>CAVSTJ010000012.1:0-1308426 GCA_963730795.1 uncultured Acidobacteriaceae bacterium | reverse complement strand
CTGCCTGCCGAATACGCTCGCGGACTGAAGGATTGCTGCTTAAAGAACAAGAGAACGAAGGGCATGACGATCGAGATTGAGCTGAAACAAAAGGCAGTGCGCGCAGCGCAATTGGAAGCGGAAGCCCAGAAGGCACGCGAAGTGAAGGAAGCAGAGGCCCGCGCGGAGGTCACAGTGCTGCAAGCGAAAGCGCAGGCTGATGCAATGCAACACACCTTACCGCTGAAGGAGAAGCAAATTCAACAATCGCGACTGGAGGCCCAAGCGCGGAAAGAGGCGACCGTGATGAACGCCGAGGCGCAGGCGCAGGCCAAAGTCATTGACGGTAAGGCCGAGCTCGAACGCCGGAAGTTGATGAGTGACGGTGACCAGGATCATATTCACAAGGTTGGTTTAGCTGAGACAGAGCGAATGAGGCTGGAAGCGTCCGTACTCAAAGACAATCCGTTGCTGATTCAGAAGATTATCGCGGAGAAACTATCTGATAAGGTGCAGATCATGATGGTTCCGAATGATGGTAAGTTCTTCTTCGCCAACGACGTGCTGAAAGGATCGCAAGTAACGGCCTTGGGCGGGCACTAGACCGGTACGATCATTTTAGAGGGTGAGGAGTGTCTGGTCGACGCCGCACCCGCCTTTACGACATGAGACTTGTTTCGTGTTTGATGCTGCTTCTTTCTGGCTTGGCGCAGGCCGATGAAATCGAGGATGCGGCTTCTGCT
The DNA here is from genome assembly GCA_963730795.1 of uncultured Acidobacteriaceae bacterium. Taxonomy (GTDB): domain Bacteria; phylum Acidobacteriota; class Terriglobia; order Bryobacterales; family Bryobacteraceae; genus Bog-105. The sequence continues at coordinate 1,307,704 of CAVSTJ010000012.1, read as the reverse complement.
CTGGCCTTGAAGATCGCGAGCCATCTTTCGCCGCAGGAAAGAGCACACCTGGTAGTGCGCAATATCTCCGGGCTACCAGCCGCAGATTTGATGCGTGCTCAAGCCAAGCTGGAAGCAACGTTGCCCAAAGGTGTGCGGACCAGGCGAGTGATAACCGTGTCGCTGACATTTTCCGAGAACGCCGCTGGGTATCTCTGGGTGGCCGAAATTCATAAGGGAGAGGTGGAGATGGTGGCCGTTTCCAATTCTGCTTTGCCCGCCCCGGCCGGTCCACAACTGCTCACGAAGCGTTTGCTCTGGGAGCAAAGGCAGGTGATTCTTGACGTTGCGCAGCAAGGCGACCGAACCGTGATCTTGGGTGATAGAACGATAGCCGTTATGAAAGCGGAGAAGCGGTCCGATCTCGTCCTGAACATACCGCGCGTACGGGATCCCAGGGGACGACTCGAGGTAGACGGAAATACGGTTACTACCTATTTCCCGGGCGCCACATGCAGGGGCACCGCGGACCCTCTCCACTTGGATTGCGATGATTCTTCCTCCGATTTTGCTTTGAACGGTAAGCCGGTTCGGTTTGTGCCGGGTCGAAATACCATTGCGGGCGTCCAGCCAGGAGATGACACCGCAGACGTGTGCGGAGCAATGAAGCTCAGGGCGTTGAAGGTAAACGCAATAGCAATGGTAGGACCGAACGGTGCCATTCGCGACCAGACAGAATTGCCCGGGGCGCTGCGGGAACTCTGGCCCGCCAGTGACGGTGCGGTTGTCGTGATTCGGAATCCGGAGGCGGATCAATACGCGGCGTATGCGATATCGGTGGACTGCGGCAGCCATTAGCTGCGTTTCCGTGGTTCTGGCGGCGGCAGCAATCGTTCGCCCCCGGTACGGAGGAACGCTCCGCGTGGAGACCAGCGCGACCGGAGAAATTGTTACAACCCGGTTCGCGGAACAAATCTACGAAACCTTGGTTCGCGGCAATGACCACGGTGAAATGAGGCCCTGGCTAGCGACGAATTGGATCCACGACGCAGCCGGTCGAAAATGGATCTTTTCACCTCGAAAGAACGTGAAGCTGTCCGACGGTTCCTTCTGGAATCCTGACGAGAACGCGCTGAACATACCGGAGACTAAGCCCGGGGAACAGATTTTAGTCGAAGCCGGCATGGTTGACAGAGCGATGGTGGAAAGCGGTCCGTTTCACGTGTCGAACCAGCGCGGCGCGGCATTGATACAACTGAGTGCCAACGAGAACTATTGGGGCGGCCGACCTTTCCTGGAGTCGGTCGAAATTGAAATGGGACGAGCGCGGCGCGATCAACTGCTCGATTTCGAATTAGGAAAAGCGGACGTGGTGGAAGCGGAGATCACGGACATCAAGACACTTAATCAACCGAAGACCGTCGTTCAAGTCTCGAAACCTCTTGAAACAGTCGCGCTCGTCTTCGACGGTGCGAACACATCGACATCTCTTCGGGAAGCAGTCGCGCTAAGCATTGATCGCTTGACGATGCAGCGTGTGATGCTGGACAAACAGGGCGAGGTCTCAGGCGCCTTGCTGCCCCAATGGATCAGTGGTTACGCATTTCTCTTTTCCACGACACGAGACCTTAAGCGCGCAAAAGATCTGGCGCCGCCAGGAACGGGTCTGTCACTGTGTTCGGACGGTCGCGACAAGGTGCTAAGCCTGCTGGCCGATAGGATCGCTGTCGATCTCAGTCAAGCTGGAATCGTTGTGCGCCAGGCTACCAGGACTTGCGATGCACGCCTGATCAGGCTGCCCATCAGGTCGGTGAATCCGCAACAAGCTCTCTTATACCTTGCCTCGGAGTTGACCTTTCCTGCGCCGGTATGGGGTTCTCCCTACACCATGGAGTGTGAACTGCTTCGGAATTTCCGCGTCGTTCCACTGTTTCACTTTCCGCTAGTGTTTGCGTTACGACCAAACGTCAGGAACTGGTCAGCACAATGGAATTTGGCTGATGTCTGGCTTGAGGAGCCGCAGTGACATTTCGAACCAAACTGCTCATCGTGTCTTCTCTGACGGTAGCGGGAGCAGTAACGGTCGTGACGGGCGGTGTCCTGGTGGCCGCGCGCCAGGTATTTGAGAGCGTTGACGCTGAGCGGCAGCAAATGCTACTACAACAATTCACGACTCAGATCAAAGTGCAGGGGAGAGAAGTCAGCTATGCTGTCGCCCGAACTGGCTCGTCATCGGTTGTAACACGTATTGCCGCCGAGGCCAAGCGGCCGGAGCCAGATTTCGGCTCGTTCTACACCGATGCGCAGGTCCTGGCTCAAAACGCCGGCCTTGAATTCTTAGACATCATGCGCAAGGATTTGACGATTCTCTCATCTGCTAGCTGGTCAGTCCGGTTCGGATATAAGAACGATTGGATCTGCAGCGGCTGCAAGCCGAATGAGGCTTTCCTGACGAAGATCCCATTGCCCGATGGATCCAAAGCTACCGCCTTGGCTGCGTTCGAGCGGCAAAGTGATCTCATTTTGACCGGGGGCAAGCGTCTGGACGCCGCTTTTATGAAAGGATTGGGTGAAGCTCCAGGCGTCAGGACTCTTCTTTGCACCGATCCGGAGGAGTGCTTCAGTACCGAGGGTTCTACAAGTGTTGGCACGGAACTCCGAAGCCTGGTGCGTGAAGGATTGCAAAAACCTCAGGTTGCGCGGCGGATTGGGGTCGAATCTTTCCTTGCAGTTCCTCTGAAGGAGAATGGCGGCATATTTGGAGTCCTACTCGTCGGCACATCCCTGAAGCAGCAGATAGCCTTAGAGCGATCTATAGTGCGCATCGGACTTGGCGTCGCAGCAGGCGGCATTCTACTGGGCGTCTTACTCGGCTGGTGGACGACCGAACATGTGACGCGACCCTTGAACGAATTAACGCGCGGAGCACGAGCCGTTGCCTCCGGTGAATGGGATGCCCGGGTCAATGTAGCATCCCGCGACGAAATGGGGGAGTTGGCACTAGCATTCAACAAGATGGTCGGAGAGTTGAAGGAGCAGCAGAATCGGGCCTTACAGGCCGAGCGAGTGGCTGCATGGCGTGAGTTAGCGCGAAGACTCGCTCATGAGCTGAAGAATCCGCTGTTTCCGTTGCAGATTACAGTTGAGAACATGCAGCGTGCACGCTCAGTCGGAGCACAGGAATTCGAAGAGGTGTTCCAGGAGGGAACGCGCACGCTGCTCGAAGAAGTGAAAAATCTGAAGGCTATCATCGGACGCTTCAGCGATTTCTCACGTATGCCTGCTCCTTACTTTGAGCGGATCGATGTCACCGAGGTAATCAGGGACGCCGTAAGGCTGTACGAAGTACAACTTGATCGGAACAAAATCGACGTGCATACGAACATGAACGGCGCAGCTCCGGTCATCGATGCTGATTCAGATCAATTGCGCCGGGCTTTGGGCAATCTCATCCTGAATGCTATTGACGCAATGCCCAACGGAGGCTCATTGACCTTTTCTGTGGCGCAACTCGAACACGCGATCCGCATCGCGGTCGAAGACACGGGCGAAGGGCTAACCGAGGAGGAAAGATCACGTCTTTTCACGCCCTACTATACGACCAAACACTACGGCACCGGCTTGGGACTCGCGATCGTGCAAGGCGTAGTCACCGACCATCATGGAAAGATCACGGTAGAGAGCGGCAAAGGAAAGGGCGCAACTTTCATCATGGAGCTTCCGCTGAGGCAGACCTGGGGCGAAGTCCTATGAGCCAATTGCTGATAGTCGATGACGACCACAACACACTGGCCTCGCTGAGCCGCGCATTCCGTCTCGCGGGACATCAGGCCATAGTCGCCGAATCCGCATCGCGCGCTCTGGAACTGATTCGGTCGCGCCCCTTCGATCTGATCTTCTCCGATGTGGTGATGCCGGAAAAGGACGGACTCGCACTGCTTACCGAAATACGCGAACTGGGCGTCACGACTCCGATCGTAATGGTGTCCGGTCAGGGAACAGTTGATATGGCAGTCCGCGCGACAAAATTGGGCGCACTGGACTTCTTAGAGAAGCCGCTTTCCACTGACAGATTACTGCTGACATTGAGCAATGCGCTCAAGATGTCTCGGCTCGAATCGGAGAACCGAGACCTTCGCACTAAGTTTGCGCGTCACGAGATTGTCGGTCAAAGTGAGGGAATAAAACGGATCCTGGCGCAAGTCGAGCGCGTGGCGCCCAGCATGTCTCGGGTTTGCATTCTGGGCGAAACAGGTACCGGGAAGGAAGTGATCGCGCGCGCTATTCACGAAAAGAGCCCTCGCAGATCCGGCCGCTTCATTACCGTCAATTGTGCTGCTGTGCCTGCTGAACTGATAGAAAGTGAACTGTTCGGTCACGAGAAAGGATCTTTCACCGGTGCGGGCACGCGCCACTTGGGCAAGTTCGAACAGGCGGATCACGGAACCTTATTTCTCGATGAGATCGGCGACATGCCTGCCGCTATGCAAGCTAAGCTGCTGCGCGTACTCGAAGAAGGAGAATTAGAACGCGTAGGAGGGGATAAAACGGTCACTGTCGACGTTCGCTTCGTGGTGGCTACTCACAGGAATCTGGACGAACTGGTCCGAAAGAACCTCTTCCGGGAGGATCTGTTTCACCGCATCTACGTATTCCCTATGCTTCTTCCCCCGCTCCGTGAGCGAAAAGATGATATTGGACTATTGGTGAATTATTTTGCCCGGCGCATCAGTACGGAGAACAGTTGGAAGGAGCGCGGTTTCACAGAAGAAGCAATTGGGTTGTTACATCGATATCATTGGCCGGGCAATATCAGGGAGTTGCGAAACGCTGTAGAGCGAATGCTCCTGCTCGCGGACGATGCTGTCGACGAACATATCGTGAAGCTGGCTTTACCCGGATTGCGAGCAACTGAGCACGGTTCGTATGGCGACACACTCGCCTCGCGCGTAGAGAGCTTTGAGCGATCGGTCATTCGGGAAGAGCTGATCAGACAGAAAATGAATATCAGTAGTGCGGCCAAGGCGCTGGGACTTGAGCGGAGTTACCTCTACAAGAAGTGCGCCGCCTTAGGAATCGATGTAGACGGGTTACGAAAAGGTGAAGAGGCGACGACCTTGTAAGTATCAGGCTTCCAGAAGGGCGAGTGGAAGAGCAAAGACGCAGGGGCACAACGCGACCGTATTCCGACAAGGCTACGCCCAATTGACACCGCGCTTGCTGAAAGGCACATTCGTCTTTCTCCAAGGCGAACTGAGCACGCGCGAATACCAGCGTACGATCACTGTTCCCGTGGGAACAATACCGTTGAATACTCTATTTAGCGCGTGCAGTCGAGCTTCAGAGCTGACATCATCCGCACACTCGATCGGTCCGGCAACTCTGGGCGAAAGACACTGCCGAACTGGTCACGGAAGACGAGGACACTCTTTGGGGGATTGCTAATCTATTCTCGGTTCTCCAAAGTGGAGCATAAACGCTTGGGTCACATAAAGAACGAATATGAGCCAGCAACTTATAACCTGAACAGTCTGTGTCCAGTTCTCCGGCATGAGGGTAGCTATATCTGGCCAAGCGAGAGGTATGGCAACATAACCAAGCCAGCCAATCCGGAGCATATGGCTGATTAGACGTCGGAGACCAGTACCCCACGCTTCAATGGTCTCGCGAGGGAAGACACCATTCTGAAGCGCACCTGGTTTGAGGACCCTGAGAATGACCTGACCGATAAGTACGGGCGCTGCAACAAGTGCATAAAGCGCGGGTTTTGGTGGCCAGGAAATCTTAGTCATTACGCACATGCTATGCAAAAGCATAGCTGCCGATCCTATGGCCGCTAGAATTTCAGTTGTGAGACGAAGCTTGGTAAAACTTCGGACAGCGCCGTTCACATTCAGTGGTTGCGCGTTTGGTTGATCGGCATTGCCTCTCAGAAACTTGTACCCGATCCAAGTCAGCATTATGCCAACGACAAGCATGAACGCTGATACCTTCAAGTCATCGGACAGCTCGCCGGTGACCTTCAAGAACGCGAGAAGCGCAAGAAAGCACGCTCCGATCAACATCAATGATATTCCGCTCAGTTGCTCGAGTCTCCGTGTCATGGTGTATCTCACATCCTCTCGGTTATTGGAGCGCCCAAGGAATGTAGCCGGTCGAACTCGAACATGATCGTGCCGCAGCGTTCAGCTCGACTTCGAACGTCGCAGCAAAGATTGCCGCTCCCACGATCTGACCCTTCAAGCCCCATTTCAAACCGGTCTCGAACGTTCTCTCAGGCGCTTTCCGCAAAATATCTTGCGGCGGGGGAATCGGATTCGTGTATGATTTTCGGGCGGTTGCCGTCAAACCCACGCCTAGTGCTGATGTCCCTAATGCCTTTGGCAGACCGTCGAATATCAGGCAGGATGCATAAGCAGCATACGTGCCCGTTTTTTGGGATTTCGCGGCCCCGAGGATCCCTGAGTTTGGGGGCCTCAATTGCTGATTCTGGTGTTAAGGTCTGAGAGCTTTTTGGTGTGCGTACATTTGTTACTCGACCTGTTTCAACAGGTTAATTTGGTGGACGGCATGGGGTTCGAACCCACGACCCCCACGTTGCGAACGTGGTGCTCTCCCAACTGAGCTAGCCGCCCACAATGTCAAAAGATAACGCGATTTCGTCGCGCGTCGGGGCTCTTATGACCCCCTCAATATAACATTCCCCATGCTAGGATGACTGTTCGCGCGTGCGCCAACATGGTCCTTTCTGACGTTGACATCCGGAATTACATTGAGCGTGGAAAAATCCGGATTTCCCCTGAACTTCCACCTGAACAGTTCGGTAGTTGCTCCGTCGATTTCCGCCTCGGCGCTGAATTCAGCGTCTTCGAACACAGCCGCTTCCCCTATATCGATGTCCGAAACAAAAACGCCATTCAGGACTTGATGCGCACCGTTCATGTGAAAGACGGCGAGCCGTTTGTCCTGCAACCCCGCGAATTCGCGCTGGCGATTACGGAGGAAACGCTGGAGCTTGATGATGACGTCCTCGGGCGCCTGGAAGGCCGATCCAGTCTTGGACGCATCGGCATCATCGTGCATGGAACGGCGGGCCTCTTCGATCCGGGATGGCGCGGTAAAGCGACGCTCGAGCTGAGCAATCTCGGAATCATGCCGGTTGCGCTCTATCCGGGTATGCGCATCTGTTCGTTCACGTTCGAACAGCTCTCTTCGCCCGTTGCGGTTCCGTATCACAAGAAGGCCGGAAACAAGTATGCCGGTCAAACGCAGCCGCTTGCCAGCAAGTTGACGTCAGAAGTTAAACCCTAGCGGCCGGAAGAGCCGAACCCGCCGGTTCCGCGAACCGATTCCGATAATTCCGCCTCTTCCCAATCGACGGGCTCATACCGCGCCAGCACCATCTGTGCGATCCGGTCTCCGGAATGCACCTGGTAGTCTGCGTGACCCAAGTTCAACAGAATAACTTTCAACTCTCCCCGATAGCCCGGGTCGATGGTTGCCGGCGAATTGGGAAGGGTAATCGCGTGTTTCAACGCCAGGCCGCTTCGAGGGCGAATCTGGACCTCGTAGCCGGACGGAATCTCAAGCGAAAGTCCGGTCGCCACGGCGTAGGGAATGCCAGGTTTGAGCGTTGCGCCTTCAACTGACCGGATGTCGAGACCGGCATCTTCCTCGGGACCATGAGCATACTCGGGGAGATGTGCGTCACGGTGCAATTTCTTGATTTTCACGCGCATTCGAACTTCGTTATCATAGCGGTTCATGTCGGGACCTTCTGCCGTTCCAAGTCCATCCACAAAGCGGGTTTTGGCCGTTGGGCCGATGCCGCCAGAAAAGCTTGCTTACGCTCTAGCCCGCTACAGCCGGTCTCCTGATTCGATCCGCGACTCTATCGAATGGGTACGAACTCACGATTCGAGCAAATTCCTCGAAAGCTTCTATTTTCAATACGGACATGCCTCCATCGCTGATCTCGGGCACGTCACCATCTGCTTCGAGGGCGTCTCGGAGATCGCGGCTGCCGAAATAGAAGACGAGCAGCTTTGGGATGGACAAGCCAGGAGCTCACGCTATCAGGATTTTTCCGCTTCGGGCGTCATCGTTCCTCCCGAACTGACGCCCGGGGAACAGAGCATCTACGCCCGTGTCGCGGACAATCTTCTTCAGGCCTATCGCGAGGTGAAGGATCGCGCGTCTGCCCATCTCCATTCGAAATTGCCGCGCCCGGAAAGCATGAAACCGGATGCTTACCAGCGCAATCTGGCCGCGAGGGCTTTCGATATCGCAAGATACCTGCTGCCTTTCGGCATCAGCACAGGTGTCGGTCAAGTCACTAGTATCCGTACGCTCGAAAAGCAGATCAGACGTCTGAAGGCATCTGAATTCGGAGAAGTGCGCGGCATCGGTGACGAACTATCCGAAGTCTGCGCCGCTATGCCGGAATGCGCCTGGGACAAGGACTCTGCGACCGAGCCTGTCGCGCCCACACTGGCGCGCTATGCCGAACGCGAAGAATTCCCAAGGCGATTGCGCGCGGATCTTGCAGAGTGGGCAGTTCATCACTTGCCTCCTCCCGCTTCAGGTGAGCCAAAGGCCGTCGACATTTTGCAACCCACGGACCAGGTTGCCGAGCTGTGTGCGTCGCTGCTCTATCCGGTCACCGAACGGCCCTACCGCGAGTTGTACGAGATCGCTTCGGGCTGGAACACGGACCGGCGCAAAGAGATCTTTCAGGTGGCCCTTGGAAGCCGTTCGCACCGCGACGAACTGCCGCGCCAATTTCGGAGCGCTCCCTATGTTCTCGACATTGCCATGGATATTGGCGCGTACCGGGACCTGCATCGCCATCGCCGGTGTCAGCAATTGCGCCAACCTTATACGAACCGGCTTGGATATTCGACCCCGGCTGCGGCAGTCGAGTGTGGCGCCGAGGAGATATTTCGCAGAGCTTTCGCGGAAGTGGACGAAGCTCTCGAGCAATTGCCCCGTCCGGCTGCCGATTACCTTTTACCGTTTGCGGCGAAATCGCGCTTCCTCTTCAAGATGGATTTTGCAGAACTGGAATACATCTCGCGCTTGAGAAGCGGCGTCAAAGGCCACTTCTCCTATCGCGAAATTGCATGGCAGATGAAGAAAGAAATGGAAAGAATCGACCCGATTCTGGGCGGACTGATTGAAGCTACGCCACCCTGGATCGAAGATCCGCTTACGCGCTGAGGTTCAGGGTCTTGCGCAATGTTCCCCGCTCCGCCTGGATCTTCTCCTGCAACAGCATGATCGAGTAGATCAGTTGCTCGGGACGAGGTGGGCAGCCCGGGACATAGATATCGACCGGAATGACCTGATTTACCGGGACCAGCGCGTAGTTGCTGAAGACCCCGGTCGAGGTCGCGCATGCGCCCATCGAAATCACCCACTTGGGTTCCGGCATCTGACGATACAACTGACGAATGACGGGCGCCATTTTGTTCGAAACCCGGCCTGCGATAATCATCAGATCCGATTGCCGAGGCGAACCCCGGAAGACTTCCGCGCCGAAGCGGGCGGCGTCATACCGCGAAGCCATCATCGACATCATCTCGATGGCGCAGCACGCTAAACCGAATGTCATGGGCCAGAGGGAATTTTTCCTTGCCCAATTGAGAGCGCTGTCAAGCGTTGTTGTAATAATGCTCTCCCGGAATATATCGACGTCGTCGTCCATCCGGGCGAAGAGTTCCGGCGGTTGGCTAATCTCGAATTTTTCTGAATCGCCCACGTCTTCAGTATCCCACGTGGGACGCCGCACAATAGTCCGTTGCAAGGGAAGGGAATCGGGAATCTAAAGCTTGGGAGAAACCTCTCTGAATGAGATTTGAAGGCGCGCAAAATTACGAAGACGCCTTGGCTAAGGCCGCTGATGAAAGCGGTATCCAGCGGGATTACTGGGATATCTTCCATCGGCGTCATGAGCCTTCAACAGACGTTCGGCGCAAAATTCTTCAGTCTCTCGGCTGGAATGTGGCGAGCCTGGACGCTTTGGAACTGGATCGCGCGGCGCGCGTTTCAACGAAACTCGGCCTGCCACAATCCAGAACACGATTGTAGTTAGTGCTCAGTGATCCCTTCGTTCCCGTGTCCTATCCCGCCGGACGCCAGATGACCCTCGAACTTGAGGTGTTTCTGGAGGATGGTGGAACGGCAAAGAACAAACGTTCCACTTCGGAGTTGCAGGCAATCGACGGGAGCGAGATAGGCGGCATGAGCTGGGCAACGTATCGCCTGCCGCTACCTTCCGAGGTTCCGCTCGGCTATCACACGTTGACGGTCGCGGCAGACGGAGAGCCGTCAGGCCGTGCTCATCTGATCGTCTGTCCTGACAAAGCGTACCTGCCGGAATCGCTTGCCCATGGCGGACGAATAGCGGGCTTCAACATCTCGTTATATGGCGTAAGGTCGGAGCGCAACTGGGGCTGTGGCGACTTTACCGACCTTCGCGTTCTCACCGAATGGGCATCGTCATGAGATCGGGTTCAGCTTCATCGGACTGAATCCGCTGCACGCCTTGCACAATCGCGTGCCCTATAACACCAGCCCCTATCTGCCGCTTTCGATCTTTTATAAGAACCTGATCTACATCGACGTTGAGCGCGTACCGGAATTTAACCGCTCGCGGTGCGCGCAACAGCTTCTCAGTTCCCCAGCAGTACAGGGCAAACTCCGAGAACTGCGTGCGTCTCAGTATGTTGCTTACAGCGATGTGGACCGGTTGAAGAAGCGCTTTTTGAAAGTGCTGTATCGGGAATTTCGCCGCGAGCGCACCGCAGGACAGCGATCGCACGCGCGCCTTTGAGCAGTATTGCCAACGGGAAGGGGACCTGCTTCATAAGTTTGCGCTCTATTGCGCCCTGGATGAAGCTCTTCACAAGCAAGACCGCAATTGCTGGACATGGCTGCAGTGGCCCGAGCAGTTTCGCTCGCCGGACTCCGAAGCGTGTCAGGCATTCGCTGCCGAGCATCCCCGGCTCATCGAATACTACAAATACATCCAGTTCGTACTCGAAGAGCAATTGAACGAAGCCCAGAGCTACGCGAAAGCGCAGGGCTTGTCGGTCGGGCTCTACCATGATCTGGCCGTTGCCACCGATAGCTGCGGTTCCGATCTCTGGGCACATCGGGAGTTCTACGTCCAGGGTTGCCGGGTGGGCGCTCCGCCGGATGACTTCTCACCCAACGGACAAGACTGGGCCTTTCCTCCGCCGAATGCGTTCAAACACCGGGAAGATGGCTACCGGCTTTATCGCGAAAGTATCCGGAAAGTCGTTCGCTCGGGAGGCGCGCTTCGCATTGATCACGTGATGCGGCTGTTCCGGTTGTTCTGGATACCGGAAGGGTTCAGCGCTGCGGATGGCATTTACGTTCGGGACAACGCGCTCGACCTCATGCGCATTCTCGCGCTCGAAAGCGTCCGAAGCGAAAACATCATCATTGGCGAGGATCTGGGTACCGTCACCGACGAGATACGGGACACACTCGCGCAGTTTGCGATTTTGAGTTACCGCTTGTTCTATTTCGAGAAGCACCGCAGCGGCTCTTTCAAGAAAACCTATGAATACCCACGTCAGGCGCTGGTCGCCTCGAGTACTCACGATCTGCCGACCATCGCCGGCTTCTGGCAATTCCGTGACATTGAGGCACGGAAACAGGCTGGATTAGTAGATGAGAACGGCTACTGGGCTCAGCGCGAAGATCGCCGCCGCGAGAAACAGCGAATGCTTGACGTCCTGCACGAGGAGAATCTTCTGCCCGGGTCTTTCGGCCGGCATGCCGATCTCATTCCTGAAGTCGATGGCGATCTCCACAACGCAGTCGTGGCTTATCTCGCCCAGGTACCTTCCATGATCCTGTTGCTGAATCAGGAAGACTTCACGAAGGAAACGGAACAGCAGAATCTGCCCGGCAGCACGGAGCAGTATCCGAACTGGCAGCGGAAGATGAACGTCAGCGTGGAGGAGCTCTTTTCCGATAAGTGGAAGCCCTATTCCGCGATGTTCAAATATCACATGATCAGGACCGGTCGCACGGTGGCCCAGGACTAGCGAAGGCGTTGTGGCAAAGTAGGAGAATCCGACATGCCAGGAACCTCCTCCGCGCCGAGCAGTTCTTCTTACATCCTCTATGTAGGAACCTACGGGAAAGGTATTTACGCCTTCAGGTACAACGGGAGCGGCCCCTCTTTGGAGCCTCTGGGCCTGGTGGGCGAACTCACCAATTCGTCGTGGGTGGCAACGGACCCGCAACACCGGTATCTCTACGCGGTTAGTGAACTCGAAGGCGACAAAGATGGCGCCGTCGGCGCATTTCAGATTGATGCGAAAAGCGGAAAGCTGAAAGCCCTGAATACCGTTTCGAGTTCGGGCGTAGCGCCGTGCCATCTTGCAGTCGATAAAAGTTCGCGATTTCTGGCTGTCGCGAATTACACGTCGGGTACTGTCGCGGGTTTCCATCTGGAGCGCGACGGAAAAATCGGCGCGTTAACCTCGGTGGAAACTGCCAAGGGCTCCAGCGTCAACAAGGAGCGGCAGACCGGCCCTCACGCTCATCAAGTCGTATTCTCGGCTGACGACCGCTTCCTTTACGTGCCCGATCTCGGTCTCGATCAGATCCTGATTTACGATGTCGTGGTGGAAGGCGGTAAATTGACACCGCATAATCCGCCGTCAATTAGCGAAAAGGCCGGAATGGGGCCGCGACATATCGCCTTTAGCCCGGACCGCCGTTTCGCCTATCTATTGAGTGAACTGCAAATCTTATGTGACGGTGTACCAGGCCGACGAGCGAACTGCCAGCTTTCGACGGGTTCAGGAGATCTCTTCGCTTCCGGGCGACCCTGCTGACCGGGACGGAGCAGCCGAAATCCTGGTTCATCCGAGCGGAAAGTTTGTTTATGCTTCGAATCGTGGGCCGGGAACGATCGCCGTGTACAAGCGCGATGGGGAAAAGGGAACTCTTCAGCTTGTTCAAACGGCCAAGATCAACGGGACATTCCCGCGAGGCGTGCAGTTTGACCCTTCGGGAAGTTTTCTGGTGGTAGGAGATCAAAAAAGCCACCACTTCTCGGTGGTGCAGATTAACGCGGAAAGTGGTGAGTTGCAGGATGCAGGAAAGAGCTACGACGTGCCCTCTCCTGTCTCCTTCGTTTTTGTACCTGCGCTCGATTAGCTGGCGTGAGCCGTGTTAACCCGATACAGGTGATCTTCTTGTATATCGTCGCGAAAGATGAAATAGCAAACACCTTCCCACGTGATGCGGGCGGTTCGGCCATCAAAGCCATCTCCGCTCATCTCTACTTTTGCCCCCTGCGGGAGCTGTATCAGCGTACCCATCCGCAGCCGGCCTTCTCCGTCCGGGAAAGCCTGAATTGCCGAGGTGTTCTTCGGCAATAGGTAAAACATCTTGGAATAATGGGCGCCGAAGCTAACCTGAGTCGTTGGCATCGAGCCTCCAGGTACTGAATTGTAGGCCCAGCAGGTATAGACCGTCAATATGAGATTTTTCCGGGATATCTATTTAGTAGAAAGAAAGACAGAAATCGCGGATTGTACTCGAGCATTCCCGGGATAGACCCGTCGGATTTCACTCTTTTCGTCCTGTTAAGACACACGGCAAGAGGTCACCTGTATATGCTGGATGGATCATGAATCGAAACTCCGTAATCCTGCTAGCGGCCGCAGCCGGTGCTCTAGGCCTCCAAGCGGCCGATTCCACCAAGGTGACCCTCAAGAACGCAACCGGCGAGAGTATTGGAACCGCTTCCCTCATGCCGGTCGGTAAGGCCGGCGCGAACGGAATCAATATCAAATTAAACCTGAAGAACTTGCCTCCCGGGGAGCATGCGATTCATATTCATCAGAACGCAAAGTGCGAAGGTCCGGCATTCACAAGCGCCGGCCCTCACTTCAATCCCGAGAAAAAGAAGCACGGATTGCAAAACCCGGATGGTCCTCACGCCGGCGACATGATGAACTTCACAGCAGGGAAGAACGGCACGGCCAAGACGACAGTCGTGGCTTCGAACGCTTCCCTGGGCGAGGGCTCCGATTCCGTATTCTCAAACGGCGGAACCGCCCTTGTGATACACGCCAAAGCGGACGATATGAAATCCGATCCTGCGGGGAATGCAGGCGACCGGATCGCTTGTGGCGTGATCACCAAGTAACTGGCAGCGGACGAGTTACCGCCGGCACATCTGCGGATACTGCTTCTTCAGGGCGGCCAGCTTCGGAAGGTCGTTGTAGACGATATAGGGATCCGTAGGGTTGTTCTGAAGATAGTGCTGATGGTAACTCTCTGCAGCATAAAACCCTTTGAACGGAACCACTTGCGTGACGATCTGGCGGGAGAAAATACCGGCCTGGTCGAGCTGCTTGATATAGGCGGTCGCGATCTTCTGCTGTTCCTCGTTGGCATAGAAGATTGCACTTCGGTATTGAGTGCCGTGGTCCGGACCTTGGTAATTGAGTTCCGTCGGATCGTGGGCCACCGCGAAATATACCTTCAGTAGCTCACCAAACGTAATCTGTGACGGATCATAGGTGATTTTGACCGACTCAGCATGCCCGGTGCGCCCTGAGCTCACCACTTCGTAATGCGCCGTGTTCTTCTCGCCGCCCGAAAAGCCCGACACGACATCGTTAACGCCTTTCAGATGTTCGAAGACAGCCTCGACTCCCCAAAAACATCCGCCTGCCAGTACGGCGGTTTCTTTGCCCTTCGCGGCAGCTTTGGGAGCATCGTAGGCCGGATCCGGAAATGAAGCGTTAGACGCCCCAAATGCCAGAAGGCAAGAGAACAGACCGAGTGAAAGCAGTTTGGACGGACGAGTGAACATGGCTACACCTACCTATTCGAATAGATTCCCAAAAAGTTACGAGGGTGCGGTAAGTCCGGCGTTAGTGCCACTCCGGGTTCTTGCTCAAGCTGACAAGGTTTGCCAGCAGCCGATAGGCCCCGGGAACTCCAGCCGGAAGCTGGCGATGCAAAGCAAAGGCATCGTAAACGTAGAAGCCTTTACCGTAGCGCGCAAGCAGAAGTCCGCCGGCTTGCGGGTCTTGGTCCGGGTCATGGACCTCAACCAACGCTGTGTAGCGAGGATCCCACTTTTCCATAAAGCTATGGCCGCGTTCTTCCTGCCAGTTCTGAAAATCGGAAGCAGCAATCCGGTTCGGCCAGTTCAGGAGAGGATTGACCGGGTCGAGAAACTTGACCGCTGAAAACTCGTCGACGACTTTCTGCGGATTGGATCCCAAGGTAAAGGGATAAGGCCCGTAGTTCCGGTCGAAGTTTTGCAAATTGTACTGAACAATGAGAGTTCCACCGTTCTTGACATAGTTCAGCAGCCGGCTGTTGGCGGCACGCAGTTCGGGGCGAACCGCATACGCTCTGACTCCGAGAACAATCGTGTCGAAGACCGCCAAGTCCCCGCTTTCCACGTCATTCGCGGTCAGAATCTGAACCTGCATTCCAAGATCCTGGAGTGCGCCAGGGACGTCGTCTCCAGTTCCGGGGAGGTACCCGATGCGCAGACTTGGCGCGGTTTTGACATCCACCGCTGAGAGCCGGTACGTAGCTGGTCTGTAGTACGGATAAGGACGCACGCCGGGGTAGCCCACTAGTCGGTAACCTTCGGCATAAACCTTCCCGCCGAATTCGGCTTCAGCTCGAATCTCGTACGCCTGCGCTTTCAGGTTCTGCGGAGCAACCTGGAATGCAACCGTTTCATTTTCGCCGTCGTGGGCCAGAGAGAACTGGTATTCCGAAGGAGTCGACTTCCATCCTGGAGGCAGCTTCAGGTGCACTGTCCCTTTCGCATCGCCCTTCACGTTGCTGTGCAGAGTGCAGGAGAACTGGAAAGCTGCGGCCCCGAGCGGGATGGCACCTCCCGGCGGCGAAACAGAAAGAGAAACGGCCGGCGCTACGATCAGCGGGTTTTGAATGATCCCGATTCCCTCCACCCGCTGGGTGCTTTGGACCACCTTCCGGATCTCCAGATCGGCTCCCTGATAAATCACATGAGCGCTTGCTTCGAGCGGATACGGAGCCACGGACAGATTCCGGAATCTTTCGTCACCGACGTCGTAGTAAGCCTGCTCTTCGTTCGGCGTATAGAAGTACGGCCGTGTGAGCGCCGCGTTTTCCGCTGCTTTAACGGCAAAGCGCATGCGCAGTTCTTTGCTCGCAGCGAGCTCCGGCTTCGGCGTTGCATCCGGTTTCAACGACCAATCTTTGCCGTCTGTGGCCTCTAACGAGACCTTCTCGACGGTAAGCGCTTCGGCGCCTTCATTCAGAAGAGACGCCTGGACCGCAAACGTTTGGCCCGGAATGGCTGTTGTAAATGCACTGACGGCGTTCGTGAAGGCGGCGAACGGTCCTGTGGGTTCCTTTTCGGGAGCAACGACGGCGTTGAAGGAAACTCCCAGGCAGAGGGTTAGAGCGGTTTGGAACTGCTTGTCCTTTTGTTGAAGCTCGAAAATGACGTCATCTTTTCCGGGCTCGGGAATCGCGCTCGACTGAACTTCTTTGACGAGGTTGCGAACGAGCGTCAACCCTTTCGCCAGATCAGGGGCGATGGACCCGGGCGACTCGGGGCGGTAGCGACTTGCAACCTGATCGGTGATCGCGGTTAATTGTCCGAGGCCTTCTTTTAGCGGCTTCGTATCGCCTGTGGCCAGAGTCGAAATCCCGGCCAGACTGATGTCGATCCCGTCGTAAAACGAAGATTCGGTTTCCCCAGACGGGACTCTTGACCCGTAGCGATGATACGAAGTGGAAGAGATCGTGGGCAAAGGCAGGGTCCCGCCGCCGTTCTGGCTCTTCTGGAAGCCCCAGCCCTCGCGGCCCATTTGCAGGTAGGTGAGCCCGGTCGCCGGATCCCATTTGCCGACGGGAAGCGTCACATTCACCGCTGGTTTGCCCGTCAACCAGGTCTTGTTGATGTAATCGTAAAACCGAATGGGAACGTATTTGTCCGTCGCGTAATCGTAGATCGTGTTTTGCTTGGTAGGGGAGAAGTTCGGGACGCGCTCATACACTTTCACCGGCGACCAGGGCCGCAGCCCTTCGCGAAGCTGCTCCGGGAACTTAGTTGGATCGCCGGCAGCCTTGAAGGCCTCCTGGGCCATCTCGCCTGCTACCTGGTGATTGCCATGCCCGTCAGTGGGCGCACCAACAAAGACAGAGCTGACCACTAGCGGCCGCGTCATACGAATGACACGCACCACATCGGAGAGCGTCCGGTCCGCTCCCCACTTCTCCAGGGCTTCCTCGCGAGTCTTCGAAAAGCCGTAGTCGATGGCCCGGCCCCAGTATTGGTCGACACCGTAGTAGCGGCTCGCGGCCAGCAGTTCCTGCGTCCTGATGAGCCCCATGGCGTCATACATGTCATTGGTCATCGCATTCTGACCGCCCTCGCCGCGAGTGAGCGTCAACAGCATTCCTCGAGCGCCCAGTCCACGAGTTTGCAATGCCAGCATCCCGCCGTCTTCGTCATCGGGATGCGCGGTCACCATCAGAATGCTGGCCCGGGTTTTTAGTGCGGCCAGGCAGCGCGACAGCCCGGAGCTGCCCCGGTCGAGGTAAATCGGCATCGCATTCGGGTCAACGAGCGAAGGCGGATCTGCGATTGCGGCTGCTACGGCCAACGCGACGGTCGAAAATCCGATGAGCAATCTGCGGTGGAACGACGTCATCCTGCCCTCCGTTTTGGGTTCCCGGGCAAAGATGACCCATGTTTCAGGACAGAGATCATTTATTTACTGTCGCAAATGGAAGGGGCGAGTTTTCTCGGCGATAATTGGTACTCTACTTACTCGATCGGATTTAGGTGGAGCGGAGGGTGGCCGGCATGAGTACTGGGGAGCTGAACAAACTGGATGGCGACGGAGGGCGTCCTATCGGGTCTCGTTTCGTCGCTGCCTTCTGGTTTTTGCTCCTGGCGAGCACCGCGATGGCTCAGACGCAGTCCATCAATGGCAGTATCCGCGGACGCATAGTGGACGAAACCGGCTCACCGATTACGCAAACTTCCGTCTCCGCAGAAAACACCGATACGGGTTTCGTCCGTTCGACTTCAAGCTCGGACGAGGGCTACTACGAGCTTCCGAATTTACCTTTGGGAACGTACTCGATCACCATTCAGAAGGCCGGTTTCGAAACCCAGCGTCACACGGGCGTAGCCCTCAACGCCGGCTCTGAAGCTGTGATCGATGGCCAGTTGAAAGTGGGCGCAACGAGTACTTCCATTGAAGTAACCGGAGGCGCGCCGCTGATTGAGCCATCCCGCACGAATATCGGCCGCACCATCACCTATGCCGAGATCAGCAACCTGCCGCTCACGTCGCGAAATCCATACAACTTCATCATTTTGCAGCCCGGCGTCAGTGGACATCCTAACGCGGAACTCGGCATTCCCCGAACCATCAACACGAATGGACTGCTCGACAGGATCAATTACCAGATGGATGGAATGGTCGACACGGAAACGGACCGTTACGGCGTTCGCCTCTTCCCGATTGCGGACGTCTACGTTCAGGAGATCCAAACGGTATCGAACAGCTTTGCGCCCGAGTTCGGCATGACGTCCGGCGATTTATACAACGTCATTACCGGTTCCGGCACCAATCAGTTTCATGGAGAGGTTATGTACGTCGGCAGGCCAACGGACGCGAGCGCCCGCCCCATTCTGCTGGGAACGAAACCGAAACCGGATCTCACGCTGAGCGATACTTCCGTGAACGCTGGCGGCGCAATCATCAAGAACCGCCTGTTCATTTTCGGAGCGTACGAACACCTGACGCGCGGTCTGCCGTCACCAAACACCATCAACGCTGCCTCTGCTGCACAGCTTGGGATCGCGCCGGCCTTGCTCGCGACAGCCCCGAGCATTCAACATGCCCAGTTTGCCAATATCCGGGCGGATTGGCAGATTACCGCAAAGCACCAGTTCTTTGTCCGCCTGAATTACTTCCGGAACGAATATCCGTTCAACACGAATGTGGGCGGAATCTTTGCGCTCGATGCTGCTTCGGATTTCAAGGATCGCGCCTACATCGCCGGCGGGCAATTACTTTCGACATTCTCCCCGACTGTGTTGAATGAATTGCGCTTTTCGGATCCTTATCGCAATGAGAAGCACATAGCCAATTCGCTGAACGGACCTGGTCCGGTAATCACGGTCTCGGGCATCGCAACCTTCAACGGATCAAATGCCGTCGGGGACGTGTTTGCCGAAAAAATCCCGAGTTTGAACGATAACCTGACCCTGGTAAAGGGAGCGCACACGATCAAGGTTGGCGCGGGCGTCCAGCGTAATCTGGACGTGCAACTCTCGGATACGTATAGCCAATACACGTTTCCGACGATTGCTGCCTATCTGGCTGCAAAGTCAGGCGCCGCGCCCTTCGGTTACTCCACATATCAGGCGAGCATTGGCACGGTCGGCGCCGGCTATCATTCTCTGTTCTGGAATTGGTTCGCGCAGGATACCTGGCAGGTCGCGCCCAATCTCCTGGTGACCTATGGCGTCCGTTACGACAAGTTCCAAGCGCCGGATCCGCCGGCAGGACAGTTGTTCTCTTACTCCCAACACTTCCGGACGCCGGGCGCCAACTTTGCTCCGCGCCTTGGTATCGCCTGGACAGTCACGCCAAAAACAGTGATTCGAGTGAATTCCGGAATCTTCTACGAGGCGCCCGCTACGAACCTCTGGTACAACGCGCTGTATAACAACGGTTCGAACCAGGGTTTCGTCGCTTCCATCCGACCCGGCCAGCCGTTCGCGCCCGCCTTTCCGCAAGTATTTAATTCGCTCGGAAGTAGCTTCCAGCGCATTCCGGACATCACAACCGTTACACCGAACTTCAAAAACGCCTACACTTTCAACTCGAGTTTCCAGATTACGCAGCAACTGACGAACAATGATTCACTCATGCTCGGATATGTAAATACGGGCGCTCGCAATCAGGCGTATCTAAGGAATCTGAATCTCATCAACCCGATCCGGTATCTCGCCGACGGCCGCCCCGTGTTTGGCTCGGCGCGTCTCGATCCTCGTTTCGGAAACATCACCTTGCAGGATATTGGCGCCATTGCATCCTATAACGCGATGCTCGTGAACTGGAATCACCGGCTCTCGAGCGGCGTGCAGGTCAGTGCATCCTATACCTGGTCGCACTCAATCAGTGACGCACCGGATGCGAATAGTTTTGAGCAGAATCTGCCGATTGAAGATCCGACCAGCCGCAGCCGTGATCGCGGCAACAGCATCATTGATCGTCCGCACGCATTCACGATGTCTGCCTATTTCGCGCCTAAGTTCCGCAGCGGAAATGGATTTTTGCGGCGGCTGGGGAACAACAATGAGCTTGCTGTGATCGCCAATCTCTCGTCCGGAGACGCTCAGAACATTGTTGCCAATCAGGTACTGAACGGGGACAGCATCACTGCCAGCGTGACTCGGCCCCTTTACGTCGGCCGCTATACGGCTCGCACTCCGAATATTTATCAATTCGATGCGCGGTATACCCGAACGGCAGCCACTCTATGGGATCGCGTGAAGCCGAAATTCATCGCCGAGGCGAACAACATCTTCAATCATCCGAACATCACGGCGGTAAATGCGACAGCGCAGGTAAACGCGGATGGGTTGATTACTACGCCGGCTTCTCTCCTGCCTGTCTCGACAACGCTCGAAGGCAGGATCATACAACTCGGTGTACGTTGCGATTGGTAGTAGCTAGCTAGTACCCAAAGCTTAATCAGACTTAATCGCCAGGGGCGGTCCGCTAAGTATCCGTTCGTCCTCTGGTCGCGTCTTATTAGCAGAGCATCGAGTCGAGGGACACGATGTTGACGGAGGGTTCAGAATGCGAGTCATTTCTGCTAATTGGGCGAGTTCTATAGTTTGTGGACTGCTTGCCGGCGCTACGACGCTTTGTCTAGCTCAAGCGCCGTATCCGCAGGCACAGTATCCGCCACAACAAAATCCAAATCAATCACAGTACCCGCAGCAGCAGTATCCAAATCAATCGCAGTACCCGGCTCAGCAGAATCCAAACGGGCAGTATCCACCGCAGGGTCAATACCCGCCTCAGCAAGGCCAGTACCCGCCGCAGGGTCAATATCCGCCACAAGGCCAGTATCCGCCGCAGGGGCAGTACCCGGCTGGTCAATATCCTGCCCAGGGGCAGTACCCTCAGCAGCAGCCGGCGTTAATGCCGCCACAACAGATCGATCAACTGGTGTCCCGAATCGCGCTCTATCCGGACGGGTTGCTGGCACAAGTTCTGACGGCTTCCACCTACTGGGACCAGATTCCTGATGCGGCAAGCTGGGCGATGCAACACCAGTATCTTCGGGGAGATCAACTCGCCGCGGCCATCAATGCTGATCGTCTTCCGTTCGATCAAAGTGTGATGGCTCTGCTGCCGTTCCCATCCGTTCTCGACCAAATGGCGCGGGATCCGGGCTGGACTCAACAGCTTGGTGCGGCGGTCCTGTCGCAACGCGGGGATGTGATGGATTCGGTGCAGCGGATGCGGCAGCAGGCCTATGATTACGGGTACCTGCGGAACAGTGAATATGATCGGGTGATCTATCACGGGCCGGGCAGCATCGAAATCGTACCCGCAGCCGCCGGCTATTACAGTGTTCCAATCTATGATCCGGGCATCGTTTATGTACGTCCTCGTCCGGGCTTCTACGTGGGAACTGCCATACACTTCGGTCCGGCCATCTCGATTGGGGCGGCATTCGCTCCCTGGGGCTGGGGAAACGTCGGCTTCGGATGGCGCGACCACAGTATTCTGATCGACCGCCGGCCGTGGGTGCGCACTTGGGCAAATCGCCCGGTGATGGTCCATCCGTATGCAGAAGCCGGGAGGCCCCACTACGAAGCTCACCACATTGAGCGGCGTGACGAGCACGAGCGGGGACGGGACCGCCGGTAACTGTCGCTGAATCCGTCCCTCAACCGGCTCCTTACCGGAGCCGGTTACAGCGGCAGAATCTCTTCACGTTGTGTGTCGAAGTCGATGCGCCGTCGTTGCTCGTAGGCAAGATTGCCGAGATGAGAGGCTTGAGCGGAGCGATGCCCAATCAGCACGTCCCCGTTCGGCCTCTTACGCGTTTTGACACACTCAAGGAAATTGCTGACATGTTCTTGCGTCAATGGGTCCCGTGTGTTCGCGATCTGTGTTGCCTGAACAACCTCAGCCGGAGTCTTGCTGCCCTTGGGTGTGTACTCGTATCGCGCGCGAGTGATGGAGAGCCGGCCTTCCGTTCCACACATCTCGATGCCGTCGCCCGTGATGCCGGGCGCTAATGTTGCTTCGAAAGTTGCGGTAAACGGATTCGGATCCGCGTATTGCAGAAGGACGTTGATGGTGTCGGGCGCCGTTCGGCCATCCCGGTAGTGATAAACCCCGCCGGCCGCGGAAGCCGCGAAGGGTGTATCTCGACCGGTAAACATGTGAACGACATCGATCCAGTGCGTAAACAGATCCGTCACCTGGCCGCCGCCGAAATCAAGATAAGCTCTCCAGTTGAAGTACTGCTGCGGATCGTAGTCACGCCATTTCAGCGGTCCGAGGAAATGCGCCCAATCGAGACCAGAAGGGAGTGTCTGCAACTCCGGCGGGGCCTTCCGCAGATGGTAGCTGTTCCCGTGCCACCACGTCCGCGCAAGCGTGATGTCGCCTAACTTGCCGGAGTCGAAGTATTTCTCCTTCGCTCGCAAGTAATGTGTTCCGGAACGCTGTTGCATTCCAACCTGGCAGATCCGCTGGTTTTCACGCGCCGCCTTTATGATTGCGGCGCCTTCTTCGACCGTTCGGGTCAGCGGTTTCTCCACGTAAACGTCTTTGCCGGCATTTAGCGCATCAATGGCGATTCTCGAATGCCAATGATCGGGCGTTGCAATCAGGACGGCATCGATATCTTTCGACTCGAGAACCTTATGGTGGTCCGTAAAGCTCTGCGCCTCGGGAGCTTTCGCCTTCGCACGGTCAATATGGGCGTCATAGATATCGCAGATCGCGGCAACTCGGACCTCGGGGTGAACCATAAATTCGCCCATGTCATGGAATCCGCGATCCCCGGCGCCGATCAGGCCCAGATTCAGCTTCCCGTTAGCGCCTAAAACTCGACCGTAAGACGCCGCCGAGAGCGCAAGCGCGCTGCTACCGGCCAAATTTGCCGACTTCTTGAGAAATTCACGACGATCTGTAGGCGCCATGTGCGAATTATATGCCCAGGGGCGCACTAGAAGGAGGACACACGAGAAACTCTTCCATGCATCGCCTCCTTACTCTTCTTCTTGCCCTTCCGCTCTTCCTGGGAGTTGCTGTTCCCGGAAAAAGTGCAACCGCACCCCGTACCGCGGCCGTTGCGCATCCAGCGCCTGTTTCAGATGCCCAGATCGACGCGAAGATCAAGGCAAAGCTTGCCAAATCGAAAATTGGCAAGGATGGATTTAAGTACCATGTCCAGCACGGCGTTGTGACTTGGGAAGGTACCACAGGCGTGGTTCAGCACAAGGGTTCGGCAACGCGCATGGCCAGGACGGCGGGCGCGACGCAAGTCGTTAATAACATTCAGATCAGCGATGCAGCGAAGGCCAAAGCCGCCGCCAATCTCAAAAAAGCGGTCGTTCAGCAGTAACGCCGCGAACCCCACAAATACGGCTATCAATGCTAGAGTTGGAGATTAAGCCAACTCTTAATGCGTCGTAGTATTTTAACCCTATCATCAGCCGTCTTTTGTGCGGCCCTAGCCCTGTCGCAGAGCGCCGCCCCACCGGCGAAGCCTCCCGCTTCTTCTACGCAGACTCCTCCCTCTTCTTCTGCGGCTCCGGGTGGCTCGTCTTTGAGGCCTAGAGGCCCCGAGGCGGTCGCTCAACAGGATCCTAATAAGGTTGTCGCGACAATCGGCGGAAAGCAGATCACAGCGAAAGAAGCGGTTGAACTGTTGAAGCCGCTCAGCGCGGAAGACCGCAAACGCTTCGAATCGAATCTCTCCGGTGTCGTGCAGCAGCTTTACATGACCCAGCAGATAGCGGACGAAGCGAGCAAGCAGAAGCTGGATCAGCAGTCGCCCTGGAAAGAACAACTCCAACTTGCGCGAGCAAACATTCTGACCCAGGCTTATCTTGCGAAACAGGCGAGTTCAGCGGCGGTACCGGGTGCAGAGGATCCGAAGGCTTACTTCGACAGCCACACGGCCGATTACGAACAGCTCAAGCTGAGCGGAATTCTGGTTGCTTTCAGCCCTCCGGGAACGCCCGCCGGACCGGGTGCCGTTCAACGAACCGAAGCTCAGGCTCTTGAGAAGGCAAACGACCTTGAAAAGAAGATCAAAGGCGGCGGTGACTTTGCGGCCTTAGCGCGAAGCGACTCAGACCAGCAGCAGACGTCCGTACGCGGTGGAGACATGGGGACGTTCACGATGGGTGATCCGAATGTTCCTCCTGCCATAAAGACGGCTGTTATAAAACTCCAGCCCGGCCAAGTCTCTGAACCGGTTCGCGTGCAGGGCGGATTCTTCATCTTCCGGCTGGATAACCGCATCAATCCCAGTTTTGACCAGGCGCGTGCCTCTATCGCGCAAAAGCTGCAAACGGACAAGAATCAAGCTGCATTGAAGCAGGAGATGGACAAATATAAGCTCGATGTCCGCGATCCTGACTTCTTCAACATCACGAAGACACCATCGCTGATGTCTCCATCTATGCAGAGCCCTGGATCCAGTGCGCCGACCGCTCAGAAGCCAGCCACATCCAAGCCTTCTTCGAATTAGCGGTGCGGCCAGCGCTCGTTCCCGCAACTTACTAGTCGCAACCTGGACCGGATTGCCTGTTGAAGCGGGCAGTCCGGTCCAAATTTCATTTCTGCCCGAGTTAACCGCTTATCGCGGTAAACTTCTCTCCTCTGCGAACCGAGGCACGCCAGTGTATGCAGCCTCTTTCATTCGGCAAAGGCGTATTGTCCTCGAAGCGTCCCTCCTCTCCAGCCCTACAACCTTGCGGTTCATCTTTGTTCACGAGGTGTTTCACTTTGCCTGGGTACGCGTGGGCAACCGCGCGAGAAACGACTATGCGCGTCTGCTGACGAATGAACTTCAGCATGGGGCGCGGGGCGAACTCGGCGAGTCTTCGGCAGTGAAGAAAGCAGAGCTTCGCTTACAGCCGGAGATTCCTTCGGCTTCGAAGCTTTGGCGCGATTACCTGTGCGAAAGCTTCTGCGATTCCGCGGCTTACATGTTGACTGGAGGATCGGTGCACGAAGGCGCAAAGCTCGCGAAGAGCTTGGACCGCGCTACGGCGCGAATGGTTCGCGGGAAAATTGGCTGGCGACGTCCGCTGGGCAGTCTAGCCGCTGTCCGAGCGATACACTGGTGAGCGAGGAACGCTTGAACCTTCGTCAACTTCGCTTGCTGTTGTCTTGTTCGGCTCTTTTGACTTTACTGGCCTTCACGCCAGCCTGCAACAAAACCACCAGCGCCCGGCAGGAGCAATCAAAGGCCGCTACAACCGAGCGGAAACCGGCGCCTGACTTCACTCTTCAGGATGGCGAAGGAAAGTCAATAAAGCTCAGCGATCTGCGGGGGAAGGTTGTGGTTCTGAATTTTTGGGCTACCTGGTGCGGTCCGTGCGGTCTCGAAATTCCGTGGTTTATCGAATTTGAAAAGCAATACAAGAGCAGAGGCCTCGAGATCGTGGGCGTGTCCATGGATGAAGACGGTTGGAAAGCAATCAAACCTTACGTCGCCTCGCATAAGTTGAACTACCGTGTTCTTCTGGGCAACGATTCGGTGGGCCAATTATACGGCGGGGTTGATTCTTTGCCGACCACCTTTGTTATCGACCGCGAAGGCAGACTGGCGTTTCCGCCGCATGTTGGACTGCCGGGCAAGAACGAATATCTCAATGAAATCCAGACCCTTCTTGACGAGAAGCAGCAGACTGATAGCCGCGCTTTCCTCCTTGGCAATCTCCTCCTGGGCGCAGCCTCAGCAGCGGCTCACCGTTGAACCACCTTCCCAGGTAACAGTGAAGCGGGGCGAGGAGTTTTCCCACAAGCTCTCGATCTCCATCCAGCCCGGCTTTCACGTCAACAGCAATAAGCCGAAAGATGAATTTCTGATTCCTCTTCAACTCACCTGGTCTCCCGGTCCGATAACGGCTGAGACGGTCGTGTACCCGAAACCGGAGGAGATCAAGGTCGGACCCGATACGCTCTCCGTGCTTACGGGGAACCTGGTTCTCGAAACGAAGTTCCGGGCGAGCAACCAAACGTCGGCTCTGCCCACTTCCGTTGTCGGCAAACTTCATTACCAGGCCTGCAACAACCAGATGTGTTTCCGTCCCGTCACCGTGGAAGTGCGCCTTCCGGTCGTCGTCCAGTAAGCTCGGCATGCGTTTGCGCTCGTTCGCGTCTTGCGTTGTCTTCGTGTTGTTCTGTTGTTCTTGCGAGCGGAGCTTGCCGGAAGGCACGAGGCCTGATCCCTCCATCTATAACGAGCTGATCCACCTTCCGGCGATCGATAATCATGCGCATCCGGTGAAGGTGGTCGCACGCCGGCGAAGAAGACACAGAAATGGATGCTCTGCCGCCGGACGCGATCTCAGATCTGGCCCTTCCCACACCAATGCTGGAAGGTTCGCCGTATGTCCCGCAAGCCTGGCGTGCTCTGTTCAACTTCGTTCCCTCGGGAACCGATGGGCAAGCGCAGTCGCAAGCATTGCTGCGCAAGCGCGAAGATCTGCAGAAGAGCAAAGGCGATAGCTATCCGGTCTGGGTTTTGAATCAAACGGACACGGCCGTCATGCTCGCGAATCGGGTTGCCATGGGCCGGGGACTGACAAGCGATCGCTTCAAATGGGTGCCCTTCGTCGACATGTTTCTCTTTCCCTTGCAGAACAAGTCGTACAAAAACCGTGATCCGGAACATGCCGCTTTCTTTGGACGGGAAGAAGCTCTCCTGGCGCGCTACCTGAAAGCCTCAGGTAACAAGAAATTGCCGGCAAACTTCGACGATTACCTGACCTTTGTCTCCCACCAACTGGAGTCCTGGAAGGCCGACGGCGCTGTGGCTTTCAAATTCGAACTCGCGTACCTGCGCGATCTGAGAATCGGAAATCCCACGCGCGAGAGTGCGGAGCGGATCTACGCCATTTACGCGCAATCGTCCGAACCAACTGATGACGAATACAGGATCCTGCAGGACTTCGTGTTTCGTCACATCGCGACCGAAGCCGGCCGCCTGTCGCTGCCGATTCACATCCACAGCTCGCTTGGGGCGGGAACTTACTTCCAGGCTTCCAATGCGAACCCGCTCGCGCTCGAGGGCATATTCAATGACCCGTCGCTCCGCAGGACGAAATTTGTGCTGCTCCACGGAGCGTGGCCCTTTTCGCAGAGAAGCCGCAATGCTGATCTTGAAGTCCAACGTGTACGTCGACACCTCGGCGTTTTTCTATCTGACCTATCCGGCTCAGGCATCCAAGGCATTGCGGCTTTATCTGGAGGCCGCGCCGCAAAAGGTTCTGTACGGTTCCGACGCTTGCCCGTTCGGCAAAGATCTCGGTTGGGAAGAAACCGCCTGGCTCGGTTCTCACAATGGCCGGCTGGCGCTGGCGCTGGCGTTAACCGATATGGTCCGCGATGGTGAGATAACGCCGGAACGTGCCAAGAAGATCGGACACATGGTTCTGCACGACAACGCTCATCAGCTCTACGGCTTCTAAAGCCGGATGCGCCGTCTTCTCATCCGTCCTGGTGCAATCGGCGATTGCATCGTCTCGTTTCCCGCGCTTGCACTACCTTCGGACGGAATGGACGGAGGTCTGGGTGCCCACGCCTGTTGTGCCGCTGGTTCAATTTGCGGACCGTGTCTGTTCGCTTAGTTCCACGGGCTTGGACTCGCTTGGGCTTGAAGGTCTCCAGCCGCTCGATTCACTCGTTGAGCGCTTGTCCGCCTTCGACGAAGTTGTTTCCTGGTACGGCGCCAATCGGCCCGAGTTCCGGTCAGCGTTGAGCCGCTTGTGCAAACGATGCCGTTTCTTTCGAAGCACTGCCAGGCGATGACGCTGCGATGCATGCGACGGACTTCTACGCACGCCAGGTGGGCGCTCCGCTTGGCCTAACGCCGCGAATCGATACGGGTGAAGCGGCACGCCGTGAAGCGGTTGTGATTCATCCGTTTTCCGGCAGCGCTCGCAAGAATTGGCCGCTATCGTGTTTTGAGAAATTCAGTCGCGAGCTTGCGGCTTGCGGTCGAGTGGACGGCGGGTCCGGAAGAGGAGCTTCGCGGAGCGCACCGCTTCGAGAACTTACTCGAACTGGCGACCTGGATCCGCGGTGCACGTCTCTACGTCGGGAATGACTCCGGCATTTCGCATCTCGCAGCCGCAACCGGAGTCGCTACCGTTGTCGCTCTTTGGTCCTACGGCGCCAGAGGTATGGGCTCCGCGCGGCGATAACGTCACGGTGCTGAGACACGACCCTATCGCGGAACTCCCTGTCCAGCGCGTTCTCGCTGCCGCTAATCGGCTGCTTGGCTCGTCGTAGGACGAGGCGTCCAGCGGACGATCGGCTTACGGGCCGCCGAGACTTCATCCACGCGCCTGGTGCGCGTAGAATGCGGAGCCTTGAGAACCAGTTCCGGTGTTTCCTCAACTTCTTTGGCGATCGAAATCATCGCGTCGGCAAAAAGGTCGAGCTCCCGCTTGCTCTCCGTTTCGGTCGGCTCGATCATGAGTGCGCCGCGAACAATCAGCGGGAAGCTGACGGTATAAGGGTGGAAACCGTAGTCGATGAGCCGCTTCGCAATATCGCCGGTCCGCACGCCCTTTTTCGCTTGGCGGTCGTCGCTGAACACGCACTCATGCATACTCGCCGACTTATAGGCGAGTTCGTAGTGCGGCTCAAGCAACACTCGAAGATAGTTAGCGTTCAGAAGAGCGTCCAGTGTAGCCTGCCGCAATCCATTGCCGCCGTGGGCCATGATGTAAGCCAAGGCGCGGACCAGGACGCCGAAATTCCCGTAGTAGGCTCGTACGCGTCCGATCGATTGCGGAAGATCGTAGTTCCACCGCCACAGATCGCCTTCTTTCTTCAACCGCGGGCTAGGCAGGAAGGGCGTCAGCACTTTCGCGACCGCAACGGCTCCCGAACCTGGGCCGCCGCCGCCGTGAGGAGTCGAGAACGTCTTGTGCAGATTCAGGTGCATGACGTCGACGCCGAAGTCACCGGGACGGGCAACGCCCACCAGTGCATTCATGTTGGCGCCGTCCATGTAGACCAGCGCGCCTTTGTCATGCATGATGCTGCAGATCTTCTCGATGTTCTCTTCGAACACGCCCACCGTGTTCGGGTTCGTGACCATCAATCCGGCAACGTCGTCCGTGACAGCTCGTTGCAAGACCTCAAGGTCCACCACGCCGCGATCGTTTGATTTGATGTTCTCGACGGCATAGCCGACCATCGACGCAGTAGCGGGATTTGTGCCGTGCGCAGAATCGGGAACCAGAATCTTCTTGCGCGGATTTCCGCGGCTCTCGAGAAGCGCGCGAATCATAAGAATTCCCGTAAACTCGCCGTGAGCACCCGCCGCCGGTTGCAGCGTCACTGCATCCATGCCGGTAATCTCAGCCAGCGCATTCTCAAGCGTGTGGATTACTTCCAGGCAGCCCTGCGCGAGTTCTTCCGGCTGATACGGGTGCGCCCAGGCCAGACCCTCTGTCCTCGCGACCGTCTCATTGACGCGCGGGTTGTATTTCATCGTGCAGGAGCCGAGAGGATAAAGGCCCAGATCAATCGCGTAATTCCACGTCGACAGCCTGGTGAAATGGCGCAGCGTTTCGAATTCGCTGACTTCCGGGAATCCTTCGAT
The DNA here is from genome assembly GCA_963730795.1 of uncultured Acidobacteriaceae bacterium. GTDB lineage: Bacteria > Acidobacteriota > Terriglobia > Bryobacterales > Bryobacteraceae > Bog-105. The sequence continues at coordinate 1,277,797 of CAVSTJ010000012.1, read as the reverse complement.
ATCGTCGCGAACGTTCTCTCCACCCAGAACCGACTCCGGTTCGACCGCCGGTACGTCCAGATCCGGAAGCTGATAGCCGACTTTGCCCGGTGAACTCAGCTCAAACAACAGCGGTTCTTCCTGAACGATGTGCCGCGAAACTTTCTTGATCATGACTACTTTCCAGCTCCCACACACGGCAGCGACAGCGTCCATATCTTCGCGCTTATTCATCTCGGTGGCGCACAACAGCATGCAGTCTTTGAGCTCCGGATAGAAGCGCCCCAACGCCAGACCGCCCACGATGTTCTTCTTCAACAATTCCGCATTCGCCTGTTCCGGCGTTTTCCCGTCGAGGCGGACCACGAACTCATTGAAGAACGGGCTCGAGAATTGAAGCTTCAACTTGTTTGCGAGATAGTGTGCCTTCGACAGATTCTGAACGGCGAGTTCGCGCAATCCAGCTCTGCCATAGAGAGACATGAACACCGTCGCCATTAGCGCGAGCAGCGCCTGGTTGGTACAGATGTTCGACGTCGCTTTCTCGCGCCGGATATGTTGTTCGCGAGTGGCAAGCGTCAGGCAGTAAGCGCGCCGACCATCCGCGTCCGTTGTTTCTCCCGCAAGCCGGCCCGGCAACTGCCGGATAAACTTATCGCGCGTAGCGATGATTCCGACAAACGGGCCGCCGTAACTCGGAGAAATAGCAAAGCTCTGCAATTCACCGACGACGATGTCCGCTTCGGACGGCGGCTCGATGATTCCCAACGCAACCGCTTCTGAAAACACCACGACAAGCAGTGCGCCCTTGCTGTGCGCCAGGTCCGCCAGCGTTTTCACCTGTTCAAGAACACCGAAGAAATTTGGTGTTTGAACAATGACTGCCGCAACGGAATCGTCGAGCTTTGCCTTCAGGTCTTCGAGATCGAGACGTCCGTCTTTTCCAAACCGGATCTCCTCGACCGGCATGCCCTGATGCTGAGTCGAGGTCTTTAAGGTCTCGCGATACTCGGGATGAACTGACCGGGCGACCAGCACCTTGTCGCGCCGCGTGACGCGGACAGCCATCATGGCCGCTTCGGGAACAGCGGTTGAACCGTCGTACATGGACGCATTTGCAACGTCCATGCCGGTCAACTGGCACACCATAGTCTGAAATTCGAAGATGGTGGTGAGAGTTCCCTGTGAGATCTCGGCCTGATACGGCGTGTAAGACGTTAGAAATTCGCCTCGAGACACAACCGCGTCCACCACGACAGGGCGGTAGTGGTTGTACACTCCAGCACCGAGAAAGCTGGGATAACCTACGGCAGCTTTCGCTCCGAGCCGCTTGAAGTAATCAACGATCTCGAATTCGCTTTTGCCGTTCTCGATGCCGAGAGGTTCGTCGCGACGGATCTCGTTCGGTATGTGGGAGAGTAAGTCTTCCTGGTTCTTGAGTCCAATCGCCGCCAGCATTTCGCGACGTTCAGAATCTGATTTCGGTAGATATCGCAAAGATGTGTTCTGACTCCGATGAGATACGCGGTGCGCCTGCTTATTCGGCGCCTATATAAGTTTGATAATCCGGAGCCGAAAGCAATTCATTTAATTCGCCGGGATCGCCCAGTTTTACTCTAATCAGCCAGGCGTCGCCATGCGGATCTTCGTTCAGCTTCTCAGGGTTCTGGGACAGGAGATCGTTAATAGCGGCTACTTCGCCCGAAACCGGCGAAAAGATGTCTGAAACCGCTTTCACCGATTCAACGGACCCGAACGTCTGCCCCTTGGTTACTTGTGTGCCGACTTTGGGTAAGTCGACGAACACAATGTCTCCCAGTTCATGTTGAGCGTGATCGGTGATACCGATGGTTGCTTCGGGGCCTTGCGCATGCACCCACTCATGTTCCTTCGTGTACTTGTAAGTTTCTGGATAACTCATCCCTTAGCTCTCTTGTAAAAGGGCGTCGGCACAGTGACGGCGTCAACGGGAGAATTCCGGATCATGACCTGAATTTCAACCCCCGGCACAGCCTTCTCCGTCGGTAGAAAACACAGCCCGATGTTCTTGTTCAGCGTTGGCGATGGGCCGCCACTCGTGACCCAGCCCGCCGGCTTGCCGTCGAGCCACACCTCGTACCCATCCCGGCCGATTCCGCGGCCCTTCATCTCAAATCCCACCAGCTTCCGGCTGATGCCTTCCGAAGCGGACTTCTCGAGAGCCTGACGCCCGATGAAGTCGCCTTTGTCCATTTTCACAATCCAGGCAAGGTCCGCTTCCCATGGATTGATGGTGGCGGTAATCTCGTGGCCATAGAGAGCCATCTTCGCTTCGAGGCGCAAGGTGTTACGGGCGCCTAACCCGCACGGAAGAATCCCGAATTCTTCTCCGGCCCGCAGAATCGCGTTCCAGGTTTCGGCAGAAACTTCGGGCGCAACGTAAATCTCAAAACCGTCCTCGCCTGTGTAGCCCGTTCGGGCAATCCGTGCCGGATGGTTCAACACTTGGCCGTCGACGAACCAGTAGTATTTGATTGCTGAGAGGTCGGTCGACGTTAGTTTCTGAAGAGTCTCCAGAGCTCGAGGACCCTGGATCGCTAATTGCGCGTATCGATCGCTGGTGAATTCCACCTCGGCCTGAAAATTGCCTTTCAGCTTCGCCAGTTCCATGTGCTCATGGTCTTTCCACTGGTTCGAAGCGTTCACGCAAATGAAGAAATGCGTGTCAGAGACTTTGTGGACCAGAATGTCGTCGACGAAGCCACCGTGCTCGTACAGGAGGCCTGAATACTGCGCCTGGCCTACCTTCAACTTCGAAGCATTGTTCGAGGACAGGTAGTTCACAAGCTTTTCAGCGTCGGCACCACGAACTTCAATCTCGCCCATGTGGCTGACATCGAACAGCCCCACTGCTTTTCGCACGGCCGTATGTTCCTGAAGGATGCCCGAATACTGGACGGGCATGTACCAGCCGCCGAATTCAATGAGCTTTGCGTTCAGTTGGCAGTGCGTGTCGCACAAGGGGGTTCGGCGCAGTTCAGAAACAGCAGAGCTCATTTGGGGAGAGAACCCTCAGCGTAACATGCCGAGGGAGGCAGACCCTCGGCAGAAGCAGGCGCCAGAAATGGCGAGATCAGGCCTAAACTGCGGTATCCAGCGGTTCGGCTGTGGTCCCGTACTCCTTCAGCTTGTTGAACAAAGTCTTCAGACTGATTCCGAGGATCTCGGCAGCCCGGGTCTTGTTGTTTTTCGTGTGCTGAAGGGTCAATTGAATCAGGGCTTTTTCGGCATCGCCGACCGTGGTGCCCACCGGCAAACGAACACTTTCGGGTTCGAAGACTTGAGCCGGAGGACGCGAGCCTACCGAAACACCGAAATCGTAAGGCAAGTGGGCCATCTGAATGGCTCCCTCGCCCGCCATGATCACGGCACGCTCAAGAACGTTGCGAAGTTCTCTGATATTCCCAGGCCAGTTGTGTTTCTTGAACGCTTCCATCACGTCCTGAGTGACGTAGGTTACGTGACAGGTGTGCTTACGGTTGAGGTGCGTGACCAATGTTTCGCAGAGCACCGGCATATCGCTCATCCGTTGACGTAGCGGAGGAAGAGAGATCTGGAAGACGTTCAGCCGGTAATACAGATCCTCACGCAAGTCGCCTTTTTTTAGAGCATCGTCCAGGTTGCGATTGGTTGCTGCTACCACTCGCACATCGACCGAGAGTTCGCTTTTTCCGCCGAGCCGGCGGACACGTGAATCCTCAAGGACGCGCAGAAGTTTCGCCTGCGTACCCGAAGGCATCTCCGCTAATTCATCCAGCAGGAGTGTTCCGTGCTGCGCAAGTTCGAAACAACCGGCACGACGCTCGAAAGCTCCGGTAAAAGCGCCCTTCTCGTGCCCGAACAGCTCGCTCTCCATGAGTGTTTCCGGCATGGCCGCGCAGTTGATTGCGACGAAGGGACCGGTGCGGCGATTGCTCAACTGGTGGATAGCTCTCGCGACCAGTTCTTTGCCCGTGCCGCTTTCGCCAACAACCAGAACTGCCGCCTTGCTGGGTGCCACCTGTTGGATGACATTGAAGACCTGCTGCATCTGGGGCGACGTGCCCACCATGTCGACCAGAACGCCGAAATTAGATAGCTGCCTTTGCAGCCGCTCGGTTTCCACCGTCAACTGGCTTTGGGACGCTGCTCTTTCGAGCAGGACTTTCAAAGCTGCGGGCTGAATCGGCTTTTCGAGAAACCAGAAAGCGCCCAGGTCATGAATTGTTTGTATTGCCGTTTCGATGTTTCCGAACGCCGTGAGCACGATGGCGGGCGGCATGTTGCCGTCCTGGCCGAGCCGTTTCATCAGCTCGAAACCATCCATTCGCGGCATCATGAGATCGGTGATGATCACGTCCGCGCGCTGATTCTGGAACTTCTCGAGTGCTTCCTGCCCGTCGCTCGCAGTGTCGACGTTAAACCCCCACGCGGAGATCATCGCCGCCAACGGGGCGCGTTGAGCCTCCTCGTCGTCAACGACAAGTACGTTGATGCCTTGCCAATTAGTCTGGTTCGCCAAACTCTTAAGTGTAGCCGATAATCTGATGGGGGCGTCTATCTCTAAGCCCATAACACGTGCCAAGCTCTAGTCCTAGAACTCAACTCCATGCCGACGAGGACCCACCACCGTTATTCGCCCGATGGTCTCAGGCTTATACGGCTGTTCTCCTCTATTTGTTGTGCTTGCTCGTTGTACTCTATCTATTCTCGCGTTTCTTCCGCTACTAGGTCCTTTTCGAATCCCGGGTCCATGCGGAACAATCATTGGTAAAAGCGGCCGACTTTGAGAGCAATTGACTGGTGCGTCTTTGTAGCGTGGCTTGTGTCTCTCGTCGGCTATGGTCTTTACCGCGGCCGCGGCAGCAGCACAGTGGACAAATATCTGCTGGCGGGGAAATCCATGCCTTGGTATGCCATGGGTCTTTCTATCCTCGCCACGCAAGCAAGCGCCATTACCTTTATTTCCACCACCGGTCAAGGCTTTGTGGATGGCATGCGCTTTGCCCAGTTTTACTTCGGGCTTCCGATCGCCATGGTGATTCTGTGCGCGACGGCCGTTCCCATCTTTCACCGGGCTAAAGTCTATACCGCGTATGAGTACCTGGAGCAACGTTTCGATTCAAAAACACGAGCGCTTGTTGCCTCGATTTTCCTCGTTCAGCGCGGCTTAGCGGCGGGTATCGGCCTCTACGCTCCCGCGGTTGCCTTATCTGCCGTGCTTGGCTGGTCTGACCGTCTGATCACGGTTGCGATCGGTGCCCTGGTTATTCTCTACACGGCAAAAGGCGGCATCAAAGCTCTGACATGGGCTGACGTTCAACAGATGGGCATGATCTTCTTCGCTCTCGGACTTAGCCTGGTCGTGGCTGTCCACTCGCTTCCTCACCAGATTTCGTTACTCGACGCGATGCACCTGGCGGGTGCCGCCGGGCGATTGAATGTCGTGGACCTGCGCTGGAATTTAAGCGACCGCTACAACGTTTGGAGCGGCTTGATCGGAGGCGGGTTCCTCGCCTTGGCTTACTTCGGCTGTGATCAGAGTCAGGTGCAGCGTTATCTGACCGGCAAATCGATCGCGCAGAGCCGCCTGAGCCTTCTGTTCAATGCGGTTCTCAAGATCCCGATGCAGCTTTTCATTCTGTTCATCGGAGCCATGGTTTTCGTCGTCTCCCTGTTTGTCCAGACGCCCGCTATTTACCATCCCGGGGAAGCCGTCCGTATTCAGAAGTGGGCCGGATGGCCCGCCCTTGAACAGCAATATAGGGCTGCGTTTGATGCCCGGCGTCGCACTGCTTTCGCGTTCGCGGAATCGGCTAGACACTCTCCTGTCGATGAAAAACGGCTGACAGAATTCCGGCAGGCGCAAAGCACCTTCGACGTGAGCCGCCAGAAAGCACTTCGGGCCGTGGGCGAACGAACCGGCGGGAAGTTCGATGACACGAACTACATTTTTCTGTCTTTCGCGAAATCGTATTTGCCGATCGGCTTGGTTGGCCTGGTCATTGGGGTCATCTTCTCGGCCTCAATGGGCTCAACTTCCGGAGAGATCAACTCGCTGGCCACTGTCACGGTGATTGACATCTATCGCCGCTACATGGTTCCGGACCGCGCAGACGAGCATTATCTGTTTGCGTCACGCTGCTTCACGGTGTTTTGGGGCGCATTTGCCGTCTGTTTCGCGACTGTCGGCGCACGCGGGTTCGGCGCGCTCATTGAACGGGTCAACATCGTGGGATCGCTTTTCTACGGGGGGCTGCTAGGCGTGTTTGTGCTGGCGTTCTTCTGTCGCCGGGTCGGAGGAACAGCGGCTTTCTGGGCCGTCATCGCGGGTGAGCTTGCTATCTTCTGGGCAGCCGCGTTTACCAGCATTTCCTTTCTCTGGTACAACGTTGTCGGCTGCCTGACGGTGCTAAGCGTCGGACTCCTGATCGCCCGCTTACAGAGTCGAAAGCCCGTGACGGAGATTTGCCGCTAAACCTGTAGCTAAACCTGCAGGACCGCGATATCTACTGTCGACCGGTGGCCTTCGATAACGACGATGCCGCTCTCCGTAACATGCCATTTCTTCCGATCGGCTTCGAGATCGTAGCCGATTCGCGCATTCTCCGGGATCTTCACATTCTTGTCCAGGATGGCGCGGCGCACCTTAGCGTGGCGGCCAACGTCACAGTTGTCGAAGATGACGGAGTCTTCGACCACGGCTCCCGTGTGGATGCGGACGCCTCTGCCAAGCACGGACCGGGTTACATAGGCGCCTGAGACGATCGAACTTCCAGCCACGATCGAGTCGACCGCCATACCGCGCCGGCCTTCCTCGTCAAAGACGAACTTGGCGGGAGCATCAAAATAGCCCGCGGTTCGCAGCGGCCATTGCCGGTTGTAGAGATTCAATTCAGGAGACACGGCACGCAGGTCCATGCTGGCTTCGTAGTAAGCGTCCAGCGTACCCACATCGCGCCAGTACTGCGGCGAGGCGATGGGGTCGCCAGGAATAACGTTTGTCTGGAAGTCGTACGCGAACATGTCAGCGCGGCCGATCAAGCCGGGCAGAATGTCTTTGCCGAAGTCATGCGAGCTTTCTTCGTTCTCTGCGTCCTTATGTAATTCGTTGAGCAACAGGTCCGTCGAGAAAATGTAGTTCCCCATGGATGCGTAGACGCGGGAGGGGTCGCCCGGCATTGTGGGGGCGTTCGCTTTCTTCTCGTGAAAGCCGATGACTCTGCCCTCCGGAGTCGTTTCGATCACGCCGAACTCCGTTGCCAGTTCTTTGCCGACAGGGATGGCGGCGATTGTGACTCCCGCACGCTTCTCAACGTGGTATTCCACCATCTGCCGGATATTCATCCGGTAGATGTGGTCAGCCCCGAAAATGCAAACAACGTGGGGATCGGCCTGTTCAATAAGGTTGATGTTTTGCGTGATGGCATCGGCGGTGCCGCGATACCAATCCTCTTGCGCAGACCTCATCTGCGCAGGCACGGGAATGATGAAATTGTTCTTGAGCAGGCCGCTGACTTCCCAGCCCTCACGCAGGTGCTGAAGCAGCGATTGACTCTTGAACTGAATTAAAACGTAGATGGAATAGATACCTGAATTGACCAGGTTGCTGAGAACGAAATCGACGATGCGATAACGTCCGCCAAACGGCACGGCGGGTTTGGCTCGCTCCTTGGTAAGGGGATAAAGGCGGGTTCCTTTACCGCCGGCAAGCACAAACGCCAAAACGCGAAGCTGCATCGAGACGGCCTCCGAAAACGTGGGGAATCAAGTACGGCTCGTTCCCGATTCCTAGACGTACGGTATCAGGAATGATTACGCGGAACCTGCCCGTACGTCCTGCTGCTGCCGCCAGTTAGGGACGGCTGCCGTCCCATTCGAGTGCGAGTTGCACAAATGAGCGCACCGCAACTCCCGAGGGACCTTTCGACAACCAGGCCCGGCCGTCGTCCAGCCAGGCAGTGGAAGCAATATCGAGATGAACCCAGGGCGTCGGATCGGCAAACTCGCGCAGGAACCAGGCGGCCGTGATGGAGCCTCCATAGCGCCCGCCGATATTCGGTAAATCAGCGAATGCCGATTTCAGGTAGTCCTTGTATTCCTCGTCCATCGGAAGCTGCCAGGCCTTTTCGCCGGCAGAGCGCGCTACCGAGAGAAATTTGTCGAGGAATTCCTGATTGTTTGTAAACGCACCCATGTTGTGATGGCCGAGAGCGATTCCGATGGCACCGGTCAGAGTCGCGGCGTCGACGATATGGGTAGCGCCATTCTGTTTGGCATACGTGATGGCATCGGCAAGGATGAGGCGGCCCTCTGCATCCGTGTTCAAGACTTCAACCGTTTTCCCCGATAGCGTGGACACAATATCGCCCGGCCGCTGCGCATTTCCGTTGATCATGTTTTCGACCGTCGGAATGTATGCGGTCACCTGAACGGATGGCTTGAGCTGGGCAATGGCTTTCATAGCGCCGAGCGTTGCGCCCGCGCCTGCCATGTCGTACTTCATCTTCTCCATGCCGTCGGCCGGCTTGATGGAGACGCCGCCGGTATCGAAAGTTACGCCCTTGCCCACCAGCGCGAGGTGATCGCTTCCGAAGGTCTTGGCCGGATGATACTTCAAGACAATCAGGAACGGAGGGTTCGAACTACCTTGCGCCACGCCCAGCAAGGCACCCATTCCCAGCTTTCCCATGGCGGCCTCGTCCAGGATTTCGCATCCCAGGCTGTTTTCTGCCGCGATCTGCCGGGCCGCTTCGGCGAGTACGGCGGGCGTCAGTTTGTTGGCGGGCTCATTAATGAGATCACGGGCGAAATTCTGCCCGTCCGCAATCATCTCGGCCCGGCTGATCACCGTATCGGTTATGTTGCCGCTTGCTCCGGCCGCAACGATCACGAAACTGTCCAACTTCTTGCCGTTCTTTTTGGGGTCGGACTTGTATTTATCCGGTTCCCAGCCGCCGAGAACAGCACCTTCCACTGCCGCGGCTCCGACTTCCTGTCCGCTGCCGGACGGAAGGCATAGCGCAACGGTCTTGATGCCCTTCGGCTGGAGCGTGCGCACCAGAACGCCCGCGATCCGGCGTGCTTCGATCGGAGAAAACTTCTCCTCCTTGCCGCCGCCGATCACGACCAGCCGCTTCGCCGCCAGACCTTCCGGACGGTGGAAAACTGCCTGTTCGTAAAGCTTGCCCGAGAACTCTCCGGAAGCCCTCAGCTCAGCGAGCCATCCCGACTGCCTCGCAATCTCGGGGTCAGGCACCATGGGCGCGACGGCCACCGTCTCAGCAGGCTTTTCCCCTTCGAAGCAGATAATCGCAACCGCATCCGCCGTGAGTTTCTCGACCGGTCCAGTCTCTAATCGAATTTGCATGTCTCGTGTGTTTTACTGACGGGCGCGCCGCCCGATGGCGGCCTTGGCCTCGGCTTGCATCTCTTTAGCCTTAATCGCCTCGCGCTTATCGTGGAACTTCTTACCCTTTGCCGTGGCGATCTCGATCTTAATCAAGCCGCCTTTGAGATAAAGCTTGGTCGGAATGATGGTCAGCCCTTTTTCGCGTGTCTCCGCGCGCAGCTTATCTATTTCCGAGCGATGCAGCAACAGTTTGCGCTTCCGAACGGGCGGGTGGTTCATAATGTTCCCGTGCGAATACTCGCTGATGTGCGCGTTTAGCAGCCACGCCTCGTCCCCGCTGACTTCGGCATAGCTTTCTTTCAGTTGAATTTTGCCGTTTTTGGCCGATTTCACCTCGGTCCCGGTCAAAACAAGCCCGGCTTCGTAACGGTCGATGAGGTGGTAGTCGTGTCCGGCGGAGCGGTTGTCGCTCAGAATTTTGAACTCGCCTCGCTCTGCCACTGTAAGATACTCTCTGTTCTGCGTTTAGCGTTGCGCCTCCCTATCTCAGTCTGCACGGATTGCACAAACGTGCCGTCTTCCATTGGGAGGAGAGGAATATGGCGGAGGGAGAACAGTCTTGGTTAAAGCTATGTATAACACCAAAGGCGAAAGCTTTAGGAACCAGATATTTAGCCGCAGCGTCGACTGTAGCGCTCTCGTAGTCTAACATGGGCTGGTACTCCTCAAACGTGAACCTTTGGCTTCCAATCCGGAACTCTGTCGCGGTGCTGTGTGCTCTCGCGCTAACTGTGCCGCCAGTTGATGCGCGCACCAAAAAAGGCGACAAGCTGTTGAAACTGGGGCAGCAGGCGGAAACGCGGAAAGATTACGACGCCGCGCTCGCCTACTATGACCAGGCGGTCCAGTCAGATCCCAATGAGCCCAGCTACCTGCTTGCCGATCAGAGAATCCGAAGCAGGGCAGCAGAGGGACACGTTGTGCAAGGCAGGAAACTGCAGGCGCAAGGGAAACTGGACGAGGCGCTCTCCGAATTTCAGAAAGCTTTTATAGCCGACCCGTCGTCGACCGCTGCTTATCAACAGATCCGGGAGACCTCGGCCATGATCAAGCAGCGTTCGATCAATCCGAATGCTCCGGTCATGACCACTGCGGAACGCAACCGCCAGGAATTGGAGACGCGGCTCAATGCGCTCGAGGGTCCTCCGGTTCTGCGACCCATTACCGAGAGGCTGACCAGAATCCAGATCAACAACCAGCCCGCACGTGTTTTGTACGAGAGCGTGGCCAAGCTCGCCGGTATCAACGTGCTTTTCGATCCGTCCGGCATCGAAGCGGTTGCCGGGAAGAGCTTCAACCTTGATCTGAACAACGTAACGCTGCAGGAAGCGCTGAATTACGTTTCACTCGAGACGCATTCCTTCTGGAAGCCAATCAGTCAGAACGCAATTTTCGTCACGCAAGAGAGTGACCCGAAACGGCAGGAGTACCAGGACGAAGTCGTCCGGGTTTTTTACATTCAGAACGCCAGCACCGTTAACGAGTTTCAGGAGATCTTCAACGCTGTCCGTACGGGCTCGAAGCTGCTTCAAGGCATCTTTTCCGTCGCGTCGCAGAACGCGATCATTGCGCGCGGACCCGTGGACACCATGTCTCTCGTCGAGAAGCTTGTTCACGATCTAGACCGGCCCAAGCCGGAAGTCATGATCGACGTCATTGTGATGGCGGTCAACAAAACCAAATCGAGCACCATCGGGGCTTCGCTCCTTGGACAAGGCGGCCTTCAATCGCCTCTGACTTTCACGCCTCGCAGCCCAACCACGACCACGACGACGACTTCGGGTTCGGGTTCAACCTCAAGCACGACCGACACGACGAGCACCAGCACAACAACCACCGGCGCAAGTTCCACTTCGTCCAGCCTGGTTACGCTTGCGAAAGCGGGCCGCTTCTCAAGTGCAGATTACTCGATCAACTTCCCGAGCACCGTGGTGCAGGCCTTGATGAACGACGCCACGACAAGAATCCTGCAGCGGCCGCAAGTCCGTGCGACGGACGGAGGAAAGGCCTCCTTGCTCATCGGAAGCTCTATCCCTTATGTCACGGGCTCTCTCAATTCCGCTGTTGCCACTCCGGGGGCCATCCCTTATGCAACAACGCAGTTCCAGCAGGTGAACGTCGGAACACAGATTGAATTCGCTCCTCACGTCAATGGTCCCGATGACATCAGCATGCACGTGAAGGTGGAACTGTCGAACGTTCTGCAAACAACGACCATTGCCGGAGTGCAACAGCCGATCATCGGCAAACAAACGGACGAAGCCGATATCCGAATGAAGGATGGAGAAGTCAGCGTCATGGGTGGCCTTTCAGACCGTGAGCAGAGTGCTACGGTGGCTGGAGTTCCCGGCGTTGCCAACCTGCCTCTCCTGGGCTATCTTCTTGGCTCGAAGACGAAATCGAACACGGACAACGAAATCCTAATCGCGATGATTCCGCACATCGTCCGCCCGCCTGATCTCAGCGCGGCTTCCGGTGAAGGAGTCTACGCAGGAACAGAGCGCGTGGTTCGTGTGGAGCGGAGACCCGCTGCGGCTGCGCCTGCGGCAGGACAGGGAACTCAACCTGGAACGCAGCCCGGAACCAACCTGGAACACAGCCAGCAACACAAATTGGACAGCCTGCGAACGTGCCCGCCACCACTGGATCGCCTCTTTCGCCCGTGCCCAATGCAACCGTTCCGGGCGCGACACGGCCCGCGACCGTTCCTCCGTCTCCGAGCCCGGCGGTTCCACAGACAGGCCGTCCGCCTCAAACGGCTAATCCGCCTTCCACCACGGGGCGGCCGGAGCAGAACCCTTCGCAGTAGAAGAATCATGCAGTTGTCAGAAGTACAGCGGTTGAAGCCGTCCCGGAATGCCGGAACGAGACGGCGCGCTGCGGTCAGCAGGAAGAAGAGGGAAGCGGGTTTTACGCTCGTCGAACTGATCGTGGCGTTTACCATTTTGTTAATCCTCTCCACCATGGCCGTTCCGCTCGCTCGCCATCAGATCCGGCGCCAGCGGGAAAAAGATCTTCTCGCAGATCTTCGGGAAATGAGGAGTGCAATCGACCGGTATAAAGACTTGTGCGATACGGGCAAGTTGCAGGCGACCAGCCAGGAAGCGTACTGCTATCCAACGACGCTCGAATCCCTTGTTGACGGCGTGCCGCTCAGCAACACCATCAGCGGTCTAAACCAGAAGGGCAAGATGCGCTTTCTTCGGCGGATCCCGAAAGATCCCATGACGGGCGAGGCCGATTGGGGAAAACGCAGCATGCAAGACGATCCAACGTCCACTTCGTGGGGCGGCCAGAACGTATTCGACATCTATTCGAAGACGTTGGATAAGGCTTCGGACGGAACGGGTTATTCGGAATGGTGATGCAGCTTAAATTGCAGGAGAAGGCTCGTGCTGCCAAGGGCTGGCGGCGTGGGTTTACCCTCATTGAATTGATGGTCGTGATGGCAATCATCTCGATCATCCTCAGCATCGCCCTGCCGATCTATACGAAGTCTCTCGTCCGGGCCAAGGAGAGTGTCCTTCGCAACAACCTGTTCACGATCCGCAACATGATCGATGAGTACACGATCGACAAGCAAAAGGCACCTGAGTCGCTTCAGGAACTCGTAAGCGAAGGCTACCTGCGGCAGGTTCCGCAAGATCCGTTAACGGGTTCGGATTCCACGTGGCGGGTGATTATGGAAGACACGCCGGTAGGCGGAAGCAACAATCCGCCAGGGATCTTTGACGTGAAAAGCGGGTCCGATAAGACCTCCCTTGAGGGAACGCCTTACTCGGAGTGGTAGACATTTTCCGGCGCTTGTTAAACTGATCTTCGTCACGCCTGTTCCCCGATCGTCTAACGGTAGGACAGCGGCCTTTGGAGCCGTTAATCGTGGTTCGAATCCATGTCGGGGAGCCAGCCTTCTGGTGTCAGTCAATTACGGGCTAAGTTGACAGCCTGTGCGGGTCGCCGTAACGACGACCATCGGTTCTCACCTTCCAAACTTTTCGCTTCGCCTTGGCCCGCAATATCTCCGTCCAAAATTCTCGCGCCCGAAGACCGAATCTGCCAAGGGGAGAACACCGTGAGCCTCAGCGCGGAGTGTATTTTCAGCATGCTACTTACGGCCGAGGAGAAGGTCGTGTTACGGCGCTTGCGGGAGATGCCCGACGCAGAGATTAGTTACTCAGACACTCCTGTGCTGAACGAGGACACAGCAAAACGTATCATTGACTTCGAGTTTGCGCTAGACGAACAGGCACGCATTCATGAACTCATCGCGAAAAACAGTACCGATGGTCTGTCGGCGGAAGAGAAGCTCGAACTTGAGCAGTTCCTGAACATCGAGCGCATCCTGGTGATTCTCAAGGCACGGTCTATCCGGATGGTGGAGCAGTTCGGAATGGGAATGTTCGAGCGTCCTGAAAGTGTTGTTGCGCCTCATGAGGAAGTGCTTCGGTGGCACGATGAACAGTTGAAGAATCGACCGGATTGGCACTCAAAGCCCGAGCAATCACCGGACGATCCGGTCAACGGACGGACGATTCGCCACGAGGACATAGCTCATTGGAACGACATCGAGACCCTATCAGTTGAGGATCTGATAGCCGAGGCCATCCAAGAGGGCAAGACCATTCAGGGGATCAACGATCCCGAGACATTGGAGTATCTACAGCTAGGTGACGGATCTTACAATAGCGAGGAGATACGATTTCACATCGATCGATGGGCCATGATCAAATACGGCCGGTCTAACGGGTTTTGACACAGTCATGACGCTTTGATTGCCCTGGGCGGACCTGGAGCGAGGCACGTAACCGTACCTCGCGTTCGCTCTTCGCCAAATGCTTATTTAGGGAACAGCAGCGGAAGAGCGTCCTCCGACGTGAACATGCAACGTGCATTATGTCCGCACTCTGGAACGATCTTGACCACATGATGCGCGCCTAGCTTTTCATTCACGAACTTGCCGAAAGCCTCCCCGCGTGCGAGTCGTGTGGGCCCTTGCGCCATGGCGGAACACGAGCCGTCAAACCCGCCAAGTGGAAGAACATCAAGCTCGCCGAGCAGATAAGTTGTCGGTCTTGAGGTTAGTTGTGTTTTCAACTGCTCGTCCGACTGTTTTGCGGTATAGCCTGTGCGATCCTTCATGCCGTAAGGCCATTTGTCGTATGTGGTGCAATCTCTGGCTCCGCTGAAATTGCGGAACGCCGGAGCATCGGCCCGAACTTCCGGAACGTAGCCCGGTGCATGCGCCTGCACGGAGTACGCCGCATCCGTCGGTCGTGTCGCATCGGGCCAAGCGTAACTCGAAGGATTCGACACTACATAGCTAATCGGAATGCCGAGCTTGTCGTGAACCTGATTTGCCATCTCATAGCGATTCAGAACCTGTCCTCCGGCTGAATGACCGGTGATCACGATCTGTTTGAGGTTCGGGAAGATTTCTTTGCGAGCGACCTTGCGCAAGATCTCGTCCAGGAAGTCGAAGGAAGTCACATCAGGGTTGCTGATCGCAGGCCCTCCGGAGCGCCACGTGTTGCAATTCCAACTGATCTCTTGCGGGGCGAGACTGTCGTGACAGTTGGCGGCGCCCGAAGCCATTCGCGGCGCAATCACTACCGTGTTTTCCAAAGCGCCTGCGAGAAATGCCGCCGCTAGCACGTTGCGGAAATAGTTATCCGCATCCCTTCCAGCACCGTGAACAACGACCAGTGCACGCGTAATTGCTTCGTTGCGGGTTTCGAGCGAATAGGTGCGATAGATCAGGGAGCGAGCCGATGCTCCGCCAAGCGGAATCCACTCTGTGCAAGATGAATCAGCTTTTGTGCACGGAGCGGCGGAGGCCAGTGAGACCGAAAAGAGGATGAGAGCTATGAAGCGCATTTAAATCAGTATCGCCTTCGGATGAAATATGCGCAACCGGCTTACGGTTCAATCCTCGTTCCGAGAACGCGCAAAAACTGAGCCAGCCAAGCGGGATGTGCGGGCCATGCGGGAGCAGTCACCAGCTTTCCACAGGTGTGGGCTGCGTCCATATCCAGATCCACAAATGTTCCGCCCGCTGCGCTTACGTCGGGAGAAACCGCGGGGTAACAACTGCACGACTTACCTTCGAGAACGCCTGCCGCTGCCAGCACCTGTGCTCCATGGCAGACGGCGGCAATCGGCTTGTCATTACCGGCGAAGTGGCGCACGATATCGAGAACACGCGCATTCAACCGGATGTATTCGGGAGCCCGGCCGCCCGGGATCACGAGGGCGTCGTAGCTTCCGGTTGAATGTCGTCAAAGGTGGCGTTCAGCCGGAAATCGTGACCGCGCTTCTCGCTATACGTTTGGTCGCCTTCGAAGTCATGAATGGCGGTTCGCACTGAATCGCCGGCGCGCTTTTTGGGACAGACAGCGTCCACCGTGTGCCCGACCATGAGCAGCGCCTGAAAGGGAACCATGACTTCGTAATCTTCCACGTAGTCGCCCACCAGCATGAGAATCTTTTTCACAGCCATAGATGTTCGAAACCCATCGTGTCATAGCACTCCTGCTCTTCAGCGCGCGACCATCAAAGTATGAAAAAGCTCATCAACCGGCCAGATCGGGTTGTGGACGAAATGCTGGACGGGCTTCTTGCTCTGTATCCAGGACTGTCCAGACTCTCAGGGCAGAACGTTCTGCTGCGATCCGATTTCGAGGACCGGCGGGATGAGCAAGTGGCCATCATCTCGGGTGGCGGCAGCGGACATGAACCGGCCCATGCCGGATTTATCGGTTCGGGAATGTTGAGCGCTGCCGTGGCTGGAGAGATCTTTACCTCGCCCAGCGTCGATTCGGTGTTTGCGGCAATCCGCGCGGTGGCCGGAAGTCAGGGCGTCCTTCTGATTGTGAAGAATTACACAGGAGACCGCATCAATTTCGGGCTCGCGGCTGAGATGGCTCGTTCGGAAGGCATCCTGGTCGAAACCGTGGTTGTGGCTGACGATGCGGCGCTCGCGAATCGTGAAGGCAACGCAGGCCGTCGTGGGATCGCGGGAACGGTACTGGTCCATAAGATCGCCGGGGCTGCCGCGGCGGACGGAAAGGACCTACCCCAGGTAGCCGCGATTGCGCAAGCCGCCGCTGAAGATATCGGAACCATGGGCGTCTCCTTATCGGCCGGTGTTTCGCCAGTCACCGGCAAGGCGAGCTTCACACTCGGCGACGAAGTCGAGCTTGGGCTCGGTATCCACGGTGAACCGGGCGTGAAACGGGTTCCGCTGGCACGTTCAGACGACCTCGTTACGCAATTGCTGAACGGCATTATGCCCGTGCTTGGCATCCGGGCCGGAGATCGCGTCGCGGTCCTTCTCAATAACCTTGGCTCGACGACGAATATGGAACTGGCCATCGCCGGAAGGAAGGCCTTTGCCGTTCTCGACGAGCGTGGCGTTCAGGTGGACCGCGTGCTCTCGGGTACCTTTGTTTCCTCCCTCGATATGGCTGGCGTCTCGCTTTCTCTGATGAAAGTCGACGATGAGCGGTTGAAATTGCTGGACGCGCCCACCTCCGCACCAGCCTGGCCCCGGACTTATGCCTCCAAACCCGAATCACCCGCGGCCAGGACCGTCGTTTTCCCGTCCGACGAGTCCGACCCGGTTTCGTACCAGACCGAAACGGCCCAGGGTAAGCGTAGGGAGCACGTGGTCTCTGCGGCGTGCGAAGCTGCCATTCAGTGCGCGCCACACCTCACGGAATTAGACGGGTTGGTAGGCGACGGAGATCTGGGCTCAAACATGGCGCGCGCAGCCGAGGCCGTTCTCGGATCGCTCGGCACCATCCCATTTGATGATGAAGCGGAAGCTTTGAAAACGCTTGGCCTGATTGTCCAGAAGGCGCTGGGAGGTTCGTCCGGGCCGCTCTATGGCGCATTTCTCCTCCGCGCCGGCACTGTGTTGAGCGGCAGTGCGCCGGGCTTGCAGTCCTGGGCACTGGCTCTAGCCGAGGGGTGCGATGCAATTGCTACGCTCGGCGGTGCTTCCGTCGGCGATCGGACGATGCTCGACGCGCTGGTGCCGTTCGCGCACACCTTCCAGAGGGAGGGTTCTCACAGCTCGGCGGTCGGCCCGGTTCTCATCTCGGCTCTTGAAGCGGCAAGCGACGGAGCGGAACGGACTGCCGGCATGACACCGCGGCGTGGCCGTTCGAGCTACCTGGGCGACCGAGCGCTAGGGAATGTCGATCCCGGTGCGGCTGCGGTCGTCTGCCTGCTCAGGTCAATCGTTCGCGAATTAAACCGGTTAGACTAAGGCCCTTGCTGGTTGATGCGCGCCTACTTACGAAATGCGAAGCAGGACAAGAAGTTTATCGAGCGCCCATAGAGCGGGGATCGGAACCACGATGCCCGCTGCAGCGTAGCTCAGAACGGTACGGCTGCGCCAGTGACTGGATCCGGGTATCTGGCTTTTCGAACCGCAGAGAGCGGCGGGAATAAACGCCAGCAGGCTTAGCGCCCGAAAAATAACACCTGCCAGCAAGATCCGTCGTGGCGACGTGAAATCGAAGAAATTGAGCTTATCCAAGCCCGCGAGCGCCGTCGCGAACACCGTCGGAATCACCAACAGGAAGATGGAAAGGCTGTTGGCGAGAGAGAACGCCGTCAAGGCGCTACGGATTGCGAGGAGATTCTTTCCGATGGCGAAAATTTCAATCAGCTTGGCGGGATTACTGTCGAGGTCTACGAAGTTCGCCGCCTCTTTGGCCGGCATCTCCCCCGTGTCCATAGCAACGCCGATGTCGGCTTGAGCAATGGCTGGAGCATCCTCAGTGCCATCACCAGTCATCGCCACTGTCTCGCCGTTTGCCTGATACTTCTTGATCAACGCCAGTTTGTCGGCCGGTGTGGCCTGGGCAAGCACCTCGCTCACTCCAGCGCGCTTCGCAATCGCGTCGGCGGTGACAGGGTTATCGCCCGTGAGCATGACGGAATGGATGCCCAGTTGGTGAATGCGGCTCATCTGCTCTTCAATCCCACTCTTCACGACATCCTGCAGCACTACGATCCCGAGCACCCGGCCATCAACAGAGACGGCCAGAGGAGTCCCTCCAGTTCGGGAGACGCGGTCGGCGGCTTCGGTGTAATTGGACGGCAGGAGTTTTCCCGCTTCTCTTGCCAGGCCGGCAATGGCGGAAGTAGCCCCTTTTCTGAACTTCCGGGATTCGACATCAACCCCGCTGATGCGCGTGTAGGACGAGAACGGAATCACGACCATTCTGTTTGTCGTCTCGGGCTCCTGCAACTGGTACTGACTTCTCGCGAGGGCAACGATAGATTGCCCTTCCGGGGTGGTGTCGGACAGGCTGGCAAGTTGTGCCGCTTCTGCCAGTTCCCGCGCGCTCGCGCCGTCGAAGGGGAGAAACTCGATGGCCTGGCGCTTGCCGAAGGTTATTGTGCCGGTTTTGTCCAGTAGGAGAATTTTCACGCGCCCCAGAGTCTCGATTGCTTTGCGGCTAGTGGCGAGTACATTCCGGTACATCGCCTGATTGATGGCACCCACGCTCATTGCAGGTAGGAGTCCACCGATTGTGATGGGAAGAAGGCAGATTAGTAATCCGACCAGCACAGCCGCAGCCCTTGCCGGACTCGATGAACCGATGGCTTCGGTTGCAAACGGGTAACTGGCCATGACTGCAATGACCAGGACGAGCGTCACTCCCGAAAGAAAGGCATTCAGCTTGATCTCAGCCGCCGTTTTCTGCCCTCGAGCTGCTTCTGCGGCCGCTATGGTCCTGTCCAGGAAGGTTTCGTGCGGAGCCGAAGAAATGGATATCGTCAGCCTGTCGGAAAGAACCCTGGAGCCCGCAGTAACAACCCTGAGATCACCGGTGGATTCACGGATGACCGGGGCGCTCTCTCCCGTAACAGCCGATTCATCGATGGTCGCGATGCCTTCTACAATCTCTCCGTCTCCTGGGATGAGATCGCCAGCTTCTGTGACCACAAGGTCGCCTCGCCGAAGTTGCGACGCTGCAACAATCTCCAACCTGCCGCCTTTGATCACCCGTTTCGCAAGAACGTTTGTGCGGGCTTCACGCATCTCCTTCGCACGCGCCCGGCCCGATGCGTCCGCCAGTGCCTCGGCGAATGTAGCGAAGAGAACTGTAAGCCATAGCCAAAAAGCTGCCTGAAACTCGAACGCCCGTTGCCCGGACCTGGTCAGAAGGTCCCGTAGCAGGAACACGGTGTTCAAAACCGCGGCTGCTTCCGCCACGAACATGACGGGATTGGTGCAGAGATCCCTGGGATTCAGCTTAAGGAAAGCGTCGCGAAGAGCGGCGATGAAGATTTGCGGATCGCGAAGTGCTCTAAAGCAAAGGGTGGAAGCCGAAAGCGGCAGGACGGAGCGGACAGGGACAGGCGAGCCAGCGGAACTTTCGGACGCTAACATAGCTAACTCTAAAGAGATAGCACTTACGTCTCAGAACCTTTGAAGCGTAACTTAGTAAAAATCCGGAAGAGGGCGGGTTATTTGATAGGGCGGACGCCCGGGGGTTTCGGGTATTGATTCAGGCGTCCGCTTCGTTACGGGGATGTACTTCAGAAACGCTCGCTTCACGGTGAAGGTTACCGTCCTGAAAAATTCTTGAAAAAAAAATTAGTCGAACATTCCTTCGAACAGAACCGAGGAGAGATACCGTTCTCCGCTGTCTGGCAGAACTACTACGATCGTCTTGCCTGCCATCTCCGGCTCCTTCGCCAAGCGCAAAGCGGCGACCGTTGCCGCTCCGCAGGAAATGCCGGACAGGATTCCTTCTTCGCGCGCCAGCCGGTGCGCCATTTCGATCGATTCTTCGTTTGTAACCACCTCAACGCGATCAACCATGGAAATGTCGAGATTCTCGGGAACGAATCCTGCGCCGATGCCTTGAATTTTGTGGGGACCGGGTTTCACTTCCCGATGTTCCATTGTCTGCGTAATGACCGGACTGGCAGTCGGTTCCACCGCAACGGATAAGAGCGGGTGTTTCTTTTCGTTCTTGATATACCGCGACACGCCCGTGATGGTGCCACCGGTTCCGACCCCGGCGACCAGAACGTCGATTTTGCCCTCAGTATCTTCCCAGATCTCGGGTCCAGTCGTCTTGAAGTGGATTTCCGGGTTTGCGGGATTTTTGAACTGCTGGGGCATCATGTAGCGAGCCGGATCGGACGCCACAATCTCTTCCGCTTTTGCAATCGCTCCCTTCATGCCTTTAGCGCCCTCGGTAAGGATCAGGTTTGCACCCAGAGCTTTCAATACTTTACGCCGTTCGAGCGACATAGTGTCCGGCATCGTGAGGGTTACCGGGTAACCACGCGCCGCGCCCACAAAAGCAAGCGCAATGCCCGTGTTTCCACTGGTCGGCTCCACAATTTCTTTCCCGGATTTCAAGACGCCGCGCTTTTCGGCGTCCCACACCATAGCTGCGCCAATCCGGCACTTGACCGAGAAAGCGGGATTGCGGCCCTCGATCTTAGCCACGACCGTGGCTTTCGCACCATCTGTAATCCGGTTCAGCCTGACGAGTGGCGTGTGGCCGATGCTAAATGAGTTGTCTTGGTAAATCAACGTTTACTCCTCAAATATCCCAATTGGGCACGTAGCTTGTATTCTTTTCCTGCCACTGGCGGGCCAGCTCTGAGAACGTGGTCTGGTCGAGAACTTCGGACACCGCAGCTTCTACGCGACACCAGATGTCCCCGAACGGGTCGCCCGCGTGCGCCCGCGCCGGTGTTTTCAGGTTCTCCATGGAGCGGAGTACCTCACCGATTGTAATGGAGTCAGGCGGACGGGCCAGGAGATAGCCGCCATCAGCGCCCCGCCTTGAATCGACGAAGCCGCTCTGCTTGAGACCGGCCAGGATCAGCTCCAGGAACTTTTGCGGGATTTTTTGCCGTTTCGCTATGTCGGCGATCTTGACCGGCTGTGCTGAACTGCTCTGCCCGCGCGACGCAAGTTGTTGTGCAGCCAAATCAAACAACGCCCTGAGAGCATATTCGCTCTTCACCGATATATTCATCCCGGTCCTTCTTGATCTTAATCCCGCTAGGGAATGGGACTTCCTTTTCAGTGATCCCTGATGGTGACCTCGGGCCATTTCGCGTTTACTATTTAGGTTGGACTTTACCCTCTTAAGTAGCAGGCACTGATTGTCAAGACAGCTTTTTGGAACTGATGGAATTCGCGGGGTAGCCGGGCAACCGCCGCTAGACCGGAGAACTGCGCACGCTCTAGGCGTAGCACTAGGAACTTGGGCCCGGAAGGCGGCCGCGGCGCGCGGAGATCGGCGCCGACCAGGTGGTGATCGGCATGGACACGCGGGAAAGCGGCCCCTGGCTCGCCTCCGCCGTCGCTGGTGGATTGAAACAGGTCGGCATTACGCCGCGTTTTGCAGGTGTTATTACAACCCCCGGAGTGGCATACCTGACGCGCACCGGGCCCTTTGCGGCCGGTGTCATGATCTCGGCCTCGCACAATCCGTATCACGACAACGGGCTGAAGGTCATCAGCCACTCGGGGTACAAACTGCCGGACGCAGTCGAACTGGAACTCGAAAAACTGATGACCGGATTGGATCGAGTCCGGGGCAGAAGCTGTTCCGGCCGAACTGACGCTCGATCGAAGCTTAGATCATCTGTATGAACAGTATCTTCTTGGAACCATAACCGGAAGCTTTCCGTTCCATCTCGTGATCGATTGCGCGAATGGATCGGCAACCGAGGTGGCGCCGCACCTCTTTGACCAGCTCGGGGTGAAAGTGGATTGGCTGGGCGCTTCTCCTGACGGGCGCAACATCAACCTGAACTGCGGCTCGTTGCACCTTGAGAATCTGCAGGCTCGTGTTGTCGAAACCGGCGCCGACTTCGGAATTGCGTTCGACGGTGATGCCGATCGGGCGCTGTTCGTCTCGGGGCAGGGGAAAGTTGTCGATGGCGACGCCGTTCTGTTTCTCGCAGGTTCTGCCTTGAAGCGTGCAGGCAAGTTGCCGGGCGATCTGGTCGTTGCCACCGTCATGTCGAATATCGGGCTCGAGAAAGCGTTGGCCACCCAGGCAGATCAGAATGCTGCGCACTCCAGTCGGCGACAAATACGTTCTCGAAGAAATGCTGCGACGCGGATCTGCGCTGGGCGGAGAACAATCCGGCCACGTCATCTTCTCTGAATACGCAACCACGGGAGACGGCATTCTTACGGCTCTCCAGGTTTTCCAGATCGTTCGCGATTCGGGACGCACGCTCGGACGATCTGGTAGCGGAAATCGAGAGCTTTCCCCAGAAGCTCGTGAATATTCGCGTCAAGAACAAGCGTCCTCTCGCCGAACTCTCGTCGGTGCAGGCCGAGATCGAGGCCGCGGAACAGGCGTTCGCAGGAAGCGGCCGAGTTCTGGTCCGATTTTCAGGTACGGAACCGCTCGCGCGAGTCATGGTTGAAGGACCTTCGGAAGATGAAGTGAACAAGTGGACAGGCAGAATTGCCGACGCTATCCAAGCGGAGCTCGGAAAAACGAACTGACCGCAAAGCCGTGATACACTCGAATCGCTTCGGAGGCTTTTCCCTCCGGTCAGCAGCTTCCTGCTACAGCGATCCCCATGGAACGAGCCGCGCGCCTTTTTAAGAACAAATCTGTCAGTCGCGAGATCATGAGCGACGAAGATGTGTACCGCGCTGCCTGGCCTCTGGCGGTCGGCAAAGCCATCGCCCGGCATACGTCTCACGTGAAGCTGGTCCGCGACAAGCTGGTCGTCGAAGTCGAAGACGCCATCTGGCAGCGGCAGCTGCATACTCTTTCGTGGCAAATTCTGGACCGTTTGCGAAAGTTCACAGGGAGTGCTGTTGTCAGCGATCTGGAGTTCAGGATCGGCATTCCCCGGCGTACGGTTCAGCGTGCCGAATCTATCGAGAATCCTGCCGCGAGCGTTCGTTCAGAGTCACACACGGACGAAGCAGAGACGATCCTTGATCCTGTGCTAAAGAAGGTATATCGACTCTCGCGTAAGAAGGCTAGTGCTTGAATTTAACTGAAAAGGAAGTCCGGTATATCGCCGATCTGGCGAATCTGCGGCTCTCTGATGACGAGGTCTCGAAGATGTCACAAGACCTCGGCCACATCCTGACTCATATCGAACAGCTCAACGAATTGAACACGACGAACGTTGAGCCCATGGCACAAGTACTCTTTGAAGCCGACGAAACCGCGACCTTACGCGAGGATAGACCGCGTATCACGCTGACGAATGAAGAAGCGCTGGCCAACGCACCGGCCAAAGGCAGCGGATATTTCAAGGTTCCGAAAGTGATCGACAGATCATGAGCGCTGTCTCCGATGTCGCGTCTCTCGATATTTCCAAGATTCGAGCCGGTCTTCTCAACAAAGATTTTTCTGCGACGGAACTTGCTACGGAAGCAATAAAGCTGGCCGAGACGGAGAATGCAAGAACCAACGCATACCTGACGTTCTCGCCGGAGCGTGCCCTTCGTACCGCTGCCAAAGTGGATGCCGAGATCGCGGCAGGATTATCGGGCGGCGCGCTTGCCGGTGTTCCGCTCGGAGTGAAAGACGTCCTCGTCACGAAAGACCTCCGGACGACCTGCGGTTCTCGTGCACTCGAGCACTACATTCCTCCCTACGATGCGACCGCTGTGTTTCGTCTGGAATCGGAAGGCGCCATCGTCATCGGCAAATTGAACTGCGATGAATTCGCCATGGGTTCTTCGAATGAGAACTCGGCGTTTGGTCCTGTGCGCAATCCGCGGGCTCTTGACCGTGTACCGGGCGGTTCGAGCGGCGGATCCGCTGCCGCTGTTGCGCAAGGTACAGCAGTCGTCACGCTTGGCTCGGATACGGGCGGCTCCATCCGGCAGCCCGCCAGTTTCTGCGGTGTTGTTGGCGTGACACCAACCTATGGCCGCGTGTCGCGTTATGGCCTGGTCGCGTTCGCCAGCTCGCTCGATCACGTCGGTCCTTTCGCCCGGAACGTGAAAGATGCTGCCATTGTGCTTCGGGCCATGGCGGGACGCGACGAGCAGGACTCAACGTCCGCCTTCGCTCCGGTGGATGACTACGAAGCGGCGATGAAGATGCCGGTCCAGGGATTGAGGCTTGGTCTCCCGCGGGAGTACTTCGAAGGACTCGGACCGGAAACCGGTGACGTGATCCAGCGCGCCGTGAAACAGCTCGAGAGCTTAGGCTGCACGGTGCAAGAGATCAGCCTTCCTCATACCAGATACGCGCTCTCGTGCTACTACATCATCGCTACGGCAGAAGCGAGTTCCAACCTTGCCCGCTACGACGGCGTGCGGTACTCGACGCGAACGGAAAGCAGCACGCTGGCCGATATGTATCGCGATTCCCGGGGTGACAGCTTTGGAAGCGAAGTGAAGCGCCGGATCATGCTCGGCACTTACGTTCTGAGTGCCGGCTACTACGATGCCTACTATAAAAAAGCGCAGCAGGTTCGCACTTTGATCGCGCGCGATTTCCACCAGGCGTTTGAACGGGTTGATGCCATCGTTGCGCCTGTTTCGCCGTTTCCCGCCTTCAAGATCGGCGAAAAAGTGGAGGACCCGCTCGCCATGTATCTTTCCGATGTCTACACCCTCACCGGTGACTTGGCTGGCGTGCCGTGCATGAGCGTGCCGTGCGGCCAATCTCCGGAAGGCTTGCCTATCGGGCTGCAGATCTTCGCGAAGCACTTCGACGAATCGACGATGTTCCGGGTCGCATACGCCTACGAACAATCGACCTCGCGCTGAAGGAGTATCGCGCGAAGCGCCAGGCGCGTTCGGCAACGTCGAAGCCAACTTGAAATACTGAAGAGGCCATCATGTCCACACCGAACGAGCAGGATCGTCTGAAGCAGGCTGCCGCAAGCTGGGCTGCAGATCAACTCCAGGACGGCATGATTGTGGGCTTAGGGTCCGGCAGTACCGCTGCCATGGCCGTAGACGCGATCGGGAAGCGTGTGACAGAGGGTCTGCGGATCGTAGGCATTCCGACGTCAGAACACACGGCAGAGCAAGCACGGCGCCTCCGAATTCCATTGGCCACGCTTGGCGATTATCAGGAGATCGACATAGCAATCGACGGCGCGGATGAAGTGGAGTTGGGAACGCTGAACCTGATCAAGGGCGGCGGCGGGAATCAACTGCGCGAAAAGATCGTTGCCGCAGCATCCAAGTACTTCCTGGTGATTGTTGACCAAAGCAAGCTCGTGAACCGCCTCGGCGAAAAGTTCAAGGTGCCGGTTGAAGTGGCGCAATTTGGATGGCAGGCGACCGCGCGTGCTCTCGAGAAGTTGTCAGGGCATCCTGGTCTTCGCCAGGAAAAGACGGGCGGCCCGTTCGTCACCGATGGCGGCAACTACATACTCGATTGTGCCTTTGGACCCATGTCATCGCCCGCCGACACTGGCGAAAGAACTCGACAGCGTGGTCGGAGTGCTCGAACACGGTTTGTTCATCGGCATGGCGGCACAAGTTGCAATCGGAGCACCGGAAGGTGTCACGCTCCTCCGCCCGCAATCAACCTAATTCAAGCGCTTTAAACACTCGCATCGCGATCGCCCGAGTCAACTAGGCTTCGGATCAGTTTTACTGCTCCGCGCAATTGATGACAGGGACGATCTGACCGCAATCGACTTCGACATCAGATAAATCCTATCCTCTGACGCACCTGTCACGCTTTTCGTTCTCTACGTTTGCCCGTTACCTGGCGTAAGAAAGGCGAAATCAATAACTTGCAAAGAATTCTTCAACAAAGGTCTTGCAAATGCAGAAGCCGCATGCGAGTATTTTCCCAGTGGATTGAATAGGACCAAAGTGGTCAAAAGTGGTGATGGTTTGGCGGGGAAGTGGCGGGTATAGAGGGACAAACCGAGGCGGTGGTCGAAGCGCCTCGTGGAACGCTCAGCGGTCGCGTTGACGAAAAAGGCCGTTTGAAGCTGCCTGCGGCGATCGTGCAGTACCTCGAAAGCATTGGAGAGCGGAAGCTTTTCATCACGACTTTGAAGATAGAGACAGCACTAATCTATCCGATTTCCACCTGGCGGGAAACACAAAAGATGCTGGAAGAGCCGGGAGAAGATGCCGAAGATCGAGCGGATCTTGCGATGGTGGCAAACCACTATGGCGAAGAAGCCGAGGTTGACGGCCAGGGAAGAGTCCTAATACCGACCACCCTGCGGCGTGAATTGGAGTTTGAGAAGGACGATGTGCATCTCCTCTGTTACAAGGGACGCATTGAAGTGTTTGGAAGTAAGGTTTACGAGCAACGGCTGACAAAAGCGAAGGCTAATCTTGCCGAGAAGTACAGCTCGCTCGAGAAGAAGGGGTTGCGGTAGAGCCATGTATGGATGCTCGAGGGGAAAAGGGGACTCCTCGACATTACCCGGTGTTATTGAACGAGTCGCTCGAGTATCTCGCGATTCGTCCCGACGGGTTTTACCTCGACCTGACGGCCGGTCTTGGCGGTCATACGAAGGCAATTGCAGAGCGGTTGGAGAGCGGCCTGATTATCGCGTGCGATCGGGATGCTGAGTCGCTTGAGTTAGCGCGCGAAGCCACAGCGGGCGTCGCCTCGCGAGTTCGATTTTTCCACGGATCTTTTTCAGAAATGCCGAAGGCGCTGGAGCAATTTGGCGTAGCGGCCGTCGACGGAGTGTTGGCTGACCTTGGCGTCAGCCGTTTCCAACTGAATACTGCGGAGCGGGGGTTCTCTCTGATGGAGGATGGACCGCTTGACATGCGCATGGATCGCCGGAGAGATGTAACGGCGGCTGATCTTGTAAATGAGATGGATGAAAAGGCCCTCGCCGATTTGATCTACCAGCTCGGCGAAGAAAGGAGGTCGCGAAGAATCTCCAGAGCAATCGTTCGCGCGCGGCCCATTCTGACGACGGGCCGTCTGGCTAAGGTCATCGAGCAGGTCGTGCCGCGAACGGGGAGATTGCATCCGGCAACGCAGACGTTTATGGCGCTGCGCCTGACCGTGAACAACGAGTTGGAGGAGTTGGAGGCGCTGCTTCGGATGGCTCCGGAGTGCTTGCGGCAGAACGGACGGTTTGTCGTGCTGACGTTTATGTCGCTGGAAGATCGGATGGTGAAGGGCGCTTTTCAGTCGTTGGCCCGCGCCGGTTCGGCGCGAATTCTGACGAAGCATGTTGTTAAGCCGGCGCGTGAAGAGATTTTGAAGAATCCGGCGTCCCGCAGTGCGAAGCTCCGGGCGCTAGAGCGAATTTGAAGGAATTGAAATGGCATCACTGGCAACTTTTGTAAATCGATTTGTTGGGGTAAGGGAGCTTGCCGCGGCGCCGCCGGCAGTTTGGACAAGGACGGAGTCACCTCGTCTTCGCCCCATCGCAAATGAGGACGTCTACCTTTTCGTTAAGCGCATTGACAACAGCACCGTCGTGCGCGCATCCGATCCGGTAGCGAAGAGAGCTCGCAGCCGCACGGTCGCTACCGGTTTTATCGCCGCTTCGCTGGTGATTGCCGGGCTCGTGCCTGCTGCTTACAACATCATGGCTGGTTTCACGCTGCAATCGCTCGAAGGCGAGAAGACGAAGCTGCAGCACCAGAAAGCGCAGCTCGAGTTTGCTGAAGCTAAGCTGCTGAACTACGAGCATCTTGAACATCTGTCGAAATCCTTAAAGATGGTGGAGCCCGATCCACAGCAGATCCAATTCCTCGAAGGCAAGACGAAGACCGAGGCGCGCAACATGCTTCCGCTGGGAGCCATGGAGCCGACGGGTCAGTATTAATCTTTTTCACTCGAGCATCATCTTCCACCATGTTTCGAGACGCTTTTGGACTGGGAGACAACCGGCGGTCGCGCCCTCGTCAATCCCAGTCCGACGATCGTCTTGTGGTTTTAGGATTCATCCTGCTGGTCTGGGCACTGGTTGTTGCAGGACGACTGTTCGGACTTCAGGTTCTCCACCACGACGTTTACCGCAATCTCGCCGAATCGCAACAGGACCGGATCGAGAAGATCGAAGCGCGACGCGGCTCCATCTTCGACCACAACGGGAACTATCTCGCACTCAGTTCAGCTTCTAAATTTGTCGTTGTAAGTCCGCGGCGAATCCCTGATCGAGGGATCGCGGCGGCTTTGCTCGCGCGTGTCCTCGGAATGGACGCGAACAAGCTCGAAGCGGATCTGGAGGCGGCTGCGGCATCGAAGAATCATCGCGGCTACTTTGTAGTGGATCCGCATGTATCGGAGGAGAAGGCGGAAGCGATCCAGGCCATGAAGCTGGATTGGGTTGAGATCCGCGAAGGCAGTCTTCGCAGTTATCCGAACGGGCAGCTCGCGGCACACGTGATCGGTAATGTGAATGCCGAAGGGAAAGGTGCCGGCGGTGTCGAGTTGAAGCTTGACAAAGAATTAGCAGGCATTCCGGGCCTTGCGCATCTGCAGGTGGACGTGAAACAGCGCGCTTATGCGGAAGACGTGACGCGAACGCCGGTTCCGGGTAGGAACATCGGCCTCACGATCGACAGCGAGCTGCAGCATGTCGCTGAGGACGCGCTGAAAGCTTCGGTAATTTCGAACCATGCTGACCATGGAAGTCTGGTGGCGATGGATCCATACACGGGCGAGATCCGGGCTTTGGCCAACTATCCGACCTACGATCTGAACCAGCGGCTGCATGCAGGCGACAAACCAAGAGGGCGCGAGAATCTCGCCGTGGTCGCACCGTTCGAACCGGGTTCGGTCTTCAAAGTTGTGACGATCTCGGCCGCGATGGAGACCACCAGCCTGCGGCCGGGCACCATCATCAACTGCGGAAACGGCGTGATGACGCTATTCAGCCGCATCATTCACGACTCTCACCCCTATCCGGCCCTTCCGGTGGAAGATGTTCTGGCGAAATCGAGCAACATCGGCGCTATCCGGATCGGCATGCAGGTGGGTAACAAGAACCTGTATGAATACATCCGGCGCTTCGGCTTCGGACGCCGTACCGGCATCGAGTTGCCGGCGGAAGCGCCAGGCATGCTACGGCCATTGAAGCGCTGGCAGCCGACCTCGATCGGATCCGTGCCCATGGGGCATGAAATCAGCGTTACCTCCATTCAACTTGCGCAGCTTGGTGCCATCATTGCGA
The DNA here is from genome assembly GCA_963730795.1 of uncultured Acidobacteriaceae bacterium. GTDB lineage: Bacteria > Acidobacteriota > Terriglobia > Bryobacterales > Bryobacteraceae > Bog-105. The sequence continues at coordinate 1,248,279 of CAVSTJ010000012.1, read as the reverse complement.
ATGGCGGATACCTGATCTCTCCGCATATCGTGGCCTGGAAACAGACGCCGGGAAGCAAGGTGGAGAAGACAAAACTGCTGACTCCGGTTCAGGTGCTACGGCCGCAAACGGTTGTGACAATGCGCAACATGATGCACAAAGTCACGATGCCGGGCGGCACGGCGGCGCATCTCCATGTTCCGGGATATACCTTCGCCGGGAAAACCGGGACGGCGCAGATCTACGACTATGCGCACCACGTTTACACGCACAAGTACAACGCATCGTTCCTTGGCTTTGCGCCGTATACCAATCCGCGCGTTGTGATCATCGTGACGATCTCCGGCACCACCGGTGTTGCGGGATTCGGCGGCGCGGCAGCGGGTCCGGTGTTTGAGAGTGCGATTGAGACCGCGCTGCGCCACGAGAGCATCCCGCGTGATGTGCCGCAGGAGATCGAGGAAATGGAAGAGAAGGCGGCCATTGCAGCCGCCAAGACAAAGAAGGGTTCCTCGGATAAAGCGGTTGAGATGGACACGGCGGAACTGGCTACACCGTTCACGGAAGAGGAGTTGAAGGCAGCCGGGGGCGAAGACACAATCGCAGATGGCAACGTTGTGGTGGCAGAAGTTGATTCGAACGCCCCGAAGGTGCCGGACTTCGTTGGCAAAACTGTGCGCGACGTCGTGCAGGAAGCTACCGCGACCGGACTGGACGTTGATCTCTATGGTGAAGGCCTCGCACGCGCCCAGAATCCCGCGGCCGGCGCTCTGTTGCATCCGGGCGCTCATGTGGCCGTGAGGTTTGCCAGGTGAAGCTGGCGCAGGTTCTCGATCGGGTTCCTCTCATTCAAGAACTTCCGGCCGGATTGTCCTCCGCCGAAGTGATAGGTCTCGCCTACGATAGCCGAAAGGTAGAGCCCGGATTTCTGTTTTTTGCGTTTCCGGGCGCGAAAGCCGACGGAACGCAGTTCGCAAAAGCCGCCTTCGAGCGGGGAGCAATCGCGGTCATTAGCGACAGGCCGGCTCCGGAACACTTAGGGATACCGTGGTTGCGCGTTTCCCACGGGCGTCAGGCACTTGCGACGGCAGCCAAGAATTTTTTCGACCGCCCGGACGAACGGCTGCGGGTGACCGCGGTAACAGGCACGAACGGGAAGACGACCAGCACGCTTTTGATCGATTCCATTCTGCGCGCTTCCGGTGCCATCACCGGGCTTGTGGGCACGGTGGAGTATCACTTGGCCGGACGAGTGTTGCCGGCAGTGAACACGACGCCCGAATCGCTCGACCTGTTCCGGATGATGAGCGAACTCGAAGGGGCGGGAGGCACGTACTTCACACTCGAAGCCTCGTCGCATGCGCTCGATCTTGGACGGTTCCACGGTGTTGCGGTGCACACGGCGGGCTTCACGAATTTCACTCGCGACCATCTCGACTACCACGGGACGATGGAAGCGTACTTCGACGCCAAGCAACTGTTGTTCCTGCCGCGCAGCGGACCTCCGCCCCGGTTCGCTGTTTTGAATACGGAAGACCCGGGTGCGGCACGGATTCAGATTGCGCGTGAAACGCAGGTCTACTGGTACGGAACCGCTAAGCCGCCCCGGAAGTGGCGAGGGGACGACGTTTGGGTCAGAGCTAGCAGCGTGCATTCATCCTTCGAAGGACTCGCGTTTGACATTCAAGCGGGAGACCGGTCGTTCCGCGTGGAATCGTCGCTTGTGGGGCATATCAATGTCTCGAATATTCTGCTTGCTTCGGGCGTCGCTCTGACGCTAGGCGTCAGCGAAGAAAACATCATGATTGGACTAAAGAACCTGCGGAACGTAAACGGCCGTTTCGAGCGAGTGGAAGAAGGACAGCCGTTCCTGGTCGTTGTCGATTATGCCCATACCGATGATGCTCTCCGGAACATCCTTTCTGTGGCGCGTGGGCTGAAACCGAAGCGCATCATTACTCTATTTGGCTGCGGCGGCGATCGCGACCGCTCCAAACGGCCGCTGATGGGTATGGCAGCCGCAGAATTAAGCGACTATGTCGTACTGACGTCGGACAATCCGCGGGGCGAAGATCCGCTCGCGATTATGAATGACGCCATGGTGGGATTGAGCCGCAGCGATACACCGCACGCAGCCGAGCCCGATCGCGAACGCGCCATCCGGAAGGCAATCGAAGCGGCGGGACCCGGTGATATCGTGATCCTAGCGGGCAAGGGACACGAAACGTATCAGATCCTGAAAGACGGTCCCATCCCCTTCGACGATCGTGAAGTTGCCCGCCGTGTACTTAGATCGTTCGGATATGAAAAACGTGGTTCGAACGGAGGCGCGAAAGCGTCCTCCTCTTAGGTTCACAAGGGCCTCTCTGTTCGCAAATTTTACATGCTGTATTGGCTGCTCTATCTGGTCCTGCACGAGTACATACCCGCGTTCCGGGTATTCGGATACGTCACGACTCGAACAGCGCTGGCCAGCCTGACGGCACTTGCTCTCTCGCTCGCGCTTGGGCCGTGGATGATCCAGAAGCTGCGGGATCTCAGCTTTGGGCAGCATATTCGGGAAGAAGGGCCCCAATCCCATAAGAAGAAGGCCGGGACTCCAACCATGGGAGGCCTTCTGATCGTGACGTCCATCGTCGTTCCGACTCTTCTTTGGGCCGACCTGCGGAACCAGTACGTCTGGATCGCGATGCTGGGATTGATTGCGTTCGGTGCTATCGGTTTTGCCGACGATTACGCCAAGGTGGCCCGGAAACGCAATCTTGGCTTAACGGCGCGTCAGAAATTCTGGGCGCAAGTGACTTGCGCCATGCTGATCGGGTTCCTGCTTCTGCTGCTGCACGCGAACCAGGCTTACTCGACTGTCATCAATGTTCCATTCTTTAAGCAGTTCAAACCCGATTTGCTGATCAACGCTCTTTCGAGGAGCTTCTGGACGTATCCGCTCGCCTTCATCCCGTTCTACTTTTTTATCGTTTTTGTCATGGTTGGTTCTTCGAACGCCGTGAACCTGACGGACGGCCTCGATGGACTTGCGATCGGATTGATGATTGTTGCGGCCGGAGCCATGACGGTTCTCACCTATGTGACGAGCCATGCCAAGTTCTCCGAGTACCTGGATCTCGTTCACCTTCCCCGCTCCCAGGAGCTGACGATCTTTTCTGCATGTATGTTCGGGGCCAGTCTCGGGTTCCTTTTCTACAATTCGCACCCTGCGCAGGTTTTCATGGGCGACGTCGGATCGCTTTCCCTGGGGGGCGGTTTAGGGATCTTAGCTGTCCTGATCAAACAGGAAATTCTGCTGATCTTCATCGGCGGGAATTTTCGTGATAGAGGCGCTGTCGGTGATTCTCCAGGTGGGCAGCTACCGGCTCAGGAACGGCAAGCGAATTTTCAAAATGGCGCCGATCCACCATCACTTCGAAGCGCTAGGGTGGCCTGAATCGAAGGTGGTTGTCAGATTCTGGATTGCCGGACTGATCATGGCGCTTTTCGCGTTGACAACGTTGAAGCTGAGGTAGCCGCGGGACAGTGGAATTTCGAGATAAGCACGTCGTAGTGATTGGTACGAAGCGCTCCGGAATAGCGGCCATCGAGCTCCTGTTAAGACACGGGGCGCACGTTGTCGCGATGGATGCCGACCCGCAGCCTATCCCGGAATTGAGCATTCCGGTAGTCGCACAAAAGCGGGAACTTCTGGGAAATCCCGACCTGATTGTGTTGTCTCCGGCGGTACCGGCGGATCTCCCGATGCTCAATGAGGCCCGGATGGAGGGCGTTCCGGTGATTGGGGAAGTAGAGCTGGCTTCCTATTTTCTGCGCGGACCCGTGATCGGTATTACAGGCTCGAATGGCAAGACGACAACAACGGCGCTGACCGGGCATCTGCTCAGGGAATGCGGGATTGCCTGTCAGGTAGGCGGGAATATCGGAACGGCCGTCACGTCTTTGATTTCTTCCTCAAAAGAGAAGCAGTGGAACGTTCTCGAGTTGTCGAGTTTTCAGCTCGAGACCGCGATCCAGTTTCAGGCGAAGCTGGGCGCGTGCCTGAATGTCACGCCGGATCACCTGGACCGGCACCATACATTTGAGAGTTATGCCGCGGCAAAAGGGCGTTTGTTCGACACCCAGGCACCGGATGGCGCAGCGGTCTTGAATTTCGATGATCCTGTTTGCCGATCATTTGGCAAGAAGGCCAAATCGCACGTGCATTGGTTCAGCGCGACTCAGCCTGTCAGCCCCGGTATGACCCTGCGCGGCGAAGAGCTTTTGTGGGATGGCCGGCCGGTATTGCAGCGCTCTGACGTCAAGCTTCGCGGGATGCACAATATCGAAAATGTGCTTGCGGCCACATTGCTGGCTCTGCTGGCAGGAGCGGATCCGCAGCGCATTCCGGCGGCCGTGCGGTCGTTTCCTGGCGTGGAGCACCGGTTGGAATTCGTGCGATCTCTTGATGGCGTGGAGTATTTCAATGATTCGAAGGCCACAAACGTTGACGCAACATTGAAGGCCGTCGAGGCGTTCAACGGAAATCTCTGGATCATCCTCGGCGGCAAGGATAAGGGTAGCGACTATACGCCTTTGCGGGCGCCTCTCGGAAAGAAGGGCAAAGGTGCTCTCCTGATCGGCGCGGAACCGCCCTATCCCTATGCGGCGGCGCCGATCATCGAGCGCGAGCTGGACGGCACGGTGGACCTGATTCGGTGCGGAACCTTAGCTGCGGCGGTCCGGTATGCGCGTGAGCATGCAGTGAAGGGCGATACTGTGCTGCTAGCTCCGGCCTGCGCGAGTTTCGATCAGTTTCAAAACTTCGAAGAGCGGGGAACCGCCTTCAAACAATTAGTGAAAGAATTGTTTTAACTCAGTGGCACAGCGTCTTAAAACCGATTGGTTGCTTTTTCTCACCGTCATGGGCCTGGTTTGTTTCGGCCTGGTGATGGTTTACAGTGCGTCTGCGATTGTGGCCGAACTGAAGTTCCACGTCTCGGGCACCTACTTTTTCCTGCGGCAACTTGGTTGGGCCGTTTTCTCCGTAATCGCACTTCTGTATTGCATGAAGCGCGATTACCGGCAATGGAACAATCCACGTGTCGCGTTTGCGGGTCTCGGGATCGTGCTCTTGCTGTTGCTTGCGGTTTACATCACGGATTCCGGTAGCCATCGATGGTTGAAGGCTGGTCCGTTTTCCATGCAGCCGTCCGAATTGGCGAAACCCGCGTTGTCGCTGTTTCTCGCCTTCTTTCTGTGCCGGCGTGTGGGTGCGGTCAATAGCCGTCACACGCTTGGGGCCGCTGGCAATTTCGATTTCGTTTATCGCACTCGCGGTGGCGATTGCGGATCTGGGAACTGCGGTGGTTCTGGTTACAACAACGGTGGCAGTGATATTTGTCGCCGGCGTGGCGTACCGCTATCTCGCCGTTTGCGCCTTTCTCGGCATCGTTCTGGGATCGGGTTTTGTGGTGATGAAGCCATACCGCCTTGCAAGAGCCATCGATTTCCTTGATAAGGATCACAAGATGCTCGCGCGCATCGATCCGAGCGGCCGGATTTTGCAGTACGCGCACAAAACCGCCTCGACGAGCGATCCGGGATACCAGCAGCGGCAGGCGAAGATCGCGGTCGGTTCCGGCGGAATCGCCGGCGTGGGACTGATGCAGAGCAAACAAAAGATGCTGTATCTGCCTGAAGCGCAAACCGATTTTATCTATGGCATTGTCGGCGAGGAGACCGGATTCCTGGGATCGTTCGTGCTGCTGGCCGGATTCGTCATTGTGCTTTGGCGCGGTTTGCGAACATATTTCCTTGCCTCCGATAATTTCGGCCGCTACCTGGCTCTGAGTGTTACGGTTTGTGTCGTTGTGCAGGCGCTCATTAATATGAGCGTGGTTCTCGATCTGGTGCCTAATAAGGGGATCCCGCTTCCCTTTGTGAGTTACGGAGGAAGTTCCCTTCTCAGCACGCTTCTTCTGATGGGCATGCTGCTGAGCGTGAACGAGCACACGGCTTAGCTCGATGGCGTATTCGTTCGTTCTGACCGGTGGGGGGACAGGGGGGCACGTTTTTCCGGCGCTGGCGGTGGCGCGCGTATTGCGGGATCGGGGACATTCGGTTTTGTTCATTGGCAGCCGGGAAAAGATGGAGGCGCGCCTGGTACCGGAGGCCGGGTTTGAGATCCGCTTCGTTCGGACCGGCGCATTGAATCGCGTGGACCTTCCGACCCGAATCCGAAGTGCCTTTCGCATTCCCGCGGGCGTTGTGGATGCGTGGCGGGTACTCAAGAATTACCGGCCGCATGCGGTGTTTAGCACGGGTGGCTATGTGACGGGGCCGGTGATGGCTGCAGCAATTCTAAGGCGCATCCCGTTGATCATCCTGGAACCGAACGCAACTCCGGGCTTGGCGAATCGGATGGTAAGGCGATTTGTTTATCGCGCGTTGCTTGGGTTCGAATCGACGCGAAGGTGGTTCGGCGCGTCGCGATCGGAAGTCGTGGGTCTACCCGTACGTGCCGAGTTTTTTCGGATTGAGCGGAAGCCGCACGAAAGGTTTACCATTCTCATTACGGGCGGCAGTTTGGGAGCGCGTACACTCAACCGCGCGTCGCGGGAAAGCTGGAAACTCATGCGGCCGATTCGCGACGTTATCCGGATTATTCATCAGTCGGGTCCACGGGAGCATGAAGCACTGCAACGTGAGTTTCAGCAAAGCGGCTTAGAGGGCGAAGTGGTTCCTTTTGTCTCCGATATGCCGGCGGCGTTTGCCGAAGCGGATCTGGTGGTGGCACGAGCGGGAGCGGGAAGCGTGAACGAGATTGCAGCAGCCGGCATGGCTTCTGTGCTGGTCCCTTTGCCGTTTGCTGCCGACGATCATCAGCGGCGGAATGCCGAAGCGTTCGTCGAAGCCGGAGCGGCCGTTATGGTCCTGGATGCGGAATTGAACGGGCAGCGGCTGTTCGAAGAAGTAGAAAAGTTGCGCGAAGACCCGGCGGCGATTAGAGCGAATGAGAGCGCAAGCAAAGAGATTTGCAAAACCGGACGCCGCTTTGCGTGCAGCCGATATTCTGGAATCAGCAGCGCAGCGAAATGGCGGTCAGGCAACCGCATGAGCACGCGCGACCGTAAGAACCAGCGAAATGTTTCACGTAAGTACAATACTTTGCCCTCGTCGATTGACACGGATTGTCAAAGCCGAAACAATACCCTTGTGTAATGTTTTTTAAGCCCCAGCACGTACATTTCGTAGGAATTGGGGGAATCGGGATGAGCGGAATCGCTGAAGTTCTGCTCACGCTTGGTTACGAAGTGTCCGGGTCGGACCTGAAACTCAGCCCGATTACGGAGCGGCTTAGCACGCTCGGCGCTAAAGTCTACGTGGGGCACGACGGGCAGAACGTCACCGGTGCAAAGGCCGTTGTGGTCACGTCGGCGCTTGATCGGGACAATCCGGAGATTCTGGAGGCGAGGCGGCTGCAGATTCCGGTGATACCGCGCGGTGAGCTACTGGCCGAGCTCATGCGTCTGAAATTTGGGATCGCGATCGCGGGAAGTCACGGCAAAACCACCACCACGTCCATGGTGGCTTCGATTCTGAATGCAGCCAACCTGGATCCAACGGTTGTTGTGGGCGGGCGAGTGGCCGGGCTGCATGGGTCGAATGCGCGCGTAGGCAAAAGTTCGCTGCTTGTAGTTGAGTCGGACGAGAGCGACGGCTCCTTTCTGAAGCTGGCCCCGATCATTGCGGTGGTGACGAACATCGATCGCGAGCACCTGGACCACTACTCATCGCTTGAAGAGATTCGATCGGCGTTCACCGACTTCGTCAACAAAGTACCCTTCTATGGCGCGGCCGTGCTTTGCATGGAAGACGCTAATATTCAAGCGATCTTTCCCAGCATCCGGCGCCGCACGATCACTTATGGGCGCTCGCCGCAGGTGGATCTGGAGATTCAGGACGTCAGGCTGGCTGCCGACGGCAGCGAGTTCAAGATACGAAAGGCGGGCGCTGAACTAGGGCAGTTTCGCCTGAACGTTCCGGGTCTGCATAACGTACTGAATGCAACGGCGGCGGTCGGAGCCAGCCTTGAACTGGAAGTCTCGACCGAACATCTGCGCGAAGGGCTGGCAGCGTTCTCCGGTGTGGACCGCCGGTTTTCCGTGCGCGGATGTGAGAACGGCGTTACGGTTGTCGATGATTATGGCCACCATCCAACCGAAGTAAAGGCAACACTCGCGGCCGCGAGGCTTGGGCCGTTCCGCCGCATCCTGGTGCTGTTCCAGCCGCACCGGTTCTCCCGTACGCAGCACCTGCTCGAAGAGTTCGGGACAGCGTTTCATCAGGCCGACGAAGTGTATCTGCTCGATATTTATGCGGCTTCGGAGCAAGCGATCGCGGGTATCAGCGCGAAAGCCCTGTTAGAGAAACTTCAGGCGTATGGCCATCGGTCGGCGCATTACCTGGGGAGCATGGACGAGAGCGTCGAAGCCATCGCTAATGCCGCAGGTCCCGGAGATCTGATCATCACGCTGGGCGCCGGCAATGTTTCAACGGCAGCCGGGAAGATTCTTTCAAAGTTACGCGCGGAGGCCGCCGCCTGATGGCTGCCGAAGAGGGCCTGCAATGGATCGTTCGCAGCATACGCTGGGGGCGCTTCATGGCGTGGCTGGTAGCCGGGATCCTGTTGATGGTCACGACCCTGTATGCGTGGCACAGCACGGAACAGTTCCTCATCAAAGATGAGCGCTTCCGGGTTGGCGATGGAGATGAATACACGGGGCAGAGCCCGAACTTGATTTTGGAGGGGGTACATTATGCGTCAGCTTCCCAGATCCGTAACGTTTTTAAAGAGGACTTTGGCCGCAGCCTATATCTCGTGCCGATACAGGAGCGCCGGGAGCAACTACTGGCGATCGACTGGATTGAGACTGCATCGGTCTCGAAGGTTTGGCCGAAAACGTTGAAGGTTCACGTCCTGGAGCGGCTGCCGGTGGCCTTTCTTCACCTTCGGCCTGCCACTCGTGGCGGCATCTCGCGATTTGTTTTGATTGATAGTGAGGGTTTCATTCTGCGTCCGAAAGTGGCAGCGAAATTTACGCTGCCGGTGCTGACGGGAATTAGTGAGACAGAGTCGATTGAGAACCGGCGTGCTCGTGTTCGCCGTGTTCTCGAGATGCTGAAGGAGATTGGCCCGCTCGGGAAGGACGTTTCGGAAGTGGACGTGGCGGATCCGAACAACCTGGTGGTTTCGGAGCACGTCGAGGGAACGGTTGTGAAGCTGATGCTGGGTGACGAAAACTACACGGAGAGAATGCAGAATTTCCTGGCGAACTACGGCGAGATCCGGGCGAAGCGGCCGGACGCAACAACGCTGGACCTGCGAGTGGACGGCGTGATTACGGCGAACGGGGAGGGACGACGTGGGGAGTAAAGCCAAGCTAGCTGTCGGCTTGGATCTCGGGAGCGGCAGCACACGCGTGGTGATCTGTGCGGTCGAGAACGAGTCGTTACGATTTCTTGGTCATGGCGAAGCGCCTTCGCAGGCCTGGAATCGCGGCCGGCTGAGCGATCAGGCCGCACTGACCCAGAGCATCCGGTTTGCGCTGCACGAAGCTGAACTGCGCGCGCAAGCATCGCCCGAGGCGGCGGTGATTGGTCTGGGCGGGTCGGTAGCCGGGGTGAATAGCCGCGGCCTGTATGAGTTTGGAAGAAGGCGGGACGTTGAACCCGGCGATCTCAGGTACGCGGTGGAACTCGCTGCCCGCGTGCGACTCGAAGAAGACCGGCAGGTGCTGCAGATCTGCCCGCAGGATTTCACGCTCGACGGACGCGCCGGATATCGCAATCCGAAGGGCATGGCATGCGCGCGCCTGGAAGCGAATGTCCATGTAGTGACGGCTTCTTCACAAGACCATGACGGACTGATTGCGGCGGTGCACCAGGGTCACCTGGCTGTCGAAGAATCTATCTTCGAGGCAACGGCCTCAGCATACGCCGCGGTTCTACCCGAAGACCGCGCTCGCGGCGTAGCCGTGATCGACATCGGAGCGCAAACCAGCCATTTGGCTGTGTACGATGGTGACGCTCTGTTGCTCGCCACGGCACTGACCGTTGCCGGCGACCATCTGACACGCGACGTCTCGTGGTTGTTAAAGGTGAATTACGAAGATGCGGAAAACCTCAAGCGCGAATATGGCTGCGCGATCACCGGCACCGAATCCGACCGCAGTCTGATCGAGATTCCTTCGAACGAAGGAAGGGCGCCTCGCGAGGCTCCGCGCATCCAGTTGAATGAAATTCTCGAAGCGCGGGCCGAAGAGATCTTCGATCGCATCTATTCGGAGATTCTTCGGGTCGGCATGGAGCAGTCGCTTCTCGAGGGCGCCATTCTCACCGGTGGTGGTGCGATGTTGCCCGGTATGTGCGACATGGCCGAGCGAATATTGAATTGCCAGGCTCGTCTTGGACTGGCGGTTGGGATCGAGGGCTGGCCGCCGGAACTCGACAACCCGGCCTGGACGGTGCCTGCGGGATTGGCAATGTACTCAGGAAGGCTCAGGTTGAAGCGCGAATGGAAACGCGCTTCGCCCGGGATTGCCGGACTGGTGCTGCGATAGAGTTCTGAATCGAAACATTAGGAAGAACGTGGATGACAGATGATCTGAAGTACCTGATCGAAGACGAGTCCCAACTGGGAACCCGCATCAAAGTAGTCGGCGTGGGCGGGGGCGGCTCGAATGCAGTAGCCCGCATGCTCCAGGAAGGACTGAGCGGCATCGAGTTTTACATTCTGAATACCGACAAGCAGGCACTGGCCGCTTCGGCAGTGCCGAACAAGGTTCCGATTGGAAAGAAGCTCACGAGCGGCCTGGGCGCGGGCGCTGACCCGTCGGTCGGGCGTCAGGCGGCGCTCGAAGACACCGAAAACATTATAGAAATTTTGGAAGGCGCCGATATGGTCTTTGTCACAGCGGGGCTCGGAGGAGGCACTGGCACCGGTGCTGCCCCGGTTGTGGCGTCTCTGGCGAAGGAGCTTGGCGCGCTGACAGTGGCTGTGGTGACCAAGCCCTTCGCTTTCGAAGGCCCGCGGCGTATGAAGCAGGCGGAGCGCGGTCTTGGGGAACTTGCGGGCAGTTGCGATACCGTCATCAGCATTCCCAACGAGAAACTTCTGACGCTTGCACCCAAAGGCACCAGCTTTTTCGATTCGTTCCGGCTGGCTGACGATGTCCTGCGTCAGGCGGTGCAGGGAATCGGCGACATTATCACCACGCCCGGCCTGATCAATCGCGATTTCTCCGACATCCGCACAATCATGGCCGGTATGGGGTACGCCATGATGGGCACTGCGGTTGCAACCGGCGAGAACGCCTTAGCCGAAGCAGCGCGACAAGCCATCAACAGCCCGCTCATGGAAGAAGGCGGAGTGTTGGGAGCGCGGGGTGTGCTCATCAACATCACGGCTTCGAGTCAGCTTGGTATCCACGATGTGCATGAAGCCTGCAGCCTGATTCGCACGGCGACACAGAACGACGATGTGCAGATTAATTTCGGTGTGGTTCTCGATGAAAAAATGGGCGCGAGCGTGAAGATTACGGTGATTGCTACCGGGTTCCATCGCGATAGCTTGCCCGAGATCGACCGGCGCAACCCGCATTTCCCGTTCACTATGGCGACAACGCCAGAACCGGCTCAGCATGAAGTTCCGCCCGCTCCCATTCCCGAGCCTGAAATTGTTGTCCAGACTGCGCCGGCCAGCGAGACTATGACCGAAGAGCCGGCACCGGTGGATGACTATGACACGCCGGCGTTTCTGCGGCGGCAGCGGCGCATGGTGCAGTAACCAATTGTCGCGGAGGGGCAAACCGCCCCTCCATCACAATGTCGTTAGATGGGATTTGGGCCGAGCACGCGCGAACTCGAGATCAGTGATATGCGAGCCACTGGAATTGCATGTGGTCGACGTTCACCGGCGATACGGTCGAAAGAGCGTTGGCTCCGTTGAACATCGTAATTTGCTGGCTGGTGATCTCGTCCCCTCCTGTGTAACCGTACCAGCGATTGTCTGCCCGGTGTACCCAGGGGTTGGAAACAGTCGCACCGACGTAATCCGCGAGGTCGGTTAAGTTATTGCTGATTGTCGGCCTTTCCAGAATCCATTCTGCCGAGTTGCCGGAAAATACACCGCTCGTGAACGTAGTCGAGACGTACGCGTATTGTCCGCTCGTTATGTCCTCAAACCAGAAATATGCGATCCCGCCAAACGCACTGATGTTCCCCGATGAATCCGCCATCCAGACGTATGAACTGATTTCGTCACCGGGATAAATGGGGAAATTTGAAAATCTGACCTCGGGCTCCTGGCAGCAGATTTCTTTCCAGCCGTAGTAACTGCGTATAGTCCAGATGGTCGATCCGCTAATAAACGACAGAACATCCTGTCCTGTTCCATCCTGGACCACATTATTGGACGCGTCACCATCAAGCCCAATCCACAATGCCGAATAAATTGCTTGATTCAACTCGCTTCCCGCCGTAGCAGGGACGTTCCAGTTGCCCGAGATGAAGTCAAAGGGACTGGAGGTTCCGACCAGAGCATACCCACTCCAGTTAGAAGATCCCGCCGGTCCATTCTCCAACTTCAGAGGGCCGTGGAAGCGGTTCGGCATGCTGATCAACTTCGGCTCGATTTGCGTTGCGGGTTTCGACACGGCTCGCAGCCAGGAGGCGTAAGCATCGGGTGATTTCTGCGGATCGGGGCGGGCTGGATATCCGCGCGAGACCAGTTCTCGGGTCGAAAGACTCATGGGATCTCCGCTCAGGGCGGGCCGGATATGTTTGTAGCGCGTGCCTTGTATACCCGGTGCAATCGGGTTGTCCGCAGCCGCCTTTGCGCCCGGTATTGCCTGTATCTCGATCGTCTGCTCAGGTTGCGAAGAACACGAGGCTATCAGCTTCGCAGTGCCGCCGGACCGCTGCTCGGCCTCTGCATAGAAGACTACCGTTCCACCATCGTCCGCGAACACGGGCAGACTCTCGCCGGATGCTTTGGCGTTTCCCTCACGGATCAGGCACTGAGCATTCGGCGCCGTGCTGAACGAAACCATTGAAGAAGCACCGGGCGGGATTTTGAACTTCAGCGGAGCGTGTCGTCCGCTCGCATCCATTTGACCGCCGGAGCATAAGCCGAATGAGATCAGAAGGCCACTGAACGAATACCCGGCACGGAGAAGGAACCGCGAAGGACTTCCCGAAGATCGCGGAAGCTTGTTATGCATTCCACGAGGATACTCCGAATCAGTTACGGTATCCAGGGCGATCACCGGGTTGTCAGGCTGGATGTCGGACGACTTTGCGACTTCAGGTGCTGGGGGAGAAAGTGCCTTTACGCGGTGCACTGCAATTGAAGCGACCACATGTCCGTCATCAATCCCCATTCCCCTATGCCAGGCCCGAACTCATTGCCCCCGTCGAACCGTTGTACAGCTTGCCGCAATCCGTCCGGCTATTGCGCAACATATGTCGGGCCGCTATTTGAACAGAGCGACAGAAAGATTGTGTTTATCGGGCTTGATGCTGGAGACGCGAGCAACGCCGAAGAAAACGCGGCGGAAGTTCAGGTCCGGCGCATCGCCTATTACCGGGTAGACGGCACGAACTGGAACTGGCACTACAAGGCAACGGTAGCGATGGCTGCTGATGTATTGGGTTTGTCTGATTGCCTAAGCCAGTGCCAGCAGCGATGTGCCCAATTGCAGGACGCCGGCTGCGCTCTACTGCATTTTGCGCAAGGCAACGCAGTGAAGTGCGTGAAGAATGGACAAATAGGGATGCCGTTCAAGCAACGAGGCATGATCTCTCACTGCTTGCCGCAGATCTTTGAAGAGCTCAAAAGAATTCAACCGGACGTCATCGTGTTGCAAGGCAAAAGCATGGAAGACGCGTTCTACAATCTGATGCGATCAAATGGAACGCATACAACAGAAGGCTTAAGCGAAAAAGAGCAGACGTACGCGGGAGTCATGACGTGGCGCTTGACGGGCAAAAGATCAATCGTCGTCACGACTCATGCACCAAGCACGTTCAGGTTCCAAGGGGGTTGGGACAAGTTTATGGAGACTCACCTGGCGCCAAGGATCGCGACGATCCACGCGTGGTTTCAAGGCGCAAAATAACCAGTGACATCCAAGATCAAGTGGGTGTTATCCGTTGCGAAGACATCGAGCGAACCGTTCGCTAGTGGCGTGATTGCCATATTCGAACTCGTCGCTCCGTCATAGGCGTTCAGCGTCGATACGACGGGCCGGTTGCCTCCGGAAGGCCAAAGCGAGAGATAGTTCTAACGTCTGGCTGGGCACGACTGTGGAATTCAGTACTACGGCAGACGCGTTGGACGGGATGTTGCAAGCGCCGCTGATTGGAACGGAAAGTACACCTTTGAAAGGCTGACTGTTGCCAACATCCCTGGTGTCCAGCACACGGCAGGGCGCCACGCTATAAAAGTACAGCCCTCCCGCCGCGGGTGGCGCAAAATAGCCGTTCGTATCCACGACAAGGTGAGTGTCATCCGTGACATACACGTTGATATCTCCTCCAGAGCCGGCTTGCAGGATGGCTGCATTGGCGGTTACGCTCCCGGTCCATGAATTCAATGTTGATACCAAGGGCTTGTTCTGACCACTGGGCCAGGTCGTCAGATATTGCAATGTATCCTCTTCAGGAATAGCCGTGAAGTTCAACGAATAGGCTTGAGCAGAAGGGTTCAAATTGCAGTTGGACTGCAGCATGGGCAGCTCTCGTGTCTGCCCTCCGGCAATCACGGGGCCGCTCAGGGGCGCGTTAGCGTCGCGGGTGTCGGCAATTCGACACGGTGCTAACGGGTAGAATGCGAGTCCAACGCCGGTATTTGCGTTCACGAAATAGCCAGTGATATCAACGACGAGATCAGTCGGATCTGTGGCGAAGAAGCTCACTGCTTTGTTTGACCCCGCGTCGATGATCGCGGCATTTGCCTTGACTCGGCCATCGGTCGAGTTCAGCGTGGAGACAAAGGGCTGGGACTGGCCGGAGGGCCAGGCAGTGATGTAGCTCAGCGGTCCGCGTGGGACGACCGTGATGTTTAGCGAAAAAGCCGTCGCTGAGCTTGGAATGTTGCAGTTCGAGGAGACGATCGAGAACGTCCGGGTGGAGTTCGCCGCTAGCGACGGGCCGCCGAACGGTCCCCGAGCCTCGCGTGTGTCCGCAATGCGGCAGGGCTTAATTGACACGAAACTCGAGGGGGCCGACACAGGTATCGTATTTTCTTGAACCGAATAGCTGATGCCCGCAATGTTTATGGAAGCTGAGCGGGACAGAGTCGAGGTGGTATTGCCTTCGACGGAGTATCGAACCGTGGCAGGACCTGTTCCTGACTGGCTGCTTGTCACGGATAGCCAGGAAACACCACTTTGAATCGACCATGGACAGTTCGCGTCAGTCACCAGATTTACCTCGCCCGTGCCGCCCGCTTGCGAGAACGCCCGCGAAGTTGACGAGAGGGAGTAAGTACAGCTTGCCGCGGCTTGAGTAATCACTGCGGTCTTGTCTCCGAACGTTACCGAAGTGGTTCGAGCCGATCCGGAGTTTGTGTTTGCGTAGAAGGTTGCCCGGCCATTGCCGTTGACATAGCTGGTGTTGCTGAAGAAATAGAGCCACGGGTTACTCGTGCTTGTCGTTGCGGGATTCCACGTGCAGTTTGAGGTCACATCGAAGAACCAGCTCGCGTAGCTCGAACCCGATATCGTCAGTGACCCCGGGGAAACAGCATAGTTACACGCCGGTATCGAATCAGTGGAGTTCACCGTGTAGATAGCGTAATCCGACAGCAGTCCGGAGCTTGTATCGGCTTGGATGACTGCAAAGAGCTTCGAGGCAGCAGCATTCCAGAAGATGTACCGGCCATGACTTACATAAGATGTACCCGCATTGGAGAAACCGGGCAACCCGACTTGGCTTTGCAACTGCAGGCCCTCATCCCCATAGAGCTGTAACTGAGTATTGGTGTGGGAATCGATGTCCGACAAGATGGCCGTCTGGTGTAGCCGCTGGGAATTTGCCGCCCAACTAACCGTATTAGAACCACTCAGGTGACCGTTAGGGGCAAAGTCGAGCGAAGAGACCGACGAGGTGAGGAAAGCATTACCGCTCGAGGTGAGTATTCGATCCCCGATCTCGCTCAGCCAGATATTGCCCGAAAGAGAGAAGGACGAGGAACTGAGCACAGCAGGTCCGTTGCTGATATTCAGTTTGGATGAGCCGTAGCCACCGACATATATGTAGTTCCCCGACGGGTCGAGACGAGGTATATTCCCGTCATAGGTGTCTTGAAACCCGGTCAATGTACCGGTTGAGATTTGAACGGAATTGATGGTGCCCCAACTGCTGACTTGAGTGGGAAACGCATACGCGTAGCCGTTCGAAGCAAGAAGAATACCGCCGTTATCCATATCGACCGGTATGGTCTTTGTGACCGTTTGCGCCTGAAGATCCACAATCGAAATGCTGCCGCTGTGACCGACCGCCGCAAATAGCCCGTCCGGACGTACTGAAACGCTGAGCGGAATTGAATTCAACGGAACAATCTGATCGGCTTGCGTGACGGGATCGTAAACGTGCAATTCGTTCGGAGAGGAGCTGACCATTACGATCTTGTCCAACGCTTTATCGTAGTCGGCAGCCACTGGCTTGAAACTCAGGGCCGTCAATGCTGATGTTGTTGTCTGTCCATCCTGGTTGATCGTGAACACCTGGGAACCGAGCGAGATGGTTCCCGATCTCGGACTCGAACTCAGGTTGGGGCGCACAAGGTAGGTCAATGCTGTATTGCCTGAGCCCATGAAGCCGGAGGACAGCGTAATCCAGGGAGCGTTACTTGCGGCCGTAAACACACAGTCCTGACCGGAAAGAATCGGCGCCGTCCCATATGAGCCTGCGGCCGCGATTGCAGCAGATGTGCGCGCCGAAGAGGGCGTTACAAGAATTCGAATTGCTTAAGTCCACGTTCTCGACGGCGAAATCCTGGGTCAGAGCTGCGGCGCCATCCGCTTGGGTGACGATGATCAAAGCAGATGCGGAAGAGTTGTAGAAGACCCAGCGACCATGAGCCGGATAGCTGGTTGAATTGACTGAAAATGGAGTTGTTGCAAACTGACCGACCGGGTTAAAACTTGTTGCATCGAAGAGCTTAACTGCTGTGTCGTCGGTGGCCGTAGTTTGCGTATAAGGCGGAATCTTGGGAATAACTGCAAGCTGATTGAGCGCACCAGAGTGCACCGCGCTTTGGATGTTGTAGATCCCTGGCAGGACGCCCAGGTACCTCATGTCTCGTGTCGTATCGTTCGAAGCGCGATAGACGGAGCCGCAACCGGTGAAGATGGTGTCGCCGTTCTCGGAGAGGGAAAGCGGTCCGCAAACACTGAAGACTGCAAAATAAGTGAACGGCTGCGAAGTGCTGTTCCCAAGAACACCCGCAGCGCTGAAGCGGTTCAATGAATTCGGAGAAATACCGTCTTCGGTGCTGTAGATCGCGTTGACGGCGGCGTCATAAACTCCTCCTGACGCGTATTCAAAAAATTGGCTTTGCGTCACTTGCCCGCTACCAAGATTGATAGAAACCGGGGCGCCGTCATAGGAGGGCATGACGTATATGTACCCGGCGCCCACGATTACCTTGCCCGTGCCGACTGCGACATTCGAGAACGTTTGTTCGACCGATGCGCTCTGAAGGTTCACGTAAGCAACAGAGCTGGAAAAAGCGACCGCCGCGTGGAAGCCATCTGGACTCAGAGACAAGTTCAAGGGCGAGTCGGGCAAAGCGACGGTCTGATCCGATTGATTTGCAACGTTGTAGATATGCAGTTGATTAGGGGCAGCGGCAATAAAGATCAGACGATCGATCGATCGGCTGTAGGCTGCATCGACGGGACGAAATGAGAGCCGGGTGACCTGTGCGGTTGCAATCAAGCCCTGAAGGACAAGAGCGAGAACGGAAAGCCTGCAAAGAATCGCGCGCGGGCACGGAAGGACAAGAGACATAACCAGTCTTGTCAGTACAACAGCGCATCATCCGGGCCCGCAAGTCCTTGCGGTGCCAATATCGAATCAGGATTTTCCGACCCCGAGACGGAGGCAGAGCGAAGTTACTATTCCCCTGCGAATGCCGCCTGGCTGTTATGGGTTCCCACTACCACCGGAGGCCCCGTATACCTGGCCGGTTGCGTAACTGAATTCCGGGGATGCGAGTGCGACGTAAACAGGTCCGAGCTCGGCGGGTTGACCTGGACGTCCCATCGGCGTGTCCGATCCAAACGTCGGGATCGCGTCTGGTGGCTGGCCGCCCGTGACCTGGAGCGGCGTCCAAACCGGGCCCGGCGCAACGGCGTTGACGCGTATACCTTTCGGTGCCAGTTGTTTCGCGAGGCTTTTGGTGAAAGCTACGATGCTGGCTTTGGTCTGAGCGTAATCGAGCAAGTTACTCGCCGGATCATAGGCTTCAACGGAAGCTGTGTTGATGATGGCAGCGCCCGCGGGCAGGTGCGGCAGAGCGGCTTTGGTTATCCAGAACATCGCATACACGTTCGTTTTGAACGTCGCATCGAACTGTTGGGTCGTGAGGTTCAGCAGTGAATCCACTGCCTGCTGCATTCCGGCGTTGTTCACCACAATATCCAGCCCGCCCAGTTGCGCGACTGCGTCCCCGACGAGCTGCTGGCAGAACGTTTCATCCCGGATGTCACCGGGAAGTGCGACCGCATTGCGCCCCGCTGCCCGGATGAGCGCTATCACCTGTTTGGCGTCTGGTTCTTCGACTGGCAAATAGTTAATTGCGACATCCGCACCTTCGCGCGCGAATGCAATCGCAGCAGCCCGGCCGATGCCACTGTCTCCTCCCGTAATCAGGGCTTTGCGTCCGGTTAATTTGCCGGAACCTTTGTAACTGGTTTCCCCGTGGTCGGGTCGAGGCGTCATTCTCAACGCCAGCCCGGGAGGCGTTTGCTGCTGGCTCGGCGAAACGGCGGCTTGGGATATTCTGACACTGGGTCTTGAAGCGCCGCTCCGATTGACCCGGAGAGGGGCTTGGCGCCGCCTCTATTGCCGAAGCTGTAGCAATGGTCGTTGCTGCAAGTCCCGTTGCCACGTTGCCTATCAATCGTCGACGGGATGGAATGTTCGAATCTGCCATGGTTCTTTTCGCTTGCGGGATTACAGGTGAGTAAGTCTTTACTTAGGAGTCGTAAGTGAATGGTCGAGCTCCTCAGTAAGTCTTAGTCGATCTGTCAGCCTGATCGCTACCGGAACCGACATGTACATCCAACTCGCGTCCTTACCAGGAAACGAAGCGAATGGCGGAACGAAGGGTCCGGATCTACAGGCTCCTGGCAATCATCCAGACACCGATGCCAACTTCAGCAATGCAGGCGGCTCTGGTAAGAGCAGGCCGTTCTGCGAAAGCCTCCAAGGTCTTGTGTATGGGCGAAGGACCCACCTTAAGAAAACGCAAATAACGGCGCGGCCAAATCAGACCTGCCACACCATCGCCAACTAAAAGGACTCCGGCCCAGACACGTGAGACATTCATGAATGCTCCTCTCTTGAGAAGACGCGTGCCACCGTCAGTCGAAACAGAATTTCTGAGTTTTGAATGTCTCCGAGTGAGCACACGTAGAGCTTCTGGGTGCGCTGCCGTTTGCGCGGTCTCGTCATACAGGTGAATTGGAGACGGCCGCATGCCTCGAGGAGGAGATCTTGATGGACGAGCGAGTGGGCCGGGATGCGTGACGAGGCTAGTCCTTTGCGGGTAGAGTTGCGTAGTTACGCACTCCTGAACAATCCGCGGCTTAACAAGGGCACTGCATTCACGGACGAGGAGCGCGATGCATTCGGTCTCCACGGTTTGCTCCCGCCGAACCTCAGCAATCTGGATGAGCAGGTTGAACGGCGCATACGCGCGCTGCGTAACCAGTCAACTCCATTCGCCAAATACACGTTCATGCGTGACCTCCAGGATTCGAATGAAACCTTGTTCTACGCCTTAATAACGAAGAATATCGAAGAGATCCTGCCGATTGTCTACACACCCACGGTCGGCGAGGGATGCCAGCGATTCAGTGAGATCTGGCGGAAGCCGCGCGGCCTGTTTCTCAGCTATCCGAACAAGCATCGCATGGACGCTATACTCGCGGACTCTCATTACGATCGGGTGAGATGCATTGTCGTTAGTGATGGCGAGCGGATTCTCGGATTGGGAGACCAGGGGGCCGGCGGTATGGGCATCCCGATTGGAAAGATGGCCCTTTACACCGCGTTAGGCGGCATCCCTCCGGAGTTTTGCCTTCCGATTCTTCTCGATGTCGGTACAGACAACGAGGAGCGATTGCAGGACCCGCTGTACATCGGATGGCGTCACGGCAGAATACGAGGGCAGGAATACGATGACTTCGTCGATGCGTTTGTAGCTGCGGTGAAGCGGCGCTGGCCCGGTGTGCTGCTGCAGTGGGAGGACTTTGCCGGGACGAACGCCGCGCGGCTGCTCGAGCGATACCGGAATCAACTTTGCACATTCAACGATGACATCCAGGGTACGGCGGCTGTTGCGGCTGGAAGTCTTCTTTCTGCGTTTCAGGCGGCGGGCACGCGGCTTGGAGATGGACGCTTCGTCATTGTGGGAATGGGCTCGGCTGGTGTCGGGATTGCGAATCTTCTCGCTTCGCTTATGCAGGACGAGGGGCTTACCGCCGAGGATGCCTACAGCCGCTTTTACGCGGTCGATGCACACGGCTTGTTGGTCGAAGGAATGCCCGGACTGCGTTCGGAACAACAGCCATTTGTACGCAAGCGATCGGAAGGGGAAGGCTGGAAGAGCGCCGGACGTGAGATCTCGCTAGGCGAGGTGGTGCGGAACGCGCGGCCGACGGTGCTGGTAGGCGTTTCCGGCCAAAAAGGCCTTTTCACGGAAGAGATCGTTCGCGAAATGGCGACGCATGCCGAACGGCCGATCATTTTCCCGTTGTCGAATCCGACCTCGAAGAGCGAAGCGACCGCGCAGGATCTGTTGGATTGGACGGATGGGCGCGCTTTGATCGGCACAGGAAGTCCCTTCGACCCTGCCCGCGTAGGCGGCAGAACCGTTCACATCAACCAGATCAATAACTCGTATACGTTCCCCGGGTTGGCGCTCGGCATCATTTCGGCTCGAGCAAAATTCGTCTCCGACGGAATGATCAAGGCTGCTTCGAGAGCACTCGCCGATCTTTCGCCGACTGCACAGGATAAAAAGGCGGACCTGCTGCCGCCCCTTTCGGACAGCAGAAAGAACAGCGTGGCGATTGCGCGAGCTGTGGGGCGGCAAGCCCTCCAGGATGGATCGTCGGAGCTGAAACCGGAACAGTTCGAGCAAGAGTTGGCCGCTAATGTGTGGGAGCCGGTCTACCGGCCGTACCAGGCCGCGAGCAGATAGCCGGCAGTTACCTCGCGCCAAGGCCCCTTCGCGCAGACTCGCCGCATCCGCTAGGATGAAAAAACAGTCGCGATGCAGGTCCTGCTCATTGAAGATGACGACCGTCTGTCTGCTCTGCTTCGGGGCGGACTTGAAGAAGAGGGTCATCAGGTAGTCTGCGCCCGTGATGGCGCAGCAGGTTTTACCGCCGCTTCGCAAACGGGCTTCGATGTAATCATTCTTGACGTGACGCTGCCGCGAATGGATGGCTTTACCGTGGCGAAGCGCTTGCGGGCCAATGGAAACAAGACGCCCATCCTGATGCTGACTGCGCGCGATAGCATTCCGGACATGATCAGGGGATTGGATGGAGGCGCTGACGATTATCTGACAAAGCCATTCGCATTCGAACTTCTTCTCGCCAGACTGCGAGCAGTGAGCCGGCGCGGGCCCATCCCGGCCTCTGTTCTGTTGAAGGTAGGCGATCTCCAGATGGACACGACGACCCGGGACGTGAGTCGTGCCGCGCGTCCCATCGGACTGACGCCTCGTGAATATAGCTTGCTCGAATTGCTGATGCGCAATGCCGGCCGGCCTTTGAGCCGGAGCACCATTCTCGAGCGCGTCTGGGGCTTTGAGTGCGACGTGGAGGAGAACACGGTGGAGGCCTTCATCAAACTTCTCCGGCAGAAGATCGAGGTCGGCTTGGAGCCCAAGCTCATCCACACGGTGCGCGGCGTCGGCTACTGCTTGCGTTCACCGGAAGGCTAGCCTGATGCATTCGATCCGCACGCGTCTGGCACTTTGGTATGCGTCTGCCCTGGCCGTGGGACTCATTCTGTTCGGAGCAGCCATCTGGGTATCCACCTGGCACAGTTTGCGTACCGAGTTGGATCGATCGTTGCATCTCGAGCACGAACACCTGGCCGAATTCATTCGTGAGCAACTCACCGATGCACGGGCAAATCTGCGGGAAGAAGTGAGCGAATTCGCGCAAGCTTTACCCGACGGAACACTCATGGAAGCCCGCACGCTCCAGGGTGCGCCGATCTACTCGAATGCGCCGGCGTTTCCGTGGGGAGCCGCGCGCGTTGGCCAGGATGCCTCGTCCAGCATGCTGAAGTGGCGTCAAAGCCGCTACCAACTTCTGCAAAGCCATGTCGCCGTCGAAGATCTTCGGTTCGACGTGGTGTTCGCCGTTTCCCTTCAGAGCATGGACACAACATTGGCGCGGCTGCTCTGGCTGATGGTCGGATTGATACCGGTCGTCCTGTTGATTTCGTGTTCCGGAGGCGTCTGGCTAAGCAGGCGTGCTCTGAAGCAGGTGGATGAGATTACGACTGCGGCTAAAAGCATTGGTATCGAGGACTTGTCGCGACGCTTAACGGTCCCGAAGACCGGCGACGAATTGCAGCGGCTGTCGCAGACCTGGAATGAAATGCTGGCCCGGCTGGAAGACGCGTTTGCGCGGCTCTCGCGCTTTACGGCCGACGCCTCCCACGAACTGCGTACGCCCCTCGCGGTGATCCGAAGCACGGCTGAAATTGCAGGCAGACGCTCGCGAAGCGAAGAGGCGTACCGATCCGCGCTGAAGGCGATCGCGAGTGAGTCAGAACGGATGACGGCCCTGATCGACGATCTTCTTTTTCTGGCCCGAAGCGACGCGAACAACCTCGATCTGCCGATGGGCCCGGTCGCGCTCGATGAAGTGCTGCGGGATGCGCAAGGGTTGCTTTCTCCCGCTGCGGCATCTCGCCGGATTCAGTTACACGTGACCACGGACACGCCCGTCCCGACGGTTTGGGGGAACCGGGCCGCTATCCGCCGCCTGGTGCTCATTCTGGGCGACAACGCAATCAAATATTCCCGCGACGGTGGATCTGTGGAACTGGTGACGGAGCTTCGAGGCGACGAGGTGTATCTCCGGGTTGAGGACCAGGGCATCGGAATTCCCCACTCCGAACTCCCGTTTGTGTTCCAACGTTTTTATCGAGGCGCCCATGCACGCGAAGGCGGGAACGACGGCTTCGGACTCGGGCTCGCGCTGGCAAGTGGAATCGCTCAACGGCACCGTTCGGCCGTGCGAGTGACAAGCACGCCTGAGCAGGGATCGTCGTTCGAAGTGGCGTTTCCGCGCTCGCCCGCGTAGGGCAAGCGAGAGTCAGTCTTGTGCGGCGACCCGCTGTTCCTCCCGCGTGTACTGAGCATCGCCGGTCACACGGGCCATCACGCGGTCGAGTCCATCCGACAGAGAAGTGAACCAGCCTTTCTCCTCAAGGAATACACGCATTTGTTCGTTCAAGCCGCCCTTTGTTTCATGGCTCCCGGCGATCTCCGCAAAGGATTCCGTTGAATGGTCGGCGGCGTCCACGATGCCTGCGAGCAGAGCGTTGACATAATTGCGGGCCGCGAGACCTTCGAGTCCATGAGCACGGAGCCACGAAGCAGTTGTTTCCGCAAGGTTGGCATACGAAGCGACAACCGAAGTCGCTGTGCTCATGGCACTGAACTCCGATTCGTCCGCTGCCGGGAGAGCTGATCCAAGATGATCAAACAGTTCATTCGCCACTGGCTCGCTGGGGTAAAGAGCCGTGACGCCTCGCCGCTGCGCAACGGTTGGTAGTGGGACTGCTTTGACTACACTTCGTGCAGGCGCAACAAGCTGGAGCAGGCGCTCGCGAGAAAGTGCCGCAACCGCGCTGATGATCCGATGGTCGGCGCGAAAGCGCAACCCCGAGATAATTTCCTCGGCCATTTGCGGCCGCAGAGTCAGCAGAATGAGATCACTTCGCTCGAGTACGTCCTGATTGGACGCGGCGATAACGAAGAGCAGGGAACTCAGCCTTGAGCTGAGCCGCCACTTGGGCGTTTCGTGGCGATAGCAGGATAGACCCATCGAAAGAGGGCGCAGCCATAAGGCCTCTCACGATGGCAGACGCAATCTTCCCTGTTCCTACGATTCCTAACCTCGTCACGGTTCAAGGTTCGCACATGTCTCGGTACTCTATGTCCGGGACCGGTTGCTGCGAGGCGTGTGGGCAGAAAACTTGCAAGTACGGGCGATGAACAGTAAACAGGGGACACCCGAGCCTGTTCTTGCCGGAGAACTTTTGAGGATCAGGACTCTTTTACTCGCCCATTAGGTGCAGAACAATATGCCTTTGGTGGGGAACCGAACGGTGCTCGAAGACATACAATCCCTGCCAGGTGCCGAGTGCAAGACGTCCGGAGACGAATGGAACCGTAAGACTGGTTTGCGTCAAGGCGGAGCGGATGTGCGAAGTCATGTCGTCCGGTCCTTCGGCCATGTGGCGGAAGTCGATGGCGTCCTCCGGAACGAGGTGCTCGAAGAAGTCGCGCATGTCCAACGTGACATCAGGATCCGCGTTCTCCTGAATGACCAGGGAGCAGGAAGTGTGTTGGACGAAGGCGGTGAACAGGCCGCTCCCGATCCGCGTTTTAGCCGCCCAATCGACGGCAGCTTTTGTAAAAGGGTAGAGGCCTTTGCCTCGAGTGGAGACGGTCAAGGTAGTGTTGAGGATCACAACGCAAGCTCGTACGTGGAGATCCTCAACCAGCGCTTAAGTTACTCGACGGTTACGCTCTTCGCGAGATTTCTCGGCTGATCGACATCGCAGCCGCGGCGCACGGCAATGTGATAAGCGAGCAATTGCAGCGGGATCATCTCGAGCAGCGGGAGCAAGAGTTCGCGCGTGACCGGGATGGTAATGAGGTAATCCGCCATCTTGGCGACTTCTTCGTCGCCCTCGCACGCGATCGCCACAACCACGCCGCTGCGTGCTTTGACTTCTTGGATATTCGACAGCGTCTTTTCGTAGTGAACCTGGCTCTCTTCCGAGAGCGGATCCCGGGTGGCAAGCACCACCACGGGCAGATTCTCATCGATCAGGGCGTTCGGGCCATGCTTCATCTCGCCTGCCGGATAACCCTCGGCATGGATGTACGAGATCTCTTTCAGTTTCAGCGCGCCTTCGAGTGCGATAGGAAAGTGGATGCCGCGCCCGAGATATAGGAAATCCTGGGCCTTCGACAGGTTCTTTGCCATTTCCTCATAGATCGCAGAATCTGCGAGCACCTGCTCCAGCTTGCCCGGGATTTGCGCGAGTTCCTGAACAAGTGCGCAGGACGCCTTTCCGTCGAGTGTGCCTCTGACTTGCCCCATGTACATACCGAGCACCAGAAGCGCGGTGATCTGTGACGTGAACGCTTTGGTCGAGGCGACGCCAATCTCAGGGCCAGCGTGCGTCAGCAGTGTTCCGCCGGCTTCACGCGTGATCATGGAACCGACGACGTTGCAGATGGAAAGGGTCTTCGAGCCCTTCGCCTTGGCCTCCCGAAGCGCCGCCAGCGTGTCCGCCGTTTCACCCGATTGCGAGATGACGATGGTGAGCGTATTCGGCGGAATGATGGGGTCGCGGTAGCGGAACTCGCTGCCGTAATCGACTTCCACAGGAAGGCGGGCCAGGCGCTCGATAATGAACTTGCCGGCTAGTCCCGCGTGCCAGCTTGTTCCGCAGGCAACGATCTTTACCTGCTGGAACTGGCGGAAGTCTGCTTCCGAAATATCAACTTCATCAAGGAATACGCGGCCGCTTTCCTGCCCGATACGCCCGATTAGTGTGTCCTTGATGGCGCGCGGCTGCTCAAAGATCTCTTTGAGCATGAAGTGCTTGTAGCCGCCCTTTTCCGCGGAGATCGGATCCCACAGGATGTGCGACAGCGCTCGCTGCACTTTGCGCCCTTCGAAATCCGTGAGCGTGATGCCCTCGGGCGTGAGAATCGCCACGTCGCCATCATTCAGGAAGATCATGTCCCGCGTGTGGTTCAGAATCGCGGGGACATCGGAGGCGACAAAAAATTCGTTTTTGCCCAACCCGACCACCACGGGAGGTCCGGAACGCGCGGCAACAATCTTGTTCGGATCGGAGGTTGCGATGACGCTGATCGCAAACACCCCGGAAATATCCTTCAGAGATTTCCGAACTGCCTCTTCGAGCGTGCTGCCGGTCAGGTATTTCTCTACGAGATGCGCCAGGACCTCGGTGTCGGTCTCGGTTTTGAAGGTATGGCCTTCCGCCGTGAGCTGTTTCCGGAGGTGAAGATAGTTCTCGACAATCCCGTTGTGAACGACGACGATCTCGCCGGTGCAATCGCGGTGCGGGTGAGCATTCTCTTCCGTAGGCCGCCCGTGGGTAGCCCATCGGGTATGTCCGATGCCGTAGAGCCCCGAGAGCGGGTTGGTGCGGATTACCTCTTCCAGATTGCAGAGCTTTCCGGAGGCCCGGCGCACTTCGAGGCACTTTGCGTCGGAGAAAACAGCAACTCCCGCAGAATCGTAGCCTCTATACTCGAGCCGTCGCAGACCGTCCACAATCACGGGAACTGCTTCCCGGGTGCCAATGTAGCCAACTATTCCGCACATAAGTAGTTAGGTGTCTTACTTGCCTGTTCCGTCTAACACTTCTACGCGGTAATCTTCGATCACCCCGTTCGACAGAACATCGCGAGCTATTTCCTCAAGATCCTTAACGGCTACTTGGCCCGAAATCTTATCGTCAATCTCCAGTTCAAAGTACTTGCCCTGCCGTACGGACAGTACCTGCCGATGGCCGAGACTATTCAGCGCCGAGCGGATCGTCTGGCCCTGAGGATCTAGGACGGACGGCTTCAACGTCACGTAAACACGGGCTTTCATGTATCCCTCTTATTGTAGGCGGTAGGTCGGGCATCCCGGGTTGGCCGGGTTTCCCAAACATTTTGGCCGGAAATGTATTCACTTCAGGCAGATTCTGTTATAACGATACAGAGCAGGCACTTCCGGTCTAGCCAGGCGGAGAATACCATCGTAAAAATCTGCATATTGGCGAGCAGCAGTGCGGGGAATTCGACCTTCGTCGCAAGTGAGCGCACCAGGATCCTGGTCGACGCGGGCCTGAGCCGGCGCGAGATCGCGAAGCGCTTAGCTGCTATTGGTGAAAGCGTCGACGATCTCGACGCGATTCTCGTGACCCACGAGCACTGCGATCATGTCTCCGGCCTGGCGGCTTTGGCACGAAAAGCAGCGCGGCCCTTTCCCGTTTACATGACGGACGGCACTGCAGGATCCATGGACTGGGAAGGCAACGGACCTCCGGTCGAGATATTCGGGGCCGGGCGCTCATTTACCGTCGGGGATTTCGACATTGCCAGTTTCACGATTCCGCATGATGCGGTGGACCCGGTCGGTTACACGCTCTGCTGTTGTGGTGTAAAGATTGCCATTGCCACCGATCTTGGCTACGTTACGGATTCACTTCGGATCCACCTGCGCGGAACGGATGTGGTGATTCTCGAGTCAAATCACGATCTCGAGATGTTGCGTGTGGGGCCTTATCCCTGGTCTGTGAAGCAGCGGGTTATGGGCCGGCGCGGCCATCTGTCGAACGAGGTAGCGGCCGATTTCATTGCGCGCGACCTGGACACCTCGGTTTCGACGCTGATTCTGGGACACATCAGCGAGCATAATAATCATCCTGAACTGGTACGGGATCTGGGAACCAAAGCCCTCCACGGCCGGACCTTATTCACCAAACTGGTGGTTGCCGAGCCAGGCGTGCAGTCCGAAGTTTTCTGTTATTGAGCCTTCCGCATCCGCCACTCCTTCACAATGGATGGTGAATGATTCCGCGCTACACCCGGCCCGAGATGGGCCGCATCTGGAGTGATCAGCACAAGTATGAGTGCTGGCTTGCCGTTGAACTCGCTGCTTCCGAAGCACTGGCCGAAATGGGAGAAGTGCCGGCGGAAGCGGCTCGTGCCTTGCGCGCTCATGCCAAGCTCGATCTGAAGAGGATCGAAGCCATCGAGCGCGAAGTCCGGCACGATGTGATCGCGTTTACTACGGCGGTCTCAGAATCCATGGCGGCGGCGGGTGCTGCCGAAGCGGCCCGCTGGTTTCATTATGGGATGACGTCGAACGACGTCGTGGACACTGCGCAGGCTCTGCAAATTAAGGACGCATCGGCGGTGATCCGGAAGAGCCTGCTGGAACTTTCCGAAGCACTGAAAACGCGCGCTTTCGAGCATAAACATACTGTGCAGATCGGCCGTACGCACGGTATTCATGCTGAGCCGATTACCTTCGGACTCAAGCTGGCTTTGTGGTGGGACGAACTGGAGCGCCATCGCAAGCGCTTCGACCTGGCGGCGGAAGAGATCCGGGTGGGCAAGTTGTCCGGGGCCGTCGGCACCTTTGCTCACATCGATCCGACGGCCGAAGAGCTCATTTGCGGGCGTTTGAAACTGCGTCCAGCGCCGATCACGTCACAGGTCATTTCGCGCGACTTGCACGCGAATTACCTGGCTACTCTGGCTGGAATTGGCTCTACCTTAGACAAGATTGCCACGGAAATCCGGCATCTGCAGCGCACGGAGGTGCGGGAAGCGGAAGAACCGTTCGCCCAGGGCCAAAAAGGGTCGTCCGCCATGCCTCACAAGCGGAATCCTATTGTTTGCGAGCAGATCTCGGGGCTCGCGCGGGTACTTCGCTCGAATGCGCAGGCTGCCTTTGAGAACGTTCCGCTGTGGCACGAACGCGATATTTCTCATTCCTCGGTCGAGCGGGTCATCCTGCCCGATTCCACGATCCTGACCGACTACCTGCTTGCGAAGACAACCTGGCTGATCTCCGGTCTGCGCGTCAATGCCGAGCGCATGCGCAGGAATGTCGATCTGACGCACGGGCTGATCTTTTCTGGGACAGGTGCTCCTCGACCTTGCGGCGGCCGGCGTCTCGCGCGAAGAAGCCTATCGACTGGTGCAGTCTCATGCCATGCAGGCCTGGGAAACGGACGGCGACTTCCGGGCGGCGATTGAGAGCGATCCACGTGTGACACAGCATATAAGCCGGGAGACTCTCGAACGGGCTTTTTCCTGGGAACGTCAGATAAAGCACGTTGATTTTATCTTTTCTCGTGTTTTTCCTAATTGATGGAGCGCAAAAACACTATTGGGATTTTCCAATACTTCGTTTACACTGAACCCAGCCAAATGAGCATTCTTCGATGAACGGCAAGCATCGCAAGCCACCCGGGAAATCTCTCGAACTTGCTCGCGTTCTGCTGGTAGACGATGACGCGACCTCCCGCCTGACCTTGCAAGCCGTCCTGAGAGCTGGCGGCTATTCCGTCGATGCTGCAGCCTCCTCAGCCGAAGCACTTGGTAAGTTGAACGAGCGGCAGTATGAGCTGGTCTTAAGCGACTTGGGAATGGAGTCGCAAGAAGCGGGGCTCGAAGTGCTTGCTCACGCCAGACTCATGGATTACCAGCCTGCGATTGCGGTCGTCACGAGTTACCGCAAGACCGGCGCTGAGGCTTCCGAATCCACCTTGATTGAGCCAGAAGATCTGCCGGGCTTGCTCGGCCGGGTCGCCGACCTGATCAGCCAGCGTGCCGCCCGCATGGTTGAAGGGCAACTCCGGCATGCTTAAAGCCTAGCGGTAAGCTTTAGGCCGGGATAACCGGAACGGCAAGACGGTTAATTCTCTCGATCGCCGCTTCAAACTCATCCAGAGCGCCCTTGAAAAAGTGATCCGCAGCCTCGATCCAGTCCAGGTGCTTCGGCTCCGGTAAGGCATCGTAGAACGCGGAGAATTGTTCCCGCGGTCCAAAGGCATCTTGCGTGCTCTGGACGAAGTACTTCGGGATCTTCACTTTATCCACATAGCTATGTTCCGGGATGGTGGTAGGAAATCCGACCGCGATGACCCGTTCGAGGTCCGGTTCTTCCCCCGCCAGGCGCAGGGCGATGCGCGAACCGAACGAAAATCCGGCTAACACGAGCGGCAGGTCAGGGTAGCGGCCAGCGAGCGTCTTCAGCGCAAGGCGCGCATCTTCCGCTTCACCCAATCCGGCATCGTAGGTGCCTTCGCTCAGATTGACACCGCGATAATTGAACCGCAGAACCACGCAGCCGGTCCGGCGCAGGCCCCGGGCCACACGGTAGACGACCTTGTTGTGCATGGTGCCGCCGCCCTGCGGGTGGGGATGGCAGACCAAAGCGGCTTTCGAAGGTTCTTCGCTTTCCGGCTCCTCCAGCAGCGCCTCCAGGCGCCCGGCCGGTCCGGGCAGAAACAGCGTTTCAATTCGGCGAGCCAAGCAGGTTCCTTCCGTTCCCTAATTCGTCCGGAAGTTAATGAACTGCATATCGATACCGAAGTCTTTTCCACGGAGCAGGGCAATGGCTTGTTGCAGCGTGTCGCGATCCTTCCCGCTGACCCGCACAACGTCGCCCTGGATCGAAGCCTGTACCTTCAGTTTGCTGTCCTTCAGGATCTTGACGACGTCCTTCGCCTTTTCCGTCGAGATGCCTTGCTGAAGGTTAATCTCCTGTTTGACGCTTCCGCCACTGGCAGAGATAATCTCGCCGTATTCGAGGCCCTTGAGAGGCACGTTGCGCTTTACCAGCTTTTGGCCGAGGATCTCGGTGACCGCTTTCAGCTTGAACTCGTCGGAGCTTGCGAGCAGGATCTTGTGGTCTTTCTCGTTTAATTCGACGGAGGACTTGCTGTCCTTCAGGTCGTAACGTGTCCCGATCTCCTTCGAGGCCTGCTGCACAGCATTCAGCACTTCGGTCATATCGATTTTGGAGGCAACATCAAAGGAATTGTCCGGCATAACTCACCCAAGTCCATAGTAAGACGTGGGACAAAAATGAACTAAGGCCTCGACATTCTTGAGCCAGGGGAGTTCAGAGGAGGGCAACAAGGGTTTCGATCGCCATCGACCTCATTTGAGCGACTTCGACGAGAATGCCGTGAAGAGTGCCGACCTTTAGGGAGGGGTGCAAAGGAACGGTAATCGAATGAACTGGTGGTCCCTCATGCCGTAATCGAAGATGACTACCCCTTTGACGAACTTTCCGGTAGCCCAACTCCAGCAAGACGTCAATCAGTTGATCTGCAGCTATACCGCGCGGAAGCTTCAAGCAGCTTCCAAAGGGATTAGTTCGTCTTTCACGTAATGCAGTTGAGCGAGCCGAGGGCGTACCTCAGCATCTTCAAAGTGAAGAGATATCGCTTCAAGAACATTGTTTCGAAGTTGTTCCCAGGTCTCCCCTTCGGTGAAAATAGCTTGCCCGAGCGCACGGGCGCAGTACCCACCCTCCTCTGCCTCGCGCACTTCGAAGATCAACTCCATGCTCGTAGGTTACCTGACCTGCATTACTTGCATCTGTCGCTCCGAGCCCGAACGTTGGGCTGCCTTGCGGATGCGGAACGCTCTAGGTCCGCTGCGTGAGGACGAACATGACGCGTTCCGTCAGTTCCTCGATGAGCGCGGGCATTGCCGAATCCAGTGCTAAAGTGACGGCCGCCCGGATACTCGCCCGATCAAGGCCGCTCTTGTCCTTCGTGGCCGTGGCTTTCCGTTCCGCCAAGCCGTCGACCAGCTTCTGGACCGCACCTAACAGCGCTGAGGCTTCAAACGGCTTTCTAAGGATGGCGTCGGCACCAGCGTTCTTGGCATCCTGTTCGTCGAATTCGTCCGTCGGCCCAGCGGCGAACACGATACCGATATGCCGGTGCTGCGGCTGAGAGCGTAGCGAGCGCGCCAGATCGAAAGCGTTCTTGCCGGGCAGGTAAACGTCCGTAATCAGAACGTCGGGATCCACATCGGGTAAGCGGCGAAGCGCGACGGCGCCATCCGTCACGCTGACTACTTCGAATCCCTCCCGAGTGAGAATCTGTTCGCCCAAACGCAGGGCCTGCGGACTGTCGTCCGCGAGCAGGATTCGACTCACGCGAATTCGCCTACTGCTTGCCGACCGGAGTAGTCGGATTGCCGGCGGGCGGCTGGCTCACTGTGTTAGGAGTTCCGGTCGGAGTCTGGGCGCCTTGGGTCGACTGGCTCTGCGGCTGAGTGCTGGCCGGCTGCGTGGTTCCAGGCTCTTCCACTTTCTTCTTTTTCTTGTCGAGCTTGGCCTGTTTCTTCGCCTGCTTGTCCCGGAGCTTCTTCAGTTCGGCATCGCGGTTCGTGGGCAATGGCTGCTGTTGCGCTGCGGCGTCCTGTAACGGCTTGGCTGCCGCGGCCGTACCTTCCGCCGTGGCGCTGTTCGCTGTGGCCGAACCCGCTCCATTCGCAGCCGCCGGGTTGGCTGGGGTTCCGCTGGCCGCCGTTCCGCTAGCGGCGGTCCCGTTAGGCGTCGTCGTGCCGTTCGTTGTCCGAGCGTCCGGTTTCTCGTCGAGAGCGCTGCCTCCCGTGATTTGTTGCGCGGACACGTCCAGATTTCCCGTGCCGCCGCCATTTGCCGCTGTCTCAGTGTTGTTAACAACAGGAACACTGGCCGGAATGGTGGCCTTCGGGCCGGTCATGGTCGGCTGTCCGAACTGGGCAGCGTGGCTGATGTCAGGACCGCCCTTCAGAAGCCCCATAGAACGGGTCATCATCCCGGCGCGATGATAACTGGCTTGTTCGCGTTTGGCACGGTCAAGTGCTGCCTGGTCGGCCTGCGGGACAGGTATTTCCAGATCTTCCAAGCGCTTTTTGGCGTCGTCGGAACGAGCGCTTAACGGGTAGTCACGTACCACCTTGGCGAACTCTTCGCCGGCTTCCTTGCGGAACCGCGGGCCCATTTTGGAATAAGCGTCACCGGCTTCAAACAGCGATTCACCAGCTTTGCTGTAGAGCGGATACTGGTCGACTAGTGAGGTCAGGCGGTTAGCGGCAGCCGGGTTCATCTCGCGCTTCCAATAAAAATTCCCAACCACAAACTCGTGCTCCGCCAGGCTCTCCTGGATGTTGCGAAGCTTCTGGAGCGTGGGCGGCACGAACTTACTGTTCGGGAACTGCGTGATCAGTTGCCGGCACTCGGTTTCGGCACGCAGAGTCTGGCTCCAATCCCGATCGCTCTTGTCCATCTGTTTGTAGTGGATATCGCAGACTCGCGCCTGCGCTTCCGCGGATTCTTCCATCGTGGGATAGAAAAGGATGAAATCCTTGTACTCGGCTTCGGCTTGCGCCAGGCCATTCGGGCCGGCTTCGCGGAACCAGGAATCGGCAATGGCCAGTTTGGCCTTCGCCAGAAATTCACTCGAGTCGTAGGTATTCATCAACGTCTGAAGCGAGATTCTGGCTACTTCATAGCGGCCATGCTCGATATCTTTGATTGCCTGATCGAACAGCACCTTATCGGGTTGCTGGGTGTTCTTCGTGATCGGCGTTTCGTATTTCTTGTGCATGCAAGAAGACAAAAGACCGGCTGCGAGCGCGACGAGGATTGCCCGCTTGGGGATGAAATAGCAAAAATCCATGTACACCTAAACCTTGACTGAAAACCCTTCCTGAGCGACACGCTGCAAGTCCCCGACGGTTCGCGCCGGGTCAGGGGTCCCGAAGACCGACGAGCCGGCCACCACCCAATCTACGCCCGCCCGGGCAACATCCGCAATGTTTTCCCGTCCTACTCCGCCATCAATCTCGATCTGGAAATCCAAACCTCTTTGTTCGCGGAGCCGATGGAGACTACGGACTTTGTCGAGCGAGCGGGGAATAAACTTCTGGCCGCCGTATCCCGGATTGACGCTCATAACCAACACATAGTCGACGATATCGAGTACGTTTTCGAGCAGAGCTACCGGTGTTGCCGGATTGATGACAACTCCTGCTTTCGCTCCGTGGTCCTGAATCATGTGCAGGGTCCGGTCCAGATTCCGGCAGACTTCATAGTGAACACTGACGCAATCGGCCCCCGCCTTGATGAAAATCGGCGCGTAGGTGTCCGGATCCTCAATCATGAGGTGGTGGTCCAGCTTCAAGCGGGTGAACTTGCGCAGCGACTCCGTGATGGGAGTTCCCATCGTGAAGTTCGGAACGAAATGGCCGTCCATAATGTCGACATGGATCATGCCGACGCCGGCCTGCTCGACGGCGCGCACTTCCTGGCCTAATCGCGTGAAATCGGCGGCGAAGATGGAAGGAACAATCTGGAGCACGAAATCAGTCTCCCAGCCGAAGGCGAATCTTCTCACGCAAGATCACGGAAGGACCTCACAGCCGCGGACTCGGCCTTTGTTTTTGGGACTTTGGGAGTGTTTTGATGGTAACACGATCACGCCTCAGGGCGCTCCGCCGGCTCGGCAGCCCTCCGTCCAGGAAGAGCTCTCAGCCCAGGACAAGACCGCCGCATAAAAACCGTCTCCCTCCTCACGGCCCGGGATCCGCCACTCCTCCCGTTCCAGCCTCACACCCGGGCGCTTCCGCGCAAAACCGGCGGACAACATCCTCGTTTTCCTCCCGTTCGAGAGAACAAGTCGCGTACAAGAGTTTCCCCCGAGGAGCCAGCAGCGGCATGGCCTGCGCCAGTAACTCAAACTGATCCTGCCCGAAGCGCGTAAAGTCGCTCGGTTGGACGCGCCACTTGATTTCCGGGTTCCGCCCAACCGTCCCTGTGCCGGAGCACGGGGCGTCGATAAAGATGCGATCGAATAGGGTGGAGAAGGGAAGGGGCTTTCGGCCGTCGAGGACCACGCGAGGGCAGTCGAGCGGCGAGGCGCGAAGACGCCGATAGCTGATGTCGCACGCCACCGCAAAGCGAAGGGGCGTCTCGAGCGCCTGCCTGGTCTTGTTGCCGGGAGCCGAACAGAGGTCGAGATAGGTGTGGCCGGGCTGTAAGTCGAGCAGCGGAAGAATCGCCTGCGAGCCGATGTCGTGCAACGGAACGCTTGGATCGGGCGGAGAACAAAGCCGATAGCATCCCGGAACACCCGTTGCCTCCACTGTGAGATGCGACGGCACGGGGAGTGCCCGGGGCAATTCGTATATAAGGCAGCGGCGGTTTCAAAGCAGAGGCGGCAATTCCTAGCGGCCAGAGCCTCTCCGAAATGGGCCATCCAGCGATCGAGCAGCCAGCGAGGGCACGAGAGTTCCGTTTCGAGATCGGGCCACTCGACACTATCCCGGTTTACCTTCCGCAGAACCGCATTGGCGAAGCCTGCGGCCGATCGTTTTGTAGCCTTCACGAGTTCCACGGCCTCATGCACGACCGCATGGGACGGCAGACGCTCCAGATACCTCAATTGGAAGATGGCCGACCGGAGTGCCTCCCGCACTTCGGTGTCGAGCTTGCGAACGGGCTTGCCGGAATAGTGTGCGATCAGGTAATCGAGCTGAGCCCGGAAGCGGAGAGTCCCGAATACAATCTGGCCAGCTAAGCCTGCATCTCGCGGATCTAAGTTAGTGGAATGTGCCCGTAAACTGTCGGCGGCGTAGGCTCCTCGTTCGACCTCCAGAAGGACTTCAAATGCCACGGAACGGCCCGGAGAAACGTGCTTGAATAAACGCGCGGTCACAGCGATGAAAAGTTTACGCTAGCCTTTCAAAAACAAGGCATTAAGACCGTTAAAGTGTTTACGCATTGCTTTCCTTCATGCTACTATTCGAATAGCCTCCGGCGGATGAGCGACTTCACCTCTGAGGTGCGCCTCGCAACTTCCCTCACGGAGCATAAACACACTTTACTAATGAGCTTTACCGTTTTCCTCGGAAATCTCCCCACCTGGGTGACCAAGGACGATATCAAATCGTGGCTTGCGTCCGAAAACCTCGTTTCTGATGATGTAAAAGTCATTCGCAACCCTGAGACTCAAGAGTCCAAGGGCTTCGCCTTTATCGAATCACCAAACCAAGAAGAGATGAATTCCATCATCCGACGGTTTGATCGCGCTCCGCTCGAAGATCGCCTCCTCCGCGCAAATCCCGCACAGCCCCCGAAGTCCGGAAAAGGCGCTGTGAAGGGTGCTGCTCCAGGAATGGATCGCACGAGGCGGCCAATGGCATCTGGCAACACAGGTGCTGCGCCTAACAACCAAGCACGCAAGGGTGCCCCGAATGCAGGACGACCCACCCGAACCGGTCAAGGCCGGCAGAGCGCGTTCGCCGAAGAACTCGCCAAGGCGCTCTAATCTTCCGATCATCTTTCCTTTCTCGCCTGCGGCGGTTGTGTGCCGCAGAGTTGCACCTCCCTTCGTTTCTCCGTACCAGTTCTTTTCCAATTCTTCATAAGTTCCAGATTGAGCGGGTCGCTTTCTCGCGTGCCTGCGGCTTCGACCCGCCTCTCGATCTCCTGAGGTCTCATCCTTGAGGACCACAGATTGGGGTGCGTGGACCCTACGCGCGGTATTTTCCCTTCTGATCGTGGGACTTTCCATTCTCCTTCGACCATTTGGCCCAGTTCTTCTCCACTCTGCCATTCCTGCTGCATTTCTCGTCCTTGTCTGTCTCGTTCTCGAGCGAGTCCTTGGTCGTCTGCCGCTTGCGGCACTCACTGCGGGTACGATCGGTCTCGTCCTGGGCTTGTGCCTGGGAGCTTTGATCGTCAGCCTCTTCGGTCAGGCGCTGCCTTTTACCGCCGGGTCCATTTCTCCGGGTGTTCTTACCCTTGGGAACAGGCTTCCTTGGCCTTTCTATTGGCAGGGCGAGGGCAGAATCCTTCGACGCTTTCATCCGCCGCATTTCCGGCGATCCCTCCTCTTCCTCTGCGGCCCACTAGCGTTCGCTACCTCGACACCAGCGCCCTCATCGACGGACGCATCGCCGATTTAGCGGAGGCGGGCTTTTTCGAGGGCTTGTTCGTCATTCCCCAGTTCGTTCTGAATGAACTCCAGACGCGTGGCCGATACCGCGGATGCCGCGAAACGCAACCGGGGACGCCGTGGGCTCGACGTAGTGGCCCGGCTTCAAAAAGCTTCGGGCGTTCGAATAGAAATCTCACCCGATCGACTACGCGGATCTCCGCGAAGTGGATTGGAAGCTGATCGAGGCGGCCAGGGACGGTCACGCCCAGATCGTTACGACGGATTTCAACCTGAGCAAATTAGCTGGAGTGCAGGGCATCCGAGTTCTCAACGTGAACGAACTCGCGACCGCTCTTCGCCCGGTCAGTGCTGCAGGGAGAGACGATGCGCGTCTTTATCGCGAAAGAGGGCAAGGAACCCACCCAGGGCCTCGCCTACCTCGAAGACGGAACCATGGTGGTCGTCGATAACGCACGTCGCCAGGTCGGCAAGACAATCGACATCCTGGTTACCGGGATCGTCCAGAGTGCGGCGGGGAAAATGATTTTCGGACGATATGAGGCCGGGCGCCCGTCGGCTAAATCATTGGCGGACGGGACTTCCAAGCGGCCAGACTCTCAGGCAAGCTAATTTAGCTACTCATTCCGCCTTTCTACGAGGCTTCTCCTTTGACACTCCTTCCCTCCGAGGGTCATCGAACGCAAAGAGTCTGATGAACCAATCTGTCGACCTTTTTTCTCCTCTAAAGCTTCGTGATGTCGACCTGCCCAATCGTGTGGTCGTTTCTCCGATGTGCCAGTACTCCAGCGTCGATGGCTTTGCCAACGACTGGCACCTGGTCCACCTGGGTAGCCGGGCTGTCGGTGGAGCTGGACTGATTGTCGTTGAAGCGACAGCCGTCTCTCCGGAGGGACGAATCACACCGGCTGACCTGGGCTTGTGGAAGGACGAACATATGCAGAAGCTGCGTGAGATCGTCAGCTTTATCCACGAGCAAGGCGCGCGTGTCGGGATTCAACTCGCCCATGCCGGACGCAAGGCAAGTATGGATGTGCCCTGGAAGCCGGAACGTGTGGTTCCCGTTTCAGAAGGTGGCTGGGACGATGTGGTTGCACCCAGCCCTATACCGTTCAGTGACCGGTACCCGAACCCGAAGGAGTTAGACGCGGCGGGTATCCGGCATCTGATCCAATGTTTCCGGGCTGCTACGGACCGCGCGCTCGAGTGTGGATTCGACATCATCGAAATTCACGCCGCGCATGGCTACCTGCTGCACGAGTTCTTTTCACCGCTAAGCAACAAGCGGACAGATGAGTACGGCGGGAGTTTTGAAAACCGCATCCGGTTTCTTCTCGAGACAGTGCAAGCGGTGCGCGAACGCTGGCCGCAAGGTAAGCCGCTTGTTTGTCAGGATTTCAGCGACCGACTGGGTAGAAAGCGGAGGTTGGGACCTCCCTCAATCGGTTCAGCTTTCGAGGGAACTCAAGAAGTACGGAGTTGATCTGATCGACGTGTCGTCGGGCGGGCTGGTGCCTTACGCAAAGATCCAGGTCGGGCCGGCATACCAGACGCCTTTCGCCGAGCAGATCCGCAAAGAGGCGGGAATTCTCACCGGCGCTGTCGGAATGATTACGGAAGCCTCTCAAGCTGCCGAGATCATCAAGAGCGGCCAGGCCGACCTGGTGCTGCTCGCCCGCGAGTTTCTCCGCGACCCGTACTGGCCATTGCATGCTGCAGCGACGCTTGGGAGCACCTCAAGCTGGCCGGTGCAGTATCTGCGCGCTGCCCACCGCGGCAGCATTCCACGCGAACCGATTGCCGAAGATTAGAACGGAAAAGAAAAAGAGCTCTGGCCGTCAGGAACCAGAGCTCTTTCTTTTCGGACTGTTATTTCTTACCTGTGTTATGCGGGCTGAGGACTCTCGCCGCCCACGAGGCCGGGCAACGAGGGACCGCTCGGATGAGGAGCAATCACTGCGCCGCCGTCGGGTGGTGTAGTCGGCTTCGGTCCGGTTGCGATCTTCCGCAGCGGTTTGCCGTTGATTAAGTCGAGCACTTCAGCTCCATCCAGAACTTCGCGTTCCAGCAGAGCTTCCGCAATGCGAACCATGGCTTCCTGGCGACCTTCGATGATCTCTTTAGCCCGGTTGTAGGCGTTCTCTACCAGTTTCCGGACCTGCTCATCGATCTTGATGGCAGTCGCCTCGCTATAGTCGCGATGTTGTGCGATTTCGCGGCCAAGAAAGATCTGCTCGTCTTTCTTTCCGAAGCTGAGCGGACCAAGGTCGCTCATGCCCCACTCGCAGACCATTTTGTGAGCCATTTCGGTCGCACGCTCGATGTCGTTCCCGGCGCCAGTGGTCATCTGGTTCAGGAAGATCTCTTCCGCGATACGGCCGCCCATCAGGATTGCCAGACGCGCCTCAAGATAGAGCTTGTCGTGAGACAGTTTGTCATCGATGGGAAGCTGCATGGTCAAACCGAGCGCCATGCCGCGCGGGATGATGGTGACCTTATGGAGCGGGTCGGCATGCTCCATCAACACAGCGACGATGGCATGTCCGGCTTCATGATAGGCCGTCATCTTCTTTTCTTTATCGCTGATGATGAGGCTCTTGCGTTCGACTCCCATCACGACTTTGTCTTTGGCAAGCTCAAAGTCATATTGGGTAACAACCTTGCGGTTCTGGCGGGCCGCAATGAGCGCCGCCTCGTTTACCAGGTTGGCAAGATCAGCTCCCGCAAAACCGGGCGTTCCCCGGGCGATCACGGAGAGATCGATATCGTCCGCCAGAGGCGTTTTCTTTGTGTGAACTTTGAGGATGTTTTCCCGCCCACGCACGTCCGGACGATCTACCACTACGCGGCGATCAAAACGGCCCGGCCGGAGGAGCGCAGGGTCGAGCACATCAGGCCGGTTCGTAGCGGCCACGAGGATTACACCCTCATTCGATTCGAAACCATCCATCTCGACGAGAAGTTGATTCAGCGTTTGTTCGCGCTCGTCGTGTCCGCCGCCCAGACCTGCTCCGCGGTGGCGTCCCACAGCGTCGATTTCGTCGATGAAAATGATGCAGGGCGCGTTCTTCTTCCCTTGCTCAAAAAGGTCGCGAACACGGCTCGCGCCCACGCCGACGAACATCTCCACAAAATCCGAACCGGAGATTGAGAAGAACGGAACGTTGGCCTCGCCGGCGATCGCACGGGCGAGTAAGGTCTTTCCGGTGCCCGGAGGGCCGATCAGCAGCACTCCCTTCGGAATGCGGCCTCCCAACTTTTGAAATTTCTGCGGCTCGCGAAGAAATTCAATGATTTCCTGGAGCTCTTCTTTTGCCTCTTCAACACCGGCCACGTCTTTGAACGTGACTTTCTTCTGTTGCGAAGAATGCAACCGGGCACGGCTCTTTCCGAAGCTGAGGGCCTTGTTGCCGCCGCTCTGCATCTGCCGCATCATGAAGATCCAAAGGCCAAGGAGAATCAACACGGGAACCGCGTTGAACAGGAGGCCAACCCACCCGTTTCCGGTCGAGTCCTTCCAACTGTACTTGACCCCTTTTTCCTGCATCACTTTGTAGATTTCGGGATAGTTCGGGGGAATAACCGTGTGAAAGGGCCGGCTATCAGAAATCAGAGATCCCTGGACGTCGCTCCCTATGATTTTTGCTTCCTTGACCTTGCCATCCTGGACATAGGTCACGAAATCAGAAACGGACAATTCCGTCGGGGCCGTCCCACGACCACTCTTAACCGCCAGGTAGACCAGTACGACCGCGCATACGATGACTACCCAGAAAACCGCGGTTTTTACATTTGAACTCATCAATTCACCTTTGTGCTAGCCAAAAAGCCGCCAGCGAGGCGCTTAAGCGAAGGCCTCAGCCACCTATATGAGAGACGTTTATTTACCTGGTTTCGATTCATTGACATTCGCCTCTCCACGATTGCCATCCATCGCCAGCTTCGAAACAGAGACGAACCCGTTCGGAGTTTTCGTCCGGTGCCGCGAACCGCTGGTCGGCGCCAAACCCTCGTACCCACGCAATCTCCTTGTCTGCGACAAGGACGGGCCAATGTCTTCGACACCAAAGAGGTACCTTATGTTCCTGAAAGAGGGTTTTGACTTTAACAGCGCTCCCTTGTCCAACTACATGCAACTTGTCGCCAGGTTGCCAGTTCCGCACTGCTAGATCGCCGGTCGAAGCAGCCAGGCTGATAGCGTCAGAATCTAAGAACGCCTCTTCACCATTGCAGCGGGATCCATTCTCGACGGTAACACAAAAAGGGGGTTCCTTCCTCTGAATAGCAAGACCTACCGCGCCTGCGTGGAAGGGAAGCCGGTAGTTCGCTCCCAGCTCCAGCCGGACGTGGTAGTCACGCTCTTCTTTCATAAGGTCGGGGCCTGCCAAAAGCAAATGGTCGAAGGATCGGATGGCGTCGACGCCCGGGATCGTCACGCGGTCGTGTCCATGCCGGCTTCCGGCAATCGCCAGGACCTCGTCCACATGCCGCCGGTCGATGGATCGAAGCGATTCCTTCGCAAGCAGAATCCCGTGCCGGATCAGCCGCCGTTTGACCGCCAGGTGGAAATCGGCCAGCGCTCTCACATTGATCACTGGCCCCAGCACGCTCTGTGTCGCGATGCCTCCATACAGCCGGACAATCTGTTCGGCCCAGTACTCTTCTTCGATTTGCGAAAGTTCTGCCGTTCCGGCTAGTGCCTCTTCCAGATTTGGATTGTAGGCACGCGACAGGGCCGGCAAGGTGGTCAGGCGAAGACGGTTGCGGATGAAGCGTTCGTTCTGATTCGAGGAGTCCTCTCTCCAGGACAGGCCGGATTCGCTTAGGGCTGCCCGGATCTCCGGCCGGCTGAGGGCAAGCAAAGGCCGGATGGTCGAGTGCAGTCGAGGCCGGATGGCCGAAAGCCCGCAGAGTCCTGACCCGCGCAGCAGACGAAAGAGAACGGTTTCCGCCTGATCCGTGCGCGTGTGGCCAAGGGCGATTTTAGTTAGCCCGAGCTTCCCTCGGGCTTCTTCGAGCAGCCGGAGGCGAATCTTCCGTGCTGCCTGCTCCAGATTGCCTGGACCGGGCGGCCCGGCGCTGGCCGCAAACGGCAGGTCCAACCGCCGCGCCAGCTCCCGCACGAACTGTTCGTCCGCTTCGGATTCCTCACTCCGCAGTTGATGATTGACATGCAGAACAGAGAGGGAAACTCCACGGGCAGGAGCGATGGCCAGAAGCGCATGGATGAGGAACACTGAGTCGGCACCGCCCGAGACGGCCACGCCAACGCGATCGCCCTCTTCGAGCATGCTATAACGATTGATGGTTTGAACAACCCGATCGAGCAGATCGCCTCTCATCTTCGACATTCTAGGCGCTTGCGCCGGGCCTTCCACAATCTCTCATGCAAATCAATCCGCCCCTAAGCGAACAAGACCTCAATTCCCTGGCCGCCGATGTCCAGATTCTCCTCATGGACGTTGATGGTGTGCTTACCGATGGCCGCCTTTACTTTCTGCCCGGTCCCGACGGAAAGATGGTCGAGACGAAAGCGTTTGATTCGCAGGATGGAATCGCGCTGCGCTGGCTTTCCTGGTACCACGTCAAAACAGGGGTGATTAGCGGGCGGGATTCTCCGGCCACCTTAGAGCGGGCTCAGCAGGTCAACATGACTTGGGTATTCCAGGGTCACATCGAGAAGATCCCGCTGCTCGAAAAGATTATCGAAGAATCGAAAGTGCCTCCTCGCCAGATTGCCTACGTCGGCGATGATCTGACGGATGTCGTGATCATGCGCCGGGTAGGTCTCTCGTTTGCCACGGCTAACGCCAGGCATGAAGTAAAAGCTGCGGCGCATGTAACGACGGACGCTCCGGGCGGATCCGGCGCAATCCGCGAGGTCATTGAGGTGTTGCTGAAGGCGCGCGGCGTGTGGGATGAAATCCTGAAGAAATATGAGGTAAAGCTCTGACAGATGGGCCGGTGGAAAGGGTCGGGTTACTGATCGCGGCCGAGAGCGCCCTCGGTGTTCTCCACGAATTAACCGGGGTCATTGCCCGGCATCTTGGCGATATCCGCTCGGTTTCTATC
Organism: uncultured Acidobacteriaceae bacterium; assembly: GCA_963730795.1. Taxonomy (GTDB): domain Bacteria; phylum Acidobacteriota; class Terriglobia; order Bryobacterales; family Bryobacteraceae; genus Bog-105. The sequence goes on along the minus strand of CAVSTJ010000012.1, from coordinate 1,205,175 downwards.
ATCGAAGAACTGGCGGCTGAAACACGCATCTACTTTGAGCTGGATCTGCCCGGATCACGCGAAGACTTGGTACGCGACTTACGTACTTTGCGAGTTGTGCGTACGGCTGAATTGGTGCAGTCGCTGCAAAGAATTTACGGCAAACGCATCATCATCATGGGTGGAGGTGCGCAGGTCGGGCAGGTTGCGCTCGGTGCAATCTCGGAGGCGGATCGGCACAACATTCGCGGCGAACACATCTCGATCGATACCATACCGCTGGTCGGAGAAAAATCTCTGGCGGCGGCGGTGCGGGCAGTGCGTCGTCTGAGCCGGGTGAAAGCTCTGGTGCTTGCGGGCGCCTTGATGGGGGGAGACATTGAAGCCGCCGTGCGGGAGGTTCGCAACGACGGCCTTCTCGTTATCAGTCTGAATATGGCTGGGAGTGTTCCCGATGCCTCTGACCTGGTCGTGAGTGATCCGGTACAGGCTGGGGTTATGGCGGTTATGGCTGTGGCCGAAACCGCCCAATTTACGTTGGAACGTCTGAAAAGACGTGTGTTCTGAGACCTATTCAACCGTGAACGAGAATTCGCGGAGCAGGTTGCCCTCGCTCGAGGCGTTCTCGCCCGGTGCGTAGAGACGAATCAGATAGTTACCCTTGTCCTTGAACTTGGGAAGCTTGGCGTCGACAGTAGAGTCGTGGATTGCGCTATTGCCCTTCCAGACTTCGGTCCCGTCGGCACTGACGACCTCAACGGAAACCTTTTCCGCCGGAAGATCCTTCGCGTTCAGGTGCAGAAGAAGAGGATGGCCTGCGGGAATGGTGGTGATTTCCGAGCCCATCACTGCACTGACACTTCGTTCCACAGTGGTGAACTGCGGGATCACAGTCAGTGCGATCGCAACAGCCGCGCCAGCGCCGGCCAATGACAAGGACGGTACTTTGAGCCAAGCCCAACGCGAGCTCTTCGCGGCGGCGTAGTAATTGTCTTCTACTGTCTGTTTGTGGAGTTCGGCTAAGGCGATCTTCGTGGCCTCAAGCTGAATTTCCAATGTTTCGAGTCGAGCGACGCAGGAGTCACACGCAAGAATGTGGGTCTCGGTCGCTTCTAGTTCTTCGTCCTGCATCCGGTGCAGGAGAAAGTTTTCGAGGGTTTCTTCCGTCGGGTGTTCTAGTTGTGGCTGCATTTCTAATACGGAGTTAGGTCCCGTTCTCCTCATATAAATTAGTGTTATGAGCTAACTTGAGTTCTCAGTAGAACCGAGAAAATCCCGTTGCTGGTCAGTTTTTTCCGGCCAATCTCCCCGAACTTTGCTTTCGCGCGAGATTTCAGCAGGCGAAACTGAGTTTCTGTCAAAGACATTTCCTCGCAGATCTGTTCCTGCGGTTGTTCTTTCAGGTAAAAACGGATCAAGATATCACGATCTCTTTTTGAGAGGGCCTGCAGGGAGCTTCTCATCAGCTCGGCCTTCTCGCGAATGATCGCTTCCTGTTCGGGGTTGTGTTTACGGTCGGCGACGGCTCGCTCCGCATTCGAGATCGGCCTGATCGCGTCTTGTGTGGACAGCGTTCTCGATATAGCCGGCTACCTGTCTTCGGACAACGGTACGGACGAACCCCATGAGCCTCTCCGGCTCGCGAAGATCTCCGCGCTTGATGGCATTAACGACGATCAGAAACGTATCGTGTACTTTGTCTTCCAGCTCTTGAGGACCAAGCTGCCGGCAGAGATAATAACGGATGCCGCGGCTGAATAGCTTGTAAAGCTGTTCCATTCCGGCGTCTTCGCCAGCCTTGATCTGGCTGACAAGAGTACCCCATTCGGACGGACTCAGGTTAGTTCTTGTGTTGGGCTCCCGGGTGTTCTCGGGTGTTTGCGTGGCGGTCTCCGCCGTCGCTGGATCAGGCAATGTTTGGCTCGCCGTCATTACGGTAAGTCACTCCTTGGAAACGATGGAATAGGCAGCCCAAAACGTTGGGGTTTTTTTCGCGGGGTCACTGTCGCGCTGCATGTCGAGTTGTGTTTGTTGTAGAGCTACCGCAGCCCGCTGGGCGATGGAACCGGCCGCCTGCTTGTAGTGCGCGTAGAATTTCGAGAAGAATTGGCGGGAGCCGTCCGGCGTCGGCCACGAGCTGACGACCACTGCCGAGGCCCCGGCGAGCAGCCATGCCCGGCTCAGTCCGACGAGACCAGCTCCCGGAATGATTCGACCCTGCTGGGTGGAACATCCGCTCAGGACGACCAGGCTGCCGGGAACGCGGTAAGTTGCCACCGCCTCCGCCGTCAGAAGTTCCGGCACGCCGTTCGCATCAATGCTTAATGCAAGTGCTGCTTCGGCGGGCTCTCCTTCCGGGCTCACGACGTGAACTGCAAAATGCAGAATCTCTGGAGCCGTCGCAACGGCTTTGCGAACTTCGACACCCGAAGCGTTAACGCCCTTCAATAATTCTGCTTTCGGTTCGCCGCTCGCTTGAGCGGAATCTGTTACTTCTTTATCGCTTGCCACCAGACGGCCCAGGACATTCGTTTTGGCTAGCACGCGTTTTCGGCGCCGCTGCCCGATTGCTCCGGGTATCTGCGAAGTTATAGATCGGATCGCCGACTCCGACAAAGCGTGGCGCTGGGTCGGAAGGCTTAGGCGTCAGGAGTAGCAGTTCGCTTGGAAGGAAGCGTATGCTTCGATCCGCGATGAGCGGCTGTTTGCCTCCTGTTTGGGAGGTAATCCGCAAAGCGGGGAAGGGCACGCTATCGAGTAGCTTGCCGTCCGGCGTGATCAGCCAGGTGTGTTTGTGCCAGATGTTTGAATCCAACTTGCCGAACAAGGTGCGCCCAAACCACTCAAGCACGGTATTGTCGTCAGCCATTCGGGACGCCGAATTTGCTCCGGCGACCCGCGCCGGGATGTGGCTGCTGATAGTGCTTTCGTCTGGCAGTTCGTACAACTTCAATTGATCCTTTGTAACGGCCCAGAGGTACGATCGGTGCTCGCCCAAGCTGAAGCTCAATAAGGCTTCATCGTCACCTAACCTCGTTTGGATATCTCTAAGTGAATTCCGGTGAAGAGTTTTCTCTGCGAATCTGTAAAGATTCTGGGATTCAATGCCAATCCTGTTTTCGATGTCGTTGAGTTCGCTGCGCATTTGGGCCAAGCTTTCTTGCGCCTTGGGATCGGCGCCGAGAGTGGCGCGGGCTTGCACTTCCTGTAGCTTGGAAAGGAGGGGAAAGTAGTCGGGCGATTGGATGAGTTTTTGGCTGTAAGCCCTTGTTAATTGCTCGCGAAGGCTGGCCGCGCGGTTCCGGGCTAAAACATCGAGCGCTTCCCGGGCGAGTGCCTGGTCACCTCGCTCGAGAGATTGCTCGGCCGCGAAATCGGCGAAGTCATGGTAGGTCTCGTTCAACATTTGAACGGTTTTAATGCTTGTGGCATCGCCGGGCAGAGCACTTTGACGCCAGGTGTCGGCCGCAATGACGGCTCGGCGTAAATCAGTTAAGGCGTCTGCATTCTTTCCTAGATCCCGTAGAATTCGGCCCCGGGTGTGGATCGGATAATAGCTGGGACCCGTCTTGAGAGTGAGGCTGGGGGTGGCAAAAGCCTTATCGATGTACTGCAGCGCTAAGTGAAGAAAGGCCTTCCCTTTCTTCGATTCCAGTTCCGCCAGATGTTCGTAAGAAACAGCTAAACCGTCGTCATCTTTCCGGCTCTTGCGAATCTGAAAGCTTTCCGTCAGCAAGGTTTCTGCCTGCTTCAGGTCGCCTCTCAACACAAGCCAGATGCCGAAACGATCCGCGATGTCAGCCACCGCTGCGTCGTCCTTGGCTTCTTTCGCGACCGCGAGAGCCCTTCGCAGGGAGTCTTCGGCCGATTTATCTTGGTCGAGCCCAAATTCGATTTCACCCCGGGCTGTGAGGGACATCGCATAATAATCCCTGCGGGGCGAGTTTTGGAGGTAATTCGCAGCTTCCTCGGCGGTAGCCTTGGCGCCTTCGAAATCTCCTAATTGGCTGTAAATGCTGGAAATGTTTACGTCGGCTCTTCCGGCCGTGGTGAAATCACCGGCCTGAAGGGCTAAGTCCTTAGCCCTTGTCGACGTTTTGAAACCGGCTGAATAGCGGTGGAGCCGTATCTGACAACCACCAACCGCTACGATTGCTGCTGCTTCTTCTTTCCGATCTCCAGATCTTTTTGCCTCCCCGGCCGCTCGTTCAAAAGCGTGAATTGCTTCGGGGAGTTTTCCGGCCGCGCGAAGGGTTTTGCCTTCGTCCATCGACCTCTTATATATAGGTGATATCGGAATACCAGTTTCGGGCAATGCCCAACTCAACTTGCATACGTGCGCGTAACAGAACACGCCTGCGAGAACAATTAAGAAAGATCGCGTCGAGTACCACAGATCTTCTTTTCTCTTAAATGGCAAGAGTTTTGTCCAAATGCGGCTAATTAGCTTGGACATACTCTACCACTATGTCGAATTTGCCGGATTAGTTTCCGAGAACGAACTGTAAAAAATTCACAACTGCGTCGAGGATGATTGGAATGTGCATGGCTGGCCCCTTAACCGAGTAAGCTGTTCAGAATGAATGAAATAGCGTCTAGAATGATTGGAATGTGCATTGGTTTAAAACCCTCTCGCCCATCACAATACCCAGCGCAAATCACCGGCCAGGAAAAAATTACGTTGTAAGTTTTTCAAAACATAGAGGAAACAATTTAACTCGATTTTGTGAACGCCTCCGGTGTTGTTCCGAGGTGGTATTTCGGTGCCGTTTTGGGTTCCTGTTTGGTATGGAGCCTTACTGACAGGCCGCGGATTACTGACAAGCCCCGGGATTTTCGGCTATACTCGGCTGTAGTCAGTCGGTTTCCTGCCCGAGCAGAAGTGTGTTCGCACTCGTCCCCTGGCTTAGTCCTGAATCCCAGTCATGTTCGAGAATCTGTCCGATAAGTTGCAGCGGGTTTTTAAGAACCTGCGTGGCGAGGGAAAGCTCACCTCCGAAAACATGGAAGAAGCGCTTCGCGAAATCCGCGTCGCTCTTCTCGAGGCTGATGTTCACTTCAAAGTCGTTAAGCAGTTCATCGAACAGGTAAAAGAAAAGGCCATGGGCGAGGAAGTGCTTTCCGCGCTTTCCCCGGGGCAGCAGGTCATCAAAATCGTTCGCGACGAGCTAACTAAAATGCTCGGCGGCCATCAGTCCCGGCTGCGTTTCGCGAACGAGCCGCCCTCGGTCGTCCTGATCGTTGGCCTGCAGGGTTCGGGCAAGACGACGAGTGCCGCGAAGTTAGCTCGCTTCCTGACGAAAGAAGGCAGCAAGCCCGAGTTGGTATCGGTCGACGTCTACCGGCCCGCGGCGCGTCATCAACTCAGCATCCTGGCGAAAAACGTCGGAACTCCCATCTACGAAGGCGCGGCCGACGAGACCAAACCGATCGACTTGGCGCGATCAGCACGCCGTGACGCAGTTCAGACCGGTCGCGACGTTCTCCTGGTCGACACGGCCGGACGGCAACATATCGACGAGCAGCTCATGACGGAGTTGCGAGAGCTGAAGGAACTGCTCTCTCCGACCGAGATCCTGTTCGTCGCTGACGCGATGACGGGCCAGGACGCCGTTCGGTCCGCGGATGAGTTCCATAAGCAACTGGGAATCACTGGCGTCGTTCTGACGAAGATGGACGGCGACGCTCGCGGTGGCGCTGCGCTCTCAATCCGCACCATCACCGGACAGCCCCTCAAATTCGTGGGCGTCGGCGAAAAAACGGACGCCTTGGAAGCGTTCCACCCGGATCGGATTGCGTCCCGCATCCTAGGCATGGGCGACGTGCTGTCGCTGATCGATAAGGTCCAGGAAACGATCGACCAGAAGACAGCCGAGAAGATGCAGGAGAAGCTTCTCGGAGACGATTTCACCCTGGAAGACTTCCGCGATCAGATTAAGCAGATCCGGAAGCTTGGTTCCTTGGGCGGTCTTCTGGACATGATGCCTCAGATCGGACCGTTGAAGGAACTGAAGAACGCGAAGATCGACGAGAGCGAAGTTGGGCGTGTGGTGGCCATCATCGACTCCATGACGGCACAAGAGCGGCGGAACTACATGATAATCAACGGTTCGCGCCGGCGCCGGATCGCAAAAGGCAGCGGAACCAGCGTCCAGGACGTTAATAATCTGCTAAAGCAATACGCCCAAGCGCGTAAAATGATGAAGAGCTTTATAGGCCAGGCCGGAATGCTGGGCAAAAAGTTCGGAAAAATGAAAATTCCGGGCATGCCGAGCTTTCCCGGGTTTTAGCACCGGCTCGTCTTGAGTCGTCGGCTACCCTGGACATCTGTAAGAATAAAGAAGAAAAGGTTACGATGCTAGCAATTCGCCTGGCCCGGTTTGGTGCCAAGAAGAAACCCACGTATCGAGTGGTTGTGATCGATAAAGAGCGTGCCCGCAATAGCCGTTCGGTTGAAGTTGTCGGGCACTACAACCCGGTGGCCCAGCCGGCGCAGATATCGCTAGACCGCGAGCGCATCGAATATTGGATGAAGCACGGCGCACAGCCGTCGGATACAGTGTCGCGGCTTATGAAGAATACCCCCGCAGAGGCACCGGCCGTAGTAGCCTAGCGCGCCTTTCAGGCTGCATTTTGGGCGTAGCGGCTCGTTTTCCTCGCTTCCATCCGGTAGGTTTGAAATGAACGAAAGTAATGGCGTGAAGACGCTTGTGGAAGAAATAGCCCGGGCTCTCGTGGATTCGCCGGCGGGAGTGATCGTCAACGAAATCTCTGGTGAGCATGCCACAGTTTTTGAGCTGAGAGTTGCCGAAGGCGATCTCGGTAAAGTCATCGGCAAGCAAGGCAGAACCGCGCGTTCCATTCGCACGCTTCTTGGTGCGGTCGGAACCAAGCTGAACCGGCGCTTCTCGTTGGAAATCCTGGAATAGCTTCGACCGGGGACGGCTCAGATGCCCACTCACGACGATGACCAGCGAGTAGTAGTCGCGGAAGTTTTGCGTGAACGTGGCAATATTGGCGAAGTTCTGGCACGGTCGGTGTCGGATGTTCCGGGGCGTATGGAGTCTCTTCGCGAGGCTCAACTGCGAATGCCGGATGGAAACGACGAGGCCGTAACGGTCGAGTCAGCTTGGGTTCATAACCAGAACTGGGTGTTGAAGTTCGCGGGAGTCGATTCTATCGATGCCGCTAAACGTCTTCGTGGCGCCGATCTGTGGGTGCCGCGCGCGGAGCGGGGAACTTTGCCGGAAGGCGAGTATTTCCAGTCGGATCTGGTTGGGTGCCGGGTTTTGGACGGGAAAGACGGACGAGTCCTGGGTGTCGTCGAAGGATTTGAGCAGTATGGGGGCCCATTGCTGCTAGAGGTAAAGGGTGAAGCCGGAAATGTGCTGATTCCGTTCGTTCCGGCTATTTGTGTGGCGGTAGATCTGACCGGTCGATGCATCTCGGTCGATTTGCCTGAGGGGCTTTTAGAACTGTAGTAAAGCACTGAAGCGGCGGGAAGATGAACTTCCACATCGTTACGATCTTTCCGGAGTTTTTTGTCGGGCCGTTCCAATACGGGGTGGTAGCGAAGGCGCAAACGGCGTCTCTTCTTAGCATTACGGTTCATGATCTGAGACACTGGACTAAAGACCGCCATCGAACGGTGGATGATCGTCCCTTTGGAGGGGGCGAGGGTATGCTGTTGAAACCCCAGCCGTTGTTCGAGGCCGTGGAAGAGATTCTTCCAGTTCGTGGTCCAAGGCAGCGAGTTGTTTTACTATCCGCCGGAGGGCGCCGGTTCGATCAGGCTCTTGCTCAAGAGTGGTCGGGCTTAGAGGATTTGGTTTTGTTGTGTGGCCGTTACGAGGGTGTCGATGAGCGCGTCGCTGAACACCTCGCGGACGAGGAAGTCTCGATTGGGGACTTTGTGCTGAGCGGCGGTGAGTTGGGAGCGGCATTGATCGTCGATGCCGTGGGAAGGCTTCTGCCCGGCGTTTTAGGGAATGAGCAATCCTCCCGGAACGAAAGTTTCGCAGAGGAAAATGAAGGTTTGTTGGATTGTCCGCAATATACTCGCCCGGCCGAATACCGCGGCTGGAAGGTTCCGAGTGTGTTGTTGGGTGGCAATCACGAAGAAATCAAGCGATGGCGGCACTCGGCGTCTCGCGAAAAAACAGAAAGGTTGCGTCCTGATCTGATGTTCGGGCGCGATACAAGGCAGAACTAGATTATGCAGAACGCTCTTGTCAGCAAGTTTATTAGCAAGCACGCTCGTGCTAAGCCTCATCCGGAGTTCCGGCCGGGGGACACTATTCGCGTGCATGTGCGCATCAGAGAAGGCGACAAGGAGCGGCTGCAGGCGTTCGAAGGCACTGTCATCGCGCGCAACAACACCGGACTGGGCGAAACCATCACGGTGCGTAAGGTCAGCTTCGGCCAGGGCGTAGAGCGCATCTTCCCCATCCACGCGCCGGTGATCGATCACATCGACCTGGTTCGTACGGGCCGCGTGCGCCGCGCCAAGCTCTACTACCTCCGGGAGCTCAAGGGCAAAGCCGCTCGTTTGCGGGAACGCGAATAGTCATAGCGCTTCACGGCTTTCTGTGGCCAAAGAAGTCAGCGCTGTTCAGCAGCTTTCCTCAAGCCGTAAGTCGAAGGGCGTCAAAGCGCCTTCTAAAGCGATTCGGTGCGTCAGCTCCTACGAAACCCGTGCGCGTGAACTCGGATTTACGTGCATTGCCGGGGTCGACGAAGTAGGACGGGGATGTCTCTTCGGCCCGGTCTTCGCCGCCGCAGTGATCCTCAATCCCGTGAAACCCATCAAGGGTCTGTGCGATAGCAAAATCATCGACCGCAAGGCTCGTGAGAAACTCGCCCGGCACATAAAGGCCCGTTCTCTTGGATGGGCGGTCGGCGCGGCAGATGTCTTTGAGATTGACCAGATCAATATCTATCAAGCGTCCAAACTGGCCATGCATCGCGCTGTAGGCGCTCTTCCAACCCGGCCTGACTACCTGCTTATCGACGCCCTGAAGCTCGATCTTCCGATCGAACAACTGCCGCTGATCGATGGCGATGCCCGCTGCCGTGCGATCGCGGCTGCCTCCATCGTGGCGAAGGTCCATCGTGACGAATGTCTGCGACAGTGGCACGAGATCTTCCCGCAGTACAATCTCGCTTCGAACAAGGGCTACTCGACTCCCGATCACCGTCGCGCTTTGCGAGAACACGGGCCAACCCTGCTCCATCGCTGGAGCTTCGAGCCGGTTCGCGCCGGCAGCTCGCAGGTTCACTGGACCGGCTACATCAACGGAACTACGGAAAAGAGTGGAGACCTCGAAGACAAAACTCCGGACGATGCACAACTGGAACTTCTGTTATCCGCGGAGACTGTCGCGTGAGCACCTCGCCTTCGGTACCGCAGGCCCCTCCCGGCATTGACCGGACGCGAAAGCTGATTCGATGGCACCGGCGTGTACTGAACTTCTGCCTCGTCATCTTCGCTTTCGAACTTGGCACATTTCTGGTTGTTTTTCCCTGGCTTTCGAATTGGGACATTAGCTGGGTTCCCATTCACTCCGCCCGTTTTAGCGATCTCTGGATGAGCCGCTATTTCCGCGGCGCTCTGACCGGGCTGGGACTGCTCGACCTCTGGGTCGCGGTCACTGAGCTATTCCGTCAATTCAAAAGCATGTTCGGCAAGAAATAAAAAGCCTGTCGGACACAGCTCCGCTCCGCAGACAAGCATTACCCTGCTGCCCTGCTCACTTCGGCTTTGCGATTTCTCCCGTCGTGCCGTTCACGGCGGCGATATATTCTGCCGGATTGATTAGTATCTGCATGCCCCGCACACCCGCGGAAACGGAGATGACATCGAACAGGATCGCCGTTTCGTCGATGTAGACCGGGAACTGCTTCTTTGCGGCGAGTGCCGTCACACCGCCCCGGATGTAACCAGTTAGCGGCTGCACGTCTTTGAGCGGAACCATCTCCACTTTGCGATCTCCACTCAGCTTGGCTAGCGCTTTCAGATCCAACTCCGCGTTCCCCGGTACCACTGCCATCGAAACGCCATTCCGATCGCCTCTCACCACCAGCGTCTTGAAGACCTGATCCGGCGGAAGCCCGATTTTCTCTGCTACCGATTCGGCGCTCAGAGTCGTTCGGATCGACATCGTACTCCCGGAGTTCGTAAGAGATGTTGCGTTCATCCAGCAGTCTGACTGCATTGCTCTTCGCCATTTCAGGTATCCGTAATCAATCTTCGGCTACTTGTATCTAACGGGTATGCCGGCAACTGTCTGGAAAGGTTATCTCAGCTTCGGTCTCGTGTCGTTCCCGATCAGGCTCTCTGCTGCTGCTCGAGGCGAAACGGTGCATTTCCACCTCCTGCATCAGAAAGACCTGTCGCGAGTGAAGGAAGTGATGTATTGCGCTGCCGAAGACAAGCCTCTCGAACGGTCGGAGCTCGTGAAAGGCTATGAGTACAGCAAAGGTGAATACGTTGTGGTCGAGCCGGAGGAACTCGAAAAGGTTGCGCCGCCGACCGCGACCGCCATGCAGATCCTGCAGTTTGTCCGGATCGAGGATGTGGATCCGATCTTCCTCGAAAAGTCGTATTACGTAGCTCCGGAAGAGGCAGTGAGCCGCCCCTATTCGCTGCTGCTCGAAGCCATGACGCAAACCGGCTATGACGCTATCGCAAAAGTTGCGATGCACGGTCGCGAGCACGTTGTCGTGCTGCGGCCAACACCGGACGGAATGGTTCTGCACACCATGTACTTCGTGGATGAGTTACATCGCGAAAAGGAATGGGGCAAGTCTTCCGAAGGGAAGTTCGACAAGCGGGAGATGGATATGGCCAAGAAGCTGATCGAATCCCTCGCTGGCCCGTTTCAGCCGGAACAGTACCACGATGAGTATCGGGAGAATGTCGAGAAGTTGATCGAAGCGAAGCGCAAGGGCAAGAAAGTTACTCCAATCAATCAGCCCAAGCCTGCACCTGTGATTGACCTGATGCAAGCTCTTCAGAAGAGCCTGGCCATGAGCAAATCCGCACCCTCGGCCACCAAATCGTCAGCCCCTAAAAGTTCTGGAGCGAAGAAGGCCGTAAAGAAACGCGGAAAGAAAGTGGCTTAACGCTGCGCGCCCGGGATCGCCAGGAGTGCGGTCTTGAACAGAACTCTGAAGTCTCCGCTCAGAGATCTCGTTCGAATATAATCTTCCGCCATGTCCAGTTTCGCGGGGAGAATCACTTCCGCGTAATAGCGGAGCGGATCCTCGCTGGCGGCCAGGATCGCTTCTTCGTTCTTGAATCGCAAGGAAGCTGGATCGGTAATGCCGGGCCGGACGGTCAAAATGCGGCGATAACGTCCCGCATGGAGAGAAACATACTGTGGCACTTCCGGGCGAGGGCCAACCAGGCTCATATCTCCGCGAAGAACATTCCAGAATTGCGGCAACTCATCGAGCTTCGTCCGCCGAAGGAGTCTCCCGGCTTTCGTTACTCTCGAATCGCCGCTGACCGTTACGTTTGGGCCGCCCTGGGACGGGCGCATGCTTCTGAACTTCAGAATTCGGAAAGCCTTGAAGTTCCTGCCGAGTCGCTCCTGCCGGAAGAAGATCGGCAATCCGGAGTCACAAACCACCAGAACCGACAGCAACGCCAGCAGCGGCGCCGAAAGTAGCAGAACCAACCCGCTGACTACAACATCAATGACACGCTTGAACGACATTGGCCGGCTCTTGAGAGTGTGCCTTTCTTTTGTCTCTTGAAAGCAGTGTTCTGACTGCTCGTATCACGCGGGTTTGATCGGCATCCGTCATTCGGGTGTAGAGCGGCAAGCTGACTGTTCGCTCGTAAACGCGAGTGGCTTGCGGGAACTGCGCCGGCGTCAAGCCATAGCGGTCCCGCCAGAAAGGCTGAACGTGCAACGGGATGAAGTGGACGCTTGTCCCGATCCCTTCGGCCGAAAGCGCCTGAATAAATTCGTCTCGTCCCATAGGAGCGTCGTCCGAGAGTCGAATTACGTACAGATGCCACGAGTGAACATCACCCGCCTCTGCTTTGGGCGGCAGTACCATCGGGAGATCCGCGAAGGCGGCGTCGTACCGGGCGGCCATTTCGGCTCGTTTCGTCTGGAAACGGCTGATCTTTCGAAGCTGTTGGATCCCAAGCGAGGCCGCAAGATCCGTCATGTTGTATTTGAAGCCTGGAGCGACTACTTCGTAATACCAGGCAGGTTTCTTCGAGTTGTAGCGGTCGAACGCATCCCGATCGATGCCGTGGAGACGCATGACTTTACAGCGGGCTGCAATCCCTTCATCTCTGGTTGCGATCATTCCGCCTTCGCCGGTTGCTAAGGTCTTCGTCGCATAGAAGCTGAAAACGGTGGCATCGCTTTCCAGGCTTCCAATCAATCTGCCTCCGTAGGTGGTCGGCAGCGCGTGAGCAGCGTCTTCTATCACTCTCAGTCCGTGCTTGCGAGCAATGGCGTGGATCGGCTTCATGTCGGCTGAGAGGCCGGCGAAGTGTACCGGCATGATCGCCTTCGTACGCCGCGTGATCGCCGCTTCTATCTTGGCTGGATCGATGTTCAACGTCTCCGGCCGGATGTCGACGAATACGGGATCCGCTCCCAGATAACGGATTACCTCAGCCGTTGCAGTGAAGGTGTGAGGTGTCGTGATCACTTCGTCACCTGGCCCGACACCAATGGCTTCGAGCGCGAGATGCAGACCGGACGTCGCTGAATTCACCGCGAGGGTCTGAACGTCTCCGCCGAGAAATTGCGCGAAATCCTGTTCAAACCGGCGTGTCTTCGGCCCCGTGGTTAACCAGCCGGAACGCAGCGAATCGACTACTTCCGCGATCTCTTCTTCTCCAATTTCCGGAAGCGCGAAAGGTAAGAATGGTTCGGCTTCGAGCCCGGTTGCCGCTTTGGATGCCACGATTGTTTCCGTCGGCAGTGGATCGGCGATCGCTGTGGGCGAGTGCATGTCTGAATCCTTCTCCGGTTTACCTAGATGAGCTTCGATACGGTCGCAAAGCCCTGGCGTGCAAGAACGAGTGCGCAAGCAAGCAAGCCGAACAAAATAGTGCCCACAAAGGCCATTTGGAGCCGGTGCGGCCGGGTCTTGCGCTCGGGCGCGATGGCTGGGTCGACGACCTGAATAACAGGGGCTTCTTTCGAAACGTCCAGGCGCGCCGCCTCGTATTGCTTCGCCAGTGTTTCCATGATGGCTTCGTGGTACTTCACGTCCCTCAGGCGCCGCAGGTATTCCAAAGCGGCGCTCGGCATCTGGGCGACCGACACTAGCGCATCCTTTTGCTTACCGGACTCTTCGAGCCTCACCAGTTGCGACCGCAATACGCCGAGCTCTGCCTGTGAACGAACGACCTCGGGATGATCCGCCGTTGCACTCTGACTCAGGCGCTGCAGTTCCACTTCTTTCAACGTCATTTCCGCGCGCAGTTGTGCGATGGATTTGAAAGTGGCATCCACCTGGCTGCTCACCTGAACCATTCCGGTGCTTTGCTGAGTCTTTCGAAGTTCTGTTTCGGCTTGTGCGAGGGCGTTACGTTCGGCCTGCAACTGCGCGTCGAAAAACGCCTGGCGATCCGCCGATTCGCTCAATGCCAGACGGCTGTTCTGAGCATGTAATTCGCTAACGTACGCATTGGCGAGTTCGGCAGATGCTTGCGGATTCTCATCATCAACCGAAATGCGAATCATGGTATCTTTGCCGGTCGTAATCTGAGTACGCGAGCTCAATTGCAAGCGAGCAGTCGTGAGATCCTTCGCGTGATAGCGCGCTTTCAGTTGAAATTTTGCGATCATGTTGTCCGCAATCGTGCGGCTGCGCAACATGCCGATAAATACGTCGCTGGGACTCTTCATGCTGATGTCATGCCCACTCAGTGCAGCGAGCGGCGCCAGTTGACCGAGCATTGCGGTTGCCGCCGATTGCTGCTGTTGCGGAGGCATAATCACTGCCGTTGCAGTAAAAACCGGTTTCATCAGGAACGCATAGACTCCCGTCAGTAAACCGCCGCACAAGGCCATCACCAGAACGAATTTCCGCTTTGCCTTCAGAAGAGCCAGCCAGTCCCAAAGAACCATGCGCTCAGGAGAAAGTTCTGCCATGGCAGTTGTGAATCGAGGTTCAGTCGTCAGCGTCAAAGTGTCGTTCATGTCAGTGCCTCGATTACTTGAGTACGTTTGTTGCGGCTGCGCCCAGGGCGAAGTTTGTGAAGATCTGTGACCAATCTCTGAATTCCCGCAGCTTCGAGCTCCTAAGAACCATCTCGGGCACAATCAGAGAATCACCCGGATTCAACTCCAGGGCGTCGAACTTGCCCGACCGCATTCCCTTGTTCCTCGGCACGATGGAGCCGTCGGCGCGAATGATGAACATGTTCGATTTATCTGCTGATCGCGTCGGCCCTCCTGCTTCGCTCAGGTATTGAGATACCTGCTTATCGTTCTCTTGAACGAATGCATTCTGGGAGAAGACCGCCCCAAGCACGCTCACCGTTCCCGGCTTTGCGGGTACTACGAAACGATCGCCGTCCTCCAGCTTCATCGACATGAGCCCATTTACGTCCTTACCGTCGGGGTCGAGTTGGAATACGATGCGGCCCGTCGGCTCAATTGCCTTCAGCCGGTCACCCATCTTCTTCGCTCCATCGAGCGATGCTGTCAGGCTCTGCGCCTGATCGAGAGAAGTGGCGCTAAGAACGTTACGTCGGGTTTCGGAAACCTCGCGATCGAATTGCTCGATGTATTCCTGAAGATGCTTCTCCTGCTCTTCCTTTGCCGATTCGCGGTAGAAGCTGGACGCATACAGATAGCCGTTAGGCGTCAAGCCACCCGCGCGGTGAATGATGTCAGCGAGAGTGTCTTGCGGCTCGGCTTCGTAAATGCCCGGGCTATTGAACTCGCCTTCCAGTCTTACCAGGCGGTGCTGCTGCGTAACGGGAACCCTGATGTCTTTCTGAGAGAAAATCGTCACCACATCGCCGGCGCGCAACTCGAGATTTTGAGTTTCATCGTCATCGACTACCAGGCGTCCAAGATTGAACGGGATCAGTTGCGCTCCCAGATTTCGTTGGTTACGCCGTTCGATGACGGCATAAGACCAGTTTGTTTCTGCAATGGCTTGTCCGATCTTGGTTTCCCGCTGCGTGATTTCTCTACGTCCGGTATTCTTTTCAGGCTGTTGCTTGGTGTCTCTGCTGGGGACGTAGGAAATGTCGAGAATCTTAGGGTCTTCCTTGTCGACCAGATCAAGCTCGTTCCTCTGCGCCCAATAGCCCCGGGTGACGAGTGATTCTTTGTTCGGAATGATGTCGCGCAGCCGCATTCCGGAGCGCCATGCAAACCGATGCGGCGCCGCAACGTTTCCGCGTATAGTAACCGCGTTGTCGAAACGGGCCGTGATGGCCGGCACGCGGATTGAATCGCCGTCCGAGAGAAGGTTGTCCGAAGCCCGTGCGTACTCGAGATCGAGCACTTCACGCGCGCTGTGATCGTGGATGCGCTCGACCGTCATGTGGACGTCGGCAGTGGGTGTTAAGCCGCCGGCGAGACCGATCGCCTCGACCAGCGATGTTTTGCCTTTCAGCTCGAAGATCGCGGCAGTATGTACACTGCCCGAAACTGCTATCTGTGAGGCGACTGCTGGAATGTAAACGACGTCGCCAGGCAGCAGGCGAGCGTCTTGCGACTTGTCGCCTTTCAGGAGCAAGTCATATAAGTCAAATTCAGACACAACGGAGCCGTTCCGGCGAAGTTGGATGCGGCGCATCGAGCCCTGAGGATTGGGGCCGCCTGACGCGAAGATTGCGTTCACTACGGTGCTCAGCGAGCTGACGCTGTAGCTTCCCGGATGACGAGCTTGACCCACTACAAAAATTTGAATGGACCGAAGATGCCCTAAATTGACATCGAGTTGAAAATTGCGGAACACGCGCCCAAGCTGGGCACGGAAGTAGGCGGGCAATTTAGAAAATTCCTGGCCCGCGACTGAAACGTTGCCGACCTGCGGAACATATACTGTTCCCGATCGGTCCACCGTCAGCGCCGTGTCAAGATTCACCTGGCCCCACACTCTGAGTTGAAGTTCGTCTCCGGGCCCGATGATGTAGTTGGAGGAAACCGGGATGTTGTCTACGGGTGCAAAGGTCGACGGCGCTTCCTCGAACAGTTCCTGGCCAAAGATTGGAAGCACCGTGCCAATGCTCGACGAGATGAACCGCTGGAACTCAGACAAAGGCTGTGGATTCCAATCGCGTCGCATCGAGGCAGTCGTCAGGTGATTCAAATTGCTTGCGCGTCGAAAGCGGCTTGCCAATTGCCGGACCGAGAAGTTGGCTGTTGTAGTCCTTGGGCAATCGCGACGAAAGGTTCTTTAGCGTCGTGCTGTTGTTGTCTGACCCGGCGGAGTCCTCACCTTGCGAAGCGAGCGCGCTCGTTGCCTGCTGGCACACGGGAAGGTCCTGTGCGGCAGGATCCTCGCAAGCGCGGCTCGGGTTCGAGTACCCGGACAAGGCTTGGGTTGGAATCATCTGCCCGGACAACGGCAAAACGGCGGACCAAAGAAACTGGAGGCCCACCGCTGCCAACCGGCCTCTTTTGCTGCGGAGAAGTGCTCGGAGCACCATCGAAAACTTCATTCGTTGAAGTGTGCTGGGAAAAAGCGGGGAATCTCCTCTTTTTCTGAGGAGTATGCCGCCTAGGAGGAGAGGGCAGCAGAGGGCAAAGAAGCGGGCGCCCAGGAGTCTTGCTTGGGTGCTAAGCGAACCGCTTCGGCCAGCTTCAAGAGACTGGTACGTGCGCTTTGTTCTGCTTGCGTTTCAAGGATTTGCGAGCTGGGCGAATATTCCGGGACGAGTCCGCGCAATTCCGCAACGAGCGCGGGCAGGTTGCGAGTGAGGCAGTGCCGCTCAAGATTGGTCAGGCAGTCGGTGAATGTGGATTCGACCTCCGGCCCGCGGAAGATCCGGATCTTCTCATGAGGTGTTTCGACCGTGTTTTCTTCGTCCGTACACAACTCTTCGTAGAGCTTTTCTCCCGGCCTGGTACCGCTGAACTTAATCTCGATGTCGGTTCCGGGCTGCAATCCGGAAAGCAGGATCAGATTGCGCGCTAAATCGACAATCCGCACCGGTTCGCCCATGTCGAGAACGAAGGTCTCTCTACCCTGAGCCATGCTCGACCCTTGCAGCACCAGTTGTGCCGCTTCCGGTATCGTCATGAAGTAGCGGGTCATCTCCGGATGGGTTACCGTCACCGGTCCACCCTTGGCAATTTGTTCCTTGAAGATTGGAACGACGCTGCCGTTACTGCCGAGAACGTTGCCGAAGCGAACCGCGACGAACTTCGTACCCGGGCTGTGCATGCTCTGCACGATCAATTCGGCAATGCGCTTCGTGGTCCCCATGATGTTCGTGGGGCGGACAGCCTTATCGGACGAGATCAGTACAAAGCGCTCAACGCCCATTTTCCGAGCAATACGCGCCACATTGTAGGTTCCGAAAACGTTGTTCTCGATGGCCTCGAATGGATGAACTTCCATCATGGGAACGTGTTTATAAGCCGCGGCGTGAAACACCAGGGAAGGCCGGTGATTCTGAAAAACTTCGGCCAGTCTTGCTGAATTCTGGATCGATCCGACGACCGGGATAAAGGGTACGGACGGATAGTTGGCTTTCAGTTCCGCATCGAGATGGAACAGTGCGCTTTCGGCAATCTCGTAGCCGACAATGGCTTGGGGCTTGAACTTTGCAATTTGACGGCAAAGTTCCGAGCCGATGGAACCAGCGGCACCCGTCACCAACGCCACCTTGCCCTCGAGGAGTTGCCGCAATCTTTCTTCTTCCAGACGAACGGCTTTCCTGCCGAGCAGATCGTCAAGGGCAACGTCCCGCACCTGGGACGTCAGTGCGCGGCCTTCCACCAGCTTGGAGAGCCCTGGAACGGTCTTGCATTCGATCCCGGTTTGCCGGCAATGACGGAACAGCTCTGCGAGCGCGAGCGGGCTTGCGGAAGGAATCGCGACCAGGATCATCTCGATTCCGAGATCCGAAACGAGCGACGAAAGATCTGCCCCAGAGCCCAGTACCCGCACGCCCTGTACCCGAGTATTCCTCTTCGAGGAATCGTCATCAATGAACCCGAGCACTTCATACGGGAGTTCGGCGTTGGCACGGAGTTCGCGGATGAGCATTTGCCCTGCGACGCCGGCTCCGTAAATCAGAGTTTTCCTAACGGCTGCATCATTCGGAGCGGCGGCACGATTCTCCGCAGCCATGCGCGTCGCAATCCGTAGACCTGCCGTGAACAGAAAGCACGTGAGAAGGTCAAGAAACGGTAGGGAAGCGGGTAAACCACCCTGAATGAACGACGTGAAGCAAGGGAGAGCAACGACGGACGCGATGGCGTTCGTAATCACGAGCTGACGAAGGTCGTGCAAGGACGTGAACTTCCACCATTTTCGATTGGAATCGCAGATCCGGAAGACAATTACCTTTGCGGGAACCAGGAGGAGGGCTATTTTCCAGAAGCTTGTGAGAAGGTTAGCCGAAAGCTTGAAATCCATCCGCAGCGCGAGCGCGGAAAAAGCGGCAACGGCAATTAGCGCCAGTTGCGAGACTTCGCAAACAAGGTAACCAGCGGCTTGTTTTTCGCCTCGGGTATTTCTGATTGAATGTGAATTTCCAGCAGCCGTGTCCATTTCTAGAACGCTCAGACCCTCTTATTCCTGTTCGACCGTTTAGTCATCGATTCGGCAACCGATGTAAAAGTCGGTTAAGAAGGCCTTTTTTCTCCTCGTCGGGAGAAATGCTTTTGCATGGCACCGGTCCACTGACCGTCTACGGTCAATTTTTCCCATCCGAATCGCTCGTAGAAACGGATGGCGGACAGATTGGTTGTCTTTACGGTGAGCTCAGCCCGCTCGTGACCTCGCGAATACGCCAACTCCTCAGCCGCGCGTAGAAGTTCGCCTCCGACCCCGTTTCCCTGGAACCTGGGATGAACCGCAATACAGAGTACGCGAACCGTTCCAGGCTGCCGTTCCCATGATTTCGGAGGCTTTACCAGACATCGAATGCATTGAGTCGCTCGCACGCGAAATAGTGGAGTAAACAGAACACCGCCATGTCTCAGGAAGCTACGCAGCAGGAATCCTGTGTTCTGCTTTAGATACCCCGGAAGGTCGTTGTTCTTCACCAGCAGGAGAATGCCCGCCAGTTCACCGTCAACTTCCGCCGCCGTAGCTGCCGCCATGTGCTTGGCTCGTAATTGCCAGGACAGGTAATGCAGCACTTGACTCGATCCGAAGGATGTCAGGAGTGATTTGGGATTAGCGGCAAGGTAGATTCCGACCGCTGCCGGAAGATCATGTTCCGTCAGCGTCCGGACTATAACGTCAGCCGGGGCTCCAGGGCAGGGAACTCTGTCGCTTTCAGTGCTGGTCCTCAAGCTTCCTGCTTCCTCGCGATCTGGCGGGAATCCTGAGTTGCCGGACTCTTTCCGGGAGGGGCCAACGCGACGTCCTTGATGAGGCCCGCCCAGAGTCCGGCGCCATACACCAAATGCACGGTTGCTGCGATCGGCAAGAATGCCACCGCCCTCCAGCCGATTTGTTTGCTCGAACTCGCGGCCGTCAATAGACCCAATGTCAAATACAGAGCGACTACCGAGGAACTAATCAGAAATGCGGAGTTCCAAACGAGAGATGTCACTGCACTCGTGGCCAGGAAGGCGGCCCACAGGCCGGGAATCAGTTGCCGCAGGCTGCCTACGCGCCCGGCTTTCTTGAACACCAGCACTTTGTAGCGGCCATAGCGCCAGTACTGCCTGACGAGCTTTTTCCAGGTAGGCCGGCAGTAGTAACGGCACTGAATGGACGGATCGAAATACATCTTTTCGCCGCGCGCGGAAAGCCGGATATTGAATTCGTCATCCTGGTTGGTGGCCAGTTGCTCGTCAAAAAGCCCGTGCTCGAAGGCCCGTCTCCGGTAGCAACCAAACACAACGGTGTCCACGAATCCCGGATCGCCGCCGGTTCGGAAACGAGAGTTTCCGACTCCAAACGGGGAGCTAAGCACTGCGGCAATGACCCGTCCCATTCCGGTCTCGCTGACGGTTTCGAGAACGCCGCCAACCGCAACCGCGCCGGGAACAGCCTCAAGCGCCTGCAGATTCTTTTCGACCCAATCCGCTGCCGGTTCCGAGTGAGCACCCAGGATCGCGATGTATTCACCGCGCGCGGCTTGTATCCCGATATTCAAGGAGATCGGTGTAATGCGCCGTGGGTTGTGAAGGACGACGAGTCTCGAGTCACTCGCGCTGAGGGCCGAAAGACGTTCCGTTGTGCCATCGATTGAGCCGCCGTCCACGACGACCACTTCCACCTGCTGCATTGTGCCATTCAGCAGCGAAAGGACAGTGCTTTCGATGTGCTGGCTCTCGTTCAGGCACGGGATTACCACTGAGACGAGGAAATCCTGGTGCCGAGGAGCCAATGTGTAGGAAGAGTTCATTTGTGTCCAGCCGGGCTAGCCGCTCGCTCGGCCGCGTGTTGTTGAAACATTTGTGCCAGATTGAAGGCAGTTTTCTTAACTGAGAAATGTTGTTCTACTCTTCGGCGCCCGGATTGGCCGAATTGCTCTCGAAGGCTGGACGAGTTCAGAACCGTCCCGATGGCGTCGGCGAGAGCCTCAGGATTGGCCTGCGGCACCAGAATGCCTTCGTTGGGAGTAACCAGTTCGGGAATTGCACCGGTGCGAGTCGAAACCACCGGAACGCGGTAGGCCATGGCTTCAATCAGCGAAACCGGTATGCCCTCGTGCAGCCCGGAGCCCAAATCACGGCTCGGCAGGACGACCAGCGCGACGCGTCCTTGCCTGTAGAGATCCAGCACCTCGGCGTGCTTTAGTACGCCAAGAAATTTTACGACTGAACGCAACCCAAGCTGTTCCACCTGTGCTTCGAGTTGCCTTCGAAGCGGTCCGTCGCCGGCGAGATGCAGCTCACATTCGAATCCGGAATCCTGCAGGATCCGCATCGCCGAAATCAGGTCAGAATGCCCCTTAACGGGCAGAAGATTTCCCGGGCAGACAATGAGCGGTTTCTCTCTCAAGCCCAGCCGTGGAAGTTCGGCTTCGGTGGCGACCGAAGCGCCCATATGAATCACCACGGCTCGCGCGAGTCCTTCGATGCCGAGACGCTTAGCCATCGCTAAGCCGTTCTCAGAAATAAAGCGTACGAAGGAGGCGCTTCGAGCTTTCGGGCTGAAGCAATTATTCGCCGCGATATCCCAGCGATGAGCGGTGAGGCTCCATGGGATACCCGTCAGCGCACTCAGAACCATGCCCATACTGGACGTGCATCCCGCCCAGTGACAGTGGATATGTTCGATGCCGAGCTCTTTTCGCCGTGCGAACGAGTTGGGTAGCGCGAAACGCAGCCAGGAGATTCTTGACTCTGTT
The DNA here is from genome assembly GCA_963730795.1 of uncultured Acidobacteriaceae bacterium. Lineage (GTDB taxonomy): Bacteria > Acidobacteriota > Terriglobia > Bryobacterales > Bryobacteraceae > Bog-105. The sequence goes on along the minus strand of CAVSTJ010000012.1, from coordinate 1,183,712 downwards.
TCTTCCTTTGCCTCGCAACACCAACTCACGCAAGGCAGGTAAGGCGCGTGCGGCTTCCGAAAAGCAAGGCAGTTCGGTGGTAGCCGGGACCTCCGTTGCCAGATGGGAGCAATCGTGCATTCGATTACCTCTTGGCCATAGAGGAGCGAGGAAGACTTCATGGCCCATCGCCTTCAGCTCCGCCATCTCTGGAAGCACGAACGCTTCGCCTTTTCCGAACGGCAAGCTCGACGTGATGTACAAAACCCGCATCTTTAGTTCGTCGTTGTCAATCCCGAATGCTTGCTGAGGGATCGGCTGCGGAAGAGGGCAATCGTGAGAAGCGGAAGTGCGTAGCCAAAGACTGTTCCCTTCACCACCGGCGCCAGGTCAATACGAATACCCGCGAACATTACGAAAGACACGATGCTGCAGTAACAAACGCTCGCGTACGCGAACTTTCCGGATTTCAAGCGCTTTGAAAACCAGCGATAAGCCAGACAAACCGGAACGGCCAGCAGGCTCATCTGCAGGACGATGCCCAGATAACCGAAATTGAGCACGCCTTCCGAGAGAGTCAGAAGGCCCAACCCGCCACCGTCCTCCGCGAAGTCCGGTTCCGCCTGGTAGACGTACCATTCACCTACCGTTAAGGGACGATTGGGAACCAGCGCGTGCGGAGCGAAGATCAACGGGATGTTCAGATACGACTTGCCGAGCCAGAATTGGTCTTTGAGAAATCCGGACGTTGTGTCGTAGAGTGACTTCGCAGGATTCATCAGTTCTCCGAAAGACGTGGGTGCGAGCAACTCAGGATTCTCAGCCAGCATCGTTCCCATTTTTGTGACCGCCTTACCCAACCCTTCTTCCGCTAGGACGCCGCGAGCGTGTCCGAACATAACGAGGAACACGTAAACCAGCAGGCAAGGAAGCACCATCACCGAGGCTTTCAGTTTTCGGCGCGTGTAATGAATCTGGAGCATGCATCCCATCAAGAGCCGGAGGATCATCGACCGGCCACCCCCGATGAGAATGAAATAAATCCAGAGGCAAAAGGAAATGCCGACACTGAACACAAGCGCTCGACTGATCTTCTGTTTCAACAAAACAACTTGCAAAGTTGCCATGAAGGACAGGCTGAGCCATTCGTTCGAAAAGCCTGCAAAGGCGAATTGTGTTGTTGCCTTGTAGCGGTCCGTGCCATAACCCATGGACAGAAAGGCACCGACGCCGCCGAGTTGCCAGATTTCGAGTGCAATCAGCGCCCATCCTGCAAGCGACCAGAAAACGATGAAGAGCGAAATACCGGGAATGCCGTGAACTTCCGGCGATCTTGCCGAAAGCGTGTCGCTCTTAGGCGACAGCATTCCGGAGCAGACGACCAGCAATGAAATCAGAGCAATGCCTACGGCAAGAAAATATCGATACAGGCCGCTTTCCGAGTACTCCGGTCCAGTTACACCAAGGAAGATAGCCAGTGGGAAAAACATCGTGTACAGCCCGCACATGGCCGTGAACAGTACGCCTGGACTGAACGAATCGCGCGCCCCGCGATAGAGCGTGGCGAGGCACACAACGATTGCTACAACTAGCAGGATGTAAGTCTGTTGCGGATTCACTCGCCGCCCTCCGTTTGCACTTGCGCACCGGCGATCTCAAATGCAGGCATCGGTGTAGGTTTGACCGCGAAAGAAGAAGATGGGATGCGGAAGCCTGCCCAAGCGGTTTCCATCGCTTCCCGCAGGTCCGTGGTTGGGATCAGGGATGCCAGCGTGGCGGTCAGCCAAAGGATGGCAACCGCAAATATTCCGGGTTGCGCCGATAACCAGCGCTGCCCGGCAAGGCACACGCCAAAGCTGATTGCCGCCGGGCCTAGCGCAGTTTTCCAGAACCATGAATACGACTGTTTCGGGAGGAGACGGCGATTCATCCAAACGATTTGCGACCCCGCCTGTCCGACCCGCAGAATGCCCCAGGCAATAATCGCCGTGCTCGTTCCTCCCGCCCGGTAAGCCAGGTACAGAGCGGGTCCGAGAAGAACGCTGGCGGCCAGATTTGTAACCGATGTCGGTGAAGTCCAACCATGCGCCCACTGGAAAACAGCGGGAATGTAGGCCAGCGCTCCCACAGCCGCGAACGGCGCCAAGATGGCCAGCAGTGTTGCGGTTCCATCCGCCATGGCCTTGTCGTGCAGCCAAAAGACAAGCACCGGTCGGGCAAAGATGGCAAGAACGGCTGCCGTCGGGATGACGCCGATTGCGACAGCCTGCGACGCAACGTAATATGCGCGCACCAGGGATCGCCGATCGCCTCTGGCCAGCAGGGTAGTGAAGCGGGGCAGGCTGATCGCGGCAACCGGGCTGTAAAACAGATAGTAAATTCCGGCAGCGGTCCAGGCCACGGAGTACAGGCCGAACTCAGAAAGCGGCAGGAGCCGGCTGAGGACAATCTTGTCCAGTTGCGTGAACACCATCAATGCGCCCGTTGAGAGCGCCATGCCGCTGAGCAGGTTCTTTTGTTCGCGAAGCAACTGCCACTTCACTCGGGATTGAATACGAATGCCGGACGCACGCCAAACGAGTGCGGCCGCAATCAGAACGGGCACCAGGCTTGCAATGAACTGCCAGACAAAGAAGGCAACGAGATCGCCCGCCGTTAGCCACGCGACGATGATTCCGCCAAGCTGGCGCAGGGTGAACGAAGCCGCATTCACGAAATTGGCCGAGGTGTAGCGCGCCATTCCCATAAGAGCGCCCGAATAAAAGGTCATAGGCCACAAGCTGGACACAGCAAGCGAAGCCCAGAAAAGTGAACGTTGGACGGAAGATGGAGACAGCACTTTGGGGTGAAGCCAGGCTGTTCCTTCAAAGTGAGAGCCGATGATCAGGAAGCAGCAGATCACGGCACCGATAGCCCAGTAAACGGCTTCGAGGGTGCGGATCGTGCTCGCGCACGCGTCACTTTCTCCCGCAGCGCGATGAAGAGCAACTTGCCTTGTAATCGAGTTGCTCAGGCCAAAGTCGAGCAGATTCACGGCCGACTGTATGATCAGGACGAACGAGACAATGCCGAATGCTTCCGGTCCTAAGAACCGTGGAAGAAACGGAACCGCCAGGATGCCCAACAATGCAGTCCAGGCCTTGGTGAAGAAGTTGCCCGCAATGGCCCGAAACAAATGATCCCCGTGAACTAGGCCGATACCAGATCGTGCACGTCGACAGCGGTCAGAACGCAGTCGGCAACCCGATCGCGCATCTCCGGAGTGAGTTCAGGATATACAGGCAGCGCCAGGACCTCGTCCGCAGCTTTCTCCGACTCGGGAAGGTCGCCCCGGCGATAGCCGAGATAAGCAAAGCATTCCTGCAGGTGCATTGGCAGTGGATAGTAAACTTCCGTTCCGATCCGTTGCGCTTTAAGGAACGCGAGGACGGCATCACGCTGAGGAACGCGAACCACGTACTGGTTGTAGATGCTCGTGCAGTCGTCCGCGATGAAAGGCGGAATCACCTTTGTTCCGCGGAAAGCCTCGGTATAGGCCGCTGCATGGCTCCTCCGCGCTTCGGACCAGGAGTCCAGATAAGGAAGCTTCACGAGTAGCGCTGCCGCTTGAATCGGATCGAGCCTGAAGTTTCCTCCAATGAATTTGTGGAAGTATTTTGGGCTGGAGCCATGGCTGCGCATGATGCTGAGGCGCTCGTAGAACTTTTGATCGTTCGTCACGATCATGCCGCCATCGCCCAATCCGCCAAGATTCTTGCTGGGGAAAAAGCTGAAGCATCCGGCAAGGCCGAGGCTGCCGGCCTTCTTGCCCTTATAGCCTGCAGTAATGGACTGCGCGGCATCTTCCACTACAGGTATGCCGTAACGGTTGGCAATGGCCAGGATAGAGTCCATATCCGCCAACTGACCGAAGAGATGCACAGGCATGATGGCCTTGGTTCGGTCGGTAATGCGCTCTTCGATCAACCGCGGATCGATATTGAACGTGAGCGGATCGATGTCGACAAACACAGGTGTTGCACCGGTTCTCGCGATGCTGCCCGCGGTAGCGAAAAACGTGAACGGAGTTGTGATTACTTCGTCACCCGGCTTCAAATCCAGGCTCATCATCACGTTGAGGAGCGCGTCTGTTCCGCTCGAGCATCCGACAGCGAAGCGGCATCCACTCGCTTCAGCGACTGCTTTCTCCAACTCGGCCACTTTCGGGCCACCGATGCAAACCTGCGAATCCATCACCTCAACGACAGCGTCGATGAGCTGAGATCGCAAGGTGGTGTATTGTGCTTTCAGATCAAGAAGCGGAATATTCATAGTCTTTTGCTCCAGCCTTTTCCCGGGCGATCTGTTTGAATTCGTCGTAAGTCTTTGTGCCGAGCGCGAGGTGCGCCGGCAGGAGAGAGCTTTCGTCCAGGTCTACGCATCGCAGCGCGCCCGGCTCTGTCTCGCGGTAAGCAAGCCCGCTCTCAGGGCAATACATCAGGCCTTGCCCATCGGCCTCGGAAAGACGATGTCCGTGCCGGCTCATCCATCCGATCTGGCGAGCTGGGACGCCGGCCACCAGAGCGTAATCAGGCACGTTCTTCGTCACCACCGCACCGGCTGCCACGAAAGCATACTGGCCGATCTCGATTCCGCAGACTACGGTTGCATTTGCACCAATCGTGGCGCCGCGCCGGATCAGAGTGCGTTCATAGAGATTGCGCCGGTTTACTTGCGAGCGTGGATTAGTAACGTTTGTGAATACACAGGACGGGCCGAGGAAAACGTCGTTTTCAATGACGGTTCCAGCGTAGAGCGAAACGTTGTTCTGAACCTTTACGTTGTCGCCGACTATTACGCCGTCTGCTACGTGTGTGTTTTGACCGAAGCTGCAATCCTTGCCGATCCTCGCGCCTTTCATGACGTGGGAAAAGTGCCAGATTTTGGTTCCGCTTCCGACCGTCGCGCCTTCGCCGATGACGGCGGAGGGATGGGCACTGAACGAGGTTGCCTTCGCCGTCGGAGCGACAGAGGCAGGTGCTTCGAGGGAAACAGTCTTGTTGCTTTCGAGAGATTCCTGGCAAGCATTGAGTACGCGCAGCACTCGCACGCCCTCTCGTCCGTCCGTGATCGGAGTCCGTCGTGACCGCACGCATTCGATGAAGTGATTGCATTCTTCGCGCAGCGGTTCGTAGTTCTCGATCAGGACGATCTCAGCCTCGCCTTTCACGGCAACCGGCGTGCGGCTCTTCCATTCGAGCTTGTGTGAATAGAGCTGCAGCTTGTTCGGATCCATGTCGTTGAAGACGGCCATCTTTTCGGATCCGACGACCACCAGACGCTGTTCTTTGAACGGGTGAAGCCAACTGACGAAAATGTGGGCGCGCACGCCGCTCGGGAACGAGAGGGCGCTCAGCGTTACATCGGCAACGTTCTGGCTCAGGTACGTGCCACCGCTGCAATGCACTTCAGTGGGAAGTTCATCGAGCAGTCCCAGCGTAACGGAGATATCGTGGGGCGCGAAGCTCCACAAGATGTTCTCTTCCGTACGAATCTTTCCGATATTGAGGCGATTCGAGTAGAGATATTCGATCCGGCCGAGAGTTCCGGTGCTGATCAGTTGTTTGAGCTTTCGAACCGCTGGATGGTATTGCAGAATGTGCCCCACCATCAGGATTCGTTTGCGGCGGTCCGCTAACTCGACGAGTTGCGCACCTTCAGACTCCTGCAGGGCGAGTGGCTTCTCGGCGTAAACATCCTTGTCGCATTCGAGTGCCTCCTTCGCCATCCGGTAGTGAGTGACCGCCGGAGTCGCGAGGACTACCGCGTCGATCGACGGATCCTGCAGCACCTGGTTGTATTCAGTAGTGAACGCCACGCCAGGATATTTGGCCGCGATCTCCAGTCCGGCTTGGGGGTTTCCATCACAAACTATGGCAAGGGCGCCTAAGTCGTGAAAGTTCCTGACGAGGTTCTTCCCCCAATAGCCGTTTCCGATGACGGCAATCTTCACGCTTTCACCTCAAATGTTGGTTTTTGCAATCGATTTGGCTCGGCACAGGGCGGCTTCGGTTTGAGTACCTTTGCCTCTGGTCCTGACTACTGGTGTCGAAACGGAACACCTCGTCTCAGGATTTTGCTTAGAACTTGCGATTGCGCCCCAACGGAGCAAAGAAGCGTTGCTGGGCCGCTAAGTGATAGATGCGCAGCGGTTTCCTCGAAAGAGTCTGCCTCGGACACCTGAGACACGTACTAAACCCCCGGCGTAAGGTGGAGGCCTTGACTTTTGGCCTGGAAGACGTTGGGTAATCCCGGTACTCTCATCTCCGCCCGAACGCCGCTTGGTAATAGTCGCAACCGGCTCAGAAGCCTGACTATGGGCCTACGTTCACAATGAAATCTCGGATAACGAATCTCACCCGCTGCGCCGTTCTTGCTTTGTTGGCGTCAGCCTTGGTTTCCGCAGAAGAAACCAGCTCTCTGCAATCAGAAAGCCCGCTGCCTCGGAGCGGAAAGGTTTGCCAACCGGAGCGGGTAGAGAACAAATCTCTCGTGCCATTCAGGGATGTAGCCTCTGACCTGGCGTGTCAGCAACTCCGGATCTGGACGTTTCCGAAACAACTACGGCATCGGAACGTTCTGCTGCCGACTCTGGCCGTTGCCGGAGCGACGGCTGCGCTTGTCCTTTCCGATCATTCAGTCGCCAACTCGTTCAGAGGGACGAACACTTTTGCCTCATTCAACAATGTGTTTGCGAGCAACCGTACCAAGAACGGGATCATCGCCGCACCGATTGCATTCTATGGCTTAGGCCTGGTGCGCCGGGATCGATATGCGCAACAGACCGCTATCGAAGCTGGAGAGGCGCTCCTGCAGGCGGAACTGGTAACCCAAGCTCTCAAGGCAATCACCCAGCGGCCAGGTCCGGGCGGCTTCGCCCCGACGGCTTACAACCGTGGAACCTGGTTCAGCGGTCAAAGCGGTGCGTTCCCGTCCAGTCATTCGGCGGGCGCCTTCGCCGTTGCTTCAGTCTTTGCACGCCGCTACCGGGATCACAAGTGGGTTCCTTATGTCGCCTATGGATCGGCATCTCTTATTGCGTTCTCCACGCTCACACTCGTAGGGCACTATCCGTCCGAGGTATTTCTGGGATCCGCCATTGGATTTTCGATCGGGAACTTCGCCATACCTGGGGCCAAACACTTCCACCTCGGAGACTAAATAGATTTTGCTGAATTCCGCTTTAAATCATAGGAACAGCAGAATGTTGCCTTAAATCCAAGGTGCAGAAATTGTGATAGTCTAATCCGGTCTGTAAATAGGAATAGACCTACACAATGCAAATCCAAAAGCGGTATCCATCTACGTCGATGGTTCGAGCGGATGCCGGAGAATTTCCTTCAATTGACGGGCCATTCAGGGCGTTTCTTTGGTACTTAGCGTTGTGCGTGTTGGCTGTATTGCCGGTGGGAGCCCAGACGACCGGTACCATAGTCGGCCAGATCCTTGACCCCGCCAATGCTTCGGTCGTCGACGCAAAGGTAGAAGTCACCAATGTAGAAACGGGTCTGATCCGGCGCGGCTCATCCAACTCGGAAGGCGCGTATCTCATTCCGTCGCTGCCACCCGGCACCTATCGCATCTCGGTTCAGGTGTCCGGGTTTAAGAGCTTCCATCAGGACGGCATCAAGGTGGAGGTCGGTCAAAATCCGCGCGTGGACATCCAGCTTCAGGTGGGTTCCGTCAACGAAAGCGTGACGGTAGCAGCGAATGCGCTCGCCGTCGATACTCAGTCCTCCCAGGTCGGCGCAACGATTGATAACCAGCGCTTAGTCAACCTTCCCCTCAACGGAAGGAACGTGCTGCAACTGGCAACTCTGCTTCCGGGTGTAGGACCCGCAAGTTTTCCCACCACCGTCACCACCAGCCGGAGCGGGCCCACGGTCAGCGTCTCTGGGGGCCGCAGCCGTGACAACAACTTCATGCTCGATGGCAGCATGATCACGACCGGGTTATACAACACGACACAGAACCTGCCGTCGCCCGATGCGCTCGAGGAGTTCCGGGTGCTCACCAATACGTACAGCGCCGAATTCGGCCAAGGTGTCGGCTCCATTTTCACTGCCGTGACGAAGTCGGGTACGAATGCGCTGCATGGCAATCTGTTCGAGTTCTTTCGTAATGACGCTCTGAATGCAAGCAATTTCTTTGCGACCTCCAAGCCGACTTTACGCCAGAATCAGTTTGGCGGCAGCGTGGGCGGCCCGGTGATTGTGCCCGGTTATAACGGGAAAAATCGGACGTTCTTTTTCGTGAACTATCAAGGTATCCGCATTCGCCAGCAAAACATTTTGACTTTCTTCCCGCCGACCACGCTCGAGCGCGCCGGCAATTTTTCCGCCTCGAAAGCCGTTATCGACCCGTCTACCGGCCGGGCGTTCCCGGGCAACATTATTCCGCTCAACCGCTTCGATCCCATGGCACAGAACATCATGAATCTGTATTTCCCGTTGCCGAACCAGGCTAATGGGCAAATCACCAGCCTTGTTCCGAATCCGATCGACGGAAATCAGACGACGGTCAAGGTGGACCATCGCATTTCGGACAAGAACAACCTGTCCGTTCGATTTTTCCGTGATCGCGACGTCGCGGCTCTCAGCGGAGGCGGCAACATCATCGCGCTCGCCTCCGAGCGCGGAAACACGGTACAGACGGTTGCCCTGGTCGACACACACAGCTTCAGCCCGAATATCTTGAATGAGTTCCGGGCTACTTACACCCGGGTCATCAGCCTCGGCCCGGACTCGTCTCTGAACAAGACTCCTAAGCAGCTTGGCGGCAACTACAACCAGGACGGCAGCAGCCCGCTTGCGCCCACTATAACCATCTCCGGGCGCGTCAACATGAGCCCTAATCAGCCCTGGAAGGAGGCGGACAACATCTATCAGCTTGACAACAAGCTCTCCTGGATTCACGGCCGCCATGCCCTCAAGTTCGGCTTTTTTGCGATGGAAGACCGGCAGCAGACCGTTACCCAATATCAGAGCTCCGGAACGATCACATTCGACGGAACATTCACCGGGAACGCCATGGCTGATTATCTGCTCGGACGACCTGTGTCCTTCACTCTGCAAAGCCAATATAATGCCGGCCTACGTGGGACGAGCTACGCCGGGTTCGCACAGGACGACTTCAAAATCAGCCGCCAGCTTACGTTGAATCTCGGCCTGCGTTACGAGTTGAATATGCCCTGGGTGAATGAGTACAATTTCGCCGCCGTCGTTCGGCCAGGACAGCAGTCGACCGTGGTCCAAAACGCGCCCGCCGCTCTGGTCGCAGTCGGTGATCCGGGCATCGCACGTGGCGTCTATCCTGCCACGAAGACTAACTTCGAGCCGCGCGTCGGGTTCGCTTACGACGTGTTCGGCAACGGCAGGACAGCACTCCGCGGCGGCTACGGAATCATGGCGAGAGGCCAGGCCGGCATCGCCATCCAACATGCGTACGAGATGCCTCCCTTTCAGCGTGTTGTTCTTCTGACGCCGCCTGCCAGCCTCAGCAATCCCTATGGCGCCGGGCCGGACCCCTTCCCGTATACGGTAAACACCACGAATCCCAGCTTTGCCTACCCGATTCAGGCCTTCAGCATCGACAACACTTTTCGCGATGCGAGCATCCAGCAGTTCAACTTCAATGTCCAGCATCAGGTAGGTTCGGACCTGTTCGTCCAGGTCGGCTACGTGGGACGGCTCGCACGTCATCTCCCCATCGTGAGTGAAGTGAACCCCGCCGTTTACGGCCCGGGAGCAACCGCGGCCAACATCCAAGCGCGCCGGCCTTTCTTTCCGCAGTACTACGGAAGCATTGCCGACCTTCATTCGGATGGCAACTCCAGCTACCACTCCCTCCAGACGAATATCCAGAAGAAGTTTTCGCACGGCTACACGCTCCAACTCGCCTATACGCTCTCGAAGTCCATCGATAATGGTTCGCTCGATAACGGCGAGGGTAGTTCCATCAGCAACCCATACAACTACCATTCCGGGGAGCGCGGCCTTTCTGATTTCGATCGGCGCAACATTATCGTTCTCAATGGCGTCTGGGACTTGCCTTTCTTCAAAAATCGCCAAAGCTGGACCTCTAGTGTGTTCGGCGGGTGGCGCCTGGCCGGTGATGTGTCCCACTACAGCGGAGCGCCATTCTCCATCGTCGCCGGACGGGATGTCGCTTTATATGGCCCGGGCCGTGCCAGCGGCGGGGAACGTGCCAACCAGATTGGCGATCCTTTTCTGGACCCGAGCAGGCCGAGAAGCGCGCTGATCCAGCAATACTTTTCGACAGGAGCTTTTGGTCTTCCCGCGACGGGCCAGTTTGGGGACAGCGGTCGTAATATCATCACCGGCCCCGGTACTCTGAACACCGACCTCGCGATTCTCAAGCGCTTTACGCCATTTGCCGCTGAGCGGCTGGGCACGTTTGAATTCCGGGGCGAGGCGTACAACCTGCTCAATTTCGTCAATCTCGGGCAGCCCACGAACACCATGACCTCGCCGGCTTTCGGATCGATCACTTCAGCCGGCGCCGCCAGGGTTTTCCAGTTGGGACTGCGTTACGACTTCTGATCGACTCAGCTTCTCCGGGTTAGATCGGACCAACCCGCGGCCCACAGACCAAAGCACAGCAGCGGCTTGACTTCCCGGCATCTCATTGATACGATCCTCGGAAGAAAAGACGCAATTCTTGTTTCGTAATGCGCAATGTCCTGCTGAGGTCGTTTTAATCCTCTTCGTCGGAGTGTAAATACGGACTGGTAGTGCGAAAGTGAAACAATGACCGTCCTGGAACATACCCCGAACGTATTGCCCAACTTCATCGCTGGCGAGTGGCGGAAAAGTAACTCATCAGACCTTTTCGATGTTTTCAATCCCGCAAATGCAGAAGTACTTGCCCGGGTTCCTCTGGCGCAGGCGGAGGATGTGGATGCCGCGGTCAAAGCTGCTGCTGCCGCGTTTCCCGGCTGGCGCAGAACTCCACCGCAAGAGCGCATCCAATATTTATTCAAGTTCAAGAGGTTACTAGAAGAACACGGGGATGAAATCGCAGGGTCTAACCACCCAGGAAAACGGAAAAACGTTCGCCGAGGCACGGGCCGAGTTGCAGCGCGGTATCGAGAACGTCGAGGTGGCCTGCGGAATTCCGATCCTGATGCAGGGCTACAACCTGGAAGACGTTGCAAGCGGTATCGACGAGATCATGATCCGGCAGCCGCTCGGAGTGACGGCGGCAATCACTCCGTTCAACTTCCCCGCCATGATCCCGCTGTGGTTTCTTCCCTACGCCATCGCGTGCGGAAACACGTTCATCCTGAAGCCGTCGGAGCGCGTGCCGCTCACAGCACATCGCCTGGTCGAATTGCTCGCCGCCACTGGAATACCCAAAGGCGTGGTCAGCATGGTCGTCGGAGGCAAGGCCACCGTTGATGCGCTTCTTCACCACCCGGACGTAAGGGCGATCAGCTTCGTCGGTTCTACGCCGGTCGCCAAATATATCTATGCCGAGGGTTCTGCGCACGGGAAGCGCGTGCAATGCCAGGGCGGGGCAAAGAACTACGTCGTCGTGATGCCGGACGCGGATCTGGACATGAGCGCGAAAATTGTCAGTGACAGCGCGTTCGGATGCGCCGGCCAGCGATGTCTTGCAGTTTCGGCTGCTATCACGGTGGGCGACGCTGCCAAACCTTTCACCGACAAGATTGTTGATATCGCATCGAATCTGAAGGTCGGAAACGGGCTTGATAAAAGCGTTCAGATGGGCCCGGTGATCTCGCCCGCTAGTAAGTCCCGTATCGAAGGTTTGATTGACCAGGGACTAAACGCCGGCGGGAAGGCGATACTGGACGGTCGCAACCCTCAGATCTCGGATGGCGAAAAAGGCGCGTTTCTGAAACCGACTATCCTTACCGGTATCGAGCAGAACAATGCATTGACTGGTACCGAAGTGTTCGGTCCTGTTCTCGCGCTGGAGTCGGTGAAAGACCTCGATACGGCTATTGAGGTTCTTTCGAAGAGTGCGTACGGAAACTCTTCCGCAATCTTTACGTCCAGTGGTGTTCATGCCCGCAAGTTCCGCTATGAGGCGCCGACGGGCAACATTGGTGTAAACATTGGCGTCGCGGCACCGATGGCTTACTTCCCATTTAGTGGTTGGAAGGACAGCTTCCTGGGCGTTCTTCATGGGCAGGGGCGCGATGGAGTCGAGTTCTACACGGACAAGAAGGTCGTCATTGAGCGCTGGCCGAAAGAATGGTCCCGTAAATTCTAAAGAGAACGACGCACCATGAATCGACGAGTGTTCGCGAGCACGCTCGGTCTGGCTGCCGGCGCAGCCGCATTGCCCGCCGACGCCGCACCTTCACAGAGGAAATTGAAGGCCGGTCATACGGGCATCACGTGGGATAACAACGTTCCCCAAGCGCTTGAGGATTGCGGCAAACTGGGGTTCCACGGCTTTGAAACGTTCGGCCAGGTGCTGGAAGCGTGGGATGCGAACGGGGGCATGGAACGGGTTCTCGATCCCAACCATGTTCCACTCGTTTCGGCCTATTGCACGTTCAACATGGTGGACCCGTCGATGCGCCAGGACGAGATGGCGAAGATGACCCGATGGGCGCAGTTGCTTAAGAAGCAGAATGGCAAGGTCATCGTGATGGGGCCGAACCCGGTGAAGCGTGAGAGCTATGTTTTCGCCGACCACAAGGCGAATATCGTGGCAAGCCTTAACGAAGTCGCCAAGGCAATCACTGATCCAGGGCTCACGCCCGTGTTGCACCAGCATACGGGAACTTGCGTGATGACACGCGAAGAAACCTATGGTGTGATGGAAGCCGTTGACACCAAATACGTGAAGTTCGGACCGGACGTTGGGCAACTCGCCAAAGGTGGAAATGATCCGGTCAAAGTGGTCTCGGATTTTATTTCCATCATCCGGCACGTGCATCTGAAAGATTTCGACGGCGGGAACGCATTTGTCGGCTACTGCCCTCTTGGCCAGGGTAAAGTGGAACTCCCGAAGGTGTTGGACCTGCTTGAGAACTCAGGAAACGATCTGATGATCATGGCGGAACTTGATTCCGGGCCGTACATGCCGATCAGCGCAACCAAAGCGGCGACGATCAATCGCGATTACTTCCGCACGATGGGTTATAGCTTCTGAACGGTTAGTCCATGGCCAGCATTTTTGTCTTTGAAGTACAGGCTTGATTAGGAACACATAATGGCAAAACGCACGACGGTAGGCGTTGCACACAGCGATGCTGATTTGGGCCGGCCGGCCGAGCACTCCAGGGAGCAGTTAGACCTGGTAAAAGGCATGATCCGCGACATCGCCGACCAGACGATGGGCGGAATGAAGAACATCGTCAAGGCTGGAGATAAGGTGCTGATTAAGATCAACACCGTCATCCCCGTGCCCGCCGATGCCGGTTTTACGACGGATCCGCGAATGCTCGAATCGTTGATTGAGCTGGTGGCCGAGCAGAATCCTTCCCGGATTCAAATTGGTGAACGCTGTGCCATGGGCGGCGACACTGCCAACGCCATGGAAGTCTGCGGGATTGGCGCGGTGGCCCGGCGTACCGGCGCGGAGCTATGCCCTTTCGACAATGTGCCGTTCGATATGTACAAGATCGACCGGCCGATCGCGTTCAATGAGTTTCCAGTACCGCGTCCGGTGACGGAAGCCGACTGCTACATCGGACTGCCGAAGATGAAGGTCCATCTGCATACGACTTTCACGGGCGCGATGAAATTGCAGTTCGGCAATCTGCCAAATTACGACTGGATGGTCCGCTGCCATCGCGACGATATCTATCAGAAAATTGTGAACCTGACGCGGGCCGCGAATCCGAAGTGGTTCGTGATGGACAGTTTGTACGCGTGCCAGGGAAATGGTCCGTTCAGCGCTTTCAGTGACGATCTGATCAAGGATTTCAATACCATCTGCGGTGGACCCGATCCAGTTGCGGTGGACACAATTTGCGAAGCGTTGATGGACTGGCAGGATCCAGGCACCAACGTGGCTTCCACTGTCCTCGGCGCATCCGAAGGGCTTGGGACCAATCGTATGGACGAGATCGAGCTCGCGGGAGTCCCCATCGACAAAGTCAAGCGGCGGTTCCGGCGTCAGAATACCGTTCTTACGGGTCAGTTCCCGAATGTTCATGTCACGATGGGCAACACCTGCGAGGCGGGCTGCAAAGCCATCGTCCGTATTCAGCTTGATCAATTGCACGCGGATGGAACGCTGGACAAGCTCAAACGCCCGTTACACGTGTTTACCGGACTGCAATTCCATGACATCAAGGAAGTCGACGGCGATGTGGTCGTGGTGGGCGATTGCGCCAAAGGGATGCTGGAACGATTTCCGAACGCGCAGTATTGGGGCAGCTCAGAGCACTATCCAAATTGCACGCCGATCTGGGCCAATCTGCCGGACCAGGGCATTGCGCATTACGTGAGGCAGTTGCAGCAAGTTCAGGAGGGAGCGGCCAAGGCGCAGCTATGAGCACCAGTGCCGTAGATCTTCCAGGTCTCGCGGTCCACGACTTGCTTGCTCCGGAAGACTATCTCATTAGAAAAGCGGTCATTAAGCTTCTCCAGGTCAAAGACTCCGACGTTCGCATCTGCAACGTGGAGCAAAGCCGCGACGCCGTGGACAAAGGCCTGCATTCGGGTGGCGCCTTTTCCGCGGTTGTTCCTCTGGCGACGCTGTTTTACGGCGGCTTTATCAACCTGGATATTGCTGATCCAACCAGGCGCGGGCAGGACATGTTCACGCTCAGCAAGGGGCATGCGGTGGCGACGCTCGCCTCCATCTATGCGGACCTCGGTTACTTCGATAAAGAAGTTCTCAAGAACTCCCGCTCCTTCTCGAGTATTCTCAACGGCCATCCGGGGCCGGTATTACCTGGCGTTCAAATCGCAACCGGACCAATGGGGCAGGGCTTTTCGGTCGCGCAGGGATTTGCCATCGCGGGCCGCACCAGCCCTCAGTTCGACTCCTACGCCATGGTGGGTGACGGAGAGCTGCAGGAAGGCAATATCTGGGAAGGCGTCATGTACGCCGGAACCAAACATCTCGACAACCTCTGTGTCCTGGTTGATCAAAACAACGGGCAGCTAGATATTGCGACGAAGACGATCTTTCCGATGCCTCACCTCGAAACGGTGTTCGAGTCGTTTGGATGGCAGACCTACAGCGTCGATGCTACGCAATACGAGGGAGTTTACGCTGCGCTCGAGAAATTCCGATACACTCCTCGCACCGGAAAGCCCACTGCTATCGTCTGCCACAGCACGAAAGGCTATGGCGGGTTTTCAGACTTCCTCAACAAACACAAAGTCTCTGTTGCAGATAGCCTGAGCGATCAGGAACTGGCGATGCATCGGGAGCTTCGTCAGGCGCGCGTGGACGAAGTCAATCAATTCTTCCAAAGTCTGGATCACCATCCGAAGGGGAAAGCAATCCAGAGCGCGATTCTCGAACTCGCGCGAAGAATGCATCTTACGCCCGGACGCAACACACCAGGCGACCTTCAGCCCTCCATGGGCCCGGTATTGACCACGCGTGTTCCGCCGCGAGACAAGAAAATCCGTTACGAAGCTTCGCAGCTTCCCAAGATCGACCGGAACAAGGAATACGCGGCGAGCGATATCGTGACCGGCGCCATGAAGGTGTTCGCCAGAGATTCAAACGTAGTCTCCGTCGATGCCGATCTTGCGAGTACCAGCGGCTTAGAAGCCGGAATTGCCTTTGTCGATCAGAAACGGGCGCTGAACGTTGGCGTGGCGGAAGCCAACATGATGTGTATGGGCGAAGCCTTCGCCGCCCTTGGCTACAACACCTGGATCAGTACCTTCTGCCCGTTCTTTCATTGGGAAGTGCTCCGCAGGATTGCAGTCGGAGCGCAGGAGAGGACCGAAGCGATCGAATCGCCGACCGGGTGGTTAAGCGACGGGCACGGTCTCGATCTGACGCTGCTGGCTACCGGACCTAACTTTGAGACTCGCACCAATGGCGCTACCCACATGGGTAACGACGACATCACGATCTTCGATGGTGTCGCGCAGTTGAAGATCATTGATGTCTCCTGCCCGCAGCAGTTGCTCGCGATCATGAAGTGGATCATGGAGGGCAATCGCGGGCTCCTCTACGTCCGGGTCATGCGTGCGCCGTCCGCTGTCATTTACGGCCCTGACTACGTATTTGAGTTCGGCAAAGGTCATGTTCTGAAGGAAACTCCCGAGGACAAGGCAGTCATCATATCGACCAGCCGCGGCGTTCATGAAGCCCTCGTTGCCTCTTCGAAAGCGGCAGAACAGGGGCTCAGCGTCGGCGTAGTCGACATGCCTTCGATCGATGAGGATCTGCTTCTCAGCCTTTACGGTTCCGGGAAACTGCTCTGTTTCGCTGAGCAGAACAACGGCTACCTGCTGCAGAATTTCCTCAAGGTTCTCTATCGCCGCAAAGTGTCTTGCGACTGGAATCGTGTGATCGCGGTGAATGCCCTAGATGCGAAGGGAAAACCGCAGTACATCCATTCAGGCACATACGAGGAACTCATCGAAGCCTTCAGACTAACGCCGGCGCATCTTGTGGATACCATCGGCAATTGGATCAGAAAGAACCAATCATGAGCGTACGGATCAACCACGAAGATGATGTCCAGGAATTAGATCTGCCGGGCCGGCGCTTGCGCTGGCTGGTGAATTCTGAACTTCTGAACTCGCAGTACATGTCCATCTGCATGATCCGGGTCGCTCCTGGCGAGAAGGTTCGCCCGGCTCATTCCCATCCCAAAGGCGAAGAAGCCATTCACATCCTTACTGGTTCAGGTCGCGTCATGGTGAATGGGGAAGTGTCGCCGGTCAAAGCAGGCTCCACGATCTTGTTTCCGCAGGGCGAAGTTCATATGCTCCAGAACACCGGAAGCGAAGAGATGAAAGTAATCTGCTTCTTTGCTCCCGGTACTGATCTGGATAACTACAAATTCTACGAAGGCGTCGATTTTCCCAACTAATTTCCCGTGTCCGATAATCCTGTTCTGAATTTCGAAATCGACAAGTCTGCCCTGAAATATGTTGGGCAGGATCTCCAGCGTCCGGAATGCATTCTGGCCGAACACGACGGCACGCTGTGGAGCGCCGACGCGCGCGGTGGTGTCGTTCAGATTAAACCCGACGGATCGCAAAAGATCGTGATTCAGGGCATGTCCGGGTTCTTTTCGAACGCTGGCAGCGAAGCGTCGCGCTATCTGGAAGGAACTCTGCCGAACGGCCTGGCATTCGCGAAGAATGGCGATTTCCTTATCTCCAACTTTGGAACCGACCGCCTGGAAGTGATGACGCGGACCGGCGAATCGCGCGTGCTCGCGGACAGCGTTGATGGCCAGCCCGTCGGCAAAGTGAATTTCGTCCTGCGTGACTCGAAGGACCGCATCTGGGTCACGATCTCAACCAAGATCAAGAACTGGATGCATGCGCTTCGGACCGATCTCAAAGACGGCTATATCGCCCGATACGAAAACGGCACGTTTCGGATCGTTGCCGATGGCTTCGGTTTCACCAATGAGATCCGATTCGATGCCAAGGAAGAGTTTTTGTATATCGTCGAAACCACGGGTGGATGTGTGAGCCGCATGCGCTGCGACGAGAATGGCAACCTGAGTGGTCGGGAAGTATTTGGCCCTTCCAAGCTTGGAAAGGCTGCCTGGCCCGATGGCATCGCATTCGACAGATACGGCAACCTGTGGGGCACGACGGTCTATTCCGACAAGCTGTTCGTTCTCACACCGGAAGGTGATTGCCGGTACCTGCTGGACGAAGGAGATCCGCAAAAAGTCGATGCCCTCGAGCAGGCATTCTTGCGGAACAATGTGACGGAGGACGTTCTGTTTGCCACGGGGCAGGGAATCGCGCCCTGGATGGCAAGCGTTACGTTTGGTGGGCCCGACCTTGGGACGATATACATCGGATCGCTAAAAGGCAAGCGCATCCCTTACTTCAAAGCGCCGGTTCCGGGACTCCCGATGGTCCACTGGAACGATCGCTACGCCTGATCCGGCGTTAGATTTCGATCACCTTGTTCTCAATGAGTGCCATCACGGATTCGTGGATGGCTTCGGTAGAACGGTAGCGGGGCTGATACCCGAGTAGACGCTGCGCCTTTTCGATACTGCAATTCGACGACCGCGCAATATGGCCCCAGGTAACCTGCGCTTCCTTCTCTGTTACCGATTGCTTCCATTCGTCCCATGGCACGAAACGCATCTTTGCTTCGACACCGAACCAGGAAGCCACGGCTTGCGCGTATCCGTATAGCGTTAAGGCCGCCGGGGCGAACAACGTGAAAGCTTTCGCCGGCCGCTACCGACCAGTTCGCCAGCGCTTTGACGAACGCCTGCGCTACATCATCCGCATGAACATGGTGCACGCATTCCCGCCCCAGATTCGGCATCGCGATCTCGCGGCCTTTCGCAAGGTCCACAAATACAGCGGGATTGAAGTTGCCGACCGGATTAAGGGGCACCCATCCGCGTCCCACGAGATGGCCGGGGTGCAGGATGGTTGCCGGAAATCCATCGCGCCGGGCCGCCGTCAGCAGATATCGCTCGATGGCCTCTTTCCGGATTCCATAGTCGCCAAACGGCTCGCGTTTCGCGTCCTCGGTAATCGGCACTTCGGTGCTTACACCGTGTACCCAGATGGTGCCGCAATGGAGAAAGTGGCTGATCTGTCCCCGCAGCGCTTCCACCAGGTGCCGGGCGCTCTCGAGCGTATAGCAAGTCAGATCAATCACAGCGTCCGGTTTAGCGCCAAGAATGAGCCTGCCGAACGATCCCGCCTGTTCTTCACTATTCCGATCTGCTGTGAGTTGTTCTACATCGGACCAGGCGGCGTGGCTGCTGTAGGGACTTCGCTGCGCTCTGCTGACGTTGACGACCGAATGACCGGCTTGAACCAGTCGCGGGGTCAGATAAGTTCCGATATGGCCGGTGCCGCCGATAACTAGAACGCGCATGCCAATTGAACGTCAGTCTTCTTGAATCTGGTAATTCAGAAGACTCGAGATCTCCTCCGCTACCTTGGCGACTTCTTTGCCGGACGTTTCGTAGCGTGACTCCGGGAAACGGGCCAACGGAGCCGAAATGCCGATCGCTCCGATCACTTGCCCATCTTCCGCTCTCACGGGTGCCGCAACGCAGCGAATGCCCTCGAGGTACTCTTCGTCGTCCGTCGCATAGCCGCGCTTGCTGGTCTCCCTGCATATGGCCGCAAGTTGCTTCAGAGAAGTAACCGTCTTCTTTGTGAATCCTTCCAGGGGCTGCTTGCTGAAAGCAGCCTCGAGTTCTGCCGCACCATAATCGCCAATAAGAGCTTTCCCATGCGCGGTGCAGTGGAGTGGGGTTGATTCGCCCAATCTTCCCGAAATCGTGATCACCTGATTCGAGACCGCTGAATCGATGAAAACAGCGTGGTTGCCTTCACGGACGGCAAGCTGGGCAGTCTCCTGCGTTTCTTGCGCCAACTGTTTGAGTAACTCGTGGGAGACCTTGATCAGCATGTTTCCCCAGTTGTACTTGTGGGAAAGGCGCCAAAGTGAAGGTCCGAGAATAAAATCTTTTCGCCCCGCAGGATAGGCAAGAAAACCTCTGCGCTTGAGCGTGCTCGCAAGCCGGAACACGCTGCTTCGGTCGATATCTAACAACCCCGTCAGCTCGCCCAGAGAGACCGGGTTGCTGGAGCGGGCAACGGCTTCGAGAATGGTTAATCCACGGTCAAGACTCTGAATTGAAGGTGTTTGTTTTGCACGTGTTCCGTTCGTTTTCCGTTCCATTGTTTCGATAGCGGCCAACGCCTGAACTCAAGCATCAGCGTATTCAAGCAGGTTCTTCGCATTATCGCGCGGGAACATCAGTCGCTCCGGAGAGTCGGCGGATAAGATAGCTCCTGCCGCGTTGGTCTGTCTACATAAAAGCCTCTATCTTTTGCTTGCTTCGAAGCGAAGCTCTTGATAAGATCGCTCACAAAAGCATTGCGTACCGTGCAATGCGTGTTGAAGGTTAGTCCCGGCATAGTGTGCCGGGTTCCCACGTCAGGAGTCTTTACGATGGTCAAGAATGTGGTTCGGAGCAGCGCATGTCTGCTCATGATGATGCTCGGGGCTTCTCTCGTCCAAGCCCAGATCCGATCGGCAACAATCGCCGGTACTGTTACGGATGCAGCAGGAGCCGTGGTGCCGAACGCAGACGTAGTCGTTACCGAACAAGCAACCAACATCAGCACACCAACCAAGACAACTGCGGCCGGTGAGTTTACTGTTCCTTATCTACCGGCCGGAACATATTCCGTCGCCGTCAATGTAGCAGGATTTCAGCCTTTCGTCGTTAAAGACCTGGTGCTTGCCACGACTCAGACGGTCAGGGTAACGGCCAACCTGAGTCTGAGCGGTGTGCAGCAGACGGTCGAAGTCGCTGCCGCGGCAACTCAGATTCAGACGGACAGCAGTTCTGTGGGGGGCGCGGTCGAAGCGCACACCATCGAGACGATCCCGAACATTACTCAGAATCCGCTGTTCTATGCCATGCTGCAGGCGAACGTCTCTCCGACGAACGCGACTGCCGATACGCAAGGCGTTAACTCTTTCGGTATCGGCGTCAATGGACGACGTCAATTTTCTGCTTTCGGCGTGAATGGCGGCCGTGCATTTACCAACGATGTCCAGTTGGACGGACTTGCCGATCATGGGCGGCGGCTACAACGAGGCATCCGTCGTTCCCAACACGGAAGGGCTGCAGGAAGTTCGCGTAATCAGTAACAACTTCAGTGCCGAGTATGGACATGGCCAGTCGGTGGTCTCGATGAGTACGAAATCCGGAACCAATGAGTTTCACGGGCAGGCCAATTACATTCTTCGGAACGAAGCTCTGAACGCAAACACCTTCGGCAATAACCAGAACGGCGTGCCTCGCCCGGCATTCAAAGTGAATGAATGGGGCGGCGGCATCGGCGGTCCGATCATCAAGAACAAGCTCTTCTTTTTCACCAGCTACGATTATTTGCGGAACAACCGGGGCACCACAACGCTCTACACGGTTCCGACGGCATTGCAAAGAACTGGAAATTTCAGCCAGACACTGATTCCGAACCAGGCGGGGCAACCGGTGCCGGTACAACTCTATAACCCGTACAGCGTCACGCAACTCGGGCCTGATCTCTACCAGCGCGCCATTTATCCGAACGCTACCATTCCGAACGTAAATCCCTATGTGCTCAAAATGATGAGCTTCTATCCCCAGCCGAACAGAACTCCGGATGATGTATACGGAACGAATAACTTGTCGCGACCCCCATTCAGACTGTTCGTCGGCACAGCTTGAATGATCGCGTGGATTATAAGCTCGGCAACCACTCTATTTACGGCAGCGGCGGTCTGTACTACGGAGAGATCATTACGCCGCGTCCGTTCGGCGCCTCCCCGTTCAATGGCGCTCCGTCCGATACGGGAGACAAGAATCCGTACGGTCAGATTGGCGACACGATCATCCTGAGTCCGACGCTTGTGCTCGATATCCGCTATGGCTATACGAGGACCAATACGCATGCCCTGTCGGGAGACAAGACCGGGCCTGACGCAGGCGGATTATGACTCCTTCGGAATTCCACGTCAGGTTCAGGCGATGTTCCAGATCTACGGATCGGCACCGATCATCACGCCCGCCACATGGCGCGGCTACCGGCGCTCCGGCGCTTGGACGGCGCTTTCGGCGGGCAGTTTCGGAAACAAGTACGAACGGCAGCAAAGTCATAACCTCGTTGGCAGCATCACCAAGATCTCCGGGAAGTGGACGCTGAAATTTGGAGCAGACTTTCGAAACCTGCTTTCGAACTACCAGGATCTTGAGGAATCTGCTGCGCGAGTTTCCTTCGGTGAACTACAACTTTGGCGGCAACTACACCTTCCAGTATGTGACTGCCGCCGGCAACTCGGCTGCCCAGAATACTTCGGTGCAGCAACAAGGCTATTACAATGCAGCGCTGTTTACCGGGGCGGGCGTTTGGTTCATCCGGCCGGGCGCGAACGTTACTCCGGCACTGTCGCAAAAATACTTCGCGCTGTACTCTCAAAATGACTGGCGGGCCACATCGAAGCTCACCGTGAACATCGGTGCTCGCTGGGACCTGCAACCCGGCCCAACCGAGCGCTACAACCGGATGTCTGCTTACGACATCACCCAGCCGAATCCGTTCGGAGGAATGGGAATCATTGCCTTCCCTGGAACGAATGGCTATAGCCGAAATCTCTGGAACACGCGCTACAACAACTGGCAGCCGCGGGTGGGACTCGCTTACCAAATCAACCAGAAGACCGTGTTTCGTGGTGGTTTCGGGATTACCTATCTGCCTACCAATACCGGATACTTTTCAGGTCCCACGGACTACGGTTCCATCTCCTTCTCGGCCGGTACAAACGTCCAGCCGTATGGTGTGACTCCGCAAGGCGTGCCTGTTGGTCACTTCTGGGATACGTTCTCTTACGCTCCCGCGGTCGGCGCCAATTCGGCGGCTCCGCAGGTCTATGGTCAGGGCGGCAATTCACGTCTGTTCGACCGTTTCATGAAGAACGCCTACGCCAAGCAGTGGAACTTCACACTGGAACGGCAGCTATCCCAAAATTGGCTGGCTTCTGTCGGTTACAACGGCGTGCGCGGAGTCCATCTGATGAATACCGCTCAGACATTTCAGAATCTCCAGAATGTTCCGCAATCCCTGCTGAGCACGCTGGAAGAGCCAATACATCGCCAGCAACGGAACCTTGAATCCTGCGACGCAATTGGTGCCAAATCCTTACCAGACAGGGAATGTGCCCTTCGGAAGCTCTCTCAGCGGCACCACAATCGCACGCCAGGTTCTCTATCTGCCGTTCCCGGTACTGTATGGCGGTGTCCTAACGCAATCAAATGGGTTCTCAAGCTATGATGCCCTCGAGACTCATCTTCGCCGCGCGTATGCGAACGGATTCCTGATCGATCTCAGTTACGTCTTCTCTAAGTCGCTCGATTACACGACTTCGGACGACGTCGACAATCAAGGCTTTAATGCCGGGGGTTCTCAAAACTCGGGTGCGCCTGACCTGCTGAACCCTTATAACAACAAGAAAGTCTCCTTCAGTGACATTCCTCACCGGTTTATCGCAACGGTGACTTACGATCTGCCGTTCGGCAAGGGCAAGATGTTCCAGATGTCTAATCGCGTACTCAGTGATGTGCTGGGCGGTTGGTCGACAGGTTTGGTCACCATGCTTCAAAGCGGTTTGCCTGTTGCCGGTCTCAATGGAGCCAGTGACGGATCGATACGAAGCCTTCCGAACCGGACTGCGGGTGTGCCGATCGAAGTTCCGGCAGCGCTTCAGCATTGGTACGACGGAAAAACGAGCGTCACTTTGCCTTGCGGACGAACGATTACGCCTACCAAGAACACGTTTCTGAAATACAGCTCGTGCGCTTTCTCGGGCCAAACTCTTACGGCACCCAATGGGGCGGCAATCGATGACGTCTACTGGATCGGCAATGCCGCGTATAGCTACGGCGATCTTCGCGGTCCGGGCCGCTTCAACATGGATTTAAGTCTGCGCCGGAACTTCCGGATTCGCGAGCGCATCAGCCTTGAAGTGGCGGCAAACGCGACAAACCTGCTGAACCACACTGAGCTGAACAGCAACTACAACCAGAGTCTGGGCGGCACAAACCTAACCACCAACGCAGCTACCGGACTTCTGCCCGGAATGCCGGCGAGTTCCACATTCGGCACCATCAGCAACGCGACGTTTGATCCGCGGCAGATTACGCTGAATGCACGAATCCGGTTCTAAGCCGGCGAGATCGCAGTTCTCCGACTTTTTCGCCGCAGCCAGCATTCGGCCACGATCAGATTTGGAATCCAACTAAGCCACGAAACGGTGATGTAGGCCGCGTGGAAAGACGTGTGCGCAGCGAGGAGAAGTGGCAGTTCAACCCGTAGCGTCACGGCAGCGAGGGCTAAGGCGAAGCTGCGGACCATCCACTCGCGATGAACCTGGAATCGTCTTGTGCGTGCTGTACTGTAGCCCATGAACGCGGTCCAAAACCAAACAATCGCTAGCAAGGCGAACCCGGAGTGAGTAGCCCATCCTTCTTCTGAATAGAAAGACAAGACGAACCCTGCCATGGAGGAAGCTGCTACTGCCAGCAGAAATGTGCGGCCTAACCAGCGATGCCACTCCCGGTGCGTCTGGCGCAGCCAAGTCCAGAATTGCCACGGGCCGGTAAGTAGAGCCAAGGCCCCGCCGCCCGCGTGAATCTGGAGCAGCAGTAAACGATGTGAAAAGTGGCCTTGCGATGGTGGCACGATCAGGAATTGAATAATCGCGTAACTCGCGACGGCAAGAGAAGGAACAATCCAAATGGCCCATAGCCAGGGAATGCGGGTGGGCTGTTCTTTTTCTATTCTCAGGATGGTGGTCGGAGACACTCTTCACATGGTACGGAAACTTGGGCGGGTGTCGTTCCGGTCTTCTTCCTGTTGCCGTTATCAACTGGGGACGGCCGCCAGCGCTAGAATCCGAGTACACAAATGTCTGACAGATTTGACCTCTACAACCATGCGTATCGCGGCCATGATTCAGAGGTCTACCGGCAGGTGCGCCTGGCAACGTATGGCCGCGACTTCGGGCAGACTAGCTGGGTGAGCACGGAAGAATCGGATGACATTCCGCGTTTACTTCAAATTTCGGCCGACTCCGAAGTGCTTGAGATTGGATTCGGCTCAGGTCTTTATGCGATTCACCTTGCCGAAACGACGGGCTGCCGCATCACAGGAGTGGACGTCAACACACAAGGCGTAGCCACGGCCACCGAACTGGTCCGGCAAAGCAACTTGCAGGCGCAGGTGACGTTTCAACGGCATGATGTCTCCGAACGTTTGCCGTTCGAGAGTGGCCGCTTCCACGCAGCATTCTCCAACGATGTCTTTTGCCATGTGCCTGACCGCCTCTCTCTGTTGCAGGAGTTGCGGCGGGTTTTGCGCCCGGGCGGACAGCTTCTGTTCAGTGATGCTTTGGTCATCGGAGGACTCGTCACAAACGAGGAACTCGCGATACGCAGTTCCATCGGGCTGTACGTGTTCGCAGCCCCCGGAGTGAACGAGAAGTTGCTTAAAGACGCGGGATTCGACGTTGTCGCCGTCGTGGACACGACATCCAACGCCGCTTCGATCGCCGAACGTTGGCGTGCCGCGAGAGATGCTCATTCCGCTCGATTGGTCGAGTCAGAAGGCGAGGAAAACTATGAAGGGCTGCAGCGCTTCTTAAACTGCGTCGCGCGCCTGACCCGGGAGAATCGTCTGCTGCGGTATGTCTACCGGGCTACCAAAAGGGACTAGCGGAACCAGAAGTCTTGTCGCAGGGGAGGACGCGATGAAGCGCACGTGGACAATCATAGGTGTACGCGACGTGCCGGGCAGCTTCAGATGGTACCAGGCGCTGTTCGGCCAGCCTGCTATTCTCCCTGCCCACCACGATTTCGGGCAACTTCTTGATACAGATGGAACTGTCTTGCTCTGCCTCCACGAGTGGGGCGCTCACGGGCATCCGTCATTAATGAGCCCTGATCAAGGGACGCCTGGCAACGGGCTTCTGTTGTTCTTCCGTGTCGATGACTTTGACCTGGCGCTGCAAAGGGCACGCCTTCTCGTGACTCGGTTCGAAGAAGAGGCTCACGTAAATCCGAACACTCAACACCAGGGAGTTCTCGCTTCGAGATCCGGACGGATACTACGTTACGATCAGTGCACTTTCTGAGGCATAAAAGCGCGTCGAGGCAGTTTCCCCTAGCGGCGAATTAGGAATGACAATATTCACTGGACGCGCCGCAGTTTACTGATCGATGTTCCAGATTGCCCGAGCCACTTTCCAGCTACCGTCACTTTCGCGTTTCAATATGCGCATTAGATTTCCGGAAGCGTGTATATCTTTCGCATTTCCCTTCGGATGCACAGTAACGCGGCTTCTAGCCCACTCGAAAGCCGTGTCACCGAAGACGCGAATCTCCCTGAAGTCAAGAACATATTCAGTCAGTTCCAGTTTCGTTGTGTCCAGTCGATTCTGGTTGAGCCACTCGCGTATGGCCTTGATTCCAATCACCGGTGCGTGATTGGGCGGGAGGGCGACGCCGTCCTCGGTCCACAGGGAGCCGAGTGTGGCAACATCACCTGCTTTCGAGGCAATGACATCCTTTCTGTGAAGCTCTTCAATCTCGAAAGGTGTTCGCGACAGGCTGCTCTCGCTGCGACTCTGACCCATTCCAACGAGATCGAATAGGCAAAGTAAGACCAACGCTGATCGCACAATCTGCTCCTAAAAAGCTGAGGTAGATAGATTCTATATGAGTCGACGTCAATCTCAACGTGAGATGCCCCTGGATCAGAGGCGACCCGGAGTTAGCGCTTCAGAGGCATCAACCCTCAGGAATTAACGCCCGAGGCCAGATACCCTCCATCGACTGCCAAGCAATGGCCCGTGATGAAGCTCGCGCCGTCTGAAGCAAGTAGCACCGCCGCTCCAATGACTTCGTCAGCTTCACCGAACCTTGCCATCGGTGTCCGAAGAAGAATTTCTTCTCCGCGCTTTGTACCTCGGAGCAGATGGGAGTTTAACTCGGTCGGGAAAACACCCGGTGCGATCGCGTTCACGCAGATCCGGTCACGCGCCCATTCGCAAGCGAGACTCTTGGTGAGAGATAGAACGCCTGCCTTAGTGGCGGAGTACGTCGCCACTTCGTGAAATGCCAGATAAGAGCTGAGGGACGCGATATTGACGATTCGTCCCGCACCGCTTTCCTTCAAAGGCTGGTAGAACTCCTGACAAGCATGGAGCAGTCCCGTGAGATTGACGCGGAATAAGCCTTCCCACTCAGTATCTTTGATTTCAATCGTTGGTTTCTTGAGCGTTGTGCCGGCAGCGTTGACAAGGATGTCGACCCGGCCAAGTTCTCCGAGCACGCGATCCCTGAAATGAGCGATTGACGGCCGGTCCGTCACATCTACGCTTTGCCGAAGCGTACGACGCCCGAGCGCTTCGATCCCGTTGCAAGTGGCGTCCAGCAAATCCGTGCGCCTTCCGCCCGGTACGACGTCCGCCCCATGTTCTGCCAATCCGATTGCAATGCTTTTCCCTAAGCCCGATGTGCCCCCGAAAACCACCGCCACCCGGCCCGTCAAATCAAGACAGCTTTTCTTACCCACAGTTCTTATTGACCGAGCTTTCCCTGCACGAAGTGCCCGCCCGTCCATGCTTGCAACGGCTGCCCGCCGCCCACGCTGACGAACGTCTTGTTTCGTGCGTCTGCCATGTCCACGCTAAAGTGTACCGGCTTCTTTTCCCCATGACGTAGATGGATGCGCTGAAATCCACGAAGGAGCGGCTCTTTGCCGTCGGGACCACTCAGATAGAGCTGGACGACCTCGTCGCCGTCGTACTTCGAATTGTTCTTGACCGTCGCGCTTACGTCGTACTTCGAGGCGGCTGACTTCACGGACAGATCCGCGTAGCCGAAATCGGAATAACTCAACCCATAGCCGAACGGATACAAGGGCGTGCCGGTAAAGAAGCGGTATGTCCGTCCTTTCATCGAGTATTCGTCGAAAGCCGGCAACTGGTCGACGGACTCGTAGAACGTGACCGGCAGGCGCCCGGCAGGGTTGTTGACGCCGGTCAAGGTATTCGCGATCGCCGTGCCGCCTTCTTGCCCTGGATACCAGGCTTCGAGAACTGCGGCAGCCCGATCCTTAGCCGTCTTCACTGCCAAGGCACTCCCGTTCACGAGAACAACAACGGTGGGTTTGCCTGTATCGAGTACAGCTTTCACGAGCTTC
This sequence comes from uncultured Acidobacteriaceae bacterium, assembly GCA_963730795.1. Taxonomy (GTDB): domain Bacteria; phylum Acidobacteriota; class Terriglobia; order Bryobacterales; family Bryobacteraceae; genus Bog-105. The sequence continues at coordinate 1,155,789 of CAVSTJ010000012.1, read as the reverse complement.
TCCTGCGAACTGGGAAGAGTGATGTCCGTACGATCGCCGCCGCTGAATCCAGGCACTTGTACCTTCGACTCTTCGCCCTCAAGGTGTGAGTTCAAGCCGATGCAAACGATGGCCGCATCCGCCTGCTTAGCCGCTTCCACAGCATCGGCCAAAGCCGCTTCGGCCGGCGGCTTCCAGACAAGCTGAACGCCACCGCCGCCCCCTTTGGACTTATATTCCACCCGTATTGCATGGGCCTTCCCAGGTTCCAGGTGAACCGTTGCGGTTTTCGGCGACATCTGGTCCCGAGCCTGCACAGTATCTTCGACCTGCAGCTTGTCATCGATATAGACCCTGGCAGAATCAACACGGCCGCAACTGTGACACTCCGCGCGCAGCACGCCGAACTCGTAGTCGCCCGGCTGTTTAACCTCAACCGTACCGCTCCAGCGCACTGAGAAGCTTTGCCGTGGAACGGACTTGAGGACAGCGGGTTCCTGCATGTCCCAAAGAAAATAGCCGCGGTTCTCCACGCGCGACAAAACCGGAGTGCCGGAAAAACTATCGTCAGAGAAGTATTCAGCCGTCAGCCCATGTTGATTCGCCCCCGCCTTGGGCCGCAGCAGATTCTGCGGAACGAGCGCTGTCGCGGAATCGACATAGGTAGCGCCAAGCGCGAAGCGTATGTCCGCCTTTTTGCCCAAAGCCTGCTGTATGCCTTCGAGCGGCGTAATGATGTGGGCTGGGATGCCATTGTAATTCGCGAGCAGTGCATCCGGGTCATCCGCGCTCGGGCCCAGAACGGCGATGCGCTTCGGGACTCTACGGAAGGGCAGCAAACCGCCGTCATTCTTCAGAAGCGTGATCGATTTTTCCGCCGCTTCAAGAGAAATCTTCTGGTGGGCTGCCGATTGAACTTCCGTCATCGGGATGTTTGAGAACGGAACGCGCTCGGGCGGATCAAACATACCAAGGCGGATGCGGGCGGCAAACAAGCGCTGAACAGATTGGTCGATCTCCTTTTCGGAGATCAGCCCGCCCCGGACAGCTTCGGGAAGTGTGCGGTACGTCCGGCCGCAGTCGAGATCGGTGCCCGCCTTGACCGCTAGAGCAGACGCTTCGGCCGCAGAAGCCGCTGTGTGATGACCGCGGTAAATGTCGTCAATCGAATCACAATCGCTAACGACGTAGCCTTTGAAGCCCCAGGCAGTTCGTAGCTTCTCTTTCAGCAGCATGTCGCTTGAACACGCAGGAGAGCCATTCACGCGGTTGTAGGCGCACATGACCGAATCCGCTCCGCCTTCTGTCAGCGTCGCTTTGAAGGCGTACAGGTAGGTGTTGTCGAGATCGTCTTCGCTGACCTGAGCATCGAAGTGATGGCGTGTGGTTTCCGGCCCGCTATGAACCGCGTAATGTTTCGAGGTCGCGATCGTTTTGAAGTAATGCGGATCGTTCCCTTGCATCGCCTTGATGAAAGCGATGGCCATGCGGGAGGTCAGATACGGATCTTCGCCATAGGTCTCCTGCCCGCGGCCCCAGCGCGGATCGCGGAAGATGTTGATGTTGGGCGACCAGAACGTCAGTCCGTAATAGCGGGCGTGATTATCGTGTTTCTGCGCGTCGTTGTACTTGGCACGCGCTTCTGTCGAGATCGCATCCGCCACGCGGGATTCAAGATCGGTATCCCAGGTAGCAGCAAGCCCGATCGCCTGCGGGAACACTGTGGCAAGGCCAGCCCGAGCCACACCGTGCAAAGCTTCGTTCCACCAGTCATACGCCGGAATCCCGAGCCGCGGAATCGCAGGAGCAGCGTTCTGCATCTGCGCTGCTTTCTCTTCGAGAGTCATCTGCGCAACCAGGTCGGCGGCTCGCTCATCGGGAGAAAGCGACGTGTCTTTGTATTTCGTGCTGCCCTGTTGCGCTGTCGTTATTTGAATTGCGGCAGCAAGAACAACGGCAATCAGAATCGGGCGCTTGCGCGATGTATCTCGGAGCATGGAGGAATCCCGGTGCGGCCTTTCTCAATAACTCGCTGAACTCGGCGACGCAGCAGCCGGTGTCTTGAAGTAGCGGCTGGCGAACTCAATGAATGTCGGCCAGTTTGGTCCCGGTGTATGCCCGGCACTGTGTTGCCGGAACGCAACATCGCCGTCCATCAGCCCCGTTTCCATGGGCGGGAACTCGGATGTCGGCAGGCCTTTTTTGCCGAGGAGTCGGTAAACGGGCCCGGCACCCACACCTGCCATGAACATTCCCTTCGCATCCACCCAGCCGTCTCCTTTTTCTACTGATCCGGCACTGATAAACACCGGACGAGGGGCGCACAACGCGATCAGTTCGTGGGAGTCGACCGGCAGATCCTCCCATTTCAGAGGACCCGCGTACTTCAGGAAATTGCCCGCCATCCAGTGGTATTCGTTCACGGCGGCGACATTCTCGACAAGCTCACCCCAGTTACGCCGGTGGAGCTTGACCCCGCCCTCGCCTGAGGAACTAACGAACGCTATGGCGAAACGCGGATCGTACGCCATGGCAACGGCAGTCGCCTTACCGTAGCGGGAATGGCCTTCGATAGCGACACGCTTAGCGTCTACCGCCTTATCCGTCTCGAAGTAGTCGAGAGCGCGGCTTGCGCCCCAGGCCCAGGCGCGCAGCGCACCCCAATCGTCCAGCTTGCGCGGTTGCCCCTTATTAACCAGGCCAATGATGCCTTTCGTCAGTCCGGCGCCGTTGTCGGCCTGAACAGTGGTGGGATAGATCGTCGCATAACCCCAACCTTTGGCAAGCACTTGTTGTTGCCAGGTGGGTCCGGGAGGCGGAGCCATTGCCGGAGGCCGAGGGGCGCCCGGGCGGAACAGAATGCCGTATTCCATCACGACCGGCACGGGCCCCGTGGCATTGGCGGGTGTGGACAGGTTCAGTTGGATGTCTACCGTTACGGGCGGGTACGACGAATTGTCTACATGCCCCAGCAGATGCTTCGTGACCACCTCGACGCCGCCGTTGGTCTCCTTTTCGGTGCTTGTTACTTCCCAGTTCACCTTAGGAACGTTCTTGGGCATGCGTCCGTAGATTTCGCGGTCGAAATCCTCGACGATCTCCGGGCGGCGTTTGGTCCACCAGTCCTTTGCAGTTTTAACTTTTTTGCCGTTCTTTAAGATCAGGGGATCCGGAAGCGCCGGAATCGGATTTGCCTTCGACTCGTCGTAATTTGCGGCGTTGTCGGCCTGCGGATTGTGTCCGTCAGCGCCCCTGCGAAGTGGAGTCTTGATGCCGAGGAGTTCCAAAGTTCGCGCGCGGTCCTGCTCGGAAGTGAGTTCTACCGGCGGAGGGAAACCGTCCTTCGGGAGCTGAGACGAAGTTTGTGCAGGCGTGAGAACTGCTCGGCTGCACAGGAGAAAAACACACAGGGCGGGAGCCCAATCTCGGCACTTGGAGAAACGCACGGAAGTAACTCGCTCCTATCCTGCACTATTGAATCAGAGTCGAAATCGTAAAGCGCATAATTGGTGCATGACAGTTGCCGAGTTGATCAACGTCCTTCAAAAGCTCGACCCAGAAGCAGTCGTTGTGGCGCCTTTCTCTCCGAATCCAAGCGAGATAAATGTGGAAGAAGTCGGAGGTGCTTTCAAGCGTGAGGATTCGCCGTTCGCGAACGGGATTGAGCTTGCTCGGGTTCACGGCCGGAGAGCGGAAATCAACGCGCGGTCTGAAGCGACCCGGGTTTCGAAGGAAGAGATCCAGTCCATTCGTGTCGCGGACACCGATGCAGCCGGTTTAGACGCTCCTTCCATCGCAACTTTTAGTTCCGCCCGTGATGACTGAATCGCCAACATTTTCCGCTACGCCCCGAATTGAGCAAGTCGATGTCGTTCCGGTCGCCGGAACGGACAGCATGCTTCTCAATCTGAGCGGAGCCCATGGCCCTTTTTTTACTCGCAACATTCTGATCGTCAGAGATAGCGCGGGACATACAGGCTGTGGGCGAGGTGCCGGGAGGCGAACGCATTCGGGCCACACTCGAAGAAGCGAAGCCGTTTCTGCTCGGGCAGACGATTGGCCGTTACAACGACCTCATCAGCGCGGTCCGGAGGCGATTCGCTGACCGTGACGCTGCCGGACGCGGTTTGCAGACCTTTGACCTGCGCATTACCATTCACGCCTGCACCGCCATCGAGTCCGCGCTTCTAGATTTGTTGGGCCAGCATTTGGGCGTTCCCGTCGCGTCGTTGTTGGGCGAAGGTCAGCAGCGAGACGAAGTGGAGATGCTGGGTTATCTCTTCTATATTGGCGATCGACAGAAAACCGATCTGCCGTATGCCAGTGAAGATGATTCGAGTAGCGACTGGTTCCGCATCCGCCATGAAGAAGCCATCACGCCGGAAGCGATCGTGCGCCTGGGAGAAGCGGCCTACGAGCGCTACGGTTTCCACGACTTCAAACTGAAAGGCGGCGTGTTTTCAGGCGACGAGGAAATGGAAGCGATCGCTGCGTTAGCCAAGCGTTTCCCCGAAGCCCGGATTACGCTCGATCCGAACGGCGCGTGGCCGCTTAAGGAAGCAATCCGGCTTTGCTCGAATCGCCACGACATTCTGGCGTATGCCGAAGACCCGTGCGGCGCTGAGGACGGCTACTCCGGCCGGGAGATCATGGCCGAATTTCGAAGAGCTACGGGGCTACCAACCGCAACCAACATGATCGCGACGGACTGGCGCGAAATGGGCCACGCAGTGCAACTACATGCGGTCGATATACCGCTTGCCGACCCGCACTTCTGGACCATGCAGGGCGCTGTTCGCGTGGCTCAACTGTGTCACGAATGGGGTCTGACGTGGGGATCTCATTCAAATAACCACTTCGACATCTCGCTTGCGATGATCACTCATACCGCAGCAGCCGCGCCAGGGAAGATCACCGCGATCGATACTCATTGGATCTGGCAGGATGGGCAACGGCTGACGAAAGAGCCCTTCCCGATCGTCGATGGAAAAGTGCGTGTGCCGGACCGGCCGGGGCTGGGAATCGAGATCGACCTCGAGCAGCTAGAAGCGGCGCACAAGCTTTACCAAGACGCACGGGCTCGGCGCCCGGAACGACTCCGCTGCCATGCAGTACCTGATCTCGGGCTGGGCGTTTCACAACAAGCGCCCCTGTATGGTCCGCGTCTAGCGGTGGATGACGGCCTGCCAGATGAGCAAGATGGAGATACCCATGACGCCCATGATGATCTTCATCACGGTCCAGCTTCGCAGGGTCTGACTGACCGTCATTCCCATGTATTCCTTTACCAGCCAGAAGCCTGCATCGTTGACGTGCGAAACCATGGTGCCTCCGCAGCAAACGGAAAGCACGAGCATCTCGGGACTATAGCCCGGCACCTGCTTCAGGAGCGGAGCCAGTAACCCGGCGGCTGTGACAATGGCCACTGTGGCGGAGCCTAACGTTGCCCGCAGAACCGTCGCCGTAACGAAACAGACGAGGAGCGGAGAGAGCGGACTAGCGGCCAGCACCTTGCCCAGATACGGCCCGATGCCCGAATCGACAAGAATCTGCTTCAGTGCTCCGCCGCCGCCGATGATCAGCAGGAGCGTAGCCAGGGGCGCCATTGATTCGGCAACAAGCTTCGTGACGCGGTCGGCTGCAAGCCCTTTCCGGCGGCCGAGAAAATACATGGCGGCCAGTGCCGCGATCAGCAGGGCCGTAAACGGGTGACCCAGAAACTTCAGGAATTTGGCTCCGGAGAGATGAGCGAAATCGGTGAGCGTGCCCAGAAAGATCAAGGCGACAGGCAGGAGCAGAATCGAGATCGTTAGCCGCAGTGAAGGCGGTTCTGCTGCCGTTTCTGCTTTCATATCCTTGTTCCCAGCCAGGTCAGGAATGGCGGGAGAGATGCGGCGCGAAATCCAGCCACCGTAGAAGATGCCGCTGACGATCACGAGCGGGATCGAAAGCAGTGCTCCGAACAGAACCGTTCGCCCCACGTCCGCGCCCATCAATTGCGCCGCCACGGCAGGCGCCGGATGAGGCGGGACTATGGCGTGAGTCATGGTGAGTGCGGCCGCGATGGGAAGTCCGAATACTAGAAGCGATCGTTTTGATTCCCGGGCCAGACTCCAGGCAAGCGGCGCAAGGATGATAAATCCGACTTCAAAGAAAACGGGCAGGCCAATCAGGAACGCGGTGGTCAACACGGCCCATTGCGCGTGACGTGGTCCGGTTTTGGCAAGAAGCCAATCGGCGAGAACGCGGCCGCCTCCAGAGAATTGCAGAAAACGGCCGATAATCGCGCCAAGTCCCACAACGATGGCAATGAAGCTGAGAGCGTCTCCGAATCCCGCCTGAATTGAGCTGATTACTTTTGCCGGCTGCATTCCGGCAGTCAAGCCCAAAGCGATGCTCACTACCAGCAACGCAAGGAACGCGTGCAGCCGCGCCACGAGGACCAGAACGAGTAACAGCCCAATCGCCGCGGCGGTGATGAGCACAAAGTAGAGGCCGTGATTCAACGGTTGAGTATATAACTAAGCGGCAGCGGAGACTTAAAACCCAAGTAGCTCGAGCTGGTACCCGAAGTACTGCGAGAATTGGCACCACCAGAGACTTCGGTACTCATAATGCATTAGGATTCATGCCAACTCGGGAAAAATTATGACTCAAGCTGTAAACGTTGCTTTTTGCCTCTGCGCGCTCATTCGCCTGACATACGGGGCTGAGATCAGTTATCAGGAGACGACGAAGATTACCGGCGGATCCATAACATCCATGATGAAGTTTGCTGGTGCGTTCAGCAAGGGCGCCCGCAAGCTGGGTGAGCCAGTGATTACCACCGTCGCCGTGAAAGGCAACCAAATGGCGCGGGCCACGCAGGATTACGCGGATATCACGGACCTTGATGCCCAGACGATCACGCACATCGACATGCAAAAGCACGAATATTCGGTGATCACATTCGCTCAGATGAAACAGCAGATGGAGCGCGCGCTGGAACAGGCAAAGGCAGAGCAGGCCAAGGCGCCGGCTCAACCACAAGAAGCTTCACAGCCGGCCAAAGATCCGAATGTACAGCTTGGTTTTGAAGCTCACGTTCGAAAGACAGGCGCGACGAAACAAGTATCGGGCATTGACACGAACGAGATCATACTGGCGCTCGCCGTTAACGGAACGGATAAAAGCTCCGGTCAACAGGGCGCGCTGGGTATCACGAACGACATGTGGATGGCTCCTGACGTCCCAGGCTACGCTGAGGTCCGCGACTTCGAACGCCGGTTCGCCATCGAAATGGGCTCAGCGCTCACAAACGGACCAGATCTCTCGGGACTCGCTCAGCAGGTTCGATCGAACGAAGCAATGCAGGCCTTAGCGAAGGAGATGAGCCAGATTCAGGGCGTTCCCGTTCGCCAGATCATGCGGATGGGAATGACAACGAATGGTCAGCCTTTGGCTGCGGCGAGTGAAGCTCCGCTTCCCGAAAGCAGCAACGGACCCGGTCTGGGAGAAACCTTGGGCGCTCAGGTTGTGAAAACAGGCGGAGAGACCGCGCAACAAACCGCGGCACAGGAAACATCCCGACGAGTAGGTGGTGCCCTGGGCGGCAACCTGGGCTCGGCAATCGGTGGATTCAGTGGTTTCGGCCGCAAAAAGAAGCCCGCCGCTGCCCAGGAATCGACTGCCGCAACGCCTTCCTCGGCCAGCACGACCAGCACCGGCGCTCCAGTTCCGCAGTCGGCAGTCCTTGTGGAGTCCACAACGGAGTTGGGCAACTTCAACCAGCACGTCGACCAGGCACTGTTCAAAGTGCCGGCCGGATGCAAGCTCGTGACGGCGCCGCAACTGAGGCAAAACTAGAAGGCCATCCGTGAGGCCGCATTTAAGGTGGTGGCCGGCTCTGTTGTTCTAATAAGTGCGCTCATATCGATGCGCGGACAGAGCCGTCTATCTCGCTTCAAGTCGCGACCGAAACTGCATCGGTCAACACCCGCAATTTGCGCGCAGCGCTCGCGTCCAAGTGATGGGAAGAACCGCGCCGCTTAAATCCACCCATCCCGGCCCCACCGCGTCAAATATATACTGAAAGGTGGTTCTCCCGGTATGAAAACTTATGTCAAATTCGGCGTTCTGATGACGCTTATCGTCGGGTCCCTGATTTGGCTGGCCGCCGGCGGAATCTCCGACACCAAGACTTATTACAAAACCATCCCTGAGCTCGCCCAAATGGGCAACGCCGCCCACAACCAGCGACTTCGCGTCGGCGGCGACGTGAAGCCCGGCTCCATCATCAAGAACGGCTCCAGCGTGACCTTCACCCTTCACCAGGACGCCAAGGTTTTGAACGTCGTCTACACCGGAACCGATCCGCTGCCCGACACTTTCAAGGACAACGCCCAGGCTCTGGCCGATGGACGCTTGGGTCCGGACGGAACCTTCGAGGCGAGCAAGATCCAAGCCAAGTGCGCCTCGAAGTATGAGGCCAAACCCATCCAGCCGAACCTTTCTCATGGAAGCAGCGGCACCAAAATCAGCAGTCTCCAGCCGGCCCGCGTCGGCTCGTAAGCGGCAGTTCTGAAAGCCTAACCTAATATATGGAAAACGTCGGAGCCATTTCGGTTCTTCTTGCGTTCTGCATGGCCGTGTTCGCGGTCGCGGCGTCCGTCACCGGCAAATACGCCTCCCGGCCCTTTCTCGCGGTCAGCGCCGAGCGCGCCGTCTACGCCGTTTGGGGCTTGCTCACTCTGGCCTCCGGCGTTCTCGTCACGCTTCTCGTCACCGGCGACTTCCGGCTGGCCTATGTCGCGGCCCACACCGACCAGGCAATGTCGGGCATCTACAAGTTCACCGCCTGGTGGGGCGGCCAGGAGGGCTCGCTGCTTCTCTGGAGCTGGCTTCTCTCCACCTACGCCGCCATCGTCGTCTACACCAACCGCCGTAAGTTCCGCGACATGATGCCCATCGTGGTCGCCATCATCATGACCACCGTCTCCTTCTTCATCGGCATGATCACCTTCGTCGCCAGCCCGTTCAAGGTGCTGATGATTGGCAAAGGAATCTATGACGCGCCCGACGGAAACGGTCTCAGTCCGCTGCTCCAGTGGTGGACCATGGCGATCCATCCGCCGTTCCTCTATCTCGGTTACGTCGGCTTCACCGTTCCGTTCGCCTTCGCCATGGCCTCGCTGCTCACGAAGCAGCCGGGCGAAGCCTGGATCCATACCACCCGCCGCTGGGCCATCGTCACCTGGCTGTTCCAAAGCACGGGCATTCTGCTCGGCATGGGCTGGGCTTACACGGTGCTCGGCTGGGGCGGCTACTGGGGCTGGGACCCGGTCGAGAACGCGTCGCTCATGCCCTGGATTACGGCCACCGCCTTTCTCCACTCCGTCATGATGCAGGAGAAGAAGGGCATGATGAAGGTCTGGAACATGGTGCTGGTCTCGGCCACGTTCCTGCTGAGCATTCTCGGCACAACGCTCACCCGTACCGGCCTTGTCGCTTCGGTTCACGCCTTCGCGCAATCGCCGGTCAAGCCGTACTTCACGACTTTCTTAATCAGCGCGGTGGTCCTCACGGTCGTCGCCATCGTGGCCAATCTCAAGTACCTGCAGAGCGAGGTCAAACTGGAAAGCGTTGTCTCGCGTGAATCGAGCTTCCTCTTCAACAACCTGATCCTGCTCGCAAGCTGCTTCGCGGTTCTGTGGGGCACCTTGTTCCCGGTTGTGATGGAAGCGGTGACGGGCGAGAAAGAAACCATCGACGCTCCCTATTACAACCGCGTCAACGTTCCCATCGCCCTCTTCCTTATCTTCCTGACCGGCGTCGGTCCTCTGATCGCCTGGCGGAAAAGCTCGGTGAGCAGCCTGAAAAAGGCTTTCCAGATACCGGCGCTCATTGGTGTTCTCACCGGTGTTGCTCTGTTCGCCGCGGGCGTTCGCGAAATCGGTGCTCTCATCTCTTTTAGCTTGTGCGCCTTCGTCCTCGGCACCATCCTGATCGAGTTCTGGAAAGGCTCCCGCGCCATCCAGGCGAAAGAAAAACTCGCGTTTCCGAAGGCAGTCTTTGAACTCACCTGGCGCAACACTCGCCGCTACGGCGGCTACCTGGTCCACATGGGCATCGTCGTCATGTTCATCGGTTTTACGGGCCATGCCTTCGATCAAGCACGAGACCCGTAATCTCGGGCTCGGCGAAACGCTCCACTTCGGCCGCTACGACCTGAAGCTGCTCTCGGTGAACGACAACGAAACCAGCAATTATCAGTACAGCCGCGCCACTCTCCAGGTCTCGAAAAACGGCGAAGTCATTGACCAGATCGACCCCGAGGTTCGTCTCTACAAATCGAGCCAGCAGCAAAGCTCGATGGTCGGCATCCGCCGTCGCCTGAACGAAGATCTGTACGTCAATTTCTCGGGCGTTTCCCAGGACAACAGCAAGGCGATCCTCCAGCTCTACACCTTCCCGCTCGTGTCGTGGATCTGGATTGGTTACGCCGTCCTGCTCGTTCGGAACGCTCGTTTGTCTTATCCCTGGAAAGGTGCGCCTGCAATACGCGCGCACGGAGGTAATCGGTTTTGCCAGCACGCCTGCAACGGTTCCAGCACCGCATTAACACTAAGCTCGCCGTTGCCTTCTTTCTCTGTTTCGCCGCGCTCTTCGCCCAGGATCCGACTTCCTACCTGACTCCCGATGTCGCCCGCGTCGGCGAGCGTCTCGCCTGCCGCTGTGGCGGATGCCGCAACACTGTCGGCAACTGCCCGATGCTGCATTGCCACTCGGCCGATCCGAAGCGCCAGCGCATCCACGAGATGCAGACGAAGGGCATGAGCGATGACGCAATCGTCGGCACCTTTGTCCAGGAAGAGGGCGTCGTCGCTCTTTCCTCACCGCCGTCCGGAAGCCTCGGCGGCCTGATCACCTGGATCATGCCCGGCGTTGTTCTGCTTCTCGGCTTTTGGATCTACATGCGCTACGTGCGCGGCAACCGGCAGGCTCCGGCGCCCATCTCCGCGGAAGATCAGGCGCTTCTTGATCGCTACCGCGGCCACTTGGGTGACGACGAGTAGCAATGGTTTGGACAATCGCCGCAGCGCTGGTCGCCATCTCGGCCTTCTTCTACATCCTGTTCGTCCGCGATAAAGACATTCCCGAGCCGATCCCCGTTTCGCCGGTCCAACACCTGGAAGATCGCAAACAGGCCATCTACGAAAACCTGCGCGATCTCCAATTTGAATTCCGCCTTGGCAAACTCTCGGACGAAGACTACGCGCAAACCAAACAGGCCTTACAACGGGAACTGGCGACTGTTCTAGCCGAAACCGAATCCACCCTCAACCGCCTCGGCCTGACCTCGAAACCGCAAGCAAAACCGGCACCTAAACCGGCGGGAACAGTCTGCCCGCACTGCAACGCGACTTTTCCCCAGGCGCTAAAGTTCTGCGGAGAATGCGGAAAGGCTATGGCATGACCCGCCTCCTCTTTGCTTTACTCGCTGCCACGAATCTGTTCGCCGCCATCGACGGCACCGTGGTCAATCAAACCACCGGCAAGCCGCAAGCTGGCGTCAGCATCACGCTCGTCAAACCCGGACAGGGCGGCATGCAAACGCTTGGCAATACAACGAGCGATGCCTCCGGAAAGTTCGCCTTCGAACACGATCAGCCGGGCGGTGGTCCACAACTGCTCCAGGCGAACTACAATGGCGTGAATTACAACAAGCTCATCACGCCCAACATCCCAACCTCCGGTGTCGAGCTCGATATCTACGAAGCGACGAAGTCACCTGCCGTGGCTCATATTACTCAGCACATGCTGGTGCTCGAGCCATCCACGAGCGAGTTCGCCGTCAACGAAACCGTCCTGATCCAGAACGAATCGAAGACGACCTATAACGACGAGAAGCTCGGCGGCTTCCGCTTTTACTTGCCTCCGGCCGCAAACGGGCAAGTGAAGATCAGCGCGCAAGGTCCCGGCGGCATGCCTCTTCCTCGTCCTGCCGAGAAAACGGAAGAGAAGGACGTCTTCAAGGTCAATTACCCGATCAAACCTGGCGAAACACAGTTCGAGATCACCTACGTTCTGGTTGCCGGTTCGCCGATCATCTTCCACGGCGCTGTCGTGAGCGTCAAAGGAATGCCGCTGGCGCCGTTACGCCTCGTCGTTCCTCAGGGTGTGACGGTCGAAGGCAAAGACCTGCAACAACTCGGCACGGAACCGAAAACACAAGCCACCATCTACGACGTGACTGCGCGCAAGTTCTTCGACCTGAATGTCACGGGTACCGGCACACTCCACGGCCCCGAAGCCACTCCGGGGACGAAACCGACTCACCGAAGGTGACGGAAGGTCTGCCACAGATCTACGCACATCTGCCCTGGCTGGTCACGCTTGCCCTCGGCATCCTGGCGGTCGGTCTTTTCTCGCTGTATTTCGCCTCTCCGGTCCGCTCTCGATGACGCCGTCCGCGGCGGCTGTCGAAATTGACCACGTCTGGAAATTTTACGGAGACTACCCGGCCCTGCGTGATTACACGCTCTCCATTGGGAAAGGTTCTTGCTGCGCTCTGCTTGGGCGCAACGGGGCAGGGAAGACGACCATTCTCCGCATCCTGGCCGGCCTCTCGTCCCACCAGCGCGGAGCCGTCCGGATCCTTGGCGCTTCGCCGCGCAGCAATGAAATCCGCGGCCAGGTCGGATTTCTCGGCCATGGCATTGGCGTTTACGAAGACCTCTCGGCGCGTGAGAATCTGCTGTTCTTCGCCCGTATTGTCGGCCTCGAAAACAGATCCCGTACAGTCGACGCTTGGCTGGAACGTGTCGGCCTAGCCCGTGTCGCTTCCATGCCGGTTCGCCAGTTCTCGCGCGGCATGCGCCAGCGCCTTGCCTTGGCACGCACGTTTCTTCATACGCCCGATCTGCTGTTTCTGGACGAGCCGTTCACTTCGCTCGACGATCGCGCCATCGCCATGCTCAGCCAGTTGCTGGTGGAGGCTCGCAAACGCGGCGCCACGATTGTCCTCTCCACGCACCAGCTTCGCGAAGCTCTTGCCATTGCCTCGGACGTAGCGCTCATCGAAAACGGCCGCCTGCGTTTTGCCGGCGAGCGAACGGTTGAAATGCTCGAAGATCCCGGCCTGCTGTATCGGCTGCACACGGAGCTTGGCGCGGATTGAGAGTCCTGCGTCAAGCCCTCTCGGTCGCGCACAAAGACCTGGCGATTGAACTCCGCACCAAGGAGTCGCTCAATGCTGCCGGTGCCTTTGCCATCGCCATTCTGCTCCTGCTGAGTTTCGTCTTCGATCCCTTTTCCGATGTCGTGCGCGAAATGTCGGGCGGTCTGCTCTGGCTCGTATTTGCGTTTTCCGGCGCGCTCATTTTCAATCGTGGCTTCTCCCGCGAACTGCCGAACGAATGCCTGGACGCTCTGCTCGCCTCGCCGCTCTCCCCGGCAAGCCTGCTGCTCGGAAAAGCGGCCGGCATCTTCGTTACGCTGCTGCCTGTCGAACTCGTCTCGCTATTCGTCTTCGGCATCTTCTATAACGTTCGCTGGTGGCTCCACCCATCCGAACTCGCCGCGATCTTCTTTCTCGCTACTTGGGGCATCGCTATTGTCGGTGCAGTTTTCGGCGCCCTCACTGTGAACCTGCGATTGCGGGAGTTGATGCTTCCTGTGATCATCTATCCGCTGCTGATTCCGTTGTTGATCGGCGCCATCGAAGTCACAAACAGTCTCATCGCCAACCACCCGATCACCGACTACGAATGGCTGTGGGCGCGCGTGCTTCTGGTGTTCGATATTGTCATGACGGCGCTGGCCTCCGCTTTGGCAGAAACAATTTTGGTCAACTAGTATTGATAGGAAGAAATTTGCAATGAGAGAACGACTGTCGATCTCGCTCGCCGCCATCGGCGGCGCTGCTTCTCGCTTACAACCTGCACCAGATGTTCCTGGCTCTGCCCGACGAAGCCATGCAAGGCGCCATTTATCGGATCTTGTTCTTCCATGCGCCGGCCGCGATGGTCGGTATGATCGGCTATTTCGTTGCCCTCACTCTGAGCATCATGTATCTCAGCTTCGGCGAATTTAAATACGACTCGCTGGCCGCGTCCGTCATTGAAGTATCTCTGGCCTTTTCACTCGTCAATATCGTGACGGGCAGCATCTGGGCGCGTATCATCTGGGGCATTTGGTGGACGTGGGATTATCGCCTGACCTCCGCGCTCGTCTGCATCCTGATCTTCAGCGGATATCTGATGCTGCGCCGTGCGATCGACGAACCGACGCAGCGCGCCCGCTTATCGGCAGCGCTTTGCATCTTCGGCTGTGTTGACGTTGTCATCGTCTATAAGTCAATCGAGTGGTTCCGGAATCAACACCCGGGTCCCGTTCTCGACTTTCGCACCGGCGGAGGCCATATGGATCCCGCCATGCAAACGGTGTTTTACATGAACTTCTGGGCACTCTTATTCGTAGCTACGGCGCTGGTGCTGATTCGCACCCGTCAGGAATCAACTGCTCGGGAGATTGACTCGTTGCGTCGGCTGGCACACGCAGCATAGAAGGAATTTACTGTGGACGCTCGAAATTTCACTTACATGTTCTACGGCTTCACGGCCGCCTGGTTGATCGTTCTGCTTTACGTCATTAGTTTGGCTCGCCGTGGTGCGCGCTTGAAGAAAGAGTTGGAAGACGTCAAACAACTCGTCCGTGGCGAACGGTCCAACCAGGAAGATTTGTTCCCCGACCGGGTTCGCTGATTGTCATGCCGATCGTTCTCGGTCGCCGATCTTTCTTGCAGTATGCTGCAGGTGCTGTTACCGCGGCATTAGTCCGCGCCGACACTTCGGTTGCCCGTATTGCTTTGCTCTCTGACCCTCACATCGCCGCCGACAAGAGCGATACGTACCGGGGCTTCAACCCCTTTTCGAACCTCACAACGGTAGTTGGCCAAGTCGGACAACAGCAGTTCGATCTCGCCCTGGTTAACGGTGATTTGGCCCGCCTTACCGGCGAAATGGCCGATTATCATCAGTTCGCGTCACTCATGAAGCCGGTCTTCGATAAGACGCCGACTCTCCTGACGATGGGCAATCATGACGGCCGCGAACACGCCCAAAGCGCTTTGACCTGGAAGGGCGGCACGGTTCAGCCGGTCGTCAAAAAGTGGGTCACGACGGTAGACGCCGGTCCGGTCAGCCTGGTGTTTCTCGATTCGCTTCTCGCAACGAATGTCACACCGGGACAACTCGGCAAAGCGCAGCGAACCTGGCTTGCAAATTATCTCGACGCGAACGCTTCCAAAAACCTGGTGGTCTTCGTTCACCACGATCCTGATCCCGACGACGATGGCGGTCTGGTCGATGCAGAAGCGCTGCTGGCTCTGCTCCGCCCACGGCGATTCGTGAAAGCTCTTTTCTACGGTCACACGCATGAATACCGACGAGACCAGCAGGACGGTTTACATCTCATCAACCTTCCGGCCGTGGGGTACAACTTTGCCGACGGTCACCCGGTCGGGTGGGTGGATGGAACGTTTTCCGCCCGCACTGTGGCCTTGAAACTCCACGCCATCGCCGGCGAACAGCGCGACGACGGAAAGATCACCGAGCTCACTTGGCGATGAAGAAGTAATAGTCGTACTTGTGTTTTCATTGTGTTAAGATGACAAAGTATAAATCGAGATTAGGATAAAGGCGAGGAGTATCGTTTTCTAGCATGGCCCTGGCGGTTGAAAGTAAGTCGGAAATAATCGGCAAGTACAAGATTCACAAGTCCGATTCGGGATCGTCAGAGGTACAGGTTGCGCTTCTTAGCCAGCGTATTCTGCAGTTGACTGAGCATTTCAAGACGCACAAGAAAGATCATCACTCTCGGCGTGGTTTGCTGACGATGGTCTCGCGGCGTCGCAAGCTGCTGAAATACCTGAAAGATCGCAATCCAGAGCGCTACCGGACTCTCATCCAGAGTCTCGGAATCCGCCGCTAGAACGGTTCTCGAAGCAAAAACGGGCGTGGCCCGTTTCAGGCATGGCCATGTGCGCTCATGCCGTCGAGCACTGATGTCTTTGTTAGGTCGGTTGTTGTCTCTGCCGAGGCGAGACGAGTCAATTGTCACGCCTGCTCTGAGTCCCCACTCTTAATCCCGAAAGTCGGTCCGCACGCCCGGTACACATCTGCTTACGAGCGTGCATTGGAGATGGATGCGGATCACGCATCGGGAAATTTTAAATGTCGCATAAAGTTGAAATCGACCTTTTTGGGTCAAAAGTCTCGCTGGAGACTGGCAAGATTGCCAAACAGGCCAACGGGTCTGTTGTCGTTCGCTCGGGTGATTCGGTGGTGTTAGTCACCGCAACTTCATCCGGAAAGCCGAAGCCGGGAGCTAGTTTCTTCCCGCTCACGGTTGATTATCGTGAGTATACCTACGCCGCCGGGAAGTTCCCGGGCGGTTTTATCAAGCGCGAAGGACGGCTTTCCGAGAAGGAAACCCTCACCAGTCGCCTCATCGATCGTCCTATCCGTCCGCTGTTTCCGGAAGGCTTTGGCTGGGATACGCAGATCATCGCGATGGTGTTGTCGGCTGATCCGCAGTACGATCCCGGAGTCCTGGCCATCATCGGTGCCGGTGCCGCGCTGGCTATCTCCGACATTCCGTTCCTGCATGTTCTGGGCGGTGTTCGTGTTGGCTTGATCAACGGCGCCTTCCAGGCCAATCCCAAATACGACGACGTCAAGAACGCAAAACTGAGCATCGTTGTTGCCGGAACCGAGCAGGGCATCGTTATGGTCGAAGCGGCCGCGAGCGAAGCTTCTGAAGCCGAGGTTGTCGAGGCTATCGAATACGGCCACGATTGCTGCCGCAAGATTGCTGCCGGTATTCGCGAACTGGTGAATCTTGCCGGTAAGCCTAAGCGGGATTTCGTCTCGCCCGTCACTAATCAGGACGTTCTGGCCAAGATTTCCGGCGCGGTTCGTACCGAGCTGAGCGATGCCATGAACACGCAGAAGTACGGAAAGCTCGAGAGCTACAGCCGTATCGATCAGGCAAAGCAGAAAGCCATTGGCCTGTTCGAAGATGAGGCTGAAAAGTCTGAAGCCGGTAAGGTGTTCGATGCTCTGAAAGAGCGCATCTTCCGTGACGAGATGTTGAAGGACCGCCGCCGTCCTGACGGTCGCGCCTTTGATGAGATCCGTCCCATCACCTGCGAAGTCTCCGCTCTGCCTCGTACACACGGCTCCGCTATTTTCACCCGCGGCGAAACACAGGCGCTGGTAACCACCACGCTCGGCACGAAAGATGACGAGCAGCGCATCGAGATGTTCGATGCCGCCGAAACTTCGAAGCGGTTCATGCTGCATTACAACTTCCCGCCGTTCAGCGTC
This sequence comes from uncultured Acidobacteriaceae bacterium, assembly GCA_963730795.1. Taxonomy (GTDB): domain Bacteria; phylum Acidobacteriota; class Terriglobia; order Bryobacterales; family Bryobacteraceae; genus Bog-105. The sequence continues at coordinate 1,138,441 of CAVSTJ010000012.1, read as the reverse complement.
GGAGAAGTCGGATTCATGCGCGGACCTGGCCGCCGCGAAATCGGACATGGTGCTCTTGCGGAACGTTCGCTCGCGCCCATGATTCCGGACGAAAAATCGTTCCCGTATACGCTTCGCGTGGTCAGCGACATCCTCGAATCGAATGGTTCGAGCTCTATGGCCAGCGTCTGCGGTGGAACGCTGTCGCTCATGGATGCCGGTGTGCCGCTTCTGGCGCCCGTCGCCGGTATCGCCATGGGTCTCGTACTCGAAGACAATTCGTATGCCGTCCTGACGGACATTGCGGGCGCGGAAGACCATTACGGCGATATGGACTTCAAGGTGGCCGGAACTAAGAAGGGCATCACTGCCCTGCAGATGGATATCAAAGTTCCGAACGTCACGACCGCCATCATGTCGGAAGCGCTCGAGCAGGCTCGCAAAGGCCGCCTGGAGATTCTCGACAAAATGATCGCGACACTTCCGGAACATCGGACGGAACTGTCGCAATACGCGCCACGGATCTACACGACCAAGATCCCGACCGACAAGATCAGAGAACTGATCGGACCCGGCGGCAAGGTGATCAAGGGAATCATCGATCAGACCGGCGTCAAAATCGACGTGTCTGATGACGGAACAGTGAACATCTTTGCTTCGGACGGAACGTCTGCTGCGCGTGCGCTGCAGATGGTCAGCGATATCGCTGCCGTCGCCGAAGTGGGTAAGACCTATCTTGGTAAGGTTGTCAGAATTGCGGATTTCGGCGCCTTCGTCGAAATCTTCCCGGGAACTGACGGTCTCCTTCATATCAGCGAGATTTCGGAAAGCCGGATCAAGAACGTCCGCGACGAACTAAATGAGGGTGACCAGATCCTGGTGAAGGTTCTCGCGCTCGAAGGCAACAAAATTAAGCTCAGCCGGAAAGCTATTCTCAAAGAGCAGCGAGAAAAGCTCAAGGTTGGTGCCGAAAAGTCCGAATAGGTAATTCTGGTGAGGTGCTTCAGGGCGCCTCACCAACCCCTCCCTTCCGTTCGCTGCGGTAAACGTTCCCGGTTCGAATGGCAACGCACATCTTCACCAGCGTCGCGGCCAATTACCTGCCAAAAGCTCGCGTTCTAGCGAGGAGTATCCGGCAACTCCACCCCGACTGGATAATCCACCTCGTTCTCTGCGACGAACCGCCCGCCGGATTTACTGACACAATTCACTTCGATTTCATCTGGAAGCTAACCGATCTTGAAATTCCCAGCCTGAAGTCCTGGCTATTTCAGCACACGTTAGTCGAGGCGAGCACTGCTGTCAAAGGCTTTGCCCTGCGCAAACTGCTGGCGCTTCCCGATTGCGATCACGTTCTCTATTTCGATCCGGATATCGTCCTTCTTTCTCCTCTTCACGAACTGATTCGCGAGTTCGAGCGGGCCTCCATCCTGCTGACGCCGCACATCACCGAGACCGAAACGGTGCACCAGGCAATCGTAGACAACGAACTGAACGCATTGCAGTACGGTATCTACAATCTCGGATTCATCGGCGTGAAAAACAGCGTCGAAGGGAACCGCTTCGCTACCTGGTGGTGCGAACGTCTCGAGGAGTTTTGTTTCGATGACAGACTTCGTGGGTTGTTTACCGACCAGCGATGGGCCGATTTAGTTCCCGCGTGCTTCTCCGGTCACCTGATTCTGCGGGACCCCGCTTACAACGTTTCCACATGGAATCTGACCCATCGGAGTGTTACGGGCTCTCTTTCCGAAGGCTTGCTTGTGAATGGGCGGCCGATCGGCTTCTACCACTTCTCGGGATTTGACAGCGGGTCGCAGCAAGGCATGTTGGATCGATACGGATCCGAGATGCCAGCGCTGTACGAATTGCGCGAATGGTACTTGAACGCTTGCGCGCAGGCTGACGAGGAGCAGTTTTCACGTCTTCCCTGGTCCTACGATTTCTTCGACACTGGCGAGCGCATTCTTCAGATCCATCGCAAACGATATCGCGATTTACCCGCCGCAAAAGAGCTTTTCCCCGATCCGTTCCGAGCGGAGCGAGGGGCCCGACACGTATCTCGGCTGGTTCAACTTACACGATGAGCTTAGAGTTCCAGTCGGCTCAGAACCTTCTTTCGCAGAGGAGATACCCGAGTACCGCATCGTTGTCATTGCGACCGGGCAAGACGCTGCTTTTGCCCTCGATACTTGTAACCGAGTCATTCAATCGAGTTACAAGTGTTCTGAACCAGTCATCTTCTGCAACTCGGATATCGCTCTCGCCGGTGGCATACCTCCTGAGTTCCAGGTCATCAAAGCGGAAGGGACAACTTACTCCGGTTTGTTCCTCGCTGCTCTCCAGAGATTTGGCAATGAAGACCTGTTGCTGATCAGAGCGGGAGGCACACCCCCACCGTTCTGGGACCTTCGCCTTGCCTGGAGCGCAGCACGGCAGCCCGGAGCGCTGAGCGTCGCGCCCTATCGATCGCCGCCTGCTTGATCCTTCCGGCCTACTGAATGACGCTCGACGACAAGACTCTGGACTGTTTCGCCTATTGGTACCGGCACTCGAGCGATGAAGAGACGGCCACACTCGAGACAGATTGCATTTACATCCGCAGCACAGCACTCGCCGACATCAGCGGATCCAGAATGCCGGCAAGTGTCTCCGATCTTCTTGCGCAATCGATTCGCCTCCGCTACACGAATGTGGTCGCAACGCATGTCTGCGTAGGGTGGAAGGTTCCAAGACAAGGTCTCGATACTTTGGCGGTCTCCAGTTCCAGTCGCTGGTCGATGAAGCACCTCCGCCATCTCCTCCGATCGCATCGAGCCGATACAACTGCCTGTCCCATCGCGGCCGTGACACCGGGCACTCGACCGACATTGCACATTTCCCATAGTTGGGGTGGAGGAGTTGAGCGTTGGCTAAGCGAGTTCGCTGATGCCGATCAGGTGAACGAGAACTTAGTTCTCAAGTCCTACGGCCCTCCAGGAAGTTACGGGCGTGAAGTCAGCCTGTATCGTTATGGACGTCTGGGCAGTAGCCCCGAACTTCTGGGAACATGGCCGGTCGAGCCGGCGATAAAGGCAACGGATGCGCACAACGAGAGCTACCGAGCCGTGCTGCGGGACATATCTTGCCAGTACGGGTTCGGGAAAATTCTCGTTTCGTCTGTCATTGGCCATTCCCTGGAGTGCCTGAGCCAGCCTGTTCCTACGGCCTTCATTTGCCACGATTATTATCCATTTTGCTCTGCGATCAGCCTTGCGTTTGGAGAAGTATGTTCGTCGTGTGAAGTGCCTCGGCTCCGCGCATGTCTGGAAGAGAATCCGCTGAATCATTCGTTCCCGAATGTTCCCGTTCCTGAGTGGCTTTCGATCCGGTCAGCTTTCGTCCGAGTACTGAACGAGCGCACGATTCCGTTGATTGCGCCATCGCCATCGGTAAGAACTAACTATTCAAGGGCTCTGCCCGAAGTCAGCCATCTCTTTCGGGTTGTCCCGCATGGTGTCCGGCGTCCGCCGTGTGGGGCGCTTGATCTCTCGTTCGAAAACAACAAGCCGCTCCGGGTTTTGGTGTTGGGAAGCATGGCGCTCCACAAAGGCAGGCTCCTGCTTGAGGCGCTACTTCCAGAGCTTCTCGAGTTTGCCGATGTTACTTTGGCGGGATGCTTCGATTTCCCCGATCGATTCCTGTCTAACCCGCGAATACGTGTCGTTCTTTCCTACGATCGCGATAGCCTCTGCCGCCTCGTCGACGAAATCCGTCCGGAAGTAGGGTTACTGCTCTCGGTCTTTCCCGAAACATTCAGTTACACGTTGCACGAACTGCAAAGCATGGGCGTTCCTCCAGCGGCAACCCGGATCGGAAGCTTCGAAGACTGGATCGAACACGGCGAGAATGGCTTCCTTTCCGATCCTCAGCCTCGGCCCATGCTGGACCTGCTGCGTTCACTCTGGGAGGACAGGTCCCGGCTCCAAAAAGTTCACCAGGCCCTTCAACGCCTTTCGTTTCGCTCGCCAGAAGAAATGGTCCGGGATTATCGAGAGATAAGTGGCACGCACTATTCGGCGCGACGGTATTTCGATGGACGGAGCGCGCCTCTGCCTCTGAAGAACTACGGCCTGCAACTGTATTGGCGGACTCGGGACGAAAGTTTCTCAGAACGCAATAGCGTCGCTGCGTTTCCGCGCGGCTCAGGCCGGCAAAGGCTTCGGCTTGACTATGTGACTCCCGGAAGCGTTCCGGCAGAATTGCGTCTGGATCTGGGCACACGCCCTGGGTTTTTGCTTCTTCACCAACTTGTGTTACTTGGGCGAATGGAAGAGACTCTCTGGACTCTCGATGGCAACTCTGATGCGTTTTGCGATGCGCGGTTTGTTCAGTGCTTCATCCTGACGGAACGAGTTGAGGATGGAGGCGGCGCGTTTTTGTGCTTGTGGGGCAACGACCCGCACATCATCTTGCCAATTCCCGAGGCCACATTGGCTGAGTCGAACGGCGCGGGAACTCTCGAAGTAGATTTCACGCCAGGACCCGGAACCGAGACTACACCGGGGAACGAGCAGCGGCAAAACAACAGTAGCGCGCTCACGATGCAATTCGCGATCGACGAACTGGCTAAGTCTGTCACTCGTGCACGGGACGAACTGTCGGCAGCACAGCTTCAATCGGCCCAGGCCGAACAAAGTCTGCAGCACGTCAGAACGGAACTTGCTCAACGGGAACAGATGATTGACGCTCTACAGCAATCCGTCTCGTGGAAGATCACCAAACCGCTTCGAACCATCGCTCAGGTCCGCCGCAAAGAAAAGACGGACGACAGCGATGAATCGCACTGAGCACGTCCTTAACGAAAGCGTCGCGCCAAGCGGTATAGGAAGGATCTCTCGAGTTCATTTACGCGGTCGGTACGTTCTGCCAGGCTCTCCTGGAGGGACTTTATGGACTTCGCGAGCCCCTCTTCCGTTTCGCGACGCCTCGCCTCGCTTGCGCCATAGGCTGCAGCCATCTTTTGCGTGAACCCGTTTGCATCCAGAGCCTTCATCTCCACGACGAACGTTCCACCGCTTTGCAGGCGCTCTTTTGCCGCCTCGGGAACAGGCAGACGAAGCTGCGATCCAATCGGAGTATTCAGGAGGAGCGCTCCAGCGCCGTCTTCAGTAAGGATGGCGTGTAGTCCACCAGCGTGGAGCGCCAGTACATCGTCCGGCATGGTCCAACGGCATAACTCGTTGCCGTTCAGATCGAGAACACGGATGGCCACGGAGTTCGAGCAGCGCAAATAAGAGAGTTAAATCAATCCGAAACTCAGCAAAGGGAGTGACCGCGCCCGGCAGCACCAGTCTCGCTTCGGACAACTCTGCACCCACAACATGTGCCAGGCGAACACTCGACGTGCTCGCTGAATCCACTGTGAGCGTCTCGCCAGAAGAGCTGGCTGATGACATCCCATTCGGCGGCCTTGTTTCTCCTCGCCGTTTCGTATTCCAACTCCAGATTGCCCGCACAAACTTCGTAGTAGCGGCGTAACGTTTTGAGCGTGTTCTCATCCGCATAAACCATTGCGTTCGCAACATGGTCCGCTTCTTCCCCTCCGGGTTTCACGACGATTCCCAGGCCATGACTATGAAAGAACTCACTGACAGGGAACTCCGCTCGCAGTTCCTCCAGAAGCTTCCATACTCCGAAGCCATGGTGCCGGTCGAACGAATCATGCATAACAACAACGCCGCCAGGCTTCACCTTGGGCCACCACGTGTCAAAGTCGTGTCTTACCGCGTCATAGGTGTGCAGGCCATCAATGTGCAGCAAATCGATCTGGCCATCATCGAATTTCGGGTTGGCCTCATCGAAGGTCATTCGAAGTAATGCCGCGAAGGATCCGTAGTTCTCTCGTGCGTACGTTTCTACGTCGCGGAACACTCCGTCGTCATAGGCACCAGTGTGCGCGTCGCCTCTCCAGGTATCGACGGCAACCGCACGGCACTTGACTCCGGATTCGGCGATCGACTGGCAAAACGCGAAGAAGGATTCGCCGGTATGCGTGCCCAACTCGACAAAGAGCGAAGGGCGGAGGGTCGCGATCAGGTCGCACGCAAAGGGAATGTGTCCCGACCAATAGCCGACACCGTGTGGCTTGTAGCGGCGAGGCCTGAACTGTAGAGAAGGCCGGTCCAGTAAGAGAGAAGACTTCAATCCGGAGTCGAGTCTAGCACGCGTTTGTTCGCTCTTCCTCTCCACCAGAGCCCCATGAAAGCGATCAGGTTCGCGAGCAAAATCGGGTGGACCGGACGTGCGAACGTAGCTGCCGAGTGTAGGTCGAGAGATTCCGAAATCAGGTACGCAATCGGGATTGTAGTCAAAGAAAACGCAACTCCGTTTCCCGACATCATCGCAACAAACAGCCACCACAGAGTGATCGCAGATCCAATCAATACGAGCGTCGTATAAGACGCGAACTCGGTAGTCAGACCCGCCGGCATGCCTAAGCAGTGGATGAACGAACGGCCGGTTGCATCGGCGTACCCCACAGCGTTCGTAAGCGCTGATGCGGTTGCCGATTGCGCTTGCGCGCTGATGTTGCGCCAAAGCGGAAAGGCGAGCAGCCAAGGCACGACAGCAATGATCAGAAAGCTCCGGAATCCACCCGCCGGATTCAACCGCAGTGAACGCCCCAGCGTTCGATACGGATGCATTGAGTCTGGAGGAACGCAACATTGAAGCAAGGAGGCAAACGTGACGGCTGGCGAAAGAGTGAGAAACGAAAAACTACTGCGAGATCCCAGCGTGAGACACGCGGCTAAGGCTAGCGGTAGCCGGACCTGGTTATTCGCTCGCATCCAATCACGAGTTACGAGGAGCCACACCAAGGTCGAGAGGCAGAAGAAAGAAAGCGCCTGACCGTGTGAGTAGAGAACTAAATCTGGAGATAGTGAAATCAGCAAGAGGGCGATCGCCCCGGCCGTGTATCTGCCTATCGCTCGAACGATTGATCCCAACAGAAGCAACGCAGCTACTACCAGAGCCAACGACGCGAAAGCCGTTGCGCTCGGTTGAATTCCGCGGAGCGAAATTCGAAGCACGACGGTGAGAACGGCTGTGCACTGACAGACTCGGTAAGCCGTCTGCCCCTGCCCGTTCAGATGCCAGTCCACCGAATGAAAAGGGCCGCAAAGATAGCACCGCAGACCGGGCCCAGGATCGGAATCCAGGCATAAGCCCAATCGGACGTGCCTTTCCCGTGTATTGGAACGAGCGAGTGAATGAGCCGCGGCCCCAGATCGCGAGCTGGATTGATCGCATAGCCCGTGGTGCCTCCTAACGAGAGGCCGATGCTCCAGACAAGAGCACCAACGAGTAACGGACCTAAGCCCGGCGCGACTCCGCCCGGCGCTAAGCGGCGTGAGACCAGCGCCGAAGCAACCAGAACGAGCACGAAAGTCGCGATCACCTCGCTCAGAAAATTGCTGCCGTAACTGCGAATTGCCGGTCCCGTCGAGAAACAGGCAAGCTTCTTGTCGGGCTCCGGTGTTGCGCTCCAATGCGGGAGATAGAAGAGCCAGACAAGGAATGCTCCCAGCATTGCCCCAAGAATCTGTGCCGGTATGTACGAGAATATCCGTTCAGCGTGCCCCGTCATCAGCACGGAAGCGACTGTGAATGCTGGGTTGAGATGCGCATCGGTATCTCCGACCGAGATAGCGACTGCGACGCCGGAGAAAACTGCAAGTCCCCAGCCAATGGAGATGGCGACCCACCCGGCGTTTTCAGCCTTCGACTTCCCAAGTAGAACGCCGCCTACAACTCCATTTCCTAGGAGGATGAGGATTGCGGTCCCGACAAACTCTCCAACCACTGCTGAGTTCAGTGCCATAGATTCGGTTTCACCAGACGTACTGAGATGCCAGCTTATTGTATTCGGCAAGCTGGTCGTGCTCCCACTGTGCGTTTCTTCCCAATTGCCCGGCGAGCAGCTTCGCAACGACCGGTGCGGCTTCCATGCTTGCTTTTGCATGGAGAAAGAGCGCACGTGTTCTACGCGCCAGAACGTCCTCTACAGAACGAGCCATTTCCTCGCGCGCCGCCCAGACCACCTCAGCTTTACGGAACGGCAGATCGCGATGGAGCGGCTGCAGCAAGTCTTCGTTCCCGTCCGCGAGCCCGTGCACGTTGGGCAGATCAGTCCCATACACGCGCTCCCACTCGTCCTGCACTTTCAGATCCGTAGCCCATCCGTGCAGCTTCAATTCCGCGGTACGGGAACGGGAACGCGGCAAATTTGCCACCTGTGCTGCCCGATCCACTGCGTCTTCCCCCATCCGGCGATACGTCGTCCATTTCCCGCCTGTGACTGTGATCAGTTTCGTGGGTGAGATAAGAATCGTATGGTCGCGGGAAAGTGCTGCCGTGTTCTTCGCGCCCGCTTTTCTGACTAATGGCCGCTGCCCCGACCAGACGCTTTGAATGTCGCCGCTCGTGAGCTTGGGCGTTAGATAGCGTTCAATATGTTCGAACAGGTACTCGCGTTCGCCTCCTTCCGCTTTCGGCTCGATGTCGCTTTTCGGCACCGGATCGTCCGTGGTGCCGACAACGACGTGGTCATGCCAGGGAATAGCAAAGAGGACGCGCCCATCTGAAGTACGCGGAATCATCAAAGCAGAGTTACCGGGCATATAGCGGCGGGGCAGAACAACGTGAGTGCCTTGGCTCACCGTCAAAATCGGCTCCGCCTTCGGTTCGTCCATCTTTCTTAGTTGATCGACAAAGACGCCCGTTGCATTTACGACTGCTTTAGCGGCGATCTCAAATACCGCTCCGGATTCAACGTCTTCTGCGCGAACTCCTGCGACCACGCCATTGGGTTCAAGCAATCCGGTTACTCGCACATAATTCAAAGCCGTGCCGCCGAGATCGACCAGGGTTCGGAACAACGTGATAGCAAATCGAGCGTCGTCGAATTGCCCATCGTAGTAGCGTACGCCGCCCCGCAAGCCTTCGCCCTGAAGCGTTGGGAGAGCTTCCTTCACCTGTCCCGGTGTGAGCAGCCGCGATTTGCCGATACCTTCACCACGTGCGAGTAAGTCGTACAGCGTTAACCCGATGCCGTAGAAAGGTAGGCCGAAGTACGAGTAAGTGGGCAGGACAAAAGCCCGACGGTGTGCAAGATGAGGAGCATTACGAAGCATGCGCCCGCGCTCTTTCAGTGCCTCGAGAACGAGCTTAACGTTTCCCTGCTGCAGATAACGGACACCGCCGTGGACAAGTTTTGTGCTGCGGCTTGATGTGCCCTTCCCAAAGTCGTAGGCTTCGAGCAGAAGCGTTTTGTAGCCGCGAGACGCCGCCTCAACCGCTGTGCCGAGCCCGGTAGCACCGCCACCAACAACGATGACGTCCCAAATCTTCTCTGTTCCTACCGTTCGGAGAGCGTCTTCGCGGGTCAGGGAACCAGCCATCCTTAGTGCGTCTCCCAGCCCCTGGAGCGTTCAAGTGCCTTCGCCCATCCAGCGCGGCGCCCGGCGCGTTCGTTAGCTTCGATCTTGGGCGAGAACCGCCGGTCGGCTTTCCATTGCCTCGCGATCGACTCTCCGTCCGGCCAGTACCCGACGGCCAGGCCGGCAAGGTAGGCAGACCCTAAGACGGTTGTTTCAGGGTTCGCGGGTCGGGTGACAGGAACGCCCAACAGATCCGCTTGAATCTGCATGAGGAGATTGTTGCGCGCCGCGCCGCCATCTACTCTTAGCTCGCGCAGCGAAACGCCGGAGTCGGCTTCCATTGCGCTGATGATGTCGGCGATCTGGAATGCGATGCCTTCGAGAGCGGCCCGGGCAATGTGGGCTCGAGAGCTGCCGCGCGTCAGACCCAGGATTGATCCTCTTGCGTACTGATCCCAATGGGGCGCGCCAAGACCCGAAAACGCCGGCACGACATAGACTCCAGCGGTGTCCGGAACACTCCCGGCAAGTTCTTCAATCTCCGCAGCGGTGCGGATGATCTGCAATTCGTCGCGCAGCCACTGCACGATGGCGCCCGCGATAAAGACGCTGCCTTCCAGCGCGTACTCGGTACGATCGCCGATCTTCCAGGCAATCGTTGTGAGAAGACGATTGTGTGAAGGCACGGGCTTTTCTCCCGTATTCAGAAGCATGAAGCTTCCAGTACCGTAGGTGCACTTCACCATCCCGGGCGACGTACACATCTGGCCGAACAGCGCAGATTGCTGATCGCCGGCTATGCCCGCAATCGGAATGCCTTCGAGGATGCCTTTCGACTGGGCGCATACGCCGCTCGACGGAACAACTTCCGGGAGCATCGAACGCGGCACGCCCAGAATGCGAAGCAGTTCATCGTCCCAGGCACCAGTCGTGAGATCGAGAAGCATGGTTCGCGATGCGTTGGTCACGTCGGTCACGTGGCGTGAACCCTCCGTCAACTTCCAGATAAGCCAGCTATCGACAGTTCCGAAGGCTAGCTCGCCGCGATCCGCTCGCTCCCGCGCCCCCGGCACATTGTCGAGAATCCAGCGGATTTTGCTGCCCGAGAAATACGCATCGATGACAAGGCCCGTTTTGCGTTGAATGAACTCCTCGTGGCCGCCGGCGCGCAGCTCATCACAGAAACCGGCCGTACGACGATCCTGCCATACGATGGCGTTGTAGACGGGCTCGCCTGAACGCCTGTCCCAGACGATCGTTGTCTCGCGCTGGTTCGTGATCCCGATCGCGAGGATGTCTTCGGGTCGGATGCCGCTTTGCGCGAGCGCCTCCATGGCGGCTCCGAACTGTGACGACCAGATCTCGGCGGGGTCGTGTTCCACCCAGCCTGGTTTAGGAAAGATCTGCCGGAAGGGGGTTTGCGCCAACCCGAGTACTTCGCCGTTTTGTCCAACAATGACAGAGCGCGAACTGGTGGTTCCCTGGTCAAGCGCCAAGATATATTTCATCAAGCTGCCGTTCGATCGTGATTATATTCTGAGAGCTCGGCAGGGAAGGCTAGGTGCAAGCCTTCGGCTTGTCGCTACGTGCCGCGAATCACTTGCAGACGCTCGATGCTTCGAGCTTTCCCGGTGGTCTCGTCCGCATTGATAATGACGCCGTGAAGTTCGGCGCCGTGTTTGGCCGCTTCCATTCTGCCGTTCAGTCCCGTCAGAAAGCGCCGCACGACCATATCTTTGTCCACGCCAATCACCGACGTGTAAGGCCCGGTCATGCCGGTATCCGTTTGGTAAGCAAGGCCGCCGGGGAGAACGCGCTCGTCTGCCGTCGGGATATGGGTGTGGGTGCCGATCATTGCGGTTGCACGGCCATCCAGATACCAGCCCATTGCCATCTTTTCACTGGTCAACTCGGCATGGAAGTCGACGAAGCGGATCTTGATCCCGGGGTCAAGCGACGCCAGAAGTTCATCCGCTTTGCGGAACGGACAATCGATGTTTGCCATGAGCGCTCGTCCCTGCAGGTTGATGACGGCGTATTTGGCTCCGTTCCGGGCCGTAGATGTCCATACACCCACGCCGGGCAAACCGCGCGGATAATTGGCCGGGCGAAGAAGCCGGGGCTGGTGTTCGTAATAATCGTGAATTTCGCGCTTATCGAAGCTGTGATTCCCGCCGGTAATAACGTCAAGTCCAAGCGAGAGCAAATCTTCGGCGATGGCTGGTGTGATTCCGAAGCCGCCGGCACTGTTTTCGCCGTTCGCGATTGCCAGATCGATCTTGTGTTCGGATACGATCCGGCTGAGGTGATCGACCACCATTCCCCGACCGGCAGCAGCGAAGATGTCGCCGATGAAGAGGATATTCATTCCTGATAAAAGAGGCGCGTCCCGGGTGTAAACCGCCGCCCAACCTCCGTCATTGACCCCTAGAAGAGCAAGGGGGGAACCCTCCGAGTACTTTCAGGCTTCTCCTGACGGAACCGCCGGAGCTTGCACACCAGTACTTAATTCGAGCCGGATTCCATGACATTGACTATCGGATCAATTTTTAGGAAGCCGAGGGATGAGTAACCAGGGACGCTTTTCCAGCTTAACAGGTCTCGAAGCTTTGAGAGGCGATCAAATGGCGAAGATGTCCGCCACCTGCAAGACGACCCCATCAAATTCCACGGTTTCACCTTCGCGTGCTTCATAGGGTCCTTCTTGAGTTGACACAATGACAACTCGCCGCTTCGGGTAAACCGTCCAGACTTGCTCCGCTCCGTGCCGGAGATACAGATCTGCCTTGGTTTGGAGCCGACGGTTGCTTGGCGAATGGATCTCAACAACCAGGTCCGGAGCACCCTGAATCCAATCGCCACGCCGTACCGCTTCCATCATGCGCTCGCGGCGCAGGACGAGTAAGTCGGGCGAAGGCATAGAGCGAGGAGGCAAAACGCACGAGCTATTGTTCGTAATGAAGTAGCCCCGCGACAGCAGAGGCCGGAGTGCCTCTCGAATCACTTCCACAATATAGGCGTGATCCGCCTTCGGATCAGGTGACACGACGAGCTCTCCTTCGATCAGTTCCTCATGCCGTGTGTCTTCCCGTCGCCGGCGAGCCTGGAACTCCCTGAGCGACATCTCGATCGGGAGGCCTGCCGTGCTCATACAGCGATTATGGACCAGCCCTTTACCAGAGTGTTCTGAGTCCCTTGTACTTAGTGAAGTTGCGATCCGAACCGACGAGAGTCAAATCTTCCGCGAGAGCAGTTGCAATGATCATGCGGTCGAAGGGATCCGGATGGTGCAGCGGCATCGTCAACATGCGTTCGGCGTGAAGATGGTTGAATGCAATGTGCTTCAGGGCGAAATCCTCGATCAGCCGGTCCAGATCTGCGGGACGCAGGGATACCTTTCCGCTCTGCACCTTTACGGCGATTTCGGCAAGCGAGACCGAGCTGACGAAACGTTCCGCGTACGGATCGTCGAGGACTCTACTCACGCGTGGCGGAATCGCGGGAGCCCCCTGCATTCCGATCATGAACAATACTTGTGTGTCGAGGAGAATGCGCAATCGCTATACGTTGCCCTTGAGCCATTCGTCAAGGTCGTTCTGTGGCTTCGCCCAATCCGGATCCAGCACAAAATCCGAGTACTTGCCGAGAGTGCCCCACTTCGGATTGCGCGGAGTCTCGTCGAATCGTGTGAGTTGAGCAACCGGCTTGCCATGACGTTCGATGATGACGGGCTCTCCCGCTTCCACTTGTCGCAAGAGCTCGGTAAGCTTATTTTTTGCTTCGGTTGTGCTGACCGTCATTTCTATATTCTAGCCATGTTGCTAGCTAGAATACAAATTGCCAGGGCTTAATTCGCTTGCAGCCGCTCTGCAATGTCCCGCTCGGAGATGGCGCCTTCCTTGATCACGCGCCAATAGGGCTCCGTGATGTCGACGGTGGTGGGACCTTCGCCGGCGCAGACACCGCCATCAAGCACGAGATCGACGCGTCCGTCCATCAAAGCGAAAAGCTCGATGCCACTCGGTACCGTCGGGCTTCCGGAGATGTTGGCGCTGGTCGCAATTACCGCGTGGCCGACCTTCTCAATAATGGCGTTCAGCGTGTGCGAAGATGCTTGTCGAATTGCAAGGCGCCCGGTGTTGCCGGTTACTTTGAGCGGCACTTTGGCGGCGGCTGGAACGATAATTGTCAACGGGCCCGGCCAAAAATGGCGGGCGAGAATGTAAAACCGGCTGGTCAAATCCTTGCCGAGATCTTCGGCCATCAGGATGTCCGAGATCGCAAGGGGAAGAGACCGAACGCTATCCCGGCCCTTTGCCGCAAACACACGTCCGGCGGCATGCAAGTTGAAAGCGTCAGCAACTAAGACATATCGTGCGTCCGTCGGCACTCCGACGATGCGCCCTCGACCGATCTCTCTTGCTGCGCGCTCGATAGCCTCAGGCGAGGGCTTGGTCGTGTCGATTTCTATAAGGTCTGTAGCCACGAGAAAGGGGAGTATTGGCACCTCACGCGCCTTGCGCGGTGAGCAATCGTAAGTTTAGCGTTCCCCTAAGGCTTGAGCAACCTGAACTGCCATATCGTAGCGGCCGAACGGGGCGCTGAGCTGTGCACCGTGCACGGTGACGCGCACACGGCGAGCCATCTCCTGCGCAATCGCGATTCCTTCCGCCCTGGCACTTTCTGTGCTGTCGGCGCGCCGCATGCGGTCCATGTACTCCTGGGGAACCGGCACGCGGAGCTCGTTCACCATGAATTCTGCGTTCCGGTAGCTCGTCAGCGGCCAAATGCCGGCAATGATCGGGAGTTTGTACTGTTCCACGTTTCGGAGGAACTGTTCGAGCAGATCGAGGTCGAAAACGGGCTGCGTCACCACATATTCCGCGCCCGCTTCCACCTTCCAGGCGAACCTTTTCAGCTCCTCATCCATGTTCAAGGCTCCCGGATTGGCGCCGACGCCGATGACCATGGCCGTTTGCGAACCGATCGGATTGCCGCCGATATCCAAACCCTGGTTCAGATTATTGACGATGTTCGTGAGGCCGATCGAATCGACGTCAAATACCGCACTCGCATCGGGGTAGGTGCCCATGCGCGGCGGATCGCCGGTGATGCAGATCAGATTCCGCACGCCGGTCGTGTGAGCGCCAAGAAGCTCGGATTGAATGCTCAGGATGTTACGGTCTCGGCAGCAGAAGTGAAGCACCGCCTCGATTTCAGCTTTTTGTTGAATGAGCTGACAGGTGACTTGCGCGCTCAAGCGAGCGCTGGCGCGTGGCCCGTCCGGCACATTGATGCAGTCGATTCCGTTCTCTTTGCAGAGACGGGCGCCGGCGATTTCTTTGGCGGCATCGACTCCGCGGGGCGGAAGAATCTCGACGAAAGAGACAAACTGCCCGGCAGCCAGCTTCTTCCCGAGCTGCGACTTTTCGGCAAGTGGAACTCTGGTCAGCGGCTTGATTGCGGGCTTCGAGTTATCGACGACCGTGACAGCAGGCGCCTTATGCTGCAGCGGCTGTAACGATCGAACGTCGCCGCAGATTTCTTTGATGTGGTCCGGGGTTGTGCCGCAGCAGCCGCCAATGATGCGCACGCCGGCTTGCAGGAAGCGCCGTGCATACTGCGCCATGTACTCGGGAGAACAGAGATAAATGTTCCGGCCTTCGACTGTTGCCGGCAGACCGGCGTTGGGCATGGCGCTGAGGAGCTTCGAAGTGAAGCCGGCCATCTTTTCGACCGTTTCGAGTGCAACCTTCGGCCCGGCCGAGCAATTCACGCCAATGACGTCGACCGGCCATTCATTCATTGTTCTGGTGAAGGTTTCGGTGCTGGCGCCGCCGCGAAGACTGCCATCGTCCTCAACCGTGAGCTGTGCGACGATCACCATCTCCGGTCCCGCCGCTTCCCGTGCCGCGTAGACGGCTTCCCTGAGCTCGTTCAAATCGAAGAACGTCTCGAGGACAATCAGGTCTATCCCGGCTCCGACCAGAGCATCCGCCTGTTCGCGGAAGACGGACCGAGCCTCGGCAAAGGACATGGGGCCCAGCGGCTCAATATTGGTGCCCAACGGTCCCATTGCTCCCGCCACGAACGCATGTTCACCCGCGGCTTCGCGAGCTAAGCGGACCCCCGCTTCGTTGATCGGCCGCAACTTCTCGGCCAATCCGAACGCGCCCAGCCTCACGCGGTTGCTCCCAAACGTATTCGTTTCAAGGATCTCCGCTCCGGCGCGAACGTATTCCTGGTGTATTCCCTTCACCAGTTGAGCGGCAGAAAGGTTCAGTTCATCGAAGCAGCGGTTGATGAAGATGCCCTTGGAATACAACATCGTTCCCATGGCCCCGTCGGCGACCATGATCTTGGATTTGAGTCTTTCGCGTAGTTCAGCGGCGCGGGTGGACGAAGCGGTTAGCGTTGCGGTCATGCTCGGGTAGAAATACTCAAAGCGAGTATCGGAAGGGCTTAGTTGCGCTAATTATACCGCTTTTTTCACCCTTTCCGATTCTCGGATTCCCCCGGCGCGCTTCGCCTGAGGGTGACTCTTTGTCCGGCTGCCACTTGGAGACGGGCGGCTGCGCTGCCCTGGTTGATACCGATTTCGATGTAACCGGAACTGCCGGGATACGCGAAGACCTCCCCGTGGGGAACTTGGCCGAAGGTGGTGGCGAATTTCCTGACAACTTGGCCTCCAATCCCGATTTCAAAGCCTTCAGAGCCCACAAATGCGAAGCTTGACGACTGAAAATTGGTGATCAGGTTGCCGAAGCGGTCAACGCTCAGGATCCGCCCCGTCCAGTTTTCGGCGTCCACTGGTTCGACCGTCAAGCCGTCGAGTTGGATCGGGTCGAAGATCTGGGCCCCTACTTCCGAAGGTGCCACTTTCCCGCACGCAACGGCGGCGCCCACCGGGGCGAAGATGTCACGTCCGTGAAAAGTCGCCGAGACATTGGTTCGCATCAGGTCACGGCGAGTGATCTCAAAGTACTTCGCTCCCTCGTCAACGCCGGCTACCAGGCTGAACACGCCATTATCCGGCCCGATGAAAATTTGCCCTCCGGATTGCAGGAGCACAGGGCGGCGCGACGTTCCTACGCCGGGATCCACGACCACAATGTGAACGGTATTGGGAGGAAAGCAGGGTGCAGCCTGGCTGATCGCGTACGCACCCGAAACAATCGAGAACGGCGGCAGCTCATGCGTGACATCAACGATCGGTATTCCGGGATTGACGCTCAGGATCACCCCCTTCATGGAGGCGACATAGTGATCCTGAAGGCCGAAATCCGTCGTGAGGGTCATGACGGGGTACTTTGGCCGGCAGAGCATCGCTGTTAGAATTGTAGTGTAAATACGGGCGTTTACCGCCTCAACTCAGTCGTTTTCCCCTGCGTTCGCCACCTTGCTTTACTTCGATCACAATGCCACCACGTTCGTCCTGCCGGAAGTTGCGCAGTTAGTGGGGAAAGCCTTGTGTGAAGTATCCGGCAACGCATCGAGCATTCACGGAGTAGGGCAAAGGGCCCGGCAGGAGTTAGAGAAGGCCCGACGTACGATAGCGAGCGCTTTGGGGGCCGCTCCCGGCGAGATCGTATTTACCAGCGGCGGAACTGAAGCGAACAACCTGGCGATTTTTGGCGTTGCCCGCCGGTTCCGCGACCGTCCAGCGCACGTCGTTACAACCACGGTTGAACATCCGGCCGTACTCGAAGCTTGCCGTCAACTTGAAATCGAAGGCGTAGAAGTGACGCACGTCGGAGTTGGCTCGGATGGAACCGTCGCTGCCGATTCCGTCGCTCGAGCCATCCGGGATACCACCGTGCTCGTTACCGTCATGCACGCCAACAACGAAGTGGGAACCATTCAGCCCGTTCGCGACATCGGTGCTGCCGTGCTGGCCCGGCGTCAAAACGGACAGGAAATCTATTTTCATTCCGACGGTGTGCAGGCTTTCGGCAAGATTCCCTTCGGAGTTCGTGAACTGGGCGTTGATCTCTATTCTGTAAGTGCTCACAAGCTCTATGCGCCGAAAGGGACTGGTGCACTATACGTCCGCAAAGGTGTTTCTCTCGTCTCAAGCATCGTCGGCGGCAGGCATGAAGGCGGACGCCGCGCCGGAACGGAGAATGTTGTGGGAGCCATGGCATTCGCGAAAGCAGTCGAACTCCTGGACAAAGCTGCGCCGGTGCGCATGGAAACACTCCGGGACGAATTTGAAAGCCGGCTTTCAGCGTCGGCCGTCGCCGCAAATATCAACGCAGTGAATACCCCCAGATTGCCGAACACAAGCAATATTTGTTTCCCCGGTGTCTCTGCCGAGAATCTCGTGATCGCGCTCGATCTCAAGGGCATTGCTGTGTCTACTGGATCCGCCTGTAGCAGCGGCTCCCTCGAGCCCTCGCATGTTCTGCTCGCCATGGGCCGAACGCGTGAGGAGGCTCGATCGAGTGTACGCATCTCGTTCGGGGCTTATCAAACGCCGGAAGATGTCCGGCAACTCAGCGACGCCTTGCTGCCAATCGTGGCGCGGCTCCAGTCGACAAAGGGAGTGGAAACTCGTGTTGCTGTCTGAAGTTTTGGGTACGGAGCAACTCGGAGTTTCGGACGGGCCGATCGCGGTGGCCATGTCCGGGGGCGTAGACAGCTCTGTTGTAGCAGCGTTGCTGCATCGCGCCGGGCATCGCGTGGTCGGTTTAACCATGCAGCTTTGGAACCAGCGGCGTCTCCCGGAGCTTACGCCTGAGGGCGGCGCAGTCGGGCGCTGTTGCTCGCTGGACGACGTTTACGATGCGCGCGCAGTGGCAGGAGAACTCGGCATCCCGTACTACGTGGTCAACTTCGAAGATCGATTCGAAGAACAGGTAGTGAAGCCGTTTGTTGCCGACTACCTGGCGGGCCGCACTCCCATTCCCTGTACACTCTGCAACAACTTCATCAAATTCGATCAATTCCTGGCCATGGCGGATAGCGTCGGCGCAGAGAAGATTGCGACCGGCCATTACGCGCGGATCGATTACGATCCCCAAACGGACCGCTACCGGATGCGGACTGGCGTGGACGGAACGAAGGATCAGACTTACTTCCTGTTTGGCCTGACACAGGAACAGCTTTCGCGTACGGCTTTCCCGTTGGGAGGACTTGTAAAATCCGAAGTTCGGAAACTGGCAGCAGAGTTGGGCCTGGCTGTAGCCACGAAGAATGACAGCCAGGAAATCTGCTTTGTGCCCAACGGAGACTATGCGGCGTTTATCGATTCCTATTTCCGGGAACAGGGCAAAGATCCGGCTGAGAGTCGAGGCGAGATTGTTGACACGAACGGCCGTGTATTAGGCGAACATTCCGGTACGCACCATTTCACGGTTGGCCAACGCCGTGGGCTCCGCATTGCTGCTGCGGAACCGCTTTACGTTATCGCTACCGAGCCGCAGACACAACGTGTCACCGTCGGCCACGGCTCAGAGCTAATGCAGTCGCAATTGACGGCACGGGACGTAAACTGGATCTCGATTGCTCCCATCAGCGACGCCAGGGTGGCCAAAGTGAAGATCCGCAATAAGCATGTTCCCGCCGAGGCAACGCTTGTCCCGACGCTAGATCCGTCGATTGTCACTGTTCAGTTCCGCGATCCACAGCGAGCCATCACGCCTGGGCAAGCCGCCGTTTTCTACGATGGCGATGTGGTGCTCGGCGGTGGTTGGATCTCCTGAATCCGCTTGGCTCAGCGTAAGAGTAAGTTTCAGACCTTCATCGAGTACGCAGTAGCTCGCGCGCTGACTGCTGCCCTCGAAATTCTTCCTCTTCCCGTCGCTCGGGCGCTGAGCTCGGTGGCAGCTCGCTCCCTGGACTTGGGCGTTCCGAAGCTCCGAAAGGTGGCGATGACCAATCTGTCATTCGCATTCCCAGAGCTCAGCGTGGAGGACCGGAAAGAGATTGTTCACGGCGTTTTTGAGAGCATTGCCAGGCTGCTCCTCGCCATTTCGCGATTTCCCCGGCTCAATGCCTCGAATGTCCGCACCTGGATTGACTACGATGGGCTATCCAATTACCTCGATGCCAAGAAGAATGGACGCGGCGTGATGGTGGCCACGGCTCATTTCGGCAACTGGGAGCTGAGCGCCTTTTCTCACGCGTTGATGACGGAGCCCATGCACATCATGGTTCGTCCGCTCGACAATGATCTGATTGATGCGTCTAGTCGAGGAACGGCGGGCCCTTTCGGGCAATACTTTGATTCAAAAGAAAGACGGCGCGAGACTTGTGCTCAAGGCTTTGCGCGCGAACGCCGCGGTCGGTATTCTGATCGATCAAAACACGACTCCGGCCGAGGGGGTCTGGATCGACTTCTTCGGAAAACGCGCGTGTGCTTCCTCGGCGTTTGCAAAACTCGCTCACCACTCCGGCGCCGCGGTTGTGCCCGGGTTCGCGCTCTGGGATAAGAATTCAAACCGTTATGTTCTGCGCTTCTATCCGCAGGTGGAGATGACGGGTGATGTTCAGACCGACACGCAAAACATACACCGCATCTTCGAGCAGGTGATTCGGCAACACCCGGACCAGTGGCTTTGGATCCATCGCCGCTGGAAGACTCGCCCGCCCGGCGAACCGCCCCTGTACTGACCCGAACGGCGGCTCCGCGCGCTATGATAACGCACGAAAGCGCGATGGTTTACATCGAACGAGAACCGGCCTTTCCGTTACGCCGCTTTGTGCGGAGTCTCTGGTACGCGAACGCGCCTTCCGTGAGCCACCGGCGCGAGCGCATTCTTCCCAGCGGATGTGCCCAGATTGTGCTGAGTTTATCCCGGGACTTTCTCACTGACTGTCCGGAGGGTGGACCGGAACAGCGAACCGCTCCGGCTCTCTTGGTAGGACAACGTTCGATTTACGAGATTATCGCCACCGCGGACCTCGTCGACTTGGCCGGTGTTCTCTTTGAACCCGGCGGTTTGCCCGCACTTCTGATGGACCGCGCCGACCGGCTTAGCAACCACGTCGTTCCGCTGGATCAAGTATCGTGCGGTTTTACAGACACTCTGCGGAGCCGTATGCTGGAGCGTTCCTCTCCGGAAGCGCGGCTCACTATTCTCGAAGATTGTCTGGCAGCCCGTCTTCTGAGAACGCATGTAAATCAAGGCCCGGTGTCTCACCCTGCCGTTGAGTTTGCGCTACAGCAGTTTGCACGAGATTCAAGCCGGCTCTCGGTCGCCGAGGTCGCGCGGAGCAGCTGGCTGGAGCGAACGCCGGTTCTCACAGATCTTCCGAGAGCAGGTTGGATTCCCGCCCAAGGTGTGGTGCCGGTTGCAGAGGTTTCAACGCGCAGTGCGGGAGTTGCGTGCCGGTGTGGACGTACGGTGGGCTGAACTGGCAAGCGGATGCGGATTCTACGATCAGGCTCACTTGGCAAACGAATTCCGTTCGTTTTCCGGGATCGACCTCACGACCTATACTGCAACCGCGCACCGGCTGTGGACAAACCACACGCGCACAGAGTAGCGAATACTTCCGATTTTTCCAAGACGGCACGCGCTTTCCTGTTCCAACATGGCTGAAGAGGAACCGATATGACGACTGCTGAAACACCTGTTAAATCGACGATCATCCCTGCTTTGCGATACCAGGACGCACCTGCCGCCATTGAGTGGCTTTGCACTGCTCTTGGATTTGAGCGCCATGTCGTGTACACCGCACCTGACGGATCCATTGCCCACGCGGAGTTAACGCTCCACGGCGGTATGGTCATGCTCGGTTCTCAGAAGAATGATGAATATGGACGCGGCTTCAAATCACCGAAGGAGTTAGGTGGGTTCGAGACCGGTAGCAGGTACGTCGTCGTCCCGGACGCCGACGCAGTTTATGCCCGCGTACAAGGCATGGGCGCGACGCTTGTCAGGCCGATACAAGACACGCCGTATGGCAGCCGCGAATTTAGCGTCAGAGACCCAGAAGGGCATACCTGGAGCGTGGGCACTTACAATCCCTGGGCCAAGCAGGGCTAGCTCTCGCAACGGGCCGACGGAACTAGGCCCTAAGCCTTCGTCTTGTCGCGAGGCTTCGCAACCGGCCGTTGATCTAGCCCCAGCACAGCGGTGACAAGATTCGAAAGGGACTGCGGGATCGAAATCGCTTCGCGATGACTCAGGTACTGATTTCCGCTTTCCGACACCATGCCCAGATCAACGCCGAAAGCTTTTTGCATTTGTGCCGCCGAGCCTTGCACTTGAACAGTTCGTTTTGCCGGGTCCGCGCTTTTAATCGATAGCCCGTGTTGCTGCGCGAATGCAGAGACCCGGGCGATATCTTCGGTCGATGCTGCCGTCGCGGCTTCCGCATCAGCGGACGAGATTTGGGGCGTTCCGCTCAACAATAGCTGGTCGGCAGCATCGCCGCCTTGACGCCGGAGCAAGAGAGTCGCCTCGATTGGATGCTGTTCCGGGTCAGGAATCTGGGACCAGTTCGCAGATGCGCTGTGATTGGGAGCACTGCCGGAGATTTCGGCTCTGCTCGAACTCGAGGAACTTCCAAGGCTCTTTACCAGAGCTGCTCCGTTCGGGCTTCCCAACCCGGTACACGGATCCCAACCTGCTCCTGCCTTGTAATAGCCCAAACTGCCGTCGTCGTTGTTCCCACTCGTGATGTCGCGAAAGTTTCCGGAGCCAAGCGTATAGAGCTTGGGATTTAGAAATCCCACCGGCTTTCCGATCTGTTGATTCATCAGCGCAATGAGCCCTGCCCACAGCGGAGCGACCGCACTGGTGCCGCCAATCACCTGATTCTGGCCATTGACGCGAACCTGATAACCCGTGCTCGGATCGGCATCACCGGAGACATCGGGTACCCCACGCCCGGCATAATTTGCTTGCGGTTGCTTGGGGACGTTCGCGGATTGCTGGTAGCTCGGTAAGGGAAAGGCGGTGCTGACGCCTCCGCCTGTAGCGCCCTCGTTATTCGCGATCTCGTTCCATACCACCTCGGAAGAGATTGTTTTCCCATTTCCATTCAGAGTCGTGCCGCCACAAGCGAGAGCGAATGGGCTCGAAGCCGGAAAATCGACATGGAGCTTTTTGTCACCTGCGCCGTCGGTCGATCCGTTGTCGCCGGACGCAACCGTAACGGTGACGCCGAGTGTGGCCGCATCCTGCAAAGCCGAATTCATGGCATTGCGCGACTGTGCGGTCCACGAGTCCTCCGGTCCTCCCCAACTGATGGAGATCACCGAAGGCTTCCGCGTCGTATCGTGCACCGCATCTGTAATCGCATCCACGAAGCCCTTATCCGTATTGGGAGCGAAGTAAACAGCGATTTTCGCGCCGTTCGCCACAGCCCCGACAACTTCGATATCTAGCATTACTTCGCCGTCTGCATCGGACCCGGGCGTATTCTTGCCGCCATCCACCGAGACGGCCGTGACGTTGGGGCTATTCAGCTTCAGGCCTTTGAAGTACGTGTCCAGATCGGTCTTACGATAACCGCCGCCAAGCTCGATGATGGCTACCGTCTGGCCGCTACCGTTGCCTGCAGTGGGAAAGTTGTACATAGCCGCAACTTGAGGGGGCGTATAACTGGTGGCGGCCGCTGCTGTTTCCCGGGCAATGAAGTGGGGCTTCGCTATCGGTCGCGTATCCAGTCCCAGGACGGCGGTAACGATGCCTTCCAGGTCCTTGGGAACCGAGAGAGTGCCTTTGCGGCCACGATACTCGCGCCCCGTTGCTGACTCCCGATACGTGACCAGTTCGGTGCTGAAGGCTTTTTGCATCTCTTCCGCCGTGCCGGTCAAGATCACTCGCCGCTTCCTCGCGTCGCTCTCTTTCACCGTCAGGCCTGCATGGTGTGCAAACTCTTCCACGGCCGAGATGTCGGATGGATTTGCGCCTAGGGATACCGCTGTGCCGTCTGCCCCCTCGGTATTACTCGCTCCCTCTCCCGAACTCCGGAGGGTGCTTGCCCGCTGGAGTATAACGCTGACACTGACGGTTTCATCCACCTTCACGGGGCCTGCGGCCTCCAGGCCCGGGCGATGGACGCTCTCAGTTCCGCGTAACACGATTCTTTCTTCAAACGGCATCGGATTTCCTCCTGCGCAAAAGATAACTCGTGTTTAGTTTACTCTCTTACATAGAGTCGTCACGCGTCTTTAGTCTTCTACAATGAGAACGCCAGACTGACACGCGAATGGAGCCTTCTTCTCTTGCGATCCGCCAACTCGAAACCCTCACGGACTTCTCGGAAGTGGTGGCTCTACAGCAGGAGATCTGGGGATTTCACGACCTGGAGTTGTTGCCTCGCCGCTTGTTCGTTGTTGCGAGTAAGATAGGCGGCCAAGTCCTTGGCGGGTACGATCAGGACAAGCTGGTTGCGTTCTGTCTTTGCATACCTGGATTAAAGGCGGGCGGCCGCAGTTATCTATACAGTCACATGCTGGGCGTGCTTGCTCCGTATCGCAATACGGGACTCGGGCGCCGCATGAAGCTTGTGCAACGCGAGTTCGCTCTGGCATCGAACGTTCACGTCATCGAGTGGACGTTCGACCCGCTGGAACTGAAGAACGCGTTTTTCAACATTGAGAAGCTCGGAGCCATTGTCCGCCGTTTCGTTCACAACCAGTACGGGACAACCAGCAGTCACTTGCATGCGGGACTCCCGACCGACCGCCTCATTGCAGAGTGGCATCTGCGCTCGCCGAGGACGATCGAAGCCTTGGCTGGTGGGCGTTTACGGAATCCGGCAGAAGACGTCGTGGCACGGATCGCCGTTCCTGCCGACATCGCGGAGATCAAGAATGAAGATCCTGACCGTGCGCGTGAGGTGCAAGCGTCGATCGGATCGCAGTTTGACGAATACTTCAGACAAGGTCTGGCTGTCACCGGGTTCGAGAGGACAAGTGAGTTCGGAACCTACTTATTGAGCCGATGGGAATCAAATTAGATCGAATCGTTCTGAGGCAGATTAAGATGCCTCTCGTTCACTTCTTCGAGACAAGCTTTGGCCGTACCTTTTCTCGCGATATTGTCCTGGTCGAGGCGATCAGCGACGGAGTGTCTGGTTGGGGTGAAGTAACAGCGGGAGAAAATCCCTTCTATAACGAAGAGTGGACCACGTCTGTCTGGAGTCTCCTGACGGATTACATTGCTCCTCGCGTGCTTCGTCGTGAACTCGAAGAGCCCTCGGACGTCTTATCCCTTTGCTCACAGATCCGCGGGCACTACATGGCCAAGGGCGGGCTCGAAACAGCCGTTTGGGACCTGAAGGCAAGGCTTCAAAACCAGCCGTTGTGGCAGACAATCGGCGCCGGTGCGCGACGGGAAATCTCTTGCGGCGTATCGATCGGCATCCAGGACAGCGTGGAGCAATTGCTGGACAAGATTGCCACCGAGTTAGACGCGGGTTACCAGAGAATCAAGATGAAGATCAAGCCCGGCTGGGATGTGGATGTCATCCGCCAGGTGAGACAACAGTTTCCGCAGATCAAGCTGATGGCTGACGCCAACTCCGCTTACACTCTCGCGGATACGGAACATCTGAAGAAATTGGACGAGTTTTACCTCATGATGATCGAGCAACCGCTGGCTCACGACGACATCATCGATCATGCAGTTTTGCAAAACAGCTTAGAAACTCCGATTTGTCTCGACGAATGCATTCGTACGCCTCACCATGCTGAGCAGGCGATCCGGCTCAAAGCCGGCAGGATCGTCAACATAAAACTTGGTCGCGTTGGCGGCTTCGGTGCGGCCAGACGGATCCACGACATCTGCATGTCCGCAGGCATTCCGGTCTGGTGCGGGGGTATGCTCGAGTCCGGTATCGGCCGGGCGCATAATATTGCGCTTGCGACGCTACCGAATTTCGTGCTTCCCGGTGACGTCTCGGCCAGCAAACGCTATTGGAAGCGGGACATCATCTCTCCGCCTGTCGATATCACGCCCAGAGGTACGATCGAACTCACGGATACAGCCCGGTTTTGGCTACGATTTGGATACTGACTATCTGGAGACTTTGGTCGCGAGGCAGGAAGTGCTCACCTGAGAGAAACCTTTGTTCCCTTCATTGACCTCTAAAGTCTAAAGTAAGACTTATGCTCAAAGGGAGTATCTTTCGCGAGTACGACATCCGCGGCATCGCAGACGAAGAATTACTGGATCAGGATGTCGAGGTTCTGGGGCGCGGTTTAGCGACTTACCTCATCCGTCACAGTGGCCGCATCATCTGCCTTGGCCGGGACTGCCGGCTAAGTGGGGCGCGGCTTCACGACGCTCTGTTAAAAGGTCTGCTGGCGAGTGGCTGCACGGTGCTCGATATCGGAGTTGTGCCCACTCCGGTCCTCTATTATTCGGCCGTACACTTCAAAGCCGATGGCGCCATCATGATCACAGGCAGCCATAATCCGCCGGAGTACAACGGCTTTAAGACAGTCTGCGGGTCCGGCACGCTGCACGGCGAGGCGATCCAGGAGGTTTATAAGCTCATTACGGGCTCTGATTTCGAAGCGGGGCAGGGAAGCGTAAAGGAACTGGACGCGGTCACTCCTTACGTCGCTGAGATCAGCCAGCAGTTCCATTTCGAGCGGAAAGTGCCTGTTGTCATTGATGCGGGGAACGGAACCGCCGGTCCGGTTGTGCACCGTGTTCTTCAGAACCTGAATGTCAAAGCGACGGAGCTCTTCTTTGAGATGGATGGCGCTTTCCCGAATCACCATCCGGATCCGACGGTGTTGTCGAATCTCAAGGCACTACAAGCTGAAGTCCTGGAGACCAAAGCGGAACTGGGAATCGCTTTTGATGGTGATTCCGACCGGATTGGCGCCGTCGACGAAAAGGGAACTGTCGTATTCGGAGATATGCTGCTGCTTATCTTCGGGCGGGAAATCCTCGGGAGGAAGCCCGGTTCAACTTTCATTGGCGAAGTGAAGTGTTCCCAGATCATGTACGACAAGCTCAAGGAGCTTGGTGGGAATCCCATCATGTACAAGACGGGGCATTCGCTGATCAAGGCCAAGATGAAGCAGGAGCATGCGGAACTGGCCGGCGAGATGTCCGGACATATGTTTTTCGCGGATCGCTACTACGGCTACGACGACGCCATCTACGCGGCCTGCCGTTTACTCGAGATCGTCAGCAAGTCCGGCAAGCCGCTCTCTTACCAGATGGAGGGCGTACCGAGCCTGGTTTCAACGCCGGAACTGCGAATTGATTGCCCGGACGACGTCAAGTTCAAGGTCATTTCGAAAGTGGCGGACCGGCTGAAACAGCGCCACCAAGTGGTTGAGGTGGACGGTGTGCGCGTGCCGTTCGAGCACGGATGGGGCCTGGTAAGAGCCTCCAATACCCAGCCGGTGCTGGTGATGCGCTTTGAGGCGACCTCGAAAGAGTTGCTGGACCGCTACCAGCAGGAAATCGAGGAAGCGGTGGAACAGGCCAAAAAAGAAATTGGCGCCAGTTAGGGCTGCCGGCGCCTGAAGTTCAATTCTTGGGGCCGATGTTTTCGGTGCGGCCGGCCAACGGCTTAACTGTCGGCCCGCCGCAGACTCCCACTCCGGTGTTGAGCAGCGCGTTCAGTAGGTTCGACAACACCGCATAGACCACCTGTTCGTTCACGGGTTGGCGCCCAGGCATCCGAAAGGTTCCAGGGAGTTCCTTCGCGATCTGAACCCGAACGGCATTCGCAAGCGCGCGCCCCTTTCTATCTCTCTGATTTCCCAGAGACATGGGCGTCTGGAGCACGCTCCCGGTTTTACCGTCGACATAAAACTGACACCGGGAAAACCAGCCCAGGTTCCCGGGGTCTGCCGCATCGAAGAGCAGAAGCGGCGCCTGACGATCGGAAGCGGACAGATCGAGAGACATCACTCGTACGCCGTCGTCAATTTTTATCTCGAACCCCACTTGGCGGGCGATGTTTGCCACAGATTCAGGTTCTATCTCCAGCAGAAGATACTTGTCCGATCCAGCTTCAAGGACTTGCATGGGGTGATTCCATTTTATCTGGCAAACGCGAATTCCCTGAATATTGCTGCGCTATTTCCGAACAGCTCTGGCCATCGGCATGAAGCGATTAGAGACAGGAACTGATGGAATCGAGCAAAAACTTGACGCTGCCGGGCTCGGCCAGCGGACCCATGACGCCGATCCGGATCACCTGACCCGCCAGGCGGCCCAAAGCGCCGGCGATTTCGATCTCGTAGCGGTCCATCAGCCGTTTGCGCAGTTCCGCTTCATCCACTCCGGCCGGAGGAATGACGGTCGCAACATGCCATACACGGTCTTCCGCATTCTTGACCAGAGGGGTGAAACCGAGGTTGATTAAGCCTCGCATCAGTTGCTCTCCCGCGGCGCGATGGCGAGCCCACCTTGCGGAAAGCCCTTCCTCCTCGATGACCGCAAGTCCCTGATGCATGGCATAGAACAGCGGCGGCGAAGGCGTGTGGTGGTATGCGTGCGGAGGATCGTAGTATTGCGCCATCAGCTTGAGATCGAAATACCAGGTCCGGTTATCGTCCTGCCGGCTTGTCAACTTTTCCCACGCATGGGGCGCGACCGAGAACGGCGATAGCCCGGCAGGGCAGCTCAATCCTTTTTGAGAGCAACTGTAGGCGACGTCAATTCCGATTTTGTCGAGCTCGACCGGCATTGCACCCAGGGAAGTCACCGTATCGGCGATCACCAGCGCACCTGCTGCCCGCGCGACCGACGCGATCGCTTTTCCCGACTGATAAGCGCCAGTCGAGGTTTCCGCTTGCACAAAGCAAACGGCATCGGGGCGTTCCCGGCCAATAAAGGCTTCGGCTTCCGCCTCCGTAAACACCTCACCCCAGGGCTTTTCGAGTTTGGCGACTGCCGCGCCTTGCCGTGCCGCTATGATCGCCGCGCGATCGGCAAAATGGCCCGCGGCAAAAACGGCCAACTTTGATCCCGGCTGGACGAAGTTCGCCATTGCGGTTTCCATGGCGCCGCTTCCACTGCTCGGGATAGGAAATGTCTTAGGGTTAGAGGTGCCGAAAGCCGATCGGAGACCTGCCCGAACCTCGTCCATAACCTGAAGAAAAAACGGGTCGCGAATGCCGAGCGCCGGCTGTTTCATTGCGTCCAGCGCGCGTTCGTCCACCATGGATGGACCGGGACCGTATAAAAGCCGCTTCGGAGCGGTCAACCGCTCGGTCGTTGTACTTACCACAATTCCAAAATATCAGGAGAGGCCCCCGTTCGGAGAGCCCGCGGACGCATTACTGCACGAATGGCCTAGGACACTGCTTCCGGATTGCCCAAAACGCCGAGATCCGGCAGTTCTTCGGGAGACTTTCTGCCCACGAATGCTCCGATCGTCTCGGCAGTTATGTCGTCGTGCGAGCGCGCCGCAATAACTTCTCCCCGCCGCAGTACGATGACCTGCGGTGATTCGTGATCGACGTGGGTGTGATCCGCTATAAACCGCGACACATCCCGCCGCCGGCGAACAGAAACCAGATAGATCGGCACTTCCGGCTGTGCTACCCGGTATTGCATTACTTCACGATGCGCCATCCAGCTTACGGGACACGTAGGACTGTGTTTGAAGAGAACGACCAACTCTTCCTTCATCACGCTGGCACAATCTTCGATTGAGTCAATCTCGGGGAGAGACTGACTTGACTTGGACCACGGCATCGCCATCAACTTAAGTTAATCACATTACGGCTTCGGCCAGAGGCTCGAAACAGCCGGAGAAGTCCGATACAAAAATCGATCAGTCCCGATCCCGTTTCAGAGGGTGAAATGGCTGCTCTTCGGTTCCCGCACTCGCCGGCTCGGGGGTTTCGAGATCCAGATTCACGACAATGGGGTCCTGCCCGCTGCGGACAACAACGGCTTCACAGACCTCGTCCGTGTTGGCATTGATTTCCTGGTGTGGAACGAAGGGCGGAACGAAAATGAAATCGCCCGGGCCCGCTTCGTCGCTGAACTCCAGGTGTTCGCCCCAGCGCATTCGGGCACGCCCGCGCACAATGTAGAGAACCGTTTCGAGCTCGCCATGATGGTGAGGACCGGTCTTCGCTCCCGATTCCACCTTGACCGTGCCGGCCCACAGTTGACTGGCACCAGTGCGCGCATGCGTAATGGCGGCTGCGCGCGTCATACCAGGCGTTTGCGGGGTATTAGAGTCGAACGTGCCGGCGCGCACGATTTTCACTCCATGTTCCTTCCAGTCCACGCTCACGATGTTCCTCCATTCAAGGCCGGTTGTGTGGAAGGCGCCACTCCTGCGGTCTTCGGCTCTGCACTTTCGGCACGCAGCTTGAAGTAGAAAATCGATCCTTGAGGAGAGCGCGGCTCGACCCAGATCTCTCCCCCGTAGCGTTCCACAATTCGTTCGCAGATGGCGAGGCCGACCCCGGTTCCTTCATACGAATCTGAGCTATGCAGCCGTTTGAATAGCCCGAAGACCTGTTTTGCGTATTCAGGCGCAATTCCGATCCCGTTATCAGCCACCCAGAACGTGCAGAATTCAGCCTCCCGCCGTGCTCCTACCTCGATCAGCGGACGTTCATCGCTGCGGTATTTGATGGCGTTAGAGATCAAGTTCTGCAGAAGCTCCGTCAAATGGAACTCGTGCATCCTTAAGTTAGGCAGATGCGCAGCTTCGATGACCGCCTGACTCTCTTCGAGCGCCTCCTTCAGGTTGATCAGTACCTTAGATAGCACCGCATCGGAGTCCAGCGTCTCAATGTTCTCTGTCGAGGTGTGAACGGAACGCGAATAGGCCAGCAAATCCTCCAGCAGCAGCTTCATTTGCCGTGCACCGCTCAGAACCGCCTCGACATACTCATGGGCCTCCGGATTCAGCTCTGACCGATACTTCCGATCCAGCAGTTGAGCATACATAGTGATCATTCGAAGAGGCTGCTGTAAGTCGTGCGACACGGAATAGGAGAATTCGTTCAATGCTTCGTTGACCCGCCGCAATTCCGCATTCGATTCCTGAAGCTCTTCCGTACGCTCCCGGACCCGGGCATCCAGTTTCTCGTTAGCTTCCCGAAGAGCCTCTTCCGCCTTGCGCCGACCTTCAGCTACGCGGCTGATAAGTACCGATACAAGCAGCGCGAGGGCCGCCCGAGGCACGTCGAGATGCAGAATGTCAAAGCCAGGGCTGAAGAAATACGGTGCTGCAAGCAGCCCGAAGAGGCAGGCCAGAATGCCCGGGCCGTAACCGCCCCACCATGCACTTGCGAGCGAAGGTACCAGGTAAGCGAACGTAAGCGCCGAGTGCCCTGCGTGGGCGACCCGCAGGCCTTCGCCGATGAGCGTGGCCGCGGACATTCCGACGACCGGTACCGCGTAACGAGGTAAGGCGCTCCGCCGAGTGAATCCACCGTTGGCGGAGTTGGCGCTGAGTGTTGCAACCGGGTGCAATTTTGGAGCTGCCAATGGTTCTAGATTACAGGAGTTCGCGACCCGTGATTCAGGCCGTGTTTTTTAACCGTTTATGCCAGTAGAAATAATAAAAATGTCTAGTAATTTTGCGACGTTCTTTGTGTTAGGGTGAAACCTATGAGCAAGACCATCCACGTCCAGCGGAGGGAAAACGCGACGTACGAAGTTCACGTCGAGTCGCCTTCTTCTTCTGGCGAGCGGAAGGTGGCGGGACGATTCCTGGACGCGACTCGGCTCC
Organism: uncultured Acidobacteriaceae bacterium; assembly: GCA_963730795.1. Classification (GTDB taxonomy): domain Bacteria; phylum Acidobacteriota; class Terriglobia; order Bryobacterales; family Bryobacteraceae; genus Bog-105. Next base: position 1,107,404 of record CAVSTJ010000012.1, on the reverse strand, counting down.
AGGAAGAACTCCAACACCACGGTTGCACGCCCGAGCAAATTGAAAAGGGTATGGGTGAGCTCACCGAAAGCGGGAAGCAATCCGCCAGAATCGCCATCGAAGAGTAGTGGATTCGTCCGGGTTGTCAATCTTGACGAAAAGGGACTAGAATTGTCCATCGAGTTCTGTCAGCCGCTCGTCCCCGGCGCTTAACAGACCCGCTCGAGGGCACTCCGCAACGGCCTCCGCGTACTTGACTCGTGATTGAGAAAGGTGGAGCTATGGCGTCAGTTCACCAATATTGCAAGCTCTCCGGTTGTGATTGCAAGACAGAAGACGGCAAAGAGTATTGCAGTGATTACTGCAAACAAGCTGCCCGGCATGCCCCGGAACGCGATTACTGTCAATGCGGCCACGCGAACTGTGCCTCGCCCATACCGATAGAGCGAGCACTGTTTCAGTATCAGCTAAGCGATGCCATCTTTTTGTCACCGGGACAAGTGACAATCCAGTGCACCACGGTTGAGCAGCTTTACCAGCAGATTGAGCTGCTGGCGAAGGCTTTGCACGAGCGCTCTGACGAGCTCTGGAAGCGAGTGGAGCCCGGCGTGTCCGAGGCGTCCGGTTAAGAGCGAATATCCCACTCCAATTGCCTCAGCGAAGACGGCGTAAACGCGCGCGGACCTCCAGCCCGTTCAAGCCCGAGTTGAATCCGGAGAGCGGCGGTCCGAGTGCTGTTCAATCCACTTCTCTAATCCCTTCGAGCGCCCGCTGAGATACCGTACAGCGAACACGACCTCATCCGGGTGTGCGGCGGACCAGGCGATAATTCGTTCGAATTTTGTTAGGTCGTCCTGAATTGCAGCGATTTCGGACAGCTCTTCTTCGACGGCTTGAACGTCTCTCACGACCCGAATCCTACCATGGCATAGACGATTACCGATCCCAACGCTTTACCAGCAGTTCGGCCGCGGCAAGATCTTCCAGTGCGTGTCCGGCGGATTTGAAGAGAGTAATATCGGACGCACATTTCCGGGCCGGGCGCACTCCGGTGAGCACATCCCGAAGCGTCATAATCTGATCCCTTTGAATGATGCCTCTCTCGAGCGGCTGAGCCAGATCGCCCGCTTCGACCAGAGTAGTTTCCACATCGGCCACAATCGCCGCCCGGGATATCAGATTGTCGTCAGCTTCTCTCATCTCCCGGGTAAATCCACCGACCAGGTCGATGTGCGTTCCGGGGCCCACGTATTGGCCCAAGATAATCGGCTCTTTCGCCAGCGTGGCTGAACTGACGATGTCCGCTGCTCCTAGCGCTTCTTGCAAATCGGAGCTCCGTCGCGCTTCAACGCCATCGTTCGCCAACTGATCCACCAAGGCTTGCGCTTTTTCGCCAGACCTTCCCCAGATCACCAGACGCTTTGGCCGCAATATTTCGGCATACGCTCGCGCCAGCGTGTTCCCGAGCGATCCCGTACCGATAACAAGCACCGTCTCGGGGTTTGGCCTGGCCATCACTCCGGCCGCCAGCAGCGATGTTGCTGCCGTGCGGCGAAGCGTCAGAGCATGCCCGTCGATAAGCCCTTTCAGTTCGCCACTTTTGGCATCCAGCGCAATATAGACAGCCCGGGTAGCCCCACCCGGACGCCCGGAAAGCTTGGGCTGGATCGTTATGATCTTGACTCCCAGCAGGCCGGCAGAGCGCAGCGACGGCATCACGAGCGCAGTCCCGCCCGGCTGGTCTTCCGTTTCGACTATCGGGATTGCAAGCCTTTGCGGCGTGAGTGGCGGATGGACGAAAGCGTCGCGAAGGGCGTTGATGAGACTGGGATAGTCCAACAAACGCTCGACAGTTTCAGCATCGGCCAACGGAACACTCGCGTCATTCACTGGAGAGAAGTCTCCCATGCAGCGCTTGCCTAGAAGCACCGCCTGGCCTAACCTGAAACACATGGAGACTTCCCGGCGTATTTGCCTGCACGGCAATGTTGTCCTGCCAGATTCGATTCTTCGAGGAGCATTCCTTTCGATGGAGGGCGGCAAGATCGTCGCAATTGGCCGGGAAAAACCGGCCGGTGCGCAAGAGGAGGTCATCGAGGCGGGCGACGGCTTCATCGCCCCGGGTTTCGTGGATATTCATGTCCACGGCGGTGCAGGTGCGGATTACATGGACGGCACGCCCCAAGCCGTTCGAATCGCTAACCAAGCGCATCTGCGCCACGGGACCACAACGATCTTTCCCACCACGACGACCGGTTCCACCCCTCAGCTCGAAAGGATGGTTCGGGCTTGCATTGAAGTACGCGACGGTTGGGCTCCCGGCGATGGTCCGCGCATTGGTGGAATCCACTTTTATGGACCTTACTTCGCCGAAGAGAAGGTGGGCTGCCACTCACTCGAAGGCAGAAGGAATCCCGATCCGGAAGAGTACCACCACTTCTTTAATTCCGGCATTATCAAGGTCGCCACCTGTGCCGCCGAACTTCCGGGTGCAACCGCGTTCTACCGGGCCGCCCGGGAGCACGCCTGTCTGCTCACTTGCGGGCACTCGAACGCAAGCTGGACCGAGATGCAAACTGCATTCGACGCCGGCGTTCGGCACGTGGACCACTTCTGGTGCGCGATGAGTTCGGTAACATCTTTGCGGATCCGTCTCGGCACGCCGATGCAGGCCAGCATGGAACAGTTCGTTCTTGCGAACTCCGAGATGAGCACGGAAGTAATCGCAGACGGACAGCATCTGGCGCCGGAGCTGCTCGACTTCGCGTTTAAGATGAAGGGCCCTTCGCGCTTGTGTCTCGTGACTGATTGCAACCGCGCTCTTGACATGCCGCCGGGTGACTACCGTTTCGGCTCGGGCGAGGACGGTCCCTGGATTGAGAGTGACGGCAAGGTCGGCTTTGTGCCGGGCCAGGGATTGGCGAGTTCAGTGGTGGGAATGGACACCATGATTCGCAATATGGCGAGCGGGACAGCCGCAAGCTTGCCGGAGGTAATCCGCATGGCCAGCCTCACGCCGGCCGAACGCGTCGGCATGGCAGGAGAGATTGGGAGTCTCGAGACCGGCAAGCGGGCCGATGTTGTGCTGCTCGACCGGAACCTCTGCGTCGACCGGGTCTGGGTCTCAGGACACGAGAGCAAGCTTCCTGCGTAGTTTTTCTGTCGCGACTGCTTGCAAGCGGGGCGTAACTATTGCGCAGTAATCTCGATCACAGTATCGAATCTTCGCCCGCGAGGTCCGGCAGATGGCCACCCAAGCCCAAAGAGCGCATACGAGTGAATGCGTTGAAACAAATGTTCCAACACGGTTGGACCGCTTGCCATGGAGCCGCTGGCATGTGCTCGTCGTTGTCTCGCTCGGCGTGACCTGGCTTCTCGACGGATTGGAAAGTAATCTGGCGGGCTCGCTCGCCGGAATCTTGAAGCGCCCGGATACGTTGGGCTTCAGCGATGCGCAGCTTGGCTTGAGCGGAACCTATTACCTTGCCGGGTCGGTGCTCGGGGCACTGGTTTTCGGATATCTGACGGACCGATGGGGACGCAAGAAACTCTTCACCATCACGATTGCTCTCTACCTTACTGCGACCGCGCTGACCGCGATCTCCTGGAATTTCTCCAGCTTTACGCTCTTCCGGGCGCTTACCGGGGCCGGCATAGGCGGTGAGTACGCGGCAGTCAATTCCGCGGTCGACGAACTCATTCCGGCGCGCATGCGCGGGCACGTAGATCTGTTGATTAACTCGACGTTTTGGGGCGGAGCTGCGTTGGGTTCCGTGGCATCTTTTATTCTCCTAAACAATCATTCTCTTTCGCCGGGTTTTAGCTGGCGATTCGCATTCCTCATTGGCGCCATCATCGGTGCAGTCGTTCTGGTGCTGCGGCGTTATGTTCCCGAAAGCCCGCGATGGCTAATGATTCACTCGGAGCCGGGCGAAGCCGAAAAAGTGGTGACGCAGATTGAGCAGCAGGTAATCGCAAGTACCGGACAACGGCTGGCTCCCGCCGACAAGAAAATCAAGCTGGTAACTCGCAAAACAACGCCCATGCGTGAGATCTGGGACGCGATGATTCACGAGCACAGGTCCAGATCGATCCTGGGCTTCTGCCTGATGGTCAGCCAGGCGTTCTTCTACAACGCCGTGCTGTTTACGTATGGATTGGTTCTACTCAGATATTACGGTGTTTCTGCGGAGAGGCTTGGGATGTTTCTCATTCCCCTGGCGCTCGGAAACTGGGTCGGTCCACTCGTAATCGGGCGCTTCTTCGATACGGTGGGCCGGAAGCCGATGATCACGATCACGTACGTAGGGTCGGGTGTTCTCCTGGCCATCACAGCATGGCTGTTTCATCTCGGAGTACTCACTGCGTTCACTCAGGCCCTGTGCTGGAGCGTGATTTTCTTCGTTGCTTCTTCTGCGGCCAGCGCCGCTTACCTGACCGTCAGCGAGATCTTCCCTCTGGAGATCAGAGCTGTCGCTATTTCGGTCTTTTATGCTTGCGGAACATTGGTCGGCGGTGTGGCGGGTCCGGCCCTCTACGGATACATTGTCGGAACGGGATCGCGAGAGCTGCTCTTCTGGGGCTATATTGCCGGCGCAGTCGTGATGATTGCCGGTGGTCTCGTGGAAGCGGTACTTGGAGTGAGTGCCGAAGGCAAATCTCTCGAAGACATTGCGCGGCCTATTGCCTGCCGCGATTGAAAAGAACGTCCTCGAATATCAAAAACTGTGCCTGAAACAAAAGTAGGTAGCCTGCGGGCTCTCGATGCGCTGAACTTCTGCAATGCCGGCATCCAGACCGGGCTTGGTCCCTTCATCGCTATTTTCTATACGGCGGTACGGCACTGGAATCCCGGCCAGATAGGAACTCTCATAGCCTGCCAGTCGATTGCGGGCGTTCTTCTTCAAGCGCCGGTCGGTTACTGGGTTGACGAGTCGAGGCATAAGCGGCTGCTGACGGGTGCGGCCGGGATCGTGGTGGCACTCGGAGCGCTCGGGATTGTGCTGCTTCCAAGCTTTTGGGCACAAATTGCGGTTCAGATAGTGATCGGTTGTGCTGTGACTGTGTTTCCCGCTGCAACCGCTGCTTTCGCGCTCGGAATGGTGGAGAAGGAACAATTTTCGGGACGCGTGGCCCGCAATGAGGTCTTCACGCATGGCGGTAACGTCGCGTTCGCAGTTGCCGCTGGTGCGATCGGCACTGCATTGGCACTACAAGGCATCTTCTATGGCGCGGCAATCTTTGCTGCCGGGATGGCGCCGTCGGTTTATTTCATCAACCAGAAGGACGTCAGCTACGAAGCTGCGCGCGGAGGTGCCGAGGACGATAGCGAGACACGGCGAGACTCAGCGCAAAAGTTGGCGTGAGCTTTTGCAAGATAAACGCATCCGAAATTTCGCCATAGCTGTGGTGGTGTTTTACTGCGCGAATGCCGCTACCCTGCCGCTTGTGGGAGAAATCCTCAGCAGCGCGAAGCACGGCAAACAATCCGCGTGGCAAGTAGCGGCGGCCGTCGTTGTGGCGGAAGCCGTCATGGTTGGCGTTGCCGCCGTAAGCGGCAGGTTGGCTGAGTCATGGGGCCGGAAACCGCTTTTCCTGGTGGGCTTTGCTTTTCTTGTTCTGCGCAATGCGCTTACGGTTGTAAGCCACAACGAATACTACTTGATCGGATTGCAGACGCTCGATGGCGTCGCCATGGCCATCTACGGAGTGCTGCTAACGCTCGTTACTGCCGACCTCGCGAAGGGAACCGGACGATTCAATCTGTTGCAGGGCGCGGTGCAATCGGCCATGGGGCTGGGCGGTGTCCTAAGCAACATCCTGTTCGGCTGGATTGCGAAGAGCATCAGCTTCAATGCCAGTTTTATTGGCTTGGCAGCCGTAGCCGCAGCCGGCGGCATCTTCTATCAACTCCGGATGCCCGAAACAAAGACCGAACAAAAGCAGCCCGAGCAGGACAAAGTTCCGGCTTAGGCGAATGGGTGCTCAAGAGACGGGCTCTGCGGCGTAAACAGCTCGGCGCCGTTTTCGGTGATTCTCATATCGTCCTCAAGACGAATACCGAACTCATTACGGATATACACGCCAGGCTCATCGCTGAATGTCATGTTCGGCTGTAGCTTCAGGGTATTGCCGCGAACAAGGTACGGCCATTCGTGACCGTCCATGCCGATGCCGTGACCAACGCGATGCGTGAAGAAGTTGTAGTCTGGTCCGAAGCCCGACTGTTCCACTACTTTGCGGGCTGCGGCGTCTACCGCCTGGCACTCGGCACCGGGTTTGGCGGCCGATAATGCCGCCTGTTGCGCTCGATGTACCACGTCAAATACTTTCTTCATCTTGTCCGTAGCCTTACCTAGGACAAAGGTGCGCGTGATGTCGGAGTTATAACCTTCCACCGTGCATCCGTCATCAATCATGACGATCGTATTTTCCTGGATGACCTGAGGCGTGGCGGAGCCGTGCGGGTTTGCGGTATAAGGACCCACTTCGACGCTTGCTTCGCCGCGAAACCCCACCTTGGCATAACCCGCCGAGATTAACGACAACGCTTCGGTTTGCGACATGCCGGGTTTCAGGGCATGGTAGACGGCTTCATAGACTTTGAGCGTGGCCTCGTTTGCAATCCGCATCAACTCGAGTTCATGCGGACTCTTGATCATGCGGCAACCTGACGTAACGGGCGTCGCCGACGTAAGGCGGACGCCGGGAGCGGCCTTAGCGATGCCTTCGCTGAAGACCCACGGAGTGCGTTCTTCCACACCAACGGTGCCGCCGGACTTGCCCAGCGTGCGCAGGCCCGCAGCAACCAGGCGATACGGGCTTTCATCTTCCTGCCAGGTCATAACGGTCGCATCTTCGAGCGGTCCCCGATTGAGTTGCTCGCGTGCACGCTCTTCTTCAAATGCGGGGCAAACGACGAAAGCTTTCCCGGCCTGAGGAACCACCGTTGCCAGAAGCCGTTCACTGTTCCCCCACCGCATTCCTGTGAAATAGAGCTGCGATGTTCCTCCGACGAGTAGAATCGCGTCGATCTTGTTGGCGGCCATAAGCTGCTTCGCCTTCTCGATTCGTTCTCCGCGCTCCTTCAGAGTGATCGGCTTGACCTGTTCTCGCATCGATTTCAGGTTCGAGATCGAAGGTGCGGAACTCGCCGCCTGTTTTCGGTCCTGCGCACTCGAGATGGAACTCTGAAGCGCAAAGGACATGCTGCCTGCACCTGCGGTGCGCAGTATCATGCGGCGGGATAACGTTCGATTTCTACTCACTCGACCCTCCAAAGATCCGTGATTGCTCTTCGTCAAGGATAATATCGGCTACTCGCAAACCTTTCAGATGAACATTAAACGGGTCTGCATCTTCTGTGGTTCAAGCCTTGGTTTCGACCCGCAGTATAGTTCCGCCGCTACTGCTCTCACCGAACATCTTGTGGCTGAAGGAATCGGAATCGTGTATGGCGGAAGCAATCGAGGGCTGATGGCGACTGTTGCCGATACTGCTCTAAGAAGGGGCGGAGAAGTCATCGGGGTCATCCCTGAAGCTCTGGCCGCAAAAGAAATTGCTCACGCCGGGCTAAGTGATTTGCGGCTTGTAGGGTCCATGCACGAGCGCAAAGCGCTGATGTCCGATTTGGCCAACGCTTTTATCGCGTTGCCGGGAGGATACGGAACATTCGAAGAATTTTGCGAAGTTCTGACGTGGACTCAACTCGGCTTACAGACTAAGCCGTGCGGGCTCTTGAATGTGAAGGGCTACTATGACCCGCTATTGAATATGTTCGATCACGCAGTCAGGGAGGGATTTCTGAAATCCGAGCATCGGGAACTCGTTGTGTCCGCAAAGGATCCCGTTGAACTGATGCGGGGTTTGCGGCACGCCCGGTTGCCGACGTCGAGTAAATAGTCCGACGTCCGGGTCTAAGTGGAGGAGCCGGACCGCTTGCCCGGCTCCTGAATCCCCCGTTGCGTCAGACAGTCATCAGTTCCGGTTTGACAACTTTTTCCCGGTCCCAAAGCCGCAACATCCGGCAAAGTGTAATGAACTTCGAAGCGCCGCCCGAATCGGCTAGTTGGAAACAGCCGGCGTCGAGGTCGTCCGCAATACCAGCTTTGGTGAGCAGCGGTTTCGCGGCGTCGTTATACGCGATGAACTTAAGATGCGTGAACGCATCCGCGACAAAATCCCGCGCCGCAGGGTGCTTTGCGAGATTTTGCGCTGCCGCTTGCGAGGGCAGGACGGCCACCGCGTCGTAGAGGACGGAAGGTCCTCCGCCGAGCTTCTGATCGGCTGGAATCAGATTGCCTTTGCTCGACTGAACTCCACCCACGGCCGGTGCGATCAACTCCACCATGGCTCCTTCGGCTTTCGCCGCTGATTGGAGTGCATTCAGGAGATCTTCGTCGACCCCGTCCGTGACCAGAACGCCGATCTTTCTGCCTGCAAAATTCTCCGGAGCGTTCAGAACAATGCTGAGCGCCTTCGACGGCTTCAGATCGGTGCGCGGCGTCACGGCGGGTTTTGTCGCTTGAGGAATTTCCTGCATACCGAGCCCCTTAGCGACTTTCTTCGCCAGTTCACCGTCGATGTTCGGAAGATGAGAAACGACTCGCGCACGAATGGCCGGAGCTTCAACTTTGCTGAGCTCGAAAATCAGAGCATCCGCGATGTGACCCTGCTCGCTTAGGGTCTGGCTTATATAGAATTGCCGCGCCTGGCTGTAGTGGTCCGCGAAGCTCTCGGATCGGATCCGCAGCTTGTCGCCCTCTTCGTGTGCGGGAAACGATTGAAACCCGGTTTCATGGGACTCCCGCGGACCGCCCAACGCGCCGCCCCAGGAATTTGGTTCGTAGTTCACTCGCCCCTTGGGGTTCGTCATCGCCATATGACCGTCCTGCTGGAAGTTGTGGAACGGGCATCGTGGCGCGTTGATCGGGATGTGCGTGAAATTGGGACCGCCAAGGCGCTTCACCTGCGTGTCCAGATAAGAGAAATTACGGCCTTGCAGCAAAGGGTCGTTCGTGAAGTCAACGCCACGAACCACGTTGCTGGTGCAGAACGCCACCTGTTCGGTTTCAGCGAAGAAGTTATCCACCATGCGATTGAGGACAAGCTTCCCGACACGCCGGATAGGCAGTTGTTCTTCCGGGATGATCTTCGTTGCGTCCAGCACGTCGAAATCGAAGGAGTTCGCGAATTTCTCGTCGAACAATTGCAGGCCAAGCTCCCACTCCGGGTAGTTTCCCGACGTGATGGAATTCCAGAGATCGCGGCGATGGAAATCCGGGTCGGCGCCGTTGATCTTCAGCGCTTCATCCCAGACCACGGACTGCATCCCGAGCTTCGGCTTCCAGTGGAACTTTACGAAGGTCGATTTGCCTTTTGCATTGACCAGGCGGAAGGTGTGAACCCCGAAGCCTTCCATGAACCGGAAGGAACGCGGAATGGCTCGGTCCGACATGATCCACATGATCATGTGCATGCTCTCCGGCATCAGGGAAACGAAGTCCCAGAAATTGTCGTGCGCGGTTTGGGCTTGCGGAAAGTCCCGGTCCGGCTCCTGTTTCGCCGCGTGGATCAGGTCGGGGAATTTGATGGCATCCTGGATGAAAAAGACCGGAATATTGTTTCCGACGATGTCCCAGTTCCCCTCTTTTGTGTAGAGTTTGACAGCGAACCCGCGTACGTCGCGGGCCAGGTCCGCCGATCCCTTATTGCCGGCCACGGTTGAAAAACGGACAAATGCCTCCGTCTTCTCACCGGCCCTCTGGAACAGGTCGGCAGAGGTGATGTCCGACAGGGATTCATACGTCTCGAAGTAGCCGTGAGCCCCGTATCCCCGGGCATGCACAACGCGTTCGGGTATCCGTTCGTGATCGAAGTGGAAAATCTTTTCGCGAAAATGAAAGTCTTCGAGCGCAGTAGGACCGCGTTTGCCAATTCGTAACGAATTCTGATCGTCGTAGACCGGAACGCCCTGTTGAGTCGTCAGACGGGGAACTTCGCCCCCGGCAACCTGGTGCAGTTCGCCGCCGTTCCCGATTTTTGCCTCAGCGTCTTCACTTTTTTTCATAAACCCTTTCTTAACTCTGAGCAGCATGCGTGAACCGATCTGGTCCTGCGCCGCGCCCTGGTAATGATGCTCTGTTAGTCCCGCTAGATGGAATCGAAAAGGGTTGGGGATGTTTCCGGCGGAAATCGTCCGGTGTGATACCGGATCTGATGGCTGAGAAGCCTAACCCACTTCGATAAGCTGAGGAGTTCGCACCAATGCCTCAAAAACTGAATAAATACAGCTCTCGTATTACCCAACCCAAGTCGCAAGGGGCCTCCCAGGCCATGCTCTACGCAACCGGCCTGGTGGAGCAGGATATGGAAAAGCCGCAAGTTGGCATTGCCAGCGTCTGGTTTGAGGGCAATCCCTGCAACATGCATCTTCTCGGACTTGCGGGGAAAGTGAAGGAAGCCGTCACGTCTGCGGGAATGGTGGGCATGAGATTCAATACCGTTGGCGTAAGCGACGGCATCTCGATGGGGACGGACGGGATGAGCTTTTCCCTCCAATCTCGCGATCTCATCGCGGATTCGATTGAAACCGTGATGGGCGGCCAGTGGTACGACGCGAATATCTCAATCCCCGGCTGCGATAAGAACATGCCTGGCTGTCTGATCGCGATGGGCCGCCTGAACCGCCCCGCTTTAATGATCTATGGCGGCACGATTAAGCCGGGGCACAGCGGCGGCGAAAAGCTGGACATCATCTCCGCTTTCCAGAGCTACGGAGAGTTCATTACCGGCAACATCAGCGAGGAGAAGCGCTTCGACACGGTTCGGCACGCGTGCCCCGGAGCTGGTGCTTGCGGCGGCATGTACACGGCCAATACGATGGCGTCGGCCATTGAGGTGATGGGCATGACACTTCCCTACAGTTCCTCGATCCCGGCTGAGCATCCTTTGAAGCTGGACGAATGTGTACGCGCGGGTGCGGCCATCCGCAATCTACTCGAACTGGATCTCAAACCGCGAGACATCATGACCCGGGAAGCGTTCGAGAACGCTATGGTGCTCATTTCGGTTCTCGGCGGCTCGACGAATGCAGTGCTTCATCTCCTGGCGATTGCGAGGGCAGTGGAGGTTCCTCTTACCATCGATGACTTTCAAACGGTCAGCGACCGTGTCCCCTTGCTGGCTGATCTGAAGCCCAGCGGCAAGTACGTGATGGAAGAACTGCAGGACGTAGGCGGGATTCCAGCAGTGATCAAGATGCTGCTGGATGCGAAGCTCCTGAACGGAGATTGCATGACCGTTACCGGCAAGACCCTCGGGGAGAATGTCAAAGAGCTGCCGGGGCTGAAGGCGGGCCAGCAGATTATCCGGCCCCTTTCTGACCCGATTAAGCCGAGTGGTCATATCCAGATCCTCAAGGGCAATCTGGCGCCCGAAGGCGCGGTGGCGAAGATTACTGGAAAAGAAGGTCTCTCCTTCAGCGGCCCGGCCAAAGTTTACGACTCGGAAGAAGACATGCTTCACTCGCTCGAGCAGAACGAGATCAGAAAGGGCGATGTGATCATCATTCGCTACGAGGGACCGAAAGGCGGACCCGGAATGCCGGAAATGCTTACCCCTACTTCGGCGATCATGGGCGCGGGTCTGGGGAAGGAAGTAGCGCTGCTCACGGATGGCCGGTTTTCGGGAGGCTCGCACGGATTCATCGTGGGACATATTACGCCGGAAGCGCAAGAAGGCGGCCCCATCGCCCTTGTTCGTAACGGAGATCGCGTCACCATCGACGCGGGGAACCACTCATTGACCGTCGATTTGTCCGAGTCTGAACTCGCGTCCAGGCGGCAGGCCTGGACCATGCCCGCCTACAAGGCCAATCGCGGAACCCTGGCGAAATATATTCGCCTGGTAAAGAGTGCGAGCAATGGATGCGTTACGGATGAGCCGTAAATAGAAAAGGGCGGAGAGCCTTGCTCTCCGCCCACACCTAGAGGTGAAGCTTTCCCGGCTAGAAGCTGACCTTCAAAGCCAATTGCAGAGTTCTCGGATCGGTTGCGGCTGTTGCCTGACCGAAGTTCGTGCTTCCCAACACGTTCGAGATGGTGGTGTACGAGAAGTGATTCGGGAAATTGTACAGCTCAGCCCTGAGGCTTGCTTGTACTTTTTCGCCGATTGGGAATGCCTTCGAGGTTGAAATATCCCAGTTCGAATAGAACGGGTACCAGAGCGCGTATGCTCCCAGGTTGCCGAACTTACCCGCAGCCGGAAGAGCAAATGCCGCCGGATTGAAGATCTGAGTCCGGGCCGCACCGGCTATCGGGGCTGCATTCGCCAATACCAAATTCGGCCTTTGGCCGCCGTAGCTCGATGACGTACTGCTATAGCCAATGCCCGCCTGGTCGGACGAAAGGACCATATTTAATGGCAACCCGGTCTGAAGGGTTACCACGCCTGAGACCTGCCACCCGCCGAGAGACTTTTGTACCCAATTCTGCCCTGGCGCCAGAAGGGAAGCGGGTAAACGTAGCTTCCGACGAAGATGTGGTTGCGGTTGTAACTGGAGGCCCCCAGTCGGCGCGCAGATTATAGCTGTCCTGCGGCTGATAATTGTACGCATTCGCATCCGTCCGGGCTTTGGACCAGGTGTAAGCAAGGTTGATCAGACCGCCCTGCGTAAACTGCTTTCGGAGTTGCACCTGCAGCGAGTTGTAGATGAAGTTCGCGCCGGTGTTGTATTGGAAGATGTCTGCGTAGCCGAGATAGGGGCGCAGCGCGTTGACGTTGACACCCGGATTAGCCTGCAAAGTTCCAGGCAGCAATTGATTCGTGTCCTGCTGATAGGAGAGATTTGCCGCACTTGACCCGATGTAGCCCGCGCTCAGAAGCGTATTTTTGCCGAACTTATGTTCAATGTTCAGACTCCAGTTCATCGTTCTCGGCACCTTCATGTCCAGAAAATGCGAGTTGTTGATGGTGCTCGGGAAGTTTTGCAGAGCCCCACCGGCCGGGTTCGCAAGGTTGCCGTAGTAGATCAAAGATTGCTGTACGAACGGCGGATTGTTAACCGCGCTAAAGAGGTAGTTGCCTTCGACCCGTTCATAGAAGATGCCGTAGCCGCCTCGAACAACGGTAGATTGATTCCCGGTCAGATCGTAGGCGAATCCGATACGCGGCTGCCAGGTATTCCAATCCGTGTTGGCTGTTCCTTTCGGCAGTCCATGGAATAGAGCCTGGACGGCCGGGTCGTTAGCGACCGAGATACGCGCAGTCGCCTCCGGTGGGAAACCGCTGCCCCCAAGGACAAGCCCGTTATAAAGATTGCCGCTGTTTGCAACGATAGCGCCGGTGGACGGATTAACTTTAACCGCTTGTGCGGGATTGTAGTACTGCGGCAGGAACGCCGTCGTGTTGTTTAGCACACTGTATTGCGGCTGCATATAGGCCCAACGGACACCAAGATTTATCGTCAGGCGGCTGTTGACCTTCCAGTCGTCTTGCACGTAAGGCTCGATCTGGGTGAAGCGGTACCAGCCTTCCCGGGTTCCGCTTGCTTCGGTGTAGGAATAGAAATTTCCGAGCAGTGCGTCGGCGACAGCATTACCGGTCGTGTTGGTCGGACCAAGCGGTCTCGCGGTCGTGTTGAACACAAACGTGCCGTTGATGGCAGGTACATTGTCCTGATTCTTCCGGCTTCGCATGATCAAGATTCCAGCCTTGAGGTTATGGCTGCCCATGATCTTCGAGAAATCATCCTTCCAGTCGAAAATTCGATTGAAATTGTTGAAGTTCAAAGGCGTGGAAGTCAGATTGGTGAAAGGGGCCACGTTCAGGCTCGGTATGGCGTTGGATGCGTTGTAGATCGTGGGATACGTCAGGCCCTGGCCGGCGCGGGTGAAATCCGTCACGAAAATCGGGTTCGGAGCAATGCCGGTTTTCTCGAAGATCACGTTCCCGGTAAAAGTGAATTGCGCTACGTTGACCGTGGACGCATTCGGGACGAAGGTCCATTGAACGCTCGAGTTGGTCCCAGGGATGTTGCGGTTGTAGAGAATGGTCTGAGTAAGGTTCTGTACCGACGTATAGTAGTCGCGGAAGTAGTGAACAGAAACCTGATTCTTGCTGCTGATGTTGTAGTCGACTTTGAACAGATATTGATTGGTATTCAAGGGTGAAACCGTATTGAATATGAATCCGCCAGCGCCTGAATTCGGCTTTGGGATAGAGATTCAGCAGCTTGGTTGAGTTTGTGTTCCACAAGACTGGAGGGTACGATGCCTCCGGCGTAAGGAATGCGCGATAACCGGATCGACTGGCCACTGACTCTGCGGCAGAGCTGAAAAATTACCACTCCGCTGCGCCAGGCTGGGAACGGTCCAGGTATTGGTTGCTCCCTGGCGCAGCCGTTTGAAATCCTCGCCAACAAAGAAGAAGAGCTTGTTGCTGTTCTTCTTGAGAAGGCCCGGGATCCAGACCGGCCCACCGAGGTTCCAGCCGAAGTTGTTGAACCTCAGTTCGGGTATCGTCAGCGAGTTGAAGGCGCGGGCCTGGATCGCGTCGTTCCGAAAGAATTCGTACGCTACGCCGTGGAAATCCGTGGTGCCGCCCTTTACCGCGATATTGATGACCGCGCCGGCGCTGCCGCCATACTCTGCGCTATAGTTCGAGGTCAAAACACGGAATTCGGCGATCGCATCCGGGTTGATGTTGACGAAGTTATTTCCGCCGCCGCCGTTGTCCTTGTTGTCGGCGCCGTCGAGGTACCAGGAGAACGTATCCGTCCGGCTTCCGTTGATCGACTGTCCGCTATTAGTCACTCCGTAGCCGCCGAATAGACTGAAACCACTGCTATAAGTAGTCGAAACACCGGGCAGGAGTTGTAGCAGTTGGGGAAAGTTGCGTCCATTCAACTGGATCTGACTCGCCTGGGTCCCCGTAATGAGATTGCTGACCTCTCCCGAAGTGGTATCCACGTGCACCGCATCGGCCTGCACGGTGACCGATTCATTCACGTTTCCAACGTCCAGCGTGACGTTGAGGGACGCCTGTTGACCTACCGTGATTTCGTAGTGGGAGACCTGGAATTTCTTGAAGCCCGCGGCTGTAGCAGAAAGATCGTAAAACCCGAGCGGCAGGTTCGAAATGAAGTAAGCGCCGCTTTCGCTTGAAACGGCGGAGCGCGTAGATTCGTCCCTTCGCTGACCACAGTGACGGTGGCGTTCGGGACAACGGCGCCGCTGGCATCCTGCACAGTCCCCGAGATGGACTGATTATTAGTTGTTTGCCCGAAGAAAATAGCGGGCAGAGATAGCGCTGCAAACAGTGCAACGGCAGTTCGCACGAAGAACCTCCTGAAGCTAACTTTTAAAACTTGACCGACCTTGCGAGTAATTGTATAGTACGTAACCTTATGCCCATTCGCAAGTGTTTTCAACCGAGAACTTAATTCGCTGATGTAAACCCGCAAGTCAGGCGTAGTGCGTTGGAGGTTCTGGAACTCAGCATCCCAACGCTGGCACAATTGACTCACTAAACGGGCAGTACTTTCGACTCGAACAAATTCTGGGTGGGCCGAGTCTATGGGACGAGGGAAGCCACGATGTCTCGAATCGCCAATAGCACCATTGCCGCTCTATCCGTGTTATTTGCCGCCAGTTACGTCCAGGGCGCAACGATTCTTACCGCCAACATAACGAATGCCGCAGAGAATCCTGCAACCGTGCCCACAACAACGACCGGTGCTGCCAGGCCGGCGTCATTTGGGACTGCGACCTTTGTGTTGAATGACGCGATGACTGCCATGACGATGTCGGTCACGATTTACAACATCGACTTCACCGGCACCCAGACGCCAGACGTGAACGACAATCTCATTGCGGCGCATATCCATGCGTCTCCAACTGCCACCATAGCGAACGCACCGGTGGTCTGGGGTTTCTTTGGTTCGCCTTTCAACGACAATAATCCTGATGACGTCGTGGTGACCCCCTTCGCAACGGGTGTAGGCGGCACGATTACCGGGAAGTGGGACGCGTCCGAAGGCAACGGCACGACCTTAACGGCGCAACTGGCCAACATCCTTTCCGGGAACTCTTACATCAACTTCCACACGACTCAATTCTCGGGAGGCGAGACCAGAGGTTACCTGGAGGTAGTGCCGGAGCCATCGACCAACCTTTTACTGAGCTTTGGTCTTGCAGGGCTGGGTGTCATGGGTCTTTGCAGGCGCCGCAAAGTCCTTGCGAAAGTGGAGACTAACCGGCTTTCCGGAAGGTCAAATTAAAGCGGAATCTACCCAGAGTTGGATGGCTGCCGTCTTTAAGAGGCAGAACACCGTGATAGCGAAGGCGGGCGGGTCCGCCCCAGACGATTACATCTCCATGCGTCAGGTGGATACGCCGGGGTTTCTCGCTGCGCTTCAGGCCGCCGAACTGGAACACAGCCGGCAAGCCTAAAGAGACCGAGACGATCGGCTGATCGAAATCCTTCTCGTCCTTGTCCTGATGCAGCGACATCTTGGCGCCGGGCTCATAGCGATTAACCAGGCAAGCGTCCGGGTTGAACCCGGGGAATCCGCCCGCAACTCCCGCCTCGTCCGCTAGACGGCGGAAGGAATCGGGAATCGGCGGCCATGGCTTCGCCGCTTACAGGATCGATGGCGTCGTAGCGGTAGCCTTTGCGATCCGATACCCATCCGACCGGACCGCAATTCGTCATCGCGACTGACATGCGAAACCCGCCGGGCGTCACCATGTGCCGGAACGGTGCCGCCTCGGTAATGCGGTTCAAATCGTTGAGCAGTCCTCGTTCGTCCCGCAAAGCGAAGCCTCGCAGAAGTGTCACGCCCGGTCCGAGTTCAAGCTCTTCAGACTCGGTGGGTTCCTCGCTAAACAGATCCATGCTTACGATTCTGTCTCGTTTCACAGCAGCCGGGCGAGACGGTTCGGAGCTTGTGACCGAAAGAGCACACTCCTCCAATCTTCAGGCGCTGGTGCCACGGCGAAC
This sequence comes from uncultured Acidobacteriaceae bacterium, assembly GCA_963730795.1. Lineage (GTDB taxonomy): Bacteria > Acidobacteriota > Terriglobia > Bryobacterales > Bryobacteraceae > Bog-105. The sequence goes on along the minus strand of CAVSTJ010000012.1, from coordinate 1,090,424 downwards.
GGGCATAAGCCGATCCGCGACTCTACTTCCTGGTGAAGTGCGCCGTCATGAGGACCCATGTATTGGGATCCAAAACGACAGCGGTCGGGCTCTCGCCAGACGCGATCTCGAAGGCAGCGTGTTTGTCTTTCAACTCGATCTTCTCGATTCGCGGCGGTACGGCATCGCTCGTTGCCAGGCTAACTTCGAGCGGAAGCCGATAAGCTTCGCCCGGCTGAGTTTGCGTCAGTTCGATGCGAACTTTCTTCGATCCGGCATCGTAGGTCCACGACCCCTCAACTACAGGCGAACCGGGACGCCTTAGCCACTGGTCGAAGAACCACTTCAGATCGGTGTGCCCGTGTTCTTCCATGACGTGGCGGAAGTCGTCGGTGGAAGCGTTGGAGTCGCGATAGCGATGATAATAATCCCGGATACCGGCCCAAAAGGCATCAGTGCCAATCTGGGCCCGCAGCATGTGCAACGTCCAGCCGCCTTTTTGATAAATGATCTGGTTCAGAACCTTCTTCATGTCCGACAGATTGTCGTGTATGACCGCGACCCCGGGCAGCCTTTTCTCCAGATTGAAGACGGTCTCCCGGCTGCGCTTCAGGCCGGCAACAAATGCGTCCCGGCCCTCGTCATGTTCGGTGCAAAGCAGAGTGAAGTAGGTGGCGAAACCTTCGCTGAGCCAAACATCATCCCAGTCTTTCTCTGTGACTGCATCTCCAAACCACTGATGCGCGATTTCATGCGCAACAAGGTTAGTTGCAGGCTTATCCTGAACTGACTTTTCGCCGTAGAAGATTGCGCTTGCATGCTCCGTTCCGCCGGAGATGCCGGCCGCCTCGACGTTTGCCAGCTTCTCGTACGGATAAGGGCCGATGTGATCGCGATAGAACTCGAGCGCGCGGATTGCCGGCTTGTCGAAAACGACGATTCCGTTATCACGCTCCTGGTGGTAAACCCAAGTTTGAAGCGGAATGTTTGCAATGGTCGCGAAATTCCGGACGAGAACTGCGCAACCCCGATTGCATTCAACCAGGACGCAATGGGCACGGATTGTTTCCAATGCGTGAGGCGTTGCCCGTTTCCCAGATCGGTTTCCTCGAGCAACAAGCCGTTGGAGACGACTTGATACCTGGCGGGTGCGGTAATCGTGAATTCGCTGGTGGCCTTGTCGTAAGGATGATCAATCATCGGTAGCCACTCGTGCGCCCTATTGGGCCAATTCTCACTGAAGAAGCTGCGCTCGCCGAACTTGTTCGGGATAATTCTCAACCCGTTGGCAGGAACGCCGTGGTACTGAATCCTGAACGCTCGCAGCTCGCCGGGGCCTGGCGCACTTTCGAGTGTGATGGTTAATCTGTCGTTTGCGTGCTTGTATTGGATGCGACCACCCGGCGACGTTACTTCGGTGACCGTCATGCCTTTTCCGTTTGCGGCTGACGCGAGGTCGAGAAAAAACTCGCGAGTGCCGCTCTCGACGAAGCGCATCTCGACCGTGGCATCACCCGCGATCTCGTCCGTGTCGTCGCGCAGAACGAGGTGGAAGTCGTAGTGCTGCGCGTCAATGGCAGGCTGGCGCGGATAAGTGTCTGCACCGGCTCGCAGCGTTGACAAGACGAGAAAGACCGCGAGACGGAAGGCTTTCCTGTCCATGAGATTATCCGATGTTCTCATGGCGTTGCGACTAAGCGGGCCTTATGGTGCGTCGACTTTTACCGCAGCGTACGCGATCGTTTCGCCCGGGTTTAGCAGGAGCTGGTGAGGTATTGTGGCCGGAATCTGGACGATGTCTCCCGCGTGAATGGTTCGCTTCGTTCCGCCCCGAATCGAATCGCCACGAATCTCGCCGGGTGCCGTATCTTTTCCGTTCACGACTTCACCGCCGTACACCAACGTGGCGCCGCCTTGACGAACGAAGATCATGTCGTGTTTGTGCTGGTGAACTTCCACCTCTCCGTTACCATTTCGCTGGATCAGCATCAACGAATGCCCGGCAAACGTTCCGACCACTTTCGACACGGCAGGTTTTTTCGGATCCGCCGCGCGGATCGACGTGAGCGTCGAGTTTACCTGCGCGTCAGGAAGAATCCAGACGTCCTTCGACGACTGCGCTACTGCAAATAATCCGCTCAGAGCGGCGATGCCTATCAAACGCTTCATCTGTTTAACTCCGGTATGCACTATTGCAACATCACGGGCTGCGTAAACGCCCCGTTTCCCGCTGAGTCCCAGGCGGCAAAGCGAACCCACTTCTTGCCTGTCGCGTCGAACGGAATTTTGAATTTCTGACTACCAAAGGGCGCGAGTTTCGTGGCTGATATGATCTGCCGGTCGGTTTTTTGACCGTCACCCCAGACCAGCTCAACGAACTCCAGCGGAAAAGTCCATTCCAGGTCGGCCGTGTAGGTGCGCTTGGCGCCGGATCCTTCAATGCCCCAGTTTCGAAAGAGCACTTCTCCGCTGGACACGAAATAATCGCCACCACGGACGGCTTTAAACAAGGGATCCCAGCTTTCCGTGAACTTCGGTACGCGATCCAGTTTGACGTAGTTCACGAGCAGTTCCGGATAGGTCTCGTCGTCCGGATACTTCATGTAGGTGTCGCCTTCGGCAAGCATGTATTTCGGACCGTTCCAGTTGTTCATGTCGTCCAGTAATCCGAAGCAACGCTCTTCGCAGAGCCGCTTCTGAGACTGATCGACAGGCAAGGATTGATAGGATCCTCCGACAAAGCGGTCACTCTTGAAGTGGTCCCAGGTGCGAATGGCATCCGGATATCCGGCCGAACCTTTGGTTCGCGGATGAGTCTGCCACATATATCCGTTTTCCTCTTTGAGCAGGTTCAACTCGTCGGCGGCGGATGAAGAGTGATAGACCTTTCCGTACTCACTGTTGTTCTCCACAAACTTTTGCCCTTCACTGCGCACGTGGGACCAGAAGAGCGGCTGAGGAAAGACGAACATATAGTGGCCGCCTAAGTTAGCGTCGGGTTCCTCTCCGGGAATGAGTAGGAAATCGTTGTCGGAGAAGCGCTTGCAGCCTTCGAAGTAAACCTGCTGTTCCTTGAACCGTATTGGTCCCGGATCGTTGGGATGAGAATCCGAATGGAAATCCGCGAGGATGACCGCGTTAATGCCCAAGCCTCGAAACACCGAATACCAGGAGGGTTGCTGATCGAGGGTTCCGGCGTCGGTCAACTGCTCGTTGAAATGCATGTGGAAGTGGCTGACGAGCACCTTATACCCCGGCATCTCTTTGTAGACGTCTCCGTGCGTGTAAGCCAGGATGTTCGCGTCCGTCGCTTGCGCATCGTCCGCACTCAGATAGAAATAAACCGGCATGTGCTGGCTAGTGCCCGGCGGAGCATTGTAGAGAGCGAAATTGTTGATGTCGTGCCGCGCTTCGTTTGCGCGCTTGTTCCACTCTGCCTCCGACACTCCGTAAGGTCGATAGGGCTGTTCATGTTCGGCTTGGCGGACACCCACTGCAAATGAGCTGTCGCTGTCCTTCCGGTAATAAACAAAGCCCAGGTTGGTTTCAATCTCACGGGCGAAGAAAAACTTATGGGGCGGAGGAAGAAAGCCCAGGGAGCCGCCCGACGTTTCAATGATTCCAAGCCGGTTTCTGGCTACGAGAGGAACCTCGTCGTTGTTGACGCCACCTCCGAACGAATACTGTTGCCAGTTTCGCGCCACGTCCTTCCAGACAATACGTGACTTCGGGCCAATGGCGAAGCCCTTCAATCCACCATCGTATTTATAAGCAACCCGGTCGGCGTCCGTCTTTGCGACAACCTCCTGACGCAACAGATTGCTCCCGCTATATACCGTGTATTTCAGATCTCCCGAAAACAGTCCTAAGTCGACGGCGGCCACGGTAACCTCGACGCGCGCGCCGTCAGAGCTAACAGAGCAACTGCCAGGGCGAAACTTAGCCGAATCGCGTCTGATCTCATCCGCCGTACGTGGGAGCTCTTCGCTTGTGCCGGACCCGCCGGGAACGTTCAGCGGAGCGTCCCAGAAGGCGTTCCACCTTTCTTTGTTCAGAAGCTCGGGCGTCAAAGCGACCTTCAGCTTCCGCAACGGCTCCAGTTGTTGTTCCGACATCCGGCGTTTGCCTGTCGTGACTTCATACTCAGGAGAAAGATCTTTGCCAAGCACGACCCAGCCGCCACCGCTCTTCTTCGCCGCGAGTTCCCGGATGACAGGTTGATCCTGCTGGCTGCCGAAGGTAGCACGTAGTTGCTGGCCGTGCTCGCCTCCCCAAGTGACGGTTAGCAAGCCGCCTTGAGATTGGACCTTCGTTCCCCCACTGTCCTTATACCCCTGCAGATTGCAATCGAGGTTTTGTGCGCAGGCGGCGCCGCAAAGAGCAGCGCTAAGCCAGAGAATACGTTGGTAGTGCACTTTTCTCCAATCGAGGCAGCATCAGTATATTCCGCGACGCTCCATCGCACTGGAGGCTGACGGCTTTCTGTGACCGAACCGCATGAAAGTTCTGAGGTTTGCGCCATCTCCGGAGACCCGGAGTTGTCCCACAGTATGGGACAGTTTGACGGCAAACTGGCGAACCTGTGATTGGTCCGACCTATTTTCATTGACAGCAGCTACCGGATTGCAGTAGATGTTTTGTAGTTCAGGAATAGTTCGGGTCCACTACGAAGTGGATTGTGGGGTAGCCAATGAGCAAACAGTTTCGGCTCGCGACGGGTTCTTTTTCCCTGGGTCTTCCAGGTTTCGATCAGCTTGACAAACACGCCTACCTTTTCGCTTCCGAGTGGGAGAAGTGCGGCTCTGACGATTGGAAACGCAGCCTTCGGCCAGTTAACCAGCTCCCAGGCAGTGGCGCGGCAGTTACAGTCCGGATTAAAGCTTCTCTGGTGGTTTGATACGATTCGCAGGACTAAAACGGATGCCGGTAACAGTGGAAAACAAGACTGATAAGTATCGGATTCGGGTGCTTGATCGCACGTTCGATCTCCTCGACGCTCTCGCGGAATCGGAATACCCGATGGCCACAGCAGAACTCTGCAAACGAGCGCACCTGAGCAAGAGCACGGTGCATCGCCTGCTGACTGTTCTCGAGACCCGTCACATGGTGGAGCGCGAGGGCGAGAGCCATCGCTACCGCCTGGGTTCGAAGATCGCAGAATTGGCACGGCGTTCCCGGCCGACCGGAAGCGTCGACGCAACCCAGATCTTCCTGGAAGAACTTGCCCGGAAGACGGGCGCAACAGCCCGGGTGGGCGTGCGAAGAATGTACGAGCAGGTCTCGCTGGTGCTGACGTCCGGACGAGCGGCGGAAGCTGGAACTCGCGGCGACGTACGAATGCCCATTCACTGTACTGCCTTGGGTAAGGCGATTGTCGCTTTCGAGCCGCTGTTCGTCGGCGAACTCCTGCCGTACTATCGCTTCGTACCGTATACGAGCCGCACCATCACTGAGCCTGCGAAGTTCCGCGCCGAGTTGCGCCGCGTGCAGACCTGCGGATTCGCCTACGACAACGAGGAGTACAGGCCTGGCTTCCGCTGCGTCGCGGCCCCTATTCGAGACGCCAGAGGAAGAGTAATCGCCGCTCTCAGTGTCTCGGGAACCATCGCGGAAATTAACGGGCGGAACCAGGAAGGCATCATCCGGACATTGCAAGCGGCGACGGAGGAATTGTCGTCGTCTGCCGACCTTGTTCTCCGAACCGCGGCTAACAGCCAGCTCTTGCGAAACAAGAGTTTCTGACGCGAACGTTGTACTGCGGCTCCGTCCCAACCGCCCCTAAGCCATCCTTCCGCTCCATGCGGTTCTGGAAGAATGGCTCGTCATACGACTCGACCTTTGAAACCTCTCGAGTTACGCACCCTCTTCAAGGATGTTGGGTACGTCGATGCCTAGTGCGGTCGCCAGGTCGTGCTGGTGCTCCTGTTCTTGAGAGATGATCTTTCGGATCTGCTCAGCCAGGGCGTAATGGCCCACTGCTTCCGCCTGTTTCACACGTTTGCGATAGGATCTGATGGTTTCCGTCTCGTTATCCAGATCGAAACGAAGCATCTCCTCGGGCTTGTCCGACAGCTTAACCGGTTTCGGAGTGCCGTTCGGCATTTCTCCGAGGTAGTCGATCTGGTCGCCGATGATCAATGCGTGCTGCAATTCTTCGTGGGCATGTTTCTTCAACTCTGCGGCAATGCTCATCCACTGTGCACCCTTCAGCGCGTTGCTGTATACGGTATAGGCGATGACTGCCTGATATTCGCGCGATAAGTCTTCCTGTAGTCCTTGAATCAGTTCCTGCAGTGCAGGATTCTTTGTTTCTGCCATTGTGTTCTCCTTGCGGCGCCCGGAAGGTGCACTCACAATTTAGCTCACGCCCGGTTCTCACAACTGTCCGTCTGGCGTGCGGTGATAATGTTTGTCGATGCGGTATGAGGAAAGCAGCTACTCAGCTCGTACCGCAATGCCTGCCGGTACCCACGAACAGAAGATCTCCCCCTCCACTTTGCAGAGATTCGGATCGCTCTTTAGTTGTTGGGTGAAGCTGTTCAGCACGGGAAGATGTTTTGAAGCCACGATGGCCATGTTGTGGTCCGATCGGCTCTGCCGCACAAGGTAGATCAACCGGACATGTTGACGTTTAACGGGAAGCGCGAAAGGAAGCTGGGGCGCATCCTCAATTTGCGCTGTGACTCCGTCTTTCGTGGTTTCGGCCGATCGGAACCGGAGCCGGACGGTGCCGTCAGAACGTCCCACGACGGAGTAAAAGGATGATTGATAACCGGCGAGATTCTCCGCTGAGAGCACAATGTAACCGTCTTTCGACTGGCCGCTCGGTTGCATCGTTTCGCTCGCGCCGGGCTTGAACAGAGGAACGACGATCTTCAGGCGCGCTCCCGGCCGCAGGTCCAGGAACGAGCTGTCACTGGCCGTCGTTGCTGCTTTCGCCGGGGCCTGAACGGTTTTGCGCGAACAGGAAGGAATAGAGCACGCGCACAGCAGCGCCAGTAGACCGCAGCTCCAGAAACGACAGTGGCAATTGGCTCCCGTAATGTTGATTTCGATGCGCTCGACCTTCGACCGGTTTCCTCGCGTCAAGAAAACTTAGACAGCTCGTCCGGCTAGAATCGCTGAGCTGTTTTCCCTTTCGGCTGCGCGTGTATGAGTGAGGACGGAAAAGGGATTATGATACTCGAAACTCTGAATGAGGCGGTTATGAGCACAGAAGCGGAGCGCGTGCCGCCCCCTATTGCGTTGATGCAGATGCTGTTTGGAAAGCACATCACATATTGCATATCCGCCGTCGCGCGGCTCGGGGTTGCGGATCATATGGCGGCAGGGTCCGTGCAGATTGACCGGCTTGCAGAGAAGACTGGCTCGCACGCACCTTCTCTTTATCGCGTTATGCGCTGCCTGGCAAGCGTTGAAGTGTTTGAGGAATTGCCCGGCAAAAAATTCGCGCTGAAGCCGATTGGCGACCTGCTAAGAACAGGGCATCCCAATTCCATGCGCTATTCCGCTATCCAGATGGGCGAGCGTTGGAGCACTCGCGCTATGGAGCACTTCACGGATACCGTTCGTACGGGACAGGACGGAATCACCAAAGCGTTCGGCAAGAACGTCTTTGAACTCTTCGCGGAGAGCCCGGAAGAAGCCGAGGTGTTCAACAAGTCTATGACGGCTTTTTCGAGCGTCCTAATCGACCCGATCGTTGCCGCGTACGATTTCAACTGGATCGATCGCATGGCGGATGTTGGAGGCGGCCACGGTTATCTACTGTCGTCGATTTTGAAGAAGAATTCTCAGATGCACGGCATCGTCTATGATCTGCCAGAGGTGGTTTCCGGCGGACCCGGTAGCGCTCACTTCAGCGGCTGCGAGGAGCGCGTTGCGTTTGAAGCCGGCAGCTTTTTTGAAAAAGTACCTTCCGGATGTGACGCCTACATTATGAAGTTCATCCTTCACGATTGGAGCGACGACCATTGCCGGAAAATTCTCGGCCTTATCCGCGAGCAGCTTCCGCCGCATGGACGCGTTCTCGTGTGCGAACAAATCCTTGATCCAGGCCCAGCACCTGGTCCCGCCAAGTTGCTAGACATCGAGATGCTCGCGATGACGGTCGGCGGAAAAGAACGTACGGCTGCCGAGTTCAGCGACTTGTTTTCATCCGCAGGTTTGCGTCTGGCGCGCATCGTCGAGACCGAATCCCCAGTATGCATTCTGGAAGCGCGGTTGGCTTAGACGCCGCGCCCTTCTCCCTCCGTTGCCGCTATCGGGAGGAGTATTCTGTCGGTTCGACCGGCATGGTTCCGGCGCCGGGTAATTCAAGATAAGCGCTCCACAGATTAAGCTTCACGCCGTCCGTGGAGATTTCTTCGAGCGACCGGAGGCCGAGATACGCGCGGGCCTGTTCGAAGAGTTCCGATACCCCGAAGCCGCGTTTTTCCGGGCCCTAGAATGGCTTCAATGGTGTGGGCTCCCAGGCGGCGATAGCTCTCGAATTGAGATTCATCGAACCACTGATCGGTAGTCGACTGTTGCGGAAAATCGGGATCGGAGGAGTTGTAGTTGAGAACGTCCGCCGGCTCATCACCCGTGAGAATTGGCTTGATGTAGAGCAGCCTTCCTTTCTCCGCACCCGGGTCGACGCAATCGTAGTGAATTTCACCGAGCGCGCAATGCCGAGCCTTCGCGCCTAACGAGGGATCGGTCGGCAATCCGTCCGGAAATTCAGGGAACTCGATCGGGAACGCCGAGGTCGATGCGAATCTTGCGCACGGCATTCCCCAGATCCTCTTTCGTGTAGCTCGGATCCGCGCCGGCATCCACGACAACGATAAACCGGCAGCGCCGGAGCACCATCTCGAAGAGCCCGAGGTTCTCGAAGTGACCGCCGTCCGATAGATAGACGTACCGGTTGGCGTCGGTCGTGTTACCGAGCGCCTCGTCGAGAATGGGCCGGATGCCAAAGGCCGGACCGCTCTTGTCCCAGAAGCCGCGTCCGGGTTCGCCGGGATTCGCCAGCCACCAACCCAAACGCGCGTTGAAGAGCGTCATGACCAGTGCCGTGATCGGCGACGAATGGTAACCCTGATTCGGGCTTGCCGCTGCTCCCGAAATGGTCATTGCCGTTCCCAAACTGATTCCGTCCCGGGTGTTACCGCTTCCGTATGTCGAAGAGGGCTGATAGCCGACGCGAAAGCTGCCGGAGTGATAGCGGGTCACGGTGAACGATTCAGCTTTGCGCTGCTGCCAGGCAAGTCGGGTGCCGCGCACCAGGTTTAAACACAAATTCAGAACGTGCAGCGGCTTCCTGGGCGCTAAACGGCTCATTCGGAGGTTGTCGTCGACATCGAATCCCGTGAAAGGATTCGGCCGCTGATCGGTATGCGATGCGCCCAGATAAGCGCGCACCAGGCGCATGCGATACATGGCATGAAGCGAGAATTTGTTTACGTTCACGCCATAGGACATAAGGATCGCCAAGGCAAGTTCGAAGACGAGGAGAAACGGGCCGGCCGTTCCGAGTTGATCCTCGATCCATGCATTCAAGAGAACGAGAGAGCACGCCAGAGCAACCAGGAACAGGATGGCGGCCCCGGGCAGGATTAGCTCGTCCAGCTTTTGGTTCACCCAGCTCTTCTTCTTTGCGGATCTGTCACCGCGGAAATCGGATCCGCTTTTATCGTTCGCTCCTGCCCGGGAAACGACCCAGCCAAGCACGGCGCTGGCAGTAGAGAAGCTGAAAGACCAACGGGGATCCAGGTTTGTTACGGCCTTCGGAAGCAGCAGGACCAAGGAACTGAAAGCTAGCCACAGCAGCGCGACCACGAGAACCCAGGCGCCGGCACGAGACCACCATTCCCTGTCATCGTCGCCTGTGATCTTGCTGCTGACACCGACGGACAACACGCCTACGCTCGAAAGAATCAGAAACACGAACGGCACGCCGAAACACGCGTAGAAGCCGTCACCGCTTACTGTGGGATGGAAATGCGCGGCCAGGGATGAAAAGAGCCAGGCCCCAAGAGCCCCGGTCAGTATCGCTGCGAGAAAGGCCGTGACGAGCCAGGTGACCCTGAAATGTCCTTGGCGGAAGTTGGGCGACCGGAATCCTATCGAAAGAATCACACCTCCGACCACGCCCATGCTGTGCATGCTTGCTCCGAACAGCGCGAAGTATTTTCCCGAAATCAGGGAGATGTCGCTTCCGCTTTGCCAGCCCCACCATAGGGTCATACAGATAGCCGAAATCGTCAGTGGAAGCAGGCAGTACGACAGGAACCTGCGTTCGCCATTCTTTCCATCGCCAAAACTGGGAAGGTTGTACATGATGAACGCGGTCCCAATGACACCAGCAGAGAATCCGGCGGTGAGAACCAGGCCTGTGTATTTCGCAACGGACGCTTGGTCGACAAGCAGTAGACGCCGGAATAATTCAGGAATCAGAAGAGCGGCGGCAAGGAACGGGATCAGAACCAGCCAGTTCAGGAGCATGTTCCGAAGAGCCGTCGCCACCAGCGTCCAGGTATCAGCAGAAAACAGGCCTAAACGGGGATTCAGGTAGTTGCTGTAGTCGCGCAGGTATCGGAGCGGCTTGGGTTCGGGATCCAGCTTGTCTGATGGTGTACTGGCCAGTTGCCGGATGACCGGCTCCGAACTTCCTTCCCGGGCTATCCACGAACTCAGCCACGACCCGATATAACCGCCGCCCGATACCGTGGAAAGGTAATCGAACTCTGCGAGCAAGCGCGCGGGTTCCGATCCGGGTTCTCCAGGGTACGAATATTTCGCCATCGCGTGCAGAACGCCCAGGGCAAAAGTCGCACTACGAATACCGCCGCCCGAAAAGCAGAGCGCAGAACGATTGTGTCCGTGGAGAATCGAGTAGAGAGGCGCCAGGCATCGTTGTTCCGCGATCGTCAGGGTCTCCTGTGCCGACTCACAACTGGCTCGATCGGCACGCTTGTGATGCAAGCCGGTCCAATACCGGCGGGCTGTTCGAGCTGCTTCTCTCAGTTCGTTGTACTGCGCCAGGCACTCAGCCTCGGCGGTCGTGCCGGGAGTCCAGTCCGCGCCTAACTCGGCGAATAGAATGTCGTGCAGCGCTGCGACATCGGGGGCGGGGGAAGACTCATCGGGAGAGGAAGGCATGTTTGTCTATGAGGGCCGAAAGCACAGAGGGAGCGTCATCGTTACGTGAGACCGTCTCTTTTTAAATCGGAGGCTGAGACCGGCTCTTTCCAACTCTGGGCGGTGCGAAGACTGGCGTTCCATTTCTGCCAATAGTCGCGAAGGGTCCCGTGCTGTTTCGCCCATCCCGATTTTCCGGCCAGGTTCTCTCTTTCGAACGGATCCGTGTGTAAATCGTAAAGCTCCTCGAAGGGCGCCGCATTATCTGTGTACCGGATATACTTCCACCGCTTGGTCCTGATCCCCTCGCTCGACGGGATCCACCCGTTATTGGGGAAGTGATGTTCGAAGAACCAGACGGCGCGATCAGGCTCTCCTTGCCGGATCGGCTGGAAGAAGACTGCGGCCTTGCGTCTCTTCGGAGGGTGTCAGCCCCGCCAACTCGAGAACAGTAGGATGAAGGTCGATATTGAGGCTCATGCCTCCGATCCGTCTTCCCGCGGTTCTCTTTCGGCTGTCGTGGATCGTAGATGATCAGCGGAATGCGAATCGATTCCTCGTGACCGTACCATTTCCCGGCGAACCCGTGCTCACCATTGAAAATGCCGTGATCCGCGGAATAAACAATGATGGTGTTGTCTGCTAGCCCTAGCTGGTCCAACTTGCTGCGGATGGAGCCCATCGCCCTGTCAATTCCGGTTACGAGACGGTAATAGCCCTTTACGGACGCCTGATAGATGTCGGGAGTTGCAAAGCGGACGCCCCACCTTCGTCCGATTCTCAGAATGCTGAATCGCCAGGGGAAAGCGCCCCACGTCGTCGGGACCGGCTCCCTTTGGCGGCGGTACTGTGATGTCCTCGTATAGAGCAAGCGTGTCCGCCGACGGAAGATATTGCTCGGGAGCTTCATCTTGTACGTGAGGAGCCTTGAAGCTCATCGATAGACAAAATGGTTTATTCCGAGGTGCCTTCCCGAGGAACTCATTCGCCTGATCGCGCATGATGTAGGTCAGGTGCGGACCGGATTCGCCTTGCGGGAAATAGAAGCCCTGACCCGGGAACCCTTTCCAGTAGTCGAACGCTTCCGCGGGCATTTTGTCGCCGACACCAAACTTGCCGATGAAGCCGATGTGATAGCCAGCTTCTTTCAATTGATTCCAGTAACTCTGCTTTATCTGTTCGGCGCTCAGTGGCGTTTTGAAATCGTTGATGCCATGCGTACCCGCGTACTGGCCGAGCATGATGCTGGCACGGCTCGCGCAGCAGATTGGAGTGGTGCAGAAGTGATTGTCGAAGATAACGCCGCCGCGTGCGAGGCGATCGAGTTCCGGTGTTTGCACGATTCGGTTGCCCATGCACCCAAGAGCGTCTGAGCGATGATCATCCGCTAGAACAAATAGGATGTTCGGCTTTTTCTCTGCTCCGGATCCTCGCTGAAGCAGGAAAGACGAAGCGGCAGCCGATTCGACGAAGTTACGACGGGAGACGTTCATGCACTTTCCTTCTTACCAGGTAAGTTTCATCGCAATCTGGACCAGACGCGGCGGCAACGTAGTTGAAACGCGGCCGAAGTTCGCCCCGGCACCGGTGCCCGCGTTGGGATTCGTAAACTGCGCGTGATTGAAGGCGTTGAAGAACTCACCGCGTAGTTCGAGTCGGGTTGCTTCGCTCAACCCAAGCGGAAATTGCTTGTGAATTCCTATGTCCCAATTGTTCTGACCGGGCCCGCTGATAGGAGTGCGTCCGGAAGTTCCGAAATAGCCGGAAGCAGGCGTTTGGAAGCACGATGGGTTGAAGTACAGAAGGCCATCGGTGCGTAAATTATTTGCCAGGTTGGGATCACTACCGTCACAGGTGCGATTAGGCCGTTGCGAGACATAAATGCTCGACGTTTGGCTTGGCGAAGTGATAAAGATCGGAACACCCGTTGCGAAGCGTTGTGATGGCAGTAATGGTCCACTCGCCCGCGATAGCGTTGATCGCCGGATGAACCTGCGCCCCGAAATGGCGGCCTTTCCCGAACGGTATGTCGTAAATCGTGCTTGCGACGACACGGTGGCGTTGATCGTAAGAGGCTAATCCCTTATCACAGGCTCTGCATGAGGCAACCTGGGTACTGGTGGCCACGTTGGGGCCTTCGAAGGCATCGGTCAGCACCTTCGACCACGTGTACTCCAGTCGGAAGTTGAGACCGGATCCGGCTCGGTGGTTGAATTTCGCGTACATTGCTTCGTAGGAAGAGTTCCCGTTGAACTCCGCCGTCAGAAGCCCGGCATAGCGTGCGTAAGGCTTTGTCCCGGCGCTACAGAACAACGTGGCGTTGGGGACGCATTGGTCCAGATCGTAGCGGTTCTGCAGCCGGTGGGACGAAGAGCCAAGGTAGTCGAGTTCCACCGAATTGTCGGATCCGAAAGCACGTTCAAGCGAGAAGTTCCATTGAGTGACATAGGGAACCGACCCGTTCGGATTTAACAGGAATGCCGTGGTCCCGGTTGGAAGCGATGCGGCCGTCGCGGAGGACAGGGCAGGGGAGGACGTTGCCGGGAACACGTTCTGGCCAAGCACGTAGGTTGGATTCGGTTGTGCATTGAACAACTGCAGTGGCGTGTTGAAGGGCGGGGCTACCATCGCGAACTGCGCTTCAGACAATGCAGAGTTGAAGTAGTACATCCCGACTCCGGCTCTGACCACCGTGTTAGTCATGTTCGACGGTTTCCACGCGAAACCCAAGCGAGGTGTCCAGTTATTTTTATCAAGGCTCGTTACCTGCGGTGAGACTTGGCCGAGGGCCGCGTACGTCAGTAAGCCTGTTTGTGTGTTGAACCCGTGCACGAACTGTCGCGCCGAGCCTTGCGGGTCGGGTACGGTGCTGAGGTACCACGAAAGCCCAAGATTCAGGGTCAAGTTCGAACTGACGCGCCACGTGTCTTGAATGTACGGCTGATATTCCGTGAACCGGTATGGAAACATAGGCAGCCCGGCCAGCGAAGCATTGAACGGTGTGCCCAGAAGGAAGTCGGCGAAGGAGTCGCCTGTTCCCGAAACGGCGGTCAGAGCGCCCGCCGAAGAGCGTGTCAGTTGGGCCGTAAAGAAGGGTTGGAACGCAAGTGTTCCAAGCGCGTTGGCGTTAGCATTCTGCTGCCACGTGCGATGGTAACGAATGCCCAAGCCAAATTGCAGTGTGTGATTGCCGCGAACCCAGTTCGCACCCTCATCAACTTGATAATTGTTGTCGATATTTCCGAGATTGCCGTTGGCGCGGCCGAATGACGAGTATCCGGTCAGACTGACGGACGATACACCCTGGTCATCAAGGGTGTTGGGGATGCCCAGGCCCCCCAGGATATGGCCGGCTGTTGTTCCCTGGTTCGTGTAGCGTGCCTCGGCGCGTACAAATCCGGCACGAACGGTGTTCACAAAGGTAGGCGTAAGCGTCCACGTGTGCTGGAGCATGGCCAGAGTGCTCGTATTCGGGTAGGCGGCCCCGGAAAGCGGAAAGGTGCCCGGGTTTACCGCCAACCCAGTCTCGTGGACGAATTGCCCGAACAGACTTTGACGCGTTGTCAGCAGCGAGTCGATTCGAAGCCCGCCCTGATCGTCGTCCAGCGTATTGCGCGGGTTTGCAAACAGATTGTTCGGAAGAAGGGATAAGCTTGCGCCGGGCAGATAGTAGTTCAGCAGATTACGGGAAACCGGGTTGATGCGGGTTTGCGGAATCACGTTGCCTGCAAAGGGCAAACGAGTACCGGTGTTCGCAGAGTATGTGGCGGGGTCGTAGATTACATTTCGAAGCGCCTGAAAGTTCCCGGTGAACATGCTCTGTGTGGGCGTGAAAGCGTTCGCGTTGAAGGCCGAGACTTGCCGCAGACCTTCGTAGAATCCGTAGAACCACAGCCTGTCTTTGCGAATGGGGCCACCCAGGGCGCCGCCGAATTGATTTCGCTTCAGGGCTTCCGGGCTTTGCGCAAAGAAACTCCGAGCATCGAACGCCTCATTGCGAACAAACTCAAAAGCCTGCCCGTGAAAGCTGTTGGTTCCTCCGCGTGTTGTGATGTTGACTAACCCTGGATCGGGACCCTGGTCCGGCAGAAAAAAGCTCTGTTGAACTTTGAACTGGTCAATGGCAGCGATGGAGAGGTTGAGCGCGCTCTCGCCCAGTCGCTGGCCCCGTGTTGCAATGCCGTTGATGGTGTAGCCGGTTGTGGTCGGCGGGTTCCCGTTGATCACGATGGCACGGTCCGGGTGGCCGATCTGAGCCGTGTAAACGTCCGACCCGCCCGTCACCTGACTTGAGCCAGAAGCCGTTAACGCAAGCTGCAGAAAATCTCTTCCGTTCAAGGGCAAGTCTTGCACCTGGTGCGCGTTGACCACAGTGCCGATGACGTTCGATTCGGTCTCGATCAGCGTCGCTTGTTCTCCCGAGACAGAGATCACAGTGGAAAGAGTTCCGGGCTGCAATGTGAGGTCCACGGTGGCCACCTGACCTACCTGCAGTTGCAGGCCGGTGACTCGTTTGGAGTCGAAGCCGGACTTCTGAGCCTCCAACCGGTACGCACCCGTCGGCAGATTGGGCAGAGTGTACGAACCGGAATCGTTGGTTTCCGTTCGGCGCGTATCTCCGCGTTCCGTGTTGGTGACGAGGATTGTGGCTTTCGGCACGGGCAGCCCGGTCGCGTCCTGAACTGTACCTGATAGTGTCGCGGTCCCAAGACTAGCTTGAGCCCACAGAGAAATGGGCCCCGATAACGCCAGAGCGAGGAGAAACACGGGAAGAGAACGTACCGCGACACGCGGGGTCACCTGTTGTAATCCCATACTTTTCTGGAAAGAGCAGCGCGAAGACTTAGCTTACTTCTTATTTGGATGAAGCGACAACTTCTGCACGCGCCAGTTCAAAAGCTCAGCGACATACAATTCGTTTTCCGACGGACAAGCCATTTCGTGAATCCAGCCGAATTGTTTGGATTGGTGGCCTGTTTTGCCCAACATGCCCACCACTTTGCCGTCCAAGGTCATCTTGTATATACGGCCAGGGAATGCATCCGAGCTGTAGAGGTACTGCGTTGGGCCCGGCGTAATGCAGATCGCCCACGGAGATCCCGGCTGCATGGTGGCCGCGGTCTCCGGGCCAGGGCGTGGGCCCATCCAGGGCTGTGCGTCCGCCGGAGCGGGAATGTCGATCTTCATCTCACGGACGAATGTGCCGTCATGATCAAACACCTGGATACGGCGATTGCCTCGGTCAGCGACATAAATATTGCCGGCCGCATCCGCAGCAATGCTGTGAGGTGTGTTGAATTCGCCCGGGCCCGTACCCGGCTGGCCCCATTGCTTCACCCAATCGCCGTTCTTGTCGTATTTCGCGACTCGTGAGTTGACGTAGCCGTCGCTGATGAAGATATTGCCCTCGCGATCCCACGTGACATCCGTTGGCTGGCGGAACTGGCCGTTAACGGCGGGACGAGGCGGTTTAACGTGCGTCCAGGGCCCATCGTTGTCGTCCGACGCTTCTTTCTTTCGCCCGAAAACCAGGATCACCCGGCCTTGCGGATTGAACTCGATGATCATGTCCGAGCCTTTGTCAATCGCCCAGATGTTGTCGTCCCTATCGATGCGCACAGCGTGGGCGTAAGACCAGGCGTAGAGATTCTTGCCGATCTCGCGGATAAATTTGCCGTCCGGAGCAAACTCCAATAGCTGCGCGGCTGCGGCTCCGTAAGCGGGCCCGGTTGTGCCGCCTCGCGAGAACACGAAGATGTGCCGCTTTGAGTTCACGGCAACGCCGGCCACCTCCCCGAAATAGAGGTCTGGCGGCATCTTCAGTGCATCCGGAACCGAGTCGTAGGCAATCTCGGGTACCGCCTGCTGTGCACTGAGCGTCGCGATGGCCGAAATCAGTAGAATGAAGCAGCTTCTCACGAAGAAAACCTCGAATGGGGAAATCGACAGCTTTCGTGTAGCGTATAACAACGCTCCGGATGTCGCAGTCAGCCGCGCCCGATAAACGGCATGGTGGTGGCCATCAAGGTCATGAATTGAACGTTGGCGTCGAGCGGCAGATTAGCCATATACAGGACTGCCTCGGCAACATGCTCCACGTTCATTCTTGGTTCGGGCATCTTCGTCCCGTTGGCCTGCGGGACACCTTCTGTCATTCGCACCGTCATCTCGGTTGCAGCATTACCGATATCGATTTGGCTGCATGCAATGCTATATTCCCGGCCATCGAGCGAGATTGCTTTCGTCAGTCCCGAGATCCCATGCTTCGTGGCTGTGTAAGGCGCCGAATTCGGCCGTGGTGCGTGTGCCGATATAGATCCGTTGTTGATGATGCGGCCTCCTTGCGGCGCTTGCGTCTTCATGATCCGAAAGGCCGCCTGCGCGCAGAGAAACGCTCCCGTCAGGTTGACATCCACAACCGCCGTCCATTGGGCAAACGAGAGATCTTCGAACGGAACCGCCGGGGCACTGATCCCGGCATTGTTGAAGAGCACATCGAGCCGGCCGTGCTGATCCTTAAGGGACGCAAACAGATCGTTGACGGCTTCGGGCTTACTCACATCCGCTGGTATAGCCGTTGCGCTCCCCCCGAAGCCCTTGGCCGTATCCGCTGTTTGTTCAAGTTCGGCCTTCCGCCTTCCGGTTAGTACAACGGCGTAGCCTCCCTTTGCTAATGCAAGGCTGACGGCCCGGCCGATGCCGCTGCCTGCCCCTGTTACGAGCGCCACCCTTTTGTCCTTCACGCTGTATCCGTCTCCTTTGGATTCTTAAGAAGTTATCGCATTGAGCATCGCACCTTCGGATAGACTCGTCCCGAGAGAGGATCGATTATGGATGGAACGGGACGCAGGCCTTTTCTGGCGGCGTTATTGGGTAGCTTGTCACTCGAGACATCTCTGGCGGACATCGACGCCGGGCAAATTTCTGCTCAACCATACGTACCCAAGCAGAGTGATCGTCCTGAACCTGCCGCTGGAGACGAACCTGGCTTCCGGCTAATATTCGACGGCAAAACTCTCGATGGCTGGGAGGGAGACCCGAAGTACTGGCGCGTAGAGAACGGGTGTCTGACCGGAGAGATCACGCCGCAGACGATCGTTAAAAGCAACACGTTTATCATCTGGCGGGGCGGCGCTCCCAAGGATTTCGAGCTGAAAGTCGAATACCAGATCACTTCAGGCGGCAACAGCGGCGTTAATTACCGGAGCGTTGTCGTCCCCGATCCGGTCACTCCGTCCAACAGATTTGCAATGCGCGGCTATCAGGCCGACATTGATGGCCGGAACGTGTATACGGGCCAGAACTATGAAGAAAAGGGCCGCCTCTTTCTCGCCTTGCGAGGCCAGATGACGCATGTCTTGCCGGGACGCAAGCCAATCATTCTGTCATCGCTCGGGGACGGCAATGAGTTGAAAAATGTGATCACGCCCGAGTGGAATCAATACCACCTGATCATTCGCGGGAACATCCTGATCCATATCCTCAATGGCCGATTGATGAGCGCGGTTATTGATGACGACGAGTCTGGGCGAAAGATGGAAGGCCTGATTGGAGTACAGGTTCACGTTGGTGGCCCGATGAAGGTTCAGTACCGGAGTTTCCGGTTGAAAGAACTTTAATCGGGCGGAACACGCCATCGGAACGATTTGCTCTCTACCATAGTTTTAGTGCGTGCGCGTCAAACCATTGGGGTAGCAGTTCTGTTGTGTTTGTTATTGGCCGTTTGGGTTTTCTGGCGGCGTCATGCTTCGTCAACAGCATCTAAATCGTCCTCCAGTTCCGCGAGCGGCCAAAGCAGTCAGCAGGCAGGAGCGCCGAAAAGCTCTGATCTAAGCCCGACAAAGGTCTACGCTCACAATCTGATGTTGCGCAAAGGCCCCAGCTTCCGGATTTACGTCAGGTGGCTGAGCGGCCAAATGGCGCGTGCTCGCAAGGCGGTAAATCCAAGCTTCGACGATCCGGAATCTTTCTCACTCGATATCACAACCGGAGTGATCCGCGCCAATATCGGCGATATAGCCAATTACCTCAACTCCGGAGCGCTCGGTGACGCGCCGTTGAAAAACGTCAAACTATCCGGTGACGGAGACCAGGTCAAGATGGGCGGAACTGTTCGTAAAGTTATTCCCTTGCCCATAGAATTGACCGGCACGCTTTCCATTGTTGGAGAGAACGGCATCCAGATTCATGTCACAAAATTGAGCGTTCTGAAAGTTCCGGTGAAAGGGCTGCTCGGAACGTTCAAGCTAACCTTGTCGGACGTTTTCAAGGTGAAGAATATACCGGGCCTGGAGGTGACCGGGAACGACATACGCTTCGACACTCATGTCTTGTTGCCTCCGCCCCATATTCGCGGACATCTCACTCGCGTGCGCGTGGTGAATCCTGATCTCGAAGAGATTTACGGAGAGGCGAAGGAAGATGTAGAGCGTACCGAAGAGTGGCGTAACTTCATTCGCTTAACCGGCGGAACCATCGACTTTGGGAAGTTGACGATGCACAACGTGGACCTGATCATGATCGATATCTCCAAGGACCCTTGGTTCGATTTGGATCTGGCGAACTATCAGGAGCAATTAGTAAACGGATACAGCCGAATGACGCCTCAGGCGGGACTGCAAATCTTCATGCCCGACCTGAGGGACATCAAGAAAACCAATAACACTCAGAATGTGAACATCGAGTGGTTCAAGAACCGGAACGCACCGCCTCCGGCGGATGTAGTGAAGAAGTAGCGCTAACCCCCGCGGTTCTGCGGAGCCGCCGTGTGCTGGGGCGATTTGATCACCGGGCGAGGAGCACAAGGAACGTTGTGAATCCACTGATTCGGATTGACGGGTTCGCCGTGTACGTACAACGTCCAATGGAGATGCGGAGCCGTGGAGCGTCCCGTTGAGCCCACCAGGCCCAAGGTGTCCGCGGTTGTAACCCGATCGCCTGGTTTGGCCACAACCTTCGACATGTGCAGGTAAATGGAAGTCAGTCCTTGTCCATGATCGACTGCAACCGTACCGCCCCGGAGCTCGTATTGGGCCGCTAGTCTGACGATGCCGTCCGCGACAGGGTGAATCGGTGTGCCTGCCGCTCCGCGTTGATCAATCCCGGCGTGGTAGTCGCCCGTGGGTTTGCCGTTGATATAGCGTTCAACTCCGAACAGCGAAGTCATGCAGCCGGGAATAGGGCGGTGGAGAGGCTCCTGCCAAAGGTGGTCCGGCGTTTCCTCGGCGCGGAACGCATTCACTGTTTCGCGTTCTTCCGGCGAAGATTTCAACTCCGCCACGGCCTTAGGAAGAACAACGTTCTGCTTCGGATAATGAGCGTTCGTGATCAGGAACGTTGTCTTCTCGAGAACGGAGTCGTGACTGCCAAGAAACTCGATTGTGTATTCGCCGGGTTTTGCATCGATCGCGACCGGCATCAGGCCTGATTTCGATTCTCCGTCCGGATAAAGCGGAACCTTGCGCTTGCCCAGCCGCGCTGATTCAGCCGCAGAACTTGCCGTGAGCCGTAAGGTCTCCCCTTGACGGATCTTCGCCGGTTCTACTGTAAAAGTTTGCGCGTTGACGCAAGAGACGAGCAGGGAGAGAACCAGCCAGCGCATCTCATCAGGATAAAGGGCAGGGTAGGAGGCGGCGGTTTGCAGGGACCGCGAACTCGCGATTCCGCACGCCACCTTTCCAAAACTCTTCGGCCAAGTGTGGTCTTGACGGCAATCGTGGCAACTTCGATCCGGTCTGATGCGGGCGGGTCTCACGCCCCCGTCAGGTGTGCGACGTACTCGATAGGACTGCCGCAACCTTCAACCTTCGCTCCCAGCCGTTGCAGCGCGTCGATGGCGAGCATCCGTCTATGTGCATTGAAAGTGATTACGTCCGCGAACATACCTCCGAAGGTAAAGGTCTCCGGCGGCTCGCATAATCCGTCGACAAACGTGTCCTCCCAGGCGCTTCGATTGCGCACATCCGTGAGTACGCTGTGAAACGCTGCATCCGCTTTGTTCATACGCGCCAGCATGGCCGAAGGAGTTCGATCTTCCGGTGGCGCGTTGTCCAACAAGGGCATCGTGCCGCCTGTCAGTGCCGCCGTCCAAACCTCCTTGGTTTGCACCATCCGGTCCAGCATCTGGCGCAAACTCTGATCCGGACCATCCCACGGAGCAACCTTAATCTGGATTTTCAAGGGCCGGTCAAGCTGTTCATCGTTCAGTGTCTCCGCGAGCTCAAGAAGACGCTGCGTGTGCCAGGACTCCTGCCCGGCGAAAATATCAAAGAGGTCCATGAATCGATCAGTTCCTTTCGTGTCATCCCTGCCAGAATAGTGATGAATTCCGTTGGTCGTGTGCAGGTGAGTGTACGTCATGCCCATACGGCGGTAAACGCTTGGTGAAACCTTGAACGCCTTTCGGAAAGCCCGCGTGAACGCTTCGAGCGATCCGTAGTTGGCATTCAGACCGATGACTGTCACCGAGAGTTGAGTACGAGATAGCTGCCATGCCGCTCGTTCCAGTAGCAGCCTGCGACGCATGGCCACCGGTGTTTCCTCAACCATTGCCCGGAACACGCGATAAAACTGCGTCCGGCTTCGATAAGCGTGGCGGGCGAGGTCCTTTGAATCCTGCTCCCCGTCGAGCGATGCCACAACTACTTCATGTAGCCGTTGCGCTTCGTCCACACAAGAAACGTATCATTTCAGGCCCATGTCCGCCTGATCGGGCGTCCCAAATAACGGTAGGGCGGGCAAGACAATTCTCATCGCTACCTACCCTTTTGCGATGAAGTGCTTCTATAGGGTCAGCAGCCTTGCATTCGAGACAGTTGCCGCCGGCATTGCATGTGATCGGACTTGCCTGATCGGCTCGACAAAAACAGTTTCCACGTGATTCAGCATCTGTTTCGGACTTCCTCCTCCGAGCTGTTCGAAATCATGAATCATATGCATCTGGTCGTGATATCCGAAGTGGTGCGCGATCTCAGTCCAGGATTTCCCAGTGCATAGGACCTTTCTCTCGAGAGCGGCTTGAAACCTGAGTATCCTTGCGAACAGCTTCGGGCCCATGCCCGTGTGCTCGGTGAAAAGACGCGTGAAATGGCGAGCACTTAAACCCGTATGGTCGGCAAGCGATTTCAAATTGCTGCCCCCGCCTGCCTTCACGAGACAGGTCATAGCTTGCGATATGCCGTTCGCCCCACGCGAATGAGCCGCCTGACCCAGGAGGAACTCGTTCACCACGCCTGCTCGTCTTTCAAAGGACGCTAAGTTGCCGAGCATCTGCCAGAGTTGAGCCATTCGAGCACCCAGGACGGAGTGGGCGTCGCCGGAGGTGTCCGTCAATTCCTGCATGGGCAAAGAGAACAGGCGGCGGAGGCCGTCAGGCTGGAACATGATCGCGAAGGAGCTGAGCTTCCCCCGAAGTTGCAACTCTACCTGGCGATATGTTTGTGGCCCCACAATAACGACTGGAGGTGATTGCACGCACACCCCTTTATCAAGCAAAATTACGTCCGTCGCATCCCCAAAATCAAAATGGATCATGGGCGTGGCCCGCGCCGGCACAGGATGTACGATCGCGCCTCCCGTTATCTGGAACTCGCGGTGGGTATAGAAGCGGACGAATTCTTGCAATCCCGGGTGTGGCTTGGCGAACTGAAAATGAAGCAAGGTTTGACGGTCAGGCTATCACTTTTTCAGATACGGCGGGCGCACGAAGTTGCGTTTTTTAAGAACTTCGGGCCAGTCGGTCGACGAGATGATGCCATCCTGCACTCGGGCCAATCAGAGCGCCTTCGACCGGTAGCAAAACAATACTGATAATAGCTAGCGCAGTTGTCAGCGGATGAATTCGTCTGTCAACGAGCCAGTCTCTCCCAACCGCGGCCAGAACAAAAAGAGAGAAGGTGCCGATAACCGCAGGGGGCGTAAGCAAGCCCGCGTGCCCCAGCAAGTGGGTGAGAGATGCGCCCATCAATTGAATGGTTGCGAAGAGCATCAGGCGTTTGTGGATAGCAGGCCGGGAGCGAAAGCACAGCGCACTGAGCGCCAGCATCACAAACCAGGCGAGACCCACCAGGTTGAATACAGAAGCGGTTTGTGCGTCCAGAGACGCGAGGTGGGCATTGCCACCGACATATTGATCGCCGCTCAGGTCGTAGCCGCGCCGGATCATAGCAATTGTGGTCTGATATCCGAGCGGAACTATGACGACGAGAAGGAAGACGGCCAAAATACCGAGCCTGCGGTGCCACACGACCAATCTCGACCTGATGAGCAAGCTTTGAACGAGAAACAAGACCAGCCAGGCGAAAAACACCATGCCATGTAGGGCGGCAAGAGCTGAAACCGGGCCGCGCCTGCCGGCGGGATTCAACATAGCCGGGGCAAAACCAGCAATCGCGACAACAATCATCAGAATCGCCATGCCCGCGAAGGACCAGCGCTCTGGAAAGTATTTCCCCGACCGGTAGGCGGCGCGTCGAGGAACCGTTGACGGAATTGGCGATGTCGGTCTGGTCGTCATAGAATGTTCCCTCGCAGCTTGAACTGCGAATTACTGTTTCTCAACGACCTCGATTGCGTGGAAGCCGCTACCGCCCGTATCGAATCCGTCAATGGGGTTCGTCACGAGAGGTGCTACCGACAAGAATTTCGTTGGCCGTTTCAGCATGATGACGGCAGGATAGACCCGATCACAAACCCAGAAATAGTAAGAAACGGACATTTCAGGTTGTTTTCAGGACGGCCGACGAGGCGGACAGCAAAGGAGACTCGATTCTAAATCGCCCTATGGCCCTCGTCGTACTCAGGAGTGACTCTATGTAGCTTCCTGCTACCGGTCGTCGTGATCGTCTTCTTCCACCTTTACGCCGGAGATCGTCCCCGTTACGCTGCCCGTGGCTGAAAAGAACACCGGAAGCTTCGAAGCGTCGGCCAACACCGAACGCAAGGTTTCGTCGAACGTCAGGGTCCCCGATGCATTCTTAAAACGGCCGGTTCCACCAGTGATGTTGAATGTCCTGATGCAGTGGGCCTCCTGAGCCACAAAATCGACGCAATCGGTTCCTTCTGTCAGCATCAGAATCAACAAGCTTCCGTCTTGGACGCGTAAGACACCCGCGCCGGCTACAACGGTACCGAAAAGCTGCGTTGCGCCTGAGCAATTGCTGGGGAACTGTAGCGAGGGTTCGCTAGCACTGACACTACGAAACGTGAATGCGCCCAGGGCACCGTTCCCGCCGAAATCATAGTCGGAGGCAGGTGCGTTAAGGTACTGAAGATTTACAGCACTCGGCCCGGCAGTCCCCGAGAATGTCATCGTAACGGGCTTGTCCCGCGCATAAAGCCCCCCTACACCGAGAGTAAGCATGAGCGCCATTGCGGTTATGTGTTTCATATGTGTCTCCTGTTTCTGGTTTGGAGGAGATCATCGGTGCGCCTTTGTTCTCCTTCCGCCGGTACAGGCGGAAGCGGAGGGGCAAAACCGGCCACATTTTTCTGGTATATTTCTTGTACCCATGGGGAGAACGGGCCTTCCATCGACGCACGTTCGGCAGAAATCACGCATTTACTGAAAGCCTGGAGTAGCGGAGATCAAGGGGCGCTCGGCGAATTGGCGGAGCAAGTCTATCCCGAGTTGCGCCGCATGGCCCGTCGCTACATGAAGAATGAGAGTGAGGGGAACACCCTTCAGGCCACCGCTGTCATCCACGAGGTCTACCTGCGTCTGGTGGAAGTAACTCACGTCGAGTGGCAGGCTCGCGCACAGTTTTTCGCCATGGCGGCCCAAATGATGCGGCGCATCCTGGTAGACGCCGCTCGCGCTCGGGGTTCCGGTAAGCGCGGCGGAATAGCGCCCAAGCTAAACGTAGATGACATCGCCGTCGTGTCGCCGGCCTCCGACCGGTGCATTCTCGCTCTGGACGAGGCGTTAACCGTGTTCTCGCAGATGGCTCCACGCCAGGCCAAGGTAGTCGAGCTGCGTTATTTCGGCGGTTTGACGGAGGAAGAAATTGTCCTGGCTCTCGACACCTCGCCGCGTACCGTCCGGCGCGATTGGAATATTGCCAAGGCTTGGCTGCTGCGCGAGTTAAGCCCGCCAACAAGGATTCCCCCGGTACCGGCGTCATGACCCCGGAGCGTTTCCGGGAAGTAGAAGAGCTCTATCACGCGGTATGTGAAGCGAGCGACGAGGAGCGTGCAACGTTGCTCGGCTGCACGGATCCCGAATTGCGCTTTGAAGTGGCATCGCTGCTTTCACAACACACGAGTGGCGAGTTCCTCGATCAGCCTGCTATCCAAAACGCCCCCGAGCTGATAGATGAACTTGAGTTTCGACGGATTGGCGATGGGAGCGCGCCTTGGGCCTTACTGTATCGAAAGCAAGCTCGGCGAAGGCGGAATGGGTGAGGTCTTTCGAGCCGTAGACACGCGATTAGGCCGCGCCGTCGCGGTTAAGACTATGCGGGAGCAGTTTAGCGCCCGTTTCGAACGCGAGGCGCGGGCGATTTCGTCGCTCAATCATCCCCATATCTGTACGCTCTATGATGTTGGGCCGAACTACCTCGTGATGGAACTCTTAGAGGGTGAAACGGTAGCGGCCCGCCTCAAGAAGGAACCGATTGCACTCAAGACCGCAATCCTCTATGCCTCCCAGATCGCGGCTGCGCTGGCCGAGGCGCACGACAAGGGCGTTATTCACTGCGATCTGAAGCCGGGCAACATCATGATCGCCAAGTCCGGGGTCAAGGTTCTGGATTTCGGATTGGCCAAGTCGGTGAGTGACGAAACGGATCACCGCCGGACTCACCGTCATGGGCACGCCGGCGTACATGGCGCCGGAGCAGAGGGAGGGCAAACCTGCCGATGCCCGGACCGACATCTACTCATTCGGCTGCGTCCTTTATGAGATGTTGACCGGCGGGAAGGTCGGCAATCAGCGCCGTCGCGTTCCCTCGCGAAGGCTCGAAGGAATCGTCAATCGCTGTCTCGAAGAGAAGCCTGCAGACCGCTGGCAATCGGCTGCCGAGTTGGAACGCGAACTCGGTAAGGTAACCGTCTCAAGAGGCGCCTGGTATGCCATTACGGCAGCGGTCGCTACTCTCTTCGTTCTCACGGCAACATACTCTTACTTCCACCGGACACCGAGACTCGGCGACAAGGACACCATCATCCTCGCCGATTTCAACAATAAGACCGGCGATCCGGTATTCGACGACGCTCTGCGTCAGGGACTGTTCGTAGAGCTTCAGCAATCGCCATTCCTCAGCCTGGTTTCGGACAAGCAGGTGCAACAGACATTGGCATTGATGGGACAGCCGAAAGATGCCCGGCTGACTCCGGAAATCGCCCAGCAGGTCTGCGAGCGAATTGGCAGCGCTGCCATCCTGGAAGGCTCCATCGCAAGCCTTGGAACTCAATATGTACTGGGATTGCGCGCGAAGAGCTGCAATACCGGAAACGTTCTGGATCAGGAGCAAGTGCAGGCGGCGCGGCGAGAAGACGTCCTCAACTCTCTCAGTCAGATCGGCCGGAAGTTCAGGACCCGGGTGGGCGAATCGCTCGCCACCGTGAAACAGCACTCGACACCGCTTGAAGAAGCGACAACGCCGTCGCTCGAAGCTCTGAAGGCTTATGGCACAGGTTTCAAGCTGGTCTTATCTTCGGGTTATTCCGTTGCGATCCCCTTTTACTTGCGGGCGGTCCAAATCGATAACCAATTTGCGATGGCATACGCGAATCTGGGGCTCGCTTATAGCGGAGTGGGAGAGTCGGTGCTGGCGGCCGAGAGCACTACACGAGCGTGGCAACTGCGGGATCGCGCGAGTGATCGGGAGCGGTTCTTTATTGACTTTACGCATTATCGGCAGGCCACGGGAGATCTCGAGAAGGCCTTCGAAACACTCGAATTATGGGCGCAAACCTATCCTCGCGGGGCAGAACCGGATCCTCAGGATCTGCTCGGCGGACTTTCCACGGCGGGAACGGGTCGTCTTGAAAGAGCAATCGAAAAATCTCAGGAGAGCATTGCGGTAAATCCCGACTTTGTCATCGGCTATACAAATCTCGTCCGCAATTATTTCCACGTGGACCGCTTCGGCGAAGCCGAGAACATCCTCCAGCGCGTTTGGGCGCGCAAGCTGGAAACGCCGCCACCACTTCTGGTTTACCGATACAACGTCGCGTGGATAAACGGCGACGATGGGCAGATGCGTCAAGCCGTCGCAATGGCAAAGGGCAAGCGTGGGGCGGAACACTGGGTTGCGAACTCGGAGGCGCTTGCTCTCGCCCAGTCCGGCCAGCTACAAAACGCCCGGCGTGTATCCGCAGCGGGCAGTGGATTTGGCCCTCGCAGGAGGGGCAGCGTGAAGCAGCGGCGACCTACCGGGCGACAGCCGCGGTTTGGGAAGCCCTGTATGGCAATACCGCCGAAGCGAAAAAGAACTCTACGGCCGCCCTTGCGCTTGCAAACGGCCGGGATGTCACATACGCCGCCGCTCTTGCCCTGGGCTTTGGGGACGATCCGTCCCGATCCGAAGCGCTTGCCGCCGATCTGGACAAGCGTTTCCCAGAGGATACGTTCGCCCGATTCACCTACGTCCCGGTGCTTCGCGCGCTGTCCGCACTTCAAAACCGGCCCACGGAGAGTCTGAAGCGTTTACAAGTCACACCCCGCTATGAGTTGGCCCCGAACGGGCTCAACTTCAATTTCTATCTTGGCGGTTTGCACTCGGCTTATGTGCGCGGCCAAGCTTTCATGGCCACCCGCCGCTATGCGGAAGCGGCCGCCGAATTTCAAAAGATCCTCGATCATCGCGGGATCGTAGGCGCGGACCCTATCGGGGCGCTGGCGCATTTAAATCTAGGCAGAGCGTACGCCTTATCGGGGGATAACGCCAGGGCGAAGAGTGCGTACGGGCGTTTCCTCACGCTGTGGAAAGACGCCGATCGTGACATCCCGATTCTCAAGCAAGCCAACGCGGAATACGCGAAGCTGCGCTGAACGCGACAGCCAAGTGTCACCTTGTCTTCTAAAACACCAGTTTTAAAGCAAGCTGGCCAATTCTCGGATCCTGGGCCTGATTCAAGGAACCGAAATTCGAACCGTTAAACGCCGGTGTGGTCGAGTTGCTCGAAGGCAGGTTGTAATTCACGCGGTTGAGCACGTTGAAGAACTCAGCACGAAATTGAATGTGGACTGCTTCCGATTTGATCGGGAACTCTTTGAACAGTCCAGAATCTATGTTGAAGTAATTCGGGCCGCGAAGGCTGCCCTTCCCGACGTTCCCAAACCCACCGGTCGGCGCGACCGTGAATGCGGCCGGATTCAGGAAGTTCACGCAGGGAGCCGTATTGCCGCAGGCGTTGCCGCCGTACGGGTCAACACCTCCGACGAAGCTGGCCCGATCCGAACTCAAGCCTGTCAGTGAACGGTCGGTACCTGCGCGCACGGTGAACGGGGCTCCAGTCTGCGCAGTGAAAATGCCGGTCCACTCCCATCCGCCCACCGTGTAACGGAGCCAGGCGGAGCGGCCCGTGAGCTTCGGAAGATCCCAAACGTAGGAAAGAATAAAGCGATGGGTACGATCGAACTCCGACGGTCCGTAATCGTTCTGATGTCTGCCCGGGAAGTTCCATGGGATCGCTGAGTAGTTGGCCTGGTCGATGGTGCTGATGGCCATTCCGGCCGGCAGGTCGTCGAGCGACTTCGCCCACGTATAGTTTGCCAGCAGGGAGATGCCATACGAGAGGCGCTTCTGGAGTGTGAACTGAGCAGAGTGATAGATCGAGTTGATGTCCTGGCTTCCCTGTGAAACGCTGCCATAACCAGTGAACCTCCGGCGCGCATCTGTGTTCGAAGCCGAAGCTCCAGGCCCGTAAACTGCCGGGTTCAGCTCGACCGATTCCTGCAAATGAGTTGAACGCGACCCGACGTAAGCAGCGCGGAGAAGCCAGGTCGCACTCAGTTGCCGCTCGAGCGAAATGTTCCAGTTGTAAACCGTGGGCGTGAGCTGCTTCGCGCCGTTTGCCGGATCGTACGTCACAACCAGGACCGGTGACGGAAACGCTGCGTTGCGCGGCGGCGGGAAGGTCGCAGGGTATGGGTTTGTGAAACCCAGGTACGGGTTGCTGAAGCTTCCCGGAGGCGTTGTCAAGGAGAATTGCGGACTGAAGGGCGTTAAATCAACCGTCCGGTTGTTGACGATGCCGCTGACGATCGAATCATAGAAAGAGCCTGCGCCACCCCGGATGCTGGTCTTCCCGTTACCGGTCAGGTCGTAAGCAAAGCCCAGTCGAGGCGAAAAATTGTTCAGGCTCGGGGTCGCTCCCCAGCGTGGAACCCCGGGATCGCCGGGAAACAGCAGGCCCGCCGGTGCGTTGACATAGACGCTTGACTTTACGCCTTTGTAGTAATTCTCCGGTGTGAACTGCTCGATCCGGTTCTTCTGCTCCATCCAGGGGAAGAACGGATCGTAGCGAAGGCCGAGGTTCACCGTCAGTTTGCGCGAGACGTGAAAATCGTCCTGGACATAGAAGTTGTAGGTGTTGACCAGGTTGTCCTTGAACTCGCCATAGCCCTGGATAAAGGTGCGGACATAACCCTGCATGAAACTGGCCAGAGCATCTCCGGTTACGTCAGCCGTGAATGTGTATTGCCCTGAGGTCCGGAACTGATTCCGCAACAGCACTTGGGCGCGGATGGCCGATCCGCCAAAGGAGATCGTGTGCCGGCCGCGAACCAGGTTGAAATCGTCGCTCAGGTTGTATTGGTTTCGAACGAACGACGCAGGGTCTGTTTGCCCGGGATTGAAGTAGCTATTGACGTTTAAGCCTTCGATGAGCTTGCCCGTAGAAGGCTGGTAAATGCTTACCCCCAGATCAGTTAAACCGATGCTTCCGTTGGCCGGACCGCGCACGGAGGTTTCGCGCGAGAAACTGGCCCGGAATTCATTCACCGCACCCGCTCCAAACACGTGTGTTTCGGCGATCAATGCGTTCTGGGAAATGATGGTGGTGAAGTTCTGGTAACTCAGGATGTTCGCCGGATCGATGTAGCCCGCGTTATCGAACTGGTCGTAAAAGTAGCGCAGGGACAACCGGTCGTGCTCCGAGAACGAATGATCACCGCGGGTCAGGAACTCTTTGAAGTTTTGCCCAATGGGCTGCGAGAAGAAGGTGGTTCCGTTTGCCGAAGCCGGAACCGGTATGCGCTTCAGGAAGTTGATCGCACCCGGATCGAACAAACTGGATGGAATGATGTTGCCCGCCAACACATTGCCGTTTCTGTCCCGCAACTGGACCGACTTTCTGAACGGATTCGCCGGGTTGCTTGCGTCGAGTAGTGCGGAAAAGTTTCCGGTGCGTTCGGCCGCTGTCGGTAGCGTTACGTTCTGAACACCGCCGAGATTCCGGATACGAGTTCCCTGGTAGCCGAAAAAGAAAAAAGTTTTGTCTTTACCGTTGTAGAGCTTTGGAATGACGACCGGGCCGCCAATGGTGCCGCCGAACTGATTCCGTTTTAGCTGATCGCGCGTAGGAGCGAAGAAGTTGCGGGCGTTGAACTCAGCGTTGCGAACAAATTCGAATGCGTCACCGTGAAGACTGTTGGTGCCCGACTTGGTAACGACGTTCACCACGCCGCCCGGCATTGCCGCCGTACCGGGCTCCGTAGTTGCTCGTCTGAACGCTGAACTCCTGCAGTGCATCCGGGAAGGGAAACGGCTGATTGGTGTTGGTGTACAGGTCGTTGTTGTTTGCGCCGTCGAGGCGAAAGCTGACCTGGTTTTGACGTGAGCCGTTGGTCGAGACCGTGACGGCGGTGGGGAACGTTTTTGTGTTCCCCTGGTCCACGTCGTTCGCCGGAGCCGGCGTTGCACCGGCTACCACCAGGAGCAGGCTGGCAGCGTTTCGTCCATTTAGAGGCATATCCACCAGGCGACGCTGTTCCACCACTTCGCTCATCGTTGCGGTTGTTGTGTTGACCTGTGGGGGCTCGGCTGTGACAAGGACCGTTTCCGCCGCCTTGCCGAGCGCGAGCGTCGCGTTGACCGTGGCGCTCTGGTCCGCCAGAAGCGTCACGCCCTTCTGTGTAGAAATGCCGAAGCCCGAGGCTGCAACGGAAACGTCATAGGAGGACGGCTTCAACGAGGGAACAACGTAATACCCTTGCTCGTTTGTTGTCTCTTCGCGGCTTTGTCCTGTGGACGGGTCGGTGATCGTAACCTTCGCGCCTGCCACGACTGCGCCGGATTGATCGCTGACCGTACCAACAATGGTGCCGAACCCCTGTCCGGGAAGAGAGGAAGAGAGCGCTAACAGCGCGAAAAGCGGTAGACAGGACCGCTTCAGCAACCGCCGAAACGGCTGCCCGAACGAATTCATCATGGAATTACACTCCTGAAGCTTACTAGTAGGAGCGTACTACAAATCCGGCGAGGTCACAGCGGAATTCGAGTACTATTGCCAGCGGTCAGGGAACGGCTATTCGAGGGTGAACGCCATCACCAGGTCGCCAAGTTTGCTTCCATCGACCTTGCCGTGACCGCCCGCGGAAATGACGACGTATCGTTTGCCCTGCCATTCATAGGTGCCTGGCGTGGAATTTGCGGTGAAAGGCAGATCGGTTTCGAACAGCTTTCGACCGGTATCGGCGGAGAATGCGCGGAACTTGCCTTCAAATAGCGTACCGCCGAAGAAGACGGCACCGTTCACGGACAAGGGGCCGCCCAGGCTGACCGTCATAGGGCTTTCCCAGCGCAGTTTGCCTGTTTCTACCTCGATGGCCGCGAGCGCCCCCCAAGGCTCCTGGTTGCAAGGCTGTCCGTCTGGCCCTATAAAGGTGCGCCGGGACATGCCGAAGGGAGCGCCGGCTTGCGCGCCGTACTCCAGTCCCAAGCGCTCGCCCGTATCGCCGTGACCGGAGCGGTCGAATGCTTCGCGAGGAATCAATCGCACCTCTGTTGCTAATCGGTTCGCGCCGGTGAAAATCAGCCCTCGCTGCCCATCGTAGCTTCCGCCGCCCCAGTTCGCGCCGCCCACATTGCCCGGGAACTCCAGGCTTCCGCCCAGACTCGGCGGCGTGAAGATCCCTTCGTAACGGAGTTTGCGGAACCGCTCTTCGCACCAGCCCGGACGCGGCTGGAACTTCTGCTCCGCGAACACTCCGCTTACGGGAAACGGTTGAGTTGGTGAAGCTGACTCGCCCGCCACATCCGAGCGCGGGACCGGGCGCTCCTCCACCGGAAGTAATGGCTTTCCCGTCGCGCGATCGAGTACGAAGTAATGCCCGATCTTCGTGAGAACAGCGACCGCCGGTTTGCCCTTGAAATTCACAAGTATCGGCGCCGATGCGACGTCGTAGTCCCAAAGGTCGTGATGAACAACCTGAAAGGACCACAGAAACTCACCGGAAGAGGCGCGCAACGCGATCACTGAGTTGGCGTAGTGATTGTCGCCAGGTCTCAGGCCGCCGAAGAAGTCAGGCGAAGGGCTTCCGGTCGGAACAAATACGGTGTCGCCGGCCGGGTCGACCGTAAGACGTGACCATGCGTTTGCCGCTCCCGTTTTCCCCGCGGGTGTCGGATCCCAACTCCACTTCTGATTCCCCGTTCGGAGGTCGAAGGCTCTGACGATCCCGCGCTCCATTTCGGCACGGCTGTTGTCGCCAATGCCAGAACCAATGATGACCGTGTTTCCCGCGATCACGGGAGGCGATGTGATCTGAAAGTTTCCGTCCTTTATGCCTGGCGCAATCGGAATATCCCAGATACGCTTCCCATCGCTGGCGCGAAGAGCAATCAGCCGGGCATCGAGGGTTCCGAAGACAACGGTGCCTTGCGAAACGGCAACGCCGCGTGCCGACGCTTCCGAATAGTCACGATCCTTTGCGACTTCGGGGTCGAAGCGCCAGCGTTCTTCGCCGGTGCCCGGATCGAGGGCAAGCACCTGGTCGAAGGGTGTGATGACGTACAGCAGTTCCCCGGCGAGCACCGGTGTCGCCTCGAACGCCGCAATCGTTGCCGCCCGCTTGTTGGGTGCAACTGCGTTTGTATGGTGTGTCCAGGCCGGAACTATTTTTAACTCCGCTCGCGCGCAAACGCTGCCTAAGCAACCAGCCAACGCCACGAACGTGAGAACCCGATTCATTTCTTCAGCGCCAGAGCTTTCAGGGCCTGCTCGTCGAGTCGCGCGATCTGGCCTTTAGGCCCAACCACCCAGGGCAAGCTTAAAGCGTTCCAGTTGCCCTTATCGAACGGCAGCCAGCTTTTGCCATCGTCGAACGATACGTCGCTTCCGTTCGGTCCCACGGCAATCCAGCAATGAAACCTTCCTTCCCAGGCAACGGCAGAGCGAAAGCCTGACGGAGGTTTTGCGGATGCCGTCCAGTGCAACCCGGCATCGGAAGTGAATGCGGCGGTTCCCTCTGTTTTGGTTGGCTGCTTGTAATCGCCTCCGGTTACGACTCCGATATCCGGCGTACGGAACGCTGTCGAGAAGGCGCCAGACGATTCAGTACCCGACATTACAGGCAAAACGGCCGAAGACCACGATTCGCAATTCGTGTTCAGTCTGGCCCGTTCCAAACAGTATCGATTCCAGATCCAAAAAAACGCGGTTCACTCGTACCTCCGGTCACGAAGGCGAAAGTTGTCCCGCCCTGCCGTGTTGTTACAGACGAGTTACTTGCCGCAAAAATCCCTTCGCCTTTGCCGGCCGCCAGCCCGGGACTGGAATCACGCGTCCAGTGTTGACCGAGATCTTTCGTGCGGAACACGGTCAATCTGCCGTTTACTTGGTCGCCTACCAGTAATCCATCATTTCCGCTAAAAACAAGGCCGTCCCAAAAGCCTGCGGGATCCGCATTTTGTAGCAGCAGCCGCCAGGTGGCGCCTCCATCGCGTGTTTCATAAAGCCGCGACACATCGCCCGTGCCACTCGACATGGCAATTGCGTGATTTGCGTCCCATCCCCAGACGCCGCGGAAATCCAGACTGCGCGCGCTCTCGGGAATGGAGCATTTTTGCCATACGAAGCCATCGTCTTCACTGCGAAGCACAGTGCCTCCGCTTCCGCTGGCCCAAATGATGCCTCGTCCGGCGTTGTGTACCCCGCGTAGACCGGCTTCTGTTCCGCTCGCTTCGACTGCAATCCATTGCGCGAATCCCAGCGCGGGTAGCGTACAAATGCAGATTGCCAAATGCAATCCCGCTCGATAGGCTGAGGCGATCTGTCCCATTCGATTACTAGAGTTTATGCGCATATTCCGGCCCGTTCGCGCCAGAGCAACGAAAATTGCGGCGAGTAGAAGTACGGATTCTATGAGGACAAGAACCTTTCCTGCGAAAAAAGAAAAACGTATGGTTATAATCGACTTTGGTTTTGCATCCAACGTCTTTTTCCAAATGACCACATAAGGTTATGCCACAACTCTTCAGACCAAGTTCAAACACGATTGCAAAGGTTGGGATCGTGTCGGTCATTTCGCTCGTTGCGTCGACGATCGCCGTGGCCTATATCGCGGACCGGGGCCCCTGGTCGACTTCGGTGCAGATAGCGCCGGTTCAGCCGATCGAGTTCAGCCACAAGCACCATGTTAAGGACGATGGAATCGATTGCCGCTATTGCCATACCTCAGTCGAGACCTCCGGGTACGCTGGCTTACCCGCGACCGAGATATGCATGAGCTGCCACTCGCAGATCTGGACCACGGCTTCGGTCACGAAACCGATTCGCGACAGTTGGCAGAGCGGGAAATCGATTGAATGGGTGCGCGTACATGATCTTCCGGATTTCGTGTACTTCAACCACAGTATTCACCTGAATAAAGGGATCGGCTGTTCGTCGTGCCACGGACAGGTTAATGAGATGCCGATGATGTGGAAGGTCAACACCTTGAATATGAACTGGTGCTTGAGCTGCCATCGCGACCCGGCCAAGTTCGTCCGGCCGAAATCCGAGGTCTTCAATATCAACTACAAATACCCCGCCAACCAAGCGGAGTTGGGACCAAAGCTAGTGAAGGAATACCACGTGCAGTCGTTGACGGATTGCGTTACTTGCCACAGATGAGACGTTCACAGCACGAACCCCACGACCACGATCATCCGCACGATCATCCCCATGATCACGAGCATCATCCGCATCCGCATCCGCATGGGCCTGCCTCCGGACTGGTGACGCTCGGCGCCATTGCAGAAGAAACAGGTAAGCGCAAACGGGAGATCGACATCCAGGCGCTCCGGGAGAAGCTGGCTGCCGGACGGGGACCTGTCTTCTGGCGCACGCTGGATGAGGCTGCCGAAAGCGAGGAGCTTCGCGAGTATATCGAGCAGGAATTTCCCGGATTATCCGGCGAAGTTCCGAAGGGCGTGGATCGACGAGCGCTCCTGAAGGTAATGGCAGCGTCGCTGGCAATGGCGGGCGCCGCGGCCTGTACCAAGCAGCCGAAGGAACTGATTGTTCCTTATGTCCGGCAGCCCGAAAACATCATCCCCGGCATTCCTCTTTACTACGCAACCGCAATGCCGGTACACGGCTATGCGCGCGGTCTTCTTGTTGAAAGCCACTTAAACCGTCCTACGAAGGTGGAGGGCAATCCGGACCACCCGGCTAGCCTGGGCTCGACAACCATCTTCGAGCAGGCTTCGGTTTTGAATCTTTATGATCCGGACCGGTCCGAGACGGTTCTGCGCGAAGGCCGCATCGGTACCTGGGGCGACTTCACCGGTGCATTCAGCACGGAAGCGCAGAGCTTGGGGATTCGCAAAGGTGAAGGCCTTGCGATTCTAAGCGGCGTCAGTACTTCGCCCACCCTGATTTCTCAAATCAACTCGCTTCTGGACCAATGGCCCACGGCGAAGTGGCATGTGCACGAGCCGTGCGTGAATCCGGCTAAGGCCAGTGCGGCACGAAGGATTGCCGGAAAGAACGCGTTTGTCGCCTACGATCTTTCGAAGGCGGATGTGGTTCTAAGTCTCGAAAGCGACTTTATGGTCGAGGGCCCGGCAGCCCTGCCGTACGCCCGACAATTTGCAGCCCGGCGGCGCGCGATCGATTCTGGAAAGGACCCCTGCCGCTTTTACGCTGTCGAGTCGATTCCCACCCCCAGTGGATCACTGGCCGATCACCGGTTTGCGCTCGAAAGCAGTAAGATCCCAGCTCTCGCCTATCAACTGGCGAAGGCGTGTGGCGTAGCGGGAGCGGACGCGCCGGGCAATGCGCCGGCCTGGCTCAACGCGGTGGCTCAGGACCTGCAGGGCGCCAAAGGGCGTTGTGTAGTGATCCCGGGAGAATATCAGCCCGAGAGCGTTCACGTCGCGGCTTACGCCATCAACGCGGCCCTTGGGAATGTGGGCAACACCGTTCGTCTGATCGAGACCGTGGAACCGGAGAAAACCCACTCCATCGAGGAACTCGCGAGCGATCTGAACGGCGGTCGCGTCGAGGTGCTTGTCATCCTCGGTAGCAATCCTGTGTATACCGCTCCGGCTTCCCTCAACTTCCAGCAAGCCATGCGAAAGGCGAGGATGGTGGTTCGGCTTGGGAGCCATTTTGACGAGACTTCAAAGTGGAGTCACTGGCACATCCCCGAGGCGCACTACCTCGAGACGTGGTCCGATTCGACAGCCTTCGACGGGACGGTAACGATTCAACAACCGCTGGTTGAACCGCTCTATGGCGGGAAATCAGCGCACGAGATTGTTTCCATTCTTCAGGCAAAGCCCGATCAGAGCTCGCACGACATCGTCAAGAACTATTGGCAGGGTCGTCTGAAGGGCGATTTCGAAGCAATCTGGAAGACATCGCTCCACGACGGTATCGTGGCGGGTACTTCCGCACCGGTCATCACTGCATCTGCCAATCCGGCACTGCCGCCAATGGCAAACTTTGCTGCCCAAGAGATAGAAGTGGTTATCCGTCCGGATTCGACGATCGGGGACGGTACTTACTCGAACAATGGCTGGCTCCAGGAGTTACCGAAGAGCCAATCCAAGATCACTTGGGAAAACCCGGTTACGCTGAGCCCGGGCCGAGCCGCGAAGATGAGTGTCTCGACCGGTGACGTGCTGCGTGTGACCGCAAATGGCAAGAGCGTCGAAGGTCCGGCCTGGATTCTTCCCGGACAAGCAGGAAGGCACGGTCGCTGTAACGCCTCGGGTACGGGCGCGAAGGCTCCGGACGGGTCGGAAACAACATCGGCTACAACGCTTACGTGCTACAGGATGCGGAATTCAGCGCTACGTCATCGGCGGAACGGTCGCAAAGACCGGTAAGCATGTCGACGTAGCGGATGTCCAGGAAACGCAGACCATGGCGGAGCGCGAGCCGGTTCGCGCCACAACCCTAGCTGGGTACAAACAGCACCCAGACTTCCCCAACCTGGAAGAAAAGCCCCTCGACCCCGAGGACAACATCTACCATCGCGAGAAGTGGCCGTACGAGGGTTACAAGTGGGGCATGGTTATCGACCTGAATGTGTGCATCGGATGCCATACTTGCACGATCGCGTGTCAGGCCGAGAACAATATTGCGGTCGTCGGCAAGGATCAGGTCGCGAAAGGCCGGCACATGCACTGGATCCGTGTGGACCGTTATTACGCAGGCGATCTTGACCAACCCGAGATCTACAACCAGCCGGTACCTTGTATGCACTGCGAGCAGGCGCCTTGCGAAGTGGTTTGCCCCGTAGCGGCAACCGTTCACAGTAATGAAGGCCTGAATGAAATGGTCTACAACCGCTGCGTCGGTACTCGCTACTGCTCAAATAACTGCCCCTACAAAGTCCGCCGGTTCAACTTCCTCCTGTACTCCGACTGGGATACCGAAAGCTTGTATGGAGTTCGCAACCCCGACGTCACGGTGAGAAGCCGCGGCGTCATGGAAAAGTGCAGTTATTGTGTGCAGCGAATCCAGGAAGCGAAGATACAGACGGAAAAGGAAGGGCGTCGAATCAGGGACGGTGAAGTCATTCCGGCCTGCGCACAGGCGTGTCCCACACAGGCGATTGTCTTTGGCGATCTGAACGACAAAGGCAGCCAAGTTAAGAAATTCCAGAGCCTTCCACGGAACTATTCGCTGCTGGACGATCTGAATACTCGTCCGCGCACGACCTATCTGGGCTTTGTCCGGAACGTGAATGAGGCACTAGGAGGTCAGCGTGGCAACAAAGAATCTTAACGAACCAGCGCTTAATACCGACGTAATCATTCCTGACCCGGGGCCGAATGAGATTCTCGGGCCGGGACACGATTACACGACCGTAACCGATCGGATTGCGGGCGTTGTCTATCTGCCCTGGAAGCAGACCCCGACGAAGTGGTATATCGGGGCATTTATAGCGTTCTGTTTCGTCAACGTGCTTGCGGTTGCCGTCTGCTACCTGTTCCTCAAGGGCGTTGGAATCTGGGGCATCAACATCCCGGTCGCCTGGGGATTTGCCATCATCAACTTCGTCTGGTGGATCGGTATCGGTCACGCCGGCACGCTGATCTCTGCTGTTCTGTTTCTTCTGAAGCAGGATTGGCGAACCTCGGTAAACAGGTTCTCAGAAGCAATGACCTTGTTCGCGGTCGCGTGCGCCGGCATGTTCCCGATTTTGCACCTTGGGCGACCGTGGCTCGGATACTGGCTAATTCCGTATCCCAACTCAATGTGGCTCTGGCCGCAACCGCGCAGTCCTCTCGAGTGGGACGTATTCGCCGTTTCGACCTACGGATTGACGTCACTGATTTTCTGGTACATCGGCCTGATCCCCGACCTGGCATCGATGCGCGACACCGCACCGAAGCTTTGGATGCAGAAGACTTACGGCGCGCTCGCCCTTGGGTGGCGAGGATCCGCCATCCATTGGCACCGGTATCAGAAGGCCTACCTGCTGTTGGCCGGACTTGCCACGCCGCTGGTTCTTTCGGTACATACAATCGTCAGCTTCGACTTCGCAGTCAGCCAACTGCCCGGCTGGCACACGACGATCTTCCCGCCGTACTTCGTTGCGGGCGCCGTGTACTCAGGCTTTGCCATGGTGCTGACATTAATGATTCCTCTGCGCGCCTGGTACAACATGCGTGACCTGGTAACGATGAGGCACATCGAGTCTGCCTGCAAACTGATGTTGGGCGTGGGCCTCATTGTTGCGTATGGCTACGGTATGGAAGCGTTCTTCGCCTGGTACAGCGGAGACAAGTATGAAAGCTTCATGTACTGGAACCGCATCACCGGTCCATACGGTTTCACTTACGCTCTTCTCATCCTTTGCAAC
Organism: uncultured Acidobacteriaceae bacterium; assembly: GCA_963730795.1. Classification (GTDB taxonomy): domain Bacteria; phylum Acidobacteriota; class Terriglobia; order Bryobacterales; family Bryobacteraceae; genus Bog-105. The sequence continues at coordinate 1,051,072 of CAVSTJ010000012.1, read as the reverse complement.
ATCTTAATACCGCAGGCACTTTGGAGCCGAAGGGTTCGAACCAACATCCTGCTTGTCTGGCTGATTTCGATTGTCATCAATATTGGAATGTGGCTGGAGCGGTTCGTCATTGTGGTCACCAGCCTTCACCGCGACTTCCTTCCGTCGTCCTGGGGGATGTATATCCCTACCAAGTGGGATTGGGCAACATATGCCGGAACGCTCGGCTTCTTTATGCTCTTGATCTTCCTCTTCATCAGGGCTCTTCCTTCCATCTCGATTTTCGAGGTGCGCGAAGCCGTGCACCACGGGAAGCACCACGGTGAACACGAACTGGAGTCTGCCACCGTATGAGTCAACATGTGCAACTGAATGAGTTACCGGCCATTCACGGTGCCATGGCCGAGTTCGATAATCCTGAAGAACTCATCGCTGCTTGCGAGAAAGCCTACGCGAGCGGCTACCGGCGGATGGACGCCTATGCTCCGATGCCGGTGGAAGGTTTGGCGGAAGCAATCGGGTACAAAAAGAACAAAGTGGCACTGGCCGTTCTGATTGGCGGCTCAAGCGGTGCGATCGGCGGCTTTACTTTCCTCGAATGGATTGCCGGCATTGCGTATCCACATAACGTCGGGGGACGACCTCTAAACAGTTGGCCGTCGTTTATACCCATTACGTTTGAGTGCATGATTCTGTTCTCTGCCATCACATCGCTGATTTGTGTGCTGGCAATGAACGGGCTGCCTCAGCCGTACCACCCGGTGTTCAATGTTCCGCAATTTACCCGGGCGTCCATCGATCGATTTTTTCTCTGTATCGAGTCTTCGGATCCAAAGTTCCGGACCGAGGAGACTTTGCAGTTCCTCCGGGATCTGGGAGGCAGTGAGGTGACCGTTGTTCCAGCGTAGGGCGATTCTCGGCGCGCTTGCTCTGGCTGCCATGCTGTCGGCCAGCGCTTGCCGGCAGGACATGCACAACCAGCCAAAATACAAGCCGCTTGCCGCGACAGATTTCTTCGGCGATCGCCGGGCCTCGCGCCCGACCATTGCCGATACCGTCGCACGTGGCCAGTTGCGCCTGGACGAAGCGCGGTACACAGGCAAGTTGAATGGCAAAGACGTGACCGCCATTCCGATTCAGATTACGCGCGAAGATCTTGATCGAGGCCATGACCGTTTTGAGATCTACTGCTCTCCGTGCCATGGCCGCCTCGGCGATGGACAGGGCATGATTGTCAAGCGCGGCCTCCGGCAGCCGCCCAGTTATCACGACGAGAGGCTTGTGACCGCGCCGGTCGGTCATTTCTTCGACGTCATGACCAATGGCTACGGCGCGATGTACTCTTACGCCTCCCGGGTCGCGGTTGACGACCGGTGGCGAATCGCTGCTTACATCCGTGCTTTGCAGTTGAGTCAGAATGCCCCGCCAGAGTTGCAGGGAGCAAGTAATACGGGCGCGAAGAGCGCATCCGGGGGAAATCAGTGAGCGATCACTCTCACCATAGATCTCAAGTGCCGGTGGTCCGCCTGGGCTCAGGCGCTGCCAGTATCGAGCGCATCTCGGGCGTCGTCGGCGGCCTCGGGTTGTTGCTTTGCGTCGCCGGGTTCTTCGCAAATCGCGCGGAATTCTTTCAATCTTATTTGTTCGCTTTCTTCTACTGGGCCGGATTCGCGTTCGGCGGTTTGGGTATATTGCTCCTGAACAACGTGGTCGGAGGGAAGTGGGGTGTTACGATCCGCCGCTTGCTCGAAGCGAAGGTGCGCACCATTCCGGTCGTATTCCTGCTCTTTCTGCCGCTTCTACTCGGCCTTCCGTATCTTTACCCCTGGGCCAACGAGACGATTCACCTCAATAAGGTTGTGCAGCACAAAGCGGCCTACCTGAATACTCCGTTCTTCGTCATCAGGGTTTTCATCTATTTCGCACTCTGGATCTTCATCGGCATGCGTGTCCAGAAGATGACGGACCGCCAGGATGAAACCGGCGATCCCACGCTCGTTGTCCGTTTGCGGCAGTTCAGCGCTCCGATGCTGCTGGCGTTTACACTCACGGCCACTTTCGCGTTTATCGATTGGATCCTCTCGACAGACGCTGAGTTCTTCTCGACGGTCTATGGTGCTCTTTTACTGATTGGTGATGTGCTGCAGACCTTCGCGCTCAGCATCATTGTGCTCATTCTGACCAGCCGTGACGACCGATTCGGTGGACGGATCAGTCCCAAGCTGCTGCACGACCTCGGCAACTTGATGTTTGCGTTCACGATTTTCTGGACCTACCTTTCGGCGTCGCAGTTGATTATCGTCTGGCCCGCCGACCTGCCCCAGGAAATCGGCTGGTATTTACTGCGGACCCGCGGTTTCTGGAAAGTGATTACCTGGGCCCTGGGTCTCACTATGTTCGCCATTCCGTTTCTCGCCTTGCTGTCCCAGAACCGCAAGCGAGATCCAAAGCGGCTGATCCGTGTGGCGCTCTGGATTCTGGCTGCCCGCGTTCTGGATGTGTTCTGGGTGATCGAGCCGACCTTTCGGAACAAGGGCTTTGCGCTCTACTGGACCGATATAGCGGCCTTCCTGGGAGTGGGGGGCATCTGGCTCTTCGCGTATCTCGGACAACTTAGACGACGGCCTCTATTACCGCTGCACGATCCGCGCCTGCCGGAGCCGGAACCGGTTCGGGAGCTAGTAGCATGAACGAACAACATTACGAATCCCCCCAACCGTATCCGAACGCCGGCCAGCACCGTGATCTGGATGAGATCCAAAACAGGATGGTGAGCTCCCGGGGTACCGTGGAATCGCATCCCCATGCCGGTCATGAGGGTACTGCATTTGAAGAAGTAGATGCGCGCGCAGGAGTCGTCATCGGTTCGCTCGCAGTCATCGGCGGAACGCTCGTTTTCGTATTCGCACTGACGCTTGTCATTCACTCATTGCTGATAAAGATCAATCCCCAGGGATCGCTTCCGAGCCCGATCGCTCCCGAGCGTGTCATACCGCCGAAGCCGACGCTTGAGGTTCACCCCTGGGACATACTTCCCGACTTGCGCGCCCATGAGAACCAGGTGCTGGAAGGCACGGGAAAGGATGCACTGGGACGCACTCACATTCCAATCGACCGCGCTATGGACGCTGAAGTTTCCAGACTGAACATCGCTCCCGGAGCTCCGGTGGGTATCCGAACTCCCGGTGGTGATGCGACTGACGCGTCGGGCGGTACGTCGTCGAAGCCGGTCGGTATCGGGGCCGGAGCGCGGCCGCAGATTCAAGGGGAAATTAGGAAGAATGCGCGGTAACTTCGCGATAACTGCTCTGCTGCTCGTGTCAGCATCCTTGGGTTTTGGGCAATATGCCCGTCCTAAGAAGACGCAGGGCGTCAACCTGGAACAGAAACTCAACTCTCCCGTTCCGCTTGACTTGATGTTCAACGACGAGAACGGGCAAGCTGTGCCTCTCCGCACTTATTTCGGCGAGAGGCCCGTCGTGCTGGAGTTGGTGTACTTCAAATGTCCCAGTCTTTGCCCGATGAGCTTGCGGGAAACGGTTATGAGTTTGCGTCGGGTTCCGATGCAAGCCGGAATCGACTACGACGTTGTGGTTGTTAGTTTCGACCCGGCCGATACTCCGGCTGCCGCGAGAGAAAAGAAAGCCGAGTACGCCAAGATGTTTGGCCGTGCGGGCTTTGATAACGCCTGGCACTTCCTGACCGGATCCCAGGAGTCGATCACCAAGCTCGCTTCCGCGGTTGGCTTCGGCTATCGTTGGGACGAAAGTACCAAGCAGTTCATTCACGCGGGCGGCATCATGGTGGCTACCCCCGAAGGGCGGATGTCGCGCTACTTCTACGGCGTGGACTATGCCCCGGCCGATCTGCGGATGTCGCTGGTCGAGGCTTCGAAACACAGAATCAGCAACCCTGTAAATTACGTTCTCCTGTTTTGCTTCCATTACGACGCGACACAGGGCAAATACACGCTTGCGGTTCAGAACATATTGAAGGCAGGAGCCGCACTGACGGTTCTGCTGCTCGCCGGACTTATATACCTACTCATGCGAAAAGACAAGACTCACCGCCTGCGGGAACAGTGGAAGGAAGCGGAGCATGTGGGCTGACTCGCTCGTTCTAGCACAACTGCAGTTATTTCCGGAATTAGCGTCGAAAGAAGGCTACCAGATCGACGCTCTGTACTGGTTCATCAACATCGTATCGATCGTGATGACGGTAGTGATCTTTGTTGCGATCGGGTTCTTTGCGTACAAGTACCGCCGTCGCGCGAACGTACAGCCGGTCCAGATCGAGGGTTCGACGAAGTTAGAGCTGACGTGGTCCATCCTGCCGTTCCTGGTGATGCTGATCATGTTTGCCTGGGGCGCGCAGCTCTTTTTTGCCGCGCAGCAACCGCCCAAGGACGCGATGGAGATTTTCGTCACCGGAAAACAGTGGATGTGGAAGGTTCAGTATCCGAATGGCGGAAGCGAGATCAACGAACTCCACGTGCCGATGAATCAACCGGTCAAATTGACCATGGCCTCTGAAGACGTTATTCACAGCTTCTCGATCCCGGCCTTTCGCGTTCGTCATGATGTCGTGCCCGGGCACTACGATAGCCTCTGGTTTACACCTAGCAAGCCTGGGCGTTACCGCTTGTTCTGCACCGAGTATTGCGGACTGCTTCATTCCGGAATGGTTGGTTGGGTTAATGTCATGGAGGAGCGCGAATACGCTGAGTGGATGAGTGGAGGCGGAACGGGTGGCTCGCTAGCCCAGCAGGGTGAAACGCTGTTCGCCCAGTATGGGTGCTCCACGTGTCACCTGACCGACCAGCAGGGTCGATGCCCGGTGCTGAAAGGCTTATACAACAAGCCTGTCCAATTGGCCAACGGACAGACGGTTCTCGCTGACGACGCGTACTTGCGAGAATCAATCCTGGAGCCCAACGCGAAGATTGCGGCCGGGTTCGAGCCCAACATTATGCCGAACTTCAAAGGGCAGATCAGCGAGCAGAATGTTATTCAGTTGATCGCGTATATCAAGTCGCTTGCCCCAAACCAGCCTGCGTCCCAGCAAGGGTCTCAACAACGCCCGGTGGTCATTGCGCCACGGGCACAGGGAAACAATCGAGCAGGTGCGGCGCAGCAGCGGTAGTTTGTAGTTAATAAAGGATCATCCAAGCTCATGGCAACAATTGCACGAGAACTCCCTGAGGTAGAGGCCGAACCGGTCAACTATCTCAACGTCGAGCATGGCTGGAAGAGCTGGCTCTTGACGACGGACCATAAACGGATCGCGTTCCTGTACCTGATCTCCATCACGCTGATGTTCTTCGTCGGCGGTGCGATGGCCGTTCTCTTTCGTATCAACCTCCTAGAACCCGAGGGCATCTTCAGCCCGGAGGTTTACAACCGCCTCTTTTCGATGCACGGCATCGTGATGGTGTTTTTCTTCCTCGTACCCTCCATCCCGGCGACTTTGGCTAATTTCCTGATCCCCATCATGATCGGCGCCAAAGATCTGGCGTTTCCGAGAATTAACCTTCTTAGCTGGTACATCTACGTTCTTGGCGCAATCTTCACGCTTTATGCGGTGGTACGCGGCGGCGTGGATACCGGCTGGACCTTCTACGCGCCTTACAGCAGCACTTTTTCGAACTCTTATGTGCTGGCGGCGGCTGTCGGTGTGTTCATCTCCGGCTTCTCCTCGATTCTCACCGGCCTGAATTTCATCGTCACGGTACACAAAATGCGGGCTCCCGGAATGACCTGGTCCCGTTTGCCCCTGTTCGTGTGGTCGAACTACGCCACCGGGTTGATCCAGGTTTTAGGAACGCCGGTCATTGCCATCACCTTATTGCTGCTCGCCTTTGAGCGCGTGGCGCGAGTCGGTATTTTCGATCCGAACATTGGCGGCGATCCTATCCTGTTCCAGCATCTGTTCTGGTTCTACTCGCATCCTGCCGTTTACATCATGATCTTGCCGGGCATGGGTGTCATCAGCGAAATTATGGCCTGCTTCTGTCAGAAGCGCGTCTTCGGGTACAACTTCGTTGCCTTCTCGAGCATGGCGATCGCGGTCTTGAGCTTCGTTGTCTGGGGTCACCACATGTTCATTACCGGCGAAAGCCTGTATCTGGGCGTGGCCTTCTCGTTCCTTACCTTTATGGTGGCGGTTCCGTCTGCTATCAAGGTCTTTAACTGGACTGCGACCATGTATAAGGGCTCGGTCTCGTTCGATACTCCGATGTTGTATGCGCTCGGATTTATCGGGCTCTTCACCATTGGCGGCTTGACCGGACTTCACCTTGCAACTCTGGGAACAGACGTTGCGGCCCATGGAACCTACTTTGTAGTGGCGCACTTCCACTACGTGATGGTGGGCGGAATGGTGATGGCGTTCCTCGGCGGCTTACACTTCTGGTGGCCCAAGATCACCGGACGCATGTATCCGGAAGCATGGTCCAAATTCGCGAGCCTCATCATCTTTATCGGCTTCAACTTGACATTCTTCCCGCAGTTCATTCTCGGGTACCTCGGAATGCCGAGACGGTATCAGTCTTACCCACCGGAATTCCAGGCTCTCAACGTTCTCTCGACGGCGGGTGCTTCGGTTCTGGGGCTTGGCTACGTGATTCCCATGGTTTACTTCACCTGGTCGTTATTCAAAGGCCCGAAGGCCGGAAACAATCCTTGGAATGCGACCGGCCTGGAGTGGCAGATCCAATCCCCGCCCACTACGTTTAATTTCGACAAGACCCCGGTTGTAAAAGAAGAGGCCTACAACTACGGTCCGCTGGAGGATGTCGTTGGCTGACACAATCATTCCCGCTCCCGCAGATGTGATCTTGCCGGAGGAGCAGGCTCATCTCAAGCACCACTTTGCCACGCCCGCACAGCAGATGGATGCGGACACGCTGGGCATGTGGACATTCCTGATCACCGAGGTTCTGTTCTTCGGAGGAATGTTCGCAAGCTACGCCGTGTATCGCAACCTGTATTATCCGGCTTTCGCGAGCACGAGTAAGTTCATGAACGTTCCCCTCGGTGCCACCAACACCGGGGTCCTGATCTGCAGCAGCTTGACCATGGCTATGGCGGTACGCTCCGCGCAGACTGAGTCAGCGTAAGGCGCTGGTCAGGTATCTGCTCCTCACGATGTTTTTCGGAGCTATTTTCCTCGGGATCAAGGCTTACGAGTACCACGAGAAGTGGGTAGAGCACCTGGTGCCGGGATTTGGCTTCCATTACGACGCGACTCAATTCGAACGGAACGCGCAGATCCTGTTTTTCCTGTACTTTGCCATGACGGGAATGCACGCGATTCACATGATCGTCGGCTTCGGACTGATGACCTACCTGGTAGTGAAAGCCAGGAAGGGCGCTTTCACACGAGCATTATTTCACCCCGGTTGAAATGATCGGGCTCTACTGGCACTTCGTGGATATTGTCTGGATTTTCCTGTTCCCGATGCTTTACCTGATTGGAGATCGAGGATGAGTACGGCTGCTTCCGCCGGGCATCATACGCCCATTCCGAAAGTTGCGACGCTAGTCAAGGTCTTCCTTTCCCTCATCGTTTTAACCTTCGTCACCACACTGATTTCCTACATCGATCTCGGTGAGTGGAATATCGTTGTTGCGCTGATTATCGCGGTGTTCAAGGCATCTCTTGTCGCCTGGATCTTTATGGGCGTGCGCTACACGACCAGCCTGACGAAGCTCTTCGTGGTTGCGGGGCTGGTCTGGTTGAGCATACTGGTCCTTCTGACCTATAGCGACTACACGAGCAGGAACTGGATTTATCAGCCGAGACCTTGGAGCCAGACTAAGGCGCCGTACTTCGAAGATAAAGCAAAGTAGCCTGCCCTTCAGGGAAATCCTAGCCTCCGGGGCCTCAAACTCCGGAGGCTTTCTCTTTTACCGAGAAACAAGGCCACGGATAGTTCGGTCTCATAAGTTGCGAGGCGAGTACGCCCGCGGGACGCGAAGGAATAACGAACATGGCTGAAACGAGTGTTGACGTAATCAAGAGATATCTCCAGGACGCAATTGCTGCCGAGAGAAGCTTTGAGACCCAGCTTGAGGGTTTTTCGAAGGAAGGGGACGATACCGTTGTGCAGTCCCTCTTCCGGCAACACGCAGTCGAAACGAGACAGCAATACGAGCATCTGACAGCCAGGCTCGAGGCCCTGGGCGGCAGTCCTTCTACCGCGAAGAGCTTACTTGCGCATGTGTTCGGTCTAAGCCCGAAGGCTGCTCAGTTGGGCCACGAGAAGGAAGAGAGAACGACTCAGAACCTGATGATGGCGTTCGCTGTCGAGAACAGTGAAATGGCTATGTACGAATCGTTGGCGACGGTAGCGGAAGCGGCGGGAGACACAGAAACCGCGTCGCTAGCCCGGCAGATTCAGGCTCAGGAAAAGGCAACTGCCGAAAAAATCTGGAGAGTCCTTCCCGCCTCTGCGGAACAGGCGTTCTTGAGAATCACGACCGGTTCCGGAGTTACCGGTACGCGCACAGCCACCGTCTAAAAAGGGTCACTCCGGTAGCGGCGCCTCACGCTGTCACCTCAGTTTTCGCGTTGTGATTCGCTGTAGCCAGGCGGACAGCGGGGGCGACTTTCGTGCCGAACAGTTCTATCGCCCGCAATACCTGCCGATGGGGCATAGATCCTACGCTGATCTGAGCTAGAAATCTCTGATGTTTAAAGATCTCATGCTGATAGAGGATCTTGTCCACGACCTGTTGCGGGCTTCCTACGGCCAGAGCTCCACGGGGAGAGCGTAATGTCTCAAAGTCCGCCCGGGTCATCGCACTCCAACCGCGTTCGCGGCCGACCTTGTTCATCATCGAAGAATACGGACCAAAGAACTCGTCTGCTGCCGCCTGGGATGTGTCTGCTACGTACCCGTGTGAGTTGATTCCAACCGCAAGCGTTGAGAGGTCATGACCTGCCCGCTCGCCAGCCGCCCGATACTTCTCCACAAAGCTATTGAAGCGCTCGGGCATGCCGCCGATGATTGCAATCGTCATGGGAAGGCCAAGTCTTCCGGCGCGTACCGCCGACTGGGGAGTTCCACCCACGCCGATCCACACAGGCAGCGGATTTTGAACCGGTCTCGGATAGACGCCCAGATCCTCAATCGAAGCGCGATGCTTCCCCGACCAGCGGACCCGCTCCGCCCGGCGAATCTCAAGAAGCAAGTCGAGCCGCTCCGAGAATAATTCGTCGTATTGTTCTAACGGGAAGCCAAAGAGCGGAAACGATTCAATGAAGGATCCGCGGCCCACGATGATCTCCGCGCGTCCGTTCGAGATCAGATCCACCGTCGCAAATTGCTGAAAGACACGCACCGGATCATCCGAACTCAAAACAGTAACAGCGCTCGTGAGACGAATCTTCTTCGTACGCGCCGCCGCCGCCGCGAGGATGACCGCCGGAGCCGAAACGACGTAATCCGGCCGGTGATGCTCGCCGACTCCGAACACATCGAGTCCAACCTGATCGGCCAGTTCAATTTCTTCGAGTAGATTGCGAACCCGCTCGCTGGGACTGATCGTTCGGCCCGTTTCGAGATCTGCGGCGATGTCGCCGAACGTAGCAAGTCCGAGTTCCATCATGTGGTTTTCCCTTTACGGATGCCGGAGGGAGGTCGAACGATGCCGGGCGAGATCGTACGGGGAGCTAAACTGCGGCCGTAGACCGGGACTTTTGATTCTCCCGAACGGTTTCGTCCCATCCCACCAGGGTCTGATCGCCCGTGATCAGTCTGGCCGAACGGCTGAAAAAGAAATAGGTCCAAGCCCACTGCAAAAGCACCAGGATACGGTTACGGAAGCCAATCAGAAAGTAAACGTGAACGAGTGCCCAGGCTATCCAGGCAAAAAAGCCCGACCAATGAGCATGGAACGGCCACTTCAGATTGGCAACGGCGGCGTGACGCCCGATGGTGGCCATGTCGCCCTTATCGAAGTAGTGAAATTTCTTGCGAGCGCGCCCGGCAAGGTCATCCCCAATGGTGCGCGCTGCGAAATCTCCCATCTGCATGGCCGGTTGTGCCACACCCGGGACGCGGTTGCCGTTCTCTTCCACATGCGCAAGATCTCCGAGAACGAAGATATTCTTGTGACCGGGCGGATTCAGAAACTCATCGACGACAACACAGCCCTTATTGTCAACCGGCAGCCCTGTGGTGCGGCCGAGCGGCGAAGCCTGGACGCCGGCGCCCCATAACGTGACAACCGCGTCGATACGTTCTTTGTTCACGATGAGATAACCCGGCTGAACATCTTCGACCTTGCTGTTTGTATGGACTTCGACACCTAAATGCCTGAGCTGTTCCTCGGCGCTCTTTGTGAGGTCGTCCGGATACGCATTCAAAAGCCTTGGCAGCCCCTCATAGAGCATGATCCGGACTTTCTCCCGCCGGATATGGCGAAAGTCTTCTTTCAACATCACGCCCGAGATGTCCGAGATGGCTCCGGCAAGTTCTACGCCGGTGGGGCCGCCGCCTACGACGACGAAGTTCAGAGGAGGATGATCTCCTGTTTCGATGGCCTGGCGTTCGGCAAGTTCAAATGCGAGCAGGATCCGGCGGCGAATCTCGGTTGCATCTTCCAGAGTCTTGAGGCCGGGCGCGAGAGGCGCCCATTCGTCGTGTCCAAAGTAGGAATGAGTGGAGCCCGTTGCAAGGCAAAGATAGTCGAAGGGCAGGGACAACCCGCTCTTCAGACGCACCGCGGACTGAGCGAGATCGACGCCGAGAACTTCGTCCATCAACACCTGAACGTTCTTTTCCCGGCTGAGAATACTGCGGATCGGCTGTGCGATATCGGCGGGCGACAGCACCGCTAAAGCGACCTGATAGAGCAGAGGTTGAAACGTGTGATGGTTACGGCGGTCCACCAAGACAACATCCACAGGCAGGTTTGCGAGGCCCTTCGCTGCGTGCAAACCCGCGAAGCCGCCTCCCACAATGACTACTCGTTTTCGATTCCTGCGATCTTCGCTCGTGGTAGGGCTGGTATTCACAATCGGTTCCTATAAGGATAGATGGAACATGGGCCTAGTGTGCTGCAATCGGGCCTTTGGGTTTCACTCGCTTCAGCGCCCATACGAGAGGTACACAACAGAAGCAAGCCATTGCCATGTACCGCAAATCGTCCACAAAAGACCACAGAATTGCCTGTTGCGTAAGTGTAGCCTCCACCATCCCATACACGCGTCGGCTAGCTTCCGCAGGACCGTAAGTGTGCGTGAGGAACTGCGTCAACTCCGTCAACCGCTGCTGCAGGTTGTGTGAGGTGGTCACCAGATTCCGGCTCAGCTCTGTCCGATGGAGCTGTTCATGGCGAGCGAGAATCGTATTCACCACCGAAATTCCGACGCTTCCGCCAACATTTCGCAGCAAGTTGAACAATCCGCTTCCATTTCCGATTTCGCTTGGTTTCAGTCCTCCTAGGGAGATCGTACTGAGGGGAACGAACACGAAACCGAGCGCAAATCCGCTGATGATAATGGGCAGATCGAGTGTCGTCGGAGAGATTTGAGTGTTGAGATGGCCCCACGTCAGGCTGCAAATACCGAAGACAGTGAATCCGAACGAGACCAGGATCCGGGTGTCAACCTTCGCCACCAGGAATCCGACCAGCGGCATAGCTAGAATCGCTCCGATACCTCGAGGCGCAACTGCAAATCCCGAGGCTGTCGCCGAGTATCCCATCAGGTTTTGATAAAAGAGCGGGAGCACTGTGACGGCTCCATAGATACAGCCGCCGAACAGGAAAATCAAAGCGCAGCCGATCGCGAAATTTCGGTTCCGGAAAATCCGCAGGTTCGTCAGTGGTTTTTCCGCCACGAACTGGCTGTAGATGAACATGATGAAAGTCACAATCATGATTCCGAAAGTCCAGCGGATCCAGACCGCGCCGAACCAGTCGTCCTCCTGGCCGCGATCGAGAATCAACTGCATCGCGCCAAGCCAGATTGCAAGCAAGCCAAACCCGATTTTGTCGAGCGAGCCGGGATTAGCGTTCTTGATGTAGGGCGGATCTTCCACAAATCGGCCCACCAGGAACAGGGCGAGCGCGCCTACGGGTACGTTGATATAAAAGGCCCAACGCCAGGAATAGTGGTCCGTTAACCAGCCGCCAAGAGTCGGCCCCAGAACCGGGGCGACAACGACGCCTAACCCGAACAGCCCCATCGCCATCCCCCGTTTTTCGGGAGGAAAGCTTTCGGTAATGATGGATTGCGAAAGCGGTTGTAGCGCTCCGCCGCCCGCGCCTTGCACCAGCCGGGCCAGGATGATGGTGAGCAAGCTGTTCGCGGCACCGCACAAAAAGGACGCGGCCGTGAAGATCATGATGGACGCCATGAGGAAGCGCTTCCGGCCGAACCGCAACGAAAACCACGCGCTCGCCGGCAACACAACTGCGTTCGAAAGCAGATAAAAGGTCAGGACCCAGGTGGCCTCGTCGCTAGTCGCTGAGAGGCTACCGGCGATATAAGGGATGCAAACGGCCGCGATGGAAGTATCGATGACTTCCATAAATGCGGGCAGGATCACCGAAAGAGCGATGATCCAGGGATTAACGCTTGGTTTCCAAGCTTCTTGGTCTTTCTTTTGCTCGGGCATGGTGCGGAAAGCAACAATCTCGAGCGGGCCGAAGGCGAGCGCATGGTCGCCACCTCTCGCTCAAAACGTGGTCCAAAGCTTGTAGATGTAGGCTCAGTGCCCTTAGGCTTCAGAGAAAGAGTCCGGGGGCTTAGCTCGCCGGTAGAGTGAACCAGAAAATAGAGCCATCGCCCGGTATGGACTCGGCGCCGATCTGTCCACCCCAGCCCTCAACGATTCTCTTGCAGGCGGCCAGTCCTATGCCCGAACCAGGGTATTGCCGAGTGCTGTGGAGCCGCTTGAAGGGGGCGAAGATGGCTCCTGCGTGCTCAGGCGCGAATCCGATTCCGTTGTCCTTCACCCGGATCAGCCATTCTTTTTCCCGGCGCTCGGCCCAAGTGTGGATGGTGGGACGTTCGCCCGGCTTCCGGAACTTGATGGCGTTTGCGAGTAAGTTCTGGAACAGACGTACGAGTTGACTGCGATCGAGATTCACCTGTGGCAACGGATCATGCGTGATGACGGCGTTCTCCTGCTCGATGCTCGAACTCAGCAAGCTGACCGCGCTCTCCCAATCCTCGTTCAGGTCTACCGAGACGACCTCGGTCTCTTCCAAGGCAAGCTGGGAATAGGCGAGAAGGTCCGTGATCAGCGTGCTCATGCGCTCGGCCGCATCCATCATCGATTGCAGGATCTTGTCGGCATCGGGGTCCAACTTGCCACGGTAGTTGTGCCCCAATAGTTCTGCGTAGATCGAGAGAGTACGCAAAGGTTCCTGAAGGTCGTGGCTTGCCGCAAGTGCGAACTGCTGCAGATCCAGATTGGACTGCGTCAGCGCGTCTTCCAGATTTTTGCGGGCTGTATCATCAACAACAGTTTTTGAAAAGCCCAGGAATGTTCCGTGTTCATCGCGAAGCGCATTGAGCACTCCCCTGAGGTAAATACGGCTTCCATCTTTTCGCTTGTGCCAACGAATATTGGCCGACCGTCCCAAGTCCCTGGCGACCGCCATTTCGTGCCGCGCAATGTCGTGCGAATTGTCTTCGTCAACGAAGATGATGCCGGAATCCTGGCCCAGCCAGTCGTCCTCGCCATAACCGAAGATATGCTCCACCCCGCGGTTCCAGGTGGTCATCTTGCCTTCAGCGGAAATGCCGAATAGGGCGAAATCGGCCTGCTCGCGTACCTGGAGCCGGTAGAGATTGGCGAGATCTGCGTCCGTCAGGTCGCCCGAGACACTAAACGGATTATTCACCGGTAATCGAGTGGGCGGAGCACATGCTTCGAAACGATGCCGCTCCTGTGAACGACAGGAGCGTAACCATCATTCTAAATCGCCGCCTGTTCGGAACCTTGAAAAAGTTCTTGTCTGCTCATCCGAAGAGACAGGCTCGCGCAGCTTTGCCATCCAGACCAGCGACGGATGTTACTAAAGGCGGGAAGCCCGAGAAGATTCGAACTGCTGATCCTCTTGCTCGGCAGGACCAGTTGCTATTGCCATACAGATGTACGTACAGTGAAGTATGCGTTCAGCGGAGCGGATCTGCTCAAAGATGCCATCGATTTTGACGTCACTTCAGTCAATTTGATCTCGCTGTTCTGTGTAGTTGCTCGCGACCGATTACGATCACCATCACCGATGAGAAACGCGCAAAGCCCTCTGCCCGAGCTACGCGTTGTGACAATTGAGAGTGCATGGGTGAAATTCATGAGCAGACATTTCCCGCTTTGCATTGTTGTGTATCGCCTATCGCCCGCCTTCCGAACCAGACGGTCATCGGTCGTGACAAGATGTCTACTTTCGCGCTCTCGCACAAGCGACACGGAGTGCGTCAAACTAGAAGAACCCGCGGCCAGAAGACGGAGCGCGGAAGATCAATATCGATCATTCAGTTCCACGAGGTCTAAGTAATGGCCGATGTTGTTCCTGACCCGTCCGCTTGAGCTCCGCATTGGTGCAAGATTACCTCCGCTTCGATGACGACATCTCGACCATTTCACGGCCATCGCAGATTCGTCTGGCGGTCGCGATCGCTATCAGCTCCACGATCACCTCAGCTTCTGCGGGACTACTGGCAGGCTTTGGCACCGTCGTTAAGCGATGTCTGCAGCGCGCATTCGAGAGTAGATTTTCGCCTTAAGTGTCTCGACGGGAACCTGGGTCACGTCGAGCAAGGCTACCGCTGGATCGCGCAGGTCTTGTGTCAGCTCCTGTCGCATGATCGGTATCTAGGATAATGGAGGAAGGACGGAGCCTGCTGACAAACTTCACATACCGGCTAAATGACTACTTTTCTTGCGGATAAGTGGTACGCCCGAGAAGATTCGAACTTCTGACCTCTTGCTCCGGAGGCAAGCGCTCTATCCAACTGAGCTACGGGCGCTCGTGAGAGACTAATTCTTTTTTGCGAGAGCGGCGCGGGTGCCGGAGGACGTGCTGCGCTTCGCGGAAGGACTATCCGAGCCTAGCAGTTCTTCGATGTGCTGCCGGATCGCATCCTCTTTCATCAACTTGTCCCAGTCCTCGTTCTCGAGAGCCGGGGTCTTATAACGAATCATGCCTTTCCGATCGATCATGACCAGTTGTGGGACAACGAACCGGCCATCATTGAAACCCATGAACTCAGTCATCTGAGTCCGCGGGGTCCAGCCGACGGGAAACCCGACACTATAATCCTTTACGAAGTTGTCCACCAGGAGATCCGCATTGTCATTCACAGCGATATCTAACACCTGGAGCCCCCGCGACCCATATTCCTGCTGAAATTTGGTCATCACCTTGGAAGCGGCCTGACAGTGAGGGCACGTCGTGAAGATAAATTCGAGCGCCACTACCTTCCCGCGGTACTGACTCAGCAGCTTCTGCCCCTGGCTCGGGATGGTGAATGCCAGTTCGGGCGCTTTTTGCGGCTCCGCAGCTATCAAGGAGGAGGCCAGGAGGACGGCACTCGATAGAAAGGCAACAGCGGTCTTCACGATTTTCTCCAACTTCAGTGTAGCGTAAGCCGGGTGCTTTTCGGATTTGTCGGGCTAACGGATAATGCCGGAGTCTTAGGGCCACGCGACTGTGCCTGCAATTCCGTTGTCCAGGAGGTCTTCAATTGCCGCCACTCCGTTTCGTTCGCTAAGCCTTCTACGCTCCAGAACGTACTGCCTTTGTGGCGGGAGATAAACAACCCGTTGTCTCCAGAGCCGGCGAGTATAGAGTCCCCGGACACAGTTACATCGCAATGCTTCCACTTGCCGCAGAGGATCTTCTCGTAGGCGTCGAAGAAGTGGGTTGCAGTTTCGGGTGAATCCCACTCGGAGGAGTATTCGAGAACGGGCTTATGACCATCGCCGGCGCTCACGATCTTGAACTGGCCTCCGCGAACGTGGGAAGCGAGCGAGTTCGCTTCGTCCTCACCGGCGTATTCGCGAATCAGCATCTGGTGGTCAAATTCCCCAACCGAGCCGTCCGTGATGACTTCACCGGGTTTCGAAGGTAAGGCGGGCAGATCCGGACGGACCGGCTTCTCGTGGGCGAAATATCGTTCCGGATGAATAATTTGCGCCGAATCGACAGGCGGATTTGTGAACACTTCGGTAAACGCCTTTTTCCCCAGCCTGCGGTAAACGGCGTCGAAAAACGTGGTGCCGTAGGAATAAGGAAAAAGAAGCGACTGTTGGATATAAAGAGGCGCCTGCCGCAAAACAGGGAAATCGGTCATGGAAGACTGGCCGCTGTCTGACATGGACCGGACCATTTCCGGAGTCGGCTCAGGGGGTTGGCCGGACTGTTTCAGGCTGTAAGCGATCATCACCCAGGTTGCTTCACCTTCGACTACCGCCGAGTGGGCCAGGTTCTCGTCATCGCTTGCCGGTGTGTCGTCCATAAAGTTATTTAGATGGAAGTGCTGATCCGCCAGCGCATGGGTCAGCTCGTGAGCCAGAGTGACAGTATCACCGACTACGGAGGACTGCTCCATCAGGAAAAGCTTCTTCTCGTCGTAGTCGTAAAAAGCCGCGGCTTGTTCCGTTAAGAGGTCGATCGTCGATTTCCGCAGGTCGAAATTCTGCGGTACGAACCCAAACATCTTCAGGGCCAGTTCATCGGCGTAGATTTCTTCCGGTTTCAGCGACTTTTTGATCCTCTTGTTGAGAAACTGGCGCAACTGGTGCTTAGACATGCGGCCGTATGGGACCGTGTGTTTTTCGGGCAACCCCGTGATTTCCGAGATTGACTTCACGATGGCGTCGATCTGGCCGAAAGCGGCATCGTGGGCGGCCGTCAAGTGCGCAGAAACTAAACAGAACAGCACCAGACCGGCGAGCCACACACGTAAACTGCTAGGGATCATCAAAAAGAGGGGGCTACCTCTAGACTACTAAGCTTGTGCCCGGGTACACCCTGTTTCGTTAGTGCCCCGAGTTCAGAAGTGTTCGCACCCCGTCCCAAACGATCTGGACTCCGATGCAAAGCAAAATGAAAGAGCTAAGCCGGACGATAACGTTCATGACCGTCTCACCAAAGAGATGCGCGAGGCGTTCCGCGAAGCGGTAACTGAGAAAAACGCTCAGCGCCACGAGGGCGGGTCCGACAATCGCGGCGATCAGACGAACCAGATGGCTCCGGTGTATTTCCGTCGCTCCGAGGGTAAGCGCCACCGAAATCGAGCCGGGGCCAACGGTCAGCGGCAGAGTCAGGGGGTAGAAGGCCCGGTTGGCAATGTCCCGCTGAGTAATATTCTTCTTGCTGGGGGTTTCGGTGGGCTCTGATTCGCCCTGCAGCACGGACCATCCGGCGGAGATGACCACCAGGCCGCCGCCGACCTGAACAATCGGAATCGATATGCCGAAAAACGCCAGGATGTGAGTGCCGACCAGCATGGAGCCGGTTAGCAGCCAGAAGCTGTTCAGGGCGATTTTCCGCGAAAGGATAGTACGGGCGTCGGTCGAATAGCCTGACGTGAGGGTCAAAAAGATCGGGCTGTTCCCCAGCGGATTGACGATCGGAAACAGCGCCGAAAGAACGAGCAGGCAGCTTTTGACGAGCTCAACGACGACTCCATACGACATGCATTAAAGAGTAGTTCCTGCGGTCTCGAAGACCTGTCCGGATGTTATTCTGAAAGCGCTTCCCCCGCCCGAATTCATGGATTTTCTTGCAGGTCTAAATCCGCAACAACGTGAGGCTGCTGAGCATGTTGAAGGCCCGATGCTGCTGCTCGCCGGAGCCGGCAGCGGCAAGACGCGTGTCATTACCCAACGCATTGCTCACCTGATCGATAAGCACAAGGTACCCGGACCTGCCGTATTGGCCGTTACCTTTACGAATAAGGCCGCGGAAGAGATGCGGCAGCGTGTTTCCACGCTTTTAGGCGAGCCGACCGCCGCTTATTCGCCCCTGGTTTCGACGTTTCATTCGTTCTGCGTCCGCTCTCTGCGGCGCGACGGCAGCACGCTCGGCGAAATCCGCAAGGGTTTTACGCGGCAGTTCACGATCTACGACGACGACGATCAGGTCTCGCTTCTCCGGTCGATCTACAAACAGATCGGGCTGGATGACAAGTTTATGGCGTACCGGGCCATGCTCTCGCGCATCAGTCATGCCAAGAGCCACGGAGAAACGCCCCTCGACTGGTTTAAGGCGGCCACGGATCCGAAATTGACCCGGATGGCGAAGGTCTACGAACTCTACCAGGAGCGCCTGCTGCAGGCGAACGCGCTTGATTTCGATGATCTTCTGCTCGAAACCGTGAGGCTGCTGAAACACGACGAACGGCTGCGAACGCTGTACAACCAACGCTTTGAGTTCGTGATGATCGATGAGTATCAGGACACGAACCACAGCCAGTACGAGCTGATGCGGCTGCTCACCGAAACCAGGAAGAACGTTTGCGTCGTCGGTGACGAAGATCAGTCGATCTATGGGTGGCGCGGTGCGGATATCCGCAACATCCTGGACTTCGAGCGGGACTATCCGAATGCCGTTGTGATCCGGCTGGAACAGAATTACCGCTCCACCAAAGAACATCCTGGAAGCTGCGAGCGCGGTAGTTGCGAACAATAAAGAGCGCAAAGGCAAGTGGCTGTGGACGAGTTCGGGCGAGGGATCGAAGATCGGCTACTACGAAGCTCCGGACGGCGAGAATGAGGCTCTGTTCATCGCCGACACCATCGAGAAAATCCTGGCGAAGAACCCCCGGGACCGCGTCGCCGTTCTCTATCGGACCAACTTTCAGTCGCGCCAGATCGAAGAAGCGCTGCGGCGTTACGGCCGTAAGTACCTGGTGGTCGGCGGGTTCAGCTTTTACCAGCGGGCCGAAGTCAAAGATCTGCTGGCCTACCTGAAGATTCTGCTCAGCCCGCAAGATTCCGTGAGCTTGCTCCGCATCATTAATACGCCGGCTCGAGGCATCGGCAAAGGCACCATAGATCAGATGGAGCAGTATGCGCTCGAACACGGGATGAGCCTGTGGAATGCGCTGCCTAAGATGCTCGAAGAGCGCGTCTTCCCGGCGCGTGCCGAATCCGCGATCAAATCCTTTTTGAGCACGATCCAGAGCCTGTCGGAGAACGCCCGGGAACAACCGGTGCATGAGACGCTCCGAGCGATTCTCGAGAAAACCGGCTACGGGGCGATGTTGAAATCGGACATCTCGCCCGAAGCCGAATCCCGCCTCGGGAACCTTGAAGAACTGATCAATGCGGCAGT
Source organism: uncultured Acidobacteriaceae bacterium (assembly GCA_963730795.1). Lineage (GTDB taxonomy): Bacteria > Acidobacteriota > Terriglobia > Bryobacterales > Bryobacteraceae > Bog-105. The sequence goes on along the minus strand of CAVSTJ010000012.1, from coordinate 1,031,789 downwards.
CGAAGGCGCCGAACGCGGCGAAACAGCCGCAGAGTTTCTGGACCATGCGGCTCTCGTCGCCGATGCCGATGCCGTCGACCAGGAAGCGCCAGTCTCGCTGCTTACGATCCATAATGCCAAAGGGTTAGAGTTTCCGAACGTATTCCTTGCGGGGCTCGAAGAGGGGATCTTTCCGCATAGCCGATCGCTTCTTTCCGAGTCGGGCATGGAAGAGGAGCGCCGGCTTTGTTATGTCGGAATGACACGGGCCGAGAAGCGGCTCTATGTCACTTGGGCGAGATACCGGCGCCGCTTTGGCGGCTCGCAACCGGAAGTTTGTCTGCCCTCGCGCTTTCTTAACGAAGTTCCGGTGGCGCTGCGGGAGAAACTCTCGCCCTACAGCGAACCGCAGGCGGATGAAGTCGATCTGTTCGCTGAACAGTCGGACGTGCGCCAATCGGTGAAGAAGAATCTATACACCGGGAAGACGTACAACTCGGTAGAGAATATCGCGCAGTTTTTCGCAGAACGCGGAATGCCACCGCCTTCGGGGTTTGTTCAGAAACTGCGGCGGCCCACCGAAGATGGCTAATCCGCCGGCAACGCCGACCCCGAACGGTGGGGCGCCTGCGGGAACACAGCCCAGGCAGGCGCCACCTGCCGCTCCGAAACCCGGCATCCTGCCGTTTGCCAAGCCGTCCGCGGCCGCACCTCCGAAAAGTGCACCACCGCCGGGCTTGCGACCTGCCGCTATGCGTCAAGCTTCGGCGGTAGGCGTGCGATCCGGAGCCACCGTTCACCACCCGAAATATGGGCGTGGAGTCGTGTTACGGCGAGAAGGAGATGGCGAGGATGCGAAACTAACAATTAGCTTTCCCGGCCACGGCCTTAAAAAGATTGTCGAGAAGTACGCAGGAATCAAAGTCGAAGAATGAATACTAAGCACGTAGAAGATAGAGAAGAGCGCAAGAAACAGAAGCGCGCAGCCCGCAAGAAAGCTGCACCAAAGGCGAAGCGGCCGTCCAGCGAAGCGCGCGGCTCAAACAAGAAAAAGATCAGGAAATTGGCTAAGGGTCAAAGCAGGAAGCGCTAGAACCAGCGCTTCCTTCCACTTCTAAGCTTTCAGCCTTACCGGCGGCCGGTTCTGCTCTTTGATCACGGTGCCGGGTGTAGCCAGTTGGAAGCCTACCCGTTCCATGGCGCTGCGAATGTAGTTACTCCGCATAAACCAGCGCCACACGTTTCCAGTCAGCAGGTTTTCGATACTGAGCAGCGATATACCCACATCGATACCGACAACGTCCTGATTGACCCAGAGCTTCTGGTCTTTCCAGTTCGGATTGAACGCATCGGTGAAGCCATACCGGCCGTAAACCTTCTCGCCATACACGTTCTTCATTTCGCGAAGGACGGGCAGGCAGATATCTTTGGCAAACATCAGCGATCCGGCGGCGGCGCAAGGGACAAGTGTGCCGTTGATGGGACCGGCATACGGCGGTCCGCCCCAGGCGACATAGCCGCCAGGACCATCGGAGGCCGTGATACCCCACATGTTCGGTCCATAATCCCCATAGCGGGATTGCAGGCTGATGCAGAAGTCACGATGGGCGTAAGTGGCAATGACTGAGTTCCTGAAGTAATTCAGGTAAGAAGGATCGCCGTCCTGCTGATGGCGGAAATCTACCCAGGCGTGGGAAAACTGATGGGTGAAGAGCGGGCCGCCGCTCACAAAGCTCCACTGGTCAAAGTGAACTTCGGGACGCAGCCAGGCGTACCAGCTTTCCGCCGGTATCGGATGTTTGGTGGACCCAATCGCCATCAGGTAGAGAGCCGAGGCCTCGCTATAAGCGCTCCAGCGATGATCGATAAATCCGGAACCAGGCATGGCCCCATGGCTCAAAAGCAGTGGACTGCCGGCGAGCATCCAGGTGAAATCGACGCGGTCGAAGATCTGATGGGCCAGGGTCTGTATCTCGCGGTCGGCAGAGAAGTATCCGGCAGCCGACAGTACGCCGCACAGGAACCAGGACGTATCAACGCTCGAGATCTCGGAGCCGAGACGCCGCTGTCCATTACTTGCATCCATGAAGTGCAGATACCAGCCGTGATCATGGAAGGCATGGACCCAGAAGTAACGAAGGGTTGTAGCGACACGGGCGCGAACCTGATCTTTAGGAAGCCACCCGCGGCTCGCACCAATACATAAGGCGGTAAGCCCGAATCCGGTAGCCGCGGAACTGCCGACGTTATTGCCGGAGCGGCTTCCGTCGTTCCGGGCGCGGTCCATGATGATACCGGTGTGTGCGTCCGCCTGATCCCAGAAGTAACGGACACACCTTGAGGCGAAATCTTCGAGGAACGTTCGCTCTTCGGGCGTGACGGGTGACGAAAGTTCAGCGAAGGACGCCGCTTTACTGGACCGGCTGAGCAGAGCCAGCCCAGCGCTCGAAACGAGAAAGTTGCGTCTTGAGAGAGTTTTCAGATCGCGTCTCGCACCCATCGAAAGATAGTGTGGAACAGGAGGCAAATCCTCCCAACTATGTTGATGTTATCAACCAGCGATAGGTTCACACGGACTTAATCTCTGCACGATGGGTGCCAGATCGGACCTTAAAAACTGAACCGAGCCTGCAATTCGATCGTTCTTCCTCCCAAAGCGGACTGCGGCTGACCGAAAAGGGGATTGCTGGTGCGGCCGTCCGTGCTGATCATCTGATCGGCCGAGTTCACCGTCAAAGGCGAAAGATTCGTCTTGTTGAAGATATTGAAGAAGTTAGCGCGGAACTCAAACCGGGCAGCCTCGCCGAAAATCCTAAAGCTGGGCACGCCGAAGGCTTTCGTCAAAGTAGCGTCGACGTTGAAGAAATTCGGGCCTTGCAGGATGTTTCGCCCTACCGCAGGAGCAGGCGGAATGCCGCTCGTGGGGTACGACGGAACGGTGAAATAGGATAAAGCGCCATTCGGGAAGTTACCATTCGGTTTCTCGAATGTGCTGTTGCTGTAATCCGTTCCCGCTCCGCCCAGGTATGTGGACGGACGAAGATTGCAATATCCGCTATTTGCGTAAACCACATTGCAACTGGTATTGCTGTACAGCGGCGTCCACGGGAATCCGGTGTGATAGTTCATAATCCCGGTTACCTGCCAGCCTCCGAGTATCTTCTCTTTCCAGCTCTTGTCTTTGAAGAATACAGGGCTGTATTGACCATAGACCTTGAACAAGTGGCGAACATCGAAATCGGCCAGTCCTTTCAGGTACTGCAGGCCATACGGATATTCGCCAATGTAGTAGTCATTGGATCCGTCGTCGATTGTCTTGCTCCAGCGGTATTGAGCATCAATCTGGAACGACTTTGCAAAGCGGTGTTCCAGTTCGGCGAGAAGCGCATTGTAATTCCCGTTGGTGTCGTTCGTGTAGTAGTACAGATTTTGAACGAGCGGGTTCGTGGGGCCGTACAGGAAGTTGAGATTGTTCTGGCGCGTGTAATGCCGGCTCGAACTTCCCTGATAGCCCAGCTTGGCCGTCCAGTTTCCGCCCAGATCCGTTTGAGTATCGAGCGAATAGCGGTACGTATAAGGCGTAGGCAGGAAAGAAGGGAAGCCGTTCAGCGTGATGGGCGCGCCACCGATCGGCAGATTAGTCGTGGGATTAAAGGACTGACGAGCATTCGGGTTCGCAGGATACCCGGCAAACTGGTTGACGCTGCTGGGAAGCGCGTAAAGTAGGTTGCTGCCCGTAAGAGTGAAGCCGGTGATTAAAGGCGGGTTAGCACGGCCATTTAGGGTAATCGCTTCCTGCATGCGGTTGTAGCCGATGCCAAAACCGCCGCGCACCACGAATCGTTGGCTCGCGGGATTCGGCCTCCAGGCGAAGCCAAGTTGCGGACTGAAATTCAACTTGCTCGCGTTGTAAAGATCACCGCCCACCCTCAGGCTTAAGCCCGTCAGCGGGTTGGGACCGGAACCGAGCACGACGTTGCTGATGTTTCCGTACTTCTCGTGAACAGGCTGGAAGTATTCGTAGCGCAACCCCAGATTGAGGGTCAGATTCGGCGCAACGCGATAGTCGTCCTGAACGAAGCCGGCGTAAATGGCAGAACGAATGTACTTAGACGCCGCCGAGGGCTGTCCGGTTTTCGGGTCAAAGTTGCCCACTTCCTGGTAAGGAGCGTCATTGCCCAGACTCCAGATATTCCGGAAGTAATAGGTTGGCCTCGCACTGGCCGCGTTGCTGTCGGCGTCCTGCTCCCAATACAGATCCGCTCCGAATTTAATCGAGTGATTTCCAGTGACGAGCGTGGCGGTGTCGCGGAAATTGTAAGTTGTCTGTGCGAACACGCCCGGGCCGGGTGCGCCAAGGTATTGCAGCGCGACCGAGCCAAATGTGTCCACCTGTGCTTGCGGCAAGCCCCACGGTTCCTGCGGGTTGCTTCCAATCTCGTTGTAGCTCCAGCGCGTCACATTGAACCTGGCCTCATTCAGCAGACTGGATGTGATCGTACGGTTCCAGAGCACCGCGGCGGATTCGTTCAGCCTGTCCTGATTCCAGAGATTTGCGGCGCGAACAGGCCCGTTGTAATTTGTCTGATCCGATGGCACGTAGTAAGTCGTAAACGTGAACAAGTCCTTCGCTGTCGCCTGGAAATCAACACGGCCGTTGTACTGTTGAGGCCGTATCGTTGTCGGATTTGCGGTTTGTACGTAGAAAACGTCAGGAATACCGTCCAGGCCGCCGCCATTACCGAAGTTGCCGTTACTAAGGTAGCCGGGATCCTGCCGGCCCAGCGCTACGCCGCGTAAAGGCGAACCGATATCGAGGCCAGCGTACCGGCCGTTCGAAAATACCGGCTGGCAGAGCGACGCAGAGGTGATGCCTGCGTCCGCACAGGTTTTCGGGACAATCTGGCTTGCAGCGACTGCTTCGCCGGGGTAGTTCGCGTATCGGGCAGCGTAGCTGTTGGGGGAAGCGCCGGCCACGGTGGATAAGAACTGCGGTGTCTCATACCAGTTCAATGCCGTTGCCGAGGAGCTGTTCAGCAGGGTTTCGTAAGAGAAGAAAAAGAATAACCGATTCTTGATGACGGGTCCGCCGATACTGCCGGCCCACTGGTTGAATCGGTCATTGTTGCGCTGAACCGGATTGTTCGGTCCGTTATACCGCTGATAAGCGTTCAGGCCCGGCCGATCGGCCTTGAAAAGGGCGCTACCGTGAACTTCGTTCGTGCCGTTGCGGGAGACAACGAGTACCTGTGCTCCGCTGTTGCGGCCATTTTCGGCACTGTACGGATTGGATTGCACGGTAACTTCCTTGACCGACTCCTCGTTCGGAGTAATCACAGCAGCACCGCCCCACGCCAGGCTGTTGACTGACACGCCATCCACCTGGAAATTGTTCGAGCTGTTGCGTGTGCCGTTCGCGACAATCTGCACCTGGTTCTCGGTTTGGAAAATGCTCGCCGTTGCGCTGGTGCCGCCCGGGCCGGCGCTTCCCGGCAGATTCTGAGAACCCGTTCCGTTCGAAGCGCGCGCGTTATCGCCGAAAGAGCCGGGCGCCAGTTGTGCTGCCTGGAAGGGATCGCGGCCAAACGTAGGCAGAGCGCGTAACTGATTCCCGGAGAGTGTGCCGGAGATAGTCGCGGTCTGGGTTTCAATGGCGGGCGTTTCGCTGGCACTCACCGTCACGGTTTGTGTAGCCTGGTTGGCAAGCTGTAACTGGACATCCTGTGCCCGAGCCTGCTCGTTCGCGATCGCAATATCCTGATCCTTTTTTGGCGAACCCCTGCGCATCCACGGACAAAGTGTAAGCCCCGGGCGCCAGTCCAGTGATGGAATACACACCGGCCTGTGAAGTGGTAGCTGTCTTCGCCGTACTGGTTTCGCGGCTGGTCAAGGTGACCGTCGCTCCGGGAATTACGCCGCCTTGCGCATCAGTGACCGTGCCTTGTAAGCTGGCACGATATTGGGCAAAACAAAAGGTAGCGAAGAGTAGAAATAGACAAACGACGGGAGTAAGTCGTTTTGCATTGAACGTTACTAGCGCGGACAACCACGTGGTTCGGCGAGACATGCCCTGTAGACGCCAGTACACCGAGTACGTGACGCGCGATGTAGGATAGATTCTCCTGGGCGTTTCAATTCATCGGGCTAACTGGGCTTTGGCGCGAGAAAGATTTCTGCGCGCAGTCTCGGCATTCGGATCGATCTCTAAGGCTCGTTCGAACGCGCTGATAGCTCCAGGCAGGTCGCCTGTGATGGCCAAGCCAGTGCCCAGGTTGGACCATATATCGGCGTCACCCGGTTGCAGCCGGGCCGCCTCCCGAAACGCGGCGACCGCGTCCCGATAACGCTTCTGCTGGACATAAACGGCACCTAAGGCTGCCTGAGCGACTCCGTCATCTGGCTGTTGCGCAAGGAAGGCTCGGTATTCTGCGGCAGCCGCGTCCAAATCTCCGTCTTCCGCCAGGGCGCGTGCAAGATTGTAACGAGCGTTTGAGTAACTGGCTCGATCCGCAGTGCCTCGCGAAATTGAGCAATGCCGGAAGCTCTTTGTTCACTTGCTAACAGCGCGCCGCCTAGACTGTTATGGGCCGTTGCGCTGTTCGGGTCTGCCTTCAGCGCACTTTGATACTGGACGATTGCTTCGTCTAACTTCCCGCGCGATTGCAAAAGCGAGGCTAAATTGTACTTAGCTGTGAAATCGGCGGGGTACTTTTCCAGACGTCTTCCGCATCACTGCTTCCTGTAATTCCAGCCGCGGGTCGTCTTGGGACGGTCCATTTGTTATGGGCAGCAACTGCAGCCAGACATGGCCCATCTCGTCCTCGCTCCTGTTTCCCGTTGTTACCCAGCGAGGCGGATGATTGGGATTTCGTCCATTCGAGACTGAATTGTCATAAGTAATACGCATCTCGATCTTTGTTCCTCGCGGTAGCAGTACCGGATGCTTGTATTCGTAGACCGCCTGCCAGTTAATATCCCAATCGGGGATGCGGATCAACGGCTGGCGCCGTCCACCAGGCAGCGTCGCCCAGGCCTCAATTACCTTTCCGAGATAGTGAGCATGAGGGTAGATGGCAAGAACCTTGCTGTCGACGGGCAATGTAAGTTCGTCAGTGACGACAAAGTGGTTATCGCCAGGCGGAATCTTGATCGCACCATCGTGCTCTAACTGCACCAGCATGGGGAAAAGCGTGGGGCCGGTCTTCGCAAAGTATAAGCCGACTTCGGCCTCCATTCGTTCTTCTTTACCTGTTGGTTGCAGGTGCAAGTTAATGACAAGATCGGTGTGAGGATCCAGACGCCAGCTCATGGCGTCTGGTTCGGGACGAAGAACGGTACCTGGTTTCCAGAAGAGGAAATGCGAGTCAGGGTCGAAGTCTCCGGCCGCAGCTTCCGTCAGAATGTCCATTCCGGGGAAACCAGGGTGGCCGTCCTCCCGATCACGCTTGCGCAGGGATTGCGTACGGTCCAGGACAAGGTTCGCGTGATGAACCACCCGGGTGTTGTCTAGGCGTAACTCTGCTCCGCGGATGTACTTCGTGCTCGTCAGACCCGTGCGAAGCACGAAATTGCGAAAGACATCTTTTCCTTCGGCTGGGATGGCATACGGTTCGGACATACGCACGATGAGGTCGGGCGTACCCATCTGCCATCCATCCGTGAATTGCGGCGGATCCGGACGGTGTTCCGGCGGTCCTTCGCGCGCGCCTCCGTTTACCCACGCGGCGAGCAGCCGGATCTCCTCATCACTTAACCTCCGCTCATCGGCAAACTCGCCGTATCCTGCCTGCGGCGGCCAAGGCGGCATGTAGCGCTGTTTAGTGACGGCCGCGATTTGAGTGGCGTGGCTTCGGACCTCTTTATAGGTCACGAGGGGAAACGGGCCGATTCCACCGGTGTGGTGGCACGACACGCAGTGCTTATCGAGAATGGGCGCGATGTCTCCATTGAAGGAAACCGCCGCTCCCGTGACCGGCAAAGCCAGGAGCGCCAACCAAAACGCCGAAACCACTACTGCCTTCTTCAAAATTTCAATCTGATCGCCATGATACAAGCTGCTGCACGGCGCGGATGACCGCGGCCGTTTCCCCGGCCTTGCATAATCGAAAGATCCCGATGAGCGCGACACCTGTCTCGAATCCAAAGCCTCTGAACACGCCGGGTCAGGTTCTGTTTGCCAGCCTGATCGGAACAAGCATCGAGTTTTTTGATTTCTACATCTACGCGACTGCGGCTGTTCTCGTCTTTCCGCGGCTATTCTTTCCCGCTTCGGATCCGGCTGCCGCTACGCTTGCTTCGCTTGCGACGTTCGGTATCGCTTTCCTCGCTCGACCTATCGGATCGGCGCTCTTCGGCCACTTCGGCGATCGGGTCGGCCGCAAAACAACCCTGATCATTGCACTTTCGACCATGGGCTTGTCGACAGTGGTGATCGGTGCGTTGCCAACCTACGCAACCATCGGATTTGCTGCACCATTGCTGCTGGCTTTATGCCGTTTTGGACAGGGCCTCGGGCTGGGCGGTGAATGGGGAGGTGCTGTTCTTCTTGCGATCGAGAATGCTCCACCTCAAAAGCGCGCCTGGTATGGCATGTTTCCGCAATTGGGTGCGCCTCTCGGCTTCTTCCTGTCGGGCGGAGTGTTTCTGCTGCTGTCCAAGTGGCTTACCGATCAGCAATTCTTTGCCTTTGGCTGGCGCCTGCCCTTTCTGTCGAGCGCCATTCTTGTATTTCTAGGCCTCTACGTGCGGCTGACTATCACGGAGACTCCGGTCTTTCGAGAAGCGCTGGAGCGAGGTGAACAAGTCAAAGTACCCGTCTTCACCGTGTTTCGCCGTCACACGAAGGCGCTGGTTGCGGGCGTACTTCTTTGCCTGGCAACGTTTGTCCTGTTTTATCTCATGACCGTGTTTGCCCTCTCGTGGGGCACGACCGCACTCGGCTATAGCCGGGGCCAGTTCCTCCTGATGCAGTTGTTCGATATTGCCTTCTTTGCGCTCACCATACCGTTATCGGCTTTATGGGCCGAGCACGGCCGGCGTAAAGTCATGCTCTGGGTCACGCTGCTGATTGCCGCTTATGGGTTTGTGATGGCCCCGCTCCTTACCGCGGGGACGGTGGGTGCAGTGGCTGCCATGGCGGTGGGATTGTCGCTCATGGGCTTGACGTACGGACCGCTTGGGACGGTGTTGTCCGAGCTTTTTCCAACCGCAGTCCGCTACACCGGGAGCTCTTTGGCGTTCAATTTCGCAGGGATCTTCGGTGCCTCGCTAGCTCCGTACATAGCGACCTGGCTTGCGAAGACACACGGGCTCGCCTATGTGGGTTACTACCTGTCCGCCTCTGCCTTGCTGACTCTAGGCGGTCTCGCCATGATTCCCGAAACCCGGGATGAGGATCTGGCGAAAGTGAAGCCTGAGTTGGCCTGAGGTTCACAGTTTGCGAACGTTGACGTAGTAAAAGTCCGTGTCAACGTCCATCCCGCCTTTCCCTAGAGAAGTCGGCATGGTCTGCCAGTCAGTTGTTGGACGGATTGTTTGCCACGCACCTTTCTTGCCGACCCTGATCGGCATTGCGAAGCCGGGCTCATCGGCTTGCCAGCGGTAAGCAACGGTGCGTGCGCCTTCATCGAACTTCAGTTCGAGGGCCGGTATCGCCGCGTGGCGCAGATATTGGTTGAAGATCCGCCGTCAAGTCCATGCCGGTCCCCTCGTTGAAATAGGCAAGTACGTCTTCCGTCATGATCGTCTGATACTTGAAATGCTGGAAGTAACCGTGCAGCAGTTTCCACCAGCGTGCGTCATCGTTGACCACGCTGCGAACGGTATTGAGAAACAACGCTCCCTTCTTGTATTGGTCGACTGGAGGCGTACTGAAGACCCCGTGAGGTGAAATGATCGGGACGGCATTTCGCACGTGTTCTTTCCCGCTATTCAGGTAGCTGATCCCGTCATCTTTGCCGTAGAAGTATTCGACATATAAGGTCTCGAGGTAATTCGCCCAGCCCTCATGAATCCACATATCGGAGCGGTCTTTCGCAGTGATGGCGTTGCCGAACCATTCGTGGGCGCTCTCGTGGATGATGATGAAGTCGAACCGGAAGCCGATGGGTGAACTGCTTTTGCCCAGGTAGGCATTCGCAAAGCCATTGCCGTAAGTCACGGCGCTCTGATGTTCCATGCCGCTGTACGGCACCTCGATCAGCTTGTAGCCGTCCCGCTTGAACGGATATTCGCCGAAGTAGTGCTCATAGGCTTCGTGCATTTTCTTCGCCTGAGCAAATTGCACCTTCGCCTTTTCGAGATCTTCGGGAAGTACGTAGTAATCGAGCGGCAGGTCCTTATATCGATCCGCGAAGTGAACGTACTGGCCGATATTCAATGAGACGTCGTAGTTATTGATCGGGTACGAAACCGACCAGTCCCAGCGCGTGTAGCCGTCCCCGAGATCGGTTTTGCCGACGAATCTGCCGTTCGACGCGTCGACGAGGCCGTTGGGAATGGAGACACTGATCTCCATGTTCTCCACTTCGTCCCGCCATTGATCCTTGTTGGGCCACCAGATACTGGCGCCCTCGCCTTCACAGGCAGTCGTAATCCAGGGCCGTCCCGCAGGATCTTTCTTGATCGAGAAGCCGCCGAATCTGCCGGTGTCGACCGGATCACCCGAGTAATAGAAGTCAATCGTATAGGTACGCCCGTGTTTCAGGGTTTGCGGAAAATCAACGTAAATGGTGCGGTCGGCCACGCGTTGGTAGCTGAGGTTAGCGGGCGAGTGAGAAGAAGGATCGAAAAGAATCTTTTCGATGGCGAACTTGGGGTTCAGCTCCAGTTGGATGCGATTACCGTCTTCGAGCATCTTGAAGCGAATGGTGTTCTTACCGCTGATGTGCTTTTTGTCCGGATCGACACGGATGTCGAGGTGATAAAACAGCAGATCGTTGTTGGCGCGATAGGGCCCATACGAACCTCGTAACACGTCTCCTGCGGTGGGCTGCACCGGTGCGGGTCTGCTGCCGGGTTGTGAGGAGGTCTGCCCCGAACTCAAAGGCAGAAATAGGAGGAAGATGCACGGCGGCAGACAGGAGAGGCGTTTTGCCATCAGTCAAACTATCGCATCTCTTCGATTTGTGTAACCTTCTCCCATTCCGCCAGTATGAAGAGGTGAGGGTGAGTGGAGGAACTGACCGATAGCTCGTTGATGAAGCTGGTACAGGATGGCGACAGCAGCCATTTGGCGGTGCTGTTCGAACGGCACCATTCCGGGCTGTTTCGCTACCTTATGCAGCTTTCGCGCAACCGGGCGCTGAGCGAGGATTTGACGCAGGAGGTGTTTTTTCGTGTGCTCAAATACGCCGGGACTTACGATCCCGACCTGCCGTTTTCGGTCTGGCTCTATCGCATGGGACGCAATGCTTTTTACGATTCGCTGCGCGCCCGCTCTGCCGAACCCATGAGCGCGGAGACGCTTAGAGATCAGGAGCCGCGAGCCGATGCCCGAAGAACTTTTCACCCGTAAGGAAGAGCGAATGATGTTGGAGGAAGCGCTCCAGAACTTGTCGGAGGAGAAGAGAGAGGTTCTCGTTCTCAGCCGGTTTCACGATCTCCGGTACCAGGAGATCGCCAAGATTATGAAGTGTGAGGTAGGAACCGTGAAGGTGCGAGTCTATCGGGCCTTGCGTGAGCTTCGTGAGAAGTTCTGCGAATTGCGTGGAGAAAAGCTGTATGACGTCTGAGGAATTTCGCTACCTGATTCCGGGGTATCTATCGGGCAGGCTGAGCCCTGAAGAAAAACGAACGTTCGAACAGCGCCTCGCGACCGACGGTGAACTCCGGCGCGAACTGGCGGAACTCGAGACCGTATGGAAGGACCTGGGAGAGATGGACGAAGAGCGACCCAGCCCATTGCTGAGGGCTCGCTTCTATCAGAAGCTCAACGAGATCTCAAATCGCGAGAACCGGGTGGCAAGAGGCGGCTTTGCGTGGTGGAAGCCCGGGCTGGCGGGTCTCGTGCGCCAGTCATTGGTAGCGGCTGCTTTATTCGTTCTGGGGTTGTATGTGGGGCATAGAGGTCTCGATGAAAACGTCTCGAACGGGCAAGTGGCGCAGATGCGGACGCAAGTGCAGGAGTTACGGCAGACGGTCGCTTTGTCGCTCATGGATCGGCAATCGGCAACGTCGCGGCTGGAGGGTGTGTCCTGGAGCATGCAGGTGGATCGTCTGGACCCCGAACTCTTGAATGCCCTTGTACACGCGTTGAATCGCGATCCGAACACGAACGTGCGTCTGGCATCACTCGACGCGCTGGAGAAGTTCACTCGAGACAAGGACGTACGTCAGGCTTTGGTCAACTCTCTCTCCCAGCAGGATTCGCCTCTGGTCCAGATTGCCCTGATCGACTCACTGGTGCACATCCAGGATCGCAGTGCGGCCGGCGAACTGCGGAAGCTCAGTAAGGATGGAGCTTTGAACGCAGCCGTCCAGGAACGCGCTCGCTGGGGTCTCGAAAAACTCTCGCTGAATTAAAGGACTCGCAACATGAAAACTGGTGTTTGTGTCGCGCTTACGGCGTGCGGTCTGGCCGCGCTGTGCTCTTGGCAACTCTTCTTCCGAGCGGTGGCCCGTTCGGGACCAAGAAACGATCGAGAAAACGTTGCCTTTGGCGGAGACCCCCAATCGGCTGATTGTCGACAACGTGGAGGGCTATGTTCACGTGACCGGTTGGGCGGGATCTAACGTCCACATCACTGCACATAAAACGATCCGGGCGGAAACGGATGCCGATCTCGCGGAAGGGAAGCGCGATGTGAAGCTCGACATTTCCGCTAAACCGGGGCAGGTGTCCGTTTCATACGAGGCGCCCTGGCGCTGTCGCGGTGACCACCAATCATGTTCGGGAGAACAGAGGCACTTCTACGAAGTCATCTACGACATAGATGTGCAGGTGCCGCGCGAGGCGCGAACCGCGATCTCCACCGTAAACCGGGGGGATGTGCGGCTGGAAGGTTTGAACGGCAATTTCGACGCGGGCAATGTGAACGGAGCGATCAGCATGAACGCGATCGGCGGTTCGGGAGACGCGCATACCGTGAATGGTCCCGTTGCCGTTCACTTTGCAAAAAACCCACCGGGAGCCTGCAGCTTTAAAAGTGTAAACGGGTCGCTGGACGTCTTCTTCCCCAACGATCTGGCGGCGGATCTCCTGTTCAAGACTTTGAACGGAGGGATCTACAGCGACTTCGAAGTGTCCCCGAGAGCGACGCCCGTTGTCCAAAGCGAACGCACAAACGGACGTTTCGTTTACCACAGCAACCGGATGTCCGGAGGACGCGCCGGACGAGGCGGTCCGGAATTGAGCTTTAACACTTTGAACGGAAATATCCGCTTACATCGGGAGCAATAAAAAAGGTTGGACTATGAAGTACATCATCGGAATAGCGTTTCTATACGCGGGTTTGACGTTCGCGCAGGACGGAGCGCAGAAGGCCACGGTACCTCTGGACGATGCCTCCCGCCCCGCTCGCATCCGGGCCCATCTCATGCTGGGAGGAATCACGGTACGAGGCGGCAACGTGAAGGAGATCACCGTCGAAGCACGTTCGCGCGGCGGCGAAGACGGGCAGCATGAACGGCGTCCTTCCGAATCGCGAGGCATGAAACGGCTGAACCTGCCGGGTAATGCTGGTTTGGACATTACTGAGGAAGACAATGTCGTTGATATTAAGACCTCTTCCTTCAGCAGACCGGTCGATCTGGTGATCACGGTACCGCGCCGGTCCTCGCTGCAGTTGAAGTGCATGAACAACGGCGATATCGAAGTCGAAGGTATCGAAGGCGACATCGACGCTAACAATCTGAATGGCCGCGTCACTCTGAAAAACGTGTCGGGAACGGTCAGCGCCCACTCTTTGAATGGAGAGGTGACGGCCGTCCTCGACAGTGTGGATCCCTCAAAGCCGCTTTCGTTCAGCACGATGAACGGCGATATCGATGTGACACTACCGGCCAATCCGAAGGCTAGTGTGCGGATGAAAACAGATCACGGCGAAATCTATAGCGATTACGAAGTGAAGTTTGAGCCGGGTGCTCGAGTTGAGGAATCGGATTCGCAACACAAGGACGGACACTACCGGCTGCGTTTCGATCGGACTCTCCGAGGAACGATCAACGGTGGCGGACCCGAGTATCAATTCACCACCTTCAACGGCCAGATCTACCTCCGCAAGAAGAAGTAAAGCGCTCACCTAACCGCCGGGCACGATTGCCGTCAAAGGAAAAATCATGAACGCGACGCGAGATTTTCGTTTTGCCCTTCGTAGTTTCGCTAAATCTCCCTTGTTCGTCACCGTTGCCGTTTTGTCGCTTGCCTTTGGCATCGGTGCCAATACGGCGATTTTCTCGCTTACGGACCAGATTCTGGTGCGGTCGCTTCCGGTGAAGGACCCCGAGCAACTGGTTCTCTTGAGCGCACTTGGCCGGCACTACGGCAATAACCAGGGCATGAACCGGCTCTCGTATCCGATGTACCAGGATTTCCGGGATCACGACCTCGGGTTTCAGGGGATGTTCTGCTTCCGCGAGATGCAGATGAGCCTGGCGTTTCGGCGGACGGACGGAGCGCGTGGCCGGTGAAGTGGTGTCGGGCAACTATTTCCCCGTTCTGGGTGTCACGGCCGCGTTAGGGCGATTGTTCACGGCCAACGATGACCTTTACCAGGGAGGTCATCCGGTTGCTGTATTGAGTTATGACTTCTGGCAGCGGCGATTCGCTGCAAACCCCGGCATACTTGGACAGAAGTTACTGATCAATGGATTCCCGTTCACGGTGATCGGAGTAAGTCCTCCAACTTTCTCTGGAACCGATCCCAGCTATGCACCGCAGGTGCGCGTGCCAGTAAGCATGGCGGCAAAGCTCAACAGATACCTGGACCTGAATGACCGGAGAACACGCTGGGTCACGGTGTTCGGCCGGCTCAAACCCGGAGTGACCATGAAAGAAGCAAAGGCACGGATTCAGCCCTTCTTTCACGGCATTCTGCAGAGGGAAGTGCAGAGAGAAACCGTTTGCCAAAGCTGCACCCGAGATGAAGAAGGCATTCCTGCAGATGTCTATGGATGTGCTGCCGGGGTCAGGCGGGCGATCCTCGTTGAGACGTAGATTCTCGAAGCCTCTCCTGGTGCTCAGCGCCACAGTCGCGCTTGTGCTTCTCATCGCATGTGCCAACGTGGCCAACCTGCTGATTGCGCGCGCAACGTCCCGCCAGAAAGAGATTGCTGTCCGGCTCGCTCTCGGGTCGACCCGCCGGCGCATCATCTCTCAACTCCTGATGGAAAGCCTGATACTTTCGTTAGCCGGCGGGTTGGCCGGCCTGGCGCTTGCGTTTTGGACCGACCACGCTCTGATTAGCCTGTTGCCACGCGGGACATCCCCGCTCCGGCTGTCTTCCGTCCCTGATTTCCGGATACTCGGATTCAATCTGGGCCTCTCTGTCCTGACAGGACTCTTGTTCGGGCTTTTGCCTGCGCTGCAATCGACTCGCCCCAATATTGCCGGAACCTTGAAAGATCAAGCGGGGTCGGTGGCGGGAGGAGGCTCGACCGGCGTTCGCAAAGCACTGGTTGTTGCTCAGGTATCGCTTTCGCTCATCCTGTTGATTGGTGCCGGTCTGTTCATCCGCAGCCTGCGCGCGCTGCAGGAACTGGACCCCGGATTTCACACCTCAAACTTACTGGCCTTCAAAGTGGATCCGACATTGAACGGCTACACGCCCGAGCGTACGCGCGCCTTTTACGACCAGCTCAGCGAGAATCTGCAAGGGCTTCCTGCGGCGGAACGCGCTTCGCTCGCGGTCATGCCCGTGCTCGAAGGCAACGAATGGGATTCGTGGGTGACTGTCGATTCGTACTCACCTAAAACCGGAGAGCTCCCGGACCCTCACATGAATTTCGTGTATCCGGAGTATTTCGATACGCTCGGGATTTCGCTTCTGACAGGTCGTGACTTTCGTATCAACGACACATTGACCGGTGCGAAGGTATGCATCGTGAATGATGCGTTTGCCAAGAAGTACTTTGGCACAATCAACGCGATCGGACACAAGATTGGAATGGGTATCGACCCGGGGACGAAGACAGACATTACCGTGATCGGTGTCGTGCGTGGCGCGAAATACGAGAGCATGCGCGACGAAGTTCCGGTCGAAGTGTTCCGGCCCTACCGGCAGATGGAGTTTGCTACGGGGATCACCGGGTACGTCCGGACGCGCAGCAGCCCCGAAGAGACGTTCAATACCATCAGAAAACGCGTTCACGACCTGGATGCAAATCTGCCCGTTTTTGAGATGATCACACTCGAGAAACAGATGGAAGACTCGCTTGTGACGGAGAGGCTCGTCACGTCACTCTCAACGGGCTTCGGCCTGGTAGCGACGCTTCTCGCTGCCATTGGATTGTATGGAGTGATGGCTTATACGGTAACGCGACGAACACGTGAGATTGGTATTCGCATGGCCATTGGAGCAGACAAGCCGCACGTGCTCTGGCTGATCATGCGTGAAGTTCTGGTTCTGCTCGGGATTGGCTTGGGTGTTGCATTTCCGCTCTCTTGGGCGCTGACCCAGTCCGTGCGATCTCAGCTTTACGGCATTCAACCCACCGATCCGTTATCGGTCGCAGCCGCCACACTTGCTATCGGGGCGGTCGCAATGCTGGCTGGGTACTTGCCGGCGCGGCGTGCGACTAAGGTACATCCCGTGCTGGCGCTGCGATATGAGTAGCTTGCTTCTTTGCCGCCGGCATTGACTGTTGACGGCAACGCCGGGCCGCGGTTCAGGTAGCGAACTTGTCGTACCAGGACAGGACACGCATCGCCCTCAGGGTGTTCCAACGACTGGGTTGGTTGTCCCCATCCTCGAGCGCAAAGTGGACTTGGCCGGGATGCGTGTTCTCCAGCAACCAGGTTCCATCGGACCGTTGCTTCGAGCGAACCAAGGCGATGGCTTCGTCCATACGCGCATCGGGCTTGTCCCCAACCGAGCGGAAGTAATCGAGCGCGCGCAATACGTCGTAATGCCAATGGGTGGGAAACGAAAATTGCAGCCAGGCCGGGTTGACGACTTCGCCGGTGCTTTTTCGCCGGAACAGCTTGCGCTGCAGGAGGTACTCCTCACCGCGGCGGCGAGCTGCGACAGATTCCACAGAGCCGCCGGTTGCGCGCTCATGCGCCCATAGCCCTTCCAGGACGTTGATGGTGGTGTCGAAAGACGAACGCACGGAACCGCGTTCTGCTTCGCAGTTCCAACCGCCATCCTCGAGTTGCTCACCGAGGAGACGAGCGATCACTTCGTCTACATTCTGATTGAAGTAAATGCCCAGGGTTACGGTTCTCCCATTGATGCAGGGCTCCACCTCTCCACTAAAGAATGGCTGTCCTGCGTGCTCCCAACGGCAGTTATCCCGGACGAGTGCAACGGCCCGGCGCACTCGTGGGGAGTGCGGCTCAACTCCGAAATCGTGCAGCAGTTGAAGCGTGGGAAGCGTGGATATCCAAGGCTGGCCCGGGTTCTCGTTCGACGTATCGAAATATTTGGACGGAAAGCACGCGCCCCCGGCCCACTGGCCGTCCTCACCCTGCAAGTCCAGCAGTTTCGCGCCCCAGCCCTCATCGGCAACGCGTGCACGCTCCTCGGAGACGACCTCATCTGGTGCGTGAACGAGATCGCTTAGCACCTGCCAACGAATGGCAGGGTCTGAATCGAGCAGCCACTCCAGCGTTGTCATGCCGCTAGTCTACACGGAGATTATCTTGTTAAACGCTTTGTTCAACAGGCTGCACGCAGGCTGATTTTGCTGCCTAAACGCGTCGCAATCTGAGTGAGCCGCGGTCCGCGGTGTAGCGCAGAGTCGGGCCGCCAGGGCCGATGGAGCCCCGGTAGCTTACGTGCCGGCGTCCTTCGGCCATGAGGCCGGTGAGAAGACCGGAATCCACATCGGGGGAGACGCGATCGAGATCAAGGTCGAGCGTCATGCCGTGTGTCGAGCTGACACCAAGCTCTACCTCTGTGCGGTCCGTTCGGAACTCACCTCGCTCCGCCAGGAGGAGCCGGTCGACCCTAATGCTTCCCCGATCGGCATCGACATTCAACGCGCCCTGGAAACTCATGATGTGCAGCGCAGTCCGGTCCGTATGGAGACGCAAACGGCCGAGTAGATCGCCGATTTCAATCTCCGAGCGGTCATCGTTAACGGCCAGGTCCACGCTTGCGCGGAACTTTGATTTCATAGTGGACCAGCGGAACGGGGTTGCGCCCGTCCCAAAACCCGTGGCCGTCCGACTGGCGATTGCCAAAGTCAGTTTGGATGAAGACGCTGTCGGGTGTTGCATCGAAGTGAATCTCTGTGCGGCGCACGCTTTCTTCCGGATCGAGGCTTTCGGGGCGCGCGCTGATGGTGGCAACGACTTCGACTTCGTGACGATCCCAGGGCGTAATGCGAGCGCTGCCACGCTCCGAGCGGAGTTCGACGCGACCGCTGATGCTGAGCGGGACCGTACGTCGAAATTCTTTCGAAGGCGTAGCGCCGCTGAGGCCGGTAGCGATTGCCAGAGAGGCTACTAAGAATGATGCAGTTCGGGACATGGGTCTTCTCCCGAGTGATCCTACGCAACAAGGTGATCTCATGTTCAAAAGATCTTGATAAAACCTGCCGCGACTGTTTGAGAACCGAACCGGAGAGTGAAGTGAGTTACCATCTCTTCTGCACTATCAAACTAGGAGCCTTCGTTGAAATTCTGCTTGGTTTTAGCGCTCGCTGTCTTCTGCGGAGTTAAATTTGCGGCTGCCGATGTCATCACAAACGTGACATGCCAGGTGGGCGCCAATCCAGCCATCTCAAATGCTTCTAATTGTTCGGTCAACGCCACGAACTCGCAGCCGTCGGCTCGGGCTGGTGTCGCTGTCAATCAGGTAAGCGTTGTCTCGGGCGGAGGACTCTCAACGCCCTTCGCAGTAAACGTGACTGGATTGGCGGCTGCAGTACCGCTCTCCAATATCGGAAGCGGCCCGAATATCTCGTCGAATTCCACAGCAAACGCGACAGTGACGTATGATTTATCCACTCTTGGTCCAGTTCGTCCCGGCGTCCTCACCTACTTAGGGTCGTATTCGAACTGGCAAGTAGGTTCCGGGGATGACTCTGCCCAGATCTCGGTCTCGCTTGGATCGCTCTCAGCCTCTTGCAGCGGAATACAACCGTTCTGCAGTGGCGCGCTGAGCTCATTAGTGCCGCGGTCCGTACCGTTTACTTTAGGCAACAGTTTTGCGTTTCAGTTTGCGGAATCTTTTGCGGCATACGGAGATCCTCTTGTGGAAGGGCCGGGCTCCGCGGGCGGCACAGCAGCCTTCACGTTCCAGCTTTTTGAAGCGGACGGAACAACGCCAGTTGTCCTCTACGCGGCTCCTGAGCCGGGCACGCTGGGATTGCTCCTCCTTCCGTTCTTTGGGTTCGGAATAGCTGCGCTTCGCAGAA
The DNA here is from genome assembly GCA_963730795.1 of uncultured Acidobacteriaceae bacterium. Taxonomy (GTDB): domain Bacteria; phylum Acidobacteriota; class Terriglobia; order Bryobacterales; family Bryobacteraceae; genus Bog-105. Next base: position 1,012,289 of record CAVSTJ010000012.1, on the reverse strand, counting down.
ATGGTGCGCGATCCACCCAGTCCTGATCGCCTCGTAAGCCCAGTTTGGCCAAAGGTGCTTTGTACGTTCCTATTACGTGTTTGTTACAGAGCGGCAACTGCAGCGTTACATTGCTGATTCTACAAACATCTACAGATAGAAGGAATTAAGAATGCCAAAGCACCATGACTCCGAGGCGCCCGCAGCAGCTACGCCGGTTCAACCTCCCCTGACAAATGCCGCACTGACGCCCGCCGTTATGGCTGCTGACCCCGGTTCACTATCGGACAAAGCACTTACGGTGGCGGCGATCGGTGTCGCGGCCGCCTTAATTGAAGTCGAACTGATTCCCGGAATGCTGCTGGGTGTCGCGGCCATGCTTGCCCCCGACCTGGTGACGAAAATCGGCCGCGGGTTGCGACCCGTAGTAAAAGGTGCGGTCCGAGCCGGCTACAACGTTGCCGCCAAGGCGAGAGAGGGTATGGCGGAGGCGAGCGAACAGTTCCAGGACATTGTCGCTGAAGTGAAATCTGAACAGCATGGGACCCCGACAGCCGGATCCAACGGCCATGTGACCACTGGAACAGGAGAGACGGCCTAAATCAACCAAATGTCTCTTGCTCCAGTTCGGATAGCTCATCATGTCCCCGGCAGAATGCGCATTCGCGTCCATGGGGCCAAAAGAAATCCCCATCTCCTCGACCACGTTCGAAAAACTCTGGTCGAAGCCGATGGTGTCACCAGGATCGAAGCCAACCGTGACACCGGCAGCCTTGTCGTGCACTACCGCAACAAGAATCCCAGGCAGTTTGCCGAACAGATGGCTGAGCGCGGCCGGGAGACGCAGGCGTTCGATCTCGAGATCGGCGAGGCGGGTGAGATTTGGAGTATGGTCGACCGGGAGGCCGAATTTCTAGCCGCGCACTCGGTGTTGGCGCGCTCCGTGGTCAGTGAAACAACGCAATTGGACCAAGCCCTGAAGCGTGCGACTGACAACGCGCTGGATTTAAAAGTGGTCGTGCCTCTTGGACTCGCGGTGATCAGCTTCCTGTACGTCGGCACCGATGTCGCAACGCCTTTGTGGCTGTCTCTGGGAGTATTTTCGTTCAACAGTTTCGTTTCCCTGCACCCGCCCTTACCGTATCCCAAAACAGAGAACCAACTCGCCTCAACGAATGACGTTCGCTAAGTCTCTCAGTCAATATGCAGGCTGAGATCGTTCACAATATACCCGGGCGTGTTCGTCTGCGCATCCCCGAACTGTACAACTGCGGTGACCTGTCACGCTGGATGAAGGGTCCGGTATTGAGTGAGTTCGGAATTCAGTCGCTGCGCGTCAATCTCTCGTGCGCGTCGGTCGTGATCACCTATGACCCCGCAACGCCGGGAGTCGTGGACCGGCTGCTCGCCGCACTCGAGTTCTTCACCGTTCCGCCTCCGGCGCCTGAAGCAGAGACTGCGACCGAAACAACCTGGGCGGCTATCAAGACCACCGCGGCTGCTGTTTTTGGGTTCGTGAGCAAAACCCACAACCTGATCTGGGCTTCGATTGGCGTCGCCGGTTCGCTGCTTGGCGGATACTTCGCCCTAGGGACGGCGCCAATTGTTTGCTTCACGGCGCTTCCCTCTATCCAGAGGGCGTACACCATTCTGCGCACGGAGCGACGGCTTAATGTCGATTTCCTCGATTCGCTAGCAGTGCTGGTTTCGTTAGCGCGAGGACAGGTTTTTACCGCGGGTTTTATCACATGGATGATCAGCCTCGGCGACTGGATCCGCGACAAAACCGCGACCCAATCGAAGCGCGTTATTTCCGGACTGCTTGAATACGAAACCACGACCGCCTGGGTGGTCAAGCAAGGTAAGGTGGTGCGCGTGCCTGCCGCAGAGATTGCGCCGGGAGAAACGGTCATCGTATATCCGGGCGAAATTATTCCGGTTGACGGCGAAATCGTGAGTGGTAGGGCCACGGTCGATCAGAAGACAATCACCGGCGAGTCCATTCCGGTTGAGCGCTCCCCAGGAGAACAGGTCTTTGCTTCCACTGTGCTGCGCGAGGGCAAACTCAGCGTACGGGCAACGCGCGTGGGAGCGAATACCACTGCGGCCCAAATCGCAGGCATGGTCGATGCCGCCCCGGTTGGAGAGACCCGCGTCCAGAATTATGCGGAGCAGTTTGGCGACCGGTTAGTGGCGCCCATGCTTGGGGTCAGCGGCGGATTGTTCGCGCTGTCAGGAAATGTAGACCGCCTTCTGTCCATGTTGATCATCGACTTCGGTACCGGCATTCGCGTTGCCGCGCCCACCGCTGTTCTTTCCTCCATCGCGCATGCAGCCAGCGAAGGAATCCTGATCAAAGGCGGACGGCAACTTGAAAATCTGGCACGCGCAGACACGATCGTGTTCGACAAGACCGGAACGCTCACGCACGGCAGTCCTGAGATTCGCGAGATCGTTTCCTGTGAAGAGGGCCGCTTCCCGGCCCGCAAAATCCTGGCGTTGGCAGCAGCGGCCGAGGCCCGCCTGAAACACCCGGTTTCCGAGGCTTTGGTTCGTAAGGCGATTGAAGAAGGTATTGAGATACCGGAGCGGCTCGACAGTGAGTTCCAGATCGGTCTCGGTGTCCAGGCGCGAGTGAACGGGTATCACATTCACGTAGGCAGCCATCGCTTCTTCGACCAGCAGCAAATCCCGGTAAACGGGCATGCTGCACGCGTTGAGGAACTCCGGCGTTCCGGTTCCTCCGCATTGCTGGTCGCCGTGGACGGCGAACTCAAGGGCGTCATCCCGTACGCGGACCGGATACGCCGGGAAAGCAAAACCGTCATAAGGGCGCTGCACCACGCTGGTATTCGCAATCTGGCTATGATCACGGGCGACAATCGGGCGACGGCGGAAGCGGTGGCAGCCGAATTGGGCATCGACCAGTGCTTCGCGGAAACGCTGCCGTCCGACAAGGCCGAGATCGTACGCGATCTGCAGCGCCGCGGGCATGTTGTCGCGATGGTAGGCGACGGAATCAACGACTCGCCTGCTTTGGCGTATGCGGACGTCGGTATCGCCATGAAGCACGGAGCGGACGTGGCCCGCGAAACAGCGGATGTTGTGCTGATGGAAGATAATCTTTGGAAGCTGATTCAAGCCATTGAAATTTCGCGTGGGGCTATGGCGCGCATCCATCAGAATTACGGTATTATTGCCGGGCTAAATGCGCTGGCGTTCCTGTTATCGATTCCGAGTGGAGTTCTCAGCCCGAATATGGCCGCTACCATAAGCAACGGATCAGCCATTCTGGCCAGTCTGAACTCGCTGCGCCGTTCGGCAGCGTTGTAGCGCGTTCAAAGAACGGTTGCGATCAGCGCAGGCACAGCGCGCTCGATCGCTTTTTCGAGAGCAAACATTAAAACTGCCCGCGCAACTTTCGAACTCGCCCGAGCCTCGATTGCAAGCGGCTCCGGATCCGTCATCCGGCAGTTGAGTAGATCATGAATCAATGTCAGGTCTGTTGACCCGGGATCGTAATACACGATTACGCTTCCAGTGAGGATCCGGCACTCGACGTCGGTAATGCCGCTGATCGCACTCAGTTCCAATTCGAGTGCAGCCGCTTTCCGGGCGCAGTTCTTCAGCTCGGGAACGCGAACGCGTAACCGGCCAGGAACATGATGAACATGGTTCGACATGGGTAGCCAGCTTCATACTCAAGCCGACGTCATTGCGGTGTAATGAACGCCGGATTTCAGTCGAGTGAATTCTCCCTGTCCGCTGCCGCCGGTATGGCCTCCCTGGCGAGTCAACGGTCAGCCAACGAGCGCTAGTTTCTGTTCTTCGGGGCGTAGTTATTCCAGGTGGTCGCCAAGGCCCGAAACGAATGGGAATCCGCCAAGTCTAGCAACCGAAGCGATCTGTTGAAAATGAATCAAAAAATCGTAGATGGCGTGGACCGCCGGAACTTTCTACAGGCACTTGCTACAGCAGGCGTCGCTTCCGTTGACGGTCGGAGTGAGACAACGCCCGATGTTGTGACACACGCCGCGCACACACCAAGCGATGATGCGACTACGGCGGATATCATCGTCGACAACCTCCTCGAATGGGATGTCAGCCATGTCTTTGGGATGGTGGGGGACGGAATCAATCCCATCATCGACGCGCTTCGGCGCCGGAAGGACCGCATTCGCTTTGTCGGCGTACGTCACGAAGAAGCGGCTGCCTTCATGGCGTGCGGATGGGCCAAACACACGGGGCGCTTAGGAGTGTGTCTCGCAACCACGGGGCCGGGAGCAGTACATTTACTGAACGGCCTCTACGATGCTGCTTTCGACGGAGCACCTGTTCTGGCCATTACCGGCGAGACCTTTCACGATCTGGCCGGGCTTCGCTTTGTGCAGGGTGTTGACACGAAGGCCCTGATGCAGGACGTAGCGATCTTCAACGTACAGGTCTCGGGGCCGGTCCACGCAAGGACCGTGGTAAACCGGGCTTGCCGGGCGGCTTTGGGAAATCGAGGCGTGGCGCACATCACGGTAGCCAAGGACGTGCAAGCCATGAAGCTGTCCGCAGATAAGCCGTCCATGGAGAACCATGGCCTGCAGACTTCCACATCATGGATGCCTGTTCTGGACACGCCTGCAGCGGAGCAACTGCGCCGGGCGGCGGACCTTCTGAACGGAGGCAACAAAGTAGCTATCTTGGTCGGACAAGGTGCGCTGAACGCAAGACGAGAAGTGGCAGAGGTGGCGGACGCCCTCGCTGCGCCCGTCGCGAAAGCACTTCTCGGTAAGGCGGTATTGCCGGACGATTCGCCGTTCACGACAGGAGGCATTGGCCATCTGGGCACGCAGCCTTCGGAATGGGCCATGCATAACTGTGACACCGTTTTTATTGTCGGGTCTACCATGCCCTGGATCGACTCCTATCCGAAACCCGGTCAGGCGCGAGGCGTGCAGATCGATCGAAACCCCGATCGCATTGGGTTGCGGTATCCCGTCGAAGTCAGTCTGGTTGGGGACAGCAAAACGACCTTAAGTGCCTTACTGCCGTTGTTGAAGCGAAAGAGCAATCGAGCGTTCCTGGACGAAGCACAGCGGCGCATGCGCGATTGGAACGGATTGCTTGCTCAGATCACAAGTAGTTCCCGCATGCCGTTGCGTCCGCAAGTGGTGGTGAAGACACTCAGTGATCTTCTCGCTGAGGACGCAGTGGTATCGCTTGATTGCGGCGCCAACACACATTTCTCTGCACGGCATATCCACCTGCGCGAGAAGCAACAGTTGACCAGTCCCGGGATGCTCGCCACCATGGCGCCGGGATTGCCGTTCGCAATTGCTGCCCAGTTTGCTTATCCGGGGCGTCAGAGCGTGGCCGTGGTTGGCGATGGCGGATTTGCAATGCTCATGGCGGAGCTGAGCACCGCCGTTCACCATCACTTGCCGGTGAAGATTGTTCTGCTGAAGAACAATAGTCTGTCCGAGGTGCGATTCGAGCAGGAGGACTTAAAGTATCCGCAGTTCGGGTGTGACCTGCCGCCCATTGACTTCGTCGCATTCGCGAAGGCCTGTGGCGCTGACGGATACCGCTGTACCCGGCCCGAGGAAGTACGTCCTGCCATCGAAGCCGCACTCCGTTCGGAGAAGGCCGCGTTGGTCGAAGCGGTTGTCGATCCCGATGAGAAGCCGGCGAAACCCGAGGAGTTGAAAGCGTAACGCCGATTGCCGTACCTATGCCGGAATTCTGGCGAGAAGCTCGCCCACCCTCGAAAGGAACAGCTTGAGGATTGGAGAGGTGTTTGCCTTGCGATAACCGATCGACAGGTCAATGGTCGGGCTGAAGCCTTGCAGTGGACGCGTGGTTAACCATTCCGGGAGAAATGTCTTCGCATACGCGGGCAAGAGCGCGATGCCCTGGGTGGAAGCAATCAGCGACATCATCGCGCCCAGGTTGTCCACTTCATGGCTCGGCCTGATGTCGATCCCACTCTCCTTGAGGTATCTGTCGACAGTTAATCGCAGCGCGGGCGGCTTTCCCGAGAGGCTGAGAGCACTCCCGGATACGCCGAGAAATGTTTCATTAACGAAATCCTGAACTCTGATGGAGGTCTTGGCGGCGAGGTGATGATCTTTCGGGAGAAACACCTCGAAGCGCTCATCGATAAAGCGGCTGAACTCCAGTTCCGGCCCGCCATCTTCTCTGCGGAGAAAGGCTACGTCGATTCTGCCCTGAGAAAGCGCCGACTGCAAGCTGGGGTGAATTCTGAGTGGAAATCACCACATGAACGTTCGGCAATTCATTCCGAAGAAGCCGTAGAGCTTCAGGAACCCACGTTGAGTCGTGGCCGATCATGAACCCCAGAGCGAAAGACGGCTTCGTCGGATTAGCCATCTGGCGCACGGTCTGGATTGCGGTCTCAGCCTGAGAGAGCATCACGCGAGCATGGTCAAGAAATACCCGGCCTGCCGCGGTGAGTTCAACACCGCGAGCACCCCTTACCAGGAGTGGCGTACCAAGTTCGTTCTCAAGATCGCGAATCTGGCGGCTCAGAGAGGGCTGACTTGTGTGCAGCTTTTCCTGCGCCGCAAGCTTAAGGCTTCGTGCTTCGGCGACAGCCACGAAGTAACGAACATGCCTTAGTTCCAATGCTCACCTCTGCCTAGAAAGCATACCTGTTAAGCCTACAAAGTATTTTCGTTCGAGAACTTTCGACGCTATCGTTAGTGAACCAGCACATCTGACGGCAGTAAGGTTGGCGAAGGTCGGGTAGGCGCGCGTGTCAGTTGCTCGCGCCCATGCGTCGCGTCTTCAGTCGACCAGCCAGCCATCAACTCAATCGAAAAGGAAGGTCAAAGCATATATGGCTCAGTCACTAGAGGGAAAAGTCGCCCTGGTCACAGGCGGATCACGCGGGATTGGTGCGGCGATCGCGAAACGCCTGGCTGCGGACGGAGCGAGCGTGGCCATCACCTATGCAAAGGACGGTGCGGGAGCGTCGGCAGTGGTGAAAGCTATCGAAGATGGCGGTGGAAAAGCTGTTGCGATCCAAGCCGACTCAGTGGACGCCGAGGCCATCAAGGCAGCAGTTGGAAAGACCGTCGCGAGCTTCGGTGGACTCGACGTGTTGGTGAACAATGCCGGGACCGCGATTCCGAAAACGTTTGAGGAGAGTACGTTGGAAGACTTCGATCGCGTCATCGGCATCAATGTTCGCGGCACGCTGGTCGCAACGCAGGCGGCGCTCAAGCACATGAACAACGGTGGGCGCATCATCATGATCGGATCATGCGTGGGCGAACGCACGATGACGCCCGGGCTCGTAGCTTATTCCGCCACAAAAGGCGCGATCAAGATGTTTAGCCAAGGTTTGTCGAGAGAAGTGGGAAGCCGCGGGATCACGGTCAACAACGTTCAGCCAGGTCCGATCGACACGGATTTGAACCCGGCCGGAGGCGATTGGGCAGTGCCTCAGAAGGCGAACACTGCTCTTAACCGGTATGGCAGCGTTGCTGACGTAGCCGCATTGGTCTCGTTTGTCGCCGGCCCTGAGGCGTCTTACATCACAGGGGCGAATCTGACCGTGGATGGCGGTACGAATGCCTGAACAGCTCTGCATTCCAGCCGCTAGAAATATCGAATGAACACACTCCAAAACAAGACTGCCCTTGTGACGGGCGCTTCGAGAGGGATTGGACGGGCGACAGCCCTCGCGCTTGCTGAGGCCGGGGCACACGTCCTGGTCCACTACGGGCGCTCCGCGCAGGAGGCGGAGTCGCTTGTACTGGCGATCCAAGGCAAAGGCGGACGCGCAGACGCAATGTCAGCGGACCTGTCCGCGCCGGACGGTGCTTTGTTCCTCGCCACACAGGTGCGTGCCCTGGTAGGCGACCGTCTTGACGTGCTCGTCCTGAATGCCGGCATCAGCAAAGCCGCGACTATCGCGGGTCACACTTTGGAGGACTTCGACAATCTTTATGCCACGAACGTCCGGGGTCCCTTTTTCCTGGTCCAGCAGCTGTTACCGATCTTAGCCGAGGGGTCGAACATTATCGTTATAACTTCCATCGCTGCGCATGCCGTAGTGGGTAAACCGGGCCTGGAAAACCCTTCGATCCTGGCCTACGCTTCCACGAAGGGGGCACTCGAAACTCTCGTCAAGAACTGGGCTGCCATTCTTGGACCGAGCGGCATACGCGTCAACGCGGTGGCTCCGGGCGTCATCGATACGGACATGTCGAATTTCACGAAGACAGAAGCAGGCCGCGAGGTTGCGCTTGGGATGCAGGCACTGAAGCGAATCGGAAAGCCGGAGGACGTCGCCGATGTCGTCGCTTTCATAGCCTCCGAAGGCGCGCGCTGGATCACCGGAGCTATTATCCCGGTTGATGGCGGCTCAAAGCTGTAAGCTGCAAGCTCAGTTCAAGATTGGATATGGCGAAGACGACACCCGAACAAAATAAGGCTCTCGTGTGGGAAGCGTTCGACACGTTATTCAACAAACGCGACTATGCGGCGGCGGAGAGATTTTGGTCGCCTGACTACATCCAACACAGTGCCCACATCGAACCGGGCCGCGAGGGATTATTCAACCTTGTGAAATCACTTCCAGACACTCTGAGATACCAAACAGATTTGATGGTGGCTGATGGCGATTTTGTTATCGCACACGGACGGTTCTCGGGGTTTGGAGCAAGCGTGAACTGGATCGCGGCAGATATTCTTCGCATCCAGGACGGCATCTTCGTAGAGCACTGGGATGTCATTGAGGACGAAGCTACGGAGGAACAGTCGAAGAGCAAGGCTCCGATGTTCGGCCACTCATTCCCGACATGAAACCCCAGCGCTGGTCGACCTAGAAGCATAGCTTCCTGCGGCTCGCGACCTGAATCGTAGACGGATTCGCTCTCTGTGATAACGTCTTATTGCCTCGCAGGATCCGGCGGATCGATCTATGACGCGTCGTCAGTTTGCTGCTGATGCTCTCGGCAGCGCCGTTGCCCTCGGACTGGGAACTCCGTCCAAACCACAATCTTCGCGGGCCGCACAGCGCCCCAACATCATCCTGATCATGGCCGATGACATGGGCTTCTCGGATATCGGATGTTACGGCTCCGAAATTCATACGCCGAACCTGGACAAGCTTGCGGCGGGAGGCCTTCGCTTCCGGCAGTTCTATAACAGCCCACGCTGTTGTCCTTCGCGTGCAGCATTGCTGACCGGGTTGTATTCGCATCAGACCGGCTTTGGCCTGATGGCTGATAACTACGGCAAGTTTTCCTCACCCGCTTACCGAGGCGATCTGAACGATCGATGCATCACCATAGCCGAGGCCCTGAAGCTTGGCGGCTACCAAACAGCCATGGCCGGCAAGTGGCACCTGACGCCACCGATACCAAACTTTCAACATAACTGGCCATTGCAGCGAGGCTTCGATCATTACTTCGGCACGATTGCGGGCGCGGGAAGCTTTTTCGATCCGGTAACACTGACGAGGGATAACCAGCCGATCCGTGCCAAGGGTAACTTCTACTACACGGACGCGATCGGCGAGAATGCGGCGCAATACGTGGATCAGTTCAGCCGGAACGAGAAGCCGTTCTTCCTGTATGTAGCTTTCACTGCTCCTCATTGGCCGCTGCAGGCCCCGGAAGAAGATATCGCTCGCTACGCGGATCGATATAACACTGGTTGGGACAATCTCCGCGCCGAGCGCCACGAGCGCATGATCAAGATGGGCCTTGTCGAGAAGAAGTGGGGCATCACTCCGCGCGATCCCAGGGTGCCGCCATGGGAACTGGCGCCCTACAAGGATTGGGAGGCCCGGCGAATGGCGGTGTACGCCGCCCAGGTTGATCGAATGGACCAAAATATTGGCAAGATCATCGACAAACTGGAGGAGCGAAACATTGCGGAGAATACGTTAATTCTTTTTCTTTCGGATAACGGCGGGAACTACGAAGAACTGGCTGGCTCGGGCGGAACCATGCCTAATGACCCGTTGTACCAGCCTCATGAGACGCAAGACGGCAAGCTGATGCGAGGGGGCAATGATCCGTCGATACTGCCGGGCGGCGCTGATACCTACGCCAGCTACGGAATCCCTTGGGGCAATGTGAGCAATACGCCGTTTCGCCAATATAAGCATTACGCTCACGAAGGCGGCATCTCAACGCCTCTCATCGCTTACTGGCCGAAGACCATTCGCGAAAAGAACAGCCTCACATCCCAGGTGGGCCACGAGATCGACCTCATGGCAACTTGTCTCGATATCGGCGGGGTGCCTTATCCGGCGACGTATAACGGCAGGCAACTTGTTCCTGTGGAAGGCAAGAGCCTGTTGCCGGTGTTCGAAGGGAAGCAGAGGGACGGCCACGCGACGCTGTGTTGGGAACACGAAGGGAACAGCGCGGTCAGGCAAGGAAAATGGAAGCTGGTCTCGGCCTACCCGGACTGGTGGGAACTGTACGACATGGAGGCTGATCGCACAGAGATGCACAATCTGGCGGATCAGTATCCGGACAAGGTGAAGGAAATGGCAGTTCTCTACCAGGCTTGGGCAAAGCGAGTTGGTGTGGAGAACTGGCCCCTGCCGGGAATGAGCGCAATCCCAACGGCCGCGCCAGCCTACCTCAAACGCGACCGGTGATTACAACAGAACGGTCTCTAACTTCCCGGATGATATTCGCGTTCTGTGTGCCCTTTGAGCTGATCGCGATAGAAGTACACATCGCGTAGGTCGCCGGTGCTGTAACGTTTTGCTTCGTCGTTGAAGTGCGGCGAACCTGGATGGCCGCTCTCGCCGCCGGCTGTGACAGCCTTGGCACGAATCCGGTTGCCGAACTCCACCACCGCCACGAAGCTGTTTCCGCTCGTGCCGTACCATTTCTTTGTGCCCGGATAAGGCCGCGCTCCGAACGACGCAAGTGAGCCCCACATAGAAGACGTAAATCCAACCGGAATGCTTGGCTTGCTGTCGTTGAACGGCTGTACGATATCGCCCGTCAGGCGTTGGTAGCGATTGATCTCTCCCCAAGGAGTCTTCCACGTGCCGAAATCACTCGCGAGGCGGTCGGAGGCCTTCGCCAAAGCTCCGAGCAGTTGTTCGGGAGAACTCTTCGTCGCGATGTAGTCTTCGACGAGAAGGCCGGATTTCCGGGATGGTCCGAGCGTCTGCCGCCGGATCTCTTCCGCCCAGAAGACTGCAACGGAGGTCGGGATGGAGTTGACCGCCCAGCGGTGATCCCAAGACTTGAGAGCAGCAATCGGTTCCGCGACTTTTGTTTTCAGCGAGTCGGATCCGGACGCTCCGTCCCAGGCTTTGAGAAGCGCTGGAAGTGTCTTATCGAACCAGGGCAGATAGCTGTCATACGCAGCCGTGATCAACGATTCCAGCGTGAAGTCTTTCTTGTTTTCCAGAACACGGATCGCATGAAGACCGCGGGCCGATTCGGTTCCGTTTTCAACGTAGGCCGGGTAGTCAGCTTTCTTCGGGCTGTCCGGACCGGCGGCAGACCACGGCCAGTTATTGCAGTTGTACAACCAGCCGCTCTTCGGATTCAGAAGATGCGGAGTATCATCAACAGCCATCAGGCCCTGCCACTCGGTCGCGGGATCGCTGCCGTCCACCACCTTGGTCCAATCGAATTTCGTATCGCGCTTGGGGATGAAGTTGCCTTGAAAATACGCGATATCTCCGTCGGCATCCGCGAAGATCGTGTTGTTTGACGAGTTCGCTTTCAGCTCCATCGTCTGCCGGTATGTCTTGTAATCCTTTGCTTTGGTGCGAACGTAGGACTGCTCAAGAGCCTTGATGTGTTCCTGCATCAGGCGAATGCTGATCCATTTATCGCCATCACTGCGGATGATAGGGCCGTGGGTACTGCGATACGTGGTGAACTTTTTCTCCGCCATGCCCGAATCCGTCTTGTAAGGAATCGTGATCTCCTTGGCGACGAGCCGGCGCTCCCCGTTTCCGTACTTCGTATACATGCCATCGGGTCGCTTCGAGACGGTCTCCGCGTACTCGTCAACAGCATCCACGCCGCTCGACGTGTGCATCCAGCCCACTCGATCGTTAAAGCCTTGATACACGAAAAATTGACCCCAGGTCGCGGCGCCATAAGCATTCAGCCCTTCGTTGCTGGTCATCTGCAATTCCGACCGGAAGAAAAAAGACGTGTGTGGATTGATGAGCAGAAGGGGGTGGTGCCCGGTGGTGTTTGATGGCGCGATCGCCATACCGTTCGAGCCCGAAGGTTCAGCCGGCCGGCCTTCGTCATTGCGGGCAACCTTCTTGAGCGGTGTCTTGCCGTAGAACGCCTGAAGTTCATCGAGCTTTATGTGCTCGATATCCCCGCCAATGCTGCCTTCGGTAAATGAGAGCGCCATCCAGGGCTCAAAGTGCGTGATAACGAGCGGCTTCACGTCCGGATGTTTGGCCAGATAGAAATTCAAACCGTCCGCGAACGCATCCATCAATTTCTGCAGCCAGGCGGGACTCGCGGCGTATTCGTTTCTTGAGTTCGGCAGGATCGATGAACAGCTTCATCCGGAGATCCTGATAGATCTTCGACTCTCCTTCGGCTTCGGCCAGACGCCCCATGGAATTCAGATAATTCGTCTCTACCCGATTGAAGTCGTCTTCGGCTTGGGCGTAAATCATCCCGAAAACCGCATCGGCGTCCGACTTTCCAGTTACGTGCGCGATCCCCCAGTCGTCACGCACGATGGTGACGTCTCGCGCGTGTGCCGACCAGCGGGACGCTTCCCCGTCGGTAGCCGCGGAGGCGGTGATCGCGACAACGATAGCTGCAAAAGCAAATTTGGCGATGGAGAGGGTGCGTTGCAATGGATGGCTCTTGCTGATTTTACTCGGTAGCGAGGCGTTCGTCGAAAAACGGACTATACTGGCAGGCGCCGGGCTGCATTCTGCCCGGTATCGGAGGCTTTCTGCACGAGCACGGTCACACCCACCACCACGGATCCGGAATTCATACGCACACGGGCAGCCGGCGTGACTTCTTCGCGAGATCTTTCGGCGGCATCCTCGCCGGAGCTTCTGTATTTGAGGAGGCGTTTCTTCGTGCGACATGGGCGCGCGCTCAATCGCCCGCGGCAGGAAACTAACCTGTTCACGATCGAAAAGGTGGCGGAGGGCATTTTTGCCGCGCTTGCCAAGCCGCAGGTCATGATTAACTGCAATGCAGCGATCTTTGTGCAATCCGATCACGTGGTTGTACTCGACGCACATTCCAAGCCGTCCGCAGCCGCTTCACTCATCAACCAGATCGCGAAAGAGATAACGACGAAACCTGTGCGCTATCTCATCAACAGCCACTTCCATTGGGACCACACGCAAGGCGACTCGGCGTATAAGGCAAAGAACCCCAATGTGACGATCGTCGCGAGCGACACAACCAAACAGTTGATGACGCAGCTTGGGCGCAATCGGGCGAAAGAGTCCGTTGAGACCGTGCCGAAGATGCTCGATGACGTTCAAGCCGAGCTGAGTAAGGCGAAGACAGGGACTGACCGGGCATACTGGCAGGAACAGATTCGCCAGCTCAAGGCTTATCGAACCGAGATGGCGAACTACACGCCCGATCTGCCGACTGTAACTTTTGCCAAATCTCATCTGCTGAAAGACTCCGGAGGAGACCTCCATCTCGAGTTTCACGGCCGGGCTCACACTGCTGGAGACATTGTCGTGTTCAGCCCGCAAAAACGGGTCGTAGCGTCGGGCGACATGATCTCGGGGTTTCTGCCCAATATGGGGGATGGATACCCAACCGAGTGGCCCGGGACGATTACGTCCGTCGAGAAGCTTGCGTTTGACCAGACGATCACGGGGCACGGTCCAGTGCAGCACGACCGGGCGCGCATCGGTGAGCTTCGGAACTACATAGAAGAGCTGACGTCGCGGGTCGAAGACGGAAAAAAGGCAGGCAAATCGCTCGCCGACGTCAAGAAGGCAATTACAGTGAAGTCACTCAAGAGCTTCGGGAGCAATGGTTACGCAGAGTATGTCGCCAAGAACCTGGACAACTTCACTGTTCACTTCGGGGCGAGCCCGCTCGAAGGCAGGCTGGCGGGGAATATCGAAGCAATCTATCAAAAGCTGGGCCAGAAGTCGGGTCAGAAGCAGTTTTAAGGCTTTTTCACCTTTAACTCTTCGGGAAAGTGTGCCGCGTCCTCTTTGTTCGCGTTCCGCTTGTTCGACTGAGCCCCGCTGTCGCGGAATAGCGGAATCTTCATAGCTCCGTTCGCTTCCATCAGGTCGAATAGTCGCTTGTTCAGTTCCTTTACTGTCCCTTGCCGCTCGGGATTCGAAATCAGGTTGTTCGTTTCGAGCGGGTCTTCCTGGAGATCGTACAGCTCATCTATGTCCCAAATGCCGTAATAGTGGATGTACTTGTAACGATCGGTTCGTAGCGAGTGAATGGTGGGCGTTTGCGGAAAATTGCGCTCCCAGTAGTATTCGTACAGAAGTTCTTTGCGCCACCCGGGATCACCTTTCCCGGTCAAAAGCGGGAGCATGCTGCGCCCGTCTATGCCGTCGGGGATGCTGACGCCGGCCGTCGCCAGAACGGTCGGCATGATGTCCAGCCCCGACACCATCTCGTTGACAACCGTTCCGCCGCGGAACAATTCCGGGCAACGAGCCAGCATGGGGACCCGCATCGATTCTTCATAGGCGGTGCGCTTATCGATGAGTCCGTGCTCTCCAAAGGCGAATCCGTTATCGCCCATGTAGACGATCAGCGTGGAGTCCAATTCGCCGCGGTCCTGCAAGGCCTTGCGAACCCGGCCAATACTCTCATCCACGCCCATCAGGGTTTCCGCATACCGTTCGTAGTATTCAGCGATGTTCAGATCGGAGTGGTACGGAAAGTCCACGCCGTGCCAGCTATTACGCTGATTCTGAACCCACATCGGGCGGTGTTGCGCATACTGGCCCGATTCTGCCATCGTTTTCGGCGGCTGAAACTTGTCCTTGGCATACAAGCCCTTGTGACGTTCGGCAGGAATGAACTCGGAGTGCACTGCCTTGTGAGACAGGTAGAGGAAGTACGGCTGATCCGGCCCGATTCCGTTCAGCCACTCGAGCGCATAATCGGTAAGTTCATCCGTAATGTAACCCTTTTGCGGAACATGCTTGCCGTCTATGTTCAGACCGTTTTCGCTCGGAAGATAGGTCCCTTGTCCCTTGAAGCTGATCCACTTATTGAAGCCAGGTTGAGGATCGTCTCCGGCTGCTCCCATGTGCCACTTGCCTATGAAGGCGGTTTGGTAGCCAGCCTTCTGTAAGAGCTCGGGAAAGAATCTTGTACCCGGAGGAATCGCCGTATTGTTGTCGACGATCTGGTGCCGATGCGCGTAAACGCCTGTCAGGATACTGGCGCGGCTTGGCGAACAAAGCGCCGTTGTGACGAAGGCATTCTTCAGGTGAGCGCCTTCCCGCGCAAGAGCGTCCATCTGCGGTGTTCGCAGCCAGGGCTGTCCGTGCATAAACCCCATCGCGTCGTAGCGATGATCGTCGGTCAGAATGAAGACGATGTTCCGGGGCTTCGAACCGCGGGACTGGGCTGCGGCCAGGCGGTCCCCCGCTAAATTCGCGCTGAGTGCCGCGGCTGCGGCCGATCGTAATACGTCACGTCTGCTGGATTTCATCACTTACCCGTATCCGCCAGATTGCGGATTCCGTTCACTTATAACAATAAAGCTTCTTCGGCAGGAGTACACTCTCAGCTAGTACAAGGCCGCCATGAGCTGCTGAAGCGACGGGTGGTCATGAGACGACGGAAGGAGTCGTCGGATGAAAAAACCACGTTCCTTGTTTTTCGTTCCTCTTGCGTTGCTCTGCTGCGGCGTGTTGCCGGCTCAGCAATCCACACCGGCGCAGACCCGCATATTCAACACCGTCAAACAGAAATTAGCTGCCGGGAAGCAGGTTGTCGGCGGGACGGTAGTGATCCCCGATCCGGATACCTATTGCGCGATGGCGAGTTCAGGATTCGATTTCCTGTGGATCGAGATGCAGCACAGTCCCATGACCTATCAGGACATAGCGCATATGATCCGGGCGTGCAAAGGCGCACCGGCCATGCCGTTCATCCGGGTTCCTGATGCGACCGAAGGCGACATTCAAAAGGCAATGGATATCGGAGCTGCCGGAATTATCATCCCGATGGTAGAGGATCTGCAGAAGATTCAAAACGCGATAAAATTCTCGCATTACCCACCGGCCGGTAAGCGGAGCCTGGGGAACGGCCAGTATGGCGCCATGTGGGGATCCGATTACCGGCAGATTGCAAACGACAACGTCATGATTGTCGCGATGATCGAGTCTCCTACGGGTGTGAAGATCGCCGACCAGATCGCTTCGATTCCCGGAGTTGACGTCGTTTTCGTCGCCAGTACCGACCTCGCCAGCTTTTCGGGTTACAAGCAGGGCGATCCGCAATACGAGGCTCTGGTGAAATCCATCGAGCAGTCCGTGACCAAGGCGGGCAAGAAATTGGCAGGCCCTTTGGCGTGGAAGTCCAGTCGCCAGGGATACTCATTCTTCCAGGGCCCCACCGAAGCGTCGCTGATTAAGACGGGTGTTGAATTCGATCTCGGAGGAAGTCCGAAGAGCGAGTCGCGCAAAGGCGTTGCGCCGACTGAAGGCGCCGAGAAGCCCTAATGCGCGGTTTGTGATTGCTTCTTCAGTTCTGTCCGAAAGGCTGCTTCGCGATTAGCAACGTATTGGCGATAGCCTTCGGGATCGATGAACGGATTTGCGCCGCCAGCCTTTAAGCGGGAGTATTTCTCGGACATTTTGTAGTAATCGCCGTGGGCGCCGAGAAAGACATCGCACGGAAGCGACTTCAGGACTGCAAACGTATGTTCGTAATCGGCCGCAATATTTGGATAGAGCCGGTTGTTCACTAGCTTGTAGCCTTCGTTTACGTTCGGGCTTCCGACGATCACGACATTGTACGTCTTGCCGCCGTCGTTTACCTTGAGCGTCCATGTCGTACAGCCTTTGGTGTGCCCCGCGGTCAGGTGCGCCACCAGCGTTACCCCGCCCAGCTTGACTTCATCTCCATCGTGGAGTGTGCGGTCTACCTTCACCGGTTTATAGAAGCTGCCCGGCGAGTTCCGATAATGAAAGTTCTCCTTTCCTCCTGTTTCGATGTCGTGCACATCCGCATCCATCACCATGTATTGGGCGCCGGTCGCCGCTTTCACGGCTGCACTTCCGGCACAGTGATCCCAATGCGCGTGGCTGATGAGGAGAATCTTGGTATCGGAGAAATGAAATCCCAGTTTCTCGACGCTCTCGCGGATCATTGGCAAGGAACTGTCGAGATTGCTGTTGATCAGGATATTGCCTTGCGGCGTCGTGATCAGATAAGCCGCCAATCCTTTGCTCCCGACGTAGTAAACGTTGCCGATCACACGGTGCGCCGGAAACGGTTCAGTCCACGACGGGTTTTCCTGGCCACATAGAGCAGCCGCAACGGTCAAAACTGCCATGGAGGCACGAACGAACATACGCATAAGTGTATCGGTCGCAGTACGCCCCGGTTGAAACCTAAGGCTCTCCCGTCAGATCCTAAGAGTGGAGGCGCTCATGGCAAGTACGGTTTGGCGCGGATTCATCACCTTTGGTCTCGTTTCGGTGCCGGTGCGATTGTTCCGCGCCGCGCGCGCAGAACGCGTGAGTCTCCGGCGCCTCTATCGCGCGGATGCGTCCGCTTCTTCCTACGGGCAAAGCGCTGACGAAGAGGAAACGGAAGAAGCACCGCTGCCTTCTCCCACTAAGGGCAGAAGCAAGTTCGAGCCCGCATCGGCAGCGCCCTCCGCGAATTCACCTCTGAGCGCAGTATCGGCTGCGCAAGCACCGGAGCCCGTCCTCGCGCCTGTCCGGCAAGTTGCAATGCGCGGTGAGACGAATGATGTGGTCGGCGAGAAGCAGGTTGTGAAGGGCTACGAATACGAGAAGAACCGCTATGTGGCGCTCGACCCTGAGGAGTTGAAAAGTCTCGAAACGAAAACCGCCACCGAGATGCAGATCGAAGAATTCGTTAACTTATCGGAAGTGGATCCCGTCTATTTCGAGACTTCCTACTACGTTGCTCCGGATGCAGCCGGCGAAAAGGCCTACGCTCTCCTGTTTGAGGCACTACGACAATCAAATCTCGTTGCTGTGTCGCAGTTAGCAATGCACGGCCGGGAACACATCGTAATCGTGAGACCGGGCAAGCACGGCTTGCTGGCGCATACGATGTTCTTCAGTCCCGAGGTTCGCGCGAACGAGGAGTACCATGCCATCACCGATCTGGTGAAAGAGAAGGAACTGGCCTTGGCACAAACTCTCATTCAATCGCTCGCTGCGCCATTTGAACCTGAAAAGTATAGAGACACGCGGCGCGAGCGCATGGAAGAGATGATCGCGAAGAAGGTTGCCGGCCAACCAATTACTCGGATCGAAGAGCCGAAGCGCCAGGCCGCTGTGGTGGATATCACAGAGGCGCTGCAGAGGAGCCTTGCCGCATTGAAGAAGCCGGCCTCCTCCGAGAAGCCTAAATCGACGGGGAAACTGGCGCGCTCAGCGGGACAGAAACGCTAAGGGAAAGAGGCTCATTTCTGAGCCTCTCCGGAGAAAATAAAATTATTGAGGACCGCGTTGTTATTGGCGGCTCGGGAACATTCCCTGGGTGGCAATTACGTAAGTTAAGGCCAGGTAAGGCGCTCTGTTCTCGTGAGCTTGACTTCCGCCGGCAGGTTGGCAAGTGCCGGTACTCATTTGCGCGTTTGAAGTGCTGGAGTAAATTCCCGGATCCTGGGCGCAAAGATAGGCGTTTGCGGGGCTCGACACCGTTCCTCCTCCATTGGTGTCGCATCCCAGACCAAACGCGTGCGTATGGGCCGGCATCTGCGTCGCATTAAGAGCGACCGATTCGACGCCGCCTTTATCGCCCACGTTGTAATCCTGAAGAGTCGGCCCCTGCCCGAAGCAAATAGGAGCGCGTCCGCGCAGGTCCGGAAGGGCGAAATTGCTTACGCCGTCTCCACCATACATGGTTCCAATTACGGCGAAAAGCGCCTGATTTTGATTGATCGGCAGTAGCTGGCCGTTGCAAAGTGCCCAACCAACGGGGGCGAAGTTGCCTGCAAATAGCATGATTTGTCCTAAATAGGAGTCATTCATGATTCGATAGTCCCGTTTATTTATACCTTATTGGCAGGCCGTTGCGACTCTTATTCTGGAGCCGGCTGTCGTAGTTCCGACAACCTGGTAGCCGATCAGGTCGCTTGCTCCGATGCTGATGCCAAGCGATGTTGCAGAACAAGAGGCGGCACCCGATAGCGTGCATGAAGCTGCTGTCAATCCGTTGACCCGAAGCGCAACCGTAAGGTTGGCTGCTACGTCTGTCCGCACCGTCATGGTGTTCGCTGTACAGCCGACCCCAGCGAGGATCTGGAAGTTCGCCTCTGTGCTTGAGACTCCAGATATGACTCCCATTGCTGGTACGAAGCCGTTGATGGTGGAGCCCAGGTTGTAACTCGCACCCGTAAAGACAATGCCGCCGGAACCTGCCGGGCCCGTAGCGCCTGTGGCTCCGGTGGCGCCTGTTGGACCGGTCGGCCCGGTTGCCCCGGTCGCACCCGTGGCTCCAGGGGCACCGGTGGCTCCTGCCGGCCCGCTACCTCCAGTCGCACCGGTGGCTCCAGTCGGTCCTGCGGGTCCAGTTGCACCATCCGCTCCCTTCTGCGCCAATAAAGACCAGACGGTCGGATCGAGACTGGGCGGCACACCGACATTTGAGCTGAGGGAGATATAGCTGGATCCCAAGAAGTAAACGACATCATTCATTGCGTAGGTGGTGCTGTTGGACCAGACTCCCTGGAAGGAGACTCCCGCCGGACCTGTCGCCCCAGTCGGACCCGCTGGACCTATCGGTCCTGTTGCGCCTGTGGCGCCTGCTGGCCCAGTCGTACCGGTGAAGCCAGTTGGACCTGCCGGACCGATCGGTCCTGTTGCACCTGTAGCGCCCGTGGGGCCTGTGGCTCCGGTTAAGCCAGTCGGTCCAGCCGGTCCTATAGCCCCGGCGGGACCAATCGATCCGATCGGACCTGCCGGTCCAATTGGACCTGTCGCCCCGGTTGCTCCTGTTGCTCCGGCCGAACCTTGTAAACCCTGTTGGGCCAGGAGAGACCAGAAGGAAGTGCTCGTGTCCGGCTGCATGCTGGTGCTCGCCTGAGAAGCTACATAGCTAGAGCCGGCGTAGAACACAACGTCGCCGGATGCATAGCTGGTGCTGCTCGACCACACGCCTTGATACGTCAGCCCCGCTGTTCCCGCTGGCCCTGTAGGACCGGCCGGTCCGGTCAGACCCATAGGCCCGATTGGTCCGACTAAACCAGTAGCGCCCGTTGCGCCGGCAACACCCGTAGCTCCAGGCATGCCAATCGGACCCGCAGGTCCCGCAGGACCCGTCGGTCCGGCAGGTCCCGTCGCGCCGGTGGCTCCAACGGGGGCAGGGATGAAATATCCATCAACGTCCAGCACCACTTCTGTCTCGTCGGTAGCGAACACGGAAACGTTGCCATCCGCGCCGGCAGCTACGGTCACCGAATTAGCCACCGTTCCGCCGTTCGGCGCATTCAGGGTTGAAGTATCCGGTTTATTCTGACCCGCCGCATAGATGGTGAGATAGTCTAGTTTTTCTTTCGGAACCGCTGTGACGTTCATTGAATACGCCACCGCGGTGGATGGGATAGAGCAGGCGCCGCTGAGGATCGGGAATTCCCTGGCCGTGCTGGGTACCAGATTCGGGCCAGCAAGCGGGCCGCTTCCCACGCGCGTATCAACCACGCGGCAAGGTGTAAGTGGGACGAGCGTGAGCGCGGTTTGCGCCTCGGACGCGGCGGGCAAAATGCTTCCTGTCAGGAACAGCGTCAGCGCAGCGTTTTTATAAAGTGTCTTGAAGCAAAAGATCAAGCGTTCGTTCCTCGGTGCGAGCTATCTAGAACTCGAAATAACCGCTCGACGAGGCAAACGGCCTGAGTTCTCGGCAACGTAATTTGGCGTATTGCTAGTCGAGGTTCGAGGGAACTATTCTCTATTTAAGAAGAAGTTCAACACCTGACGAGGGTCAAGCTGGATAGGATTGCGGGTCAGTAGCGGGGGATGACCGCCCACGGCCGCTGCGCGAAGGTGCCGGAATGCCAAGCGTCTCGAGTAAGCGCTCGCTGGACGCGCTAACCTCCAGCACGGCGCGGTTGAAGGCCTCTTCGTTTGCCTTCGAAGGCTTGCGCATTCCCGAGATCTTGCGGACAAACTGTAACGCTGCGGCTTTCACTTCGTCGCTGGTAGCCGGAGCTTCGCGGGTTCGCAGTACCTTGATGCTTCTGCACATCTCTTTCAGCTTCGCATTTCCCGCCGCCGGAATGAGGAACCGCGACAGGTCATTGGGCGAACGGATCACACGTGCTACGGGCGTTACTGAAGCGACCGCCTATAATCGCGTGATGCGGATCAGTTCAGGGTGCTTGTTGGCCCTCACGGTTTTCGGACTCCAGATTGGCTGGTGCGGTCAGGGCGCAAGGCCCAGCCCGCCGCCTTCTACGACCTTCATCCTTAAACCGGCGCAAGTTTTCGACGGCGAAGCTCTCCATCAAAACTGGGCTGTGCGCGTTGCCGGAGACCGGATAGAGGCCGCTGGGCCCGCCTCAAGTCTGGACGCCGCAGGCGGCAAGGTGATCGACCTGCCCGGATTAACTCTGATGCCGGGACTGGTGGAAGCGCATTCTCACATTTTTCTGCATGCTTATAAAGAGACATCCTGGAACGACCAGGTGGCGCATGAAGGTCTCGCTCTTCGTGTTGCGCGGGCCGTTAACCACCTGCGCGACGAGTTGCAGGCCGGCTTTACAACCATTCGCGATCTTGGCACTGAAGGCGCAGGCTATTCAGACGTGGAGCTAAAGCAAGCCGTGGAGCAGGGTATCATTCCGGGACCGCGCATGTTGGTTTCTACGCGTGCCATCGTCGCCACGAATACTTATGGCCCGAAAGGCTTCGTGCTGGAGTGGCATATTCCGCAAGGCGCCGAAGAAGCGGATGGGGTCGACAGCCTCATCAAGGTTGTACGAGATCAGATTGGCCGCGGCGCCGACTGGATCAAACTCTACGGCGATTACCGCTGGGGACCTCACCCTGGTTCGCACCCGACTTTTTCGCTCGAAGAGATGAAGCTCGCGGTTGAGACCGCAAAGAACGCAGGTGTGCCGGTGGCCGTCCACACCAGTACGCCGGAAGGAATGCGCCGCGCTATCCTCGCCGGTGCCGAAACGATCGAGCATGGGAACGAAGGCACCCCTGAGATCTTTAAGCTGATGGTCGAGCATCACGTTGCCTATTGCCCCACACTGACCGCGGGTGGCGGAGGCGTTGGAAATACGGGTCAACAGTCCAGTTCTGCGGCGGCCCGGCATCGGGCGACATTTAAGGCTGCTCTCGACGCAGGCGTAACAATCGTTAGCGGCAGTGATGTGGGAACGTTCCCGCATGGACAGAACTCCTGGGAACTCGATGCCATGGCGGACGCCGGCATGTCTAAGATCAATGCGCTGAAAGCCGCTACGTCCGTCGCAGGTCAAGTGCTCCACATGGACATCGGGCTGGTGAAGCCCAAAATGTTTGCTGACCTGATCGCCGTCGAAGGCAATCCCGTCGAAGACTTATCGTCACTGCGCCGCGTGAAGTTCGTGATGAAGGGCGGAGTGGTTTACAAGCAATAACGTTCGAATACGCCACCCAGAGCGGTGTTCCGAACACTAACGCTCCGTCGTACACTTAATAAAACTAGTTGCACACACGGGAAGCAAGGTCCGCGTGAGAAACCTTGCGGCTTCAGTCCGGCTGCCGCGCTCGCGCCGTGCTTTGCAGAATGAGACGATCTGAGATCTCGATCGGAGCTTTTCGCTCTGATCGAACGGTATCTCGATAGCTCTTTCGCGCCACCCGTACTTCAGGGAGAACGAATTCAATGAACGTAAGACTATTCGGACGCGCCCAGAGCGTGTGCGCGGGACTATCCGCGGCCGGCGCAGCGCTGGCATTGTACGTTGGGCTTTGCCATCCGCTGGCCGCTCAAACGGGCGGAACGCTGACAGGCACCGTCACGGATTCAAGCAAGGCCGTTATTGTCGGCGCCACTGTCACGGCTACCGCTGAATCAAGTGGGCAGTCACAAACAGTGACCACCAACGGAGCGGGTCTTTACCGGTTTCCATTTATCACGCCGGGCTCGTATCGAGTCGAGTTCGGAATGCAGGGATTCGGCGCGACCACTGGGCGTGCCACAGTCGCCGTCAGTGAAACCGCCACTCTGGATGCCACGCTGGCGCCCGCGGGCGTTGCGTCGCAGGTCAGTGTGACGGAAGAAGCCCCGCTGTTACAGACCGATAATGCCGCATTGGGCCGGGTGGTAAATGAGAAAGCCATTCAGGAGATTCCGTTGTCTTCGCGGAACTTTACTCAGCTTCTGGCGCTGTCTCCCGGCACTTCCGCGCCATTGAACGATGCCGGAGCACTCGGGCGAGGAACGCAAACCATCTCGGCAAGCGGCGCGCGCACCGTGTCTAATAGCCTGACGATCGATGGCATTGATGCCGTCAACATTCATACCAACAGCCTTTCGGAGAACACGTCGTCTTCGAACGGTTCCATGATTCCGTCGCCTGAAACCATCCAGGAATTCAAAGTGCAGACGAGCTTATACGATGCGCAGTTTGGCCGCAACGGTGGGGCCAACGTCAATCTTGTGACGAAGTCAGGCACGGCGCACTACCATGGATCGCTGTTCGAGTTTCTTCGGAACGATGACCTGAACGCAAACGACTTCTTCTTCAACCGCAACGGTACAGCTCGTCCCGTACTCAAGCAGAATCAGTTTGGAGGTACGGTCGGTGGGCCGATCATCAAAGACAAAACGTTCTTCTTCTTTGGTTATCAGGGCACGCGGCAGAGCAACGGGCTCTATGGCTCAAGCACCATTACTCTTCCACAACTCACAAGTGACCGTTCCGCGCGCGCACTGGGCGCATTGTTCGGAGGAAAGGCCGGAACTCGCGGCGGGCTGGCTGTGGCTCCCGACGGGTCGAACATCTCTCCTGTTGCCTTAGCTTTGTTGAACTACAAACTGCCGAACGGCCAATATCTGATCCCCTCGCCGCAGAGTCTGTCGCCAACCGGCAATTACTCGATCTCAACGCCGGCCCGGTATACCGAAGACCAGGGCACGATGAACGTTGACCACATCTTCTCAGCGAACAATCGCATCTCGCTCAAAGCCTTCATCTCGAACCAGCCGCAGTTTAGTCCGTTCCCGACAGCGAACGTGCCTGGCTTCGGAGTTACTCAGGACTTCAAGGGCCGCGCGTTCAACATCAGTGACGTCCACACCTTTAGCGGAAGGCTGGTGAATGAATTCCGCGCTGGTTTCATCCGGATCAAAGGCGCAGACATTCCGCAGTCGCAACTGCCTATCTCGCAGTTCGGTATGTCGCGTTTCAATTCCTCCGTCTTCTCGGATCTCCCGCAGATCTCAGTCTCGGGAAGCTTCGCTTTGGGTTATTCCGTTGATAACGACCAGGCCGGGGCTCAAAACACCTGGCAGTACTCCGACAGCATGTCTTTTGTCGCCGGCAAGCACAGCCTCCGCTTCGGCGGTGAATTTCGCCGCTACCAGGACAATTACTACAACAACAATCGAGCGCGCGGGACCATTTCGCTGCTCTCCTTTCCGGATTTCCTTCTGGGAAGACCTGCCGGATCGACCGCACTGGGCGGCAATGGAACTGTCTACAGTAATTTGAGCAGTACCAGCGTAGCGAGCGGCGCATCTCTTCGAGCAGACCGATTGAGCGACTATGATGCGTTCATTCAGGATGACTGGAAGGTGACCTCACGCTTCACTCTGAACCTTGGTTTGCGCTGGGACCGCTTCGGACTGGGAGTTGATAAGGGCGGCCGGGACGGGAATTTTGTGCCGGCTCTCTACGTGCCTCCTCCCGCGGGTGGATCCACAAGCGCCGGATTTGTCCAATCGAGCAACGCGGTGAAGTTGCTGCCGGGCCTTCCGGCCGTCAATCCGCGTTTAACAAATGACGAACTCTGGAAGAACTTTGCTCCCCGTCTCGGCTTCGCGTATCAGCTCGCAAGTAAACTTGCTCTCCGCGGCGGTTACGGTATCTTCTTCGATCGTCTGTCAAACCAGATCGGTTTGAGGACTGCTTTGGCGCCTCCGAACTACGTCCGATCCGATCTCTCAGGCACTGACAACGCTGCCGCGAGCCTCGCGAATCCCTTTCCGGTGCTGCCGTTGCCGAGCCAGTTCCCTCTGATTCCGCTGCTCTACTCGCCTCCCTATACATCCACTCGTCCGGCCCTCGCCACGAACGCAATTGACACGAACCTGAAAACGCCTTACTCAAGCCAGTACGCGTTGAACTTACAGTGGCAGCCGGTTAATTCGATCCTTTTGGAAGCCGGTTACGTCGGCAGCAAGGGCACCCACCTGCCAACCCAGAGGCTCATCAACCAGGCACTGCTCGCAAGTCCGTCCAATCCTGTCAACGGCATCACAACGAATACGGCGGCGAACGCCAGCTTGCGGGCGCCATTCATCGGATTCTCGACGAGCGGCCTTGTTTACCTCGAGGATGACACTGACTCAAGCTACAACTCGCTTCAGCTCAGCGCGACCAAGCGTATTTCTCATGGCCTTCAGTTCCTGGTTTCGTACACGTTTTCGAAGTCTCTCGACAACAATTCGGGTGCTTCCACTTCCGTCTTTAATACTGTCAGCGGCGACCAGGATGACTTGAAACAAAATCGAGGCCTGTCCGATTTCGATCGGCGTCATCGGTTCGTCGTGAACTACATCTACGAGGTGCCGTACTGGGGCTTTGCTCTGCCCAAGAATCGCTTCACCAACACTGTTTTCGGCGGTTGGGAAGTTTCCGGCGTCACAACGTGGCAATCCGGCAGTCCGTTCACCATCAACGATTCAACCGGTGCCACGCTCTTTGGAGAAACAACGTCCCGCGCAAGCTGGGCTCCGGGGGCCAGCATGGCAAATGTCATGACGAGCGGTTCGATCGAGAGCCGGTTGAGTGGTTACTTCAATACCGCTGCGTTCGTCACTGCTGGCACTGGCTGGGGGAACACCGGACGCAACATCCTGCGGGGTCCTTCTCAGGCAAACTACGATTTCTCGGCGGTGAAGAATTTCGCCATCGGCGAGCGCCGGAACCTGCAGTGGAGGTCGGAGTTCTTCAACATCTTCAATCATCCGAACTTCGGCAATCCGTCAAGCTCGATCAGCACGGTCTCGACATTCGGGACCATCAACTCAACCGTGGCTAATCCGCGAGTGATTCAGTTCGCTCTGAAGTTCCTGTTCTGACGCCATCGGCGGTTTGCTCGTTCACGGCAGTGCGGCAAACCGCTTCGTACTCTGCCCATTTCTCATTGGCAAAGCGCACGATTCCTGAATCGAGTTTTCGCCGAGCGACCTTTGCTCTTGCGGCTCCCCAAAATTTTAGGGCTTCGCCGTATCGGCCCTCGCACATTGCTATGCCCGCTTCGATCACGTCGAGCGACTTCGCTTTCCGCAGTTTACGCGCCCGCCGGCACCAGTCGCGTGCCTGGGGAACCTGCTTGCGAATGTTCGCGTTGGCTGATGCGGCTTCGAGGAACAAGAGCTGTCTTACTAGCTTCCCGGCGACTACCGATCTCGCGAGTGCATTCTCCAAGTGTTCGAGCGCCGTAGACTCCTCCCCCTCATCCAATCGCCGATAATAAGCCATCAACTGGCAATACGGGTACTCGTTGGCCCCTGTCTCAACAGCCAGCGCGTGTCGCACGAGTTTCGGGTCCCACTCACGCGGACGCAATCCCTTGGCCTCCTCCGTTTGAAGTGCAAGAAGCGCCATCCAGGAAAGTGCGCGTTCAGGATGGCAAAGCAGGAGCAGAAGTCTCGCACCGTCCGACCGGCTTAAACCCGACGAAAAAGGGACGGCCGAAATGATTCCTGTGAACAGCGCAACCCAAAAAAGCGTGCCGACAGAGTTCCAAATCCCGCTACCGTATTGAACAAAAGCGATCAAGCACATGAGAGTTAACGCGAAGCTCGCAAGGGGCCCAGCAGCGACCATCCACGAGAGTCGAGCCCGACCAAATGCACGACCACTCGTAAATGGGAGGAAGAAGCCCCCGGCCCACCTGTAAAGGTCAAACCGAAAGGTCCAGTTCTTCCCCGACCTGACAAACACAAATCCACCAACCGCCATTCCGCCGATCTCAACACCAACTAGCGTGCCTGCGATCAGATGCCCGATCTCATGGATTGCAATAGAAACGTACAGAGCAGGAATCAAAAGCAATCCGTTGAAAGCCGGCAATTGCCAAGGAGGCAGAACGTTCTCATCCTTGAGGATCAGTGTGAGTCCGATCACTAAGCCGATAATTATTCCGATGAGTCTAGCCAGCCAAGGCTTTGAAGGTTCTGGAGGTTCACGCTCCAAGTCGAGAATTGGAGTCTCGGACATTGCAACATAGCTTATCGGACGGCTGCTGAACTTGAGCGTGCAAAAGTCGGTGAAAAATATCCGGGAGCCCCGTGACTTACCGAAGACTCTCCGCGAACTAGTAGGTGCGTGACACGACAAAGGGTCTGTAGCGGATGACTCCGCCGGACCAGTCCCGCAGAAACGAGTTGAGAAGTGTCCAGAACATTCTGCAAGTGGGTCGCGGCACTGGTTGTCTGCACGCCTGCTTTGGTCGGAGCCGCACCCGCACAAGGTGGCGCTGTTTTCGTAATGACAAACGCCGCCAGCAAGAACGAGATCATCGCCTTCGAACGGAGCGCCGATGGAACTCTCTACGATGCGGGTCGGTATGCAACCGGAGGAAGGGGCAGCGGCGGTGTTACGGATCCATTACAATCACAGGGCTCGCTCACGTTGAGTCAGGATCATTCGTTTCTATTTGCTGCGAATCCTGGCAGCGGAACGATATCCTTGTTTCGGGTCCGCCATGCCTCATTGACCCTAGTCGATAAAGCGCCCTCAGGTGGCGCCGAACCCGTGGCGGTTGCCCAATGGAACAATCTGGTCTACGTTCTCAACGCGGGTGGTCCCGGAAGCGTGGTTGCGTTTCGCTTCGACGGAAACAACTTAAAGCAGATTGGACACTCGACCGTATTCCTGACCGCAAACACCACCGGCGCATCATCGCTCTCAATCAGCCCGGATGGGAAGTTCCTGATTGCAACCGAGCGCACCCCGAATAACATCGACACCTTCCAGATAAATGGGGACGGCACATTGAGCCCGATTGTTGTCAATCACGATTCAGCTCCGGGCACCTTTTCAGCGTTGTTCGCCTCGCTACGAACCATCGTTGTTTCTGAGACGGGACCGGCGGGCGGCTCCAATGCAGCTACCATCTCGTCGTACTCGGTTCTCGCCGGCGGCACGCTTGCTCCGGTCAGCTTGGGTGTTCCTACCTTGGGAGCAGCAAACTGCTGGAACGCGATAACTCCGAACGGTAAATGGATCTATGCCTCAAATGCCGGCTCGGCAAACATCTCCGGTTTTGCGATCGGCGCCAACGGAGCGCTTACCCCGCTCGGAGGAACAATCGCGGGAGTGAATCCCGGTGGCAGTACAAATATCGATATCGCGATCTCGGCTGACAGCAAGTTTCTGTACAGCCTGAACTCCGGCACCGGCAAGGTCGGCATCTTCGCTATCGGGCAAGATGGCCTGCTATCGGGTCTCGGGGATGCTGGCGACTTCCTGCCGTCATCGGGTTTCAACGGCATCGCGGCATACTAGCCCCAGCTTTAGGCAAAACGAAGGACAACAGATGGCTCATCATCGAAGCACCGTGCTTCTCTTATCGGGATTGCTGGCTGCGCTTACGCCGGTTCTTGCCGCGCCGCCCGCGATCGGGGAGAAAGCTCCTGACTTCACCTTATCCACTCCGGACGGCAAACCCGTCCGGCTCTCTGACGTAGTCGCTAAGGGACCGGTAGCCCTGGTGGTGCTCAGAGGTTATCCGGGCTACCAGTGCCCCTATTGCAACCGTCAGGTTCAGGATTTTGTGCAAAACTCGGACGCATTTGCCAAGGCGGACGTACATGTCCTGATGGTTTATCCTGGACCTCCGCAAGACCTTGGAACGAGAGCCAACGAATTCCTGGCGGATAAGCATTTGCCCGGTAACTTCGATCTTGTTCTCGATCCTGGTTATGAGTTCACGAATGCTTACGGACTTCGTTGGGACGCGCCGAAAGAAACCGCCTATCCTTCCACGTTTCTGATCGATGCGGAAGGAAGGATCTTCTTCAGCAAGACTGTCAAAATGCATGGCGGGCGAACAACGGCGGCAGAGATTATTGAGGCCCTGCCGAAGCGGAAGCCGAAACCTTGAATGCCGAGGGAGAGGGGCTTGCTCAGCTAGCTATTTCTCCCATTTCGGGGACAACGGAGACTTTTGGGGAGCGAAATTGGTGTCTTCGGTTTACGATATCTGCGAGTGGATCCAAAGGCAGGAGAGTTAACCGACGTCCGGAACGTGGCCGCCGGCGTGGATCCGGTCGTGACCGTTACTCTCGAAGGCTGGATGGAACGCTACCAGGCCGCCGACCCGCAGGCACCTTCCGCGCTGGTGCATGCAATCAGCCCTGCTCTCCTGCGCTTTTTCTGCGCTCAGGGCGGGAGCCGCGAAGAAGCCGATGACCTGCTCCAGGAAACATGGCTGAGAATTCACCGGTCGCGTCACGCCTACCGCCCGGGAGAACAGGTGTTGCCCTGGATTTACGCGATCGCCCGCCATGTACGCGTGGATGCCTATCGCCGCAAGCGGCGGATTACAACGCATGAATCTGCGGTGGAGTCGCTGCCGGAAGTCTCGCCGGTTCGCAGTCATCTGGCCGCGGAACCTCCCGCATTCGAAGAACTAATTGCGTCTTTATCGCCAGCGCAAAAAGAAGTCGTCACCATGTTAAAAGTAGCCGGGTTGAGTTTGGAGCAAGTAGCCGAGGCGACATCTTCGAGCGTGGGAGCCGTCAAACAAAAAGCACATCGAGCCTACGAGCGCCTCCGCGTCTTACTGCGTGGCCGGGAGGAGGCGGCGAGTTGATGAAGTCCGACGGAAAATGCCGCGAGGTACAACAGGCTATTTTTGAGCACCCGGCCGGTGTACCGCTCTCGCCTGCGCTCCAAGAACACGTCGATACCTGTTCGCAGTGCCGGGGCATTGCGGATAGCCTGAACAGTCCCGAGTATTCTCCAAGTCCTTCGGTTGAAGCCATGGATCGGGTTGCCGAGTCAATGAGAGCCAGCCTCCGACCAGTTCGACCTCTTGCCTCAAGATCGACATACGCCGTCATTCTTTCCGTTATTCTCATTTGCGCCTTCGGACTGGCGGCGTCCAGCATGGTCGCGTACGGATGGGAGGAAATGGGGCCTAAGGAAACGACGCTCGTGCTGGTAGCTTTGGGGCTCGGTGCCGCGGTGTGTGTGCGTTCTCTTCTGAAGCAGATGACGCCGTCAGGCCTTTACCAAGTCAGACCCGAACTGCTGCCGACACTGGTGGTCGGAGCGCTTGCCTTCGGGTCTGCCGTTCTTTTCCATTTCGAGCGCGAAGAGACATTCTGGTCCGATGCTTGGATATGTCTCAAAATTGGGCTGAGCATCGCGATCCCCACCGCCGCACTCGTCTGGCTGGTCATACGGAGAGGATTGATCCTTTCTCCCGTCTTGACCGGAGGGACGGCTGGCGTGCTTGCGGGATTGGTAGGCGCCAGTGCTCTCGAAGTCCACTGCCCGAATCTGGACGCGTGGCATATCCTTGTTTCCCATTTGGGCGTTGCTGTTTGCGTCGGAGTCTTAGGCCTTGTAATCGGTGTTACGGCGCGTGCTCGCAGCGCCTACCCCACAATCACTCACCATTAACAAGCAAGCCTCTGGTCAGTCGACAACATATTGACAGAACGGCTGAACACTATGCCGAGTGTCCTCGTATTTCAGAAAGGGCCCTCGGGGCTAAGGCAAGGTTTATACAATGCAAAAGCTCATGAGAGTCATGGTTTTTTCCGTCATAATGCTGACGGCCTCAAACGGACTCGCCCAAGCTCCCTCGAATAACCAGGCGTTACTCCAGTCATTATTGGCCGAAGTACACGAACTACGAGTCGCGATTCAGGCCATGACAGCCGCCTCGCAACGGGTGCAGATCGCGCTTTATCGGCTGCAAGCCCAGGAAACTGCGGTCGCCCAAGCGACCACTCGTCTTGATACCGTACGTGCTAGATGCCTCGCCCTCGAAGACCAACGGAAAGCTGTGACCGTTGAATTGCAAGAGGTTCGGGGGGAGGTCGATTCTGGCACGACTCCAGGGGCACAGTTAAAGGAGACTCAAAGGCGGCTAAATGGTCTTAAAGCGCTGGTTGACGGCCAGAGTGCAGACGTGTCGACCTGCCAGAGTGCAGAAGCAGAGGCTTCTGGCCAGCTTCAGAGCGAGCGCACGAAATTGACTGACATTCAGGAACGTGTGGAACGGCTCGATAAAGCCTTTGAGAAGCTCGATATAACCAGGTAAAGAGCTGAGCAAGACTTCGTCCAGACGGGCAGATCAGCCGGCGATCGAGTGCTGCTGATCATCTCGAAGGTTGATCCCAACTCGGCCGAAGCACCTACTTAAACGTAATGGTGCTTTCGCCGCTGTACTTGTGATAATCGCGGAAATCTACGCTGTTCTTGCTGCAGAGCGTGGTGCCGCGTTGGCAGCTCAAATTCTCCGCGTGAACCGGGAGCAGAAACGAAGCCGTCCCCAGTCGGACCACGTCGTAGTCAACTGCCCACTGCACGGTATCAAGCGGAAAATCCTGCGGAATTTTGTCGGCCTGCATCTCGATCCGTCGCACCTCGGCCGTGGATCGATCGATCCAAACGCTACCGCTGTAGGCAGGTTTCAGGGCCTGAGCACCGACCTTGATGAACCAGTCGGAGTTAGGCAGTGCCACCTTGAAATCGTAAATGGAGGCGGGCGTTGAACCACCCACAGTGGTCGATTGCACAAACTTAAAATCGGCCTGGCTGTGCGGAGAGAACAAGCTTTGTAAGGTCGACGCGAATTCACCCGTAGAAGTCGAACCACCCAGGTCGAGCATCGACTTGTTTGTTCTTTTGCCTCCCACCGTGATCTCCTGGTACCGCTCTTTGCCTTCCTCGTAGATCACTTTTGCCGTGACGATATCGAGCGCCTGCCAGCCTTCCGATTTCGATTGCTCCATGTAGCGCGTCGTCATCTGCTGGCACACAAAGTTCGGCAGCCCATTGGTAAACGTACTTGCCCAATCCATTGCTTTGGCGATCAGATCCGAACCATTTCCTTTCGGTTTCGGCTGGTCGCGATCATCCCCGATGGTGAAGTCGGTGGGGTCTTCCTTCGTTTGCTTTGTAGCGGCTGGAGCGGAGGGCTTCGGAGGCGGCTGGTTCTTTGCCACTGCGACATCGTCGGTATCCTCGCTGTTCCGGCTGCTACCGCTCGCACCCGGCTTTCCGCGCCGCAATACAGGACGATGAGGGTCATCCGGGGCTTTGCCCAGGGATGTCGGATCCGGAATCGCTTCGTTATCAGCTTCTATGCGCTGCTGCGTGTCGGCCTTGCGCTGCGGTTGCCCGTCCCGTTCCCGTATGCTTGGCGTCCCTTCAGCGTCCCGCGTAGGAGCATCCTTCAGAAGCTCGATTTTCACCGCAGTTAAATTCGATTCGCCGTCTTCCGACGCGTCCACATGCACTGTCGTACGCGGAGCAATCTTGTTGGAGTCAATGCTGGAATCGCCTTTAACGTATTTCGTTTGCTGGGTTAGCGCCAGCGTGATCTCCCGCCCGTCCTTTGTGTTGATAACGAGCTGTTTCCCGTCGTTGGAAGTGACTTGACCCTCGGCGGAAAACGTTGGCGCTTTTGCCGCGTCCTGCTTCTTTTCCTTTGACTTCCGGCCCTTCCATGGCACCGGAATGCCACTGCCTCCCATGGGACCTTGTCCGGGCGGGTATTGCCCCGGAGGGTACTGCCCGGGCGGATATTGTCCAGGGGGATACTGGCCGCCGCCGCCGGGCGGGTACTGTCCCGGATATTGCGCGTCGGCCGTGACCGAACCAGCCAAAAACGCGAGCACAACGAGAACCGCCAGCTTACCCATCAGCAGTTTAGATGAGGTGATACATCCTCCGGGTTTCATCGACGCATGCCCTCCCGTCGTTCCGCAGACGGGCTTCCTGAGAACTACGGATTCAGGGCGCCACCTATTCCACGTGTCTAGAAGCGTATCAACTGCCGAGGAGACGCTCTTTTGGCTGGCTCTCAGGATGGTCCCTGGCCTCGGGACCTTAGGAACATTAAAGCTGCTCGGAAAGCTGAAGTCGCCCCAGGCGATTTTTCGGGCCTCGGCGACCGAATTAGAGGCCGCGGGTCTGAGTGCGTCCCAGGCCCGCAATATTGCGAGCGGCTACTCATTTGACGACGCGGTGGACCAGCAGCAAAGAGTGATGAGCGCCGGAGTCCGGCTGATCACCATCCATGACGAGCAGTATCCGCAACGGCTTCGCGAAATCTTCGATCCACCGCTGCTGCTCTTCGTGCTCGGCCAGCCGGAGCTGCTAGCTTCCCACTCCATTGCCGTCGTCGGTACCCGGCGTCCCACTCCTTATGGCATTGCGGCTTCGGAGCGGCTCAGCTCCGATCTCGCCAAAGCAGGGCTCACCGTCGTCAGCGGGATGGCGCGCGGAATCGATACCGCGGCCCATCGCGCAGCTCTGAACGAGGAAGGCGGGACGATCGCGGTTCTAGGCTGCGGCGTGGATGTGTTGTATCCCTCGGAAAATCGCCGCTTGTACGCGGAAATCGCTCGGCGCGGAGTACTGGTTTCCGAGTTTCCGATGGGCGCTCCCGCGTATCCCCAGAACTTCCCGATTCGTAACCGCATCGTGAGCGGCCTGTCGCTCGGCGTGGTCATCATTGAAGGTGCCCAGCACAGCGGATCGGCCATCACGGCCAAGCTGGCCATGGACCAGGGACGGGAAGTTTTTGCTGTCCCCGGAAATATCACTTCGAAGATGAGCTGGGGCCCCAACCTCTTAATAAAAGATGGAGGCGCCAAGCTGGTCCAGGAATGGACCGACATTACGAACGAACTGCCGTCTGCCGTCCGCCGGGAGCTGGTTTCGAGGGCGAAACAAAAAATTTTATTGGAGGCCGGCGAGTTCGTTCCGCCGACCGAAGCCGCCGGGCCGGAAGAACCGCAAAAAGCGCTTGCCCGCAAGCTGCTCAACTCACTACAAGTCGATACTCCTCAACAACTTGAGGCCATTCTTGAATCTTTCGATGGCGTTTCGTCATCTGAACTGATCGCAGCACTCTTTGACCTTGAAATGTCGGGCCTGGTGAGGCAATTACCAGGAAAGAACTTCGTCAAGGTGTGGTAAAAGAGTAGCGTTCCCGAGGGTCTGCTGGACCATTCGGAAGCGAACGGCATCGAAGAAAGCAGGATATGGCTAAAGCGCTCGTCATCGTTGAGTCCCCGGCGAAGGCGAAAACAATCGGGAAATACTTAGGCAAACAGTACATAGTCAAAGCCTCGCTTGGTCACGTAAAGGACCTTCCGAAGAAAGACTTAGCTGTTGATATCGAGAAGGATTTCACGCCCAAGTACGAAGTGATCGAGGGTAAGAAGAAGCTCATGACTGAGCTGAAGCAAGCGGCTAAGGGCGTGGATTCCATCTACCTCGCGGCTGACCCTGATCGCGAAGGCGAGGCGATCTGCTGGCATCTTCAGGAAGAACTGCTGTCCAAAAAGTCTGACAAGCCGGCTATTTTCCGGGTAATGTTCAACGAGATCACGGCGAACGCGGTTAAAAAGGCGTTCGAAAAGCCGATGGCCGTGAACGTGAACCTGGTGGAGGCGCAGCAGGCCCGCCGGGTGCTCGATCGTCTGGTCGGTTACAAAATCTCGCCGCTGCTTTGGGACAAAGTCCGCCGCGGTTTTCCGCCGGCCGCGTGCAAACCGTTGCGCTGCGGTTGATCGTCGAGCGAGAACGCGAGATCAGGGCCTTCGAGAAGCAGGAATACTGGACGATCGATGTCGCGCTTAACGCCAAGAAGCCTCCCGTCCTGACCGCCCGCCTGAATAAGGTCAAGGACGTGAACCCGGAGATCGGGAACGAAGCGACCGCCACCGGCATCGTCACCGATCTTGAAGACGCAAATTACACCGTTCGCTCAGTCGGGACGCGCGAAAAGAAGCGCAATCCCGTTCCGCCATTCATCACCTCCACTCTGCAGCAGGAGTCGTCCCGCAAGCTTCGGTTTAGCGTCAAGCGGACCATGATGCTGGCGCAGGGTCTGTATGAAGGTAAGGAACTCGGCAAAGAAGGCTCGGTCGGTCTCATCACCTACATGCGTACCGACTCGACGCGTGTTTCTGAAGACGCGCTAACCGAAGTGCGCGGAATGATCGCGGAGCGCTACGGCAAGAGCCGCCGATAAGAAGGCCGGCTACAACTACCTCCCGGAAAAGCCCAACGTTTATAAGACGAAGAAGGATGCGCAGGACGCTCACGAGGCGATCCGTCCCACGTCGGTTCTGCGCACGCCGGAATCGCTCGAAAAGTTCTTGGCCGAAGACGAACTGAAGCTGTATCGCCTGATCTGGATGCGCTTTGTCGCTTCCCAGATGACGCCCGCGGTGCTCGACCAGACGACGATCGACATCAATGCCAAAGGGAAGAGCGGAACCGATTATATGTTCCGCGCGACCGGCAGCGTCCTCAAATTCGATGGCTTCCTGAAGGTCTACGAGGAAGGCAAAGACCAGAAGGACGAGGACGACGAGGATCTGAAGAACAAGCTTCCGGCCGTTACGGAAGGCGAGAAGCTGAAGTTCAAGGAAATCACTCCCGAGCAGCACTTTACCGAGCCGCCGCCGCGTTACAACGAAGCGACGCTTGTGAAGAAGCTGGAATCGGACGGCGTTGGCCGGCCTTCGACCTATGCGTCGATCCTGTCGACCATCCAGGAACGCGAGTACGTCAAGAAAGAAGGCGGGAAATTCTCGCCAACCGAGCTTGGCACCGTTGTCACTGACCTGCTGCTCGAAAGCTTCAACGACCTTTTCGATGTGAAGTACACCGCTCGCATGGAAGAGGAACTGGACGATATCGAAGAAGGCAAATTGGAGTGGCGAAAAGCCATGGCCGACTTCTACGACCGCTTCCAGCAGAATCTGGACCATGCAGCCCGGCACATGACCGACATCAAGCGGATGGAGAAGCCGACCGACTTCATCTGCGAGAAATGCGGCAAGCCCATGGTGATCAAGTGGGGCAAGCACGGAAGCTTTGTGGCGTGTTCCGGATACCCGGAATGCAGCAACACTCGCGAGGTGGCCGCCGAGGCCGCCGACGGCAGCAAGACGCGAATTCGGAGAGCAGGACGAAGCCGAGTATTGCGAGAACTGTGGGCGTCCCATGGTTCTGAAGAAGGGCCGTTTCGGTCAGTTCTACGCTTGCTCAGGTTATCCGGATTGCAAGACGACGAAGCAAATCGGCGGCGAGCAGCGCAAGGACGTTACGCTCGAGGACAAATGCCCGCAGTGCGAGAGCAACCTTGTCCAGAAGTTCGGGCGTTACGGCGAATTTGTCGCTTGCAGCAACTACCCGAAGTGCAAGTACGTCCGGCAGAAAACGATTGGAGTGCCTTGCCCGAACTGCTCGGAAGGCGAAGTGGTGGAACGCCGATCGAAGAAGGGAACCACCTTCTACGGTTGCAATCGCTATCCCGACTGCGATTTCGTCGCGTGGGGTAAGCCCATTCCGGAGAAATGTCCGGAATGCGGCAATAGCTATCTCATCGAGAAGTACCTTAAATCCGGACCTGTTGCACAGTGTCCGAATAACGAGTGCAAATATAAACATCCTCTCGAAGTTGTGGCTGAAACCAGCGTGGCCTGAACCGTTTGAACCCCGAACGTAAAAGGCTGGCGGAAGCGGATGCACTACGGAAACACTGGCGCCGTTTCGGCCCGTACTTAGCCGACCGTTCCTGGGGTACCGTTCGAGAAGACTACAGCGCGAATGGCGATGCGTGGGCCTACTTCCCGCACGAACATTCGCGCTCTCGTGC
Source organism: uncultured Acidobacteriaceae bacterium (assembly GCA_963730795.1). GTDB lineage: Bacteria > Acidobacteriota > Terriglobia > Bryobacterales > Bryobacteraceae > Bog-105. Next base: position 975,067 of record CAVSTJ010000012.1, on the reverse strand, counting down.
TTATCGCTGGACCGAGGACGGCATTCTCGGAATCTGCGACAACCATCAATTTCTCTGTTTTGCGCTTGCTCTCTGGAACGGCAAAGATCCGATCCTCAAAGAGCGTTTCTTCGGCCTGACGGGCAAAGAAGGCAATCACGGCGAAGATGTCAAAGAGGTTTACTATTACCTCGACGCCACTCCTACCGCTTCTTACCTGAAGGGGCTCTACAAATACCCGCAAACCGATTCCCGTATCAGCAACTGGTCGACTGAGAACGGAAAGCGCACGCGCCGCGATCCGGAATTCGACCTGAACGATACCGGCATCTTCGACGCGGGCCGCTACTTCGACGTCTTTGTGGAGTACGCCAAGCACGATTTCGAAGACATTCTCATCCGTGTGCGAGTCGTGAACCGAGGTCCCGATCCCGCCAATTTAACTCTGCTGCCGACGCTCTGGTTTCGCAATACCTGGAGTTGGGGCCGTAGCGAACAGCCGCCGCTAAGACCGAGTCTGCGGATGGAGGCTCCCGGTCAACTACAGGCCGCGCACAGCAGCCTGGGAACATTCGTCCTGACGCTGGACGGCACGCCGGAGACTTTGTTCACTGAGAACGAAACGAATTACCAGCGCGTTTTCGGCGTACCAGGGACGGGTAAATACGTGAAGGATGCCTTTCACGAGTACATCGTCGGCGGCAAGAAGGATGCGGTCAATCCCGCCCGCGAAGGCACAAAGGCCTGCGCCGTCTATCAACTAACTCTCGGGCCAAACGAGGAGCGCTCTTTTTGCTTTCGCCTTGCGCGAGAGGGTTCGCCTGACATTCCGCGGGAACAGTGGGCCGGTGTCTTCGAACAGGCAATCAAAGAAGCCGATGAATTCTACGGCGAATTCGCCGCGCATCTTGGCGACGACGCACGCAGCATTCAGCGTCAGGCTTTCGGCGGGTTGTTTTGGAGCAAGCAGTTCTACCACTTTGTGGTTGACACCTGGTTGAAAGGCGACGACGGAGGGCCGACGCCACCGCCCGAGAGAAAGTTGGGCCGGAATCACAAGTGGATCCAGCTCTTCAATGCCGACGTCATCTCGATGCCCGACAAGTGGGAGTATCCCTGGTACGCCGCCTGGGATCTGGCATTTCACACCGTCGCCATTGCTCCTGCCGATCCCGGATTTGCTAAAGCTCAACTCTCGCTGTTTGTGCGGGAGTGGTACATGCATCCGAACGGTCAATTGCCCGCTTACGAGTGGTCGTTCAGTGACGTGAATCCGCCCGTACACGCCTGGGCGGCGTGGCGGGTATTTCAAATTGATCGCCGCATCACTGGCAAAGCGGATCTGGCGTTCCTGGAGCGCGTGTTTCACAAGCTCCTGATGAACTTCACCTGGTGGGTGAATCGCAAAGATTCGGAAGGCGACAACGTTTTCGAGGGCGGGTTCCTTGGCCTCGATAACATCGGCGTCTTCGACCGTAGCGCACCTCTTCCGGCAGGCTGGCTGCTGGAGCAGTCGGATGGCTCGAGCTGGATGGGTATGTACTGCCTGAACATGCTGAAAATCGCTCTTCAGCTTTCGGGGAACGACAGCACCTACGAAGACATCGCGAGCAAGTTCTTCGAGCACTTCCTTTATATTGCTCACGCGATCAATAGGGACGGCAGTAACGGCCTTTGGGATGAAGAGGACGGGTTTTACTATGACCGGCTCAGAATCCTGGGCGGCGAAAGCAAATTGCTCCGGGTCCATTCACTGGTAGGACTGATCCCGCTCTTTGCGACGGACACGATGGAATTCGATCAAATTGCGAAGCATCCGGGATTCCAGAAGCGCATGCAGTGGTTTATCGACAACCGTCCCGATTTGACGGAAGGCCTGGCGCCGATCTCCGAAGGCGGTGTGCAGCGCCGCAGGCTGTTGTCAATCGTGAATCGCGAACGCATCGAGCGCATTCTTAAGCGGCTGCTTGACACCTCCGAGTTCATGTCTCCCTATGGCGTGCGCTCCGTTTCGCGCTATCACAAAGATCATCCCTACACGTTGACACTGAACGGCCAGGAATTCAGGGTCGATTACGAACCGGCAGAGTCGGAAACGAACATGTTCGGAGGAAACTCCAACTGGCGCGGACCCGTGTGGTTCCCGATGAACTTTCTGCTGATTGAAGCGCTGCAGCGCCTGGATTACTACTACGGCGATTCGTTTCACCGTGGAGTGTCCAACCGGATCGGGCAATCGTGTTCCTCTGCGCGAGGTTGCGAAGCATTTGTCCCAAGTGCTAACGAAGCTTTTCCTGCGCGACGAGAACGGCCGGAGACCGATCTACGGCAATCTGCATTTGTTCCAGGACGATCCTCATTTCCGCGATTACATCTTCTTCTACGAATACTTTGAGGGCGATGACGGCTCGGGATTGGGAGCGAGCCATCAGACGGGCTGGACGGGCCTGGTTGCGAAACTGCTCCAGCAGAGCGGCACAGCAGCTTAAGTAGCTGAGGATATTGACACTATCGAAGCTTGCCTGTGCGCTGCTAGCTTGGAACTAGTGCCTTTACAAGAGGAGTCAGCCGGAATTCCGGAGCTGACCGAGAAACAGAAGCAGGAAGCGGAAGACCGCACCTCCGTCAGTGCCGTTGTCGTTCACGAAGCTGTCCGGCTGGACGGCGACGAGGAATTGAATCGATCTTTATCCGCTCTCGCCTGGTCCGGCCTGGCGGCCGGCATGTCGATGGGGTTCTCGTTCGTCGGACAATCTCTGCTTCACTCCTATCTTCCGGACGTTCCCTGGCGTCCGCTGTTGACCGCACTAGGCTATCCGCTAGGCTTCCTGCTGGTTATCATCGGCAGACAGCAGCTATTCACGGAAAACACTCTCACGGCGATCATTCCGCTCCTTGCGAGACGGGACGCGGAAACGCTCTTCAAAGTCGTCCGAATCTGGACGGTCGTACTGTTTTCTAATCTGGTCGGCGCGCATCTGTTTGCCTGGGTCATCGGAAACACTCCCATGTTCAGCCGCGAGGTTCAGGAAGCGATGATGAAGCTCGCGACCCACGCCATGTCCGTCACGTTCGGAACCGCGGTTCTTCGCGGGATCTTTGCGGGCTGGCTCATCGCCATGGTCGTCTGGATGCTCGCCGCCGTCGACAACGGGCGCATCGCAATCATCGTGATTGTCACCTACGTGGTCGGGTTAGCGAACCTGACCCACATTGTGGCGGGAGCTGTCGAAGTCCTGTTTCTGGCAATGGTGGGCGCCAGACCGTGGATGGATGTGGTGGTTGGCTACCTGATACCCACTCTGCTGGGCAACATCATTGGCGGCGTCTCGCTGACCGCGGCTATCAATCATGCCCAGGTCGTTGCCGGGAAAACCGCTGCCCACGACAAGCAGGCGACATAACGACTGACTCTTAACCAGCCGCTACAATTAGCGATGCTGGTATGCGTCTTGTGCGCAAAGGTCTGTTCCTTCAGAGTCTCTTCTACGTCGCGAGTGGCATAAACCACTTCTGGCATCGGCAGTTTTACCTTGGCATCATGCCGGACCACTACTCTCACCCGGGCGTGCTCGTGGCCGCGAGTGGTGTAGCGGAAATTCTTGGCGGCATTGGTTTATTGATCCCGGGCAGCCGACGGTTTTCGGCATTGGGCTTATCCGTGATGCTTATCGTTTTCCTGGACGTTCACGTGTTTATGCTGCGCCACCCCGATCATTTCCCTGACGTGCCGAAATGGGTGTTGTGGGGACGGCTCCCGCTACAGGGGGTACTGATTGCGTGGGCGCTGCACTATGCTCGAAGGCGCAGCAGGTCGGATGGAGCGTTTGGATCGCGCTGATCATTGCGCCCGGGGGTTGTTTGTCTTACCTGCAGAAACGAAATCAGGATCTCAATACTTGCAGCGATTCTCAAGCGTCCTCGTGAGGCTGTTGGTCGCGACGCAAACGTCGCTAAGAAGGATTGGACTTTTAGGCGTTAAGCCGGCACCTCGACGGTCACACCTCTCGACCATAAAGTTCTGGTCGAGGTTTAAAGATAGTCGCGTGCATTGAATTGCCCGATCGGTCCATACTGTTCCAACTAGCGCCCTTATAGCGCTCATTCGAGCATTCGGGGCGCGAGGGGGACTTGCGAGGAGTAATCCCGCCGTTTTGGCAAAAGGCACGCCTCGGGGACAGTCAAATGGACAAATCGTGGATCGTAACCATACATTCAATTTGCGAGCGAACGACAGAGGCTCGCTCGATCAGCAAGCGGAGCGCCGGAATCGCAAATCAAGCCAGCCGCCAGAGGGCCAGACTGAATCCAGCCCGCGGCGCCTGGTCGAGGCACAGTCTTCATAATCGCTGGTGTCGCCAAAGCGCACCACCCGGCCCTCGTCCTTCGAATCGACAGTGCACGAATTGAAACCGCCAAAGGTTACGGGCGGAGCGCCGGGCGGCCCGTCATATCACTGCCCGGCACCGTGCAGCATAAGCGACGACTGGGGCATCTGCTTTCCGTAGTCGCATTTCCCACGCCAGGCGTTTTCCTGTGGCTTACTCTGCTGGGATCCTTTTCCCCAAAAGGTTGATCCCCCCAATTCCGAAACAGTTGTCGCCTTGCACGTCGCACAAGACCGCGGTTCCGCTACCAACCAGCTCAGCCTGGTTGTTGAAGTGCAGTTTGATACTGTTCTTGAGCATGTTCTGGGCGTCACCGCCGTTGAAACCGAATATAAAAAGGTCAAACGAGTGAACAAAGAGGTTGGGGCCTTTCCGTTTCCAAGTCCCGTGCAGCCCCGAAGTTGGAGGCGTTTGAATCGAACCACTTCCCAGGGCCACACCGCCGGCTGTATATGACTGGAAGGCAGTAAAGACAGTTCCGTCGGTTCGCGTGATTGTGAAGATCCACGACCCTTCGATGGAAAGCCCAGCGAGGTGTTCCTGTTGTTGTGACTCTGGTGCCGCTTGTGACTCTTGCTGAGCGGATAAGGTAGCACCCACTATTAGTAGCGCCAAAATTGAGGTGGCTGCATTAAGGGAGATATTTGAAAGTTTCATTGGATTGGTTTCCTAGATCAAATTGGAGGCCTAGATTGTCCTCGATTTGGATAACTTAGAGCCGCCGGCAGGCAATTGGCGATGCCACAGCGGCGAAAATGAAATCACCAAGTAGTCACGAGCCAAATAGCTGAAAAAAAGCGAGTTGCTGTCCAAGTAGGACTTTGTTAATAACGGTGATACGCTGAATGCTCTTGAGGACTCCAATAGAAGGCGAAGAGCCCCAAGCGTTCGGACCGGTGCGGTCAATTCGATTCGGCCCCTTTGAGCTGGATTTGCGAGCGGCTGAACTTCGCAAGGGCACCGCAAGAATACGCCTGCAGCCCCAACCATTTCAGATACTCGTTGCGCTGCTAACGCATCCAGGCGAAGTCGTGCTCAGGGAAGAAATTCGGAGAATGCTTTGGCCAGACAACACCGTTGTGGAGTTCGATCACAGCATCAACGCCGCCGTGAAGCGACTCCGCGACCTGCTCTTAGATTCGGCAGACAAACCGCGTTACATAGAGACGATTGCTAAGAGAGGCTATCGTTTCATAGGCGAGGTCGAGAGTCCTACTAATGGAGCACCTCAGCCGTCGCGAGCCGCTTCTGCGGAAACTTTTCAAACTTACGCTTCTGCCGGTGAAGATGCGTCTATACCCCAATCGGGAGCCTTTTTCAAAGCGCCAGCGGCGATCAGGCAACCCCGTCGTGTGGCAGCAGCGTCAATCGTCCTAGCCGTCCTGATGGGCGGCTGGTTTTGGTTCCACCAAGTTAATTCGCGCACTCGCTGGGCGAGAGAGGTGGCGATTCCCGAAGCGTTCCGTTTGGCGGAAGAGGGGAAGGGCCCGAAAGCCCTCAGCTTTATTCTTCGCGCTCAGCAGGTGCTTCCGGAAGATGGGGAATTGGGTCGTCTTCGTCGAGAAATCTCTCATCCCATTTCGATTCGCACGGATCCGCCTGGGGCTGGCATTTGGGTGAAGGCCTACGACGAGCCGAACGGGGAGTGGCTGCCGATTGGCACTTCGCCCATACAAAACTTCCTATTACCTCTTGGATATTTTCGTTGGAAAGTGGCTAAGCCTGGTTTTGAAACAGTGGAGGGCGCAGCGGGATTTCAAGGCGACAGTATCGATTTTACGCTCGATTCTGAAAACCACGCACCTTCTCAGATGGTGCACATTCCAGCCGGAGATTTTCAGCTAAATAATCTCGAGCCAACTCACCTCGCTGACTATTGGATGGACAAATACGAGGTTACTAACAAGCAATTCAAACACTTTATAGAAATGGGAGGCTATCGGAGTCCCCAATACTGGCATGAACAGTTCGTTAAGGATGGGGCCGTCATCTCTTGGGATCAAGCGATGCAACTGTTCCGTGATTCGACAGGGAAGCTCGGGCCTTCCACGTGGGAATTGGGAGACTATCGCGCGGGCCAAGACGATTTTCCTGTAAGTGGTGTGAGTTGGTACGAAGCAGTTGCCTTTGCGGAGTTTGCGAAAAAGCAACTACCAACGATTTACCACTGGTACCGGACAGCTGGACTCAACATCTATTCGGACATTCTCTTCTTCAGTAATTTCGACGGCAACGGCACCAAACGGGTTGGAAGCTTTAGCGGGCTTGGCCCATTTGGAACATATGACATGGCCGGCAACGTGCGCGAGTGGTGCCAGAATGCCACTGGCATACGCCGATACATCGCAGGCGGAGCATGGAACGAAAAGCGTTACAAATACGGCGACATGAACGCCGCTGATCCCTTTGATCGCTCATCAGCCAATGGCTTTCGTTGCATGCAAAGTGTGGATAAAGAAATTACGAGCAACCTGTCAAAGCCCGTAGATAAGGCCGCGAGGGACTATCAGACGGAGAGGCCTGTCAGCGACGAAGGTTTCAAAGTGATTCGAAGCGTATATACCTATGACCACACGGATCTGAAACCTTCCATCGAACTACGAAGTCACACCGCGAATGGCGGGACCGTCGAGAAAATCACCTTCGCAGCAGCTTACGGCCAAGATCGGGTGGTGGCCTGGCTCTATCTCCCCAAAGATGTGCGGCCACCTTATCAGACAGTTCTCTATGTGCCGCCAAGGAGCGCCATTTTCCTCAGTACGATCGACGACTACGAGGTGAAGTTTATTGAGTTTCTGGTAAAGACCGGAAGAGCAGTCCTGTTCCCCGTTTGTCAAGGCATGTATGATCGACGGCTTAACGCTCCGCCAGGACTGAGTGGTACCAGAGATCGTGTGATCCAACAGGTTAAGGATCTGCGTCGATCATTGGATTACTTAGAGACGCGCCCCGACGTAGACCATGACCGGCTTGGCTTCTACGGCATCAGCGATGGCGCCCGGTTGGGTTTGATCTTGCTTGCTCAGGACGACCGCTTTCGAACCGTCGTTCTCGCAGCTAGCGGTCTTTCCCCGGAGAATAAGCCGATGGAGATTGATGAGATTAATTTCGCGTCAAGAGTTCGTATTCCGGTGCTGATGCTCAACGGACGTTACGACTTATTTTACCCACCGGAAACGAATCAGGCTGTCTTGTTCCAGCTTCTTAACACTCCGCAAAGAGACAAGCGCTATATCCTTTACGACATCGGACACGTTCCGTTCCAGCAACAGGAAATGAAAGAAACTCTCGACTGGTTCGATCGTTACTTGGGGCCGGTCAGCAAGTAGATCCCCGTAAGCGCTGGTATCACTGACGTCGCCCACCGGTGACCTCAAATCTCTGATAATTGAGGTCGTTGCACCGGAAACGCCTACCTCGCTGGGAACCTAACCGTTCCCAGGATGACCGCCTGCAAATCCGTCCCGCTACCCGAACAAACAGGCTCCACAACGACATTGATTACAGTTCCTTGCGAGCTCTCAACATTGCATCCGCCCAGCGGTATGCCTCGGTTGCCACTTTGTCGTGTGCGATATCCTCAGCCTCTTTGTCCGGCCGTGTTGCAAAAGCTTTCGAGGCATTGACGTGGCTCAACAATGCCGTAAGGGCGGCGGTTGCGAATCGGTCGCGTAGCTCCTCGTCAACTTCGTTCACAGTGGTCTTCACGTCCACAGTCTAACGTCCTGTTCCCGCAAACTAAGAACTGCGTTCCGTCACCAGATCCACAATGGCGCTCAATGCCCGCTGCTCTGGCGAATCCGGGAAAGCGTTAATGATCTGGCGAGCTTTCTCCGTAAAGCTGTGTGCCCGTTGATAGGCTCGGGCGATCGAGCCCTTGCGCTCCAACATCTGTAAAATGCGCATGAACGGGGCCTGCTCGTAGTTGCCGTCCGCGATCACGGCTTCGACAGACTTGCGTTCCTCTGCCGACGCGGTCTCAAGCGTGTAGATCACGGGCAGGGTTACTTTGCCTTCGCGCAGGTCGTTGCCTGACGGTTTGCCCAGGATCTTTTCGGATGACGTGAAATCAAGGATGTCGTCGACGAGCTGAAAGGCCATGCCCAGGTTCCAGGCAAAGTCCCCAAGCTTCGATTCCAGGGTCTCATCGGCGCCGCCCGCCACTGCTCCCAGGCATGCACAAGCCGAGAATAAGCTGGCGGTTTTGCGGTCGACCAGCTCCATGTAATCTGCCTCGGTGATGTCAATGCGGTGCAGGCGTTCCAATTGCAGCAGTTCGCCTTCCACCATCATCTGAGTCAGACTGATCAGCAGGTCAAGAATATGAAAATTGCGTTCCCGAAGCGCAACCTGGAACGCTTGCATGTACAACCAGTCGCCCGCGAGAACCGACACGTGGTTGCCCCAGACAACGTTTGTCGAAGGGCGGCCCCGGCGCGTCTTCGCCACGTCAATCACGTCGTCGTGGACGAGCGTTGCCGTGTGAATCATCTCCACAACAGCCGCCAGACGCCGCGCGCATTCCGTCGGCGGGCCCACAAGCCGGTTGCACAGCAACAGCAAGGCCGGACGCAGGCGTTTTCCACCGCCCGCCTGCAGGTACTGATTGATGGTTGTAATTGCGTCGAGGGAGGCGATCGACTCTACGCTGATTTCCCGTTCTACTTCCAGAAGATCCGACTGAACAAGGTCGAAGGCTTCACGAGCGCTAAGGGATTGTCGGATCTTGCTGAACATGTAGTCCCACAAGGGGGAAACCTCAGTTTAGCTGGTACGGCTCGACGACTTACTGCATTTTCGGTAGAAGGATTCTCTCGAAAGTAGAAGCCGTTTGCGCCGCGACTTCCGCTAAGGTGCAGTTGCGAACTTCTGCCAGCGCCTGGGCAGTGTGGACCACGTAAGCCGGCTCGTTACGCTTGCCGCGATAGGGAACCGGGGCCAGGTAAGGCGCGTCCGTTTCGATCAGCAGGCGGTCCGGAGGAGTGATCCTGGCAGCTTCGCGAACCTCAGTTGCCTTCGGAAACGTAGCGACCCCTCCGAAGGCGAGGGAGAAACCGAGTTCGAGGCACTCTTCGGCCTGCGCGACGTTGCCGGTAAAACAGTGCATGATGCAAGGCAGTCCGTTACCGGCCCAATCCGACCTGAGTACGGCAAGCGTATCCTCCCAGGCATCCCGGGTATGGATGATGACCGGCTTGTTTGCCTTTGCCGCAAGCGCAAGCTGCCGGCGGAACAGCGGCAGTCTGGATCTCCTTTGGGGTGTCCCAATGATAGTCGAGCCCGATCTCGCCCATCGCCACGACCTTCGGATGCTGGAGCAAGTTCCTCGACGCGGATCAACGTGTCGCTCGGCAGCTTTCGCGGCGTCGTTCGGGTGAACGCCGACGGTTGCGAAGATCTGCTCGTATCAGTCGGCCAGGCGAACCGCCGCTTCCAGGTCGGGCGGCCCTTCACCCGTTCCGATCGCCAGCATGTACTTCAGTCCGGCATCGAGCGCCCGTCTGGATGACGGCCTCCCGATCTTCCGCATATTGCCGGTCATCGAGATGGCAATGAGAATCGACGAATTCCACCCGATCGGCTTCCTTACTTGAGGCGGGCGCCGATCGGCACGTCTTCGGTAAAGCCCGCAAGCACCGGCAAGCCACCTTCCAGGCTCGCGGCGACGATCATGCCTTGGGAGGTCAAGCCGCGCAGCTTGCGAGGCTGCAGATTGGCCACGATCACCACTTTGCGTCCCACGAGCTGTTCCGGCTGGTAAGCAAGAGCAATTCCCGCGACGATACTTCGGGGCTCCGCCTCGCCAATGTCGATCTTCAAGTGAAGCAGCTTGTCTGCGCCTTTCACTTTCTCGGCCGATTTCACTTCTCCGACGCGGAGATCGACCTTCGAGAAGTCGTCGATCGAGATGACGTCCGATACGGGCGCCGGGGCAGGTCCAGCCGCGGGTGCTTCCGGCTTTACGCCCATCAGCGCCGCCTGTCGGGCCTTTTCTTCCGATTCAAGTTCCTGCATTTTTTCGATTGTTGGTTTGGCGTCGAGGCGAGGAAACACCGCCTCGATCGTTCCGATCTTCTGCTGCCGTAGGCGACCCCAGTCGAGCGCATCGATCGTCACGTTCATCCAGCGGTTCGACGAAACCCAACTGTTTCCAGATGGCTCGCGCGGAGTGAGGCAGCACCGGACTGACTAAAACAGAAACGAGGCGCAGAGCTTCGGCTGCTGTATAAAGCGTCTCGTCCAGCTTCGTTTGTGCTTCGGGCGATGGATCTTTCGCCAGTTTCCATGGCGCTCGCTCGACGATGAACTTGTCCAGGTTGGAGACGATGCTCCAGATCAGCTCGAGAGCGTGGGAGAAGTCGAAGTCCTCGTAAGCGGTCAGCACGTTCGAGATCGCCGTTCGCGCCGCTTGCGCCTGCGCTTCGTCGCCAGCCGACTCAGGGATTGTGCCGCCGCGATACTGCGAGATCATGTTCAGCGTCCGGCTGGCCAGATTGCCCAAGCCGTTCGCCAGGTCCGAGTTGTAGCGGCCGACCAACGCGTCGAAACTGAAGCTCCCGTCCTGCCCGAATACGATCTCGCGCAGCAGGAAATAGCGGAGCGCATCGACACCCATCACGTTCGCGATCGGGACTCGGGCCGCACGATGTTGCCGCGCGACTTGCTCATCTTGTCGTTCTCGAACAGCAGCCAGCCGTGAGCAAAGACCCGCTTGGGTAGCGGCCACCCGGCGGCCATCAGGAACGCCGGCCAGTAGACGGCATGGAAGCGCAGAATCTCTTTGCCGATAAGATGCAGATCCGCCGGCCACCGGTCCTCGCCTTCGACGGCGCTCATGTACGTGGTCAAAGCGTCGAACCAGACGTAAAAGACGTGGCTCGGATCGGCTTCGACCGGGATGCCCCACTTGATGCTGGTGCGCGTGATCGACAGATCCGACAAGCCGCCGCGTACAAAGGCCAGCACTTCATTGCGCCGGATCTCCGGCCCGATGAAATCCGGGTTGGCGTCGTAAAACTCGAGCAACCGATCAGTAAACGCCGAAAGCTTGAAGAAGTAGTTCTCTTCCGTCACTTCTTCGTAAGGCTTGCCCGTTTCCGGATCGACATCGCCCGGCTTGGCATCGTTCACGAACGACTCGCTGACCACTGCGTACAGCCCGGTATAGCTGCCTTTGTAGATGTAGCCGTTCGCTTTACAAGCCTCGAACAGCTTGTTCACCAGCTTTGCGTGTTGCGGCATTGGTGGTGCGCTGAAAGCGGTCAATCTGGAGATCAAGCTTCTGCCACTGCGTTCGAAACTCATTCGAGATCAGGTCGACAAACTCTTCCGGCGTCTTCCCTTGCGCCCGCGCGGCCCGCTCCACCTTTGTTCCGTGCTCGTCGGTTCCGGTTGTTAAAACAACCTCGTCGCCCCGCAAGCGGTGGAACCGCGCAATGGTTTCGGCGGCAATGGTGGTGTAGGCGTGCCCGATATGCGGCGCCGCGTTGACGTAGTAAATGGGCGTTGTGAGGTAATACTTGTCTTTCATCATTGCGTTATGAGCGTCCGTGCTCGAAGGCTCGCGTCGCTTCTGCGATCACTTCCCGCAGCGGCAGATGCTGCTCTTCCGCAATCCTGCGGCAATCGTCGTACTCGGGCGCAAAGCTTCCCAGATCGGTGTATTTAATCCGTACGCGACCATGCGGAGTCTCTACTTCCTGTATGTTCCGGGCCAGAACGCGGCGCTCGGCGTCGAAGATCCGAACCCCGAGCGTGGACGTTTCGGCGAAAAGGATCTGCGACAGGCGCTCGGCCAGGTTCGGCGCGCAGATGACGGAAATCTGAGACGCCGGGCGATTCTTCTTCATGAAGACGGGCGCAAGTGTTACGTCGAGAGCGCCGGCCTCGAGCAACCGCTCCATGGCATAACCAAGCACCTGGGGCGTGGAATCGTCGATGTTCGCTTCGAGTACTTTGACCGAAGTCGTTTCCGTAGCGCGAGTACGTTCGCCGATCAGCACGCGAAGAACGTTCGCTCGGGCAGGGAAGTCCTTGTCGCCCGCACCAAAGCCTTGCGCGAGGAGCCGCACGGCCGGCAGCGGGCCGAACTCTTTCGCAAGCGTTGTGGCAAGGGCAGCTCCGGTGGGCGTGGTGAGTTCTGCCTCCGGGCCCTGCCGAGTAAACCGGGCCGGCCTTTCAAAAGCTCTGCAGTCGCCGGCGCAGGAACGGGGAGAACGCCATGCTGCGTGTTCACCGTTCCGCTGCCGACGTTGATCTGCGAGCAGTAGACCTCCTCGACGCCGAGTAAGTCCAAGCGCCACACAGGCGCCAACGATGTCGCATATGGAATCGACTGCCCCTACCTCGTGGAAGTGGACCTTCTCGATCGGCACAGCATGGGATCGGGCTTCCGCTTCGCCCAGATTCTGAAACACCGACAAGGCGTTCTTCCTGCTGCGTTCAGACAATGCGCCGGCTCCGATGATCTTCTCGATGTGCGGCAGATGCCGGTGTTTCTTGTCGTCGGCTGCGTCGACATAGAATTTGGAAGCGGCCATGCCCCGCCGTTTCGTCTTTTCGAGCCGGAACGAAGCCTCAAGATTGAGGCTTTTGAGAGCTTCTTCGAGAGCGCTCCAGTCCGCCCCGGCATCGACGAGAGCGCCAACGGTCATGTCGCCGCTGATGCCGGAGAATGCGTCAAGATAACAGATTTTCATGTGGATTCGAGCCCATTGGCCGGCTCGAAGGCCGTTCCCAGTTTAGCGGGGGCCGGGTTTGCGAACGAGGAGGTCGCGCGCGTGGAGTGCGTCGCGAAGGGCCTGGTCCGGCGTGTGCTGCCAGAGCCGTTAAGTGACCCATCTTGCGGCCGGCTCGCGGCGTCAGCTTGCCATAGAGGTGAAGCTTTACGTCGGGTTGAGAAGCGGCGGCGGCCCAATCCGGTTCGCCATCGGACCAGATGTCGCCCAGAAGATTCACCATCGCGGCCGGGGCCCATTGGCGTACATCGCCCAAGGGAAGCAGACACACGGCGCGAAGTTGCTGCTCGAACTGGCTCGTCAGGTTGGCATCGAAGGTAAAGTGGCCGGAGTTATGCGGCCGGGGCGCCAGTTCGTTGATCAGACAGGCGGCCGTCCTTGGTCACGAAAAACTCGACGCAAAGCACGCCCACAACTTCCAGGTTCTCGAGAACGGCACGCGCAATCTCGACTGCCTCCGTTTCTACCTTCGAGGGAACACCGGCGGGAGAAATCGACGTATCCAGAATCCCGTTCACGTGATGGTTTTCCGTCGCCCCGTAGTGAACGAAATCGCCCGAAATGCTCCGTGCCGCGACCACCGAAATCTCGCGTTCGAAATCGATCATGGCTTCGAGAACCGCTTCGGTCTGGCCAACGGCGCGCCACGCTTCGTCGAACTGTGACGCGTCAACAAGCCGGAACTGGCCTTTGCCGTCGTAACCGAAGTCCGCTGTTTTGAGAATGGCAGGAAACCGAGTTCGGATGCCGCAACCTTCAGTTCTTCCAGGCTGGCGACGCGACGGAACGGCGTAAGCGGCAGCCCCGCTTTGGTGAGGAATGTCTTCTCGCGAAGCCGATGTTGAGTAGTGTGCAGAATATGGCCGGCAGGGCGCACCGGTGCGCATTGCGCTGCTGCCGCCGCAGTCGCAGCCGGTACATTTTCGAATTCGAAGGTAACGACCGATACGTCCCGGGCAAACTGGCAGACAGCGTCCAGGTCCTCGTAGGCCGCCGTGATCTCCAGGTCAGCCACTTGCCCGGTCGGCGTGTCTTCGTCCGGCGAAAACGTATGAACCCGGTAGCCCATGCGGCGCGCCGCAATGGCAAACATGCGCCCGAGTTGTCCGCTGCCAAGGACTCCGATCGCGCTGCCGGGCAGTACGGGCCGTTCCGTCACGACAGCCGGTCCTGAAGAACTGTTTTGGTTTGAGTACGCCGCCATTGCTCCAGGCGGGTTCGTATCTCTGGATACTTGATGCCCAGAATGCTTGCGGCAAGCAGAGCCGCGTTGGTCGCCCCGGCGTTGCCGATGGCAAGCGTGCCCACCGGGATGCCTGCGGGCATCTGCACAATCGAGAGCAGGGAATCCACCCCGTTCAGAACGCTGCTTTTGATAGGAACGCCGAGAACGGGAAGCGCAGTATGAGCCGCCACCATACCGGGCAGATGCGCGGCCCCACCCGCTGCGGCAATGATCACTTCGAGACCTCGGGAGGCGGCTTCCTTGGCATATTCGGCCATCAGATCGGGCGTCCGATGGGCAGAAACGATCCGGCACTCGTGCGCAATGGCTAATTTTGTTAGTGCCTCGCTCGTGCGCGCCATGGTCTCCCAATCGGATTTGCTGCCCATGATGACTCCGACCAGGGCCTGGCCGGAGCCCCGATCGGCGGCGTTGTCCATTAGCTATTTGAGGCCGTCAAGGTCTCGGCCACTTTGTTGATGTAGTCCGTCGTGTTCAGCCACTTCTGGTCCTTGCCGACCAGCAGTGCCAGATCCTTCGTCATGAAACCAGCTTCGACCGCACCGACCGTGGCCTTCTCCAGGCGATCGGCAAAGTCGACCACATCCGGTGTGTTGTCGAACTGGCCGCGGTAGCGAAGTCCCGAGGTCCAGGCAAAGATGGAGGCAATCGGATTGGTCGACGTCTCCTTGCCTTTCTGGTATTCGCGGTAATGCCGGGTAACGGTTCCGTGTGCAGCTTCCGTTTCCACCGTTTTGCCATCCGGCGTGATCAGGACGGACGTCATCAGCCCGAGAGAGCCGAACCCTTGCGCTACGACATCCGATTGCACGTCGCCGTCGTAGTTCTTGCAAGCCCAGACAAACCCGCCGTCGGACTTGATCGCGAAGGCGACCAGGTCATCGATCAAACGATGTTCGTAGGTGAGGTTTGCCGCCTCGAACTTGCTCTTGAATTCCCCATCATAAATCGCCTGGAAGATGTCTTTGAAGCGGCCGTCGTACCTCTTGAGAATGGTGTTCTTTGTCGAGTGATAGACCGGGAGCCCACGGGAGAGCCCGTAGTTAAAGCAAGCTCGCGCGAAGCCTTCAATGGAAGCGTCCAGGTTGTACATACCCATGGCCACGCCGCCGCCCTTGAACTCATAGACCTCGTGATCCACTGGTGCGCCGCCGTTTGCCGGGGTGAAGGTCAGGGTCAGCTTGCCCGGCTCTTTCACAACAAAGTCGGTTGCCCGGTACTGGTCTCCGAAGGCATGACGCCCGACCACAATCGGCTTCACCCAACCCGGAACATAACGCGGAACATTGCGGCAGATGATCGGTTCGCGAAAGATAGTGCCGTCCAGGATGTTACGGATGGTGCCGTTTGGCGACTTCCACATCTGTTTCAGGCCGAATTCTTTCACCCGCGCCTCGTCCGGCGTGATCGTCGCGCATTTCACGCCAACACCATACTGCTTAATCGCGTTTGCTGAATCAACCGTGACCTGGTCGTCTGTTGCGTCGCGGTGCTCAACGGAAAGGTCGTAGTATTTCAGATCTACATCTAAGAAGGGCAGGATGAGGAGGTCCTTGATGTTGGCCCAGATGACGCGAGTCATCTCGTCGCCATCAAGCTCCACCAGAGGGGTCTTCACTCGAATCTTTGTCAACCTTGCGTTCGCCATTGTTACCAGAGTTATTAAACCAAACGGGTTCCCCTTCGGTGCGATCCAATCGAAGGCATCGCTTGCGGGAAGCTACACTGACAGTGTCGACTATCGCGACGTCCCGATCTGTACTGTTATGTTTTCAGGCTCACTGATTCAGCACTTCAACCTACCTTCGATGCGCCTGTGACCAGGCGAGCCTTCCAATTATTTCTGCTTTCTCTGCCGCTGTTCCTGGCCGGTACAGGCTGTGACAATCGGGCCAGCAGAATGCCGAAATATGACACCGTTCCGCCGTTCCGCATGACGGATGCTAACGGCCGTCCCTTCACTGAGAAAGATCTGGACGGCAAGGTCTGGATCGTTGACTTCATCTACACGAACTGTCCCGCCGAGTGTCCGCGAATGACCTCCCGCATGCACCAGCTCGAGAGCCAGATCAACGGAGAGCCAGAGGTAAACCTGCTATCGATCTCCGTGGATCCCGATCGCGACACGCCGGAAGTCCTGAACGAATTCGCCGGTCGCTACGGGGCCCCGAACGAGCGATGGCGCTTCCTGACGGGTGACAAAGCATCGGTACATCTGCTTGCATATCAAACATTTCACGTCGGTGATGTTATTGGGAAAATCGAGCACAGCACCAAATTTGCGATCCTCGACAAACGCCGTACGGTTCGTGGTTACTACTCGAGTTTTAGCCAGGAGGAGCTTTCGAACATGCTAACTGACGTTGCTGTCCTCCGGAAAGAGAGGTCCTGATCCCATGGCGCAACCTTCCAATCTTTCCCTCGAAGGCCCACAACTCGCGCGCAAGCCGGTTCCCGTCATCCTCGCGCTTAGCGTACTCATCGCCGGGTTCCTAATCTGGCTCATCTACTTCAAAGGCCGGGCGGCTGGCCCGGAGTGGGTCCAATGGCTGCCCAAAGCGAACGCGATCTTCAACTCGCTAAGCGCCATCTGTCTGGTCTTCGGCTACATCAACATACGTCGGCGCAACCGGGTGGTTCACATGCGCTGGATGCTCTCGGCAACGGTGTTCTCGTCGTTGTTTCTGCTCAGCTACATCACCTATCACTACTTCCATGGCGACACCAAATTTCCGGGTCAGGGCTGGATCCGTCCCGTTTACTTCTTCATTCTGATCACCCATATCGGGCTGTCGATGCTGGCGTTGCCGTTGATCCTCGGCACTCTCTGGTATGCCCTGCGCACGCAGTTCCGGTTCCATCGCCGGGTAGCCCGCTGGACCTTGCCGGTATGGCTCTACGTCTCCGTGACCGGCGTAATCGTCTTCCTGGTGTTGAACGCGTATACGGCTCCATAGCATTCTGAAGGTATGAATGCACGGACGTCTTGGGATACCGAGCTCTACGAAGCGCAGCATGCTTTCGTGTGGCAGCTAGGGGCAGGTCTCATTGACATTCTTGCTCCGGAGCCCGGGGAACGGATCTTGGATGTGGGCTGCGGAACCGGTCAATTGACCAACCAGATCGCCGAACGGGGCGTGGACGTTGTAGGTGTAGATGCCTCGCCCGAGATGATCGGACAAGCCCGCCAGAACTATCCCCGCTTGCGCTTCTCCCTTCAAGACGCGGCATCCATGAGCTTCAACGATGAATTCGATGCGGTGTTTTCGAATGCTGCGCTGCACTGGATTCTCGATCGGGCGGGAGCCGCCGCCTCGATATCGCGAGCACTACGGCCGGGCGGCCGGTTGGTGCTGGAGATGGGTGGTCGTGGCAATATTCGTCAGATCCACGAAGCCGTTGAGTCTGCGTTCCGCAAGTACTCGAGCGCGGCCCTGCCTGCGCCCCGTAACTACTTTCCGTCGTTGAGCGAGTACACAAGCATCCTCGAAGCGCATGGCCTTGAGGTTCGGAATGCCGTGCTGTTCGACCGTCCCACGCCGCTTGAAGGCGAGCGTGGCATGGAACAGTGGATCAGACAGTTCTGCAGCTTCTACCTCGACGAACTCGCACCTTCATCGCGCGAAAGAGCCGTCAATGATGCGGTTGAGCAACTACGGCCGCAGCTTTATAACGACGGGCAATGGCTCGCAGACTATCGCCGCTTGCGAGTTTCTGCAATAAAACTTTGAGCTTCCTTGTAAGAGGAGATATGATGACGCTGTGCTGCCGCTGATGTTGCAGCAGAAACTAACTTCAAACTGAGGGATCTAACTCGAGAGCTCTGTAACTAGCTCGGGGATTTAATCGGCTGCATCAAATCCAGAGGTTCACGCATGGCAAATTTATCGAAGACAACACAAGATCATGAGGAGATCCGGAGATGGGCGGAAGAACGCGGAGGCAAACCTTCTCACGTTAAGAGCACGGAATCCGGCGATGACGTCGGCATCATTCGGATCGACTTCCCGGGATACAGCGGCGAAGGCTCCCTCGAAGAGATTCCCTGGGATGAGTTTTTTGAAAAGTTCGATGACAACGATCTTGCTTTGATCTATCAGGAAGAAACTGCTGATGGCGAACGAAGCAACTTCAACAAACTTGTCAAAGCAGAAACGGTAGATCTGCCGGAAAAGAAGAGCTCCGGGAAATCGCAGAAGAGCTCGCATTCCTCGAAGGCCGCGTCGACCGGTTCCGGAAAAGACGAGGAAGAGGAAGACGAGGAGATTGAAGTTGAGGATGGCGGCGACGAAGACGAACTCGATATCGAGGAGCCTCCCGCCAAAAAGACCGCATCCAAACGTTCGTCTCCAGCAAAGAAAAGCCCAAGTAAAGGCACCAAATCAGCAGCAAAGAAGGGAACACCCGTGAAGAAAGCCACAAAGAAAGCAAGCTCAGCCCCATTGAAGAAGGCGTCGCCCTCCAAAGCCACGGCAAAGAAGGCGTCGGCCAAGAAAGTTGCACAGAAGAGTGCGACCAAGAAGGTGGCTTCTAAAGCGGCTGCGAAGAAAGTGCCGGCAAAGAAGACTGCGGCCAAGAAGGTAGCGGCAAAGAAGACAGTGGCAAAGAAGAGCGCGGCCAAGCGGGTTCCGGCCAAGAAGGTAGCGGCAAAGAAGACGGCGGCTAAGAAGGCTCCTGCCAAGAAGGTAGCGGCGAAGAAGACGGCGCCGGCCAAGAAGTCGGCGGCGAAGAAATCGTCCTCGCGCTCCCGCCGCTAAAGTCGCCAATCGATTTGGCTCCCGGTCGAATCACGGAGTGAATGGCCACACCTGGCGCCACCCCAAATCGAATACCTCGCGGGCTGCTCGTCGGTGCTACGGCAGCGGTCGTGTTGCTCGCGGGTATTCTCTTTTACTTATCGCGTCCGGTTCAAAACGGTCCACCGCCTCCGGTTTCCGGTGAGGCCAAAACATACGTCTCGAAACTCGAACTGAGCGACGTGTCGATTCAGGCCACCGAAAACTTCATGAAGCAGCGTGTCGTGGAGATCGAAGGCAAGATCGCCAATCAGGGCAACCGGGAACTATATGGAATCGATGTCTACTGCCTTTTCTACGACGTAAGCGGCCACGAGATTCATCGCGAGCGTGTACCGGTTCTCAAGGGAAAAGGCGCCCCGCTGCGACCGGGCGAGAGCCGGTCTTTCCGCCTGCCCTTCGATGCCCTTCCTGAAGGCTGGAACCAAGCCATGCCGCGCCTGGTAATCGCGGGCATCAACTTTACTTCTTAGAGCCGGTCAGGGATGAACCGGAGCCGGCTCCGCAGAGGCCGGATGCTTTGAGGCATCGAAATCAACCGTCAACTGACGTGCGATCTTTGCCGCTACGTCTGCGCTCGCACCGCGGAACTTCGCTCCCAGGCTCTCCTGCGTCGTCGACCAGAGCACGTCCCCGGCATTGTTACACAGGCGAACGGTTGCGAACGCTTCGTGCTTCCGCTCTTTAATCCGGTGCGACTCTCTTTCGGCGGTTGATTCAGCTCCGTACCCGCCGTTCGATTTGGTTGACTTGCCGGTCAATCCGTAAATGCCGCCTCCGGTGCGTCCGCTCAAGCTCTTGTCGGTGTCGAACGTGTCTTCGAACGCTTTATCGTCTGCCGCACCTTTCAGGATTGCGTCTGCCCGATCCGGATTCTCAGTCAGGACAAAGAGCCTGGTGGAATTTAAACTGGAGATGATCAGGTCGCGGAGAGCTTGCGCAGCGGCCGTACCCGTCAAGGGCTCAACGTACACGCGCTGCACCTGGCTCAACTGAGTAACCGTCGGCATGCCGTTCGGCTTCAGTGCCTGCCCTTGACCTGCGGCAAGCAGGACCGCAGGGGTAAAAACAATGCTAAGTATGCGACGGGTTCTCATGTGACCTCACCCTTTGCCGGAGATGCGGGCTTCTTCGTCCTGAAATTTGATTTCCTGTCCCGTGCGGGCTTCAAGCGTCACCAGGGCTAAACGAAGGTCATCTTTATTTACCCGGAACACCATCGCTTCCTGGTGACCGTGATCGTTTTCGAACCCGATGGTCAGGAAGTGTTCACGCTTCTTTGCCACCATGAAAATCGGAGAGATGATAGCGGCGGCCACGTAATGGCGGTCAACCTTCTGCCCGTATTCGAGCAGATTGATGCGCTCGTAAGGGATCTTCACCTCTGTGTGCTTTGAGATGAAAACGAAGTAGGTCTCGTTTGTGACCCTGATTTCACCGTTGTTATTGGCCGGGATGTCGCCTCGGGTGCCACCGATGTATTCAACGCGTGTGGCGCCGGTTCTACCGGCTACCGCCATCACGGTACAAGTACAGAAGAGTAGACAAAGGAGAAAAGTGCGCATTTGCCCGAAGAGAAACCTCTTGAGAAGTGTGTCTTTCCGGGCCTTCTTTTCTCCTGCCGTTTACGTCAGGACCAGATCTTCTCCACCGGAACGCCCCGCTTGCAGAGCTCACAAGAACCCGAGTCGTTGTAATAAGTTGCGTTCAGCTTTGCGAGGTGAAATAGCGGCAGATTGCCGAAATCGGCAACCGTGGGATTCGGCTGGTAAACGGCAACAGCCAACCCCACCACCTCGGCTCCGTGCGATTCGACCAGGCCCTTCAGTTCGGTAAATCGCCGGCCTGATCTGAGGATGTCGTCTACGAGAAGCACTTTCTCGCCGGGTTTCGCGTCGACAAATTGGCGGAAACGAAACGGCGAGTTCTCCGTTTCCTTCTCGGCCCAGTAGACCTGGTGAGCACGAAGCGCTTCGCAAACGCCATACCCGATCGGCAGACCTCCGGTGGTCGGGCACACGATCGAAAGCTGCTTGATCATGGCCCGGATTTCAGCATCCGCCCGAAGCCGGCGGCTTAGACCGACGCTGAGGATCTTCGCGTATTCGAAGTAGCGAAACGCAAGCGCAACTTGCAGGAACTCGTCGGCATGCATGCCGTTCGGGTATTCAAAATGCCCCTTGCGGAGCGCTCCGGTTTCCCGGAGCATGAGTAGAACTTCATCGTTTGTCGGAATCAGGTGCATTTTGCTGCCTTGCAGAACTTTTAGTGCGCCCCTCGTCCGGCGAGCACGAGCGGAATCGTTCGCAAGATGATGGACCAATCCAGGCGAAGCGACCAGTTTTCAATGTAAGAGATATCCATCCGCATCCAGGTATTGAAGTCTACCCGGTCACGGCCCGAGATCGCCCAAAGGCAGGTCAAGCCAGGGCGCATCCGGAGCCGGCGCCGCTGCCATCGTTCGTAACGGTCGACCTCTTCCGGTATCGGCGGGCGCGGGCCCACAATCGACATGTCTCCCCGCAGAACATTAACGAGCTGCGGAAGTTCGTCGAGCGAAAAACGCCGCAGCCAAATGCCAAGGGCCGTTACACGCGGATCTTTGTTGATCTTGAAAGCCACCTGGCGGGTGTTTAAGTGCTGCAAATCGCCTACCAGCTCTTCGGCATTCTCCACCATAGAGCGGAACTTGTACATGGTGAATCTCCGGCCGTTCAATCCGCAACGGCGCTGCCGGAAAACGATCGGGCCGGGAGATGTAAACCGGATCAGGAGTGCAATGAAGAGGAACAGGGGAGCCAGCACGACCAGCGCGGTCGCCGAAATGACGATATCAAAAAAGCGCTTCAGCAAAAGCCGGAGATCGTCGAGCGGTGCCGCTGAAAACGTAAGCAATGGAGCGTTGCCGACGCGGTCAAGCGTCATCTCGCTGTTCACGTGCGGGAAGAAATCGATGGCTACACGCGTCCGTACCCCTTCCTCGTCACATCGCAGGAACACCTCCTCGAGTCCCGGGAGTTTGCTGCTGTCGACGTTGAAGATGACTTCGTCGACGATCTGACGCGCCAGGAGTTCCGGCATTCTCGCGGCGCATTCTTCTTCTGAAAGCATGGCCGGGATCCGGATGGGAAAGGGTGAATTCTCACGCAAATTTCCGGCGAGAGCAGCGGCCTTGGCCGAGCTTCCCACGATGACGATATGGTACGGACTTCCGAACTCGCGCGCGAAGGTGCCGATCAGGTAAGGCGATGACCAGCGAAAGGAAGCAAGCAGAACGCAATCAATCAGAAAAAAGATCAGGAGGAAGCTACGGCTAAGAGGGTGATCAAGCTGCAGCAGATATTGAAAGATAATGACCAGGACCGTCCCGAACAGGCATTGACGAGCTGTACTTGCTAAAAGGTAGCGCCGGTCTGCCGAATGTAAGTGCTCATAGATGCGAAGGAACGATCCGACCGCGACCCAGAACGCGGCGGAGACCAGGATCAGCAAGAGATGGTGGCCCCGGTTTAGAAAGAACGGGCGTTCGAGAGTGAGCTGGGTGCGCGTCAGGTAGGCAAGTTCGAAGGCGAGAACAGTCAGGATCCCGTCTGCGCTTGCAAACAGAAGCTGAACTCGTTTTCGATGGTGCGCAAACAAACTGGTCCCCCGGCTGTCAACTATATCCAGTTTCGCCCAACGAACGTAGGCCGGCTATCGAACCGCCGCAAGGGCCTGGTCCAGATCAGCTTTAATGTCGTCAATGTGTTCAATTCCCACGGCAATTCGAACCAGGTTCTCCCGGATACCCAAGCGCTCGCGAGTCTTGGGCGACAGGTTCCGGTGCGAGGCGATCTGCGGGTACAGCAGCAGGGTATGAACATCCCCCAGCGACGTGCCTGGGACGATCATCCCCAGACTGTCCATGAACTTCAGAATCGCGCTCTTGTCCGCGCCCCGGATCTCGAAGCTCAGAATCGCTCCGAACAAACCCGGCGTAAACGAGTCACGAATTACGTCCGCATCAGGATGATTAGGGTCGGAGCAATGATACACACGCTCGACGCCCGCGTGCTGAGCTAGCCAGCAGGCCAGGGCTTTAGCGTTCTGGCACTGGCGCTCGAACCGAAGCGCGAGCGTTTTCATGCCCCGCATCGTCAGGTAGCTCTCAAACGGCCCCAGCATCGGGCCGGATATCCGAGCCAAGGCACGGACAGTGTCGTAGTGCGCTTCATTAGCGACCACGAGCCCGCCCAGAACGTCACCGTGACCTGCCAGGTATTTGGTTGCGCTGTGCACCACGATGTCGGCACCGAGAGCAAGCGGCCGGACCAGCATGGGGGTCGCAAAGGTACTGTCAACAAGCACGGCAGCCCCGCTCTTTTTTGCCAAACGGGCAAGCTCGCGAATGTTGCCGACCCTCAGCAGCGGGTTGGAGATGGCTTCGAGCAGGATACACCCGGGTTGATACTTCTCGATGGCCTTCTCCACCGCATCGAGCTTGGAAATATCGACGTAGTTGACGTCAACGCCGAACGGAGAGAAGAATTTATCCAGAAGTTCAACCGTGGCGCCATAGATGGCGTTTGCCGCCAGGATCGAGTGATTCCGGTCGACTAGGGCTGCTTGCAGCGCGATTTGCAGGGCAGCCATGCCGGAGCTTGTTGCCAGCGATCCGGCGCCGCCCTCAAGACTGGTGGTCAGCTCCTCGAGCGCCTCGTTCGTTGGGTTCGTGTACCGTGCATAGCTGAACCCGGGTTCTTCGTTCCCCATAACTCGATCGAGCTTGGCCGCCGACTCATAGAAGTAGGTTGTACTCAGATTGATGGCAGTCGTCGAGCTAACGGCGGCGTCACCTTGCCGCTTCCGATCCCCTGTGTGTACTACTTGCGATTCGAACTTCATTTACGCTTCCAGCGCACTCCGTCCTTTGTGTCTTCGAGAATGATGCCCTGCTCGGCAAGCTCCTTCCGGATCTCGTCTGATCGCTGGAAGTTCCTGCTCTTCTTGGCTTGCGTGCGCTCCTCAATCAAGGCTTCGATCTGCCTGTCGCTCAAAGAGGGCCCCCCGTCCGCTCCGGTGTCTCCATTGACGCTGGGCAAAGTATCGGAACGCTTCAGCACGTCGAATACGAGATCGAAGACCTCCAGAACCTTGGCGGCTTCCCATCGGTTTTCGTCGAGGAACTGGCCCTCGTCGATGGACGTATTGACCGTGCGCACGTATTCGAACACCGCGGCCAGAGCCTCAGCGGTATTCAGGTCGTCGTCCATGCTCTCTTCGAAATGGCGGATCGCCTCACGCGACCTTTCGGATAGCTGCTCGTTCCGGCCCGGGCCAAACCTGGTGGAGGCAAGCCGAAGTTCAAAGTCGCGGAGGCGTTCAATGCTGCGTCCTGCCGCCTTCAAGTCCTTCGAACGTGAAATTCAGTTTCTTGCGGTAAGGCACGGAAGCCAGCAGGTACCGGATCGTCTCCGGCTGATGACCAAGCTTCAGCAGGTCGCGCAAGGTATAGAAGTTCCCAAGCGACTTCGACATCTTCTGCGATTCGATGTGAAGGTGCTCGGAATGGAGCCAGAAACGGGCGAACGGCCGCCCGGTGATCGATTCCGACTGCGCGATCTCATTCTCATGGTGGGGAAACACAAGGTCGATTCCCCCGGCGTGTATGTCGAGGGTTGAGCCGAGATACCGCATCGCCATGGCGGAGCACTCAATGTGCCAGCCAGGCCGGCCATCGCCAAAAGGAGTATCCCAGGAAGGCTCGCCTTCTTTCTTCGCTTTCCAAAGCACGAAATCCCGGGCGTCGGCCTTGTCGTACTCGTCGAAATCTACTCGGGCACCGGCGCGGATGCCGCTGAAATCGTTGTGCGATAGCTTGCCGTAACCCGGGAAGCTGGCGATGCGGAAGTAAGTGGAGCCTTCGCTCGTGTAAGTGCAGCCCTTTTCGGCGAGATCCTCGATGGCGCGCACCATCTCCGGTATGTGTTTCGTGGCCGGAGCTACGTGTTCCGGCTGTTCCAGGCGGAGCGCTGCGGCATCCTCAAAGAACGCCTTGGTAAACACGGCCGTGTACTCTTCAATGGACTTGTGTTCCCGGGCCGCATTGATGATGATCTTGTCGTCCACGTCGGTTACGTTCATGACGTGATCCAACTGGTAGCCGCGGTAGCGTAACCAGCGCCGCAGAATGTCCTGAAAAGTGAATGTCCGGAAGTTTCCGATGTGAACGAAGTTATACACCGTGGGACCGCAGGTGTACATGCGTACGATGTTGTCCTCAAACGGATGAAATACTTCGGACTCCTGCGTGAGAGTGTTATAGAACCGGAGAGCCATCGAGACGGGGTAAGCATCAATCGTAACAAGTGGGCAAAGTTTCCCTGCAAGTTGTTGGAGTGACAATAGTTCTATGTCAGCGCTTCGCTTCGAGATCCAGGCGGTCTGCCCCGAGACCGGCGCCAGGGCGGGCCTTCTTCACACCGCTCACGGTACGGTCGAGACGCCAGTTTTCATGCCCGTCGGCACACAGGGAACGGTGAAAGCGCTTACGCCGCGTCAGTTGGACGAGGAGTTGGGAGCGCAGATCATCCTGGCTAATACGTACCATCTATTTCTCAGGCCAGGGCACGAACGTATCGAGCGTTTCGGCGGGCTTCACAAATTCATGGCCTGGCCTCGACCGATCCTGACCGACTCGGGCGGGTTTCAGGTGTTCAGTCTGGATACCTTGCGGAAGGTGACGGATACCGGTGTCCTTTTCCGGTCGCACCTGAACGGGGACTCCCACCTGTTTACGCCGCGTAGCACCGTCGACATTCAGTTGGCACTGGGCAGCGACATTATCATGGTGCTCGACGAATGCCTGGCTTACCCGGCCACGCACAAGGCGGCCGCGGAATCGACGAAGCGCACTGTCGCCTGGGCCCGTGCGGGCTACGAGCATTACAACCAGCGGGAAAAAGGGCGGCACTGCACTTTGTTCCCGATCGTGCAGGGCTCCATGTTTCCCGATTTACGTGAGAACTGCGCAAACGAGCTCATGGCTTTGGATGCGGGCGGCTACGCCATTGGCGGCCTCTCGGTTGGAGAGCCCCGCGAACTGAGCCAGGAAATTGTGGCCGTCACGGCTCCCTTGCTGCCGAAGGACCGGCCCCGGTATGTGATGGGAGTCGGCATGCCGGAAGAGCTTGCCCATTATGTTTCGAAGGGAGTGGACATGATGGACTGTGTCCTACCCTCAAGGAACGCCCGTAACGGCTGTCTATTCACATCGGAGGGGAAGGTGCTGATCAAGCAGGCGCAGTACGCCGACGATCCGGGTCCGCTTGATCCCGCCTGCGAGTGCTATACCTGCCGTACCTTCACCCGGGCGTACCTGCGTCATCTCTTCCAGGCAAAAGAGATCCTGTTCTCCACACTCGCGACGCTGCACAACATCCATCATTTTCTGGTGCTCATGCGTAAGATGCGGGGAGCGATTATTGGCGGGACTTTCCCCCAGTTTCTGCGTTCCCCGATCGCCGGGCAGATCTCCTGGCCCGTGCCCGAAATGGTTCCCTATTCGGCGAGCACTTACTCTAGATAGGAGATAACAAAGAGCTATGTCGTCCTATTCCTTCCTTCTGCTGCAGACCGCCGCGGCTTCGCCAACCGGTTCGTTCCTCACGGGCCTCTTGCCGATCCTCCTTATGGTGGCGATCTTTTACTTTCTGATCTTCATGCCCATGCGGCGCCAACAGCGGAACCAAAAGGTGATGCTGTCCCAACTCCAGAACGGGCAAACGGTGGTGACAAGTGGCGGGATCGTCGGAACCATCGTGGCCGTGAACGATGATACTCTTATACTTCGAATCAAGCCGGATAACTTAAAGCTACAGGTCGCCCGCAGCGCTATCACTAGCGTTGTCACGACGGACGAAGCGGGCAAAAAGAGCTAAGTAGCCAAGCGCACCCGCGCAAACGAATGAAACGCCAATTAAGATTCAAATTCCTATTCATCATTGCGGTCGTCCTTGTCTGTCTGTACGGCATCATCGGGATCCCCCGCAACAAAGCTGAGCTGGTTGCCAACTGGGAGAAGAACATCCACCTTGGGTTGGACCTTCGCGGTGGCACTTACCTGGTGGTCCAGGTCCAGCAGCAGGACGCTTTCAATGCCGAAGCCGGGTCGAACGCGGACCGGCTGAAGGAAGAGGCGCGCAAAGCCAACATCCAGTTCGCGGACATCGAGCTGGACGAAGCCAAGTCACTCGCGACCGCTGTCAAAGCGGCCATCGTGGTGAAAGGCGTTCCAGCTACCCAGGCCGGCTCCTTCCGAACCTTGGTCAACGACAGGTTTCCGCAATGGCTCTCGACCCCGATAAACGGGACCGACTACCGGCTGACGATGAAGCCCTCCGATGCCCTTCAGTTCTGGCAAAACGTCCTGAGCCAATCGAAGAGTATCTATGACCGGAAAATCAATGCATTGGGCCTGAGCGAGGCGACGGTGCAACAGCGCCGCGAAGATGCCGATTCCGAACTGCTCGTGCAAATGCCCGGCGTTGACGATCCGGGCCGCGTGAAGCAGATTCTTCAGACCGCGGCAGTTTTAGAGCTCTACGATGTGAAAGGCGGCCCGTTCGCGAGCAGAGAAGAAGCTCTGGCGCAAAACGGCGGCGTTCTTCCTGTGGGCACCAGACTCATTGGTGCGCCGGGTTCTGATCCGAATGCCCGCGGCGGCGGTGTCTATCTCGTGGCCCGCACGCCAATTATCCGGGGGCCGGATATCCGGGACGCCAGACCGCAGCAGGGGCAGCTTCCCGGTAACTGGGAAACCTTGTTTGTGCTCAGTCAGGATGCTGCGCGGCGCTTCGGCACGTACACAGGGGCGAACATCGGAAACCGGCTCGCTATCGTTCTCGACGGCAAGGTGCTGAGCGCGCCCAGGATCGACGCCGAGATTCACGATCAGGGCGTAATTACGGGAGCGACAGCCCAGCAGGAAGCGTCCGATCTGGCGCTGAATCTGAAAGCCGGATCTCTCCCTGCTGGAATTCTGTTCGAACAGGAAAGTACAGTCGGCCCATCACTCGGGGCGGATTCGATCCGGGAAGGTTTCGTGGCGGGCATCGCGGGTGTTGTTGCCGTGATCGTCTCGATGCTGATCTATTACAAGAAGAGCGGCATCAACGCAACGCTCGCTTTGGTCCTGAACGCACTCATTCTGATTGCCTGCCTCAGCTACTTTGGAGCGGTGCTCACGCTGCCAGGTATCGCCGGCATCATCCTGACTATTGGTATGGCGGTCGACAGCAATGTCCTTATTTTCGAGCGGATTCGTGAGGAAGTAAGGGCAGGGAAGTCGCCGATCCCGGCCGTGGACGCCGGATTTGGAAAGGCGCTTCTGACTATCATCGACACTCACGTCACCACGGTTGTGTCGTGCGCCATTCTATTTCTGTTCGGCTCCGGTCCGGTCAAAGGGTTCGCCGTTACGCTCGTGATCGGGCTGGTTGCGAACGTCTTTACGGCCGTTTTCGTGTCGCGTTTTATCTTCGATTGGGAGCTTTCCCGGCCCAAGCCGGTCCAGGCCCTCAGTATTTGAGCAGGAACCTCAAACCAATCGCGCTTTGAGCGCGGCATTTAAGGAACATTTGTAGATTACTGGTGTCTATTCCAAGTGGATGCCGGTTTGTGAAGCTAGATGGAAATATTCAAGCAAACAAACTTTGACTTTCTCGGCAAGAAGTGGCCGTTCATCTTCTTATCCTTGCTGCTTACGGCAATCGGGATCATCAGCCTTTTGGTCAAAGGTGGTCCGAAGTACGGCATCGACTTTAACGGTGGCGCTTTGATGGACGTGAACTTCAAGCAGCGGCCCAAGGCGGAGGACATCCGTGCCGCCCTTCGCAAGAAGATCAGCGGTGAAATCGAAGTACAAGAGGTCGCAAATTCGCAGGAAGTTCTTATCTCGACGAGCGTTCGCGATCCCAAAGGGCTTGAAGCTGTCCGGAATGACATGCTGGCTACTTTGAACTCGACTTTTAATCCGGGAGTGGCCGGCAAGCTGGACCTTAATACGGCGACCCAGAGCGAACTTCTCGAAGGCTTGCGGGATCCTTTGGCGAAGGCTGGTGCCGGCCTGAATGATGAGCAGTTGCAGGCTTTGGTGTCCCGGATCCTGAACTACCGGGATACGCCGCCGCGCTCCGGCTTGGTCCGAAACCTTGATGAGTTATCGGGCGTCCAGGGTGTTACACCCGCAGTTCTGAATGCCATCAAGGGTGTGGCAGTGCCGGGTAACCTGCACGTCGGCCGGGTGGAAATTGTCGGGCCCAAGATCGGCGCCGATCTGCGGCAGCAGGCGATTAATGTTGTTCTGATCGCTCTCGCGGCCATGCTTGTCTACATCGCGTTCCGGTTCGAATGGATGTATGGCGTTGCGGCGGTGATCGCGGTGTTTCACGACACTATCATCACGATTGGTTTGTTTTCGTTATTCAATAAGCAGATTGATTTGACGGTGATTGCGGCGCTGCTGACCCTGGTCGGATATTCGATGAACGACACCATCGTTACCTTCGATCGTATTCGTGAAAACCTGCGGTATCACATGCGCGGATCCTTCCGTGAAATAGTAAATGCCAGCATCAATCAAACGTTAAGCCGGACCGTGTTGACTTCCGGGCTGACGTTCTTAACGGCGGTGTCGTTGTATCTATTTGGCGGTCAAGTACTAAACGGGTTTTCATTCGCACTGGTTATCGGTATTATTATTGGGACCTACTCGTCCATCTTTATTGCAAGTCCTTTGCTGATCGCCTTGAAGGACATGGTGGAGAGCCGAAGGAAAAGTGTAAGGCCATCGGCAGTTGATGTGCGATCGCGCTCAGTTGCCGGCTCGGTGAAAGGGATCAAAACGGTTAAGTAGTCAATGAAAAGGTCCGCTATCCAGCGGGCCGAAGCGAGGGGATTATGTTTGATCAAACGTTCGTAGACGGAACGCAGAAAACAAAGAAGCCAGTCACTATCGTGGTGTCGTTGCTTCTTCAGATCGGGGTGATCGGTATTTTAATCCTGATCCCACTGATTTATACGGAAGCGCTACCCAGCGCTCAGTTGAAGAGCATGCTGGTTGCCCCGCCGCCACCACCTCCTCCTCCACCACCGCCTCCACCGCCTGCCGAGGTGAAGGTCGCGCCCAAGCCGGTAGTGAAGCAATTCATCGCCAATCAGTTGATGGCCCCGAAGGTCATCCCGAAAAACATCAACAAGATTGAAGAAGCTCCGCCTCCGCCCGACGCCGGAATGGGTGTTGTCGGTGGAACCGGTGAAGCCGGCGGTGCTGCTGGCGGCGTTATCGGCGGTATCGTAGGAGGCGTTCCGGGTGCTCCTCCTCCGCCTCCTCCGCCTCCCCCTGCAGCCAAGCCCACGGGTCCGGTCCGGGTCGGTGGACAGGTTGCTGAGGCGAACCTTATCCGCAAAGTTCAACCGGTTTACCCGCCGCTTGCCAAGTCGGCGCGTGTCTCTGGTACGGTTGAGTTCACAGCGACCATCAGTAAAGAAGGCAATATCGAGAATTTACAGCTTGTCCGTGGGCATCCACTGCTCGTGAACGCTGCAAAGGAGGCCGTCCTCCAATGGAAGTACCGGCCGACCATGTTGAATGGCCAGGCAGTAGAAGTTATTACCAGCATCATCGTGAATTTCACGTTGAGCCAGTAAGTTGAAGTAGTCTGCTTTAAAGGGTTCGATTCAAACTTTAGGAGAAGATAAATGGTTTTACAGCTTCAAGTATGGGCCTTCTGGCTCTTCCAGGAAGAAGGAATTAGCTTTGACCCCCGATCAGTGTGGGGCAACATGGGCGTACTCGCCAAGTTGGTTGTCCTTGTCCTGTTCATCATGTCCGCCTGGTCCATCGGCGTCATGATCGATCGCGTCATAGCCTACAACGCCGCAAGAAAACAGTCTCGCGCTTTTGCTCCGGCAGTCGCCGGTGCCCTTCGCGAAGGCAAGTTGGACGAGGCAGTTAAGATTGCCGACCGTTTCAATAAGAGCCACCTGGCCAAAGTTGTCGTCGCCGGTCTGCAGGAGTTCAAAGCTCACCAGATGAGTTCTGAAATTCCGGGTGAAGATATCGAAGCCTCCAAGCGCGCTCTCGAACGCGCCGAAGCCATTGTTCACGCCGAGTTGAAGCGCGGCGTCAGCAGCCTGGCCACCATCGGTTCCACTGCCCCGTTCGTCGGTCTGTTCGGAACAGTTGTCGGTATCATGAACGCGTTTAAATCCATCTCGACCTCAAAGTCGACTGGTTTGGGCGCAGTCGCCGGTGGTATTTCGGAAGCTCTGATCACAACCGCGGTGGGACTGTTCGTTGCTATCCCGGCCGTCTGGATGTTCAACTACTTCACCAATCGCATTGAGGCGTTTGACGTGGAAATGGGTAACTCGAGTTCTGAGTTGATCGACTACTTCCTCAAGCGTACCCAGGCGAGAGTAGGCGCGAAGTAACTCGTCAGATAAGTGGTCCGGAGGTTTGAATCGGCTGGAGGGCGGGAGTTTACTGCCGCCCTCCGGAACCCCAACCGTCGGATGAAAGATTTGTATTGGTGCAGTTCAGAAGGAATTTACAATGAAACTTGCCAAAGCTCCTCCCGTAGTGTCCGATATCAACGTCACACCTATGGTGGACGTGATGCTCGTCCTGCTCATCATCTTCATGGTTATTACGCCTATGTTGTCCAAAGGCCAAACCGTGAACATGGTGAAGACTCATAATCCGATCAAAATGCAGGAAGCGGATAAGGAAGATGCCGTTCTGATCGCTATTACTCGCGACGGCAAAGTCTTCCTAAGCCCCGGAAATACATTGGTTCAACCCAGTGAGCTGCCCTCGAAGGTGAAAGACCTCCAGCAGGCTCGCTCGGACAAGACCGTGTATCTGAAGGCTGATGCCCGTGCACGCTTTTCCGGTGTTACGGATGTGATCGACAATTTACGGTCGGCCCAAGTGGATCAACTCGGTCTCCTCACTGAAGAAATCAAAGAGGGGAAGAAGAACACAGGTCTTTAGATTTTCTAGGAAAGGTCTTTTAGTTTATGGCAATGGCAGTTGGTGGCTCCGGAGGAGCCAGGGCGGACATCAACGTCACGCCACTTATCGATGTTTTGCTGGTGTTGCTGATCATCTTTATGGTCATCACACCTTTGACTCCGCACGGTTTGGATGCGTTGGTGCCTCAGCCGCCGCCACCGAACCAGCCGCCGCCTCCTCCTAACCAGGATCCGACTGTTGTGATCGAGGTGAAGAAGGATCAGAGCATGGAGATCAATGGGCAACCAATTAAAGAGGCTGATCTTACCGCGCGCCTGACGGATATCTTTAAAACCCGCGCAACGAAAGTTGTATTTGTAAAGGGCGATCCGGATCTGGATTACCGCTATGTGGCAGAAGCGATTGATGACGCAAAAGGTGCAGGTCTCGATAAGGTCGGCATCATGACGCCGAAGGTCGAGGCAGGCCAGTAAGGACACAACATGAGGCAATCACCGAAGCTGTTAGCTGTTGTGCTCTGCTCGGCTCTTCTGGCGCTGAGTACCGGTTGCGCCAAGCTGCAATCCCGGGATCAGATGAACAAGGGCATTCAGTCATACAAGGGCAATAAGTATGCAGATGCCGTGAAGCATTTCCAGGAGGCCGTCCGACTGGATCCGACCAATACAAACGCTCAGAAGTACCTCGCCACTTCGTACATGATCCAGTGGGTGCCGGGAGCGGATTCTCCCGACAACAAGAAGAACTACGACATGGCCCGCCAGGAGTTCGATACCGTTCTCAAGAACGATCCGAAGGATAGTCTGGCTCTGGCTTCCATGGCCAACATGGCGTACAATTCCGCCACCACGGGAACCCCTGAGCAGAAAACTGCTGCGCTCGAAGAAGCCAAGAAGTGGAACGAGCGGCGTATCGAAGTCGATCCGAAGGACTCCGAAGCTTACTATTATCTGGGCGTCATTAACTGGGCTCAGGCGTTCACTCCCATTCAGACTGCTCGCGTTCAGGTTGGAATGAAGGGTACCGATCCTGGTCCTATCAAGGATCCCAAGGTGAAGGCCGAGCTGAAAGAGAAATACTCAAAGAGTATTGAAGAGGGTATCGACAACCTTCGCAAATGTCTGGACGTAGATAAAGAAAACGAAGACGCGATGTCCTACATGAACCTGTTGCTGCGCAAGAAGGCAGATCTTGAGGACACTCCGGATGCTGCCAAAGCCGACATAGCGCAAGCGGAAGACTGGTCGAACAAGTCTCTCGATATTAAGAAAATGAAAGCTAGCCGGCCGGCGAAGAAGGCCGAAGCCTAAACTAACGCTCCAGTAGAAAAGAAAGAGGGAGAAGCGTGATACTGCGCTTCTCCCTCGTTCTTTTGTCTAGTTCAAGAAATACGTCCGGTACAGAGTGTCGCGCTGCTTCGGCAGGAAGCCGGCATCCCGGATCATGTGGCGAAGCTGTTCCTCGGTTGCAGAGTGGTGAGTCCCGGCAGCCGAAACGACATTTTCCTCAATCATGATGCTTCCCACATCGTTACCGCCAAACCGCAAACCGAGTTGGCAAACCTTCAGGCCCGGAGTGACCCAGGAAGCTTGAATGTTCTCGATATTGTCGAGATAAATGCGCGAAATAGCGAGCATCTTGAGATACTCGACCGCCGTCGCTTCCTGCTTCACAAAGCGTCCCAAGTGAGGTGTATTCACGCTGGAAAAACCAGGGAATGAAGGCGGTGAACCCGCCCGTATCTTCTTGGATCTGGCGGACGATTTCGAAGTGATTCAAGCGCTGCTCGAACGTCTCGCCCGTGCCGAACATCATTGTGGCCGTGGTGCGCATGCCCAGTGAATGAGCAGTTCGGTGCACGTCGATCCAATCCTGAACAGAACACTTCAGCCGGCTGATGCGATGCCGAACCGCTTCGTCCAGGATCTCCGCACCTCCGCCCGGAATCGAATCGAGACCGGCATCTCGCAGCCTGGCGATCGTGTCCCGGAGCGGCAGGCCGCTCACGTCTGCGATGTTTATGATCTCCGGAGCCGAGAAACAATGGCACCAGATATCGTGCTTCTGCTTAATCGTACGCAGCAAATCCTCATACCAGTCGATCTTCAGATCCGGATGAAGGCCGCCTTGCATTAGAATGCCGGTCCCGCCCAGGTCGATGGTCTCCTGAATCTTCTGGAGGATCACTTCCTTCGGCAGGATGTAGCCTTCCTTATGGCCCATCGGTCGGTAGAACGCACAAAAACTGCAGTACTCGGTGCAGAAATTGGTGTAGTTGATATTCCGGTCAATGATGTAGCTCACGACGCCATGAGGATGCAGTTTTCGGCGGATTGCATCTGCCTGCATGCCAATTCCTACGAGATCGTCGCTGCGGAATAGTTCGGAAGCTTCTTCTCTGGTAATCATCTCTCTCGATACGGACCAACTGTGAGCGGCGCTCCGGCGCGGGAAAGGGTCCAAAAGTGATGGAGGCCTTCCAGTTCCTTAGGGCCAAGCGGAAAATGAATATGTTCGGCGAAGTAGCGCTCGCCCAGAGTACGGGAGATGCCGCGCTTATCGCATTCGAGCCGCAAGATTTCGGAAAGTTGCGCCATCCCGAATTCGCAGGACTTCAGCGCAAGATCCCGGAAGCCTCGTTCGGGCGTACCCGGCTTCCCGGCCCAAGCGGCGAAAACCATTGGAAGTCCGGTCAAACGCGTCCATTCGGCGCCGAGATCCAGATACTCGTACGGAAGCTTATCGGGCTCGATGCGCAATGCTGGATCCCCGATGACGAGCGCTGCATCTGAGGTCGAAAGCATTTCTCTCCAGTCGGGCCTCTGTTCGGTGATCTCCGGCTCGACGCCGAACCGTTCCCGCAAGATGACCCTTGCCAACTGTACCGACGTTCTAGAGCTTAAGTCGGCGGCAAGCGACTTGATCTTCGGCCACGGAACGCGGGAAATCAGCAGAATACTGCGAACCGCACCCTGCGCAACAATTCCCACATCCGCCATAATTTCGAGCTCCTGACGGGCGATTTCGGCGACCGGCACAAGCCCGATCTCCGTAACCCCGTCAGCGACTTCGGCCGCGCAGACTGAAGGGATGGAGAACGACAAATCGACCGCACTCTGCTGGCTGCCCCGCAGCATGCCCCAGATCAGGGGGACGCTGTTGAGATAACTGACTGCTCCTACGCGGATTCTTGAACTTTGCTCAACCAAATCCTAGTGTATCGGGCACACTTGAGCTTGCAGGCTATACGCCCCGTCGCTGACCCCAAAGGTCGATATGTAAACGGGGACTAAACCGAAAACCCTTCTGCTTGCAGATCTCAACCAGCCACCGGCTTCTCTCAGCGAGAACTTGCGGTTCTATGCCCTCCGGCATGAGAATCACCTGCGGCGCGGGAGCTCCAGTGACCCGGACAATCTCTTCAATCTCGGGCAGATCTTCAGGAGCGGTCACAACGAACTTCAGTTGATAGGGATACCGGGCGACCAGGCGTTTCAAGACGTCGGGCTGCAGTCGGAGCCTGTCGTGGCGGGCTGCCCATTGGCCGTTCTCGATGTCGTGCGGCACCGAATTCGAGAGTTTCGGGCTTATACTCATCAGATCGCACCCTACCGGTCCGTCAACCGTGCCGGCGGTCTCAATCGTGATATGCATGCCTTCGGCGCGCAGTGCCTCGGTGAAGGCCGGCATCTCGGGGACAATCATGGGTTCGCCTCCGGTCACCACCACATGCGTGCAGCCGTACTCCCGGACCGACTGAACCACTTCTGCCATCGAAAGCGTATTCCCTTCGGGATGCCAAGACGTGTACGGCGTGTCGCACCAACGGCAGCGCAAATTGCATCCCGAGGTGCGCACGAAAACGGAAGGTACACCGAGGAGTGAACCTTCGCCTTGGACGGAATAAAAGATCTCCGAGATCTTCACGGAAGAGAAACGTGCCCGGCCACCGGATCGGTGACCTCGGCAGCCTCGAACCCTTTCCGCCGCAGCACGCACGAGTCGCATCGACCGCAGGGTTTTCCGGAGAGATCCGGATCGTAACAGCTATGCGTTAACGAAAGGTCAACTCCGAGTTCCACGGCTTTCCGAACGATATCGGCCTTCGTCATATGCAGCAGTGGCGCTTCTATCTTGAGCGTTGAAGTGCCCTCCACCGCCGCCTTTGTCGCCAGATTCGCCAACGTTTCGAACGCCCGGATGAACTCCGGGCGGCAATCCGGATATCCCGAATAGTCGAGAGCGTTCACTCCGATGAAGATACGATCCGCGCCGGTCACTTCCGCGTAAGCCAAAGCGAACGACAGAAAGATAGTGTTCCGAGCGGGAACATAGGTGACCGGTATGTCCTTAGCTGTTTCAACTTCGCTGCGGTCCTTCGGAACATCGATTGCGTCTGTGAGGGCGGAACCGCCGAACGCTCGCAGATCTATCTTGATGATTCGGAATTCCTCAGCACTGAGCGAACGCGCGACGCGTCTGGCCGCCTCGAGCTCGATCGCATGCCGTTGACCATAGTCGAAGGCGAGACAATAGCAAGCTAGACCCTGATTTCTTGCGATTGCAAGACAAGTCGTCGAGTCCAGCCCGCCGCTCAGAAGGCATACGGCTCGGGCGCTACGGTCGTGCTGCACTCTTAATTATAATTGCTGGATTCACTCCCCATCGATTCTTGTTACGGTCGACTCCAATTGTCCCCGGCTGAGACGAATGGTGAGGTGATCACCCCGCTGGGCTTCGGACGAATTACGAAGGAGATGGCCGTTTGCATCCTGGACGAGAGCATAGCCGCGCTCCAGGACCGCCAGAGGGCTGAGGTGGGCCAACTGAGCCTGGGCATTCTCGAGTCGCGTCCGCAGCCTCGCGACCGTATCCCGCCAGCAACGCTCAAATCGATCGGACAGGAGGTGGTGCTTGTGACGGCTGCGAGCAAGCCTCAGCTCGATGTTGTTCTCGCCCAGGCGTCGGGAGAGATCCAGAACCTTCTTGCGCCGCAGCTCTAAGCGCTCGTCTGTTGCAGAGAAGGAGATTCCGGTCGGCTTCGTCCAGCCGCTGTGCCCGTTGCGACAGGAGCCTTTGGATCAGTGCGTGTGGACGGTCGCCCGCCTTTCTGCTCAGCTCGCGGGCCAAAACGAGAACACGATATCGAAGAGCCTGCTTCGCCCGGGCGCGATGATTCTCAATCTGCTCGACTACGCTCTCGCGCGTGCAGACGACGATTTCGGCAGCGGCGGATGGTGTCGGCGCACGATGGTCGGCCACAAAATCCGCTATGGTGAAGTCTGTTTCGTGGCCGATCGCGGAAATTACGGGAACGGACGAAGCGCTGATCGCCCTGGCAACAGCCTCTTCGTTGAAGCTCCACAGGTCTTCAAGCGAACCACCGCCCCGAGCGAGTATCAGAACCTGGGCCCAGGGATTCCGGCTGAAATACTCGATCCCTTTGCAAATCTGCTCGACGGAATTCTCGCCCTGTACGGCCGCTGGGAACAAGCGAATATGCAAACCCGGGAACCTCCTGCCGAGCACGTGCAGCATATCTCGCAACACGGCGCCTGCCGGAGAGGTGACCAGAGCGATACGCGTCGGAAAGCCGGGCAAGGGGCGCTTTCGCGATGACTGGAAAAGCCCTTCCGCTTCGAGTCTGGTCTTTAGGCGCTCGAAAGCGACCTGAAGCGCTCCCAACCCGCGTAGCTCCAGGAATTCCGCGATGAGCTGATACTCTCCGCGAGCCTCATACACCTCCAGCCGGCCCCTCGCGAGCACGGCCAAGCCGTCTTGCGGTCTGATCCTGGACAGGCGCAATGAGCCCTTGAACAGTACCGTCTTTAGCTGACTGTCGCGGTCTTTTAGAGTGAAGTAGAAGTGGCCGCTTGCTGCTTGCCGGCACCCTGAGATCTCGCCTGCCACCCAGATGTTCGAAAATTCATTCGAGAAGTGGCTTTGGATTGCCGCATTCAGCTCGGTCACGCTGAAGAATCTTCGTCCCGGAGCTAGCGGCAGGTTCAATTGACCAGTAGATTGTGAGCTCGGATCTGCCACGTACCACCTTAGAGTGCCGCTTTCTAAGCGGGTTTTACCTGTTCCTGGGGACGATAAGTTCCCAGGATGCGGGAGAAACTTGAAATCTCCTCGAGGTGGGACAGCGCTCGCTGAACAGCCGGATCATCACTGCGGCCGATAATATCGACATAAAACATATATTCCCAGGGTCTTTCTTTATTAGGACGCGATTCTATTTTAGTTAGATTGATGTCTCGCAATGCAAAACAAGCCATAGCCCGGAAAAGCATTCCGGGTGAATTTTCGACCGCAAAGACGAGGGATGTTTTCCAAGTTCCGCTTTCAGAACGTGATTTTTCATGCCTGTTCTGTGCTTTTGCAAGCAGGAAAAATCGCGTAAAGTTCTGAGGATTATCCTCTACGTTCCGCTTGACGATGGTCCCGCCATAGATCTTCGCGGCCGTTTCCGAAGCGATGGCGGCTGCGTCCGGCGGTCGTTCGCTCATGATCATCTGAACGCTCCCGGCAGTGTCGTAATACGACAGCGCTTCCAGTCGCTTGTGCTTCTGCAGGAAATGCCGGCATTGATTTAAAGCGACCGGGTGAGAAAAGACCCGCTTCAAAGATCGAAACGTCACACCCGGCGGGGTAATTAAGTGGTGCGAGATCCTGACGGTAGTTTCACCCGAGATATCCACGTGGTAGCGCAACAGATTGTCGTAGTTCTCGTGAATGCTTCCATGCAGCGTGTTCTCAATGGGCACCACGCCGTGACTTACAGCGTTACCGGATAATGCCTCGAAGATCTCGCCGAAGGTCTGACAGGGCCTCACTTCCACATCGTCGGTGAAGAGTTGCTGTGCCGCCTTGTGGCTGAAAGCTCCTGGAGCACCCTGGAACGCAACCACGGTTTTTTTCTTCTTCATGCCGAGTCGTACTAAGCCATCATTGCACCCACGTCGATGAGGTGCCCGTTATTGGCAAAGTTAGGATACCAGCTATTAAATAGGTCTAAAAGACACTCAATTGTTTGTTAATTGAGCCAAGATACTTTGTAGTTTCCTTCTGAAATGAGATCCTCTAGAATCGGGCCACGCCCTCTGTTCTGAAATCAGAACAAATCAGGCGCTATGATGAGGCCGCGGAGGCTGATATCAGGACTGAAAACACCGAGGACGCCGGCCAAAAACTGCGCAGGTTGCGAGAAAGGCTGAAACTGACCTACCGGGACGTAGAGCAGGCGACTCAAAAAATCGCTCAGATGCACGGAAATTATGAGTACAGCATTGGGTTAAGCAGACTGGCCGATATCGAAAATCGGGGAACACTGCCTTCTCTCTTCAGGCTTTACTCTTTATGTGCGGTATATAGAATCGAGTTTGAAAAAACGCTTGCCTGGTACGGCATAGACTTGCGGAGTCTTGCAATTGACTCTTCGCATCTGCCCCTTTGTCAAACGTATCCTTTCGATTTGAAACCTGCTGACCAGACCGAGGTCGAGGTCCCGGTGGGCAACTTGGACCTGGCGGGTACGTCCTCCTTAAGCCGTCATTTGCAACGTTGGGGCCGGTTGCCGCTCGGCCTGCTGAATGGGCTCAATCACAGCCGGAATCGGTACGCATTTATCGGCACGGATGACTGGTCGATGTATCCGCTAGTGCCGCCGGGATCATTCGTTGAAATCGATACGGAACGCCGGAAGATTCTGCGCGACGGATGGACAGCCGACCATGACCGTCCTATCTATTTCCTCGAATGCCGGGACGGTTTCAAGTGTGGTTGGTGCACGCAACGCGAGGGGAAGTTATATGTCCAGCCGCATCCACAGTCAGCAGAGCCCCCCAGCGTTTTCGACTTTCCGGGAGAAGCGGAGATCGTCGGCCAGATCGTAGGAATTGCTATGCGAGTAGATCTGGCGAAGCGACGCCATATACGTTTCTGAGGAGTCCCAGGATCGCTTCAAAGTCAGAGATGTGCATCTCGCGGTCGGGCCCTCGAATGGCTCCCGGTACCAAGTTCTTATACGGAGTTAGCCTCAGCCAGGCGTCAATCAGCTTCGAAGGATCGACAGAGTCCAGCCCCCGGATATAAAGCTCGATATCAGCCTTTTTACGCTCGAGCGGGAAATTGACCCACTCGCGAAAGATTACTTCGTGAAGGCGCGCGCAGCAGGCATGAACTCGCCTTCGCTCACTCGGCTCCGCGGCGTAATGCTCATACCGGCCTGAATTGCAATCCCGCAGGCTGGCCAGATACACGAGACGGCCATACGCTGTCTCGATCTCCGCCAGTTCGCGGGACCAAGTGTCGTCCAGGACCTCGCGGTCACTGACGATCTGTCCGGGTGTCCACATCGGCGATATCTAATACTTTCCCACGGTCTCGAAAAGACCTTCAAGGACTAATAGTACTCAGAACTAAGACGTTCCGTTACCGGAAAAAACCTACGCTCCGCAATCCCATCAGGGCTTTTACTGGGCTACTGTACAGTAGGATCTATAAATTCTGTAAATCCAAAGGAATCAATAGCTTATGAGAGAAACTATGTCTGTAATTATGCTTGCGTTAGGCCTGTTAGGAACATCCGTCTCAGCCGCGCCAGTGCACTCTGATTCGCGTCTTTTCCATGCCTTGCCGCCGTCCGCCGCCACAAAAAAATGTAATGCGGCTTTCAAATCTCTAGTACCTTTCGCTCTTCTAGCGTTCGACGCACCGATGCCGACCCCTACCGTACCAACGCCTCCGGCCTTCCTCGCATTCGATGCACCAATGCCAACCCCGACGGTACCGACACCTCCGGCGTTCGTGGCATTCGACGCACCGATGCCCACTCCGACCGTTCCGACACCTCCGGCGTCCGTGGCATTCGATGCACCGATGCCGACCCCGACCGTACCAACCCCGCCGGCACCCGTGCAGGTCTGAAAAGGAAACCCGAACATTGGATTTAGCACTCGAACTCCTACTCTAAGTTCTATCTGGTGTTTTGTCTAGAGTTAACCGGTTGCCGTCCGCTCTTCTTTCTAATATTATGCTAATGTCGGCGGTTAGCACAAAAATGAGCTGGGAGCATTCCGTTGAAGTCATTGACACTCTGCTCGGCACGGGATTAGTTGCCAAGCTTTGGTGGTCCGGCTTATACAGGCATTACAAAGTATTTTGGCTTTTCCTGGTCGTTAGCCTCCTTAGTTCTTACGCCTGGCTGGTGATGTGGCTATGCGCAATTACGCGGGTGGATTACAGAATCGTTTGGCTAAGCACCAGCCTTCCGATCTGGTTTCTAACCATATTTATGGTTTACAGCCAGATGGAGAAGATCCTGGCCAATCTGCCTGGCATTGCCAAGTTATCTAGAACTGTTCTGAACCTTGCCTGCATTATCGCTATTGGTCTCGGAATCATCAGCGCTCTCGTTGAGTATGGGGCCTGGGGACTTTGGGACGCCAATAAGATATGGATCGGACTGACCGCGGGAGGAATTATTGTCAACCGGATGTGCGCCAGCATCGCGCTCCTTGTATTCCTCGCGATTCTGACGTTCCTTCTGTGGTTTCCGGTTTCGGTCTCTAAAAATCTTGCGTCTTTGACTGTCGGCTTACTGATCTATTTTGCCGGGAAAACGACACTTTTGGTTGCGCGGGGCGCGGCCTGGTCAGACGATGCGGTCCGGTTGACGAGCACTTGTATCACTGTGATCTCAAGTCTCTGTTTCGCATACTGGATCATACAGATCAGTCCTAAGGGCGAAGTGGCCCCTCG
The DNA here is from genome assembly GCA_963730795.1 of uncultured Acidobacteriaceae bacterium. Classification (GTDB taxonomy): domain Bacteria; phylum Acidobacteriota; class Terriglobia; order Bryobacterales; family Bryobacteraceae; genus Bog-105. The sequence continues at coordinate 933,140 of CAVSTJ010000012.1, read as the reverse complement.
AAAGCTACGGTTGCCGTGGAGAAATGTCGATAAAGAGCACCTGGTTCGACAATTGGAACTCCTCGACCAGTCTCTCGCGCATGCGGCCCGGCGTTAAGTAACTAACTTTCGCGGTGATCCTTTCTAGCAAAGCCCGTTGGAAATGCCGGAAATTCGGGAAAAAACCGGAAAGCATTGTTATTTAAGACAAGCTGGATTTAAATCTTGAATTAGATGCATATATCTAGTACCTTGGACGTACGGACACGATGCAAGCAGCCCTGATCGTATTCCTATTCGCTATTGTCGCGTTTGGCGTGGCAGTGTTGGGCCCGGTTGTTTTCCGTTTGTTCCAACCTTGCTCTTTCGACGAGATTCCTCGCGAGTGGCTGGAAGAATTCACACCGAGTTCTTACTACCCCATGCAGCGACTCTTGTCGGACGAAGACTTCCGATTCCTTGCTGGACAGCCCGGCTTTGATCTATCGCTCTATAGGAAATTGAAGCGGGAACGGCTGCTAATCTTCCGGCAATACCTCCGCCGGCTGATCGTGGATTTCAACCGCCTTTATACAGTCACGAGAACCCTTATCTCGCACCAACAGGAAGACCACTCGGATCTGGCTCTAAAACTTGTTAAGCTTCGAGTCAAATTCATGTTGTCCGTCTTGTCTGCTGAGTGCAGTTATGTCCTTTGCTGCATGGGCTTTAAGACAATCGTTGCGACCGCAATGCTAGCCCGGCTGGAAGAGATGAGCAGCGAGTTTCTGCGGGTTGCCCGGCCGCAAACAGCTTAGTTGCCCGGCGCTGCCGCCACGAATTTCTTCAGCTCCGCCACCGCCGTATCGTATTCTTTGAATTTCTTTTCCGCCGCTTTGAATTCCGGTGTGTGCACGCATCGCCTTGAGGTGCGTGACTCGGCCGGGTAAACCGTGTGGAGAAGCTCATGAAACAGTACATAGCTGACTATGAGCGAGGAGGATTCAGCCGAGTCCAAAAGGTTCGAGATGACGATAGCGTCGTGAGCCGGATCGTAATGCCCCAGAGTGGAAAGCGAACGCCGCAGGCTCCACCCGATTGCCGGCATCCGTAATTTCCCCTCGAAATATCCGCCATTTAAATCCCTAAATATCTCGATTAAATCGAAATAGGCGCCGGATGGATGCCTCATTGCTTTTCGTCCGCGCTCGCGCTTTACAGTCTGTAGCGCGTTCTGCAGGCTGGCGCTATTCAAATAACGCTGGTATTGCGCCAGGGACATGGGGTCCGGCCTTCTGCGGAGCAGCTTGGAGACGAGAAGTATTGCTAGTGCCTCCTGGATAGGTGCCGGAGCCTCCTTCAGAACGTCGCTGATATCGACTGCGAGCTTGTCCCGTTCGAGCCTGATCCGGCTATTCGCGTTCGCGTATCTCCGAAACCGGACAGATACGTCCCGGAGATTGGCACGAGGGTTAAAGGAGCGGTAAATGCGCCCGTATATCTCCTCTAATGACTCAAAGAAAATTGCGGTTTGCACGCCTGATTTCGACCAACTGTACCATGGTGTGTCAGAGCAAAGAGCCTTTCAAGTCTTTGGCTTAAACGTAAAGGTAGAGTGAATGAAAGCGAAAATCAGCTCGCTCGGGTGCTTCGCGCCGCCGCGGATCCTCACGAACGATGAGCTGTCCACCATAGTCGATACGAATGATAGATGGATCGTGGAGCGAACGGGGATTCGCTCGCGCCATATCGCGGATGCGACTGTTGCCACTTCGGACATGGCGGTTGCGGCTGCAAAGGAAGTGCTCAGACAACGGGGCATTGATGCCTCGGAGCTCGATGCCATCATCGTCTGTACGGTGACTCCGGACATGCTGTTTCCCTCGACTGCGTGTTTGGTGCAGCACCAATTAAACGCCAGCGGAGCCTGGGGATTTGATCTGAGCGCCGCCTGTTCGGGATTTGTTTACGGCTTGACGACAGCCGCTCACCTGGTTTGTGCGGGCAGCCACCGCAAAGTGCTGGTAATTGGCGCCGATACCATGTCCCGGATCATTGACTACACGGACCGGGCTACCTGTGTGCTGTTTGGTGACGGAGCAGGTGCATTTCTGATCGAGCCGGAGGATGATCCGGACCTGGGGTTCGTCGGCTTCGTCAATGAAATCGATGGTTCCGGTGCCAATTTTCTGAAAATGCCTGCGGGTGGAAGCCGCATGCCGGCATCAGCCGAGACAGTGGCGAACCGCCTTCATTTCGTAAAACAGGAAGGGCAGCAAGTCTTCAAGTTTGCGGTCCGGAAGATGTCTGAGCTCTGCGAAAAGGCGCTTGCGAAGTATTCTCTTAAGCCGTCCGATGTAGCACTGCTCATCCCGCATCAGGCGAATAAACGAATTATTTCGGCAACCGCGGAGCGGCTGGGCTTGCCGGAGAGCAAGGTCGTGATCAATCTCGACCGCTACGGCAACACCACGGCGGCTACCATTCCGCTGGCGACTCGAGATGCCGTCGAGAGCGGACGGTTGAAGAAGGGCGATCTTGTCCTGTATGCTGCCGTTGGTGCAGGCTACACCGCGGGTGTTAATCTGTGGCGCTGGGCTTATTAGAGCCCGGCTTACGGGACCCGGACGCGGACTTCATCGGGACGGCGGTTGCTTTCAACTGCTTCTTGTATTCCTCGAGAACCTTGATGATGTAGCGGCGAGTCTCTTCGTACGGCGGTGTTCCCTTGTATTTCTCGACTGCGCCCGGTCCAGCGTTGTAAGCAGCGAGCGCCAGAACCGAATCTCCCTTGTATCGGAGCAGTAGCTCTCGCAGGTAACGCGCACCGCCCGAGGCATTAGAGGCGGGCTCATTAGGATCCACCTGGAGACCGGCGGCGGTGGAAGGCATTAGCTGCATCAGCCCGATTGCTCCTTTCGGGGAGATTGCCTTCTGCCGGAGACCCGACTCGATCTTGGCTACACTTCGTACGAACGCGGGATCGATACCGTAGGCCTGAGCAGCCTCCGCAAGCAGCGCGTCCGGCTCCGGGTTTACCGACCATTTGTTTTTCGGGAGCAGCGTTCGCAATCGGGGTCACGGCCTCGATACTCACTATCTCGGCCTTCGCAACACTGAGCGTTCCCGTTCCCACCCGCAACACGGTCAATCCCTCTTCCTCCGTGTGCGAATCGGCTTCGAGCGTGAAGCCGTTCTGGAGATGAACCAGTTCGAGAGCGGAACACTCGAAGGCGAGGGCAAAGCCGATGATCAAACCGAACAGGCGCATACGCATCAATTTATGAGTAGGAACGGCCGAAATCGTCCAATTCAGAAACCGTAGTTCCTGCACCGTCGATCAGGGTCATCTCGTGTTCGAGCAAGGTCGTAGAAACAAGAGCCTTCACAGCGATTTCAGCGATGCTGCTGTCCTTTCCATAACGTGAAGAGAATAGATCAGAGATGTCCTGAAGCTGTTTTCTGATCCCGCCCAGATGCCTGCCTACGGCGGCGTGTTCCTCCCGGCTCAAGGGATATTGCACGTCTCTCCTCAAATTAATTCGTGTCGTTTGAGGCTATTCTGTCACAAATCTTTTTAGATGGAATTTGAGCCCTCAGAGGGCAAAACGACGGAAGCAAATAAGCGGAATTTCTCAAGCGAACCGGAACGATAGGATGGACAAGTCATGGGAAGAGCCTCCGAACTTGTCTGCAGCCGATGCTCGCTTACGTACGATCCGGGAAAACCAATCAATCTCTGTACTTGCGGCGGTCCGATACTGGTCCGATATGACCTTGCAAGGGTCCGTGAGACCTGGAGCAAGAGCCAGCTTGGAAGTGCGGCCCCAAGCATGTGGCGGTACGATCCGGTGCTGCCATGCGACGGCGACGAAGCGGTCACGCTTCAGGAGGGCTGGACACCGCTGAAAAAGGCGGATTCGCTTGGAAAATCTATAGGACTGTCTGATCTTTGGATCAAGGACGAAGGCCGAAATCCAACGGACTCGTTCAAAGCCAGAGGCTTGTCCTGTGCTGTCAGTATGGCGAGGAAGTTGGGCTTGACGAGGCTAGCCATACCGTCTGCCGGCAACGCTGCCGGGGCGTTGGCTGCCTATGCTGCGGCCGCCGGTCTTGAAGCAAACATCTTCATGCCGAACGACGTGCCTCAGGCAAACTACATCGAGTGCAAGGCGTTCGGAGCCAACGTGACGCTGGTGAATGGCCTGATCAGCGATTGCGGCCGGATCGTAGGGGAACGGAAAGCGCAAGAGGGCTGGTTCGAGGTCAGCACGCTCAAGGAACCCTATCGAATCGAAGGTAAGAAGACCATGGGCTATGAGGTTGCCGAGCAGTTCGGATGGGAAGTGCCGGATGCGATTCTCTATCCCTGCGGCGGCGGCGTGGGACTTATTGGAATGTGGAAGGCTTTCGCCGAACTGGAAGAGCTGGGCTGGATTGGCTCGAAAAGGCCGAAGATGATCTCCGTTCAAGCGGCCGGATGTTCTCCCATCACGCGCGCGTATGAACAAAACCAGGCAGACAGTAAGTTCTGGGAGGGGGCGTCCACGGTCGCAAGCGGCCTTCGCGTACCCAAAGCCTTAGGGGACTTCCTGGTGCTGCAGGCCGTGCGCGAGAGCGGCGGAACGGCCCTTTCGGTGTCCGATACGGAGATGCTGGACGCCGGTTTACAGCTCGCGGCGAGCGAAGGAATCTTCCCGGCTCCGGAAGGGGGCGCCTGCGTGGCGGCGGCCCGGCAATTGGCACAGACAGGATTTCTAAAGGCCGGTGAGCGAGTGGTGATCTACAACACCGGCTCCGGATATAAGTACCTGGAGGCCTATTCGACCCGCTTCCCGCGCAGCGGAGGCGGCGAGGAGGAGAAGCTCGGAGGCCTGATTACGCCGCGATAAACAAAATGCAGTAGATGATTTTCGCTCCCATTACCCTGCGTTCAGACGAAGACGGAAGCGGAAATTTGTGGCACGATGGAGGTGTCAGTTTGGAGTTCGGTTTTCCCGCTTGGAGTGACTTTCCGGTAGTTCGCCCAACTCAGATGACCTTTCCTTCCGAACAACGATCAGGAGACTGTCAATGACAAAGCTATTCGTGGGGAACTTGCCTTACAAGGCGACCGAAGCGGATATTCAGGCGTTCTTCGAAGAGGCCGGTGTACACGTAGACACGGTTAACATTCTGCGTGACAGATTCAGCGGGGAAGCCCGTGGATTTGGATTCGTAGAAATCAGCGACAATGCGTTGGCGACGCAGGCCGTCCAGGCATGCAACGGCAGAGCCCTGATGGGCCGCGCGCTTGTTGTGAACGAAGCTCGTCCGCCAGAGCGGAGAGAGCGGTCTAGCGGCGCCAGTGGGGGCGGAGGCGGGCAGCAGCGGGATTTCGGCGGCAGCAAGAACCGCTGGTAGTCGAGCCTCTGATAAAGAGCTGGTCTCAGGAACTCTCACGACCAGCTAGGCTTTGTAAGCGGGAAGGGAGATGGCGAAAGTCGCTCCTTCCGCGGCATCTTCAACGATGATCTGCCCGCCTTGTGCCTGTACCGACCATTGGGCGATGGCCAAACCCAGACCGGCTCCGCCCATCTCGCGCGTCCTTCCCTCATTTACCCTATAAAACCGTCCAAAGATTTTGTCCCGATGTTCCGGAGGGATACCGGGGCCGGTATCGGCGATTGTGATCGAGACCCAATCCGGCCGGGAAGCTCCTGTCCAGACTTCGATCTTGCCTCCAACGGGAGAGTATTTGGTGGCGTTGTGAAGAATGTTTACCAGGGCTTGCCGAAGGAGGAGCCGGTCTCCCTTAACCCGTATGGCGGAATCGCCGGCGACCACGATCTGCTGACCGCGTTCTTCCGCGAGCACTTCCATCAGGTTCACCACTTCGATAATCAGTTCGTGGGGAGAGAAAACCGAGATCTGCAACTCAATTTGTCCGGCGTCTGCACGGGATATCGTTAAGAGATTTTCGACGAGCGATGTCAGGCGAGTTACCTCTTCGAGCATGCTGCCGATTGTGTCCCGATACCCCTCGGTAGTCTTGTCACGCTGTAAACTGACTTCTCCTACACTTCTGATAGCCGCCAGCGGTGTCCGGAGTTCGTGCGAGGCATCGGAAGTAAAGCGCCTGAGCTGGCCGAATGCCCGATCCAAACGGTCCAGCAGTTCGTTGATGACCCGCCCCAACTGACCGATCTCGTCACGAGGATTGGCGACCGGAAGCCGCTCATGCAGGTTTTCCGCTGTGATTTGCTCGGCAAGACGCGCCATCTCGACCATGGGAGCGAGCGATCTGCGCGCGAGTTGAACACCGAAGATTGCGACGAGAAGAAGACCCACCGGCATAGTTATGAACGAAGCGGTTAGGAACTGCCGCGCCTGAGAAGACACAGTGTCTTGCCGGTAACCGATTCGGATCACCAGCGGCCGCCCGCCCATCACGTGGCGCCGGCTTACCACCAGGACCGCACTTCCGTCTCTGATCCTTACCGTGCGAGGCGAGTAACCGCCAACGCCTTCGTCGGGTAGCGGTTTCCCGCCCAGGCGGTCTGATCCCAAGCGCCAGTTCCGGTAAAGAAGGGTCCCGTCCGGAGAAACTACCTCCAGAAGCCTCTCGAGGATCTTCCTGGATTCCGCGTGATTGTGATAGTCCTCGTTGAGCTGAAGAGCGCCGTCCGCGTTGAAGAACAGGAGTCCCTCGATGGTTTCGACGTCCTGGATGGCAAAGCGCGTGAGCTGGCGGGATAGCTGCCAGTAAAGCACCGTGGTGGTGGCGGCCGCAAACAGCAACAGCACTGCTCCCACCATCAGCACATACCAAATCGTCAGGCGTGTGCGGATGGGAAGAGATTTGAGTGTTGGCAGCCGCAGGCCGCCCATCACTACCGGGAGTCCTCGCGCAGCACGAAGCCCAAACCTCTTACCGTATGCAAAAGCTTGGTCTTGAAGCGCTCGTCGATCTTCCGCCGCAGGTGATTGATATGCACATCAATCACATTGTCGAGAGGAATCTGGCGTGCCGTATCTTTCCAGATATCTCGCGCGAGCATTTCTCGCGAGACGACTCGACCCTGATGGATGAACAGGTATTCGAGTATTTCGAATTCCTTCGCCGTCAGTTCAATGGGAGAACCGCCGCGTTCGACGGAGCGCTCCGCGATGTCAATCTCAAGATCGGCAAGTCTCGACCGCGGTTTCACCGAAGCGATGCCGCGCCTTAACAGTGCCCGAACCCGCGCCAGCAACTCCGGGAATGCAAACGGCTTTACAAGATAATCATCCGCACCGGTATCGAGACCGCGCACGCGATCTTCCAGCGTATCTTTGGCGGTGAGGAGCAGGATCGGAATCTTCACGCCTTGTTCTCGCAAGCTACCGAGAATCTCAAAGCCATCTCTGCCGGGAAGCATGACGTCGAGGATTGTCAGATCGAACGGCTGTTTGCACAAGAGGTAGAATCCATCTTCTCCCGTGTGAGCTACCGTCACTGAATAGTCGTCAGACTCCAGGCCGTCCTTAATTGCGTTGGCGAGCTTGCGTTCGTCCTCGATCACTAGAATGCGCACGATCTTGTCTCTTTATACGGGATGAGGAGAATCACGACAACTGAATAGTGCCTTAAGAGGCTCTTCAGTAAATCTTAAGGAACTCTTAAGTTGTGAACCGGCTCGTTTGCTTTCAGCATAAAAGCGTGGTTCACTCCCGCCGCTTTTCAGTCACTGCGCTGTGCGCAACTGCCTTCTGCGCTTTCCTGCCGTTCGCGTCCCAGGCAAAAGATCACGGCAAGAATGTCCCCCCGCAAGACGGCATCGACGTGATTGCCCACTTGCCGCTCGCCTCCGGACCAGTTACGCATTTCCTCGAGACCCGGCATTACCGGCGCAATTATCTTTACGCAGAGTCGAAGGGCGGGAACACCGTAACGCTGATTGATGTTACGGACGTCAGCCATCCTACGGTTTTGTCGCAGACGAGCCCTTCTTCCGGAACAGGGAGCGTTGTGACGGCAGCCGGCACGGCCGCGCTGGTATCGGAGAGCCCAGCGGCTCCGTCAGAACCGGCAAACGGACAAACATTCCGCATCATGAGCTTTGCCGACCCACAGCATCCGACGGTGAAACAGGAATTCGCGAATGTGAGCGCGGTCAGCCGTGACGATAGCCGCGGCCTCATTTTCCTTGCAAATCCTCAAGGCATCTGGATCCTGGAAACTAAACTGGCGATGGATCCGGAATTCGAACGGGAATGGGAGCACATGGCTCTCGATAACCATTAACGCCTTCAGGCACGATGCTTACTCGCGGCAAGGCCCAAAAAGTAACGGTGTATCTGAACGAAGATACGAGCTCGACAGAAGGCTTCCTCTACGAACAGGTAATGAAGTTTCTTTACGACCAGGAGATCGCAGGCGCAACCCTTATCCGTACGCAAGAGGGGTTCGGGAGTCATCATCTGCGGCACGAGGTGACTCGTCGAAGCCTCCCCGTTCGGATCGAGTTCATTGATTCGCCCGAGATTGTCGAAGCCATCTTGCCGGCGCTCTCCGAGATGGTCACGGACGGTCTGATCGAATTGCAGGACACCACAATCGTGAAAGCGGAGAAGAGCGAGGCGCCCGTTTAAGTTGCCGTTTTCGCCTCGCTGTTTAGCAAGCTTGATCGTCACCTTCGGGATTGCGGTGCCGGCACATGCACAGGCTCCCGCGCCTGCGAAAGCTCCGCCCCAGGGAATAGGCAGGACGCTCTCCGGAGCCTTGACGCTCGCCCAGGCAGAACAACTGGCGGTGCAGAATCACCCGTTCGTTTCCTCCGCGATGTTGTCGGCGGAAGCGAATAAGAACATCATCGACCAGGCCCGGTCCGCGTATTATCCGACTGCGGCAATAAACGTTACGTCTGCGCTTGCCAACGATGGAACGGTCCTCGCAGCCGGTGCACTGCAAACGTCCAGTCTGAATAGCCGCTTCTCTTCAGGCGTGAACATACTTCAGCTTGTGACCGATTTCGGCCGTACAGGAAGCATCGTCAGCGCCGCTAAGTTCCGTTATCAGGCAGCAGGAGAAAACGTTCTGAATGCCCGAGCACAGATTCTGCTGGCCGTCCGCCGCGCCTATTTTGGCGTTCTCGGGTCGGAGGCGGTCGGGCGTGCCGCGGCAGCAACGCTAGCCAGCCGGCAGTTAACTCTGCGCCAGGTTTCGGCCCTCTCGCAAAGCTCTTTGCGCTCGACCCTGGATGTGACGTTCGCTGAGGTTACTGTTTCCGAGGCGCAGCTCGCGGTAGAGCAGGCCGAAAATAACGCTCAATCCAGCCGCGCTGCCCTGGCGGCTGCACTCGGTCTCGAATCTGTTCAGAATGTGACGCTCGAAGATCTCGCCGGCATTGCAGCGCTCAACCCTGATATCGAAGCGCAAGTTTCGGCGGCGCTCCGCGACCGTCCTGATCTTAAGTTGATCGAGCATACGCGCGATGCTGCGTATCAGATTGCCGCGGCAGAAAAGAAGTTAAGCTATCCAACCGTCAGCCTCCAGGCCATTGCCGGCGCGATCCCGGAGCATGACCACACCATTGCGCGCGATCACTATGAAGCGGCAGGCGTCAATGTGAACATTCCGGTCTTCAATGGCGGATTGTTCGCGGCGCGCAGATCGGAAGCCCTCTTTCGCGCGAAAGCCGCCGACAAAGACGTCGAGAATCTGTCCGTTCAGATCAGCAGAGACGTCCGCACCGCCTGGTACAACGCGAACACCGCGTTCCGCCGCTTGAGCGTCACCAGTCAGCTTGTGGAGCAGGCCCGCAAAGCTGTTCATCTGTCTCAGGCGCGCTACGACGCTGGTCTTGGAAGCATTGTCGAATTGAACCAGGCGCAAACCAGCCAGATCTCTGCCGAGATCGACGCCGCCGCAGCCAAGTATGACTATCTCAGCCGGCGCACCGAACTGGAATTCACCACCGGTGCTCTTCGGTAAGGCTTGAAAAGGATGTTGTTGTGAATTCCCGACGCTATCTCCAAATTTCCTTTGTGTGCGCGGTCTGCGTGTTCATCACGACCTCATGCGGACGCCAGAGTGAGAGCTCCGCAGCGACACCGGCGGCATCACGGGACGCAAACATCGCAATTGTTCCCGTCGTCAGTGTTTCACGCAGCAATCTTGCAAGCAACCTGGTTCTCACTGGCGAATTCGTTCCGTATCAGGAGATCGACGTCATGGCGAAAGAAGCCGGCTATATCAAATCCATTCGCGTTGACATCGGCGATCGTGTCCGTACGGGCCAGTTGATAGCCGAGCTGGAAATTCCAGAGATGCAGAACGACATGGAACGCGCTGCGGCCAGCAGCGAAGCGGCGGAGGGGGACATTGCAACTGCACGAGGTAACGTCACGCGGGCACAATCGGCGCACGACATCGCCGAACTCTCCTATAAACGAATCCTGGACGTTTCGAAGAAAGAACCAGGTCTGATACCGCAGCAGGAGGTTGATGTGGCGCATTCGAGAGAGCTTGAAACGGGTGCCCAAGTCGTAGCCGCCGAAGCCAATCTTCAGACCTCCCAACGCAAGCTTGCCATGGCCAAGGCCGACCAAAGCCGTTGGGCAACTTTGCAGAAGTATACGGTCATTACTGCTCCTTTCACCGGCGTGATAACCAAGCGTTACGCCAATACGGGAGCCATGATTCAACAGGGGACCGCTTCCGACACGCAGGCTATGCCCGTGGTCCGCTTGTCACAAAACGACCTGCTTCGATTGATCGTGCCGATTCCGGAATCGGCAGTCTCGAGCGTCCGTGTAGGCGAAACCGTGGAGGTTACCGTCGATACGTTAGCGCGAACTTTCCCAGGCCGCGTCACCAGGTCCGAAGAAAAGCTTGCCTTGAATACGCGAACCATGAACACCGAAATCGATGTTCCCAATCGTGACTATACGCTGGTGCCCGGTATGTACGCGCAGGTCAACCTGCATCTGAAACAGAGCCGTCAAGTCTTAGCGGTTCCTCTCGAAGCGGTCGAAGACGTTAACGGCGTTCCTCACGTGTATGCGGTGCGAAACTCCACGATTCAGATCGTACCCGTTACGACGGGAATCAAGACGGCTGAGCAGCAGGAGATTCGATCCGGCCTCGAAGAGAATGATCTCGTCATCGTGGGCAGGCACGCCGGCCTTCAGAATGGACAGGCTGTTAAGACGAAGCTCACCCCGGCCACTTCCTGACTCGAAGGCGAACGACTCTAAGGTTTTCGAATGTCCCGTTTCGCGATTAAAACTCCGTATTTCATCATTGTTGTCTGCCTGATCGTCGCGATCGTCGGAGGCGTCGGACTGTTCCGAATGCCCGTCGATATGTTTCCCACCATGAACATACCGGTCGTGGTTGTCGCAACGTTCTACAACGGAATGGCGCCTGAGCAGATCGAAGGCAACATCACCTATCACCTGGAGCGGTTTTTCACGCTTGCGAGTGGCATTGAGCATATCGAATCCAGATCACTCACCGGCGTCAGTGTCATCAAGGTTTATTTCCAGCCGGGAAGTAATGCGGATGCCGCGGCTTCCACTATTTCGAATCTTGCGATGGCGGATATTCGTGACCTTCCGCCGGGCACGCTCCCTCCCATTGTTCTAAAATTCGATGCATCCAGCCTTCCAGTCTGTCTTGTGACATTGAAAGGCGAGGGCCTTACGGAAACAGCTCTTAAAGATATCGCGCAGAACAATATCCGAAACCAGCTCGGAGGCGTCGCCGGTGCATCCGTGCCTCAACCCTTCGGCGGCCGCTGGCGCCAGATTCAGTTTTATGTCGACCCTTTCAAACTCGAAGCCAATCAGTTGAGTTTGATGGATGTGGTCCGCTCACTGAACGAAACAAATGTGATCCTCCCCGGCGGGGACGTGCAAATCGGGCATCGCGATTACGACGTCTATGCCAATAACCAGGTCGATCTGGCGACAATGAACCGAACGCCCATCAAGGTTGTCGGGCAATCGCCTGTGCGGTTCTCGGATATCGGCGAAGCAAAAGATTCGTATTCGCTCCAGTACAACGCGGTTCGTGTGGACGGGCAGCGCTCCGTCTATCTTCCTGTCCTGAAACAGGGAGGCGACTCGAACACGATCGCGGTCGTGAACGGCATTCGCGCCAAACTCGGACACCTGTTCGATGTTCCCGGAACACTGAAAAGCAGCGTTGTCTTCGATCAGTCGGCATTCGTGAAAACTGCAATCGAAACGCTGCTTCATGAAGGCGGAATTGGGCTACTTCTCACCTGCCTGATGATCCTGATCTTTCTCGGAAGTATGCGAGCGATGGTCGCGGTGTTCTTTTCCATTCCGCTTTCCGTCTTAGCCGCGTTCATCGCCCTTCAGATAGGCGGGAGTTCTATCAACAGCATGGTCCTCGGCGGTTTCGCTCTGGCCTTATCACGTCTGATCGATAACTCCGTTGTCGTGCTCGAGAATATCTTCCGTCATCTCGAACTCGGAGAACCGCCTACTGTTGCGGCGGAAAAAGGAGGTCAGGAAGTCGCTCTGCCGGTGTTAGCCGCAACGCTCACCACTGTAGTCGTCTTCTTCCCGGTTACGCTCCTTTATGGCGTCAGCAAGTTTCTGTTTTCAGCGCTGGCGCTTGCGGTTGTCCTGTCTTTGTTTGCTTCCTACTTTGTCGCCATGACGGTAGTGCCGCTGTTTTGCGCACGTTTCATCAAACATGCGGGCGTGCATATGGAGTCCACTGCGGAACGCGAGCACCATGTCGAGCAGGCGCCGGGTACAAAACGAGGCTTTGGAACCCGATTCAATCTTTGGTTCAACACTCAGTTCGGCCGTGGGCTCGCGGGATACGAAAAGCTGGTTGCGGTCGTCATGGCGCGTCCTGTGGCGACGTTTATCGCATTTTCAGCCCTCTTCCTGGTCAGTCTGCTGCTGTTCCCCCTGGTCGGCCTTGCGTTCTTTCCTCAAACCGATGCAGGGCAGTTTGTCGTGAACCTGAAGGCGCCTTCGGGCACGAAGCTCGGCGACACCGAAAAGGAAGTTGCTCGCGTAGAAGCCATGATCCGTGGGATTGTGGCCCCGGAAGACATGGGCATGATTGTCTCGAATATCGGTGTCGATCCCGGTTTCTCGTCCGTTTACAGTTCGAACTCCGCCATGCATACGGCCGTCGTCCAGGCCAGCCTCAAACCGGGTCATCGCACGGGCAGTTATGAATACATTGCTCGTGTGAAACAGAAGATGCAAGACGAAATGCCGGAGCTTGCCGCGTTCTTTTCTTCCGGCAGCCTGGTCGATGCTGTTGTCAACATGGGCATGCCCGCTCCCATCGATTTGCAGGTATCCGGCCGCAATCTACAGGACGACTACAAGGTTGCGCTTACAATGGCGTCGCGCATCCGCCAGTTGTCAGGCGTAGCCGATGTGTACATCCCGCAGGATCTGGATTATCCGGCATTGCGGCTGAATATCGATCGCATGCGGGCGGGAGAATTGGGCCTGAGCGAGAAGGAAGTGATGTCGAACGTCATCACCGCCCTGACCTCGAATCAAATGGTAGCTCCGAGTATCTGGGTCGATCCGAAGAACGGCAATAACTATTGGCTAACGGTGCAATATCCGGAACAGAAAATCCGGGAGATTGAGGACCTGCGTGCGATTCCTCTGCACGGGACGAATGTGCCCCGGTCGACTCGCCTTGACATGGTCAGCAGCATTACGCCGTTTCAGGCGCCGACGGAAGTGGACCATTACCAGATCCGCAGGAGAATTGACGTTTATGTCCGGCCCATTGGAGAAGCTCTGGGTACGCTAGCCAAACAGATCGATCAGATTGTTGCGGGCGTGCAACTTCCGGCTAACGTCGACGTTGCCATGCAGGGGACGGTGCAATCCATGAACGCTTCGTTCCGAAGTTTCGCTATCGGCTTGGTGCTTTCGGTGATTCTGCTTTACCTGATCCTGGTCGCGCAATTCCGATCCTTTATCGATCCGTTTATCATTCTGCTCGCACTGCCGCCCGCTATCTCCGGCGTACTGATTGCGCTTGTCACGACCGGAACCACGCTGAACGTCATGTCGCTGATGGGCGTGCTGATGCTCGCCGGCATCGCGATGTCGAACAGCATCTTGATCGTGGAGTTTGCTCACCAACTGCTCGCGGAAGGGAAGAACGTGAGGGATGCGGTGGTCACTTCCTGCCGCGTTCGTCTTCGGCCCGTTCTGATGACGTCGCTCGCGACGATCATCGGCCTGCTACCGATGGCGATGAAGCTGGGCGAGGGCAGTGAATCCTATGCTCCACTGGCCCGAGCACTCATTGGCGGCCTGACGCTTTCAGTCATCGTCACCGTGTTCATCGTGCCGGTCGGGTTCTACCTGGCATACAACAAACGTCACGGCCCTGTGGAAGGCGTGCGCGGGTAAGGTTGTCTGCTTGGGTGGTCTTGCGTTCGCCCTTTCCATCGGCCGCCTGCTCCAGTCCAGAATCGATACGCGGAGAGCAACGTGCATCCGGCGTAGAAGAGTGCCACCAGCGGTAACGAGACGCTCAAAATAGCCGGCTGTCGGTAGAATCTGACGGTCGGCAGATAGGTTATCGTCATCAAAACCCAGGCTGCAGCGCCAAGCAGCATGGGAAGCGGCCGGCCCGCAAACAGCAACAGAGGTGGCACTACATAGGTGATCGCGAGGCCCGCTAGGGTCAGCATGAGCAACAGAGCGGAATGGCGTAGCTGATGAAAAGCCGAGCGCGAAATCATCTGACCCACACCTTGAAATCCGCCATACGAGCGAATGCTCCGGCTTTCATCTGTTAATCCAAGCCAAACTTTTCCGCCGGTTCTTTTGACGGCCGCTGCCAGAGCGCAGTCATCAATCAGAGCATTGCGAATGGCTGAGATTCCGCCGGCTCGCTCCAGAGCTTCGGGGCGAATCAACATGCAACCGCCCGCTGCACCGGCAGTGCTGGTGCGCGGTGAAGATATCCAACGTGGCGGATAGAGCTGAAAGAAGAAGTAGACGAACGCCGGAATCAGCCATTGCTCGGCCCGTGAAGCAACAGACAGCTTTACCATGTACGACGACAAGTCGAAGCCCTGGTTCCTGCGCTAGGGCAGTGAGACGCCCGATGCTTTCGGGGTCATGTTGAATGTCCGCGTCGGTTAGAAGGTAATAATCCGGGCTCATTGTCCGAGCCGTTGCGATTCCTTGCGAAACGGCCCATAGTTTGCCGGTCCACCCGCTTGGAAGAGGCTTGCCTTGCAGTATGGTCAGGCGATCTGCTGCGCCGATCTGCGCTGCTGCTTTCGCCGCAACCGCCGCGGTTCCGTCTGAACTTCCGTCGTCCACCAGCACCACTTGCATCGGAACGGGAAGCCGCTGTTGAGCAACGAGCGCACAGCTTCGCCCACGACCGGCGCTTCGTCACGGGCGGGAACAACGGCCACAATTCGCGCCGGCTCTTGAACCTGGTTTTTCAGCGGCGGGATATGCAGGCCCACCCGCCAGAACCCGCCTCGGCCAAAGACAAGATAGAGCCAGATTCCGAGGGAAATCGCCGAAACCAGGGTGAGCGCCACAGGTTTTCAGGCAGGCTGTTGCTGCGTCATGCAGTGCAGAGTTCCTAAGCCTAGAACAAGATCCGTGCAGGCAATGCCAACCACTGTGCGAGCTGGGAAAAGTTCGGCTAAGGTATTGAGTGCGATCCGATCGTTCGGATCGTTGAAGGTCGGAACCAGCACAGTATCGTTGGCGATATAGAAATTGGCATAGCTAGCCGGAAGCCGTTGCCCGTTGAAGATCACCGGAGCAGGCATGGGCAATGTTTTCACCCGAAATTTGCGGCCGTTCTGATCCTGCATTTCACGAAGGAGAGCAAGGTTCTCCGCCAAGCGGATCATGATTCACATCGGACGGGTCTTCTTCCTGTGCGATTACGATCGTTTGCTCGTCCGTAAACCGCGCCAGATCGTCCACATGCCCGTGCGTATCGTCGCCCGCGATGCCGTGCCGCAGCCATAATGTTTTCCGTGCGCCGAGATCACGGTCGAAGATCCGTTCCAGATCTTCCCGAGACAGTTCCGGGTTGCGCGCCTGAACCTTGCTGAGGAGGCATTCTTCGGTAGTCAGAATGCAACCCGAGCCGTTCACGTCGATACTGCCGCCCTCAAGGACAATCTTGCGACCGTTCCAGAATGGCGTTCCCATTTCCATTCCCAAGTGCTCGGAAAGGGCTTCCGATACGGCGTTGTCGTTTTCTGAATTCGGATACTTGGCCCAGCCATTAAATTGCCAGTTCAGCATCCAGACACCCGTCTGGTCTTTGACAAAGATCGGGCAGAAATCGCGAGTCCAGCTTCTGTCAGTCTGCACATGAAAGAACTCGACAGCGTCCATCTGCACGTTGCATTTCCGCAGAACGCGGCGTGCTTTGCTTTCCCCTTCGCCATCGTCGACGAGGATGCGTACTTTCTCCACGCGCGACAAGTGCCGGATGATCTCACCGTAGACCCACGGAATCGGACTGAACTTCCCGGGCCAGTCGGTCTTTTCATGCGGCCACGCCAGCCACGTTGCCTCGTGCCGCTCCCATTCGGCCGGCATCCTGAGCCTGGCTGATTTGATATCTCCGGCGTCAGGCTGCATCCTAGTCGAGCCAGCGTTGAACGATGGGCGAATAGGCGTCAATGCGTCGGTCGCGTAAGAAGGGCCAGTTCTTGCGCACTTCATCCATATCCTTCGGATTGCACTCGGCCACGAGAATTTCCGATTCGGTTGCCGAAGCTTGCGCGATCACGCGCCCGAAAGGATCCGAGATGAACGAATTGCCCCAGAACTCAATGCCGCTTTCGGCAGGGCCTTCGAAGCCCGTCCGATTCACCGCAGCGACAAAGACTCCGTTCGCGATGGAATGAGCGCGCTGCATGGTGCGCCACGCGTCGAGCTGAGCCTCGCCGTATTGTTCCTTTTCCGCCGGATGCCAGCCGATCGCGGTCGGGTAGAACAGTACGTTGGCGCCTTGCAGGCTGGTGATGCGGGCTCCTTCGGGATACCACTGATCCCAGCACACAAGCACGCCGATCCGCGAGTAACGGGTCTCGAAGTTGCGGAAGCCGAGGTCGCCGGGCGTGAAGTAGAACTTCTCGTAATAGAGCGGATCGTCCGGGATGTGCATCTTCCGGTACATGCCGATCAACGATCCGTCAGCGTCAATGACGGCGGCAGTATTGTGATACAGCCCCTGCGCTCTCTTCTCGAACAGAGAAGCAACAACGGACACTTGTAATTCCTTCGCCACGGCGCCGATAGCTTCCGTCGAAGGTCCGGGTATGCTCTCGGCGAGATCGAACCACTTCGGATGCTCTTCTCTGCAGAAGTACTGACTTCGAAAAAGCTCCTGGAGGCACACGATCTCAGCTCCACGCGCGGCGGCTTCCCTGATGCCCTTGATCGCGCGATTAAGATTCTCGTCAGAATCGAGAGAGCAGGGCATCTGCACCAAACCAATACGGAAGCTGCTGTCGCGTTTCGCTTTGGGAGATGACGGTGATAGAAGACATAGAAAAGTGCGGGACGCGCTTAGGCGCACCTCACATATAGATGCCGCCGTTCACGTCCAGGACGTGCCCCGTTATGAAATTTGCGTCTTCGCTGACGAGAAACTTGACTGCATGAGCGATGTCGTCCGGAGTCCCCATTCGGCGTAGAGGTGTATTGGCCAGCATCTTTTCTTTCAATTCGTTCGACAGCCCGCCGGTCATGTCTGTCTCAATGAAGCCGGGAGCCACAGCGTTCACCGTAATGTTTCTGCTACCTACTTCCTGCGCGACAGACTTCGTCAATCCGATCAATCCCGCCTTAGACGCTACGTAGTTTGCCTGCCCAGGGTTGCCCATCTCGCCAACCACTGAGGAGATATTGACGATCCGTCCCCAGCGTTCCCGCATCATGCCCGGCAATACCTGCTGGATGGCGAAAAACGCGCCACTCAGATTGGTTGCGAGGACCATTTGCCAGTCCTGCTCTTTCATTCGTACGACCAGGCCGTCTTTTGTAACACCGGCATTGTTAATCAGGACGTCGATCCTGCCGAACTCTTTTGCTACTTTCTCAAATCCGGCCTTGATCGAACCGCTGTCGCTTACGTCAATCGCGACAGCATACGCTTCGCCCCCGGCGTTCTTGACCTGTGTCTCTGTGTCCTGCAAGTTATCGAGAGACCGGGCAGCGATCGCCACCCGGTATCCAGATTTCCCCAGAGCGAGAGCGCAAGCCTTACCAATTCCTCTGCTCGCGCCAGTCACGAGCGCAGTGCGGGGTGCCGTCATCCACTCATCATCATAATGGGTGTAACGAAATGGCATTCAACGATCTCCGCGCCTTTATACGCGTCCTCGAAAAGCAAGGAGAGCTTCGACGAGTGACTCTTGAGGTCGATCCCTATCTGGAGATCACCGAGTTCGCGGATCGTGCAGTGAAAAGCAACGGTCCAGCGCTCCTGTTCGAAAATCCAAAAGGCTCGAAGTTCCCGGTTTTGATTAATGCTTTCGCCAGCATGCGCCGCATGGAACTGGCTCTTGGCGTTTCAAATATAGACGAGGTGGCCGACCGGATCTCGGGCTTCCTCGAAATGCAAAAGCCAGAGAGCTTGCTCGACAAATTGAAGATGCTCCCCAAACTGGGAGAGCTTGCCTCCATGTTCCCCAAAATCGTGGCGAGCGGACCATGCAAGCAAGTCATCCAGCGCGACGGCTTCTCACTCGGGGAGTTTCCCATTCTCCACTGCTGGCCTGGCGATGGCGGACGCTTCATCACGCTTCCTATGGTCTTTTCAAAAAATTCTGCGGGCAAGCGGAATTGCGGCATGTACCGGATGCAAGTCTTCGACGGCACAACTACCGGCATGCATTGGCAGAAGCATAAGCAAGGCGCCGAACACTACCGGCGGCTGGCGGCGGAAGGCAAATCGACACGCATGCCGGTTGCTGTCGCGATCGGGTCTGATCCGGCAACAATCTATTCCGCGATATTGCCGCTTCCTCCCAGCATTGACGAAATGCTGTTCGCGGGTTTTCTTCGGGGCAGCCCGGTCGAGATGGTGAAATGCGAAACGTCTGATCTCGAAGTGCCCGCTAACTCGGAGATTGTTCTCGAGGGTTATCTCAACCTCGGGGAACTGCGCCGCGAGGGCCCGTTCGGGGACCACACCGGGTTTTACTCTCTCGATGACGACTATCCGGTTTTCCATGTCGAGTGCATTACGCGCCGCAAAGACCCCGTGTATTCAGCGACGATCGTCGGGCCGCCACCCATGGAAGACTTCTACATGGGTAAGGCGATCGAGCGCATTTTCCTCCCCCTGATGCGTATGCAACTTCCCGAAGTGCGCGACATCTGTATGCCGGCAGAAGGCGTGTTCCACAACCTGATTCTGGTCTCGATCCGCAAATCCTATCCGGGCCAGGCGCGGAAGGTGATGCATGCGATTTGGGGCTTAGGCCAGGCTATGTTCAGCAAATGTGTCGTGGTGGTGGACGAAGATGTCGATGTTCAGAATGTGTCCGAGGTCTGCTGGAAGGCCTTAAATAACATCGATCCACAGCGCGATATCGAATTTGTGACAGGCCCGGTCGATTCGCTGGACCATGCGAGCCGATTGCCTAACTTCGGATCGAAGATGGGCGTGGATGCCACGACGAAATGGCCATCCGAAGGATTCACGCGACGCTGGCCGAATGTCATTCGCATGGCGCCCGAAGTGGTGAGCCGGGTCGACGAACTCTGGAAGCGCGCCGGACTTTCTCGCACCTGAGGAATGGACCGCATTCCTTTTCGCGCAACTGCGGGGTCTTCTCTCTACGGAGACCTGCGCCTTCCGGTCACGATCCTGCTGGACAACGTGCGCAGCATGTATAACGTCGGCTCTTTTTTTCGTACCGGTGACGGCGCCGGGATCGAGCAATTGATACTGTCCGGGATCACCGCCCGTCCGCCTCACAAGGGAATCGCCAAAACAGCGCTGGGCGCGGAAGAACGCGTTCGGTGGTTGGGCGTGCAAAACTCGCTCGAACACATCGAAACCCTGAGAAGCAGCGGTTACGAAATCGCAGCTATGGAAACGAGTAACCGCGCGGTTGACATCTTCGATTGGCAGCCCCGGTTTCCCGTATGCGTTCTATTTGGGCATGAGGTGGACGGCCTCGATCATCGATTGCTAGAAGCCTGCGACACCCACGTCCGCATTCCCATGCTCGGGTTGAAGCATTCTCTCAACGTTGCGAGCGCAGGCGCCATTGTCATGTACGAGCTCCTTCGCAAGTACCGGGCACTGCATTCGATCAGTTAATCGGGCGCCAGGCGTGACCGTCGCGTGCGAGTAGCTCGTCGGCTTCGGCAGGTCCCTGGCTCCCGGCGGCGTAAAAAGCCAGTTCCTTCGTGGGATTCTTGCTCCAGTCGTCGAGGATCGGTTGCACCACACTCCATCCTGCCTCGATGTTGTCGGCTCTCTGAAAGAGCGTGGCGTCTCCCATCATTACGTCATACAGCAAAGTCTCGTATCCCGTGGCTGGCGCCGTCCCGAAGTAGTCGCGATATTGGAAGTCCATGCGAACATCCCCAATGCGCATGGACGGACCCGGTATCTTGGCTCCGAACTCCAAAGCGATGCCTTCGTCCGGTTGAATGCGAAGCAGGAGCCAGTTGGGGGCAGGGTGTTCAAAATCAGTGTTTCGAAGAAGAGCGGCCGGTACCTGTTTGAACTTGATAGCGATCTGGCTCTTTCTTCGATTCAACCTCTTCCCAGTCCGCACATAGAAGGGAACGCCCGACCATCGCCAGTTGTCGATAAGAATTTTCAAGGCGACATAGGTCTCCGTGCAAGAGCCAGGGGCAACGTCCGGCTCCTCCCGATAACCGGGGACCTTTTCGTTCGAGACCGTTCCAGCGGTATACTGGCCGCGCACCGCGTTACACGTCATGTCATGGCAATTGCAGAGCCGGACGGCCTCAATGACTTTTGCTTTCTCTGAGCGGATCGCGTCAGCACTGAATGAGTTCGGTGCTTCCATGGCGGTCATGGCCACAAGTTGAAATACGTGGTTCGGAACCATGTCGCGCAGGGCACCCGTCTTTTCGTAAAAAGAGCCGCGCTTTTCGACCCCGACCGTCTCGGCGACGGTAATTTGAACGTGCTCGATCCGATCGCGATTCCACAACGGCTCGAACAAGCCATTGGCAAAACGGAACAGCATGATGTTCTGCACCGTTTCCTTACCCAGGAAGTGGTCAATCCGATAGACCTGGTTCTCGCTGATCACCTTCAGGATCTGCTTGTCTAACTCCTGAGCCGACTCGAGATCGTGGCCGAACGGTTTTTCGACCACCACACGGCGCCAGTGCCCATCGGTTTCGCAACTGAGACAACTATGTCCGAGATGCTCAACGACAGGTCCGAAGAATCTTTCTGCCACAGCCAGATAGAAGAGATAATTACCCGCGGTTTTGCGGGTACCGTCTATTTCCGCCAACTTCCCCTTCAATGCCTCGTAAGAATTGTTGTCCGTGAGGTCGCCTTTGAAGTAAGACATTCGCTCGGCCAGGAACTGCCACGCGTCCTTACTGAATTCCGGCTTGTTGCTGCCGGCATTTGACGAACTCTTCCGTCATCTTGCACAAGCTGTTTCGCCATTCCTCATCGGTCTGGTCAACGCGGTCAAAGCCGATGATGGCGAACTCTTGCGGCAGAAGGTGGGCGCACGTCAGGTTGTACAGAGCCGGGATGATCAGCCTTTTGGTCAAGTCACCTCCGGCTCCGAAAATCACCATGGCACAGGGCCCCGCAGGACGGGCTCCGCTGTCTTTGTCGTGTGGCATTAACTCATTCTCTCCTGAGCCGTGCAAGTTCTAATGTTTTCAGACGCGATAGTAGTAGAGGGATCAACGAACATGAGTCACGAGCTTTTTACGCTCTTTATCCTGGGCCTGCCCATTGCGTCCATTGCATGGACCGTTACGCATGAAGAGGTGTTTCGGGAGCCCCGGGAATACTGCAAGGACCGAAGCGAAAACTGCGATAAGCTCCTGAAGCGAAAATTCTTCTATTTGTTCACGTGTGAGTACTGTTTCAGCCACTACGTTACGGCTTTTTTCCTCATTCTGACTCGTTTCAAGCTTCTCTATCCGGACTGGCGGGGGTACCTGATCAGCGGGTTTGCACTCGTCTGGGTGGCCAATCTGTACATGAGCATCTTCGCCCGCGTACGTTTAGAAGTGAAGCGGGAGCGCGTGGAGATTGCGGCGCAAGAGAAGGCTCTAGAGAACGGCTAGCGGGATGTCCCGGCCAACAGCTTACGTTGATCTTCGGGCTTCAGCTCGTCGTAGAGTGTGGTGAAGGCCGCGTTTGTCCAACCGAACCCGGCTTGGTTTGCGCTATAACCGAACCGAATCTGGGCGCTGACCTCGGTGCCGCCTTTCACCACGTCGTACTTCTCGACGATGAACCCCTGACGCAAGAACTCGCGCTGTACCAGGCTTAAGAATTTCATTGAGATCCGTTCGGCATCTGCGTCGAAGCCGTACTTTCTCATGCCTTCTACCGCAATTAACTGCAATGGCGCCCAGCCGAATGGCGAATCCCATTGGTTTCCGCTGACATACGTGCTCGTCTGTAAACCGCCTACTTTTTCGAATTTGTCCAAGTTTTTGATAACTCGCGACGCCTGTTCTTTGCTCGCGAAACCTGCCCAAAGTGGATAAAAGGTAGTCAGGAATGGATAGCGCCGAACTTTCTTTGTCGCGAAATCATAGTCGTAATAGAGACCATCGGCATCGTCCCACATCAACTTATTCACTCGTTCCGCCCGGAGCGATGCTCGCTGCTTCCATTCCTGAGCGGCGGCCGAATCTCCTAATTCGTTGTAGATTTCGGCAATCTGCTCTTCCATGAGGAAGAGCAGGGAATTAAGACAGACCGGATTGTAGTGAATAACATCAATGTTGAATGCACCGAAACGATTCGACGGATCGAAGCCGGACTCGCGCATTGACCGGTCTCCCTTGTAGAACAACGGCGTCAGTTGATTCGTGGATCGATCGTAATACTGGCTTACGTCGTAGTCTGTTACCTGGTTCGTTCTGAAAAAATCCCGGATTCGTTCGTAATGGGTTTTTCCGTTGCTGTCGCGTTCCGAAGAAACGACTTCCGGCGCCGGCCCTTCGCCGAGATCGAAGTAACGGGCCAGTCCCGTTTCGGGTGTTAGATGCGGTTCTTTGCACCAGACGTCGTAGTATTTCGTAACCGAGGGAAGCGCGTTCTTCAACCATTCGCGATCGTGAGTCTTGCGGTAAACACCCAACACCATTTCACTCAGAAACGGCGGCTGCGATCGCGTCAGGTAATAAGTTCGATTCGCATTCAAAACCTGGCCGTAATGCTTCACCTCATACAGAAAATTGTCTGTAAGATTCTTCGCCATGTCGGTCTGTCCGTCCCGGAGCAGTCCCACCTGGATGAAGTAACTGTCCCACCCATACATCTCGTTGAAGCGCCCGCCCGGCACCACGTAAGGATGAGGCAGATACAGAAGACCTTGCGTTGGAAGCGCGTCGGGGTCGGCCGGCAACGGTTCGAGCGCGATGCTCTTGAAGGAAGCCGCCGGCATCTCGCGGCGCAAACCCTCGCCCACGACTTCCTGATCTTCATCCCGCGGAATATATACGGTCCAGCGGCCATCCGCGCGGGGCTTCACTTTCGGATCGACTGCCGCGGTCCCGAGGTTGGCGTTTGAGCGTGTCAGAACCGACCAGGTCGATCTGATGTACTCGAGAATGTTTGCAGTCTTGCTCTGTGGCGCCGGTTGGCCGAAGAGGGACGCCGCCAGGAGAAGTCCAAATGGATAAACGAGGGAACCGACTCTTCTCCGAAGCCGCAGCACTCCTCGACTATATACGTATTCGCCGGAGCGCCGCCGCTTGAAATTCACCAGCGAAACGTAACGGTTTGTGTCTGGTAATCAGAGCCGGCAGGCATCTGCAACAAGAGCTTGCCGGCCGAGATCGTTGCGCCCTCGACGGTAATGCCGGCACGATTGAATCGAACCGGCAACTCATAGCGTTCGCCGCCGGGCGCAGAGAAAGTGAAGCTGGCGGAACTGCTGAGATAGCGTTCGTCAATCGCTTTCAAGCCGTGTGTCCTCGACCCTGGCTCAGGTAGTTGCGCCGGAACGTAGATCTCGACTGGGCGAACAGGTACTCGAAGTTCATGCACGCGAGCGTCTGTCCCTGTACACGGCGGCACTGGTAAGCCGGGTGAAAGGCAGAACTGCGCGGGCTCGGCCGACCTGGCCTGAATAGCGAGGTCTCCGCCACGCCGTGTGATCTCAAGGTCCAGGCGAAGCGATCCCAACGGAACGTTGCCTACCTTGACATGGTCCCAAGTGGAAGGCAATTGCGGCCTCACGATCAGAGTTCGATGCGGCGCATCCCAATCGAGCCCGAGAAGACCGCGAACGAGCGGAGAAATCTACCATAGCGGACGACCACATCTGGTGAGAACTGCTTCGCCCGAGCGCTTGAAAGAGATCGCCGGAAAGCAGCTCTGTAATGGCGCCGAGGTCCTGAGTCCAGGTCAGGCTCGCGTTCTGCATCAGATGCGTATAGCCGGAGAGAGGCCGGCCCGCACGGTATTCCGCGAGCGACACCCATCCGGTGAACAGGGGCCAGATCGAACCCTGGTGATAACTGATGGGATCGTAGAACGGAGTGCGATTGCTGATGTCTCTCGTTCCCCAGTCACTCGAAAATTCGGCTGACGCCCAGCGGTCTAACATCGAGTCAGCCTTGGACAGTCGGAACGTTCCATCCCACCACGCGACGGCCGGATAGATGGTGGCCGTCCGGTCGAGCGAGGCGTTTTTGTTGCGAGAAAAAGAGTAGAACTTATTTTCTGTCGAATAGAACTGCTGCTCGATCGTTTGCCCTATGCTGTCCGCCTTTTTCTTAGCTCTCGCAGACAGGTCTCGGTCGTTAACGGCAGAAGCAAGCGTGGACATCGCGTCGGCAGCTTGCTTATCGAGCGCCGCCAGGTAAATCTCCTGGTGAGGCATGCCGCCGGGCCAGGACTCGACCCATCCTGTGCCTTGCGTGTTGTTGTAGATTCCGTTTTCCTCCTCGTGTTCGCGAAGAAATCGGTACGCTTTGACCACCGCCGGCCAATGCTTTTGCACCCACGCCAAATCTCCGCTGACTTTGAAGTAATCCGCCACGGCCATGATCAGAAGCTGCGTCGAGTCCGCCGAAGCATAGTAATAAGGCGTTGCTGTCCAATCCAAAGCCTCGGCGGTCTGTGAGTACTCATGCATGACCTTCCCGTCGTCCCGCTGGCGGGTAAGTAGGAACTCGAGTGCGCGGCGCGTTAACCCGAAGTCGCCATAACTGTTGATCGCGTAAGTGGACCACAGCGTGTCCCGACCGAAAAACCAGGCGTAACCGGGGCGCGCGGAATCGGCGGATTCGTAATAACCCGCGACCAGGCCTGCTTCCACACCGTGCCGCACCTGCATCTGGTCCAGCGCTACTTCAGCCCATTTCAGCGCTTCATCCAGCTTTCGATCGGGTGTCTCGACGGACAAGCGTTGCTCGAAAAAACCCTGGTAGTAGGCTTGCGTTGCTCGATACGCCCTAGCCGTTCTCGCAAGAATGTCTTCCGCCTGTGCGGTCGGATTTGAGCCATCGTTCATTGCGAAGATGAGCGGAAATGAGAGCCCCGCATCGCGCTTCGGTTCGAAACTGAGTTTGAGTTCCAGAGGGTAAGTCTGCGGGTGCTCCTGATAGGGGACCAGGATTCCCGGTTTGGTCCGTGGCATGGCTACAATCCCGGAGAATGCCGGGTCGTCCGTATGCAGCACATAAACACCCGATTCGCCTTCAGCGATCCACTCTCCACTCGGAAGACCGTGATTCGGAGCAGGCCACATCCGGAGCATGTCAGGTGTGAATGAGAAGGTCAGGCTGAGTGGCCGGACTGAATCTATCTCGAATACGACTGAAGCTGCAGGACCGACGATTTCTCCGCCTCGCGACGCAAACATACGCTGGCGAATCGTAAACGCGGCATGCGAGTAAGTGATGACCGTTTCTCCCGGAGTTACTCGGATTTCGGCTGACAGTGCGTTGACATTAATAGGCACCGGGTAATCTGACAGCTCGGCATGGATCGAGAAATTGCTGAGCAGTTTGACAGGCCAGAGCCAAGCTTCAAATTTTCCGTTCTGTCTTCCGAACAGGGCGCCATTTTCGCCTGCTACGGTCCAAGGCTGGCCGGGTTGCGTTCTGGCCGTGATTTGAAGAGAATTTTGGGCACGAGGAAAAGAGGGTAGCGGAGCGAGGGTTGCTGCGCCTAGGGAAGATGCGCATCCAGCAAGAAAAACAATCCGAAACGCCCACATGCTGTCTGCTATGAGATCACAGCCTGAGCAATGCGAAAAAACAATCAGGCAGCGCGGGAAGAGCGTCTAGTTCAAGGAGGGGGCACTTTGGCAAAAGACGAAAATCGTTGCTGGCCGGGATACGAGCCGGTCCCAGGAAAGACACAGCACGAGCAGGGGAGTTGCAAACCTAAGGCAAAGTCGAAAATGTCGGGCGGCGAAAAGAACTTCCGTTCCAAGCGCAAGAAGCAGCTTGATAGTTGGAAGGCTGAACATCCGGGATCTCCGAAGAAGGCCGCGCAGCATCTGCACGCGCCGGGCAAGAAGACCAAAAGCGCCGCTAAGAAGGCTACTGCCAAGAAGACCACAACCAAGAAGGCGGCAAGCAAAAAAGCGGCTTCGAAACGTCCGGCTGCCAAAAAGACAGCTACGCGAAAGCGTACCGCAGCGCGGGCCAAAAAAGCGGCTTAACGGTAAGCGGCTGGGACGAGAAATTCGTTGGGGCTGGGGCGGCTGGAGGGGCTCGAACCCTCGACATCCAGAATCACAATCTGGCGCTACTACCGACTGAGCTACAGCCGCCGTATCAAGACCAGATTAACATTCAAGTCACGTTAGGCTGATCGGGTCAACATCGATCACGAGGGCCGTGCTGTTCCAGCGTTCTTTCTCGCTATACCGATTGATCTGGCCAAGTGTCTCCCGCAACGCGCTTCGGCTTACCGCTTTCAACAAAATCTGATAGCGAAACTCGTTCTTCAGCCGGGGAACAGGAGCTTCCGCAGGCCCCATGACGCGAATCCCTTTAGGCGGCGGAGTAAGTTCAAACCCAAGCTGAGACACCATACGGAGCGCCTCTTCCTGTTTCACTGCTCTAACCAGAATGTTGG
Organism: uncultured Acidobacteriaceae bacterium; assembly: GCA_963730795.1. Taxonomy (GTDB): domain Bacteria; phylum Acidobacteriota; class Terriglobia; order Bryobacterales; family Bryobacteraceae; genus Bog-105. The sequence goes on along the minus strand of CAVSTJ010000012.1, from coordinate 905,896 downwards.
CAACCGCCGCGAACGGTGGATACCGCAACCAGCGCCTGAACTCGGTCTCCTTCGTGTAGAACGCTTCGTAATCCTGCTCTGCCGCCATTCTGACGGCGTAATGCTCAGGACTGAGAGTTTGGACGATAACCCGACCCGGTATTTCACCTCTGCCGGCGCGACCCGCGGCTTGGGTCAGGAGTTGGAACGTCCGTTCAGCGGCCCTGAAGTCCGGTACGCTCAATCCAATATCCGCCAGAACAACGCCTACCAGCGTGACATTGGGAATGTCGTGCCCCTTCGCGATCATCTGGGTGCCGACGAGGATGTCCAGCAGCCCTTCGCGGAACTGCTGAAGCACATCTTCAAATGCGCCCTTGCGTGCCACAACGTCGCGGTCCAGACGGCCTATTTTGGCGGACGGAAAATGCTGATGCAACTCGTCTTCGACGCGTTCGGAACCGATGCCGAGAAACTGAATATATTCGCTGCCACAGTTCGGACATTGGGCCGGGATCTTTTCGGCGTAACCGCAGACGTGGCACAGCATGCGGTGATCCCGTTTATGGTGTGTCAGTACCAGAGCGCAGTTAACGCAATGCAGTCTTTCTCCGCACGCCCGGCACACCATAAAGCTCGAGAAGCCGCGGCGATTTAACAGCAGCATCGTTTGCTCTCGAGCGGCGAGCCTCGCTTCCATTTCTTCTAAGAGCCGCCGCGAAAATGTCGCCTGGCGCTTCGTCTCCAGAAACTCGACCCGCATATCGACAACTTCGACCTGCGGCATAGGACGTTGGGCGATTCGCTCGGGCAAGCGAAGCAATGTGTACCGGTTCGATTCGGCATTGTAGCGGCTTTCGATACTGGGTGTCGCCGAGCCTAGAACCGCGACCGCTCCGAGCTCTTTCGCTCGCACAATGGCAACGTCACGCCCGTGATAACGAGGTACCTCCCCCTGCTTGTAGCTTCCGTCGTGCTCTTCATCCACAATCAGCAGTCCCAGATTTTGAACGGGCGCAAAGACACCCGACCGCGTTCCAACCACCACGCGCGCTTTGCCCGTGCGGATGCGTCTCCACTGGCCGGCACGTTCGGTGGCGGAGATCGCTGAATGCAGAATCGCCACCTGCTTCCCGAAGCGATGAAAGAATTGCCCTGCCATGGCCGGAGTGAGTGCGATTTCCGGCACAAGCAGTAACGCGTTTTTTCCCGCCGCGAGTACTGATTCAATGCTCCGCAGGTACACTTCGGTTTTCCCCGAACCTGTCACGCCCTGTAGCAGGAACGCCCGGAATGCGCCCGCTGCGATTGCTGCTTCGATGGCGCCGTGCGCTCCCTTCTGGTGTTCGTTCAAGGTGGGCACAGCCCGAGCGAACCCGCCCACTTCAGCCGGGGACTCGGTCTCGAGCCGGACCAGGTTAAGGCGTGCCAGTGAGCGAGCTGCGCCGCTCGCGTTCTTCACGAACTTTCGCACTTCCGCCAAATTGTGCTGCCCAGGGTGAAGTTCCAGAAACGCAAGAAGCTCGCGCTCGCCCTTTTTGAGCTTCACGCCCTCCGGTGGCCGGTCCACGAATTCTGCCCGGAGTCTTCCGGCGGCGGCGCGCAGCGGGTCTTTCTCTTCCTCGTAATCTTCCTCGGCAATGAGGCCGCGTTTCAGAAGGGCAGGCAGGCTCTGGCGTACGCCGGGAACTTTTGCCGCCAGATACGCCGGAGAACGCGACCGCTCACGAAGCAGTTTCAAGGCTTGCGTTGCGGGTGTCTGGTCGAGAGCGAGTTGTCCAACCGCGTCCTGCCCCAGAGCGGTGAGGACATACCGGACCTGTTTCCGAACTTCACCTGTGAGCGGGAGCATGCTCTTCAGCACCTCGCCGATGGGAGAACAATAGTACTCGGCGATCCACCTACCCAGACGCAATAAGCGGTCGTCGAGAACAGGCTCGTCGTCCAGGATGCGCGTAACGTCTTTTAGAGATTGTTCCGCGGGAGGCTGGTCGTGCAGGGCGACGACGACGCCGGTCAATTTGCGTCCGGCGAAAGGCACGGCGACCCTGACCCCGACTGAGATGCGGGACTGCCATGCCGGGGGTAATTTGTAAGTAAAGGTCTGATCGAGCGGTACTGGTAAAGCTACGTCGCAGAAAGGAAACGAGTTCTCACTCATCCAATTCGCTGATTGCACGATACGCCGGACGCAGGGCGGGGTACAAGGAATGGAACACCCGATAATGCGACTCGTACAGCTTGACGGCTTCGGGCTGCGGGTCCTTCACCACGCTCTCCTTGATGGCGCGGTCACATAATTCGCGAGCGCTACCGTATTCGCCGGTTCCGATAAGCGCCAGTAGAGCTGCGCCGTAAGCCGAACCTTCCTGCGTTTCGAGCGTGGAGACACGCGCGGCGAAGATATCCGCGAACATCTGGTGCCAGAACGCGCTCTTGCCGCCTCCGCCCGAGAGGCGAATGGAAGAGGGCCGGGCACCGAGGCTGCGAATGATCTCGAGACCGTCTTTCAAGCTGAAACAGACACCTTCGAGTACGGAACGCACCAGATCAGACCGCTCATGCCTGGCTGTCAGGCCAACCCAGGCGCCACGGGCTGCGGCATCCAGATGTGGTGTCCGCTCGCCCATCAAGTAGGGAAGCCAGAACAGGCCTTGGGCTCCGGCGGGTGAAGTTTGTGCCTCGGCAGTAAGCTCGTCGTAGCCGGTACCCGGAGCGAACCGGTTCCGGAACCATTGCAGGCTCAGCCCGGCGCCCTGAGTTACTCCCATGACATGCCATGTGCCAGGAACCGCGTGGCAGAAGGTATGTACCCGTCCTCCCGGATCGTAAGCGGGCTTGTCGAGGTAGGCAAAAACGACGCCTGAAGTGCCGACGGTGCACGACATCTTGTCTGCCGTGACAATCCCATTCCCGATGGCACTCGCCGCCTGATCGCCGGCTCCCGCAACCACTACCGTGCCGGCCGACAATCCCGTTTCGCGCGCGGCCTGTTCGGTTATTTCACCCGATACCGCACTCGATTCGTACATCTCCGGAAGGATCGAACGGTCCAGACCGAGACCTGTCATCATTTCCTCCGACCAGCGACGGTTGACAACGTCGAACATTGCCGTCCCGCTGGCGTCGGATACGTCTGTCGCGAATTGGCCGGTCAACTTGAACCGTATGTAGTCTTTCGGCAGGAGAAACTTTCGCACCGCCTCGAAGCGCTGAGGTTCATGGTCCCTGATCCAGAGCAGTTTGGGAAGCGTGAAGCCGGTAAGAACGGGATTGGCGGTTGCCCGCAAAACTGTTTCCTCGCCCAGTTTCGAGTTGATGAAGTCAACCTGACGCTGGCTGCGCTGGTCACACCAGATGAGCGCGGGGCGGATTACTTTGCCGTGCTCGTCGAGTAACACCAGTCCGTGCATCTGGCCCGATAGCCCCACTCCGGCCACGGACTTGCCATCGATTCCGGCAGCCCTCAAGACCCCGCGTATGGCCGCTCTTGAGGCAAGCCACCAGTTATCCGGATCTTGTTCAGCCCAAAGCGGCTTGGCCATGTGCATGTCCTCGTGAGGAGCAGAGAAAGCATGCTGAACCTGGCCATCAGCATCGACCAGAAGGGCACGGGAAGAGGAGGTTCCGACGTCTAAACCCAACCAATAAAACGGGGTATCAGAGGACATTTATTCTAGCGGCAGGCGGCAGCTTCAGAGTATATTCCACGTTGCAGAGGAAGATACGCAGCGCCGAAAAGACCGGCGTCTGCACCTAGAAGTGCTTTCTCGATCCTGGCGCCAACACGATTGTAGGTCAAAGAGCGCTTCCGTACTTCGGCGAACATGGCGGGAGCGAAAAAGTCCCAGGCCGGGAGCGGTCCGCCGCTGAGGAGGTACAGCGGGAAGTTGAAGAGATTCACCATGTTCGCCAAAGCTATCCCGAGGGCTTTCCCAACCGACTCGAAAATCAGGATGGCAGAAGGGTTTCCCTCGACCGCAAGCTGATGAACTTTGGCAGCCGTGATGTCCGTTCCGAGATGCATCATGCGACCCATTCCGGCGATCGCGGTGGCAGAGGCGTGTTTCTCCAGGCATCCGCAATTTCCACAGCCGCACGGATTCCCGTCAGGGATTACCGTCATGTGCCCGATCTCTCCGGCCATTCCCTGTGCGCCAGCCAGCACTTCTCCACCGACTACGATCCCGCCGCCAATCCCGGTTCCGAGAGTGATCAGAATCAGCTCTTTGACGTCTCTTCCTGCACCCATCCACATCTCGCCGAGAGCTGCCGCGTTGGCGTCGTTCTCGAGGACAATGCGGGTTCCGAGATGCTTATAGAAGGCGTCCCGAACGGGAAACCCTAAGAAACCGGGCAGGTTAGCCGACCCGACAACCACTCCGGTATTCGCGGTCGATGAAGCCGGGGATGCCGATACCGACTCCACAAAGGGTGTAATCGGAGAGCGAAGTCCGGACGGTGTCGATGATACTGGCAATTTCGTCGATCACCTTGTCCGGTCCGCCGGTGTATGTGGCCGGAACGGAGACTCGCTCGAGGACCATGCCTGTCGGGTCCACCGCGGCGACCCTCAGATTCGTACCGCCTAAGTCAACGCCTATCGAATAAGCGCTCATGCGCCCTGAATCATAACAGAAATCCCACACTCGGCGCGTCTCCCTGCGCTTACTTCGGGAGATAGGCGACGGTCAGCCAGAACTGAGCTGCCGTTCGAATCGTGTGGAGGAAGGCGTCCAACTCAACCGGCTTCCGCAGATAGCAGTTGGCATGCAGCATGTAGGCGTCCCGAACGTCCCTCTCAGAGTCAGACGAGGTCAGAACTGCCACGGGAATCAAGCGGAGTTGCTGGTCTTCCTTGATCGTTCGCAGAACCGATCGGGAATCGGCCTTGGGCAGATTGAAGTCGAGAAAGATCAGACCCGGCTTGGGAGCGTCTTCGAAAGGAGCAGTCTTCTGTAGGAACCAGATTGCCTGTTCGCCGTCTACTGCGACTGAAATATTGATAGGAGGATCTAACCCTCGAAGGGCTTCTCGTATGAGGCGCACATCGCCAGGATTGTCCTCTACAACTAGTACGTTCTGCTGATCAGGCAAACTTTCATCGTCCGGAATCTAAAACGTACCATAGTCTCCTCAAGGGCAGAATCTGGCGGTGCTTAGGGAGCCGAATACTCCGGCTGCATCGCTAACCCGTTAAGAGCAAACAAAGTAATCTGCCTCGCATAGTCGGGCGTAAGCGCTCCGTACCCGGACAACAACCGGAAGTAAAGCGGCCCATAGAGCAGATCAAGCACGAGATCCAGGTCGACATCCGCAGCGATCCGGCCCTTCACCTGATAGTGCTCCAGTACCGTCTTGGCTTCTTTTCTCCTGGGTCGTACCCATTCCTCCAGGAACGCCGCCGCAACCTCCGGATCACTCTGCGCCGCTCCGACGAAAGCCTTGAATGCCCGCCCAAGGCGCCCGTTCAGGAGCCCGATGAAGTTTTGAAGCTGCAGTTCAATGTCGGTTGCCAGGTCCCCTGTTTCGGGAAAGGGCAGTTCGTGCGCAACCGCTTCCCGAAGTGCCTCGGCCAAAAGAGATGCTTTCGTCGGCCACCAGCGATAAATCGTAGCCTTACTGGCGCCTGCGCGCTCCGCAATTAAATCAGTCGTGGAGGAGGTAAATCCGGAGATTTCGAGGGTTTCGAGTGCAGCTTCCAGAATTCGCTGCCGGCTCACTTCCGAACGAGGACGCCCTCGGCCCCGATTTGCACCAGGTTCGTTCTGCTTAGTAGTTAAAACGTCCATCCATCCCCTCCGCCTTCGAGGAACGAAGACGGTCAATCTTGCAGACGCAAAAATTTGAAGGAAGTTGCCGATTTACGAAACTTTGGAGTACCGGAATTAATCTTTGTTCTTGAATGTGGATTGTAAAGGTTGCGCTTTCGCGGCCGTATACCTTCATCGTTTTAGCTCTGCTTATTCTGCTGGTCAGTCCGATCGTCATTATGCGGACGCCGACCGACATCTTCCCGAACATCAACATCCCGGTTATTTCCGCCATCTGGACGTACACGGGCCTGAATCCTGAGGAATTTGAAGGACGGATCACGACTGTCTACGAGAAAGTCCTCACAACGACGGTCAACGATATCGAACATATCGAGTCCACGACGTTAAACGGAACCGCGGTGGTGAAGGTCTTTTTGCAGCCGTATGCAAACCCCACGACCGGCATCGCACAGGTGACAGCCGTTTCGCAGACGATTCTGAAACAGATGCCGGCGGGCATCAACCCGCCCATTATTCTGAGCTACAACGCGTCGAGCGTGCCCATTGTGCAGCTTGCTCTCTCGGGCAAAGGTTTGCAGGAGCAGGACCTGAACGACATCGCGATGAACTTCCTGCGTACCCAGCTTGTGACGGTACCCGGTGCGGTTGTCCCGTACCCCTACGGCGGGAAACAACGGCAGGTGATGATCGATCTCAATCCTGCCCAGCTCCAGGCAAAGGGGCTCTCTCCTTATGAGGTTGTGACGGCGGTAGCCAACCAGAACCTGATTCTGCCATCGGGAACAGCGAAGATCGGCCAGTTCGAGTACGACGTCGACATGAACTACAGCCCGAAGACGGTCTCCGAGATCAGCGAATTTCCAATCAAAGTAGTCAACGATTCGACCATCTATGTGCGCGATGTTGCGAACGTCCGGCACGGGTTCGCTCCGCAGACCAATATCATCCGCCGCGACGGGCAGAGGGGCGTTCTTGTCAGCGTCCTGAAAGCGGGAAGCGCTTCAACGCTGGACGTTGTTCAGGGCATTAAGAACATACTTCCACGGGTGGCTTCTACGTTGCCGCCCGAACTGAAGATTCAGCCTCTTGCGGATCAATCGATCTTCGTGCGAGCGGCGATCACCGGGGTGGTCCGGGAGGCAATTCTTGCCGCGTGTCTGACCGGCATCATGATCCTGATCTTTCTTGGTAGCTGGCGCAGCACGCTGATCATTGCGATCTCGATTCCGCTCTCGATTCTTGTCTCGGTTCTGACGCTTAGCGCGCTCGGAGAAACCATCAACATCATGACTCTGGGCGGCCTCGCGCTCGCGGTCGGAATTCTTGTCGATGACGCAACGGTAACGATTGAGAATATTGAGCGCTTCCTTGAAGAGGGCCACGGGTTGCATGAGGCGATCCTCGAAGGCGCCGCTCAGATTTCGGTTCCGGCCCTGGTGTCGACCTTATGTATCTGTATTGTGTTCCTTCCGATGTTTTTCCTTTCGGGAGTAGCGCGGTACTTGTTCGTTCCGCTGGCGGAGGCCGTTGTTTTCGCGATGCTTGCGTCTTACGTTCTGTCGAGGACGCTAGTGCCGACGCTTGCAATGTATCTGCTGCGCGTCAAAGATCACTTCAAGAAGACACGTAACCCGCTTGTCATGTTCCAGCGTTCGTTTGAGCGCGGGTTTGAACGCGTGCGAAGCGAGTATCAGGGCATCCTGACAACGCTGGTTTACCGGCGCGCGATCTTCGTGCCTGTATTTCTTCTGATTTGCTGCTCGGCGTTTCTTCTGATCCCCTTCCTGGGACAGGACTTCTTTCCGGCTACGGATACCGGCCAGTTCCGGTTGCACGTGCGAGGAAAGACGGGAACCCGCATTGAAGAGGTGGCGCGGCTGTTTGACCAGGTCGATGAATCCATCCGGCGGCAGATTCCGAAGGCGGAGATTTCCTCCTTGCTCGATAACATCGGGCTGCCCTATAGCCAGTTGAATCTTTCGTACAGCAACTCCGGCCAGATTGGCTCGGCAGACGGGGACATTCTCGTTTCGTTAGCGGAGAAGCATCGGCCCACCGACGAGTACGTCCGCAAGTTACGGACGACGCTCCCGAGAGAGTTTCCGCAAGCAACGTTCTATATGCTGCCGGCGGACATCGTCACGCAGATTCTTAACTTCGGACTGCCGGCCCCCATCGACCTTCAGATCGTCGGTAACAACATTCGGGAGAGTCGAGACTTCGCGAGCCGCATACTCCCGCAACTGCAGCGCATTCCGGGAGCCGTCGATCTGCATATTCATCAGGTCTTCGATCAGCCTAAACTGCATCTGCAGGTAGACCGGACGAAAGCCGCCGGAAGTGGCCTCACCCAGGCAGACCTGGCGCGGAACTTCCTTACTTCTCTTAGCGGCAGCTTCCAGACGCAACCTACTTTCTGGTTGAATCCGACAAACGGCGTCAGTTATAACCTGGTAACCCAGACGCCTCAGTACGCGATTCAGAGCTTACAGGATTTGCGCAACATACCGGTGAGCGGTCCGGGTCTGAAGCAGCCTGAGATCCTGAGCGATATAGCCGATATCTCGCGCCAGTCCGAACTGGCGGTGGCAACGCACTACAACATTCGGCGAACTGTGGATATTTTCGGTTCGGTTCAGGGCACTGACCTGGGCTCAGTAAGCACGGCAATCAATAAAGTGATCAAAGAGAATGAGCGATTCCTTCCCAGAGGCTCGCAGATCGCTATGCGAGGCCAGGTGGAGACGATGCACAGCTCGTTCGTCGGCCTTATCGGCGGCTTGCTCGGCGCTATCGTGCTGGTCTACCTGTTAATTGTTGTGAACTTCCAATCGTGGCTGGATCCGTTCATCATCATCACGGCTTTACCGGCGGCCCTGGCAGGGATCGTTCTGATGCTATTTATGACTCACACGACCATCAGTGTTCCGGCGTTAACAGGGGCCATCATGTGTATGGGCGTGGCGACTGCGAACTCCATTCTTGTGGTCAGCTTTGCCAAAGACCGGCTCAAACTGCACGGCAGTGCATTAGAAGCCGCACTTGAAGCCGGCTCAACCCGGTTCCGGCCCGTTATCATGACCGCTCTTGCCATGATTATCGGCATGATCCCGATGGCCATTGGATTGGGCGAAGGTGGCGAGCAAAACGCCCCGCTTGGGCGCGCCGTCATTGGTGGCTTGTTGTGTGCAACGGCCGCAACTCTCTTATTTGTTCCGGCGGTTTTCAGCTTGCTCCATTCGAGTCAGAAAAAGCAGGAAACGTTGACGGAAATCAGCAGCGAACAGACATTCAGCAGACGGTGAGAACGATAGAAATGAGCACATTGATGGAATCGAAAGAAGCAACGGAAAACGTGGAGGTTGCGAGACCAGCGCTTCCGAGTGAACCGCCCCGGAAGGGCGCAAAGCTGAAAGGCCTGCTTATTCTTCTGGTCCTGGTGGCGGCGGTGCTAGCGTATCTCGTTGTCACGGGCATCAACTCGCGCGCGGAAGCAAAAACCGGTCTACAAACGGATGCGCTTGCCATGGCGGTCCCAACTGTGACGGTCATTCATCCCGGATCCGGCGCTGGTTCCGACGAGATTGTGCTTCCTGGCAACATGCAGGCATTCGTCGATACGCCGATCTGGGCTCGGGCCAGCGGCTATCTGAAAGCCTGGCACGTCGACATCGGAACGCGAGTGAAGAAAGGCCAACTGATGGCCGAAATTGAAGCGCCCGAAATTGACCAGCAACTGCAGCAAGCGCGTGCGCAATTGACGACGGACGAAGCCAACCTGAAGCTGGCGGAAATCACGGCGGAGCGGTACAGCGGTCTTCTGAAGCAAGACTCGGTCGCGAAACAGGACGTCGACAACGCGGTCCAAAATGCAGCCGCGAGGAAATCGACCGTCGACTCTTCGAAAGCCAACGTGGCGAGACTCGAGGAGACGGTTGGTTACGAGAAAGTGTATGCTCCGTTTGACGGGGTCGTTACGGCACGTAACATTGATGTCGGCGCCTTGATAAACGCAGGAGCGAATACACCCGGCAAAGAGTTGTTCCACCTTGCCTCAAATTCAACGCTGCGTGTGTATGTAAATGTTCCGGAGGTTTACTCCAGAGCAACCAAGCAAGGCGTTCCGGCATATGTGACACTGTCCGAGTATCCCGGAAGTAAGTTCAACGGAACCTTGGTTCGCAACTCAAACTCAATCGATGTTACTTCCCGAACACTGCTTGTGGAAGTCGATGTGAAGAACCCCACGGGCCAGCTCCTGCCTGGTTCTTACGTGTCTGTTCATCTGAAGCTGCCTACCAAAGGGCAAAGCAGCGTTACCGTTCCGGCGAATGCTCTGATCTTTCGCTCCGAAGGGCTTCAGGTAGCACTCGTGCGGGATAAGAAAACGGTTCTGGTTCCCGTGACTTTGGGGCACGACTTCGGGGATTCGGTGGAAATCGTGCACGGCATTGGCGCTAACGATGCTGTGATCGTGAATCCCAGCGACTCGATCCGGGCCGGCGAGCGAGTGCAAGTACAAGAACAATCGAAATCCAGTGCCGAGTAGTCAAGGAGAAACGAAGTTAATGCAGCGGAAGCTCGGTTTTACGATCCTCGTGGTCAGCGCTCTGTTCACGAGTTGTACTGTGGGACCGAATTACACAAAGCCCAAGCTCCCGGCGGCGCCCGCTTATAGCGAGAAGCCGCCAGCCAGTTACCAGGAATCGCCGGAATGGAAAGCGGCGCAGCCAAGCGACGCTGTGATCCGGGGCAACTGGTGGGAGATGTTCAAAGAGCCTGAATTGTCAGCGCTCGAGGTTCAGGTTGCGACGGCCAATCCTACAGTTGCAGCGGCGGAAGCAAGTTTTCGGCAAGCGCGCGCGGCTGTGCGGATCAACCGGAGTTCGTTGTTTCCGAGTTTGACGGCTGATCCTTCCATCACATCGAACCACGTTTCCGCGAATAGCCCTACCGGCTCTGTTACGGCACGAGGAGCAACGTTCGGCAATTTCACGCTCCCCTTCGATCTCTCTTACGAAGCCGATCTCTGGGGGCGCATCCGCCGTGCCATCACGGCAGCTCGCGAACAGTATCAAGCCTCGGCGGCTGACCTGGAAAACGTGAAGCTATCGCTTCAGAGCGAACTTGCGATGGACTATTTCGAGGCCCGCAGCCTGGATGCCCAGAGAGAACTTCTGGACAACAATATCGTCGCGTTCCGAAGGGCGCTGGAACTAACTCAAAACCGCTTTAATGGCGGGCTCGCTTCCCGGGCGGAAGTGGCACAAGCCGAAACACAGCTTCATCAGACGGAAGCGCAAAGAATCGACATCGATGAAGCGCGTGCCCAATACAACCACGCTATCGCTGTTCTCACCGGAAAAAATCCGGAAGGCTACCAACTGGCTATCGTGCCGCTGAAGCGGGTACCGCCGGTCATTCCAACCGGCATTCCTTCGCAGTTGCTTGAGCGGCGCCCCGATATCGCCATTGCAGAACGGCAGCTTGCGGCGGCTAATGAAGAGATCGGAATTGCGAAGGCTGCCTTCTATCCGCAGCTTGTGATCACGGCTACCGGTGGTCTGCAAAGCGGTAGTATCGTCAACTGGTTTACGTGGCCAAGCCGGCTTTGGGCAGTTGGTCCCGGTTTGAGCCAGACCATTTTCGATTTCGGCCGGCGAAGAGCGCAGTTAGAAATTACCGAGGCCGCGTACGACGGGTATGTCGACCGATACCGCGAGTCCGCGCTCACGGCATTCCGCGAAGTAGAGGATAATCTGGCCGCTTTACGCGTACTGGAACAGGAAGCGGCGAAGCAGCACGATGCAACAACGTCGGCGGAGAATTCTGTTGAACTTGCAGTCAATCGCTATAAAGGCGGCATTGTTACTTACCTTGAAGTGATTACTGCGCAGACTATCGCGTTGACGAACCAGCGTACAGAAGTGGATCTCATGAGACGGCGAATGGATGCCAGTGTCCTCCTGATCAAGGCGCTGGGCGGCGGGTGGGATAACAGCAAGCTACCCCAGAGCTAATTGTGCTCGGGGGCGTCATACTGACGCAGCTTGTATTTGCCCATTCGATAGATCAACGTTCTTCGGCTGATCTTCAGATAGCGGGCGGTTTTCGTCTGATTCCCTTCAAATTTGGCGAGGGCGGCGACCAGGAGATCCCGTTCAATCTCCCCAAGGTTGAGGCCAGTCTCGGGTAGTCCCTGCGGGAATGACCTGATTGGCCTTTCGCAGCTTGTGACGGACTTCACCGCATCATTCTCTTCCGAGAACTCGAAATTGGTCGCGAGCAAGAGCATGCGCTCGACGACATTCTCAAGTTCTCTGATGTTTCCCGGCCAGTGGTAATGTGCAAACCGCTCGTGTAAATCTCGCGGAAGCGAAGTGAATGGCAGGTTATGTCTTTTTGCCAGCCGATCGGCGAAGAACGCGACGAGCGCCGGAAGATCCTCTTTGCGCTCTCGAAGCGGAGGAAGATGGAACGGCACAACGGAAAGACGATAGTAGAGGTCTGGGCGAAGCTTCGCTTCCGTTATCAGATTTCCATGCACCGATGTGGAAGCGATCACCCGGGCCGCACTCCGAACTGCATCTCGCGTTCCGCCGCTTTCAGACTCACTCATCAGCTCCGCAAGTTCCATCTGAAGAGGGAGAGGCAGTTCCGTCACCTCCTCCAGATACAACGTGGTCGGCGTATGAAATGCGGCCGGGAGAAGAGTTACCTTCGCGGATTCGGAACGCAGCAGTCCGCAAGTAATCTTGGTAAAAGATCCGTCCCGTGCGGGACTGTTCTGGTGGATGGCACGAGCCAGAAGGTTCTTGCCCGTACCTGTCTCGCCAATGATCAGGATAGGCGTTTGCCTGTTCGCGACGCGAGCCGACATCTCGAGTGCCTTGAGGAGAGCGGGCGAGCGGCCAACAATATTTCGAAAACCTGGAAGCCGATTCAACTCTCCCCGCAGATCATCTAAGCTTTCCAGCAGACTTAATTCCCCTGCACGAGTTGAGGCAATCCTATCTCCAGGCCTAACTGCATGTAAATAGGTCGGAGCTGTCCCAAATGGGACTACCGAGGGCCACAGGAATGCCCCATATAGGACACCGGGAAGTCACCGTTACAAGTAAATCAACAGGTTAGGCACGGAACGGGAATTGCCTATATCAGCAGAGTGATGCTTCGCCTCGCGTCTCTACTTGCGCTGCTTCTTGCGCCAGGAGATGCCACACAACTTACTTCAACAATCGAGAGCTCATCTGCGCAGGAGGCCCAGACTTTGCCTGCTAATCCGCAGGTGCCGGATGGCGGACCGAAGCTGAGCATTGATCAGGCTCTGGAACTCGCGGAAAAGTACAGCCCCATTCTTCAGGGTGCTTCCGCGCAGGTGCAAGGCGCCCGGGCAGCGATACAAACGGCCTCGGCTTACCCGAATCCGCGTGTTTCCTTTTCCGAAGGTAAGCAAACTGCCCGCCCAATTGCGACGCCAGGCATTCCCGGGCTTCTCCAGCAATACGGAATCTCGCAGATCATCGAATTACCGAACGTTCGCCGCACCAGGATCCGCGTCGCAGACCTGGCACGGGCAAGCAGCGAAATCGGTGTTGATGCGGTGCGCCTTGCCGTCCGCGCCGAAGTAAAACATGCGTTTTACGAAGTGCTTCGGAGGCGGGAAGAGATCTCGCATGCAGAGGAGAATCTTGGTCTGCTCGAAGACCTGAGGCGCCGGACCGGTGTCCAGGTCAACGTGGGAGAGGCGGCAAAGTTAGAACTCACGAGGGCTGAAGCCGAGATTGCCATCGGGCAGAACGCGGTGAAAACGGCAAGGTTGCTTTATGTGGCCGCCTTGTCTGCTTTGAGGGCTGCGGTGAGTGCACCGCTAGAGGAGAATGTCGTTCCGGAGGGATCTCTGAATGCCTCGGTAGCTCTGCCACCTCTCGACACCGCTCGTTCAGGCATGCTGGCCAAGCATCCTGTCATGGTCCAGGCGCGGATCGAAGTAGATCGCGCGAGGGCGCAACTCGAGAGCGAAAAGGCGCAGCGTTTACCCGAGTTCGGGCTGGACGCTGCCTATAACATCCAACCTGATTTACGTTTCTCGCAGTTCGGGTTCTCCATCCCGATTCCGTTAGTGAATAGAAGAAAGGGTCCGATCGCCGAAGCTGCCGCGTCGATTACGCGCGGGGAAGCGATTTTGAACCAACACCGGCTGGAACTGATTGCGGCGCTCGAAAGCGCCTATGGTCAGTATCTGGTAGCCGATCAACAAGTAAAGTCATTCGAATCCGGCGCGCTTCGCCAGGCAAATGCGGCAGTAGAGGCGGCGCAGGCTGCGTACCGACTGGGCGCTCGAGGAATCATCGAGGTTCTCGACGCCCAGCGAGTTTTACAGAGAGTTAAGGGAGATCTTCTTGATGCGCAATTCGAGCGCGAAAATGCACTCGTCAATCTGCAGGAATTGGGTGCGGTGAGATGAGACCGACTTATTCTTTGCGCTCTTGCGTGATTGCGGTAGCAACCTGCGCACTTGCCCTCCCTTCCGCTTGCGTGTCGAAGAAGGCGGAAGCGGCAAAAGCCGAGGCTCAGGCTGCAATCGATCCTCTGAAAATCGAGGTCTCGCCAACGCTGCTCAGCCAAATCAAACTGGGCCAGCCGCAGTGGCGCGAAGTCGCAAAGACGCTGGACGTCGCGGGGCATATTGAGGCGGACGCCACTCGTCAAGCGCGAGTCGGCTCTCCTGTCCGGGGCCGAATTACGGAAGTCCTGGTGTTTGAGGGCGAGCGGGTGAAGCGCGGACAGCCCCTTGCGATTCTCTACAGCACCGACTTATCGGACGCCCAGTTTGCATTTCTAAAAGCCGTTTCTCAACAGAGCTTGTGCCAGCGCGCGGTCGAGCGAGGGAAACAACTGCTGGATGCGGACGTTATTGGAAGCGCGGAACAGCAAAGACGCCAAGCCGAGCTAGTGCAGGCGACGGCCGAAGTGTCTTCACTTCGTCAACAATTGAGCGCGCTGGGGATGTCTGAAGATTCCATAAACGAACTGGAGTCCAGCCGGAAGCTGAACTCCAGATATGAGGTTTCGGCGAGCATCGATGGAACCGTACTCGAGAGGAGCGTAACTGTTGGTCAGATTGTGCAGCCCGCGGAAATTGCTTTCCTTCTGGCCGACCTCTCGAATGTTTGGCTGGTGGCGGACATTCCCGAGCAGAACGCAGGGGATGTGGCCGTGGGCAAAGAAGCCGAAGCTGAAGCGGCTGCCTTTCCCGGCGAACCCATCGTGGGACGTTTGTCATTCGTAAGTGCGACGGTAAACCCCGAGAGCCGCACGGTGAAAGTAAGGATGAAGGTGGCAAATCACCGCGGGCGCTACAAGCCGGCGATGCTCGCCACTATGCGTCTTAAAGATAGGGTGCAACGACAGCGCGTGATTCCGGTTACGGCTGTTGTCCGGGAGAATAATCGCGATAACGTTTTCATCCAGACGGGTCCGAAGACATTTGTTCTCCGCGAAGTGGAACTGGGTGGCGAATTTGGCGATGTCCGCGCATTAACCGCCGGTATTGAAGCGAACGAAACAATCGTGCTCGACGGCGCGTTCCACGTGAACAATGAGCGTAAGCGAGCACTTCAGGGAGGCGCCTGAGTCTATGCTCCGCTCAATCGTAGCGGGCGCGTTGAAACAGCGCCTGGTGATTCTTGTCGTTGCCCTGTGTCTGATTGCTTTCGGCGTCAATGCCGCACGCCACCTTTCTGTGGATGCCTTCCCCGACGTAACAAACGTTCAGGTGCAGGTAGCAACGGAGGCTCCGGGACGCTCGCCCGAAGAAGTTGAGCGATTCGTGACGGTCCCGATTGAGATCGCGATGACGGGTCTGCCCGGCATGACCGAAATGCGGTCGCTAAACAAACCCGGTCTTTCGTTGATCACTCTTGTCTTTGAGGACGATCGTGATGTTTACCTCGAACGGCAACTGGTGATGGAGCGGATGGCCGAGGTCCGCGAGAAGCTGCCTTCCGGCATCAGTCCGGTATTAGGACCTGTTTCGAGTGCTCTGGGTGAGGTCTATCAATACACTCTCGACGGACCGAATGACGGCGAGAAACCTCTCTCGAAGGAAGAGTTGGTGGAGCGTCGCACAATCCAGGACTGGGTCGTTCGTCCACTTCTGCGTTCTATCCCGGGGGTCGCCGAGATCAACTCGACCGGCGGGTACGTAAAGCAATACCAGGCTCTGGTGGACCCGGTGAAAGTGCGCAATTACGGGCTTACGATCAAAGACGTTTTTGATGCGATAGCACGCAACAATGCGAACGCCGGGGGCGGCATTCTGCCCCAGCATGCCGAGCAGTATCTTATTCGCGGCATTGGTCTGATCCGGAATCTGGACGATATCCGAAACATCGTGCTTAAGGAGGTTGCCGGAACGCCCGTGTACGTCCGCGACGTCGCCGAAGTGCGGTTCGGTGAAGAGATCCGTTATGGAGCCATGGTGAAGGGCGGCTACTCGGAGGCTGTTGGCGGCATCGTTATGATGATCGCCGGCGGAAACGCGAAAGAGATTGTCGGCCGCGTGAAAGAACGGGTGGAGGAAATCAATAAGGGGGGAGCGATCCCTCATGGTCTCAAGATTGTTCCTTACTACGACCGCTCCGATCTTGTGGATGCGGCACTTCACACAGTCAGTAAGGTACTCGAAGAAGGAATTGTGCTTGTTGTCGTGATCCTGTTCCTTTTCCTGGGAGACTTGCGTTCGAGCGTCATCGTGATCGGAACCCTGATCCTTACGCCTCTACTGACGTTTGTGGTCATGAACCACTACGGGCTGTCCGCAAACCTGATGTCGCTCGGCGGGTTGGCGATTGCTATCGGCCTGATGGTTGACGGATCGGTTGTGGTGGTCGAGAACATCTTTGCGAACCTCGGCGGTAGTCACCGTAAATCGAAAACGGATGTGATCCTCGATGCGGTGGGCGACGTGGCAACGCCGGTCATCTTCGGAGTAAGCATTATTATTCTCGTGTTCCTGCCGCTCATGACGCTCGAAGGCATGGAAGGCAAGATGTTTGCGCCGCTTGCCTATACGATTGCCATAGCACTTGCGATCTCGCTTGTTCTGTCTCTGACTCTTTCGCCGGTTCTCGCCTCTTTCTTGCTCAAGGGCGGATCGGAGCACGACACCTGGGTAGTTGCGGCAATCAAGCGTCCGTATCTGTATCTTCTTCAACTGGCTTTGGACAACCCCAAAAAGCTGATTTTTGCGGTCCTGCTTATCTTTGCGGGATCAGCGGCGTTGTTCCCGTTCCTGGGTACTTCGTTCATTCCGGAGATGAAGGAAGGATCACTGTCTCCTAACTTCGATCGCGTGCCGAACATCTCGCTCGATGAATCGCTAAAGATGGAGATGGAAGCGATTAAGATCATCCGCGGAGTGCCCGACGTAGCGAAGGTCGTCTCGCGTCTGGGCCGGGGAGAGTCTCCGGCCGATCCGGCTGGTCCGAACGAAACCGACGTGATGGCGACCCTTGTCCCTATCGAGGAACGTAAGGATGGGTGGACTCAGGATCAGATAGCTGAAGAGATGCGAAAGCGGCTTTCTGTTCTGCCCGGTGTGAATCTTGTGATGGCACAGCCGATTTCGGATCGCGTGGACGAGATGGTAACAGGCGTCCGTGCAGACGTCGCCGTCAAGCTTTTTGGTGACGATCTCGATGTTCTTGTTGAGAAGGCTAACGACATCGCGAGAGTTGCGCACTCCGTGCGAGGCTTCCGGGATTCCCGCGTCGATCGTGTGGGCGGGCAGCAGTATTTGAACATTCAAATCGATCGTGGGGCAATCGCGCGCTTCGGTTTGAATGCGGCAGATGTGAACGACGTGATCGAGACTGCCGTAGCGGGTAAAGCATCAACCGAAATTTACGAAGGCGAGCGAAGATTCCAGGCAGTTGTCCGCTTGCCGGAAGCTCTTCGCAACAGCGAAGACGACATCAAGAATATTCTTTTCACCGCGCCGGACGGGGCCAGAGTACGGCTTGAAGATCTGGCGGATGTGAAGCTGGTGGAGGGTCCTGCACAGATTAACCGGGACATGGCTAAGCGCCGGATCGTTATCGGCGTGAACGTACAAGACCGCGATCTCGGCGGTTTTGTGGCAGAGCTGCAGCGGAAAGTGCGCGCACAGGTGTCTCTTCCAACCGGTTACTCGATTACGTGGGGCGGCCAATTCCAAAACATGACGCGCGCTCTACATCATTTGTCCATCATTGTTCCAATCACGATCGGAGCGATCTTCTTCCTGCTCTTTTTGCTCTTCGGATCACTGCGTTTCGCATCCTTGATCATCACGGTTCTGCCGTTTGCCTCCATCGGAGGTATCGTCGGCCTGTTCCTGACGGGTGAGTACCTCTCCGTGCCCGCTTCGGTCGGCTTCATTGCTCTCTGGGGCATTGCTGTTCTGAACGGCGTCGTGTTGGTGTCTTATATTCGGAACCTGCGCCAGAACGGGATGAAACAGCGCGAGGCTATCGTGACTGGAGCTAAGTTGCGGTTGCGCCCCGTTCTTATGACCGCCATGGTTGCGGCGCTAGGACTTGTTCCGTTCCTGTTCGCAAAAGGTCCGGGTTCAGAGATCCAGCGCCCGCTTGCGATCGTAGTCATCGGTGGGCTGTTCACGTCTACGCTGCTGACGCTGCTTGTGGTTCCGACGCTTTACGGTATCTTCGAAGGCAAAGACAAAGTGCCCGAGGCTACAGAACACGAGGTGCCTGCCCTTGAGCACGCGTAACGAGTCAGTGGGCCGATCAGACGTGCTGCCAAATCTCGGACACAAGCAGGCCTGCCATGCCGGTTTTCGATGCGGTTAAAGCGTACCCATTGCTCTTTAGAACGCTTCGATAATCGGGAAGCCGATTGGTTCGAAGTCCTGTCAGGACACGAAAACTTACGTAAAGGCCTTTCACCACCAACTTGGCAAGATAGCGGCACAACCCGGAGGCGGGTATCTGAAACTCGGAGATAAGCCATCGGCCGCCCGGATTGAGATGGGCCGTGATGCGTGGAATCAGGTCCTTCAGTTCTTCGGTCGTGAAGCAATCCAAAAAGAAATGTGCGGTCACCAGGTCGTAACTGCCGGTTATGTGTGCCGTTCGGGCATCTTCCCGTAATTGCCGAACCCTTGAGGCCCCATTTGGAAGCCTCCTAACGCGCATGAATGCCAGGCGTGACATGGCCTCGCTCATTTCGAGAGAATCGACGAAGGCTATTGGGTTCTGCCGAAGAAAATCGGCAGTGAATCGCCCATCGCCGTCGCCGAGAACCAGCGCCCGACCTACCGCGCCCACATTTTCCAGGAACTCACGGCGCCTGCGATGGAGGGCCGGCCCGAACGTCGCATACTCCATCCAACGGTAAATCCGAGCTATGCGATCGCAGTTCAAAACACCTACCGTACCGCGAAGAAGAGGAGGGGAACGCAAAGAGCAAGGTCGGCGGTCACCCCGAGGATCGAATCAGAGAAACCGGTTTGAACTTGGGCGAGAACGAATAGTGCAGTTCCACTCGAAAAACCTGCTAAGCCCAACTCATTACCGCGGCCCCAGTAGCCGCCAAGCAGCAAGGCTCCGGTTCCAACGCAGATGGCTAGTGTTGACAGGTGACACGCGATCCATCGCGTGGAGATGTGCGGCTTCTCTTCAGCGGGAGAGCCGGAGCGCTGCCACTCCCATGTTTCTACGGCGCAACAATTGAGCCAGCAGAGCAGGGCGAACACTGCGCTTGCAGCGAGGAGCGTACGGGAGGGAAATGTCCCTGGACGCACCAGCGGCATGAACGTGCCAAGTCCGAAACCGAGCGCCACGACCGCTTCACGAGGCCAAAGCCCACGCCACCAAAACGGTCCGGAATGAATGGACAGAAAGTAAAGGAGGACGAAAGCACCAATTGCCAGTCCGCTAAGAAAGGTGCCGCGGCTCAGCCGTGTGAGTGCAATCGCGAATGAACTGGCACCGCTGCAGAATGCAATCAGGGCCATGATAGGCCAATGTGCTCTGTGAAACGTTTTCCGGCCAGGCTCCCAATATGAGGATCGCGGCCGCAGAGCGTCGAACATGTGGTCCGCAGCGTATAAACTCCAGATCGCGAGCGCCAGGGCCAGCGGCTCTAAAGGCGACAGGGGTATCTGCCAGCAGCGCGACAGCGTCACTTGCCAGGCAACAGCAACAAGGGGCGCGAGCAGGCTTAGTGCATCGACGAACAGAAACAGCCGGAGGAAGTGGTGGAAGAATCCTTCCCGAGCTCGCCTGTGATCAGAAATGGCGGCCGAAGCTTGCAACAGGATGATTGAGGATCGCTCTAAACTCTATTTTGCCAGAGTATGCGGATCCTTACTGGTCTTGTCGCTATCAGGCTGGCTTCCCGGTTTGCCGTTGATACTCTTCTCGGGCTGAGCCTTCGGGTTTCCTTGCTGCTCGTTCGGATCGCTCGGTGTTCCGTGGTGGCCTGGCTCGCCACCGCAGCCAACGCTCGCGACTGCGAACACAAGGACTGGAGCAATCTTCCACAGCTTACTCTTCATGCATAGGTAGATGCCTGTGAGTCGAGTTGATTACCTGCGGATGTTCCAGGTTCGCTGGCGGACGAGGCTGACATACTGTCTCAAGTATGGCGAGGGCTCAGACCCCGTTTCTTAAGGCAGCGCAGGACGTCGTGGCTCGCTGTCGCGCTATCGCGCTCTTCAGCGAGACACCTGTGGGGACCACTCGCACCTTTCTTTGCCAGGCGATGCACAATTGCCACGCTTTCCTGCGGTCCTGGATGGAAGGGGTGGGCATGACGGTCACGGTTGACGGAGTGGGCAACCTTCGTGGCCTTTACCCCGGCAGCATCCCTGGAGCGCCAGCATTTGTGATAGGCTCGCACCTCGATACCGTTCCGGACGCGGGAGCATTCGATGGCGTGCTGGGTGTCGCGATCGCAATCTCACTCGTTGAATTGCTTGCAGGCAGACAGTTACCTTTTCCGTTGGAGATTATCGGGTTCTCGGAAGAGGAAGGCGTTCGCTACGGTATACCGTTTATCGGCAGTCGAGGCTGGTTATGCGGTTTGCCCACGGATTTACTGGAGGCCAAAGACAAGGCCGGCATCTCTGTTGCCGATGCCATTCGGCGATTCGGTCTCAACCCTTGGAACGAAGTACCGCGCGAACCATCCCGAAGAGCGGGCTTTTTAGAGTTCCACATTGAGCAGGGGCCGGTTCTTGATACAGTATCTCTTCCGCTTGGCTTAGTCACTGCCGTTGCAGGGCAGACTCGCGCTTCCCTCAGCTTTCGAGGGAACGCTAACCATGCGGGAACGACACCTATGCATTTGAGGCAAGACTCGCTCGCGGGCGCGGCCGCCTGGATTACCGCTGTGGAACAGGTGGGGCGATCTGTCGAAGGACTTGTCGCAACTGTGGGAATGTTAGAAGCTTTGCCTGGAGCGGTGAACGTGATTGCTGGCGAAACCACAGTGAGCCTGGATATTCGTCATCCGAACGATGCAGTCCGTAAACAGAACACACAGAAACTGATCGAGAAAGCAGAGGAGATTGCCGCCGGGAGAAACCTATCGGTGGATTATTCGATCAGGATGGATCAACCGGCAGTTCCTATGGATTCACGGCTTATTGCGATCGCGGAAGAAGCGTTCGTCAATGCTGGTGTCGAACCGCGTCGAATGGTGAGCGGGGCGGGACATGATGCCATGGTTATTGCGGAGCACATGCCGGCGGCGATGATATTTCTCCGGTCTCCCGGGGGCATCAGCCATCATCCTGCCGAGTCTGTCCGGGTTGAGGATGTCGCATTGGCGCTTCAAGTCGGTTCGGCCTTTCTGGACCGATTAAGCACCGAAGGGCTTCAATAGGCGCAGAGACTATGCACGCACTTGGAGCAACAAGGAGCGCGAATCGCAGAGATCACATTCTGCAGACTCCTGATACTTTCGTACGCGCAAAGCTGCCTGGTATGGAGGATTGCACTGCCATTGTGCACATAGGGCCCGCTTCAGGCGCCGGTTTCACTGAGTACACGGCAGAAATGGAGCCAGGCGGGCGACTGGGCCGTTCGAGCGGGCAGCGTTTTTTATACGTGCTTGAAGGAAGCATATCTCTCGGCGGCAGCAACGGCAAAAATCTGAACGCGCGCGATTATGCGTATCTGCCTCCAGACGATTCGGAAAATGTTGTGGCTCGAGAAAAGAGCCGGGTCGTTGCCATCGAGAAACGATATGAGAAGCTCGAGGGGCGGACGGCTCCCTCTGCATTTTGCGGTTCGGAAGATGCTGTCGAATCGCAAGCCTTGCTGGGTGATGAAGACCTTCAGGTAAGATCTCTGATACCGCCAGGCATCGAGTTTGATTTCGCTGTAAACACGATGACATTCCAACCCGGTGCCTCGCTCGCAATGGTCGAGATGCATGTCATGGAGCATGGCCTGCTGATGCTGGAAGGCGGCGGGATTTATCGACTCGGGGAACATTGGTACCCGGTTTCGGCCGGGGACTTCATCTGGATGGCGCCTTACTGCCCACAATGGTTCGGAGCGCTTGGCAAGAAACCGGCGCGTTACCTGATCTACAAAGATTGGAACCGGCATCCGCTGGCCTAAGACTATGGATATTCCGATCGACCTGAACCGAATGGCCAGTGAACTCGAGCAACTGGCAAAGTTCTCGGACGCGGAAGCGCCGGCCGTGACCAGAATTGTTTTCACGCCGGCGGATCTTCGCGCGCGTGAATTTCTAAAGGGCAAATTCCGGGAAGCTGCTTTGGACGTTCGTGAAGATCCGGTGGGTAATACCTTCGCCCGCTGGCATGGTACTGAGCCCCATCTGCCCGCGATTGGAACTGGTTCGCACGTCGACGCCATTCCAAACTCCGGCCGCTTTGATGGCACGGTAGGCGTCCTGGGCGGCTTGGAGGCCATTCGGGGGCTACAGCGCGCTGGCTACCGGCCGCGAAGATCGATCGAGTTGCTGCTCTTCACATCGGAGGAGCCGACGCGTTTTGGCTTGGGCTGTCTTGGGAGCCGTTTGCTGGCGGGTGTGCTTACGCCCGAACACGCGGGCAGCCTGCGCGACTCCGGCGGAAGCACGTTAGAAGAGGTCCGGTCCGCTGCGGGTTTCTACGGCCAGTTGGAGGAAGTAAAGCTCCCGAAGGGTTGTTACGAAGCATTTATTGAGCTGCACATTGAGCAGGGCCCAATTCTCGAGCAGGAGGGAATTGCATTAGGCGTTGTCACCGATATCGCTGCGCCTGCGAGTATGCGGATCACGATCGAGGGGGAAGGTGGGCACGCAGGCGCCGTACTCATGCCCCAGCGCAAAGACGCGTTAACTGCGGCGGCAGAGTTAATTCTCTCTGTTGAATCAGCAGCGTTGTCGACCGGCGTGATCGATACGGTGGCGACAACTGGCATCTGCGACGTATTTCCCGGCGCCGTGAATAGCGTGCCCAGCCGCGTGAAACTGGAGCTCGATATTCGCGACGTTGACGGCCAGCGCCGGAATGTAGTGTTGGGTCTTATACAAGAGGCATCGCAAACGATTGCTAAAAAGCGGCGTGTCAGTGTGCGAAGCGAACTACTGAATGCCGATCCTCCCGCGTCGTGCGCCCCGTTTATTATTGAAGCTCTTGTGCAATCGTGTGCAGCGCAAAATTGCACACACAAAGCAGATGATCAGCAGGGCGTATCATGATTCATTGTTCATGGCGCGAATAGCGCCCGCCGGAATGCTCTTCATTCCATGCCGGGGAGGAGTCAGCCACCGGCCGGACGAGTACGCTGCCCTGGAATCTATCGCCGACGGAACACGAGTGCTGGCTGACGCATTGGCGCGCTTAGCCGCTTGAGGTTGATCAATGGATACTGTTCATGCTGTTCGGTCTACCCGAATCGTTACGCCTGCCGGAGTTCAGCCAGGTACTGTGGTCGTGTTCGGGAGCAAAATCCTCGGAATCGCTCCCTTTGACGAGAGCTTCGACTCCGTTCGGGTTACCGACGTTGGAGATCACATGGTTCTGCCCGGTCTGGTCGACGTGCATAGCCACTTGAATGAGCCTGGAAGGACCGAGTGGGAAGGGTTCGAGACCGGAACGAAGGCGGCCGCCGCGGGAGGCTTTACGACGATAGTCGACATGCCTCTCAATTGCATCCCGAGCACCACGACGGTTGCGGCGCTCGAAGAGAAACGTGCTGCAGTGTCCGGCAAAGCGTCCGTCGACTATGCGTTTTGGGCTGGCGCTGTGCCGGGGAACGCGCCGGAAATCGATGGGCTGGCCAAGGCCGGTGTCAGAGGCTTTAAGTGCTTCCTCGTTCCTTCGGGCACAGATGAATTCGCCATGGTGAAGCGGGACCACCTGCGCGAAGTAATGCCGGCAATTGCTGAAACTGGCCTGCCCCTTCTAGCTCATGCCGAACTGCCCGGCCCGATCGGCGAGGCTACCGACCGGCTGTGGAACGCGGACTGGCGTGAATACGCCACGTACCTCCGATCTCGACCTGAAGCGGCGGAAACGGAAGCAATCCGCTTATTAATCGATCTGGTTCGAGGCTCTAACTGCCCGGTCCATATTGTTCATCTCTCTGCCGGGAGCGCACTCAATGATCTCGAAACGGCGCGGGCACAAGACTTGCCTGTCAGCGTGGAGACTTGCCCCCATTACCTTTATTTCTCCGCAGAAGACATTCCCGATGGCCGAACCGATTTCAAGTGCGCACCTCCGATCAGGGAGGCGATGAACCAGGCATTACTCTGGGAGGCTCTGCGCTGCGGCAGTATCGATATGATCGCGACTGACCACTCTCCGTGTCCTCCTGAGATGAAATGTCGTGATGCGGGTGATTTTCGCGCTGCCTGGGGCGGAATTATCTCTCTCTCAGTAAGTCTGCCTGCGGTTTGGACGGCCGCTAGGGACCGAGGTTTCCACATTACGGATCTAGTACGTTGGATGTCGGAGAAGCCGGCCTCGCTTGCCGGCCTTAGTTCTGCAAAAGGGAAGATTGCTTCCGGTCAGGATGCCGATCTGGTAGTCTTCGATCCCGATGCCACGTTCGATGTTGTGGCCGAGGGCCTTCCGTCCCGACACAAAGTGTCTCCTTACATCGGAGAGACACTGACCGGTCGCGTGCTTATGACAATCGTCAGAGGCGAGACGGTCTACCAGGAAGGGCGATTCCGCGAGCGGCCGACAGGCCGCGAAGTGATGTGACGGATGAAGGTTTTCCGCTTTGCGGAAAGTCGCTCAGAACGTGCTGTTCCAGTACGCGTGTTGCCCAATATAGCGATCGTCAGGCAAATTCTTGAGAAGGGCGCGCCGCACGTCGAGAGCGTTCATGCCGCCTGAACTCTTGAAAAGCACTTCGCCGTTCATGCCGATTAAGGCAGTGTAGGGAACGGCTCCGCTCCAATCGGTCCCGAATGCCGCTACGGCTTCCGCTGAGTCGTTGCTCCCGAAGAGTAGATTCCTGTTGATTGCATGTTGCTCGTTGAGAAACTTCAAAACCATTTCCTTCTCGTCGGGTGCATTGATGCTGACCGTCACAATGTCCAGATCGCGTTTCCGGTATTGCCGCACCATCTTCTGGAGTTCGGGAAACTCTGCCGTGCACGGGCCGCACCAGGTTGCCCAAAAGTTCACTAACAGCAGTCGCCCGGTACCAGTGTTCTTTCGCAGAGTCTTAAGCTGCTCGACAGATACCATCTCGACCTTCGCTGGTTCTTTCTCGCCCTCTGCGACCTCCTGCTTTGCGCCAGCTTCTTTATAGGCCCACTTAGTGGAGCAGCCCACCGCCGGAGCGTGTTCCACGGCTACCGGTTTTCCGGCCAGCATCGCATCCAACGCGTCGCGTGCTTCGTGCTTTGTCACTAACTCCTCACGCGCGTTGCTGTCGATCCGTCCCTCATATCTCAACTTACGTCCCGAGTCGAAGATGAAGATGTGAGGGGTAGCCACAGGCCCGTACTGGAGAGCCACCTTCTGGGTCGCACCATCGGACAGATAGGGAAAGTTGAAGGAGCGATACTTTGCGCGGAGCTTCATCTCTTCCATGCTGTCACTCAGATCTGTATGGCCGAGTTCACTCAGGTGAATCGCTTTCGGATCGTTCGGCATAATGGCGACGACCTTCACACCACGCTTTTCGTAGTCCGAAGTCAACTGCTTGATGCGCCTCTCGTACATTTGTGCCACCGGGCAGTGGTCGCATGTGAACACAATCGCCAGAATCTTGGCGTCCGCATACTCCTTCAGACTATGAGTCTTTCCATCGACGCCGGGGAGATTGAAATCGGGAGCTTGTGCGCCGATTTTCAGCACGGGCGGTACATCGGCTGAGGGCTTCAGGATGTCATCTTGCGCGTAGGCAGCTATCGAAATAGAAGCGAGCAGAATGAGCCCGCCGGCTGTGTTTTTTAGAGCAGATCCTAACATTGTTGCCTCCTGAGTGAATGCGAATCTTAGAACGCAAGCCGCAGGCTGAACCGGAAGGTGCGTTCATCTATGCCCTCCCGACCTGTATTCGCTATCCCTAGAGCCTGCATAAACGTGCCGCTACTGATGTTGCCGTTCGGATTGGAGTGGTGCACCGTATTGGTCGCGTTAAACATCTCGGCTCGAAACTTCACTCCAATTCTCTCAGTCACGTTGAAGCCTCGATCGAGGCCCAGGTCCAGATTGATAAGACCCGGTCCCCATAGATTGTTCGTTCCGCATGTGCCAAACCGCCCCGCTGACGGTGCCGCGAATGAGGAGGGGTTGTACCACTGATAGATATTTCCGATCTCCTGTGGAGTGCTCAGGCAATCCCCGAACTGGCTCGACCCCACGGCATTCAACGTCGTATTCGAGGCAGTTACGGTGAACGGAGTACCGCTCCGAAGAGTAGAAATGGCATTGAGTTGCCAGCCGCCAAGTAGTTTGGAGCCGACTCCATCCTGCATCCACTTCTTGCTCTTGCCAAACGGGCTGTCGGCGATCATGGTCAGTCCGGCCGTATTTCTCGCAATCCCGCTGAGATTGCCGTAGTTCAATCCATAGTAAGCCGGAATTCCGACTTGCGACGAATATCCGAGACCTTTAGCGAAGGTGTAGGTGGCCGAAAACTGGTAGTTCTTAGCGAAGCGGTGTTCCGCACGTGCTTGCAGGGAATCGTATTTATTGCTCCCCATAGTGCCGATTGTATTCGTAATGGCAGTGCGCCGATTGAGCTGATTCAGGATTTGGCCGCCCGTGCCCGTGCCGATCGGCGACCAGTTCAGGTTGAGAGCCGAAATTGGATCGATGGATCGCGTCGCGACGTAGCCGGCCGATGCTGTCCAACCGCCGAGTCGCTGCTCGACAGTGACATTCCACGATTGAACGTACCCGCGAACGAAGTTGTTGTTGTCTACTGTGAATACGCCAGCCGTCAACGGAAGAGCGACACGGCCCGAACTGTAATCCGGAGCAACGACGGTGGGAAGTCCCTGGCGCAATGTAGTGGCGTAAGAGAAACTGTTGGGTGCGTTGATCGTTGTGGCAAGAATGTCCGGATAGTTCTGCCGATTGCCCAGGTTGCCGCCCAGGTTTGTTGGATCATTTGTCAGTCCGTATCCGGCGCGGATTACTGTTGCTTCTGTTAATCGCCAGGCAATGCCCGCGCGGGGCGCAAACCGGGACGTATCCTTGGTAATGCCGCAGTTCTCCGGGTTACCGCCGACGCCGCAAATCGACCATCTGATTGCTGACAGAATCGTAATACTCCATTCCTCTGCTTCCGCGGGTCGGGAACGGGTAATATTCCCAGCGCGTGCCATAAGTGAGAGTGAGCTTCCGCGACACCTGCCACTGGTCGCGTATGTACGTGCCGAGGATATTGCTGTAGTTCTGGTAGCGAGGTGGAAAGAGCGAAACTTTGCCGGCGTTCGAGGGCAGCCCCAACAGGAACGCAGCGAAAGCATTGTAGTCGTTCCCCGCTGCTCCTCCGTTGAGCTGCGTTGTTCCCTGCGAGAATTGAAAGCCTCCGGCCCCGGTACAAAATGTGCAGAAGGTTGCCTGGATCTGGCTTTCGTTGTCTTGTTGCTGGTCGAAGTCCAATCCTGCGCGCAGATTGTGACTGCCGCGGATCCATGTAACGTTACCAGACCACTCCTTTTCAACGTTGTCGTAGGCCTGTGGCTGAAAATTGTTGTAAGGCCCAATAGTGGACTCGGGGAGGTTTACTGCAGTAGCTCCGAACCCGTCAATCATGAGTGCCGGCCAGCCACCCTCTCGGATGTCGGAACTCTTCAGTCCCGGAATGCCGAGCAATGTCCATCCAAGGTTCTCGCTCAGGCGTTGCTGCGCAGTATAGGGAGAATTACGTGAGTATCCGTAATAAGCGTCGACGATCAAGTTCGGCGTGAAAATGTATGTTGCCGATAACGTTCCGCTGTAAA
Organism: uncultured Acidobacteriaceae bacterium; assembly: GCA_963730795.1. GTDB lineage: Bacteria > Acidobacteriota > Terriglobia > Bryobacterales > Bryobacteraceae > Bog-105. Next base: position 877,694 of record CAVSTJ010000012.1, on the reverse strand, counting down.
TATGCCCTCCGCCTGTGCCGACCGATGAATTGGAGGGACTGAAACCCGGACCGCCTAAGCTTCCATATTGTTGCGGATTAAACCATGAGTTATCGTTGAATCCGAACCTCGCGAATATGCTCAACTTGCTCGTTCGCATTCCAGTTGAGCTTTGTGTCCCATTGGTTCTGACTCTGTCCGTTATTGCCGGCGCTTAAGAAGTTCCGCGCCAGGCCATAAGCGCCGGTTCCGGACACGTTCGGATCGGGCCACTGGTTCGTCCCGATGATTGCCAGGGCAGCGGGATCGAACCGGGAAACCGGAATCACATTTCCGGGGAATCGAATCCGCCCGGTTCCATTTGCGTTGCCTGTGCTTGGATCGTAGATCGCTGTCGGGGAGGCCGAGAGATTGCCGCCTTTCATTGCGGTATTCGGTACTTCTGAGTACAGTGACGTGCTTTGCCGAATGTACGTGCCCTGGTAGCTCACGAAATAGAACAGCTTGTCTTTCTTGATAGGCCCGCCCACGCTAGCGCCGAACTGATTATTGATGTATTTGGGCAGCGGCTGCGTTCGGTCGGACGCCCAGGCATACGCTTTGATGTGCTGGTCAGTATGGAATTCGAAGAGCGAGCCATGGATCTTATTCGTGCCACTTTTCGTCTGTACATTGATTGCGGCGCCGCCTGCCAAACCCTGTTCCGCGTCGAAGGAGTTCGTAACAACGTTCACTGTTTCGATCGCATCCAGTGCGGGCGTGTACATAGGATATGTTCCGTTGTAGTTGGTCGCGCTTGTGCCGTCAATCCGTGTGTTATTCCCCCAGCCGGTCGTGCCATTCACGCCTAAGGAAACTGCACGCGAGGGATTTGCCGCGAACGAGCCTCCGCTTGAGGGTGTTGACACTCCGGGCACCACAACGGCCAAGGTCAATTGGTAGTTCCTTCCGAGTGGGGTCGGGAGGTCGGTTAAGGCGCGGGTGGTGAGGTCGGTACGTACATCCGCACGATCGGCCTGCAACGTACTGGCTTGCGCCGAAACAGTCACCGACTCGTTCACTTGACCAACGGAGAGCGTGATATTGATGCGCGTTACTTCGTTTGCATTGACTTGAACACCGGTTTGCGTATGTGCAGTGAATCCGCTTGCCCGCACAGTGACCGTATAGATCCCTGGCGGTAGAGTTGCCAACGTATACTCACCGTCCGCATTGGCCTTGGTGTCTCTTACCAAACTGGTGCCTTGGTTTTCAGCGGATACAGTTGCGTTCGGGACGACCGCCTGGCTGGAATCGACCACATTGCCCGTTAACGTGCCTTGCAGCAATTGCGCCTCGACAAAGCCGGGGCATAAGGCTTATAAAAATGGTCAGAAAACAAGAGAAAAAACGGATGGTTCTTAAACGGCTCAGTTTCACGAAACCCCCAGGAAGAATGCTCCCTAGCTTATTACACGTGCGGCGCACCTCCGCCAGGAGGACCTGCTATGGTATCCCTGAGTTACTTAGGTGCCGCTCCGGCATAGGGTGGATATAACTTATGAAGTGGATCGTTCTACTTTCGCTGGCTGGCAGCTTTTTGCGAGCGCAAGAACCTGCGCGGCCGAAGATATTGGGCGTCGCTCATATTTCGCTTTTCGCTCACGATTACGAAAAGTCTCGCGCCTTTTATCATGACTTCCTCGGGTACGAAGAGCCTTTTTCATTGAAGAACCCTGACGGTTCGCCCGAACATGACCTTCTTTAAGGTTAATGATCGTCAGTACATCGAACTGTCCCCCGAGAAAGCGCCCGATACGGATCGGCTCAACCATATCTCGATCCAGACGGACAATGCCGAGGCGATGCGGGTGTATTTGGCGTCGAAGGGCATCAAGGTTCCGGACAAAACGCCTAAGGGCAGGATCGGAAATTCGAATTTCACGGTGAAAGATCCGGATGGCCACGGGGTCGAAATTGTGCAGTATGAGCCGGACGGCTGGACGGTCCGCGAGAAGGGCAAACATATGACCGACGCGCGCGTCTCCACCCACATGATGCACGTCGGCATCATCGTTACGGATCTGGATCGGGCGAACAAGTTCTACGGCGACATTCTTGGCTTCAAAGAGATCTGGCGCGGCAGTAAATCCGGGACCGAATTGTCGTGGACCAATATGAAGGTTCCGGACGGGGACGATTACATCGAGTTTATGCTTTACAAGGAGCCACCGCCGCCCACGAAACGCGGCTCGGCTCATCATCTCTGCCTTGAAGTGCCGGATGCGGCCGCGACGGTTGCTGCTCTCGACAAAAAGCCGTACCGGAAGCAGTACACGCAAGCGCTTGAGATCCGAACCGGTATCAATCGTAAACACCAGGTGAATATCTTCGATCCGGACGGAACACGAACCGAAGTGATGGAGCCGGTTACAGTCGACGGAAAACCCGCACCGTCTTCCAATGCGCCGCCACCCAAGGATTAGACGCTTGCGCATCGGCGTCGTGTTTATCCTTTGAGAATGGAGTTTCCATTGTGCTGCGCCTCTTTCTCTTGACCCTTGCTGGCTGCGGACTGGCGTTCTGTTCCGATGAACTGACCATCTACGAACTGCTCGCGCCCGAATCGCATTCGTTTGCCATCACGTATGACATGTCCACATCCGTTGAGGGCTCGCCGTATCTCTTCAACCCGATCCGGCGCGGCTCCATTGCATCGGATGAGCGCATTATCGATGCCGCAACGGGCAAAGACCTGAAGTTCGAGACGGTAAGTGCGGCCGATGCTGCTTCGCACGGACTTCGAGGCAAACCGAACGCTGACAGCTATCTTCAGGTGACTCTGGCTCATCCGGTTCCAAAAGGTGGAGAGGCCCGGGTGCGCATCTTCAAAACCTATAACGATCCCGCTTCGTACGGACCCGATGGCGCCGAACTTAAGTTCCAGCGCGGTCTTGGAATCAAACGTAACGTCATCGTTCTGCCGAAAGGATTTGAGCTGATTGCCTGTGGCGCTCCCGGGATCGTCACAACCCAGAGCGATGGACGAGTCCGCGTCAGTTTCTTCAATGACCGGGACGACGAGCTAATGGTGCGCCTGCGCGGAAGGAGACTGCAGTGAAGAGCTTCTTCGTTCTTTTTCTACTGAGTCTGCCGTTATGCGCTCAACAGCATCGTGCGGAACAGGACCGCGAGATCACATATTGGCTGCTTCCGCCTGAGACCCATCAGTTCCGGATTTCGCATGATTTCAACATCACGCGAGTCGGCCAGGCCTCCGTCCATAGCTTCGTTCGCAAAGGCAGCATCGTGAATGAGTCTCAGATCTTCGATCTCGACACGGGAGAGAAGCTGAAGACTTACAACGTGACCGGAAAATCCGTGAACGCGCTCAAATACTATCCGACTCCGGTGGCCGATGACTCGGTTGCCGTTCAGGCGGATCTTCCTCATCCGATCGGCCCGGGCGAGTCTGTGCGGGTACGCGTTATCGAAACCTACACGGATCCGAAATCGTACACGGAACAGAACGGTGAGTTGGTTTGGGATCGTACCCTGGGCCGTCCGCGCAATATCGCGATTCTACCGGAGGGCTGGTATCTGACTGGGGTTAGCGTACCGGCGATCATTTCGCTCGATAAAGAGGGTCGCGTCCAGTGCCGTTTCACAAACCCCCGGAATGACGAGATCCACGTCGTTCTAAAGGCTCGCCTTCGCTCTCCGAAATCCTAGTTCGCAGAGTACGAGACGTTGTTTCGCGGCTCGCCCCCGCTTCGTTACATTAAGGTATGCCTCACCGGGTTGTTGGCAGGCCCGTGCTCCGGAAAGAAGTGCGCGGCAAACTCACGGGAGATGCCCGCTACGTAGATGACCTGAACATGCCGGGTATGCTGCACGGCGCCACCATCCGGAGCAGCGTGCCTCGAGGCGTGATACGTGAGATTCACTTCGATCCTGGTGTTCCCTGGGACGAATTCACCGTAGTGTCTGCGGAAGACATTCCGGGCCGGAATCTCGTCGCGCTCATCTATGAAGACCAGCCTTGCCTCGCATCAGGGCAGGTGAATCACCTTCACGAGCCCGTTCTGCTGATTGCCCATGGGAACAAAGACCTCCTGCGTAAGGCGAGAAGTCTGGTTCGCATTGAGTACGATCCCCTTCCGGCTGTCTTCGACATGGACGAATCACTCAGAAAGGACGCCGTTATCTGGGGCGAGGACAACGTTATCAAGTCGTACTCGTTGGATAAGGGCGATATCGATCGTGTTTGGCCGCAAGCGGCATTTGTCGTCGAGGGCGAGTATTCGACGGGCGCCCAGGAACAGCTCTACATCGAGCCGAATGGGATGCTCGCGACGGCTGATTCTCGAATCTGGCGTAACGGTTTGGGGCTCGTTGCAGTGTCCGTTTTATGTGCACAAGGCGCTGTGCGTGCTCTTCGGGTTGCCCGGCGAAAAGATTCGGGTTGTACAGCAGGAGACCGGCGGCGCCTTCGGGGGCAAAGAAGAGTACCCGTCCATGATTGCCGGCCATGCCGCTCTGCTGGCCTGGAAGTCGGGTCGCCCGGTCAAACTGATTTACGACCGGGAAGAAGACATGGCCGCTACCACGAAGCGCCATCCTTCCAGAACCCGCCATCGCACGGCCGTGGCGCGCGACGGAAGACTCCTTGGGATGGAGATCGAGTTCATGATTGACGGCGGCGCGTATGCAACGCTCTCGTCCGTGGTTCTTTCGCGGGGCACCATCCATGCCGCGGGACCCTATCGCTGCGACAACGTTCGGATACGAAGTACCGCCGTCGCGACCAACACACCGCCGCACGGCGCGTTTCGTGGTTTCGGAGCACCGCAATCAATATTCGCGCTCGAACGGCAAATGGACAAGGTAGCGCGCGCAGTGGGGCTGACACCGGAGGAGTTCCGTAATCGCAACCTTCTTCGGACGGGAGAGACGACTGCAACCGGCCAAACCATTACGCAGAAGATGGACCTGGTTGCGCTGCAACGCAAGGCTCTGGACGCGGCAAACTACGACGAGAAACGGGCGCGTTTCGCCCAAGACAATCTTGAGAGCACGCGGAAACGAGGAATTGGGTTCGCTACGTTTTTTCACGGCGCCGGATTCACTGGCTCCGGTGAGCGCTATCTGCAATCGGTAGTCGAACTCGAGCTAACAAAGGAAGGCCGAATCTGCGTCTCTGCTTCGATGACCGAAATGGGCCAGGGTACAAATACGGTCTTGACCCAAATTGCAGCGGAGGCTCTCGGCGCCGAGTACGACACGATTGACATCAGGCAACCCGATACCGCAGCCGTTCCAAACAGCGGGCCCACGGTTGCCTCCCGGACGTCCATGGTGATTGGCCGCCTGATCGAGCGAGCTGCCGGCGAGCTCAAAGAGAAGCTACAAAACGCGGGCTATCTTCCGCCGAACTATACTCCCGGCCAATTTGAGATGGGCGCGGCGCGGTACGCAAGCGAGCACGGACCTTTCACTGTCCGAACTCAATATGAGGAACCTCATGGGATCTATTGGGACGACCAGACCTATCGGGGAGATGCGTACGGCGCTTACTCCTGGGCCACATACGTCGCTTCCGTAACGGTCGACACTCTAACAGGAGAGGTGACAGTAGACGATTTTGTTGCTGCGCAGGAGGTGGGGCGAGTCCTGCATCCGGTGTTGGCAGAAGGTCAAATTGAAGGGGGTGTGGTGCAGGGCATCGGGCTCGCGCTTTACGAGAAGGTTGTTTGGCGCGACGGCGGAATGATGAACAATCAGATGACGAATTACATCATTCCAACCACGGTCGACGTACCTCCCATTCAGGTCCTCTTCGACGAGATCCCATACGAGCACGGCGCCATGGGTGCCAAGGGAATCGGGGAACTACCCATGGATGGCCCGGCTCCGGCCATTCTGAATGCGATCGAGAATGCAACCGGTGTCGGCTTCTGCCACGTTCCGCTCTTGCCGGAAGACGTTCTGCAAGGCCTGCCGGAACACCTGGAACAAGAGGAAGAAGTCGGTGTGTCATGAGTCGCCCCATCCGGTTCGTCGTGAACGGCACTCCACAGACGGTCGACGTGCCGCCAATGAAGCGCCTGCTGGATGTGCTGCGCGAAGATGTCGGACTTACCGGAACCAAGGAAGGTTGCGGTGAAGGGGAGTGCGGCGCCTGCGCGGTCCTCGTTAACGATGAATTGGTGAACAGTTGCCTCGTGCCGGCCATGCAGATCGAAGGCGCTACGGTTTGTACGGTTGAAGAACTCGCCAAACACGGCGACCTTCACCCGTTGCAAAAAGCTTTCGCTGAGGCGGGTGCAGCGCAATGCGGCATCTGTACTCCTGGTATGCTGACCGCCGCCATCTATCTGCTGAAAAATAATCCGCACCCGACGCGAGCCGAGATTCGAGAAGGCCTCTCGGGTAATCTGTGCCGTTGCACCGGCTATGGAAAGATCGTGGAAGCGGTTTACAAAGCAAGCGGAAACGAAGCTTGAGATCTTCGGTTGAAGGCTTGGACCTGGTGCGTGCATCCGATCTGGACGACGCTCTTCGTCTGCTCGCGCCCGATCCAGGTTACGAGGCCATTGCGGGCGGAACTGATCTGATGGTTCTGCTCAATGCCGCAAAACTCCGGGGTAATCGCTTCGTCAGTATCAGGCACCTTCCGGAGTTGCGTACGCATTTCAGCCTCGGAGCAAGAGGTCGTACTTGGCGCCGCGGTTACTTACACGGCCATCCGTCACGACCCTATACTGCGTTCGGAATTTCCACTTCTGTGTACGGCCGCAAGCTGGACTGGCGGCGTCGCCAACCAGAATCGAGGAACGGTCGGTGGGAACATCGCTAATGCTTCGCCGGCGGCCGATTCTGCGCCTCCGCTTCTTGCCTATGATGCTTCCCTACGTCTCCGCTCGTCGGGCGGCGAACGTACCATTCCCTACCGCGATTTCCATACGGGTTACAAGCAGATGGAACTCAGGCGAGGTGAACTGATCACGGCGATTCATCTTCCCCGAAAGTTTGCCGGATGGAAGCATTACGCCCGCAAGGTGGGCGCAAGGAAGGCGCAGGCGATTTCAAAAGTCTGCTTCAACGGCATCCTTCAGCTCGAAGGAAAAACCGTGACAGGCATTGCTATTGCGCTGGGCAGTGTTGCGCCGACGCCGGTACGCTGCGCCGCCGCAGAAGCAGAGTTGCTCGGTCGCGAGATTTCTCCCGAGGTCATCGCCCGTGCGAAAGAGGCGCTGAGTGCGGCTATCAAACCAATCGATGACGTTCGTTCCACCGCGCACTACCGGGCACAAGTGGCCCGAAACCTCCTGAGCGAATTCCTGATGACTGCTTATGACGCTGGCTGAGTTAAACAGCCTAAGTGCCGTGGATGCCGCCGATGCCCTGAAACCATGCTGCGGATCTCAGCGCTGGGCGGAGGAGATGAGTGCTCGTCGCCCCTTCTCTAATAGCGCGGAGTTGCATCGAGCATCTGATGTCGTTTGGCGAATGCTCGGTACAAAAGACCGGCTCGAAGCCTTTGCTGCTCACCCTAAAATCGGAGAAACGAAGAATGTCTCGCAGTGGAGCAAGAACGAGCAGGAAGGAATTGCGACTGCATCGGACAGTGTGAAATCACGCCTGGCTCAACTGAATCGCGAGTATCAGGAACGATTCGGGTTCATCTTCATCATCTGCGCGACGGGAAAAGCTGCGCCGGAAATGCTTGCTGCTCTTGAAGAGCGCTTGGGGAATAGTCTCGAGGTCGAAATGCAAGTTGCAGGCGAAGAGCAAATGAAAATCGTCCACCTTCGCCTCGATAAGCTGATACAGCAATGAGCGGGATTTCGACGCATATTCTGGATACGGCTGCTGGAGTTCCTGCCGCAGGTATTCAAGTCCGTCTCTTTCGCGGAGCGGACGAACTGGCGTCGGCGACGACGAATGAGGATGGCCGGGTTCCGGCGCTTCTGCCGAAAGACGTTTCTCTTTCGACCGGGACGTATCGCATGACGTTCGAAGTGGGCGCGCGCTGGCCGGAGACTTTCTACCCAGAAGTCAGCGTCACGTTCTCGGTCAAAGATCCCGCGTCCCACTACCACATACCCCTGCTCATCAGTCCGTTCGGATTCACGACATACCGGGGCACTTAGATCATGGCGGAACTCAACTTCGACACGTACGGCAAGACAGCGGTTCGACTCACCTATGTGGACCGCACGCAGGCCCGGCATCAAATGTGCGAGCTGAGCGTCAACATCTTCTTCGAAGGCGAGTTCGCGGATTCCTATCGGACCGGTTCGAATGCTTCCGTTCTGCCCACCGATACGATGAAGAACACGGTCTATGTTCTGGCCAAGCAGTCGCGCTGGTCGGACGTAGAAACCTTCGGGCGTGTTCTTACTGGCCACTTTCTGTCTCGACTTTCCCATTTAAACCGAGTGCGTGTGGAATTAGAGCAGGTCCCGTGGGAGCGGATCGGCGAGAGTGCGTCTGCGTTCCGCCAGTCAGGCGCGGAACGCCGGATTGCAGAGGTCAATGCGGCGCGGGGAGAGCGAAAAATCAGGTCGGGGCTGCGAGGCCTCCAGGTTCTAAAGACTGCAAATTCCGCCTTTACGGGCTTCATTAAAGATGAATTTACGACGTTGCCCGAAACAGACGACCGGCTATTCGGAACCGTGATCTCCGCGGATTGGTCTTACGTCCGCCCCGACATCGACTTCAACGCCAGCTTTGCTACAGTCCGGGACACGCTGACCAGCGTTTTTGCCGGCCACCACAGCCTCTCTGTCCAGCAAACACTGTTTGCCATGGCCGAAGGAGTGCTCTCGGATTGCCCGGTGGTGGAAGAAATTCAACTGAAGCTGCCCAACAAGCACTGCTTATTAGTTGATCTGGAGCGGTTTGGCATCGAAAATCCCAACCAGATTTTCGTTCCCATTGACGAGCCGTCTGGCTATATCGAGGCCCGCGTGAAGCGCTAGACTGATAAAATTTACAAGGAAGATAACTACTGCGGTTCGCAGCTTCGGGTATCTGAAAACCTTGTCGTTCTCAGCCGCCGCTTCTGGTTAAATACCACATTCGATCGAATAGTTTCGTGCGTGCAGGCTCCGTTGCCTCTCTGTGTGAATCGAACCGTCCGTAGACACAATTTAGGAGATGAATGCCGACCGAATTGCAAGACCGCTTGAGCCTTAGCTATGGCGAACTGGAAGATATGAACCTGAAGTTCAAGGAAGAGCGTAAAAGCCTTTCCGCGGACAAGGTTCAAGAGGCCAGGCTGAAATTTCTTAACGATGAGAAGCGGATTAAAGCCGTAACCGTGCTGTTCAGCGATCTGGAAGGCCGGTTGCACATGCTCGACTACGACAAGAAATTTCTTGTTAACAGTTGGGACAACCTCACCTTCGACGGATCGTCTATCCGAGGATTCACAGCTCAGCGCGAAAGCGATTTGAGACTTGGTCTGGATTGGGGAGCGTCTTATCTGCCGCCCGCGGATATCTTCGGACCGGGCAAGTTTTTGGTGTTTGGAGAAGTCATCGACAAAGACGGCTCGCCCTATAGCGCCGATATTCGTGGCGTTCTGAAGAACTTTGCCGCGGGCCTGAAACAGAAGCAGGGATACACCTTAAATGCGGCGAATGAAATCGAAGGATTTCTTTTCCAGGGCGTAGACGCTGAGAGGCAATTTTTCAAGACCGCCCGGTTCGACTACGTCAATACCGGCGGCTATTATCATTCGCTCCCTGGCGATCCTTTGCGCCACTTCATCGATAGCTCAGCCGACGTCCAGCGCGCCATGGGGTTCCAGAACGAGAAGGACCACCCTGAGGTGGCTCCGTCCCAGTTTGAGATCAACTACAGCTACGCGGAAGTGGTGACGGCGGCCGATCAAATCCAGCTCTATAAGCTTGTCTGCCGCCAGGTAGCAACCAAGATGGGCCTTACGGCCTGTTTCCTGCCCAAGCCGGTGGTCGGAGTGAACGGAAACGGCATGCATACCAACGTTTCCATCACGAAGGACGGCACGAATCTGTTCTGGGATCCGAAGGGCGAAGAAAAGCTCAGCAAAATGGGCTGGGAGTTTATCGACCGCATCCTGACGCATGGGAACGACATCTGCCTGCTGTTGAACGCAAGTGTCAACGCTTATCGCCGGCTCGATCCGCACTTTGAAGCTCCCAATCAAATCAAAGCGTCCGCTGTCGATCGTGGTTCAATGATTCGAATCCCGATTGGCAACGAGAGAAGCTCGCGTGTCGAAGTACGATCGGTAGGACCCGACGCCAACCCTTACCTGGTACTGCTCTCCATCTTCCGTACCGGCCTCGAGGGCGAAACCGCAAAGGTCGATAATCTTCGCTCTGCCCAACGCTTCCTTCCCGATAACGTCTATGACGCGCTTGCGAATTTCCGCAACGCTGAGTGGATCACGAAACTCCTGGGCCAGGACGTGAAGGAGCGTTACGCGGAATTGAAGCAGAGTTCGGCGGACCGGTGCTCCCGGCTACTGGGCAACTTCGTGAAGGTACCTGAAGTTCAATACCATCACGAAGTCTACAACCAGTATCTCTGGAACCACTTCTAGAACGAGCGGAAGAAGCTTCGCTCAACGGAGAGCGTCAGTTTACCTTTTTCGATTCCAATCGACTCCAGCCGTCGAGGGAAAACAACGTCACGGGTTTCCTGGCGCTCTTCGTCGTCACTGAGCAGGCGCACTTCCAGCAGTTTCCTACGGTCAATTTCCCGTAAGATCTGTTCGCCCTGTAAAAGAAGTTCACGATCGTGAAGCTCTCGATAGAAGTGCGACATACGCATAATCTTACAATTGGCTCGCTGCGGCGGAAAAGTGGTCCCCCAGCTAAATCGAACAAAAAGCTGCCTCTCCTGTCCTTTTAGTACCATCGGTTCAACCGCGCCGTGAGATCTGGCATGCTACATTGCCCGTGTGTTTCGGGTTGTTTGTTCTTCCTCTCGAAGCTGCCAATTACAGCAAAAGACTGGTATTTATTTGCCTCGTTCCGAGGAAATGGCGGCATGAATATTTACCTGGCCGATTGGGTGAAAGGTCCGACTGCATCCGAACTCTTGCTCCAAACAGCCGCAGTATGAAATTCATCTCCACGTTTTTGGGTCTTCTGGCCGCCGTTGCGTCGGCCCAGAGCCCGACGGTTTCCAACATCACCGCGACTGACCTGAGCCACTCGACGATGCTGCTGCATTTCGATGTTTCGGCTCCCTGGAACAACGTTCGAATCCGCTACATTCCGGCTGCGGAAGGTACCTGTGATGCTGGAAAGGGCGGCTTAGTGCAGCCGAGCACGTATCCCGGCGATACGGGCGGCAACTTCCGGCCACAGAAGGGCTTCAAGATCATTCTGGGCGGACTGCAACCGGGCACCGAGTACCGGATCTGCCCGGAAGTCGCGACGCACGACGATGGTTCGGGGCGGGGCAACTACTCCTCGGGCCAGGGCATCACGGTGAAGACTCTGCCGCAGCCGCAGGTTCATCCCGCTTATCCATTGCCGCCGGCCGAATACCATCCCGAGTACCCGGACACTTCGAAATACAAGCAAGTTCAAATCGCTGACGATTGCAGCGACTTCCAGTCCCAGTGGGATACCGCGATTCAGCACCAGAACCAGTGGGGAACCGTTCTAAGCCTCAGCCCTTCGACGTCGTGCCAAAGCTTATATCAAGCGAAAGAAAACCCGCCGGACGTAAATGTGTTTACGGCAGGAGCCGTGAAAACGCAAGACAGCACTATCACGATTCCGAACAGCAATTTCAAAGAAGGGCAGCAGCTAATTTTCGGCGCGAGCTATTCCGCATTGCCGGGAACGGACCCGGCCAGTGGAAGTCCGGGAGACATCATGGAATTGCCGACGAAGTGCACCGGAATCCTAAGCGGCGTTGTCTACTACGCCCACAAAACCGGCCAGGGCACCGACACTTTCCAGTTGGCCTGCACTGCTCCGGTTGGCGCGCCCGGCAGCCAGTTGATGCGCTTTGTAACTCCGGGCTGGGGTAACCGGCTTTACGTCGTCAGATATCCGCGCCCCCTTCATTGGATTGTGATCCGAACCTCTACTCCGGACGCGCAGTTTGCGCCCGAGCACACGCGTGTGAGCCCGCGTTGGGCCCCGAAGATGCCGAAGTTTGTCCTAACGGTTCCCGGCCTCACCATCGGTCCGGGCGGGGCACTACCGAATGGCGCTCCTATCGTTCTCCTCAATTTCGGAAACAACGATGGCAACGATCAGCACATGCTCGCGAATACCTGGATCGAAGGTGTCGAGTTCACGAGCCTGAATAGCCGGGATGCCCAGACCAGCACCAGCCCGTCGTTCTGGAGCCGGTTTGTGACTGTTGCGAATACAAATCAAGACATTGTTTTCGATCGCGTTTACCTTCACGGGCAGGGAGCGCCGAATCGCTATTTTCAGTCGGCAGTCTGGGACGGACACAATGTGGCCTGGATCAATAGCTATTTCGACAAGCTCGACATCTTCCAAAGCGTTCGCGAAGGGCTTAGTGCCAAACCGGCTGGAAAAAACGGAACGCAGCTTGTTATCACGCCGGGCGAACATCATCTGAACGGGCTTCGTAAATACGTCCAGAAAGCACCGGTAACGGTGAATCTCTCCGGGTCGGGCGACGGCAATGGATTTGTCTATGCAAGCATGGACGGATCTCAACTGAAAGTTGCGTTGCCTCCGGGTATCAAAGGTACGTGTTCGGGCGGACCCTGCAGCGTATTCACCACAGACGCTAAAGGAGCCGGTGTTGTCCACCAGGGCTCGTCGGATTTTCCAACCGAAACTAACGGCGGCAACTCGTTCGCGGTCGACCCTATTTTTTCGTCCTCCGACTCCTGTTCCGCTGGCGAAGCCATATTCGACGAGCCATCGTTGTTCCGCTCTGGCGGGGCAAACGTTTATGAGTTGGGGACTCGCTTCACGGCAGAGACAGCCGGCTTCGTTTGCGGTATCCGATTCAACAAGCCGTCTTCCGACAAAACCAACGCGCATACCGTTTCGCTTTGGGACGAAAAAGGGCAGCGGCTTGCGACCGCGGCAACATCGGGAGAGAAAAACTCCGGATGGATCAGCGCAAAATTTGAGAAGCCGATTCCAGTCACGGCAGGCGCGATCTACACTGCCTCGTACTTCGCCCACAACGCGCCATTCTGGTTCAACACGAATCTGGTGCAGAACGGGGAGTATGGCTCGGGCAATGTCCGTGCACTTGCTCGCTATGATGCGGGAAATGGTAGCTGTAACTTCTCGGACGCGTGGCCAAAGAATGTAGACGGAAACACGGCTGCCGGCGAGATCGCGTGTCTGAAATTCACAGGTGGAAAACTCGCTGGCATTAAGAACGGCGATGAACAGTCTTGGCAGTTAAACACCGATGGCTGTCAATGTTTCGTAGCGGGGATCGGACCCGGTCCATACCTCTTCGAGAACAACTACTTCTCGGGAACCGGCAACCTGATGCATCACGACGAGGGCGGCTTGGCTATCTCGGGGAATCCGCACGGTCCCGGCTATGCCCAGCAACATTGGGTGCGAGGCGATTATTACTATCACCGCGACACGTTCCATGTGCCTTTTGAGCACATGTACACTTATCCCGCTGGCTCGGTCCCGGATGAAAGGCGTCCAGCCGGGATTCCGCCTTCGGACGGTTTAATCTATCGCAATCGTCAGCCGCTCGAATGGAAATCAGGCGAAAGAATCAAGATCGATGGTTTGATCTTCGACGGCAATTTCAACATGGCCATCGGCACCAGCCAGGAGCTTGCAATGACGAGCGTCTGCGACCAGGGCGTTCGCGATGCGGAAATTACGAACACCACGTTCCAACACGTGCCCGGAATCATGGTGGGCATGTCGTCGACGGAGGGCGGATGTACTCAGACGAAACCACCCATCCGCTTGTGGTTCCACAACAATCTTGGTTGGGACATTCAGGAGATGTATTGGTCGAAAATCGGAGGTTTCAATGCAGGCAATGGCTGGGTATCCGAGGCAATTGGATTCGAAGACGCCCGGCTTGAGCACAATACCATTGTCAGGAACACCGGCCGTGCGCCGTCGATTGCCTACCTGTTCGACAACCGCATCGAAGGTGTGAAGATCACGGAGAACATCTTCTATCTGAGCAACGGCGATCCCGGCATTCGGCAGGAAGGCGGCAGTTTCCATAGCGGACCTAACGTGTGCGGAGCCCGTCCTCCCGGGAAAGCGTTCATCGAGTGCCAGTTACCCGGTCATGTGTTTGCCAATAATCTGCTGCTAGGCGACAGAAGCAGGGGCGAGTTGGAGGATCTATGGCCCCATGGCGACAACATCATCCCCTCAAATCCGAACAATCTGAACGCGGTCGGATGGACCAGTTTGAACGCCAAGCCGAACTTCCGATTGCGTCAGGATTCGGCTGTAAGGGCGATGGCAAAGGGCCACACGACCGATAGCAAAGATCTTGGGGCTGACATTGATGCACTTGAGGCTGCGCAGGGCAAGGTGACTCTGAACGAACCGTCATCGATCACTGCGAGTTCGGTGGAGATCAACTTCGTCGCCCCGGATGCGCAAGCCTGTCCGGTGGACTATTCGAGCAAGGACGCGAGTTTGATTGACGATTTCAAGCGGGTCCCGGATACCGGAAAAGAGCGCCGGCGAACGCTGCAGCTTTCGGGGTTAGCGAGCGGGACAACCTATCATTACCGGGTGAACTGCATGGTGGAACAACCGACGGGAGAGTTCCGTACCAGGTAGGAAGAAGCGAGTTGTCGATGCCTAGCCGGATTTGCCCAACAGCCCGTTGAGGATGCCTGGTCCCCAGTAGAAGCGGATGAAATAATAACTTCCAATCGCGACAACTAGCGTTGCGGTGTTGAGCACCAGCGCGGCCGAGAACCGAAATGCCGAATGCGAGCGCTGTTGCTTGCCGCGGACGAAGATCTCAGCAATCACGAGATTGGGAAGGTAGAAGAAGAACGACATCACGGCGTCGAAAGGACCGTTGAAGCTGTGCGTGTGCCCGACCCCGTGAGCAAGCAGCAGCCAGAATCCGTAGTCCATTCGGTACAGCCAGGAGCCGATTGCTAGAGCGAACAGGCGAATCGACCATGCCCGATGCGCCTCGAACTGACGCTTCCGTGCATAACGGTAGCTTTCAAATGCGGCGAATACCATGAGAGCACCGTAGAGCCCGAACCCGATGTTCATAACGGTACCTCCGATCGTGCCTTTCGTTACGATGAAAGCCAAACCTCCCAACCCGGCAATGGCGGACGTTAGCACATAAAGGCGGCCGAGCCAACGGTGCAAAGCCGGCCACCGATTTCGCAGACTGCCGATCAACTGCACGGGCCCGAGCAAAAGAATAATGCCGCCTGTGAGTAGGTGGATGGCCATTGCAATCAAAGACGCCGAGTCTCCCTTCGCATAGAGACCCGGGAGATTTTTGTTCCATTGCTCTAAATGGTGCGCCGTGATCGCGGTTATGTAGAACGCGAGAATATACATTCCAAATGCGGCGGCGCTCACCCAACTAACTGAGACAAGACCCAACATTGACCAGCGGAGAAGGGGCGGGGCTGCTCTTCGAGGACGTCGGTCGAAAGCGAGCACTGTTATGCCGCTTATCATGGCTGGTTGTTCAGCCATCCAATGATCGCGTTCGCCGTAGCATCGGGGTTCTCTCGTTGCGGAAAATGGCCGATCCCGTCCAGTAACAACCGGCGATAACCAGCCGTGAAATAATGCTCGGCGCGTCGGTTGATTCCGGGAGAGTACAGCGGTCGCTCCGGCCATGCAGCAATAACGTCGGGACAGCTAACGTCTGCGTTGCTTCGAAACGAGCCTGCTGGCGGGCGTAGCGCGGATCGAGATCCGCATGGCCCCACCGTGAACGATAGTAATGCAGGACGACATCTGCGAAATCTCTTCCCTTCCAACTCACCGCGGCTTGAGCAAACTCTTCATCCGTGTACCAGCCGGGCGGACTCCAAGCGTCCCACTCCGCCTTCCCGAACGCAACCGGATCGTCAACGAATTTCTTCATCCCCGGATGAGTGCAGAGCAGCCATTGGTACCAAAATGCTTGCGCCTGCGGGAAGCCCGGCGGCGCCGCTGGGCCCATAACCTCGCAGATAGGGCGCAATCGTACGAAAACCGGCGTCGTGAAGAAATGGAAGCACCCTGTCCCAAGTTCGCGGCGAATCTGGCCAACCGTGCACAAGCAGAAGCGGTTCACCATTCGGGGGCCCACTCTCCTCATACGCGAGCCGTAGCGATCGAGTCTTCAGCTTCCTCGTCCGGATTAGGCCCGAGTTCCGAGAATTCATAGGAAAAGTGGAGGTGGTTCGTTCTAAGACGCCGGTGCTTTGGCTGACAGCACGGCATTCCAATCGGGCGTCGTTTCGCCTGCCAGGTGTTTCAAAAAGAAGTCATACATGCGCCGCAGACCATAATCGACGGGTCCCGAGGAACGCAGGGCAGTATGTCCTAATCCCGGCGCCACGATGAGTTCGAAATCTTTGCGCGCGTTGATCAATGCATTCACGACCTGCAGCGTCGAAGAAGGATCAACGTTTTCATCAAGCTCGCCGACAACCATCAACAGGTGTCCTTTCAGGCGCCATGCATTGTCTACACCGGACGATGCTGAATAGCTTTCGTCAAGCGGCCAGCCCATCCAGGCTTCGTTCCAACCGATCTTATCCATGCGGTTGTCATAACAGCCCGCATACGCCACGCCGACTTTATAAAACTCGGGATGAAACAGCAATGCGAGCAGAGTATCCTGGCCGCCTGCGGAACCGCCATAGATGCCAACACGCGTCGCGTCATACCAGGGATATTTCGCTGCCGCCGCTTTGTGCCAGAGAATGCGGTCGGGGAAGCCTGCGTCCGCAATGTTTTTCCACGCTACATCGTGGAACGCCTTCGACCGGTTGATTGTCCCCATGCCGTCCATCTGCACCACGACGAACCCCATATCGGCGAGCGCCTGCATCCCGATCACCTTGTCTCCGCCAGATTGAAAACCGAAGGGCCAGAACGTCTTTGGAACGAACGAGCCGTGCGGGCCGGCGTAGATGTTCTCTATCACCGGATACTTTTTGTTCGGATCGAAGTTCCTGGGCCGGACAATCAAGCCCCAGATATCCGTCTTTCCATCGCGGCCTTTCGCAACGAAGACCTCTGGCGTTTTGAAGCCCGCTGTCGTTAGCTTGGACGTATCGGCATGCTCGATTTCGGCAACAAGCGAGCCATCGCTGGTCTTGTGCAACTCCGAGACATTGGGAAGATCCGTTCGCGAATAGGTGTCGACGTAAAACTTCATGTCGGGCGAGAACACGACATCGTGATACGCATTCGCAGTCGTGAGCGGAGTCAGGCCGGTTCCATCGAAGTTGATGCGGTAGTAATGCTGCAGATAAGGATCTTCGTTCGGGCGCAGGCCGCTTGCCGCAAACCAGATCTGACGTTTGGTGTCGTCCACTTTTACTACTTCACGCACAACCCAATCGCCTTTCGTGATCTGGTTCCGTACCTTCCCGGAGCGCCCGTCATACAGGTACAAGTGATTCCAGCCATCACGCTCGGACATCCAGATGACTTCGTCCCCAAGGCCATCCACGTCGTGCCTGAATAACCGTCCGGGACTGCCCGTGTTGATGAACGTCTTGGCCTCTTCGTCCACCACCGCGCGAGGTTTGCCTGTTTCGGCGTCGGCCTCAATGACGCGATAGACCTGGTGGCCCCGCCCGTCGTATTCAAAACTCAGCGTAGCGCTATCTTTCCGCCAGGCAAGCCTCGACATCTCATAGGGATTGCTGAACAGTGCGTCGTCGATTGCAACCTGCCGTGCCGGATCCACGTGGAAGATGACGGGGCGATCGATGTCTACCGGATCTCCCGGCTTGGGATAAAACTGCAGACTGACTTTGGGCTGCAACTGATCTTTGGGGGAAGACTCAACGTGGGTAACGTTTCTGTGATAACCCGGCAACACACGATAGGCCGCGAGCTTCTTCGAATCCGGCGCCCACACGATGGATTCCGGATCGTAGAAGTTAGCGGGCGATCCGTCTCTGCTGAGCACGTTAAAGGAACTCTTTCCGGTGGGCCTGACCACGACGTTGAAGTTATTCACGTACGCTTCCCATTGCCCATCCGGCGAGCGTTTCGGCCGATTATCAGCGGGAACGCTCAAATCGCGAACAACGCCGAACCCTCGCGGCTGTCCGGCCCGAAACGGCGCGGTTGCACAGGTGTAATCGGTAAGCGTGCATCGCCAGCGCGATTCTTCAGTGCGAAATGTTACTGCTTTCTCATCTCCACTGAACTGCACAGTTGAGAACGGAAGCTCGAGAGCCGTATACCCATGGCCTGTGGCCTTGCTGAGAGCCGAGGCCAATCGTTCCTGATCGAACGCCGGCCGTTTTTCCCGCGTAACCGCATCCATGGTTACGAAACTGAAGCCGCCCGGTACAGTTTTGCGATAGACGAACCTGCTGCTGTTACCAATCCAGGTCGGAGGATCCGCCAGGTTCTCTGTCAGATACATCCAGGCGTCGCGCAAGCCCTCCGATCGCTCGTAGTCGGCAGGCGAAACCGCCGCTTGCAGTCCACCCAGGCTCGCAAGAATCACCGAAATTACAACGATCGGTGCGTGCGCGTGCCAGATCAGTTTTGCCGGACGCTGAACGAAGTGTCGCCGCGCCTGGGGAAGATACATTTTCTTACTTTACTCCGCTAATCCGCCACGGTAGCTCCCTGGAGCGCTCGTGCTGTCGATTCTTAAGCATAAAAACCTTGCAAACGTGTGTGGCCTACACTGCTCATTTCCTGTGAGTCAATGGGGATGTTTGTTTCAGGAGAATTCAGTCATTGTCCATTGATCGCAACATTTCCATTGCGCCTGCCGAAGGCCGCTTGGGCATATTGATGCCCGGACTAGGAGCCGTGGCATCCACCTTTATTGCCGGTGTCGAGCTTGTCAGGAGAGGTCTGGGTGAGCCAATTGGCTCCTTGACTCAACTCGGTACGATCCGGCTGGGAAAGCGCACTGATAACCGCACCCCTAAAATCAACGGGTTCATTCCGCTCGCAAATCTCAACGATCTCGTCTTTGGCGGGTGGGACATCTTCGAAGACAACGTCTACGAAGCAGCGGTTCGTGCTCGCGTTCTGGAAACGTCTTTGCTTGAGCAGGTCAAAGAACCCCTTTCCGGAATAAGGCCGATGAAGGCCGTCTTTGATCAGGATTATGTTCGCCGCATCAGTGGTCCAAATACGAAAACAGGCGCGAATAAGAGGGAACTCGCCGAAGCGCTGCGGGCTGACATACGCGAGTTTAAAGAAACGCACGGATGTAGCCGGCTAGTCATGATCTGGTGTGGATCTACCGAGGTGTTCGGCAGACCTGCGGCGGTTCACGAGACACTTGCAAGTTTCGAGAAGGGCCTCAGCCAGAGCGACTCATCCATCGCGCCTAGCCAGATTTATGCGTACGCGGCTTTGCAGGAAGGCGTGCCCTTTGCAAACGGCGCCCCGAATCTGACAACGGATGTTCCTGCCCTTCTTGAACTCGCCAAACAGAAGGGAGTGCCGATCTGCGGCAAAGATTTCAAAACGGGTCAGACATTTATGAAGACCCTTCTGGCGCCCGGTTTCAAGGCTCGCATGCTTGGTGTAAAAGGCTGGTTCTCGACCAACATTCTTGGAAATCGCGACGGAGAAGTTTTGGAAGATCCCGGATCCTTCAAAACTAAGGAAGAAACGAAACTGTCTGTGCTCGAGCAGATCCTACAGCCGGATCTATATCCGCAACTTTACAAGGACCTCTACCACGCTGTTCGGATTAACTACTATCCGCCGAGAGGCGATGCGAAGGAGGGCTGGGACAACATCGATATTACGGGCTGGCTGGGTTACCCGATGCAGATCAAGATTAACTTCCTTTGCCGGGATTCAATCCTGGCAGCACCCCTCGTTCTGGATCTCGTCCTCTTCATGGATCTGGCTCAGCGTGCCGGCCTGAAGGGCATTCAGGAGTGGTTGTCGTTCTATTTCAAAGGTCCGATGACCGCCCCTGGTCTCTACCCCGAACACGACATTTTCATCCAGCTTATGAAGTTGAAGAACACTTTGCGCTGGATGCAGGGAGAAGAGCTCATCACTCATTTGGGGCTGGAATACTATGACTGATTCTCGCAGGGGGCGAAGCGTGGGCGCGCCAACTGAAGCGCCGCCGATGTTGTGGAGAATGGGTATATAGTTTCTTAAGGTCATGTCCATCAAGATCTCGAAATTTTCCATGTTTGCGGCCCTCCTCGCGGGGGCTGCGCTCGCCTCAGCGCAACAGACGCCAGGAGCAAAACCGGAGGACACCGAAGTTTGGGAGCCGGTCCCGAAAGTCGTCACGCCAGGACCTCACAACACGGAGCCCCCTTCCGACGCGATTGTGCTGTTCGACGGTAAGAATCTCGACAATTGGGTCCAAGCGAGCGACCATTCGCCGGCAAAATGGACGGTTGCGGACGGCGTTTTGACAGTCAATAAGGAAAAGGGCGTCGGCAACATAGAGACGAAACAGAAGTTCAAGGACTATCAGCTTCACGTGGAATGGAAAGTTCCCGAGAACATCACAGGGACCAGCCAGGCGCGCGGGAACAGTGGTGTTTTTCTTGCCTCCACCGGCCCGAAAGATGCCGGTTACGAACTGCAGGTTCTGGATTCCTACAACAACAAAACGTACGTGAATGGCCAGGCGGGAAGCATGTATAAACAGGCCATCCCACTCGCCAACCCAACCCGGAAACCCGGAGAATGGCAGTACTACGACGTCATCTGGACTGCGCCGACCTTTAATGATGATGGTTCAGTGAAGACCCCAGCCTACGTCACGGTGCTATTCAACGGTGTTCTGGTTGAGAACCACTTCGAACTGAAGGGCGAGACGTTCTACATCGGCAAGCCGTCCTATAAGAAATACGACAGAGCTCCCATCAAGCTACAGGCGCACGGAGACGCGAGCCAACCAATCAGCTTCCGAAACATCTGGATCAGAGAACTGGACTAACTCGGAGTCTCCGCTCGCCCGCCGTCTTGACTTGTCCTGACAGCGACTTACAACGAGGCCATATCGATCACGAACCGGTACTTTACATCGCCTTTCAGTAAACGTTCGTAGGCCTCATTGATCTGGGGCATCCGAATCATCTCGATATCTGCAGTGATGCCGTGTTCTGCGCAGAAATCCAGCATCTCCTGCGTTTCGGCAATGCCACCAATCAGAGAGCCCGCGAGCTGCTTACGGCCGCCGATAAGGCCGAAGGCCGCGATTGGTATGGGATTCGGCGGCACTCCTACCAGAGTCAGCGTCCCGTCTCTCTTCAGCAAGTTGAGATAGGTATTCAAATCGTGATCCGCCGAGACCGCATCCAGTATGAAGTCAAAACTGCCGGCATGCTTCTGTACTGCGTCTGCGATCTTTCGACACGACCACTTCATGTGCACCTAAACGGAGCGCATCTTGGGCCTTATTGGGTGAAGTTGTAAAGAGCACAACGTGCGCGCCAAAGGCATTGCCGAATTTCAATGCCATGTGTCCAAGTCCGCCAAGACCCACGACTCCGATCTTTTGTCCCTTGCCCACCTTCCAGTGTCGAAGTGGCGAATACGTAGTTATGCCGGCGCAGAGAAGCGGTGCCGTACCGGCGAGGTCCAGGTTTGCCGGGACTCGCAGCCCGAACGCTTCGTCGACAACAATGCTTTCGGAATAACCGCCGTAAGTGACTCCTCCGAGAACCTTATCTTCGCCGTTATACGTCAGTACGGGAAAGTGCACGCAAAACTGCTCGAACCCATCCTTGCAATTCGGGCATACGCGGCACGAATCAACCATGCATCCGATGGCCGCGACGTCGCCCTCTTTAAACTTCTTGACGGCGCTTCCGGCCTTCACAACCCGTCCGACAATCTCGTGACCGGGAACGCACGGATAAATGGTAGGTGCCATGCTCTCCCATTCATTTCGCACCTGATGCAAATCCGAGTGGCACACGCCACAGTAGAGGATTTGAATCTGAATGTCCTGTGGCCGCGGATCACGCCGCTGAATCGCGTGCGGTGCTAACGGGGAACTCGAACTCTGGGCAGCATACGCCTGAGCTGGGAATGTGGCCGGCATCTGCGACGATTTTGGTTCCGGCTTTGTGGACGTACTCATAGATGTCTTTCTCCTACTCCTAGACTGCACTTGTTCACTCTTCGCTTCAGAGCATTGCCCTTCGGTGATCGGCAAAACGCGCCAGCCTATACGAAACTAAAGCCGGGCTGTAGAGATCGCACAAGCGAGCGGAAGCGCTGAACGGACGCTGGTCTCTTTATGAACTTCGAAATCCTGGAGCACCCGGCCGACGTCGGCTTCCGCGCTTGGGGAAACTCTCTCGAAGACGTTTTCGGAAACTGCGCGCAAGCCTTGCTCTCGATCATCCTTGATGCATCGAATGTCGATGAGAGCGAACGTTGCCAGATAGACGCAGAAGGAAGCGATCTCGAGTCTCTCCTTGTGAACTGGCTGAATGAAGTTCTTTATTACGTGGATACGCGACGTTTGGTGTTCAACTCCTTTGCCATTCACTTCGGGGAATCTTGCAAGCTTTCGTGCGAAGCAAGCGGCGAGAAGCGTACGCCTGCGAAGCACCCGGTCAGAGTGTCGGTCAAAGCAGTTACTTATCACCAGCTTCGTTTGTCCAAATCCGGCGAACAGTGGATAGCTGAGGTTTTCGTCGATGTCTGAAATCAACTTAGAAGCTCTGGATAACTACCGTTATCGAATTGCCCGGGACGAGACAGCCGGCATGCGCACGCACGTCCTGGTGTTCTCGAGCCCGGTCCTTATCGAAAAAGTAAAGAAGGATCAATCGCTCTCACAGGCGATGAACGTTGCCACGCTGCCCGGTATCGTCGGCCCCAGCCTTGCCATGCCTGACATTCACCAGGGCTACGGATTTCCCATTGGAGGTGTGGCTGCTACCGATATCGACGAAGGTGTTGTCTCTCCCGGCGGCGTCGGATTCGATATCAACTGCGGTGTCCGGCTTGTGCGGACTACGTTAACCCGATCGGATGTGAAAGCCCGCATGAAGCCGCTCATCGATCAGGTCTTTCGCGATGTTCCTTGCGGAACCGGAACAGAAGGACGCGTAAAGTTGAAGCGCGGAGACATCGACGAAGTCCTTGCCGGCGGAGCGCGCTGGATGGTCGAACATGGATATGGCGAGCCGGGCGATACGGAACGCGCCGAAGCTGGCGGCGCAATGCCGGGTGCGCTGCCGCGCAAAGTGTCCGATCGGGCGAAGGAGCGGGGAACTCCGCAGCTTGGCACCTTGGGAAGCGGGAACCATTTCCTGGAGATCCAATATGTCGACCGCATTCACGATGCGCTTGCCGCACAGGCCATGGGCATCGAGAAGGATCAGGTAGTTGTTCTTATCCACTCGGGTTCGAGAGGACTGGGCCACCAAGTCTGTACTGACTACGTCGCTCTCATGAACCAGGTCATGTCGAAGTACGGAATTCAACTGCCGGACCGCCAGCTTGCCTGTGCTCCGATACCATCCGGTGAAGGGCAGTCTTACTTAGGAGCGATGGCGGCTGCGGCAAACTTTGCCTGGGCGAATCGACAGGGCATCCTCCACTTTCTTCGCGAAGCGTTCCGCCGCGTCTTCGATCCGGAAGTACGGCTGGACCTTATCTACGACGTTTGTCACAACATCGCAAAAGAAGAAACTCACGTGGTTGACGGTCGCCGCCGGCAGGTGCTGGTGCATCGAAAAGGTGCAACGAGAGCCTTCGCCGCTCACCACCCCGAACTGCCGGCTATTTACGCCGAGATCGGCCAACCAGTGTTCGTTCCCGGCAGCATGGGGACGGCGTCATGGGTGCTTGCCGGCCAGCCGGGCGCCATGGCCGAGACCTTCGCAAGCGTTTGCCACGGTGCTGGGCGATTAATGAGCAGGACTGCGGTACGAAAGGGCAAGAACATCGCGGACGAGCGCCGAAAGTTGGAAGAGCAGGGAATCCTCGTCCGTAGTGAATCTCGCGACGGCATTCTAGAAGAACTGCCCGAAGCGTACAAGGACGTAGATGAAGTGATCGAAGTTGTGCACAACGCCGGTTTGGCGAAAAAGGTTGCGCGGCTGCGGCCAATGGGTGTTATTAAAGGCTAAGCAACATCTTCCGCTTCTCATGCCGGGATGACTCGTTCGTGCCGAAGCCGGTCGAAGAACAACCGGAACATATCTTCCGTGTCGATGCAGTCGTGGAAACCGGCTCTGCGGGCCTTGATTGTGCTCGAAATGTTATCGAAGCCGCTGTTGAAGATGAAGTCTCCAAAGGGCCAGGAAACAAGTTGTTCATAGGCGATCGGTTGTAGCTTATTCTCCCGGACAATCCCATCCCAGAGTCCACCTTTATCTTGCATATACGTGGTCAAAGGAGTGGGGACTGGATCGGCAATCTCCATCCCGAACATCTTCGCGATTCGCGGCCACATGTGCTGCCAGCGGAAATAGTCGCCGTTCGTAATGTTGAATATCTCGTTCCGAGCCGCTTCATGCGTGCCCGCCCATACGGTGGCGCTGGCCAGAATGTCAGCGGATGTGACCTGGTACAGTGCCCGATAGGCTGCCTCGGTTCCCGGGAAGCGCAACGGTAAACCAAGCTTCTTCGAGATCGTGGCATAAACGGCGATCACCATGGCGAGGTTCATCGGATTTCCGATTCCGAACCCGCAGATTGCCTCGGGGCGCAGTGCAGTCCAATGCCAGGTTTTACCCTGCTGCCGTTCCCGCAGAAAATCCTCCTGATCGTAATAGAAGTTCGGAGGCATCAGGCGCGGATCGTCCTCCCGAGCTGGTGTTTTGAAAGGACCAAGGTCCGCCCCGTATGCCTTTCCGCCTTGGTAGAAGGTGATTTGCTCGAGCCTTTCCGATTCCACAGCATCGAGCAGATTGCGTAAGATCGCGACGTTCACAGCGGACTTTTCCGCTGCGGTCGGCTTCTCGATATAGGCGCCGAAAACAATGTGGGTGATGCCCTCAATGCTGCCGAGCTTTGCTTTCACGTCCTTGCGCTTCGAGAAGGTCAACTGGGAGGGATTGAACGCCGTCCGGTACCGTCGCGGTCCGTCGCGAGAGGCCATACACCGTCGTGTCCGGAACGCGCTGCCAATGCTCAGCAGCGGCCCTTCCACTCACGCCGTGGACTCCGGCGACAACCACTTGATTACGAGTAGACACGCTTCACCTTTCCGGTATCTGACCTGGCGCGGCGATACCGCCGATCGTTTGATGCGAAGGGACAGCGTTTCGGATCAGCGTACCTTGTCAGTGATATTGCGGGATTGCGGTAGGTTATCGCGGGCTGAGGCGCGACCGTCCCTGATTCGAACAGAATTCACGGCGGAAACAGTTCTGGCGCGTGATCGTTGACGATCCCGGCCGATTGCATCCAGGCATAAACGATGACGGGGCCGACGAACTTAAATCCTCGGAGTTTAAGTTCCTTCGAAAACGTTAGGGACAGGGGCGAACTGGCGGGAACAGGTCCTGAATTCTGGATGGGTTCACCGCCTGCCAGTTCCCAGACCCAGCGCGAAAAGTCGAGTCCCGCATCCTGCATGCCGAGGAAGGCACGTGCCCCTTCGATGGTGGCCTGAATCTTGGCACGCGAGCGAATGATGCCTTCGTCGGTTAAGAGCCGGTTGATATCCGTCTCTCCGAAACGCGCAACTTGCACCGGATCGAACTGCCGAAACGCCTTGCGAAAGGCTTCCCTCTTGCGCAGAACCGTGATCCAAGCCAAGCCTGCCTGAAAGCCCTCGAGCATCAGGTTTGTCCAGAGTGAAACGCTGTCAAAATCCGGCACGCCCCACTCCCGATCGTGATAGTCACGGAGCAGAGGATCGCCCTCTGCCCATGAGCATCGTTCTACCGGTTTAGAAGTTGAGTTTGAAGCCAAGTTGTACGTTGCGGGGGAAGTTGCTTTGATTCGCCGCAACGAAACCGAAGTTCAAGTTAGATGTGCTGTTGTTCGCCGCTCCGAAGATCGGCGTGTTGAACACGTTGAACGCCTCGAAGCGGAACTGGGCATTAACTCGCTCGGTAAAGTTGAAGCGCTTGTTGAGCGACATGTCCCACTGTGCTCTCCAGGGATTCCGCAGTACAGAGTTGGTGAGTTGAATATTCTGCAGTGTATTCGGGCCGCGAACGCGCCAAGCGGGATTGCTACAGGAAACGAATGCAGTCCTGGTTGCGTTCGGCATTACACTAGTCCCGTTAGTCTGCTGCACGCAGGTATTGAATTCGCTGCTGTAACTCGCATTGCTGATCGTGGGATTAGCAATCTGGTCCACGTTTGTCGGGTTGTTGAAAGGCGTACCCGATTGAAGCGTACCGATGAAGTTATATTCCCAGCCGCCGACCGCTAGTTCCTCCCAACGGCCGGCACTGCCCATAAACTTGCGCCCTTTGCCGAACGGCAACTGGTAAACGCCGCTGATCACGGCGCGATGCGGACGATCAGAAAGTGAAAGTTCCTTGGTAGGCGCGGCGTCCTGCCCGTTCAGGAAGTTGATCGCGTCCAGATTTTTCGAGAACGTATAAGACAGCGCCAGAACAAGATAGGAACTGTACCGCTTCGTGGCACTGACCTGGAGCGAGTCGTACCAGGATTTACCGACCGATTCGAACGCGTATTGCACGGTTCCGAATTGAGGATAGGGGAGCAGCAACTGCTGTCTCGCGATTGTGGCCGAACTTAGTGTCGTGTTGTTCGGAATGAGTCCGGCAAATGGATTCGCAACAGCGGTCGTGAAGTAGGTAGGATTTTGCTGCGCAATCTGCAACTGCGCAATGGATGGGACGTTGATATTACGTGCGCTGCCTACCTGGTTGTCACCGATGTTCAGATGATAAGAGCGGCTGCCTACATAAGAAACGTCGAGCTTTGTTTCCCAAGGCAATTGCCTCTCAATGCCCACCGAGTACTGATAGACATGAGGGACATCATGGTTGGGATTACTGAAGATTACGTTGTTACCAAGCGCCGTATTCAATCCCAGCGCTGCTCCGGTGGGTAGCAGGAGGCCATTGGTTGAAGGGCTGTTGCTCACCGGGAAGGGGTCCCCGCCCGCAAAGCTGGTAGCGGGGACGAAGTTGTTAATTCCGCCGCCCGTCCGCGTCGCAATGTAATTCGTATCTGCAGCGTAGCCGAGTGCACCGCCGTATTCAGCAGTGGGCAGATAGAAAATGCCAAAACCACCCCGGATGACGGTAAGAGGCGTAAGCGAGTAAGCCGCACCGATTCTTGGCTGCAGATCGCCGTAGCGGGTGTTATAGGCGCCGCGGGGCTGTCCGCTATTGCCGGCAAATAGGAGTCCGCCTGTGAGGTTGGCGCAAGCCGGGCAGTTTGCCAGGTTGGCATTGGACACGAGACTTGCCAGCGGGCTCCGCGTGTTGAATCCCCATCCGCGATTCATCCGGTTGTAGCGCTCGTCCGGTGATCCTTCGATGTCGTACCGGAGGCCCACATTAAGCGTTAATTTCTGCGTGACTTTGATGTCGTCCTGAAGGTAAAAGCCGTAGTATCCCCAGCGGTAAGCTAGCTGCGGCACGTACTGCAGAACACCATTCGCCGGCGTCCCGAGCAGCAGCGAGGCCATGCTGTTTCCCGAAGTAGAACTTGCGAACTCGGGAAGCGCCTGCGTGAAGCCGGGCGTGAAGTTAAAGAAACCGGAGCCAAATAAGAAGGAGCCGCCGGCAACATCGGTCCGGATATCTCGAATGTCACCGCCAAATTTCAGAGATTGTCTGCCCCGTACGTACGAAACGCTGGGCGCAAAGGTAAGTAAATTGGTGATGTTGGAATTGGAGTTCCGGGTCCCGAACAAAGGATAAATTCCGTTAGAGCCGTTGCCGTTTGCGCTCTGATCGCCGATGCGCGGGGGCAGGGCAGCGAAGCGCTGATTCGCTGAGAAGTTCTGGGAGAAACCAAGCGAGGTATCGTCGAACCCGTCGACACTGGTTCGATAAGCAGCTTGGATAAAGCGGGCAAATCCGAACCGCAGGTCGAAGAGCGTACTCGGCGAAAGAACGGTCAGGAAATCGGCCACGGCATTATCGTTGATACGAACCAGCGGATCTTGTGCATCCCGCCCCGGTCCGGTGAAGCCGTTAGCGCCGTTGTCGATCTGGTTTCTGCGATTGTGCGCATACCGGAAGAACATGCGCTCTTTCTCGCCAAAGTTCTGATCGACGCGGCCAATCCAGTTCCGGAAGTGATCGGAGCTGATGTTCGGACTTGCGATGAAGTTATTAGTCACTGCATTCGCGGCGCCGGTATTTGGAGCAGGGTAGGCGTTAATAATCGCGCGGCCCACAGGGCTCATGCGGCTTACCGGAATCACGTTCCCCGCAAACTGAGTACGAATGTATTGCGGATTGGTTGCACTGTTTGCCAGGCCTGCATTGAAAGCCGGATTCACTTGCGTCGAAAACGGGTCGTAGATGCTTACACCGGTTGCAGAGAAATCACCGGACCGCATCGCGGCCGAAGGCACGCTGGTCAGAATCGGAGCCGGAGTCGTTTCGACGTAGTTTTCCCATCCGAACGAGAAGAAAGTCTTATCCTTACCCTTGTAGACCTTCGGTATCCACACCGGACCCGTGAACTGGGTTCCGTACTGGTCCAGGCTATGTCCGCCGAGATTGGCCTTGCTGACCGGGTCTACACCGTATCGGGGCCTGCCTGCGCTGTTGTTCTGAATCGTATTCGCGTCCAATTGATACCGCCGCAGGAAGTCATACCCCGTCCCGTGGAAATCATTGGCGCCGCTCTTCGTCGTTACGTTCATCACGCCGCCGCCGGTGCGGCCGTACTGGGAGTCATAGAAGTTAGTAACAACCTTGAATTCCTGAGTGGCATCGACCGTCGGAATGTAGGCCACGTTCTGGTTACCGTGACTACGTTGAGCATCTGTATCCGTGACAGAATCATCCGGCACGCCGTCGAGTAACCACGAGTTAGTTTGCCGCACGCCGCCGTTGATCGAAAAATTCACGTTATCGCCGTTGTCGAATGGACGCGTGAACTGCGGATTTCCTGCAAAGATCACTCCCGGCGATAAGTTAACCAGGGAGAACGGATTGCGCCCGTTCAATGGCAGTTCCGTCACACGCATATTCTCGATGACATCGCCGCGAGTAGCGGATGCATTGTCGAGTAACGGCGCGGCTCCCGTAACTTCAACCGTGCTCTGGCTTTGACCTAATTGCAGCGGGAGGTCGACCGTGAGTTTGTCGTTCGTGTGCAACTCAACTAAAGGTCTGACGGCAGTCTGAAAGTTCGGTGCTTCGGCCGTGATCTTGTAATTTCCCGGAATCAGGAACGAGATCGTATAATTACCAGACTCGCTCGTCATCTGCGTCTGGGATTCATTAGTCTGTAGATTCTGAATGGTTACTTTCGCGTTAGCGACTCCGGCCCCGGTCGGGTCGGTAACCTGTCCAGTTACAGAAGCGCGAAACTCCTGAGCCATTGCTAAGGCGCCACACGCAAACGCAGCAAGCGCCAGGCGTACGAATTTGTTGTGCATCTATCCCCCCCCAGTTCCCAACAGAAAATAAGATTTTGTAGGGACTGCCGACTAACCAACTCTTGCGCTCAGTTTACAGCGCCCGAACAGGCACGTCAATGAAGAATATTGCGTTTAGCGCGGTTCGTGACAGGAGCCGCAATCGATACTTGCGTTTGTTTGGCGATGGCAGGTCATGCATTCGCCCATGGACAACTGCTTTTCTCGTCTCAGAGCGACCCTGGTCCCAACCGGCCCGTGACATACATCGCATTTGGTCCCAGCCTGCGCATGTTGGCGATGGCTGAAGCGGACAAACGTAGGGATCTGGTACACGCGCACCCAGTCGACATCCCGGTTCTGCTTGGCGAAGGCAGCTAACTTCTGTTCGGCCGTGGTCCGGGGAGTAATTGATGCGTGGCAAGACATGCACTTAGCAACATCCGGCATGTCGACTAACTCGCCACCATCAGTCTCGGCATGGCACGACACGCACGATTGCTTCCCGTCGGTTACATGAAGCTTGTGATTGAACTCGATTGGCTGTTTCGGCGCGTCACCGTCTGGCTGTAACGCATAGCCGGTAAGAGAAAAGGCCGTAAGAAAAAGCCATGTGGAAAGGAAACCGGTTCTCACAAGTTCCCCGCACGCATCTGTTCCGCCATGTAGTCGGATGCGCGCATTGCTAACGCCGAAATTGTCAAAGTGGGATTTTGCGGACCACCGGAAGTAAAGCTGCTGCCGTCAACCACGAACAGATTCTTGATGTCGTGGCTCTGGTTCCACTTATTGAGAACGCTCGTTTTCGGGTTTTCCCCCATGCGGCATGTGCCCAGCTCGTGGATACTCTCGCCCGGCGGAACCATTTTGTCGTGTTTAGCTAGTACCTCGAATCCGGCAGCATGGCAAACCTCGCTGAGCGTATTCATCGCGTCGCGAGCCATGTTGAATTCGTTGTCCGTGTAGCGCGCCTGAATTTTGAGCGATGGAATGCCCCAGGCATCGCGCACACTCTTATCGATCTCGACGTAATTTTCGTGGCGCGGCAGCACCGTACCCATAACGGTCATGCTGAACCGGGCGTTGTTGAGTTCGGCCAGCTCCTTGTCAAGTTGCTCGCCATATCCGGGCACGATGCGGCTTGGGGGAGTGCCGCCGCTGCTGAAATCTGCGGTGTAGCCTCGGATGAAATCCTTTTCCCGTGTCTTGATATTCCGGAACGGAGCGACATAGCCGCCGCCGCCCATCAGCTTAAAAGTGTTTTGTGCTCCGCGAGCTTCCGGCACAATCGCCTCGACCGCGTTCTTTACGTAAAACTGGTCGAACAGGTAATGGCCCAAAACACCGCTTGAATTGGCAATGCCTGAATTTAGCAGCAGCCGTGTACTCTCTAGGCATGCAGCGCCCACGACTACGATTCGTGCCTTCGCGTGCATCTCGCGTTGCGATCTGCGATCGATAAACGTCGCCCCATTCACGAGTCCGGTGTTTGGATCCGTTGTGATCCGGCTCACCACCGCGTTTGGAACAACGGTCAAGTAACCGCTTTCGAGTGCGGGCGGAAGCAGCAGATTGATGGAGCTTGCCAGTGTGCCCGTCGCGCGCCTGGGCTTCGTGATCGGAATGCCTTGCGCTTTCGCGGCCGTCGTGAAACGCTTTACGCTCTCGCTGTCGGGCGAGTGATCCTCGAGGAAGATGCCATCCGGTAATTGCGGCAATCCTTCTTTGCGTCCCGCAACCCGCCAAATCGGTTCTACCTTGTCGTAATAGGGCGCAAGATCGCTGTACGATACCGGCCAGTTCTCACCGAACCCGTCGTGATCTTTGCCCTTGAATTCGAAGTCGCTCATCCGCCAGGAAGCGCGTCCCCAAACCAGTGTTTTGCCTCCAACCAGGCGAACTCGAACCCAGTAATAGGGGTCCTTCGGATCGTAACTGTAGGGATTTTCCTTTTCGTCCGCCCAAAGATTGCCGTTGAATTCGCTCGCCTGCGTCACGTGGGGAAAGCGGTCCGGCCTTCCGAAGCCGCGGTAAGGCAGCTCATATACATTCTTCAGGGCGCGATCCCGCGAATAGTTGATGACGGGACCGGCATCGAGCATCAAGCACGAGATGCCCTTCTTGGTTAACGTATAAGCAACGGAACCGCCGGACGCTCCCGACCCGATAATTAAGACGTCGTATTTGCCAACCATGTCATTCAATCGGGAACCAGTACATCCCGATTCCTCCGGCGCTTCTCACTCGTTTCGACATAATCCGGATCCAGTCGTGTGAGCTCTGGGTAGCTTGCATGACGTCCTGTTTGGCCGTCCTCAGAAAAGCGGTGAACGAGTCCGGATCTGCCGTCCATGGCTCGCGCAGAGGCGCCAGAATCTTCTCGGCTCCGGCATGATCCACCGAAGCGAACGAAACATTGAACGCCTTCTTCGAGCGTCGCTCAAGTTCGTCGACCCCCTCTCGGTACAAGGTCTGCCGTGCTGCTGGCGACTCGAACAGGAGGAAATCGAGGAACTCCGGTGCCCCCGTCTGAAGTGCGCCCGGAACCCCTTTCATAGCGGGGTACAGCACATCGCTCAGCCGCCTGAAAGAAGAGAACTCAGTCGGGGAGAAGAACTTTGTTACCGTGGTTCCCGCAAAGTCCGGAATCGTTGCTTCGATGACGGGGATCTCTTCGACTGCTGCCGGGCTCGGCTTGGGCGGCACAACGGGTTGTTGTGCGTTCAGCAAACTTGCGGCCGGCAACGTAGCCAGAGTTTGCAAAACACTTCTTCGCTTCATTGCTAATGCCAGCATACGCTAGCTATCCCGATACCGCACGTTCACCACAGCTCTGCAATTTGTCCCAAGTACTTGCGAACCATCATGACGCCGAGGCCTTTGCCGTTATTGGTACCGTGGACGGCCGGGTATTCGGTCCGAAACCAGGGCGACTTCTGCCTTCCGGGTGAATTGAGGTGACGGAATCGAAATCATCCAAACTTGGGTCCGGCAAACGTCGTTCTCAGCGCGAACCATGACGCGACACGTTCCGTCGTTCAGCCGCAGATCCATAGGAACGCGTCCGCGCGCCAGGAACGCGTCCGCGCGCCCGCCAATGTGACTGGCGTTCTTCCTTCACAAGCTGCTGGTCCAGCAGTTCGTCCACGAGTCCGAGACGCTGCTCCGGAAGACGCCCGTGGTCCTGGCCAGGTCCGCTCGAGAGATAGGTTGATGCTTGCGGATCAGATCCAGCATGATCGCGCGGTTGACTTCACGCACGCTCGAAGGTGTTGCTGTCCGGATAGATGACCGGAGACAACTGACGGCTTACTCTACTCGCCATCGGAGTGGCTGAGCGTGTAAGCTCTGGGTTCTTGCGTTCCAGTTACGACTCGTTTTGCCCATAGGATTCGGCTGATCACGACGCCTAATCCTGTGCCCGCCAGGTTGATAAGAACATCTCGAACGGCAGGATCGCGGTCAGGGAAGAAGGATTGCAGGTATTCGCTGCAGCAGCCCACGACCAGCCCGAACGCAAGGATACGGACCACTTTGCGCCGCGGATTTACCATCGCGCGAAAAAGCAGGAGCGCCAGAATCGCGAATAGTGTGACATGCAAACCTTTGTCCGCAGCCAGGTGCACGGCCCCGAACGAGGCGCTCTCTCGAGGGAGTTGCGGCAGGAAAATCCCGGATAAATAGCTGAAGGCCGATTCGCACCAGTACGAAGCTTTGCTGGTTGAAGAGAAAAAGATGACGCAGATCCAGGCAAGGACCGCCATCCACGAAGCTCTCACTCGAACTGCCTCACATTGCCAGTGTCACATGGATTCCACCATCTGCTCTCTCGAGTGTTGCGACACTTTGGAGAGACTTATGGCGAACCTTTTCCGCTGGCTTCTGCTGTTGGTTCCGGTGACTCTCGCCGTGCACATCGGAATGCCTTCCTCGCATAGTCTCGTCTTTGCTCTGTCGGCTGTCTCAATGATTCCGCTTGCGTACCTCCTGAGCGAGGCCACAGAGAACCTTGCGGCTCGCACCGGCCCTGCACTCGGCGCCTTGCTGGGCGTGACATTTGGAAATGCCGGGGAACTCCTCATCGGTTATTTCGCGTTGCGAAAAGGTCTGCCGGAGGTGGTCAAAGCCTCCATCACTGGTTCCATTCTTGTCAACCTTTTGCTTACTCTCGGGATCTCGATTGTCGCTGCTGGAGTCCGAAGGAAGACGCTGAAATTCAACGCCCTTGCGGCAAGAACACAGGCTACAACGCTTGCGCTCGCGGCCGTATCGCTTGCGCTTCCGGCAGCGTATCACTGGCTGGGCGGCAACGTCGCCAGGCGGAAAGAGGCCGATTTGAGCTTCGAGTTTGCCCTCGTCCTGATTGCGACCTATGCGTTAAGTCTCCTCTTCAGTCTGCGTACCCATCGCCACCTGTTGACGGCGGACGAGCATCCGCATCCGGGTGGAGAAGATGAACCCTGGACTGCAAAACGATCTCTGATTCTGTTGCTCCTCAGTGCCGTGTTTGTGGGCTGGATGAGTGAAGTGCTGGTCGGTTCCGTGGAGGCCGCATCCCGGAGTTTAGGGTTGACTGAGCTCTTCGCCGGCCTGGTTGTCGTGGCGATCGCGGGCAACGCCGCTGAATCGACTTCGGCCATCCGGGCCGCCCTAAAGGGACAGATGGACCTGAGCGTCGGCATCGGCATTGGCAGCAGCATTCAGATTGCCTTGTTTGTTGCTCCCGCCTTGGTACTGATCAGTCATTTCGCTGCCGCACGGCCAATGAACCTGGTGTTTACACCCGCAGAGTTGGTTGCGCTCGTGTTTACAATCGGCATTACCGGCCAGATCGCCGGGGATGGCGATTCCAACTGGTTTGAAGGCGTCCAACTCCTGGCGGTTTATTTCATGATCGCCGTGATGTTTTATTTCCTTCCTGACGTCATGAAAACTTAAGCTGATATTCCTTTAGTGATGGTAATGGGCCATGCCGCAGGAGCTGCCGCCTCTTTTTTACCTTGACTTCTCCATTACCGCTCGCAGGATACCGTTAATCCTGCTCGTGTACCCAGGTCCGAACGATTGCAGCCATGAGATCACGTCCGGGTCCAAGCGGGCGGCTACGACGCTTCGGGCAGGTCGACTCCCCACGATCTGTTCCTCCGTGAGTGCCGGGATGTCAGAGTAGTCGATCTCCGAATCTGGCGTTTCCTTCAGACGGCGCAACGTTGCTTTCTGTTTGGTGGTGAGCGGCTTATTCAAAATAGAGTCGGCGCTCAAGCTCGTTAGCTTTGCGCGCTGAGATGATCCTGATGATTTCTTCGCCATTGATGGTCTCCCTGTAGACATGCGCCACGATCAAAAACGTGGCTTCAATCAAGCCGATAGCATTGAATCTCTGCTCACCCGTCTCCTCGTCGATGCGGTCGGTCACGAGAATGAAGTTGGGATCACGGAACACCCTGGCCGCGATTTCGAAGCTGAGACCCTGGTGTCTGGTTTGATTGATCTCGTTCTTCGTCTCGTCCCATTCGAAACGCATCCCCGTATTACACAGTGTATGACGCTTCAAGGCTGGTGTCGATGAGGAACCTAATAGGCACCACGAAAGCGGTCGTTCGCGGCTGGTGATGCCGGATGTCGAGCGCCGCGTGTTCAGTGCCGTACAGGACACGTTTCGGCAGCTTGCCGAGTATGATTGCTACAGACTCGCCACGCGGTTCCTGATCGGTCTTAGAGCGGCAGATGCGCACCACGGCCCCTTCCGGTACGAAGGTGATGTCGTCGACTGTGAGTGCAACCAGCTCGGAGCGGCGAAGAACAGCAGAGAAGCCAACCAGCAGCACGGCTCGATCCGAATGCCAGTGGCGGTCGAAGGGATCTGCTCGAACATCTTCTTTGAGTCATCAGTCATGGCCCCTGCGGGTTTGGAACTAGCGTCGGCAAGTGACGAGGTAAGCAGGGACGGAACGTTTTGAGATTCGCAAAACTCGTGAACTGATCTCGTGCGATTCCGTAGACCCGCTTCGTATTTCCCGCCTTAGAGTTGCGAATGTACTTTCTCGCACTGTTCAGGACCGCGAGTTTGCGGGTGGAAGGAAGCTGATAGACGGTGTCGCTACCATTAATATTCACTGCACAGTATCCGGAAAGCAATAAATGGAAAAGGGGGAAAGTCGCTGATTCGCTTGCGGGCGGCTAATACCCGATGGGTGTGCACCTCATCCCTTAGCTTTACTAGTGCCCTTGAAGAACAAGCGGACGGTACACTGCGGTGTGGGCTCTAATATGTATGCTGCAGAATCGAAGCGGGAACGGAGAGTCAACTCGGGAATGCCCGGGGAAACGCTGGCTCCTCCACGGCAGACACGTTTTCTATATGACCTAGTCGCGCCCTTATACCCGATCTCGAGCCGCCTCTTTCACGCACATGCGCATGCCAAAACTCTGGAGATGCTTAACGTCCGGAATGGCTCCTCCGTGCTCGAAGTGGCCATGGGCTCGGGAGAGATGTTCCAGCGGTTGGTTCGTGCCAACCCGCGCGGCCAGACCATAGGCGTCGATTTCTCCGCCAATATGGCAGCAAAATCCCAGGCGAACATACGTCAGGCTCACGCGGACGTAGATGCCCATTGCCCTTGTACCGACGCCCGTCAGCTTCCGTTCCGGGATGGTTCGTTCGATGCCCTTGTGTGCTGTTACTTGTTCGAGTTGCTCAGCGAGGAACACATGCTCGAGGCTGTTGACGAAATGGCCCGCGTACTCAGGCCGGGCGGCCGCCTTGGTCTGATTCTGGTGGCTCAAACTGCATCGAGCTTCAACTTACTTTATAAATTCTGCACATTAGTGGCGCCGGCCTTCTGGGGAAGACAAGTAAGCTCTGAAATGCCGGACCTGTTGCGCTCCCGGGACTTCGAAATCGAGACCGCTACCAAGGTGCGCCAGCTCTATTTCCACTCACGCATCCTGATAGCAAAGAAGCTCGGCTAGATCTCCGCTTCAGCGGGTCCCAGCGCTTCAGCCGGCTCGTCCTGCCCGCGAGATTCAATGCCCTTCAGATCGGGTAAAAACGCAGTGAGCAGTCCGATCAGCGGCAAGAATGAACAGATGCGATAGACAAACTGAATGTCTGTCGCATCGGCTAATTTCCCCAGCAGTGCTGCGCCGATTCCACCCATACCGAAAGCAAGACCAAAGAAGATTCCGGAAATCATTCCCACGCGTCCGGGCAGGAGTTCTTGTGCGTAGACAAGGATAGCCGAGAATGCCGAGGCCAGGATGATTCCAATTACTACACTGAGCACCGCCGTCCAAAACAGATTCACATAGGGCAGTACCAGGGTAAAAGGAAGCGCACCCGCGATCGAAACCCAGATCACGTATTTGCGGCCGATTCGATCGCCGACCGGTCCTCCTAGAATCGTGCCTGCTGCAACGGCGCCCAAAAACAAAAACAAATGTAATTGCGCGCTTTGCACGGAAACGTGAAACTTAGATATCAGATAAAACGTGTAGTAATTCGTCAAACTCGCGAGATAGAAATACTTCGAAAAAATGAGAGCAACCAATATCGACAGAGAAAAATGCACCTTTCTCTTCGAGAACACGGAATGCCCGGCTTTCTTAATCTTCGATACTCCGGCTTTGAGACGGTTCCGGTACCAGACGCCGATGTTGGCGAGGATCGCGATGGCAACAAGAGCGGCTATCGAGAACCACGCGATGCTTTTCTGTCCATGTGGAAGAACGATGAAGGCCGCCAGGAGAGGGCCTATCGATGAGCCTGCGTTTCCACCTACCTGAAAGAGCGACTGAGCAAGCCCGTGCCGCCCGCCCGACGCCATCCTCGCCACCCGCGACGATTCAGGGTGAAAAATAGAAGAGCCCAGCCCCACCAGCGCTGCCGCAAGAAGCAGGACGGGGTAACTCCACGCAAACGCCAGCAGGATGAGACCCACCAGAGAGATACTCATGCCGCTCGCGAGCGAGAAAGGACGCGGGCGCCGGTCCGTGTACAGCCCGACAAGCGGTTGCAGCAGCGAAGCGGTGACCTGAAACGTCAGCGATATCAATCCGATCTGTCCGAAATCCAGATGGAACGAAGTCTTCAGTATGGGATAGATTGCGGCGAGCAGTGACTGCAGAAGATCGTTCAGGAGATGACAGAAAGAGATCGCAGCGAGCACCGCGAACGCTGTCTTTTGAACGGATAACTGACTCGATCCTGCCGGAGTTTCGAATCTTGTGACGCTGGTCGGCACTTCTTACTACCTTAGCCCGTCGCACTCAATCCCTTGCTTTTGATTCAGTAGCATGTATGGCATGAGATTAGTGCCGCTTCTGATGCTCCTCGCCACGAGCGCTGCCATGGCTCAGAAGGAAAACCTTCACTGGTACGACCGTGCCGTTATCTACGAGATTTATCCGCGCAGCTTTCAGGACACGGACGGGGACGGCATAGGGGACCTGAATGGTGTTACCTCCAGGCTGGACTATCTGAAGGAACTTGGCGTTGACGCGATCTGGATAACTCCTTTTTTCCCGTCTCCGAATGCCGATTTCGGCTACGATGTATCGGATTACACGAACGTTGCTCCCGAGTACGGAACGTTACAGGATTGGAATCGTCTGACTGCGGAAGCGAAGAAGCGCGGCATCCGCGTTCTTGTCGATTTTGTCGTCAACCACACATCCGACCAGCATCCTTGGTTCAAAGAATCCCGCTCTTCACGAACCAATCCGAAACGCGACTGGTATGTGTGGAAAGACGGCGGCGGCCCCAAGCAGCCACCCACACATTGGACTTCGATCTTCGGCGGTTACACGTGGACCTGGGACGCTCCGACCCGGCAGTGGTACTACCATATGTTTCTTCCCGAGCAGCCGGATGTCAATTGGCGCAATCCGGAGCTGAAGAAAGCGATGTTCGATGTTGTTCGATTCTGGCTAGATCATGGAGCGAGCGGCTTCCGGCTGGATGCAACCCCTTACCTGATTGAGGACCCTGCCTTTCCCGACGACCCTCATCCTCCGCCCTTAGGTGGACCGGCGTCATTAATGCCCTATAACTCCGGCCGTCCGGAGAACCATCAGGTTCTTAAAGAGATGAGGCAGGTCCTGAACAAATACCCGGGCGATCCGGTCCTTCTAGGCGAATCGTCAACTAAGACCATTCAGGATCTTGCTGCGGTGTACGGGAACAACGGCGACGAAATTCACTTACCGATGGACTTTCTGTTCGGCAACTTGAAACAGTTGAACGCTGCCGTCTTTAAGCGCGAAGTGGACGCTGCGGAAACACAGCTTGGGGGACACACGCCTGTGTTCTTTTTCAGTAATCACGATCATCCGCGCCAGTGGAGCACCTTTGGCGATGGGACGCATAACGATCAGATTGCAAAACTCACTGCGGCTTTAACGCTGACCCAGCGCGGATGCGTGTTGCTTTATTACGGTGAGGAACTCGGCATGGCAACGATGTCGACCGGGGAACTAAGCCACGTGCCGGTTACCCCTAAACGCCCGCGTCCCGACAAACGAGACGGAGCACGAACGCCAATGCAATGGGATACGAATGTCAATGCCGGATTCAGCAAAGGTTCACCCTGGCTGCCGGTGGAACCTGCTTTCAAACGTTATAACTTAGTCGTCGGAGAAAGCAGATCCGAATTCAATCTATAACTGGTATTCCGGGCTTGTGAAACTGCGTCGCGACGAAGTAACTCTGCGCGAGGGGAATTACGTTGCTCTTGAGTCGGGGAACGCGAACGTCTTTGCGTTCGGGCGTAAGACTCCAGACGGGTATATGGCGCTGGTGGCTGTCAACACGAGTAACCAGGAACAGCGTGTCAATGTGTCGGGTGGCGGAAAATGGCCGGGTTTTCGCCGCGTCTTGCTTGCCAGCCCTTCGACGGCGACCCCTCGGTCGCCACAATTCACCATTGCCCCTTATGGAGTGTTCATTGCTGCGACGAACTGATTGGTACCGCTGATTACTTCCCTACCAGGGGCGGTAGTAACCGTCCCGAATCGATAAATCCACCTCTACTCCAAAGAGAGCGGAAAGATGGGCAGAACTGAGGACATCTTCCTTGCGCCCGTCCGCATACACGGAACCCTTACTCAACATCACCACCCGGTCGATCTCAGGAATGAGTTCTTCAAGGTGGTGAGTCACCAGCAGCAGTCCGACTCCGCCAGCTGCGAGCTTTCGAAGATGTTCCCGCATTTCGCGTTGCGCGGCAAGGTCAAGGCTGGTTGTGGGCTCATCCAGCACCAACGTTGACGGATTGTGAATCAACGCTCGCGCAATCAGCAGGCGGCGTGCTTCGCCCGACGATAATTCGTCTACCCAGCGTCCTGCCAGTTCGGCCACTTCGAGCTGCTCCATTGCTTCTTGCGCCGATTGCTCCATCTCCGGCGTCACGTGCTGGTTCGGCCAAAGTCCAATGGAGCCGAAGAATCCGGAAAGTACGAGCTCACGGCCCGTAATGTCCCGCGTACATTGCGTCATAAGATCATTACTGACGATGCCGATCTGCGAACGCAGGTCAAAGATGTTCCAGTTTGATTGGCCGAAGATCGATAAACGGGTTTCCGGACGTAGCAATGGGTAGCATTCCCGGGTCAGGAGCTTGAGCAAAGTCGATTTGCCGCTGCCGTTTGGTCCGAGTACCGCGACGTGTTCGCCGGCTTTAACCTTCAAGGTCAGACCCTTGAGCGCGTAACGCTGACCTCTCTGCACATAAACGTTTTCGAAGTCGAGAAGGAGTGGTTTCAAAATAGAAGAAGATAACAAAGGTCCGCAATGGCAATAAGCGCAGAACAAGTCAAACAGTTGGCTCACCAATGCGGATTCGAACTCGCAGGCATTGCTGCCGCTCTTCCATTATCGGACTACGAGCGATACGACAACTGGCGTCAGGAAGGCTTCGCGGGCGAGATGAGCTACCTGACGGACCGGCGAGGTGACCTCCGCTCGGACCCGCGCCACCTGCTTCCGGACGCGAAAACCATCATCTCCGTCGGAAAACTCTACAACACCGGTCAGCCCTACTCGCTCGAAATGCCGGCCGGCGGTACAGGCTGGATCTCGCGCTACGCCTGGGGCGAGGATTACCACGAGATACTGAGAAGCGGTTTAGAAGCCCTCCGTCACAAGCTCGAAGAGCAGCATGGAGAACCGTTCAGCTCGCGAATCTGCGTTGATACCGCGCCGCTTCTCGAGCGCAGCTATGCGCGCCAGGCTGGCCTCGGCTGGATAGGACGAAACACATGCCTGATCAATCAGGGCAGTGGTTCCTGGTTTTTTCTCGGCGAATTGTTGACCTCTCTGGAACTGGCTCCGGATACTCCGCCGCCCGACCGTTGTGGGACTTGCAGGCGGTGTATTGATGCGTGCCCAACGGCAGCCATCGTCCCGAGCGATGATGGTTGGCGGATCGATTCACGCGCCTGTATCTCTTACATCACGATTGAAAAACGAGGCGCAATCGACCCCGGTCAGCAGGAGGGCATCGGTCATCATTTATTCGGATGTGACATCTGCCAGGATGTTTGCCCCTGGAACCGGAAAGCTCCGGTGACGGAGGAGCCGGCGTTCGAACGTCGTGCGCCCTTGCCATCTCTCCTCGACATCTCAGAGTACTCGGAAGAAGACTTCCGCCGCGAGTTTCGGCATTCACCAGTGTGGCGCGCCAAATACCGCGGGTTTCTTCGCAACGTGGCGGTAGCCCTTGGCAACTCTCGGGATCCTGGTGCGATTGCTCGCCTGCAACAATTGGCAATGCATCCGGACGAATCCGTCTCGGCCGCTGCCAGCCAATCTCTTGCCATTCTCTCTGGAGACAAATCACGCGCTTCCGAAACTCAAGGCGACCGCTGAATGCGTTCAGACGTAATCGCCCAAATCGTCCTGATCTTCAGTGTTGGCGGTCCAGGCCTGCGCTCAACAGGCTCCGCTTAGCCCCGGATTTGAGGCTTTTTACAACAACGACTATGATGCGGCGCTCGCATTTTTCGAAGAACAGGTCAAAGCGCATCCCGATGATCCCGATCAGCATAACCACGTGGCGCAAACGATCCTGTATCGGGAGTTGTTTCGCAATGGTTCGCTCGAATCCCAGTTAGTGACCGGTAATAACTCATTTCTGCGGCGCCCAATGGTGGAGATTAGTGCGCAGGACCGCAAGTTATTCGCCGATTCAATCAACACGAGCCTGTCGCTCTGCAGTGCCCAGTTGGGCAGAAACGGCCGTGATCTTAAGGCCTGGTATCAATCGGGAGTGGCACACGCGCTGCGTTCGACGTATTTCTTCCTTGTGGAGAAAGCTTGGACGGAAGCCTTGCGCGAAGCCTCGGCTGCCAGAAAAGCGCAAGAGCGTGTGGTAGAAATCGATCCCGATTTCGTGGACGCGCGCCTGACCCTCGGCGTCTATCAGTATCTGGTAGCGAGCTTGCCGTTTTATCTCCGGGCCTTTGGGTTTCTTAACGGGTTCCATGGCGACCGCGCCGGTGGTCTGGAGGAACTGGAGTCTGTCGCCCGCAATGGCCTTTCGAATGGCTACGACGCGAAAATCTTGCTCGCGATCCTCTATCGGCGCGAGCGCGAGCCGGCGAAAGCGCTTCCTCTGCTCCAGGAACTTACCCAGCGATTTCCCGGCAATTACTTGTTCTTATTTGAGCAAGTCCAGATGTATAGCGACTTGGGAGACAAATCGTCGGCATTACGCGTCTTGGACAAGATTGGAGCTTTGCAACGCTCCCATGCTCCCGGATACGGTACGCTGCCCACCGAAAAGATCGCGTATGTGGCTGGAAATCTTTACTTCTGGTATCGCGACTACGACTTGGCCTTGGCACGTCTCAAACAGGCATCGGCGCACACTGATGTTCTTGATCTGAACAGTGCGGTTATGACTTGGCTGCGGCTTGGTCAAGTGTATGACTTGCGGAACGATCGCGCCAATGCGAAGCCCGCTTATCGCGAGGCGGTGCGGATTGCGCCGAATTCCGAAGCGGCGGCCGAGGCGAAGCGCTACCTTTCTGCTCCGTACCGTCGCCCGGAAAAGTCATGATGCTGCCGGGTATGTGCTTCACTCGTGCTCGCGCTCAATGGCGGCCAATTCGTCCAACTCTTGGTTCAGTTCGCTTCGCCTCCGTATTCTCAGGACGAAAATTCCGATGGTCCAAAGCACTAACAGTGTGCAGACAGGCAAAAAGTTGAGTGAGATATGAACGCGTGCCGCGAGTCCGCGCATCACTAACAGCCAGGTGATCATCGCAAGTATCGCCGGCGCGAAAGACCACGGGAGAAACCGGCGAAAGAGGTCACGTTTTCGTTTCAGTTCCCGCCGGTAAGAACGGAGTC
Organism: uncultured Acidobacteriaceae bacterium; assembly: GCA_963730795.1. Taxonomy (GTDB): domain Bacteria; phylum Acidobacteriota; class Terriglobia; order Bryobacterales; family Bryobacteraceae; genus Bog-105. The sequence goes on along the minus strand of CAVSTJ010000012.1, from coordinate 834,712 downwards.
CGTCGCTCGGTGCCATCCCGCCTGGAAAACGCTCAGGCCACAAACCTCGAACAGATATGTACCACCCCGGGAGAGCCCAAGCGGCCAGGAGCACCAATACAATTTGCCAACCGCGCTCATGAGTGTGCAGGAATCCATGGACCGAGGTAACGATGGTAATCAAAGCCAAAGCGCTATTCCCAAACAATTCCCGACGGGTTTTGATCCGGAGTTCCCGGGCTTTCGCTCGCAGGCTCTCCAGCGTGATGCGCACGGGTTCTGCCGGCTGGTCCTGCCAGACTGTTTTGGCGTCGTCAGGCTTCTCATCTCGCATGATTCGCTCCTTTGTGGATCCGCGCGGCCAGGACGTTCTTGATTCGATGGATCCTCATCGCCACGCTGGTCGCCGGCATGCCAGTGATCTCCGCAATCGAACGCGCATCCAGCCCTTCCAGGTAGGAGAGCATCACTTGCCGGTCGAGCGGCTTCAATTGCCGGATTATGGATAACAGGCGTTCCAACTCAAGTTGCTGATTTGCAGCCTGTTGGGTATCGCCCTGATTGGACCTTAGTTCCAGCTCTTCCAGGCTCACGAGCTTCGATAGGATCCGACGCTCGCGCATTACATATGTGATGGCAACATTGTGGGCAATCCGATAGACCCAGGTTCGTAAGGTACAGCGTGAGTCGTATCGCGCAAAGCTACGCCACAGTTGAAAATGGATGTCCTGGCTCAGATCAAGACGTTTTTCGGGATCAGCCTCGTACGCCTTCGCAAGCCGCTCGAGCGCGGAGCCGAACGTTGCAGCCGCCCCTCGGTAGAGGTCATCCTGGCTCAAATCTCGATGCTGGTTGAAGTGCTCGGATTCTCCCACACCTGAGGTAGTCGGTGCCGTTCGAAGTTTCTAACTTGCTGCCGGTGACTTATTTGCTAAACGCCAGAAGGACGTTACCCGGAATCCCGCCAAGATCGCCATATCCCGAGACAGTGATCAACAGATCTCCAGCAATCGCCGCGCCGGAGATGTTGAGCGAGCCTCCTTTACCTGGGACGCCATTGACCGTCTTATACTCGTGAACCGTATCGTAATCCCAGATGATGGCTCCGTTGGCCGCATCGTAAGCACGAAGGTGTCCGTCGACACTCCCGGCGAATGCCACGCCAGGAATAACCGACACCGCCGAGTTTTGTGCCGGGCTGCACGGGCGTCGGTCTCCGCAACCAGGAGCCGGCGTCTGCCACATTCGCTCGCCGTTATCCAAACGGTAGCCGAACATGCCGCCCCCGCTCAGAGGATCCAGTGTCATCACAAGCCGGTTACTGTTTCCCTGCCGGTGCCGTTCATAGATCAGATCGGATAGCGGAACGTACACTAACTTCCCGTCAGTAGCGGGTGACCCTTGAATCCCGCTCATCGTGTGACCCCGGCCAACTTGCGCTTGCCAGATAATCGCACCCTCTTTGTCAGGATCTACCGCGTAAACAAACCCTGATTTTTGGCCCAGAATAAGTGCTCTTCGCCCATTGTTTAGCGTCGTCAGGAGAGGCGGCGCGGCAAAGTCTTCGTCTTCTCCGTTGTTGTCCGGACAATTTACTTTGTCAGGAATTCGGCACGTGACGTTGTACGCGTCGTTTTTCGTAAACTGCTTGGTCCACAAAATCTTACCGGTGTCCATGGCCAGAGCCATAACGGCGTCACTGGTGTTTGTCGTCGGCGTCGAGTAGTTATTCCCGGTCGATACATACAGGACTTTCTTCTCCCCATCCAGGGTCGGAGTCGTCCAGATTCCAGCACCGGAAGGCCCGGCTGTCTTGGCGCCCGTCTTTGTTGGAGGGCCTGGTTTAGCAGCCTGATCGATCGTGTAAGTCTTCCAGAGAACAGCCCCCGTCGACGCATTCAACGCTGATATACTGCCGCGAAACGTGCAGCAAGTATAGGTGGGCGCCGTGGCGGCACCTTCTTCGTAAGAGGCGACAGGAACATATAAGACGTCCCGGTAAACGACAGGCGTGCCGCTGACGACTGCGGATGGGTGATCATCTGCTTTACGCTTCCAGACCGGTGTGCCCGTGCTGGCGTCGATAGCGTAAACCGCCCCCGAGCCATCCCCGAAGAAGCCGAGCAACTTATTACCTACGGCCGCGATATTTACACTCGTACGGATGCCCGCGTCAGTCTCTAACGCCCAATGCACGCAGCCGGTTTGGCTGTCGATCGAATAGATGGTGCCGGATTGTGTCCCGACGAAAACATTCCCGCCGTAAATCGTCGGTTGTGAACGTATGGTTGTGTCGCCCGGGAAGCCGAACGCCCACTTCAACTTGAGGGATGGAACGCTTTTTCTGTCTAAGCCCTGTAAACCAGTTGGCTGAAAACGCGTATTCGACGGACCGTTCCCCCATCCGGACCAGGAGGAACTCGCCGCCAAGGATAGGGCCGGAGAACTCTCGCAATGGTTCGCCAGTTCGGCCTCAGGCCGGACAGCAGCCTCATCTTTGCCAAGCCAATTGACAATGGTGCGGCGCTCGGCAGCGCTCAATGTGGACCCCTGCTGCCGCATCACGCCAGTTGTTAGGGTGCGAGTCAGCGCAACTCTGGTCTTCCGCTGGAGAGCTTGACGGGTAGGCACACGAGGATCGGCTGCCTGATCGTGACAAGTCCCGCAATGTTGTTCAAACAGCAGTTCGGCAGCGGGTTTCTCGGCACTGTTCAGCGTAAGAGCGATGCCCGCGAAGAGGAGCAAACGGATCGGGTGTAAGAAGAGTCGCATCGGAGGTGAAATATTTCGCCAGCTTTATAAGCATGACTCACACGATCTGGCGCGAAACAATATTCTCAGAATCTAAGCTTTAGCGCGAATTGAATCTGCCGAGGCGCTTCCGCCGACGTGATTGAGCCGAAACCGGGAACACCAAAGGTTTGGGACGGAAGATCAAACTGCGGATGATTGGCAAGGTTGAAAGACTCTGCACGGAACTGAAGCGAAAAGCGCTCCGCCAGTTGGAAATTTCGTGCCAGCGACAGATCCAGATTCGTCAGTCCCGGCCCGATCAGGTTGTTTCTCCCGGCATTGCCGAATGTGCCGGCTGGTGCAAGCTGGAAGGCACTCACGTTAATCCATTGTTGTACAGTCTTGGGCCCGGCATTCCCGTCGCCTATGATGTTGGGACGGTCCACATTGCCGAGCACGTTGGCGTTGTCTGTACTTACCAGCGCGGTGAAAGGACGACCGCTCTGGACCGTGAGAATGCCCGAGATCTGCCAACCGCCAGCCACCCAACCGGCGTAACGGTTACCGCTCAAAAAAGCTTTGCCCTTCCCGAACGGTAACTCGTATACGGGACTGAACACGAAGCGATGGCGCAAGTCAAACCCGGACAAACCCCGCTCAAGGCGGAAGTTTGTCGGATTCTCCGCCGACGCGCGGGAAGGTGTCACATTGAATGGCGTACCCGGTGTGTCATCAATCGACTTTGCATACATGTAGGACAGAAGAAAAGACAAGCCATTCGAATACCTTTGCTGCAACTTCGTCAGGAGTCCGTTGAAGCTGGAGTTGCCGGTGTTATCGAGGAAGCTGATATTGCCCCACTGCGGATAAGGCCGAAGTGCCTGCTTCTGGGCAACCGTTCCCGGCCCCGGAGGCGGTTGATTAATGTTGTATGTCCTCGGAAGATGTGTTCCCTTTGAGCCCTGGTACCCGACTTCGAGAACAAGGTTACGCGTTAGTTCTTGCTGAACGTTGAAATTCCATTGCTGGATCTGTGCGTCCGGCAGGTGTCTGTCTATTGCGCTTAATGTGAGACTTCCGGCGCCTGCTGCCGCCGCCGGGTACGGATTTGCCAGCGTGATAGGCACCGCGAAGCTCGAATTGAAAGTCTGGGAGGACAACGAAGGGTGTGTTGCTCTGCTGCGGTCCGTTATTCACAGCATTGCTTGCCTGAGCGTTATAGAAGATTCCGTAACCGCCGCGGACAACGGTTCGGGTCGTATGGAAAGGCTGCCATGCAAAGCCGAAACGAGGCTCGAAATCATTGGTGTTCGAGTTCCATGCACCAGCAGGTACGCCATTCTGCCCCGCGATGTTGATTTGCCCGGTGCTTGGATTGAAGTTACTGAGTACGTTGTACTTGTCGAACGCGGGTATGTTGTACTCGTATCGCAGTCCAATGTTTAAGGTCAGGGCTGGCGTCAGTTTCCAATCATCTTGCATGAAAACAGCCCAGATGCCCGTGCGGTCGTAGTAGCGCGGGTTTAGCGGGCTGCGAGCAGTGCTGGTCGGCAAGCCCAATAGCAGATCGGCAATCGAGTAAGTGGTCGTCGGTGCGGTGCTCTGCGCGTTGAAGGTATACGACCCGCGGCCGTTTCCTACAATGGCGCCGTTCGATTGAAAACGCTGGAAATCGCCTCCAAACTTGAAGGAATGGTTCCCGGTGTTCCAGGACAGGTTGTCGCCAAGCTCGTAAGTACTATCCACACGCTGTTGGGGGAAATTCGTCGGCTCACCAAATCCGGCAAAGCCGTTAACACTCACACTCGGAACGCCCGGAAGCGTGGGCCCATCGAAGCGTGTTCCAGTAATGCCGAACATCTGCAGAAACAGGATGTTCTGGTCATTCGTTGCGCGTGGATTCTGAAACTCGGAATATCCACCCCTGAATTCGTTGATAAGACCTGGGCTGAAGCTGTGGGTCTCGGTCAACCCGCCCAGCCTTGCCAGGAGGCCTACCGTACAATCGAAACCCGGGATGGTTCTTGACCCGCAAACAATGTTATTTTGCGTGAGGGTGTTGTCCTCGAAATCGTTGTAAGTAATCGTGAGGTTGTCTTTCTGCGACAGCGTATGATCAACCCGAACAGACCCAAGGTTCAGGCTATCGATCTGGGGCTCATTAAACGTATAGTTGTTGGTCGGAGCCGCTCCCGCAGGAGTCGCAGTGGTGGGGGTCGGATACAGTCGAGCCAGGAACTGCCCGGGAGCGCTGATACGGCTCGCGGGAATAATGTTGTTGGGAAATCTCACCCCGGTGCTCGGATCGATTATCGCCTTCGATAAACCTGAAAAGTCACCGTTTATCATGGCGGGCGTTGGAACATTCGTAAGAGACGTAATTTGCTGAGTTGAGCGGGTCCCTTCGTAGCTGAGAAAGAAGAACGTCTTGTTCCGGATGATGGGCGCGCCTACCGTTCCGCCAAACTGGTTCTGCCGGAATACCGGCTTCTGTCCCGGAGGTGCAAAAAAGTTCCTTCCGTCCAGTACCTGGTTGCGCAGGAATTCAAACGCAGTCCCATGCACGCTGTTGGTCCCGGCTTTTGTCGTGACAATTACCTGGCTTCCCGAGTTGCGTCCGTATTCGGCCGGGAAGACGCCGGTTAAGATCTTGAATTCCTCGATTGCGTCGATCGACGGTCTGAACGCCGGCGCACTCAACAGTTGATTGTTATTGCCCAGTCCGTTCAGAGTGAAGTTATTGTTTAGCTCGCTGGCTCCCGCCACGTTAAAGCCGCCGCGAAAACTCAGGAGCGACCCTTGCGCCGACGGTGCGACGCCCGGCGTCAACAGAGCCAGACTATAGAACTGACGGCCATTCAAGGGCAGTTCGACAACCTTGCGGTTGTCAATGACGGCACCTGTCGAAGATGAATCTGTCTGGGTCAGAGGTACGTCTGCCGTTACCTCAACCGTGCTGCTGGTCGCACCAACTTTCAGTGAGAAGTCTAAACGGGCGTGTTGATCAATCTGCAAGACGATGTCCGTTTGTTTCGTGTTCTCGAAACCCTGTTTAACGGCAGTAACATCATATTTGCCGATGGGGAGTAACGGAAGCGTATAGTTTGCACTCTGGTTCGTGACCGCGGAGCGCTCGAAGCCGGTCAGAACATTTCGTGCCGTCACAGTGGCTCCCGCAATACCAGCGCCGCTGCCGTCCAGTACCTGCCCGGCAATGGTGGCCGTGTTTTCTTGCGAAAGCGCAAGTGTGGTGACACCTAGGGCGAACACAAATAGTTTGTAAGTCAATGGCGGATCTCCGAATGAGACGAGCGTTAATCGGTCTTGAGAAGACTACGGTGTCAGAGAACCAGGACTGGGGTGCTTACGAGTATACACGTATTTCCCGGTGGCGCAAGACGCGCCGAGTCTGGTAGTCTTTCCTCGAAGATTGCACTATGGGATGCGTAAACCCCGCACCCGTGCCCGAATCGAAGACCATCTTCCTCGCAAGCAAGGTTTAAGATTGCTGAGCCAATCTCCGTTGCAAAGCTGACCCGTGCCCCGATGCATACCTTTATCGAAAAATGGCCCGCTGAATAAGGTCGATCGAGTTCCGAATAGAGAGCATATGAAGAAAAAAGCCCTGTTATTGATACCGTTCCTGGTCTTAACGGCCTTCCCTCAGGCAGTGCCTGAAACGAATGGAGCCCAGCCCTCGCGAGCAACACCGCCGGCGCCTCCTGCGGGTTCAGATCGTCTTGACGAGGTTCTTAAGCGTGTGGACGACCTGATGTGGTACACGAAACTGAGCGATATTGCCGATGTCGATCAGGTCGAATATACAAGCCTGCCGCGTCAACATGTCACGAATCCGAAAGCTCCCGGAGCGCTGAATCCACTTATCATTCACGCTTACACTTTCATACCGAAAAACCTCGACAAAACGAAGAAACAGCCTCTCATGGTTCTTATCCACGGTGGAGTTCACGCCAACTTCGATACCAGCGAAGCCCACATTGTGCGCGAGTTGATTGCGCAAGGCTATTCAGTTGTTTCCACAGACTATCGAGGGAGTACCGGTTACGGCCGCGCCTTTTACGAGGACATCGATTATGGCGGGCGCGAAGTCGACGACGTCTTCGAGGGTCCGCGCTGGATGCTCGAAAACTATGATTTTCTCGATCCCAAACGAGTCGGGATCATGGGCTGGAGCCACGGTGGATTTCTCACGTTGCTGAACATCTTTCAGCATCCAACGTTTTACGCCGCAGCCTATGCTGGGGTTCCTGACACCGACCTCGTCGCACGGCTTGGGTACGCAACGGATGCCTATCGCGCTTTGTATTCCGCTCCGTATCACATTGGCAAAACAGTTCGTGAGGATATCGGAGAGTATCGGAAGCGTTCTCCAATCACGTACGTGAAGCAGCTTCAGACTCCGCTACTGGTCCATACGAACACAAACGACGAAGACGTCAACGTTTTGGAAGTCGAACATCTCATCGATGCTCTGAAAGCCGAAGGGAAGAAGTTCGAATACAAGATCTATGAGAACGCCCCTGGTGGCCACCACTTCAACCGGACTGACACAAAAATGGCCAAAGACTCCCGGCGCGACGTTTATCGGTTTTTGGCAGGGTACTTACATCCGGCCCACCCGCTTCAGTAGCGCGAACCTTCCGATTCCGGAATGTGTCGGGCGTGGCGGTAACTTCGGGCTAGCACGTTACCATATGATCTTCCCGGTTCGGGCCAAGTAGCCGGGACCCGCCACAGACCGTAGCTTATTTGTATCAGAGCGGCAGAACCTTGTTGTCCCGCTCAGAAACAAATATTCCGTCGAAAGGATTTTCGTGCGTACATCTCTGATTATTGCCTCTCTTACCGCTCTTTGTTCTATTTCATTAATCATTCCAGGAACCGCCAAAGTTTTCGCCGGCCAATCGGACGCTAGCGCAACAGGACCCTCCGTTGATCCTTCTTATCTCGGAATGCTCCATTGGCGCATGGTCGGTCCTTCGCGAGGGGGCCGTGTTCTCGCCGTCGCGGGCGATCCCGCAAACAAACTCGTGTTCTATTTCGGCTCGACCGGCGGTGGCATCTGGAAGACGGAAGACGGTGGCGTTAGCTGGCGGAATGTCTCAGATCCTTACGTGCATACAGGGTCCGTGGGCGCTCTCGCTGTCTCATTGTCAAATCCCAATGTCGTCTATGCCGGTATGGGCGAGGCGTGTGTTCGCGGTGATGCTTCCTATGGCGACGGTGTCTACAAGTCAACCGATGCCGGGAAAACTTGGACGCACATCGGGCTTGAGAAGACACGCAGCATTGCTCGTGTGCGAGTCGACCCGAGTAATCCGGATCTGGTCTACGTAGCCGCACTCGGAGACCCGTGGGGGCCGAGCCCTGACCGGGGAGTCTTCCGTTCGAAAGATGGCGGTCAGACTTGGACGAAGATCCTCTTCCGCGATGAACACTCGGGTGCCGCCGATTTAGTGATGGATGCCGCTAACCCAAAAGTCATGTATGCATCCACACTCGAGTTACAGCGCTACCCGTGGGGATTGCGAAGCGCCGGACCTGGCACCGGGCTGTTCAAGTCGGTCGATGGCGGCGACACGTGGACGGAATTAACGAATCGGCCGGGTATGCCGACCGGCCTGAAGGGTCGAATCGGCGTGACCATTGCGCCTAGCCGGCCGGATCGTGTCTGGGCTCTCGTCGATGCGGAGTTGGGGAAAAAGGGCCTCTACCGATCCGACGACGCCGGCCAAACCTGGCGTCACTTGACCGACGATGCCGAACTTACAATGCGCCCTTGGTACTACCATCACATCTTCGCTGACCCGAAAGACCCGGATCTTGTCTACGTTCTCAATGTGGGTGCCTGGAAATCGACGAATGGCGGCGAGAAGTTCGTAGCCTTCAGGCCGCCTCATGGCGATAACCACGATCTGTGGATCGATCCCGCCGATCCAAAGCGGATGATCGAAGGTAATGATGGGGGCGCTACCGTTTCTTACAACGGTGGAACCTCCTGGTCAAGTATTCTCAATCAACCGACAGCCCAGATCTATCACGTGGTCGCCGATCATCAGTTCCCTTATCACATCTACGGATCCCAGCAGGACAATACGACCATTGCTCTGCCAAGCCGCTCTGACTTCGGACGTATCACTATCGAGGATTGGGAAACGGTGGGAGGTGGCGAAGACGGATACATCGCTGTCAATCCCGCCGACTCGAACATCATCTACGCAGCTAATCACCACTGGCTCACCCGCTACGATCGGCCAACCAAACAGGTACGCGACATCTCCCCAAATCCGGAAACCCACTACGGTTGGGGCGGGGCTGATATTAATTACCGGTTCTGGTGGACTTATCCCGTGATGACGTCGCCCAAGAATCCGAAGACGCTCTATGTAACCTCACAATACGTGCATCGGTCCACCGATGAAGGCCAAAGTTGGACCCTCATTAGTCCCGACCTGACGCGTCACGATCCTAAGACGCTCGAACATACTCCTTCTTATGGGCACGAACAAACGGAGGAGTACTGGGGCCCAATCACGCGCGAAGCTTATGGGCCGGAATGGTATGCCACGATATTCTCGTTTGCTGAATCGCCGGTAAATTCAAATGTCCTGTGGGCCGGCTCTGATGATGGCTATATCAATGTGTCGCGGGACAACGGAAAGACTTGGACCAAAGTAACTCCTCCTGATTTGCCGGAGTTTGCGTTGATCAACATCATTGAGCCGTCTCCGCACAATCCGGCCGAGGCTTATGTCGCCGCCACTCGCTATAAACTTCAGGACGACCGGCCGTATCTTTATAAAACGTCGGATTACGGCAAGACCTGGAACAAGATCATCACCGGCATCCCCGAACATGATTTCACGCGAGTCATCAGAGAAGACCCGGAGCGTCCCGGCCTTCTTTACGCGGGCACGGAGACCACGGTTTACGTCTCTTTTGATGATGGCGGACATTGGCAGCCTTTAAAACTCGGGTTACCTGTTGTTCCGGTCCACGATCTCCTGGTCAAGAACGGCGATCTGGTTGCCGCAACCCATGGCCGTGGCTTCTGGATACTTGATCACGCTTCGCTGTTGCGCCAGCTCAACACTGACTCTCTGAATGAACCCGTTCATCTCTTCACGCCCGAAACGACCGTCCGTTTTCGCCAGAATGCAAGTTTAGCCGGCGGCTTCGGCACTGATGTGTCCGGAACAGGTGAGAACCCACCCAATGGAGTAACCATTCCTTTCTATCTGAAGGATGCCCCGTCCGGACCGGTTACCCTCAAGATCGTTCGTGAGAACAACGGAGCGAACGAAGAAGTCCGCACCTTCACGGTGGACACGAGCGGTGTAAAGTCCGCTAACAGTCCTGTGCGATCAGGTCGCCGCCGGGGCGCAGCGATGCGCGCCACAGCCGCGCAAGGTCCGAATACCTTCGTTTGGGACTTCCGCTATAGCGGAGCAAGCGTCATTCCGGGCGCCGTTTTCCAAGGCGAGGCAGTTGGTCCGCTTGCGCCTCCTGGAGCATATCGTGTCGAGCTAACTATAAGTGGACGCACTTACACTAAGCCCTTCAAGCTGGTGAAAGATCCTCGGATTACTGCCACGGACGCAGATCTCGACGAGCAGTTTCAATTTATGAGGCGCGTCAGCAGCCGCCTGGAACAGACGATGAACACTGTCCGGAAAATCCGCGAAATGCGGAAACGAGCCGAACAAGTCGTGGCGGACGCAAAACAAAATGGAAAAAATGCAGCCGAGCTCGATCGTGCCATGAAGGCTTTGAATGACAAGTTGTATACGATCGAAGAACGGCTGGTGCAGTTCCGCGCCAGAGCGGGCGAAGACTTGATCAACTATCCGACGGGCATCGATAGCAAGCTCGCGCGGCTGCTGGAGTTTGCCTCCATGGCAGATGTCGCGCCAACTGAGGGCGAGAAAGAACTGTACGGACGGCTTTCGGAGGGCGTAACAGATCGAGTACGGCTGTTGGATGTAGTCGATAAGAACGAATACGAATCGCTTCTGAAAGCGGCGGGATCATCGCGACAGTAACAACCCGGAGAGCGACGGTCAGAAGAAAATTCCGCACCGTCGCTCCGGTCTGGACTTTCTATTTAGAACCGCACCCGCAGCGCGAGTTGTAAGATGCGCGGAGAGCTCACGGTGCTCGAGATCACTCCGAAGGACTGCGGAGTCGCGACGTTTGAACCAGGGTTGGCGAAATTGGGATGGTTGAAAAGATTGAAAAGCTCGCCGCGGAACTCAACCCGCACCGCCTCGCGAATCGGAAACTGCTTCAGCACGGCCAGATCTGTATTCCAGAAACCCGGGCCCGTGAGAAAGTCACGCGGAGAATTCCCTAAGTAAGTACCGTTCCCAATCGTCGGCGTCGTAGTAAATGCTGCCGCATTGAAGTTACGGCTGAGTGTCGGAGAACTTACCGGAACATCAGCCGGCCCCATTCCGGTTGCAAACTGGGCAAAGCTCCCGTTCGACCCGATGATGGTTCCACCTCTGCTGTCTGTAATGCTGAACGGAAGTCCCGACTCGACGATGACAACTCCCGATAACGACCAGCCGTTCACCAACACGCTCGAGACGCCTTTCGCTGCATTCCATCTCGGAATGTCCCAAAGGTAACTCGCAGTGAAGACGTTGGTTCGGATGAAATTGGATGGTCCGACAGCCGGATTATGGAAGTCGCCGGTCACACTGCCGAGAGCCATTTGGCGGCCGCTAGTGCTCCCCGCCATGTTGTCAATCGAATGGCTCCATGTATACGCTCCGGAAAACGTGAGCCCATGAGAGTAGCGCTTATTTGCGCTGAGTTGGAATGAATTGTACCTGCTCCAAAAAGCATTTCCGCCGTAGGGATTCGAAGCGCAAGCCTGTTCGGACGTGCAGTACGTGTTCATAAACTCGCCAACTCCGTCGGACCCGGGAGTGAAACCAACATAGGGCACCCTTAGAAGAAGATTCGCGAGCGTATTCGTCGTTTGCCCGTTGATAGGCTGGCCTGTGCTTGCCAGTCCGGCCTGGTTCGGTGTAACAAAGCCGACCAGATTCGTGGTCTGGCTGCCGACGTACCCCGCCTCTACCAGGATGCCCTTCATCTCGGTCTGTATGTTCCCGCTATATTCCTGCGTTCGAGGCTGCTTCAATAGCGGATCCACAGGGTAAATGGTCTGATTACTTCCTAACTTCACCGGACTGTACAGCGGGAAAGCCGTCGGTGGCGGCACGTTTGGAAAAGGATTCTGGAACGTCACATTGGGATTTGCGGCCCCGCCGGCCGTAACCGACGCGTAGAAAGGTTGGTGAGTGGTCAATCCTCCCTGGACCGTTCCAGCGATCGCTGAGTAGAAGAGTCCGTAGCCGACCCGTATCACCAAGTTCTGCGTGCGTCGCAGCGGACGCCATGCGACTCCTATGCGCGGCGAGAAGTTAAGCCAATTCTGCTCGGCAAATGTATTCCGGTCTAGCTTCGCCACCCCATCTGGAACGGGCACGGTCGAAGGAACATTGGCAGGGAGCACTAGGCCTTGCAGTGTGCCTGCTGTCGGGGGCACGCCCTGCGGATATAAACGGAAGTCGTAATTCGAAACTTTGCCGTCTGCGTAGTAAGCCTGCCCGTTGAACTGGTAGCGCAGCCCAAGGTTTAGCGTCAGTTGATCGTTGACCCGGAAATCGTCCTGGGCAAAAAACGAAAAGTTATTAAAGCTGGGATAGAGTGCCGTTCGCCCGTCGCCGGCCAACGTCTGGTACAGATTGCTGTACGCTGTGCCATTCTGTGCGCCCGCCATTCCGAGAAGAAAATCGGGGAAGGATTGAATTTGAATTTCACCCCTTTGTACGAAACCGGCATTGTTTAAAATTCGTGCTGGATTGACGTCGGCCCCGAGTCGTAGCTGATGGCGGCCGCGGGTGGTGGAGAGAGTATCTCCAAGCTCGGCCTGCTGCTGATTCACGTGCCGGTCATTGCTGCGGTTTGCCCCGATTGTGAATAACCCGTTCACGATGATGGACGCTAATCCCGGTACAGTCGGAACCGGAGATACCATCCCTACCTGCGCCGCGGTGAGAGGCTCTATCGGCTTTTCATTCGAAAGATTGCGGCTATACCCGGCTCTCAGTTGATTGACCACGGCGGGGCTGATCGTATAGGTGTGAGACACTGCAACGTTCGTGTTCGCGTGGTATTCGTCATCCCCAAATCCCAGGACACTGGTATTCGATTGAAACGGTAATGTCTCGGGATCGCGAGCATAAATTGTCTTCACGCTGAGCCGCTGTTTATCGGTAAGGCTAAAGTCTCCGTTCGCGATGATCTGCTTTTCCTTGAAGATTGCGGGCGACGAGATGGCGCAATATCCTGCAATGGCGCTAGTGACGACGCATGCACTCGGGATCGCGTAGGAGCCATCCGGAAGCTTCGCATTCAATAGTGCGAGCGCGACGGGATTGATGTTCGAGCCGTCGGGCGCGACCCCTACGCCTCCAAATACGCCGGCCTTCCCGCTATAAATTCTGCCCAGAGCCTGGCGTGTGCGATCGCCCAGAACCGGCAGAAACGTTGTCTTGTTCGAAGAGGTTGAAATTCCGTTCGCCTGGTCAGTGCCCTGATAGGAAAAGAAAAAGAACGCCTTATCTTTTACGATCGGACCACCGATTGTGCCCCCGTACTGGTTTTGCCGGAAGACGGGTTTCGCCGCGCCACTTGCATTCTGGAAGAAGCTGTTCGCATTCAAAGAAGTGTTCCGGAAGAACTCGAAGGCCGAACCATGGAAGCTGTTCGTTCCTGACTTCGTTAGAAGGTTTACCGTGCCGCCGCCCTGCTTCCCGAACTCGGCGTCATAAAGCCCGGTTTGCACTTTGAACTGCTCAATGGCGTCAGGGGAGGGCACTGGAACGCCCGTCTTGTCTGGCCCATCATCGAAGCCCTGCGACATCGAATTATCGGCGTTCATCCCGTTTAGCAGAACGTTGTTATCCCACGGGCGCGCCCCGTTTGCGGAGATATTGACGCTGTTTCGTCCAATTGCTCCTGCATCGATCACGTTCGCCGTAACGCCGGGCGAGAGGGCTAGAATCTGGGTGAAGTTCCGGCTCGACAGCGGAACCGCGTTCATCATCGTGTTGTCAACAACGTGGCTCAGTTCCGAATTCGCGACTTGCAATTGCTGCCCTTCCGATTGCACCTCGACTGTTTGGGCCGCTGCTCCCACTTGGAGATTGACGTCGACAACAACGAGTGCCGCGATGTCCACTGTTATGTGCTGGCGGACAGATCGGGCGAATCCCGCATGCTCAACACGCATGTCGTACTCGCCGGGCGCAAGAAAAGCGAACGAGTAAGCGCCGCTCGCGTTAGTTGTTGCTTGAGTAACCTGCTGCGTGCCGTTATTTGTAAGCGCTATTGCGCTATCCGGTACAACCGCTCCGGAACTGTCCCGCACAACGCCACGAATGGTCCCGGTCGATTGCCCGAACACAGCCGTCGTGACGCCAAGCCAAGCTGCGAAAAACAGTGCAAAGCGGTAGTAATTGGATCGGCATGGTTGAGATCCGGAGAGACGTATCATCGTGCCAATATCTTCCTAGTACTCTGCAGCTTTGTATTGAACAAAAGAAGCATTTGTACAGGATTAACCTGCTTACTGCTCGCTCGCGCTTCTTTCGTTAATTCGCTGCCAGGGCGAAAGCCATCAACTCTGCATCAGATCCCATGCCGGTTGCGACTACCACGTACTGCCGGCCGTCCTGCCCGCGATAGGTCATGGGTGTAGCAGTTACGCGGCGCGGGAGCGGGAAAATCCAGAGATCCCGGCCATTGGTTTTATCGATTGCATGAAATGCTTCGTCGCCCGAACCTGCAAAGACAAGTCCGCCCCTCGTTACAATCACTCCTTGTGCTCCTGCGACGCCCAGTTTCTCGGGCAGGTGCACACCCTTGAGCGCGGGATTCTTACGGACACTTGCCGTGTCGCCGAAGACCTCGCGCCAGGCGATTTCCCCTTTATTGAGATCGATAGCAGTCAAATGCCCGTACGGCGGACGTAACAGCGGCAAACGATCGTGGAACACTGCGGGCGCGCCGGGCTCCATCACATAGTCCGCATCCTGATCTGGGTTCCGCTTAGGTTGCATCACCCGCGCCAGACTGCCGTTGTTACTGGTCTTGACGTATATCCGGCCGGTTTCCGGATCGAAAGCCCCGCCGCCCCAATTCGCTCCTCCAATCACGCCCGGCTTCATCAAGGTTCCGCGAAGCGACGGAGGCGTAAATAGCGGACCAAGACGATATTTCTTCATCTCCTCCATCGCCTCGGCTTTCAGTTCCGGCGTAAGATCAAACGCATCGTCGAGCGTGACGCCCTGATCGGCAATAGGCGGCGGCTTGACTGGAAAGGGCTGCGTTGGCCATGCTTTTTCACCGGGAACATCGCTCGCGGGAACCGGCCGTTCTTCAATGGGCCACACCGGTTTGCCGGTCTCTCGATCGAACACGAAGACAAATCCCATCTTGGTCAACTGCACGACGGCATCCATCTTTTTGCCACTTACTCTGATCGTGACTAAAGTAGGCGCGGAGGCAAGATCGTAGTCCCACAAGCCGTGGTGAACAAGTTGCCGGTACCACTTGAGCTTTCCCGTATTGGCATCCAGGCACACCAGGGACTCCGCAAACAGATTCTTACCCGGACGTGCGCCGCCATAGAAGTCATTGCTGGCTGTGCTGACCGGCAGATAAACTAAGCCGCGTGCTGAGTCAACGGTAAATGGCGCCCAGACGTTCGTGTGGCCGGTAAACTTCTCCGAGCCTCCTTCCCATGTCTCCGCTCCCGGCTCGTTGCTCTCGGGCACCGTATGAAAGGTCCAGGCGAGTTTGCCGGTGTGTGCGTTGAACGCTCTCACGTCTCCCGGCGGGTCCTTCTTATACACCATGTAGTCGTTGACATTGCTGCCTACAATCACAAGGTCCTTATAGATCACGGGTGGCGAGGAGTTCGAATAGTGCTTCGAATTCACAGGCCATCGCAAATCCTGAATCAGATTGACGACACCGTTGTCGCCAAAACCCATCACCGGCTTACCGGTAGCAGCGTCGAGGCACACAAGCTTCTGGTGGAAGTTAAGAAAAATGCGCAGCTTGCCACCGTCGCGCCAGGCGGCGACTCCACGATGCGAATAGCGCGTATTAGGATCCGCGCCGTCCCGGTATGCCTCCGGATCGTAATTCCAAAGCTCACGTCCGCTCTGGGCATCCAGCGCAATCACACGATAGTAAGACGAAGGGAAATAGAGAACCCCGTCGATCATGATCGGTGTTCCTTCGAAGGGGCCTGGCTTTGACCCGTATTGCGGCATCGGCTGTTCGCCGCTCTTCCATTCCCATGCCAGTTTTAGTTTCGAAACGTTGGACCGGTTGATCAGGTCGAGCGCCGAGTAATTCGAGCCGCCGTCATCGCCGCCGTAAACGGGCCACTGCTGCGCTGCAAGCGGTAGTGCCAGTAGTGCCGCCCAAAGCTTTACGGTCATCGCTCACCCGCGGCGTTCTTGTAGATCTTTCCGCCTTTCATCACGAACACGACCCGCCTCAGTGCGGTGATGTCTTGCAACGGATCGCCATCCACTGCAATCAGGTCGGCTTCCATGCCGGGAGCCAGCGATCCAATCTTCCCTGCCATGTTCAGCGATTCGGCTGCAACAGACGTCGCGGAGAGAACGGCCGCTTTGGGTTCTTGTCCGCCCTTCTGAACGCGGTAGACCATCTCTTCAATGTTGTGTCCATGCGCTCCCGCGACAGCGTCGGTTCCATACACAATCTTTAGCCCCGGAATCTTCAGCGCCCGCTTAAACGTGGCGAGAATCGCCGGCAGACTCTGTTCCATGGCGTCAAACTCCGCTTGTGTGTAGCTGCCGATGCCAAAGAATTTGGGTTTGTTGTTGAGATAGTTCTGGATGACGAGTCCGGTGTGCGGATCGTAGTATGTTCCTCGTGCGGCGAGTACACGCAACGTTTCATCGCTCGCAAAGAATCCGTGTTCAACCGAGGTGCATCCGGATTCGGAGACGACGCGCGACGCGCCATCACCATAAACATGGACCAACGTCCGCAATCCATTCTTCTTAGCTTCGTCGCAAACTGCCGCGATCTGCTCGTTTGACAATGTCTGGGATCCTCCGCCATGCTGCAGCGTTCCAGTCCACGCGAACATCTTGATCAAGTCTGCTCCGTCGGCCTTGTTCTTCCGCACAGCGTCCCGAAGCTCGTCAACGCTCAACTTCGCGTTGTTGATTCCTCTTACTGAGGTCAAAACGCGTGCTCCCGGAAAGACGCCGCGCTCGATCGCATTGCGAATATCTACGTCGATTGGGCTTCCCACGCTCTGCACCGTCGTGAACCCGGCCATCAACGTGACATACGCGTTTTCGAGGCCATAGCCCAGAGCACTCGTTTGCGAAGAGTCCCGCGGCATATAGCGCCCATCCGGCCCGTAGTGCCAGGCGATGTGAACGTGCGTGTCGATCAAACCCGGAAGCACAGTGTACTTCTTCAGGTCGACGACGCGGCCGTCCGCCTTCGCTCCAATCTTGTCGATCTTTGAGCCTTTCACGGCAATATATGTGTTGCGCTGAACTCCTCCTTTACCGTCAATGAGACTCCCGACACGTAGAACGACAGAGTCCTGCGCCGATGCGAATTGTGAGAACAGCAGTAGGGGGAAAATGGAGAGGAGCTTGGACGTCATTATCGGGATTCTGGCCAATGCTGGGTGTAATGGATTCTGAGCTTAGCATTCCCCGCAAAGTTCCCAGCCGGAGTGCTCCGATAAATCGTACGTTCGACAATCGAAAGAAGAACGGACCTGTAGCGTCCATTCAGTGGCAATCTGTCCCTAGGAGGAAGTTTGGAATACGTAAAGTTAGGCTCGACCGGCCTTGATGTGTCGCGCATTTGTTTGGGGTGTATGACGTTTGGCGATCCCCAACGCGGCAGTCATACCTGGACGCTGCCCGAAGAGCCGAGTCGTGACATCATCCGCCAGGCTTTCGAGCTTGGCATCAACTTCCTCGACACCGCGAATGTGTATTCGGATGGAACTTCGGAAGAGATTGTTGGGCGGGCCATTCGAGACTTCGCGAAACGAGACGATGTGGTTCTTGCAACAAAGGTGCACGGCCGCATGCGCCAGGGGCCAAACGGCGCTGGCCTTTCCCGGCGTGCCATCTTCTCCGAACTGGACCACAGCCTCCGCCGGCTCGGGACCGATTACGTCGACTTGTATCAGATCCACCGCTGGGACCGCACCACGCCCATCGAGGAAACGATCGAAGCGCTGCATGACTTAAGGAAAGCAGGAAAAGTCCGTTATATCGGTGCGTCTTCCATGTTCGCCTGGCAATTCGCGAAGTCTTTGTATACGTCCCGGCTTCATGGCTGGACGGAATTCGTGACCATGCAGAATCATTTGAATCTGCTCAACCGTGAGGAAGAGCGCGAGATGCTCCCGCTTTGTCTCGATCAGGGGGTTGGACTTCTGCCCTGGAGTCCGTTAGCCCGTGGCAAACTAACCCGGCCTTGGGATCAGACAACAGAGCGGGCGGAAACCGATGCCTTCGGGAAAACTCTTTATGGAACCAATGAAAGTGATCCGGAGATCGTTGCTCGAGTACTCGCTTTGGCGCAACGCCGGAAGGTTCCGCCTGCGCAAGTGGCTCTCGCGTGGGTTGCGCAGAAGCCCGGCGTTACAGCTCCCATCATCGGGGCATCGAAGCCCGGCCACTTAACCGATGCGGTGGCAGCTTTGGAACTGAAACTAACGGCCGAAGAGGTGAAAGAACTCGAAGCTCCCTACAAGCCCCACGCCGTTGCGGGATTCCAGTAAACGCCAAGTCGGAATTTCGCGGGCCGCCGGTACGAGCTTCTTTAAGGACGCGGCTCGCTCGCTCAACTCGGTGTTCAAAAAGACTTAGTAGCTAACATTTCCTACTTAAGCGGCAGTACTCCCATGGTGCTCCTTACGTCAGGTTACAGTTCGTAACTGCGCGGATTGGACTCGTTCCTAAGATACGGAATGAGCATGACGCTTTGTCGATTGTGACGCGCAGTTCCATGATGGGCGTGCGCCTGGGGAGAGCACCTGTACTTTTTACTACACGCGCCTTGCTGAAGTCGGCCAAATTAGCTGCGAGTCGCTTTTCTCAAACCGGCTAAGTTGTATCCTGCTACATCGTTACCGTTAGGCGGTGGGTTTGGCCGATGAGTTGCCCTACACAGGTGCGGAGGAGAACTCATGAGAAAGATCGCGTTACTGACCTTTCTGACCGTGTTGCCACTGTTTGTTGGTATCGCTGAGCCTCAAAGTACGACAGCGGCTCGTTCGCGGTCGTACGAGAGAAACCAAACAAAAAAGAAACCGGCGGAACGCGTCGGTGGTGGAGCCGCCGTAGGTGCGGCGGTCGGCGCTGTTGCTGGACATGGAAAAGAAGCGGCGATCGCAACGCCGCAACTGGAGACCTCTTCCAGGGCTCGGTGAGCCCTGAAACAAGTTGACCTGCATTCCAGAATCGCCTGCGCAGCTAAAAACGCAACTTCAAAGCGAGTTGTAACTGACGCGACGAGCCTGCGTCCCCTGTGGGGAAACGAGTGCTGTTGATCAATCCAAACTGAGCGGTTCCTACCGTTGTTCCAGGTTGACCGAAGTTCGTGTGATTCAATACGTCAAACGCATCGGCACGAAGCTGGATATTGAATCGTTCCGTGATCTTGGTGTTCTTAACCAGTGCAAAATCCAGGTTCGCAAAACCCGGTCCAATCACGACGTTGCGGCCCAGATTGCCAAAGGTATTGCCCTGATTCGCTACGAACACTTGCGGGTTCAACAGGTATCCCATGAACGTGTTGCTGCCGTTTGAGGCTGGAGTGTAGCCGGCCAGAACGGGTGCGGTGACGCTGGCACGCACAGTCTGAAGCCCCGTGAGAGCTGTATTGGACGTCCGGAAGGTAATCGGGTTGCCGCTCTGCAACGTTTCGATCAGCGACAATTCCCAACCTTCCACGAGCCGGCTCCCGTGAAATGGCAGGTCATAGATGCCGTAAAACACGAACCGGTGCCGCGCATCGAAATCGGATAATCCGCGATCATTCGCAACGTTATAGCTATCCTGTACCACCACGCCTTGGAAGTTACGCGAATTCAAATCGATCGACTTGGACCACGTATACGATCCATTGAATTGCAGATTGCGGGAGAGGTGCTTGTCCACCGTGACCCAGAGGGCCTGATAGGACGAGTTGCCGATGCTTTCGTTCACCGTGATATTGCCCAAGGCGGCCCCGGGGCTGATGGGGCTGTTTGCCGCTAAAGCTCGGTAAGGCCGCACACCATTGATCGGCTGGTTGTAATTCCGGGTAAGGTTTAAGTCAGTTCCTTTGCTGCCCACATAACTGGTTGTTAGAACCATTGTTCCGCTCAGTTGCTGCTGGAGATTGAAGTTCCAGGATTGAACATAGCCGTTTCGGTAATTGTGAGCCACCGAACTCGGCGAGATGGAACCGCTCGCAAAGTTGTACGCATTTGCGAAGCTGACAAATGGAGTAGCTGCTGTCGGCGAGAACGTCAGGGGCAGGGAAAATGGAGGGTTCCCTACCAGTCCGCTGACCACGCCGTTGTTCGGCTGATCGACAAAGATGGCGTAAGCACTGCGAATCACAGTGCGCCCCGTGCCGAACGCATCCCACGCGAAACCAACGCGCGGTTGAAAGTTCAGTGCGCTCTGGTTGTACGCGTTTTGTGGTCCGCCATTTGCTCCCACCTGCACGAGCGAAACCGTCGTAGGATCGAACACCACAAAGTGATTCCGGCTGTCGTACGGTGTCCCGTTCCAGTCATAACGAAGCCCCAGGTTTAGCGTCAGGCGCGGCAGGATCTTATAAGCGTCCTGAACAAAAGCGCCGGCCGAGGGCGTGTAGATTCGCGCTGCCCGATTTGAGCTGTTCGCCGTGAACGCGTTCGCCTGGTCCTGGAGAAAAGCAGTAATTGTAGGGAACGTGAACGTCCCGGGTGTCTGAGTGAAGCTGTTGGCAACCGTCTCCCGGTATTCGCCGCCGATCCTGATCGTATGCTTCCCATGAATCCAGCTCAGGGTGTCGGAGCCAATCATCGTCGTATCGCCGCGGCCTTGCGGAAAGCCGCTGATACCGCCGAACGCGAACGCGCCCGTGACAGTGATCTGCGGCAGTCCAATGGGTGCATTTACGCCGCTGTTGATGCCTAGATTGGCTGCATTCAAAGTATTCTCAGCCGCGAAGATAATATGAATCCGGTTAAACCCGAGCCGGGCCTCGTTCACGACTGTCGGGCTGATCGTGTGCGTGTCGTTGATCGTCAGTACCTGCCGCACGCCATGTCGTGAATCCCCGTACCCGGGCAGGTTATTACCCTGCGTCGTGGGCGGCTCATTCCGCTGATCCTGCTGCATCGCGTAGTACGCATTGAATCGATTCTTCGTGCCAAAGCTTTGTGTGAAGTTCGCTGTTCCTTGGTAAATAGAGACCGGGGCAACCGCGTTCCCGGTGAACACCGTTCCGTTGTTGGAATTACCGGCCGGAATGAGCGGCAGCAGTGCTCTGATGATCGGGTCGGCTGAACTCGCCGCCTGTGCTCTTTGCGCCGGACTCAGCACCGTCTGCGATAGGGGTATGCTTTGTCGCTGCTCCAGTTGTTCATAGCTCAGGAAGAGAAACGTGGTGTCTTTTTTGATCGGAAATCCGCCAGCGCCTCCGAACTGATTACGCTTAAACGGGGCTTGCGGGATCCCGATCGGGTTGATGTAGTTCCGCGCATCGAACGCCTCGTTGCGAAGGTAGTCGTAAAGTTCGCCGTGCACTTGATTTGTGCCCGCGCGCGTGGCTATGTTCACAATCGAGCCTGAGTTCCGCCCGTATTCCGCGCTGAATGTCGAATTGTCAATCTTGAATTCGTCCACTGTGTTGACTGTCGGCTGAAACGTGATCTGGTTCTGGGCCAGGTCGTTCATGTTCACGCCGTTAATCATGAAATTCACAGTGTCTTCGCGAGCTCCACCTGAATTGAAACTGGACGTGCCTTGTCCGCGGATCGGCGCAGTCAGGAATCCGTTCTGCGGCGGCGTCACGGTGCCCGGAACCAGCAGCGCCAGATCCACAAAATGACGGCCGTTCAATGGCACTTCTTGCACCACCCGGTTATTCACAACGGATCCCATGGAAACGCTTGTCGTTTCCACAACCGGACTGCCGCCCTGAATCTCAACCGTCTGCGTGCTGCTGGCCACTTGCAGCGTGAAGTCTTGCCTCGTGACCGTACTAACCGCCACCGTAATGTTCGATGCCGTTGTCGTTTGCATGCCCGGTGCCTTCACTTGAACGGTATAAGTACCTGTTTGCAGAGAAGGCAGGGCATAGAGCCCGGCCTCGTTGCTCTTGATGGACTGATGCTGGCCTGTCGCTATGTTAGTAACATCGACGTCTGCATTACTCAGCACCGCGCCGCTCGCGTCCGTGACTGTGCCTTGAATTCCGCCGGTGGATTGAGCAAGGCTCACAAACGATAAGCAAAGTGCAAGCGTGCTTATAGTCAGGACCTGGGCAAAGAACCGCCCGTTCCGCTTGATCGAATTGAAGTACACGGATTTACCCCCAAGCTGTAGTTATGTAAAGTGTAACAAGGTTTCGTCCAGTCTGATGTAAATGAGATGTAAACAGTTCTGCATGGTATTGCCCCGATTGCGTACTACTCGCCTCCCTGTGACCGTGAAGCCGACAACGAGACGCCTGCTGCGTTCGGAGCCATGCTCGCTTGCCGTCCCCTGGCTAGTCTGTTTCTCTGCCGCCTACCACATGCGGAACCATCAGAAGACCACGCGTGTAGAAAAACGGAACTGACGGGCACTATTCGGTGCCGGTTGATTGCTGACCGTCCCGGTAACGTATCCGAAGCTGTTCGGAGTACTGATATCCGAAGCTGGATTCGCGAAGTTAGCGTGATTTAAAACGTCTAAGCCCTCGGCACGGAACTGGAGCGTCAGCCGTTCTCGTACTCTGAAATCGCGAGACAGACCGGCGTCGAGATTCAGGAAGCCTGGTCCGCGAATGTTGTTGCGCCCGGAGTTGCCAAACCGTTGTGGCAGGTTGGCCGGGATATTGACTGCCGCGAAAGCGCTGGTATCGAAATACGGCACACCCAGCCCGATTGCGTTATAGATCGCCACGTTACTCTTCACTAAATCGGGCACCTGCGAACTGCCGGCCGCGTTCAAAGCATTTCCCGTGCTCTGAATCACGTAGATCGGCGCGCCGCTGGTTACACTGAGAATCCCATTCAGCGCCCACCCGCTCAGCAGATGGCTCGTAACTCCGCTGTGCATCCATCGTTTGCCCTTGCCGAATGGTGAATCGAGAGCGAAGTAGGTCTGAAGATTGTGAGTATGGTCGTAACTGGCAGGGCCTCTGTTCAGATTCCACGCGCTTGGCCATTGGATCCGTGGGTTGGCATCGTTGTCCGCCCAGTTGATTGTCTTCGACCACGTGTAAGTGGCACCTATGGTCGAACTTCCGAGCCGGTGGGTTACCTGGCTCTGCAGACCATCGTAAGTAGTCGTCTGAAAAGGCTGTATAGAGTTGATATCCGCCAAAAGGCCCAGGGAACTCGCAAGGAGACGAGCATTGTTCCCCTGGGGCTGCCCCGGAGTAGCAGGAGGCCCCGGGTTGATGTTCATGAACTGCATCTGTCCCACGGAACGCGTCCCCACGAATCCCACCTGGAGATTTGTGGCGCTGCCGAACTGATGCTGCAGCATGAAATTCCAGGATTCTATGTACTTCCGTCTCACAGTCTGCGGCCACGTTGTGGTCCCTGTGTTAGCCGGCAGCTTAATCACTCCGTTTCCTAGGTTGGGAAATTGTCCATACGTTGCCTCGTCTAAGCCGAGTCGAAAGGTCGTAACCGGCACGTACGGATTGCTGACGCCCCCGAACGCGCCGGTCGGCATTGCCCACGCATTGATGTTCGGATATGCATTGCGGAAATCGATAAACGGTCTTGGATCTGCGGATAGGCCGAACCCGGAACGAATTACCGTCTTTTCCGTCGCCCGGTATGCGATCCCGATACGCGGCAGAAACTGCCCGTGCCCGGCGTCCGCGTAGGTGTCCACTGGAACGGATCCTACTCCGCCGACGTAAACGTTCCCGTTTGTGGCGTCAAATCGCGGAACGCCGCCCTGATCCGTATGTGGCCACGGATAGAACTCCCATCGCACCCCATAGTTGAGTGTTAGCTTCGGAGTAACCTGCCACTGATCCTGTGCGTATCCCGCCCATGCGTACATGCGGAGTGAGTTTGGGTTCACGCGTTGCGTTACTTTCCCTGCAGCCGACGGTAGTCCCAGCAGGAACGACGCCCAGGAATTGAATAAGTTTGCGGAAGGGCCATTCTGTAGCGCCGCCGATTGCCCGTTGAACTGGAAGCTGCCGCGAACCGTCTGAAAGGTTCCGCCCTGCGCCTGGAAGTGATTCAGTTGCTGGTCCTGAAACTCGAATCCGAAGCGCATCGTATGCGGTCCCTTCACCCAGCTCAGATTTTCGTTCGTCACGTACTGGTTGTCGCGGAACAGAAACGGACTGCCGGTATTCGAGTTGCCTATATTCGCAAACCCGGTCACGGCGAAGAAGGGAATTCCTCCTTGCAGCGGGCTCGATCCGTTAGTGCCGGGAATGTGCCATACGTCGAGGCCATAGTTCGAGCCGATATCTGGAGCCTGAGCTCCCAGTCGCTGCCTCGTGTAGCCGACGTTTGCGTCCAACAGGAGTGTCGGCTTGATCGTATAAGTAAGGCCGGCTCCGCCGATGCGAATCTTCGCCGATGCCGTTCCCAGTTGACCTCCGTTCAAAGCGTCGCTACCCGCTGCGCCAAGTTGCGGAGGATCGAAAATATCCGATGGTCCGAAACTGTATCGCGCGAAATAAGCAAGTTGGTCTGAGATGTGTTGGTTGATCTTAATATCGATGTTGTCGCGGTCGGTTGTTCCTTTCCCGGTTGGTACGTAGTTGTTCGTGTATGTGGAACCGGGCACGTTGGTCTGCGGCAGCAGTGAGATCAGGTTGAGTGCTGCCGGATCAATGCGATTCAGCGGGATGACATTGCCTGGGAACGCCGTGCGAAGCGCCGGGTTCGGCTGCCGCTGAATTCTGTGGCCCGCTGATACTTGTACCGGGCACTATCGTCAGCAGACTTTGAAAGTTACGGCCGCCGCTTCCCGTGATCGGAAGAGATTCCAATTGTCTGGTGCTGATGTTCACGTTCACGTCCGCCCGGTCGGTCTGCAGAGCCGGAGGTGCCGCCGTAATCTCTACGACTTGGTTCATCTGTGCCATCTGCAGAGAGGCATCGGCGCGTCGAGTCTGGTTGACGCTGACGGGCACGCCGTTTATGATCGCCTTCGCAAAGGCTTGACTGCTGACCGTAACGTTGTAAGTACCGGGAGGCAGATCTCCTATCAGGTAGATGCCCTCATTATTAGAGGTGGTCTGCCGCTGAAAACCGGTGGTCGGGTTCTCAACTTGAACCTGGGCCCCCGCAACAGCCACCCCACTTGGATCCTTCACATTTCCGGTGATGGATCCATAAAGAATTTGTCCATTGCCTGTACCGTGAAATGCAAACAGCATGAGCAATGCTGAGAGTATTTCGTACGCACGGGTGTAACGTACTGCCATATGTCCCCCCTGACACTAGCCGAATGGATGTTCGGTGTGCGATTTCGTAAAGAACGATCGATTATGTCGCTGGAAAGTTTCTGACCCGGTAACAGTGACAGTCGTCGCTAACAACTGCCGGAAAAATCTTTTCGCCTCCACGCTCAACTACTTACGCGTAACTGGGAGAACACGCCGGATAGCCCTCAGTTACTCTCGCTCGAACTGAAGGAGATTAGATATGAGGGAGCAATCGAGGGAACAGTCGGGCAGAGAACTCCGGATTTCGGATTCCAGGATGCGTGCGAATCGCGCCAACGCGCAGCGATCCTCTGGCCGGGAAGTATGGGCGCAGTGCCGCTGGGTGGCCGGAAATAAGTTGGGTACGGGAGGCGTTCCTGTAGCTTCGGACGATGTAGACGACATCCTGCAAGGCTTTGAAGCGCTGGACGAATACTTCAGAACCACGGACGATGATGCGCCGCCCGCGCGGCAGCGAAAAGGGAAGGGCGCCAGCAAGCTGCTTGACCGCCTCTCGTCGTAATTAGAAGTTCAGCCGTAGCCCGAACTGTACTAATCGGGGCTGATTTAATGCTGAGGTCACAAGGCCGAAGCTCGGATTGCCGAGCGAAGTTTTTGGAGCCGCAAATTGCACCCGGCTAAACATGTTGATGAATTCGGTGCGGAAGTCAAGATTGACGCGTTCATTAATCGCAGTTCGCTTCACCACCGAGAAATCCCAGTTGGCGATACCCGCGGCGCGCAGCTCGTGACGTCCTTCTGTGCGTCGGAACTCTGGAGGGCGGCCGGGATCTGGCAAGGGTTGATTCTTCCACGGACTTGCGGTCTCTCAGCATGGAAGATTTTCACCGCCTTCCCAGCGAGAACATTCATGTCTCGGACGCTGTCGCTCTGGGCAACTTCGTCAGTTTCTTGGGGGCGAGAAGTAAAAGATCGCGCATAGCTGACCAAACCGAAGCCAGTTACGCGGATCTGCGAAACGGTCCGGCGATACTTCGGGTCGGCCTTAAACCCGAGCTGTTGCCGCCAAGCAGTTGAAGTAGAGCATGGCGATAGAATCGCCACTCAATTCCCGTCAGGAGAATTCAACGCGGGCACAATCACCCGCCGGTTTTAATGCCGACTGTCTTACTTGCATCGGCAGTCGCATTGATTGCACAGACCACCGATCCGTTTGTTGGGAAATGGGATCGCAACACGGAGAAATCGAAGTATAGCCCCGGACCGGGGCCGCAAAGCCAGACCGTCACAATAGCCGCAAATGGGAATGTGGTTATTGAGGGTGTTGATCCCGCAGGAAAGCCCTTTAAATGGTCGTACAAGAAGTCAGAAGCAGCGGTTTCGATTGAGGGCGCTGACGGAGATGTGTCCACAAAAACCTCTGGCAATACTGTAGATCACGTCTGGAAAATGGCGGGCGGGAATACCAAAGGTCACGGCGTAGTCTCGAAGGACGGAAAGACGATGACCTACAAGCAGGACGGAAAAGACGGCCAGGGGAGTACCGTCCATAACTTGATCATCTTCGACAAGCAGTAGGCGCGAGGTCCTTTGCTTCTAACGTCTTGAGTATGAGGGGAATGTGGTGTGGCCAGGGACGGAATCGAACCGCCGACGCCAGCCTTTTCAGGGCTGCGCTCTACCGACTGAGCTACCTGGCCGCGCGAGAAATTCAATTCTAACAAACGGGCTCTGCCGAGTCCGCTCGCGGCCTTAATGCCCAGGCTGGGATTGCCCTATCGGGAGATTAGCTTACGCCGCGCAGAGTTCTTGTGCGGGCTGAAGCTCAACTTTGGCTTCTGCCGCTTTGTCCCGCTTAGCAAATTCGCGCCCCATTTCAGACGGCCGGAGTGAGCAGCGGAAATTCGTGAAATGCTCCGAGGTTGGCTCAGGAGTACCGCAATATCGACACTGGATAGGTCTCATCGCCAAAAAGTGTTTCCACGCGCCTGTTCTTCTCTTAATCGCTCGCTCTTTTATTTGTTCGATCCGGTCTGGAAGAGCAGGGCGGCGTAAGAAAGGCGGAACTGCGCGCGTGCGTTGGCGTTTTCAATGGCGGCTTGCGTCTGCTGAAGCTGGGCCTGGCTGAGCTCCACAATCGAACTCAGGCCCAGATTGTAACGGGTCTGGGCCAGGCTCAGCGCCGAATTACTCTGGGCAAGAAGTTGAACAGCCACGTCGACGCGCTGCCGGGCTGCTGCCGCAAGATGCCAGGCTGTACGTACATCCCGGGCGATGCGATTGTGCAGGTCGCGTACTCGTTCGGCTTCGGCCGAAGCCTGCGCTTCCGCTTCCGCAGCTTGCGCCCGAAAACGAAAACCGTTGAAGATGGGCACGTTGATGTTCACGCCTACTGCGCCGTACCAGTTGTCATTGAAATACTGAGTAGACCCAAGCGGGGTGTACCCGACAACACCTGCCGCGCTTACCGT
The DNA here is from genome assembly GCA_963730795.1 of uncultured Acidobacteriaceae bacterium. Taxonomy (GTDB): domain Bacteria; phylum Acidobacteriota; class Terriglobia; order Bryobacterales; family Bryobacteraceae; genus Bog-105. The sequence goes on along the minus strand of CAVSTJ010000012.1, from coordinate 806,795 downwards.
CGGCAGAAGTTGGCGTTTCTGAGCGGTGACGAATTTCTGGTCGGCTTGAGTCGAAAACTGAAGAGAACGAAGGTCCGGACGATTCTGAAGAGCCTCATTGACCGGCGCGTCGGGATCGGGTGGCAAGTTGGGTAGAGAACCAGGGTCATCGACGAGCTGATAATCGGTAAGACGATCGCTGCCAAGAACTGCAGCCAGTGCCGCCCGCGCCGCATCCAGGTTGCTTTGCGCGTCCACCTGGAGCAGTTTTGCCTGGGATAGGTTTACCTGGCTGAAACTCAGATCGAGCTCGGATTTCAGTTTGGAACGCGATAATGCCTCGACCTGATCGACCAGAGCTTGACGTGCCTGGACGGTATGAATTGTGACTTCCAGCGTCGATTGAGCTTGCAACGTCTGAAAGAAAGCCTGGTCGGCGGCAAGAACGATATCTTCCGCCGTTGCCTCGGCATCCGCCTGCCGTGCTTTTTCACGGAGCTTCTCCGAAGCGATCAGGTTACGTGTGCGTCCGAAATCGGAGATGAGCTGATTCATGCTCACTCCCATACCGGCGTGCTCCAGCAACCGCGATGCCGTGAGTCCTCCGGCTGAGAGACGGCTAGCCTCGTTTGCCTCAACCGCCGTCAGGTTACTGCTGACCGTTGGCAACTCGTTTGACCGGGTTTCGCGCACCACCTGTCCCTGCAGTTCGGCAAGTAGTTTCGAGACTCGGACCTGTGGGTTGTGGGCCAATGCCAGTTGCTCGGCCTGCTGCCGGGTCAGTTCAGGTTTTTCCTGGGAGGCTTGCTGCGCCAGCAACGCACAGGGGAGAAACGCCAGAAGCAGCGTCGCATTACGCATGGGTCAAGCCGTGGCCGCTTCCTTTTTCCGGTACATGAGCAGGTAAGCACAGGGGACCAGGAAAACCGTGATCAATCCGGATACCGAAAGGCCGCCGAGGATAGCTCGAGCGAGCGGGGCATATTGTTCGCTACCGGGCTCAAGAGCCAGAGCCATGGGTATCAGGCCCAGAACTGTAGCCAACGTTGTCATCAGGATCGGCCGCAGACGTACGCGGCACGCCTCAACCAGAGCGTCTTCGAGAGCTTTGCCCGAAGCGCGAAGCGTGCTGACAAATTCCACAATCAGAATGCTGTCAGATACCGCAATGCCGGTCATCATGACAACGCCCATCAACGACATCACATTCAGCGTTGTGTCAGTAAGAAGCAGAAAGATGAGCACTCCCGATAAGCCGGGCGGAATCGCGAGCAGAATGATGAATGGATCAGTAAAGGACGCGAACTGGGCCATCAGGACCAGGTAAACGAGAACAATGGCAAGAATGAGGCCGATACCGAAGCTCGAAAAAGACTGCTGCATGTCCCGCACCGACCCGGCAACCGCAAGCGTGAGACCTGGAGGCGGCGAGATCTTTGCGAGCATGCTGTGTACCCGGGCGTTGACCTTGCTCAAGTCTTCTCCCTTTGGCATCACATAGACGTCGAAGACGCGGCGGATCTGGTAGTGATCGACCTCGGTGGGCGTATCGATCGGATGAAGGTCGACAACAGATTCGAGCGGTGTAGTCATGTTGTTTCCGGGCGAGCGCAGCGGGATGGACCGGAAGTCGTTCAAAGTTCGGATCTGTGTTTCGGGATATTGCACCGTCAGCATGTAGCTGTTGCCAGACTTGGGGTCGATCCAGAAGCTCGGTGCAATCATGCCGTCTGATGTCAGCGCAGTGATCACGTTATCGACGACCGACTTCGGGGTGATGCCGAGAAGTCCGGCATGCTCGCGATTGATAGTAAGTTCAAGTCCCGGGATAGTTCAGGTCCTGCGGTATCAGCACATCGCCCACCGATTCCAGGCTGTCGAAGCTGCTGTGCCAGGTTTTGAGCGAACGAGTAGCTCTGACGTAAATTGTTCCCTCCGACCTGGATGTCGATAGGCGCCGGTTTCCCTTGATTCACGACCGAATCAACCAGTCCGCCGCTTTGGAAATAAGTAGAGATATCGGGGAAGTCCAGCGCCAGGCGCTGGCGTACGCGCTCCATGTAGGCGTAGCTGCCGGTCTTGTGCTCTTCTTTCAGGCTGACCTGGATGAACCCGGTGTGCATTCCGGAATTAGGCGTATAGATGGCCGAAAGGTCGGGCGTAACACCGATATTCGACACAATCATGTTCAGGTCTTCTTTCGAGACCACCTTGCGGATATCCGCCTCGATCCGGGCGAAGTACTCGTTGCTTACTTCGATGCGCGTTCCTGCCGGCACCTTTACGTTGACGACAAACTGCCCGGGATCCGTGCGCGGGAAGAACGACTTCCCGAGGAGCGGGTACAACGTGAAACTCAGTAGTACGAAGACACTGAACCCGCCGACCACGGCAACTGGATGGCGTAAGCAGCGACGAATGGCGCGATCGTAGCCGGCCTGAAGCTTGGCGAATCCCCGGTTAAAGGCGCCGACTATCTGCTGAAACAGGCTCCGCCTTCCCGTCCCGGGATCGTCATTAACATGGCCATGGCCTTCAAGCCGAATGAATTTCGAACAGAATAGCGGGACTACGGTCATGGCGACCAGGTACGACGCCCCCAGCGCTAATACGACTGCCAGCGCGAGAGCGGTGAACAGATACTTACTGACGCCATAGAGAAGCACGACAGGAAAGAAAACGATGGACGTGCTGACCGTTGCCGCCAGGACCGCGAGTTGCACTTCTTTGCCACCTCTTTCCGCTGCCGCGCGCGGGCTTTGGCCCATTTCCATGTGACGGAAGATGTTCTCGAGGACGACAACCGAGTTGTCGATCAAACGAGAGAGAGCAAGAGCAAGGCCGCCGAGAACCATTGTGTTGATCGAACTTCCACCGAGGTTCAGGCCGAGAAACGTAGCCAGACACGAGATCGGGATAGAAAGGAGAACCGCAATCGTGGCGCGAACGTTTCCCAGAAACAGGAGGATCATCAAGGCGGTCAGGCACAGGCCGATCGTGCCCTCGTTGATGACGTTCTTAACCGCGATCTTTACGAAGACGGACTGATCGAACACTACGTTCGTCTTAAGGACGCTTGGAATGTCGAGCAGATGCCTGACAGCATCTTTCACGCCATCCACAATGGTGATTGTGTTTGAGTTGCCGCCTTGCTTGAGGATGGGGATGTAAACCGACTCCTGACCATCCACGCGTACGATGTTTGTTTGAAGCTGGCCGGCGTCCTTAGCCTGACCAATGTCGCCGACCAGGACCGAAGCGCGACCGACTGTCTTCAATGGCACATCGTTGATCTGGTCGACAATCGGGATCTGGCTATTGGCGTAGATGTTGTAATCTTTGGTGCCAATCCGAACGTCGCCTGCGGGCAGAATCAAATTGGACTCGTTGATGGAATGGACGACGTCCATCACGCTCATGTTGTGAGCTTCGAGTTTGAGTGGGTCGACGTAGACCATGATCTGGCGATAGCGCCCGCCATACGGCTGCGGAACGGAAGCGCCGGGCACGTGAGCCACCTGGTTACGAACGGCGAACTGGGCCAGATCTTTGAGCTGAGTCTGGTTGAGTCCCTGGCCCTTCAGCGTGATGAGACAGACCGGCAGATTCGAGGCATCGAATTTCAGGACAACCGGCGGCAATGTGCCAGGCGGCAGTCGGCGCAGATTCGCCATCGCGAGGTTTGAGATATTGCTGACCGCAGCGTTCGCGTCCACGCCCGGCTGGAAGAAGATCTTGATTAAACTCACGCCTGTCATGGACCGCGATTCGATATGGTCAATGCCGCTGCCCAGCGTGAAAAACCGCTCGTAGCTGTTGGTGATGTTGGATTCGATCTGCTGCGGCGGCATGCCGGCGTAGAAAGTGGCAACGACCACAACCGGGATGTTGACGCCCGGAAAGAGGTCGACGGGCATGCGCACAACCGTCGTGACTCCAACCACGACGATCACGAGGCACAGCATCAGAATGAAAAACGGATACCGGAGAGAGAACGAAGACATTACTGCATTGCCTCAGAACCGGAGGACTTCGCCTCGTGGACAACAACTTCCGGCCGGACGTGTTCACCGGCCCGATAGTTATCCTGACCGGAAACGACCACGAACTCTCCCGGGTTCAGACCGGATAGAAGCTCAATCCGATTGTTTCCCTCCATGCCTTTCGTAACGTCGCGGTGCTCCACTTTGCCTTCCGGTGTGACCACGAGAACATATGGCTGCTCTCCGGTTGATACGACTGCCTGCGACGGAACGTTGATAGCCGCATCGCGATGCTGCAACACGATCTCGGTTTCGGCGAACATGCCGGGATTGAGTGTCAGATCGGAATTCGGTACATCGACCTCGACCGTCATGGTTCGAGTGGTCATGTCGAGTGCACGCGTGAAGCGGACGATTTTGCCCGTCCATTTTCGTTTGAGGGCAGGGACGGAGATCTGAACGCTGCCGCCCGAGTGAATGTATTCGACGTCGGACTCCGGAACAGGGATGCGAAGTCGAAGAGTATCGCTCTGTGCGACACGAACTACTGGCATAGACTGCGTATTGGACGCAGTGCCGGCCTGGATCAGCGAGCCGAGATCGGCATAGCGCATGGTGACGACGCCTGTGAATGGAGCCGTCACCACGGAGTAGTTCGAGAGTGTCTGAACCCTCAGCGTGTCAGCCTCGGAAACGCCGAGCTGTTGCTTCGCTGCTTCGACCGCAGCTTTTGCAACTTCGATCTGGCCCTCGGCGTTTTGGTCTTTAGCTCGGGCATCATCTAATTCCTGTTGCGCGACGAGACCGGGCCGCTGATCCGACGCCTGCTGCAGACGTGTGTAGGCGGCGTGTATCGCGGAATGCAGGGATTCTGCTCGTGCCACTTCGCCCTGAGCGCGAACGATTTCAGACTTGGTGTGACCCACCTCAGCTTTTGCACCGGCCACCTGAGCCTCAAGTTCCGGCACCTCAAGCACAGCCAAGATTTGACCGGCGCGGACTCGATCGCCGATATCTACATTGATGCGCCGGATATAACCCGAGACCTTCGCGTGAAGGTCAACGTCCTGATAAGGAATGAACTGGCCTGCGACCCGAAGGTGGCTGGCGATGGGACCGCGAACTGCGCGTTCTACCGGGGCAGCACGCAAGGTGGCCGCGTACTGCTGTGGATCTTTCCGCGGTCCGTTCGGTGCAGCCGGCAAGTAGGAGCACGAGTAGAACGGCGAGTACACGACTTGTCACTTGTCCCAAACACTTCCAGTGTGGGCCTTGAGGGACGGTTGTGGGAATACTGCCCGGGCGGGAGATTTCGAAGCTGGATCGTGTAGGGCTAGCGGATGATGCCTTTTCGGACGGCGTAGAGGATCAGTTCGGGGATACTGTGAAGGTTCAGCTTTGACATCAGATTCGCTCGATGGGTATCGACTGTATGTGGGCTCAGGTTGAGCAGATTCGCTATGTCTTTGGTGCTTTTCAGTTCGGCCACCAGTTGCAGCAGTTCGCGTTCACGCGCTGTTAATGAATCATACGGATCTTCAAGTCCGCGCTGCCGTATTTGCCGGACGTAATCGTCGGCGAGAACCCTGCTCACGGCCGGGCTGAAGAATGCCTTACCGGCACAGAGTGCGCGAACGGCACTGACAAGATCGGACTCTGCCGAGTCTTTCAAGAGATAGCCGCGCGCTCCGGCCTTGAGAGCTCGCAAGACATACGATTCGTCGGAATGCATGCTCAGAATAAGTACGGAAGTACGAGGGTGGTCCGCAGTAATACGGGAGGCCGCTTCGATGCCGTTCAGAGAGGGCATTGCGATATCCAGGATGACCACGTCAGGCGCAAGATCGTCGACTGCGGCGATCGCTTCGCGGCCATTGCTCGCTTCGCCCACGACCGAGAAATCGGCTTGGCGCTCCAGCATTAGACGGAGTCCGTTGCGCATGATGGTGTGGTCGTCGGCGATGACGATTCGAACAGTCATAGTTCGGCGGAAGGCTACGCTGGCAGAACAACTTTCACCGCCGTCCCGGTGCCGGGCTCGGAACGAATGAATACGGTGCCATTAAGCTGGCGCACTCGCTCCTCCATGCCAAGAATACCGAGTCCTTTGTCCCGGTTGGGAACGAAGCCACGTCCATTGTCCTCGATCGATAGTTGCAGTCGCCCTTCCGGTTCCTCAGAAAGCCGGATCGTGACGGCGGTGGCTTGCGAGTGCCGGGTGACGTTCGCAAGAGCTTCCTGAACCACTCGATAGATGCAGGTCTTTGCCTCCTCGCTGACCCCATGCTCCGAATCGAGGTCAGCCGAAACCTGGACTGCGATATTGCACGTTCGCGAAGTCTCCCGCGCTTGCCATTGCAGAGCTGGTACAAGCCCCAGATCGTCGAGCATAGACGGGCGCAGGAGCAGAGATAGATTCCGGACGACTGCGACGGTCCGTTCGGCGAGGTTTCGAAGGTCCTCGAGTTGGCTTCGCACCTGCTGATTCCCTTGCGGCGGTAGCATCGCGACAGCATTACCGATACCGAGTAGCAAACCCGAAACGGCCTGGCCGACCTCATCGTGTAGTTCCCGGGAGATCGCACGGCGTTCCGACTCTTGTACCTGAACCATACGTCCGGACAAATCGCTGAGTTCCTGGAGTTGCTGGTTTGAGATTCGCTCCAGTCTTAGCAAGCGCCGCGTGCTGAACCCCGCGAGAAGTGCTCCGGCGAGAAGAGAGAAAAAGGTAAAGGCAATCAGAGATCGTTGAAACGTGATAAAAAGCTGAGCAATCTGACGATTGCCGGCTTCCAGTTGACGCCCGTTGATAGCGCTAAGCTGATCTGCAAGCTGAACGACAAGCATTCGTTGCGGTAAAAGCGAGTCTTTCATGAACGGCAATCCCCGAGCGCGGCGCTCATCGGCGCTCCAGGTTAAAGCGGGATAGAGGGAGCTGAAGTAGCGATCGAGCTCACGCGAGAACTTATCGAAAGGGGCTCGCTCGTCCTCCCGAAGTACTTGTTTGTACGCGTCCACATTCGCGTCGATCAGCCGCTTTGTCTCCTCGAACTGATGACGCTGCAGTTCTGCCTGGGCCGGATTGGGTTCAAGAAGTAGGTCCCTGATGTGAGTGCCGGAGAGATATAGATCTGATCGGAGCTGTTGCAGGATACGGTCCCGGCGCAGATAGTCGCTGCGGATCTGTTCGTTACGATCCCCAATGCTGCGAGTAGTGGCGATCCCGTAGACACCTGCAAAGGCCAGCAACGAGAGCAAGCCTCCGAAGCCGAGCCATAACAGCCAACCGGATTGAGTGTTCCTAGGCGTCATACGCGGGAGCTACTGCGTCGAAGGTCCAATACATAGTCTGACGGAGGGATGTACGTGGACCGGTGTAGCACGTAAGCTCGTCGTATCCGAGTCCTCCTGGTTCATCATCATCCATTTGTCCGGAACGAGCTACGCATGATTCTCGAGCGCGAGAGTGATATAGAGCTGGCCGGGGAAGCCGCGAGTGGGGCAGAAGCATTACAAATGGCACGCCGGCGAGTTCCCGAGGTGATCGTTGTTGATCTTCAAATCTCCGATCCGTCTGGAATGGAAACCGCCCGGGCGCTCCGAGAGATGTGTCCCAGTGCGAAAACCATTTTGCTGAGTCTGTCCGCTGGTGAAGAATACGCGGCGGAGGCCTTGAGGGCCGGCGCTTATGGATTTGTTGCGAGTGATTCGGCGCAGAACTGATCTGATCGTAGCGATTCGGCTTGCGTTTGAAGGAAAGACTTTCGTTAGTCCGCCGCGTCGGCTAAGCTCGCAATGGCTTGGCGTCGATTCATAGTTCGGTCAGGTGATAAAAATGGCAGCTCGATTCTATCGAAAGCCGGACTCGGTGCGTCGATTCTAGGGTAGGCCGTCGCCGTTTCGGCCCTACCTGAGAAAATCGAAAAAGAACCATGATTGTTTCCCGTTCCACGAGAGCGCTGATCCTCGGCCTCTCCCTCGTTTGTTCCCTTCCTGCGCAAGAGCAGAGACCTGAGCCCAAGCCGGAGGCAGGCGGAGTCAAATGGCCCATTCCGCCGAGTTTGCCCCCGGATGCGCATGTCGACCAGTCGATACAAGTCAACGGTAAGACGATCAAGTACACGGCCACGGTGGGAACGCTGCGGGTAAAAAACGCGGAAAATAAGCCGGTCGGCGAGGTTGTTTTCACCTCTTACATCGTGGAAGGGGCGAACCGGCCGGTTACCTTCGCATTCAATGGCGGACCCGGAGCCGCTTCGGTCTATCTCAATCTGGGAGCGATCGGCCCCAAGCGCGTTGCCTTTGGTACCGGCGAGAGTCCTTCAGATCCGGCAACGCTGACGGATAATCCCGGAACGTGGCTCGATTTCACCGACTTAGTTTTTATCGACCCGATTGGAACGGGATTCAGCCAGTCTCTAGTCTCTCCGGACGAGACGAAAAGGTTGTTCTATGGACCGGACCAGGACATTGCCTATCTTTCACGCATCGTTTATGACTGGTTAGTAAAGAACAGCAGGCTGCAGTCCCGGAAGTATCTCGTTGGCGAAAGCTATGGCGGGTATCGCGGGCCCCGCTTGACTCAATATCTGCAATCGACGACGGGTGTTGCTATCAACGGCTTGATTCTGGTTTCACCAGCGCTGACACCCGGAAGCGGGTCTGCCGACGTTTCTCCTATTCCGTGGATGCTGACGCTGCCTTCCATTGTGGCGGCGAATTATGAGCGCAAAGGAAAACTGAGCCCAGAGACGATGGCGCCCGTGATCGAATATACGCGCGGCGAGTACGTCTCCGATCTGGTGAAGGGAAACTCGGATCCGTCCGCAACGCCGCGCATTGTCAAGAAAGTGACTGAGCTGACCGGTCTCGATGCGGCGTTTGTGCGCGAATCAGGCGGACGCCTTGAGACACAGGCGTTTTTGCGCGAGGAGTTCCGGGAGACGGGCAAGCTGGGCAGCCGCTATGATCCGAACGTCACGGCGTATGACCCGTTTCCTTACGACCCGAGCCAGCGTACTAACGATCCCATCCTGCTTGGCATCATTGCGCCGACGACAACCGCGATGGTCGATTTCGTGACTCGCGTCGTGGGCTGGAAAACCGACGCACGCTACAACGCGCTTTCCTATGAAGTGAATCAGATGTGGCAACGCGGCGGCAGGGGCGCGTTCGGAAACGAAGCCGCTTCCGCAACAGACCTGCGAGTGGCAGTTGCGACGGATCCTAAGTTGCATGTGCTTATTGCTCATGGATGGGCGGACTTGTCATGCCCGTTTATGGGGTCGATTCTCACCGTTAGCCAAATGCCAATCATGGGCGATCCCAAGCGCGTTCAGGTCCACATGTATCCCGGCGGCCACATGTACTATTCACGCCTGGAAAGTTCATTGGCCTTGCGTAAGGATGTGCTGCAACTGGTGACCGCTCACTAACGGCGCTCAACTTTTCGCGGGACGCGCTCGTGGCGGCGCCCGATTCCAAATTGGTGCAGCACTGATGTACCATTTGGAGATCTCCGGAGGAAGCACGTCATGAGCACGATCCCGCAAACAGCGCTACAACAGGCGCCCGAAGCGGCTCTTTCGCCAGCACCCTGGAGTCGCGTTAAGCGAATCGCATTCCGGTTCTTCTCGCTCTATTTCGTCCTGTTTGCTTTATCCTGCCAGGTTGGCCCGGCGCTTCTTCCGATTCCGCGCGTTGAGATTGCGAGCCTCGGCCAATGGAAGCCGGTTATGGCTCTGGTCGCGTGGACCGCGGCTCATGTGTTTTCAATTCATAAAGCGCTTGTCTACAGGAGCGGGAGCGGTGATAAGACCTTCGATTGGGTTCTCACGTTTTGCGTCCTCATGCTTGCCATTTGCGGAACCGTAGTGTGGAGCGTTCTCGATCGCCATCGGTTGCAATATGCGCGGCTCTATCCGTGGGTTACTCTGTTTCTCCGGTTCTGCCTTGCGGGCCAGATGATCATCTATGGCCTGGTGAAGGTTGTTCCGCTCCAGATGCCTTTCCCCTCACTGACCAGACTGCTGGAGCGGTACGGCAATTTTTCGCCGATGGGCGTACTGTGGGCTTCGGTTGGAGCATCACGCCCTTACGAGATCTTCGTTGGTTCGGCCGAACTGAGTGCGGGGCTGCTGCTGATCTTTCCCCGCACGTCCACTCCAGGGCTCTTACTCTGCCTGGTCGACCTGATTGAGGTCTTCGCGCTCAACATGACGTATGACGTTCCCGTGAAGCTCTTCTCTCTTCAGTTGATCGTTCTCACCTGTTTTCTGCTGGCTCCCCAAGCGCGCCGCCTCGCGGATTTTCTGGTTTTCAATCGGCCGGTCGAGCCAAGCCGGCCAGTGCCTTTGTTTTCCGGCGCTCGAGCCAACCGCATCGCGGTTTGGGCGCAATGCATCTTTGGGTTGCTATTGGTACTGGGGCACTCGAATGGCCTGCGAGAGAGCTGGTCGAAGTTCGGAGGCGGTCACCCGAAATCCAGCTTCTACGGTATTTGGAACGTACAGGCGATGACTTATGATGGAAAGCCTCGTCCCCTATCGCTTGCACCGACGGATGCAAAACTCTGGCGGCGTCTTGTCTTCGATCTGCCCGACTATGTGACGGCTGAATGCATGGACGAATCGCTCGCTTCGTTCCGTGCAGCGATTGACCCAAAGAACAAAACGGTCGCTCTGACGCTGCAAAACAAACCGAAATGGCGAGCTACGTTGACCTCCGCCCGTAGTGCTCCGGACAAGATGACGCTCGAAGGCTTAGTGGATGGCCACCAGCTTCATCTCGATCTACAGGCGATGGATCTGAATAAGTTTCTGCTCCTCGGGAACCGCTTCCACTGGATCCAGGAGTATCCTGTCAACCGCTAGCTCGCCGTCTTTGCGGGAACTGCGGTTGCGTCTCTGGGTCGCAGATACCAGTCGATCGAATCCGGGACCGGTAGTCCTTTAGGCTCCGAGCTTGCCTCAGGATGTGTCGCGCGGAAGCGGGCGAGCATGAGCCCGGAAAGCTTTGCGACCACCTCCGGGTGTTTCGGTGCAAGGTCGGTTAGTTCGTTCGGATCTTTCGTTTCGTCATACAAACGCACGTAACGCCCCGGGGTCGGGTTGTCGGTGATGTAGCCGTCCGTTCGTGCGCGCTTTCCGCTGCATTGGATGAATTTCCACTGCGCCGTACGAACACATGCCTCTTCGTTCTCAAGGTATTCGCTGAAAATATGGTCCCGCGGTTTCGCCGGCCGTCCACCCTCCAGGTAAGGGCGCAGGCTCTGGCCGTGGCGAACCGCAAAAGGCTCAACACCCAACATGTCGAGGATCGTATGTGGCACGTCGACAGATTCCGTGAAATCGCGTACGACTCCCTGCTTGACGCGCCCTGGCCATCGAAAGATCAGCGGCGCGACGACGGCGGGTTCGTAGCAGCAATGCTTCTCGAATCGACCATGCTGTCCCAGACTGTAGCCGTGGTCAGCCATGTAGATGACCAGCGTGTCGTGCTGAAGGTTCAGTTGCTCTAACTTTTTCAGGACCATCCCCATATTGTGGTCGAGATACCGGACGGAGGTGTAGTAAGCCGAGATGATGCCCTGCTTATCCCGCGGTGAGAGGTCGCGGAAGATCAGCGGGATCTGCCACGCCGTCCTCAGGACCGGCTTGTGGCGGCTTGAAACTAGTTGGGTCGAAAGCGTCCTTATCTTCTACCGGGAAATCGAAGGGCGAATGCGGGTCGAACAGGCTTACCCACAAGGCGAACTGACTTTTCCTGTGCTGGTCCAGATATTGGCACGCGTTCCGTGCCGTCCACGTGCTTCGCATCTCGTCGTAGTAGCGGGGAAAGGGCAGCTTGTCAGCATTCAGCCAGATGCGAGCGGGATCTTTGAATGGATGCCAAGGCGGCTTGGTGGCGACATCCTGCGGCACCGGGCGTTTACCTCCGTCGGCAGCCCAGCGCTTTGCGACCACATCTTCCGTTACGGCTGTTTGTAAACCGTGGAGACCCGGATGGCCCGGTCGATTGAAGTGCATCTTGCCAAAGACGGCCGTGTCGTAGCCGTGTCCAGCCAATTGCTTCGCCAGTGTGGGCTTGTCTTCCGAAAGCGGCGTACTGAGAACTGTGACGCCGGCCGAGTGTGGCAACTGGCCAGTAAAGATGGATTGCCGGGAAGGTGTGCACACCGGCGAATTGCAGTAGTGGCGACCGCAGCGCGTTCCTTCGGAGGCGAAACGGTCAAGATTCGGAGTAATTGCTTTTGCATTACCCTCGCAGCCCAGAACGTAGCGTGCGTGATCGTCGGCGATCAGGAACAACAGATTTGGCGGGCGGTCTTTCGCATGACCTCTGACCGCCGCTGTGCTCAACCCGGCGGTTGTCTTCAGGAGAGTCCGTCTTGTTAGCTCCATCTTGCTCCTAAAAGACCACCTGCAATGACATCTGTATGAGCCGCGCGCTTGTGGCAGTTGTAAGTTGCCCAAATGTCGAACTCGTTAGTGCCTGATTGCCAGTCGTGAAATTCGGGTGATTGAAGGCATTGAAAAAGTCGGTTCGGAACTGAACCCAGCGCTGTTCGCCGAAGGGGAAGCGTTTGAAAGCAGAGAGGTCGAAGTTGGCGCTCCCTGGCGCACGCAGAATGTCGCGTCCGGAATTTCCTAACCGGCCGGCCGACGGCTGGGTGAAGCACGAAGTTGTGAACCACGCGGCGATTGATCGTTTATCCGACGGCAGGTTGCCATTGCAAACGCGGTCGGCAACCTGCGTGTGAATGCCGCCCGTGTTTGACAGGTCCGTCGCTGTAACCAGGAAGGGTAGACCGCTTTGCAGGGTTGTGATGCCGCTTACCTGCCATCCGCCCAGCACCTGTTTACTGAGCCACCCCATGCCGCTAAGCCAGGGTTTGCCCACCCCAATCGGCAGTTCGTATGTGTACAAGGCGGAGAACACGTGCGTGCGGTCAAAGTTCGCCGGCCCATAACTGCTGCCTGCCGCGTCGAGTCCATTTGAGGGCAGGGTAGCGCCCGCGTCTGCAATGTCCATCGCCTTCGACCACGTATAGTTTGCCCGGAGAGAAAAACCGCTGCCGAAACGGTACTGAGCGGAAGCTTGCAGGCTATGGTAATTGGCGTTTTGAATGTTGTATTGGCCGAAGACGTCTCCAGTGTTCGGGTAAGGGCGGCGAACGTTCAGCGCGACCGTATTGGTCGGGTCCTGAACCGCCTGGTTCGCGTTAAGACGAAGCGGTTGATGATGGGATCCATTACCCACGTAGTTGATCTGTGCCATCATCTTCGACCCGAAGGAATGCTGGATGCCGAAGTTCCACTGTTCCACATAAGGCGTTGGCATTACTGATGCTTCCGTAAACGGGGATTGTGCGCTCTTGGTTGGGTTAGCGACGAACAGATTCGTCACTGGAACCGGACTGGCTGCCGTAAGAGTGACGGACTGCAAGCTATAGTTTGGAGGATTCGCAATTAAAAACTGCAGGAAGTTATAGGGCTGTTGATTGAAGTAGATTCCGAATCCGGCTCGGATCACGGTATCGTCCCGAAGCGCATACGCCAACCCAACGCGTGGTCCGAAGTTGAGAGAGTTTGATTTCCAGGTGCCGGGCGTCGATGTACCAGAGGCCAGATTGAAGATTGCTGCCTTGCCCCACTTGTCTTGTGTCGGCTGGAAATACTGATAGCGGAGCCCCAGGTTCAGCGTCAACTTCGAGTTGACTTTCCAATCGTCTTGAATGTAAGCGCCCACGTCGGTCTCGCGGAAAGCGCCGGACGGGATGCCCTGGCCACCCGAAGCCGAACTCGCGTACCCGAGGAGCAAGTCCGCCAGGCCCGGTCCAAGCTGCTGCCGCGTCCCCGTCAGGTGATTTCCCGTATAGAGACCGGTAAAAGAGTAGGAGCCGCCGTTGTACAAAATCCAGGTGCCGTTAAATTGCAGGCGGTCAACTTCCGTCCCGATATAAATCTGATGATGCCCGACGGTCCAGTTGACTTCATCCGCATATTGGAAAAGGTTTTGCGTCCCTCCCTGCGGATTGGTGGGAGAACCAAGGCTGCAGCATCCGGTGATTGTCGCTTGCGGCGGGATGCTGATGCTGGCAGGTAAATTGAGGTTCTGCAGTCCGAATTGCGCGACGTAATCCTGCGCTCCGATGCCCTGTTGACTCAGGAACAAGACACTTCTGTTGTACCCGATACGCGCAATGTTGAGGAGACGCGGCGAGAAGATATGTACTTCCTGCAGGAACGCATTTTTCCCGCTCATCTGGTATTGGATACCGAACAATCCATTCACGATGCTTGGCTGTAGCACCGGGGAATCCGAGGTCTGCACGGTACCGGACAACGTGTCTTTAGAAGAGATGTTGTAATCCATCCTGCCGAGATACTGATCGTAGTTAGTTGTGTTTCCCAGATTGGTGATGTAGTTGATGCCGTTTGCCAGAGGAATGTTGGGCTGCGGGAAGTAAGACAGATAGCGCGTTCCGAAGGAACTGAAGCGGTTGGATGGGATCGTGTTGCCGGGGAAAGGACTGATCGCCCCGGTGGCCGCGTTGTAAGTTGCCGGATCGTAGATGTTGCTTGCGGAACCCTGGAAGTTTCCTTGTCTCTCAAGGAGCGTGGGAACGCGACTCCTTGAGACGACGTAATTCGTCTGGCGTTGTCCCGCGTAGTCGAAGAAGGCAAAAAGCTTGTCGCGGAGAATCGGGGCGCCAAGATTCCCGCCAAATTGGTTATAGCGTAAGGTCGGTCTTGTTGCCGCGAAGAAGTTACGTGCGTTTAGAAAGTCATTCTCCAGGTAATCGTAGACTGTTCCGTGAAAGGTATTACTACCGCGCTTGGTGATTACATTCACTACTCCGGGTGTCGCGAAGCGCGCAGACATGCCGGTCGACTCCACGTTCGTTTCCTGTATCGACTCCATGGATGGAACGATGTTTGCCGTCTGGGTCAGCAGGTTGACGTTGACAACGCCGTCCTGAAGAAAAGTCGTGCTTCCGACAAACTGGCCCGCCAGAATAATCTCGTGGCTAACAGACCCGAAATTAGCTGCCGGTCCGCCCGCCGCTACAAAAGCATCTCCGGCCGACTGAGCCCCCGTGCCAACAGACGCGATGTTGAGGAAGTTTCTGCCGTTCGATGGCAGATTCTGGAAATCCTTTGTGGATATGACGGTTGAGATTTCGTGAGTATCTTTCTCTACCTCGACAGGACTGGCGGTTTCGTTCACCTCGACCTTTTGGGAGATGTTGCCGAGGGATAACTGTAAGTCGGCGGTTACTGTCTTATCAACGGCGATAACGACCTGGGACCTGGCTTGGGAGAAACCGGGCGCTTGCGCGGACACGGTGTAAGGACCAGCCTGAAGCGAAGGCACTGTGTAAGATCCGGTGTCGTCTGTGGCTGCTTGACGGACCGAACCATCTGTGTTGCTGGTGACGGACACCTGGCAGCGGGCCACGGCTGCGCCATTCGGATCCGCGACCGTCCCTTTCAGGGTTCCAAGGTTGAATTGCGCGTTGAGGCACGCCGGGACGCTTAGAGCAAGAGCTAAGGCGAACGAAAGACAAGGGACAAGACCCCTCGTCCATCCGGTATTCTGACGCAGCATGGCGGCGATATCTCCTGTTCGGACGGTTAACGCTTTAAAGCCTTAGGCCAGATGTTAGCAGAATATAGTCGGACGAGAACAAGTCGCTACTCGACGGAGAACATGGGCTTGGCAGCAGCGTTTTGCACACGTTTCAAGCCTTTGCGAGGAACGCTTGTGTCCAACGAATGCTTTCTTCCACGTCTTGTATCTCGCGGGCTGCGGCTTGGTCCTTCGGTAATGGCGCGGGTGCCGGACGGGGTGAACCTCGCTCCGCTAACGCCACGAACTGAGCGAACTCCCAAGCAGGCGTTTGCCTGTAGAGATCCCAAAACGACGGATCCAGATAGTCAAATCGCCGAGGGCCGGTGACGATAACCTCGAGCGACAATGCGCGTCCCGGGCACTTCCGGATGAAGTCGCGGATGTAACCCTCGAATATCGACATTCCCCTGGCCCATCCTGGTCCACGCGACGGCCGCGCCACGCTCGGTTCGCCATACGGCGCTGTCACGAACGTGACTGGTTAAGACATACGGTGCAAGCGTCTCGAGAGTCAGGTGCGGATTTTCAAGCGTCCAAACAGGATTGCCCGAATCAAGGCAAACCCCAACGAAGTCGGTACCCGCTGCCTCGACCAAAGACTTCAGTTCGCGGGCCTGCATATCGCCGGCATGATTTTCGATCGCGATTTTTACGCCAGAATCGACGATCCTCGATCGAGAATTACGCAAGACCTTCACCATGTCCTCGATGTGGCTCGTGATACCGCCGGGCCCGCGCCGATCTTCCGAACTACCCAGAACGCAACGCACTATGGGTGAGCCAACAATTCGCGCGGCTTCCACCATCCGTCCAAGCTGTTCCTCAGCAGTCCCTTGCGTTTTGTCGAACATGGTGGAAGTCGGACAAATGGAACGCATGCCAATCTCGAGATCGATCCCCAGTTGCTCGGCGTGTGTTCGAACCCGTTTCAGATTGTCAGGGTCGAGTCCACCGATGAAACGAATCTCGCTAAAATGAACTACTTTCACATGCCGTTGAGCGCACCAATCGAGTAGTTGGATTGGTGTCCAGCCTTGAGACCGCAGGCTGAACAGATCGAGGCCAAACCGCACTTTACCGTCGCCTTCTGCCCGCAAACTTTGGCTCGCAATGGCCGCGGTTGTTCCAGTTGCCTTCAAGATAGACCTTCTTGAAAGAAGTTTACGGCCTGGGTCTGCCTGCTCGCCTGAGGGTTCGTGGGGAAGAGAATCGCCGGATTCGCGAAAAGTCATGGGTTTCGAACAGCCAAGCCCAGATTAACTCGCGCCACTGGGCTGTGCCGCCGCCGTCCCGTTTCGGAGTCACTGCGTGATTCAAACCACGCGGCGTACAACACGCAGGATGAAGCCAGCTTGTTTCAGTATCGGCGCGCTAAAGGCGTTTGCTGAGGATCGGTTATCTTCGTTCAGAGTGGCGCTTGTTTTCCGGCCGGGCCTGGCGAGCCGCACGCTCGCGACGAGAAGCCGCAAAGCCCTTCCTATTGTGCTTTGGGGGCGGGCGTCTCTTGAGACTCTACCGAGACATCGGAGAATACGACGACGGCTGAAGAATCAGCTTGATGCGAGCATACGGCAAGCCCGACCAACACGGGGTTCCGGAACGACACCTCAGTATTGGCGATTTTCTTCGGCTCGGCGTCATCCTTCGCAAGATACATGTAAATCTTCACTCCCGTACGAACCAGCTTCAACTTAAACGTGCCCGGACTCTCCAAAGGAAGATCGAAGGCGTTCGTATCTTCGCCCGGTTTGCTGCGCCATTGGAGCGCGGGCATGCCGTTCCCGTGGATCACGACATCGGCGTAGGTTGCATCCGCGTCCAGAGATTGGCGGACCATGATACCGGCCTTGCGGTGCTCCGCTCCCCCGCCAACGAAATGCATCGTGGCCGTTACCGTGAAGTTGCCAGTCATCTCTCGCCACACATATTGAAACTGATCCTGCTTGGCCCAGATATTCGCTCCGGAGCCCGAGATCCGGTACTGGTTGTTTGAGAACTCAACGGATCCCTTGACCGCGGGATTACCGACGTCGCCAGAATGGCTGAAGATGCCTATATTCCCGTCCTGGGCGAAAACCGAAGCAGACACTAGGCAAACGAACAATAGCTGGCGCATGGTAAAAAAGTTAGGTTATGAAGGATCTGGGATTACACGTTGCTACCGGGTAGCGGCCGGGCCCGGTAATTGCTCCACTGATACATCCGAAAACACCACCGTATTAGTTGCCGCCTGGGAATGTGAGCTAACCCCGAGTCCAACTAATATCGGGTTGCCCAACTGAGTCATCGTATGGCCCAGTTCCCTTAGAGGCGCACCGTCTTTCGCGATCCACACCGTAACGGCAGTGCCTTTCCGAACCAACTTCAGGGACCATGTCCCGGGACCTTCGATTGGAAAATCGACTGTATTGGTGTTGTCAGCCTTTGTGTTGCGGAACTGAACCGCCGGCGTGCCGTCGCCGTGAATGGCGAGTTGGACGAATGGTGAATCGGTGTCGAGCGTCTTGCGGAGCATGATGACGGCCTTGCGATGCCCGATTCCCTCCGTGAGAAATTTCGTGGTGGCTGTGACGGCAAAGTCGCCCGACATCTCGCGCCAAACGTAATGGAACTGATCCGCCTTGCCCCAGATATCGGAGCCCGAGCCCGTGATCTTGTATTGCTTTGTGGCCGCGTCAAACTCGGCTGCCCCCTTGATGGGAGGATCGCCCACATCGTCGGAGTTGGTGAAGCTGCCGAACTTCTCCGTCTGAGCAAAAGCCGAAACGGCCAAGAAGCAAGCGAGCAACAATTCGCGCACGTGAGGATTGTATCCGAAACGCGACCTGGTTCGCGCGGCCCTTCTGACCGGAGCTTGCGCAGAGGACATTTTTTCCTGGTCGCGCTGAGCTATACCAACGTCATCGAAAGGCTACGGCCACCGTGCGCTGACGGATCTTTCGCCGGGAGCAGTGTTTCGGGAACATGGTGAGCGATAGTATCGTTGCTTGTAGTCCAAATCTCCGGCGGTTACTCTGATTGTGTACAAATCAGCCATGGCTGGGGCACGATCGCAAGTTCTGAGAGGCATGTCTTGATCGACCACGACACAAGCAGACGGGCGTTTGTAAAACTAGCGGCATTAACCCCCTTCGGACTCACCGCCGCAACCGGGGATTGGCTCGATCTCTTCGATGGCCGGAGTCTGAACGGTTGGCGGCCCAGCGAGCACAAGAGCTCGTGGCGGGTGGTTGACGGCGCACTTACCGCCGACGGGCCTCGTTCCCATCTGTTCTATACAGGGCCGGTAAATCAGGCGGACTTTCGCAATTTCGAGCTCGAGGTTGAACTGACAACCCAGCCGGATTGCAATTCGGGCGTCTACTTTCACACGGCGTATCAGGAAAGTGGCTTCCCCGAAAAGGGCTTCGAGGTTCAGATAAACAACACGGCGCGAGGCGATGGCGGGTACCTCGAACGGAAGAAAACCGGTTCTCTGTATGGGCTCCGGAATATGTACAAGCAATTGGTTCCGGACGGAAAGCCGTTTCGGATGCGCGTGGCAGTACGCGGCAAGAACGTTCAGATTCGATTGAATGACGAACTGCTGGTGGACTATCTGGAGCCAAGCCCACCGGTAATCCCCGAAGGCGGAGAGCGGATGCGATTCCTTGACCATGGCACATTTGCCTTGCAGTGCCACAACGAGGGATCGAGAGCCGCTTATCGAAGTGTGCGGGTCCGTCCGTTACGCGATGATCTGCCTGCTTATACGGGTGCAGCGCCCGTCGTAGACAACACCTATCGGGAGATTATCAACATTGGACGGCATAACTTGCCGATGGTGGATTACCATGTGTCTCTTCGCGACGGGATGACTCTCGAGCAGGCGCTGCGGAAGTCGCGCGCGGATGGCATTCAGTACGGAGTCACTGCCGAGAGTACAACGCTTAAGAACGACGCTGACGCCCAGCGATGGTTACGCTCGTTTGCCGGCAAGCCGGTGTTCTGCGGCCTCGATGCCGCAGAGATGGACTGGACGAAGGCAATCTCTCGAACGGCGGCGCAAGGATTTGATTATGTTGTGGCAGGGAGCCGGACCTGGACCGATGGTAAGAACCGGACGGTACGGCTGTGGGTGCCAGACGAGGCGAAATCGATTACAAACCGGGAAGAGTTTCTGGATAGTCTCCTGGACCAGACCGTCCGACCACCTGAACAGCCAGCCGATCGACATCTACGCTTTCCCAACCTATCTTCCCGTGTCCATGAGAGCGGAAGCAGACCAACTGTGGACAGAGGACAGGATGAGCAAGCTGATTGATGCTCTTCTCAAAAACAAGGTGGCCATTGAGATCAACACAACAGAGCAACTACCCAGCCGAGCCTTCATCGAACGCGCCAAGCGGGCGGGTTGCAAATTTGCATTTGGAACGGCAAACAGAAATGCGGCGGAATTGAAGCGCTGTGAATACGGCTTACAGATGGTGGAGACCTGCAAGTTGGGCTGGCAGAACTTTTTCGTACCTGGTGCATGGTGGCCCAAAGCAGTGGACCGGCGCTGGCCCGCCTAATCCACTACTAATCAGAACCTAAGAAGCTATGGGAATAGGAAACAGACACACGTCGGCAATCGCGCTGTGGGTCATCTTCGTGATCGTTACGGTCAACGTCAGCGCACAGAACACTGCCGCACCGGCAACCAGCACTCAACGGCCGACGCTGCCTCCGCCTCCGGCGCCTCTCGCCGTGCCGAAACCCGGCCCCGCGACCGATGGGCCCTATGCTCCATTGCCCATCCTGCAAGGCGGAGTCGTAATTCCTCTTTATCCGTCCGGTTCCCCCTTTCTCAATATGAACCGGGTTCGGGAGCCGGAACAGTACAACATGAGCGAGACCGTACCGGGGCGAATCAACAGCATTGTGAACATTCACAACCCGTCTATTGAAGTCCACCGGGTTGATCGCAGCCTCAATACGGGCGCGGCCGTGATCCTGGTGGCAGGCGGTGGACACAGGACGCTCAATGTGGGCAGCGAGAGCGCAGATTTCGTTCCGTTTTTTTATAACTACGGAGTAAACACCATCATCCTTCGCAATCGTCTACGCCGCGATGGCTACAATCCGCAGACAGACGCAGTGAATGACGCTCTCCAGGCGATCCGGATGGTGCGCGCTTATGCAAAGGACTGGAATATAGATCCAAAGAAGATCGGCATCATGGGTTTCTCGGCTGGCGCAGAGCTAACTGCCGCGACGGCGGTGTTATTTAAGAGCTTCGATGAGAACAATGCGAAGGGCGACGATCCGTTAGCAGGAACCAGTTCACGGCCCGACTTCGTGGGCATCATCTATCCCGGCCCCTCACCGTTTGCCCCCAATCGCACTCCTCCTCCGGTTCCGCGCAATGCCCCGCCGGCCTTCATCGCCACTGGCGGCTCGGGCGACCAGGTTCATGCTGTTTGGGCAATGGAATACTTCAGCGCGATGCTGGCGCTGGGTGTGCCGAATATAGAGATGCACATTTACGGCAATGGCCGACACCCCGGTGACCCATTGCCGGACGGCAGCAAAATGAGCGGGGGATTAACCGATCGCAACAACACACCGTTCGGGACTTGGCAATATCGCTTCATCGACTGGTTCCGCGATCTCGGTTTCCTGCAAAAGGCAGGCGTGGAAACAAAAGCCGAGAAGGACACTTCTGTTTTCCTGACCCAGCCTGCCACTCCAACGAACTCGGGTAGCACAGCCCCGAAGAGCACTTCCGCCGGCAAGCCTTAGTGCGAGTGGGGAAATGTCTTTCCAGCGGGTTTTCACCCAGCTCTCCTGCCTTAAGACTTACCTGCTGTTACAGTTGACAGAAAGCCAGCAAATCAACTGATCGCCGGGCCAAGTAAGCGGTGGTGATCCGAAAGGAACGGTATGAGATTCAGACTTTCAGTGGCTTTAGTGCTTTCGAGCGCAACGGCATTATTCGCGCAATTTACTTCGGTTCCGGGCCAGGGCCGCTCTATGGTCGTGACCAAATACGGTATCGTTGCCGCACCTCAGTTTCTAGCCTCGCAGGCGGGCGCCCGTATTCTTGAACAAGGCGGGAACGCAGTCGATGCGGCTATTGCGGCCAACGCTGTGATGGGTGTTGTTCAGCCGTATGTGAACGGGATCGGCGGCGATCTCTTCGTCATTTACTACGAAGCCAAAACGGGTAAGCTCTACGGCTTGAACTCGAGCGGGTGGACCCCGAAGGCGCTCACGATTGACTACCTGAAATCCAAAGGCATTGACCACATTAATGCCACCGGCGTTCACACGATTGACGTACCTGGATGTGTCGCTGGTTGGGATGCGCTTCGAAATCGGTTTGGAACGCTCAAGTTTGACCAGCTTCTCGCTCCTGCCATTTTCTACGCTGAGAACGGCTTCCCTCTAGCTGAGCGAAACGCCAAGTCGTGGGTGAACAAAAAACTACTGGATCAGCCTGGGTACCGCCAAACGTACGCGCCGAACGGCACGTCGTACGCTGTCGGCGATGAGTTTAAGAATCCGGCGCTCGGCGAATCGCTACGGCAGATAGCCGCCCATGGCCGCGACGCTTATTACAAAGGCGCGATGACGAAGGACATGGTTAAATTCCTGCGAGCGCAAGGCGGCACTCATACGGAAGAGGACTTCGCGGAATTTCAACCCGAGTGGGTGGACCCAATCTCGACAACTTACCGGGGATGGACGGTCTATGAGTTGCCCCCGAACGGGCAAGGCATCGCCGCTCTTTCCATGCTCAATATCATGGAGCAGTTTCCGATGGCGAAGTACGGCCACAACTCGGCCGATGCTCTTCACGTCATGATTGAAGCTAAGAAACTAGCCTATGCGGACATGTACCGTTATGTTGGCGACCCGCGTTTCACGCCCATTCCCGTCAAGCAGATGGCTTCGAAAGAACTCGCTTCTGAACGGGCAAAACTCATCTCGATGGACCACGCCTCTTGCCAAACCGTGCCATCCCAGATCTCGCAGGTGCTAAACGCTCACGGCAACTCAACCATCTACATGTCGACCATCGACAAAGAGGGCAACATCGTTTCTCTCATTCAGAGCAACTATGCGGGTTACGGGACGGGCATGGTCGCTCCCGGCCTCGGCTTCTCGTTTCACAATCGCGGTGCGGGCTTCAGTCTCACTCCGGGGCAACCGAATTCGCTTGCAGGCCACAAGCGCCCGCTCCACACCATCATTCCGGCTTTCATGGAGAAGGGCGACCTTCACATCGGCTTCGGCATTATGGGCGGTTGGAATCAGGCACAGGCACACGCTCAGTTCGTAGCGAATGTCGTCGATTACGGCATGAACGTTCAGGCAGCTCTTGAGCAGGCCCGATTCACGAAAGGCACCTTCGATGGCTGCGATGTCGAAATGGAAGACACCGTTCCGGTCGCGGTTCGCGAACAACTCACCGCGCGAGGCCATGAGATCAAACTGCTGGGGCCATTCAACGCGGGCGTCGGCCAAGGCGATGCCGTGATGCGCGATACCAAGCGGAACGTAAACTTTGCCGGTGGCGATCCCCGCTGTGATGGTTCGGCCATTCCACAGGGTCCAAGCACGAAATAGCTCGCGTGCGCCTACGGCGTAGATATCGCGACGGCATGCCGAGGCTCGTAGAGAAGCACTTTGACTCCTCCGGGCAGCGTCATTGTGATTGTCAAACCATAGCTCTGGGCTTGCGGTTCACCGTCGATGCGCACACCTTTACGGCGCAACTCGCTCACAGTGTCGGCAATCTTGTCGCACATAAACGCAATCTCATGGCGAATGCCGGACTCCCAATTCGGTCCTTCGCCCGGATGCACGCCAAGTTCTGCCGGTGGAAGCGCGAAGATCAGCCAACCGCCACCGGCGTCCACAGAAGGAAAGCCAAATACATCGCGTAACATCGCCCGGAGCGCGTCCGGTTCGGATGTGTACAGCACTGTGTGGCAACCGATAAGAGCCATGGGCTTCTCCGAGATCCTTATCCTACGATGTTCACGCGCAGCTTTTGTTGTGTGCCTGGCGAAATACCAGGAAGGTGATGCTGGCTGGCGGCAAACTGATCTGCCCGGAATGCGCCGGAACGCCACGGAGTTCCGGCAGGAAATCATTGTCCCCAAGTTTCAACGGATGTCCGTTCATCTGTACTTCCGTGCCTTCAAGATTTCGCGCCGACAGGGTATAGCGCTCGGAGTCACCAGAGACGGTGAAGGTGCGAGCGGCTTTTCGATCAAGATTAAGGGCGAGGATCGTCACTGCTCCCGGCGCGCTGCCTGAGCAGTGTGCGTAAACGGGAAGCTCCCCTGTAGTCCATGTTGGGCTTGAGCACCGTCGTACCCATGAGCCGGTGCCACAACAGAGCCGCCCAATAATTCGGCCGCGGAGCAAACGTCTCATCGTCGAGCAGCCCATAATCGCTGGCTGCGAGCGTGTTATGAGCAACCACCTGTACGCCCGATCGAGCTAACCGTGCATGCTCATCGAGATACCGGAAGGTGTCGAGAAATGTGGACGCCCACGCATTGCCTCCACATGAGGCGTCGGCCGTTTCGGTCACCCAAATCGGTTTGCCGGGTTCGAACTGGTCGCGCAACCCGGCATAGAAAGACTGGATTTCGTCCGTACGGGCCAGCCATTCGGGGGTAAGCGCTGCATCTGGCGTTGTTCCACCCTTCGGGCTCATACCTGCACATCGCTTTGAAACGGCCGGGTAGAGATGATACGAGAACACGTCATACACCGGTCCAGTGGCTTTCAAAAGCTCCTCGGAACGAATGATGCCCAGACTTGGGGGAGCAATCACGTCCTTACCTTCGGCGACAGAACCAGGCCCTAGAAGGACCGTGTCAGGTGCCACACCTTTCAGAAACGGGCGGAACACGGCCATATCTCTTGCGTAGGCTTTCGGGTCGTAGCCCTTCGGGGCTCCGCTGATGAAAGAAAGATTGGGTTCGTTGATAAACTCCGCAGCGGCAATCCTTCCTCCTGCCGACTTTGTGTACGAGAGAAATGCGCGAGCCTGTTCCGGCTTCCATACGCCTTCCGCGTCGCGGACCCCGCGCTTGTCGCAAAAGACGAGATGATCTCTGCATTTGTCGCGTGCGCGAAATCGATCACACCCTTCCATTGCTCGCGTGTAAGTACCGAATTGAAGCCCTTCGGCGGCGTTGCGGGCGCCGGACCGTCGGCATCCGGGAAGTAAGACGTGTTGGCCCAGGTTCCGCTTACCCGGACATAGGTGGGTCCCAATGCCGCGGCCAGCTTCCGCAATCGGGAATTTCCCAGGTTGATCGGTGGCCGGTATTGATACAGGTTCGCATTCATACTGGCAGGAGTCGACTCTGCTGCTTTGGTGTCGTTCTTGCCTGTCGATCCGGCTTCTATTTCCTTGTACGACTTCCAGAAGCGGCCACCCGTCACTTCCACCATTTCGATGTTGTATGCCTGAAAGCGTTTGTCAATCGTGCCGTTCGCAGCCAGCGCTGTGGGGTCGATGCGTTCCGGTGAATTAGGAGCCAGAGCCGCTGAGAGGGAGAGAACTCCGAGCACAACCGGAATGGCTATTAAGTGGAACCGCATGGCTAGATCATCTACTTCGAAAGGATAGCGGTGAAATCGCCGTCGGCACCATACTCCGCGACGTTCACGGTTCCGGTCATCTTTGTGGGTGATTCTAATTTGCCGTCGTACTTTACGGTAATCGGAGAGCCTTCGTACTCTGTCTTATAGCTCCAGGTCACCCTTTTGTCCTTGATCTGCCCGGTAAGTTT
Source organism: uncultured Acidobacteriaceae bacterium (assembly GCA_963730795.1). Classification (GTDB taxonomy): domain Bacteria; phylum Acidobacteriota; class Terriglobia; order Bryobacterales; family Bryobacteraceae; genus Bog-105. Next base: position 781,414 of record CAVSTJ010000012.1, on the reverse strand, counting down.
GATCTCTCCTCGCTCCGCAGGGCATGTGCCTGTCAGGTCGCTCCCGTTCTGAACGAAGGTACAGGGCCGGTCGCTTTCGTTGCCGGCGACGTTGATGTGAATCTGCCAAGTGCCGCTAATGGATGGGTTATCGGCGGCGAAGGTAATGGCTGGTGCAACAGCCAGGAGAAATGACAGGAACAGCTTTTTCATGTGCTCACCTTTCGGTCGGGGTTCGCGAGCGAAGCCACTCGGGCAGTATAGATGGCACTCAGTGCCATGTCAACACTCAGGCACTCCGATTGCTCCCGGGGGACATACGTGCTACCGTGGCGTTTTCCGTTTGAATTCCTCGTCAACAATCCCGGTTGGACCCGGCCATCTGCAATCCGGGCCCTCGCTACAGGCCCGTAAGCAACAACTTGTCCGGGACGCTATTTGGGATGCGGCGATTGACCTGTTCGTCCAAAAAGGCTTCGATGAGACAACGGTAGATGAGATTGCGAACGCAGCAGGTGTGTCGCGGCGTTCGTTCTTCCGGTATTTTTCATCTAAGAATGACCTCATGGCGCACAGCGTGGTGAGCTATGGCGCTGCTCTTACCCAGGCTATCCAGGCTTGTCCTCCGGATTACTTGCTTGCCAATGTGTTCCGGGAAACAGTACGTAACATCGCGAAACAATCAGCGCCGGGCTCTCGCACACGCAAGATCATGGGAATCGCAGCGAAATATCCTGCGGCCAGAGAGGCACAATTAGCGCGTCTCGCCGAAGTTCAGGAGCAGGTTGCCGAAGCCTTTGCCGCCCGTTGCGAGAAAAGCGGCGAAGGCAATCCGATACCTCAGTTATTAGCTGGCCTGACGTTATCTACCCTAAGCGCAACCTTCCGGTTGTGGTTCCACACAGAGGCAGAAGACATTTGCGTCACGGCGGACAAAGTTCTAGGGCAACTGGGCCGGCTGGTGTGTGATGGTCAACCAGTAGTGGGACGCAAAAAGTAAGGAAACAGCGGTGAGCAATAGCTTAGCGGCGTGTGCTCCCGCTCGAAGCTTCGCCTTACTCAGCAGAAGCGTAGAGTTACAGGCAAATCCGGTCTACTTATTCCGTACGAAAGTATTTGTTTAAGGTGGAGAGTTCGGTATAACTAAGTCATCCGAAGCGGCGAAGAAAATAAGAAGGCCGGAAGCGCTAACTTCCGGCCTCTTAGAAACTTATCGTCGTACACTCTGAGTTCTTCCCCTGCCAGGGAAGGGTCTCAAGACTGAACGAAAGGAGAGAACACCCGTGAAAATCAAGAGCAACGTGAAGGCTGGTCAAGGTCTCTGGGGCGCATAGTATTATCTTCGGCTCCTGCGCCGAAGAACTGTAGGGTCTGAGTCATAAATTCCTTCTGGGCCGTTTTCGCTCGTGATAGCGGAACGGTCCTTCCCGTTTTAGAGACAAAGATCCGCTCAGCGCGGCAAAGTCCGCGGTTGTAGAAGGCCCGAAAAGGCCGGGCGGAAAGGATAAGCCACCAGAATCCATAGCGCCACGGCGAAAATCGCGATGGGCAATCCGGCGGGCGCCAAAAACACGTGAAACAGGATGATATTCACGATTACGGGCGCGATTAGCGTCAGCGCTAATGGAACAAAACGATTCGTCAACAAGAGCAGTCCGCAAAACAACTGCAAGGTAAACACTACGGACATGTAGTGCGACTGAGCAAGTGCTGTGATGAATTGGCCCGCCAGTTCGGGTACAGGCCCGGCCGGGATGAATTGAAGGAAGCCATTCAGGCCAAAGATGGTGAACAGCAGGCCAAGCAGAATTCGAGCTATCGTCGAAGCAATTCTCATAATTCTCGTTCAGATCAGCTCGCTTGCGGAAGTCAGCCACATACGAGCGGTTTGTCTCTCCTATACAACACCTGATGACTAAACAACGACTGTAGTTTCATCTTTAACAACAGATGTTGTTTAGCCGCGTAAAAATTTTCGCTAATCTGGAAGCAGAGCATGTCTGAAGCAACGGAGCAAGATTTAGATCCACGTATCCGTCGCACCCGGCAATTGCTTCATGATGCCCTCGAGAAGATTGTTGGGAGAGAAGGACTTCGACAGAATTTCGGTGCAGGACATAGCGGATGCTGCCACCGTAAACCGGGTTACGTTCTACGACCACTACTCGGACAAGTTCGCTTTGCTGCAGTGTGTGGTGGGGAGCCGTTTCGAGGAATTACTGTCGCGAAGAGGTGTTTCCTTCAATGGAACGTGCGCTTCCGCTTTGAGGGCGTTCGCTCTTGCCGTTTGCGACTACTTGGGGGAGATCTCAACAGTCGGCTGCGACCGGCTTCGAAAGCTGGATCCGCACCTCGAATCTGCCGTGATCACGGTGCTCCGAAAACTGATTCTAGATGGCTTTCACCAGCATCAGGCTACAAGCAGCGTACCCCCCGAGCTACTGGCTACCGCGATCAGTTGGTCTATTTATGGATCCGCACAGGAGTGGGCGAGAATGCCAGACAGGCCTTCGTCTGAAGACATGGCGGACATCATCATGAAACTGGTAACTCCGACCGTCGCTCTCTCCCAAATCGAAGCGAATTGACCGCCACCCGAAACCTTGCCTTATCCTTTGTCCGACCACTACGACGGGAAGCGGTTCTTCAACCCAAACGCACCTCCGGCTAAAGGACTCCTCGATGTCCTGCGGTGGAAGATGACGAGCCGCACGAGTCCGTGGACACCTCGCTCGCCGTTTGCGCCTCCGGCAAACGTTCCACCGGCTTCGGTCGATGGCACGCGTTGCACGATCACGTGGGTGAACCATTCCACCGTGCTGATTCAGTACGCCGGGACCAATCTACTCACCGACCCGATCTGGAGTGAGCGCGCCAGTCCGTTCTCCTCGATAGGACCTCGCCGCTTTTCACCCCCTGGAGTTCCTATCGAGAATCTGCCCAAAATTGACCTGGTTCTGCTCAGCCACAATCACTACGACCATTTCGATTTGCCGACTCTCAAGCAAATTGCCCGTCGTGACCGGCCGCGTTTCATTGTTCCGCTTGGTCTCGGAAAGTTGCTCTCCCGGCATGGCATCAAGCCGGAGCGAGAGATGGATTGGTGGGACATTGCAGGCCCAATTACCTGCCTGCCGGCGCGCCACTTTTCGGCGCGTGGAGTCACCGACCGGAATCGGACTCTCTGGTGCAGCTACTGGATCGCAACCCCGGCCGGACCAGTCTACTTTGGGGCCGATACGGCATTCGGACCTCACTTCGAGGAGATCCGCAAGCGGCTCGGCACTCCACGAGTCGCGCTGCTGCCAATCGGGGCCTATAAGCCCGAATGGTTCATGAGTCCGGTTCACATGTCCCCTGGCGAGGCGGTCGAAGCTCACCGGATCCTGGCGCCAGAATGTAGCATCGCGATCCACTGGGGCACATTTCAGCTCGCGGATGATCGTGGAGACGAACCGGTGATCGATCTCAATAAGGCTCTCTCCGGGCATTCGCATCTGCCCCCGTTCAACGTACTCGAAAACGGAGCTTCGATTGAACTGTAAGGGCCGTCTTGCCTCAACAGAAGAATAGAGTTACGGGCAAATCCGATCTACTTATTCCGTACAAAAGTATTTGCTTAGGGTGCAGTTTCCGGTATAACTAGGTCATCCCGATACGGCGAGTGAAATAAAAAAGGCCGGAAGCGCTAACTTCCGACCTCTGGAATTTGATCGTCGTACGATTCTGAGTTCTTCCCCTGCCAGGGAGGCTCTCAAGACTGAACGAAAGGAGCAACACCCGTGAAAATCAAGAGCAACGTGAAGGCTGGTCAAGGTCTCTGGGGCGCATAGTAATATCTTCGGCTCTTTTGCCGAAGAACTGTAGTTCCTAAGTCATGAAATTCTTTCTGGGCCGTTTCGCCATTCAGAGCGAAACGGCCCTTCCCATTTTGCGGTCTTAAACAATCTCTCCGAGCATGCCGAGATAGAACTGGAAACACGCGTCGTGGCGCTCGCGTGCAAGCACTTGACCGGTTTCCGTCTTAAACCCGTCCGCTAATTTCAAAAGCTTTTGCGGGAAGTGATCAAGAGCAAATCTCGCATCCTCCAATTGGCGAGTATTCCCCCTTGGATCCGAAGCATCGTACAGTAGAGAGCCCATGCGCCCGGCGGTATAGAAACATCGTGCAATGCCGATGAATCCGATGGCATCCAGACGGTCGGCATCCTGGAGAATCCGTCCTTCGATCGAAGCCGGCTCGATTCCGGCCGAGTAACTATGCGTCAAAATCGCGTCGGCTACGGCGTGAATACGCGGCGCAGCCCAACCCAGGGCTTCCAAAACGTGGCGTGCCTTGTCCGCCGCCAACTGTGAGGCCATACTCCGATGCGGCGAGTTCTTGGGTACTGAAACGCAGTCGTGCAGCAGAACGGACGCGGCCAGCAATTCCAGATCGCCTCCCTCACGCGCATGAATCCGCTTCGCGTTCTGCCATACGCGAGCCAGATGAGCCTCATCGTGGGCACCATCCCCGCTCGCGTCTAAGGCAGGCAACAAGCGTGCCGCGAGATCGGCAAGCGGAGCAAATTGGGTAGGATCGGCTTTGTACACGTCTGTTAACTGGGCTGCTTGCTGCCGCGACGAAACAAGAAGCTACGGTTCCTGCAGCCCGAACGTAAAGAGGTTCGTCCCGTTTGCAATTGTGACGTACTCTTTATCTCCAGCGCCGAAGACAATCGGGGAAGCATGATTTCTGTCGCCCATGGAGAAATGCCAGAGATCTTTACCGGTCTTTGATTCCAAGGCAACCAAATCGCCGTCGTCATCAGTGGTAAACACGAGTCCGCCGGCGGTGGACGCCGCTCCTGCCCACATCGTTGTGAGCCCAGGCATGGGATACTCCCAGACGAGTTTACCGGTCAGAGCGTTGAGAGCACGCAGATAGAATTGGCCGGCCTCACCGGGAAGAGTTGAATTCTTCATCATGCCCGATTCAGTGTGCCCGGTTCCCCGGAACCCGCTATTCGGGACAGGCTTCTGCGAGGACGTGAAAAACGTCTCGCACTTCTCGAGCGCAACCACATAGAAAAGGTTCAATTTCGGATCTAACGTCGGAGCCCACCAATTCGTGGCTCCGTGAACGGTTGGGCAGACGCGATTACCGCCGAGAGTCGGCTCTTTGTCGTGGATCAGATTCGGCCGGCCGTTCGCGTCAATGCCATCGGCCCAAGTTAATTCCTTGATAAAGGGCGTACCTTTGAGGAACTTTCCGTTCGTCCGATCGAGAACGTAGTAGAACCCGTTCCTGTTTGCCTGGAGCAAGAGCTTGCGAGCTTTTCCGTCAATGACCGCGTCCATCAGGACCGACGTTTCGTTAGCATCCCAGTCATGTGTGTCATGCGGGGTGAACTGGAAATACCATTTCATCTTGCCGCTGTCGGCGTCGAGAGCCAGGACACATTCGGAATACAGGTTGTCGCCGGGTCGATCGGCGCCGGAAAAGTCCGGCCACGGATTGCCTGCCGGCCAGTAGAGTAAGTTCAGATCCGGGATCATAAGAGCCCGTCGTCCATGTCGGCGCGCCACCCGAGTCGAGCGGAAGTTTTCCCCATGTGTCCGATCCCGGTTCCCCTTTCCGAGGTACCGTCCAGAAACGCCAGAGTTCATCTCCTTTGTCGGCCGAAAGCGCCGCGATGAAACATGTTTTACCGGATGAGGCGACCCCGACGATCACTTTGCCCTTCACTACCAGAGGAGCTCCGGAACAGGAAAAGCCCTTGCCGTACTGCTTACTCCAGACAACTGCTCCGCTGGTCCGGCTCAAAGCGATTAAGTGGCAATCTCCCGTCTCGAAAAAGACCCGGTCTTGCCAGATTGCCGCGCCGCGATTTGGGGAGTGATGGGTATCTCCTGTTGCTTCAAAATTCCAGATTTCCTTGCCTGTTAACGCATCAATGGCTTCCACGCGGTTGCTGCTGGTAGCGTACATCACGCCTTCGTAGACCAGTGGGCTGGTTTCCAGGTAGACAGGCGCATCGAAGTGACGAACCCACTTCGGAACAAGGTGCGCCACGTTTTCTGGATTGATGGCAGTAAGGGGGCTGTGACGGTGAGCCGCGTAGTCGCCCAGGTAAGTAAGCCAGTTCTGGTGAGGGCCCGCTTCCAAATCGACGTCACGGACTTGCGCCGCCAATTGCGACGTTCCTGAAAGCAGAAGGGCTATCGCGAGCGTCCCACCGGTGGTTTTCGTCAATTCGTTCTCCGCATACTGAGACAGCTATTTCTCAACTTCGGCTCCGGACGGTGACGTCGTTGATTGCTCATGATCCTCTAGAACCGATTGGCGGCTTAGGAACGCCAGCAGATCCTGAATTTCCGCAGCCGTTAACTTGTCTGCATAGCTTGGCATCCATGAATTGGGCAGCAAAGTAACTTGCTTCATCGCGGCGCCGCTGAGCAGGTGCAACCTCCCGTTCTCGTCCAAGAGATCTAATGACCAGTTCGAGCGATGTTTGACGACCGCCCGTACACTCTTCTTTTCGGGAGTATCGAGAAGCGCGGAACGAAAACCTTCCGGAGCGCCGCGCGAAGGGGACTCGATAGCCCGTCGTAAGTCCTCTAGGCGAGTTGAAGAAGCAATATCGGAGAGATCTCGTCCGAGATACCCGCCGCGACCTCGAATCATGTGACAGGTCCCGCATTCGCCTTTTCCGAAGAAAATGAGTTCACCTTTATGCCTATCGCCCGGAACATTCATTACGATGGCCGGCGCGTTAAGGCTTCGGACAAACGTAACCAGTTCCCAGATGTTTTCATCCGGAAGCGGGAATCGCGGCATGAGCGTGCCGGGAATCCCATTGTGGATGATGCTGAAGATTCCACTATCCTTGGCGCGGCGAATCTCAGGATTGTCTATCAGATTCGGGCCATGTCCTTCTCCCTGGCCGCCCTCGCCGTTCGAACCGTGGCAAGTGCTGCAGGTAGTCTCAAACCGGGCGCGGCCTGCCTCTCGTCTCTGTGCATTTTGTGCAAAGGGATTAGCTCCCGGCTGCGATTCGCTCGAGGCCTGATTGGCATGGAGAGGCGCGTGCAGCAGAACAAGGACCGGAACGGACCACCAGGCGACGTACGGCTTCATCTCTTACGACCCATTCGGCTACTTAGTTTGCGGTGAATACTTCATGATCACCACATCGACCCCTCGAAGAACCCGGCACTCCTCCAGATGTCCTCCGAATGCACCTTTCTCATTCGAGAACGTGATGTGGAGATGAGGCTTTCCCGCATGAATGACTCCATCCAGGTTAAGGAGTTCAATTGCGCCGGAAACTTTGTACCCCTCGTCGCCATTGTCGGGACCGAGTGACTTCGACCGATGATAAGCGCATTCTTGCAGAGACCCGATACCGGTGATAATTGCTCCTTCTCCGATGTCGTTCCGCTTGATGGCGTCCGCAACGGCGGCAGCCAGATGGCCATCGCGCGGGATGTGAATGCTGAAGACTTGCTGGACCTGCGCCGCCTTAACGATGGAAGGCGGCTCTTCCGCCATACTCGGGAAGCCTAAGATCGCGAGTAGGATCCAAGCCCCTAAAGGTAATGACGCAGACTCGCATTTGATTCTCATTTCCGTCCTCGTTTTTTGGGATAGTGGTTCACATCTGCTTCTTTGGTTACCGGAAATGATATCGAATGCTCAATTGACAGCGAGAGCGGATTGACGTTGTGCTCGATTCACCCGTGATGACGCCCGAAGGCTTCGGCGATACAGTGGGAGGGTCACAACGGCGGATTCATGAGCACTCCTTCTACACCAAGCTTTGTCCCAAGCACGGAAGAGCTGAGCCACTTACAACGAGATCTCCGCTTCCACCCGTCCACTACGACCAACCCTGCGACTCTGACGGCCGAACAGGTTGCAGCTTTCAACCGGGATGGATATCTGAAGGGGATTCGCATCTTCAGCGAAGGCGAAATCAACGATATTCGGAACTACTTTGATGACCTTCTTGCGCGAACGCTGGCTGCCGGCGGCGACAGCTATTCCATCAGCACGGCGCATCTACGATATGGGCGCGTTTATGACATCCTTACCGAATCCGCGAATTGTGGCTTGTATCAAAGATCTGCTTGGCGAGGACGTGGTGGCCTGGGGTTCGCACTTCTTCTGCAAAATGCCAGGCGACGGCAAGCGGGTTTCCTGGCACCAGGATTCAAGCTATTGGCCTTTGACGCCGTCCATGGCGATCACGGCCTGGCTCGCGATCGATGACGCAACTGTCGAGAATGCCTGCATGCGCTACATCCCCGGGACCCATGTCCTCGGTCACCTCACATACAGTCTCAGCGAGAACGACGAAACAAACGTCCTAAACCAAACTGTGGCCGGCGCAGAGAGCTTTGGAGATCCGGTGAACGTCGAGTTGAAGGCCGGTGAGATTTCACTGCATAGCGATTTGCTGTTGCATGGTTCCGAAGCGAACCAATCGAGAAAGCGACGCTGCGGGTTAACACTGCGGTATTGCCCGGTTACCGTGAGGGCCGGCCTTGGTTGGAACGCTAAAGGTGTGATTGTCAGCGGAAAAGATGAATCGGGCCACTGGGCCAACGTTCCGCGCCCGCAGAATGAGTAAGCAGACCTAAGTCAGCTCAGCCCCCGATCTCAGAGATCTTTCTCGCTTTCCAGAAAGCTCGGATCCTGTTGTCCGGCGCTTGACAATTTTTTTCAGTGTGATCTAATCAGTCCGAACATACGGGCCATACCCAGCGTGCGCTCGCTACCGGAATACTGAACCAAGCAACGCGGGACCGCCTGAGTTCCAGCGAGGATTCGCCTATGTCGTGTACGCATTCACAGCTTGAGAAGCGCTACTACGAGCGAGAACCAGCCCGAGTTCCCGTACGAACTCTCCTCCATTTGACTCTAGTGGCGTTGATTGCGATCTTGCTACCGCCTCTTCTGTGTGCCCAATCTCTTTCGAGCGATCTCACCGGTACGGTCACAGATCAATCCGGCGCTGCCGTGCCTGGCGTGGACCTTACGGCCACTAACACCGACACGAATTTCCCTTACCACGCGCAAACCGATAGCTTCAGGCAATTACATCTTTACCCATCTCCGGCCGGGTAACTACGTGCTGACTGTAGAGCATGCTGGTTTCCAGAAGATGGTCTTTTCGCATATCGAGCTGGCGATCGATCAGCGTGCGAGACAGGACGTTTCTCTCCAGGTCGGCCAACTGACAAGCCAAGTCACCGTTGAAGCGACAGCCACCTTACTCGAAAGCGAAGAAACGACGCTCGGTCAGGTTATCGACCAGAAGCGCGTTCAGGACATGCCTCTGAATGGACGAAACTTCATTCAACTCGCCCAGTTGTCCACTGGCGTAACACCTATACAAACCGGGATGACCTCGCCTGGAAGCACTTACACGGGAAGAACTAATCAGGTGCTCGCCGTAGCAGGATCTCGCGAAACAGACACGAGTTATACGTTGGACGGAATCGAAACTCGAAACGGGTGGTGGGGAACCGTGGGCGTACATCCGTCGATAGACGCTATCCAGGAGTTTAAAATTCAACGGAATACCTTCTCGGCAGAGTTTGGCTTCGGCGCGGCGATTGTGAATACTTCGACGAAGGCGGGGACGAATGAATTTCACGGCACGCTGTTCGAATATCTGCGCAACAACAAGATGGACGCGCGAAATTTCTTCGATTACGGAACTGCACTACAGGCTCCAAAGCCCGCATTCCAACAGAACCAATTTGGAGGAACGTTCGGGGGAGCCATCATCAAGAACAAATTGTTCTTCTTTCTGAACTACGAAGGCTTTCGCCAGCGTCTCTCCCAAACCTCAACGGGAAAATTCCCGACACAGACGCAACTCTCTGGCGCATTCTCAACCACCATCATCGATCCCAGCACGAACGCCGCTTTCCCAGGCAATGTGATTCCCGCGAATCGGTTCGATCCGCTGGTGAAGAATTTTCTTCCTTACTTTGTCACGCCAAACTGCCTGGTTTGCGGAGCATATAATTACGCGGGAATCCTCAAGAATACGGCGAATACCGATCAGACGAACAATCGGGTCGATTACCACGTCACGGACAAGGATGCGTTGTTTTTCAGGTATACATGGGACAGCGAATCTGAATACAATCCTGGTCTGTCGCCGGCGTCGGGCAGCTCTTATCCTCAATCCGCACAGAATGCGGCAAGCCATTGGGTTCACATTCTGAGTCCGACCGCCACGAACGAGCTTTTGTTCGGATGGGGCGAGTACAAGACCGGGATCGTTCGCGACGGAGCGTTTACGGCGGATCTGGGGTCGCAATTGGGTCTGCAGAATCTTCCCGATCGGCCCAGCACCTGGGGAATTCCGGGCACCAGCTTCAGCGGTTACGCGCGTCTAGGTCCGATACAGGGAACTCAGCTCGACAATGACAAGGTATTCCAGGGTTCCGATACATTCGAAATCACGCGCGGGCGTCACATCCTGAAGTTTGGCGCGGAGCTCCGGCATCAGGTGTTCTTCCTGAATCAGGATTCGCGCGCACCCTCCATCACCTTTGCAGGTACGTTTACTCGTGATGCGGTTGCCGATTTTCTGCTGGGAGATCCGCGGCAGGCGCAGGTAGCGTACGGCAATCCTTCCGGGGACATGCATCGAACGCTGCAAGCTTATTATGTTCAGGACGATCTTAAGCTGAGCAGCCGGCTAACTCTGAATCTTGGGCTGCGCTACGAATACGGTACGCCGCCGACGGAAGTCAACAATCGCATTGCATTCTTCGATACCTCGGTCGGCAACTGGTTCACGCCTGCCCAGCGTCCCAATATGCCGCGGTCTCTCACTTACCCCGAACGGAACGATTGGGCTCCCCGAGTGGGTCTTGCCTGGCGTGTTACGGACAAGTTATCGCTCCGGACCGCCTACGGCATTTACTACATCTTCTCGGATTTCAACCAGGAGTTTCAGAAGATTCTCAATCCGATTTACTATCCGACCGTGGTCTATGGTCCCGTCTCGACACCAGTGTTGAAGCTGAGCAGCTTGTTTCTTCCTCCAGCGGCAAATGTTGCTGGCGGCCTGTTCGGATCGACGAAAGATCCGCATGAACGTCGTCCTTACATGCATCAGTACAACTTCACTCTGCAGTATTCGCTCACTAAGGACATGGTTCTGGAACTGGGGTACACCGGGTCAGCCGGCCATCGGCTTCCGCAACGTTTAAACATGAACGCAGCAAGCGCAGACCCCACGGGACTCATTCCCCTCGCCCAGCGGGTGCGCTGGCCGCAATATTCGTCAGGCGTTGCGGCGTCGCTGAACGAAGGCAATTCCAACTACAACGCCCTGAATGCCCGGCTGGACAAACGTTTTTCCGGAGGCTTTTCGGTATTGGCGTCGTACACCTACGCGAAATGCCTGGATGACGGCATAACGGATGAGTATCTGGCGAATCCCGCTAATCTCCGCGCCGATCGAGGCCAATGCACGACAGATATCCGCCAGCGCTTTGTAACCAGCTACATTTACGATCTGCCGTTCGGCAAAGGCCAACGGTTCCTGGCGAATATGCCGCACCTTGCCGACACCATCTTAGGTCACTGGCAACTGAGCGGTATCACGACATTTGCCACTGGTCCCTACATTTCACCGAGTGACCTGGTAAATCCGAACCTGGGTAACTACATCAGTTATCGTCCGAATCGGATCGGCGCAGTGAATAATTCCACCTTGCGGGACAACATCCGGAATAACGCCGTGACCGGACCGTACTTTACCGTGACCGATCTGGTGAATCCGGTCGGCAACGTTTACGGCACGGCCGCACGCGATTTCATTCTGTGCCCGGGACTCAACAACTGGGACATCTCGCTCTTCAAGATCTTCCCAATCAGGGAGCGTGCGAACGTTCAGTTCCGGTCAGACTTCTTCAACGCCTTCAACCACGCGCAGTTCGGTCCGCCGAATGCTACCGCGGGGGCTGCCTTTGCCGGCCAGATCAGCACGGCGGGGCCACCCCGCGACATACAGCTCAGCTTGAAGATTGTTTTCTGATTCGTCTATGATCTTGGGGCGTAACCAAAAGTCATAGTGATCGAGATGCTCCGGGCCGGCAGAAGCGTCAAGGTGTCGCCTGGAGCAGGACCGTTGCTCTTTGTGGAGAATGGGACAACGCCAACGATGTTGTGTTGATCGAAGAGATTGTTGATTGCGAACCGGACCTTGGTGCCCCTCAAGTAAGTGTCGCCTTTGAACGTGTAGTTGACAAACAGGTTGGTGACGTTGAAGGGATCGATAGTCACAGCCTGATTGATGGTGCCGTTGTCGTTGTACATCGTACCGACGCGCTTGTTGAACATGCCGACGTCCCAGTTTCTTACCTGGTAAGTCAATCCAACTGCCTCTGTATTCTTGGGAGTGTTGGCTATCCAGAGGCCGCCGTTCGTATAGCTCTTGCCGCCCTGGTACTTTGCCGCTCCCAAAGTTCCGTTCAGGTAGACACTGAACCCGCGACCAATCTGAATGTTGCTCTCGGCTTCGACTCCCTTCGTATTGGACGGGCCGGTCTGATAGAAGTAAGATTCACCGGTTGTAGCGTCGATAAACGACGAGTAGGGATTCTGGAAATGGCTGTAATACGCGTCGACGTCCAAGGTCCAGCGATTGAACTTAAGCACTGAGCCTATCTGGTACGTCTTGACTGCCGTTGGTTTCGGCAGGACAGCCACCAGCGCATTGGCAGAGTCAAATACGCTACTCGGTGGGATATTGCTGCCGGTGGCGAACTGCGCGTAGGTAGTCCAGTTAGGCTTGATCCTGTACCGCAAATCGATACTGGGCATCCATGCAAGATAGCCGGCGGAATGATAGATGCTTGGTGCACCGCCCAAATTGCCTACGGTCTTGCCATTATCCGCGAACTGGGTCAGATCCATCCCATAGGCGGCAACTTTCAGTCCCGTCGTTATGCTGAGAGCCCGCGTCGCCTGGTACTCGTATTCGATATAAGGCTGTGCCGAGTTGGTAATGAAGTGCTCGTGAAAATTGGGCAGCGCCGCATCTACCCAGGTGCGTGGATTGGAAGGCGTCTGATAACGATCGGTATAGGCCCACTCGTACCACAAACCAAGCCGCAGGATCCCGCGTCGCATCTCTTTCGTCACGCTCGTGATGTCGCCGACTTTACGATAGCCGTTCAGCTTGTCCACTGCGCTTGTCGCGGTGATTGACTGCTGGGCGGGAGCGAAAAAGCCGCTTGCCAGGTAGGAAGGGTTGTTGTAGTTCTGCTTGTTCCAATAACGATATGTGTAAACTTTATTGTCCAATTTCCAGCCGTGGCCCAAATCCGAATTGATACCGATGTATTCGAAATCCGTCTGCACATGGTAGAAGTTGTACCCGTAGTAATTCGCTTGATTCGGATCGCCGCTCAGAAGGTAATTGTCGCCAAACTCAGAAACCTGGGCGCGTGACGGTCCTTTGAGGTTCGGGGTGTTGGTCCAAAGATCAACCAGGCCAGAGAACAGCGTGATCGTCGTGCGTTCCGTCAGACGATATTGATACTTTATAAAGCCGGCGACGCGCTTCTGGTAGTTGTAGGTCTGATATCCGTCAGACAGCAACTGGTGCAGGTTGATAGTTAGACTGGATTTCTTGCCTGGACCAAATTGCCCGGAATCCAAGTCCAGGGCCAGCATGCGCGTGTTGAAAGAGCCGTATGAGGCAGTGGCGCGGATATCGGGGTCATAAGGTACGCTGCGCGACAGGAGATTGATTGTCCCGCCGAAGTTCGTTGGACCAATGGAAGCGGCAGATCCAGGGCTGCGATCGAAGTCGACGCCGGCGATGAATTGGCTGGGGAAGAATGCCCAGGAGTGGTGTGTCGGATCGTTCGTGTCGTTGAAAGGTATGCCGTCGGCTTGCATCGTGTACTGGCCATCTTTGAAGCCGCGGAAATACGTTTTGCTGTCGCCCAGGCCGACTCCGTTCGGATTAACGCTGAACGTCCCGGGAGCATTGTTGAGCAGTTCGGTGTAATCCGCAATCGGTGAGGCGAAGTTCTGGATGTATTCCGGGCTGATCTCTGATCTTGCCGAACGTGCTTCCAGAGTGTTCTGAGAAGGAGCTGTTTCGGCAGCCGCAGACACCGAACCCTCCACTGTGATGCTCTGTGCAAACTGGCTTATGTTCAGAGACAAAGGCACCTCGGCCGTTCCGCCGGCGGTAACGCTCACGCCGGTGCGGCGGCTGTTCGCGAAACTGGGCGCCGACGCCTCAACCGAGTAAGCACCTTGCGCCAAGCCTGTGATGGCATACTTACCATCAGCATCGGCCGCTACTTCGTAATTCGAGGCTGTCGATTCGCCTTTTACCGTAACTGCCGCACGGGCAATCGGCTTTCCGGTGACGTCGGTGACCGAACCGCTAATCGTCCCTGTCGATTGGGCGTATGTCGTTGCAAGTCCGAGAAAAAACAAAAGAACAAACTTGCCGGCCGAAGACACACCGCGGCCTGCGCTCAAACCACCAATCTCCATCAGATAACCTCGCAGCGAAACAGAGTTAAATTGATAAAGCTTAGCTGCCGATAGTTACGGATGTATAACAGTGATGTGACAGAACTAAGTCTGCTGAATACTCGCGGGCCGGCGTGAGAACTGGCCACAGTTGTGTGGAAAGAAGTGTTCGAAGCGTAACGTAGAGCGAGGAAGTCTTAGCTAAGCGGGCCGCGTCAGGCGTCCCTGCTTCAGAGCCTTCTGAAAGAGCTCGAAGTCGGCGTCCACGAGTTTTGTATAGCCGATTCCATATTTCACGATGGCTTCGGTCACCTCATCTGTCGTTCCTATGTAGGTCGCAATCGCGAGTGCGTCGCCGGAGCGCGCGTGCCCCCGCGCTAGCAAGCCCCCAGCGACTTCGGCCAACTCAACCAGACCCGAGCCGCGGAGCCTTTCAATATCGATTCGCCCTTTGTGATCGTTGAGTTGCCGCACAAGGTAATCCCGTCCACCGATTCGTGTCCAGCCGAGCAGGAGATCCGAAAGAGGCTGAATTCTACGCTGCCCTTCTACTACCCGGTACCCTTCATGCGCACACGCTTGGGTCCGTAGATAAGGTGCGTAAGCCGAGGCTACTTCCTGCTTGATCTGCAAAAACAGTCGATCTGATTTCCCGTTTCCTTCCATCAGCACCAGGTAGTCGCGTAACCCGACGCTCCCGGTTCCGACGATTTTGAAGGCAACATCCAGCGGACGAAAAAATTCGAAGACGTGCAGGCTTTCAGGCGCGAGCGTTTTCCGATAACTGCGCAAGGCGGCCAGAACCCCTTTCCGGTCCTTCCCGTTGAGTGGCCATAAAGTTGGCCTCATCTCGCGAAACCGGATCTCCCCACGCGGGGACGACTCGGTGTACTTGTTCACGAGGTCCTGGGGCCGGGCACGCGCGGCTTGTTCCAAAGCCGCTGAACCTGCTTGGGTTCTGTTTAGCCCGTGAAGTCGATGGCGTGCTGCCGAGAGGATCGGTTCATCCGCCAATTCCCTCACCGTGTTAACGTATCGAATCGAAAACGCCTCCGCCGCTTCTCTGCAAGGGCCGTGACCGTGTCCTGCCGCCACCCCTGCCATCACAATGCTTACGGACATCCGTTTTACGTCCCATTCCCACGGACCCGCAATTGTCTCGTCAAAATCGTTGATGTCGAAAACGATGCGGCCGTCTGGCGCCTCAAACGAGCCCATGTTCTGTACGTGCGCGTCACCGCAGAGCTGCACGGTCAAGCCGGTATGCTTTTCGGCTCCCAGATCCGCTGCCATGATTGAGACCG
Organism: uncultured Acidobacteriaceae bacterium; assembly: GCA_963730795.1. GTDB lineage: Bacteria > Acidobacteriota > Terriglobia > Bryobacterales > Bryobacteraceae > Bog-105. Next base: position 765,619 of record CAVSTJ010000012.1, on the reverse strand, counting down.
AGCCTCGAAAAAATGCGAACGGAGAATCGGCCATCCTCTCGTATTTGATCGGCAGCAGCGTTTGCACGCGTCCACGCTGCGCTTTGCGCAGCAACTGTATGGGATCAAAGGCGTGGTCCTTTCGCTCTAGCTTGCCCAACCTTTTTCTGGTGACGCGTTCGAGCGCATGCTGCGCTAAGTCGACCCTCTCTTTCCGGCTGCCGGGAGATGGCTTCATGTTCGTCGGGGGTCCGTCGTTTGCATTTAAATGTGTCCGGATTGTGCGTCTCTGCGCTAGCTGATCTTACGTGTAGCGAGCGTAACGGTTACTTGATCATCTGGTGTCTTCGTCACACCGCCATCGTTCTGGGGATGGAACTCAACACGGATCGTTTCGGCATTCACAATCAGGCGCAAGTACCCGTAGTGAGTATCGTCATAACTTTCGAGCGTCAGAGTGTTGTCGATCTTGTAGGGCGTGCGGTAGGTGGTGCGCATTCTTGATAGGGGCGAATGCCCTCCGCATCCGGCCACCAGAAACGGAATCTGGTAGTGATTGACAGTACGCGTGAAGCGTTGATAGTTATGGGAGTGACCGGATAAGACAAGGTGGGGCCAGAATGCGGACGTTTCGCAGGCCCGGTCTATGTCGGCTAGCATGTTAGGGCTCCCGCCGTGCACCGACCCTCCTGTAAATGGCGGGTGGTGAACAGCAATGATGAGAGCGCCACTGAACTTCTCAGCCTTTGCGCGTGCGAGCGCCGTAGTAAGAAACGTGACCTGTCGGGCATCAAGCGCGGAGTAAGTCCCGTTCTCGTCCGAGATGACGCCCGGATCCTCGAGTACGTTGCTGTATAGGCCAAGAATACGTACGAAGGGTGCTTCAAACGTGAAATAAACACCGGGTTGAATCATAGTGGTGCGCAGTAAACCTCCTGAATCCGGTGAACGCGCAGGAACTGTCGTACAGAAATTTCGCAGGAACGCATGGAGCGTCGGTTCCGGATCGTTCGCGTAGACGACGCCGTCGTGGTTGCCCGGAATGGCGAGAATCGGCGCAGGATATTCGCGGTACGGTTCGTAAAACTGGTCGTAATAATAAGTGGCCTCGCCGAAGTAGTACACGACATCTCCGAGATGGAAAAAGAACGAAGGAACATCTGCTGCATTTGCCTCGGTGAAGTCCGCAACCATTTTGTCGGCGACCAGCGATTGCGTCGTGGGACCGGCGACGCTGCCCGTGTCCCCGACAGAGTGAAAGACAATCTGTCCTGCCTTTTGTATCGCCTGCACTCTAGAGAGACCCGCCGGTCCATATACCTGCTGCAAGGTGAGGACCGGCTCCGTGGCAGCGCTAGACGGCTGCGGCACCGGTTCTACAACAAGAAGTCCCTGTAGCTTTTGGTCGGTTACCGGGTGTTTGAAGCTAGTGGGATCAGGGGAAGGTTGCGGCTGCGCAAAAATTGGTTGACCGTCGCTGCTGGGATGGGGCGACGGGTCGGGGTGCTTGGACATGAGTGATCTTACTCCATCAATGCACAGTCGCACAGACCATACCGGACCCGATGTGTATTTACGAAAACGTTACGGTTTCCCAACAGTTAACGGCGGGAGGCGGCCGAAACTGGAAGCGTGCTCCTCGTATGGGAGCACGGAGGAAGTTTACACATGTCATTCGTAACTGGCTTTATCGTTTTTGATGCTTTGCTCTGGTCTCTCGTCGGCGTCCTGGCGTTCAGTGCTCATTACCTCAAAACTCATTCACTCTAGTCAGGCAACAAGAGGTGAATGTCGGTTCGTTGCGCGAGCGCTCGCAAAGCTCTCGATACAGTAGAATCTGGGCAGATTAGGCTGTGGACCCGCGATCACGACCGGCTAGCGGCAACGAACCGGCCCACCGCCGTGTGCTTGGCACAAAGGCTTGGCAGATGTTTTCGAGAATCAGACACCTGACTTCCTGCGAGGGCAAACCCCTGGAATCCCGTGGGCCTCGCCTGCTCGGCTTGGCACTCCTTGTGATCTGCATTCTTCCGCCCTGTCAGGGCCAAGTAAATGTTCTCACCTATCACAACGACAATGCTCGAACCGGACAGAACTTAGCGGAGAGCATTCTGACACCCGCAAACGTTCAAACGGCGAGTTTCGGAAAGCTCTTCACCGTTCCGGTCGACGGTAAGGTAGATGCGCAGCCACTCTACCTATCGGCTTTGAACATGCCCGGCAGGGGCATTCACAACGTGGTTTACGCAGCCACGGAACACGATTCCGTGTATGCGTTCGATGCAGAGAGCGGAACCGTTTACTGGCAGGTATCTTTGCTGAAAAACGGCGAGACGACGTCGGACATCCGAGCCTGCGGGCAAGTTACACCGGAAATCGGCATAACAGCTACGCCCGTTATCGACCTGACTTCGGGCCCCCACGGCACGATCTATCTCGTCGCGATGAGCAAGGACGGTTCGGGCACTTACTACCAGCGTCTGCACGCACTCGACATCACCACCGGCGCCGAGGAATTCCAGGGGCCAGTTGACGTCGCCGGCACTTATCCGGGTTCAGGTGACAACAGCAGCGGCGGAACGGTTGTTTTCGACCCAAAGCAGTATAAGAGCCGTCCCGGTATGTTGCTTCTGAACGGAATCGTCTATACAGGCTGGAGTTCCCATTGCGACATTCGTCCTTATACAGGTTGGCTTATGGGTTACAACAAGTCGACCCTGCAGCAGACTTCGGTCATTAACTTTGCGCCAAACGGAGAGGGCGCGTCTCTCTGGGGCGCGGGAGGAGGCATAGCAGCCGATTCGCAAAACAACATCTTCGTTCAGCTTGCGAACGGCACGTTTGACGCGACGCTAAACGGGCAAGGCTTCCCGAGCTCATCGGATTTTGGGAACGCGTTCGCGCGGCTATCGACATCCGGCTCCCAAGTACAAGTGACCGACTACTGGACAATGTCGAACACCGTCAGTGAATCAAGCCGGGATCAGGATCTCGGCTCCGGCAGCCTGGTTCTTTTACCGGATGTCACAGATTCAAGTGGTACGGTTCGCCACCTCGGTACCGGTGCTGGAAAGGATAGGAACATCTACGTTTTCGATCGGGACAACATGGGCAAGTTCAACGCCGCAAATGACAACGCCCTGTACCAGGAGCTACCCGGCGGGCTCGGTGGATCTCAGTTCGCCGCGCCTGCATGGTTCAACGGCAAGGTCTACTACGGCGCTGTGGGAGACGTGATTCGTGCATTCGACGTCAACTCTGCAACCTTGTCGTCCACGCCCAGTTCAACAACATCGCCATCCCATCCTTTTCCCTCGCCAGGCACTACGCCCTCGATCTCCGCGAGCGGAACGAGCAACGGCATTCTTTGGGCGGTGGAGAATAGCAATCCCGCTGTTCTTCACGCTTACGACGCCTCGAATCTTGCAACGGAACTTTATTCGAGCAATCAAGCAGCATCGTCACGCGATCAGTTTGGGGCGGGGAACAAGTGGATCACGCCTACGATCGCGAATGGGAAAGTTTTCGTCGGGACTACGAACAGTGTCGCCGTCTTTGGGTTGCTTTCCGGTTCACAAGCCACCGTTGCTGTTGCGAATGTGTCGTTCCCTGTTCAGGCGATCGGCTTCCCCAGTGCACCCATTGCTGTAACAGTTATGAATACCGGACGATCACCTTTGAACGTCAACAGGATCGCGATTTCGGGCGTGAATCCATCTGATTTCCGCGAGAGCGACACGTGTGGCTCCGCAACGGGTGTAGGACTCAACTGCACGGTTTCGATCACGTTCCAGCCTTCTGCCGGCGGTATTCGAACGGCGACACTTTCGGTGGTGGACGATGCCGCAAATTCGCCGCAAGTGATCGCGTTATCGGGTACAGGCTCCCCGGCAACAACTACGTTGGCTGTCGATACCTGGGCTATTAACAGTGCCGGGAGTCAAGCTTTGACACTGCTCGCGAACGTCGCCAGCGCTGGAACCGCAGTCGCAGGCGGTAACGTAACATTCACTGTGCTGAACGGAACGGTGCCGGTCGGATCATCCGTCGCTTCCGGCACCGTCTCAAACGGACGGGCGAGCGCCACGTACACTCTGCCCGCTAACACGCCTTCCGGCACTTACACCATTCAAGCCGCATACAACGGCACGAGCACGCTTTCCCCGAGCAGTGACAACGCGCATGCTCTCACGGTTGTACCGGCCGATCCAGCGTCCGGTCCACTCGTGTTTGTTCCCGTTACACCCTGCCGTGTGGTTGATACCAGAAATCCAAATGGACCATCTGGAGGCCCCAAACTGAGTCCGGGCAGCACGCGTGATTTCCCCATCGCGAGTAGCTGTTTAAGCATTCCGCCGCAGGTAGCTGCCTATTCGCTCAACGTGACGGTAGTTCCGGATTCACAGCTCAACTACCTCACCATCTGGCAAGCTGGCGCACCGAAGCCTGCTGTCTCGACCTTAAATTCCGATGGCCGCATCAAGGCAAACGCCGCCATCGTGCCCGCCGGAACGGATGGAAGCGTAAGCATGTACGCAACCGACCCAACTCACGTCATTCTCGACATAAACGGATATTTTGTTCCGGGGCAGCCCTCTGTAGGGCTCGCGTTTTATCCCTTGACGCCCTGCCGGGTTGTCGACACACGATCGGGCAATGGTGCGCTGGCAGGCCCGTCGCTGGATGCGGGAACTGTACGTTCTTTCCCCATACTTTCGAGCTCTTGCAATCTCCCGTCGAACGCACAAGCTTATTCATTGAATATTACGGCCGTACCTCAGACAACTCTCAGCTATGCGACAGTCTGGCCAACCGGACAACCCCAGCCGCTCGCCTCCGTTTTGAACTCGCCCACAGGTACTGTAACTGCAAATGCGGCGTTGACGCCCGCAGGAACGAATGGCGCCATATCGGTTTTTGCAACCGACACTACCGACCTTGTGATCGATGTCAATGGATACTTTGCAGCTCCGGGAACCGGCCTTTCCCTGTATCTGTTGACTGCCTGCCGCCTTTTGGATACGCGGACTGCCTCTGCCGGTCAATCCTTTAGCGGGACACTGCCGGTGCGAGTGTTCGGAGGCGGTTGTTCAATACCCGCAACGGCCAAAGCCGCCGTGTTCAACGCCACGATTGTTCCGCCTGGTGCATTCTCCTACCTGACCCTCTGGCCCGACGGTCAGATCCAGCCAGTTGTCTCGACTTTGAACGCGTATGACGGAGCGGTGACCTCCAATATGGCGATCTCCATGGCGGCGAACGGCTACATTAACGCGTTCGCAGCCAATCCCACTCAACTCATCCTGGACATTGCGAGCTACTTCGCACCCTAGCCCCGCCCTATTCACTTTGGGATTGTTCCGATAGCCGGTACAAACCAGTTGTGCAAACGCCTGGGAATACGACTGTCATTGGAGTACGGCCCATCCCGTTTTAAAAGGCAAACCTCACAGGTAACGTATTCAGCGCGCCCGGCCGATAAGCGTAGCTATGCGAGGTATGTTCCGAAAGCTGGGCAGGCTCGGTATCTTGAGCGCCATTGCCGGTTCGTGTTTTGCGTGTTCGGTACTCTCGCACGAGGCTCTGGTCGACGCCCTCTGGGATGTGAAGCTCAAACACGTGTTGTTGTCACGGTACCCGGGTGCGAGTGAAGCTGATCTGAAGACCGCTCACGGCTACGCTTACGGCGGGTCGATCATCCAGGACTTGGGATATTACCCGCACGGAAACAAGACCTTCAGTGATTTGACGCACTACGTTCGAACCGGAGACTTCATCCTTTCCCTGATCGCTGAAGCGAAGGACTTGAACGAGTTCGCATTTGCGCTCGGATCACTCTCCCACTACGCGTCCGATCTCGACGTCCATCGGAACGCCACAAATCCAGGCGAAGCGATGTTATACCCGGCTCTCGAACGGAAATTTGGACCGGTGATCACTTACGAACAGGATCCGGCAGCTCATTTGAAGACCGAATTCGGGTTTGATGTCCTGGAAGTGGCGAAAGGGAATTTTGCGCCAGAGGCGTATCACAGCTTCATCGGATTCTATGTGGCTGAACCTTTGATTGGCAGAGCGTTTCACCGCACCTACGGGCTCGAATTATCCGATCTGTTTTCTGATTTCGATCGCGCTGTCGGCTCATACCGGCATGCTGTCAGCCAGACGATTCCCGAAGCCACCCGAATTGCCTGGGCGGAACGCGCTAGCGATATCCAAACGGCCACTCCCGGAATGTCACGCCGAAAATTTGTGTATGTGATGAACCGATCCAGCTATGAGCAGGAATGGGGAAGGCAGTACGACCGGCCTACAGTTCGCGAGCGCGCGCTGGCGATTCTATTGAAGCTGCTGCCCCCAGTCGGCCCGCTGAGGGTCCTGCATTTCAAAATGCCGACTCCGGCGGTCGAGACCCTCTTCGTCCAGAGCTTTGACAAAGCTGCGAAGCAATACAATTCGCAACTCAATGCCGTCCGCGCCGGATCTTTGCGGCTCGCTGACTGGAATTATGATCTTGGGCAAGCCTGCAAGCCCGGAACATATGGTCTTCAGGATAGAGCTTACGCCTACTGGTTGGGAAAGCTTGCCGAAGGGCAGTATCACGCGGTTACTCCCGCCATCCGGTCGACGCTATTGACGTATTACCAGGATCAAAACCTTGCTTTCGACACGAAGAAAACGCCTCGAGATTGGTCTCGACTGCTGGAACAGTTACAGCAGTTGAAGGGTCAAGAGCTGGAAGCAACCCGCTAAGCGGTAGCTTTCTGCTATTTCACTTCCGCGACAATGCTGCCGAAGGCGGGCAACGAGATTGAACTGAGATCTACCCTGCTCTTCCGGTCCTGGCTTCCACTGAAAGCGAGCGTTTTGGCTATCTTCGCTGATTCGGGCAGCGCAGATCGAAAAGAAACGACCTGTGGCTCAGCGGAAAAGCTGCATGCCACCACGACAAGTTTGCCGTTCGGTGCCGTCCGACTCCATGCGACGATATTGTCGTTACCAACATCGAGCACACGCATTGCGCCGTCGTGAATGGCCGCGTTCTCGCGCCGAAGTGCAATCAGTCGCTTGTACCAGTTCAGCATCGAGTTCGGATCGCGCGACTCTGCGGCCACATTGACCTGCTTGTAGTCCGATGCCACGGGCAGCCATGTATGCGGATTGGTGCTGAACCCGGCGTTGTTGTCGGCATTCCATTGCATAGGCGTGCGCTCGCCGTCGCGGCCCTTCTCTCTCGGCCAGCCGGTGATGCCGATCGGATCCCTTACCTGCTCCTTACTGGAGGGCTCGGTCGTGGGCATCTCGATTTCGTCGCCGTAGTACATCAACGCCGTGTCCCGCGCCATGAAAAGGATTGTGGCGATCATCTTGTCGATAGCAGCATTGTGTACGCCGTCTCCGTACCGAAAGGCCGAGCGAGGGTTGTCGTGATTATCAAAAACAAAGAGCGGTTGATTGCCGCTGATCCTGGTCTCCGCATCCACAATGCGCCGGCGGAACTCTTTAGCGTCAAGCTTTGGTTCAAATCCAACCTGCATGTCCATGGGCAACTGCAGTTCGTCACGATTCGCGCCGCCGTACCATCGATTCAACTCCTCCACGTTGGGAAGATACGTTTCGCCCACCAGCACACGATCGCCCCGATAAGAATCAATCATCTTTCGCATGCGACGAATGACGCCGTGCACTTCCGGAAGATTCTCCTGCAGCACAGTTGACTCGTTCGGATCGCCGAATTTGTTTGTCCCGGGCCGCACTTCTTCATTCTTGAGCGATGGATCTTCAAACAAGGTCGGAACGGCATCCAGCCGGAATCCGGCGACACCTTTGTCGAGCCAGAAACGGAGCATGTCGAAGATGGCAGATTCAACCTTTGGATTGCGCCAGTTCAGGTCGGGCTGCTGGATGTAGAAGTAATGATAGTAGTACTGATTCCTGGCCGGAGTGAACTGCCATGCCGAATGACCGAACGTACTCAGCCAATTGTTCGGCGGCTCACCAATTCTTCTACCGTCCTGCCAGATGTACCAATCCGCTTTGGCGTTGTTTCGGGAACTGGCGGATTCAATGAACCACGGGTGCTTGTCCGAAGTGTGGTTCAGGACCGCATCCATGATGACGCGAATATTGCGTTTGGTCGCCTCTGCCAGCAAGTGGTCAAAGTCCGCGAGCGTACCGTATTGAGGATCGATGTTCTGGTAATCCGAGATGTCGTAGCCGAAGTCTACCTGTGGCGAAGGATAGATAGGCGCAATCCAGATTGCGTCTACTCCGAGTTGCTTGAGGTACTCGAGCCGCTGGGTAATGCCGTTCAGATCACCCACTCCGTCTCCGTTCGAGTCTTGGAAGCTGCGCGGGTAGATCTCGTAGATGACCGCATGCTTCCACCATGGGTCCGAGTGAGCTTGGGCTTGCGGGACAGGATTCTGTGCGAATGAAACCGAGGAAAGCGCAAACCAGAGAACGCGTAGAACAGCACGTTTACGCATGACTGCATCATATATCCTGCCTTCGTTCGCTTGCGTATCGGAGAGACATGAAAGCGGGCGTGAGTATGGACACATTCGGTTCTTCCGGCCTGTCGCAACTTGGTGTCTGCTCGCTTAAATAGCGCGGTCCATCGTTCGCGTCCTGGTTGTACCGGTGCGCGATTAGCCCTCAAATAGCGCACGGAGTAGCCAATCGAGTACCGTTTCCCCACTTGGATTCAGCAACACTGCGACCGCAACATAGGTCTAACAGCCGGAATTGGAGGAGATTGGGTATGAACCAACTACGGAGATGGCTATTAACTCTCCCGCTTTGTATGTCCTTGATGGGGTCAGTTGCATTTGCGGCACCCGCTGACAACCGGGAAGACCGAACACATCGCTACTACGACGAAGAACACAAGGACTATCACAACTGGAACACCGCCGAGCAGCATCATTGGCGGAGTTACTGGACGAATGAACGCCGGCCCTATGTGTCCTGGAATCGCGCAAACGATTCTCAGAGGAGAGCCTACTGGCACTGGCGCCACGAACAGGAAGTTCGCCGCGTTCGTCAATAAGTAGCCGCTAATAACGCCTGCAAAGACGGGTGAAAGCATGAACAAAGGGGCGTTACGTTCTGAGGTGTTGGGGCTTCAGGATCGAGCGCCCTTTTCTTGTTTCACCATGCATGGCCGGGCAATCTTCCTGCGGCAAAGATCGCTCTCAGTCAAGTTCTGAGATAGCTGCTCGCCATTGCAGTCACGAAGCGCAACCCGCCACGAAGGGCAAGGGTTACTCTTAACGTACTGATGTCCAACCCACAAGCTTGGCCGGAACTGAACTGGGAAGAGTGGAAGGACACGGCCGAGACGCTGCATATGTTCATGCAGATCGTGGGTAAAACCCGGGTCGCGCTCACCCCAACTCAAAACCACTGGTGGAACGTGCCGTTCTATCTCACGGCGCGCGGGCTTTCGACGTCGGCCATGCCAGTCGATGCCGGCCAGCTATTGGACATCGAATTTGATTTCATCGCGCACGAATTAGTCTGCCGCCACAGTTCGGGTGAAACCCAAAAACTTACGTTGCATCCGCAGCCAGTGGCGGAGTTTTTCGCCGAATATCTCACCGCGCTGTCTAATCTTGGCGTCCGCGTTCAGATCGATTCCATGCCAGTGGAACTGAAAGAACCTACTCGCTTCGATGAGGACACCAGCCATAAAACTTACGATGGAGAGGCTGTATGGCGCTTCTGGCGCGTTTTAACTCAAGCGGACACGCTATTGAAGCGTTTCTCGACCAACTTCTATGGGAAGATCAGCCCGGTTCATTTTTTCTGGGGCTCCCTGGACTTGGCGGTTACGCGTTTTAACGGCCGGAGAGCTCCTGCGCGTCCGGGAGCAGACCGTATTCAGGGAGAGGCCTATTCGCACGAATGCATCAGCGCCGGATTCTGGCCGGGTAACGGCGGGTATGGACAGGCTGCTTTTTACTGCTATGCCGCGCCCGTTCCGGAGAACCTACACTCGGCCGTTCTGAAAAGCTTGGGCGCGTTCAACAAGGATCTCGGTGAGTTCGTACTCAACTATGCTGAGGTTCGCCAATCTCCCGATCCGGCGCAGACTGTTTTGGACTTTCTGAAGAGCACGTACGAAGCAGCCGCCGACGCGGCCAAATGGGACCGTGCGAATCTAGACCGTCACGACAGGGTTGCCGATGCCGCCACTCATCTGTAAGGACATCGCGGCACCGCCGCGGGCGCATTTGCAATCGCAAACAGGAACATACCGCGTTACTGCGGAAAGCCCGGATCAAGATAGCGGAAACGGCTGACTTCGGAGTAGAGACGGGCTCACGTAGAGTGTTACCGGTTACAAATCCTCCGGCCGAGATTACATGAACCCGCAAACGCGCGGCAAAAGCGACTTACTTGGCGACTTCGAGGATGGTGAATGAATCCGGGACCATCGGCCCACGGCGCGGACGCCCTCCGGCCGCCGGAGCATCTGCCGGAGGTGGGCCAAATTCGGCCGCAATCAGAAAGATGTGCCTCGTCTTTGGATCGATGGTCATTGTTTTGGCCGATACCATCGTCTTGACAGTCTGTTCCAATTCGAAAGTCCCAGGGCTCTTTTCCTTGATGATCGTTAAGGTTCCGTCGCCCTGGGAACTGAATGCCTCATCCGTTTCGGGCATGAATCCAGCGCCATCGACACCAGTGCCGATCGGCATCGTCGTAATGATCTTGCCATCCTGTGCGTTCATGATGACGCTGACCGCCGGATTACGGCACTCGACGAACAGAATCTGGTTCTTAATGTCGAAGGCGAGGCCGGCCGGCGTTTTGTTATCGCCGAGATCGTAGTGCGAGGTAACCTGCATGGTTTTCGCATCTACTACCGCCACGTTGTTCTTATCTTCCACGTCAATGTAGACGTGGCCCTTGCCGTCGGATGCCGCCTGCTCCGGTGCACCTCCCAAATCGATAGTTCCCGCAACCGATCCGTCCTTCGCATCGAGGACTGTCACGTTAGGCGTCGAATGACTCAGAATATAAACCCGCTCATTGAACGGGTCGAACAGAATCCCATCCGGATTTCCCTGAACGTCGATCGTCTTGATCACCTTCAGTGTTTGGGTGTCCCACATCACGACCGGTTTGCTCGAAGCAAAACCGTGATGCGATTTGGGGTCGACCACGGCTCCATGTGCGCCAACATCCGGGATCTCGCCGGCGGGCTGAAGCGTATCAAGATTGAAAACGGAGATCCGCTTCGAGGGACCGGATCGTGGTACATAAAGCCGCCGGTCTGCCGTGTCAGCGTAGACATAATCGAATCCACCCTCGCCGCCTACTTTCGCACTTTTTAAGACCTTGTAAGGGCCGTCCTGGGCATAGCCAAAACCGCTGGTAACAACAAAGACGCCAAACAGCGCCCGGCAAATGAATCTCATGTTGTCTCCCACCTTTCGCTTAAGGAATTCTTTACGTTGGATGACAATTACCCAAAGCCGCCCACGCCAACTTGCCCATCGCTAAGTATTTCGTGAACGCAGAAAAGCTAGTTTGGACTGAGAGGCTGAAGATTTCCTGAAAAGGGATGGAGGGCAATGATACCGGGAGTAGGGGGGAGGTGAATTAGGTTGCGCACGGGAACATGGGAGGGCAGTAGCTCTGGCGATTGAATTCGCCCAGCCAAAGGCGCGCAGATACCGGACCCTCAACAAGCTGTATCGGAAGCGACTCGACTTTTGTGGACCTGTTCCGTGTTGCTTTTATGGGTGGTTCGATTTTGCTTGCCGGAGCACTACTGCCCAACCATTTCAAGGTTTAGAATGATTTCTCCTTCTCGCTATGGGGCGCTCCTTTCGTCTCAGAATCTGACTCTTAGACGCTTTTCGTTTCGATGCGTGACCTGGAAATTTGCCAAGTTGTGCCGGACGATCCGAGCTAACTGCACTGCGCTGTGTACATCCGCTCGTAAACGGAGTACGGCCATCTTTGTAGCGTTCTTACGGGATGAGGACTCTAACACTTCAGAGGTCCAAAGCATGAGTTTGAAAGACATTAAAGACCGGTTGACCCGCGCTGTCGAAACTGAGAACCCGCCCGGAACCGATTATTACGGAGCTGAGATGGACGAAGACGAAGTGGAAGCGGCCCGCGAGCGCATGGACGAATCAGTCCAAAAGCACGAAGACGCAATGGGCAAAGACGAGCCGCACACAACTCCTACCGAACGCAGTCAAACGCGTTGACGGCTCGGTCCGTCTGTTCCCAACCCGGAGCCATCGCAAGAATCGGCCTCATGGCCCTTCACCTATTGCCGATGAGAGCCGCCGGTCAGATCGAGTTGCCCCGAGAGCATATTCTTTGAACCCGGGTGCCCAGGTCTTTCTACTCTCTCCAGCCAGGGCAGGCGGTCCGCGGTATTCGATGCTGGTGCGCCACGGGGCAGAGTTCGACCTGGCGCGAAACTTGCGCGCAGGTTCAGCCAGCATCGGCGAGGTCTACAGCTTTATCAGTGGCTTGTATTTCCGGGGCAAGATGACTTATGCCGAGAGATTTGGCAGCGCTCCTCCCGGTGTCCCACCCGCGCTTGTGATTGTTCCGGGAGCGGGACTGGTGCCTCCGGAAACACCGGTGACGGTCGAGCAACTCGATGCTATTGCTCAGATTCCGGTCGCTGAAGAAAACGGGGCGTTCCGCGACCCGCTGGTGCGCGGTGCAGAGTTGCTGGAGCAACACGCGCCGGAGTGTTCGTACGTCTTACTCGGAAGCGTTGCGAGCGCGAAGTATACGGCCCCGCTTCTCGAAGTGTTTGGAGACCGGCTGCTTTTCCCGATTGATTTCGTCGGGCGTGGAGACATGAGCCGAGGCGGACTTATGCTGCGCCGGGCGCGCGAAGGCATTGAACTGCCGTATGTCCCGGTTCGGGGAGCGCAACTGCGCGGAAACCGGCCGCCGAGGTTAAGCCGTGGCTGAAGCCGTGATTCTCATCGGCTTACAGGGCGCGGGTAAGACAACTTATTTCGCGAAGCATCTCTCCTCGACTCACGCGCATGTCAGCCGGGATGTGCAAAGGACAGCGGATCTTGAGTCAGCGCTTATCCGGGAGTGTCTTCAGTCCGGCCGCTCGTTTGTGGTGGACAATACAAATGCCACACGGGCCGCGCGTGCTCCTTACATCCAGCAGGCGAAGGCTGCGGGGTTCCAGATTCGTTCTTACTTTTTCGACACGCCGGTGCGAACGGCCATCGGGCGCAACAATCACCGGAAAGATAAGAAGCCGATTCCTGTTCCCGCGATTCTACGCGCCGCAAAAACGCTGCAGCCGCCTACACTCGACGAAGGGTTCGACGACATTCAAACCATTACGGTTGGCGACGCCGTATGAAGCGCAATGCGTCTTCTTTTGAGTAAATATTGTTGAACATGACGTAGCTTGGACCTGCCAATTGCTCATGCCGCTTTAGCTTTCCTTCGAGTTCCGCTAAATCTTCGTCAGTGTAGCGATACCGGTAGCCTGTTTTGCCGTGAAGCCGCCAATACAAAGCGCTCCCGTACGTCGGTTCTGCCACAAACGGGTCGACGCAATGAACAAGGTTGTTCTCAGCGCAGAGATCGCGAACAAGTTCTTGCGGCCAGTCCTCGCCTCGTGGTTCCCAAGCAAAAGTGCACTCGCAGCGCTCTACGTCCTTAAAGAAAGTCCTCAGATTCCGGGTGTTTTCGCGGGTCGGCAGAAATGATTTGGGGCACTGAAAGACGATGACTTGCGCATCGAGAATGTTGGCGATCTCGCGCGTGCGCTCCCATGCCAGCCACACCTGTTCTGTAGGACGAAAGCTGCCATAGAGTTCTTCCTCTTCGGCACTCACCTTTGACTTCAACCGGCGATACGTAGGACTCGCCGGTGTGTGCGTGATGAGCTGCCAGGCCTTCAGGCAGAACCGAAAGTCAGGCGGCGCCAACGCCTTCCATCGCCGCGCGACGTCATTGGCCGGCATCTGGTAGAACGTGGATTGCAACTCGATCGTTTGGAAGTCTTGTACGTAGCGGGCCTGTGCCTCCGTCCATCCGCAGCAGCCGACAATGAGTCGGGAATCGATCATTCCGACCAGCCTACCTTGGGTGCCCAGTCGGTCAGTGCGGCTCCCGCTGTGAAGCGTTGATAAGATCAGCAACAGCAGTTTGCGTAATGTGCACTCAGTATTGCGTAAAGGCTGCGCGAAGAAGGATGTCCATGTCGAATCAGTATCTCTGCCGGATCTTGCTTATTACCTCCGCGCTCGTATCCGCCGTTTACGCTGTGAACCGGGACTTTATTCCCGAGGTAAGTTTCAAAGGGTCGTCTTTGACGGGATGGCACACGGTCGGGCAGGCATCCTGGCGCGCCGAAAACGGTGAGATCGTTGGTGTTCCCAAAGATCCGAGCGGCGGCTGGCTTGTGCTCGACAAAGGGTATCAGGATATTGAATTCTACTCTGATGTCCGATGCACCGGAGCCTGTAAAACCGGCATTCTTCTCCGGGCCGCGAAGACACCTGAAGGTGGTTTGAAGGGGACGTACGTTTCGCTAAGTGAAGGCGACGTTGCCTACTTCGATTTAACTCTCAACGCGGACGGAAAAGAACTGAGCCGGACACCGCTGGGCAGCAGAACACCTGGGCCTATCGTGCGGATGGCGGCAGCGCCCCCGGTCGCGGGGCACGATAAAGTTCCCGGATTCTCCGCGCTGGTTCCAACCCCTGCGGAACAGGAGGCGCAGGCGGCCAAACCGCCAACTCCACCCGCGGGTCCTCCGGCAGGCGCAGGCGGGCGGAATCGCGGCGGACGTCCCGGCCAGACTCTTCTTCCAAATGAATGGAATTCGGTCCAGGTCATTGCCGACGCCGATCTCGTCTGGCTCACCTTGAACGGTCGGGCCGGCGGACCGAGCGCCGTAACGGACGATCAGATGATGGGATTCGGCCCGGTGGCGCTCTATGCCGGTGGCTCCGGCGAAGTTCGTTTTAAGGATCTTGGCTACAAGGATCTGAACCACAAGTTCGAACCTGCCGAAACGGTCTCGCCGCATTTCCGAATGCAGCGTATCAGCGACTTCTACTACGGATGGTGCGCCGCGGCTGCCGATATCAACCATGACGGCATCCTCGATGTAGTTTCCGGACCGTTCTACTACCTCGGTCCAAACTACACAGAGCGGAGAGAGTTCACGTCCTCGCGAACTTATAACCCGAGCGACTATTTCCCTGATGCCATGGTTAACTTCGCTTACGATTTCACCGGAGACGGTTGGCCCGACATCATAACCATCAACCGGCCGATCTACCTGTTTGTGAATCCTCGAGGAGAATCCCGCCGCTGGGATCGTTACAACGTAGTGCCGCAGGCGACGGCCGAAATTGAGTTGATGAAAGACATCGACGGCGATGGAAAGCCTGAAATCCTCCTCACAAATCCAGGCGCAGTCATGGCTTATGCCAAGCCCGACCCGTCAAACCCCACCGCACCTTGGGCGGTGCATGATATCTCCGGGCCCGGACTTGCAGGACCTCACGGAATGGGGGTCGGCGACATCAATGGCGACGGGCGGATGGATGTAGTGAACAGCCGCGGCTGGTGGGAGCAACCCGCAACCGGCCCTGACAAAGGACCCTGGAAGTTCCACGAAGCAGCCTTCGGCAGCGGCGGCGCGGAGATGGGCGTTTACGACGTGAATGGAGACGGTTTGACCGACGTAGTCACCGCCATCTCGGCGCATCGCTGGGGTTTTGCGTGGTTCGAGCAGAAGCGCGACAGTGCGGGAGTCATCTCATTCGTGCGGCACGACATCATGGGCGATTTCTCAACCAAGAATGCCGGCGGTGTCACATTCTCTGAACCTCATGCGGCCATTTTCGCGGATCTGGATGGTGACGGCATCCCTGATCTGATAACAGGAAAGCGGCTTTATTCCCATCTGGAGAGCCACCTTGATCCCGATACATTCGGCCCGGCTGTTCTGTACTGGTATCGAACGGTGCGAAACCCGAAGGCGGAAGGGGGCGCCGAGTTTGTTCCGGAGTTGATCCATAATCGCTCCGGAGTCGGTTCACATCTTGCGGCGGTTGATCTGGACGGAAACGGTACCCTCGACATCATCACGTCCACGAACAAAGGTACCTTCATCTTCTGGAATAACCTGAAACCGGCAAAGCGTGTCGTGGCAAAGAAGTGAGATAGCAGCGCCGCAATTCCACTCAGTTTGCCGCTTCCGATATAATTCGCCCTCGGAGGCTTTCTCTTGCGAAGGCGGATTCTTAGCACAACATTACTGGTCCTCGGCCTTTCCTTGCCGTGGCAGCCGGTGCAAGCGCAGTCGACAAACTCGCAGGTCAACGGACAGATCACCGACGAGTCCGGCGCTGCCGTCCCCGGCTCGAAGATCATCGCCACAAACGTCGGCACAGGCGTGACTTACGACGCAAGCTCCGACCAGTCCGGCCTCTATAACATCCCTCTGATGCCCCCCGGAGACTACCGGATCGATGTCAACACCGCCCACTTCCGGTCCGTCAGCAGATCGGGCGTGAGGCTCGATGTGAATCAGACAGTAAAGCTCGACTTCAAGCTTCAGGTCGGCTCGAATACCGAAACCATTTCTGTCACCGAAGCCGCGCCCATCATCGACACGGAGTCGGGCTCGGTCTCCGACGTGATTGATAACCGCAAGGTGACTCAATTACCTCTTAACGGGCGCAATATCTATTCGCTGAATGCGCTCGTCCCCGGAGCCGCACCGGACAATACGGGAAGGATCCGCTTCAATGGCGCTCGTGCGCGCAGCAACGAAGTCCTGGTGGACGGTGTTACTCAAGTCCCGCCAGAAACGCGATCGGATCCTGTGTCCCCGCCCCCGGTGGACAGCGTGGACGAGTTCAAAATCGCCAGCAGCAGCTATTCCGCCGAGTTCGGAAGTGCAGCCGGCGGCCTTATTAACGTAGCCACAAAGGCGGGCACAAACGAATTCCATGGAACTCTGTGGGAGTTCTTCCGCAACGATAAGCTCAACACACGGAATTTCTTCACGCCTGCGACACAACAGAAGCCTGTCCTCCGGCAGAACCAATTTGGCGCAGCCGGCGGCGGCCCTGTCCTGATTCCTCACGTTTATAACGGACGGAATCGAAGCTTTTTCTTCGCTGATTTTGAGAAGACCTACACGCGATCTCAGACGATCTACAACGTCACGGTGCCCACGGCTGCGATGCGCGCGGGCGACCTGTCTCAATATCTGGGCCGTGTGATTGGAACGGACGCACTCGGCAACAGTGTTGCGCAAGGGCAGATCTACGATCCCGCTTCAACGCGAACCGCCGGGAGTGCCACTGTACGTACTCTCTTTCCAGGGAATCAGATACCGGTGAGCAGGCTGGACCCGATTGCGTTAAAGCTGCTTGGCTACTATCCCAATCCGACGAACAGCAGTCTGGCGCAGAACTACCAGACGGCCTCCAGCTCAGGGACAACGCTCTATCGCTACGATATCCGCGGCGACGAGAATATCTCGAGCAACAATCGCGTCTTTGGGCGTTGGTCGGATTACCACAGCACTCCGATCTCTGCTATCCCGTTCGCCGGGGCATCGGGCGCATTCCAGCAGAACTTAGGTTTGCAACGCTCTCTGACGCTCTCCTGGATCAATACCATCTCCTCTTCGACATTCAACGAATTGCGAGGTTCATTCCTT
Source organism: uncultured Acidobacteriaceae bacterium (assembly GCA_963730795.1). Classification (GTDB taxonomy): domain Bacteria; phylum Acidobacteriota; class Terriglobia; order Bryobacterales; family Bryobacteraceae; genus Bog-105. The sequence goes on along the minus strand of CAVSTJ010000012.1, from coordinate 747,933 downwards.
CAGGCGAAGACAAATAACATCCCTTATCTCAGCAGGGCAGAACATCGCCGGCCAGCTTGGGATACCGGGGATCACGAATAACGCCGGCCTTCCGGCCATCGACATCTCGAGTATTCAACAGATCGGCAATGGTGCGAGCGGCGGTTATTTGCAAGACAATCAGCGCGTGTTTTCGCTTATCGACAACGTCTCGATCATCAGAGGACGGCACAGCATAAAAACAGGCGGCGAGATTCGCTTCTACCGTTTGGCCAATTTCCAACCGAGTTACTACAACGGCTATTTCGCGTTCCGTTCCGCGGAGACGTCGCTCCCCGGTTCCCTTTCCTCAAGCACCGGCAATGCGTTTGCTAGCTTTCTGCTTGGTGCCGCCGATTCCACGCAATACACGGAGAAAGATCCCGGACAGATCGTGAACGGCGACACCTATGGCGTGTATTTCCAGGACGACTGGAAGGTAACAGAACGGCTCACCTTGAATCTCGGGATTCGTTACGACCTGAACACTCGGTTGCAAGACAAGCGTGGCTACAGTTCCACCTTCGATTTCGCGACGGGGAAGGTTCTGGCTGGACCTGCCCAATATCTTCCTCCGCTAGCCGCGAAAAACTTCGCACCGCGATTCGGGTTCGCCTATGACCTCTCCGGCAAGCAGACGACGGTCATTCGCGGCGGTTATGGGATCTTCTTCTCCCCCATTGTGGGAGGCGGCGGGAACCCGTTGAACGGAGTATCGAAGTTTCCTTTCGAGTTCACCTCCACCGGGACCAGTCCGAACGGAATCACACCGGCTTCTACTCTCGCCCAGGGACCGGTTATCCTTCCGCAATACAATCTCAACGATCCGAAGCTTGGCTTTGGCGGAAACGTGGCTGCCCAGGCACCGAACACCGCGCCTTACGTGGAGCAATGGAACATCGGTGTGGAGCATACCATCGCAAACTCACTTGTACTGGACGTATCTTACGTCGGTTCCGGCGGTCACAAGTGGGACACTGGCCGGCTGAACTATATCAACGTGAATCAGGTGCCATATCCTGTTGCACAGCAGGCCGGCCTTGCGCAAGGCACCCTGAATCCTAATACCGCCAACCTCCGGCCGTATCCCAACTTCAACTATGTTGAATTGCTCAACCCGCGATATGGCAATTCGAGTTACAATTCGCTTCAACTAAAGCTGGAGCAGCGGTTCCGTGGTGGTGTCAACTTCCTCGTTTCTTATACCTGGGCCAAATATCTGGACAACGGATCGGAAGCCTATAACTCGTTGGGAGGCTCCTGGCCCGCCGACGTATATAACTTACGACTGGAACGCGCCGATTCTACTGCGGAAGTTCCGCATCGGTTCGTCGCCTCTTACGTTTGGGATTTGCCCTTTGGCGCACGCAGACATTTCGGTCTTCACGGGTGGGCCAACGCCGTGGCCGGTGGCTGGCAGCTAAGCGGCATCTGCACAGCGCAGGATGGCCAGCCGGTAGACGTCGAGCAATCCACGATCACGGCGGATACTTACACGCTGCTGCAGAGGCCCAACATCCTCGGGAATCCAAATCTATCGGGCGACGCGCAGACGGTCAGCCACTGGTTCGACACTTCTATGTTTGCCCCCGCTGTGCCATTGCATGTCGGAACGTCTCCTCGCAACCCGGTCCGTTCTCCCGGCCTGACAAACTTCGATGCAGCTTTACACAAGATGTGGGGCTTCGGTGAGCGGCGTTCTGCCGAATTCCGTTTGGAGGCATTTAACTTTACGAATACTCCTCCCCTCATCCTGCAGACTCGAACGACATACAATCCGAATCTCGCTCTGACCAGTCAGTCTTTCGGTCAAATTACCTCGGCGGGTGACGGCAGAATCCTACAATTAGCTTTGAAACTGCATTTCTGAGAAGCCTATGAGTTCCATCTCCCGCCGCCAGCTTTTAAGCGCACTGGCGGCTTCGCCGGCCCTTGCACGTGCGCTTGCGAGCGAACCTCAGATCCCGATCAGGGCGCTCACCAAAGGTCCCAATTACCATTGGTTCGGCTATTACGACAAACTCCAGTTTGATCCCACCAGCCGCTACGCGCTTAGGCATGGAGGTCGGGTTTCAGGGGCGGTCACCGTCCGGAACCGATTCCGTTCGCATTGGGATGATCGACACAGAGGATGGAGACCGTTGGACGGACCTCGGGCAGTCGATCGCCTGGAGTTGGCAACAGGGCTGCATGCTGCAATGGCTTCCCGGATCGAAATCAGAAATCATCTGGAACGATCGGGACGGCGATCACTATGTCTCTCACATTTTGGACGTGAAGACTGGCAGGAAGCGAACTCTACCCGCGCCAATTTATGCCATCAGTCCCGACGCACGTTGGGCCGTTCATCCGGATTTCCGCCGCCTGCATGATACGCGCCCCGGGTACGGCTATGCGGGTGTACCGGATCCGAACCGAGATGTGCTCGCACCCGAAAACTCGGGTGTGTGGAAGATGAGCCTGGAGACTGGAAAAGAAGAACTACTGTTTTCCGTCGCCGACATTGGTCATGTCGCGGACGGCCATACGGATATCGACAAAGGAGCAAACGGGGCGAAGCAGTGGTTCAATCATCTCCTGTTTGCGCCCGACGGCTCAAAATTCTGTTTCCTGCACCGCTGGGCACACGCGTCGGCTCCGAATGCGTTTCTTACTCGCCTGGTTACGGTAAAGGCCGACGGCAAAGATCCGTACGTGCTCGATCCATACGGGAAAACATCGCATTTTATCTGGCGGGATCCTGATCACATTCTTGCCTGGGCCTATCATCCTTATCACGGCGAGAAGTTCTACCTCTACACCGATCGAACCACGGATGTCCAGGTCGTGGGACCCGACGTGATGACTGTAAACGGCCACGTCACTTACCTGGCCGGCCATAAATGGCTGCTTAATGATACTTACCCGGATAAGCAGCGCAACCAGAATCCCTACCTCTACCAACTCAAGACTGGCGAGCGCGTTCCCCTGGGGCATTTTCATTCGCCGCCCGAGTACAAAGACGAGTTCCGTTGCGATCTACACCCTCGCTCCAGCCCCGATGGTAAGAAGGTGATCATTGACTCGCCGCATGGGGGAAACGGACGCCAGATGTACTTGATCGATATACGGTCGGTTGTCGGGTAATCAACCGCTTTGAGCCGAGGGAAAAAGCCTGGTTGGTATTTGAGGAGGACCGATGGCTGGTTTCAATCCGGGACACGTGACTCTTATCACGGGCGGGAGCGCGGGCATCGGTAAAGCTGCTGTTGAGCTGTTTGCGCGCCAAGGAGCGAACGTAGTCTTCGCGGCTCGCGGAGTAGAACGCGGCGAGCAACTTGCCGCGCGTTTGCAAGCTGAAGGTTGTCGAGTTCTTTTCGTTCGAGCGGATGTATCCCGGCCCGAAGATGTCCAACGGCTGATAAGCAAGACCGTTGAGAGTTTCGGGCGCCTTGACTCAGCCTTCAATAACGCTGCTGTTCTCGCTGACCTCAAGTGCTCGGCAGACTACACTGAGGCCGACTTCGACAGCGAGGTCACCTTGAATCTCAAGAGTGTCTGGCTCTGCATGAAATATGAAATCGAACAAATGAAGCATCAAAGTCCCCCGGGAGGAGCTATCGTCAACACTTCGTCGGTCAATGGTCTCGGTGGAGCGCGCGGTGCTTCGCTGTATTCCATGGCGAAAGCCGGTGTGCTCGCATTGACCAAATCCGTTGCGATGGAATACGCCGGAGATCAAATTCGTGCGAACGCCTTGGTAGCAGGTGGCTTTGACACCGATATGCTTCAGAGCGCGATTGAAAAAGTAGTGGGCAGCGACCCAGCCAAAATTACAGAAGGTCTCAAAGGGTATGCCGCCCGTGTTCCCCTGGGCCGGGTTGGCGATCCACTCGAGGCGGCCCAAGCCGCACTTTGGCTATGTAGCAGTGCTGCTTCGTACGTGACCGGTCAATCGATGATAGTCGACGGCGGACTGACGTCCTGGGCGCGATAGCTGCACGACCGACTAACTTGATCTCACATAACAGTCAATCGACTGAGAAAAATATTCAACATTTGTTTTTCGCTATGTCGATTTCTGGCTCCGTCGTTCGCTATACGGGTGAAGCCGGATCGGGTACGTGAGGGATCTGGCGGAAAACGAAGGAGAGAAGACGTATGAGATTTATGGTGATTGTGAAAGCAAGTCCGGAGTCCGAGGCGGGCGTACTGCCAAGCACGGAGATCCTGGCTGCGATGGGGAAGTACAACGAGGAGTTGGCAAAGGCCGGCATCATGTTGGCTGGCGAGGGGCTTCATCCCACTTCTAAAGGCGTGCGCGTCAAGTTCTCGGGCTCCAATCGCACTGTGATCGACGGTCCGTTCACCGAAACGAAAGAGTTGATTGCGGGTTTCTGGCTTTGGCAGGTGAGGTCGAAAGACGAAGCGATCGAATGGCTGAAACGCGCTCCCTTCGGCGGTGGTACGGAAATTGAATTACGCCAGATTTTTGAAGCCGAAGACTTTGGCGACAACTTTACACCTGAATTGCGCGAGCAGGAGAAACGGATCCGCGACGAATCGTCTGCGCGCACCGGCACCAAATAGCTGAAGGACAATTTGCGCGGAGAGAGCGGAAGTGGTCTGATCGGGTGTAGTGTCAGCTTCACCCGGCAACCACCCCGCTATCAGTGCCATTTGGCGCATCGAATCGCCTAAACTCATCGCCGTCCTGACGCGATTTACAGGCGACCTCGAACTCGCGGAAGACGTTTGCCAGGATGCCTTGGTCGCCGCGCTCGAGCAGTGGCCGGAGAAGGGCATTCCGGAAAACCCGGCCGGCTGGCTGATGACAGCGGCCAAACATCGGGCCCTTGATTTCTTCCGCAAGCGTCAGAGAACCGGCCCTAAACACGAAGAGTTAGGCCGCGAACTGGAAGAGCGTGAGTTGGCCGTCCCGGATCTGGATAAAGCACTCGACGTTGACATCGAGGACGATCTACTGCGCTTGATCTTCATCGCTTGCCATCCGGTGATCTCACCCGAAGCACGTGTGTCCCTGACCCTGCGTTTGCTAGGCGGCCTCACAACCAACGAAATTGCTCGTGCGTTCCTGATTGCGGAGCCCACTGTGGCGCAACGAATCGTCCGGGCTAAACGAACGCTCGCAAGCGAGCGAGTGCCCTTCGAGGTTCCGAAAGGGACCGACTTTGCCGATCGGCTCTCATCGGTTCTCGCCGTGATCTATCTGATCTTCAACGAAGGTTACTCGGCGACGGCCGGCGAAGATTGGATTCGCCCGGGTTTGTGCGAAGAAGCACTTCGCTTGGGACGAATCCTTGCTGAATTGGCTCCGCAACAGGAGGAGGTGCACGGTCTGGTCAGTTTGATGGAGATTCAGGCGTCACGCCTGAAGGCGCGGGTTGGCGCGGACGGCGAACCGATATTGCTTCTCGATCAGAACCGGGCTCTTTGGGATCGCCTCCTGATCCGCCGCGGCCTTGCCGCACTCGGAAGAGCTGAGGCGATGGGCAGACAACGCGGACCATACACCGTGCAAGCCGCGATCGCCGCGTGCCACGCCCGAGCACTCACCGCCGCCGACACGGACTGGCCTCGAATCGAAAAGCTATATGGAGAACTGGCAGAAGTCGCCCCATCTCCTATCGTTGAGCTGAATCGTGCGGTTGCCGTCTCCATGGCCGATGGGCCGGCAGCGGCCTTACTGATCGTTGACGAGTTGATGACTGAGCCGACACTCGCGGGATACCATCTGCTCCCGAGTGCCCGCGGAGAGTTTCTATTCAGGCTCGGGCGACTCGAGGAAGCCGGGACGGACTTTCGACGGGCTGCCGCCTTAACTGCTAACGAACGTGAACGCTCGTTGTTACTCGAGAGAGCGGAAAAATGCCGGACGGAAGAGGCTTAGTTGTGCGAGATCTCCGGTTGCGAAGAGTGGCGGGTCAGTTGTTCCGCGGCAATCTGGGCAATGTCCAGTAACCGGGGCGGTTCACCTGGAAGCGACGCTAAGGAATCACGCAGCATCGTATTGCAGAATGGGCAAGCCGCGCCAACCGTCGTCGCGCCTGTCCCGGCCAGTTCTTTCGCACGGGCTGCGCTGACGCGGTCACCCGTTTCTTCTCCGAGGAACACCAATCCGCCGCCTGCGCCGCAACAGAATCCCCGCTCTCGCGCTCGAGGGGGATCGATCACCGTCGCGGATCGCGCAATTACCTGCCGCGGTTCATCATACTTGTTCCGGTAACGTCCCAGATAGCATGGATCGTGAAACACGACCTGTTCACCATTCGCGCTGGCCGGAAGCTTCTCAGCATGGCGGGCCAGGAACTCACTGTGGTGTTCGATTTCTACCTGTGCCCCAAACTCACGCCAGTCCTCCGCCATCGTGCGGACGCAATGCGGGCAGATCGTGACGATCTTCTTCACACCGGCTCCGCGCAGCCCTTCGATATTGCTTTCCGCTAACTGCCCGAACACCAGATCGTTCCCAAGTCTGCGAGCCGGATCGCCTGTGCATCGCTCCTTTTTCAGAACTCCGAACGAAGTACCTAGATAGTTCATTACCGCGACGAAGGATTGAATGATTTCGCGCCCTCGCGGATCATACGAGCCCATGCATCCGAGCCATAAGCAATACTCCTGTGAGCCATCGAACATGGGAAGCTCTTGTTTCGCAATAAACTTGTCACGCTCTGTTTGCGAGAAGCCCATCGCGTTCCCGTTTCGCTCCAGGTTCAGGAACAGCTTTGTGCCGTACTCGTCTTCCCAGGTTCCGGTATTCACTGCGCCGCGCCGCAGCCCGATCATCATGGGAAGGTGCTGTATGCCCACGGGGCACTGATACTCGCAAGCGCCACAGGTAGTGCACTGGAACACGGCTTTTTGCGAAACCGTTGCTTCGAGGATCGGCTTTTCGTCCGCATTCCCGTACTCGTTCAGGTAAGACCGGACCCCGAGCACAATCAGCTTCGGATTTAATTCCTTGCCGGTGTTATTGGCCGGACAGTGTTCCGTACACCGGCCACATTCGACGCAGGAATATGCCTGAAGCGCCGTAATCCTGGTGATGTCTTTACCGGCCACCAAACCGAAATCTTCGTCCCCGGAGAGTGGCGGAACGTAGCTGAACTCCTCATGTTCGAGGAAGATCGTGACGGGGCTCAGGATCAGGTGCAGATGCTTTGTGTGGGGTACGAGCGGAAGAAACGCGAGCAGCGTCAACGTATGCGCCCACCAGAGCGTCTGGCCTGCGAAGCCTGCTTCCGGAATCCAGAGCGTCGCTACGTACGTGATCATCAGGACGAAGATCAGGGCCGCGATGACGCCCGACTCGTACGACACGGGTCCTAACGGTTTAGGGCGGATCACGAAACGGCGGAACGCAAGACCGGCGATAGAGATCGCACACGCCACCGCAAAGGCGAACCCGAACCAGAAGTAGAAAGCGCCGATCCAAGTCTCGCGCGAAAGAAACGGGAACCCGAAGCCGGACGCCAGGTGATTCAGCGTGACGAGCGCGAACGCGCAAAAGCTCCAGAAGACGAAGGCGTGCGCAATGCCGGGCAGCGGACGCTCCTTGATTACTTTGCTCTGGCAAAGAACTTCGGAGAAGAAGATCCAGCATCGGCGCGCTATCGACCCCAAGCTTTGGTCGGGATCCGGTCGTGCAGTTCGAATCTTATGGAGAACCACCCCGAAGCGCCGCCAGAACAAAAAGCCTGAGCCGGCGATCAGTACCAGGAGCAGAAATTTGCCGACGGTACTTCCGTTACTGTTCACTGTCAAAACCCTGATACACCTCTGCTTTTGCCGCAGTCTGGTACTGCTGTTTCAGCCGCTTTAGTAGCATGAGAATTCGTGAAATACGTCATATCAGGAGCCGCAGGCTTCATTGGATCACACCTCTGCGATCGGCTGATCGAAGCTGGTCATCAGGTCATTGCGCTGGACAACCTGATTACCGGACATGTGCAGAACATTCAACATCTGCTATCCCACGAACGCTTCACGTTACATCGAATTCGACGTTTGCAGGCCGTTGGATCTCCCGGAGCTCCTGGAATCGCCCGTGGATCGCGTGTTTCACCTGGCCTCGCTTGCCAGCCCGGTCGACTACCTGAAGCATCCCCTCGAGACGCTCGAGTCCGGATCCACGGCGACACGCAACACGCTGGAACTTGCCCGCAAACACAATGCGCGATTCCTCTTAACTTCGACCTCGGAGTGCTACGGTGATCCGCTGGAGCACCCTCAAAAAGAGACGTACTGGGGAAATGTGAACCCGGTGGGAGTGCGCTCCTGCTACGACGAGAGCAAGCGGTATGCGGAGGCCATGACGATGGCTTATCACCGGGTATACGGCCTGAAGACCAACATCGCGCGTATCTTCAACACGTACGGCCCGCGTATGGCTCTCAATGACGGGCGCGTCGTTCCCGCGTTCATTGATCAGGCTCTACGCGGCGCAAAGCTGACGGTGTTTGGAACCGGCTCCCAAACCCGGAGCTTTTGCTACGTTTCCGATCTCGTGGAAGGATTGCTGCGTTTGAGCGAGTCGGACGAGCCCTATCCGGTAAACCTGGGAAATCCCACGGAAATGACGATCCGGCAGTTTGCGGACGAAATTCGATCGAGATTCGGCGGCCATCTCGAGATTGAAGAGAAGCCCCTTCCCTCAGACGACCCGAAAGTCCGCCGGCCTGACATCACAAAAGCCAGGCAACTGCTCGGTTGGGAACCAAAGGTCCCCTTGAATGAAGGACTCGGAACAACCATCGAATACTTCCGGAAGTTGCCCCGCCAGGCGCCGGAAGTGGCGCCGAGTCCCGCTGGCGTTTCCTCATAGAGACGCTCACCGCGCCGTAAGTAAGCTGCCAGGTAGGCCTAAACCTGTGCCCGGTCTGCGTCCGCCCGCTCCGTTTCCCCTTGCCGCTTGGCCGAAAACGGAGCGTATTTGGGAAGCGCCGCAATCGCAAGAGCTCCGATCATGGCGATCGCGAACACTGTTGTCATGGCCGCAAGATAGTTTCCATAGTGTTCGCGTAGCGCGGACACCAGGTACGGCAACCAGGTCTGACCGATCGTGTTAACCGGCAAAATGATGGCCATAGCGCGCGCGAGCGAGTTCAATCCGAACTGCTCAGCCGCCATCAGCGGGATCAGCATGTAATCCGCACCCATCGAGAATCCGAATACGACGGCGAATATGTATAACGAAGCAGGGCGCGCGGGGCTGACAGCCAGGAGGAGAAGAATGGTAGCTGCCACGATGAAGTACGTGGCGGTCATGACGCGTTTCTTCGAGAACAGATCGGCCAGAAGGCCGATACTCAAACGCCCTGCAATGCTTGAGAACAGAATCAGCTCTGAAGCGGTGGCCCAGGTAGCATTCAATACCTTCTGATCCACGTAGCCGGCATCCCTGAACACAAACTTCATGTGCATGTTGATGGACCCGATAGAGCCTATCGAACAGATACTGCCGATCAACAACAGCCAGAAAGGTCCGCTACGCAGCAGATGAGCGAAACTGCGTGGCGGTTCTTTCGCATCGGAAGGCGGTTCGGCTGCGCCATCGGGAAATTGCCCCAGTTCCGCCGGTGTGTCTTTCAGAAGGAATAAAGAAAGCGGCCATGCGAGGAACAAGAGGCCGCCAACGGTAAAAAGCGCAGTCTGAAACCCATAACGGTCTGTCACGGTTTTCACAAGAAAAGATCCGAGCGCTCCGAACAGCCCAACCCCGACATAAACGATGCCCATTGCGCGGCCGCGTCTCTTCTGGAACCACTGCGACACCAGGATCTGGTGAGGAATGGGACCGGAAAAAATGTATCCGACGGTGTAGATGAAATACAACACGAAATAGGTAAGCAGCGATCCGTTCATGGCGCCGAAGCCAAAAAACGAAAGAGCTGTTAACCCCGTGCCGGCAATGATCAGCTTGCGCGTACTGAAGCGCGGAATGAGCAGCGGACCGACCCAAATCGTGAGCAGGGCAGCCAGCGGAAACCCTAACGTGATCTGTTTCAGCTCCCAACCGTGTTCTTTCCCGAAATAGTCGTAGAAGAAGGGAAGATTGTAATAAGGGATTCCAACCGAAAGGCCGAAGGTTACGAACGTGGTCGCCACGATCCACCATCCGTAGAACCCGCGCTTCATCCCCGGCGAAGCTGGTTGTGGCATCGAACTCGTTATACCATCGCAATCAGTCTAAGTACTTGTAAACTGAGAAATTGGGTTACGGGGCTGTTGGCGGCAGCGTCTACAGACTAGGATGAAAGTAATGGCACGAATACGTGTCGGAATCAAAACAGGAGGTTGTATAGGAGAGCCAATGAGGAATCTTCTACCATGCACACTTGCCAAAGCTTCGTTGCCTTTGGCAGCGGCGGTGCTCTTACAAGCGACGCTTGCTTATGCAATGGTCGAGCCAAATGTTCGCACCTTCACGGCTGGCCAAAAAGACAAGATCACCGGCGTCATTCTCTCGCGCAGCGGACAAGTAGTAAGAGTCCGGTCAGACGATGATGCGGTCGGAACGGTTGATCTTACAGACGAAACCAAAATCCAGCTAAAACGCTCGCTGGGCCGTAAGAGCGCTATGAGCTCGGATGCTTTGTTACCTGGACTACGGGTTGAAGCTCAGGGAAAAGGGAACGAAAAAGGAGAGCTTGTAGCCGAGAAGGTTCTTTTCGATCCGACTTCCATGAAGGCCTCGCGGCAGATCGATGCTCGCGTGTCTCCCATTGAAGGTCGCACCGGTACCTTAGAAGGCAAAACGGGACAACTGGAAGGCCGCGCGGGTCAACTCGAAACGAGAGCTGGACAAATTGAGAGCAAGCAGGGACAGCTTGAAGACACCGAGAAGCAGACACAACAACAGGTAGGCCAGGTAAGAACCACGGCTGAGGCCGCCAACCAGGGCGTTAGCACCACCAACCAGCGGATCTCCGATCTCGACCGCTACCAGGAAAAGGCCAAGGAGACCATTTACTTCAAGCTTGGCAGTTCCGTTCTTGACGACACGGAAAGACAGAAGCTGGACAACATCATCCAGCAGACTCAAAACGAGAAGGGCTTTGTCATCGAAGTAGCCGGCTTTGCCGATACAACTGGAAATGCCGCACGCAATCAGGTCCTTAGCGAGAACCGGGCAAACGCAGTTGTTCGTTACCTCGAACAGCAAGGCAATATCCCGATTCACAGAATTCTTACTCCGGCCGGCATGGGCACAACCCACGAAGCAGCCGATAACAAGACCCGCGAGGGGCGCAAGCTCAATAGACGCGTCGAGGTCACGGTTCTGGTGAACCAGGGGGTTGTCTCAGGTTCAGGTTCTTCATCACCTGCTTCTACTCCAAAGCCTCCCGGCGTGCCGCAACAGTAACGCTTGTGCAGAGTTAATCCAGCGCGGATCGAAAGCGGTCCGCGCTACTTTCGTACTGGGTGTTCACTGCCGCTGAGTTTACTGGAATTGTTCTTTTAGCCTCTCTCTTTGCCGGATTTGCCGGTTCGCTCACCGGCTTGGGGGGAGGCATTATTATTACACCGGTCCTTACCATATTCCTGGGTGTCGACATCCGATATGCGATCGGCGCCAGCCTCATCTCCGTCATTGCGACCTCGTCCGGAGCGGCCGCTGCGTACGTGCGGGATGGCTACTCCAACATCCGGATCGGCATGTTTCTTGAGATTGCGACCACGCTGGGAGCGCTCTTTGGCGCATTCCTGGGTACGCGAATACCAACTGCCGGCCTCGGTATTATCTTCGGTCTTATTCTTCTGCAATCCGCCTGGCAAGCCAGCCGAGTTCACACCGATCACCCGAACGAGAACACACCGGATCCGCTGGCAGTCCGGCTGCGACTCAATGGCTCCTACGAAGCGGATGGAAAAGAAGAGCATTACGTGGTCCACCGCGTGAAGACTGGTTTCGCCATGATGTTTGGCGCCGGAACTCTGTCCGGACTACTGGGTATCGGCTCGGGCTCGTTGAAAGTCATTGCCATGGATCAGGCGATGCGCATGCCGTTCAAAGTCTCGACCGCCACCAGCAACTTCATGATCGGAGTTACCGCCGCGGCCAGTGCCAGCATTTACTTGAGCCGGGGCTATGTCGACCCGAGCATCGTTATGCCAGTCATGTTAGGCGTTCTGTGCGGGTCCATGATCGGGGCCAGGTTCTTGCCCCGATTGCCTGTGCTCGTATTGCGGAGAGTGTTTGCGGTTCTCGTGGCGATCGTCGGTATTCAGATGATCATCAACGGCCTGGGCGGACACATATGAGCGAGTCAAAGATCACGGACCGTACTATCGAGCGCATCGTGAGCGTGATTCTCCGCTCGGGTGTTCTCATTTCGGGTACGGTGGTTCTTCTTGGCGGCGTATTTTTTCTGACGAGCCATGGACACGAGCGAGTGGAATACCACACCTTTCACGCGCAGCCTGCGACCGATCGGCTGGTGCACCACATCATTGCGGGAGCCGTCGCCCTCCGCGCGCGCTCGATTATCCAGTTGGGTGTGCTGCTGCTTGTGGCGACTCCCATCGCCCGAGTGGCCTTTTCCATCGTTGGATTCGCGCTCGAGCGCGACAAGCTGTACGTCCTTATCACCTCGATCGTGCTGGGTATTCTGCTGTATAGCCTGATTGGCGGAGCTGCCGGTGCGGCTTAAGACGTCGAATTTGATTGAGATTCAGTGAAGCTATATAGTGCTTCAAGAGGCTAAGTTGAAAAGAAAGGCGCCAAGTAGTCATTCAGAAACATGCCTTCTCGATCCCATGCCTGCCGAAGTTGAACAAACTCGTCCCACATTTCGTATTGCTCACGCAAGTATTCCACCGGCGATACAGTTTGCTTTCCCCAATGGCAGCGATACTTGAACGGCTCAAGTAAGCGATGTACCTGCTGAAACAAGTCGCCTGTTGAAGAGTAAAACTCCAGCCAGCAGACGTCTCTGCCGTATGCCGGACTCAGCCATGCCGAGCTGCGTGCCGAACAACGGATATGCACCGGTAACAATGGAAACTGCTGGGTTGTCCGAAAGTGCTCCTGGAGGACCGTTAGCGCTTCGCCCGCCCGCTCGTAGGCGATCCCTACTTCCATGTCATTGATGATGCCCGGGAATCGTTGCGCATTCTCGCGGTCACCGAATGCGAGTACGAGATCGCTCCGGCCTGATCGCACCCGGTACGAACCGCCGACCAACCTTCGAGTGAGAGCTCGCTGGATCGACACGTTTTGTTGGATGGCTAAGGCGACACCCCTCAATCCCAATACCTTCAGTCGTTGGATTGTTCGAAACTCAGTCCGCTGAGGTTTCTTCCCGGTTTCGTCTTCCGCCTCCCTCGCTACCTTGTCCGCTTGCTTCTGAAGAGGATTGATTTCCAGAGTCTCGACTTGATCGGTTACCGGAAAGTAGAGCATGTCGACGTACGCATTGCGCTGGTTGATCTCCGAAAACTGCTCAAAGACTTCCTGAGCTTTGCTCACATAGCTTCGGGATTGAAGAGCAAACGACGAAACGCAGCGAAATGTGACGCTCAAGATGATTCCGAGCAGACCCAGCGAGACGATCGCTGCCGGGAACTCGGCATTCGATCGGTTGATGGTCTGAATGGTTCCGTCGGATCGCAGAATCCTGAGACTCTCGACGTAGTCGCTAAGCGATCCATAGTGAATTGAGCCACCATGAGTGGCAGTGCTTATTGCACCGGATACTGTTTGTTCCGCTATGGAACCGAGCACCGGCAACGCCAGATTCCACTTCGCCAGTTCGTTGTTCAGATTCCGGAGTTTCATTCCGGCCTGCACCGTCACCAAACAATCTTCTACGCGTTCCAGCTTGTTGTAACCGTCGAGGGCAATACAGATGCCATCCGTATGCGTGATACGGCACTGCGAGTGCAGGGAGCCGATGGCTCTAACTTTGACTCTGCGTTCGCGCGCCGTCTGAATAATCCGTACCAGTTGGTCCTCGTTCGTTGGATGGACTATCGCAATGGGGCTGAAGGGCAAACGTCCATAGAAGTCGAGAGAGTGCTCTCCAGGACCGATTATCTGTTCCTTTTTTGCCCATACTTCTGTCTGAAACATGCCCGTCGGTAGATCAAAGCGGGGCGTGTAGCCTAGGCGTGTCCTCGCCTTGTCTGACGAGAACCGCTTGTTGTTCTCGGCAACGTTGACCAGAAAGCCTACTCCACGTTGTATCCTGCTCGTGCGCGGTGTTAAGCTCAACGATCGATGGAGTGTCCTGGCGACGGCAATCGGAACACTCCTGAGCGGGCGATTCAGCATCTGTGCGTAGTACGAATAAAAATCACGAAAGCTAACTGCTTCGTTACCAATGTTGAAGATCTCGCCGGCGGCGTGTGGCGATTCGGCAGCCAACAAAGACGCAGCCACTAAATCATCCACGTAAACGGCATCCAGCATGCCCCGCCCCTCGCCCAACAATGCGGGCATGCCTTTCCGGATGAGTGCGATGGGGATCAGCGTGTATGACGTGGTCTTTGGGCCATAGACAAAGGTCGGGCGCAAAATCGTATATTCAAATCCGTACTCGTGCGCGACTTCCTGAACCGCGAGTTCCGATTGCAGCTTCGTCCGGGCATACACGGGCATCTGATCCTGCTCGGACAATGTGGAATTTTCAGTGTACTCAGTATCTGCTGTGCTGGCTCCGTAATAAACCGCCGCACTACTTATATGAATGAATCGTTTGCACCCGGACTTCCCGGCGGCCTGAGCTAATCGTCGGGTGCCCTCAACATTTACCTCGTAGGCCTGTTCATAAGGTGCACTTTTCACGAGAGCGGCACAGTGAAAAACGTATTTGGCTCCGCAAACTAGTTCTGAAAGCGATTCGCCGTTGCTGAGGTCACCCCAGACCGGCACGCATCCTCGTTGTTCCCACATTGAGGTGCCTGCCGACTTGGTTCGAAACAGCGCCTTAGCTCGATAAAGCCGGACCAATTGCTCAAGCAGCGCTTGGCCGATGCCACCACTCCCACCGGTGATGCACACTGTATCTCTCATGATTTGTCAGCCGTTTACTCGTATTGCCAAGTTTCCTTATTGGTCTGTACTTCCTATACTGTTGCCCCTACTTCAACTGGGATTCCAGTTGTTCAAAGCGTTCCTTTAATTCCTGGAACTCAGCGCGTAACTGCTGGAGGTCGATCTCGAGTTGGACGATGCGGGACGAACTGGGCCCAGGGGTCGCCGGTTGCCGCGGGGCCCGTTTCGACGGAGGGTTCTCCCGAGAGAAGGTGGGCGAAACGAATCTCCTTCTGCCCGGGCTGCTTAGCCAACTTCTTGGCCAGCGCGCCTCCAGGCCACTCGGCTAACCGGTCGAGCACTGTTTCTACTTCCGACAGATCGCCAAACGCAAACATGCGCTCACTGCGGTCCTTGATTTCGCCGAGAGTCTGGGGCCCGCGCAACAACAGCGTGCACAAGACGGCCAACTCGCGGCGTCCCAGGTTCAGGGTCTCTGAGATTCGTTGGCTGTACTTAACCACCCGGCTTCCGGTGATGACGAACGCCAGTCCTAGCGAGCGCAATCGTTCAATAGCGGCAAGAACTATTTCGTCGTCATAGTCGACAACCGGATCGCGGTTTGATTTCTGATTGCAGGCGTTCACCAGTGCATTCAGCGACAACGGATAGTATTCAGGCGTGGTCGCTTCTTTTTCAATCAACGAGCCGAGTACGCGGACTTCGGAAGCCGCCAAAGCCTCGATCATGTCAGGTTGTTCCTTATAGAATCCGCAGGTGAAAACCGCCGTCCACGTGCAACACCTGCCCGGTGCAGTAGTCCAGTTTCCCATCTGCGATCGCCCGGACGGTCGCAGCAACGTCGGTACCCTCGCCCATGCGCCGCTGCGGCAGCAATCCCTCTGCAATCTTGCGGTCGTAATCTGCCGCGACTTTGGCAATCATGTCGGTGCGGATAATCCCGGGTTGAATCTCGAAGACTGGAATGTTATCAGCCGCCAGGCGAGCGGCGAACAGCTTCACCGCCATGCTAAGTCCGGCCTTGGCGATGCAGTAGTCGCCCCGGTTAACTGAGGCGGTAAAGCTTGAAATCGAGCTGACGAAAACAATCCGGCCGGTTCTTCGTTCGAGCATGCCGCGTGCAATTCCCTGGGTCAGAAAGTACGGACCTTTCAGGTTCGTGCCGATGAGCTCATCGAAGCTGTCCGTGTTTGCCTCGAGGATATCGAGGCGCTGGCGCGGGGCCATGCCCGGCGTTATTTACCAGGAGGTCGATCTCGGGAAACCGCTGCTTCAGCTCGTCCAGGAACTGCTGGCGTGAGTCCTCGCTGTTTAACTGGCAGGGAAGAACGGTACAGCCCGTCTTTGCTGCTACCTCGTCCGCAGCTTGCCGATTGCTGTTGTACGTGGCCACTACGTGATGGGTAGACGATAGCTCTTCGACGATTGCGCGGCCGATACCGCGGCTTCCGCCCGTGACGACCGCTAGAGGTTTGGACACTCAATAAATAATAAAGGAGTGCCCTGAAGCCGAAAGCCAGGCTTAGAGGGTGAGTGGATTCTGGAGCGTAAACGTCAGGCGCGTCTCTGAAGGAATCTTGACCTTCTGACCGGAGGTCATCACCTGTGCTGCCGTTCCTGCGGCTGCGCCTGAACCTGCGCCGATCGCCGCGCCTCTTCCGCCTCCGGCAATCGCACCGATAATCGCGCCCACTGCTGCCGTACCGCCAATCACCTTCGTCGAGCGTTCACCTCTGCTCTGGCTTGCCTGCGAGACACCGGTTGTCGTTACGTCGTACTGCCGGCCATTCACCGTAATGGTCTTCAAGTCCAGCGTCAACGAAGTACGGCCTTGGATCTTGCCGGAGTGTTCCGAATCGATAAGAAACGCGACCGCATCCGTGCCTCGCGGAATCATCGTCTGGCCACTAACCACAACGGGTTCGTCGAGGCTCACGCGATAAGTCTGGCCAAGATGATCGACCTCCGAATTAACCGGATCGATCAGGCGAACGACAATCTGCGTCCCCGCGGGAATCGCAATCGAAGACGCGGGCATGGGTTCCGGTTGCGGATAGCCGTTGCCGGACGCGGAAACGGGCGGAGGCGCATCGTTTCTGGGCGGCGCGTTGGAAGGCCACGGCGCGACGGTACTCGACGGTCCATTCGGGGCAGGCGGATAAGCATTCGACTGCGGTCCCGGAGCCATCGTCGGTGCCGGATTCGGAGCTCCGCCAACAAACCGGAGCGATTCTACATCGCCGATGTTGTACGTTGTCGCGCTATGTCCGTCGTCGAAGCGGATCGACCGCGCGTCCCCGCCGACGTATGTTCCTTCGATCGATCTGCCACTCCGCAGCACCAACGTATCTGCGTTCAACACCAGTCCAGTCGTCAGAAGTACGCTGAATAGCCTTTCGCATTACCCTCTCTCTCCAGCCAGCTTCGCACAGAAATCCATGCGGATATCTACGGATCTGCAGAGAAAGACGTACCGGTCGAATGTAGGTTTCGCCGGGGAAGCCCTAGGGCTGAGCCACGCGACTCGCATCTTTGGACGAATCGTCGAAGAATTTCGCGAGGTCGGGACGACTGTGGGACAGAATACGGAACGCGACCTTCTTGCCCTGGCGGAAGGCATCGGCGTAGAGACGGTCCCGCTCTGTCCGCGAGTATGTGAATCCGATGCTGTAGTAGTGGTCGAGCGACATGCCCAGCACCTTGGTTCCGGCGTACGCCACCGCTGCTTTTGCGATGAGTCCTCCGCCGAATGGGATTTTCCCCACAAGCTGCTTCGCCAGCGCGCGCCAGCCAAACGCACTGCCGATGACGGTGGCGATCTCCGACTTCTGTTCCCGGTACCCGATCTCGCGGTCGCTCGCCGCCGCTATCATGAACGCCATGCGCACCTGATTCATGGTGAGGAAGGCGGTGTCGGAAGCGAATTCAGCCACGGCCCAAGGCAGCTCGATAATGCTTGGGATGATATCGGGCAGAGCAGTCGTGAGAGAAAACAACGTATTCTCGCGGCTCGTCTTCGAAATCACCTGCTTGATGAATGGCTTTCGAAAAGGTAGGAAGGCTCGCGAAAGCGGAATACCGGCATCCGGATAACGACCGAGTGCCGTATGAAGCAGGTGGCTGGGCTCGGCGGGATCGAACACCAGGGCGTCCGAAGGCACCAGAGATCCCCGATGATAGACAACCAGCTCATTTCCGGGTTTAGCAAGCGTGCGCTCACCGCGGCTGATCAGTTGGGCGGATTCCTGTCTGCGAGCCGGGCGTAGGTCCTGGAGGAAAAATTCCTCCATCTCGCGATAAGCTGTGTCGTTCGGGGCGTGCAGTGTGACGTGGACGGACTTGCTGCTCAACTCGCGTACCTGGTTCGGATTAAGCGAGTTCAGTGCCTTCCGGATATGTATCAGTGACTGTATGGCCATTCGATCTCCCGTGCGAAATTGGATCATCCGCACCTCGGAGGCGCAGGATCACCTTCAGATTGTTCTGCCAATCTGAGTTAACACCAACCCGTTCGACCTCCACTTCCCGAGAAAAGTAACGCAGCACTATCGAGTTTGTGGAATGGAAGCTCAAGGCCGGAGCAACCAGCAGCAGCCGGGGCGGCGCGGGCGAGACTTCGAGGGAAGGAAACAGGTGGTGAATCTCTCTGGCGCTCCGCGTGCCAGCGGATGCGCATCCAGTAGTCCAGCGCCTGGAGGGGCAACTGTATGTCCGCCGAGGCTTTCAGTTCCAGTACGACCAGGCGGCCCTCGCGTGATAACGCCAGAAGATCGATGGCGTCGCGATCGCCGGCTGCAAATGTAAGTACCTGCCCATGTAGCGGTTCCGGCAGCAACGCCGGGTCAATATGGCTGATGTGGGAGCGCACTGCCGATTCCAGCCATCGTTCCGGGGCCGAAAGACCAACGGGGATGTTATTCGCGGGACCGGCCAGGGTTCGCAGGTTTGCCAGATACGCCTCGGCTCTGGCCGTGACGTGGGCGGCAACGTGCTGCCGGTCTTTGGTGCCCAAAAGAAAACGATCCCCTTCGATCCGCGCGAATTCGATCCCGCGGAAGCGCAGGCTGAGAGCTCCGCTTAATTCGCTGTGGCAGATGACATCCGGTTGCGATCTGAGCGCCACGATCGCTTCGGCGAACCTTTCGTGCGCGGCAGGAACCGGGTACGCTGCACTGACGCGCGTTTCGATGTTTCCAAGATCCTTGGCATCTACTTCGCCCGCCGATCCGTGCTCATTGAAAAGAAAGATCCGCGTGCCTAGAACTTCGGTTCGGAGCCAGTTCAGCCTTTGAGCCGTGAGCGCACCGGCTCCCTCGGGCAGAAAAAGTTGCAGCGAGACGCGGCCGTCCTTCCTGGCGGTTTGCCGGACGTAATCAAACCAGATCAGGGCAAAGGTGAGAAAGGCTGCCTCGTCCTGCGGGGACGGGCAAGCAACCGCCGCAACCGTCTCGCGGCCTTTTGTCAGCCGTGCTCGCGGAAATATCCCGGAAAAAGATCTTCGCAGGTCTGAGTTGCTCGACAGCGTCGTGACTTCCCAGCGCGGAAATGCCCGGAAAAGCATCTGCCGGAACTGTTCTGCGAAGTTCTGCCGGCCCCCGACGATCATCCGGCGGGTAGCTTGCGGCCGGTCCAGATCTAAAAGGCTGAGTCTCCCGGGCTTACCTCCGAAGTGGTGCGCTGCGCAGTCGAGGATGCCGTTTTTCCCAGTTTGGACAGACAAAATCCGCCTGCAGAGGTGCGACATCATCGTCCCAAGCCTCAAGGAATAGCCTTCCTGAGCGAATCTCAATCGCGTACGTGCCGTCTCGAAGTTCCAGCGGCTTCGACCCGCCTTCGAGAGCGGCAGGTTTTCGACAACCCCGAACAAACTCGGCGATTACGCGAAGCTGCTCTTCCGGTGTTGCGGATTGGGAGGCGTCAGGAGTACCTCTATGATGGAGTTTTGCCACCCGATCAGTCCAGTTTTGAGAGTCGCCTGGCGCAGGTAGAGGAGCGGATTCACCGTGCCCTCCTCCTTTCGGGAAGGAGTCGCTCAGACCTTACTCTAGTTGCTGTTTCAAAGAAATTTTCCTATGAGAATATCCTGATCGCCTACCGCAGCGGGTTGCGTCATTTTGGCGAGAACTATGTGCAGGAATTCGCAGAGAAACGCCCGCAATTGGGCGAGCTACAGGATGCTACCTATCACCTGATCGGACACCTGCAGTCGAACAAGGTGCGGCTTGCGACGGAACTGTTCGGTGTCATTCAGACGGTCGATTCCCCAAAGCTGATCCGCCGGCTCGAGCGATTCTGCTCGCGACCAGGGGAAAACAGTGGAGGCGCTGATCGAGGTTAAACTCTCGCACGAGCCGAGCAAGAGCGGCGCCGAGGCTGAAGCCATCCCATCCATTTTGGAGGCGGCCGCGGGGTGTTCGAACCTGACGTTGACAGGGTTGATGACGATCCCTCCGTTTTCCGAAAATCCCGAGGATTCCCGTCCGTATTTTCGAAAAGCTGGCTGCTCTGGCCGACAGAATTCAAGTTGTCTAAGCTCTCCATGGGGATGTCAGCCGATTTCGAGATTGCGATCGAACAAGGAGCGACTTCGATTCGGGTCGGAACGGCGCTCTTCGGAAAACGTCCCCGGCCGGCAAGCGCCCCGCCTGGTCAGTAATGCTTGGCTTTTCCAAGATCACGATCGTGCCGCTTCGCGATTTTTCTGACAGGTGTGGGAATGGTTGCGCAAGTGGTCAAGACAACTCCTCAATCCGCCGTGGGTCAGGAACAGTTGGGCCTCGTCATTCCCATGCGTGATGGAGTTCGCCTGGCGGCGGACCTGTTCCTTCCAAAGCCGGGAGGAAAGTGGCCCACGGTGCTGATCCGGACGCCGTATAACCGGAAGACTCCTTCGAACGCGAGCTACCGGTACTTCGTGCGGCGAGGATACGCGGTTCTTATTCAGGATGTAAGGGGCCGTTTCGCCTCGGAAGGCGCTTTCGGCTCGATAGTCCAGGAAGGTCCCGACGGCAGCGACACGATTGGCTGGATTGCGGCTCAGCCCTGGTCAGACGGAAGCGTGGTCATGGCGGGCAGTTCTTACCTGGGAATGACACAGTGGTGGGCCGCGCTCCAGAACAATCCCCACTTGTTTGCTATTTCGCCTTTCACGTCGGGCGACGACGAGTACATTGACCGTTACTATTCGAACGGCGGCGCTTTGCAAGCCGGCCACCGGCTTCTTTGGCTGGCGGAGAACCTGACCCCGCCTTCGCGCGTCAAGCCGCTGTTCCAAAGCTACATTGGACACCTGCCGCTACGAACCGCTGATCTCTCGGCCACCGGCGAAGTGCTTCCCGGGTGGCGGGCGGCTCTTTCCCATCCTTCTCGAGATGCATTCTGGAAGCAAACAAGTGTTCGTGAGCAGATGGGAAAAATTTCTGTTCCGGTTCTCTCGTTCGGCGGCTGGTTCGATGACTATGCGCCCAGCGATCTCGATGCCTTTTCACGATTAGCTAAGCGCGGCGAACAGATCGAGACCTGGATCGGACCCTGGTCGCATGATCCGGGATGGCGTTTCCCTACCCGCGGCTTTGGCCCGGAAGCAGACATCCCTATTCGTCTGAAGCAGGCGGATTGGTTCGATCGTTGGCGGGCAAAACCGCGCGGCTCGTACGCCGCAGAACGGAATGCGCCGCTCCTGCACATTTTCGTCATGGGCCCGAATGTCTGGCGTGAGGAGCGGGAGTGGCCGCTTGCCCGGACACGTTACACGCCGTTGTATATGCGAAGCAGCGGCCATGCCAGCACCAAATCGGGTGACGGTACGCTGCAATGGCAGCCGGTGCTTAAAAGCCCTAACGACACCTTTAGTTACGATCCTAAGAACCCGGTGCCAACGATCGGCGGTGCGATCTGCTGTGAGTCCAGTATCATGCCTCCCGGCCCCCTGGACCAGAGTTCTGTCGAGAACAGACCTGACGTTCTCGTCTACACGTCCAGCCCTCTGACTGGCGACACCGAGGTGACCGGACCGGTGCGGGCGGTTCTCTACGTGTCCACATCGGCTAACGATACTGACTTCACGGCCAAGCTTGTCGACGTTCAGCCGGACGGCAAACCCCTCCTGGTGACCGATGGCATTCAGCGCCTTCGATATCGTCTCTCGCTAGACAAACCTGTTTTTGTGAAGCGCAACACCGCGTACCAGATCAGCGTCGATTGTGGCGTAACAAGCTATGTCTTCGCTCCGGGTCATCGGATCAGGGTTGAGATTTCGTCGAGCAACTTTCCCCGCTTCGACCGCAGTTTAAATTCGCTCCGGCCTAACTCAGACGAGACTAGACTGACGAAGGCGCACCAAACGATGTACCACGAGAAAGGCTATCCTTCGGCGATCATTCTGCCGATCGTTCCCCGAGGCGGTCCGCGTGGCGGAGGTGGAAATCGTGCTGGTAGTCTTCACAGCCGCTCCGGATCCAACGGGCCTCGCATTACCTGAATGTGTGAAGAGGCAACAGACGAGTCTTTCATTCGAGCGGCACGAGAAGCTCTGAACGAGATGCGGATTTCAGATGCGCTCCGGCTGTTCGATCGTGCCGAGTTAGCGGGGGACGAGCCGGACATCTGCGCCGCTGGGCGTTGGACCTGCTACATGCTTTCCGGCCGGTTCGAAAAAGCATGGGAGGAGAGCGACGCGATCGAAGGGCGTGGAAACCCGGATCCGCACCGGTTCTGGGACGGAACGCCATTCCGTGGTAAACACGTGATGATCCGGTGCCTGCACGGGCTCGGCGACACGATTCAGTTTGTTCGATTTGTTCCGCTGATTCGCAACGGGGCCGCAACAGTCACAGTAGAGGCACAGCCCGGCCTGAAAACTCTGTTGGCCCAGTGCGGAATTGCAGACCGCGTGATCACCTGGGGAGAACAGGAGCCACCCTGGAACCAGCAGATCGAGATCAACGAACTGCCGAAGATCTTCCGGGTCACGGAAGGGACAATCCTGGGCGCCCCGTATCTTTCGGTTCCCAAGCAGCAGAGGCCGCGCCTCCGAACGCCTTCGGGCACACTCAAAGTGGGTCTCGTCTGGTCTGCCAGTGTTTATAATCCTCTGCGCTCCATTCGCCTCGACGAGATGGCTCCTCTGTTTGAAGCTACCCGGGCTGTCGTTCTTCAGCCTCCAGGCCGGATCTGCCTGCCAGGAACTTCGGCCGTGGGCGGGCGTTATCGAAAACTTGAGCGAACATGCGGCCGATGTGCTGGAGACAGCACGGAACATGTCGGCGATGGATCTTGTCATCACGGTAGACACCATGACCGCCCATCTCGCCGGCGCGCTCGGTATATCCACCTGGACCTTGCTCCCGTTTGCTTGCGACTGGCGCTGGATGAAGGACAGATCGGATACGCCGTGGTACCGCAGCATGCGATTATTCCGACAGGACAGGCCCGGCGACTGGGCCTCAGTTGTCGGCCGGCTCACCCGGGAATTGAAGGCGCTCCGTGATGACGGAGTCGCTTCTTCTCAGCCAGCACAATCTATTCGTTGAACTATCTTTCGTAGTTGCGCAACCCTTATGTAAAAGGTAAGTCTTGATTCATCCACTTTCGAAAGCGATTTGCGCCCGGCGCATCCCTGTCTTCTTAACCATTGCCCTTGTCCTGTCGGTTGCCGCAACTGTGAACGCGCAGACGATCGACACTGCCACAATCAGCGGGCAAGTGCTCGATGCGAGCCGCGCTCCAGTGACGGGCGTTCAGATCACGCTGCGGAATTCTCGAACTGACTCCGTCAGGACCGGGACCACAAATGAAGCCGGCCGCATCTCGTTCAGCGGCCTACCCGTTAACGGGGGCTATAGACTCACGGCTTCGAAGCAAGGCTTCGCAGATGTCAGCTATCCAGCGGCGGGGGCGGCCGACCTGGTGTTGAATGCCGGCACTGCCGCAACATTCACCTTGCAACTGGATGTGGCTGGAAAGACGACGGAGGTGACTGTGACGGGCGTTGCCGGTGAGGTGCGTGCCGATCAGCCTCAGCTTGGAGATCAGCTCTCCGCCCGACGAATCCTCGAGACTCCTCTTCCGAATCGCCGAATCACATTTCTACCCCTCCTGAACGCCGCGAATCGTCCCGCGATCAATCAAGGCGACATTTTCATGAACCAGAATCTGTTCACCACGAACGGATCCGGACGGAGGCAAACGTCTTTCGGGATCGATGGCGCAACGGGCAACGACAGTTGGGGACGGCAAACTCTGTTTACATCTCTACCTATGGCCGCGGTTCAGGAAATGGATGTCCTGACCAATGCATTTTCGGCAGAATACGGCGGCAGCACGGGCAGCTTCGTCAACATCATCACGAAGAGTGGCGGCGACCAGTTCCATGGCGAAGTGCTCGCACTGGGAAGGCCCGATGCGATTGGAGCCGCTCTTTCCGGGTTTACCGCGGCAAATGCACCAAGTGGCAATGCCTTGACCAGTGACAAGCTGCTGCAGGGTTCGATCTCTTTATCGGGGCCGATCGGCGGCCACACCCAGTTTTTTGTTACTGGGGAAGGAAGCCTGCAGGATCGTGTCTCGCCTGTTATCTCGCCACTGGCTCCCGGGCCGTTCGTAGGGAAGTACCGCGGATTTCTAGGGACGCTTCGGCTCGATCACCAGTTCAGCGATCGCAACAGTCTGTTCTTCCGCAGTTCGGTTGACAACTTTTACGATACGAACCCAAACGGAACGGTTGGGGGTAACAGTCTGCCTAACGTGGCTCGAACATTCCGGCGCCATACCTACTCGGAAGAACTCGGCGAGACAGCAGTGCTAAGCCCGACGCTCGTGAACAACGTGCGACTGCAGTTTCAGCTTGCGTCGCCCATCACTGAGTTCGATCCCGTTATCAACTCGACCCAGTACGTCGGTGCCGATCTCCGCCGGTGGAACCTTTACCTCCGGTACATCGCAATCCGCACTTCTGATGAATCGTCAATACCAGGCAAACGATACGCTCTCGGCAACGTGGGGCCGCCATCAGTGAAGTTCGGCGGAGATGTTCTTTATGCACGCAACGGCGGCAACAGCAAGGAGTTCGGCGGGCCTATTTATCTGGGACAGTTTACTTACAACACTTGCACGCTGAGCCCGGCGGTTTGCGAGAGCCCGGCGTTTCTTAATAACATCAACAACGTCCGCAGTTACGCACAAAGCTACGGCAATGCGAACTACACGGTGTCGGATACACTCTGGGCGCTTTTTGTCCAGGACGACTTCCAGCGTTCGCCCGGATCTGACAGTGAATCTCGGGCTGCGATATGAGCGGCAAACGTTACCGACGCGGGCAAGAACTTCGCGCCGCGCGCGGGTTTCGCCTATAACTGGATGGGCAAGGGAAAACGGTTATTCGAGGCGGATTCGGCCTCTACTACTCGCAGATTGTCGATAACAATCAGGCGAACTATGCGCTCTCAGGTCCGACAGGTGTCTTCAACTACACGGCGGGACCCGGACAGGTTGGATTCCCGACGAGCGTTGCGGCCGCTCCCTTGCCGGCGTTTCCGGCCGGGAGCTGTGGCACCCGTTCGCAGCCTCTACATCCGCCCGGGCCAAAGCGCGTATCTGAATCAGTTCTTCCCCACTTCCACGCTTGTGAATTATCCGGATAAGCTCCTCAATCCATATTCAGAACAATGGACGTTCGGAGTAGAACAACAACTGGGGAAACAGTGGGTTCTGAGTCTGGACTACGTCGGTTCACACACGGTCAAGATCAATCGCCCGCTCGACGTGGATCCGCCGACTCCGTTCATTCGGACAGCTCCGAATCAGATCCGATCGGCGCAGGCTGCGAATTGCACGCGGCCTTACTGGGTGGCTTGGTACGCCCAGCGAACATGACGTGCAACACAGTGACCGCAACGAATCCGCAGCCCCCTTACGCGTCATCCAGAGCGACGTCAATGACGGCTACGCCTACTACCACGCTTTCGACGTGAACCTGTCTCACCGTTTCAGCCGAAGCTTGTCCATGCTCGCCAGCTACACGTGGTCCCACGCGATCGACAATGTCGATCCGGATGTTCCGGGCCAGAATCCAAACGATCGCGAACTTCACCGGCAGCGTTGAGAACGGGAACGCGATCTTCGATCAACGCCAGCGATTCGTTCTGAGCGGTACGTACACGCTCCCGTTCAAGATCAACTTCGGTGGAGTTGCAACTCTGGGTTCAGGGCTGCCCTACAACATCGTTACGGGCACAACGAACAGCGGCGACAACGGAGCGACAACGGACCGGCCCGTCATCAATGGGGTCGTGGTGGGCCGCAATACGGGCCGGGGCCGCGCGATTTACGATCTATCTCCGTTTCTGGAACGCCCGTTCGCGCTCTACCACGAACGGGTCGTCTTCTTCCTGCGCGCGGAGGCATTCAATGTTTTCAATCACCCCAATTTCGTGGGTTACAGCGGCACTTATGGAAACGGAGCCACCGCGGGCGCAGGATTCGGCCTGCCCACTGTCGGCATCACCAGTCAATTGCCGGCCCGATCGTTCCAGTTTTCCGGCCGCGTCACGTTTTAAGCTGGCGCCGAAGCATCAGAACGGAAGCTGATTGATTCGGACCACGCGAGCATAGTGCCCGTCGAAGAGAATCTCAGTCAGCGATGCGGGCGAAACCTCTATCCGATAGATGTTGTCTAGCGGCATCCCGAGCAGTAGAACCAGCAGAGAACGGATCACGTCTCCATGGGAGACAATCGCAAGGGTCGCACTCTCCGCGTCAAGGTAAGGCGCCATAATCTCGCGGAGAGCGCTCCAGGCTCTTGTCTGCACTTCGAGCATAAGCTCGCCCTCCGGAGGCCCAACCAACGAGCGGAGGCGATTGTAGTGCTGCCAGTGTGACGACTCCCGGATATCGTCGAAGGCCTTACCTAACCATGTCCCATAGTCGAGTTCGATGACACCTTCGTTTGTGGTAATTGGCAGCCCGGAAGCGTCGGACAAGTAGCGGGCCGTCTCAGTGGCTCGCTCGAGAGGACTCGAAATAAGTTGATCAACCTGGTACTTGGCCACTATCGATTGCGCGAGGGCTTGCGCCTGGCGGTGTCCTTCCGCGCTCAAGTGAACCCCGGGCATTCGTCCATATAGCACGCGTCCTGTTAACTCAGTGTCGCCGTGCCGGATCAGTAAAATACGAATCATAAAAGAGGGAAAGGAACAAGCTTGGCAGATAGCCTGACGGTCAACGAAGTCGAAAAGAGGATAGTGGAGCTAGGGCCTTGGTTTCATAACATCTCCCTTCTGGGTGTTCAGACGGCACCGGACCACTTTCTTGGAGACTATCCGTCCATCAAATGGAGGAACTTCCAGCATGCAATCCCGGACGATCTGTCGGGCATGAGCGTGCTTGATATCGGCTGCAACGGTGGTTTCTACTCGATCGAGATGAAGCGGCGCGGCGCGGCGCGTGTTTTGGGCGTTGATCACGACCCGCAGTACCTGGATCAGGCGCGCTTCGCCGCCAAGATTCTTGGATTCGACATTGAGTTTCAGACTTTATCTGTTTACGAACTGCCGTCTCTCAAAGAACAATTTGATCTTGTTTTGTTCATGGGAGTTTTCTACCATCTTCGCCACCCGCTGTTGGCACTCGACATTCTGCGGCAGCATGTGGCTAAAGATTGGCTCGTGTTTCAGTCAATGCTCCGCGGAAGCCGCTCGGTCCTGCCGCTCGAAGACGATTACCCGTTTTCCGAAACCGGTATCTTCGACCATCCCGGCTTTCCGAAGATGCATTTTGTGGAACAGAGCTATTCACAGGATCCGACGAACTGGTGGATCCCAAACCGCGCCTGTGCAGAAGCCGTTCTGCGGAGTTCCGGATTCAAGATCGTCGACGCACCTGAGCCGGAAGTCTTCATCTGCCGCTGCGATGAAGATGCGGAGTTACACCCCATTCCGGGATTTGGCGCCTGATTTGCGATCTTTTCTCTCCTCGGCACAATCTTAATCACTGACCAATCATGCTAGAAGCCGTTATGCTCTGGAATGAGCCCAACAATCTCTCGCACTGGGATTTCGAGATTGATCCCGACTGGTCAGCGTTCGCCGCGATGGTGAAGTTAGCAGCCAAGGCCATCCGGGCCGAGAACCCCCAATTGCCGATTGTTCTAGGTGGCATTTCACCTATCGACCCGGCGTTCGTCAAGCGCATGGAAGCCCATGGTGCGCTGGCTGAACTCGATGTAGTCGCTCTGCACGGATTTCCGCTTGACTGGAATCATTGGACCATTCATGAATGGCCGGACAAGATCTCAGAAATTCGCGCGGTCACAGCAAAACCGATCTGGATTTCGGAAGTAGGTGCATCCTCATTCGGGGCGGAAGAAGTGCAGGACTTCGGGCTGAGGAAGACGGCCGAACTGCTGCTGCCGAGTCTCGATCACGTCTATTGGTACAGCTTATTCGACCTGCCTCGGGCCTGGCCTGCCACAACCAGGCATCGTGAAAGCGAGGGCTCGTCCTACTATCGCCATTTTTATATGGGTCTGTATCGGGAGGATGGGAGTCCTAAGCTTGTGGCACGTCATTTCTCCGAATATGCTCCCGCCATGGGTATCTGTCAGTGGTTTCACTTTGAGGATCACAGGTTAGAGGACGGAGTTTCCAAGCTGAAGAGTTTGGGAGTACGGAAACTTCGTACCGGACTAAGTTGGGCAGATTACGGCCGCCCAAACGCAGAGCAGTGGTTCGATCATCAAATGAGCCTGCTGGAGCCCTTCGAAGTTACTGCCACGTTTTGTTTTACTCCCGAGCATGCCGGTGTCCGGCCGAATCATACGAGCCCTCCGAAAGAGCCTGGAGAGTATGCTGAATTTTGCGCAAAGATGGTCAGAAAGTATTCGCGCTAGTAGCATTACGAGTGTAAATACGTTGGCTGAAAAGGTAAGTAGTAACAAAGCTGTTAATTTGGGCTTCTGACAGTAAGGACCATGCATCTTCGTTCATGAGCGACGACGAAACAGAGTGGGCTTCAATCGCCTGGCTTGGCTATTGGCGTCCCTTCGTCACTCAAGAACCATCCGGCTGTTGCGGTTATTGCTCCTACCAAAAAGGAAAACACGCATTATGAAGGGTACCGTCCTCATCACGGGCGGCGCGGGATTTATCGGGTCCCATGTCGCCGCTGAGCTTATTCGAGCGGGTTATCACGTCCGCGTTCTCGATAGTCTAGTCACGCAGGTACACGGAGAGCAGCCAGAACGCCCCGACTATCTCCACCCGGACGCTGAATTTGTTCTGGGCGATGTGCGAAATCCTGAGGTCGTCGACGAAGCACTATCGGGCGTAGACGCCGTTTACCACTTTGTTGCGCTTGTCGGCGTTGGCCAAAGCATGTATCAAGTGGCCGAGTACACCAGCGTGAACAACTCGGGGACGGCCGTCCTGCTCGAGCGATTGGTGAAACAGCCCGTCTCCAAGCTGGTCGTAGCCTCGAGCATGAGCGTCTACGGCGAAGGTCTGTACCTGAAGCCGAATGGTGAACCGTATTCGCACGCGATTCGCAGTCCCGAGCAGTTGAAGTTGCGTCAGTGGGAAATGAAGACGGCGGAGGGCGAGGCGCTTCGTCCTGTGCCTACGCCGGAAACTAAGCAGCCGTCGCTAGCGTCCGTCTACGCGCTTTCGAAGTATGACCAGGAACAAATGTGCCTGATCATGGGCAGAGCTTACGGCATACCTACGGTTGCGCTTCGGTTTTTCAATGCGTACGGACCGTTCCAGTCCCTGTCGAATCCCTACACCGGTGTTCTCGCCAATTTTGCTTCCCGGTTACTGAACGGCAAACGTCCGATCATCTTCGAAGACGGTCAGCAGTTACGCGATTTCGTGAGCGTCTACGATGTGGCGCAGGCCTGCCGGCTTGCGCTTGAAGTGGAAGGCGCGAAAGATATGATCTTCAACGTCGGCACGGGCGAGAGCGTAACGATCAAGAACGTCGCTTTACGGCTGGCGAAAGTTTTGGGCTCGAGTCTTGAGCCGGAGATCACGGGCAAGTACCGGGTGGGAGACATACGGCACTGCTTCCCGGATCTTAGCCGCACGACAAACATTCTTGGCTACCGGGCCAAGATGACGCTGGAAGACGGAATGCGTGATCTTGCCACGTGGCTCGACCTGCAGACTGCTCACGATAACTTCAATGAGATGAGCCGCCAGCTTGTCTCACGAGGACTTGTTGGTTAGCGGACCGGGGAATGCGCTTCGCTTTAGTTAATCCGGCCTGGAGTTTCGAAGGCAGCATCTATTTCGGGTGCCGTGAACCGCATCTGCCGCTCGAGCTGAACTACTCGAAGGCGCTGCTCGAGGCCAGTGGCCACGAAGCTGAAATGATCGACGGCCAGCTTGAGGGACTCTCGTCCGCAGACATCTTCGATCGTGTACAGTCGTTCCGTCCCGACTTCACCGTCGTCACGACTGCGCCGAGCTACCTGTTCTGGCGTTGTGCTCCGCCCGAAATTCGGATCCCGATGGAACTGAGCCAGTTGTTAAGGCCGGTTGCGGGGAAACTGGTCATCGTTGGTCCGCATGGGTCTACAACACCGCGCCCGGTTCTGCGCAAGGTGAATGCGGATTACGTTGTCCTGGGCGAATGCGAGGAGGTGCTTCCGTTCCTTGCTGGTGACCCGGGCTCCATTCCGTCCGTTGCCTTTCGCCAGGGAGAAGAGATCGTCCTTCGAGGCCCGAATCGTGCTTCGGACATGAAGGAGCTGCCCAGTTTGCGCTGGTCCGACGCTTCCGTCGCCCGCCATCACCATCATCATCACCGGTTCGATGCGGAGCCAATGGGACCGGGTGCCGAAATGGAAGCTTCGCGCGGTTGCCCGTACCACTGCACGTTTTGCGCGAAAGACAATTTCCGCAATAACTATCGCAAGCGGCCCGTCCCAGTTGTGCTGGATGAACTCGATGCCTTACTCCGGCAGGGAATCGAGTACGTGTACTTCATTGACGAGATCTTCCTTCCCGACATGCAGTTGTTGAACGGACTTGCGGAAAGAAAGATCAAAATTGGTGTCCAGACACGCATAGACCTTTGGAGTGAAGACGCCATACGTGCGTTGTCGAAGGCCGGCTGTGTTTCGATTGAAGCCGGTGTCGAAAGCATCACGGAAGCCGGGCGTGCTTACCTAGACAAGAAGTGCAAAATGTCGACGGACGAATTGAGCGACCGGCTCATCTTCGCGAAGCAGCTTGTGCCCTTTGTCCAGGCGAATCTCTTGGCGATGACGGAAGACGACATCGAAGGCGTCGAAGTGTGGCGCCAGCGGCTGGATTCGGCAGGAGTGTGGGCGAATAAACCGGTCCCGTTGTTCCCCTATCCAGGTTCGCCCGAATATACGCGCGCTTGGGGCCCGCCCGATGATTTTGCCTGGGAGAGAGCGCACGAAGCGTATCTCAACGGTTTCAACTCCTTCAGTGATATTCAAGAGCAGCGGCCACAGCAACTAGTCGAGTTGGAAGCTATCTCGCATGCTCGTTAGCGACCGGGCAAATTCAGAGACCCGACCAGTAAAAATTCTGATGACCACTGACGCCGTAGGTGGCGTTTGGCAATACAGCGTGGATCTCGTCCGCCACTTAGCGGCGGACGGAGCCGAAGTTCTAGTAGTGGTTCTTGGTCCGGCGCCCTCGGATGAACAAAGGCAGGAACTGCGAACGCTGCCCTGGTGTCAGCGCTTGCGGAAAAAAATTTCGCTCTCGAGTGGGAACCGAACTCCTGGGCAGACGTAGATGCCTCGGGCGACTGGTTACTCCGACTCGATTCTGAATTCCGTGCTGATATCGTTCACCTGAATGGCTATGCACATGCCGCTCTTCCGTGGCATAAGCCGGCGGTAGTGGTTGCGCATTCTTGTGTGTATTCGTGGTGGAAGAACGTGCTCAATGGCGCGCCGGGCGAGGAATGGGCCGAATACAAGCGGCGAGTGACTGCCGGCCT
Source organism: uncultured Acidobacteriaceae bacterium (assembly GCA_963730795.1). Lineage (GTDB taxonomy): Bacteria > Acidobacteriota > Terriglobia > Bryobacterales > Bryobacteraceae > Bog-105. The sequence goes on along the minus strand of CAVSTJ010000012.1, from coordinate 715,940 downwards.
GCTGGCCTCGAACAGCAGTCGTTGCTCCGAGCAACTTCATGGCTGCCGAAATTCAACGTGAATACGGCATCGCCACCGAGAAACTGCGTGTCATTCACAACTTCAGCACACGGGAACCCGCGGCTCGTCGTGACAAAGAACCGTTCTTTTTTGCGGCAGGCCGTGTCTGGGACCCTGCCAAGAACTTTGCTCTTCTCGAGGAAGTAGCGCCCCACCTTCGGTGGCCGGTGAAACTCGCCGGCAAGACTAACGAGGCGCGCGCTTTCGGCGGGTGCATTAGAAAAATTAGGCCACGTCACGAGCGGTGAACTTTCCGAATTGATGGCGAGAGCAAGCGTTTTCGTTCATCCTGCGCTCTATGAGCCGTTTGGCCTCTCGGTATTGGATGCGGCGCGTGCCCGATGTTGCCTCGTGCTTGCGGATACTCAGAGTTCGCGCGAACTCTGGGGGGAAGCGGCAATCTTTCTTGATCCACGGGATCCAAAGGTCTGGATTGCGGAGCTGAATTCTTTGTCGGATGATCCGCCGCGCTGCGAAAGAAATGGGCGATCGAGCGTTTTCTCATGCCCGGCGTTACACGGCAGAGTCGACGGTCCACGCGTATGAAGCATTTATACGCTGATCTGATGACGCGAGCCGGGAGGAGGGTAGAGGAAGCGGCGTGAAGCTAAATGTAGCTCTCTTCTACCATTCGCTCGTTTCCGATTGGAACCATGGCAACGCGCATTTTCTGCGCGGTGTTGCCTCTGAGTTGATCGCTCGCGGTTACAACGTGCGCATCTTCGAACCTGAGAATGGCTGGAGCCGTCAGAGTCTCCTGCGAGATTACGGTCCGGACGCAATCGAAGCTTTCATTCGCTCTTTTCCCGATCTTCGCAGCGAAACGTATTCTCCCGACACTCTCGATCTGGAGCAAGCTCTGGAAGGCAGCGATCTCGTACTCGTGCACGAATGGAGCGAGCCTCAATTAGTGGCGCGCATCGGAGCGTACCGGAAGGGCAGGGCAGACCTCCGGGTTCTGTTCCATGACACGCATCACCGCGCGATCACTGCACCGGACGAACTCGGAGCATTCGATCTGTCGAACTACGATGGAGTTCTCGCCTATGGCGCGTCACTTGCTGATGCGTACCGGCAACGCGGATGGGGACGGCAGGTGCACGTCTGGCATGAGGCGGCAGATACGCGTGTCTTTTATCCGCGCCCGAACGCTGCCGAAAGACGGCGATATCGTCTGGATTGGGAATTGGGGCGACGAAGAACGTACCGAAGAGCTTCGGGAATTCCTTCTGCGGCCTGTGAAGAAGCTCAACTTGAAAGCCAAGGTTCACGGTGTTCGTTATCCGGACTATGCTCTGCGCGAGTTGGCGGACTCCGGTATCGCGTATGGCGGCTGGGTAGCTAACTTCGAAGTGCCTGATCTGTTCGCCCGGTATCGCGCTACCGTGCATGTTCCGCGGCGGCCTTACGTGGAGCAGTTGAAAGGAATCCCCACTATTCGCCCTTTCGAGGCCCTCGCTTGTGGCATCCCGCTCGTCTCGTCTTACTGGAACGACAGCGAAGGGCTGTTCCGGCCCGGACAGGACTTTCTGATGGCGAGGAACGGCGCTGAGATGGAGCAGCATATCTCCAATGTTCTGCACGATGAGAGCCTGGCGAGCAGCCTGGCTAGCAGCGGTTTGGAGACAATCGAAGCCCGGCATACCTGTCGTCATCGCGTCGACGAACTGGAAGCGATCTACCGTGGCATTCAGCCGGCGCGATCTCCCGAAACGGCTAGGGCCGAGGCGATGCACGAGGTGCAAGCGTGAAGGTTGCCTTCTGGGGTTCCAGTCTGGTCTCTGCTTACTGGAACGGGGCCGCAACTTACTATCGCGGCATCCTGCGTGCTCTTGCCCGCCGCGGTCATAGCGTCACATTCTTCGAGCCGGACGCATACGACAGGCAGAAGCATCGGGACATCCCGGATCCGGAGTGGGCGCGCATTGTCGTCTACGACGCGGGCAATGAAGAAGAGCTCGCGCGGCACATGCGCTGGTCGGAAACCTGCGACGTGGTTGTGAAAGCGAGTGGCGTTGGAGTTCTCGACGAAGAGCTCGAAGCCCGTGTTTCCGGGTTGTCCGCTCCTGTTTGTAAGGTCTTCTGGGATGTAGATGCGCCCAGCACGCTCGAGCGGATCGCGAGCGACCCTGCCGATCCCTTTCACAAGGCCTTAAAGCAATTTGACGTTGTGCTCACTTACGGCGGCGGCAAACGCGTTACCGACGAGTACGTGCAGCGGGGCGCTAAAGAGTGCCACGCGATCTACAACGCACTCGATCCCGATGTTCACCATCCCGTTCCGCCCGAAGCACGCTTCCGGGGAGACCTTGCATTTCTTGGGAATCGTTTACCCGATCGCGAGGCGAGAGTCGACGAATTCTTTTTCCGTGCCGCCCGGCAGGTTCCGGAGAAGCGCTTCTTACTCGGCGGGAACGGGTGGGCGGATAAGCCGATGACAAGTAACGTGAGGTATCTCGGCCATGTGTATACCAAAGATCACAACGCGCTGAACTGCTCGGCTGAGACTGTTCTGAACATCAGCCGGGACAGCATGGCGCGTTATGGTTTTTCTCCTGCGACAAGAGTGTTCGAAGCTGCTGGTGCGGCAGCGTGCCTGATCACCGACGAGTGGGAAGGGATCGATTACTTCTTTTCGCCCGGGAATGAGCTCCTGATTGCCAGGAGCGGAGAAGAAGTTGCCGCAATTCTTAAGCAACTGGATCCTATCCGCGCGCGTGCCATTGGCGAAGCAGCCCGGAAGCGTGTGCTCGCAGATCATACGTACGAAGGACGCGGGGGATTGGTGGAGGCTGTGTTGAATGAACAGTTATCCCGGATCCGGCACTCCATAAGCTGGCAACGGACGGAGATGAACGTTTGAGCCAACCGAAGCTCGATCTTGTTTTCATCGGACTCACAATCACCTCGACTTGGGGCAATGGGCATGCGACTACCTACCGGGCACTGCTGAAGGAGCTCCGGAAGCGCGGCCACCGCATCACATTTCTCGAACGCGATGTGCCGTGGTACTCGGAGAATCGCGAGTTCAGTGAGCTTCCTTATTGCGAAATCGGCTTGTACGGAAGCCTGGACGAGCTACGGGAGCGCTACGCAGACCGGGTCAGGCAAGCGGATTTCGTCATTGTAGGCTCGTACGTTCCTGATGGGGTGGCAGTCGGCGAATGGGTTGCGGCGACGGCTCGGAATGGAAAAGCGTTTTACGACATAGATACTCCCGTTACTCTGGCCGCCCTGCAAGCCGGGCACTGTGAGTATCTGTCGGGCGCTCTGTGTCAGAAGTACGACCTGTATCTTTCGTTCACCGGTGGGCCAACTCTCGCGTATATAGAGAGCCAACTTCACTCGCCGCGAGCACGCGCGCTTTATTGCTCGGTGGATCCGGCTCTGTATTTTCCCGAGGAGCGACCGCAACGTTGGGACCTTGCTTATCTCGGGACTTATGCCGCAGACCGGCAGCCTGCGCTCGACGAGCTCCTCCGATCCGTGGCGGCGCTCCATCCGGAGAAACGTTTTGCGGTGGCCGGTCCGCAATACCCGAAAGACATTGTCTGGCCCGAAAATGTTCTGCGAATCGAACATTTGCCGGCTACCCAGCATCGTGAGTTCTACAATTCGCAAGCGTTCACCCTGAATCTAACGCGTGCGGATATGCGGAAGGCCGGCTATTCCCCCAGTGTCCGGCTGTTCGAAGCTGCCGCCTGCGGCATTGCAATCATGTCTGACGACTGGCCGGGATTAAACGAAATATTCACTCCCGGCACAGAAATACTCCTGGTACGGAACCTCCGCGATGTCACGTCTAACATGCAGATGGACCCGGAAGAACGTTTCCGAGTGGCCGAAAAAGCCAGGCAGCGGACATTGCGTTTGCACACGGCAGGAGTGCGCGCTCTCGAGTTAGAGAGCTATCTCGTCGAAACGCTGGCCTCGTTGCGTGGTACGAAGGCGAAACGCACGGGTTCCCGTCAGCGCTCAGAAGCGGCTGCGCTAATTTAGCCGCTCTACCAAAACAACATGCAAGCTTTCAAGTATTTAGTCGGGACGAGTATTGCCTTATTTTCCGTCGCGGGTGGAGTATTCGCGTTTCAGGACAATGGAGTGCCGGGGGTCCCGGTTGCTGTAACCATCACAGCGGAGCCCGGACGGCAAAAAACCATACCCACGCTTTCAAAGAGCGACGTTCTCGTGTTCCAGGGTAAAGATAAACGCCCTGTTATGGACTTAACTCCACTCGGCCAGCAGAATCAGCCGATGCAATTGCTGCTGTTGATCAGCGACTCCGCCCGAAGCAGCTTTGACACCGAGATCAGCACGATCAAGCAGTTCATCAACTCGCTTCCAGCTTCAACGGAAATCGGCGTTGGATACATGCGCAATGGTACGAACCAGATGGTCTCGAACTTTACTCGCGATCATGCTTCTGCCGCCAACAGCATTCGCCTGGTCAGTGGCCCTGGCGGCGCGGACGTAAGCCCGTACGACTCATTGTCGCAAGCCATCAAGGACTGGCCGAAGACGCCTGCCGAACGGCGCGAAGTCATCATGATCAGCAGCGGCATCGAAGGACTCGGCGGCGGCTTCACGTCTGACAACCCGTATGTAGATCACGCAATCTCCGATGCTCAGAGGGCCGGTGTTGTGGTTTATACGATCTACAGCCCGGGCGTGGGACATTACGGGCATACCTTCTGGCGATCCACCTGGGGACAGAACTTTCTATCTCAGCTTGCGGACGAAACGGGAGGCGATTCATACATGATTGGATTTGGGTCACCCGTCTCGTTCCAGCCTTTCCTTCAGCAGATTGTGGAGCATTTCAGACATCAGTACAGGCTCAGCTTTGAAGCGAAGCCGGAGAAAAAGGCCGGCCTTCAATCCATCCGTGTTCAAGCAGCAGAGAAGACCGCCACCATCGCCGCCCCGGATAGGGTTTTCGTAAAAGCGAGCACGTAAGCCGCTGGCAAGATCATCCGTTACGCTGATCTTGCATGGACAGAATCGCGCAAAAGATCACTCCGTTCTTGTGGTTTGACCGTGAGGCGGAAGAAGCGGCCAGCTTTTACGTTTCCTTGTTTGAAAATTCGCGTATAAACAGCGTTGTACGGTATGGCAAGGCTGGCCCGGGACCGGAAGGCTCGGCTATGACAGTCAGCTTCGAGCTGGCTGGCCAGCAATTCACCGCCCTGAACGGTGGTCCCCACTTCCGGTTTAATGAAGCCGTTTCGTTTGTGGTGAATTGCCTGGACCAGAAGGAGGTCGATTACTTCTGGGACAAACTTTCAGAGGGCGGCAAGGAGTCTCAATGCGGATGGCTGAAGGACCGTTACGGTGTCTCCTGGCAGATTGTTCCCATAGCGCTTTCTTCTCTGCTCAAGGGCGATGATCCGGCCGCATCCGGACGCGTCATGAAAGCTCTGCTGCAGATGAAGAAGCTGGATATCTCCGCGCTGGAGAATGCGCGCAATCAGAAGTGACCGCAACGTTGCCGCCGCAGCTTCACTGAACCTCACGGCGGAAGTAATCCGGCCGGGTTTTGCCGTCGAGACTATTGATGACTAGAACCTCGCGGCCGCTGGTGGTTTCGATATGGAAGCTGTACTCGTGGGGTTCAAGGCTGTCTGTCTTTTCCGAAGGGTGGCCACCGCAAACCTGGCTTTTCACGTGCCGCGGATCGGCTCGATATGAAGACGATCGCCTCCACGCGGAACCGCCCGGCGTTCTCCGCGTAAATTGAGCTGGTGCAACCGTAGGTGGTTATCTGCATCAGGTTGTTGCTCCGGTAAGTACCGTCCGGAAAGAACTCGTAGAAGAAGCTGTGGCCGCTAGTCGGCGCCGGCGCACCGGTATAGGAGTTCTTGTACTGCGTGGCGGCAACCGATGTCGACCGCCACTTGCCTGTCACTCCTCGCAGGGCGGCGCTGCTGGGCACGTCGGCGGTCTGTCTCGCGATTGCGTCCCGGTGCGCAGTATCGTAAATAGCCAATAACCACCGCGCCTCCTCGTCACTTTGATTCTTACGAAGGCTTTGGAGTAAGGCCTCGCTGAATTGCGCTTTAACACGCTCGCGAGTCTCAGGTGGACTGGCCCAAAGCTTATCGATGGTCGGCAGAAACTCGAGCGCCGATTTACCTTTCTGAGGGGCCGCCCAATTGCGACTCATCAACTGCCAGTATTCCTCCACTTGCTCCGGAGTAAATCGCACGTCGAGCGCCCACTCGAAGAACGAGCATGTTTTGTCCGCCATGCCGGCTGTTAACGGAGGATGGCCGGGGACCAGTACGGCTTCGTCCGTCTGAGCGTGGGCAAAGACTGTGGACAGCGCGAGAAGTGCAACGAGTCCAAACCGTGATAGGGAAACAGATTTTGTCATAGCTAGTCTGCTGTTTCTGAAATAGCTTGACTGGTGCGAGCCAGGGGCAGATTCTGGAGTTGATGATTATCCCGGGTGCTGCGCGACTGGTGTTGTCAGAGGCGGACAAGAAGCAGTTGATGCGAATTGGCCGTCATCGCAGTACGCCGCGAGGGATCGTGTTACGGGTCGAGATCGTCCGGGCCGCAGCAGAAGGGATGGCGAATCGTGCGATTGCCCGTACATTGTCCACGTCGCTGCCGACCGTGCTGTTGTGGCGGAAGCGCTATGAGGCCGAAGGCTTGACGGGTATCCTCGAGGATAAGCCGCGCAGCGGCCGCCCGAAGGAGATTAGCGCCGAACGGGAGGCCGCGATTGTGGAAGCCACGCTGAAGACCAAACCGAACAATGCCACGCAGTGGAGCGTGCGGACCATGGCCGAAGCGCAGAAGGTAAGCCCCGCTACCGTGTATCGGGTGTGGACCAAGCATAAGCTGCAGCCGCATCGGGTCGAGAGCTTCAAGTTCAGCAACGATCCGCAGTTCGCGCTGAAGGTCCGCGACATTGTAGGACTATATATGAACCCGCCGGACAGGGCGATGGTGCTCAGCGTGGATGAGAAGAGTCAGATACAGGCGCTGGATCGTACCCAGCCGATTCTTCCTCTGCGACCTGGGTTGCCGGAACGCCAGACGCACGACTACCAGCGTCATGGAACGACCACCTTGTTCGCGGCGCTCGACGTGCTGCAGGGGACCGTCATTGCCGAGTGCCATCCCCGCCACCGTCACCAGGAGTTCCTGCGCTTCCTCGGTCGCATTGACGAGTCCGTTAATCCGGCTCTGGACATTCACCTGGTGCTTGATAACTATGGAATCCACAAGCATCCAGAGGTGAAGAAGTGGCTGGCCGGGCGACCGCGCTATCATCTGCACTTTACGCCCACCAGCTCGTCGTGGCTCAATCAGATCGAACGCTGGTTTGCCGAGATCACCCGCAAACGCATTCGGCGCGGCACCTTCTGCAGCGTCCGCGACTTGGTCCTCGCGATCCAGGACTACGTCCGGTCTTACAACCGCGATCCACAACCGTTCCACTGGGTTGCTAGCGCCAGCCGCATCATCCGCAAAGTCAGCCGATATAAAGAAACTTCAGAAACAGCAGACTAGCGAGACTCCTTCGGCGCCTTCGTGAGGCTGGCCCGTGTTCTCCTAGTTACGCGCAATTATCCGGCGGATCGGCTCAAGCGAACGTAAGCTTGCGTGCTAGCGTGGTGCGAAGACTTGGCATGAAGATCTGTATAGTGGCGATTTTGATCGCTTCGGGCGCATTCGCGCAAGGCACGCGCGTGGATTGGGAAAAGCAAAAGCCGGAGGTCCTGCAGCACTTCCAGGATCTGATTCGAATCAACACGAGCAGTCCCCCGGGAAACGAAACAAAAGCCGTTGACTACCTGCGCAAGACTCTCGAGGACAACGGAATTCCAACCCAAACCTTCGCGCTCGATCCGAAGCGGGCAAATTTTGTCGCCCGCTTAAAAGGGAATGGCAGCAAACGGCCGCTGCTGATTCTGGCCCATACCGATGTGGTGCCTGTGCAGCGCGAGAAGTGGCCGGTTGATCCATTCGGCGCGATCCTCAAAGACGGCTATGTATGGGGCCGCGGATCGACGGATGACAAGCCAATTCTGACGGCGTTGCTTATGACTGTGCTCGAGCTGAAACGTACAGGAGCGTCCCTTGATCGCGACGTTATCTTCCTTGCCGAATCAGGCGAAGAGGCGGACCCCGCTGGGGTCGGGATCAACTTCATGGTTGCGCAGCACTTCAAAGACATCGACGCAGAATTTGCCGTGACCGAAGGCGGCGGCGCTGTGATTGAGAACGGGCGCGTTGTAGCTGTGAACATCGGAACGGCGGAGAAACTACCGGCTCGCGTTCGCCTGGTGGTGAATGGCACGTCCGGTCACGGATCCGTGCCGCGGGAAGACAACGCTTTAGTTCATCTCGGTGGAGCAGTGCAGAAGGTGGGTACCTGGCGAACGCCGATGCGCCTGAGCGACACCACTCGCACCTATTTCGAAAAACTCGCCCAAATGAGCCCGCCCGAAAAGGCGGCACGCTACAACGCGCTCCTGAATCCTGCCACTGCGGAAGAGGCGCAGAATTACCTGGCTGCCAATGAGCCAAGGCGCTACTCGATGCTGCGTACCTCTGTGGTCCCGACTATGTTGAAGGCCGGTGTGGGGCCGAACGTTATTCCTTCGCAAGCTGAGGCGACGCTCGACATCCGGGCGCTTCCGGACGAAAACATACCGGCTTTCTACGAGGAGATGAAGCGCATCATCGGAGACCCGGCCGTCAAGATTGAACCAATTCCGATGACCCGCCCTCCGTCACCGGCTTCGCGCCTCGACACCGAGATGTACAAGACGCTCGAGCGCGTCTCGAAAGAGATTTACCCGGGTGCCACCGTTTTGCCGACAATGTCGACCGGAGCAAGCGACATGGCACAGTTGCGCGCGAAAAGCATCCCGAGTTACGGGATTGGCCCGGCGGCAACGGAGGACGATGCGACCAACTTCGGAGCGCACAGCGACGTCGAGCGCTTACGGGAATCGTCGCTGTACGCACTGGTTGAATACGCCTGGCGAGCGGTTTCGGACGTTAGCGTTCACCGGTAGAAAGCGCCAGGCTCCCGGCGAACTTCTAAATGCCTACTTTATCTTTGAAAAGTCGGTCGGCTCCATGAACTCGGAATCCACTTTCTCCACGATCTTGCCGTTTGCTTCCGAGGCGGCCGAGACGCGCTTCCATTCCGGGTCGTTACGAAAGGCTGCCCAATTTGCCTTGGCTGCTTCCCGGCTCGGATGGGCTAAGACGTAGATAAGTGTTTTGCCCTTCAGCGGCTCGTCCGTCGGGACCCAATAGCCGATGCTGGTCATGCCGTGCTTATTGAACAAATCAACGGTGTGATCACGGAAACGGGCAAGCAGATTGTCCAGTTTGCCTTCAGGCGTGTGGTACGTACGCAGTTCGAAGACCCGGTTTGATGTTTGCGCTTGAACCGCCCGGGTTCCAGACCCGAACCAATATCCGGCGACGAAGACAGCAGATGTAAATAAAACGGAGTTTACGAAACGGAAAGCCATAGTGTAGATCACTCATGGTATCGCCGAATGCCGGCAAGCTGTCAGGCCTACGGCGTCCAAGCTGTCAGGCCTACGGCGTCCAAGCTGTCAGGCCTACGGCCTCAAGGAGCGATTTCGCGTCCCGCCGTTCGCTTCGGCTTCCATTTGTCCAGGAAGGCGCGCACATCGCTCGGTCCTATCTTCGTGGTTGCTTCGAACTCGCCTCGCTGAGCTACGACGACCTGCCCGTTCGGGTCCAGTACAGCCAGGTTTGGAACGCCTCGATCCAGTCCAACCCCAAACCTTTGAGCGAGGTCGTTATTGTCCTTCCCTTCGTCCCCGATATTGATATGCAGGACGACATAGTTCTGGTTCACCAGCGTGGCGAAGGCGGCAGACCGGAACGTTGTGTCGAGGACATGGCAGTCGTAGCACCAATTTGCGCCGAAAACGACCAGCACGCGTTTGTGCTCGCGTCCCGCAGCGGTCAAAGCAGCTTGCAGATCGGAGCGCGCTCGGTCCGTTGGCGGGTAGAGGGTGGGATTGGGTTTCGCCGATTCGGGAAGTGTGCGCGCGGTTTCATACCCGAACCCGGAGGTTTGGGAAACGGCGATATGCCAACCATCGAGCTGCTGTGCCCACAACTGGGCGACGGAGCCGACCACGTTTTTATCGCCTGCTTTCGCATCGATTCGAATCACCAGTTGAGCTTTGCCATCGCTTACCTTGAGCGAGAGCAGTTTCGGATTCACCGACGTCAGCCCGGCCGCTTTGAGATTGCTCCAGAACCTGCCCTCGTCCGCAAGATCGGATATCTCGTTTTGACCGCGGATTACCCGAGCCGGAGGACGGTGGCTATACAACTGTTCCAGCGTTTTCTCGTCTCCCGCGATGACGGCGCGCCTCCACGAGTCGAATGGCGCAAAGTCCGGCGCACGCTCGGCATAGAGACCGGTGGCCAGACAAACCGCAAGGGTAGCTCTCAACAGCATCAGCTTCTATGATCTCCGATTCCGAAGGAGAGTTCTGCCGAAGTATGCCAACCGTCCTATCCCGTTCAACAGAAGGTATTTATTGTGCTCGGCCGCCCCGCTTGCTATATTTCTCTTGACTTGCAGACGCCCATCTCAATTCGAAAATCTGCTAAGTTGGAACGGCTTTCCAGGCTTAATCAGAGCCTGAGCCGATTGCAGCTTGATTGCGAAGAGATGCTGGAGATGGTTCTGTCGGTCTGTGATTCGGAGCATCATTTGACCAAGCGGGCTGTGAACGTGTGTAGCCAGCTTCGGAGAATGCGCGGAGATCTGGATCGAAGCGTGTCTCAAGCCGCCATCCATCGCATCAAGTAAGCCGGGTTATCCAAGCGGCTACAATTCTTGCGTAAGCAGGCTGCTCATTGGACATCCGCATCAGCAAAATTGAAATTTTCCAGGTAGACCTTCCTTTAGCGGAAGGCCGTTACAGTTGGTCGGGCGGAAACTTCGTTGAAGTTTTCGACAGTACGATCGCGGCGGTTAGTACCGAAACGGGTTTGGTCGGATATGGCGAAGTCTGCCCATTGGGACCGGCGTACCTGCCCGCCTTCGCTGAGGGAGCTCGAGCCGCCATTGCACAGCTTGCGCCGGCACTCATCGGCCTCGATCCCAGGGAGCTGGCGGTGATCAACGATCGAATGGATGGCACTCTGCGCGGCCACGCGTACGCCAAGTCTGCGATCGACATGGCCTGTTGGGATCTACTGGGCAAGACGACAGGTCTGCCGCTAGTCACCCTGCTCGGAGGGCGGCGCGGCGGCACATTCCCCTTATATCGGGCGATCTCGCAGGAAAGTCCGTCGGAAATGGCCGGGAAGATTGAGCGGTACCGGTCGGAAGGTTATACGAAGTTCCAGTTGAAAGTGGGCGGGGATCCCGATACCGACATCGATCGCATCCAGACCGTGGTGCGCGCCAAGCGACCCGGCGAGGTCGTCATCGCCGATGCCAACACCGGCTGGACTCAGCACGATGCGATTCGAATCGCGCATGCGATCCGGGACCTCGATGTTTATCTCGAGCAACCATGCAGGAGCTATCGGGAGTGCCTGGCCGTTCGTGCGCACACGGATCGACCGTTCATCCTCGACGAGGTCATTGATTCCGTCGATACGCTTGTGGAGGGGGTTGCAGATCGCGCTATGGACGTCATCAATCTCAAGATTTCCAAAGTAGGTGGACTGACCAAGGCGCGCCAGATCAGGGATCTGGCCGTCTCGCTAGGGGTTGCGCTAACCATTGAAGATACCTGGGGAGGAGATATCACCACCGCGGCTATCGCTCACCTTGCGCATAGTACGCCGGAACAGTATCTGTTCTCTTCGACTGACTTCAACAGCTATGTCACGGTGAGCACGGCAGAAGGCGCTCCGCAGCGGGAAGCGGGACGAATGGCTGCTTCCGGCCTGCCCGGGTTAGGCATCACGCCGCGGCCGGAAATACTCGGGAAGGCGGTTTTTGTCACCGGCTAGCTCAGCGCTGATGCCAGACTTGGCGGGCCCTCAGTGAAGCGGGGCGAAGGCTAAGCGGCGGGTTTCAGCTCAATGTGTACCGGAGGCGCAGGCCGCGCTTGCGGGGCTTCCACGCGGGTGCTGGTGCGTCCAACTGCCCAGCGAAGTTCACTCTGCGAGATACCCTTCACCACCCAGAGCGAGAGGCTGTAGCAGAAGGCGAACATCGAAGCCCAGAGCAGCACTGCCGTCATCGGATGAACCCAGACAGGACCGTAGCTTTCGAGGCGCGCTCCGTAAACAGCCTTTATTGCAAATCTGAACACAGTGTCGACGGCACGCGCCAGGAGGAAGATGCAAACCGGGTGGACCAGGTACAAGCCAAACGTATGTGCCCGAACATCAATGAACGCCGGCCAGGTCGGGCGGCGCAACTTCATCAGACCGAGCACCGCCAACACCGAGAAGACCTGGTTACTCAATCGAAGTGTATTGACGACATTCTCCGCCTTCAGGCTGTTCAAGACGTGTGCTTCTCCGAACGAGAGCGCCGCGGCAACCAGAATTCCCAGCAGCAGGCTACGGGAACCAATGCGGTTCAGCAGCCGCGTCAATGCACTCCAATGGCGGGAAGCCCAACTTCCGAGCCAGAGATAGAAAACAAACCCGAATGCCGCGTATGTGTGGCTCGCCGGGATCCACTTGCCGTAAATGTTTACGGCGTAGAAAAGGCTGATCGCGAAGAGTCCGATACCGATTCGCACGTTATCCAGATAGCGCCGCAAAAGCAGCAGCGTTGTCAGTGCAATGAAGAAGTTCGGAACGAACCAGTAAGGCGAGAACAACAGCACGTTGGAGGCATAGCGCAGCATAGAGGCGCCAACATTCCCAGTGCCGCCGCCCAGCAACAATACCTTCACGAAAGGCAGGACAGTAAAGATCGCGGCCCATATCACCCAGGGAAATGCCACCGTCTTCAGGCGGCGAAGTAAATAGTCGTAGGGAGGGCGCCGGTCGACTCGCGGTCCCAGCAGGAATCCGGAGATGAGGTAGAACCCGATGGTTCCGAACTTCATGGCCTGGAGCAAAGCAATTTGCAGCTCCCAGCCGATTCTTGAATCCGCGTGAATGCCCCAGGCGAGCAAGCTGTGGACGGCGACGATCGCGAACATCGACCAATAGCGCACGTTGTCTACACAGAGGTGGTCTACGTCCCGGCTCGGGAGCGTGGGCCAACGGTGAAGATCCATGTGCCGCTTGGTCATGAAACCCTAGAATGTTCGCTCAGTTACCGACCTTGCAAGTGCTTGATGTACTTCGATTAAGTCCGTACCGATTAGTCCTCAGACTCTCCCGAACTACCTGGGCGAGTTCCGGGGATCGGAGGACACTGGTGGAACTCTATAATTTGGAGGTGTCCAAGGGAGTCCGCGGTGCGCCTGAGCACTTTACAGATCGCAGCCTGGTCGAGCATATCCGCAAGCTTCCCCACGCGAAAGCAACCTACAAACAGCTCGTCAAAGAACTGCGGCTCACGGGAGAAAATCGGGATTCGCTCGAAGATGCGCTCGACCGGCTGACGGAAAAAGGGCTCCTGGTTGAACTCCGTTCCGGTCACTTTGTCGCGACTGGCGGGAACTCGGATTACCTGGTGGGCAGAGTATCGGTCCACCGGGACGGATTCGGGTTTCTGATTCCTGATCCCGTCCGCGGCGCGCCGAGCGAAGACATCTTTCTGCCTCCGGCCCAAGCAGAAAAGGCAATGCACGGCGATCGCGCACTCGTACACGTCACGCGGCGCAGCGGCGAAGGCAGGGCGGAAGGAGAGCTGGTCCGCATTCTGCGACGCGCTCACTTCACCGTCGTCGGCGAATTTCGCATCCGCAAACGAGGCAACTTTGTGGTGCCGTCCGACGATCGGATCCAGCAATGGATCACGATTCCGGAGGGAATGGAACTGCCGCCTGAGCGTCGCTCGGTCGATCGGGTGGGAGTAGAGCCGCGGGAGTTCAAGAGCCCGGAAGAACTGGACGGCGTCATCGTCAATGTGGAAGTGCTCGAGTTCCCGGAAGGCGGAGAGTCTGCGGTCGGGCGAGTCATCGAAATCCTCGGCTACCCGGATGACTTCGGCGTCGACGTCGAGATCATCATCCGCAAACATCATCTTCCTCACGAGTTCCCTCCCGAAGTCATTGCCCAGGCGCGCAGCTTTTCCGGTGAGATCCCGCAGGGGGAATTAGAACGGCGCCGCGATTTCCGGTCCTATCCGATCGTCACCATCGACGGAGAAACCGCCCGCGACTTCGACGATGCAGTCTGGGTCGACAGACTGCCGAACGGCAATTTCGCTCTCCATGTCCATATTGCCGACGTGAGCCACTACGTTCGGCCGGGCACTCCGATCGACAAAGAGGCCGTCATGCGAGGCACCAGTGTCTACTTTCCCGGACCGTGCCGTTCCGATGCTGCCGATCGAGCTGTCGACCGATATCTGCTCGCTTCGGCCGAACGAGGATCGTTTAGTTCTGTCCGCGCTGCTTGAGCTCGACCGCAAGGGCGATGTCGTAGCGCAGGACTTCACCCGCGGCGTGATCCGCAGTGCGGAGCGGATGACGTATACCAATGTCTTCCGGGTGCTCGAAGGCGACAGTGCGATGCGGGAGCGCTACTCGTCCTTCGTCGATCGCTTCGAACAGATGCGCGAACTCGCTCTCATCCTGAACCGGAAACGGACCAAGCGCGGTTCCATTGATTTTGATATGCCCGAGAGCAATGTCGAGCTGGACATGGCCGGGCAGATGGTGGGAGTGAGCCGGGCCGAGCGGAACATCGCGCATCGCATCATCGAAGAGTTCATGCTGGCGGCAAATGAAGCGGTCGCGGGCCATCTAGAAGCGGCCGGTATCCCCAGCCTGTTCCGTATTCACGAACGGCCGGACGCCAAGCGGGTGCTGGCCTTCGAAGAGATCGCTTCCCACTATGGCTATTCGCTGGGTGTTGGCGCCATACCGGTCAAGCGTTTCCCAATTTCCGAGAAACGGCGCGATGGAAGAAAGGTCCGGAAAGATCGGGTGATGCCGCAGGAGAATTTTGATATCTCCTCGCGGAATTATCAAAAGCTGATCGCGAAGATCGCCGGCACGCCCGAAGAGCGCATTCTGAGTTACCTGATGCTCCGCTCGCTCAAGCAGGCGCGCTACAGCAATATCAACGAAGGGCACTTTGCTCTCGCTGCTTCCTCCTACACGCACTTCACCTCCCCTATCCGGCGCTATCCGGATCTGGTAGTCCATCGCGTGCTCAGTCATTTTCTCGACACCGGCGCGCCGTCGCTCGAGGGCGGAACGCTGCATGAGCTCGGCAACGATACGTCGTTTACAGAGCGCCGGGCCGCCGAAGCGGAACGCGAGCTGATCGAATGGAAGAAGGTGAAGTTCATGCAGGACCGGGTTGGTGACGAGTTCGATGCGCTGATCATCAGCACCGCTCGGTTCGGGTTTTTCGTGGAATTGAGCGAACTCTTCATCGAAGGCCTGGTGCCGATCGAAAGCCTGCCCGGTGACCGCTATCTCTACCACGAGAACGGCCGTCAAATCATCGGAGAACGCAGCCGCAAGGTATTCGGCATTGGAGATCAGGTGCGGGTCCGGCTGGATCGGGCCGACGGTGTCGAACGGAAGCTGACTTTCGGGCTGGCCGTCGAATACGGCGGCAAGAAAAAGAAGCGGAAAGGCGGAAGAGGGCTGAGCCTACTCTAAGACCCGGACGAACTCAGCAATTACCTGATACTTGTCTTCTTCGGGATCGAGATCCCAGGAGGGGTAAGCCGGATTCAGGCTTTCGAGCCGGATGCGCGTCTGCACGAATCCGTCTTCGGTGACTCGCTTCTCGCTCTTGTAACGCTTCACGGTGTACTGATTGTCGTCGGCCAGTTCTGAATTGCGCACCAGGACAAGCCGGTTATTACGCGATCCGACCACACTCCGGTTGAACACGCACAGGCTGCCGTCCGGAATCTTGGGCTCCATGGAGTGGCCCCGGATCTGCGCCACAAACATGTCATCATCGAGCCGCAAATCGGCCGGCACCTCCAGCCACTCTTCTGCCTGCACATCCTCCGGATTGGTCAGAAAAGGCCCGGCCGCCA
This sequence comes from uncultured Acidobacteriaceae bacterium, assembly GCA_963730795.1. Classification (GTDB taxonomy): domain Bacteria; phylum Acidobacteriota; class Terriglobia; order Bryobacterales; family Bryobacteraceae; genus Bog-105. The sequence continues at coordinate 699,766 of CAVSTJ010000012.1, read as the reverse complement.
CCGCCAGCGAATAGCGGGGCAGGTGAGTGCGGAACTGCAGTACCTGGGACGGGACGTGTTCGCGGTAGAGTTCGCTCAGCTTCTTGTCGAAATCACGAACCGTAACGGCCTCGCGATCCGTTACCCGGAGGCTGTTAGAAGCCTGATTTTCGAGATAATCAAGAACCGCGGCGCCGCCACGCTCCCGGCTGAGCTCCTGGAGATCCTCTTCGAGCTCCTCCAGTACTTCGGCATCTTCCTCGCTGGCCACGCGTTCCCAATCGCGCCGGAGACGCAGGTAGAGCAGATCTGTCGCGGGATCGAGAAGCAGCACGCCCACCGTCTGCACTCCGCGCTGGGGCAGGTCGGACAATAAAAGCAGGTATTGTCCCGCTTTGGGAGCGTAGGAGGCGAAGCTCAAGACCCGGGCGGACATCGTCAACCCAGCTTATCGCGCCTTTGGGGCTGGCGGGCGGGCGAGCGGGTGCAAAAGGTGGTACTACTACGGTGTAGCAGCGTAATAGCCCTTGCGGGCTCGCACGCGCACGTTGCCCAGATCCACAACGACTTTCACGTTGCGATAGGCCTTGCTCGATTCGGTATCGGAGATGTAGCGGATGATGTACTGCATCGTCACTTCGCCGGCGATATCCGAGACTGCGTGATACATTTTGCCGTCAACCGCCGATTTGTAAGCGCCCGTTCCGACAGTCAGCGCATAGTTGCCGTCGTCCGAAGGATGGGAGAGATAGCCGTCGGTGTCCTTGTAAACGTCCCCGAGAGGGTACACCACTCGGCCGCCCGTTTCCTGGGCCAACCGGACGAGGTTGTCGTCCGTTTCGTTCGCAAAGCCAAAGGCGGCCGTGCTGATGCAGTAAATCGTCACGAGGTTCCGCTGGGCGAGCTCGACCACCTGATTCAGTGAATGTTTGCTCGCGTTGTCGTGACCGTCGCCCATGATGATGATGATGCGGCGCGGCTCAATCGGTTCGCCTTGCACCAGCTTGCGGCTGGTACACGCAAGGTAAATAGCGTCGTACAAGGCCGCTCCACCACCAGGCTTCAGCGTGCGGATCTTCTCGACGATCGGCTCCGGGTCATTCGTGGTGTTGATCGAGACTTCGGCGTCCTGCGCGTAGTCGATCAGATACCCCGAATACTTTTTGTCGCCCGGTGAGCAGCGTCTGGACCAACTCGGAGGAGGCGTTCTGATAGTTCTTCCAATGAATTCTGCTGGCCGTGCTCAGATCGAGAAGGAATCCGATCACGACGGGTTGGCTGCGTTCGCGCGTGAAGTACTGAATATTCTGCAGCTTATTCTCTTCGTAGACCTGAAAGTCCTTCTTGTCCAGGTCCGAGACGAACCGGCCCTTGTCGTCCGTGACCGTCACCGGGACGATGACTTCGTTCACGGTGACCCGGATGGAGCTATTGTCTGCCTTTGTCTGTTTTTCCGGTGCGTCGGCCTTTTCCCCTGAGGGCGGCGCAACCGTCACAGTGGTTTCGCTGGTACCGGGCTTCTGCCCAGTGCTGGAACTTGATTTGCTCGAATCACTGGAACCCGACTTGCCGGAGCTGCCCTGACTCGATTTCTCCAGTTCGCTCGCTGACACGGTCGGTTTGGTGATTGGTTTCGATTCCTGCGCTGATAGGGAGGAAAGCACGGACGCACCGAGAACGACAGCGGTCGCTACTCGCGCCAGAGTACAGAAACTCATGAAGGGATTGCCTGTCTGGATTATACAGAGAGGAGGACGTCGCAGATCGTGACCGGTTCCAGTTGTCTGAATCAGCGCTGTACCCGGCCCGATCCGCCGCCCGAAATTAGTGCGTTTACCTCTGATTCGTTGAAGCGATTGAAATCCCCGGGTATGGAGTGCTTCAGGCATGAGGCCGCTACCGCGAACTCCAAAGCCTCCCCGGGCGGCTTTTCACGGCTCATGGAGTAAATCAGGCCAGCCGCAAAACTGTCTCCCGCCCCCACCCGGTCGACGATGTGGGTGATCTCGTACTGCTTGCTGAGAAAGAATTGACCGCCGGTATGCAGGCAGGCCGACCAGCCGTTATGGGAGGCGCTTTTCGATTCGCGCAAAGTGATCGCGAGCGCCTTCAGGTTGGGATACGTACTGAGGACGCGGTCCGCCAGTTCCGAGTATTTCTCGCGTTCCAGACTGCCCGATTCGACGTCGATGTCCACGTGAATGTTGATCGATTTCTGGCAATCCTCTTCGTTCGCGATGCAGACGTCCGTCAGCTTCACCAGCTCGGGCATCACTTCAGTCGGCGCTTTTCCCCATTTCCAAAGGTTCTTACGGTAATTGAGATCGCACGACGTCTGAATCCCAAGCTCCTTCGCGGCTCTCAGCGCTTCGAGCGAAAGTTCTGCCGCCGTAGCACTGATGGCCGGGGTGATGCCGGTGATATGGAACCAGGTTACGCCTTCGAGAGCCGCTTTCCAGTTGATCGACCCGGGCTTCGCCAGCGCAATGGCACTGCCCTCGCGATCGTACAGAACCTTCGATGGCCGCTGGTTTGCGCCCGCTTCGACGAAATAGAGACCCATCCGGCCGGGACCATACACGATCCGGTCGACATCAACGCCAAACCGCCGCAGCTCGCCAGCCAGACCATCGGCCAAGGCGTTTGAAGCCGGTAAAACTGTGATGAACCGGCTTTTCCCGCCTAATTGCGAGACCGAAACCGCTACGTTCGCTTCTCCGCCTCCAAAGGTGGCGTTGAACTTCGGGGATTGAAGAATGCGCTCGAAGCCGGGCGGCGAGAGCCGCAGCATAACTTCGCCAAAACTTGCGACGAGAGGAGTCATCCAGGAGAGATTGTATCGCTCAACCTGCCCGCGGTCTGCCCGCAAGAGTCCGCTAGCGCTGGAAGATGGACGGTTGCGAGATCTCGGGCGCTAAAATCGCCTCGATCCCGGCAGAGGCATCGACGGAGGGAAGTCCTTCTATCGTCTGCACCGTGAAGACACTCGGGGGAAATGAGGTGCTCTTCCGGAGTGCCGAGGCCGCGGTCAGGTCAAGCGAAAACGCGTTTACCTGTACCGGTGCGTCCGAAGCCTGCAAGACCGAAGCGGCCCGCTGCAGACGCGTAAACGCCTGACGCGCATCGTCAAGATAGTTGCCGAAGCTTAACTGGAGCCCGGTAAAAACGAGCTTGGGCGAATTCACCAGGCTCACGTGAGCGTTCTTGATCCAGACCAGCGCGCTCTCTTTCGGCGGATGGCTGAGTTGCGCGACAGCCTGGCACATGGTGGCGGTACTGATCGGGTCGCGTAGCGCCTGCACGACATTGACAGCGGTCTTCGGAAAAACGGCTTCGACCGCGGTGCGCGATGCGTCTCCGCTCTCGACCGAAGGTGCGAAACAGGTACAACTGACGATCTGGCCGGTGCCGATGTCCGCCTCCGTCGCACTTTCCCGCAAGTGCTCCAGGGCTTCCCGTAGCGACTTGCCGGTCTGGCCGGACAGAAAAGCCAGGCCATTCGGGTTCAGCGTCCTCTTGGTGGAAACGACGGCTTCGATGACCACCTGTGCCAGATCGTCACCCAGCCGCCCCACTTGAAGAATGGTTAAAACCGGAAAAGGCAGTTTTCGTTCCGAGAAGATAGACGCGACTTCCGTCTGGACGCGCCGTGCGTCGCCCACGCCGGAAACAAATGCACGCAGCTTCACGATCGTCTCGCCTTTGGTATCGCGCAGCAGATCGTTCAGACTGCGCCGTATCTGAACAGCCAGTCCACCCGTTTTCAACAACGGAGAGATATGAAAGTCCAGGCTTTGCGTGTCGGCGGCAAGCACCGTAGGCAGTTCGGGCGGAAGCGGCAGCACCTGGCTCTTCGGTTCTTCGTTTTTCTTGTTCCGCTTCTGCGCGTACAGGCCCGAAGAGTTGACGAAGGGAAATGCGACCAAGCCCAGTAAAATCAGCGAAGAAGCAGCGAAGCGCCACATGCTCACCACGAATTTAGCCTAGCGCGATGGTCTGGCCGGGTTTCGTCAGGCACCCAATATGAGCAATTGGCTGGTCAGATACCATCCAATTTGGTATGCTTAGCTTCTGTCCCTAAGCTTTCCCGAGATCTCGATCGACCAGTCATCCGACGCGCCTGCTTACCGGCAGATCGCGAATGCCGTAGCCTCTGCCATCGGAAACGGGAGCTTGCATCGCGGGCAAAGGCTGCCCGCCACTCGCGAATTGGCTGGTTATCTAGGGCTGAACCGGGCGACCATTTCTGCTGCCTATGCTGTTCTCGAAGAATCCGGATTGATTCAGGGACATGTAGGGCGGGGCAGTTTCGTATCGGAGTCGCTCGCGCCGCACCAGCTCTTCGCGAACGCAAGCTGTCGATTCTTCACTCGTGAACTTCGCAACCTCGCGTCCGGCCGGCGAGGCTTTTCCCCTAGCCTCCTTTCGCCGGCTGTCCAGAGACGTGGTTGAGAGTGACGAAGCAAGTGAAATCCTGCAACTGGGCTCACCGTATGGCTACACGCCGCTGCGCCGATACCTGCTCGAGAAGGCGAGAGCCGACGGGATCGCAAAGCCTGGAGACGACATCCTCATCACGAACGGCTGTCAACAGGCACTCGATCTGCTTGCGCGTAGCTTCACGGCTCAGAACACGAAGGTGATCTGCGAAGATCCCGTTTATCACGGGTTGTTGCGCGTTTTTGCGCGTTCAGGGTGCCAGGTTTTGTCCGTGCCGATGGGATCGAATGGCCTCGATCTGGACGTTCTCGAAGGCTTGCTGGTTCAGCACCGGCCCGCCTTGATTGTCGTGACCCCTAGCTATCAGAATCCGACCGGAGCGACCATGGAGCTGGACGGACGGAGACAGCTGGTGGAGCTTGCGTCCGGATCTGGTGCAATCCTTGTCGAGAGCGACATTTACAGTGAACTCCGATACCAGGGAACGCCGCTTCCAAGCTTGAAACAACTGGACGGCCGGGGACGGACGCTTCTGCTGGGCAGCTATTCGAAGATTTCTTTTCCAGGGCTGCGAGTGGGTTGGGTCATCGGTCCTCGGGAGACGATTGCGCAACTCGCGGAAGAGAAGCAGATTTCGGATTTGCACTCCGATCAGCTTTCTCAGGCGGTGCTGCTCCGTTTTGCGCAATCGGGAGAACTGGAACGCCATGTCGAGCGCACAAGGGAGGCGGGGCGGCAGAGATTGACAGCTGCGCTCGAAAGCTGCGAGGCGTATCTACCTGGAGGCTGCAGTTGGACGCGTCCCGCAGGAGGTATGAGCCTATGGATTACGCTTCCAGCTCCGTTATCGGCCGAGGCTCTGCTGGCCGCGGTTCGGCCGCGAGGGGTGGACTTCCTGCCTGGCCGTCAGTTTTCTTTAAACCAGGGGCACGGACGCAGTTTGCGGATCAGCTTTGGTGGCCTGTCGCCGGAGAAGATCCGGCATGGATTGGAAATCGTAGGTGAGGCAGCCAAACGGCAGTTGGCGGCGAGCCTGACGAGTTGGGATTCTGAGCCAGCAGTTGCGCTGGTGTAAGTGGAACGGCGTAGCCGTAGGAATGCGAAGGAGAGCGAGATGAATTTTACAAGTGAAGAGTTCCGGCTGAAAGTCGGATTAGCCGAAATGCTCAAAGGCGGCGTGATCATGGACGTGGTCAATGCCGAGCAGGCGGTGATTGCGGAAAATGCGGGCGCGTCCGCCGTGATGGCACTTGAACGCGTTCCGTCGGACATTCGTAAAGAGGGCGGAGTTGCCCGAATGTCGCAGATCCGGATTATTCGGGACATCATGAGTGCGGTCTCGATTCCGGTGATGGCGAAAGTTCGCATCGGCCATTTCACCGAGGCGCGCATTCTGGAAGTGCTGGGCGTTGATTACATCGATGAGAGCGAAGTGCTGACTCCCGCGGATGAAGAGCACCACGTGGACAAGAAACGTTCAAGGTTCCCTTTGTTTGCGGAGCGCGCAATCTCGGCGAGGCCTTACGCCGCATTGCAGAAGGTGCTGCGATGATCCGGACCAAAGGCGAAGCGGGCTCCGGAAACATTGTGGAAGCGGTGCGCCACATCCGCACCATCGTGAAAGAGATGAAGCAGCTCACCGTGCTGGGCAAAGAAGAGCTGGTGCACGCGGCGAAGAACCTTCAGGCGCCGCTCGAACTGGTGCAATACGTTGCGCAAAATGGCAAGCTGCCGGTGCCTAACTTTTCGGCCGGTGGTATCGCCACGCCGGCAGACGCTGCGCTGGTGATGCAATTAGGAGCGGAAGCTGTGTTCGTCGGGTCCGGCATCTTCAAGTCATCCGATCCGGAGCGGCGCGCGAAAGCAATCGTTAAGGCTGCTACGTACTATCAGGATCCCGTCAAGCTGCTCGAAGCGAGTGAAGAGTTGGGCGAGGCTATGCCGGGTCTCGAGATCTCGAAGATGGCCGAATCCGAGCTCATGCAAGTTCGAGGTTGGTAGCAATTGTCCGATGAGTTGAAAATTGGGGTTCTGGCCCTCCAGGGAGATTTCGCGGCCCACTGCGAGGCCTTGCGAGCTGCGGGGGCCACACCCGTCGAGGTGCGCACTGCCGGCGATCTTGAGCACCTTGACGGGCTCGTGCTGCCGGGGGGAGAAAGCACGACCATGCTCAAGCTCCTTGACGTCGAGAACCTCTTCGAGCCTTTAGTTGCGTTTGGCCGGGGAAAGCCCATCTTTGGAACGTGCGCCGGCGCCATCCTGCTGGCGAACGAGGTGATCAATCCGGTTCAGCGATCCTTAGGATTGATGGATCTCACAGTCGAGCGCAACGCCTACGGCCGGCAGATCGATAGCCGCATCTCCAACATAGAGATGGAAGGGCATCCTGTGGAAGCCGTCTTCATCCGTGCGCCTGTGATCCGGCGTGCGGGTCCGGAGGTGTCGGTATTGGCCACTTATCAAAACGCGCCTGTACTTGCTTCGCAGGGCCGGCATATGGTGGCCACCTTTCACCCTGAACTGAGCAAGAAAAACCCGGTTCACTCCCGTTTCGTAGAAGCTGTCCGCAGATACCGTTCAGCGGAAATGGCGCAAACCACTACCTAGTTTCTATGGGCCTGAAACGTGTTCTCTTTCTTTGCATCGGCAACTCCTGCCGCAGCCCGATGGCAGAAGGTTTTGCCAAGTGTTACGGATCGGATGTCATGGAGGCGCAAAGCGCCGGGCTCGCTCCGGCGGCCATCGTTCAGCCTATGACCAAGAAGGTCATGGAAGAGAAGAACATCAACATCAACCATATCCAGCCTAGAGATCTCACCGACCGTCGACCTCCCGTTTGACGTGATTGTGAATATGAGCGGCCGGCGATTGCCGATGAATCTCGCGGGGGAGATTCAGGAATGGAACGTCGAGGATCCCATCGGCAAAGATGAGTCGGTCTACGTTGCCGCCCGCGACAAGATCGAAATGATGGTGATGCGGCTGATTCTCGAACTTCGAAAGAAAGTCCTCACCCGGCCGTCCCGAACGCAAAGATAGAAAGACGCGAGTGCCTGCGCCCACAGCGGAATAGCGCGGTACAAAGCAGGCGGCGCTTTACGGTAACTGGTACAGCCAGAAGCCGTCAACCGGGCCGTTCGATAGCGGAATCAGGCCTTTGCTGATGACCGGAGACGCAATGGAGTCGAACGCGACGTACTTGATCCCAATCTGCTTCAAGATGGGCGCGGTCGGCGAAACATTCCAGCGCACGATCACGAGGTTCTCCAATACGACCGTGCTGGTCTCGCCCGGTTGCAATGGATGTGCATCGAGATAACCAAGCCGGTTCAGGACTGTTGTATCCAGGCCCATGCGCCGAAAGAGCGGGAAGTGGTCGATGTCCGGACAGTACCGGGTTCCCGTATAAACCTGAAAGCCCATCGAAGCCAGGAAGCCGGTGCTCACCGGCGTATCCGAATACACCAGCCACTTACCGTCCAGCAATGCCCGGTGGGACTGAACGAAGGCAAAGAGGGGTGATTTTGTAATGGCTGTCAATCCTCTCTCGATCGGATTGATGTTGCCGAAGTAAATGATGTTTGCAATCACCAGGGCAAACAGTAACGGGATTTGCCGGCCGGCGATGAATGCGTAGATCAGAAATGCCGTGAACGCAGCGATACAGAACACCTCCGCCATCGAGAAGAAGTGATTCAATCTGACATTCACCGTGATAAAGGCGAGGACCGAGAGGCCGAATATCGCACCCGCAAGAATCAGCGTCCGGTAGTCTTTCAGCGTGCCGGAAAGTGGACGGAGACGGGACGCGCAGAGCGCTACGATCGCCACGTTCGCCAAGCCAAACGCGGGAGTGGCGCGAGCTGCCGGTACCTTGTCGAATGCGAACAGATGCCCGACGCTTGCGGGAATCGGCAAAGTGAGCCAGGCAAGTATGGCGAGGAAACAGGCGGAGAGCGCAATCAGCATTGAGCGTTGTGGGCGAGTGAGCTCCAGCCTCGGTAAGCAGAACAACGCAAAGGGAGCAAGCCACAGGAAGCCCGAGCCTTCGGACAAGTTGCCGAGGGCCGCAGGGAAGTGGTCTTCCGCTTCCGTCCATTGCATGAAGTGGGACAAGAGTTGCCAAACGGCAACGGAGCCGCCTGACACGACTCGTTTTCCCGGATAGACAGTACTGCTCACCGCGGCGAGCGTCTGCTGCAGTTGCAGATATTCGTGGATTCCGACGGCGGTAATGGTCAAAATGCTCAGGCCGAGAAAGACAGCTCGCGGCGTAAGTTTTGATCGCGTCAGGATCAGTTTACGGTTGGCGATGCACCAGGCGGCAGCCACGGCAGCGCTGAGCCAGGCGATAGGGATCATGTGCGGAACATAAGCGCACATGGCGAAATCGATTGCGCAAATAGTGAATCCGATGGCGGCAGCCACAAGGCCCAACCGGCTCCGGCCTGCCAGCAGATAACAAAACAGAACCGTGCCGACGCAAGCTAGGCCGATCATTTCGGGCAGCGCGGAGGGCCAGGAGTAACTCCATTGCGTGCATGGCGAGAAGAAGTACCACAATGCGCCAGCCAACGCCCAGCGGCTCGAGCCGGTGATGAAGAGCAGCCACGTGAATATACCTGCAACGAGGAAAAGTGCCTTCCATTGCCAGTAGAAAGCAAATGCATATTCGAGCGGGAGAAAAAAGAAACCCCAGAACTGAGGCCGAAACAGGGCGGACAGATCGCGAACCGGGACGTTGCCGATGAGCGACGCGGAGTGCGGCCCCAGATCTGAATCCCGGACGGCGAAGCGTTCGGAGCGTAGCGCTTGGCTAAGGACGTCAGGTGTGTGGTAGCCCCATTCATCTGACCGTACGGCCCGCGGCGAACCCAACCAGGGCTTCACGTGCGCACCGTGGCTGTAGGCAACCGAGTAGAACGAAATGGAGGAGCCGTTCAGTTTCAGCAGCGAAGCCGTCAGGAACAGAAGCAGGCACAAAAGGTAGAACCAGATGGCAAGCGAATCTAATGGAAGGACGACTGATGAGTATCGGGCGGCCATCAGATCGGACCGTCGCTTGCCTTTCGCCCACATTCCGGAGAGGAGCCCCGCAAGCCTCTCACCGAACGCGAGGCCCAGGACCGCAAAAAGCGTCAGCGCCGCTGCTAACGGAACAAACATCTTCAATTTGTCGCGCCGGGAAAACTTCTTGAGAAGCAGCGGCTGCGATAGCGCGAACCGGAGACCAGGATCATTCGCACCGGCGACCGTGGTTCCCTCCACCTGATTGCCCCGTGTTTCGATCTGCGCAATCTGGTTGAGTGATTGCACGTTCGAAGGCGAGAGGCGAAGCACAGGTCCGCGCCGGCTTCGGATTTCGATGTCTCTTATGACGAAATGCCCGGCCGTGTTCAGCGGATCGAAGCGGAGACTGTAAATGGTAGCCGTCGGCAGAGGAAACGCGAGCTGTTGCACGCGGCCATCGGGCGAAGCAGAAAGCTGTTGTGTGCTCGAGTTCTCCTCTCTGTACCCTTGCCCGATGTCATAGAAGAGCTGAGCCTGGGAGGAAACGGAAGAAGAAACCTGGACACGCAGTTCATAACGGGTGTCGCGACGCGAAAGAGCCGCCCCCGTTGCGAGAAGCGCGGCAAGCAGAATCGAACTGGCTTGCCGGTACGGTCGCGGCATTCTTATGAAATTTGAGAAGATGCCCCGTGCTCGTCCGGCTCCGGCTTAGCCGTCCAGCTCTTGCGGGATTGCTGCAACCGGGAAGGCGAATACAGGGTGCGGAACGAATCCTGCAAACTGGTGAACAGGTTGTAGCGAATGGTATACCAGAAAGCTGCGATTCCGTCCGAAACGCCGATCTTCTTGCCTTGATCATACGTGCGCCCGTAGTAGCTGATGGGCACTTCGAAGCAAACGCATTCCAGCTTGCATATCTTGGCGGTCACTTCGATTTCAAAGCCGAAGCCGGAAGACGTGATGATCATGTCGCGGATGATGTCACCGCGAAAGGCTTTGTAACCCGTTTCGACATCCGAGAAATTGACGTTTGTCAGCATATTGGAGAAGCACGTCAAAGTCTTGTTTGCCAGATAGTGGTAATAGTAGAGAACTCTCGCGGCCTTCCTCACCAGGAAGCGCGACCCATACACCACCTCCGCAACTCCGTCCAGGATCGGTTGAATCACATTCTGAATTTCAGACGGATCATATTCCAGGTCGGCGTCCTGCACAATGACAACCTCGCCGGTACTTGCGGCGAAGCCGGTCTTAAGGCCTTCCGTTTTGCCCATGTTACGGGGATGCCGCAGCACTCGCAATTGCGGGGTTGTCGCCTGAAGTGCCTGGACAATGGCGAAGGTCCGGTCCGTAGAGGCATCGTCAACGACGATGATTTCCAAAAGCGAAGGTACTTCAAGCAAACGCCGGATAACGCCGGCTACAGTTGCTTCTTCGTTGAAGGCTGGCACGATGACCGACAGCTTAGGTTTGTTAGGGACAGAAGGACTCATCTATCAGCAAGAGCAGGTTGATTCAGCAGTGAGATTCAAACCCATCGAGACAATGATAAGCTCTCGGCCTGCACTGCTTCTGTATCCAAATAAAAAAGGCGCCACTGCCAATTTGCATGGCAGCAGCGCCCCTTAAATTCTTGAACAGCGAACTTACTTGCTGGTCGAAGTGGTGGAAGAGCTATCGGTCATTTTGCCCTTCTTTTTCTTGCCCTTCTTCTTCGTCATGGTGGAATCGCTGCTGCTGGCGGTGTTTTGAGCAAACATAGCGGTACCGGTGAGAAGCGACAAGCCGAGTGACGCAATCATTAACTTTTTCATTGTGTAATCTCCTAACTCTCGAGTGATAGCACTACAGTGCTCTCAGGAGTAGAATCCCACAACTTGGTGAAAAAGTTCTGAACTTCACATTAAGTTTGCTTCAGATTCGTCTTTATCTGAGGCGCTTTCTTGCCGATTCCACACTGTCAGAGACGGCAGATTAAGAGTTCGCGCTCATAGATAAGTTCGGGCGGCAGATGATCGTGCAGGTCGATGAAGAGCTCTTCGTGGCCAATTACCTCGGTGCGCCAAGCCCGATAATCGAAACCCTGAAGTTTTGTAAACTCGTCCTTTGGAAACTCCAGGCCTTCCCAGCTAATGTCTTCGTACCGCGGCATCCAGCCGATGGGAGTTTCACGAGCGGCAGCCCGATTTCTGGCGCGTTCAGAAATCCACTTGAGGACCCGCATGTTCTGGCCAAAGCCAGGCCACAGGAAATTGCCGCTCTCATCTTTGCGGAACCAGTTCACGTGAAAAATGCGGGGCGTCACCGTCAGGGAGCGTTGCATTGTGAGCCAGTGCCGAAAATAGTCGCCCATGTGATACCCGCAGAAGGGCAGCATGGCCATGGGATCGCGGCGCACTTTGCCGACGGCACCGGCTGCGGCCGCGGTTGTCTCTGAGCCCATGGTTGCCCCGATATAAACGCCGGCGCTCCAGTTGAAAGCCTGATAAACCAGCGGCATGGTTCCGGCGCGTCTGCCGCCAAAAACAAAGGCGCTGATGGGGACACCTTTAGGGTCTTCCCAAGCTGGATCGATGGATGGGCACTGTGATGCGGGTGCGGTAAAGCGCGCGTTCGGATGGGCAGCCTTCCGTCCCGTTTCCCGTCCGATTTGCGGCGTCCAGCGGTTTCCTTGCCAGTCCAAGCACTCGGCCGGCGGCTCATCCGTCAGGCCCTCCCACCACACACCGCCCTCCGGAGTCAAGGCGACGTTGGTGAAGATCGTGTTCTTCGATAAGGTGGCAATCGCGTTCGGGTTCGTGTGGGGTGAAGTGCCTGGCGCGACGCCGAAGAAACCGGCTTCAGGATTGATCGCGTGGAGTTCACCGTTCTCGTCCGGTCTGATCCACGCAATGTCATCACCAACTGTCCAGATCTTCCAATCTTCCAGACCTTCGGGCGGAATCAACATCGCGAGATTCGTCTTGCCGCAAGCGCTTGGAAAGGCTGCGGCGATGTATGTCTTCTCGCCCTGCGGATTCTCAACTCCGAGAATCAGCATATGCTCGGCCATCCAGCCTTCATCGCGTGCGATGTTGGAGGCAATTCGCAGCGCAAAACATTTCTTGCCGAGCAGCGCGTTGCCGCCGTAGCCCGAGCCGTAAGACCAGATCTCGCGAGTCTCCGGAAAATGGACGATGTACTTTTCTTCGTTACACGGCCAGGGCACATCGGCTTGCCCGGGCGAGAGCGGTGCACCAACACTGTGCATGCACGGTACAACCCTCTTGCTTCCTTTGTCGATCTCGCGAAACACGGGCAAGCCGATCCGCGCCATGATCCGCATGTTGACCACAACGTAAGGAGAGTCGGTCAACTCCACTCCGATTTGGGACAGCGGCGAATCGATGGGGCCCATGCTGAAGGGCAGCACGTACATGGTTCGCCCGCGCATACAGCCGCGAAACAGGGATTTTAATTTGCGGCGCATCTCATACGGGTTCACCCAGTTATTCGTGGGGCCTGCGTTCTCTTTCGAAAGCGAGCAGATGAAGGTGCGGTCCTCTACCCGCGCAACGTCGCCTGCGTCCGAACGGGCGTAATAACAATTTGGCCAGAGTGCTTCGTTCAGCTTCACAAAGGTTCCCGAAGCAACCATCTGGCTGCAGAGAAACTTGTTCTCCTCGTCGGAACCATCCACCCAATGGATGTTCGCCGGCTTCGCCAGATCGGCCATCTTTTCGACCCATCGGATCAGGTGCCGGTTCGTGCTGAGGGGGATGGATGAACTGAACGTACTTGGTGCAACAGCCATTTCACTACTGTACATGCCGACAGACCCCTTTTTAGGGTCGTTCCGCCTGGATTTCGGGTCCCGCAGGTGGTACAACGGTCCTACACTTTATGGCTGTCGCACCGTATTATGCAGGGAAAGCTTCCTAGGCACCGCCGGCCCTCCTTTTTGGGGACACATCTACTTGCCGGAGCCGTTGGCGTCCTCGCAGGTTTGCAGCATCTGCTCTCCGCAAAGGAGCGGACAAAACGTGCTTCGGAACCCGAATCACGTGAGCAAGTTCGATCCATCAATCACACGCAGCCAACGCAAAGAAGGCCGGATTACTTCTCGATTCGCCGCACCAAGTCAGAACTGGGTTATGTGTATTGGGTGCTGCAGGGTTACGGAGAGTTCCAGTGTTATGTCCTCCACGACACATGGAAAGAGGCTGCCGACGAGGCCTGCCGGCGCGCATCGGATGCCTGCGCGCGGTCCCTCTTGTACGCCGCTGTGCCGGTAACGGCCTGAGATCAAGAAGCCGCGGCCGGACCTGACGGTCGAAGAATCAATTTTTACCTACCGCTCGTCGCGACTTCTTCCCCAATACCCGCAATAAACACAAGCGTTTTTTGTTCGTGTTCATGCTAACGTACTCGGAGGTACACGACCGGCGTACCACATCACCGGATAAAACTCCTCCCAGTCTCGAGGCGTTCATTCAACAAGGAGAGATAGGCATGAGGACCCACGCCTCCACGCGTGTATCGACATGGTTTGTGCTTTTGTTGTGCGCGAGCGGACCAGGGGCGAACGCACAGGCGACCCGGAGCGGCGGACAAAGCCAGGCGACAACTACACCTCCTGCGCAGCAACCGCAGCAGCGCGTTGACCGCTTCCAGATGCCGCGCGAGTCCCAGCCTCAGATCTCCGATCAGGAGACAAATCGCACAGCGCAGGCGCAAACCCGTGGCCGGGTCCCGGAAGAAAAGAGCTCGGTGACCCGCCACTCTGCTCAGATCGGCGGGCAACAGCTCAACTACACCGCAACGGCCTCGACCTACATCATCAAGGCGGATGACGGAACGCCCAAGGCGACCTTCTTTTTCGTGGCATATACAAAGGACAATGTGCCTGACATCGCGCAGCGTCCTCTGTCGTTTGTCTATAACGGTGGGCCAGGTTCTTCGTCGCTGTTCACTCACATGGGGCTTGGGCCGCGCAAAGCTAAACTGAGCCCTGAAGGCTACGGGATGCCCGCGCCTTACGTAGTCGAGGACAACCGTGATTCCTTCCTCGACGCAACTGACATGGTTTTTATCGACGCTGTGTCAACCGGCTACAGCCGCCCCGCTCCTGGCGAGAACCCGGCACAGTTCCACGGCGTCATCGCGGATGCTAACTGGTTCGCTGACTTCATGTATCAATACATCAACCGGAACGCGCGTTGGGCATCCCCGAAGTTCCTGATTGGTGAAAGCTATGGAACCACCCGCTCTGCCGAGCTGTCGGGAGTCCTTCAGAATCGCTACCAGATCTATCTAAACGGAATTGTCCTTTTGTCTTCGGTCGCGTTCTCAAACTTCGGGGCGGATGATCGCAACGTCTTCTTCCTGCCCACGTTCATCATGTCCGCGTGGTATCACAAAATGCTTCCGCCGGATCTTCAAAAGCTCAGCGCAGAAGAGATGGCCCAGAAAGCGCGCGAGTTTGCTCATGGCGAATATATGCAAGCTCTGGATAAAGGCGACGGAATGTCTCCATCCGAGTATCAGACGGTCGTAAAAGACATGGCTCGTTACACAGGGCTCACGGCGAAATACATCGAGCAAAGTAACTTGCGGATCAGTCCCTTCCGATGGTTCCGTGAACTCGAGCGTGACAAACGAAAAGTGGTGGGACGTCTGGACTCACGATTCGAGAATTATGAGGCTGACGCCGCCGGCGAACGGACCGAATTCGATGCAAGCGAAGTCTCCTACGAGGGCGTGTATGTTGCTACGTTTCACGACTATATGAGACGCGAATTGAAATGGGATACGGACGCTTACTACACCGTTACGGCTCGCGTTCAGCCATGGGATCAAACGGGGAATACACAGGTTGCCGATGTGCTTCGCGCCGCCATGACGGAACAGGGATTCTTGAAGGTGCTCGTCTTATGCGGCTATTACGATCTGGCGACACCTTTCAATGGCATCGAACATACCGTGAATCACATGGGGCTGGAGCCGCCGGTGCGGAAGAACATCAGCTTCGCGTATTACGAATCCGGTCATATGGTTTACATCGACCAAAAAGCCAACGACAAGCTCCACAAAGATGTTGACGGCTTTATAAATTCTTCTTATCGGCACTAGAATTAGATCTTTTGCGTCAGTGTTGTCCGTTGTAAGTGCGGACGGCTTGCGGCTGCTACCGGGTAAGTGCTTCAGGCATAAGACATTTCGTTTTGCGGAGTGTATTGCGTACCGGCCGACTCTGTGATAATTTAATTTCTTAACCAAACTTTAATCACGATTATCCACCGGTACTAAGCGTTACTTCCGATGTAGTACCGGACCCGCCGTCGGCTCCTTTAAAGTCTCATTAAAAGTGGGCTCGTATGCCCTTACTCCGGTATAATACAGTCCTGGGAAGTCGGAGGAAAAAACTATATACACATGAGATTCAAACCTTCACTAGTTCTTGGTCTCGGTTTAGTGTCATGTTCGTTACTTACGAATGTGGCGCAAGCGGCACCGATCACGGGAGAGGCGAACATCGCCGGCAACGTGACCGTGACGTTAACAAGCATTAACTTCAATCCAAGCTTCGTGAACACGACGGGCGCTATGGAAACCGGTGCTTTCTCCGGATTGACGGGGGGCACAATTATGAGCCTCACCGGCGGTCCTGGCACTGGGGCAGTCAGTATGCCTGGGTTCGCAATGTTTACGACTGGTGTAGCTACCCCGGTGGTATTTGACCTGACGAATATTGCGCCGGGTGTAGGTACTCTGGCGGGTTGCAGCAGCGCGGCTGTCGGGAGCGTCTGTACAACGGCTGGTTCTCCATTTACGTTGATCCAGTTGACGAGCAGCACTGTTGTTGCCACTCTCCAATTAAACGGAAACGCTTATACGGGAAGTGCAGCAACGGGAACAACTCCCACCACTGCGGTCTTTAGTACCCAACTTGTTGTCCCGGGTACGATTCCGGCCGTATTGGCAGCGCTGAGCACGGGAGGTATCCAGGGGATCACCTACTCTGCAACGTTTGCTGCGAATCCGGTTCCTGAACCGGCTTCGATGTTGCTCCTCGGTATGGGTCTGGTTGGTGCAGGTCTTGTGGCTCGCCGCAAGATCAACAGCTAAGTAAGTTCGTAAATCTCAATTGGAAGGGCTCTGGTACGAATACGTATCAGAGCCCTTTTCCGTCTACACCCTATTCATTAATTCTTCAAAAGGCCTATTCGGCAAACGGGCAATCTCGCCTATAATTGGAGCAGTTTTGCTTCGTTTCCTTATGCTCCCAAACAGCCGGGTCGGTCGGGCAGCGTCTGCTCGTAGACTCAATTCCAAACAAGTTCTGAAGATTTCAGCCGCTGTGCTGGGCTTCGCAACTCTCTCGCTTGCACAGACCGGATCGCAAATCTCGATCAGTCCGGGGATCATCACTACGGTGGCTAGCAATACCAACCAGGCGCTTGCTGCTGCTGTTTTCAATGGTGTGGCTACTCGCTCTGGGGTGCTTTACGTGTCCGACTCACACGTAACGGGCTACTCCAATGCAATACCGATCAAGGTTGCCAATGTTTATTCCATTGATGTTACGTCTGGCCAGGTTAATCGGATTGCAGGTACCCTTCCCGATCAGGTGAATGGGAATTCCGGGTATTCCGGAGATGGCGGACAGGCGACGGACGCTAAGCTCAATCAACCCGCCGGGTTGGCGTTTGACAATGCCGGGAACCTCTACGTTGCAGATGCTGGACAAAATGTCGTTCGAAAGATCGACATGTCCACAAAGATCATTACGACAGTGGCAGGGAATGGAAATACCAATCCCGCCAATGGTGTCTTTGGCGGCGACGGCGGAGCTGCAACGAGTGCGCAACTCTTGTTTCCCACTGCCCTTAGCTTCGACTCGTCCAACAATCTATACATCTCAGATACACTCAACGCCCGTATTCGGATGGTGAGTGCCTCCTCTGGTGTGATCACCACGATCGTTGGGAACGGCACTCACGCTCACTCAGGGGATAACGGCCCTGCTGTCAACGCTGGCTTAGATCAACCGCAAGGGATTGCAGTAGACAAGAACAACGATTTGTACATCGCCGATAGCACCAGCAATGTAAACAGCATCTCGAGCCCCACGCAGGTTGTTAGAAAGGTGAGCAATGGCATTATCACGACCGTAGCCACTCAATTCTTCAATCCATACGACGTTTCCGTCGATCCGGGAGGCACGGTATATATCTCCGACACTTCTCAAAACAAGATCTTCCGACTCTCAACAAACGGACAAGTGACTCCGGTTGCAGGAAATGGATCGACCGGGTCTACAGGGGACGGTGGCCCGGCCCTCTCGGCCGCGATAACAACACCCGCGAGTCTGGCTGTTTCGACAACGGGCGATCTTTATTTTGTCCAATCAAGTTCGGTTCGCCGGGTTACGGCTTTGCCAGCGCCCGTTACCTTCCCGCTCACAGCCGTGAATTCCTCAAATTCTCAGACCGTGACGATCTCGGCTACCGGCGATCAGCCGCTCACCGTGAGTCAGATGAATCCTCCTGCTGGCTTCACCATCACCGGCGGTAGCTGCGGTGCAGCACCCTTTACTCTCAGCGCCGGGACATCTTGCACATTGGTCCTGACCATTACGCCGACAAACGGTGGCAGCACGTCGGGAACACTTAACATCGTCAGTAATGCAGTGAACTCGGCGAGCACGGCCGTGTTTCTCTCGATGTCGAATGGACTTTACTTCATCCCCGTTTCGCCCTGCCGCTTAGTAGATACCAGGTGGCCGAACGGAGCGTATGGCGGCCCGTTCCTAACCGCGGAACAAACCCGCAATTTCATCATCCGCAATAGCAGCAACAGCGGCAGCAGCTTTCCGGGTGCGTGCTCCTCCGCACCGGTTCCATCCGGTGCCGATGTCCAGGCCTACGCATTGAACGTTACCGTCGTGCCGAAAGGAAGTCTGAGGTGGTTGACGGTTTCGCCCAGCAATTCATCTATTGATCCGAATGCCGTTTCCAACCTGAATGCTTACGACGGCAGAACGAAAGCAAATGCTGTCATCGTACCGGCCGACACCAGCAACAGCGATCGCGCGATTAGCGTCTTCGCCAAGGACGCTACGGACGTCATCATCGATATTAACGGGTATTACGTTCCGCAATCGAACGCCAATTCCCTGGCCTTCTATCCGGTGCAGCCGTGCCGGGCTGTCGATACCAGAGACGGAGCTCGCGGAAGCGGTCTCGGCGTTCCTTCGATGGGAGCAAACGAGACCCGGACGTATTCGCTGCAATCTAGCACGTGCGGCTTGCCCAGTTCGGCTCAGGCATACGCTCTGAACTTCACGGCCGTGCCGAAGAGCAACAAAATCGCTTACATAACCGTTTGGCCGAACAACGGGCAGTCACAACCGATTGTTTCAACGCTCAATGCAACAACCGGTGCTGTCACTGCGAATGCCGCCATAGTCCCGGTTGGGTCTAACGGCCAAGTCTCGGTATTCACGACCGATCCGGCGGATCTCATCATTGACGTCAGCGGATATTATGCGCCGCCGGGTACGGGTGGCTTAGCGCTCTACAACGTGACGCCATGCAGGGCGTGGGATAGCCGTGGAAGCAATGGAACTGACGCTCCGGTCAATGGAGCGTCTTACCACGACGCTACAGGGGGCAATTGCGCCGGCCACATTCCTGCAACCGCTCAGGACATCGTGATGAACGCGACCGTTGTCCCAGCCGCTTCACTAAGCTACCTTACGTTGTGGGCCCGGGGTGCCGCACAGCCATTGCAATCGACTCTGAACGCTTACGATGCTGCTGTGACATCTAATCTGGCAGTTGTACCTACAACGGACGGCAACGTTGCCTACGTTGTGACAGCGCCGACCGGGTTGCTGTTCGACGTCTTCGGCTACTTCGCGCCTTAAAGCAGGGTAAAACACGATCTGCGCCAATGCGATTCAACATTGGCGCAGATTACGGATGCCTGACGGCTTTATTCCTCGTCGTCGTCCTCGTCTTCTTCGTCTAAGTCATCATCATCCAGATCTTCGTCGTCTTCACTTAGATCCTCGTCATCTTCGTCGCCTAGATCCTCGTCATCCAGGTCTTCATCGTCTTCGTCATCGAGAGCATCCTCGTCTTCGAGGTCCTCGTCCTCGGTATCCGAGTCTTCGACTTCGTCTTCATCGTCAATTGCCATGAGTTGAAGCTCCTTGAAGAGCAAGGGATTGAGGGCCTCTCCAACTGGTATTACGTCAGCGAACACGTATTCATTCTCCTTTAAGCCTTGAGATTCAACCGTTATGCATCCGGAATAGCACAATGCATAAGGACGTCGAGCAAAACGCGGTGATTTGTCATGCGATGAGATGCGTTTAATGTCGAATTTTGTTCTTACTTTTGTCAGTTGTTTGGTCCGGAGTCTTTCCAGCCTCGGAAGAGTGCGGACCCGAAAAGTCTTCCAGAACGGATTCCCGCCGGGCTTGCATCCTTTAGATTCCGAGGTGTCGCGGAGGATCTTTCGATCCCTGGAAACCGGTGCCCACGTAAAATCTCATGTCTAAAGTAAGCCAAAGAAACGACCGAGGTCCCCGCACACAGGCGCATGGCATAGACCTCTGCTACGAAGATGCGCTCGGCAACATGCACGAGACTGGGGAGAAAACAGTTGCAGCGATCCTGGAGGCAATGGGATTTGGCGACGCCGATTCCAACCCGAGTGAGCTGCCGGGTCCTCTTTTTATTCGTCAGGGCGACCGCTACCGATTGGATTCGCCCGGTGTCATTGAGTTCGAATCGGGAACGAAGTCCCCGGTATCGGGCGCGCTTCCGCCGGACCTGCCGATCGGCTACCATCGGTTGCGAACGGAACGCAGCGAAGATCCCATAGACCTAATCGTGAGCCCCGGGCAGTGTTGGCTTCCGTCCGATCTGACGACATGGGGATGGGCGGTTCAGCTCTACGCTGCTCGTTCTCGCGCAAGCTGGGGAATCGGAGATTTTGCAGACCTGGAAACCCTGGCCCGGTGGTCGGCCCGGGATCTGGGAGCGGGCATGATGTTGCTGAATCCGCTCAGCGCTGCAAGTCCGGTTGTTCCGCAGCAGGATAGCCCTTATTTCCCGACCTCGCGTGCCTTTCTTAACCTTCTTTCACTTCACATCGAGTGGATTCCTGGCGCGAACAGCGAAACGATTCCGGATCTTGAGGAGATCGTAGGGGCAGGACGAGCTCTGAACGATAAGCGGCATATTGATCGGAATGCCGTATTCAAACTAAAGCTCAGGGCATTAGACGCGATCTGGTCCCGGTTTACGGGCGACGCCGGTTTCGATTCTTTCCGCGAGGAAAGGGGCGAGAGCTTGGTTCTATTTGCGACGTACTGTGCTCTCGCGGAGCGTTATCAAACAGGCTGGCATTCTTGGCCCAAAGAATTTTCGAACCCTTCCAATCCGCAGGTCCAGGAGTTCGCCCGCGCCAATTCCAAGCGTTTGCAGTTCTACCAGTGGATTCAGTGGCTCCTCGACGGGCAGTTGGCCCGGTGTGCCGGCTATCTTGCGCTCATGCAGGATTTGCCGATCGGAGTCGATCCGGACGGAGCCGATGCCTGGATCTGGCAAGACATTATCTCGTTGAATGCAGGTGTGGGGGCGCCGCCGGACGAGTTCAATACGCAAGGGCAAAACTGGGGCTTGCCGCCTTACATTCCGCACCGGCTTCGGGCAGCCGGCTATCGCCCCTTCCGCGAAACGATCAGGGCCGCCTTTCGCCACGGCGGAGGTCTGCGCATCGACCATGTCATGGGCCTCTTCCGGCTGTTCTGGATACCCAACGGGATGTCAGCGGCAGAAGGCGCCTACGTTCGCTATAACGCGGATGAAATGCTGGCAATCGTGGCGATCGAGAGTGCACGTGCGAACGCCTATGTGGTCGGGGAGGATCTGGGCACGGTAGAGGAAAGCACCCGCGAGAAGTTGGCGGCTCATCGGATCTTGTCTTACCGGTTGCTCTGGTTTGAAAAAGAGCATCCTCGCGAGTTTCCGCGCGAGGCTCTGGCTGCGGTAACGACCCACGACCTGCCTACAGTACGTGGATTGTGGACCGGATCCGACCTGGCAAAGCAGCGGGACTTAGGTTTGAATCCGAACGAGGAAGGTACCCGGGAGATCCGGGACCGATTGCGAGAGATGGCTCAGCTCAAGGAGAAAACCCCGCCAGAGGAAGTCATTGCCAGCGCGTACGATTTGCTTGCGGAAGCGCCGTCACGAATTCTTACGGCGGCTCTTGACGATGCTGCGGCCGTCGACGAAAGACCAAACATTCCCGCGACAACTTCCGAGAAAAATCCAAATTGGTCGATGGCCCTGCCGGTGCCGCTGGAAGACTTGCTGGAAAGCGACCTGCCACGCCGGATCTCCCGAAGCCTTCATCGATCCGGTGCCGATATTCAGCGGAGAGTCGATGACTTGGCTCGTCGTGATCGTCGGGAGAGCAGCTAGCGTAAGCAGGTCTTCCGGCAGCGTCTCTTGTAAGCCGAGCCGGTTCACGGCTGACTAGAACTTTTCGGCCTAGCGGCGAAAAGCCGCCCGCTGTGTGCGCGAGCTGATCGCGACAGCAATGCAAGTTACTTAGTGACTTATATGATCATGGTCAAATCAGGCCTCGGATCAGGTTCTCTCTCCGCAAGAAAGATCGTTGGACGAAATGCCAGCCGGCCAGAATCCACTTATTCTGTACGTACGGTCACTTAGACGCTCTAAAAATCAGCTCACCAGCAACTAATTTTATTTAATTGTCTCAGGTAGGTCTTAGAGACGAGTACCATGCGGAACCGGGGGCGAGTACGGTAAGGAGAAGAACCATATACTCCGACTTATGCTCGCGTCCTAGCTCAGTGCGGCTACCAGATACTCCGGGCTACATTGAAAAAATTGCAGCGTTAATGTTCGTGTGTGAGTAGGTAATTCTTCGATATTGCCGCTACTTAGGCCTTCTATCTGATCCCGAACATTGGCCTCACACTTGCTAATAATCTTCCGGGAAGGAGTAACAACAATGAAATATATGATTGCGTGGTTTTTGGGAGTACCGGGCGGGTTAATTGTTCTTTGGTACTTGTTCGCTCACATGCACTAGGCGGCCATCCTCCTATCCGGTTTATCTTAAAGTTCAACTCATGTGGGGCGGTAATCATTCGCCCCTCAACGTGAGCTCAAGATAAAAAGTTTTGCGGGACTAAGATCCCGCCCGGAGGAGGAAGTTTGCGATTATTTGCCACAAAGGCTTTGGGGCTCGGTATTCTAGCCGCATCACTTGCATCAGCAGCCAACTTTTCGTTTCAAGGAACGTTGACTCGCGATGACGAGGTTCAGCTTTTTACGTTTTCGGTTGCCTCGACATCGACGGTCACCTTGCGAACATTGTCGTACGCTGGTGGCGTCAATGCCGCGGGAACGACCATTGCGAGAGGCGGGTATGATCCCATTCTGGCGTTATTTGATGGTTCCGGGGCATTGATCAACGAGAACGACGACGGGGGCTCCAATGTCCCGGCTGATTCAGTGACGGGCGCGAACTTCGACACCTATCTGCAATCCGTGTTGAGTCCCGGCACTTATACGGTCTCCGTCATGCAATACGACAATTTCGCAAACGGGCCAAACTTGGGCGATGGATTCCTGTATAACGACAGCAATCCTACTTTCACTAGCGTTTTTGGGTGTTCAAACGGCAAATTTTGCGACGTTGATGCTTCCAATCGGAATGGTTCCTGGGCGTTTGACATTCTCGGAGTAGACTCGGCTTCCACACCGACTACGCCGAGCGGTGTGCCGGAACCCGCCACGGTCTCCATGATGATCGCTGGTCTGGGAATTGTTACGTTCCTGGGACGACGCCGGTTTGCCCCGGCCAATTGAGCCGCTGGAAGACCCGTTATTCCGCAAGGACAGCGCTTTAGCTTAGAACGCTAAAATTAGTGCTGACCCTTGTCTTCAAACGAAAGCAGTTTAGTAGCCGTCGTCGCCGAAAAGCCCTCGGTGGCTCGAGATATTGCTCGAGTCTTAGGGGCGCAAAAAGGCGGCGACGGCTTTTTGCAGGGTAACGGCTATGTCGTTACCTGGGCCATCGGTCACCTGGTTTCACTTCCCCAACCGCACGAAATCCATCCGGCATGGCGACGTTGGTCGCGAGAACTGCTGCCGATGTTGCCTCGAGAGTGGCCGCTGGTCATCTACGAAAAGACCAGAGATCAATTCGAGGTGGTCAGGAAGATTCTTGGATCCCAGCGCGTCGCTCGTGTGGTTTGTGCCACCGACGCCGGACGCGAAGGCGAACTGATCTTCCGCTTCATTTATGAGGCGGCGGATTGCGAGAAGCCGGTCGATCGCCTGTGGATCTCTTCCCTTACTCCCGACGCGATCCGGCGTGGCTTCGAAAACCTGCATCCATCGAGTGAGTACCTGCCGCTCGCCAATGCTGCTGTTGGAAGAAGCCGGGCGGACTGGTTGGTCGGGATGAATCTATCCCGCGCCTATTCGTTGACGTATAACGAAGACCTTTCCGTGGGACGGGTTCAAACTCCCACGCTAGCGATGATCGTTGAACGTGATCTCGCGATCCGGGGCTTTGTGCCGCAAGACTACATCGAAGTCGCAGCGACCTTCCATCCTGCCGAAACTGATCCGTCGAACAGCTTTTCCGGGATTTGGTTCCGGCTGTCAGAAGAGACTTCAGGCCAGGCGGACGGGACGAACGGCAGAAACGCCTCACGTTTGAGCCCGGACGGTAGAGAGGCGGAGCAAATCCGCGATCGTGTACGGACGGGTAACGCCGCGATTCGTTCTGTTCAATCACAAACGCAGAGAACACCGCCGCCATTCCTCTATGACTTGACCGAACTTCAGCGTCACGCGAACCGGCTGTACGGTTTTTCGGCGCAGCACACGCTTGAACTGGCTCAATCGCTTTACGAAAGGCACAAGCTGATCAGCTATCCGCGCACCGATAGCCGGCATCTTTCGACCGATATCGCCGCCACCTTACCGGTCATCGTGAAAGCGGTTGCAGCTCCGTTCAGCCAGCAACTGGCGCCTGGAACAGGCGAGCGTGCTCTCGGGCGGCGCTTCGTAGACGACGCGAAAGTGGGCGACCATCACGCCATTATCCCGACCGCGATTTCCAGGAAACCGACACTCTCAGGCGAAGAGCGCAAGATCTACGAAATGATTTGCAGACGCCTGCTTGCAGCCTGGCACGCTGACTACATCGTCTCCGTTACAACAGTAATCACGGCCGTCTCCAGCTCGGAAGCGACGGATCTCTTTCGCTCGTCCGGCACCGTAATCGACCAGGTCGGCTGGAAAATCCTTGAACCTGAGCCGGAGCGGCGAAAATCCGCCAAAGCGTCGGGCGATGAGGAAAAAGAAGCGACGCTCCCGGCCGGCTTGCTTTCGGGGCAGCCTCAAATCGTGGATGACGTTCGGCTGCTGAAGAGACGAACGCGAGCGCCCAAATACTTCTCGGAAGCAACCCTGTTGACTGCGATGGAGACTGCGGGCAAGTCGCTCGAAGAAAAGGAACTCTCAGAAGCGATGCGGGAAACGGGGCTCGGGACGCCTGCCACGCGCGCCTCCATCATCGAAACTCTTCTCAAGCGTGAGTACGTGATCAGAGAAGGGAAGATTCTCAAAGCGACAGACAAGGGCATTCACCTGATCGAGGTCGTGCATCCCGAAGTCAAGAGCCCGGCCATGACTGGCCAGTGGGAAGCCTATCTCAAGCGGGTCGAACGCGGCGATGCAAAACTCGAACCGTTCATTGACCGGATCGAAGAGTATGTGCGGACCGTGGTTCAGAAATCGGAAGACGCACCCGTCCGGGACCGCAACCCAGGTCCGGACGAGAGCGGCTCCCAGAGGAACGGGCAGTCCGCGGTTCCTCAGATTCTGCCGACCACGGGAGGAGAAGCTCCCGAACTTGCTCGAGCTTTTGCAACGCGCCTTTTCGTTTTCCTCGTTTCGGCCGAATCAGGAGAGGGTGTGTCAAGCCGTTGCGGACGGGAGTGACGTTTTGCTCGTCATGCCGACTGGTGCGGGCAAATCGCTCTGTTACCAGTTGCCTGGATTGGCGCGGGGCGGAACGACACTCGTCATCAGCCCGTTAATCGCGTTGATTGAAGATCAGGTGGCTATCTTGCGGAAGCGCGGTTTCGCGGCTGAGTCGATACACTCCGGCCGCGATCGGGCCACTTCGCGTCAAGTCTGCCTCGACTACCTGGCGGGCCGCTTGCAATTTCTGTTCGTCGCCCCGGAACGATTCAAGATCGCCGGGTTTGCCGAGATGCTCGGACGACGCAAACCGACACTCGTTGCGATCGACGAAGCTCACTGCATCTCTCAATGGGGGCACGATTTCCGTCCCGATTACCGGATGTTGGGTCAGTATTTACCGCTGATGCGTCCCGCACCGGTCATCGCACTGACGGCAACCGCAACACCTCAGGTGCAGGAAGACATTTGCCAGCAACTGAAGCTGCCGAACCCGTCACGCTTTGTGCATGGATTTCGCCGGCAGAATATTGCCATCGAAGTTGTGGAGAGGCGTCCTTCGGAGCGTCTGCCCCACATCGAAGAAGTATTGGCGAATAGCGCATGGAGGCCGGCGATTGTCTACACGCCCACCCGCAAACAGGCGGAGGAAGTTGCAGCGGAACTAAAGCGAGGCTTCGCGGCAGCCGCGTATCATGCCGGTCTCGACTCCGATCACCGCCGTCACGTGCAGGAACAATTCATGGCCGGCAAAACGGAAGTAATCGTTGCGACGGTCGCCTTCGGAATGGGCATCGATAAACCGGACGTGCGCACGGTGATCCATACAGGCTTGCCGGGCAGCCTGGAAGGTTATTACCAGGAGATCGGACGTGCGGGCCGCGATGGTCTTCCCAGCCGGGCGATCTTGATGCACTCCTATGCCGATCGCCACACGCACGACTTTTTTCTGGAGCGCGACTATCCGGAAGTCACCGTTCTTGACCGCATTTTTACTGCTCTCGACGAAAATCCCGTCGAAAAAGCCAAACTGCAAAAGCGCCTGAAGATCGAGGCGGATCTGTTCGACAAAGCGCTTGAGAAGCTCTGGATCCACGGCGGCGCGGGCGTAGACTACCAGGACAGGATCACGCGCGGCGAGAAAGACTGGCGGCCCTCGTACCGCCAGCAGACCGACATGCGCTCGACACAGATCGAGCATATGATCCGGTTCGCTTCTACGAATGCATGCCGGATGGCGACCCTTGTCGGTCACTTCGGTGACTTGTCCGACAAGGGCGCGGGATGCGGCATCTGTGATTTCTGTGCCCCGGAAGCCTGCATTGCCCAGCGGTTTCGCCCGCCGACAGAGCAGGAGAGAAGGGCAATGGACCGTATCCTCAATCTGCTAGCGTCGAGCGGACCGCGAGCGACGGGGAAGCTCTACACTGAGCTCTTCCCGGGTAGCGAAATCACGCGCAACGATTTCGAACTGATCCTGGGGGCCGCTGTACGATCAGGCCTGCTTTCGCAAACGGAATCGACGTTTGAAAAAGACGGAAAGCGCATTCCGTACCGTACCGTCCGACTGACTGCCGGCCATCCTTCTCCCGGCGAGAACGGTGGAGTCGAGTTCGTCATGAAGGACGCGGGCTTGGCATCGACGGTTACCGGGGCCAAGAAGGGGAAGGGCGGAGCCAAGACCAAACGTGTGCGACCGAAGCAGGCCGGGCAAGCCGCAGGCAAAGCGAGACCCGAATCTTCAAACGCGAGCTCCATGGAGGGAAAACTGGAGCAGGAGCTCAAAGACTGGCGTCTCAAAGAGGCCAAGCGCAGAAGTGTTCCGGCGTTTCGAATCTTCACGGATCGCGTGCTGAAGAACGTAGTGGCCGCTACCCCTCGAAGCGCGAACCAGCTTTCCGCCATTTCCGGTGTTTCCACCAATCTCGTGAAGCAATACGGAGACCAGATCTGCGCAGTTATCCGCCAGCATGCCTCGTGAAGCTGCCGTCCGATGTGGGCTAATTCTCTGAACGCGGAACGCCGGTGATCTAGAGTAGAAAAAACGTTTCTATGCGTCCAATTTGCTCGACAACGAAAGCTTTGACTTTTTGTTTGATTACCGCTTCCTTGTTGCAAGCGCAAGATATGAGCGTCCTCAAAACGCTCAAATGGAGAAGTATTGGCCCTTTTCGGGGCGGTAGAGTCGCTGCCGTCACCGGCGTGGAGTCTCAGCCCTCGACCTTCTATTTCGGTGGCGTGGGCGGCGGGGTTTGGAAAAGCACAAATAGCGGTGCCAACTGGCAGTCCGTCACGGATGGACAACCCCTAGGTACGTCATCGATCGGCGCCATTGCGGTTGCCGAATCAGACCCCAACATCGTATACGTGGGCACCGGCGAATACGACATTCGCGGCAACGTCTCCCATGGAGACGGAATGTACAAGTCGATGGATGCCGGCAAAACCTGGAAGCACATCGGCCTCGAGAACACCAGGCAGATAGCCCGTGTGCGGGTTAATCCCCGAAACCCGGATCTCGTGTATGTCGCGGCGCTCGGCCATGTATGGGCGCCCAACGAGGATCGAGGCGTTTACCGGTCCAAGGATGGCGGAAAGACCTGGGAAAAGATCTTGTCACGAGGACCGAAGGCCGGCGCTATCGAGCTGGTGTTCGATCCCACGAACGCAAATATTCTGTACGCGGGCTTTTGGGAAGTGTACCGGAAACCCTGGGATCTCGAGAGCGGCGGCCCGGGTAGCGGCATCTTGAAAAGTACCGATGGCGGCGACACCTGGACTGAACTAACGAAGAACCCGGGACTGCCGAAGGGTGTGATTGGAAATATCGGTCTCAGTGTTTCGGCCGCAAATCCCGAGCGTGTCTACGCTTTGATCGAAGCCGAAGGCGGCGGCGTGTTCCGGTCGGACAACGGCGGGAAAACCTGGCAGAAGATGAACGGCGAGCGCAAGCTTCTTCAGCGTGCCTGGTATTACGGCCGCATCTTCGCCGATCCGAAAGACCCGAACAAGGTCTACGCCACCAACGTCGAATTCTTCAGGTCGGATGATGGCGGCAAGACCTGGAACACTCTTACCGGTGCCCCACGGCGACAACCACGATCTTTGGATTTCTGCCAACGATCCGCAACGAATGATCGAAGGAAACGACGGCGGCTCAGTCGTGACGAGCGACGGAGGACGTAATTGGAGCACGCAAGACAACCAGCCGACCGCCCAGTTTTATCGGGTGGCGCTCGACAACGATTTTCCCTATCAACGCCTATGGTGCTCAGCAGGACAACACTACCGTGAAGACGGCAACCCGCAGTGCCAGCGGCGGCATCGGCGAACGCGATTGGTATCCGGTGGGCGGCGGAGAGAGCGGATGGATTGCACCCGTGGCCGAAAGATACGAGCGTTGTTTTTGCCGGATCCTACGACGGCCTGATCACTCGTTACGACCACAAGAACGGGCAGACCCAGAACGTCACGGTCTGGCCGGACAACGAGATGGGTTGGGCTCCGAAAGACCTCAAGTACCGCTTCCAATGGAACTTCCCGCTGCTCTTTTCAGCGCATGATCCCGATCTGCTTCTGGCCGGCGGCAACGTTCTTTTCGCTTCCCGAGATCAGGGGATTACCTGGAAGCCAATCAGCGGCGATCTGACTCGCAACGACAAAACCAAGCAGATCTCTTCGGGTGGTCCGATCACCAAGGACAATACCAGCATTGAATACTACGACACGATCTTCACCGTGATCGAATCGCCGGTTCAGAAGGGCTTGATCTGGACTGGGCGCAGACGATGGACTTGTCAATCTGACCCGCGATGGCGGCCAGCACTGGGAGAACGTGACACCCAAGATCGCTCCCGAGTGGATTCAAATCAACTCGATTGAGGCTTCGCCGTTCGAAGCCGGAACAGCTTATGTAGCGGCCACGATGTACAAGTTCGACGACAACCGGCCGTTCCTGTACAAGACAACCGACTTCGGCAAGATCGTGGAAGCAGATCACAGACGGCATTCCGGCCACTACGTTCACGCGCTGCATTCGCGAAGATCCGAACAAGAAGGACCTGCTGTACGCCGGAACGGAAACCGGTATCTATGTTTCGTTCAACGGCGGCGACAAGTGGCAATCGTTGCAGCTCAATCTGCCAGTGACGCCAGTCGCCGATCTGGCAATTCATAAGCGCGAGCACGAGCTGGTTGCAGCAACGCAGGGCCGGGCTTTCTGGATTCTGGACGATACGCAATTGCTGGCGCAGTTGGCGGATGGAATCGGTAGCGAGAGCGTGCACTTGTTTGCTCCGAAGCACACGTACCGGACGGCGGTCGCACGCGGATTTGGCCGCGTATCCACCAATGAAGGTGCGAATCCCGCAACCGGCGCTGTTGTGTATTACTGGCTGAAGGACAAACCGAAGGGAGACGTGACGCTCGAATTTCTGGACGGCAACGGCAAACTGGTTAAGAAGTTTTCCAGCGCAGCTCCCCCGAAAAAAGCCGAATCACGGGCTGGTTCGGTTGAAGAGGAGCAGCAGCAGGAGGGAGGTTCGCGCAGGGGCGGTCCGGTAGCCCGCGTGACAACCGATCAGGGCCTAAATCGCTTCGAGTGGGATTTACGTTATCCCGATGCAGTCAACTTTCCGGGGATGGTACTTTGGGCCGCAAACGTCCGTGGACCGCTGGTTGTTCCCGGCTCGTATGAGGTTCGTCTGACCGCCGAGGGCAAGACCCAGACTCAGAAGTTCGAGGTGAGACGAGATCCTCGGGTTCCAACCACGCCGGAGCAATTCACGGCGCAACTCCAAACCGCGCTTCAGATGCGTGACAAGGTGAGCCAGACAAATCAAGCTGTCCTCGACATCCGGCAAGTTCGCGACCAGATCGATGAACTCACCGAGCGCCTGGAGGCCGATAAGTCCGGTGAGAAATCGCGCGTTGTTCTTGAGAAGGCCAAGGGTCTCGCTGCTGAGTTAACGACGATAGAGGAGAGCCTCTATCAAACCAAAAACCGGGCGAGCGAGGATCCGCTGAACTTCCCGGTGCGGCTGAACAACAAACTGGCGGCACTTCTGAGCGCAGTTTCGCAAGCGGATGCGCAGCCGACTGCCTCCCAGCAGCAGGTCTATGAAGATCTGGCGACCGGAGTGAACGCGCAGATGAAGAAGCTGAAAGACGTCATGAGCACCAGCGTTCCGGCTCTTAACAAGATGGTGAAGGAGCAGGATATTCCTGCCATCACGATCAAGACCGGCGAAGCACCTAAATAACGCCGCTCTTATCGAGGTGGCCGGGAGCGAGATTCTCCGGCCACCTCCTATCTCTTCCCGCTAGGGCTGAACGTACGTTATTCCGGACGTGAACTGGAAAGAGTTTTTCCGAAAACCGGGTGAGGGATTGTTCAGGTAAGTATCCGCGACACCGAAGGTGAAGTTCATTCGCTTCATCAACGGGATCGTGAGATTCAGGTCGCCTGTCGCTGAAACGGCATTCAGGTTCGACCACGCGGGCGTAGCGGAGAAATCCTGGTGAAGCGTGATCTTGTTTCGGAACTTGCGGTTGTACGCTTCCGAGAAAACGCCGCTGATTAAATGCTGATTTTGGCTCGCCAGAAAGAATTTCTGATCCTCATACCCGATTGCCGCGCGGAGGTCGAGTTGTTCCATTGCGGATTTTATGGCTGACCAACCGATACCCGACGAGTAAGTCTGCTGGAGATCGAGACCCTGGGAGTAGTCGTGGTCGAAATTGGCTGCAGCAAACAGGAATACTCGCGGACTGAAGTAACGATCGCGCTCGCCTTGTGCGTGGAAGATGGACGTCTTCAGGGTGGTCGTGTTGGGCTGCTTCAACTCGCCGTAGGAGGACGTGAACATCAGGCTTGTTCTCGATTCGGGGTCCATCCACGATTCGCCAGGAATGTCGCGAGCAAAGTTCACAGAACTCGTGTAGCTTTGGCTGCTTTGCGTCGCGTTGACGATCGCGACTCCGACGGTGGCCGTGCCCTTCCAATTTTGATACCAGGCCGGGCGCGAAAGAACGAAGCGCTGGAACGTTGCCTCGTCGATCACATCGGCGGTTTGACTCAACGGGAGTACCAGTGGCGCCGCCGCCCCGGGGTCTTGCACGAGCAGATTACCGTCTTGCAGCGAAACTGACCCTTGCGGGATTTTGGCATCGCTCTCATTCGTGCGGAGCTTGACCCCCTTCTCCACGACTGCAAATTTCTGGTTCGACTTCAGCTCTTTGATCTTGCTCCAGTCTGCGGTAACATCACCGGCCATATCACTGTGAAACACAACCGAGTTGCCAGTCGAGCGGAGCAGATGCCCGATCAGTTTCTCACCGTCGGTGAAGATCAGCGTGTCTGGTCCGGGCGTCGTCGGCTTTCCGTTGCCTTGAGCCAGAGCAATTGCGGAACTTAGAACTGTTATCCCGGAGAGAAATAGAATGGAAGAAGTTGGTTTAACCCTATAAGTTTTGGTCATCGACGCCAAATTGCATGGTAATTCGTGGCACAGATCTCGCCAGCCATTCAGGCAAATTCGCGCGATAGGTTGACACGCATGTAGAGCAACTGGAAGCCTGCGCGCTCATAGTTACGGTGAGACGCGCTTCCGGGGAGAACTGAAGCGACGGCAAGATCGCAACCGTTTCGCTGAGCGATACCAAGACGTTCGCGGATCAGCCGGCCCTGCCAACCACTCCGGCGGAAACCCGGAAGAACCGCATCACCGATGAACAAGGCTGTTCGGTCCTGCACTGCAAGCCCGGCGCCTCCAGTCAAGCTCCCGCCCGCATCGACCCCCAGCAGACAGAACATCTCTCGGGAGATTGCCGCCAGGAACCGGACCTGTTCATCCGAGACCGGCATGTATTCTGAAAACCCCTCAGTGATCGTTCGGGCCCAAATGGATCTTTCTTCCTGGCCCACGCAGCGAACGCCTTCTGCGTGACCAAAGCTCTCTTCAGCGCTAAGCGCACGGACGAGCACATTGTTGAACTCGATCACGCGATAGGGCCGGTTCTGAACAAAGGCAATGACCGAGTCGTGAGCCATGGGGCAGAGGTCGATCAAGCAACTGCTGCCCCGCTCACGATAGAAACTTTCCAGCCGCTCCAGTTCTTCGGGCGGCACGGCGCCTTTCATTCCGATGCCCAGGGCGTGGGTCATGGGAGATCCCAGACCTGTGAAAATGGCTGTCCCGCCGGCAATTGCCATGAACGTTGCGTTAGGAAAGCCGTCGCTAACCAGTCGCGTCATCCGCTCCGCGTTCTGTGCTTCCGCGCCTTCAATTCTTGCCGCCAGATTCCGGTCTGCACTCGAGAAAGAACCCACGTCCTCCCGATGATAAAGGACGGGCATATCCCAAAAACTCACACTTTGCGAGAAGTTATTCGCCGTCGCTTTTTCGCTTGCTCGTTTCCGAACAGGATGCTACCATCCGTC
Organism: uncultured Acidobacteriaceae bacterium; assembly: GCA_963730795.1. Lineage (GTDB taxonomy): Bacteria > Acidobacteriota > Terriglobia > Bryobacterales > Bryobacteraceae > Bog-105. The sequence continues at coordinate 666,865 of CAVSTJ010000012.1, read as the reverse complement.
CTATAACGGAAACACGTGATTGAGGTTTGAGCCCAGAAGCTCTGAAGCAATGTTTGCTTGGCAAAACGCTGACAAATTGCAAGGGGTGAAATGTGCGCAAGCTCGTCCGTCACGGCAGACCAGTATTCTTCGCATCGCTTTTCTGTGTTCTTGTTCAGTTTATATGCTCAGGCCAAACGGCCACCAGTCAACTGAGCGGATCCGTCTACGATAATTCTCACGCAGTCATTACTGGTGCTTCTGTTACGGCCACAAACGAGGCCACCGGAGTTACTCAGAAGCAGCTTACTACCCAGGCCGGACTCTACTCGTTCCCCTCGCTTCCGGTTGGGTCCTATTCGGTCACTGTCGAAGTCTCCGGGTTCAGGACCGAGCGCCGAAGCAATGTCATCCTGACGGTTGGCACGCCGGCAACGATTGACGTAACTCTCGAGATTGGAAAAACCACCGATGTTGTCGAAGTGCAATCGACTGCAGAAGCTCTGCAAACGACTTCCGCTACTTTGGGCAACGTCGTGGAGCACCAGGCGGTAGCACGGCTCCCCCTGAACGGACGAAACCCGCTCAACCTGATCGTGCTCGAGCCCGGAGTTACTCAGCGTAGCGGCACTACTATCAACGTGAACGGTTTGCGATCGCAATCCGGCAACGTGACTATCGACGGCATCGAAGCCAACGAAGCTTCGAATCCTACCCCGACCAATAACGTTTTCCGCATCAATCCGGATAATGTACAGGAGTTCAAGGTCACCACGTCTAACCCCACACCGGAAGAAGGCAAGAATGCGGGCCTGAATGTCTCCATAGCGACACGCTCCGGCACCAATGAGTTTCACGGCAGCGGCATTGAATACTTCCGGAACAACGATCTCAACTCGAACGAGTTTTACGCGAATCTGCAGGGCCAGCAGCGAGCAAATCTGAAGGCGAACCAATACGGTTTCGACGTTGGCGGCCCGATTCGAAAGAATAAAACGTTCTTCTACTACGGCTGGCAGGGCCAGAAAGTAAATCTCTCGCAAGCTATCGACAAGGCGTTCGGTTCCGTTCCCCGTGTCTACACGCCCACCGCATTGTCTGGCATTTTTCGTTACTTTGTTGCCGATCCGAAGAACCCGCTGGTCCTGAACGGTGTGAAGATCACCGGGAATTCACCGGCGCTTGTCACAACGACCGGCGCACTTGCGCCCGGAGTACGATATTGCAATACCAGTACCGATCTGAATTGCGTTCAGGCGTACAACATCTTCACGAACGATCCGCTACACATCGGCGGCGACCCCGCGGTTCTGAAACTGTTGAGCAGCTATCCGCAACCGAATACTTACAGCTCGGGAGATGGACTCAATCAGGCGGGATATCTCTGGAATGCTCCGGCATCGATACGCGGGCCGCGCGACATTCTTCGGATCGATCACACCTTCAACGAGTCGAACACGATCTTTTTCCGCGCCATGTGGGCGAACGAGCAACAACTACAGGGGGATCTGTTGAATGGTCGTCCCGCCATCTTCCCGGGCTTTCCGCCGCGCGGAGAAGTATACCGTCCCGCTAAGAATTACGCTTTTTCCTGGCGCACCGTCATTACGCCTCATCTTGTAAACGAATTTACGGCGGGCTTCGCCCGGTTTACATTCCTGTTTACTTATGGCGATTCCAATCCGAACTTCCCGAATAACATCCCTGCTTACACGTTCAACAACGTTGACGTCGATTACATCTATTCGCCGCATTCCGTCCGTACGTTGAACACGCCCCAGTTACTCGACAATATCTCCTGGACAAAAGGAGCCCACAATTTCCGCTTCGGCTATAACATGCGGCTGTACCAGCAGAACGATGGCAGCGGTAGTGTCGCGGGTATCAACGTTGCCCCCTCTATCTCGCTTAGCGCTACGCTGAACCCGCCTGGGACGGCATTCAATCTTCCTGCCGTAGCTTCCGCCAACGCGGCGGGTATTTCGAGTACCGACAATACGCGCCTGCTTTCGGCCGTTAACGATCTTCTCGGCATCCCAGCCAACCTGAAACAAGGCTTTCTCGGCAATCTCAACACGAACACTTTCTCACCACTGTTCTCGGGTAATTATTTATCGCTCTGGGACGTCGGAGAGCGGCAGAAGCAGTTCAATTTCTTCGCGCAGGACGAATGGAAGGCACGTTCTAACCTGACGATCACGTATGGCGTTCGCTGGGAGGTGAATAAAGCGCCTACAGAAGTGAGCGAAGCTCCCTACGTGCCTAATCGGGCGGTGGACGGCTCACAAGGTACTGTTTCATACGTCAAAGCGAATAGCTGGTATCAAGGCAACAATTTAGGCGCCCTTGCCCCTAGAATAGGTTTCGCCTGGAGCCCCCGCGGCCGCAGCGGCACAATCGTTCACGCCGGCTATGGCATAGCTTTCGATCCCATACCCACTTATCAGTCTGCGGCTGTGGCCAATGCGGTTCCCGGCCTGGCTTATTCTTGCACCTCTACAACGTATGGAAGCCTCTCTGCAACGCCTGGCTGTGCTTCGGTTCCGGCGAATACCAGACTGTCCGGCGGATTTCCATCTCAGCTTTCAACTCCCAATGTTCTACCCTCGAGCTTCCTGACCCCACCCGTGCAGTTGCTGGGCGTGGCTCCGAACGCTGTGGTTTTCGATCAACATCTGAAGATGGCGACCGTTCATCAGTGGAACATTAATATCCAACAGGAGATGGGGAAAGGGTTCGTCTGGCAAGTTGGTTACGTTGCCAATCGCGGTGAGCGGCTGTACAGCCAGTTGGATGCAAATCAAATCAGTGCGGCGCCTATCCTGAACTCGTTCACGGCCATGCAGACAAATTACTCGAAGGGCTGTAATCCGGATGGAACAGCGTGTCCCGCGGGTGCGGCAGGCACGTCCATTCCGCTTGTGACTAACGGTATTGTGAACGCTGCCTTCGTGAACTCGTCAACGACGAAAACTGATCTTCTGCAAAATGCGGCCGGAAACTTCGCGGGAAGAATTGAGCAAACCACTTTAAACGCGCATCTGCGACCGAATCAACAGTTCGGCTCGATCATCTATCTTTCGAATAGCGCTGACTCGGTTTATCACAGCTTGCAAACAACGTTGAGGAAACGCTATAGCTCAGGCCTGCTTCTGAATGTTGGCTACACGTTCGGTAAGGCCATCGACGATCAGTCCGGGGATCCCGTTGGAACCTCGTACAGTCCCACAACAAGTACGGCTGCCGATAGCCACAATTTGAGGCTGGACCGGGGACGAGCTGATTTTGATCGTACTCATGTTCTGAGCGTCACTGGCATCTATGATTTGCCCTTTGGTCAGGGCAGACCTTTCTTCTCCTCCGCACACGGGATTGTTCAATCGATTGTTGGTGGCTGGAGCATTCAGGGACTCAACAGTGTCATGTCGGGCGAGCCGTACTCGATCATCAGCGGCTCGAAGACTGCCAATTACACATCGGCGACCAACGGTACTTCACGCGCCGTCCTGGTAGGCGCGACGCCTGACTCTTCGCTAAAGTATGTGGGCACGAGCGGTCCGGTCTTTTTCACGGATGCGAGTGCCTTTGCCCTGGCGCCTCCGGGCAGCACCGGCATGGGAAGGAACACTTTTGAAGGTCCCTGGTACTGGGATGTCGACGCCGCGGTGGCCAAGAGCTTTCATCCCACTGAGCGCATCGGAGTGAATGTCCGTATGGAAGCTTTCAATGCATTCAACCACGCAAATTTCCGGAAGCTGGGATCGACCAGTGTCGGATCGACGAGCATCCTGTCGACCAACTTCGGCACGGCCTGCTGCCAGACGCAAAGCACGTCCACATCAACGGCAATCGTTGCGAATGGGGAGGCATATCGTGTGGTTCAGTTCGTGGCTAAGGTGAGCTTTTAGGTGCGGCTGTTCCCGGGAAGATCTTTTACCATCGCCGCTTTGATTGGAACCAGTTGCATCGGCGCGATTGCGCAAACCATTCTGATCGAAAATGTTCGCATTGTAGACGGAACCGGCTCGCCGGCGAAAACGGGTAGCGTGGCGGTCAAAGACGGCTGGATTCTGGCTGTCGGCGAGAATGTCCAAGCCTCAACAGGTGCGCGAAGAATTGACGGGCACGGCAAGACTTTGTTGCCGGGACTCTTCGATCTTCATACCCATCTCCGCGCGTCTGCTGCTTCGGGCCTTACGGCGGATTGGGGCAAAGACCTGGAGGCGTATCTCGCGGCCGGGGTCACCTCTGTTGACGATTTCGGAAACTACGGGGAGATGTTTGCGCCAATGCGCAAGCTCCTCGAAACCGGTGCCGTGCTCGGTCCGCGTCTCCATTTAGCCGTCCGAATTAGTCCTCCCGGCGGTCACGGGACGGAATCAGGCTACGGCGATATGTTCACGCTCGAGGCTTCTACGCCGGAAGCAGCCCATGCTGCGATGCGCCAGGCGCTTCTCTCGAAACCGGACATTATCAAGGTCTTCACGGACGGATGGCGATACGGCACGATTCCGAACCTGATGAGCATGAACGAGGAGACAATTGCTGCGATTGTCGAGGACGCGCATGCCGCCGGAATAAAGTTCTTACCCACACGGTCAGCTTGGAGAACGCGAGAATTACCGTGCGTGCCGGTGTCGATTCTCTTGTCCACGGAATCCAGGATCATGAAGTCGACCCGGAGTTTGTTTCGCTCATCAAATCGAAGGGAACCGCGTATGTCTCCACTCTCGCTGTTTTTGAGCCGCGCGATCGCAACATGCTGTACCCCGGCCTTGAGAACGTCCTGGAACCTGCGGTCGAAGCAATTCTGAAGCGCCCCGCCGCTCCGCACGGGGAAGGCGGCAATGCAGAGAGCAGAACCGCGCGCTGGAAGAGCTTGCTTGCGAACGACAAGACGCTCTACGATGCCGGAGTCACGCTCGGCAACGGAACTGATGCCGGTATGCCGGGCACATTTCACGGATGGGCTGCACTTCGCGAGATGGAGCTGAAGACCGAAGCCGGTTTAACACCGCTCCAGGTGATCACGATTGCTACGCGGAACAGCGCACGAATTCTAGGTGTCGACAAAGATCTGGGCACAATCGAACCGGGCAAACTGGCCGACCTGGTTCTTATCTCCGGCAAGCCGGACGAGAACATCCAGGACATCTACAAGACGTCTCGCGTATTTTTGAACGGCCGCGACTATGACACCGCAGAGCTTTCTCGCGATATCCGGTCAGAGAAGATGTCGAAGCTGCCCTCTAACCCTATAGGATCGTTGGTCGACGATTTCGAGCGTTCGGATGGCAGAACGGAGCTCGGTACTCTCCGCGTGAACGGTACCGATCCGGGGATCGATCACTCGAAGATCCTCTTTACGCGAAGCGCGAGAAGCAATACCGATCATGCTTTGACTGTTCTTGCGCAGATGGGCCCGAAGGAACACAATTTCGCTTCCCTTCACTTCCCGCTGACACCGGGAGCCGTAGAACTCGCGGATGTGACGAAATTCCGTGGTATTTCGTTTGATGCCCGAGGCGATTCCACCTGCCGTTTGCGAGTGAACACCTATTCCGTGAGGGAAGGGGAAGAGTGGAATGCGCCTTTCCCAGCGAGTGCTGAGTGGAAAACACAGAAAATTGATTTCTCTTCACTGTCTCGCAAGGGCGGCCCTCCCGTCGCGTGGACAGGCACGGACCTCCGCGATCTTGTCTTTGAATTGTCCGGACCGCCCGGCAGTACCCAATGGCTCGAGATAGATAATCTTCGTTTCTACTGATGCTCATAACCAAAGCCTCGCAACGTGCAGCGGCGACACTCGTGTTCGCGCTCGTTTGCTCGTCCGTCTCCGTCTTTGCTGCCGACCGGGTCTCGGTCGATTGGAAGGCGCAGCAGGCGGAGATCCTCGATCGCTACTCGAAATTGATCGCTATTGATACAACTTCGCCCCCGGGAAACGAAACGCGAGCTGCCGAGTATCTGAAGCAGGTTCTCGATAGCGAGGGTATCCCCGCGCAGATCCTTACTCTTGAACCGGGTCGCGGCAATGTTCTCGCCCGTCTAAAAGGCAATGGATCGAAGAAACCACTGCTTCTCATGGGTCACCTGGATACGGTTGGTGTTCAGAAAGAGAAGTGGACCGTAGATCCTTTTTCGGCTTTGCGAAAAGGAGGCTACATCTACGGACGGGGTACGATCGACGACAAAGATAAAGTCACGTCGGCCCTCATGGTAATGCTTCTCTTGAACCGGATGAAGGTGCCACTTGATCGCGACGTGATCTTTTTAGGCGAAGCCGGCGAGGAAGGGGGCGCCAATGTGGGTATCGGGTTCATGGTCAACCAGCATTGGAGCGAGATCGAGTGCGAGTATGCGATCACCGAAGGCGGCTCCATGTCGTCGCGTGGCGGGAAGGTCCGTTCGGTCGAAATCGCAACTACCGAAAAAGTACCGCGAGGAGTGAAACTGGTGGCTCACGGCCAATCTGGTCATGGCTCGCGTCCGCGGCTCGACAATCCTCTCATTCACCTGTCGCAAGCGGTGGCTCAGGTATCCACTAACCAACCACCGATGCGGCTGAACGACACAACGCGTACTTACTTTGAGCGCCTTGCGACGATTAGTTCGCCCGACGAGGCATTTCGGTATAACCATATCTCTGACCCGGCACACTCGGCCGAGATACAAAGCTATTTCGCCGAACATGAGCCGAATCATTACTCGATTCTGCGTACTTCCGTTGTTCCGACCATCCTGAAAGCGGGTTTCCGCTCCAATGTCATTCCCTCAGAGGCGGAGGCAACTCTGGATATTCGGACGCTTCCCGACGAAGACATGCCGAAGTTCTACGACACCATGCGAAAGATGATCAACGATCCCACTGTCGACATAGTTCCGAACAGGATGGGAGGACGCGAGCCGGGGAAACCATCAGGGATCGACAATGAGCTGTTCCACTCTTTCGAGGCTGCGCAGAAGACTATGTTCCCCGGCGCAATCACGTTGCCTTCCATGTTGACCGGTGCCACGGACAATGCTCAATTGCGCGGGAAAGGCGTCCAGGCTTACGGCTTTGGACCGAGCGTAGACGAAAAGGACGTGACAATTGGTGCGGCACATACGGACGATGAACGTCTGGCCGAAGCGTCGCTGTACCAGGAAGTTGAATTTCTGTGGCGCTCAGTGGTTCCCGTCGTAGCTTCAAAGTAAGGCGCTAGAACTGATATCCAGGCTTTAACTGGCACCGATATGTCTCGTCTCCTCCTCTCGAGGTGTCCACGTTGCAGTCTGCCCAGGAGAGGCTTAGCGTAGGTCCGAGCGGAAAGACGATGGGTTTCCCGTCGAGGCTGGCTTCAATGCTGACGGCTTCTGAAGTGGGCGGCAAGGCAAAGTTCATGGTGTTGCCGAGAGTGAATGGATAAGACTGCCGGACAATATTGGTCACCATGGTCCGGACGACATCGGCCTCGACCAGGAAAGCGCTGGTATCCGACCAGTTCAGGACAGATATCTTTAGCTTTGTCGCATGTTGAATTGCGGGAGGATCGACTTTCAGGAAATGGCAGGGGCCCGCAATGCACGACACGCGGACGTTCCGGAACTCGTTTCCCGGATCAGCATCAATGGGAAGGATTGTGAGGGTCGCTTTCCATTTGCCGTCGGGCGAACACGGCTGTAAATTCCGGCAAGGAATATTGCCTTTGTTCGGAGCCATAAACTCCTTCGCGATTGCGCCCACCGATATCGTGGATTCGTCCTTGAACGAATAGCGGACCCGAATGTCTTTGATGATCGTTACTTTTGCCGGGGCCTGTACGTGCTCGGTTTTCGGCGGGACGGGCGTTTCCACCGGTTCCATTTGAATCACGTATAGCTGGTCGCCAGGGTGGCTCGGCGTCATCTGGATCGTCTTGTACCCGCCTTGACAAACGTCAGAGTAAGATCCGCTCCGCTCTCAATGCCTCCACTGAAGCCCACATTGAAATAGCCAGTTGGATCGGTCTGCCGGACCAACTCCGTCTCTCCCCGAGTTGCCGTGACCGTTACGCCCGGTAATGGCGTGCGTTTGCTTGGATCCGCATCTTGCTTCAAAACCGAACCTTCGAGGGTGATGGGTGGATTTATGCGGGGAACGCCTTTCCTGGCTACTCGGATAGCAATTCCGACCCCCACCGACGCAATCAGGACTATCACTGCGATCAGAATTGTTAAGCGCTTCGAGCTCATGGACTGCACTACTCAAAGTCTAATGAGTGCGATTGTTACACTGAGCCCAGGACGCCTGGTATAGCAGATTGCCTCACGTGCCTCGCCGCGTTATCCGGTTCCATACTACGCTTCCAGTGACCGTTCCAGACCCCAATACCAAGTTCAGCCGTCGCTCGCTCTTGGGGTTGGCGATGGCTGCTGCGGCCGCAGCTCAAGATACTCTCCCGCCCTTGAAACCCGAGGACGATGCCTTTCTGGACGAACTGGAAAGGGCCAATGTGCGGTTCTTCTGGGAACAGGCGAATCCGGACACCGGGCTGGTCAAAGATCGTTGTCATGTCCGTGCTGATGACACCGGAATTGTCAGTAGCATCGCCTCAACCGGCTTTGGTTTAACCGCGCTGTGTATTGGTGAGAAGCGCGGCTATATCCCGTCGGCAGACGCACGGCAGCGAGTTCTCACAACCTTACGATTTTTGTGGAAAGCGATGCCGAACCATCGCGGCTTTTACTTCCACTTCGCCAACATCAATACGGGTGAACGGATCTGGGATTCCGAAGTCTCGTCGATCGATACGGCGATGCTCATCTGTGGAGTGCTTACCTGCCGCCAGCACTTCCGCAGTGCCGAGATTTCGCGTCTTGCCCGGGATATCTACAACCGTGTCGAATGGACCTGGCTGGCGGAGGACACCACGCTGCTGCAGCACGGTTGGGCTCCCGAAGCAGGGTTCCTTCCGTACCGCTGGGATTATTACAGCGAGCTCGTCATGATGTATCTGCTGGGGCTCGGGTCGTCGTCCCATCCGCTGCCGGCCGAAGCGTGGAAGGCTTGGCGTCGTCTCACATTTGACTACGAGGGGCTTCGTTATATCGGCTCTTTTGCTCCCCTTTTCATTCACCAGTATTCCCATGCCTGGTTCGATCTGCGGAACAAACGGGACGCCTATACTGATTACTTCGAAAATTCCAAGATTGCCACCGAAGTGCACCGGCGCTTCTGCATCGAATTGGGCAAGCGGTTCCCCGATTACACGGACGATCTCTGGGGAATTACGGCGTCAGATTCTGAGCACGGCTACGTCGCCTGGGGCGGGCCGCCCGAAACGGGTCCGATCGACGGGACCGTCGTACCAAGCGCGCCGGCGGGTTCTTTACCCTTCCTGCCTGATGCGACTCTGCGCGTTCTCAAAAACATGAAATACCGTTATGGCGAGCGCTGCTGGTCGCGTTACGGTTTCGTGAATGCGTTCAATCCTCTCCGAAATTGGTACGACGGTGATGTGGTGGGTATCGATGTCGGCATTACCGTATTGATGGCCGAGAACCTGCGCACGGGTTTTGTTTGGAACACCTTCATGAAAAACCGGGAGGCACAGCTCGGTCTGGAGCGCGCCGGTTTCAAGAACACTTCCTCCGCATAGAGTCGTGTCGGAGAAACGATGCTTTGCTGAAGCAGGAGAAATTTAATGAGCAGCCTACCGCCTGACGATTCGAACCGCCAGCTTACCCTCGCCAACGCTGACCAAAAGCCGACGCATCTCGGTGTCGCTGGAAATACCTATACAACTCTATTGAGCGGAAAGGACACGGCTGGCCGGTACTGCCTGATCGACATGTACGTGCTTCCAAACGGCGGGCCGCCTCCACACAGGCACGACTTCGAAGAATCGTTCACCGTACTCGAAGGGCAGATTGAAGCGACCTTTCGCGGCCAAACGCTTACATTGAAAGCCGGCGACGTAATCGGGATTCCCGCCAACGCTCCGCATCGCTTCGTAAACAAAACGACGGAGCCGGCCCGCTTGCTCTGCATCTGCTCGCCGGCAGGGCAGGAGGACTATTTTGCTGAGATCGGTGTCCCGGTTGAGACGCGAACAACACCTCCGCCACCGCTCGATGCCGAAGCGCGAGCCCGCATAAAGGCCAAGGCAGAAGGCCTTGCGTCGAAGTATCGGACGGAAATGCTCGAGCATGCCTGAAGAAGCGGCCGGAGCCGAGACGCCGGCCCATCCAGTAGAAATGCAGGATGTCGCCGAAGGCTTGTGGATCTGGCGCCTCCGGCACCCGCATTGGAAGGAAGGATGTGGGTGGCAGCCGACGGTAACTTCAGTGTGCGTCGAATCGGCAGGAGAGACACTGCTTCTTGATCCGCTTCTTCCGCCAGCCGGCAGTTCTGAATTCTGGACGAGACTCAACCGGCGCCGGCCCTCGGTCTCGGTCGTGCTTAAACCCGACCATGTTCGTGACATCGACCTGGTTGTCCGTTTATTTGGAGCGAAGGCCTTCGGACCAAGCTTGTTCTGGCCGGACGACCTTCCAAGAACCAGGCTTGAACCCATCGAACCGGGTTCTTCACTTCCAGGCGGTATAGAAGCGCTTTACGATGGCCGGGGCAAGAACGAGACTCCGCTCTGGCTGCCCGTTCAGCGCACGATTGTGTTTGCGGACGCGCTGACGGAGCGGGAAGGGAAGTTGCTTGTTTGGAATAGCCGTTTTCACCAGGAGCGTGCGCTTCCTGCTTTGCGGCGCATGCTTGATCTGCCATTTGAACGGGTAATCATCTCCCATGGTCATCCCGTGCACGACCGTGCTGCGTTTGAGCGAGCGCTCACGTTGCCGCCCTGGACAGGCGAGTAGCGCGACCCAATCCTAATCGACGATGCCGAAGGGAGAGAACGCCGCAAATTCCCAGGGGCCGCCGTCGTAGCGCCATAGATCCAAGCCCTCTAACGAAATCTGCCCAAGGTTGAAAGTCCCGCGATAAACGGGCGAAGAGTTCTGCGGCGATCTCCCGGCTGACTTTGTTCTGGACGGTGATGTGAGGGCGCCAGGTTTGCCGATCCTGCCCGGTCAGCCTGCCGTTGAAAGCCGCTGCGATCTCTTTGCGAATTCCTTCCAGTTCCGGCGAGCGAATGTTGAATGCGACGCCACTCCCAAGGGATCGTAATCCGCAGACCTCGGCAGTGATTGGACCATGGCGGCGTGCCGCGTCCGCCAGCTTCGCCGTCGACCTCCTCGTCGGCATCTGCCGGCAACGCATGAAACATTGTCAGATGAGCGGAAAGGTAGTTGCGCTCTGGTGGGAAGTGCTCGTTTCGTAGCCCGTCGAAGTATCTCTGGTTTCCCGCGTCCATTCGAGCGGTGACGATGAGCGGGCGTGCGTCGTTGCTCAGAAATCTATTCTCATACAGTCCGTCACTGTTCCGTTCCGAGCGAGTCAAGGGGTTATGAAGGTCATCGCACTCGAAGAGCATTTCCGCAACGAAGCAGTCGACGCAGAGATGGGAACCAATTACTTCAGAACCACTAATTCCGCCGGAGAGCAAATGATGCAACATCTGTCAGACCTCACCGAACTGGGCGAGCGGCGGATTGCGGACATGGACCGGAGCGGCATCGACATTCAGGTGCTTTCGCATACGGTTCCGTCACCCGAAATCCTGGAGGCTTCCCGGGCGATACCGCTTACTAAACGAGTGAACGATGATCTGGCGGAGGCAATCGCCCGTTATCCCACGCGCTTCGCCGGTTTTGCTTCGCTGCCGGTTGCCGATCCTGCCGCGGCTGCTAAAGAACTGGAACGTGCCGTGACACAACTAAAATTCAAGGGCGCGATGATTCAGGGCGTCAGCCAGGGGCGATTCCTGGACGATCCGTTCTTCACTCCCATGTTCGAAGCCGCCCAAGCGTTGGACGTTCCGCTGTATCTTCATCCGGCGCCTCCGCCCGAACCTGTAATGGAAGCTTACTTCTCCGGGCTTGAGCCCGGACTTGCCCGGATGCTTTCGATTGCCGGATGGGGCTGGCACGCCGAGCTTGGCCTTCACACGTTGCGATTGATCGCAACCGGCGTGTTCGACCGCTTTCCGAACCTGCAGATCATTATTGGCCATATGGGCGAGATGATTCCGTTCTTCCTCACTCGCATTAATGCCGCCGTGACACCCGCGGCCAAGGGACTGAAGCGCCCCGTCGCCGATTACTTCAGGACCAACATTCACATCACGACCAGTGGAATCTTTACCGCGCCTCCCTTGTACCTGACCCTGCAGGTTATTGGGGCAGACCGGCTGATGTTTTCCATCGATTATCCGTACAGTTCGAATGCGCGCGGGCGTGCGTTCCTCGACAATCTTTCTTTAGCGCCGACGGAGTTCGAGAAAATCACACACCTGAATGCCGAACGCCTTCTGAAGCTTTCGTGAGCACGTAGTAAACACCGCCTGAGACAAGAAATCCGACAAACCAGGAGTAATCATAAAGCGGTCTCAGTAAAGGGACGGCAAGTCCGCTCAAGGCTAGTGCGACTCCGGCCGCAAGCGAAACCATCGCCTTCCAGTTCACACCGTTCTTGTACTCGTACACGCCGCCGCGACGATACAGATCGTCAGTGTCCAAGCGCGTTTTACGTAGAAGGAAGTAGTCCGTGATCATGATGCCTGCCACCGGCCCCAACAGTCCTGAATAGCCCACCAGCCAGCCGAATATGTAGCTGTTGAAGTCGGTCAGCAGCTTCCACGGCATCATGAGGAGTCCCGCTACTCCAGTGATCAATCCGCCCGTACGGAATGAGATCAGCCGCGGATTAAGGTTGGAGAAATCATTCGATGGCGAGACAACATTGGCAGCCACATTGGTATTGAGGGTTGCAATCAGAAGCGCCACCAGCGCAATCGATGCGACAACGGGTTGATGAAATCGCCCGAGTAGCGCGACCGGATCCCAGATCGCCTGTCCGAAGAGGACAACCGATGCCGACGTCACCGCGACTCCGATAAACGAGTAGATCGTCATGGCGGGCGGCAATCCGACGGCCTGTCCGATGGCCTGAGCCCGCTGCGATTTCGCATAGCGCGTGAAATCGGGAATGTTGAGGGCGACAGTGGCCCAGAAACCAACCATGCCGGTCAGGCTTGGGATGAAGAAGTGGAAGAAGTCCCTGGTCGTTTGGAACTTACTCGGAGTGCTCAGTACAGGTCCCAGGCCGCCAGCCTTACGGGTGATCCACCAGAGCAGGAGCAACCCGATTCCCAACATGAAAGGCGCCCCGATCCCCTCGAGCACCTTGATCGCCTCTATGCCGCGCCAGATGACCGCAATGTTCAGCAGCCAGAATGCAAAGAAACAGAGCCAGGGGCCCAGTGAGTACGCCGCGAGCCCCGGAGCGAGAATCGTGAGCATGGAGTAAATCGCCTGACCGCCGATCCAGGCCTGGATGCCGAACCAGCCACACGCTACGATGGCTCGGAGTACCGCCGGCACATTAGCGCCTCGCACACCGAAGGAAGCGCGGACGAACACCGGGAACGGGATACCGTATTTGGCACCCGCGTGGGCATTCAGCAGCATGGGAATAAGCACGATTAAGTTGCCCAGCAATATCGTCCCGATCGCCTGCTTCCAGCTCATGCCACCGGCAATCAGGCCGGACGCGAGCATATAGGTGGGTATGCACACGCTCATCGCTACCCAAAGCGAAGCGTAGTTGTAAATTCCCCAGGTCCGTTTCCCCGCTGGTACGGGCGCAAGATCTTCGTTGTAAAGGCTAGGGTCGTACTGAACTGTCACCGGTTCTCGAACTATAACCCAGTTGATTTACCATCTAGAGATCTACTGCCTGCGCCGTCAGTGCCAATCCGGGAGGAGAAGAACTGTTGTTTCAACATACGCACGAGACCGCGACGGAGGGGCCACTGGCCGAGTTGCTTCCTCCCTTGACCGATCACGAGGCGCTTGTCGAAGCGAACCGCTGCCTTTTCTGTTACGACGCTCCCTGTACTCACGCCTGTCCCACCCACATCGATATTCCCCGCTTCATTAAGAAAATCTCGACAGATAATGTGATCGGCTCTGCGGCAACCATCCTCGAAGCCAACCTTCTCGGCGCAACGTGCGCGCGCGTGTGCCCTGTCCAGGAACTCTGTGAGGGCGCTTGTGTGTTGGGCGGGGAGCATAAACCGATCATGATCGGCAGATTGCAAAGATTCGCAACGGATTACGCTTCGGCGCGTGGCATTGACATTTTCCGGCCAGGTCCGCCGACGGGAAAAACCGTTGCGGTCGTGGGAGCAGGTCCGGCGGGACTCTCGTGTGCCGGCGAGCTTGCCAAGCTGGGCCATCACGTGACGGTGTTCGAGCGGCGCCGCTTCCCGGGCGGTCTTTCGACTTACGGCATCATCTCTCTTCGTGAGCCTGTTCCCGTGTCGCTGGCGGAAGTGGAAGCCGTCCGGCGCCTCGGAGTCGAGTTTCAGGACCGGCGTCACGCTGGGAGATGATTTGAGCTTGGAAGATTTGCGGGCCAAGTACAACGCGGTTTTTCTTGCCGCAGGCTTGGGCGCTACACCCACGTTAGGGATCCCAGGCGAAGAGCATATTGTGGATGGGCTCGAGTACATCGAACGGAGCAAGATCAGTACCGCCACGCTTCAGGTCGGCAAATATGTCGCTGTGATTGGGGCGGGAAATACCGCCATCGATTGCGCGACTGTCGCCCGGCGTCTGGGCGCGGAACGTGTCACGATCGTCTACAGGCGCACGGAAAACGAGATGAGCGCCTATCGTCATGAGTTCGAATTTGCAAAGAACGAAGGCATTGAATTCCGCTTTCTGGCGCAGCCGACTCGTGTAGTGGCGACCGAAACTGCCGTGCTCGGGCTGGAATGTGCCTCCGTCAGCCTGGGGCAGCCCGATAGAAGTGGCCGGCCCGCTCCTCAAGCCGTCGCCGGATCGGAGTTTGTCATTCCCGCGGATCAGATCGTCAAGGCAATCGGACAGGAAAAATGGAATTGGTCCGGTAGTCTGAAGCTGGCTGTGGAACGAGGTTTCCTGCAGGTGAACGAGGAGTTCGAAACGAGTATTCCCGATGTGTATGCGGGCGGCGATTCCATTCGCGCCAGAGGTAGTTGCTCGACCGTCATGGCTGTTCAGGACGGCAAGCTTGCGGCAGGCAGCCATTCACCGGAAACTTGCGAAAGCGCAGGGCGAGGAGGTTGCGGCCTGATGGCAGATCTTCGCATCAACTTCGCGGGCATTCGTTCGCCGAACCCGTTTTGGCTCGCCTCCGCTCCGCCGTCGAACTCGGGAGCGCAGGTTCACAAGGCCTTTGAGGCTGGCTGGGGCGGCGTCGTTTGGAAAACGATCGGTGCGCCCGTCCTGAATGTTTCGAATCGCTATGGCGCCTGGCATTACGCCGGGCAGCGTATGCTCGCGATCAACAACGTCGAGCTGATCTCGGATCGACCGATCGAGACGAACCTGCGGGAGATCGCGGACATAAAGCGGCTGTGGCCTGATCGCGCCATGGTCGTGTCCGCTATGGTCGAATCGAAACCGGAAGCTTGGGCGGAGATCGTGCGGCGTATCGAAGACACCGGCGCCGACGCCATCGAACTGAACTACGGCTGTCCGCACGGTATGAGCGAGCGCGGGATGGGGGCTGCGGTCGGTCAGGTTCCTGAGTACTGCGAGCGCATCACCGGATGGGTAAAACAGGCGTCCAGCATTCCCATCATCGTGAAGCTGACGCCGAACATCACGAACATTGTGAGCCCGGCAAGAGCTGCCGTGGCGGCCGGAGCCGATGCTCTTTCGCTCATCAACACCATCAATTCAATCGTCGGTGTGGATCTCGACACGTTCGAGATTACTCCCAACATTGGCGGAAAGGGCGGCCACGGCGGCTACGCAGGACCTGCCGTTAAGCCAATCGCACTGAATATGCTCTCGGCGCTCGGAACGGACGAGGTCGTGTCGCAGTCCGGGCTGCCGATCTCCGGAATGGGCGGCATCTCAAACTGGAAAGATGCGGCCGAGTTCCTTCTTCTGGGCGCGGGGAGCTTGCAGGTGTGCACCGCTGTGATGCACTACGGCTTCCGCATTATCGAAGATCTCTGCGATGGCTTGTCGCGATGGATGGATTCCAAAGGGTTTGCCACGATCGCCGAGGTGACCGGCAAGAGCACGCCGCGAGTCTCCGACTTCAAGGACTTTGACCTTGCCTTCCGGGCCGTCGCCCGCATCAATGATGACCGGTGCATCAAGTGCAATCTTTGCTATGTCGCGTGCAACGACACGGCTCATCAGTGTATTGATCTGATCGGCAAAGACGGTGCCGCCGTCCAGCCCCATTCCTATAGCGTTCGGGAAAACGGAAAAGCGAATGCGATCGATACTCGTCCGCAGCCACGTGTTCGGGAGGAAGATTGCGTCGGATGCCGGCTCTGCTATAACGTGTGCCCGGTGGAACACTGCATTGAGATGGTTGAACTACCTCCTTGCCGGCCTTCAACGACTTGGGATGAGCTTTCGAAGACTCAACCGGCCGTCACAGAAGATTGGGAAGCGATGAAAGAATATCGGGAACGGCAAGGAATCCACATTCACTAACGATGCCGCTCCTGATTAAAGACGGGGAGATCGTCACGGCTGATGCGCGCTTCCACGCGGACATCTATGTCGAAGACGAGACGATTACACGAATCGGCGAACGATTGGACGCACCGCCCGGCACGGAAGTGATCGATGCATCCGGAAAGCTGGTCTTTCCGGGTTTCATTGACCCGCACGTACATATTTACCTGCCGTTTATGGCGACGTTCGCCAAAGACACGCACGAAACGGCGAGCGTCGCCGCGCTGGTTGGCGGCACAACGACTTACATCGAGATGTGTTGTCCGTCGCGGATGGACGATGCGCTCGAAGGGTACGAGCTTTGGAAGGCGAAAGCAGACGGCAACAGCGCCTGCGATTACAGCTTTCACATGTCCGTGACCAAGTGGGAGGATAAGACCGAAGCGCAATTGCGAGAGATCGTCAGGGACGGCATTACCTCCTTCAAGGTCTTTCTTGCTTATAAGGGCTTTTTCGGCGTCGAGGATGCGGAACTGTATTCCACTCTCCGGCTGGCCCGTTCTCTCGGGGTGACGGTCACGGCGCATTGTGAGAATGCCGAACTGGTGAGCCGCCTGCAAGCCAAGCTGATCGGAGAAGGAAAGACGGGACCGGAATGGCATGAACCAAGCCGGCCTGAGTCGGTGGAAGCGGAAGGTACTCACCGCTTCGCAACTTTTCTCGAAAACACCGGCGCGACTCGGGTATGTCGTTCACCTGTCTTGCGAGCGTGCGCTTCGTGCGGCCGTGGCAGCAAAAGAGCGGGGCGTCAAGATTGCGATCGAATCCGTTCTTCCGCATTTTCTCCTGGACAAAACGTATGCTGAACGAGATGGCGTCGAAGGCATGAAGCATGTGATGTCGCCTCCGCTACGCGAGCGGAGCAATCAGAAGGCTCTCTGGAACGCCTTGCAATTGGGCTTGATCGATACCGTGGGTACCGACCACTGTCCCGTTCGACACCAGTCAGAAATTGCTGGGAAAAGACGCGTTCACCCAAATCCCGAACGGCATTCCGGGGATTGAGGATCGTGTAAATTTGCTGTACACCTATGGCGTAAAGCGCGGGACTCTTGATCTCCACCGTTTTGTCGATGCTGCGAGTACGCGGGCGGCTAAAATCTTCGGGCTTTTCCCCAGGAAAGGAACAATCGCAGTCGGCAGCGACGCGGACCTGGTTGTCTATGATCCGGCCTATCGGGGCGTCGTGTCTGCCCAGACTCAGCACGTGAATAACGATTACAACGGATTCGAAGGGATGGAAATTGAGGGGCGGCCCGTCGGTTGTGACGGTCAGAGGAAAGGTACAAGTCAGGGATGGTGTGTTCGTCGGCGAACGCGGCCGGGGTCGCTTGCTGAGACGCGAACCAGTCGAAGAGAGTTCTCATGCCGATTGACCCTAAGCGTGCCATTGCGGAACTTAAAGAACTGCGCAAATTGACGTCCGACAGCAACGGTGCGCAGCGAGTGGCTTGGACGGACACCTGGTTAGAAGCACGAAACTGGTTCGAGACCAAGTGGCGCGGCTTGCCCGTGAAGCATCACGAAGATGCCGCGGGAAACCGCTGGCTCACCATGCCCGGCGAGTCTCCTCGCACGCTCATCATCGGCAGCCATCTCGATTCCGTGCCCAACGGTGGCTGGCTCGACGGCTCGCTCGGAATGCTCGCCGGACTGGCTATCTTGCGCCGGATCGATGAGGATTATGGCGGGCGGCCCCCGGTCACCATTCGCCTGGTCGACTGGGCGGATGAAGAAGGAGCGCGCTTTGGCCGCAGCCTGCTTGGATCGTCCGCCTTCGCGGGTACTTCCTCGATCGAAACGGATCGCGTGCGCACGGACAAGGAAGGCATTCGCATGGAAGATGCGCTCCGTCGCTGCGGTGTGGAGATGGCGAAGTTCCCGGAGGCGGAACGCGAGCGCGAAAACGCGGCGGCTTATCTGGAATTGCACATCGAACAGGGGCCGGTTCTCGAAAGCCGGGGTTTACCGCTGGCGGTCGTGCTTGGGACCAAGGGCGTCGAGCGGCACGCCATCACCTTTCACGGCCAGGAGGCGCATTCGGGCTCGACACCCATGAACGCCCGCCGGGATGCTCTGGCGGCAGCAGCGAAGCTGGCGCTCGAGATCCGGACGATCGCGAAGAAGCACCCGGACGCCGTTTGCACGGTGGGCAGTCGTCAAGACGTTTCCGGGCATTGTGACGGCCGTGGTAGGCCGGTGCGAGGCTACGCTCGACCAGCGCGATCTGGACCCGAAGGTCCTCGCCACCATGTACCGGGAAGCGCAGGAGGCCAGCCAGCGCTTTGCCGAGGAAGAGAAGTGCACGGTGGAATGGTCGCGCATCTGGAACATCGAGCCGGTTCCGTTCCATCCCAAGCTCATTCAACTCTGCGAGGAAGCTATTCTCGACGTTGCTCCGGAAGCTCCTCACCTGCCCTCCGGCCCACTTCACGATGCCGCGGAGGTGGCGCGAGCAGGTATTCCGACCGTGATGATGTTCGTTCAGTCCCTCAACGGCATCAGCCACAACAAGATCGAAGACACCCGCGAGGAGCACCTGGAGCTGGCCATTCGAGCTCTCGACGGGCTGGCTACGAAGGTGATAAGGTTCATCCAGAAGAACGGAGAGAAATAAAAGAATGACAAAAACGTCAGGAGAGATCGTCCGGGAGAACCGTGATTACACGCTGTTCTCCTGGTCGGTACAAGGCGCTTCAACTCCGATTCACATCGTACGGGGCGAGGGTTCCTGCTTCTGGGACGGCGATGGCAATCGCTGGCTCGACTTCAGCTCTCAATTGATCAACCTGAACGTGGGCCACCAGCATCCCAAGATGCTCGAAGCGATCAAAAAGCAGGTCGATGAACTCTGCTTTGCCGGCCCGAACTTCGCTACTGAGCCCCGTGGCGTTCTCGGTAAGGAACTCGCGGAAAAGACCGGACTGGCCAAGTCTTTCTATACGCTCGGCGGCGCGGAAGCTGTCGAAAACGCGATGAAGATCGCAAAGCTCTACACGGGACGCAGCAAGATCATCACGCGCTACCGTTCCTACCACGGAGCCACGATGGGCGGCATGACGGCCTCCGGCGAACCGCGTCGCTGGCCTGTAGAGCCCGGCATCCCGGGTATCGTTCGTGTGTTCGATCCATACTGCTACCGTTGTCCTTTCGGGAAGACACCGGATAGCTGCCGGCGCGAGTGCGTCAGTCATATCGAAGAAATCATTCAGATGGAGAATCCGGCTGCCATTGCCGCCATCATGGTGGAGGGAATCACTGGTTCGAACGGGATTCTGGTTCCGCCGGACGATTACTATCCGAAGCTCCGCGCGTTATGCGACAAGTACAACATCCTGCTCATTGACGACGAAGTGATGAGCGGATTCGGCCGTACCGGCAAATGGCTGGCCACCCAGCACTACGGCATTAAGCCCGACATCGTGACGTGCGCAAAAGGCCTGACGAGCGGTTACATGCCGCTCGGTGCCGTCATTGTCTCGAAGCCGATCGCCGACTACTTCGAAAACCACATGTTGTGGGGAGGATTGACCTATAGCGGTCATCCTGTTTCCTGCGCAGCGGCGATTGCGAACCTTTCCATTTACGAAGAAGAGCAGATCTTCCAGAACGTTGATCGCCAGGGCGCTTATCTGGCCCGACGTCTGGAGAGTATGAAGGAGCGCTTCGCCTGCGTCGGCGATGTCCGGTACAAGGGCCTGTTTAGCGTTATCGAACTGGTTCGCGATAAATCGACCAAGGAACCACTCGCGCCCTTCAACGGCACCAGCCCGGAGATGGCGAAGCTAGCGGCTCATCTGAAATCCCGGCATGTTTACGCTTTCTCCCGCTTCAACATGCTTTGGATTTGTCCGCCCCTGGTGATCGGGGAAGGGGAACTGGGCGAAGGCCTGGACATCATCGAAGATGGGCTTCGGTTGGTTGACGCCGAGCTTGCAGCAGGCGCTGAAGCATCCCAGGAATTACACCTGGCAAGCCGGTAAGGAAAACAAGAAGTCGAGATTCCCGCGGTTGGCGCCTCGGATTCTCGACTTTCCTGCTTCGATTTACGAGTTCGCCCCTTCGGCTCTGAAGGTCAACAGCCCCGGCAGGCTCTGTTTCAGTTCCAATTCCGGCTGTTGCGCAACGTGCTTCTCAGGACTTGGCTCCTGGTTGCAAGCAGCCTGCACGGCTTTTTTCAGATTGTTTGCGGCCCGAGGAGTACCAAAGGTGGTTTGCGTACTCTCGGAATCAACCATGAACTTGATCGCGACTTTTCGTGAAAAGAAATATCCGGCTACGAAAGTGGCGCTTAAAACTGCCGTCGGAATTCCGGCCCCATCACCTTCTTTTGAACAAAATGCGGCGGCCGCGACCACCGAAAGCCCGCTCGCAATGACCAGTAAACCCGGATAGCTGTTCTTTACCGTCTGTAGATCCGATAGCCTGCTAAGAGAAATTGCTGTCTCCGACGCGGTAGACGGGTTCCTGATGACTACGCAACCTGTGGTCACCGTTGTCATCAAAAAGCTTTTCTGGGCGGCATCTCTCCGCCAACGCACCAATGATTGTGTCTGCCATCCGTTGAATCGCCCGACTTAAACCATGCTTATGGGTTCTATTATGCAAGAATGGAAAGCTAAAGATTATTAATTTTTAGGTAAAGTTGAATAATTCTTTTGCGCGAGCGTGTCCGCTGGCCTCCCTGAGAATATTGCCTTCCGGATGGCACCAGTTCATTACCAGCTCTCATGCGAAGTGCCGCGCGTATCCTCCCCGTCCGACTAGTCCGCAACCGCCGCCGTCTGCCGTTTGTCGCTGAGGCGCCATCTCGTATTGCCCAAGTCAGTCTTCCTGGTGTGTTATTTGACAGAGCACACTATCTGCCTCTGGAGAATTTGAAGGCGATTGAGGCATTTCGGCCACAGGCGCTGGTAGGATCGTCAACCCACCTGCTCGAACTGGCAAAATCGATTCGCTCTCTTCCCAACGGGTTCCCGGACCTGGAGTGCGCCGTCTTCGTCATCACCGATTTCCGCGATGCTCCGTTGAGCGATGGAGAACGAACCGCGCTCTGGAACGCGTTTTCTGTGCCTGTTTACGAAATGGTTCTGGCGGATGATGGGGCGCTGCTTGCCTCGGAGTGCGAAGCCCAGGAAGGCTGGCATATCGAGAGTGGCGTGCGTTTCGCCCGGGTTAACGACCAGCTCTGGTACAGCCGTCGCGGCCGTCAGACCGGCACTGGTTTAATCGGCGAAATCCAGGATGAACTATGCCCCTGCGGGAGACCGGGTCAGCGCGTTCTCAACGCTGCCATGGACTTTCGCGACCCTGTCCGGCAGAAACTTGCATTTATCGCCTGAGCCGTTAATACTCCTGGCAATTACAGGGAGCGCCGGGCAACGATTTCGGCCACAGCCCTGCGGTGTTCCGGATCGTCCGGCTTTCCCTCGTATTGATGCAGGATTTCCCAGCCTTCGAAGTACTCTGCGAGTTCCCCTGGTCTGGTTCGTGATTCGGTCGGTTGTTCTTGTCCTTCAGTCGTGTGAACAACGACGATCATTGTGCCGCCGGGACGCACTCCAAGTTTCGCCGGTTCGATTAAGTCCCGCTGCAGGTAGTAGCAAATGATAATGGCGTCCCAAGATGCGGGTTCAATGACGTAGTCGGCCCTCTCGAGGTCGGCAACCACAGTCCGAAGGGCAACGCCGAGCTTCGCGCTTCGCTTCTGGAGCAGATCAATTGCCGTTGCCGCACCATCCACAGCCGTGACTGCCCAACCTCGCGCGGCCAGCCAAGTCGCATTCCGTCCGGTTCCGGAGGCCAAGTCCAGCACCGTACCGGGTTGAACGTCGCTCAAAAAACGCTTTACTAACGGCGTCGGCTGCGGAACCGCATCGCCCGGCACGTTCGCCTCCGCTCGATACCGCTGTTCCCAGCCCTCGACCTTCAAGATCTTCGACTCAATCCGTCAGGAATGCCGTCGTTTTGATGCCCGAGATGTCGAATGTCTTGCGGCACCTTTGATTTTTGCAGGCGGCCTTATCGTCCAGCAGGACCATATAGCTTGCCGCCTTTGCGAACTTGGCGCGGTCGCGTTCGTCTGCCTGCCGCGGCAGCTTGTCTACCTTGCGGCGCACGAGCCAGCGCACGTCATAGGTATCGGCAGTGCGGCAGAAGGGGCAATTCAGCGTGACCGGTTTTCTAGTCTCCGACTCTCGGTAAAAGGCGCGTTCATCCACGGCTGTTAGTCTCGTTTTCGTCTACTTAGTGACTCGAAAAGCGGAAATTCGAGACAGCAATCTCATCGCTGCCGGGCACGTAGAATCCAACTTTGCCCTGCGTGTAGTCGTGGCCGCTGCCGGGAGCCGCAGCCAACTCCGTCCACGAACTCGTGGGCGTTTTGGCAAGAGCGCTGATACCGTTCGGTTTCACGGAAAGATCAACTTGAACCCACTCGTTGTTATCGACGTCGAACGGCACCCTTCCGATATCGGTCGACTTACCGTCGCGCACTTCACGCGTGACCGCGTGCTTGCCATCGATACTGAACAGAACGTAATTCTGCGGATCGACGTAGCCCGCATACCACTGCAGCTTGCCGCGCTTGAAGAGCCCGCCTTTTCTGGCCTGCGCCTGGAACGTATAGTGCCCTGAGGTCTTCGGCACGTGATAAGTCACGAAACCGCCGCCCTTCCGAATTTGTTGACCCTCAATCTCCAAGCCTGGGTTGGCTGTGCTCGGGGTCGGTGTCGAAGGTGGTGTCGAGGCTGCGTTTGGAGCGGGTTTGGTATCGACAGTGACCTTCTCCAGCGTCACGTCGGGGCCGGAGAGAACAACCACGTCGCCCGTATGGAAGGTGCGGTCGAACTTCTTCGGCAACGCCTGTTCCCGGCGTAGTTCGATGTTATGGACCCCTGGTTTTACGGTCGAAATGTTCGCGTTTCCGTCGTTCCCGATGGCCGCCGCCAATTCCCGGTCCACGTAGACCATCGTGCCCGGAAGCGCACCTTTGATCTGAAGCGTGGCGATCTCGGGAATGGGCTCAAGCCGGAACTCCACCGCGGATTCTTCCGCCTTTTTCACCGCTACCGTCTGAGGCGGCGGATCGATGAATCCAGGTTTGTGGACCCGAATGGTGTACTCGCCTACTTTCAGCGGGACACGCACCTGGCCGCGGTCTGTCGTGCGGCGGTACGGAAGATCATTGATGAACACCTGCGCGCCGTCCTGGCCAGTCATGACAATGGCTGTACCGGCGTTAGGATCGGACTTGACGTAAACGGTGAGAGTGGGCGCCGGAGTGTAAGTCAGAACGAATCGCTGCCGATCCTTGCTCTCCGTGATCTGAAGGTCGTGGTCGATGTTTCCAAGATCTTCGAGTGTGATGTCGTCCGTGTTCGGTTGCGATATCGGCTTGCCATCCAGGAGAACGGTTGGATTTTCGACATTCGTGACTAGACGCCCCTTTCCGTCCTGCGAAGAAACGAGTACCGCCATGGCGTTCGAAACGGTGGGCTGTCCAACAATCCGGGGCGCGATCTTTTCCGCCACATCGAAGCTAAAGGCGGCGCTGCCATTTCGCCCGATCACCTTGACCGAGTGCCGGCCCGGCTCGAGTTTGTCTAATATGAGTTCGCCGTCCTTAAGTTCCTGAGGTGCAGCGTCGTCGATAGAAACGGAGCCCGGAACTAAATCAGTGTATAGGCGAAGCGTCGGATTCAGCGAAGGAGCGGCAACACCCGGTGTAGCGCCCTTTTCGGGAGTCTTCCCGTTCGAGCCCGGGGATTGCCCGGCCGGAACTGAGCCGGGTTGGTTTTGCGCAAAATTAAGCCGGCGCGCCGTTTGCACCAGATAAAAGAACGCCGCAAACAGGATCAGCGCAAAGAATAACGCCAGATAGGTGGCTCGTTGCCAAGTCTTAGCGTCCAGTTTTTGTACGTCCGGCGGTAGATCTCCCTGCTCGAACTGCTCTTCCGGTTCTTTTCGATGAACCAGGCGGGGCTCTTCCGGCTCTGGGCGCGCGTTACCGTTCTCTTTCGCCAGTGCGGGACCCTCTCGCAGCCGGCGAGCGCGTTCAATAATCTCTTCCTGAACTTCGGAAATGATGATCTGGAGATCAAAATCTCCGACGTAGTTGCGCCGTAGAGTTTGTACGCGATCGAAATGATCACGAAGCTCCTCGAGCGACTGAGTGCGGGCGACTTCTTCCCGGATGTGTCTCAGCTCTTCGAGTGAAGAAAATGTGTTCTGCGACCGGTCCACCGGCAAGAGATCTTTCTAGGGAATTATATCGAGGATCTAGACTAGGCCTGGCGGCTTGCGTAATTTAATTCGTAAAACTCGCGGTATTCCCCGGTTTTGACGCGCCGCACCCAATCCTGATTGGCTTTGTACCACTCGACTGTCTTTTGTAATCCCGCTTCAAAGTTCATCCGGGGTTCCCAACCTGTTTTCGCGGTCAGTTTCGCGTTCGTCAAAGCATACCGGCGATCGTGACCCGGGCGGTCCGTAACTCGTTGCATCAGAGACTCCGGTTTGCCGGTTGCGCGCAGGATCCTTCCCACCACTTCCAGATTTGGCAGGGAGCAGTTCCCGCCGATATTGTAGATTTCACCCGGGTCGCCTTCTTCGAGTACGGTGTGAATAGCGTGGCAGTGATCCTCGACATACAGCCAATCGCGCACTTGCTGGCCATCTCCATAGATCGGCAAAGGTACATCGTCAAGGGCGTTCGAAATCATCAGCGGGATCAACTTCTCCGGCAACTGGTAAGGCCCGTAATTGTTCGATGCTCTGGTTACGGAGATATTGAGCTTGTATGTCGTGAAATAAGACAACGCCAGCAGATCTGAACCTGCTTTGGATGCCGAGTAGGGACTGCTGGCACGAATCGGATAGCTTTCGTCGGCTTCGTGCGGCGCCTCGATGCTTCCGTAAACTTCGTCCGTTGAGACGTGTACAAAGCGAGCCGTTTTATTGCGGCGGGCAGCTTCAAGAAGTGAGAAGGTGCCATTGAAGTTTGTCAAAATGACCGGAGCCGGAGAGTGAATGCTTCGGTCAACGTGAGATTCCGCGGCAAAATGAACGACAGCGTCGGGCGACTCCACACGGAATAATTCTTCAATGGCGGGAACATCGCAGATATCAAGCTGTACAAATTTATAGCCCGCGTGACCGGCGATTGGGCGCAGATTATCCAGATTGCCCGCATAGGTCAGCTTATCTACGTTGACAACACTCTCGGCCCAACCTTCGTTCAAGGCCATCCGGACAAAACTGGATCCTATAAACCCAGCTCCGCCCGTTACAAGTAACTTCATTTATGCTGAAGCTCCCAATCGTACGCGATCCCGGTGTCGTTGTAGGGAATTCTGCCCTCGTCGCTCGGATCATAGGTGCGATTTGTGATGTACACAAGAACGGAAGGCTGTTCGCCGATAACCTTGTAGCCGTGTGCTACGCCGGGCGGGATCAGTAACTGCCAGGGCCGGAGTGCGCCGACATACAACGTGTTCTTCACGCCGTAGGTCTTCGAGTCGAGCCGCAGATCGACCAACGCGACCTGGAGTAAACCGGCCGCCGCAACCCAATAATCTGTCTGGTACTTGTGGAAGTGAAATGCCTTGATGATGCCTGGGTAGTTCAGGGCCGCGGACACTTGCGTCGTGCCCGTCGGGAAATCAGAGATCATGCCCTGCTCGAGCCGGGCGACCTCCAGGAAATAGCCGCGATCGTCAGGCCAGACGGTGAAAGGCTTGATTTGGACGTCTGCAATCAAATCGGGCGCATTCGGCGAAAGTATTATCTTGCCGATGCCGGCCTCGCAAGTGGGAACCGCGATCTCAACGCCCGATCCAAGAACACCAAGAGCCATGACACTCATCTTGCCAGCACTCCCGCAACGCTTCCCGTCTCGCTTTCACTCTTTTGACGCGTTTCGTGAACAAGGTTGGCTGCGCGGAGCAACGAGTCGAACGTTCCCGCGTCGGTCCACCAGCCTTCCAGGTAGTTGAAGGTCATGGTGCCTTCACGGATATAGGCGTTATTTACGTCCGTAATTTCCAATTCGCCACGTGCCGACGGCTTCAAGGTTCGCGTCTTGTCAAAAACGGTTTCATCGTACATATAGATACCGGTGACAGCGTAGTTTGACTTCGGTTTCGCCGGCTTCTCCTCGATGCCGATGATGCGATCTGCTTCAATCTCCGCCACGCCGAACCGCTCGGCATCCTGCACCTGTTTAAGCAGGATCTTGGCGCCGCTTTCCTGGGCCTGAAAGTCACGAACCGCCTGCGCGATGGACCCTTCGATGATGTTATCTCCGAGTACCACGCAGACTTTGCTGCCTTCGGCGAAGTGCTCAGCCAGCGCCAGCGCGTCGGCGATTCCGCCTTCGCCCTCCTGGTAGGTGTAGTTGATGTGCTTTAGACCGAATTCTTTGCCGTTCGCGAGCAGTCGAAGGAAATCGCCGGAGTTCCGGCCGCCCGTCACAATCAGCAGATCGCGAATTCCCGCATCCACCAAAGTCTGGATGGGGTAATAAATCATCGGCTTATCGTAGATCGGGAGTAAATGCTTGTTGGTGATCTTTGTGAGCGGGAACAGTCGGCTACCTGTTCCACCGGCCAGGACGATGCCCTTCATAAACAACCGATGTTAACAGTTGGCCGGGATCCGAACCGAACGGTCGAGCCGAATCAGTCAAGGTTCAGACGGGATTTCGGATCCGGTTCTGCCGCCTTCGGACGCCGGTGCGCAGTGCGCCTGGCAACTTGACGCAACACAAGCAGGAGAAGCGCGGCCGCGATCGCCATCCGCGAATAGTACCGGGGCGGGGCGGAGCTGCTCAGGCCGAGTATCAGCAGCACAACGACAACCAGCGCCGCACCGGCGGACCAGAGCATCTTTGACATGCCCAGTGCCCCGCGCCGTTGTATTTCCGCCCTCTGTTCGTACTTGTTCATTGCCCGCTGACTTTCTTCCATTATCAATCCGGACGCCCCGTCCTTAGAAGTGAAAACTCGTCTGGTACCTCGAAGCGGGATCGACGTCGCCGCCGAGAATTCACGGGAATGTAACCGAATTGTAATGCTCTCTCGGTTACTCTGAACCTGAAGGAGGTGAGCGTTTGAGAAAAATAGCTCTCGTGGAGGATGATGCCGATCTTTACGCACTGGTCAAATACAACCTGGAAAAGGAAGGCTTTTCGTTCGTAGGTGCCCAGACTGGCAGAGGCGCCATTGACCTGTTCCGTCGTGAACGGCCGGATTTGATCCTGCTCGACATTATGCTCCCCGATTCGGACGGGCTGGAAATCTGTAAGGCGATCCGGCAGAACTCCGAACTCGCGCACATTCCTATCATCTTTCTAACCGCTCGCGCCTCAGAAACCGACCGGATCGTCGGCCTGGAACTCGGGGCCAACGACTACATCGTAAAGCCGTTTTTCGTTCGAGAACTGATCGCACGTGTTCGCATTCAGTTCCGGGGCCAGACGACGCACTACGCGTGTTCTCAAAGCGGCTTCCCTGGAATTGGATCGGAGCCGTTGCGAGGCCCGCTTGAACGGCGATCTGCTTACATTGACCGCCACGGAATTCCGCCTCCTGGAATTTCTGATGAGTCGCCCGGGTGTGGTTTTCAGCCGCGAGCAGTTGCTCGATGCGGTCTGGGGTCACGACCGGGCTGTAACTGATCGAACAGTTGACGTTTACGTGTTGCGGTTGCGCCAGAAGATCGAGGCGGATCCGGCTAATCCGTTATGCATTCGCTCGGTCAGAGGGTTCGGATACAGCTTCAACCCGTCGCTGCAGCCCGAAGAAACCCGCCAGATGGCTGCCGCGGTCTAGCCGATTCACTTACCGGATCGAGAAACTGGAACCTCCATCCGGTTCCGCATCCTGCTCTTCGATGCCTCTGACTTCGGCCATTCTGGGACCGACGTGAAGTGCGGCTGCCAAGTCGGAGAGGCGGTCGGGCGACCCGGACGCGAATACTTCGACCCGCCCGTCCGGAAGATTCCGGGCCCAACCCGATAAGCCGAAGGCCGAGGCCTTGTGTTGTACAAAAAAGCGAAACCCGACGCCTTGGACAGTACCGCTGATGAACCATCGCTTCGCCTTCTTCGCCATCATTCTTCGATTCTGAGACATCGCAGAGCGCATGCCGGCTTCAACGTTCAAGCAGCGCGATCGTGCCTCCCGCGTTTCTGCCACCCTGCTCGCTCCAGTTCCGGGACGGGCGATTCCAGCTTCGGGATATCCGATGCACAGGTAAGCGATCAGGTGCCATTCCGCAGGTACGGAAAGAATCGCTTGATTCGTTCAGGATTACAGTATCGAGACCCAGCCCATTCCAACTCCGTGAGCGCGGGCGGTAAGCCACAAGGTGGTGATGGCGGCGACCACCGAATAATCCAGCATCTCGGGCATCGTTTGACAACCGAGACCATGGCCTTGTGCTGTCTCGCGGTCGGCAAACGCAGCGAGATGCACAGGCGCAGAATCAAGGCCCGCTAGCTTCAAGCGCGCATAAAGGGCCGCCTTCTCGCCGGAGTAGCCCGACAAAGCACGAGCGTTCGCGTTTTCAAAATCTTCCCTGATATGAGCCCGGATCTCGGGACGCGTCACCAGCACATAACGCCAGGACTCGCTCAGGCCGACCGAGGGAGCGAACCGGGTTGAACTGAGGATTCGCTGAGCAGATCTGGCGCCAGGGGCTCAGGCTTGAAGTTGCCGGACATCTCTTCGCCATTTGAGCAGCTCCCAGAATTGCTCGCGGAATTCGTTATCGAACTGCCCGTTTCCCACCATCTGCTTCGGTCATTCTCCCACCGTTCTCCAGATCGAGTCTCAACGAAGAGACCAGCCTGTCTGGCCACGATGACGCATACGAAAAAGTGCATCGATTGCTAGTGCGCCAGTGCTTCCAAAAGTTCGTGCGAAGCGGGCAGTAAAGCCGGCGAGAGAACGATCAGCAGTACGAGAGTTATTGCGAAGACGCCAAAAACGAATTTCTGGGGAATCTGGGGATAGCTTGGGCGATCGCCAATGAGTCTCTCGACTCGCGTGCGCAGGTCGCCAGTATCAGCCAGCAGTGATGTTCCGAGTGGAATAGCCGGAGCGCCCGAATTCAAGCGGCCAACACGAATCAAAGCCGAAGCAAGTGCAAGCGCACTCCTTGACGATCCTGCCGCGGAGTCGTCGGCTGCCCACTCGGCCATGCGTTGCCAGCCTGCATCGAGAGCTCGAAGTCCGCGGTAGAACGGAAACACGTTGGGAGACAGCAAGATCAGCAACCGTTTCAGGTTGTCTCTCGCCCGCCCATGCGCTTCTTCGTGCCGGAGTGCCGACGCGAGTTCCTCGGCCGTTAGTACATTCCTAATACTTTCCGATACCACCAGCCGGGGCCGAAACAGTCCCGCGACCAGGATCACCGGCGCATCGCTTTCCTCGTACGTGCGCAGATACTTGGCAGAGCGAAAGATTGCCTTTCCTGCCCGGAGAACTCCAGAGGACAAGACCGCTATTCCTAACAGGGCTGATACCAGGCAGAGCGCGCCGATTTTCTCCGTGGCAGCCCTAGGCTCAAACAGGAGATAGCTGGGTGCAAACAGGGCGCCAATGAGTAGTGCGGATACTGCGGCCGGCAAGAGGCGGAGCCAGAATAGAAGGCGAGCCGCTATCTTGGGATCGAAGGAAACGGACGAGCGTACAGCCCTTTTTGCCAGAAGCCATACTCCCGCACTCACGGCAGCATGGGTAAGGAAGAACGCGCCCAGCGCGAGACAGAGAAGGCGACCCAGGTAGGGAAGTGTCACTGAGATTCCCCGTTTTTCAACCGCTCACGTTTCGCAGCAATCTTGCGCTCGAGCTCATCAAGCAGCGCTCCATCCTGTTCGCCTACCGCATCGACCAGAGACGATAGCAGGAGATCGCCCGAATCGGGAGAACCCGATAAAAACTTCGCGAACCAGTCGCCAGCTCGTTTCCGCTCCCACTCCTGACGTGTGAACTTCGGACTATAGCGGAATGCCCGGTCCGACTTCCTGCGCAGGAGGAGCCCCTTTTTGAACAGGCGATCCAACGTGGTCATCACCGTCGTGTAAGCCCGCGGCCGATCGAGTTTCCGTGCCACTTCGTGTACGTTCGCGTCCCCAATCGACCAGAGGACTTCGATGATCATGCGCTCTAGGTTGCCCAGCATTTCCGGAGGTCGAATTATAGCAGGAACTCAAGGCTCTTTAGCCGCACCTGAAATGGGTCTTGGAGGCGAGGAACACGACGTTGCCTTTGACAAACTAAGAGTGAAATCGATGGCTTTCCCAACCCAGCGGCCGCGACGCCTGCGCTCCTCGGAGGCAATGAGAAGACTTGTGCGCGAGGCAACTCTCGCCCCCTCGCAGTTCATTCTGCCCTTATTCGTTTGCGAGGGCGAAGGAGTGCGAAAAGAGATTGGCTCTATGCCCGGCAACGCCCAACTCTCGGTGGACAATCTCATCCGCGAGGCGGAAGAATGCAAACGTTTGGGTCTGGGCGGTCTCATCCTCTTCGGGATCCCTGAAACGAAGGACGAACTGGCGTCGGGCGCCTATTCGGACGAAGGAATCGTTCAGAAGGCCGTTCGCTCGCTGAAACGCGAGGTTCCGGGACTACTGGTGATGACGGATGTTTGTAATTGCGAGTACACCAGTCACGGGCATTGCGGCGTAATCCGAAACGGCGATGTTGATAACGATGCAACGCTCGATTGGCTTGCGAGAACCGCTGTTTCGCATGCTCGCGCGGGCGCGGACATTGTGGCCCCAAGCGACATGATGGACGGCCGCGTCGACGCAATCAGAACTGCGCTGGATCAAGCCGGATTTCTCAACACGCCGATCCTGTCCTACGCAGCCAAGTACGCTTCGGTTTTCTACGGACCCTTTCGGGAAGCCGCAGAATCAACGCCCCAGTTCGGCGATCGTCGCAGCTATCAGATGGATCCCGCTAACGCCCGCGAAGCGATACGCGAGATCACGCTCGACCTTGAGGAAGGAGCAGACATGATTATGGTCAAGCCCGCGATGCCTTACCTCGATGTTATTCGCACTGCACGGGATCTGTTTGATGTCACCATCGGCGCTTACCAGGTCAGCGGTGAGTTCAGCATGATCGTGGCCGCGGCCGAGAAAGGATGGCTCGATCTTGACCGGACAATCCTGGAATCGCTTACGTCGATAAGGCGAGCCGGAGCGGATTTTACCCTGACCTATTTCGCCAAGCGAGCCGCGCAGTTGCTTTCGTAGCTGTCGGAGACAGGGAAACTACTCTTCGGGTAAACGACCGGCGAGGTAATAACGCTGGGGTTGGCCACGTCTGACGCCGCTCAGGCCTCTGACGATATGCATGGCAACCGACTGCCCGGGCCTGAGGCTTGCCTGGAGCTTCATGACGTCGTCGGGCGATGCCACGGCCTGCCGATTGATCGCGATAATCGCATCTCCCTCACTCATGCCGATATCGTCAGCGAAAGATCCTGGATCAACCGACACAACCTTTACTCCCGTATCGAGCTCGATCGCAAGATCCTTGCGTTCCCTTTGCGAAAGACGCATGATCGTGATCCCGAACCTGGCAGGTGCGGTGGCTTTTGTCGCAGGCGTGGGGACTGGGCGGGACTCGCTCACCTGCGGCTCGTTTTCCCAGACCTTCGATCGCTCGCCAACTGCCACTTTGAAATCCATCTGCTTACCATTCCGGTCGACGGTAAGAACGGAAGGCGACCCGATCGGCATCTCCGCGACCTTGGTGGTCAACTCTTCGCCATCGCGAATCGGACGTTTGTTTACGGCGACGATGACGTCGTCCGCGCGAATTCCCGCTTTCCCTGCGGGTCCGTCAGGAGATACGGAATCAATCAACACGCCGTGATCGAGACCAAAGGCCCGCAGCGTGTCGGATGAATTCGTGTTACGAGTCCAGCGGATACCGATGGAGCCACGGACCACCCGTCCGGAACGAATGATCTCGTTATAGACTTTCACTGCCGTATTGGAGGGCAGCGCGAAGCCGATTCCTTCATACGAGCCGCTATGCGTCGCGATCATCGTGTTTACGCCGATGACTTCGCCACGGACATTGAGCAACGGACCGCCGCTATTACCAGGATTGATGGCCGCGTCGGTCTGAAGGAAGTTCTGAAAATTCGAAGCGCCGGGAAGATCTCTGCTGGTTCTTTCTGCGCTGACAATACCGGCCGTTACCGTGGCCTGTAAACCAAACGGCGACCCGATGGCGATCACCCAATCACCGACTTGAACACTGTCCGAATTGCCAATTTGTACCGGGGTGAGAGCAGCTTTTGTGTCGATTTTCAGGACAGCGAGATCCGTCTCCGAATCAAAACCGATTACCTTTGCCCGGTACTCCAGGTCTTCACCCGCCATCCTGACCTTGATCCGGTCAGCCTTATCCACCACGTGATAGTTCGTGATCAGGTAGCCATTTTTGTCAACGACAAACCCGGTGCCGGAGCCCTCGGTACGGAACGAGCGTCCGTCATCCTGGCCGAAAAACTTTCGCAACATGTCACGGCCGTCGCCACTTCCAGAGCCTTCGGGCGCGCCGTTCTCTTCCTCCGGATCGCTCCCGTTTTTACGTGGCCGCCGGCCCGCTTTGGCCAGATAGTCCGATTGGATGTAAACGACAGAAGGTTCCACACGCTTAGTCAGCTTTGTGAAATCGTTTGCCAGAGGAACGGCTTCCGGGATACTCAAGGGCGTAGCGTCTTGTGCCCCGGTCGGAATTTGGTGCTCGGCTCGGACACCGGTATTCATGACCACGCCGATGATGATGCCGACCGACAATGTGACCAGCAGCAGGATGAAGCTCAGCAGTTTCTGGCGCTTCACCGTTTGAAGAAACAACATTAAGAGGGATGCCCTTGAACCGTTCTCTTCAGTATAGAGAACAAAAATGACTGCCAGAATACCTCCTGGCGTTTAAGAGACCTACGGATGGGCAATAACCAGCAATGTTTTTGCTCTCTTGATCGTGCATTGAAGTGCGGCTGTGACGGTCTCAGGATCCAGCGCAGCGAAGCTTTCGTCGAGAATGACCAGTTCTGATTTCTGCAGAAGAGATCGGGCAATATAGATCCGGCTTCGTTCACCGTGAGACAACTGCCAGCCGCCTTCTCCCACCATCTGCATCAGACCGCTCGGCATCCGCTCGAGCAGATTGTCGAGTCCCAACTCGTGGCATACGGCCTGCGCCTCTTCCACGTCACTCCGGGTAGGCGGCCAGGTTCTTCCCAACAACAGGTTGAAAGCGAGGGTTTCCGTCAGGATATGGTTGTCGTGGAACTGCGGGGAGGCAGCCACTTCTTTCCGCCATCGCTGCGAGCCGAGCGTGTCCCTGTCAAGGCCGTTGATCAATACCAGGCCTGAGTCGGGTTTTCGCATGCCGGAGAGCAACGAGGCGAAGGTGCTTTTCCCTCCACCCGATGGTCCTTCGAGGAGCACCCTTTCGCCGTGCCTGATCGCAAGGCTGCTGGTGTGCAGCGTCGGAATACCGTCTTTGCGGTAGCGAAAAGTGACTTTTTCTGCTTCGGCAACTACACGGTTTGGCTGTTCTCCCGTTTCCTGCGGTCGCGGCTGGCTGAGCGAATCGGCCTTCGCGGCAGATTGAAAGAGGGGCGAAATCCGAATGGCGGCCACAATTGCGGCCGCGATATCGACCGATGACGTTGTCAGTTTCCGGAACGCGTTGAAGGCCAGTAGAATTCCGCCGAGCTGGAGCGCTACGGTTTGCGTCGAAGCCGTTCCGGCAATTGCGGCAGGAGCAAGGCAGCACAGGCCCGCGATCAGCCAGCCGCGGGGAATGGCGGCCACAAGCCAGGCACCGCAACGGTCAATCCCGGCCGAGTTCTGGAAATACCGAAAGAGCGCTTTGTCCTCTTTCCTGTGCCAGTCGCCGGGGGGCTGCTGGGCCAGCCGCGTCCGATTGCCAACCATGGACTCCACCAGCTCGCCCGTCATATCCAGGCGAGCACCGGTCCAGGCCTGATTGCGCCGAAGAAAACGCCATCCAACAACCCCCGTGAGGATGCACCACACGGCCAGGAGGATCGATAACTTCCCTAAAACGAAGCACGAGACCACGATCTCGAGCGCGGCGAGAACACCTGCGATGCCTCCGCTCAGCGCCAGATTTTCCACTGCTTCGCCTTCGAATGCCTGCCCCAGAAGACTTCCCACGCCCAGACGCCGCACGTCGTCAGGGTTGGAAT
This sequence comes from uncultured Acidobacteriaceae bacterium, assembly GCA_963730795.1. Classification (GTDB taxonomy): domain Bacteria; phylum Acidobacteriota; class Terriglobia; order Bryobacterales; family Bryobacteraceae; genus Bog-105. The sequence goes on along the minus strand of CAVSTJ010000012.1, from coordinate 632,026 downwards.
TGAGAGTGCCGAGAAGCAATCTTCGCTTTAAGGTCATGCCGATTTCAGCGGCGAGAGAGCCCTGCAACCAAGTGGTCAGGGTCCGTAGAGGCACGATTCCGAGGAGGAGAAGGACCCAGGCGAGAAGCCACCCTCTGTCCATCCGGCCTTCGAGCGATAGCCGTCCCAAGATCTGCCATGAGGCCAACCAGAACACGTACTGACCCAGATGAGCGATCAGCAGACCGCTCCCCTTGCGCACAGTGCCCGTATCGATCAGAAAGCGTCCGACGCTCGTATTGAGAGGCGGGCGAAGCATCCAGGCATCGCGGAAACGCTGTTGCCCGGTCTGCCCGTCCAGAAGTTGCCGAATGGCGCGCGCACTTTTCCGGCCCCGAATTTCCGCGCCGTCCAAAAGTTGTTGATATTGGCGCCGGATCTCTTCCTCCGCCGGGGACCGGAGCAATTCGCAGAGCGATCGGAGAGGAAACTTGCGGACTTCGCGCGCGGGTGTGAGCAGGTATACCGTGCCCCGTTGAACCTTGATCGCCGCAGCGAAGTGAGACGGACTGAGGCGAATGACGGCGGGAGTCGCTGTAGTGAGTTCGGCCTCAAGGTCCTGATAGATGGTGTCTAAGGATTGCGCTTCGCACCCGAGCAGTTGGGCCTGCCACTCGATAAAGGCACCTGGATTTACACCTTCACCAATCGATTCACTGCCCGATGCCCTGGTATTCGTTACCGCTAGACCGGCCTTGATGGCAAGACCTGACAGGGCTTCGCCGAGCCCGGACAGGGGCCAGCAAAACTCCTCTAAGGGAATTGCGCTTTTCAGGCGACCTCCGTCCGGCGGCGCGCTTCACTCGCCGGTTTCGGCAGTTCCTGGACGATCCGGCCGGAATGAATCCTGATTCTCCGCCAGAAATCGCCTCCCCAGGTCTCCGCGTTGGCGATACGCTCTGCCTCAATCAGCCGCGAGTAACGCGACTGGGGGTCGGCCGATAGTTCGGAAGGCGTGCCGTTCTCGAGGACGTGTCCAGCCTCAATGACCAGAACGCGATCGAACGCGCGTGTTTCGGCGAGATCATGCGTGATACAAAGCAGCGTAGAATTCTGCCATAACGCACGAGTACGGGCGAGAAACTCGCGGCGCTTGTCCCTGTCTAACCCGCGGAAAGGTTCGTCCAGGATTACCAGGCGCGCTTCTTCTTTGAGCATGGCTCGCCCGATACGTACCCTCTGACCTTCTCCACCCGAAACCAATCCGCCTGATTCACCTAATTTCGTTTGCAAACCTTCGGGCAAGGCTTCGATAACACCACGCAGCATGGCAGCGTCGACCACGGAACCGATTCTCGATCCATCGCCCTCGGAACCATAGCCAAGATTGGAGTACAGCGAATCATTCCAGATCTGGACGGCAGGATCTACCCAGGCGGTGGAGCGGCGCAGCGCTTCGGCATTGAGCGGCTGATTGTCGATGAGTACTTCGCCCGAACTTGTGCGCAACCATCCCAAGCAGGATGGCGGCTAGCGAGGACTTGCCGGCGCCTGACGAACCAACGATGGCGACGTGCTGTCCCGCTGAAATGGAGAAACTGAGATCTTCCAGAATGGTGTGTCCGGAGGCCGTTGCGCCTACGGAACGGAACTCAATTTCTACGGCACCGCTCCCGTGGCTGTTATCCGCCGACAAGCTTTCCGAGGCTCTCCTCCTCCGGAGCGCGTAGCGGGTCCAGAAGCCTGAGCGTGAGATTCCGGTAATACGGAAATTGCCGGGCTACCGTCCCGATATCCTGGCCGATGGCCGGGAGATTGAGCGCCCAGTACGCAACCAGGAGCACACGGCCTATGTTGGTGCCGGTTATGGGATGAACCAAAAACAGAGCTGCGACAAAACCGAAGAGCAATGTAAGCTGAAGTCCCTCAACGCTCACTGCTAACTGCTGAAGCCGAAGAACGGAATGCGCCCATTGGCCCACGAGCTTCTCATGTTGACGACGCACATTGGCCTCGGCAGCATGGGCTCGAATCGCTCCCAGACCAAGCGCGGCATCCAGGTAGAAGCGTGTCAATCCGGCGGCATGATTGCGGACGCGCAAATCCCGTTCCCGGAGGATCGATTGCGTAGCGTAAGCCGGAATGATCCCGGCTGCTACGGTGGCCAACACAAGCGGAGCGCTCAGGGGTTCAAGCCAGATCATCGCGCCCGCAGTGGCAAATAACTCACAGCATGAGCGTGTCAATTGCCTGACCAGCTCGGGTAAGTTTCGCAGCCGGTGTGTCAGATGGCTTCGCTCAGCCATGTCCGAGATGAGGCGGCTCTGGAAATAGCGGTCACCGAGTTTGGGCAGCTTCTCGAGGAAAGCAACGCGCAATCGAGTTTCGAAGATCCGGCCAATCCGCATGGCACCCGTGAAGGCACCGAATTCCAGGGCAAGTAATAGTGAGCTGAAGGCCACGATGGCTCCCATTGCGGCCATACGCTGTCCTGCCAGGCGGAGTTCGCTTGCCACGTCGAACAGTGTCCGGAATAAAAGCGCCTCTCCCAACAAGCCGAGTGAGATTGTGACCAGGGAAAAGGCAACAAACACCGCGGTCCATCGTCCTCCGGACCCTAACAATTGCCAGACGGCGAGTGCCGGTCGAATTGGCCGTTCGCTGATGGCGGCCGATAATTCCCGATTGAGTTCTGACTGGTCTGATGCGGCCTTCCGTCCGAGAATGCGCACGAGCACGGCCCCTGTCATCAACAACTCACCTTCGCCGTTCTCGCGAACAGACCAGAAGGTGCTTGGAATGAGTTGTGGAGACTGGCAGAAGCGCTCGATCAGGCGCCTGGCGGCCGAGCCCTCCCCTATAGCCTTACTCCCGACGAGAGAGGTGACCAGGCGGATACCGGCGTCAAGAGCTGCGATGCTATGCCACTGCGTGTCTTGGCAGGCGGCCGATCGCAACCGCCGATTCTCAGCCGCACTCACCCCGATGGCCTTTAGCCGCTTCTCGAGGCCGAGTTGAAAATCGGCTGATCCCGCGAAATCCCGCCAATCCTCAGCCGGAACAACCATCGTGTGACTGTAGAGCTCTTGAAGAAATTCACGCTGGCTGACCCAACGGCGCCCGGTTACCGGATCCATGACCTGGACCTTGTTTGGGTGCTTCCGCCAGAGGACGACGAAGTGGGTGAATCCGCCCGGCAGCCGGACGACGACAATGGCCGGGAGCTTGGCGGCATCGAGAAGGATGTGGTCCGCCGGGAGCATGACTTGCTCGGCCTGGAGTCCCAATTGATTCGCGACGGTTTCGACCGTATCGATCGAGCTACCGTCAATCCCGGTTTGGCAGGCCTCTCGCAGGCGTTCGTAGCTGGTCGGAATGCCGAAGCCTTCCAGCACACATTTCAGGGCCGCTGGCCCACAATCCATGTTCGAGGTCTGCACCACTTCTGGCGCAAAGAACTTCCTCACCGGGAGCCCACGATTTCGCCGGCCGAGCGCAAGACCAGCTTTGCGGGCGAGACTTGCTCAATTTCTACTTCAACCGACCCCGGTAAGCCATGTTGGGGCGGGATCCGCGAGGGAAAATTGCTGCCTACCGACAGCTCGACTCTCACCTTCCCGTCTCGAATCTCGTCGGCAACCCTGGCAACTCTTGTCGGTACGGTGCCGTATTGAGCCCACGGAAACCCCTCCAATCGAAGTGAGGCGGCCTGGCCGGGATGCAGTTTCCCGAGAGCAGCCGAAGGTTGAAACTCGGCAATGACCTGGAGCTTGCCGCTCGGCAGGATGACACCGAGCTTGTCGCCCTCATTAATGTGAGAACCGGGGCGGAGTGCCGCGCATTCAGCCAATCGCCCGGAGACCGTTGCCCGGATTCGCCGGCGTTCGATCTCGTACTCGAGCCGGCGAACCGACTCTGCTCCGGTCCGCAGGTCAGCTTCGAGCTTTGCAAGCGCTGCCTGCGTTTCCTTGCTCTTGACGTCGCGATCTTTCTCGCGCACATTCAGTTCTGGTTCGAGCCGGGAGATGCTGGTTTTGAGGCTCTCCGCGGCTGCTCTCTTGCTTTGGGCGGAAGCTCGAGCGCGCTCTGCGTCGGCAACGGACATGATGCCTTCCGCTCGCAGCCGGTTTGCCCGGGTGGCTTCTTCCTCCGCAAGCGTTGCCTGTGCATTCGCTTCTTCAAATTGGGCTCGTGCGCCGCTCTGACTCAATGCAAGAACTTTGCGCTCATCCGATTTCCCCTCGGTCTGGGCGTCCAGCTCTGCGCGCAGGGCATTGATCTGCGGCTGAAGCTCCAGCAGCCGTGTTTGTTCTTCGCGCAGACTTAATTCTTCCGTTTGCGTGTCGATTTCGGCCAGCACGTCTCCCGCTTCGATGTGTTTCCCGAGAACGAGATTAGAACGCAGCAGCCGTCCTGAGATGTTTGCCTGAACCGGATACGGAGCGGTGTCAACTTCCAGCCTGGCGGAATCCGAGATCTCGTACCGGGTAATGCGCGCCAGAAAGGCCCACGCAAGCCAGGCTGAGAGAAACAGGATGGCAACGCAAAGGGCGAAAGTGGAAGTCAGACCTCGATCGTTCCGAAGCCGGTGGTGAACACTGGGGAAGCTTTGAGACATGGAGAGGGAGAAACCGAACCGGAGAAGGAGAGGGCCGCCGCGCACGTGATGCGAAGTGGCTCAAAAGGGATTAAAGTTTATCGGCTTCTAAGCCGAAAGAAGAACTATGCGCCCCACAAACCTTGGCCAGCCTTCACGCTGCTCTTAACTTTCACGGGCTCCTCCTTCTATCCGAATTTGGGTTCTTGCTGGCAGGCACGAATCCAGATTTAGCGATCGAAAATCGATTCCAAAAATCAAGTCGAAACTGGTTCGAGAATCTCTCAGTAACAAGGTGGAAACACTCTCCCAACGGCTAGGGATCTCAGATTAATCCTTATTTTCTGAAGGGTTCTTGAGAAGCAAGTGCTCGCGGTCGCTAATGGCTAGCTCTCAATATTGCGTGTTGCCGGTTTGACAGTTCCTTTGCAATTCTTGGGTCGAGGAAGCGAATGAGCACATTCACGGGTAAAGGTGCGGAGTTGAATCGGCGGCATGCAATTCTTACGGGCGCAGGAGCTTTTGTGACCGTAGCTAGTTCGGGTGCACAAACCGGAGCGGGACAGCAGGCACCTTCGCAGCAGCAACCACCGGATGCGTCCGGGCCCACGGCTGCGAATCAGAACGACCCTGGTACGCCGAACCTGGAATCCGTCCTGACCGGTAAAGTGGCGGTGGTCACAGGTGCAGCCCGCGGAATCGGGCGGTCCATTGCGGTAGAGTTCGCTGCAAACGGGGCGGACGTAATTGGCGTGGATATAGCCGGTGAGGTCACACCTATTACGCAATATCCTCACGCCACGGCTGCTGATCTGGAGCAGACCGGAAAGCTCGTGACGGCGCGCGGCCGCAGGTTCGTTCCATTCACGGCTGACATCCGGAACATTGCCTCGCTTCGTGAAGTGGCACGGAAAGCGGAGGAGCAACTTGGAGGAATCGACATCGTTGTGGCTGATGCCGGTATCCAGGCATTCAAGCCCTTGCTGGAAATGCAGGACCAGGATTGGCACGACGTCATTGACGTGAACCTGACCGGAACAGCAAATACGATTCGTGTTTTCGCCCCTTATCTCGTCAAGCGTGGTGAAGGACGCATCATTGTGCTCTCCTCTATGCAAGGACGGCATGGTACGAAGAACGGATCGGCTTATTCGGCTTCGAAATGGGGCATCATCGGCCTGATGAAATCGGCCGCGCTGGAGTTGGGCCAGCACAAGATTACGGTGAATGCGATCATTCCCGGGCTCATCGATACGCCTATGACCCGAAACGAAAAACGCTGGAGTCTCGCGATGGGGGAAACGATGAAAAACCCACCGGCGAAGCCTTCCGAAGATCAGGTCGTAGCGGCACGTATGCCTCGCTCTCCGCTCGGAGAACCATGGCTGCAACCGGACCAGGTCGCCCCGGCAGCCGTCTTCCTCGCCTCCAAGGCAGCGGCAATGGTGACAGGTGCCTCGTACGACGTCACAGGTGGCGATAGCGCCCAAAACTCGGCTTGACGTAGCTCGTCCCGAAAGCTAAAGGAACGCGTGAGACAGACGTTCTTATTCTTCACCGAGTGAAGCGAGTGCGATCTCGTAGCGCTCTTCAATTCCTTGAATGGCGAACGATGGATCGCGGCGGAAAACCAGCTTTACCCACGCGGGGAGCAGCCAGCGAAAAAGCAACCCTAGGTACAATTCGGGTTTCTGCCCCCAACATGGAAGTTAACGCAACGGCAAAACGCGCGAAGGTTATTCCTGCAGCAGATCATGGTGAAGCGCGATCCGCAGCGCACAAGCACTTCAGTTCCCTGGACGGCCTTCGGGCGATTGCGTTGTCATCCGTAATGATCCATCATTACGCTCCAATGCTTTTCCATGGCGGCTCACGCCTCCGTGATGGTCTCAAGCTGATTTTGGACCTGGGCGGTTTGGGCGTGGACTTGTTTTTCGCGCTCTCCGGATTTCTGATTACCGGAATTCTTTACGACTCAATCGGGCGACGAGATTTCTTCAGAAGATTCTACTGGCGGCGATCGCTGCGAATCTTCCCGGCTTATGCGCTATTCCTCCTGCCCTTTTTGTTCATTCCTTCGATGTTTCAACATCTCGGCCGGTGGTGGTTTGTCCTTTACCTTCGCAACTGGGCGGGCCCCGATCCTGCGTCCGATAACTGGCTGGGTCACTTGTGGAGCTTGGCGGTTGAGGAGCAATTTTATATCTTCTGGGCACTGGCGGTCTATTTCTGCCCGAAGCGGCACCTCGCCAAATTGATCATTCTGCTTTGTGTGTTCGCACTGGTCTTCCGGGGGGCGATGATCGTCTCTGGCTTTTCGCGATACGACCAGATTCGATTTACGCCCGCGCGTATCGATGGATTGCTTATGGGCGGTTTAGTTGCCATTGCGTGGCGGCGTTACCCCTGGGCCAAAGTGCAGAGAGCCGCATTTTATTGCGCTGTGCTTTCGGCATTAAGCTTTACCGGCATTTTGGTTGCTGTCGGGACTTTAGACAACCATTTTGCTGAACTGGTTCTTCCTTCGCTATCGGCAATCTTCTTCGCGTCATGCGTTGCTGTCTCTCTTACCCGCAAATCGATGTTGCAGTCGCCCGCGCTTGCTCACATCGCGAAATATAGCTACGCTATGTACCTTTGGCACCTTCTGCCGTATATGTTTGGTCAGTTAATCCTGGCTAGTCTCCGTGGTCCTTCTCCGGCGGGTATGCTGCTGGCCAAGAGTCTCTTTATCCCAGTGCTGTTTCTTGTCACCTATTTACTGGCGAGAATTTCATGGGCGACGGTCGAGGAACCTTTTCTGCGGCTAAAGGATCGATTCTAGATTTCTGTGCTCGCAGCCGGTTCTTATGATCTGGGACTCTCAGATGGGCGGACCCTCTGACCTGCCTCGGATAGCGGAATCCAAAGAGCAGCAAAACGGGACCTGTCGCTGGCCGCGGTTAGTCAGGTAAGTTTTCCACATAGCTTTCCATTAGGCTTCGCCGAGTCAACCGCCGACTAAGTATCCAAAGAGTGGTTTTACGCCTTGTTTACAATCAGCCAACAAACGCTTCCGGTTTTTCCAGTACGATTCGGCTGAAAGGACAGCGACCTTTGGAACAAACCAGCCTTCGAGAATGCGCCTCCAGCAGCACGATCCACGATCGCAGACGATTTCTTGAGAGAGCGACTAATTGGCTCGGGGGGACCATGGCTATCTTGCTCGGCGTGCCCTCGGCCGTCTACGTTTTTGCGTTGCGACAAAGAAATGCGGCTTCCAAATGGATGGATGCCGGTGACACTTCGGAATTGGGCAGTGAGTTTCCACAGGAAATTACATTTCGACGCAATCGAGTGGATGGATGGAAGATTCACAGCGGGAGTGAAACGGCCTGGCTCAGCAAAACCGCTGAGAACAAGTTAGTTGCTTTTTCTCCCTGGTGCACTCACCTCGGCTGCGCCTATCGTTGGGAAGCCAACCGCAAAGAGTTTTCCTGTCCTTGCCACGGTTCCAGATTTGCTAAGGATGGCGCAGTGATCGCGGGTCCGGCAACTCGTCCACTTGACCGGTACGAGATCAAGCTGGAGGGAAAACGGATCTGGCTGAGCTCACCGCAGTCTGCTCGCGGGTAACGTCGGCCGGAGGATTCAATTGCGAAGAGTATCCACTTGGTTCGATGACCGAACTGGCCTAATCACGCTAGCGAGCCAGTTCCTATCGGAGGAAATACCTCAATCCGCCGGCTGGCCGCAGGCATTTGGCAGCGTCGCTCTATTCCTCTGTTTGCTTCAGGCCTTTACGGGCATTCTCCTGTCCCTCAACTATGCGGGAACTCCGGGAGATGCCTACAACAGCTTGACTTACATCATTCGCGATGTTCCGATGGGCAGGCTGATTCACGGCTTGCACCACTGGGGCGCCAGTCTGATGCTGATCGTTCTCGTGCTCCATATGGTTCAGGTGTTTCTGTATGGAGCGTACAAACGGCCGCGCGAAGCGACGTGGATAGGAGGAGTGTGCCTGCTGTTGCTCATCCTGGGCTTCAGCCTGACGGGATATTTACTTCCCTGGGACAATCGCGCGTATTGGGGAACGGTGGTCACTACGAAGATTATGGGACAAGCACCGATCATTGGTCCCTATCTTCAACAAGTTGTCGATGCCGGCGAGCAGATCGGAGTCATCACGTTTGCGCGCTTTTATTCGCTTCACGTTTTCCTGTTTCCAGCGATCACCGCATTTCTTGTGATCGTCCACCTTCATCTCGTGCGGCGTCACGGAGTAACACCGGCGGCAGACGATCGAGCTCCGAAGAAGCAGTTTTACCCGGAGCAGGTTTTTCGCGACACTCTAGCCTGCTTCTTGGTCCTTATTATCCTGTTGAGCGCCGCGCTTCTCATTCGCGCTCCGCTGGAGCGCCTGGCCGACCCAACTGACGCAACCTACATTCCGCGACCGGAATGGTATTTCCTCTTCCTATTTCAACTACTCAAGTTCTTCAAAGGAGCTTGGGAGCCGGTGGGGAGTATCGGAATTCCAACCTTGATTATTGGACTGCTGTTCCTCGTTCCTTTCCTGGACAGGTCGCGCGCAAAAGCGGTTCGCCGGCGCACACTAGCGGCGTCGGTTGTGGTCTTTGCCTTTGCCGGCTGGATTTCACTGACGGTAGCAGCGTTGCGGAGCACGCCTGCAGCAGCTTCAACTGCGACTGCCAATGCGCTTGCCTTAAGCGATCTAGGGTCGCTATCGGCCGAAGAGATGGCCGGGATCGGATATTTTCGCCAGGAGCGCTGCCGAAGCTGTCACAACCTGACGGAAGGCCCGCCAAAACCAGGCCCCACGCTGGCGTTGCAAACAACGAAGCGCTCGGCAGAGTGGATGATCCAGCATTTCAGAAATCCCAGCCAAACCATTCCGGGCAGTAACATGCCTCCGATTGCCTTGAGCGTATCCCAGCTAAATGCACTCTCCGCGTTTCTTCTGCGCCTAAGGCCGGAGACAGCAGAACTGGTCGACAAGATACCGCCCGAGGCCGTGAAGGGCGCTCAGACCTATGTGTCGAATAGTTGTAACAGTTGTCACAGAGTCGGAGGCATTGGCGGAGAAATCGGGCCGTCACTGAATGGCTTGGCGGCACGACGTTCGAAAGACTGGATAGAGAAGCACTTCGAATCTCCCCAAACCCTATCTCCCGGAACAGTGATGCCGCCTTTCCACTTCTCCCCTGCACAGCGGGATGCCCTTGTCGGCTATCTGCTGGCACTTCCTTAGCCGGCTCGATCTCTAAGAACTTGTTGGAATGCAATCCAAGTCCCGCGCAGCTTTGTTTGCACATTCGGCGACTCTGGTTAAACCAACCGAAAGTGTTCTCGATCAGCGGTCGCTTGAGCTGGCTAACAAGATAGCCCGGTGCCGAGTTGTTCGTCGATCGATCACGCCCGCCTGTGTCGCCGATGAGACCGCTTCCGCCACTCCGAAAACAACATCGGCTGAAATGTTCGTTCGATAGGTAGCGCTTGGGCTGTGTCAGCGCCCCTATCAGAAACCTTCGCGATGCTTTCCCGAAAATGGCCTGCTTCCACACCGGCTCGTCCATTTCCAGTCCTAGAAGCCAGTGAAAAGGAGCTCATGGTTCATCTGTCCATCGGCATACGCTCGCTGCGGACCGAATTACGAACGTGTAGCAGAACGACGCGCACCAGTCGGCATAGAGTGGTCGAGGCCCGGTCCGGCTTGGCGTACAGGTCTCGAAATCGTTGCTCAGGCTTTGTCGCTTCGCGTCGACGCTCTTCCGGATCGCACGCGGTGGATGATCCGCTGGCACCCGCTCCCGTCAGCTCTCTTTCAATGAGTTTCTAGTGAATCTGCCGGGTCAGATCGAAGCCCGCAAATAAGCCACCCGGCTTGTCGGCACTTGGATCGCCGATGAAAGTGGCTCTCGTGGCCGCACGTTGAGAAACGGTAGTGCCGGGACTTGTCGAGAAGCCGAACGTGAAAGCGTGGCGGTAAATCTTCTTTTGAATGCCAAAGGAATAAGCCGGTCTGTGGATGCCAAGGTCACGCCCGTTTACAAAAGTGGGAATGATTTCCGCTAGCAGAGCGACGGTTGGCCGCACGTCAACTGCCAGGCCGAAGCCAAGCGAAAAAGCATTTACGCCTGGGAGATCAAGAATCTCGGCTGACCGCATTCCACCCGGAACGAGACGCCGGTCATTAAGGGAGAGAGTAGGAACCGCGTAGATCTGCGCCCGTTTAGTAAGACTGCGCGCGAAGATGGCCTCGATGTTCTCTGTGTAGTTCTTCCGGAAGTTATTCTGTCCTTCGATGGAGGCTCTTACTTTCAGTGTGAACGGCGAGCCATTGTGTTCATCCAGAAGCTGGTATGCGGCCATTAATTGGATGGGACGATTGATGATGCTCGGCGAGCGATAGATGCTGGCCGATAACTTATCGGTGATGCCATAAGTGAAACCAAACGACGGAATTGCAAATCCGTCCAAGCCGAAAAGCGCCTCGCCGCGTCCAGTACCGGTAAACGCAGGATCGTAGGCGAAGCGGTGAGCGAAATTGACGTATACGCCGTGTCGCGCTGTTTGCCGCCCTGTCGGCAGACTGACGAGAACGTCATCTCCCGGATCGTAAACGTCTAACGCCGGGGATGCCGGAGTAGGCGTAGTTACTGCCGCCGAACTTGAAACGGCAGGCGCGCCTTGACTTTGCCCGTTGCCAAAGCTCCTCACGTAAGTGACAAGGCTCGCCATTTCCGGTTCAGAGAGCTTGCCGGACCACCCTGGCATTCGACCGCCCTTTCCGTTATGGATGGCATTGCTGAAATCAGTATCGCTTTGTGTTCGCTGGAACGTCGGATCGAGGAAGTTCGGCGTGCCGATCGCCTTATTGCCCTTGGCATCCGCGCCGTGACACACTGCACAGTTCTTAGCAAATAGAGCCGAGGCGTTCGAAGGCGATGAGGAAGGTTGAGATCCGCCGGTTATTTCAACGATAGACTTGGCCGAAACGTCGATCATGTAGCGTTTGCCTTCGCGCTGAAGAATCACCTGTGATGACGAGCCGGACGGAAATTCAATCCCAAGCGAGTGGGCGAGGTCAGTAGACGGCGCCTGTCCACTGGCAACCACCGCCGCTGAGGCTAAGCATCCAAACAGGATGCCCCAACGATAGACAAAGCTCTTGTTGTTCGTGCGGACGTTGTTAGCCGGCATATAATCTCGATACCGTGACTATAGGTTTTTACCTGAGTCGCAGTTGTCGACGAATCGTAAAAGTTATGTGAAACCGTCTCGAACCGGTTACGCAGATCGGCTAATAGCGAGGGAGCGGGACGGGGCATCGTGGACGGGGCTGTTCGAAGAGCAGGAATCGGCATTGACGATTCCCCGTATCTTCTCGGCGAATCGATCTTCGGAGAATTGCGCTGCCAGGAACTGAAGGCTTGTGGGCCTTATCTGGGCCTCTCGCTCCTCAAATCGTGAGATTGCACGTTCCATTGCTTCATGCCCCGGGGTTGCATAAAGAAATCCGCTGCCTTCTCGTTCGGAAGCAATCTCGAGCACGCCGCCGCGCCCTAATCCGATGACCGGCTTGCCACTGGCTAAAGCCTCAACGGACACCATGCCAAAATCTTCTTCTGCGGGCTGAACCACCGCCCGGCAACGAGCATACTGCTCACGAAGTTCAGTGTCCGGCAGGCGCCCACAAAACTCAATGTTCGACGTCGCTGCCTTTTTCAGCGTCGTATACTCGGGCCCATCGCCGACAATCCTTAGAGGACGGCCGTTTTGCGAGAAACAGGCCACTGCGTCCACGACACGTTTATAAGCGACTAACTCCGAAACCAGCAGGTAGTAATCAAGCGGAGGCCGGTAATAGAAGCTGTCGACACGAACAGGCGGATGAACAACATTGGATTCACGGCGGTACGCTCGCCAAAGTCGCCTGCGAACATTTTCGCTATTGGCTATGAACTCGTCTACGCGTGCAGCAGAGGCATAATCCCAGAGGCGCAGATAATTGCTGGTTAGACCGATAACTGCCCGCTTGGTTGCCGAACCAGTCCATTCGTGTAAGTAATCCGGATACAGATCCCACAGATAGCGCATGGGCGAATGGCAATAGCAGATATGCCGGCTGGACGCGTTGGCTACCAGGCCCTTCGCCGGACCGGATTCGCTGCTGATGATCAGATCGTAGCCGCGCAGATCCAGGTGCTCCAGAGCGAACGGCATGAGCGGAAGAAGCGAACGGTAATAGCGCCTGGCGGGATTGAGAAAGCTGGAAGTAACTCGCCGGGAGCGGATTGTTTCGGATACTTTCTCCGGATCGTAAAAGAGCGTGAATATGTCGGCTTCCGGGAAGATGCGGCAGAACGCTTCGAGTACCTTTTCGCCTCCTCGCATCCCTAGCAACCAGTAGTGAACGAGGGCAACCCGCATCGGCCTCTAAGCCACCTTAACCATTTGAGAGATCACCCGGCAGATCTCATTGCCATAAGTCTCAGGACTGTGCTTTTCCTGCCAGGTGCGCCTTCCATTCCGCACGAGGGTACGCATGTTATCCGGAGTCATTTCGAGCGCCTGGGCTATACCTCGGGCGAGTGCCTCGGGGGTTCTTTCATAAACCAGGATTCCGGTATCCATATCTTTCAAGAGCTCGGGTATGCCCCCAACCGCGTACGCAACGACGGGTATGCCGGAGGCTAATGCTTCGAGGATGATTCGTGGAGTCGAATCAAGTGCTGTCGAGGGCACAACAATCAAATCGAGAGAGGCGAAGACATCGGCCATCCTGTCTATCCAGCCGGGAAATTCGATCGGCAGACCTTCCGAAGCGGTCCGAACCCGTTCGAAATACGCGTCATCGGCAAACAAGGGCTTACCGATAACGGAGAACAGTAGCTCAGGACGGGTATCCGCGAGGATTCTGGCGGCCTGGACGAACTCAATCTGCCCTTTTTCTTCTTCGACACGCCCGATCACACCAATGCGCCTGATGGCAGTGTTCTTCTCAGCCGGATTGGTAGTGGCTGCGGCCACTCCGTTGTAGACTACGTGAACTGTCTCTCTATTTACATAAGAGAGCAGCGGTTCAGTCGCATAGCGGCAGCAAGCGACCACTCGTGCACTGGCAAATCTCAAAGACGTAGCCGCGAGACAGGCTGCACTGCGCTGATGCAAGCGGTTGTGACAGTGAAAGAGCAACGGTAGCGAACTCCGGCGTGCGGCTATCGAAGCGGCCGGCAGTACACGAGGGCCGTTCACGTACACTACATCAATCGCGAGCGTGTGCATCCAGGTCAGGAACTCCTTCGCCAGGTGGTACGAGTCTCGCAGATAGTGAATCATCTCAGCGCCGGTTTTCTTTAGCTTGGTGTACTTTCCAAACTGGAACGAACCAGTGCCGTATCCGAGTTCCCGAACCTTCTCGAGCAGGCCTCCGCTCTCGTTGGGAGCGGCAACATAAGGTGTCCAGCCTCGAGCCGTAAAGGAAGGCAACAGCTCCAGAAGCATCCGCTGAGCTCCCCCAAGTTCCGCGTACTGATCAAGGCACAGGATGTTCATTCCTGTCCCTTCCCGTACCATGTGTTCACCATGCATTGCGTCCGGACAGTACGCAGGGAACTGTGGCCTGGAGTATCTGGAAATAGAGCCGGAGTGACCAATTCTCCAGCATGAAGAGATCAAGCCGCCGTCTCTCCTCCAAAGTAAGCCGGCTCCTGCCATTCACCTGCCATAGGCCGCTTAATCCAGGTCTTACGAGTAACAGACGATGTGCATCCGAGCCATAGAAGGTAACAATTTCCGCAGCCGTGAGTGGCCGCGGTCCGATAAAGGCCATGTCGCCTCGGACGACATGCCACAACTGGGGTAATTCATCGATTGAATACTTGCGGCAATGGGCTGCGAACCGGCTGGTTACTCGCGGGTCTTGCAATTGTTTTTGTCCCAACTCGCTTACACTCGAGACTCGCTCGACAATGATGTTCTTGCGGGCGTGCAAATCCGAGTTGTCCCACATCGTTCGGAACTTTAGGACCCACAGGTCGCGTCCGTTTCGCCCGACACGGAGATGAGCTACGAGTGGGGAGCGGCGGGAAAACAGAGACACAAGAATTGCAATTGTAAAAAGCAGCGGCAACAGTAGGAGCAACAGTACAGTAGCCGCGATACGTTCCAATAAATTCACCAAGGCCCAAGTAGGGTCGCAAGTAATACTGCAGCCGCCTGCATTGGCGTCGTGTATTTGTGAATGTTCAAGCTCAACGGATAGTCCGCTTGCAAACATTGGTTGCGGCAACACAGCCTCAGTATCCTGGCTCCCGGCAATAGTAAGAGTTGAGCGTTTCAGAGGACCGGCCTCAAGCCTGAGAGTAGACAAACGGCGGGATCACATTGTGCGGTACGTGTGAAAGTTTTGTAAATACGGGATTCGACGTTCCGATCAAGCGCACTCCCTCCAATTCAGAGAGCAAACGCAGCGCTTGCAGATTGCGTTCGTTGAGACATCCAGGTTGGAGCGAAAACGAACGGCCTGCAATCCATTTATCACGTCGAGTAGATTGCCGTCTCTGGTGTTGCCGATGGGATCCTGGAAGAAACAAGGCCGGACGGTGCCGTTCGACTCAACTACGGCGGAAACCCAGGGTGCATTGCATTGCGGCGCCACTGGTTCGGTCAGGCCCGCGTGAGCACGAAAGTGCCGGACGATACGTTCGAACTTCGCTTGGTCTTCCGATAAAAAGCCGGTGCCACTCCAGTCCGCCATCAACTTTGAGAACTGGACTTCCAGGTGCGAGATCTGTTCCTCATCCAACGCCAACTTGGATTGTCCGACCACGTTCAGAGGACTCGCACGATTAAAGGCTGTAGAACTCATATCGGCGGCCAGGAAGGAAATGGAACGGCAACCCACTTCGTGAGCGGCCTTGGCTGTTTCGCAGACGTATCTGCAGTTCATCCGTTGAACGGTCGAGCGCGCAGAAACGGGAAATGCCGGGTTGAAGCGATGAAGAGCTGCAATGCCGGCCGCTAAACGATTGAACGCGCCAGGAACTCGTCTCACCTGATCGTGAACTGTGGCCGGTCCGTCCAAAGAGACGACCACGTCATCGACACTGTCCACGATCTGTCCGGCGTGGTCCTGAAGTAGCAGGCCGGTGGTCAGGATGGTCACTCGAATGCCTGAAGAACGAATGAGCGCAGTCAGCCGGAAAAGGTCCGAATGCATCAAAGGTTCGCCGCCGGAGAGGACGATCCATTGCACATTGAGGGCGCGGATGTCGTCGAGGTGGCGCTTGAGTTCATCCGGCGAGATCTCATTTTCGGCCCGGTCCTTCCAGATGTCGCACATCACACAGCGGCAATTGCAGCGCCGATGTGGATACAAGATCAGGATCGGCATTGCGGTCAGCGTTGCATTCATGCGATCACTCGCCTTCCAGCAAGACATATCCGTTCACCCAGGATCTGTTTGGTCGTGTTTACGGATTCGCGAACATTGCCCTTTACAAACCAGCGGCCGCGACCCTCGATTTCGAGCGGCTGGAAATCTTCAAGGCCGTTCATGCGCAGTTCGCGTGCGGCGTCTTCGGATATCAACATCAATCGCCCTTTCAAAAAGACAAGTTCGGGACGCGAACCAAGGACGCGGGAGGGAGCGCATTCGCCGTTGGCGCGCACAACCAGCAAGTCCGCGACTCCTCCGTCCTGTATCTTTCCTTCGCCCGCTGCGAGATGCAGTATCCGTGCCGGCTCGGTCGTCACCATGGCATACAGGCGACTGGTGCTGACGTGATTACCCGCCACGGATAGCTCATCGAGCATGTCACCTTCGGCAGTTAAGGCGGAATCTGTGCCGAGGGCGATGGGGATCTCCGAGCTCAGCACGTCGGGCGCAACTGTACGGCCAAGTGTGAATAGATTGGAACTCGGGCACCAGACGAGAGAAACTCCCCGGCTCCGAATAAGATTGAGATCTTCAGCTCTTATCGCAACACCATGCACGAGTACTGTAAATGAGCGAAGCAGCTTCGCCCGATCGAGATCGTAAAGCTCCCGCCAGGATTCGGTATCGGTACCCTCTCCGCTATGCAGGATGAACGGAGCGCGGGACGGAGTGCGCCGAAAGCGACTGGCAACATCTGGCGAGTAGGCCAGCGAGTGGGCCCAGCCGAAGCGGCGAAGAACGCGCACGGGAAAGCACCGGGAGAAAACAGAAGGCTCGTAAGGATTATGGTGGGCGACCGACGTCACACCACTGAGCAGATTTTTCAATCCTCCCCACCAAAGCCGGACGGGTTTTGGCAACTTAAGTTGGCTTGCGATCGGCTCGTGCGAGGGTTTGAAAATATCTTCTGCCCAAGCGACCGCATTCGGGTAGGGTCCGTGCCCGAGCCGGGGAAAAAGATTGAACTCCAGATGATCGTGAGCATTCACCAGTCCGGGCAGGATCATGAACCCGCTCAGATTGAGCTTCGGAACACTCTGGGTCCGGGCACGCGGAGCGAAAGCAATGCGCCCGTAACGGATGATGATGTCGCTGCGGGATGAAACGTTAGCGCTCATGGCTACTTTCGCACCGGCCAACGTCATATCCTGTTGCAGACAATTACGCGGACCGCCGGCTTTCCGATGAGCATCGAGAAAACGTGCGCTTTCCCTGCACTGGCAAAAATGGCTCTCTCCGGCTCGCCGAATGCTGCGTCTTTTTGAGCCACTACCTGCAATCCTGCATTCTTGTAAGCAGAAAGAATTGTTTCTTCGGGATGGCGAACATGTGCAATCTCATACTTGTTGCTTCCCACTCGAAAGGAACGGGTCCAGCCGGCCGCTACAGCGCCAGAGTGAAGATCGCTGATTACAACCCGGCCTGAGCGCTTTGTCACGCGCGAAAGTTCAGATAAAGATTGAGGAAGCTCCTGGAAGTAACTAAGTGCGAACGAGCAGATTGTTACATCGGCGATCTCGTCAGGAAAGGGAAGATAAGATGCGTCCGCTTGTACGAGCCGTTTGCTGAGACCGGGCTTCTTCCGTGCTTCCGCCAGCATCTCCGGGCAAGGGTCAGCACCAAAAGTCAGTCCACCTCGCTGTCGGTAGCGAACCATCGAACGTCCCGTTCCGCAACCGACATCGACGACCAGCTTAGAGCAAACACAGGGAACGAGATCGCGAACTATCCGCTCCTCGAGAGCGAGCAACGGGTTCGGATCCGTGTCGTACGAAGGTGCCCACAACCGGTACGCAGCCGCAGCCGAAACGACCATCTACAGGCTCTCCAGCTTTGGTTTTCGAAGGGCGACGAACTTGTGAGCGAGTTGCAATTCGAGCGGCCAATCGTAGAACCCAAGTGCATAGCGCCAACTGCTCAGCCCTTTCAGCACGCTGCGGCCCCAGTTCGGCAATTGCACATCCTGAATTGTTGGCCAGCGGGACCCGATTACAAGCTCGAAGTTGTCGATTCGGTTCTTAATTCTCCTTGGAAGCCAGGCGAGATGAGGATCATACCGGACAGAGAAGTTAAACCAGCGCTCAGTCGCCCATTCATCCGGCGTGCCGGGGAATTGAATTTTTGCGTCGATGTTTCCGTACATTCCATCCGGATGAGGAGTTGGAATGTAATGTTGAACGATGATCTCGGCATCCGGATTGATCTTCTTGATACGGCGGATGAAGCTTATCGTTTGAATCGTATCTTCTTCCGGATTTTCGGGGTTGCCGACCACAAACGAAAACTCCGGGATGATGCCGTACTCCCGAATCTTGCCCGCAAGTTCCAGCGTCTGATCGGTTGAGATCCGTTTATTCATCTGCTTCAGTACCTTGTCCGAGCCGGACTCGGCGCCGAAGAAGATCATTTTTGAGCCGGCGCGCTGAAGTAGCCGGAAGGTATCGGCAGAGTATTTCAGCACCGCATCGATCCGGCCTTCCGACCACCAATTCAGGCCGAGAGGAACCAGGCGGGCAGCAAGATCGGCAGTGTGCGACTCGTTCAGGAAAAAGTTGTTGTCATAAAACTGAACAGCATCAATCCCGTATTTGTCCTGCAGCGACTTCAAAACGGACGCTGTTCGTTCCGGAGTTTCCGTCCGCTGCCGGCCTTTGTAGATCGGGACCACGCCGCAGAATGTGCAGCGGTAAGGGCATCCAATGCTCGCCTGGTGCACCGCCGTTCTCCGGCCGAGGAAAGTGGGGCGAATGTAATCTTCGACGTTGAGCAGCCGGTGATAGGGAAGGCGCGGAAGATCGTTCGGAGATTCGAGAGGCCGATCAGCGTTGTGGACATGGAGTCCAAATTGATCCTTGAACGAAATGCCGGCTATTCCCGCGAGCTTCCGACCGTCTTTGATTGCCGCCACCAGATCAAGAAACGTTTGCTCGCCTTGCCCCCTCACGACAATGTCGACATACGGGGCATTGAGGGCCGCATCGGTGTATAACGATGGGAAGTAGCCGCCCCAAACAATGGGAATCTTTGGATATTTGGCATGAAATCCGCGGCATAACGGGATAGCAGCCTTCATCTGGGGACCGGGCATGACGGACACCGCAAGCATGATGCAGCCCGATTCCCTGACGATCCGATCGAGTGTCCTGCCGGGCTCGGGGTCGGCGTTCCCGTCGACGATGGTAAATTCTTCTTTGCCTTCGAGCACCGCGGCAAGCGACAAGACGGCGAGGGGGAAGCGGCGATTCTTTGGCTTCGTAGAGCGCGGATGAAGCAGAATAATCATGGTCGCGAGAAACTCCCGACGAGAATCCAAAAGCGTGATGGAGGCCTGCGCCGCTGAATGAGAGCCTTCAAGGGCCGCGTATGCCATTGCCATCCGTACCAGGGCCGGTACACACTCCATTGCAATCCCAGACTCGCCGAAAGCAAGTGCAGAGTCGGCTCATCCAGGAACTCAACGCTGTTCATCACATCGGAGGCGAATCCGTGATTCTTCCGATAGGTGATCTTGCGCTCCTCGACCATTCGCAGTCCCTGTTCGTGAGTTCGATAGACGGGCGAGTCAAGAATAACCACCCGTCCGGAAGGCCGCAGGCACCGTTGTGCTTCGCCGAGCGTTTCAAGATAGTCGGTCGAGTAATGGATCGCGGCATTGTAGATGACAAGGTCAAAGCTGTTCGCGGCGAACGGAAGAGCGTTGAACTCCCCTTCAATCGCCAGTATGGGGAAGGGATAGTTTCGAGAGGCACGCAACCCGTCCAGCGGATCATCGAAAATATCCAGAGCCGTCACACGATGGTTGCGAAGACTTAGCCTGTACGACATCCAGCAGTTACCGGCACCGAGATCCAGAATGTCGAGAGATCCGCTTGTCGCACGCTCCCACTTTGTGAGGAGCCTGGTTTCGAAGTACCGATAGGTGCGAGCGCGCATGCCCCACATGGACGAATTCCGGCCGCTCAGATCGCGAAAAGGTAAAGCGCGATAGTAGGCAGCATCTTGGGAACCTCGGCCTTCCGCGTGCCGCACTTGCCGGTATTGTTCGAGGAAGCACTCGCGTGTTCGTGCATTCAGAGTCATACACGCTCCAGAATGAGAAGGCGGTGGTCGGAGAATGCGCGCAGGCCCGGCATATACGCAAGCTGCCGGTCGATGCGAGCAAAGGAAGCCACGCGATTCCGGTTAAGCCCCTTGACATAAGAGGGCGGGACGAAGATTCCGATGCCCTTCCAGTTGACGAGGCGGAACGCAGGATGGAAAGCTCGCAACACCCGGCGCACCGATGGATACCGGACGTTCACACCGAGTGATGTGGGCGTCGATGCGGGTGACCAACGCCGCGCTGCCTTCTGAATCTGCCCGGATCGCAGGTAATGAGCCGTTTCCCACGCGCAGAACTTTCCCATGTAGCAGAGAGCGACGTAACCTCCCCGTTTCACCAGGCGGCCAAGCTGCTCGGCAAATGTGTCCAGAGCCGGGATGCAATTCAGGACACCAAAGTTCGAGAGTGCTCCGTCGAAGCTGCCGTCGAGTCGGTCGAGTTCTTCTGCCGCGAGATGTTCAGCGGGTATTTCCTTCCGTCTGGCTACGCGCACCATCTCAAGAGAAGCATCGACCGCGAGAACTTCGAGGCCCGCTGCCATCAACCGGACCGCATCGGCACCCGTCCCGCAGCCCACATCGAGAATCCGTTCACCGGCTCGAAAAAGCGGAACAATGACTTCCCAAACCGCCTGACGCTGCCAATACCCGGCCGCGGTATTCGACCAGAGATCGTCGTATCGATCGGCGATCACGTCGAACGACTGCTTTTCTAAAGTTGCCGTCATGCCTCCACCTCGAGAGCGGAGCTGTACAGAGCGGTCCGGGCTGCTTGAATGTCATCTGCACCGGACATTTCGCTCTTAAGCAAACGATCAGCATTTCTGTAGAAATTTCGTGAGTGCCTGCCTTGGATCTTGAAGTCCCGATCCGTGCTTCGGGCCCAGTCTTCAATGCGTACGAGCCGATCTGAAACGCGTTCGAAGTACGGTGTGCCCTTGATCGGGTAGGACACCGTCGTGAAGAACACATCGGGTCGACAGGTTTTGACGTGATTTACCGTGGCCTCCACGTCTTCAATCTCTTCGCCCTCGTAGCCCCACATCAGGAACATGCCGGTTTGAATGCCTCGGCTTTTGCACAAATCGACTGCGCGCTGAACCTGCTCGACTGTGACTCCCCGCTGCATGGCGTTCAGAATTCGTTGTGAACCGCTTTCCGAGCCGATCCATACGCGGAAACATTTGAGCTCGGCAAGCGTATCGACAACGCGTTCGTTGAGACGGTCCGCCCGGGTGATGCACTCAAACGGAATCGTAAGGCCTCGCGCAGTCATTTCCTTCGCGTATTCGAAGAGCCATCCGTGGTGAATGGTGAACACATCATCCGCCAGCCACAGCATTTCGGGAGTGTAGCGATCGAGTATCCAGGCAACCTCGTCGACGACGGGTTTCGGTGACCGGCGCCGGTGCGTCTGACCATAGACGGCATGGCTGCACCAATTGCAGTGATAAGGACAACCCCTGGCAGTGATGAGAGAGACTGAGCCGCTGCCGTGTCGCGTCCGCCATGCAGCCAAATACTTCTCGAGATTCAATCCGCTCCCGGTCAGGCCAAGGCTGGTCGTCTAAGTTTGGAATGAGGGGTCCGGGCGAGGTGTGTACTACCTTTCCGTCAGGCGTTCGGAAGTAGAGACCGTGGATCTCAGGCCAATGCTCAGGCTTGCAGTTCGTGCGTAGCAGTGCTTCGAGCGCCAATTCGCCTTCGCCGGCAACCACCACATCGGCTCCATGCAGCAGATATTGCTCCGGGTAATTAGCCGGTTCGGGCCCGCCAATAATGACCGTCCAGCCGCAATCGCGTGCCCGCCTTGCGATCTCAACGGCATTCCCTCTTGTCATTAAGTTTGCGTAAAGGCCGAGAGCGCCGGGGACGCCATCGCTTAAGACCCGAAACAGTTCATCCTTCGACCCGAATGTGGAATCGTAGATCTCGACCTCGAACCCCTGGCGCCGAAGGTGTGAGGACAGGTAGAGAATGCCGAGCGGAGCGTACGGCTTAACGATGTTCTGCTCCTTTTCATCCTCCGCAATGAAATAGCCATGGGTGAGAAGCAGTCTCACGCGCAGACCTCGTCGATCACACTAGTCTGCTGCCGCAATTGATCTACTTGCTTCCAGGCCCGCTGAATGGAGTCGGCCTTCCACGGTTCACGAACTTCGAGGTGCAGCGCTGCAGCAAGTGCTCGATACAGATCGGAAGAAAACGATCCGCGGAACATCATGCTCAAATCTCCGCTCTCCGACCAGTTAGCCTTACCACCCATCTGGTCCGAGACGAGCTTGAAAAACTTGGTGCCCGGAAGAGGATAAGAGACCGAAACTCCGATGTCGTCCGGCTTGGTCTCGCGTACCATTCGGACGGTGGCCTGAATTTCCTCCCAGCCCTCGCCAGGGTATCCAAACTGGAGAAAGAAACAGCATCGAATGCCTGATCGTCCTAAGTTTTCGCGAGCTTCGTAGATGTCTCTGACGCTGAGGCTTTTCTCCATCGCATCCAGAACGCATTGAGCTCCAGACTCCGCGCCCATCCAGACCTCACTGCATCCGGCTCGCTTCAATGCCGAAACCATACTCTGCGTCATCAGGTCGCAGCGTGATTGCATTTTGAACGGCGTCTGAGCGTGGAACTCTTCGATTGCAGTCGTGAACTCTGAAGTCCAGCGATTCGAAATGGAAAAAATATCGTCAGCGAACCAGATATGATCCGGACCAAAGGTTTGTTTCAGGAACAGAACTTCTTCGGCGACAACTCTGGCGTTCCGGACTCGATAGGTATCGCCGTAGATCGGTTTAGCGCACCAGTTGCACCGGAAGGGGCAGCCCCGGCTCGAGACCATGTTCAGAGAGAAGAAGCCGTGTTTCGTTTTCCAGGCTTGCCGGTACTGATCAACGTCCACCAGATCCCAGGCGGGAAGAGAAAAACGGTCGAGATCTTTCAACAGGTCGCGGCGGCCCGTATATTGAATTGCGCCCGCTTGGTTCCGGAAGGCTAGACCTGCGATCTGGTCGGCGGGAGCACCTTGGGCCAACTCGAGCAGCGTGGGTTCGCCTTCACCAAGCAGTACGTAATCGAAGCCTGCCGTCAGGTAATCAGAGACATGATCAGACGCGTCCGGTCCATGTACAGCAGCCTTGATGTTTTCCGAACGGGCGATCTGGGCCATCGCATAGGCAAGCTCGCGATTCCGGCTCAGGCACATCTTATTCAAGAAGTTGAAGCCGTCCTCATAAACGGCTAGTAAACGAGGCTTGTATCGACTTATGTCCCGGCAAATCTTCTCTTCCGGAGCTTCAAATGTCACATCGCAGAGTGCAACGCTATAGCCGGCATCGCGTAACAGAGATGCGGCCATAATCGTTTGCAGCGGAGGGTAGGGCTGCATCTTCTCCGTCTGCTTGCGATCGTTATAGATGTGATTACTGTGTGCGAGAAGAACGTCGACCATATGTCTCCCCAACTGTCATCGCGTTTGCACCAGGCTCCGGCTCAGAGGATCTCCCGTGAGAAGAGAGCGGCGAATATCGAGCCATTCCCTCGCCATTGAAACCCATAATTCAAGCGGTAAATGGAAGAAGTAGTATCGTAGCCGCCAATGAAGGGGCTTTCGTAGCAGTCTGATGAGCGACCGTGCTGCCGGCGATTTGGATTTGCGGAAACTCTTGCTAAGCTGACTGTCCAATAAGAAGAACGACATTCCCCGGTTAAGCGCAGTGCTGGACTTTCCACGGAGCCAGGGAAGTTCTATGCCGCCCAAGCCCACCGCCGACCACTCCTCGAGTGAGGCCGGTTCATGAAGACCCTTGTCGCGTAATTCGGGCCAGATGGGGATCCCTGGGTACGGTGTAAAAAGATTCGGAGAGAAGCTTACATTGGAGTAGCGCTCTGCGATCTGTCCCATGACACGGATTGTTTCTTTCCGGTGGCTGTCATCCTCTCCGGGAAAGCCAAAAATGAGGTTGTAGGTGACCCGGATATTTGCAGCGGCGCATTTGCGTGCTGCTTCAAACATGTCCGGGATGTGCTGGTGCGCCTTGTTCATGCGCTTCAGCATTTCTGGAGAAGCAGACTCGGTGCCGAACCCGATATGGCTAACGCCGCTCGCTCCGAGCAGCCCAACCTCTGCGTCGCTCATCCGGCAAAGCAGGTCGGTGGAGGCTTGGAAGGTCCAGCGGATCTTCAGCCCAGCCTGGAGAAACCCTTGTGCAATGGCAACAGCTCTTTTCGTGTCAACGAGGAAATTCGAGTCCACAAGCGCAACTTCGGTCAGGTTGTGCTTCGTCACAAGACGGGATACGTCCTCTACAATGTGGTCCACGTCCGCGGGATTGAACCGGCGGCTATAGAAGACAGAATCCGTGCAGTAGTTACAAGCGTAGGGACATCCGATGCTGGTTGCATACGGCAGCTTTCTGCCGCCCGCCACTTGGGCGTATTCCTCGAAGTCGATCAAGTCGTACGCTGGAGCAGGTAATGCCGAGAGCGGAGATGACGGACGATCGGGATTCGATACGATCTGCCCGTTCTGTTTGAACCAGCATCCGGGCACTAGATGGAGCGAGCTTCCAGAGCAGATTCGGTTGAGAACTTCGACCAGCGTCTTTTCGCCCTGATGCCGAACAACGATGTCGACGAAGTCTTCTCGAAGCGTCTGAGAGGTCACGAGGCTGGGATGCCAGCCGCCGAAGATGATAGGCGTCTGAGGGCTCAAGCGCCGGACCAGCCGGCTTGCTGCAATGGCATCCCGGATCATCGGTCCGGTCAGCAGGGAGACCCCAAACGCGATGCTCCCGTTGAGATTGGCTTCAATGGCGTCCAGATAATCTGTGCGGAGAGCGCCATCGATGATGCAGGGCTCGTATCCGGCTGCTCTGAGGCTCGACGCCAGACTCAGGAGTCCAAGCGGCGGCCCGAAGACCTTGCCTTCGTAAGGAGGAAGAAAGAGCAGTACCTTGCCGCGGCCGGAACTTAACACGACACGACCTCCGCACTGAGTTGGTGCGCGTCAACCTTAGCTTTCGCGGGGAACCAGCGGTTCGCCGCATTCTTCAACCAAAGCTCGAACGGAGCACGATAGAAGTCGTGGTCCAAGCGCCAACGCGCCGACACGCTGATCAAGGCATGGATGAGTCGATTCAGAGGATGTCTGCGCTGTTGCCCGATGGGAACACGATTGAATGCGATACGAAGGTAGTCGCGCATGATCTGCAGGCGCCGATGCTGAGCGTCTTTGAGCCACGGAAGAATGGTGTAGCGCGGGAAGAAATCCACCCATCCCTCCAGCGTCTTCGGCACGTCGATCCCTAGCTCGAAAGCGCGCTTCATGACCGGAGATCCGGGATAAGGAGTGAAAATGTTGGTCCAGAATTCAGCGCCCGGGTACTTGCGGCAGATGTTCATGATCAACCGGACAGATTCGCGGCGTTCGGGTGCGTTCTCTCCGGGGAAGCCGAAGATCATATTGAAGGAAGGTCGAATGCCAGCCTGGCTCAGCTTGTTTGCGGCTTCATAGATCGTGTCCAGCTTCTGGAAATCCTTGTTCATCAGGTGCATGACCTTCTCGGACCCCGAATCGGCCCCTTGTGAGACCTGAGACAGGCCGGCGCGCCTCAGAAGCTTCAATTCCTCGACACTGAATCGATTCACCAGATTTGTGGAAGCCTGGATGCTCCACTCGAAGCGAACACCGCGGCGAACCAGGCCCTCGGCAATCCCGATTGCGCGGTTACGATCGACCAGGAAGTTATCGTCGACAATCCACAGCAGCGACAAGCCATACCGCGAGACTAAGTCGCTTGTTTCTTCGGCCACCTGCTCGGGCTCGAGCGCATTCCACTTTCTTCCGTAAACGCCGTCGTTCGTACAGTAGGCGCAGTTGTATGGGCAAGCCAGACTCGACGTATACATTGCCCAGCGGCGGCCGCAGACACGCTGATATGCGTCAAAGTCGGCCAGATGATAGGCCTTCGGAGGAAGCTCACGAATCGGCTTGAGTTGGCGCGGCACGTTGAACATCAGCCGGCCTTCTTCCTTGTAGCCGACTCCCGGTATTCCCTTCAGGCTTTCGCCTGCCTCAAGATGCTGAACAACCTCCAGGAACGCGTCTTCGCCTTGACCTTTCACCACAACATCCACGCAACTGGCGGCAAGTGTCTGGTCGGGTAAAAGAGACGGATGCCACCCGCCGAGCACGACAGGCTTGTGAGGATAGCGGCTCTTTACAGCTTTCGCAATTTGAACGGTCTCGCGAATCATCGGGCCGGTAACGAGCGACACAGCCAGACAGATGGCATCTTCCATCTCGGCAAGAACGGCGTCCTGAAAATTCGGCGTGATAGTCGAGTCAATGATGCGAACTGTGTAACCGGCTCTCAGCAGTGGAGTCGAAACGGCGAGGATACCCAGCGGAGCCGTAGCTTCCTGACTGGAAAAAGCGGGGAAAAAGAAAACAATTTTCTTGTTTCGCACTAAGCGACCTTTAATTCAATTCAGTAATTCGAAATAGCAGTGTAGAGCCGCACGGCGCTCTCGATTGTCGCCAGCTTGTAAAACACTTGTAAATTCCGGTTAGAGCCTCTGGGCGCGATGACAAGCCGCGCGATCGCGCAATCTATCCCGGAACCAGAGCACCGCTCCTACCGTAGTGGGAACCAATGAAGCGGCGTGATGCCGGAACCGCTGCCACAGGTATCGCAAGTACGTCCATTGGCGATGGAGGCGGACCTTCAACGTGAGTTGTTGTTCCTTGAGGTGCACGGCGGAGACCGGACCGGGTAGTTGAGCGGGAATCAGGCGCTTTCGTAAGACTTTAAAGCGCTGTCGCGGCGAGGCGAGGAGCGACCAATGAAGCCACAATTCGTCTTTGTTCGATTTAAACAATGCAGCAACTGGAGAATGAGAATATCGCAACATCCACTGCGCAATGGAAAGCGGCAGAGATCGGACGGCACGTTCTGCGATCGGGTGAAAGGCGCACGAGAACCACTGCTGTGCCAGCGCGAAGCAGACTGCCTGATACGCTTGCAGCTCATCCGAGAACCTGTCGCGCCAGGCCAGCCAGAACTGGTCGTCATTAGCTTGTTCGTTTAGAAACCAAGCCAGTTCGTACACGTGAGAGGGCCGAAGATTACCGTGCAGCAGGTGGCGGAGCGTATGGAGGGAGGCGTAGAGGGCCGAGTCAGCAGCGTCGAGTCCTCGGAACGAGAGATCTTCGTACTTGCGCTGGCAAAGGCGCGGCCAGAATAGCTCTTCAAGGTTTCTGGGGCCGAAGCCTTCCGTCTCACTGTCCCAACACCGGAAGTGCAACTCCAACGAGAAGGGAATGTCCGGATCGAAGTAATCTCCCCGCCAGTTCCAGCCCGTTTTGCGCACGAGGGTGGGAAAGTGATCGACTACCGGCCGCCTGCCTTTAGGTAAAGCCGGCTCAAAGCCTAAGCGCTGCGCGACGGCCGCTGCGCCAGTGATATCTTCGCGTTGGAGAAGCAGGTCAATATCGTATTGACTGCGGTGCCGTGGGTCTCCGACGAACAGAGGACATTGACCGAACCCCTTTAGGACGGCGAACTCGATTCCGCTACCTTCAAGAGCCGATGCAATCTCCCCATAAGTTTCTTTGAGCCGGCTCCAGCGCTCAATGTTGTTCCGGAGCTTATCTTCGACTTGCAAGAGAACACGAGCGGGCAGGTAGGCGCTGGACGTCAAGTAAAGCAGTAGCGTCAGACCGGCACTGTCGCAAAACTTCAGTGTCGCCCGCCAGTTGTCGTCTCCGATCGTGCAAAGCGCAGCAGGTTCTGGCGTCGAGAAGTTCAGCGCGGAGAACACTGCTCGTACATGCGGCGGGATCTCCGCGTAACGTTTGTTCAGCAAACCTCCTTTCAGCCGGAGCGCCTCAGAGGTTCAAGCAGTGACACTGCTTCATCCAGATCGCTGTAACAGAGTTCCCAGACCGGGACGCGGAGGAGCGTCTCGTACGCTTTGAGTTGTGATTCGCGCACGCTTGCTTCGCCATAGGACGTGAAGCTAGTGAACCAGTCAAGCGCCCACTGCTTGTCAAATGGCGCCAGCCGTGCTTCACCCGTGTGATTCCGGTTCAGAAAGACGACGTGGTCGAGACAACAATCTGGCGTTGTCCGGATTGGCAATTCTCGCGTCGAAGTCTCGATTCTTTGCGAACCATTGGCCCGCCGGGACGACGGCACGTGAAAGAGCTCAGGAAAGAAGCGCTTGGTACTTTCCCGGAATCTGATGCTGTGGCAGTTTCCAATTGCATAATTCGATGTCTTCGATCGCACCAGGAACGTGGCATCGTCCGACGTATAGGTCCAGCCTGCGCGGCTGCATGCGTAGGACAGAGTGCTCTTTCCCGCTGACGATGGTCCGCAGAGTGCGATTCCATGGCCGTCCCGCGAAACGCAAGCGCCGTGAATCGGAGCCAGGTATCTCTGTTGGATGGTCGTGAGCACTGCGACATCCAGAAAGTAATAACGCAAAAAAGACGGGTTCTTCGCAACGGCTTCGGTCACCCATCCGAATTGAAATCCGGAAGTGAAATCACAGACGACAAAATTGTCGGGATCCGAAACCATTGACAAGAGGTGGCCACGAGATCGAAAGCTTGGAACGGGAGGAAGGTCGCTGGACCGAACCTCGGATAATCCAAGCGAGAGGACCACTGGTTCGCAATCGAATGCTGGTTGAAAGCAGGACCAACTAGCAGAAGCAGCTTGCAGTATCTCTTGAGAGTTACTTTCTATCCGGAGTGGGAAACCAAGCGGAAACAGAGTGATCGAATGGAAAAAATCACGGCTGGCAAGGAGCGGATCATCGTACGCCAGCCGTGGGTCCATTTGCTTAGGCATCGAGCTAGCCCTAGAATACGCAGGTTTTGACTGGGCTTTCTACCGTTTTGCCAGGAAATCACGAATCTTTTACAATCGCGGCGGCGCCACGTCCATTACTTCCTGGCCAACGAAAGCATGGCCTGTAACTGCGCGCGGTAGAGCGCCGGCATTCCCACTCCGCGGCCGCAATCACTGGCGAACACGATAGCCTGCGAGTCTCTCTCCCATGCCGGAGAAAAACTGTTGCAAGGCCCCTCGGTCACTTGAATCGGCCTCATATGCCGGGCGCGATCGACAAGGTAGATCTGTGTTGAGAATGGTGAAATGTGTTGACTTACGATCCACTTTCCATCGGGCGATTGAGATGCGTCAGGTTTGGTCGTGAGATCTGCTCTCGATAACGGCAGGACGGTGCCGATTCTCGGATCCAGGATTAATTGATGCTTAGTTCCGGAACGGAGGGAGTCAAACTGAATGAGCCCCGAGTGAGGAAGAAGGCGCGGGTTGAACACATCTCCTTCGAGCTTGAAATCACGTGAGTTCCCGCCCTTCTCAAGTCGTAGCGTGTAGCGGCCGTGGAGAATTGATTGATAAACCGTCCCGCCTTCTACCGGTATTGGCGAGGACGAAAACATGGCACCTCGTTGCACAATTCGTGCCCACCTCTGATGCGTCTCCTCTGCTGTAAACTGCGCTCTCAAACCCGCTTGCTAGAAGTGCCAGGAAAAAGCCGTCGACACGAATTTGAGTCCTTGGACGAATCCGATACGGGAGCAGGAACAACCAGAACATTCCCATCAGGATCCACACTTTGGGAAACACCCAATTCCACGATGGACGCATAGGAACGGCCAGGAGCACATAACAAAGGAGCACACCGACCTTGTAGCGGGTGCTTGTGTTTTCAAGTATCAGAGCAACCGGCAGCAATAGGATTAGAAACGTGTAAGAGGCCGTGTTTGGAGACATGAGGACCAGTGCTACCAGGAAGACGGCATGGCTTTGGTGAGACCCCTTCGAATGTTCAACGCAAAGCAACGCAAACGCAAAGATCGACACGGTGAACAGCGTGCGAAGGAAGAAGAACAAAGGAGGCGCATTCAATAGCGGATCGGGATTCAGCTCCGGGTCCCATACCAGGGTCCGACGGAGTAGAGTTGTCAGAGTTCCGTTCGCTGGATTGAAAGGGATCGAGAGTTTCGCCTTCGAGCGATCTCGGAAGTATGTGCCCGAGATAGAAGGCAACATCAGTCCAACCAAACAGAGCAATCGAAATTACAAGGCTAAGGACCAGTGCAGTGCACATCCCGGCCAGCACCTTCGGTTGCTTCCGCCAGGCGAAGTAAACCAGGAAAGGCGCCGTGATGAGTTTGAGGCTGCAGATCAGCCCCAGGACTACTCCGCCTGCGAAGCCTCGACCCTTTTGTAACAAAGAGAAGGAGTAAGTCAATAGAAACAAAATGAAGACGTAATATTGACCCAGCATCAGGTTGGTATACAGAGAGCCAAACCCTAAAAGGAAAAGGCCGAGTACTCCTGAAATCCCGAGCTGTGTTAGGCGTGTCAGCAGGAAAACCGTTCCGCCTAAGAAGGGCGATATCGGCGATCAGCCACAGTTGCTTAGCACCGTTCATCGGGAGGCTTGCTAAAGGTATGAACGGCAGCATTGTGATCGGGGTCTGGGGAATATAACCGCCGAGCAGGTTTGGAACGACGATGGAATCCATCTGCTCTTGAAACCACGCCATATCGTAGAACCTGTGCAGCGGTTCTCTTTTGAGCAGGAGGTGAGCCGCCGTGTAGTAGCTTGGGAAATCGGACTCTGTGTGTGTCCAGGCTCGATGGAGCGACCACGAAAGTGCGAAAAGAAAAGCTGCGCAGAGAAATACACGAAGGGCACGCTGATCGCGGATGGGAAAACGCATCAACGCAAACTCATGGACGCGGCATGGACATTCGGGCGCTGCAGAGCTAACTCAATAGGCACTTCCTTCTTCACGTCCGGAGCACGTTCGAGCGCAACGTAACCAAGGCCAATCACAGCAAGGAAGAGGGTCAGTATCTCGCTGTCGCCCAGGTTGTGTTCGAAGCAGCCTTCTACCAGGATCGCGATAATCACAGCGATTGCACCCCGCAACGCGAACTGAAGCTCCGGAACGTGACTATATCGGATTGCGCCCCGGTTGAAATCGCGAAGAACTCGCCCGATGAACCACAGGAGCGCCGCCAGCGCCGGAATGCCCCTTTCCGCCGCATACTGCAGGTAGATGTTGTGCAGATGCCCGTAGAAGCCTTTCGGGAGTGGCTGGGGCGTGCCGCGCGGAAGATAGCGCGTGAACTGCGGCCCGACCTGTTCAGGACCCAAGCCGAACCACGGATGGTTACGTATCATGGCCCAACCAACCCGGCGTGTTAAAACGCGATGAGCGTTAGAGTCGAGTTCTTCATGCGGTCTCACGGCCGAAACCACGCGCTCCCGGACCTGAACCGGGCCTATTAGCAGTTCAACAATAATGAGCGACGGCAAGAGTAGCGCCACAGGGCGCTTCCACTTCCAAAGGAGGTAGAAACATCCGGCCGGTAGGCCCAGCAGGAAGATGCTCCGCGTCAGGCCCAGGACGGTTGAAATCCACAGCACCGCAACGCCCGCGAATCCGATCCAGCGGAAGTTTGCCGCTGGCGGAGAGTAGAGCAACAGCGCCAGGAGCATCAGGAGCACGATCATCTGTTCTCCCCCGAACGTCATCCAATGACTGGCAAACCCAGTAAACCGGCCATCCAGGAAGAACCCGTAGTTGTAGGCGTATTGTTCTTGTGCCAGGTGATATCGATGAATGTATTGAAACCCGCTTCGTAACGCAGACAGGAACGCGATACTACTCCAGGTGAATACGGTTACCTTCATGCTTCCTAAGCTTCGATACGCGCTGAAGACAACCGGAAGCGTGGCAAAGACATAAAACTTCCTAATCTGCGGAAGTCCGTGCGCCGGATCACCGGACAGCAGAAGGGAAGTAACTGTCAAGGCAAAAAAGAGCGCCAGGGGAGTTTTTACCGATGGCCATCGAAGCCCTGTACCCGAGGCGAGCAGAGTCACGATCGCGAGACCCAGCAAGAGTTGTGAAATGGCGATCGAAAAAAGAATTGTCGTGATGGATCCAAAGGCGAAGAAGTATGCCAACCGGACCGAGTCGAGCCGGCGAAGCAGAGCGTACCAATCACAAGTAAACATCTTCGACAAAACCTGGCTCTTTGCGATCTCATGTTATGCCTGCTGAACACTCCGAATTACTTCCCTCCTGTAAACATCTTGTAAATTTCCCCAAACCAGCAGCGGGACTACTTCACGCGACTCATTTTTCGGGATAACGTGGACTTTCGTGATAGCGAGAACGCTAAGCGATCATTCATGGCCTACCCAGTTGCAAGCCGGGATTCGTTAGACGCGGAGCCCTCATTTGAGGATCGGCTGGACTTTCTCAATTTCGCCGTTTACCTCGGCACGAGATGGCGGCTATTGGCGATTACCTGCATCGTTGCGCTAGGCGCGGCTACCATTGGCAGTTTGCTGATGCCCAAAGAGTATACGGCCACGGCAAGCCTGCTCATTGAGCCGCCAGCGGGAAACGATCCCCGTGGAGCCACCGCAATCAGCCCGGTTTATGTTGAGTCGCTGAAGACTTACGAGCGCTTTGCGCTCAGCGACACTCTGTTCTCCCAGGCATTGAATCAGCTTGGTTTGCGTAAGACGTATTCGGGAGCGGCGATCGAGTCACTAAAGAAAAAAGTACTTCGCGTCACCAAGCCGCGCGATATGAAGATACTCGAGATTAGTGCAACCTTGCCGGACCCGGTAAATGCGCAGGCGCTCGCACACTTCATGGCGGAGCACACGGTTCAGTTGAGTGGATCTCTAGACGAAAGATCGCAAAGCGACCTGACTGAAGAGGTTCGAAAACAACTGGATGTGGCACGAACAAGAGCAGAAAAGGCCGAGAAGGCACGCGATGCTTTTCTGGCCACCGATCCGACTGAGTCGCTCGAAGCTGAGTTAAAGAACGGTACGGAACAAAAGCTCCGATTGCAGAACGAACTCACGGAAGCTCGCATTGACTTAGTGGATTACGAAGCGCGCATCCGTTCCCAATCAGGGTCCGATCAGGATCCGCGTGAGGCTGCCCGCATGCGGGAGCAGATGGCGGCGTCGAAAGCAAGAACGGCGCAGATCGAGCAAGCTGACCGGGAACTTGGAAGATCGCTTTCCACGCAGGGTTTGCTTCTTGAAAAAAGAAAACATCAGCGCGAAGTGCTCGACCTGGAACGGCAGTCGGCCCGAGCGCAGTATGAGTTGGCCAGTAACAGATTCAATGACACGCTGGCTTCGGCAGCGTTCCGAAGCGAACGCTTGGAGATCATCGATCCGGGAACCGTGCCGGAGCGACCTAGTTCACCCAATCTCCCGCTGAATCTGGTGATTGCCTTCTTTGGAGCGCTGTTGAGTTCTCTCGCGTATCTTGCGCTCGGGTTCAGCGTTTCACGGCTACGAACCCTGCCTATGCAGCACGGCTATCGCGGCCGGTCATGACCCTCATCGGTCGAATCTCGAGCAGCCGTTCGGAATACTTGCCGGTCTATGTGTCAGTCGCGCTCGGGCTGCTGGTCGCAGCCATAGCTGTTGTGCCGTCACCTTTAACGAAGGTGCTTCTACTCGCTCCATTTATCGTTGCGCCATTCTGCTGGTGGGTTCTGGTTCAATCACACCGTTGGTTGTTCGTGTTTCTCCCCGCTCTGATAGTTTTGCCGCCCTTGCCCATCCATCTTGGCGATTCCGGCCCACACCCCGCTCTGATCTTCTTGTGTTTCGGCCTTCTTTCGGCGGCCATTCATATTCGACCGTGGAAATCCGTCGCTGGGCCGTTAGGGTTTCTGTTATCTGGATTTACCGCTGTTTTGCTGCTCAGCGTGATCACCGCGGCGGCAAATTCCGGCCTCGAAGTTGCATTCGGAAGTCTCAGCCGGGTGTTTTTGTTTGCGATTGCACCATTCGTCTTCTTCTTTTCCGTAGGCTCTTCTGCTCTCAGTGACAGGCGTGTTCTGAGCTTCACTAAGTGGTTGTTCCGAGCTGGAGTTCTGGCTGCGTTATTTGCCTGCGCGGATTTTTACTTCCAATTCCCGACGCCGGCAGGCTTCGGACCGCAGTTCGTGTGGCTCGATGAGGGCGTATTTCGACGCGCGCAAGGACTTTTTTACGAGGCAAGCACGCTCGGGAACTTCTGTGCCTTCTTCCTCGTGATGGTCCTGGTTGCTCTGCGCCGCCGCTCTTCTGAAGCCGTTGTGTCGCGGCTCGAGCTGACCCTGGGTGCCGTCGTGTTTGCCACCGCTCTCATCTTTTCGTATTCCCGAGGCTCGCTGCTGAATCTCTTCTCGGCCGCGTTGGCTCTGGCGCTGCTCAATAGAAAAGTCTTTGGCCGTTCAGCGGCTTTTTTCATTGCCTGCGCTGCCCTATGCCCCGCACTCGTGTATGTCCTTTTTCCGGCGTTCGCCGAGAGTTATCTTTCGCGTCTTTCTCAATCGTTAGCCTTTATCTGGTCCACACCCAACGGTGTTCTGTCCGGGCGAGTAGATTCGTGGCAACAGTTGGTTCGATTCCTGCTCGATGAACCGTGGCGTGTGTTCGTTGGGATCGGATATAAAACACTGCCTTACTCCAACCTGGTAGGCTCCGCCGTCATTGCCGATAACACATACCTGAGTCTGCTGATCGAAGCCGGTATCGGTGGACTACTTGTATTTGTATTATTAAATGCCGAAATCCTCAGGAGAAGCCTTCAGGCTTTCCGGTCTGCGTCGCGACAGCAATCATTCTTCGGCGAATGGATGTTCTGCTTCTGGATCGGAGAACTCGCCCAGATGTTTTCTGGCGATCTGATCACGTATTGGCGACTTCTCCCGCTCTACTTCTGGGTTCTCGCGATGGCCGTGCGGCGAGGCCCGGGCCTTTCTAGTCGGCTGCCGCAGTCGTAACCTCCGTTGTCGGAGGTTGCCGGCCATTCCCAGCCCCCATTCGACCGCTTTGCCGCCGCCGATTAGCATGCGCGGTCCTGAGCTGGTACTGGCTTGCGAAGCCCGTCGACCTTAGCATCCGATTCGTAAAGTCTCACGGGAGAAACCATTTGAGATTGACAAGTACATCCAATTCTGCGTAATCTCTTCGAAACAGGCTACGAAGCTCTTGGTCCACGTGTGACCGGTTACGGTGTCGCGCGAAAGGAAATGCTTCATTATGTCAGAAACCGGTCGCTGCAAGCGACCTCAACACGGGTGTAGGGAGAGGGAGCTCAGCAGGAGAGGGGCGCCCATCGGGTTAAGAGCCCTCGTTTTGGCTGGGATCATGCTTCTTCCCGGCCAAGTCTTTGCCCAGAGCGAATCGGCAATTTCCGGTGTTGTTTCCGACCCTTCCGGCGCTGCACTCGCTGGCGCCACTGTCGAGGTGGCAAGCCCGCAACTGATCGAAGGCAGTCGAACGACGACATCCGACGGCAGCGGTCAGTACCGCGTTGTGAATCTGCGGCCCGGGACATATACGGTTACGTTTTCTCTAGCCGGATTCCGTACCTTGAGACGCGAAGGAATTACGTTGACCGCGTCTTTCACAGCGACGGTAGACGGAGGCATGCAGCTTGGGCAGAGCCAGCAGCAAGTTACCGTGACAACTGAGGCGCCGCTCGTCGATGTTCAGAATTCCCAGACCGAGCAGGTGATGGATCGTCACCGCCTTGACGTTATTCCCAGCGGACGCGACCCGTTTGCCGTTGGCCAACTGATCGCCGGAGTCACGACATCTACACCCGACGTAGGCGGAACGCTGGGAATGCAACAACCCACTTTGCAGGTTCATGGATCTTCCGGTAACGACAACGTTTTCATGGTGGACGGAATCTGGATTCAGCATGTTGCTTTCTCAGGCAATCAAACCGGGTTCTATTTCAACGACAATCTGATGCAGGAGATCGCCTACACCACGAGCACGCTTCCTGCTGAAGCTCCCATCGGCGGCATCCAGATCAACATGATCCCTCGCGAAGGAGGCAACGAATTCCACGGTTCCCTCTTCGGAAGCGGCGCAATGCAGGGGATGGAAAGCAACAATCTGACCTCGGGATTAAGAGCGCTAGGGTTGACAGCGCAAAACAAGATCGATACCGTCTACGATCTCAACGCTGGTCTTGGCGGCCCGATTATCAAGGACCGGCTCTGGTTTTATGCAAGCTTCCGGCGTTGGGGCGCGAACAACTTTCTTGCGAACACCTTCACGCCGCAGGGTACACAAGCGCTCGACGACAACCGTCTTACTGACTTAGCGCTGCGTTTCACTTACCAGGTGAGTAAGAACAACAAAGTTTCGGTTTCTTACGACCGCTCGTTCAAATTCCGGGGCCACCGGCCGAACAATCTCATTTCGGCCAGCATCTCCAATCCCATCGCCTCAGTTGTCCAACATAGCTGGATGAACTATATGGGACAGGCGAAATGGACCTCTACGCCATCCAGCAGGCTCGTTATCCAGGCCGGCTACACTCAAATGCCGGTGCACTACGATCTGCTGTTCGAGCCAGGTATCGCGCCGGGTACGGTTGCAGCTTATGACAATGTGCTCTCGATTATCACGCGAGCTTCTCCACGCGAAGACTTCGATCGCGGGTTCATGCGAACGTATGTCGGAAGCGTCGCTTATGTCAGCGGCTCGCACGACCTGAAAACAGGAGTCCAGACGCGAACGGGTTACTTCCAGGAGAGCTTCGTCATGAACAATGACATGGTTCAGATCCTGGCGAACGGCGTGCCTAATTCCATTCGGCTTTACAACTCGCCACTTACTCACCGGGAAGACTTGAATCCGGACCTCGGATGGTTTTTGCAGGATACCTGGAAGGTCACGAGGAGATTAACCTTGAATCCCGGCATCCGCTTCGATCATATGGTGATGAGCCTTCCGGCGCAGGGTTCTCCCGGCGGTATCTGGGCCCCGGCGCGGTCTTACGCCGCCCAGGATGGCCTGGTTAATTGGAATACGTGGTCGCCCCGGTTCGGCTTCGCCTGGGACGTTTTTGGCGACTCGAAAACCGCCGTTCGCGGGGGCGTCAGCAAGTACGACCGGCTTGAGGGCACAACGCTACTGCAGAACATCAATCCGAATTTCCTTTCCTTCAGCACTTGCCCTTGGACTTCAAATGTCCTTCCGACCTCCCCGGCCCAGTTGGTCGGTGTAGCTTGCACGGGATTCTCGGGTAACAACAATCACATCGATCCGAATATCAAAAGGCCTTATCAGATGGAGTACGACGTTATGATCCAACGTCAATTTGGGGCTCATATGTCGGCGAGTGTCGGGTATTATCATCGCGATTTCCACGACTTGTATGGCATTGTCAACACCGCAGTCCCATCCTCGGCTTACAATGCCGTTTCCATCACGAATCCGATCACGAGCCAGGCTATGACCGTCTATAATCAATCGGCTTCGACTCTCGGCAAGATCAACAACGTGCAGGAGACATTGCCACAGTTGTACCAACGCTATAACGGCGTAGAGTTTCAAATGAACGCCCAGCTTAGGAAGGCAACCGTATTTGCCGGTCTCACCATCGGAAAGGACTACGGTACGCCCGACGGCTCTACGACCACAATGGATTTCAACAATCCGAACAACCTGATCAACTACGCCGGAAACATTGGTTATGACTCGCCCTACCAGGTTCGAGCGGGCGGAAGTTATCAACTTCCCTGGGGCATTCGGGTTTCGGGTTCGCTCCGCGAGAATTCGGGTCTGCCGCAATCGCGAACATACAACGTAACGCAGGCTATTGTTCCAGGGCTGACCCAGGTCACCCAAGCCGTGCTTGTATCGGCTCCCGGCAGCTACCGCTATCCGTGGCAGAACCTGCTTGATCTACGCCTGGCGAAAACGATTCATATCGGTGAGCGGCTGCAACTCGAGCCGACCGCCGACCTGTTCAATGTGTTCAATTCAAGCGCCGTCACCAGCGCCGTCACTACGGTGGGTCCATCACTTCTCAGGCCGTCCAACATTGTCTTTGGACGTATGTTGCGGCTTGGAGGTCAAATCCGGTTCTAACGTTTGATGTAATTTGTCGGTGAAGAAAACAAAAATAATGCTTACATTTTCGCGGCACCTTTTGTGTGCCTTTGTGCTCCTGCCTGCACTCCTTCACGCACAGGAGCATCCCATTGCGCTAAAAGCCTCTCTTGTACTCGACGGGAAAGGCAAGACACTTCGAAACACGGTTATTGTGGTCGAAGGATCGAAGATCAAGAGTATCGGCGGTTCAGTTCCTGCAGGTGCGGCAACGTATGACCTGAGCGGCCTGACAATGACTCCGGGTTGGATTGATACTCACTCGCATGTGATGTATCACTTCGATAACAACAACCGCTTTGCGGGAAGGAATGAACCTCCGGCCCAGGCAATGCTGCGCGGTGTAGACAATGCCATTCTGACCTTGAACGCAGGGTTCACCACTATTCAAAGTCCGGGACAAAATGCAGACAAGGATCTGCGCGATGCGCTTGCCCGCGGCATCATTCCTGGTCCACGTCTTCTGACTTCACTGCAGCCGCTCATGGAGAACAGTGGTCCTCCAGAGAAGCTTCGTGAGCTGGTGCGGGAAAGAAAACAGCAGGGTGCAGATTTCATCAAGCTGTTTGCTTCGAAGAGCATACGCGAAGGCGGAGAGCAAACGATGACGGATGCGCAACTCCAGGCTGCCTGTGGCGAAGCGAAATCGCTCGGGCTGCGCACACTCGTACATGCCCATTCGGCGAGTTCCGCTAAAGCCGCCACACTCGCCGGCTGTACAGCTATCGAACACGGCGCTTACGTCACGGACGAGGTGTTCGACCTGATGGCGAAGCACGGTACTTACTACGACCCGAACATTGGTTTGGTTCTTCAGAATTATCTCGAGAACAAGCCAAAATACATGGGTATCGGCAACTACAACGACGAGGGTTTCGCGTTCATGGAGAAGGGAATTGCAATTACCCGGGATACCTTCAAGAAGGCGCTTAAGCACAAGGATCTGAAGATCGTCTATGGTACCGATGCCACGGCCGGAGCTCATGGACACAACTACGAAGAGTTCATCGTCCGTGTACGCGATGGCGGTCAGGATCCAATGGCGGCGTTGATCTCGGCGACCTCGCTTTCGGCCGAGTCCTTGAACATGGGCGACCAGATCGGCTCGATCGCGCCTGGAATGGATGCCGATATCGTTGCGTTTGACGGAAATCCTCTTCAGGACGTGAATGCGGCTCGGCGAGCTGTTTTCGTCATGAAAGGCGGGCACGTTTTCGAAAACCTGAGCCATACGGCGAAGCGGAACACGCAGAAGGCCGGCAACACGGCCGAAGATTCAGCCCACCAGAACGCCATGAAGCCGCAAGAGTAATTGCCGAACACGCTCGAATTGAGGGATTTACCAATGAGAAGAGTGCTCCTCTCCGGGGCTGCCGGTTGCGCAGTCCTGGTCGGCATCTTGAGCTGGGCGTCGCCCGCTCGCGACATGATCGAATGGCCATTTTACGGCGGTGATCAGGGTGGCGCAAAATACTCCAGCCTCACCGACATCAACGCCGACAACGTCTCTCAGATGCATTTGGCTTGGACATGGAAACCGGGCGAAAGCGAGATGAAGGAGTACGGTGTTCGCCCCGGGATGTTCGAAAATACTCCGCTGATGATCGATAACGTGCTGTATCTCAGCACGCCCTACAACAAGGTAATCGCGCTAAAGGCGGAAACGGGCGAGTTGATCTGGAGTTATGACCCGGAAGCGTACAAATTGGGTCAACCTGCCAACGGGACGGGCTATGTTCACCGCGGCGTTGCTGCGTGGCGAGACGGTGGTAAGCTCCGCATTCTTATGAACAGCCGATACCGGCTGATTTGTCTCGATGCCGCTACGGGGAAACCGGTGCAGTCCTTCGGGGACAACGGTGTCGTCGATCTTAGCCAGGGGCTTATCTGGCCGATCAACAAGCTTCACTACACCGAAACTTCTCCGGTGGTCGTGTATAAGAGACATCATCATCGTCGGCAATGGTGTGGGAGATCGCCTGGTCTATCACAACGACCCGCCGGGTGATGTGCGCGGCTTCGACGCCAGAACCGGCAAACAACTTTGGAGCTTTCATACCATCCCGCAAGCAGGCGAACCCGGTAATGAGACCTGGGGCAAAGATTCCTGGAAGTTCACAGGACATACCAACGTCTGGGCGCCCATGTCGCTCGACGAAAAGAGAGGGCTGGTCTATCTTCCGGTCAGCACGCCCAGTAATGACTTCTTCGGAGGAGGTCGCCCGGGCAACAATCTGTACGGCGAAAGCCTCGTCTGCCTCGACGCGTTAACGGGAAAGAAGAAGTGGCATTACCAGATCGTTCATCATGGGCTTTGGGATTACGATCTCGCTTCCCCGCCGACTCTGGCAACGATCACGGTGGACGGTAAGAAAGATCGACGCGGTCGTTCAGGAGACAAAGGAAGGATTTGCCTTCGCGTTTGATCGTGTCACGGGTAAACCTATCTGGCCTATTGAAGAACGTCCGGTGCCTGCGAGCGATGTTCCTGGTGAGCACTCCTCGCCAACTCAACCTTTCCCATCGAAACCGCCCGGCCTGGTTCCGCAAGGCGTTACTTTGAACGACGCCTTCGATGCCACACCTGAGCTGAAAGCGGAAGCTCAGGCA
Source organism: uncultured Acidobacteriaceae bacterium (assembly GCA_963730795.1). Taxonomy (GTDB): domain Bacteria; phylum Acidobacteriota; class Terriglobia; order Bryobacterales; family Bryobacteraceae; genus Bog-105. Next base: position 591,296 of record CAVSTJ010000012.1, on the reverse strand, counting down.
GAGATGAAGAAGTATCGTATGGGTCCGCTGTTCACTCCGCCTTCTTATCAGGGGACACTGATGCTTCCCGGGATGCTTGGCGGTGCAAACTGGGGCGGCGGCGCCTTCGATCCTGATACTGGACTGCTGTATGTGAAGACTACTAACGTGGCGCATATCGCCCGTGTAAGCAAGTCCGACAAATCCCAGGCTAATCCCAAAGCGTCCGAAGTGGATGCGGATTGGAGCGGCGACTTGAAAGGGACGAACGCAACTTTTCACAACGGATTGCCGCTGACGAAACCGCCTTACGGGCTGCTAACAGCAGTTGATATGAATCAGGGCACGATCGCCTGGAGCGAGGGCCTCGGAGACTGGCCTGAGCTTCGGAAGCGACCGGCCTTGCAGAACGTGAAGTTGCCCGACGTTCTTGGTGTTGCCGGTCCGCAGGGTCCAATCGTCACCAAGGGAGGATTACTCTTCGCTGCGGGCGAGGACACCGCACTTCATGCGCTTGATAAGAAGACCGGAAAGGACCTCTGGCAGGGGCCTTTGCCTGCCCGTGCGTACGGAACGCCGATGACCTATCGGACGCGCGAGGGTCATCAATTCGTAGTCATCGCTGCCGGGTCGGGACCGAATGCGACCCTTGTTGCTTTCTCGGTCGACGGTGGGACAGCGCCTGCCGCCACCGCCTCGGCGAAGCAATAGCGCCGCTAGGGAGGAGTCGAAATGCTGAGACGTAAATTCTTTGGATGGACCTGGTCTGGTCTGGTTGCGCTCGTCTTTCCGCGGTGGAGCCGGGCGCAGGCATCGGGCTACACACATAGCGATCTGCCGATGTTAAAGGAAGTCGCCGTTGTCGCTTTGCCGGCTTCACTCGGCCGCGCAAAAGCGGTCGAGATCGCTTCTGAGTTCCAGAAGTGGATCGACGACTATCGACCGGGCGCGGACGCGGGTTATGGATATGGACACCCGAAGCCCCGAGTGCTGGGGCCGAATCCTTCCGCTCGCTATGGCGAGCAGTTGCGGGCGCTCGGGGAGTCGGCAAAGGCAAAAGGGGCATCGTTCGAAGCGCTCGACGAGAATGCCAAACGTGAAATGGTCAGGGCTGCGCTAGAGCAGGCCGGCGTTTCCACGCTCCCGTCGCGTCCGTCGGGACAACATGTCGCCGCAGATCTGATGAGTTTCTTCTATAACAGCTCTACCGGCGAGGATTTTCTCTACAACGCACAGATTCGTCGCGAAGATTGCCGCGGTTTGCCTTCTTCCGGCAAACGTCCGGCGCCTGTTTCATAAGGAGAAACGGAAGAAGATCATGCCCGTTCACGAGACTGATGTCTGCATTGTCGGCGGCGGAATCTCTGCCGCCTTGCTGGCCCAAAAACTATCGGAGTTGCGCCCTGGTCTGTCGATCACTGTGGTCGAGGCGGGCCGTTCTATTTTCGATCTCGACAACCGGTATAAGTATCGCGACCGGATGATCAAATACGGCGAGAATCCATGGCCGGAAGACTTTATTCCGGACCAGGCGGCGGAAGGCCAGGTCTCGCGAACGATGGCGGTTGGTGGGCAGGCACTGCATTGGGGCGGAACCTGTAACCGGTTCTCCGAAGAAGATCTCCGGCTGAAATCCATGTACGGCCTCTACGTGGACTGGCCGATCGAGTGGGCCGAACTCGAGAGATATTACTGCGAGGCTGAGCGGCGACTCGGCGTTTCAGGCGACCCAAGCCCTTTTCCTGGCGACCGGCGCTCGGAACCTTATCCGATGCCTCCTATGCCGCTGACGTACGATCTTGCTGAGTTAAAGAAGTGGGGCGATCAGAGCGGCATTCCTTTTCAAGGTACGCCGCAATCGAAGAATACCGTTCCTTATGATGGCCGATCGGTGTGCCTGCGCTGCGGCACCTGTGATATCTGCCCCACCGGGGCGAAGTATTCACCGGATTTTACGTTCAAGAAGCTGCTAGCGGAAAAGAAGATTGCGCTGCATGAGCGTACGCTAATCCGGAAACTGGTGCCGGCAGACGGTTCCGCGAAAGTTGCAACCGCCACGGCAGTAGATCGTGCACATCCGGACGAACCAGTTGAGTACCGCGCCCGTGTGTTCGTGGTGGCTTCGGGCTATACCTGGAGTCCCCACCTCCTGCTCCTGTCTTCTTCTTCCAAGTTCCCGAATGGCCTTGCGAATCGAACGGGCCAGGTCGGAAGATACTCGAACGGGCATTCGTTTATCTCAACGACGGTCGAAATTGATCGTGAGATCTTTCCTGGCATGAATACGCAGTACGGATTGATTTCCCGCCAGTTCTTTCGATGTGATCCTTCGAAGAGCTACGTGCGGCACGATCTGCGCATCTGGTCGAACGCCGGCAGACCCGTCCGTTTGAACGATGGAAACGGCCATATTCTGCTGGGCGACGAAGTGGTGCAAGACTGGCGCGCCCGGAATAAGAAGGGTGTCGCAAGAGTGCGCGCCTATTATGATGTGCACCCGGATGAGAACAGCGCCGTGACGCTCGACACCGCTCATCGCAATCAATGGGGAGACCCGATGCCGAAGGTGACGCATAAATTGGATGCCGCCACAGAGGCACGGCTTCCGGCCACGAAGCAGCACATCGCAGATGTTTTCGCGCAGCTTGCTCGCGCTGACGGGGGCAAAACATCGAGGCTCCGCGACAGTGATTACGTAGACCACCCGGCTGGGGGCTGTCGAATGGGTACGGACCCGGCCACGAGTGTCTGCGATTCTTACGGCCGGACGCATGATCACGAAAACCTTTTCGTCGTCGGTGCGCCGACTTTGCCCACCGCCGGATGCACGAATGGAACTCTGACCTTTGTAGCTCTCACACTTCGATCCGCCGGCGAGATCGCGAAGCAATTTCCGAATCAATCCGCAATGCACTCCAAGCGGGTCTCAGGGTAACGAAACATCGCGGCGGAGGCCCGGAAAGAATTGTCGAATGAGTAAGTGGTTGGCTGTCGCTCTGTGCACCTTGGGCATATGGTTTGCCGTATCGCCGCACGGCCATCTCGTCGCGAAAGAGCAGCCTTCAGCCAGTCACGAGCCTGCCGAATTTGACCCGTCTCTCTTTCGATCGTTCCGATGGCGGAATATTGGCCCGATGCGCGGTGGACGATCGATTGCCGTAGCCGGGAGTTCCGCTCGTCCGCTCGAATACTACTTCGGAGCCGTAGGCGGCGGACTATGGAAAACGACGAACGGAGGCACAAGCTGGGAGCCGGTATCCGATGCGTTTTTCCGAACATCATCGGTCGGGGCTGTCGCCGTTTCCGCTTCAAACCCGGATGTTGTTTACGTGGGAATGGGCGAGAGTGAACTTCGAGGCAACATCATCCAAGGCGACGGAGTTTACAAGTCCACCGATGCGGGCAAGACCTGGGTTCACCTCGGTCTCGAGAGCACGATGGCGATCTCTCGGGTTCGCATCGATCCTGCCGATCCCGACAGAATCTATGTGGCTGCGTTCGGTGATCCGTATAGCAGCAACTCGAACCGCGGCGTATTCCGATCGGTTGATGGCGGCAAGAACTGGAAGAAGATCCTGTTCCGCGATGACAAGACCGGCGCCGAAGATTTCATTGTTGATCCCAACAACGCCAAGGTGCTTTACGCAGCGCTCTGGGAGGCATTCAGAACTCCCTATTCGATGTCGAGCGGCGGGCCCGGAAGCGGGCTTTTCAAATCTACTGATGGTGGCGATACGTGGAAAGAGTTGACGCACAATCCGGGATTTCCGCCCGGCATACTGGGAAAAATTAGCGTCGCGGTGCCGTCCGCGGACTCGCAACGTGTTTACGCCCTGGTAGAAGCCAAAGATGGTGGATTGTTCAAATCAGATGACGCCGGAGCGACCTGGACCGCGGTAAATCACGATCGCCAGATCTGGCAGCGCTCTTTCTACTTCTTGCGCGTTTACGCCGATTCTGCTTCGCGTGACACGCTGTACGTTTCGAATTACGACCTCCTACGATCGACGGACGGTGGAAAGACGTTCTCGAAGCTCCGGACGCCGCACGCGGATCATCATGATTTCTGGATTGCGTCAAATGACCCGAAGCGGATGATCGAATCGAACGATGGCGGCGCGAATGTTTCGGTCGACGGCGGCCGTACTTGGACCGCACAGACGTTTTCGACTGCGCAGCTTTACCACGTCGACACGACGATCAACACGCCATACGACGTCTGCGGCGCACAGCAGGACAACACCACGGTCTGTGTGCCGAGCAATGGACGAGGCGCTTCGTTCTACCAGGTAGGTGGCGGCGAGAGCGGCTACATTGCGGCGGACCGGACCAACAGCGACGTCTTCTATGCGGGTTCTTACGGTGGCTACATCACTTACCTCGATCGCAAGACGAACGAGCGGCGTTTCATCAACGTCTGGCCGGAATATCCAATGGGCCAATCGGCGAAAGACCTGAAGGAACGCTTTCAGTGGACGACGCCGATTGTGTTTTCGCCCTTGAACGCAAAGACGCTCTACACGAGCTCACAGCATCTATGGCGAACCACCAACGCCGGCCAGACGTGGGTGCAGATAAGTCCGGATCTGACTCGCCACGATCCTTCAACGTTAGGCCCGTCCGGTGGACCGCTCACCTTGGACCAGACAGGAGTTGAGACATACGGCACCATCTTTACCGTTGCGCCTTCCCGAAAGGATGCCAATACCATCTGGACCGGATCGGATGATGGTTTGGTTCAAATTACTCGGGACGGTGGAAAGAGCTGGGCCGATGTCACACCGCCCGGACTAGGGCCGCTGACACGCATCAGTCTGATCGAGGCCTCACCGCACAATCCGGCGGAGGCCTATGTCGCTGCCAACCGGTATCAAGTTTCTGATCGCGCTCCCTACGTCTTCAAAACCACTGATTTCGGCCGGACGTGGAAGAAGATCGTTGACGGTATTCCGGGAGATGATTTTACCCGTGCCGTTCGTGAAGACACGGTCAGGCCGGACCTTCTATACCTTGGGACGGAGCGCGGCGTTTATATCTCGTTCAACGGCGGTGCCCACTGGCAGGAGTTGAGGCTCAACCTGCCCGTGACGCCTGTCCACGACCTGATGAGCGAGAAGAACGATCTCGTGATTGCAACGCACGGGCGCGGCTTTTATGTACTGGACAACATCGCCGTGTTGCGGCAACTCTCGAGCGATGCCCTCAGTGCCGACGCTTTCCTGTTTCAGCCCACGAACGCGCCGCGCGCCACACCGCGAACCGTTACCTTCGACTATTACCTGAAAGAACGCCCCGCATCTCTCCGGCTTGAAATCCTCGATTCGCAGGGCCAGGTTCTCCGGAGCTTAACAGGTGCCGCCCGGTCAGAAGCAAAAGGATCTGCGGATTCGGATTCGGACGAAGAGTCTGGTCCGCCGCCTCCGGCCACCACGGTTTCCGCTTCAGCCGGTCTGAATCGCTTTGTCTGGGACATGCGTGTCTCGCCCTCGCATGTGTTCCCCGGTCTGATCATGTATCAGGCGACGACGCACGGCCCCACCGTTCCACCCGGGTCGTATCAGGTACGACTGGTCGCAGGCGACCGCACTCTGACGCGCAATTTCACCATCACAAAAGATTCACGGTTGACCGGCGTTACTGAAGCGGATCTGGACGATCAATTTCGTTTAGGCCGACAGATTCAAAATGCGTTCAGTCTGACGAACGATACGGTCGTGCGAATTCGCAAGATCAAGAGCGAGATAGCCGATCGTCTGTCTAAGGTTCAGGACCCGTCGGTCAAGTCGCGCGGAGAGCAGTTGGCTTCTTCCTTGACCAAGATCGAAGGTTATCTGTATCAGTACCGGAATCGTGCGTCGAAGGATCCACTGAATTTTCCTCCTCAGCTCAACAACAAACTGGGCGCTCTTCTCTCGATCGTCGATTCCGGAGATTTTCGTCCGACCGACTCCTCTTATACGGTCTTCAAGGACCTGAACGCCGAACTGGATGAGCAAATTACGTCGCTCGATCGCTTGGTGAAACGCGAGATCCCGGCATTCAATGCTGCCATTGCTCCGGCGGGCCTGGCTCCAGTCTCCGGATCCTAGATCCATCCGTCCGCCGGTACCGAAACAAATGAAAAACAAGGCAGAACATCCCTACAAACGCACATTGCAGACATACTTGGCCGCGGCGGTCGTCTTACTTTCAGCCAGTCGAGGCCTAAGTGCGTGGGCGGCAGCGTCGCCTGCTCAAGCCGGTCCAGCGTCCGTGGCGTCCGTCGATCCGGATCTCTACCGGAACCTTGCTTTCCGTTATATCGGGCCGGTAGGCAATCGAATCTCGGCAGTGACCGGTGTCCCGGGTAATCCTTTGATTTACTACGCTGGTTCCGCGTCCGGTGGAATCTTTAAGAGCGTCGACGGAGCCGTCACGTGGGATCCCATCTTCGACAAGGAGCCCGTGTCTTCGGTCGGGTCGCTGGCGGTGGATCCTTCTGATCCTAACGTTGTGTGGGCCGGAACAGGAGAGCCGTGGATTCGCAGCCATATCTCCCTTGGCATGGGTATCTACAAGTCAACGGACGCGGGTAAGACCTGGAAGCTGATGGGGCTTGAAAAGACGGGCAGGATTGCACGCATCGTCATCGATCCTCAACATCCCGGCACAGTGTTTGCGGCGGCCATGGGACATAACTACGGGCCTCAGCAGGAACGCGGAGTGTTTCGCACGACAGACGGCGGCAAGAACTGGGAGAAGGTGTTGTTTGTCGACGAGAACACCGGGTGCTCCGACATCGTGATGTCCCCGGAAGATCCGAAGGTCTTGTTCGCGGGCATGTGGCAGTTCGTCATTCATACCTGGGCGCAAATGAGCGGCGGGCCAGGTAGCGGAATCTTTATGTCCCGGGATGGCGGAGCTACCTGGAAGCGAATTACCGGGCATGGATTGCCTGACCAGGAAGTCGGAAAGATCGGTCTTGCGTTCGGAAAGAGCGATCCGAAGCGTGTTTACGCCATTATCGAAACCGGCGCGGGCGAACCCTGGAAAGACAAACCGACAGCGCCCGGGTATCTGTGGCGTTCCGACGATGAAGGCGAGAACTGGCGCATGATGACAGCCAGCCATGATGTTGCCGGGCGTCCCCACTATTACTCGAGAATGGCGGTTGAGCCGGACAATCCGGATGAGCTATATTTCTCCACCGCTTCCTGGGCCAAGTCTGAAGATGGCGGAAAAACGCTTCGCGTCATGAGAGGCTATCCCCAAACGGCCGGTGGTCATGTCTTAGGAGCGCCGCCGCTCGGAGATTTTCACGACATCTGGATTGACCCGGCGAATGCTGAACGCATTGTCGTATCGAATGACGGCGGGATCGGTATCAGCGTGAATCGCGGTAAGACATGGAACCGCGTTCAATTTCCGAATGCCCAGATCTACCATGTCGTGACTGACAATCAGGTTCCCTATTACGTCTATGGCAACCGGCAGGACGGCTCGTCGTTTCGCGGTCCCAGCAATAGCCGGGTATTCGGATACGGTCAATTCGTGCGCTCCATCTCGCGTGATCAATGGGTCAGTGTGGGTGGCGGCGAGAGCGGCTGGGCGATCCCCGACTTCACGGATCCGAATATTATCTGGTCCAGCGGAACCGGGGCGGGAAGTATCGGGGGCAGTATTGATCGTTACGACGAACGCACCCGGCAATATCGCGGCGTGGAAGTCTGGCCCGACTCTACCGAGGGCATTCCCGCCGGCGACTTGAAGTACCGGTTCAACTGGACATTCCCGGTTGCCATGTCGCCTCACAACCACAATCAGGTCTATGTCGGCAGCCAATACGTTCACATGACCACCGACGGAGGGCAGAGCTGGCGGGTGATCAGCCCCGATCTGACTCTCAACGACAAGGGAAAGCAGCGGAGTTCCGGAGGACTGACGGGCGACAACATTGGCCCGGAATACGGAGACACTCTGATTGAGATTGCGGAATCACCTAAGTTGGCGGGCGTTGTCTGGACCGGCAGCAATGACGGACAGGTTCAGGTGACGCGCAACGGAGGCAAAAGCTGGTCGAACGTGACGGCGAGCATACCGGACCTGCCGCCCTGGGGAACGATTTACTCGATAGAGCCGTCGCGTTATAACGCAGGTTCAGCCTACATCACAGTCGATTTGCACCAGGAAAACAATCGCGATCCGTTTGTCTACAAAACGACTGACTTTGGCAAGACATGGAAGAGCCTCAGCGCAACGGTCCCGAAGAGTCCCTTAAGTTACGCGCACTGTATTGCGGAAGATCCCGTGCGCCAAGGCATGTTGTATCTGGGAACCGAGAACGCTCTCTATGTCTCCTTCGATGACGGCGAGAACTGGCAGCCCCTGCAACTGAATTTGCCGCATGTTCCGGTTTACGGGATTACGGTTCAGCAGCATTTCAATGATTTAGTTCTGGCAACGTATGGCCGCGGGTTTTGGATACTCGACGACATAACGGCGCTTCGGCAGATGAATACTGGGGTCTTGAACGCCAGCGCGCATCTCTTCCCATTACGTTCCGCTTATCGATTCCGTGGTCTCACGCCGAATATGGCCGTTGCGTACGATGCGACTGACGGCGAGAATCCTCCGTATGGTGCGGATATCAATTACTACCTGAAGGCGCCGGTAACGGACAACGTCCAGATCGCAATCCTCGATGCAAGCGGCAAAACGATCCGAAGCCTGCGGGGAGGGAAGAACGCGGGAATCAATCGCGTCTGGTGGGATCTGCGCTACGATCCTCTACCGCCGGCCGTTCTTCGCACGAGTCCGATCTATGCATCGTGGATGAAAGTTCCGGATCGTGGGCGCCCAGTCGGCGGCCGCACGGCACTGCTCGCCTCACCCGGCAAATACACCGTGAAGTTGACGGTCGCGGGCAAAGACTACACACAGCCCCTCACTGTGATTAAAGATCCGCACTCGGCCGGTACGGAAGCCGATATTCGTGCGCAGTTCACTTTCCTTGAGAAGGTCGAAGGGAACTCAAAGAGCGTTGCGGACATGATCAATCGTTCCGAGATACTGCGAAAGCAAGTCAGCAATCTCGAGGGCTCAAGTTCAGAGCAGGTGAAGACTGCCGCTACTAACCTTTACCAGACACTGACGAACTTCGAAGAGCACTTGTATCAGTTGAGAGTCACGGGCGGTCAGGACGGGATGCGGTGGCCGGCAAAGTTGCAGGAGAAGCTTGGCCACCTGGCAAGTGAATTGGAGGAATCCGATTTTGCGCCAACATCCCAGCAGATTGCGGTTAATCGAGACTTTACCGAGCAAATCACGAGCCTGCAGAGTGAGCTAGGGAAACTGATGGCGAAAGATGTTGCGGAGTTCAATTCGCTTCTAAAGGGACAGAATCTACCGGCGATCTCAGCATCCGGAGAGGCCGCTCAGTAGTTTTCGTTTACTGAGCCGATTTCCTGGCCACCGTCTTCGGATCCACGTCGTTGACCCAAAGTTCGACGCCGAGATGCGGGTCCGCACCGAGATTCAGTAGTAATTGCCCGGTATCTTTGCGATCGATAAAGGTGCCGGCGATATAAATGCCTTGCGTGATGAAGTAAGGAGTCCAGCCGCGCCTGTTGCGGACGTCCAGCTTGGCGCCGTGATCGAACAAGTATTGAACGAGCAGGTTGCTTCCCATGTACGCGGCGCCGTGCATAGCAGTCAAACCGTCGCTGTTGGCGGCGTTTACGTCGTTGCCGAGCTCCAAAGCAACCTTCACTGCCTCGAGCGCAGCAAGCTGAATCGGCATTGTTGTGTGCTGGTACCAGCGGCGTCCGTAGCGATCTTGTCCTTCGATGAAATCGACACCTGCTGCCGCCATGAGCGGTGTTGTATTCTCCCGAGTCGCGATGAGCGGATCGGCATGTGCCGCCGCCAGCATGCGCATGACGCGTGCGTCACCTAAATCCGCAGCAAGCCAGAAGGGCGTTGCGCCAATGGTGCTCACCTGCATTCCAGTCAGCGCATTCAACCCCCGAGAGAGTAGCGGCATGGGGCGCTCCAGGCGTGCGTTCGGATCGGCGCCGCGCGCAATCAGCAGAGCCACGATCTCGGGCATATTTTGCTGGATCGCTGAGTGCAACGGAGTGCGGCCTGCACCTCGTTGGTTCACGTCGGCTCCGTTCTCAATCAGAAATCGCGCCATGCTCTCCTTGTTGCTATCGATAGCGACCAGGAGCGTACCTGCCTCGGTATTTGGTTTGTACAAACGGCGCGCATTTGTATCGCCTCCGATTCCATCCGGCGCCGTTTCGTTCACGTCGGCACCAGCGGCAATCAGGATGCGCGCGATCGCCAGGTTCCCTTGTCGGGCTGCGAACAATAACGGAGTGAACCGGTTCTTCGAGCGGGCTTTCACATCGGCGTGGCTTTCTATCAAGACACGAGCCGCCTCATCATGATCCGCGGCAATAGCAAGCATCAGCGCCGTCTGTCCTCGTGCCGATTCCCTCGCATCAACGTTCGCTCCGTGGCCGACTAAAAGCCTGATCACGCCGGCGTCTCCCGAATGAGCAGCAGTCATCAGCGGGGTCTCTCCCGTGGATGTCGCAACGTTGGGATTTGCGCGCCGCGTTGAGCAGACGAGCAACCATCGTCGCGCTCCCATTCAGGCAAGCGAGGTGCAGGGGGGTGATGCCCGTGCTGTCCGCCGTGTTGACATCGGCGCCGGCCGCTATCAGGAGGTCAGCGGATTTCGTGTCGTTCCAGTGTGCTGCCCAATGCAGCGCTGTCGCTCCATCGCCACCCTTGGTGTTGACGTCGGCATGTTGCTTCAGTAAGCTGCTCAAGCGAGCGGCATCCTGCTCCTTGGCTGCCTCCACAAGCCCGGAATCGCCTGCGAGGAGAGAAGTGGCGAGAATAGATAACGCGAGGGCCGCACGCATGCAGAATTGACGACTTGGTATTCAAGTTACTACAATCGATCAACCCCCGGATGAATATTTCGCGCTCTGGTTTGTTGCTTCTGACCCTGGTCACAGCGACGTTCACGGGCAAGGCGCAAGAAGCGAAAGCTTATCGCGATCTGGTGGATCATTACTGCGTCGGGTGCCATAACGAACGCGCCAAAGTTGCCGGATTGGCACTTGATAAGGCCAATCTTGAACGCGTCTCGGAATCAGCCGAAGTCTGGGAGAAGGTGATCCGGAAGCTTCGGGCAAGCGCAATGCCGCCGCCGGCTATGCCGCAACCCAGGCGCGCTGATCGGGAAGCCTTCGTGGGGTGGCTCGAAAATCGCTCGACCGGGCCTCCGCTGTCAATCCCAATCCAGGGCGGGCACTTATTCATCGCCTGAATCGGGCCGAGTACGGCAGTGCAGTTCACGATCTGCTGGACATGGATGTGGACGCCGCGACTTTGCTACCCCCTGATGATTCCGGGTTCGGATTCGACAACATAGCCGACGTTCTGTCCGTCTCGCCCATGCTGACGGAACGGTATCTTGCGGCAGCTCGTAAAATCAGCCGCGTGGCTGTCGGCGATCCCGGGATCCGGCCCGCAACCGAATCGTTCACGGTCAATAAATATGTTCAGCAGGATGACCGCATGAGCGAAGACCTGCCGTTTGGATCGCGCGGCGGCCTTGCGGTGCGATATTACTTCCCCGTCGATGCCGAATACGTGGTCAAGATTTTTCTTCTGCGCACATACGACGGGTTCATCCGGGGCGTTGCGGAGCCACATCCGCTCGAAGTGCGCGTGAATGGCGAAATAGTTCGCCAGTTTACCGTCGGCGGAGCATCAACTGACGTCAATGGCCGGCCCCGCAAAGAAGTGCCCGATCCGGAAGCGGAAGGCAAAGAGGTGCGGTTCTTCGCGAAAGCCGGGCCGGGAGTGATCGCGGTGTCCTTTGTGAAGGAAGCGGCGGTGCTTGAAGGTATGCGAAGGCCGGTTTACGCGGTCAACAGTTACGAATATGCAGGCGACGTTACGGTTCTGCCCGGTATCGGCAGTGTCGAGGTGCGCGGTCCGTACCAGGTAAAAAGCCCCGGCAATTCGCCCAGCCGCCAAAGAATCTTTGTGTGCCCGCAACAGGACGACCAGTGCGCCCGGAAAATTCTCTCGACGCTCTTGCACCGGGCTTACCGTCGGCCCGTGACAGAGGAGGATCTGCGGTCGTTGCTGAGTTCTTTCCAGACCGTGCGTGCGCAGCGGGGGTTTGATGCAGCGGTGGAAGCGGCAGTGCAAAGAATCCTGGTCAGCCCGGACTTTCTCTTCCGTACCGAGCATGATTCCCTTCCGGGTACACACCGGGTCAGCGACGTGGAACTGGCCTCGCGGCTGTCGTTCTTCTTGTGGAGCAGTATTCCCGATGATGAACTGCTGGCCACTGCCGAACGTGGGCGCCTTCACGAGCCGCGTGTTCTGGAGCAGCAGGTGCGTCGCATGCTCGCCGACGCGCGCTCGAATCGTATGGTCGAGAACTTCACGGGTCAATGGCTGTACGTACGCAATGTGCGGCTCGTCTCTGCCGACCCATACACATTCCCAGAGTTTGACGCGAACTTACGCGAGGCAATGGCGCGGGAGCTCGAACTGTTTCTGAGCAGCCAGTTCCGCGAAGATCGCAGCGTCTTCGACCTGCTGACCTCCGACGAGACCTTTGTAAACGAACGCCTGGCGCGCCACTATGGAATCCCGAACGTTTACGGCAGCCACTTCCGTCGTGTCACCCTGACGGACGATAACCGGCGCGGACTGCTGGGAAAAGCCGGAATTTTGATGGTCACATCGTATGCGAATCGCACGTCGCCGGTGCTGCGAGGAAAGTGGCTGTTGCAGAACATTGTTGGTTCTCCGCCTCCCGCTCCACCTCCGAATGTCCCTGCACTGGCAGAGAACACGCCCGGAGGCGAGGCGCATTCCGTACGCGAACGCCTGGAGGCCCATCGCAAGAACCCGGTTTGCGCCAGTTGTCACACCAGAATCGATCCGCTGGGTTTCGCTCTCGAGAACTTTGACGCAGTGGGTGCCTGGCGAGCACAGAATGAGGCGGGAAAGCCGATTGACGCTTCAGGAGTTCTCGCCGACGGCACGCCCGTCGATGGTCCTGCGCCTTTGCGAAAAGCGCTGCTTTCGCACAGCGACGATTTCGCCATGACGGTAACGGAGAAATTAATGACATACGCCCTCGGGCGTGGCGTCGAATATTACGACGAGCCGGCAGTGCGCCAAATTGTTCGGGAGTCCAAGGCCGACGGTGAGCGGTGGTCGTCGCTGATCCTCGGGATCGTCAAGAGTGTGCCGTTTCAAATGCGGGCACCAGAGAAAGAGAAAGACATGCTGGCAAAGAGGACGGGCGTGCAATGATTATCACGAAAAAGCGGCTCGATCGGCGCACGTTTCTTAGAGGCGCGGGGGCGGCTCTGTCCTTGCCTTTGCTCGACAGTATGATTCCGGCCTTATCGGCAGCACCGGCTCCCATTAAGCGATTTTCCGTCGCTTACGTGCCCAATGGCGTCATCATGGACAAATGGACGCCTGCGGCCGACGGGTGCATCGCTTGAACTGAGTCCCATACTCCAGCCTTTAGCCCCGTTTCGCGATCGCCTGACGGTACTCACCGGGTTGCGGAGTCATGTTGCGTTCCCGGAACCGGGCGAGGGTACGGGTGATCATGCCCGCGCGTCGGCCACCTTTCTTACGGGCGTACATCCCAAGAAAACCGAGGGCCCGGATATCCGTGCAGGCATCTCGATCGATCAAATTATTGCTCGTGAAATTGGAAAAGAGACGCAGCTTGCTTCGCTTGAGCTCTGCCTGGATTCAAGCGAACTGATCGGCGGATGCGACGCGGGCTATAGCTGTGCGTATGCGAACACGCTTGCCTGGAGCAATCCATCGACTCCGCTGCCTATGGAGAATCAGCCGCGCGCGGTGTTTGAGCGGCTCTTCGGCGACAGCGATAACACAAGCCGTGCGGCGCGGCTGGAGCGCATCAATGAGGATCGGAGCATTCTTGATTCCTTGCGCGATGCCGTCCGTTCCCTGCAGCGTAACCTTGGCCCGCAAGACCGCGGAAAGTTGTCTCAGTATCTCGACGGCATTCGTGATCTGGAACGCAGGATTCAAAAGGCTGAACAGCAAAGCGGCCGGGAGTTGCCGGTCATGGAGCGGCCTTCAGGCGGCATCCCATCCACCTTTGCCGAGCACGCAAGAATGATGTTTGATCTGCAGGCAATCGCATTCCAAGCCGACCTGACGCGCGTCTGCACCTTTATGATCTCGCGGGAAATCAGTCCGCGGCCGTATCCGGAAATCGGCATCAGCGACGCTCATCACGCTCTGACTCATGAAGTCCGGCCCGATGCGATCGAGAAGGTCGTGAAAATCAACAGTTATCACATGAATCAGTTCGCCTACTTCATGGAGAAGCTCAAGGCGATTCCGGATGGAGACGGTACGTTGTTGGACAGTGTCACGGCTCTGTACGGAGGCGGGATCAGCAACGGCTTCGAACACACGCATACGAATCTTCCGATTCTTCTCGTCGGGGGAGCCGGCGGAAGCAAGGGCGGACGGCACTTGCGTTTTTCTGAAGATACTCCGCTGGCCAATCTTCACCTGACTCTCCTCGAGAAGTTGGGTGTCCGGATGGACGCCTTCGGAGATGGCAACCGATGCTTATCGGGCGTTTGAAGACTGGTGCGCAACAGCGCGGTTACACCTTCTGGGCAACCGCGGCCTGTCGTTTCTGGAAGATTCGATCCAGAACGCTGTAGATGGTCGTAGACGTCAATAGCAGAAAGATGAAATTGACGGGGTAGCGATACCGGAAATGGATCTGCATCAGGTAATACGGCAAAGGATAGACAATCAGCGGAACGGCTAGAAGCAGGGCAGCCTTCCGGTGAGTTTTCCAGACGAGGAAAATCCCAGGTAGGGAGAGTATCGTAAATAGTCGAAAAGCCAGCGTCCGCAACTCTTCCGGGGCCTTCGGGGCCCATAGATACCAGACCCGCCAAGCAGTTAGACGGATAAACCGGGACGGGTGCTCACGGACCCAGGCGAACGCCTGCCGCTTCAATCTCGCGTTGTACTCAACCTCTCCGATCCGCTGTACCTCTCTCGCCTGATCCTGGTTTTGCAGAGGGTGGCAACATCCGTAGAGCGCACCGTTCTCCATCATGAGCGGAGAGGCCCGGTCGTTATTCGCAAGCGAGAATTCCAGACCGAAGTTGCTTCTTGTCAGGATCGGGGATCCGAGTTGAATGTAGTTCCGCACTCCCCAGGGGGCGACGACAAGAACGGAAGCCAGGATTGCCAGAACTCCAAGCTGTGGTCGAATCCTCAGGAATTCGCGTTGTCGATAAGCGATAAACAACAGGCTGATAAAGCATAGCGGCCCAAGCGACGGATTCGTGAGCGTACAGATCCCGTAGAAAATGCCCAATGCCAGCGCTCCCATTCTGGTCGGCTGACGGCTGGTGGCAATGTCTGTCCAGGCGAGCAGAAGCAGCAGCAAAAGAGCGGACAAATGATTCTCGAAGTCGCCCTGTATCTCGATATACGGGTTCAAAGGGATCAACGCGCCCAGCAGACCTGCCATCAACGCGATACGCGGCGCCAGTCGGAGCGTTTTGCCCAGCCAAGGTAACAGCGCATATTGAAGGCTGCTCACGAGACAAGTCATTAAGACTTTGACTGATTCTCCAACCGGTCCAAATCCGAAGAGCCGGAAGATAACAGACATAAACAACGGATAGAGGGGAGGCACGGTCGCGGAAGGACCAGTTGGAAGCGAAAAAGCGTTACCCAGTACGCCAGTCGTAGCCATCGAGATGGCCTCGCGTTCCATCTCTGCCCGGATATTGTGGCTCCATGAGTGTTGATTGACCGCAATAGCGATCCGAACCAGGAACGCGATGAAGAAGATAAAAACGGCTTGTTTCGCCGTCGAATGGAAAATCTCCAGTTCAGTGAATTTGGAGAAAGACTTTCGGTTCAATGTAGCCATGCTTGCAACAGCTCACGCCCATGACGCCGTCGCGCAAAAGCGTCCGGCGGCGAAGGTGGGCACGAAGACGTTATCCCATGTGCCCGATGCGTCCAGAGCGGTAAGCCCGAGCAATCTGTTCCGCCGTCGGCGTGCTCGACGGGTCAAAAATAGTCCAAGGCCTTCGTTTGCTGTAAGTGTAGCTAACGGCCTCTTTTCTCAGCGCGTTTACGTCAGTAATTTCCTATCCTGTCCTGGATCCAGGTATGCGAACCGACTTGGGTGCTTGACATATCACCTTAATGTTGATAGAGATTGAGGTAATGCAGTCGGCTTTTTACCTCACCCTCGTGTTTGGTTCAGGAGACTCAACGTGGCGATTGCGTTAAGTATCTATCGGCGCGAGTCTGGTCTCACCGAAGATCTGAGTCGACTGATCGGAATCGGTGTGACTGCGCATACGTTGAATATTGTCGGCATCGGAGCTCATCCCGACGACCCCGAGACCGGATGCGGCGGCACTCTCGCAAGACTTGCGAATGAAGGGCATCGCGTCTCGATCGTCTATCTCACGCGTGGCGAGGCTGGGATCAAGAACGGCGATCGGACAGCTACTTCTCAGTTACGAACGGCTGAAGCTATCCGGGGGGCTACCTTACTGGGTGCCGAAGCACTATTTGCGGAAGAAATCGATGGCGCCACCAGTACCGACCAGGCGACTAGCCGACACTTTACAGCTCTGCTTGCGTCGCTCGATCCGGATGTCGTCTTCACTCACTGGCCGCTCGACACGCACCGTGACCATCGCAACGCCGCGCAGTTGGCGTACGAAGCTTGGGAATCGCTCGGTGAGTTCTTCACGCTGGCTTACTACGAAGTGATGACCGGCATTCAAACGCATCACTTTGAACCCAACTGCTTCGTCGACATTTCGTCCACTTCAGAACAGAAGCGCGCTGCAATCTATACCCATGTCTGCCAAAACCCGGATCGCTTCTATTCTTATCACGTGAAAATGGAACAGGAGCGAGGCTCGGAAGCACAACTGAAACGCGCCGAGGCGTTTGTTGTCGTTCGCGAGAAACTGCCCAAACCGTGCTTGCCGTTCAAGATGTGACCCCTCTCTCCCCCCCTCCACCATCGGTTCGGGCCGTCCAATGGTGTGGTCGCAGTGGCTGCCCTGATCTTTGGCCTTTCACACCTGAACAACGCGCCTGGTAGTCTGCCGAACTGGCGTTATGCGAATGTCGCTTCGCTATCGGGGTTTATCTCCGGCAGGGTGTTCAAGAAGTCGACTACTGTTCTGAGTTCTGCCTTGGTTCACGCTGACGTGAACACGGTCAAGTATTTATATTTCTGATTCAGCCGGGCACGCTCTAGAGTACGCGTCCGCTTATGGCATTTTGCTTTGCTGCGAGGGAGAACCGAACCTCGCGCGTTTTCTCTCCTGCAATAAGGCCCGTCACATAGTTTGCGACTGCCGGCGCATGTTTGAAACCGTGTCCCGAACCTCCGCCCACCAGCCAGACATTCTGAGTTCCCGGATGAAGATCGATCAGAAGATCGCCGTTGGGCGTGTTCTCGTAATGGCAGACGTGTGTCGCTTTGAGTTGAGCATCTCGCATCGAAGGCAGACGCTGGGCCAGGTAAGCGGTCGCCTCTTCGATTCGGCCCCGTTCCGTAGTATTAGGTCTCGGCATATCGGGATCGAATGGGGACCCGAGCCGATGAAAACCGAGCTTTAGTCCGCTGCCCAGATCGGGAAACCCGTAGGCAATCTTGGGATCGGTTTGATCGATCCAGATTGGCAGTGCGCCCTCACGAATCCCATCGGCGCTATCAGGGACTGCGAAAAAGAACAAATCCTGGCGAGTAGGACGTATCACCGTGTCGAGCACGCCAAACAGTTTCGGGAGCCAGGAGCCGCAGGCAAACACGAAGTGATCTGCCTCGATGCCACGGCCGCCGGTTGTCTCGATTGCAGCCAAACGAGGTCGATCCAGAAGTGGAGCTTTCACTTCGACCCTCTCGTACGCGACTCCACGCCGTATTGCGGCCGAAACGACAGCATCGATTGAGCGTTGCGCTAGAAGGGCGCCCGCTTCGGGCTCGAAAAGAGCGACTGTCTGTGGCGCGACATGGAACTGCGGGTAAAGCTTCGCGATCGCCTTGGAGTCCAGCAATTCGTGCGCGATATTCAGGCGTTCGAAGATCCTCTTCGCTTCTCGAACACCCGATTCGCCCACTTCGGCCATCCAAAGAACACCGGTCCGGCGGAAATAATCAGGATGATTCTCCTTATTGAAGAACTCGGTCCATAGGTGAAGAGATCGACGAGCGAGCACGGTGTAAACCTCGTCGGCTCCGTAGGCACTCCGGATGATTCGGGACTCGCCGGCTGAACTTGACTTCTCGTTGGCTGGTCCCTGGTGATCCAGGACTGTGACGCGATGGCCTGCTTGAGAAAGCGCCAGCGCCGTCCAGGCTCCAAAAACTCCACATCCAATGACGACTACTTCCATGCGAGCGGGCCGTCCGAACGTTGCACTCCTACAGCATTGCAAACGTCCGATGTGTAGTAGAGCTAGGAGTCACGGCTCTCTAATCCATCGGTCAGACAACTGGCTGTTCCTCGTACATGTCAGATTTCGTGATTACCTTTCGGCCGCCGCGCTTGAGTCTATTTCCAAGCCTCCGGATAGCGAGGGACATGCCCGTGTATACCAGCACGCACGCCGCAAGAGAGGCAAGACCGGCAATCGCCTGACCGGCTAGCCCGCCATACTCGCCGGTATGTCCGAAGCGTACGAACGCACGCAGTTTCTGCCCGAGACTGCCATCGTCAAAACCTGTTCTCTTCACGACGGCTCCGGTATTCCGATCCAACAGGTATTGAGTTCGCTTTTGAGGCTGGCCTCCGGTGCCGCCGTCTACTGACGCCGAGACGGGCGCGTTCTTATCTCCTACTATGCTGAGCGTGATGGTGCGCCAATCGGGATTCAGTGTCATGGCGGCGCTGAATATGCGGTCGTAGTCAGGTTCCTGACCCATTTCAGACCTGGCATGCGTGCGCCGTCCGCGATCTCCCTCGGCACGCCCCCTGGCCGCAGGGGGCGCAGATCCAGCCAATCGGAACAGGAGCGCATTCGCCCAGTCGAACGACATGACCACTCCTGTCAAAGCGATCAAGAGCAATGGCAGCGCACACCAGATGCCGATTACGTTGTGCCCGTTCCGCTCGCGAGCCTTTCCGCGTAATCGAGTCCGGAAGCCGAGCACCGCCCGGAAAGCGCTCCAATTCCACTTGCGCGGAATCCAAAGCACCACACCGAAGAGGATCAGCAGAGCAAAAAGGAGATTCGATACTGCCGTCAGCCAATGTCCAATGCCTGTTTTTCCGAGCGGCGCTCCCAGAGATCGATGAAGCCGCTCGACGGCCGAGAAAAACTGGCGCGCAGCCACCGAACTTACACCGAGAACAGCTCCACTATAAGGATCTACGTAAACGGTCTTGTCCCGGCCCAAGGCAAATTGTATGGCTGCCTCGGGCGGATCTCGCAGGATGATCGCGGTCGGCTCGCCGAGTCCGGACCGCCGAAGCGATTGGAGCAAATCACGCAGCGGCCTTGGTTTCGCCTCGTTGGGAATGGTAACCGAACGGATATCGCGGTCGGCGAACCCAGTAATCTGCTTCTCAAATGCGAGCAGGACCCCGGTTGCAGCCATTATGAAGATAAACAAACCGGCAGTCACGCCAGCGGACAAATGCGCCCAGAAGAACAGCTTGCGCATGATCATCCCCTCCCTTCGTAGAACAACAATCCCAAGTTAGGAGGCTTATCTTAAATTTGGCTGAAAGTTGCCGTTTCGTTTCTAGTTTGTACTCCAATCTGCTGGAATGGTTCTCAGGTGAAATGCGCGTCCTGCTTGTTGACGACGATCGCGATGTAGCCGACTACGTGCGGCGGGAACTTGAGGAGGAATCCTTTAGCGTCATCGTGGCGCACGATGGGGCGACCGCGCTGCGCATAGTCGAATCATCAGCTTTTGACATCCTTGTGCTTGATGTGATGATGCCGTTCATGGATGGCCTGCAACTTACCCGTAGCCTCCGCAGGCAAAACATCCGCACTCCCATCCTTTTGTTGACCGGGCGGGATGCTCCTGAAGAGATTGTTCGCGGGCTCGAGGCGGGTGCGGACGATTACCTGACTAAGCCGTTCTCGTTTGACGTGCTTCGCGCCCGCATCCGTGCTCGGACGCGACGGCACGACGAGAAGAACTCCAAACTGCGCTTTGCCGACCTGATTCTTGACCTGGAGGAACACAAGGTATGGCGCGGCAAGCAGGAGCTTGTTCTGACGCGCACAGAGTTCGCGATCCTCGAATGCCTGCTGCGCTCGGCCGGCAGGGTCGTGACGAGAGATCGCCTTATCGAGACTATCTGGAGCGATCGTGAAGTAAGTGAAAACAATCTCGATGTATTCATCAGATTCCTGCGAACCAAGGTTGACGCGCCAGGCTCCGCCAAGCTGATTCACACGGAGCGGGGACTTGGGTATAGCTTGCGGCAGGGCGCCTAGTGAAAATCTTCAACATCAGGTCGGTCCGCGTTCGCCTTACCTTGTGGTATTCCGCGGCGCTGGTTCTAGCTGTCCTGATACTCGCTGGTGCATGCCGTTGGGCCCTTACTGCGAGTCTTGATCATGCGCTCGACCAGGGATTGCGCTATCGCCTGATTGGACTACATGGCTTTATTGAGGAGAACAGCGAACACGATCTAAACGCCCTGACGGTGAAGCTCCGCGAATTAGATACGCTCGGCGAGCTTTTTCAGGTATTCGGGCCCAATGGCGAAGCGGTAGCTCAGTCGAAGGGTTTAGCCCGCCATCATGTGAGCACACAATCTCCTGCTGATCCGGTAGCGGGAATGCGTTTCCGTAACGCCGGGCCGCGATGGTTTCCCGTTCGCATGGCCACCCAGAAGATTTACTTCGATGGACAGCCCCTCATTATCGAAGTCGCAGATCCGCAAGGCAAATTCCGCGACGTGCTGAACGAACTCTATTCCTTTCTCTTCCTGGCACTCCCGGTCGTTTTGATCCTTGCGGCGCTTGGCGGGTACTGGCTTAGCAACCGTGCTCTCGCCCCGGTTGGCCAGATTATTAGCGAGGTTCAAGCGATTGCCCCGGCTGATTTGGGGGCGAGGCTTTCCGTACCCGAATCGCACGATGAGCTGCAACGTCTTTCAGAAACGTTGAACCTGATGTTGAGCCGGGTGGAGCAGTCGGTGATACAGGTTCGTCGATTCACCGCTGACGCTTCTCACGAGCTCCGCGCGCCGATGACATTAATTTACACGGCGGCTCAGTTCGCGTTACGGCGTGACCGAAGTGCTGAGGAGTTGAAAGAAGCGCTCCGCAAAATACTGCGGGAAGCCAAGCGATGCACAGACCTTATCAACCAACTATTGACGCTGGCGCGTTCGGATGCGGGTGATGAGCGAACAGATTTACTTTCGGTGGACGTGGCTGAGTTGGTGCGGGAGGTGGTGAGTGAGGCGAGTCCGCTTGGCTCCGATAAGGGCCTGGATGTTTCGGCCAACCTGCCCGACTCGCCAGTGTACGTTGCACTTGATGAACGTTCGTTCCGGCGCATGCTGCTGATCCTGTTAGATAACGCGATCAAATACACGCCCCAAGGCGGCGCTGTGACGGCGAGCGTGGTGGATGAAGAAAGTGCCGTGACCGTTTCCGTGAGAGACACAGGACCAGGCATACCCGGAGAACATTTGCCGTTTATCTTCGACCGTTTCTGGCGAGTGGACCAGGTCCGCTCCCGAGATGCGGGTGGCACCGGTCTCGGACTGGCGATCGCTCGTGAGATTGCGCGCAACCATGGCGCTGAGCTTACGGTAGAGAGCTCGGTCGGCGTCGGATCAGTCTTCACGCTGCGGATTCCGCAACCCGGCCGGGAGCAACGGACCGCCGATGCCGTTCATCATCGATCGTTGTAGCCGGCTTTTCAGAAATCTTTAAGGTTCCCAGGCGACCCTGCAGGTGTGCAAGGAGAAGCTTGTTGAAACTGCGCAATCGCTCGCAATGGAAATTCCTGTCCGTGCTCGGAATGGGCGCCGGTATCGCAATAGTTCTCTGCGTTCAATGCGTGCGGACCTACTTGTATACGGATGCCGTTCTTGTGCCGCAGCAGGCTGAACATGAAGCCGCGCGACAAGCGGGTGCACTTACCGCGGCTGCCCGGAGCGCCGGAGTTACTGACCCTTTCGCATTAGAACCCTTGCTCGAGCGCGCAATGGAATCAGCCTCCGACCGCGTGCTGTCCATGCGTGTGTTGAATCGGGACGGTAGAGTGCTTGTCGAGAGAGGCAAGGCGCCGAAAACAATGAGCCTTGCGCCGCAATGGTGGGAGCGGCTGGAGAAACACGAAACCGTCCGTACCGAAGTCGCTACGCCAGAGGGGCAGGCACTCGTAGTTGTGCTCCCGCTTCGGCTTGGACGGCCGCCACATCCGCTCATGGATGGTCAACCCGGCTCTCCCGGAACTACGGGCGTTGCGGTTCCAAATGGACCGCCGAATTCCCCCGATACGCGCGACGATCGGCGGATACCCTACGTACTCGAACTGGCTATCTCACTGAAGGCTGTTGCCGGAACATTCGCGGGACTTCGTCAAAATCTGATCATCGGCCTGATCGCGTCTATCGCGCTACTGGTTGCCGTTGGGGTAATCGGGCTGCGCGCACCTCACTACTTCCGTGGCAAATATCTTGAGAACGAATTGCAGTTGGCCAGGCTTGTCCAGAATGATCTTCAACCGAAGCCGCAATCCGTATCTCCGTACCTGGAGTTCGCCGCTTCCTGCGTAGCCGCCGACCACGTGGGAGGAGATTTCTATGACGTTTTTGAAGTAGAACCGGGCAAAGTTGCCATAGTGCTCGGAGACGTGTCGGGGAAGGGAATTCCTGCGGCGCTGCTGGTCAGCGTGCTTCATGGCGCCATACGCTCTGCGACGGCATCGGCGCATGAGTTGGCCGTTGAGCGGATCAATCGAATGCTGTGCGAACGAACTGCTTGTGAACGATTCGCGACGTTATTCTGGGCTGTTTTCGATCTGGAAAGACGAACGCTGCATTACGTGAACGCCGGACACCCTGCGCCAATGCTGATCCGGCGAAACCAAGCTTACGTAGAGCGATTGGCCGAGGGCGGGCCTGTTCTCGGCCTGCTGCCTGATGCACGCTATTCAGCGGGCGCGGTCGAGGTCGGGGATCTTGATACGCTTGTGCTCTATTCTGACGGCATCACGGAAGCAGCAAGCGAGAACGAAGAATTCGGAGACGCGCGGGTACAACATGCGATCGCATATACCGTAGAGGCAACACCGGAACGAATCTGCAGTCGCATCCTGAGCGAGGTTGCCAGCTTTGCAACAAATGACTTACCACAGGACGACTGTACGTTGATGGTGGTTAACTTTCGGCAGCCGGAACTCCAGCTTGAGGACTGGAAAGCTGAAGGCGTGGGAATAGCGGCAGCTTGAAGTTGTTGACGGAAAGGAAGACAAAAATGAACATTGGCCGTGGCAAGGTGGTTCGCAGTTTTCGGTTGTTGACGCTGGCGTGTCTCGCCCTAACAGAGGCGGTGGCGCAGACCCAGACTCATCGGATTGTCGCTGCTGCGGACAAGTTCCTGGCAACGCTGGATGGAACGCAGCGGAAAAGCGTCCTGTTTGCGTATAACGATGACAAGCAGCGTGCTCAATGGTCAAACTTTCCCGTTGCGATGGTCCCTCGGAGTGGCATCAGCTTCAAGGACATGAATGGGGCTCAGCGTGCCGCCGCGATGGACTTGCTTACCTCAATCCTAAGCGCGCGAGGCTTGGAGAAGGTTCAGCAAATCATAGAAGGCGACGAGGTCAACAAACTCACCGACACCGGGCGGCCGCGATCCGGCAACAGGGGCCCTCGCGATGGAAATGGCGGACCTCGCGGCGGTAACGCAGGACCTGGCGGCGGCAACGGCGGCGCTCGTCCGGGGAATGGCGGACCTCGTCCACCGTTCGGTAATGGACCAATGTTCGGCCGGGATCTCTACTACTTTTCATTCCTCGGAACGCCGTCGGAGAAAGATCCTTGGATGCTGCAGTTCGGCGGCCACCATCTGGCGCTGAATATCACAATCGCTGGGGAACGCGGCGTTTTAACGCCGACTCTGACAGGCGCTCAACCCGCTATCTACACCAAAGACGGTAAAACAGTGCGGCCGCTTGGCCAGGAGAGCGACAAGGCTTTCGCTTTGCTGAACATGCTGGATGAGGGGCAACGAAAGCAGGCGATTCTGAGCTATCGTCTGGCCGATCTTGTGCTTGGTCCCGGGCAGGACGGCAAAACGATCCAGCCCGAAGGCCTTAAAGCGTCCGCTATGAATGAGCGCCAGCGCGCAATGCTGATCGATGTCATTTCAGAGTGGGCGGGAATCATCCACGAGAGTGCGGCCAACGCTCGCATGGCAGAGATCAAAGCAGATCTGAACGAAACCTGGTTTGCCTGGAGCGGGCCAATAACCGTAAATCCGGGAAGTAACATCACTGCTTACTATCGAATTCAAGGACCGCATCTCGTGATCGAGTATGCTCCTCAAACTTTGGGCGGCGACCCTGCGTTGCACATTCATACCATGTATCGCGATCCGACGAACGACTACGGACGGAAGTTCACAACACAATGAAACCCGGGCTGGCCGCCCTGATTCTTCTGTCGGTCGGAATCCCTGCATTTCCTCATCGGCTCGACGAATATCTCCAGGCGGCAATCATTTCGCTTGAGCAGAACAGGGTGGAGGTGTTTATGCGCCTCGTTCCGGGTGTTGCTGTTTCATCTGCCGTACTCAAGAGCATTCATAAGGACGGAGACGGCGTCATTTCCGGGATAGAACAGCGGGCCTATGCAGAGCAGGTGCTTCGCGATCTGTCGATCAGCGTCGACGGAACTCGCCTGGTACCCAGGCTGACATCGGTCAGTTTTCCAACCATTGAGGCGATCAAAGAAGGCGTGGGAGAGATCCAGATCGATTTCAGTGCCGACATGCCTCCCGGACGCAACATTGAGCGAAAACTGATCTGGGAGAACCATCACCAGAGCCGGATCTCAGCGTATCTTGTCAATTGTCTGGTGCCGCGAAACCGGGATCTCCGCATCCTTGCCCAAATCGTAATCAGAATCAATCTTCCTATCAACTGAACTACCTTCAGGACAGTATTGGCTCGCTCACACCGTCTTCCCATCGCTTCTCAGGCATTCCCGGATGGCCGGACACGTTTGTCTTCAGTGCTCTCCTGGGACTTGCAATTGTCTTCGGGAAGCAGTTCGTGAGTGCCGTTGCGCAGACGCACGCCGAGCCTTAATTATCGCCACTTGACGGCGTCAGCGCCAGCGGTCGAAAGGCTTCGCCATCCAACACGGGCAGGCAAAATGCAGGATAATAGGGAGCTACCGGATTGAAGTCTGCACCGCCGAAGGAGAAGTTTGTGACTACTATCGTTGTTAACGGGGCAAAGCACGAGGTTCAGGCTCCCACTGATACTCCCTTGCTTTACGTCCTACGAAACGATCTGGCGCTTTCCGGCCCTCAGTTTGGTTGTGGGCTGGCGCAATGTGGAGCTTGCTCCGTGCTGCTGGACGGCAAGGAAGTGCGTTCGTGTATCACTCCACTGGCCGCAGCGACGGGCAAAGAGGTCACGACACTCGAAGGTCTGCCGGCACGATGGGCTAAGCAGAAAGCACTTTCAGAGGAGGCAGCAGCCAGCACGCTTCACCCTGTGCAACAGGCCTGGATTGCCGAGCAGACACCGTTGTGCGGATTCTGTCAGAACGGCATGATGATCAAAGCCACCGAACTGCTCGAACGGAACACAACCCCGACTGTGACCGAGATCAAAGAGGCATTTACATCCGGAGTATCGCCCCACCTTTGCCGCTGTGGTAGTTACACGGCCATCATCCAGGCAGTGCAACGTGCAGGGACAGCAATGACCAAAAGGAGTGAAGCATGATCGCGAACGAAACTCGAGTCGCCAGCACTCCAAAAGATGTTTTCGGCGCTTCGCTTTCGCGCCGCGGTTTCGTAACGACGGGCGGAGCGCTAATGGTGGGCTTCGGCCTGGTCACCGGGAAGGGTAGCGCCAAAGCCAATACGGCGGTAGCTGGCAACACGCTGAACCCGGCGCTTCCGGAATCCTGGATTGAGATTCATGCAGACAACACCGTCCTGATCCGCGCAGGTAAACCGGATTTCGGGCAAGGCACCGTGTTTACCGCGTACCGGCAGATTGCGGCGGAAGAACTCCGGGTTCCGTTCGAGGCCATCACAACCGTCATTTCGGGAGACACAGATCGAACGCCGGACGGCAGCGGAGCGTTTGATTTTCTCCAGGGCGGAATGCCGAACATTCGAAAGGCGGGCGCTTATGTGTACCAGGCGCTGCTTGATCTGGGTTCCCAGGAGCTTGGGGTAGCGAAAGATCAGCTTTCCGTGAGAGACGGCATCATCTCCGGCGGCGGCAAGAGCGTGTCCTATGGCGACCTTGTAAAAAACAAAAAGCTGAATCTCACCATACCGGTCAAAGGCGACGTGAACAGCATGTTCGGATTGACTGTCGACGGGGATCCGCCGCTCAAGCCGGTCAGCGAGTACACCATCGTCGGCAAATCTTTTCCGAACTCAGTGACCGTTTCAAAGGTCAGTGCTAAGGAGACCTGGGTAACGGACGTGCGGCTTTCGGGCATGCTGCATGCTCGCGTGATCCATCCGAAAACATTGGGCTCGCAATTGATCTCCGCAGGCTCATTGGACAAAGCTCGTTTCCCGAATTCGCGAGTCATTGTCAAAGGAAATCTGGTTGGCATTGTTGCTCCGACGGAGTGGGAAGCGGTCAAAGCCGCGCAACAGGTTGCTTCACGCACGAAGTGGAGTGATTGGAAGGGCCTTCCCGGGAACGACCGCTTATTTCAGTTCCTGAAGGAGGATGCAGACTGGAAAGCCGCTCCCGTTGCGACCAGTAAGAATTCGAAAGGTGATGTCACTTCGGTGATCGCAAGCTCTCCAAAAAAGTTCGCTGCGACTTACCAACTGCCCTATCTTAAGCACGCGCCGATCGGGCCGACCATGGCGGTGGCAGATGTTCGTGCCGATGGGACAGTATACGTCTACACTCACACGCAGAATCCCCAAGCACTGCGGAGCGGCATTGCGCACATGCTCAACACTTCTGCGGATCACGTAGTCGTGCGCAATCTTGCGGGACCCGGGCACTATGGCCGATCGAACGGCGGTAACGCCGGCGCAGAAGATGAAGCGGTGATTCTGTCCCAGGCGGTCGGCAAACCCGTTCGCGTCCAGTGGATGCGTCAGGACGATCTCCAATGGTCCACGCAATCGAGCGCGGCTTATTCCGATGTTCAAGTCGGCCTTGATGCAGACGGCAAGTTAGCCGGATACCAGATCGACCACTACATGCCCGCGATGCAAGACGATCGGCTGGTCGGGGCTATTCTGGCCGGGCTTCCCACAATTCCGGGGCCCGGGGACAAGGGCTCTGTGTTTGGCATCGCTAACGCCATGCATGACCCTTGGATCTACGACGGTACGCCCACTGTTTTGGAGCGAGCGTATGGAACATCTCAGGTAGGGCAGAAATCATCGCCCCTGAACATCGGACTGCGCGACCACAGCATGCGGACCCCCGGTCAGTATCAGCAGAATTTTCCACGCGAGCTAGCGATTACAGAAGCCGCGGTTCTGGCCGGCGCAGACCCGCTACAGTTCCGCATCCAACACGCCCGCGAGAAGCGGACGGTTGCGGTGCTCGAGTCCGTTCGCGACGCGTCCAGATGGAAGACGGGATCAGCGCGCACGCAGGTTGGCGGCAAAGTGATGCGCGGGCAGGGCGTAGCCGCTATGTTCCGATCCGGAACTTACTGGGCCTGTGTGGCGCATATTGCCGTCGATACAGGGACCGGAGTGATCAAGGTGGAAAAGATGACCATCTCGGTGGATCCGGGTATCGTCATCAATCCGGTGCAGTTGAAGCGCCAGATAGAAGGCGGCAGCGTGATGGGCGTAAGCATGGCGTTGCTCGAGGAAGTGCGGTTTGACGAGAGCGGCGTCGTTTCAAGCGATTGGCGCAGCTATCCGATCGCGACCATGGCTGACCTTCCGGAGATTGAAATTGTTCTGATTAACCGGCCCGAGGTCGGCAAGTATGGCCAGGGTTCTGAGGCGGCGAATGCTTTGGCTGCCCCGGCAATCGCGGGAGCGTTCCTCGATGCAACCGGCAAGGTCGCGCGCCGGCTTCCCCTTAAACGTGACTATGTTCAGAGCTTGCTGAAAGCTTGACCGAACGCCCGCCTAAAACGACAAGGGGCTCAACGGCAACTTATGCCGTTGAGCCCCTTGTTTAGTGGTTCGGATGATCTACCAGTTGAACTTCAGCACAATCTCGAGGACACGGGGATTGCTGCCGAAGGCTTGCGTGGGATTGTTGAAGGTAGCGTTGGACACGTTGACAAACTGCAGAGAGCTGGAATTTGCGGTGCCCACGGTTCCTACATTGTTGATGGAGCCGGGAATGAACTGCGGATGATTGAGTAGATTCAAAGCTTCTCCAATCACTTGCAGATTGCTTCGTTCCTTGATGCTGAACCGTTTCATCAGGCTCATATCAATGTTGTCGATCGGCGGTGCGAGCTGGATGTTGCGTCCGGAATTGGCGAAAGCTCCGTATCCGGCTTGGATGTAGCGTGCGTTCGGGTTACTCGCAACCCAGGCTACGACCGTGTTGATCTGAGCTGTCGTCGCGTTGATTGGAACCACCGTTCCGGCACTGGTCAGCCCGTAAACGCCACTTCCGGTTCCTGCAGCACCGCTTTCATTGACGATTGCTCTGTCAGGCGCGGAGTCGCCGTTTAAGTTCGAATCGATGCCGCTCTGAGGAGTGTAGTATTCGCCGGTTTCGTAGGTGTAGACCGGTGCGGCTTCCCAGTTTCCGGCCAGGTTCTTCAGGAACCAGTTATTGCTGCTCTTGAACCACGGCACATCATAGATTGCGCTGAATGTGAACCGCTGTCTGTGATCAAGTGCTGAGTTGCCCCACTCCGGTCGCAGATTTTGAGAATCTTGCGCGCGGCGAGGCGTCAGGTAAGTCGTCGCAAATTCACTCGTGCTGTTATCAAGGTTGTGGCTCCAGGTGTAAGCCGCCAGGAACTGCAAACCATTGCTGAACCGCCGTGATAACTGCAGATCAAGCCCGTTATAGGTTGAGGAGCCCTGAGGCGTATAGCTGGTGATCAGGTTGGTAAAGCCGGCAGCAGCATATGCCGGAAGCGTGCTTCCCAAGTTCCTCAGCGTGCCTACTGTATAGGGAAGCGAAGCCAGTGTCGCCGCGGTGGGCGCGCTCAGGTATGTGGGGATATTCTGAGTTGCCGTCACATTGCTGTACTTATTGAGCTGGTTTTGGAATACCAGGTGTACCCCTCGCGTGCCGACATACCGCGCTTCAACTGTGTAGTTGTTGGCGAAGATGTGCTGGATGCTGAAGGTGTAGTTGATCGAATAGGGTAGCTTCTGGTCCGGCAGATAAGCGCTAGTCGCGGCGCGCGCCTGAGCCGGGGTGAGTGCACCTCCGCCGGCAGCGTTTGGCGGTATGCCTCCGCTTGCCAGGAAGCGCAGCGCATTTGCAGCCGAAAGAGCCGGATTGGTCCCGTTTGTGTAGTCGATCGTGCTGCTCAACTCGGGAGGCGTTGAAACAGTACCGATGTTGTCAAAGAGAACGTCGTATGCCATGCCAAAACCGGCGCGAATCGAGGTTTTTCCGCTGGTTCCCGGCGAGTACGCCAATCCGATTCTGGGTGCGATTGCGTATGGATCGGCCTTCGGCGAATTAAAGGTCAGAAGACCGGGGACGTTGGCAACTGAGTTCAGCGATTGCAAGCGCTCAGAATAGGGAACCGTCGTGTACTCGTACCGGAGCCCCAGATCGATGCTGAGATTCGGGCGTAGACGCCAGGTGTCTTGCACATACGAGTAGCTGGCAATCTGATCGCCGTAATAGACCACATTCCCGACGCCGCGCTGGGCCAGATAATCTGGAACCTGGTCGGTCAGATACCGGGCGAAGGTCGTGTATTCATAATCGCCGCGCGATCGCTGGGTGAAAGATGTCGGCGCAATATACTTTCGGAGTTCCGTACCGACTTTGATCGTGTGATTACCAATCGTCCAGGTCAGGTTCTCGATTCCGCTATATACGTTCGAGATGCCGGACTGGGGGAAGTTGGAGTTCGGTCCAAGCTGAAGATTAAGGTCGTTAAAGACCAGGTTAGGAAACTGATCCAAGCCGGGAAAAGAGAAGTTGCCCGCCGGCGAAACGGAACTGTTGCGGTGATATCCCAACCGGAACTCGTTCGTTACGGTCGGCGAGAATGTATGGAATTCAGAGACAGTCGCCAGGTAGTTGGTCGTGGGTACAACCGTATAGAAGACGGGCAATAATGCTCCCGTATTGATCGCGTCCTGCTTGTTGTAGATAAAACGTCCACGAAGCTGGTCCTTGTCGGAGATGTTGTAATCTACCGTACCGATTCCATAGTAGTTATTGGTAAAACTTGCACCTGCAACTGGCAGCACACCCGTCGGCACGGTGATGCCTCCAATGGTTTCGTTCGGTGCACCGGGCGATGTGGCTGGTGCGACCGCATATTGCCGCGCGATGCCGAGATTGGTTTGGTTCACTGCCGGGTTAGCGGCCAGCGCCGCGTAACCGGCTGCGGTAGGAGCATACACCCGTGTCGTGCTCGTGTTTGTCTGGCCAAGCGGATTGTATTCCAAGCTCCCGAAAAAGAAGAGCTTGTCCTTCAGGATCGGGCCGCCCACGTTTGCTCCGAGCCGGTTCTGGTCATATCTCGGATTCGAGAGGATGCCCTGGCGAGCGAAAGACTGATCAAGTGCATTCAGATTCCGATTGCGGAGGTAGTCGTAAAACGTGCCGTGGAACTGGTTAGTTCCGCTCTTCACGACGGTATTGAACTGTCCGCCTGAAGAGTGACCAAATTCAGCCTGAAACTGATTCTGAATCAGGGTAAATTCAGCAACCGAATCGTTCGGGATGAAAGCCTGAGGACCCGTCACGGACTTGCTGTTGTTGTCGACGCCTTCGACCATGAAGTTGTTATTGCGTGGGCGCTGGCCGCCAATCGAGGGTCCTACGCCGGCTCCCAAACCGCCGCCACTTGCAACACCAGCACCGAGTAACGAGAGGTTTAAAACGCCCTGCCCAGTGCTGACATTCGGCAGATCTGATGCCTGTTTCGCGTCAAAAGTCGATTGCAACTGAGCGGTAGTCGTATCGATTTGCGGTGCCGCCTCTTCCACCTGAATGGAAGTGGAAACCGATCCGGCGGTCATCGTCAGGTTTGCCGTGGCTTCCAGATTTAATTGAACTGATACGCCGCGCAAAACGGCCTTGGCCAGCCCCGGAGCCGATACTGTTACGTCATACGTGCCGGGAGGTAGGTTGCTGATGCGGTACTGGCCGCTTCCGTTCGTCTTGCCGTTGTAAGGGACGTTGGTGGATGTGTTAACAGCACTGACGGCGGCATCCGGAACGACGGCGCCCGACGAGTCACTTACTAATCCAATAAGGTTACCGCTGACCGCTTGGGCGAAGCAGAAGGTTGGTAATAAGCCCGCCACGAGGGTACTAAGCAAAAAAAGCCGTTGAAACACACTACGAAAAGAACTAAGTTGGCAAATAAAAGGGGAAAACAAACAAACACCTCTCCTGAAGCAGTTGAACTAATCGTAAACCATACGAGTGACCGGTCCTTGAGAAATTACGCTTATGACCGGACAAGATATTTACGATGAATCGTCCATAAGCGGACACGAGACACCGCTCCTTTTCGAAACTGAGCCTCCGGTTACACTCAATTTCAGTGTCAATTGCCTATCGCCGGTGTACTCTTCTGTGTTCCCTTCCGTTACTCGCCCTCGCTACGCTGTCCGGCGCGTCGCCCGACGGAAATCTGTTCGAGAGGCTTCAGCCTCGAAGTATCGGTCCGGCGATTATGGGAGGTCGCATAGCCGATATAGAGGGCGTGCCGGGCGATCCATCGACTGTCTATGTTGCCAGCGCGTCCGGAGGTCTCTGGAAGTCCGTCAACGCAGGTACGACTTGGGTTTCGCTGTTCGATGACCAGCCGGTAATCTCGATCGGTGCTCTTGCGCTCGATCCTCGTAATCCCGATGTGGTTTGGGTCGGAACAGGTGAAGCTTCCGCAAGAAACAGCGTTGGGTTCGGCGATGGGATTTATAAGTCGCTAGACGGCGGGAAAACCTGGCGCAACCTGGGCTTGCACGACTCGCATAGCATCTCCCGTATTGTCATTAATCCGTTAAATCCCGAAATTGTCTATGTTGCTGTCCTTGGACACAACAGCGGTCCCAACGAGGAGCGCGGCGTTTTTATGACGTCGGATGGCGGCGAGCACTGGAAGAAGGTTCTCTACCTGGACGCTGAGCACGGGGCCGCCGATATGGACATCAACCCGGCGAATCCGAATGTTCTGTTCGCGACCCTATGGCGCTTCGACCGCAAACCCTGGCGATTCATCAGCGGCGATGACAAGGGCGGGCTCTTTCGATCTGTGGACGGCGGCCTGACCTGGAAAAAAGTCACGGAAGGTATGCCGAAAACGTTCGGCCGCATGGGCGTTAAGATCGCTGCCGGAAACCCGAAGGTTGTCTACGCGATCGGCGAGTCCGACGAGGGCACACTGTTTCGCTCAGACGATTCGGGCGAACACTTCAAGATGTTCTCGAAAGATCCGAGTCTTGTCGGACGAGGCCTTTACTACAGCCAGATGCGTGTTGACCCGACGGATGAGAACCGGATCTACAGCATAGGCATGAGCCTCTCAACATCCATCGACGCGGGCAAAACGATCCACCGTATCGCGCCCAAGACGCACAGCGACTATCACACCGTCTGGATCGATCCGAAGAATCCAAGCCACCTCTGGATGGGTAATGACGGAGGTATCGCCGTTAGCTGGGACAAAGGTGAGAATTGGGAGTTCGTCGGTAACATCCCGCTCGGGCAGTATTACCAGGTCACTGCTGACAACCGGTATCCGTTTTACAACGTGTACGGCGGATTGCAGGACAACGGGACGTACGTCGGTCCCAGTCGGAAAAGGCAGCCCGAAGGCGTACTCAACGACGATTGGCAGATGGTTAGCTTCGGAGACGGGTTCCATGTAGTCGTCCATCCCGATAACCCCGACCTCGTGCTTTCAGAGAACCAGGGCGGCGGCATTGTAGCGACAGATCTTCAAACGCTTGAACAACGCGACGCCAGTCCGCAACCGCGCCGCAACGATGGTGGACCGGTCGACGAACTGAAGTACCGCTTCAACTGGAATACGCCGATCGTTGCTTCTCCCCACGACAAAAACACTGTCTATTTCGGCGGCAACGTGATCTTCAAGTCCGCCGATTTCGGTCATACGTGGCGGCCCATCAGCCCCGACCTGACTACCAACGATCCGGAAAAGATCAAAAGCGTGGGTACCATCTGGACCGAAAACACTACGGCCGAATATCACTGCACAGTCATCCGTATCGCCGAGTCCCCTGCCAAGGCAGGTATGATCTGGGCCGGGACTGACGACGGCAATCTGCAGTTAACGACTGACGGCGGCAAACAGTGGAGCAATCTCATTGGGAACTTCAAGGGTGTTCCGAAGTTTTCGGAAATTGCTTCCATCGAGCCCTCGCGCACGGCCGCAGACACCGCCTATGTCGCGTTCGAAAATCACTGGTTTGACGATCTCCACCCGTATGTTTTCAAAACGACCGATGCGGGCAAAACCTGGACCAACATAACCGGCAACCTACCTCAAAGCGCGTACGTATGGGTTGTCCGAGAAGACCCGAAGAATCCTCGTCTCCTGTACGCCGGGACGGAAACCGGTTTGTTTGTCTCTTTCAATGGAGGCAACGAATGGACGCGCCTGAAGATGAAGGGATTCCCTGTTGCCGAACCGGTGCGGGATCTGATGATTCATCCGCGCGAGAACGATCTCATCATCGCGACGCACGGTCGTAGTCTCTGGATTCTCGACGACATCACGCCGTTGCAGCAGATGACGGAGTCGGTTGCCGCCAAGCCGGCCACCTTGTTCGATCCGCGCAACACGGTTCGCTTCGACTCCCGTTTTACGCGTTATGGCATCGGGAACAAACCCTTTGCCGGACCGAACCCGGCCTATGGTGCTCCGCTAACTTACTTTCTTCAGGACAAAGTTGACGCCCCGAAGCCGCTGAAAATTCAGATTCTCGACAGTAGCAAGAAAGTCATTCGGGAGCTAACGGATATACCACGGCTTCAGGGCCTGAATCGCGTTACTTGGGATCTACGCTACCAGGGACCCGAACCGCGCCGCCCCAAGATGGAGGATGTCGATCCTGAAGAAGAGTTCAGCGGCCCGCGCGGAGGTCCGCAAGCTCTCCCCGGCGAATATACGGTCCGCTTAGTGGCCGGCACCACGACGGTCGAGAAACACCTGAAGGTCTTTGCCGATCCTACGGTTAAAGTTAGCGCTGCCGATTTGCAAGCCAACTTCGAATATGGCTTGAAACTGCGCGACCTTCAGACCGCTACAAACCAGGCGCTGCGAGCTGTCGATACTCTGCACGATCAGATTCAGGAAGTCCAGAAGAGCATGGCGGCTTTGGGTAACCAGTCATCGCCCGACCTGGCCAACGCACTTACTGAGCGTCTTCAGCAGTTACACACCATTGAGCTGAAACTGGCCCGCCCACGCAACATACCCGGGTACAGCATGGGCCCCCGGCTGGTTGATCGGCTGGGTGCTCTCGGCTCTTCACTCGATCACATTCTTGCCGCACCCACCGAATACCAGCGCACCTACTACGACGAACTCCAGGGTGAATTCGTGACCGACGTGGGGCGCGTGAATACGTTCCTCAACAAAGACCTTACCGAAATCAACCAGAGCCTGACGAAGCACAACGGTCCGACAGTGATGGGCGGAAAGCCAATCAAGTTCCCCGACTGGCTTTCCCAAAAATCCGGACAATAGCCTTCGGCTCGTACTGCGCTTTACTTGTAGCGCGTCCCATGCTTCACAACCATGTCGACGCGCTGCAGCGAGTCAATGTGCTTCAACGCGTCACCGCGGACGGCAATAATGTCCGCGTACTTACCTTCTGAAACCGTTCCCGAATCCTTGTCTGCTTTCATCATCACGGCGGGCCAGTAAGTCGCTGCCCGAATGGCATCCATGGCGGGAACGCCCATTTCGTTCACCCACACGTCCAGCTCCTGCCAGGTGGACTGGCTATGAAAATTCATGGGCACGCCGCTATCGGTTCCAATCATCAGCACGGCTCCCGATTCCCGCAACTGCTGGAACTTATGTTTCAACCAGGGCTGGCGCGCCGGAACCATCTGGTAATACGGCAGCCGTTCCGGATGCAGAAGCGACTGCCGGATATCTTCGACCATCGACCCGGGAAGTCCCTCGTGCCAAGCCGGATCGTCCACTGATTCGGGGTTTGACCGCAGATACGTGTAGTTGTACAAAACGGAGATCGTGGGTGTCCAGAACAACGGACCCGCGGCGCCCCGAGCAGTGCGTTCCCGAATGAGCGACATGAGTGCTTCCGGATACTCCGGCGCAGTCGCCAGCCCTGTGTGTTCGAAATCGTCGACACCGGCCTCGAGTCCCCGCCTGATCTCCTCCGGGCGGTGCGCATGCGCTACCACCGGCAGCTTGTGACGATGTGCTTCACCGACAATCGCATTCACTTCTTCCATCTGCATCTCGTCCTGGTCGATCAGCTTGATGCAGTCCACGCCCGCCTCAGCCAATTTCTGCACCTTGGCACGTGCATCAGCAACTCCTGCAACTCCCCAACGGAAGTATTCGGTGCCCGGATAGGCTGCATGCTGGAGGAACGGACCGGCGATGTAGAGTGTGGGTCCCGGGATCTTGCCGTCCCGGATCGCCTTTCGCACCCCGAGACTTGCGTCTAACGGGCCGCCGAGATCACGTGCACTGGTTACCCCTGCGAGTAGGAGCTGCTTCGCCGATGCCGGCATGATGACCTTTTCCATCTGGGGCGGGTAGGTCTTATCCCAGTGTTCGTAGTCGGCATGGCCATCGAGCATCAAATGGACGTGCGCGTCCCAAAGCCCCGGAAGCACGGTCATGCCTTCGGTTGAGATCACCTGGGCACCGGTCGGAATGGCCGTCGTGCCTACCTGTCCAATCGTTCGGATCCGCTCTCCTTCGATCACGATTACGCTATTGGCAAGCGGAGGTCCGCCATACCCGTCGACTAGCGTTCCGCCGACCAGAGCTTTAAGCGGGCGGTCCTGAGCGAATGCCGAGCATGCCAGGCTGAATATGAGGATTGTCCTCCGAAACGTGGTGAAACCCATGGCTTTTCAGAATAGAACAGGAGATCAGTTCTTCACCTCTCGATAGGCCCGAGGACCGAAAATCCTGCGCCCCATTCCCGCCCACTGGAAAAACCTGTAGACTATTGCAATCCCTATCCATGCCCTTCAAGCTGTTTTGCCGACTCCGTCTCCTGCTACCTGTTCTGCTCGTTTCGTCCGGCTACGTCCACGCTGCGCCCGGCACAAGGCTTCTCCGCACACCCACCGTGAGTGCGGATTCTATCGCCTTCGCTTACGCCAATAACATATGGATTGTCGACCGGAAAGGTGGGGAAGCGAGGCGCCTTACGAGCTTCCAGGGTCAGACATCGAATCCGCATCTGTCGCCGGATGGCTCGACCGTTGCCTTCAGCGGAGAATATGGAGGCAACACAGACGTCTATGTTGTTCCCGCTTCCGGTGGCGAACCGAAACGTCTGACTTGGCATCCCAACCCCGATGTCGTGCAGGGCTGGACGCCTGATGGTAAGTCGATTCTTTTCGAATCGACCCGGGCGACATGGGCCCCCGTCGCGGCACCGCGTTTCTGGACAGTTCCGGCCTCCGGTGGCATCCCCGAGGCGCTTCCTTTACCGCGCGGGTATCAAGGCAAGATTTCGCCAGACGCCACTCACATCGCATATAGAATGAACAACTCCTGGGACGAGGAGCGCCGCAATTATCGAGGCGGCCAGAACCGCCCTATCTGGATTGCTGACATGAAGACGTGGGACGTCGTGACTCCGCCCTGGACCAACTCGAAGGATATGGATCCTGTCTGGGTCGGCGGCACCGTCTACTTCATTTCGGACCGTGATGGCGTTGCGAATGTCTGGTCTTTCGAACCTGCGAACAAGAAGCTGTCGCAACTAACTAAGTTCACTAACTTTGATGTCAAATCGCTCGATGCGGGCGCGGGGACAGTCGTGTTCGAGCAGGGAGGGTACATCCATGAGCTCAACCCTAAGAACGCCAAAGAGCACATGGTAGAGATTACGGCGGCTGGCGATTTCCCATGGATGATGCCGCGCTGGGAAGACGTAGCCAATCGCCTGACGAACACTGTCGTGTCTCCGACGGGTAAACGGGTCGCAGTGGAAGCTCGTGGTGAGATTTTCACCATCCCTGCTGAGAAGGGAGACGTTCGCAATCTGACCCATTCAAGCGGTTCCGCGGAACGAGATCCCGCGTGGTCGCCTGACGGAAAGTATCTTTCTTATTTCAGCGATAAATCAGGGGAGTACAAGGTAGTCATCGAGTCACAAGACGGCATTACCGCCCCAAAAGAAATCGCTCTGCCTCACCCAACGCACTATTACACGGCATCCTGGTCTCCCGATTCGAAGAAGCTGCTCTATACCGATACCAATCTCAAAGTTTGGATTCTCGACGTTGCTAGCGCGTCCGCAAAAGAGGTCGGTGAAGATCCCTGGATGGTTCCTGCGCGCACTCTCAACCCGGTCTGGAGTCCCGATTCGAAATATGTTGCTTATGCGAGCCGGCTTCAGTCGCTGTACCACGCCATCTTCGTTGTAAACGTCGAAACAGGCGAAAAGCATCAGATCACTGATGGTTTGGCTGATGCCGTCTGGCCTGTCTGGGATAAGAACGGCAAGTATCTCTGGTTCCTGGCGTCCACAGATCTGGGCTTGAAATCGCAGTGGCTCGACATGACTTCCTACGATCACGAAGAGCACTTCGGGTTGTACCTGGCCGTACTCGCTAAGAACGGAGCAAGTCCTTTGCTGCCGGAAAGCGACGAAGATCCTGGCGTGAACGCTTCGTCGCCCAATAACAATGCATCGGCCGAAGCGACGGACGACAAACCTCGCCAGCCGAGAACGCCCGTCACCGTCAGCATTGATTTTGACGGCTTGCAGCAACGGACTATGGCTGTGCCGGGCGTACCAGTCCGTGAGTATTCCGCGTTGCGTGCCGGTGCCGCTGGAACCGTTTTCTATCTGGAATCTCGCACCGGCGGAGAAGGTCCTGGCGTGCCGCCGGGGAGCACGCTGAACCGTTACCGGCTGAGCGACCGCAAAGCCATACCGTTCATGGCTGGTGTTGCGGATTTCAACGTCAGTGCGGATGGCCGCAAGCTTGTGTATCGTCAAGCCGTTCGTGCGCCGGATCCTGCGAATGGGCCCGCGAATCTACCGCCGCCTGTCCCCGCACTCTTCCTCGTCGACGCCGACAGACCTGCAGCTCCCGCCACCGGAACCGGCCGGCTCAATGTCTCGCTTCGTATGTACCTGGAGCCCAAGGAAGAATTCAAACAGATCTTTTATGAAGGCTGGCGCAATCAGCGCGATTACCTCTACGTACCGAACATGCACGGAGCCGATTGGCCGCGTATGAAGGAAATGTACGGTGCCTGGTTACCCTCGGTTATGCATCGGGCCGACTTGAATTATCTGCTCGACATGATGGGTTCCGAGATCGCTATCGGACACTCTTACGTGCGCGGTGGCGATATGCCGCAAACGCCCCATTCGCAGCCCGGGTTGCTGGGCGCGGATTTCACCATCGAGAACAGCCGGTACAAAATCACGCGCATCTACGACACCGAAACCTGGAACCCGGAACTGCGTGCTCCTCTCGCTAACCCCGGGGTCAATGTTGCTGTTGGAGACTACATTCTGGCTATTAACGGCCAGGATTTGACAGCTCCGGACAGCATTTACCGCCTGCTGGACGGCACGGCTAATCGTCAAATCGTGCTGACGGTGAACTCGCAGCCTTCCACGACCGGTGCGCGCCAAATTACTGTCATTCCGGTCGCGAACGAAACTGGCCTTCGCACTCGCGCCTGGATTGAAGCCAATCGCCGCACGGTCGACAAGCTCTCGGGTGGCAAACTCGCTTACGTCTACCTCCCCAATACAGGCCAGCCCGGCTACCAGAGTTTCAACCGCTACTACTTTGCCCAGCAGGATAAACCGGGTGCGATCATCGACGAACGTTTCAATGGCGGTGGTT
Source organism: uncultured Acidobacteriaceae bacterium (assembly GCA_963730795.1). Lineage (GTDB taxonomy): Bacteria > Acidobacteriota > Terriglobia > Bryobacterales > Bryobacteraceae > Bog-105. The sequence continues at coordinate 551,830 of CAVSTJ010000012.1, read as the reverse complement.
CCGCTGCCGACTACATCGTCGACGCAATGGAACGCAAGCTTGACGGCTACTTCAACAACGTGGCAGGCGAGCGTTATCCATTCACAAGTCCGGAAGCCGGGATCTGGGGACCGAAGATCATGATCACGAATGAGATGGCCGGTTCAGGTGGCGACCTTATGCCATGGATGTTTCATCACCGGAAAGTCGGCATTCTGGTGGGTAAACGAACCTGGGGCGGCCTGGTGCACACTGCCGACACGCCACCTTTTATCGACGGAGGATCTATGATCGCGCCGCGCGGTGGATTCTTCTCCGCCGAAGGCAAATGGGCCGTCGAGAACGAAGGGATCGCGCCCGATATCGACGTCGAGAACTGGCCTAAAGAAGTGATCGCGGGGCATGACCCGCAGCTCGAGCGCGCTGTCGAGGAAGGCTTACGTCAATTGAAAGAGCATCCGGTGCAACGGTTGACCAAAGAACCGACATCGCCCACCTGGGGTCAGCGTCGCGTTCCAATCAGTCCTGAGTAAAGACCAGATAAGCTGGTCGTCTGCGATGGAGTGGCGCATCTGGCCGGAGCGCCTGAGCGATCTACCATAATGTAGCTTCGACCAAATGAAAAGGCTCAGACCGGACCGGCCTGTCTCAATCAAAGATATTGCGAGAGAGGCGGGCGTGTCTCACTCAACGGTATCGCGCGCTCTGCAAGGCAGCTCTCTTGTAAACGAACAGACCGCAAGTGACATCCGGCGCAAGGCGGTAGAGATGGGTTATAAAGCCAGCGCCGTAGCGCGCGGACTTGTGACCCGGAGAACACGAACGCTGGGAGTCTTAGTTACTGCCATCGCCGATCCGTTCAATTCCGAAGTGGTCAGCGGCATCCAGGAAACGGTGTATCGGAATGGATATTGCATGATCCTTGCCAACGCCCACGCGGACCCGGATCGTGTCATTGCGGTTGTTCATTCGTTCCAGGAGAGGCGCGTGGATGCAATTCTGGTAACCTCGTCTCGCGTTGGGGCGTTGTATGTCCCAATGATCGCCGAGATGCAAGTTCCGATCGTGCTGATTAACAATCAACACGAATCCGAGCAGGTGCATTCCATCGTCATTGAAAACGAAGAAGCCGTACGGACTGCAACCCATCACCTGATTGAGATGGGGCATCGAAGAATTGCGTTCATTGGAGACCGGCTCGGATTCCAGTCGAACATCGAGCGTTTCTCGGGTTATCAGCGAGCTCTGGCAGACGCCGGAGTGCCTTTGCGTCCTGAACTGCTCGTCCATGGAGATGGACGACCGAAAGCGGCCGCACAGGCGATGAGAACTGTGTTAGCTCTTCCCGAACGTCCGACGGCTGTTGTCTGCTATAACGATCTCTCCGCTATGGGAGCGCTGCACGTCCTTGATCGCGTCGGGATACGCGTGCCCGAGGTCATGTCCGTAGTCGGATTCGATGATCTCTACTTTGCACCCTATCTCCATCCGCCTCTTACCACGGTCAGGCAGCCCAAACGGATGATGGGAAGGACTGCGGCACAGCTCGCAGTGGACCTGTTGGACGGGAAAAAATCTGACAAACTTATCCGTGTGGAAGGAGAGTTAGTTGTAAGATCGTCGACCGCTCCTCCGGGAAAACACTCGTGATGTTCCAGGCAGCAGTTGTGATGCTCCTTTGTGCTCTCAACGTTGCTGCAGGCGCACTGCAGGCCAGTGATCCGGCCGAGCAGTCGAAGACCGCTAAGCAGGCGATGGCTGCTGGAGACTTCGCGAAGGCAGCAGGCATCTACCGGGAGTTGGTTCGGGAACTACCGGACAATCCAGGGCTGCTGTTCAATCTCGGGATGGCGCTCCATTATCAAAAGGAGTACGCGGCGGCGGTCGAGCAATTGAAGACCGCTCTGCGTTTAGACCCAGGGCTCACGCCGGCAAAATTCTTCCTGGGAGTTAGCTTTGCGAAGCTGCATCGCCCGGAACTTGCTCTCTCGCCACTGCAATCCGCGGCCGCCGCGGAGCCCTCGAACAAGGTTTTTCAAGTTGAATTTGCGGATGTACTGCTCGGGACAGAGCATTACGACCAGGCGGCCTTCGCTTTCAAACACTTGCTGGAACTCGATGCTACGGAAGCGAAGGGCTGGCAAGGTTTGGGATTGAGCTACGTAGGGCTTTCGCAGCAATGTTTCCGAGCTCTCGAAGCGCAAGCGCCCGGTAGCCCTTACATCACGCTTTTGCTTGCCGAGTCTGACGTGACCCAGGCGAAGTATCGGAGTGCTTATTCCCGCTATCACGCTGCACTGGCGAGAGGCGGTTCCCTATCTGACGTTCATAGTGGCTTGGCCGAGGTCTATCGCAAAACGCAACATCCGGATTGGGCGGCGACCGAAGAACAACGTGAACGCGAAACGCCCGCACCGGATTGCGGAAAAGCTCCGGAAATGTGCGCCTATCTTTCTGGACAATATAAGAACGCGATCTCAAGTTCTTCGACGCGGCCGGACGCGCTGTATGCCAAGGCAAGAAGTTACGAAGCCCTTGCGCTTGAGGCGTTCGACAGCTTGAATCGGATGCCGCCGACACCGCAGATTCATGAATTAATGGCCGAAGCGTATCGGGTGCGCGGTGCTGACCATCAAGCGGTTGAGGAACTACGAGAGGCGCTGAAGTTTGACGCAAACAATTCGCGCTTGCAAGGGCTCTACGCGGCGGCGCTCTGGAGAGATCATGACTATGAACATGCTCAGCCTTTGCTCGAAAAGCTTTTGAAAGCAGACCCAAACTCGACGGAGCTTAATTTCGAGTTGGGCGACGCTCTGTTGCGGCAGGATGAAGCGGAGAAAGCTATGCCACTCCTCACGCGGGCGGTCGCAGCCGAAGCGCATCTGATTCCTGCCCAAGCCAGTCTCGGCAAAGCTTATATGCTGGCAAACCGCCCTTCGGAGGCGATTCCGCACCTGAGGGCGGCGCTTGCAGCGGATACGGACGGCAGCATTCACTTTCAACTTGCAAAAGCGTACGAGCGCACGGGGCAAGAGCTCCTTGCCAAACGCACTCGCGAACAATTTGCCGCAATTGAAAAACGCAGGATTGCCGCGAAAGCAGGTAACGCAGACGCCGAGATCGCCGCACCATAGTAAGCATGCGACTGATCTTCATGCTGGGTTTAACGGCTTTTGTCGCGTTCTGCCTGCGCAATCCGTCTGAACCTGCCGGCATCGGGCCCATTGCATTCAGCAACGTGGCCGCTCAGTCGGGCGTCCGCTTCACGGTCCGAAACTCAGCCAGCCCGCAAAAGTATCTTATCGAGACAATGATTGCCGGAGTGGCGGTGTTCGATTACAACGACGACGGATTCCCGGATCTCTACTTTGCAAATGGCGCCTCTGTGCCGGACCTGAAGAAACAGGATCAATCTTTCTGGAACCGGCTATACCGAAATAACGGGAACGGGACATACACGGATGTGACCGCCCAAAGTGGCACGCAGGGCATCGGTTACGCGACAGGTGTGGCCGCGGGCGATTATGACAACGACGGCCACGAAGACTTGTTTGTCGCGGGAGTCGACCGCAACATTCTGTACCGCAATCGGGGTGACGGCACGTTTGCGGATGTGACCTCGCAGGCCCGCCTTGAGCCCCCTCCCGGAAGCACTAAGCCCTGGTCAGTCGCTGCAGGTTGGTTCGACTATGACAACGACGGCAAGCTCGATCTGTTTGTCGTGAATTATGTGCGATGGGATCCGGCGCACGAACGGTTTTGCGGCGATGAAGCGGCAGGTACCCGGATCTACTGCCATCCCGAATACTACTCCGGACTTGCTAACACGCTGTACCACAACAACGGGGACGGAACCTTCACCGATGTCTCAAAGCAATCCGGTATTGCGGCCAGCGTCGGAAAAGGCATGGGTGTCGCGTTTGGCGACTATGATCACGACGGCCGCCTGGACGTGTTCGTCTCAAACGACACGCAACCGAACTTTCTGTTTCACAACGAAGGAGGAGGGCGTTTCCGCGATATAGCTGCCCAAGCTGGCGTTGCCTACAACGAAGATGGCCGGGCGATTTCGTCCATGGGCGTGGATTTTCGCGATTATGACAACGACGGCCGCGAGGATCTCTTTATTTCGGCACTGGAGAATGAAGTCTTTCCCTTGTTCCGAAACCTTGGCGGCGGCCGTTTCGAGGATGTCGCTCGAATGACTCATCTAAGCCGGCTCACTCGGCATACAACTGGCTGGAGCGACGGTCTCTTCGACTTCAATAACGACGGCTTCAAGGACCTGTTCATCGCGAGCGGCGACGTTCAGGATAATGCGGAGGCAACGTCGACGCGGCGATCGAAGCAGGGGAATCTGGTACTTGCTAACCAGCACGATGGTACATTTTCCGACGTCTCGCGGAACGCAGGAGAGTCCTTCCAGGCACCGGGACTGCATCGCGGCGCAGCTTTCGGCGACCTGGATGGAGACGGGCGTGTGGACGCGGTCGTCACCCGCTTGAATGAGCCTGCGGAAATCTTCCGGAACGTGTCCGGGGAAACTTCCCACTGGCTGGAGTTGCGGCTGATAGGCCACCGTAGCAATCGCGATGGAATTGGCGCATTCATTCACCTTACAGGTGCGTCCGGGCGTGAGCAGTGGAACCGCGTGACAACCTCCGTCGGCTATGGATGTTCGAGTGACCGCACCGTTCACTTCGGCTTAGGGCAGGACAGAACCGCGAATTTAACTATCGAGTGGCCCAGCGGCGCGGTGCAACGGCTCGCGTCCGTCTCTGTGGATAAACGTGTCACGATCCAGGAACCGTAGAACGCCACGATTGATTTCGTAACGGGTCAGGACTATCATTGCTGGAGTAATTGCACACGTGTGCAAAAAGGAGACGAAATGAGCATATCGAGGCGGGCTCTGGTCAAGACGAGCATGGTTGCAGGGACAGCAGGTAAGGCATTCACTTCATCTCCTCAGACTGGCCGCACGGAGGTCCGCTCCGGAGGTGATTTCTACGCCCGGTTGGTAGACGCCAACGAACGAGCAGTGCAAGGCGTTCTCCGCGAGCTCGGTTCCGGTCAGACGCAATGGCCGAACATACGGCGGGTCGGTGCCCATATGGAAGCGTTAACGGCTGCGTTTTGCGCGCCCGAATCTTCGCGCCACAACAACGCGGAATTGATCGGCCCGATGGAGAAGATCTCGAGCATTCTAGTGGCTGCGCAGCACTCCGACGGAACAATCGACGCGGGAAACCTGCACTCTCCTCCAGATACCGGGTTTGTCGTTCAGACCGTTTGCAGAGCGTTAAGTCGTGCTGCGAGCCGCCGATAATCCGCAACTCGCGCGCGCCCAGGACAACCTGAAGAAATTCATTCTTGCCGCCGGAGAAGCGCTTGTGACCGGCGGTATTCATACGCCCAACCACCGTTGGGTTGTCTCATCGGCTCTCGCCGGCGTGAACGCGTTGTTTCCTAACCCGAAATATGTCGCCCGTATCGACGACTGGCTCGGGGAAGGTATCTATATCGACGCCGATGGTCAATACAGCGAGCGAAGCACTGGAATCTATTCGCGGGTGATCGATAACGCACTTGTTGCGATGGCGCGCTTGCTGAAGCGTCCCGATCTGCTGGCCCCGGTACGCAGAAATCTCGAGATGAACGTCTACTATACGCATCCGGACGGAGAAGTGGAGACGATCGGATCCAGGCGCCAGGATCAGAACATGATCGAGTTTATCTCGAACTATTACCTGGAATACCGGTACATGGCGCTGAAAGATTCGAACACGCTATTTGCAGCTATGACGCGCTTTATCGAAGCAACCCTGGCTCAGCGCGTGATGCAGGCGAATCCGCTTATCAGTTTTCTCGAGGAGCCACTTTTGCGCCGAGACCTGCCGGCGGGGGGCGAGGTGCCTGAGCGTTACAACAAGTTGTTCGCCAATACTGGCATGGCGCGTATCCGGCGTGGACCCGTTAGCGCGAGCGTTTACGGTGGATCGGATTGGCCGCTGGGCGTGGCTTCCGGCCTGGCAAGCAATCCAACTTTCTTCACCTTCCGAAAAGGCGCTTCGATACTGGAGTCGGTACGGCTGGCCGCAGACTTCTTTAGTGAGGGTGCGTTCCGAAGTGCCGGAATCACAAATAGCGGAAGCAGTTACGCCCTGCATCAACGGTTTGAGGTGCCATATTACCAGCCACTTCCGAAAGACAAACGAAACGCCCGCGGCGATTACAAGCTCACGCCTGTCAAGGACTCTCGCTATTGGAGCAAAATGGATTTCCCGGATCGCGCAATGAGCAATGTACAAGCGCTCGATCAGAAAATTTCGGTACGCGAAATCGACGGCAAATTCGAGCTTGCGTTCGACGTGACCGGTCCGCCGCGAGTGCCCGTAACGCTCGAAGTGGCGCTCCGCCCGGGGGGGAAACTGGAGGGCGCTCTCACCGAGAAGGTGAAAGATCGAACTTACTTACTTCGAGAAGGCACGTGCAAATACACGGTTGGTACAGATAGCCTGGAATTCGGGCCGGGCGAAGCAGCTCACGAATACCTGAACCTGCCGGGCTCTTCGTATGCCGCACACGGCGCCGCACTCCGGGCAAACGGCACATGCGTCTACATCACAGGTTTCACACCGTTCCAAAGAAAGCTAATCGTCGGCTGAGACTCTGGGCCGTGTCGAAAAAGAGTTGACGAAACGTCACAGGTGGATTAAGATTTTGTCAATATTGCACACGTGTGCAATTACTGCTTCCAAGTAGGGGTGAATGTGCGTGACTTGCTCTGTCGCAAAACTCTGAAGGCCAGCTCGGACCTTCTGATCTTTCTCTTCCTGTTCGTCTGCTTCGGTCCAGCCGGAATGCAAGCGCAGACGTATACGGGCGTTATCAACGGTCTGATCACGGATCCTAGTGGAGCACCGGTCGCCGGAGCATCTGTGAAACTTAGCAATACCGGAACAGGTGAGGTCCGGACGGCTATTTCGGCTGAGGATGGCCGCTACACCTTTTCTCAATTGAATCCTTCGACCTATTCGCTTCAGGTTGAGAAGATCGGATTTCGCCAATACGTAGGATCAGACATCTCAGTTAATGCAAGTCAGATGCGCGAGGTCAATGTCGCACTCCAGATTGGCGAGGAGAAACAAACGGTAGAAGTGACCGCAGGTGCTGATTTGCTGGATACTCAGACGGCGACCCAATCCACTACGCTCTCCAAGTCCGTCGTGGAAGAACTACCGGCTCAGGCCCGCAACCCGCTCGTCTTGTTTAATACTCAGGCGGGGGCTGTTGCACCCCGAACCGGCGTTTCCACCAGCGACAATGACGAGAATCAAAATCGGTTTTCGATCAACGGCGCGCGCGATGAGCAAGTACTTGTGCTGATCGATGGTATCCCTGATGCTACGGGCGATTGGGGCGGAGCCATTGTCGCGCCCAGCGTGGATTCCGTGCAGGAATTTCAGGTAATCCGGAACGCTTACGACGCGCGGTATAGCAGGACCGCCGGAGGCGTGGTCAATATCATCACCAAAGGTGGCACGCAGAATTACCATGGCACAGCATTTGAGTATTTTCAGAGCTCCGTACTGAACGCCAATGACTTCTTCAATAATCTGAATCGAATCTCGAAAGTGCCCTACCATCGCAATGATTTCGGCGGCAACGTGGGCGGCCCACTCGTAAAAAAGTTTAAGTTGTATGGGTTTTATGGCGCTGAGTTCATGCGGCAGACGCGGCCGGGAACTTTGATCACGACCATGCCGACACAATTGGAGCGCAGCGGAGATTTCAGCCAAAGCTTCAACGCGGATGGAAGCCCGACTCTGATCTACAATCCATTTACGACTGTGACGAATGGCACCACGTCTACGCGTGCTCCGTTTCCACTCAACCGCATTCCGACGTCCATGATCTCGCCTGTTGCGTCGAGCGTATTCAGCCTTTTGCCTCTCCCCAACCAGCCGGGTACAGGACCTTCGCACGTCAACAACTTCGCTGTTTCTCAATTTACTCAGTCGATCTTCAATCGGTACGACGGACGAGTGGATTGGGTGGCCTCAGACAAAGATTCACTTTTCGGGCGGTTCACCAAAGCTCCTCAGGACGCTACGCCTATCGATGTCATTCCGAAAGCAGTTGATAACAACACTTACACGCACGAACCGCGTTGGAACGTCGCCCTTGGCAATACCTGGAGCCTCAACCCGACCACCGTGCTCACGTTCCTGGTGGGTGCCGGAAAGTTTACTCAGGTGAACAACTCCGTTGGATACGGGTCGACAGGATCACAGTTCGGATTACCGAGCAGTCTTGTTTCACAACTGGACGTGCCTACGCCGCCTGCTTTCAGCTTGTCAGGATATTATTCGCCCGGCAACAGCAGCGTATCCGTCGCGGCACGATCGATGGTCAACTACGGCGTCTACGGAAGTAAACAATTCAGCGCGCACCTCTTGCAATTCGGGTGGTACGTAAACCGTTATTATCTGAGCCTGATTCAGACCAATTCCGCGACGTTTAACTTCAACCGCTTCTTCACTGACGGACCGGTGGCCGCACTCAGCGGAAACGTGAACTCAGGTAACACGCTGGCGTCCTTCCTACTTGGTACGGGTGCGAGCGGCGATGCACCGTTGAATGCCGCTCCTACCACTTCGCAGACGGACTGGAACTTCTTTGTACAAGACTCCTGGAAAATCGGGCAGCGTCTTACAGTGAACGCAGGTGTATCGTATGAGCTCCAGAGAGCACGAACGGAACGCTACAACCGCCTAAACTACTTCGACCTGAATGCTGCCAGTCCGCTGGCACAGACTACCGGGCTGGCTAATCTGAAAGGCGGACTCGTATTTACCAGTCCGAATGATCCTTACCAATGGAAGGCGCCGCGCCTCAACTTCGCCCCACGCGTCGGTATCGCATATAAGATTACCGATCGCCTCGTGTGGCGGGGTGGCTACGGGATCTACTACGTCCCAACCATTACCGTTGGTCCTCTGGGGAACACGGGTTACTCGCTTGACAATACCTGGCAGTCCACTTTGAACAATGGACTTACTCCTTTCAATCTGCTGAACAATCCCTTTCCTACCGGACTGGCGCACCCGACCGGAAGCTCGCAAGGCCTAGCTACCGCCGCCGGTCTTACTCTAACGTCGGTCGAACAAAATCGCCCGACACCATATACCCAGCAATTCTCGAGCGATTTCCAGTTCCAGGTATCGAAGAGCTTTGTGGTCGAGGCCGGATACTCCGGGAGCCAGGGGCGTAAGTTGCTCTACGGCTATGGTGGCTTCTACCAGGGCATAAACATCAATCAAGTGCCGGATCAGTACTTATCATTGGGGAATGCCTTGAATCAGCAGGTGGCCAATCCGTTCTACGGGACAATTACGACTGGCCCGCTGTCGCAGCCGACGGTTTTGCGAAGCCAGTTGTTGCGGCCTTATCCGCAGTTTCAGAATGTCAATATTCTGGACCAGCCCGGTGCCACTTCGAGCTTCAACGCAGTGACAGTCCGGGCAACCGGCCGGGTAACGAACAGCCTCACTCTGATCGCGTCTTACCAACGTTCGCGCGCTGTGGACGACTCATCGGAAGACCAAGGGTGGGAAGTCGGCGACCAGTTCCGGGATGTATATAATCTGTCTCTCGAAAAGTCGGTTAGTGCTCACGACGTTCCCAACAGCTTTGCTCTGAGCTACGTCTATGAACTGCCGGTCGGGAAGGGCCGTAAATTCGGTTCGCATCTGAACCCGGTAGTCGATGCAGTTGTCGGAGGCTGGCAGTCGAGCGCAATCTGGACCATTCAGTCCGGGTTGCCCTTGATCTTCTCAGCGCCTGTCAATCAGTTCAACTACAGCACCTGGCAATTCCCCAATGTTAGTTCAACGGTTCCCCTGACGGTGGCGAACCAGAACATCTACCACTGGTTCAACACAGCGGCATTCAGCGCTCCGGCTTCATTTACCTATGGTGATTCGCCGAGATACATTGGGCAAATCCGTTACAGCCTGGGAGATAACTGGAATCTCAACTTAGCCAAGAACTTCCGCCTGCCATACGAGGGCATCCGCATTCAGTTCAGGGCAGAGATGTACAACGCCTTCAATCATGTTCGATTTGGACGCGCGGATACCAACCTTACCGATCAGGGATTCGGACTGGTTACATCCGAAGCTCCCGGAACCGGACCCAGAACAATCCAGATGGCTCTACGGCTGACATTTTAGATGCGAAAGATGATTACCTGACGCTACGATTTCGCTAGACGTTCGCAAATCCGGTCTGCCCTGGATGTCTTAGCCCCAATATGTCCTTTTCCGCAGTAGGGCTCATCATTGCCGCTTTGATGTCGGGCAGTAACATCTTTACTGATGTAGCAAGGAAGAAAGCCGTTCAGAAGCATGCTCTGATTCCAGCTACCTTTTGGTGTCAGGTCTCGGCTGCGGTAATCTTTGGCGTTGTCCTGCTGTTTCGCTTGGTGAGCGGGAACGGAATCGAGTTCCGAGATGGAGGCGATCTGTTCGGAGTTGCGGCGTGGCATCTCTCGCCGGGACTGACCTACACGGTTTATCTCACGATCGATGTCCTTCTCGTGTCGGTTGCGAACATCCTGTATTTTCTTGCTTTACAGGTTTCTCCACTCTCCCTGTGTGTACCGTTTCTGGCTTTCACGCCGATATTTCTCATTCCAACCGGATTCATAATGCTGCGGGAACTTCCGCCCGCTACAAAGATTCTCGGCGTGGTTCTCGTCTTTGCCGGTTCGGTACTGATGCATCGGCGACTATTCGCTGTGAGCTGGCTTGCACCGGTTAAAGCCATCGTGCAGGAACCAGGCAGCCGTTACATGCTGCTGGTAGCGCTTATATTTTCCGTGACGAACCCCCTCGAAAAGAAGCTCGTTCTGATTAGCGACGTATACACCCAGGCGTTCGCCTTTGGCATCGGGTTATGCGTGTTCTTTCTGTTGCTGACGCTTTTCAGAAGAGAAAACTTCAGTTCCGGAATTCGGGGGAACGTCGCATGGGTCTCTGCAGCGGGTGCCATGGACGGCATCTCCTTACTTCTCCAGTTTGCCTCTTATCACTACATTGACGTAGTGATCTCGGTCAGCATCAAGCGTGCGGGAATAGTCCTGGCTGTGTTCTTCGGATGGCTCTTCTTTCGGGAGCGCGGCATTCCAGATAAAGTGATCGCTTCTTCCGTGATGCTGGCGGGCGTACTAATCATTTACCTTCCGGTGAATGGGTTAACGGCTGAGTTCATGACTGGAGTGACCTTACTGGGAGCCGCGATTGCGCTCTATATGACCCGCTCGCGGGAACCGGCGCTGGCGGAAGGGCACACGTAGCGGCCCGGGCGCGCCATAACTAATAACCCCATGTCAGAAAGACAAGTGAACGTCGCCGTGGTAGGTTGCGGCGGCATGGCCCAACATTATCTGAATGTCTATAGAGATCTCCCGTGGGTCCGCGTCGCGGTTTGTGTGGACATCAACACGGCTACGGCTGGGAGCGCTGCAGAGCTAGTACGCGCGGATCGGACGAGTGACCATTTCGACGCCGCACTTACGCCCGATGTCGAGGCGGTAATTATCAACACGCCAAACCATCTGCACCGGGAGCAGGCCGTTGCGGCTATGAACGCCGGGAAGCACGTTCTCTTGCAGAAACCCCTTGCTGCCAGCCTTGCCGATGCGGAGGCAATTGCCAGTGTCGCGGAGCGCAGGCGAGTGATCAGCGGCTTGTATATGAGTTACTTCGATCAACCGCTGGTACACGATCTCCGCGACATGGTCCGGCAGGGTGTTCTTGGAGATGTGGTTCATCTGTATGGCAGGCTCATGCACAAGGGCGGCATGATCTCCTCCGTCGAGGCACTTAGCGGCAAACGAACATGGCGGACCTCGCTCGAGGAGACCGGCGGAGGATGCTTCATTCAGCTCGCGGTGCACTACATCCACCTCTTCGAATGGATTACCGGAAGCAGAATAGTACGTGCAACTGCCTTATCAGCCAACTTGCACAGCCCGGGTATCGAAGGTGAAGATCTCGCGTGCGCTGTCCTTGAACTCGAGACGGGAGCTACGATAACGCTTGATACCGCTTGGTGTACCAACGGCGAGCAACTGGCTATCCATGGCACTCTCGGGCGAATCGAGTACCGAAATAACTCGCGGTTTTCCATGGCGTCAAGTCTTGGTCCATATGTTGGCCGGGTTGTCAACTACCCGGGCGGGTTGACCACGTCCTTCGACGGTGAACACGGAGCGGAATATGAAACGGAGATCGTCCCTCCCTGGTACGGCGACGCTTCAAACCCGTTGAATCAACAGCGCGTGTTCCTGGAAGCCGTCAGAGATGGAAAGCCGGCCTTCTGCTCTATCGATTCGGGACTCTCTGACCTGCGCGCCGTCCGCGCCGTCTACGATTCTGCGCAACAGAGAAGAACCGTCGAGATCGGTGCCGGTGTTGCGGACCGCTAGCGTTCCTCACGCCTCTGGCTGCTAGCCACCGGGTGTTTTAGAAACTCGGTCTACTACGAGCTAACAAACGTTGCGGCAAATCCCTCTATGCAATTGCAGGTGTTACCCGGAGTGTGTAAAACCAGAGCTGAGCATGAGGTATTGGAAGTTTGCCTTTACGTTTAGGAACAGCCAGTCGCGGCATTTCCCATCTACTGATCTTGGCTCCGTTGCTCCCTATGCTCCTGAGAGCACAAAGTCCTTCTCAGATGGTCACCGGACCCAGCCAGGCGGCTCAAATTCCCTTGTCGGGTCGAGGTGCACAGCAAGGTTCCGTTACGACAACACAGTCAACAACTAATCCGGGCGGCGGAAACAGCGTGAACCTCATCAATAGCTCTGTCGAGGTGCAAGGGCCCTTCACCGGCAGTGCTCGCGGCGGGGCGCGAACCGCTGATCTGCTCCCGCTGACTCTGAACGACGCCCTTTCTCTTGCGTTTCGATACAACCTCGGTGTCATCAGTGAGTCACAGAGTCTCTCACAAGCGGCCGGACAAAGTAAGGTGGCCCGCAGCTATCTGTTGCCCAACCTGAATACGGCAATCAGTGAGGAGGTCGAGCGCCTGAATCTGCGAACGCAAGGCGTTGAATCCTCCAGTTTTCCGCTGACTGCGCAATTTAATTTCTTTGACGCCCGTGTGGCGAGATTGCGGCAGACGATCGTCGATTTTGTACAGCTCAACAACCTCCGTAGCGCTAATGCAAATCTAGAGGCGAGCCTCAAGGCCACGCACAACGCGCGGGATCTGGTGGTACTTGCAGTCGGCGGTGCATATTTACAACTAATCGCAACTAATGCCCGGATAACTGCCGCGGCGGCTCAAGTTGAGTCTTCGCGGGCGATTTATCAGCAAGCTTCTGATCGCTTAGCGTCGGGCTTGAATGCACGCATTGACGCTACTCGCTCACAAGTCCAGTTGCAAATCGATCAGCAGAGGCTTCGATCGCTGCAAGCCGATCGGGATACGCAGAAGTTGCGGTTTGCGCGTATCGTTGGACTTCCGCGCGGCCAGGAGTTTAGCGTGTCGGAAGAATACCCGTACTCCGCTGTCCCGGGATTAACAGTGGATCAAGCTTTGTCGGCGGCGAATCAGCAACGAGCGGATCTGCAGGCTGCCGCCGCTTCTGTGCGCGCCGGTGAACTTGCCGTGAAGGCTGCACGTGCCGAACATCTTCCGAGCGTGATGCTCAACGCCGATTGGGGAGTTGCAGGCCTGCGTCCTACCGCCGCAGCACATAGCGTCTACAGCGTTTACGGAACACTAACGGTCCCGCTCTATGAAGGCGGCCGGATCCGTGGAGAAGTACAGCAGGCAAACGCGGCACTTCAGCAACGGAAAGCCGAGTTAGAGGATCTGCGAAGCCAGGTAGACCAGGATGTGCGTCAGGCGTTCATCAATTTAAACTCAGCGGCCGATCAGGTAGCAGTTGCGCAGAGCAATGTCACTCTTTCGCACGACACATTGCAGCAGGCCCGGGACCGATTCACCGCCGGAATTGCCGACACCGTTGAACTGGTACAGGCCGAGCAGTCGGTCGTGCAGGCGGACAACGACTACATTTCGGCTGTGTTCGAACACAATCTCGCGAAGGTTTCGCTAGCACGCGCTATGGGAAACGCTGAGCAGAACCTTCCGAGTCTCCTTAAAAAGTAAAGTATGCCCGAGGCGCCCGAATCAGCTTCCATTGACCAAGATAGTAGTCTGACCAGCCACTTGCTGCTCAGGAGTCTTTACGACGAACAGGCTCGTCTCCGCGCGGAGTTAGAGCGTATACGCGGCGAGCAGCAACAGGTTCAAAAGCAACTTGGGGAAAAAGCCGGTTCTGGAAAAGACGGGGCACCGGAAAAAGAACAAGGGCAGAAGAAGGGTGACGGGGAGAAGGATAAGGGTGGAGAGAAGGAAGGAAACGACAAGGAAGGGCAGAAGGGCGACGAACACAAACCGGTAAAAGAGAAGGCTGGCAATTGGGTTAAGGCTCATCCCGCCGCTACGATTCTCATCGTTATAGGATTCCTAGCCTTGCTGGTTGCGGCTTACTTCGTCTGGCAATACATTTCGAGCTATGAAAACACTGACGATGCTCAAGTGGATGGCCACACGGACCCGATTAGCGCACGAATCAACGGCTTTGTGGTCGCAGCTTACGTTGAGAACACAAACCATGTCAAAAAAGGACAGATCCTGGTCGATCTGGATCCACGGGACTACGAAGTAGCTTTGGCCCAAGCGCGAGCCAATCTCTCGCAAGCCGAAGCGGGTGTGCGCGCACAGACTCCCAACGTTCCGATTACGCAGACGACCCAGGAGACAACCGTTGCCACAGCAAATCTAGGGATCGAGAGTGCTGCGGCGAATGTTGCGGCTGCAGAACAGAGTTATCAATCGGCGCTTTCCGACCTGGCGCAAGCGCAAGCCAACGCGGCAAACGCAACTGCAGAAGAAGAACGGTACCGGCCGCTTGTAGCGAAGCAGGAAGTCTCGCGCGAGATCTATGACCAGCGGGCCACGGAGGCACGCGCTCTGGCTGCTGTTGTTCAATCCCGCCGAGCTACTGCAGACGCGGCTCTAAAAAGTGTGACACAGGCGAGAGCATCGCTCGCGCAAGCTCAGCGGCGAGCGGAAGAAGCCTTGCACAACTTACCCCGGCAGATTGCCGTTCAACATGCCACGTTGAGTACTCGGGAAGCAAATCTAAAAGCCGCCAAGGCCCAGGTTGATCAGGCATTGTTGAACCTGAGCTATTGCAAGATCTCTGCTCCGGCGGATGGCATCGTTGGCGACAAGTCAGTACAGGCGGGCACGCAGGTGACTCCGGGCCAGGAGATGCTGGCGATCACGCAGACAGACGATATCTGGGTAACGGCCAACTTCAAAGAAACCCAGATTCGCAACATGCGGCCCGGGCAATCGGTAACTATTTACGTCGACGCACTGTCGCAGGACTTTAATGGCTTCGTTGAGGCCCTTCCCGGAGCGACCGGTGCCACCTACAGCCTGTTACCTCCGGAGAACGCCACCGGGAACTACGTAAAAGTGGTGCAGCGCTTACCCGTTCGAATTCGCTTCAAACAAGGACAACCGCATCAGGAGCGGCTTCGACCAGGGATGTCGGTGGAGCCGAAGGTTTGGGTGAAGTGAAGCAGCCGTCGGGAGTTCGTTAGTATGCCGGGCGGAAACACGGGCGATTGGAAACCTTCTCGCAGCCCTTGGCTCATTGCCCTCTCCGTCATGATCGCCACCTTCATGGAGGTGATGGACACCAGCATTGCCAGCGTCGCGGTGCCTTATATTGCCGGTAGCACAGCGTCGACGAACGACGAAGCAGAATGGGTCCTTACGGTCTATCTGGTGGCCAACGCGGTATTTCTTCCCGCCAGTACCTGGTTTTCGGAACGCTTCGGGCGCAAGCGGTTCCTGATGACCTCCATCATCGTCTTCACGGCCGCTTCCTTCGCGTGTGGCATTGCGCCGAACTTACCCTTCATCTTGCTTGCGCGATGCATACAAGGAGCAGGAGGCGGCGCGCTACAGCCGCTCGCACAGTCGATCCTGATTGAAAGTTTTCCACCCGCCAAGCGCGGCCAGGCCCTGGGTATTTATGCGTTGGGCGTTGTTGTTGCTCCGGTTATTGGACCGGCATTCGGCGGGTACCTTACAGACGCAGTGTCCTGGCGCTGGGCCTTCTATATCAACGTTCCGATCGGCATCTTAGCTATCTTCTTGCAGAGCCGATTTCTTGAGGATCCGCCTTACATCAAAGATGCGAAACCGGGTAGGCTCGACGGGATCGGATTCGGGCTGCTGGGAATCTGGATTGCATGTCTGCAGTTCATCCTGGACAAAGGTCAAGAAGACGATTGGTTCGGCTCGGTGAAGATTCGTTGGGCGGCGGTGATCATGGTGATCTGCCTGATCGCGTTTCTCGTCCGGGAATTTACTCATCCAAAGCCGCTGGTAGAACTGCGCGCGCTCGCAAACAGAAATCTCGCGATTGGTTGCTGCCTGGTTTTTGTGCTGGGAGCCGGAATTTATTCGCTAACTACCATTCTGCCGGTGTTCTATCAGACGTTGATGAAATACGATGCTACTTCGGCGGGTTTGGCCGTTAGTCCGAGAGGGCTTGGGTCCGTGGTTGCCTCCATCCTGGTAAGCATATTGGCTTCGCGGATCGACTCTCGCAAGATCGTGGCGTTTGGCTTTGGAGTGTTTTCTTTGGCCACGATGTGGACCAGCTTCCTGACTTTAGACATCTCACCCACCACGCTATTCTGGCCCATCGTCATCAGTGGCGCTGCTATGAGTCTCGTGTTTGTGCCCTTGTCCAATGTTGCACTTGGGACGATGCCGCAGGAGCAGGTTGGAAACGCCAGCGGCATCTTCAATTTCATTCGCAATGTCGGTGGAAGCATAGGCATCTCGGCGGCCAACACGATTGCACAGCGACATGCGCAAACCCATCGGAATGAAAACGTTCATTGGCTCTCTGGAGCCAGTTGGCTGATGCGCCGTCAGCTTCATTCTCTAACGATGCAGATGCATTTGCATGCGGGACCGAAACGCGCAGGACTCCGCGCTTTGTTTATAACCCAGAACGCCTTGCAAAGCCAGGCACAGCTTTGGGCATACGTCGACGATTTCCGATATCTTGCTCTGATTTGTGCTCTTTGCGTTCCTTTGGCATTGTTTCTGAAGAAAGCATCCGGCCAAGGCGCAGCCTGACCTACGTGCAAGGCGCAGGTCACGTTTGGACGACGCTGCCCGTCTTATCAGCAGGAGCCGGGACAATGGCTAACAAAGAGCAGTTACTTCACTTTCTGGATCAGCACGTTTTTAATCCGATATTGAAAGCTTCACCGAAGAGCAAAGATGACGCGGACCTTCGAAAGTTGAAGGATGTACAAGACAAAACACGAACCGAGCAAGACAGATTCCATCATTACTCGAGCGCTCGCGAGATCGTGGACAACTATAAGAGCGATCTCCACTCGAAAGCTGCCAGTCGCGTGAACCGGGAACTGGAAGCACTGAAGCTGCCGACCCTTCCGTCGGTGAAAGAAGAGTTCCTGAAGTTAGCCGGTGACAAACCGGACTGATAGAGCTTTAGACACTATCCTAGCCGTGGCTTTGCCTCGAGCTCATTTACCTGGAACGGGCAGCCATCCACGTGTGAGGTAATCGCCAAGCGTATTCGAAACCATGATCAGGAACCAGATTACGCCGGCCGCGATGATCACGTGAATCAGCTTTGACTCATAACGGCCATGCATGAAGAACGCAACCACCAAAGCGGCTTTCGCCGTTGCGATCAGAATCGCAATCCCCATGCTGAAAGGACCAAGATTCAAGAACCCGATGAGGGTTGTCGCGAGAGCCAAGGCCAGAAGCGCCAGCCATGTCAACGTATAGGTTCGGATTGAAACAACAGGTTCTTTCATTTCAGATGTAAACCCGGGATGTAGAAAATCGCGTAGAGAAAGATCCAGACAATATCAATGAAGTGCCAGTACAGGCCGCCGACATCGACCGGGGTGTGGTACTCGGCCGTAATACTACCGATCGCCGTTCGGAAGAGCAGAGTCGTCAGAATCCCCAGACCAATCATCATGTGGAGGGCGTGCAACCCGGTCATGACGAAGTAAAAGACGAAGAACATCTCTATCTTTGCCGCATGTGGGCCGTGTTCTTCAAACCAGAACGCCGGCACTTTGTGGTCGACATAATGCGAATGGTATTCGGTGAACTTAATTGCGAGGAAGACTACGCCGATTAACATCGTAAGAACCAGGAACACCATCAGCAGCTTCTGATTTCCAACCTCAGCGAAATAGACGGAGAGCGCCATTGTGAAGCTGCTGCAGATAAGGACAGCCGTATTTATCGACCCCAGGAGCGCGTCCATATCTTTGCTCCCAAGGTCGAACCCTTGCGGATCACTCAGGCGATAAACCGTAAAAGCAGTGAAGAGTGCACCAAAGAGCAAGACCTCAGTGACCAGAAACACCCAAATGCCGACCATCGCGGTCTCACGCTGTTGGTCGGGCGTGGAGAACTGTTCGCGCAGTTCCAGTTCCCTGGGGGACTTGGCCTCGAAAATCTCATCG
This sequence comes from uncultured Acidobacteriaceae bacterium, assembly GCA_963730795.1. Classification (GTDB taxonomy): domain Bacteria; phylum Acidobacteriota; class Terriglobia; order Bryobacterales; family Bryobacteraceae; genus Bog-105. The sequence continues at coordinate 533,213 of CAVSTJ010000012.1, read as the reverse complement.
AGTTTGGACAAGGCCTAACTCCTCTTTCATCTCTTCATAGGGGTAAGGAAGGGTCGTGGTGACAACCGGAGTCACCTCGAAGTTGTGCTTCGGGGGCGGGGAAGAGGTCTGCCACTCGAGGCCGGTCGATTTCCAGGGGTTCGCGCCGGCGTCTTTCCCGTATTTCCATGACCAAAGCAGATAGAACAGCGGCATTACGTAACCGACGCCTAGGATGCTTGCGCCCGCCGTTGACAGGATGTTGAGGAACTGAAACTCCTCGGGATACGCGGCGTAACGTCGAGGCATGCCGAGGTAACCCAAAACAAATTGCGGGAAGAAGGTCAGATTAAATCCGAGAAAGACCGTGACGGCCGACAACCGCGCCAGTCCTTCGTGGTAAAGCTTCCCGCTGATTTTCGGCCACCAATAATGCACGCCCCCGAGGAAGGCCATCACGGTGCCGCCAACCATGATGTAGTGAAAGTGAGCAATTACAAAGTAGGTGTCAGTCAGGTGGACGTCAAGGCCGAGGGCGGCGAGGAACAATCCAGTCATTCCGCCAATCGTGAATAAACCAACAAAGCCAATCGCGTACAGCATGGGAGTGTCCCAGGAAACAGCGCCTCGGTAGACCGTAGCTGTCCAATTAAAGACTTTGATCGCAGACGGGACGGCTACCAAGTAACTAAGAAGTGAAAAGCTCATGGCCGAATAAGCCGAGATGCCGGCCACAAACATGTGATGCCCCCAGACCAGGAATCCTAGCGTCGCGATTGCAATGCTCGAATAAGCAACGGCTTTGTACCCGAACAGCGGTTTGCGGGAAAACGTAGGAATGATCTCGCTCACGACTGCCATAGCCGGCAGCACCATGATGTAAACAGCCGGATGTGAATAGAACCAGAAAAGATGCTGAAACAGTATGGGATCGCCACCCAGCTTTGGGTCGAAGATTCCGACCTGAAAAACTCGTTCCAAGGCGACCATTAGTAGAGCGGTGGCGAGAACGGGCGTTGCAAGAACGAAGATGATACTGGTCGCGTAATGCGACCACACGAAAATCGGCAGCTTGTACCAGGTCAGCCCGGGTGCGCGCATTCGATGCACCGTGGCGATGAAGTTCAACCCGGTCATGATCGATGAGAAGCCGTTTATAAAGATCCCGATTGCCGCTGCTGTTACATAAGTGGTCGAGTAAGTTGTGCTGAAAGGTGTGTAGAACGTCCACCCCGTGTCGACACCTCCACGAAACAGTGCGTAGATTGTTACGCCAGCCCCGAGCATGAACACGTACCAACTGGCCAGATTGATCTTTGGAAAAGCCAGATCTTTTGCGCCAATTGCCATAGGAAGCACGAAGTTGCCAAGCGTGTTCGGAATGGAAGGAATCAGGAAAAACCAGACCATAATGATTCCGTGCATCGTAAACAGCTTGTTATAAGTCTCGGCGTTAACGAGCCAGTTCCTGGGTTGTATCAACTCGAGACGCATGAGCAACGCGAAAAAGCCGCCAAGAAAAAAGAAGAATGTGATCGAAATCGTGTAGAGGATGCCGATTCGCTTATGGTCCGTCGTGAGAAGCCACGACAAGATGCCCTGCTCTTTGTTCAGGTAGGTCTCTTTGACTTCGTGATGTACGGCTTCTTGAATCATCAGCGTTCCTGAGGGTGAGAGCCCGAAATTGATGTGGCTCCCGGGCCCGCGATTCCTTTCTCTTGCCCGTACTCTTTCGGCGCAGTGCCCGAACTGGATGGCTGCTCGGTACCCGGTTCAGGGCCGAGAGCTTTCACGTAAGCAATGAGGGCGAGTACCTGATCTTCGCTCAACTGTCCGGTATAGTTCGGCATGATGTTTGGTTCGAAGCCGTAGGCGATCTTGGCATTGGGATCGAGAATGGATTGCCGGATGTAGCTCTCGTCCGCGAGTACGCTCGGCCCTCCCGCGATCTCTACACGTCTGCCGTAGAGATCTTTGAGATATGGCGCCCGGCCCTGTCGATTGAATTGATGACAGTTCGCGCACCCAAACTGGTGAAAAAACTTTTCGCCCTGCGATGAAAGCGAACCCTCCGCCGCTCCTTCGGTTAACCACTTCTGGTAGTCCTGAGGTTCCATCGCATAGATCCAGCCAATCATTCCGGAGTGTTTGGTGCCGCAGTATTCAGCGCAGAACAAGTGATACTTGCCAGCGGTCGTCGCTTTGAACCAGATTGTCGTGTAACGCCCCGGCAAGACGTCCTGTTTGGTTCGGAAGGCAGGCACAAAGAAGCTGTGAATAACGTCTTGTGAAATCATTGAAAGCTGTACTGCTCGGCCAACCGGAATGTGAAGCTCGTTTATCTCGCGTTGCCCTTCCGGGTGCTGCAGCTCCCACATCCATTGCTGGCCGATTGCATACATCTTGATGGCATTGTCGGGCGGCCGTTCGATATCGAAATATAGTTTCGAACCCCATGCAAACATGCCGGTGAAGAGCAAGAGTGGAATCACTGTCCATGCCACTTCAACTGGAATCACGTAACGCGTTGGGCGGCCCATCTCGTTGTCCCGCCGACGGTGATAGCGAAGCGTGGAGTAAATGAGAAACGAAGCGATCCCGACTGCGACAAAGGTGCACAGCACGACCATCAGGCCGAAAAACAAGTTGACCTGTCCCGAAACAGAGGATGCCGAGTCAGGCCAGAACTTTAGCGCCGTGTTCATATTCGGGAGAGTTCTTTCGGTACGGTTCGGTGCTCACGAAGGTCTCGGCGCCAAAGAAGAAACATGCCGCCAACCAGGAGGATGATCGTCAGAATGCCGAACGTTCGCAGAGTGTTGAGCACGGCGGCTCCATACTTTCCGGTTTTCGGGTCGTAGTGATAGCAAAGCAGCAGAAACTGGTCAACGGGTGAGCCTACGCGGTTATGCGACGACTCGACCAGTCCAAGCTTCAGATCCTTGGGCTCATAGTTGACGCCATACAGGTAGCGTGCGACCTGGCCTTCCGGCGTGAGAAGCATGATTCCGCTAGCGTGAATGAAGATCTTGCTCTTCTCATCCCAGCGGTAATGAAACCCGATAGCATCCATTACGGCGTTGATAGAAGAGGGCGTACCGGTGAGAAAGTGCCAGCCATTTGTTCCGGCTTTACTTGAGTAACTCGCGGCGTAGTGTTGCCGCTTAGCCGCTGCGATCTGCGGCGTATCGGCCGGGTCAAAGCTGACCGCCACTACCTCAAAATCCTGCCCAGGTCTCATCGAGAGCGGGCGCATCGCCGCTACCGCTCCGCTCAGAACCTGGCTGCACAACATAGGGCAACGGAAGTAGACCGGAGCGAGCAGAACCGGCTTCCCGGTGAAATATTTTCGCAACTGTACGGGCGTGCCGGTCTCATCGAGGAACTGCGCCTCGAGCGGAACCTGGTTTCCTAACCTTTGTTCAATACCGATTCCGTTGAAGCCCGGCGGTCCGGACTGTTCCGCTGAGTAGACTGGACGCAGGGAAAGACCGGCCAGCAGGAGAACGCCAAGTATTGAGATCTGCCTCATCTTGGTTCCGGCCTGACTTTTCCTTCGAATCCCGTTGAGCGGGTGCCGTCCTCTGGACGAGTCAGGGTTGGATTTGGCGCCGTGTTCTGGGGTGGAATACCCTGCTGGGCAAGCATCTGAACTGCTTGTTCGACAGGAATGGCAACCCGGCCCTCCTTCTTGTCCACCCAGTAATAATGGGTGAGCTCCCAATCTTCCTTAGCCCGGAACGCTTTTAGATCCTGCTCGGGAGAAGCTTGAAGCCGAGGTTCCGGAGGAAGCGCCGCTCCGCTTCGGGAGATTGGAAGCGCCGGTGGACTCACGGCTGCGCGATAGTTCTTGAGGAAGACAAAAAAGAAGAAGATCAGCCCGATAATGAGCCACATGCCGCCAACGAAACAGGCGCCGCCGATGATGACACGCCGGTGGCTGATATCTGATCCTTCGGAATGAACATCCTTATGCACGGGTTCAGTGGCAGGAGTCCGAAGTTGATGGCCGGCATCAACAATGTTCGCGACAGCACCTCTAAACGATCCGGCGAAATGCCCCGTCGAAGTCGCTATCTCCCGTAACAAGCTTCCGTCACTCTTCTTCGCCATGTTCGATAGCCCTTTCAAGATTCGGCGCTCCGACCGGAAGTAGCGGTCGGGTCGGCAATTGCCGCACGAAGGTTGCGATCCAGAGTCCTCCAATGGCGAGCGGAACCGTGAAATTAAGCCAGGAGATTCGGAGACCTTGCTTGTAATAACTCGGCATCACGATCCACATCAGATCGATAAACCGCATGAGGATAATCAGTCCTACAAGCGAGCAGAGAATTGTTGCATTCCGCTTTACTCGTTTCGACAGAAGTAGCAGGAACGGAACCACAAACTCAAACACGATCAGCATCACTCCGAGCCAGCCCCATGACGTACCCAGCCTGCGCAGATACCACGGGATCTCATCGGTTAAGTTACCCGACCAGACAATCAGCAGTTGTGAAAACGAGAAGTAGGCCCAAAGCATGACGAACGTCAGCAGCAACTTACCCAAGTCATGCAGATGCGCAGCTTTGAAGGTGCTCTTCAGTGGTTCGTGCTTCGAGAGCAGAGCCATGGCAATGATGACGAACGCGAACGCCGAAAGTCCCTGGTTCGCCACAAACAGAAAACCCCAGATTGTGGAGTACCAATCGGTCTCGAGTGATTCCGCCCAGTCCACGGCCGAGAATGTGACCGTGAACACATAGACGATCAACCCAACGGCGCTTATGGCTGCCAGCCGTTTTTCAGAACCACCACGTTCGTCTTGTGCCGCCGACCACTTATTCAGGAAATAAGTGAACGCATACCAGATAGCGAAGTAGATTGCAGCTCGCAGGAGGAACATCGTGGGATTCATGTACGGGGCGCGGTGCGCTAACGTGTACTCTTTTCGAACCAGATCGGGATGTGCCCAGTCATAGAGGTGCGGGATCCCGAATGCAATGGGAAGGAAGAGCAAGGCCAGCACGGGGATGGTACGGGTTGCCGATTCAAGAGTTCTACGCGTCATTACGCCCCAAGCACCCGATGTGAGGTACTGCATCATGACGATCCCGAGCGCGCCGAGCGCAACTCCAAGCCAGAACAGGTATCCCATCAGGTACGAACGGAAAAAGTCGCCCGGATCGAGGAATCCGCCCACGCAGGAGACAATCGAAAGCACCACTCCGGCAGCTAACGATTGCGTGAACGAGCGCCGAAGATCAGCTTGCAACTCCGGAGATGGATTGAAGGCCGATGTCATGGGTGTCCCTTGACGCTCGGGCGCGGAGCCTCTTGCTTCGAAGTCCTGACGAACAGAGGTTGGAACGTCTCCGATCGTCCCGTTTCTGCTCAACTGCAAAGCCCGGACGTACGCGACGATGGCCCAGGAGTCGCGCACTTCAACGATTTGCTCCTTGTATCCCGGCATTGCTCCGTATCCGTTAGTAACTACCTGGAACAGATAACCAGGTGGAACGCTGCGGAGCCGAGCATTATGCAGACTTGGAGGAACCCAAAAACCACGGCGGTGGACCATTCCATCGCCATCGCCGGTCCTCGAATGACAAGGGCTGCAAAAAATGTTGTATCGATCCTGTCCCCGATGTAAGAACGTCACGGTTATTGGTGCCGGAATCGTCTGAAGAAAACCGCCGTCAGGCGATGACCCCGAGTGGAATGGATCATCGGCATCCAGTTCGTCTCTCGCTATCGTATTGGCAGGAGTCGGACGCGATGCACGACCATCGGCGAAGAAGCGGCTTTCGCGGAGCGGCTTATATTTCGGTTGGTCTTGCATGTCCCTCCGGCAACCACTTGCCATCAACAGAGCCCCAGCCAAAATCAGGAGTTGGTTACGGTGCTTCAATCTTCCAGACTCCTGTCGGCCCAAGTTCGCGAAGAAATTTAGCCGTGATCGCCTCGTCATAGATCGGGTCTCGTCTCTCGATGAACAGAAAGAACCGGTCGCTGCTCGCTCTTGCGAACTCTGGAACCTCAAACAATGGGAAGTTTAATCGAGGAAAGCCGCACAGAACAAGCGTTCCGAAGAATGCCGCTAGTGCAGCGCAGAGAACCGTCAGTTCAAACAGGATTGGAACGAACGCAGGCCAACTATAAAGTGGCCGTCCGCCAATGTTGATTGGGTTATCAATCGCCGCAACGTAGTATTGCATCGTCCAGGCGGTAACAGCTCCTGCCAGGCCTCCCAGAAACACGATCGGCGCAACCGGATTGCGGCCCGGCACCACCGAAAAAAGATCCTTGATCGGATAGGGACTGTACGCGTCGAACTTTCGGTACCCTCGCCCTTTCACTTTCTTGGCAGCTTCGACGAAGTCTGTCGGATCATCGAATTCTGCCACAGTCCCGTAGAAGCGTACTTCAGTTTTCATTTCTCGGTCCCTCCTCCCGGCTTGGAGTAAGGAAGAAGTTCGCGTACCTCCGCCATAGAAATCATGGGTAAGAAGCGGATGAAAAGCATGAACAGCGTGAGAAACAAGCCGATCGATCCGTAAAGCGTTGCGTTGTCCCAGAACGTCGCAACGAAGTTCGCCCACGAAGACGGAACGTAGTCGCGATCAAGGCTGGTCACAATGATCATGTAGCGCTCAAGCCACATCCCGTATAGAACGACGGCGGAGACGGCGAAGAGGAGTTTCGGACTAATGCGGACCTTGTAAAACCAAAGCGCTTGCGGGATGACGACATTGCAGAGAATCACTACCCAGTAGGTCCAAGATTGCGGTCCAAAAGCCCGGTTCCGGACCAGTGCCATTTCGTATTGATTACCGCTGTACCATGCGTTCATCGGTTCAATGCAATAGGTATACGCAAGGATCAGGCCTGTCGTCAGCATCAACTTGGCACAGTTGTTCAGGTGCCGCTCCGTGATGACGTTCTTCAACCCGTACACGGCGCGCAAGGGAATGCACAATACCAGGACCATGGCGAACCCGGAGTAAATTGCGCCCGCAACAAAGTAAGGAGGAAAAATTGTGGAGTGCCAGCCCGGCACGATCGCGATCGTGAAGTCAAAACTCACGACGGTATGGACCGACAGCACCAGCGGAGTCGCAAGCCCCGCAAGCAGGAGAGAAGCCGTCTGCTGCCACTTCCAATGGTTTGACGAGCCTCGCCAACCGAGCGACAAAACGCCGTAAAGCGCGTATTTAAATCCCGTGGATCGGTCGCGCAGCGTCGCAAGATCTGGAATCATTCCCAGATACCAGAACATGAGTGAAACCAGCGCGTACGTTGAAACTGCGAAAACGTCCCACACGAGCGGACTTCGAAATTGGGGCTGCATCGGTCATCGTATTCGGATACGGCAGAAGCCAATAGAACAACCAGGGACGGCCCAAATGCAGCAACGGAAAGATACCGGCGCACGCGACGGCAAACAATGTCATGGCCTCGGCGAAACGGTTGATGGAGTTGCGCCACGGTTGGTTCAGGAGCAGCAGAATGGCGGAGATGAGCGTACCGGCGTGTCCAATTCCAATCCACCAGACGAAGTTAGTGATTGCGAAGCCCCAGGCGACCGGAACATTGACGCCCCAGATGCCGACCCCTTTACTCACCAGGTACGTCACAGCAACGCCAAACACAAGAAGTAGCGTCACTCCTAAGCCAAACGTGCACCACCAGAACAGCGGTGTCTTGCGGGTGAGAACGATCGAGCTGATTTGTTCCGAGACCGTTTCGAAGGTGTTGCCAGGCGTGATGACAGGCAGCGGATTATCCGGATCCGGTTCTCTTCCGGTATGCCGCTGACGTTCCTCGACCGTCATGCCGAGGTTCCTTCTTTTAGCGCTGGATTCGGATTCCGAAGTTCTGCAAGATATGTCGTCCGAGGTCTCGTATTGAGATCCGAAAGCATGGAATAGTTCAGGTTTTCCGACTTCCGTTTGGCGACCTGGTTCTGCGGGTTATTTTTGTCGCCGAATAGGATGGCTTCCGTCGGACATGCTTGCTGGCAAGCGGTTTTGATCTCTCCGTCCCGTACCGGCCGATTCTCTTTCTCGGCCGTAATTTCTGCTTCGCGTATGCGCTGCACGCAGTAAGTGCATTTCTCCATGACGCCCCGGCTGCGCACTGTCACGTCGGGATTCCGCTGCATTTCCCAGAGCTCGTTCCTCCAGTCCTGGTAAAGCAGGAAGTTGAACCGGCGCACCTTGTAGGGGCAATTGTTGGAACAGTAGCGCGTTCCTACACAGCGGTTGTAAACCATGTTGTTCAGCCCCTCGCTGCTGTGGTTCGTCGCTGCTGTGGGACACACCAGTTCGCAAGGTGCGTCCTCGCAATGCATGCAGGGTATGGGCGCGTAGTGAGCTGCAGGAGTCTGATATCCGCCTTCGTAATACACGTCCACTCGCAGCCAGTGCATCGCCCGGCGTGCAAGAACCTGATCTTTCCCGACCACGGGAATGTTGTTCTCGGCCTGGCAGGCAATCACACAGGCTTGGCAGTTCACGCACGCCGTCGTGTCGATCGACATGGCCCACGCATAGCCGCGGTAGTCCCAGTGCGGATAGAGAGTCAGGTTCTCCGGTGGTTCGTGTTCTTTCCGCTTTGCGAAGTCAGGATGACTCTTGTACTCGTCCAGAGTGCTGTGAATGACGATGTCCCGACCCTCCATCGCCTGCTGCATCTGTGTTGTCGCGAGTGGATAGTGTTTTGCCAAGCTTGCGCAACTCAACGTCGCTCCCGTGCCACATCGCGTCCGAAACACGGAGCAGGTAAGCGTTGAAGCCTGCACCATCACCGGCCCGGCCTGCATGAGTTCGGCCCCAGCCAAGGTCCACCGTCAATGAATCGTCCGGGTGCCCGGGGAGGATCCAAACCGAGGCTTCGACCGACTTGCCCCGGAGCCGCACCTCGACACGCTCCTGGTTCTCCAGCCCCAATCGCCGGGCAGTGTTGGTGCTCACGAACACTGCGTTATCCCAGGTCAACTTCGTCATGGGATGCGGCAATTCCTGGAGCCATACATTGTTTGCATACCGCCCGTCGTAGAGATAAACGTCGGGACGAAACACCAGCTCCAGTCCGCCGGCCTTACTCGTCTTGTCATCGAGAACGAAGCTGCTTCAATCCCGGAGTAATGCGGGGCAAGCGCTGAGTTTGCAACCAACCCGTCATGAATCGATTTGCGCCACCACGGTTCGAAATCTTTCTCGCCCCTTTTTGCCGCCCAGTAACTTCGAACAATCTCGTACGACGATCTTCCGGGCCATTGCAGGATTGCGTCGAGCACCTTCAGTTGCGAATGCGAATCGTGAAGGGGCGCAATCAGAGGTTGAATAATGCTGATCGTGCCGTCGTAAGCGCGCGTATCGCCCCAGTCCTCGAGAAAGTGCGGCTCAGGAATGTGCCATGTCGTCTTCAGCGAAGTCTCGTTGAACTGCATCGCAACATGTACAGAGGTCTTCACGTTCTGAAGAGCCTTCGTAAACTCAAAATCAGCAGGCGCGTTATAAACGGGGTTTCCGCCGAGAATCAGCATCACCTGAACCGCGCCGGACTTCATGTCGTTCGACAGTTCCCGAAGCGATTGAATCTGGTCGATTGGTTCTATCTCGAGCGGGTCAGTGTAGAACACCGTCTTGCCGGTATTTCCGAGAGCGGCATTGATGGCATGAGCAAGGGCGTGAACCTCGGCCGACTGGTGCTCGCCCGGAACGACCACGCATTTGCCTTTGTGTTGCGCCAAGTCGTTCGCCACTGCGGACACCCAGTTCCGGTTTGGGCCACTCGCGGCCGCATTTACGCCTGGAACACCCAGTTGGGCAGCGATTTGTTCGGCCGCACGCTGCACGTCTGTGTAGCGCACCGCAAGTCGATGATCCGCCTTTCCGCCCGTCGCGGTCATGGTGCTCTCGATCGCGTAGAGGCGATTCATGTCCAGGCGGTTGCCGCGGCGGCGGCGCGTGGCAAAGTCGCGAGCATATCGAGTCGAGCCGCTGCCGAATGCCAGAAAGTCGGAATCGAGCGCAAGCACCACATCCGCATCCGCGAAGTTGTAGCAGGTGTTCACCGGACGCCCGAAAGCGATCTGGGCAGCTTTGCGAGCCGAGTGAGGTCCCGCCGGATCGTATTGATGCCATTTCGCGCCGGGATACTTCTTGAGCACCGCTTGAATCTGTGCGCCCAGAGTAGGCGACGTAACGGTCTCGCTCAAGATCCTGAATCCCGCTCCACCGTTGGGCGAAAGAGCTGCCACCCCTTTCGTCCATTCGCTCTCGAATGCTTCCCATTCACGGGGAATGCCAAGCGACGTGATCTCCTTCATCCGATCCGCATCGTAGAGGTCCATCAGGCAGGCTTGCGAAAGTACGGAAGTAGCGCCCAAGCTTGCCGGGTGATCCGGATTGCCCTCAACTTTGGTGGGACGGCCCAAGTGGCTTTCAACGATGACACCCTCTGCCACACCATTGACAGGAACCGCGGTGGCGTAATACTTAGGCGTACCGGGCACCACATTTTCGGGCTGCTCCACGTAGGGCATGATCGGCTCTGCCGGTTGCCGCGTGCAGCCCGTGAGCCCCGCGAGTGCCATAGAACCCGCCATGAGTGACAAAAAACGGCGCCGGCTGCTCTCGGAGATGGGGACGCCCGTCTCGTCCAACTGCTCGCCTTCGTAAGCCGCTGTGCTCTGTAATGCCTCAAGCGGGACGAATCCCTGTTTGACGTTCTCGCTCATCGGTGACAGATCTCACAACTTGTGAGCTCCCCGGAACTCCTGATGCCATACTCTTTGGCGAGGCGCGCGCCTAATTCCGCTTGGTTCGGCGGATGAGTATAGGTCATCGAAAAAACTTGGTCGCGTGGGCGGATGTGATCGCTGACATTTCGGTGGCAGTCTAAACACCACTCCATCGTCAGCGGAGCCGCTTGCCACGTGAGCGCCATTCTGTCTACTCGCCCGTGACAATCCGCGCAGCCGATTCCCTTCTGCACGTGAATACTGTGGTTGAAATAAACGAACTCCGGAAGATCATTCACTCGAGTCCATTCGATCGACTTCCCGCTCCGATAGCTTTCACGCACCGGCTCAAGCGTCGGGCTAGCGGCCCACATTTCTGAATGGCAGTTCATGCAAATCTTCGTCGCTGGTACATTTGCGAATGCCGAGTACTCAACCGTCGTGTGGCAATAACGGCAATCGATGCCCAATCCGCCCACGTGATGTTTGTGACTGAACGGCACAGGCTGCTCACGCGGTACGTTCTGCAGGGTTTCGTACGGCGATCTGACGATCAAATAAGATGCGGCTATCACGGTCACCACAGCAGAGACTCCACCTAAGAGGACGATTCTGAAGAACGTGTCCGCATTGCGTGAGAAATATTGAGCCATCGGTCAGCCGCGTTAGGTGGCCTTCGGACTTGCGTTCGGTTTCATCGCTCCAGCACGCTCGTCGGCATGTAGGACTCTCTTCTGACCAGAAACCTTTCTGCTTCCTTTACGGAAGTTTACGCCAGAGCCGACGGCTTTGCTGCCGCCCGCTGTTGATGGAACGAGGCCCGGGAGTCTCTTGCCGACACCGTGCCGAGATGGGCCACTGCACATCGAAGTAATAACGAACCGGCCGTGCCCAACAAGCCGGCAGCCAGACGCGTTCTTCGCGTCCGGTTCGGAGCCATCGATACCAAAAGGCTTGCTGCCGTCAACAATTCGGCAGTGCGCCACATAACGCCACTAAGTCCATGTTTGAATGGTCTACCGACTCTTGGTACAACCGAGGCCTGATGCTCCATCAGGGTCCCTGCGACGATTTCCGCAGCCCTGCCAACGTTGCCCAGAACGTTGGTGATGCGCCGTTCTGCTTCGTTCTCGAGCACCATGTCAAGGGTGCATCCCAGGCTTGCAAGTGCCGATGATCCGAAGAGTATTGGAAGAACCTTGCGCGACTCCTGCCAGATCGGAATTGCGCTATTGGCAACTAGAACGCCAGTGTAAGTCGCAAGTCCAGCACCGAACATGCCTGCCGCGTACCCGAGTAACTCGCCCGGAATCCTGAGCCACCCGCTCCGCCCACGGAGGAGTAGAGCACCGGTTGCTGTCGCCCCCGTGCCGGACAGGATCCAAGCGCCGACGTTCATGGGCGATGTCGGCCGAAATACCCGAAGCATGTTCAGGAACCGGGATGGCCTTCCTAAGTCGTAGACCAGCAACCCGCCGCTTACTGTGCAACCAACGAATCCGATCCAGTGACAACGATTGACCAGCGTCCTCGATTCGTCCGATCGCGCCATTTGGACGGCGGCACCGAGTACAAGTGAAGCACCTGTCAGGCCGCCGATGTAGTAGTAGAGCGGGATTGCCCATTCCCAAACCGGCTCTTTCAGCATCGGGACGTCGTAATAGGTGGGATCTTCTCGTGTTGGCTCGGGCAACGCATTCCACGCTTTGGCAACACTTCCGATGTGCGCGTCCGTCGAACCCGTCGAGACCTGCGAACCCGCCTCGCCACTTAACTCACCAATTTCGGGGTTGATATCGCGCCCGTCCGTATGAACCGGTTCAACCGAACGTGGATATCGCGTTGTGACCTTGCTCACTGCCGGCTTTCTTTCCCGCTGAACAGAACGCTCGCAAGCGTGACGATTGCCATGCCTGCTGCCGTTGCCGCCATAGAGATCCAGGCGTCCTTTACCTTCTTCGTTGGAACAACCGGGTCAGGAGGCAGATTGTAAACCTCGGGCTTGTCGACCAGGAGAAAGAATGCGTTCAAGCCTTCCGTGCCAGGTTGATCATCTTTGTTCGCCCCGTAGAGATAGGCATCTTTCAGGCCCTGCTCATGCAGCTTCTCAACACGCTTTCCTGCGTTCTCCCGGAGTTGATCCAAGTCCCCGAACTGAATCGATTCCGTCGGGCACGCCTTGGCGCAGGCAGGGATCAGGTCTTCTTTCACGCGGTCATAACACAGAGTGCACTTCCAGGCCCGGCCATCTTCTTCCCGCCGGTCGATGACACCGAACGGGCAGTTGACTACGCAGTAGCCGCATCCATTACAGATGTCCGGTTGCACATATACCGTCTCGAATTCCGTCCGGATGATTGCACCCGTCGGACAGCTTTCGAGGCACCCGGCCCTCGCACAATGTTTACAGACATCGGACGAGAATAACCAGGAGAAGCCGCCGTCCTGATCTGGATGCATGGCCATCGGCCGTTCAACGAATGCAACGTGCCGCCACGTCGAAGCACCCAAATGAACGGTATTGTCGTAGGACATACCGGTGAACAAGAACCCGTCCTCCGGTAACTGGTTCCACTGCTTGCACGCGACTTCGCAAGCCTTGCATCCGATACAGAGCGTGGTATCCGTGAAAAAGCCTTTTCCCGTGCCCACGATCAATTACCTTCCTTGGTTTCCGCGGCCTTGAATCCGTGTTTGGACTCAGGTTTATGCCGGGCAACCGGCAGGTCGCGCTTCCTCATCTTAGGTGCGTTTCTCCAACCAAACCAGCCGCTCGTAATATGGCGCCTCCCTTTGCTCTTGCGGCCGGGTTCAATCATTCCCGTGAATGCTTTCGATTCCTGGATAGACACGTTCGGATCTGCAACAAATCCGATCAGATCGTTGGCTGCATCGCCCCGAACAAGGCCTTTGCTGGACCAGTGATAAGGGAGGCCAATCTGGTGAATCATTCGACCTCTGATCTTAAGTGGCCGCATGCGGTGAGTCACCAGTACTCGCGCCTCAATCTCGCCTCGCGCGGTTCTGATTGTCGCCCAATCCCCGTTCGTCAACTTACGTTCCTTGGCCAATTCGGGAGATACCTCACAGAACATCTCCGGCTGCAATTCCGAAAGCCACGATAACCAGCGGCTCATGCCACCTGCCGTATGGTGCTCGGTTAGTCGATACGTTGTAATTACGTAGGGGAACTTCGGATCATCATACGGTTGATGATACGGGTTATCTTTGCGCCGCCACTCCATACGCTCCGGATTACATTGCTGTCCGTACAGCGGATTCTGAACCACTGACTCTTGCGGTTCATAATGCGTCGGTAAGGGGCCGTCTTCCAGGCCGGCCGCAACATAGATCCAACCCTTACCGTCCGACTGCATCACAAAAGGATCAATGCCGGAAATGGTGTCTATCCCGCGCGCATCTTGCGATGGCCGGTACGACGGCGGACGATCGACGATGAAATCCGGTGTATCGAGCCCCACCCATTGCCTCTTCTCTTCGTCCCACCAGACCAGCTTCTTCCGCTCGGACCAAGGCTTGCCGTCCAGATCTGCCGAGGCGCGATTGTAAAGAATGCGACGGTTGTGCGGCCACGCCCAAGCCCACTCGGGCGCAATGTAGTTTTGCTCCCAGTACGGTTTTCGGCGCGCCGTCATGTTTACGCCATTCTGGAATGCGCCCGAATAGATCCAGCATCCGCAGGCTGTGGATCCGTCGTCCTTCAATGAAGTGAAGCCTTCCACCGGCTCGTTTGTCGCAACCATGTACCCGTGAATCTCTTTGAGTACCGCTTCGGCGCTCGGCTCGGCAAGCGGGCCGTGAGTCGGGTAGTCCCATGTCAGATCACGGATGGGCCAGTTCCGCTGCTGGTCATACTCGTTTTCGTACAACTTCTTCAGGCGCTGACCCAGCTTGAAGATGAAATCCAACTCGCTGCGAGAGTCGCCTTGCGGTTCTACTGCCTTATGATGCCATTGCAGCAGACGCTGCGTGTTGGTGAAGCTGCCATCCTTCTCGGTGTGTGATGCGGCCGGGAAGAAGAATACCTCCGTACCGATCTCTTCGGGTTTCACTTCGCCGCGTACAATCTCCGGGGCTTCGCGCCAGAAATCGGCTGTTTCCGTCAACTGAAAATCGCGTATTACTAACCAATCCAAGTTGCGGAGCCCCTTCCGCTGCAACGGTCCATTCATGGATCCGACCACCGGATTCTCGCCCATTACGAAGTAGCCTTTGACCAGTCCGTCTACCTGATCGACCACCGTGTTCATGTGCGAGTGGTCGCCGGTTAACGAAGGCAGGTAGTCAAAACACCAATCGTTTTCTTTCTTAGCCGCTTCGCCATACCAGGCTTTGAATAAGGAAACGGCGTACTTGGGGAACTCGCCCCACCAGCCGGAAGGAGAAGTGTTCTGGCTCACCCAACTCGTAAAGTTCTTATCGTGCTTGGCCTTGGGCATCGGCAGGTAGCCAGGAAGCAAATTGTAGAGGGTCGGGATATCGGTCGAGCCCTGAATTGACGAGTGTCCGCGGAGCGCTACGATGCCACCACCCGGCCGCCCCATGTTTCCCAGCAAGAGCTGAATAATCGCTGCAGCGCGAATGTATTGCACACCCACCGTGTGCTGGGTCCAACCCACCGCATAGATGAAGGCACCCGTTCTTTCACGTCCGGAGTTGCGGCAAAGTGCCTCGGCAACCTTCAGGAAAAGATCTTGTGGAATCCCACACGTCTGCTCCACCATCTCCGGCGTGTAACGCGAATAGTGTCTCTTTACGATCTGAAGAACGCAGTTCGGGTCCTGCAGAGTTGGATCTGTCTGTTCAGCCTGAATTGGCTTCTTCTGGATTTGGCCTTTATCGGATTCCCGTGTTCCCCCGGCCGGTTCCGGATCCACACCTTCGTAGGCCCATGCCGCGACATCGTACTTGCCCTTCTTCTCGTCCCAGCCGCCGAACAACCCATCCAGGTCTTCTGTGTCCTTGAATTTCTTATTGACGATTGCGGTGGCGTTCGTGTAGTGGAGCAGGTACTCTTTGAAGTAGCGTTCGCCTTCGACGATGTAGCGAATAATGCCGCCAAGAAATGCAATGTCCGTGCCCGCGCGGATCGGCACATGCATATTCGCAACGGCGCTCGTGCGCGTGAACCGAGGGTCCACATGAATGACGGTTGCACCGGCTTCGCGCGCCTTCATGACCCAGCGAAAAGCTACCGGATGGCATTCCGCCATGTTGGAGCCTTCGATCACGATGACATCCGAGTGGATTAAATCCGCCGGATAGTCAGTAGCGCCGCCTCGCCCAAACGAGGTCCCCAAACTGGGGACCGTGGAAGAGTGTCAAATACGGGCCTGATTTTCTATTTGAACTATGCCAAGGCTGGTGAAGAGCTTTTTGATCAGGTAGTTCTCTTCGTTGTCGAGCGTCGCACCGCCAAGATGCGCAATGCCCATCGTGCGCCGCACCGAAAGCCCTTCTTCGGTTTTGTCTTCCCAGTTCTCGTCGCGAGTCTTCTTCACCCGCTGCGCCACCATCTCCATGGCTTGCTCCAGCGGGATCTTCTCCCATTCGGTGCCGTACGGCTTCCGGTAAAGTACGTCGGAAACACGATGACTTCCGGTGACTAATTGAAAGGTCGCAGCGCCCTTCGGACACAAGCAGCCGTTCGAAATGGGCGAGCCGGGATCACCTTCGATATCGATGATCTTTTCGTTCTTGACGTAAACCAATTGCGCACAACCGACAGCACAGTATGGGCAAATGGAACCTACAACCTTATCCGCTTGCTTCGTACGCGCTTCGAGAGATTCGCTACGGGCCGATGCGGCTGATTCGCCGAGGCCCAAAATATCCTGATTCGTAAGTTGACGTACTAGAGGCCAGGCTGAAGGAGAGAACTTGCCGGATCTTGCCATCGCGCTACATAGATTAGCGCAGTGAAAACAATCGAACCTCGCAAATATTCTGGATGGCTCGAGCTTAAGGTGCTTGCTTTATAGTCGGATGTCAATCTCCAGAATCTGCGATCGATTAGGCCGCCGCTGTAAGATGTGCTAGCAGCCCCGGATGATGGACCTGAAGTTTCTTGTCTCGAAGCTGAATCCGCTCTGCCGGAACGCAGCAGAGCAGGCGGCCAATCTCGCGCTGATCGAGGGCCACGCGGAAGTTGACGTTGAACATCTGCTCGTCAGCTTGTTTGAGAATCCGGCAGGTGACGTACGCCGCATTCTCGAGCATCTGACTCTTGATCGAAGTGGAGTCCTCCATGACCTGAAAGCGGCCGTTTCTGCGAAACACTCGTCCGCTGGTTACAAGACGCCTCTGCTTTCTGACAGCCTGATCGAACTCACGCAAGCGGCTTGGGCGCGATCATCCGAACTGCAGTTGCCGGAAATTCGCTCCGCTACCCTGTTACTTGCGTTTGCAGAAACCGGAGTCGCTTCGAATTTCGGCCGGCTGCTTTCGAAGGAGTTCGATAAGTTCAGTCCGAAGTTTTTTCGGGATCGTCTCGCTGACCTGTTCAGTCCGGAGGAGGGTCCGGCCGGCGCGGTTCTGTCAAAGGGAGAACCGAATCCTGTCACTGCACTGTCCCAGTTCACCATTGATTTAACGGCAGCCGCGCGCGCCGGAGCTTTAGATCCCGTACTCGGGCGTGAAGCCGAGATTCGGCAGATGATCGATGTCTTATTACGCCGCCGGCAAAATAATCCCATCCTGACGGGAGAACCCGGCGTCGGCAAAACCGCAATTGTCGAAGGGTTCGCTATTCGCGTCGCGAGCGGAGATGTGCCGCCGTCCTTGACTAATGTCGACATACATACGCTCGACATGGGACTGTTGCTCGCGGGAGCATCTGTGAGAGGCGAGTTTGAAGACCGATTGAAACGGCTCATGCGTGAGGTACAGAGTTCCTCGAAGCCGATCATTCTGTTCGTAGATGAGGCGCACACGCTTGTCGGGGATCGCAGTGACGCGGCCAACCTTCTAAAACCGGCTTTGGCGCGCGGTGAACTTCGAATGATCGCTGCGACGACCTACGTCGAATACCGGAAGTACTTTGAGAAGGACCCGGCACTCGCTCGGCGTTTCCAGATGATCGCAGTTGAGGAGCCGTCCGAAGAGGTGGCCGTTCAGATGCTGCGGGGCCTCGCGCCGCAACTGGAACGCCATCACCAGGTGAGAATCCTGGGGGAGGCAGTTCGAGCGGCTGTCAAGCTGTCGCATCGTTACGTCACCGGCCGGCAATTACCCGATAAGGCAATCGGCATCCTTGACGTAGCGTGCGCGCGTGTCGCATCGGCCCAGAATGCCACGCCGGCTGCGGTCGAGACTTGCTATCACCAGATTCTCGCTCTCGAGGGCGAGATGGGCGAACTCGAGCGGGAGAGAGCCGCCGGTATGGATGTAAGCGCGCGGCTACAGTCTCTTTTCGAAGACCTCGGTGTCGCCGAGATGAAGCTCGCGAATCTGGAGGATCGCTGCAAAGAAGAGCGTGGACTCGTCGGACGCATCACGGCCGTACGGCAGAAGCTCGAAGCGTCGGGCGAGAGCGAAGCGGCGGACGGATTGCGGGCCGAACTAAGTTCGCTCTCAGATGCGCTCCGTTCCATACAAGGCGAAGAACCCCTGGTGCCGGCATTCGTCGATTCCCGCGTGGTCGGCGAAGTGATATCCGAGTCAACCGGCATTCCCCTGCGGCGCATGCTGAACAGCGAACTTCAAACGATCCTGAGCCTTCGAACGCAACTGGAGGAACGTGTTCTCGGGCAAAGTCGCGCCATCGAGATCATCACCCAACGTATCTTGAGCCTTCGCGCGGGCATGGACAATCCACGCCGTCCCGCAGGCGTATTCTTGCTCGTCGGACCGAGTGGAGTAGGGAAGACAGAGACGGCGATGGCTCTGGCCGACATCTTGTATGGAGGCGAGCAGAACGCCGTCGTGCTCAACATGTCCGAATTTCAGGAACGCCATTCTATTTCCAGGCTTGAAGGGCTCGCCGCCCGGGTATGTTGGCTACGGCGATGGTGGCGTTTTGACGGAGGCGGTGCGCCGCCGGCCCTACTGCCTGATTTTGCTGGACGAGATGGAAAAGGCTCATCCTGATGTTCTGGAGATCTTCTACCAGGTGTTCGACAAAGGCACGCTTGAAGACGCGCAGGGGCGAGTGGTCGACTTCCGCAACACTCTTATATTTATGACTTCGAACTCCGGAACGGATACGATCGAGGCTCTGTGTTCGCACGATCCTATGCCTTCGCCGGACGAACTGTGGCGCGCGATTGCTCCGGAACTGCGGCGCGTATTTAAGCCCGCGCTGTTGGGACGAATGGTTACGGTTCCTTATTACCCGCTTGCTACATCCACACTGCTGCAGATTGTCGAATTAAAGCTCGGCGAGATCGCTGAGCGGCTTCTTGTCACTCACGGCGTGGAGTTGCGTTACTCTCCAACCCTGGTGGATGAGATCGCAAGCAGATGTATTGATGAACAAAGCGGAGCTCGAAACGTGGATCATGTGTTAGCTGCTTCGTTGATCCCCAACATCTCGGAACGGTTGTTGTATGCCGCAGCAAACGGCAGTACTCTCCATCGAATCACCGTCGACACAGCTAACACAGGCTGCTTTCGCTATCAGATCGACTAAGAGGCGGCCTTAGCTGGAATCACAGAACTGTGCAGATCGAACGATTCATCCAGTTCTGTTGCGATCCGGGACGCTTCTTCCCAGGCGGCAAACGGTCCGACCCGCACAGAGTACATAGTTTGACCTTGGGTTTCATATTGTCCCAGGTGAACAGGACCAAAGCCCTCACGTCGCAACATCGCCGCCAGATTCGCGGCTTTACTTCGCTCTTGAAAAGATGCCACATCAACCACCAAGCCTCCTTGCACCTTTTCGCTGGCGATTGGGGCGGAATCGGCGTGTTCTGCTGCTTGCTTCTCTTGAGGCGCTGAGACGGCTGGCGCGGAACTCGCGTGAGGGACGGGTTTGGTTTCCTCCGATGCCAGTTGGGCGTGACGTTCCGGACCACCTGAACTGAGCAGTAACCCGGTCGCGACCCCGGCTCCAAACAACAGCGCGCCGGCCGTCACAGCGCATAGGGTGAGAACCACCAGCCGTTGTCTCGAAAAAACAAACTGCACCGGCTCGCTCATGGAATATCGAGGGATGTCTGCCCAGGGTTCACGACTTGAATGATTCCTCCCCAGTTGCACATCAGCTTGCAGTTAGAATCAACGCCCGGCATATTTGCAATCTGGAATGTCGGCGCTCCGGGCACCCAGGGCGCAGATGTTACTGGTATACAAGGCATCGGAGTAAGTACGCCTAAAGCAGCGGCTGTTGCAGCGGCTACGGTCGGATTGGCAAGAGAGTTGCACATTCCGAAAGGCGGGATGTTGACCAGTGGTTTGTTGTCCATGATATTTGCCGCAGGAGTATCGACAAGAAACCGGTTTGTCGGAAGCACAACCAGGGTTGATGGAGCGGCGCCAAAGCTACACTGCAGCGTGGCTCCCATACAAACTTGCAATGCCATATGGTTCAGGGCAAGTCTATCGCAATTACCGGCTCTGCAGATAAGGTATCGCTGTGCATCAGTTGACCTTCACCAGTCCGCCTTTTAGTGCCAGCATGCCGCCTCCATCTACAGTCTGTGATGCAGAAGCTTGATTTGTCATTGTCGTTCCGGCATTGTTCGTCAGACTTGTAGCGGCTTGATTGGTTAGGCTTGTGCCGGCTTTGTTCGTTAGGTCCGTGCTGGCCTGATTCGTCAGGCTCGTCCCCGCTTTGTTTGTAAGTTCCGTTCCCGCTTCATTCGCCAACGTGC
Organism: uncultured Acidobacteriaceae bacterium; assembly: GCA_963730795.1. Taxonomy (GTDB): domain Bacteria; phylum Acidobacteriota; class Terriglobia; order Bryobacterales; family Bryobacteraceae; genus Bog-105. Next base: position 512,669 of record CAVSTJ010000012.1, on the reverse strand, counting down.
TCCCGGACTTAATGCTCACCGAGCCCGACGCTTCGATGGTGATGTTCCCCTTCACACTCAGGCTGAAGTCCTTCGTAACAGTAGACGTGTAATTATTCAGCACAGTCACGTTCATGTCTTTCTGCGCCTGCAGAAACAACTCTTCAGAGCCTGATTTATCTTCTATCCGGATTTCGTTGAACCCAGACCCGCCCTTTGATGAGCTGGATTTGATACTGCTTCGCGTTTGCGCGTCCGGCAAGGCGTAAGGAACCGTCTGCGAGGCGTTGTACAGTGTGCCTGTAACCACCGGGCGGTCCGGGTTGCCGTCGAGAAAGGCGACGATGACCTCCTGACCGATACGCGGCAGAAATATTCCGCCCCATTGCTTGCCCGCCCATGGTTGCGAAACGCGTATCCAGCAGGATGAAGTTTCGTCGTGCTTCCCATCCTGATCCCAGAAAAACTGCACTTTGACTCGCCCATACTGATCTGTCCAAATCTCCTCTCCGCTCTTTCCGACAACCACGGCAACTTGAGTTCCGGGAATCGCCGGCGTGGGTGTGCGAAGCGGTGGGCGGAAGGGAGTCGCGGCTGGAAACGCTTCGAAACTGTTTGAATAGTGATCGGGGCTGCCCTCCACACTGAGCGTGTCGATCACGTAATCCCCATTGGTGTCCGCGCGGAAGTGGCCCGAAAGCGTGAATTTCAAACCACTATAAAATGCACGGCAAAGACTATCGCCGCGAATCCTGGTTTTGTTCACTTCGAGAGCCGCCAGCCGTAAGCTCGCAATCGACTCGCCGGAACTCTGCGTAGCATACAGTCCCGGAAAATCGTAAACCGAACGGGAAGTATCGGATCCATCTGCAGATGCTAATAGGTCGGTCTCGGGCGTTTCGAAGTTGTAGTCGTCGCATTTGAACTGCCCGCTGACGACATGCTGTTCGGAAGTCACGCGCGAGACGACGTCGTCGGCTATCCATGCCGTTTCGTCGACGGTAAACCTGGCCTTGGTCAATCCTTGTGCGGTAGGCCAAGCGCTGGCGTCATCCGCAAGAACCAACTTATGGCTGGAACTGTCGTGCGTAAAGAAATAGAAGATACCTTCCTGTTCGAGAAGGCGTGAAACGAAAGAGAACGCCGTTTCACGGTATTGCACGCAATACTCACGAGGTTGATAGGAACCAGTAAGCTTGTCCTCGAAGTCGGAAAAGCCGAGATCTTGGAACACCTTCTTCACGATGTCCGGCGTGGACATGTTTTGGTAGATCTTGCATCCCGCGCTGAAGGTCAGAAGCCACAACCACGGATAAATATCCGCGGTGTAGAAGGCAACTCTCCCGTCGCTGCCGGTCTGGGAAAATGTTCCGACAACACCGTTCACGTAATGTATGTCACCCGAAGATTGAGCGATCTGCAATGTGATCGGTTGACCGGTGATCGTGTCGAATGAAAGCGAAAAATCTTCTGAAAACATCTCGATGCGGTAGTGAAACAAACCCGATATCCGCTCCTCGCCCTGAAAGTTGCGGACGAGCAGTTTATTCGGACCAAAGGGAGTCGTCAATTGAATCGCGAGGTTTTGCTGTTGATAATCAACGGGCATGAGCGGCCTCTAAGCTACTGCGAAGAATCTGTCACCTGAGAAAGCCTTTAAGCTTCGAGTTTGAATCCGGCGGACGCCTCCGGATTACTATACGGGCGTGAGTGTATCCAGGAGGTGTAGGCAAGTCTGCTCTGTCCTAGCTTGAGCTGTGGAACTTCAGCGCCCTTGAGCATCAGCCGAACTCGAGCTTTTTGAGTTGTGCCGATATAGAACTTTACAAGTGCACAGAGGGCGGGATATTTCTGCTCTCCTGGTAAGAACTGCATGAATTCGGGAAGCGCAAGGAGCCCAATCATGATAATGATCGCTCCGGCCTGATCCCAGGCGTTCTTGCCCAGTGCGGCACCGTTTCCGAGAGCTTGATTTTGTCCCGAACGCCCGATCTTCGTCCACTGCGAATTATCGATGCGGCGCCAGATGCCTGAAAACTGACGGACGGTAAGTGGCACGCCGAAGTAGTCGCGCAGCACGACTTCGAGACCAGCGGCTGTTCGAGGCTGGCGCGCAAGAAGCCCGGAGTAGTGCAGCAGAGATTGCGCTGGAAAGCCCAGATTTGTTCTGCTGTGGTGACCAGCCAGACCAATCAGTGCAAACAGATACTCTGCAAATGAGCCGCGATGCGGAGCCACCATCGTCAAAGCCGGTTCATGCGCGCGTCTGACGCCGTACAACAAGGAAATTAAGCGGTGATTGAATATGTCAAGGAAATCTGCGGCTGCATGCTCCTTGCGCGCCGCGGCGTCCATCACCATTTCCGTATAAGGGTGTGGCAGCGGCCCTAGTGCCCCTGCCAGTCCAAACATATTAACCGTCATTTGGGGCGAGGCGCCAGCTAAATCAAGCTCTTGTACTTCGCTCGCGGGAAACCCGAAGCTGATCTGAGAGCGAAACCTGACTCCATCTGGAGGTTGCTGGGATTGCTCAAAACCGGACACGAGTGCCTGGGGTTGAATCGCCTCCAGGATGCGAACAGCCTGGTAAAACTCGAATCGGTACGGCTCGTCCGCAAGCCACTCAATGAGAGATCGCGATTGCTGCCACCCGTGCCTCTGTTTCTCCACTATCATCGATTCCTGGTTTGCTTCGCGAAGTTCAAATGGCGATGAGTGGGCTGCATTTGCAGGCTGGATCCATTGCCGGGCCGGTTCGTTGGCTGCTGATGAACACCTTTCTGAATTTCGTCAAAGGTGAAGAACCGATTCATAGGAAAGCCAGCCTGCGCGGCGTGCTCCGGATCAGGGCGGTAATTGCCGCTGCCATTGCTCCACCACATTAATCGCCCATTGTCGAAATAAGCTTCGCCTGCGTAATGAACCGGGTTTCCCTCCGCGAGGGCCGGATGGCGAAACGTCGGATGCAGCAACGTCTGCCCGCTCGCCATGCGAACGAAGATGTACTTTGAATTCGGAACGTAGTGTCCGTGCTGCTTAACCCGCGTTAACCGGAACTGGTCAAAGAACGATTCGAGACGGAAGATCTGGTCGCGATCGACGGGAATGGCTGCCGCCGGATTCAGGTTGGGATAAATTCGTGGCTGGCCGGCCATTATGCTCGCCTATTTTACCGCGTAATTTCTATTCAAGTGTTTTAATTCCGTCGAATTATCGCGGACTTCGATCTGATGACGGTCCGATACTTGGTTAAGCCTGATAAACTAAACACCTTGTTGGCCGAATAAGCGCCCATGATCCCGCCCAAAGAAACTAGATTTGGTCAGCTTAGCCGTGCGCGAACTTCTCACGGGTTCCAACCGGCTCCGACGAGCGGCACACGATCCGCCTCTAACCGGATGGCGCCGCCAATCTACAAGCCTGAGTCTGTCACTCTATCTCCCGCGCCAGCGGTGTACAAGCCTCAGCAGCATGCCTCAAACTTACAACCAAAGGCATCGGCTGGGCTTGCTACGGATGCTCAGCGTCGTGGGAACCCGATGAACAAACGCCAGACTTCTGAGGCCGCCAGCTATCGTGCACTTTCCTTTAGATATCCGGGTCGGGTGATCATCGGTAACGCGCTCCGTCCTGCCATCCAAAGAATGAAAGCGGCGGAATCCGTGCAATCAGCGGCGGAGCGATATTACATCAATGACAGCGGTTCGGTTTTCATACCGGAAGCCAGTTATCTCCAGCTTAGGCAACTCATATTGAACTACGACGTCAATCTGTCAAGCGGGGATGTACGAAGAAGACAATCTGACAAGGATGAGAGCGTCGGCTCAATAGCGATCGGTCTAGTAGCGCTCGTCCAGTTTGTGAATTTGGATGACCACATCAAGCATCAAGCTAGGTTCATAATTCATCCCGGTTGTCACCAGAGGCCTGATCGCGATCGAACATATAAAGGGCGGTCGCTCGAGCAAATCCTCGAGATGTGTGGACAGGGCCATGAGTGTCATAACGACCTCGCGCAGGCGTTATCCGAGTGCCTTTCCACTCTAAAACCCGATTGATTTTGATCGAATCTCTGCTCCTCCTAAACGTTCGCGATGCTCGAGTTGCGCCGTGCGACTCGTGATGCGAATCGCTCCCCGTCAAGTGCCAACAAGGCAATACACGAGACTGCTGAAGTAGAGACCATCCCGTTCCAGAGTTCTTAAACGGCGCGCAATCTCAGATGCGTTGAAGTGATTTCCGGCAATTTCGCCGCGAATCAGTTCCGACGACCTTCCGGCTCTGCCCGGAACGACGCGATGCACTTTGGATCTGGGCGGGAGCGAGCAGATTGTCGACCAGGTTGTTGGTCATCCAGCGCGAGTAGAGCCTCGGATGGCCCAGGTAACGTTCGGCGGCCCGGCTTAATTGCTGTCGGCTTCCGTCATTCGACGGGATTTGCGAGCGAGCCGACTCGACATCATCGATGATTTTGAGCAGTATGTCCAGAAGCACACGGCTATCGGGTTCGTGGCCCGTGGATTCATAAACCCCAATCCGTCGCTCCAGAACCTGGATAGCGGAGACAAGATAGCCTTTCGCACGATCCAGTTCGCGCCGGACGCGATGGATTCCATCAATCACCTGGACTCGAACGGCATCTTGAACCGCAGGGTGCGGATCTCGAAAAAGCGATTCTAGTTCGTCTAGCAGTTCAGCAAACTGCGGCGAGTTCACGGGCCTTCGCAGCAAAGGCGGCTCTGCCACAGGCGCGAGCCATGCTGTGCCCGTTCCTCTCTTAACCGGAACAAGCTCGATGAACAGTAGCCGCTCTTCGACAGGATCATGGTCCAGAATCGCCAGGACCGCCTCGCGATTGCTACTGGCTGTTATTAGTCGCTCTAAAAGTTGTTTGTCCGCTGCGGTTGGCCGAGGATCCTGCGCTGCGATTTGGGCCGCTGCCTTGACGTGTTCCTGAAACGCCGCGAAATCCGGAATTTGTGTTTTGATGCCGCGCCTTGATCTGCGTCAGGATTCGCCGCATCTCCGCCGCTCGCTGGGGAGCATAGCCCAAATCCGAAAGTGTCCGGACGACTGCCGGTTGATTGGCGGCAAGTTCGTCAACCGAGCGTTTGCGAACAACCGTTTGCCGCCGGAAAGACCAGTTCATGTCACTTCAAATAAGAGGCTGGTACCCGGCGAGAGGCGGCCAGCGCTTCCAGTCTTCTTCGCGATTAACACGACGCGCCACTAATTGGGTGAACGAGTTGACGGACGTATAGAGCGCCAGAAAGTGTCTCAGCACCGTGGCAAATAAGAAGGCGCTGCCGCCTGCATACAGGCTCTCATCGAAGGTGAGCGTTATCTCAGTTCCCGCACAAAATCCGCGCCATGCATCGCGGCCGATGCGCAGCGTCGATTCACGGGTCGACAGTTCCCGGATTCCTTGTATCTGTTGCAGCATTGATGGCTGATCACCAAAACAGTAAACACGTAAGATTTCTTTCAATGCCGCGAGTCCTTCAACCCTGTTCTGCAGTGACACATGGCTCAGCGAGAGATTCGAAATCAGGCGCCAGACGGCGGCCCCACCCAGGGGCGGATAAACCGGCGGTGTTGGCCGCACAAGACAAGTGGATGTTACCGGTCCTACCTGCTCCATCTGGAGCATAGCTCCGGGCGGCACTTCGGTCGCTAACCAGCGGTTCGTGCATAACGTATGGGCGAAAACTACTTCGTCGGGCGGATCCGTAGGTTTGAAGGCGAGGTCAAGGAAAGAGAGATACATCTCTGTGCCCGGCAAGTCCTCGCGTCCTGTTAAGACGCGGCGGGAATGCCAGAACGGACCTGACGTAAGGCCCGCCTCCCCATGACGATACGAATAGAATGGCGAATATGCTCGGGTTTCGTCCGAAGGATTCGTCGATCCTGATACCTTCAGAACCGAATGAACCTCGGTCGTCTTCTCGCGCCGGAGATCGGCAACTAAGCGGTAATAGAGTTGCCGCTGATCCAATCGGATCGGCTCTGAGGTGCGCGGAAAGAGATTTGCCACAGGCGTACAGCCGAGTTCAATCGTATCGGCGTCAACTGTGAGCCGCGTGCGCGGAATTCGATTGAACAGGAAAAGCAGGTCGAAGTAGCGAATTGACTTGTGCCCGGCAAGATGATGGACATCAAAGAACAGGAACTTATCAGGAAAATGAAAATACTCCTGGATCAGGCGATAGGCCGGATGCGCATTGGAGGGATGAGGCAAAAGATCCTCATCTCTGGCGAAACCCACGGGAGTAATTGAGTCGGTCCGAAGACGGATCGGGTTCTCGCTTGCTTCGGGCAAAATGCAAACGCCCTCGAGGGCGGAGAACAGTAGCTCATACAATGCGAATGCCGGGCCCGAGCGAGGATTCAGGTAGAACCGCAAGCTGTCCATCGCAAGCTCAGAGAGTTCGCCGGCAACGGCGCCTATTCGAACGCGAAGCACTCCGGTGACGCGGGGATTCGAGCTAAGAAAATCGAAGCGAGCAGCAGGCTCTAACGCAACCTGTTGGATGTAGACCGGCCAGACGGTGACCGGGTAACAGGTGCGGAAACGGCACGCGGCGCCGCTTGAGCCATAAGCAAAGAGGGCCGTATTCTTTGGAACCTGGTAGCCGGTCGTGAATTTTCCGCGCTTGGCATCAATGCGGAAACGCGCTGTCGCAAGGGGTGGAACAGGATGCACCAGATGCGGATACAGCACGCTCAACAGCGACGTCGAGATGTCGGGGAATTGTGCATCCAATTCGTGCTGGATGCGGCCTGTCAGGAACGCGAATGATTCTACCAGGCGCTCCACGTGCGGGTCCGCGGGATGGCCGTCCTCTAACTCCAGGCGTCCCGCGATCATCGGATGCTGCCGGGCGAACTCGCGCCCCATACGCTGCAGATATGCGAGCTCGTCCGTGTAGTAACGGAGCATATCTTCGTCGTATTTCATGATTGCTACTTGCTGGGAGCGGGCTGTATAGCTTCGGCCGGCAAGAGCGGCATGTCCATCTCGAGCGGGAAAGAAACAGGCTCGGCAATCACGTTGATCATTAGCTTTCCCGTAATCGTGCCAACAAGGAAGCGTTGTCCGGATGGGTGTGGTTCCAGGCTGACCCGGACTTGAGAGAGCCTGGGCTCGAAAGCTTCGAGCGCGCGCGTAATCTGCAATGCAAGGTCCGCACGCGCTTGCATATCGTTTGCCGCAATGTGAGCAAAGTCGGGCAAGCCATACTCTAATGCTGTTAACAGCCCGCCAGGTTTCTGGACGGCAGTGCGCGTGTTGAGTATTCTTTGAACCTCACGCCGGACAGATGCCAACGCACCAGAGAACTCGAGAGAGCGAAATGCTTTCGAGTCCTCGTTTCGCGGGTCGACCGGAGCAGTGAGCCGGTCGAACAAGGGTGCGAGCAGCCGGCGTGAGGGATGCGGTTCGCGGCTTAAGCCGCTGCTTTGTCGCTGTTCGTTGCGAGATTCCATGTGGCCGGGGAGTTGCCGGCATCCGTTACGTCCGATTTCTGTACCGTGTAAGTCCAGGTAATCTGCGTGTAGTTGAACGTCACCGTTTCCTGTGGCTTTCCGCCCCCGCCGCCACCCGTCGAGAGAGACGACACAAGCGCATTCTTCATCTCGTACTCGAACATTTTGGTGACTTTACCGTTGTCATTCTGGCCGATGACGACCTTGAGCGTCGGAATCGGTTTGGCCCAGTTGCAGAAGTTGATCAACTGGCAACTGGACAGGTCCTGATACTTCGTTATCGTGAAGTCCTGGTGCTGCGGCTTGCCAGAGGTTCGTTTCGTGTTGCTTTGGTCCCCTGTAATCTGTTGGGCTATGCCGTGGCTGAACGATAACACCTCGATCATCTTTTCATAACCGGTGAGCTGGCATTCACCATCAATCTTTGCCGTGCTTGCGTCAAGAATAAGAACATCCATTGCGTGCTGTGCTCCTCAGAATAAATACAAGATGATTACTGCCGTCATGCCGCGACGGGCGGAGGCAGCTCTGCAACCAGCCGGATGGAGACTGAAAGTTCCTCCAACTGGAAGTGAGGCCTGAGAAAAACGACGGCTCTGTAGGACCCCGGTTTTCCTGGTACGTCGAACACATCTACCCGTCCTTCACGCAGCGGATAACTCGCCTTCACAGCTTGTGGCACATCGTCGTTCAGCAGAACGTATTGGCTGATCCAGGAGTTCAGATAATTGGCGACGTTCTCCTTCGTCATGAAGCTGCCGACTTTGTCGCGCATGATTACTTTGATGTAGTGCGCGAACCGTGAAGCGGCGAGCATGTACGGCAGCATTCCGGAAATACGAGCGTTCGCGGTTGCCGCGTCGGTGTTATACACCTTCGGTTTGTTCGTGGTCTGCCCGCCAAAGAACGCCGCGTAGTTTGTGCCCTTGCAATGGCAAAGCGTCACGAAGCCAAGGTCGTTCAGTTCCTTTTCGCGCCGATCAGTAATAGCCGTCTCGGTTGGGCACTTCAAAGCGATGTCGCCGGATTCCGTTTTGAACGTATGCGCGGGGAGTCCTTCTACGATCCCGCCTCCCTCGACTCCGCGGATTGCCGCGCACCATTTGTAATGCGCGAATGCGTTCGTTATGCGCTGCGCCAATGCATAGGCGGAATTGCCCCAGAGATATTTGCCCGGCTCGGTGCCATCTACATCTTCTCTGTAATCGAAGCCGTCCACGGGTACAGTGTTTGGACCGTACGGCAGGCGCATGAGCACGTGCGGCAGTGTCAGGGCTACATAGCGGGAATCCTCACTCTTCCGGAAAGAATCCCATGGCACAAGTTCAGTCGATTCAAATGTCTTCGCAAGGTCTCGCGGCAGAGGCAGCTCATTGAAGCTGTCCATATCGAATAGCCTTGGACTGGCGGCGGCAATGAAGGGAGTGTGCGCCGCGGCCGCCACGCCGGACATCTTCTCCAACACCGAAATATCCTGCGGATGCCGCCCGAATTCGTAGTCGCCCACCAGAACGCTAAACGGATTGCCGCCGAAGGTTCCGTATTCGTCCTCATAGATGCGCTTGAACATTACGCTCTGGTCGAATTCCGTGGCCTTTTCCATGTCGTTCAAGAGTTCTTTTTTCGTGAGGTTCATCACGCGAATCTTGAGCTCGGTGCCGGTTTCGGAGTTCATTACCAGGTAATTCAACCCGCGCCAGGAGGCCTCGAGAGCCTGAAAGCCAGCGTCGTGCATCACCTCGTTCAACTGATCGCTCAGCAGTTTGTCGATCTGAGCAATCCGGTTCTTGATCCCGGCCACAGTGTTCGTGCCGATCGTCATACCTTCGGCAAGCACCTGGTTGACGAACTCTCCTACCAGATCTTTGGCATGCGGCTGCTGGGAGACGTCACGAGCCATCTTCCCTTGCACGACGATCCGGTCCAGCAGATTCATCTGCTCGACAGTAGCTGTCGGCGGCATGCTCTGCGTGTTGGTAATGATCGGGTTAATTTCTTCAGGCATTCGGTTTCGCCTCCACCGGATTTGGCTTGGTATCTGCTGTCGCGGCCTGCAACTGCTTCATCTCGTCGGTGTTCGCAACAATCTGCTGGAGCATCGAGTCAAGCGCGTCGTTGCCGTCCAACTTGCCGATTAAGTCCGTAAGCCGCTGCCTTGCTTCGAACAGCTTTCGCAGCGGTTCGATTTGAAGTAGTACGTTCAGCGGAGCGAAATCGTCGGTGTTCCGGAACTTTAATTCGACATTAAGGCTGGAGTCGGATTTATCTGATGACAACTTGTCTGGCACCCGCAGCGCAAGCCGTGGTGCACAGGCGGCAAGCACAGCGTTGAAGTTGTCGCGGTCAATCTCTACAAACTTCCGATCCTTCAGTCTTGGCAGCGGAGTCTCGGGCTGACCTGAAAGGTCGGCAAGCACTCCGACCACCAGTGGCAATTCCTTTTTGACGAATGCGCCGCCTATTTCAACGTCATATGTGATCTGAACGCGGGGCGGGCGAATTCGATCGAGTTTGTGCTGGAGGCTTTCCGGCATTTTCAACTCCTTACGATGAGTGAGAGCGGAATCAATCCTACTACAATGCCAGGCCTCTTGCCAGAAAAAAGTTTTATTTCTTGTCTATTTCTGCAGAACGAAGATTTAAAAGCCGGTAAATCTCCGAAAGATCAGATCGGTTACTAACCAATTCAGGTAATAGCTGTTCCAGTGACATGGCGCCCCAGGCGATAGCCCGGCGAACGAGATAAGGTGTTGGACTGTGCGGCTCGGTGCGGGATAAGAAATCCGCTGCTTCTGTGAGCATCTGGTACGCTTCGGCGCGCGTCCGGATTGCTCCATCCGATACCGGCGAGTACGGCTCCTCGGGCAAATGTAGCGACAAGGGCGCGAATACATTCTGTTCCGAATGGACTACTTCTTCCTGCATATACTCCCCACGATCGCGAAGCAGCGACCGGATTAGATCACCCGCGGTCTCGGCAACGAAACGGACCGGCACCAGGCCCGGGAGCATCCCGTCCCAGTCTTTCGTCCAGCAAGTCGTCGAGTGCGTTGCAACTCTCTAGCAAGCTCTGGATATGCCGGAGAGTTGCCGAGAGCTGACGGGACGGCGTCAACATTGCGCTTTGATGAAACTGCGCGAAACTGACCTCGGGCGCTTTCCCGTCCGGCCCTTTCTTCGTCTCCGCTTGCGATGCCTTCTCGTAATCGGCAAGCGAATAAGCTCGTATGTCCGGCGAATCGGGAGCTGTCAGCGGAATCAGCTTTAACTGAACCGGAAGTCTGTCATCCAGCCAGATGATAGGCCCGATTCTGAACTCCACATCGCCCCCTTGGGCTTGCGGATATAAGTCGTCCCAGAATGCGTCGCACAAGGCGTGCATGAGCCGGAAGCCCTCCGCGGCCCCGGCAAAGCCGTACAGGTGGACCCATGCTTCTGAAAGCCATGCGGCGATTTGCAGGTCTTTCGATCTGATCTCAAGCGCCTCTGCACATTCGGAGGCGACCGAGGTCCAATCGGCCTGCTTCCTATCGGTCTCCCACACGCCCTGCGGGAGTTTCGAATCCTCCTCGCGTCGCAGATTACGGATGCGCTCATAGAGCGGGTCGTACCGCAGATCCTCCCCGGAAGGCTTGCCGGGTGTGATCGGAGCCAAAAGCTGGTCCAGTTCGACTGTGAATGGAGATGTGAGGACTGACATCGATTTATGCCTTTGCCGAGAGCGTGGGAATAACTGGAGCCCGCATCGGAGGTACGGCTACTGGTGCCTCGCGCGCCTGTTTGCCGTCAGCAATTCGGGATGCGATGCGCACAAAAACGGATGTCGTGCCTTCGCTCGTGGCCGCTGCTGGCGGTTTCTGGCGTGACACGTCGGGCACCACCGGTATGACGAATCCGAGAATGCTGGGAAGCGTTTCCGCGCTCACTCCGAAGTTAGAGGCTTGTCCTCCGTGCTGCGCGAGGAATGCGAAGAGAGACCACGGGCCCGAGTAATTCCAACTCACAAGCCGTCCATCGGTCTGCTGATTAGGGTCAGCGGCTCCGGCCCGCGGAACTGCCGGGGAGTCCTTCGCATAGCGGAGCGATAGCCTCACGCTATCGCCATAATGCCAGCGGAGCGAGTTTTGAGTCCCAGGGTAGTGCACGCTCAGATCGCCGGCATCGAGAGACCAGTCAATGATCTGATTACCGCCCTTCTCGGCAGCCTGGTTCGCTCGAAAATAGACGGTCAGATCGGTGGCCGGCAGTTGCCCCGGCGGCGTGGCTGAAAGCATTTCGCGCAACGCCAGGCATTGATCAATGAATGGAAGTTCCTGCGCATACCGGGCATCACTTGCAAAAAACTGCTTGAGCGCGGGCCCTTGTTTTCCAATGCGAGCCAAGAATTCAGCTACGTCGTAGGGATCGGCCTGAGTGGCTCCCGATTCGGACGGAAGGGGCCCGAAGGGAAACCGGCCCGCGAGCTTCGTGTTGAAAAATCCGGCAATCTGGCTCGAATAAACGCCTAGCGCGAGGTGGGAGCACTCCTGCACGGCGGCATTCTGGATGTTGGACCGGAGTTGAACAAAGTAATCGTTCGATCGCACTGCATTGGCCCCAACCTGGCAGCCGTTTTCGAGAGAGATCTTGCTCAGATCTCCGCGAATAAAGCCTTCCAGCGCCGCAATGGAGTTGCCCGGCTTTTTAGCCTCGTAATCTTGCACATCGCGCACTATGGTGGACCAACGGTCGAAGTCAGCCGCATGCTGTAGGCCCTGCGATTGCAGATATGAGGCGAGAGGACTGGCGTAATCGAGCGCCAGCGAACGAATCCGGTCACGTTGGCTGGCCAGGTACTGCTCGATCTCGTCTTGCGAATCTACCTTGAACAATTGCAGAGAGACCGCACGCCCGGTGTCGCTCGCATCTAGGTCAACCGAGAACGGATACGCAGGCTGCTGCAGTAGTTGCGTGTTGAGCCACTTAGCGAGGCTACGCTCTGGGTGTTGAGGATGAAATGAAACCCGGTATTCGTGCTTACGCCGCCGCCCGGTAATGCCGCCTGCAACTGCGAAAGGATGGGCGCGGCATCATTGAAGCTCCGAATCGCCATCAGGGCAGTGGCTTCGTCAAGAGAACTCTTCGGTTCTTGGGCCCCGGCGACTTCCGCCGCGGCGGTTCTGTTCACGTCTCGCGCCGCTATCTGCTGGATCGAACTGCGAAGGCTTGGCGGCAACAGCGGCAGTTGCTCCTGCGCATACTTGTCGTACAGGGCAGGGAGTTGCGCCGCCTTCATCAAGGCCGGTTTGTTCCAGATGACCGTTCCGCTGGGCGAAACTGCCGGCGCCGGTTCGCTTGTGAACTCCTGGTGCAAGAGAGCTTGCACACCTGCTTCCAGCGCCACAACGTTGCCCGCCAGTCGTACTTCTGTTCCGTGCTGTATCAGGACTGGTCCGGATAATTCAGAACCGACGGAAAAGAGTTGGTTTTTGAGAGCCGAAAGGCCCTTCTCGCCGTCTCTTGCCACCTCCTGTCGTAGATCCTCGTCAACGAACGAGAGCGCAAGCAGCCGGTTGAGCGCTGGATAGGAACTGGCATCGAACGTTGCTGCGGTAAGCCAATTCATTGTGCTGGTTGAAATCTGGCCGTCCAGGTCGCGTATATGCGTAGACAGCGCCGCCAGTCCGTCGTTGGTCTGCAGTTTCCGCGATTCAAGATCCTCGATCTGCTCGCCTACTTGCTCGGTATTCGTAAGCAGCGGATTGTTCTCGAACCAACTCGCATAGAAGTTTTCTACCAGGCTGCCGGCAACCTGTTTGGAGCAGGTTTCCAGATACCGGTTATCGGTTACAGGTATCGGGCTTCCAGATGCGGTCAATACTGCGTGGCGGTAGTAATAACTCTTCGTAACTGCATCGGAATTGCCCAAACCTTTGCCGAGCAGGTATTGAAACAGCGCGTCGAAATCTTTGAAGGAACCGAGCCCCGTACGACGCACCACATCATAACGGGTAATAGCTGTTTGTAGATCACTGTACTTGCGATCGAATGTCTCAAGCGCAAGATACTCCGGATCTTTTGTAAAGCCGACACTCGAGAGAGCCGGTGCAAACTCGTCCGATGTTTCACCTATTTTCTTAGCCGCTACGCAGGAACCCACGAGATTCTTCGCCCTCTGATCGAGTGCACTACTAAAGGCCGGAAACACGATTTGCCCGAACGCAGTAGCCAGTGTGTCGGCCAGCCTCTCATCGAGAGGATCTATGTATGAGTAAGGCAGGAAGAATGAATTAAAGCCGCTTGCGTGGACTGTTCCAAGCGTATCCATCAACTCATACGCAGTCTGGACACTGGGTGTGCGCGACTTCTGGGCGGTGCCAATGGAAAGGTCGTTCTCAAGTCTGTCGAGCAATCCAAGATATCTTCCATCTCGCATCTCGGCAAGACGACTCCATGCGTGTCCGGTTCCTATGCCGAAGATAAGCACGAAGGCGGCTAACGCGATCTTCGCCGTCAGCAAATTGCGCTTGCGTGCGCTTCGGATTCGTGTCACCGGGCGCGCAGCACGGGTTTCGGAGAAGATTCGAAACTCGAATAGGTGCCGGACAAAGGCGATGTCGCGGCGCGGAGGCGCCAGGATTACCTGCGCTTGCATTGAAGGCACGCTCGACAATGGTCCGAACACCGGCTTCGAGACGGGTTCGTTTATCCGCAGAGGTGCTTTGGGCGGGACTACCCCGATGGAGGCGGGCAGGGAAGGCTGCGACTGCCTGACAATCCTGCAATCGCCGCAGAAGAAAATACCTCTCAGGAAGTTGGAATCGACGTAAGCCGTTTCCCGGAAGACCTCGGTCAGAAACGATTGCAGCGGTGCACGTAGGCTCTCGAACGCTAAAGGGAAGACGAACAGATCTTCTGCTTCTACGCCTGCGGGACGAGAACCGAAGGCGCGCAACTGATGATGTTCAATCTGGTTCTGAATCGTATCGAACGCGCTGTCAACCCAGTCAGGAGCAAAGGCCGACTCCAAAGTATTCGGGTTCGACCAGCCGAACATATCTTCCTTCTGCGCAGAGTTAATCTCCCAGCAGAAGCTTCCGAACCCCCGGATTCCATCGCATTTTGTAACCAGAACGTGGACAGGGAGTACGACGCCGAACTCTCTTTGCAACTCGTCCAGCCTGGCACGAAAAGCTGAAGCGATCAGCCTTCGTTTCGCCCGGTCGGCCTCATTGTCCGAGAACAGCCGCGTGGCGGGAATGACGATCGCGATTCCGTTTACAGGCGAGTCAGGACGGTGCCGCCGCATTTGCTTCAGCACGCGGGACCAGTGCCCATCCGAAGGAGACTTCCCATCAGACGTAACCAGAAACTCACCGGGGACTTCCACAACCACACCCTGGTCCAGAAATCGCCATTGCAATAACCCGGAACCCCTCGCGGCGGCCGAAGCACCTCCGGGATCCAGGTCATTAACTAGGGTCGTTTTGCCGGAATCGGATTCTCCGATGAGCAGAACCCAGGGGAGTCGCTTCTCGAGATCGGCGCCGCCCACTCTGTCCCGCAACGCGGTCATCGCCGTTTGAAAGCTCTGCCCCAGATCGTCCGTGCCGCGCAGTGTGTCAGCGCTTGTGCCCTGCTTCGCGACGCCTATATGGCTTTTGCGCAACAGGAAGGCCGAAACCAGAACGGTAATCAGCAGAAGCGTTACAAATCCGATCAATGCGAGGAGGGCGGTGTTCACTGCAGATCCTATTTCTTCGAACTATTAGGAGCGCTGCAACTCGCTGTGCAGCCCGGCGTTAAGCAGCAAAGACGATGCCGCAGCTCAGAAGTGACGCTGTACCAGCCAAATTGGGCGATCAGTAACCAAGCGGCGGTCGCTCCGGCCAACGCCCACCACCAGCGCCTGGGATTAGGCAAGCGCGGCAATGCGCCTGGCGTTAAGGTGTTCCGGTACGCCTGTGGAAATAATCTGTCCACATGGTCCGTAAGCTCAGGCTCGCGTCTCGCAATAAATGAGAAGAGCCGGTTACGGTAGCCATCGATCGTGTTCTGGTAAGGGGCGGCCCGATAGCGGCCGCGAAATCCAAGCGCCAGGGCGGACAGGTAGACGGCTGCGATCTCCGCCGCTGGTTCGTCGTCGCGCAACAGTAATTGGTCGATGCGCCGGAAGAACTGTTCGCCCGCCAGATGGCTCTGAAAAAACTTTGCTTCGAGGAGATGGCCAAGCCAGAAGTCTTTTCCTTCCCAATCGAGATGAAGGAACATCTCGTCGGTAAGCGCGGCCATCACGTAGACTGCCTCACGATGGAACTCTAATCCGATCGGTCCCGCGATTCGCGCTGCCTCCATAAGCTGCTGATCAAGGAGCACGGCGAGTTTATTCCACGTTGCTTGTGGCCGATCGACGGGTGTTGGCATCTCCGCGACAGCGTTAGTGTCGGTGCCTTGGGCATCTGCTTTGGCGTCTTGCGGTGGCGCTCCGGTGGGTGGCGCATCGCCCTGTACTCCATTGGCCGCGGATTCTAAGATCTCGCGTTTTGCATCCAGCAGCGCAGCCGTATAGATCTGGAAGAAGTGCAGCGAGGGTGCAGGAGCGGAACCGATCTTCAACATGTCAGGTCTTTCCTCCTGCCACTTCCGATCGCCGGATATAAAGAACTGCTTCCTGCGGCCGCCCGTCGTTCATGAACCGTTCGATCAGTTGCATGGGCTCGCCCGCCTTCGCCGATGAATCATCAAAGGCAATTGCCAGCAACACAGTGCCGCGTTGCGGAACAAGTCCGGGAAGATGTTCCAGCCGCTTGCGCTGTGCGCCCGATACACGGTTGGACAGCAACGTGGGCATCAGGCTGGTACTGGCGATGACACAGCCTTCACCCCAACGCCACACTGCCTCCGTTGACACGCCAGGCGATCCTCGCAACCCGAGAACCACCGTCGGGAATTCCAGCGTGGCGCTAGCCGCGAGCGCCTGATCCAGAACGCTGCTCGGACCAGCCTCGAACCTCCCGTTCATCGCGCGGAAGGAAACGGTCGTCCACGATTCGACCAGCGCTTCGGCAGCCGCAAGGCGAATGAATCCGAGTACGGGCTCAAAGGTCCGCCCGAGATCTTCATGGCGGTACGGGGGGAATTGCGGTGGCACCATCCCGGATGTGATCGAAGCCATGTGGCCCGCCAGTTGGCACATCAGAAGGTACAACGTAAACGGGTGCGATCGTTCGGAGTGGAGCGCGGCTTCCGGACCCGGCAAGCCGGTGGCCAATGCCAAGAATTTCGCGCGCACGTCCCCATCCGTTGGCTCTCCCCTTTGCAGCGATTGGCTGCGAAGTTCGTCGGCAAGCACATAGCTCTTGGCGCGTACCATCGCGAGTGTTTCCGAGCACGCTTTACCCAGACCCGACACAAGCGAGACGGAGACGCAGGGCGGAAGATAATCGTGCTCCTGAAATGCGTCGTTCTGTGCCTGGATCCGCATCAGCGGCAGACTGTCGTACCGCGCGGGCGGAAGATCTCCCGCCCACAATCCGACTCGCGGCCGAAGCCTTGGGATGCTGACAGCGTCTTCTCCCGTCGCCTCATCGGATATCGCTTCGCCCTCGTGCGAGATGTAGCGCGCCAGGTCGCCTCGAGTTGAGAAAGCTTTCTGCGCCGGAACCGTAAGATAAATCGTTACCGGAGCGGTTCGCATCTGGTCGGCGAAGCCCTTCAGATTGATTTCCAGATCGATGCCCGCTTCCGAGCCCGCTACCACGGCCAAGCCGTCTTTCATCACTGCTTCGAGCTGCAAAATGCGGAGTATTCCGCCAGCCAATGCGCTCCGGTCGTAATCAAATCGCAACACTCCCCAGGCGTAAGGTGAGGCGTTCGCCACCGCGCTCTGAATAAGCCCCTCATAGCGAGTGGCCATCTGCTGGAAATGTTGCGGCATCAGCAGCATGCCCTCGTGCCACTGAATGGCATCGGGTATTTGCGGCATTAGAATAGAAATTAAAGCTGTTTCCGTCTTATTTTGCAAGAGGCGCCGCTTTCAAATCTTCGCGGGCGAGTAGCAATGCTGTCGGTTTGGTTGGGGTTATTGCCGCGCGATGCGGACCGGGCGAAGAGTAATTTGCAAAAACCAGAATCAGTCGCGGAGGCCGGCGCATGGCCACTTTGACGTCCGGCACGACCTGGCCCGGCACCCATTCCCAACTGCGAACCGAAATCGATTTTGTGCTGGGAAAATCCTGCTTGATCTGCTCTCGCTTCTGAAACCAGTCGGTAGCCGTCATCTTGGCAACGTCTTTGGAAAGATCTTTGTCGTTGATCTCGACAAAATCCACCGCGATCGGCTGATTTCGATTAACATCGGGTGCAATGTTGACGGCCAGCGTTAGTTGCGGACGCAAACCCGGCCGCATACACCCAGAATTAATCAAAAATCCAGCGAAATAGATTACGCAGGCGGGCCGGCAATTAAGCGAAATTCGCATGCTTTCGGGGCAATCGTTAGCGTACACCAACTTGGGACCCAAAAAAGTGGGGAGTTAGACCGAGTAGCGCGGCCGATTGCGCACGTGCGGCTCGGGTTGATAGCGTCGCTACTCTCAGCTTACCAGATGTGAGCAAAATCTTCCTTTTGGCAAAATTAGGGCCTTTGCTCGTCAATTTTCTGGAATTCGCAGTATAATACTACAGCAATAACCTTCCTCGGAGGTCCCGTGCCAGATAACATCGCCCCAGGTCGTACCGGACTGGGTATTCAGGCCTTTTTTCTCTGCGCTGGTGGCCCCGTCAGTGCGCTCGGTAAGGTGCTGCAGCGCAAAAGCACAATTCAGATGCGTCCGGGCATTGATGCGTTCCCGGTTGATTTAAGGCGAAAATCCGGCGGTTCCCCTCTGCCGAAAGATGTACAGGCAAAGATGGAGAGGGCATTAGGCGCCAGCTTCGCCGATGTTCGCGTCCATGTCGGACCGGAGGCTTCGTCCATAGGCGCGATTGCGTTTACCTGGGGTTCCGACATTCATTTCGCTCCCGGACAATACAATCCGCATACACCGCAAGGGCAGTTCTTACTAGGGCATGAATTGACTCACGTCGTTCAGCAGCGGGCTGGGCGAGTCAGCAATCCTTTTGGATCGGGTGTTGCTGTTGTTCAGGATCACGCTCTCGAAGCCGAAGCCGATCGCCTTGGCCGTATTGCTGCAACAGGTTTTCCGATCTCCGTAGTCGGGTCCCCTTCCGTTTCAAATGGGAGCAGGGAAGCCGGCCGTAGCAGTGGCGTCATCAACCAGAAACCCGCGGCTCCTTTTGCGTACGCCATTGGTCCTGCTATGAGGGACGGTTCGGGATGGCACATTAATGTAGCCGCCGTAGGGCGTTCGGAACGGGTCGGCTCGGTACGGATCACTCCGCGGGATAAGACCGCGTATATCTCGGATCTTGAAGTAGCTACGGAACACCGGCGTAACGGGCTGGCCACCCAGTTGGTGCAAGCCGCGATGCGAACAGCTCGAAGCCAGGGCTACTCAACTGCGCAGCTTGAGGCCCGGCCGGGCACTAACTCCGATCTGTCGCAACCGTCGCTGGTTTCGATGTACCAGCGGCTTGGGTTCCGCACCACGGGTCTGTCGCGTCGCGGCAATCCGCTGCTTGAGCGCACCACCTGACTTAGCAAGTAAGCGCTTCGCCTTAGCCGGCCCGGCTTAGCTTTCTCTTCCCCTAAAATGGACGATTGCGAGTCATAGTCATTCGTCCCAATCCGGCCCGCCGTGACGACCTTGTTACCGAGCTTTGGGAACACGGTACAGCAGGCATCCTGGAGGACGACTGTCGGGTTCGCGCCTATTTCGCGGACGGCGCCGACGTGTCCGCGATTGTCACGCCAGAGAATGGCGAGATCATCGAATCCACAGTTGAGAACGAGACTTCGGCGTATAGGGAAAGCGAGGCGAACAGCGAGCCGGTCCTTCTCGGAGAACGGTTTGTCGTTTTGGGTCGCTCTAATGCTTGGCGACACCAGCTCCTCCCGGATTCCAGTTGTCCTCGCCGCGAGCGGAGCCTTTGGCAGCGGACGCCATGAGAGCACGCAGTTGATGGTAGAGGCTATGGAACGCTTATCTTCAGCCGGGAATGTTGGTTATCGATGTAGGCTGTGGGTCCGGCGTCCTCTCGGAAGTTGCCCGCCAGCTTGGAGCAGCGGGAATCATTGCCTGTGATACTCATGAGGATGCGATCGCCGCCGCTCGAGAGACATGCAGCGAAGCCGCATCATTTCTTGGAAGCATCGACGCTCTTGAACCATCGGTAGCTGATCTAGTTCTCGCAAATATCAGCGCCAAAGTTGTCGACATGCTTGCCGCCGATCTGGTCCGTGTTACCAAACCCGACGGGCTTCTTCTGTTAAGCGGGTTCATTCAGGATCGGCCACCGGAGCGCTTCCAACCGGAAATAGTCCTTGAGCGGAACGGCTGGCTTTGCTGGGTTTGCCGGCCGAAGTTAGTGTCCGCCGATGCTCAGGAAACAGGAACTGTGCAGCCTTTTGAAGCACAATGGTGGTGATCTCGGGGGGGCCGCGCATAGGAACCTCCCCCGTTTCCGGCACTTAGAATTGGGGAGTTAAGCTTCATCGGTTCTCTGGGTGGTTTGCGCCGAGCAACGAGTTCAAACGGTTGGGATCGGTTTTGAGGCAAAGCCGGTACTGCGTTGTGCCCCAGCGGGACGCCCTCCCGCCAGCAGAATATCTGCCAACATTTCGCGAGCGGGCAACTCTAGTTCGCGGCGGCCTGTGTCCAATACAGCACGGCTTGGAAGTCAGGTTCCGCCTCCTGTGGAACTCCATTCGTTGCGCGCCTTTCCAGTCGTGAGTCTCCAGCAGGTAGAGTGACGGAAAACGCACACGGACGTAATTGAACGTGCCCTCCATATCTCTAAGCTGTTCTTTCGGAACCTGTATGGCGTGCGTCTCAATATCCTTCGCTTTATCGACCTCGCCTTTTTGTAGATACGCATACTCGAGAAAATTCATGGCATGCAGCATGTCTGGAAAAGCCTTTTGTTCTTGGCTGATCGTTTGCGAGGCCAAGTTTGACTTTATGTCGTCGTCCCACATGCCTAAACGCGCGAAGATGTGCGAAGGCATGTGGACAGCGTGGGGCGATGCGGGCGCGATTTCGGCGTAACGCCTTGCGGCATCAAGCGCCCGGGCGGCTAAGACCGGGTTATCACAGGCACGGATTAAATAATGAGCTGCTCCGGGATGGTTTGGATGATGGATGAATACATCATTGATGAGGACGATGGCGCGGCGGGTAATCGCGAAATCATCTTTTCTTGCGTCGGGCGAAGTCAAAAGCGCGGGAGTATAGAACAACGATGCTTCTTCATCAATCGGCCTAGCTTCATATACTCGCCTCATTGCCTCCAGATAAGCGCTTCGTCGGGATTCATAGATCCCGGCCGCATTTCCGTTGTAGAACGCTCCGGCAGCATAGATGAAAGCAAGTTCGCGGTCCGTTGTAGGCCGTGCGGCTTCGGCCTGCTGAATTAACTTAGCGCCTTCGGCCAAGTCTCTCGGGGCCGGCCTATCCCAAAGTTGATGGTAAAGGCTCATCGCCTCGCCCAAAACGCATCGCGCAACTCGGATTGCGCTGACTGATCTGCTGAAACTCGAGTCGCGCATTCTTGTAGCTGAAAGAATGCAGAAGCGCGACGCCGCGGTTAAAGGCCTGCTGATCTCAGGCCGGATAGGATATTGGGAACGAGGCGCTGCCTAGGAGCGATGCGTTCGCAGCCTCTTGGTGCTGATGGTGTTCCTGAGAGTATGCAACGGCTGCGATCGGCAAGGCCTGTGCGACTTTTTGGAATATGTCGGACAGCATCAACCTTCCGTTTGACCTCCCGCGATTCGCGACGGGCCGCTCGATTAGCTCGCGCGGCCGTCGGCTTCGAGAGCAAATCGCGGGGCTTAGGCCACCACGTAAGGCTTCCGGTAATTCCGCGTCAGCATTTTTTCCGCTTCGGCGTCACCGACAAACTTCGGACCCGAAGCGATCGTCAGTTTGCGCCCGACCCGGTAGCTGATATTCGCTAAATGGCAAAGGGAAGCGCTCAGATAAGCATTTGAAATTTCGTCGTGCAGCTCTTTGTAATTGCGCGACCGGCAAGCCGCCAGAAAATTCTGCATGTGAAGAGAGGTCGCGTCCGATCCCGGACCGCGCTCCGGCCGTTCATCGGCCACCAGCTCGTTGCTTTCACCCTTGAACGCTTGAAAGCCGCCGTCGCTCATCGCCGCCCAGCCTTCCGTTCCATAGAAAAGGTTGCCCACCATGATATTTAGTGGTGCGCCCTTGCTGGGAACAGTCGTAATCGGAGCGCTGGTCGTTCCAGGAGCAGTGGCTCCCTCCGCCGGCGCTCCGGGTTTCCTCGCGACGGGTACGCCCTCGCCGCCCGTGAGCAAGCCCCGCACTTCGAACACGAGTTCCCGAGGCCCGTACTTATAGTTCGCCAGCAAGGTATTCGGAGTTTCTTGGTCGTCCTGGTAAGCGTATTTCCCGCCTTGCGCATAGGCAGCCTCCGGCCATTGCGGGTCGCCCAAGCCCCACCGGGCGATTCCGATTTCGTGCACGCCCTGGTTGCCGATATCCCCGTTGCCCGTATCCCAGAACCAGTGCCAGTTGTATTTAAATCGCAGCGCATTGAACGGCCGCATGGGCGCAGGGCCGAGGAACAAATCCCAATTCACTCCCGGCGGAGTCGGGCTGTCTGGCTGATGTCCGATGGACGCGCGCCGTTTGAAGCAGAGGCCTTTCGAGAGATATATGTCTCCGATCAGCCCGCCGTGCAGCGCCTCCATGGCGCGCATCTTGAACGGCGTGCTCCGGTGTTGAGACCCGATCTGGAGCATCCGGTTCGTCGACCGTGCCACCTCCAACATCTTCTGGCCTTCGTAAATGTTGTAACAGGCGGGCTTCTCTCCGTAGACATCCTTTCCCGCCCGCATCGCCCAGATAGCTGCCAAGGCGTGCCAGTGATTCGGTGTCGCAATGGAGACAGCCTGCACTTCCGAATCGGCAAACGCCTGGCGCATGTCTTCGAATTCTTTTGCCTTTTCGCCAGTGTTCTTCAGAAGTGTGGCCTGAGCCTTTTCGCGGGCGGCTTGATTGATGTCGCAAAGCCCGACCACTCGCGCTTCCGGTAATTTCGAATAAATGTTGAGGTGACTGGAGCCGCGGCCTCCCAATCCCACAATCGCCACGTTCACCCGGTCGTTAGCGCCCCAGACCCGGGTTGCGGCGGCGGCCGTTGCAGCTCCTAAAAAGAAGCGCCGCGAAGTGGATTTCATCATGTTCGTCCGATCTCCTTCACCGCGGCCATTTTAACAGTGACGAGCTATGATTTCGGGCAGCAGGCTGGTCGTTCCGATGGCACGCTGCTTCCGGTTCTCGCGCGGGCACGGAGTGACAGCCCGGCATTCTGTTTGCTAAGTGGGGAGGGTAGGATTTACAGCTTTATCTGACCCCCTTAATCCGTACAAAAGTCTTTGCTAAGGGTAAAGATTTCGGTATAACTAAGTCATTCCGATGCGGCGAAGAAATGGAAAAGGCCGGAAGCGCTAACTTCCGACCTCTGAAATTTGATCGTCGTACGATTCTGAGTTCTTCCGCTGCCAGGGAGGTCTCAAGACTGAACGAAAGGAGCAACACCCGTGAAAATCAAGAGCAACGTGAAGGCTGGTCAAGGTCTCTGGGGCGCATAGTAGTATCTTCGGCTCTTTCGCCGAAGCACTGTAGTGCGTTCTGAAAGAAAATTCCTTCTGGGCCGTTTCGCTCGCAAGAGCTAAACGGCTCTTCCCGTTTACCGCCCGAAATTCAAGCTGGCAAAGATTCGCTCACCCTTATGCTCGATAATACCGGGAATAAGACGCGATGGATAGACAGTTGTTTGTTTCCTATCGATGGGACGACGGAGACTTTGTTCGGGCCTTTGCCGCTGAGTTGAAAGCTTTCAACTACAACGTCTGGATTGACCGCGACAAGTTGCGAGTCGGAGACAGTCTAGTCCGCGATCTTAGCCATGCCATTGGCGATTCGGCCTGCTTCATTCTCTTCCTCTCCCGTTCCGCTTATGACGCTTTGGCGAACGTTACGGGCGGGTTCAATGTCGAAATCGAAGAGATAATGGCGCTAAGAAGGTCCCGAGCAGTTACGAGTAAACCGCCCGCCATCCTTATCGTCGAATGCGCGCCTTTCTCCGACGATCAAATTGCCGCAATTGAGTTTCTCCGGCCCTTTTCGAGCAGTATCCGCCTTCAAGGAAGCGAAGCTTACAAGTCCTTTCAAATGGGCGATTCTGTTCCCTTACGGACTCTGGTGAGGCAATTTGTCCGGCAGGTTCTCCGGGATGAACTGCGGGTCTTTCCACGCAGTTCCAAGCTGACCGAGACTGCCTATCTACTGTCCTGGATTAGCGCCGGTACCAATGATCAGGTCGATATAGAGCGCGAGCACCTGGAGTGGGAAGGTGAAAAGCGGCCTGTTATTCCTCTCTCCACCGGCCGAGGTCAGCCTTGTTTGGTGTTCACTGCCAGACACCGGCTCAGAGAACCTGTCGAACAAAGCTGGTGGTGCGCCGGCATTGGACTTGACTTCGACGGATACGGGTCTTGGAAATCCATCGATCTCACGCGATATAAAACGCTTCAGTTCGAAGGACGTGCCGGCGACCTGTCCGGCGGAAAGATGGGAGTGCCCCAGCGTTTGCTGGTTTGTCTTGGGGACAACCGCCGTCAATCCTCCAGTTGGAACAAGGTGGAGCTAACCCTGATCTCCGCGTTTCGCGTTTACGACTTCGACTTGGACGCGCACTTCGGCTGGACCAGGAGCGCCTGTCCTATGAACACGACAAAAGTAAATCGATCGGCTATCGAACAGATTATGTTCGGCCAGGATCCTAAAGTGGAGTCGAGCGAGGTGCGCTTCGAGATCAGGAACATCTGCTTTGTCGCAAGATGAATAATTATGCTATCCCGGCTACGGTGTTCGGGAGAATTTCGTCCGTTGTACCCTCGTTTTGAGGTAGACAGTTAGGACGCGCTGCCTCTTGAGTGACCATGAAATTCCTATTCTCGCGACGAACGCCCGAGGACGTCCCGCTGTTTGCGCCCGGTGCTATTGACGGCTTGAAACGTTTGGGGGCTTCCATGCTGCGGATCCCTATCCGCACCTCGTGATGCGCGATCTGTTCAACCCGCAAGCACTGCGGCTTGTGCTGGATGAATGGCCGGTGAACAAGGCGAACGTTGAGATGCACGACGACGGAACGTACGTTAAGAAAAAGACCGGGACCACGTGGAAAACAAAGTTCGGGCCTCACACGCAACGCTACTTCGCTGAGCTTTCCAGTCCGGCATTTCTCCAGACCTTGCAAAAAGTCACGAACATGTGGGGCCTTATGCCGGATCCATACATGTTCGGCGGAGGCCTGCATGCGACGGCATCCGGAGGTAAGCTCGCCGTTCACGCCGACTACAATAAACACCCGTTTTTTAAACTTGATCGCCGATTGAATCTCCTCATCTACCTGAATGAAGGATGGAAGGAAGCGAATGGCGGTTGGCTCGAATTGTGGGATCGGGAAATGAAGGATTGCGTCAAGCGTGTACTTCCCGAGTTCAACCAAACCGTTCTGTTCGCGACCACCAGCGATTCATTCCACGGCCAGCCGGAGCCGGTCGCCGGTCCGCCAGACCTATGGCGAAAGTCGATTGCTTTGTACTACTTCTCTAACGGCCGCGCCGACGAGGGCCTGCCGCCCGACAGTTCAGGAGAACATTCGACGCTTTGGCAGGAGCGCCCGGCCGCTGGCTACTGATCTCGCGCTTACTCCACCTTCCGCTTGACAGCAATGGAATTTCCCGTGTCTTCCATTTCAAACAACTTCGCGTGTGCGCGTTGAAAGGGCTGATGCAGCACGAGCATCAACCGGCCATCAAAACGATGGAACAGCATGCCGTGACCGCTGTCGTCGCCGACAAGGGGTTGAGCTTGCCGCCAAGGGCCGCGCAGTTTTCCTGATGTCGAATACGCCAGTGTCTGCATGTACAGTCCGTCCCGGTAACTCGACCAGAGCATTACTAACTTGCGCTTCTTCGTTCGATACAGAAACGGTCCGTCGGTTACGTAGGTACGAGGCTGATTCGAAGTTTTGTGCTGCTCGGAAAGCCACGGCGCATCGGAACCCTTGAAAAGGTAGAAAGGTTCTCCTTCCGAGGCCGACAAGTCCGGGCTCAGCCGAATCGCCTCCATCGTGCCGTCGAGGACCTGGATCCACTCGTGGGCATAAACCATGTACGGAACCTCGTCCTCAATGAACAGCGTTCCGTCAAGTGTCATGTAGTCGCTCGGAGGGGCTGCTTTATTGCTCAACAACGTAAATGGTCCTTCGGGTTTGTCCGCCACGAAAATTTGTGTGCCGCGAAGATGATGGGCTGCCGGTTTGCCCTGGTAAACGGGATGGGTGACCGGGACCGGCTCGTCAATCAGCTTCTCGTTATTGTGTAGCGTGACCAGCAGGTAGAACCTGCCCTTATACTCATGCACCTCGGGCGCCCATGCGCCATCGGCCGGGTTGGCCCAGATCCCGTCAGGAACCGTGAATACGACGGTCGGGCCTTCCCACGACTTTAGATCTTTACTCAGATAAGCCACTACTCCCGCGTGGCCCGACTCAGTTTCACCAGCACCGATGGCGGTGTACAAGTAATATGTTTTGTTCGGCTGGTAGGCAAGTACGAAGGGATCGTGCGCGTAGAAATCGCTGAGCTTCAAACCGCTCCTGGGTTCTTCGGCGCGGGCGTGAACCGCCACTGTGATTGCCAGGAGAAAGTACAGTCTGCGCATGCGTTCAGTTCCTTCAGATTCGCAAATGGCAGAGCAATGACCACGTCATGGTGCGCCCAAAAGTCCGGTAACAACTAATGCGCGAGCGCCTTCGCTCCGGCTGCCCTTCGCGGATTGTTCTTCTTGAGGAGAAACGAAAGGAAGAACATGACAGCGGCGGCGATTCCCAGCAGCCAAAACGTATCGATATAGGACAGTGCGGACGACTGGTCCTGCATCGTACGATAAATTCTTCCGTAGGCCCGCAGTTGCGCGCCATTCGCGCCCCCGCGACCGAATTGAGCCGCCAGAGCGTTCGTTGTGTCCCGAAAGCTCGGACTGCTCAGCGCCGTGTGGTTCGCCAGCATCACTTGATGCACCTGCGCCCGGCGGGCCAGAATCGTGGTCACTGCAGAGGTGCCAACGCTGCTCCCCATATTCCGGACAAAGTTGATGAGACCGGCAACAGCGTTACTCTTCTCTTGCGGCAACCCGAGGTACGCGACCATTGTCGCCGGAATGAAGATGAATCCCATCGGCACATACTGCGCGATGCGCAACCACGTAGCGGCGGGAAAGCTCATCTGAAGATCCATACGGCGTGTAGAGAAAAACATGGCTATGGTCAACGCCGCCCAGCCGAACGCCATTAAGTAACGCGCCTGTATCTTGCTTGTCAACTGCCCTACCAGTGGCAGCTCGATCAGGAGAATCACAGCGGCGGCCGAAAGCACCATGCCCGCGCTCTCGGCCGTGTATCCCAACAGGCTCTGCAGGAATTGGGGCATCAGCACAGTGGTCGAAAAGGAGGCCGCTCCCACCATAAACATCATCACGCTTGATGTGGCAAAATTGACGTTCTTGAACAGCCGTATATCGAGGATCGGATCTTTGACATTGAGTTCCCAAACGACAAGGCCGACGAGGCAGATCAGCGAAATGACCGTGAGCGTGACGATGAAGTTTGATCCGAACCAGTCGTCCTCCTGACCTTTATCGAGCACAATCTGCAGGAATGCGATTCCAATCGCAAGCAGCCCGAAACCTACGTAGTCGATTTTGCCTTCCTCAATCGTCGTTCGTCTGAGAAAAGGTGGATCTTCTACGAATGTGATCACGAGGAACATCGCCAGGATCCCGACTGGC
Organism: uncultured Acidobacteriaceae bacterium; assembly: GCA_963730795.1. GTDB lineage: Bacteria > Acidobacteriota > Terriglobia > Bryobacterales > Bryobacteraceae > Bog-105. The sequence continues at coordinate 485,214 of CAVSTJ010000012.1, read as the reverse complement.
AGGTTCATGAGAAAGATCCAGCGCCACGTGTAGTTATCGGTAATCCATCCACCGAGCGTTGGTCCGATAGACGGCGCAACCACAGCGGTCACCCCGTAGATTGAGAAAGCCAGACCTCTCTTCTCGGGTGGAAACGTATCGGCCAGAATCGCCTGCGCCATAGGCTGAAGACCGCCGCCGCCCGCACCCTGGATGACACGCGAGAACAGTAGCACGCCCAACGTCGGCGCCACACCGCAGAACAGCGAACTGACGGTGAACAGAGAGATGCAGATGAGAAAGAATCGCTTCCTGCCGAAGAGCGAGACGAGCCATCCGGTAATTGGCAGAACGATGGCATTCGAGACCAGGTAGGAAGTCAGCACCCAGGTGCTTTCATCGCTCGTAGCACCCATGTTGCCGGCGATATGCGGCAGCGCGACGTTCGCGATGCTGGTATCGAGCACTTCCATGAAAGCCGCCAGCGAGACCACGAACGCGATCAGCCAGGGGTTTGCTTTAGGTTTCCACGCTGAGTGTGGATTTGGGGAAGTGGAGGCTGCGCTCAACGATGGGCGTCTCTCATTGGCTTTATCGGGTAAATGAGGCGAGTCTTCTCCATTGTAGTTTGGAAGCGAACATGTAAATCAGATTTGTGAATTGAAGCCGCTGCCGAGAATCGCACGGCCATTCGCAGCTCGATCCGTTCACTTCTCCCCGGGTTGAGCGTCTAATTCGGCCCGAAGCCGACAGACTTCCAAAGCTTCGCCGTGTCATACATCCGGCCGTTTGCGACGGTCTTCGACACCTTGCGGAGATCGCTGATATCGCTGAGTGGATTACCACGCACCAGGATCAGGTCGGCACGCTTGCCGCGCTCGATTGTGCCCGAATCGTGTTCGAGGCCCATGGCGTGCGCCGATACGATAGTGGCCGACTGAATGGCTTGCAAGGGCGTTAATCCCGCTTGTACGTAAAGCTCAAGTTCGCGCAGCAGACCGTAGCCCTGCAGCCCGGTATCGCTGCCGGGCACCACGGTAATCCCGGCGTTGTAGAGCGCGGAGATTACTTTGAGGTTCTGATCCATTCTGGATTTCGCCTGAGCAGCCGTCGTTTTACTGTTTCCCATCGCGCCAAATTTTGCCTGTAGAAAGACCGGCGCGTGCAGAATGCCAGGCTCAAAAGAAGCGACATCCACCTCGCTGGGGTGACTCGCCATTTCTCCCCATCCGGCAGTAGGATCGACGACCGTGCCATGTGTCTTGAGGAACGCAATGGCCTTCTCGGCCTCGGCGGAGTTGAAATCGATCTGCCCTCTTGGATCCTTGGCAGGGTGCATCATGCGCGAAACATAGTTCAGATGGTTGATCTGGTCCATGCCCGCTTCGATGCCTTCGTAAGTGGTTAGGGCTTGCGGTACGTGTCCGGTCACCGTCATGCCCAAACTATGCGCTTCGGCAGAAATCGCTTTGACCACATCCGGCGCCAAGTACGTATACAGCTTGATCTGCTGGAAATGCGCCTCGTGATAACGACGGACAACGGCGCGCCCCTGTTCTGGAGTTTCGGCAGTTACATTCCCGAACGCTTTCAGACCGCCCGCGTCCACCAAGCCGGCCAGCAGCATACGCGGGCTGGGAACGTCGCCTTGTTCTTCCTGGTTTCGTTGTGCAACCAGGTATTCGAACTCGCCGCCGCAATCCCGCGCCGTAGTGATGCCTGCCGCCAAAAGCGCGGGTCCGAACTCCACACCGGAAGCGTGAATGTGCATCTCCCATAGGCCGGGCAGCAGCGTCTGTCCCTGAGCTTCGACCACTCGCGTGCCACGGGGTAACTTGACCGAAGTTCGTGGTCCCGCAGCCGCAATACGGCCGTTCTGAATCAGCACGACTGAATCTTGAACCGGCTTAGCTCCCGTTCCGTCCACCAGCGTTGCGCCTGCAATCGCGTACGAGCCGGTGCGCTCCGGAGGAACATCGACGGCAAGCGCCTTCAAATCCTTCATCTCCTGCGCAACGCCGTCCCGATACAAGTCACTAAAAGCTGATTCGTAGTTCTTGTTTACCGCTTCCATGGGCAAGCCGCCGGCGAATGTCATGGCTGCCGCCAGTTCTCCCTCGCTGTCTATCCAAACGATCTCGCGTCCAAACGCCAGGTTTGCGACGGTATACCGCTCAAGCAGTGTGGGCTTCCCGTTCAAGGAGATCGAATCGCGGCCAACATGCTCGATCTCTACCGGCTCCGCAGCCGCACTTCCTCGTAAGATGGGCAGCCGGTTCGGTTTGCCATGCGTGGTCCAGTAGTGGAACATCATGGCCTGAAGGGCGAACGGAGTCTCACCGAAGATCGTGAAGTAGCGCTCGGGAGGAGTAAGCGTGCGCGTCGCTCCATTCTCTTGCACGGTCGCGCGCCCGTCTTTCACCTCCACCGAATTCGGTTTGTCCTTGAGCGTAAGCTGGACTGGCGTATAGTCGCCTTTCATGAGGAGAGTTGCGGAGGTCGTGCGGGTGTTCGCCCGGTCGGTGAATTCCAGAGTGGTGTTTAAGGTGAGGCTGTCCGCACCACGTGAAAGCTCATAACGTTCCGTTCCGACCGCGTGCTCCAGCATGTAAATGCGCAACTCGGCCGATTGCGCGAGGCAGACAAGTGTTGAAAGGAACAGCAGAGCGCAAACTCTCATCACGTTAGTGTCGCGTACCGGTCCCGCTTCGGTAACGTGGCCCCACAGTATACGGAGGAAATCGCAGTCGAGATCAGTCGTCATTTGCTCGTTCGAGAGCCCTGACTGAGTTATGCCACCGCGTGACCAACTGGCCCAGTTGTTGTCTACCCTAAGTCCCGGCAGGCGCAAAATGTGAGGTATAGGATTGCGAAATGGATAGCTTTATCAGTGAGCGTCATCCCCTGAGAACACTATTTACCGAACTGGTGCAGAGTCGGCTTTTGGGAACTGCTCAGATGAATGACATACCCGCGTGCCGGTACATCGCCGGGCTTTTGGTTGATTTCTGTCATGTGGAGAATCTGTACAAGGTCCGCAACAGCAAGGGCAAACGCCTGGAAGAGGTCGGGGAGATGCTCCTCGCTTCGAATCCATTGCTGGAGGGAGATCGTTCGTCCACGAACGGGAAGTGCGCAAACACATCGGCGACTACACACTGTTTCTCGCGGGAATCTTCCCGGAATACGTAGGACGGATTCGGCACGGGAAGACACGGCTGGATTCGTTCGTCGATTATCTGAAAGCCGGGAAAGAATCCTACTCGGTGGTCGCCGCGTTCGATCAGTTTGAATTCAAAGACGAGGCGCCGCTCTTTCGACGTTTGGCGGATCGCTTTGAACTGTGCGTCTTTGGACTCAATCTGGTGAAGCAAGACCTGGAAACAATGCGGAATGCACCTTACGAGCAACTACGCAACATGCTTGTCTGATCTGCTGTGTTCCAGAAGCCCGACGCCAAGTCACACGCCCGCAGCCTTCAGCGCGGCCAGCACGCGGTCGTCCCGGAAGGGAACCCTTCTGATGCGAACGCCTGTAGCGTCATAGATGGCGTTGCCAATAGCCGCCAGCATCGGTTTGAGGGCGGCCTCACCGGCTCCATAGGGCGGCAGATCGGGACGATTCGGATTCGGATCGCCGTTCACCAACACGACGTCGATTTGCTCCGGGATATCCATGTGGCGCAGAGTCGGATGCGATAACCAATCCAGGCTCGTTACCTTTTCAGTATCGAATCGAACCTCTTCGTGAAGCGCGCGGCTCAATCCGTGAAGCGTGGCGCATTCGACCGTGTGCCGCAGGCTCTCAGGATTCACCACCAGACCGCAGTCGTGTGCGCATACCAGACGCTTCGCCCATACATGACCTGTCTGCCGGTTCACCTCCACCTCGGCGATCTGCGCCACAACGGTTTGGCCTCGGAACGAATAGGCGATGCCGCGTCCGGTAAGTATGTTGCCCTTCGCCGATCGGCTTTCGGCGACGGCCGCGGATCCCAGCGGTAAGCCTCAGCAGCGGCCTTCAAAACCGCAATGGAGCGTGCGCGCCGGAATCCACCGTCGTCGTTCGTGGCGGCAGTGAGCATCTTCATGCGGAATTCCAACGGATCAGCCTTCGCCGCCGCTGCTGTTTCGTCGATGAACGATTCCGTGGCAAACGTCGGTTGCGGACCATTCGGATCGCGCAGGTTGCCGGTGCGAAGCGGCGTCTCCCATATGCTCGGCAGCCCAACCACCTCACCCACCATCTTGCGATTCGGAATGGCATACATGTCGGAAGGCATTGCGGCGCTGCCCGCTGCAGGCTTCGCTCGCCTCGATCCCATCAGTTGCGCGATCAGCACCGTATCGGGCTCGTTATATCCGACGTGATTGTAGTCGCAGGAACGCGCGTGGAAATCATACGCCACCAGACTGCCCTGCCCGTCAAGAGCACCGCGCATCTTGCACGAGAAATGCCGGGCTCTTGGTGTCCCACGCCGTCTCTTCGTCCCTCATCCACTGCATACGAACCGGCCGGCCGATCTCGTGAGCGATCCAGGCCGCCTCGAAAGCTGCGTCCTCGGCCGCTGAGCGCCCGAAACCCTGCGGACCCATCATCCAAATCACACGCACGCTCTCCTGCGGCATGCCGAGAAACGTAGCAACACCTCTTCGCATGCCGTAGGACTTCATGTCATTTGTATAAACGGTCATCTGACCGTTCGAAGGATCAGCCAAGGCATGGGCGCCCGAGAATGCCGTGTGCCCCTGAAACGGTATCTCGTATTCCGCCTCGATGATTTTTGCCGCACTCGAAAATGCCGCGTCGGGATTTCCTACCACCATGGCTCCGGAGACCGGAGCGCGCATTTCGGGGTTTGCCGCCTGCAGGAGTTTTGGATGGAGGAAGGTGTGTTTCGGAACCTCCCGGCGTCGCCTGTTTCGCAGCCCGACTGCGTAATTCGGAATCTCCCTCCACAGCGGGTCTGGATGCCGAGTTCCGTGTTTCAGAATCATCCGCCACCGGCGTCGCGGCTCGCATGTAGTTGAAAAGATCTTCCGATGCGGGGAAAGGAGCAGTCGACGGTTTCTCCCAAGTCGTCTTGAGCTGGCGGGCCGCGCGGATGGCCTGCTCTTCGCGTTCGCACACCACCGCGACGTAGTTGCCTTTGCTCACCACCTTGATGAAGCCGGGCAGGCTCTTCACTGACGATTCGTCGATGCCTGTCAGCTTCGCGCACGCGAAGGGAGGTTTGACGTTGCGCGCGTGAACCATGCCCGGCAGCTTGACGTCGACCGCCCATTTCAGAGAGCCGTCCACCTTGGCGGGAATGTCGTCACGCTGGATCGACTGGCCAGTGTATTTGAGCTCCGGGTCCGATTTGGTTTTGGCTGTCCCGTTCACCGCGTTGACGTTGTTGCCGGTCAGCGTGACGTTGAACTTCTTTCCCGCGATGAGTTCCCCATAGGTGACGCGCTTCGAAGGGTCGGCTTTCACCGTGATAACCCCTTCGCTGACCGCCAGTTGATCGACCGGCACGCCCAGGCGCGCCGACCCCATTTCGAGCAGCACTCGCCGAGCTTCCGCCGCGACGCGGCGCATGGGCCAAGAATCCCTTTCCATGGCCGTGGAGCCGCCGGACCCGACCTGGTCGACGGTGATGTCGGTGCTCCCCATGATGCAGGTGGTCTTATCGAACGCGATATCGAGCTCGTCCGACATCAACTGGCGGAAGGCTGTTCCCGTGCCTTGGCCCGGGTCCGTCTTGCCGACGTAAAACGTGGCCGTGTTGTCCTCATGAATGACGATCCACGAGTCGATTTGCCGGAAATCGGGATCGTGATAGGGGCCGGTTCCGTGAGTCTCGCTCCCGCTCTGCGCGTCCGCCTCCGTGACTGCGGAACCGCCGAAGGCGCCGAAGCTGACCGCAAGCAATCCCGCGCTTTTGAGAAAGCCCCGGCGATGTGTAACGAGAACTTCTTCGATCTGTTTCGGACCCGGTCAGACGATGTCATGCCACCACCTCTTTCCCGGAAGCCGGCGCAGCGTCAGCCATGGTTTTGACTGCGCGTTTGATGGCGGTTTGAACCCGGTAATAGCTCATGCAGCGGCACAGGGTTCCGTTCATCGATTCCCGGATCTGCGCGTCGGTCGGATGCGGATTCTTGTCCAGCATCGCCTTCGCCGTCATGATTTGCCCGTTTTGACAGAATCCGCACTGCGGGACCTGCTCCTCGATCCAGGCCTGCTGCAGCGGGTGCAGCTTGCCGTTCGACGCAAGCCCTTCGAGTGTGGTGATTTCCCCCTTGACGGAAGAAACAGGCGTGATGCAGGAACGAACCGCCGCGCCGTTGATGATCACTGTGCATGCACCGCATTGGCCAAGTCCGCACCCAAACCGCGGACCTTGCAGGCCGAGATCATTGCGGAGGATGTACAGCAGCGGCGTAGCCGGTTCCACATCCAGCGTGTGCGAACTGCCGTTCACCTTAAGCTCAATCTTGCTCACAGGATCCGTACTCCTTCTTCGCCTGAAACCGGTGTCGTTGCAACCATCCTACCCGTTTAGCTGCGACTCGATGAGATCAGTTCCTGTCGAATTACAGGTGTGGATACCCAAGGCACACACGGCGAAAGAGCCAATCGTCGAAGCGGCGGCGTCCGGACGTACTACCGCCTCGACGCCGCACGAATACCTATTGCTCCGTCCGGCCTATAACCACTTTGCGATTTGCCGGTTGTTATGCCTTGGCGCTGGCGGACCGGACTAGGGGCGCTTCAGTCTCTTTTCCGTCTTGCCGCGCATCGCGAGTCACAATTTCGATGTTGCCTTTGAAATAGGACCCATCTTCGATCACGATACCGGGCGTCCGGAGATCTCCAATCAGCTTGCCACCCGTTCGCACCGTGATCTTGCGTGTTGCCTCCACATTTCCCTGGATACTCCCTGCCACGTCGACTTCTCGCGCGGTTACATTCGCGCGCACTCTGGACTCAGCGGTCACTGTCAGATCGTAGCCGGCCATGTCCAGGGATCCATCGATCTCGCCGGCAATGTGCATATTCTCGGCGCTCCTGATCTGGCCCTTAATGACCATGCCTTTGGCTATGATCGCGACGCCTCGCGACTCGGCGGTCGCAGTACGTCCGGCTCTCTCAACTACGGCTTCCGACACCGGGGCCTCGGTCTTGCCCATGGTCGGAGCGGTTCTGGGCGAATCTTCTTGCGGTTTAGGATCGCTCCACATACTCCTCAGTTATACACGCTCGAAGCGTTTATCCAAAGACAGATTTCTCATTGAATGTTTCACCCTTCAGCCAAGACATAAATCCAGGCGGACAGTTCGCCTTCTTCTGTGTCCACGGTCGCGACTACACGCCGGTACCCGCTTCCTTCGAAGTCGTCCAAACGGGCCCAATGCGCCGGCAGATCCGTCGACTCAAAGACCTGAACGTCTACGGCGGGGCCGAGCGGATCGAGGATCAGTCCAGGAAAACCGATGGCCGCGCCCCACCCCGACGCGAATAGCTTACCTTTGACGGTCCCGTTCCGCCACGTCCCGGCCAGCGCTGATATTTGGTGATGATTCACTCGGCCCGGCGCTAAAGTGCCGTAAACCGCAAGGCGCGTATCCGGCAACCTTTTGCGATCGGCTGTTTCGTCCACACACCGAGTGTAGAGGACTTTCGCCGCTTGCTATAGGAGCGCGACTATGTCGTCATGAAGGTCGCAATTCCGCTGTAAGCTTAGATTTCGAGGAACATTATGGCGAAGCCACCAGCAACTCCTCTCAGGTTCAGTCCGCCGATCCCTTCTTACGGACGGCTGCCGGTGGCTCAGCGCATGCAATCCGAACAGCCTAATCCCACGACCCGGCAAGAGCAAATCATCACGTTCTCTGTCAGTGGAGAGAACTTCACTGGGACCGTCTGCGAGGGAACCTCTGACGCGGCGTTGCGTGTCGCCCTGGATCCGACTGCGAAAAAACGTTTGCGTACAGTCGCCCCTACGGCAACATTCCGACTCGGGCCTGTAGTCGAGATCAGCAGAAGCCTCATCCAGATTCAGGGCAGCCAAACCGTCGTTACCACGACAACTGCCCCTGAAAAAGAGGAAGAGCCGCTCGATCTCTCAAACGGCTACAAATATAGGGCGTATCACTTCTCCGATCGCGATACGTTAAAGAGCACCGAGTACATCCACCCCGCGTCCGGCAAAATGCAGGTGACCAGTCACGGCCACGGCTCAGGCATCTACGCGGTTGATCCCACCGTGTTCGATAAGCTCGACCCGCAAACGCAACGTCAAGCCGTCTCGCGCTCCGTAAAGGACGGCCGCGATACAACGTAAATGCGTGCCGGGGCAGCAATGCGGACTGATCCGCCAAGGTAGTCGGATGGTCCGCATGGGCCGTGTCGGTACGGATCGCCCGGAAAACATCCGCGAGAAAAAGTAAGCATTAGGATCCACGACAATCCTGCGGCCGCTCATCTATATAGGTACAGAATAAGTAAGGAGCAGTAGAGGTGCGCTTAGAATCTATCCAATCAGATCAGCATTCGCGCCGGGCTCTCCTGATTACACCGATCGCCTTCGCTGGTCTGGCCGCCTTCTGTTATCCACGGGAGCGAAAGCTGCCCGATGCTGCGCAGGATGGTTCCGGTCCTGAAGTGCGTTTAGCACTTTTCTCGAAGGGCGGAACTTGCGAAGCGGTTGTCACGATTCGCAAGCTCATCCGGTCGGACGCCGAGTGGCGTCGCAATCTGTCATCCGAAGAATACGCAATCACACGGCGGGCAGGAACTGAATTTGCGTTCGCGAACCGGTACTGGAACAATCACAAGCCCGGTTTGTATCGCTGCGTCTGCTGTGGAAACGCGCTCTTTCGTTCCCAGGACAAATTTGACTCCGGGACCGGTTGGCCAAGCTTCTCATTGCCGATCGCAAAAGAAAATACGGAAACGCGAGCGGATGCAACTCTTTCCGTCGCCCGAGTCGAGGTGCTGTGTCGAAAATGCGACGCACATCTGGGACATGTCTTTGACGACGGGCCGCCACCTTCCGGATCGCGCTATTGCCTGAACTCCGCCGCATTGCGCTTTCTCGATTACGCCTAATCGCTGAGTGTTCGTGACGCGACGTGATTACGATTGAGCTGATTACGACCACTACTCCTGGATGAAGTGAAAGTTACTACTCGCCAACGTAAACGCGAGCTTCTCCGGATGTAGCTTTGCGCTTATTTTCACCCCATTCAAGTCGCCGCTCAGCGTCATCTGTTGCGGCCCCTGCCTCTGGACAGCGACATTCCCCTTCCAGGTTTTGTCCTCATCGTCGCGCAGAACTGCGTGGACTTTGTCTTTATCCCACTTTGTCCTTACCGGCTCTAATTCGCCGTTCGCACATTGAATCGAAAGGTTTCCTCGCGCTGTAATGACTAACCTGTTCCAACGCGAATCTCCTGGTTCCAGATGCAGTCTTCCCATCATTTTCCGGCTGAACAGTGAATGTTCAGCGTCCTCGTGCGCTTCGAACTGGTCCACTTTCCAGATGCCCTCGAGCTGGGACCGGTTCGCAGCCGACGAATTATGCTGATAGAAGTACCCTCCGCTCCCTATTGCCGCGAGAAAAGACAAGAATCCAATTGACACCTGTACGATTCGCGCGCTACGCGCTACTTGGGGGTTGTCCGAAAGTTTGATTTCCTCTCGCTGCGGCACCGGCCTGTTCCAAACCAGGAGCTTCGCCAGACGGGGCACTTCAGGAGCGGCCAGATAAATTGCCAATAACAGGTATTGCAGTGAAAGCGACTTTACGGATACGTCGTAAGCCAGATCAGCACGAACACATTGCTCATCACGGTGATCGTGAGCAAAGAGCCCAACGTTGTCAACCTCGGAATGTGCAGTAGTACCCCCGCGAGAACCTCTAAAACTCCGCTGAAAATCGTGTAAGGCTTCGAGGCTGACATGAAGACCCATAACATGTCCATCGGGGTCAGATCGCCGATGTGGCCAAGCATCTTGGAAGCCGTAAGTTCTCCAAACTGCAAGGGAAACACCTTGTCGAAACCGTACATGAATAGAACCGAGGCAAGCAACACGGCCGCAATCAGGCGCAGCCACTGGTTCAGCTCGCGCATAGTTCTTTCGTTTTCTGTCGAGCACCGACCATACAACGGTCGCGATGAGGGAAAGCAGAATCCAAGTCAGAAGCCAGACATAATCTGACAAGCTGTCACCTCCGTCCATCGTCACGTACTCGACCGGCTTAAGCACATGAAGAACATACTTCCCGACAAACGGTACGAGTAATGCCCAGACCGGGTCCAATGGAAAAAACAACCCGCGGCCACGGACGAAGTAAGAAGTGCTGCCCGAGACAAATTGGGCGCAGAACATACCGAGGAACATCACATAGCAAAACAGCAGCCGAAATCCGAGACGCTTCGCCAGTGACCAGTCGCGTCCTGCCTGAGAACCGTTCTGCGCGAGATTCATGCCGTAGTAGCTCCCGGAGGCGATGGCTTCCGCCTCAAAGCGAGACTATCACTCAGGTTCGGCCCGAATGGATGAGCCATGTCTGGCCACTCTTCGCCGCTGCGAGCCCAGTATTGCCATCAGACCCAGTCCTGCCGTGAACAACCACCATGTTGCCGGTTCGGGAGCCGATGAAACGCTCCCCGCATTCGACGACCGCGCCGGGCTTGCGGGCGAACTACAACTGGCATCCGAGCAGCTCGCTTCCTGAACAGTGCCCACTTCTCCGCTGCTGTTGCTGATGTCGATAATCCCGCCTGAGTCCGTCAATCCCTGAGGAGGCAATCCACTGATTCCGGTGAAGAACAATGCGAGAGCGGGAGCTCCCGATTCATTCACCATGTTGGATGCAAGGAAAAGGACTTCTGTCGAATTGGGACTCACACCTGTGCAACCCGGGACATTCTGCCCGCAAACGAAAGAGTAGGTCGTCCCGCTTCGCGATGAGCCGGACGTTGTCACGATATTCACGTTGCTATAAGTTCCGCAAGGCGAGACGCTGCCGCAAGGAGTTCCAGCATCGGGGTTGAACGTGAACGTTCCGCTCACCGTTCCTCCGTCTTCAAACGTTACGCCGGTGAGAGTCCAGACAATGGGACTCGCGCTCACGCCAACGCTCAATAACATCAGTGCGATCAGAGGACAAATCGACCGAAAAAAGCACTTCATAGAATAATCTCCTGCCATGAATTCTGTTTCTGCGCCCCGAAGCGAACTTCGGATTGCGGTACTAGTGCAAAACGGGTCAACCGAGCTCGGAACCGCTGCTCGCTCCAGATGCCCGATTGGCCCTTTCGGGTCTGGCTCATCTTATGGATGACAGTTTGCCGGCTGAGGCTCGTCGATCCGCCGAGCAGCGTTCGCCGGGATGAGTTGGACAGCCATTGTGCTTGCAATCACATTGCCCTCGTTGCGGATTAAGTGGACATGGTCTCCGCCGGCGTCAACGAACCCCATTCCCTGTGTGTACACGGTCGGCTTGCAATCGGGATCATCACTTTCGTAATCCGTCACCGTTCCGGCGGTCACGATAATCAGGCTGGAACCAGGGTGGCTATGCCAGCCGGTGTCTCCGCCGGGCTGCCAGACATTGTTCTGGACGTATACATCGGAATCCCCCTTTGTTTTCTGCATTGAGAGCCAAACATTCTTGCCCTTGCCGTCGTCCCGCCAGGCGTTTGTGGCAAGTACCTGCTGATTAAAAACATCAATGTCGCCGAAGCGCCCCAAAGCAATGGTCGTGCCCACGAAACCTACCGCCGGGGTCGCCCGCGCGAGACCTGTATACAGGCATGTGACAAGCGTTGCGACACCAAGACACACAAACCACACCAACTTCTTTCTCATATGCATCTCCTTGTTTAGATCCGCGGCCCTCGCTTGAGGAACGCGCCTCCATCAAACAACCGGTGACCGCCGACGTCAAAGGGCAATGTGAAGAATCGTTGTATTTGCCATACCTTGCAGTGGAATGCAGTTGTTTACCGTAGGGCGGACCGAGTCTACGTTTCTGCCTCGCATGGGGCATCCAGGTCCGGGGCCCCCAAAGGGAAGCAGGAAACACTTCCGAAGAATTCTGTCGAATGGAAGCAGAATCGAGCGGGGCCAAGACGCACGGATAAATTACCAAAACGTCTCCCAGCCCAACATCGAATACGTATGGTTAGAGATATAGCGAGTTCCGGACAAGAGTCGGTGTGGGATTATCCGCGGCCTCCGCGTCTTGAAGAATCCTCGAAGACGATAAGGGTCTTGTACAACGGTCAGGTAGTCGCCGAATCGCGTTCGGCCTACCGTGTTCTTGAAACCAGCCATCCCCCGACCTGGTACATCCCGGTAACGGATGTCCAGACTAAGTTCATCAGTGCGTCAACCAAAGCTTCGGTATGTGAATGGAAAGGGCGCGCGACTTACTGGACCGTTCGTGTGGACGGCCAGAGAGCCGAGAATGCGGCTTGGTCCTACGAATCCCCAGAGCCTAGTTTCGCTTGCATCAGAGGCTTTCTGGCGTTTTTCCCGAGCCGGTTCGAGTGTTATGTCGACGACGAACTTGTCCGGGCCCAGCCTGGCGATTTCTATGGTGGATGGATCACTGACGATATAACAGGGCCGTTTAAAGGTATTCCCGGCAGCTCGCACTGGTAGCTGTGACGTGTGACGGCATTACGGTCGCACGATGAGGGAGAGTTCGGTTCGGAGTTTAAAGAACGTCTGCAGAGCAGTGAGGCGGAGGATCCCCGGCTCAAGTGGCAGGAAACGAAAGTCGTATGTTTCGCCCGGGTAGAGGTCGATGACTGATGCTTGCCGGGTCGCCTGTGATAGCGGCAGTGTTGCACCATCTTTTGCGATCGCCAGCCAGTTCTCATGTCTCCCATTTCGATCGAGAGTTACTTGAAGATTCGGCGCCGGAGTGATGCCGATGAAACGGAATCTGTAGCTCCTGCCAACGCGTAGCTCAATTGGGCTAGGTCGAGCGCTTCCATTGATGAGGAAAGGATCTTTCTCGTCATCAGGTCCGCCACGGCTCATGACAAAGATCTTGTCGGATTCAGGATCGAATTTCTGGCCGGGATCGAGAATGATAAGTGGCCCATAAAGACCTGTACTGATCTGAACGTAGTCGTTCAGGTGAGTGTGGTACATGAATGTGCCCGCGCGCGGAGGCGTAAAACGCGCGATAAACGTCTGGCCAGGAGAAATGGAAGGAGAGATGTGGCCCTCCTCACCGCCCCAACCGGGTACGCCATCGTAGTAACTATCGAGTTCAATGCCGTGCCAATGGACCGAAGTCGATTCCGGCAACCGGTTTTCGACCGCGATCTCAGCGGGAACATCGCGAGTCAGGACAATCGTGGGTCCAGGCGATGTAAACGCTTTGACACCTAGCATCGGCCGGTGACCGGATTCGAGGAGCTGGTAACCAAGGCCCGGCTTTCCATGTAAGTCGATGCCTTCACGCCGGCCCACGATTAGTTGCAACCGGCGGGGTTGAGAAGCTTGCTCAGGAGCAGTCCCGGGCTTCAGTGGCTTGACCGTGATTCCAAGAACAAGTCCGGCCATATGCATGGCTCCGTCGTGCTCTGCATGCTGGGTGGCGGCAGGGTTGGGCGTCTGCCGCAGTTCAGGCGCGGTATGAAACAAGACATGGCAGTGAAAGAGCCACTTGCCTGGACGTTCGGCAATCCATGAGAGGTTGAGCGACGAACCAGAAGTAAGAACTTCCGTGACTGCCCGCCGCCGTGTCGCTACGGACAGATTAGTCCAATGCATCTCGTCGCCAACCCCGTCAATCGAGAAGTATTGACCATGAAGATGAAGAGGATGATTCTCATCGGTGGCGTTGATCCAGCGCCATAATACTTGCTTGCCAACCGGATAAATGAGGCGCTCCGTATCCGGCCACGATTTTCCGTTAATCGTCCATGTTTCCCGATCCGGCTTAGCCGGGCTCGCTTTCGGGTCTCCCAGTTCGAGCCAGTGGCTGAGAACGAAAATCCGATCCTCTTGGGATGCGGCGCCAATAGGGTCGACAACAATCGCCCCGGATAGTTGAGCATCGCCACCATTTCGCTTGTCGAGCTGAGCTCCGGAGATACTGCCCCAATAGAAGAAAGTTCCGGCTTGGTCAAGCTGAAACTCGGCGTCTTTCGTTCTCAGTGGTTTCACGAGAACGGTAGACGTAGTAAGTCCTGAATGGGAATGAAATCCGTGAATCGTGACCGTCGCTTTGGGAAGCAAGTTATGGGTAGAAACATGCACACGAGTTCCGAGAGGGACACGTATCAGCGGCCCCGGATTGAAGGCACTCTTCCCCTCTTCGGCAAAGGCCAAGACCGGAATCTGAGGACCGTTCTCGCCTTCCGGGTTCCAAAGGCCCTCGCGAATTTCAAGGCGAAGTGTCAGAAGATTGCCCGACAGATGACCCGCGGGACGCCGATTGTCGTTGGGCTGAATCGCGGAGCCACTACCCGATGCGGTGGTTGAAAGCAGCGGCAGAATGGTCGTGATAATTACGATCCAAGGACAGATCACGACGGCTTACCGGTGCAGTTCATGGTCATCGAGGTTATCAGCTTTCGCGGGTGTAAGCCACGCGGACGGGCAAGAGCGCCTGGAAACGCAAAGTTGATGAATTTGTGTGATCGCGAGTACGATCAACAGCGATCGAACTAGGCTGCTTGGCAATCAGGAATGCTGATGAGCATACTATGATCCGACCCGCGAGTCTCCATATCTCGAGTGATCAAGGTGGCAAGGCCGTGTCTTCCGATCGTCTCTGCCGATCCCGCCAGGATGGATTGGCGATCAGAACCAGAGAGCGCGGGCCGAGAGCTTCGATGGCGCCCCGCTCTAGATCCACGGGTGAAAAATCCGTTCATAAATTGTGAACCCAGCTATTCCGTTGAGATCGCGACACAATCCACCTGCTTCGGGTGCTTGTTAGGCGGTTCACGGACACCTTAGTGACAGGAAGATCGACAAGCGTCGGAATGGCGGTTATAGTAGACAAAGGCAGAGCTTTACTCGTATTTTCTTCGCTAATTTCGCCAACTCAGGTCCCGATTGTGATCCTATTTGAGGGCAAAGTTCTCTTGAGCATCAATCCCAAATGAATCAGGTGGCCATTTCACCGTCGTATAAAGCATCATTTAAGCAAGGAGACGATAAACCGCATCTCGCAGCGCTGGACGGCCTGCGCGCCATCGCCATCCTATTAGTCCTTATGTCTCATGGCGCAGACGACTTTGGTCCAAAGCTCTACGACTGGGCGGCTAACGGATGGTGCGGGGTCGATCTGTTCTTCGTTCTGTCCGGATTTCTGATTACGACCGGGCTATTGAACACAAAGGGCGCCGAGAACTACTTCATTTCGTTCTACGGCAAGAGGTTTTTGCGCATCTTTCCGGTTTTTTACGCCGCTCTGGCGATTACTTTCTTTCTTTTACCAATGATGTTTCAGGGCCTGCCGATGCCGCCGCCTCACGACAAGCCGTTCTATTGGCTGTACATCAACAATTGGGCGTTTTTCATGCAGCAACCTCAGATCCACCTGGTTGGGCATTTCTGGAGCCTGGCAGTTGAGGAGCAGTTCTACCTGATCTGGCCGGCAGTTGTTTTCTTTACCACCCGGCGCCATCTTGTCTGGGTCTCGTGCGCGTGTGTCGTCCTCGCTCCGTTAATCCGAATCGTTCTGGTCCTGAACCATCTGAACGGCGAAGCCATTTATCGCAACACGTTCTGCCGGATGGACGGGCTCATGGCCGGAGGCCTTTGTGCGCTCGCATTAGCGGACAGGAATGTGCGGCACCGGCTCCGTCCTATCGTTCCGTATCTGCCATTCGTTGGTTTGAGCGTGGCGCTCGCCGCATCGCTCACTGCCGGACACAGCTACTTCCGTCCGCGGATGCTCACGGTTGGTTTGAGCCTCTACGTGTTTGCTTTCGCGTGCCTGGTTTTAGGCTATGCGCATCCTGACGCTAGAACCCGGGTACTAGGTTGGAAACCGCTGCGCTACCTGGCTCTTTGGAGTTATGGGATCTACGTATACCACCTGGCATTCGTCTACTTTGCCCATCGATATCACTGGTCCGCTGGTGCGCCGCGATTATTTCTCGAGATGGGCGCCGCTATTCTATTCGCCGCCGCAAGTTACTCGTTATTTGAGAGCCCGTTGCTGAAACTGAAGCGGCACTTCAAACCCCGGTACTCTGTGGCCCACGAGCACACTGCGTTGCGTGAGTACGTTGGAGCGGGAGACGAGAATCGAACTCGCAACCAACAGCTTGGAAGGCTGTGACTCTACCATTGAGTTACTCCCGCTTCTGATTTCCATCATACCGTCTCCCGGTTTCGATTCTTCGCTCGCATCCCGCTTGAGGGCGGAACAATCACGCCCTGTATTGCGTATACTTCTTACTCATTAGCTTATGCGCTTTTTCCCCCGATTCCGCACCCTTCTCTTCGTCTTCCTGGGATGCTTTCTCGTTGGAACGCCGACGGCCCGGCTTCTCGCTCAGGGACCTAACGGCACCGCCGAGGTTCCCCGGCTTGAGTTCCAGAAGTACACGCTGCCTAACGGGCTTCAGGTCATCCTGCATGTCGACCGGAAGCTGCCCATGGTGCACGTCAATTCGTGGTATCACGTCGGATCGAAAAACGAGCGCGCCGGACGGACCGGATTTGCTCACCTCTTCGAGCACATGATGTTTGAAGGCTCGAAAAACGCGAACGTCAAATACCTGAGTTTCATCGAGAAGGCAGGCGCCAACATTTCGGAGGGCGGGGTTAACGGGACCACGAACGAGGACCGGACGAACTACTTTGAGACCGTTCCCGCCGGAAGTCTCGAATATGTTCTCTGGTTGGAGTCGGACCGGCTCGCCAGTCTCACCGATGTCCTGACACAAACCAAGCTCGATAACGAACGGAACATCGTTAAGAATGAGCGCAGGCAAAGCGTGGAGAACCGGCCGTATGGCCGTGCCTTCGACCTCCTAAGCGAGAATCTGTTCCCTTATGGCCATCCATACGCGCATTCGGTGATTGGCAGCCAGGAGGATCTGACGGCAGCGTCGGTGGACGACGTAAAGCAGTTCTTCAAGACTTATTACACGCCGAATAATCTCACGCTTGCGATCACAGGAGATTTCGATATCGCGGAAGCAAAACGCCTGGTCGCAAAGTATTATGGCCCGATCCCGCCTGGTCCTCCTCTCGACCGTCCAAAGCTGTCGCTTCCAACGCTTGGCTCAGAGAAAGTGATCGAGGTGCAAGATCACGTTCAGTTGGAACGGGTTTACATGGCGTGGCCTACTCCTGCTTTCTTTCAGACGAGCGACGCGGAACTCGATCTCGCTTCGGCCATCCTCTCGGACGGGCTTTCGTCACGGCTGGAGAAGACGCTCGTTCATGACAAGCAACTCTGCTCGAACGTCGCGGCTTCCCAACAGTCTTCCGAAATCGCGAGTATCTTCCTCATCATGGCGACAGCGCGGCCGGGGGCGAGCTTGCCTGCGATCGAGCAGGCTTTAACCGGAGAGATTGCAAAGCTGGCGAAAGATGGACCTACGGAAGAGGAGCTTGCTCGCGCAAAAGCGAAGTGGGAACTGCAATACCTGTCGGGCCTTGAGCGCATCGGTGGTTTCGGTGGCCAGGCGGACGTTTTGAATCAATACAACACATTCCTAGGCGATCCGGACAAGTTTGCGGCTGACGTAAACCGGCACCGGCTCGTGACTGCTCAGAGTCTGAAGGCAGCTACAAACAGTTGGCTGAATACTCCGAACCGTCTGCTTATTCGGTTCCACCCCGAGAAGGTGGCACCTCAGCCCTCGACCATCACGCTCGATCGATCGAAACCGCCGGTATTGGGGCAGGATGTTGCGTTCCAAGTGCCCGAAGTCAAAACGGCAAAGCTCGAGAACGGTGTAGATGTTTTCGTTGTAGAGCGGAAGGATCTGCCGAAGGTGAACGTTACGATCGCTAGCCGGGCAGGGAGTGTCACTGATCCGCAGGACCTGCCAGGGCTCGCAAGCCTGCAGGCCGCAACCATGGTGCGGGGAACCAAAACGAAAACGGCGCTTGAAATCGACAACGGGCTGGGTGACCTTGGGACAGGACTGTCCAGCCTGGCGAACCGTGAATATGCAATGGTGACGCTGGATGTACTGAAGGCAAATCTTGCACCTGCGCTTACCGTCATGGCGGATGTGGTGCGCAATCCGAACTTCCCGGCCGATGAAGTGGAGCGGGAGAAGAAGAAATTGTCGGATCGCCTCGCCCAGGCGCAGAACGATCCAAACGCGATCGCAAGGCGAGTTGCCCCTATACTGGCCTTCGGGAGAAACCATCCGTATGGGCACCCGGTCGACGGCTTTATTTCTTCGGTCACGAAGATCACGCCTGCGGAACTGACGCGTTTTCATGAGACCTATTGGAAGCCGGGAAGCTCTGCAATTATCTTCGCCGGGGACATCTCGCTCTCCGAGGCAGTGAACGCCAGTAAGCAGTTCCTAGGCGGATGGAGCGGAGGGGCTGCGCCCGTGCCATCCATTTCGGTTCCGCAGCCACTTGGTCCAGGCAAGGTGTATCTGATTCATCGGGCAGATGCGGCCCAGACGAATGTATCGGTTGTGTTGCCTGGCGCGCCGCGCAGCAATCCTGATTACTACGCTTTGACGCTAGCGGATGCGGTCTGGGGCGGAGCAGTCGGGTCTCGCCTGAACATGAATCTGCGCGAAGAGAAAGCCTACTCGTACGGAATTTCATCCGCTCCGCAGTTCTATTCGAAGTACGGTAGCTGGATGGCACGTGGCGGTGTTCAGACGGACAAGACGAAAGAGGCCGTCGCGGAGTTCGTGAAAGAGCAGCGATTTATAGCCGGCGAGAAACCAGTCTCCGAGCAGGAACTTGCGTCTGCGAAGCTGACACTCGTGCGGGGATATGCGCAACAGTTCGAATCATTGACTCGTGTCTCAGGCCAGATTGCGCAACTATGGTCTCTTTCTATGCCCATGACGGAACTGCAAAGCGAGCCTACGGAGTTGAACAAAGTTAGTCTGAGCGCCGTGAACGGAGTCGCCGAGAAATATGCGACGCCGGGCAAAGCGTCACTTCTGCTGGTCGGAGACACCTCGAAGATCGAGTCGGGAGTGAAGGGTCTGAACATCGGCGAGGTTGTCGTGCTCGACGCCGAAGGGAAACCGCTTCAGAAACCCTAAGGCACTGAAACGGCCGGGAGCGGGCGTTTTCGCTTCGAACAAGATCACTTCGTGACCGTCCTTTTGCAACTCTCGGGCAAACCGCTTTTCAGAAGGCCATGGCCATGACCGGCTCCGGGCAGCCATCAGAACCAAAGAATGCGGAGCGAGTGCTTCGCGAATACATTGCAGCCTATCCCGGCAGAGGCGAACGTCAACGAACGTTTGGACTGAGTGCTCCTCCCAGAGCGTACGGAAGTGCCGGAGACGGAAGAGCGGATCGACGCGCGGCCGCGCTAAGTCAAGCGGGTATGGAACTACCGAAGGAACAAGAACCCGGATGCGTAACCCGAGCTGAGCGGCCAGTCTGCCTGCCTGGCGGAGCGCTTCGAGAGTACCTGCAACGGTTGTAAAGACAACAGTGACGGAGAGTGCGGGAGCATTAGTAGCATAGATGACGTGTTCACCGGTTGCATCCCGGGACCTCTGTACCTCGTGTAAGACTCGTTCCCGATTGGACATGAATTAACCTCTGACGCCAAGATAAGGCGGCGAGTCTAAAGGGGGAGTCAGGGCGGGCTAAAGAATGTCTAATCGAGTAAGTGAAAGCGGTATCCGACTCTCAGCTCAGTCAGCAGGTACTTCGGGTTACCTGGGTCGGCTTCAATCTTCTTGCGTATCTGGTTGACGAACACGTGAAGGTAAGCGAGTTCATTGCCGTAGTCCGGTCCCCACACAGTTTGCAGGAGCTTCGTATGCGGGATGGTGATGTTTGGATGCGTCACAAGATAGTGGAGAAGATCAAACTCCTTTGGCGTGAACCGGATGTCCGAACCCGCAACCGTTACGTGGCGCGTCTCAGAATTGATTTCGATGTTACCGAAGCGAATGACTGCCGGCGCGTTGCTCGAAAGGTAAGGGACGCGCCGCAGAGAGGCGCGAATACGTGCCAGTAACTCGGGCATACCGAAAGGCTTGGTGACGTAGTCGTCGGCACCGGCATCCAGCGCCGCCACCTTGTCGGGCTCGCTGCCGCGAACCGTCAGCATGATGATGGCGACATCCGATGCGCGCCGCAGCTCCGCACAAGCTTCCAGCCCGCTCATGCCGGGCATATTGACGTCGAGCAAAATAATGTCGAACCGTTCTTCCCGAACCTTTACGAACGCCTGTTCGGCCGATGGAGCCTCCGCGATCGTGAAGCCGGCTGCCGAAAGCGCGGTTTTCAAGACTCTTCGGATCTGCGGCTCATCGTCAACGATTAGAATTTTGGCCTTGGTCACTCTCTTGCCTCTAATCCTTTCGAGTGCGGGCAAGAATGCCACAGGAAGCGTGATGGTGAAGCTTGCACCAAACCCGGGTTCAGATTTGAGCAGCACCGCGCCTCCTTGTGATTCGATGATCTCTCGCGTGATGCTGAGTCCGAGGCCTGTACCCGGAACACGCTTGCGTACCTCAGCAGCACGGTAGAACTTATCGAAGATCTTTTTCTCTTCTGCCGGCGATACGCCAGGGCCGAGATCCGTTACCGTGATCAGGATGAACTCACCTTCCTGCCGGGAACTGATTGTAATTCCGGATCCGGCAGGCGAGTATTTCAAAGCGTTGTTCAGAATCTGCCGTAACGCAAGCTCCGTCATGGTCTTATCGACATCTATCGACGGGAGGTCGGGGCGAATCTCGACTTTCAACTCTCTTCCGTCCAATAGTCCCCGCAGATTGTCCACTGCCGAAGAGATAACTTCCGCGGCAGAATGGACGTTTTTCTTGATAGAGATGGGAGCGGAGCCGATCCGTGCTAGTTCGATTGAGTCACTTACCAGGCGAGTCATCCGATCTGCCTCTTCATCAATGATCGTGACGAGTTCACGTTGATCAGACGGGTCGAGAGGGGAAGTGAGGAGGGTAGTCGTCGCTGCCTTTACGGATGTGAGCGGCGTCTTAAATTCATGCGCGAGGGCATCGAGCAAGGTCCCTTTCAGGCGTTCGCTCTCGCGGCTTGCCGCCACACGCCCGGCAAGTTCTTGCGCTCTCGTGCGCTCAATAGCAATGGCGACCAGTTGCGCGATCGAGTGCATGGCCACCTCTGAGGGGATCGCAGCGCCCGCCATACCCAGACTGCCCAGCGACGCGGAGCCCAGTCTAAGAGGAACAACGAGTGCGGTGCCGGATGTGTTTCGCCACGGCCCGTTCGCCTCGGCGACGCCTCTCACTAAATGCGGTTCGAAGCTCGAAGGCCTCTCCGGCGACGCTGAAACCAGATCGGCAGCGCGATCGTAGAACGAAGCTTCGTTGACGTCGAAACACTGGAAAATCTGCTTCAAAACTTGTTGGGCGAAAGGCAGACCTTCCTCGCCCAACATCAAAGCCCGGCTAAAACGGTACATTCGCTCCAGCTCTTCCTGTCTCGCACGAGCTTCTTCGGCCCTTTGGCGAGCACTCGCGGAAAGTTTGCTTGCGGTGACGGCCGTCACGAGAAAGGCAAACAACGCAACCCAGTTCTGCGGGTCGGCGATAGTGAAGGTCCCGACAGGCGGAAGAAAGAAGAAGTTATAAGCAGCGACGCTAAAAAAGGAAGCAGCGATGGCTTCGCTTAATTTAGCCCGGGTGGCAATCGCCAGGATGAAAACGAGAAAGATGAATCCGGCCGTTGCGCTGTTTACGTGCAGAAAAAACACGAACGCCGTTATGATTGAGACCGCCGCGAACACTCCGAGCAGCCGAACAAGACTCTGCGCGGGAGATTTGATCTGGACTACCAAACGCCTTGTTTTCCTCCGAACCACCAAAGCATTCCCAGAGTTAAGGTGTTTTGTGAACTGGCGCGGTTCAGAGGATTGTTTGTTAGAAAGAAGCTTTGGTTGCTGAAATCCTTCCGATATTCAAACCGCGTCTCAAAGCCATCAGCGGGCCGATACGCAAGCGTACCCGTGGCGTCCTTGAGATCCTGCGAAATGCCGCTAAACAAGCCTCCGCGATCAGCCATATATTCAAAGCGGCCATTCAGCGCGAGTGACTTACTCAATTGACGGTGCAAATAGCCGACGCCTCCATAGACCCGTGCCGGAGCCGCGTTTGCCGCTACACGGTTAATGACATAATCGCCCTCTACAGTCGCCGACCATTTCGAACCGAGGTTGAAGGAGGCATAGGAATCGATCACATGCAAGCGACCGTCGTGCTCAGCGGTTACGGGAGTGGTGGAAAGACCGGGCTGAGTGGGTAACAAAGGCACTCCGGGATTATAGGCCGCGAGAACGTCCCGCTGTTCCTGCCCTTCATAGTAATTGAGATTCCAAGTGATGTTGGAATTTGGTTTTACCGTCACGAGAGCAGCCTGGCTCTTGAAGCCGTTAAAATCCTCCGTCTGATTCGCGCCGTTTACGAGCCAGTATTGAAGAGAGAGCTTGCTGTTCACGTTGTAAGTCGCACGCACGCCTTCGTGGTAGAAGGGCAGAAAGTCGTAATAGAAAGAGCGCGAGTAATTGAGCTGATCCTTGGCGTAGCTGCTTTCAACCCCGAGCGCGCTCGAGAACTTGCCGAAGTCGAGTTGCAAGCCAGTTCCGATGGGAAGCACGTAGGAGCCGTAGGCCTGATAAATGTTCCGATAAACTTGCGGCCGGGGTTCATTTGCTGCGCTTCCCTGTAATATCTCGGTCTGCTGTCCGAACATGAGGTCCAGGCGGTATCCAAACCGTCGACCCGCGTTCGGGTCTGGCGTGCGCTCCACCATCACGACTGCCTGGTTCAGGCTGAAACTGTCGGAGAGCGGGTCGTTTGCCCGCAAAAGGTTGACCCGGCCCGCCGGATGATTGAAGTTATAGCCGAAGTAGCCATCCAGGCCGAAGTTCAAGGTGGTGCCGTCGCTAAATTCGAGGGGGCTTGAGTTCGCGGGCGGTGAAGAAGCTGTGGCGGAAGACGAGGAACCGCTATTCGTTTGCACGGCGGCGACCGGGGCCGCGGACTCACTTGACATGACCGGACTCGAAAGTTGCGCAGAAGCAGCGGGCGCAGATCGTGCCTCCAACGCTGCCAATCGCTGTTCCAGCTTGTCGATGCGGTTCAAAAGTTCTTGCTCGCGCTTGGATAAAGGTGCCCCGGTGTCTTGCGGCAAAGCGGCGGAGCCGGGGCTCTGTGCCGCGAGGAGCTGAGGCAAGGAAAGCACAGAGACGAGCAGGCAGGAACCTAGAGATGTTCTCAGCATTGAGGTCATATCAAACATGAGACAGCCAATGAGCCTTGATTCGTTCTATCGTTTTGGGAACTGCCGATCTAGCTCAAGATTGATCGCGAGCACATTGACCCTCGGTTCTCCAAGAAGCCCGAGATTTCGATCTTTGATCTGGGACCGCAGGATACTATCGATCTCTCCCAGCTTGATTCGTCTTGCGTCTGCGACTCTCTTCAGTTGCGCTTGGGCATTAGCGACGCTGATCTCCGGATCGAGGCCACTGGCTGACGTGGTCAGAGCATCGGAAGGAATCGCACCAGTGAAGGAAGGGTTCTCCTTCCGGAACTGATCTGCGGACGCCTTTACGCGATCGTACAATTTCTGGCTGGTCGGACCGAGATTCGATCCGCCGGAAGCAGTGGCATCGTAGCCTTCAATGCCCGCCGCGGAAGGCCGCGGATGGAAGTATTCCGGGCGGCTGAAGTTCTGGCCCAGGAGCGCCGAGCCTACAATCTGACCATTTCTCCGCACCAGGCTTCCATTCGCCTTATCCCGGAACAGGAGCTGGCACAAACCCGTGACCACACCCGGATAAACCAAGCCGGTTAGCACGGTCAGCAGAATCGTGGCCCGCAATGCGGGCAGAAGTTGTTTCGTCATGATTGTGTTTACTTTCCTATGCCAGGTGCAGCGACACGAGGATCTGGTCCAGAATCCAGATGCCCGGGAAGGGAACGACGATGCCGCCCACACCGTAGATCAGAATGTTCCTTCGCAGTAGTTCTGCAGCGCCGAGCGGCCGATATTTGACGCCGCGTAACGCTAGCGGAACCAGTGCAATGATGATCAGCGCGTTGAAGATGACTGCCGCTAAAACGGCGCTCTGCGGCGTGTGTAATCTCATGATGTTGAGGTGGCCGAGCGCCGGATAAGTAGCCATGAACATGGCCGGAATGATGGCGAAATACTTGGCGATGTCGTTCGCGATGGAAAAGGTCGTCAGTGCACCACGCGTGATGAGTAACTGCTTGCCGATGGCTACGATTTCGATTAGCTTGGTCGGGTTACTGTCGAGATCAACCATGTTGCCGGCTTCCTTAGCGGCCATCGTGCCGGTGTTCATGGCCACTCCGACATCGGCTTGCGCGAGAGCGGGGGCGTCGTTTGTTCCGTCGCCCGTCATAGCCACGAGCCGGCCTTCCGCCTGCTCTTTTTTGATGTAAGCCAATTTATCGGCGGGCGTTGCCTGGGCAAGGAAGTCGTCCACCCCGGCTTCAGTGGCGATGGCGGCAGCGGTTAAGGGATTATCGCCCGTAATCATGACGGAGCGGATTCCCATGCAGCGTAGCTGGCCCATGCGCTCCTTCATGCCTCCTTTGACGATGTCTTTCAGGTGAATGACCCCGAGAGCCTTCCCTCCATCGGCGACGGCCAGGGGCGTGCCCCCGGTGCGAGAGATGCGCTCTGCGGTTTCTTCGAAGCCACTCGGGATGGTTCCGCCGTTCTCTCGGACGAAATCCGCTACGGCGCCGCTCGCACCCTTTCGCAGGGTGCGCCCGTCGATATCGACTCCGCTCATTCGCGTGTACGCAGAAAAAGGAATGAAGTTACCTTCCCCGTGCGCTACGTTTCGTCCTCGTAATCCATACTTCTCTTTCGCCAGAATGACAACGGAGCGCCCTTCCGGAGTCTCGTCGGCAAGGCTCGACAACTGAGCGGCGTCGGCCAACTCTTCGTGCGTAACTCCCGCGAAAGGAATGAACTCGACAGCTTCCCGATTTCCGAGCGTGATCGTGCCCGTTTTGTCGAGGAGCAGAGTGTTGATGTCACCCGAGGCTTCTACTGCCTTTCCGCTCATCGCCAGCACGTTGTCTTGCATGACCCGGTCCATGCCTGCGATACCGATGGCTGAGAGAAGGCCGCCGATGGTGGTCGGAATCAAACAAACGAGTAAGGAGACCAGAACCGCGACAGTCGGAACCGTACCTGCTCCGGCGGAGCCGACCGAGTACAGAGCAAACGGATGCAGGGTGGCGACTGCGAGCAGAAAGATGAGCGTCAGGCCTGCAATCAAGATGTTGAGCGCAATCTCGTTTGGTGTTTTCTGGCGTTGAGCGCCTTCCACCAGAGCGATCATGCGGTCGAGGAAGGTCTCGCCTGGATTCGAAGTAATGCGGATCCTGATACCGTCGGAAAGAACCTTCGTTCCACCAGTCACGGCGCTTCGGTCGCCTCCCGATTCGCGAATGACCGGTGCGCTCTCGCCTGTGATCACAGATTCGTCGATGGTAGCGATGCCATCGATCACTTCACCATCACCCGGAATGAGATCACCAGCTTCAGCCACGACGATATCGCCGGCTCGAAGCTGCACAGCGGAGACGCGCTCGATCGTGCCATCTGTCAGCCGGTTTGCAACGGCGTCTGTTTTCGTTTTTCGGAGCGTATCCGCTTGCGCTTTCCCCCGGGCCTCGGCCATGGCTTCGGCAAAGTTCGCGAACAGCACCGTGAACCAGAGCCACAGCGCGATTTGGAATTCGAAACCAAGCCGCGCAGCACCTACGGCAAAGTCGCGGACCAGGAAGACGGAAACCAGAGCCGCCCCGACTTCCACGACAAAAATGACGGGATTTCTTATCAGCGTCTTCGGGTTCAGTTTGACGAAGGACTCCCGAGCGGCGCGCCGCAGGATCTCGCGGTCGAATAAGGGCCGGGAGCGGCCCAGCTTCGAAGGCAATAGCGAACTCGGGCCTGGAGAACTGGGTGGTGCAGCGCCCGTTCGAGGTGTCTCAATAACAGTTGCCATGTTTTAGCTCCAGATATTCATCAGTAAGGAGGAGAAGAGCTTTCCATCGTGCATGAGGAAGTGCTCCACAATGGGGCCAAGGGCGAGGGCAGGGAAGAAAGTAAGTGCTCCGACCAGGATCACGGTTCCAACGAGCAGGCCGACGAACAGCGGTCCGTGCGTGGGCAAGGTTCCCGATGTGGTGGGTAATTTTCGCTTGGCCGCGAGGCTACCTGCGGCTGCAAGTAGCGGGAGGAGGAAGAAGAAACGTCCGATCCCCATTGCTAACCCAAGCGTCAGGTTGTACCAGGGCGTGTTGGCATTCAAGCCGGCGAATGCGCTGCCATTGTTGCCAGTTCCACTGGAGTAGGCGTAAAGATCTTCGCTGAAGCCATGCGCGCCGGAGTTGTTGAAATTGGCGGTTGGCGGACCAGGAGGATTCCAGTAGCTGTGAGCGACCGATTGTCCCTTTGCATCTTTCCCTGGATTCTCGAAGTGGACGACAGCGGAGAGTGCAGAGAATAGAAGAATGCTTGCCGCCGTGCAGATCAACGCGAGCATAGCCATCTTTACCTCCTTGCCTTCGATCTTTTTGCCGACATACTCAGGTGTTCGACCAACCATGAGCCCGGCTATGAAGACGGCAACGATTGCGTAGAGCAGGATTCCGTAGAGTCCTGCTCCCACTCCTCCGAAGATGACTTCGCCTGTTTGAATATTGAACAACGGCACCAGACCACCGAGTGGAGTAAAGCTATCGTGCATGCTATTGACTGCCCCACAGCTCGCATCAGTGGTCACGGTGGCGAACAAGGAAGAGGCGGCGATGCCGAACCTCGTCTCTTTACCCTCCATGTTGCCGCCGGGCTGCGTCATTGTCGCCTGATTCTCTACGCCTAACCGGGTCAGGAGGGGATTGCCGCCTGCTTCGGCCCAGTAACAGAAGAAAGCTCCCGCCAGGAACATGACAGAGCAGGCACTAAACACTGCCCATCCTTGCCGCCGGTCGCCGATCATAGCGCCGAAAGTATAGGTCAAGCCCGCCGGGATGATGAAGATCAGAATGATTTGGAAGAAGTTCGTGAAGGCCGTTGGATTCTCAAAAGGATGAGCGGAGTTAGCGTTGAAAAATCCACCTCCGTTCGTCCCGAGCATTTTGATCGCTTCTTGAGAAGCGACAGGACCTTGTGCAATGACCTGCTTAGCGCCTTCCAAGGTTTTCACGACCGTGTAGGGTTCGAAGTTCTGGATGACGCCTTGAGAACACAGGAAGAGCGCAGCGAGGAGTGAGCCGGGGAGAAGAATGTAAACCGTCGCCCTTGTCAGATCGACCCAGAAGTTGCCGATGCTCTCAGCGTTTTGACGCGCAAAGCCTCTCACAACCGCAATAGCGACCGCAATGCCAGCCGCCGCAGACGCGAAATTCTGAACTGCAAGCCCCGCCATCTGGACGAAGTAGCTAAGCGTGCTTTCCCCGGAGTAAGCCTGCCAATTCGTGTTCGTCGGGAAGCTCATGGCGGTATTGAACGCGAGATCCGGGGTCACGTTGGTGCCATTGAAGCCTTGCGGATTGAGTGGCAATATCCCTTGCAGACGCTGCAGCAGGTAAACGAATAGGAAGCTGAAAATACTGAAGGCAAGGAGAGAGGCGGCGTATTGCGTCCAGCGTTGCTCGGCTCCTTCCTCTACCCCGATGGCCTTGTAGCAGAATGTTTCGACCGGTCTACAGAAGAAATGGAGGAACGTTCTCTTGCCTTCGAAGAGCCGGGCCATAAAAAGGCCAACCGGCTTGGCTAATGCCAGGATCACTAGAAAGAAGATCAGGATTTGCAAAATGCCGTAGGTTGTCATGACTGTGCCTGAAGCGGAGGATTTCATTAGAACTTCTCGGGCCTGAGTAAGGCGTAGAGGAGATAGCCGAATAACAGAGCCGTTGCTATGCCGCCGACAATGAAGTCCATAGTTTTCTCCAAGGCTCAAAGACGGTCACAACCTCGTGTAAAGCCCCAGCACGCAAGAAAGAAGATAATGCCCAGCAAAACGTAGAGAAGATCGGTCATAAAGTTGGGCGATTCTAGAGCCCGACAACTCGAAGATAAAATCCGGACCCTAAAGGCGGGCTTAAGGAGAAGGAGATTTTTTTAGGAGTGTCCGGGCACAATAGCTCCACGCAAAGTTCCGCGCTCAATCTCGATGCGAATGATCGTCCCGGGCCGTCGCCTGCCCGGCGGGAGTCCGCGAGGCTGCTTCGCCCTTGCCTGTTTGGAGGGGTAGGGCAGTTGGGTACTGTCGAGTGCCGGCTCCTGCCCATGCAACGTTACAAGGGCGAAATGCTTGATATACTGCAATGGTTGGGCATTATGATGAGTGAACAGCGGCTGGGCGATGTCATCGACGATCACTGTATAAAGTGTCGCCGTATCACGAATCATTCGATTGTGTCGTTAGTCGAGGGGCAGGCTGCGAAGGTCCGCTGCAGGACCTGCTATCACGATCATGATTACCGGCACGAAATTGCGCCTCCAACGAAGAAAGAATTGAAGAAAGCCGAGGCCGAAGCACAGGCACTTATCGCTGCTCAGAATGCGGATGGGGCAACCGAGGCTGAGGCGTCCGTGGAATTAAAGAGCAAGGGCGGACACGCCTAGTATCTTCCAGGGAACCGCTGTTCCCGTCATCGATCAGCATTCCCGCTTCCCCCAATGCCTGATCTCAGCCAAGAGCGCGAAGCTTTAGCTGTCGATATCATCAAGATCCTCCGGGACCGCCATCATCAAGCATTTCTAGTAGGCGGCTGTGTTCGAGATCGCCTTTGGGGTATCGCTCCAAAGGACTTCGACGTCAGTACGGATGCCCGGCCCGAGCAAATCGAATCTCTCTTTCCCGGTGCGCAGTTGGTTGGGGCGAAGTTTGGAGTCGTTCTCGTCAAGCGCAGCAGCGACATTTGCGTCGAAGTCGCTACTTTTCGAAGCGAGGGCAATTACTCGGACGGCAGACATCCGGAAGACGTCCGGTTTGAGACGGACCCCGCCCGTGACGCTCAACGCCGCGACTTCACAATCAACGGCTTGTTCGAGGACCCGCTTTCCAGCCGCATATACGACTTTGTCGATGGACAGCAGGATATCCGCGCTCATGTACTTAGAACATTGGAGCACCGGACCGGCGATTCGAGGAGGACCACCTGCGGTTGCTGCGGGGCATTCGCTTTGCAGCGCGTTTTGGACTGTCCGTTGAAGAGGAAACGGTGCGAGGCCATGCAGCGTTTCGCTTCCCTCATCGCTCAGATTTCGGCGGAACGCATTCGCGAAGAACTAGTTCGTATTCTTACCGAGGGCGGAGCGCGGTACGGCTTTGAGTTGCTGGACCGTACCGGTCTGCTTGAACAGGTTCTGCCCGAAGTGAAAGCTTGCCAAGGCGTGGAACAGCCCCCTGAATTTCACCCGGAAGGCGACGTCTGGCGAGCACGTGCTTCTGATGCTCGAAAGCATGAAGTCGCCTTCGCGTACGCTTGCCTGGGGCGTGCTCCTGCACGATGTGGGCAAGCCGCCTACCTTTCGCGTAGCCGAGCGGATACGTTTCGATGGGCATGCGGAAGTCGGAACGGAGATGGCGAGAACCCGCTTAACGGAACTCAAGGCATCGAACGACGATATCGAGCGCGTCTGTTCGCTGGTCGCGAATCATATGCGGTTCAAAGATGTGCTTAACATGCGGGTGAGTACTCTCAAGCGCTTCCTCCGGACGCCTCACTTTGAAGAACATCTCGAGTTACACCGTCTGGATTGCCTGGCGAGTAACGGGCGTACTGATGCCTATGAGTTTGTTCGGTCGAAGCTAGCCGAATTTAAGATTGAGCAGTTACGGCCAGCGAGGTTGTTGACAGGGGATGACCTAATCAAAGAAGGTTACCCACCCGGCCCCATGTTTAAGAAGGTCATAGAACTTACAGAAACCGCGCAATTAGAAGGCGAGATTGAGACTCATGAACAAGCGCTCGCCATGGCGCGGCAAATTCTCAGGGAGAGTGGTCAGTTAGTAGCAAACAGCAAGACATAATTTGCCGCTTTGCCTAACCCGCTTGCGTCAAACGAGGGAATCTAAAAGCGACAAGGAGAACCGTGCCGGATGGAAGTGGTCGAATCGACGAAGACAAATCTGCTGGAACAAATTCGGAAAGCCAGAGTTGCAAGCGATCAGTTGTTCAAGGTTCTTAAACCGGAAACTATTTACGAGCGTCCGATCGCGGAACGGCATCGAGTCATTTTCTACGTTGGACATCTGGATGGGTTTGATTCGATTCAAATCTGTCGTGAGGGTCTAGGCCTGAAATCCAAAGATGAAGAGTTTGATTCCTTGTTTCAAGCGGGTATCGATCCTGACTCTGCACACTTACCGAGTGATACAGCGGCAGATTGGCCGGCCTACTCGCAAGTGACCGGCTATGTACGCCGCTGTCGGGAGCGCGTGGATACATACCTGGAGCAGGCTCCGGAAGACGTGGTGTCCATGGCGCTGGAACATCGCGAGATGCATCTCGAAACGCTCGCTTATATGTTTCACAATTTCGATCACGACAAAAAGGTTCAGCCGGTGCCGGGAGACTTCCCGAGCGCTGGGAAGCGCCGGTCTGGAAAATACCTGGTGTGAGATCCCGGCGGGTGAAGCCATCTTGGGAAAACCAGAGGACGGATCGTTTGGTTGGGATAACGAGTACGCGGAACTGAGAACCCATGTGCCGCAGTTTCGAATCCAGCGTCACAGCGTCACCAATGGCGAGTATAAGAAATTTGTCGCCGATGGCGCACCGGCGCCACACTTCTGGGTGGAAAAGGGCTCCTCGACTTATTACCGCGGCATGTTCCGCGAATATCCTTTGCCTCTAGATTGGCCGGTCTATGTGACGCAGCAGGAAGCGCAGGCATATGCCGATTGGCTTGGTAAGGCTTTGCCCAGTGAAGCACAATTCCACAGGGCCGCTTACGGTACCGCGAGCGGTGAGAATCGGGATTACCCATGGGGCTCAGCGGAACCGGCGCATGCTTATGGCAACTTCGACGGAAAGCGATGGGATCCTGAACCCGTATCTGCTTCGCTTGCCGGCAGCAGCGCCTTTGGTGTTGCACAGATGGTGGGGAACGGATGGCAGTGGACGAACTCGGTGTTCGCTCCCTTTCCGGGTTTTGCCGCCCGCCCATCGTACCCGGGCTATTCGGCCAACTTCTTCGACGGTGAGCATTACGTCATGAAGGGCGCCTCGCCGCGAACACCGAAGCGGCTACTACGACGCTCGTTCCGGAACTGGTTCCGCCCCGATTATCCATACACGTATGCGACGCTTCCGCTGCGTGGAAAACTAGAGCGTCTCATGTCTGCTTCCACCCAGCCCCAACTTTCGCAGTTTGCCTTCGACGTCGCTGAAGGATTATCGCTCGAAGGGCAAAAGAAACTTGCTCCCCGTTATTTCTATGATGATCTCGGGAGCAGCCTCTTCGAGGCAATTACTCTTTTGCCTGAATACGGCCTAACTCGTGCCGATGAGCGGCTCTTGAAGGTTCACGCGGGCGAGATTGCCCGTGCCGTACATAACGTATCCACCGTTTCGGAACTCGGAAGCGGCAGTGGCAA
This sequence comes from uncultured Acidobacteriaceae bacterium, assembly GCA_963730795.1. GTDB lineage: Bacteria > Acidobacteriota > Terriglobia > Bryobacterales > Bryobacteraceae > Bog-105. The sequence goes on along the minus strand of CAVSTJ010000012.1, from coordinate 453,431 downwards.
GAAGACGGCGCACGTTATACGAGGCTTGCAAGCGAACGGGCGCACCGTGAGATACCGGCCTATTGATGTGTCGAGCCTCGCTCTCTCATCTTGCCAGCGGGAGCTTGGGAACCTGTGCGAGGTTAGACCCGTGTGTGGCGACTGGCTCAGCGGATTGGACGGGATCGCGCGCGAGCGGACGGGATCAGGGTCCATGTTGCTGCTTTTCCTGGGGAGTTCCATCGGTAACCTGGATCGGCGTGACATGCCGGATTTCTTCCGGGAGCTTCGCGTCCGGTTGCGGCCGAACGATTATCTATTGGTGGGAGCGGATCTAGTGAAGGATCAGGACACGATGATCGCCGCTTATGACGATCCCACCGGGGTAACGGCTGCTTTTAATCTGAACGTGCTTGGCAGAATTAACCGTGAGCTGAAGGCAGACTTCGACTTGCGCTCGTTCGGTCACGAGGTACGTTGGAATGAGACCGAGCGGCGTATCGAAATGCATCTCGTGTCATTCCGTAATCAAGAGGTCGAGATCGGCGCCCTAGACGTTCGCGTACCGTTTACGGCTGGAGAGACGATCTGGACCGAATCCTCTCACAAGTTCACTGAAGAGGAATTCGAAAACTTTGCGACGTCGTCCGGGTTTACGCCCGTTGCTTCCTGGAACGACCTTGAATGGCCGTTCCTCGAAGCACTCTGGACGGTGTAACGAAATCTACAACCCGATTGCGGGCCTCGCGGACAGCGGCAAACTAACTGCGGCCGATGCCGCCTGGGTCGTCGAGAACTCCGGTGTGCCAGCCAGCTTCTTGCAGAGCGTCAAGGCCTGGCCGACCACTTGATCCATGTTGTAGTAGCGGTAGGTTGCGAGCCGCCCAACGAAATGAACGTCCGTTTGCGCGGCAGCCAATTCGGCATAACGCTTGTACAGCGCCGCATTGTGCGGCGTAGGAACCGGGTAGTACGGATCTCCTTCGCTGCTAGGGAATTCATAGACAACGCTGGTGTGCCGGTGCGCCTGCCCGGTCAAGTGCTTGAACTCCGTAATGCGCGTGTACGCGTGTTCATTCGGATAGTTCACGACCGCAACGGGCTGCAGATACTCCTTCGGCAGCGTTTTATGTTCGAAGCGTAAAGAGCGATAGGGCAATTCACCGAAGCGGAAGTCGAAGTACTCGTCGACCGGCCCGGAATAGATGAGCTCTTTGAATCGCACATTCCGTATCGCGTCGCGGTAATCGGTGGCAAGCTGAACGGTTATATTCTTGTGGTCCAGCATGTTCTCGAACATTCGGGTGAAGCCATACTTCGGCATTGCCTGGAAACGATCGGTAAAGTAGCGGTCGTCCTGGTTAGTCCGAACGGGGATCCGGGCCGTGACGAGTGAATCGAGTTCGGAAGGATCCTTACCCCATTGTTTGCGCGTATAGTTGCGGAAGAGCTTCTCATAAAGATCCCGTCCTACCTTGCTCACCACAACGTCTTCAGAGGTTTTAATCAGATCGCGAGGCTCGGCTCTGGCGGCGAAGAAAGCCTCGACCTCAGCGTCGGTTGTGAGCTTAAGGCCGTAGAGAATATTGACGGTGTCGCGATTGATGGGTACCGGAACCAGCTTGCCGTCTACACTTGCCAGGACGCGGTGCTCGTAAGAGTGCCACGTCGTGAACTGGGAGAGATATCGGAACACCTGTTCAGAGTTGGTGTGAAAAATATGCGGCCCATAGCGGTGAATCAGGACCCCACTCGCATCGTAGTGATCGTATGCATTGCCCCCGACGTGGGGACGGCGATCTACGATGAGGACCTTCTTCCCGTGATTCCTCGCCAATCTTTCGGCAACAACCGACCCGGCGAAACCGGCGCCAACAATAAGATAGTCAAACATTTTTTATCCTCTTCGCAGAAATGAAATTACCTGGCCAGAACCGAACGTTGTTGCGGCCGTTCGCGTGCTTTTGACGACAAGACCTCCTCAATCAATTGGTCCATAGCCGTCCAGGTGCGATCCCACGACATACGGTCTAGGAAGTCTTTTACATCGTTTTGCCAGGACGCGGCCTCAGGTTCTCCAAAGATCTTCTCGGCCGCAGCGATAAACTCGGCCGCATTGGACGCGATGCTGACGAGTCCGAGTTGGCCATACGGCGTGACAACGTCCCGAATCGGCGTGGAGATAACGTGCAGACCGGCGGAAAGGTATTCGGGAGTCTTCGTAGGGCTGATAAACCGGGTGGACTCGTTGAGGGCAAAAGGAAGAAAACCGATCCGCCAGCCGCTGAAGTAAGCCGGCAAATCTGCATACGGCTTCATACCGAGCCAATGGATGTTCGGCCCTTGCGGAAGCGAATCGGGGTTGATCTTCACAATAGGACCCAGAAACACGAACTGCCAATCGGGCCGTGCATCTGCGACCTGGCGTACGAGTTCGATATCCATGCGCTCGTCCACCACTCCGGCATAACCGATTCTTGGCTTCGGGATTAACACCTGATCCGCAGGTTCGGCAAGACCTGTACGAGCCTTCGCAAAATGATCCTTATCCACACTGCTTGGGAAAAGGTGAACGCTCCGATGTTGTTTGCGTTTTGATTCGAAGAGGCTCGCTCCACCCGTAAACACCAGATCGGCCGTGCGAAAGAGTGCTTCTTCGTTGACTAGCATGCACCGAGGGGCACCAGCAAAGGCGGAGAGTTCGTCCATGCAGTCATAAACGACTACGCTAGGATCCAGGCCGCCGGTGAACTCCATCGCCATTGGCGTGTAATACCAGGTCAGGTAGTTCGAAATTTTATTCTGCTGCAGCGTGTCATTGAGTAGCTGCCGCAGCGTCGCATTCGCTTGGGGTCCGTTCGTTCCAGCCGGAAGAACGGGCTTTATGACATGAACTCCCGTATTGGGGCAAGTCTGCTGTCGAAGGTGGGGCTCGGCCCCTTCAAACAATGCCTCTTCGAAAAAGAAAACCCGGCGGTTACGTGCAAAGCGACTCATCAGATGCTGAGGACGCTGGAGCACAAAATCCCATCGAAGATGCGAAAGGCAGATCAAATCTATTGGATTCGTAGTCATGAAAGTTCTCCGGGCTTCGCTGAATGATGTCTTGAAACTTGGTAATCTCGTCCAGCAACGGCTGGAAAGCCATACGATGACCGGCGTCATCTGCGTAATCGAACAGACCGTTATGGCAATGGCGTTCATCGTCCCAACCGGGGTGATTCAGGATGGGATAGAGGCAGACGCCCTCGACGGGAATGCCGTGGCGTAAGGCGATCAGCACCTCACTCGCGATGTATCGGAACCATGCAGACCGCGCTTCATCTTCTGTTCCCGTCTCAGAGACAAACATGGGGCGGCGGTAGCGCTCCCATATTTCGCGCAGAATGTGGTGAAAAGGCCGGTAGCGCGAATCACCGGGCAACATCGGTTCGGAATTGTGAACCCATTCGTTGCGATCGTAGAAGTTCGTGCCGATGATGTCGAGAAACTCAGGCTTTCCACCGAGCTCCGGTGCAAGCCTTCCTGAAATCATGTCCCAGGCCTCGAATTGCGCCAGTCGATAGTTCTCCGCTTCCGCTTCATTTCCAGGAATTGCAGGGTTCCCTACGATGTGGATGACAGGCTCTGGCGAGATAAGCCGCACGGATGGAAGTTCGTTCAGCAAAACTTCGCTCCCTGCTACAAACGCACGAACGAGAATCCGTTTTAATTCTGACCCGCGCCCGACTTCAAAAGGATTCAACGCTGCGACGTCACCGCCTGCCCAGGAAAGAAAGCTGATTTCATTTACCGGTGCAAATACGTGACAGACACTCGGCCAGCGCCGCACATATCGGGCGAGCGCGTGTACAAATCGACGGTATCGTGGCACAAATGATGGTCCAAAGATATCCAGACCATCGGGCCAGCCGAAATGCAAAACATCTAATAAAAGCTCGATTCCATTTTCGGCCGCAGCAACGAAGCTGGGCTCCAGGGATTCGAAGTTATACGTGCCCTCCGGCTCCTCGCTCAGATGCCACCGGACTCCCGTTCGAACCGTTTTAATACCCAGTTGAGCTAGGAGGGCGAAGTCCTTGTGAGTGAACTTGTCGTGCTCAGTTGCACGCAGCAAATCTAAGCGTGTGCCATCGCGTCGCTTGTGTGTAGAGCACTCAAATCCGGCCTGTACAAAACTTCGAAACAGTGAACGCAATGGTAACGCACTTGTCCTTCCAGGTTTTCAAAAACACAACTCAACTCTGCGAGGCAAGGATGGCAATCCGGATAAAAATCACTAGAGCCAAACTTGACGGGCAGTTCCACGGGCAGAGAGAGCGAATCGGAAGAATCGCCACGAGCCACCCGTTGCCAGTGTAGATGCTGATACGAGAAATTAGTTACCTGTGTATTCTCGCTTGCGTTGCGGAGGACTCCCAGTAGTGCTCTTACTGAGAGTACGGGGCACGAGAGGGTACGCGCTGGAAGATGTGCTAGTGGGGCTAGTGGTTAGTGAACTGATGCCCGAAAATTTCTCATACTCTTCAGGAAAAACCGGCTAACAAAGTGACGAAGCTCGCACTATGTCTGAGAGAGGGGAAGTTATTACTCTTTCGCTCATCTCCCTTAAGGAATTCAGTTGACGGACGCACTCGATCAATCAGCAACAGGAAAGCCTCTGTCCGGCATCAAGAAAGCTGCCATTGTGCTCGTCGCATTGGGGCCCGCTGACAGCGCAAAACTTCTTAAGTACATGCCGGAGGAAGATGCGGACAAGGTAGCCAAAGCTATTGCGCAACTGGATCGGGTGGGCGCGCAGGATGTAGAGCTAACGCTCGAGGAATTCAACCAGTTCACTACTTCTGAAAAGCTGTACATGAAGGGCGGTTTCGACTACGCTACCAAAGTCTTGAACGAAGCTTACGGGCCGAAAGTGGCCAAGGCTTTAATTGAACGTCTGGTGAAAACAATGAGTCACCAGGCGATCGATTTCGATAACTTCCGCAAGACCGATCCACAGCAATTATCGAAGTTCATCCAGGACGAGCATCCGCAAACAATCGCTTTAATTCTGTCTCACCTCGATCCCTCTCAGGCCGCGGCGTTAATCACCTGTTTGCCCGCTGAGCTTCGTCCGGACGTGGCGACCCGTATGGCGGACCTGGAGCAGATTTCTCCTGAGATCGTGCGAAATATCGCGTCCGTTATCGATCAGAAGCTAAGAAATCTTGGTGAACTCAGCCGTGAAGCCTATGGCGGTGTAAAGGCCGTTGCGAACATCTTCAATCGACTGGATCCGAATACGTGCGCGAGTTTGATGACTGCCTTCGAGCAGCATAACCCTACACTGTTCGAGAACATTCGCAGCTTCATGTTCGTTTTCAAAGATCTTGAGGAACTGGATGGGACGGCAATTACGGCGATGATTGCCAGAGCTAACCGCAGCACCTTGATCATTGCTCTGAAGGGTGCGAACGAATCCCTGCAGAAGAAGTTCCTGTCCACTCAGTCACAACGCGGCGCGGCCATGATGGCCGAAGACATTGCAGCACTGGGCCCGACCAAGCTGAGAGACGTGGATGCCGCGCAACAGGAGATTATCTCTCTCGCCCGCGAAATGGAGAAGGAAGGCATCATCAGTCTGAAGAATTCGGCGGACGAACAGTATGTGTAAGGGCAGAGTGTCGGGACGGGCATGAAAAATGAAAGTTAGTCAGGAAGATCACTCGGCTTTCGACCGTTTCGTCCAAGCATGGACGAAGCAACTTGCGCGAGCGATTGAAGTGTTCAGCGGAAACGAGCCTTCCGTCACCTGGAGTCGTGTCAAAGGCCTGCCGCCCAGCGATTCGCAAGATGTGTTCTGGTGGAAGCAATCTATGCAGGGCGCTTCGAGGTTCACGATGTGGATTGGAGCGCACGAGAGCACCTGGAACGCCATGGGCCGCGCGACAGAAGACGCCGATCCGGATGATTCCAAAGCGGCTTATCTGGAGATTATTGCCCAGACTCAGCAAGCGACTACGTCGTTACTCAGTGCTGCGCTTCCCCAACACTTGGATTGTCGAAAAGGACAGGTGGGAAGTGCCCCTAAGTCCGACTCAGTTCTTTACGCCCTTGTCGGCGTGACCATTTCGGGCGAACAGCTTCCTGCCCTCATGTTTGTGGTTGAGAAGCCGATTTTGGACGTGCTGGCGGGTGCTGAAGATTTTGGCGAGACGGTTACTTCTGGAGCTGGCCATTCGGGGCTGATGCTCGACCGGCTGCTCAATCTGGAGATGCCCATTTCTGTTGCCTTGGGCAGAACGGAAATGCCCATCCGCGATCTTTTGAAGGTGGTTTCGGGTTCGGTGATCGAAATGGATCAGGACGTAGATGATTACGCAGATCTCATTGTTCACGGGACCGTGGTGGCGAAAGGCGAGATTGTCTCAGTGAAGGGAAACTACGGCTTCCGTATCAAAGAACTCATCAGTCAGAAAGATCGTATCGAGCTTCACGGACTCGCATAACGCCAAAGTACTGGACGCAGATGTCCATGCGAAGACGCTGAACGTATCTCCTGATCGAACTTGATCATCTGGGATCGCTATCTTTTGCGTCGAGCTCGAATCGAAATTCGAAGCGCGTCTTCGTTCTGAATATTGACGAGCGCAACGAAAATCCTGCCCTGATAGCTACCGGTATTTGCCGGCTGCGACACGGACGATATTTCCCATCCCTCCGGCAGAAGGATCGTATTACGCGGGCCATGGAGAATTCGTTCGAAAGTTAGTTGCTCTTGCTGAAGCCGGTAACTTCCATCTCGTACGGATCCGCTCACTTTTAAATGCGCACTCTGACGATCGTTCTCGATGGGAACCGGCAGCTCAACACTACCGTTGTTTACCTTTAGCGTGTCGGCTGTGTCGAGATCCGTGACCGCGAGATTCGCAATCCCCTTCGCGTACTCGGCGACAGTGAGTTTGGCCGTCTTTCCTTTGTGCCGTTCACTATAAGTCTGTTCAATCCTGAATGAGTGCGACTCGGGCGCGCCTAGATCATAGAGGGTTTTTGTGTCGTCTGCTGCCTTGTCCGCGTCTGCCTGTCCAACGAAAGTTGCCGTCGTTTTGTGAGCTCGAATGGTGATTGGGGAACCGCCGCCACTCGGATTCGTCAGCGAGAGCTTCAGGCGGCCATCGCTCGTGGTCATGATTTGAGACGCAATATTGGCTGACACCAGAGAATACCCGCGGGGCAGAACGATTCCGAAACGCTGGGCGCTCAATGGTCGCGTCCAAACAATGCCATCGCCTTCCGAATAGTAAGTGCGCGCATCCTTGTAAGTTTTATAAACGAGCACGCGGCCTTCGCCGCCTTGTGGAACAGGACGCGGTAATTCGGCCCAGATGTAGTGATCTTCAGGCCTGAAAGTTCCCGGAATCTTGCGCGCCATCATTTCGGTTCCAGGCAGATACTCGAACTTCAGGGGCTTGCCTGTTCGCGGGTCATATACTTCGATGCCGCCGCCATCGCTCCCGTGTCTTGTCTCGTTGATGAGGTGTGTTGAGCCAGGGCGTGTTTCGAGGGGCATGAACACGATCCGGAATGAGTTTGAATTCGCATCGTCGAGCAGATCGTATTCGGTGTATGCATCGAGAGCGAACAGGCGTGTCAGCGGAGGAGCAACTTTGAAGCCTTCTTCGGTGAAAACTCCATGCTGGGGCGCTGGGGAATCGGCATGGTCAGATGGTTGTTGCCCTTCGAGCACGGTCGCGTGTTCAATCCGATCGAGCAGCGGAAAGTTGGCGTCGAAATAGGCGTTTCCACCTTCGAACATGGCGTCCTGATGCCCCGCGCGGATGCCGCCACCTGACTTCTCGCCGTAACCAGAATAAAGAGCATCGGCGACTTCCATTCCTTCGACAACTTTTCCGATCGGCACAAAGGGTTCTTTGTCGTGAGTTGCGCGGTTGTCCCGCAGATTGATAAACAACTGAGTTGTCCGTCCATTTGGGACGGCGAACGCGTAGGCAATGGTGCCGCGCACGTTTGACTCGACGCGAGGATCATCAGGAATACTCTTTGTCCGCCGTTCGTTCGCTATCTTTGGGTTGCCGTTGATGCCAAATTGAGCCCACCGGCCAGGAACAACCCGAAAGAAACGGTTGTCATCGTAGTAACCGCTTCGGACGAGTTGATAGAAGTGATCGACGCCGTGGGGCGACCAGTTTCGATGAAACTCCCAAAGCATCGGGCCTTTGGTCGTTTCTACGCGCACCCGGAATAAATCCGGCGCTTGCGCGGGCTTTTCCTGCGCCCGGCCATAGAAAGTCGGGAGCAGGAAAGCGGCAAAGAAACAAATCGCTAGTCTCAATTTCCGGCGCTCACGGCTACCGCGCCGCCAGCCGTGATTTGCTTGTTGAATGCGGGTAGATCCCGATCCATAAGAGTCCGGTACTCTGCCTTGACCGCGGTCAAGTCTTTCTCGATACCCGAAAGGAGTTCCTGAACAGTGTCAGTCAACCCGTAATTGGCACCACCTGCCACATCGCCTGCACCTGTGCCGACTTCACCGTTCAGCCAGATCAGGTTGAGATAGATCTTGTAGGGTTCGACGTAGTACTTGTCATCGCTATTCGCGTCGGAGCGCGAGATGAGCTTGAATTCCACGCCTTGTAGCTTGCCATCCATCGCCTGGACTGCGCGTAGGAGTTCCGCACCGCTCGCCTGCGTCCGGAGCATCTTGCGAACGTCATCGAGTTGCTTGCGCATCCATTCGAGCCGATTGACCATGTCGGACGTCGTGGTTATGTCATCGCGGAGTCGAAGCTGCAATTTCAGCGATGCTTCGAGTTCAGCTTCGGTGGCCGGTGTCTTAGGCGACTTCAAAATTTCCATCGGCTGCTTGTAAGTCTGGCCTTTCACCGTGACCTGGATGGTGTATTTGCCGGGGTTCACCAGCGGGCCCACTTCGGCTTGCCGGATTCCCCAGTGCGTGATGGTCCGGAAATCGGCGTCCCGGAAACGCGGTTCATCCCAAATATATGGATTGTCCGGTGCGGCGGTGCGGAGCTTTACGGAAGTAGGCGGATCGTAGTGCAGATCCCATGTCCGGCGATTCAGGCCCTCTCTTGCCGGAGCGCTCCGGAAAGCCCGCACGACGTTTCCGTTCGCATCAAGGATCTTCACTTCCGCCGGCGAAGCCGAGTCCAATCGGAAGTTGATGAACGCACGGCCACCGCTCGTGACACGATAAGTTGGCCGAGGCGCATAAACCTTGACCGCGCCTTCCGATCCGCCAGACGTAGCCATCTGTTCAAGGGGAGTAATGTCGTCCAGCATGTAGATGCCACGTCCATACGTAGACACCACGACATCGTGGAAATCCTTCTGAACCTCAATCCAAGTCACGGGGGCGTGCGGAAGACCTGCACCAAACGACGTCCAGCTTCCGCCGTCGTTTAACGAATAGTAGAACGCATTGCCCGTGCCGGCGAAGAGCATACCTTTCTGGTTCGGATCTTCCGTGACGGATTTCACGTAGGCCAGCGGCCCCTTCGGCAGATTGCCGGTGACGCTCTTCCAGGTCTTGCCAAAATCGGTCGTCTTGAAAATGAATGGATCGCGATTGTCCATCAAGTGGACATCGACCGCGACGTAAGCTGTACCGGCGTCAAATGCGGAAGGCTGAATTTTCGAGATCGTTCCCCATTGCGGCAGGCCGGTGATGTTCTTCGTCACGTCGTTCCATTGCCCGCCGCCATCCCGGGTGTACCAGAGTTTGCCGTCGTTCGTGCCGGCCCAGATCAAACCTTTCTGGATGGTGGACGGAGCAATCGCGAAGACAACCTCGCCGTAGAACTGGCCCAGATTGTCGCCGACGATGCCGCCCGACGAGACATTGTGGCTCGGATCCTGGGTCGACAGATCAGGGCTGATAACGCTCCAGTTCTTCCCGGCGTTCGAGGTCTTAAACACCACTTGGCAGCCGTAGTAGACCGTATTGTGGTCGAACGGATCGATGGCGAGCGGAGGCGTCCAATGGCAACGGTATTTGGTTTCGTTTGGCGGCGAGTCGAGGGTGTGGATCCACGGGCTCACCGAGTGCGCTTCTTTCGTGCGGGCATCGTAGCGCGTCACTTCATTGCCGTAACAGGAAGCCCAGATGATGTTCGTGTCGGTGGGATCGGGGTAGGTGAACCCGGATTCGCAGCCGCCAAGACGATACTCCCAGCTATCCGCGCCTGGAGCGACGGGCTGCCCCGCTGAGGGTTGCGGGCCGGCAGCAGCACGTCCGCCCCTTCCTCCGCCTGCTGCGCCCCCGGCCATGGCGTCTGTGCCGGGTTCGGTATTGGCCGGCCGATCCCCACTCACGCCCGCATCCCGTGACGTAGCGGCGTTTCCGGCCCCGGGTGCTTGTGCCCCTCGACCGCCCGCCGCAACCTCATCGCGGTTGGAAGCTGCCCCCTCGCCGCCTTCACCACCGCCACCGCCTCCTCCGAATCCGCCGCCGCGCGAAGTGCTCGGACCGCGCATAGTGCTGTTGTCCTGCATGTTTGTGTAGATCCAATAGGGAATCTGGTTATCGACCGCCACGTGATACATCTGCCCGATTGGCAGCCGGACGCGGTGGAAGCCACGTCCATGTACGGTTGTGATGTTCATTCCGGCGTCATCCGTGACAACGAAACGGTCAGGATTGGTGGGATCGATCCAGAAGTCGTGCGAATCGCCGCCCCATGGCACGATCCGGAAATTATCGCCGCCATCGACAGACTGATGAACCGAACTGTTCATCACCACCACTTCGTTCTCGTTGCCCGGGACCACTCCGAGCCGGATGTAGTAACCGGCGCGTCCCGACGAGTGCGCGATCGTGACTGCCGGCTCGCCAGCTCTCACCGCCGTTGTCCGATCGCCACAGCGAGCCTTGGTTGGCGGTCTGAATCAACGCATAAACGCGGTTCGAATTGGAGGGAGTGACAGCCACGTCGATCTTTCCAACCGGCGATCTTGGCAGACCGCGCCCGTTGATGCGCGTCCATGTTGTGCCGGCGTCGTGCGAAACAAAGACACCGCTGCCGGGTCCGCCGCTGAATTCTCCGTACGTGTGCATCTCCACCTGCCACATGCCCGCGAACAATATGCGCGAGTTCTGAGGATCCATGGCTAATCCGGAACAGCCGGTATTCGGATCGGCGAAAAGGACGCGATCCCAGTGCTCCCCGCCATCGGTTGTCCGGAAGACGCCACGCTCTTGCTGCGGCCCGGTCAGCCTGCCGAGAGCGCAGGCAAAGACGTTATTTGGGTCGTGAGGATTAACTACGATCCTGCCGATCCGGCCAGTCTCGTCGAGGCCCATGTGCTTCCACGTCTTGCCGGCGTCAACAGACTTGTAAACGCCATTGCCCATGACATCGCTGTCTCGAATGGCCCAGGCTTCTCCAGTGCCCGCCCAGACCACGTTCGGGTCAGACTGGGCAACTGCGAGCGCCCCAATAGCGGTAACGGGTTGGTCATCGAAAATGGCAGTAAAGCGGTTGCCACCGTCGACGGTTTTCCAGATTCCGCCTGATGCGGCCCCGGCGTAATAGGTATTCGAATCGCCAGGCACGCCGGCGACCGAAGCAATGCGATTGCCCACGATCGGACCTAGAAATCGAAACCTGAGATCGTTGCTATCTTGCGCACTGGCAAGGGAGCTGAAGCACAAAACACTCGCCGCCAGGGCAGCTCTGAAATGAAGATTGCTTGGGAAAAACCGGGACATATCGCTCAACTTTCAACAGCGGTTCGAAAATAGAATAGAACCAATCACCGGGATGTCGAGCTAGCGAGGGCCGACATCGGTATACAGAATTGTATACAAGTCACTTCCCGGATCCCGTATTAGGTCCAGGTACACTCGCCCATCAACGCTGAACTTCCACGCGAGTTCAAGCCGCGTCAGGTTCCGTTAAGCTTCCGGGCAAGTAAGATCGAGCTCGCCGTTATACTTCTTGAATTGTTAATTTCGTCTCTCTGAAAGATGTTTGCACCAGAAGGTCGGATCTGCCCACCGGGAGACAACGCCAGACAGTTTGTGGTCGAGAGACTGTTTCGCGGGCCCGCTCGCGGAGCGGTTCCCTTTGTTCTTTGGGTTCACCCGCAGCCTGTAACCATGAAGCACCGTGACTGCAAGTGCAGCACTTCCTACACGATCACACGTGAGAGTATTTGGCAAAGAATGCACCGGACGAGCGGCGACTATTACGTCTGTCCGTGCATGGGACATTTCGTTGAGTGACATGTGCAAGGCCGGATCTGCCGGCCCGTGGAACTACGGGTCCCCTGGGGTGGAAACTGAGCCGCCCGTGTCTCCTCTAACGAGAGGGATGTCGCTAACATCCCCGAGGTACCGACATGGGTTTGCTTACACCGAACGACATCAAGAATTTCCAATCTTTGTACACGTTACAACTGCGATATCTTCTTTCCACAGAGAACCAGATCGTCAAAGGTCTTCAGAGCATGATTGAACATGCCAGTGATGCACAACTGAAGCAGGCGTTCCAGTCCCATCTGCAGGAGACGCAAGTACATATCAGCCGTCTGCACGAGCTGATCGGCGAAGTAAATAACGGCGACGTTGACGACAAGAAGGACCCGATCATCACCGCTCTCATCGGATCTGGTGAAAATATCGTGAGCGAATCAGAGGCGGGAGCGGTGCGCGACGCAGGGCTGCTTGCTTCTGCGCAAAAGGTCGAACATTATGAGATTGCGTCGTACGGTTCCGCTCGCGACTGGGCACGCATTCTGAGTCTTCCGCGTCATGCTGAACTGTTGCAAAAGACACTAGACGAGGAGAAGCATGCGGATGAACTCCTGACCACTATCTCCCAGCGAACGAATACCACCGCCGCAGCAAGCGCCTAGGGTTCAATGCCGGACAGGGAGAGATCTGATCCTGTCCGGCATTGCTGCCTCATGTAAGTAACTGGAGGCCGTGTTCCGACTACTTGCCGACGTCGTTTCGCGGGTGCGGCGTCGAATCTTCATGTTCCAGACTCTGCCGGCCGGATGCGGTCGCAGCCTTCGCCAGGCGGCATTCGCCTTCATGGGTGGAAAGTTCGCCTTGAGTGTTGAAGAATCGGCCGCAGGCGCTGCATCGGAACTGGTTTGTCTGCGGCCCTGCGAGCCGGCCGGTCACAGCATGGTCCGGATCGTCACCGAAGGCGCCGTCGACAGGATTCGCGCCTGCACTTGAACCAAACTCAGGTCGAGACGCGGCAAGCTTCTCAGCGGAAGAGTGTTTTCCGCTCTTGTTGGACGTTTGCAATCCTTCGATATCCTGGCTTGCGTCCTCAATCTGCTCGTCGCCTGCATAGGCATGTTTTCCCCGGGCTGTTTCGTCCGAGTCCGGGAGATTTGTTTTAGGAAGATGGGGAGTATTCGTTTTCATTTCTCAATTCCTACAAGTCGGAGATTACGCCGGTAAGAGGACCGTTACTGAGGGAAGCAACCTGCGGTTCCGCGAGGTTGCTCCGGTCCTCTTCCGCTTCTAACGTTGAGAGCTCTTTGGCTTCTTACTTCCGAGGGAGGAGCTGTCTTTCTTCGCGCCCTTCCCGCCGCCTGCATTTTCTTTCCGGGGAGCCTTGCTTCCTCCGCCCTGATCCGTTCCTACTCCGTGGGTTGTCTTGTCTGGCATCTCGACTTGTTTGACTAATGCTGGTGTTTCTCGAATACACGCAAATGTACAAGAAAGTGCATTGAATTTCGGTCGGGGTAGAGGCCGCTTTGATCTTCGGCTGTTTAAGGCCGGGCCGCCGTGCGCTTTGCTATAGGGGGCGAACACTGGGCAAGGCATGAACTCGCGACGGCAGTGCTCGGATAAGGAACGACCTGCTGGGGGTAAACATCGGCCTGTACCAGCCAGACTTGCCGGTCCTTGTAGTAGTCGATGAGTTCGCGATCAGAAGTATCGCTAACTTCCCGGGCCCAAACGATTTTGCTCGCGGACAGGTTGGCGCCGTTGTACACCCATTCCTGGTTCACCGGGTGGTTCGGAGAATAATGCACAAACACCAGGTGTTTGCCCGGTCTCCGGTTGAGCCATTGCGTGACGTCCCCCCTCGCATCGCGCTCCAATTCGTACCCGCGTTCCCAATAAGAGGACGGCTGGAATGTCGATCGTGTCAGAGAACAGCTTTACTGTTGTTGCCAGCAGCAGGCATACAGGAAGGAAAGTAACGAGGTAGTAACTCCGGGGCCCGGAAACACGCTTCAGAAACTCGTAGATATACTGGATCCCGATGGTAATAAGGCAGAACAGCACGGGCACGACCGGCGCCAGATGATACGGGTACAACAGAAGCTGAGATAAGTTGACGAGTACCATCGACCCCAGCAGAAGGACAAGATACCGGGTCTGTCTTAGGCACCGGCTCAGCGCAAATAGAAGGGGGATGGTAAGTGCGGGACCGACCAGGTATGCCCAGTTGTCGAACAAACGTGTGACCAGGTTATCGATGAACGTTGAGGGGCTGCTGTAGATATCGTGATGAGCGACTTCGATGTTGTACATCTCCCTCAAGACGGGATCCCGCACTGAAACCTTTGCCGGATGGAGAAAAGCAAGATTTTCCGGCCAGCCATAAGTACGCCGGTTTACCTGGTAGGGCATCAATGTGGCTTTTCCCGTGACGCGATAACAGTAATAGCCAAGCCCGGCAACACCGAGGGCAAGAACTGCAACGGCGGGGACCGCCAGTTGGAACAGAAACTGCCGCCGTTGAGCTTTTAAGCTGCGGAACAGAGCCGGGGACGAGATTGCAAGCGCGATGGCTGTCAAGATTGCTCCCTCGAACGGGCGTGTGTTCATCAGGATCACCGCGCCGACCCCAAACAGCAACCGCGTCCAGAGTTCTTGCCGCGCCGCTTCGAAATCGCGGAATAGTTCCCACGATCAATGCACCACCGATGGTTGGCACCGCGGCACTGATGTAGCTGTCGACCCAGAATCCGGTCACAGCGAGCTTTAATGCTGCCAGCAGAGTGCCGGCAAAGGCCCATGTTCGCGGAAGCCACGCCAGAAACATCCAATACATGGCCGCACACATAAGGGCGATCGCGATCTCAACGCCTGCCCATGGCTGGTGGAACAACCTCTGACCCAAGGCGAGGAAAACGCCCTGTCCTGGAGGGTACATCGAGTTATATGTCGGTTTCTGAATGATGTGAATGGATTCGAAGTGCTGCCACATCGCCGGCGTGGGATTTGTCAATCGCCCGTGAGCCAGAGTGTCTCCGAGCAGAAGATGGCTGAACTCATCATGGATGCTCGGCTCGGGAACGGGACTGACTGGTAAGAGTAAAAGCCGAACCACTACCGGAAAGGCAGCGCAGATGAGCATTGCAATCCGGGGCGAGGCGGCAATTCGCTGTACCGAGCGTTTCAAAGGCGCGAAGACGTTGGCCCACTGTCCTGGAAGGGTCAGTATCGCCAGCGCAGTAAGCGCCAGGAGGAGCCACTCGAATGCCAATCCTATTGGCGACACGAAGCGGATGGCTTCAGAGATTACGTAATGTATGGCTTCGGGAAAGGTCATTGGGCGAAAAGCCCGATTTCACTCGCCGTAGCGACGGAATCCTGTGTCAGGGCAGGAGCAAACAGGCCGGCTCTCCGGAATTCGAAAGCAACGGGTACGACTGCCCAAAAGAGGTCGCTGCTTGCAACGTTGCTGGAATAGCTGTATTGACCGGCACTCTTGATTTTCATCGGATGCAACCGGCGCCCTCCAACGTAGACCGTCAGGTTCATCGGCCCGCTTCGCCCGAACTGCTCTTTTGAGACCACGAACTTCATTTCGACACGAGCGCCGCTGTGCCCGGTCCCGAGAGACGGCCTCTGAATAGCTACTTGCCCGCCCGATGCAAGCTGTCGTCCTTCCGGCGTCGGCGGTCCGGTCACCCCCGAGAGAAGCTGAACTTCGCCGGCCGGTTCACTAAGCATCAATTTGTTCAGGAGAACGGTGTCCGAAACCTGCGGACCCGGAGAGAAAAGCTGGAAGTTCTCGGGTTGAAATGCTCCGGTACGCCAGAATAGATTCCCCTCGGTTTGTGCAATCTGGTGGTAGCCACTCTGGGTAATCAGATGAGTCCAAAGCCTTCGATCAGAGTCGCCTGCATACCCCAGCAGCACGAGATCAGGGTGTTCGGTACCCAGGTGCTCCGCCGCGTCGTTCGTGGCGTTGCTCTTCGACCAGACCCAAAATGATTTCCGAGTCGCGTAATTAGCGTAGATGTTGGACGGGAAATACGGTTGCACTCCGACGGTTGGGAACCCGATGCCAAACACCTTCACCCCTTCGCTGAATTTGGTATGCAGAAGACGTGCCATGTCCCTGCTGCCTGAATAGGCGTTTTTCCGGTCATACCGGAAGCCATTCCACGTCCAAGAGCACTGGAGAAGAATAAACAACGACAGCCCGGCAAGAGCGAGATAATTCCGCCGTTCAGGGGCAAACGAAATCCAGATGGCAGTCAGCCATGCAAGTACAAGGTAGCCATGGTGCCACACGTTCGAGTAAACGACAGATCCGAAGATGCAGAGAGATGCGGCCGAAAGAAGAAAAAACAGCAGGCCAGGACTCCTCCAGAGTGACGGAATGGTTAAGGCGATGAGCCAAACCGGCCAGTACCCATCACCAAAAGCCTGTTGGAACGCGTAACGCGAGACGCCAATGAAGTTGTCAATGGACCAGTTTGGACTTATGAAGAACACCGTCTGATCGTTGGGCCAAACCGCAAGGACAACCAGAACCAGCGCTGCCAGGTACGCCACTGCAGCAATGAGCGCGTTCTTCCGTCTCTCGCTGGACGCTTTCGTCCATTGATGCGTCCCCATCTCAAGAGCGATCGCAACGGCAAAGCCTACGGACAAGAGAAAAGCTTGAGCGCTGACGCAGGCGAGCAGAATCAGGAGCGATAGCAGCAATCCGTTTCGTTTAGCGCGATAGGCGGCTGCGGCCGAGAATAGCAGCACAGGGGCCAAAGAATAGTTGCGGGCGACTACAGCGTACTGAAAGCACAAGAAGTAAGTGAATGGCAAAAGGCTGCGGATCGCGAGCGGGAATGGAGAGAAACAGAAGAGGACGACGGAGGCGGCCAGGCCCAAAGCTCCAGACACATAGTTCAGCCCGGAATAGGGCATTCCCAGAGAGATCAAGACGTGCAGGAGAGAATGCCAAAGCCCGGGCGATCCCTCAAGTCGCACCAGTTTGGTCCAGATATCAACCAGGTTTGCATCCCGGGCAATGAGCCAGGACTGTGCCTCATCGGCCCAAGGCTCGTGAGCGTGTGCAGCGAGTCCAACGACCGCCGAATAGGCCACGGCGAGAACGAGGCCGGCAATCGCGAGTGAAATGCGCTGAAAATTCCGCCTGGTATTGAGCTCAGGCCCGCTCGTAATGCCTGTAGATTTCGTCTCGGCTTGCACAGCTAATTCCGCAAGCTGACTCGGTTCACAACCACGCCCAAATCTCTGAGGTCGGCATTCGAGCCATGAAGGTACTTGTCCAAACTGAAGGTCACTGGAAGTACATTGGTGCAGAGGGCTGCCGGAGGAATCTCGACCACGAAGTCATAGGCCCCACCCTTGTCATAAGTGGCTTTTCCAAACTCGTACTCGGATCCGGTGGCGGTAATGGTGACAGGGCCAAGCCGAGCGATTTGGGTATCCGGGAAGTACATGGAAAGTGTTAATTTGGCCGGCTTCGCTGGCCCGGTGCCGACACCTCCCGGGGGCGCGAGGGCAAAAGTGAAGCTTGGGCCCGCCCATCGGAAGCCGTTTTCAATACCGTAGAACCCCGATATCAGTTGTTTAGAAGCAGTCGGATCCCCCACGGAAAAGCTACTCAAGCGCCATTCTGTCTGCCGATGACAGCCGATCAACAGAACCGCAAGTAGAGCAACGGTGTAGCCTCGAATAGAAGGGGCAGTCACGGATGGGGGAAATTGCAGCCCGGCGGAACTATCAGTTTACCGATTCGAAAGTACATGATCTCAAATGCATTAGGGAGCGGTATACCCGTAGCACTCTCGGAATAGTTTATATTACGTAGAAACGCTAGAAGACAAGTATCAGTAGCTTATAAACGAATTATCCTGGTGCAATATCAATAATGAGTCAGGTGGGTAAACCCTTCTCTGCCGGAGATCTGACCCCACACGGGAGAGAAAATCTCTTTGCAACCGACTCCAATCGACGTTCGGATAAGGCGAAGCGCCTTCGGGTTATCGGGAGCGGAGACGGGATTTCGGATCTTCCGTCGAACGACGACCTGCTGCGAGCCAGCCGTTCGAGCGCCGGACCCACTCTTCCGTTCACAGGCGAGCGGGTTGTCCCCGGTGAAGTTGAAACTCAGTTATGGAATGAACACGTATCCAGGTACCGGTTTGCCTGCTTGTTTGCAGCGGGCCGACGGGTTTTGGATGTGGGTTGCGGGGCCGGTTACGGGACGAGTTTACTTGCTTCGAGTGCCGAGTATGCTCTCGGGTTCGACGTAGCTAGTGACGCCGTACAGCACGCCGCACAGGTTTTCAGCAATTCCGATTATCTTTGTGCCTCGGCAGGCTATTTTCCCCTCCCGGATGGGGCCTTCGACCTGGTTACCGCCTTCGAGGTCATCGAGCATCTTGAAGACTGGAATGCTCTGATCAACGAGGCTGCCCGCGTTTTATCCGCTGACGGTGTGTTCCTGGTTTCGACTCCCAACACGCAATACTACGCGGAAGCGAGAGGGCCATCGGGTCCGAACCCTTTTCACGTACACGAGTTCGAGTTCGCCGAGTTTGAACAGGTTCTGAAACGTGCATTTCCGTTTGTAGAAATCCTGGGGCAGAATCAGCAGGAGACAATCACCTTTTCCGGTGAATGGCCTGCCGAGCGAATGGCTGGGTTTGTTCCGTCGTCCCACGACGTTGCGGACGCCCATTTCTATGTCGCTGTCTGCTCGTTTCGCACGCGCCAGATTCCGTTTTTTGCCGACGTTTCGAGTACGCATAACCTGCTTCGGGACCGCGAACGGCACATACGAGGTTTGCAGGGCGAACTCGCCGAGGCACAGCGGCAACATGCTGCTCTCGAAAACCTGCGCCGCAGTGACGCTAATGAGATAGAGCACCTGACTGCCGAATTGGGATCTCTTCGCGAACAACTGCGGACGATCGAAGTTCAGCAACAGCAAATCAGAAATTCAGCATGGATGCGGCTCGGGCGCGTTCTTGGCGTAGGCCCCTGGAGCGATTACCGGGCCCGCATTCGGCACCGCGCAGATGCCCTGCAGGTGGAGTTCCGCAAGCTGGTTGCCGTCCTGGCAGTAGTCGTTCTACCCATCGTCACGGTGGTCGAGTTATTCGCGCTTGCGGTGGTTCTACTTGCCGTTGATCTTTGTTTCGCCTTCTTTGGACGGAAGCGGCTTCCTGCGGACAAAGCCCCGGCAACTCGAATCGCGTCAGTCGTTATTCCGAACTGGAACGGATTAGAGCTTCTACGTGAGAATCTCCCGTCAATTCTGGAGGCTGCAGCCAAAGTGCCTGGCACTGAGATTCTGGTTGTGGACAACGCCTCGACCGACGGCAGTGTTGAGCTGATCAGGAATGAATTTCCAGGTGTCAACGTTCTCGAGCTTCCGATAAACGAGGGCTTTGCCGGTGCTTGCAACCGCGGGGCAAAGATAATTAAGAACGACATCGTTGTTTTCCTGAACAACGACATGCGGGTGGAAGAGAATTTTCTGGCGCCTCTGCTTGAGAATTTCTCCGATCCTCTGCTGTTTGCGGCTTCATCCCAGATCTTCTTTGCCGACAAGACCAGATTGCGCGAAGAAACCGGGCTAACGGAAGTCTGGTGGCAAAAGGGTTTATTACACGTTGGGCACCGCAACGATCCGCTGATCCAGACTGCGTATCCTTGTGCTTACCCCGGGGGCGGGTCGAGTGCCTTCGACCGGGCAAAGTTCCTGGAGTTGGGCGGTTTTGATTCGCTTTTCCATCCCTTTTATTACGAGGACACGGACCTGGGTTTCCGGGCGTGGAAACGGGGATGGAAGGTGCTGTACGAGCCTCAGAGCATCGTTCATCACGAGCACAGAGGAACCATCGGGAAGAAGTTTTCACCCGCTTACATCGATACGGTCGTTCGCAGCAACTCTCTCCTTTATTGCTGGAAGAACATTCACACCTGGAGCTTTCTCGCTGTTCATCTCTGGCGCTGTTTTCTCCAGGTGTTCAGCTCACAACGGCAAGCGATGCCGCTGCCCTCGTCCAGCGCAGTTCGAACAGGCTTCAGGAAGATCCGGCAGCTTGTGCAATCACGCTGGCGCGCGCATGAGGGCCGGAAAGTATCCGACCAGGAGGCCTTCCGGCGCCCACTGGGCGGGTATTTCCGCGATCGTTTTGTGCTGCTGGAAGAGATTTCTCCAGAGCGCCTGAACGTACTGCTTGTTTCTCCCTACCCGATCGAGCCCCCGACCCATGGTGGTGCGGTGTTCATGAAAGAGACCATCCGTGCTCTGCAATCGAGAGCAAACGTTCACGTGGTTTCTTTCGTCGATCACGAGGGGCAGTTGGAATCGCAGAATGCTTTGCTTCCGGAGTGCCAGTCTGCCCAGTTCCTGGTGCGGCCGCACATCTCTCTTGCCGATCAATGGACACTTACTCCGAATGCGATTCGCGAGTTCGGGCTGCGGGATTTTAGCTGGGCGATTCACCGCACGATCTTGCTGAGCAAGATAGACGTGGTCCAGCTTGAGTACACCACCATGGGCCAATACGCAGGTCAATACCGGAACATTCCGTGCATGTTGTTCGAGCACGACATTTCTGCACAATCACTCTGGCGTCGCATCAAGGCGGGAGATCGCGACTTCGATACATTGCTCGAATATCTACGGATGCGGCTCTACGAGCCGAGATTGTTGAAGCGTGTAGCTCGCGTACAGGTGTGCAGTAAGGACAACGCGGCATACCTGCGAGCTCTGGCCAGCGGTCTCAAAGACCGGATTGACTGCGACATCAGGGCCACTATTGATGTGGGCGGATATGAGTGCGCTACGAACGGCCGCGAACCTGATTCCCTGTTGTTCATTGGAAGCTTCCGGCATTCCCCGAATCTGGATGCTATTCGATGGTTCATCGGAGAAGTATTTCCCCTCATTCTTAAAGAGCGTCCCCAGACCTTGCTGTACCTGGTCGGTTCGGACGCTCCTGCAGGATGGAACTGGCATCCGAGCGTACGGCTGTTAGGGACCGTGCCGGATATCAAAGCTCCGCTGCAGCGTTATTCCGTGTTTGTCTGCCCCATCCTGAGCGGTTCCGGGATCAGGGTAAAGTTACTGGAAGCGTTCGCATCCGGCATCCCCGCTGTCTCGACCAGTTTGGGAGCTGAGGGCCTCGCTTCAAAATCGATACCAGTTTGCGAAGTGGCTGATTCGCCAGCCGCTTTCGCCAAGGCCACCCTGCGACTGTTGACCGACGAGAACCACGGGAGAGCGCTAGCAAAGGAAGCCCGCCGCTTAGTGGAGTCGCATCGCGATTCCCGGACGGCTGTGGCAAGGCTGGAGACTCTCTATCGGGACGAAGTCGGTCGCATGCGGGGAGCTCTCTCAAATACATATATTTCGCCGGCAACTTAAATTGCGGGCTGAGGATTAGTGTGAAGACTTATATCGTTACTGGCGGGTCCGGTTTTTTCGGCTCCATTTTAAAGCGCCGCTTGCTCGAAAGCGGCAATAGCGTCGTAAACATCGACATCCATGAGGATGAGGACCGCCACCAGAATCTTGAATCGGTTCAAGCGGACATTGCAGATAGTGAGCGGATGGCGGAGATTTTTGGCCGGCACCGTGTCGACGGCGTGTTCCATGCAGCCGCAGAACTAGCTCATGATGTGAAGTCTGAGAAGAAATTGTGGAGGAGCAATGTTACCGGGACGGAAGTGATTGCAGAGGCCACCCGGAAAGCCGGGATACCCTCATTGGTATTTACTTCTTCCAACTGCCTGTGGGGTAAAGCATTCTCACGCCCGGTCACTGAGAGCGATACGCCGCACCCGGTTGAGACATACGGGTTGTCCAAGTGGGAAGGTGAGAAGATTCTGAGCCGGTACGAGAAGGATTTCAATGCCGTCAGCATCCGGTGCCCTACCATCATCGATTCCGGCAGACTTGGATTACTCGCAATCCTGTTTGAATTTATCAAGGAGGGCCGGCGCGTTTGGACGGTAGGACAGGGAAGCAACCGCTACCAGTTCATTTACGCTCAGGACCTGGCGTCTGCCGCGATAGCGGCCATGTCTCACAACCGGTCTGCCGTTTTCAACATTGGGTCGGATAATGTCCAGTCCGTGCGCGAAATCTATCAATACGTAATTGCGAAGGCGAACAGTTCTTCGAAGGTCGCCGCACTCCCGAAGGATCTGACGTTGGCCGCCATGCGCATTGCTCATCACCTTAAGCTGTCACCGCTGGGGCCATACCATTACAAGATGATCGCGGAAGATTTCGTCTTCGATACCACCAGGATTAAAGCGGAACTCAACTGGACGCCGACGTTAACGAACGAGGAAATGCTCTGGCGGGCTTACAACTACTATTCGGCGAACCATCAGGAAATTCAGAGCCGGACGAACGTATCCGCGCATAAGCGGCAGGCCTCCATGGGAGTGATCCGCCTGCTGAAATGTCTGTCGTAGGCACTCCGGGCTCACTCGAAACCAAAGCATCCGGTTACCACGGAGGCGTCAGGCGTCTCTGCGCAGCGCCACTTGTCTACATCTGCCTTCTAGTTGGCGTTTGTAAACTAGCGTTCTACTTCGCCGACCCATACCCATCCTTTCATTTCGGTGACTCCGGCGCATATCTTGCGACCGCTCTTGCCAAGTGGATACCGCCTGACCGCAGTTTCACGTATGGTTTTCTGCTCCGACCGATAGTTCTCTGGACTCATTCGCTTGGCCCCGTGCTGGCAATGCAGATTGTCGCTTCGGGAGTTGCCAGTGTAATTCTCGGAATGCTCTTGCTTCGCTACTTCCGAGCCAGTCCGGCCCTAGCGATGGTGTTCGCCTGTTTTTGCGCAATCGAACCCCTCCAGCTAATGGCAGAGCGGTTTGTAATGACCGAAACAGTCACAACATTCGGATTCGCCATTTACTTATGGGCGGCGCTTTCATTTCTCCGATCTAAACGACTACTAACGTTGGCGGCAGTTCAGATACTCGCCGTCTTACTGGTGAGCCTCCGCTATAGCTTCCTGCCGATCGTGTTACTTCTGTCCGTTGCTCTGCCTGTTCTGGCCAGTTACAAGACACGCCGGTTCGCGTGGAAACCTTTCCTGGTTCGGCTAATCGTTGCGCTGATAGCTAGTCAGGTACTGCTGGCCGGATACCGCCATCTGTACGGATTTCTTGCTCATACGGAACCGGCGTATTTATCGCGGGATGGCTACTTTCTCGTGGCCGATTTCGCACCCATTATCACGCCCGGAGACTTCCCGATCCCGGGCGAGCGCGCTCATCTCTTTCAGAAGATCAGGGTTTCGTTAAGCGACATCAACAATCGGCCTCTACAACGCTGGAACGAAGGTGGTTTATGCCAGGCCATCTTAGATGTGGCAAGACAAGACGAGGATTTGGCTAACTCCCTTGCAAGACGAACCGCGCTACGCGCTATGAAGAGAGACCCTGCGGGCGTTGTCAGTGTCGGACTTCGCACGTACAGGCAGTTCCTGACGTACAGCAAGCTGAAATGGGCGCTCGCAGTAAGCCAGGGCCACTATAACGGCGGGACTCCGACCGACATCAGTACGATCCGGCAATGGTTCGGCGTGGATGCTCGCGACCGGAAATATCATTCCCTCACGAAAAGGTGGCAAGGTATTGCCGCACCCTGGTGCTGGCTGATCGTGCTTCTTCCCTGGGTATACGCAGGGGAAATGTATTGGCACCGCCGACAGGTGAGCCGGTTCGACTGGGTTCTCCTGCTTGCCGCTTTCTGTGCGCTGGCCTGTGCCATTGTTCCGGTTGAAAACCCGAATCCCCGCTACCTGGTTCCCCTGCCGTGGCTGTCGGTTCTGATCTTGGGTGTTATTGCTACTCGCTTGCGTAACAACAGCCCGAATCCGGCTCCTTAGTAGATCCACTAGCGACAATCTGCGCTCGTTCTAACCGTCTACCCAACGACATGCATAGGCGCGTTCGAACAGCCAGGGCGAAAGGGAGTACTCGCGCGCTCACCTGCGGGATTCTACTGGCCCGGCTCTCGATTGCAGCCCAAAACCTGCCAAGTACCGCATCTAAGCCGATGGCTCTCAGCCAAATTCAACCTGCATCATCCTCGCTGTCTCGCCGAACAGGTGAACTGGATCCGGCTCGAACGTATTCACTGCCCGATCTGATTGACTTCGCGCAGTCTCACAATCCGGATACGCGTATTGCCTGGGAACTCGCGAAGCAGCGAGCAGATCAGGCGGGTGTTGCGCGGGCTGCTCTGTACCCGACGCTCGCAGTGGCGGTACTTGCGCAACAGGACAGGCATCGGGTTCTCTTCGGGAGCGCTTTCTTCCAGCAAGACGTCACCGTTGTTCAACCTTCGCTCGAGGTGTACTATACGGTTCTCGATTTCGGCGCTCGACGCGCAGGAATCGAAATAGCCCGGGCCGGCACGTTGGCTGCTGAGTTTACGTTCAATGACACACATCGCAAGCTCATTTACTCCGTAGCCGCGGCTTACTACCGGCTGAATAGCGCTCTTGCGCAGACCGGGGCTGCACAGGCAACACTTACGAACGCTCAAACGGTTCAGGCTGCGGTCGAGGAGCGCTTACGGGACGGCCTTGCGACTCTTCCGGATGTCCTTGAGGCGAGATCCGCAACGGCACAAGCTTCCTATGAGCTTGAAAGCGTTCGAGGACTAGAGCGGCTGGCTCATGGCCAACTTGCGGAATCGCTCGGCCTTCGACCTACGGCCGTCATCAACGTCCAACCGCTGGATGCGTCGCAAACTCCTGCTCTTGCCGAGAGCGCGGATGCATTCATACAGCGGGCTCTTGTCCAACGTCCGGATCTGATGGCGCAAGGGACGAAGCTGCAAGCCGCCGACGCAGCGATCCGCTCGGCGCGCTCGCAATATCTTCCGAAGCTGACTTTCTCAGGTTCGACTGACGAACAGTACCAGCGTGGAGCGCAGCCGCCCGGCCCGACTGCGGCCGGCATCGCTCCAGCATGGTTGCTGAAGCTGAGTTCCAGTTGGACCGTTTTCGACGGGAGGGCCAGATATTACGAATTGGATCGAGCGCGAAGCGAGCGCCGGCAAACCGAGTCAGAACTGGAAGGAATGGCAGACCGGGTTGCCGAGGAAGTGTGGGCGGCGTATTCGAACGTGCAAACAGGCCTTCACCGGCAAGAAGCCGCAAAGGCGCTGCTAACGGCCGCAGACCAGTCATACAATGCAGTGCTCGAAGCTTACCGTTTGGGAGTGAAGAATTTCCTGGACGTTGTGTCTGCGCAACGTGCATTGGCACAGGCCCGGACAGCGCAAGTACAGTCGCAGGCGGAGGTTCTCACCGACTTTTCCCAACTTGCTTTCGCGACCGGGGACTCGGTAGCTACCAAGAGTGGGGGCAGCCGGCCGTGATTACGCACCAGCCAATTCTCCTCGCTACCGTCGCCATTCTTATCACCTCAACCGGTTGCGCCCATGCGCCGGCGGTAGATGTCTTAGGTTCGTTCTTCCCTATCTGGATTGTTTGCGTTCTCGCCGGCATATTCGCGACGGTGTTAGCGCGCCGCCTGCTTCTGCGATTCGGTACGGACCATGATTACGGCTCCCCTGTGCTGATTTATCCGAGCCTGACAATTCTATTCGCGTGCCTTATCTGGCTCGTTTTCTTCCGTTGATTGACCATGGCGACCACACTGGTACCTCCCAAGAAGTTGAATCGCCGGGCGCGTTGGGTCGGCGCATCCATCGTGCTTGCCGCCATTGCGGTCGGCTGCTTCACTTTCTGGCAGACTAACGTGCATCCGCGCACGGACGATGCGTGGGTATTCGCTAATCTCATCGGTATTGCACCGGAAGTGGAGGGGCCCGTCATCAAACTGCACGTCGCTGACAACCAGCTTGTGAAAGCAGGCGACGCGCTCTTCGAAATCGAATCTCAGCCTTACCAGTACGCGCTGCAGCGTGCGCTCTCCGAGCAGCAGGCTTTAGAGAAACAGATCTACAACGAAAATCGGGTGATTGCCGGACAACAAGCAGGAATCGAGGCCGCACAGGCGACCGTGTTTACATCCGAAGCGCATGTCTCGAGCGCGGAAGCGAACATCAACTCGGGACGCGCGAATATTGCTCATGCGGAGGCCGGTATCGCACGAGCCGAAGCGGAGTACAAGCTCGCAAACGATACTCTGCACCGGCTTGAACCGTTGCTGGCAAAACAATTTGTCACAGTCGAAGATGTTGACCGTGCACGTACCCAGCAGCAAACCGCTTCCGAAGCCCTTCGTCAGGCCCGATCGCAGCTAGACGTTGCGCATTCGCAGCTTCAGTCCGCTTTGGCGCAGCGCAACCAGGCGGGCTCCGGCCTTCGGCAAAGCAATGCTCAGTTGGCACAGTCGCAACGAAGTGTCACCACGGTACTGCCCTTAATAGCGCAGCGGGAAGCGCGTGCGGCTTCCGTCCGGCAAGCTCAATACAACCTGAGCCGTTGCCGCGTTGTATCGCCCTTTGACGCACGAGTGACGGAACTCACCATCTCAGAGGGTGCATACGCTCACACGGGTCAACGAGTCTTCACGTTGATTGACGTGCGCAACTGGTGGGTCATCGGGAACTTCCGCGAGTCGCAGTTGAAGTACATCCACCCGGGTGCTGCCGCGGATGTCTACGTGATGTCCAAGCCCGACCAGCGTTTCTCCGGTACCGTCGAGAGCACGGCCTTCGGAGTTAGCCCGCAAGAAACGGGGACGGGTGGAGCTCTCCCGCAAGTACAGCGTAGTCTCGCCTGGGTCCACCTGGCAACGCGCTTTCCCGTTCGAATTCGCGTGAATAACCCCGAGCCCGACCTGTTTCGTATCGGAGAGTCCGGTTTTATTATCGTGCGCGGCCTCCGTTCTCCCGGACAGTAAGCTATGGCAACCGCGTACGCTCAGCCGGCCGTCGGGCCCGGGTACATCAACACAAGAAAAGTATTTGAGTTTGTCAAAGCGGAATTGTCTCCTCATGCCGGGATGTACTCCACCCTGGCGCGTGTGCTCGTCACGGTCATCATTACCTTCCTGCTGGTCGCCACCTTTCGCATGCCATACGCAGCCATCACGCTGTACAGCATCTTTACTGTCGACCGGTCCAGCCCACGCGCCGCAATTTTCCGCGCAGTCGAAAGCAGCATCGCTATTACGCTCGGCGTGATCATGGCCCTGATCGGGGTCATAGTGTTCGTGGATTCGCCTCTGTTCACGTTCGCGTACTATGCGTTCGAGCTATTTGCCGTAGCCTTCCTCATTCGCGTAACCCGTCTTCCCGGGCCAGCGATGAATATGAGCATGGCTATCTACAGCGTGCATAATGCCTGGGAGCGACCGTACCCGGCCGGCGCTCATCTGGAGCAGACACTTTGGGTGTGGCTAACGCTCTGCCTTGGATTTGCGGTATCCGTGGCCGTTGAGTTGGCGTTTGTGCGGGAAGATCCGATGGCGCAGATCCGGGCGGAGTTGAATGCTCGATTACGAGCTTTGTCCAGATTTTTCCACGCCTGCGCCACGACATCTCCGGATCTCAGTGCCGCCCAAAATGCTGTCTTGTCTTATGCCAGCGTGGGGACAAGTTCCGTGCGGCAGCGCATCAGCTCTCTACGCACCGGTGACTCAACCTCCGCTGCACAGATACCCTCCACCAATGCGCTTACTGCTCTGGTAGCACGGTTAGTGGACGTTTCGGCTACGGTTCATTGTCCTGTGAACTTACCGGAAGAAGACCGGAAGAGGCTGGTTGATCTAGCGCGGCAACTGGATCGCGTCTCTGCTGCTCTCAATGTACGGAATTCGGTAGATCTCCGAAGCTTTCATCCTCCGTTGGCCCTTTCGCAAGCCATACCAGCCCTGCCCGAGCTGGAACGCACAGCCGGTTTAATGCCCACCGCCTTTGAAACCTCTAATACGGAGGGCGATGAACTCCTGGAGCCCCACGAAGAGCTGAGCATCTTTTTGCCCGACGCGTTCACAAATAACGGCTACAAATTGTTCGCGCTCAAGACGATGTTCGCGGCCATGCTTTGCTATGTGATCTACTCGGCGCTCTACTGGCCTGGCATCAGTACTTCTGTTGTCACTTGCATGGTGACCGCCTTGAACACGACTGGCGCAACCAAACAGAAGCAGATTCTTCGGCTTCTGGGCGCAACTGCGGGCGGGCTGATTGCCATAGGGGCACTCGTATTTCTGCTCCCGGAATTAGATTCCATTGTTACGGTTACCCTCCTAGTCACCTGTGTTTCAGCGTTCAGCGCGTGGTTCGTGCTTGCGAGCCAGCGCTTATCATATTTCGGATTGCAGACGGCGCTTGCTTTTTACCTGGCTTTCATTCAGGACTACAGCGCCACGACTCAACTTGCTCCCGCACGAGACCGGGCCGCAGGTGTTCTCCTCGGGCTGTTGATGATGTGGCTGGTGTTCGATAACTTGTGGCCGGTTTCGGCAGTCGAACATATGAAGGCCGGGTTGGCGAAGAATATTCGCCTGCTCGCCGATCTGATCACCACGCTCGATAGCCAAGATCGCAACTCTGCAATCCAGAGGATTCGTCTTGTCCGGCAGAATCTTCAGCGCGGTTTCGCCGCCGTTCACGGGCATGCGGATTCGATATTGTTTGAAGTCGGGTCCCCTCACCGGCGGGGGCACTTAGTCGTTAGGGATGCAGCTCTGCGCATGCAGGCGATCCTGAGGACTTTGTTTGTCGTCGAGATCGCCATCTGCCAGTACCGGACCCAAGTCGTGCCTGGTACTCGTCCGGCCTCGGTCCGAGAGGCGCAGGAGGCATTCGATCGCGCCCTCGCGGAACGTCTTTCGGCAATCGCAGCGGGTGTTTCGAACCTCACTCCACTTGCTGGCGAGGAACGCATGAGCGAAGCCTTTGAGCAATTCGAATCTGCCGTCGATCCTTGGGTCCGGACAGTTAACGATCAATGGCTGGCGTCGAGGGTTGCCGGTCTCAAAGCTCTTTCGAGAGAAGCCGCCAACCTCGTCGACACCGTTGCTCAGTACTGCTCCTGGTGCTGAGTTCTGCTGTTAGGGCTTAAGCGCCCTCTGAGCCGTAGAGCTTCACCATCTTGTTGTAAAGGCCCAAAATCAAGAATGTCGGGGCCCACTGTCCCACGAATAGTGACGCGTGATCCTTTCGACTGAACTTGAAGGCAAGCGAGGCTGCAATGGAGCCAAATGCTGCCCAGAGAAAAAGATCCGACGGCAATTTCGCCGTTTGCTGTTCGATGCTGCGGGCTATTGGTCCTTCGCGATGCTGTTTCCGCGGTTCTGTTTCAGGATCATTGTGTACCAGGTTTTCAGGCATGTCAGTTCCTTTCGGGATATTGAGATCGGAGATCACCGTTGAGGGCCGATCTGCTGCGATGTCACGTTGTTTGATTAGCGTGATCCTTGCAGTAGAGCAAAATATTTTTCAGAGGATTCCTCCGTGCTTCGTTTACCCTCAGTCAAACGCTATATCTGACAAACTACGGGTTCTGTTTCCTTGATAAAGCCATGCGAAATCGACGTCCACAGTACGAGGAATAAATCATGAATCAATTCACTCGTTTTGCTTGTATAGGTTGTCTTGGTGCCGCAGCTTTTGCGCAGAGTTCACCGACTGCGGGAGGAACCGCTGCCGCTGTACCGGGCGCAGACAGTAAGTTTGCGATGATGGTGGCCCAGACTGACCTCGCTGAGATCCAGGTGGGCAATATGGCTCTGCAAAAGAGCAGCGATCCACAAGTGAAGCAGATTGCTCAGAAGCTTGTGGACGATCACACCAAGACGTCAACGGCGATGAAGGAGATTGCGGCGAAGAAGGGCATGACCGTGCCTACCGAGACGGATGCCAAACACAAAGCGCTTGCGACCAAGCTGCAGGCTGAAAGCGGGAAGGACTTCGATAAGGACTTCTTAGATGCGAACAGCAAAGATCATCACAAGGTGGTTCAAGCATTCGAAAAGGAATCGTCTGACGGCAAAGATCCCGATATCAAGCAGTTTGCTACGCAGTTCCTGCCAGCCATCAAGGAGCACACAACAATGATCGACCAGGCCAAGGGTCAAATGGGCGGTGGATCCCAGTAACGCATCTGTAGTTGTACGGCTTTTCTCAAGGAGCACCGGAATCGGTGCTCCTTTGATGTTTTTGATCTGGCGCAGTTGTATCTTTCTGGCTTTCCTTTAGCCCTTTCGCTTTAACCCGCAGGTTCCCGCCATTCACAACCAAGGGTCTACCCACGGATTTCCTCTCGTTAAGCCTGCCTCCCACACGGTCTCTCCAAATGGGAGGCGTCCTTCTTCTGAATGGTCCGACGTGGACCACTGAACGTGCATCTGGACGAGCAATTAGTAACTACAGAGTAATTAGGACCAATCTGATCCAGGTTAAGTAATTGTCGGAGGTATACGTCCGAGGTCTCTCCCGTCTTATCTCAGAGGCAATTACTTCATGTACTACTTAGACTCAAGACTTCAATATCCAGTCCGCGTAGACAAACCGAACCCGGTCTTCGCCAAGATGCTACAGCAGGCAATTGGAGGAGTGGAAGGTGAGATACGTGTTTGTCTCCAGTACTTTTTCCAAGGCTGGGGATCCCGGGGGCCGAAGAAATACCGGGACATGTTACTGCAAACCGCGACCGAAGAGATTGGCCACATAGAGATGTTAGCCACAGCGGTAGCCCTGAACTTAGAGGGCGCTCCGGTTTCGATGCAAGAGGCGGCGGCTCAGGACGGTCTTGTCCACGCCATACTCGGCGGGATGAACCCCCGGCATTTCCTGTCTGCCGGCCTTGCAGCAACACCCGAAGATTCGAATGGCGTCCCGTTCAACGCGTCTCACGTCTATGCAAGCGGTAACATCGCGGGCGATATGCTGGCTAATGCAACGGCCGAGGCGACTGGCCGTGCGCTGGCATGCCGCCTGTACGATATGACCGATGATCCCGGTATGAAGGACATGCTTTCTTTTCTGATTGCCCGGGATACGATGCATCAGCAGCAGTGGCTTGCCGTAATCGAGGAACTTGGCGGCTTCGCAGAGCAGTTGCCTGTACCGAATACATTCCCGCAGTCGCAGGAAAACCAAACGTACAGCTACGCCTTCTTCACATCCCAGGTGGACGGTAGCGTGCCACCGACTCTGGCGGATGCGCGGTTTGCAACGGGCGAGTCTCTCGACGGCAAGGGCCAGTTCTCGATATTTCCGAACAGACCGCTTGGGCAAGAACCTCAGCTTGCTCCCGGCCCCAAATCTGCTTACGCTCAAAAGGAGCAGCAACTAGGCATCATTGATAAGCTTAAGCGGACTGTCGCCGGATAGCCCAAGAAGCAAGCCTAGGAACTGTGTACGGCAGGGGACATCACGAGAGCTTATCTCCTAACGTGTGTTGTCCCCTCCAACCAAGGCTGCGCGGTAGGCCTGCGACATAGTAGTTTGCACGTCGCGGTATTGCCAATTGAGAGTTGAGCAAGTCACATTTACTCTGGAAATGTATGCCGTGCCAAGTTAGCGACGGAGTGGAGACGAAATGAAAGCGCCTGTGTTGAGCACCGAACCGTTTAGAACAAGTTCATCACGGCATCAGTGTTGGGCGGCTTGCCGCTTTACCGGAGAGGTGGCAAAGTGATCAATGCCCTCGCGAGCATAGCGGAAAGACGGCAGTGTTGTGACGGTTTGAGGAAGCTGGCATGTGAGGGTGTTCCAGCCATCCCCAGATTCAGTCGGTCGCGGTCCTGAAGCGATTGATACGAACTTCCGACAACCAGTACGCGCCCGGCCGACCCGCAAACGGGCGAAGCCTTTCCCCTGTCTATCCTCACTTGGGCGGGTTTGAAAGCACTCATATTTTTGGAAGCGGGCAGGACGTCCTCGGGACGACGCGGCATATTGAGCAGTGGCGGGAAGATCTGTCTCTGCTGGTCGAGTCCGGCATCCGCAAGCTTCGGTACTCGATCCCTTGGCACCGCATCGAGAGAACGCCCGGGTGTTTCGACTGGAATTGGCTGGACGGACCCATGCAGTTCATGCGGGATTCCGGCCTGGAGCCCATTGTCGATCCGCTTCACCACACATCTTTTCCGGAGTGGCTGAAGGATGGTTTCCTGAACCCGGATTTTGTTGCGATCTACTCCCGGTTCATCGATCAGTTGTCGAATCGATATGACTGGGTTCGGCATTACACCGTGTTTAACGAACCGCTGGCGACCACCATATTCTGTTCGTATACGGGCATGTGGTACCCGCACCGTGCGTCTGACCGTGATTATGTCGCGATGACATTGCAGGTTGCGCGCTCGATCTCCAGTTGCATCGAGCTTCTCAAGCGAAAAAACAAGCAAACAGAAATCGTGCATGTCGATACAGCCGAGCACCATTACACGACAGACAGAGCGGTACGACAGTGGGTTCAGTTCGCGAACGAGCGGCGGTTCGTCATCCTTGATCTTGTACTCGGACACATCAATGATCAGCATCCGTTGTATTCCTATCTGAAGAACAATGGAGCGACCGATGAAGCGCTTCACTGGTTCCAGGATCATCCAGCATCAATAGATGTTCTTGGTCTTGATTACTATCTCCATTCGGAGATGGACTGGTTTTGGTCGGATCAAAACTTCCGTCCCGACATACGTCCATACAACGATAAGCCGCGCGGGTTTGCGGCTGTTGCCGAGGATTACATCAGCCGCTATAAACTGCCCATCCTGCTCTCCGAAACAAATATCAGGGGGACAGTGGAAGAACGAATCACATGGCTCAAGTTTATGGAAGAACAATGCGAAGAACTTGTCGCGCAGGGAACCGATTTCCGCGGATTTTGCTGGTATCCGAGCATTGATTCTACGGATTGGTCCAACTGCTGCACTAAATGTACCTGCGAGGTCGACCCGCAGGGAATCTGGTGGCTGGATGCGGAGCGGATCAGGAGGCATGAATCAGAGTTGTCTTGCATCTACGCCCGATTGGCACAGGGTCTGATCACATCGAAGAACATCCCCGCATATGACTTCGGCCCTGATCTGAACCGGCGAATGCGCGGCTACAAGCCGCTAATGACGTGGGTGACCGGCAGAGAACAGAGGACGGACCGCTCTCAAATTCCGCGCGAGGTCCTACGCTAAGATCCAGTCCATGTTTGATCTGACTGGCAAGTTGGCCCTGGTAACAGGGTCGAGCGCAGGCATTGGCTACGCACTCGCTCAAGCCTTAGCGAGCGCAGGTGCAGAGATTGTTCTGAATGGACGTGATGCGGGCAAGCTTGAGAGTGTTGCGACTGAGCTGCGCAGCAAAGGGCACGTAGTCCATCCGGTAGCCTTTGATGTCACTGAACCCGGCGCTGTAGAGGCAGCGATCGCCGCAATCGAGAAGGAGATTGGTCCCATTCACATCCTGGTCAACAACGCAGGGATGCAATATCGATCGCCTCTCGAAGAGATGCCGGACGAGAAGTGGCATGCCATCATGCGCTTGAACGTAGATAGTGTCTTCTACGTCAGTAAGTCCGTGGCTCGCCGGATGATTGAGCGCCGCAGCGGCAAAATCATCAACATCTGTTCCGTTCAGAGCGAACTCGGCCGGCCTGGAATTGCCCCTTACACCGCCAGTAAAGGCGCCGTCAAAATGCTGACCAAAGGAATGGCAATCGACTGGGGCCGGTATGGAATCAATGTCAATGGACTGGGCCCGGGCTACTTCAAGACGCAATTAACCGAGGCGCTCGTGCGCGATGAAAAATTTAGCTCCTGGCTCACGTCGCGAACTCCTAGCGGCCGCTGGGGAGAGGTCTCGGAACTGGGAGGCGCCATCGTTTTCCTGGCTTCTGATGCTTCGAGCTTTGTGAACGGTCATATCCTTTACGTTGACGGTGGCGTGACAGCCACGCTCTAGCCTTAGGCGAAACGAGAAGTTGAAATACGTACAATAGGGCGGTGCGCCAGTCCTCCGCCTCCTTCCAGTTGATTGCTGCTTTGCTCCTAAGCCCGGTTCTCGGTCTCTCTCAGAACGCGTCTTCGAACACCTGGGCGGTTACAGCTCAAAGCCGGTACCAGATCACATCCAATGTGACTTACCAGGTGCAGAACGGCTATGAGAACAAGCTCGACATCTATTCGCGCAAGGACGTCTCGGG
Source organism: uncultured Acidobacteriaceae bacterium (assembly GCA_963730795.1). Lineage (GTDB taxonomy): Bacteria > Acidobacteriota > Terriglobia > Bryobacterales > Bryobacteraceae > Bog-105. The sequence goes on along the minus strand of CAVSTJ010000012.1, from coordinate 419,075 downwards.
GCCCCAGCCAACATTGTTCTACATTCACGGTGGCGGCTGGACGGGAGGAACGAAGGAGACGGCGTTCATGGCCGTCATGCCCTGGCTTGAAATGGGGTGGGCAGTTGTGAATGTCGAATATCGGCTGGCCAAGATTTCTCACGCTCCGGCCGCCGTAGAAGATTGCCTCTGTGCTCTCAGGTGGGTTGCCGGCCATGCTTCGGAGTATCGTCTGGATCCCTCGAAAATTGTTGCTTCCGGCGATTCGGCCGGCGGACATCTCGCCCTCATGACCGGATTCACGCCGGATAGTGCCGGGCTGGACCGTGAGTGTCCACCAAACGATCCAGGAAACGGGCTCCCGAAGGTTGCAGCCGTTGTGAACTGGTACGGGATTACCGATGTCGTTGACCTGCTCGATGGGCCCAATCGCAAGACATACGCCGTTGCCTGGCTGGGAAGCGCCCCGAATCGCGAAGAGATTGCCAAGCGCGTGTCGCCCTCTGACGTATGTCCGTTCCGGCCTTCCGCCTGTTCTCTCGATCCAAGGCGATGCCGATCCTACAGTGCCCTACACTCACTCTCTACGGCTGCAGGACGCTCTCAAGAAGGTAGGAGTTGATACCGAGCTCATCACTGTCCCGGGCGGCAAGCACGGGAACTTTAAGGCCGAAGAACGGATTCGGATCTACGACGGCATTCACGCATTTCTGGAACGCCACGGCCTGCCGTCGCACGTGCAGTAATTTCCTGGAGCAGATCAGTGTGTTCCAGTTCCAGTAGCGAACTGACTCCCCTGCGACCAGTGCGGCCGTTCGGGTGCGTTCGCGACTTCTTTCACCAGCGCAGCGTAGAACGCGTTGAACTTCGCGGCGGCTTCGGGTATCCAGGGTTGCTGTAAGTCGTCGGCCGGGCTATGGTAGCGCTCGGCGTACCAGCCGCGGTAAACCTTTTCGTCAGCGCTGCCCTTCTCGTATCCGAATACGAAGTTCACGGCCGGCACTCCAATCTGCATGAAACTGAAGTGATCCGAACGCCTCAACAAGTTCCGCTCCGGCTCGGGATCTTCCTGAATTTTGATTCCCATCGGCTCGGCCACTTTCTTCACTGCATCGCCAAGCGTCGATTCCTTCAAGGCAAGCGTCGTCAAGGTCTTCAAAGGAAAGATCGGCCGCAGTTGATCGAGATTGAGATCGGCCACGAGCTGAGCTTTCGGGATCGTGGGATGCGCCGCAAAATATCTTGACCCAAGCAGCCCTTTCTCCTCTCCCGTAACAATGCAGAAAAGGAGTGAGCGCTTCAGAGAGGTGCCGCTGTCGTGAAGCGTTTGGGCCAGATCCATCAGGAGCGCAACGTAAGCGGCATCGTCGAACGCGCCGTTGTAAATGGAGTCGCCGCGCCGCGCTTCGCCTACTCCGTAGCCATCCAGATGGGCCGATAAAACCACGTACTCGTTACGGAGATCCGGGTCAGAGCCCGGCAATACGCCGATCACGTTGTCCGACGTAAAGTCGCGTTCGCTCACTGTCAAATCGGCTTCCATCGTCCCAGGCAGAGGAAAGTTGGGCATCGGGTCGCCGCTTTCCAGCTTCGATTTCAGTTCCGCCAAGCTGTGCCCCGAACCGGTGAACAAAACGTCCGCCTCGGCCGGATTGAAACGAAGCGCAACAGAAGAATCTGACGTGGGTGTAGCGCGGACGGCTGCATCCCGGAGCGAAACAACGGCTGCATACGGGAGTGGCCAAATGGGCGGTTCCGGGCCCGCGAGACTGTCTACCGTGATCACGGCGGCGGCTCCGTCCGGAAGTTTGCCTGCTGCCGGTGCTCCGGGCTTTCTGATTCTGGGTAGTCCTAACCTCACGACGACTGCACCGGCAACTTTGTCTGCCTGCACTGTCGCTGGATCTCCTACGAAATAGAGCGCACCGCCAATGTGTTTGGGCAGGTTGGGACGGATCCCGACTGTCACCTGGCGAAACCAGGCCAGCTTCGTTGTGCCCTGCGGCCGAATGATGCGGATGGGAGAGGCGTCGGGCTGCAACTTCAGCGAATGTAACGGAACCGGTTGCTTGTAGCCGTTCGTTCCCGCCGGGGAAAGGCCCGCCTTTGTGAACTGCTGGATAACAAACTCTTCAGCCTGTTCGTATCCTGCCGTGCCGGTCTCCCGCCCTTTCATGTTGTCGTTCGCAAGAGCTTGCGTGTACGACCACCAGCGACGGGTGGCCGCGTTCGGCTCCGTCGCACGGAGAGCAAAGGACAACAGCAAAAGCGTTGACGCCGCCTTGATCATTCCGCTTATGCTACACCGCGCAATACCGGGTAGCGTCACGCGGTGCATTGCTGCCCGAGTGTATAAATTTCCAGTGAGTAAAATCAGCGGTTTAGCCAGTGCTGTGGCCGGTCGTTTGAATCCGTACCTCCTCGAATCCGTGTCTCTGACTTTGACCGGTACCAATTGCTTGCATCAGGACTTGTACTTACGTAGTCTATGTGCAGTGTGAACTGCGGAAGGTGCTCCTGTCTGCTTAAGGAATATAAGAGTGCAGTTGATGAGTACGCGAAATCCGTGGGCCTGCTTGTCTCGGCCCAAGGTACTGAAGGATACATGCAACAGTACCGGATCGCTGCTCGGGCAAGGGAGGTTTGCGAACACCTGCGGATTGCTCTCGATACTCATTCCAGAGAGGCTGGTGTTCTAGAAAAAGCGCACAGCTCACGCGATAATTACGATTACCCGCTTTCCGTCCGGGCAGATTTGCGAGCTACAAACTCGACGGTTTAGGGTGTACCGTGGAGGTTGCGAGTAAGAGCCGTCTCGATCTGACAACAGTGTGGCTCCTCTTTCTTTAGCTGAAAGAGGATGACATTGGATAAATTCGACCGTTGTGGTGCTGTGCCGCCCGACGTACAGGCGATGCTCGACGAAACAAAGAACACTGATAGAGAAAGCCCGCCAGTTGATCCGCGAGACTGATGCGAATCTGCGAACTCACGTCGATTGGCTCCCCCCCCCGGCGGATAACAAGGACGGCAAGTAGCTTGATCTTCGGTTCAAGGGCGACAGGATTATATACTGGCGAGCAAGTATCACAGTCGCAATGTGCAACCGAACCGCCGTTAGCAATAGATCCGCTCGAACACTGAGCCGAACCATTATGGCTTGTTCTAGTTCCACTTCGGCACTCGTGACAATCGGGTAATATCCATGGACGGGTGTGATCTCTCGAATCCCTGCAAAACTGCTTTCGCGGTGACACTTTTGTAGCGCCAGGTCGGTCACCCGCCAGCAATTCACGGCTCGCCGTCTTTAGACCCTTCTTGACCAGTTTGATGTCATCGGACAGGGAAGACTTCGAGGGCGTTTGCCGGTCTGTTCGATCATCATTCCCCGCACGCCGCCGCATCATGTACCCAGGCGCCAGAGACGAGAAGTAAACTTGGGCCTGGGCAACGACCCTATTCTTGGGATCACGGTTACCGGCTACAAGCCAGCAACGCGCCGCGTGACGCTACCCAATACCGCTTGTGCTTGACTATTCAGAAAGGACTTTATCGTTGATGCACTGCCGCCTTTCAAATCTCGACCGCCGTTCTGTCCTCGCGAGCTGCCTCTTGGCTTTGATTGCTCTTGCCCTTCCTGTCAGGGCAGAGAAACGAGCGATGACGTTGCTGGATGTCATCAACATGCCCCAGTTGGTCGATCCTCAGATCTCGCCCGATGGGAAGCAGATCCTGTTTGTACAATCGCGAGCCGATTGGAAAGCGAACCGGCGGATTCAACACATCTGGCGCGTGAACGTGGACGGTTCCGGATTAACCCAGATGACGGATGGCCTCGACGGTGAAAACACTCCCATTTGGTCACCGGACGGCAAATCGATTGCTTTTCTCGCGAAACGGGGAACCACGCCGGAGTCAGTGGTTCAGCTTTACCTCATGCCGGCAAACGGCGGAGAAGGCCGCGCGCTGACGAGCCATGCGACTGCGGTCACGAATCCGGTTTGGGCGCCGAATGGGGCGACCCTCTACTTCCGCTCCTTCGATCCGAAACCCGAAGATCAGAAGAAGAGAGAAAAGCTGAAAGACGATGTGATCCGCTTCGATGAAGATTATCAACAGATGCACCTATGGAGCGTAGACGCCGCAGGCAAGGGCAGCGAGCGACGGCTCACTAGCGGCGATTTCTCAGTGATGTCTTACGAGCTATCACAAGACGGCCGGCAGATCGCCGAAATTCGTACGCCTTCTCCACTCCTCGAAGATAGTGACCGCGGCGAGGTATGGGTGACCGATCTAAACGGCACGAATGGCCATCAGATCACAAAGAACAACGTTCCCGAGAGCGGGCCGAGTTTATCGCCCGACGGTTCCCAAGTGATGTTCCTGTCACAAGCCAATGGCAGCTTCGACACTTACTACAACCGAAAGATTTTTCTCGCACCCGCGCACGGCGGCGCGTCACGGGTGCTCATGCCTGATCTGCCGTATGAAGTAGAGCGGGCACAATGGTCGGGCGACGGGAAGTCCATCTACTTTCTCGCAAATATGGGCGTTCACGCTGAGCTGTTCAAGGTGAACGTAGATTCTCCCAAACCGGAACAGATAACGCAGGGCAAGCACTCGCTGAACGGCTGGACGATGTCAACGGCCGCAAAGGCGCAGGTTTATACCGCGAGCGAGCCGATGATGCCGGGCGAAATATGGGTCAGCGGAACGGATGGGAACACCGCGCCGCACAAAGTTACCGCGCTTTGCGATTACCTCGATCGCGACTTCAAGCTGCCGAAAGAAGAAAAGCTCACCTGGAAAGGTGCAGACGGCGTGACCGTCGAGGGCCTGCTCTATTATCCGATCGATTATCAGCCGGGTAAGCGCTACCCGCTGGTGGTGCAAACGCACGGCGGCCCGCAAGCTTCGGACAAATTTGGCGCCGGCGGATCCCAGAACTATGTTGCAGTCTTGACGGCCATGGGTTACGCCGTGCTCCAGCCAAACTATCGCGGCAGTACGGGATATGGCGATGAGTTCCTGCGCGACATGGTGGGCCACTACTTCAAGAACGCTCACCTGGATGTGCTGGCCGGAGTTGATGCGCTGGTCGCGGCCGGCATTGCCGATCCGAACCGCATGGTGAAGATGGGATGGAGCGGAGGCGGGCACATGACAAACAAAATCATCACCGTCACCGATCGCTTCAAAGCCGCTTCGGCGGGCGCGGGCGCGGCAGATTGGGTCTCGATGTACGCCCAGAGCGACGTGCGTACCTACCGCACTCCGTGGTTCGGAGCGACGCCTTGGGGCAAGGACGCACCCATCAACGTTTACTGGGACAATTCGCCGTTGAAGGACGTCTGGAAAGTGAAAACGCCGACCATCTTTCTAGTCGGACAGAACGATGTACGCGTGCCGCAGCCGCAATCGGTCGAGATGTATCGGGCGCTGAAGAGCAATGGCGTCCCCACCCATCTTTATGTTGCTCCCAGAGAGCCCCACGGCTGGGCAGAACTTCGTCACGTCCTGTTCAAGATGAACGTCGAACTGGCATGGTTCGAGAAATACGCGACCAACAGGGATTACAAGTGGGAGAATGCTCCCGCGGAAGCGGTGAACCCTTAGGCGCTTCGAACCCGCGATCGGCCGCCCGGCGGACCAAACGCGAGGACGAGAACGAATTACCATGGAAGTAGGCAGGAACGACAAGGAGCCCTCATGAAACAAACTTTGCTTGAGCAACTTCGCGGGATGACGAAGGTCGTCGCAGACACCGGCGATTTTGACTCGATCCTGAAATTCAAGCCGCAGGACAGCACCACCAATCCTTCGCTTATCACTGCGGCCGCGCAGATGCCGAACTACCGCTCCATCGTCGATGACGTTTTGAAGCAGGCCAAAGATGAGCTGGGCGAAAAGTCCAGCGACAAAGATGTGGCCAATCTCGCCTTCAAACGCCTCGCCGTAGCGTTTGGCAAGAAGATTCTGGCCATTGTTCCCGGACGCGTGTCCACCGAAGTGGATGCCCGGCTCTCCTACGATAAGGAAGCCACCATGGCGCAGGCGCGGGAAATCATCAAGCAGTACGACGAAGCGGGTGTTTCTCGCGATCGCGTGCTGGTCAAAATCGCGTCGACCTGGGAAGGTATTCAGGCGGCCGAGCAACTGGAAAAAGAAGGCATCCACTGCAATTTGACGCTGCTGTTCGGCATGCATCAGGCGGTTGCCTGCGCCGAGGCAAAGGTCACCCTGATCTCTCCCTTCGTCGGCCGAATACTCGATTGGTACAAGAAAGACACCGGGAAGGACTATCAGGGCGCTGATGACCCCGGAGTTCAATCAGTCACTAAGATTTACAACTACTACAAGAAGTTCGGCTATAAGACCGTCGTCATGGGCGCGAGCTTCCGGAATATCGGAAGAAATCAAGTTGCTCGCCGGGTGCGATCTTCTGACCATAGCGCCGAAACTCCTCGAGGAGCTCGATTCCACAGAAGGCGAACTGAAGCGCGCGCTAGACCCCGAAAACGCCAAGTCTCTGGATATCGAGCGCATACCCATGGATAAGGACACGTTCGAGCGCATGCACAAAGAAGACCGCATGGCTCACGACAAACTCAAGGAAGGTATCGAGGGCTTCAGCAAGTCGCTGGAAGAGCTGGAGCAAGTGCTCGCCAAGCGGCTGTCCGAGTTGGGCGCGAATACCGAACCCGAGCTGGCCGCTCGTTAGTTTCTCGCTTGCGGGTGGGGCGAGGTGACTTGCTCCGCCCGCGCAACGTCAGGTATGGCTGACGTGTTCCAGTTGGCTGTGCTCTATTGCATTGGCCGCAAAGTAGAGATCCACCACGCGCTCGGGCTTCCCATCGGCAACCATTTTGCCTCCCTCGAGGTAAATCGCCCGGTCACAATGATCGACAACCTGTTGCATGCTGTGCGTAACGAACAGTATTGTTTTGCCGGAACGCCGGAACCGCTCAATCCGCTCGAAACACTTACGCTGGAAGGGCTCATCGCCCACGGCAAGGATTTCGTCGACAACCAGTATGTCGGGATTGACCTCGGTCGCGACGGCAAACGCGAGCCGCATATACATACCGGACGAGTACTGCTTGACCGGCGCATCAATGAAGTCGCCGATCTCTGCAAATTCGAGGATGCTGGCCTCCCGGCTCTGCATCTCACGCTTAGAGAACCCCATCAGGAGACCGTTCATCAGCACGTTCTCCCGTCCCGTCAACTCGCCATGAAAGCCTGCCCCTAGTTCGATCAGGGGAGCCAACGTGCCTTTCACGTCGACTGTTCCGAAGGTGGGTTTGTAAACTCCGGCGACTACTTTCAGCAGCGTGCTTTTGCCCGAACCGTTCCGGCCCACGATTCCGACCATCTCCCCTTCGTGAACCTCGAAGCTGACGTTCTGGATGGCATCGAAGTCATGGAATTGAGCATTGTGCCGGAAGGCCTTGGCAAAAAGCTCCCGCAAGCTATCGGGCCGCTCCTGGATAAGGCGGAACCGCTGCGTTACGTTCTGAACTCGAATGGCGGGTGAATTCATGGCAGCTCAGACGTAGAAGACGAACCTGTCCTCGAATCTCCTGAAGACAGCGAAGCCGATGAGCAGGGCCGCAATCCCACAGGCGAAGGAGGCAATTACCGACTGCAGCGCTGGCAATTTGCCGTAATAGACGCTCAGGCGAAAACCGTTGAGAACAAAAATCAGTGGATTAAGCTTGAACAGCCACCGGTACCGTGCCGGAAAGGCATCAATCGAATACAGAACCGGTGTCACGTAAAACCACACCTGGAGTACCACTTGCAGGATGTGTGCGACGTCCCGATAAAACACGTTCAAAGTCGCAAAAAAGAATGTTGCTCCTACGGTGAAAAGAGTAAGGGCAAGCAGAGGGATCGGGAGGAAAAGCCAAGTCAGGTAGAGCGAATGCTGTAGAAGCAGAACGATCAGGACGAGCGGTATCAGCGACAGGAACAGGTTGATCATGTTCGATACCACCGCCGCCATTGGGAAAACCGACTTCGCCACCCGAACCTTCTTAATCAGGTCGGCGTTTCCAACTATCGATTCGGCCGCGTAGGCCAGGGACTGGGAAAAGAATGTCCAGGGCAACAGAACGCTAAGTAGAAAGATGGCGTAATGGGGTATGTTTGCGCCCATAATGCTCGAGAACACCGCTGTCAAAACCAGCATTAGCAGCAGCGGGTTCAGCAAGGCCCACAAAAAGCCGAGAACCGACCGCTTGTAGCGGATCTTAAGCTCCTTCAGCGCAAGAGCCCAAATCAGTTCGCGGTATTTGATGGAATCTCTTACGAGCTCGATCATTCGGAAGTGGAACGAAAAGGTCCAGCAGCCCACGCCGGACTGACTGTACTTAGGAATATTGTAGCTTGCGGTGGGGGTACGGCTACTGAGCGCCGACCTGCTGCCGATGGAGAGCGGATTGTTTTTCGTCGTGCTGCCGGTCGCGCTCTTCGGCTTCCTTGAAGTGGCGCTCACGCTCAGAGACCAGCCGCTCGTAGGCGGGTACCTGATCGGAATTAAGGATCGACTTTACCCGGCGTACCTGTTCTTCCTTAACGCCCGCGACTTCCGGACGATACCGCTCCCGAACGGCCCTGGCTTTGGCCTTCGTTTCGTCAAGAATGACTTGCAACTGCGAAACCTGCTTCGGGGTAAGCTTCAGCTTTCCTTGCATTTCAGCCACATAGCGTTGCCGGTAATCTTCGGCGCTCTTCGCCATGACAGTCGAAGTCGCGTAGTACCGGTGCCCCAAGGCTCCAATTGCCACGCCGCAAGCGAACAACAAAACGGCGAACATCAGGGCTGTCCATTGGCTGCGCTTCATAGCGTTAGATTTGTTACTTCTGTGGAGACAGGGTCATACGATCGGGAACCGGGTTCGTATGGATGGCTTCCGTGTAATAGGTCTGCTCGGCGGAACTTTCGGCCAGGATCGCGTCCGTGTAGCTCGCCATCACCTGGGGTGTGGAGGAGAGGTTCAGCACCAGAAGAAGCAGGCAGAGAGCCGCTGAAGCGGTTAAAGCGCCGCGTCCGAAACGGACGAACGTGAACCAAAAGCCATGGCGCGCTTCGATTTTCTGCCACAGACTGGGCATGAAGTTCGGTCCGGCTTCCACCTCCGGGCACGCCAGCCGATAACGATCAAAGAGTTCATCCAGGCTGCGTTCGTCGCTTGCCTCAAACCGTTCTTCTGAATTCATCGGATAGCCCTCCTTCCTCGTCATTCTGTCGCATCTGCATTCCCCTCCTACAAAGTTCCACTCGCCAGTGCAGTTTTGTGGGCCTTCAGAACCCGTTGCCTGGCCCTGAACAGTCGAACCTTGAGCGCATTCTCATTGATCTTGTAGATGCGCTCCAGCTCTTTCAGCGATAACCCTTCCACTTCCTTCAGTGTCAGCAGCAGACGATCTTCTTCAGAAACATGGCGAAGCAGGGAATCCATAAACTCCCGGACCTGACCCTTTTGGCGGTCGTCGTCTTCCTTGCGGCTGCCGGCCATCGAATCCGCCAACATGACCTGCTGCTCGCTAAGGTCTGCCATACGGGATTCGTTTCGTCGTTTCGCCCGTCTCAGATAATCATATGCTGCGTTTACCGTCAACCTGTATAACCAGGGCTCAAACACTTCAGCGGTCCGAAGTTGCTCAAACGAGTAGTACAACCTGACGAACACTTCCTGCGCGACGTCTTCTACATCCTCCGGCCGCCCGATCAGACGAGATATCGTGCCGAGAATCCGCCGGCGGTACGCCAGCACTACCTGGTTAAAAGCAGAAGAATCTCCTCCTCGCGCTCTCTCGATTACGTCTTGCTCGACAAGCATTCCGGGTTGGGCTTGCCGGACGCCGAGAATTCCTTCTAATGCTTACGGCGCACCCGCAACTTGTTAGGTTACAAATCTTCGCCTGAAACTCCAAACGGCCGACACTCAGAGCGGCATCCGAGTCAGTTTTGCAACCGGTCGCGCGCTTCGGGCGGACCAATTTCCGTCCGCCCTGCGCTCGAAGCAAGTTTCCTGGTACGGGCACGGCTTGTCAGGGACTCGACCCCCAGTCGAAGGCGGCTGGGAAGTTTGGAAAGGAACGCCGTTAGCAGCCTGTACCGCCATCCGGGGATCACAAACAACTGGCCGCGAGCCAATCCGGCCAGGGAGGCATCCACCACGTCTTCGGCCCGCATCCAGAACGACCGGGGAGCCATGCGGAGGCGATCAACCCCCATTACGTCATGGAATTCCGAGTAGGTGAAACCGGGGCATAACGCCTGAACAACGACGCGCGAGCCGACGCTCTTCAGTTCGAGATAAAGACCCTCGGTGAAAACCACCATCCAGCTCTTGGTCGCGCCGTAGCTTACTGCCCCTGCGTTGCGGACGAAGGCAGCGACGGAGGCGACATTGATAATGGCTCCCCGATCTTTCGCGACCATGCTCTGGAGCGCCGCATGCGTGAGCCGAAGCGTAGCGGTCACGTGTACCCGGTACATCTTCTCTTCGGATTCGTAGGTTTTCTCCCAGAACCGTCCTTTGCTTCCGAATCCGGCGTTGTTGATGAGCAACACCAGATTGGGCTCATCCAGCACAGCCTTAGCCGCTGATTCCAGACCTTCGTCGGAGGAGAGATCTGCCGCCACAATCTGCGAGCTGCAGCCGAAAGACTTCTGGAACTCCGAAGCTAACTCCTCCAGGCGGTCGCGGCGGCGCGCGATCAGAAGCAGATCGTGTTCCGGGGCCAGTTTCCGCGCAAATACTTCACCGATCCCGCTCGAAGCGCCTGTGATTGCTACCACCGATCTCGCCATATTGGGTTCTCCTCAAGCCTCGCGCCACTTGCGGCCGTAACTCTGACCGTAGACGCGCAAATTCATGTATCCATGTCATGTGACGCGCCTCAATCGGTCTTCAGCTATCTATTCAGAACATAGGGGAAGCCCGCCTTATGCGGAGCTCCAATGAAGATTTGGGAAGAGTAATCCGCGATCCGTTGCGGAGCAGAAATCTCGGCCCGAAAGGGCAGAGGTGACCCCGCGCATCTTGATACAGTAAAGCTGACAATCGGAGGAGCATCCGAACCAATCCAATGCCGTCCACCATTCTCGAGGAAACCACAGGGCAGAGCGGCCACGAAACAGCCGTGCCATCCGACCAACTCCGGAAGGTCGTTGAAGAAGAATTTCAGAAGACTCGCATCATCGACATGCACACCCACTTGTTCATGCCATCGCTGGGCAAGTTGGGATTGTGGGGCATCGACGAGCTCATCACGTACCACTATCTGGAAGCTGAGTTGTTCCGGTTCTCTTCGGTGAAGCCGGACCAGTACTGGAAGCTCTCGAAGCAGGAACAGGCAGATCTCATCTGGCGTACCTTGTTCCAGGAGAACACTCCCGTTTCCGAGGCGACGCGCGGTGTCATTTCGGTGATGAACGCTTTCGGGCTGAATACACGTGCGAAGGATCTGAGCGAGGCCCGGCAGTTCTTCACTAGCCAGAAATTGGAGGCGCACATCTCCAAAGTATTCGAGCTCGCAGGCATCACGGCCGCCGTCATGACGAACGATCCGCTTGACCCAGAGGAAGCTCCCTTGTGGGAAAGCGGGCCAGCCTCAAGCAAACAATTCCACCCGGTTCTGCGCCTTGACCGCGTACTCAATAAATGGGCGGATAACTGGCAAACTCTGGCCAACCAGGGCTATAAGGTCAGCGCCGATCTGAGCGGCAGTACCATCGCAGAAGTCCGGCGCTTCTTGTCCGAGTGGTGCGACCGGATGCGACCCGTTTACATGGCGTGCTCTTTACCGGACACGTTCATGTTCCCGGAGGACAGCTCACGCAGCCGTCTCATCGCAGAAGCGGTTTTACCCACCGGGCGAGAGCGAAACATACCGCTTTCTGTCATGATCGGCGTGCGTTACCAGGTGAATCCGGCCATCAAACTGGCAGGAGATGGGGTAGGGAAGACGGATTTGCGTGCCGTAGAGCACCTTTGCGTTCAGTTCCCCGACAATCGCTTCCTCATCAGCGTCCTCAGCCGCGAAAATCAGCACGAACTCTGCGTTTACGCTCGCAAATTCGGCAACCTTCTGCCTTTCGGCTGCTGGTGGTTCCTGAATAATCCTTCTGTCGTTGAAGAAATGACTCGGGAGCGCATCGAGATGTTGGGGAACAGCTTTATCCCGCAGCATTCGGACGCACGTGTACTCGAGCAAGTCATCTATAAGTGGAAGAACACCCGGCGCACCATGACGCCTCTTTTTGCGGAGACTTATCGTGTGCTCTCCGAAGATGGACGGCCGGTATCGCGAGCGGAAATCCGCCGTGATCTCGATCAATTGTTCCGTACTAACTTCGAGCGCTGGGTCAATCTGTAAGGAAGGGCGACAATGAGCGCCACGGTGCCCCTGAGCTCGGACGTCTCTTCGCACCCGGCCAAGACCGGCCGAGTCCGGTGGTACATCTGCGGCCTGCTGTTCTACGCCACGACGGTCAATTACATGGACCGTCAGGTGGTTGGCTTACTGAAGCCCGTCATCGCAAAGGAACTCCACTGGACCGAGTCGGATTACTCTTCTGTCGTCTTCGGCTTTCAATTGGCGTACGCCATTATGATGCCGCTTGCCGGGCGGATTATTGACTGGCTGGGCACGCGGCTTGGCTATGCGCTGGCGGTTGTTGTCTGGAGCGCTGCGGCAATGTCGCACGCCTTGGCAAGAACCACGTTTCAGTTTGCGGCGGCCCGCTTCATGCTTGGCATTGGCGAGGCCGGTAATTTCCCAGCGGCTATCAAGACAGTCGCGGACTGGTTTCCCGTCAAAGAGCGTGCTCTCGCCACGGGTATCTTCAATAGCGGTTCTAATATTGGGGCGCTGATAGCGCCACTGTTGATACCGTTCGTTGCGGCCCATTACGGCTGGCGCACATCGTTTCTGGCGACTGGTATCTTCGACGTTGCCTGGGTGATCATTTGGCTGCTAACCTTCCAGACGCCCCGGCGCAGTAAGTTGCTTTCCCGGGGCGAACTGGCTTATATCGAAGGGGGCCAGGCAGGAGAACCGTCTCGCAGGATTCCTTATCTTCGGCTCCTCAGAGAGCGGCCGGCGTTGGCTATTCTGCTGGGGAAGTTCATTACGGATCCCGTTTGGTGGTTCTACCTGTTCTGGCTCCCCGGATTCCTGAACTCGCAGTATCATCTCGACCTTCAGCACATTGGTCCGCCGCTCGTGATCATCTATTTTGCTGCTGATTTCGGCTCCATTGGGGGCGGTTGGCTCTCCGGCCACCTCTTGAAACGTGGCTGGAGTGTCACAAAGGCACGCAAGACAGCGCTCCTCACGTGTGCTCTCTGTGTCCTTCCCATTTCGCTCGTGATGGTGTCGGGCGGCAATATCTGGCTGACGGTTGCGGTTATCAGCCTGGGAACCGCGGCTCATCAAGGCTGGTCGGCAAACATCTACACGCTCGCTTCTGACACGTTCCCCAGGTCTGCTGTGGCTTCGGTAATTGGCTTAGGTGGTTTTGGTGCGGCGATCGGCGGCATGCTTGTCGCCAAGTTGATCGGGTGGTGGCTCGACTTCTCACACAATTCCTATGGGCCCATCTTCCTGGTCGCGGCTTTCGCCTATGTGCTCGGGTTTCTCGTCATTCACCTGCTTGTGCCGCGGGTGGAGCAGGTCGAGATACTAAGCCGCCGGGAACAGTTGTTCGGTTCTTTCAGCCGTTCGGGCGTTTTACTTTCTGGCGTTGATAACCAGACCGACCGGAATACCAGCGGTTGTGCTGCCGCTCATAGCAGATAGGACAAAAGAATATCCCGTTCCGGTAGGCGCACTCGAGCTGGCCGTCAGAGTCACAATCGCGTTCCCATCGCCAGGGCTAGGAAATTGCGAGGCGGACAGGCGAGCACTTACGCCGGCCGGCAGACCAGCTAGCCAAACGTTGACGGGTCCGGCGAACGTCCCGCTATGGCGCGTCGTGATCTGTATCGTCGCGCTTCCACCTTGGGTCAAGGCCACGGAGTTCGTTGAACTTGTGAGGAGGATCGTGTTCGGCGCCGTTACCGTTAGCGGGATGGCCACGGACGAGGAAAACCCGCCTGAACTCGTGCCCGTGACTTGAATGCTGTACGTGCCTGGAGCTGCCGTATTGGCGCTTGTGATGGCAAACGTCGCGGGTGTTGAGCCGGGAACGGTTTGCATGTTGAGTTGCTGAAGCGCGATCCCCGAAGGACTGTTGCTCGACGTCGAGAGGTTCAGCACTGAGTTGAAGCCGCCCTGAATGGACCCGCAACTCACCTGGAACTTCAGCGCACTTCCTGCCTCCATCGTAATCCTGGCTGGATTCGAACCCAACGCACATCCTTTCGGGCCGGTGATCGTTAGTTGTAGAGGGAAGGTCCTCGTCTGGCCTCCCCCGGTTGCCGTTACCAGGAAAGCGTACGTGCCGATGGCTGCTGTCTTCGATACCACGATTGGGAGCGGCACGCTTATTGTTCCGTTGCCCGACGGAACGACGGAAGCTGATGCTGTGACGCCCGCCGGAATACCCGGAATCGTAACGGAGATGGGGGCGTTGAAGCCACCGCTAGCGGTGACCAGCATGTTGAGTGTTCCCGTGTAGTTCTGCCCGACAGAGAAATAATTCGAAGTGGTCGCCAAGGCGAACGTACCTGCGCTTTGCACCGTGACGTTGATGCTGACTTTGGAGGTCAACGATCCGCCTTGTCCGGTCACCGCAATCGCGTAAGTCCCGTAGGCGAGCGTCTTGGCCGCCGTCAGCGTAAGCGTGATGTCGCCGGATCCCGGTGCTGCCAGTTTCGCAGAGCTTAGCGTATTTGCGAGTGCGGCAGGAGCTCCAGCCACCGAAAGTGTGACCGCAGAATTAAATCCACCCGCGATTGCCGAAGAGATCTTGATTTGCGTGACCTGACCGGGCGTCAAGGTGACACTGGTCTGGTGTCGTAGACAGCGTCAAGCTTGCTGTTTGCGAGTTGGCGTCGTTCCAGTGGTTTACAAGTTGTGTCGCATCTACCGACCCTAAGCCCGCCGCCAAGTCATAGCCCACACCTGCAGCGAAACCGGTGACTCCGGGAACGGAGTTGTTTCCGGTGGTAACGTCATGGAAAACGGCTGCGCCGCCGGACGATTGTTTCGTTGCCAGGCCATAGAAGATCGGGTTAGCGGTGCCTTGCCGGGCGGCTGTTTTCTGGTTGACGAGAGCCAGCAGGCCTGCAAAGGACGGGGAGGAAGCCGAAGTGCCTGCGATGGAAAGCAGATTGCCGCCTTGCACGACCAGATAGCCATCGTGAGCCGCAGCGGCCAGGGACACATCGGGTACGTCACGCACTCCGTCCGCAGGCACTCCGGGCCCTTTCTGCCACGCAGGTTTCGGAAACGTAATGCTCGCTCCGCCGCCTCCGGCCCAGAGACCGGAACCGCCGCTCGTGCCGCCTTCGTTCCACGCCGCCTCCGGTATGTAGCTCTGCGCCGAGCCCAGATAGGAATTGTTGCCCGGCAGCCAATACTGGCCGGGGTTGGACGTGTCCTTGAATTGTGTTCCGCCTACGCAGGTGCTGTAGGGCGAACTGCACAATCCATTTACTCCGCGCATCTTTCCTGTCGACGATCCGCCCGGATCGCAGCCCGCCGCTCCGCTGTCCCCGGAAGACACGAATACGGAGATTCCTTGCGCAGCCGCCTGCTGCCAGAGTGCGTGATAGAACGACAGTTCGGCGATTCCCATCGCCGCCTCGCACGCGCCAAAGCTGACGCTGATCACCGATCCTGCATTGTGGTTTACGGCGTATTGTGCCGACAAATCGATTCCGTCTGCGGTGTTCGTTGAAGCAGCAACTACCAGGTTGACCGTTGCTTTCGGCGCTATCGCACCGGACCACTCCGTATCGAGGAGTGCTTCGATCTCGTCGTCGTTTTGACCCGGATCGGTATTGACGATCGTGATTTTAGGCGGATTCGAAGCCAGTCCGAACTTTGACCGGAACGCCTGCACATCATCGAGGCTGATATTCGAGCGTCCGACGATAGCAATCGTCTGCCCCGAGCCATTTACGCCGCTCGAGTACAACGGGTTCACGTTGTAGATGGTGGCGAAATCCGCCGGTGCAAGGTAGTGATTGGAACCATAGTTGAACTGTGCCGTCGCAAGCGGACCTAGTTTCTTCTGGCCCACGGTAGAGTGCTGGTGACGGAAGTCATGGAGCTTGAGCACTCCGTTGACGACCGGCGTCATGGCCGCAGGAATCTGCGGGTCAGTCGAGTTGGCGATGTGATGCTCAGTTCCAATCGTGTAGCGGCGGATCTGCGTATTGAACGCGACCGCCACCTGGTCGGAAGACCCGCTGAACACGATCGAGCGCCGCCCGGCCGGGATCTCCTCGACCCGGAAACCCTGAGCAGATAACCACGCCGTGATCTTCGCGATGTCATTGTCCGAAACGCCAAAACGCTTGCCGAAATCTTCCGGCGTCAGAAATTTCTGGTACAGAGGCGACTTCGGATCCTGTTGTTGGGCAATGAGTGTTTCGAGATCTGCCTGCTCCGTCGCATCCGGACGCAGCACGAGCACCATGTGCTCCATCGCGATAGGGGCGAGATTACTATCCGCCTTAACCTGAGCAATTGCCGGGTGCGTGTTCCCGGGCAGAAGGGTCTTCGAAGGCCCGGTTATATCCGAGTGCAGCCGGTCCGCGGGTTGCGCGTGAAGGCTATCTGCTACGAACGCCAACGAAATGCAAAAGAGGCAGACGCTGTGACGGAATAAGGGCAAGAAAGATCTCCGGTGTGCCCAGTTTTGTTAACTGAGTTCAGGTACTTAATCGGCTGATGCGGGAATATCTGTAGCGGTCAATCATATGTCTTGACACGCATATGCGGTGTAGGACATATTAAGGCAGTGGAATCTGTCTTCGAAGTTATTGCGGAGCCGAACCGCCGCGCGATATTGAACCTTCTGGTCTCGTCGCAACAGTCGGTCGGAGCCATCGAGCGTCAACTCCGCATGTCGCAGCCGACGGTGTCCAAGCACCTGCGAGTGCTGCGCGACGCAGGGTTTGTGGAGTCTACGGTCGATGCACAGCGCCGTCTTTACCGGCTCAAGCCGGAACCACTTCAGGAGGTCGATGCCTGGCTGGCGCCGTTCCGCCGGTTCTGGTCCGCGCATGTAGATGCCCTCGAACGCCATCTCGACCGCATGGATGAATCAACACGGACGAAAAAGAAAGCGAGCAAAAAATGAGCGATCGAGAGCAGTACACACCGGGCCCGGCCAGCGGGGCGCAGGTACGAAAAGACGGAGAGAAGTGGACGCTCATTCTCGTCCGGGAACTGCGCCACTCTCCGGAAAAGGTCTGGGACGCACTTACCGACCCGGCACATTTACGTGAGTGGGCGCCCTTCGACGCCGATGGGAGCCTGGCCACGGGCGGATCTACGGTGAACCTTACCTGGACGGGAACGCAGGCGCAGTTAGCAACAAGAGTCACGCGAGCCGAGGCTCCCAAGGTGCTTGAGTACAGCGATTTGCGGTGGGAACTCGAAGCCATCGGCGCCACCGGCACGCGTCTCACGCTCTGGCACAAAATCGATCGCCGCTTCGTCTCGTGGGGCGCTGCGAGTTGGCACATCTGCTTCGACGTGCTGGATCGGCTGCTCGGGGGTGAGTCGATCGGACGCATCGCCGGCCCAGAGGCTATGAAGTTCACGGGCTGGCAGAGATTAAGCGCAGAGTACGCCAGGCAGTTCGGCGGCGACACTCCCAATCAGTCGCCTCAGAACTGATGAGCGACATGGAGATGCCGCGGTCGCGAGCCAATTTGTATCACGGGAGTCAACACATGAAAAATCAAGTTCCGGTGGAATCTGCCTCTGCCTTAATCGACGGAAGGATCAAGGAACTCGGGGACTGGCGCGGAAAGACCCTCGCGAAAGTGCGCCAAATCATACACGAGGCAGACCCTGAGATCCTCGAAGAGTGGAAGTGGAGGGGAACTCCCGTCTGGTCCCACGGCGGCATCGTCTGCACGGGCGAGACGTACAAGCAGGTCGTCAAAATGACGTTTGCCAAGGGAGCTGCTTTGAAGGACCCGTCAGGTTTATTCAATTCCAGCCTCGACGGGAATGTCAGGCGCGCCATCGACATTCACGAAGGCGAGAAGGTCGATGAGGCCGCCCTGAAGGATCTCATCCGCGCTGCGGTGGCGCTCAACCTCGAGCGCAAGAGCAAGCCGAAATCCGCGCCACCGCGCACGAAGCGGGCCGGCTAGCTTTCATTCAGGTTTTGGCAGTGTCTCCCAATGGTCTGCGCCCGCGGGATAGGCTAAACATTCACGCCGGAAACCAGGAATCCGCCGTCCACCGCGAGGCACTGGCCCGTAATGAAACTGGCCGCATCGCTTCCAAGAAAAATCGCCGAACCGGTCAGTTCTGGAATGTTGCCGAAGCGCTTCATGGGCGTGCGCATCAGAAGCTCGCGTCCGCGATCCGTTCCATCAAGCAAGCCGGAGTTCAACTCGGTTCTGAAAACGCCGGGAGCAATCGCATTCACATTGATTCCGTGCTGCGCCCATTCAACGGCCAAGCTGCGCGTCAAGCCGAGCACACCTGATTTCGACGCAGCATAGGCGGTCACTTCGAAAAAGCTGACGAATGAGTTCAGAGACGCGATATTGACGACACGGCCTCTGCCACTCGCTTTCAGAGGTTCAAAGAAGCTCTGACACGCGCGAAGCGTTCCGGTCAAATTAACGTCAACGAGAGTATTCCATTCCTGCTCGGTGATGTTGATCGTGGGCTTGCGGAAGATCTGGCCAGCCGAATTGACGAGGATATCGACCCGGCCAAACTCTTTCATGACAGCATCGCGAAGAGCATCGATGGAAGACCGGTTGGACGCATCGACGGTCATGCGAAGACTGCGCTTGCCTCGCCCTTCAATCTCGCCGGCGACTTCGGCAACGTTGTTCTCTCGTCGCCCGGTAGCGACGACATCGGCGCCCGATTCCGCCAATGCGATAGAGATCGCGCGGCCTATACCCGACGTACCGCCCATAACTACGGCCACACGGCCGCTTAAGTCAAAAAGTTGAGAAGACATGAATTTATGCTCCGAGAAAAAGCGGCCTGATGTGGCGATCGAAGAGATTTGCCGTCACGTTCTTCGCAATCGTTTGTTCTTCGGTTGAAAGCAGATCGAGATAGCGCTTCCCCATCTTCGCCGCCACCTTGAAGCCGACGTGAAGCAACTGCCTCATGCTGCTGTTATACGCGGGGTTCTTGGGATCGTGCCTTAACGCGGCAACTAACTGGTCGGAAGACCAACCATTCACTTCTTCGGGCTTCGGCAATTGAGCGGGATCGATATCAATGACGCTCGCGTAAGGGGCGCATAGCTCTTCCCGGTGAGAGTAGGCCTCGGCGTAGATTTCTTTCGCGAGGGCCAGACCGTCGCCTCCCGCTTCGGCCAACCCGATAATCTCTTCGAGCCACGTCGTCCCGGCCGTCTTCAGGTGAACTCCGGCATCGTACTTCCGCATCGCCTCGCGAATTGGTCCGTAAATAGAGAACTTATCGCTCCCGGAATGAACGCTTAACTTCAGGTTCTCTGGAAGCCCATACTGTTTGATTGCATAGGCAATGACGGCGATATCATCCGCGAACTCCTGGCTGAACTTGTCGACATCGCCCACGTAGTCGACACCTTTGTTGAAGCGGCCGGTGAACTTCGGCGCGACCGTCTGGAGGGGAATTTTCTCATCCGCAATCGCGGCCAGGATGATGAGTAACTCGACTGGTGTTTGCGGAGAATCCGTTTCGTCCATTGACACTTCAGTGATGAACCGGCCCTCGCCTTTGTTCGCCGCAATATGGCGGTAAATCTCTCCGGCCTCGGTCACGGCCGCTAGAAACTTGCTCGCAACCATCTCGACAAAGCGCCGGTCAGTGACAAACGAGCGCTCAATGCCAGGGATGGTGATTTCGCCGGCGAGCTCCGCGTGCCGGTCGGCAAAGGCCTGAACAGATTCCGGATCGGCAGGTTTTCCGATGGACTCCGCAACATCAATGGTGAAGAAATCGCAAGGCTCAAGGAACCGGTCAACTGTGTTTAAGTTGATGTGGTCTGCGTCCGCGAAGTAGGGCTTGTTCCACCCCAGAGTCTTGACGGCTTCGTCCGCCGCTGCCCGGGCTGAAGCAGGCTCGGAGCCAATGATGTTGTGCTCGCGATTCGACTTGTTCCACACGGGAACAATATCGACGCCTTTCGCGGCAGCCAATAAGAAGGCCTGTAGCTGCGCTTTCGCCTCGTGAGCGAAGCGGTCCCCAACTCCCACCGAATACTTGGGCAACGTGATTGAATTTGCCATGATTGTTCAACTGTTCTTAGATTGACGAGCCTGGTCCGCCGTTACAGGCTTACCGTTCACCAAGACATCCTGTAAGATTCACTGACGCGACGTCCTGAAACAGATTCGCGTTGGCAGCATTGTCGAATTTGCAATGCGATATGGTGACGCCAGTGATCGGAGCGTCCGGAAAACCGCGAAGAAAAATGCCGTACTTGCTTTTCTTCGAGGTCACATCGCTGATGTAGATGTTCTTCACGTCCGGTTTGAACGGACCGCCCTTGCCTTCCTCGTAAAAGAAATCTACTTCAACCGCAGCCTGCGCCACTTCGCCAATGGTGACGTGCGAAAAATGAATATTTTCAATGACGCCCCCGCGATACGAATTGGTTTTAATGCGCAGACCTCTCTCAAGATGAGGGCTGCTCATCTGGCACTGTTCGATGAACACGTTGCGGATGCCGCCCGACACCTCGCTTCCGATCGATACTCCGCCGTGACCGTCCTTCATGACGCAGTCACGGATCACAACATTGCTGCAGGGCACATTGACGCGACGGCCGTCAACGTTTCTGCCGGACTTAATGGCGATGCAGTCGTCGCCGGTACTGAAGGTGCAGTTTGCGATGAGCACATCGTCGCAGCATTCGGGATCGCAACCATCGTTGTTCGGGCCGTGACTGTCGATCGACACGTTGCGCACTGTTACGTTCTTGCATAGAACGGGATTCAGCTCCCACATGGGAGAGTTGATCATCGTGAAGTCCTCGAGAAGGACGTTCTGGCAGCGGTAGGGCTGGACGAAGTTGGGGCGCAGATTGTGGCCCTCGCCGAAGATGCGCTCCCGGACGGGTACGTTCTTGTTGCCCATTTCGACCACACGCTTCCGGTCATCTTCCGGGCCGCCCTCTTTGCCCCGGTCCGGCTGTTTCTTTCGCATGGGCCACCAGTGTTCCTCGTCCGCCTGCCCGTCCAGAGTGCCCGGCTCCGGTGACCGCGATGTTCTGCTTTTCCCACGCGTAGATAAACGGAGAGAAGTTCATGCATTCGGTGCTTTCGAATCGCGTGTACACGATGGGATAATCCTTCGGGTCGCGGCTGAACTTTAGCGTCGCATCTTTGGAGACATGCAGATTGACGTTGCTCTCCAGGTGGATAGCTCCTGTGAGGAAGACAGCCGCTGGCACCACGACGCGGCCTCCACCAGCCTTGCTACAGGCTTCGATAGCTGCTCGAATAGCGTCAGTTGCCGGCTTTTCGCCTCCCGGGACCGCACCGAACTTGCGAATGTCGAAATCCTGGTTCCGGAAAACAGGCGGCTTAATGCGCGCGAGGATCTGTTCCAGCTGCGGGTTTATCGGGCGCCTTCGGGCTTGCCCTGCGATCTGCAAAACAGGCAGCGACAGGGCAGCGGATTGCAAAATCTGACGTCGGGTCACACCTAACCTCCGGCTGAATTCACTTAGGGATCTGCTCAATAGGGACCCAGCACCGTTCGTTCCACGATTTTATTCCTGCCTCGGCTAACTGAACGCCCTTCGCAGCTTCGCGAAGATCCCAGGGAAAAGGCTCGTCCGTTACAACATGCCGCAGGAACAACTCCCATTGGCGCTTGAAAGCGTTATCGAATGTGTCTTGTTCCGGCACCTTCTGCCAGCTATCGAAGAAGTTGATCGGCTGAGGAATATCGGGATTCCAGGTGGGGCGCGGAGTTGCGCCGTAGTGCTGAATCCAGCAATCGCGAAGACCCGCGACCGCCGTGCCCTTGGTTCCGTCCACCTGAATGGTGAGAAGATCGTCGCGGCGGACGCGCACTGCCCACGACGAGTTGAAGTGAGCAACAATTCCGCCCTCCAACTCAAACGTGGCGTACGCCGCATCATCGGCGGTGCACTGGTAAGGCTTTCCGTTCTCGTCCATGCGTTCCGGAATATGAGTCGCGCCAAAACAGGAGACGGCTTTTACTTCTCCGAAGAGGTTATCGAGCACGTATCGCCAGTGGCAGAGCATATCGATGATGATGCCGCCGCCATCTTCTTTGCGGTAGTTCCAGGACGGCCGCTGGCCCGGCACGGTGTCGCCCTCGAAGACCCAATATCCGAATTCGCCGCGTACCGAAAACATGCGGCCGAAGAAGCCAAGCTCCCGGAGTGTTTGCAGCTTCAGCATGCCCGGAAGCCAAAGCTTGTCCTGGACCACTCCATGTTTCACGCCGGCTGATTTCGCAAGCCGATACAGGTCGAGGGCCGTCTCAAGGTTATCTGCGATCGGCTTTTCACAATAGATATTTTTTCCTGCGGCGACAGCCTTCCGGACCGCTTCCGCCCGGCGATCTGTCGTCTGTGCGTCGAAGTAAATCGAATAGGTCCCGTCACTCAACGCAGCATCCAGATCGGTGCTGAACGGCAGCCCTCCGCATTCTTTCGCGATGGCCGCTAGCTTCGTCTGATTTCTGCCGACCAGCAATGGTCTCGGCATGATCGTTTCGGAGTCGTTCAACTTCAGGCCACCCTGCTGCATGATGGCGTAGACGGAGCGTCTCAGGTGCTGGTTCAGGCCCATGCGCCCGGTGACTCCGTTCATGATAATTCCGACGGAATGTACTTTGGTCTGGCTCATGCGTTTGCTTCCGGCTTCTTTGTGCACTGTGGCTGGGCGCCGGGCGGAAGCGGTGGCACCTCTACGCCGGCGCGAGGGAGCGTGCCTTCCAACTCCTGCCGCCAGTGGGCGACATCGCCCGCCGGACCGTAGCAGTAGATCATTCGCATCGGGGTCGGACCTGTATTCGTAAGCTGATGAAACACCGTCGGCGGAATGTAGACGGCCTGGCCGCTTTGAATCAATTGGCGCTCTTCGCCAAGACAGATTTCGCCCGTGCCTTCCACCACAAAGTAGATCTCTTCCTGTTCCTGGTTGTGCCAGGGAACCTGGCCGCCGTTCGGCTCGAGCGTTACGTTGCCTATAGCGAAATTAGTTGCCTGAATCGGGCTTGCGCCACCAACAAGGTTCTGAGTTAACCGTCGTGCCGGATAGGTTCGCCCGGTGATAGCGGATAAATCGGCAATAATCATTTCCCTTGACTCCAAAATGTCAGATACGTGCCCTTCTCAACAATGCGAAGAAGATACAAAGCCACTTCGCGCAGGTGATAATCGCCCCACATGCAGGCTTCTCCACGTGGCACGCGTCCGTCGCCGGGAGCCGCGTCCCAACCGTTGGGCCGGTGATAAACGGTATGCAGCAAAAGCCCCTGGTGTTCCGGGTCGGTGCTCAGGTACGGCTCGTCGAAGAGCGTGTTGCAAACAGCTAAACCTGCGTTCCAGTAGCGCTCATTGCCGAGATAGCGTCCGAGTCGAAGCAGGCCTTGCGCCCCGATCGCCGCTGCGGAGCTGTCTACCGGCTCGTACGGATTGAACGGATCGGCTGGTTTCGCGGCCCAGTTGCCCAGCCGGTAAAGCTCCGGAGCGCCTGTATCCCAGTACGGAATGCCGTCGGTGGGACTGTGTTCGATGTAAAAGTCGCAAGTGGCCTCCGCCGCCTTGCGCATGAACGCCTCGATCGGTCCCGCGTCCCCCGAACGGTTCGAGTTCGCTTTCCGGTATTGTTGCCAGGAACTCGAGCTCCTCGGCATATCCGCACATGGCCCAGGCAAGTCCTCGCGTCCATGTGGTGAAGGGCGAAAATCCTTGCTGAGAGTTCGGGCTTCGATAGCGGCCATCGTTGATGTTGAAAATGCTCTCGTGGGCCGTGCGCCCTCGAACGTCGTAGAAGTCGCGGCCTTCGCCGTAGTAGATCGCATATTCAGCCGTTGCTCGCGCATGCTCGATCATCCTGCCCAGGAGCGAGATCTTTCGATCGTTCTCCGCCATGAGCGCATGGCCGAGTCTGTGGCTGAGCGCGAGAGCACGCATGGAACGGATGGTGTCTACGAAGAGAGAATGCGGGCCGTTGAACGAATAAACATAGCCGCCGCCGGGAATCGTAGACCAGCGCGACGCTTGAATTGCTCCCGAACATTTAAGCGCAAGTTCGTAGAAGTTCCGTTCCCATTCGTTCTCTTCGAGCTTGCCTTCGTTCATCAACCGAAGAAGATTGCCATAGGTGCTGACGTTGTTGAAGCCATGGTCATGTACGCCTATGTGCGACACATGCGGAGCCATGAACGTGACCGTATGCTCCCGGCCCGCTTTCAAGAAAGCTTTGTCGCCGGTCGCATCAAATTGCAGAATCTCGGCTCCAAATTGGAATCCCTGTGTCCACTCAGTCCAACCGCGGCTTGTGTAGCGGCCATTCACTGTAAAGACCGGGGCGCCTTCGGACGGCTTCCAGGTCTTGTTGAGCGAATCGATCTTCTGAGCGGAGACTTCGAAGAGTCGTTTGAGTTTCGACTCGAGCTGTTCGGCTGAAAGGCTGTTCTGTACCTGAATCATTTGTCATTTGCGACCGCCGGACGAAAGATGTCAGCGATCGTAGTCGCCAAAACGGTGGAGATCAACCGGATTGAAGCGAACCGGTCAACAGCATCTTCATTTATCACCGGCTCCGAATGAGCGCGAGGAAGCTTTCGACAGGCAACACAAGTCTATCGCAGGACACGTGCTCGAGACGGCACCGGAAATCGTTTGCCCTAGGCGCGGTCCCGCCGCTTGCGGTCGGCCTTCGACCAGTACTGGAATTCATCGACGTAGAGGTCGCCGTTCAGCTCTGACACCAGTTCCCCCATCCGTCGTTGCGCGTCTGCGATTGCCTGGTTATAGATAGCGGGGCCGACTTCCTGAAGGAAGAAGTCGAGCAGCAGACCTGCGCCAAGATCGCCCAGCGGTTCGGGCATGTTTTCGCGGAAATAGCGCTTCACCGAAGCGATTGCATCAGCGCGGGCTTGCTTGGGAATTTCAAGAATCGTCGTCACCGGCGGTTTCCTCTAGTGAGCTTACTAAGCGGTCAGACCCCGGCAGTTGTACTGTTCGCGTGAAATCACGGAGTGCGGTGAAACAGACCTACACAGGCGCCTTTCGCGCGGATGTGCCCGATCATCGCTTGTCGCACGGCGTTACGGATGTCTTGTACGTTCGGATTGGAGTCCTGTGGACTCTGAGCCGGCACTTTCACCTCGAGCGCGGTGTCAAGCGCATAGATCTCTAACGCATAGTGATGCAGAGGCCCTGCGGCCTGCGCCCCTGGTCCTCGATACCGTGGTCCGCTCACACTGATTTGACGGGTGCCGTCCGGCCATTCGAACCCGTCGGGCGCCCCTTGGGCTATCGCTGTCATCGCGGGAGGGATATTCCAGAGCATCCAATGCAGAACTCCATCGGCAGAATTGCTGACCACGGTATCGAGATCAGTGAACGTCAAGACGTAGCTCGCAGTTCCTTGCGGCCCACCACTCCATTGAACGCCCGGCGACAGCTCAGGACCTGCCTGTGTGTACTTGGCGGGGATCAATCCGCCATCCGCCCAACCCGTCGTGGTCAGGGTCATGGTTTGGGCCTGTGTGGGACCGCGAAAGACCGGCCGCGCT
The DNA here is from genome assembly GCA_963730795.1 of uncultured Acidobacteriaceae bacterium. Lineage (GTDB taxonomy): Bacteria > Acidobacteriota > Terriglobia > Bryobacterales > Bryobacteraceae > Bog-105. The sequence continues at coordinate 393,200 of CAVSTJ010000012.1, read as the reverse complement.
GGACCCGTCGTCGTCGCTTGCGATCCTAAGTCCTTCATCGCAAAAAGAGCCGTTGCGAATAAACACCCGATGGCTGCTCTTCTGTTCATTTGTGGATTCCGATCCTAACGCTTGAAATCCGGATGAGCCTTCATCCAGGCTTCGTAGCGCATGCGAAGCGTCTTTACCGGATCAAGATCTTCACCCGGTTTGATGTTGTAAGCCGGCCCGTGTTCGGGTTGAGACACCGGCAGGTACAGCGTGTAGTGACCATTGTTGTGCGAGTTTGGCTGATCGAGAGGACCGTTCGTGTCCCCGGGCTCGGCGACCAGGAGGTAAGCAACAAGCGAGGTGCGGAGGGTGCAGGGGATCGCTTTACTCGTTGCCAGAACAGCAGGCACATCGCAGGTGCAGCGGCTGTCGCCTCCGCTCGCATCCGCCGCTTCCATTGCTGCCATCACGCGATCGGTGATCCCGCCCTTGGCAGCGGTAAGTGCTTTCACTGCATTGGGTACCACGGACCCTGCTCGCAGAATATTGCCTTGAATGGAGTAAAAGATATCCGTTCCCGGTACCTGCCCATGGATGTCCTGCGTCACAAAGCCGTTCCCCAGCCCGGAGTGCCCCGCCATGCGGCCCTGTAGATCGACAATGCCGTACTGTTTTGTCTGGAAAGCTGGATCCTGGCTCAGCAGTTCGATAATGCGCGATGGATCGGTGCCCTTCTGCAATTCGCTGAAGACTAGCGTCTGGTTCTGATGCGTTCGATCGACAGCCGCCTGACACGCCGCCACTCCCTTGCCGGGCACGACGACGGCTTGCACGTCCTTCAGGAAATCATCGGTATTTCCCGTGCACGTAGAAGATGAAATAACAACTCGCCCCGTGCTCCGATCTACGGCAACGACGGACCACGTTGCAAATACCGGAACTTCTGCCCCAATCAACAGCGCTAACGTCCATAGAAGCTTGCGTACGATCATTGTTCCTCGCTCTCACCCGAACTCGATGTGCGACAAGGCAATCACCGTACAACTAGGAAATATTTGATTGTACTGAGTGGCGAAATCGGGAAGGCCGGAACTGCCGCGTAAGAAGCTGCACTTAGTTGGTCATCTACACATGCGGACCGGACGAACGGGTTTACTGATTTGAACGGATGCTACGGCTCAGCTTCGTACAACGTCTTGCCTCGGCTCGGATTGACGGTCGAGCACGAGAGCTACTGGGGCGATTTCAATCGCGATCCAATGAACAGCCATGCCTGGCTTGGTGAAGTTACATGAAAGTTGGCAGACTCCGAAAGGAAAATCATTCCGTTCGTTCAACCGCATGTGGGAGATACTCGCAACAGCTCAGGCGGCACAATTCAACATGGCTTCACCTTTCAGTTGCGATTTTCTTTCGGAGAATAAGCTATTTCGATGCGACCGTCGAGGTTGCCGCGCCCGTATTCGTCTGAAAGAGAAGCGGGGCGAATGCCATCAGATTATGGCGCCAAACCATCCACGTATGCATCCCGGGTGTTTCCACTGCCGTTAGTGTTACGCCCTTGCTTTTCAGCCAGGTAATCAGCTTCCGATTGCTTTCGATCAGGCGGTCTTCGGTGCCGCATGCCATCCACAACAGGTGAAGATCTTTGTTCAACTCTTCTCCGGCATTAGGAAACGCAGCCGCGAAATCATCTCCTACTCCACCAGCACTGAAAGATCCGACCCAGGAGAACCGGTCGGTGTGGTTCAAGCCCGTCAGCAAAGACTCAGCCCCGCCCATTGACAAACCCGCGATAGCTCTGGCGTTACGATCGGCATTGACTTTGTAGTTGTGTTCGACAGCCGGAATTATTTCGTTCAGCAGTGCGGCGGTAAAGTTCGTCATATTCTTCTGTCGCAGGTTCGGATTGCTAAGACTGCCGCTATTCCGGGCTAGAATCTCCGGTGCGCCATAGCCAAGCGGCATGACTACGATCATGGGCTTCGCCTGATTGGACGCAATCAGTGAATCGAGTATCAGATTGGCTTTGCCAACTGCAGTCCAGCCGCTGCTATCGTCGCTGAACCCGTGCAGGAGGTAAAGAACCGGGTAGGTCATCTGAGATCCAGGGTTATAAGCGGGCGGTGTGTAGACCCAATAGTCGCGATCATCCCCAACGACACCTGAATGATAGAAGTGGTGATGAACTTCCCCATGCGGAATATCCGTTTGATCCCAGGGCATGGGGGCCGAGCCCGCTACTTCGACTGAATTACTCAAATTCAGGAGATTTGGCTTAATCCGGGTATTCGAAGGATCAAGCACATGCGCCCCATCCACGTTGAAGGTATAGCCGTAGATATTGGGCGCGAGCGGCTGAGTTGTCGCGCTCCAGATGCCCGATTCGTCCTTTTGCATGGGAAGCGGGTCGGCCTGCCCCTCCACGCTCACCAGAACTTTCTTCACATTGGGTCCGAAGAATCGAAACGTCACAGTGTGATCGCTCTGAACTTCGGGCGACCGGGGGACCGGTGGGGCCGGTGCGGGTTGTTGCCCAAAAGCTAAGTTTGCGGCGAGGGTCAAAAAGAGCAGCTTGGTCATGGAAGCCTCCACAAGGAAGGTTATCAGCGCTGGTTCAAAGCTCGTACGCACCCGTATCCCACCTAGAAGCCTTACAGGTGTCCAGCGCTGAAATTCCAAGATGCTTTAATAGTCGAAACTGAGGGTTGTTACGAGTGTGCTCGCGCTATTGTAGTTAGGGTCACACTGAGTTTGTAGTGGAAAGAGATGCGTTTTGAGCGAAATTAGTCGCCCTCTCGAAACCAGCATGCATCTGAACGTTGATTCGGATGACAGCTTCCGTAACAAGCGATTGTTGCGGCGAGGTTGGGGGATTGCGCGGCCCTTACGATGGTCGATCTGGCTTTTGATCGTTGGATTCTGTTTATATCGGATTTCAATTTTCAGACCCATACCGCTGGATGATTCGCCCGGAGCCCTCCGGCCGTTGCTCTACGAGGGGTTTGCGCGCTACGCCGGCCGATTTGCGAACCCTGCCGTCGCGTTTACAGCCTGGAGTGAGCTGTGTCTTATTGCACTCATTAGCTTGGCGTGTCTCGCTGTCTTGAATTACGTCTGGCGTGAAAAGCTGATTCATCTTCCCGACCGTCTAGGGAAATTACTCGCCTCGCCCGCTCTCTTTTGGTCGCTCCTGGCATTGACCCTCTTACTCTGCCGTTTCCCGGGATTGCTCAAGAATGAGCTGAATCCCGATGAAAGTCAGTTTCTGGCTTCTGCGGAGAAGCTCTTTTATGACGGTAATTTCTTTCGATCTGTGGACTGCGGGACCAGCGGTCCCCTGAACATTTACCCATTGATGTTACCGGCCATCTTCGGGCTTACTCCCGACTTTGCCTCGACCCGCTTCATCGGCCTGATTGCTGTGTTCCTGAGTATCTTCTCGCTATACGGGGCACTGACACTGATGGGAAGTGAGAGGTTGGCAAGACTGGCGATTCTTCCTGTGACTGGCACGTTCGCTCTGTTCCGGCACGGCGAATTGATTCATTACAGTTCAGAACACATTCCTTTTCTTCTCGTTTCCGTTGCTATCTTTCAGGGCGCCCGATTATTGTCGAACGTCGACCGGTACGCCAACCAGAGCCTGTTTTGGATGGGGTTTCTCGCCTCGGCTGCTTTCTTCACAAAGATGCAGGCGGTACCAATCATCGTGAGTGTCGGAGCTGTGTCGTTTGCTTACGTTTGTTCCACCCGTCACATACCGAGGGTTCGGCGCTCTGCCCTGTTCGGGGTAGCCGGCCTACTGATCCCAATCCTCTTTATCGTTGGCCTTTGCCTCGAAGGCGGAGTTTTCCGTGATTTCTGGCGGACTTACGTACGAGCGAATCTTCATTACGCTAACGCGGTCAACCCCTGGGCGAATCTCCGAGCCTTCTCAGAGTATGTTGTCGGCCTCCCTGAAGTGCGGTTTTATCTGCTTACGGTATTTGCAATCACGATCGCCTATCTAATCGGGAGAATGCGAAGGTCGATGAGCTCGGCGCACACATCATTGGTTGAACTACTGGTCGTATCGGTGGCAATTTCTGCAAGCGCTTTCCTGCCTTCCGTCGAGCGTTCCTACATCTACGCATATTTCGCTGTACTCTGCCTTTGTGCTGCTCCTGTCTACTTCATTTTCTTATTCCGGGAGCGTTCTTCCCGAACGGACCCTGTTAAGTGGTTCGGGTTCCTGGCCGTCGTGTCGGCGTGTGCGGCGGTTTATTCAGTTTTTAAGCCACAGCGATACTTCTTTCATTATTTGCTGTTCCTCTACATACCTCTTGGTGCTGCCGTCGGCTATCTATTCATTCGCCAGAGGGCAGGCGAAGAGTGGGTTGGGGAGGACCGATCGACTTCAAAGTTCCATTGGCTAAGACTTATGGAGGGGCGGTTCGCCTTTCTCGGCGCTGCCTTGGTCCTGACATTAGGTTGTGAGGTTTATCTCTGGAACCTCCAGGAGCCTAGGGATTTCGATTTTCCTCCGGCACTCGTAACTGTCGAGGGAAATCTTATCCGGTATCTGACCAGTCCTGGAAGCAAGATCACTGTTTGGGGGTGGGATCTTCGTCCCTACTTGAGCTCCGGTCGAGTGCCGGCAACCAGAGACACAACCACCATTACTGTATTTCAGTCTTATAGTGGAACGGAATCACCCCAATACGTTCCGACTCCGGCCTCCGAGCGGCTGGGTGCCATCTATCGCAAGCGAATGTTGCGGGATCTTCAGTCTAATCCCCCTGCATTGTTCATCGATGCAATTGGCCCAAGTTCATGGTTTCTCCGTCAGCGTGAGTATTGGGGCTTCGAACTCATTCCCTCCATCAAGGAATTTGTTGATACGCGGTACGTCCATTTGATAGATCTTTATGGACAACGCTACTTTCTCCGTCGTGATCTGGCGGCACAACGGGAAGCTGAGTTCAACCGTCCGTTACCCCAACTCGCCTGTGTCCCGGGGGCTTTACTCTGTTCTGATACTTCGATAACCTTGCCCCACGAGCTGCCTGCAACCCGCATACCAGCTCACGCACAGATGGACATCGAATTTATGCCGATTCACGATCAGCTTGGGCCGGCGACGGTCTTCAACACGGAGAGCAAGCCCTTCAGCTCCCGCGGCCTGAGGCTGCAATATGTCGGGAGGGACCGCTATTCCCTCATAATCGGACTGGGCGATCACTATGCGATCTCAAGAGAGTTCTCCGCTCCGCAAGGTGAACCAGCGTTAGTCTCCATTCAGATTGATGGAACAACACTGACGCTGGAACATAATCGGTCGCGTATTGATGAAATTCACGTGGCGCAACCTCTTCCCGATCTGGGAGGTCCCCTGACAGTAGACTCCTGGATCGGAGGGGCGGATCCCTTCTCCGGCAAAGTTCAGTTCATACAAATTCTGGATTTGGGAAGGAAAGAGAACCGTTCCAACAAGTCTGTGGGAAAGGTGAGATAGCGATGACCACCGGCACTGCTGCACGGCCGAAACTTGACACAGCGAAACCGCTGGATGCTCCGGGCAGTATCAAAAGCGAGGATCTCAATGCACGCGCCGTGCGCAAGATCATCCTGGAGCAATCGAAGCGCGCCGATGTGGGCCATATTGGTTCCTGTCTCAGCGTTGCTCATATCCTGTGCGCGCTCTATCGCAACGTTCTGCGGATCTCTGCGCCCGATGATCCCGATCGTGATCGGTTTATCCTCTCGAAAGGCCATGCCGGTCTGGCGCTTTACGCTGTACTCGGACTGAAGGGCTGGATCTCGGAGTCGGAACTCAATACTTTCTGCGGGGGAGATTCAAGATTCGGTGTGCATCCCGAAATCGGTCCAAAGGGTATCGATTTCTCAACCGGCTCTCTTGGACAGGGGGCTACTATAGCGGCTGGTGCAGCGCTGGCTGCCCGGATGCAAAGCTCCGAGCGCCGCGTTTTTTGCCTGATTAGTGACGCAGAGTGCAACGAAGGATCCGTCTGGGAAGCGGCTATGTTCGCCGGACATCATAAGCTGGACAACCTTACGTTTGTCGTCGACTGGAACGGACAACAAGCACTCGGCCGAACTTGCGATGTGATCGATTGTGCCGGTCTGCCTAAGCGGTGGGATTCTTTCGGCTGGCGCACGACTGAGGTCGACGGACATTCGATTTCTGCGTTGATAACAGCTTTTTCCCGGCAGTACAATCCGCAAGATCGGAGACCGCATGTTGTGCTTGCTCGCACCAGATTTGGCAAAGGTGTTTCTTTCATGGAAGCAGGAGTGCCGCTTACGCAAAATCACTTACCTGTTCACGCCATCAACTGGCATTATTTGCCGATGAGCGATTCCGAGTATCGGGTTGCTATGGACGAATTAGAGTTCCAGGATTAGTGTTTTCAAAAAGTACGGGAAGGGGCAGAAACATAGCCGCTATACGGAAGAAAATCACAGCGGTGATTGCGTGTTACCGGGACGCACCCGCTGTGCCTTACATGTATCAGCGTCTGGTTGAGGTGTTCGGCAAAATCGGGGTTGCCTATGAAATCATTTTCGTGAATGATTGCAGCCCAGACAATGCGGACGAAGTTTTGTCTTCGTTAGCAGGTCGAGACCCAAACGTCATTGTCGTTCGACATTCACGCAACTTCGGATCCCAGAATGCGTTCACGAGCGGGATGCGCATCGCAACGGGTGACGCTGTCGTCCTGTTGGACGGGGATCTTCAGGATCCGCCCGAGTTGATCGAAAGTTTCTATGAGCAGTGGATCCAAGGTTACGACGTAGTCTACGGCCGACGAATCAAGCGTGAAGCGACGTGGTTTCTGCAGTTAGCATACAAGTCCTTTTACAGAGTTTTTCGTGCAGCGGCTTATGTTCCCATGCCGCTGGACGCCGGGGATTTCTCTCTGATCGACCGCCGCGTTGTGGATGCACTAAACGCTTTACCGGAAAACAACCGCTTCCTGCGCGGGCTGCGTGCGTGGGTCGGATTCAAGCAGATCGGTGTGCCCTATCTGCGGCCGGAGCGGATGTTTGGTACTACGACGAACTCGGTGCTACGGAACCTGGGCTGGGCACGTAAAGCCATCTTCTCCTTCTCGTATTTACCCATTGATGTTATGACTTCACTGGCTCTCGTGATTGTCGTATTCAGTCTGTTATTGGCCGCCGCTCAGGTCATTGCTCGCGTCGTCGCTCCGCAGTCAGTTCCTTCCGGCTTTACCACGCTCATCGTACTGATCCTTTTTCTAGGTGGCATTCAGTTGCTGTGCTTCAGCATTATAGGATCTTATTTGATGCATATCTACGACGAGGTAAAGCGTAGACCTCCGTACGTGATCGATTACGTATTGAATGCTCCTGATTCGGCTGATCGCGACGAGATGCAGCAGACGTCTTCGGATCACGAATGAGTTCCGTTGATCTTCGACCTACGATCTGTGCAATTTGTGAGACGAGCGGCAATGCGACAGAGTTGTACCCGGCGAACTTCACTCCCGCGGACTTGTCGCCTGCCGTATTTTCCGCGCGGCGCATGCCGGATCGCATCCACTACCGTATGGTCCGGTGTGACGCTTGTGGACTCGTTCGGTCCGATCCAGTAGCCGATTCGAACGTCCTCGCGCAACTGTATGCCGAAAGTAGTTTCGATTACGGCGCGGAGCTTCGCAATCTGGCTGTAACATATGGAACCTATCTGAAGCGAGTAGACCGTTATGTTCCAGCTAAGGATGGAGCAGTGCTTGAGATTGGTTGCGGCAACGGTTTCGTTTTAGCGGAAGCCAAACGGCAGGGATACCGGGATGTAAGGGGGGTAGAACCGAGCCGAGCTGCGATTGATTCAGCTCCGGACGAGATTCGGGGGCAGATCGTCTGTTCCATGATGGTTCCGGGGCTTTTTCCCTCCGATCACTTCGACGCCGTTTGCTTATTTCAGGTCCTTGATCACATCCTTGATCCGGTAAAGCTTCTACAGACATGCCGCGAGATCCTGAAGCCTGGTGGAGTCCTGTTATGTCTGAACCACAATGTTGAGGCAATCTCAGCAAGATTAATGAAGAGCCGAAGCCCGATTATCGACATTGAACATACGTATCTATATAGTCCCGCCACAATGGGCCGTTTGCTCGAGAAATCCGGATTCCAGGTGCGAGAAAACCGGCAAGTATGGAATCGATATTCTCTGCGCTATGTCTCTCAACTCATGCCACTTCCATCGGGCGTGAAGCGTCGGCTTATTGGTGCTGCGGAATCTAGTTCTCTTGGTCGTGCATCTTTCTGGATACCACTGGGAAACCTATACTCAATCGCCCAAAAACCCATGGCAGGAGGACGATAGTTGCAACTGAAGCGCCCGGGCATAGATGTCTTCGATCAGGATGCTGCTGCTAACGAGGGGTATCTTTACACACAGACGGAGCGCCTGAGTTGTAGATTGGCGACACAGCGCACCACTGACGCCATTCTCGGAGCACGGGAATTCTCAAGCAGGTCTGTACTTGATCTTGCATGTGGAGACGCTTATTATTCATTTCAGCTCTTCGACGACAGTTCAATGGCGAGGTTCGTGGCTGGAGATGCTGCGTCTAACGCCGTCATCCTTGCGGCGGGGCGTCGAGGCAGGCGGCCAATATCTTTCTTGGTCAACGATGCGCATGCGCTTCCGTTTCCCGACGATAGCTTCGATGTCGTGCTCGTCCAAAGCGTACTGCACCATGATGAGAGGCCGCTCCATATGATTCAGGAAGCGTTCCGTGTAGCCCCACGAATTCTGATTCACGAGCCGAACGGCAACAATCCGGGGTTAAAGGTTATTGAGAAAGTATCCCCCTATCATAAGGAACATGGCGAAAAGTCCTACAGTTCCTTGCAAATGAAGCGCTGGATCCGGCAGGCGGGAGGTAAGGTGGTTTACCAGAAATTTGCAGGATTCGTACCCATGTTTTGTTCCGACGGAATTGCAAAGTTCATGAAGTTTGTGGAACCAATGGTGGAATCGCTCCCTTTATTTCGATGTATCGCTTGTTCGGTTTACGTCATGGTTGGGGTTAGGCAATCGGACTCACGGTTGTGATAGGCAAGAGGCCTTTTGTCTGAATGACCCAGAACGTTTTCAAGTCGTTGGACGGCAAACACGGGCCTAGCGCTCGACGCCATCCGTCCCGATCAGGAATTAGGAGTACTCACTTGCATTCGCGCAAATGGAGCGCCGAGATTTGAGAAAAGCGTTTGTTTCTACCCTATGTGAACTTGCGGCAGCCGACGATCGCATCGTGCTCCTTACTGGTGATCTTGGCTTTATGGCTCTTGAGCCCTTTCGTGACCGGTTCCCAGAGCGGTTTTTCAACGTCGGTGTTGCCGAACAGAATATGGTCGGAGTAGCCACCGGAATGGCCGAGGCAGGTTTGCGCCCATTCGTTTACTCGATTGCTACTTTCGCCTCCTTGAGGCCGTTCGAATTCATTCGCAACGGTCCAGTTTTTCATAATCTTCCTGTTCGAGTAGTGGGAATGGGTATGGGCTTCGAATACGGTCACTCTGGGTATACACACTACGCCCTCGAAGATGTTGCGGCGCTGCGTACGCTACTTGGCCTCACTATAGTCGTTCCTGCAGATCCCGCACAAACTACGACTGCAATTCGTGCAACGTATAACCTCCCGGGGCCGGTCTACTATAGCCTCGGCAAAGATGAACGCATTTCTGTCCCCGGTCTAAATGGCTTCTTTGAGCTGGGTCGTGTCGCTGAGGTTCGAACGGGCAGTGATATCGCTCTTGTAACGATGGGGTCAATCACGCAAGAAGTAGTGGCTGCCGCCGATAACTTATCATCGCGCGGAATCCATTCCACGGTAGTCGTCGTGTCGAACTTCTCTCCAGATCCGTCAGACCATCTCGCCTCCGTCTTAGCGAGCTTTAGTCACGTGATCACGGTCGAAGCGCAGACACTGTCCGGCGGGTTGGGTGCCTTCGTCGCCACCACACTGGCGACCCATGGTTTGCCGGGGCGACTGCGGATGCTCGGTGTTCGAATTCCACCCGACGGAACCAGCGGTGATCAGCGAGAGCGATGGCGAAAGCATGGCCTTGATCAAGATGGCATCATGTCCGAAGTTGAGTGTCTGCTCATGTCGCGTCGGAAGGCGAACAGGGCGTGACGCATGCATCCTTCGTTTGACGGTCCATGCCCCGTAAACGTGTCCTGATCACGGGCGCAAGCGGGTTCGTTGGCGCAAACCTCGCCCGGCGCGCGCTCGTGGATGGCCATGAAGTTCATCTTCTGGTACGTCCCCTGCATCAGAGCTGGCGAATTGATGAAGTCGCTAACAATGTCCGTTTGCACTTCGCTGACCTTGAAAACCGCGATCAGGTGAGAACTGCTGTTCGTAGCGTTAAACCCGAGTGGGTATTCCATCTCGCGGCCTACGGTGCGTATTCAAGTCAAAATGATTTTGAGCGGATGGTGCAAACCAACGTACTTGGATGCGCCTCACTGTTGGATGCCTGCTTAGAAACGGGCTATGAGGCCTTTGTAAATTGCGGTTCGTCCTCGGAATACGGCTTGAAAGATCATGCCCCGCGGGAAGACGAGTTACTCAAGCCCAATAGCCACTACGCTATCACCAAGGCCGCTGCCGCTCACTATTGCGATCTCGCATCGCGCGTGCACGGAACCAGGACGTTCACGCTTCGGCTCTATTCAATCTACGGGCCGTATGAGGAACCGAGCCGCCTGATACCGGCCTTGCTTCTCCATGCCTTGAACGGGGGACTGCCTCCTCTCGTCAGCCCTCGAACGGCGCGGGATTACGTCTTCGTCGATGACGCATGCGATGCGATGCTGTCCGTAGCCGATTCCTCTGTGCTGGATGCGGGCATTTACAACATCTGCACCGGTGTGCAAACGAGCCTCGAGGATTTAGTCTCGCTCACTCGAAGTATGCTCAGCGTGCCTTCTGAACCACGGTGGGGAACAATGAACCAGCGCTCTTGGGACAGCGATATCTGGGTCGGTTCACCCGCGAAACTGGAAAATCAGATTGGCTGGAAGGCACCAACAGATCTTGAAAGTGGGCTCCGCCGTACCGTCGAGTGGTTCCGGACGAATCCACGTTGGTTGCAGTTTTACGGCGCCCGAATCTTGCCGGATTCCGGAACTTCGCACACCTGAGCCATCGAAGGACCCGTATTAGCCCATGAAGCTAAATGTCACATTGAAATGGTGTGTCGCTCTTACAGCCGCCATTCTTCTCTTCTATTGGAAGCTCTTTTTCCCGAGTCAGTTCACCCTGCTCGATGGAGCTGAGGCTGTCAAACAGGGCTATAGTTGGCTTCACTTCTGGATGCGCTCTGTTCGTGCGGGGAGCCTCCCGATCTGGGATCCCTATGCTCTCTGCGGCTATAGCTTTCCCGGTGAGATGCAGACGGGTGCATTCTATCCGCTTTACCTGATCTTTCTTCTGATGCCGCTTGGTCCTAATGGGCTTCTGAGCTCGATGGAATACAACCTCTTCATCCTCTTGACTCACGTCCTTGCCGCGCTTTTTATGTTTGCGCTCGCGCGCGAACTGGGGCTTAGTCGGTTTGCGGCCTTCATTTCCGGCCTTTGCTTCTCGACGGGATCCTTTACCGGCCATGTTGGCTGGCCGCACATGTTGGGAAGTTCCATCTGGCTGCCGTTGATCTTCTTGTATCTGGTGCGCGCCTTGCGCTCCACCCGTGCAAGTGAGCGGGTATTCTTCTCCTCCATGAGCGGTTCTCTCCTGGGAATGTCGCTTCTGGCCGGGGGACTTCATATCGCAATGGCGCAGACCATCGTTGTTGTGACCGCGATTGCGTTCCAAGCGTTGTCCCGCGACGCTTCGAAAAGCAGCGAGAGCGCAAGGCGAAGCGCGTTCTGGTTGCCTGCCCAAGTGGGGGCTGTGATATTGCTGACTGCCTTTTGCGCGGCGGCCGTGCAACTCCTGCCTTCACACGTATACGCGGGCCGTAGTATCCGTTTTCTTGGCCCGTACGCCCTCCCGTCCACCCAAATGATTCCCTACGAAGACGTCAGCGGATCCGTGCTCTCGCCCGCCGGCTTGCTATCGGTGCTCCTTCCCGTGTTTGATGGCATGGGCCAGGGTGAGATCTGGAGCCCATATATCGGTGTACTTCCATTCGCTTTTGCTTGTATCGGCATTGCAAAATGCTGGTCCTCCATCTGGGTTCGATATCTGGCCGGTTTAAGTCTCGCGGCTATGCTCTACGCTCTTGGCGGCCTTAGCGCACTTCACGGCCTTCTCTACGCTCTTGTCCCCTGGCTTTGGATGGCACGCGAGGCTTCCCGGTTCATCTACTTAACTGGCTTCGGACTTGCTGTTCTGGCGGGTTTTGGCATTGATGCATTCATCTCTCGTCTGGCCTCGGAATCTGCCTGGAGTTCTTTTGAACGAGCACTCACGAAAGCGATGGTGGGATGTTCCATCGCGCTCTTCGCGGTCCTACTGTTCTCTAAACCCGGAACCTCCTGGATCTTTTGGTCGCTCCTCATGGTGTTGGCTTCGTGTGGGTTGCTCCGCTTCGGTCTGTGGCGGAAACAAGCTAGGGCAGGGTGGCTTCTTTTGGCGGCATCGCTCGTGTTCTTCGACCTGAATGCTTCCAACTGGCTCGTTGCGAGCAAGATTGACGCGGACCGCGCAAACCGGAATGAACTCACCGTCTTGACGAGCATGGAAGGCGTCGTGCACTTCTTGAAAGCCAGGCCCGGCATCTTCCGCGTCAGCGTCTATCGTGACCCGACTCCTAACTTGGGCGATGCTTTTGGCATCCAAAACACCTCCGGGGCAGGTGTCACGTTTGAAAATTACTTCGAGGCCGTGCGAGGAAGATTAGAGTTACTGAACTCGCGCTACATCATCAAACCGGCCAGTGCTGTCGATCCAAATCCCGTGTATCAGGACGGATCTTGGAAGGTCTACGAAAACCCTAAGGCGTTCCCCCGGTCCTGGCTCATTCACGAAACGAAGTTCCAGCCAGACGATGGGAAGGTATTTCGGGCTTTAGGTCAAAACGACATGGATTTCCACAAAGTTGCTTTTCTGAGCGCGCCGATGACAAGCAACATCGCGGGAGATCCACAATCGTCAAGTGAGTCCGTGTCCATCCGCTCGTATACGGCCAATCGCATAACAGCAGCGGTCCACACGGAAAATCCAGCGCTGGTCGTATTCAGTGAACTCTTCTATCCAGGTTGGTACGCGAGCGTGAACGGCAAAGAGGCGACTATCCTCCGTGCCAACGGAGCTTTTCGTTCGGTTGTGGTGCCCCGGGGCGAGAGCACCGTTGAACTGTTCTATCGGCCAGCCTCCGTTTATCTTGGAGCTTTCCTTACGTGCCTCGCCTGGATAGCCACGTTGGTCAGCTTTCTTTTACTGCGGTTCAAAGGCCGGAACTTATCAGACCCGAACTCGTCAGAATCGATTGCCTAGAGCGTGCCGATACTAATGCGACCAGACCTTCCGGTCACTCGACAACCAGGCCGCGGAAGCCGTCCAGCGAGAACTCCGGTCCGCGTACAAAATCCATCACAACGCGCTCGCGCCGCCGAATGATCTCGACTTCTTCCGCAATCTTTTCCCGGTCAACTGCGGGGACCACTAACACGCCATTCTCGTCGCCGTGAATCAGTGCCTGCGGACGTACCACCATGCCGCAAACCTGTACCGGCAGACCAGTGCGCACAATTCGATAGTTCGCATGACTCGCTACCGACCCTCGCGCGAAGTATTGGAATCCAAGCCGGCGAACTTCGGGCAAGTCCCGGACTCCGCAGTCAGTCACAAGCCCAACAGCTCCCAAGCGCGTGAAGAAGCTAGCCATCACCTCTCCACAATGCGCCGCATAATTACCGAAAGCGCCGATCTCCTGGAGAACAACGACAGCGGGCTTGGGCGCCGCCTCCACGGCTTTGTATAGCTCGATGAAAGTGTCGATGGTGAACGGCTCCATCTCCGTGACAGTCTCGACCTGCGCCGTCACCGCATACCCGCACATTCGGCCAAACTCCGGAAACAGGCTACGAATTTCTAACGGCGTGAACCCGCGCTCGTTGGGCCTGACGTTCAAGCGTTCAATAGCATTGCTGAGCGTTGGTGAATCGATCGTTTTGTAGTATTCGACGTCTGTCATTTCTTCTTTCTTGCCACGGATCTCTAATTCAGTCGACCAATAGAGGTTGACACACAGCGGCTCATTCCGTAGGCCACCCTTGACTCTCAAGCACACGCCGGAAGCCGGGCGTGCTCAGTGATACCGCGGGGAAATACTCGGCTACCGAAGTCCGCTTCCACCATGCCCCGCTCCGCTTCCGTTCCTCCGGCGTGGTGAAGTGATACTCGTAAAGCGTCGCCCGAACGTACCGCGGTGGCCGATCGGGGAACGGATTCGTTCGAAGCAAACTGAGAACCTCGCGGTCGCCCTGGAGAAATTTGGCAACCAGATTCACAAACCAGGGGTACTGCTGATAACTCCCCATCGCGGCGAACCACATCAGCCAATCCAAACGCAAATGGTAGGGCGCAATCTGAGGAGGCATCCTGCGTAAATCACCTGGCTTTGCCTTAAACTCATATTCGCGCCACTTTGACGCTGACGTGACCACGTCGTCCTCCGTGCCTTCCACCACAACTTCGTAGCGCGGCCGCGTAATGCTTCCAAACGCTCCATACGTTCCTACCAGGTGGAAGGAGTTGAAGTTTGTGTTCATGATCTGGCGTGCGGAGAACATATTCACCACGACCGGGATGCTCAGGATGACGACGATCACAGCGAGGCCGGCATTCAGGAGAGCAGCGGGTATGGACGGAGCGTGCATCTCGGGTGTTCGCAAGGGAAGCACTGCCGAAAGAAACTTGCCGTCAATGGTCGAAAACGCCAGAAAAAGCGTGAGCCAGTTCAACCACGAGAGATTGCCGCTGCTGATGATGAAAAGCTGGAAGACAATGCTGATCACTCCGGCAATTCCGGCAATCGGTTGCGGCAGCAGGAAGCCGAAAGGGACGATCAGCTCGGCGAAGTGGTTGAACAGCACGCCGCCTTTGTTTACCCACTGCGGCGCCCAATGGTAAAACCAGCTTGCTGGATTCGGCATTGGTTGTGTTTCGTAGAAGTAATTGAGACACGTCAGGTCCCGCCAACAGGGATCGCCTCGCAGCTTGATAAGCCCGGCGCCGAACATGATCCGAAACAGTAGCCAACGAAATAGCCAGATTGGGATCTGCTGCGGTATGACACGCGATCCACCGAGAAAGATGGCGAAGAAACAGGCCTCGAGTAAGATGGACTCCCATCCGAAGGCATAGAAGGTCTGCCCCACATTGACGAAAGACAGGTAAAGAACGTAGATCGAAAGCCACACCGTCACGGAGAGCCACGTATACCGCGAACTGATGCCCGTGATCACAAGGCACGAAAGCATAATGCCGATCCATGCGGCGGTCGTAAAAGCGGCGTCTCGTGGCATCCAGAAAAACAGGCTGGGCGTCTCCCGGAATGACACTTCTTTGACGAAAAGCGGCACTGGCAGCAGCCCTCGCTCTCCCAACAGGGGCTTGAACTGGTTGAGGGCGACAACGAAAGCGATCAGGCAAATCACTCCGATGCCTCGCTCGAGCAGAAGCCGGGTTACCCAATAACCCCTCGGGTCATCCACGCTTAGAACGGCATTCATACGGTTTGAAAAGACGTACGAAATTAGATCCTTGCGCTTTGTCCTTTCGTTTCTCGAAGACTCAGATTGCCGAACGAGAGCGCGTCGGACGCCCGCATTGCTACCAGTACAGCTTCAAAGCCAGTTGAATCTGGCGGGACGTTCGTTGATAGAGCAGGGGAGCACCGGCGCTGGTGATCGTTCCCGCGGCTTGGTTGCCAATCTGCGCATTCGGGTTATTGAACTGCGGCGTATTCAGAACGTTGAACGTCTCGGCACGGAACTGGAGCCGGCGGGTTCCGCCTTCATTGAAGGGAATGCTCTTGAATAACGAGAGGTCGAACTGCCTTGTTCCCGGGCCGAACAGGATATTCCGCCCCGAATTGCCGAATACGTAGTTACCCGGCGAGACGAAATCAGCGGTATTGAACCAGGCGTTGATTGTCGGATTGTCCAGTTTGCCCGAACCAATTCGGTTCGGCCACTGGACGGTACTCCCCGAATTGAGAAGGCTGGTGACCATAACGGGTGTAAAGGGAGAACCGGTCGAGAACGTATCGATGCTGTTCAGTTGCCATCCACCGATAGCGACCTGCGTGAAGCCGTGGGCTCCGCCCGCAAATCTCTTCCCGCGCCCGACGGGCAGTTCGTAAGACCAGCTCAGCACCACAGCATGCCGGATGTCGAAATCTGAATTGCCCCGGAACGAGGCAAGATCTCTTGAGTTCTGAATGCCGACCGCGTTGGTATTTCCACTTGAGTTATCCAGACTGTGAGCGTACGTGTAGGCGCCCTGGAAATCAAACCCGGAGGCGATGTGATTTTGATAAGTTGCCTGGAGCGAGTTATAGCTCGAGTTCGCGCAGGTGCAGTTCCAGGTCCCGTCTCCAAAAATCGGATAAGGCCTGCGGGTCGCCACGGCCGAAGCTCCTGGAACCGGTTGATTGATGTTCGGATTGATCAGAAGATGAACACCGTTCTGGCCGACATACGCGACCGATAGCATGTCCCTCGTACTTAGTTGTCGCTGTATGTTGAAATTCCATTCATTCGCGGATGGGTTGGGGAAATTTCGCGAAAAGACCTGGAACGCAGTACCGGCTACGGGAAACAAATCGGGCCGCGCGGCCGGGAACCCGGTCGAAATTGGTAGTGCGGAGTTGTATCCTGCCAGTCCGGTGCGTGTTGGTCGTGGTCAGAGAACCGTTGAACGGAGCATTTTTGGCCTGCGGGTTCGAGTTGTAAGTCTCATAGGCGTAGAAAATTCCGAAACCGGCTCGTATCACCGTTTTGCTATCCGGGCTGTAAGCGAGGCCGAAGCGCGGCCCAAGATTCGTGTAGCGGCCATCGGTGATCGAGTTACCCGGAAACGGCGGCGTGCCGACAGGCACCAGGTTTCCGGACCCGGTCGGGTCAAAGCCCGCGAGCCGGTTGTGGCGTTCGGTCCACGGCGTGACCATTTCGTTGCGAAGCCCCATATTCAAAGTGAGCTTCGGGGTCACACGCCAGTTGTCTTGCACGTAGAACACGGGACGAAAGCGAATCAGATCGAAATACTTTGTGACATCCAGTTGCGAGCTGATGGGCCGGCCGTAGAGGAAGTCCGCCAAACCATACCCGGTATAGCCGCCATTGAAGGTGTAGCTTCCGACCGGTTTGGGCGGCGTGTAGAAAGCAAAACGCGTGCTCATCCAGTTAAACCCGAACTTCAACTCGTGGCTGCCCTTCACCAGGCTGAAAGCCTGATCGACCTCCCACAGGTTATTCACTTTGGCAAGACTGCCGTTGCCGTCTCCTAAACTTGCGTTACCCGAAATCGAGATGCTCGTCAGCCCTAATCCGCTTACGTTTGCATTGGGAATGCCAAGCTGTTCCGCGATCTTTCCATACGCGGTATCGGTGTCGATGATGTTTTCGACAAGACGGGAGAAGCCCACGCGGATCTCGTAGTACTTGTTCGGACCGAGCGAGCGTCCGTATCCGATGACGCCCTGCAGTCCCGGAGCAAGTGTGAGCCCCGGATATCCAGGACCCGCACCAACCGCCGGAGCCGGAAGGTATCCCGGATTCGTTGTCGCCGCATTTTCCTTGCTGTAACGCCCGAACAAAGAAGAGTTACCGGTGCGGTAATCCACTCGAATATCACCCTGGTCAATGTTATTGATCAGAGCGCCATTGTCGAGATAGTTATTCACCGTGCCCGCGCCGGGGATGTTCGGATCCGGAAACAACGCGATGAGTTTTGCGGACACAGGATCAATTTGTTGAACGCGGTTGTTCGGAAGCGGCGTACTCGTCCCCGGAATCTTCAGGATAGTTTTCGGTAATAGGGCGGAGAAGTCTCCTGAGCGGAATGCCGCCGTGGGTACCGTGGACGTGTAGGTCTGCGACTGGCTGACGCGCTTTCCTTCGTAATCCGCAAAGAAGAAAAGCTTGTCACGGCCATTGAACAGCTTCGGAATGATCACTGGTCCCGCAACGTTCGCCCCAAATTGGTTGAGATGATACGGCGGAATCGGTGCAGATCCCAAATCGAAGAAGTTCTTCGCGTCGAAAGCGGCATTGCGCACGAATTCGTAGAAAGCTCCGTGAAATTCATTCGTACCCGACCGGAACGTCACGTTGATAACCGACGGACCGCCGCCGTAAGCAGCCGGAGCCGCGCTGGTCTGAACTTTGAACTCCTGAATGGCGTCCACCGGTGGGTAAAAGATCAGCACGTTCGCATCCGTATCTACACTCTGAATGCCGTCGAACAGATAAATCCCGACATCCGAGGGATTGCCATTTACAATTGCGCCGCTTGTGCCTCGGCCCGCGGTGTAACCTCCGTTGCTCGAGTTCGTCGAGTTGCCGTGGCTGTTCACTCCTGGCGCCAGTTGGACCAGTTGTGTGAAGTTGCGGCTGTTTAACGGTAAGTCGACCACCTGCTGTCGAGTGCGGAGATTGTTGAGGTCCGAAGAAGCCGCCTCGACGGCGATGGTATTAGCCGTAACGGTCACGCTTTGGCTGGACGAACCTACTTCGAGTCCAATCTGCAACTCCAGACGTTGTCCCACAACCAGTTCGAATTTCTGGGTAGTTTCTTTGAATCCTTGCTGTTTTGCGGAGATCTCGTAGTTACCGGGTTGTAAGGCGACGAAGTCGAATTCACCTGATGCGGAACTGGTTGTTTGCCGTACGGCATTGGTGGCAACACTTCGAATTTCAATCGCAGCGTTCGCAATGGGTAAGCCGGTCGGGTCTTTCACCATGCCAACAACCGAGCCCAACTCGAACTGTGCGAGTGCAGCGGACACAAAAAGACAACAGAGTGTAACAACGCGGTTCATCATGCCGGGTCCTTATCGTGGGACTAAAAAGGGAACAGAGCACAGACACTGATCTCTGGTCCGGAACTAACTTCGAATTACGTCAATGCTATTCTCCGCCCTCAGGCGTGTCAAGCCGGAGAGCGGCGTCTAAGCTGTCAATCGTTCGCGCAGAGGTCCCGGTACTGATTGAGAGCCGGGATTTCCGCGGCCTGAAAATCGATCCAGAAACCAGGCGAGAGGAGGAGTCAGGAGGAAGAGGCTGCCACCCACGATCACCCTCCGAAGAACCGCTCCAACATCAGCGGGTGTACTCTCTAGCGCCGCAATTGCTGCAGCCAGGACGAAATAAGTGACCGGGTTCAGCAGGACGATCATCTGAAGGGCACGAAACCCGCTATACACGGTTTTCCCAGCGAAAAGATAAAGCGCCGAGCGTCCGGCGGGTGCCGATTCGAGAGGCGTCCATTGGAAGGTGCCATCCAGATCCCAAGACGTAAAGAAGCGTCTCGCTACGTGGGACAGCTTGCGGCTGGGATCGTAGAAGACGGGCGACGGCTGATCAGGCCATGTCACCAGGGCGAGTGAAGAAGCCGTCATGCTGTAAAAGAAGAGAGTGAACGTCGTACCCGTGAAGAGACACAAGCTCGCCTGAAACAGGACATTGCTCACCAGCGCTAGCGTGTTGAGCTGCGGGACGAAAAGACAGGGGACAATGCCGAGCTCGGTGGCAATCGTCGTCCAGCACATGAAACGGGCCAGGAAGAGAGACGGCAGCCGTGAGTTTACCGCCATGTACCAGGATTGGTGAAGACGATTCACTGCCCAATTCTCAAAGAAGATTCCACTGTGCCAATCCGGGTCCAGGAGTTTATTGAGTCCCGCGCCAAAGTACGTGATGGCGAGTTGCCAGCGGAAGAAGTTAGGCCCACCCGGTTTGTAGAGTCCGGCGAGAAGAAACATCAGACCGCAGAACGTCTTATTGTTCCCGTAGTACGCCTTGGACGACACGACCGCAACCAGCATTGTCGCTCCGATAATCAACGAAAACAGTCGCAGCCGGCGATTGAACACAATGGCGAGAGCAGAGACGACAAATAGCGTTTGTAATGTCTTCTGGAACAGCGCCGGTGGAAACGAATCGAGAAACGGAAGGAACGGCAGCCAGGGATCAGGCAGAATGCGTACGTGATTGACGACAAGGACAACGATTGCGAGCGTTTTTACCATGATCGCCAGGTTCTTGGGAAGGTCCGTCCCAGAACACTTCAACGGGTTCCACGACGGTTTCGACGCGGGGTTCGAATGAGTGGACGGCGCTGCGTCTTCGACTGTCATGCGGTCATTTCTCCTTCCCGTCCTGAGTCGAAGAGGGCGGCCAGCGCCAGATCTGCGGTGCCTTTCCGTTGACCCGATATTCCATCACGATAGAGGCTTTGTCCCCAAGTGCTGCCCGTTTCTCTTCCACCTGTTGAAGCATGTCGATGACGTGCTGCGGGGACCTGTTATCGAACCCGTGTCTGGGACGCCGATAGCGCAGACGGAATTCCGGTGCCGTCAAAGCGTGTCCATTAACAACCGCGTTGGCGGCGTAATCCGTTTGCGTATCGAAGGGAGCCCAGCAGAAGTAGCGAGTCGGCACAAAGCGAGCGTAGACAATCGCTCCCAACTGAAAGGCGAGCAGTAAAACCGGGATGATCACGCGCATGGAACGACCCCATTTACGCTATCACCCAGTCAACTGCAATCTGCTTCTGCTATGCAAGTTAAGCGCGGGAGCGAATCAAAACTAGGGCTGGGGCTAAACGTCGCGCACGCAGCGGAAACTCATGTTTGTCGTCGTGCTGTCCGGGGTGTTACTGCTGCGCGCCGCCACGCGATATCGGTTGCAGTAAGACTTGTGGCAAAGGTAAGAGCCGCCCTTGATTACCTTCGCGGAGCCTCGCCTTGGGCCCACGGGATTGGTTCGGGTCGCCCATACGTGAAAGGTGGGATGGAACCAGTCGGCACACCACTCCCAGGCGTTTCCCGTGATCGTGTATAGGCCGAATGCATTCGGCGGGAAGGCATCAACCGGAGCCGGTGCGCGAAAACCCATCCTCAGCCTCGTCTAGATCCGGAAACTTGCCCTGCCAGATGTTGCAGAGATGCTGGCCGCCGGGAGTCAGTTCGTCGCCCCACGGATAGAGCTTCTGTTCCAGGCCTCCTCGTGCGGCGAACTCCCACTCCGCTTCTGTGGGCAGGCGTTTGCCGGCCCAGCGCGCAAATTGCCGTGGCGTCGTTCCAGGAAACGTGCACAACCGGGTGATGAGGCCTTTCGCCGATTGAGGAATCCGGACCTTCCGGATGTCTCCAGTCGGCTCCCTTCACTTTGCACCACCACTCAGCTCCGAGCACCGTGTCCTCCACAATGCGCGAATACTGGTCCGGCGGAATATGTCCCTTGAAGACGAACGACCAGCCGAACTGCTCTGCCTTCCGTCTTGTAACTCGTTTGGCGCACAAACTCGGCAAACGCTTCGTTCGTGACCGGATACCGGTCGATCAGGAACGGGTCAAGGTGAACTTTGCGCACCGGGCCTTCGCCATCGGCGGGAAATCCGTCCGCGGTTTCCGTGCCCATCAGGAACTCGGCGCTGTCCAGCCGGATCATATCGGCGGCGGAACCATCGCGGATGCGTTCGCGAGTTGCCGAGTCCTGCCTTGAGACTTCGAGCGCTTGGGCTCGTTCCTTACTGGGAACACAACAGGGATGCGGCTGCTGAATCAATGGCTGACACTTCCCAGGCGTGCGCGATAGAGATAATCCGAGATCGCGTCATAGACTTCCGACAGTGGCTGAATGCCAGGCGGACGCTTCTCCAGAAGGCGCACTAGATGAAACCCGAAGCGAGTCTCGAAAATGGGGCTCTGCTCACCTGGAGCGAGTTCAAAGACTACCTGCTCGAATTCCTCGACCATAACGCCGCGCGTAAACCAGCCGAGATCTCCGCCGCTGCCTTTGCAATCGGACTCCCCATCGGCAAGCGTTCTGAAATCCTCGCCCGCTCTCAGTCGTGCTTCAATCTCCCCCATGGCCGCGCGGGCAGCCTCCCGCTCAGAAGGACCTTCCACGTTCTTGATGATCTGCAGCACATGAATGCGTTCCGGCGCTTGGAACTTCGACCGGTGCGTCTTGTAGTAGAGGTCGACGTCCTTCCGGGTAGGTTTTCGAACGGCCAATGTACTCGCGGGCATAGAACAGCTTTGGAAAGTCCAATTTTATCGCCAGCGATTTCGAGACTCCAAGTACAGGCGACGCAAACAAAAAAAGGCTGAGGAGAGAAATCTCCTCAGCCAATCGCGAGAGTAGGAGCTTTACTTAGCGATGAATA
This sequence comes from uncultured Acidobacteriaceae bacterium, assembly GCA_963730795.1. GTDB lineage: Bacteria > Acidobacteriota > Terriglobia > Bryobacterales > Bryobacteraceae > Bog-105. The sequence continues at coordinate 370,839 of CAVSTJ010000012.1, read as the reverse complement.
GATCGTCCGTAGATACCCGGCCGGCCATAACCATAGCCATAAGGCCGTCCGTAATAACGGGATCCCAAGAAGAATGAAAACGAAGGCCCATAGTAGAAGGGCGAAGGGTAATACGGATACCCGTATGCATAAGGCCCAGGGTACGGATACCGGGCGGGGTAAGGAGCTCCCCCATACTGTGGACCGCCCGCCGGATACGGCGACTGGCTGAAAGTGGGCCGGTCGTATTCGTTCGGCTGTATGTAGCGGAACGCCTGGGGCGCCCTGTCGGTATAGATCGTAACGGGTGCTTCAAGCCGGAACGTGAGCGCCTGTTCCGGTGCAATAACACTCGGCTGCCCACGAGTAACTAAGACGCCGAGTACTCCGACCGCTGCGCCTGCGCCCGCACCAATTGCCGCTCCTCTGCCCCATCCTGCTGCCGCGCCGATAGCCGCTCCGAGCCCGGTAGTGCCGGCCACGCCTGCAACATCCCGGCCTACCGAAGTATCGCCTCGCCGATCGATCAATTGCGTTCGGACCGGCACCTGCTGTCCGTCAACCAACGTCAACTCCGTCAGTTCGACGCGAAGCCTCGAAGTGCCTTCCACCCGGCCCGCCTTTTGCGATTCGACCACTCTTCCCGCGATCGTTTGTCCGGGCTCAGCAACCACAACTCCGTTCACAACAAGCGGCTGGACCAGGCTTGCCGAGAAGGGATCGCCTTGTCCATTCCGGTCCGAAGAGAGGAACTGATTGATCCGTACGGTAATGAAGGTTCCGCCCGGTATTGAAAGCTGCGACGGAACTGCGGCCTGCGGGGCCATCGGACCGTAGGGAGCCTGGCCCTGCTGTGGGTAGTTCGGCTGTCCCTGCGGGTAGCTCGGCTGGCCCTGAGGATAGTTCGGCTGGCCCTGCGCATACGGCGGTTCTGCCTGACCGTAAGGCGATTGCGATGCTCCGTAGCTGGGCGGCTGTTGAGCGTATGGGGGTTCGTTGTATCCCGGCTGGCCGTAGGGCTGCGGCTGCTGCTGCGGGCCGGAGTTCTGTGCTGCCCCGGGCGGCGGAGGCGGTTCCTGCTCTACCGGCGGATTCTGGCCCGGAGCAACTCCGGACGGCCCCGCTTGGCTACTCTCGACATCAGCAGGCGGCGGAGGAGGTGCCTGGTCGGGCGAATCGCCCACCCGCTTCCAACCGCCGGATGACGCAACCTGAGGATTGGAAGCTTGTGCCCCCTGCTGCGGTGGTAAATTGCTCTGACCGGCTGCCAGGGTCCCAGCGGCGAGCAGGCTGATACCGAGATAAGACGCCCCAACCTGGAATGGACGACTGTAGAAGCTGCGCATATGACCTGTTCTTTCGACGAGATTTCTATTGCACTCGTTGCGCCACCTTGAGCAGCCCTGTTTTCAATAACTTAGGAGTTGGTTGCCGGTTGCAAATCACCGCGTCCGGTGGATTTCGGCCATTTACTCCATGCGGTCGCGGTAGTAGTGGATCAGCGATTTCGCTACTAGTGCGCCGACGATAAGCAAAGTCAGGGTGCGGGCGACGCCTTTCAAGGTCGTGAGCGCCACGATTATGAGCACTGCGTAGAGGAGAAGCGCAGTCCGTAAACTAATGACTGATTCGCCTGGAGGGTTCATCGGCTGGCCACATTATAGGCAAACGAAAACGCCAGTCTCACTTGGAAGCCGCGGAAATCGCTGGGCAAGGGGGGCAATCTGTTCGACATGCTCAGGCCCGCCACAGCGGCCTGATCGAGCGGGGCAGAGCCTGACGAATCGGCGATGACAACCTTCACGATCTGGCCCTCGCGGTCGACGATGAACTGAAGGGTGGTACGGCCTCGCAGGACTCCCATCCGGGCACTCTGGGGAACGACGAGCTGCCAATTGGCTCTGACAATGCCAAGAATGCGGGTCAGATAGGCCTTGAAATCGGCTCCCTGGGGATCGCTTTCAAGTTCCACCGCCGCGTGCTGCGCTCCGGCCGCACTTCCCAGCGACCCCGGCGCGGGTGGCGAGGGAAGCGAATTATTGTCATCGGTGATCACCAGCTTGCGGCCTGCGGTGTTTTGCGCCAGGTCTTTGATGGCAGAGTCAATACCCGGCTTCGGCGGCGCAAGAGTCGGGTGAGGATTGACTGGCGCGTCGGAGCCTACATTCTGGAACGGGGAATCCGTTCGCTTCGGCTCTGCCGGCGGCGGTGGAGGCACAGCTAAGCCGGTCAATGCGCCCGGAATGGGGGCAGTGGGAGCTTGGTTCAAAGCGATTTTGGGCGCCTCCGGCAAGATCTGCGGAGGCGCTGCTACCGGGCGAGGTGCCGTATTCTTTGGAAGTTCGAAGCGCCGTGCGCTGGGGGCCGGGCGTCCTCGAGCGGCCTGCTGGGACGGAGCGGACATCAGGTCGGCCAAATCGATGCTCTTTGAAAGCCTCTCCCGATTAGGGGCTTTCTGCGTCATGACGTCGCGCGGCAGATAGAGGATGACGTGTGGCCGGATGGCCCGCCGCTCGAGGTGGGTTTGAACAGCAAAACTCGGGAGATCGAGAGCGATGAGAAAAACGACGACGTGAACGAGCAACGAGCCCGCAAGAATGCCGAGCCAATAGGCCCCGGGCCGTGCCTCAGGAAGGCCGCGCAAAAGGTCGAGGTCCAACCCGCCTTTCTCAACGACTACATCGGTCATTTTGCCAACGATAGTTAATGACGTTCCTGGAGAGGACGAGGTTGCTCAGCCCGGTGAATAGTTTGGGCGACTAACTCGGCGTGTTCCTTGATTTTACCAAGGATCGATTCGGCCAGCCGAAGAGCCGCGGTGCCCTCCCTGCCTCCGACTCGCGGGCTGGATCGAGTGCGAACAGCATCGAAAAAAGCTTCGAGCTCAAGTTTGAGCGGCTCTGATTTCTGCACGGGGAGAGATTCGAAACCGATCTTTGGAAGCGGGCTGTTTGCCGTCACGGCCAGCCGGGTGGCGTCCTGCCGGCCATAATCGAGCGAAATGTATTCGCCCGGTTGGAAAAGGCGAAGCTTTCTCACCTGTTCGGTTGAGACCCGGCTCGCGGTGAGATTTGCAATGCAGCCGGTGGCAAAAACCAGACGAACGTTCGCGATATCCACCTTCGGCGAAAGTACAGAAATTCCCGCTGCGTGTATTTCGCTTGGATCCTGCCGCGTGATGCTCAGAACGATGTCCAGATCGTGAATCATCAAGTCCAGAACTACATCGACATCCAGGCTTCGCGGGCTGAAGACGCTCAGGCGGTGAATCTCGAAGAATAAGGGAACGGTGATTTTCTCTTGCAGGGCCAGAACCGCCGGGTTAAATCTCTCTAGGTGACCCACCTGCAGGATGCGCTCCTTCGACTCGGCTAGCCGTGTAAGGCGCTCTCCGGCAGTGCTCGAATCGGCGATCGGCTTCTCGACCAGCACGTCGACGCCCGCGTTCAGAAGCCTCGACGCAAATTCCTCGTGCGTGCCGGTTGGTGTAGCGACCACGGCAGCATCGATTGCTTCGATCACGGGATCGAGATCCGGAAAGAAAGAGGAACCGTATTCGTCCGCGACCATGCGGCCTCGGTCCCGGTCGGCATCAATGACCGCCGCAAGCTGCACGTTCGGGAGGGAGCTGATCACGCGGGCGTGGTTGCGGCCGAACGATCCGACACCGATGACGGCGACTCGAAGTGGCTTCATGCTGAGGGCTCGAAAGGTGGATAAGCCACCACGGAGATCCCGGCCCCGTTCGCTCGAGCCAAAAACTCGTCCTTATCGAGCATGAGGGTGCGGCCTGCGTCCACGGCCAGTGCCGTTGTGTTCGTGTCTCGCATGGTGTCGACGGTTGCCAATCCAACCACCGGCACATCGAACAGGAGGTGGGCCCGGCCTCGTGACGCCTTCACCAATCGAAGCGGCTTGCCTCCCGTCAACTGCGCGGCGCGATGCAGCATGGCATCCGTCCCTTCCATTGCCTCGGCCGCGACACAAGCCTTCTCGCTGATTGCCACGCTCTGGCCGATATCGGCGGTCGCGAGCACCGAAGCCAGACGGCGTCCATACCGGATGTCGGCTTCCTCTTCCTTGTTCGGCTTGCGTTTCGTGAGCACGCCTTCCGGCGCCAGCAGATGTTTCAGCAGACGAGTGGAATCGACCAGTTCGATCCCTTCCGCACTCAACACCTTCCCGATGCCGCCGATCAGGGCTGCCGTGTTCTTCTCTTTGAGCGAGGTCAACAATTTGAAGAGCCGCCAATCCGGCTTAACAGAAGAGAAGATACTGACGTGTTTTACCTGCCCCGTCATCATGACTTCGGACACGCCTTCACGCTTCAAAATGTCGATCAGCTTTCCTAACTGCCCGATGTTGATCCAGTGAAAGGAGCCAGCCAGTTGGCGCAATTCCGGAGACGCCTCATTTTCAATCGCGACGACTACCACCTCGTGACCCTCCCGGCGGGCCGTCTCGAGCGCCAGGGCAGGGAAGCGGCCGTTGCCGGCGATCATCCCGTATTTTGGAGGTGATTGGCTGGGCAAACTCGATCTTACTTAACAAAGCCCCGGGATGATTCGCGGATGAAGGCCACCAGGGCAGCAACTTCACTCGTTTGCGGAACTTCTTCCGCGATCCGGGCCAACGCCTGTGAAGTATTCAGTCCGGCCCGAGTCAAAAGCCGGAATGCCGATTGCAATGTCTCGATCGCCTCGACCGAATAACCGGCGCGCTCCAAACCGACGCGGTTGGCCCCGTAAACCTCGATTTGATGCGTTGTCGCGGTCATGGAGTACGGCAGGACATCTTGTTTGATGACGCTGCGGCTACCCACCATGGCATAGCGGCCGATCCGGCAGTAATGATGAATGGCGGTCAAACCACTGATGTTCGCGTAATCTTCGACTGTGATGTGGCCGGCAAAGGTCACGCCGTTACCGATGATCGTGCGGTTGTGAATAATGACGTCGTGCGCGACGTGAACGTAAGCCATGAGAAGGTTGCCGTCTCCAATGGCCGTCACCATTCCTCCGCCTTCCGTGCCGCGGTTGATAGTGACAAACTCACGGATCGTGTTTCCGTCGCCGATGCGCGTCTCGGACGGTTCGCCCTTGTATTTCTTATCCTGCGGAGTTACTCCGCAGGAGCAATAAGGATAGAAAACGTTATCTTTTCCGATCGTGAGCTTGCCTTCAAGGTATACGTGCGCAAGGAGGCGGGTTCGTGCCCCGATCGTGACGCCACTTCCGATGATGCAGTAAGGCCCGATTTCAGCATCACGGGAGACCTCGGCATCCGGGTCGACAATCGCAGTGGGGTGAATTGCCATTCCAGAACGGACGCGAGATCAGGGAACTGGTGTTTCGGCCTTTTCAGGCTCGAGTTCGGGCTGGCCCAGGTCTGTCCTGCCAGGCGATCGGTCAGCTTACACATGAGCGTTGCTTCGGCAACCACCTGGCCATCCACGGTGGCAACGCCCTGCATCTTCGCAATGCTTGTCTTCAAGCGAACCAGCCGCATTTCGATCAGCAGTTGATCGCCCGGCACAACGGGCTTCCGGAACTTGGCTTCTTCCACCGAGGCAAGAAACATGATTTTCCCCAGCGTATGCGGCGCCAGTTTGCCAACCAGGATACCGGCAACCTGCGCCATGGCTTCAATAATGAGCACGCCGGGCATGACAGGGAACCCCGGAAAGTGACCGGTGAAGTGAGGTTCGTTGAACGTGACGTTCTTCAAACCAACAATCTTCTCTTCAGTGATTTCGGTGATTCGATCCACCATCAACATCGGATAGCGATGGGGCAGAATGGCCGTTATCTCTTCGACGTCCATGGATGGCATGGGAAGCCCTATGATAACAACCAATGCACCCGTTTCTTCGCGCTGCAAAGCGCCATAAGACCGCCACGGTTGAACTGATCGAACGAATGGCGGTTTGTGAAACACCGAGCGGCTCCCCGGACGCGGTGAACAAATTCGTAGACCTGCTGGTGTCGGAAACGAAAGATATTGCGCGCGCCGAACGCTTCAAAACGAAAGGGTTCGGCGATGCAGTGCGCCTGAACTTCTCGTTGCCGGGCGCGGCAAACAAGGGGAAGCAGATCCTCGGAATCGGCCACTCGGATACGGTTTGGCCGACGGGCACGCTTGCGTCTATGCCGGTTCGGAGATCCAAAGGGCGTTTGTGGGGGCCGGGTGTTCTGGACATGAAATCCGGCCTGGCGTTCTTCGTCGCGGCCGTTCGCATCCTCAAAGAGCAGGATGTATCTGTCTCGCGCGATGTTGTGTTGCTGGTTGTTCCGGACGAGGAGGTTGGCAGCCCGGAATCCCGGCCGCTGACGGAGAAAGAAGCGGGAAAGAGCGATGTCGTTTTAGTGCTCGAGCCGGGCACAGGGCTGAGTGGAAAGCTGAAGACCGCCAGGAAGGGAGTTGGGCGGTACCGGATCACGATCACGGGCAAAGCGGCCCACGCGGGCGTCGACTTCGAAGATGGAGCAAGCGCCGTGTTGGAAGCAGCCCGGCAGATCGAGCGGATCAGTGTCTTCACGGACCTCCGGCGAGGCATTACGGTGAACCCGGGCGTTATTCACGGAGGATCACGTTCGAATGTTGTCGCTGCCGAAACGCAGATCGAGGTAGATATGCGCGCCGTTACGAACAAAGATGCGAGTGCTCTTGACCGTAAGCTGAAGTCGCTTCGGGCTGTCGACAAGCGGTGCACGTTGCTCGTGGAAGGCGGCTTGAACCGGCCCCCTATGGAGCGCACGAAGGCGATCGGGTCTCTCTTTGGGCGGGCCCAATCCATGGCGTCGGAACTGGGAATCGCTATCGAAGAATCGTCAACGGGCGGCGGCTCCGATGGGAACTTTACCGCGGCTCTGGGGATTCCCACCTTGGACGGGCTTGGGCGGTGTCGGCGAGGGCGCCCACGCTCAGAACGAGAGCATTCTGCTCGATCGTGTTCCGGATCGCGTTGCGCTTTTGGCCGCGCTCATTGCGAACTTGTAGGGTTTGCGGCCTCGTGCTGAGAATCTGGCGTCCGAGTTGCACTAAGAAATAGAGAGTCCGAGAATCCGATGCGCAGCTAAGATTCAAGATTTCTCCTACGCCTTTTTGCGGACCGAGCTTCGATTCCCTGTCTAGCTGACACAGTCCAAGCTCGGTAAGCCTCTCTTCCCCTTCAACAGCCAAACTAGCTTCAGCTCTCTTCGGGAGCAGGTCCTCGTGTCACGTCTCTACCCTCCACTCTGGGCAGAGAAACGGGCCTGTTGTTCGCCGCAGATTTATAGATCGCTTCCATCATCAGGTGATCCTGGACTCCTTCTTCGCCCGGCGTGTGCGGCTTGCGATTCTTCATCATGCAATCCGCCATATGATCGATCTCCAGAGCAAACTGGTCTTTCTGCCCAAGCCGGATCTGATCGATTGATTCGGCTTTCCCCTCCCGGTGAGAGACCCGGAGCTGCTGGCCCTCGTAAGCAAATGCATTTTCAAGCTGGAAGCTTCCCGCATCCGTATGGACGTGGAAATAGCGGGATTCATGCATGCCGTAGCTGGTCGAGCAATCGGCGATGATGCCGCTCGGGAAGCGGAGAGAAAAGGAAACGGTCTCTTCCACCTCGCGAAAACGCGGATCGTTCGGTGTTGTGCAGATCTGTGCGTAGATCTCCACCGGTTCTTCACCCGTCAGGTAGCGCGCGGCGTTCAAGCAATAGATGCCGACGTCCGGCATGCAACCGCCTCCGGCCATCTTTTTCTTCAACCGCCATTGCTCGGGAGCCGCCATGTTTTGAACGTTGACCGCGCGAATGAGTTTCGGCGTTCCGTACTTTCGCTCCTTGAGAAGCTCGATCACCTTTCGGTTGTAGGGTTCGTATTGGCAACGGTATGCAATCATCAGCAGGCGCCCAGCCTCACGGCAGCCTTCGACCATCTGTTTTGCGTCGGCGGAAGACGTGGCCATCGGCTTCTCGCACAAAACATGCTTGCCGGCTTTTGCCGCTCGGAGCACAAACTCCTTGTGCATTGCGTTGGGAAGCACAATGTACACCGCTGCGATCTGCGGATTGTTCTTGATGTCGTCGAACTTCTCGTAGCTGTAAATCGCCTCCGGTTTAATGCCGTACTGCGCAGCCACCGCCTTTGCCTTATCGGGCGAACCGCTCACCAGCGCGACTGGACGTGCCTTTTTAGCCTGAGCGAACGCGGGAAGAATGTTCTCGAGCGACAGCCGGCCTAATCCGACAACCGCGAAGCCGAGCCGGTTATCGAGGGGCATCGGATTCGGCGGACCGGGGGTCGGCCGCTCTGTCGGCGCTGTCCAGGACGGAAACTCGATTTTGCCCCCTGTGGTGCTTCCCGTGTCGGTGGGTGTGGGAGGTGGAAGCTCCTGGGCCATGGCTAGCGCCGCCATTCCGGCGGTTCCGGCAGCGATAACATGTCGGCGTGAAATCGGAAAATCGTTCGGCAGCATGACGTCAATGATTCGATAACTCTTCGTCCCCCTTGGTTTCCTGGTGGAGTTGCGGAGAGATGCCCGCCGCGTTGTCAGAGTTCAGAAAAGATGTACGGCAAAGGCCGATGCGTTCATTCACACTGAACACGATTCGCCCGGCGAAAGACTCACGGGCTCTTAAGGAGCGGTACGGCCACGATAAAATAGTCTCTTGCGCATTGTTTCTGATGGTCTTTACTACGCATTGGGATTGGTCGCTCTCGGAGTCGGGCTTGCGTACTTTGTCCATCCATGGCTGGGAATCCCGTTCTACGTATTAGCCGCGTTCTGCCTGTACTTCTTCCGGGATCCAGACCGTACTGCGCCGACTGGAGATGCTATTGTGGCGCCGGCCGACGGCAAGGTTGTCGCGATCAAGCAACTCGGGCCGGCCGAGACAAGAATCAGCATCTTCCTGAACATTTTCGACGTTCACGTGAACAGGACGCCCATTCCGGGACGAATCACCGAGGTTCTTTACCGGAAAGGTAAGTTTCTGGTGGCGAGCCATGAAGAGGCTTCGGTGGAGAACGAGCAGAATACCCTGGTCGTGGAAGGCCCCCGGGGCCGGGTTGTCTGCCGGCAAATTGCAGGTCTGATCGCGAGGCGAATTATATGTCACAAACAGGCGGGAGACGTCGTGGCCGCAGGTGAACGAATCGGGTACATCAAATTCGGCTCGAGAGTCGACGTGCTCTTCGGGCCCGAGTGGAGTTTAACCGTCAAGGTCGGTGACCGGGTCTCGGCGGGAACAACGATCCTCGCAAAACCTGCGGGCGGAGACGTCCTCTGAGTTCTCAGGGACATTCCACGGTGCGTGTCGTGGAAGCGAAACGCCCGCGGAGAGCAGCGTATGTGCTCCCTACCTTGTTTACGAGCGGGAACATCTTTCTGGGTTTCGCGGCTCTGCTGCAGAGCTTCGAGGGTGCGAGAGAGGTACTGGGCGGTGATTACGGGTTCAATAATCATTTCTCGCTCGCTGCCAGATTGTTAGGTTTTGCCGTCTTCTTCGACGGACTTGGATGGACGCATCGCGAGAATGACGAACACTGTCAGCGATTTCGGCCGGGAACTGGATTCTCTGGCCGATGTGATCACGTTCGGTATCACTCCGGCGGTCCTTGCATTTGTTTGGGGCGTTATGTTCGTCGCTCCCTCCGGAGACAGCGACTTGCTGAGTCATCTGTCGCGTGCCGGCTATGTCGCGTCCTTTTTCTACTTACTATGCGGAGCTGTCCGGCTGGCGCGATTCAATGTCCAGACCAATCCGACACCCAAGAATCCGGGCCGCCCCGACAGAAAGTATTTCGTCGGGATGCCGATTCCGGCCGGCGCGGGCTTCATAGCCGCGGTTGTTTACTTCAGCAGTTCCCCGGTTCGCAGCGCTTTGTTCTCGATTGTCTGGCTCGTGCTGATCGTCATTGTGTCCCTGCTGATGGTGAGTTCCTGGCGCTATCCGAGCTTTAAGCAGATCAGCGTTTCGAAGCCACGTGCAACAGTGAGTGTTCTCCTCATCGGCCTGATGGCAGTATCGATCGTGTTCTGGTCGCAGCCGGTATTACTCGTCATGGCGGTCACGTATGTGGGCAGTGGAATTATCATTCGCACCGGCGGCATGGTCCGGAGATTAAGGAAAACGCGAGCGTCTACGCGCGCTTGCCGAACAACAAGTTGGTTGAACGAAAAACTGTGGCAGAGATCTCCCTGATAGGTGCTGAGACCCTGATGGGCCGCGAGTTGAGCGAAGTGCTCGACCAGCGCCGGCCCGATATCACAATCAAGACCTTCGCAGCCAGCGGAGAAGGTAATTTCAGCGAAAAAGATGGCGAGGCTGTTTATCTGGATCCGCTCAGCGCGGCTGCACTCCAATCCGGCTTCGCTGTTTTATTCGCCGGAACTCCCGTAGGGGCGGAGAAGACTTACGAGCTGGTGAAGGCGGGCGGTAACAGGCCGGTCATCATCGACTGCACAGGCTTGCTCGAAAACAAGCCTGAGGCTCGAATCACGGCGCCGCTGCTTCAGGAATTTAAGGACTCCGATAACTGGCTGTTGATCATTGCGCATCCGGCTGCGACTGCAATCGCTATGGTGCTCGACAGGCTGGCGCGCTATCGAAGGCTACGCTCTGCCGTCATCAATGTATTGGAACCGGCTAGCGAACGCGGGAAGAGTGGCATTTCGGAGCTGCATAACCAAACGGCAAACTTACTGGCCTTCAAGCCGTTGCCGAAGGACATTTTCGACGCGCAGCTCAGTTTCAATTTGTTGCCGCAATACGGAAGCGATGCCCCGGTGTCCCTGGCCGCGGCGGAGCAGAGAATTGAACGCGACTTGGCCACACTCTTGAGCCGCCAGCCCAATCGGGCCGCCATCCCGATGCCATCGATCCGGTTATTGCAGGCGCCGGTTTTCCACGGCTACAGTCTTTCGGCGTGGGTGGAATTCGAAACCGACGTGAACGCCGAAGATCTGGGCGAAGCTCTCGCGACGGCGCAGATTGAAGTCCGGTCGGCGGAGCAGGACCCACCAACAAACGTGGGAGCGGCTGGCCAGAACGGCTTAGCCGCGGGCGATATCCGCGTCGACCGTAACAACCCTCGCGCTGCCTGGATTTGGATCGCGATGGATAACTTACGGATGACGTCGGAAGCCGCGGCCGAGCTTCTCCGGGCCTTAGAGAACAAGCGGTGACAAGACGTCGGGCCTGCGCAATTTTACTTCTCGGCCCCGGCCTGATTGCAAGTTGCGGCTACCATGTCGGCGGTAAGGCCGATCTGGTCCCCAAAAGCATCAACACCATCGCCATTCCGGCGTTTGTCAGCGCTTCCATGCGTTACAAGTTACTGGACGTGCTGCCGCAACAAATTGGAAGAGAGTTCATTGCCAAGACGCGGTTTCGAGTAGTTACCGACCCCAGCGAGGCGGATGCCGTGCTGACGGGCAACGTGAACTCCGCTCAGGTTTTCCCGACTATTTTCGACCCGATCTCAGGAAAACCTACCAGCGTGCAAGTGCTGGTCGTTATCTCGGTGACGCTTTCAGAGCGCGGTACCGGGCGGGTTTTATTTGCCCGGAATAACATGGCCTTCCGGCAGAATTACAGCATCGCCGTCGATCCCCATCAGTTCTTCGATGAAAGCGGGCCGGCTTTCGACCGTGTAAGCCGCGACATAGCGCACGACGTTGTAAGTGCGGTGGTTGAGGCTTTCTAACTCCGCTGAATTGCCCTATGACTCCTGAGCAATTTCTCGCCAAGATCGCCAAACAACCGCCCGCACCGGCTTACCTATTCCTCGGGCAGGAAGGTTACCAGCGCAGGATCTGCCGCGGCGCGCTGATCGACCGGGTCCTGTCTCCCCAGTCTCGTACAGACGGATTGAGTCAGATTGATCTCGAAGGCTGTACGCTCACGGAAGCTTTAGACGATGCCCGATCTCTGTCGCTGTTTTCTTCTGAGCGCGTTCTCTGGGTTTCGAGCGCAGAATTGGCCCTGCCGCGCCGCATGACCAGCAATGATGACGACGAGGGATCCGGGAGCGGCCAGTCCGCCGGATCGCAATTAAGCGAATACCTGAAAGCTCCCTGTCCCGGTACGGTGGTTGTCTTCGAATGCAGCCGTTATGACTTCACGGGAGACGATCGCGCCAAACTCGAACGAGTGCAGAAGTTCTACTCCGGAATACCGGCGACGGTCGAGTTTCGTCATTACACTCCGGAATCCAGCCGTCATCTTGCGCAACAGCTTGCCCGGGAGCACAACTTAAAGCTTGGAAACCTGGAGTTAGCGATCCTGTTGGATGCGGTGGCGGGTGATGCGAACAGGCTTGCCGGAGAAATTGAGAAGCTGGCTCTCTATGTAGGGACGGAGAGGCCGGTGAAGGCCGAGGACTTGGAGACACTGGTGCCGAATGCTGCGCAGAGCACCATATTTACTCTGGTCAACGCGCTTGGCAAGCGAGACCGGATGGGAGCGCTTCGCTCGGTCGATCTTCTGATTCGGGAGGGCGAGTATCTTCCGCTGGCACTTACGTTTCTCAGTACCCAATTCCGGCTTGCGCTCGCGGCCAAGGAGGGACGTGTCAGCTCGGCGCAGCAGGCGCAGAACTTTTTCCAGAAGCTGGGCGTGCGCATGTGGCGCGAGCGGGCAGAGCAGGTCGTAACGACAGCCAACGCATTCACGAAAGAGCGACTTTCGAAGGCCATTGAGTTGATCTACGGAACCGATCGTAATTTCCGGGACGGCTATAAGGACGATCGGGTCGTCATGGAAACGCTGATTTTCGCCATGACCGCTGCAGACCCGAAGGACTCGGCACTGTCCAAATCGCCCGGAAGTAAATTGACCTCTCGTACACTGGGCTGAACGGAGCCGCCATGCGCCTGAGCACTTTGGCTGCGCTGTGCGATCCTCCTCCCGGCCTGTCTCGCCTTTGGGCAACAATCGGTCACCTTTCCCGTCGCTGGTGGGCAAAGCCCGGTTGCAGCCGATCTCTACGGTAGCGGTACAAAGTACGTCATCCTTGCTCATGGCGGGCGCTTTGGGAAAGAGAGTTGGAAGAAACAGGCGGAGATCCTAACCGGCTCAGGATTTGCCGTCCTCGCCATTCGTTTTCGGGGAGATTCTCTCAATCCCGATGGTTCTCCTAACGCGGCGGGCTCTGCGGCGGAAAATGAACAAGATGTTTCGGCAGCAGTAACGTATCTGTTCGGGAGGGGAGCGACGGCCGTCTCAGCGGTCGGGGCGAGTCTGGGTGGAGATGCGGTGGGAGACGCCGATGCGAATTTAGGACCGGCCAGGATGGCGCGAATTGTCTTCTTAGCCTCGTCGGGCGGCTCCCGTCCGGAGAAACTAAGTGGGCGCAAGCTGTTTATAGTTGCGCGCGACGACAGAAACTCATGGGGCCTCAGGCTTCCTGAAATCAAGGCCCACTTCGAACGAGCGCCGGAACCCAAGAAGCTGGTGATCGTTGACGGATCGGCTCACGCTCAATTTCTCTTTGATACCGAGGGCGGATCAAACGTCATGGATCAGATCCTTCGTTTTCTGACTGAACCTTGATTCGCGCGTTCGCGATTTCGCGAGATAAGACTTACGCCAAAGACGGACGGCGATTCCCGACCTGCGTAGCCTGCTCGAAGGCGTACGCCAATTGCAGGACGCCCCAATCGTCATGGTGCCGCCCTACGATTTGTAGGCCGATCGGCAACCCGCTCTTCGAGAAAGCACACGGGACGGACAGGGCGGGGTTTCCCGCGACCGAGATATAGTAAGCGGACTTCATCCAGTCGATGTAACTCTCCATCTTCACGCCCGCAATCTCGGTGGGGTAGTGAGTGCCCACATCAAACGGCAGCACCTGGCTGACTGGAAGGATGAAGAAATCGTATTCTCCGCGGAACGCGCAAAGACGCTGAAACAGGGCGGTCCGCTTTGCCTCGATACGGGAAAGATAGGGACCGGTAAGCCGGCGGCCTTCTCGGATGTGCCAGTGAATGTAGTCATTCAATTGGTCGCCATGCGTTTCCGATAAATCACCGTACGCAAGTTCCGTGGACCAGTGACGCCAGGCAACGAAACATTCGTGCGCATCTGTGAAGTCGGGCTCCGCTTGCTCGACAATACATCCGAGCGATTCGAAGACCTTTCCTTGCGCTTGCACCGCGGCTTTTACTTCCGGGTCCCATGGGAGCCCGAGATCTTTGAACATGGCAACGCGGACGCCTTTGAAACTGCGGGTTCCCAAGGGTTGTGCGAATTGCGTGCCGGGCTGATCGATGGAGATGGGGGAGTGGTGGTCAAATCCCGCCAGTACGCTCAGAAAATAGGCGCAATCGGTAACGTTGCGAGCGACAGGACCGGGTACGGAGAAGGGAAACCAGCCTAACTGCGTGGGTACGTTCGGAACGCGGCCCGGCGATGGACGAAGGCCCACAACATTGCAGAAGCTTGGTGGATTGCGTAGCGAACCTCCAAAATCGGAACCATCCGCGAGCGGCACCATACCGCACGCGAGAGCAACGGCGCCGCCCCCTGTACTTCCCCCACAGGTCTTGGTGAGATCGTAGGGATTTCGCGTTGCGCCGAACACCGGATTAAAAGTTTGGGACCCGAGACCAAACTCCGGCACATTTGTTTTGCCTATGACGATGGCTCCGGCTTCTTTCTCCCTTTGCACCAGGCGGCAATCGAAATCAGGCACAAAGTCCTTCCGTAACGGAGAGCCGAAGGTCGTGCGGATGCCGCTTGTCTCATGCAGATCTTTCACGCCCACCGGCAATCCGTGCAGCGGACCCAGCCACTTGCCCTTGGCGATTGCCTCGTCGGCCTTGGCCGCTTGCGCCATGAGTTCGTCCTGCGGCACAAGCGTCACAATCGCGTTTACCGTTGCGTTATGGCGGTCGATCTGTTTCAGGTGTGCAGCCATAACTTCGCGTGACGATATCTTCTTCGATCGCAGCAGCGCCAGCGTGTCCACGGCGCGCGAGAAGCAGATATCGTCCTCTGAATGGTTTGTTTCGGTTTGCAAGGTATTGTCAGCCGTAAGCGAACGTGCTTTCCCGGACGTAACAGCGGCCACTGTGCCGAGTTTGAGAGTTTCACGCCGGGTCAATGTATTCGATCCACCTTGCACAATATCAGCCGCGAGAATGACAAAGATAGACTCTAGAGCATGAGCGAAGGGAATGGGACGACGACACACGATAGCGAGCCGGAGGACATGGGAAGGCGGAGCTTCGTTGCCGGGTCAGTCACGGCAGGTCTTGCGGCGAGCGCCAGCTTGAGTTCGGCGGCCGATCCCGCGATACTCGAGACGGATGTTGAGATCAAAACTGCCGATGGGACTTGCGATGCGGCTTTCATTCGGCCGAAAACCGGCGCGCACGCGGGCGTTCTGATCTGGCCGGACGCCTTTGGACTTCGTCTTTCGATGCGCGAGATGGGGAGGCGGCTGGCTGCCGAGGGATACGCGGTTCTTGTGCCCAATCCGTTTTATCGAGTCGAAAAGGCACCTTTCTCCGACGCTTCGAGTTTCGATTTCCAGAATCCAGCGGACATGGCAAAACTGCGGCCGCTCATGGCTTCAGTGACTGCCCCGGGCCACGCCGAACAGGACGCCACTGCCTATGTGGGGTTCCTCGATGCGCAGAAAGAAGTCGACAAAGCCAAGAAGGTTGGCACGCAAGGCTACTGCATGGGTGGACCGCTTGTGGTGCGAACGGCCGCAACAGTGCCCGATCGGATTGGCGCGGGTGCCTCGTTTCACGGAGGCGGACTCGTAACGGACAAGCCTGACAGTCCTCATTTACTTGCGCCGAAAATCAAGGGCCGGATGTATTTCGGGATTGCGTCGAACGATGACACTCGCCAGCCTGATGCAAAAGACAAACTACGCCAGGCGTTCGCTGCAGCCAAAGTGCCCGCGGAAATTGAAGTCTATCCGGGTGCGCTGCACGGCTGGTGCGTGCGAGACATGCCGATGCAAAACGGCAAACCGATCTACAACAAGGCTGATGCGGAACGTGCCTGGGGCAAGTTATTGGTGCTTTACCGGACAGCCTTGGCGTGAATTAAGTGGTCTTTAGCGTAACTCGGACAAGAGCAGCTATCTTTCTCGTGGGCGCTGGCCGAATAAGTACGGATGGAAATCGAAAGGCTCCACTGAGACCAGCTTAACCACGGAGCTAAAAGCTTGGTGCTCCGGATGAACAACCACGTTATAAGCCGGCAACGGGATCTGGTTACCGAAACGAGGCTGGGGCGTATTCAGCCAGTGATTTGCAGCGGCTTCGCTGCCCAGGGCTTCGATCGCCCGATTCACCAGCTTGAGATAAGCCTCGTAAGACAGCAGTGTCACAGACTGTTGACTACTTGGTTTTTCTTGCTGCGTTTCCCCGCGGCTCTCGGGCATTTCTCTCAAGTATCGGCAGTTTTCTTAGCATTTGCAAGAAGGGAGAAGAAAGAGAACCGCGACAGATTCACTGCACCTGCCGAGTGGTGCATGGTGCCACGGCTCTCGCCTTCGATCGGTTCGGTCCGCTTAAACCGGAGTACCTTATCATCCCTTTGCGGCGGCTTTGCGGGCTTCCGCGGCGTCGAAGCTTTCTCCGTAGATGGACGGCACCTTGGCCCCCATCGGACGTAGATACATGGACAACTGACCGCGATGGTGTACCGAATGGTGCAGGATGAAGCCCAGATACATGACCGCCGGAAGCTGAAAGGTGCCGCGGAAATCGACGATCTTTGTAAGTTGCTCGCCCGATAGCTCCGCCACCCGATTCAGACGGGTTTCGAAATTTTCGCTGTACCAGCCATTGAGAGTTGCCGGCGACTGAATCGATTCCGGCCTTGGCTGCGGGGTGAAATCGAATCCACCGGCAGCAACGGCATCCAGAAATCGCATCTCCGCGGCCGCAATATGCCATGCCAGATCAATCGCAGTTTTCGAGATCTCGTCCGGCCGGTAGTCCTGTTTCTCAGGAGGAATTGCGCCGATGATCGTTTTTCGTGAGTGTGTGCTCGTTCTTCAGTGCAGGAAGAAAAGCAGTTTGTAACAGAAGTGTCGCTCCGTCAGGCTGCAACTGTGGCATCGGAACAGCATATCCTACTTGGCCGATCCGGTTGCTAAGCGCCGATCGTGCGGTTGCGCCAGTCGAATAAGACAACTCCGCAGGCGACGGACACGTTGAGGGACGAAACGGCGCCGGCCATGGGAATGCGAACCAGTACATCGCAATGCTTCTGAACGCCCTGGTGTATTCCTTTGCCTTCTCCACCGAACACAAAGACGCTGGGCGAAGCGTACGGAACAGAACTGTAGGCTTCGCTACCGCGCTCATCGAAACCGTAGATCCAGAACCCGTGCTCTTTCAATCGGTCAAGCGCCTGGGAGATGTTGGTCACTCGCGCTACCCGCAGGTAGGCCAGCGCTCCTGCCGCTGCCCGTTCCACCGTTTCCGTTAGCGGTGCTGAGCGCCGTTCGCCGACAATGATCGCGTTCGCACCGGCGGCGTGAGCCGTGCGGATAATAGCGCCGAGGTTGTGGGGATCCTCGACGCCGTCAAGCACCACGAGGAGACGAGCGCCGTCCAGAACTTCTCCGAGTTCGGCATAATTGTGCGCCGCACCGAATCCGATGACATTCTGATGCGGAACACCGTTCGAGGTCCGGTCGAGCGCATCTTTGGGCTCGAAGCGTACCGGCACCATTTTGTCGCGACAGAGGTCGACGATCTCCTGGACCCGCGGTCCGGCAGCACCTTTGGCAACAACTACTTTCTCGAGAGGCCGATCCGCCCGCAGGGCTTCGCGAACGGGATGGACTCCAAGAAGCAGGCGCTTAGAAGCTCCGCTCTCTGCCGGTCGAAGAGCGGGCTCTCCACCGTTCTTTCTTTTGGGATTCTTGTCAAAGGGCCGCATCAACCAACTGAATTACTGCAGAGCCGAAAAGTTGGGGCGAGCCTCAGGACGCAAGCGGAAAGCCGTGTTCTTCCAGAATGGCGCTGACCTCTTTCCGGGAAAGACGCGACGCATCGTACTCTATGAACAACGCATCGCCGGAAGGCTCCACTCGTGTGTTCAACATGCCATAAACGGAATGAACGCGAGCGATCTCTTTCAGGTCTCGATCGCTAAGAGGTCGAGAGAGCGTGAAAGTGGTCTGTACCTTCGTCATCGCGCTCAGAATACCATTAGCTTCAATCGGTCTGTTTCACCTTCCAGAGGATCTGGCGCAGAATGCCCAGCCACGTTTCCGTGTCGCCCGAAGGCAAGGACAAACGGCGCACTAGTCTGCGGATTTTAAGCTCTGTGGACGAGGATGTTGTGCGCCCTACGTATCCGGATTCATGCAGAGTTTCGAGTAGTAGCGACGTAAAACGCTCGACCTCTTCGGCCGGTGCAGTTGCCGGTTGCAGTAACGGCGCCACGGCCGCTTCTTCGCTCCGGGAAAGTTCGTACAGGCAGATCGCGACAGCCTGGCCCAGATTCATCGAGCCGTGCTCTTCGCGGGTGGGTATGCGCAGCGCCCAGTGGCAGAAGCTCAAGTCCTCATTCGATAAACCAAACTTCTCAGATCCGAACAGGAGCGCTACCGGACGATCAGCCGCTCTCGACCGCATGACTGGCGCCGCGCTTTCCAATCTATGTAGCGGAATGTGCAGATCGCGGTTGCCAAGCGCAGTGCTTCCCACGACGAGATCGCAATCCGCGACCGCTTCCGGTACGCTCGGAAACACCTGAGCTTCCTCGAGGATATAGCGCGAGCGAACGGCCGATCTGGCTTCGAGAAACGCCTTCTCATAGGGATTCACGAGCCGAAGCGACCGGAACCCGAAGTTGCTCATCGCCCGGGCAGCGGCACCGATGTTGAGCGGATTTCTGGGCGCGACCAGCACGACCCGAAGCTGGTCACGCAATCACTGTTCCAAGTAGGTGTAGCCCTGGAGGCCTTCTTCGTAGAACCGAAGCAAGCGGCCCGACTCTTCGTAGCCGATGCGCTGTTCACGCACAGCAAGCTCGACGTCCTTGCGAAAGGCGTCGATCAGCGACTGCACGCTGTACTGCACGTAATTCAACACCTCGCGAACGGTGTCGCCTTGAATGACGGTTTCGAGAACCACGTCTCCGTGTTCGTCTAAGTTGACGTGCACGGCATTGGTATCGCCGAACAGGTTATGCAGATCGCCCAGGATCTCCTGATACGCACCCAGCAGGAACGCACCCAGGATGTAAGGACTTCCGTTGAGGGCATGCAGCGGAAGCGTCTTCTTCACGTCCCGGCGGTCAATGAATTGATCCACCTTGCCGTCGGAATCGCAGGAGATATCACCCAGCACTCCCTGGCGCGTCGGGCTCTCTTCCAGGCGATGAATCGGCATGATGGGAAACAACTGCTTAACGGCCCAACTGTCCGGCATGCTCTGGAACAGCGAGAAATTGCAGAAGTAAGTGTCCGAGAGCATCCCGTCCAGGCCTTCGAGTTCCTCGGGAAAGAAATCAAGTTCGCTCGCGTACTTGTGAATCTTGCGGCAGATCGCCCAATAGAAGTTCTCCGCCAGGCTTCGCTGCTGTAGCGTCAGGTAGCCAAGGCTGAACAGATTCAGGGCCGAATCGAGCGCCTGTTGCGCATCGTGATACGACTCAAGCAGATTCTTCTTAGTGATCGACCGATTTGTCTCGAAGAGATCGATTAAAGGTTGTTCCGAATCTTCGGGCAGCGACGCCGGAAGTTCCGACTCTCCAAATCCGCTGACTCCGAGAACGTTGAACACCAGCACGCTATGGTACGCGGCAACCGCTCTTCCGCTCTCCGAGATGATATTCGGATGAGGCACTTCGCTCTCATCGCAAATACTCTGAATGTGATAGACCACGTCGCGCGCATACTCTTCGAGCGTGTAATTCACGCTCGACTCGAAGTCTGTTTGCGAGCCGTCGTAGTCGATCCCTAAGCCGCCGCCCACATCCAGATAACAAAGTCCGGTGCCAAGCTTCTTCAAGTCGACATAAATGCGAGCGGCCTCAATCACGGCAGCCTTGATCTGGCGAATGTTAGTGATCTGGCTGCCGAGATGGAAGTGCAGAAGTTGCAGCGAATCTTCCATTCCCCGCTGCTTCAGAACTTCCACCGCCTCCAGAGCTTCGCTGACCGTGAGCCCAAACTTCGACCGGTAGCCGCCCGACGACTTCCACCTACCAGAGCCACGGCTGGCGAGTTTTACTCGCAGTCCGATAGATGGTTTCACTCCCACCTGCTCGGCGTGCTTCATGATCAGGTCGAGCTCGGTGAACTTCTCAACCACCGGGATGATTCGCCGGCCGATTTTCTTGGCCAACATCACCATCTCGATGTATTCGTCGTCTTTGAATCCGTTGCAGATGATGGGCGTTTCGTTGTCTGCTATCGCGAGAACCGCCAGCAACTCGGGCTTCGACCCGGCTTCCAAACCAAACTTGTAGGCTCGGCCGAATTCGAAGACCTCTTCAACCACCTGGCGCTGCTGGTTCACTTTGATGGGATAAACGCAGCAGTAATTCCCGTTATATCCGTGCTCGCGAATTGAGGATTCGAACGCCTGGTTCATCTCGCCGAGCCGGTGTTTCAGAATGCCGGCGAAGCGGATCAAAATCGGCAGGGAAATGCCGCGCCACTGCAGAGTATCGACCAGCTCTTTCAAGTCGATCTTGCGATTCTGCTCTTTCGTGGGATGTACGAGTAGATTCCCGTTCTCACCAACCGAAAAGTAGCCTTTGCCCCAACTCGCGACGTCATAAAGCTCCGCGGCGTCGGTGGTGGTCCAGCGGTCCGCGGGTTCGCGCACCTGTGCGAGAGAGACTTTCGTGTTCAGGGAAGGGACTCCTTAAGAAAGAGAATGTCAGGACGAGTTGCAGGACATTCCCACAAATAATTAGAGCATGGCGGAACGTTTAAGACGCTGAATTGTAACCATATTCTGCATCGACGGAAGTCAGCTCTGAACCTCGTCCGGAAACCTTTGGCAAGCGGACCGTATCGATCCAAAACGACTTCAGTCCTTTGACAGCATTCATAAGGTCGTCGAGGGAGGTCGGTTTCCGGATATAAGCGTTGGCATGAGCGTCATAAGCGCGATTTATATCATTCTCGGCCCGAGAGGAACTCAGAATGATGACGGGGATCAGCCGCTTGTCAGGGTCGCTCTTGAGCCTTAACAGTACCTCGTGGCCGCCAACCTTCGGGAGATTCAGATCCAGAAAAATAAGGTCGGGATGCCATGGCTCCGGAACAAGATCGGTATTAAAAATGATCTTTAAGCCTTCCGCACCATCCGGAGCCACTCTAATCTCGACTGGAGCCTTCAGTTCCTTAAGGGCATCCCTCAACAGCCGAACGTCCCCGGGATTGTCCTCGATCATCAAGATTCGGATGTCTCGTTCGTAATCTTGCAAGTCTTCCCACACACTAGCCTAAAGATATGAAGCGATTGCACTAGCCCGCTTGTTGGAGTGCAAGGCTCCAAAAAGGTTGCGCTGCTTGTGGCGAAAGCCATGTAAAATTCTCAGGCACAAATCTACATACGTTCCAGTACTAAGCAATTGGCTACGGAACGTATTTACATCAGATTTTTGAAAAGACGCGGGCACTTTCCTCTCAGGTAAGGAAAGTTTCAGGCACCCGCACAGATGGAGAATGTATCCCGACCAATCAACACCCCAGCGCTCGGGTGGTCTCTCGAGGCCACGCACGAGGGAGGGGCAAGGTCGGATAAATCCGGTGGCAGAATACTGCTGGCCGGGCAACCAGGACCGGCAATGGCGACGATTTCTGCCCTGTTAAGCGGCACAAATCACCGCCTGGTTCGAGCCCAATCGGTGGAAGAGACGCTTGCTGTGATCTCAGGTGCAAACGTAGATCTGATTTTGGCCGACAGCAGTCTGCAAGGCCCGAGCGCGATTGAACTCTGCGGGCTGCTGAAGAGATCTCCGGCTACGCAACTACTGCCCGTGTTCGTGCTTTGGCCGCAAAGGAACCAGGATGCCGAGGCAAAGGCGATCGAAGCAGGCGCCCATGCGTTCCTTCCGCTGCCGATTGCGCCCCGAATACTCCGCGCTCACGTCAAGTCTGCCCTGCACCGGAAAGCACTCGTCGACAAGCTGGACGACTCGGAGAGCATCTTGTTCTCCCTGGCTGCATCGGTCGAAGAACGCAACGGCGCTCTGGGCAAGCATTGCGAACGATTGGCCAGTATCGCTTCCTCGATAGGCTTGGCCCTGCAACTTCCGACAGACGATATTCTGGCTCTCCAAAGGGGCGGATATCTCCATGACATCGGCAAAGTTGCCATACCCGATCAGGTGTTGTTCAAGCCCGGCCCCCTCACTCCCGAGGAATGGCGCATTATGGAGCGCCATACGCTCAAGGGCGAGCAAATCTGCCAGGGAATGAAGTCGCTCCGCAATGTGCTGCCTATCATCCGGCACCATCACGAGAAGTGGGACGGATCTGGGTATCCGGATCACCTTCGCGGCGACGAAATCCCGTTATTAGCGCGGATTATCCAACTGGCAGATATCTACGACGCTCTGACCGCGGAACGCAGCTACAAATCCGCGATGAGCCCGTCTGCGGCGGTCGAAGTGATCCGGGCGGAGACGAAACGCGGCTGGCGAGATCCGTTCCTTACCGAACGCTTCGCCGAGATGCTTCCTTCTCTTGCTGCGCTCGGGAGCACGAACGCTCCCGATGTAAGCCAACTCTCGTTACAAAACCTTGCGACGGGGATTGATCGCGCACACCGCTTAAGCTCGACTCCTCAGGTACCGTTCGTCGAACCTGCCAATCAACAAGCCCGATAATGTAGCTTTGTACGGAGAATGGCGTCTTCGAACTTGAGCCTCTCGGCCCCGGCCGAAGCTCTCCGGGTACTCTCGGGAGAAATAGTCGGATGTTTCGCCTGTCCGCGGCTGGTAGCGCACCGGGAAGAGATGGGCCGAGTCAAGCGCCGCGCTTATCAGGCGGACGATTATTGGAGCAAGCCCGTTCCCGGGTTCGGGGACCCCGCCGCGAAGCTCTTCATCGTAGGACTTGCTCCAGGGGCTCACGGTGCAAATCGCACCGGTCGGGTCTTCACGGGTGATCGCTCGGGCGAGTTTCTTTACCGTGCACTTTGGCAGACCGGGTTCGCCAACCAGAGCCAGAGCGTGGCGAGAAATGACGGGCTAGAGTTGAAAAGCGCCTATATCGCTGCCGCCGTTCGATGTGTTCCGCCAGACAACAAGCCTACCGGCGACGAAATCCTCACCTGCAGGCCTTATCTCGTAAGAGAACTGGCGCTGTTCAGCGAACTGAAAGCCGTTGTGGCGCTAGGAGCGATCGCCTTTGAGGCTTATCTCTCTATTCTTCAACAGACCGGCGCGATTCGGTCCCGATCTAGTTTCCGATTCGGCCATGGCGCCACTTATAACACCCATCCGGGCGGTCCGGCGCTGGTGGCTTCGTATCATCCGAGTCAGCAAAACACTTCCACCAGGCGTCTGACTGCGGAGATGCTCCGGGATTTGTTTGCGAGCGTCAGGACGATGCTGGACAGCCCTCTAGGCGGACGGGCCCAAGTAGGTGAGCGGTAAGCTTCCGCCAGGGTGGTCGCTCAAGAGAGCCTTGGCCTCGTCACTCAACAGCACCCAAAAGCCGTACACGCCGAGCGCAGTTCCGAAGGGAACATGGAGCAGATGGAAGCCGGAAAGCACTAAGGTAAAAACGCGAGCCCAGGGGCGCATCTTCAGCAACCCCCAACCGCCGATGATGGACGGAAGCCCGAGAAGCACGAAAAACGCGGCTACACCGAGCCCAATAAGAGAAAGGACGGGGGCCATGGAAAACGATACTCCATCCTCTCCCCCCACGGTTCCAGACCAATTGATCGCCCCGGCAAGCCCTCCCAGGATGACGAGCGCCACGAGCCCGATCGATGCCGTAAGGCTCCCCATGACGATATTCAAAATTCCCAGGTTCTTGATGTGACTCCGCATGTGTTTACCGATACGCCCTTGCGTTATTACGAAAATTTCGACTCGTTTGTTTCCGACTTGCAATTCGGGAACGACTAGGAATGACTACTGTATAACGGCTACACTAGTCAAGAGATAAGTCTTGCAAAACGATCTTATGACGCCGCTCGCGGGACCTTGCTTGTTCCTCTTCGCGCATGACTCCATAAGTAGCCGGATGGCTCAGGGTCTGATCGACAACAGCTTCTCAGGCATATATCGATTGTCAGCGTTCGACTGGGCATTGCTGATTCCGTACTTTACAATTCTCGCAATCCTGTCCGTCTACGGTGTCCACCGTTACGAAACAATCCGGCGGTACAGGAAGTTCCGCAAAAACCTGGTTCTCGAGTCTCCCCGGAAATACGTGGAACTGCCGCCGGTGACGGTGCAGTTGCCGATCTACAACGAACGATATGTCATCGAGCGGCTCCTTGAAGAGGTTGTGAAGTTGGACTACCCGAGAGAACTGCTTCAGATTCAGGTGCTCGATGACTCGACGGACGAAACTCACGTTTTCACCGAGAGGCTGTGTAACGAATACATTGCCGCCGGTTATCCGATCGAGTACCGGCACCGGACCAACCGTCACGGATTCAAGGCGGGCGCTTTACAGGAGGGGCTCGAAACCGCAACCGGTGAGTTGATTGCTATCTTCGACGCCGATTTCGTGCCCCCGGTCGACTTCTTGCGCAAGACCGTTCACTTCTTTACGGAGTCCGAAGTAGGTGTGGTGCAAACCCGGTGGACTTACCTGAACAAGGAATTCAACATCCTTACTCAGGTAGAAGCCATGCTCCTCGATGGACACTTCGTTCTGGAGCATGGGGCGCGCTGCGGCTCAGGTTTGTTTTTTAACTTCAATGGCACAGCCGGTATCCTGCGGCGCACCATGATCGACGATGCCGGCGGATGGCAACACGAAACGCTAACGGAAGATTCGGATCTTAGTTACCGGGCCCAATTGCGAGGGTGGCGGTTCGTTTATGTACCCGACATCGAATGCCCTTCGGAGTTGCCGGTCGACACCTACGGATTCCAGGTTCAGCAGGCCCGCTGGGCCAAAGGTCTGACTCAAGTCGCTTTGAAGCTCCTGCCGCGGCTGCTGCGGGCTGATTTGCCGTTCCGGGTCAAAGCGGAGGCGTTTATGCACCTGACGCCCAACATCTCCTACCCGCTCATGCTGATCGTATCCATGCTGATGCTTCCGGTTATGATTGTGCGGTTCTATATGGGTGTGTTCCAGATGGTGGCGATCGACTTTCCGCTCATTGTCGCTTCCTTCTGGTCTATCTCAGCCTTTTACCTATATGCCCAGAGGGTCTTGTTTCCAAAGAGCTGGTGGAAGTCCATCGCCTTCCTTCCTATGCTTATGGCTGCTGGCGTGGCGCTCACAGTTAGTAATGCAAAAGGTGTAATTGAGGCTCTTTTAGGAATTCAAACCAGCTTTGCGCGTACCGCTAAATATGCCATCGGTAACAAGGCGCAGGCACGGACAGCAAAGCCGGCCGCTTACCGCCGCAAGAGCGGCATGTTGCCTTATATCGAACTAGCAATCGGCAGCTACTTCGTTTACATGGTGAGTTTCGCGGTTGAGACTTCTAACTTTCTTGCCATACCGTTTCTGATGCTATTCGTGTGCGGCTACTACTGGGCTGGTATCTCGACCCTGCTTGAAGAGTTTCGCGGGAAGATGCAGTGGCAAAGGGCTCGCAAGCTTGCGAGCGCACAATAGCGGCTATCCTTCACGGCTGTAGCTATTCCCTTTCCGGCACCATCGCCCGCTCCTTCACAATGCTTAAGATTTGGTTATGCGTGCACTTGTTCAACGCGTTACCGAAGCCCAAGTAACAGTTGGGGGCGAAGTTGTCGGGCAAATCGGACGAGGTTCGCTCGTGTTTCTAGGCGTGAGAAAGACTGACGGAACGGCGGACGCGGAATACCTGGCCAAGAAAATTACTGCCCTTCGCATATTCCCGGACGACAACGGAAAGAATAACCTCAGTTTGTCCGAGGTTACGGGCAGTCTGTTGATTGTTTCTCAATTCACGTTATACGCCGATCCTAAAGGCGGAAATAGACCGTCCTACTCGGAAGCGGCCGGCGCTGAACTGGCGAAATCGCTCTACGAGCATTTTGTCCAGTACTGCCAGCGTCTCTGCCCTAGAGTTCAGACCGGAATCTTCCAGGCAAATATGAAGGTTTCCCTGACAAATGACGGGCCTATTACTATCCTATGTTCGACCGACGTCTGACTTATTCATCGAAATTCTGAGATAGAGTATGTTACTAACTAAGAATAGACATGGCAAAGACATTCGCCACACCGAATAGAGAAATCCTGGAAGCGGCGCTTCAGGGACTTGAGGCGCAGCGGCACCGGCTCGAAGAGCAGATTTCCCAGGTGCGCAGCATGATGGGGCAGAGGGCGGCTAAGCCTTCGAAGGCGTCTGCGCCGGAGGCGAGTTCGGAAACTCCGTCTGCTTCGTCCCGGGAACGCAAACGGCGTATCTTAAGTCCTGAAGCTCGCAAGCGTATCGCAGCAGCCCAGAAAAAGCGGTGGGCTACCTTCCGAAAGAACCAGGGTTAGAAGTTTGTTTGATCCCCGAGCAGCAGTCGAGTGGACTGTCAGATATGCTGCATCGGGCGCGAGATTGACCGGAGAGCTGCGTTAAAGAGATCTACCGGAAGCGGCCGGCGTAACTCCCGCTCGGAGTTGCGCCTCTTCCAGTCGAGCAGCTTCCTGGTACGTGAAAATCATCCGGTGAACCACAGTTAGATTGCCTAAGACGGCGATAACCCAGAGCACAGGAGCCATTCGTAAGAACAACGCACCGATAATGAGCAAAACCACTCGTTCCGGCCGTTCCATAAACCCGACTTTGCAGGTGGGGATGATATTTTCGGCCCGGGTGCGCGTGTAGCTGATCATGACGGATGCACCCATTACTATCGCGGTGAGTACAACGTAGGCGGGACGATTGATGGTCCCGTAGTACACAAGCAGACCGACAAGCAGCGCGAGATCGGAATAGCGGTCAAGCACTGAATCGAAAAATCCACCGAAGCGGGTCACCTGGTTGGTTGCGCGCGCGACGCGACCGTCCACCATGTCGAATAAGCCGGCAAAGATAATGACCAGGCCGGCGGTTCGAAACCGTCCTGTGGCCAGGAACGAAGCGGCAACAATGTTGATGACTAGTCCAAAGAAGGTCAGTACGTTTGGATTGATCTTCGAGAGCGCAAGCCCTCTGACAATCAGCCTGATTACCTTGTTTGCTCCTAAGCCGATTGCCCGCGTGTAAGTCATCGAACTCCCCTGTTATTTGGCGGCTTCGTCGTGAATGGTTGTGAGATGTAGAATCTCCAGCTCTCTCATGCCGTCCGGGATCTGGATCCGAACGGTGTCGCCGACGCGCTTGCCAAGCAGCCCTTTTCCGATTGGCGAACTCGTCGAGATCCTTCCGTGTGCCACGTCCGCATCCTCGCTGGTCACGAGATTGTACGACAGCTCTTCGTCCTTGTTCAAATCGAGGACCAATACCTTCGAGCCCAGTCCGACCCGGTCCCGGGGGATCTTGGTCATGTCGATCATGGAGAATTCGCGAAGCCGGGCCTGCAACTGGCCCAGGCGGGCATTCACCAGACCCTGGCGCTCTTTGGCGGCGTGATACTCGGCGTTTTCGCTCAAATCACCGTGGGCGCGCGCCGTCAGAATCTGCTTCGGCAGTTCCGTGCGGAGTTCGTGCTCCAGCGCCGTGATTTCGTCCTGGATCTTCTTCTTGAGTTCCTCCATAGATACTGACCTCTATTATATGAAGCCATTTGCCGAAGGGCAGGACACATCTCACACGATTCGACAGAAGTACGTGTTAATTGTTACAATTGACTCGAGGGAACTAACCGTTCATGGCCAGTAAACCACCGTTCGCCCAGGGCGCACAAGTTGAACATACGAAATTTGGTCTTGGCTCGGTTGTCTCGTGCAATGACGAGTACATCGTCATCAAATTCGATGATCACGGCGAGAAGAAGTTTGTGACTTCTATGGCTTTGCCCGCATTGAAAAAGAGTGACCGCCAACCTCCCGTTGAGAAGCGCCGGGCAACCAGAAAGAAGGCTGCTGCCCCTGCCGCTGGCGCATAGCGCGTCTCTCCTTCCGGTGTTTCTCCCATGACGGTTGGAGTTATTGTTTTTCCTGGTAGTAACTGCGACCACGACGCATATCATGCGTTTCGGCACAACCTGGGAACGGACGCGCGGTTTATCTGGCACGACTCCGCCAGCCTTGGTGACGTCGACGCCGTTATTCTTCCCGGCGGTTTTTCGTACGGCGATTACCTGCGCACGGGCGCTATTGCCAAGTTTTCTCCCGTCATGGGGGCGGTCAGGCAGTTCGCGGAACGTGGCGGGCCCGTGTTGGGCATCTGCAACGGATTTCAAGTACTAACGGAAGCTGGTCTTCTACCGGGCGCCCTGGTGCGTAATGCCGGTCTGAAGTTTGTCTGCCGCACGGTGGCGCTCGAAGTCGCGAGCACTAACGCCCCATTTACTCAAGATCTGGTCAAAGGCGACATCCTGCACCTTCCGGTTGCTCACGGCGAAGGCTGTTACATCGCCGACGCCGCAACCCTCAACGAGCTTGAGGAGGAGGACAGAGTTGTTCTTCGCTACCGTGAAAACCCGAATGGCTCGGTGAACAACATAGCCGGAATCGTGAACCGCGAGCGGAATGTGCTCGGGATGATGCCTCACCCGGAACGGGCGGCAGACCCTCTGGTGGGCGGAACGGACGGACTCGCGATTCTACGCTCATTGGTTTCTGCGGCGAGCTTCAGTTCGCCGCTCGTCGCGACATCCCACTCATGAACATCACGCCGGAAGTTATTGCGGCGCACCAACTCACGACCGCCGAATACGACAGAATCGCCGAACTGCTCGGGCGTGAGCCCACCTTAACTGAACTTGGCGTCTTCAGCGTAATGTGGAGCGAGCACTGCTCGTATAAAAGCACCCGCGTTCATCTGAAGAAGCTTCCGACGGAAAGTCCCGTACGTGCTGCAGGGGCCGGGCGAGAATGCCGGAATCATCGACATCGGCGACGGCGTGGCAATCGCCTTCAAGATCGAATCTCACAACCACCCGAGCTTTATCGAGCCCTTTCAAGGCGCAGCGACGGGGGTCGGCGGCATCCTGCGCGACATTTTCACCATGGGAGCGCGGCCCATTGCTGTGATGGATTCCATCCGCTTCGGACGGCTGGACGATCCGAAGACGGGCGCTCGCAACCATCGCATTCTCGAGGGTGTCGTTTCGGGCATCGCTCATTACGGCAACTGCTTCGGCGTTCCGACCGTTGGCGGGGAGTGCGTCTTCGACAAGAGTTACGACGGCAATCCACTGGTCAACGTATTCGCTCTTGGCGTGTTCCGGCACGACGAAATCTTCTACGGTAAAGCCACCGGCGTTGGAAACCCGGTGATCTATGTAGGCGCGAAGACGGGGCGGGACGGCATTCATGGCGCGTCGATGGCGTCCGCCGAGTTTACCGAAGAGTCCAAGCAAAAACGGCCGAATGTGCAAGTCGGCGATCCCTTCATGGAGAAGCTGCTTCTCGAAGCATGCCTCGAAGCGATGAAGACGGGAGCCATTGTCGGTATCCAGGACATGGGCGCCGCCGGGACTCACGTCCTCTACCTGCGAGATGGGAAGCCGCGCGGGCACAGGCATCGAGATCGACCTGCAGTACGTTCCCCAGCGCGAGACCGGCATGACGCCTTACGAGATCATGCTCTCGGAATCGCAGGAGCGGATGCTCCTGGTTGCCGAGAAAGGGCGCGAAGAGGCGGTCTACGAAGTCTTCCGGAAATGGGGCCTGGATGCCGTTCAGATCGGCGTCGTCACGCCGGATGGACTCCTGCGGATTAAGAACCACGGCGAAGTTGTCGCCGAAATTCCCAACCGCGCACTGGCCGATGAAGCTCCGCGATACCACCGGCCTTTTACTACGCCTCTGCGCGCGGCCCCGCTGGACGGGCCGGCGGTGAAGAGCTCCGACCTAAAGGCTGATCTCAAGAAACTGCTTGGCGTCCGCCGATCTCTGCTCGAAGCGCTGGATCTGGGAGCAGTACGATCACCAGGTTCGAACGAACACAGTGGCTGGCCCCGGCTATGATGCTGCCGTGGTCCGGATCAAGGAAACGGGTACATCGGTAGCGATGTCGCTCGACGGGAACGGCCGGTTCTGCTCGCTCGACCCCCGACAGGGCACAAAGCTGATTGTTGCCGAGTGTTGCCGAAATCTTTCTACCGTCGGGGCGCTTCCGATCGCTACTACGAATAACCTGAACTTCGGCAATCCCGAGCGGCCGGAGATCATGGCCCAAATCGTGGAGTCAATCGAAGGACTGGCGGAAGCGTGCCGGGTATTTGAGGTTCCGGTTACCGGCGGGAACGTAAGTCTCTACAACGAGACATTGGGAACGCCGATCCTGCCGACTCCCGTGGTGGGAATCGTTGGCGTGTTACCGACGTCGCTGCCCGTCAGTTCCACATTCACTCAGGAAGGCCAGACGGTCATCCTTCTCGGCGGCTTTGGCCGTTCTGACTGGCGGCAACTTGGTGGAACACAGTACGCCAAGGTGATCGAGGATAGCTTGTGGGGCGTTCCGCCCGAGCTCGACATGGATTACGAGAAGCGGGTTCACCAGACGGTACGGGCTTTGGTCCGGGAGCGTGTTGTCTCGAGCGCTCATGATGTAGGCGAAGGTGGACTGGCGGTCGCGTTGGCCGAATCGAGCTTCGGCCCCGCTCAGATCGGCGCCGATGTTGAATTAACCACCGGCTTACCTTCCGAACTGGCGCTCTTCCACGAAGGACCATCAAGAATTCTGGTCGCGACGGACGATCGCGAGCGGGTGATGCTCGAGGCTAAGAAGAACGGCATCGAAGCCCTTGCGATTGGCGTAACGGTCAGCGGAATTCTCAGAGTGAGTAAGGACAGCGCAGTTCTGATCGATGCGTCGGTCCCGGAATTGTTCGAGCCCTGGTCAGAGTATCTGGGTAGTGTTTTCCAAGCGGCAGTGATAGCGTAAACCTTTCTATGTTGAATGCGGAAGAGGACGGCCCTTACGACAAACTCCACGAAGAATGTGGAGTTTTCGCCCTGTATGGGCACCCCGAGGCTTCAAACCTTGTTTATCTCGGTTTGTACGCGCTCCAACATCGCGGCCAGGAGAGTGCCGGGATCGCCTCGAGCGACGGTAAGAAAATCCATCACGTCCGGAAGATGGGCCACGTCGCGGACATATTCACTCCGGATGTCTTGAACCATTTGCCGGGCGAGTTGGCGATAGGCCACACGCGTTACTCGACCGCCGGAGACACCAGTTTAAAAAATGCCCAGCCTCTCTCGGTTGCGTGCAGCAAGGGACAGGTTGCGGTAGCGCACAACGGCAATCTGACCAACGCCATCGAACTCCGGCAGGAACTCGAAGAAGACGGCTCCATCTTCCAGTCGACCAGCGATACGGAAGTGATCCTTCACCTCGTCGCCAAATCGCACGAACGTACTCTTTCGGGCGCGCTTACGGGATGCGCTGCTGCAGATTGAAGGTGCGTTCTCGTTAGTGTTTCTGGCCGAAGATCGAGTTATCGTGGCCCGCGATCCGCATGGGTTCCGGCCACTCGCCATGGGAACGCTGACCAGGGCCGATGGCAGTGATCGCCACTGTGTTCGCATCTGAAACCTGCGCATTTGATCTGATCGGCGCCGAGTATGTCGGCGATGTCCGGCCAGGCGAGATGGTAATCGTGGGACCGGAAGGGACCACGCGTGAGCTCTATACCAACTCCCGGCGTCACTGCTCATTGCGCATTCGAACACGTCTACTTTTCCCGGCCCGATTCGATCGTCTTCGGGAAGGCCGTCGCCGAAACGCGGGAGGCAATGGGCCGCACGCTCGCCCGTTTGCATCCGGTCGACGCAGATGTAGTTGTTCCTGTTCCTGATTCCGGCGTTGCCGCGGCGATCGGGTATGCCTCAGAATCGGGCATTCCGTACCGGCAGGCTCTGATTCGTAATCACTATGTCGGACGAACCTTCATCGAACCATCCCAGGAAATCCGGGATTTCGGAGTAAAGCTGAAGCTCAACCCGGTCCGGCATTTACTCGAAGGCAAGCGCGTCATTCTCGTGGACGACTCCATCGTCCGCGGCACCACCAGCCGCAAAATCGTACGCATGGTGAGAAATGCCGGGGCTCGCGAAGTTCATCTTCGGATCTCCTGCCCGCCGACCATTTCGCCCTGCTACTACGGGGTGGACACGCCCTCTGAGAACGAATTGATTGCTGCCAACAACACCGTCGACCAGATCCGGCAGTATGTAGAGGCCGATTCTTTGTCGTATCTGAGTCTGCCGGGACTTCGCGACTCCATCAGAGACTCCGACGGCAAGTTCTGCTATGCCTGCTACACGGGCGAGTATCCGACGCTGGTTCAGATCGGCGAAGTTGTTATGGCAAAGCGGGGCTGCTGCTAACGGCGGCCGGTTCCCCGCTCAATTCCTTTAAGATCGATTCCCGAATCTCGTCCGTCACTCTTCCGCGGTCCTTTAGCGTAAGGGTCGAAGTAGCAATGGGCGGTAGTATCCGCAGCGTTACCTCGCCCGGGAGCACCACCCCGGAGCCAAAGGGCAAAACCTGCCTGGTGCCGATCAGTGTCATGGGCACCAACGGTACGCCTGCTTTGATAGCAATGTAAACCGCGCCCTCTTTGAAAGGGCGAAGCTGGCCATCGCGTGACCGGCCTCCTTCGGGAAACACCAGAAGCGAGATCTTCTTGCTGGCCACTGTTTCTGCCGCAAGCTGCATGGTCTTGACCGCAGCGCGCGGATCTTCCCGGGGCACTGGGATGTGACCGGCATGGCGCAGGTGAGTCCCGAGAAACGGAATCTGAAACAACCCGCGTTTCGCTAGAAAGCGGAATTGCACCGGAATGTGCGAGAGAACAACCGGCGTATCCATGTAACTCAGGTGGTTCGATACGAAGATATAGCTCCCGTCTGGATCGATGTGCTCGAGTCCCTCTACCCGCACCCGTACTCCGGAAACCGCTAGCAGAAATCGTCCCCAAGCGCGCGCTACGCGGATGGGAACCGCGCCCGTCTTGTCAAAAATGGCCGCTACCAGGCTGACCGTGCCAAAGGCGATAGTCGCGACAACGATCGCTGGAGCGGTAAACAAAAGGCCGCGAAGCCTTCTCATGTAAGTTTCATCTCGATCTGTGTTTCGTGTAGTTGCAGCAGTTTTGCCCGCACTTCTCCGACAATAAATAACGAACCCGTAAAGAAAACGGCTCCCTCGCGTGGTGCTGTCTTTTGCGATCTCGATAGCGTCCGCCACGTTCGCCGCGATCGTGCGGTTAGGGTGTTCTGTGACTTCGGCGATGGCTTCCGGGCGGAGCGCTCGTGGAAAGTCCGGGGCGGTCAGGACGAGGCGGTCTGCGAGCGGGAACAACTCCGCCGTGACCTCATCGATCGCTTTGTCGCGCATGGTGCCGTAAACAATCCACACCGGCTTCCCAGCCCAGAACTCGCGTATGTACTGCGCCAGCGCACGAGCGCCCGCAGGATTGTGAGCTCCGTCCAGAATGAAAGCAGGATCGCGCGATAAGAACTCCAGACGCCCGGCCCAACGCGTGTCCGCTAAACCTTTCTGAATGGCGGCGGACTCGACGCCCAGAAGCCGGCTCGCCAGAATCGCAGCCGTTGCATTCTCAATCTGGTGCCGTCCCGGTAACGAGTGCCGGACGGGCAAACCGTCGGCGCTAAATTCGCATCCGTAGGGTGTCAGATTCACGTGCGACAGCGAGACATCCCGCGTTCGGTGAACAGGTACGTTGAGCTCACCGGCAACCCGGGTCACCAGCGCTTCCGTTTCCGGCTCCTGCCTTGCAAGCACAAGCGGAATGTTCGGCTTCAGAATGCCGGCCTTCTCGGAAGCAATGGCCTGCAGAGTATTGCCGAGAAAAGATTCGTGATCGAAAGAGATCGGCGTGATGACGGTCAGCTCGGGTGAGATGACGTTAGTGGCGTCAAGCCGCCCTCCAAGTCCGACCTCGATGACACTGATATCCGTCTTCTCGCGAAATACGAGAAACGCCATAGCAGTAACAATCTCGAAGTAGGAGGGATACCCATCGGTTGATCCCTCTGCTTCAAGCCGTTCCGCCGCCTCGTGCACCTGCCCGAACGCCGTTGCGAACTCTTCTTCGCTTACATCCGATCCATTGACTCGTATCCGCTCAGTTGGCTTCTCGAGATGCGGCGACGTATACAGTCCCGTTCGCAGGCCCGAGGCAGCAAGAATCGACGCCAGCATGGCGCAGGTTGAACCCTTGCCATTGGTCCCGGCGACGTGAACAAAGCGGCGTCCACTCTCCGGATTGCCAAGCGCCGCGAGCAGCACTCGCATCCGCTTTAGATCCCACTTCGCTCCTACCTTAAGTTCGTTGCCGAGAGAGTAAAGAAACCGAACAGATGATGCGTAACTCATCTCTAGCTAGGCTTCAGCATCTTTGAAATGAGCTGGAATACGTCCTGCGCAACGATCCTGTTGCCGTCGCCGTTCGGATGGATGCCGTCCGGCTGCATCAGATTCGGGTCCTGGTAAACGTGGGCGAGAAGGAAGGGCAAACTTGCTATCTTATACTTCTTCGCCAGTTGCGGGAACATCGCGGTAAAAGGCTTGACATACTCCGGCCCGTAGTTTGGCGGCAACGTAATGCCGAGCAGGACGAGCGGTATCTTCGCGGCCTGCACGCGCGTGATCATCTCTTCC
The DNA here is from genome assembly GCA_963730795.1 of uncultured Acidobacteriaceae bacterium. GTDB lineage: Bacteria > Acidobacteriota > Terriglobia > Bryobacterales > Bryobacteraceae > Bog-105. The sequence goes on along the minus strand of CAVSTJ010000012.1, from coordinate 336,005 downwards.
AGATTCTTGCGTGTCGATTCTACCGGTACGCCTCGTAAGCCGTCGTTCCCACCGAATTCCAGGATCACGAGGGCCGGCTTCTCCACAATGACGTTCTCTATTCTTGCGAGCCCGTCCGTTGTGGTGTCTCCGCTGACGCCCTGGTTTTCTACCGCATAGTGATACCCGTGCTCGCGCAAGATCTCCTGTAGATACTCCGGATAGCTCTTTCCCGCAACGCCTGCCGTCAGACTGTCGCCGAACGCGACAATACGTGGACCGGTTTCTTTCGGCGTCGAAGCCTGCCCGGCCGCAACTGGTTCCTCGGCCCTTGTCTCGCCGCGGCGACTTTCCGCTTTATTACTGCATCCACTGAGCACGACCAGCACGAGCGCTGACGAAGCTATTGCGAGAATAGTTGTAGGTCGCCATCGTTCCACCCTTTTAGCTTGACATGCATTCCTCTACGGCCCGGCCGCCCGCCATCATTGTGCGTGGCCTCTCGAAGACTATTGAAAACCCGTCGGCGCGGGTCGAGATCTTGCGGGATGTCAGCTTCGAGATCCCAGCGGGCCAGTTTGCGGTGATCATGGGGGCCTCGGGAAGTGGCAAGAGCACTTTGCTGGGCTTGCTGGCGGGCCTCGATACCGTAAGTTCCGGGAGCGTGGTGCTCGACGGAGTCGATATCAGCCGCATGCGAGAAGACGATCTCGCGCGCCTTCGCGGACGCAAAATCGGTTTTGTTTTCCAGTCTTACCAGCTTGTGCCGACTCTGAATGCGGAGGAGAATGTGCTCCTGCCTGCGGAGTTGAGCGGAGCCGGACGGGAATTTCGCGAGCGCGCGACGGAGCTGTTGGGTCGGGTCGGTCTTTCCAATCGTCGTTCGCACTACCCGGTACAACTCTCGGGCGGCGAACAGCAGCGTGTAGCCTTGGCACGCGCCTTCATCACGCGTCCGCCCATCCTCATGGCCGATGAACCCACAGGCAATCTCGACAGCAAGAACGGTAAGCACGTGCTGGATCTGTTACTGCAACTGAATCGTGAAGAAGGGACCACGCTGGTCCTGGTTACGCATGACCGGCAGCTTGCGGATTATGCCGATCGTGTCATCGTTCTTGCCGACGGGCGCGTCCAGAGTGACCAACTCAATAGTGAGGCTTTGACGAGCTCCCGTGTTTCTACAGACAGCCTCTAAGATCGCCTGGCGAGACCTCCGGGCGGCCCCGGCGAAGTTCTTGTTCGTCATCCTATCTGTCGCGGTCGGTGTTGCCGCGCTGAGTGGCGTCAAAGGCTTCGGCTATGCGTTCCAAGGCATGCTGCTGCGGAATGCAAAGCAGCTTCTCGCGGCCGATGTACAGGGCCAGACCTGGAACGATCCGAATCCGGAGCAGGCGGCGCGGATCGAAGCCATCGGACGGCGTGCAGGTGAGATCACCGAAGTAACGGAAACGGTGTCGATGGCTCGCTCGGACACGCAGCGCGTGCCCCAGATGGTTTCCGTGAAGGGTATGGATCCGGCCGCTTACCCTTTCTATGGCAAGCTGACGCTTGATCCTGACCGGCCATTGAACGACCTGGTGCCGGATGACAAGTCCATTGTGGTCACGCCGGAGTTATTGACGCGTCTGCGCGTGAAGCCCGGAGATTCGATACGGCTGGGCGGTAAAGATCTTAAGATCACGGGAACACTGGTAACTGAACCGGACCGGCTTGCTTCAGGCTTCGGTCCCGGTATGCGCGTCCTGATGAGCCGGAAAGCCCTGGACGGGACGGGTCTCATTCAGTACGGAAGCCGAGCTTCCCGGCGTTACCTGATTCGATTGAACCCCGGCGTCAATCTGGAACGAGTTCGGGAAGAGTTGAAAGGGGCGATGCCGCGCATCTTTATCAGCGACTATCGCGAAGGAAGCCCCGCGGTCGGCAAAGCCATCGAGAACACTACCACCTTCTTGAGCCTGATCAGCCTGATCGCTCTTATGGTCGGATCGCTCGGCGTGGCGATGGCGATGCACTCTCACTTGCAGCAGAGGATGGACACCATCGCAACGTTCAAAGCCGTAGGCGCGAGATCGAGCCAGATCATCTGGATTTATCTTGTCCAGACCCTATGGCTGGGAGTGCTGGGAGGCTTGGTCGGCGTGGCTATCGGCGCCGCGGTCCAGAGGACGTTTCCGGTGCTGATGCGGCAGATCTTTGATCTTCTGCCCGATGTCCCCTGGGACTGGTCCTTCAGTTTGCAAGGGATGGCGCTGGGCATTCTCGCAACTCTCTTTTTCACTCTTCCGCCCCTGCTCAACGTCCGGAACGTTCGGCCCAGCCTGGTCTTCCGGCGCGATATGGCCGACGCGGGGACCGAGAGAGGGAAGCAGTGGCGCGACAGAATCCCGAGCCTGGTGGGCGGCGCGTTCATCGTGTTGGGATTCACCGGTATTGCTGCATGGCTGAGCAACTCGCTTCGCATGGGGCTGTATTTCATTGCCGGCCTTGCGGTTTCCGTTCTCGTGCTGTGGGCGCTTGCTGCCGCGCTGCTCTTCACGGCGCGTCGCGTCGTCCGGGCCTCACAAAAGCAACTGCCATCGTGGCTGTACCACGGCTTTGCCAACCTGTACCGGCCCGGTAACCAGGCACGCTCCGTTCTGGTTGCTCTTGGCATCGGCGTGATGTTCACCCTGAGTACTTACCTGCTGCAGCGCACCGTATTGCAGACGGTCACGAGTGAAGGCCCGGGCCGGGAAGGCAATCTTTTTCTTCTCGACATCAGGGACACACAGGCGATCTCGGATCTGCTGAAAGCTCAGCCCGGCGTGACCGGCAAGCTGCAACTCGTCGGCTACATCGTCTCCCGCATGCTCGAAAAAAATGGCGTTCCCACCGGAGAGCTACGGCTGACGAAGCTTCGAAAAGATCAGTTACAGGCCGTTCGGATCACCACAGCGACGGCCTTGCCGGATGGTCTGGAACTCCAGAACGGCGAGTGGTGGCCGCCTTCGAGTTCCGCTCCGCAACTTGCGGTTTCCGAAGAGGCGGCTCGTGATTTCCGCTTGAAGGTCGGAGATAAAATCCGGTTCCAGATCGCCGGCCGTACTGTTTCAGCCCCGGTCGTGGCGCTGTTTCGCAGGCTCGCCCGCGCTCCGGTCCGCTACGATCTGGTGTTTCCGCGCGAGGCGCTGAAGGGATTACCTGTCGTCTATTACGGCGCGGCTCACGTCGACCCCAAGGCTATTCCGCAGGTTGAGGAAGCAATCTTCGAGAAGTTTCCGACTGTCACGGTCATGAATCTGGCTGACGTTCTCAAACGCATTCAGGAAGCTGTCGATCAAGTCGCTGTCGTCGTCCGCTTTCTGGCACTGTTTGCGATCGGCGCCGGGCTTGTGATTTTATGTTCGAGTGTTGCCGGAACACGGTATCGCCGGATTCGTGAGGTGGCCATCCTGAAGTCACTGGGCGGGACCAGGATGCAGATTGGCCGGATCTTCTCTGTCGAGTTCTCGGTCCTAGGTTTACTTGCCGGGCTCGCCGGAGGCATCCTTGCCAATGCGTTTACCCGTATTCTCGCGGATCGCTTCATCGACGTTCAATACAACTTCGATTGGGCGGCCGTTGGCGTAGCCGTCGTGGGTACGGCAGTGCTTGCGAATGCTGCCGGGTGGATTGCAAGCGCGCGCATCCTCCGGCAAAGACCGCTTGAGGTTCTCCGCAGCGAATAGGCAGTCACAGGTCTGAAGATTTTTTTCAGCGCTGGTAAGCTGCATCTGTTCAAACGCTTACATCCCAGCCGGGGCCGCCGCGAGTTCCAGACGCCGAGGCGCATGCTCTAGTTCTGGAAGCAATGAACAAGCAAGAGCTAGCAGAACGTCTTGCCAAACAGTCTCATCGCTCCCGGGCGGAAGCTGCCGATGCGGTTGACAAGCTGATTTATCAGATATTGAAGGACCTTCAGAAGCCAACAGACAACAGCGCAAACGAAAAGAGCGCTGGTCTTCCGAAGTTGCCGTTCATCACTCCGATACGGCGGAAATAATGGTCACCAACACGGTACGGGGTAAGGCCGTCACGGATTTGATCGCGCGTTGCCTGCGGGAAGGCAGCTCCATCGAAATCGACGGGCTAGGTAAATTCGAGCTTCAAAACGACGATGTCGTGTTCAAGCCGAGCAACCGCATCCGCGTGTTCCTTGCGTATGCGCAAGAGGACCGGCGGATGGTCCAGACGCTGTACGACGAACTTCAGAACGCCGGATTCGAGCCCTGGATGGACACCGCCAAGCTGCTTCCCGGTCAGAATTGGCCTCGCGCGATTCAGCGCGCGATTGAAGTTTCCGATTTCGTCCTGATCAACTTCTCTCACCGTTCGGTGGAGAAACGAGGCCACTTCCAGGCTGAATTGCGGTATGCGCTCGATCTTGCCAAGCGTGTTCCTCTGGAAGACATCTTCCTCGTTCCTGTGCGCCTGAGCGATTGCGAAATCCCGCGCGAGATCTCCGAGCGCACACAGTACATCGACTTGTTTCCTGACCACCAGGCGGGTATTCAGACCTTGGCCCGAATGATGACTGCGCAGGCTCTCAGAAGGGGCCGGCGGAGGAGAAAAGGGAAGAAGGCGGCCTAGCCCTTGATCCCCAGCTTCTTTTTGGCTTCGGAAGCCAGCTTGGATTCAGGGGCAAGCGCCATGACCTTCTGAAAGGCCTGCCGCGCGGCGTCCTTGTTCTTCAGCTTCGCTTCCGCTTCTCCCAATTTGAAGAACGCTTCGGGCGAGTTCGGGTTGTATTTCGTTGCACGCGTATAACGGCCTGCGGCGGCCCGATATTTGCCCTTGTGCCAGTAGTAGTTCCCCACCCGGATGTTCCGATCCGATTCGAGCGGATTCAGCACGAACTTCTCGGGCATCACCGACTCGTCCTCTTCGGGAGGATTTTCCTCGTCAGTCGATAGGTTCGGCACCGGCTTCGCCTTGTCCTCCGTTTTCGGCTTTTGCAGAACTGGTGCCTGGGTCTGAGAGAGCGAAAAACCGGTGAATGAGGCAAGGAGACAGGCGGCCAGAATGGTGCGTGTCACAATTAAATTATAGCTGCACATGGAACTTCGTGAGAAAGTTGCGCAGCTTCCTACCCAGCCTGGTGTTTACCTTTACAAGGACGGAGCCGGCACTGTTCTCTACGTCGGCAAGGCCAAAAGTCTTCGCAGCCGAGTAAGAAGCTACTTCAACGAAGATCAGGCTGGCAGAAGCGAAAACCGGCACTCTGATTGCCGAAGCCCGCGATATCGATTACATCCAGGTCGATAACAACAAGGAAGCGCTCGCACTCGAAAACAACCTTATCAAGCAATACAAGCCCCGCTTCAATATTCTGTTGCGGGACGACAAGACTTACCCGTACGTCAAAGTGACGAATGAGAAGTATCCGCGCGTAAACGTAACTCGCCGCATTCTGAAAGACGGAGCGAATTACTACGGGCCTTACTTTCCCGGCAACCTGGCCCACCGCCTGGTGCATTTCATTCACCGCCACTTCAAAGTTCCATCCTGCAAGATCGATTTCTCGCGCCGTCACACCCATCCGTGCCTGCAGTACCACATTCACCGCTGCCTGGGACCTTGCGTCGCAGGGCTAACCACGGATGAGGCTTACGGAAGCGCCGTCAGGGACGTCCGTTTGTTCCTCGAAGGCCGCCATCGGGATCTAGCCGAGGAACTGGAGAAGCGCATGGGCGAGGCGGCCGACGATATGCGCTTCGAAGAGGCGGCAAACCTTCGGAATCTCGCAGCAACCGTTCGCGAGATGGAACAGAAGCAAAAGATGGACGCGGCGCAGGGCGAAAACATCGATATCTTCGCGTATCATGCCGAACCGCCTCTTGTAGCCGTCAACCTGTTCCATATGCGCAACGGGAAGGTTCTCGACCGCCGCGATTTCTTCTGGGAAGACCAGGCCGATTTCAACCCGAGCGAACTTGTCGGTGCTCTTCTGAAACAGGTCTATCTCAACAGCAAATACATTCCGGGCATTATCCATGTGCCGGCTGATTTCGAGGACCGCGAAGAGCTCGAAGACTTCCTGACCGAGTTGCGAGGCCGCAAAGTAGAAATCGTCACTCCCCAGCGTGGAGCGAAGAAAGCTTTGCTCGACCTGGTCGAGATGAACGCCAAGAACAGCTTCGACCAGCGGTTCCGGACACTGAAGCCGTCTTCGAAAGCAATCGGAGAGGCGCTTCAGGACGCTTTAAATCTGCCGGAAGCGCCGCGCCGAATCGAGTGCTTCGATATTTCGCATATTCAGGGCACGGATAAAGTCGCGAGCATGGTGGTCTGGGAAGACGGCAAGATGAAGAAGTCCGACTACCGGAAATTCATCATCCGGACGGTGGTTGGCAACGACGATTTCGCCTCGATGCGCGAAGTGGTCACTCGTCGCTATTCGAGATTGCAGGAAGAAAAGAAGGCCTTCCCGGGACTGATCCTGATTGATGGCGGCCTGGGCCAGTTACACGCTGCGGCAGGTGCTCTCGAAGAAATCGGCGTTACTCTTCAACCCCTTGCTTCTATTGCCAAGCGAGAAGAGTGGATCTATGTCTACGGCCAGGAAGAAGATCCGATTATCCTCGACCGGTTCTCGCCTATTCTCCACCTTGATTCAGACCATCCGCGACGAAGCCCACCGCTTCGCCGTTACTTTCCACCGCACTCGCCGGAACGCACAGCGCCTGACTTCGGAACTGCACAACGTCCCCGGCATCGGGGCAAAAACCGTAGAGAAGCTCCTGAAAACTTTCGGCAGTTTAGACCGTGTCAAGCAAGCCAGCGAAAAAGACTTGGCCGCCGCTGTTGGGAAGTCGTGTACCGCAAGACTCCGGGCGTACTTCGATGCCGACAAAACACAGTCCCCTCTCATCCAGATCGCCTCGCCAACTCCGCCCGTCTCACAACCCTCGGAAGAGCCGGTAGGCGAGCACATCGGGTAATCCCGCTGCCTTAATCTCCCGGGCTGTTTCTTCCACCGGGTATTCGACCCGCCGGTAAGAGACCGTCCGCTCCCGGCGTCGTAAATGACGTATGCGGCTCGAGGATCGCTGTCCCGAGGTTGACCCACAGACCCGGGGTTGATCAGGTACGAATAGTCGGGATGAAGTTCCAGGACGCGCTCGGTCCTGTTCTTCTCGACGGGCGGTAAGAGTCCAAGCTGCCCGCTTTGAAGAAAGAACCCGCCCTGCACGTGCGTGTGACCGAAGAAGGTCAGCGGTGTATCAATCGCGCGTAACGAAGACGCTGCTTCACGAGTGCTCAGAATATATTCGTCCTCATCGAGCGGAGACCCATGGCACAACTGGAAAGACTCGACCTGTATCGGGCCCTTCGGCAGATCATGCACGTAACGAAGCTCATCCGGAGCTAGTTGACTGGTTGTCCAGATCGCTGCCGCTTGTGCGACCTCATTAAACCAGTCGAGATCTTCTAAGCCCGCCACAACTTTGTCGTGATTGCCCCGGATTACGGCCGCGCAGTTCTGGCGCGTCCATTGCACAATGTCACTGGGCCGCGGATTATAGCCGACGATGTCGCCACAACAGAGCACCTGATCGTACCGGTTTTCCGCGTCTTTCAGCACGGATTGCAGCGCCCACCAGTTGGCGTGAAGGTCGCTCAGGACCAGAAATTTCACAAGCGTATTGTATCGGTCGCCGGTGTAACGCAAAGGTGCCGTAAAATGCGCGTGCTCTGCTGCTCATCGCGCAGTCCAGTAAAATGCAAGACAATGTCATTAGTTGTGATCGGATCCGTCGCGTACGACGCGATCGAGACTCCGCACGGTAAACGGGAACGAGCTCTGGGCGGCTCGTGTACCTACATAGCGCTTAGCGCCAGCCAGTTCACTCAAACCTCTATCGTCGGCGTGGTCGGTGATGATTTCGCCTCCGAAGACCGCGAGCTTCTGGCGAGCAAGAACGTGGACTTAGAGGGACTGGAACAAGTACCGGGGAAAACGTTCTTCTGGTCGGGCGTGTACTCGGAAGATATGAACGATCGGCAAACGCTTCAGACCGATCTCAACGTGTTTGCTGATTTCAATCCCAAGCTTCCGGCCTCGTATGCCAGCAAACCTTATCTGTTCCTGGGCAACATACAGCCGACCCTGCAGAGAGGCGTTCAGGCGCAGATGAAGAGCGCCCGCTTCGTTGGCGGCGACACCATGAATCTGTGGATCTCGCAGACTCGGGATGAGTTGCTTGAAACCATCAAGACCTGGGATTTCCTTCTGATCAACGACGGCGAAGCGCGCATGCTCGCCGGCGAGAATAACCTGCGCAAAGCAGCGAACAAGATTCTGGATCTCGGTCCGAGCACGCTGGTGATCAAGCGAGGCGAATACGGTGCGATGCTCTTCCGGCGCGACACGCTGTTCATGGTGCCCGGCTACCTGCTGGAAGATGTATTCGATCCCACGGGCGCGGGAGATTGCTTTGCGGGAGGCTTCGTCGGTTATCTTGCCGAGCGTGGATTTGACCTTCGCAACGGCAAAATCGACCTGCACGATCTGCATCGCGCGGTGATCTATGGCTCCGTCATGGGCAGCTTCTGCTGCGAAGAGTTTGGCGTCGAGCGGTTTCGAACGCTTACGCGAGGTGAAATCGACGCCCGCTTTGACGAATTCCGGCGCTTCACCGCATTCTGAGAAGGCTACAGCCGCGGAGTTGGCCTGTGTCGTGCTTTCTTTGGCGCTGCTGATTACGCTCTGCGGTTGGTGGCTGTATCGCCAGGATTACGTTCTCTATTACGGCGACGCACAAGCCCACCTCGACATCAGCCGCAGCATCATCGATTCAAGAACACCCGGCTACGACCAAATCGGGACGGTCTGGCTTCCGCTGCTTCACCTGATCTGTCTGCCCTTCGTCGCAAATAACTGGCTTTGGTCAACGGGATTGGCGGGAACGATACCGGTCGGGTTGTGCTTCATCGTGGCTGGGACATTCTTTTATCTAGCGGCGCGCGAAGCGTTCGGGTTTCGCGCGGCTGCGATTGCCTCGCTTGGCTGCTTCGCCCTGAATCCGAACGTTCTCTACCTTTCCGCCATTCCCATGACCGAAACGCTGTTTCTGATGGGCTTGGCGACGCTCGTGTTTGCTGGTTCCCGCTTTGCCGGGAGCCCCGAACGAAGGTGGATGATCTTGGCAGTGGTTGCCTGTTGGGTCATGTCCCTGACAAGGTATGACGGCTGGTTCCTGATTCCATTCGCGGCTGCCTGGATCGCCTACTTCTCGGGCAGGCGCATCGCCACGTTCATCGTGTTTTGTCTGCTGGCGAGTGCCGTGCCTCTTTACTGGATCGGCCATAACTGGTACGAAACGGCGAACGCGCTCGATTTTTACAACGGTCCGTATTCGCCGCGGGCAATCCAGGGCGGAAAGCCCTATCCTGGCTATCAGAACCTCGCTCAAGCGGTCGGGTATTACTTTGCGGCGGGGCGCCTGTGCGCCGGCAGCCTGTTACTGTGCCTGGGGTTTATCGGGGCCGTGTGTGTCTGGAAGACCAAGGCTCGTGTCCCGGCGTTTTTTCTTCTGCTCACTCCCGTCTTTTACGTCGTGAGTATGTATTCTTCGGGCGGATCGCCCATCTATGTTCCAGATTTGGCGCCGTTCAGCTACTACAACACGCGCTACGGAATCGCTCTCGTTCCCTTTGCGGCCTTCGCTGCCGGTGGGCTCATCGCAAGAGTGCCAGACCGCTGGAGACTCCGGGCGGCCCTTGCTGTCCCGGTGCTGGCGATGCTGCCCTGGATTGTGCATCCCACGATGGACAACGTGATCTGCTGGAAGGAGTCGGAAGTGAACAGCAGAGATCGCCGGGCGTGGACTGCGCCGGCCGCTGAGTATCTGAAAACCAGGTATCAGGCAGGGCAGGGCATTACCGCCGCCTTTGGCGACCTTACCGGAATCTTCTGCCGGGCGCAAATCCCGCTCAAAGAGGTGTTACACGAAGGAAACGGGCCCGAGTGGTTCGCGACAAAGGCGAGGCCAGACCTGTTGCACCGCAATCTCTGGTTCCTCTCCCTGGCCGCGCAAGACAAAATGGCCGTGAACTATGAATTGATGAAGCGCTTGCCGCAAAACGGCAGTGCAACGGTGCAAATTTACCGGAGACCGCATTGACGATCGAGATTCCTTTCACAAAGCTGCAGGGCGCCGAGAACGACTTCATCCTCACCTGGGGCGATGAAGTGCCCGAAAGCGATTTCCCCGAGGTAGCCCGCCGAATCTGTGCGCGAACAACCGGAATCGGGGCCGATGGATGGATGCTGGTCTGGGCAGAAGGTGGCGGCTTACGTACTCGTCTCTTTAATTCGGACGGAAGCGAACCGGAAATCTCCGGCAACGGGACCCGCTGTGCCGCCGCCTTCGGACTCTGGTACAAGGCCGTCCTGGCTCCGGACATCACCGTGACCACTGCCGCGGGTAGGAAAAATCTGCGGCTGCTTTCCCGTGGCAGCCTCGACTTTCTATTTGAGATGAACATGGGATCTCCGCGCCTGGAAGAACTTCGAGTGCCCATCAGCCTGGCTGGCCGGGAGTTCGACGCAACAATTCTCGATGTCGGCAATCCGCAATGCGATTTGTTTGTCGATAAGATTCCTGATGACTGGCGAGTGGCGGCGCGGGAGGCAGAGGCTCATCCGCGCTTTCCGAAACGAACGAATGTGGCTTTTGTGCGGGTAGTAGATCGCCATACATTGGACGTTGTCTTCTATGAGAGGGGAGCCGGGGAGACTCGAAGCTCCGGGACCGGGTCAACCGGAGCCGGTGTCGCTGCTATTCTCAGGAAAGAAGTTGACAGTCCTGTCGAGATAAAAACGCCCGCGGGCAGTCTACAACTGCGCTGGGACGACAGTGTGTTTCTCACTGGACCAGCGGAAATTATCGGTGAAGGCAAATTTTTCCTTGATCTCTGAGACTATTAGTCAGACTTTGACCCGGCAATCCTCCGCTGCAGACGAGCTGAAGGATCGCATCATAAACAAGAAGGCTCGAGTGGGTGTGCTGGGCCTGGGTTACGTTGGTCTTCCTCTGGCTGTCGAGTTTGCACATGCAGGCTTCGAGGTGGTCGGGATCGATGTCCAACAATCCAAGATCGACCAGTTCAATAGCGGTCACTCGTATGTGAAGGATGTCAAGGATGAGGTCTTCAAACCTCTTGTTGACAGCGGGAAGTTGCGTGCCACGTCCGATTTCTCGGTGATCAGCGAACTCGACACCATCGACATCTGCGTGCCCACTCCGCTGCGCAAAACGAAGGATCCGGACATGAGCTTCGTTATTGCGGCTTCGGACGCGATTGCGCAGTATATACATCCGGGAATGCTGGTTATGCTGGAATCGACCACCTACCCCGGAACCACCGACGAACTGGTTCTTCCGAAACTGCAGAACAGCGGGCTCACGGTGGGGCAGGACTTTTTCCTGTGTTTCTCGCCGGAGCGCGTCGATCCGGGCAACCCGAAATTTCAGACGTCCAATATCCCCAAGGTGGTCGGCGGTATCACGCCGACCTGCACCGAGCTCGGCGCTCTGTTTTATAAACAGGCCCTCGATACTGTCGTTCCGGTGAGTTCGACGCGTGTGGCCGAGATGGTGAAGCTGCTCGAAAACACGTTCCGGATGATCAATATCGGGCTGGTGAACGAACTGGCATTGATGTGCGACCGCATGCGCATCAACGTTTGGGAAGTGATCGACGCCGCCGCAACCAAGCCCTTCGGCTTCATGCCGTTCTATCCCGGGCCGGGCCTAGGTGGCCATTGCATCCCGATCGATCCGTTTTACTTGTCGTGGAAGAGCAAAGAAGCCGGAATGGAGGCTCGGTTCATTGAGCTTGCCGGGTATATCAACGGCCGCATGCCGGAGTTCGTTGTAGAAAAAGTACAGAATGCGCTTAACGAGGCATCCAAATCGGTGCGCGGATCGCACGTTCACATCCTTGGCGCTGCATACAAGAAGAACATCGACGACGTGCGGGAGTCTCCGGCGCTAGACATTATCCTGCTTCTGGAACGCCTGGGCGCCACGGTGACGTTCTCCGATCCATTTATCCAGAAGATTGAGATCAATGGCGGTACGCTGCAATCGCAGGAGCTTCTTCCTTCCGTAGAAAAGGCCGATTGCGTGGTGATTGTTACTGACCATAGCGGCGTCGATTATCCTGCCGTTGTAGAGCGCTGTAAGCGAATCGTCGATACGCGAAATGCTCTGCGCGGCTTAAGCTCCGACAAGATCGTCCGCCTCTAATCTGCTTTCAATACTTGGGGGAGCAAAGCGCCCCCAAGCATTGGGCACATTAGTTACCGCTTCGACATTTGCTTTTCGCCTTTGTTGAGGCTCTTTACCATTTCCAGATGCTCCTGCAATATCGGAAGCGTGCTGGAGGCGAATGTCTTTACGTTGGGATCACTCCCGTTGTTTGCCTCGTCTTTGAACTCGCGTACGTCTGTTTCGTGGTCCTTCAACTGATCTTTCACGTACGCCTTGTCGAACTCTTCCCCGGAAAGTTTTGACAACTTGTCGATGCGGGACTGATGTTTGGCGTCGAGTGAGCTCGGAATTTGCATGTTGCTCTTACTCGCGATCTGCTTTAGATTGTCGTTTGCTTTCGTATGATCGTCGATCATCTTCTGTGCAAACTCTTTTACTTTTGCGTCTGATGCCTTCTGGGCGGCAACTTTCCCGAGTTCAACCTCGGTCATTCCTCCCAGAGCGGCCTCCTTCACGAACTTCTTGTCGTCCGCTTTGGAACTTGCGGTGCCCGCGGCGCCCGAACCCATAGTGCTGTCCGGTGTTTGAGCTGCCGGCATCGATTGCGAGGGCACTTGAGGCTGGGTCGTGCCCGCGCCGCCGCCCGACTGAGTTTGAGCGATCGCGCCACTCCCTGCCAGGACTCCGGCTACGAACACTGTACGGAGAAACGTTATCGGTTTCATTTGTTGGTTGCTCCTCTGTAAGTTGGACTGGGAAGCCCAGACAGGGTTTCACAGGCCGTTGCTGCGAACTTATAGTGGCTTGTAACTACAAGGCGAAGAAAGGCACGGAGGTTTGTGTCATCGCGTCATTGCTAAAACCTGCGCGACCGTGTCCCACTGTTTACAAAGTCAGCCGTTTGTGACGTTGTCCCCAGCGGGCCAACTCGACCAGGGCAGGCCGGAGCGTTGCACCATAGGGCGTGAGCGCGTACTCTGTGCGCAACAGCGCGCCTCCGTGCACGGTGCGCTCGACGAGTCCATCGTGTTCGAGTTGCCGAAGCTGCGCCGTCAACATCTTCTGGGAAGCTTCCGGTATACGCCTCTGCAGATGTCCGTAACGTGCGGTGCCATTCTTCAGCTCGCGCAGATATGAGGGGCTTCCATTTGCCCGAGATAACCCTAAGGGCAAGGGAGACCGGGCAGTCTGCTCTACGCATGGAGCCAGCGTACACCGCGAGAGACAGAGCCCAGTAGGCACAAAATTGTGCCTTCTTGCGAGGCCGAGATTGCTGGAACACAATGATCTGGTGAAGATTTGCATACATGGATTCGGAAATGTGGGTTCAGCTCTGGCGAAGCTATGGGTGAGTGCCGGGCATTCGGTGATGGCTGGTTTAAGGCCCGGCAGTAAGCATGCGGAAAGTGCCAGAGCTGTGGGGGCGGCGATCGTCGATCCACGGGAAGGAGCGCAGGAGGCTGACGTGAACGTGCTCGCGCTACCTTGGCCCGCTGTGGAGGATGCGCTTCGCTCGTTAGGCCCTCTTACAGGGAAGATTCTCCTCGACGCGACGAACCCGGTCGATCGTGATCTGAATGTCATCAAGCCGCCGGCGGGAAGCGCCGGTCTGCAAGTGGCACAGTGGGCGGAGGGCGCCCACGTAGTGAAAGCATTCAATACCATCGGCGCGTTTCTCTACGGAAACGAAGCTTTCGATGGATTCTATTGTGGAGACGATCCGGCAGCGCTCGAGACTGTAAGGCAACTGATCGCCGACACAAAGCTGAAGCCGGTATTTGTCGGGCCGCTGAAAAACGCCGGATACCTCGAGCAAATCGCCGGGCTTTGGATCGATCTGGCTTTGAATCGGCGAATCGAGGGAGCTTTCGGCTTTAACTTAGTGAAACCGCAGTAGCCTGCTCACCGAAGCGCAAGGGGCCGGGTAGAATCATCCAGCCACGTCACGCAATCGTGGCGGCTCCCCGACATTCACCAGTTGATGAACGTCAATTCAGGAAGGATAATTACGACGCCGCTGAAGCGGAGCTTGCCTTACTTTTAACCCCTAAATCAACCCGGATAGGACTCCATTGTGCCGGAATGGGGGACGCCGGCGTGACGATGCAAACGATTAATGTTGCTGCTGCGGACGCTGCGAAGGTGAAGAGGCATACCATTGCGATTGATCCTTCCTCTAGAATCTCGGTTTGCTCCGGCCGTGCTGACCTGGTGCATCCAGAGGGAGCTCTGACACGCTGATCAGCCATAAATTCGGAGCCTTCTCATTTACGCGTTTTATCTTGCACGTTAGTGGCCTCCGGGAAAGTCTCGGAAACTAAGCTTAAGGAGCGGGCAGAAGCTCCGGTTTAAGTTCGTACTGTGTGCCTGAGCCGGTAACGTAGGTTCTGGTCAGTGACGTGGAACCGCATGCGTGCTCACACTGGCAGTAATTGCGTTCGATTGCCTGCTCTACGGCCTGCTCGCAGTACTCGCTGCAATAAACAAGGCCTTCTGCCGGCGTGCAGAAACATGTGCTGTTACGACACTCAGCTCTTCTCTTCATGTGTCAACTTCCGGATCCTGTTCTCCGTACGGAATACCGAAGCGGCAGCAAATTCCTATTTACTAACCGGGTCGAACTGTTCTCAGATGTATTCGCGGCGGCCCTGGACGGGTGGCTTGGCTCAGAACCCAAGGTCCTGTTGGAATACGAAAAAAAGCCGATTTTGGCATCGAACCTTGTATGTGCGTTCATTGAAGCCGGTCCCACAGATTTCGACTTCGGATCCTTTCACAATCAGCGCTAATCCTCCGAAATGCCCCTTGGCATCTTCCTTTCCGACAATCTCCATGGCGGATACATCTTTTTCCAGAGTGATTCTCGCTTCACTCGAGGCGGGCTCGAGTCGGTATGCGATTCGTCTTTTGCTGTATATATATTGCTGCTGCAAGGTGTATTGCTCTTGTGTATGGAGCGTAGCACTGCGATTTGTACGTAACTAGACCCACACAGCAGGTGGAAGTACTAGAGTTAGAGTACTAGTCGCAGTAAGTATCCTAGTTACAACCGTTTGCCCTGGTAAAAATTAGAGCGATTAATTTTCAGCCACATTGAAGAATCCGGTGGTCAATGGGCAGTTCGGCTAATGCTTGACCTGTTGGAGCAGCGATTTCCTGACCTTCAAAACTACACCCGAATTCCGATCGGCGACTTCGGAAATCCTGTATTGGGAAGCAGCGCCCATGAACTGGCCCACCTCGGAAGGTGTCAGCCCGTAATCATCCATAAGCCAGCCGGCCATGCTGCTGGTTGCTTCACGCAGGGCATCATCGAGCGATCCGCTCAATCCCATCGACATGATTTCATCGGCTGTTTCGAGACGAGGGCCCGGGCGGACGTTTGCCGGAGATGACGTCGACCGTGAAATCAACGTCCATAGACGTTTCGAGAGCATTGCCATTCAGTTCACCATCGCCCTGCAGAGCGTGGGCGTCTCCGACATACAAAAGTCCTCCCGGATTTGAAACGGGCAGGTAGACGGTGGTGCCGTCCCCGATCTCGTTGAAGTCCATGTTGCCGCCGTAATAGCCCGAATCACCGGTCGGAGGAGCCCCACCGGCAGGCGACGGAGCCGCGGCAATGCAGCCAAGCATGGGACGGAGCGGGATGGCGAGATTCTTCAAGTGCTCGGAAGCAGGTTCTGGAGTTGCGGTATTGGATTGCAGATTCAAATGCCACTTGATCGAGTTCCGGTTCTCCCGGGTCTTGACCGCCAGGTCGGGCGCCGATGCTGTCTGCACAAACCCGTCATCACTGACGGCCCAGTCCCGGTTGAGGCGTAATCGATTCACATGCACCACCAGAGTGTCGCCCGGCATAGCGCCGTTGATGTAGAACGGTCCTGTCTCCGGATTGCCGCCGGCGACGCGCCTGACCCCGTGCTCATCCGTTCCGCCCGCGTCCACCGTTGTGGTGTGGATGGTATCGCCCGGATTAACCGAAAGCACCGGCTTGTTGAACGGAGAATACTGGCGATAGAAAACGGTCGGCGTGAACTCGTGGCGTTGAGGAGTGGCGCGGGCGGGCGGCTTCGCCGGAACAGCCTGGAAGGCGGATGTAATCGGGGGTGAACCGTGGGGATCGGTGAACGTGACAGACCCGGAGATTGTGGAACCCTCGACCGTTCCGGTGACGGTTGCGGTTTCGCCGGTATTCGCTTTTCCCGACAATTCCAAATGGGATCCCGTCAACTTGCCCGCCATCTTCATCCCGGAGTAAGTAGCGGTCAAAGCGCCGCCCGGTTGCTCCTGTAATTCCAGACGCGAGAAGCGGGTGGTGCCGAGAAAGTCAGCCGTCATGAGCCATGTTCCGTTCAATGGCTCTGCGCCTTGCGCGGCGAACGCGGAGCAAAGGATTAGGAACACTATCCGGAACCCGTGGGAACGACCGTGAGGCATAAGGATAGACGAAGCTACGAGGCTGCCCCGGCGAAAGTTCCTGCTTCTTGACCCATTCGGTCAGGAAAGCTGCGAAGAGTCAGGCACCTTCCGCATCGGCGCCCTCATCCTGTCCGTTCCCACCGCCGTCGAGGCCCATTGTCGAAAGACGATACCGGAATGCGTTGCGCGTGAGACCGAGCATGCGGGCTGCCTGGCTCTTATTTCCGTTTGCGCGCCGCAGCGCTTCACGGATCATCATCTGTTCCCAATGCTCAAGCGTTTCGCCCTCCGGCAACAGCGGTGCGTGTTGCGACGGCAGATTGTGGCTGTGGCGCGGCGCTTCGATCCGGACATCAGCAGGTTGCAATACTTCGTCCGACGCAAGAACCAGGCTTCGCTCGATGGTATTCTCCAGTTCGCGGACGTTGCCCGGCCAGGAGTGTTGAACCAGCCGGTCCAGCGCAGCCGGGCTGATGGCCGTCACTACCGATCCCAGATCCTTCGCATGCTTTTGCAGAAAATGCATGGCAAGAAACGGAATATCCTCTTTACGCTCCCGGAGCGGGGGAACATTGATCGGAACCACGTTCAACCGGTAATACAGGTCTTCGCGAAAACGGCCTTGTTCAAGCGCCTCCCGCAGATCGACGTTGGTGGCCGCAACGATTCGCACATCCACATTGCGCGTTGTGTTCGATCCCAGCCGTTCAAATTGCCTCTCCTGCAGGATGCGCAGCAGCTTCACTTGTATGTTGGCCGGCACGTCGCCGATCTCGTCGAGAAACACGGTGCCGCCGTCGGCCTGCTCGAATTTGCCCGGCTTACTGACTGTCGCGCCCGTGAAGGCGCCTTTCTCGTAGCCGAATAGCTCGCTCTCCATCAGATTTTCAGGCAGGGCCGTGCAGTTGATTTTTACGAATGCCTTGGTTTTTCGGGGCGAGTGCTGGTGAATCGCGCGAGCGATCATGTCTTTCCCCACTCCGCTTTCACCTGCCAGAAGCACGGTAGCCCGTGTCGGCGCCACGCGTTCAACGGTGTGGAATATCTCGCGCATGGCGGCGCTCCGTCCGATGACATTGTCGAACTGATAGCGCGTATCCAACTGCTCGCGAAGGCGACGATTCTCGTCCCGCATCGCCTGCATGGCCATCACCTTTTGCACGATGGCGCTCAGGTGGTCGAGCGAGAAAGGCTTTTGCAGGAAATCCGCGGCGCCGAGTTTCATCGCCTCTACCGCGACCTCGACAGAGCCGTGGGCAGTCATTACAATGACCGGCGCTTGCGTGCCCTGGGCCTGCAATTCCTTGATGAACGAGATCCCGTCCATGCCGGGCAGACGCAGGTCCGTGATCACAAGATCGGCATTCGCTGCAGACACCAGGCCCTGTTCCGCAGTTGCCGCTTCATCTACTTCGTAGTGCAAGGATTTGAGCTGGAGCTGTAATACACGCCGGAGTTTGTCCTCGTCTTCGACGATCAGGATACGTTGCGATGTCATGATTCCAATGGCTGTTCTTTGGGCAGCGAGATCTCGAACGCTGTTCCGATTCCCTTCTGGCTTTGAACCGAGATCTTACCGCCGTGCTCATCCACGATCTTCGAAACGAGAGCCAGACCCAGGCCCACGCCCTGCGGCTTTGTGGTGAAGAAGGGATTGAAAATACTTTCCAGGTGTTCCGCGTCGATGCCGCTGCCGTTATCCCTCACCCGGATCTCGATTCTCTCTCCCGTGTCTTGTGCGCTGATTGTCACGGCTCCGCCCGGTTCGCTCGCTTGAATCGCGTTCTGGACGAGATTCGACAGCGCGACTCGCAGAGTATCCGGATCGAATGAGAATCGAAGGTCGGCCCCGTCCCGGGCTTCGAACCTAAGTTCGACCGAGCAACTCCTGGCCCGTTCACCTTGTTCACGCAGTACATCCGCTACGACCGGACGCAGGTCCGCGGTGGTGGCATGGATCTGTAACGGTCGGGCAAACGTGAGAAAGCTACCGATCAACGCGTTCATCCGGTCTGCCTCACTTCGAATGAAACCGGCCATTTCTGCCGTGATCTCAGGATTCGTTTTCGCGGTTTCCGTCATCAGCATTTCGGAAGAAGCTCTGATGGTTCCGAGAGGGTTTCGCAACTCATGCGCGAGTCCGGCCGTCAATTGACCTAGAGCGGCCAGCCGCTCCGAGCGCCGTAGGGAGGTCTCTGCGCGCCGCAAGTTGCGGTTGGACATTTCGAGTTGCGCTACCACCTTCTGCGTCCGTTGTACTTCGTCGCGCTTAGCCTGGGCCTGCTCGTAAACCACAAAGGCAACGATGGCGTAGAAGGCACTCCGGAGGCAAGCGAGGCTGACTACTTCGGGTGTGAGCTGGAACTGGCTTGAGTCAAAAAAGAAGGGAAAGAGGAAAGAGAAGTACCCCAGGCAGGCAATGGCCGTGACCGCGACGACGCCGGCGAACTGAAAAGTAGTTGCTGCCGAGACGATCGGAATCAGAAAGATCGAAGCATAGTAGCTGTCGAGGCCGTGAGAGTACCCGATCAGTAGATAGCTCAGCACAAGCTTCAACAGGATCGAGACGATCTGCCCGCGAGGGGACGAGAAAAGCTTCAGGCGCGGCTCGACAATCTGAAAAGCCCCGAGCAGAGGCACCAGGATCAGGGCGTCATAATTCGGCTCCGGCGCCGCCGCGATGAGAACAATAATGAAGGCAACCCAGCCGAAATCCTGCGGCCGGAACCAGCTTGCGAGACCGCGCGAGGCAGCTTTGCCGGCCAGTTCTCCCTCTCCCGTCATCTGTCGCGCCCTGTGCCAGAATAAGGAACATCCCAGCAGTTATGAGTAACGAAAATTTGGATCCCGCCCTTCCCGCGGATGCATCCGAGCACCAGGAAGAATCGTCGTTCGCAGATATTCTGTCGAGCTTCGAGCAACAGCAACATTCGGAATCACCAGGGGGAGCGACCGTTTCCGGAACTATTGTCTCAGTCGGACCTGAATCGCTTCTGGTCAACGTCGGAAGAAAGATTGAGGGTTCACTCGCTCTAAGCCGATGGCGTGAAACGGAAACCGGCGAGCCGCAGCCCGGTGCGCACGTATCTGTGACGGTAGGGCCACGCAACGAGGAGGGCTACTACGAACTCTCCACCCTCAAGGTTGAGCGTCCGCGTGACTGGAGCGGTCTCCAGACTGCCTTTGCCGAGAAGCACACGATAGTAGGCAATGTAGTCGAGCAGGTAAAAGGCGGATTTCGGGTGGACATCGGCGTCCGGGCTTTCATGCCGGCGTCCCGCAGTGGTGTGCGTGAGGCGGATGAGATGGCCAAGCTGGTGGGCCAGGAAATTCAGTGCCGGATCACGAAGCTCGACACGGATAAAGAAGATATCGTTGTCGACCGCCGCGTGATTCTCGAAGAGCAGGAAGCGCAGCGCCGCCAGCAGGCGTTCGCCGATCTGCGCGAAGGTGCAGTTGTGCGCGGACGCGTCCGCAGCGTCATGGATTTTGGCGCTTTCATCGATCTCGGCGGAATCGACGGCTTGCTTCACGTAGCCGAAATCTCGCATACGCGCATTGCCAAAGCAAGCGACGTTGTTAAGCCCGGCGACGAACTTGAGGTCAAGATCCTTAAGGTTGATCCCAACTCGAAGAAAATCAGTCTCAGCCTGAAAGCTCTGCAGGAGGATCCGTGGACGGTCGCGGCGCGAACGTTCAATGTGGGCGACCGCGTCAGCGGAACGGTCTCCCGCCTGACCGATTTCGGCGCCTTCGTCGAGCTCATTCCGGGTATCGACGGCTTAGTCCATCTTTCGGAGCTCTCCTGGAACAAGCGCGTCCACAAGCCGGGCGATCTGTTGAAGGTCGGAGAACGGGTTGAAGTCGTTATCCTGCAGGTCAATGCGGCCGAGCATCGGATCGGACTCGGTTATAAACAGGCCTTGGGGGATCCGTGGGAGACCGTGCCCCAGCAGTTCCCGGTCGGCGCAACCGTCGAAGGCAAAGTGACGAATCTTACTCCATTCGGAGCTTTCGTTGAGGTCGCCGAGGGTATAGAAGGTATGGTCCACATCTCGGACATCACTGGCGAGAAGCGGATCGACCATCCGAAGGATAAGCTCGCCAAAGGGCAGACCGTGCGGGCCGTCGTACTTGAACTCGACGGAGAGCGCCGGCGGTTGCGCCTGGGTATGAAACAACTCGAGCCGACCACGGTTGATCACTACATTTCGGAACATCAGCCGGGGCAGACGGTCAGCGGAAGATTGCTCGAGGTTCAAGGTACCAGGGCGAAGGTGGAATTGGGGGAGGGCGTCATCGCGACCTGCCAGATCAAGACTCCCGAAACCGCTTCAACTCAGAATCCGGAGCCCCGTTCGACGGACGTGAGTTCTCTCAGCGCCATGCTGTCGGCCAGATGGAAGCAGGGCGGGGGAGCCGGATCGCCCGGCAGTAAACCTGCTGCGCGCGCCGGCGAGGTCCGCAGCTTCCGCATCTCTAATCTGGATGCGGCCAAGAAGCTGATCGAGCTGGAACTTGCCAGTTAGCAGCTCAGTTCGCCCTCCGGCGAGGAAATTCGGCAGGCGCGGCGTGACCAAACATCCGCTGCGTACGTCCATTTCTTTGGTGGACACTCGAGCGCAAGCTATCGAAAATATAGGCGTGGGAAGCGCAACGGGGCGGCTGGACGAAACCGCGCTCATTCGCGCCGCACAGGGAGGCAATTCCGAAGCCTTCGAGAGCCTGGTCCGTACTTACGATGCCAACGTTCTCCGGATGGCGTACAACCTGCTTCGCTCGGAAGAGGACGCCCGCGACATCTACCAGGAAGCGTTTCTCCGGGTATACCGCAACCTTCCGAAATTCCGCTTCGATTGCAGCTTTAGCACCTGGCTGTATCGGATTGTGGCCAATCTGTGCCTCGATCAGATTCGTAAGCGCAAGGTCCGCAGGGAGGAGCCTTCGGCCCTCGAGACCGGAAGCGGGGAACTCGACCGCTTTGATCTTGTGCCCGAAGTGCGAGCTGATGTCGATCCGCAGCGCCAGTTGCTGAGTGCGGAAGTAAGTGCGCGGATCCAAAGCGTTCTCGACCAATTGACGCCCCGCGAGCGCCTGGTTTTTGAGATGCGTCACTACCAGGGGCTACGGCTGCGGGCCATCGGCGAGGCGCTCGGGGTGACGGAAGAAGCTGCCAAGAACTGCCTGTTCAGGGCCACCCAGAAGATGCGCTCTGCGCTGGGAGAGTTCGTATGACCTGCCATCAGGTACAAACGAACCTGTCGCTGTTCCTGTACGGTGATCTGGACTTTGCCACGGAAGAAGCTCTGGAAGAGCATCTGGCCGAGTGTCCTGCCTGCCAGCTTGCGCTCGATCGCGAAAAGTCCTGGCATGCGAATTTAAATGCCGAGCGTGCCGATTTTCCTTTAGATCTCCTGGCTCAATGCCGGCGTGATCTTACGGTGGCTACCCGGGCCGAGGGCAAAGCCAATACCGCTATACCGTTCTGGGAACGTGCCGCTGCCTTTTTAGGCGTTTCGACAAACCGCTGGACTGAACGTCTCGCCGTCGCTTCTTTGTTTTTGTTTTTCGGCTTCGCTCTGTCGCAATGGAATAATCGCTTCGATGTTGTCGGTCGCTTCACCGCGCCGGGAGATCTGGCCGAGGCGAGTTTGCTCGGGCGTGTTCAGGTTCGCGACGTACGGCCAGCGGGAGACGGTAAGATCCGTCTCTCCTTGGACCAGATCGAGCGAGGCGAGATCGTCGGCAGTCTAAGTGACGAAGGTGTGCGGCGTCTCCTGTTGAGTACGATCAAGAACTCCGCCGATGCGGGCCTGCGAGTGGATTCCGTCCAGTTGTTAGTAGGGCAGAACGGACCTGAAATTCGACAGGTCCTGCTTCATAGTGCTACGGACGATCCAAATGCTGCCGTGCGTTTGAAGGCTCTGGAAGGGTTGCGTACGTTTCGCGCTGACGAAGAGACTCGCAACGCGTTGCTGTCCGTACTGCAATACGACAACAACTCCGGCGTTCGCTCTGAAGCCATGGAAGTACTCGTACCGCCCGGGGCTGTCGTGCGGTTGGCGCCCGATGTTGCCGGCGCTTTCCAGCAGATTATTCGTTCGGAGAACGAAGACGATTTCATCCGGCTTCGCTGCCTCCAGATTCTCCAGGCAGCCAGCGCGTCCAGTATCTATTAGTTGAGTTTCCGGGCGGCGGACCAAATCGTTCTTCTTCCTTTTCCGTCCAATAAGAAGAGCTTTTTGGGGAACGCAAAGGAAATGAGATTAAATCGGGTTCGCACCACTTTGGCACTGATCGCCGTTATCGTCCTGGGACAATCTTCGGTCATCAGTCCGGTGCAGGCGCAAGCTCAGCTCCCGGGTGAAGTCTCCCCGGGCGGGGGAAAATCGGCGGCCCAAACGAGCTTCCTTGGTGTTGCCGTAACCGATATGGATCCCGATCGGGTCAGCCGCCTCAAGCTGAAGGAAGAGCGTGGGATTGAAGTGACGCATGTCGCGGAAGCCAGTCCCGCGGACAAGGCTGGCATCGAACCGGGCGACGTTCTTCTGACCTACAATGGCGAAAACATCCTAAGCATCCAGCAGTTTGTCCGCCTGGTGCAGGAAACGCCGATTGGGCGGAAAGTTAAGATTCAGCTCTGGCGCGACGACAAGACGGAATTCGTTACTGTTGCTATCGGCTCCGCTCCGGCCAAACCGTTTGGTATTCCGGCCAATTTCGCGAATTTTCCGGTCCCCAATATGCGCTATTCGCCCATGATGGACATTCCCATGCCGATGCTGGTGTGGCGGAACACTGTACTGGGCGCGCAGCTCGAGGAGCTCGACAAACCCATGGCGCAGTTTTTCGGGGTGAAAGGCGGAATGCTCGTCCGCTCCGTGGATAACGGCTTGCCGGGGGCTAAGGCAGGGCTCAAAGTAGGCGACGTGATTACCGGGATCGGTTCTAATCAAGTGCTGAGCGCTCGTGATTTGAGTTCCTATTTCCGTTCTCAGCGCCCCCTCGGTCAGGCGACAACAATCGTCGCCACCCGCGATCACAAGGAAGTTACCCTCACCATTCCGCCGCTTGAGTCGCCCCGTCAGTAGTGCTCAGTCGTGTGATTTCGTAGCGCGATCGACCGGCCATCGCTTCTGCATGAAGGAGCGGAGCCGCAGAATAGCCTGCGATTTCAACTGCGAGATGCGCGATTCATGCAGTCCCAGCACCTTTGCAATTTCCCGCAGCGTCATCTCCTCGTAGTAGTAGAGGCTTAGAACTGTTTTCTCCAGTTCCGACATTTTCTCGATCGCGCAGGCCAGCAAGCGTTCCAGTTCGGCCCGCTCCAGAATCTGCGAAGGCCAGTGCTCGTCGGAATCCGCAAGGTACCGGAGCAGGTTGCCTCCTTCGTCTTCCGTGCCGGCGTTCTCTAAACTGCCAAGCGTCAGGCCGTGCGATTCCGAAAGCCACTCCTGATACTCCGTAACGCTGATTGCTAATCGCGCCGCAATCTCGTCTTCCGCCGGCATCCGTTGCAGTTCCTGCTCAAGCGCAGCAATGGCGGATTCAATCGCCTTCGCGCGTTTCCGCTGCTGCCGTGGAGCCCAATCGAGGCCCCGCAGATTGTCCAGGATCGCTCCCCGAATTTTGTACTCCGCGTAGGTCTTCAGTTTGACATCGTGTTTCGGGTCGTAACGGTCGATTGCAGCAATCAGGCCCACGACTCCAACCGA
The DNA here is from genome assembly GCA_963730795.1 of uncultured Acidobacteriaceae bacterium. Lineage (GTDB taxonomy): Bacteria > Acidobacteriota > Terriglobia > Bryobacterales > Bryobacteraceae > Bog-105. The sequence goes on along the minus strand of CAVSTJ010000012.1, from coordinate 311,647 downwards.
AACCAGATCTTCCAGGCTCACAGAAACGGGTAGGCGCTCGTGAATCCGGCGCGCGATCAGCTTCACTTGCGGGAGATGCTCGAGGATCAGATCCTCGCGGGTCTTCGGAGCTGCTGCGGCTGCGGGCGGTGCTGAGTTGAGTTCTGTATGAGCTATTATCATCGGGTTCGAATTCCGTTCGCCTTTTGGCTTCACATGGGAATTCGTCAGAAACCCGGAATAACTTAAGGGCCTGTCGGCTCAGAAACGCCTTTCTTGAGTTTTCAGGAGGCGCGCGGGCCCTAGGATTTGTCTGATCTGTCTCTTGTCCTTTGCATCCGATAAGATAATGGGCAGCGGTAATCGGAAAAGTCCGTCCCCTTACTCTCAGTGACTATGCGCAGCGATTCTCCTTTCTCGAAAGCGACTCAGTCGAACGGCGCGGCCGCGTCTCCGGCTAAGGAGAAGACGTCACGGTTACGAGCGTGAAACCCGGATCGAGGAACTGCGGCGGGAAATCATCGCCGGTACTTACCGTCCGGATGCCAGGACTATCGCGCGCAAGCTCGTGGATGCGCACCTCGAATAGGTAAAGCGCCTTGCGCTTCTACCGTGCTTCCTTCCGAGTTCCGGTGTACTCATCGATGGCGCATCTAGTACGTTTCTCAACGCCCTGAATTCTTACTCCTAGTGGGTACATGGTACGCTGCCCACATGAAGTTGGTCGGTTCGGTAGGGTTAGCTGTGCTCGGAGCCTTGTTGCTGCACGCGCAGAACGAGCATGGTCCCGTCGAAGTCGCAAATGCCGTACAACAGGACGTGTCCCCGCCTTTAAAGGGCATGGAGGCGTTCGCGCCAGGTTCAGAGAGTAAGCGCGATAAACCCCTGCATCCCATCCCGCAGAAAGATATTTCCAACAACGCACCCGACCCGGTCGTGCAAGCCACGGTCACTGGTCAAACGGTCAGCACTGGTGGGCTTAACTTCCCCGGTGTGGGGGCGGGAGACTACGGGTTCTCCGTCCAATATGCGCCGCCAGACACAAACGGCGCGGTGGGAGACACTCAATACGTCCAGTGGGTGAACACCGATTTTGCTGTGTTTGACAAGGCCACTGGCACAATTGCCCCCGGCTTTCCGAAACCTGGGAACTCGCCTTGGAAGGGTTTCGGCGGCGGCTGTGAAACGAATAACGACGGAGATCCAATCGCTCAATATGACAAGGCCGCTAAACGCTGGATCCTGACTCAGTTTTCCGTTTCAACCACCCCGTTTCTACAATGTGTGGCAGTGTCGACAACGTCCGATGCGACCGGCACCTACAACCGGTACGCTTTCTCTTACGGGAACGTCCAGTTTAATGATTATCCGAAGTTAGGTGTGTGGCCGGATGCGTACTACACGACGTATAACATCTTTAACAACGGGTCTTCATTTGCTGGTTCTAAGGTTTGTGCCTTCGACCGCGCCAAGATGATCAACGGGCAAGCAGCGACGCAGCAGTGCTTTCAATTGAGTACCAGCTATGGTGGACTGTTGCCAGCGGATTTAGACGGCAGCATTGCTCCTCCATCCGGCACACCGGGACTGTTCCTGAATTTCGGCACCAACAGTCTGAACCTGTGGCGCTTCCACGTAGACTTCGTAACGGCTTCGAATAGCAGCCTTGCAGGTCCAGTCAACATTCCCGTTGCTGCTTTCACGCCCGCGTGCAGCGGTGGCGGCGCTTGCATCCCTCAGCCGGGAACGAGTCAAAATCTTGATTCCCTTGCTGACCGTCTGATGTACCGGCTAGCCTACCGGCACTTTGCTGATGGACATGAGTCTCTGGTTGTAAATCATTCGGTCTCGGTTGGGCCCAACAAGAGAAATTACGTTACGTCCGTGCGCTGGTACGAGCTGCGCAATGCTGCCGGTTCGACAATTGCCTCTGCGACCCCTGCTGTGTACCAACAGGGAACACTTCCGGTCGATGACGGCATTCATCGCTGGATGGGGAGTATCGCGATGGATAAGGCCGGTGATATTGCGTTGGGCTACAGTGCTTCGAGCAGTTCTGTTTACCCTTCCATCCGGTATCGGGGAAGAGTCCCTGGCGATCAGCTTGGGACGATGGAATCGGAAAGCGTAATCTTGAACGGAGCCGGCTCGCAAGTTAAGAACCTCGACCGCTGGGGCGATTACAGCGCGATGACCGTCGATCCTGTGGATGACTGCACTTTCTGGTACACAAACGAGTACCTGAAGACCAACGGCACGTTCAACTGGAGCACACAGATCGCGAGCTTCAAGTTCCCGGGTTGCCACTAAGCGGTTTTGGCGGTAGGTTTGTGCGGTAGGGACGTGGCCGCCACGCCCGGCGTGCAGTGAAACGCTGTCTCGCTATCTGCCAATCAGAGTTCCGCAGGTGGAGGTTTGCATGCAGACTCTATTCAACCAGCATGTGCCGCTTCGAAAGGGCTCGCGCGCGTGGCTCACGGGAACCGCGATCGCAGCCTTCGTGCTCGTCGCGGCAACTCACACGCGCCTGCCGTGGCTGGCTGATGTGCAGTACACCCTAGTCATCGTGTCCTTCGTTATCCTCGTGCGGGACATGCGGCGAGATGACTACACCGACTCTGTCGATCAGATGTCCTGGGTGTTCCTTGCTCGGCGCGATGATTGATCTCTATCAATCCAGGTGATCTCGTGGCTGGCGGAGAGGGTGGGATTCGAACCCACGTTAGAGTTTCCCCTAAACACGCTTTCCAAGCGTGCGCCTTCAACCACTCGGCCACCTCTCCTTTGGGGAATCGCGAAGATGGATGCCCAGTCCGAAGCAGGGCAGGGCACCCAAAAGTCGCTTTCAGTTTAACATTCGGCTTAGCCGCGCCAAGCGCTCTACGCTAAGTCGAATTTCTCGGTGTGCAGCGTCGGATCCCCCGTCACCAGCACCGGCCGGCCGAGTATCTCCTCTACCTCCTCGAGGTAGTGATTGTTGCTGGCTTTGAGAACTTTGGCCACGTCCGGATGCACCCGGAGCACCACGTTCTTGCTATCGATGGCTTTCGCAATCTTCTGCGCTTCGACCAGGATCTCCGAAACTGTAGTCTGTACACTCTTGACGTAACCAGCGCCTTCGCAATACGGACACGGCGAGCACAGCGTCCGCTCCAGGCTCTGCTTGACACGCTTGCGGGTAATCGCAACTAATCCGAAGTCGTTGAACTGCAGAATCTTGTAGGGCGCCTTGTCGGCCCCCATGGCCTCTTCGAGCGCCTGCATTACCTTCTGACGGTTTTTGCGCTCGTCCATGTCGATGAAGTCGACGACAATGATGCCGCCAAGATCGCGCAGCCGGATCTGCCGGACGATCTCCTTCACCGCTTCCGTATTGGTCTTGACGATCGTATCTTCGAGTCGATTCGACTTGCCGACGTACTTCCCGGTGTTGATATCGATCGCCACCAGCGCTTCCGTCTGATTGATAACGATGTATCCGCCCGACTTCAGCCAAACCTTGGGTCGAAGAGCCTTCTCAAGTTCCTGGGTAATGCTAAAAGCGTCGAAGATCGGAGCCGAACGCGTGTACATCTTCACGCGATTCACCAACGCCGGTTGAAAGCGTTGCATGAATGTCAAAACGCTTTCGTACATCTCTTCGTTGTCGACCCAGATTGCCTTGAAGTCTTCGGTAACCTGGTCCCGCAGGATCCGCTGCACAATGTCAAGGTCGTAGTGCAGAAGAAGCGGGGCAGGCTTTTTCTCTGCCTTCTGCCGGATGTCCAGCCAAAGGTTGTAGAGAAAGTTCATGTCGGCGGCGATCTCTTCTTCGGGAACGCCTTCGCCGGCCGTCCTGACGATGAATCCGCCTGTCGTGCCGGCCCGGTGAGCTTGCAGAATTTTCTTGAGCCGCTGCCGCTCTTCATCGCTCGCGATCTTCCGCGATACACCAAGGTGCGTCACGCTCGGCATGAACACGACGTAGCGGCCAGGCAGAGCGATGTGCGAAGTGATCCGGGCGCCTTTCTGGCCCAACGGCTCCTTCGCAATCTGCACGATGATCTCTTGTCCTGCTTTCAACAGGTCAGAGATAGAAGGTAAGGGCGGCCGCTCTGCTTTCTCGGTTCGTTTGTCTTCGAAAGCCGGTTCGCGTACCGGTTCTGGTTCGGCTACCGGACTCGGAGCCGCAGCCGCCGCGGCCGGCGCACTTCCGTTCCCAGCCGTGCTCTCGTTCGGTAATCCACTCCCGCCATGCCGGGTTCCGCCTCTTCGCCGGCGCGAGCGACGAGACACCCGATGCATGGCACGATCGTTCTGGCCGCGAATCACCGCACTCTGCGGTTCGCTTCCCTCGACATTCGGCTTCGCCTCCGGATCCGCAGCCTCTTCCGTCTGTTCGCCTTCGTCGAGAGGGAGGTCGTCCGTGTCGGCGGCTTCCACCCGCTCAATCTCTATATCTTCGAAGAACTCTTCGCGGCCAAGAAAAGGAGCATTTACTCCAAAGGTGGTCAGCGGTTCAGCGCCGGACATCGTTTCCGGCAAATGGGCCGGCGTGGCGACGGTTTCAAACGGCAGGGCAAATTCGCTCTTAGTTCCACTGGCGTTTTCTTCCGGCGCAGGTGCTGACGGTTCGGAAACTTCGTCCGACTCGACCAATTCGTCGTCGGGAATTTTATCTTCGCCGGCAACTACGTCGTTGTTGTGAGAGAAGACCCTATCTGCCAGGTCGAGCTCTTCGGCTTCTTCCGCGATCGCCTCACGCTCTTCCGCGCTTTCCGGATCCAATTGCGAATCCGGCTCTGGCTCCGGCTCCGCCTCGGATTGCGGTTCTCGTTCCTCTGCCTCGGCCTGTTGTGCCGGTGCGTTCTTCCAGTCGCCTTTGGAGGGCAGGGAGGTGGCGAACCCCGAACTTACTGGTTCGGGCGGGGCATGGCGATATTTGGCGAGTGATTCGCCGGGAAGAACAACTACCTCGGGTACCGGCCCGCTTTGGGTTGCTGGTTCCGCACGATGGAACACCGGGGCTTCCGTGTGGATTCGCACCGGAGTCGCCTGGACAGTGTCGCCCGGCTGCGCGTACTTGTTCTCGGGGAATCCCCGGCCGCGTTGTCTCTTGCGCCGGGAGCGGCGGTTTCTCCTGTCGCCCCGGAACGCGTCGCCCTCGCCCGTACGTTCGGTGGCGCGCGTCTCTTCGGGGGACGCCCCCAGTGGTTCCGTCTCAGTGCCCGGCGCATCGTCTTCGGGAGCGATTGGTTCCGGGAAGGCGGCTTCGGCGGCAGCCTCCGGTGGAGGCGCCGGTTCTACTTCCTGACGCTCGGGACCGCGTCGCTGCGCAAACTGTTCTCTTGGCGGACGCTCACCTCCGCCTCGTTCCCCGCCGCGATTGGGGCCTCGCTCCCGGCGTTCTCCGCTGCCCGATGGCTTCTCGTCCACCGTATCGATATCGTCGTGCTCTTCGAAGAAGTCGGAAACGTACAGAAACGTGTCACGTTCCAGACCCAGATCAACGAATGCGGACTGCATCCCGGGCAGCACCCGCGTGACGCGGCCTTTATGAATACTTCCCGCGAGAGAGTACTCGTTGGCACGCTGAAAATATACTTCGACGAGCTGATCCTCTTCGAGGATCGCTACCTTCGTCTCGTGGCGATTGGATCCAATCACCAACTCCTTGCTCATTCATCACCGCCTTCGGCTTGAACGCGGAGCGCCGCTTCTTAAGCTCCCTCCAGAACAACCTGGAGGCAGCCTCGAGCGAAAGCATCCGTCAAGCCGGACCTTTAATTAAAGGTCGAGCGTGAGAGGTCAAAGAACTCCGAACCTGCACTGCCGGTCACAGTTTTGGAACGTGATACGTGCGCGAGAAAAACCCTTTTGACCGTGCGAACGAGCGGAGACTGGCTCAACCAACACCCGCACACGGCATACGTTTCCACTATTCTCAATGACTCCAATCCGTCAGATCCAAGATCTCTCTGTCCGTTCAGTTCGACCTGTTTTGCAACCACACTCGTCAGAGTTACTCAGTTTACAAACCTACGTAATCTAACGCTATTCACTAATCCCAACATCAGAAAGATTGACCAGGTGTTTGACCCTCCCGAACTCATCAGCGGGAGAGGTATTCCCGTGATCGGCATCCGGCCTACAACCATCCCAACATTGACCAGCACGTGAAACAACAACAACGCCGCTACGCCCATGCAGACGTACAAACCGGCTCTGTCGGTTGCGGTTTGCGCGTTCTGAACCACCTGCATAATCAGCAGAAAGTAGAGAACTAGCGCAATAACGATCCCGACGAAGCCGTGTTCCTCGGCAAAGGACGAAAAAATGAAGTCGGTATGTGGCACGGGCAAAAACCCCAGGTGTGTTTGGGAGCTCTCTTTCGCGCCTCGACCCCACATTCCTCCGTTTCCAACCGCGATCCTGGATTGGATCACCTGAAACCCGGTGCCCTTCGGATCGCGATCAGGATAAATAAAGCTCACTAGCCTATCCTTCTGATAGGGCTTAAGAAGATAATATCCAATCGGCAACGTGACAGCCAGAATGCCCAGAATTGTCAGCAGGTATTTCCACCTGAGTCCGGACATCACGATTCCGCAAACCAGGATGGGAATGTAGGTCAGGGACGTGCCCAGGTCAGGTTCCTTCATGACCAGCAGCATCGGTACTCCGACGAAGGCGACCAGCTTCCCGATATCCTTCCAATCGAGCGTATTTGATTTCAGGCCAGCAAGATAGCGGGCCACCAGCAGTACCAGAACGATCTTCACGAACTCCGATGTCTGGAGTGTGAACCCGCCCACCCGGATCCATCGAGTCGATCCGAAAACCTTGTTCCCGACGACTGCCGTCGTGATCAGTAGTGCAACGGCAGCAGCATAAAGGTAAAACACCCGCCCGAGCAGGAAATGGTAGTCGATGACGGAGACAACCCACATCATCACTACTCCCGAAGCGACCCAGACGATCTGCTTCCACCAGGCGTCCTCCCACTTTGTGGTGAGCGTCGCGCTGTAGATTTGCAGAATTCCGAGGGTGCAGATCGCCAGGCTGACGATCACGAGGGGCCAATCTAAATCGCGGAGCGTACGGTAGAGCGGCACTTACCGAAGTTTGTCCTTCCCGGGAACAGAAGGCAGGATACCAATGCTGCTAGCTGGGGAAAGCAGAAAGGAGAGCGGAGAATACCCTTGTAACTTCGCCGTCAGGTTTTCCTTTTCGCGCGCCTTCTTATCGAAATACGCCTTCATCACGTCACGCACGATCGGCACTGCGTTGTAGCTCTCTTCGCCATTTTCGAACAGGGCCACAACCGCGATCTCCGGCCGCTCCACGGGCGCGAATCCGACGAACCAGGCGTTGTTGGCAAGTGAGCTTCGAAGCTTGGCGCCCTTCGTCTTCTCGCTGGACGCGACCTGGGCCGTTCCCGTTTTCCCGGCAACTTTCACGTTGGGAAGATAAGCCGCGCGTCCCGTTCCGCCGCCTTCGTTCACAACCGCATACATGCCGCCGATCACCTGCTCCAGATTCTCCGGCTTGAAATGGCCCTGGTTCACCAGAACTCGCTTCTGGCCCATGATCATGTGCGGCTTGTACCATTGCGCGTCTGCTCCCAAGCCTCCGAGAGCCGCGACAATCTGGAGCGGAGAGACGGTGACAGCTCCTTGGCCGATGCCGACAGAAATCGTTTCTCCGGCGTACCACTTCTGCCGGAAGGTGCGCATCTTCCAGCGCGTAGAGGGCATGGTGCCAGTCGACTCGTTCGGCAAGTCCATACCCGTCTTATGTCCGATGCCTGCCATTTCAGCCACTTGTGCGATGCGATCAATACCAAGCCTGTTCGCGACATTGTAGAAGTACACGTCACACGATTGGGCAATCGCCCGATGCAAAGCGATGTCCCCGTGGCCGCCTTTCAAGTGGCACGCGAAATAGTGCCCGTAGAAAGAAGCTCCACCTGGGCAATGGAAATGAGTATCGTCGTCGACCACTCCCGCCTCGAGTCCTGCGATCGCCATAATCGGCTTGAACGTAGAGCCCGGCGCTAACTGAGCTTGAATGGCGCGATTGAGGAGCGGCTTGTGAGGATCGCCCGCAATTTCGGTCCAATCGGTTTGACTGATGCGGCCGGTGAACTTATTGGCGTCGTAAGCGGGGCGGCTGACCATCGCGAGAATTTCCCCGTTTTCCGGGTTCAGCGCCACCACGGCTCCGCGCTTGTCCTGCAGTGATAACTCAGCCACCGCTTGCAGGTCGAGATCCAGAGTTGTCCGCAGATCTTTGCCGGCAGTCGCGGGCTGCATCTCCTGCATCTGGCGCTCGCGGCCCATGTTGTCGACGAGCACTCGCTGCTGGCCGTCCACCCCCCGTAATTCGCTGTCGTATTGCCGCTCCAGGCCGTCTTTGCCTATTACGTCGCCCTGATGGTAGTCAATGAACTGCGGCAGATTCAGTTCCGATTCGCCGATTTCACCGACATAACCGGTCACGTGTGCAGCAAATCCGTCCTGGGGATATTGCCTCCGCCAGGACTTGATCAATTGCATCTCGGGGTAAGTGTCCGCGTCCTGATGCGATTCGATCCAGGCGATTTCATCGCGCGAGAGTTGGTCCTTGATGATGATCTGCGGCCTTGAAGTCATCCGTCGGATCTTTGCCGACAGCTCCCGGTAATCGAGCTGCAAAGCTTCTGCGATCACGGGCAAGTGCTCCAGCTTGATCTGGTCGCGAAAAAGCAGCAAGGAATACGAAGCTTTGTTGTCGACGATGACCCGGCCGTCACGATCGAGGATTTTGCCGCGGGCAGCCAGAATTGGCGTGCTTTTGATTCTGTTGCGCTCGGCAGCCTCGCTGTAAATATCGGGATTCTGCACCTGCAGCTTCCAGAATCCGGAGACCAGGAAGATAAAAACCGCGACGGAAAGGTACTGAAAGACAGCAATCTTGCCGGAGGCATCTTTCGGGTCATCTCGCAGGAGCGAGTCTGACGCGAGTTCGCCTTGTGTTTTGTTCTCGCTGTCGATTGCTGACAAGTTGTTTGAACCCGCTAGTGAGGACCGGCCAATTTCATTCTATCGAGAAGTGCAAAGAGCGGGATAGCGACTACTGCATTAAGCGCACCATGGACGAAAGCCTCGCGTGCGTCAAAGGGAATAGTTTGCCCCAGCAGCGCTCGCCGCATGATCCAGTAGAAAAACGCATGGAAGAGATAGAAAAAGAAGCTCAGCACGAGCCGGATCAGCGGACTCTCCACGTTGAACCGCATGCTCACCGAAGTGGCGAAGTAGCCGACCAGCGTTTTCGTGATTCCGTACATCCCGACGGGCAGGTTGGCTGGCGAAAGCGAATCTTCTGCGAGTCCGACGAAGGCACCGAAGAACAGGGATGCGATCTGGTTTCTTCGCATCAGCCCGAAGTACACCGTGAGCAGCAGCGGCAATTCGAGCCATTCCGTGTTCGCGACGAACCGCGGCAGATAGAACTTGCCGATGATTGCAACCAGGGTAAGAACGATCAGCGCAACAACTTGGAAGCGGCTGAACCAGTTTTCCCGAACGGGCGCCGTCAGGAGCTGATCGCTGGTCTCGTTCATTGTCGGGCTGACGGTGGTCCCGGCTGTTTAGAGGATGCGGTTCCCGTAGACTTGCGGCGGGGTGCTCCCAGGGGCAGCGCCGGGCGGTAATCCGATTCGGGCCGGGCTTCGGGGGTGGCAGTCGTGGACGGGGCTTTCGGAGGAGACGGACGAGCGCCCAAAACAGAAGGCGCGGTGTTTGCCGGAACCGGAACACCCGAAGCCGGACTGGTCTTTCCAATCCCTTCGCTCGGGCCCGCAGCGGCGGCTTGACCTGCCGCCGGCTGACCTGCCGGTTTGGCGTTGAAATTAGGCAGGGAAGAACCGTAACCGCCGTAGATGTGATTCTGCTCTTTCCCTAGGGATTGATACCTCTCTAACACTTTGTCCGCTTCGGTTTGCGGCTTGATGACCGGAGTGCTTCCTCCCGCCTCCGGGGGCAAATCAAGCATCTTCGTTGTCGTTTGCTGAATCGGCGGTGGTGTCGCCGGAATGTTCTGGTGAACGCCCTGCAGCACGACGAGAACTTCCTCCGCGCCTCCGGGAGCACCACTCAGATTGAGCCGGATCTCTTTCATGCCCTGGCCTGGCTGCGAACTGACAACGGTTCCGACGGGGAAGCCTTTGGGGAAGATGCGATCCTCACCCGACGTGAAAAACCACTCGCCCACATCGACCTTCTCTTCGTTTTGGACCTGTTGAATCTGGCATTTCCCCGAACCGCAATCGAGCACGCCATGAACATGCTTGCCCTGCGACTCAACACCCACTTTGAAGGTCGGATCCGTGATGAGAAGCACCTGCGACACCAGCGGATAGACGGCAACAACTTTACCCACGATGCCCTCAGGAGTGACCACGGCCATCCCTTTTTCGATCTGGCTTGTGGAGCCCCGGTCAATGAACACGGCCTTTGCGGTCACCACCGTGCTATTCCCTATCACTCGTGCCGCCACCGTTTTCGAACGGGACTGAGACTGGAACTGGATCAGTGCGCGGGCATGCTCGGCCGTAGAAAGCTGGTTGCGGAAATAAACGTTCTCCATTCGCAATTGATCGTTGTCCGCTTTCAGTTTTCCGTTTTGTTCTCGAACGTCCAGAAGAATGAAATAATCCTGCAGGAATCCAATGGTGTTGCGGCGCACCGCCTCCACCACTCCCGCCATGGGCGTGACCGCGGTAACTGCCCACACCCGGATCAGGCGTTCGTCGCCGTTCGTCCTCACCTGGTAAGCAAGGTAAAGAAGCTGTGCAAATACCACGATGAGCAGAACCGTGAGATTGCGATAGCGGCTGAGGAGCGCTTCCATGAGGTCCTTCTTCTACTGTAAGAGGTGCGCTCGGAACAGATCTAAGGATTTGATTATTCGATCGCGATCCGGCGAAGAAGCTTGAAGTCGGTCAGCATCTTGCCTGTTCCCAGAACTACGGAAGCGAGGGGATCTTCAGCAATGGAAACGGGCAGGCCGGTTTCTTCGCGGATTCGACGATCCAGATTCTTGATCATGGCTCCGCCCCCGGTAAGCACGATGCCGCGATCGCTGATGTCGGCGCTGAGTTCCGGAGGCGTACGTTCGAGAGCGACACGGATTGCGTTGATGATCGTTGCCACGCATTCCGACAATGCCTCCCGGATTTCCGCGTCTTCAATCGTCACCGTCTTCGGAACACCTTCGATCAGGTTGCGGCCTTTAATCTCCATCTTTGCCGGCTGGTCCAGGGGAGCCGCAGAGCCAATCTGAATTTTGATCTGCTCGGCGGTACGCTCACCGATCAGCAGGTTGTACTTCCGCTTCAGGTAGCTCATGATGGCGTCGTCCATCTCGTTTCCGGCAACGCGAACGGAGCGCGAGTAGACGATACCGGAGAGGGAAATCACCGCCACGTCCGTGGTTCCGCCGCCGATATCGACCACCATGTTCCCGGCGGGTTCGGTAATGGGCAGGCCGGCGCCTATGGCAGCCACCATCGCCTGCTCGACCAGATGAACTTCGCTCGCCTTTGCACGGTATGCCGATTCGCTCACCGCGCGTTTTTCAACCTGCGTGATCTCGCTGGGCACTCCGATGACGATACGGGGATGTACCAGCATTTTGCGTCCGTGCGCCTTCAGAATGAAGTAATTCAGCATGCGCTCGGTCACTTTGAAATCCGCGATGACGCCGTCCTTCATGGGGCGGATGGCGACGATGTTCCCGGGCGTGCGGCCCACCATCTCCTTCGCTTCTTTGCCTACAGCCTCGATCGCGCCGGTGGTCTTATTGATGGCAACAATGGATGGTTCGTTGACAACAATGCCTTTCCCCTTCGCGTACACCAGGGTATTGGCGGTACCCAGATCGATAGCGAGATCGGACGAGATTAGGCTGAAAACGGACCGGAAGTTCATGAAAAAACAGTCTGCTAAGGTCGAAGAAACCTCAGGGTACCATGAGGATGTTATTCGACCTAGCTGCCGGAAAACGTCTTATTTTCAGATGATTGCGATCGTGAAATCGTGACCCGCCGCGAATGGCTGGCATTAAGCGGTGCCGCCGTGCTCTCAAGCTGTGGGCGTAAGAAAGGAACGGGCTACGAGGGATACGCGCTTGTTGCCGCTGCCGGGGAAAAAGCAATCTCAGTCGTAGATCTCTTGAGCTTTCGCCTGATCCGATCCATCCCTCTCGATTCAGCCCCTACCGCCATTGTGCCTGCGCCGGACTTCAGGCGTATTTACGTACTCACTCCTGAAACAGGCAGCGTGCACGTATTTACATCGGGGCTGGCACACGTTAAGTCAACACATCTATCCCGTGGCTTGTCCAGTATCCGCCTGACTCAGGACGGCAAACGGTTGCTCGCGACCTCAAACGCCACGAACGAGATTTTGGATGTCGATCCGGAGAGTCTTCGTGTCAATCACCGGTACAAACTCGCTGTACAACCGGCAGAGATGGATGTGGTGAATCCCGGCTACGCTGTGATAGCGTCCGGCCCTGCCGGGGTGGTAGAGCTATTCAATCTCGAGTCCGGGGCGCGTCATCGCTATGCATTCGGCGGCGAGATCGGAACGCTGCGGTTCCGGAGCGATGGACGTCTGCTGCTTGTGGCGAACCTTGCCGAGCCGTTCCTTAACGGCTCTGTCCGTCCCGGACCTGAAGGTCGTTGCCGACTTGCCGCTCGCCATGGAACCCAAGAACCTTTGCTTCAATGCGGATGCCGGGCAACTGTTTGTAACCGGCGAGGGCATGGACGGAGTCGCCATCGTTTTCCCCTATCGCGTTTTGCAGGTTGAGCAAACGGTGCTCGCCGGCCGTGATCCGGGAGTTATGGCGGTGTCGGGCGACCCGGCTTACCTCTTTGTTGGAAGCGCCAGCGGGTCGGACGTTTGCATCCTGAATATCGAGAGTCGTAAAGTCGTCGGCATCGTCGATGTCGCCCAGCGCCCGGAGTTCATCACCATCACTCCCGATAACCAGTACGCACTGGTTCTCGATCGTACATCCGGAAATATGGCCATTATTCATATCGCGGCGTTCCGGCTGAATCCCGAAGCCAGCCGCACCAAATCAGGCGCGGCGTTGTTTACGATTCTGCCCGTTGGCAGCGATCCTGTGCATGCCGCCGTTGTGCCCAGATTGACCCCAGGTTGAGCTAGCCTTTCGCGGCCGATCGAGCCGCCGCCGCAGCCATCACTACGCTGATGCTTGCGATTGCCGCCGTTTCCGCCCGCAAAATCGTGTTCCCAAGCGAGACTGACTGCCATCCTCTGCTGATTGCCGACTCGTGTTCCTCGTCCGTCCAGCCTCCTTCGGGACCGAGAAGCAGTTCAACCTCGCTGTCCGGCCCGAGAAGTTCCGGTAAGGACGACAGAATCGGGCGAGCTCCGGGCAGCTCATCGAGCAGGATCCTGACCGGTGTTTCCGATGAGACCACCTGGGAAAACGGAACGGTCTTTTCGATTACCGGCAAATGATCGCGGCGGGATTGCTGACTCGCTTCTATCGCGATTCGTTCCCAACGGCTCGAGCGTTTCACCGACGCCTGCCCCAGTCCCCGCTCGGTTCGAACAGACTCAAACGGGCGGATCTTTGCGACGCCTAGCTCGGTCGCTTTCTCGATCATCCACTCGAAATGGTCGAACTTGAACAGGGCCGCGGAGAGAGTCACAGCGATTGGGATCAATTTTTTCTCAAGTTCCTCAATCACTTGAAAGGAAACGAGTCCCTTCCGCGAAGTCTCCACCTCCGCAAGGTAAACCTTATTGTTGTCCGACAACTCATAACGCTGGCCTGCTTCCACGCGGAGCACGCGGACCAGATGTTCGGCATCGGGGCCTGTGATCTCGGCGCTTCCGCGGCGAATCCCATCGACAAAAAAACGGCGTCTGGCCATTTGTTTCATCGCCATTCTACGAAACGGACCGCGGGTGGGTTCGAATCGCAAAATCAGCCTGCAGGTGAGGCGTGCGGATAATGGACCATCACGTATGATCGGGCACTTGCGAGGCACGCTCCTCGAGAAGACACCGAACCGGGTCGTTCTGGACGCCGGTGGTGTTGGTTACGAGGTGCTTATCCCAATTTCCACCTACACGGCGCTTCCGGATGAGGGCGCCGGCGCAGCTTTGCGCATTTTCACTCACGTGCGCGAGGACACTCTCTCCTTGTTTGGTTTCGCCACTCCGGAAGAGAAGAATGTCTTCGAACGGCTGATCTCGGTGAGCGGAATCGGGCCGAAGTTGGGGCTGCAAGTGCTTTCCGGGCTGCCCACGCCGGAACTAGTGTCGGCGATTCGAGCGGGCGATGTGGCTCGCCTGGTGCGCATACCGGGAGTGGGCAAGAAAACCGCCGAGCGTATCGTGCTCGAACTCAAGGAAAAGATGAGCGGCGTTGACTCGGGACCGCACGGCGTCCCGACGGCGGGAACAGATACGGGCTTGAGCGGAATGGAAAACGATATCCTGTCGGCGCTCCAGAATCTGGGCTGCTCGCGCCAGGCGGCCGAAGAGGCAATCCGGAAGGTCAAAGAACGCGGTGCTCCCGATACGTTTGAGCCTTTCTTCCGCCAGGCGCTGGCGCTTGTCCGGTAAGTTCGCGCGCCATGCGTTAAGGTGAGAAGCGGATGCGTGGGCAAGGCATGATTTCTCCGGCGGCGCAGGAGGAAGAGCGTCAATTTGAGGCGGCTCTGCGTCCGACGCGGCTGGACGACTTCGAGGGTCAACCGCACGCACGCGAACAGTTGTCCATTGCTATCGAAGCTGCCAAGCGGCGCGGAGAGGCGATGGATCACGTTCTGCTCTGTGGTCCTCCCGGTCTCGGGAAAACGACTCTTGCGGGCATCATTGCCCACGAACTCTCGGTCCCTATGGACCAGACGTCCGGTCCGGTTCTGCAGAAGAAGCTGGATCTGACAGGGATCCTAAGCAACATCCGCGCGAAGCAAGTTTTCTTTGTCGACGAGATTCACCGGCTGATGCCCGACATCGAAGAGATCCTGTACTCGGCTCTGGAGGATTTCCGCCTTGACATCCTGATCGGAACCGGACCGGGCGCACGGACCCACTCGATGTCGCTTCCACACTTCACTGCGGTGGGCGCGACAACCCGGCAGGGCCTTCTGAGTGCCCCGCTACGGGGACGGTTCGGTATCGTCCTTCGCCTGGATCCCTATCCGGAAGCGACGCTTGCACGAATCGTGGAGCGATCCGCTCACCTGCTCGAAGTCCCTATCACGGACGATGCCGCGCATGAGATTGCCCGCCGTGGTCGCGGAACTCCTCGCATCGCGAACCGCCTTCTTCGGAGGGTGCGCGATTACGCGCAAGTGCGAGCCGGCGGCCGAATTGATCTGGATGTGGCCGAATCGGCTCTCAATCTGTTGAAAGTGGATCGCTACGGGCTGGATGACGTGGACCAGAAAATTATGCTGACCGTTGCCGAGAAGTATGGCGGCGGTCCGGTTGGACTGTCCACCATCGCCGCCTCCATTGACGAGCAGGCGGACACAATCGAGGAAGTGTACGAGCCGTACCTGATGCAACTCGGCTTTCTGGATCGCACTCCGCGCGGCCGGGTCGCTACGGAGCGCGCATTCGATTACTTCAAAATCTCGCGGCGGCCCCGTTTCGGCGGCCAGAACCCACTTTTTGACGGGCTCCGTTAAGCTTCGCCGATAGCAAAGCCTTCTGCCTTCAGCTTGGCTGCATCAATCGCAGCGTGCTCCCCGATGACGCGCTCGGCTGGCCCTTCTTTCATCTCGATGAGAAGAACATCCCGTTCTTCGGGCTGCTGTTCTGCGCCTTCGGCGTTCAGCTCCGCCGGATCTACTTTCTCGCGAAAACGCAGGACCCGGCTGACGCCATCTTTGCGGAAAACTGCGCCCGTGCTTAGCTCAATTAAGGACATCTCGCGGCCATGCTAGCACGCCACTTTAGCCGGAATGGAAGGAGTATCTTATGTCTGCTGCACTGGGCTACTTATCGCTTGGCACGAATCTCGGTAACAGGCTAGACAATCTGGCCCGTGCCTCCGACGAACTCGCCCGGGCGGGCCTGAAATTGGTGCGATCGTCTTCGGTTTACGAAACGGAACCACAGGACTTCGCCGCTCAGCCGGCTTTCCTGAATGTGGTGCTGGCGGTGGAATCGGACCTGCCACCGTTTGCGCTTCTACGACTGACTCAGAGCGTAGAGGCCGCGATGGGCCGCGTCCCGTCAGAGGTCCCGAAAGGTCCTCGACTGATCGACATCGACATACTGCTGCTCGGTGAGTTCACTCTTTCAGACGAGCGCCTGACCATTCCTCATCCGCGCCTGCTCCAGCGGCGTTTTGTGCTGGAGCCGCTGCTCGAAATTGCGCCGGACCTCCGTCATCCGGGAACGGGAGTTTTACTGCGCGAGTGGTTGCCGGGCGTGAGCGACCAGGGCATCTTCGCGATCTCTCCAGCGCCAGGTTCGAGTAACTCCACACGTTAGACTAGGCGGGATGCAACGATCGTTCGGTCTGTGCTTGTTATTGGGTGCAGCTTTTTTGACAAGGGCCGCTGGAGATGGCGGCAGTCCCACGGCTGTCTCGCAGAAGTTGTTCGACGCCATGGCAGCCCATGATGGAGCAGGTGTGCGCGCTCTCTTCACGCCCGATGCGAACCTTGTCGCGGTGGCGCCCGACGGCAAGGTGACAGTCACTCCAATCGAGAAATGGACCGATCGGCTGACGACGAGCAAGGACAAGTGGCTCGAACGCATGTGGTCCCCCAAGGTGCAAGAGCATAACGCAATTGCTACCGTTTGGGGCGAGTACGACTTCCATATGAACGGGAAGTTTACACACTGCGGAATCGACACCTTCACACTCGTCAAGACCAATGGCGAGTGGCGTATTGCGTCCCTCGTGTTTTCGAGAGAAACGTCCGGTTGTCCGGCAAGCCCCCTTGGACCACCCAAAGGTTGAGAGCGGCTGGGCTCTTTTCGCAGCTATGATGAAGATATGGCGAGCCGAGTGCTGCACATCACCGAAGCGGACCTGGTCCGCGATGTACAAGGGATGCTGCTGCGCGCGCAGACCGGCACCGAGATCATCATTGAACGCAACGCTCAACCAATAGCGATACTGCGGGCCGTTATCCCGGAGCCGAGAAAAATCTCGGAATGCATCGCTATGTTGCCGGAGGACTCGTCGGCCACGATCGATCCTGATTTCGCGCGAGATGTGGACGCGGCAATCAACGCTCACCGGGATCCGTTCGAACCTTCTGCTTGGGAATAGTACTTGATTCATCAGCGCTCGTTGCTGCCGAGCGCGACGGATTCAATGCCCGAAAGTCGTTGGAAATCGATCGGGCTCGCTACGGGCAACGATGATCTCGCTGTTTCGGTATATCTCTCTGCTGGAGCTTTCTCATGGCATCGCTCGAGCTGAAACCACCGGGCGGCGCGAGAGACGGCAACGATTCGTTGACGAGTTGATGTCGGTTGTACCCGTCTATCCAATCACTGAGCGCGATTGCTCTCAAGGCGGGCAAAGTCGACGGTGAGGCGCAATCGAGAGGCTATCAGAATTCCTCTCTCCGATCTTCTGATCGGAATGACTGCCCTCGAACTTCAGTACTGCGTAGCAACGCACAACGTGAGCCACTTCAAGCTGATTCCGGACCTTGAACTCGTGACAGCTTTAAAGCTTCTGCTATTGACTCGGGTGTCCATGAAGCTAGTGCTGACCGCTACACTTTGGCTTCCTGCGTCTCTTCCTCCGGTTGCAACTTCTCCACAGCAACCCACGCAATCCGGTTGCGATCCATCTCCGCCACGGTGAAGCGCCTGTCGTTATGGACCACCGATTCGTCCACCATGGGTATATGACCGAACTGGTAAAGAAGAAATCCGGCAAGCGTCTCGAATCCCGCTTCGCCCGGCAGTTCGATGCCGTAGCGCGTTTCAAGCTCGCGAATCGTGGTGTTGCCTTCCAGGCGCAAGATCTTCTCTTCTGAGGGCGCTTCCGGACGAACCAGATCATGTTCGTCTCCGATATTTCCGAAAACCTGCTCCAGGACATCTTCCAACGTGACAAGGCCCGTAACGGTACCGAATTCGTCCACCACCAGCGCCATGTGCGTGTGGTTCTTCTTGAACTCGTCGACGAGTTGATTCAGCGGCTTGGTCTCAGGCACGACCAGAGGTTTCCGCACAAAGCGACGCAGGCGAAAAGACCGGCTCGCGCGCCGCTGGTCGTAGGCAAAGCGGCGTTCGTCCCAAAGGCGCATGAGGTCCTTGTAGTGAACGAACCCGATGATGTGCTCGGGCCGGTCCTCATAAACCGGGATGCGAGTGAACTTGTGTTCGGCCATGATGCTGGTGACGGACTCGAGATCGGCATTCACCGGCAGCGACACGATCTCCGGTCTGGAAGTCATGATCTCTCGCGCGGTGTAATCGGAAAGGTCGATCAGGTTCTGGATAGCGCCCTGCTGAAATGCTTCCAGGTGCCCTTCGTGCCGGCTCGACTGGACGATGTACTTCAACTCTTCTGGAGTATGCCCACCGTGTGCGTGTTCAGATCCAAGGCCGAAGATACGAAGTGCCAGTGCCGAGGACCGCTCGATGACGACCACGAACACATGCGAGAGCCGGTAGAAAACCAGCAGGGCGGGCGCAGCTAAGATCGCGATCCGATCCGCCTTCTGGAGCGCCAGATTTTTCGGCACTACTTCGCCGATGATGACGTGAGCGTAACTGATGACCAGAAACGCAAGGGCAAACCCGATACCGTGCAGCACAATTCGCGACACTGGCACGTGCAACGAATCGAGCACGCCGCGCAGAAGCTGGTAGACCGTGTCTTCGCCCGCCCAGCCAAGCCCCAGGCTCGCAAGCGTAACGCCGAATTGAGTGACAGAGAGAAGCCGGCCAGGGTTGGCAAGCAGGTTCAGGGCGCTTTGCGCGCCAGTGTGGCCCTGTTCAGCGAGCTCCCGTAAACGGGATTGGCGAACGGAGACTAGCGCCACCTCGGCAGCCGCAAAGAAGCCGTTTGCTGCCAGGATGACCAGAAGAACGACAAGCCGCAGGCTCATAGAAAGAATTGGTGGTTAGGAACCCCAGAGTAAAATCGAATGCGTGTTGACCCGAGTGGTGCGTGCGATTAACGTGGTCGTGGCCTTACTGGTCGTGTTCATTGCCGTCGCAGTTTACTGGTTCGTGTTCCGGCCGTTGCCAAAGACGTCGGGCAACATCTCTGCGCCTATTGGTTCGGCAGCGACCGTCCGGCGCGATGGGCGAGGCGTTCCCCACATTGAGGCTGGGTCGTGGCAGGATGCGATGTTTCTTCAGGGTTATGTAACTGCCCAAGACCGATTGTGGCAAATGGACGGTCTGCGCCGCTTTGGCGCAGGCGAACTAGCGGAGGTTTTTGGGCCAGGTGTGCTCGCGACCGATCAGCGCTCGCGCAGTATGCGGATGCGTTCGCTTGCGGAGGCAAATGCAGGCAGACTTCGCCCGGAAGATCGTGCGAGCATCGTCGAGTACGCGCGTGGCGTGAACTACTTCATCGAAACTCACCGCGGCGACTATTCGCTTGAGTTTTCCATTCCCGGCCGGGCTTACGATCCGCGGCCTTGGACGGTGGTGGATTCAGTTCTTGTTGCGCTTGTCATGTTTCGAGACATGACGGACAATTCGCGCTTTGAGTTCGACAAGGGCATGCTATCTGGGAATGTCCGATCCCGCGAAGGTCAGAACCCTTTTCCCGGCGTCGCAAGGCGCGCAGTTACTCCCGGGCTCGAATGCCTGGGCCGTGTCCGGCTCGCACACTCGTGGATGGAAGCCCAATGGTAGCGAACGATCCACACCTTGCCTACCGCATTCCCGGAACGTGGTATCTGGCGCACCTCAAGGCTCCGGGGCTGAACGTTTCGGGCGCGACTCTGCCCGGATTACCTGGCGTGGTAACGGGACACAATGCCCAGATCGCCTGGGGGCTAACCAACCTGGAAACGGATGTGATGGATCTGTATCGGGAGCAAATGGATGAGCGTACCGGCCAATATCTGTTTGGAGGGAAGACCGAGCAGGCCCAGCTTGACCGTCAATTCATTGGAGTTCGTGGAAGTAAGCCCGTTCAACTCGATACCTGGGTGACGCGGCATGGGCCCATTTTCATTCGCGAGAACGGCAAAGCTTATAGCCTGCGGTGGAGCGCCGCGGACGGATTTGACTGGCCGGTTTACCGTCTGAACCGCGCCAGCAATTGGGCTGAATTCCGCGAGGCCCTCAGCGGCTTTTGGGGGCCGGGCATGAACCTTGTTTTCGGAGATCGAGCGGGCAACATAGGCTTCCAGGCGGCAGGAAGAATGCCGGTGAGAGGCGATGGTAAAACGCCCGTGGCAAGCGATGCTCCGCTCGACGGCTCTAGCGGCACCGCAGAGTGGACCGGATGGATACCGTTCGATCAAATGCCGAGTATCTATAACCCGAGTCCAGGCATTGTCGCGACAGCGAATCAGAATCCGTATCCCGCGAACTTCCCGTACCAGATAACGGGCGGTTATGCCGACCGCTATCGCGTGGAGCAGATCAACGCTCTGTTACGGGCAAAGCCGAAGCTATCCGTGGACGACATGCTGGCGATTCAGAAGGACGTGTACTCCGCGTACGATCGCTTCCTGGCTCGGCAGGCGATAGAGGCTGTGAAGAAACGCGCGCCCGGAGATGCCGACTTGCGAGCGGCCGTGGACGTCCTGGAGCACTGGAACGGACAAATGGATAAAGATCAGGCGGCTCCCCTGATTACGCAAAACCTGCATGGTTTCCTGGGGCAGAGTCTGGTCGCCGCCATAGTGAATGGGAGCAAAGTCGCCGGCCGCTCGAAAGTTCCCGATATCGCTCCTCACTCACAAGTGATCGAGACCCTCTTACGCCAGCGTCCCGCCGGTTGGGTGCGCAATGACGATTGGGACGCATGGCTGGTTGAGCAACTCCGCCAGGCTCTGAAAGCGGGACGAAGCGAGCAGGGAAGTCCCGTCTCCAAATGGCGCTGGGGCAATAAGCTGCAATGGAATTTTGTCCATCCGGTTGCAAACGGCGTGCCTCCGCTCGAATACTTCTTCGACGTCGGTCCAGTCGAGATGAGCGGATCGGGTACGACCGTTAAGCAGACCTCCTCGACCCTTGGTCCTTCGGAGCGCATGGTGGTTGACCTCGGTAACCTCGACAGATCCGTCCAAAACCTTCCAGTGGGCGAATCGGGCTTCGTAGGTTCGAAACACTACAAGGATCAATGGCCGGCTTACTACGTCGGTAAGAGCTTCCCGATGGAGTTCGACCATGTGCATGCCGAAGAAGTCCTGACCGTCCGGCCGAAGTGAAATTCTAGCTCGACCGCCGCGTTCGTCAAGGAGCGCTTTGACGAACGTACCGGACGATGCGCTCATAGGTATCGCTAGAAATCTCCGGAGATGACTTGCGCAACCGCTTGTAAATAGACATCTGTATACGACCGGTTGGCGCATTGAGCCAGAGAGTGTCGGGTAACAATTCGAAATCTTGGGATATCGGCCAATGCTGCTCGAACATATCTACGATCACCTTTACTGCCCGCTGGTGAGCGGCCTCGAGATGATGCTGGAACGGTTTAGCGATGACAATGTAGTCACCGGCAAGAATCTGAGCGGTGGGAAGTCCATCCCGCTCATCCACTTGCGGTGTCGCTGCAATCTGGAGCTGTTCAGCGCGATGCGACGCGCGTTCTGCTGAGTAGAGCAGGCTGGGATTCAGAAGGTCAGAGGACGCGCCCACCACGATACTGTCCTTCGGTGTTGCGTGCTGGCGAAGGTAATCCATCAGCCGAACGATGTCGTCGTAGGTAGGATTGACCAGCGGCCTGGCGTTGAGCGGCTGCACTCTAGTCGGCAGGTGGGAATCAAGCCATTTTGAGAACCCGGTCGCGGTTGTTATATAAACGAAATGCAACGCAAGCAGCAATGAGAGGCCGGTCAAGGCAATAGGTCTTAGTGTGCGCGGAAGGCCATCGGCTTTCATCCAAAGACAGGTAAGTCCCAAACACACGAAAAGCGGTATCGCATGAGGATAGTGCGATGTTTCTTGCCGTACGAAACCGAGCCACACTAACATCCACAATGCTGTCAGGCAAACGATAAACCGAATCGTCCGGTTTTGAAGTCCCCATGAACGAACCGCTAGGTAGCCGAGCAGCGCGAGCACAACCAGAATGAGGCTGTTGTTCCGTAAGATCTCTAAGGCCGATACTGATCTGGTGTACTGGTAGGCGACATAGGCATTCGGATAACCGCCGCTTGCCATTTTCAGCGATCGCCAGACGAACTTCGGCGCGATGAAGGTAACAAGCGCGGCGCACGCGAAGAGGCTGATTGCCAGGTTGCGGAAGCGTAACAGTATCATCCGAAGCGTGTATTGCCGGTCGAACCAATAGCGAAGCACTAAGTCGATTGCGATTGCGCCGATCAAAACGGCAGCGCCGTAGATGTAATGCCTTCGGAACAGGATGCTCGCACCCATGAGAGCGCCAATCCATCCCGCATCTTTCCAGTGAAGCAGGCAGTCCCGGGAGAGATAGATCCAGACTGCGGCGTACACAAACATGGCTCCGCCGCAATCCGGGTAGCCACGCAGAGTACTGAACCAGCAAACGGGTACACACATCAGCATCAGACAGCCCACGAGTGCCGCCCGTTTGCGATTAGCCGGAAACGCGAGACTCGTAACAGCTCCGGCGAACAGCGCTGTGGGAAAAAGAAACAATAAAAAGTTCGCTGCAATGAACACGCTTCTTTGGTTCCCAAATGCCTCGAAAAACGGAAGAATGGGAACGGCAAAGGCGGAGTTATAGTCCTCCGACATGGAGGCCGCGACGTGACGCAGCGCCCGGTAGGCAGACACTTGAAATGCCTGCTGCATATTCAGCGAGTGATCGTAAAAATTGGCTGTGTCCCAGAAGTAAAAGAAGCGCTCGTGGTCCACAAACTGGAAGCAGACAAGCATCCCGAGCAATCCGATGGTGCAGTAAATCCACCGGTTACTCCAGAGATACTGCGAATACTGTTTGGCAACCCGGCGAAGCGGAAATCGGCCGACGGGTTTGTCCGCGGTGAGTTCGGTGCTCAAATCAGGCACGATTAGGTCGGGCATATATGTTGCCGACACAACGAATTGCCGGTTTCAGAATGCTAACCCAATTTCAGTCTCACCTGAATAGCCTTGTAGTACTAGGCGCACGGCCTGTACAATCGATAACGCACTCCTGCGATCGAAGAAGGTGGCCTCCGATGTATCGCGTTCGAACGTTGCCTGTGATTAGTTCTGGCTTTTGTTCTGCGTCTGGGTGCGGCTCAATCTGCCTCGTCCAGTGCCACAGCCCGGTTCGAACCAGGCCGGGAGACGGATACCGTTGCGGCTCTTGAAGCGCAATCGCAGTCCGAGCCGGAGAATCTCCAGGTCCGGGGCCGTTTACTTATCTACTACATGGATCATGGGCCTCTTGCCAAGTACGTAGGACAGGTCTTGTGGGTGGTTCAACATCACCCGGAGTCGACGGTCGCAGGCATGAGCGCCGTACCGAAGCACTTTGGGGAACAGTTGCCTCCGGCGGATTATCAATTGATCAAATCCGCCTGGGAGCAGGCGCTGGTGGACCAGGCGGACAACCGAAAAGTGCTCTACAATGCCGGACTGTTCTTTACCAGGCAGGATCCCGTCCGGGCTGTCCACCTGCTTGAACAGGCGCGACAGCTCGAAACGGAGAACCCGTCGCTCCTGCGGGCAGAGGCGGACGTGTATGCGAGGGCGTTTGGCAGTCCTCCATCATCCCCACCGGCTGAACCCATGAAGAGCGAAGATGCGCGAAGTCTGCAGCGAGAACTTTCCTCCGGGAGTGATCCGGCTCTGTTGGCGGAAGTGGGATCGGATCTGATCCGGTGGGCACACTACGGTCCCGATAAGAGCTTAGCGGCGAAGGGCACGGAGTTGATCAACCGGGCGATTAGCCTGGATCCGTCCAACGAGAAATGGAAGACCGCGGCCGAACGGGCTACACTCTCCCCGCCTTCGCCGCCGGGTGGAACTGCCGCTTCGGGCACGGTGGTCCGGATCGGTGCGGCAGTCGCGGAAGCAAACTTGCTTCACAAGGTTGATCCGGTTTATCCTTCCACGGCTCTGTCTATCCGCATTTCCGGAATCGTCGAGTTCACGGCCACCATCGGCGAAGACGGACACATCCAGAACCTTCAGCTTGTGCGAGGGCATCCGCTTCTGGTGAACGCTGCGAAAGATGCTGTCCTCCAGTACGTGTATAAGCCGACATTTCTGAACGGAAATCCAGTGGCTGTCGTCGCGCCGGTTATTGTTGCGTTCGAAGCTCCGGCGCAGTAACAATCGGCACTTAGAGAGAAACGGTCCCCGGCCGCGGCAGTCCTACCTCCAGAACCGACATGCCTGATCAAAAAGAACACGAAAAACCAGAGAGTTTAGTTGAATCTCCCGGGCTTGCCGAAAAAGCGGCAAGAACGCTCGAGCAGGCCGCGAATTCCAATCAGAGCCTGGAAGGGTTCGAGGCGATCAACAACGAGCGGATCACTCCGGAATTAGAGCGCGAGGCGAGAGAAGACGACGGAGGCGGGCGCGAGAAGGGCCATCCGGTTCCGTAAAGCTCTTTAGTTCGCGAGCTGAACGGTTCCGTCGCGATTCAGGATGTATCGCTGGCCGCGCCAGTTGATCGAGTTCCCGAAAAATCCCGCTACCCAGAACGCGAACCCAAGCATGTCCTGCAGGGGTAAAAGCAGCCAGGGAACCTGTGCCCGCAGAATGCCCCAAGATACAGTCCAGGCCGAAACGACACGAAGAGCGAGCGTCACGACCAGGAAAGCCCAAAGGTCCGGGCACACAAGAGCCGTTGCGATACCAACGGGCAAACAATGCGTGAAGAACTGCCCGACGTAACCCCACGGGCGTGAGCGTCTGGTCGAGCGCGCCCATCGCAGCCGGTGGGAGAAGTTCTTCACCATGCCTTCGCTGCCAATGCGGTGTTCAATCACGTAGGGCGAGATGCGCACAACGAAGCCCAGGTCCGCTGCAATCCGCCCCAGCATATAATCTTCCGCCAGGTAATCCTTGACCCGCTCGAGTCCACCGAGAGCAAGCAGCACACTTCGCCGGGCCACGATGGTGGGTCCTACGGCAAACTTGGTGCCTTCCATCATGACCGCGGTGAAAAGGCCGGCATGGAAGTCCGTATTCATCCCAAGAGCCTCCAGGCGCGACCAGATCGCCTTTCCTGAGACGGCTCGATACGGGCAGGTGACAAGCCCAAGGGCTTCATCGGAAAATTCGGCTGCAAGGCAGCGGCAGAAGTCCGGCTTCACTCGCACGTCACTATCGCTCATCGCGATCAGCTCGTAGCGCGATTCGTCCAGCATGCATTGCAGGCTATAGACTTTCGCATGCGGATAAGGCGGTTCTCCCGTCAGAAGGAGTCTAGCGGAGATTTTCGGGTAT
The DNA here is from genome assembly GCA_963730795.1 of uncultured Acidobacteriaceae bacterium. Lineage (GTDB taxonomy): Bacteria > Acidobacteriota > Terriglobia > Bryobacterales > Bryobacteraceae > Bog-105. The sequence continues at coordinate 286,109 of CAVSTJ010000012.1, read as the reverse complement.
TCGGAGATCAGCCGCCGGACAATTGGAACAGCCGGATCGTTCTCATGACGGACAGCAAAGAGAAGTTCAAAGGAGGGGTAATCCTGCTCGAAGAAACTGCGCAGGTTATCTTCCAGACCCTCATCGAGGCCGGCCAGAGGTTTGAGAATGCTGATAGGCGCAGGCGTACTGCATCGGCCATGCCGGGAAATCCGCACGTGTTTCAGCGCGGCCGCAATGGCGAGAATGCAGTAAACCCAACAACCCACCAGCACTGCTAGGGCTGCAATGGTAAGCAAACTTTATTCTTCTAAACTCTTCTGTGCAATGAGGTGTGTCAGACGAGCGATGAACTCATCTGCGTTGACAGCCCCCTGATCGCCTTGCTTCCGGTTACGGACAGCAACTAGCCCCCCCTGGGCTTCGCGATCACCCACGACCAACATGAACGGAATCTTGTTGATCTGTGCTTCCCGAATCTTCAAGTTTACCTTATCGGACCGGGTGTCAACCTCGGTCCGCACCCCGGCCGCGAGTAATTTTTCGTAAACTTGCGTGGCATATTCGTTTTGCCGGTCAGAAATGGGTAACACAATGGCCTGGACAGGAGCCATCCAGACGGGAAAAGCTCCGCCGTACAGTTCGATGAGATACGAAATCATGCGCTCCATCGTGCTGATGATGGCGCGATGGATCATGACGGGACGGTGATGCTGGCCGTCCGCACCGACATAGCTAAGCTCAAACTGGCTGGGCAGATGGAAGTCGATCTGAATGGTGGAATAGGTCTCTTCATGGCCCATCACATCCGCAAGCTGGATATCCAGCTTGGGACCGTAGAAGGCCGCCTCGCCCGGAGCCTCTTTGTAAGGCAGGCCGAGATCATCCATAGCCTCGCGCAAGACTTGCTCGCCCAAGGTCCACATGGCGTCGTTGTCGACGTACTTTTCTTTGTTCGCCTTGTCCCGCAGCGATAGCCGGTAGCTGTACTGCTTGATGCCCAAATCCCGGTAAGCAGTCTCGACGAGCTGCATCACCTTCGAGAATTCAGCCTTGATCTGATCGGGCGTACAAAAAATGTGCGCATCGTTCAGAGTCATGCAACGCACCCGGCTCAAGCCGCTCAAAACGCCCGAGCGCTCGTAGCGGTACATGGTGCCGAGCTCCGCAATGCGCACCGGCAGATCGCGGTAGCTGCGCATCTTCGACTTGTAGATCAGGATGTGGTGCGGGCAGTTCATGGGCCGCAGCACCATGCGCTCCGTCTCCAGATCCATGGGCGGAAACATATCTTCGTGATAGTGCTCCCAATGGCCCGACTTCTGGTAGAGCTCTACTTTGGCCAGATCCGGCGTATAGACATGCTGATATCCGGACTGGCGCTCTTTCTCGAGAATGTAGTCTTCAAGCACGCGTCGCACAGTGGCGCCCTTCGGCAGCCACAACGGCAGACCAGCCCCCACCAGTTCGTTCACCGTGAAGAGTTCAAGCTCTTTGCCGATGCGGCGGTGATCACGCTTCCGCGCTTCTTCCAATCGCGTCAGGTACTCATCGAGTTCCTTCTTGCTGAAGAACGCCGTGCCGTAGATGCGTTGGAGCTGCGGATTCTTTTCGTTTCCCTTCCAGTAAGCGCCGGCAATAGATAGGAGCTTGAATGCCTTCAGCTTCTCGGTGGAAGGCACATGCGGGCCGCGGCAGAAGTCGATAAAGTCGGGACCGAGCGTGTATTCCGTGAAAATGTCGCCGGCTCTCTCCTCAATCAGTTCGCGCTTCATCCAATCGCCGCGATACTTTTCGAGCCCGTCTTCTTTTTTCGTCAGCTTTCGCTCGAATGGAAGATTAGCCGCCTGCAATTCGCGCATCTTCGCTTCGATCTTTTCGAGATCTTCCGGCGTAAACTTCGCGTCGCGCTGGAAATCGTAATAGAAACCGGCCTCGGTCGGCGGTCCGATACCGAGCTTTGTTTCAGGAAAGAGCTGCAGCACGGCGGCTGCAAGCAGATGGGCCGTGGAGTGGCGATAGACGTGGAGCGACTCGGGGCTCTTGGGCGTGAGAATTTCGACGGTAGCGTCGGACTCAAAAGGCCGTGTCAAGTCGAAGAGCTCGCCATTCACCTTCGCAACCACCGCATCCGCCTTCAGGCGCGGACTAAGCGATTGGGCGACATCGATCGGGCGCGTACCCGCCGGAACTGCCTGCGTACTGCCATCGGGCAGTGTTATTGTCAAACTACTCATCTTGTAGGGTCAAGTTGAGGGTATCAAAACCCGGACGGCTCACAACATCTATAAATCAAACGGCTGCTAGACTATAGAGACTTCGCTTGGGTACTTCTTCCGTCACATCTGGTTTCGACGAATCGGCTCTGGTCGCGAGGGCGAAAGCCGGAGATGTCGACGCCTTTTCGGAGCTGGTCAAGCACTACGACCGGCGCGTTTTCCGCATGGCGAAGCAGATTACCCAGAACGATGACGATGCCGAGGATGTGCTGCAGGAAACCTTCCTGAAGGCATACACGCACCTCGACAACTTCCAAGGCAATTCGAAGTTCTACACCTGGGTGGTCCGGATCGCGGTAAACGAGGCTTTGATGAAGCTTCGGAAGCGTCGTTCGGACAGAACCGTGCCGCTCGATGAACCCATCGACACGGGCGAAGACGAAATGGTCCGGGAGATTGCCGTTTGGGATCAGAATCCGGAAGAAACCTACTCCCGAGAGGAGCTTGGAGAGTTGCTCGACCAAGCAATTCAAAGTTTAAGGCCTGCATATCGCACCGTTTTTATCCTTCGCGACATCGAAGAAATGTCGATCGAGGAGACAGCGGAAGCTTTGAATCTGTCCATATCTGCCGTAAAAAGTCGCTTGCTGCGGGCTCGCCTGCAGCTCCGGGAAAAGCTGACCCGTCAGTTCAAGCAAAAAGGAGATGACGCCTTTGCTTACCTGTAAACAGTTCCTGAGCGAGTTGAGCGATTACCTCGACGATACGCTCGACCCCAAAATGAAGGCCGATCTTCATCGGCATGTCAATGAGTGCCCTAATTGCTGGGTGGTCTGTAACACGACTGAGAAGACCATCAAGATCTATAAGGGCATGGACCCGCAGCCTATTCCGCCCGAGGTTGAGAAGCGGTTCCTGACGGCACTGATGGAAAAGTGCAAGCAAGCGAAACGCAAGGCCGAGGAAGCTCCGGAAGCACCTCTCCCGCCCGGCTAGCCTCCGTACTTCTCCTTCGTCCTGAAATTCCCGTCTCGCTTCTGAATCGCTAGACCGCGTACAGCGCGGGCTGCGCAACGATGCCGCTTGCACCGATTGCCGCCTGAAATTCCCTGTAAACAGGACAATACTTCGCAAACGGATTGAGGCATGTCTCGCATTCGAGCATGTGCGAGAGAAGCTCGTCACAAAGTGTGTCGGCAGATGAATGGCGGTCGAGAAGCGGACCTTCGCCAAAGCTTTGCCGCCTGCGCAAGCGAGCATTCTGCCGAAGATCAAGACACGACCGAAGCCAACGAAAAACGGAAAGGACGGACCACCTGTATCGAGCGAACATGCGAATAGAGCCTCGGCCTCCGTGGGTTTTTGCTGCGTGAACTAATCCAAGCGCAAACGAAAGGGGATTTGGATCATTTCACCTCAAAAAAGACGGCTTGGCAACTTAAATGTTCGAAAAAAAGTAAAAAATTGTTTAGGAATGTAGACCGTTGAGGAAATCCGGCTTTCCTGTCGCTCGTAGTTGGATGCTGAAAAGCTAAACCATAGGTGGGCATAAGGCCCAGATCTCATTGAAAAAACTGAGCCGTCAGTGTGGCAAATGTTCGAAGATCTCGTTGAACCTTTTTTGCTGCTCTGGTGTGAGCACTTTGAAGATGCGTTCCTTGCCGTATTGCGCGACGTTGGCGCGTTCTTCTTCAATGTTCTGGTAATACTTCGCGTAGTCGTCGAGTTCTTTATTGACGGTCCGCTGCTGCTCATCGGTCAGGTTGAGGGCCGACTTGAGGTCCTTTAACTGAACTTCCATCGATTTTGAGCGAGTGGCTCGGGAATGGATCACGCGCTGGGTAACGGCGGAGCCGACAGCCGTGCCGCACACGAAGATCAGCGCCAGGACGAGCAGGATCTTAGGATTCGACCAACTGGCATCGTCATCCTGCCGCATGGAAACCCGTGTTGAGGCTGCAAAGGCTATTGGAGTGACCCTTCGTACGAAGCCATGTTCACCAGGACGGCGTCCCGCTGCTGCGTCTGATCACCGAAAACGGACTCGGCGGAACGGGATTGCTGAACCATGGCCGCCTGTTCGTGCGGATCCAGATCTGCCTTCTCCTCGGCGAAGACGTACATGCCGAGCAACAACGCCAGGGATAAAGACGCGTAGGCAAAGCGCTTCCGGAAGGGCGAGTACAGAAAGCCGGCCCAGATAGAAGCCTTCGCCTTATCCTCGATCCGCTGCAGCACACGAGCATAGAATCCGGCCTGCGGCTCGAATTCTTCTTCTGCCCGCCACGTACGCAGCAATTTGCTCTGGTTTCGCATTACCTTCAGCTCAGATGAGCATTCCGGACAATGTGCCAAGTGCGCCCCAACTTCCGTTTTGCCTGTCGCCGGCTCCCCAGCAGCCAACAGGTTTTCTAACTGATCCCGTATGGACCCGTGCATAGTTCCCTCAAAGAAGTCCAGACATTCAGAGCGAATCTAACGTTCGCTTTCTCTACAAAGTACAACGAAATCGTCGCTGCCGATAGCCCTAACTGACTCTGCTAAACGGCTGGCGACGCCAGCGGGCCTCTGCCCAACCGTCCTGCCGCCTTCACCAGCTTCTGGCGGGCCCGGAACAGCTTCACTTTGATGGTATTTTCGTTCATTCCGGTCATTTGGGACAACTCTTCGACCGAGTGCCCCTCTACCTCTTTCAGAAGAATGAGCGTTCGATCTTCTTCAGAGATCTTGGACAGTAACTTGAAAATCAGATCCTGCTGCGCGAGCTGCTGGTCGACGGCGGGACCTTGATCCACGGCCGGTTCGGAATTTTCCACCCGCTGAGAATCATCCGCAGAAAAATCGCTTTCGTAGACCAGCTTACGAACCCTCTTTTTGCGGAGGTAGTCGTAGCATTCGTTGACCGTGATTTTGTAAATCCAGGTCAGCAATGAGCTTCGGAAATCAAAATTCTTGATAGAGAAGTAGATCTTCGCGAAAACCTGCTGAGCGATGTCTTCGGCGTCGTTGCGGTTGCGCAGGATTCCGTAAATGATAGAGAAGACCTTGGCCTGATATCGGTCCACAATCTCGCGAAATGCGAGCTCGTCCCTCGCTTGTACTCGCCGGACAAGGGTTGCCTCTTCGGTTGATCGGTGGTCCAATTTGCTGGTCGCTCGGGTTGCCTCTCCGGAGACTACCGGGAATGGGAGGGTTGAAGACAGGCCACTCATACTGCCCGACCGACGTGGCCCCCCGCTCTCACGTTACATGATTCTGGGCGGATGGGCTGAGAACGATCGTGTCAGACCGGAAATGTCGCGAGCCGGACCTTTTTCGCTTTCGCCAGCATCAAATCTCCGAGATCAGTTATAAACTGTAGTTGAGCATTTGTTTGGGAGGATATTTTCAATGATTCAGCTCACCGACACGGCCATGACCAAAGTAAGCGAGATCCTCGGTATGCAGGAGCCGAAACCGGCTGGACTCCGTATTTCAGTCGTTGGCGGCGGCTGCTCCGGGTTCAGCTACTCGATGGCGTTCGAGAACCAGCCGAACATGCTGGACAAGACCTATGATTTCGGCGACCTGAAGGTCTTTATCGACCAAGCCAGTCTGCTGTACTTGGACGGAGCCGAAGTGGACTATGTGGAAACACTCGAAGGTTCGGGCTTTAAGTTCAACAATCCACAGGTGAAATCCACCTGCGGCTGTGGCAGTTCCTTCAGCGTTTAACGCGATTTTTTTTCGTCGTTCCGGAAGCCGGAGAGCGCGTGCTCCCCGGCTTTCCGTTTTTTAGAGGAGCACTCCACGTTGGAAGCGCAATTAACGACGGAGGCGAGATATGCGGGTTCGGCCAATATAGACGAACTGCCTACCGAAGAGGTACTGCGAGTCATCAATGCGGCGGATGCCGAGATCGCTGCGGCGGTCGCGAAGGAAATCCCGGCGATCACCAGTGCCGTTGACCGCATCGTCGCGAGGCTGCGGAATGGCGGACGGCTGTTTTATATGGGAGCGGGCACCTCAGGCCGCTTAGGTGTACTCGATGCTTCGGAATGCCCCCCGACCTTCAATACGGCGCCTGAACTCGTACAGGGTCTCATCGCGGGCGGCGATACGGCGTTGCGGCGGTCGATCGAAGGAGCGGAGGACAGCGCGGAGGAAGGCAGAGCGGATCTGATTCGTCATGGATTTGCTCCCGGCGATTCGCTGGTCGGTATCGCCGCGAGTGGCCGCACACCTTACGTTTTAGGCGGCTTAGAGTATGCGCGCGAGATTGGCGCATTGACGGTCGGGCTGAGCTGTACGGCGGATTCCAAGGTGGCGGGAGCGAGCGATATCGCGATTACACCCGTTCCGGGCCCGGAAGTGGTGACGGGATCCACCCGCATGCGGGCAGGCACGGCAACCAAACTCGTTCTGAATATGTTGAGCACGGCCGTCATGATTCGAATGGGCTACGTTTACGGCAATCTGATGGTCAATGTTCAACCCACGAACGAGAAACTGACCGACCGTGCCCGGCGCATCATCATGACGATTGCGGACGTGTCCTACCATGAAGCTTCATGCCTGCTCGAAGAGGCGGGATCGGTTCGGCTTGCGATTCTCATGAGTAAGCGAAATCTCTCGCGCGACGAAGCCCGCATCCGGCTCGACGCGGCTCGAGGCAGCTTGCGGGCTGCGCTTGCAGAACAGGCGAAAGACGCGGCTTTGGAGCGGTAAGCTCCGGGCCTTGGAATATGGACAAATTCAGGATTCAGGGGGGCACTCCCCTTAGCGGTGAGTTACGTGTGAGCGGGTCGAAAAATTCGGCGCTGCCCGCCCTGGCTGCCTGCTTGCTGACGAGCGAACCGGTCACTCTCCGGCGCATTCCGCGTGTGAAGGATATCGCCACCATGCAGAACCTCCTCACGTATACCGGGGCGAAGCTCCAGGTGGACGGTGATGCGGTTCGAGTGGAAGCGGCGGACCTCGGCAAGCCGGAGGCTCCGTACGACGTGGTGAAGACCATGCGCGCATCGAGTCTCGTTCTCGGGCCTCTGGTAGCGCGCACCGGCCGGGCCAGAGTTTCTATGCCGGGTGGATGTGCCATCGGCGCAAGGCCCATCAATCTCCATGTGCAGGCTCTGGAACATCTGGGCGCTCGCATCGAGCAGTCGCACGGGTATGTCGAAGCACAAGCGCCTGACGGCCTGGTGGGAGGGCAGATCCATTTCGATCGGGTGACGGTGACCGGCACGGAAGACGTGTTGATGGCTGCCGTGCTCGCGCGGGGCGAGACGGTGATCAGCAACGCGGCACGCGAGCCTGAGGTGCAGGATCTGGCCGACCTGCTGACGAAGATGGGCGCAAAGATTGAAGGCGCCGGTACGCCGACGATTCAGGTGCAAGGAGTGGAAAAGCTGAGCGGCGCTGACCATTCGATCATCCCGGACCGCATCGAGGCCGGCACGTTTCTGCTGGCAGGCGCCATCTCGAAGGGCGATTTGACCTTGACCGACTGTGTCCCCGAACACGTCGGAGCTCTCCTGATCAAGATGCGGCAAGCGGGTGCCGAGTTGGAAGACCTGGGCAACGCGCTCCGAGTCCGCTGTCCAGGCCGGCCCAAAGCAGTCGACGTTACGACGGAGGAATACCCGGGGTTCGCCACCGACCTTCAGGCGCAATACATGGCTTGGATGACGACCGCACAGGGCATCAGCTTCGTAACCGAGACCATTTTTGAGAATCGCTTCATGCACGTGCTCGAGTTGGCGCGTATGGGCGCAATTATTCGAGTGGAAGGGCGCCAGGCCATTGTCGCGGGCGAGGAACGCCTGATGGGAACGCAGGTGATCGCGTCAGACCTGCGGGCCAGCGCTTCCCTTGTGCTTGCGGCGTTAGTGGCTGAAGGCGAGACAACCATCGATCGCGTTTACCACATGGATCGCGGATACGAGCGCATCGAACAGAAACTGGCTTCAGTAGGCGCTAAGATCGAACGGATTCAGTAATCACATGAGCTCACCCGTTAAGCATCACAGCGAGGGCTTTCTCGCGATCGTGAACGACGCAAAGAAGCGCATTCGGGAGATCGACATCGAAGAGTACAAGCGCCTGCTGGCGGCGGGAGAAGCCGGGCAGCTTGTGGATGTTCGCGAAGATAACGAGTGGCAGACGGCGCACGTGGCCGGGGCGATCCACTTGAGCAAGGGAATCATCGAGCGCGACATCGAAACCAAGTTCCCGGATAAGAACACAAAACTCGTTCTCTACTGCGGGGGCGGGTACCGGTCAGCTTTGGCGACGGACAATCTGCAGAAGATGGGTTACGAAAACATCCTCTCGCTCGATGGCGGTTGGCGCGCGCTCGAAGTCTCAGGCTTGCCCCTCGAACGCCGGTCCGGATAGCCAGGCAGTTCTCCAATCTCTGGAATCCCGAGTACACTCCCCAAGATCGAAAGAGTAGATGGAGAGCAACGGCCCGACTTTAGAACTCGTCGCCGGCAGCGCAGAGCATACTGAGATCGCGCCGACGCTCACGCGTTCACAGGTCTGGCTTCTTGCTCTTGGTGCTGGCGCGATGGTGGCAAACATCTATTACAGCCAGCCGCTGCTTTCCGCAATCGGTTCTGATTTCGGCCTGTCGGTGACCACCATGGGAGCCGTTGCAATGCTGAGCCAACTCGGAACAGCGCTCGGCATGTTCCTGTTCGTACCGCTAGGAGACACGAAGGAGCGGCGCGGCTTGATTGTCCGTCTGATACTGGCCGCCTGTGTCACGCTAATCCTGCTGGCCACCGCGCGCAATTTCTGGTGGTTGGCTTTGGCGAGCCTTGGCGTTGGTCTTACCGGATCGATTGTGCACGTCATTGTTCCCTACGCTGCTCACCTGGCGGCTCCCGAGCGCCGCGGCGCAACGGTAGGTAGTGTTCTTTCCGGGCTTCTACTCGGCATCTTGCTTGCGCGCACGGTCAGCGGGTTCGCCGGTGCGTGGCTCGGCTGGCGTTCAATGTATTGGATCGCAGCCGGCATCATGCTGGTGGTTGCCACTCTTTTCAAGACGCGCCTTCCCACGTCTGATCCCAGCGTGCAAATGTCCTGGTGGAGCTTAATCCGCTCGACCGGCGATCTTGTGCGCACCCAACCGGTTCTCCGGGAGGCTGCTGCGCTTGGAGGCGTATTTTTCTTTTGCTTCAGTGCGTTTTGGACAACGCTCGTGTTTTTCCTTCAGACTCCGAGGTACCACTACGGGAGTGCCGTAGCCGGTTCTTTCGGCTTAGTTGGTGCATTCGGCGCCGCCGGTGCACCGTTCATCGGGAAGCTTGCTGACCGCTATGGCGCCCGCCGCAATGTGCTGATCGGGCTGCTCATTGCACTTGCATCCTTCATCATCCTGTATGCGTTTGGCGGAAAGCTTTGGGGTCTCATTATCGGAGTGATCTTCCTCGACCTCGGCGTCCAGGCAGGCCACGTCTCGAATCAGACCCGCATCTATGGCCTGGCGCCGGAAGCGCGAAGCCGGCTGAACATGGTGTATATGGTCTGCTACTTCTTAGCGGGAGCAACGGGATCCTACGCGGGAACTCTCTTCTGGACGCACTTCGAGTGGGCCGGCGTTTGCTTCGGCAGTATCGCGGTTCTCTCGCTCGGGTTGCTGATCTATTTCGCTTCGAATCAAAAGACGGTCGACAGTTGAGCGCGCTCCTGATGCGGTGTCGGTGACGCGGTTAACTCTGGTCGGATGGAGGACGAGAGATTCGCTTTGTTTTGCGTTTCAAGCAGGTAGTACTGAGGATGCGCAACGCGATTCCAAGCGTCGGGACCTATCTGATTTTTGTCGTTAGTACTTGAGCCACTACCCCACTTTTCTGCGCGTTTGCTAGCATGATCAGCGCTACACAGAGATCCGAAATTCTGAGGGGGAAGTTAATGAAGCAGAAACAACTCACGGGCTTGAAGCGAGGTGCGTTGTGCGTAGTCGCCGGAGCTTTGGCCATCACGTTGAGTGCCGAACGCGCGCAGGGAGCATCTTTTGAGCTGATATACAACGGCTCTTTCAACAGCCAAGACGCCTTGAACCTGGCGTCACAATCGACGCCTACCTTTTTCACAGGGGACACGGCATTTACGATTCGCGCATTCTTCGATACCAGTAGCCCGAATCTCGCTCCGGCAGTACCCAACTCGCCGTTCGTTGGTTTTCGTGCGTACTCACCATCGATAGCAACAATCGACATCGGTGGCCAGACTTACACATTTGATACATTCAGCACCAACCCCACAGCGGGTCTAACCGTTGCTATCTTCGATCAGAACAGTTTCACACCCGGCCGCTATGCGGTGGGCATCCTGCAACAGCCTCCACAGGATGGCGCCGGTATCATCGGTGACTTCACCGGGGCATCGCCGGACTTCACAGTAAGTTCTCTGACATCCACAACTACCTTCACTGGATACACTGGTGTCGGCTACGGCTCCGGTATATGCGTGCAAGGTGCGAGTCCGGACTGCCAAGCCTACGCGACTACTCCCTTTGTACTCCACAACAGCGCGAACCAAACCTTTTCGCTAACACTTGGAAACTACGACGAAACCTATCAATCGGGCCCCGATGCTGGAACAAGAGATCTTAACGGACCACTGAACCAGGCGCAGTTAGTTGCCACTCCTGAGCCCGGTACACTGGGCGCGGTTGGCCTGGCACTCGCGGCAGCTCTGGGCTTTGCACGCCGGCGCCGAAAATAGAAGACAAAAAAGCGAGTCAAAACGCCGAGGCGAGCATCCGGAATGGGGGCGGGCGCGTCAGGGTACCGCTCGAGTTCTCCGAGGCTCGCCTTCTCTCTATGCGCTTATTGGATTCTGTAATTGTGGTGCGATCACAATGAGCAGTAATGTAACAGCCGTCGACGTTGCTCCGCGGCCAACCGCAACGGGGCAAAACGCGAGCCAGGCAATCGTCAGCTTCCTGAACTCGGTGGGAGTGCGCTACGCGTTTGGCGTATCCGGCGGCGCCATTGCTGCTATCTGGAGTGCTCTCTCCGATAGCGGAATCGCAGTCGTTCACTGCCGACACGAATCGGGAGCCGCCTTCGCGGCCGTTGAAGCTCATTTCGCTACTGATGCACCCGTTGTTGTGTTCACGACAACAGGCCCGGGGCTTACCAACGCACTCACCGGAATTCTGGCTGCCCGAGGCGAAGGCGCGAAGATCATCCTGCTCTCGGCGTGCACGACGGCGTCGAACCGGGGCCGGTGGGCGATTCAAGAGACCGATAGTGATTTCCTCCCGGCCGGGCTGCTGGCGCCGGGTGCTTTGTTCCATATGGCAACGGCTATCGAATCGGTCGATGCACTGCCACAAGCCGCACGCCGTTTAGCGAATGGCTTGGCGCGGCCAGGTGGTTTCATCTGCCACTTATCCATTCCGACAAGCCTGCAAGCGGTGACGGTCAACCGTCCTATGCCGAGTGTTCTAGCCTGTGTCTGCGCCCGATGTGCCCGCCGATTCCGTCATCGAAGAATGCGCTGAGTTGTTGACGAAAGATCCGGTAGCGCTCTGGCTGGGACACGGTGCGCGGTTGGCTGCGGAAGAGATTCGACAATTGGCCGAGCGGCTCGGTGCTCCTGTTATGTGCTCGCCGCGCGCGAAAGGTATTTTTCCGGAGGATCACCCTCTCTTTGTCGGTGTCACCGGTATGGGCGGGCACAATACCGTCGAGACCTACATGGGGCAGAACCCACCTCGGAGGATCCTGGTTTTGGGAACTCGTTTAGGCGAGCCCACGTCCTTCTGGAGCCCGGCAACTGTACCGGCCGGAGGCTTCATTCACGTCGATATCGATCCGGACGTTCCGGGTGTTGCTTATCCCGATGCCTTTACTCTTCCCGTGCGCGCAGACATCCGGACATTTGTCCATGCACTCTTGAGCAAACTTGAGACCGCGCCGAACGCGGGACAACAGCCCGATCTGCCGCATCCCTCGTGGCCGCATCTCGAACCTTCTCCGAACATGAAGATTCGTCCGCAAGTTCTGATGGATTCGATTCAACGCATCGCAATTGACAGGCACGATTGCCTGGTCATGGCTGAATCCGGAAATTCCTTCACTTGGGCGACTCACTATCTTCGCTTCACAAAGCCCGGACGATATCGCGTCAGCACTGGTGTCGGATCGATGGGACACTTCACTACTGGCGTGGTCGGGGCCGCTCTGGCCGGGCAGCGGACTGCGGTTGCGATCGCCGGCGACGGCGCCATGCTCATGTTAAACGAGATCAGTACCGCCGTGAAGTTTAGTGCGCCTGCCGTTTGGATCGTGTTGAACGATGCCCGTTACAACATGTGCGAACAAGGAATGACAGCGCTTGGGCTCGAGGCTGATGCCGGCATTCCCCTTGTCGATTTTGCGATGTTTGCCCGGTCGCTAGGTGCCGGAGGCGAAGTTGTAGAGTCTGAGCTGGACATCGATGGGGCCTTAGAGAAAGCTGTCGATGCCCGGCGTCCCTATGTACTCGACATCCGCATTGATGCGGCCTGTCTTGCGCCTTCTATGGCACGTAATCGAGGCTTGCGCGCACAAGGCATTGGCAAGCCGGGCAGCGGCCAGGATGTTTCATTCCCGGCCAGACACTGACATCGCCTTTCCGAATTTCTTTATGGAATCTAATACGTTTTCTACCTCCGCCTTTATTGCGGCTCCGCTCCAGACGGCATTTGAATATCTCTGCCGGCTGCAGAATCTGGACGAATGGACACTCGGAAGCCGGATGAAAGAACAGGTTGATGACGATACGTGGATCGGTACGGCGTCCGGCTATCAGCGCCGGCTGTACTATCACGTTCGCCGCCTTCAAGGCTCACGTTTCCGCGGCATCGAATGGCAGTGCGGCTACGCGTATAGAGAATACTTCAAGTCGTATCCCGTCCTGCTGTTTCCGCCCGATTACATCGAGCCCGGCAGCACGGAATCCGGTGTCTATTTCCACTGGGTCAGCGTCATCGATCCGGTACAGCGGACGCCCATGATCATGCAAGGGATTCAGACCGTGCATAACTCGGAAACTCGCTCACTGAAAGCAACACTCGAGCGGCGCGCCGGTCTGACGGAGGCTGCCGGAGGGCTGTACCGGATCGAAGCCGACACGATCTACGTCGATGCTCCGATCGAGATGGGAGCCGAATTTCTGGGCGACTTACGGACGATGGAAACCTGGTCACATCTGCTGAAGCCTGCTGGAACCATCGGGCGCGAACAAGGTGCCTTTCTCGATGAATACGGCCAGACAGTAGAAGTAACACTGAGGACAAACCGGCTGGAAGAGTATTATCTGGTGGAACAGGATTACGTTCATCCGCAGCATAACTTCACCCAGCGATCTCCCACGTTTCTGATCCCGCTGTCGTATGCGTTTGGCGACCCTGGAATTCCCGGCTTTCTGCTGCATCGAATTACGTTTTGGAAGAACGGAGTTACGCCGCGTCACGGCAAACTGACGATCGATGATTTCGGTGCCGAGAACATGAACATCAAGCGCTTGCTGGAGGCTAAAGCAGGCAACCTGGGAACGTTCGCGCTCGGGAAAAGCTACCTTCCGCAAGCGGCTGTAGCTGGTGTGAAATAAGCGCGCGGATGACACCGCCCGATATCTTCTCTCCGGAGTTCGCGCAGGATCCCTACCGGTCTTACCGTCTGATGCGCGATGAGTTCCCGCTGTACCTGCATGGTGGCGCGAATGCCTACGTTCTGAGTCGTTATGACGATGTTCACCACGCTCTGACGGACCCTGAGTTCACGACCAGAAGTTATGCGGCCCAGATTGAACCGCTGCTGGGTGTGACCGTTGTGCAACTGGATGGGCGCGATCATGCCAGGCAGCGCCGCCTGCTTGCGGCACCCTTCCGTGCCGACCGGTTTCGAGCAGCCTTCGCACCGTTGATCAGCGAGATTGCAGACCACCTGGCGCAAAGATTCGAAGCGGCGGGCAGCGTCGAACTGATCGGAGACTTCATCACGCCCTTCTCCGTCAGTGCTCTCGCCACGGTCGTGGGCCTGCCGCAATCGGATCTAAGTTTGTTCCGGCGCTGGTACACCGCGCTGCTGCGATTTGGTGTCAATCTGATTGGCGATCCGGAAGTGACACGCGCCGGCTTCGAGGCTAAAGATGAATTGTCGGCATATCTGCGTCCGCTCGTGCAGCAGAGCCGGCAATCTCCCGGACCTGGATTGCTCTCCATGCTCGCCGAGGCCGAGGTCGAGGGGCAAAGCCTGACGGATGACGAGATCGTCCACTTTGCGATGCTCATGATCTTCGCGGGTGGGGAGACAGTTGAGAAAACGCTCGGCACGTTTATGAGAAACCTGGTGGCGCATCCGGCGCAATTGCAGCGGCTGCGCGACGACTGGTCGTTGTTCGATCGCGCTTTAGCCGAGTCGCTGCGCTATACGGCGCCGACGCACATGGTTCCGCGCAGAACACGGAGTGAGGTCAGCGTGAGTGGAGGGACGATTCCCGCGGAGTCCGAAGTGATCTGCTTCCTGGGTTCTGCTAATCGCGATGACAGGCGGTTCGCCCATCCCGATACCTTCGACATGTTGCGGGACGATCTTGAGCCCGAGAGCGCCTTCAACAGTGCGGCCCGTCATGCATCGTTCGGCATGGGACGGCACTTTTGCCTGGGCGCAATGATGGCAAGAATTGAGGTTGAACTCGCCGTCAAGCGTCTGCTCCTTGCGATGAGCGACATTCGGTTTGCGGATGGAGTTGCGCCGCCCGACGCCGGCCTCTTTCTGCGCGGCCCCGCTACCTTGCAGCTTCAGTTCTCAACGGGCGGAAGGAACTAATGCTTCTTCGCTGCAAGATGGCGGTGAATGCGCCTGCGGACACCGTGTTTGCCTGTGTCGATCAGCCCGACCATATCGTTCAGTGGGTAGAGGGCGCGATCGAGCACACCTACATAACCGGTCGCAATCCCGCGAGTCCCACCGGCCAGCGCTTCATCCAAAAGCTCCGGATGGGCAAATCGATCAAGGAGTTCCGCGGCGAAATCATTGCGTGGGAGGAGCCCGCACATTTCGGCCTGTACATTCCCTCGCCTGCGTACTCAAGCGAAGCACACTTTCGCATCTCGCCGAACGGCTTAACTCAGTGCGTCGTCGATTACTCCATCGACGTCACCCTGCACAAAAGAATTGTTCACCTGATCAGCCCGCTGTTGCGAGTGCCGTTGACGTTCTTCGTTCGAAAGCAAATTGGAAGGTTGAAGGCTTACGCGGAAAAAGTGAACCGGGACGGAGGGCATGCTTAACGTGCAGGAAACCACGTCTTCACCCGCGACTGTGTTGAGGCTGCTTCGGCTCGGTGATCGCTGGAGCTACGGCGTCGTCGGTACGGTGACTCCGCCCGGTGCTGAGCCGCTCGAGTTGACGGGCCGGATTACGGTTTCTGTCGAGCCGGATCGTCTTTTAAACCGCTCCGATTTTATGGCGATCGTGTTCTCGCAGCAATTCGAGATCACACAGAAGGATGGTTCGAAACAACCCATGCCTGCGCCCGAATGGATGTTTTCGGTTGTGCAGGATGGAACAACCCGGGACGTGTCCGTGGCTGCGGACAACATGACGCGCGATGGCAGCCCTCGAACCGCCAAAACCCCACAGGTTTTTTATCCCGGAAGCTGGTCGTCGCGAGACCGCCTACCGTAATCGGCTGGAGTTCGAGAACGGCGATTGCGTCGACAACACACTGACTGTCACAGGCGAGGAACAGGTCGAAACGGAAGCGGGATCTTTTGCTTCCTGGAAGGCAACCATCAGCAGCGAAAGTGCAGCGACAGGTCTGATCGAGGGCATGGATTGGTGGACGCCGGAACTGGGAGCGCCAGCCAAGTTCTCGACCAAATCGAAGATGCCGGACGGCTCTGAAATGCGCTTCGCCGCAACACTCAAGAGCAGCAGCGTGCGGTAGCGGTGCCGCGCGAATTACCTTTCGAAGAGCCGAAGGGAGGCAAACGGCGCCGCCCGCTAGGACTTGCGCTTGCCCTTGTCTCGTGCGCGTTGGGCGCTGCCCTTTACTGGCGAATCAGCCACGCACCTCGTAACCGGCTTTACCATCCGCCTCAGGACAAAATCGCCGTTCCAACCGATCAGGAAGCGATTGCCCGAGGTAAACATCTGGCCGACGCCGTGGCCGTTTGCACCATTTGCCACGGCGTTAATCTGGGCGGCAAACTCGCGTTCCAGGATTCATTTCTCGGCAGGGGCTACACGTCCAATCTCACGCGCGGCCGCGGTGGCGTGGGCAGTACCTATACGGATGCGGATTGGATCCGGAGTATTCGTTATGGTGTGCGGCCGGACGGACACGGCATTCCGTTCATGCCCTCGGACTACTTCAACAAAATCACGGATACCGATCTAGGCGCGCTCATCGCTTATCTGAAGAGCCTGCCTCCAGTCGACAACGAAAGGACCCACGTAGAAATCAATTGGCTTCCGCGACTGCTGATCGACTTGGGGATGTTCGGGGATCTTGTGCGGGCTGCCAAAATCGATTTTCGGGCGCCGCGGCCTGGTCCGCCCGGCAGCGAAGGCGAATACCTGGTTCAGGTGGGCGGTTGCACCTTCTGTCATGGTCCTAATTTGAAGGGGGGACAAGGGCCGGAGCCCGGCGCACCTGGTGGCACCGATCTCACGTCGACGGGTCCGCTGGCGCGCTGGTCATTGCAGCAGTTCACTTCTACGATGCGCAGTGGTGTGAACCCCGAAGGACACGCCATCAATCCGAAATACATGCCTTGGGTGGCTTACCGAAACATGACCGACCCTGAGCTCGAGGCAATCTGGGTTTACCTGCGAGCCTTTCCGGCCCGGGCAGACGCGAAAAGAACATATGCGCAGTAAGGAAACCGATATGGCCTCGGTCGAGCCCAGTCGCCTCGCGAAGAAGCTGGCTCCTCATGTGCGCTCGAATCTCTCCGTTAAGCCAGGCGTTGAACTGA
Source organism: uncultured Acidobacteriaceae bacterium (assembly GCA_963730795.1). Lineage (GTDB taxonomy): Bacteria > Acidobacteriota > Terriglobia > Bryobacterales > Bryobacteraceae > Bog-105. Next base: position 268,946 of record CAVSTJ010000012.1, on the reverse strand, counting down.
TCCAGCTCTCGCAGAACGAAAGCGCAATGTCGCTCCAGCCTCACTGGTTGGAAGCGGCGAGCCGGGCCGCGAGCGCCTCCACCGCTTACCCGGATCCGGATTGCAAGCTCCTCCGCCAAGCCATCGGCGAAACCTTCGGTCTCGACCAGCAGAGAATTGTCTGCGGTGCCGGTCTGATGGAGTGCCTGCACTCGATCGCTCTTGCTTATCTTGATCCGGAAGATAACGTGGTCATTCCAGAGCACGCGTTCGCGTTCTTTCGTCATGTCACGCAACTGCTGGAGCGCAGGTCAAGCTCGTTCGGGAGCGGAATCTGCAAGTGGAGATCGACAGCATTCTCGGTGCTGTAGACGAGTCGACGAAGATGGTGATCTTCGCCAATCCCGGAAACCCTACCGGTAGCTACCTGTGTAAACAATGCATCGTCCATCTCCGCTCGCGATTACCGGCTTCAACGTTGCTCGTGATCGACGAGGCGTATGCGGATTTTGTCCGGGACGACCGGTATGAGCCTCTGTTCGATCTCACGGATTCGGGCAACGTCATTATTCTTCGTACGTTCTCGAAGATGTATGGCTTGGCAGGCTTTCGCGTCGCCTGGGCCTATTGTCCGCGCCTCATCGGAGAGTACGTGCGTCGGATTCAAATTCCGGCAATCGTGAATTCGATGGCGCAGGCGATTGCGGCGGTGGCGGTCCGGGATCAATCATCGGTTCATTCCTTCAAACAGCAGATGCTCGGAGTGAAGCGGAGATTCATCGATAGGCTAGTCGGACTCGAACGCGTCTCGCCTGTGGAAAGCGAGACCAATTTCGTTTTGTTGCGCACACGATCCGAAGCGGAAGCCCGCAGCCTCGATGCATCTCTTCGCGAGCACGGCATCATCTTACGTCCTCAGACGGCAGTTAGTCTTGGCGATTGTCTTCGAGCAACGATTGGGACGGAGGAACAGATGCATTTTGTAGCCGCCAAGATCGTTGAATGGTGCGGGAACGAAGAGGAAAGTTCAGCATCCGGCGAGCCGTTAGCGATCGGTATAGGCTCCGATCACTGCTGATTGCAATATGTCACAAACCGTCAGTTCAGCTCCGCAAGCGCTCGAGATCGATTCCGTTTTGGCGCAACAGATCGGCCGCCGTTGTTTGCCCCTGCCTGACGATCCCCGCCAGGAGGTGGCGCGGTGTGATGCCTTCCACGCTTGCCCTCTCTGCTTCTTTAGACGCCAAGGCCAGAATGTCCTTCGACACGCTGCTCATCGGAACAGGCCGCGCCCTGGAAAATTCTCCGTCTTGAGTTCTGCGGCATTCCGGTCAGCCGCGCAATCTCATCTAAACTCTCTTGGCTGAACCACTCTCCCATCGCGCGCTCTTCCCGCAAGACACCGGCCAGAAGATCCTCGGCTGTGATGCCCGCGTGACCGGAGCGCGTCGCCGTGTATTGCGCATAAAAGACGGACCGCAGCGACGCCTGATTGTATCCAGCGAACCTGCTCTTCGGGAGAAGTCGTTCCAAATGTTGCGCGGGTACCGTGCGAAGAAGGTCGGCCACTGTTCGCAACCATAAGCGAAGGAACGCGCCGAAGCCGGACGCAGCATTTAACTGGTCGGAGAACATCTGTTCCATTGGCTCTCCGTAGCAGCGCAGGTATTCCGCGGGATACGCTTTCAAAAGAGCGCGGTAAATTCGTCCGGAAACTTTCATCGCTTCACTCCTATGCCCGTCCGGGGCGCCTCAGCAAAGATTTCGCTTGCGCGGTTTGCAACAATGCCTGCAGCCGTTTGGCTTCGGCGGTAGCGGCTCTTCGTCCTTCGCGAGTAAGACGGTAGTATCGCCTTCGCTGATCATCCATCGCAGGGTCGATACGGTTTCCGGATTCCTCCACCAGACCGGCCTCCAACAGGCGTTTTAGCGTTCCGTAAAGGGTGCCGGGTCCCATGATGAGGGCCTTATCGGTTCGCTCGTTAACCTCCTGCATGATGCCGTACCCGTGTTTCTCGCCATCGGCAAGAGACAGCAGAATGTGAAATACCGCTGGCGTGAGGGGTTCATCTTCGCGCATTGACTATATCCGTTACGGATATAGTAGCACCGATCTCCAATTTTACTCGGCGTGCACGGTCGTCGACTCGGAATCGCTGCCCCTGCGCTGCTTGGGTAGCTAGCTGCCCAAGCTCCCGGAACGCTTCCCTCAGTTCCGCAGGTTCATAGACCACGATTCGGCATCGCATGCTCAGCAGCATTGCGGCAAAGATGTTCAACTGCTCGCGGCCACAGCGCAGTCTCGTTCCGGCTCCGCTCTTTTCCATTGCTACTCGCCAATGCGCAAACGCGCGTTCGGCTTCCTCAAGCGGCTTCTCAATCCAAACGTCGATTTGATAGTCCGATTGCACGAACGGCATTCGTTCTGCCAGGTACGCCCGGGCATCGAACTTTGCGGGACGTGTGAAAGTTTCCGCGCAGATCTCGAGTTCATCGGCACGATCGAGGCGGAATGTGCGGAGAGCTTCCCGCGATCGGCAATGGCCTATCAGATACCAGCGTCCGTCGATGTGGACGACTGCATATGGTTCGAGTTCACGCGACGATTTCGCACCAGCGTGTGAGCGATACGCGAATCGCAGGCGCCTGCACATGCGTATCGCCGATGCAGCCCGGATGAGGGAGTCAGGCGAGGTGGAGATGACCCAGGGCCCAGGTTCGACGGCAACTACATCTTCCACCGTCTGGATGCTCTCGCGAAGCGTCTCCGGCAGAACTCGTCCCAGTTTTGCCGAAGCGCCTTCCGTCGCGGGCGCAAATGCAGATAGTCCGAGCTGGCGAAGGGCACGCAGTCCTAACGATAATGCAAACGCCTCTTCGTCCGTGAACATCAGGGGTGGAAGGCGGAATCCGGGACGTAATCGGTAATAGCCGCCTACGCCGCGAACCGATTCTACTGGAATGCTGAGGTCCTGTAACCGAGCGACGTAGCGCTGGACGGTGCGTATGTCCACTTCGAGACGCTCTGCCAGCTCCGCCCCGGTGACATGTTCGCGTGCTTGCAGAATCTCCAGCACCGTGAGGACGCGCATAATCGGGTCGTACATAGAAATCTGATCGTTCCATCAAATTACGACAGTCCTTGTCGGGAATTAACTTTACTCTCGACTTAAGCCCGAATCGGGCAAGGAGACACAACGTGACAACAGAGGCGACAGCAGTTACCGTACTGACAGCGGACGATGTTTTGAAGAATTGGCAGGGTCACAGAAACGTGACGCGAAAGACGATCGAGGCTTTTCCCGAGGACCAACTGTTTCAGTTCTCGCTCGGAGGCATGCGGCCGTTCTCGGAAATGGCGTGGGAGTTTATTCGCATGGCGGTGCCCATCGCCGCCGGCGTGTCCACCGGCAAATGGGAAGAATACACGCGTTCCAAGCCAACGACGAAGAGCGAGCTTTTACAGATCTGGGACGAACACACCACTAAGCTAAACGAAACGTTCAGGGCGATTCCGCCGGCCCGCTTCAGCGCAAGTCGACAAAGCGTTTGGACAATGGGAAATGCCTGGCATCGCGACCATTCAGTATGCCATCGACAATGAGATTCATCACCGCGGCCAGGGATACGTTTACCTGCGCGCGCTCGGAATAGAACCGCCGCCCTTCTGGCTACGCGATTAAAACGTCCCTTGTTACTTCGGCGCCGGGCCGCGGACAACCTGAACAAATCGCGAGGGATCGATATGTTTAGCGAAGGCGCTCTTCACTTCTGCGGCCGTCATGTTGAAGTATCGCTCTGCTGCCTGGCGCGGCTCGTCCAGCGGTAGACCGATCCGGGACCGGGCAACAAAGCCTCCCGCAACAGCGTCTTCGCTGGATTCGGCGAGCGGCATCTGGCGCAGAAGCAGCGCTTTTGCCTGCTGCAGTTCTGCCGGCGTGACCTCTGTCGTTCGCATCGCGAGCAGTTCCTGCTCTACCATTCCGCGTGCCTTCGACACGTTCTCAGGATCGCAACCGTAGCTGATTGAGTAATCCGCACGAGTGCGGCTGGCCGACAGCGAATCATCAATGTTGTACACCAGACCGGCGTTCTGGCGGAGATCACGGTAAAGCCGTGTGGCGTAAAATCCGCCGCCCAGCACATGGTTCCCGACTTGAAGCGGATAGTAATCAGGGCTGAAGCGATTCATCTCGAGTTGCAGCGAAAGCTCCACGCTGTCCTGCACCTGGCTAGGATCGGGTACGTTGATCGCGGTCGGCTTGTTCGCCGGCACGGCGGGCAGAACAACTTCCGGTGTAGCGCCGGCCGCCTTCCAGCTTCCAAACTGCTTTTCAATTACGCTACGAGCTTCTTCCGGACTGATGTCTCCAATCACAACGATGGTGGTCAGTTCGGGACGGAAGGTCTTCGCGTAGTAGTTCTTCACGTCATCATATTTGAGGGACGAGACGGTCGCTGGCGTCGTCTCTCTCTGTAGCGGATCATTCGCCGGAAGCAGCGCTCGTGTAAGTGCCTTGTTCGTCTTGTGAGCCGGGCTCTGCAGCTCCCCGGAGCTTAACTCGGCCGTCTGTTGCTGGACGATCTTGAAAGCATCCGCGGGAAGAGCAGGATGCAGCTCGTTGTCGGCGATCAGCTCCACACCGCGCGGAAATTCCGACTTCAGTACCTTCAGGCTGAAATTCGATCCGGCGGAAGCGGAAGCGGCGATATCGTCCAGCGCTTTCTGAAATGCGATGCGGTCCAGAGTTTGTGTGCCATACGAGAACAGGCCTTCCAGAACGTCCGAAACGCCATCTTGCCCCGGAGGCGTCTGCAATTGAGCCTGGGTTCGAATAGAGCCAAGCAGAGTGACTGTCGGACTGGTCCGTTCGGTTTGCACAATCAGCCGAATTCCATTGGGAAGCTTGGTGTCGTTTGGATGCAGACCTAGTTGAGGAATTTTGAGCGACTTCACCGCCGCTTCCGCCCACTCGGGTAAAGCAACCGGCTTTGTCGGAGTACTGGTCGCCTTTTCACTTCCGCCGAAGCCTTTGGCTGACGCCGCCTCGCCTGAGTTCGTCGGCTTCAAAACTGTGGAGATCGCCTGATCGAACTGCAGATAGGTCTTCGCCACTCGATTCACATCCGCTACCGTCACCTTCTGTATCGCGGCGACGTTCTCAGCGGGCGATTGGAGACCCTCTGCGGCAAGCGATTGAGACCACAGAGCCGCGAGATTCGAAATGGAGTTGCGGGAAAACTCTGCACTCGCAATGGCGCTCTTTTTAGAACTTTCAACGAGATCGGCTGGAACGCCTTTCGCCACGTAGTTTGCCAGGATCTTCTTCACTTCTGCCGTGATGGCAGCCGGGTCGGAGCCCGCAGGCAGAGCGGCGAGAGCAAAGGCGGCACTGGCTTTCCGATACGTCTCGAGCGTCGAGAAATCGGTTCCAAGCGCCTTTCCTTCAGCCACCAGATTATAGAGTTCCGCGCGTTGGCTCGACAGCACGTCCGAGAGTATGCGCGCTGCCGCGTAATCCGGACTTTCGGTGCCCGGGAAGCGGAACGAAATGATCGACAGCAGGTAAGGCAAGTTGCTGTCGAGCGTGAACGATTCGGCTTTAACGGGCGACAGCTTCACTTCCGGACGCGGGGGAAGAGATCGCTTCGGAATGCTTCCGTAATATTCCTTGATCTTCGTCAAGGTTGCCGAAGGATCCACGTCGCCGGCAACAACCAGGATGGCGTTGTTCGGCGCATACCAATCTGTGTAGAACTTCTTCAGCATTGCTGCCGTGGTCTTGTCGAACGACTCGCGCGAACCGAGAGCATCATTTGCGTACGGTGTACCGGCAAAAAGATCCCGATTCAAGCGCGTGATGAACTTGTAGATCGGATTCGAAAGGTCGCGGGAGACCTCCTGGTTGATAGCCCCGCGCTCCTTTGCCCACTCGGCTTCGGAGTCCTGGGCATCCGTCATGCAAGCCGCGTCGACACGTAAGCGCGACGTCCAGATCCTGCGCGGGAACCGTGACGAAATACTGCGTAATGTGCTGTTGCGTATCAGCATTCGAATAGCCGCCTAACTGCGCATAGATAGCCGCGATCTGATCGCCAGTCAATCCCTTACAGCCCCGGAACGACATATGTTCCTGAGCGTGCGCCATACCGGAGAATCCTTCCGGCGTCTCGTCGGCACCGGCCATATAGTTATTCTCAACGGTAACGACAGGTGCTAACGGGTTGCGAACAATGACAACGCGCATCCCGTTATCAAGGGTCGCCCGGGTGACGTTCGGATCGTCGCTCGCCTGTGACAAAAGCAAGCTGACTGCCGTTCCGCCCAGAAGGGTCAATCGTAGAAAGGGCGCGATCGAAAAGCGCATGGTGAATATTTCAGGTTACGGTATCCGATTTGAGCTAACCCCTCCGGTACCGTTCTTTGAGCGATGTTATTTATGAGTTGGCGGGACAACTACGGCTGTTTGCATGTGCCAGCCGGAGATACTGAGAGGCTTCCTCGCTGAGTACATGCTCAACCTGGGAATCCGAGAGGTAACTGAGCGGAGCCTCGGGGTCGATCCGCTGAATCACCTCTGCCAGACCGGTCAGCATCTCCATCTCAGCCCGGCTCACGTCCTCGCGTATCAGCACGCCCGCACCGTCGATGATCCAGAAGTGCTCGCCTCCATTTTGGGCGGCAGACGATGCCATTGGGTACTGGATGGGGCAAGTCGTCGGTAGGAACATCGCCTGGCACGGGTAGAGGAAGCCGCCGGAGAGAATCTTCTGCGCTTCGGGGTCCGTGGCCAGGGCATGAACTCGAGTAAGCTCGGGAAGACGCCACGCGCCTGATCTCTTCAATTCGTTCAGCAGAGACAAATCGGGCGGAGGAGCAGGACGAGGCTCAATCTCGAGCCTCCGTTCCACCTCATCGAGAAGCGCCCGGACCGCATCGCAGCTTTCTCCGCAAACAACCAGCCCATGATTACTGAGTACAAACACGGTCGTGCCGGGATGTTGCGAGAAAACCCGTTCGATCTCGACAGCAAGAGGCAATCCTGACGGAACGTACGGCAGCCACTGCCAAGGTAATCCGTCCAGGCGCGAAGACAGTAGTGCTTCCCCGTCCGCACGAACTGCCCACGCCAGAGTGTTGAGGGAGTGAACATGCACCACCACCGGAAACGGCAATGTGGCATGCATCGTCGTTTCAATGGAACCGCGAGCCAGTTTCGACGAAGGCCGGTTGTAGAGCGACTGGAGCGTGCTCTTCTCCCGCAGACCCTCCTGGATCTCAGATACGTCCAGGTCAACGAAGAAATCATCCTGGTCTGCATGGGCAAACCACTTTCCGGAGGCTTTCATCCAGAGCGTGCCTTCTACCTTGATTGAGGTGTTACCCGTGCTGGCCTGCACAAGCAGAGGGTTTCGCCCCAAACAGGCGGATAACTCACGCAGTCGAGCAACTTCAGCGCATTCTCGGGAAGTCAGATGATCCGTCATTGCTTCAAGTCCAGAATCCCCACTAAGGCAGAACTCGCAGCGGTTCCGATGGGGGTGGTGGCGAACTTTGCTTCGATCTCGCTTGCCCGATACGAACCGAGGCCCGGAAGATCGCTCCGACAGGAATGAAGCCGCCCAGCTTGTGCGCTGCAACCGCAGCCAGTCCCATAGAAGCAACACAGCCGCAGGATTCGCAATCCGGTTTTCCTCCGAACTGACAGGGCGTGATCTTGGTTTTCAGGTCGGCGGAGAGAGTCTGCGTCGTCAACGCAAAAACGCAGTCTTTAGGGCTGTGAGGAGGCGAGGCGAACTGCCGGATGAGTCCTTCCGGCATGTCGAGCTTCGGGAACATCTTCCGCAGCCGGAGCATTTCAGAAATCGCAAGTTTCCGCTCTTCCGGCGTCAGAATTTCCGGAAGCTCGTCCCCAATCTGGGGCGTGAAGATACTAAACCAAACCTTCTCGATCTCCGGCCGGGGAGCCCAGAATTCCAGAAACTCCTGAAGATAGCCCGGCCGTTTCATCATCTGCGCCGTGATGGTGGAGTGAATCGTTACTTTCTGCCCGGCGATACTCTTCAGAATCCGATCGTACGTCGCCGGTTTGCGCCGTACGTCGTGTTCCGGCTGGAGCCCGTCGATAGACACAACAACGTTCACATGTGGCAGGGACGCCCAATCGGGAGGAAGCTGCCGGAACGCGCTGGTAACGACCTGTACGTGTATGCCTCGTTTCAGCAACAGCGGCACCATAGCTTCTAGCTCGCGATAGCGAACAAGCGGATCACCGCCAACGATAGACAGGTGTAAAGGCTTAAGCCGGTCGACAACCTCCAGCACTCCGTCAATCAACTCCTGGCCTTTGCGGTCGTTGAGTTCGCGAAGTGTCACGCCTCCGCCCAGATGGTCGTCCTCGTACGCATAACATCCGGGACAGCGTAACGGGCACTCGCGCGTAATCTCGATCGAAAGGGAAGGACGATCGCCCTTGAGGATCTTTCCCCAAGCTTGCAAAATTTCTGATGTTTTCAAACTATTCTTATCCTGTGTTCCCGTAAATTCGGTACCTATAAGGATGCTGACCGGCAGTCGGCCGTTAGCCGGAAAAGGCCCGGAGACAGAGAGACCGCTTTCAATATCCTTTAGCCACGAAAATACCTAGACGAAGATCTTACTTCCGAGAGCAGCTTATGCGATGGGAGGTGACGGATCGGCAGCTTGCCGCAAGGCAGGGGGCAGTGCAGGCGGAATCACCGTCGCGGAAAGATCGATAGAGCGGACGTTGAACACACGCGACGATATTGGCTGCCGGTAAACGAACAGCTCCCAAGCGGGGCTCGCGTTCACAATCTGGAGCGAAGCTGAAGCGCAGGAGCGCTTCGTGAAAAGTTCAGGGCAATCCGGAACCTTATCGAGCGAGGCGACCAGAAGGCACAATGCGACCGCAACCGAGAGCAATTTCAGCCATGTAGATGCGCGCGTCAGAGGCCGTTTCCTTCCCTCTATCCTAGCCTGTCGGAATTTGTCCTTCGGTTATTCGTATCGCAACGCTTCGATCGGATCGAGGCGCGAGGCTCGGAGCGCGGGTAGAAATCCCGAGATCAATCCCACAATCTCGAGCATGACGGTAGAGGTGATCACGGCAAAAGCCGAAATGGAAAGGTGAATATCGCCTGTGCCGCTGGTGTCTTTGAATAACGGGCCGAGAAGCGGCAGGGAGCCGACCAGCCGCGTGATGCAATAGCCAAGAGCAACGCCCACAATGCCGCCGATAGTCACGATGGTCATGGCCTCGAAGAGAAATTGCAGCAGAATAGAGCGGCGCGTGGCTCCAATGGATTTGATGATTCCGATTTCGCGAGTGCGTTGTGTCACCGCGACCAGCATGATATTGGCGAGCCCCACCCCGCCGATGGCAAGCGTCAGTGCGCCGATCAGCCCGAGGAGTATCCGCAATGCCGCCGACATCGCGTCGATCTGTTTCATGAACTCGTTAAAGACCAGAATTTCGATGGCCCGATCGTCCTCCGGCGCAAAATGATGGATGCGCGCCAGGGTTTGCCGCACCTGCTTTAGAGCCGTTGCCCGGAACAGGGGATTCGTCGGTGTCCAGACGATGTCTTCGGGATACTTGATATCCCGGAGCAGGGATGAGGTCCCGTAGGAAATAAACACGCACTCGTTGTCCGGAGTGTTGTAATTCGAGATCTGAATTTTCGTCTTCAGAACTCCCGCCACCCGGAACTGCATTCCACTAACAGTGATGGTTTCGTTCTCCGGCGGCATTTCCCCGAACAGCTTTTCGGCCGCCTTCGAGCCCAGTACCGCGACACGCGCTTTCTCCAGATTGTCGTCGCTTGAAAGCCAGTGTCCCGTGGCCATCGTCATGTTGCGAACTTTCGCGTAATCGTCCGGTAGCACGCCGCGGATTGTCATTGTCTCCGTGCGATAACCTCTGACCACCTGCGTCCGGCGCATGAGGACTTCCGGAGAAATAGCAGCAACGCTGGGAACCGCATCGCGTATGGCATCGACATCGCTCTCCTCCAGACGAATCTTACGGCCCGATCGTTCGCCGCCGGCCTGCGAGGATGTTTGGCCGCCGAACATCAGAATCAGATCCTGTCCTACGGCTTTGAACGAGGTCGAGAGCGCTAGCCCGAACCCCTCCCCATATGAGTAGAGAATCACGAAGCACGTGACGCCCCAGGCAAGACTAACGATCGTCAGCAGGCTGCGCTGGCGATTGAACGCCAGGGCATTGACCGTCTCCCGCAAGATGGAACGGAAACGCATGGTCTACCGCTCGTAGCGAAGCGCCTCTACCGGTGTCAATGTGGCTGCTTTCCAGGCGGGCACCAGGGACGCAACGATCGCAATCAGGGTTAAAGCTGAGAATGAGACCAGCGTGGTTGCGATGGTCACAGGCAGGCCGGGGAACGCATCCGGCATCGGAACCAGCTTCAGCAAAGACGAGAGTCCGAACGCAATGCTCCAGCCCGCCGCGCCGCTTATCAATGCCAGAAGGCAACCCTCGGCGAAGAAGTCGAGCAGCACTCTTTTGCGCGTCGCTCCCAACGCTTTTCGTAGACCAATCTCCCGGGTACGTTCGCTTACCGTGACGAGCATAATGTTCATCACGCCGACCCCGCCCAGGCTCAGCGTGACAAATGCCACTATGGCCAGGAAGACGGTCATGGATTCGAAGATGGCGTCCACTTGCTGGGCATTCTCGACTGTGTCCCAAATCCCGATGGCGCTCTTATCGGTCGGCTCAAAGCGATGGTTGCGGGCGAGAACGTTGATTACCTGTTTGCGGGCGGCCTCAAATCCCTCCAGCGAACGAGGCTTGTAGATGATGTCGTCCAGGTTCCCAAGCGTGTACGATTCCTCCTTCGGCGGAATATCACGCACCGCCGTTTCGTAGGGGAGGAAGATCTTCTTTTCGTCCGGAGTGCTGTAGCTGGAGTTCTGGTTCTTATCCGCAAGCAGTCCAATCACCTCGAAGGGAAGCGAGTTGATGGCGATGTAAGTCCCCACTACGTTTTGCCGGCTGCCGAAAAGCTGCTCCTTCACTTTCGTCCCCAGCACCGCCACGCGGCGTGCTTCTGCATTGTCTTTGCCGTCAATGAAACGGCCGACGCCCACCGGGACCGTACGCATCCTGCTGAAGTCAGGCTCTACGCCGTCGGTATCGAAGGAGCCGCTGTTGTAAGGACTCGTGCCCCGGTTGCTGCTGGACATCTCGCCGACGACGTACTCGACCAGGTAGCATTCTTCGCGAATCGTCTCGACGTCATGATGGGTCAGGCGGATGCGTCGTCCTGCGCGTTGTCCACCGGCCTGCGCTTCGGTTTTTCCTCCGAAAAGAATCACGATATTCTCGCCGAGGCTCTTCATGTTGTTGCGCTGGCCTTCTTTGAAGCCGTCGCCCATCGCCACGATGATCACGATCGAGGCGATGCCCCAGGCAATGCCGGCCATGGTCAGCAAGGTCCGCAACTTATTCCGGATCAGGCTTGCGAACACCTGGCGGAAGAGCTCTTGGAGATAAGGGATCACGGCAGCAGAACTTTTTGACCTTCGGTTAATCCGGCAAGCACCTGGGTGCGCGCACCGTTACTGATTCCCGTTTTGATGGGAATGCGACGGCGCCCCTTCTCATTGGCGGGATCGGGTATCTCCGCTTCAGTCGATTTGTCCTTGGCATACAGGACAGCGCCTTCCGGAATAGCAAGTACGCCCTTCCGCTCTTCCAGCACGATCTCCGCGTTCGCCGTCATCAGGGCCCGCAATTTCCGTGACTCGTTCGAGATCGACACGCGAACTTCAAAGGTCGTCACGTTATCTTTTTCCGTGCCCATGGGAGAGATCTTGGTCACTTTGCCCGCAAACTTCTGATCCTTGAAAGACTCAACCGTAATGCGGGCCGGCTGTCCGAGATACACCTTGCCGATGTCGCTCTCATCGACCTTCCCCTTTACGTAAACTTCGCTCAGATCTCCCAGGGTCATGATGAGAGTCGCACCGGATCCCATGGTGAGAATGGAACTCACCGCGCCTCCGATCTCGCTGTCCCGGGACAGCACGACACCGTCGATCGGCGAAACAATGGTCGCGTTGCGCAGATCCTCCTCGGAGCCCGCCACAACGGCAGCTTGCTGATCGTATTGCGCCTGCGCCTTTTTGATGGCCGCTTGGGCACTTTGCAGATTCGCGGACGCGGAGGCCTGCTTGTTCACCGCCATCTCGTAATTCTTCTCGGCTTCGTCTCGCTTGTCGCTGGCAATCAATCCTTGATTGAACATCTGGCGCGCGCGCTCGCGGTCACGCCGGAGAAACTCCACGTCCGGCCCGGCCGCGTCCACCTTATACTTCTCGTAATCGGCTCGCGCGGTTTCAATCTGGGCCTGGTTCACGCTTAACGCTGCCCGCGCTTCGTTCAGGCGCGGCAGCAGATCGTTCCTGTCAAGCTCACAAATAATCTGTCCTTTCCGGACGACATCGCCGAAGTTGACAGGCAGGGACTGGATAATTCCGCTGGCTTTGGACTTGATCTCCACCTGGCGCACCGGCTGGATCTTGCCCGTAGCGACAACCGAGCGGGTAAGGTCGATCCGTTGCGCCGTGGCAATTTTGTCGGGATCGATCTTAACGGGCTTCCTGCCGATCGCTTTTACCGAGTAAAACGAAACTGTCCCCAGAGCGACTGTTGCGACCACCCAGATCCATCTCCGCCGTTTGAGTCGTTGAGCCATTTCTTCCAGGGAATACGTTGGGCGAGGCTCGGCGGTTCACATTACTTTACTGAGCGGTAAAAGCAGGCGGGCCGGAGCTATCATGGGCCGTTATGGTCGAGACCTCCGAGCAGCCGCTGCCATTGACCGTCCTCCGCGAAGAAGAGAAGCTTTTTCAGTCTTCTGTCCGACGTTTCGCCAAAGAGCGCCTCGCGCCTCACGTGCGGTCCATGGACGAGGCTGGGAAATTCCGTCCGGACCTGCTCGAGGAGATGTTCGAACTCGGTTTGATGGGCATTGATGTCCCGGAACAGTACGGAGGCCAGGGTGGAAGCTTCTTTCAGTCGATCATTGCGATCGAAGAACTGGCCAAAGTGGACCCGGCCGCCTCGGTGATCGTAGATGTCCAGAACACTTTGGTCAATAACGCGATCGCGCGCTGGGGAACGGAAGGTCAGAAGAAGGCGTATCTGGGCGAACTTGCAACCCGGTCTGTCGGGTCGTACGCGCTTTCCGAGGCGGGCTCGGGCTCAGACGCCTTTGCCTTGAAAACGAAAGCACAACCGGACGGCGATGGCTTTCTGCTGTCCGGCCGCAAGCTATGGATCACAAATGCCTCCGAAGCCCAGGTCTTTCTCGTATTCGCCACAGTCGACGAATCCGCCGGTTACAAAGGCATCACCTGTTTTCTGGTTCGGCGAGGCGCTAACGGCCTGGAAGTGGGACGAAAAGAAGACAAGCTGGGAATCCGAGCCTCGTCCACTTGTGAATTGGGTCTGGATCGGGTGCGAGTCGAGAAAGACCAGATTCTGGGCGAAATCGGCCGGGGATATAAGGTCGCCATCGAGACTCTGAACGAAGGCCGCATCGGTATCGCAGCCCAGATGATCGGGTTGGCGGCAGGCGCGCTCGACCACGCGCTCCAGTATGCAAAGCAGAGAAGACAATTTGGAAAGCCGATCAGCGAATTCCAGGGTGTCCAATTCGAGCTGGCCGAAATGGCGACGCTGGTCGAAGCCGGACGGCTCACGGTCTACAACGCTGCCCGGCTGCGAGACTCGGGCGAAGCGTTTGAAACCGAAGCAGCCATGGCCAAGTACTTTTGTTCGACAGTGGCCGAAGACGTTGCATCGAAAGCAGTTGAAGTCTTCGGAGGCGCCGGCTTTTCCAAGGACTTCCCGGTGGAAAAGCTGTTTCGGGATGCCAAGATCGGCCGGATCTACGAAGGTACCAGTAATATGCAGCGTGTGACTATCGCGAAGGGTCTACTGAATAAACGAACTCGGTGAATCATATACGGACGAACATCCGTCACAATAGAGAAAGTTAGATGACGATGATCCAGCGAAGCGCCGCACTCACAATCGGGCTTTTCAGTTGCGTACTGGCATTGAAAGCTGCTGATACTAAGGCTGATCCGACCTCGGACCAGATCGACAAGATCATCAAGAGCTTTACCCAGAAAGAGACGGAGTTCGCCGCCGCCCGGGAGAGCTACACCTACCGGCAGACAAGCAAAATCAGCGAAACAGATCCGCCGGGCGGGAATTACCAGATTGTCGAAGAAGTCAGTTTTGACAATCGCAATCGCCGTACGTCTCACGTCACTCACGCTCCCGTTGCCTCTCTGCAAAACATCCAGATGACTGCCGAAGACGAGCAGGACATGAGAAACGTCATGCCGTTCGTGATGACGAACGATACGGCCGGTGACTATAACGTGAAATATCTACGCCGCGAGAAGGTGGACGAAGTGCCATGTTACGTCTTTTCCGTCCAGCCTAAAACGTTAACGAAAGACCGGAAACGCTACTTCGACGGGCAGATCTGGGTGGACGACCAGGACCTCCAGATCGTCAAGACTTTCGGCCGTGCCACCGGTTATCTGCGGCGCGGAGAAGACCAGCAGTTTCCCAAGTTTGAAACGTATCGGGAGCAGATCGACGGCAAGTACTGGTTCCCCACCTACACTTACGCTGACGACACTCTGAACTTCAAAGACGGACCGTCGCAGCGTATCAAAGTCGTTATCAAGTACGACAACTACAAGAAGTACGAGTTCAAGAGCGAGTCTTCCATCACCTACGGCGAGGTGGGATCAGGCGACAACAAGGCGACCGACGATAAGAAGGCTCCACCTCCGACAGGTAAGAAGCCTCCGCAATAGGGCAGGACGGTTTGCGCATGAAGTCTGCTGGCGTACGTCTCGCGTTTGCCGTCTGGCTTTGCGTTGCTCACTCAGTCGCCGCGCCGAATTCGGCGATAGCGCCTGATATTACGAACTTCCACAAGGTAACTGAGAATCTGTTCCGCGGCGCTCAGCCTTCGCCCCAGGGATTGCAGGAACTGGGAGCCATCGGAATCAAGCGCGTCGTCGATCTTCGCGAACGTGGAGCGGCGACGGCCTTTGAAGAAGCGCAACTAAAGAAACTTGGAATCGCTTACGTCAACATCCCAATCGGTGAGTTTTCCCCGCCGACCAATGACCAGATCCAGGCGATTCTCAAGCTGATCGCAACCCCGGACATGCCTACCTTTATCCACTGCCGCCGGGGAAAAGACAGGACCGGAACGGTCATCGCCTGCTACCGGATTCAACACGACGGTTGGGACAATGAACGGGCGCTCCGGGAAGCCAGGATGTACGGCATGAGCAGTTTTGAACGTTCCATGCAGCATTTCGTCTTACACTTCACGCCCTCGAAAGTGCCTGGTCTTCTTCCCGCCCTTTCTCATTAGCTCGCCGTTCAACCGTGGAGAATCTCCGGTTTACCCGCAGTTCGCCCCGCTCAAGGGGTAAACCAATTGACAGGCCGTTTCGCGCGTTACTATTCTGGACCATATCGGTCCTAGATAGCCGAACCAGAATTAAACCAGTCCCAGATCGCACGCTTAACTCTTGCCGGAGGTGCGAGCGATCTGGGCTTATCAACCAGTCTGCCGACCGGCGATCCTCCCAATTGTAGGCTTGCCGGTCCAGACTTTCAATGCATGAGCTTCGAAGCTCAATGGAAAGCCGTGGAATGGCAAGAAAACGAGAGAAAACGAGCGGTAAGCGCGACGAGGGCCTGTCCCGTCCGCGTTATTGGATTACGGTTGGAACACTCGCGGCCTATTCGACCGCAGGCAGCGGAAAGCTTGCGCTGGCGCAGGACGCCGCGACAACCGATCCCACAAGGCGCACGGGCACGCGGTTAGAAGCGCTCCCGGTACGACGGTATGAAGTACCGCCGGGTCCGCTGTCTGCCGTAATCAAAGAGCTCGAAGGACGGACGGAACTCAACTTCCTGGTACCCGGGACGGAACTGCTGACCATCCCTTCGCCGGGCGTCTCGGGTGTGTACACCGTCGAAGAGGCCTTGAAACGCATCCTGGCGAATACCGGCCTCACCTACGAATTCAACAAGGACGGGACGGTAAGCCTCAAGCTCGCCTCCGTCGTGACTTCGATTGATGTGAACGGAGTCGCGCCGACGCTGAGCGCCTCGATGCCGAAGTATCAGGCCGAGGCGCTGGATACACCGCAGACGATCAACGTGGTTCCTCAGGAGACGATGCAGCAGCAGGGGACCACGACTCTTCGCGATGCGCTTCGGAACGTGGCCGGCATCAGCTTAGCGGCCGGGGAGGGCGGGGCACAGGGAGACAACCTGACCATTCGCGGTTTCACGGCGCGCAACGATCTTTTCATCGACGGCATGCGCGATTTCGGAAGCTATTACCGGGATCCGTTCAACACGCAAGAAGTTGAAGTGCTGCAAGGCCCGTCCTCCGTCACGTTCGGCAGAGGATCAACCGGCGGCGTTGTCAATCAAGCCTCGAAGACTCCGGGGCTGAACCAGTTTATTTCGGCCGATCTGCAGTTCGGCACGGACGCGACCAGGCGCGCGGCAATCGACTGGAGCACACCGGTCCCGCAATTGGGGAAGGGAACCGCCTTCCGCCTGAACGCAATGGGAAATATCGGGAATGTCGCGGGGCGGGATATGGCGGAGAACCGCCGCACCGGTATTGCACCGTCACTAGCGTTCGGTCTCGGTACGACTACCCGTACAACGCTTAGCTACCTGCACCAGAACGAGGACAATGTGCCGGATTACGGGTTGCCCTGGCTATTCAACCAGCCGGCGCCTGTGAACAGGAACAACTATTACGGGCTGCCCGGCAACTTCCTGCGTACTTACGCCGATATCGGCACGGCCAAAGTTGAACACGACGTGAATGACCACCTGACGTTGCGCAACCAGGTGCGCTACGCCAATTACTCGCGCGCCGTGCTGGTCACGGAACCGCGCCTGACCGGGATCACGCCGCTGACGCCCCTCGACTCTGTCCAGGTCACGCGCGGCCAGATCAGCTCCAGAAGCACTGAAACGTTCCTCGATGAACAGCTCGACGCCGTTGCGCACTTCAATACCTTCGGCATCAAACACACGCTTGTAACCGGTGCGGAAGCGACGCGCGAAACGTCCGACCCGACGCGTGCAAACTATCCAGCGCCTTCTACCAGTCTGTTGAATCCCGTTTACTCGGGAGCACTCGGCGCGCCCACGCCATCGAGCGCAGTTACCGATACGGCGGTCGGGTTGGGAGCGTATGTCCTCGACACTGCAACCCTTGGACGGCACTTTGAGGCGAGCGGAGGCGTTCGTTACGATCGCTTCGACAACGCCTACCGGCAAACCCTGGGAGCCGTATCGAACTTTACCAGGCTGGATCAAAAGCCCACCTGGCGCGCTGCCCTGGTGTACAAGCCCACACGAAACGGAAGCGTCTACTTCGACGCGGGCACTTCGTTCAACCCGTCGGCCGAGAGCTTGTCATTAACTGCGGGGTCGGCGAACATTCCGCCGGAGACGAATAAGACCTATGAGTTCGGTACCAAGTGGGAGTTCAACGGCGGCCGGCTGCAAGTAAACACTTCCTGGTTCAGAACGACGAAAGAGAACGCTCGCGAAAGCGATCCGACCAACTCACTCCTGGTTGTACTCGCAGGAACCCAGAAGGTAAGCGGACTACAGACGAACGTCCGGGGACGCATCACGAGCCGTTGGGAGATCCTGTCGAGCTACGCGTACCTCGATAGCCGCGTCGTTGGTTCGCAATTCTATCCAGGCGCGGTCGGTTATGCGCTAGCCAATGTTCCGCGCAACACTTTCAACTTCTGGAGCACGCATCACTTGCCGCGGTCGCTTCGAGGGCGGCGTCGGCGCCAATTACGTCTCGAGCCGGAACGCAAGCTCGACCGCGCCACTCGATCCCACGACCGGACTGGTGAAAGCTGCGCCGTCTTATTGGGTGTTCAACGCAATGCTGAGTCATCCCCTCAACGAGCATGTTGACCTGCAGTTGAACGGATATAACCTCGCGAACCGGTTCTATTACGACCAGCTTCACCCGGCGCACATCATTCCCGGTCCCGGGAGATCGCTGTCGGTCGGTTTCCGGTTCAAGTTCTGAGAGAGGTCACTCCATGTTACTGGCAATACCTGATGTACTAACGCGCGACGAACTGTCGCATGCACGAAACCTGCTCGATTCCGCGGAATGGGTGGATGGCCGGGTTACTGCTGGCCACCAGTCGGCCCGGACCAAAGACAATCTTCAAATACCGGAAGGCCACCCGGCGGCAAAGGAATTGGGTGAGTTGGTTCTTGGAGCGCTCGGCAGAAATCCGCTTTTCATTTCGGCTGCGCTGCCAGCGAGTGTCTTTCCGCCTCTGTTCAACCGGTACGGGGGCGGCCACTCCTTTGGGACGCATGTCGATAACTCAATCCGGCAAGTCGCAGGCACGGGGCATCGCATTCGTACCGACCTTTCGGCGACATTGTTCTTCACTCACCCGGACGAATACGACGGAGGCGAGCTGATGGTCGAGGACACGTATGGTTCGCATTCCGTGAAGTTGCCGGCGGGCCATATGATCCTTTACCCGGCCACCAGTCTCCATCACGTTACGCCAGTGACCCGGGGCGCGCGGACCTCCTCGTTCTTCTGGATCCAGAGCATGATCCGCGATGACGGACAGCGCACGATCCTGTTCGATCTCGATGCTGCCATTCAGCGCTTGAGCGGTGACCATCCGGACCATCCGTCGGCGGTTCAATTGACCGGTGTTTATCACAACCTGATGCGCCAGTGGGCGGAGCTTTAGATCCGTAATCCCTCTAAGCTAAGCCGTCACACACTCCTCAACCCGCGGCAATCGCTGCCACGCCGAGTGCAATCAGAGCCGATCCGAATATCCGGCGCTGGCCATTTCCCTCACCGAGAAATCTGATGCCAAAGTAAGTGCCAACCATCATCGACATCTCCCGTATGGGAGCAACGTGGCTTACCGGCGCCATTCTCATCGCGAAGAGCACGAGGATGTATCCGACTGGCATAAGCACAGCAATGCTCCACACATATCTCCAATGCTTGCGATATTCTGCCGCGAGCAGCGGGGCTTGACGGCGGAGGGTTCCAGCCGCCAGCAAAATCGCGCGAATCACGTTGCCGGCGTACTCAACCAAAAACGGCGAGAGGAGAAGGCCCTTGACCGCGTATCCGTCGACCAACGTGTAGCAAGCGATGGTGGATCCGGTGGCAAGTCCCCAAAACAAACCAGCCCGGTCCAGCCGGTGACGTAAAGCGTAAATTCCTCCCGAGGAAAAGAGGATGCCGAACGTAATCAACAACGCTCCTCCGGCACTCAGAACGGATGCTTGTTCGTGCAATATCAGGATTGCTCCAACGAATGAGAGTAGTGGACCTGTGCCACGCGCCAGCGGATAGACCACAGAGAGATCGCTGGCCCTGTACCCGCGCACCAGGCACTCCGTATACAGCAGGTGGAGGATGCCGGTTGCTACCAGGAATACGCAAGCCTTACCGCCGAAGACGGACCGTGATTGCGATAAGCCGTATACCCCGATCGGCAAGAACAACACCGCCTCGGCAGCGGAGCAGAAAAGCAGTAAATGTTCGCTGTCGGTAGCTCGCTTGACCAGGATGTTCCAGGTCGCATGAGCGCAAGCAGCGAGAACAACGAGTAAGAACGCCTGAATCGGCAAAAGTGGCTCCTCAAGGACACGAGAAATCGTTTTCGATTTCTCCCTCTAGGATTTTTGCCTTAAGGTGCGGACTCTCTAGCCCTTTGTGGCGCTCGGACCAACTCTTACGAGCCGGAACCCTAGCCACCTCATGCCATCGAACGACACCAGGATAGTACGGCAATTCGCAGTGCGTCAATCGAGTGCCGGCCATCCAAGCCCCACTTGTACGTCGCCCTGCCCGTGCGCTGAATGCGCGGCTCGAAGGCATCCGGCGCTGCCCGAAATGAGCTGGTTTCGGTCTGAAAACGCTCTGGCACGCGAGCCAGCTTGTACATTCGAGGCCTTTCCCTGCGCATTCAATGACTTAACGCAACCTTTCGCCTCAAAATGGGACGGGAATTCGATTTCCCTGTGATCTAATTAAAGGAGTCTCGCTACCCAGCATGTCGGAACGGAATATACACCGCGAACGCCGCCGTCGCACATTAGACAGGCGTTTACGGGAAGCAAAACTTGTAGCCAAAGGTGCGCTCGATACGGACCATCCGATCATGGCGCACATTATTCCTATCCGCCGCTGTAATCTTTCCTGCGCTTACTGCAACGAATACGACAACTTCTCGAAGCCTGTTCCTCTCGATACCATGCTCGCCCGCCTGGATCTGCTGGGCAAGCTCAAGACGGGAGTGATCACGCTGAGCGGCGGCGAACCTCTGCTCCATCCGGATCTCGACGAAGTCATCCGCGGGATTCGCCGGAATGCAACCCTCGCCGGACTGATCACCAACGGCTATCTTCTGACGGCCGAACGCATTCAGCGGCTGAACGACGCCGGGCTCGATTACCTTCAGATCAGCATCGACAACGTCATGCCTGACGATGTCTCGAAGAAGAGTCTGAAAGTACTCGACAAGAAACTGCAGCTTCTGGCAGAGCACTCTTCGTTCCACGTGAACATAAATTCCGTGTTGGGCGCGGGCGTGAATAACCCGGAAGATGCTTTGACCGTCGGCAAACGCGCCATGGAGTTAGGCTTCACGTCCACCGTGGGCATCATTCACGATGGCGATGGCCAACTGGAGCCGCTTGGGCAGCGGGAGCGCGAAGTATTTCTCGAAATGAAGAAGCTCGAGAAGAAGCATTTCTCGCGGCTCAACTACTTCCAGGAGAATATTGCCAACGGCAAGCCGTCCAACTGGCGTTGCCGCGCGGGTTCGCGCTATCTGTACATCTGCGAAGACGGGCTGGTGCACTACTGTTCCCAGCAGCGCGGGTTTCCAGCCAAGCCTCTCAAGGACTACACGGTCGAAGACATTCGCCGCGAGTACATCACGGAGAAGTCGTGTGCTCCGCTCTGCACCGTGTCCTGCGTTCATCAGATTTCCTATTTCGATTTCTTCCGGGGCAAGCAGACTCGCACGGTCGAGCCCGTTCCTCAGGAAGAACTGGTTTCCATCCGGGCCGCTGTCGGTAAGTAGGCCGCGGTGCCTCGTACAGCCATCGCTGCTGACCCCCGAGTTCGAGCGCATGATCCCGGCCCGGGCCACCCTGAGCAAGTCGGGCGATACACTGCCGCACACAACGCACTTTCCGCTTCAGGATTGCTCGCGAATGCTCTGGCTTTAGAGCCACGGACCGCCACTGACGACGAACTGGCCTTAGCTCACACTCGCGATTACATCCAGCTTGCCGAGCGTGAAGTCGCGCAGAACCGGCGCCAGCTAAGCACCGGCGATACCGCCATCAATCGTCAATCCTCCCAAGCTGCGCGAGCGGCCGTGGGTTGTGCCTTGAACGCCGTTGATGCCGTCTGTTCGGGGACAGTGAGCAATGCGTTTTGCCTGACGCGTCCGCCCGGCCATCACGCCTCGGCGGGACGCGGCATGGGATTTTGCCTCTTCAACACCGTTGCCGTGGCGGCCCGCTACGCTCAAAGCAAGTTCGGACTCGGACGCGTGGCAATCGTCGATTGGGACGTTCATCACGGGAACGGGACTCAGGACATCTTCTACGCTGACGGATCGGTTCTCTTTTTCAGCACCCATCAATGGCCCCTCTACCCGGGCACCGGCGCTCAAAACGAGCGCGGGGAAGGGGACGGGCAAGGCCTGACAATCAATTGCCCTTTTCCCGCCGGCTCCGGTCGCGACGAAATCCTGGGCGCTTTCGAAAAGCAATTTGTCCCTGCCGCAAACGAGTTTAAGCCGGACATCCTGTTTATCTCGGCCGGATTCGATTCGAGGATCGGCGATCCCCTGGGGCAGTTCTCCCTGACCGATCAGGACTTCGAAGATCTCACCGGCATGATGCTGGACGTTAGCCGCGACTCACTGTGGCAACCGTCTCGTGTCCGTCCTCGAAGGCGGATACAGTCTGACGGGCCTGGCCAGTGCAGTCGAAGCGCACGTGCGGGTTCTCGAGAGCTAATCGGCCTTAAGCCGACTCGAAGACCGCGACCTCATATTCATTCAGTTGCGGAATCGTGAACTCAACCGTCTTGCCGCTTTGTCGAAGCGTAAGCGGCTGCCCGGCGCGCAACAGACGGGCGTTCCGCACTCGTTTATCGTCGCGCAGCACCATGCGAACTTTCTGTGGGCCGGCAGGGTAGATGTGGCGTGCCGCGCCTCCTCGGAAATTGGGATTCGTGAAGTTGACGAGATGGAGCGCATACCCGGGCTCCGTTTCCCATCCGTAGATCTCGATCAAGCCTTCGCCTTCTACCCGGATAGGATTCGAATCAGCGACGAGCCAGCGAATGGCATTCGTCACCAGGTCGCCCAGATCGGCCGCGTTCGTTCGCCAGTAGCCCGCCTCGATGTCTCCCGCCAGGTAAACCATTCGTGATGAGCCTTGTTCGCGCACAATCGCGACCGCCTGATCCGTATGGGGCTGTTTACTGTAGACTGCCTCAGTCGGATACATCGGGTAAGGCGCGATGTGAGTCAACACAGGCTGACCGACCGGGCCTAACGGCACACGCCAACTAGAGCCCTGGATCAGCGTAGTGTTCTTGAAGCTGGCGACCAGCGGATGCTGCCGCTCGATGCGCTGTTCGGAGTTGACGCCCGGGTTCGCAGGTCTGCCGGCCGATGCCGCGCGACCGGTGCCTTCGCGTGCCCCCGCGCTCTTCATCCCGAACAGATCGGCAAGAGCGAAGTCCCTTCGTCGGTTTACCGTCTTCGTCGTAGAGACCGGTTTCGAAGGTGGCCAGAAGAGAGCCGCCTGCTTTCACGTAAGCTTCAATCTGCGTTTTCTGCGTCATCACTGAGCAGCGCGACGTTCGGCAGGATCAGGACCGAGTAGCGGCGCAATTTCTCTAACGCGAGGTCTTCGCTCAACACAACGTCGAAGGGAATCCGGCTCTCGTTCAGGATCGTGTACATCCCGTTCACCGAATCGAGGGCATCCGTACCCGGAGGAGCTTTGTACAGCCTGTTTGAGCGTTGCGCAACCACCAGCGCGACCGAAGAGATCGATCTTACGTTGTGGAAGTGGCGGTCGTTCGCAGCTTGCCACGATAAGAACTCGCGCCCGACTTCCTGCCAGCGGCGATCCTCGCGAAAGCCCTGTTCGAAACCAAGCCAGTGATAATAAAGAACCCCGCCGGCCGCGGTTGTCTGGGCCAGCCGGGAGCGCACTTCGGCTGCGTTACCCGTTACGTTGCGCCAGCGTGATCCGCCCGAGATCTCGTAAGACCCGGTTGAATTCGGAACAGGCCGGTTGCCGACGATCGCCTTTGCAATCCGAGTTTGTTGGCTGGCATCCCATTCAGCCGAACCCCAGGCCCCACGTCCCTGATTATCGGCGAGGAACCAGGCTGCCGAAGCCGTCAACTCTTTCAGGTCGAGATCACCGCCTTTGAATCCGCCGCCGAGATTTCCGGAGAAAATCATTTCGGGATTGTGATCGGTGAGAATCTTGCTGTAGAGATCCCAAAGCTCTTTCGCGCGCTTCAGATAGGCAACTTTGTAAGCCTGACTGTTGGGATCGCCGATCTTACGGCAGGCTTGGCAGTAACACTTAGGAGCACTAACACCCGGCCATCCGTTCGTGTAAATGCCGTCAATGTTATTCCGGCTGATAACTTCCTTGATGATGGACGGAACGAATTCCGAGAAATACGTCGTGAACTGGCACGTCGGAGCGAATGCAGTCCCCATGGAAAAGCCGGGCATGTCTTCGCCGCGATCCTGCACCAGGCTGCCGTCCGCATTGCGCCGGAACCAATCCGGGTGCTTGTCCGCAAGATCCGCGTGCGCCATGTCCGGACTCATGCGGCCCATGATACGGATGCCTCGGGCCTTGGCCGCGCGTGCACATTCGCCGAAAATGTCGCGTCCGTTCAGGTACGGGCTGGGCGGGAAGTCGGGAATCTTCGTCGGATAGAACGCAACCGCATTGGTCACGCTCAGGAACGTCGCTTGCGCCTTAGTGGAAGCAAGATAGTCCGCCCACGCTTCGGCATCGAAGTGCTCCGGATCGCGCTCATTGAAGTTCACCTGCGTGATGCGCTTGATTCTCTGATGCCAGGCATTCGGCGGAAACTTGCCCGCACTTGTGTCCTCAGCAATCGGCTGCGCGGAAGAGTTGGAGCGTTGTTGCCAGCGATAGGGCCGCTCCTCCCAGCATCGTGAACTCACGTCGCGTTGTTTTCAAGACTGTGTTCCTTTCAGTTGCGAAAGCTCAAACAATTCCGAACGCATAGTAGAGCGAAATGACGAAAAAGACTGAACAGGTCTTCAAAATCGTCAGGGCGAAGATGTCCCGGTAAGAGTGGCGGTGGGTAAGTCCGGAGATTGCAAGCAGCGTGATGATTGCTCCGTTGTGAGGCAGCGTATCCATGCCACCGCTCGCAATCGCGGCAACTCGATGCAATACCTCATGCGGAATGCCATGCGCGTCCCCAGCTTTAAGGAACGTGTCGCTCATGGCTCCGAGCGCAATACTCAATCCGCCGGAAGCAGAACCGGTCAGCCCGGCAAGAACATTTGTTGTGATCGCCATGCTGGTAAGCGGATTGCCGATGCCCCCGGTGAGACTCTGGCTGACCACGCGAAAACCGGGAAGAGCCGCGATCACCGCTCCGAACCCGTACTCCGATCCGGTGTTGAAGGTGGCCAACATGGCTCCCCCGACGGCTTGCTTTGTGCCGTCCAGCAGCGCAGCGCGGTTTGCAAACAGACACCATACGAACACAAGAAGTATGGCGACCACTAACGCGCACTCGACCGCCCACAGCCCCACGAACTTACTGGTGTCTAGCGGTTCGACGCCAAGAATTCTCGGATCTCGCGAAATTGAAAGGGCCGCTGTAATGGGCGGGGATCCACGACGTCAGCCAGAAGTTCACTGCCGCTACTGTGACAAGCGGCACTACCGCGATCAGCGGATGGACCGCCCGCCGGTGGGGATGAATCTCCGGTTCACTGATGTGGTTATCGCCATAGCCTTCGCCCTTGCGATGCGCACGGCGCTTCTGCCACTCGAGGTAAGCCAACCCTAGAACAACCAGAAACAGCGCGCCGGCAATCCCGAGCCGCGGCGCCGCCCAAGCCGTCGTGTGAAAGAACGTAGTCGGGATGATGTTCTGAATCTGCGGCGTTCCGGGAATGGAATCCATCGTGAATGTAAACGCGCCAAGAGCAATCGTGGCGGGCAGCAAGCGCTTCGGTATCCCGGCATGCCGGAACAGCCCTGCGCCAAACGGATAAACCGCGAATGCCACGACGAACAAAGACACGCCGCCGTACGTGAGCAAAGCGCAAACGACGACCACGGACAGAATGGCGCGCTGCGGCCCCGCAATTCGCAGCACCGCACGAATGATGGACTCGGCAAAGCCTGAAATCTCGGTTAACTTGCCGAACACCGCCCCCAGCAGGAACACGGGAAAGTACAGCTTCATGAAACTGGCCATCCGCTCCATGAACAGCCCGGAGTAAACGGGAAGAAGAGCGTGCGGATCAAGAATGAGAACAGCCAGTAGCGCAGCCACAGGCGCGAATAAAATAACGCTCGCGCCCCGGTAAGCAGCAAATATCAGCAGCCCGAGGGCAGTCAGAATGATCAGAACCTGCATGAAAGGGTGCCGACTCTGAAGAAGAGCTTATTTGCTTTCCAAGGCTGGCTTTTCACTATAGCGTTCGACTCGGACCCTTGCTGTAATCGCGTGCGCCAACATATTTTCAAGGGTGCATTGGCGATCCGTCACCTGGCCGATCTCGATGCTGGCTTCGCGAGTCATCCGTTGATACGTGCAGGTCTTGAGAAACTTACCCACCCAGACTCCGCCTGTGTACCGGGCCGCGCGGCTGGTGGGCAGAATATGGTTCGTTCCAATCGTCTTGTCACCGTAAGCGACTGTGGTTTCCTCACCGATGAAAAGAGATCCATAGTTCTGCAGATTCCGGAAATAGAAATCAACATCTTCGACCTGTAGTTCCAGGTGTTCGGGAGCATAGCGGTCGCTTACCGCCAGCGCTTCCTCCTTCGAATCGACCACGTACACAATTCCGTTCTCCCGCCACGAGACCTCGGCGATCGCGCGTGTCGGCAGAACTTCGAGCTGAGCTTCTACTTCCGCTACGGTCTTCTGCGCAAAGCTCTCGCTGAAGCAGATCAAGCAAACGGCGCTTGCCGGGTCGTGTTCAGCCTGGCCAAGCAGGTCGCAGGCGACGAGTGCAGGATCAGCCGATTCGTCCGCAATGATGAGGATCTCGGTAGGACCGGCGAGCAGATCAATGCCGCAGCGGCCGAAGAGTTGGCGTTTCGCTTCGGCGACATACTTGTTTCCCGCCCCGCAGAGCATGTCGACCGCCGGAAGTCCGTCCAGCCCAAACGCCATAAGCGCCATGGCTGGAACGCCGCCCAGAATGTAGCAATGATCCACGCCGGCAGCCACGATCGCGTTGATGGTTGCCGGGAAATACCCTTGACCTTTGACCGGCGGTGTGCAGGCGACAATGTTTTTCACGCCGGCCACGCGAGCGGGAATGATGCTCATCTGCGCCGATCCGAACATGGGGTAGCGTCCGCCCGGTATGTAACTGCCCACGGACTGCACCGGGATGTGTTTGTGTCCGAGAATCACACCGGGGCGCGTCTCTACTTCGAGCGGAAGCATAGTGGCCATTTGTTGCCGGGCGAAATTCCGAACGTTCGCTTGCGAGAATTCGGTGTCACGCTTCGCCTGTTCGGGAAGCTTTGCGATGGCCTCTTCAATCTCAGTTTGGGACAACCGAAAACTCTTCGGATTCCAGTCGTCGAACTTCTGGCTATAACGGCGGACCGCATCCATGCCGTCACGCTCCAGTTCAAGAAGCATGCCGGAGACAACTGCGGCGGTTTCAGGATCGTTCTCGAAGAGGCGGCGGTTTCCGTTCTTAAAGATCTTCATGTGCGATTTGAACTCGATGTTATCTATTGATCTCCGAACAGCTTCAATCCAGGTATTTTCGTTTTGACTCGCCAGATCGTGTGCTGATCCATCTCCGTAATGTAGAGATAGCCATCGTGGAAAGCGACATTCGAAGGCACCATGCCTGCGCCTTCGGGCAGCCGGATCGAACCATAGAGAAATCCGCGAGGATTGAATACGACCACTTCACCGGCACTATGATGCGCAACATATAGGTTTCCGTTTGCGTCGGCGGTGAGGCTGTCCGGGCCGTGGCCCCCGTTCAGATAGGCGAATACCCAGGCGCCGTCGACGTTCAGAACACCGGGCGATTCAACAGGCACCGCAATGATCCGGTTTGTACCGAAATCGTCGACGTAGAACGTGCGTTCGTCGGGAGAGAGAACCACGCCATTGGGAAAAGCAAGATTGCCCGAGATGGGTCGGCTGAGCTTACCCTCGGCACTAAGGTAGAACACGTGTCCGCTTGGGTTGAGTACACTCGAGCCCCAGGCATCAGTCATATACAAGCCGCCGGTTTTGTCGAAAAAGAGATCGTCCAGACCGGCAAAGTTTCCGGCATGGAACTGGTTCGTGAGAAACGTGATCTTCCGCGTCTTTGTATCCAGCCAGAAGATGCCGAGATGATGATCGACCCCGAAGAGCCGGCCGTCTTTGTGAAAGCGCAAACCGTTAGGCGCGGATGTCCGTGCCATTTCTTCGCAGCGGCCGTCGGGAGTAACCCGATAGATTTCGCCTGTGGCGTGGCTCACCAGCCATAAGTTCCCCTCGCGATCGAAGTTCGGTGCCTCCAACCGCCCCTTACAGGCATCGGTGAACTTTTCGAGTTTGCATTCGCCGCAGATGCTGTCAAGACCCAACGTGCGGCCAACTGCGCCCAGCGACGTTCCCGACACCAGCACCGCCAGCGGAATTCTGCGCGAGCGCGGACGGGCTGGCGGCCAGGAACAAGACACAAAGGGCCGCCAGCATGGCCGGAACGTTTCGGGCGGCGAAGCGTAACTTACTCGGACAGATTCTCACGATTCAATTTACCGTTACTTACTAAGCAGGAAGTTGTCCCAAAAGTTCAGAAGTAGAGCTTGAGCGCTAACTGAATCTGCCGTGAGGTGCGCTGGTACGAGTATGGATCACCCGCGCTGCTGATTGTGCCCGCTGTGTTCACGCCGATGGTTGCGGCGGGATTGTTGAACTGCGGCGTGTTGAAGATGTTGAAGAATTCGGCGCGGAACTGAAGATAGCGTCTTTCGTTTGCGCCCAGATCAAAGCGCTTGAACAGAGAAATGTCCGCTTGTTTCGTGCCCGGACCTTCGAGGGTGTTGCGGCCTGCATTCCCAAACAAATAAGCGCCCGGCGTTGTGAAGGCAGCCGTGTCAAACCAGTGAGTAGGCGTGCGCTCCGACGCTGGAAGATTGCCGTTTCTGATCGCGTCCGGCCGTTGCGTTCCGCTGCCCGCGCCAAGAGTGTTGGTTCCTGAAACAGGACTGAAGTATTGTCCGCTCATGAGAGTGACGATGCCGTTAAGCTGCCAATGGCTAACCAGGATATCCGATACGCCGTGAATACTGCCCAGGAAGCCTTTGCCTTTACCGGCCGGAAGCTCATACGTCCAGCTAAAGACACCGCGATGACGAACATCAAAGTCGGAGTTAGCGCGATCAGCACTTAAGTTGCGGGAGTTCTGCGGGCGCGCCACCCACGGCATCATCAATCGAGTGGGAATAGGTGTACGCCGTCAGGAAAGCCAGGCCGTTCGAGAAGCGCTTTTCGCTTGTGAGCTGAAACGAATGATAGGTCGAATCCGCAGCGTCCTGCCGTCCGCCACCGTCCGCAAGGTTCGGATAAGGACGCCTTGCCGCGGCAGCTCCCGGACCCGGAAACGGTTGATTGATGTTCGGGAACACATAGAGATGAGAACCGTGGCTTCCGACATACGCGGCGGTGATCACGGTGCCGAAGCCTACTTCGCGTTGCAGGCTGAGGTTCCATTGGTGAATGACCGAATCGGGATCATTCGCTGGAGAGTACTTAAAGTTGTTGCCGGTGGGATCAAACACCGTTGGTATGCCGGACGGAAAGCCGGAGGAGAGAAGAAACACCGAGCTTAGGTTGAGAGCTGCGGTGTTGTTGACCCTTGCGATGTTTCCGGCCGTAGGCGGCGTTTTGCTCGGAAGATTGGCGGTCGCGATGCCAGGGAAGCTATAAAACATTCCGTAGCCGCCGCGCACCGTTGTTTTCGAGTCGGCGGCATACGCGAACCCGAAGCGGGGAGATACGTCGCCGTAATTGGTGTTGCTAACAGAGTGCCCGGGCACCTGTGGCGTGTTCACACGGAAAACGTTTCCGAGAGCCGGAACGAAGTTGCCCATGCGATCTGCCACTTCCGTCCATGGCGTTGTAATTTCGTATCGCAGGCCGAGATTCAAAGTGAGCCGGCTCGTGACACGATAATCATCGGCCACGTACCAGGAATGCTCCCATCGCCTGTGGCCATACATAGATTCGATATCGAGACGGGAAGACGCGTACGTTCCCAGCAGCAGATCCGCGAGTCCGCTTCCCGTGCCCGCAGAACTTGCCAGATTCTGTGTGAATTGGCCGGTGAAGCTCCAGAGGCCTTCCGGAGCGGCAGGCGTGAAGGTGTTGAGCTGGCGTCGAAGGAGCTCATAGCCGAACTTGAACGAATGTTTGCCGGCGGTATGCGAAAGCTGGTTCGTGTACTGGAAATTATTGTTCGTTCGCGTCATATAGCCGAACTGATCATCGCCGGCGCCGGTGAATCCAGTGATGCTGATCGGGCCCAGCCCGCTTGCGTTTGGCTTGTTGTTGATCCCCGGAATACCGACCAGATCTGCTTCATCGGTGCCTTGGAGAAATCCGGCGTTCTGCGCACGGAACCGCGTGTAGCCTGTCCGAAACTGGTATACGGTGTTTGCCGAAAACAAGTGCGTCAAACCCAAAACGGCCTGTACCGCCGTCGTATCCGTGTTTCCCGGATATCCGGGACCGGCTCCTACCGCTGGAGCCGGCAAGTTCGAAGGATTGATGGACGGCAGCAGAGAACTGCTATACCGGGCGAACAGAGTGTTGTTCTGATTGATCGTGTGGTCGACGCGCCCATCGAACAGGTTCTGTTGTGACTGCCGCGTCGGGTTATACAGATAATTATTCGCCGCTCCCGCGCGATTTGGCAGCGGGTACAAATTGGCTACGTTTCGACCAGCCGAATCAAATCGGGAAGCCGGAATCATGTTGTTTGCGAACGGTGTTCTGCGCAATCCGGTCGGGCTCGTGGGGTCAGCAACAGTGGTTGCCGGATCGTAGATGACCGCGTTCAGTGCGCTGAAGTTTCCGTTCCGTTGCGCAGCGGTCGGTACTGTGGAAACGATCGTCTGGGCTTGCCGGATCCACGTGCCCTGGTAATCGATGAAGAAAAAGGTCTTGTCTTTCCGGATGGGCCCGCCCAGCACGCCGCCGAACTGGTTTTGCTTGAAGGGCGGAGTCTTACCGGTGCTCGAGTCAAAGTAATTCTTGGCGTCAAAGGCCGAGTTACGCAGGAACTCGAACAGCGTTCCATGCAACTGATTCGTTCCCGACTTAAACACGAGATTGACTGTGCCGCCGCCGTTGCGCCCGAACGACGCGTCGGAGGTGCTGGTCTGAACCTTAAACTGTTCTACTGCGTCGGCGCTTGGAATGAACGCAAGAACATTCTGGTCCGTGTCCTGGCTCTGGATGCCGTCGTAGCGAATGTCGTTGTTTCCCGGATTTGCGCCGTTCACGCTGCCTC
Organism: uncultured Acidobacteriaceae bacterium; assembly: GCA_963730795.1. Classification (GTDB taxonomy): domain Bacteria; phylum Acidobacteriota; class Terriglobia; order Bryobacterales; family Bryobacteraceae; genus Bog-105. The sequence goes on along the minus strand of CAVSTJ010000012.1, from coordinate 238,000 downwards.
CCGTCACGCCATACTGGTTGACCGGCGAACGCGAATTGGGCGTAGAACCGATGGCAGGCGTGACGCCCGCAGCCAAGGTGAGAAGGGTGATCGAATTACGACCATTCAGCGGCAGATCGTTCAACTCCTTGGTTGTCCGGACGTTGCCGAGAGCGGCGCTCTGCGTATCCAGCAGCGCAGTATCGGCGGAGACGCTGACCTCTTGCGTACTCGATCCCAACTGCAGCGGAAAGCTAAGCCGCGCGTGTTGATTAACGTCGAGCGAGATCGTCTGCGTCGTCTTCTGGAATCCGGTCACGCTGACCGAAACCGCATAGCTGCCCGGCCGCAGAGGCGGCGAAGTAAATTCTCCTGCGTCGTTCGTTTTAACTTCGATTGCGAGGCCGGTTCCGGCATTGGTGATGGAAACAGCGGCGGCAGGCACGGGACTCTGGGAGGGATCAACCACGGTTCCCACGATTGTGCCCTCTTCAACCTGACCATACAGACACAGACAAAGGCCACACATCGCGACCACGGACAGCAATTTCTTAAGCACTGCTCCTCCTACCTGGGGGACTGAGAACGTTCTCAGAGAACGTTATCATTCTGGTCCCCACGTGTCAATGGTGTTAATCGTAAGTCGCTTCGAGTACTAGCGGCGCTGATCTAGTGTTTGGCTTTCTTGCTATCTTGTTTCGCGCGGTCGCGTGGTAGCGCGCTCAATCAGCTTGCCCGGAATCTGTTGCAGAGTTGCCGGCCTGGAATCATCGCGGGAAAGGGCCAGCGCCAACTGCGCCGTACGCCGGATCATCTGCGTCTGGGGCTGGCGGATGGTGGTCAAAGCGTAAGTTGGCCACGACGCCATCGCGATATCGTCGAATCCGACTATGGACAGATCGTCCGGTACCGAAAGTCCCAGCTTCCGGCGCACCGCGTCCAGTGCCCCAATGGCGAGAATGTCATTGGCACAGAAGATAGCTTCGGGTCTATCCGACTTACAGGCTTTCAGGGCTCCGGCATAGCCATCCTCGTACGAGAATGCTTTGCCCTTGATATGAAGCGGCGCTTCGAGTCCGCGCTCAGCGCAGCGCTGGCTGAAAGCTTGCCATCGCTCTACATTGGTGGATGCATCGGGCCGCCCGCCGATAAACGCAAGCCGCTTGTGCCCGCTGTCGATCAGGACATCCGCCACGTCGCGCCCGCCCCGCGCGTTGTCGCACGTAATCGCGTAGGAATGAGTGTCCGATCCGTGCCGATTGAAAAAGATCACCGGAGTATCGACCGCCCGGCAGGCTTCAGACGCAACGGAAGACAGCGTGGTCGCAACCATAATCACGAGGTCCGGCTGGTAGGACAGGAGTCCCCGCACAGCCTCGCCTTCGTCTCGCGACTGGTTTGTCACGACAAGCATGACGTTGAAGCCGATTGCCTGCAATTCCTCCGTAAGCTGAGTCAACACCTCCGGATAAAACGGATTGGTTATGTCCGAAACGACCACGCCGATGATGCGGCTGCTCTTCGTGATCAGCCCGCGCGCAAACGGATTGGGCCGAAAGCCAATCTTTGCCGCGTGCTCCAGAACCTTCTCTCGGGTATGCCGGGCAATCACCGCGTCCTCATAAAAGGCGCGAGACACAGTGGCAACGGACATCCCAAGCTGGCGTGCCAGATCTTTGACCGTGACGCGGCCGTCCCGGCGCCGGCCCGCCCCCGCCTTTGTTATGGAAATCGTGTCACCTTGAGATTGCCGGACCAATGAAGTCAAAGTAGCAGGCTTGAGATCTCGCCGCTACTGAAAACAGAGTAGGGCGTCACTCGCCGCTACGCGCAACCTAATCCCGGTTCGACTTACAGCTTTCTGAGCGGCATCGGCTTCAGTGACCGATTTGCCTCCATCCTCAAATACCCGGCGGCCGCCCGCAGACGCACCTTGGTCTTCTTGTCCGCAATCAGACTCGCCACCTCCGGTTTCAACGGAGCGTGATTTCCGGTCGTCACGATATGGATCGCTGCCGCGCGTACCGTCCAGTCCTCGTCATCGAACGAAGTGCGGAGCATTTCCCTGCATTCCTTGTTGTTCGTGGTGCAGACGGTTAACAGACTGACTGCTCGCGCGCTGAATTCCGAATCGGAAAGCATGCTCGAAAGAGCGTTGAAACCTGCCCCGACTCCCGGCACAGGCACGAAGCCGACTCCGTGCTGTACTGCGAACAAAAATGCGCTGCGTGGCGTCTTCAGACGCCGTAAACTGTCTCTGATCTCCTTTTGGAAGAAGTTGCTGCGAGCCTTCGTTTCACCCTCGTAGATGGACAGTAGCGCTTGACTCCCTTCGGGGTCTTTGAGATTGTAGAGAGCCTTAGCCGCAGCGAAGGCTACCTCCGGCACCTCATCCGACAGAGCCGATTTCAGCAAACCCAGACGCTTCTTGTCATTCAATTCGCCCAGTGTGTCCACTGCCGCGACGCGTACCTGATAATCCTTGTCGGTCATCGAGTTGATCGAGCAAAGCCGAGGCTGGATCCTTGGCCGGAACTAAACTCAACGCAAGTGCCGCTTCGCGTCTTTGGTCTCCCTCTTTATTGTGTGCCGCCTCTTTCAATACCTGCCTGGCATCGTCCGCCGGTGAAGCCCAAAGGCAAGCACAGAGGAAGAACAAAGACACCTTGATCATTAGCCCATGATCGCGCAGGAAATCGCCAAAGTGGATTGTCTGGCGAACAAAAAGAAAAGGCCGGAAGACTCGCGTCAACCGGCCTTACCCTTACTGACTAGCAGTACGTTCGAATTACCAGAGGAGCCGAATGCCAAGCTGCAACCGGCGGGCGTTCGTTCCGTCCGGAAATCCTTGGGTCGCTGTTCCGGCGCCGTATCCCTTCCCCGGGCGTCAATGTCGGCTGGCCACCTACGAGCGAGTAGGTATACGCGACAGTGTTCACTGAGGTGTAGTACGTGTTGTTGCCCACGTTGAAGGCGTCAAACGTAAACATCGCTCGGAATCGCTCCGTAATCGCAAATTCCTTTGCCATCCGGACGTCCGCACGAATGATCTGGCCGATGTTGAGACTTCCGATCGGCAGGAAAGGAACTCGGTTGCCCAATCCCCCGCTTGTATACCCATTCAGAGTACCGGTATTCGCTGTGGTGAAGCCGGTCGCGGTGGGCGCTGACGAGATCGTCACAGTTGGCGTGGTCGGCGGAGAAGACTGGAATGTGCCGAGCGCTGAGAATTGCCACCCGTTCACGAGATACCGGGCGAACCAGGATTGATTGTGCAGGAACGTAGGCGTCCAGACTCCGTTTACAACCAGCCGGTGCCGCACATCGAGAGCAGAGCTTCCTTTCTCCGCCCTGTAATCCCCCGGCAAATAACTCTGGGGACCACCGCTGGCAAAGATGTTCGGCGTTCCGGCACCGCCTTGACCTTCATCGATCGCGTGGGACCACGTGTAAGCGATGTTCCCGGTCAATCCGCGTGAAAGGCGTTTGGTGAGCTGAACCGCAAGGCCGTCATACCAACTGTTAAGCCCTGAATCGACGATGTTGATGCGGTTGTAATTCGGGTTTACCCGGTTCTGGCGAACGTAGACCGGTGTTGAATACGTACCGGCGAGGTTTCCACTGGCATCGAGGATTCGATACGTGGTTACTGGGCCGGGTGCGCCGATGTTAATGTCGTTCACCGACGTGAGATGCAGACCGCGGCTCCAGATTCCGCTTACCGTAAGCGCCAAATCCTTCGCGAGCTGTCGCTCAACGGCGATGTCCGCCTGTTGTGTGTAAGGAGCACGGAAGTCGGCAGCGGCCATGTTTAAACTAACGGAGCCAGCCGGTGCATTGAAGCCCGCTACGTTCGGAAGAACGTTGGGAAAGACCGGTCCGTTCGCCTTATCAGTCGGCGAGCTGGCGGTAAAGCTGAGGGACTTCTGGTACAAACCGTTTCCGAGGAAGAGAGTATTGATGAGGCCGCCCGGATACCGCGCGTAGAAGATTCCGTATCCGGCGCGAACCACCGTCTTGCTTTGGTTGTCTAAGGCGTACGCAATTCCGACACGCGGAGCGAAGCCCCCATTGAAGGTCGGGATCCGTCCCGTGGCGGGATATTGAGGGTTGACGTAAGCGGGATTCACTTCGCCCGGTTGCGGCAGAGAAGAGAAATCATAACGAACGCCCAGATTGACCGTCAGCCGCGCGTTCACCTTAATCTGATCCTGCATAAAACCGGCGTAATCCCGAATCGTGAATTGAACCGTCGGAATGCCAATCGCCTGGGTAAAGGTGAGCCAATCCTTGGCGCCCGTCGTGTTCCCGGAGAAATCGAGCGCCAGGTTGTTCAGCGTCGCGAAGGTGTAGGTACCTGTCCGGTTGGAGAGCACGTTGGTGTAGTCGTTCGTATTCAGCAAATCGAATCCGAATTTGAACGACTGCTTGCCCGTGGTCCAGCTCAGCGTGTCCGTATATTGATACCGGTTCTCGAGAGGATTCACGCGGGGGTAATCTGTTGCCGTACCTAGATTCGTTTGCCCGGTAAGGCTGATTCCCAGAAATCCGATGCCCGGGATTGCCAGCGCATTATTCGGATAGTCGAATTGCTTATCGTTGAACCATCCGAAACGGGCCTCGTTGACTGCGTTCGGGTTGATGATGCTGGTCCAGACGGCACGGCCATACTTGGCACGCACCGAAGAGTTCACATTATTACCGACACCGTTGCCGTTGTTCAATACAGATTGCGTTTGCAATCCGTTCGGAGATACCCAGCGAAGGACGTTCATACTGGCGCTGAACGTGTTTTTTTCGTTAGGGTGCCAGTCCAGTTTCCCGAAGCCGAGATCCTGGGTAACCGTTCGCGGCAGAGTCTGGAACTCACGGCCGAGGAAACTGGTTACTGCCGCGCACTGGGCCGCTGTGGCGCGGAGGTTAGCGGCCTGGGTAAGATCGGGACAAGCCTGAATAATCTGCCCGCTGGTGTTGAACAGCGAACTCCCCGCCGCCGTGATATTCGCAATCAACGGAAAATCGCGTCTTGTTCCTTCGTAATTGAAGAAGTAGAACAGCTTGTCTTTGATAATCTTTCCACCCACGCTGCCGCCAAACTGGTCGCGCCGCTCGGCCGGGTTCACCGTGGCGAAGGGATCGCGCGCGTTGAAATCCTGATTGCGGAAAAACCAGTAAGCAGTCCCGTGAAAATCGTTGCTACCGCTGCGCGTGACGGTATTGACGATGCCGCCCATCGCGTGGCCGAATTCAGCGGAGTAGTTGTTCGAAACAACCTGGAACTCCTGTACTGCGTCTTGCGAAATCTGCGACGAAATCCGCGTCCGTCCGGCGTTTTCGTTATAAAACTGCTCCGTCGTATCGTTACCGTCAGTTAAGAAGGCGTTTCCGCCGGCGATACCGCGGAATGAGAGCAGACCGAACGTACCATCCGAAACAACCGCCGGTGCCGCGAGGACAAAGGAGTCCACACGCCGGCCGTTGATCGGCAGATCCAGAATTTGCTGACTGTTCACGACTTGGGAAACGTCTGTTTTTGTGCTGTCGACAATGGGCGCCTCGGTGCTCACTTCGACTGTCGTGGTCGACGAATTCACTTGAAGCTGAGCGTTGAGATTTACGTTCTGACCAACTTCAACCCGGATATCCTCCACCTTGTAAGCGGCAAATCCAGGCGCGTTGACCGATAGCCGATAGCCGGCGCTCGGCGTAAGAGACGGAGCGCTGAAAAGCCCTCCGGTCGTGGTCTCTAGCTCGCGGCGCAAACCACGGGTTGGATTCTCTACTATCACCTTGGCGTCAGCTACAACCGACCCTGTCGGGTCTGTAACTACACCACTTATGCTTCCGGTACCTGCGGTGTTCTGCGCGAGGAGCAACACCCAAGGCGCTACGAGCAGACATAGTAATCTTGTCGTGTTTCTAATCATCAAAAGCCCCTCCGTACAGAATAGCTGTGATTGGTTTCAGAATAGTTACTAGATTCACGCTAAAGGGCTCTGCGCCATCCCTTTAGACCTGGTTCTAGTACCCTCAGATCACTTGGTATACTGCGGATTCACTTGGGCTTAGGAGCTTCCATGAGAAAAAAAGTCACAGTAATTGGGGCCGGCAACGTGGGCGCAAACACAGCCCAGAAAATCGCGGCCAAAGAGCTCGCCGATGTCGTGCTGGTGGATGTGGTGGAAGGCGTTCCGCAGGGAAAAGGCCTCGACATGCTCGAGTCCGCTCCCGTGGAAGGCTACGACGTCTCGATTGTCGGCGCCAACGGATATGACGAAACGGCGAATTCCGATATTGTCGTGATTACTGCCGGATTCCCGCGCAAGCCCGGCATGAGCCGCGACGACCTTCTGGTGGCGAACTATGAAGTTGTTAAAACCGCAACCGAACAGGCCGTCAAGCAATCCCCGAACGCGATCCTCATCCTCGTCACCAATCCGCTGGACGCCATGTGCTGGACAGCAATGAAAGTCTCCGGCTTTCCCCGCGAGCGTGTCATCGGCATGGCCGGCGTTCTGGACACGGCCCGCTTCCGCACCTTCATCGCGCAGGAGCTCAACGTTTCTTTCGAAAACGTCACCGCCATGGTGCTCGGAGGCCACGGCGACACCATGGTTCCCCTCGTGCGGCTTACCAACGTCAGCGGCATCCCGCTTATCTGAACTGACCGATCAGGCGACGATCGACCGTCTCGTCCAGCGTACTCGCGACGGCGGCGCTGAAATCGTGAAGTATCTGAAGACCGGAAGCGCCTATTACGCTCCGGCCGCCTCCACCGTCGAGATGGTGGAATCCATACTCAAGGACAAGAAGAAGGTTCTGCCCTGTGCGGTCTATCTCCAGGGCGAGTACGGCATTCAGGATCTCTTCGTCGGCGTGCCCGTCAAGCTTGGGTCGAAAGGTCTCGAGAAGGTCTACGAAATCAAACTCGACGGTGCCGAAACCGCTGCCCTGAAGAAGAGCGCCGACGCAGTCAAAGAACTCGTCGACGTGCTGCAAAAGAAGACACAGTAACTCTCCCGTACCAATCCCGAGGGTCAATAACAGTTCACGCAATGCAGAAAAAGAGTCCCGCCTCCAAGCGGCAGACCAATGGGACTCCCCAGATCAACCCTGAATACGCCTGTTTTCAGTTAAAGCTCGCGCGTTCCGCGATCCACCGCTGGGGAGTCTATGCTGCTGAATTCATCCCGGCAGGCAAAAAAGTACTTGAATATACCGGCGAGCGCATCAGCCGGCGCGAAACTAAGCGGCGCTCCGAGCTGAGCAAGTTCACCTACCTGTTCACGCTCGATCCCTATTGGACCATCGACGGCGCCGCCGGCGGCTCTGGCGCGGAGTACGTCAATCACTCCTGCGAGCCGAATCTCGTCTCCCGCATCGTCCGCGGCCGCATCCTTTATGTCGCCCTGCGTGACATCAAGCGCGGCGAAGAACTTACCATCGACTACCGCTTCGACAAAGACGTCGAAAAAGTCGTCTGCAAGTGTGGCTCTGCCAATTGCCGCGGCACCATCAATCTGCTGAAATAGCTACGGCTTCACCCGCAGTTCGTTGACGACCTTAGTAACGCCGTCCGTCCCGAGAGCCACGCGTTCCGCTTCTGCCCTCTGATCCGCGTTCGCCACGCTGCCCCGGAGCGTAACGGTATTTCCGTTCGAGTCCACCTCGATCTGCGACACCGCCGTAAGCCCCAGCGCCGCCGACAAGTTGTATTTCACCTTCGCGCCCTGGCCCGCCTGCGACAACTTCGCCCCGGCCTCTTGCCCCTCGCGTTTTAGCTCCGCGGCCCCGCGCCTCAGCTTCTCCTCCGGACTTTCTCCCGTGCCCGATCCGCCCACCGCTCCCGCCTCGTGCGCCTTCTCGTTTACCTTTGCGCCCAGCTCCCGGGCGTCCTGCCCCAGCCGTTTCGCGGCCGCTTCCGCTTCCTTCTTGTAATGCTCCGCCCGTTCTCGAGCTGCCTCCTGGTCGGTCCGCTGACAACTTACTCCGGCAAGCAGGGTCACCGCCGCAATGAACGCGAAACGAGGTGTCTTCATCTTTCCTACCCCAATCGACTCGTTTTTCGAATCCGCGGTTTCCCCGCCTGCCATAGGAATAGTCCTCCGGCCTCTTGCGCGGCTAGCACCAGAGAGCATTACAACTCAGATACCACTCAAGTGAAGGGACTATCCCGCCGATAAGGAACGTAAGCGAACATATGGAAACGCAAACAGGCAAAAAGAAAAAACGAGTATCCATCTGCGAGACTCAGCCCCTTACGGTGACGGGTCTTACCCACTTACTGGATTCAACGGACGATTTGGCCGTGGTCTCGTCTCACGGCTCGCCGGCCGAATGGATGATGAGCGCATACGCCAACCAGACCGACCTGCTGATCATCGACAAAGGGCTTGGCGCCAAGGCAGTGTTGGAAACGCTGGCCCAATTGCCGACCGAGCCGGGCAGTCGTTCCACGATGCCTGCCGTTGTGATCTGGGGCATGTCGATCACGGAAGCGGAAGCGCTTCGATTCCTGCAGGCCGGCGCCAAGGGCATTCTCCGCAAGTCCGCTGACACGGCTACGGTATTGTCCTGTTTGCGTGCGGTTGCCCAAGGCCGTAGCTGGATGCAAGACTCCGTATTCCGCGAGTCGATGACGGTCGAAGCGCAGTTACGCTCCGAGCTGACGCCGCGAGAGCACCAGGTGATGGAGCTCGTCGAACAGGGTTTCAAGAACCGTGAGATCGCACAGGAACTCGGAATCAGGCCGGGAACGGTCAAGATCCATCTGAAGCACATCTTCGAGAAGACCGGAGTACGCGGCCGCCACGGCCTCGCGCTAAACGGCTTGCGGCAAAAAGGCGTTATCTCACTTCTCGCATCGTAGGATCCCGAACCGCAGCCCGCTGTTCGCGAAAACATTTTAGGTATCAGGCGAACGGCCAGTCGAAAGACTGGCCGTTCGTGCGTTGTGGGCCAACTATTGCGGGTGGAATTAGAAGACACTCTCCCGAGAGAGCCTGACACGGATCCAAATTACGGGATAAAGGGGACTCCCTGGTACTAACTGGGAGCCATGACGGGCCAGTTTCCTAATCGCCCGTGAACCGCTCCGAAATATTCAAGGCCGTTTCCAAAGCATTTCTTATACTGAACAAGCATTCGTCTGGCCCGTGCATTATGACCGGGACTGCAAATCGCAACGCGGGCCAGCTATTTCAAAAAGGAGAGTCCGTGGTCACTACCACTGAAATCGCGCCTGAGATCTACCGTCTGGCGCTGTTCGTTCCCGAGATCAATCTGGAGTTCAGTCATTTCCTGGTCCGAGATGACGAGCCGCTTCTTTTTCATGCCGGATTACGCACAATGTTCCCCCTGTTACGCGAGGCGATCTCACGTCTGATCGATGTTTCCAAAATCAGGCACATCGGATTCAGCCACTTCGAGTCGGATGAGTGCGGAGGTTTAAATCACTGGCTTGAAGTCGCCCCCGCCGCGCAACCAGTTTGCGGGCTCGTCGGAGCTACCGTCAGCGTGAATGATTTCTCGAATCGGCCCTCTCGTGTTTTGACCCGCGACGATGTCTTAGCAACTGGGCGCTATCGTTTTCGGTTTCTGCCCACCCCTCATGTGCCGCACGGGTGGGATGCCGGCGTTCTCTTTGAAGAGACGGAACGCACGCTCTTCTGCTCCGACCTATTTCATCAGTGGGGACATCGCGAACCGGCCACGGAGAAGGACATTCTGGAACGATGTCAAGATGCGCTTCGGGAAACCGAAGCGGGTCCGTTTGCCAACTACGTGCCGTACACGCATCACACCGGGCGCGTGCTTGAAAGCTTAGCGGAACGGGAGCCGAAGACCCTGGCCGTTATGCATGGCTCGAGTTATTACGGCGATGGTGCGCAAGCGCTGCGAGATCTGGCTGTCGTGATGCGCGACGTGCTCGGGCCCAAAGCAGAGGGCGGAGAAACAACGCCAGCCGGCATCATCAAAGCGTGACGCATTACGGCACCGTAGGTGAACGGCTCCAATACACAGCTTGTCGGCAATCCGAACAGAACTCTGGTTACGCCAGTACGCAGCTAGTCGGGCAGCGTAGAGGAATATCAGCTTTCCGGCCCGAGACGGATTACCAAACAGTAGGCCGTTTTGCGCGATTCATGCCGACGTGCTAGCCTCACGAACGACCAGAATCGTTGTAAACAGGCCAGACTGCTGGCCGCCTAAGAAGAGGAGCTTTGATATGCCTCGGTACCTGATTTCATTCGATGACGGGTCGATGAACCACATTCCGGAAGGCGACTTGTCAACCGTTGGTGAGGCTGCGCACACTGTGGTTCGTGAGGCCAAGGCTGCAGGTGTTTGGATCTTCGGCGGTGGCATTCTCCGTCAGCAGGCGACCATTGTTGCGACCGACGGGACCAGTTCACAAGGACCGTTGCCTGAGACAAAGGCTGTTGTTGGTGGGTTTTCGATTATTGAGGTGCCGACGCGGGATGAAGCGTTGGCATGGGCGGCTCGCATCGCCAAGAGCTGCCGATGCGCACAGGAGGTCCGCGAGATTATGTACGACCCGGAGTCCTGATGTCGCCGAGCGCTCTGCTGTCACATATAGTCAGAAATTGCAGAGTATTCCGCACGGTCTGAGCGCACAAGGCGCCAGTAAACCCTTCGCCGTATCTCGCGATTTACCCGCCGATGCGTTCAGTTTCGAGGTTGCCCGTGAAATTGGCGATCGGGGCGACGGCCCTGCGCGATGTATACTCGTGGCTATTTCCAAACCGTGTAGTGAGCATTTAATCCGTGCAGCGAGCATTTAATAAGGAGACTGAAGCCGATGAGAGCAATGATCATGAAGGGGGTCAGAGAACCGTTTGCAAAGCAAGATGTGCCAGACCCTCAGCCCGGCCCAGGACAACTTCGGATTCGCCTCTATGCAACTGGTGTCTGTGGTACTGACGTGCACGTGTGGCACGGTGAACTTCCGGTACCGCTCCCGCTTGTTCTCGGTCACGAGCCTGCAGGAGTTGTAGATGCGGTCGGTCCCGGTATTCAGTATCCGAAGGTTGGCGACCGAGTGGGAGTGTCCTGGTTTCAGGCAGGCTGCGGGCGCTGTCAATACTGTCAGATCAAACAAGCAAAGTTCTGCGCTGAACCGAAGACCTGGATCACAACCGGCGGTGGGTATGCGCAGTACATGATTGCGGACGCCCAGGGCTGCACTTTGCTACCAGATGCCCTGGAATGGGAATCGGCGGCCCCGCTCTTCTGTGGAGGCTTCTCAGCCATGAGCGCATACCGGGCAGCGCGTCCGCAACCGGGTGATCGTATCGCGGTAATTGGGATTGGCGGCTTGGGCCATCTTGCGATCCAAGATGGCCAAAGCCATGGGACATGAAGTTGTGGCCATAACCAACTCGCCGAATAAGCAGCAAGATGCCAAAACTATGGGAGCCGACGAAGTCCTCGTCGTGAAAGATCACGTAGGAAAAGAACTCACGCAAATGGGTGGCGTTGATGCAGTGTTGTCCTTCTCTCCTTCAATGAAACAGACTAGTCAAGCGGTAGAGGGTCTGCGCCCCGGCGGCCGTCTCGTCACAACAGCTGTCAGTGCGGAGCCCATTCAAGTTGATCCTGTTCAAATGTTGTTCAAACAAACGTCGATCATCGGCTCCGCCCATAACGATCCCGCCGATTTAATTGACGTCCTACGCTTGGCATCCGCAGGCAAGGTAAGCCCCACCTGAAGTCTATCCGCTAGACCAGAATCAACCACGTTCTTACTCGCTTAGCCGAAGGCAAAGTACGGCATCGGGCGGTAGTCAATCAACATTGAATCGCTCTCGGTCAAAGGCGAATGCTGCCTGTCCCTACTTTCACGCATCATGACTCGAGTGCGTGAATCGCTTTGGTCAGATTCTTTGGATTATCCGGGCAGACTGCTGGGATCCGGACAGGACTCACGTGCAGCCGATAATCCGCCCTTGTCCGGAAGGGTTTACCTTTCCGGATCGCAGACCATTACGGGACTTGTCGGGAGTGATTGCATATCGGACGTCGACCCGCTCAATACGGACCGGCAGTCGAATGATCTCAATTGAGGAAATGCCCGGCTGTGCCTTCCCTATTGATTCGGCTCCTTCGAGAACGTCTGCCGGATCTGGGCGATCTCTTTCCCGGAGGGTGACCATTGCGTATCGCAGGTATTGCAGTGAAAGACTAACGTACCGGAGCTTAGGACAGCTTCGAACTCGGGCTGGCTATATTTAACCGTTTGGTTGTGGTTGTTGGGACAGACAATTTCGATGCGGGTTTGGTTGCTCACCCTCGTTTCCTCTTACCGTCAGATCTCTCTGCGCCTCTCTGCAAAACTGTTCGTTGAATCGTAGCCGTACGTCCCTTGTGCCCGCCCAGATTGATCACTTTTTCGGATGGATGGCTTCCCGTACCTTCTTGACGTGAGTTCCATGAACGCGAATTGCCTCATGCAACTGCTGCCCGGTCACATTCAACTCCTGTGCCCAGTAGTGAATGTCGGATGCCAACTTGGGATTGATTTCTTGGGGATCGTGTGGCCCGCTTGTTTTCGATTCATCTGCCTCTTCGGGAACGCTAGTTTTATCCGTCATGATCTGCTCTACAAAGACCGCTTTAAGTCTAGTCCATGAAAATTAAACCTTCGATTTGGTGGCGGTGCATAGAAATTTATCCTCCAATTTCGCGAGGGCGCAATTTTCCCAGTTGATATGGGGACTTCCCGGTCTGTATCTCGCGAACACTTTGGAGCTTCGGCTTGGAGGCAAAGCGTTGTAACAGCGCTTAAGGCCTCGCTAATTGTCCGCCCACAATTCCTCTCGCGCATTCCAGCGGAGAAGGGCCAAAGATATTGCCGGAGGGTTGCCGATTCCTGAAGTCGAGCCGAAACCCTGATTGTAATCAGGCGGAGACGCGTGATGCTGCCTCGGACGGAAGTTTCGATCGGAGCATGTGCACGATCGGATCCGCCCGCTCTTCTGATAACCAAGTCTTTTGCGCCTCGGCGAGGTCAGCTAGGCCAATTTCCGCGATCCCAGTCTGGAATTTGAGCGCGGCGTGCTTGTAAGCGTCCATAGCCTCACCGTCCCGACCATTGGCGAGCAACGCCAAACCGTAGTTAAAGGCAACAAAATCGAGTTGGTCGTTGCTCCGTAATGCTGCCTGGGTGTCCTCGAAAAACTGTTTGAAGTTCTTCTGTTGATAATGCAGCCACCCGCGTTTTGCGAGTGCATCCGCGACAGTTTCGAGCGGCAATCCGGGCGACAGTTTAATCACAAGGGTGTAATCCGTGAGCGCTCTTTCAACCTCGCCGTTTTCTTCCCGTGTGGCGCCCCGGCTATTTAATGCAGCCGCTACTTGGGAATCGGGAGCGCCGGGCAAACGCTCGATAATGCGTGTATAATCCGCAAGTTCTTTCTCCTCATCACCCTTTTTCCCCCAAGCTAGAGCGCGATAATTTAGGGCAAGTGCTATATCTTCGATGGGAGCTCCGGGCGTTTGTTCGATCACTCGGGTGTAGTCCCCCAGTTCCTTATCGGTCTCACCCTAAGCCCCCAAAGTACGCCGCGGTTGATCAAGGCGCTGGCCACCTGCTCCGCTGGCGCGCCCGGCAGATGCTCAATCACGGCTGTGTAGTCGGCCAATTCCTTTTCGACATCGCCTTCCTCGCCCCAGGTAACAGCGCGATTGAATAGCGCTTCCGCCACACGCTCAACTGGAGCTCGTTGCAAGCGCTTGATTACGCTTGTGTAGTCAGCGATTTGCTTGCCTATTTCGCCCTTTTCCGCCCAGAGGGCCGCACGGTTGGTCAGGGCGAGAGCCATCTGGTCGACGGGAGCTCCGCGCAACCGCTTGATTACGTGATTGTAATCGGCGAGTTCCTTGTCAGTCTCGCCCCTTCGCCCCCAAGCTATAGCCCGGTTATTCAAACTGAGCGCTACGTCATCAACCGGAGCTCCGGGTAATTGTTCGATGACGCGAGTATAGTCGGCCAATTCCCTCTCGACCTCTTCCTTTTTCCCCCAAGCGACCCCGCGGTTGATTAAGGCCAGACTTAGCAGATGCACAGACGTCTTCGAAGTTGATGATTCAATCAGCTGTGTCCAGTCTCTGATTGCTTCATCAAACTTGCCCAACGAATAGAAAGCGAACCCGCGTTGAGATAAGGCGTTTTTGGTCCGTTTGTCCGATAGTTCCAAGAGATCCAATAATCGTGTGTAGATATCAACGGTTTCTAGGTGGTTTTCTAGCGCACTCGCGACCTCGCCATCTGATTGCAGTTTGCGTATCCTTGCTTGCCGTCGGGCTTTCGCTTTTGATACCCGGAAGGACTTGGCGGCCTCCGGTACGGTTGATTTTGTAAACGAGTTTTCAATTTGGATCAGCTTGCTAATAATGCCGGCCTGAGCTGCCACAAATATTTCGGGCCGTATGTTCGCAGTCCGGGCCTGCTGAATCGCAGGTTGACTCGGTCCCGACGTTACAATCGGCCTCAATTCGGAAAGATCGATCGTTTGGAGCATCTCCCGAAGCTGACCAATAGGATTGCTCAAGAGTCGGGGTAGCCCTCCTACTAACTGGCTGCAAAGTCCACCCATGAAATGTCCAGCGCTTTCGATTTGGATGTAGGCAGCCGTGGGCTTACGCAGGATCTCTGCCACGCGAGGCCCATAGGAGCTCTTGCTTAGAGGATCCGCCTCTCGCCCGCACCAATACAAGCGATGGTCAAAGCGGTCGCACGCTGCGACAGCTTCGACGATCGCGTCATCCCAGCCGCTATAACCCAACACGATCACCCCGTGCCGTTCGAGGACAGGTTTTAAAGTCCGAGCATTCTTTTCTTTTAATTGGGCGATCTCTTCGTCCGTAGTGGCTTGTGAGCGGCGATGGATGCTGCCGTGCACATAAACGAGGTGGATTGCGTCGATCTGATCATCGAGGATTTCGTCACTCACTCCCAATTCCGGCGTGTCACTGATGAGATATAGGCGGTTAACTGATTGAAGCGCAATCTGGAGGAAAGGATCGAAATTCGTCGTCAGAATAAGTCGACAAAACGCGGATTCGGCTTTGAAAAGCTCGCTTTTCCGTTGCCTTCCAGGCTGCACCCCCAGTAGTGAGGCTAAAAGGAAATGTGCTGCGTTCAGACGCGGCACATCGAGGCGCATGAGCGCTCTTAGAAACCTGCGCGCCTCGGCAGGCGCCCCGACAGCCCCGTAGTACTGAGAATCGAATGCTGCACGGTACGCGGCTGAATAGTCGAGCGGGAGCCCGGTATCCGAGTTCAGCGGCAGGCTCAAGCCGTTTTCCTTCACAAACCTCTTCCAGAAATCCTGCGCTGTCGAATTCCGATCTTCGGGCGGACCTTTCTTCAGCGCCTCATATTCATCCGTTTTCGCGCGGCATTTAATCCAGAGAGGTAGTGCCTCCTCGACCAATTCTCGGGCCGTTGGGACGAGACCGTCGCTGAAGCCGGAACCGAGTATGAGTGCAAATGGAGCGGATCCAGCCTCTGACCCCTGCACTGTTTCCACTATGCGCTTCAAAGCCGCGGCTTGGGACAGGGACTGAATACGGGATTGGTGCATGTTAATCCTGAAACTTTGACAATACTCCTTGGCGTGAAGGCGGCTCGCACGAAAAAAGTTAGCAGAACGATAAGCGAACCTGACCAACTTCTTTCCGGGATCGCACGGCTAAGTGACAAAGGTTTGCGGGGGCAAAAGTTATATCAGACAAATAAAAGGAGACTCCGGGCGAGAGCAACCGGTCTCAAGTGGGCCGATTGGATGGCTACCGGACTTGCGGTCTGACGTTTTGCGCATGCTCGGTTTAGACAGAAAAGGGCCCCTCGTGGTGGGTCAGCCGATAGGTACTGATAAACGCCGCAGCATCCGCAAATCTACATCCCCGTTGTCGCCTGCGAAGACATTAAACCGAGACAATCCGACCGCGTTCGAGTCAAATCCACGTCGCGACCATCCGTCCACTGAACTCGATCAACTACCACCTCCCGCCCCACCCACTTCCCCATCACAACGCCACACATGCGATATCGTGAGTGACGTGGGCCTCAGCGAAGACCTTGCAATCATTACCAACCAGGAACAGCGGCTACACTTCCCAACCTTCAACGAAGAATCCGCATGGAAACTAGGTTGCCGGCTCCGCGACATGGCACTAGCCCGGAGTGCGCCCTTAGTAATCGACATACGGCGATCCGGGCAGCCGCTCTTCTTCTCCGCACTGGTGGGCAGCAGCCCCGATAACGCCGATTGGGCCAGGAGGAAATCGAATGTGGTCGCCCGATTCCATCGCAGCTCCTATGGATTAGGACTCGAACTGCAGGGCAAGAACACAAGCCTCGCTGACCGTTTCGGGCTGATGCTCACAGAATTCGCAGCGCACGGCGGATCGTTCCCGATAACGGTCGTCGGCTCGGGCGTGATTGGATCGGTAGCCGTTTCGGGATTGCCGCAGCGTGCCGATCATGAACTCGTGGTAGAAGCGTTGTGCGCTGAATTGAATTATGATTATGCGGAGCTGAAGCTCCCCGCAGACTAAGAAGCAATTGCCGTCGGGGAGAGGAATCCGACAGGATCATGGACGGATCGATCGCTTTGCTGGTCGGCTCGCAGCTTGACCCGCGTTCGTCCCTGCTATCATCCCGTTTGCTCATGGCAAAATGCTGAACGCCAACTGATCAAATATGCTTCGGCGTAGCTTTCTAGGCCTCCTCACACTAGCTCCCACCCTCGGATCTCGCGCGATCGGCAACGTTCTCGTCGCCGGCGGTCACCCTGGCGATCCCGAGTACGGATGCGGTGGCACGATCGCCAAACTCACCCAAGCCGGCTACCGTGTGACACTCCTCTACCTCAATCGCGGTGAGAAAGGCTGCGGTCCCGCGCGCTCGGATTGCGGCGCCGTCCGCACGAAAGAAGCGGAAGCGGCTTGTCGAATTCTCAACGCCCAGCCCTTATTCAGCCAACAGGTCGACGGCGAATCGGCAGTCGATAACGCCGCCTATTCCAGCTTCGAAGCGCTGATCGCAACGCAGCAGCCCGAGCTGATCATCACTCACTGGCCGGTTGACAACCACCGCGACCACCGGGCAATGTCGATGCTGAGCTACGAGGCTTGGCGTAGCCGGAAAGCCACTTGCAGCCTCTACTATTACGAAGTAACGGACGGTGAAGACACGATGATGTTTGCGCCAACCGATTACGTCGACATCACACGCCAGGAGCCGCTCAAGCGTAAGGCCTGCTTTGCGCACGCCTCACAATCACCCGATCGGTTCTATGGCATCCAGTCCCGAATCACTCGCTTCCGGGGCACGCAAGTCGGTTGTGCCGAGGCCGAAGCCTTCGTTCGTGTTCCCTCCAGCCCCGCCCACCCCATGCTTTCGACTGCCGCCAAGCCCTGAGTTGCTGACGAACTGGTGAAGCCGCTTGATGCGGTTTGTTTCCTGTCACCGCCTACTGCTTTCACCCCTCAAACAACGGACTTCGCTTCCGCCCGTACAGCGAATACAACACCAGTCCAATCGCCAGCCAGGCAAAAAACCGGATCCAGGTCTCGAGCGGTAATCCCAACATCAACCCCAGGCAGGACAAAACCGAAATCGCAGGCATCACCGGCGAAAATGGCACTCGGAACGATCGCACCCGATTCGGCTGTGTCCTCCGCAGAACCACCACGCCCACGGACACGATAATGAACGCGAACAGCGTCCCGATATTCGACAAATCCGCGAACGTGCCGATATCCCAAATGCCCGCCGGCACTCCCACGGCCAGCCCTGCAATCCACGTACTCACGTGCGGTGTCTGATACTTCTTGTGCACGCGTGAAAAGACGTCCGGAAGTAACCGGTCGCGCGACATGGCAAACCAGATCCGCGCCTGCCCATACTGATACACCAGCAGCGAAGACAACATCCCGAGCAGCGCGCCCACCGTCACCGTGAACCGCAGCTTATTCATCCCGATCGCTTCCAGCGCCCCCGCTACCGGCGACGCGTTGTCGAGAGTCTTCCAATTGACGATCCCCGTCAGCACCAGCGCAACAGATGTATAGAGAAGAGCGCAGACCACCAGCGTTCCAATAATGCCGATCGGCATGTTCTTCTGTGGACTCTCGCACTCCTCCGCCGCCGTCGACACCGAATCGAACCCAATGAACGTGAAGAACACAATCGCGGCCCCGCTCAGAACACCCGGCCATCCGTTCGGCAAAAAGGGACGTAGATTCGAAACCTGAACGGCTCGCGCTGCTCCGAAGATAAACAGCAGCACGGCCGCTATCTTGATCGCGACCATCACATTGTTTGCGCCCGCGCTCTCCCGCACTCCCCGCACCAGAATCCAGCTCAACGCCATCACCACCAGCAGCGCCGGAACGTTGAACAGGCTTCCCGTGAACTTGCCTTCCACAATCATTGGTTCCGAAAGATACCGCGGAAGGTGTACGCCGAACAGGTAATCGCACATCACATTGAAGTACGCCGAAAATCCGACCGCGACGGACATGTTCGACACCGCATATTCCAGGATCAGATCCCATCCGATAATCCAGGCGAAGATCTCGCCGAGCGTCGTATACGCATACGTGTACGCGCTGCCCGCAATCGGAATCATGGACGCAAGCTCCGCATAACAGAGCGCTGCAAATCCGCACGTGAGCGCCACCAGAAGGAACGACAGCGTCAATCCCGGACCCGCCCCTGGTCTCCCGATCGTCGATGCTGCGTGCGTACCATGCAACAGCAGATCGAGCACCGGAGCGTTCAGCACCGAAGGCACGCTCAGGTGCTGGCCCGCGGCCGCCGTGCCCGTGACGGTGAAAATTCCCCCGCCAATCACCGCGCCAATCCCGAACGCAATCAAGCTCCAAGGCCCCAGCGAGCGCTTTAAACGCTTGCCCTCGACATTCGATTCCGCTACCAGCTCATCGATATCTTTGGTCTTCAGCAACTGGCTCATCAGGTAATGGCACAGTATAGCTGGAGATCGCCGGAAGACGCCTAAAACCGGAACTTGCCGGCGAACTCGAAATCGCGTGGATTGCCGGCGCTCGTGATCGTCCCGAACGCCGCGCTGCCGAACGAGCCGTTCGGATCGTTGAGCGGCGGCGTGTTGGTCACGTTGAATACCTCCGCGCGAAATTCCAGATTCATCCTCTCCGTCAGCCGAAAAGTCTTGCCCAGCATGAGGTCTGCATTCTGAAGTCCCGGCCCGCGCACGGGGTTTCTGGAGCTGTTGCCTATGGCGTATTGCCCCGCCGCAGTAAACGCCGATTTGTCGAACCAGGCCGATGGGCTGCGGCCCGCGAAGTCGTTCGGGTTTGCGATCCGGTTAGGCCGCTGCACCGCATAGCCGAAGGCCGACAGGTTATTGGTAGCCTGTGTCACCGGAACGGCGTCTCCGGATTGCACTCGCACCAGCCCGGCAACCTCCCAACCCGAGATCTTCCACCAGCGCGGAATCTGGTACACCCAACCGGCCGAAAAGACCTGCGGAATGTCGCCGCTCGATACGTCGCGTTCCAAAGACCGGTTGTTGGCGTCCGCCGCCCCGATCGTCGTCAACGTCGGTCCGGTAAAGATCGTCTGCGAGAAGTAAGTCGATGCGGTATCGATCAGCTTCGAGAAGGTATACGCAAAGTCGAACGTCAGGCCGTGCGACAGACGTTTCTCCAGCTTCACCTGGAACGCCTCGTACTCCGAATCGGCGACGTTATCCCGAAACAGCGCCACATTCGTGAACCGGGGAAACGCACGCAACAATTGCTGCCGCGTAATCGTAGGCTGCCCCAGCGACGACGAACTGGGGATCTGGCCGTAATAAGGATTGGCCACTCGTTGCGTCAGCGCCGATCCCAGGCTCAGGTCCGCAGCCGGCAACTGGTTCAGGTTCCATTCCGGCAACCCAAGGTGAGTGTTCTTCGACCCGAGATAGCCGGCCTCAAAATTCAGATTGCTGCCCGAACGTCTTCTGCACCGTGAAGTTCCATTGCTGCGAATAGCCGGACCCCACGTTCCGGTCCACGCCAAACACGCCTTGTCCCAAACCGGAATTCGGATTCGGCGCCGTCACCTGCACCGTCGGTCCGTTTGCCAGCGCGAACGCCGGGTTGATGTTGTCCTGCGATTGTTGCCCCACCGTCTGCACAAACGGAAACTGCGGCAGCGTGAACGGTGTCGTGATGCCCGTCTGCTCGAACCACACCATTCCGTAACCGGACCGGATCACCGGTCGAATCGCCAATCCGGTACGCGAGCCCAACCCGCGGCCCGAAATCGCAGCACTCCAGGTTGCGTCCCGTATGCGGAAAATCCAGAACCTGCGTGTTGAGATTGAAGACCGCCGTATGATTGTTGACCTCCGTGGACGGAAAATTCAGCGTGTATCGCGTCCCCAGGTTCAGCGTCAGCCGGTCCGAGACCTTCCATTCATCGCCCAGAAAAAACTCTGCGATATGCGCGCGCGATCTGAATCGCCTGGTTCTGAATGTCGATGCTGAACGCGTTCACCTGCCCCAGCAGCAGCGAAGCGAGCGCGTTGCCGCCGGCGCCCGAAGACGAATTGGTCCCGGTCGTTGTGAACGCGTAAGAGCCGGTCGGGTTTGCCGGATTGATGATGTCTAGCGCCTCCCGCCGGATGTCCGTGCCCATCTTGAATGTGTGGTGGCCCCGTACGATCGAAAGCGTGTCCAGATACTCGGTCACCGACGTCGTGAAATTCGCATTGGCCGCGGTCGTTGGCCCGATCTGCTGATAACCGGTAACGGAAAAGATAGGCAGCGTCGACGCGAACGTACTCGACGGGCGCACCCGGAACCGTGATGCCGCCATTCTGCAGCGAAGCCTGATTCACGTCCCGGCGCGTGTATCCGAACCGGGCCTGGTTCAGGATCGTCGGCGAAATGGTCCAGTCGTACTCCGACGCAATGCCGTCGCCCCGGGTGATCGTATGTCCAATCACTCCCGATGTAATGTTGCCGCTGCCGTCCGGAAGAAACGTGACCGGCGTATCGTTGTCACGCAGGTACGAGTAGCGCACAAACGCCCGATGCTCGTCGTTGAACACGTGATCGAGACGTCCGTCGAACTGATCCTGATTGTCTGGCTCAACGGCCGTACGGACATAATTGTTCGCGCCGGCCGCGTTCGGCAGCGGATAATGCTGCAAGACTTGCATTGCAATCGGATCGAACCGGTTAAGGGGAATCGTGTTGTTTGGGAAGGGGACGCGAGCTGAACTCGCCGGATCATAAATCGTCCCGCCGAACACTCCGTTCCGCTGCGCGAGCGTAGGCACGACGCTTTGCCGCGTAGTACCGGTCCGCAGCCTCGTACCCTGCCAGTCCACGAAGAAGAACGTCTTGTTCTTCCGCACCGGCCCACCCAGCACGACCCCATACTGGTTCCTTCGAAACTCCGGCTTCTGTCCGGCCGGCGCAAAGAAATTTCTTCCGTTCAGCTCTTCGTTACGGATGAATTCAAACAGTGTTCCATGGAAGTCGTTGCTCCCCGATTTCCCGATCACCATGACCGTTCCACCGTTCGAGCGCCCATACTCCGGCGAATACGCGTTGATGTTGAGCCGGAACTCGGACATCGCATCGATGATGGGATAGAACGCCACCTGTCCGGGTTCCGGCTGCAGAACGCTGATGCCGTCGTACATATATTCGTTGGTGCGCGGCCGGCTCCCGTTGATGCGCGGCAGCAGCGACCCGCCTCCCGGCAGCGCCACGCCGGGCGACAGCGCGACAAGTGGAATGAAGTTGCGTCCGTCGAGCGGCAGCGTCTCAATGTCCCGCTGATCGAGATGAAAACTCACCGACCCGCTCGCCGTCTCGAGCAGGGAAGTCTCCCCATGAACATCCACCGTCTCCGTCGCTCGCCCAAGCTGAAAGTCGAACCTGACCTGGTCGCCGATCCGAAGCGTGATCCCCGACTCTTGGTGGTTTCCGGCAATCAATCGATACTGCCCGGCCGG
Organism: uncultured Acidobacteriaceae bacterium; assembly: GCA_963730795.1. Classification (GTDB taxonomy): domain Bacteria; phylum Acidobacteriota; class Terriglobia; order Bryobacterales; family Bryobacteraceae; genus Bog-105. The sequence goes on along the minus strand of CAVSTJ010000012.1, from coordinate 215,993 downwards.
AAGTCCGAGAAGATGGTATTCACCGTGATCGTCCGTAGCCACTTCGAAGCGTTCGTTGGTCCCCTCCTGCTGCGCCGTTACGCTGAGGTTCTTAACCACGGCCCCCGAAGGATCCTGGACCGTGCCAAAAAGCTCTGCTCTTCCGGCCTGTGCCCAGAGGAGGAATGCCCAAAACATGACCATGTCGTGTATAAATGACAGTGTAAAGTAAACGCGACATGAAAGAGATTGAAAACAACCTCGGAAAACTGCGCCGCGAGCGCGGAATCTCCGTGGCTGATCTCGCCGCCGCCGTCGGCGTAACTCGCCAAGCTATTCATTCCATTGAACTTGGGACATACATTCCAAACACGGCGGTTGCTCTGCGTTTGGCCCGTTTACTCGAAACTTCCGTTGAACAACTTTTTTCCATTCCCGAACCAAACAATTCAATTTCCGGGACGCGCCATCCTGCTTGCAGACTCTGAAATTTCCGCGCCTGGACAGCCCGTACAACTCTGCCGTGTCGATAAACACACTCATCGCTTCCGCCCCCTCGCCTTTGAATCCATTCCTTCCAGTCGGCGACGCATCCATCATGGAAGCCGGTCGATCGGGCAAAACCAGGCTGCAGATTTTTACATCCGAAAACAACTTCGACAACCGCATTCTTGTCGCTGGCTGCGACCCCGGCATGTCGGTTCTCGCCCGCTATGCGCAGAGCGCAGGAATCGAACTGGTTCTCGCTCACCGCAACAGCTCGCAGTCCTTGAAACTGTTAAAGGCCGGCCACGCCCACATCGCCGGCACACACCTCCGCGATAATGTGCCGGCGGTTCAAAAGCTCTTTCCAAAAACTCCCGTCGCGGTTATCTCGCTCGCGGTTTGGGAGCAGGGAATCGTCGCCGCGGCGAAAAACCCGAAAGGCATTCGAGGTGTCGAAGATTTCGCCCGGCCGGACATTTGCATCGTGAATCGTGAAGCCGGCTCGGGCAGCCGCGCACTCTTGGATTCACATCTGAAAAAAACGGGAATCGCCGCTTCCACCGTGCAAGGCTACGAAAATTCCGCTCCCGGGCATTTAGCGGCTGCCCTCCAGGTGCATTCCGGAACCGCCGACTGCTGCATCGCGACCCGAGCGGCCGCACGGGTATTCGGGCTTCACTTCATACCGCTTGCATTCGAGCGCTATGATTTCGCCGTGCGCAAGCAGTCGTTAGAAATTCCACGCATTCAGAACCTGTTTGACATCCTGAATCGAGCTAGTTTCCGCCGCGAACTGCAAGGTTTGGCCGGCTACGACACAAAAATCGCAGGCGACCGTCTACTATGAGCACGCTTCGTGTGGCCATCATTGGCGCGGGATTTTCGGGAACGATGGTCGCGATTCACCTGCTTCGCCAGAGCGAAGCCGTCGAGATTGACCTCATCGATTCACGATTGCCCGGACGCGGCCTGGCTTATTCGACGACCTGCGACGCACATTTGTTAAATGTCCCTGCCGTGCGCATGAGTGCTTTCGGTAGCGAACCAATGCACTTCCTGCATTGGTTGCAGTCCCACGGCATGCCTTCTGCCGACCCGGGCATGTTCGTTCCCAGGAAACTTTACGGCACTTACATCCAGGATCTCTTCGAAGAGACCGTGCGCTCTGCCGCACGGAGAAGTAAGCTGCGCCACCACTTCGCAAAAGCAGTGCGTCTCAGCTTCGACGGACTCTCGGTATCAGTATTCCTGGCGAACGGTGAACGAATCTCTGTTGACCGAACCGTGTTGGCTTTGGGAAATCCACCCTCCCGCAGTCTCGCTGATCCGCTCCCCGGCCAGTATTCATCACCTTGGCAAGCCGACGCGTTGGCCGCTCTCGATCCACACAAGCCGGTTCTTCTCCTAGGCGCAGGATTGACGGCTGTGGACGCGTTTATGGCTCTTCTCGCTCAGGGCCACGTTGGCAAGATCTACGTAATTTCCAGGCGCGGCAAGCTTCCGCAATCTCACGCGCCTTACCGTCCGTTGCCGGAACCCTATCGCGTGCCGGAGAGTCCGACGGCAAGGAGTCTGCTGCGGGACATCAGGAAGGAAGTGAATCATGCCGTGGCTCGAGGTTCGGACTGGCGCGCCGTAATCGATTCGCTTCGGCCCGTGACAAACGAGATTTGGAGCAAGCTCTCCCGGACCGAGCAACAGCGAGTGTTCCGGCACGGCAAGACCTGGTGGGACATCCACCGGCATCGCATGGCTCCCGAGATCGGTAGCAAAGTGCAGGACGCACTTGCGCGAGGCCAGTTGATTGTACACGCGGGCCGATTGCAAAAAGTGACTGAGAATAGTTCCGGTTTAGACGCCGCTATCGCACTGCGATCGGGGGAGCGCCTGCGGCTCCATGTAGAGCGGATCATCAACTGCACCGGGCCGGATGCCGATTACCGCTCGAGTGAAGATCGCCTCGTCCGGTCGTTGTTGGACGCCGGGCACGTGCGCCCGGGACCGATCGGCAAGGGGCTGGGTACGAACGAAGGCGGTGATCTCGTGGGAGCAGATGGTGAGGACAACAGTTGGTTGCTGACGTTGGGACCACCGCGTGTCGGTGATCTGCTCGAGACCATTGCCGTTCCGGAGCTTCGAAAGCAAGCTGAAGCCATCGCTAATCGAATCCTCTCGATTAGCAAAGAACCGCTCGAAGTTATTCCTGAGCTATTTATAGCGGCCGGTATTTGATCGACCTGTCCGGCTTTATTGACACGGTATCTGTTCGGTCGGAGACGGCTCTCGACACGGCTGCGGGATCTGCAAGGAGGTCCTTCAGCACGTTGAGGTCATCCCACCACCGGGAGCCAGCCAGCTTTTCCACGGTTGGTTGATCAAAACGATAGCCGATCACGCGGGCCGGAATGCCGACCGCGATCGCGAACGGCGGAATGTCCCGCGTCACAACAGCAGACGCGCCAACGATTGCGCCATCGCCAATCGTCACGCCCCGCAGGACGACTGCATTGCAGCCGATCCAAACGTCGTTTCCGATGACCGGAGCCGGCTTGGGGGAATCCCAAACCTTTTCCGATATGATGCCCCACCCTGGTTCCGAGTAGGTAGCGGGGTGAGAAGATACATGGCTCGACGGGTGTTCAGTCGGGCCGACACAAACTCTGGGCGCAATGGAGCAGAACTTACCGATGCTGCCGGACCCGATATGCGAATCTGCGCCTATGTAAGTGTAGTCGCCGATAGTGACTTCGGATGTGACAATCGCGTCTGTTCCAATGCAAACGGATTGTCCCAACTTCGCTTCAAAACCAACGTGCGAGCTATATACTTTGGCGTGGGTGTTTGCGCGAAACCATGCGTGTTTCAGGCACAAAAGTGCAAACCCGCCCACGCAGCGAGCCGTAAAGAGCGCAACCGATCGCGGAAGGATCGCAAAAGTCTTAAGTATTCGCTTCAGTCTCATTCCGCGCTGTCGTTGACGGTCGCCTTACTCCCTCGGAATACACGTCCTAATACGGAGGAATCAAAAGGTGGGGAAACGGCCGCTACGCTCTCAGAAAATCTTCAGTGAGCTTGAGATTCTGTTTCGCGAACCGCGGCTCTGCTTACCGTCGTCGACTCATCGCCAGATTCTATTGACCTTCGCAGGTCACGTCGTTATTCCAGTCCACGAACGCGCCATTGGGGTTTTGTCTCCAGGCCCAGACATGGAGTTCGAAGAATGCGGGCAGGCCATACCGGTTTGGGCTATTGACCAGTTGAAACGACTGGCCCTCCAACACAGGAGGACTGTCATGGCTCGACATCCAAGTGGCCGCATCTACGATAAATTCAACACCTACGAGCCTCAGGCGGTTTCCCACGGGCTCATAGATCAGCGCTTCCGGCTTCGAAGCGTCAATTTCGCCGTCTCCTACCAACCCGCCGTTGACGTAATGAATGCCCATGGCACCATGATCAGGACCACTGATACAACCGAGAAATGGCCCGTATTCCGCCTTCGTGGCGGCATTAACATCAATGAAGCGGCGCGTAGCGTTGCGAACGATTTCCACGAGCCTCGCCGGCACGGCGTACTCGTGACCTGCATGCGCCTGCCCGGGATCTTGGGGAGCACCTCCTGCGGCCAGAAGCGGTGCGGCCAGGGCAAACCCGCTCAGCACCACCAACGGCAGGATGTTTACCTTCGATTTCTCCAAAAGAGTATCAGATTTGTGTTGTCATAGCTTTTCCTTCCACAAGGACCTGCGACATTCTGCAGAGAATATGAATTGCGGATGAAGAAAATTTACATCCCGACGGAGTTAGTCAGCGCTCGAACATCGAAAAGCATTGCGGCTTACAAAGGACTCACGCCGCAGAGAGAATTGCTAAAACGATGAGCCTGAATCCGCCTCGATTTCGCGTTTGTGGACATGCATCTTACTAAGTTGCTACGCCGCTTCAACGAGAGCGACCAGGAAGTTATGGAAGCCGTGATGCCGCTCGTTTACGAAGAATTGAAAAAGCTGGCTCGCGCGCGCCTCCGCAGCGAGCTCAAGGTCTCGCCTCTGCAGACGACGGCACTGGTGCACGAAGCGTACTTAAAGCTTGCGGGAAGCCGGCAACCTTCCTACGAAAATCGTTCCCACTTCTATGGGATCGCTTCAAGGTTGATGCGGCAGGTGCTTGTGGACACGGCCCGCGCGAAAGCCACCGGGAAGCGCAGCGCGGCGGGAGAAATCCCGATTGCAGACGTGCCCAATCTAAGTCCCAGGCCGGAGAAATCCGTGCTGGCGCTGGAAGATGCGTTGCAGGCGCTGGACAAAACAGATGAACTGAAAGGCCGACTGATCGAAATGCGGTACTTTGCCGGCATGACGGCAGAAGAATGTTCCACAGCGCTGGCAATACCGGTGCATGTTGTACGTCGTGAACTTCGGCTCGCGCAGGTCTGGCTGCGCAGGCAAATGGTGGAGGAGAAGCCCGTAGCCGGAACTATGCTGCTTGGTCCACCAGTTCATTTAACCGTCCAAATTGCTTCCTGAGTAAATCGCGCCGGTCCGCGGATAGCGACATACTGTGAAATTACGCCTGCGCGGATCGTGAGGTTAGGTGTCCTGTTCTGCCGCTTCGAGTTGACCGCGAATGTAACTGCTTTGAGGAAGGACCTGCTTCCAATGGCGCCAAAGTTCGACGCGCTGCGATTTTACCGATTCCGCTTGCGATAAGTCACCGGCAAGGCGATACAAGTGGGAGAGAGCGCCGTAAATGCTGGCGAGTTTTGGGGTATCCCGGAGATCATTGAGCACGTTCGGCTTGCTTGCCATTACTTTCTCGAGTAGCTGTTGATAAATTGCGAGGGCCCGACGAGGATCACCCGTCTCTGCTTCATAGTCCCCAAGCGCCCGCAGAGTTGTGCACGCCGGGCTGCTGAGAAGAATTCGCTCGGCCGGATAGTCCCGGGTTTTTTGCAGGATCAGCAACGCAGCCGTTATGCGACGTTTGGCTTCAGAAGGGCGATGGAGCAGTCGCAGCGCGTAAGACGACTTGGCGAGCATTGTGGAATAGTCGCGACTTGTTTTTACGCCCCCTTTTACTTCCCCGAGCCGCTGGATACCTAAGTCGTAGACAGCAAGCGCCCGCTGTGGATCCGAATCGCGCAAGATATCGCCAAGTTCCCGTGCGATTGTTCCCACACGTCCCCGGCTTGCCGCCTCGTTCGGATCTTTACCGAGCCGCTGCCTGAGTCATATCCAGTGCTCGCTGAAGCACCTGAATGGCTTCGGCCGGCCTGCCGAGATTGACGGCTTCTGCCCCGTCCAGGATGAGTCCCTCCCGGAGCATTGGCCCATACTGGCCGAAGAAGCGTGCGGCCTCGCTGGTGTAAGTTGCCTTTTCCGAGATCTCTCGCGCTTGCTGAATAGTTGTGAACGACGTCTCGAGATCGCCCTGGTAGCGGAGTGCATTAGCCACCAGGCTCAAGCAGGTGGCAAGCACATCCTGAGCGGAAGCGATCGGCCGTACGATGTCCGCGCCCCGGCGTGCGTAGCGAGCTCCGTCTGCATACAAGTGTCTGTTGACGTAGGTAAGACCGACATTGGCGTAGAGCAATGCGGTGCTGCTGCGCTCGGATTGAGCATCCCCGGGACGGAGGACTTTGTCGAGGTGAACAGGGTCACCATGGGAGTTGTCCTGGCGCTCAAAAGCTTCGAGGCGCTCCACAGTCCTGCTTGTGTAAATGAAAACATCTGCGCGTCTATCTTCCGTGTCGGCCAGTATCATCCGATCGTGAGCAATCAGCGCGGAGCGGAATAGCGCGGCTCGATCGCGCGGTCGCGAGGCGAGTACAGCATTGATCAGCTCATCCGCTTTACGCAAGCTGGTCTCTGCTTCTGCCGGATCGCCAAGGTTGAATTCTGCATTAACGCCCTGGATCCGAGCCATACGCCAATAGCCATCGGCGATTTCCTGATCGAGTGGAAGATCGCTCCGAGCTTCGGGAGAAACACCCTCAAGATATGCGAGCGAAGCGGCCACCAATCGTCGTCGTGCTGCAACGGAACCGGGCAGGGTTCGAATTTCCGAATCCAAATCGATGACCTTTTGCGAAAGCTGCCGCAACTGGCCAAACCGCCGTTCCGCCAACATCCGCTCCCGATTGGCAATGTAGAGTCCAATTGAAAGGCTTGCAACCACCAGCACGGTCGCTAATGCGGGAATCCAGCGACGGCGCAATAGTTTCAGTGCTCGGTACCACGTGTCCCCTTTGCGTGCAAGTATGGGACGCAATTCGAGGTAATTCTCCAGATCATCCCCCAACTGTTCCACCGTCGCGTACCGCTCCCGTGGATCCTGCCGCAGCGTCTTCAGAAGGATGAACTCCAGATCGCCCTTCAACATCGGGACCAGCTTGGAAGGTGCGGTAATCCTGCCCGTTGGGAGTAGCGACGTTCTTGTCCCGTCTGCATTGCGCTCGAGCTCATGAGGAGATGCATCGGTCAGGAGCTTGTAAAGCACGGCACCAAGTGAATAGATATCTGTTGCCGTCGTGACCGGAGCGCCAGCGGCTTGCTCAGGACTGGCGTAATCCGGTGTCAGAATACGCGTGCTTGTCATGGCAGAATCTGTGGACATGTCCAGCATCTTGGCGATACCGAAATCCAGCAGTTTGGGCTCGCCCTCGTCCGTAACCAATATGTTGTTCGGCTTCAAATCGCGGTGCACGACCAAATGGCGGTGTAAGTATCCGACCGCACCGCAGACTTTCAAAAAGAGCCTGATCTTTTGTCTGATGCCCAACTCTGCGGTGAACACGTCAATTGGGTTGCCTTTGACGTACTCCATGACCAGGTAGGGTTGGCCATCTTCCCGATGACCTGCGTCCAGCAGCCTGGCGATGTTGGGTTGAGAGATGGATGCCAGAATCTGGCGTTCGGTGAGAAAGCGCTCTCGCACTCGCAGGACGGGCGCGCAGTTGACTTAGCAGCTTGACAGCTACCTGCTGTTCCACTTCACCATCGACACGCTCCGCTAAATAGACCGCGCCCATTCCGCCTCGGCCCAGGATTGAAGCTAGTAGGTACGGACCGCATCGAGTTCCGGTTACATCGCTTGGTTCGATAATTAACCTTGCGATCTCGCCTATGTCCCGCGAGAAGGAAGTGTTCGCATCGGACTCGAACCCGATCAGCGCCTCGACTTCCCGGCGCGTTTCTTCTTCGACCGCGTTGTCAATGAAGTATCGGTTACGGGAGCTAAGAGGCAAATCCACAACCTCATGAAAGATGTGCTCTACCCGTTTCAACACTTCAAAGCTCCCTTGCGCCGCCGGTTTCAGCGCGTCCTGTATCGAGTAACCGACAGGAATCGATACTCCGGGCGTACCAGTGATCCCTCGTTATCATACTGCCGCCCGAGTGCATCGTGAATTACTGTTTGTGGTCTACCCGGCAAAGATTCTCCTGATTAGCGCACACCAATCGCTCGATCGTGTTTCAAGATGTGCCACAAACCCATTTTGATTCCGGTTTTCTTGGCTAGACCGTTCGCTTTTGTGCGAAATCTCGCATGTTCCTGATAGAGAAGCGTGCAAGGCAGTCCGGCCTGGCGACGCACCTGGAGATAGAAGGAGCAATCTGTATTATGTTGAGTCGAATTCTTACATTCATTTACGGGGCAGTAAGCTACGTCCTGTTTGTGGTGACACTTTCATACGCCGTGGGATTCATCGGCAACTTCGCTGTTCCCAAGTCGATGGATTCCGTTCTCGATGGCTCGTGGCCTGCCGCGCTTGCGATCGATCTTGGGCTACTTACTCTATTTGCGCTGCAACATAGTGTCATGGCCCGCCCGGCTTTCAAACGTGTTTTTACCCGATTCGTGCCGTCGACAATAGAGCGGAGCACGTTCGTCCTGGCAAGCAGTGCTGCCCTCCTATTTCTGTTCTGGCAGTGGCGGCCCTTGGGTGGGAATGTATGGGACGTCCAAAATGAGTGGGGCCAGGTAATCCTTTACGGCGGATTCGCCTTCGGCTGGATCCTTGTGCTAGTGGCGACTTTCGTGATCAACCATTTTGATCTGTTCGGGCTTCGCCAAGTGTGGAGGCATCTCCTCGGCAAATCGCAAACCCAGATGCACTTCAAAACACCCCTTCTGTACCAGATTGTGCGGCATCCGCTCTACTTAGGTTTTTTGCTTGCCTTCTGGAGCACACCGACAATGACGCTTACCCATCTGGTATTCGCACTCATGACCACCGCCTACATCCTGACCGCGATTCAGCTTGAGGAGCGGGATCTAATGCGGGAGCATCCAGAATACGCAGCTTATCGCAAGCGTGTTCCGACGCTCGTTCCTGGCTTACCGCTATAACGCGGGGCGAGATCAAGCAGGGTTCTTTGGGTCTGACTTGATCAGATGTTTCCGGGCGCTGATTCTACCGTTTGCAAACAGTAGAGTCAGCGCCTTACTTGTTTGACGTGTGATAATTGCCGCCTCTCTCAAGAGAATCCACCGAAGCGCAACAATGTTCAGGCTGATTTACGCAGGTGGAGGTGAGGAGATTCAGTCTGCCTCAGAAAGAAACTTGCCATGAACTCAAATCGTTTTCGAAGTCTTTCCACGTTAATGCTCATTGCATCGTCTGCACTCATGTTCAGCGCGAATGGCTTGGCAGCACAGATTAGCCGGGGTGAATTTAAGCTTCCAGTAGCGGCTCACTGGGGAACGTCATGATGGCTCCGGGCCCTTACTCATTTACTCTCGATCAAGCCACGACCGGTTTCGTCATTTATGTCCTCCCGCCGGGTAAATCGTCCACCATCAGGATGCCAATGACCGGAGCTGTTTGTACCGACAGACCCTCGAAAGCGAGCACTTTGCGGCTTGAAACTCAGGGAGGAGAGACCACAGTCAGAAGCATACAGTTCGGGCGCCTCGGGATGACATTCTATTACGGATCGTCGAAGCCGGGTGAACACGTTGTGAGGCAAAGCGACCTGAAGAAAGAGGCGGGGCCTTCGACATTTTGATGAGTAAGCGTCGTTCGCGGCGTTTACGCTACGGAGAATGAGGCCAAGCTCCCGCCGGCATGGCAGGATTTACTTGCCTTCGTTTCGCTTCCGCATAAGCGATCCGGACTTCCTCCGGAAATCCGGAAATCAGCGACTCGATACTCTGCAACATCTTCTGTACTACGTCAAGATGAGAGGACGCAACGTCATAGCTTTCGTCCGGATCTGATTGGAGGTTGTAAAGCTCCGGTTTCGGCAGAATATAGTTCTTTACTCCATCCGCCGGCGGTTGAACGTAGGGAGCTGTGTTATAGCGCGCCACATGCAGTTTCCAGTTCATCCAGCGAGCGCACTGGAGGTTCCACTCGTTGAAGTACAACAGAGGCTTGCGCTCGATCGATTTAGCTTTGCCGGTAAGAAGGGGCCAGATATCAATTCCATCGAGCGGCTGGGAGGGCAGACTGGCTCCACAGGCTTTGACCACCGTGGGAAACACATCCATCATTGATGCGAGTCCCTCGCTCACCACTCCCGCAGGGATTCTGCCTGGCCAGCGCGCGATGAACGGTTCGCGAACCCCGCCTTCGTACGTCGAATTCTTGCGTCCTCTAAGGCGACCTGGGCTTCCCTGGTACCAAGGTCCGTTGTCGCTAGAGAACATGATCAGCGTATCCTTATCGATTCCACTGTCACGAACTGATGCGAGTATTTCTCCCACACTCCAATCGATTTCCTCGATGACATCTCCATAGAGGCCCTGTGACGACTTGCCGCGGAAGCGCGCCGAAGCTCCCAGGGGAATGTGCGGGAAGGTATGGGGCATGTATAGGAAGAAGGGACGATCCTTGAAAGCGCGTATGAAGTTAGTGGCGAACTTTGTATAGCGTTCTGTCAGGCTGTCCAGATTGGCGACTTCCTCTACGACCTCGGTATTGTGTATCAGGGGACGAGGATTCATGTCGTTGCTATACGGAATACCAAGATACTCGTCAAAGCCACGACTGGTAGGCATGTACTTATTAGGCCTGCCCAAATGCCACTTGCCCACGCAAGCCGTCTTATAGCCGCGGCGCTTGAGCACGTCCGCTAAGGTCGTTTCCTGCAAGCTTAGGCCACCCTGATCTTGTGGGAATAGAACCCGCGGCACTCCAACGCGCGTAGGATAGCGGCCAGTCAACAACGCGGCACGGGACGGTGAACAGACGGGATCTGCGGAACAGAAGTTTGTAAACCGATTGCCCTCTGCAGCGAGCCGGTTCAGATTCGGAGTTCTTATCCGGGAGCCGTAGCACTCCAAGTCGCCGAAGCCAAGGTCATCGCAGAAAATAAAAATAATGTTCGGTTCTTTCCCGGACCCAAGCGAATCCTGGGCTGCGTGAGCGTAACCGCTTAGACCGGCGGCGGCTCCGGCCGTTGTCAGAAACCGCCGCCGACTGAGATTTCGATCGGTCACTTGAGAGCGCTCCTAAAAGACCTGGCTGGCAACCATTGTCGGCGGTCCTGGAGTGTGATGGTGAATGGTGGTGCGAATCACGACTTGAAAATTCTTTCCGGTCCATTGCCTGGCATGGAGCGCGAATTGATCGAAGAAACCGGCATTGGTGAGGAACTCTACGGCAGATTGGGTGTCGTAAGGGCCAATTCCCGCAACCATCAGAAGAGCGTTACCTGACTCCGAGTCCAAGAGGCGCGTGATCAGCGCATACCCGTGGCGTGGTCCGTTGATGCTCGGCGGATCTTCCTGCCAAAACTTGTCCGGATCCGTCGCGAGTACAATCCGGTCGAAGCGCTGCTCTTGGAATCTCAGCGGTAAATTTCTGGTCAGCTCCATCGTCCATTGGGAGCTGCTGGCTCCCAGAAGAATAGCGGGTGCCCGTCGAAGGTCAGAAAAACTAACGTCGTTACCGAACTTCGTCACGAAGGCCTTGTTTCGATGCCCAAGCTGTTCTCCGAAGCGAGCAGCACCTTCGGCGGCGCCCACGCCCACATAATAATTTTCCCGTCTTTGAACATCTGCGACGCTTGAAACCGCCTCACCATTTTGAAGCTTCGAATACACGCTGTCTTTTATTTCGTAGACATTCGGTGCGGGGAGCGAAATTAGTACGGCCGCTCTGCTCTGTACGAAAGGCTTCCAGAGCGAATCTAAAGCCGATTCGGAACCCGCTTTCCCTAAAGCGAGCAAGCTCATGCAGAGACTAAGAATAACAACGGCACCGAGTATCAGATAGAGATGATTTTTGCGAACCGGCGCAGCGATTACCGGTTCTAGAGGAACGCGCTCCGCAACGCTGGTCCGACAGTGGATGAGCGGGGCGTAGCCACCAGTCGGGAGCTCGATCCGCACTTCTGATGAGGTCAGGACCTGGTACGCCTGAGCAAGGCGCTTGCGTACCTCCAGAGCTTTGACGCGAACGATGGATTCGGCTTGCGAGTCGAAATCATCTCCCTTGCCGAATACATCTACCGCGACAGTTCTTTCCTTAATATGGGAGGCGCGGCCGTCAAGCGTCTCAGTCACTACGTAGCGAAGAAACTCGCGACAACGAGGGCTTCCCGAAAATGCTTCGGATTGCAGAATTGCTTCTAGGTGAGCTTGGATTTTCGAACGATAGAGTTCGCTCGATAACAGGGGCGCTGATTGTGTTTCCGACACCGTGGTGGGACCTTTGGCGGGAGTATAACATCGAAACCGTGGTCATAACGTGGCGTAACGTCCGTCAAACGTGCAGAACGTACCCGGAGAGAGGCCCTGAACAGGGGGCGCGTTCGAGGGACGTAACGTAAGAAACGTTGCCAGGTCTCCGGATTTCGCCTACTCATGGGATATATTGCCGCAATGCTGCGGCCGTACAAGCCCGCCGCTTTCATGGCAGGCTTGTGTTTGCTTCATGAGGTGCTTTATGCGACAGGATGAGCGGGCTTCGACAGGAATAGCCAGCCGCCCCCCTTGGTTTCTGATTTGTACATTGTTTTTGATAGGCGGCAATCTGTGTGCCCAGACGGGAAGTATTACCGGCCAGATCTCCGATCCTTCTGGAGCGTCAATCTCCAAGGCGTCCGTCAAGGTGACGCAGCTCTCCACGAATACAGAACGCTCTACCGAAACCAGCGCCGATGGCTACTACACACTTCCGAATCTTTTGCCGGGCCCGTATGCTGTCCGCGTAGAGAGCTCGGGTTTCAAGCCGATCACACAAACGGGTGTCCAGCTACAGGTGGACCAGGATCTCCGGCTGGATTTCGCCATGCAGATCGGGTCCGTTAATGAGCAGGTAATCGTTGAGGCGCAGGGACCGTTGTTGCAAACAGAAAGCACCGAGGTTAGCCAGACCGTGCAAGGGAAGCAGGTGGTGAACCTTCCGATGCTGGGAAGGAACGCATACTCGCTGGGCGGCCTGGTTCCAGGAGTTCGTACTTCCCGCGGTATGAACGATCTGCCGGTGGATCAGATTAGTACGACGTCTGTATCCATAAACGGTACTCCCGGTAACGCAAATGAGTTTCTTCTGGACGGAGCACCAAACACAGCCGCTGCTCAGAACCAGCCGATTATCTATCCGAACGCCGACTCAGTTCAGGAGTTCCGCGTTGAAACGAACAGTTACAGCGCCGAATACGGCCGGGCTGCGGGCGGGGTCTTCAACGTCGTTACAAAAACCGGCAGCAATCAGCTTCATGGCGATCTCTACGAATTTCTGCGGAACGAAAAGCTGAACAGCAACGACTTCTTTGCGAATCGAGCGGGCCGGAACCTTCCGCCATTCAAGTTTAACCAGTTTGGCGGCGTGCTCGGCGGTCCAGTTGTTCTGCCGCATGTCTATAACGGCCGGGACAAGACCTTCTTCTTCATCAGCACCGAGCTGGTTCGGTTCGTGCAGGGGGTCACTTACACGGGTACGGTCCCGGATCCCCGACAACTCACAGGAGACTTCAGCCAACTCAAAAATGCCGCCGGCCAGGCGATCACTGTGTATGATCCCGGGACGACCACCCCGCTCGGCGGAGGCCGATACACGCGGACTCCTTTTGCAGGAAACATCATACCGGTGGCTAGAATCAACCCGGTTGCGGCAGCGATCTCAAAATACTGGCCGGCGCCGAATACTACCGGCAGCGCATTTACCGGAACGAACAACTACGCGCGGACGGACGGCAACAACATCCAGAAAAACACGTTCAGTGTGAGAGTCGATCACAACTTTGACAGCAATAACAGGGCATTCTTTCGGTCATCGTATGACGACACTCCGTGGATTCGAGCGTCTCCGTATGGCTTGACGGATTTGGGATCGCCCGCGTTCGGACCTCAGGACTTCACGCGTTACAACAATGTGGCAGAATTTGACCGCGTTTTTTCACCGACGCTCATCAGTTCGTTTCGCGTTGCCTATAGCCGCCTGTCCAATCAACGAACACCGCTGAGCAATGGTTTTGACATTACGCAGCTCGGGTTGCCTGCCTCTTTCGCCACTCAGGTAGGGTCGCCCGCCGCGTTTCCAGCTATCGATATCACGGGGTACAACGTTGCTAGCTCCGTTAGCAACAACTCTCGCACCGGAACGCTGGGAGAAACAGGCATCATCAGTTTCGGCATGAATAATTATGCTCTCCAGGGGAGCGTAACCAAGACCCTCAATAAACACACGTTGAAGACGGGCGGCGAGATGCGAGTTATTCAACTGAATGCTTTGCAGACCAATGACGCCAGCAACGATTTCAGCTTTACCAGTGCGTTTACCCAGGGGCCGAATCCGGCACAGGCCAGCAACACAGCCGGAAGTGCTTTAGCCACTTTCCTGCTGGGCATTCCGGGTGGTTCGGTGGGCCCTTCGCCGGCCCTCGCGCTCGAAACCAAGTATTACGGCGGCTACTTACAGGACGATTGGAAAGTCTCAAAAACGTTCACCATCAATTGGGGTATCAGGTACGAGTTGGAGACGCCGCGGACCGAGCGTTACAACCGCCTCTCGAATTTCGACTATCAAGCATTGTCGCCGCTCTCAACGGCGAACAATCCTATTCTCGGTGGCCTTGCTTTCGTCGGCACAGGAAATCTGAGCCGGTATGACGCAAACGTGGACATGAACAATGTGGCGCCTCGCCTCGGACTTTCATGGCATTTGACTCCCAAGACCGTGATCCGCGCTGGGGGTGGCCTGTTTTATGGAACGACGTGGGGTTTTGGAACGCAAGGCAGCCAGTTCGGAATCAGCGGTTTCACGGCCGCGACGACGCTTGTCAACAGTCTCGATGGAGTAACCCCGGTGGTGTCGTTGAGCAATCCGTACCCAACCGGGCTGAACGCCGCCACCGGCAACACGGTCGGGCTTGGGACTTTGCTGGGTCAAGACATCACTTACTACGACCGCAACAACGTGACGCCCCACACGGTGCAATGGAATTTTGACATCCAACGGGAACTGCCTGCAGGCCTGTTGTTCGATATCGCCTACGTCGGAACGAAGGGAGTGAAGTTTCCTCTCGATCGGCAAATCAATCAACTTCCTGATTCAGCACTGGCGCAGGGAGACAACCTTAGAACACTTGTTCCTAATCCCTTTTATGGCCGGATCGCGGGCGGTGCTTTGGCCGGAGCCACGGTGGCGAGAGCACAATTGTTGCGGCCTTATCCGCAGTTCACTAACATAACCTCTTCCGTTGCTGATTGGGGCTGGTCGAATTACCATGCGCTTCAGGTAAAGGTGGAGAAGCGATACAGCAAAGACCTAACATTGCTAGGCTCGTACACCTTCTCGAAGATGATCGATGTGGGTGCGGGGACCTTCGGCGGTGAAACCCTCGGTAGCGGCGGAGTCCAGGATTGGAATAATCTAAGCGCTGAGAGGAGTCCTTCGACTCTTGACCAGACACATCGAGTGATCATCAATGCGGTTTACGGGCTTCCATTTTTCAGGAGTCAGACTGGATTGGCAGGCCGTCTCCTTGGAGGCTGGCAGATGAGCGTCATTGGGTCGTTTTACAGCGGTAGTCCTCTGGGCGTGACTTCATCCGTGAACGGCACATTTTCTCAGGGTGGCGGCCAGAGGCCGAACTGGAACGGACAGAACCCCGCGTTGTCAGCGCCTTCACCTTCTCAATGGATCAATCCTGCGGTGTTCAGTACGCCATCGGCCTACTCCTTTGGAACTGCGCCGCGGACATTCAATAGTCTTCGCAGCGATAAAACCCACAACGTAGATCTCTCGCTACAGAAAGATTTCCGTTTGCGAGAAGAGCTTCGACTGCAGTTTCGCGCAGAGGCTTTCAACTTTACCAACACGCCCGTATTTGCGCCGCCTGACGCTGCCTATGGTTCTCCGACTTTCGGAGTCGTCAGTTCACAGGCGAACCAACCGCGCGTGGTCCAGTTGGCTCTCAAACTGCTTTTCTGACATGGCCAGTTCCTTGGGGATAACAGGATGCATAGGCGACAATTTCTAACAACATCTTCTTTAGCCACCCTCGGAGCTGCAACGCACGCTGCGCAAAGAGACGCCGGGCAGCCGTCAGGGCATTACACAGCCGAGGCACCCGTTCCGGAACATCCCAATGTCATTTGGATATTTGGCGACCAATTTCGTGCACAGGCTCTTTCCTCGGCAGGCGATCCAAATGCAAGAACACCGAACCTGGACCATGCACGCGAAGACGGCGTTGCATTTACGTCGCATGTTTCCGGTTATCCTCTCTGCTGCCCCTTTCGCGGATCGTTGTTGACGAGCCGTTACCCGCATCAATGCGTGCCCGGGCACGAATATCCGCTTCCCGACGGAGAAAGAACCATCGCGAATGTGTTCAACGAGCATGGTTACGACACTGCCTACTTTGGGAAATGGCACTTGGGCGGATGGCACGAAAAAGACGGGCGGGCGGCGTTCTTCATTACCGATCCGGACAAGCGCGGCGGTTTCGAAACCTGGGCCGGTTATGACAACAACAATAGTCAGTGGGACTGTTGGGTGCACGGCGGTCGCGGTAAGGACGCTTTCCACTACCGGCTACCGGGATTTGAAACTGATGAACTGACGAATCTCCTAATCAAGTACGTCCAGGACAGAAGTTCCCAATCGAGGGGCGGAGGGAAGAAACCGTTCTTTGCCGTTCTCAGCGTGCAGCCACCTCACGATCCTTATGTGGCGCCGGCAGAATTCATGGCGAAGTATAACGCGGAAAAGCTGGAGTTACGGCCTAACGTGGCACATTCCAATGCCATCCAGCAAACGGCACGCCGTGACCTCGCCGGATATTACGCCATGATCGAAAACCTGGACTGGAATTATGGCCGTGTGGTGGAGGCGCTGCGCCAAACCGGTCAGCTTGAAAATACTCACATCTGTTTCTTTGCCGATCACGGCGACATGCACGGCTCGCATGGCATGTACCGGAAGACGAATCCCTACGAAGAATCGATCCGAACGCCGATGATTATCTCAGGTGGGCAGCCTAGATATCACGGCTGGAAGGTGGGAGATCAACCGCTACTAACTAATCATGTTGATATTGCGCCCACCACTCTCGGATTGTGTAACATCTCTAAACCAGATTGGATGCTGGGCACAGATTTCTCTTCGTACCGGATTGCCAAGACGAATCAGGCTACTGCACCGGATTCGGCCTATTTACAGAACGTCATTCCAACAGGTCACCCAGACAGCATCAACACTGCGTACCGCGGGCTGGTCACAAAAGACGGCTGGAAATACACATGTTTCGAAGGCCGATCCTGGCTGATGTTCAACCTGAATGAGGATCCTTACGAAGAGGCCGACCTGGCGCAGAACAATAGATACCGGGCTGAACGAAAGAAACTCGTCGGGCGCCTGAAACAGTGGGTTGCCGATACCGGCGATAAGTTTGCTGTTCCCGAGGATTGACAGATTTTTCATGCGGACAAATTTATGAAACAACATCGCCTCTCGAGACGAACTCTTTTGCAGGCCGCTGCCGCAGGTCCCGCGCTAGGGATGCTTCAGCCTCAGGATACGGCTCCTAACGTTGTTGTCATTCTTGCTGATGACCTCGGGTTTGGCGATCTGTCGAGTTTCGGAGCAAAAGACTTACACACGCCCCACATTGATGCGCTGGTCGAGTCGGGCGTGAAGTTCAGCAACTTCTACGCAAATTCGCCTGTGTGTTCCCCAACCAGGGCGGCGCTTTTGTCCGGCCGCTACTCCGACCTGATTGGCGTGCCCGGCCTGGTAAGAACACATCCGGAAGACAATTGGGGCTATCTTTCGCGGGAAGCCCGACTGGTGCCGCAGATGATCAAGGATGCCGGCTATCATTCCGCAATCGTCGGCAAATGGAACCTCGGCCTGGAATCGCCGAACTTACCCACGGAACGCGGGTTTGACTTCTTTCATGGATTTCTGGGCGACATGATGGAGGACTACTACACACATCTTCGTCACGGCCAGAATTACATGCGCAGAGATGCCGAGGAGATTGCTCCGAAAGGTCATGCTACTGATTTATTCACGGACTGGTCGATCGACTATTTAAACCAGCGCAAGCAAGACGGACGGAAGTTCTTTCTTTATCTGGCGTACAACGCGCCTCATGTTCCCATTCAACCGCCCCGCGAGTGGCTCAATCGAGTTCAGAGCCGCGATCCGAAACTTGATCCCAAGCGCGCAAAGATTGTCGCACTCATCGAGCATCTGGACTCATCCGTCGGACGGGTGGTGAAGGCCTTGAAAGATAACGGCCAACTGGAAAATACAGCTATCATTTTCACAAGCGATAACGGTGGGCAGGTGAGTGCCGGAGCAAACTGCGGCCCATGGCGTGGGGCTAAGGAGGACATGACCGAAGGTGGAATTCGTGTCCCGATGTGCGCGTCGTGGCCTGGACACATTAAACCCGGGTCTCATTGTACAGAAGTGGCGCTCACGATGGACCTGACGCCTACGATTTGCGAGTTCGCCCGGACGCGCGTTCCCGAAAAGCTGAATGGCACTTCGCTGGTCGAGCTTTTCCGGAACCCGAATCACCATCTGCCTGAGCGCGATTTGCTTTGGTTGCGCAGGGATGGCGGTATGCGCTGCGAGGGACGGGATTACTACGCTTATCGAAGTGGAGATTGGAAAATTCTCCAAAATCATCCGTTCGAGAAAATGCAACTTTACAATCTCCGCCTCGATCCGGGAGAGACCCGTGATCTGGCGGAGAAAGAACCTGCACGGTACAAGGAACTCATTGCGCGCCTGATGTTGCATATACAGGAAGCTGGCCGAGTGCCTTGGCAGCGGTCGTGAATCTGAGCACATCGTAACGGAACCTTAGGCGATGGGAAGATTGCGGTTAGATCTCATCCGTATGAAGAGTTGTCTCCGCTATTGAATGAGGCCCCTGCTTCTTCGACAGTCGAAGCTCATCATATAATCGCGTATGCTCCCATGCGTGTTCCTGCTCGTTGCCCTCGCGCTCGCGTCTCCAGCCATTGCTGAAACGCATCACTTCGAACCCAAAGAGTTCTACAACACGTTCTCCGGTGCGCACAAGCCGGTGCTTACCCTCAAGCCGGGTGACCACGTCATCACCTCCACAATCGACGCTCGTGGTGTCGACTCCGCCGGAGCCAAGCGCGGGCAGGGCCCCAATCCGCAGACGGGTCCTTTCTATATCGAAGGCGCGGAACCCGGGGATACGTTAGTCGTGCACCTGATTCACCTGGAAACTAATCGCACCACCGGTTACTCCGGAACGCTTCTCGCTCCGTACACGGCCGACCCTACCTTTCTTCGCTCGGAAGCTCTTCGCGAAGGGAAAACGGTTATCTGGAATATCGATAAGGCGAAAGGCATGGCCTATCTGGAATCGAGCGAGTTCAAACCGGGCCGACTGGAACTGCCGCTACGCCCTATGCTGGGCTGCGTCGCCACGGCCCCTGCAGGTAAGGCAGCGATTCCCACCTCGACGCCCGATAATTTCGGCGGCAACATGGACTATAACGGAATGACTGCGGGTGTCACTCTCAGCTTGCCGGTTTCCGAGCCTGGAGCATTGTTCTTCTTGGGCGATGGCCACGCACGGCAAGGCGACGGCGAAGTCACCGGCGGTGCCATCGAAACGTCACTCGACGTCGAATTCTCTGTTGACCTGAAGAAGGGGAAGAAAATCAACTGGCCGCACCTTGAAAATGAGGACTTCATTATGGTGCTCGGCAGTTCACGCTCGCTGATGGAGGCGATGCAGCACGCAAACACCGAAATGCAGCGGTGGCTGATGTCTGATTATGGTTTTGACGAACGCGGGTCGTCACTCTTGATGGGCCAGGCGTTGGAATCCGACATTGCCAACGTTGTCGATCCGGAATTTACAGTCGTCGCTAAGATGCGCAAGCACTATCTTCCTGCCGCTCGATAGCGGGATGATGGAATCGATCGCCCCAACGCCAATGAGCCTTGGCGATCACGTGCAAGATGTCATCATCGTCAATCCGCCTTACCATCGGCACTCCCTGTTACGGAGGGCAGATCACAACGGTTTACGCCACATCCCTACTTCGCCTGCAGCAAGCCTGTCACGAAAGGGGCGTCGGCTTCAATGTCATGCTGCTGTCTGGTGACGCGCTCGTCACGCGAGCCCGTCAAAACATTGTCGCCGGCTTTCTCGCTGATTCCGCAGCCACCCACCTGTTGTTTATCGATGCGGATATCGGCTTCGCTCCGGAACAGGTTTTCCGCTTACTCGACTTTGATGCTGACATGTGCGCGGCAGCTTATCCCACGAAGCGTCTGCATCACGGGAAAGCCGCTGGCTCTCTGGCCGCTCTGTCCTACGTCGTTCAGATCGATGGCGAGACAACTCCGACTGTGCGCGCCGGTTTCGTCAAAGCCAGCTATGTCGGCACCGGCTTTCTTCTGATTCGACGAGGCGCCTTGATTGCTATGGTTGAAGCCTATCCGGAGCTTCGTTACACATCCGAGCATCAGGCCGACGACCCGTTTGAGCGCAATCCTTGGCGCTCTGCGTTGTTCAACTGTTTTATTGATAGAGCTTCGGGCTTTTACTTGAGCGAAGACTACAGCTTTTGCCGCCGTTGGACCGACATGGGCGGAGAGATATGGGTTGACGGCGAAAGCCGGCTGGATCACGTGGGCGCGTATACGTTCAGCGGCGATTTCCGGGGGAGTCTGGAAGCTCGCCACGCGGGAGAGTAAAGGTCGGCTGCGCAGAACACCGTAAGCAAAAGAAAAGCGCTAGACTTTCTGGATCAAAGAATTGACGAGTGCGCCGAGCTTCATGAGCTCGTCCACATCGTTCGGCTTCTTGAAGTAGGCAGTTGCTCCGAGGCTTTTGTTCTGCTCCAAGTCCGCCGGAGCTTCAGATGAACTGACCACAACCACGGGAACCGCGGCACAGCGATGGCTCGATCGTATTTGCCTCAAGACCCAGTGTCCTGACCGTTTCGGCAGATTCAGGTCGAGTAAGACCACGTGCGGGCATTCAGATGCCAAAGTTTTCTCGAGAGTCTCGAAGTAGGTTGCCGCCTGGTCTCCATCGGAAAGTACCGTCGGTTCGCAATCCACATCGTACTTCCGAAGGGCTTCCTCAATTATGAAGACATCTGCAGGATTGTCCTCAATGATGACAATGCACTTCCACTTCGACGGACGGATGGCCCTGACATCCGGCTGCTCTTCAACTTCTCCAACTGCTGACGTCCCCAATTCTACGCGGTCGAGTTTATCGAAGGCACATCAGAGGAATTACAGACTGCACTGTTTTTGTCATAGTTGTGGCGAACATTGCTGCCCGGCTAAGTGAAAGACGTACCACTTGCGGCTGGCACAGCTTTGCAGGTCGTCAAGAACTTGACAACATACAGTTTACGGAGCACATTCAGTTTAGGGTTTAGGACGAGCAGATGTTAAGCGCCGTTTGTTCGCCCTGGTCCGAGGCGCCATATGCGTGTCTGCTCTGCAGGTTGTATGGGAACAACTCTCAGGCGCGGAGATACAAACTGCGTCTGTGAAGCAGGTAAGCGATCCCAAACATCGCAGTTACAAAACCCAACGCGAACAGCAGCGATGCGTTATTTGGGGAGGCCAGCGAGGCGAAAAGCCCGCTGAAGATCCAGTTGTGCGCGCTCCGGCCGGCAACCTGCCAATAATCGAGCAAAATCGAAAATAACTCCGCCGCGACATAAACCGCGATGGCGTTCATACCAAAAATGACCAAGGGCTGCAGACCCTGGCGGATCGCACGTACTTCGAAAAGCCAAAGGAATGCGACCAGACCGAAACAGTCGATTCCAGCCATCACAAGGGCAAAGGAATCGGTCCAGATCTTCTTATTTACGGGTAGCCACACGCTGCAGACCAAACCTGCGAACAGCAGGATTGCGCCCATGACACTTAGTCTGAGGCCCTTACGACCGAGAGTCTGTGAACTTCTCAGAATGTACCCGGCCTGCACGCCCAGCAAGGTGGTCGCAATTGCGGGAAGCGTGCTAAGCAAGCCTTCCGGATCCCAGGTTCGTGTTTCCGCGTAATTGTGATTTCCTAGAACGTTGTGGTCTATATAGTGCGCCAGGTTCCCTGCCATCGACAGGTCGCCCGCGCCGTAGTACGGCACCGGAATCAACTTGATCGCGAGCCAGTAGGCCGCGAGCAGACCCAGAATCCAATACATCTGGGCCCGTGGGCGGAACTTCATACAGATCAGTGCGGCAGCGAAGTAGCAAATGGCGCAGCGCTGCAGAACACCCATGATCCGAAGATGCCCGAAATCAAAATGCGGAACAGCGTAAATGAGAACTCCCAACAGGTAAAGAACGATGGCACGCTTGGAAACCTGGCGTAACAGAGGCGCATGCGGCGCACCGTTTTCGATTCGGCGAACCAGCGACAGCACAAGCGAAACACCCGCGATCCAAAGAAAGGTCGGGAACACGGTGTCCGTGAGTGTCAATCCATTCCATTCGCTGTGTTGCAACTGAGCGTAACTAACGCTTGAACCCGGGTTGTTGACCAGAATCATCAACGCAATCGTAAGACCGCGGAATGCGTCAAGCGCAACTAGCCGTTGAGGTCGAGGATTCACAAGGCGCTCTTCAGAATTGGAACTTCAGCCCCAATTGGAGGATACGCGGATTGTGAGCGCCTGTCGGATGAAGAAAGGGACTGGCGAGACAACTGGCGTCGCCAGCCGAGCCCGTGGCGCCTCCATAGCAGGATGCTGTGACATTACTGGACGTCAATCCATTCGCCGTCATCGGCAACCATTGAGTGTGATTGAATACGTTGAAAGCCTCTGCGCGGAACTCGAACCGGCGATTCTCAGTCAACGCGAATTGTTTGAACAATCCCATATCAAAGTTTAAGCGCGAAGGACTGCTGAGCATATTTCGGGTTCCGCTACCCACGCTGAGCCCTGTCGGCGCACCGAAGGCTGCGGGATTATAAAGCAGCGGTCCCAGCACGCCTTCCACTTCGCGAACGCTAGGTGTGGAATTCGGAGCGCCGATAACGCTCGCGTAGGAACCCAAACCGATACCCGTACCCATCAGGGACGAATTACCAAGACCGGCGTTATCATTGTTCTGTCCATTAACCACGCTGAACGGCAAACCCGTCTGAAAAGTGGAGATTCCAGAGATCTGCCAGCCGCCGAACAACTTGCTCACCAGTCCGCGCCTGGTCAGTATCGGCAGGTCATAGACGTAGCTCGCATTGATCTGATGGCGTTGATCGAAGGTTGAACTTGCGCGGCTGGCGCGCAGATCATAAGAATCGACAAACGAGCCGTCCGAACGATCGGACGAATCGTCGATGGAGTGGCTATACGTGTACGCCAGGCTCATGTTCAGTCTTCCGACGTAGCGCCGCAAGCTTAGTTGCATCGAATTGTAGCTTGAGTTGGCCTGGTTTTCCAGCAGAATGATGGAACCGAAACCCTGGTAGGGGCGATAAGGATCCGGATTGGCTCCGCACGCTACGCTCAGGTTGATCGCGGCAGCTCCGGCGAGTGGTTGCCCATTCACAGCCATACTGGCGCAATCCTCTGCGCTGACAGTCTGTCCGGGTGCATACGGATTTTGGCTGGAGGGTAGCGCCCGAATTTGATTGATGTTTCTTTGGTCTGTTAAGTGGGTTCCCTTGCTGCCGACGTAAGCGGCGGTCAACACGGTGTGAGAGAACATCTCCCGCTGAAGATTCAAGTTCCATTGCTGAACGTACGGCCATCGCACCTTGGTCGCAATGGAGTAAACCGAAAGCGGAAAGTCGAGCCCGCTACCTCCGGTATTGCTATAGCCGCTTATGTTGTATTGAAATTCTCGTGTCGAAAGCGGCGCGCTGCCTTCGAGAGACTCAGTGTTGGATTCGTTCCCGTTCGTGTGTTCGAAGAAGATGCCGTACCCACCGCGAATAGATGTCTTGCCATCGCCAAAAGGATCGAAGGCAAAACCAATTCGCGGAGCCGGGTTGAACAGGTGTCCGGACGCGCATCCACTTGGGACACCCGCAGCGCCGCATTGAACGAGCCCGTTATAAGGATTCCCCGATCCGGGCACCAATGCTCCCGCTTGCCCGGTCAGTTCGCCCGTCACATCAGATGCCGTTAGCTGGTTAGGATCGAAACTCGCGGCAGACCAGTTGTAAGCTTGACGGTACTTCTCCCGGTAAGTACCGAAGAGGCTCAGCCGCAAACCGAGGTTCAGAGTTAAGCGGCGCGAGACGTGCCAGTCGTCCTGAATATACGGTTCAACGATCTTATACCGGTTGTAATACTTTAAGAGCTGATTCGTCTGGCTGAAGGAGTAAATCTGGCCCGGCGAGGAAATCAGCAAAGGCATTGCCCGTCGATCCTGCCCACGAGCTTTGAAAATTCAGGGTACCCTGAGCATCCTGGTTATTCGAGCTCATCTCGTTCTTTTGTGCCGCGACGAAATACGCGCCAAGATACAAGCTGTGCGAGCCGATGATCTTAGTTAATTGATCTCGGTAAGTGAAGGTCGGGTTGGAATTCGTCCATGGAAAGTAGCCGGTGTTCGCCGCAAACGCCCCATACGGCGCCCCGTTGATGCTGATTGAAGGCAGGAGGCCGCGAAATCCATTATCAAAGATTCCCGGCAGGTTGAAGTCCGCCGGTCTGGCAACATCACCAACGGCATTCAAAGTAATGTGATTCGTCGTGTAACTGAAGGCAAATTCGTTTAGCAGCGTTGGCGAAAATGTGTTCGTAAGATTCACGATCGCACTGAGACCAGGACCGGAGAAGTTTGTCTGCACCGTGGGGAAACTGCTGGCCGGCGTCGCCCAGAGCGCGGTCGGGTTCACTGTATTCCAGGAGTCGTGAATGAACCGGCCAAACACGCGGACGTTGTCGCCAAAATTCTGGTCGACTCGGACCAACTCTTGTCGCCAACTGGTGTTCTGTGCGGGAGCGGAGTTGAAATAGGAAGAAGCTCCACTGCCTTCCGTAGGCTTAGGAATCAAGTGGAGCATAGCCTGTGCCTGCGCACTGACCGGAACCTGATTATTCGGATAATAGCCGCCTGTAGCTGGATTCACCGGGCAATTGGGAAACCCTGAGGTATCGATGGAACTTCCTGCGGCAGGGCAAACGTCCGCAAAGTTCCCGGATCGTTCTTCTAGAGACGGCACCTGCTGATTGAACGTTTGACCAGGAACTCGCTCCTTGCGCCACTCCTCGGAAAAGAAGAAGAAGGTCTTCTCACGATTGCCATTGTAGAGACCCGGAATGAAGACCGGGCCGCCCATGTTGTAGCCGAAATCCTGTTTTCGGTATTCGGGGCGCGTGTCCTGAAAGAAGTTGCGGGCGTTGAACGCGTCGTTCCGGACGAAATCGTACAGGTCGCCATGAAAGTCGCGCGTGCCTGATTTCGTGACGGTCTCGACAGTACCGGAAGCATTGCGGCCATATTGAGCACCATAGTTGGAAGTGAGCACGCGGACCTCGGCGATGGCGTTCACGCTCGGATAAGTGTTTAGCGTAGTGTTGCTGCCGTTATCCATGTTGTCGCCGCCGTCAACTTGCCAGTTGTTGTAACTGGTGCGGCCCCCGTTGATGCTGAACGCAACACTTCCGCCGACGCCGACCGTGCCTTCGTCCTGGCCGGTTTGATTGCTCACGCCGGGCATCAGCGTCACCAACTGGGTGAAGTTTCGCCCATTCAGCACCAGTTGATTTATTTGTTTATGCGTGATGCTGCCCGATAACTCGCTGGAATCGAGTTCTACGGGTGCAACCTCATTACCCGCAACGTTGAGTTCGGTAGTAATGTGTCCGGGAATGAGTGAAGCGTTAGCACGCACCTTTTCGGTCGCTCGTATCACAAGATCGGTCACGCGGTATTGCTCGAAGCCTGACGCGTGCACCGAGACGGTATAGGAGCCCGGAGGCAGTCCTGCAATGAGATAATCGCCGTCCTCGTTTGTGACAGCATTGCGGGAGATAGCTCGTTGGGGTTCAAGCGCAGAAACAGCGGCGCCCTTAACAACACCACCGCTAGAATCTCGGATCGTGCCGGTGATAGCGGCATTTTGTGCATGCGCAAGGCCCGGCCCCAGCAACAGTAGCACTAGCGCGACGCCCGCCTGAAGGTCCGCACTTTGGGCGTACCTCTTTATTCGTGATTGCAACGGTTGATACTCCTGTTCAGCAGATCGGAGCTCCGACCTGGAGAGCGTCGAGCATCGAGTTGAATTCCTTGATTCGGATCGGCTTTGAAACATAGCCGTCCATTCCCGCCTGCAGGCAAATCTCCCGATATCCGGCCAGGGCGTGAGCCGTAAGCGCAATGATCGGCGTACGCCTGCCGCTTGCCTTTTCCCGCTCACGAATGGCGGAGGTGGCTTCGAAGCCATCCATCAAAGGCATCTGGATGTCCATAAGAATGGCGTCGAACGTGCTGTCGTCGTAGTGCTGGATAGCTTCGAGCCCATTTGTTGCGAGCGTGACCGCGTGTCCCTGCTTTTCCAGTAAGCGCGATGCCAGATGGCGGTTAGTGACATTGTCCTCTGCCACAAGTACTCGCAGGCCGGACGATCGGGATGTGTTGACTGCAAGTCTCTCCCGTTCAGTGACGCGGCCGCTCGAATGCTTGGCTCGGATCAATCCTTCGAGCGCGCTACGCAGTTCCGTTTGGCCTACCGGTTTCACAACGTAGGTTTCGATTCCCAACTTACGGGCCTGTGCGGCTTCCGAGCTGAGATCGGATGAGCTGAGCATCATGATCGGAACGCCGCAAGCGCGCGCGTCGGATCGTATCGCCTCAGCAACACCAAAACCGTCGACATCGGGCATGTGGGCGTCCAGCAGAATGGCCGAGTAGGGTTGGCCCGCTTCGACGGCACTCCATATGAGGCGTAGAGCCTCGGTTCCGGAGCTTGCGGCATCGCTCTCGCAGTGCCAGTGTCGGACCATTCCGTTGAGGATGCGCCTATTCACTTCGTTGTCGTCCACGATGAGAATGCGCATGTGGGCCAATGAGACCGGTGGGGTCAGCGGCTCTGTGAGCGCACTACTTGTTCCGATGGGACAGGTGAGCGCAAAGGTGAACCGGCTGCCCGATCCAGGCGCGCTCTGAAGCTGGAACTCGCCCCCCATCAGCTCAACCAGACTGGAAGAAATGGCCAGTCCCAAGCCGGTGCCGCCGAAACGCCGGCTGGTCGAGCAATCAGCCTGCACAAAGGCTTCGAAAACACCGGCATGTTTTTCTGGCGAGATACCTATCCCCGTATCGCGCACACAAAAGCTCAGTTCAACCTCCGATGGCGAGCGGCGCAGGCAAGCAACGCTCAGCTCCACCTCTCCATGGTCAGTGAACTTGATTGCGTTGCTGAGTAGGTTTAGGAGCACCTGGCGGAGACGGTCTACATCGATCACGACTGAAGCCGGGATGTTTGGATCGATGCTGCACAACAATTCGATCCCCTTCGTATGGGCAGTAACCGACAGGGCACGCAAACTACGCTCGAGAGCGGGCCGCAATTCCGTTTCAACCGGCGTGATGATGAACTTGCCGGCCTCTATTTTTGAAAAGTCAAGGATGTCGTTGATGACGTTTAGCAGCGAGTCCGCCGAACTCTTCACCAGTTGCAGGTACTCCTGCTGTTCCCGAGTCAGCTCCGTTCCAAGAGCAAGCTCCGTCATGCCCAGAATGCCGTTCATAGGCGTACGGATCTCGTGGCTCATATTGGCCAGGAACTCGCTCTTCGAGCGATCTGCTATCTCGGCTTCTTCTTTGGCTTTGCGCAGTTCGACTTCCGCTCGCCGTCGGGCCGTAACGTCGCGGAAACTCCAGACTCGTCCGACCATTTTGTTCTGCAGGCGTTGTGGCTCGGAGTGTCGTTCAATGATCCGCCCGTCCTTCAGATCGATGCCGTCGTTGGTCTCAATTTCATCCGAACGGTATAGCTTTTCAATCCTGCTGAGAAACTCGTTGGGATCGGTAACTTGCTCCAGCACGTACTCGATCGCATCGCGATCCGAACCGGACGCTAATACTGCGTCAGGAATTCTCCAGAGATCCTGAAACCGCTTGTTGTAAGTGACGATCCCACCTGAGGCATCCGCAACCAAGATGCCTTCCTGGGTTGATTCAAGCGTGGCTCGTAACGTCTCTGTCTTCTCATTTACCCGACGTCGGAGGATAACGACCCACAAGAGTGCCAGACTGGTACCAAGCACCAGGAAACCCACGAGCGTCAGTGCTCTGCCTAAGCTCCACCAAGGTGCACGCTGGAGAATCTGCACGTCGGACGGGGACCGGAGAAGGAGCTTGAAAGACGTCACCCGTTGCAGCGAGTCTAATTCCAAGATGCATACGCCCGTCACTTTGACAACGCTGCCGTTTGGCGTGGAGTTCCCGAGCGGATATTCCGAAGTGGCAGAGAAGATGTGCCCGTCGGCCTCGATCACCAGCCGCTCTTCTTTCGGCAAAGCCGACCGGCTCATCACTCGACCTTGCATGCTCACCAGAAACGAGTCGAACTCGCCGGCCATAGCTTGCTTCATCGTGATGGGCGTAGCTCTCGGAGCCAAGCCTTTTTTGAGCGGACGGATTAAACCGTCCTCCAGTCGAACGTGCGATTCAAAAAATCCGGGATAACCCAGTGCTTCGAGCTGGTCACCAGGAACGAGCGGAATTGTGTCCGGTGCATCGATGTAAAGTGAACCTGTTTCGTCCGCGATGTACGCGCCATGGCCCTGTAAGTACGCGGTCACGGTGCCCGTAACCCGCACCCGATGTCCCACGTTGGTTTGAAACCCGAATCGCTGCAGATGATCGATCGAAATATTCGGTAAGGAAAACGGATCGGTTGGAGGTGGCTGGAGGATTGTGAAGTCTTTGAGCGAAGGAACAGATAGCGCGATCCCGATGAGCTGATTCTTTGGGGAGAACGAAGCGCCGCAGACTCCCTTCACCCGGACCGAGGCATCCACCAGATAGGTGGGAAGCGGAGAGCCATCCCAGGGTATCTGAATATCAACCTTCCCGTCGGTGACGGAGAGGCGGAGGGTGAGCAATTGCCGGTTCGAGTTTTCCAGGTAAGCGACTTGGCGAACGGTACCTTCGATCTGCACCCAGCGCGCGTCCTCACGCGTACTCGCCATCTGCGCTAACGAAACTTTTTTGGCTTCCGGCGGAGGAGCGTGGCCTACGACGGTCCAAACGGGGTCCAGAACGTCGGGCGCGAAGTCGAGCTGGGTGCTGAAACCTCTGATATCGATCACCTCGCCGACCACTGGTTTGGGCCGTCCGGGTGTCCACTTCAGCCAAATCCCACCAGATTCGTCTTGAGCGAAGAATGCAGGAGTCACCGACTCGAAGTAGGTGACGACTGCTCGCAGGTGAACGGGATAATGACGGTTCGCCTCTTTGAAATTTAGGGAGCGGACCTTTGCCGCGGTTGTGAGAAGCGGTAGGTCCTCAGCATGGGCCGGTCCACCTGATGCTGCGATGCAAAGGCACACGGCCACGGCCGTACCGAGTACCTTGAATGGCGAAATGGAATTGAAATGGTGCTCGCTGACCACGAATACCGGTGACCTTCAAGTTCGTGGCCTTTCATACTGAAAATTCTCAGAGGTCTTGAAGAGTTGGCCGTATGACGGGAGAGCCTGTACATCACGGTGATAAGGCGAGAAACCTACTTATCAGCCGGAGGCAACTCCAGTTAAGAGCGGAAGTGAACGCCGTGCTTCTCGAGGTAGGCCTTCGCGATCCTTGCGTCTTCGATTGCGGGTACCGGTTGCGGGGGCGGCGAGTCAAGCTCTACCATCACGAGGCCTGCTGTCTTGCGGCCGTCCATCATCGAGAGAATAGCCGGAAGATCGACTTTACCTTCGCCAAGCGGGCAATATCCGAGATAGTTGGGCCCGCCCGAGTAGTCCTTTAAATGCATGTGTTGGACCAGAGGCAGGAAATCTTTTACCACCTGCACTGGATCTGATCCGCCCTTCTGCAGTTGTCCGATGTCAGGTCCGAATTTCATCACACGGGTGTCCACTGCTTCCAGTACCGCGTAGGTCTCTTCGCGAGTCTCCACGCACGTGCCAGTGTGCTGGTGCAGAACGGGAGTGAGGCCCATGTCCATCACCGCTTTGCCAAGCTCGTTGAGTGTGGCGATTATATCGTCTTTATGCGCCTTGAAATCGTATGTGCTGCGCTTAACTCGCATTCGGACCAACGACGATCACTTTGCCGTTGTATTTCTTCACGAGCTTTGCCCATTCGAGCGTCTTCGAAATCGCCTCTTTCCTCTGCGCAGGCTCAGACAGATTGGTCCCGCAGTAAGCCGAGATCAAGGGTAGCTTGTACTTGTCGAGCAAAGCGCCAACGCCGCCACTCGGTTCCATCGCTTCGATCTGATTTCCAAAGAGTTCGATTCCATAGAATCCAAGTCCGGCGATATCCCGAATTGCCGCTTCCGCGTATTGCGGATCAACCATAGGATTCACTGCCGGGCGCGCCCCCGCAGAAGGACCGAGCGGAATCCATGTAAGTCCCGTATGCCCGATTTGAAGGCTAAGCCCTTTGGCGGCAAACCCGCGCGAAGCGAAGAGCGCCGTAGAGAGTGTTCTCGTAAAAACGCGTCGGTTCATAGCTCGCCCTAGTCTATCCCTTAGGTGCTTAATGCGCAAACGATATTGCGCTGTGCGAATTGCTTCGATTCAATCTCGAAATAACAAGGGTGCGTACCTCGAAAGGTACACCTGCCAGTTGCGGCCAGCTATGAGCGCCGCCGGAGGGATTGAACACGTGTTTTACATTTTTCTCTGTCAGAAGATCGTCCATCCCTTTCACTGACTTGAACGCAGCGTCCTCCGTTCCGCATCCCAGCCAAAGCACCTTCAACTGTTGATTGAGCACTGCCGGATCTGCTTTGTCCCACTCAGTTCTATTGCCGCCGCCGCTAAAAGCCGCAATGTACGCGAAAGAATCTAAGTTGTGCAGACCGATCGACATCGATTGAGCCGCACCCATAGAGAGCCCGGCAATGGCCCGATGCTCCCGGTCGGTCAACACCCGGTACTTGCTCTCGACTTCAGGTTTTACGGCTGTGAGCAACTCCTTCTCGATCGCCACCGCATCCGATTGGCCGCCGGGCCGAGCGGGAACGGCAGGCTTGATCTCGCGCGGGATGTGACCGTACGGCATCACCACAATCATGGGTTTGATTTTGCCCTCTGCGAGCAGGTTGTCCATGATTACGTTGGCGCGGCCGGTCCAAGTCCAAGACGCTTCGATCTGACCGTTACCGTGCAGCAGGTAAAGCACGGGAAACTTCCCCTGACCGGATTCATAACCCGGCGGAGTGTAAACGTAAAACATGCGAGGAGTCCCGAGATTCTTTGAATCGTAGAAATCGACGTGAATCGTTCCGTGCGGCACGTTCCGTTCTTCGAAAGCGGCCTTCTCCGGTCCGGGCACTATGAAGCTGCTGGTTGGTCCCCAGCGTCGCAGTTCGAGGTCGGGATTGGAAGGATCAGGGGAACGAAGTCCGCCATCAATCGCGTAGCCATAGGTGTAGAAACCCGGCGGCAGAGGCCCCACGGTCACGCTCCAGACGCCTTTTTCATCCTTCTGCAGCGGCTTGGGTTCTTTAATGACTTCCAAAATGCCCGGAGAGCCCATCAACACAACTTCCGACGCCTTCGGAGCAAAAAGGCGGAAGGTCACGGAACGATCAGGATGGATTTCCGGCGATACCGGGATGTTTTTCGTGTCTTCGTAATAAGGAGGAGACGGCTGCTGAGGCAAAGCTGCCGTGCTCAGCCATAAGTAAGCGAAAATGGCGATCGAAGTCCGCATGCTGATTGTTTCTTCCTGTCTCGCGATGTTCCCGAGAAAGTGCCGTCGCTAAATAGCGTTTCTGGCTAGTGTAGTGACAGCTCGGACCTACCACTCGGCTACGGACCCGTCGTCGTGGAACACTCGTGCCATCGGCCGTGTACCACCAAACGGGATATTTTGCGAGACTCGCCTCTGATAACTCAAATCCCAAACCCGGTTTCTCGGAGAGGGGGAACCGTCCGTCAACCATTCGCATGGCTGGAAATCCGAACCACTCCTGCCAGATCTTATCCGTGGCGTTCGGGGTCACCTGTCCGCAGATCTCCTGAACCAGGAAGTTGGGCATGCTCGCGTCCACATGGACCGTTGCGAGTCCGCCGATGGGTCCCTCACACGCATGGGGCGCCATTGAGATTGAGGAGACATTCGCGGTAGCCGCAACCTTCCACAAAGCGGTGATGCCACCCACATGGTTGATGTCGGTCTGCAGAATATCCACAACGCCCATTTCGATCAACTCGCGGCAGCCGTAAGAGGCTATAAGCCGCTCACCGGTCGCGATGGGAGTGGTCGAGCGCCTGGCAATCTTCGCCATTGCCTGCACATTTTCGGGCGGGCATGGTTCCTCAATGAAGAGCAGATTCAGCGGCTCCACCTCCTTCACGATGATTGCCGCCACACTGGGACTCGTCTTAGCGTGGAAATCAACCGCAATGTCGATATCCGGTCCCAGGGTCTCGCGAAGAAGCTGAATCGCCTTGATCGCCCGGTCGATCTTTGGCTTGCGCTCGAGCCATTCATAGTACCCGGGGATGCCGCTCTTCACGCAGGTTATACCTTGCTGGCTCGCCGTTTGACGAATCTCGGTTAGACGCTCGCGGTTCGCTCCGTCCACGTGATAGTAACCACGCACGCCGCGCGGGTCGAAAGGTCCGCCGAGCAGCTTATAGACCGGCATGCCAAGCGCCTTACCGCGAAGATCCCAGAGAGCCTGGTCGATACCCGATATCGCAGACCCAATCACCGGGCCGGCCCGATAAAAAGAGTGGACGTACATCGACTGCCAGATGTGTTCCACCTGCATCGGATCTGCGCCGATGAGGAAGTCCCGGAAGTCGTTGATGCAGGCCATTACTGCGCCGGCTTTTCCTTCCAGCGTTCCTTCGCCCCACCCGATCAGTCCCTGGTTGGTCTCGAGTTTGACAAACACATAGGGTCGGTCGGAGTTCGGCGTAAGAGACACGCCGAATACCTTCACTCCCGTGACTTTGAGGCCGGAATTTGTATCGGAGAACGCCTGCAGACCAACTGGCCCGGCTTGTGGGACGAACGAGCAGCCGCAAGCATCGATCGCCAGGCGTGAGGAGTTTGGCGTACCGGCAGCGAGCAATCCCGCCGATCCCATGGCAAGAAAGTTTCTACGACGCACGGTATTTCTCCAGAGCCGATTCGTTTACCGTGATGCCAAGACCGGGCGACTTCGTCAGTTCCAGAAAACCGTCCTTACTTACTTCCACAGCAGGAGAAACAATCTCGCGTCTCATCGCACGATCCTCTTCGGCTTTTGGAAGTGGAACGTGCTGGATGAAGAAGTTTGGAATACTGGCGGCGATGTGGATAGCGGCAGCCGTCGTAACAGGACCTCCGTTATGACGCGGAGCAACCGCAACGTAATATGGTTCGGCAAGTGCGGCCACGCGTCTCGTACCGTTGATCCCGAAGGTGCCGATCTCCGGACGCACAAGGTCAATGAGTCCTTCACGCAGCAGAGCCTGGAAAACACCGGGATCGTCGATTCCCGCACCGAAGCCGAGAGGAACAACGCTCTCGTCGGCGACCTTTCGTAATGCCTCGATGTTCGAGTGAGAGCAAGGTTCATCGAACCACAACGGATGTTTCGATTCGATCGTTGTTGCCACCGAGGCCGCATCTCCAGGTGTGAGCGAGCCGTTTGCCGCGAGCACGAAGTCATGATCGGGCGGCACCGCATTCGCAAGTTCCAGAATGCGATTCTGATACGCTTTGCCCTGGTTTCTGAATGCCGGCGTCGGCACATCGATAACGGTGACGGGAAAATCATGTGACTGCGCCGAACTGTACCCGCGAACTTTGCTTCTCGTCGGCCCTCCAAGAACCCGGTACACCGGTGCGTCCGCAGCCTTGCCGAGGATATCGAAGCACGCCATATCCAGCGCCGCGCGAAAAGGCGTCGAGGACGGAATTGTCGCGTAGGCACTGGCGGGCCGGCCGATCCAGGTGGACTCGAGAGCTTTGGCGTCGGCATTGGGGTCATGCGGAGATTCGCCCCATCCGATCAGACCTGAGCGCGTCGTGATGCGCAGCAGTGAGTAGCGTTTCCCCGAAACGGGTTCACGAACCGGGTAATGACGAATAGCCGTGATGTCGAGCGCGGACGCTGATCCTGCGACTTTCGCCGCCGATTGCGCGATGCCGGCCAGCAAGCGTGCCCTCTTGTCGATCCTTATGGGATTCATGACTGCCGATCGGTTCCAGACCCTTGTTCATACATGGTTGTAATTCGATTTTCCGCTTCGATCAAGTGATTTCAGGGAGGCACGAGTTATCGTCAGACTATCTGAACAATAGAGGGGCGAAATCGTTCATGCAACGCCGCCATGTGAGCCATTCGTGTGCCGTCCCCGGTGACTCGAAATAAAGATTGTGAATACCGGCCTGCGTGAGCGCTTCGCTGAAAGTCTTTGTATTCGACCCTTCTACGGAGCCGATTCCAAGAAACAGAACTTTCACTTTCTTGTTAAACGCGGCTGGATCAGCAAAGACGCCATTGCTGGAGGTCTTTGGGTCGAAGCCTCCGCGTGAACCGCTGCTACCGCTGAAGCCGCCGAGATAGGCAAACTTGTCGAGGTTGCCGAGCACAGTTTGAAACGACTGCATGCCGCCCATCGAGAGTCCCGCCATGGCGCGATTCTCACGTCCGGGGAGCACGCGATACGTTTGCTCCACCATCGGGATAAGGTCAGTGAACATCATCTCCGTGAAGGTAGCGCCAAAGTTAGTCGGAAAGCCCGGACGAGCGGCGCCCGGTGCCGCGCCACGAGGCGCACTCGGAGGAGTCAATTCGTCCACCGATCGATGAGCAATAATACTTCGCGCCGAATACAAGCTTGCGTCCTCGCCAGATTTGACGGCATTCAGGTTGTCCATGACGATGAGCATTGGCTTAGCCTTTCCAGCCGCAATCAGATTGTCCATGATGAGGTCGACGTGTCCTTGCTTGCTCCAGTCCTCCTCGTTCTCGCCCCAACCATGAAGCAGATAAAGCACCGGATAACGCCCGCGCGCATTCTTCTCGTAATCAGGCGGAAGGTAGACAAAACACCGGCGCCACTTGCCAGTGACTTTCGAATAATACCGGCGCTGGCTCACCTGCTCCGTGCGGTACATCTTTGACCGAATAGTAATCCGCATCCGGCTCGGGGATCTCAATGCCGCTGTTGTCCCATCCGGAACCAAAGAAGGTTCTTGTCGCGGGATCCGCGACCACCGATCCATCAATCACGATGCTGTAGTAGTGGAACCCGATCACCTGGGGCGGAATCGTGACTGTCCACAATCCGTCCTGGCCCTTCGTCATGTCGTGGGTGCCGCCCAAACGCACCTGCACCTTCTGTGCATCGGGCGCTGCAACTCGAAACATGACGCGCCTGTCCGGGTAAACGCATGGATAAGGCGCGCCCGGGATATTGAGGGAGGCAGGTTGGCATTCATCTGTCCCTTGCCCCAGGCACGAACCACAGCCCAGTAGTGCTAAAAGGAGGAATTGTCTGGTTTTCATCGGTTTTCTAGGTAATCAGAACGAGTATTTGAGCCCCAGTTGAATCTGGCGCATAGGGATGGAAGTACCGGACACCAGGCCAAAGCCCTGGTGGGCGGCTGTGGCGGGCAGCCCAGGTTGTGCGGCGCCTGGCAGGATATTCAAGCTGGGCATCGCCCAGTTCGGGTGATTCAAGGCGTTGAAAGCCTCAAAGCGGAATTGAAGTACATGACCTTCTTTGTACGGCATCCGGAATTGCTTGTGCACTTCGGCGTCGAACCCGATGATTCCCGGTCCCTCTATCGAATTGCGTCCAACATTGCCAAACTGTCCGGTAGGAGCTTCGCTGAAAGCAGCCAGATTCCAATAGCGCGAAGCCGTAGGATTGTCGAGGTAGGGACTTACGCCCGTGTAAATTGGGCCGATCATAGCCGCCGGCACCGGTACTGGCGTTATCGACACCGCCGATCGTCAAGGTTCCGGGCATCCCGCTTTGAAGAGTCAGAATGCCGCCCGCTTGCCAGCCGCCGATGATTGCGTTCGCTACCGGATTGGTGATGTTGACGAGTTTTCCGTTTCCGACCGGCAAGTCATACAGAATCGACGTGACCATGCGATGACGTGTATCGAATGCAGAAAGCGCGCGTTCGCATGAGAGACAGTAGCTGTTCTGCGGATAGAGGGTATCGTTGCCCTGGTTGCGGATTCCGCTGGTTGTATCGATCGATTTCGCCCAGGTATAGGAACTGATCACGCTTACGCCCTGGCTGAAGCGGCGCGTCGCTTTCACGCGTTAGAGAGTTGTAGTTGCCGATTCCCCCGTCATGCACGAGTTGGATGTTGCTAAAGCCCGGATACGGCGTTCGCGACGCGATGTTACCCACGGTGCCTGGAATGGCTTGATTGACATCCTGAAATCCCTGCAAGTGGCGGCTCTGAGTGCCCAGATAGCCCGCCTCGAGCGCCCAGTCAGAAGTTAACTGCTGCTGGATGTTGAACAGGTACTGCATCGCATAGGTCGTCCTGTGGTCCACTGACATCGAATACGCAAACGGAGACGGCACGTTCGCGGTCACGCCGCTACCGCCCGGAACAGCGTTGCTGTAGAAGAGGTTCGGTATCCCCGGATTGGACGTAATGGTGACGCGGCCGGCTATATTGCGCGCCAGGTCGAAATAGGCGTTGCCAATCTCCTGGTTGTAAAAGATTCCCCATCCGGCACGCACAACCGTTTTGGAATTGGGCGAGTAAGCGATTCCGATACGAGGAGCGAAATCCGTATAAGACGTCTTCATCAACTGGTCCGGCAAGCGTGCCGTTGTTGCACTTTGCGCTCACGGTGGTCCAGCGGATGTTGAGTGCGGGAGGACCGGCGTAAGGATCCGTGCAGTTACCTTGACGCAACATATACGGAGTGTTCGGGGCATTTGGAACGGCGTAGATATTCGGCACAGCCACCGTGAACAGATTATTGAGTTGGTCGTTCCAGGGCGGTGTCAATTCGTAGCGCAACCCAAGGCTGAGAGTGAACTTCGGTGTTACTTTCCAGGTATCGTCGATGAAAGCAGCCTCGGCATTCCGCTGGAACTTGGCGTTGGCCAGGCTACCGCCACGGTGGACTGATAGATGTCACCCAGCAGAAATTCCGCAAACGCGTCGCCGCCCGCCGTTCTGGCCGAATTCTGCGTCGCGTTCGGTTGGAACGCAAATTGACCGCGCGAAAACTGGTTGCCGATCTGATTGAAGTTCTGCCGGGTGTATTCGAAGCCGAAGCGGAACGTGTGCTTCCCATGGATCCATGACAAATTGTCCACTGCCTGAGTCGTGTTGTCGTCGATTGCGTACGGGCCGTCCTGCGTATCGCCGATCGCGGTGAACCCATCACCCGCGAAGGATGCGAACGGAACGCCCCAGGAGACAGGATCTCCAGCTTGCAGGTTCGGAATACCCAGTGCAGCGACTGAATTGACGTTGTACGCCGAATACGTACCCAAAGAGTTGCTGAGCCGGGTATAACCGAAACGCGCTTCGTTCACGAGGTTTGGGGTAAGCGTTCGCGTATTGGTGCCCAGGTACTGCTCGTAGTTGGTCAGGATCTTGCTTCCCGTGATGCTGATTCCAGTCGATGCCTGGTTTTCATCACCCCAGCTATAACGTCCCGACCACTGCGATTTCGCCGACTCGACGAAATCCATGCGGACAGTGAACGCATCGCGGTTATTGGGCGAAGAATTCATCTGGGTGTAGTTGTTTGTAAGGCCCGGGAGGTTGGAGGGAACGTAATAGTTCAGAAACTTCTGCGAGATCGGATCGATGCGATTGGTAGGAATCCGGTTGCCGGCAAAAGGTGTTTTGGTCCCATTCGCAGCGGTGGCCGGGTCGTAAATGACAGAAGAGATGCCGCTGAAATCACCGGCAAACATGGCCGGCGTAGGCACCGAATAAGTCGATTGCGAGTTCTGGCGCTGAACCTTCCATTCATCGTTGGCCATGAAAAACAACCGGTTTCGCCCATCGAAAAGCTTGGGGATGCGTATTGGGCCATCGATCTCAAAGCCGTAATCGTTCCACTTGAAAGGTGATTTGACCGGATGGGTAGCCGTGAAGGCGTACGGGACGGCATCGAACACGTCGTTGCGGATGAACTCGAAGAGCGATCCGTGATAAACGTTTCCGCCGGACCTGGTCAACACGTTGATCTGGGAGGACTGGTGGCCGAATTCGGCAGGATAAACGCCGGTCTGGACCTTGAACTCCTGGATGGCGTCGATGGAGGGAAGTACGACGTAAGTATTGAAGTCCGGATCCGTGTTACTGACCCCGTCCAGCGTGTAGTAATCGAACATGATTCGGTTTCCGCCAACGGAGATCGACTGATTGGCGCGATCGCCGCCCAGGCGTCCGGCCGCTTGCCCGGAGGTGGCCGAAAGTGTATTCGTGTTCGAAGCCAAAGCCACCAGTCCCAGATAATTGCGCCCGTTCAAAGGAAGTTCGGTGACCTGTTTGTTTTCTATGACGGTTCCCGAGGGACACGTTTTCCGATTGCAGCATTTGGGCTGACGCCGACACTTCGACGGATTCGCTCACCTGGCCAACTTGCAGCGTGAAGTCGAGGCGAACGGTTTGCTGAATCTGGACTTCCACGTCCGTGGTGGTCGCCGACTTGAAGGCGCTCTTTTCCACCTTTACGCTGTAAGACCCAGGTGCGACGGCGGGAAAAGTATAATCCCCGGAATCTGTGGAAATCGTATTTCGCACGGCATTAGTCGCAACGCTCGTCAGCGTTATCTGTGCCGCGGGGATTGCGGCTCCCGTGGGATCGCTAATGCGTCCCGTCACCTCACCGAACGTTTGTCCAAAAAGAGAAATGGAGGCGAGAGCGCCGAACGCGGCTGCGAGCAACAAAACGCGTTTAAGTTGAATCTGCATGGATAACCTTCGAACCTTCATGGGTACGCGTGCGGGATGGCGTCACATTCGACTGCTTCCTCGCGGCAAATTTCGAGGAAGTTTGACTACGGACCCCGCTTACGTGAGATCCTATCGCGCCAAGGCACGATCTGCTAGGTTTGATACCGTGTTCCGAGTAGAAACGCAATCGAATGTTCGGCTTTGGCGAATGCAAGACTGCAGACAACTACCTTCGATTAACGGTTAGTCGGGCCTGTTAATTGATCGCGGATGGGCTCCGGAGGATTGTGATACGATTCGCGGACAGCAGAGCATGAACCGACTTGAAGTACTCGACGAAGAACGGGAGCAGGCCGTCCGTACGGAGCTTGACCACGTATTGGACAGCCCCGCTTTTCGGACTAGTAAACGTTGCAGGAACTTTCTCGAGTACATCGTCAAGCACACAATTAGTGGACCTCAACTCACTCTCAAAGAACGCTCGATTGGGGTGGACCTGTTCCAGCTTCCCCATGACTTCGATACCGGTCAACATACAATCGTTCGCGTCACTGCCAGCGAGGTTCGGAAGAAGCTTGCTCAGCACTATCTTGCCGAGAATGGTTCTCATCATCCTGTCAGGATCGATTTACGGCCGGGATCCTACAGCACCGAATTTACGTGGGCCCCGCCGCCTTCAGAGGCCCAGGTTCGCGTGGCAGACCAGCCCATTGAGACATATCCGCCGCCAGCCGATCAACCTGCTAAGGAAGATGACCGAAGGGGACGCAAGCCTTGGCTAGTTCCAACGCTGATCTTCGCGACCGCCGCTCTCCTCGTAGTGGCTGGAGCTTTCCTTCTGTCACGAGGCCACCTTCCGAGCCGGACAACCGCAGCCCCTAAGCCGGCGCTCATCGCCGAACCCATCGCAGCAGCATTTCCATCGAGCGAGCCGGATATCCGCATGATTGTGGGCTCGCGGGGCGCTTACATGGACCGCAGTGGACGGCTATGGGGTCCCGACCGGTTCTTCTCCGGAGGATCAGTGGTCGTTCGTCCCTCAGAGAAGATTTATCGCACTCTCGATCCGGACATCTACCGTCATGTTCGGCAAGGCGATTTCCAGTACAACATCCCGTTGAAACCGGGCTCTTATGAGCTTCATCTTTTCTTTGCGGAAACCGGGTTGTCTGACTTCATCAGCGCCGAATCGAGCGGAGACGGTCAGCGCTTGTTTCGGGTCTCCGCAAATGGAAAGCCCATCCTCGATTTTTTTGACGTTCTAGCTGATGCCGACGGGTCGAACGTTTCTGACGAGCGCGTTTTCAGAAACATATCACCAGCCTCTGACGGCTTTCTTCACCTGAGCTTTACGCCGGTCAGAGGCACCGCGATCCTGAGTGGAATCGAACTGACGCCGGTCAGTCCCGGAACGGTCAGGCCTGTTCGGATACGAGCGGGATGGCCGTCGGCGTGGCAAGATTCAGCCGGGCAGCAATGGGCCGCTGACGGCTACTTCCTGGGAGGCAACGCGTTGGTACGTACCACCAATCCGGTTCGAGAGAGCGATGCCATGTCGCTGGATACGGCTTTGTATTCCAGCGAGCGCTGGGGACATTTCTCTTACGCCCTGCCTCTGCCAGACGGTCGCTATAAGGTGACCCTCAAGTTTTCCGAAGGCCACTACGGAGATCGCAATACGGGTTTCGGTGGACTCGGCAGCCGCGTCTTCGATGTCTATTGCAACGGGGTGGCTCTGCTGAGGAACTTTGACATATATAAGGAAGCTGGTGGGGAAGGACGACCTCTCGATCGCACGTTCTTCGGGATTCGACCCAATGCGCAAGGCAAAATCATTCTTCAGTTCGTGCCTATCAAGGGAATGGCCTGTGTGAACGGAATCGAGGTCGCAGCAGATTCGAAGTAGCCTCGATAAGCTCTCTTAACCCTGGATCTAACCGTTAAGGGTGTGCTTCGAGAGGGTATTCGGCCACGGATCAAGTATATGATTCCATTACAAACGCGCGACACATACGGTACCAAACCTTACGGCGCTGAAATGTTCGTGGCAGAATATGCAACGAGAGTGAAACCACACCTGTCAGAAGACAAGAGCCGTACGGCAACTCAATTCTTCCGCTTTAATTGTGAGCGCTTGGCCCGTGTCGTCCCATCAGCTTTAGAGAGTTCTCAGGGCCCATCGTCCCCACAGGTGAGGACACGAATGTTCCGGCCGTCGTGGGCAGATCTACTCGAGACTCTCCCGATTTCACAGATCCGTAGTGACCTCTATATGTGCTTGAGCGGGACTACCTGAACCGAATCTT
The DNA here is from genome assembly GCA_963730795.1 of uncultured Acidobacteriaceae bacterium. Classification (GTDB taxonomy): domain Bacteria; phylum Acidobacteriota; class Terriglobia; order Bryobacterales; family Bryobacteraceae; genus Bog-105. The sequence goes on along the minus strand of CAVSTJ010000012.1, from coordinate 174,746 downwards.
TGTTGATCCCGCGGAAGGAATTCACAATGCTACAACCGAACCGCAGAAATCTTTTGAAGGGTGGGCTGTTCTCGCTTGCAGGTATTGCGGGATTGCCATCCTTGTCGGCAGCCGTGCAAGGGATGAGCACCGCGCAGAGCAGACCTAAACTGAAGATCACCGAGATCCGCACGGCTGAGGTGCGCGTGCATGGCTACCAGGTTCACGTTCGTGTTTACACCGACGGCGGAATCGTTGGCCAGGGCGAAACGACTGATGCGTCCGCGGGAAACGTTCCCATCATTCAGTCCTTCTCGCGCATGCTCGTCGGTCAGGATCCTCTGAATATCGAGGCAGCATTCGAACGAATTCGCACAGCGGGCGTGTTTGCCGGGGCACAATCCGGTCAGTACGTAACGGCGTTGACCGGCATTGAGACCGCGCTCTGGGACATTGCCGGAAAAGCGTTGGGCGTGCCCGTGTACCAGTTGCTTGGCGGTAAAGTCCGCGACCGTGTCCGAGTCTACTGCGATTCGGGCGAGCGCGAAATGATTCCGGGCGACGAGCAGTCGAAAGCGCGCATTCACCAGATCAAGGAGATGGGCTTTACAGCGGCGAAAATCGACATTGACGATGCTCGTGACCCGGCGCGGATCGATCGAGTGAACTGGACAGCGTCAAACGGCGAAATCGACCATATGATCGCGAAAGTCGCATTCACGCGCGAGCAATACGGCAAGCTCTTTGACTTCGCAGTCGATATGCACGCCCGCTATGACGCAGCTACGGGAAAGCGGGTCGCCAAAGAACTGGAGCCTTTCAAGCTGATGTGGCTGGAAGAGCCGGTGCCGGCAGAGAACATCGATGCCATGCGCGATATACGCGCCTCGACTAACACTCCGATTTGTTGCGGAGAGAACCTCTACATGCGATGGGGATTCCGGGAGCTGCTGGAAAAGCGTGCGGCTGATATCATCATGCCCGATTTTCAGAAGTGCGGCGGATTGCTTGAGGCGCGAAAGATCGCTGACATGGCGCACGCCTACTACGTTCCCGTCGCACCCCACGCGGTCACTTCGCCGATCGGCATGATGGCGAGCGCGCACGTCTGCGCCGCCATTCCAAATTTTCTGGCACAGGAATGGCACTGGATCGATTCGCCTGACCTATGGCGGAATTGGGTGAAGGAGGGTGACATCATCCAGAAAGGGTTCATCACCTTACCGGACCGGCCCGGCCTCGGGGTTGAGATGAACGACGAGACAGCTCGCAAAGCTCAGGTGCCCGGCACGCCCTGGTTCGAGCCGGTCAAGAGAGGATAACTATGCGAATACTGGCGATCCACTTTGCCGTTCTACTCGCTGCCACATCGACCTTCGCTCAGGAGGCCGGTTTCATGAATCGCGAAATGGTCATCAAATACACGCCCGATTGGAAGGGCGAGCGTTTTGCGGACGGCCGCCCAAAAGTTCCGGACGGCATCTTACAGCGCATGAAATCGGTAACCCTCGAGGAAGCATGGGCGCAACTGCGATCCTCCGGGTTCAATCACGAATACGAGGATGGGTGGTTCAGCATTCATCCGGATAAGGTGCTTGTGGGCCGGGCACTAACGGCGCAATGGGTACCGGGTCGTCCGGATATCCAGAAGGTGATCGAGGAAGAAGGTAAACAGGACAAGCGAGTCGGCGCCGAGAATGCCTGGCCGGTTGACATGCTGCAGCCCGGGGACGTTTACGTATGCGATCACTTTGGGCTGAAGCAGGACGGCCCATCGATCGGTGACAACGTCGGCAACGCCATCTACGCGCGCACCCACAACGGCATCGTTTACGACGGCGCTGTGCGCGATATTAACGGCCTGAACGAGCTTGAGGATTTCACGTCCTTCGTCCGTTTCTATGATCCGTCGCACCACTTCGGGAGCCTCGCAACGGGCGCACGGTTGAACTCCACCATGGTGGGAATCAACCTTCCGATTCGAATCGGCAAGGCCACAGCCATGCCCGGTGATGTTGTGCTCGGTCGCAATGGCGGAGTCCTCTTTATCCCGCCCCAATTAGCTGAGAAAGTTGTGCAGTATTCCGAGATCACACATCTACGCGACGTATTCGGCCACCAGCGTCTCCGGGAAGGCAAATACACGGCGGGTCAGATTGATGCCGCATGGTCTGCCCCTATCGAAACTGATTTCACGGGCTGGCTCCGCGAAAACAGGGAGAAGTTGCCGGTGGCAAAAGAGCAGATCGACGAAATCCTCAAGAACCGTCAGAAATAGAAGGCGGCGAAGACCACTTGCTGATTTAGACTGTTCTGGCGCTACGATCTGCTGAAGTGCTCTGACCGGAACACCGGTTCATACATGATGTCCAGCTCAACCGGACGTTCCGTGCTGACGACGGCCCGCTGTCCTTAGCGTTGACAGAGTAGCGCTTGTTCGAGTACGCTGCTCTCAATCCTTCGGGTCAGCTATGAAATCATCTTTGTTTCGCACGATTGTGGTGTGTTCTTTTGTTCTCGCAGCAAGTGCACAAGATCCGACCGGAACACTCCAGGGCACAGTCACTGATCCATCGGGTGCACGGGTGCCGCATGCAAACGTGACTGCCGAAAGCGCCGATACGGGCCGTACGACAGCCGAGCAAACGACTGACGAAGGCGCATTCCGGTTCAGTTCGTTGCCCGTCGGGAGCTATCGCATTCGTGCCGCTGCACATGGTTTCGCCGATTTCGAAACAGCGGCTATCCGGCTTGATGTCGGTCGCGTCCAAGAGGTGTCGCTCCAGATGGATCTTGCATCCGCAGCTTCGCATCAGATCACCGTCAACGATAACGCCGCGACCGTGGATGTCAGTCCGACGCTTGGCAACGTGGTTTCAGAACGGGAGGCCGTCGATCTTCCCTTGAATGGCCGCAACCTCACCCAACTCGGCCTGCTGCAGCCCGGCGTCGCCCCGATGACTTTTGGTGTGTTGCAATCCGGCGGGATCAAGCGGCAGGGCCAAGCGTACGCTGTAAATGGACTGCCGCCCGAATCGAACAACTATTTCCTGGATGGCGTGAGTAATCTGGATAGCGTCAACGGCGGATTTGCCCTGCGCACTCCCCCGGATGCTGTTTCTGAATTTCGCATATTGACCTCGAACGCACCGGCTGAATACGGCGAAACTGATGGCGCTACCACAACTGTCATCACGAAATCGGGCACGAACAAATTCCACGGATCGCTATACGACTTTTTTCGCAATAACAACCTGGATGCCCGCAATTTCTTCGCAGCGAGCACGGAACCGCTGCACCAGAACCAGTTCGGCGCCACCTTCGGGGGCCCGGTGCGAAAGAATAAGGACTTCTTCTTCGGATTTTATGAAGGCCAGCGCGATCGCGAAGGCGTAACGCGCACCACCATCGTGCCCACACCGGCGCAGCGAGCGGGGGATTTTTCAGCAAACCCCGCGCCTCTGATCAATTATCTGGCCGGCGCACCGTACCCTAACAATACGATTCCACAGAGACAGCTCAGCCCGATCTCGCTCGCCGCTCTGCACCTGATTCCGACCGGCAACCTGTCGCCCTCATTGTTCTCGTCAACCCAGATGCTGACCAACAACTATGACCAGGGCGGGTTCCGCTTCGATCATTATTTCAGCGACTCAGACCAGATCGTCGCCCGTTACGCGACATCGTCACAGCACGTGCTAGACCCGCTGCCGATCAATGGCTCGAGTGTGCCTGGCTTTCCGACGGCCGATAATTTCAGGACGCATTCGGCGACGGTCTCCTGGGTTCATTCCTTCTCACCGGCCGCGGTGCAGACAGCGCGCGTCGCTTTCTTTCGGAACGTAGCCTCGATAGAAGCGGCGCAAAACCACACGCCTGCGAGCAGCCTCGGTTTCACATACCAGCCGACACTTCCTGCGGTTACCGGCAGCCCCTATCTGATCATCAATGGCTTCACCAACATCGGTAATCCGATCACCGGTCCGCAGAACACGGTTCAGAATGACTATCAAGCACTATTATTCGCTAGCAATCACGCACGACCGGCACAACTTCAAATTCGGCGGCAATCTCGACCGGCAGCAGATAAACGTACTGCTCGGAATTGCGACGAATGGATTCTTCGTGTTCGCGCCATTCCCGGTGAGCGATGCCTTCGCGAGCTTTCTGGTGGGGCAGCCGGTCGTGTTTTTTCAGGGTGGCGGTGATTTCAACCGCGGCCTGCGCAAATGGGTCGCTGCCGGATATGCACAGGACGATTGGCGCGTTCGTCCAAACCTGAGCTTGAGCTACGGACTGCGCTATGGGGTGAACACGCCCTACACAGATATCCGCAACCGTATGAACGCGTGGGCGCCGGGACGTCAATCGCGCGTGCGGACGGATGCGCCAGCAGGTCTGCTGTTTCCCGGCGACCCGGGCGTGCCCGATGGTATCGCTGAAGTCGATTACCACGAGTTCATGCCCCGCGTAGGCTTCGCATGGGATCCTTTCGGCCACGCAACCACGACGGTTCGCGGCGGCTATGGGATCTTCTATGCCGGTTACACGAACGGAGTGGGCGGTCCGCTGCAGGCCGCCGTTAGCGCGCTCCCCTGGACGCAGGCGTTCCAGCTTCCCGGGCCCGGTCTGAATTTCGCAAATCCGTATAACGGATCCACGCCGCCTTTTGCGAACCAGACGTTTGTTCGCCCGGCAACCATTCTCACGGTCGAATCCGGCATGCTGCCGCCCTACTCGCAGCAATGGAACTTTTCAATCGAGCATGTGTTCACTGCGCGCTATACACTCGATCTGCGATATGTGGGCAATAAGGGTACGCACCTGCCGCGCTTCATTGAGGCGAATCCGGCCATCTATGGGCCGGGCGCGACAGCCGATAATGCAGACCAACGCCGGCCTTATGCGAACTGTTCGGCTGCGCTCGGCAGTTGCGCGTTCAGTTCAGTCGGTCTGATCGCAGGCAACAACAGTTCGACCTATCATGCTTTCCAGGCCGCATTCTCTCGCCAATTTGCGAATGGGTTATCGTTCCTGGCTTCGTACTGGTGGTCGAAAAGCCTTGATTACTCGTCCTCATTGAACCTCGGCGGCTCCGCCCCGACGCTGGTGGCCGGAGAAAACGACCTTGCTCAAAATCCGTTCGATTTGCGTGCCGAACATGGGCCCTCCTTATTCGATGCCACCCATCGCTTTGTATTCAGCGGAACTTATGCGCTACCGCATTGGTCGCGGTCGCGTGTCCCCGCGATGCTGATCAATGGTTGGCAGATGAATACGATCGCCACGTTCGCTACGGGGACGCCCTTTACGGTTTACGACAGCGACAACGCACCAATGCAGGGGCAAGCGCCGGAAATTACGGGATTCTACTCGAGCCGGCCGAACGTGCTGAGCAATCCGAACCAAGATCCGCATACGCCGAACTCTTGGGTCAGCTCCAGCTTCATTCGGGCGGCTCACACAGCAAAACAACCCGGGCCAGTTTGGTAATGAAGGGCGAAATGCGGTGCGCGGGCCGGGCTACGCGAACGTGGATTTTTCGTTGTTCAGGAACTTCGCCTTAAGGGAGTCGAAGTCCGTCCAGTTTCGCGCGGAAGCGTTTAATATCCTTAACCATGCGAACTTCGCGCTGCCGGAGAATGACTTAAATTCGCCTGCGTTCGGGCAGATTCTGCAGGCCGCGCCGCCGCGCCTGGTGCAACTTGGTTTGAAATTTTTGTTTTGACGGGAGTAATGATCGCGATGGACCCTATGTTTTTGAAAGACGTTGAAGCCCATCAGGGCGACGACAACTACAGCAAGGCCATCGAAATGATGCGACGTGCGGGTCCGGAGTATCCGCAGATTCTGCATATGTTTTCGTACAAGATCGACGCGACGGTCCATCTCGAGCGTTTTACGCAGCAGATGATGCGGGAACCAGCGCCGTTATCGCCGGGCTTTCGCGAGTTGATTGCGGCGTATACGTCGAGTCTGAACCAGTGCCCATTTTGAACGAAGTCTCACGCCGCGGTCGCGGCGGAACTGCTCGAGAACGAAGAACTGGTTCGCGGCGTGCTTGCGGACCCGGAAACGTCGGCGCTTGCCAGCGACGAAAAAGCAATGCTGCGTTTCGTGCGCAAGGTTAACGACGATTCCGTGAACATCGGACCGGCGGACATCGCAGCGCTGCACGAGGTAGGCTACACGGACGAAGCAATCTACTATGCAATCACCGTCTGCTCGTTGTTCAATTTCTACAACCGTTGGATCGATGCCAGCGGTGTGCATGCAATGAGCGACGAAGCGCACCGCGCAGGAGCAAAACGATCGGCAATCCATGGCTACTCCCGCAGTTCTCAGCCACCGCCCAAGCCATCTTCTGAATAGGCGGCAGAGCGTTCTTTTGACGGCTTGCTGCGGCGTATTCTTCAGCTTCGGCTCGCTCTTTATCTCGACATTCGGCATCTTTCTGAAACCGGTATCGCAGGCGCTCGGTTGGTCACGCGCTGAAATCTCGTCTGGCTTCACCGCGGCCGTGCTGTGTGTGGCGATCATGTCTCCCTGGTTCGGTCGGGTGCTCGACCGGGTTCCGGCCAGGCGTGTCGTGCTGCCGTGCCTTGTCATCTACGCACTAGGGTTCGCGTCGTTGTCTCTGCTCACCCGGCATTGGTGGCATCTCCTCACCATCTATATCGTGATGGGCGTGACTGGCATTCCCACCACGCAGCTCGGATATGCGCGCGTGGTCAGCGCCTGGTTCGATCAAACGCGCGGACGGGCGCTCGCGGTCGTTATGGCGGGTTCGGGGATCGGTTTTATGGTGTTCCCTCCGCTAGCGCAGTTTCTCATCTCGACTTACGGCTGGCGGGCTGCGTATGGGATTCTGGGCGCACTCGCCCTACTCGTTCCTGGTCCGCTGATATGGCTCTTCCTGTACGAACCGGTTGCGCAGCGGACAAGCCGCGAAGCCCCTGAAAAGAGATCTGGACCAGTGCGCAGTTTTGCATTCTGGGGAATCACAGGTGCGCTGCTGCTGTTTTCGTTCGCGACAAACGGATTGAACACGCATTGGGCGGCGCTGCTCACGGATTGCGGATTAACGCCCGGTTCGGCCGCAGCCGTGCTTTCTGTGGCGGGGCTGGCCACGCTCGCGAGCAAACTCTTCACGGGCTACCTGCTCGATCTCTTCCCGGCCAATCGTGTAGCCGCTATCCTGCTCTTCTGCACGGCCGTTGGACTCGTTTTTGTTCTCACAGGTGGATCTTTGGTCGCGGCCTATGCCTCAGCGATTCTGGTCGGTGTCGGGATGGGCGCTGAATCGGACGCAGTTCCTTATCTTCTTACTCGCTACTTCGGTCTCAACCGTTTTAGCGAGCTCTACGGATATACCTGGACCGTGTACGCGATCGCAGGAGGACTTGGACCACTCCTGGCAGGAGCCATTTTCGACCAGACCGGCAGCTATCGAAGTGCGCTGCTGGTTTTCGTGGGGCTGGTCGTTGCGGCAGCGGGACTGTTCGCCAGTCTGCCTCCTTATGACGCAATCGATTCTCGACCGAGTGATACAGGGCCAGAGGTCGTTCTAAATCCCTAAAGTGCCGCCTAGACCCGACTGCGAAAGGGCGCTTCTCCTCGGCTTCTCTGTTTAGGGATCGCGGTTTGGGGCAGCCCGGTAGGATCACGCAATGAAGCAATCCGGCTCTCCGAATTCAGAGTCGATCTAAACTGATGTGGGGACATTGATGTTCGTGTCTCTCGGGTATTGCGCCCGCCTGGAGCGAGGCTGGGAGCAAAGGAGAATAGCGGAATGAAGGTAGTAAGAGCGGTATTGAGCTTGGCGCTGGCGCCGGTGGCGGTCTGGGCTCAAATCAATGCGGGCGAACAGAAGCCCGAAGCCAGCCTGCCGTTCACCATGACGACTGTGGCTACTTTTCAACTGCCTTGGCGACTGGCATTCCTGCCGGACGGACGCATGCTGATCACCGAAAAAGTCGGACCGGTTTGGCTAGTGTCCCAGACAGGTGAGAAGGTCCCGGTCAGCAATGTGCCGCCAGTCTATTTTCAGGGCCAAAACGGCATGTTGGGCGTCTTTGTCTCGCCCCATTACGCCACGGACCATAGCGTCTATCTCACCTATGCAGAGCCGGGCGACTATGGCGGCGGTCTGGCGCTAGCCCGTGCCAAGCTGACGGCCACCGCTACGTCGGCGAGCCTCGATAATCTTTCTGTGTTGTGGCGCCAAATGCCAAAGGGCAAGGGCGGGCAGGAGGGCGCGCAAATCGCGTTCTCGCCAGACGGGAATTATCTCTACCTGACGGTTGGCGACCGCCAACGCTTCACTCCCGCGCAAGACCCGGACCAGCCCGAAGGCAAGATACTCCGCCTTACGCTCGATGGAAAACCCGCCCCGGGTAATCCGAACTTCGGCAAAAAAGGTGCCGCCACGATCCCCCTCATCGATCCGCCCAAAGATACCGAAGCCGCCCAGACCGCCCCGGTAGTGAGCTCGTACACCTTCCCCGGTGGCAATCTAACGCCGTCCGAAACTTGGTCCGTCGGCCACCGCACCCCCTATGGATTGGCGTTTTCGCCGACCGGAGAGTTGTGGGAAGTCGAGCATGGGCCGCGCGGTGGCGACGAGCTGAACCTTATCGAGAAGGGCAAGAACTATGGTTGGCCCCTCGTCTGTTATGGACAAAACTATAACGGCGTTCCCATTCCCAACCCCGACACGCGTCCCGACCTGGTGAAGCCGGTCATTTATTGGGTGCCCGTCATCGCGCCGGGCAATCTGATGTTCTATCGCGGCAATAAGACTTTCCCGCAATGGAACGGTAATGGGTTCATCAGCGGTCTAGTCAGCCAAACACTTCTCCGAGTCATCTTTGATGGCCATGGAGGTGCCAAGACCGCTGAGCGTTGGAATGTGGGCCATCGCCTTCGCGACGTGGAAGAAGGACCAGACGGCTCGCTATGGATGCTGGAAGATATGAATCCCGGGGGCCTCATCCATGTGACTCCTAACATGGTTACTTCACGATAGGCGTATAGAAGTAGGGCGGGCCGGAGTATTATGCTTTTTCTTTGCATTGCCCTACCAGGAGCCGTAACGCAAACGGCATCGTCTGCTGAGATTTTTGATGCCGATGCGAGATCCCAACCGGAAGTCTAACCCTGGCGATACAACCCGCCGCGCTGCATCATTTGCCAGATTTGAGAAGCAGCTTTGCCTGATCCTTATGTTTCTCCAGCACCAAAACCGTATCTTTGGCATAGGCCTTTAGCTCTGGGTTTTGGCCCTCGCGGGACTCCTGATCGTAGGCGGCAGTTGCCGTTTCATGCCCCGTAATGATTTCGCGGACGAAGCGCCGGTCGAAAGCAGGCCCTTTCAGCTTTTCCAGTGGCGCGATGAGCTTGAGATGAGCCGCATCGAGCGCCGTAGGAACGTCCAGACCGGCTTTGCGTCCGAGAGCAGAAATTTGCTTGTAATCTTTCGTGTGATCTGTAACCAGCATTTGCGCGTACTCCTTGATTGCTGGCGAAGAGGCGTGTTCGGCCGCTAATTCTCCAAGGTGTGCTTCGTTCATGTCGTTCTGGGCTGCGAAGGTGACAAAGGCCTGATCGGATACCTTTGTGGACCCTTTGTCTTGCGCGAAAGCGCACACCGTGGACACGAAACAGCAACAAATAGTGGCGAATGCTTTTTTCATTGACTCTCCTGAGCATTAGAGTGCAGGGAGAAGAATGTGGAACCTGCGAAATCTACGGTGCTGCGTGCAAGGGCGCCTAGATTTGAGGATCGAGCACGACTTTGATGTATCCACCTGCCCGCCCGTCAAACTGAGCAAAGGCTTCCGCAGCCTGTGAAATCGGAACGCGATGCGAGACTATCTTGCCCGGACGCGCGGTTCCTTCGACAATCATGTTGCGGAGCATGAGATTGTAACGTTCGTCCTGGTCGCGCCCTAAACCGATACTGATGCCTTTCTTGAACAGCTTGCCCCAGGGCACAGTCAGTTCACCTTTCTGTTCTGCGGGATCGGGCCCCTCCGGGTCCTGGGGAGGGAAGACCCCCACAACGGCGATGCGTCCGGTTGGATTCACCAGTTCGGCCAAAGCCGAGATCACCCAACGCGGATCCTCTTTGCTGTAGTCCTCGCGCGACCGTGCCTGAAATCCGATTGCATCGATACCGCACATTACGCCATCCATGGCATGCTCGTCGCGGAATGCTGTATCCATACGCTTCTTCTTACGCAGCTTCCATGATTTGCGTGACCGGATCTTCTTCCCGGAAGTTGATTGGCACTGCACCGAGCTCAGCGGCCTTTTGCAGCCTTTCGGCGATCGCGTCCACGACGTATACATCACTGGCGCCACGCAGCCGTGCCGAATACGCCGCCATTAAGCCCACTGCGCCCGCGCCAAAGATGACAACAGAATCTCCCCCACCGACTCTCGCCAGCTCCGTTGCATGCCAGCCTGTGGGAAAGATGTCGGCCAGCAGGACGAAATCATGCTCCCAGTCATCTCCCGCCTCGCCGGGCAGTTTCAAGCAATTCGCATCGGCTAGCGGTATCCTCACCAGCTCCGCCTGCGCACCGGCGTAATCGCCCTGATTCGGATATCCGTAGGCCGCCCCTGCATTGCCGGGATTAGTCGTCAAGCAAGCCGCGCTGTAGCCGCGTACGCAATTGGGGCAGAATCCGCAGCAGATATGTGTCGGCACCACAATGCGGTCGCCCTTCTTGACGTACTTCACCGCGCTGCCCGCTTCTTCGACTATGCCCAGCGGTTCATGACCAATCAGTTTCCCGTTGTAGGGCATGCGGCCCTCATAGAAATGCAGATCCGTTCCACAAATGGCCGTCGAGGTGACACGCATCAACACGTCGGTTGATTCCTGTATCTCTGCGTCCGGGATCTCCCGGACTTCGACTCTACGGGGCTCCACCAGGATGACCCCCTTCATCGCGCCGTTCCCCGTTCCAATTGTGTAACTTCTCTTATCGATGAAGGGCAGGGCATAAGCGGCTTATTCCGCCGGGTTTGTAACCTCACTGAGCGCCGCCAGCTTCAGGTGAGATTCGAGGAGATAGAGTTGCTCTTCGGCATCCACAATCAACTGGTTCAGGAAGTCCGATCTGGGTCTATCTCCTCCGAGTTCCGTGATGTGCTCCGCAATAGGGTCAATCTGCCCTTCGATCGCTTTAGCCACTTGATCGAACACGAGGTGAAGCTGAGAAAAGTTGTAACCCTTGACGTTCCAATGAGCAAATTTCGCTTGGGAAGACAGATCCGCTGCTTCCGCCAAGCGTTCCCGCATGACTTCGACGACGCGTGTGTTGACTTCCTCGGAAAGTGCGACACGGTTCGGGTACATGCGAGAACCTAGCTTCGTTGCAGGTCCCAGTGTTTTGGCTGATTTCTGGTTCATCAAATCGGAGGGCATATTAACTTTCTTCTTGTATTCGCAGGAAGAGCTCGTATCACTGATAAGATTCATGTCCGGCTTCCTGGTGACCACGTAGAGTCACGAATGCCGGTGCCCTGAGATACCAAGATGTTTTGGGCCCCACTTGCAAATCTGCTGGCGGACCGGTAGTAGGCCCAATTTTAGCCGACGATCAACTCCGAACTGAGGACGTTCACTGATGAGGGGCCAGCGCGGAGTCGGCGAGCGGAAAGCTAATGCGAATTACAGTGCTTTCGAAGGAAGGAGCGAAAAGCTCCCTCCCTATCAACAATCCGATCCGTACGGCCACTGGGCAGGCGTAGCTCGGGGTATCCAGCAGACTTGGTCTCGCTCATGCGGCCGATCAGCGAGCACAGTCAACTCTTACCCTTCGCGGCAGCGAGACTACCTCATCGGGTGTTCCCTCGTGCATAACCACAAACAGTTCATGTTTGCCGCACGCGCCAGCGCGATATGGCGCTTCTACCTGATAAGTGCCGTTCTCCGCGATATACGGGATGCGTTCCAGTCCGAAGACGCTTCCACCGCCGTGGGGATCCCCATCATAAAAGAGTGCGGTCACACCCGATGCACTATTGGCTTCAGCACTGACTTCTGCTGAGACGTCTACCGCTTGCCCTTGTAGAACACGCTTGTCAGGAACTCGGGTTTTAGCGATGTCAATGGTCGCCGGCTCGCCGTTGCTGCTTGATGCCTGCGCGATATCAGCCTCATTCTTCTGGACGTAGAAAACAGAGTTGTAAAAGCCAACGTTGTTGCTGTACTCCTCTTCTTGCACATCGGCGAGGGACTTGAGAGTACCGGGAATGCTCTTCAAACCATGGCTCTCAGTCTCCGGCACGAGGTTGCCGTTGCCGTCCTCCATCCAAACAACAACCCAGAAGATCAAGTACTTACGATCGTATCCACTTGTATCAAAGTCGGTGCTCGCCAGCACCCAGTTCAGAGGGTCACCATCACCGTCCCTAAAGGGTGGGATTCCCGACAGGGTGACCTCGTTGATGAGAATACTGTCGCCGATCGGAAGATGCTTATTGTTGATGTCAACTTGCTGGGTGTAGAAACGCACATGCACCTGGCTATTGGAGCGCATGGACGCAAAACTGTAATTGTAGACGCGAGCGTTCAGTCTCAGCTTGTCGCCCGCTGTGGCGGTCGTAAGCTGCGGCCCTGTTCCGCCGCTGAGCGCATTCGAGATAAAGAATCCGCGCATGATATGAAAGTTGCTTTCCCACAAGTTATCGGGACGGCGCGGTTCCAGATTGATGCAATCCACGCCTTCCTTAGAGTCCAGGCAGTTGGCCGGGAGCGGATCCGCCGCCGCCGCGACTTGCCTGCTCCACCGTGACGGGTGATTCAGAGCTAAATCGGGCTTATCCTGGTACACCCCTTTCCACCAACCGCCAGCATCGCTGCGAGCCGGATCGGCCGTGAAGGCAGTTCGCAGCAGGCCAAATGTTGTCACGTCCGCCTGTAACGGCTCCTGATCTACTACGCTGCTGGGCTGTTTCTGCCCCAGGATGTAAGGCGTGAAGAAATAGCTATAACTCGAAGGAACACGAAAGGTTCCGGGCTTTTCCACACCAATACCTTGGGAGCGGCCCAGGCTTGTGACTGACTTATTCAGATCACTAAACCCGGAGCTTCCGCTCAGGTTCAAACTCGCACTGGCCTTGCCGGTGACGAAGCCGCCGCTCACAGCACCGCTCACCGAGAAGCCCAGCTCGTAAGAGAAATTCTCATCGATACTTGCGGTTGCGCCCTCCGTTTGCTCGGTAGTCCAGGTTGCCCGCTCGGTCGCGGTGCCGCTATCCGTGCGATACGTGCTAGGCGTCGAAAGCTGCTGAATGTTCGGTAGTATCTTTTCTAACTGCTCCCCATTCGCCGGATACGAAAAGATGTTTCCCGGCTCCCAGGGCGGCTGATACCAGGGGATTAGATTTCCATCCACTTTGTGAGACTCGATTTTGTCCGGACCTGAGAACTGAATTGTCAACGGTACCTTGTCTGTACAATCGGGTTCTTCTTTGGGACAAACGGTGTGTCCGAGCACGGGATAAACGTACACGTTGAAGCGCGATTGCGTATACCAAACCTGGTCGGATAAGCCCGTTCTGACGTTGGCGTCGAAACGGCTGGTCTGGTAGGAGCCATACGTTTTCTCGTTCATAGTTTTGATGTCCTGCGCTGCCTGCGCGGTAGCACCCACCTCCACGCCCAAGCCGCTTTCTACACTGCCAATTTCAACGGAGGCCCCCACGTTGACCTCCGCTCCAAAGGACCAGCTACTCGTGCTGGTGCTCGACGACTGGGTGGTGTTGGTCTCACTTGTTTCGTAGACGGTACGAAATCCACTCGGAATTGCGCTCAGATTCAGCAAAGTGGGCTGTCCTGCGCCGGACGGCCGTATGAAATCGACGTGCATGGGCGGCATGGCGGCAATGACCGAAGGTTGCGCCGTTTCCTCTATGACGACCTTAGTCGGTTCCCCGAGAACCACCGAACGTCCTTGTATGTCGCCCGCAATAATTGGCGCCCCGTAGTTGGCGGTTTGCGGGAGCGATCGACTGAGCACTGCATTTGTGTCGATGCCGAAATCCGTTCCAGCGGTCTTTGGCGGATCGACGTTGTAGATATTTAGTCCCCGACTGCCGGCGCAATTGGAGGTACTGATCGCCAATTGAAGCTTTAGGCTGAGCTGGGTCTTCGATGGATCCTGCGGCACCGGTTCCGTGCGCGCGAAGCCTCCTACGGCCAAGCCACGGTTACTGCAGGCTACGCCGGGGAGCACCAAGAAGGCGGGAAGCCGAATTTGCAGATTATTATTCAAGCTAACAATTCCAACCCGGACGTTATTCCGACCATCATTCAATTTCACTGCGACTTGATCGAACGATGAAAGTGGATCGAAACGGCCGGCTCCAAAATTCACTTCCTCAACGTTCTGTTGGGTGACTGTACGCGTATCTCTGAGGATTGGCGTCAGGGACTTATCGAAATCGAAGGACTTGAATGTCAGCGAATCGCGAAAGATTGCGTAACCCAGTAGTAACTGGTCATGAACAGCAGTTCCCAAACGTCCCGTGGCCAGCGCCGCCGATACGAGCAGACCCGAGTCGGCGGGGTGGAAAACCTCGCTGTGCTTCAGCTCGAGCGCGAGAGTTTGCGCATCAACACGGTATATGTTCAGCCGCCAAGCCTGTTGAAACAGGTCTTCGTACGCGACTGCGACCTCCGGATGTCCATCCCCATCAAAGTCGCCCACAGCAACAGCGGGCCTGGAAAGCGAATATGCCGTGAATCTCGCCGCTTGGGCTGCAACGAGGCCTTTAGAAAACTGTTCGGGATCGGCCGCACTCAAGAGTCTTACTCCTGAACGGGAAGCAAGCACGACTTCCTGCAAACCATCCTGTCGGAAGTCACCGGAAGCGACCTCCGAAAGGCTGGTGAACTCGTTAAGCGAGAGAGATGTTGTGGTTTGAGATATCGGATCTACGGCATAGACTATCTTTTCGTTTACGTAGACCAAGGTGCCGGATGTCGAATCGAACAGGCGAGCCATGATTTCTGGACCGCCTCTCGGCGTTTGAGAGCCGGGCAACTCAGAGATGTCCTTGTCCTCGATCTTCGTGCCGTCGCTGGTCTTCATCAAGGTGCCACCGATAACCAGATCGTTGATGGACAGTAGCGTTCGTCTCCCGCGCAGAATGTCCTTAACGCCGCTGTAATCAGGGTCTGCGGCATTCGAGTCTTGTGCCTGGGCGATAGAAATTACACCCAGCAGGATTGCAAGCAACGCGCCAGCCCTGCGAAGCGAAGAAGGAGCAGCGCCACCCCGCTTAATCAGATCTCGTTTAACAAACATAGGTAGCCTTTCGTGTGGATATAGGATGAGCGCGCACTATCCTGAGCCTTCCGCGAATGCCTCCGTAGCAGCGGTTCATCGTTGACTCAGAAGAAGTGAGATGAATTGCTAGGCGCTCAGCGTAGCCTCAGCCGGCGCAGAGCCAGACCGATACTGAGCAGGACGGATAACGCCCGCAAAGGCGGGATCGGCCGTGAAAATTGGGCTTGCCAGATTCGACAAATCCATCAGCAAGGTTGCCGATCGAAAAGTTGTGGTATTGCGTAAGGGCCAGAATGTAAGTGCCGGTCGTGTGGTTGGCGGTGATTCGCGCATCTCCCGCCAGACCGGTTGCGGGGTTGGTAGCGACGCCTGCGCCATCATCGTTCTCCTCAATAAGGAGGCTGTCGAAACCACCGGGAGGCACCGCCGTGCCGGTCGAGGTCGTCCCGCCGGCGTAACCACGTCTGCGAATGTCAACGGCAGCAGTTGTCAGAATGGAAACGGAGAAAAGTTGAACGTTATCGTCCGCAGCAAAGTTGTCCTGAAGAGTAACGTTGCTTGCTCTGCCGATCACGGGCAAGGTAGCTAAGACGACGAGGAGCATCAATTTACGCGTCAAAAGGTTCTCCAGATACTGAGATTTTGTTTTGGTCTCTAGCATGCACCTTCGGGGTAGGACAGCGCTAGACGGGTATTACTCAATTTGAATGAGTAGATGTACTCATTTTGAGTAGAAGTTATGAGCAGAGGTACTCAGGTCGCAAGCCACCTTCGGATCTCAAGCAGATTTTCCTTCGAGATATAGCCACATGCGCCCGCCCGGTGCGCTGCTTCTCGCAGGTCATCATCCGTGTAGGAGGTAACGACAAGCACACGGGCAGACGGCCAGGCTGTCGTGATCTGTTGAGTGGCGGTTAGACCGTCAACGTGCTCCATCCGGATATCCATCAGAACCCAAGCAGGCCGATGTTTCTCATACAGATCGAGGGCGTCGCGACCGTCGCTGCATTCCCAGAAGCCCTCTGCGAGATCGCCGATCACTCTCTTGATCAACTCGCGCATTGCTCCGTCGTCTTCAACGATTAGAACCCTCAAGATGTCTGTTGCCGTTCTGGACTACAGGATGCGGCTTTGGGAGGCGAAACGGCTAGAGTGTTACTACTCAACTTGTGTGAGTAGACGTACTCATTTCTGAGCTTCTGAACTGACGATGCAAGGAAAAGGGCTATGGTGGTAGGGCTTGGGCTTGCTTTTATTGCCGGACGCGCCTGCGCTAGAGGAGCTCGGACTTATGGGTAAGTGCAAAGCGCAACAGTGCCTCTCGGCGTTGCAGGTTCAGCTTGCCGTTCCTGAAGGATCGTTTCCGAGTGGTGCATCTGCAGCAGGATCACGTCGCCCGCCCATTCAGCAAAGCCTAAAATGGGGACTTGGAACGATCACGGCGAATCTTGCTTGCTTCTGCTGTCGCGATCATCTCGCCACGTCTACTATCCGCTCAGGAACCCACGTTTTCTACAGCGCTAAACGTCGTCAATGTCCTCGCGAACGTGCGAGACAAAAAGGGCCACATCATTCGTGACCTTAACAAAGACGATTTCGTGATCCTCGAGGATGGGCGCCCGCAAACGATCCGCTACTTTGCCGCGCAATCCGATCTGGCGCTGATTCTCGGCCTGATGATCGACTCCAGCATGAGCCAAGCACGTGTCATCACGCCCGAACGGTCGGCCTGCTTTGATTTCCTCGATCAGGTTCTTCGCCCACAGAAGGACAAAGCGTTCCTGATTCAGTTCGATACGAACGTGATGGTAAGACAGGAGCTTACTTCATCGTGGAAAGACCTGAACGAGGCACTGACGACAGTGGATACGCCTTCGCGCAGAGAACTTCGCGAACATGCTGATGGCCCGGGAACACTGCTGTACGATGCGCTGATAAAAGGATCGCAAATTATGCAAAATCAAAGTGGCCGCAAAGCGCTGATCGTCATGACGGACGGTGTTGATGAAGGTAGCAATGCCGATCTTGCCACGACTATCGATGCGGCTCAAAAGGCGGACGCTTTGATCTACTCCATCCTATTTACCGATCCTGGTTTCTACAGTCTGGGAGGGGGAAGGGAAGGCAGAGGTGTGCTTCAGCGTTTATCTCGTGAAACCGGCGGCGGTTTCTTCGAAGTATCGAAGAAGCAAAACATCGGCCAGGTCTTCGATGTAATACAAGACGAGCTTCGCAGCCAATACAGCTTAGGATATGTTTCGGACCAGGCGCAAACCCACTTCGGCTTCCGAAAACTTCAAGTCAAAGCCAAGGGGAAAGATCTTATCGTGCAGGCTCGTGACCGCTACTATGCGCGGCCGTAGGTGCACTCCGCATTAGTACCCGGTTTTCCGAACAGCTCCTTAAACGTGACCTTCTGCGAAGTGGTTGCGGAAGCTACTTGCCTGATATCAGATTGATAAGCCGTGAGTAGTTACTCGGATCGGGCTTATGGAAAGCAAGCATTTTAGACTGGCGCTCAAACATCGCATACGAGTCACCCGCGGCATGGCAACTCCCTCGCGCAATCGAGGATGTCATCAGCGGTCGAACGTTTTCGTCCCTCCTGAATTTGAAGGTTCGAGAAGTTGGATCAGAGGTGTGCCGAGACACGACAGCTTGAAGTATCTCAACGGTGGTGGTCCCCCAAAAGAGGAGATCGCCAACCGTAATCTGCCCTAGAAGTTCATACGAATCTGGCCAGCGACATCATCGAGTCTAGCCCGGAGTTGGTGAAGCCTCTGCTGAAGCGCTTGGCGTTCGTCTTCATTGCAAACCTTAGGTAGAAAGTATTCGATTGTGGCGTATCCTTTTTCTGCCTTTGCCAGTAAACTTTCCGCGGCTTCTCGCGCTTGTAGACTCAATTCTGTGAGTATGAGATCAGCAAAAGTGAAACAGAGATCGAGGTCCGTTTGGAGCAACTCTAAGCGGACCTGATCACCTTGAGCGATCAGGTCTTTCCCGTTGGCCATCTTCCGAGTCTCCCTCTGAAATGACGTTAGGAGACCCGGGAAAACTTCCTGCGTGTCTGTGGCGAAGCTCAATGAACCCTTACCACGCCTGTTCAGGTACCGCTTTCCCGCTCCTGTTGGATTGACTGAAGCTGACATTAGCTGGGAAAAAGCTCATGCGACCTCGCCACGGCCTCCGCGCGGCTGGCTCTGGGCAGGCTTGAAGTTGCGCAACCGCCAACCTTGCTCTTCAGTAGGCTCGTTTGGAACACCGGCCCGAGAAGGCCCTGCTTAGCTGCTCGAGAGCCCCTTTGAGTTCGCACTCAAGATCGTCTTCATGCCATCGCCGAGACCGGAACCTGCCATCGGAACACCAGAAAGTGCCGTCCACACAGAGAGCACCGGCAGGGCTGGAGAAGCCGATGGAGAGTTCGTTCGATGACGTTCCGCGTGCCGACAGTTCGAAAATCGATTGATCTGCAACGCGGACATTGTGCGCGGAACAGCACCTCGCCGGTGACAAGCATGATTAAGATCCTGCTTTCGGCGAGACTCGGCGAGCAGCGCGTCGCCCCTGTTGGGGTGCAGCAACATGCTCGGGCTTCCTCGAGTTGCTTTTTGAAGTGGTAGCCCAATTCTTGTCACTCGCTGCATGTCGGTTGTGACGCTTCAACAGTCTCTTCGCCGTCAACTGTTTGTTCATTTCTCACCTTCCTCTACAAGCGACTTGCTTACGCTTCGGCTTCCGATAACTCACAGATCATGGCTTCTGTGGTCAACATCAGCGACGCGATGGATGCGGCATTTTGCAGTGCCGTCCGGGTCACCTTCGTAGGATCGATAACGCCCGCTTTTACTAAGTCTTCGTATTGATCGGTCGCCGCGTTGTACCCGAAGTTGCCGTCGGTCTGAAGTTTGATTTTCTCCAGGACAATGGCGCCTTCCATTCCGCCGTTTGCCACAATCTGGCGGACCGGCTCTTCGCAGGCTCGGCGTACAATTCTGACGCCGAACTGCTCATCGTCTTCGAGTTTCAGATCATCGAGCGCGAGCGAGGCGCGGAGCAAAGCAACACCGCCACCCGGCACAATTCCTTCTTCCACTGCTGCCCGGGTCGCATGCAGCGCGTCTTCGACGCGAGCTTTCTTCTCTTTCATCTCAGTCTCAGTCGCTGCGCCGACCTTGATGATGGCGACGCCGCCGGCGAGCTTTGCCAGGCGTTCCTGCAACTTTTCACGATCGTAATCGGAGGTAGTCTCCTCCACCTGCGCCCGGAGTTGCTTGATTCGGCCTTCGATGCTCTTCGCTTCTCCCGCTCCATCAATAATCGTGGTGTTATCTTTGGTGACCGCGACTCGCCGAGCGCTGCCGAGGTCCCCCAGCTTCACGTCTTCAAGCTTGGTTCCCATTTCTTCCATGATGGCCTTACCGCCGGTCAAAATGGAGAGGTCTTCCAACATGGCCTTACGGCGATCACCGAACCCCGGAGCCTTGACAGCGCAAACTTGAATCGTTCCGCGGAGCCTGTTGACGACTAGTGTGGCGAGAGCTTCGCCTTCTACGTCTTCCGAAATGATGAGCAGCGGCTTGCCAGCACGGGCGATCTGCTCGAGCAGCGGCAGAAGATCCTTCATGCTGCTGATCTTTTTCTCCTGAACCAGTATGTAGGCGTCTTCCAAAACGCATTCCATACGATCCGGATCCGTTACGAAATAGGGTGAGAGATAGCCGCGGTCAAACTGCATGCCTTCGACAGTCTGAAGCTCTGTGGTCATGGTCTTGGATTCTTCGACCGTGATCACACCGTCTTTCCCGACCTTATTCATTGCTTCCGCGATCACGTCGCCGATGGCGGAATCGCTGTTCGCCGAGATACTGCCAACCTGAGCGATCATGTCACCGGATACAGGCATGGACAGCTTCTGAACGCCGGCCACAACCACTTCGACAGCCTTGTCGATGCCGCGTTTCAGGGCCATCGGGCTTGCGCCTGCCGTTACTGCTTTAACGCCTTCGCGGAAGATGGCCTGCGCCAGGATCGTGGCCGTAGTGGTTCCGTCGCCAGCGATATCAGACGTCTTGGATGCGACTTCTTTCACCATCTGAGCGCCCATATTCTCGAGCGGATCCTTCAACTCGATCTCTTTCGCGACGGTCACACCGTCTTTGGTGATGGTGGGGCCACCGAATTTCTTGTCGAGAACGACATTTCGTCCTCGGGGGCCTAAAGTCACCTTCACCGTATCTGCGAGTTGGTTGACTCCGCGAAGAATCGCCTGCCTTGTGTTGTCGCTATATACAATCTGCTTTGCCATAAATATTTCCTTTACTCGTCAGCGTGGAAGACTAACCTGCTTTGGCCGTTCTGCTGAAATTCAACCTAGAATTGCTAAGACATCGTCTTCGCGCATGATCGTGTACTCCGCGCCATCGACCTTTGTTTCGCTGCCTGTGTACTTGCCAAAGAGAACGCGATCGCCGGCCTTGACATCCAGCGGGACTATTTGGCCGTCGTCGAGCCTTCGGCCACGGCCTACCGCGACTACTTCGCCCTCTTGCGGCTTCTCCTTCGCCGAGTCTGGAATGAAAATGCCGTTGCGGATGCTTTCCTCTTCCTCGCTTCTTTTCACAATGATGCGGTCGTACAGTGGTCTGACGTTCATGGGTGAATCTCCTTTTTTCTTACTGGGCCGAGGAATGTGTAAGGGCTTCGGCTTCTATTGGGGGTGTTTCCCTGCGCGCTGCTTTCGCTAGTCTGATGGCCGCGAACCGCGAGTCGTCTCGAATGAGCCTTTGAACCTGGTCGGTCAGCTCTTGCCAGTTCTTAATGAAATAGCCGGCCTCATTTCTTCCCAGCACCTCAAGGCGTTTCTCCTCGAGAATCGCGATCATAGCCCGCGTATCCAGGCGATCGGCTATCGATTGTCGGCGAGCCACGGCCTCGAGAGTTTCAGCTACGCGGTCGAATTCGGCGCTGACGAGCGGTTTGATTTTTTCTGCCCACTCTATCTGGCTTTCCGTACCAAGCCACGGCTTGGCCGGAACCGTGCTCATTGCTTCTCTCCGGCGAACATCAAGCCTTCTTGGATGTGACAGCAATGCGCCGATACGCTCAAGCAGGGAATGCCGAGCACCGAGTGAGGCGTGATGGCATCGATCTGCAAACTATTGCATTTGTTCAGCCCCATCTTGGCGGCGACACCGTTCATTGCGGAGGCTATGCGCTTGGGGCCCCTGCCAAACACCGTCTGCTTGACGGCGCCCATGTAGAAGTAATTCCAACCCGCCTGGGCGAGCTCCGCTTTTAGTTGAAGCAGTTCAGCGCCGCCCTGGACAGCAGAAAAGTTATCATTCGTCGCGCTGCTTTTGAGGAGTATCGATGCCGGAAGAATCGTTCCCTTGCGAATCAGCAATGTTCCCGACTGGATCATTCAGAACACGGCTCTCTTCGGTCACGGCAGGGGAACCTCAGGCGGGTATAAACCATCAACAACCTCCTCGGTTGTGGGTCTAAGAGAGCGGGACCGTAGATTCTGACTTAGTTCGGAAAATCCGGGGTGAGCGGGAGTGCTTACTTAACCATTATCGGTTAAGGATCTTTACTTGTCAACCGTGTTTGTGCCACGCTTAGAACCGTGGTTGACTGGTATTAGTTAACCAGCGTGGAGAGCAGATTGGACACTGGGTGGACCTGGCGCTTTTTATCAAATCCCGCTTAGAAGAACTCGGATTGGAACAGAAAGACCTCGCTGCCAGCGCGCAAGTTACGGAATCGTACATCTCCCAACTACTGGCTCGAAAGAAAGTACCCCCTTCGGCCGGGCGTACCGAAATCTACGCTCGGATGAGCAGGTTTCTCAGACTTCCCGAAGACGAGCTTTCGAAGCTGGCAGATCTCGAACGGCGCGAAAGGCTGAAGAAGATATGGGCCGAACCGCCGACTCCGCTTCACCCACAGTGCCGCGAGTTGATCCTGGGGAAGTGCGCTGCCAGTCGCCGAAGTGAAGTCCGCGTCATCTTCGAACGCGAATCATTTGGGGAGTTGGAGCGCTTGGTGACGCAGAAATTCCTCGATATCGCAAAGACCATCGCCAGAGATCACCTGCAAGACGAAGAGCGACTTAACCTCGCGGCCCAATTGATGGGGGAAACTCCCGACCAGGTCCGGAAAGAAAGCCGGAGGTTCGTCGAGGGCGATGCATTCCAGGTTTCCGAAGAAATTTGCGCCGCGTTTCTCGGGCTGTTGATCGAGTCCTGGGACATTGACCTCAAGACTTTTCGCATTGATGTAATTCCAAACCGCAAACTGGTTCCCGGTGGCCGAAAGCGATTCGAATTCACGGAAATCGGATCAGATCGGCCTCCTAGCGTGGAGCAAGGTCTTCAAGAGTTCCTCTGCAACGCAAGCCTGAGCGGAGACGCCACGGCAGAGGAACTCGCCTTCCTGAAGGCGCTGAAGTTCGACGGAAGACGGCCCACTCACCTTTATTACTACCGTGAGCTTCAAAACTTGCGTGACCCACTGCATTTTGGCGATCCGCTTCCTCCACGTTCGTCGACGCGAAAGAAAGGTTGAGTTTGATACAGCATTTACGGCCGCATGGCCCCACGGAGAAAGTAATGAAAGAGCATTCCAAAGTCCGGAAAATAGCGTTCGTAGCCGATTACCTGCCGCGAAAATGCGGCATTGCGACGTTTACCTCGGATCTGCTTACGGCTGTGGCCACTGCTTATCCTCAAAGCCAGTGTCTTTCTGTATCGGTGAATGATCTGAAGTCAGGTTACGAATACCCGGAAGTCGTTCGCTTCGAGATTGAAGAGCAGGATCTCTCGTCCTATTTGCGAGCCGCCGACTTTCTCAACATCAGCAACGTTGATATCGTTTGTCTTCAGCACGAGTTCGGCATATTCGGCGGGACAGCGGGCGGTCATATCCTGGCTTTTCTGCGCGAACTGAGGATGCCTGTCATCACAACGTTGCATACGGTCCTGCGCGAGCCAAGAGCGGACCAGCGCCTTGTGATGCACGAACTAATTTCGCTTTCTACACGGCTTGTTGTCATGTCTGAGCGCGGCCGTCAAATGCTCGGCGAAATCTATAGCGCCCCAGAGGCGAAGATTGATCTGATTCCCCACGGGATTCCCGATGTTGGATTTGTCGACCCCAGTTACTTCAAAGATCAGTTCGGCGTGGAAGGCAAGGTTGTCCTACTCACGTTCGGACTTCTTTCGCCGAACAAGGGTATCGAGAATGTTCTAAATGCCTTGCCTGAGATCGTTTCCGAGTTTCCGGAAGTAGTTTATATCGTGCTGGGCGCAACTCATCCCAACGAACTGCGGGAGCACGGCGAAGCTTATCGCCTGAGCCTCGAGATACTCGCGAAGAAGAACAACGTTGAGAAAAACGTTATCTTTTATAACCGTTTCGTGGACCTGGAGAACTTAAAGGAGTTCATTGGTGCGGCGGACATTTACATCACGCCCTATCTGAACGAGGCTCAGATCACTTCGGGAACACTTTCGTACACTTTCGGCGCGGGTAAAGCTGTCATTTCGACACCTTACTGGCACGCTGCCGAACTTCTGGCAGACGATCGTGGCGTGCTGGTTCCATTCGGCGACGCCCGCGCTATCGCACATGAGGTAATCGCATTGTTGCGCGACGATACCCGCCGCCATGCAATCCGAAAGAATGCCTATAAGCTTGGGCGCGAGATGATCTGGAGTAACGTTGCGCAGCAATACATGCACTCTTTCGAGTTGTCGCGCCTTCAAGCGGGAGCACAGGCGCGAAAATCTCTCACCACGAAAACGCTGGATCAAAAGCCGCGCGAGTTGCCGGAGCTGAAGCTGAGTCACCTGCTGCGAATGACAGATTCGACTGGCATCTTCCAGCACGCTATCTTCAGTGTTCCCAACTTTCTTGAGGGGTACTGCACGGACGACAACGCGCGGGCGTTTATCCTCACCGTACTTCTTGGTGAGTTGGGAGAAGATGTCGAACAGGTGAGAACGCTCGGTACGACTTATGCAGCTTTTCTGCACCATGCGTTCGATCGGAAGACACGGCGCTTCCACAACTTTATGAGTTTCGATCGGCGCTGGATGGACGGAGAGCCGTCCGAAGATTCTCACGGCCGAGCCCTCTGGGCTTTGGGAACCGCAGTGGGTCGTTCTCCGTTTCGAAGCTTTCAAATGATGGCAGGGCAGTTGTTCGCTTCAGCTTTACCTACCATGACGGAACTCACTTCTCCCCGCGCTTGGGCCTTCGGTCTGATCGGTATTCATGAATACTTGCGTCGATTGAGCGGTGACAGCATGGTCAGCCAGACGCGCGACATCCTGACCTCTCGGTTAATGGAGATTTTTGAGAAGACAGCGCAGCCAGGTTGGCAGTGGTTTGAGGAATCCTTGTCTTACGACAACGCGAAGCTTCCGCATGCGTTGATCCTTACCGGTAGCGCAACCGGGCAGCAAGCAGTCCTTGAAAAAGGCCTCGAAAGCCTGCGCTGGCTGACCGAGTTGCAGCTTTCGGAGAAGGGTCATTTCCGGCCTATCGGCACTAACGGTTTTTATCGGCGTGGAGGGACCCGCGCCAGCTTTGACCAGCAGCCAGTCGAAGCGCAGTCAACGGTCTCGGCCTGCCTAGCCGCCTATCGGGCAACATCCGATCGGTGGTGGTACAAACAGGCGCACCGTGCTTTCGACTGGTTCATTGGTTGGAACGATCTCGGTCTGGAACTGTACTCCCCTGAAACCGGCGGGTGCCTCGATGGACTGCACGTCGACCGGGTCAATGGGAACCAGGGAGCCGAATCCACATTGGCGTTCTTGCTTTCGCTCTCCGAACTGCAGCTTGCCCAAAACATGCTCACCAGTTTCAGGCAGCCAATCGCTTCCGCAGATTAGGCGTCGAGCACTTTCCCTACCTCCCATACCAAGGCAGCAGCCAATGTCGATCAACGTTACACGCACGACTACTATCCTGAAGCCCGACCAGTCGCGTGTCCTTTTGCGGCCCTTTGCTCCTGGTGACTCTCAGCGAATTTCCAGGATCATCACACGCATCATGTTGCTTCCCGAAAGCCAGGTTGGACCTCTTCTGAAAGAACTTTCGGCGGAGTTCTCCGAACGCCATGATCAAATAACCGAGCGATTTCAAGAGCGGTTCGAACAATTACACGAGTCTTTACCGGAAGCCGGGAAGATCTCCCCGGAGCGCAAGCTTTTGATTGGCTCTTATTTTATGGCCGAATACTCGCTTGAGTCTGCTGCGCTTTTTAATCCCTCCATCGTTCCGCACCCGGACCAGTCGAGGCTTCCTTCCGGCGCTCTTCGGTTTATTCTCAGCTTGCGGGCGACTGGGGAGGGGCACATCTCCTCCATAACATTTCGCACCGGCTTAATTCATGCGGACAGCCGGATCGAAGTGGAGAAGGCCAGCGGTTTTCTGACCGAGCCACGCCAGACGCCGAACGCGCGCTACGAGAAACCGCAGTTTAGTAGAAAGATGCTCGAGCTGCGATTGACGGGTCACTTTGCTGATGCGGTGATAGGAAACCTGAACGACTTGTTTACGCTCGAAGAACTTCGGAACAGTCTGCAAGCGGAACTGACGCAATCTCGCGTCTTGAACACGAGTCTGCGTGAAGACGAGGAAGTCTCACGTGGGATCGAAATGCTGGCGCTATCGAATCACGAAGTTCAGTTCCAACCTGAGCAATCATTGTCGCAACGGGTTATTTTCCCGGCGACTCCGTCACAGCGCAACGGCATTGAGGACGCCCGTTTTGTTTGCTTCAAGAATGATGACGGCACAAACGTCTATTACGCGACGTTCACCGCCTACGACGGCAAGGTGATTATGCCGGAGCTGATTGAGACTTCCGACTTTCTCCTCTTTCGCTTTGTCACGCTGAACGGGCCGGCCGCCGAGAACAAAGGCATGGCTATTTTCCCGCGCAAGATCAATGGGCGTTACGCCATGCTGTCTCGCCAGGATAACGAGAACATCTATCTTATGTTCTCGGATCATGTCCACTTCTGGCATGAGCGCGAGAAATTGTTGAAGCCTGTTTTTCCGTGGGAGCTGGTGCAGATTGGGAACTGTGGGTCACCCATCGAAACCGAAGCGGGATGGCTGGTTCTCAGTCACGGTGTTGGTCCTTTACGCAAATACTGCATCGGCGCTTTCCTTTTAGATCGCGACGACCCGGCGAGAGTGATCGGTAGGCTGCGCGAGCCGTTGTTGATCCCCAATGAGAACGAACGTGAAGGTTACGTGCCGAACGTTGTCTATACTTGCGGCGCCATTGTTCACCAGGGTGAATTGATCATCCCCTATGCTCTCGCCGATCATGCCACGGGTTTCGCACGAGCGCCGCTAAATCAAGTGCTTTCGGCCATGGAATAGGAAGATTCTCAATCCATGGCAGCGCAGAAGAGGAGGATTGCTGTTCTGTCGCCTGTAGCGTGGCGGACACCGCCGCAGCACTACGGCGCTTGGGAAACGGTGGCCAGCAACATTACGGAAGGGCTAGTCGCTCGCGGCTGGGACGTGACGCTTTTTGCAACAGCGAACTCGTTGACCACAGCCCATTTGCATGCCGTGGTGGACAAAGGCTACGAAGAAGATCGATCGATTGATCCAAAGGTCGCCGAATACCTTCACATCTCGGAAGCGTTCGAACACGCGGATGAATTCGATCTTATTCATAGCCATTACGATTTCATGGCGTTGGCGTTCAACCGGCTGGTCAGGACACCGGTGCTGACCACCGTCCATGGATTCTCCTCTCCGCAAATCATGCCCGTTTACGAGAAATATCGTGATGGATACTTCGTGTCCATAAGCGACTCCGATCGCGCCCCTCGGCTGAATTATCTGGCGACTGTCTATAACGGCATTGATATGTCGCTGTATCCGTTTCAGCCCACGGTGATAGGGAATAATTTGGTTTTTCTCGGCCGCATTCATCCCGACAAGGGTGTTCATCTCGCAATCGAGGTTGCTCGGAGAAGCAGCAGGAACCTTATCATTGCCGGGATTGTACAGGATCTGTCGTACTTCGAGAAACAAGTCAAGCCACACATAGACGGCTGCAAAATCTCCTACGTGGGACCGGTAAACGTCGCCGAAAAAAACGCTCTTTTCGCTCAGGCATCGGCACTTCTCCACATGAACACTATCCCGGAGCGCTTCGGGCTCGTTCTTGCCGAAGCTAATTGCGCCGGCGTTCCCGTGATTGCGATGGATTTGGGCTCTTGTCGTGAAGTTATCGAAGATGGTCAGACTGGTTTTCTGGTGAACAACGTCGAGGAAGCGGCCGCGGCTTTGGAGCGGCTGCCGCAAATTGATCGCCGAGCCTGCCGGAGGCGCGTCAGCGAACGCTTCTCAATCAGTACGATGGTCCAGGCATACGAACGCGTTTATGCCACTATCTTTGCGCTAGAGGGAAAATGATATCTGGCGTCAGGCTACTTGCAATCGAGATTCGCATTCGCGCAAGAACCGATTTGCTGCATTGAGAGTTCTCCGAGGCATGCGAGAACGCCCTTCGAATTGGAGAAGAGTGTTCGGAGCCTTCCAGGCGAGAAATCCCTGGTTCGTACAAGAATCCAAAGGAACAGAATCTTCATCCGACGGAACGATATGTACTGCAAGGGCTATCCAACACCATTTTGTCCTGCCCCAAACGGGATAAGGGGGCTGACTTTCCCCCTCCAGTCCCAATGTGATGAAATAATGGCTGCTCAATGCATTTTCGCGCCGTTTCCGCCCTGCTTGCTGTTGCGGCCACACCCGCTCTCGCCGGTAACGCCTCTGGGCTGCAGCAAGGGTTCGACACGACTGTCCGGCCATTTGTCGCAAAGTACTGCATTGGCTGTCACAGCGGGCAAACGCCGGCTGCCCAATTTGATCTGAAATCTTATACGTCTGACGGAGATGGTCCGCGCGGACTTCTCCCGCTGGGAACTTTTGAGCGAGCGGCTCCAGGCGAAGGAGATGCCGCCGAAGCCTATGCCTGCTCCGCCGGCCGAAGAAGTTCGACAGGTGATTGCTTGGGTTCAGGCGGTCCGAGCCGAAGAGATCCGAAGTTCCGCCGGTGATCCCGGCGTTGTTCCGGCGCGGCGGCTCAGCAATGCCGAGTACAACTATACGATTCGCGATTTGACGGGTCAGGATATGCATCTGACACGCGAGTTTCCGATCGATCCCGCCAACACCGCGGGCTTTGATAACTCCGCCGAGTCGCTGACCATGTCTCCCGCTCTGCTCAATAAGTATCTGAACGCGGCGCGACAGGCGGCGAACCACATGGTTCTCACGCCTGACGCCATGCTTTTCGCGCCCTATCCGATGCAGGTTGAAACGGATCGCGACAAGTTCGCGATACAGCGCATACTGGCCTTCTACGCCCAGCAGCCAACCGACTATGCGCAGTATTTCCAGGCCGCCTGGCGCTTCAGATACAAAAAAGCTTTGGGAGAACCGCGGGCTACTTTGGCGACTGTCGCCGCGGAATCCAAAGTAAGTTCCAAGTACCTGCCAATGGTTTGGAAGATTCTGCACGATCGGGATGCAGTCGGGCCAATCCTGAAACTACAGAAAATGTGGCAGGCCCTGCCGGCACCAAACGCGAACGGCGCCGAGGCGGTGACCGCCGGCTGTGTGGAAATGCGGGAGTTTGTCGTCAGAATCCGCACACATACGGCAATGCAGTATGCCGCGCCCGTTGTGAAAGGTTTGCCTGCTGGCTCTCAACCACTACTGAACTGGAAACTGAAGGAGTTCGCGGAGAATCGCCGCCATAGCGATCCCAACGACCTAAGGAACGATACCGATCCGGCGCCGCCGGTGCCGGAGATTCCGGATTATCCCGGACTACATAAGGAAGCGGCCCCTCGGTGGGCGGCTCTTTCCGCAAAAGCCAGGGCAGGGGACCCGGACCTGATCGTTCCGGCTGCTCAGCGAAAGCGTTACCAAGCTGCTTTTGAGCGCTTCGCCTCCGTCTTTCCGGACAGCTTTTACGTCACGGAACGGGGCCGCTATTTCCCTGATGATTCGGCCGACAAGGGCAGGCTCCTGAGCGCCGGCTATCACAGCGTACTCGGCTTCTTCCGCGATGACACTCCGCTCATGGAACTGATTCTGGATGAGAAGGGTCAGGCAGAGCTGAACCGGCTATGGAACGAATTTGAATTCGTCGGCGACATCACTGCCCGCACGTGGACCCAGTATTTCTTCAATCAGAGCGGCGAAGTGGCCGGCAAGGGTGCCGAATCAGGAACACCGCGACCGGCCGATCACCTGATTACTGACGAGCCGGTCGTCCTGGCCATGCGTGACGCGTACCTTGCGAAAGCGGCCGCGAACCCGAAGAATGATCCGATTGCAGCCACTGCGATTCGCGATCACTTCGAGCGTGTGAACACTACCTTACGGAGTCTGGAAAAGGAACGCGCGGATGCCGAGCCGAAACACCTTGCGGCACTTGTTGGGTTTACCGAACGCGCTTACCGGCGGCCGCTCACAAGCGCCGAACGATCCGACATCATCGCCTATTACCGGAAGCTTCGAAGCGAGAAAGAACTGTCCCACGAGGATGCCATCCGCGACTCTGTGGTGAGCGTGTTGATGTCACCGGATTTTCTATACCGCCTTGACCTGTCCAGTTCAGCCGAGACTCCTTCGAACTCGCGACTCCGCCCGGTAGCGCTCAAAATCGCCCTCCCGAACAACAGCGAACCGTTGTCCAGCTATTCTTTGGCGAGCAGACTCAGTTACTTTCTATGGTCCAGCATGCCGGACAAAGAATTGCTGATGCATGCTGCCGCTAACGATCTGCAGAAACCGGGCGTTCTTCTGGCGCAAACCCGGCGAATGCTCAAGGATCCTCGCGTGAAAGGAATGGCGACTGAGTTTACGGGCAACTGGCTGAGCTTTCGGCAATTCGAAACCAACAACTCGGTGGATCGCGGGCGCTTCCCAACCTTCAACGATGACCTGCGAGAAGCAATGTTCCAGGAGCCAATCCGGTTCGTGGACGACGCGATCGTAAACAATCACTCCGTGTTGGACCTGCTTTACGGGAACTATACATTTGTAAACCCTCCCTTAGCCGCACACTACGGCATTCCGGACGTGAAGGGCCCTGTTAGTAACTGGGTGCGAGTAGACCATGCAGACCGTTATGGACGCGGGGGCTTACTGCCCATGGCTGTCTTCATGACCCAGAACTCGCCGGGACTGCGAACCAGCCCAGTGAAGCGCGGCAATTGGGTTGTGCAGCGTGTTTTGGGAATCAGAGTTCCGCCCCCTCCGCCGGTTGTTCCGGAATTGCAAAGCGATGAATCGAAGTCAGACCTGCCAGTTCGCGAAATGTTGGCCAAGCACCGAGAGAACGCGTTCTGCGCCGGTTGCCACTCTCGCTTCGATTCGTTCGGACTGGCGTTCGAAGGGTATGGACCAGTCGGCGACGCTCGAACGAAGGATTTGGCGGGAAGACCTGTCGATACCGCCGTTACTTACCCGGGCGGTTTTCAAGGTGATGGACTGCAAGGTTTGCAAGCCTTTATCCACGGAAATCGTGAGGATCAGTTCCTCAACAGCCTGAGTCGGCGACTACTGGCCTACTCCCTGAATCGGTCTCTTACAACTCTCCGACGAATCTCTGATCGGAGATATGAAGACTCAACTCCAGGCGAATGGATATCGATTCAATTCGCTAGTCGAGACGATCGTTACGAGTCCGCAGTTCCTGAATCAACGTATTCCAGATAAGCGCGAACTCCAGGCGCAGTTACAAACGAGAAAGGCGAATTAAGTCAAGTCAATGGCTCAATCATCAACAAAATCTAAGCGTGCTGTTTCCCGTCGAACGGTTCTTCGCGGCGCTGGCTGCACAATGGCTTTGCCCTGGCTTGAGTCGCTTGACGTCTTCGCCACCGAAGCGCCACAATCGGCGTTCCCCAAGCGTTTCGGTGTCGTTTTCATGGGAAATGGCATCAATGAGGATCACTGGAGCGCCAGCGGCCAAGGCGCTGCCATGACTTTGAGCAAGAGCCTGGAGCCCCTGGAGCCTCTGAAGGCAGAAGATCAATGTGATCGATGGGCTCTTCGTCAAGTCGCTGACCGGTCAGGGTATTCATCCGGGTCAGACGGGCAGCCTGCTGTCTGGTGCTCACATCTCGAAGGGCGCCATCATCCACTCAGGAATCAGCGTGGATCAGATGATTGCGGGCCGCGTTGGGCAAGATACTCCGCAGTCGAGCATCGTCTTGGCATGTGACCAGCCCATGACCGGCTATCACGAGACGAACTTCTCCATGGCGTACAGCTCGCATATCTCGTGGCAGAGTCCGGACTCTCCGGTGCCGGTGGAGGTTTATCCATCGCTCGCCTGGGACAACTTGTTCGACAATCGCGGGAGTCTGCTGAACGTCAGCATTCTGGACCGAGTAAAGGAACGGGCAGAGAAGCTAAGCGCGGCAGATCAGTTCGAGCGACAAAGGCAAGCTGGATGAATATTTGACCAGCGTGCGTGAAGTGGAAAAGCGAGTGGAAGGGATGCGCAAGGGCAAGGGCGACGCTGAGGATGCGGCCAAAGGAAAGAACGTTCCCCTGGCGGCTATGGATCGGCCCGCCAATGGATTGCCGGAGGATCTGCGCGACCATGCCCGTCTCATGTCCGACATCATCGCGATCGCTTTTCAGACGAACAAGACCCGAGTGGCATCGCTAATCATCTCGCGGGACCTATCCGCCATGTACTATCCGTTCCTGGACGTGAAGGATGGGCACCATTCCGCCTCTCACAACAACAACTCAGACGGATACGAACGAATTGCACGGTTCCACATCAGCCAGTATGCATATCTAGCCTCGAAACTAGACAGCATGAAAGAGGGCGATGGCACGGTCCTCGACAACACGTGCCTCATGTTCCTCTCGAACATGTGGATTGGTCGCAAGCACGATAACTCCAGGTTGCCGCTGATTTTGGCCGGAGGTCTTGGCGGATCTCTGGAGACCGGGCGAACGCTCAATTACCTGAACGAAAGCGAAGACAACCGCAAGATGTGCAGCCTGTACTTGTCTTTAATGGATCGTTTCGGGGTGAAACTCGAGCAATTCGGCGATGCTCAAACGCGGCTGCAGCGGCTCTAAGTACGTCCCTGCTCGGATAGACACGTCTTCTACGCGCCGATTCGCCAGTTTCTGCTCGTTGATACTGTTACCTGTTCGAGCTAATCAGCGCAGGTCTCGGCGAGGGCCTGCCTTGGCCGAGGACTCGGCTCCAGGTGGTTCAAGGAATGGTTCCACGGAAATGCGCTCGTAACACACTTCCAGCACGGTCAGGTCTTCTGTGCCGCTCGGAGCTTGGAGAACTACGCGATCGCCCGCTCTCGACTTTATCAACGCGCGCCCCAGAGGCGACACCCAACTGATGTGGTTGCGGTTGAGATCGACCTCGTCGATGCCTACGATGCTCACCACTCGCTCCGTTCCCGCAGCATTGGCATAACGCACGGTCGCTCCGAAGAATACCATCGTCGCCGCCTGCCCCGCGCGCGGAGTTTCCGGGTCAATCACTTCCGCAGATTCGATTTGCTTCGTGAGAAAGCGAATCCGTCCATCGATCTGGCGCAGCCGCCGCTTGCCGTACTGATAGTCGGCGTTTTCACTGCGATCGCCATTGCTCGCAGCCCACGCCACTACCTCCGTCACGGCCGGGCGTTCCCTGGTGACCAGAAACCGGTGCTCATCTTTGAGGCGCTGCAGGCCGCCCGGCGTTATGTAGTTCTTGCTTCGGGTCGCGGGTTCGTCACCTTGCGGTTTTCTCGTAAACCCTTTTCGCATATCTTAGTCTCTCCAGCGCGAATCCAGCGGGTGCCACAAAGCTCTGGGAAATGGACACCCGACACGCTTTCAAAACCTCGCAATCAACGCTATGCCTCCGACCATAAGGAGCGCACCGAGCATGCGCCAGATGTTCAGGGAGTGGACTTCCATATGGAACAGGCCGAAGTAGTCGACGAGCAGCGAAGTAACGAGAGCGGCCGTCACCGTGAAGCCCACAAATGGTCCGGCGCCGACCTTGTTTACCAAAGTCAATCCCGCGTAGACCTGAACGGCGCCAACCAGCCCGCCCAGGGGCGCCCACCACGGCATGGCAGACAGCCCTTGGACGTTGGGCAGAGGTGTAGGAAAGACCGCAAAGACACAAAGGAAAAATGCGGTTATCAGGGCGAAAGATACAGTGCTGGCAAGCCAAGGGTTCACCAGCGCTTTGTTGAGCTGGCCGTTCATGGCTGCGCCGCATGTCTGCAAAACTCCACCCAGAATGATGAAGGGGAAAACCCATCCTGCTTTCATTTCGATCTCCTCAAACTTCTATTCGTATTTGACTTGCGGCAGTCTGAATACCGGACCTCATCTGACAGTTCCTGGTCCACTCTGCCGGCGGCGGCTCGCGATGTGTCGCTGCGCGCCATTAAGCAAACCGTGCTGCGCTCCTATCCTGGCGTAGAGGGCGGATTCCTCGCGGACCACGGTTTCCTCGGCTACGCTTTTCCCTACACATGACACGGGATCGGCGAAGACAGATGTGCCCAGTGCCGAGAAGGGACTGATTCTTTCGCTGACGCATGACAGCATGAAGACGCGTCAAATGACTCGGCGGGTGATTCGTGGCCGAACGGATCTCCTGGTGCTCGGAGCCGTGCCGAGCCAGAACAGGATCACTGTTGTATGGGCCATAAAACGGCTTGTGGGGCGCGGAGCACCTGGTGCGGGCAATCGAGAGCTTCTGCTTTCGATCTTGGTGATCGCTGCTCTCGTGAGTATTGCTGGAACGCTCGCCACCGGCCTGAGTCTGGCGCGCGGCGTCGCTCAAATCAAAGGAGGGTTGGCTGCACTTGAACAGGATTTCGAGTTTCGTCTACCGGAACGCGCGGATGAATTAGGCGGCATTAGCCAATCGATCAATCGTATGGCGACGGTGCGCCGGAAGTTAGAAAACGAACTCCGGCGCGAAGACCGATTGCGTGCCGTGGGTCGGCTGGCTGCGGGCCTCGCTCATGAGATTCGAAACCCGCTCAACAGCATTCGGCTGACCGTTCAGCTATTGGAACGCCGGCTGGAGTCCAACTCCATTCGCAGTGAAGATTTACGGACCGTGCGAAACGAAGTGGACCGGCTCAGCACGCTGTTGAACGACCTGCTGGATCTGCAAAGATCGCGCCAGCCGCGGCAGGAACTGCAGTCCGTTGGTCCAGTGCTGCAACGTTGTATCAGCCTGATGGAGCGCCAAGCGGAAATACAGAATACCCGGGTGCGTTTTGCACCGCCTGCGACAAGAAGTGTTCGCGCTGTTCGATGCCCAGCAACTGACTCAGACGGTCGTCAACCTGCTGTTGAATACGCTTGAAGCGTTGCCCGCTGGCAGCGCCATCTATGTGCGCACATGCGAGGAGAATGGAACCGTCCGGGTGGAAGTACAGGACGAAGGCCCGGGATGAACATGGAGCAACAAGAACGTTTATTTGAACCGGTCTACACAACGAAGCCGGCCGGAACCGGGCTGGGCTTAGCGGTTTCTCGTGAGCTGATACGCAGTCAGGGCGGAAACCTTGTCTTTACCCCAAGCCCCGTGGGTGCCTGCTTTGTGGTGGAGTTGCCCAGGAATTGAATGTCGACAACACCCGTATTAGTAGCGGAAGACAAGAAACGGCGCGAGTTTCCCTGGTGGCTCTGCTCGATGCGGAAGGCTTTCATGTGCTCTCCGCCCCTGACGGCACGAAAGCGCTCTCAATGATTCTGCACACGCCGAACCCGATGCGGTGCTGCTGGATATTCGTATGGCGGGACTTGATGGACTCTCGGTCTTGCGGCAAGCCTTGGCTGGTGAGTCAAATTCCAGCTTCCTGGTGATGACGGCCTTTGGAGACAGCGGCACGGCCATAGAAGCGATGAAGTTGGGAGCGTTTCACTATCTGTCGAAGCCGCTTGAGTTTGAAGATGTACTGAGCCAACTGAAGCGAGCAATCGAGCATCGAAAACTGTCCCTGAAGGCAGAAGCCTGTGTTCCGAATGAGCGGATCCGAGATGGATTCGCGATGGTGGGCTACAGTCCCGCCATGCAACGGGTTTACAAGCTGATTGGACAGGTAGCCGCTTCGGATGCGACGGTGCTGGTGCGCGGCGAGAGCGGCACCGGCAAAGAGTTGGTCGTCAACGACGACAAACTTGTGAATACAACCGGACACTGGACGGACCTTGTTCGACTGCAGGTCGGCTGGAAGCGGGTTCAATTTGGCGATTTGCACATCCGTGATGCAGACGGCGAGAACTATCTCGATTTCCTGGCGCTCATTGAAGAAGCGAACCAGCATTTACAAGGTGAAGTCGATTTCGCTTTCCTTCCCGGCGATAACGCGGACAATGGAACGGAAGATCAGTATCGACTGTGAGAAGTGCTCTGGATCAGCTTAATTTACCCGTGCACGTCATCACCGGCGATCATGACAGGCAAAGCGGAACTCTCGACCTATTCCGGCGCTACCTGGAGCCGAATCTTTACCGGGCCATTGATATGCGGGGCATTCGATTGCTCTTTCTCAATGCGATGGATGCGCCTGATCCAGAAGTATTCGATTTGAGTGCCGCACAACTGGAGTGGATCACGGCAAAGATGTCCGAAGCGCAGTCAGCGGGACTTCGAATCCTTGTATTCACTCACCTGTACCCGCGTGAGCTGGCGATCCAGGGGGGCGCCTTTGCGGATCTCATTCGGCGTTTCGAAGTGGAGTTGGTCAGTATGGGGCACACTCATTACAATGAGCTGGCGAACGACGGTCACACCATTTACTCGACGACACGTTCGACGGGTCAAATTGAAGAGGGGCCGCCCGGCTTTTCGATCGCGGCCATTGACCACGACGTAATTAGTTGGAAGTTCAAACAACGCGGCGACTGGCCGTTCGTGATGATTACTTCTCCGGTTGACGAGAGGCTGATCACGCGGCCGCACAGTCCCCGCCATGTCGTTCGCGATCGCGTGCTGATTCGGGCAAAGGTGTGGGGCGCTCAAGACGCCGATAAAGTAGCCGTAACGTGCTCGATCGATGGAACGCCCGCGCGAGCGATGCAAGGGAACGATGGAGGCTGGGAATTTGATTGGAATTCACGCAATATGGCCGACGGTTCCCATCACATCGCGGTACGGACGGCGAACCACGGCGAGCAAGCACAAGATGAAATATCGGTTCTGGTGAACCAGGCTGGCGATTATACGCCGCCCACTAGAAGCATCATTGATTATGAGAACGCGATTGGCGCCTACCCCGCCAAAGGAATTTTGGGTACGCAGTTGGGCCCGAACGAAAACGGCACGAAAGGGCCGTGGCCTTCTTGGCGTTAAGCGGAATGGCCGACGTTCTTCAGAGCTTAAACGGACACAGCGTAGCCATTTGGGTCATTTCAGTTTGCGCAATCGCTCTTGTTCTCATTCGCCCCAAGGGCTGGCCAGAGGCTTGGTGGGCCGCCGGCGGAGCGTGTCTGCTGGTGCTCGGCCGGCTTATCTCACCCTCTTCAGCCGGACATGCGGTCGGAAAGGGACTGGACGTATACCTGTTCTTAATCGGCATGATGATCATGTCGGAGCTGGCACGCCGCGAGGGCGTGTTCGACTGGGTGGCGGGACACGCCGTTCATGCCTCCCGAGGCTCGCGAACGCGGCTCTTCCTCCTGATCTACTGCGTTGGAGTTGTGGTCACGGTCTTTCTTTCTAATGACGCAACGGCCGTCGTCTTAACACCTGCTGTATTTGCCGCCGTCCGGACAGCCGAAGCCGAGCCGTTGCCCTACCTGTTCATCTGCGCCTTCATTGCCAATGCCGCGAGCTTTGTACTCCCCATCTCGAACCCTGCCAACTTAGTCGTTTACAGCGGTGGCATGCCGCCGCTGGGACGGTGGTTGCTCACATTCGGCTTACCTTCCATAGCCTCCATTCTGGTGACCTTTGTTGTTCTGCGCTGGCTGGCCCATAAACTCCTGCAAGGAACAGTGAAAACCGATGTTGATCTACAGCAACTGTCGCCAACCGGAAAACTGACTCTTTACGGGATCGGTCTTCTCGCCATAGCGCTGCTGACTGCATCGGCATTCAATGTCGATCTTGGTGCTCCGGCGTGCGCGGCAGGCGTTCTGGTAGCCGCGATGATTTCCCTTCGGGATCATGCTACTCCAAAAGATATTGCGAAGGAGATCTCGTGGAGCGTTCTGCCGCTGGTAGCTGGTCTTTTTGTCATCGTAGAAGCCATCAATGGCGCAGGAGCACTGGGCACCGCCACTCGCTTGCTTAACGAGATGAAACACTGGTCGCCTTCGCGCGCCGCACTTAGCTCCGGCTTCGGCATAGCCCTGATTTCAAACTTGATGAATAATTTGCCCAGCGGATTGATCAGCGGAGCCGCAGTGAAAGCGGCCGGCGTGATTGGTCCGTTACGGAATGCGGTTTTGGTCGGAGTTGATCTAGGGCCCAATCTATCTATCACTGGTTCACTGGCGACCATTCTCTGGTTGATCGCAATCCGTCGTGAAGGCCAGGAGGTCGGATTCTGGAGATTTCTGAAATGGGGATTACTGGTGATGCCTCCAGCGCTCGCGCTCGCCACCTTGGCTCTCCTGATTGGTCCGCAAACGTAACCGGAGGGAAACCGGCAAGAATTATCGTCAGGGTTTTCGAAGATGGTTTCGAATGGCGCGTATCCAATCGCCGGGAAGAGGAAAGTAAGTCTTACGCCGGATAGGTGCCGCATCGCCCTCCGCTTGCAGAATCGAGAGAACTTCCGCTGCCGATACACGGCTCACCACGGTGCCGACTGCTGCGTAGCGTACCCAGCAGCCAGGGTCGACGACGAACACAGACGGTTTCGCGATGCCACCCCTCTCTCGTGCATTTAAAAGATCCCATTCGCGAATGACGTGCCGTTCGGTGTCACACAAGATTGAAAATGGCAGGGAGAGTTGGGTTCGCAAACGTTCGGATTCCGCGGTTGTATCGACGGAAATTGCGGCCACGGTTGCACCCGCTGCAGAAATCTGACCGTAATGATCGCGATAATCCGCCAACTGGCGGTGGCAAAATGGTCACCACCAGCCGCGGTAGAACAGCAGCACCACTGGCCCATGGGATGCCCGATCCGAAAGGCACCGCGCCATTCCTGTCGAATCCGGCAGGCTGAAATCCGGCGCCATTTCGCCTCGACTCGGGATTTTCGGCATTGCTCCAGCTTAGCCCTGGTTACGCGAGCAGCCGGAACTCTCATGCGTGATCAACAAGTCACCGCGCTTCATGCTCACCGCTCTCAGTGAGAATCCGTGGACGGAAGTAGACCGCGCTCACGGAGCAACCCCGTCGCGGTCGGTGGTCCGCCGCGCCAGTTTTCGTACATGGTTTCGAAATCCTGGCTGCTGCCGCGGGACAGTATCATCCGGCGGAAACGGTCGCCGTTCGAACGGCTCATGCCACCGTGCTCCGTGAACCAATCAAAGGCATCATCGTCGATCATTTCGCTCCACAGGTAGCCGTAGTAGCCGGCCGCATAGCCCCCGCCCCAGATGTGTTGAAAGATACTGGTTCGGTAGCGAGGGGGTACGGCTGAGATCCAAAGCCCTCGCTTTCTAAGCGCTTCCTGTTCAAAGTTGTCTGGGTCTTCAGGAACTGTGCCGGGCGCGAGCAGGTGCCACTGCATATCGAGTTCAGAGGCGGCCACCATTTCAGTCGTCAGGTATCCCTGGTTGAAAGTGAGGGCGCGCCTGATTTTCGCCACCAAAGCAGGCGGCATCACCGCCTTAGTTTTGTAGTGGTGAGCATAATGAGCGAAGACGTCGGGATCATTGGCCCAGTGTTCGTTGAACTGCGAAGGGAATTCGACGAAGTCACGCGGCATGTAACCGGCTTCGTAGACAGCCGAGTCGAAGATCTCCACCAAGGCGTGTCCGAATTCATGAAACATGACGCGCACATCGTCGGAGCTGATGAGAGCGGGC
Organism: uncultured Acidobacteriaceae bacterium; assembly: GCA_963730795.1. GTDB lineage: Bacteria > Acidobacteriota > Terriglobia > Bryobacterales > Bryobacteraceae > Bog-105. The sequence continues at coordinate 135,411 of CAVSTJ010000012.1, read as the reverse complement.
TGCCCCGGCGCGGGTTTGGGCAGGTTCTCGACGTTGAAGACAACGGGCAGCAGTCCGCTGAGTTTGGACGGGGAGACGAGATCGCTGGTCCAGCCGCCACCTTGTTTGTTGTCGCGTTCAAAGAAATCGGCATAGAAGAGCGCGAGCGGTTTGCCGTCTGAATCGCTAACCTCGAATACGCGAACGTCGGGATGGTAAACCGGAATGTCTTTGCGTTCTTGGAAGGTGATGCCGTAGAGTTTGGTCGCGGCGTAGAAGACGCCGTCGTGGAGAACACGATTCAATTCGAAGTATGGCCGAATCTGGTCTTCATCCAGGTCGTACTTAGCTTTCCGGACCTGTTCGGAATACATGTTCCAGTCGTAGGGAGCGAGCGCGAACGGCTGCGGCAGCTTCTCGATTACCGCCTGAATATCTTTCGCTTCGGCAGTGGCTCGCGCAGTCGCCGGAGCGCTGATACTGTCAAGAAACTTCAAGACTGCATCAGGAGTTTTCGCCATTTGGTCGACGAGCTTCCACTCGGCAAAGCTACGGTAGCCGAGAAGTTGCGCTTTTTCCGCCCGCAGGTGGGCAAGCTTGAGCAGGATTTGACGCGTATCGGTGTCGCCGCCGCGTTCTGCCCGATTCCAACTGTTGTCGTAGATGCTGGCACGCGTTTCGCGATTAGCCAGCGATGCGAAAACGGGTTGCTGAAGGGTGTTCTGGAGCGGAAGCAGGTAACCCGCCTCCTTGCGGTTCTTCGCTGCGGCCGAGGCGGCGCCGATCTGACCTTCGGTCAGACCTTCCAGGAGCTTCTTATTCGTGGTAGAAAAGGCGGCGGCCTTGGAGGCGGCCAGAAGTTTGTGATCGAACTGGGCAGAGAGAGTCGAAAGCTGCTCGTTGATCTGCTTCAGGCGTACTTTCCCGGACGCGTCGAGGTTTGCTCCGGCACGGGTAAAGTCTCGGTAAAAGACCTCCACGGCATGTTTCTGTTCGGGATCGAGGCGAAGCGTCGAGAGCTTGTCATGGATGGCTTTGACGCGCGCGAATAGTTTCGGGTCGAGATAGATGGAGTCGCGAAAGGCGGCAAGTTTGGGAGAAACGAGTTCTTCCAGCTTCTGGAGCGCGGGATTAGATGCGGCTGCGACGACGCAAAAGAACGGTTGCGCGGCGCGATTGAGAAGCTGACTGGACTTGAGCAGCGGAACGATCGTATTTGCGAAATCGGGAGGCGCCGGGTTTTCGGCGATGGCTCGAATTTCCCGCATGCTTTCTGCGATCCCGCCCTCGATCGCCGGCTGGTAGTCGGTGTCCTTGACGCGATCGAAGGGTGGGGCATGGAACGGGAGCCGACTCGGTGCGTAAAACGGATTTGCGGGACTAAGTGACGGTGTTTGGGAGCCGCAGTTGAAGGCCAGGGCGAGAAGAACGAGTCCCGTTGAAAAGGAAGATTTGAAGTGTCGCATCCGAGTCGTCTCATTGTAGTTTCGTCGGATGCAGACCGAGTGGAAGTCCGCGTGAGGGGCTCGGCCGCGCGATTGACAAGTCTAACCCTGGCGCTCAGCGTGCGGCCGTTCACCTTGCAGCGCATCAATCGTGAGAAGTTGTTGTCAAATGAGTTCTATATCCTCTTGCCAGTCTGACGAACTGAGATCAGGAAGGTATTAATCGTTTTTCCTCACGTAATCAACACAAGCCTTCTGATCGGCGAATTGGTGTGGGAAATCGAAGTTCGTCCAACCACCCCTTTGACATTCGGTGACGACGGTGGGAGGACCGCAATGCTGCGCATCAAGCGTATCTGTTATCGGACTTCCCTCCGGAACGATGAAGGTGTTGAACTCGGACTCCGGCATGCTGCCGAGATTCTTCCACCGGTGAACACGTCGGTCTAATTGTTCCCAGCCTTGTCCGGCTTTGTAGGTCTGCTCTCCGCCACAGCCGTCTTCTATAGTGATCTCGCCGGCGGTCACGATATTGTGCACTGCCCCGGGATGGAAGTGCCAGGGGCCCACCTCGCCCGGCATTGAGGTGAATTGCCGGAACGTCAAGTCAGCGGGTCCATTCACGGCCTCTGAATAGGACAGGTTGCCGACTCCAAGTATGGTGGCCGTTGACGCACGCAGCCAGATAGCAAACGCCGTCATGCTAGCGACTGTTCCTACCGCTAGCCACTTCTTCGAAATCATAGCTATTCTCCTTCTTTTCGCGGGACCGCCTGCCGCGCCTAGTGGCAGAATCTTGTTTTCTTCGCCCGGGGCGCAACCTGCGATGTCCGTTCGGGACATTTCCCATATCGAGCGTAGAAGCTGTATACGTGGCAAGCCAACGAGTAAAGTCGCGCAAAGTTGTCCGGAAGCTAAGAAGACAACAATGCTCGCGTTGCATCCCGCGCGACAGAAGTGAGAGGATTGGGGACGCCATGGAGAGCGGAATCCCGTCCGGCAGAGCACGACGGCAAGAGCCAGAATCAGAGCTGCGATTGGACTCTCGGAGCAAATTGCTGTCTATTTAAGTCGTCATAGGACGACGATAAGACCCTTGGGACCGCCTGCCCATCCGTCGCCACCTTACTCCAGAATGGGCTCTATTATTGTCTATTCGAAGAACTCGACGCGTAGCTGCTGGAGCGGCGACGTTCGTCGTTACCCATGGAACCGCAAAGACCCGTGGTAGCGGTCCTTAGGCGCTGAAGAGACCTTTTCTATTTGACCAGGAGCGCCATTAGCGTGCGCGCTATCTTCGATTTGATCATTGCTCGGAAAGCGAAGAACGAACGGCTCGATCTCTTTCGGGAGGCATTGTTGGACGAGAGATTGAGAATGCGCTCCGCGTTTCTATAAGCCAGCTTTTCTCTATCAGCAATCGAGAGCTGGGCTTTGTTGAGAAAGGCCACGGCCTCAAAGTTGTCGTCAAACGGATCATCGACAGAAAACAGGATATTATCGATGCCTATCTGGCGATCGCACAGTTCAGTGCTACCTGATCGAAAACGCCGCTCGTCGTAATGAAGACGTTTCGTCGCATGTAATATCGAATGCTCTTTTGCATACCAGCACTCGATGATTGACTGCCGAGAAGCCAATTCCCCAAAGTCAGACCGCGATTTAGACGGTCGAGAGTAAATGGGATCAACTCGCTCATGGTGAAGGTGGTGTATTGAGTGCCCTCAGTGAAGTGAACAGTTGTTGGTTGGAGTGTGACCGTATCTGCGATTGCAATGGTCGGAGGGAGAAAAGCGCAAAATAGTGCGAGTCTGTTCATTCGGTCTCCGCGGTTACTCGATTCAGTATCCCAGGTTCAAGCAGCCGTTTTGCGAACCATCCTGCCTTGTACACGGCCCCGTGAGCATCGGCGAGAGCTGCCAATGGCTCTCGTGGTGAGAGTGCCCTGTGTGCTTTTCAAGGCTTTCGTGTTGCTGAAATGTGGCCACTTTGGTTTGGTGGTTGATGTCTGCGCTCGATTTAAGAAGGAATACACAGCTCGGATGCGCTCGCATCGAGAACCATTAGCCGACCAAGAGCGGCACTCGGCATCATCACTACACCGGATGAATATTCGGCCCCGCAAGTTCGAAGCCCTGTTGAAGCAAGTTACGCCGAAACTCGTTGCGCTGCTCCTTCTTGGCATAAACTGCCCGGGGGCTGGTTTTGTTTGTGACTGCATACGCTGCGAGCGCACCAGCCGCTTCACCGATGTTCCATTCCACCGGATGGAGTCTGTAACGACCATTCGTAATGTGCGTCGTACCGATGTTCTTGCATGCCGGCAATAGGTTTTCCATGCGCTTCGGGATGAATGCGCCGAGCGGAATCTGGAACGGGAGCGAGCTAATGTCGATGTAGTTTGTCCCGGCCGCCGACGGATGTAGATCGATGCGATAGCAGCCCACTCCAACCGAATCTTCGAACGTTGCTGCAGAGGCTTCTTCTACCGGCTTCTTCATAATTTTAGCCCGCATCGCGGCACCGACGTGTTCCTCAAGGACCGTGAACTCGGCACGAATCCGCCGGGACTCGCGAACGTATGCAGTTTTTGCCAGCCCGTCGTCAGTTTCGACAAGGTCCTTCCGCAGCCGCAGACCCTTCCAGCCGGTACCTCCATCTGCCCGTGGCGCATCCGTCTGCATCCAGTACAGGAGCGAAAAGCTTAGCTGCTTGGCTTGTCGGATTAACTCGTTTCTCTTCGCTTGTGATTCGGCGGTGATCAGATCGCCGAGCCAGAAATCGTTTTGCGGCCAGTTGGCAAGCGTGATGTCGCTTCGATAAGTCCCGGCCGTGAAGTTGTTTCTGTCTGCGAGGCGCCGGTACACCCAGATGTCAAACCCAGGCGCTTGCGCGCGTTCTCCAGGAGCAGGATTTGGCCGGAAATGAGCAATTCGATCACCCAGAGTCTTCGGTTCGCGGGCCGTCCAATTGAGCAGCGGACCCCTCCAGGGAGGAGTCAGCTTCGAGACGTAATCACGCCAGAAGCTATAGTCCGCAGGGCGCTCAATCGTGTGGTCTTCTCCTTCGAATGAGAAGGGCCGCGAATCAAAGAGCGGGAGAAAAGACTTGCCATCTGTAGTGTGCTGGATTCCGAGCAAATCTATCCTTGGCTGTTACACATAGCCGATCTACTGGATTTGGGTTCAAAGTACGGATTCATGTACCCGTCCTTAACGCAGGTTGGATTGTGCACAGTTCGCACTCGCCGCAGCCGTCTTAGTGCCGCGAGATAGTCCTAGGCAACGTAAGCTGATTTGTGCTGTAGTAGCGTTGCGTGATGAAATGTCCACCCTCGCTCCAAAAAGTCTCGGCCGGTATGGTGGTTTTGTTATTGGCGGGATCCGTTGCTGCCGGAGTCGAGCCTGTGAAAGCACCCACGATTCGCCGCGTATGGATCGGGCCACACCCGTCGGACATTGATGACGATTGGGCAGTATCGAGTGACGGCAGGTTTCTGGTGTATCGCGATGCCGCATTCAAGCTGGCGCTGCACGATCTGCATACCGGCAAAACCAGGCAGCTACCGATAGAAGTTTCGCAGCAACAAGGGCGCGTAGGGTTTGCGTGGTCGCGAACGGGCTCTTATTTGGCCTTCAACCGCCAAACAAGAGGAGGCGAGCAGCTTCAGGTAATCGTGTTGAAGACATTGCGGGAGCATACTGTTGCCCGGCTGGATGGTGCGATTGCTCCAATCGGGTGGTCCGCTGATAGCAATAAAATCGCGGTCACAATCCAGCGCGGCACCAACGTAGATATCGGCTGGGTATCGCTTGAAACCGGCTCGGTGCGAGTGCTGACGAGCATCTTCGACGCTGCTGAGAACGGGCGACCCTTTTCAGCGGTGATTTCGCCGGATTCTCAACAAATCGCCTTCACTCGTCCAGTAAACGGCCGCGGCCGCGACATTTTCACTATTCGCGAGGACGGAACCGGAGAAAAACCTGCAGTAGAGCACGCCGCGGACGATTATCCGGTCGGCTACACAAGCGACTCGAAACGCCTGTTGTTCGCGAGCGACCGGTCGGGGAGCGTCGATCTTTGGTCGACCCGTGTAGCCGGCAATGACAATGGACCTTCCATACCGATCCGCATTCGTAGGGATCTGGGTGTTATCAATCCGATTGGCATCGCCAGCAATCAAAGTCTCTATTACGTGCTCAGCCAGTGCTCGGCAGACGTGTTCACCTCGAGTCTATCGCCGACGTACGATGCAATCCTCCCATCAAAGGTGATCGCGACGCGCTTTGCTGGATACAACTCAGGGCCAGATTGGTCACCGTCTGGTGAGGAGATTGTATATCAGGTAGGCCAAGCTGGTAGCCCGGACGGTATCAGTCTGGTTTTTCTGAATTTGCAAACCGGTGAGGAACGTTTGGTTTTTCCGCTTCTTTTGCAATTCTCGCGGCCGCGCTATACGGCGGGTGGCAAGTTCGTGGTGGTGCACGGCGTCGGACGTGATGGCGTTCAGGGTCTCTATCAGGTCGATAGCCGGTCTGGGGCGCAGGTGCTTCTTGCCCGAGGCGAAGGCGACGAATTGGCTAACCCGATTTGGGCCGCTGGCGGCAAGATACTGTTTTTTGAACGGGGCGGCAACTCGGTGTAGGCCTTGGAGCGGGACACCGGGAAACAAATCGAGCTGTATAACAGCGATAAGCTGCATGTGAATTTCAGCTCAGCTCCGTCGCCAGATGGCCGTTCAGTGGCAATAGTGGAAGGCGATTCCTTGTTGACAGTCAGAGGTGGAGAGCACAGTCGCGAAATTTTGCACCTAACTCCCCCCGACGTATTCAGTCCGTTTCCGGGATCGCTGGCATGGACTGCAGATGGCCGCTATATTTTGTTTGGCAAAGTCGTCGATCACGAACGTCAAGTCTGGCGTTCCCCTTCCGCTGGTGGGCAGGCAGAGCCTATCGGCTTATCGGTTCAGGATCAAGCTCTCTACTTCCTCCGAACGAGCACAGACGGCCGTAAGATCGCATTCGTCGTCGGCGACTGTGATCTACGTCCGAAAGAGGTCTGGTCGATGGAGAATTTCCTCGTAAACACCAGGTGACGTAGCTGTCGCTTTGTGCCGATGACCCGTATTCGATGGTGCGGGGAACAATGCCTGCACCGCCGCGTGGCCGCGCTTGCTCGAGATAGCACTCAACCGACTGATCGCCTTTCTTCGCCCGTCAAAATTGCCAGTCTCGTGTGAAGACACATTGTAAGTTTTTTAGCGTCAACAACTGTGAGCGTAGGAAGCTCATGAAAGCTAACGTCCAGAGCCGGGACGGGCTCTGGCAGAACGGAGTTCCGATGGCGACAGAGCAACTCGGGTCGCCCCAGCAACTTGCAAATGGGCTAGGTTGGTTCAGCATCGGTCTGGGGCTCGCAGAAATAGCCACGCCAAACCTCGTGGCAAACCTCATTGGCGTAACAGATGACAGCAAAACGCGGAAAGTTCTACGCTTCTACGGAGCGCGCGAACTCGCCGCGGGATTAGGCATTCTTTCCCAGTCCAATCCATCGGGCTGGCTTTGGGCACGGGTGGCCGGAGACGTAGTCGACATCTCTTCGCTTTGTAAGGCGATAACTGCCGATGATAACGATCGCGGCAAAGGCATTGCAACCGCGGCGGCACTGATTGGCGTCACTTTGGCTGACGTTTACTGTGCCAAGCAACTTAGCAACGGCGCTGGGAAGTCGCAGAGTCGCACGCCCTCTACAAAATCCATTACGGCTTCGATCATCATCGCCCGAGAGCGCGATGAAATCTACGGATTCTGGCGTGACTTCGAGCGCCTCCCGCAGATTTTCGATCGTCTGGATTCCGTCCGGACGGTCGGCGATCGGCGGTCTCACTGGAAACTCGCGCTGCCCATGGGACGGACCCTCGAGTGGGATGCCGAAATAACCGACGACCTGCCGAATTCGCGAATAGCCTGGCGGTGCGTATCTTCCTCGGCGCCGCACTCCGGTGAGGTGCGGTTCGAACCCGCCACGGGCAATCGCGGAACAAAGGTGCATGTCGAGATCCGCCCCGAGGGTTTGAGCACAAGCTTGGGTAGACTATTCGGACTTGTACCGGAGCAGCATGTGAAAATTGCGCTCCACAACCTGAAGCAGTTACTCGAAACCGGAGAAATAGCCAAGTCTGACTCGAGTATCCATCGTGGTATGCACGCCGCTCGTCCGCCCCAACAGTACGGAGGAGCGGGTGACGGAATGCGAACGGCCGCTTCCGCATAGAAGAAAGGAAGGAAAACGTATGAGAGCGAATTGTTGGATTGGCAAGGAAAAAGTGAGCGTCGAGACTGTGCCCGATCCTAAGATTCTGAGCCAGAGCGACGCCATAGTGAAGATCACGTCAACGGCCATTTGCGGGTCCGATCTCCATCTGTATAACGGCTTTGTTCCTACCATGGAAAGCGGCGACATACTCGGGCATGAATTCATGGGCGAGGTCGTAGACGTGGGCCGCGGCGTGAAAAATCTGAAGAAGGGCGACCGTGTGGTGGTGCCATTCCCGATTGCATGCGGCAGTTGCTTCATGTGCCAGAAGGGATTGTTTTCTGTTTGTGAAAACACGAACCCCAACGCGTGGATGGCCGAGAAGATGTGGGGCCACTCTCCCGCGGGTATCTTCGGATACTCGCACTTACTGGGCGGATATGCGGGCGGCCAGGCGGAATATGCGCGCGTCCCGTTTGCGGACGTAAATCCTCTCAAGATCCCTGACGGACTCACGGACGAGCAAGTGTTGTTTCTGTCAGACATTTTTCCGACAGGCTACATGGGCGCCGACCTTTGCGGCATCGAGCCGGGCGACACCATCGCGGTCTGGGGTTGCGGCCCCGTGGGCCAGTTCGCCATGAAAAGCGCGTTCCTGCTGGGAGCTGAACGAGTGATCGGGATTGACCGATTCCCGTACCGGCTTCGTATGGCTCGCGAAAAGGTGGGGGTTGAAACCATCAACTACGAAGAGGTCTCAGTGCTGGAGGCTCTGAACGAGATGACGGGCGGCCGTGGTCCGGACGCTTGCATCGATGCTGTTGGCCTCGAAGCACATGCACCCGGATTTCTCGGTGCATACGATCGGGCCAAACAGGCGGTCATGCTTGAAACCGATCGGCCCATCGCTTTGCGCGAAGCCATCATGGCTTGCCGCAACGGTGGAACGGTTTCCGTCATCGGCGTGTACGGTGGCTTCATCGATAAGTTCCCCGCCGGGTCAATGATGAACCGCTCGATCACCATCAAGACGGGTCAGTGTCACGTGCAACGCTATTTGAAACCGCTTCTCCAACGCATCCAGAACGGAGAAATTGATCCCTCTTTTGTGATCACCCACCGGCTACCTCTCGATCAAGCGCCTGAGGGTTACAAGATGTTTCGGGATAAACAAGATAACTGCGAAAAGATAGTGTTGAAACCCAACTAACCGGGGAAGCACGGTGTCCTCTGCTCTACAGGTGTCGAGCGGCGCGCTGCTCATGCTGTTCGGGCTGCTTGACGTCTTCCTGACTGTCTTGTACGCGCGCGCAGGAACCGGAATCTTCAGTCGCTTCGTATGCGCGTGGGAATGGACACTGCTACGCCGGGTAGCAAAGCTCTTCGGCCGGCGTGCACAACTCTTCCTCGCGCTCTGCGGACCCGCAATTGTGGTGTCGCTGATCTCATGGTGGGCGCTTCTCCTGACATTAGGAGCGGCGCTCATCTTCCATCCCTATCTTGGCTCCGGAATCACAACGTCGGATGGTCGCACGCCAACGGATTTCGTTTCGGCGATGTATGCGGCAGCCAACAGCATGTCGATTGTCGGATCTAGTGGTTTCTCGCCGCAAACCTCCACGTTCCGGCTGATCTTCATGTTCAACTCCCTCGTCGGAATGTCGGTGATTTCGCTGACTCTGACCTACCTTACGCAGATCTACAACGCTCTGCAACAGCGCAATTCCCTCGGGCTGCATCTCTTCTTATTGAGCGGGATGACGGGCAGCGGCGCCGAGATGCTGGTTCGCATCGCGCCTCAGGGTCGAGTGGATTCTGCATTCAGCACTCTATCCGATCTGGCATCCGCCGTCATCCAGCTGAAAGAGATGCACCACTTCTATCCCGTTCTGCTTTACTTCCGGTTTGAAGAAGCTCATTACTCGGTCTCTTTCGTGACGAGCATAGTGCTCGACTGTGTATCTCTCATTGAGAGTGCAACTGACGCACAAGAGTACGAGTGGCTTCAGAGTTCGGGCACGGTAACCGAACTTTGGTCAGGATCAATCTTGCTCCTCGACATGATTCAACAGGTCTTCGGTCCAGCAAAGCACAGCGGCCCGGAGGGGCGGACGATCAAGCCCGACGTGGAGCAATGGCGTGACCACTATTTGCGAAGTGTGGAGCTTTTTAAACGCGTGGGTATAAAACCAGCTTCTGACGTGGAGCGAGGGGCTGGCGAATACATTGAGCTACGCACGGAATGGGCCCACAAAATCAACGTACTCGCCCAGTCCATGCTGTATCCGACTGAAAAGGTAAATCCGGATAGTTCGACAGAGGGCAGTTCGGGGCGGGGTCTGCGTTTCCGAACTGCCTCACCCTATCAGATCTTTCATAGCAAGGAGAACTAACTTATGGCAAAGAGAGTATTGAAAAAAAAACGAATTGCCGTGCTCGCAGCGGACGGATTCGAAAAAGTGGAACTTACGATTCCGATGAAGGCCTTGAAACTCGCTGGCGCAAAGGTCGACGTGATATCGCTACGCGAGGGCAGCATTCGCGGAGTAAACCTCCATGAGCCTGCCAGCCGCGTCGAGGTGACGAAAACGATCGGGCAAGCGAACCCGAGTGACTACGATGCACTGCTGGTTCCGGGAGGGTTTATTAATCCGGATCTCCTGCGGCAGTCGGAGGAAGCCCGCGAATTCGTGCGCGCCTTTGATCGCCAGAAAAAGCCGATTGCAAGCCTGTGTCATGGTCCTTGGGTACTCGCGTCGGCTGGCCTGCTCAAAGGGAGAACTCTGACGAGTTGGCCTGGTGTGAGGGACGATCTTGTGAACGCCGGCGCAACGTGGCTCGACCAGGAGTTCGTTCGAGACGGCAACCTTGGCACGAGCCGCGGCCCGCAAGATCTGAATGCGTTCATACCGGGGATCATTGAGTTGTTCGCGGAGTCCGCACCGATTGCTAATCACGAGCATGGTCGAGCCGCCTCATCGCCACAACCGACGGAACCGCCGGCAGTGGTAATAGGCGCGATGAAGTGGCTGCCAAAGCCGTCTATCCGGACCGCTGCACTGTTGGGTGCTGCCACGTGGGGTTTTCTTGCAATAACCCGGCGGCGTTCGATGGCGTGAAAGGGAAGATTTCGACTAGTGCTATATCGGCACTGACCTGAGGACCTTCATTGCCGCGGCTCCTCAGTATCGGTCGGCACAGTCGACTCGCTCTACCGACTTCAGAGCGTACCGATTTAGAAGGTCTGTCCTGACTGGCTGGGATTTACGCCTCACACCCCGAGCAAATCCGGCACGTCAACACCGGCCAGTCTCTTTGTGACTCACGTCAAACTGCGCCGTGAAGTAAAACGTCGTGCCCTTGCCCACTTCGCTCTCAAGCCACACGCGGCCATTCATCATGTCAACCAGATGCTGAAACGATCGCCAAACCCAGACCAATGCCTCCGAACCTTCTCATTAAGGAACTGTCAGCTTGGGTAAAAGCTTGAAAGATGATCTCCTGATGGTCGGCAGGAATACCTATCCCGGTATCGCTCACAGCGAAGTGCAAGACGACGGCCGTTGCGCTGGCTACTGGTTGACTTTCAACTCGGACGCGCACTTCCCCGTGCTCGGAAAACTTAGTGCCGTTACTGACGAGGTTAGTGAGTATCTCCCCGAGCCGGTCAGGATCACCGATAATTCTCCTGGGGACATTGGCACCGACTTCATAAGAGAAGGCAACATGTTTGTTGGTGCCTTGGGGCGTGAGCGCCTGAATCGTTCGGCAACGCAATTTCGCATCTCAAACTCCACGCGATTTAACTCCGTCTTGCGCGCTTCCATCTTGGCGAAATCAAGAATGTTCGTGATCACGTGAAGCATCTATAAAATTTTCCCGATCGACGATCCCGATAGAGGTAAGCCGATCAACCTCGCTACTGTGATGCGCGATCTCAGCGAGCGAAAGCGCTCTGAGCAGCAACTGCAGCGCACTTTTCAGGAGCTACGCGCCTTGACCTCGCGTCTGCAAACAGTCCGGGAACAGGAACGCACGCGCCCTGGCAAGAGAAATCCGCGATGAGCTTGGCCAGTCGTTGGCTGCCGTCAAGATTGATTTCGCTTCTCTTGTGCGTGATCTTCCGCTCGACGAGAAAAGGGTAGCCAAGGCGGGATCAATGATGACAATTGTTAACACGATCGAAGCCGTTCGCCGCATCGCCACAGAGTTGCGGCCCGGCATCCTCGACGATCTCGGGTTAGTTGCGGCGCTGGACTGTGCGGCTCAAGACTTCGAATCCTGCACAGGCATTCGCGTAGCGAAGAAACTTCCGGAGGAAGTCGTTGTCGATGCCGACCGTGCGACCGCCCTGTTTCGGATCTTTCAGGAAACCTTGACGAACATCGCGTTGCACTCAGGCGCGACCGAGGTATCGATTGAACAGGTTCCGGACACTGCGTCTGGACGGGGTACCACGGTGCGGGTTCGCCTTCCTTAATTTGCCAAGGCCGCTGGGGCAAACGGACTATGAAGATCCTGATAGCGGACGATCACGAAATAATGCGCAAGGGATTGCAGGAACTGCTGGCGCAAGGGCTACCGGAAGCAACCTTTGGCGAGGCCAAAGATGCTGAACAGGTACTTGAGCAAATGGAAAATGACTCCTGGGATTTGCTCATTCTTGACATTACGTTGCCAGGCAGGAGCGGTCTTGACGTGCTAAGAGATCTCAAGCTTCGAAAACCGGAGTTGCCTGCCCTCGTATTAAGCATGCGCCCGGAAACTCAATACGGAAAGCGCGTCTTGAAAGCCGGAGCATCCGGATACATGAACAAAGACAGCGCTCCCGACGAACTCATTAACGCGATACGAAAAGTTCTGGAAGGCCGCCGCTATGTGAGTCCCGCTTTAGCGGAGAAACTCGCGTTAGAGCTCGCCACGGGCGCCGAAAGGCTCCCGCATGAGCGATTGTCCGACCGCGAGATCGAAGTGCTTCGGATGCTTGCGTCGGGAAAGTCAGTTTCGCAGATCGCCGAGATTCTTCACTTGAGCGTCACTACCGTGAGCACGTATCGCGCCCGCGTATTGGAGAAGCTCAACATGACCACTACTGCCGAACTAATACACTACGCACTCAGCGACGGCCCAATCCTGTAGCTTGGCGCCGCCGTCCACGCGACGACTCTGGGATGCGGCTAAGGAGCCGGGTTCTTCGTCAAGTCTGTGCGATTAATATTATCAACGGCGTAAAGGTCGGGATTTCGGGGCAGGGAAGAGCAGCGAATTGTCCTTGCCTTAGTGACTGCGTTCTCGGTCGTAGCGGTGCTTGTGGCCCTTGATCGACCGTCTCAGGGAGAGTTCACCAGCGAAATGAGTTTGCATAACGCTCCGGCCTGATCGAGCGCACAAAACCTCCCCGTCGCGGCCGATCGAGAACTCACTCCCGCTTTAAATTCAGTTCACTTCCTAGCTGAATGAACCCGCGCTGTGCGGCCAGGACAACGGCTTCCGTCCGGCTGTTCACCCCCAATTTCGCCACTATGTTTTCGACGTGGGTCCTGGCGGTAGCCTCTGAGATGAGGAGTTGCGCCGCAATCTCCTTGTTTCGGTGGCCTTGTGCCATCAATCCCAGAACCTGGCGTTCTCTGTCCGTCAATCCCACACGTGGACCATGCTCAGCCAGTTGCACGGCAATCTGCGGAGGTACGTAACGACGACCTTGCCAAACCGCAGTGACAGCGCTGAGTAGATCGTCATCCAACGTATCTTTGATGATGTAGCCGCGAGCGCCGGCTTCCATGGCGCGATGTATATTCTCGTCACCTGCATAAGTCGTGAGAACGAGCACTCGGGCTTGCGGCCATTCTTTCCGAAGCGCTGCAATGGTGTCGATCCCATCCATGCCGCCCGGTAACCGCAAATCCATCAGGACTACATCCGGACGGCTTTCTCGGTATCTCTCAAGTGCTTCCGAGCCGCTCGCTGCTTCAGCGACAAGGTCGAGCTGCGGTTCTGTCGCTAACATAGCGGCGATACCGCGGCGCACGACAGGGTGATCATCTACGCAAAGGATGCGAATGGGAGTAGGGCTCATCATACGGGGATCTCAATGGAAATCGCGGCACCGTGGCCGGGTTTACTATTCACTTGCCACTTACCCCCGAGCCGTTCGGCGCGCTCCTGCATACCGACCAAGCCCCAGTGACCGCGGCGCCGGGCAAGCTCTGGGGTAACCTCAAAGCCACTACCGTTGTCTGTGACCCGAAGATGCAGAGAACTGTGGGCGATCGAAAGTGAAAGTTCTACGCACGTCGCGTTGGCGTGGCGAATCGCGTTGCTTAATGCTTCGCGACCGATGCGGAAAAGTGATTCAGCGACATGGCCGGGGAGTTCGCGGGGTTCACCCTCCAGCTTCCAGCAAAGATGGGTAGATGTTCGACTGCTTTCCCTTTGCACTAATTCCTGTAAGGCAGTGACCAGATCAGCGGTACCGGGTTCGTTTCCGCGCATATCTCCGACGGCGCGCCTGGCCTCGCGAACCGAGCGCGTTGCTTCAGCCCCGATCGCTTCGAGAATGGAATGCATCTGATGTGGTTCCTTTGGTGCGCCTTTCAGGAGAGCGCGTAACTGCAAGGTGATCCCTGTAAAGCCTTGGAGCAGAGTATCGTGCATGTCTCGGGCCAGAGCCACTCGCTCTTCCATTACTGCTCCGCGACGCACCTGTTCAGCCAAGCGGGTCAGGTGCACCGCAAGCGTTGCATGCTGGGCCAGAGTCTGTAGTAACTCCTGTTGTTCAGGGCGAAGACGCTGCTCAACTACGAATGCCAAGCCGATGTAGCCAATGCACTGATCTCCCAGGACGAGCGGAACAGCCACAAGCGTGCGATGACCGGAAGTGCGGTGGAATTCTGAAGCGCCTTGGCTGAACAGATCGGAATCCCGCTCCAGATCCAAATAAGACAAACCCCGCATCGAGCATAGGCGCTTGAGGGCCGACGACGTCTTTGAAACGGAAAGCTCAACCGGATAGTCTGGCACACTAAGAACGCCGTGCTTCAAGTATGCAAGCGTTCTTAATGAATGCGACGCTTCATCAAGAATTGTGAGATGCGCCGAGTTGGCATCTAACAGATGCGCAGCTTGCTCCACCAGATGACCGTAGAACGAGCCAAGCTCAGTTTGGGTGGCCAGGCGATCAGTAGCACTTCGGAGCGCGGCATTGGTTTTTGCGAGCTCGCACGCCCGGGTATCAGCCGCTCGCTCACGCTCAGCCAAGATCGCGGCATCACGCGCTCGATCTGTTAAACGCATCAGGCCGAGCGCCAGTGCCATGTGTTGCGCCAGCACCTGAATCAACTCGGCCTTTTCGGAAGATAACTGCCGGCCATCGTTATACGTCAGTCCGAGCAAGCCGATGGGCTTGCACCCTACAACGAGCACCTGGCTTGCATAGCCGGTATGCCCGAGTTTTCGATGCCAATCCAAGGTATCGGGGGAAACATCCACCCCTGGCGTCTTCGCGATCATCCAGTGGAGTTCTCCGCGCTGGCCAAGCCGTTGGAAACCCGGTATTGTGCTGGCGTCCAGGCCCTGGTGAAAGCTGGGCGGATCGTCTGGGTGAGCATCATGAAATACGTCATCCTTGACGACTCCGAACTGCACCAACCGGTTTGAAAAAGAGTCATAGGTGAACAAATGCGCCGCTTGCGCATGAGCTTGCCTGCAGACCTCCCGCAAGGTGGCCTTTACGAAGCCGCTCGAGTCTTCTGTGTTCGCGAGCTCTTCTAGAGTTGCCCGTATGAGTGCATTCGCATTTACCAACTGGCTCGCTAAGGTCTGAGCTGCCTTCTCCCGCTCGCA
Organism: uncultured Acidobacteriaceae bacterium; assembly: GCA_963730795.1. Classification (GTDB taxonomy): domain Bacteria; phylum Acidobacteriota; class Terriglobia; order Bryobacterales; family Bryobacteraceae; genus Bog-105. The sequence continues at coordinate 119,890 of CAVSTJ010000012.1, read as the reverse complement.
GGCGACCGCCCCTCGTTTAGCTTCTTCTGACAGGTGAATCACTTTGAGCGCAAGAGAAGCTTGTTCGGATAATGCCTGCACTGCGTCCATCTTCAATTCGCAGAAGGCACCAGTTTCCGTGAAGGCCAATGCGAGGAAGCCGACGACTCGCCCCGATGAATCAAAAGGGAAGTGCCAAATAAACCTAAGATCCGGGCTCAAAGTGAAGTCGGCAGACTCTGCGTATGCGGGATTGATGTCGTCTGTAGACACTCGGAAGGGCTCGCCAATGAGAATCTTCTCTATTGCGGCGCCCGAGTTTGCTGCCGTGATGTTCTGGAAACGTCGCTGACGGCACTGTGGATCAGGGTGGGTGATGATTCCGTTCCGGACGGAGGATCGAATAATGAACTCGGGGCCGTTCTCGCGCCCTACTATGACAGCCGATGGAGCCCCCGTCAGCGAAACAGCTTCCAGAAGAAGTGCATCGAGAATAGCTTCGACACGATCTGCCGAAAGAATTCGTTGAGTTCCGCGAACGAGGGTTCCGTTCGCGTGCTCCAGTTGGGCGACACGCGCCTCGGCTGCTTTCAACTTCTGCTTTAAGTCCGCAGTTGCTTGGAAGGGCGGTCCGCTACGCTGCGCGGCCGGCGGTGTGACGATTTCCGTGTGGGCCTCCGATTGTACTGACAATCCCACATTCTTCTCGTTTTCACATCGGTCATTTTGCGGAGAAAAGGCACTCACATGTCCAGTCGACCACAATTCTCACCGGGGTCTTAGCAGTAAAGGCGAAGCATCCGCACTTCTACGTAGGTTCTTCCCCTCTGTTCCGGTGATGTGCCGAATCGCGATCCGCGAGAAGCTCGGCTCATGTGGATTGTTCGCTTAGCGTTGGACCGGCCGTACACCTTCATTGTGCTGGCTGTCCTGATCCTGTTGTTGGGTGTGTTCAGCATACAAACCACGCCTACGGACATCTTCCCGAAGATTGATATTCCCGTGGTCAGCATCATCTGGACATATACGGGCCTGCCAACGAAGGAGATGGAAGGACGCGTCACCACGTTCAGTGAGTTTGTGCTCGCGACCGTGAACGATATCCGTTCCATTGAGTCGCAGACTTTAAATGGAGTCGCAACGATCAAGGTGTACTTCCACCCGCAAGTCCGGATCGACGCGGCTATGGCTCAGATCAACTCGGCCGTCAACGGGATCCGGTTTCGCATGCCGCCCGGGATTAACCCGCCCTGGCTTCTCAGATTCGGCGCAGACACCGTCCCGATCATCCAGCTTGCGCTGAGTAGCGACACTTTAACGGAGTCCCAGCTCTACGACTACGGACTTTTCAGGGTTCGTCAGCAACTCTCTACAGTAGCGGGCACACTCTTGCCGGCTCCCTATGGCGGAGTCTCGCGCCAGATCATGGTTGATCTCGATCAGCAGGCCCTGCAAGCAACCCGGCTGAGCCCGATCGACATCAGTAATGCCATCAACGCGCAGAACGTGACGCTACCGGCGGGAACACTCAAGGTGGGCTCCCGTGATTACACAGTCTCGACCAACAGCAGTCCGCCGAACTTCGAGGCTTTGAACGATGTTCCGCTGAAGGTGGTAAACGGGGCGACGATTTATATGCGTGATGTCGCTCATGTACGGGATGGATACGCAGTGCAGCAGAACATGGTTCGAGCCGATGGTAAGCCATCCGTACTCTTGACGATCATGAAGACCGGATCGGTTTCCACCCTGGACATCGTCGACGAAATCAAGCATCACATTTTGCCAATCAGCAGAGCTGCCGCTCCGCCCGGGATGGTCATCAAGGAACTGTTTGATCAATCCATCTTCGTGCGTGCCTCCATCAGCGGTGTATTGCGCGAAGCCGTAATTGCAGCTTGTCTGACGGGTCTCATGATCCTGCTATTTCTTGGCTCCTGGCGGTCGACACTGATCATTGCCGTTTCCATTCCGCTTTCCATTCTTAGTTCGTTGGCAGCCTTAAGCGCGCTGGGTCACACCCTGAACGTGATGACTCTGGGCGGCCTGGCCCTGGCAATCGGAATTCTTGTTGATGACGCCACGGTCACGATTGAGAATATTCACCGGCACATGGGACGCAAACCGTTACGCGAAGCAGTGCTTGACGGTGCGGCTCAGATTGCTGTTCCTACGTTTGTCGCAACGCTGACTATTTGCATCGTGTTTGTGTCAGTTGTATTTCTAACCGGTCCTGCGAAGTATTTATTCACGCCGATGGCGCTAGCGGTTGTCTTTGCCATGATCGCGAGCTACATTCTTTCGCGGACACTGGTTCCTGTGCTTGCCGCTTACTTGCTGAGAGCAGAGCAGCATGAAGTCAATCCGGAAACAGGAATACCAGAACAGGCCCATCAGACAGAAAACTGGTTTTCGCGCTTCAACAGCAAATTCAACGCCGGATACATCTATGTCAGAACCCGCTATACAGGTTGGCTTCGTGCATTTCTGTTGAAGCCGAAAAGGTCTTTCATGATGACAGGAGCGACCGTCGCGTCAGCGTTCATCCTGCTCCCGTTCATCGGACGCGATTTCTTTCCGGAGGTGGATGCCGGCCAATTCCGATTGCATGTCCGGGCGGCTCCTGGTACACGGCTCGAAGAAACAAAAATCCTGTTCAGCCGGGTGACGGAAGAACTCCGGCGAGTCATTCCCCGCGAGGAGATCGAACTGGTGCTCGATAACATCGGGCGCCCGGCTGAATCGTTCAATTTCGCATTCGGCGATGGAGCGACAATCGGGACCTTTGACGGTGAGATTCTAGTCGCACTGAAAGAAGGAAAGCACGGCCCTACGCCGAAGTACGTGGAGGAACTGCGGCGCAGACTGCCGCAGCGTTTTCCCAACCTGATTTTCTACTTCCAACCTGCTGATATCGTCAGCCAGATTCTGAATTTTGGACTTCCGGCTCCAATCGACATTCAAGTGGCCGGTTACGATCCCAAGAATTATGAAATTGCGCAGGGAATCCGAAAACAAATTGCCGGTTTGACCGGTGTCGTTGATGCGCACGTGCATCAGGTTATGGACGGTCCTGACTTGCATATGGAGATTGACCGTTCACGCGCCGCAGAGTTTGGCCTCACGGAACAGGACGTTTCAAACAGTCTGTTCGTCTCCCTCGCATCGAGTTCTCAGGTGCAGCCGAATTTCTGGCTTGACCCGAAGATGGGTATCACCTACTCGGTAGCAGCGCAGACGCCCCAGTATCGCCTGGATTCAGTGGGGAAAGGTCGAGAACATCCCCATTCCGGTAAAAACCGGTGGTGACCCGCAATTGTTAAGCAACCTCGCGCGCATCTCTCATTCCATTCATCCCGTAAACGCTAATCACCGGGATGTACAACCCGTGTTCGACGTCTATGCAAACGTTCAAAACAGCGACCTCGGATCGGTAGCCGGAAAAATCGAGAAAGTAACCGAAGCCTTTCAAACCCGCTTGTCGCCGGGAAGTCAAATCGTGATCCGGGGACAGGTGGAGAGTATGTCGGAAGCATTTCGCCGCTTGGGTATTGGGCTAATGTTTGCGGCGGTTCTCGTTTATTTGCTGATGGTGGTGAATTATCAGAGCTGGAAAGATCCGTTCATCATCATCACGGCGTTGCCGGGAGCGTTTGCCGGTATTGTCTGGGCGCTGTTCCTCACTCAGTCGACGTTCAACGTCCCCTCGCTCATGGGAGCCATCATGTCGATCGGGGTCGCGACTGCAAACTCTATTTTGCTGGTTACCTTTGCGAGTGAACGGATGGAACTGGGGCGTAGTCCGCTCGATGCCGCGATCGATGCCGGATGTACACGTTTGCGGCCCATCTGTATGACGGCCTTCGCAATGATCATCGGAATGCTTCCGATGGCCCTTGGTTTGGGTGAGGGCGGGGAGCAGAACGCACCGCTTGCGCGAGCCGTTATAGGCGGGCTAAGTGTTGCGACATTCGCGACTCTCTTTTTCGTTCCCTTAATGTTCAGTTTGCTTCATACACACACTAGAGCGGCACAGGCCGAGGAGAAAGTTCAATGAGTTCACCGGTACAACAACTTGAAGGGCCGACGAAAACGGAAGGGAAAGGGGGAAGAATCCGCACCCTGGTTCTCGCATCCATCGCTTTAGTTCTTCTCCTTACCGTCGGCATCTTGCCGAGGCTTAATCGCAGCTCGCGTGCAGAAGAAACGGCACGCGCAGCAACGGAAGACCTCCCTGTGGTCAGCGTCGTCGAGGCGAAGATGTCTGCATCCACGTCGGAGCTGCAATTGCCTGGCAATACCGAGCCAATCAACGTTGCGCATATCTACGCAAGGGCGAGCGGTTACATTCGAGAGCGACGAGCCGATATAGGAACACGTGTGAAAGCGGGACAATTGCTCGCAATTGTTGAATCGCCCGAAGTGGACCAACAACTTGCCCAGGCGCGTGCCAATCTGCAGCAGGCACATGCCGCACTCGCACAGGCGGAATCGAATCTTAATCAGGCGCGGGCCGGCGTGAATCAGGCGTCCGCGAATATCGTCCAGGCGCGAGCGAATGAGGAGATCGCGGCGACTACTAACGATCGCTGGACCAGGCTGGTCAGCCGCGGCGTGCTACCGAAGCAAGCCGGAGATGAGCGCCGAACTACTCTTGCAGCCCGCGCCGCCGAGACACAGGCGTCCATGGCGGCGAGTAAGACAGCAGATGCAGTTGTGATATCCCGGCAGGCTGATGTCACGGCAGCCGAAGCAGCGATAGAGGCACAAGCGGCGAATGTGCGGCGACTCGAACAGTTGCAGGGCTTTGAGCGGGTGATGGCACCTTTCAGCGGAGTTGTCAGCGAACGCAAAATCGAACGAGGCGATCTGGTTTCGGCCGACGCGGGAGGCGATCGGAACCTCTTTACCGTCGTGCAAGGAAATGTCTTGCGGATTCAGGTAAGCGTGCCTCAGACGTACGCCATCGATCTGCATCCGGGCCAGCCGGCAGAGGTGACCGTGAATGAACGTCCGGGTCGGACCTTCCCCGGTAAGGTCGCCAGGACGGCTGAAGCGCTCGATGCCACCTCCAGAACCCTGCGAACCGAGGTGCAGGTAGACAATTCGTCGGGAGATCTGTTACCTGGCATGTATTCGCAAGTGAAATTTGCATTATCCCGGGCCCAAACGATCATTCTAGTTCCGGCGAATACAGTCGCGGCGAATTCTCAAGGCACACGAGTGGTTGTGCTTACTCAGGACGGCCATGCTCATTTCGTACCGGTTCAGTTGGGCCGCGATTTGGGTACCGAAGTAGAGATTCTGAATGGACTGAAGGGCTCCGAGCGTTTGATCACCAACCCCGCCGACACCCTTACAGAAGGCCAAAGATTGCGGGTTCAATCAGAAACGCCAAAGGAGAAGAAAGGTTGAGGATTGTCATAGCATTCTTGATGGTTTTCGCTCTGGCCGCGCAGACGCCGGAGATGCCAAGCGGTTCTCAGCCCGACGCACGTGTATGGGACATGCCAAGCGAAGGCGGCATGCTCAGCGGGTATAGGACTCCGCGAGTATCAGCGGCAAAGCTGGAGGATTCGGGCCGATTGAGAGGACTGCTGCAAGGAGGAAAGATTTATCTCTCCCTCCAGGATGCCATCGCACTCGCTCTCGAGAATAACCTTGACCTTGAACTTGAGCGCTATGGCATTCGACTCGCAGACAGTGATGTCCTGCGAACGAAATCGGGGGCACTGCCGCGTGGTGTCCCTCTTTCTGTGCGAGAAGCGCCTCCAGGTCTGGGTACGCCCCAGACCTCACCCAACGGAACGCTCGGAGGCGGAGACAGCCCGACATTAACCGGGCTGATCGGACCTGGTGTTCAGGTCGATCTCTCGATCCTCGGGTCCGTTCCGTTGCCGACGGGAATCTCAGTCCCGAATCTGGATCCGCAGCTCGTTGGCAGCGTGGGTTGGAATCACACTTCCGACGTCCAGAACAGCATCTTCGTTCCCGGGTTGCTTTCTTTCAATGCTGAGAGCACGACCGCGAACGTCGCTTACCAGCAAGGGTTCACCACAGGCGCATCTTTGGAAGTGTTCTTCAAGAACTCGCGCCTAGACACCAGTAATGCGCTTCTTCTTTACAATCCGACTACAACTTCCAGCGTAGGGATTAATCTTGTGCAGCCTTTGCTTCGTGGGTTCGGACTCGCTGTGAATCGCCGTTACATTCGAATCGCGAACAACAATCGGAAAGTAAGCGACACCGTGTTCCAACAACAGGTGATTGCGACAGTGTCCGGGATAGTTCGGTTGTATTGGGATCTTGTCAGCTTGCGTGAAGACGTTCGGGTCCGGCAGGAAGCAGTCACGAGCGCTGAGCAGTTTCTGAGTGACACTCGGAATCAGGTTGAGACGGGTACAGCCGCCAACGTAGATGTGACCCGAGCTCAGGCTGAGCTATCGCGGAGAAAGAGGGATCTCGCGGTGGCGGAGAGCTTGGTTGAGCAGCAGGCGACAGTCCTGAAGGATTACGTCACGCGAGGAAATCTGACGGAGGACCTGAACGGTGCCTCCGTTGTGACGACTGATGCCATGACGCCTCCGGACGGAACGCAGGGGCCGGGACTAAGCAAGTTAGTCGAACAGGCCCTTCGTCTCCGGCCCGAAGCGGCGCAAGTTCGTCTGCAATTGGAGAATTCAGAATTGAGTCTCACCGGCAGTAAGAGCGCTTTGCGACCTGCTATTAGACCTGGTAGCCACTGTTCAGAACAATGGATCGGCAGGCAATCTGCTGCGCTCGGCTGGCGTTGCCGGAGATCCGCTGTTAATTGGCGGTTACGGAGACGCACTTGGCCAGGTCGCCGGGAACAATTTCCCGAACTATGGAGTTGGTGTTCAACTGACCGTTCCACTGCGCAACCGGGCCGCGCGATCCGACGTGGTGCGTGATGAGCTGACTGTTCGGCAGCAAGAAATCCGAATCCGACAACTGGAAAAGCAGATCCGGCTGGACGTTACGAATGCAGTGATTGCCGTTGAACAGGCACGCGCAAGTTACGAGGCCACGCGCAGTGAGCGGATTGCGCAAGAGGAGACGCTAGCGGCGGAACGCGAAAAGCTGGAGGTTGGCGCCTCGACAAACTTCTTTGTCATACAATTTCAGCGGGATGTCGCGGCGGCTAAGTCGAGCGAGATTTCGGCTCTTGCGAGCTACGAGAAAGCACGGGCAGCACTGGAACGAGCCACCGGCAGTATCCTGTCGGACCATCACATTGAAATGAGTGAAGCGCTGAGTGGCAATGTAGAACGCACAAGTGCTCCGGCGACGCAGGGTCATTAGGAGGGGAAGGCATGCTTTTACAGGATCGAGTCATTACACCGGAAGTATTGGCCCGGCGTATGGCGGAGTTAATCCCGGAGTACCTGCCTGGTATGGATACGGGGGCTGCCGAACCAAGTGACCGGCGCATCTGCTGGAACAAAACCTTGAAAGCCCTTCTGAGCGCTATCGCCGCTGAACATGAGATGCAAGTGGTAGTAGATCCGGCCTCGAATTTACCGAGGGACGAACAACTCGATCTTCAGTGGAGGCGCGGCGATGGCGCGCTGTTCGCTGCCAGCACCGGATGGGGAGACCGCGATTCGCTCGAAAATCGATTACAGAGATTCGAAGGTCTGAAGGCGCGTCAGAAGCTTTTCATTTATACCTGCAACCGCTGGCAGGATGCCGTACTTGAACAGATCAGTGCCGCACTGCTCCGCTATCCGTTGCACGTAGAAGGCGAGCAATACCTATTTGTGAACCTGTTGGGTGCAGAGTCCAAGATGAATTTCCACGTATCGGAGATGACAAAGAACGGACCATTAGACAAGTACCATCCGGACCTGCTGCGAGTTGTGAACGGATCTCCCTTCGCCTGGAGATCGCGTGCGATTAGTGGAGCGTGATGGGAATGTGCGATCTCTCGTTTTGTCCCGAAAGCATAAGGCGGGCTAAGCAGCGCACACGTGAGTGAACAGTGTTACATGCTGACACTGTCCGGAATTCCACGGCCGATCCATCGTGAACATTCGGGTCACTGACTCTTATTACCCAGCGCCCGGGCAAGATCAACCCAGAGATCCTCGACAGACTCGATCCCAACGCTCAGCCGGAGGAGCCCCGCAGGTAAATGCTCCTGCCCAGGTATGCTCGCTCTTCGTTCTATGGTGGACTCCACGGCGCCAAGGCTCGTTGCGTGCTGAATCAGCCGCACTGAGTTACACACGGCGTCCGCGGCTTCAGCACCGCCGCGAACGTCGAATGCAATGATCGTGCCGAAACCTTTCAATTGTCGCTTGGCTGATTCGTGAGTGGGATGACTCGCCAGGCCCGGATAGCGCGTCACCGCGACCTCCGGATGGCTTGCAATGAGCTCGGCGAGCGTCATCGCGTTACGCTGCGATCGTTCCAGTCGGACGGCCAGGGTCCGTGCGCCCCGAACGGCAAGAAAGGTCTCGAGCGTACCCGGCGTCGCCCCGGCGAGTTCCCGCGAATGACGCAGCGAGGCCAATAGCCCCTCATCCCGCACCGTCACGACACCACAAAGCAGATCCGAGTGTCCACCGATAAACTTGGTCGCAGATTGCACGGCGATGTCGGCTCCGCCCGCGAGCGGCCGCTGGTTGAGCGGCGTTGCGAAAGTATTATCGACAGCGAGGATCGCACCGGGCTTACGTGGTGACGCGCAGATTACGTCAAGGTCGGCCACAGTCAAAAGCGGGTTGGAGGGCGATTCAAGCCAGATCAGGTCGGCCGTTCGACACGCCTTAATCCAACTTGCCGTATGCGTGACCGGTATGCGTTGAACGGTCCAGCGGCCGCGGCGCTGACCGGTTTCGGCGAGGCCTGTGACACCCTGATAGCAGTCATCGGGAAGAGCAATCACCGAACCGACCGAGAGTTGATCGAAAATGGCTGCAACTCCGGCCATGCCGGATGCAAACGCCACCGAAGAACCGCCTTCGAGGCCGCCGACGAGCTGCTCGAGCGCGTCCCAACCTGGAGTGCCATCATCGCGCGCGTAAGCCCGGTGCTCGCCAAGGACGAAGTTTGATGCGGGATACGGCGGAACGTTCAGCGGCGAGCCCGGTTGGCGATCCCGGCCTGCCGAAACCAGCCATGATTCAACGGAGGGACAATCGGCTTGTGAGTGCTGAATATCCTTCGAAGCCATGGCTCAAGTATAGTGACGAGAACCAGGCGCTCATAAGGTGCTTCAATAAAATACGACGCGGACCTCCCACATCGGGTTTGGCACTCAACTGCATGATCGTGCTCCCCGAATTTGGTTGTGTATACTGGGTTCACATTATTGCTCTTCCTGCCCCCGTTCGGCCTTTGAGCAGTTCAAGTTTCATCTTTCGGGGGCTAAACCTTGCGCCATTTTTTTCGTCTCTTTGTGTTTTCTGCTTTGAGCTTTGCCGCGGGAGAACAACTCCTTCACGCACAGCAGGCCAGCGGACGCGTTGTGGGAACGGTCACCGATCCGCAAGGCGCGGCGATTCCCAAGGCAAAAGTCACGGTGACGGACGTCGATACCAAGATCGCGCGTTCCGTTGAAACCGGAAACGACGGGAGTTATCAAGTCCTGCAATTGCCGATTGGCAGCTACAGTGTGACGGCTGAGGCTCCGGGTTTCAGCAAAATCTTGACCGAACCGCAGAAGCTGCTCATCAACCAATCGCTGCGGTTCGATATCACAATGCAACTGGGCCAGGTTTCGAGTACCGTTCAGGTGGCAGAAGCGGCGTCGAACATTGAGACCGTGGTGGCCCAGCTTGGCTCTTCGGTCACGCAGCAAACCATTCAGAATTTGCCGTTGAACGGTAGAAACACGCTGGATTTGGCGCTTCTGCAGCCAGGCGTGACGCCTTCCAATTCCGGCGCAACGGCTGGCGGCGGCACCACGTTCAACGTGGCGGGCGGCCGTGGAGATTCTGTTACTTACCTGCTCGACGGCGGTGTGAACAATAATTTGTTGAGCAACGGCGTGGTGTTCCAACCGAACCCGGACGCCGTAAATGAGTTCCGCATCCTGACCAGCAACTACGGTGCGGAGTACGGGCGCAACGGCGGCGGCATTGTCACCGAGGTCATCAAGTCGGGCACAAACAGCGTGCATGGAAGCGCCTACGATTATGTGCGCAATCAGGATTTCAATTCCAATCTGTTCTTCAATAACAAGAGCGGGATTGGCGTACCCATTCTGAAGCGCAATCAATTTGGAGGGACGTTTGGCGGCCCGGTGGTGATCCCGAAAGTGGTAAACGGCAAAGACAAGCTGTTCTTCTTCGTTTCGTACCAGGGACAACGCCAGGTCAGCACGACCACCAATGCGGCTTTGACCACCTACACGCCGGCGGAACTGAGCGGCGACTTCTCGCATTCGAATGCATCGCGAACCGGCCCTGACCCGGGCGTGGTGAGTTTCCTGAGATCGCATCCGTTCTTCCAAGCCAACCCAACGCTCGCTTCGCAAGGCATCATTGATCCTACGAAAATCGACCCTGTTGCGAAGAACTACATCAGCGCCGGACTGATTCCTTCCGCGTCCAGTGGGTTCTTGATTCCGACCGGCAATGCTCAATCGAATGCGGACGACACAATCGGCAAGATCGACTATGCGCCTTCTTCAAACGACCGGATTTCCGTCACACTGAGCGGCGGGAGCGCACCGACGCTAACGCCATTTACCAGCACAGCTTACTTGCCGGGATACCCCACTACCACCACTTTGCATCGGTATCACGGCGTGGTCGATTACTCGCGTGTAATAACGCCGGCCATTATCAATGACTTACGTTTTACAGCCCAGCGGAACAACTCATTGCAAGCGGCGCCAGCGACAGCCTTCCCAACGTCAGCCAAACTGGGAATGGGAATCATCTCCGATGATCCAACCGGGCCGACCATTCTAGGGTTCCTGGGATCAGGGTCCTCGGTCGGCTTCAGCCCGCAGGGTCCAACCGCACTCATCGACAACACTTACAATCTATCGGATACGCTCACGTGGGTAAAGGGCAAGCACACGCTCAAGGGCGGCTTCACGGTGGAACCGTATCAGAACAATACCAAGTACGACTTCTACATCAACGGTGAGATGTATTTCAGCGGAGCCAACGGCGGCATCGGTTCGGGCAACGACCGTGCTGATTTCCTGTTCGGGCTTCCGGATGAGTACCTGCAGTATGGTGCGGCGCCTTCCAACATCCGCAGCAAGTATTGGGCAGGCTTCGGTCAAGATGAGTGGCGCGTTCTTCCGAACCTTACGCTGACTTTCGGCGTGCGCTATGAGTACAGCGAACCCAAATATGACTTGCAGGGCCGGTCGTTCTCTCTGGCCTATGGTCAACAATCGACACGGTTCCCGGGTGCCCCGCGAGGCTTGTTGTTCCCGGGAGATGCAGGCGCCCCGACGGGATCGAATTTTCCGGATCGCAACAACTTTGCGCCTCGCTTCGGATTTGCCTACAGTCCGGGCAACAAGAAGATGAGCATCCGGGGCGGTTTTGGCGTGTTTTACGACATCTTGAAAGCCGAAGACAATCTGCAATTCAACGGACAAGCTCCGTTTTATGGATTCTCCGATCTTCTATTCGACGCACCGACCGGCAACCCGACAAGCTCCTATAACCTTCTTTCCAATCCGTTTGCTGCGGCGGGACAAGCGAATCCGTTTCCCTCGAAACCTCCGGCACAGAACCTGAACTTTGCTGCTTCCGGTTTCGGCACAATCGGTGGCGCCGCGGTCTATTTCGTCAATCCGAATCTGCGGACGCCGTACGTTTACCAGTACAACCTGAGTGTTCAACGAGAACTCAGCTCGAGCATCGTTCTTGAAACCAGCTATGTTGGATCGTCTTCGCACAAACTGACGGGCCTTGTGGATGATAATCCGATGATCCTGGGAACAAATCGCCGGCTATTCAGTACACAACCTGGTGTCTCGTCTTCGGCATTCAGCTACCTGGATACATTCGACAATGTCGGCCGGGCACATTACAACAGCCTTGAAGCGGGGCTTTCGAAGCGGATGCAGAACACACCATTCTTCGGCGACACACAATTCCAGCTCTCCTACACTTACGGCCACAGCATTGATAATGAATCCGGCTTCCGCGAAACCACATCTCGTGTTCCCGCTTATGACCAGAAGCACTTCATGGCTTCTTCGGACTATGACATCCGCCACAACGTGGTCTTCAGCGGAGCATGGCAGTTGCCCTTCGACAAATTGTGGTCGTCGGGCCCGGGCCGTTTAACCAAGGGTTGGAACTTGTACCCGATCATCAGTTACCGGACCGGTTATCCGCTCGACATTTCGGCCGGCATCAGCCGGACCGCAACCCGCGTTGGACCTTCCGGCGCAGGCGATCCGAACCTGGTGCGGGCGAATCTGCTGACTTCCACCGTAGACCTATACGATCCCCGCAATGTCCAAGTGATTAACGGGCGCGCCGGGTCTTACTACTTCAGCCCGTTGAATTTCGGTGGCTTCGCAAACATCAATGCGAATCAGAACACCTACGGAACGCTGGGGCGTAACGCGCTGTATGGTCCGGGGAGGACCAACGCAGACATCAGCATGACGAAGACGACATTCCTCTGGAATGAGAAGGCGAATCTGGAGTTCCGTGCGGACTTCTTCAACGTTCTCAATCACGCGGAGTTCCGGAACCCGAATCTCACCATCACATCGAGTCAATTCGGCCAGATTACGAGCACTTACGATGGCCGAATCATCCAACTGGCGTTGCACCTGCAGTTTTAATTTGAGGCTGTTGTGCTGTGCGGCTCCGGGCGTTCCTCGAATTGCACGCCTGGGCGAGAGTTCACCAGGCGAGATGAGTTGAGATCAACGAACCTGGAATTCCAAGCAGTATGAGAATTAAAAGCGCACGCCTGTTGTTAAAGCGATTGTCTGCAGCCACACGCGCGTCCGCGTGTTGTTGTATTCGCCGGCCAGCAGTGCACTGCTGCCGACGGTAGCCGTCGACGGTAGATTCACCTGGTAGCCCAAAGCGATTCGGTAGCGGCTCTTAGTGTAGGTGACGCCGCTTGAGACGGCATTTTGCGAAATGGCGGCCGTCAAGGGACTCAGCGTGCTCGAAGGCACCGGATTGTTCGTGAACGCATATGCGCCTTCTACGTGAAACGACTCTCGTACCGGCACACTTAACCCGCACCGTACCGCGATCTGATTCCGCCAATGCAGCGGCACAGAATCATTCAACGTTGTCGAGCCGAGCAGGCCGTTCAATACCACGTTGTTACCGGAGGTTAGAAACACCGGTAGGGATGTAAATGCATTCTGCCAGTTCAGCCAGTCTCCTTGCAGATAGCCGGTCCAGGAATCTTTTGGTTTCCAAGCCAGCGCCACCGATGCGCTTTGAGGAAACACGTTATCGACCTGCGCTTGATATGCGTAGGAACTGCTGGAAGTAACCCCGAGAGCATTGAACAGCGGGGTAGTGTTCCCCGTAGCTGTTCCAAAACTCCGCACGGCTGTTCGCGTCTTGTAACTGAGACCAATCGAGACGCCGCGAGCGGGCGATACAATCGCGCCGAACGTTCCGTTGTAACCATTGCCCTGCGTATGCAGGTCGAGCATCGCTTTTAATCCGGCCAGCGTAGGGTTCGTCTGAAAGATGTAAGGCGTCTCCAGTGTATTGATGTTGTGCACAATCCCAAACGCTGCGCCTAGAGACAGCCACTCTGAGACCTTATAGCTTGCACCCATTGAGGTCTGCAGCCCCAGAAATGCCGATTTGCTTGTTTGCACGCCATAACTGACGCCGGCGACCCCCGTAGGATCCATATAGCGCCATTTTCCGGACAACATCGCCGTCGGCAACTCCGCGACTCCAACTGTTAGCTTTGTTCCCGGAATACCAGTTGAGAATCCAGCCGATCCAGCAATCGATCCTTTCGTCATCAACTGGCCCGGGTAGCCGGTGGAATTGCGAAACGATCCCGCAGCAAGAATTCCCATCCCGGTCAGTTCCAGCGTGGGCCTCTGCGAAAAGCTAAGCCCTGCCGGGTTTGACCCAAGAGAGTCTGTCGGTCCAAGCGATCCGAAATAAATTCCTCCAAGTGCAACGGAGTCTGCGGTGGGAGTCGCGCCATAGAGATCGACGGCAAAAGAAGGGACAGACACTGCCAAGCTCAAGGAGAGCAAGGTTAAAAGGTCTTTCATGGTGATCCTTAATCGATAGTTGCTGTTGAGACCTGCAGCGTTGGTTCCGGCACTCCGTCCGCTTTTCGTTTCCACGCTGCCAACTGATCCTCAAGAGCGTAAATATCCCGGAAGCTCTGGTCGCATCCGACGCCCGCGCGCGTTAGCGCCTCCACACAGTCCATATCGAGTGCTTTTGGCGCATCGCTCCGCAGGATTCCGTGAACTTTCTCGAGCGGCATTCCGGCGCGGTAGGGACGGTCCGCAATCAGTGCGTCGAATATGTCGGCAACCACCAGAATCCGTGACGCCATCGTCATCTGCTCCGCCTTGAGCCCTCGGAAGTAACCGGTTCCGTCCAACTTCTCGTGGTGGGAGGCTGCCACTTCACTGAGCTCTTCGAATCCACTGATCGAGCGAAGGATCTTCCACGTCAGTTCCGGATGCTTGCGCATAATGTCCCATTCGTGCGGATCCAGCTTGCCGGGCTTGTCGAGAATCGCGTTCGACACTCCCAGCTTTCCCAAGTCATGCAATAGGGCTGCATGACGCACGAACAGAATCTCGGAATCCGTGAAATCCAGATTGCGCGCAATTGACGTGGCCGCATTCGCGACACCGTATGAGTGGTTCTGAGTGAACGGCGATTTATAATCCACGATCTGCGCAAAGGCTTTGCAGACGGCATCCAGGGTTACGTGACCCTCTTCCATCAACATGGCGGTCGGCTCCGAGTCGAGCGCAAGCTGCAAGTCATTTCCTTCGCGCAACCCGACCCAGAGTTCGCCTCGGCTTGACAGCGATCGTACAGCCGTAACAAGTTCAGGGTCAAACCACCTTCCGCTACGCTGCTCGGCCATCTTAAGGGCTGCCTCGGTGCCATCCGCCGTAAGAAACACGTCCAGTGTTTGCGCCAGCAGCATGATTCTCGACGCGAGAGGTATTTGGGTCTTCCTCAAGCTGTCCGGGTTGCCGCTACCGTCCCAATGCTCATCCAGTCCAGCAATAGCCGACGCTGTGCCTTCTTGCAGTCCCATGAGGCGAGCAAGGGTCGCTCCCCGTTCACATCGAAGTGTGGTGATATGCCTGTTGATACTCTTCTGGTGGGTGGCAATTCTCGTAATCGCCTTTGCTCGCTCCCACATCGGCTTTCCAGGCGCTATGCGGGCCAGCGCGTAGCGAATCGTGTCGAGGTTGGTGCTGGTCCAGTCGAGTTTCTTGACTTCGCCCTTGGCGCTAATCTCGTCGGATTGTAAGCTTCGGTAAGTCTCCGAGGCATTACTGCTGCAGCCCGCATCTTTCAGTAGCAGTGCGTAAAAGAGTTCACTCTGTACTTCCTCTGGAAGGTCGAGTTCCGCAGCAATGCGCATACCGAGCACGCAACTGCGGACGGAATGCCATTGGGTTGACCCCGAACCGAGATCTAATGCCTGGGATAGCGCGGATACAACTTCGGCTACTCGCACTGCTCGCGCCGGTAGGTACTGCGTCCTGCCCCGAATCAACTCATTTCCTCAGTAAAAGGTCACGCCTGGCAGACGATTCTCTCAGCAAAATGAATCGCAGATCCGGAGAGTTAGCCATTTAGAACGGAAAATCATTTCCGTTCAGCGACGCTAAATACAGGAATCGGTTAAGGGTCAGAAGCTTACGTTAAGGAAGTGGTCAAAGTAGGTCTTTTACGTTCACTTGACGGCGAAGAAAGGAACGAGAAAATGACGGGGCGCAGAAGAGCGCATAGGCAGTGATTTAGCAGCCTGCCTGGCTAAGTGGGGTCGACTGCAACAACAGTGAGTGGCACAGCTTACAGCGGCGCTGTGCTGACGGTCCTCGGTGCAACTCTAATTCCCGCACCAGCGGGCGTGAAGGTCTATATCCGGGCTTGCGGAAACTGATCCGATTGGACTCACCTCCTCCCCGACGGCGTCCGAATTCAGCCACTCATTAGCGCGAATCCAGATCGCCCACTGTAGCCACCTGGCGTCGGGCCGAATGGTGAACCAGAACTGGACCTCGATGTGCCGCAGCGCGAAGGGTGCTGCGGCGGAGCGTTGGCCCAGCGTGGCGCGAACTGCGTCACGAGGCTAACGGTCGCCGCACCCTGTCTGTGCACGCGGAAATACAGGATCGACCCGACGCTTCATTCTTCCATTGGATTCATCGCACTCAGAAGCATAGGAGCCCGCGCCCTTCCTATCGCGAGTCGTCTTGCCGTCCCTGCTCCTCTCTGGCCAGTCCGGAAACTGTTCCCGTAAACTCCCCGGTGGCGACGAAAAATGCGGGTTTGCCGTTGGCATCGACTAATACGGGTATCGCCGTCTCGGTCAACGTTAGTGCGCCGGACGCATCCTTAAAACGACCGGTTCCGCCAGTGATTTGAAAAATCCTGGTACAGTGTGCCTCCAGAGCCACGAAATCTATGCAGTCGTGTCCGTCGGTAAGCTTGACCATCAGTAAACTTCCATCCTGGAAGCGAAATACGCCTGCCCCGGCGAGGGTTGCGAAATAGACCTGATTTGCCGCGCAAGCGCTGGACTGCTCCGGGAAGTCCCCGTTTGCCTCAACATTACGAAAGCTGAATGCGCCCAGCGTGCCGTTCCCGTCGAAAACAAATTCGCCGGTTTGTTTGTGGTAAGTATGTGGATCCAGGATTTGTAGATCGATCGCGCTGGCCCCCTCAGTTCCCGAAAACGTCATCTTTACGGGCTTCTCATGTGCGCAGAGGCCAGCGACACCGAGATTGAGCATGAGTGCCAGGATTGCTATGTGTTTCATGTATGACTCCTATACTTTCTGGGGGAGATCATCATCAGACTTGTTCTCCTTCCGCCCGTATAGGCGGAAGCGGACGGCGAAAGCGGCCATACTCTGCTATATTTCTTGTGCCCTTGGGAACGGACTAGTGATCGAACCAAGCTCTGCAGAAATCACCGGTCTGTTGAAACCCTGGCCCGGCGGTAGATGAAGAACGAGGACCAGAGCAACATCCGCCAGGCCACTGCAATGATTTACGAGGTCTTATCTCCGCTCAGTAGATGTGACCTGTCGAATGCCGCGCGCGCGCAGTTTTCTGCCATGGCGGCGCACATGATGCGACGCGCCAAGGCTTGGTTACTGCGGGAGTTGAGCCCTCCAATAAAGAAACTATCGGCACCGCACCTATGACCGCGGAGCATTTCCGACAAATAGAAGGGCTGTACCATGCGGCCCGTGAAGGAACCGCCGAAGAGCGCGCGACGCTGCTGGCCCGTGCAGATCCCGAATTGCGCCGCGAGGTGGAATCTTTGCTTTCACAACACACCAGCGGCGAATTCCTGGATCGGTCTGCCATCCAGAACGCCCCCGAACTGCTCGCGGATGCGAGCGTCATTGACTTCACCGCCGGCGCTTGCCTGGGCCCATACCGCATCGAATCGAAACTTGGTGAAGGCGGCATGGGCCAGGTTTTTCGAGCCGTAGACACGCGATTAGGCCGCCCCGTCGCGATCAAGATCGCTCATGAGCGGTTTAGCTCTCTTTTCGAGCGCGAATGGCGCGCGATTTCGGCGCTCAATCACGCGCACATCTGCACCGTCTATGATGTTGGGCCGAACTACCTTGTGATGGAACTGGTCGAGGGAGAGACGGTAGCGGCGCGTCTCAAGAGCGGGGCTCTTCCAGTGAAGACCGCGCATCTGTATGCATCACAGATCGCGGCTGCGCTCGCCGAGGCACACGGCAAGGGGATCATACACCGCGACCTGAAGCCGGGTAACATCATGATCGCGAAGTCCGGAGTGAAGGTTCTGGATTTCGGACTGGCGAAATCAGGCGCGGACGAAACGGCCATAGTCAGTTACATGGCGATGGGCACGCCTGCCTACATGGCGCCGGAACAACGCGAAGGCAAACCAGCCGATGCTCGGACAGATATCTATTCCTTCGGCTGCGTCTTCTATGAGATGTTGACGGGCGCACGCGTCGGGGCTCAGCGGAGGCACATCCCCTCGCACGGAATGGCGAAGGTTGTAAACGGCTGTCTCGAAGAGGACCCTGGCCGCCGGTGGCAATCGGCTGCCGAGTTGCAGCGGCGGCTGGCGAGCGTCACCGCTGCTGCAAGCCGCCCGAAACTCGTCATTGCTGCTACGGCGTTGCTGCTGGTCTTGTTCGCCGGTGCCTATGCTTATTTCCATCAACACCGGACACTCAAACCTACGGCGAAGGACACGCTTGTTCTGGGGGAATTCGAGAACAAGACCGGCGATGCGATTTTTGATCAAACCCTACGTCAAGGGTTGACAGTGGCACTCGAACAGTCCCCGTTCCTCACTCTCGTTTCGGACCAGCAAATGCAGCAGGTCCTGCGTTTCATGAAGCGGCCGCCCGAAACGCGGCTCAGTCCGGAGGTCGCACGAGAAATCTGCCAGCGCACCAGCGGTACTGCAGTCCTGGAAGGCTCGATTGCAGGGCTCGGGAGGCAGTACGTGTTGTGGTTGCGAGCTCGGAACTGCGACACCGGAGACGTTCTCGCCCAGGAGCAGGCGGTGGTAGGAGGGAAAGAAGAGGTCTTGAAGGCGCTGAGCCGTATAGCCGTTCAAATCAGGACCCGGCTTGGCGAGTCGCTAGCCAGCATCCAGGAGCACTCGACGCCGCTCGAGCAGGCAACCACGCCGTTCCTCGAAGCTTTGAAGGCGTACAGTGCCGGGCGCACCGCTTTATTCGCGCATGGCGGACCTGCCGCCATCCCTCACTTTCAGCGCGCGTTTGCCATTGATCCGCAATTTGCTATGGCGTACGGGGATTTGTCGATCGTGTACTGGAACATGGGCCAAACGGATGTGGCCGCTGAGTACACCCGCAAAGCGTATAAGCTTCGCGATCGCGTCAGCGACCGGGAAAGACGCTGGATCCTTTTTCTTTATGACCGGCAGGTAACGGGAAACTTGCCGAGAGAGCTGCAAAACCTCGAATCGTGGATGCAGATGTATCCGCGCGATTGGCAGCCCGTTGCTGTTTTGGGGGGTTGGGGCACGCAGGGCACAGGCCAATACGAAAAGGGAATCCAAGCAGGGCAACAGGCCCTTCGTCTGAATCCGGATAACCCATTCCCGTACACTGTTGCCCTACATTATATTTTCCTGGATCGGTTTGCGGAGGCGGCTGATATCTTGCATCTGGCGGCGGCGCGCAAGCTGGAAATCCCGGAGATGCTGATCACCCGTTATTATCTGGCTTTTTTTAAGGGCGATCAGCCCGGAATGGAGCGCGAAATCGCGCGCGCTCGCGGAGAGCATGCCGAGGACTGGATGTCGCACAATCAGGCCATGGTGCTCGCCCATTCGGGACGAATGCGGCAGGCGCGTACAACGTGGGGGCGCGCGGTCGCCATGGCGCAGCAGGACGGCAGTCGCGAAGGAGCCGCGCGTTACAAGGCCGCGGAGGCCGTGTGCGAGGCACATTTCGGGAATGCAGCGGCGGCAAAAGAGCGCGCTCGGGCAGCGCTCCAACTCGCGAAAGACCGCGATGTGGAATATGCAGCCGCCTTTGCCCTGGGGCTCTCGGGTGATTCTGCTGGATCGCAGAAGCTCGCTGCCGACTTGAAGAAACGGTTCCCTGAGGATACCCCTGTGCAATTTGAATATCTTCCAACGCTGGACGCGCTTTCCGCACTCGCTCATCGGGCGCCGCTCGACGCGGTCGAGCGACTGCAACGGGCGCTTCCTTACGATTTCGCGCTGCCGGGCACCGCGTTCTTCGCAAAGTTCGGTGGCCTCTATCCGGCGTATGTGCGTGGCAAGGCGTACCTGGATGCAAGGCAGGGCCGAGAGGCGGCCGCGGAATTCCAAAAAGTTCTCGATCATCGCGGCATCGTTTATGCCGATCCGATCGGCGCACTGGCGTACCTGCAACTCGGGAGAGCGTACACTCTGTCGGAAGACAATGCGAAGGCGAAGAATGCGTACGAGCATTTCCTCCTACTTTGGAAGGACGCCGACCGCGACATCCCGATTCTCAAGCAAGCCCAGGCGGAATACGTTAAGTTGCAGTGAACACGAAATCACGGCGCCACGCAGAACATCGTTGCGAAACGGGATTCTAATCTTTTCTCGTTCAGCTTCAAAAGAACAGCGGCTTGTAAAGCCAGGTAAGCTGGGAAGCTATTCGTTTGTGCATGGTCATGTCCCTTATGCGATCCTCAACCACTACGACCGACGCCCTGCAGTTGTGCGGATTTTAAGAGATCCGCAGGAGCGGACAGTATCGGCTTACTGCCACATGAAGCGGCATGTCGAATTGGGTGAGCTAGCAGGAATCCACGACTCACGTATTCGGGACTACCGAGCGGCAAGCCGGCTTTCGCTCGAGGATTTGGTGTGCAGCGAGAGAGATGCTGCCGCCCGTCACATGGGGGATGTGCAAGCGTGGATGTTCTCAAGTTCCAGCTTTCACGAGAGATTTGAATTCGGAGAAGAATATAAGATCGCCCCATGCCATGCAGACGTTGAGCGGGCATAGGATAACCTGTCCACTTGTGACGTAGTTGGCTTGACCGAGCAATTGAACGACTCGGTAGACCTATTAGCCTACGCCTTGGGCTAAAGGCCGTTTGGCCCAATCACGACAGCCAGCCGCACCGCTGAACCGCCTGCGTTAAGTCTCTTAAATTTGAGGACCCTCTCAGCTCTCGCCGAGATCACATCTTACAATCGCGAACTGTACGACTTCCGACCACCCTGCTCGCTGAACGACGCGCCGCAATGATGAGAACACTTCTTCTGCGGAACGCAGAGTTTAGGGTCCGGTAAGTGCTGGCTCCAGATACTCTTTGTCGTTCACCTTCGAACGCGCTATCCCCGGGGAAGATTGTATGCGCCTGAAGGAAGTGCCGAGCAATTGTTGGACAGGGCGAACCCAAGCAGCGAGTGAATCCTTCCTGGTGAGCCGCGGACTGATCTATACACGGAGCATTTCACCGGGTAAGGAAAAGTATCTCGTTACCACTATGAAATATTGCGGGATCACTATTTTGCATTAGCCGCGTATAGTTTCGCTCGACGTTGGAGTCATGAATCTTAAGATGTGTCCCGAATGTTGCCGAGTTGTGGGCCTCTTATGAACGGAGTCAACGTTGCCATGAAGCATATTTCCTTTCTTGCAGCCCTAGCGCTGCTGTTCAGCGTATGTGGTCCGAGCCAGACGCCCACCGGCACACTGCAGGGGACTGTATCGGATCCTTCAGGGTCAGCGATCAGCGGCGCGAAAGTCACAGTTACTAATACCGGCACAAATGAAACTAAGGAACTAACGACTGATACCGCCGGACGGTATGTCGTTCCTTTTTTGAATCCTGGTACATATACGGTTACTGTGCAGGCACCCGGCTTCACATCAAGCAAAGTCGATAGCATCAAGGTAGACGTCTCGCAAACTCGTGATGTAAATGTGGCGCTGCAGGTCGGGGCTATCTCACAACAGGTAGAGGTGCAGGCGGCAGCGGCCCCACTCGATACTTCCGGCGCTACCACCGGCCAAGTGATCGATACGCGGAAAATAGTTGATCTGCCCCTGAACGGACGAAATCCCTTCAGTTTGGCAAATCTCGTTCCGGGCGTGAATAATGTCGGTAACGCCTCCACGCCGCACATCGGAGGCTCCCGCAACGCGGTGAATGAGCAACAACTCGATGGAATGACGAATATCCTGCCGGAAAACAATGTCGGCAATAACGTCTCAGCTTACACGCCGATTGTCGACTCTGTTCAGGAATTCAGTGTGCAGACGAACTCGCTTTCGGCAGAATATGGACGGTTTGGCGGGGGCGTGATTAACCTTGTCACGAAGTCCGGAACAAACGAATGGCACGGGGGTCTTTTTGAGTTTCAGCGTAACGCCGTTTTAAATGCGAATGACTTTTTTGCGAACCGTGCAGGCCGCTCGAAACCGGATTCGAACGAAAGACAGTACGGCGGCACTCTGGGCGGCCACGTCATCAAGGACAAGTCGTTTTTCTTTTTCGGATTTCAAGGCGATAATGCAGCAACCGCGGCTAGCGCGATTGATACTGTTCCGACTGCGGCTGCTCGATCCGGCAACTTCTCAAGCCTGGGCACTACGATTTACGATCCGCTCACAGTTAATCCGGCAACCGGAGCCAGAAGCCCATTCGCTGGTAACCAGGTGCCCGCTACCCGGTTCGACCCGGTAGCCGTCAAAGCCCAGAGCTACTTTCCGCTTCCCAATACCGGCGGAGCTAATGCACAGACAAACAATTACGCCGCTGTTGGCACTACTGGCGGCAACGATTATAAATGGGATACCCGAGTTGATAACAACTTCAGTGAACGATGGCGCATGTTTATCCGTGTTTCTCACGATTGGAACAACAACAGTCCGTTTTTTGATTACGGCAGCGACAACCCGGCATCCAAGACGGGCAGTGGGTTTGTCACCGGTGGAGCATGGAGTGTGTCCATGGACCACACGGTTACATTCAGCCCCACGCTGCTCGGCGACTTCCGTTATGGCTTTGCCCGATCTTATGCGGACGACACTCCGCTCGGCGCCGGTTTTCAAGTGACCTCACTGGGACTGCCGTCATCCCTCCAGGACGTCGCCGCCCAACGAGTTCTGGAATTCCCGCAGTTCTCCATCTCCAACGGTGCTCAATTAGGCAACAACGGGTACGTGCGTCTGATTGAGAATCCCATGGCGCACGACTTTACCGGTAGTCTTACGAAGATCACGGCCCACCACACGATCAAATTCGGCGGCGAGTTCCGGAGGATGCTAATCAACTTCACGCAATATGGCTATCCTTCGGGTCAATTCACTTTTGACCAGACCTGGACCCAGCAAATTGCTAACAATGCGAATGGTACCGGCTCGCCGTATGCCACCTTTCTCCTCGGTCTTCCTACCGGAGGTCAAGTAACTCACGAACCGACAGCCTCTGATGGGAGTAACTATGTCGCGGCCTATGTTCAGGACGACTGGAAGGTGAAATCAAACCTCACCCTCAATCTCGGTTTGCGGTGGGATCTGGATACGCCCCGTACAGAACGCTACAATCGGCTGTCCTATTGGGATCCGAGTCTGCCGTCTCCCATACAGGGGCGCGTACCGGCGAATGCCTGTTTATATTGCGGCAATCTTGTCGGCCAGATGGCGTTCGTAGGTACTTATCTTAGTAAGTACGGCCGCCATCAGGGACCGTATCAGTTGAAGGATCTCGGTCCGCGCTTCGGTTTTGCCTATAACCCTTCCAGTAAGATGGTGTTTCGCGGCGGCTTCGGCATTGCCTATATGCCCTCTGCCTTGCAGGCAGCCGGCACAACCGGCGCTCCCGGTGTGCAGGGGTTTGGTTCGAATACCAGTGTGCAGTCCAGCTTTAACAACCAAATCTCCATCAACTCTACTCTGAGCAATCCATTTCCGCAGGGGTATAACTTGCCATTGGGCGCTGCTGGTGGACCCTCCACGAATTTGGGTCTCGGCATCGGAGAATCTTTCTTCAACTCCTACCGGAACCCCTATGCGATTCAATGGAATTTCAACGTTCAGCGGCAACTACCCGGCCAAATGACACTCGAAGTGGGTTATATCGCCAACAAGGGTCTCTTTCTAGTGGATGGCGAGGTCACTCAGCCCTACTCGCAGTTGAACCCGGCTTATGCCGCGCTTGGTAATCAACTGCTCACGCAGGTACCCAATCCGTTCTACGGAGTCATCACCACCAACGGATCTCCGCTGAGCCAGCAGACGATTTCCTACAATCGCCTGCTACGCCCTTTTCCTCAGTATGACGGTGTTGGGTACTTCCGGAAGCCGGGAGCTAAATCTTTCTATAATGCGGTGATTGCCCGGGTGGACAAACGATTCTCGAATGGGCTGACCTTCCTTCTCTCGTTCACCGGCGGTAAGGGCATGGACGACTCCGCATCATCGGTCGGCTACCTGGGGCCGGTCAGCGGAACACGGGCCGACCAGTATAACCGCCGCCTCGAATGGTCCGTTTCGCCACAGGATATTTCGAGAAGCTTTGTCGGCAGCGTCGTTTATCAGTTGCCAGTCGGTAAAGGCAAGAAGTTCGTCAACTCAGCTCCGCGTGTCGCGAATGCACTCATCGCAGGATGGGAGGTAAACGGGATCGTGACGCTCCAAACCGGAACCCCCGTTGTGATGGGGAGCGTGGTAAACCAGACGAACCTGTTTACGGCCGCTCAACGTCCGGACAACACCGGGCAAAGCGCACAACTCAGTAATCCCACGATTGACCGATGGTTCAATACATCCGCTTTCTACCAACCTCCACCGTTTACGATCGGCAACACGAGCCGCACGTTACCGGACGTTCGCAATCCGGGCGTCAAGACGGCTGACTTGTCTCTGTTCAAAAATAACTATTTCGGTAAGGAAAATCGCCGCAACCTGCAATTTCGCATTGAAGCTTTCAATGCACTCAATCATCCTAACTGGAACACTGCCAACACGAGCCTTCAGGGCGGTAGTGCGTTTGGGACGATTACGTCGACTAATCCTAATGTCCCGGACCGGGTAGTGCAGTTAGCGGCAAAGTTCAACTTTTAGTTCCGGTAACAGTTGGACCAATGCGCTATGTCATTACACTTGTCCTGTTTTCCTTTTGCAAGTTGGCAGATGCTAAGGTGGCAGTCTTCTGGCAGAACGGGTTCCCGACTGTCAGCAGTCAACCAATCTCCCGGCAAGCCCTCGAAAGAGCATTCAAAGGAGAAGAGCCCGTTTTTGTCGACTTACAGGGTCTAAAGAGCGCTAACTTACCAGCAGAGGCAGATCTACTGATAATGCCTTACGGATCTGCCTTCCCGGCAGAAGCGTGGAGTAGCATTCACGGATATCTGAAACGGGGCGGCAATTTGCTTGTCATCGGCGGGCAGCCGTTTCGGGTCCCGGTGAGTACGGTAGATGGCAATTTCCAGGAAGGCCAACCGCAGGACGCCTATTCGCGTGAACTTGGCATCTTGCACACCTATGACGTCCCTCAAACAGACGGCAGAACGTTCGCCTGGAAAGCGGGATACAGCTTTCTGCCCGCCACCAAGATAGACGGCCGCAAGTTCTTCGTTCTGGAGGGACGAGGACTGGACGGGCTCGGATACATGCAGAACCCGAAGGGAGAGAAAGTGGCTGCTCCGGTAGTGGTGGTCAACCACATGGGGCCGGCGGCTGGCGAGATGCTCGGCTCCCGATGGGTTTTCCTCGATTTTGATCCCGCGCCGGGTTATTGGGACTCAAGCGATGCGGCTTCGCTCGTCCGAACCAGCGCAGAGTATGCCCGGCAAGGCGCAACATCCTTCTCGGTTGAAATGCCCTACTCAACCATCAGGAAAGGCGAGAGTCCCGAAGCTATCATTCACCTACGGAACGCTCGGCTGGAACAGCAGCACCAACCGCAAACCGGACAGGTCATTGTGGAACTGCTGTCGGGCACTTCGGTACTGGCGACAGAACAGATTACTTGTTCTGGCACTAGCGTCGATGCGGAAGTAACGTTCCAGAAGCAACTGCCGCCGGGCTTTTACACGGTGCAAGCCCGATATCGAGATAGTGACAAGGAGCGCGAGTTTTATCAAAACGGCTTCTGGGTTGAAGACGAGCAGGTTCTGAAATCCGGTCCCGTACTGGGCCGCCAAGGGAATTTCCTCACAAAAGACGGCAAACCCTTTTTCCCGTTTGGCACAAACTACTTCACCACGGAAGAGAACGGGTGGGACTTCTCAGGGCCGCGCAACGCCGCCGTTTGGGAATACGATTTCGGCGACATGGAAAGGCATGGCGTGTCATTCGTGCGCACCGGCGTATGGATGGGACAGATCAAGGTAGTAGAAGGTAGCGAAGGCGGCGTAACGGAACGTTTTCTCCGCAACGTGGAAGCGTATCTGTTGTGCGCCCGTCGCCACAATATCGCCGTCAACTTCACTTTTTTCGCGTTTGATCCGCAGACGACGCTTCGCCGGGAAGACAATCCTCTGACGCTCCTGCCTGGAGGGAACCCTTACATAGATCCGATAACGATCCGGGCCGAGCAGAACTATATGCTTTCGATCGTAAACCGGTTCAAGGACGTCCCATATCTGTGTTGGGACCTGATCAATGAGCCAAGCTTTTCCAATCCGAAACATATATGGCACGGCAATACACCCAACGGCGATCCCTCCGAATTAAACGCCTGGCATGTCTGGCTGCGACATCAATACGGTGATCTAGCTAAGCTTGCTTCGGCATGGTCCACTACGCCGGACCAGTTAGGAAGCTTCGATGCCGTTCCTTTACCGGCCGAAGCTGACCTTGCGTTGAATCTGGAACACGGTGAATCGGGGCAGGTGCGGGCGCTTGACTACAACCTGTTTGCTCAAGAAATGTTCAGTCATTGGGTGGCGACGATGATCAGCGCCATTCGTGGTGCCGGCAGCAACCAAGTGATCGGCGTCGGCCAGGATGAGGGTGGAGTTCAGAACCGCGTGCTGAACCAGTTTTATGGTGTAGCGGGACTGTCATTTACAACAAACCACACCTATCGTCAGAACGATGCACTGCTCTGGGACTCACTGGCGTCCAAGGTGCCCGGAATTCCGAACATTGTCGGCGAAACAGGCTATCAGCCGGTCATTTTGCCGAATGGCGAGTGGCGTTATGACGAAATCACAGGATTGTCGCTGATTGAGCAGAAGTGGGCCTATGGTTTCGCCGGCGGTACGAGTGGATCTTTGTCGTGGGATTGGGCGCGGGAAATTTACTTCGGGATCGAGCGTAGCGACGGGTCGGCCAAGATCTGGGAGAACATGATGCGGGAAATGGGCGAGTTCGCAAAGAAAGCTCAGGGGTACGCAACCTCGCTCGTCGAGCCTCAGACAGCGATCGTCATTCCTCAATCTCTGCAGCTTACTGAATTCAATCATGTCGCTTTGGAAGCGCAGCAGAATTGCGTTCGGACGCTTTATGGTTTCGCCCGCTCCGAAGCCTATATGGTTGGAGAGTATCAACTCGATCTGCTGGGGAACCCAAAGCTCATCATTCTGCCCTCACCCTGGATTTTAAGCGAGCGCGCCTGGGATCGTCTGCTCCAAGCCGTCAATCAATGGCGCAACTCTCCTGGTTTCGGGCCGCTTCGACCAAGACCCGCATTTCAATCCGACGGACCGGGCCGCTCGAATTGGAATCCCGTATGACCCTGAAGCGCTCGAAACACGGGATAACCAACTTGAGTGGCCCGGAGGCAAGGCGCGGCTCCTTTACACAGGGCAAAAAATCGATTTGCTCGAACATGCTGTCCTGCGTGATGGAAAAACATTTGCGGAAAAAGCTTTGGGCAAGGGCAAAGTCCTTTTTGCGTCATTCCCGTTGGAGCTTAACGGGAATCTGGAATCCGTCGCCGAAATCTACCGATATGCTTTGAAACGGCGGGCGTGACTGCCACGTATTCAAGCAGTATCCAAAACTCGGGAATTTTGATCTGTCCCACTCGCTTCCCGCATGCGACGCTTTATGTCGTCTCCAATAGTACTGATCAACCGGATATCTCGTTCCGAGATATGAGGAGCGGTAAGGAGTTCTCATCCCGGCTCGAACCGCGGCGGGCAGCTCTTCTGCTGATTGGTGAAAAGGGTGAGATACTCGCTTCTTACAACTGGAACAGCTCCGGTTCTACAACGCACTGAGAATTTCGGAACTTCGCCACCAAAGCTGACATGTAAGGGCACCGTTGAGACATGAGGGTGGCGGGGCAGGGAAGAGCAGCATGTTTTCTTTTCCTTGATGTTGCGTTCGAAATAGTAATGCCTTAGGAATTCAGTAAGCGTGCGGAGGACCAACATGACGCGCAATGGAGAAGCGGATGTGGAAGTGGCTCTGCAATTCGGCTCGTAGTCCAGGCCTCACGATGTATCGATCCGATCAGTCCTTCGCAAATATGCGTTGGCGGTCGGCACGTCCTGTCCGGCCTCGGCATCCTTGTGTTCGTGTTCTCCCTGAGAATGATCCTCGGCTTGCGACCTAGGTACGGGTGTCAAGATCTTGATTCGCAGCGTTCGCCAATCGCTCGACTTCTTTCTTGTGCGCATGCTTGCGACCGCTGCGGTGTCCGCTGCCAGGCTTCCACCTCTCGATACCGAAGGCGTCAGCGGCCGATCTGTCCCATATGTCCCAGCCCGTGTTATGCCCCGCAACGGCCCGGGCAGCGGCTTTTGGCGAAGAATAGGTCTTCAGTTCGACGTTATCGATCCCAAGCCGGACTCGGTCGGCTGGCTCAGCCCTTATCCAGAAGGTACCGGCATCCGTGCTCAACGTGTAGAGAACGCTTTTCATTGGCTCTCCGATCAACCCGATAGGTGCCCAACAAACTAGTCCGTCTCGCGAGATCGACGGCTAAGACTATGACGAGGTGGCCTGGCGGATTTCATACCTAGCATCTCTACCAAAAGAGGATGTGGCAAACGCGACCAATGTCTAGGTTGCCCGCTTGTGGTCCGAGATCCGTCCGTTAGAAACACTAAGCGGCTGAGGGCTCGATTCTTTCCTGTATCCTCTGATGTCTTGCGTCGAGAAGCCTGTCGGTTATTTCGGAATCAGTGCAGATGACTTCATAAGTGTTAATGAAGGTAATTTGCTCGTTCAAACTTTGGGCGGAATAAGTGCCGACGTCGAAAGACATGTTGGGAGGATTTCCGACGCCGATCTGACAAATACCTGGCCGTCTCGTCGACGCCGAATTTGGACCGCTCATCCCCGATGAGCAGTTCCGAGTTGTCGTCGGTTAAGATGGACCTCGTTTGCTTGAAGCGTTGGTACTTCACGGTCCTTGAATCCACGCTTCGCATTCCTGCTCGGAATTTATCTGGTAGCATTGCCCGTTATGCGGCATAGCACCTCTACGGTCGAATTGCTCCCTCGCATGGTCGAGCACTTTAACAATGCCTTGCGCATTCTCCCCGTCGTGTTCCTCGCGGCCTGCGTACTTGGGGCGGCCGTACCCTCCGTGGCGGCTGAACGGCTTCAATCCCTTGCACGATCGATTATGTTCGACTGGGCAAGATTCCATCCCCTGTCCGCCACATTCCTCGGCCTCAGCGATCACGACGGTGAACTCGACTTACCATCTCAGGCCCAGAATGTACGGGATTTGGAACTGATCCACGCGTGGCAGAAGGAACTCGCCTCAATCCCGCTGGATGGCGCCTCGCTCATCGAGGTAGACGACGCCAAGTTGTTACGCGCACAACTAGTCGCACTTGAGCGGCAGTACCTTGTCTACAAGACCTACGAGAAGGACCCATCCGGACCCTCATTGGGAGTCATGGGCGCGATTTACACCCAGTTTCTCCATTTGCCAATTGCCGGCGTCGAGGGTGCGACCAAGACGGATGTGGATATAGCCTGGCGAAAGATCATTCGTCGGCTTGAAGGCGCGCCCGCGTACATCGCTGCGGGCAACGCGCTCGTAATCCACCCAGGCCACCTTTACGGCGTCACCGGCGCCGACCAGCTTGGCGGCGCGCCCAGTTTCTTCACGGGTGCGCTGACGAACGCAGCGAAGGAACAATTGTCACCGGATCGTTTCGCGGCGTTCATGAAAGCCCGGGACGGGGCGCTTGCGTCGATGGCGCAGACGAAAAAATATATCGACGAGCATGCGCCATCCTGGCCGGAGAACTATGCAATCGGAAAAGCCGCTTACAACGCGATGCTCCGGGACGAGCAGCTTCTGCCATTTAACGCCGACGATATCGAGCGAATGGCCCGCGACGAGCTCGCTCACGGATGGGCGGTGCAGATTTGGCTGGAAACGCTCGCCGCGGAGCGTGGTACGCCGATTGGACCGGAGAGCGGCGGTGGCCTCGCCCCAGGAGGGCCCCCACTCATCGACTATTATCGTTCGCGTATTGCGCAACTCCGCGAGTTCGTTTCGCAGCATCGGGTCGTCGATGTCCCTGAGTGGCTCGGACGCATAGACATAGTCGAAACGCCAAAATTTCTTCAGCCGGTCTCACCCGGCGCTTCCATGAATCCACCGCTGTTGTTCAGCAAAGGCACAACTGGCTTCTACTTCATTACTCCCCCAACGTCACTGGAGAACGCGGCTAAGAACCTGGATGCGAACCAAGACTTCGACCGCGACCGTATCCTGTCAACGGCGGCACACGAGGCAATGCCGGGCCATTTCTTGCAGCTATCAATCGCTCGCCGCCACCCGGATTTTGTTCGCAAAATACAGTCGAGTAGTGAGTTCTCGGAAGGCTGGGCTTTCTACGGCGAAGAACTGTTCATGCAACTTGGTCTATTCCAAGACGATCTCGATGCTCGCTATTTCACAGCCCAGTGGGAACGCGTTCGCGGTGCTCGAGCTATTGTCGACCCGGAACTCGCAAGTGGCGCCTGGAGCGTCGATCAGGCTGTCGCCTTCTTCGCACACCAGACTGGCTTCTCCCAGGAACAGGCGAAAGCGGCCATCGCCGGAATCGCCCTAAACCCGGGGCAGATGATTGCGTACACTGCCGGCCGTGCGGAAATCGAAGCATTACTGGCGGAGTATCGCGCGAAGGCGGGCGCGCATGCATCACTGCGCGAGTTCCACGATCGGCTTTTATCTTACGGCTCGACTCCCATCTCCGTCATGGGACCCGAGCTGCTGGCGGACCTTTCTAAGCCACTGGCCGAGATTCGCGTCAGTGCCGGCTATTGATGCTTCGAATTAATGGCCGAATTTGAGGGCATTGGGAGTAGAAGTCCTCACCCATTCAGGTGATCGGCAAGGCTCCGCGTGCCCAGCGTACGGGAAAAAATTCTACCCGCGCCGTGAGGACTGACCCATCCGATTGCGAACCGGCCAAGCTCCGGGTAGGTCTACATTGATCATGAAATTGAGTAGCTGATGAATCTATGTTTATGGTTTGAGGTCTAAGGAGGCTTTGCCGTTGCTCACATTGAAGGAAACGGAGTTGTGCTCGTGAGTGATTTGCCAACGTCCGTCGATCTTCCGGTAACATACCGTCGCTCGCCACCACATGTCCAGATGATTCCCATCAAGCTTCGTTGCGCTTACATGATTCAATCCGTGGCTGAAAGCGATTTCGCCCCCGGCGCTGATCTGCAGGTCGTGAATTTCATACCCAAACGGAGCTTGAAACGAAGCAAACCATTCTTCAGCCCGGCTCTTTGCCACATTTGCACCCTTCGATTGCAGCGGATCCACGACGTCAAACAAGCAATAATCCGCCGCCATCATCGATGTCGCTCGTTCAGCGGCCTTGGCGCGAATAGCATTCACTCGTCGTTCCACTATTTGCCGAATCTCCGCCGTTTCGTAATGGCTCATGTAAGTTCTCCGTTAAGAATGCCAAAGAGTCCAGTTCACCCGGCACAGGTATCCACTTTCCACCGCTCAATCACTCCGATCCATAATCAGTTCGTTAGCCACCGTAACACCTGTCTCTGTCCGATTTGCCCGCCCGCGGGTGCCGATGTATTCGACAAATATCCAGTACGCTCCGATCGCCGTTAGATTGTATATGGCTCCGCCCCACGCCACCTGCATGTGCGGTTGGACAAAAACAGGTGGTATCTCCACCGCCGCTTCAAACAACAAGAGCATCAGCACGAGCAGCCGCGCGGCCAAGACATCTCGAATTCCCGAGACGATCGCAGCCCCTGCAAGCAGGAACGCGATGCCGGTGAGCACTGTCCAAAAGATTGCGAACGAGGCCCAGTGCGGGACAAAGCGTGCGAACGCCTGTGCGTTGATCAGGTGGCCTAGACCGAAGGCGATGGGAGACAGTCCTAGCGTCCAACGAGCGGCAATTACGGCTCTCTCTCTCCATGCTGAATCAGGCGATCCCGTTGTGGCGTAGACGATTGCTGCCGGTGCGGCCAAGAGTAATTGCTGAGCGATCCCGCCCAAAACAAACAATACGACACCGATTCGAACACCAAATTGATGTGTCAGAGCACCGTACCGAGGTAACCATAGTAGGGCAAAAATCATGTAGATCAGGGCGCATCCCACTGCCCCGATCCGAGCCGTACGCCGCCACAAGATTGCAGTGCCTGCCGTGACCAGCCAAATACTGCTTATATAAGCGAGTACGTGCTCCCCTGGAATGTGTTGGCCCAGGGATTTCATTGGTTGATGGGAGCTTTCGAATTCTCCCCAGGCGAGATTCAGGATTCCTGTCACGACTGTTGCCACGCCATAGATCCACACTCCGACATTCAGATGTTTCATTTCCATTTGCAACCTCCGCGGCCACCCTGGGCGGGAAGCGTGCAGGCATTCTCTCGATTCAGTACTGATTGTATGCGCCGCATTGGTACAGTAAAAGAGCCATTTGGCAATAATATTAGTAGACCAATTCGAAAACCCTTGCCAAAAGTCGTAAGTTCGTTCGAACTGACTCTCAATAGGCGTCCGCGGGATCAGACTCTAGTCCGTTGGTTGTATGGAGAGCTGCGCCTTGCCATTCTTGAGGGCCGGCTTAGGCCCGGAACTCGATTGCCCGCCTCCCGAGATTTTGCCGGCCAATACGGGCTATCGCGGGGAACAGTTGTCAACGTTCTCGAACGTTTGCAAGCCGAGGGCTACGTCTCATCCCGTGTTGGATTCGGTACGTGGGTCAATCAGGTATCGGCGCCTCGAGCCACACGGCAGACGACGCCCACTCCTCCGGCTTACATTCGCCGCGTCATCTCGACCTATCGACGGCCGAAGCCTTTCGTTGACCTGGCTTTCCCAGAGGGCAATCGCCCATTTCGCATCGGGAATCCCGCCGTCTGCGAATTTCCGTCTGAGCTTTGGGGACGGATTGCGGCAACCCGCGCGCGAAACTTTCGGTCGTGGCTGAAGACTGAAAGTGATGGACGTGGGTATCGGCCCTTGCGCGATGCCGTTGCCGAGTACCTGGCCGCCTCACGCGGCGTGCGCTGCCGTTCCGAACAGATCGTGATTGTCTCCGGAATACAACAGGCGCTCGACCTGTTGTCTCGTCTGCTACTAAAGCCGGGCGATCCGGTATGGATGGAGGACCCCGGGTATTTCGGAGCCAGCATCGCTTTCGCTAATGTCGGCGCCAAAATGATCGCTGTGCCAGTGGACCAGGAGGGTCTGTCCGTCTCCGTGGGAACGAAACTCTGTCCGCATGCCAAGGGCGTATATCTGACCCCAGCTCACCAGTTTCCGCTGGGTGTGACCATGTCCCTGGAGAGGCGCATGGCCGTTCTCAACTGGGCATCGCGCGCGGGCGCTTTTGTTATCGAAGATGACTACGATAGCGAGTATCGATTCGAAGGCCAGCCCGTGCCCGCGCTCCAAAGCCTGGACGATCATTCAAACGTGATCTTTATCGGATCCTTCAGCAAGACATTGTTCCCATCCTTACGCGTCGGCTACGTGGTGTTACCGCCGTCACTCGTAGACTATTTCCTTGCCTTCCGCTATCGAACAGATTTCCGGAATTCGACCTTTGATCAGGCTGTGCTGTGCGACTTCATCGTAGATGGGCATTTGGCACGCCATCTGCGACGTATGCGTAATCTGTATGCCGGCCGCCTCGCAGCATTGATCGAAGGAGGCAAGCAACATCTAAGTGGGTTGCTTGAACTTTCCGATGTGAGGGCCGGTCTCTACACTATCGGTTTCCTCAAAAACGGGATGGCTTCGCGCGAAGCCGAGAAGCTCGCTGCGGCACAGAATATTGAAGTGCTCGCCGTCGACCGATTCACCTTGAGACGTCCTGACCCGAAGGCATTGCTCCTCGGCTTTGCCGCCTTCGATGAGACTGCGATTCGCCAAGCTATAGTTCGTCTTGCGAAGGCGTTGAGCTAGCAACGACCTTAGTTCGAGTGGAAGGTTTTGCGTGCGCCTTCCGGATGACGAGACGTATCTGCGTTCTCGAGTAGTCCTAAAGTGTTGCCTTCCGTCACCCTTAAAGAGGTTTCGAGAAAAGAAGTTCCGAAAGAAGATTGAGCCACGGTGCACAAGCAATGCCTGGCATCAAATTCAATCCATCGAAAAGGAATCGGAAATGGAAATCAAGAATGTAGTCCTCGTTCACGGAGCTTGGGCGGACGGCTCGAGTTATTCGCAGATTGTGCCGCTACTCAAGAAGGCCGCCCTTAATGTTGTCTGCGTCCAGAATCCGTTAACTTCGCTTGCCGACGATGTCGCTGCCACGGTGAGAATGATCGACGCCCAGGACGGCCCGGTACTGTTGGTGGGTCATTCGTACGGCGGGGCGATCATTACGGAAGCGGGCGTCCATCCAAGAGTCGCCGGGTTGCTGTATATTGCTGCGTTTGCACCCGAAGAAGGCGAGACACTTGCCGGCTTGGCGGCGCCTTATGGCGCAACTCCTGCTTTTGGTGAGATCAGGCCCATTGCAGATGGTTTTCTGCTCTTGACGGCCAAGGGCATCAAGGAAAGCTTCGCGCAGGATCTTTCGCCCGAGCAGCAAGACCTGCTGATTGCCACACAGGGCGCGACTCAAGGCGCGATTTTACAAACGGTGATTGGTAAGGCGGCCTGGCACAGCAAACCAAGCTGGTTTGTTGTCGCCTCAAACGACCGGACAATCTCGCCCGAGCAGGAAAGGATGACGGCCAAGCGGATGGGAGCAACTGTTCTCACGCTTCCAACTAGCCATGTGGCGATGCTGGCAAAGCCGAAAGAGACCGTCGACTTTCTTCTGCAAGCCGTTGAGAGCCTTGCCCACAGCAACGCCACTGAAATGGCCACGGCGTGAGCACGTTACCAGATACTGTTCACAATATTCTTCTGGTACACTGCGCCTGGGCTGACGGCTCAAGCTGGTCGAAGGTTGCGCCATTGCTCCTGCAGCGCGGGTCCAACGTCGTTGCCGTACAGAATCCTTGAGTTCGTCTGTGAACGACATCAAGGCAACAAAGCAGGCAATCAACCGGATGGAAACTTGCTCGCCCGGCCAGTGCCAAGCTGGCTTGTTCGGCCCCTGGAACAGTTTGAAGCAAGTCGGATGAAAGCCGTCACGAGCACAGGCCTTACCTCTCATGTCGCCATGATCTCGGAACCAACCATCACCGCAGACTTCATTGCGATCGCAGCGCAGTCCCTCGGCAAGAAATAGATTCCCGGCAGTCTATTCGAGGCGTAGCCAAAGCAGCACGCCTCGCACTTCAGCCCTTTCAAGCAGCAGCTCATAAGATTGGCAGAGCTGCATATCTTTGCAACGGAAACAAACCAGGAGACGGAAAATGGATCGCATCAAAGTAAAAGATGGCACGGAGATTTTCTTTAAAGATTGGGGCACGGGCCAGCCTCTCTTCTTTCACCACGGCTGGCCATTGAGCGCCGACGACTGGGATAGCCAGATGATGTTCTTCCTGGAACATGGATTTCGGGTGATCGCTCACGACCGTCGCGGACACGGGCGCTCAACACAGACATCCCTCGGCCACGATATGGATACCTATGCCGCCGACGTTGCCGAACTCGTCGAAGCACTTGATCTTAAGAACTCTGTTCACATCGGACACTCGACCGGCGGCGGTGAGGTGACGCGCTATGTGGCACGGCATGGAGCAGGTCGCGTGGTAAAGGCTGTTCTCATCAGCTCGATTCCTCCCACGTTCATGCAGTCCGCCAGGAACCCAGACGGAGTTCCGAAAGCAGCAGTCGACGAGATCCGCGCCGGAACCGGGTTTCGTCGGTCGCAGTTCTATAAGGACATCACGATGCCGTTCTACGGCTTCAACCGACCGGGCGCGATCGTCTCTGAGGGTATCCGAGAGAACTGGTGGCGGCAAGGCATGATGGGCGCCGCTACAGCTCACTATCAGTGCGTTAAGGTCCTCTCCGAAACCGAATTCTACGACGATCTCGCGATGATCGACATTCCAGTCCTGGTGATGCACGGCGAGGATGACCAGATCTGCCCATTCCCAACGACCGGAGCCAGATCAGTCAAGCTTCTCAAGCACGGTACGCTCAAATCCTATCCGGGCTTCCCGCACGGGATGCCAACCACTCACGCGGACCAGATAAACGCCGATCTGCTCGAATTTATCAGGGCATAGTTTGCGGACAAAGCAAGGAGCTGATCAACGTCTTCTGGTGATCAGTTCCTTGCTGATTAGCCGTCGAGAATACCTCGACGCATGGCGATCAGCACAGCATCCAGCCGGTCGTTCGCGTGGAGTTTCGCCAGAATGCTCCGCATATGGCCCTTCACTGTGTCCTCTGTAATCTCCAGGCGGTCTGCGACGATCTTGTTCGATCGGCCACCCGCAATGCTCTTGAGTACCTCAATCTCCCGCGGCGAGAGTTCGTCGGAGGAGTAATACTTCGTCATTTCGCATGCAATATCCGGAGAAATGTGACGTCGTCCTAGGTGGACATCCCGGATGGTTTGAATCAGTTCCTTCCGAAGCATTGTCTTCAGTAGGTAGCCAACCGCACCGGCCTTAAATGCTCGTGACGCTTGAACATCGCCCCGATAGGTTGTTAGGACCACGCAGCGGGCGCGAGGATAGGAGTCGCGGATTTTACGAATTGCCTCGACTCCATTCATCTCGGGCATCTGCAGATCCATCAGGGTGACATCGGGTTGGTGAAGCTCGAAAGCCTTGACCGCCTCAACCCCGTTTGTCGCTTCCGCAACCAAGAGCATGTCCGACTCGCGTTCAAGAAGCCGGGCCACACCGTCGAGAATCAAAGGGTGGTCGTCTGCGCAAAGTACTCGGATGGGGCTTGAGGTCATGAAGGAAACAACCCTTCTGAGTTAGCGAATCAGTTGATCAGTGGAAATTTAACACAAACCGCGTTCGTCGACACCCTTCTAAAGTGTTGTTCGGGTCTAACCAACGATTCTTCGCAATCGACTTCGACCAGTCCTGCCAGAACAATTCGCAGACGAGAAACGCTTCGATCCGTCTGATAAGCGAGCGCAGCGGGAATTGACAATTTGATGGCAGTGCCCCGGCCGGGTGAGCTGACGATCTTAAGCTCAGCTCGCAAATTGGCAGCTCGCTCGCGCATTCCGGAAAGTCCCCAATGGTTCGCGCGTTTCCTTCCGTTTAGAACATCGGGATCGATACCTTGCCCATTGTCAGTCACCTCGATGGTAAACCTGGCAGTATCGAAGGAAAGTGTGACCAGAATTTCCGAGGCCTCACTGTGGCGGAAGGAATTGATCAGCGCTTCTTTTGCGATTGCGTAGATCTCCCAATAGCTGACCGGGTTCAGATCTCGCGGCGCGTCTCGCGTAACAATCTGAAGTTGCCAGGCAGAGGGCTCTGCAAACTCGTCCGCCAAAGCTGTGAGAGCTTCGGAGATTGAGACCTGTTGGAGGGTTTCGTAGCGAAGGTCCCGAATACGATCACGACTCTCGACCAACAACAAATCTGCCGAGTCGAGAGCCTCCTCCATTTCAGAACGGGCTGGATCGGTCGACGGTATCGACTGGGTAGCAAGATGGAACCTCATCATGAGTCCCTGGAATCCCTGAAGAAGTGTGTCATGTAGCTCCCGGGCAACTCGTTCCCTCTCCGCCAGACGTTCGGAGAGCAGCGAATGTACCTGTTCGGTGACAAACCTGATCCTCGCGCGCCAGATTAACCAAGCGACCCCTAAACCAAGCAAGAGACAAGAGACGTTGAACCACCATGTCTGATAAATAGCGGGGCTAACTTCAAGGCGAAGCGGAACTAATGAATCCGTCCACTCTTCCCCGTTACTTGCGGAAACCTGGAACTGATAAGAGCCCGGATTGAGCCTCGTATAGAAGGCCTGCCGTCTCTTTCCAACCTCCTGCCAATTTTTATCTTCACCGAGCAGTCGATAGCGGTATTGAGTCCGCTCCGGAGCACTCAGATTGATGCCAATGTAATTAATTTCGAGATCATGCAAACCGGTCGATTTAGAATGCACCGTTGCACCGGAGTCGACCGGGAGAATCCCAAACCGATTTTCCGTTGATCAGGACGCTTTCGATAAGACGTTGGGGAGCGGCCGAGTACCGAGAAGATTTGCCGGATCAAGGCTCACGACATCGGCACCGGCGGCAAACCACAATGTGCCATGGGTATCAGCCACCGCAGACGGAGTTCTTTTGAACTGAGTGGGTTGGCCGACTAGCCCGTCGTTCTCATCGAACACATCCACTTTTACCGGTGTTGATGATCCTGAAGAACTCTGGCCACCTCGCCGGCGGGGATGCGAAGTACCCCGGAGCCGGCGTTCAGCCAAAGGTTATTGAGCTTATCAAGAACAATGCCTGAAGTGCCTTTGAGTAAATCGGCTCCAAGCGAGTGCACGCGCCTCCAGTGTTCACCATCCAGGAAACACAAGCCGCTTGAGCCTCCGGCCCAGAGGGTGTCGGCAGCCTCGTAGAAAGCAAGCGTATTACCCCAAGGGCCATCCGTGATCGGAAGAGCGTGGTAGATTCCATCTTTCCGTTCGATGATTTTGTTATTGCCGTAGCCGAGCCACAAGCGGCCGCGCGAGTCAGAAAGCATTGCCCACGGGCTGGATCCGGACAAACCAGGCGCACGTAACCGCTCCCAAGCCCCGTCGTGATCTCGCCAAAATCCATTACCCTGAAAAGAGAACAGCAGCGAACCGTCGTCGTCTTCGATTAAACCCAGAGGCGGTGCGTGCTCTAAGTGTCGCCGGCATTTTGACGTGTGTTGATCTGTCCTTGCCGTAGCACTGAAGTTCGTACGTCGTCAGATCGGCGAAACATATGTCGCCGTTGCGCCTCTTCGCAAGGGGCCCGGAGTTGACATGGTTGCCAACGGGAAGAGTCTTGCCATCTATAACTCGCATCAGCGGGGAACCGTGGGAATTAATCCATACCGCGCCGTCATCAGCGGCTACGAGGGAAGGGAAGTAACGTAGACGCGTTGAGCGAAAGTGGACGAACGCGGTCTTCTGGTAGCGATCAAGACCGTGCTCTGTTCCCACCCAAATGTTGCCTTCCCGGTCCTCCAAGAGTGCGTGTGTCTGAAAGGCACTTAAGTCACTCGCCGCGGAATGTTCGAGGACTCGGGACGACGCATCTCCTGACAGGTGGGTGATTCTGGAAAGTCCTTCGTCTTCTTCGGCGATCCAGAGATTGTCATCGGAATCCAGCAACATTTCGGCTTTGCCCTGAATATGCAAGGCTCCTTGGGGCGTGGTATCCGCTAAAGAACGTACCGAACGCCATGCGTCGCTGACCCAAAGCTCCCCAGTGCGGCTTTGGGCCATTGAGCTGACGTAGTGGACAGACACTGGAACATCCTCAAACTTTGGGCTGCCTTTTTTGAGAATAGAGAGCCTCTTATCCCTGCCGATCCAGATGCTACCCTCCCGATCGAAGAAGACCGAGAAGACGCCTCCGTGGCCAAGCCCGTGGCTGTTACCGAAATTGAACCAGCGATCACCCTCCAAACGAAATAACTGACTGCTTCCGCTGATCCAGACCGATCCGTCCGGCAGGGCCATGATCTTATCGATAATGCTCCCGGTCAAACCGGTACTTTGGTCATAATTGACACGGCGACCATCGGCCCTGAGGTGGACCACATGAGAATTGCGCAAGGCTACCCACAAGCCGCCTTCGAGATCAGCGGCTAAGGAAGCGACGTCGAGAGACGGCAATGCTGAACCCGCGGAACCAAATGGATAAGAAGAAAAGTGCAGTCCATCAAAGCGGTAGAGTCCGAGGGTAGAGCCAACCCATAGATAACCGTCCTTGGTCTGCGCCAGACAGGAGATGCTTCCGGGGGCGCCATCTCTGCGAGTCCAGGTCGTATGTGTTACGCCCGCAAATGAGGGCGCGGGGGGAGGTTCAAGCAATTGTTGTTCAGGAGGATGGTCATTCGAGCGCGTCGCTTTGTGACCACTATCGCCCGAGAAACCTGCAACTGAACTGAGAAGAAGGAAGACAAACCATTTCATCCCTGTCCGAATCCATATACCTTTACTGAATAAAGTGGATTGGGTGAGCAGAGTGGCCTTCCTCAAGACAAGTGACCTCTAGAAAATAGGCGTACCCCACAATATAGCTGCCCTCAGGTTTTCGGCCTACACACGAAAGTGTTGGTCAGACTAATGGATCTCGCGAGCGCGTTGATGGCCTCTAGCGTCAACTGTACGGCCTGCACCACATCATAGGCTGTGGCAATGACGCCGTTGCCCTCAGCAGCATTCGGTACACATTCAGTCATGTCTGGCGGAATCTCGAAATCAGTTACGCTCGAACCAGTCAAGCACGCGCGACTCAAAATCTCCGGGTGAGGCGGCGTAGGCTCCCGTGTGTCCCGCATAAGGAACCAGCCAAAGCTCCGCTCGTTTTGCCTTTCGAAAGATGATCTCGGAGTGAATAGGGCTTGTCTCATGGTCCTCCTTGCCGTGAATGAGCAGGATGGGCACGTTGCTGTTGCGCACTGCTTCCGCGGGCTCTGCCTGCGAGAGTGATACATCGTGTACCAGCCAAGCGTAGAGTAGTGCCTCTTCAACGAGGGCGCAGCATCGACATCGCCGCACCACCGAGCAAAGGTTCTAAATCAGACGTTTACCGCTAACAAGTCGCCTGCAGAGTTCCTTGACACCCTCCGTTCAAGACTGCTAGCTTAGAACCCAAGAATAGCCATGTAGCGTTCCAACGGTCATGAGATCGGCTTGCCGTGTCGCAGCTCTTTCCAAAATCCCGGAGCTACATGGTTTTAAGTAGATCGCCCCGCATTCTCACGAACAGAAATGTAGTTCGGAGTCTTTCTCTCCTTACTACTTTTCTACTGAGCATCTTTGTCGCCGTCGCCCAAGTAACAACAGGGTCACTGTCCGGAACGGTGACGGATCCTGGAGGTGCAGTCGTGGTGGGCGCCAAGGTGAACGTCATCAACGAAAGCACCGGCGTGAGTACCTCCTTGGTCACAAACGACGCCGGCCTGTTCCGCGCCGCATTCTTGATTCCCGGGAACTATACAATTCGAGTAGAAAATCCAGGCTTTAGCGTTTTTCAATTAAGGAATGCTGGTGTTCAGTTGTCGCACGACACCGTAGTGAACGCCAGGCTCGAAGTCGGCACTGTCGGCACCACGATTGAGGTAAGCGAAACTGCGCCTATCCTTACCACTGACACGTCGCAGCTCACTACAGATATTCAACCCGAGACTGTTCTCACGACTGCCGGCGTACAAGGTGGTTTGGACAGGCTGGCGCTTACTGCGCCTGGTGTCGTGGTGGGCTTCGGCAACATCAACACGAATGGGATCTCGTTTTCTGCAAACGGACAGCGCGCCCGCTCTAATAACTTCCTGCTCGATGGTCAAGACAACAACGATCCCACGATTGCCGGACCCGGCTACTCATTCAGCAACCTTGAAGCCATCGGTGAATACCAGGTCATCACCAATCAGTACAGCGCCGAGTACGGCCGCAACGCAGGTGCCATCGTAAACATCCGTGTGAAATC
Organism: uncultured Acidobacteriaceae bacterium; assembly: GCA_963730795.1. GTDB lineage: Bacteria > Acidobacteriota > Terriglobia > Bryobacterales > Bryobacteraceae > Bog-105. The sequence continues at coordinate 78,274 of CAVSTJ010000012.1, read as the reverse complement.
CGGTACCAATGCGTTCCACGGTGTGGGTACTTATTTCCGCCGCGATGACCAGAACTGGACCGCCCTTGACAATATTCAACGCGCCTCCGGGTTGACTAACCCGCCCAAGTATCTGGATTCCATCCTGGGTGGTCAATTCGAAGGCCCCGTCATCAAGAACAAAATCTTCTTCAATGTCTGGACGCAACGCGAATGGGTTCGCCAGAGCTCGAGTTACATAGGCACCGGAAGCACACTGGCGCCGACACCAGCCGGTCTCCAGCTACTACAGCAATATTTCCCCACTTCCTCAACTCTTGCTGCTTATGTGAAATACGGTCCCTACGCGACAAACGTCGGCGCGCTCAGCCTGGTTCCGAACACCACGACAAACAAAGGCATTACAACACCCTCAGGACAGACCATTAACGTTCCATTTGCAAGCCTGGAAAGGTTCGTATCAACTCCCTCCGACAACTGGGACGCCGGAGTTCACGTCGATTATCACCTCTCCGACAAACACCAGATCATGGGGAAGTTTTACGACCAGATCAACAACACACCGTATTCAGCGAGCAACGGCCAAGCCGGCTACTTCGTTGGCAGCCCAAGTCACAGCAAGCAAGCGGGTGGAAGTTGGGTTTGGACTGCGTCGCCAACAGTGGTGAACGAAGCCCGTTTCAGCTTCATCAAAAGCGAGTTCGACTCGTATGGAGGCAATACCTATGGCTTCGATAACCTGACCTCGAACATCGCCAACGTCGGTATCACTGGCTATCTTGGCTATGGGCTCGCGTACAATCTGCCTCAATATCGTTTGGTGAACAGCTATCAATATCAAGACAACGTAAGTATGCAGTTCGGGCGACACTCTTTGAAAGTTGGCGTGCAGTACATCAACGACAATATTCCGCTTGGCTTCCTGCCGAACGTAAACGGAGTCTACACTTTTAGCAACTTTCAGCAATATTTGAACAATACTCCCTCGACGTTTGCAGGGGCTGCAGGTGTGGCAACGGAGAAGCCGCATGAATTAGATCAGGCGTACTACATCCAAGACGACTTCCGTTTTCGGCCAAACCTCACGTTGAATCTTGGGTTGCGATACGAGTTTTCCGGCCAACCGATCAATATTCTCAACCAGGAAACAGCCGCGCGTGAAAGCAATCCGAGCACGGCGATATGGAATACCTCCTTACCTTTGAGTGCCCGAACATACCCGCAGTTGAATTCACCCAAATTCAATTTTGCACCGCGTATCGGGTTCGCCTGGACGCCGAAACGCGATGGCTTTATGGGCGCGCTTCTCGGCAACAATGCAACAGTCATTCGCGGAGGGTTTGCAATAGCTTATGATCCGGCCTTTTACAACCTTTTCTTGAACGCTGCCACAGGTGCGCCGGTCGTGTTCGCCTATACACTCTCCGGCAACTTTACGCCCATGCCTGCGAATATCGTCGGCTCAAATCTGCAAACTATCTATGCGCCCCCTGCTGGCGTTGATCCGCGTACTTTAAGCCAGACCTTGTTCACGCAGGGCTTCAAAGATCCTTATTCCGCTAGCTACACTCTTGGCATTCAGCGGATGATTGGAGCCCATATGGGATTGGAAGTCCGTTACGTTGGCACTAAAGGCGTTTCGCTGTTTGCCACGCGCGACGGCAATCCCTACGTCGCTGGATACGCCGCCAACGGGTTTGGGAGTGTTCTTCCTGCCGGTGTCACGGCCGGCGTAAACACGAGTTGCTCGGCATGCAACGGCCGCCTGAACCCTAATTACGGCGTTGTTCGTCTGCGTGATAACAGTGGGTACTCGAGCTACAACGGACTACAGACTGCTTACACCATACGCGATCTGTTCCATCAATTGACGATGACGACGGCCTTCACTTACAGCAAGACGATGGACAACATCAGCGAGGTCTACTCATTCACGGGCTCCGGATCAGTCGTCCTGGCGCAGGATCCCTTCAATACCAGTTCCGGCGAACGCGCTGTGTCCAATAACAACATTCCCTTGGCGCTATCGATGAATCTGAACTGGACCATGCCATGGCTGAAAGGAAGCAGCCACTGGTATGGCCGCCTTGCTGGTGGTTGGACTGTAGGAGCATTCGAAGTGGCGCAATCGGGACGTCCGCTCACGCCGATTCAAAGCAGTCTAAATGCTAACAGCACCATTGAGGACGCTGCTGCCGAAAGCTTCATCGGTGGCGGTAGCGCTTTGCGGCCGTTCTTGTCGAATCCCAACGCGCCTATCAGCACTGTCGGCGAGTTTATGTCGAATGGCACGCTCGTCAATCTGAACAACACGTCACAGGTTGTCTCAACCTCCAGCGTCCACTGGATCTATAACACGCTGACAGCCGACAAATACTTTGGCACGCCGTTTGGTGTTGGCCGTAACGTGATGAGGGGGCCCATGCTCCAGCAAGTGAATATCTCTCTATATAAAGACTTTGCTGTGAGGGAAAAGCTTAAAGTGCAGGTTCGCGCCGAAGCTACCAATGCCTTCAACCACGTGAATTATCCGAACCCCAGCACGGCCGTAGATGTCTCTACCTTCATGAACTACACCACCACCGAAGCAGGCGTTACCACGTCCAGCCCACCACGGATCATTCGATTGGGTGTGAAGATCGTGTTCTAGTAAGAGGCGCCCTAGAAGGGTTCTAGGGGGGGTTGTGAAGCTAATCCAGTGGGCGTATCCGCGCTCTTGCAGGCTATCCTTGGTGCCGGAGGGTTCGAGCGACCCTCCGGACACTCCTCCTATGTCTTACGCGGATGAAACACTCGGAGCCAGCAGTTTCGGCATGCGCATCAAGTTGGAGGCTCCGGCCGCGAAGGTGAAGATTCAGCCGATTTTGAAAATCCTCGCGATGATCTGATCAGTCGATGATCTGATCAGTCAACGTGGCGAGTGTCGACCAGACCATCTATTCTATGTTTCCAATCTTTAATCCAAAATGGCGTAACCGCCACCATTCGCATCTGCACACAATCGCTTGCTATCAGCACGAGCCCGAGCTTGACAGATCAATTCTTGAACCCGTACACTTCTGAGCCATGACATTGCGCGAGCTGACAATCTTTTCTCTTCTGGCATTTTCAGCATTTGGGCAGACCGCGTATGACACGGCGCTCAAGAATCTGAAATTCCGTAGTATCGGGCCTGCTCAAATGGGCGGCCGTGTCGATGATCTGGCGATTGTTGAATCAGATCCACGCGTGATTTACGTCGGCTCCGCTGCGGGCGGAATTTTCAAGACCGTAAATGGGGGCGCCACGTGGCGCGCAATCTTTGAAGAACAGTCGAATCCCTCCATCGGCGATCTCGCACTAGCTCCATCGAATCCTTCGATCCTCTACGTCGGCACCGGTGAGCCAAACAATCGCCAGAGTTCTTCCTGGGGCAACGGCGTTTATAAGTCGATGGACGGCGGCTCGACTTGGAGCCATCTAGGTCTAGATGCGACGCACCATATCGGGCGCATCGTTGTCCATCCGACCGATCCGGACGTCGTGTATGTAGCCGCCCAAGGCGATCTGTGGGGACCGAATAAAGAGCGCGGCGTATATAAGAGCACCGACGGGGGCGCCACGTGGACCCTGGCACTCTCAGTGAACGATGATACCGGCGCCAACGATATCGCCATCGATCCACAAAGCCCCAATATCGTTTACGCGACCATGTACCAGCGTCGACGGACTGCATTCGGATTTAGCGGCGGCGGACCGGGGAGCGGCGTTTATCGGTCCGTCGATTCCGGAGCCCATTGGACTAAGTTGACGCACGGTCTCCCTACGCATGGCGACCTGGGCCGATGCGCTTTGGATATTTACCGCAAGAACTCCAACATCGTTTACGCAGAGATTCAGCATGAGACCCTCGGCGGCGTCTATCGGTCCGAAGACAAAGGTGAAAACTGGACCCGCATGAGCGACGCTGATCCACGCCCGTCGTACTTCAGCCAGATACGCATCGATCCCGAACAGCGATCTGAGGATCTGGCTGGGCGGAGTCAATATTTTCTTCTCGGAAGATGGTGGGAAGACGTTTGCGCAGAATCGATTTGAGCGGGTTCACAGCGATGTTCACGCCATCTGGATCGATCCGGCCAATTCCGATCATCTGGTGATTGGGAACGATGGCGGTGTTTGGGACACGCACGATATGGGGCGCGCCTGGGCGCATTTGAACAACATCGCGCTAGGGCAGTTCTACGAAGTCGCTTTTGATTTTCAGAAGCCCTATCACGTCTGCGGTGGACTGCAGGACAACTATTCCTGGTGCGGCCCGAGTTCAAGTGCGCAGCAACTGGGCATCGGCAATGAAGACTGGATCAGCGTTCAGGGCGGCGATGGATTCTATAACCGGATCGATCCGAGCGATCCGAACATCATCTACGCTGAGGCGCAAGATGGCAATCTTTTCCGGCGCGATTTGCGGTCAAGCGAATCAAAGTCGATTCGACCGCGGGAGCCGAACGATCAGGCGCCGCGATACCGTTTTCAGTGGAACTCTCCGCTCATCATTTCGCCGCACGATCCGAAAACGATTTACTATGGCGGGAATCACCTTTTCAAATCGACAGACCGCGGCGATACGTGGGAGGTGCTTGGTGAGGACCTGACGACCGGGGCTGACCGAGAGAAACAAAAGATTTTCGGAATTCAACCCGATGAGCACACGTTGTCTCGCAATGACGGCGTAGTGGCGTGGCCCTGTATCACAACCATCGCGGAGTCGCCCACCAAGCCGGGCGTCCTGTGGGTGGGCACCGACGATGGGTTGGTGCAAATGACACGCGACGGCGGAAAAACGTGGAGCAACGTAAGCGGGCGCATTATGGGTTTGCCGAAAGGCGGATACGTGAGCCGCATCGAACCGTCCCGCAAAGACCCGGCAACTGCCTACATCACGTACGATAACCATCGCAGTGCGGACTATGCCATCTACATTTACGCGACTCACAATTATGGCGATTCTTTCGCTAAGCTGACCAACGGCATTCCGCCCGAGGCCGGTACGGTCCATGTGATCCGCGAAGATCCTTTCAATCAGGATTTGCTCTTCGCCGGCACCGAGTTCGGATTATTTCTAAGTTTTGATCGAGGGGCAAACTGGCGTCGCATGACAAACGGATTGCCCACTGTTCCTGTGTTTGACGTTCAGATTCATCCGCGCGATCACGATTTGATCCTGGCCACGCACGGGCGCTCCATCTGGATCATGGACGACATCAATGCACTGGAGCAAATGAACAGCGAAGCGCTTTCCAGCGACCTGAAGCTGTTTGATTCGCGACCTGCTGTGGAGTGGAAGATAGCGGATTATCGCGGCTTTATCGGATCCTCGCTGTTCTATGCGCCCAACGCGCCCAATGGCGTATTGCTCGACTATTACGCGAAAAAGAGCGGTCTGGTTCACGTGACCATTTCGGACAAAACGGGCCATTCCGTCCGTCAATTTGACGCTAGAGCAAACGCGGGTGAGGTGACTCGCACTGCCTGGGACCTACGTTCTGACCCGCCCGTGCCGCTCGAACCTTCCACACCTGAACGGCGTGCCGCATCCGAGCGTGATCCGCGTGGTGCTGGAGAGCGGCCGACCGAGACAGTCGGACTGGAAACTGCCAGGAGGCCAGAGGCAGGGTCGGGAGGCGAAGAAGGTGGCGGCGGCGAGTTGCAGAAGGAATTCGGCGTTACTCCTCCGGAAGGTGGCCCCGTGCGCACTGGAGGCGGCGGCTTTGGTAGGACATTACCTCCGGGGCGAGGTCCATGGGCGGAACCAGGTACGTACACGGTGGCGGTTAGTATGGGCGGCAAGACCGAATCGAAGAACGTCACAGTAGAAGAGGACCCGCGAGTTCAGGTGGCTGCTGCAGATCGAGAGAAGCGGCGGCAGACTATCGACACGCTGGTGCAGTTAAGCCGCGAGGCCGATGCGGGAAGGAAGAAAGCGGTGTCCATTCAGACCGGACTGACGCGGCTCGTCACGAGCTGGAAGGCCCCGGACGCGCCTAAAGTTCCCGATGCTGTTAAGAGGAACGCCGATGAGTTACTTGCAAAGTCAAAGAAGGTGACGGACCGGTTCCAGCCTCCTGCCGGCCCACGCGGTGGAGCGGGACCGGGTCGGCCCTATACCCCTCCAGCGGTGACAGTCAAGATTTCCGCACTTCTGGGCGCAATCGATAGTTACTCGGGAGCGCCCACGCGTGCTCAACTGAACGAGGCACAGGAAGCTTCGACGCAATTACAGAAGGATCTGGCCGAGCTGACCCAACTCACGTCCGATCTACCGAAGTTGAACAAAGCGATCAGCGACGCAGGCGTTCCATATTTCAACTCAGGCAATTAGCTGTCGCTTAGATCTTTTTGTCGAGGGCGTGTGGTCAATCATCCGCTGGATGGTCCGACATCGCGCACGTCCTACGCAAGTACACACGGAAATCGAAACCGGCAAGAGCCAGGCTAGCTAACCGCAGCTCGCGGCGGCAAGTAATCTCGCAGCCCACGCTTCAACCGCGACGTGTGCCCGCTCTCGCTTGACGTCCTCAGCGGGTGTTCGAAGACGCCACTCGCGCAACTATTGCACCTTGCCGGCCGAGTTCTCGAGAACAACGTTCGACAGTACAGCGGAATCAGACTTGTCCGGTAGGTGCGAACAGAAACCGATGCCGACATAAAACGGTTCTGCAAAGTGCACCGTCACCGGTGGGCCAAACTGGTGCATTGGTTCTCCCGTCAAACTGACGAAGATGGCAATGGAGTCGCCACGCTTTTCAAGACCGATCCGCTTCGCCATCACCTTCGCCAAAGCACCTCCGAACCGATATTGCATGTCGGTGATGAGAGCCCCTTGTTCCGGTCGCTGAGCGAGATGGATCATGCCCGTTCCGTGCTCGGCGATCATGGCTTCCTTCGAATCGTCATCGAGACTCTGGCGAATGATCAGGATGGCCTTACGATCGTTGTATCCGTTGGGGTTCGGAAACGTAGCGTCGGCCGCGAGCGAGACATCGCCAGACATCTTCTTCCACAGGTAGCGAAACTCGTCGCGTGTATACCAGACGTTATACCCGGCGGAGTTGATCGTGTACTGTTTTGTGGACGGCTCGTAGCTTGCACTACCCGGCACCACCGCACTTCCAATGTCAGACTGGCCTTCGAACAAGCCGATCGGTGTATCGGAGGTTCTGGGCGGCCTGTGAAAGTCGGCCGGAGGAGGAACCTGCTTGTGAGTCGGTGAGCCCGGCTGAGCCCACTCCGGCACCGCCGATTGAGCTGCAGCCGTGCCCGCGGTGGTCTGCGGATAGAGCAGCAGAGGTGCGCCACAACAGACAAGAAGAGACGGAGCAATGAAATTTCTAAATTTGATAAAGCTGAAAGAGGTTTTCATAGAGCGATTCTGTGCCGCTTTACTGGTTAAGCCGGAGGGCTGAAAGATAGCTGTAGCTCTCCCGCAGGCTCTCAAGCGGATCTCCTGGCGTTTGATCCTGCTCAACAAAGAAATGCTTGGCGCCGATCGATTTCGCGGTGCTTAGGATGGCAGGTATGTCCAATGAACCCTTTCCGACTTCTCGGAACGCACTTGGTGGAACGTTCTCATTGAATTGAACCGCCATTCCCTCGGGTTTGTTCTTCAAATGCAGCATCGGGATGCGGCCGGCGTAGCTCTTCAGGAACTCCACTGGATCGTGTCCGGCTACACTGACCCAGAAAACGTCGGCTTCTAACGCAAGAATATCGCGAGACGTTCCGCTCATCAGGATCTCCAGAGGCGTCGTTGAACCGAGTCGACGAAAATCAAATGCGTGGTTGTGGTAGCAGAACTGCAATCCTAACTTGCGGCACTTACTCCCCGCAACCGCCAATTTCTCTGCCATTGCTTTGAAAAAGTCGGGGCCATTTTCGCGATCGGGACGTGGCACGGCCGGGTAGACCGCGTATTCGAACCCGTGCTCTTTTGCCTTGTGAAATGCTTCATCGAGCTCGGTATTTCTATTTGGCAGGAACAGTTGAGAATCCATATGGATGCTGACCGGTTTCAAGCTGGTCTTCTTCAGATCGGCCCAGATCTTGTCCATGCTGGCCCAGACCAGCTCAACTTCCCGATACCCTATTCCCTCAATGGCCTTAAGCACCTGTGCCGGATTATTCAAGATGATATTGCGGACCGTGTATAGCTGCACACCAATGTTCGAAAGCTTGTCCGCCCCGTTTGCGCGCTCGGCGCTCATCCCTAGCGCGCCAACTCCGGCCACCAGACCCTTCGCAAAATCTCGTCTCGATTGATACTCCATTTTTCCTTCTATCTTCCAACTTGTCTTTTATTCGTTTGGCCAGCGAGGCAGACTAAAAACCGATAGCATCGGGGAGCAGCACGGCTTCTCGACAGGCTTGAATTCCATTAGCTCCGACCGTGTCAGGTCAGGATTGAACAGGTTCAGTTGCCACTTGCCGTCGCGGCCAATTTTTGGCGGTGCGGGGGGCTTATAGCCGCGTTTGCCTACCTCTTCGGCTCCAGGCTGAATACTCTTTACGCCGAGTGCAAAGTGATGCGCAACTCCCAGACGCTGCGGCGTAGGATCTTTCACGTTCAGCATGTACTCAAGCCAGTCGGTTCCATCCGGAACCTGCATATCAACCCAGTCAGTTTCGGTGTCCGTCCGTCCGCCGTACCACTTCAATTTGAAGCCGAGAATGTCTTTGTAAAAAGTGTCTGCCAATGGCCTGTCTTTGATCGTCACCCCGACGTGAATCATGTGGTCTGAGATTCGTGTATCGGGCATAAGCTTCCCAAAGTAGCTGCTGTGCAGGGAACCTGGAAGATACTGGACGAACTCGACCCTGTGTCCTTCGGGATCCTTCACGCTGAAGCTCTTATTCTTATCGATGCCCGGCTTCAGGACGGGAACCGCCACGTTCTTGCTCGCGAGGTAATCGTGTAGCTGTTGTATGTCCGTGGTCTCAAAGGCAAAGTGCGTCATCCGGTCCTGTGACGGATCCTTCAAGGTCGGATAGATTTCGACGTACTGGTGATCGTTTACCTTGTAGTAATTCAGGAAGAATTCACCCGTCGGTCTGTTCAGACTGAAATGACCGTAGCCCAGAACATGGCCGTAGAAATTCTCGGCGGCATCCAGGTTGCTGACTTGAAGGCCTATGTGGGCAACACCGAGAATGGGTGGCCGTTTCACGGAATCCTTAACATCTTCCGCGCCCGAACGAGCCCAAGTGCCGGCCACAAAAAGACAGGAGGAGAGAGCGATGAGGAGGAATAGAGATTTTGTACGTGTCATGAAGATCCTGTTTACGTCGATTCGCTACGGCCGACCGAATGGACACACTGCTGAAGCCGTTGGTACTACACAAAGGCAAATCTGTTTGAACCCCTTGCCGGTTGTGCGCTCGCGCGAGAAGCAAGGAAAATCAGCGCCGCTGGCGCCTGCGATGGTAGACCGGAACGAGAAAGCGTGTTGGGCAAGCTTGGCCCGTCTGCCAAGAACGGACCTCAAAGTATTTGGCATTGTAGCCCTTCAGTTGCAGATCTTAGGGATGCTAAAGCCGTTTGTGAAGCACGAGATGGCAATTTAACGTTACCTAACGTCAGTTTTCGCCGTTTTTGCCGTCGCAAATGGCCTGTTGCTTATCGGCAGGTCAGCCGGTCGCAAAGGCCGATTCGGCAGACAAGCCATTCCCTGGAATAAGGTCTGGCCGACGTGTAATATGCTCAGTCTGACTTACTTCAGAATCGGAGGGGTCGCCATCACTCGGTAGTCAGCCAATTCCCATCCAAGTGCGATCGCTTTGTCCCGACCGCCGCGTACTACAACCTGGTATGAAGTTGGAATGTTCTTCAATCCGTCCTTCTTGAAACGTTCCCGCAGCGTGGATAACCCGCTGGCACTTGCAAAAAAGTGCATAGCGGCCCCTGCGCCCGCACCAGTGACGCCTGAAACGACGATGGTTCGAGAATTCCTGTCCGATAGGGGTTGGTTCGGGAAGACCGTGATCAATCCGTACACTATCGTCATCGAGTGGGACTCATCGCGCTTTGGAACGAATACCTTTCCATTTGTGTCACCTTTACGCTCCGCGATAACTTCCTCGCCAATCGTCTTGTCCTCGATGATCGTGAACGGGGTGTTTTTCAGGAGGCGCGCCGCATACTCGCTGTAGGTGGAACTGCCAATCAACAGCACGTTGCGATCGCGCAACACGGCTGACCCCAGGGTATTCTCCGGAAGCAAGTCCACCACTCCTCCGGCCGCCGACAAAATCTGCGCAGCAGCAACCGCCGCCTCGGCATCTCCGAAAAGCGGTGAGGTGCCCGAATAGTACATATAAGGTTGCCCGCCGGAGTTCGGGATCTTCAGGCGTGCAAACCAGGCGCTGTTATCGGCTAGAACAGGGCGAAAAATATCTACAGCAGGAGGTTTGGCGAAAGACTTAATCAGGAGCGAGGGAGGTGTCGCCAGGCACAGCAAAGTATCGGAACCGGGATGTAGAAGCGGACCCCAGAATTCTTCGAAAATGGGGTTGAGCCGGTTCGTGTTCAGATCGAAAGCTCGCGTGGCCAGGACTGCTGCCATCACCAGGACAAGGTTGCTAACCAATGTTGGTGCTGAGAGCTTCCACTTCGGGCGTGTGGAGCGCGCCGCCTGAGGTGCTGCAATCTGCTCCAAAATCAGGGGTTCTTTGACCAGCTTGGGGCTCGGCCTCATAGAAGAAAGGCGTGTACGATCCCTTGCGTAATCCGATCCGGAGCGCGGCGGTTGGATTCTCTACCTGGTAAAACTGGTCCAATTTCTGCCGGAGATCGTGCGCTCGCCCACGGACGCCGGAATCCGCGGCTGGAGAATAAGTGCGAGGCCGCCCGAGCGCGTCCGTCCCTATCGAATATTCAGTAATCTCCTCCGCCCGGCCCGCCCGTTCCATTTCGCAGATGTAGCGCAGAAATCTTTTGAGCTGATCTGCTCGGGCGAACGTATTGCTGTTGAGTACCGCATCGAGAGTCCGCTGCTTCTCTTCGGCACTGAACAAGTGTTCGGGCAACGTTCGCATTCGTTCTGCCGGGAATTCTATCACCTTCGTAACTGTCTGGTTTTCCGGCGTTTTCTGAACGTCAGCGAACGTTATGTGACTGCGAACAGCCTTGAAAACTTAGGACTTACGGCGAAATATTGTTCTCAGCCCATCCGGAGTTGAACCATGTCTCTTGTTCACAGGCTTTCCCGTGTTAGGCACGGCTTTCTGGCTGCGTCCTGTCTGTTTGTCTCGTTGGCGGCAATGTCAATTCATCGGCTCAATGCACAGGCAATCGCCAGCGCTGTCGTGAATGGTCTCGTCACGGACGCCACCGGTGCTGTCGTTCCGGTTGCAAAGGTCACTCTGGAAAATCTGGACACCCACATCCCCCAGACCACCTCGGTAACTTCCACCGGCGACTACGTATTCACTGCTCTCCCGCCGGGTCACTACAAATTACAGGTCGAGGCGCAGGGATTCAAGACCTTCGTGATCCGCGAGATCACCCTGGCTGCCGGCGACAAGGTTCGCGAGGATGCCACGATGCAGGTGGGAGCCGTCAACGAGAGCGTTGAGGTACAAGGCCAAGCTCCGGCGCTGCAAACCGACAGCGCAACCTTCGGAACCCTGGTTACCAATCAAGCCGTTGAAAACCTGCCTCTGAATGGCCGAAACTTCATGACCCTGGTCCAGCTCACGGCGGGTGCGACCGAGGGTTTGGGGAGTAATACACTCAGCGGAAATCGTCCCGACGATCGCCGGATGAGTTCTGTCCTGGTCATAAACGGCGCCAGTGTGCCGAATTGGCTGCTCGATGGAGTAGATAACTTCGAACGAATCCAGAATGATATCGTCGTGAAACCCTCTGTCGACGGAATCGCGGAAATGAGGGTGCTCACGAGCGACTATGATGCTTCCATCGGCCGCTCGGCGAATGGTGTTGTCTCCATCACCACCAAGTCAGGAACAGATGAGTTTCACGGATCTCTGTACGAGTATTTTCGTAACGACGCCATGGACGCCAGAAACTTTTTCGCTCGTACCAAGGCAAAATACCGGTTCAACGATTTCGGCGGCAGTGTCGGGGGCCCTATCAAGCGAAACAAAACGTTCGCATTCTTCGACTACGAGCGCTATTTCTTACGTCAGGGGCAGACCTATACATCGACTATTCCGACCGTCGCTATGCGGAACGGCAACTTCAATGGAGTTGCCTTGATCTTCGATCCAGCGACAAATGTTGCGAGCCCGGGCAAGCCGGGAACATATACGCGAAGCATGTTCCCGAACGACACCATCCCAGCGAGTCGTATCAGCCCTGTCTCTACGAACTTCATGAATCTCTACCCGGTTCCGCAGACGAACAGCGTTGTGAACAACTACACGTCCAACCTGGTAAAGACGCAGAATTACGATACGTATGACGTCCGTGTCGATCACCACTTCAACGAGATGAATACGTTCTTCGCACGCTACTCGTACAACGACGGGACCACTTACACGCCCGGCGCGTTCCCCATCGTGAATGGAATCGATCCAGGTGGCAATGCAGGTGTCTTCCCCGGCCCGGCGCTGCAGCGATCTCAGGCGATCCAGGCGAATTTCGTTCATATCTTTACGCCTACGCTTCTCCTGGAGTTGAAGGCGGCCTTCCAGCGGTTCGCGCTTAATTCTCAGTCGGTCGATTTAGGCAAGGACCTCGCGACTCAGTTTGGGATTCCGGGGGCAAACCACGACTACATCAGCACCGGTTTGCCGCTCATGCAACCTGCCGGGTACGAAACACTGGGCGGAGCGTCATTCCTGCCTCTCATAGAGTTTGAAAACACCTTTAGTTATCAGGGTTCGCTCTCTTGGACTAGAGCCTCCCATAGCCTGAGAATGGGCGCTGCATTAATTCGCCGGCAGGTTATCGATACGCAAAGTTCGTATCCGCGCGGCGCGTATAACTTTGACGGGAACGCGACCAACGATCCTTCGGGTGCGATTGCTTCCGGGAACGCCATTGCCTCCTGGCTCCTCGGCTTTCCGTCGGTGGGACAACTCAATCAGAACCTCACCTGGAACGGCTACCGGTTCTGGGAACCGAATGTCTGGTTTCAAGACGATTGGAGAGTCAGCCGCAAGCTGACTTTGAATCTCGGCCTTCGATACGATGTATTCACACCCCTAACGGAAGTCCATAACTGGATTTCGAACTTCGATCCGGCCCTCAACAAGATCGTCGTTGCTGGCGTAAACGGAGTGTCCAGGACGGCGGGAGTGAGAACTGACTGGACGGATGTGTCGCCGCGATTCGGATTTGCTTATCAGCCTGGCGCCGGCTGGGTAGTTCGAGGCGGTTTCGGCGTTGCTTACGTTCCGGAGTTCACAGGCTCCAACGGTCTCCTAAAGAACGCCCCGTTCACAAACGGCTATTCGTTCATCCAAGATCAAGTGTTTCCCACGTACACGCTCGCGCAGGGATTTCCACCTCCCATGCCCGAAAGCGTCACAAATCCGACAACCGGGTTGATTGCCGTCGCCAATAATTTCCAGTCGACGCGCGTCATGCAATACAACTTGACGGTGCAGAAGGAATTTGCGGGCAACGTCGTAAGCGCCGCCTATGTGGCAGCGCTTACCAGGCACGGCGTACTCTCCCCGAACATCGATCAGCCGCTGCCTGCGCCCGGCAACACAAACGTTCTTCGGCCATATTACTCGCTCTTTCCGAACATTTCGACCATCTCCTACCAGATGAGTGCGAACAACGCCAATTACCACTCCATGCAACTGGTATTTGAGCGAAGGCTTCGCCACGGCCTAACAATCAACTCGAACTTCGTTTGGGCGCACGCGCTAACGGGCGGGGCGCCCGGTCAGCTCATCAACAACTGGCACCTGGAGCACGGCAGCTCCAGTACCGATATTCGTCTGCGTTGGACCGCGACCGCGGATTACGAGTTGCCTTTCGGTTCCAAATCGAACAAGTGGCTGAACGGCTTAATCGGCGGATGGGACTTCAACGCGATTGCCGTCGTGGCTAGCGGTTTACCATTTACCGTCACGAACGCAACACCCCGAGAGAACATTTCGAGTGCCGCAACTCAGCCCGGCGGCGTGACAGTTTCTGATCGGCCGAATCGCGTCGCCGGCTGCGATGCGTTCGCCTCCAATCAGACTGTTACTCAGTGGTTGAACGCCGCCTGCTTTTTCTCGCAGCCTTTGTATGCTGCCGGGAATTCTGGGCCGAACATTCTCTATGGGCCGCCGAACCGGCACGTCGACATATCTTTGTACAAGGTGTTTCCGCTCACGGAATCCATTCGCTTACAGCTTCGAGGCGAGGCATACAACTTGACCAACACAGCTAGCTTCGCCAATCCGGCCTCGGCTTTCGGCAGCGGCACATTCGGGGTTATCAGCGGAACCGTAGGAACCCCGCGACAGCTAGGCCTCATGCTGAAGCTTCAGTTCTGAGCTGGGAATGTCGAACGAACGAGTAATAGGTCGCCGGAGGTTCTGTGCAGCGGCCGCCATGGTTCCTGCTTTCTCACCTGCTGCTCGGAGAGGAATCCGTCAGCAATGAATTCCGGCCTTTGTTCGATGGCACATCTTTGAGTGGCTGGAAACCTTTTCCACGTAAACCGGGAGATTCGAACACTGGAAAGTGGACGGTGGAGAATGGCTTCATCTCCGGCGGCCAAGATCCCCCGGGTTCCGGGATGGGCGCTTATCTGGTATCCGAAGAGGCTTTCTTCAACTTCGAACTGCAACTGGAGGCCCGGCCGGATTGGCCTATTGACACCGGTATCTATGTCCGTACTGTACCTGCCGGAAACGTCGGCATTCAGGTTCTGCTCGACCATCGCCCCCTCGGCGGCATAGCCGGATATTTTGGCAACGGCTTGGGCAGTTTTCACGCTATGGAGTACGGCTTTATCGGTGAGCCGGGAAAAGACGGGAATGAATGCCGTCCCGAGCGATTGATTGCCGTTCGACCTGCTGAGCCGACCAAGCATGTGCCGCTAGAGTTTTCGGCGCCGGCGCCGGTCTTCCTCCGCGTATGGAAGCTGAACGACTGGAACCACTTTCGAATTCGGTGCGTAGGCGAAATGCCGCGCCTGACCACGTGGATTAATGGCGAGAAGATCAGCGAGTTCGACTCAAGCAAGTTGCAGGCCCCCGATTTCGATGTGAAAGCAATCGGCGTCCAAGTTGCAAAGCCTGGTCACATCTCCTTCGAAGTTCATAACAATGATGCGTTTCTCGGGAAGCTCCGCTGGTGGCCGGGGGCCGTCAGCCGTTGGCGAAACATCACGATCAAAACTCTTCCTGCTTAGTTTGAAGTACTCGGAATATTGGAGGTTCTTTACATGTTTGACTCAGTTCGCAATAACCTGCCGCCTATAGGCTTTACAGCCTGCCTTGTGTTTGGTTCTCTGTTGTGCTCTGGACAAGATCAGCCGGCTAAGCCGTTGACCGATGCTCAGCGGCAGGCACGCGCCAAACACCAGGCGGAAGTGGAACAGGAGTACCAGAGGCACCCTACGCTCGCGATTGGGGCGCAGGCGCCGGATTCAGCGAGTTCGACTCAAGTTGCAGGCCCCGGATTTCGATGTGAAAGCAATCGGCGCCCAAGTTGCAAAGCCTGGTCACATCTCCTTCGAAGTCCATAACAATGATGCGTTTCTCGGGAAGCTCCGCTGGTGGCCGGGGGCCGTCAGCCGCTGGCGACACATCACGATCAAAACTCTTCCTGCTTAGCTTGAAGTACTCGGAATATTGGAGGTTCTTTACATGTTTGACTCAGTTCGCAATAACCTGCCGGCTATAGGCTTTACAGCCTGCCTTTTGTTTGGCTCTCTGCTGTGCGCTGGACAAGATCAGCCGGCTAAGCCGTTGACCGATGCCCAGCGGCAGGCACGTGCCAAACACCAGGCGGAAGTGGAACAGGAGTACCAGAGGCACCCTACGCTCGCGATTGGGGCGCAGGCGCCGGACTTCAATTTGCCAGGAGTGGATGGCAGAAAGCATCGTCTGGGCGAGTACAGCAAATTCCGATTTTAGCCATCGTCTTTACTTGCGACCACTGCCCGACGGCGCAACTGTATGAAGGCCGTATCAAGAAGCTCGTAGCTGATTACGGGCCGAAGGGCGTCGAGTTTATCGCCATCCAACCCAACGCCGTCGCCGCAGCGTCAGCGCACGAGATGAACTACACCGATGTCGATGATTCGCTGGACGGAATGATGATTCGAGCGAAGTACCGCCATTTCACCTTTCCCTATCTGTACGACGGCGACACCGAAACTACAGCGGAAGCGTATGGCCCGAAGGCAACTCCTCACATGTTTCTGTTCGACAAAGACAGAAAGCTGCAGTTTGAGGGTCGCATCGACAACAATCAACGCGAGTCGCTAGTGAAGACGCAAGACACGCGCGCCGCGCTCGATGCCATGCTGGCCGGGAAACCGGTGGCCGTTACCACCACGCCGGTTTTCGGTTGTGCAACAAAATGGAAGGACCAGATCGAGGCGAAGCAACGGGAAACGAAGCAATTCCAGTCACTCCCGATCAATCTGGAGATGGCGACCCCCGAGGTGCTGAAGACCTTGCGCTCCAATCCCACAGGCAAGTTCCTGATGGTGAACTTCTGGGCCACCTGGTGCGGCCCCTGCGTCGAGGAGTTCCACGATATGTTGAACACCTACCTTTGGTATCGCAGCCGTAACTTTGACCTTGTCACCGTATCGGCAAATGCACCTGGAGAAAAGGCCGACGTTTTGAAGTTCCTTCAAGGCGAGCACTCGGCAGTACGAAACTTGCTCTTCTCGAGCGAGGACACGTACGCGATGCAGGCGGCGTTCGATGCCAAGTGGGATTCCGGCGTTCCGTACACGATTGTGATTGCTCCGGATGGACACGTGATCTACCGCGAAGCCGGGGAAGTACATCTGCTCGAAATGCGCCGGGCCATTCTCGCAAACCTTCCCGAGATGGGGTACCCGGGCACGAACGCCTACTGGGCAAGCAAATAGAGCGGCAAAACGACGCGCCAGATGTTGTCTCAGAAACGCATATCCCGAATTGTCCGCATCTGCTTTGCCATAGCCTCGGTGGCGTTCTGCGCCACGAAAACCGCGTGGGCTGCTGAAGATCCGGTGACATGGACACTGACTCTGGAGTCGAAAAGCGTAGCTCCAGGTGGATCTGTGCTGGCCAGTCTGACGGCCCAGGTGCAAAACGGCTGGCACGTGTATTCATTGACGACGCCCAAAGGTGGACCGATTCCCACGACGGTACGGCTGGCCGACAATCCGTCAATTGCCTCCGTGCACATTTTCCAGCCAGGCCCGGAACGGAAAATGGATCCAAACTTCGGCGTCGAAACGGAGACGTTCGAGAGGCAGTTGCCGCTTCGGGTCGAGATCATAACAACTAAGGACGCTAAGCCGGGACCGCTCGCGCTGACCGCACAGGTGCGATATCAGTGCTGCTCTTCAACGCTGTGTTTGCCTCCGCGCCGCAAAACGGCCGAAGCGACCCTCAACATCGATCCCTCTGCCAAAACTCAGGCCAGAGCCATACCCGCGGGCTACAAAGAAGTTGGCGGAACCGCTGCACCGGTTGCGTCGCCGCAGTCCGATTCGAAAACAAGCCCGGCGCAAGGAACCGGTGATCGCCAAGGCTTGTTCGGGTTCTTACTCGTAGCGTTTGGATTTGGTCTCGCCGCCATCTTCACGCCGTGCGTCTTTCCCATGATTCCCATCACGGTTTCGTTCTTCCTGAACCAGGGCTCGGACGCAGCTCGCGGCAGCGCACTCAGGCAAGCGATTACGTTCTGCTTAGGGATCGTCGTGATGTTCACAAGCCTTGGACTGCTGATGAAGGCCATCGCCGGTCCTTTCGGTGTCGTGTTGCTCGGCGCGAATCCCTGGGTAAACGCATTTATCGCGCTCGTCTTTGCCATCTTCGCTCTGAGTCTCCTTGGAGCTTTTGAGCTGACGCTACCGTCCGGTTTACTCACGCGCCTGGATCAAGCCTCGCGCGGCGGCGGATATGCGGGCACCTTGATCATGGGGCTGACATTCTCCCTGACTTCTTTCGCGTGTGTCGGTCCTATCGTCGGCCCGCTGATTGTCGCCTCGGTCACGAGCAACGGAGCGCAGCCTGTACTCGGCATGATCTCTTTCGCGAGCGGGTTGGCCCTGCCATTCTTTCTACTGGCTCTATTCCCCTCGTATCTGCAAAAGCTGCCGAGAAGCGGTGGCTGGATGTCGCGGGTGAAGGTCGTGCTGGGGTTGATCGTTCTGGCTTGCGCGCTGAAATACCTCAGTAATGTCGACCAGGTTCTCCAGCTTGGGTTTTTGACGCGAGCGCGCTTCCTGGCTGCCTGGATCGCTTTATTCTCGGTGGCTGGGCTCTATCTTCTCGGGCTTATCCGTCTTGAGGGCATCAAGGCGGATGAGCGTGTGACTGTTTCGCGCGCTCTCGCCGGCATTTTCTTTCTCGTCTTCGCGATCTCGCTAGTACCGGGTCTGTTCGGTTCGCCTCTTGGTGAACTGGAGGCCTATGTTCCCCCGCCGAGCGCCTTGGGCACGCTCGTGCCTGGCGGCCCCGGTTCATCTCAGCCTTCACTGATTTGGCTGAAGAACCAGTATGAAGGCGCTGTCGCGCAAGCAGCGAAGGAGAACAAGCTGGTTTTTGTGAACTTCACCGGTTATGCCTGCACCAACTGCCACTGGATGAAGGCCAACATGTTTACGCGCCAGGACGTTCAAGCGGCTCTGCAGAATTATGTTCTTGTCGACCTGTTCACAGATGGAACGGATCGGGAATCAGAGAAAAATCAGGACTTCGAGAACAAATCGTTTTCTACCGTAGCGATCCCGTTTTATGCCGTGTTTGATGCGCAAGGAAAGGTGTTGGCGACCTTTCCCGGCCTCACCAGAAACTCCGCCGAGTTCGTCTCTTTTCTGAAAACGGCGACAAGCAAGGCGAACGGGCCGAACAATCTCTCATGAAAAAGTTAAGTACGTTTTCCGCTCTGGGAATAAGTCTGGGCGCTTGCCTCTTCCTTCGAGCCATGCAGTCCCAGGGAGGCCAGCCGAAGTCCGCGCCCATCAAGCGCAGCAACGTCTCGGTGTACGACCTGAAGAGTAAATCAGTGGCCGTGCTTTATTCAGCAGATCAGATGATTGAGGCGCCCACATATTCTCCCGACGGAAAATATTTGTTGCTGAATTCCAAGGGCGACCTGTGGAAGCTTCCGACTGGTTCAAGCAACTCTGCCTTGGAGAAAGTGCCGCTGGGTTCTATCAGTAAATGCAATAACGATAAAGGCGTCTCGCCTGACGGAAAGTTGATCGCGTTCTCGTCGAGTGCTACCGGTCACGGTTCCCAGGTATACACAGTGTCGTCAGACGGCGGCACGCCGAGCATGGTGGTTTCGGAAACGCCGAGTTACTTTCATGCATTTTCGCCCGATGGGCGATGGTTGGCAGTCGTCGCACAACGGAACAATAATTTCGACCTGTTCCGGTTGCCTGTAGGCGGGGGCCAACAGGAGCGATTGACATCCAATTCGGGTTACGATGATGGACCGGATTACTCGCCCGACGGCAAATGGATCTACTTCAACTCAGATCGGACGGGAAAGTGGGAGATCTGGCGCATGCCGGCTGAAGGTGCAGGACCAGATGACAAAAGCGCGCAACAGGTGACGAGCAACCCGGACGAAGAGGACTGGTTTCCACACTGCTCTCCGGACGGCAAATGGCTCGTGTTTATTGCGTTTCCTAAGGGAACCGCAGGCCACAATGGACATCTGAACGTGAAGCTGCAGATGATTCCCCTTCCAGGACAGTCGATCCAGCGCCCAACGCCGCAAACGCTTGCCACGTTTTTCGGTGGGCAAGGGACGATCAATGTGAATTCGTGGTCGCCCGACTCGACCAAAATCGGTTTCGTCAGTTACGAGCAATAGGAGAACAGGGTGTATTCACGAAGAGACTTCCATAAAGTCGCGTTAGCCGGAATCCCGCTGTCGCTGGCGTTCGCGAAGATAAACTCGAAGATCGACGGAGTTCGACTCGGTGTCCAGACGTATAGCTTCCGTGACCTGCCGCTCGATGCGGCGATCCAAGCAATCGCCGCTGATGGCCTCGGTGAATGTGAGTTGTACTCGCCTCACATTGAAGGTGGGCATACCGATCGTGCCCCTATGGCGGGAATGCGTCCTGCTGCCTCTGCGAACGGAACGGCAAGTCAGCCCGATGCGGCCGCACGAGCGGCGGCTCGAACTGCGGCACGTGAAGAGCTGCGAAAATGGCGCCTCTCCGTGCCATTGGACTATTTTCACGGGATCCGTCAGAAGTTCAGCGATGCGGGCATCAACCTGGTCGCTTACAACTTCAGCTTCAACGAAACCTTCACTGACGAAGAGATTGATCGCGGATTTGAGATGGCGAAGGCGCTAGGTGTCCAGTTTATTACCGCGTCCAGTACCGTGGCGGCGGCTAAGCGCGTAGCGCCGTTCGCCGACAAACATCAGATGGTCGTAGCCATGCATGGACACTCGAACACGAAGGACCCGAATCAATTCGCAAAGCCGGAAAGCTTCTCGCAAGCCATGGCGATGTCGAAGTACTTCAAGATAAACCTGGATATTGGACACTTCACCGCCGCTGGTTACGACGCGGTGCCTTATATCGAGGAGAACCACGCAAACATTGTCCTCCTCCATTTAAAGGATCGTAAGAAGGACGATAGTGCTAACACGCCGTGGGGAGAAGGCGACACCCCAATCAAGCAAACTCTGCTTCTTCTGAAGCAGAAAAAGTACGCGATTCCGGCCTACATCGAGTATGAATATAAAGGTACCGGAACCTCGCAGCAGGAAGTGAAGAAGTGCTTCGATTACTGCAAGGCGGTCTTGCAATCGTAAACCGCTCAGGTTATGCCGGCCGAGCGAGGCGTGTCTGAAGGGCAGCGGAGAACTTGCTGTCGTGATTATGCAGGACAAAGCGGATCGGAAGCAAGCCACGATCGCTGGCATCAACTCCCCGAGACCCAGATAGAGGAAGTGCCCGGGATCCGTCGAACTTCTGAGCTACCAGCTTACGAACCGGGACAGGACCACGGCTGGTTTGCAGCCGAGGCTGCTAGCGCAATCCTTGAAGTCCGAAACGTTTGCCGAGGACCGCTAGGGTGGAGCGTTCCGGATCCGACAACAGAAGACGAGTGGGTAAATGGGTGCACCGTGTTTCCCCATCGGCCGTTGCCCTGGCGTCGCCCGGGTTATCTCCTGGCCCTGTATTGACAATCACTTTCAGACGTTAACTAACGTTTTGTAACGGCTGTGTGTCTTGAAAAGCTTCCTCGGCGGCCATAGGATACTCCAGAAGTTGATCGGTGCAAGTGTCTTGAGGTAGATCGCCAGCGCATGAATGAGGTGAGTCCTTTACACTCCGCGCGAGATCGGGCAAACAGATCTCGATGGATACCGTCGTTCAAGAGGCGCAAGTTCATCGTGCGTGGGTTACTCCTCGAGGCAGGCGCTATCCGCCTCGTAGGCCAAAATTCTCCCGAGGACGAGCAAGGATGTCGGGCACTGTTCGACGGCTCCATCTTGAAAGGGTGGAGGCGGCACGCCGAGTCGCAGGTGCGAGCGCCGATAGCGCAATATTTATGTCCGGACCCTGTCGTCGGAGAGATGGAAGTAGCGAGTTGGCGATTAAAGGAAGGAACCAAGGTATGTTCATACGTCGCGTTAGCGTGGTTTGTCTTATGTTTTTGGCTGGAACCATTGGCCAACTCGCACGGGCGCAGGAGTCCCGGGGAATTATTCTCGGCCGTGTAACGGATAGCTCCGGCCTGGTGGTACCTGGCGCAACGGTCCAGGTCACTAATCCTGGCACTGGCGTCACGGTGACGAGTACGACGAACCAGGACGGAAACTTCTTCACCCCGTACCTGATTCCTGGCCAGTACCAGATATTGGCTTCTAAAGAAGGATTCAAGAAACTCGTGCGCAACGGGATTCAAGTGGATATCGCCGCGCGCCTCGAAATCAACCTTCAAATGGAAGTTGGCGCGGTGTCCGAGTCGGTGACGGTCACCTCCGAAGCGCCGTTACTCTCGACCACCGATGCTTCGGCGGGTCGCGCAATGGATTTCCGGGACGTGAAGGAACTGCCGATCGAACATGGCGACCCGGACAACATCATTGGATTGGCGACGAACGTGTCGTTCACCGACCAGATGACGAAAGACCAGCCGTGGCAAACTCTCAACACGGCATATGCGTCGCTCGGCTCACGACAGTCGCGGCTGGAGTTCCTGCTCGATGGCCAGTCGAATACGGCGCACGATGTGTTACGCGGTTCGGTGATTGAGGCCTGGACGCCCACAAGCGATTCGGTAGCCGAAATGAAAGTCGAGACGTTGACCTTCGATGTCACCGTCGGCCAAACCGAGGGGATGGTCCTAAACTACAGCACCAAATCGGGCACGAACCAGCCTCACGGCTCCTTCTATTGGGGCAAGCAGTTCCCTTCGTGGAACGCGAACCAATTTTTCTCCAATCTGGCGGGAATCCCGGCTGCGGGCTTCAATTACCAACGCCTCGGCGGCGTTATGACAGGGCCAGTCTATATCCCAAAGATTTATAACGGGAAGAACAAAACCTTTTTCACGTTTGCCTATGAGAACATTCAGTCCAATACGGATCTATCGAGCATTCTGACGGTCCCGACGGTTGCTGAGCGCAATGGCGACTTCTCGGCCCTGCTCGGGCTGGGCAACCAGTACCAGATTTATAATCCCTATTCCCGTGTACCCGTCGGCAACGGCATTTACCAAAACGCACCGCTTCCCGGAAACATAATTCCGGCATCTCAGATCAGCCCGATCTCCAGGAACATCCTGAGCTACATCCCAACGCCTGATACGAACGTCAGCACGGTTACGGCAGATGGCGGAAACAACGTGAACCGGACTAATTGGCCGAGCTTAATCCCATATCACACTCAGCTCTATCGGTTCGACCAAGTGGTCGGCGAGAAGACGCGGGTGATGTTCCGCGCGGACTCAAACCGGCACAACGTCGAGGATAGCGATTTCATGGGACATGGCAATCCGGCGACCGGCTCATTCTTCTGGACCTCTACACAAGGCTATAACCTGGATGTCGTTCACACGTTCAGTCCGACTCTGGTCATGGATGTACGAGTCGCGGATCAAGCCTTTGTTCGCGCGCAACGCGCATTGACTGGGCAGGGCACGTTTCAACTCAGCAGCCTGGGGTTTCCGAGTTACATCCAGAACAATATTTCACCGGCTAATTGGGAGTTCCCCAATATCAGCTTCAACGGCGAATACACTATGACGGGTCCTCGCACACCCCTTTTCAAGCAGACGCAAACGCGCGACTTGAATGTCCAGTTCGACAAAATCCAAGGCCAGCACGACTTCAAATTCGGCGCCGGGTACCGCAGCTACCCCGACAACCAAACTTCCGCGAACAGCAGCGCGACGCAGGCTACGGGGCATCCTCTATTTGAGCTTGACTTTACGGCAGCGTACACCGGAGGGCCCCTCAGCACTGCCGCAGCCGCGCCCAGAGGGCAGTCCATGGCGGCCTTCCTCTACGGCCTGCCGACAACCGGCGTTTTGCAACTGCCCTTTACTACCAACTTCGCCGATAGTTCGAATATGTTTGCCGTTTTCTTCCAGGACAACTGGAAAGTTACGCGGAAGCTGACTCTCAACGTCGGCGTACGCTACGAGCGGGAAGGCGCAATGTGGGAACGCTACAATCGCTCGGTCACGGGGTTCGATCCGAACCTACAGCAGTCATTCGCAGCCCAAGTACAGGCGAACTATGCCGCTAATCCTCTGCCGCAGCTTCCAGCATCCCAATTCAACGTGAATGGAGGGCTGATGTTCGCTGGCGTTGGGAATAATTCAAAGTACCTTTACAATCCGTTCAACCTGGAGATCATGCCGCGGCTCGGCTTCGCGTATAGCTGGGACCAAAAGACGGTCATTCGCGGCGGATGGGGAACCTACTTCGGCTCCTTGGGGACCAGACTGCAAGATGCGCTGCAGTACGGCTTTGTCCAGAACACGAACGTAGTGCCCTCGCTCGATGGCGGCCAGACTTTCGTGGCCAACATCTCCAACCCTTTTCCCAACGGCTTTACTCAACCTCCCGGCGCCTCCCCGGCGGCGGCCATCGGCAATCCCATTCAATTCTTTAACCAGAATCCGAAACCGAACCGCCTGCGGAAATGGACGCTCGATATCCAGCGCCAAATCGGAAACAACTGGCTGATCGATATTGGGACATCAGCAGAGAACGGCGGCAACCTGGAAGTTGGAAATGGACCGGCGTCGGTCACAACCTCACTCGATGCACTTCCCAATAAATACTTGAGCACGCTTCCGACTCGCGATCAGGCCACGATTAATGCCTTGACGAGGCAGGTTCCGAATCCTTTCAATATCCCGGCGTTCGCCGGAACTCAGCTTGCCGGCTCCGTCATTCCAGCGATGAATCTGTTGCTGCCTTATCCGCAGTTCAGCAGCATCGGTTACTACACCTACAACGGTAGAAGCTGGTACAACAGCGTTCAAGCGAGCGTTGCCAAGCGTTTTAGTAACAGCTTGAGCATGAATGCCGGGTATACTTTTTCGAAGTTCCTGGAAGACACTACATTGCTGAATCCGGGAGATCCTCAACCTTCAAAGGTCATCTCCGATGTCGACGCTCCTCATCACATCACCGTCAACGCAATATACGAACTCCCGTTTGGAAAGGGACAGAGATTCGGGAGTCAACTGCCTCGTGCCCTTGATTACGTCGTGAGTGGTTGGCAGTTTGCTCCCGTTTTCCGATTCCAAAGCGGCTTCCCCATCACCCTTCCCAACCTCCTGCTTACCGGCGGAAACGAGAGCATCGTACCGCTTGCGCCGGGCCAGAGGTCAATTTATCAGTGGTTCAACACCAGCGCATTTAACAACGTTCCTTCGCAACAGCTTCAGTACAACTTGCGCACGTTGTCTCTGCGGTACGGGAATCTACGATCGGACGCCTACGACTACTGGGATGCGTCGCTGCTGAAAGAGACGCACATTCACGAGAATCTTCTCGTGCAGTTCCGTTTCGAAGCGATCAACGCCTTGAATCAAGTAACGTTTTCGGCGCCCAGCACTACTGTCGGCACCACCTTTGGCCGCGTCACGGCCCAAAGCAACGTGCCACGGCACATGCAGTTTACGCTTCGGTTCGCCTTTTGATCCTCAGTCGAGTGCCATCGCCCATGACAACTCTTCCCATGTTCCCGAAGTAACTGAAATAGTGACCGGTAGCTCGTGCACTGCAAGCTTTTCAGCTTGGCCCGTCGACAGAGAAGCCTCGCCGGCGAGCAATGTCGAACACTATCATCGGCAGATCCTGGTGGTGGCAGGAGGGACCGGTTTGCTTCTCGAACGCCGTTTCGGAAGCTCTTAAAACCAGGTTCACCGATTTCGCATCTGCCGGCCGGATTTCCGTTCAGTGATTGGCAATGTCAATGGCAAAGAGTAGTCCCGGTCGCATCACTTGTTCCTCGTGGTTTCTGGTTGCTCAAGCCCTTGCTGGTGGCGGCCATGCCTATCGCTTGCCGCGAGTTGACCGGGCGTGAGGCCTTAATTATTGCGGGCAGCCGGATCGGCGCGTTCGTTAAGGAGAAACTGCACCATGTCGGCATCTCCAAAATCGATATTCGCGGCCCAATATAGAGGATTGAAGCCGTTCTCCGGATCGGGAAGGTCGACGGCAGCGCCGGCGCGTATCAACGCTTCTGCCAGTGCCGGTTCTCCACGTCCGACGGCAACACTCAGCGGCGATTCAGAATCAATGCCGAATAGGACCACTTTCGCATTCACGTTCGCGCCGTTCGCATGCGATTCGTGTTCCCGCTAAGATCGAGCCGGCGAACCCGTGCTGATGCTAAGAATGAACCTCCGGCCGGACGAGCATCTGCTTCGAAACTCGAGTCGGATACAATGGGCCGGTTCCAAACGCGAGTAGGTTTTGGTGGCGAAAGGGAGAGTAAATGTCTACAAGTAAAAACGCATTTGGGCGGCGTTCGCTTCTGAGGAAGGGCGCGGCAGCCGCGGGGCTTGGCCTCTTGGCTGACCTCGAAGCGTATCCCCAAAATGTTAACCGCAGTTCAAGTCCGTCGGACTTGAAAATCACGGACATGCGCATCGCTGTTCTGAGAGGGCCGGGAGGCCAGGGGGGCGAGGGCCGGATGGGCGGACGTGGTGCCGGCAGGCCGCCGCTGCCTCCTGCGACTCCCGGCGCGGGAGCGGCATCGGGCGGCACGATCATCGTCCGAATCGATACCAATCAGGGAATTTCGGGTTACGGCCAGACGATTGGGGACGGCCCGCAGCCGAACTACGTGCTGATGCATAAGGGCCGCCTGCTTGGCGAGAATCCCTGCAACGTTGACAAGATCTTCCGCAAGATCAAGATGCATGGCGGGTACAACCGTCAGGGGAGCGGCGTCAACGCGATTGACAACGCGCTGTGGGATCTGGCCGGCAAAGCTTATGGCGTGCCGATCTATCAGATGCTTGGCGGGAAATTTCGCGACAAGGTCCGCATGTATAGCGAGGGTGATCCGAAGTCGGACGACATCAAAGACATCGCCGCCGATTACAAGGACAGAGTCGCCTCGGGGTTTACGATGCTCAAATACGACCTGCCCGTAGCTCCCATCCTCCGAGGCAAGCCGGGCACGATGTTTGGGCCCGCAGGCTATAACGGGGGACCGGGGGAAACCCCCGAGAACTACTATCAGGGATTCGAGATCAGTGACAAGGGATGTGAACTCGTAGCGGACCACGTCGCTGCGATTAAGGAAGCCATGGGCGACGCCGGCAGCACTCCGATGGGTCACGACCATTTTGGGCACCTCACCGCGAAAAGCTGTATCAAGCTGGCGAACGCGCTGGAGAGGGTCACGCCCTCGACTTTGGAAGACATGGTCCCGTGGATGCGGGTAGAGGAATGGAAGCTCATCACCGATTCGATCAGGGTGTCCACCTTGACCGGTGAAGACGCCTACCTGGTGGAATCGCTCGAGCCGCTTTGCCAGGCGCGTGCAGTCGATTATATTCACCCGGATCACCTTGTCATCGGCGGCTGTCTCGAATTGAAGAAGACCGCCGACATGGCGGCCAAATATTCGGTGGGGATGATGGTCCACAGCAACGCTACCCCGATCGGCTACGCAGCGGGCGCGCACGCGATAGCCGCGAGCGAAAACTTTCTCGCCATGGAATGGCACCAGCCGCAGCCAGCCTGGCACAAAGACATATGCGACAAAGGGGACCTCGTGGTTAAGGGTTACATCCCCGTTCCGACGGGGCCAGGCCTAGGCATCAAAGTCAACGAAGAAGCGATGCGCCCCCTCTGCCGGCAGGGTGAGTTCTTCACCGATCCTACGACGTATTGGGATTCTCAGTTCGGCGGAGAGAAGGCGTACACGTAAGGGAAGGGCCTTGCACCCTTCCGATGGCCGCTCAAGCATAGCAATGCAGGTGCGCTTACGAGATAGGAGAATTGTCCGAACGGACCGTACCCGTAGTTCCTACAAAGTAAGCCTTGTCGATTGCCCGCCAGTGGTTGCGGAAGGAGACCGAGCGTGAGTTTCCGAACCTGTATTTCCGCTACTCTGTCCGGTCATTTTGAATCATCAGTAGCTCGCCAGAAGATCATCGGGTAACGGCCCATCTGGGCCGTTACCCGACATTCGATAACAGTGCTCCGCTGGCGCTGCCTTCGATCATTTAGGAACAGATGGGGAGACAACGCCCAATTCATTTGCCCGGGAAACGGGGGCATCCTCGTACCGGCCTCGGATTTCAGTCGTTTATTGGAGCTCGGTGAGTGGCTTCAAGGCAAGCGCAACAGCGCTCATAAATCACGAAATATAGGCCGTCTCCTCAGGAGTTTGAATTTCACCTATCATCCGATATCTGGATGGTAGGTGACTCGGCGTCGGCTTCGTGCAGATGCAGGCTCGTTCACGCGGGTTGCAGGTCTGGACCGTGCAACCTTTCAAGGCAACAGTTCGTCGACATGGTTCACGGGATGGTCTGCGATGCGTGCCAGAACGTTTCTGAGATACCCACTCCGGGTCAACATCATTTAACTTCGCAGAGCAGATCAGACGGTAAATTGCGGCCGCACGTTCTCCACCGGAGTCGGAACCAGCAAGAAGGTAGTTCTTCCGGCCGAATGCCACCGCAGGTAAAGCCCCGCTCGGCACTGTTGTTGTCGATCTCCAACGAGCCGTCATCGCAATAGCGCATAAGGGCAGGCCAGCGCACGAGCGCGTAGCTGATCGCCACAGATGTCCCGGAGTTCCGAGATAACAGCGTGAGCGGTTCCTTTAACCAATCCTTCAGTGAGGTCAGCAGAGGCCAGCTTCGGGGTGTGCCGTTCTCGTCGCCGTTCATCCAGCGAGCGATCGCTGATCTCGCTTTCGATCGCGTACACGGCGCCGATTCGGTTCCAACGCTTCGGTTGTGATCGGCAAAGCATTTGCCTCATGCAGGTCAAAGAACTTGCGCCGGACATGAGCCCAGCAGGCTGCCTCCTGAATGCGAACGCTGTCGTGCAACCTACTGAAAGCAGCATATGCATCAGCCTGCAGCCTGCCCCTGAAGTCGGCAAGATGCTGAAGTGGGTGCTCTCCGCTGCGATCCGGCGAGTAAGCAAACCAGACTGCCGGAGCTGCCGAGTCACCGGCCGAGCGATCATCACGAACAATCGTCCTTGCTTTGTCTTCCGCTGAGCTGGCGACTAGACTGGAACCGGCGTGTCATCGGCGTGCAGTTTGCCGGAACTTAGACGTAGTGCCGTAAAGCTTCATTTAAGCGGCTTTAGCAGTTCGTGGTTGCACGTTCCCGGCTCGCAAGATTGATTTCAGTAACGAGGATCCCTCCGTGTCGCCGATTTCCCGCACGCAAGCGCCTGAGAATTTCCTGCCGGCTACGCTGCCCGATGGAGTGATGAGGCCAGCTTTGCGCGCAAGAATTCCAGGCAGCCAGGCACCTGTTCTACCGTCAAGCCATGGAGCAGGATAGGCCCCTTAAATTCACATTTCCGTAACAGACTCATGTACCGGTCATAATCGAGCACCCCATAACCTGCGGGTTTGTGGCCCGCTTCTCCGTCGTGATCGAGATCCTTAGCGTGACAAAGCACAATATCTTTGCCCAGAAGTGAAAACGCCTCATCGAGGATTTCCTTCATGCGGGATAGTTCCCCTGTGTGGAAGAGATTCGCAGGATCCATCGTTACTTTGAGATGCGGAGAGCCGATCTCGTCCAGCAGGCGGCGGGCTTTCATGGCTGAATCGACGACATTACTCACTTCTGGCTCGAATGCCAGAACAACGTTCGCCTGCCGAGCAATGTCCGTCGCCTTGCGGACACAAGCGGCCATGTCCCGCCATGACTCCGGAGAGCCGTTATCCGGGTGATATCGCCACATGCTATTCGGGTCACGCGTGCCAGTGCAAATATGAATGAAGGATGTGCCGATCCGAGGGCACACCTCGGCCAGGACCCGTAGTCGCCGCAGTCCCGTCCGGCGGTGTTCCTCGTCCGGGTGAGTCATATTGAAAGTGCCAGTCATGCTGGCTATCCCGATTCCGCGAACTGATGATTCGCGGCGCATCCTGTCGGCTAGTTCGGCGGGAATCTGATCGGGCATTTCCGGCAGACCGGCGGCGGCCATGCTCATCTGTACACAGGCCAGCCCATTGGCTTTCGCCGCATCCAACCGCGCTTCAAGAGTCCCTGTGGTGAACGTGGTTGCGAGCAGGATGCCGATCTGTGGAGACACCGCATGTGCGGCCTTCACCCGGCTTTGGCCACACGTGGCGTCGACCGCAAGCGCCCCGGCCAGGTAGAAGAAGTCACGTCGGCTACGGCCGGTGTTGTAAGCAGTCATGAATCAGAACCTAATTATCGGACTCTGGATCTCGCCAATTCTACATCGAGCCGCCTTCGCTTTCTGCGAGTCATTCACCTTCACGAGCAAGGGTCTTTCTCTGGTCTGGCCACCATAGAAGGTGAATGCAACGGGGTCTCCCATTCTGTATCCGGCAGACACCTTCGCAATAGAATCAATCAGCTCATGAAAAGGCGCGAAGCGAACGCTCACTCGCTTGTACGCGAAGTAAAGAGCTTTCCGCATATGAATGTGGAACCTAAACTAGTTGTTGTCATGAAAAAGATAGGCTTCCTTTCCTTCGGCCATTGGACACCATCACCCCAGTCACAGACTCAGTCGGCGGGCGACGTTCTCCTGCAGTCCATTGACCTTGCGGTAGAGGCCGAGCGCCTTGGAATGGATGGGGCCTACTTCCGTGTTCATCACTTTGCACGGCAACTGTCATCGCCGTTCCCACTACTTGCTGCAATAGGCGCCCGAACACGAAAGATCGAAATCGGGACTGCAGTCATTGACATGCGTTACGAGAATCCGCACTATATGGTCGAGGACGCCGGGTCCGCCGATCTGATCGCGGGGTCCCGACTCCAGTTGGGGATTAGCCGGGGCTCTCCAGAGCAAGTGATCGACGGCTGGCGTTACTTCGGCCATAGTCCGGCCTTAGGCGAAGATGATGAAGCCATGGGGCGTCGCCACGCCGAGAAGTTTCTTGAGCTGCTGAGTGGGAGAGGCTTTGCGCAGCCGAACCCGCGTTCGATGTTCGCCAATCCGCCGGGACTGCTACGCCTGGAGCCGCACTCGGAAGGTTTGCGTGATCGTATCTGGTGGGGCGCGAGTTCCAATGCTACCGCGGTCTGGGCGGCGAAGCTAGGAATGAATTTGCAGAGCTCGACGCTGAAACGCGAGGAGACGGGTGAGCCGTTCCATCTCCAACAAGCCGCGCAGATCCGCGCGTTTCGGGCAGCGTGGAAGGAAGCCGGCCACTCTCGGACGCCCCGCGTTTCGGTAAGCCGTAGCATTTTTGCATTGGTGAACGATCTTGACCGCGCGTACTTCGGGCGTGGAGACCACGAAACGGATACGATCGGCTTCCTCGATGCAAAGACCCGGGCCATCTTCGGTCGGAGCTACGCCGCTGAACCCGATGTCCTCATCGAGCAACTTAGGAAGGACGACGCAATTGGGGAGGCGGACACGTTGTTGCTCACCGTTCCGAACCAACTCGGTGTTGCTTACAATGTGCACGTGATGGAGGCGATCCTGAGAACCGTTGCACCGGCTCTCGGCTGGCGCTAGGCTTGCACGCGATCATCTTGTTTCGACAAAATGACTTCCGGTACTCATCTGCCCGGCACTTGCAGGAGACTGCAACGTTTCGTTCGGTAGTAGGAATCACGAGGACGTGTGTTGGAAGCGCGCCAGCTAAACATCGATCTCGGATGCACCCGCCGCTTCGTTGGCCTCAATGAAATAGGGCGGCGAGAGCGCTTACGATAGGCTGAACGGGGAGCTTAAGCCCACTGAGAATCCTTTATGCGCTATGTGATCCGCGAAAAAATTTTTCGCCTTACCGAAGATTCCGTTATTCAGGACGAACAGGGATCGCCTGTTTACCAGGTCAAAGGGAAGATCTTTTCTTTGCATCACACGTTGGTCCTGATGGATCTCGCTGGTAATGAACTGGCGACCGTGAACAAGCAGATCATCTCACTAAGTCCCAAATTCCACATCACGCGTCATGGCAATGAGGCGGCCACGGTGCGTAAGAAATTAATCAGTCCCTTCGTGGATCGTTTCACGGTCGATATTCCAGGGCCCGACGACTTGCATGTCACAGGAAGCATCTTTGAGCACAACTTTGCGATAGAGCGTCACGGGAGCGTGGTGGCTACAGTTTCAAAGCGGTGGGTTGCGCTGACTGACACTTACGGAGTGGAGACCGCAGCCGGGGAGGATGACATCTTGATCCTCGCTGTCGTACTGGCAATCGACCTTACGGAGGATGCGGAGAAGCGAAAGGAGTAGGAATGGAAATTTTAGCGGCCAGGTGACGCTGGGCGACGAAGATGCGTTCCGAGTGCGCAATGGTGAAGTACCCAGGAGTCCAGTTGCCGGGTGCCCAGTATACGGGTGTGATCGCGCAAGTTGATGATCCACATCAGTTTCTTACCGGGTTTGCAGATAAGTGCCCTGAAACGCGCCTTCCCAGATGCCATCGGAACTTCCAGGTACTCCAGCCGCTCCCCACTTCAACGGGATGCCGACTCTACATCCGAGTACCCTCGCGAATCGGCTGCCGCTCTCACAAAAGCTACGCTTCCATCTGGGTCAGGGCTTTGCAACGTGCGCCGATTAAGTTCCAATCGGCGCAGTATGTCCTCAATCATTTTACAGGCGTAAGATACAGGTGCCGTACTCAGGTTCCTTTTTGGAGAGGTCTTCCGTGACAGGTCGCCCTTTGATGATCGTCCTTCTTCTCATTAAAACGCTGAATGTCTATGGGCAGAAGGAGAACGAGAATCGCATTCTGATCGACCCTCAACAAGGCGGACTGAAGCCCCTGGCGCCCGAGTTACCTGTGCCATCCGGCCCATTTGGGATCGGTCGAATTGGCTACGAATGGGTCGATCCCTCTCGTCCCGACACCTATTCTGGTCTTGCTGAAGCACACCGCGATCTGATGGTGTATCTCTGGTACCCAACGCCACGAACAGAGGGAGGGAGAACAGGGCCGTACCTACCCGGTGCAAAGCAGATGGATGCGAACCCCGAGGTTCACCGCCGCGTCGGGGATGAGTTTGGAGCTGCTTGGGCACTGATTGTTTCAGGAGGCCTCGTTTCTCATGCGGTCGAAAATGCGCGCATTGCAAAGTCGCCCAAACCTTTTCCTGTCGTGCTCTTTTCGCACGGTTTGGGAAGCGTCGGCTTTGCATACACATCATTGATTGAAGACCTCGTCAGCCACGGGTATGTTGTTGCATCGATCGAACACACGTACACGGCAATGGCAATTGTATTTCCCGATGGCAGAGTTGTCCCGTTTCATCAAGAAGGCGTCCCTGTGGGTCTCACACTGGAGCAACGATTCCAACAAATGCAAGCTTCCGCCGGGCTTGCGATCACCGAGGGTGCTCATGACATCGTGTTCGTGCTTAACAAGCTCACAGAGGTGAATAGCCAAAACGCGCAGGAATTCCCACTTGCCGGAAGACTTGACCTTAACCGGGTAGCAGCAATGGGGCACTCTGCTGGAGGAGCATTTGCAACGCTTGCATGTCAAATGGATCAGCGTTTCAAAGCGTGTATAAGCCTCGACGGAGCCCTGCCCCCCATCGCGGCATTTCCTGAATATGGAAAGGGATTTACCCAGCCTGTCCTCCTCCTCGAAATCGATCACTCTGACCAACGAAGAGGCTTTGATGCCGCGCAGGAGGCCGCATACATCAAGAAGAAGACAGCTCAACTCAATGCTTGCCCTACCGGTAGTTACGATGTTGTGCTGAAATCTGCGGGGCTGAATCACGGAAGTTTCAGCGACGTCCCTCTGCTATTTGCGAGCGGCAAAAAGACCGAAACCGGAGAGGCGCTCTATAACTTGCGAGCAACCCAAGCGTTCACACGCTCTTTTCTCGACAAATATGCAACTCATGATGCCAGAGGACTGTTAAACGACGCGTCGGAGTATCCGGGGACCGTCGTCATGCCCTATGGGCACTAGTGCGGCGCAGGACGCCTCAGCACGTTTCTAACGTTCCTGCCGCGCTGCATAAGTACCCTTTTTGAACATCGTTCTCCCGCTTGGACAGAAACGGGCAAGCCTCTGAGTTCCGGCTCTTCGATCTCATTCCCCGGATACGAAAAGAAAAACGCGCCTGGCTTCGCCCCCGACGCGTTACCACTTCGGCGGATGCGAGGGGACTTCCCGGCACTTTCTCGCCCGCGCACTTCGACGTGATGGCGACTTGACCTCAATTGGGATTCTCCGTAGCAAAGCATTGACCAGAATCCGCGGACGCAATCGTGTTATCGAGGATTCACTTTGCAACAGATATTTGCGAAAGGTGCCAATCCTGCGCAGACCCAATGAAAGGGTGGGCTGAAGAAACAGTGAGGCGAAATCTGTCTTTTGTGAGCAGAGCACTACCACGCTTTCGAAACTTCCGGCCATTTAACCGTTGCAAAAGCCGATGGGTTTCTGAACCGACAGCGCTGAACGCAGTCCGCTCGCGTCGGACCCCACAAGCTTCCCGCGCGTTTAACCGAGTTTTGTACTCCGTACCCGATAGTTCATGAACGTTGAGGAATACGGGAGGGCAAAATGGCGTCTGATCTTTGATCGCGTTCCTATAGTTGGGCCCACTGAAAAAATGTTTTTAAGGCACCAAAATAGGACCAGTGGTCTTGTCACACTTGCCGAAGTCTGGAGTGCTCTGCAATTTGAGCTTCCGCGAGCGCTTGCTTGTGATCATCTCTACGTCGGGCTCCGGGACGCGCAATCGAAGCAATGGAGTTTCCGGGCTTTAAAGAGCTGCCCATCGAGCTCAGGATCGCAAGGCATCGCGGCCCTAATCGCGTCGGAGGTAGATGAAGCCTGGCGATCCGAGTTGCCTCTTTCGTGTCGGTGCTTCAGACGGATTGGCTCCTCTACATCTCCAACTCCACCTAGTTCCGCTATCCACCGAACGCCAGCGCCTCGGCGTCTTGATTCTGGGTAGCGAGCGCCGGCCTCTTGAGACGATGGAAACTTCTGTTCTTCAGTGTGCAGCCCCAAATCACCGCCGCTGTGATCGAATACGCGCGGGACGGTGAAGCTTTCGACTTGAAGCGACGTCAACTGAACTGCACGAAAGTGAGAGTGGAGGCGATTTGCAGCGTGATTTCAGCTTGCACGTCAACATCAAACCTTCACGACCTCTTCGGTAAGGTCTCTTCGTCGCTTCGATCGTTTCTGGGGCATTGATATGCCGGGTTGACGATCTACGAACCCGAGAAAAAATCAAGTCCGGATGCGGGCCCTAGACTTTCCGCACGGTAAGGGCTTCATTCGGGAGACCTGCTTATGCCCTTAAAGCGCTCGCTCTCCGGCGCGGTTTTCGAGTCCGGTAAGCCTATGTTGCTCAAGTCCATTACAGATCGTGAATTGACCTATCAAGTTGCGAGCGTTTTGACCGCAGAGGGCTTGAAGTCGGCCTGCTTTGTACCCCTGCAAAGCGGCACGGGCGCTTTGGGGACGCTCAATTTCGGCAGCAACTCTCCCGACGCTTTCTCCGATCATCATGTGCGTTATTGAAAGATCTTTCTCCGGCTTTTGGCAACGCGGTCGATCGGGTACTAAGCGCCAGTCGGGCGCCAGTGCTGAATTTCTCTCCAACGAAGCAGGCAGCTTGTCCGGCCAAGCTCGCCGAGGCCGATCAGAGCTCGCCCGACCTGGTTGGCGTCAGTTCGTCTTTTCGGGCCACGCTTGGAATGGTCAGAACCGTTGCTCCTAGCGACGCCTCCTGCTGATCTTAGGCGAGACCGGCACTGGCAAAGAGCTGATTGCACGGGCTGTACACGACCTGAGTTCTCGTCATGACGTTTGGGACCTGGATATCCCAGCCGCTCCAAACCTTGTTACGGTCACTCGTAACGGCCGGCGATACGACGCAGTGGCGCAGGTAACGAAACTCGGCAACACGCTTCTGCTGGATCATCTTACAGGAAAGCCGCTGTTTCCTTTTCGGCTTCGGCGTGCGCCGAAATCTGACCTGGAGGGAGAACGAACGGCAGAGTGGCAACCTGCCGTGGAACTGCCCGAGCCATTTGCACCAAGTGAGTTTTCGCTCCAAGACGTCACTGATATTTCCCTTGATGATCGTGCTTTTGTGATGAAGCAACTGGGAGGTGCTCGCTTCGGTTGGTTTCAGCCGTTTGCGAATGACCAGCCTCTCGTTCACTACGGGATGCACGGCGGCGCCGAATGGACGGGGGCGGCCTTCGATCCCTCTTCGTCCTACCTCTATGTCAGCGCAAACAAGTTGCCCTGGGTTGTCACTATCGCTCAATCACAACTGCTGCCAGCACGGAAAGCGCCTCTGACTACCGGCAACACAACTTACCTGCAATACTGTTCGGCTTGCCACGGGCCTGAGCGGGACGGTGCAGGTATGGCTCCTCCCTTGTTTACTCTTCCGGGGCAGATGAAAGACGACCAGATCAGAAAGATCATACACGGCGGGCGAGGATCAATGCCTCGCATCCTGGTTCCTGAAGAACGAGTTTCGCAACTGCTCGCTTTCCTTTTGGAGCGGAATTTAGATCAGGCTTCCATTGATCAGACTGTCGGCGTTCGTCGGGAATATAGATTCGTCGGCTACAAGAAGCTTCTCGATGCTGAGGGCCGCCCCGGCGTGAAGCCACCCTGGGGAACGTTGAATGCAATCGATCTGAATACCGGGCACATCGCATGGCGAGTTCCCGTTGGCGAATAAGAAGGCCTAGCAAAAGCACAAACTCCCAAGACGGGCACGGAGAATTTCGGAAGACCCATCGTCACTGCCGGCGGCCTTGTATTTTGTGGCGGAACTCGTGATTCAAGGATACGCGCCTTTGATAGCCGCACAGGTTCGGAGTTGTGGCGATATAGGCTTCCATTTGGTAGTTTCGCGCCACCGTCGACTTACCAAGTCGACGGCAAACAATATTTAGTCATAGCCGCTACCGGCGGGGGAAAGCTCGGCGGCGAACTTGGGGACGCGTACGTGGCGTTCTCGCTTCCCTGATGCCCAGGTCGTTTCTTCATTCAACTGCCGTGAGGATAGACATCTCAATTCCTATATAGCTGTTATGCCCGGCCATCCATCTGGCCCAATCTGCTTACCGTCGCGAGGGGATTTGTCCGCAGTAGTCGGTTCGCGAAGTGCAACTTTGGAACTCAAAATGCTCTTCTAAATGCGCACCATACTTGCGATTTGAGGAGCTTCAATAATCTGACGGAAAATTGCGCGAATAAAGCGCGTAACCCACTGCGGCGAAAAACTGCTATGGTGACCTCACTTTTAAAAGTCTTCTTCAGGTCAAATCTTGGGCATTCGAATATTTCTGTTGACCACGTCTCACTGGCGCGGAACAGGCGAGAAGAGCGGGTAACCTTTCAACGATGGACTCGGTTGGTTCTCCTTGCTCAGGTTTTCTGTTATGATCCATGGCTAACTTACACAATCAATCGAGGATCCGGCAATTGAAATTCATCATCGGAATTTGCGTTGTTTTCGCAGTTTTCGTGGCGAGCTGTTCGAACCCCAATGGGGTTACAGGCCAAGGTGGCCCCACATCTTCTGGGACTCAGACGGAGACCAGCGCCACCACGTCTTACGTAGGCGGGACAAATCGTCTTGTTGTGGGCTACAACGACGAGACGAGCGAACAGGACCTTATAACCTATACACAAAACGACCGGACCATTAAGGCGGGCGCATCGCTGATGGGCTCGTCGTTTTCCGACGATGGAGGGACTACCTGGACGTATGGCGGCAAGGTGCCGCCTCCAAACGGATGGGCCGTTCTGTGGGGCGATCCTGCTCTTGCGACTTCCGGCAGCAATTACAGTGTAGTTTTTATGGCTAATCTGGCCATGCCCAGTTCGAAATTTCCAACTGGAGGAATCCACGGCTACGTGTACTACGGAGATGGACGCAGTTCTTATGTCGGTGGCGGATGCGTAGCGCGATCTACCGATGGCGGCAAGACTTTCTCCAACTATCAGTGCGTCAGCAACAAGCAACCGATTGAAGGTGTTGCTGACTCGTCACAAGGGCACTTTTATGATGGCGGAAGTCTCGCGTCAAACCGCGCCGGCGAAATCTTCCTCGCTTATGTAGACGTGACCACCAGCACTGCGGACGTCTATCGCAGTCCCAGCTACAACGGCACGTTCGCGCCGATTGCAACGCCGTTCCCAGGGCTGACGGTCGCGTCGCATGTGCGTTTGCGAGTCGGAACAGATAATTCTCTCTATGCGGCCGCGCAAGTGATCGGAAACGACGGCGGAACTTATGTGTACCTGAACCGCTACATCAATGGCGCATGGAGACAACCGGTTCCCGGGAGCTATGATTCAGTGCTCTATCCGGGAATCGACTTCGGCACAACGACACAAGGTTCCGAATTAAATATCAGAACCGGTCCCCAATTTGGATACGATATCGGCAGCGCGTCGGAGGGTGGCAAGGACGCAGTTCGCATGCTCTACACTCGCTCGGCTAATGGACATCTGTATCTTAGCGGCACGGCATGCTCGGCGGATCTCACTTCATGTTCCGACGTGCCAGGTTGGAAATTTATAGGTGGAGGCCCCGGCGGCAGTGCTGTTGATACTTATAACCCGGATGTCACGGCATGGGCCGGCTTCATTGGAGTGCCGGCTACCTGGCAGTCTTCATGGGCTTATCACTACGGAAACGCCAATTTCGTCAATGTGTCCCGGGCCACTCTTGGCTATCTAAATGGGGGCGGTTTCCTCTTTCCTGTGGACATCATCAAAAATGCGTTGGTGTGTTCAGATGAACGTGGCTATTGGGGGGATTATGACGCAATGGTGCTCACAGGCTTCAGCGGAAGCAGCACGAAATGGATACGATTTTCGAGCGATTCATCCGCAGGTTGCAACGAAAGATGGATGTATGTTGGGAAGCAACAACATGTTCAACAGGCCACTTACACTTACTAGTCGCGGCTATCGATTACGCCTGTTACTGGCCGTGCTCACTGTATGGTGTGTAATGGCGGGATGCTCGGAGCGCCGAGCATCTACGGGTGATGAGACGAAGGTTGAGTCTGTTTCTCAAACGCCACCCAAACTGGAACCTCTGAAGGGGCTACCCGTCCCGCTTACCAATTTCATGCCGGCTGCAAGCAAAGGTGATTGCGCCCCTAAGTACATGGGAGGCCTCCATGGAACTTGTATCAATAATGCGCCTTGCAGGGGTTTCGGAGTTGTAGGGGAGAATGGTCAACCGGTTTGCGCGTGTTTTGCGAAGGCGGGCGGGTGCAATGAGGGCGATCGTTGCGACGTTATCAAGAAGACTTGCATTTCGGAGAAAACACCCGGCTTTGGGCGATTTCCTGACGAGTAGAAAGATGGGTTTGCCGCTTGCCGAACCGATGAAGTCGGAAGGAAGCCTCAGCGGGCAGCACATTGCGACGGCAGCGATCAGTCTTTAATAAATCGACAAAGCTTTTCGCGCCGTACTCTCAATTCCGTGCTCAGCTCTTCGCACAGCCTTCAAAATCATAACCTGTACTGAAGCTAGGTGCCACTTCCTGCGATCATCGCTTCGACGTAAAACGCCCATGTCGAACTTCGAAGGACCGAGCGGGAATTATCGTTCCTAACCGCTCATCTCCCCGGAACTTGGCAAGGATTCGTTAACACGCTACCTCGTCCCGGGTGAACGCTGCGTTTGGAACCGTCAAACTTCCGGGCGATCAGCTTGCCGTACCAACTCAGGATCGTCTCCGGCTTCGCCACCAACGCAACCTGCTCCAGCGCCTGACGTTCGAGTCCTTTTGCGATCGCAGCTAGCGTGGCTCGTTGCGGATCGGTTAATCGGAGTCGGGCTGGCGAATGTGAGCGAACAATCCTGTTCTCAGCAATCAAGTATTTACTCTCCAGCGGAACTTGCTGGTCACTATCCCGATAAGATTTGCAATAGCCGCGCTACTTGCATTTTCTTCATTCAAAGGCACCATCATATTTCTCCTATGTTCTCAAGGCATAACCATGAGGAAACCCTGGACCCTTTGCCGGTTTCACACGAGATCGAACGCGATCTAAACTCGCGGGTCGACCTCCTCAAAGGATCCGGCGAAGGCGTTCAGTCTGTGTTCACATAAAGCCAACCCAAGTGAACGTCGATGAATACATCAACGCCCTTCCAGACGACGTCAAGCGGACCGATTCGAAGAAGATCATCGCTTTGATGCAGCGGCTAACGGGCGAAGCACCCAGAATTGGGGCCCTCGCAAGTCCGCCATTATCATCTACGGAATGGAGAGCTTCCCCGAAGCTGCTGATTTGGTCGGG
The DNA here is from genome assembly GCA_963730795.1 of uncultured Acidobacteriaceae bacterium. Classification (GTDB taxonomy): domain Bacteria; phylum Acidobacteriota; class Terriglobia; order Bryobacterales; family Bryobacteraceae; genus Bog-105. The sequence continues at coordinate 38,192 of CAVSTJ010000012.1, read as the reverse complement.
AATCTCGGCAAATGTAAGTTATAAGATTCTTGCCTTGATACCAAGAAGCTGGCGGACCTTGATGTCAATATTCTGAAGAACATGATCGCTAAAGCTATCGCAGCCCGACGCGAAACTAAAGTGACCGGCGGGGCACTACGACGGCCTTCTGCGGGTACGGCTTAGAGCCGCAACTTCTGCGTTGGTTGTGCATCCCAGGCGAGTGCTCCGCGATCCGGACAGAATTCCACCTGCTGGCCGAGAACTCTACCGTAGCCGTTAGTCTTGTGTGGATTTATATCTGCCCGCTACCCGTTAGCAATCTGAGCACGATGGGGGCTGAAACTGAATCAAAGACGCTTTTACTCGTCGGGTCGGGAGATTACGGCATGCCTTCTGAGTCTTCAAATCGGCGGTACATTCAAACACGAAGGCTACCAGACTGAAGTCTGGTAGCCTTCGAAGTTCAAACCCAGTTATTGTTATGGGTTTGCAATCGGTGTAAGGGCGAACTGCTGGTTCAGTCCCCCCCAGTATGTGTACAGTTGCAAAAGGGCGCCGTTCGATGTCGACGCGCTCGTGACGTCGAGTGACTTGCCGCTCAGCTTATTAACAATCTGGTAATTTCCGTTTGAGGTGGGTACCAGTTGCCACTGTTGATTGTCCAAGCCCAAGTACGTATATTGCTGCACGGGCACGGCGTCGCCTTTACCGGCATTTACCCCATCTAAAACCTTCCCGCTCAGCCGGTTCATAATCTTGTAGAAGCCGGTTGTGGTCGGTACCAGTTGCCATTGTTGGTTTTGACCGGACAAATAACTGTATTGTTGAATGTGCGCTTGATCTGCGGTTGAAGCACTTACAACATCAAGCACTTTACCGCTGTTAAGACTAGCGATCGCGTAGAACTGCACCGCCGCCGGCGAGAAGGTTGCCGGATAATCGACAGGCGTGATGGCAAACTGCTGGCTTGTTCGGCCTCCGTAGGTAGAGGTCTGAAGAAGTGCACCGTTTGCTGATGACCCGTCGCGAACCTCGAGCGATTTGCCGGTGAGCCGGTTGACGAGCTGATAAGACCCGTTTGCTATAGGTAGGAATTCCCATTGCTGGCTCTCGTTTCCGTAGTACGTATATTGTTGAACTCCCACACCCTCGGCAGTGCCAAACGTCAACCCGTCTAGGACCTTTCCGCTGACCCTGTTTACGATTTGGTAAAAGCCGTTTGAGGTCGGTGTCAGTTGCCATTGCTGATTCGCCCCATAAAGGTAATCGTATTGTTGAACGACGGCCTGATCTGCCATCGAGGCATTCACAACATCAAGGACCTTACCGCTTGCAAGGCTGCTGATGGTATAGAATTGCGCGGTTGGTGTCGGCAGTACGACCGGAGTGATCTGCCATTTTTGGTTGTCCGTCGCGTTGTAATCCCAAAGTTGAATTCGAGCTTGGTTTTGGGTGGAAGCGCCGTACACATCCAAGGCTTTGCCGTTAAGTTTGTTGACAATCTCGACGGAGCCGTCGGATTGAGGAACAAACTGCCATTTCTGGTTATCTCCGCCCAGGTAGCTCCATTGCTGGACAAGTGTACCGTTTGACATTCCCGCATTCCGTGCGTCGAGTACCTTGCCAGTACCCATGCTGCGGATTTGGAAATAGGGAGCATCGACCGGAACCGCTTGCCAGATTTGATTGCCGCTGGAAGAGAAATCGTATTGCTGGAGGAGCGTTCCATTTAGTGTTAATGCGCCCGTCACGTCAAGTGCTTTTCCGCTCCGGACACTGATGATCTTGAAAGCTCCTGTCGGCACGGTGAACGACGCTGAGGTGCTGATGCCCAGTAAAGTGACCGTTGCTGTTGTGGAGCTCTGTCCAGTGTTCAGAGCAAACACAAGGTTGGCGGTCTTTTGGCCTTCGGAGGTCGGGGAGAATACCACCTGAACTGCACAATTCCCATTGACCGTGAGACTCGACCCGCAGCCATTCGTAATAGAGAACTGGCTGGTGTCCGTGCCGGTTAAAGTGACACTGTTAATGGCCAGGTCAGCGTTGCCGGTATTCGTCAAGGTGACAGTTTGTGGCACTCCTGAAGTTCCCGGTGCTCGAGTCGGAAACGTCAAACTGGAATTATCCAGAGTAGCTTGTCCGGAAGGCAACGTTCCAGTTCCGGTAAGCGAGACCGTCTGAGTAAGTGGCGTTAGTGCCGTTGCGTCTGCATCCGTGATCGTTAACGTCGCTGCCTTGGGTCCAGCGGTTGTCGGCTGGAACGTGACAGAGACCGTGCATTGGGCGTTCGGTGCCAGTGTGGAAGCACAATTGTTCGTTGTAGAGAATTCGGCCATGTTTGTTCCTGAGAGTACGGCCGAAGTAAAGTTCAACGTGCCAGTTCCGGAATTTAGAATCGTGATGGTCTGGGCCGTCCCGCTCGATCCGATTGCTACGTTTCCAAAGGTCAGGGGTGACTGACCGACTGACGGTATTCCGGTGGGCGGTAGAGCGGCGGTACCGCTGAGCGATAGTTGTACTCCTGCCGTCAACGTAAGAGTGTCGGTGAAAGTAGCTGCTGTGGTTGGTGTGAACTGAACGGTCAGACTACAGCTTGTTCCCGCGGCAAAGGTTCCGCTTAGAAACGCTGAGCAGTCACCCGACCCGCCGGTCGTCACACTGAACGGTGTTGGATTAGCTGTAAAGGTAAACGTCGACGGGAAGGTGTATGGCTGGTTACCAATATTCGTGATCTGAGGATAGAGGGAGTTAGAGGAACCAACCATGGTACTCGGAAACGAAAGAGACGCAGGTGGCGTGATCTTCCGGATGACGTGATTGGTCGAGTCGCTAAGATAAACGTTGCCGTCGGCATCTGTCGCCACGAGCACCGGGGTGATCTGGGCGTTAGTAGCAAGACCGCCATCGCCTGTGATTCCTGCTGTTCCTGTTCCGGCAATGAGGGTGGCTGTTCCGTTAGATGCTAGGCGAAATAATTTGTTCGCGCCTGCATCAACCACGTACAGATTTCCTGCCGCGTCGGTCCAGACACCACCCGGAAGTTGAATGGACAAGCTCGGCGTCACGACACTCGAAGTACCGCTGGATGTGACTTTGACGATCGTGCTGTTGCCTCCATTCGAGATATACAGATTGCCGGCGGCATCAAAGGCCAGCGCCCCGGGTGCGCTCAAAGTGGTTGCTAAAGAGACAGTGGAGGACGATAAGCCATTGGACGAAACCTTGATAATGCGATTGTTGTTGATATCGCAGATGTAGAAAGACCCATCATTCGCAATGGCAAGCTGGCCGATCAAGGCACCCATATTGAGGCTTGATGAAATGACAGTGGCAGTCCCGTCCGGAGCGATTTGCATCAGCCGGCCCGTGCTGTCGACGGTGTACAGATTGCCTGCCCAATCGGCGGCCAGGTTCAATGGCATAGCGCCAGAAAGACCCGCGGTAGAAACGGTGCTTGCCGCGCCAGCGGTGTCAATTTTAACGATCCGGCCGCCCGGGTATTCGACAAAGTAGAGATTCCCAGCCGGGTCGAAGGTAAATTGAGCGGGGTTTACGGCGCCAACGCTCCCTAAAGGCACAGTAGAGATGGTTCCTGGCGTGACGGAAGATAGAGGACCTTGTCCTATGCCGTAGAGATACTGTGTACCGACGATATTGCCGTTGGTATCCATGACATTCAGCGCATCCCGCCGAACGCCCACGTGTTGCGGAGTAAACGTGACTGGGCAAGTCGCGTGGAATTGGGGTGTTGACCCGTAAGTACAGCCGGCAGTATCGACCGAGAATTCGGAACCATAAACGAGGGCGGCAGTGGTGCCTAACCCAGTGATCTGACCGAAGGAAACGGAGGTTATTGAGGAAGTGCTACCGAGCGGAGTTGAGGGCAATGCAGTGATCCGGCCAGTGGACAAACCGCGAATAACGGCGTTAACGCCATCGACAAAGAACACGCGCCCGTCCGCAGACGCATTGATCCCTGTGGAAGATGAGAGGGTTCCGCTGGTGGCAGGGCCACCGTCTCCCGTGTAGCCGGAAACTCCCGTTCCCGCGATGGTCTGAATATTTCCGGCGGTGTTGACTTTCCGAATTCGGAATCCGGAGCCTTCAGCCATATAGATGTTTCCGGAGGAATCCACACTGACGCCCCAGGGCGATGCTATTCTGGCGCTCGTCGCGGGGCCACCCTCGCCCGTGGTACCGCTTATGCCGGTGCCGGCGACAGTGGTGATAACGCCTGAGGTGTCCACTTTGCGAATTCGAGAATTGCCTCGGTCCGCGATATAAAGATTGCCTGCTGAGTCGAGCGACAAACCCCACGGGCCACTAAGCGTGCCCGAAGTTGCCGCCCCTCCGTCGCCCAGGGACGCGCCGCCTCCAGCAAAGGTGGAAATCGTGCCCGAGGTATTGACCTTGCGGATACGGTTGTTATTGAGATCGGCAATATACAGGTTTCCGGAAGCATCGACGGCCAAACCGGTCGGAAATCCGAACCTTGCGCTCGTGGCGGCGCCGCCATCGCCTAAGAAAACCGGCTAATGCCCGTTCCGGCAACGGTAGTGATGGTGCCTGCCGGAGTCACTCGGCGAACTCTGGGGCTGCCATCTTCGCCAAAATAGACGTTTCCTGAACTGTCGACCGCTAAGCCAAGTGGCCAAAGGATAGTGGCGTTCGTGGCAAGTCCACCATCTCCAGTTGAGGTGCAGGTTCCGTTACCGGCGATTGTCGTGATAGTACCGTTAAGATCAACCTTCCGAATACGGCAATTATCGTAGTCGCCAAAATACAAGTTGCCAGCGATATCGGTGGCCACGCCGAACAAAGTGGAACCGATCTTAGCGCTGGTGGCAAGTCCGCCGTCGCCCGAGTAACCAGTTACATGATTACCAGCGACCGTATTGATGGTCAGGGAACTCTGAGCAGACGCACTGAGGCCGAAGGCGAAACAGAGTAGGATTTTGAGCCCTGCCGGAGGGCTAACTTTTATGGGCATGAGTATTTTTGAAACTAAGAAATGGGAAGAGAAGCTTTCGCTTGAATTTAAGACCGACTACCCGGAAACGTCAGGCGATTTGCAACGAAACCGCTAAGACTGAAAGGAAATACCATCGGAAACTGCGCTTACTCCAGTACGGCTGTCGTGCTGATCAAACCACTGGAGTCAATCTTGCGGATACGGTAGTGACCTTGATCAGCTATAAAGAGGTTGCCGCTCGGATCGGTGGCTATGCCCCAAGGCCCGGAGAGGTTGGCCGAAGTGGCTAAGCCGCCATCTCCCAAGCTTGAGCCGCCGCCGGCGATGGTCGTTATGATCCCCGAGGTATCCGCCTTGCGAATGCGATTCGAGTTGTAATCGCCGAAATAGATGTTTCCGGACGCGTCGGCAGCCAAACCGTAGGGCCATCCTATCCGTGTGCTCGTGGCAGGGTCGCCGTCGCCCGTGTATCCGCAAGTACCTGTTCCAGCTATGGTGGTGATAGTTCTAGAAGTATCGATTCGTCGAATTTTGGCACGAGCATCTTCCCCAAAGAAAACGTTGCCCGATGGATCAACGGCGAGCGCTACCGGACTTCTAACCGTTGCATCTGTTGCGAGGCTGCCATCTCCTGTGGACGTACAAACGCCGGTTCCAGCAATCGTGATGAATATGCCGTTTGTATCAACTTCTTGAATACGGCAGTTATTGAGGTCACTGAAATAGAAGCTCCCAGAACTATCCAGTCGAGAACCACTGAAGTCCATATGCATAAATCGCAAACACTACGATGAGAGGAGTGACCTTTCTCAGAAGAGAAAACAGGTTTTCGCTACCTGAAGGCAAGCGACTTCGAGCGAACTCGCTATGGCGAATATGGGTGGATGGGACTACGCAGAACCGAAGCTTCCGGTATGCTCTATCGCGGGACGGACGACTGAGAGGCTAGAAAGATCCCACGGGGCACGACCAGACGAGCCAGTTATGCACCCTGAGTAAGTATACGAGATTCTAATAATCCAAAACTTCCTGGAGAGCTTATTGAAGCTGACGACAACGCCCGTAAGGACGCAAGCCAACGCTCATTCACGTTTGTGCAGGCGTTGGAATGGTCACCGCCGGAACGCGCACCTCGATGTCAATTGTTCGCGAATGAGAGAATAGCGGTTTGTGGCGGTTTGCATCGGAACGTCCGGCTGGAGTTACGAGTACTGGACGGAATGTCCTTTACCCTGAAGGCTTGCCCGCCGAGCGCCGCCCTTGATCACTACGCCCGGCAATTTCAGACCCTGGAGTTGAACGCGAGCTACTACCGCTGGCCCACCGATACCGCGGTCGCGAGTTGGCAGCGGCGTTGCCGGACGGTTGGCTATCACCGCGAAGGCTCCAGGAGCGTTGACTCACGCCCAGCGCCTTCTACGTCCCCGAAGCTGGCTTGCGCGCATAGGTCAGGGGCTTGACCGTCTTGATCCTAAGCGCGGGGTGCTACTGATAAAACTCCCGCCCGCCAGAACTGAGACCCTCCAGCTCATCCAACCCCTTCCGCGTCCGTTTCGTAGCGTTCGAGCGAACCCTTCAGATCCTTGTCGTTGCTGTTCTGATTGAGCTTTTGCAGCAGAGCGGTGAGCGTCGCGTTGGTGTCTCCCAAAAATCTATAGTCGACTTTAGTGCGCCGTCCTAACCGTTCGCCTTGAGTGTCGATCTGCACAACCTTCGCGTCTTCGGGAAAGAACTGCTCATAGAAAAGTCAGCTCCAATCATGACAAGGCGTGCAGAATGCGTGAACCTGAACGCCGCTGCTACGCCGCATTATAGTAGCGAGCGGGCGCGGAAACTGTTACTCGAGGATCGCTCCGGCCGCCGCAACATTCTAGGACTGCTGAAGAAGACTTTGTTTTGCAATGGAAAGTAGCTAAATGCGCAGCTGCTCGGTCCTGCAGTCTTACTTCCCGATAGACTGATGCAACATTTTGGAGGCACCGTGAACCCTCGGTTTCCGAGCTCCTTTCCGTACGGTAGATTGTACGGCTCTCTTGCAAACGATGGAAGCACTCGAGACGGCGTGGGTCAGCCTCTCTGGCACCAAGCGGTTACTCGCCTAAGGATGCCTTATGTTAGAGGCCGCGATCCGAGTACAAAATGGGTTAGCGCGAGATACAGTACGTCCACTTCGCCAAAGCCATTGGAGCAAAGCGACGCGCGTAATGTTCCGCTTCGTCTTCTCGTATTTGTGTCTGTACTACGTTGATTGTGCTTCTATCCTCGCTTCGTTTCTGGGCGGAGCTATCGGTTCAAAGAGTCGCTCCATCTCAGAATTTGCCTGGGGGAAAATGGCTCCCTTTGTTGGGATACATCTCCTGCACGTTCAGAAAACTATCCAAGTCCGCGGGGGCGATTCGACTTATGAATATTTGGTTACGTTTTGTGAACTCACGCTGGCGCTGGTTGCAACGGTAGTATGGTCGATGCTCGACGGAAAACGCGCTGAATACGGGCGATTGCACCAATGGCTAAGATTGGCAGTTCAACTCCTTCTAGCCGCCGTCATGTTCTCTTACGGCTTTCAGAAAGTCTTTCCTCTTCAATTTGGTCGATTGATGCCAAGCGCGCTCAGTACCCAATTGGGCGATATGAATCAACAGGACGTGCTGTGGAATTTCATGAGCGCTTCGATTCCGTATCAAATTTTCTGCGGGGCGGCAGAAGTGCTAGGCGGCCTACTCTTGCTAGTTCCAAGGCTGGCGACTATAGGAGCCGCGCTTTGTTTCACTCCGCTGCTCAATATATTCGTTTTGAACGTTGCCTATGATGTGTGGGTAAAGCACTTTTCATTTCACTTGCTACTCCTGTCTCTCTTTCTGCTCGCACCTGAACTACCGCAGCTCACAGCCTTCCTTGTGTTTCGGAGACAAATTGCTCCACGCGCCGTTCCATCCCTCTCAGATCACCTGTGGATTGATAAGGAGGCATTGGTTGCGTTTTGGCTTTTCGGCCTATTCTTCTTCGGTGTATTTGGGGTGAGCAGTTGGAGAAATACCCTGAGGCGCGAAGAGGTGGCCAAGCAGCCGCTTTACGGTGTTTGGATCGTCGACAAGATGGAGATAGCTGGAGACCCGAAGGGCTCTCTGTTCTCGGACGCCGCCAAGGCCTTCCTGCATCTTAGTCCGGGTGACGACAAATGGAAGCGCGTCGTATTCGAGTCTTCCAGATGGCTTGAAATCGATTGCATCAACGGCGCAGCAGAGATGGTGCCTTTCACGTTGAATGCTAATCAAGACACACTGGCATTGAGCAAGAATGTTTACGATTCTAATTTTGCTGCCAAACTCGCAATAGAGAGGGTGGGTACGCAGCTAATCAAGATGAAGGGCGTCGTGAATGGCCTCAACATGTCGGCTGAACTTCACAAGCTTTCAACGTCGAAGTTTCGTCTGATGAACTCGCGAGTTCACTGGGTTACCGACTGATAGTATCGATTCTCGACTTGATTGTTGGAGGCGTTCGCGACCTCGTCGTGCAACCCCTGAAAAGCTGCTTGTTTCAAAGTCTCGAGTTCGCCGATCGGGATTTACATCAGTCGGTCATCATTGCCCGAGATAGGTGTTTCTAAAGAAGTCCGCGCAAAAGTCTCGCGTACTCCGGAGGGGACGGGTAATCCGTCCCTCGCACCCATGGTTCGATGCCGATTTTGTCGTTCACAGCGAATCGGAGTTCTTGTTGCAGCCGACGTAATGCTCCGTTGTCTGGATGGATACGTCACCGGCGAGGAACTGAATTGCTCGAGCTCGCCGCCCGCCAGATGACACAATCAAGCACATGCCCGTCGCAGATCGTGCGGCGCCAATTTCTGTATGACGGCAGCCTCGGCCGCTTTCTTGACGATCTCCCAAACCATCTTCGGCGTCATACCCTGGCCCCAGATCTTTCCCGAGTTGCCAATCGCTCTAAACAGACAGCCGTCCTTGATTCCGCTTGCTTCAGTCCAGCGATCGAGCGCCTCCTTTGCCCAGAGTGGAATCGGTACGTTCGGATGTGCCCCGGCCTTTCCATGAAGGTCGACAATCACGCAGTGGTCCTCTCGGAGTTGGTTGGCGCCTAAGATTTCGCCATGGGAGTTCAGCAGTAGTGAGCGGCTCTGATATACAGTCAGCCAGTTACCTAGTCGCACGTCGATTCGCCGTACGCCCCTGACTCGGCGGATGCCGGCGGGAATTTCTGGACTGAGCGAGCCCGAGTCATTTACCTCGTACGCCACACGCCTGACCGCCGACAAGCGGAGGTAGATCGTTGTTGGAGCAAGGTGCCGCTGTTCCAAGTGGATTCGGTACCGAAGAACAACCGTGCGGTTGAAAGCAAGCCGTGGTTCCGAGCAGTACCAGTCAACGAACTCGTTAACGCATGAGCGTACCTTCACGGGCCGCTTTTGGAAGTCAGGCTGTTCAATACTGAAGACTTCGTCTGTTCGCGATTGGGTAGCGCAAGAGATCGCTTCGGTGGTCTCCTCTTTCTGCGGTGTTTGGGCATTCTGAGCGGCCTCCTTCGCCGCCCTCAGTCAGGATGCTCAAACTCCACCCCTCGCCGTTACTCGCGATGTATCCTGCCTTGGAGTCAGATCAACGCTGCGGTTGTCCCTGCGACGAAGCCGTGTTCAGCGGGTTTCAATTACTCTGGATGTTGTAGGCTCCTCTTCCACAACCAGTTCGTTAGCGATGCATGGCCAGCACCGCCAATACCTTGTTCCGTCGGCAAAACTTCGATCAGGCACTCAACGGGGGACCACCTTCGACCTGTGCCACCAGCCGGCGGAGTTCGCGGACGCTCGCAACCACCGCCGCATGCTCTTCACCTCCGTAATCCGGATGCAGAAAGTCGATTTCGACGGCGAGTAATCCATCGAAACCAGTCTGCCTTAATTTTTCTATCAACTTAACGTTATCCACCACGCCTTCACCGACTGGAGCACTGGAGAAGAAGTACCACTCGTTTGCTGGCACGCCTCGCTGAACTTTTAGATCTTTAATGTGGGTTGCATACGTATACGGCGCCAGTAGGTCCATCGCTTGCACAGGATCGTCAAGTAAACGAACGAAATTCCCAGTATCGAAGTTGATACCGAGAAAAGGTGAGTCGACTGATCGCAGCAGAGAAAGCATCTCCTCACCGTTGAAATCAATGTGATTTTCGACCGCCATGCGGATGCCGAACCGTTCGGCTACTTTCACCGCCTTACGGAACATCTGGGTGAGCCGCTCTAACTGTGGGGTGTGCGGCTCGTTCCGAAAACGTAAACTACTGCCGACCACTCGCATTACCTTCGCACCAATGGCGTCTGCGTGATCGAAACTCCGAATCATCTCATCGTAGGCAACTTCGTTAGTGCCACCTTCCAAACCGTCCGGGTGTCCCCAAGCGTAAACGCGATCCAAGCCGTGACTATCCAACAGAGAACGGATTTCGGCTAGGTATGAAGAGTCAACGCTCGGGAAGAAGCACGATTCTAGTGAAACGCCGTCCACGCCAAGCGCTCGCGCAAGTTCGATGAATCCGTCTAGGGTCATGCCTCGCTCTGGAGGCTGCTGTTGAGGATAGATTTCGCCAAAAAAACGATGGAAGCAATAGCTGTCGATTCCGACCTTCATGAGCTACGAGGCTATCATCCACAGGACAAATTCGGTGGCGATTAGCTGGGACTACGGATCTGGAGGCCGCTCAGACCGGTGAGCCGCCAAGGACAGTCGGAGTTCTGACGTGAACTGCTGGCTGCTTTTGAGGACCAATGTGCCAGAAGGTTTGTGAGGTGAAGGGTGTGCTCGAAGGCGCGGACATCAACCGGTGCGGCGGTGAGCACGAAAGTTGGTTCGGTACGGGCTTTCGGGCTTTTTGCGTAGGGCAGCGATAATGGCGGTGCCTTGGTGACCCGCGCATAATCACATGCAAATCAAACCAACACTAACTCGCCCCATCCCCGCCTTTACGAAGCCGCCGCGATTTCTATCTCATTATTCGCCAGCGATGAGGCTGATATTCGCGTCGCGCTAATGAACTACACCCATGCCATCGAATCGACGAATCTAGCTCAGACTATGGACCCCTACGCGGACACGCCTGAGGTCTCAGTGTTCAGTCCGGGCCCACATCAAGCAATCATGGGCAAGGCAGCAATTCGAAAAAGACTGGAAGCAATTCTTCTCAATTTTGAAGTCGTTTCGCGCTGAACCTCATGAAGTGCAATCACAGTGATCAACAATATCGCTGTCGTCCACTACACGAAAGTCGAAGAATGAATTCGAAGAGCGGCGATTTTCCGAAGCCGTTCATGCGCACCAGTCAGGTTTACCAGAAGATCGGCGGTCGGTGGTTAATCGAACATGAGCACTACTCGACACCGCGCGACAATCAGCACGCCACTTAGCTAATCCCGCCGAACGCATTTCTATCCGGAGCTTCGCGATCGGCGACCCCGTTATCTATGGGCGTGCATGTCGCATTTGTACTATCCGCGACATCTCTGTCGCGGACATGCTGTCCGCATGACCGATGAAATTCACTCACGACGCGCGATCCTTACCGGCGGCGCTGCGAGCATTGCTGCAGTTTCGGTATACGGCGACAACTCAGAACCGACGGACGAAGCGGCGGTGCGCCAAGTGATTGCGGCCTTTGCAGCCGCTTGGAGTCGTCACGATGTGCAAGGCACGGGTGCGCTACACACAGAAAATGTCAACTTCACGAATATCTGGGGTTCTTGGCTGCAGGGGCGCAAAGCCACCGACAGGGCTTTGCCTCCGGACATGCTGGAATTTTCCCAAAGAGCAAAATGGCAGTTGAGATCGAGCAGGTTCGATTTCCTTCGCCCACTGTCGCGGTGGCACTCAGCACGATGGAACTGCTCGATGTTCCTCCCGCTTATGGCGGGAAATGCCACTCCATTCGGGTGCTCGTGAAGAGAAATCGGAAATGGCTCATCAGCGACTCTCAAAATACACAGATCCGCCAGTCACCAGGGCATCAGCTGGCACATCTAGCTGAAGCCCGGCTTATACAATGTCGGGTATATCAAAGGTCTCCGATGCTGTACGTGCGAAATGCAGAGCCCGATAAGCCGCTTAAGCCGTTCATCTCAAGGTATGTACAACGAGAGCTAAATCCTGGCGATGCTACGGTGATCGAACCTGTAAGTGCCCGTCTGGGGACGATGCTGGAATTCCGTTTTGCTAGCCCGTATTTCATACCAGCTTATGGGGGCGGAAAGCCCCGCCATTGTCCGCTAATCGCTGTGATCGGACCAATAACCGCACGCCAGGTACGACTTGAGATCCGTGGCCGCGTTGAAGCCCTTGTCGTATGATTCCACCCGCTTGGGCTATATCGGTTTTTCGAACACCTGTGTCGTACCTCGCGGGACGAGGAACGGAGGGCCATTCCCTATGGGGACCTTCTGTGTCGTCTCTCTATGAGCAACTCGGCAACACACGCGAGTTTTTGCAGCGGACGGAACTACTAAATGCCTTTTTCCTTGACCGCATGATTCATAATCCTTGCATCGACGCAAAGGGACACGCACTGCGTCTTCTAATGCCGTCCACAATGCCTATTTCTGTGAGTGAAGTCGCAATCCAAGCAGGAATCAGCACACGGCAACTCGAGCGCATATCGCTTCATATGCGGGGGCAGCACCGAAAGTATTGACCAAAGTGACGCGATTTGAGCGGGCGCTCAGGATGGGACTTAAACATGAGTGGACCTGGACTAAGATAGCTCACGAATGTCACTACCATGACCAGACGCATATGATTCTCGACTTTCGAGAGTTAGCCGGTAGCTCTGCGGGCTCTGAGGTAGCAGCCGAACATTTGATCAACTATTTCTAGCCTATGATTTGCAGCAGAAAATCCACTACTACAAGGTAGCGTTTATGAATTCATTTTGACGCAAGGTGGCTTTTGTTGAGATTGGAGTCCGGCCCCGGGCCGTATCCCCACCTTGCCTCCATCAAGGGCGACCTAATAGCCTCTTGCGGTTTGCTCCGCTTTTCTGTACGTCTCTAGCTGCCGGGTCGTAGAAGCTTCGCACTATTACCGAAAGGCCGTCTCCAGAGCAACAAGCACGCACGAGACATCACTGGGATAATACTCCCGAAGAAGTGACGCATCCAGTGGTGACTACTTTATCGCCCCTAACCGTTAATCCGGAAGAAAAGCGCCAGGCTCTAGAACGTGTCCTGAAGAGCCAAACCTTCTCCCGCAGTGATCAACTCAGACGCTTCCTGCAATACATTTGCGAAGAGGACATTTCCGGCAATGCTCAACACCTAAATGAATACTCAATCGCGGTCGAAGCGCTAGGACGTCCTGCCAATTACTCCCCTGCGGAAGACTCCTCTGTTCGTACTCGCGCCCACGCTCTGCGTCAAAAGCTCCAGGAATACTACGAGCTCGAAGATCCAGAACCCGAGATCAAAATTCAGGTCCCGAAAGGGACCTATCAGCCGCAGTTCCTTCGTGAAATCCTTCCACCAGGGCCCTACGTTGCGGAGGTGCCAGCAACTGCACCGCAAACGATCGATCTTCCTGCATCGCCAAAGCCGCTGACCTGGCGACCTTTTCTAGCCGGTTCACTGTCGGGCCTTCTTATCCTGTGTGTTGGGATCACAATCTTCTTGTTTCTTCGCCCGAAGTACATCGAAGGTGGAAACAGAATTGACCCGAGTGTCTATCAGATTTGGGGTCCCATGCTGAAGGCAGGCGAGGAAGTTGATATCTCCGTAGCAACTCCGCCCGCTATGCTCCTGCACTCCTATAAGGAAGGCCAACTTCCAGTCGTTGGTCCACACCATCTCTTTACAGCTCCAAAAGAGGTCTCCACTTGGTACGACGGGCTTCAGATGGTTGATGGGGGCGGCAAGCTCTTCATGCATCAAACACAGGATGTCTTCCTTTTTGGAGACGCTCTCGCGGCCAGTTCTGCTGCCCAGTTGATCTCTCGTGCCGGTGCTGTTCCCCGTATTATTCCTGAATCCAATTTGCAGGCATTTGCCTTGCGGGGCCGGAACGTTCTCCTAATTGGTTCGCCTAATTACAGCCCGCTCGCCGCTCGGTTTTTATTAAGTGCCCCCCTTTCCGTGCACTACGATCCGGTGCGGCGGGAAGAAGTCGTCAGCGACGGCATTCTCGATGGGACGAGCAAGCTTACTTTTCGTCCACTGCCTAATGAACATGGGATGTTGACGCAGGCCTACGGTCTAATCACGATTCTTCCCAGCCAACCACAAGGGATGGGCGACGCCCATACCATCATCCTCTCCGGAATCACCTCCGCCGGGCCGCAAGCCGCTCTGGAATTTCTACGATCCCCCGAGAGTTTGCGAGTTCTGGCCCGTAAGTTGAAGGCTCAGGGCTACGAGCAAATTCCGCCCGCGATTCAGATTGTAGTTCGCTGCAGTCTGGATCACAATTTGGCTCTTAGCTGGGACTACGCCGCGCACATTGTTCTTCAGAACTCGCTTTACAAATAGCTAATTGGAAGCTCCTAGAAACAATGTTTCGTAACCGTTACACAACGCGTAAGTGCTTACACTTCAACATTGCTGCGGTCTAGCATCATCGGAGGGACTACTTTCTATAGCCTTGCGATTGGGCCGCCAAGTGATCTCGCGGCCGCGGAGAAGCCATGATGCCAAAGCGTTATCTAACTATTTCTTTACTCCTGCTGATTACGTCAGCTTGCTTAACTGCACAGACAGCCACCGGTTCCATCACCGGTACAGTCGTTGATACCAGCCAAGCGCCTGTAGTAGGGGCTACGGTCAATCTCGTTAATGAAGCGACGAACGAAAAAAGAACCGCTACGACGAGCAATGCCGGCGTTTATTCTTTTCAGCTACTGCCGCCTGCGACTTACAAGTTCGAGACCAGCATGTCGGGTTTTCGTACCTTTACGGTGGAACGGATTCAGTTGAATGTGGGCCAGTCTGTCGCGGAGAATGTCGTGCTTCAGGTAGGACAGGCCTCTCAGACCATCACTGTGACCGAAAGCGGGCCGCCCATTGAAACCGAATCGTCTTCGCTCGGGACGGTGCTCGGCAATAACAGCATCATTGACCTTCCCACGAACGGTCGAAACAGCTACGGGTTTGCCCAGCTTGTCCCCGGCGTGCGAGCGCCAAATCTATTCACTCAGGTAGCCTATGGCAATTACAATGACCAGTTCCTTTCCATCAACGGCTCCCGCGCAAATGTCAGCATGTTTCTCCTCGATGGTGGATGGAACTCTAATGCCGGGTTCAATGGACCGGGCATCTATCCTCCCATCGATCTCGTACAGGAATACAAGGTCCAGACCAGCAATGTGCCGGCCGAATTCGGCAACACCGCCGGCGGCGTTATCAACGTCGTGACCAAGACCGGAACCAATCAGCTCCACGGAAGTCTCTACGACTTCCTCCGCAACGACTTCTTCGACGCCAATAACTTCTTCGCCAATGCGGCTAACCAGGGAATTGCTCCGATTCGCTTCAATCAGTTCGGCGGCGCAGTCGGCGGCCCGGTTTACATTCCGAAAGTCTACGACGGGCGAAATAAGACTTTTTTCTTCTTCTCTTATGAGGGACTTCGCTGGGTTCGCTCTTATACGACCACCGGAACCATGCCCACCGCCTTACAGCGTCAAGGCGATTTCTCGCAAACGTTCAACCAGGCCGGGCAACAGATCACCGTCTACGATCCCAACTCCACCGTTCTGGCGAATGGCCAGTATTCGCGAACTCCGCTGCCGGGTAACCGCATGCTCCCGTCGCAGATCAATCCAGTTTCTGCCAGGCTTGTCCCTTATCTACCGCTTCCTAACACCACCGGCAATGCTCTGACGGGTGCCAACAACTTCACCTCCACGCTCTCGGCGCCTCTCAATCAGAACAGCAACTCCTTGCGCGTGGATCAGAAGATTACTGATAGCCAGAAGATCTTCGTTCGCTGGTCAATGAACACTGGCCTGGTCGAGCGTCCTGACGTCTACGGCTCCGGCAATCCTCTCTTTGCCTACAGTCAGCCCACTAACGGCACCGATAACTCGCATAATCAGGAAGCAACGGCGAACTACAACTTCGTCATCAATCCCACAACGGTGTTAGAGCTGAGTTCCAGCGTTCTTCATTATTGGCTCGGCCGATCGAACCCGGCCCTTGGGTTCAACCCTACCCAGGTCGGTTTCCCCTCCTATATGAATAACGTCGGGCTGACACCCTGCTTCCCCAGCATCGGCGTAAGCGGCATGGGCGCCACGATCAACACTCCGGATACCGGCGGTGGCTTCATCGGCGATTGCCAGTACACCAATCAGTCTTACGACACTTTCTCGGAATACGCTAACTTGACCAAAGTGATGGGCTCTCATACCTTCAAAATGGGTGCGGACTGGTTCGATAACCGTTGGTCCCAAAGGTCTGGACCCGCCTCGAACAGCTACAATTTCTCCTCCGCCTTCACGCAAGGACCCAATCCTGTCGCCGCCAGCGCCTCCTCCGGCGTAGGCTTTGCCTCGTTCCTGTTTGGAACCGGAGATAGCGGCAGCATTACGAGCAGCGCACCTGGCGAGTTCGTCAGCTATCACAGCTACGGCGGCTACTTCCAGGACGATTGGAAGGTCTCTCACAACCTGACCCTGAATCTCGGCCTTCGCTACGATTTCAACGCTCCCTGGTCCGAGAAGTACAACCGCCTCAACGATTGGAATGGCACCACCCTCACCACTGCCCCCAACGGCGTCGTCCTGCGGGGCGGGTTGGAGTTCCCCGGTGTCAACGGCTTGCCCACAGGGCAGTTCCAGAACAATCGCACCAATTTTGCGCCGCGATTTGGATTCGCCTACTCACCCGACTCGAAAACCGTCGTTCGTGGCAGCTTCGGAATCTTCTACGGGCCTACCAACGGCGCGGCCTTCGCCGGCAACATGTCTCCCTACACGGGCTTCTCCGCCTCCACCAGTTGGCTCAGCACGGTCAACGGCGTCAATCCCGTCAACCTGCTCAACAATCCTTTCCCCAACGGCTTCCAACGAGCCCCCGGCAGCAGTCAAGGTCTGCTCACGCTTCTCGGACAAACGCTGAACACCATGGACCGTGCGCGCCTGAACCTCTACTCCGAACAGTGGAACTTCGGCATCGAGCGTACGCTCCCCGGCTCGTTCCTTCTCAGCGCGGCCTATGCCGGCAGCCACGGCGTCCACCTCTATAGCCCCACCGCCTACAACCAGTTGCCTGATCAGTACCTTTCGCTCGGCAATTCCTTGCTGAGTCTGGTGCCGAATCCTTATTACGGCCTCATCACCAGTGGCCCGCTCAGTTCCGCCACGGTTCAGCGAGGCCAGCTCTTGCGGCCCTATCCGCAGTTCCAGGGCGTCACCTCGGAAAGCAACTCCTACGGCAACTCGATCTACCATTCACTCCAGGTCAAGGTAGAGCGCCGCTTCTCCCACGGCTTTGGCATGCTGCTGTCCTACACTTACTCGAAGCTGATTGACGATGTGCTGCCTTCCGACACCTACTCCGGCTTCCCCGGTGAGAACTTCAGCGCCGGCTACATCCAGGATTCCTACAATCGCACGCGCCGATCGTTCCGTCGCCAACTTCGATACCCCCAACTACCTCACGGTCAACAGCAATTGGGAACTGCCCTTTGGCAAAGGGAAGGCCTTCGCGAATCGGGGTGGTTGGTCGAACGCCCTCATCGGCGGATGGCAGTTGAATGGCATCTTCAATATGCACAGCGGCTCGCCCCTTGGGCTCACCACACAGTCGAACACTCTCAACAACTACTCGGCTTATGGTTGGGCCAGCAACGTAGAGCGTCCCAGTTACATTGGTGGTCCGGTCAGTACGACTGGCCCGATCTCCAGCCGTTTGAACGACTACTTCAACATCAATGCCTTTCAAACGCCCGCGCCATTCACCTACGGAAACACTGGCCGCCTGCTGCCATACCTCCGTGGTCCCGGCGCCATCCAGCTCGACGTTTCGCTGTTCAAAGAGATCCCCATCCGCGAACGTCTCCACATGCAGTTCCGTGCGGAGGTCTTCAATGTTCTCAATCATCCGCAGTTCGATAATCCGAATACGGTAATCGGTTCGCCGCAGGCCGGTGTCATCTCAAACCAGGTGAATACGCCAAGAGACATGCAGTTGGCGCTGAAGCTCATTTTCTAAATGATTCGAAGAGTACAGCAAGCCATGAAGCGACACACGTTGTTCACCACGTCCGCGGCACTCATTTTCGGGTGCTGCGTGATGCCTTGCATATCCCGTTCGCAAGCACCCGCGGAACGCCCACCTATCACGGGCATCGCCCACGTTGGCTTTTTCGTCAGCGACCTGGATAAGGCCGAGAACTTCTACGGCCATGTGCTCGGTTACGACCATTTCAGCCTCGACAAGCCCACCGGCGGATTGATGTTGAACTACTACAAGATCAACGATCATCAATACGTCGAAATCTATCCCGGCTTGAAAGGCGACGACCAGGATCGTCTGTCCCATGTTGCCTTCGAGACCACCGACGCCCGGAAAATGCGAGATTATCTGGCGGGCAAAGGGATCAAAGTGCCAGGCGCGCTTAAGCCCGGCCTCGATAAGAATTTGAGCTTCATGGTGGATGACCCGGAGGGCCGCCGCATCGAGTTCGTGCAATATATGCCCGGCTCTCTTCACGAACGTCAGTTCGGTAAACTGTTGCCCGCCACGCGCGTGTCCGATCACATGATTCACGCCGGCTTTATCGTCCACGATCGTGCCGCCGAGGATAAGTTCTATAAGGACATTCTCGGCTTCGACGTCATGTGGTACGGCGGCATGAAGGATGACCAGGTGAGTTGGGTGGATATGCGAGTGCCCGACGGTAACGACTGGTTGGAGTACATGCTCGGCACGAAAACGCCTTCCCCTAAGACCCGTGGCGTTATGAACCATTTCGCGCTGGGCGTCAAAGATATACAAAAGCCAAATGGGGAAGTGATCTCTCGCATGTCGACCGCGCCCGAAAAGCCCAAAATCGGCCGGGACGGGAAATGGCAGCTTAACCTCTACGATCCAGATCTCACTCGGGTCGAGCTCATGGAGTTTAAGCCCGTCGAGACCCCCTGCTGCTCACCCATGCTGACCGCGCGAACAAAGTAGCGCCATGGCTGAATAGGCGTTGAAACACGACCGTTCAAAAGAACAACCTTCACGGATGTCGCGCTCCTGACTGGGACTGACGTTGGTACAAGAGGGAATTGCCAGCATAACTGGACGGCCAGATCGACCGGCGATCGTTCCTCGAGGGCGTGCGGGTTCGCTCTGGGCGGCAAGGGTTCCTGGGGAAAAGCGGACGGTTTCTTACGCGCCATGATTAGGCTCTCTGAAGGCGTAGCATCAATCAACCTCGGATGCCCTTAGTTATCTCCGGGAGTTCGCGGACGCTCCGGGGCGGCACTCCGGTGTCGCGGCGTCAGAGACTTCTGCTACCTAGAACGGCGCAATGTTCGAAGAGGACTGCAACGAAGCGAAGTGTCAGGGCTGAGGTGGATAACCGAGCGTCCCGACAGCCTCAACATGTCCCAGACCGAATCGGACATCCTCGTGGTAAACGCAATCAAAGCTCACAAAGAGCACAGTACTCAGGCGAGCGCCAGTCTAGCGCTCGCGTTCTCTACCTGCAGAACCCCGCAACCACCGATCGGTCGATCACGACCATCATCCCCACCAGACGGTTGCAGCGACACCCCCTCATCCCCACCAGACGGTTGCAGGCGACACCCAAACGACCGAGATCGCATCACCGGTGCGAACTGCCTCCTTCGTCGATAATGACCGTTCCGTGCCGGTAAGCTTCGGACCGCTTGTCTTAGAGGGCGTTGGTTCGCATCTGTTCGGCCATGTACTCCGAGGCGCGCATGGAAAGCGCCAGGATGGTCATGGTCGGGTTTTGCCAGCCGGCTGTGACGAAGCTCGCCCCGTCCACCACGAAGAGGTTCTTAACATCGTGACTCTGGCACCACTTGTTGAGCACGCTCTTCTTCGGATCGTCGCCCATGCGGCACGTGCCGACTTCGTGGATGCTATATCCGGGCGGATTCACACGGTCGGTTTTGCAGATAAGTTCCCAACCGGCCTCGTGGAACCATTCTTCGATGGTGTCCGCGGCGTCCTTACACAGGTTGCGTTCATTGTCGGTGTCGCGGGCTTCGATGTGCAGCACCGGAATGCCCCATCGGTCTGATACCGTTGGATCGATGCGGACGTGGTTCTCGTAGCGCGCAACACGCTCGCCGAAGATGCCGCCGGCTACGCAGGAATTGGCGTATGAGTCGAGTTTGGCCTGCAGTTCCTCGCCATATAAAGGGAAGAAATTGGGGCTGGCGCTGGCTCCACTACTCAGGCTTACGCAATAGCCCTTGATGAAGTTGCGCTTCTCGTTTTTCTGCAGATTGCGGAAGCGCGGGATGAAAGCACTGCCGCCCATTAGGCCTGGCTTCGCTTTTCCATCGCGAGCTTCGGGCAAAGAAGCTACCACAGATACGCCGTACATCTGATCCACCAGGTAGTGGCCCATCACACCGCTCGAATTACCGATCTTCGAATTGAGAAGAAGGCGCGTGCTCTCCAGGCATCCCGCCGCAAGCACCACTGCCCGAGCCTTGACATGCATTTCGCGGCCGGAATGACGATCGATGAAGTGCGCGCCGTTTGCCAACCCTGTGTTCTTATCGACGCTGATTTCCCGAACGATGGCGTTCTGCACAATGTCAAGCTTGCCCGTCTCGAGCGCGTCGGGAAGAAGCAAGTTGATGGAGCTGGCAAGACCGTCTTTGCCAAGGGCGGAGCGCCACTTGGAGACACCGATGCCCCGCTTCTGCGCAATAGCCGTAACGGCTTTGATGGATTCTGTGTCGGGAGGAAAATTGCTTTCGACAAAGTCGCCGTCCGGAAATTGCGGCCAGCCTTCTTTGCGGCCACTTACGCGGAAAATCTTTTCAACGCGCGAATAGTAGGGAGCCATATCAGCAAGACTGATCGGCCAGTTGTCCCCGGTGCCATCGATATCGGCGGCTTTGAACTCGTAGTCGCTTAAGCGAAACGACTGCCGCGCCCAGAAAAGCGATCGGCCACCCAGGAGCCGAACCCGCACCCAGTTGTAGGGAGCATCCTTTGGATGGGTGTAGGGGATTTCTTTTTCATCCACCCACTGATTGGCGTTGAACTCGTCGGCTTGAAAGACATGCGGCAGGCGGCCTGGCTTGTCGAATCCCCGATAAGGAAGTTCATAAGCGTGTTTGAACTGGCGATCCTTCTCGTAATCGGCTTCAGGACCAGCGTTCAGCATGAGGCAGGAGATGCCTTTCCCGGTGAGTATATTGGCGGCCATGCCGCCCGAGTGGCCGGAGCCCACGATGAGGACGTCGTACTGTTTAATCGGCATTGATTTGTTGCTGTCGAGACCTAGCCTTGGCTGATGGGATCAATGGGCGCCCAATAGTAGCCGCTTCCGCGAAAGCCTCGCGTGAAGAGCCGGCCTGATTTCTCATTGGCGGCGGCCCACTCGCGTGAGTTCCTGGTAGCGGTCCGAAGATCCTCGTGCACCTGTGCCACAAAGCTTTGCATTGGATCCTGCGGCAGATCCTCCGGCCACGGCCGCGCAATGAGAAGCGGCTTCAAGATGCCACCAACTTCCGATTCGGAGATCTGGGCGAATGCCTTGCCGTGCTGCTGTTGCGCCTGCTTGTTCAGTGTATCCAGGCCGAACTGGTAAGATTGCTGGCGCTCCGCGGGAGAGACGCTGAGCAGGAAGTCGAGAAAAGCCGGAGCTTCCGCGTCCACTGCGCCAGGGTTACCTTTAAGCGGCGGAACCATCACGGCAGCAAGCCTGGTGAGAGTGGCCATCTGCTCGGCTGTGAAAAAGTGGGGCGCCGTTTCAGCCGTAATGTCGATAGCAGTTACTTTCAACTGAGGAACGGCTTGCGGCTGACGGGGATTTTGCTGTGCCGGAGTAACTGGCTTCGGCTGCGGCTGCTGCTGTTGTGGCGATGGGTTTGCAGGGGGTGCGGCGGTTTGCCCTTGAGCCAGACTGGCCACGGCGGGCGTAGCAAGAATTCCTGTAACGAAGTTCCTACGTTTCATAGTGCTTCGTGTCTGATTATTTCACGGAACGGATAGAAAGACGACAGCAGTTGTTCTCTCGTGCTCATTAACGATAATGGTGCTCAATGGTTCGTTTGTTGCTGTCCAGCAGTATTGTAGGGTTGTGTTTCGTTCCGGCGCTTGCAGCGCAGACAAAGAGTCAACTGCCCGAGGGGCCGGGAAAACAAACCACGCAGAAGGTATGCGGCGGTTGTCATGCTCCTGAGATAGTGATGGGCAAGCACCTCGGGAAGGAGGGCTGGGCACAGATCGTCAGCGACATGGTGAACAAGGGCGCGAACGGAACCGATGACGAGTTCAACGAAATTATCGAGTACTTAGCCGCGCATTTCCCGCCGAAAACATCAGGGCAATAACTGAATGGTAGTAGCAACTTAGGGTTCGTTCAATAATCCGAGATGCTGCTTGAGGGTACGGGCGATCTTTTCCCACAAAAAACTCCGTCCTTTAAGTCTTACGTCGAGAAAAGGACGCCACCGACCGAGCGATTGATGTTGGCGAGGGTTCATCGGATCAGGGCCCGTAAACGAACTTCTCGACGCTTACATGCAGCTCTCGGTAAAGAGGAGAGACGCTATGCGGCTCCCTCTATCTCCCTGTCGTCCTTTCTCTTTCGATCAAGCCGGTCACTGGCCACTGAACCTTAAACGGCGCCCGTCTCAGACTCTATGTGCGGTTGAATTCCCTGTAGGTGAGTTCGCCTTCGATGAGAACATGTGAGCCTTTGGAAAGAGTGGCAGCAGAGTGGGCGATGGCGCCTTACAGCACGCTGATCGCGACAGTTCTTGCTGTCTGGCAGTTCTTTGCATAATGCCTGCACAAGATCATGTGTCGTTTGATAGCCAGCACACACGGAGATGTCTGCTCCGACCCACAACAATGGCTTTTCTTCAAGACAACTGACGAGCAGGTCAACCGTTGCCACTGTGTCGGTGATCATCGGAACCTGAGCGTTCACCCTTCGAGGTGAGTTTAGACACTAGCAGTCGCGGCTGCTGCCGCGCAGAATTCGTCCAGACTCAAATTCATATAGTCCTGGCGCGGTACTCCGGACCTTCTGATCCGTAAAGGATGATCCAAGTGTGGTCGGCCTATAATTCTTACTACAAAGCAATCCGCTCAATCGTCTCGCTACATGAGCTTTTCGCGGATCGCGATGATATCGGGCTTTGTGTCTCTCCGAACGGAAAGTGGCGCTTGTATTCGCAGCTCGACCGGTCGGGCAGCAACGTGATGCTGGCCGAAGGCCCAGGAAAAACTTTTTCGTGGTTGCACATTTTCACCTGCCCCTCGCCCATTAGTCTGTGTACTCCGCCGAAAGCAGGTAAACACATACTGTATGAATCACCGGTTTAAGACCGAGTCGGCACGTAATCGGTTTCTGGTTCCGGTCGTAACGCTCCATGCCGGTTTTGTCGCAAGGCCGGCGCGGGCGGCCAACCTCACACTGCAAGGCTTATTCACCAAGGGTGACGATGTGCAATTGTTCAACGTAGCGGTTGCGAGCAATGGTTCGATAGACCTCCGCAGCTCCGGCTATGCTGGTGGGACGACTGCAACTAGTGCGATTGTGACTCGCGGTGGCTTCGATACCGTGCTGACGCTGTTCAGCGCGTCAACCTCACTGCGGGCAGCGACATCCTCGCCCTCACGCAATACGAGAATCTCTCTATCGGCAACTTGGCAGCGGGCTTTGGCGAAAATGAGTGGACCCAACTTCGCCGCTGATCCCGGCTTCGCCAGCGGCGGCTCGTGCCCAGGCAAGATGTTCCGCGACATCTCCCGAACAGACAGGCGCTGCCGCGACGATAATTGGACGGTTAGTTTCAACAACGTTGCAAGCGTTACACCGACAGCGGCGGTTCCCGAACCTTTTGCATTGCTCTTCACAAATATCGGACTCGGCATTCCACTGCTGATGCGCGTCCACCGCCACCACCAACAACGGACAAAGTTGCTGGTCGCCAGCGCGGTCGGAGCCATCGCCGCCAGTTCGCAGATACTCGCCCAGACGAACCCCAACTTTTCTAAGGTCAATGACATTCTGCACGGCGAAGATAAAATCCAACTCTTTTCGATAAGAGCGTCCCGTTCGCAGCAGACCAACTCGCCGCCTCCCGCTGCTCTTGAATCCGTGGACAGTCCCAAACCCTTGCAAACCTTCCCGGCGCACATGTTCAACCAGTCGCAGGCGATCACTATGGTGCTCAACCGATGAAATTCCCTATTACCTCAAGACGGATGGCGCTCGCGATTTTCCTTGCCATTGGCTTGGCGAGCTTCGCCCGCGTCGGGACGGCACAAACCGTTCCCACGATGACGATCGAGATCCACAATAACTCCGATCGCTATGCCATTTACCCGGTGCTCTCCACAGGAGGACATTTGGTGGACACCTGGATGCAAGCCATTTTCAAGGTTCCGGGCTCGAAGCTCGCCGACAATCCCTATCCCACCCCAAATACCTTCCGGCTTTATCTAAATCCCACCGGAGCCGGTATCGGGCCGCACAGCAGTGTCACCGTTACCCTGCCTCTTTACACACAACTCATTCCGAGCGATCAAGTCAATCCGAAACTTCCCGATCAGTACATCGATTGGTGGAATGGGGGACGGATCTTGATCTATGCAAGCCCAAGCTCGGATGGCGCACCCCCGAAGGCTCTCGTCGCGGACTACACTGCGCGACCGAATCAGAAGCTGCTTGCTCCCGTCCCTGGTGCTGCTGTCCCAACGTGTTCAGCTTGCCAACAGCCGCTGCAATTGTTCGAGGATGCCGACGGCGAACTGCCCTCGAACGACCCGGCTCAATTAATTGAGTACACCTTGGGAGCCATAGATACGAATGCCGATCCGTACACGCTGGACATCAAGAACGTGGATTATGACGTCTCCTATGTGGATAACGTCTACTTGCCTGCTGCCATCGAGCCTTATAACAACCCGGTCGTTGGTTGGATCGGCACAATACAAGAAATCGATCCTTTCAAAGATGCTCTCGGAAAGTTTCTGTCCGCGCCGTTGTTCACCGGCTGGCCGCAGTTCGTGGACAACCAGGGCGAAACACTCCTCAGGATTCCGTCCGCTCTGCACATCATGCAGGACCAGACGAACCTAGCACCGGCGCAGCCTTGGGCTCCCGTCGAGAAAATGAAAATCCTTTGGAATCACTGCGTGTCGGGAGGAACGGAGGAGATCTGTACGTCGATGCGCGATGTGCGCGACTTGTTCGAGGCCAATTACGCAAACTATAGCAGCAATTACCGCGCTGCCTTTTCCGGCCGTTGCGATCAGTCGAAAGCTCTCGATCCCGCGACATTAGACCAGAATGCGATGCTCGCACACGTCTATGCCTGGACTCCGTTCAATGCGAACTGCTTTGCCGACACGAACCTGCTTGAAGATACACCCGGGTATGCAGAAAACGACCATGCCGGATATCAATCGGTCAAATCGGAATTTGATGCTTTGAACTATTGGCCCACAGGGGAGTTCAACCCGTACGTGCAACTAATTCACGATCCGAAATATCTTAACGCCAAATATGTATACGCCTACTCCGTCGATGACGCGGTGGGCAATATGCAGACATCGGGCGAGGGCATGATCATCGCCGTTGGAGGCGCTGCCGGATTACCAAACGTGAATCCCGCTACGTCGCCCATTCACATCCCATTCGGGTATGCGGCGACAGATGTGGTGCGATTTGTAAAGTACGGCGTTTGCACAGAGACGCCCGACCAGGACGTTAATCCCAACTTCCACAGCTTCGATCTTTCCGCCAATCAACTTTCGAACTGCACGTTGAGTTTCATCGACAATCAAACTCCGGCTAACCTTTACTACTTCAAGATCAAGACGCAGCCGCCCTACCCGTCACGTCCTCCGGATGGCGAGCCGATTCCCGATGCCAACAAGACCATGATCGACTGCAGTGGTAACACGCCCTTCATTGCCAGAACATGGTGCACCAATATCTATGGCTATACACAAGGCTCTGTGAGTGGGCACAGCAGAGAAGACGATTACATTTCCGTGCCGGCCCCCGCCCAGCCTGCGAAGGAGTCTCCGATCGGTTCGATCGATATCGGCAAGCTATCGGTTTCCGTCATCCAGCTCTCGCCGGAAGAGAACGTAGAACTTTCCGTCACGCTTACAGCGATGGGCGAAGCCTTCTCAGATGTTAGCGTGAGCTTCTACGACGGCGACCCACAGAGTGGCGGCCGGCTGTTCGCCACGGAATCGATTCCCCATCTCGCAGTAGATTCTCAGCGCATCGTGCAGGCCACGTATCGAACCAACACCTGCGGCGTGCATCAATTGTTCGCAGTGGTCAACGAAGGCAAGCCAACCGAGAAGGTGAGGCGAGCGCAGCCGGTACGTGTTGACTGCAACGCCGGTCGATGAAACAGATAAGCAATCGCTACATGAAGCTGTTTTGCCATCCGACTTGATGGGTTGCATGAAACGTAAGCATGGAACTCAGGCACATGGTCACAGTTGCTTCATAGACCCAAGTTGCTTGCGCTGTGCCTCGATTTGCAAAGTGGAAAGGAAAACTTCTCGGAACCATAGTGAATCCGCTTGTCCGGGGCGAGACGTCAAGGGAAGTCACGGCCGAAACTGAGCGAGAGCTCCTTGAGAAAAAAATGCTGCTCAAGCTGTAAGAGCCCATTCGGAACTTTCCGAGGATGAGATCAGCATTCGTCGTCCAAACGAAGAGTTTGGGGTGGAGATTCCGCTGGTTCAAGTATTCGAGCATGGCTCTTTCCAGTGCTCGCACCGCGTTATGGCTTCCACGAGGGACGCATCTGTCGGCCACTTCGGCAAAGAGTCTCTCGACCAGGTTGAGCCAATTGGCGCTGGTCGGGGTAACGTGAAGGTGATATCGCGGGTGGCGCGCGAACCAGGTTTGCACTTTGCTTACTTCGTGTGTGCTGTAACTATCCATGATCAGATGGACGGCAAAACCGCTGGGAAGACTGGTGTCGATGTCGTTCAGAGACCGCAGGAACTCCTGGTGACGATGCCGCAATCGGCTGTTTGTAGAAGATCCTCCACTTTTGCGCTCCGGGGATGAAAGCTCCAAGCACGTAATCGCTACCGGGCGTTGATACCGCAACAGGTCGCCAGCGGAGCGTTTCTGCGCTCCCCCGGGTATGCCCGGTCCGAGAAGCACCGGATCCTGCTCGATGTCGCCGCCGATAACGTGCCGATAGAGCCGGCTATTTTTGTAGTAATCGGTGGGCATGGCATTCGCAGCCAATTTCTGCAGGCGGCAGACCGGTGGCAATACGTCAGTCCATCCGTCCCGCAAGCAATCAGCGTCAGCCTGAACGTGCCTACTCCCGGCCTGAGTCGTTCTTCTCATGGAAGAGGATATGATCGGCGACTCGGAACATGGCGGGACCGGATGGGGCTCCGCCCTTGTCCGGCAGCGTAGGGGACTAGTCAGCTCCTAGATCCGGACGGATTAACGAACAGTAAGCCGTTACACACATTTCAATCGTGAACGGCTAGTCCTTATGTTTAGCTGGGATCCGAGCGAAGTAACGAACGAAAACTATCTGTTGACGCTAGAATTGATTTCACGTGTCATCGCTTTCGCCGGACAACGTGGTGTTGTTAACAGCGGATTTCCGTCGTGTCGACCCGACCTTTGCCGACGAGCTGGTAGTGCAGTTTCATTCGGAGCTAAGCCGTTTGGCGGCTGCGCGAATGAAGAGCGAACGTCTGGATCATACGTGGCAAACTACCGCACTCGTGAATGAGCTGTACATCGAGCTGGTGAAGGTCAGACAACTGACCACCATGAACCTGGTCAATCAGGACGATAGAGCAGCCTTTCTTGGCTTCGCTGGGCATCTCATGAAGCGTCTATTAATCCATCATGCTCGACCGCTCTACCGGCGTGCGCAGAAACTTTCGTTCGACGATGGACCGGAACCTGCGATTGACGGTGCTGAAGCGCTGCAAGAGGTGGACGACGCGTTGTCACGCCTGGCGGCGATCAATCCCCAGTTCCGATGCGTGGTCGAGATGCGCGTCTTCGAAGGCATTGGGGCTTGTCGGGAATGCGAGAGCGCGCGCGAGATATTCGGGGACAATTGCGTATCTGGAGCAATCCCGGCGCCGGAACCGAGGTTGAGCTGTTAGTCCCGGCAAAAGCTGTGTATCTCGCGAAGCGAAAGAACCAAGAGGAGTGATCAGGTGACTGACAAACCAAGGATTACGGTACTGACTGTGGATGACCACCCGCTCCTGCGGTCTGGAATTGCGAAGGTTTTGCAGGACGACGAAGATATTGTCCTTGTCGGCGAAGCCACTAACGGTCAGGAAGCAGTCGAGAAATACCGCACCTACAGGCCTGACGTAACGTTGATGGATCTGCAAATGCCCGTGATGAGCGGTATCGACGCAATCCTCAGCATTCGGCGGGAGTTTCCGGCGGCACGGTTTATTGTCTTAACGACCTATCAAGGAGACGCACAGGCGATGCGGGCTTTGAAGGCCGGGGCCACTGGGTACCTTTTAAAAAGCATGCTTCGGGAAGAGCTGCTGAGCACCATTCGGCTGGTGCATGCGGGCCGACGATGCATTCCGCCTGAGATCGCCGCTGGCATAGTCGAGCATGTTTCCTCCGATTCTTTGAGTGACCGCGAGATCGACGTGCTCCGCAGGGTAGCCGAGGGAATGTCGAACAAGATCATCGCGTCACAGTTGTTCCTCTCGGAAGCCACGATTAAGAGTCACTTAAAGAACATACTCGCCAAGCTGGGTGCGAACGACCGGACTCACGCAGTGACCATCGCGACGAAGCGTGGGTTCATGGAAGGTTGACGGCGCTCTACCTCTAAATGGGGATCGCGCAAACCTCCTTTGAGAGGTTGTGCTTGACGAACTACGGGCATAGCCTGATTCGTGCTTCGTCTTTTTTCCATGTTTCCGGCGGGCGCTCCGGGAATCGCGCTGTTGATTCTTAGAATTTCGCTAGCGGGCGCTCTGCTGTATGAGGCGCCTTCCTGCGCAAAGCTGGGTAGTCCCGCCCTGATCTACCTGACTTTGTCGCTGCTGAGTCTGTCCTTGTGCATCGGCTTTTTCACGCCGATACTCTCAATGCTTGCTGGCGCTGTCGAGCTGATCACGGTGCTTGTTGTCCGTCATCCCGATCTACCATTTGCTGTTCTGGCAGGGCTGAACACGATCGCTATCGCCTTGGTCGGACCCGGCGCCTATTCATTGGATGCAAAGTTGTTTGGACGTCGCGAAATTACTTTTCCGGCGCGAAAGGAGCCCGGCTCCTACCCAAAAGGATGACCTGAAGAGCAATCGATTCAGGGATGAATTTTCTTGGTCCTTCCTACACAATTGCTGTTAGTTGGAACAACTCAAATGAACATTCTTAATCGAAGTCTGAAGTCCATCTGCCTTTTATGCGGAGTGGCTCTCCTCTGCTGCACTACGGCGTTTCCTCAATACGGCTGGCGCTTTCACGGAATCAAAAACGTCGTACTCGTCCACGGCGCTTGGGCAAATGGTTCTAGCTGGTCGAAAGTGATCCCCTTGTTGGCAGCACGAGGCTTACATGTAACCGCCGTCGAAATTCCTTTGACCTCGCTTGCTGACGATGCCGCCACCGTACAGCGAGCGCTGGATCTCGAGACTGATCCAGTTCTGCTCGTCGGCCATTCGTATGGAGGTGCTGTGATCACCCAAGTGGGGAACCACCCCAATGTTGCTGGGCTCCTCTATGTGGCTGCCTATGCGCCGGACAATGGCGAATCTGCCTTGTCGCTCGCGACAGCTTACCCCACGCCTGTCGGTGATGAACTCAGGCCTGATCCAGCAATGATGTTCTACAAACTGTCGGAGCGCGGCATTTCTGACGATTTCGCGCAAGACCTCTCGCCGATCGAGAAATTAAATCTCTTCGTCACCCAAGGTCCAACGGGCGGAGCTGCTTTGGGTTCGCCAATCAGTGCCCCGGCCTGGAAAAACAAGCAGACCTGGTTCATTGTTGCGGCTCGGGATCGAATCATCTCACCGCAGCTGGAGGCGATGGAAGCCGCGCGCATGAAAGCTACGACGATCACGCTGAATACCAACCATGTGGCCATGCTTTCGGAGCCCGTACGCGTGGCTGAATTTATCGCCAAGGCCGCCGACAACGGCGGACGATAGCGTCAGCTCAAGGAAGAAATCGTGAATCGAACAACACTAATCACAGGAGCGACCGGAGACACGGGACGCTCAGCCGTCCGCGAGTCTCTTAAGCGAGGCATGACCGTGCGGGCCATGGTTCATCGCAAAGACGAGAGATCTGCTGGCGCTCGAAAAACTTGGTGCCGAGGTTGTGGTGGGCGATCTTCAAAGGATTGACCAAATCCGGAGCGCCATGGAAGGTGCAAGAGCCGCCTACTTTGTCTACCCGGTTGCGCCCGGCGTTGTCGATGCAAGTGTCACGTTTGCGCAGGCGGCAAAGGAAGCGGGCGTATCGGCAATCGTCAACCTCTCGCAGCGTTCAGCGAGTCGCACATCGACCAGTTGGTCTTGCCAGGAGACCTGGATCGCCGAGCAGGCCCTCAACTGGTCTGGTCTCCCGGTCACCCATCTTCGTCCCACCTTCTTTCTTGAATGGCTGCTCTATCCGTGGCAGCTGCCCCTTTTCGTTGAGAAAGGGATCATCCGGCTGCCTGTCGGCAAAGGTCGCCATGCGCCAATTGCCACTGACGACCAAGGGCGTGTTATTGCCTCGATTCTGCAGTCACCCGAAGAGCATGCGGGACAAACATATCCCGCTCTTTGGTCCGGTCGAGATGGACCACGATCAGATGGCAGCGGAATTGACCGAGGCCCTTGGCCGTCCAATCGTGTTCGAGAACGTCGGCATCGATGAATATTGCAAGTCGCTAGAAGCGATTGGCGTGCCGGCCTACACCCTTCAGCACTTCGGAGGTGCGATGGCCGACTACCAGCATGGCGTGATGTCCGGCATGAACGACAACGTAGAAAGACTGTCGGGACAAAAGCCCATGAGCGTGGGCGATTTCGCGCGAGCTCACCTAACTCAATTGAATCGAAAGAATATCAACTGATCCTTCCTAATTAAGATTGGAGTTTTCATGCAAACCATAGAAAGTCACTGGAGCGCCGAAGAGGCCTTTCCCCGTTTTACCGACGATGAAGATACTTGCCTTGGGCCGATTCACGTCTCCGCCAACGCCCGAGCAAGTCAGAGCCATCTTCCCCAAAGAAGTGCCAGACACACTTCGCCTTTACCTGGAGGGGAAGATCGAACAAATGTGGGCTCGCCAAGACCAGAAAGGGCCTGTGTTCCTTATGAATGTCACCTCTGTACCAGAGGCCCACACCATCTTGGAGGCCTTACCGCTAGGTCAGGCAAAGCTTATGGAGTTCGAGTACATTGAATTAACCCCGCTCACTCCCCTTCACATGCTTCTTACAGAAGGCTGGGCAAACGGCGCCAAGTAGTCGCCAATAGAGCTGTATTTGCCCAGTTCTGCCATGAGGCGCCGATGGCGCCTCTAAAAGAAAACACCAACAGGAGAGGATTCAGAATGGCCACGTTCACGTTGATTCATGTCTTAATAAGTTTGGTCGCCATTGGCGCAGGTCTCGTAGTCATCTTCGGAATGATTCGGTCAAAACGGCTCGACAGGTGGACCGCGCTATTTGTTGCAACCACAGTGGCGACCAGTGTGACAGGATTCCTGTTTCCATTCCAGAAACTTTTGCCGTCACACATAGTTGGCCTCTTTTCGTTAGTAGTTCTAGCTGTCGCTATCCTGGCGCGTTATTTCCGCCATCTCACAGGGGCTTGGCGTTGGACCTATGTCGTGAGCGCCGTAATGGGCATTTATCTGAATGTGTTTGTATTGGTCGCCCAATTGTTTCAAAAGATGCCAGGCATTCCGCCGAAGGTACTGTAGGCCGATGTCGTATACAACGTGCCTCCGACAATCACTGGACCCATTGAAGAGAGCGGCGCAAAGACCAGATCGTGCTGTAAAGAGCAGCACCCAGCGGGTATAGCAGGAGGCGCCTCTGGACATAAGTGCTGCACCCGAAACCGCTCTGCAGAGGCGTGAGGTGTCCATCCGAGAGTGCGTCGTACCCTTGGAGATGCGAGCAGAATGACACATTGGCTTGAGCAGGCGAAGGACATCATCGAAGGAATTGCTAGATGCGTGGAGTTCGCAGCAGCCGTAATCATCGCAGTGGCTGCTCTTGAGGCGACCATTAAATCTGTGCTGATCTTTGTTCAGCGGAACCGGCCCGCGAGCGCCAAGAACGAAGTGCGGCTCACTCTGGGACGTTGGTTGGCGGTCGCGCTTGAGTTTGAGCTTGCGGCAGATATTCTCAACACAGCAGTAACGCCGACGTGGGCCGATATTGAGAAGCTTGCGGCGATTGCGGCGCTTCGGACAGCACTCAATTACTTTCTCGGGCGGGAAATTCGGGAAGAAGCTAAACCTGAGCAGCAGACAGCTGAAAGCATCGTCCGGAACAGTGGTTCGATGTAGTACCTAAAGCTGTGAATGCGGAATCGCTAACGCGCAACTCGGTTTGCGGAGCGCTGTCTCGGCAGGCCTGAGGCCGCCGCGAAAGGCATCTTTCGAAGCGGAGTTCATGTATGGCGATTTGATTTGTCTGTGGTTCTAGTAAGCTGTCCCAGTGATTAGGATAGATTTCTGGTTAGCTTGCGTCTTGCTTATGTGGCAGGATATCGGGAGTTGTTTTTCCTGACGGCAGAGCAGAGGGAAGAGTTGATGCGATGGTCGCAGTCGCGCACATTGCCAGCTGGCGATGTGTTTCGGGCGCGTTTGATTCTGGCGCTTGCCGATGGGAAGACATACGCGGCGGTACAGCGGGAGTTGCAGACAACGGCTCGAACAATTGCGCGGTGGAAGCAGCGGTTTGAAGAAGCCGGAATAGAAGGACTGGAAGCAAAGCACAAGGGCAGCAAGCCACGAACCGCTACCCCGTCGTTGCAAGCCAAGGTGTGCCGGAAAGTGCAGCAATCCACAAAGACCGCAGGACGGAAGCACACACTGGTCGCTGCGTAAGCTGGCGGCCGAGATGGGGGTGAGCAAATCGAGCGTGCATCGCATTCTGACGCAAGCGCGGCTTCAGCCGCATCGCTTGGAACAGTACATGGCGAGCAACGATCCTGAGTTTGAGAATAAGGCCGCCGACATCATCGGGTTATATCTGGAACCGCCGCAGCACGCCGCGATTTTTTGCGTAGATGAGAAGACTGCGATTCAGGCGCTAGACCGTTTAGACCCGGTTCTGCCGTTGTCGCCCGGACGAGCCGAACGGCATGGATTCGAATACTACCGGCATGGAACGTTGTCGTTGTATGCCGCGCTGGATGTGAAAACAGGAAAGGTGCAGGGGAAAACAGCCAAACGCCACACCAGCGACGAGTTCGTCGGTTTCGTCTCGGACCTGGTCAAGCGCGCTCGCTGGGCCAAAGAAATCCATATCGTGCTCGATAATCTCTCTGCACACAAGACCAAAGCTGTTCAACAGTTCCTGGCCGACCATCCGAAAGTGCGCTTCCATTTCACCCCAACCTATTCGTCGTGGCTCAACCAAGTGGAGTTGTGGTTTGCCAAGATCCAGCGCGATCTCCTTGCTCGTGGCATCTTTTCCTCCCTGGCCGACTTGGGCCGCAAGATCCGGAAGTACATCCACGCTTACGCCAGAGTCGCAAAACCCTTCCGCTGGTCTTACTCAGATCCGCGACGCAGAATTATTCCTAACCCAATCACTGGGACAACTCACTAGTTGCATTCTTGGCGCGTTGTTTCTCCTTTGCTTCAGGTAAGCGGAAACAGCTGCATCGAGACCCGCCCGCAGTTAACAGCTGAATGTCTTCGGCAGGAGTTAAGGTTCAACTGCGCGGGAAGAGATTACAAGCCATCCCATTCCGACCGATCTAGAAGCAATGAAAATCCTGGCCGGAGCCGCGGCAGCCCTGTGCACCCGAGCAGACCGTACAACCAGGTTGAGAGCTTGAGGAGAAAACATATCTTAGCCCTAAGCCACAAGCGGCCCGTACTCGAAGTGACAGGGTTGTACGCAGCCGTTGGGCAGATCATAACGCAGCGACGCCCTTACCTGTCACTATAGTTTGCGAAGTAGGCTTGAAGTACTTCGGAGAGCAGAAGTGACGATATTTGCTTAAATCGATTGACATTCGCGTATGTGGCTGAACATTCTCTTGTTCGGCGGATGCCTAGCATTGGTGCTTTGGGCGAGTGAACTGCTTGCGCGGGGTTTGGACCGCTTGGGGAGCAAGCTTCAGCTTTCAGAAGAGCTTCTGGGTTTGGTGACTGCGCTGGGCGCGGACTCTCCTGAGATCGCGTCAGCTATCGTGGCTTTGAGTTCGAACCAACGGGATCTGGGAGTAGGGATCGTATTGGGTTCGAACCTGTTCAATCTGGCAGCCCTGCTGGGGTTGGGGGCTGTTCTGGCGGGTCACGTGCGCGCTAGGTCTGCGGCCACGGTCTTCAACGGCTTGGTGGCCTTGGCGGTCCTGCTGGTGAGCGCCGGATTGATCGGCGGGCTTCTCCACCCGAGTGTCGCGGCCGTTCTAGTGCTTCTAATAGTCCTCCCATACGTTTACCTCCTGGCGGTGAATCAGGAACGCATCGCAGAATTTCCGATCCCGTCTGCCTGGAAACATTTTCTGGCGGCAGCCCGCTTTGAAGCAAAAGAGGAGACACAAGAGATTGGTGAGGAAAGGGGAGACGACGAGGAACAGAAGCGAGTTTCACATCCTGAAAGTCGTAAGCAATCTTGGAAGCCGGCCTGGTTGATTATACCGGCGCTGGCTCTCATAGTGCTGGGGAGCATAGGCATGGTGAATTATGCGACGGCTATCGGACATGGGTGGCTGCCCGACGCCATTCTGGGCACGTTTGTGCTGGCCAGCTTGACGGGCCTGCCGAATACATTCACCGCAGTTCGCCTGGCGCGTCATGGCAAAGGCGCTGCCGTGATCACCGAGACCTTCAACAGCAACACAATCAACATACTGGTAGGCCTTCTTTTGCCGGCCCTCATACTGGGGCAAGGCACGCCGAGTTCCCCCGCGATTCTGGATCTAAGCTGGCTCGTTTTGATGACGTTGCTCGCCATTCTTCTTTCGGCCAGTTCAGGGAAATTAACCAGAAATCAGGGGATCCTTCTGCTTGCGCTTTATCTTGCCTTTGTGGGAACGTGGATGGTTCTGTTCCTGAAAAAGTCCACTGCTGGCTGAAAATGGGCGGACGACGCGTTAAAGCTATGGAACGTCTCTTGTCGGATGTGTGCTGACTGAATGCGCGCGCGGTGGATTCAACGGCTGAACGCCCTTCGAACTGGCTTCTGGTTCGCACCGACGCTAATGCTGGCCATGGCCTGCGGCCTGGCGTTGCTGCTGCTCTATGCGGATGAGCGATTTGATCCCGGAATCAAGGCAAAGATCCCGTGGGCCTACTCGGGCGGCCCGGAGGGTGCGCGCTCACTGTTGAGCACGATTGCGGGCTCTATGATCACAGCGGCCAGCGTGACATTTTCGCTTGCATCGGTCGCGCTTTCGATTGCTTCCCAGCAGTACGGATCGCGCGTGCTGCGCAACTTCATGCGAGACAGAATCACGCAGGTTCTGCTGGGTACCTTTGTGTCGACTTTCATCTATAGCGTCCTGGTTGTGCGAGCAATTCGCGGATCGGATGTGTCGGGCGGATTTGTGCCGGCGATTTCGGTAACTGGCGCAATCGGGCTGTCCTTGGCGAGTTTGATCCTGCTGATCTATTTCATTCACCATGTGTCAACCTCCATCCAGGCCTCCCATATCGTACGTGTAATCGCAGAGGACATGGCAGACGCGATCCCGAGCCTCTATCCATCCGAGATCGGCGAACCAAGAAAGGAACCGAAAGAGGCCGAGACCTGGCGAGAGATCGGCCAATCCACAGAAGTAGGAATCTTGAAGAGCGGATATCTGCAGACCATTGATCTGGATGATCTGCTCGCCCTCGCAACGAAAAAGAAGCTGATTGTGGAACTGATGGTAAAGCCGGGAGACCATCTGGTCAGTAGTTCCGAAGTAGCGCGTGTCTGGGGCCCGACGAAGCAGCCCGCAGTCGTCGTAAAGAGAATCGTCGAGGCTTTTCAAATAGGAGGCGAGCGAACGCCGACGCAGGACATTCGCTTTCAGTTCCAACAGCTCACCGACGTGGTGCTTCGGGCGCTGTCGCCCGGTATCAACGACCCGTTCACGGCCGTGAATGGGATTGATGAACTAGCGAGCGGAATGGCGCTGCTGGCCGAGCGAGGAAGAGTCTCCGAAAACCGGCAGGACGACGAGGGCGCTCTGCGGTTAGTGGTTCTGACGCCGACCGTTTGTGAGGTTCTGGATAATACGGTGGGACACATAGCCATCTACGGAGCAGGCGACCGATTCGTGATGGCAGCTTTGCGACGCGTCCTGGATGTCGTCGAAAGCCGCGCTCAGGGAGAGAGTGAAAAGGCAGCGGTGGAGCGATTACGAAGGGAACTTGAACTCCGCGAGCGAGCAAAGTCCTCGGGGTAAGTACACTGGTCAGGCATGCCTTCTGAGCGCGCCCCATCACCTCGTTCCTGTCATCCAGCTGTCACGGCCTTGGCGATAGCCGGAGCAGGCGCACTAATCTGGAACGGGGCACGTTTAGCGCTCCAACTCTTCGGGCCGGCCATTCCGTATCGTTTGGTGAATCGAATCACCGAGCCACTC
Source organism: uncultured Acidobacteriaceae bacterium (assembly GCA_963730795.1). GTDB lineage: Bacteria > Acidobacteriota > Terriglobia > Bryobacterales > Bryobacteraceae > Bog-105. The sequence continues at coordinate 1,283 of CAVSTJ010000012.1, read as the reverse complement.
GACAGTGAAAAGTTCATCGAGTTTCTCGGTATCATCACCGATGCCTTTCTTGCACGCAACACCGCCGTCACAGTGCTGAGAAACGGGGCGGAGTTTTATCCTGCCGAGATGGAAGCGATCCGCACTGCGCAGAACAGCATCCAGCTTGAATTCTTCGAGTTTCTTGAAGGAGAAGTCGCCAGTGCGATGTTGGACGCCTTGGCGGAACGGGCGCGTGCGGGCGTGGAGGTTCATGCGGTTGTTGACGCCTTCGGCAGTTTCCGAACGCCGGACTCCTACTTTGACAAGCTACGGCGAGCGGGCGGAAGAGTGCTGTGGTATCAGCCTGTGCGTTTGAAGAATATTCCGTATATCGATCGGCGCACCCATCGCAAGCTTTTGGTTGTGGATGGAAAGACGGGATTCATCGGCGGAGCTGGTGTGGCAGACCACTGGCTGAGACGGACCAAACACCGGCCACCGTGGCGCGACACAATGTTTCGGATTGAAGGGCGTGCGGTCTCTGGGTTGGTCTCTGTTCTCTCCCAAAATTGGCTGAAATGTTCTGGAGAAATTCTGACCGTTCCCATGGAGCTTGTTTCGTCCGCGCCTGAGCACGGCGTTACCAGCATGGTATTGGAGAGTACGCCACAGGAAGGCGGCACGCGGGCGCGGATTCTCTATCAGGTGCTACTCGATTCCGCACGCGAAAGCATTCTGATCACGACGCCGTACTTCCTGCCCGACCGTAGTGCACGTCGGGCGTTGTTGCGCGCCATTCGGGAACGGGGCGTTCTGGTCCGATCCTCACCAATGGCCGGGCGAGCGATCACCCAACCATCACGAAGCTCAGCCGCTCACTCGAACTTGAACTGCTTCGCGCCGGGGCCGAGATCTACGAATATCAGCCGGGGATGATCCACGCCAAATTGATGGTGATCGATCACCAATGGAGTGTTCTAGGATCGGCCAATTTCGACCATCGTTCTTTCGCACTGAATAACGAGGTAAACATGGCTGTTCTGGACCATTCTTTGGCAGCAACGCTGGAAGAACAGATGGCGGAGGATCTGCGTGAAAGTTGCGCGGTGACGGTGGAACAGCTTCGAAATCGCTCTCTTACGACCAAGATAATGGACGACTTCAGTTGGATGATCCGTCGCGAGGCGTGATTAGCCGAGACGTGGCCCACGAAGCCGCGCTCTGTAGCAACCCGGTGATCATCGGGCCATGTTCATTTTGCCACGAATAGGGGATCGAGGTAGGCCTGGGGGCCAAACTAGCTGCCAAGGAGCGTGGGTGCC
>CAVSTJ010000011.1:0-321801 GCA_963730795.1 uncultured Acidobacteriaceae bacterium | reverse complement strand
GCAGCACCCGGGGGCTCTGTTATTCTCAAGAAGTCGCCGAGAGCAGTAACAAGCGGCGAAGGCGAGTCAAGGGAAAAAGAAAAAAGTTTTCGAACGGCTTGAATCGAATACAGAGCTTTGATAAGTTAGTTAAGGCGACAGTGAAACGGTCGCCACGCAGGAAGTAGATAGGCGGTTCTTCTGGCGAGACCAGAGAGCCGAGTTCGGACTCCATAGTAGTTCTCAAGCAGTCCTCGTAGTAAATCCTTTACTACTGAATTATACCTGAAGATTTTTGAGCGTTTCGTCTTTGTCCTGTGTGAATGCAGGCGGATTGTGATAGCTCGAAACGGCTTTCGAGGCCGGCAGCTTCTGGTCTTAGCGGAGCAATCCGTTATCGTCAGGATGTCTGCGCAGTTGTTTGACAATCTGGTTGGACGCAATGAAGTAATTCGTCAGACTTTGAGTAATAACCGGAGCGATCAATAAAGCTCATCCTGGCCGAAAGGTCAGGGTGGCGACTCTAAAAATCAAGATCAAACGAGAGTTTGATCCCGGCTCAGAATCAACGCTGGCGGCGCGCTTAACACATGCAAGTCGAGCGAGAAAGGGGAGCAATCCCTGAGTAAAGTGGCGTACGGGTGAGTAACACGTGGATCATCTACCTTTTAGTGGGGAATAACCCTGGGAAACCGGGGCTAATACCGCATAAGCCTGTGAAGGGAAAGCAGCAATGCGCTGAAAGAGGAGTCCGCGGCCGATTAGCTAGTTGGTGAGGTAATGGCCCACCAAGGCGGTGATCGGTAGCCGGCCTGAGAGGGCACACGGCCACACTGGCACTGAAACACGGGCCAGACTCCTACGGGAGGCAGCAGTGGGGAATCTTGCACAATGGAGGAAACTCTGATGCAGCGACGCCGCGTGAGCGATGAAGCCCTTCGGGGTGTAAAGCTCTTTCGGCAGGGACGATAATGACGGTACCTGAAGAAGAAGCTGCGGCTAACTACGTGCCAGCAGCCGCGGTAATACGTAGGCAGCGAGCGTTGTTCGGAATTACTGGGCGTAAAGAGTGTGTAGGCGGTGCTCTAAGTTCGGTGTGAAATCTCCTGGCTTAACTGGGAGGGTGCGCCGGAAACTGGAGTGCTCGAGCGTGGGAGAGGAAAGCGGAATTCCTGGTGTAGCGGTGAAATGCGTAGATATCAGGAGGAACACCTGTGGTGTAGACGGCTTTCTGGACCATTGCTGACGCTGAGACACGAAAGCGTGGGTAGCAAACAGGATTAGATACCCTGGTAGTCCACGCCCTAAACGATGCATACTTGGTGTCGGCCATTCAGTTGGTCGGTGCCGGAGCTAACGCGTTAAGTATGCCGCCTGGGGAGTACGGTCGCAAGGCTGAAACTCAAAGGAATTGACGGGGGCCCGCACAAGCGGTGGAGCATGTGGTTTAATTCGACGCAACGCGAAGAACCTTACCTGGGCTCGAACGGCTTCTGACCGGCGGTGGAAACACTGGCCTTCCCCGCAAGGGACAGGAGTCGAGGTGCTGCATGGCTGTCGTCAGCTCGTGTCGTGAGATGTTGGGTTAAGTCCCGCAACGAGCGCAACCCTTGTCCTGTGTTGCTAACTCCGTAAGGGTGCACTCTCAGGAGACCGCCAGCGATAAGTTGGAGGAAGGTGGGGATGACGTCAAGTCATCATGGCCTTTATGTCCAGGGCTACACACGTGCTACAATGGACGGTACAAAGCGCAGCCAACCCGCGAGGGGGAGCTAATCGCAAAAAACCGTTCTCAGTTCGGATTGCAGGCTGCAACTCGCCTGCATGAAGCTGGAATCGCTAGTAATGGCATATCAGAACGATGCCGTGAATACGTTCCCGGGCCTTGTACACACCGCCCGTCACATCACGAAAGTGGATTGTACTAGAAGCCTGCCGCCGACCCGAAGGGGGCAGCGGCCCAAGGTATGATTCATGATTGGGGTGAAGTCGTAACAAGGTAGCCGTAGGAGAACCTGCGGCTGGATCACCTCCTTTCTAAGAGAGAAAGTGGGTGGAGTCACTGAAAAGCTCTTTCGGGAGCTAGTCAAGTAAGTGGCAGTCTTTCCACTCCATTGAGCCCATCGAAAGATGGTGCTCTCGACTTCGGATCTCCACTTAAAGTTTGATGTACTTCTGGTCGTCTGATGCTGGTCATAGGTGGCTCGCGTCCAATCGGCCTCGATTACATATTTCGGCTTCGGAGGCGACCGGCTTCAAGGTTGCTCCGGTAAGCCAAACAGAGGGGCTGTAGCTCAGCTGGGAGAGCGCCTGATTTGCATTCAGGAGGTCGCCGGTTCGATCCCGACCAGCTCCACCAGCTTCGCATCCACTCACTTCTTTCGGTATGTGATTTCTGTAACCAAACATGAAGAATCATCATCGAAGAAACTGACGGGGCGTGCCAACCGCAAGGTGAACATGGGCCTGTAGCTCAGGTGGTTAGAGCGCACCCCTGATAAGGGTGAGGTCGGTAGTTCGAGTCTACCCAGGCCCACCAAACAAGTTGAAAGCCAGAAGTTAACGTCTGCATGAACAGGAATTGGTCTTCTGTCGTTCAGCGATTCAACTGAAGCAAATAGGTTTCAGTTGACTGTGTGCGTGAAGAGCCGGATCATTGATTCGGTTGTTCTTTGAAAATTGAATAGTTATTGACGGGCAACTACAAGTTGCAATGCTGTCGCGAGAAGTAACCAATATGCGACGGCAGCGCTGCGAGTTGCCGAACTGGGTTCGTGTCGCAATAAGGAACTCGGAAGTGATTCGCGGAGAAGAACTCGTTTGTAAAACGTAGTGTTAATTTTATGGTCAAGCTACTAAGAGCATGCGTGTGGATGCCTTGGCGCAAGTAGGCGATGAAGGACGTGGCTAGCTGCGATAAGCCTCGGGGAGATGCAAGCAATCTATAATCCGGGGATTTCCGAATGGGGAAACCCAAGCCAGGTAACTGGCTTACCTGCTCGATGAATACATAGTCGGCTGGAGCGAACGGGGGGAAGTGAACCATCTCAGTACCCCTAGGAAGAGAAAACAACAGTGATTCCGATAGTAGTGGCGAGCGAACTCGGAACAGCCTAAACCGGGCGATTCGAAAGGAGAGCGCGGGGTTGCAGGACCACAAAGAATAAGGATCGGTTGGGGACTTCGGTTCCCAGGCGGGCCTTATTCTAACGAAGGATAGGAAAGCGTTACGAGAACGGTTTGGGAAGACCGGCCAAAGAAGGTGACAGCCCTGTATCTTAAAATGCAATCCTAACTTCAAGTGGCTCCTAAGTACCGCGGGGCACGTGAAACCCTGTGGGAATCTGCCGGGACCATCCGGTAAGGCTAAATACTCACTTGCGACCGATAGTGAACTAGTACCGTGAGGGAAAGGTGAAAAGAACCCCTGTGAGGGGAGTGAAATAGTACCTGAAACCGCATGCTTACAAGCAGTGGGAGGACTATGGCCGCAAGGCAATGTCTGACCTCGTGCCTATTGAATAATGAGCTGGCTAGTTAGTCTCAGTGGCAAGGTTAAGCGAAAGCGAGCCGCAGCGAAAGCGAGTCTGAATAGGGCGTTCAGTCGCTGGGATTAGACGCGAAGCGGGATGATCTACCCTTGGCCAGGATGAAATCCGTGTAACAACGGATGGAGGTCCGAACCAGTGTTGGTTGAAAACAGCTTGGATGAGCTGAGGGTAGGGGTGAAAGGCTAATCAAATTCCGTGATAGCTCGTTCTCTCCGAAATAGCTTTAGGGCTAGCCTCGTATGGTCCGTCTTGGTGGTAGAGAACTGATTGAACTAGGGGCCTTTCCAGGTTACCGAATTCAGCCAAACTTCGAATGCCAAGAACGAGTAATACGGGAGTCAGACGGTCAGGGCTAAGCTTGATCGTCAAAAGGGAAAGAGCCCAGACCATCAACTAAGGTCCCCAAGTACATGCTAAGTGGGAAAGGAAGTCGAGTTCCTCAGACAGCCAGGAGGTTGGCTTAGAAGCAGCCATCCTTTAAAGAAAGCGTAATAGCTCACTGGTCGAGGGATTCGGTGCCGACAATCCAACGGGGCTCAAGCATGTCACCGAAGTTATGGACTTCTGCTTTCGGGCAGGGAGTGGTAGGAGAGCGTTCTTACAGCAGTGAAGGTATACCGTAAGGAGTACTGGATCGGTAGGAAGTGACTCTGCCAGCATAAGTAGCGAAAAGCCAGGTGAGAACCCTGGCCGCCGTAAGTCTAAGGATTCCTGAGAAAGGTTAATCCGCTCAGGGTTAGTCAGGGCCTAAGGTGAGGCCGAAAGGCGTAACTGATGGACACACGGTTAATATTCCGTGACTACGTTTGTTCGATCAAGACCGATGGGGGGACGCACCACAAAAGCCTATCTGCGAGAAGGGTCAAAGATAGGTCTGAGTGAAATCCGGATTGGCAAATCCGCCGGGTTGTGTGCCAGGAAAATCCTCTAAGGAGAATAAACGTACCTGTACCACAAACCGACACAGGTGGACGAGATGAGTATTCTAAGGCGCTCGGGTGATGGAGTTGCGAAGGAACTAGGCAAATTAACCCCGTAACTTCGGGAGAAGGGGTGCCCACTTCGGTGGGCCGCAGTGAAACGCGTCAGGCGACTGTTTAACAAAAACACAGGTCTCTGCAAAGTCTAAAACGACGTATAGGGGCTGACGCCTGCCCGGTGCCGGAAGGTTAAAAGGAGAGGTTAGCCGCAAGGCGAAGCTTTGAATTGAAGCCCCGGTGAACGGCGGCCGTAACTATAACGGTCCTAAGGTAGCGAAATTCCTTGTCGGGTAAGTTCCGACCTGCACGAATGGCGTAACGATCTGACGACTGTCGGCGCGCTCCGCCCGGCGAACTTGTGGTTCCGGTGAAGACGCCGGATGCCCGCCACTAGACGGAAAGACCCCGTGCACCTTTACTATACCTTTGCAATGAACTATGGTGCGATCTGCGCAGGATAGGTGGGAGGCTTTGAACTCAGGCTCTTGGGCTTGAGGGAGCCACCAGTGAGATACCACCCTGATCGTTCTGTGGTTCTAACCTACTCCCATTATCCGGGAGAGGGACATTGCAAGGCGGGTAGTTTGACTGGGGCGGTCGCCTCCTAAATTGTAACGGAGGCGCTCGAAGCTTGGTTCACTCTGTTTGGAAATCAGAGGACGAGTGCAAAGGCATAAACCAGGTTGACTGCGAGACCTACGAGTCAAGCAGGTGGGAAACCAGGACTTAGTGATCCGGTGGTTCTGTATGGAAGGGCCATCGCTCAACGGATAAAAGGTACGCCGGGGATAACAGGCTGATCGGAGTCAAGAGTTCACATCGACGCTCCGGTTTGGCACCTCGATGTCGGTTCATCGCATCCTGGGGGTGTAGAAGCTCCCAAGGGTTAGGCTGTTCGCCTATTAAAGCGGTACGTGAACTGGGTTCAGAACGTCGCGAGACAGTTCGGTCCCTATCTGTGGTGGGCGTAGGAGATTTGATGGGGCTTGCCCTTAGTACGAGAGGACCGGGGTGAACAGACCTCTTGTGATTCAGTTGTCACACCCGTGGCACAGCTGAGTAGCGAAGTCTGGTCAGGATAAGTGCTGAATGCATATAAGTACGAAACCTTCCCAAAGATGAGATCTCCCTGAAGAGCCGTGAAAGACGATCACGTTGATAGGACGGATGTGTAAGCGCAGTAATGCGTTGAGCTTACCGTTACTAATAGCTCGTTCGGCTTGACCATAAAATGAATTCTACGTTTTGACTCGTTGTTTGCCCGTCAATAACTATTCAATCTGTTTACCGAAATTTTGTACAAGTTTCGGGTGATCCTAGCGAGAGGGTCCCACCCGTTCCCATCCCGAACACGGAAGTTAAGCCTCTCAGCCCCGATGGTACTGCACGCGCAAGTGTGTGGGAGAGTAGGAAGTCGCCCGATTAAATATCCGAAACCCCCAGTCTGACACTCCGTCGGGCTGGGGGTTTTCGTTTTGTTTAATCAGGAATCGGTGGGTAGGACGACCGACCGGTGAGTCGAGAGAGGAATGGCATCTCGGTAGCGGGGAAGCCCCTCAAACGCGGAAACCGCCGCCCAGCGTTCCTCAATCGGTGCGGTAAGAAACCAATGGCAGCCGCCTAATTCAAGGTCGCGTAACGAATGCCGGCACGGCCCAGTTTCTCCCGATCGAGCGCATGCCTGCCGTCGAGCACAAAGGGCGAGCGCATCTTCTTTGCAATCGACTCCCATTCGAGATCCCGGTACTCGTTCCATTCCGTGACAAGAACGAGGGCATCACACCCTTCCGCAACCTCGGCGGCGTTCTCGCAAAGCGTAACCCCCATCGAGCCATGTTCCTTACGGAAGCGGTCTAGCGCGATCGGATCGTGTGCTTTGACCCGGACGCCGCGATCAATCAACTTCTGAGCGATTTCGATGGCCGGCGCTTCTCGTAAATCATCCGTGTTGGGCTTGAATGCAAGTCCGAGCAGCCCGATCGTTCTGCCCTTGAGAATTTTAAGCTCCTGCAGCAGCTTTTCGACGATCCGGTCGCGCTGCCGCGTGTTGATTTTCCTGGCAGACTCGACGATGGGCATATGCAGCCCGTATTCGCCGGCCGTCGCGATCAGAGCGGCCGTATCTTTGCCGAAGCACGATCCGCCCCAGCCGATCCCCGCACTCAAGAACCGGGATCCGATTCTCGAATCCAGTCCGATGCCGCGCGCTACCTCGGTAATGTTGGCCCCCACCCGTTCGGCCAGCAAGCCGATCTCGTTGATGAAGCTGATCTTGAGCGCCAGGAACGCATTTGCGGCGTATTTAATCAACTCCGCGGAAGCCAGATCCGTCGACAGAAGCGGCACGCCGCCTTGGGATTCCGGGCGCGGCAGGTACGTAGGCGGTGTAAAGGTCTGATCCAGAATGGGTCGGTACAGAGAGTAAAGCACCTCGAGGGCTCTCGCCTCGTCTGCCCCAATCACGATCCGGTCCGGATACAGGCTGTCGTGCAGAGCCGATCCCTCGCGCAGGAACTCCGGATTCGAAGCCACCGCGAATTCTGCATACGGCTTCGACGCACGCTGCTCGTAGGCTTCGCGAAGGATCGATCCAACCCAGTTTCCGCTGCCGATGGGGACGGTGGACTTGTTCACCACGACGGTGAAGTCACTGTCTACGCACTGCCCGATGGATCGCGCGGCCTGGGATAAGTACTCAAGGTTCGGAGCACCGGAAGGTGTCGGTGGAGTGCCAACAGCTATAAAAACGACGTCAGCTCCTGGTATCGCCTCGGCATAACTCGCCGTGAACTTGAGATTCGAACCCGCTTCCTGGATCAGTTCCGCTAAACTTGGCTCGAAAATCGGTACTTTCCCCGCTCGCAACGCTTCGATTTTCGATTGATCCGTGTCGACACACGAGACATCGTGCCCGATGAACGCGAGGCAAACGCCTGTCGTAAGACCGACATACCCGGTTCCGATGATTGCTACTCGCATGAATTGACTAGTAAACTTTCCTTGTGTCCTGAGGCGGACGCAATTTCGTATGATAACGCAAGAGTAAGGCTCGTTATCTCGTTTTGGTCGACCCCCGGAGCCTCAGCCGGATGTCCATCTGGTTCTCTCATCGGCAGTTTCCGGCTCCTCCGTTTTGAGCTTCTGAAACTCCTGGTACTTGGTACAGGAATTTCTTCCTTTGTTAAAAAAGGTACTTCTTTTTTCCTTTTCGCGTCTTTGATTAGAAGGCTTAGACTATATGTCATCTCCAACGCTTAGTTCACCTTTACAGCAGGTTTCTCCGGAGGAGGTACCCGGCCTTCCGAGACTCCTGATGGCAGACGATCATCACCTCATTCTTGACGCTCTCGGCGCCATTATGAAGCGTGAGTTTGAGGTCCTAGCTGTCGATACGAGCCAAGCATTTATTGGTGCTGTCGAGCAGTTTAAACCAGATATTGCAGTTCTCGACGTGAGCATGCCCGGAGTGGACGGGTTTACGACGGCCAGAACTGTTCTTGAACATCAGCCGGACCTGCCGATTGTTTTTCTTTCCATGTACGGAGAGCCCGCTTATGCCGAGCAGGCAGCGAGAATCGGTGCAAAGGCTTACCTTTCGAAGAGAGTGCCTGCACATGAGCTCCTGGCAGCCCTGCATACTGTCCTCGAGGGCGGTTCGCTTCTGCCCGATAAGGGCGGGAGCGGCGCGATAGATCCGGACACGCAACGCACCGGTCTAACGGCTCGCCAAAGAGAAGTTCTGAAGCTCATTGCGACCGGGTGCAGCGCTAAGGACATCGCCACCCAGCTCAATATTTCCGTCCGGACCGCAGAGTTCCATCGCGCTGCCATCATGCAGAGACTTGGACTGCACTCTACGGCTCAAATGACCCGGTACGCAATCGCGCATAACCTCGGCTAATTCCGTTTTGGCGCTCCTCTCGTCGCCTGCAGTCGCTTCAACGCGGCGAAACACTGGGCGCGTGTTTGTGTCCAACTTGCGGAGATAGTGTGATAACCCTAAGTTGCTGTTTGCGCCGCCTCGGGCGGTATGTGATCGGCTGGTCCCTTGCCGCCGCAGTATTTGGACAGACCGCGCCGAGCGACCAACACATGGACCATGGAGCGCGGAAGATGATGAAGTCTCCCGACGCGGCTTTTGCCGTAAAGGCCGCCCAGGGTGGCTTGGCGGAGGTTAAGCTCGGCCAGCTCGCGACCGAGAAAGCCGGTTCGCCCGATGTGAAGGCCTTTGGCCAGCAAATGGTGGACGACCACGGCAAAGCGAATGAGCAGCTCAAATCGGTCGCGGCATCAGAGGGCATGACTCTGCCTGCGGACGTCAACGGGAAGCAGCAGGCGATGTACGACCGGCTTTCGAAGTTGTCCGGCGCTCAATTTGACTCGGCTTACGTAAAAGATATGATGGCGGACCACCAAGAGGACATCAAGGAGTTCGAAAAGGAAGCGAAATCCGGCACAGACGAGAAGATAAAGTCGTTCGCGTCCCAGACGCTTCCGGTCATACAAGGTCACTTGGACAAACTCAAAGCCATTCAGCCTAAACTGGGCAGCTCTTCGAAGTAGGCGAGTGAAGCCGCCTTCGATGAGATATCGTGTCGTGTTCCGGGAACGGGCGAACAAAAAGGGTGATGCGAGTGAAAACCCGATCGGCTTTCTTCAAGGCGGCGGCCCGGAAACGGTAGTTCGGAAATCCACCTTTGTGCTGCGACGGGATCCCGAAGCGAAGACTTCGCCGGATCCGCTTGAGCATGATGATGAGCTCATCGGTTTAGGTACGGAAATCTGGGAGTATGAGGTCGCCGAGGGCAGGGATCAGGAGTTTAGGGATGCGCTTCTGAACTCAGGATCCATCGTCGAGTTCACTCCAATCGGGGCAAGCGATCGGCGTTAAGGCCATTTCGACCCGTCATTTTCCCGTCCCGTTTTCCTTCCACTCCTTCTCAGCATTCACAATATTCTTTGTGAGAACGCTCGTAATTGATATCGGTGGGACTAAATTTACGGTAGGTGCTTTTGACGGGGATACCCTCATCGCCCGCGAGACCCGACCGACAGACCGGCTCGGCGGTCCGCACAGCATGATCGCCGCCATTCGGGACATCTATTCGCAATGGTCAGGGGAACTCGACTTCCGTCCCGACGCTTGCGGCATCGGATTCGGCGGGCCGGTTGATTTTAAATCGCAGACTGTTACCCTCTCGACGCACGTGGGCGGGTGGGACCAATACCCGCTGGTTCCCGAAGTTGCCCGGTTGACCGGTGCCCCCACGATTATGGATAACGATGCGAACGTAGGGGCTCTCGGCGAGGCTTACTACGGGGCGGCGAAGAACACAGCGTCTTCCTTCTACCTGACGTTGTCCACCGGGATCGGCGGCGGAATCATCATTGAACGATCGGTGTACCGGGGCATTGATTCGTTTGCGGGAGAGATCGGTCACATGAACCTGGTGCCTGACGGGCCAAGTTGCCTGTGCGGCTCGCAAGGCTGCTTCGAACGAATGTGCTGCGGGCTGTGGCTGGAGCGGGACTACGGAAAACCAGCGAAGGAGTTGCTGATGGACAGCGACTTCGTGAAGCGGTATGTGGTTTACCTTGCCAGAGGACTGAAAGCCGCGTTGATGATTCTGAATCCCGAAATGATTGTCATCGGCGGCGGTATCAGCAAGGCCGGGGACCGCTTGTTTCTTCCGCTGCGTGAGGAGTTAGACAGGCAAATGCCTGCCTGGTCGCGAGCTCGCCGCATTGTCGAACCTGCCCAGCTCGGCGATGACAGCGTGCTCTATGGAGCACTAGTACTTGCTTCGATGTGAACGCCGCCCGACCCCTGCAGATGTAGGCGATTTAATACGGCTCCCAACTACCTTGCAGATGCAAGTTCGGCTCCCCGCGCGTCCAACAGGTAGATCTACATGGAGGGAACGAAGTGAAGACATTCAATCGATTGATGATGACGGGCTGCCTAGGGTTGGGTCTGCTTGCGGGAGGCGGTGGGTTCGCAACTGCCTCTGATTGGGGCTGGAGGCATCATGCCGACGCCTCTGACAACCTCCGGGACGTTGTCGACCGTACGCAAGTTGATCTGCGCACGGCTGCTGATCTGGAGCCGAGGCACAACGATGATCACAACCGGTACAAGAACGCGCAAGGCCACCTATCCACGTTCGACCGCAAGCTGGTGAAGGGGAAGTTCGACCGCGGCGAGCTGGAGAAGGCGGTGGATTGTTTAAAAGATATTCTCGATCACAACGTCCTACAGGCTAGTACCCGGGACAGTCTCATGCGGGACATGACTGATCTGAAGGTTGCACGCGATCGGCGAGAATAGCGCACCGATGCTTGAGCTCTTCAGCTAGCCTGGCCTGCCAACCCTAGCTGAGGAGCTTTTGCTTTCATCGCTTCTATACAAAATGCGATGTGTTCATCGAGCGGAACGCCGAGTTCTTGTGCACCTTCGGTGATGTCGTCGCGATTGACGTTGCGGGCGAAAGCCTTGTCCTTGAGTTTGCGCTTCACAGAGGCAACGTCTACCTCGTGAATGCTCTTCCCGGGTTTCACGTAAGAACAGGCAGTCAGAAACCCGGAGAGTTCATCGCAAGCGTACAGGGCCCGCTCCAGAAGCGATTCACGAGGGACGCCGCTGTAGTTCGCGTGCGAAAGGATGGCGCGCCGGATGGTTTCGTCTACTCCGCGCTCCGCGAGGATCGCTTCTCCCTTCATCGGATGATCAGGCGAGGCGGGGTGGATCTCCCAATCGAAGTCGTGCAGGAGCGCCGTTACGGCCCACATCTCCCGGTCTTGCGAGAATTTGTCTGCGTAGGCCGTTAAACATGCTTCAACGGCCAGCATGTGACGGCGAAGTCCCTCGCTTTTGACGAACTCGCACACCACCGACCATGCCTGATCTCTTGTCATGCCAAGGTCCGGAGCGTTCCTACGATTCTTCGATCGTTACGGACTTCAGCGTATCGCCCTGCTTCACTGAATCGACAATGTCCTGGCCCGATTTGACTTGTCCGAAAACGGTATGTTTGCCGTCCAGCCAGTCAGTGACAACGTGAGTGATGAAGAACTGGCTTCCGTTTGTATTCGGTCCTGCGTTCGCCATCGACAGTGAACCCTTTTTATGTTTATTGGGGTTGCTCTTTGTCTCGTCCTCGAATTTGTAGCCCGGACCGCCGCGGCCTGAGCCCTCGGGATCTCCGCCCTGAACCATGAAGTCCGGGATGACCCGGTGGAACACGGTTCCGTCGTAGAAGCCTTCACGAGCTAGGAAAACAAAGTTATTGACGGTCTTAGGCGCGTCCTTCGGGAACAGGTCGACGACGATAGTTCCTCGCGATGTTTCGAAAGTCGCCGTGTAGTTCTTAGCCGGATCGATGGTCATCGGCGGCGGAGCCGAATAGCGTTTGCTCATCCCTCTCAGTGTAGGCCACCGCCCGGGCAGTAAGCTGTTGAAGAAGAGTTCTATGCCGCTTCCGATGTCGCAATTCTCCGAGCCTGTGCGTGCCATCCTGGCCGGGATGGATCACCGGCCCTTTCCGCTGGTTCGAACGAGTGCGGATGAGGATAGCGGGAGCTTGCTTGACGGAAGATCAGCGGTTGATCTGTTCCCGTCCGCCCGTTATCCGCAGGAGGCCCTGAGCGGTTTGTTTCTGCGGCTTAATAATTGGGAGAAGAGCCACCAGCTTTCTCAGGAACTGGACACGGTCGAGGGTAGCTATTGGCACGGAATCGCTCATCGCCTCGAACCCGATTACAGCAATGCCGGATATTGGTTCCGCAGAGTAGGGCAGCACCCGATATTCCCTCAGCTCCAGGTGGCAGCAAGCGAGGTCCTCGCCGGCCACCGCACGCCCTGGCGTCTCGGAGAGTCCTGGGATCCGTTCCTTTTCAATCGTTGGTGCGAAGAGGCAACCCGCGGCGGCGACGCGGCCAAGTTAACAGTCGCTATTGCCATCCAGGAAGCCGAGTGGGAACTGCTTTTTGAGTGGTGCGGAGCCGGGACTTAGGCGTCGTTCCGTCCCCCTCAGACCTAGTAAGCCTATCGGCTACACTAAAGAGTTTGAGTTTGCTTCTAGGGGACAAGTGTACCTGCCTCATTTTTGCCTCTGCTGAAACGCATACGCACTGCGGGACGTCAGGGTCTACTTCCAAGGCATGGAAAGGATTAGCTTTTAGATGATTCATCACAGGCTCCGAAGCCTGCGTATGTCTGCCCTCGCAGCCCGTGCCTCTAGGGTTTGCCTTTCGTGTTCGCTGACGTGGGGAGCGTTCACGGCCGCCGGGCTTGCCCAACCATTGTTGACGTCCGATGACCATGTCGCGGGAGAAGTTGTCTCGCAGGCTGGGAACTCGCAGGCAAACACGGCGCAGTCGGCGCAGACAAGCACAACCCAAACTACGCCTCCGCAGCAGGCCAATCCGCCGCAGGCTCAATCACAGCAGGGAGCGAATCCACCGCAGGGACAGTCCCAGCAGCAGCGAACGCCTCCCCAGACTCCGCCTCCGCCGACCCGGCCGAACAATCCGTTTGAAAATGTTCCGACCACTCCGGAGACGACGCCGAAGCCTGCGGAAAAGCAGAACCCGACCGGCATCCAGGAAGCCCAAACCGCTCCTGTCGGAGACAACATCATTGAAGGCGTCGAGTTCCGCGGACAGCGAAAAGTACCGCAAGACACTCTGCGGGCCCTCATCTATACGAAGAAGGGCGATGTCTACGACGAAGAATCTCTTCACCGTGACTTCATCGCCCTTTGGAATACCGGCCGCTTTGACGATCTGAAAATCGAGAAAGAAAAGGGTCCGGGCGGCGGCATCATTCTCCGCTTCGTAGTCACTGAGCGCCGCACCGTTCATACGATCGACTACACGGGAAACAAGTCGATCAGCAAGTCCGAAATCCTAGACCGCTTGAAAGAACGGAAGGTAGTCTGACTCCCGAATCGCAGTACGATCCCGGGAAAGTGCAGCGCGCGAAGAACGTGCTTGCAGGAGTACGAAGCGGAGCGCGGCCATCAATACGCGACCATCACTCCGCAGATCCGCCAGGTTCCTCCGGGTGGAGTCGACGTGACGTTCGCCATTGATGAAGGCCCGAAAGTTAAGGTCGGCAACATCATCATTGATGGCAACACCGCTTTCACCGATCGCGAGGTGATTCGCGCGATGAAGAATCTCAAGCCGATTGGGCTTCCTCATTCGCTGCTGTTCGAAAATCTGTTTGCGCGGACCTACGACTCGACGAAGCTCGACGAGGACTCCGATCGCATCCGCCAGTTCTATCAAACGCACGGATACTTCACGGCGCGTGTCATCAATCACTCCGAAAAGATCTACGACGTCTACGGGCACGGCATCAAAATTCCGCTCTTTAACCCGAAGAAGCCGGGAAAGCATGTTGATGTCACGATGTTCGTGCGGGAAGGGGATCTGTTCACCCTACGCAACTTCCAGTTCGTCGGTATGAAGCTGTTCCGTACTCCCGATCTGATCGGTCGCCAGGTCTTCAGAATGGCGCCCGGGGATGTCTTCTCGACGGAGAAGCTTCAAAAGGGATTGGAAGACTTACGGAAGCTGTACGGGAACTTTGGCTACATCGATTTCGTGCCCTCGCCGGATCCGGAAGTTGTGCCCGGTAAACCGCAAGTTGATCTGACCATCGATGTTGACGAAGGGCATCAGTTCTTTGTCCGCCGCATCGATTTCCAAGGGAACGTAACCACGCGCGATAAAGTGATCCGGCGCGAAATCCTGATCGACGAAGGCGACCTGTATAGCCAACAGCTCTGGGAAACCAGCATCTTGCGTCTCAATCAGCTTGGATACTTCGATCCGCTGAAGCCCGAAGATGCAGCCGATGTCAAACGCGATACCAAGACGAACACGGTTGATCTTCTGCTGAAGGTCAAAGAGCGCGGAAAGAACTCGATCCAGTTGAACGGTGGCGTGTCGGGAATATCGGGAAGCTTCATCGGCTTCTCTTACTCGACGAATAACTTCCTCGGCCTCGGCGAGACATTGAGCCTGGGCGCGCAGATCGGAACGCTGCTCGACAACATTACGTTCGGATTTACCGAGCCTTATCTGTTCGACAAGCCGATACAGGCCGGGTTCACCGTGTTCTACCAGCGGTACAGCTACGATCAGGGCCAGCAGGCTTCGATCCTCGCGGGCCAGAACCTTACGTCTTACTACAATTCGCTCGGTACGGACAACCTTCTGAATTACGTGACGAACGGAAAGGGCTTTACGGCCTTTCTGAGCTACGGATTGCGCCGGAGTTTTGCACGCGTAGGCCTGAGCTACGGATATAGCGTGCAGAGTTTGCGGCCTTTGACGACTGCGGCGACAACGTACTTCGACTATTTGGATTTCCAGGGCATCGGAGGGCCGAATTCCCTGACCGGAATCGCGACCAGCACCGTCACGCCTACATTCGCCTACAACACGGTCAACCATCCCATCATCCCGACCCACGGACTGCGTGTGAACGCCAGTTTGGCCTTCTCGGGCAGCGTCCTCGGCGGAAATGTAAATACCGTTCAGCCTGCTTTGGATGTCGCCTATTTCCGCCGTGGCATCTTCCGGAGCAACGTCATGGGATTCCATTTGAATGCCAGGTTCATCAGCGGTTTTGGCGGAAAGGTCGCTCCTCCTTATAGTCGGTATTACATGGGTGGAGAGGACGATATCCGCGGATTTAACATTCTCACCATCAGTCCTATCGCCTACATCCCGACGAGCACTCCGTTTCCTGTGTTGAATAACGACGGCACTGCGAGAGTTCAGAAGGTTTTGAATTCAGACGGAACCACCTCGAATTCAGCGGTCACCCAAACGATTCCGACATACCAGTTGATCTTGCCTGGCGGCGACACGGCGGTGGTGTTCAATTACGAATACCGGATACCGATCGTTGGCCCAGTGACGCTGGCACCGTTCCTCGACGCCGGTGTTGATCGGCTGACCTTGGCGAGCCAGCTTGGTCTCAACTCCGAGCGTGTCACTGAGCTCAACGCGCTCTTCCCGCAGGCGGACTTCGGCAGGCGAGCTTATGTCGCCCCGGGTACCCAAGTGCCCCGCATTTCGGCCGGACTAGAACTTCAGGTCCTGATGCCGGTGGTTAATGCACCGTTTCGTCTGTATTGGGCGTATAATTTGAGTATCGTCAATACTAATTTGCAGCCCCCGATAGCGGCGGACCGCTCGTTCTTCCCGAACAATGCGACCTACCAGAGCGCCCTTGCGGCATTTGGGCAGTCCACAGCTTTCGCTGAGAAACGAACGATGTTCCGCTTCTCGATTGGACGCACGTTCTAGTCTTGGCTCACGACAGAGCCGCACCCCGGTATAACGATATTTTGTTTTGTTGTACGGAAGGAATTATGACGTTGATGGTAAAGAATAATGCGCTGGTGGCCGGAGCTGCCCTGCTTTGTCTTGCTTTTGGAGCAAACGCGCAGACGGCGAACAAAGTTGGTGTCATCAGTGTGCAAGGCGCAATCGTCGGGACCAAAGACGGCCAAAAAGCCTCCCAGGAACTCGATGCGAAGTTCGCTCCACGCAAAAAGGACTTCGACAGCCGCCAAAGCGAGATCGCCTCTCTGCAAGATCAGTTCAACAAGGGTGGCACCGTTCTAAGCGAAGATA
The DNA here is from genome assembly GCA_963730795.1 of uncultured Acidobacteriaceae bacterium. Taxonomy (GTDB): domain Bacteria; phylum Acidobacteriota; class Terriglobia; order Bryobacterales; family Bryobacteraceae; genus Bog-105. The sequence goes on along the minus strand of CAVSTJ010000011.1, from coordinate 305,636 downwards.
AGCGCAACCAACTTGCCCGCGATATCGACGAAAAAAAGAAGCGCCTGGAGCGCGATATGCAGGATGCGCAAGAAGAGCTCCAAAGTGAACAACAGCGGCTGCTGCAGAGTCTGGGTCAACGCATGATGGCTGTCATCGAGAAGTACGCGAAGGACAACAACTATACTATGATCCTGGATGTCAGCAATCCGAATACGCCTGTGCTCTACGCTTCCAGCGGGATCGATATTACGTCAGACATTGTTTCGCTTTACGACAAGAACCCTGACCTGCCCCGACCAGCACGACGCCTAGCGCCGTAACGCCAAAGCCCGGGACAGCGCGTCCCCCTGTCACTCCCGGCACGGCAAGGCCGCCATCTACCACGGGCAGATAACACACACAACTCAATCACGGCTTATATCGAAGGGGTTCTCGCACAGAGCGGGAGCCCCTTTTGTGCTTTGAGTTGCAGATCCCAAGCTCTCCCGCCCGGCACGTTAGCATGAGTACGTGTTCCCTCAACGATTAGTTATCTCGTTGTTAGCGGTGTCTTGCTATCGCCTCAGCCGAGACCCGCTCTATGACCCTTCCGCAAGCGCTCGAAATTGCAACCCGCCAAAATCCCGATGTAGCCCTGGCGCGCTTGGACATGCAGCGGGCTACCGAGGGCATCGCCGTTGCTCAGGATCCGTTCCGGCCCAAAGTATTCGCCGGAAGCGGACTTGCCTATACCTATGGCTATCCAAATAGTATTGAAGGCAATGCGCCCAGCCTGTTCCAGCTTCACACCGACATGGCGATCTACAATCGCCCGAAAAGCTATGAAGTAGCGTCCGCTCGCGAAACGGCCCGAGGCTCACAATACGGCGCGCAGGCCAAGAGCGAAGACGTCGCATATCAAACGGCAGATCTTTTCTTAACCGCCAGCCAGATGGAGCATCAGCACGAGACCCTGAACAGCCAACTGCCAAGCTTGCAGAAAGTGGTGCAATTAACGGCGGCTTCCGTCAGCGAGGGAAATGAATTGCCACTCGAGTTGAAGCGGGCAAGCGTAAACCTCGCCATGTCTGAGCAGCGTCTGGATGCCTCGAAGCTCGACGCCGACTATTACGAGATGATGCTGGCCGTCGTGCTTGGCTTTCCTGCCTCCGACCGCGTTAAGCCCGTCGATTCGGAGTTGTCCTCGATTGCATCGCCGCCTTCCGAGAACGAAGCCGCCGATGCCGCCATGCGAAACAACAAAGAGCTTCGGCAGATGCAGTCGAACGTTCTTGCAAAAGAGCTGGAACTCCGGTCCTATAAAGCATCGCGTCTTCCGCAAGTTGATCTGGTGGCCCAGTATTCGCTCTTCGCGCGTTACAACTACGAACAATACTTCCAGAAGTTTCAACGCAATAATGCTCAGCTTGGCGTTTCCCTTACGCTTCCGATCTTAGTGGGAACCGCGACGAAGGGACTCGCCGCGCAGGCATTCACGGATATGCAGAAGATTCGAATCCAGATGGACCAGGTCCGGAATCGCATCCTGACGGATACGCGCCGCAGCTATGAACAATGGCAGAAAGCACAAAGTCTCCGGGATCTGTCGCGCATGCAGCTTGATCTTGCGCGCGAACAGTTAAGCGTTCTCCTGGCCCAGAATGGTGAAGGACGGGTTCCCATCAGCCGGGTGGAGCAGGCCCGCCTTGATGAAGGCAACCGCTGGATCGATTTCTACGACTCCGACTTCCAGGAGATCCGCGCCAAGCTTGCTATTCTCCGCCAAACCGGTTCGCTGATGTCAGCGGTTCGAGATCGCGCGCCAGGCCCTCGGACCGGCACCAATCCCCAGTGATGAATCTCGAGGAGTCCGGCGCGCTTACGGAGCAGGGGGCAGCGGCAACGCAGGTTGATCCGATCCCCGCGTTGGCACTGGTCAATCTTGAAAAGAGCTATGGAAGCGTCAAGGCCGTGGACGGTCTTACCCTGACTGTTGGTCAAGGACTCTTCTTCGGCTTCCTAGGCCCAAACGGAGCCGGCAAAACAACCACCGTCAAGATGCTGACCGGGCTGGCTCAACCCGACGCCGGAACCATCGATGTGCTCGGCATGCGGCTGCCTGAACGATCTCTCGAGATCCGGCGGCAAATTGGAATCGTTCCCGACGACAGCCTGCTCTTCGATTACTTAACCGGCTCTGAATATCTGGAGTTTGTCGCCCGGCTTTACGAGACACCAAAGGCCGTTGCCAAGACTCGCACGGCTGAATTACTCGAGCTCTTCGAGTTGAGCGATCACCGCCGCAAGCTGATCGGCGAATATTCGAAAGGCATGCGGAAGCGGGTCGCGATGGCGGCTGCCTTGATCCACCGGCCCCGGCTGTTCCTGATGGACGAGCCGTTTGAAGGCGTAGATGCGGTCGGGGCTCGCCTGATGAAAGACATTCTTCTTGCCCAGGTGCGGCACGGAGCCACCGTGTTTCTCACCTCTCACGTTCTGGATGTGGTGGAGCGCATTTGTGATGAAATCGCGATCGTGAAGGAGGGCAAAATTGTTGCCCAAGGCACCGTGGCGCAACTGCGCGACCAGGCAACGCAAGGAGCAACAACGCTTGAAGAAATCTTCGTCAACCTGGTTGGTTCCGCGGGCTACGCCGGGAATTTAGACTGGCTCTGAGCAATGTGGGGCCAAATATCGGCGATCTTCTGGGCCCAATTCCGAACTCTTCGGAACCGGCTGCCTCGCACCCCAGTAGGGTCAATTTTGCTTTGGCTCCTGACCCTGGTCTGGCATGGGTTCTTCGCGGGTTGGGGTGTCGCCCTTGCGGTGAAACTACCCTCCGTGCCGCTCGGCGAACTTCACAAGTGGATACCCGCAGGGTTGTTCGGCGTGTTTCTTTTCTGGCAGACCGTGCCGCTGATTACGCTCAGCACGGGAGCCTCTCTCCAACTGAACAAAATTCAAATCTATCCCGTGCCGATTCGTGCACTCTTCGGCATCGAAGTGCTTCTGCGTTTGACGGGCAGCCCGGAAATGATTTTTGTGCTTTCAGGCGCACTGCTTGGATTACTTCGCAATCCTTCCGTATCGCCCGTCGCTGCGATGTGTCTGCTTTTCTTCCTGCCGTTCAATTTGTTCGTCTCCCTGGCGATTCGAGAGGCGGTGCTTCATTCCTTTGAGCGGAATCGCTTTCGCGAGCTCTTCGCAATTCTGATTATCAGCATCGGAGTCGTTCCGCAGGTGGTCCTGCGATCTCACCTCGGGGCCCGGTTCGCGGCCCAGTTTCTTCGTTTGGCAGTGCTAAGATTCGCGCCTTGGCAAGCCGTCGCAAGTGCCACACTTTCATTCAATCTCCAGGACATCGCGATATGCATGGCGTGGCTTGCCGGCTCGTATTTCGTTGCCCGAGAGCTGTTCCGAAGATCGCTCCGTTACGAAGAAACAACTCGCGGCGGAACTTCTGGCCCGCTCGGCCACGGACCCGACCGTGGATGGATCGATCGGCTGATAGGCATCTCTGACCTGGTTCTCCCGGATCCACTAGCCGCGCTCGTATGGAAAGAGCTTCGCTCGCTGATCAGGATGCCGCGCTTCCGCGTGGTTTTCGGAATGGCGTGTGTCTTCAGTGTGCTGGTGTTTATTCCGCTGACGCTGAACGCAACCGCCCTCGGTGCTACTGCCTTCACGGCCGACAACTTTGTTTTACTTGTCACCCTCTACGGCTTGCTTATCTTGAGCGATACGCTTTTGCTCAACGCTTTCGGTCTGGACGGGTCAGGTGCTCAGATCTATTTCGTTGCCCCAACATCTTTAAAGCCCGTGCTTTGGGCGAAAAACATCGTCGCGATTGTTTTCGTTTTCCTGCAATGGCTCCTCGTTCTGGCCGTGCTCGGCATGTTCCGGTTCCCCGTGACTCTCCTGAATGCTTTGAACTCGATAGTCACAGAGATCGTGATCCTGGTCTACTTTCTCGCGGCCGGCAACTTGAGCTCGGTCAGCTTGGCTCGCGCGGTAAATCCTCGCCAGACTCTGCGTAAGCAGGCCGGAGGCAAGATGCAGGCGTTCATGTTCTTCTGCACGCTATTCATGCTTGCCCTCGGCGGATCGGCCTACCTGGCCCGCTGGGCAACCGGCACTTATGCCGCTTCGTTTGCCGTACTGGCAATTGAGTTTGCGATCGGGTGCGTGGTGTATTGGGTCAGCCTCCAGACTGCCGTCGAGAGGGCAGTCACGAGGCGCGAGGCGATGATAGAAGCTCTTTCGAGGTCGTCGTCAGCTCCCCTTTAGACTTGCGGAGTGAGCGCTGGGCTCCCGCTGAGAGCCTTCTGGAGCCGGCTGGTCTTGCGCTGCGTGCCGAAGCGAGCCTGCAATTTCGCGAGATACAGGTAAATAACCGGCGTTGTGTAGAGCGTAAGAACCTGGCTCAGCAGTAGTCCGCCGACGATCGTGATTCCCAAAGGCCGGCGCAATTCAGAGCCCGGGCCTGTGCCCAGGGCGAGCGGCAATCCGCCAAGCAGCGCAGCCATCGTTGTCATCATGATCGGGCGGAAGCGAAGAAGGCAAGCCTGGTAAATGGCCTGCTTCGAAGGCAAGCCCTGTGACCGTTCCGCCTCAAGCGCGAAATCGATCATCATGATGGCGTTCTTCTTCACAATGCCGATGAGCAGGATGATTCCAATAAGCGCAATCACCGTCAGATCCGTGCCGAAGATGATCAGCGCGAGTAGCGCGCCGACGCCGGCCGATGGCAGAGTCGAAAGAATCGTGATGGGATGGATATAGCTCTCGTAGAGAATACCCAGCACGATGTAGACGGTCAATAGTGCAGTTAAAATCAGCAGCGGCTGGCTCTGCAAGGAAGCCTGGAAGGCGCGTGCCGTACCGGCAAATGCGCCGTGGATATTAGCCGGCATCCCAATCTCGTCCTGGGCGCGCAGTACGGCATCTACCGCTTCGCTCAGCGCAACTCCTGGAGCAAGTGCGAACGAGAGCGTGGTGGCGGGGAACGAACCTTGATGGTTGACAGTTAGAGAAGTCAGCGCCGTGCGCAAGTGCGTGAACGTCGAAATGGGTACAGACGTGCCGTTGCTCGATCGAACATAAATTGAATTGAGCGACGAAGGGTTTTGCTGAAACTCAGGCAGAACTTCAAGCACCACGTGGTATTGATTGATTCCCGTATACATGGTCGATACCTGGCGCTGGCCGAAGGCGCTGTACAGCGAAGTGTCGATCAGGTACGGGTTGACGCCCAGACGCGAGGCGGTTGCACGGTCGATTATCAATTGTGTTTGCAAACCATGCACTTGCTGATCGCTATTGGCATCGAGAACAAGCGGAATGGTTTTGATCTTCGCGAGGAGCTTTGGCGCCCAATCGTACAGGTCGGTCAGATTGTCGCCTTGCAGCGTGTATTGGTACTGCGAATTACCGCCCCGGCCACCCACATGAATGTCTTGCGCAGCCTGCAAAAACAGGGTGGCGCCCGCCACTCGGGACAATCGACCCCGAAGTCGGTTAATCACTTGGTCCACATTCACCTTGCGCTCTTCCAGAGGTTTTAGCTGGATCCGCATATTTGCTGAGTTCAAGGTGCCGCCACCGGTCATGCCGCTCACATTGTCGACTGCGGGGTCGGTTTGAACGATTTTGAGGAAGTCTCTGAGCTTCTCCCGCATGGCAGCAAAGGAGATGTCCTGATCCGCTTGGATATTTCCGCCGATGACACCCGTGTCCTGCTGCGGAAAGAAGCCCTTCGGAACAAGGATGTAGAGATAGACGCTGACCGCACAGGCGAGAAGGGTGATGACCAAGCGTCAATTGAGGATGCCGGAGCACGCTTGCCAGACTGCGGGCGTACACGCGATGAATTCCTTCGAAGGCGCGATCGGCGGCGTTGTAAAGCACGCCATGCCGTTTATCGTGTTGTGAGCGCAGAAAGCGTGCGCACATCATTGGGGTCGTAGTAAGCGAAACGAGCAGTGAGATCGAAATAGCGACCGCCAGCGTGATGGCGAATTCACGGAAGAGCCGTCCGACGATCCCGCCCATGAGCAGGATGGGAATGAAGACCGCGACCAGAGAGATGCTCATCGAGAGAACAGTGAACCCGATCTCACGTGCTCCCTTTAAAGCGGCTTCTCACCGGCGGTATCGCCTTGTTCGAGATAGCGCGTGATGTTTTCGATGACGACGATCGCGTCGTCAACAACGAAACCCGTCGAGACTGTCAGCGCCATCAGCGAAAGCGTATCGAGCGTATACCCAAGCAGATACATTGCTCCGAAAGTGCCTAACAACGAGAGCGGTACGGCTATGCCCGGAATGATAGTTGCCCACGTGTTCCTCAGGAACACGAATACCACCAGGATCACAAGCGCGATCGAGATCAGAAGGTTGTACTCGACATCGTGCACCGAAGCGCGAATCGTGCCCGTCCGATCCTGTGCCACGTTCAGGTGGATGGAGGGCGGAATCGAGGCCTGAAGCTGGGGCAGAACTGCTCGAATGTGATCGACCATGTCGATGATGTTGGCGCCCGGCTGGCGGGACACGGCACAGATTACAGTCGGTTTGCCATTTTCGAGACCATCGTTCCGGACGTCTTCGACCGACTCGATAACGTTGCCGATGTCCGACATTCGGACGGGAGCGCCGTTTCTGTACGCCACCAGCAGAGAGGCGTATTGCGGCGCACGGAACAACTCATCCGTGGCATTGACCTGCCATCTTTGCTGATCGTTGTTTACGTCGCCCTTAGCTTGGTGAGCGTTCGCACTCTGAAGAGCAGCAGCGACATCCGTAATCCCGATCCCCATGTTGTTCATCACCGTCGGATTCACCTGAACCCGGACGGCAGGTCTGGAACTTCCCCACATGTGGACCTGGCCAACACCCTCGATTTGCGCGATCTTCTGGGCGAGGATGGAGTCCGCAATGTCATACATGTGCGGACGGTCATACACATCCGAACTCAGGCTTAGCATCAACACCGGTTGATCTGCGGGATTGATCTTCCAATATCCGGGATTGCCTGGAAGGTCCGTTGGAAGCTGGCCGCGCGCCCCATTGATAGCCGCCTGAACGTCACGTCCGGCAGCGTTGATGTCACGATCAAGATCGAACTGGAGCGTGATCTGCGTGCTGCTGAGCTGGCTCGACGAAGTCATCTCCGTCACGCCGGCAATACGCCCAAATTGCCGTTCGAGCGGAGTTGCGACAGCCGATGCCATGGTCTCCGGGCTGGCCCCGGGCAAATTGGCATGCACGTGAGATAGTTGGGAAGTCTACTTCCGGCAGAGGGGCAACCGGAAGCATGAAGAAAGCCAGAATGCCCGCCATAGCAAGAGCTATGGTCAGAAGCGACGTGGCAACCGGACGTTTAATAAATGGAGCAGAAAGATTCACTAGGACTCCGCGTGGACCGGTTCTCGAACATCATCAAGGATGCGTACGTGCTGTGGCGGTACGACTCAGACGGCGGGCAAGCCGGTCAAAGAAAAGATAGACAACCGGTGTCGTGTAGAGCGTCAGAATCTGGCTCACAATCAATCCACCGACGATTGTGATGCCCAGCGGCCGTCTCAATTCCGAACCGACTCCGGTGCCCCATGCAAGCGGCAAGCCGCCGAACAAGGCGGCCATCGTGGTCATCATGATGGGGCGGAACCGCAGCAGGCAAGCCTGGTAAATCGCTTCGACAGGCGCTTTCCCGTGATCCCGCTCGGCTTCGAGCGCGAAGTCGATCATCATGATGGCGTTCTTCTTTACGATGCCGATCAGCAGGATGACGCCGATCAGAGCCACCACGTTGAAATCGTTACGGAATACGAACAATGCCAGGATCGCTCCGATGCCCGCGGACGGAAGCGTCGACAGAATGGTGATCGGATGAATGTAACTTTCGTAAAGGACGCCCAGAACGATGTAAACCACCACCAGAGCGGCAAGGATCAGGTAAACTTCATTCGCGAGCGAATTCTGGAAGGCCGCCGCAGTCCCTTGGAAATTTGAATGAATGCTGAGCGGCATCCCGATATCCTGCTCAGCCTGCCGGATGGCTTTCACGGCAGTGCCGAGGGACTCGCCCGCAGGCAGATTGAACGAGATCGTCACCACCGGGAACTGGCCCTGGTGATTGATCGTGAGCGGTGTGTTGCGGGTTTCAGTCCGGCTGATTGTGCTGAGTGGTATCTGCGCCCCGGTACTGCTCTTGATGTACACATCGTCCAGCGAATCCGGGTTGCGGCGGAAGCCCGAAGCGACCTCGAGTACCACATGATACTGATTCAACTGGGTGAACATCGTCGAGACCAGCCGCTGTCCGAATGCATCGTAGAGCGTGTCATCGATCTGCTGCATCCCGATACCCAGCCGCGACGCATTGTCGCGATCGATAATGAGCGTTGTCTCGAGGCCATTCTCCTGCTGATCCGTTGCCACATCGCGCAGCGACGGTACCGTCTTCAGTCTGTCCACCAGACGATTCGTCCAGGTGTTGAGTTCCTTCTCGTCCACATCCTCCAGCGTGTACTGGAATTGTGTCCGGCTGACCCGATCCTCCACGCTCAAGTCCTGAACGGGTTGCATGAAGAGAGTGATCCCCGGAACTTGCGCGAGCTTTGTCTGGAGCCTTCGAATTATGCCTGTCGCATTCGCGTCCCGCTCATCGAGAGGCTTCAGATTGATCTGAATGCGTCCGCTGTTCATCGTCGTGTTCACGCCGTCGATACCGATGAAAGAAGACAAGCTTTCAACCGCCGGGTCCTGCAGGATGACTTTGGCAAGCGCCTGCTGCCGCTGGGACATGGCCGCGAACGACACCGTCTCCGGCGCCTCGGAAATGCCTAAGATGACGCCTGTGTCCTGAACCGGAAAAAATCCCTTCGGAATCGCGATGTAGAGCAGCACCGTACCCACGAGGGTGGCAAGCGTGACGAAAAGTGTGAGCGGCTGGTGCTTCAACACCCATTGAAGGGTGCGGCCATACTGGGCGATGACCCAGTTAAAAGCGCCCTCGGACTTGTTATAGAACCAGTTCTGCTCCGATTCCGGCTTATGGCGAAGCAGCTTGGCGCACATCATGGGCGTCAGGGTTAGTGACACCACCGCCGATACCAGGATCGTGATGGCGAGTGTAATTGCGAATTCCCGGAACAGCCGCCCGACGATATCGCCCATGAAGAGCAACGGAATCAGCACCGCAATCAGCGATACGGTAAACGACACGATGGTGAACCCGATCTGCTCGGAACCCTTGAGAGCCGCCGTAAGCGGATGCTCGCCCTCTTCGAGATAACGCGAGATGTTTTCGATCATGACGATCGCGTCGTCGACCACGAATCCGGTCGAGATCGTCAACGCCATGAGGGTCAGGTTATTCAGGCTGTACCCCAGCAGATACATAACGCCGAACGTCCCGACGACGGACAGAGGAACTGCCACGCTGGGGATGATGGTGGCTGCGACGTTTCGCAGGAACAGGAAGATCACCATCACGACCAGACCGATGGTGAGCATCAGCTCGAATTGAACGTCTTCCACCGAAGCCCGAATGGTCGTGGTGCGGTCCGTCAGGACAGAAACGTCCACGGCTGACGGAATGGAAACTCGCAACTGCGGCAGAAGCGTCTTTACGCGGTCGACCACAGCAATGATATTTGCGCTTGGCTGGCGTTGAATGTTGAGAATGACCGCAGGTGTCGTGTTCATCCACGCCGCTTGCCGGTTGTTCTCCGCGCCTTCCACGATGGTCGCCACATCCTCCAGCCGGACTGGAGCGCCGTTCTTATACGCAACAATGACGGGCTTGTAACCCTGGCTCGTCAGGATCTGATCGTTCGCGCCGATGGTGTAGGCCTGGCGCAGACCGTCAAAGTTGCCTTTTGCCTGATTGATGTTGGTCTGGTTCAGTGCGGTTCGCAGATCCTCCATGCTCAGGCCGTAGGCGGCGAGAGCGGTAGGATTCACTCGAATACGCACCGCGGGTTTCTGACCGCCGCTGATGGTCACCAGGCCGACACCCGGCAACTGCGAGATCTTCTGCGACAGCGTGGTGTCCGCCAGGTCCTCTACCTTTGTCAGCGGGATGGTCTTCGACGTCAGCGCCAGAGTCATGATCGGCGCGTCCGCAGGATTTACCTTGCTGTAGATAGGCGGATTCGGCAGGTCAGGCGGGTAAATAGGTTCCCGCGGCATTGATCGAAGCCTGTACTTGCTGTTCAGCGATATCGATGTTCAGGTCGAGATCGAACTGCAGCGTGATGATGGAGCTGCCGAAGGAGCTCGTCGATGTCATCTGCTTCAGCCCGGGAACCTGCCCGAAGGTGCGTTCCAGGGGAGCCGTGACCGACGCCGCCATGACGTCCGGACTTGCACCGGGATAAAACGTCACGCACTGAATGGTCGGATAGTCAACTTCAGGAAGCGCGGAGACGGGAAGCTGGCGGTACGCGATCGCGCCGGCTATCAGAATCCCGGCCATCAGTAAGGATGTAGCAACTGGCCGGAGAATAAACGGCCGGGACGGACTCATTCAGCGCCCCTTCGAGTACGGCGGCCCGAGGGTTGACCGGACACCGGAGCTTCGCCCGGCTGATGCACCGACACCTGCATACCTTCCGTCAGCTTCTCGGCCCCATCGACCACCACGCGATCGTTGGGCGAGAGACCATCATCGATAGCTACGTCGTTCCCTTGCGAGATGCCAACCTTCACGGGTTTCACAGAAACCGTAGAATCGTCGGCAACGAGATAGACGAACGTGCCCGTGGGTCCGCGTTGGATCGCGACGGCGGGAATGATCAGTACGCCCTTCTTGATATCGAGCGAGAGTCTCGCGTTCACAAACTGGTTCGGGAACAAGGCGTTATCCGTATTGGGGAACACAGCCTTCAGTCGTGACGTGCCCGTTGTGGCGTCGATCTGGTTATCGACCGTCAGCAAGGTCCCGTCAGCGAGCTTCTTTGCCTGGTCGCGATCGTACGCCTGCACCGGCAGCTTCGACCCCTGCCGCAGCTTCGTCAGAACGGACGGAAGCTGCTCCTCAGGAAGGCTGAACAGAACTGAAATCGGCTGCAATTGCGTGATAACCGCCAGCCCGTTCGCATCCGAAGCGTGCACCATGTTGCCGACATCCACCAGACGGAGCCCGATCCTGCCGCTGAGCGGAGACGTGATCTTGGTGTAAGTAAGGTTCAGTTTGGCGCTGTTGATAGCGGCCTGAGCTCCCGCGATCGCCGCCTGATCGGCAGCAATGGATCCGCGCGACTGGTCGGCAGTCGCTAATTGGGTATCGAGCTGCTGCTTCGCAATAATCTGCGATTTATAGAGCTCCTGGTACCGCTGGTAGTTCGCCTCTGCGTCGCGAAGAGCGGCCTGGTCCCGCTCGAGCGTTCCCTTGGCCTGCGCCAGCGACCCATTCGCCTGCTCCAAGGCCACCTCGTAGGGCCGCGGATCGATTTCTGCTAAAAGATCACCCTGGTGAACGAATTGCCCTTCGTGAAAAGAAATATTGATGAGCTGGCCGTCAACACGAGTCTTCACGGTGACCGTGTTGAAGGCCGTTACTGTGCCCAATCCTTGCAGGTAAACCGGCATATCGCCGCGGTGCGCAGTTGCCACCGCCACTGGTATGGTCCGGGGGCGCATCGCACCCTTCTTCTTGGCCATCACCTCTTTGCGCGCGTTCTCAAACCCATACAGCCGGTAACAGCCATATCCAATCAGCGCAAAAACCAGCAGCCAGACCCACCAGTAACGGCTGCCTTTCCCCGTTCCGTTATCGTCCAGTTCCGGGAACTGCGAATGCCGGGTCCCAGGTCGAACCGACGGCTCCTCTGGATCAATCAGATGTGGCTCTATCGTTCCGGGTGCTTTCATCCCCTGTTCCCCTTACTTTGCTCCATTTATTAACGATATCGGAAAAGAGTGCAACCCGCGTTTGGGCCTGCCGTAGGCGCAGAGCGGCTTCGCTTTGTTTCCTATGATGACTTAGACGAAATACGTCAATCTGATGTTACGCCTGCGGGCACAACATCCGCTTTCCGTTCCTGTTAAGAATCATTATTTTGCGGGAACCAGGACTATCTTTTCTTCTGCTGCCTGTTCTACCGCTTGCCGCGAGAACGGCATCGGATGGTACTCGCCCTTCGACCAGGGAACCACCAGGTCGGAGTAGTGCTCGCTGCCGGGAACGCCCGATTCGCCTGGAACATTCGTCATCACAGACTTGTCCCAATCGCTGACGTCGAGAATCTGACGGTAAGACGCGCCATAGGCTTCGGAGTAGTTCGGCCCTCCGCCTGTGGCATTTACGGTATTGGCATCGCCCGGACGGGAGACCGAAGGAATATCGAAGATATCCGGGGTATGTTCCCGGTGGGCAGCGGCGCTATCCAGGCCGAAGGCGGCTGCAGGAAGGCTGCTGTCCGGCTGTGTCGCTAAATCTAAGGGATGGCGGAAATAAGCATGGTGGAGATTGCCCCAGGTCCAATGCGATCGGTCCGGCCCCAATCTTCGCTCCAACTCGGAAATAGCTTCTTTGAACGACTGCGATAACAGTGCGTTGGTCTGCGGGATGCTTTTGAGACTGGCGAGAACCGCGCGGGGATTCGTACGCGGAACCGGCAGCACCTTAGCCGTGAGCTTCGCGCTCAACCTGCCGGACCATATTTCGAAGACGCACGCGAGCTTGGAGTCGGTTCGCAGGTCGAAATCCCAGCGGAGAAACTCGTCTTTCAGGGCGGCTGCCTCCGTACCCTCTTCCGGAGTCCACGTCTCCAGGAGTTTCACAAAATCCTGCGCGATCAGGGACACCGTGTCGTTCTGGAACCTTTCGAAATCGGAAACGTCGAACTTCGGCTTTTCGCTGAGGAGTTGGTAAATCCGCTGATACCGTTCCGGCGACGCCCAGTAATACGCGAGTTGGTGGGAGTAGCCTTGCGGCAGGATATTGTTGTTAGCCGTCACAACGAAATGGTGCGGCGGATTAAATTGCATCGGGTGATCCGCAGAGTTCAGATACCCGTCCCACTCGTATTCGCCCGCATCGCCCGGGACAGGAAATAACCCATGCCAGCCATTACGAATGGGCGCGAGCCCCGCGGCAATCCAACCGATGTTCCCGTGCCGGTCTGCGTAGATCAGGTTCTCTGAGGGCACTTTATATGCGCTCACCGCAGACTGGAATTGCTGCCAATTCTTGGCGCGAGCCAGAGAGAGCGCGGGCAGGTAACCAGCGGTTCCGGGCAGTTCCCCGACCCACTTCAGAGCGTATGCCCGGTGCCGCGCACTGTCCTCATGAATGACAGGTCCGTGATCGGTGTACTTCAGGTCGAATACCTCGGCAACGGGATGCTGGGCTCCCATGCCTTCCTCACCGGCGCCTCCTACCTGGATCGTCTCGTGCTCAATCCTGAATTTCTTCCACTCGCCTTTGTATAGATATTCCGTCGGGTTGTCCGGATTTGTTTTCTCTACGTAAAGATCCTGTTGATCGATGCCCACGATGGTGAAGCCGAACGCGACTTCCTCGTTGTGTCCGAGCGCGATCCCCGGAAGGGCCGGCTCTCCCGCACCGATAATGTTCCAGCCGGGAGCGACAAGATGTACCGTCTTCCGGAGCGAGGGAAGTTGAATCGCACGATGTGGATCGTTGGCGAGAATCGGCTTACCCGTCGCGGAAAGCGTTCCGTCCACCACCCAGTTATTGCTACCCTGCTGGCCGGGGAAACGAATCGGGCTCACAGCCACAGAATAGTCACGCAGCACAGCGTTCGTTATGTCTGCCAGATCTAGCCCATGAGGGATGACAAACGGTGTAGGCGGGTCGGGCGGAGAGAGCATCTCTACGGTGCTTAACCCGAGTCTTGCCACCTGCTGTGCCCGGTTCACCTCCTGCATGGCGTTCCCGGTCATCTGCAGGCCAGCCAGGCGCGACACGACGTCTTCGGGTGTCCAGAGCCCCGGATCGTATCCGGCAACCCGGAACTCTTCCGTGCGTTGTCCATTCAGGGAGCTGATATAGGCGTTGATTCCCCGGACGAAGGCGCTCACAATCGCTCGCGCGTCGGGAGCATAACTCTTCCACTCGGCATCCCAGTCGCCACGGTACCGGACTAGACGAGCGATGCGGTCTCTGGGGATAAAGTTGGGCCCAAGCACTTCGGCCAGCTTGCCCGTTCCGGCCCGCCTCCAAAGATCCAGTTGAAATAACCGATCGACCGCCGTGATGTAACCCTGGGCGAAAAAGAGGTCATCGCTGTTCTGCGCGTAAATATGCGGAACTCCCCAGCGATCGCGGAGGATCTCGACGCTCTGTTTTAATCCGGGCAGCGTGCGCTGTTCTTGCCGGATCGTTCCGTTCGCCCCAAACAGAAAAAGTCCGGAGGCGAAAACAGACCCGATCGCGACGGCGACGACTCCCCATCGTCGAATTCGCTCGGACACGCAAGCAGTGTACCTGATAGCTCCCCACGGTCTCCGGTTCCGTTATCTCTCCGCCGTTATGTAAGGCGCAGCGGCACAACGCGCCGTGAATCATAATTGAGTTTTAGAAGCGACGCGAGAAATGGCTGAAACTGAGAAGATCCTTCGCCTTTGGGGACAGTGCGAAGAGGCTGGAGAAGAAGCGGTTTTGGCGACGGTCGTCAAGACACACGGATCCTCCTACCGTCTTCCTGGCGCACGCATGCTGATCACCAGAAGCGGAGCGCGTGCCGGTTCAGTGAGCGGCGGCTGTCTGGAAGACGACCTCGTGAAGAAGGCCTGGTGGCTGACGGAATCAGGGCCCATGATCCGCCGCTACGACACCACGCCCGACGGCGAGATCGCGGCCGAGTATGGATTGGGCTGCAACGGCATCATCCATGTTCTTCTCGAACGCATCGCAGCGGGAAACGTGGTCATGCGCCTCCTTCGAGACTGTCGCTCCTCTCGATCCCCTGCCGCCATCGCTCACGTCTTAGGTCCGAAAGAGCACGTCGGGTCCCGCCTGGCGATTGGTGTGCGCGGCGAAACGGCGGACAACCTCGCGGATTCCCGGTGGGAGCGAGAACTCCGAACGGCCGCGGAAGCTGCCCGCGCAGAACGTGAATCGTTCTTCTGGGGTCATGATGGTTGCGAGGCTTTCGTTGAAACCCTCACCCCGGCCATACGTCTTCTCATCTTCGGAGCAGGCGATGACTCCGTAGCCCTCGCGAACCTGGCGAAGCACTTCGGATGGGAAGTGGCCGTTTACGATGGACGCGCCCATTATGCTCGTCCTGATCGCTTCCCTGCCGCGGATCTTGTCGCCGTCCGGCA
This sequence comes from uncultured Acidobacteriaceae bacterium, assembly GCA_963730795.1. Lineage (GTDB taxonomy): Bacteria > Acidobacteriota > Terriglobia > Bryobacterales > Bryobacteraceae > Bog-105. The sequence continues at coordinate 290,372 of CAVSTJ010000011.1, read as the reverse complement.
TCCCGGAATGATTTCCCAGTTATCGCTTGACCCGTGGACCGTTGCCGTTACGATGAGCCATAGCTATTCCCAAGATCTGGAGGTACTGACGGAACTGTCTGCCGTCTCCCCTCTCCCTTACATCGGCGTGTTAGGGCCGCGCAAACGCACGGAGCAAATGTTCGCCGACGCCGGCCTTTCAACACTGACAGAGTCTCCCGCCCTCCACAGTCCTATGGGCCTGGACATCGGTGCCGAAGGGCCGGACCAGGTTGCGCTCGCCGTTGATTTCGGAGATTCAGGCCGTTATGAACAAGAGAAAGGGCGGACCGCTCAGCGAGCGCCACGGATCCATCCATGCGCGCGACCTCGATGGTGCTGCACCGGACGTCAAGCCGGCACTGTCGGGAGTCTGCGCTTGAGACTGGTGACGATTTCGATGGGGGCTTTGCTCATAGCCTCTATCAGTCTGCTCGCCAACAACCCCGGATCTACCGAGGACCAGGGTAAGCAAATCATCAATGAAGCCTTTCAGGCGTTGGGGGGCGACCACTTTCTGAACATGCACACCAGGGTGTCCTCCGGGCGCCTGTACTCGTTCTTCCGCGATCAGATCAGCGGTGCCGAAATAGCTCACATCTACACTGAATACCCGATGACGGTCGAAAAGGGTGCGCTTGCGATCATCGAGCGGCAGGTCCTCGGAAAAAAGCAGGATTATTCCTACCTGTTTCTCGGGACCGCCGGTTGGGATATCACGTTTCGCGGAGCTCGGCAGGTGGAAGACGAAACCTGGAACCGCTACGCGCGAACGACCGAGAACGACATACTCTACATCCTGAAAGTCCGCAAAGACGAACCGGGCTGGATCTACGACTTCATCGGCAGCCAGGTTTATCTGAGCCGCCATGTGGACATTGTCGATTTGAACGACTCACAAAATCGCACGGTTCGGGTGTACTTCGATCACAATACGAAGCTGCCGATGAGGCAAGTATTTAGCTGGCTCGATCCCGCCACGAAATACCGCAACGATGAAATCACCGAATACGACAAGTACCGCGATATCGGGGGTGGCGTGATGTGGCCGTATACGATCGAGCGAACCCGGAACGGGTACAAAGCCTTCCAGATGTTCGCCGACTCTGTTCAGGCGAATGGTACCGTTCCGCCAAAGACATTTGAATTGCCGGCAGGAGCGAAAATTCTTCACTAAGGGCGACGTATTTTCGTCTAATACCTTCCGGTTAAGGGCGAGACTCTACTGATACAATTTTTTCACGCGCTCTCCGGCTGGCTTTCTCTTGTTTCACCGCTATGGATCTCGACCAACTACACACGTTTCTTGAGATCGTTCGCCTGAAAAGCTTTTCTAAGGCAGCCCAGACGTGCTACCGGACTCAGCCTGCCATCAGTGCGCAGGTGCGGCAGCTTGAACAGGAGCTGAACACAACTCTGTTTGAGCGGCTTGGGACGAAAATCTCTCTGACGGTGGCCGGCCGCATCTTCGCTGAGCACGCCGAGCAGATTCTTGCGCTACGCAGGAGAGCACAGGATTCGATCAACGAGCTCGAGAAAGTCCCCCGCGGTGAGCTGCTGATTGCGGCGAACGAAGCCACGTGTATTTACGTTTTGCCCGGAGTGTTCTCCGAATTCAAAAAGCAGTTCCCGAATGTGCAGCTCCTGGTGGATCGTTCCTATGGCGTCCGGGTAGTCCAGGCGGTTCTGGACAATCTGGCCGATTTCGGCATCACTCAGCTTCCCATCCAGGAGAAGCGGCTTCAGGTTGTCAAAATCTTCTCGGACGAGATCCGGTTGCTTGTTCCGGCCGGCCATCGGTTAGCTTCTTTCGAGCGTGTATCACCGCGAGATCTTCTGGGTGAGCAGTTGCTCCTGCCGAAAACCGGGACGACGAGATCGCGCCTGAACACCTGGCTCGACGCCGTGCACGACGAGTTGAATGTTTCTATGGAACTGGATTCCACCGAAATGATCAAACGGTTTGTCATGGCTGGTCTGGGACTTTCGTTTCTGGCCGCCTCGCACTGCGAAGAGGAGGTTGGTGCCAACCGGCTCGCCTCCATACCGCTGGGCCCGGAGCCCATGATCAGGAGGGTCGGTTTGATTTACCGCCGCGATAAAGCGCTGTCCAAAGCTGCTCTCGGATTTATCCAGGTAACTTCCGAGAATGCCGGCAATGAATTAGCTGCATATACTACTCCTCCGCTGCGCGCTCTGGGAAGCAACTGACACCATGACTCGGATCACCTCCAAACGGTCGACAATCTTCATCGCGGCTGGAAATGGCATCCAGGTCTTTCATTCCGTCAGCGAGGTCCCGGCGCCTTTGCGACGGAAGCTGCAGGAAACAACACGGAGCGCGAACTCCGCCACGATACTAATCGCGGACCGGCAGGGACGGGAAGAGTTGGTGCGGGCTTTGCAAGGTGAGCCAAGCAGCGTTCAATGCCGCCTTGCCGAAACCATACGCGCCAAGCAGGCTCGTCCCCCTCAGGAAAATCCGGCCAGTGCAAAGGTTACCGTCCGCTGGCCGTGGATCGCTTTCCTCTTCGTCCTCTTGATCTCCGCGTCCATTTGGCTTTTTCTGGAATTGCACATTTAATTCATTCCAGCTCTAAAGCAGATTGCGGGAGTCGCCGATTAGTATCTCGTGAACTACTTCCACATCGCTTACCAACCCTCAGTCATCATCCGGATTTCTTCTTCTTCAGACGCTTCCGCCCAGAACGGTCTCCCAAGCTTTTTGGTGGAGATGCAGGGAAAACGCCTGATCGTCGATGTCAGCGATCCAGTTGCGGTCTCCGCCGCCGTCACCGTCGAGTGTGATGACGCTATGTTCCTCGGCGAGGTGGCTGCTGTGACGGCCCAGAACGGACGTTATCACGTCGAAATCGCGGTTGAGCAGGTGCTTAGCGGATTGCAGAGCTTGATGGCGCTTCGGGCTCAACTCCTCGGCGACGCAGTTCCCACTGCCCGCGCCACCCAGAAAACGGCCGAGTTCCAGACTGTCTAAGCCTACGCCCAGTTCGCCGAAGGGCTTGAGATCAGCCATCGGCTATGCTGCAAAAGAATGCAGCGGAAGGTTATTGTTTTCGGGGGAGGGGGCCAGCTAGGCTTCGAGCTTTGTCGGGAATTCAAGGAGCGCGGGTGGTCTGTTTTGCGCGTCGACCGCAAGGCGCTCGACATCACCGATTCGGCTTCCGTGGAAAAAGTCGTCGGTGAAACTGACCCGCAAGTTGTCGTCAATTCCGCCGCTTACAACCAGGTAGACATTGCAGAAACTGAGCCCTTGGCCGCCTACCAGGTCAATGCCCTTGCCGTCCGGAATTTCGCTTTGGCCTGCCGGCAGGCCGGTGCCCAATTTGTCCACTTCTCAACCGACTATGTTTTCGACGGGAAGAAGGGCAGCCCGTATACCGAAACCGACCCGCCCAGGCCTTTAGGCGCCTATGGGGTATCCAAATTAGCCGGGGAACTCTATGCTCAGGCTTATCTGGATGATTGCCTCGTTATCCGTACGTCGGGTGTGTTCGGTCCCGCTGGTACGTCGACCCGAAGGGGAAATTTCCCGGAAATGATGCTACGGCTCGCGAAGAGCGGAACGCCGATCAGAGTGGTCGAAGACCATATCGCGTCGCCCTCATACGCCCCTGCCATGGCCTCCCGCACAGTCGAACTGGTGGAAAGACGCATCTCCGGCCTCCTTCACATGGGAGGAGGAGAGCCGATCTCCTGGTATGCCTACGCCAAGTTGATCTTCGAACTTTCCGATACGCCGGCAGTTCTGCAGCCCACAGATGAGCGTCAGTACAGAACGGCAGCGAGGCGCCCTAAATTTTCGGCGCTATCCAACGGAAAGCTGGAAAAGCTTGGAATCCCCCCTATGCCGCCGTTACGTGAGGCGATTGCGGAGTACCTGGAAGCGCGCAAGAATCCTAGTGCTTATCAGCCGGCGTAGCGTAGTATCCGTTTCGGGCCTGTACCCGGTAATCCGAATTGTCGGTCTTGATCTCTATGCGGCGGAACGAGCCGTCTTTATTGCCATTGGTTGAGGAGTAGCCAATCGAATACTGATTCCGGAGCTCTTCCTGAATCTGGTCGAACACTTCCTTCAGGGGATGCTTCGAGCTGACGGTGAAAACCTTCCCGCCCGTCTCCTCTGACATCTTGCGAAGTTGCCCCTCGCCGCCTCCACCGCCAAAGCTGAAGCCGCCATGCGAATAGAATGCGCGGTCGACGTAGAAGATGCTGTAGATAATGGCGTCGGCCCTTTGCGCTTGTTCGACGGCATTCTTGATGTTGTACGTGCTGCCTTGGTCTTCGCCGTCGGTGATTAGAATGAGCGCCTTGCGCCCCACTTCGCTCTTCAACTTCTCGTCAGCCGCAAGGTAAACGGCATCGTAAAGCAGCGTGCCCTTGGGGGAACCCATAGTTGGAATCGGACCCGTGTTCACGGGCACAGGGTTACGGCCCACCATTGGTGGTTGACCGTCTCCCTGCAGGTCCCTCATGGCCCCGGTCAGTTGCTTGGCTGAACTCGTGAAATCCTGGAGCAGTTCGGTGCTCTTGCCGAACGAGATCAGGAACGCCTCGTCTTTCTTCCGCAGCACGCTCGAGAAAAACGCCGAGGCCGCCTGCCGCTCCGTGTCGATGAGCCGTTCCTGGCTGGCGCTCACGTCGATCAGAAGGCCGAGGGTCAACGGCAGGTCGGTTTCCCGGGAAAAGCGCTGAATCGTTTGCGGTTTCCCGTCCTCTGAAAGCGAAAAGTTGTTCTTCTCGAGGTTCGGAATCAATTGTCCGCCCTTTTTAGCCTTGACGGTAAACAGGATGTTGACCAGGTCCACATCGACGCGAATCGTAGTGTCCTGAGAATCCTGGCCTGAGGCTTTGGGCGGCTCAGCAGTGGCTTGACCATAGCTGGGGCCGCTGAGGAAGAGAACGGCTATCGTGCTCGCCAGAGCGACGCTGCGAGAAAAGTACGGCATCTAGTTAGAATTATGATCTGCGGGGGATTCGGACGTCCCGGCCAGCCCTTCTATGGAAGTTGCATTGCTGCACCTCAAGAGTGCAGACCCGGTCTTAGCCGGGATCATTGCCAGAGTCGGCCCGTATCGGCTGATCACACGCAAAGCTACCTTCGAGACGCTCGCTAAATCCATCACGTTCCAACAGCTCAGCGGAAAGGCGGCCGGAACGATCTTCGGAAGGCTGAAGAAAGCTGCGGGAGGGCGACTGACTCCCGGCAGTTTTCTTGGGTTGAAGCAGGAAGAACTGCGGGCCTGCGGGCTCTCCCGGCAAAAGATTGCGTCCATCACCGACCTGGCCGAACGTTCTGCCCGTCGCGAGATCCGATTCAGCCGTTTGCGTGATCTGAGCGACGACGAGATCATCGCCCTTCTGTGCCGCGTCCGGGGCGTCGGGGTGTGGACGGTTCAGATGTTCCTGATGTTTGCACTCGAACGCCCGAATGTCATGCCATGGTCAGATCTGGGCATCCGGAACGCCGTTCAGAAGGCCTACGATCTACCCGCCGCACCGAAACCGGCCGACCTGGCACGTATCGCCGAGTCATGGCATCCCTACTGTTCGATTGCGAGTTGGTATTTGTGGCGCAGCCTCGAAGGAGAGGCGGCGCTTTAAATCAGCCGGCAGCCTAACAACCTGACCAGATCCTCGCGGAAATGTTGCTCTTTTGTCTTTGTAGACCAGTAGAATCAAAGCTACTCTCTACTTGGATGGCTAGTGAAGGATCAACAACGCATCGAAATACTGCAGGGAACTCTTGATCTCATCATTCTGCGTGTTCTTGCTACTTTGGGCCCGCAGCACTCCTACGGCATCGCCTCCCGCCTTCAACAAATTTCGCTCGAAGGCGTGTCCTTGAATCAGGGAACTTTGTATCCTGCGCTAGTTCGCCTCGAACAGAACGGGTGGATCGGCGCTAAGTGGCAGAAAACCGAAAACAATCGTGATGCCAAGTATTACCGGCTCACGAAGAGCGGTCGGCAGGCACTCGAAAAAGAAGTCGAGAAGTGGCGGCGATCGGCATGGTTAGTCGAACAGCTTCTTCTGGAGGGGCAATGATCCGATGATCTCCGGGAAGCGGTTTCTGGCTAAGCTTCGCAATTTCGTCAGTCCCAACCGTGCCGAACATGAGCTGGCGCGAGAAGTCGCTTCCCACCTGACGTTGTTAGAGGATGATTTTGTCAGCCGCGGCATGACGCAGGAGGAAGCTCGTGCTTCCGCCAGGCGCACTTATGGGGCAATCGAGCCGGCTAAACAGTTGCAACGGGAGGAGAGATCTTTTCTTTGGCTCGAGCAAGTGCGTCAGGATCTTCGTTTCTGCGCTCGCACGTTCGGCAAACAGCCGCTTTTCTCGCTCGCTGCTGTTGTGTCGCTCGGGCTCGGTCTCGGCGTAAACACCGCTGTCTTCACGCTGCTGAATGCCCTTCTTTTTCGGCCACTGCCTATCCCTTACCCACAACAATTGGTTCGAATCGGCTCTCTCGAAAACAACGGGATGATCACGCCTCTCCCGAGCCCAATGCTGACAGATCTCCGCAAGAATTCTGCGTTGAGTGGGGTCTGTGGATTCACGGCGGGGGATGCCATTGTTGAAACCGATGGGAACTCATCCGCTATGGCAACGCACTCGTTGACCGGTGATTGTTATCAGACTTTAGGCGTACGCCCAGCGATTGGGCGATTACTGACACCGCAAGACGACATTCCAAATGGACCCAAGGTCGCAGTGCTCGGCTTTGCGTTTTGGAAAGACAGGTGGAGCGGGAGTCGGAGCGTACTTGGTCAAACGATTCGCATTGGCGGGAAAGCATTCCAGATTGTCGGGGTGACGGAAGAGAAATTCCAAGGACTCTTGTGGGGTTACCCGCCCAGCGTGTCCGCCCCGATCTCCCAGAGAACGTTTCCTGACCAAGAAGATCCGTCAGGCCATTTTTATTGGGCGGATACTGTGGCTCGCTTACGTCCGAACGTCACGCCAGCCAAACTCCAAGCCGCTCTTCAAGTGAAGTGGCGCCGGTTGCTGGAGAACGCTCTTCCGTCCACGTTTTCGGGAACAAATCGGGACGAGTTGCTTCGCATGCCTCCCGTTATCACGCCTGCCGCCACCGGCGTCGACTATTACTTCCGCGATCACTTCGGTCCTTCGCTGACGGTACTGCTAATTGTCAGCGTTTTGCTATTGGTTGTCTCCTGTTTCAATGTGGCGAACCTTCTTTTCGCGCGAGGTTGGCAGCGGCAGCACGAGATTGCCATCCGGCTCGCGATTGGAGCAGGCCGTGGGCGGATTGTGCAGCAGTTGCTGGTGGAGACTACCCTGTTAATCGCCGTCGGACTGGCAGCGGCTATCGGGCTTAGCCTCTTAACCGTTCGTGTCGCTGTCGCAATGTTTTTGCAGGCCTACGGTAGAGCGGATTTCGTGTTGCATGTACCCCTGGACGGACGTGTTTTGCTGTTTCTGTCGCTGGCCACCGGCTTGGTGCTTCTCCTTGTGGGAGTGGTGCCGGCATGGCAAACGAGCGATGTTCAGGCTGCCGGAGCCCTAAAGAGCGCTTCCCGTTCGCTGGTCGGCGGAATCGCTCGCAGCCGGCGTGTTTTGCTATCCGGGCAAGTGGCAATGACGCTGGTCGTTCTCATCAGCGCCCACCTCTTCACGAACTCACTCGAACATTTGCAGGCAAGCGCGCTCCACTTTTCCGGCAATCAGGTCCTGAATGCGCAGTTGATGCCCGTTCCCGGAGGCGATCTTAACGGTAGCGCCGCCGTTCAGTACTGGCAAAACCTGGTGACGCAGATCAAGAATACGCCTCGGGTGGAATCGGCTAGCATTGCCAGCTTCGCTCCGCTCGTGAGCAATCCGTACAAGGAAGACATTCGTAGCCTGGACCACCCGGATCGTGCTGTTCTACAAGCTCCGGCTGAGTTCGTGACGGAGGATTTTCTGCGCATCCTGCATATCCCCTTGCTGCAAGGCCGGCTATTCCAGCATACGGACACAATTCATACGCCACGCGTCGCCATTCTGAGCCAATCGGTTGCACGGCGGTTGTTCTCAACGGGAAACCCTTTGGGGCGGCACATCCAGTTTGGGACGGAGCCGGAAACCAGGGACCTGCAGGTTGTGGGAGTGGCGGCCGATAGCGCGCTTGAAGATCCGCACGTCAGACAGCAGGGATTCGTTCTACTCAGCTTGTGGCAGTTGCCCCGCATGGGGAACTGGGGAACTCTGCAGATTCAGTTTTCCGGCCCAGCCGCTGCGATCGGAAAAGCTGTGCGAGAAGAAGTGGGCAGGGCCGGGCACCAGCAGGTATTCCTGTTGCGAACGATCTCGGACTTACGTGACATGGCACTACTGCAAGAGAGACTATTGGCAGCCGTGGGAAAGACGTACAGTGTACTCGCAGTGGTGCTTGCTGCCGTCGGGCTCTTCGGCTTGCTCAGCTTTTTTGTCTCGACACGCGAGAGAGAATTGGCCTTGCGCGTGGTTTTAGGGGCAGAACGCTCCGACATCAGTTTCCTGGTCGTTCGAGAAGCGCTTGGATTAGTAAGCGTGGGAGTTGTGGTAGGCCTGCCGTTGTCGTGGGCGGCGGCACGAACGGCTTCGACAGCCCTGTATGGACTTTCTTCCCTCTCGTTCCGGCCTGTCTTCCTATCGGTAGCTGTTCTCAGCGTAGCGGTGGGAGTAGCCGCACTCGGACCTGTGTGGCGTGCCAGTTCTCTTGACCCGAATCTGGCGTTGCGGCAGGAGTAAGCATTCAGCTATTGCCGAGACAACTGCGCCGAGAGGCCATTAAACCTAACTGCAAAACTAAAGTGAATGTAACTGGCGCACCACATTGTTGTTAGTCGCTGTATCAGACGGGAGCGGCTGGTAGTTCCATAACATCGGACTGCAAAGTTGAGTAAGCAGGGATCCTCAGATGAGGATTGTGTCACGGCTTTTCCCGGCCGGTCTCGTGGATTTGAACTTCTACGTAACTGCCGGGTGTAGCCATACTAACGGCTCTGAACAGCCAGGCACCCCCGACCTTGCCAGGGATGCTTTCGACAGCAGGGCATTGTGACCAATCGAGCGGGGCCGCGGGCATCTTCTCCATCTCTCTGATCTTAACTTCCCCGAGTGATGCGCCGCGAATTCCCGAACTCTTGTGCGACTCGTCTACCGGTCCGGTTTAAACACCACCACCCCGAGGGGAGGAACAACCACCGAAGCAGAGGCCGGGCGTCCGTGAGAAGGAGCTGCGTCGGCGGTCACGTAGCCGCCGTTTCCGAGATTACTTCCGCCGAAGATCGCCGCATCGGAGTTGAAAATCTCCCGGAAACCACCGGTCTCGGGCATTCCGATCCGATACGCAAGGTGCGGTGTCGGCGTGAAGTTACAGACAAACACCAGGTAATCCTCTCGCCTCTTCGCGTATCTGACGAAAGACACGATTGAATTCTCGGCATCATGGAAGTCGATCCACTCGAATCCCCAGCCTTGAAAGTCAACCTCGTATAGTGCCGGCTCGCTGCGATACAAAGCATTGAGAGCGGCACAGTAGTCTTTCAATTGGCGATGAATCGCATGGTCGAGCAGCCACCATTCGAGTTGGGCTTCCGAATTCCACTCCGACGTTTGCCCGAATTCCGCGCCCATAAACAAGAGCTTCTTGCCCGGATGTCCGTACATGTAGCCGAGAAAGGCCCGGTTATTGGCAAAACGCTGCCACTCGTCGCCCGGCATTTTGCTCACCAGCGCTTTCTTCCCGTAAACGACCTCGTCATGCGAGATGGGAAGAACGAAGTTTTCGGTGAACGCGTACACCATGCTGAACGTGATCTCGTTCTGATGGTACTTGCGGTAAACGGGATCGTGCTCGAAGTAGTGGAGCATGTCGTGCATCCAGCCCATGTTCCACTTCATGGTGAATCCCAGGCCGTTCAGGTATACGGGGCGGGAAACTCCCGTAAATGCTGTCGATTCCTCTGCAATCGTGACCGCACCCGGCACCTGGTGGGTCAGTTCGTTCGTTTTGCGCAGGAACGAGATGGCCTCCAGATTCTCGTTACCGCCATACACGTTTGGTACCCACTCACCGGCCTTGCGCGAATAGTCGAGGTAAAGCATCGACGCGACGGCATCCACGCGCAAACCGTCGATATGATACTTCTTCAGCCAGAACATCGCGTTTGAAATGAGAAACGCGCGCACCTCGTTGCGGCCGAAGTTGAAGATCAAGGTTCCCCAGTCGCGATGCTCGCCAAGACGGGGATCTTCATGCTCGTAGAGCGCTGTCCCGTCGAAGAACCCGAGGCCGTGCGCATCCTTGGGGAAGTGAGCGGGAACCCAGTCGATAATCACGCCGATACCGGCCTGATGGCAGCTATCGACGAAGTACATGAAGTCCTGCGGCGGGCCAAAGCGCGCGGTCGGTGCAAAGTAGCCCGTCACCTGATAGCCCCATGAAGGCGAGTACGGGTGCTCCGCGATCGGCATCAGTTCGATGTGCGTGTAACCCATCGACTTGACGTACTCGACAAGAGTTTTCGCCAGCTCTCGGTACGTCAGCGGCTCCCCGTTCTCATCCCTGCGCCAGGAGCCGAGGTGGACTTCGTACACGGAGAACGGCTTCTCGAGCGCCTCGCTTTGCGCCCTGTTTTCCATCCACTCGCTGTCGCCCCACTCATACGTGGAAAGATCGGCAACGATCGAGGCGGATTTCGGAGGCCGTTCCATAGAAAACCCGAACGGATCTGCTTTCAACTGGCTATACCCGCGGAACCGGGACTTGATGGAATATTTGTAAGGAGATCCGGGACCAATCCCGGGAATGAAGATTTCCCACACGCCGCCGGTCCGGTTGCGCATCGGGTTCCGCCGCTCGTCCCAGTCATTGAAGTTTCCGACGATGCTGACGACCAGGGCGTTCGGAGCCCAAACGGCGAAACGGGTACCCGGGACGCCATCGAGCGTCGTGGGATGGGCGCCAAGCGCGTGATATTCCTCGAAATTCGTTCCCTCGGAATGCAGATGCAGGTCGAATTCGCTCAGAATGGGCGGGAATCGATAGACATCTTCGGCGACCGTCACGGCCTCGCCGTAGTCGGTAATTCTGAACTTGTAATTGCCGGGCTCAGAATGAAGCGTCGCGGTAAACAACCCGGCCGGATGCACTCGTTCCATGGGGAGCACCGTGTCCGCCAGCAATATTTCGATCTTTTCAGCTTGCGGCAGGAAAGCGCGGATTTCCCAGTCGTGCTTGCTCGCCGGAGTCTTGGCGTGCGGCCCCAACACGGCGAACGGGTCACCATGGTAGCCTCCGATTATTGCTTCGATTTCTTGGTCAGTTATCGCCATGATCGCTCGTTATTATTTCAGGGGAACACCGCTTCCGATGTCCATAGCTTTTGAGGCTTGTCCGCTCGTAAGTGTTTCCCTTTCAAAATGCTAGGTGGTCAACTTCCGGGGAATCACCCTCCTGCTTTACGGGAGTTTATCCTGAGTCTGCCAAAGGCGGAACTCCACCTCCATTTAGAGGGATCGGTAGAGCCGGAAACGCTGCTCGAAATCGATTCTTCCCTGACCGCAAACGAGATCCAGGAGCGCATGCAGTACACCGGCTTTCCCGGGTTTCTGAAGGCCTATGTTTGGGTCAGCCAGAAGCTAACGTCCCCGGCCGCATACGCCCACGCGACAACTCGATTGCTCCAGAAACTACTTGCGCAAAACGTGCATTACGCCGAGATTACGCTTTCGGCGGGCGTCATTCTGTGGAAGGGGCAAGACCTGGTGGAGGTTTTCGCAGCCATTCGAAGCGCATGCGAACGCGAAAGCGCCATTGAGGTCCGTTGGATCTTCGATGCCATTCGGCAGTTTGGAACGGAACCGGCCGCTCGCGTGTTCGAACTGGCGCGGGAGCTGCGCGGCGATGGCGTGATTGCGATCGGGATCGGCGGAGATGAAGAGCGAGGTCCGGCTTCCTGGTTCGAAAGCCTTTACCGCAAGGCCAAAGACGCCGGCTTGAATCTAACTTGTCACGCGGGGGAAATTGCTGGTCCGGAAAGCGTCTGGCAGGCTATCCGGATCGGCAGCCAACGCATCGGACACGGTATCCGGTCCGTCGATGATCCCGAGCTGCTCAACTACTTGCGGGACCACGACATACCGGTAGAAGTCTGCCCGTCGAGCAATCTCAGGACCGGTGCTGTCGCGTCATTCGACGAGCATCCGCTGCGGAAGCTGTGGGATGCCGGTGTTCCCGTAGTCCTGGGAACGGACGATCCTGCCTTGTTTTTCACCGACGTGATTAGCGAATACGCGCTTGCGGCAGAAGTTTTCGGCTTCTCGCGCGAAGAACTGGCTCAATTAGCCGCGAACAGCTTGAAGTATCGCTTTGGCGTTTAACCGCGAGCCTGACCGACGCGCTCGTCCAGCAGGAGTTTCAAAAGGGCTTCCAACTCCCGGATCCGATCGGCCAACTGCTCAACGTCAGTTGGCTCCGATTCGGCGGAAGCGGCCACCCGGCCGTGTTCGAGCGTACCCAGCGTCTCGTCTCTGGTCCTGACCACCCGGCCCGGTATGCCGACCACCGTAGAATTGGCGGGAACCGAGTGGACCACGACGGCGCCGGCCCCCACCCGCACGTTGTTGCCGAGACGAATGTTCCCAAGCACAGAAGCGCCCGTTCCGACGACTACCTGGTTGCCCAGCGTGGGGTGTCTCTTGCCCCGTTGGTTGCCAGTTCCGCCGATCGTAACGCCCTGGTAAAGCAGCACATCATCGCCAATCTCGGCTGTCTCACCGATCACAACGCCGAGCCCGTGGTCGATAAAGAGGCGCTTGCCGATTCTGGCCCCCGGATGGATTTCGATAGCGGTGATGAGCCGGGAGAAGGTTGAAACGAGCCTGGCCAGTACAAACAGCCTGCGGCGGTAAAGAGAGTGGGCAACGCGATGCAGAATGACAGCGTGAAGTCCCTGATAGCAAAGCAGAATCTCTAAGCTGCTCTTCGCGGCAGGGTCTTCGCGTTTGATGGCGCGGATGTGGTCGCTGAGCCCCATTTGTGTTATTTTCTCCTACTCAGATGCATCTTGGGAGGAACGGGATGCTACTCCTGGGGAGTGACCACCGCCAGACTTTACTATCAGGATGCATACACTCACGCCTTTGATGCCCAGGTTGTGGAGAAAACTGACGATGGAAAGCGGGTGTACCTGGACAAAACCTACTTCTATCCAACGTCAGGCGGTCAGCCTCACGACACCGGTGTTTTGAGTGGCGCGAACGTTATTGAAGTCGTAGATGAGGGTGAGCGCATCGCGCATGTTCTCGCCGAGCCGATGATGGAGGGCGATCTTGTGCAGGCCCGGATCGATTGGAACCGGCGCTTCGACCATATGCAGCAGCACTCGGGTCAACACCTGCTTTCGGCGGTGTTCCTGGAGCGTTTCGGTTTCGAAACCTTGAGCTTCCACATGGGAGCTGAAGTGTCCACAATCGAGCTTGGAACGAAAGAGCTAACTCCCGAACAGATCGTAACGGTAGAGGAAGCGGCCAACGAAACGGTGCGGGCTGCGCTTCCGCTCCTGGTCTCTTTCGAGGATGCGGAATCGGTGCAGGCCCTTCGCAAAGAGAGCCGGCGAACCGGTACGCTGCGCATCATCGAGATTCAGAAGGTAGACAGGAGCGCCTGCGGAGGAACCCACGTCCGAACCACCGCCGAAATTGGCTCGATACAGATTCGAGGATCGGAGAAGGTGCGTGGAAATGTACGAATCGAGTTCATCTGCGGGATCCGCGCGCTCCGGCGATCTCGCCGCGATTACCAGATCCTTGCCGAACTGGCCCGACAGAATGCAGTGCCTCCGGAGAAACTGAACGAGTCGTTTGTCTCAATTCGTGAGCGGCTGGTTGAAGGGGAGCGCGACCGCGAAAAGCTGCGGCTCCAAGTGGCTCGCTTGGAAGCCGATGCCAGTTATCGCACGGCGCCCGTGTCGTCCGACGGCCTTCGCCGGCTCCTCCTTCGTACTCCGGCCCTCGACGAAAGTTCGCGCCTGGCGGCTATTGCTTTTGCCGCAAATCCGAAGGCAGTCTGCGCAGTTTTCGCGGAAGACCCTCCCTCCGTTCTGATTGCCTGTTCAAGTGACTCCGGCGTGAATGCGGGGGCCGTCCTGAAGCAGGTTCTCGCCGAGCGAGGCGGGCGGGGCGGGGGATCCGCCACGCTGGCGCAAGGAAAGCTTCCAGACAACGACGCCTTTTCCGCCGTGCAGAACGCTCTGGGCTTCCCGCGCGACTAGCCGCCCTTGCCATTGCGGGTATCGAGGCAGTTTCGCGATTCCGGAAGCTGGCTCAGTCACGAAGTTGACGGACAGTTTGATGAGATTACTTCGGAAGTGACATTTGCGGCGTCTGTTCGTCCGCCTTGGCCGAATACAAAATGAATTTGAATGGGTCTGTGTTCTGGTATCGTTCCATAAGTTTCAGATAAGTGAGCTGTCTGGCGCGAGCCAGCGAGTCGCTATGCTCAAACCGGTCGGCGGATGAGTCGATGAGCGATGCCGCGAGTTCGTACTTGCCGTCCGCGTTCAAGCGTTCCACCGCGTGTGTGAACTGTCGTTCCGACAACCCGAGGTAGTCCACGAGTTCTGCGCGATCGGCGCGGGTGATATGGTCCAAGCCTTCGAGGTTCGCCTTCCAATACCCCACATTCTGATCGTAGAGTCGATCGATGACGTGTTCGCGCATGACTAAATACGGCAGATGCACCTGAGGATTGCCCGTGAGCAGGTGCGGAGGAATCAGATTCGCCTGTTGAATTGCCCCTCGTTCATCTCCGCAGCGGATGGCACGCATCACCTGTTCTCGCAGCCAGTCAAGGTCCAATTTGAGTTCCGCCAAGATGGCTGGGGATCTGAAATTCTCGGTGAGCGGCTCATGCCCATGCAGCAGATAATGCGGATTCTTACCGCGTCACAATATCGATCGCGTCCAGCAGTCCCTGCAGGTCGCCTTCCTGCGTAAACGGCGCGCCGAGGTAAGGCATGACGAAGTCGCCCACGAACAACACCCTTAGATCCGGAACATTGATGAACATGCCATCGCTGGTCTCTCCGCCCTGAACGGGGATCAGTTCGACATCTGTTCCTCCGATCGTCAAACGAGTTTGATGGTCGATCGTAACGTCCGGCTTGAAGGCTCGCACGTTCTCTACTTTGAAGCGCTCGCCGAAAAAGCGTGTCGCGAACACGGCAGGCGAGTCCAGGTCACGCTGGATCTCGTCCCGGTAGTTGCTCCGCGCATAAAAACGCAGGCCGGGATCGAGCGAACGGAAGTATGTCTGGCCGCCAATATGGTCCCAGTGCGAGTGAGTAACGAAGATCGTTGTCAGTTTGGGAAGCGCTGGCGCATAAGCTCGCAGGGCTTCGTATGCTGCCTGGGCGGAGTCCGGTCGAGTACCGGCGTCGATACCGATCAGTTGCTGCCTGTCACTCGAAACGACGAAATAGTATTCCGTGAATTCGAAGCCGGAAAGCGCATACACGCGCCCCGGTACGATCTCGGCGATACGCCGGGGCGAGAAGGCGTGCCCGGCCATTGCGTCCTCCGAAAAGGAAGTAGTCAGAGTGATCGAGTTGCTGAAATTCTTATACCCGCTTCGTCGCAGATAATCTTGCGCCTTGGCTTGTTCGCCCCGAGCGAGAGCGAGTTTTCCCAAGTGGTAGTACACTTCGCGCAGCCAGCCCGCGTGCGGCGCTCCGTCGATGTTCTTCAGACACCAGATGAGTTCGTCTTGAGCTGCGCTCGCCTGGCCAAAGAATCCGGGAAGCTCGGTGTACACAATGCCGGCGATCCAGTTCACAACAAAGATGCGGTGTCCGGAAAGCCGCCTGGCTTCCTCCAGCATCGCGACCGTATCTTTCACGTAACCGTAACGATGGAGCAGCGGAACCGACCTTGCATTCTGAGCCCGCAATAAACCGGTGGCACTCATATAAAGCGCCTTTTGCGCGTTATTGAGCCTTGGACCAAACTCCTTCAGCCGCGCCGAAAAGAACTCGACACCTTCCCCCTGCATGTTCGCGTTCGAATACTCTGCCATCAGCAGAAACAGCAGTTGCGGATCTTGCGGAGGCCCGAGCCGGTTGATGATTTTGAGATATTCGAGATCCGGACGGCGGAAGCCGGAAGCCGAACGATTGTCAGAAACAGGTGAGGCGGGCGCTTGCCGAAGAGCGGCAAAACACGCTCCGAGCAGCGATAGCGAAGCCAAGAGATAGACGGCGACTTTCATAGGCGTTCCTTTCGGAGAGCTCCGGTGAAGCTCTGCGCCTTAGATGTAGATACATCTATTTCGTCGCAAAAGTAATCAGGCCGAGATCGCTGCGCGAGTTGCTCGCGATACCACCTGTTTCATCTGTCTCCACGCTGCGTCGCCCAGTTCCTGCCGCAGTCTTTGCTCAGCCGCCTTCCAGTGGGGCTGAGCCTCCGCTAACTGCCGCTTGCCTGCGCGGGTGAGGCTAAATATTCGCTGCCGCCCGTCTTTTCCCGGCCTGACCTGAATCCAGCTCTTTTGCTTAAGCAGGCCCAGCGTGCGTGTCAGTGTCGTGCTGTCCATCGCAAAGCCTGCGCTGAGCCGCTTCTGATTGGCCTCGCCCATTTCAGCCAAGGCTGTGAGCAGGCCGAATTGCGAGATCTCGAGACCTGTCTTCCTCAGTTCCTGGTCATAGAGCCGCGTTGCAATCCGAGTCAGGCGGCGCAGACTCTGACACAAACAGGGGAGATCAAACAGTGCATCTTTGGGTTCCTTCGCCGAAGCTTCTGTCGTCATAGTAGGTGTATGTACATGTACTTTAACGTACACCCGTTCGTAAGCTTATTGAATGGTTCCGGGCAGAAAGGCCGGTCTAGTTCGCTACTGCGTAACCAAGAAAGTAAACCGCGGCGGCGAACGCCGCAACCGCTCCGGCAATGACACCTTTGCGTGGGCGAAGCCGTTCCGGCAACGGGAGGACAGACAAACCCCAAGCCGCTGCCAGCACGAAAGAGCCGAATGCCGAATAGACAGCAAAGTCCCGCGCCTCCACCTGCTCCGAGGGAGTGCTTCGCAGAAGGAAGCAGCCGAGAATACCGGCGCCCCAGACCACGCCGGCCACGATTCCGATCGCGTGCTGGGCAAGGCGTGTCCCAAAATAGGCGCTCGCGTGCAGACGCTGACCTTGCAGGGGAAAGTTAAACAGGAAAAACGTCATGGCGACAGTCGAAAACAGAGCAGGGAGGGCGACGAATACGAACGCGGCATAGGGCCCCAGCGCCAGTTCGCCGCTCGTTCCATACCGGGCGAACTGTGCGGCCCCAGCAAGCGCGACCCCGCTCAGGGAGGCGAAGATCAAGCTCTTCATTCGACCGTACACACCAGGAGGTTTGACGGCTGGTTTCGAACGAGGTGTTGGGGTCGCCGAAACTCGCCTTGGCGAAGTACTGGCAATCAGACGTGATGGTTATTATGGCCAGGATCGTACCGACAATCAGGTGGGTAGGATGACGTACGCCCGACATCCAGGCAAATACGACCGTTCCGAGCGCGCCGGCTACCGAAAAGCTCGGAGCAACACCGCCGAGCGACGCCGAAGCAATTAATGCGACATTGGCGACGCCGGCAATCAGCCCGGCAGCCAGGACGAGCGCTTGTGCACGATGTCCCGAAACCAGCAAACTGTCGGTAAACGCGAGCTCTGAGCCCATGCTGCCCAGTGTGAAGGCCGCAACGATGGCCAGGAGGGCGGCGCCCACGCCGAAATCAATGGTGAAAATCTCGAATCGCAGCTTTCGCAAACCCAAGCGCCAGGGAAGAATCCAGCATCCCAGAGCAAGGAAAACCAGAAGGCAGAGAAAGAGGACAGCGCCGTTCGTCGCGGGTAAGATCAATCGCTTTTCAGTTTATTGCGGGTTGGATTGCTGACCGTGTAGAGAGATCAGGGCAGTGTTGACGCCCGGCTGGTCCGGAGCGAAAAAGTGTTGAGCCGCCAGGTTGCGATAGACGTTTCCAGCAACGCCGGATGCGATGGGACCGCTAATGCCTCGTCCGCCTGTTAACAGCACCACGACTGCTACCTTATTCTTCCCCACGTCGTTGAACGAGCCGAACCAGCCCAGGTGAACGCCCGGTTGAGCGGTATCGGTGCAAGTGCCGGTTTTGCCGAGAACAGGCTCATTCGGATCGAAAACTGCCCGTCTGGCCGTGCCGTATTCGACAGCGCCAAGCATGCCGGCCTTCAATTGGGGCACGAACTGTCCAATCTCGAGAGTGCGCTTGATCCTGGGAACGAATCTTTTTACTTCGTCCTCAGTACGCGGGTATTGGAGGTAATACATGGTCCCGCCATTGGCAATGCTGGTCACGATGCTGGTCAATTCCAGAGCGGTAACCCGGATGCCGTCGCCGAAGCTCGTCATCATGCCGACGCCGGTCGAGGGCGGTTCCTCCGTCAGAAATCCTGGTTCTTCGCCCGGGATGTCCAACCCGGCCTTTTCGCCTAACCCGTAGAGCTTCGCGTACTTCGAGACACGTTCGAATCCGAGCTGTTGTCCCAGCTTGGCGAAATACAGATTGTTCGAACGGGCGAGGGCTTCGGTCATGTTCATCGAATAACGCCGCGTGAGATGGACCGGCAGTCGCGAATCGACAAGACCTTCGCTGAGAGACGCGAGCGAGACGACCATCTTGACGGTGGAACAGGGCTGAAAGGCGCCCTTTAACCCTAGTTTCTGGTTGACCATAGCCAGGATGCGGCCCGTCTGCGTGTCCGCCACAACGACAGTGCCGTTGTAGGGCCCAAGCGCCTCGACGGCTGCACGCCGGACGTCCGGATCTTCGCCTTCCACGCTATCGCCCACTGTGGAATCTGCGTAGGTGGGCTCCGTCCAGGGACTCACAACCGCGAGCCTTCGACGTCTGGTTCGAGCGGCTGCGACTCGCGTTTTGCTCGTCGCGCTGGCAGTACGGGCCGACGCCGTTGAACTGGCGGTACCGGGCCGCGAAGCCGCTGCGGTCTTCGAACTGGCCGCAGTTTTGGATGCCGCCGCAGTCTTCGAAGCGGCAGAGGGCGTAGGTGAGGCGGTGCCGGCTTTCCGGGGTCGTTTTTTCTGTTTCACGGCAGGCGACGCCGTGGTAGTTTCGGCCTGTCCAGGTCCCGTAAACCAAAGAAAAAGCGAGAGCGACAGTACACAGGACGTTGTCTCATATAGAGCACGAAACGTCATTCGGTGGCGCTTTCCCTTTAAGCGAAAGCTATTCACTTGCGTAGAACATCTCCACTTGATTCAAGGCGATGCAAGAAGTATCCCAAAACGATTTAACGGGCCATCTCCATCCTAAGTAGTTCCGTCAAATTACGTCAACCTGAACAGAAACGACAAGTAACGTTTTTACCAATTCGTCACCCGATCAGAGTTTTCCGGCTACAAAAGAGGTGGACGGGAGAGCTTGGTTCCTCTCTATTCCAGGTTCTCGAGGGCGGAACTGAGCCCCGCTATGTCCCCGGCCGACAGTTTCTTCGATGACTTCGTTATATAGAATACATCCGATGCGCGAAAACTCTCGGTATTGATCAGGACGACCTCAATATTGCAGCCGAAACCCGTGATAGCCGACCCGAGCTGGTAAAGCAAGCCTGGCCGGTCTTCGGCGGAATATTCGAGCAGAGTTGCGTAATCGGACGCTTTGTTGTCGAACCGTACGGAGGTCTTGATCGAGTCGTCGTGAAACCTCTTGGGACCCAGGCGCGGTTTATTCAGCAGGTCGCGGACATCGACGGAGCCGAGCACCACCTTCTCCACTGTTTTTCGAAGGTCCACTACTTCTTCCGGGTTCAACTCAAGTCTCCGGATAGGATCGGTGAACCGAATCAGGTCAAGGATGTAGCCGGCGGTATTGGAGTAAGCCTCGCCTTTGACGATGTTCATGCCAAAGCTGGACAACACGCCCGATAGCGAGGCGAACAAACCGGGCTTGTCGTGGGCCAAGACGGTGATCAGGTAGGCTCCGGCCTCCTGCTGGATATCGACGGCAACCCCATCCCGGCGGCTCGCTTCGGCAAGCCTCCAGTGGTGACGAATCTGTTCCGGCGAATGAGTTTTGATGTAACGCTTGGGCAGGCCCGCGAGGAAGGCGTGCAATTCCGGCGAGGCGTTCGACCCGGGGGCAAACAGGTTCGCGCGATGAATGCGCTCGGAATCGAGTTCACGCGTGAGCTGGTCGAAGCCGAGGGTGTAAACACGCCACAACTGCTCCGTGCGCCACGGCGTCATAGCCGTCGGATTCACGCCGCTGATATCGGCAAAGGTGAACAGGGCGAGCCGGCGCAGATTTTCCTGCGTCTCGATGCGCGATGTGAGAAACCGTGCGGTCGAGGAGTCGTTCAGATCACGGCCATTCATGATCAGCGAAAGATCCAGGTGATGTTCAATCAGGAAAAGCGTGCTCGCCTGGGCCTCCTCAGGCGCTTCGAGCCTTTTCAAAATACTCCGGGCGGCATCGAGCGAGCCGTTCACGTGATCACCAGGTCTGATCCCTTTGCCGGTATCGTGCAGAAGCAAAGCGAAGCGGAGAACGCCGACTTTGTCTTCCTCGAGGGCGAGCTGACGGAAGCGGCGGAAAGGCTCGGACGTGTCCGCTGAACAGGTTGTCGATTGCCTGGATGGCTACGATCGTGTGTTCGTCAACCGTGTAACGGTGGTAGAAATCGCGGACGACCAGGCTGTCAATGTTCTGCCATACGGGAAGCGCAGCGGCTAGAACTCCCGTTTCCTGCATCTGAGCGAGAGCCAGACCAGCATGTTGTTCCGACAGCAATCTGACCCAAGCGTCCCAGCCCGGCGGTTGCTTCTCGAAACTTTCCGCAATGGCCTTGATCTCGCGCCCGTATTGCACGCTGCGTCTCCCAACTCAGCGGGAAGCCCAGGCGGCCGACAAATGTGAACAGCCTAAAAATCTGTTCCGGCGAACGTGTGTTGGATTCCCAGGCCGGCATCGAGACATGCTCGCGCACCACTTGAAATTCAGTGCCCGCTTTGGGTTTCCGCTCCAGCAAAGATCTCAGAAGCGAGGCTTTCTTGCTTTCATCTGCCCATTCCAGCGCTTGCTGAGTACCTTGGAAAATGCGTCTCGCATATTGAAAGTAAAACCGCATCCACTCTTCCGGCGCGATTGGTTCCGGAGGAAGAGACCGGGAGCACTCATCCTGCAGCTCAAATGTGAGCAGGTTGGAGTCTCGCTGATACCGGGCATGCAAAAAGGCCCGCAGGGTGAAGAAGAACTTCTTTGGCGATTCGCCGTTCGCTTGGCCCGGCAGAGATTGCAACGGAGAGTCGACAAGATCCAGGAACTCCGTCAGAAGTTCCTGTCCCGGAGAAAGTTGCGCCAGCCAGCGCAGCACGTGGATATCACGAATTCCTCCGGGAGATTCCTTAACGTTTGGCTCCAGATGATAGGGCGTATCGTTGAAGCGGGCATGACGCAATCGGGCACTATCCACCAGGCGATCGATCAGTTTCGCCGAGTTTTGCCGATGTACATCGGACAACTTGCGTTCGAGTGAGTTGAAAAGCGAAACGGTCACCTTCAAGGAAGCGCAGGTCGAGAAGACTGATCTGCAACTCGATATTGGTTTCGTCAAGACGGCTGCAATCTGAGATCGTCCGGACGGAGTGGCTGATCTTTAGTTCTGAATCCCACAGGACCTGAAGTACGGATGAGAGCGACTTCTTAATTGGAAGTACGTCCCGTCTCCTTTTCGAGTAACAGCAGGAGATCGATGTCGGAGTAAGGAAACAGTTCCGCCCGGCCATAGCCGCCCACTGCCACCACCGCGTAGGCTGACGGGGCCGAGTCGCGGAACGTTTGGGAGAATGCGGCCTGAACGACTCCGTCCACGAGAGCGGAGCGCGCAGACAGAAGACGCTCCGCGTCGTGGGTACGTTCGAACTCCGCGATCAGATCCCGGAATGCTGCCGGATAGTCGACAGCTCGGGAATCGGCCGTTATAGGGCGCCCTCGCCGGTATCGCCGTTGCGAATTCTGATGGTCTCGGCAATATCGGAGATGAAGATTTTCCCGTCGCCGATCTTGCCCGTCCGCGCTGCATCCGCAAGTGTCCGGGTGATCTCGTCGAGACGAGAATCGGGAACCACCGTTTCTATCTTGATCTTCGGAAGCAGATCAACCTTGTACTCCATGCCCCGGTAAACTTCCGTGTGCCCTTTCTGGCGGCCGTGGCCCCGTACTTCAGACACCGTCATTCCGTCGATCCCTATGGCCTTTAACGCATCTTTCACGTCGTCAAGCTTGTGCGGCTGGATAATCGCTTCGATCTTTTTCATTCTGCCGTCCTGATTGTAGATGCTCTTCCTGCAGCCAAGGGAATCTGCACTAAGCGTCTAAATTGTATCCCTCTTCTCCGTGCATGCTCAGGTCGAGTCCTTCAATCTCTTCTTCCGTGTGTGGCACGAACGCCCATGACCAGATCGATGACTTTTAAGATGATGAAAGTTCCGGCCATGCCCAGAACAATTGCAATGACGACACCGATTGCCTGATTCAGGATCTGCCCGGGGTTCCCATCCACCAGCCCCAAGGGAAGCACCTTTCCGGAGGCGTCTTTGAGTCCGTCGTTCACGGCATTGGTTGCGAAGACCCCGGTCAGGATAGCGCCGAGCGTACCGCCTGCTCCATGAACACCGAACGCGTCCAGGGTGTCGTCATATTTGAACCGGTTCTTGACGGTCGTCACCATGTAGAAACAAAAGATGCCGGCGAGGAAACCAATGACGAGTGCCGGCATAGGCTTGACGAATCCTGAGGCCGGCGTGATTGCAACGAGCCCAGCAACCGCACCTGAGATACCGCCCAACATGCTGGGCTTGCCGTGGCGGACCCATTCGGCGAACATCCATCCAAGCGCAGCGGCTGCAGCTCCAAAGTGTGTTGCGACAAAGGCGCTGGTGGCAAGACCGGAAGCGCTGAGGGCGCTACCAGCGTTGAAACCGAACCATCCTACCCACAGCAGGCAGGCGCCGATAAGGCTGATCACCAGGCTGTGCGGCTTCATCGGCTCTCGCGGAAAGCCGACTCGCTTACCAAGATAAAGCGCGCACACGAGCGCACTCATACCGGACGTAATATGAACCACCGTGCCGCCGGCAAAATCGAAGCAGGGAAACTTGCCGCCCGAGAAGGCGTTCAGAAGCCCTGCCTTTCCCCACACCATGTGCGCCATCGGGAAATAAACGATCGTTGACCAGAGGCAGGTAAAGACGAGCATGGAACTGAACTTAATGCGCTCGGCGAAAGCTCCCGAGATAAGGGCAGGCGTGATGATGGCGAACATCAACTGATAAATCATGAACGTCTGTTGGGGAATGGTCGGCGCATAGTCCGCGTTTGGAGCAGCCCCGACACCGTTCAGAAACAAATAGCTGAACCCGCCAATCACTGGATTTCCTTCGCCAAAGGACAAGCTGTAGCCGTAAAAAGCCCAAAGTACGGTTACTACAGCCATCAAAGCGAAGCTGTGCATCATCGTGGACAGCACGTTCTTGCGGCGCACGAGGCCGCCATAAAACAGCGCCAGCCCTGGGCCGGTCATCATAAGAACCAGGGCGGCACTCGTCAACATCCAGGCGTTATCGCCAGCCATCTGTGCATTTTTGGCAGCAGCCTCTACCGCGGCTAACCGGGTATCTGTGCTCGCAGCCGCTTGGGCGAACACGAGGCCACTGGAACCAAGAAAACACAAGAAGGCAAGAGTAAGCACACGTATCATAGGTCAGTCAGTTGGCAACAGTATCGAAAGCGTAACAGATGCTTTGCCCTTACCGCGGCCAGAAAATTCTATTCTTTACATCCAAATTCTTTATCTGAACTTTGCGGTTACTTCTGCGGAGGCTTGATTTCTGTGCCTTCGCCGGGGAATGGCCAGTTCTTATCGAGTAGGAGCTCCTTCTCCCGTTGGGAGCGTGGAACCTTGTCGACCGTCAGGTTCTCGAGGAGATGAACGCCGGTTTTGCCCGCGACAGCAATGTCGAGGTCGCCGTCGCCATCCAGATCCTCAACGATGAACGTTGTACCCGCACCCGCGGTGCCGTTCACAGACACGGGAGCGCGCGAGAATTTGCCCGTTTCCGTATCGATCCGGTAGTAGTAAATCGCGAGCGGATCATACGAGCCCGGGTCATTGCCATTGTGGCCCCGGTAGCGCTTCCCGGCGAGTAATTCGGGCTTTCCGTCTCCATCCAGGTCAACCAGTTTGAGCACGTGAACCTGTGAGAAGGACTCGTCGATCGTGTGTTTGGTCCACTGTCCCTTCCCTTTTTGCTCGAGCCAGTAGAGACCGTAGCTGTGCCCCCGGCCGTAGATGATATCGGTTTTCCCGTCATTATTGACGTCATAGCCGATTATGGGAAACCCGGCTTCTCCGAGCTTCCAGTCCGCGTGCCACTCCCACTTGTCCGCGTTTGCTCCCAGGTTCCGGAACCAGCCGTTCGGAGTCAGGAGATCGACTTTCCCGTCGCCGTCGATATCGGCTGCTCCAATACCGTGGCCGTCTTCGTCGTGACCGCCCGCCTTATGCACTTTGGGCTGAGAACCCGCGAAGTCGACCCAAATCACACCGGATCGGCCGTAGTGGGCTAAGGCAAGATCCGGAACGCCATCTCCGTTCAGGTCTTTGAAAACCCCGCCTTCTGTCTTCGTCGTTTCGGTGATGAAGTGCCGCTCCCACAGCACGTCCGGCTTTTTGGGATTCTCGTACCACCACAAACCGTCCGTTTGCCAGCCGACCGTAACGACGTCAGGGGCGCCGTCGTGATTCACGTCGACGATCCACTCCCCACAATCCGATACAAACTCGGTGTTGTTGTCGGCCGTGATGTAGTCGACTGTGCGGTATTGCTTCCTCTTCCAGACCCCGCCCTGCGGCCCCGGGTTCTCGTACCAGTAAGCTCCGCTTAGCAGATCCGGCCGGCCATCGTTGTTCATGTCAAGAACGGCAATCGCTTCGGCGTGGTCCGTCCCAAGACGGTGGGAAAAAAATTCTATCTGCGTTGCGCCGTCCGGCCCTTTACCGCGTTCCCGGTTCAACTGGGCAAGTGACGGCAGAGCGGCAAGAATGGCGCCGGCGGCGGTAATCGCAAGGATCGTTTTGTTCATGGCCCTACTCAAATCAAGCTTTCTGACCTCCGCGCTTGGGGAAGATGCGACGGAAGTATGGATAGAGGAAAGTTTTGACTACCTCAACAATCGTTTGCCAGCTCAGTTTGCGATCGCGGCGGTCAAAGTCAAAGAAGTGAAGCGGACGCCGATAGCTGTGCAATAAGCCCGACCAGTTCAGGATACCTGCGCGCATGTTACTCCGGATCGAGCTCACATCGCGGCGAAGGACCACGTGCCTGAAGTCGTAGGAATTCTGCTGCACCGGCTGAACGTCCACGCCAATCAAGTCGAGGTAATGCAGCCAGCCGGTATCTACTCCCGCATGCGGAGCGGAGTCGGTAGTAATGCTGTATCTCGGGTTGATTTCGATGAGCCGGATTTTGCCGTCGCGGGAGTCACGCTTCAGCTCCAGTTCGCAGAGTCCTTTGTAGCCGATGCTCTCTAGAAAGTGATCACAGATGGATCGTGCATCCGGCTCCACGGCCGGTTCGACCACCGTGGCTGATCCGAAATTGACCGGTTCCGTTCGCAACTGGCGCACCAGGCACCCGCCGAGAATTTTTCCCGACCGGCTCAGACACGCCATGTAGCAGAACTTGGCTGTGTCCGGACCCTGGATGATCTCCTGAACGACAAGTTCGGGAGTGTATTCGGTGACACTTCGATAACTCGCGAGTAACTCTTCCGGCGTTTGCGCAACGGCGAGCTTCTGGTTCAGTAATGGATGCCCGGCGGGCATTCGTTCCCATTCACGGCAATGCAGGGGCTTGATGAGGCAAGGGAAGTTAGCGCTTCGGGCGAACTCTTCCAGTTCAGAAAGAGAACGGATGAACTGAGTACGCGGCGTCGGAAGCCCGTTCGCTTCGGCCAGCGTGTACTGACGCTCTTTAGTTGCCAGTTGCGCCTGTATAGCAAACCCTTCCGGCAGGAAAATGAAATGGTCTTTCAACTGATCGACATGCGCACCAATTGCCGATACAAACTGGTCGGCGGCCGGGATGAGGACCGGCTTGCGTCCGATCTGGCGAGCCAGATTCAGCATGAAAGAGACCCAGGCTTCTGGATCTGTATCCGGGTTGGGACACAGATAGGTCTTGCCGTAACGCGAGCTGAACCCCGTTTGCTTGGGATTGGCGTCGAATGCGCAGACTTTGACTCCTCTGCGCAGGAGATTCCGCATCAGATTGAGGCCGGTTTGAAAAGCACCTGCTACGACGGCGGGTGGCCAGTTCTCTTCGGCTCGCTCGGGATTGGTCCGAAGCGTAGTACCCGATTTCGCGGTGGATACCGCAATGTTGTCGTTCATGGAGACAAGAAAGCGGCGCGTCCCAGGGATAACTCGCGCCAACCTATCGTTAATGCTACCCTGTGGGCAAGCGAAACGGGCGGGCAGGACGGCAGGCCTCCTTCAAGCAGCCCTAGGGTCTACCGATTCATTGCATTTTGAACAGACAAGGAACTGAGCACAAAAGCGTTTGAGATTGGCCCTGGTCTTGAACTCGGTATCTGTACCGGCGTGGATGGCGGAAGTCGTTCGAAGACTTCGGCGGAATCCGCTCGTCAAGATCGAGAGCATCTCGTTGCTCGACGGCAAGCCCGAGGCTCCCTCTTCGCCCCTGCTCTACCGCCTTTACCTGCGCTGGGACGAAGGTCGGAACAGATCGCAATTCAATCCGCACGCGCCCGTTGATCTGACTTCGGATCTGGCCGGGATACCTCGGGTTTCGCCCGGCGACATGGAGGCGGACGCGGCAATCTGGCTCAGCCAGTCTGAGCCCAAGACTCTTTCCACAGGAAATTTGGCATGCGGCATTCTGCGATTTGTGCCTTCCGATCCGCGCAGCCGAAACAACGGCCCACCCTATTACTGGGAGCTTTTCCGGCACGAACCGGTTTCCGGTTCAGCTTGGGAGCTGTTGCGCGGAACTAGCGAACAAGCATTCGTGATCGAGGAGACTTACTCCTCGACTGAGATCGGCTGGTCTCTCCGTCAGAACCAGATCACTCCGTATGCAAAGGCGCCGGGCCTCCTGGAGAAAAGCTTATACAAGCTTCGTCAAGCCGCTGATGGCCACGGGCTCGAAAGCTTATCTGTGACGGTGGCAAACGCACCGCCAGCGGGAACCAGGACTGCTACTCCGAAGTCTCTGCGCCTTGGCAGTTTCATCCGAAAGAATGTCATAAGAAGTGTCGGCCGGCGCATTGCCTATAGGAACAAGGAGCCCTTCTGGTTCATTGCTTATCGTTCCGATCCGAAGGCGTTTGTCGCCCGAACCGAACACTTCACGGCCCAAGGATTCCGGGTGATCGACGCGCCCCGGGAGAGTTTCTTCGCCGATCCTTTTGTGATTTCACGCGGAGGCAAGACCTATATCTTCGTTGAGGATTATCCCTTCCGGGAAGGGAAGGGCGTTATTTCGGTGCTGGAAGTGGGCTCGGATGGCCGGATCGGGCCTGCGGAGCGTGTGCTCGAACGCCCCTACCACCTTTCCTACCCGTTCCTGTTCGAGCATGACGGGTCCATATATATGATTCCCGAAACGATGGCGTCGCGCCGCATTGAGCTGTACAAGGCCACCGCCTTCCCTTCGGGTTGGGAGCTCGTGCAGGTTCTGAAGGACGATGTCGACGCCGTCGACACAACCTTGTGGATTCAAGACGGGACCTATTACTTCTTCACCAACATCACCGAGCCAGGCACCACGCCGAACGATTTCCTGTACCTCTACCTGGCCGATTCCCTGACCGGCGAGTGGAGACCCCACCCGGCCAATCCGATCTGCTCCGACGTTCGATCGAGCCGCAGTGCCGGAAGTC
Source organism: uncultured Acidobacteriaceae bacterium (assembly GCA_963730795.1). Classification (GTDB taxonomy): domain Bacteria; phylum Acidobacteriota; class Terriglobia; order Bryobacterales; family Bryobacteraceae; genus Bog-105. Next base: position 262,344 of record CAVSTJ010000011.1, on the reverse strand, counting down.
TTTTCGTGCGAGGAGGAAAGCTCATCCGTCCGGCTCAGGACTGCTCGGTCCGGTACGGATACGCCTGTCAACTCAACGAAGTCCAGACACTTTCCCCTACCGAATACCGGGAGCGACCGGCCGGCCGCATCGAGCCGAACTGGCATCCGGGCCTAATCGGCACGCATACGATCAATAGCAATGAGACCATTGAGGTAATCGATGGACAAATCTATAGGTCCAGATATGGTTAGAGGCTTACGTACGTGGGGGTGGTAGATCAGTTCGTTCTGAAGTTGCGCCGGGGCGATGGCTGGTTTTTCAGCCGGGCGCGGTCGCTCTATAAGGGCCTCATGCATTCGAATCTGCCCCTTCCGGGACCCGTCAAGGGGTTCTACCGATTCGTTTACGATGCCCATTTCGGGGTCAAGTTCGCGGTCCGCTGGGTCTACAACTACCTTTATTGCGAGCCCGCTTTCCGCAGCCGCTGCGTTTCGGTGGGAAAGAACCTGCATCTCTGGCTCCTGCCCGACGTAAGCGGACACACTCGTATCTATATTGGTGACAACGTAAACCTTTACGGCCATATGGGCGTGGGCAGCGGCCGTGTGTTCGACGATCCAACCCTGGTCATCGGAGACGGATGCGACATTGGCCACAACGTGTTTTTCACGATCAACAAGAGCGTTGTGATCGAGGAGCACGTGAACATCGCTTCGAACGTCTTTATCCTGGACAGCGACGCCCATCCGCGCGATCCTTATCTGCGCGCCCAGAAGCTCCCGCCCAGTCCCGATGAGGTGAAGCCGATCCGGATCTGTAAGCATGCCTGGATCGGACATGGTTCGTACATTATGAAGGGCGTCACAGTGGGAGAGGGCGCCATTGTGGGATCAAATAGCGTGGTGATCAGCGATGTTCCTCCCTTTTCTGTTGTCATGGGCAACCCCGCGCGCGTTGTGGTGAAAGATACTCGCGCCAAAGTGGAAACGCCTGCCCCCGCTCCTCAAGCCGAACCGGTTCCAACACCGACGGTTCGCTGAAGACCCTTACTTAACGGCTAGAGAACTCGCCGCGTTTGGCGCTCTTGTAATGTGTTCGAGCCCGAACGTGCGCCCGGGGAAGTCGGCTTAGAGCCTCGGCTGAAAGCTCAACCTTGACGGTTCTCTCCCGCCCGGCCTCATTCTCGCCGATTCGATAGTACAAGCTGTATCTGCTGCGAAGGCGGCGGATCATCTCGGGAAATGACGCAGCCAGTTGGTCGGAATAGATAATGTCACCGCCCGTTTTTTCGACGATTCCTTCGATGCCGCCGGGTCTTTTTACTCCCAGGGGAGAAAGCAAGCCGACTACCGAGATATTCGCGACAAGATTCCTGACCACTAAACCACTCAGGAGAGCATCGGCTTCCCACAAATTCGCGGTCACAGATGCCTCACTGCGGTTCGGCCTGCCGACATTGTCCGTGATGACCAGAACGGCCCGCCGGCACTGATCCTGCCGGTCGTCGAACCAGATGAAGCGGTTTGCTGCTTCGTACACGGAACTACGGATTGCGGTGCCTCCCCGGAAGCGCAAGCTTAGAACTTCTTGAAGCGCCTGTTGTGTCCGCTTCGTGTCGGCCGTGAACTGCGAGATGACGCGGGACCTCGTAGTGAAGACCATCACGGAAACCCGATCGCCCGGCCGCAGTTCTTTCAGCGCCGCCCCGCTGGCCGCAGCGATTTCTTCTACCTTGTGCCGCATGCTCCCGCTGATGTCGATCAGGAGAATGAGGTCGAGCGGTTGTTCACTCGACGAGAAGATCGCAATGGGCTGTTCCTGGCCCCCGTCGAAGATCCGGAAGTCGCTTTTGTTCAAGCCCGTGACTGTCCGGCCGTGCTCGTCCAGAACTTCCGTGTCCACGTGAATAAGCGAGATGCCCGTTCGAAACGTGGGAGGAGACGTTTGAGCAGACAGGAGAGCGGCAAAACCCGACGCAGCTAGAACCAGAGAGGAAGGTGAGCGAGGGCGGCGCGTAAGTCGCTTAGCCGCCAGCCTTGCGATGTGCCAACCGGCTGCACGCATCGGGAGTGTTCAGCATCTTAATTGCGTCTCCGCCCGACTCGATCGTGTCAATCTTGCCGTCCGTATCGATGACAAAAGTGACGCGACCCGCTACGGCATTTTTCGGGAGATAAACCCCATATTCCTGCGCCACATGCCGGTCCAGAAAATCACTTAGAAGCGGGAAGCTTAACCCCAGTTGCTGCGCGAAGGCCTTTTGCGAGGGAGTGTTATCGGTGCTGATTCCGAAAACCTTCGCTCCGGTCTCCTGAAAATGTTGCATACCAGCCTGGTATGCTTTCATTTCAGCCGTTCAACCACCGGTAAAAGCCGCCGGGAAGAACGCAAGGACGACCGTGCTTTTGCCGATAAAATCGGCGATGTGGACGGTCCCGCCTTCGGTCGACGGAAGCGTGAAGTCAGGTGCCTTATCGCCCGTTTTTAAACTGCTGGAGGGCGGCGCCGGATTTTGTGCAAGTCCCGCCGATCCGTAAAGCATTGAAGCTAGCAAAACTCTTCTGTTCACCCTTCGACCCTCCCGTCTAGAATTATGACCTTAACACAAGATAGGCAAGTGGTGTCGCCGGGTCTAGTCCAGTGCTGATGCCCAAAACTAACCGTTGACACAAAGGTCCGACCACTATACCATTCCAAACATGCTTCGGCCCTGTTGCTTGTTACTCCTCCTGTCGAGTATGTTCGGCATTCCAGCTTTTGCCCAGTCAAATTTCGGGCTCATATCGGGAACCGTGGCGGATAGTTCAGGGGCAGCAATCTCCGGTGCCGCCGTTACTGCCACCAATAGCGGGACCGGTAGCCGGCAGTCCGTGAAGTCCGATTCCGCAGGTGCTTTTGCTTTTCCACCGCTCGAGGCGGGCACTTACACCGTCACGGTAGAGCAGCAGGGATTCAAAACCAGCCAGCAGACGGGTGTAGTCTTGGATGCTGCCTCCAGCCGTTCTCTCGCCTTCCAGATGGTTCTGGGAACAGTGACAGAGTCGGTGGAAGTGAGTGCAGCAATCCAGCAGGTCGATACCACTTCGGGCAGTGTTGGAAGCGTCATTACGGGCCAGCAAGTAAGTCAAATCGCTCTGAATGGCCGCGAGTATATCCAACTTCTGCGGCTAGCTCCCGGTGCGGTCTCAACCACGCTGAATGTTTTCAATCCGCAACTGGCGACCAATCAACAAGCGATCAACGGAGTGCGGTCGGGCTCGACTTACTTCCTGCTGGACGGGTCCGAAAACATGAACAACGGAGCGAACTCGAACACGATCATCGATCCGAATGTGGATGCGATCACGGAGGTGAAGATGGACACCGCCAGTTATCCCGCTGAATTCGGAGGCAGGGCGGGCACTATCGTCAATCTTGTTACCAAGAGCGGAACTCGCACCTTCCATGGAAGTCTTTTCGAATTCGTTCGCAACAATGACTTCGATTCGCGGTCCTTCTTCGATCAGCGCGTGCTTCCTTTGCACTTCAACGATTTCGGAGGGACGATCGGCGGTCCGGTTTTCATCCCCGGAAAGTTCAATTCGGACCGGCAGAAGCTTTTCTTCTTCTATAGTCAGGAGTGGAAATACATTCGGCAGGGGCAAACTTCGGTAGCCCTCGTTCCGACCGCGGCGGAACGGGCGGGCAACTTCCAGAATTCGTCTGTCAAGCCCGTTGATCCCACCACGGGGAATCCGTTCCCCAACAATATAGTTCCGGGTTCGCGCTTGTCCCAGAACGGTCCGTCTCTGTTCAAGCCGATTCCGCTACCGAACTTCTCCGGCCCTGGAGGAAACTATGCCGGCTCGGGGCTGGCGATCACGAACTACCGGGAAGAACTCGGGCGTGTCGATTACCACATCAATTCCAATAATCAGTTGTCTTACCGGCTGGCATACGATGCCTGGGGCATCACGTTTCCGTTCCGGAGTTCACCTGGACCGAACAACGTTCTCCCGATCGTTCCGAATCCCCGGGACCGTCCCGGCTACCTGACGGGACTGAGCCTGGTCAGCACGTTCTCGCCAACCTTACTGAATTACTTCAATTTCAGTGTTTCGCATGAGACTATCAACGGCCACCCTGACCTTTCGCTCATAACGCGATCGGCTTTGGGCTTGACCTTCCCGGAGATCTATCCGGCAAACCGTTCGGGCGTCGGACCGGCAGTTGTAATCGCAGGCTATGCGGGGTACAACGCAGGCGACCGGCTGCAGCATGGCGACGGAAATTTCCAGTGGCGGGATGATCTCACGAAGGTAGTGGGGTCCCATACTTTGAAGTTCGGCGGTCTGATCATCCGCTCGCGGCAGAACGAAGACACCAACGTGAGAGATGAAGGCACGGTCACGTTCAATACTTCGGCCGCAAATTCAACGCGGAACGTTCTTGCCGATGTTCTGCTGGGCAACTTCCAGAATTACTCCGAAACGCAGGCCGATACTTACTATTACGCCCGCTACTCGAGCTTCGAGATGTATGCGCAGGATAAGTGGGCAGTAACACCGCACCTGACACTCGACATCGGAATCCGCTACAACATTCTTCCCTGGACAGTAAACGCGCAGAATAATTTGTCTACGTTCCTGCCCTCTTTGTTTAATCCTGCCAACGCGCAGCAGATAGTCCGGAGTACGGGAGCAATTGTGCCCGGCACGGGCGTACCGTTAAACGGAATCTCGGTGCTTGGCTACAGGGAACGGCGGAGCTCCTACGAACTGGAACAATTGGGGACCGCGCTTTGGATTAGCCTACGACGTTTTCGGAAACGGAAAAACCGCCGTCCGGGGAGGTTACGGCATCTTTTTTGACCGTCTCGGCTCCAACATTGCGGCTTACGCGCAGAATCCTCCTTTCATCAGCGCTGCAACTGTGTATAACGGCAATATCGACAATCCCGGCGGCGGGACCGCAATTACCTTCCCTTCCACTCTCAGTGCTTTGTCCAGTACGGCCAAAGTACCAAGCGTCGAGTCATATAACTTCGGGATAGAGCAGCAGTTACCGGCTGCGATGATTTTTGGCGTAAGCTACGTGGGCAATATTGCGCGGCACCTTCCCTATACGAGGAACTTAAACCAAGTGCCGATGGGAACTCTGCTGAATACCACGGCGAATCTGAATGCCCTGCGACCCTACCCCGGATACGCAGACATCAATCTGCGGGATCTCAGTGACAACTCCAACTACAACAGCCTGCAGGCGACACTGAACCGGCGTTTCTCTAACGGTCTTGCCTTCGGTGTTTCTTATACGTTCTCTAAAACTATGGACAAGGTGGGGGCTGCCGCAACCAATGGCGGCAACATCGGCGGCGGTGCTCCGCAAGATAGTTATCATCCCTTTGCACAAGTCGCTCTGGCAAGTATCGACGTGCCGCATGTGCTTTCCGTCAATTACATTTATTCGCTGCCGTTCTTTGCCAAGAGTTCAAACGTGTTTGCTTCGAAGGTCCTCGGCGGTTGGGAGATATCGGGAATCACGACTGCGCAAAGCGGATTCCCCTACTCGATTACAGTCCCGGTTGATATCGGCCGGATCGGAGCGTCCTCCGCGCTGGCATCGCTGACGGGAAATCCCAACCTCGCGAGCGATCAGCGTACGCCTTCACATTGGTTCAATACCGGCGTGTTTCTCAGCCCCGCACAAATGAAGGCAGGACAGTTCGGTAACAGCGGAAGGGATATCCTGCGCGGACCCGGATTTCAAAACTGGGACGTCACACTGATGAAAAACTTCAGTGTGAAAGAAGCGCTTCACTTTCAATTTCGAGCCGAGTCATTCAATGTCTTCAATCACACGAATTTCACCAGCTTGAACACCACCGTCGCCTTCGACGGGAGCGGTAATCCGACATCCGGCTTCGGCGCAGTGAATGCGGCCGGTCCGGGACGCACCCTGGAATTCGCTTTGAAGATGACCTTTTAAGGAAATTATGCGTTCCACATTCAGAATTCTTCCCCTGCTGGCTCTGATCGCATCTCTGGGGCCGTCCGTTGTGCAGGCGCAACCCGGCTCGGGGAAACTCGAACAGATTGTTCCCGGCGTCTGGTTTCGCGAAGGTGTTCCCATATCGCGGCATCCAAGCAGGCCCGACGAGATGGGGAATCCGAACGCAATCATCATCGAGATGAAGGACTATCTCGTCGTTGTGGATGCAAATTATCCGAGTGGAGCGCGGCTGGTAATGGCAGCAGCTAAAACCGTGTCTCCCAAGCCTGTGAAGTACGTTCTGGTCACGCACCACCATGGCGATCACAGCTACGGAATGGCCGAGTGGAGAAAGGCCGGGGCAACCACGGTGGGCTACGTTGGCATCGCCGAAGAGATGAAGCGTTACGAGCCTGGAGCGTGGAACAGCGCGGCAAAGTGGCGAAAAGACGTCGCCCAGATGGATCCTCCGGCCGCTGAGCCGCCGATGAAAACCTTCAGTAAAAGCCCCTTTGTACTCGATGACGGAAACCGCCGGATCGAGATGTATTTCTTCGGATGGGCGCATACGCGCGGCGACGGGTTTATTTTCCTTCCGAAGGAGAAGGTGTTGTGCACAGGCGATGGATTAGCCAACGGCGGATTCAACTTCCTCGGCAATGGCTACGTTCGCAACTGGAACAACGTGCTTGCAAAAGCACAGGCGCTGCAACCGAAGTATGTGCTGCCGGGACATGGAAGGCCGGGAGGACCGGACGTCATTCCCGGGCAGATGCTGTTCTTCACGGAATTGCTGAAAGCGGTACAGCACGAAATCGACAACGGTAAGAAACTGGACGACTTGGTGATGGACGATCCGGACGCAGACCCGAATTTCATGATGGGTAAGAAAAAGACTACGATCCAGTTGCCGCAATCGGTTGCTCACTGGATCAGTCGAGATCGCATTGCCACTCAAGTCTCCGATACCTACCTGGAATTGACGCAAGGCAAACCTCGTGGGGAGATCGCGGGCGGCAAATAGTTGATGTTCCGCCGATGTAACTGCTCGTCGCGCTCCATCTTACCCAGTGCCGCTGGTGCGGATGGACAGTAGAGAACCCATCAAAGTAGACTAGGATCTCAATGTCCGCCGGTCGCCAGATCAAGACGGTGCTAGCTCCCGTTGTTCGGATTACACTCAGGACCTCCGCTTTCGAACAGTTGGTTTCCTGTGTAGTGAATGGCACTTGGAAAGCAGGTGACCGGATCCCGCCGGAGCGAGAGTTATGCCAGCAGCTAGGCATAGCCCGCACGTCACTCCGTGAAGCTCTGAAGGCCATGGAACTGATCGGGATGATAGAAAGCCGGGTGGGAGATGGCACATTTGTTCATCCGCGCTCCGAGTTCCTCTCTCGCCCGCTCCTTTGGGCGTTCACCGGAACCGACCACAAAGATTTGCGCGAGATCATGGAAGCACGCGAGTTTCTGGAACAGGATCTGGCCGGGCTTGCCGCCAAAGTTGGTACGGATGCAGAGATTGCTTTGCTGAGAACGGCAATCGATGAAATGCGTACTTGTCACGCCCAAGGCCGGTCAGTTCTCGAGGCGGACCTCCAGTTTCACGACGCCATAGCGGCCGCGGCTCACAATCACGTGATGGCAACCGCCGTTCAATTGCTCCGGAATCTTCTGCGCCATTGGGTGGCGATGAAGATGATGATTCCCGGTGTGCCGGAGAGCGTGATTGAACAGCACGAAGCCATTTACCGCGCTATCGCGGCGCGCGACATTCCCGAGGCTCGCCATAGGATGCTCGCGCATCTCGAAGACACGGGACAACTGGTCGAACGGCTCTTTCAAACAGAAGAGAGAACTAAAGTCTCAGAAACTCGCAGGAAGATTACTTCACCACGACGAGTTCGTAATCGGATAAGCTCGGCAAAGTAAATTCGGAATAGCCGCCGTTGCTTGTGAGCTGCAGGTCCTGCGACGTCCGTTGGCTCTTTGCCGACGAGAAATTCCCGGCCATTCTGATCTTGATGTCGTGGACGGGTAGGGGAGAAAAGTAAGCGGTATCGGAATGGCCCGTCATATTGATCAGGTGCAAAAGTTGCTGATCGCCTTGTCGCATCCAGGTGATCTCAACCAGCGGATGAGCGTTCGTTTCGAGTTGACGGTGGGGATTTAAGCGATCGACAACATCGCGGAACAAACCGGCGTGGGCCGTAAGGCTGAGCCGGTAGTAAAGCGCGCCTAAGTCCCACGGAATCCAAGCGACGCTGCCGGATCCACGTTTCACGATCACCAGCCCTGGTTTATCGGTATCCTTCATGTCCACATGAACGAGTTCGGGCGGCGCAAAGAGCGACGGAGGAATCAGCGTGATCATGGCATCGGCCTCAGGTTTCAACTCGGTGAAAGCGCCGTTCGTCATTAAGAGATCGGTGTCCTTCAGGGAAGGAAGCTCCTGGTGATTGCGTACACGGAAGTACGCTTCCATGTTGTCCCACTTCTTGACGATCGGCGCTACCGGGAATTCCGGTTCTTCAGGGCTTGCGATCAAGACGTGACCGCCCCCCTGGATGTAGCCTTGCAGCTCTTTGGGCGCCCAGTCAGTCGCGACGACAAGATCGAATTGACGTTTGCCGAGCCAATCCATGTTGTCCGATACCGCGAAGGGAATGTGTTCTTCCGTCAGTAATCGGAAGAGTCCCCGATACGAGTTCTGACTATACGTTTTTCCAGTTTTGGCAGAGCCACCGAGTAAGAGCACTCGCGCGGCGCTGTGCTGCTGCGAGTAATACTGCTCGTGATCGGCTAACCAACGGAAGATCGGTTTCGCCGTTTCCTTTGCCTGCCGGTCCTGCTGATCGAGCGTGCCGTTCACTTCAAAGGCAAGCGCCCCTCCGTTTGCCACGTTCTCCCACAGGCGGGTCGCAATCTCGTCGGGCGGTACGGTGGCGAAGCGCCACATGTAATCGACAAACTGCATGCAAAGGTTAACCGCCATCTTCGTCGGCTCGCTGTTGATTGCCCGATTCACGTTGTCGCTCGCGGAATAGGGCCAAAGTGGAAGCGGCCGGGCAATCGCCGTATTCGACTCCGACATGATGCCGTCCGTAGCTTCCTGAATGTAGTTGAAGTAGCCGGCTTTGGGTCGAATCTGGTGAATCAGGTCCCCTATCGATTTAGCAACTTCCCGGGAAGAGATAAACATGAAGCGCCGGTAGTCATCGTCAGGCTTCTCCGGAATGCTGCGGCCAAACATTTGCCGGAACTTCCGCTGGCAGGAGTCGCAATGGCAAAGGCCCAGATACTTCCCGCTGTAGTCCCGAGACTGATTGCCGAACATGTTGAAGAACAGTCCATCCACGTCATACTTCTCGAGCCCCTCCCTCAGAATTTTCATTCCTTGTTCGCGGTAGTAGCCGCCGTTGATACAGGTGGAGTAAAAGCCGTTGTAAATCGCGGGAGAACCATCCGATTTCCGGAAGAACCATTCCGGATGTGCATCGTAAACGGCTTTCGGGGTTTTGCTCAGATCGTAGCGTCCAACAACGCGAATGTGCTTGGCATGTGATTTCTCCAGAACCTGCCCAAATACATCGGTGCCCGGCGGAAGATCAGCGCTCGGATAGTGAAACTCGGTTTTTGTTGGATAGAAGGCGGTCAGACCACCCATGCCCATGAGCAAAACGTTGGCCCGCATGTCAGCCAGTTCCGAGACTAGATGCTCAGGGTCCAACTTTGCGTCCGTACCGCGGAGATTGGTCTGGACCCAGCGAATGGGTTCCGTCATCCACCATCCCTGGTTCGGTTCCTGGGATGACGCGGCGACCGCGATTCCAAAGGCAACCAGCGCAATGCGAGACGATATTCTCCACGACATGGTGCCTCTCATTGTACACACAAATTGGTAGTTTGGTCTTACCACTGAAGGTGCGGATCTGGGCACCATTCACGCGGTTCACAGCAGTCTTGCAGAACTCCTAGACTTCGTCTCGCGGGCCATGGCATCATCGCGGTCCAAGTACTAATTAGTGCCAAAGGTGAAGCTCGTCAGGCAATCCTGAATCGCGAGTTTCTTCCCCTTCCGCCACACTGGCAGGAGAGAGCTACAGCAAATGTCGAAAAATCTTGTTATTGTCCAAAACGCCAGTTGCACCTTTGCGGTCCGAGTGGAGTTTGGAACACCCCCACAAAGCTTTGCCGGCGGTCAGTCCTTAGATCGTGAGCGCCTTGTGACCGAGCTGTCCCAACATGGCTGCACTGATACGGTCATCACCGCGGCACTACAGGAAGTGGAACACGCGGGCGTGTCTCGAATCTCGCTGTAGGTACGCTCTGGGTCCGCCATGGCGGAATGTTAGAAGAGCCACTCATCTGAGATGGCATTTGATCAAAGGGAGAAGAACTCGTCTAATGCCGAATCTACCATCCGGTAATTGAGACGGAAGTAATAAGGAGAGCAGTAAAAGGTTGGTGGAGGCGGCGGGAGTTGAACCCGCGTCCGAAAAAGCCCGCCATGCAAAGCCTACGTGTGTAGCCGCTTCCGTTGTTTTCACCGGCTGCCTAAGGAAACGGCAAGAGCGACAGCCGACTAGTCCGATTGATCTCGACCCTTAGCTCCGGACCGAAGCTTTGGACCTATCCTGTAAGATGACGCTCACTCACCAGCGCACAGGCTCACTGGCTGGAGCGGCAACCTAATGGTTTAAATTAGGCAGCGTAAGCAAACTGCTGATTGTTGGCAGTTGTTGTTTTCCGATCGTTTTACGGGAGCTCGGAACCCGACACGCCTTCACACAACGATTCATTCCCGTCGAAGCCGTTGCGCCCCCAATGGTCTGGAGTACACCTCCATGATACCAGTTTCTTGAGCTCTTCCGGGAATCACCGGAGCGCCTAAGCTTGCGCTACTTTGCTCTCCGGTGCTCCAATGAAAGAGCCAGCTAAAAAATGCCGAGTGTTGCGCCCGTCAGTACACCGTCCGTCTTAACCCAGGAGGAAAACGAGCACGGGCATCTATTCCATGTCGTTCTGCTGGATGATGACGAACATACGTACGAGTACGTCATCGAAATGCTCCAGGAACTGTTCGTATTGTCCAAGGAGAATGCGTTTCGGCACGCCGTTGAGGTCGATTCAACCGGCAAGACGATCGTAATAACGTGCGAAAGGCCCGAGGCGCAGTTCGCGCAAGACCAGATTCACGCCTATGGTGCCGACCCGAGAATGCCGAAATCGAAGGGCTCTATGTCCGCGGTCGTCATTCCGGTAGACAACACCGCGCACCGCTAACTCGCCCGGCTTAACTTTTCTTTTCGAAACACTCCGCGGGCCGGATGCTAGAGTCCTGATGAGGTAGTCTCCATGAAAAGCTTGTTCCAGAGTGCCGCGCTTGCCTCTCTCATCCCGCTTTTGCTGCCCGGGGCAGAGTGGAAGGTCGATCCAAACCACTCGACCGCCGGTTTTGCCGTTCGTCACATGATGGTGTCTACCGTTCACGGCTCGTTCAGCGGACTCAAAGGTATGGTCGATTACGATCCCGCAAACCTGGAAGCCTCGAAGGCCAACCTCACAATCGATACAACAACAGTCGATACGCGAAACGAAAACCGGGACAAGGATCTCCGAAGTCCTAAATTCTTCGACGTCGAGAAGTTTCCGACGATCACGTTCGTATCAAAGCGCGTTGTTCCACAAGGCCAGGGCAAGTTCCAACTTGTGGGCGATATGACCATGCACGGCGTGACCAAAGAGGTAACGTTCTCTGTCGAAGGTCCGATGCCGGCAGTGAAAGACGCAAAAGGAAACCTGCATTCCGGCGCTTCTGCTTCGACTAAGATCAACAGAAAAGATTTTGGATTAACGTGGAGTGGTCCGCTCGAAGGCGGAGGAGTCACGGTCGGCGACGAGGTGGAACTAACCGTTGAGATCGAAATGACTCAGGCCAAGGCGACTTAGCCGCCGGCCTGTTGGACCGTGGGGAACGTGCTTGAGATGTGATCCTGCCACGTCAATCGATCCTCATCGACAAGCGACCAGACCAGGCCGATACCGGCGGCAAGAAAGCTAAGCACGCTTCCTCCCAGGCGCTGGTAACGGCGGGCCGACGAGGGCGGATTTCCGTCGAAGTCAATCAACTGTAAACCTGCCGATCTCATCCCGATGGTATCGACGCCGGCAATGGCCCACAGAATCTTGTAAAAGAGAGGCACGGTCAGGAGACCTAGCAACAGGAACGCAGCGCTGTGCTTGTCCCATTCGAAGGCGACGCCTGCAATCCGGAGTACGCCGAAGGTAAATGCGACGCCGCACAGCATCAGAGCTCCATCGATCAAAGCCGCTTCCAGCCGAAGACTCAGTGGAGCAACCAACGCATCGCAGATGATGTGGGACTGCGGCTGTGCAATCACTTCTGATTCGCCCTGAAACTCCAACCGCCGCTGGTCAAGGGTGCGCTTTTTCGCCGGCTTCGCGTGCTTTAGCTGTATCTTTTCGCTCTTGAGCGGTGCCGGCCGGTTGATCTCCGCAGCTCGCGCCCGGATCGAATCCCGCTCGGATTGAGAGGTCAGCGAATCGAAAGGTATGACCCGGACGTCAGGCGCGGTGCCTGGAAACAGAATCTGCTGGCCGTTCGCATCGACCTTAACGACAGGAGGCGCTTCTTCCTGGGCCGCCTCGCTGAAGATATCATGCGCCAGCGCAGAGGCTGCGATAGGAAAAGTGGATGGAGAAACCCGCGACGGAGTATTTCGTACACGACGACCGCAACGCCGACAGCGGTGGTCATCGTCTAAGATCCAAGTTTGGCAATGTTGGCAGGTCATCGTGGATTTCGTTGGATCAGATTCGCTCACGCCTGCGTAAGCTTGCAGGCTCAACAAGCATCGTGCTACGGTGCTCGGTTGAAGCCTTTCGCATCACGAACTTCCCCAGATCTCCTATCTACCAGAAATCGTGGGCCGCGTCTAGGAAATTTCTCAACCTATAGTTTTCTGGTCTGCTGGGTACTACTTTTGAATGTCCCTTTTCTCAAGGGCCAGTCGGTAAATCACCAACTCAAGGCAGATCTCCCGGGGGAAGATGAAATCCGGTTCGAGAGCATCACCGAAGACTCGAATCCGCCCATGCGATTGCTGCACAAGATGGCGAAGATCGTGACCTCCGACATGGTGATCTCAGCCGACGAGATCCAATATAACTCCGATACCGACTGGGCCTACGCACAAGGGCACGTGCACCTGGAGCACTTCGTCACCGGAGACAAGATCAACGCCGACCATGCCGAATACAACCTGAAAACTCAGGCCGGCAAGTTTTATCTGGTGGACGGCACTGCGCCCTCGAAGATCGTCGCCAGCCCTAGCGTATTAACCACGACCAACCCGTTCTATTTTCAGGCGAAATGGGCAGAACGCATCAAGAACCGGTACATCCTGCACCAAGGATTTCTGACCGATTGCACCATCAAGAAACCGTGGTGGACTTTTCAAGCGCCACTTTTCGACGTCATCCCGGGGCAGCGGGCTATTGCGCGCAACACCGTTTTTCGCCTGAAGCACGTCCCGATCTTTTATCTGCCTTACTTCTACCGGCCGCTCGGAAAGAATCCGCGGCACAGCGGGTTTCTGACTCCGAACGTGGGACACAGCTCACTGTACGGATACATAGTCGGTGTCGGCTATTACTGGGCGATCAGCCGCAGCTACGATATGACGGCGATTGGCGAATACTTCACATCGCGCGGTCCTGCTCTCCGTTACGATTTCCGCGGCAAGCCGAATGAGGTAACGGACTTCGACTTCAATCTCTACGGTGTGAACGATCGCGGCATCGCGCAGGTGAACGCCGAGCCTACCAAGCAGGGCGGATTGGAGTTCGAGCTGACGGCGAAAACGCAGATCTGGGGCTTCACCGGACGATTGGATTACAACTATCTGAGCTCTTATCTGTTCCGGCAGGCTTTTTCGTATTCGTTTACGAGCGCAATCTCGTCGGACATCTACTCGGTCGGCTTTCTTCAAAGGCACTTCAAGAAGGATCTGGCAACTCTCAACATAGTGTTCCAACGGGATCAGCTCTTTGAAAGCATCACACCGGTCAATCAACTCGCGAACCAGGTCGTCATTCAGAAACTGCCTTCGCTTGAGTTCTCGGTCCGGGACTACCAGGTGAAAAACGCGCCGCTTCCCGTCTGGGTCTCACTCGAATCCAGTCTGGGCCTGCTCACTCGGGAGGAGCCTACCGGGCAGGCCACCAATGCTGCGCCGCAACCATCTCAGGTTTTACAGACTGGTCCGCTTGGCCGCATCGACATCGAGCCTCGAGTCATGACTGAGTTCAACTTTAAGGGATTTTCACTGAATCCCAGCATGACGTTCGGGGCCACAGGCTATAGCAATTCCTACGCGACAAACTCCACCTCTTACACGCCCCTGAGTTCCTGCGGAGGCTATCAGGCGTGCCCGCCGACACCGACGAATACGGTTACACTCGCCAATCAAGCTATCTTTCGCAGAGATGCTGATTTCACGCTCGACTTTCGCTTGCCGACTCTGGAAAGAATCTTCACGCCCCCCAAGCGTCTGCATCTGGGAGAAAAGCTGAAGCACGTGATGGAGGCCGGGGCCACCTACGAGTATGTGACCGGTATCAACGAGTTCCGCAAAACAATTCATTTCGACGCGACGGACATCCTGTCGAACACCAACCAGTTGACGGTTTCGCTAACGAACCGGTTGTACAGGAAAGACAAGAACGGAAACGTCACAGAGATCTTGACCTGGCGTGTGGCGCAGGCGCGGTTCTTCGACCCAACCTTCGGAGGCGCCGTGCTCCCCGGTCAAGTGGATATCGGATTTCGCAACGTGGTCCTCGCCACCAGCGAGTTTTCCCCATTTGCTTTTCTGGACGGGCCGCGTGCCTACTCTCCCGTGACTTCTTCGCTCACCATCAGTCCGTATAACTTCTTTTCGTTTGACTACCGCACTGAATACGACCCACTGCGGCGCCGCTTTATCGACCACAGTATTTCCGGTACATTCCGGCATTCGAAGTACTTTGCCTCGATGAGCGATACCGCGATCACGACAAATCCGGTTCTTCTGCCGCAAGCGAACCAGATGACGATCAGCGGTGGCTACGGAAGCGCGAACCGGAGAGGGTGGAATGCGGCCGCACTGGTTGACTTCGACGTTCTTCTCAACCGCCGCCTGTTCAATTTCCTCCAGGTGTCCTACAACACCGATTGCTGCGGGTTCAGTGTCCAGCTTCGGCAGTACAACCTGGGCATCCGGAACGAAAACCAGTATCTGTTTTCTTTCTCCGTCGCTAATATCGGCACCTTCGGCAGCCTACAGAAACAGTCGCGCATCTTTTAGCGGTCACTTCGCCGCGGGTTTTGGCTGCGGCTCGTTTGTCCGGTGGTCTCCGCCCATAGCCGCCTGCGCTTCTTTCGTCACGGGGCCGAGCGAAAGCTGCAGCGCCGGACCGGACTGCCACGAATTGGCGCCGGCAATCAGGGGCGGTGTCTTGATGTCCGCACGATTCTGTTTCTCCTCCGCCGTCGAGGCTTTCATCCGGCGGTCACGATCGGCCACCATGTCCTGATGGATCTGCCCGTCTGCGGTGAATCCCATCATGAGGAGCGGGTGCCCGGTCGGCAGCGACCTGCCCTGGTCCGTGTTCCAGGTGTGCCAGGTCTTGCCGTAGGTGCTGGCGAGTTTCTCCATGAACGCATGCTCTGCCGTTTTCGGAATCCCCGGGGCGATCAGTTCGCCGCTCTTTACCTCATACGAGTGGCTGTGCCAAAGCTTCCGCTCTTCGGGAGGAAGCGTCTCGAATGAGTTTCTGCTCACGATGTACTCAACGCCCATCAATTTCGAGGTTTTATCGTTACCGTCGAAGATCACACACTGCGTAAGATCCTCGTTCACAACCGAGCAGTAGTGATGCGCCTCCATCTGTGCGTTCATGTTCCCGTTGTAGAAGTGGAAACCGTCCATGTACACGTTTATTGCGTCCACCGGGGGCTTGCTCTGGAGAACTGCCGCACCACTTTCGAGTACCTTCGTCTTCGGGAACTCGGCCTTCCCTGGCGAGTTCACATATGACGTGGTGTTCCTGCCTCCGCAACTGGTAATTACCCCGACCAGTCCCATCAAAATCCATGCTTTGCAGCTCATGTGTGCCCCCGATGGGTAGACGCCCGTACCCCGGACGCATTCCAGATTGCAAAGGCTGAATGCAAGATTGTGACAATGCATCTGTGAGAACGTTTCTCGCTCTCCTGCTGGCCGCGACCAGTTTCTGCCTTGGCGGACAAAGTTCATCCACCTTCCGGAATCCGGTGTTACGAAGTGGCCCCGACCCGTGGGTCACGTTTCGCGACGGCTACTACTACGAAATGAATAGTACGGGTGTCAACCTGGTCATCCGGAAGTCCCGCGACATGTCGGATCTCAGACACGCGGAGAGGAAGATCGTCTGGGTGCCTCCGCCCGGTACGCCCTATTCAGCGCAGCTCTGGGCGCCCGAGCTTCACTTCCTTCGCGGCAAATGGTACATCTACTTCGCCGCGGATGCCGGCCGGAACGAGACTCATCGCAACTGGGTGCTCGAGAATGCCTCGCCCGATCCTCTCTCGGGCGAGTGGGTTTTCAAAGGCCAGCTTACGGATAAAAGCAACAAATGGGCCATCGATCCATCGGCGTTCGAGGAGGGCGGAAAGCTGTATGCACTCTGGTCCGGCTGGCCGAGCAATAAGAACGGAACGCAAAACATTTACATAGCCGAGATGGAAAATCCCTGGACCATTACGGGAAAACGGGTGAAGCTGTCTTCTCCCCACTACCGCTGGGAGAAGATTGGAACCGAAAGCCCCCCATCCGTCGGCGTAAATGAAGCGCCCGAAATCCTGAAGCACGGGACAAAGCTATATCTGGTGTACTCGGCGAGCGGCTGCTGGACGGATTACTACACGCTCGGAATGTTGACCGCTGATGCGGACAGCGATCTCCTGAAGGCCAAGTCCTGGAAGAAGAATCGCGTTCCGGTGTTCTCGAGCAACCCGGAGGGACACGTTTACGGCCCCGGGCACAACAGCTTTTTCAAATCGCCCGACGGTACACAGGACTGGATCATCTATCACGCCAATCCGGAGTCCGGGTTGGGATGCAAGAACGCCCGCTCTACACGGATTCAACCATTTACATGGAAAGCCGATGGCGCTCCGGACTTCGGGCAGCCGGTAGGTCTGGGGCAACCAATTCCGAGGCCCGCAGGAGGAAGCGTTCCTTAGCCGCCTGCGGCTCTAAAGCACAAGTCTGATACAAAGGCTTTGGTGGCATTTTCCAGTCAAACTTTGCCTGTTGATCGCCTTGGACCGCCGAACCCACGCCGGATCCTTGTGATTGACGATGAGGCTGATATCCGCGAAAGTCTTGAGCTTCTTCTCTCAAGCGAGAACTACGCTGGTCGACTTAGCCGAGAACGCGACGGCAGGTTTTCAGAAGTTTGAAGCCGGGAATTACGATCTTATTCTTCTCGACCTGATGATGCCGGACCGTTCCGGAATGGAGGTTTTGGCCGACATACGCCTCCGCGACCGTCAAACACCTGTTTTCATGCTCACGGCTTATGGGTCGGTTGAGGTGGCTGTCCGGGCGCTGAAAGCGGGTGCAAACGACTACTTTGCCAAGCCCTGGGACAACGAAAAGCTTCTGATCGAGATCGACCGCATGATCTTGAAGGGGAGTCTTGAGCGGGAAAATACCCATCTCAAACGAGCCCTGAAGCAAAGGTATGCGTTTCCCAACATTGTAGGGAAGAGCGAGCGCATGCTGCGGCTGCTGGACCAGGTGGCGCAAGTTGCGCCGAGTAAGGCGACGATTTTAATTACGGGCGAGACGGGAACGGGAAAGGAACTGATTGCAAAGGCAATTCACGGAAACTCGACCCGCTCGGATCAGGTTTTCGTACCTGTCAACAGTGGATCTTTGCCTACGGAGCTATTGGAATCGCTGCTGTTCGGACACGTGAAGGGCGCCTTTACCAGCGCCACCGCGAATCACAAAGGCTATTTCGAAACGGCGAACCGGGGCACGATATTTTTCGACGAAATCGGAACGATCGGACCCGAGATACAGGTAAAGTTGTTGCGCGTAATGCAGGACCGCGAGTTTATGCCTCTCGGTTCGAACGAAACAACACGGGTTGACGTCCGTGTTATTGCCGCGACGAACGCGGATTTACGCAAGTTGGTGGAAGAAGGCAAATTTCGTGAAGACCTCTACTATAGGTTGAACGTCATCAACTTAAATCTCCCTCCTTTGCGCGATCGTAAGGAAGATCTGCCGCTTCTGATCGACCATTTCTTTGCCCGTTTCTGCCTGGAAAACGAGAAATTCCTCGATTCCGAGCGCCGCTCGATACTCGGTTTCGAGCCGGAAGCGATGCAGATCCTCATGGAGCATAGTTGGCCGGGAAACGTACGTGAGCTGGAGAACGTAGTGGAGCGCGCCGTTGTTCTCGCGACAACTCCTTCTGTTCCCGCTCATGTGCTCCCCGATCAATTGCAGCAGGCAAGCGGCCTGCGCATCTCCCGAGACCAGAACGGCTCCGTCGCGCCTGACGCCTCGTTGTTTGAGATCGTTGCCGACTTTGAGAGGAGAAAAATCATCGAAGCGCTGGAAGAGGTGAACCAGAGCCAAACGGAAGCCGCCGAAATGCTTCGGATTCCCCTGTCGACTTTGAACCAGAAGATCAAGCGGTTGAATATCGACGTCAAGCGCCGGGCCGCGAGTTGATTTCCGGGCGCTACGATAGTTATCTTCAGTCGTCATCTTTCTATGAAGAGAATCCATTTGCGCCCTGCCAGCCTCGCACTCTCGCTTGCCCTTCTGTCTCAAGCCGCCTATTCGCAGACGAACACGCCACCGGCGACTTCACAGGACGCCGGCGCACCGGCCGCGGTCTCATTGCAGACGCAACTGGCAAAGGATGAAAAGATCCTCCAGGACTGGGCAAACCTGGGCCGCTATCGTCAGGAAAACTCGCAGCTCGCGATACCGGAGGCAACGGTAGATCGTGTTGTTTTCATGGGCGATTCGATTACGGACGCCTGGGGGCGCTCGCGCGGCGTTTTCTTTCCCGGCAAGCCCTATATCAATCGGGGAATCAGCGGCCAGACTACGCCACAGATGTTAATCCGCTTCCGGCCGGATGTAATTGCGCTCAAACCTAAGGTTGTCGTCATTCTCGCCGGAACAAACGACCTGGCAGGAAACACAGGACCTGAGTTGCTCGAAGACATAGAAGGCAATCTCCAGTCGATGGCCGAACTCGCCAAAGTGAGTGGGATTCGGGTCGTGTTGTCGTCAGTGATGCCAGTCTGCGATTACATCAAGCCGCAAACGGCGAAGCGGCCGCCCGAGCAAATCTTGGCCCTGAATGCCTGGATCAAGAGCTATTGCGCGCTCAACCATCTTACGTATCTGGACTATTACTCGGCCTTGATCGACGATCATAAGATGTTCAGGAAAGAACTTACGTTTGATGGGCTGCATCCTAATGACGCCGGATATGCGGTTATGTCGCCTCTCGCCGCTGAGGCGATCACGGCCGCACTTGCGGGCGACAAGCAATAATCGGGAAACTCGATGCTCATACGCTCACGAGGCTGGCACCTCCGCTTGAGGAAGCGCTAGTGCCCAGTTTCGCGGCCGACGTAGCAATCGGCAGAAGCAAAACCGTCAATCGAGGTCGCGTTTTACCGCTCCTGTTTGGAGTCACGATATTTGTTAGCGCCTGTCTGTTATTCCTGGTCCAGCCGCTCATTTCCAAGCTGATTCTGCCTTGGTTCGGTGGTTCCGCAGCAGTTTGGGTCACCTGTATGCTCTTCTTCCAGGCTGGCCTTTTGTTCGGCTATTCCTATGCGCACGAGCTGAGCCGGAGAGTATCTCCAAAGCTCCAGGCGCTGGTTCATGTAGTGCTGCTGACGGGCAGCCTCGCGCTGCTTCCAATTATTCCTAACGCCGCCTGGCAACCACCTCCCGGGGCCGACCCCACGTGGCGCCTGCTTGGTGTTCTGGCGGCAACGGTTGGTTTACCGTATCTGCTGCTGTCATCCACCAGTCCTCTACTGCAAACCTGGTTCGCTCAAAGCGAAGATGGGCAACTTCCATATCGCTATTTCGCTCTGTCGAACGCCGGATCGCTCGTCGCGCTGATCAGTTATCCCATTCTGATCGAGCCGCGCATGACAGGCCACACCCAAGCCGTGATGTGGTCTGGCGCTTTCGGTCTGTTCGTATGCCTGTGCGCGGGAACCGCCGTACTCTCTACCCGTGCGCGGACGGAGCGGTTGAACGCCCGCTCTGCCAGTATCCGGCAGTCAGCTTCCCGCCAGAAGCCAAACTTCTTTCTGCCTCTTTGCTTAGCCGCGTCGGCTTCGGCTTTGCTCCTGTCGGTCACAAACCTTCTCACGCAGAATATTGCGCCCATGCCTCTCGTTTGGGTGCTCCCGCTCTCGGTCTACCTGCTTACGTTTATCCTCTGTTTCGAAAGTGAACGATGGTACCGGCGGGCGATCTTCTTGCCGCTCGTGTTGCCGGCACTGATGTCGCTCGTGGCATTGGCGGGACCTCTCGAGAACAGCAGCATATCGGTAGCCGTCCCCACTCTGCTGGGCGCCTTGTTCGTGTGCTGCATGGCGTGCCACGGCGAAGTTGCCAGGTTGCGGCCCGATCCAGTTCATCTCACCGGCTTTTACCTTTGCATCTCGGCCGGCGGTGTCGTTGGCGGTTTGTTCGTGGGGTTGATTGCCCCGCATCTATTCCCTGCGACCGTATGAAAATCCGATCAGTGTCCTGTTCTGTGCCGGCTTGCTCCTCTATGTCCTGTGGAAAGACGGACGCAAAGACTGGGATCGCTCCCGGTTGGCGTTTGTGCCGTGGCTGGCTGCTCTCTGCGCCAGCATCGTGCTGCTTCTCTATGTCGTAGATCGTGACTGGCGAGAGTACAAGTCGGCGGTGCTGCTGGCGCGAAATTTCTATGGTGCGCTTCGGGTAGAAGATTACAAAGACCACGGCCGGACCATTCGCGAGCTTAGCCATGGAACGATCATCCACGGCGTGCAGATGCAAAGGCCCGTGAATCTGCGGCATTTCCCTACGACATACTACGCCCGGAACTCCGGTATCGGGTTAACCTGGCAGGTGCTCCAGCCCTCAGGGCCCCTGTCCATGGGTGTGGTCGGGCTTGGCGCGGGAACGCTAGCCGCTTATGGACGTGGTGGTGACCGGCTGCATTTTTATGAAATCAATCCGCTGATGCAATCGATCGCGCAGACGAAATTCACTTATTTGTCCGATTCTCCGGCCCACGTGGATGTAGCGTTAGGCGACGCCCGGATCACGATGACGCGCGAGGCGCCGCAGAATTTCGATATCCTCGTTGTCGACGCTTTCTCGGGAGATGCAATCCCCGTTCATCTCCTGACAAAGGAGGCCTTTGCGCTCTACTGGCGGCACCTGAAACCGGACGGCGTTCTGGCGGTGCACGTTTCGAATCGTTACTTGAACCTGCCGCCCGTTGTCGAGCTTGCCGCGCGCCGGTCCGGCAAGTCTGCGTGGCTGGTAGACAACGAAGATGGAGATCTAAGCCTGATCTATGCCTCCAGCTACGTGCTTGTCACCAGCCGGCAAGGGTTCTCGAAGGAAGCTCCACTCAAAGGCAAACTGCAGCGTATTCAAGTGCCGGCACACCTGCGTGAGTGGACGGACGACTACAGCAACCTTTGGGATATTTTGGACACGAAGACGGGACGCTGAACCGCGGGGGAGAGGCGCGCTAGAGGTGAAATTCTCCGCCGATCTCGCGAATGCAAACGCGCTGCGGATCCGATCCGGCAGCATGCAGAACGCGCTCTATCGGTTCGTGCTTTGATTCGTGGCTGAGCCGGAATGTCTGATGATGGACGGGCAGAAGGCGATCAGAACCGGCGTCGTTCGCCATGCTCCACGCCTGCTCGGGATTGCAGTGAACGCGGATCCAGGGATCGTACGCGCCAATCGGCATGATCGCGAGATCGAACGGGCGGGACGACTTTCAAGTGGCGGAAGGCATCGGTGTGCGCCGTGTCTCCGCCGAATAGGATCCTGAAGCCTTCGATCTCGACCGTATAGCCGTTGTAGCCCCGGTACACGTCGCTACGCATGCGGGCGCCCCAGTGGTTGACTTCGAAAGCGGAAACAGTGGCCGCTCCAGCCACGGCCATTTCACCCCAACGCAGCTCCTGTACCTTTTTGTAGCGCCGGGTCCGAAGCAGATCCGCGGTTCTAAAAGCGGTGATAACTTCGGTACCTTTGCCCTCCAGTTCACGCAGGCTCGGCAGGTCGAAATGATCCATGTGCGCGTGTGAGAGCAAGATCAGGTCGACCGGCGGCAGGTCGGTAACGGGAGCGGCCACTTCCGTCAGACGTTTAATTCCGAGCGTGACGGGGCCGAAGTTTAAACCAATACGCGAACTGAACACCGGATCCGTCAGGATGGTGGTTCCGTTCACTTTGATAAGAACGGTGCTGTGCCCGAGCCAAGCGGCATGCAGCCCCGTATCCGGCCACGTTTTGGGACAGGGATGAAGAGGGGAAGGCTCACTCTCGCGGTGATACTCGCGAGACATCTCACGGAGAAATGCGGGAGCGGCGCGCCGAAGAAACCGAGCTGTTTCGGGTGCGCGCGCGAGGCGGGTGGCAACCGAGGTTTTCGCACCGACCCTGCGGGTCTGTCTCAACTTGGAATACTCATTGAGCGAGAAGGTCTAAACCTCGATTGTCTCAGACAAAGGGTCGGGTGGTGGGTGCCCCGGAATGTCGGAACGGGTGCCGTCACGCGAGTCGCGGCACCGTGTTGCGTCCGAGGTCACGAAGTAAACTACAGGGCCGCTTGCGGTTGTCTCATGAAAACGCGGGTAGCTGGTACGGAGATAACGGCCCGCGCGGAGGCGAGAAACTTCCCCCGCAGTCCCGGATCACGAATGGAATCCGCTAGGAGCGCGAGAGATTCCATTGCCTTGCTAAGCGTGCCTTCCGCGTGGTCTGAATCGCTACACAACAGCGCGGCTTTCCTCGCTGTAAGCAGGACCTTCCATTCGATGAGCGGGCAGGGATAATCCCTGAGTATTTCACGCGCAATGCGGCATTCGGCGGCAGCCCTTGCAGGATTTTCCTCCAGCAGGTCAATATCAGCCAGTATTTTGTGAGCCCACACCGTATGCTTCCTCGCGAGAACTTCCTCCGCCTTAGCGAGGGCCAACTGGGCCGAAGCCCGTGCACTAACCAGGTCCCGTCGCGCGAACCAGTAATTGGCGCTTTCGATCTCCAGCCTGATGGTGAAGCGCCACTTCAACCAATCGCCTTCCGCATTCAAAATCCGCCGGCCTTCAGACAGATGATGCCAGGCAAGATTCAGGTCACCGAGAGCCGTATAGGCATTCGACACATTGATATGGGAGTTTGCTTCGACTTCCGGAATGCCCGCTTGTTGTCCGGCGACAACACCATCCAGGTTGTGTTTAAGGGCAGTCTCGGGATCCAAAAGTTCGGAGTAAATCCAGCCCAGGGTGTTTGGAATGCGTGAAAACCAGAAGCGCTCTCCGTTGATTTCGGCCATCCGCATTCCTTCTCCGAGGGTCTGAAGTGCATCGGATATCCGCCCTTGATTGGCCAGCGCCATACCTCTCATCCAGGTGATCCGAAGCAGGTCCGCGGAGTTGGCAAGGCGCATATGCCCGCCCATCACTTCGGCAAACAGGGCTTCCGCTTTGGCGTACTCGGATTGAAGATCGTATAGAAACGCCAGGGAACCTGTCACAAACGCTGCCTGTGAGATGGAGTGCTCCCGAAGCAATGCAGGGCGGGCGCGTTCGAGACGGGTGCGGGCAGCGGCGAGATCGCCGGTAAACAGGCGTTGGTAACCCAGAATCCCGTCGGCCTTCGCGGTTGAGCAACCAGCGGCATCGGCTACAGCCATCGCCTGCTCCGCGCGTTCGACCATTTCCGCAGTGCGTTTCAATACCCCTGCCGCGAACGCCGCCCCGCAGAGCGCATCGATTTGAGCCTCGGCGTTTCCCAATCTGGCCGCTGCCTCTGCAGCAACTGTGAAATCGAGAATCGCCTGTTCGAATTCAGAGAGCGCCTGCCGCGCGCTGGCCAGTTGTGACGCTGCTTCAAGCAGTCGCTCGTCGCGGGTCGTCCCATCAAGTTTATTAGCCGTGGCCACTGCTCGCCGCTGACAATTCAGAGGCCTCCCGATACGCAGAGAGCCCCGCGGCCCTGGCAGCAGCGACACAAAACCACTTCGATGCGCTCTCCCATTCTCTGGAGGCTTCAAATAGTTGCGCTACTTGCGCCGCAATGTCGCCGGAGCTTTGCCCGTAACGCTGCAGCAGCACTGCCGCGGTCGCGCCGCTCAAAGTCGCGCGGCGCGTCGGCCGGATGCCGGAGTAAAGCGATTCCTGATAAAGAGCATGCGAGAAGGCGTATCTCAGCGTTAGCGTCGAATCCGGGAAGTCGCGCTCATCGATGAACCGGATAATTCGATGTCTCTCTTCCAGGAATTGAAGCGAGTCCTCGATCTCGCTAACGCTAAGGTGGAGGACCTCCGCGAGTACAGCGGAGTCGAACTGCAGACCTTGAATGCTCGCCGCCTCCAACAGCCTCCGATGATCTTCGCTGAGTCTGCCGATCTTTCGCGCGATCATGCCGCGCACCGAATCCGGGAGCGTGCTCTCAATTTCGGCTAGCGGGCGTCCTAATAGCCAAGGTCCGGTCTCATTCGAGATCAGGTTTGCAGTACGAAGATCTCGCAAAAGATCGGCCAGGAAAAGTGGCGATCCTTCCGTCCGGCGCACGACGGCGGCCGCGAACTCGGCAGGAAATTCGTTACCCGGAAACTCCGAATCGATGTACTTCTCGATGTCCTTTCGCCCCAAGCTGCCCAACTCCAGTTCCGTGCACAAACGGCGAGTTTGCAACTCGAGCTTGGCTTCGAGAAACGGATGATTTGCGAGCATCATGTCAGACGGCCGGTATGTCGCTATCACCAACACGGGAAGCGAACCGCAGTGAGGAATGACATAAGACAACAGATCAACCGTCGACACATCGGCCCAGTGCACGTCATCAATAAAGAAGATAAGGGGCTGCTCTCGAGTCAGCGCTTTGAGCAGTAAGACGAACTCACGTTTTCTTCGCTCTTGCGAGGCGGCCGCAGCATCCGGGGCGAGAGGGACCGATGGAACGGACCGGGATGTGAAGGCCGTCGTCTGCACGTACCAACTGGGAGCAACTTCAAAAAGGAGCTTCCTGACAATCTCCGCGCTGGCGCCACACATAAGGGATTCCAATCCCTCCAGAATGGGCAGGTAAGCCTCGGCGCCGGAAAGGCGTTCCGAACATCGCCCGCTCGCAACATAACAGTGAAATCCGGGCACGAGTCCGGCCAGAAAAGTCTCCGCTAAGGTTGTCTTCCCAATTCCTGGCTCCCCGGAAATGCAAAATAGCCGGCCGCCATTTTCTTTCGTCGCCTGAAGAACTGCATGTATTTCCGAGATCTCGCGCCGCCTTCCGACGGTGATGGCTTGCGGCGGGGTTTCCGACGAGCGGCTTTGCAGTCATTCCTGGCCCCGGCAAGGAAGCGATCTGCAGGTTTTCGTCGATGGGCATCAAGAATCGATATCCGCGACGCGGGATCGTTTCGAGGAAGCGGGGACTCGAGGGACTGTCCCGGAGCGCCTCTCGAAGTTTGCGAACGGCCTGATTCAAACTGTCTTCGAAATGGAGAAACCGGCTGGTTCCCCAGATATGTTCTTGGATTTCCTCCCGGGTCACCAGTTCATGTGTTGGTTTGCCGAGTAACAGCATCAGGAGTTGAAGCGGCTTGTCCTGGAGTCGGACGGTTCGCCCTTGCCGGCGCAATTCCCCCGCTCTCACATCGAGTTCAAAACCGCCGAAACGGACGATACTCCCAATAGCGGTTTGCCCGGACACCTTCAATCTCCAGCGTTAGAGAGCAGTATCGTATCACTCTCGCGCGATAAAGCTCGCAAGTGGTTGTTTTTGCAACTGAGTAGCGGATCAGAAATTGATTCGAATGCGTTCATGGCGCTTCGAGGAATTTCCATTCATAGTTGCCACCGAGAGCTGAGTTTGGACGAGCGGCGCTGATAACCGCAGTCCGAGACCACTCGAACATTCCGAAGGAGAAATTCACAATGAAGTTACTCTACCCTCGTTTTTGCTTTGAAGACTCGCGTGATCATAACAATGAGAACGATTCGCGCAGCGGTGGGATCAGGCTGCGGCGATTTACCGCGGCGCTAGCCCTTTCCGTGCTGCTGGGCGGGACTGGTTCTCTTTCGGCACGGGACAACAACTCAAACGCAAGCGCGTCAAATGGGACGACTGCGGATGGAGGCGCGAACGTCGCCGCAATATACCGGCTGCAGGCGGCATTTCACCGAGCCTCGACGGTACGCGATCCGGTGAATGGCGATTCGGAAGACGTGATTACCGAACGCATCGGCGCCATGCTCTCCCTTTGGACGGACAATGGCTGGCTCTTATTCAGTATCGGGAGCGCCCGCGATGGCTATTACATCGGCAATGGTGATCCTACGAATCCCTCCACATGCCCGGCTCCGTCCGATAATTTCGCAAATCGTGGCACTCTCTGCACGTTCTTCAAATACGTCGCCGCGCCCCTTCAGCCCGCAAATAAGTTCGTCTCGCTCGCGCCCAGCTACAAGACCGAAATTCATGTCTACGGCAGTGACGCGACATTGTACTTCGAGTGCCACTTCTTCAACGTAGCGCTCGACCCGGCTACCGGTAAGCCGCTCTGGGCCTCAACAGGCCACCTGTCATTTGATGGCGGCACGACGAAGGTTGGAAAACACTGGCTGTTTTCGCGCGCGAATGTACAGGCAGTGAACGTTCCGGTGCCTTAGCAGAATCAGCATCCGGGCTGGACGAGCGGTTCCGCTCTTCATCTTCGTTGAGGGACAGCAAAGGGAGAATGCCAATTGACGAGACATTTGCTTCTCTCCGTCGCAGCGTGCGGACTCGGCTGCGTTGGAATGGTCGCTGCCTTCGAAGATTCTCAAATCGGCAGAGAGGTCGCCATTCCCGTTCACTTGCAGAATGGTCAAGAATATACGGTTCCAACGCGCGACCTGATCAACTTCGGAAAAAAGTTGTTCGTGGCGCGCTGGACCTCTCAGGAAGGTGCGGGCCGGCCGCTGACGAAAGGCACCGGGAATCCAATCAGTGATCCGCTGTCCCCTTTGGCCTTCCCGCGCAATTTCAACCGGATCTCAGGGCCGGATGCGAATTCATGCGCGGGATGCCATAATCAACCGGATATCGGTGGAGGCGGGGACATCGTAGGCAACGTCTTTGTCTTGGGCCAGCGCTTCGATTTCGCCACCTTCAATGCGACGGACACGCTGAATACCAGAGGTGGAACGGACGAGCGAGGGCTGCCGGTCACGCTTCAGACAATTGCCAACTCCCGCAAGACCACCGGCATGTTCGGCTCTGGATTCATTGAGATGCTGGCACGCCAGATCACCGCCGACCTCCAGGCGACCGTAGCCGCGACTACCCCTGGAACAGCCAGAGCATTAACGTCAAAAGGTATCTCGTTCGGCCAGATCATCTGCCGAGCCGATGGCACCTGGGACACCTCCCGTGTGGAAGGGATTCCCGCGCCGAGCCTGGTGACTTCAGGCTCGACACCTCCGAGTCTGATCATCCGGCCGTTTCATCAAGCGGGCAACGTCATTTCGCTGCGGCAATTCGCCAACAATGCTTTCAACCATCACCATGGAATTCAGTCAGAAGAGCGGTTCGGCGCGGGCGTAGACGCCGATGGTGACGGTGTTGTCAATGAATTGACGCGCGCAGATGTCACCGCGGTCACGCTGTTCCAGGCGACTCTTCCAGTTCCGATCCAAGTGGTTCCGAATGAAGCGGACGTCGCTAATGCAATCAGCAATGGCCGGCGAGTCTTTCTTGATATCGGCTGTGCCCGCTGCCACGTACCCCAACTTCCTTTGGGGCGGAAGGGCTGGATCTATACCGAACCCAATCCCTACAATCCACCGGGCAATTTGCAACTCGGCGATGCGCCCGTGCTCGCGGTCGATCTGACCAGCGATAAACTCCCAGGACCGCGCCTGAAGCCGAGCGGCGATGTAGTCTGGGTGCCTGCATTCACGGATTTTAAACTTCACGACATCACATCGGGTTCTGATGATCCGAATCGCGAACCGTTGGATATGAACGAGCCGGCAGGCTCGCCGGCATTCTTTTCCGGCAACGGGAGATTCATTACGCGGCGATTATGGGGCATAGCGAACCAACATCCCTTTGGCCATCACGGGCTATATACGACTATGCGGGAGGCCGTACTGGCGCACCATGGAGAGGCCGAAAACACCTATACAGCCTTTCAGAACCTGAGTAAGTACGACGCGGATTGCGTGATCGAATTTCTGAAGTCACTACGCATCATGCCTGATGAAAGGCCAGAGCATCTGGCTCTCGAACCAGGCAGGTAGCCGAACTGATCGAATCCCGGCGCGTGACCGCTAAGCCGCGCGCGCTGAAGGAGCGTTCCTGTGTTACATTCGGCCTTGACTTATGTTCAAGGTCGAAACGGCCCAACATTGGTCGTCCTCTGCGGTGGAGATCCAGCTTCCCCGACTGTTCACATCGGAGCGCGGTTTCCTGCCGAGATCGCACGCCGGCTCCTCGTTTTTGGCGCGGTGACACTTTCACTTCTTTCGTCCGGCTGCATGCAGAAAGGGCGTTCGCAGCCCCTTACCAACGATGCTTACGTCTGGCAAAGACATTGGAACAATGCCGTAGTCACGGCCCTCAGGGAATCGGCTCCCGCCATTCGGGCTTGGCGCGTTCTCGCCGCTGAAGCGGACGCGAATGCGAATCTGACAGACATCTTCATCAATCGCCAGGCAGTAAGAGAGATAGCGAAACCGGTCGTTGCCGTTATCAGAATCAACGGCCGTCCCGGCACGACACCGCTCGCAAAGCGGTTAGCTGCCGAAAGCGCTGCCCTCATTGCGGATTGGAAGAAAGATGGCATACCCGTTCTGGGATTGGAGATCGACTATGATTGCGCCACGGACCGGCTTGGCTGGTATCGGGACTTTCTGCGACTCCTGCGCCTGCAGATGGGCCGGGGAATGGTGCTTTCCATCACGGATCTTCCCAGTTGGATGGGAAGCGGAGATTTGCCGAGCCTTTTAGCTGAAGTGGATGAAACGGTTTTGCAGGTTCATTCTGTCATGAGCCCGCAGAAAGGGCTGTTTGACCGCACGACGGCGCATCGGTGGGCGCAGGCATGGTCCAGGCTCAGCCCCGTGCCGTTTCGTCTTGCACTCCCTACTTACTGGTCGCGAGTCTCCTGGAATGACGTCGGCCAGGTAGCATCGATTGAAAGCGAAACGGCCCGATACGGAACCGATTCCGTAGCCCGTGAGTTGGTTGTAGACCCCCTTGCAGTCAGTTCGCTTGTTGCTGAACTACGGCGAACACCGCCCAGTCATTTGCTTGGTTTCGCCTGGTTTCGCTTGCCAACGGCGGAGGACCGGCGCGCTTGGACGCCAGGCACCTGGCAGCGCTGTCATGCGCGGACAGGCTCTGCGGACGGCTCCGCTCGTCGTGCGTTTCGAAACGGAGGAGACCGGCGCCACAAATGTGAATTTAAGAGACGTTTATCTAAACAATGGAGGCGATCTCGATACGAAACTTCCGGCAGAGGTGTCCGTTTCGGCGCGAGGATGCGAGCTGGCAGATGCCCTGCCGCCCTACAGCTTAGAGCGAAAGAAAGATGAGATCCGATTCCGGCTGATCGGCGATGAGATGTTGCAAGCAGGCCGGGAACGGATGATCGGATGGATTCGCTGTTCAGGCAGGGAGATCGAAGGTCATGCCTCGTTTTAAACAAGTGTTCCTTCGGACCGCTGTGATGATGGCTTTGGGAGCCGCGGTTATCCTGGCCTGCGGTCCGTTCTTTGGTATCGAAGCTCTGCAAAATCGCAAGCAGGTCCTGCTTGCGCCGCCGGCTATTTCTTTCGAAGCAGAGTTGAAGGCCCTGGTTCCAACGCCGCAGGATAAGCTTCCGGTGGTTGAGCCCGACATCTTTGGCAAGGAGGTGACGTTTCGCGAAACAGTGGAAACGCGAGATCTGGACCCGGCCGTGCTCGCTCGTCTTCGAGCCATGCGGGAACGAAGCAGCGGGGAATCCGCCTACGCTTTGGGAGATGGCCTTCCACCAGCAGTTCGCTTTTACACAGCGGGAGCCGTGAGTTTCCTGCACGGGCAAACCGAAGGGGCACGAGGGTATTTCGATAGCGTCCTCGCGCTGCCGGACGGGGAGCGGAAAAGCCGCGAGTTGTGGGCTCATTTCATGCTGGGCCGGATAGCGGTAAGAAAAGAAAATCAGGCGGACGCTGCGGCACAATTTGAAGCGACTCGGGCATTAGTACGGCAAGGAATGCCTGACCCGCTAGGTCTTGCCGTTGCGAGCTTCGGGGAGCAGGCGCGGGCAGCCTGGAAACAAGGCGCCATTGCAAGCGCAGTCGAATTGTACGCACGGCAGGCTTCCTATGGATCGCAGCAGGGGGCCAATTCGCTGCTCACCATAGCCGGTCTCATCTTAAAAGATGGAGATCTGCTTGACCGGGCGATACAGGATCCCGTCACGCGCCGCTTGCTGATCATCTGTGTCAATGAAAATGGTGGCCGCCCTTTTTTCATTGACCTTGGACAGAATAGTGCCGCGAGTTCACCCGTTGATCGAATCGCCGCAGCGTTAGAGCGCCGCCAGTTAACCGGGGTAGCGGGAGCCGGACTGCTGGCCTCAGCGGCCTATGATCACGGACGTTTTGACCTTGCGCAGAGATTGTCGGCTCTCGAAGACGTGCCCATGAGTGACTGGGTGAAGGCAAAACTCGCGCTTCGGAGAGGAGACCGGGAAGCTGCCATGACGGCGTACGACAGAGCGCTCAAGGCTTTTCCAGCAATCGACTCAAGCGCAATCCGGGCGGAGGCCGGTGTGCTACGGGTGAGCCGTGGAGATTACGTTCAGGCACTGGATCTGTTTTACCGGGCCGCAGCAAATGGTCACCGATCCGCAGCCGAACGACTACGTCGATCGGGATTGGTTTGGTTTCGCTGATTACTGGGGAGATGCCGCCTATCTTGCTGAACGTGTCCTGACGTCCGACGAACTTCAAAAGTACGTGGACGGTAGTCTACAAGCCGCCTCTGCTTCGAGCTCTGGTGAAGAGTCTGAGCGCTTTCGCCTACGTAGCCTTCTGGGGCGGCGATTGATGCGGGCGGGACGGTACCGCGAGGCGTTCCGCTATTTTGATGATGCCAAGATTCTTGATGCCGCCCAACAGTATGCCAGTGCGATCGATAGAGCGACAGCCTGGTGGCGTTTTAAGCTGACGCGAGCGGAGGCGTGGTTTGCTGCCGCGACACTCGCGCGCAAAAGCGGTATGGAACTGCTGGGATTCGAACGGGAACCGGATTATGCCATGTGGAATGGGAACTTCGATGCTCCGCAGGTGAAAGCGATAAGTCCGGCAGATCCCTATGAAAGTGCGGGCGAACGGAAGCGTGCCGCTGCTTCCAAACCCGACCGGGACGTGCGGTTTCAATACCGGCTGACAGCGATGGATCATGCCATCCAGTCATCGGAATTGTTGCCGACGTCTTCCCAAGCCTACGCGGCTGTACTCTGCGCGGCTACCGGTTGGGTCATCGAGCGCCAACCCGGCCAAGCAGCGCAGATCTACAAGCGATATGTTCATCACGGCGCTTATGTTCCATGGGCTCGTAGTTTCGGCCGGCAATGCGCGTCGCCAAATTTTGCAGCGGTCTCGGACTGGAGCACCATCTCACGCCAGGAAAAGCGGTTCGCCCGACACGCCAGAGCGCACCCGGGTTACGCTGGCTTGATGGCTGTAATAGCCGGCATCGTCATCGCTATGTTGATTCACCTCGGGCGTACCCGGCGGGCCGCAGCCTCGGCCGCGAACCCGAATTGACCCTGGGCCCGCTCGCTACCTCATGTTAGTAACTGGACGCCGGCAGGACTGGGCCTTTCTACCTTCCGAATAAGTTCCGGCTTGTGATTCTTTACTCTTTGTCTCGCCCTGAGGGCATGTCCATAAGACGCCCTTTTACGCGACTTCAATAAGCAAGGCATATCCTTAGAGATTCCTTGGCAAGCCTTATTTGTTCTTTAGCGCTCCGCTTTTCTGCTGAGTTTGCAAAGGACAAATGAACAAGTATATTGCCGTATGTGGCCTTGCCTGCCTCTTACCGGCTTCCGGATGCGCCCTGCTTGCGCAAGACTCAATCCCTAAACCTGGAGAAACGAATGTGGCAAGTGAAAGCTTTTTTGCCGGCTATCACAGGCGTATCTAGCAGACTGGATGGCATCATCTGCGGGGCAGCAGTCAACGGCGTCCGGCGATCCAGCGAAAGACGCGACGCCGGCTGCCTCGAGTGCTCCAGCGTTTCATGGCTACCCAGCACCGGTCGATGCGCCGCCTCATCCGTTTTCGGTGTGGCCTTACGGCGGTTCTGTCACGATCGGGCAACCGTGGACGCAAGCCGGGCCGCTGATGACAGCTCTCTGGAATGGGCCGCATGGCGACGCGTGGAAGCGAAGTCATTACGGCTGGTTGAACTTCGGCGGTAACTTAAGCAGCTCAAATCAGGGCGGCTATTCGAACTTCCCCGCCGCCTATGCAACACGAGCCAACACGGTTGAACCGGACCAGGAGGTGTTGTATATCGAGAGACAGCCCGATACCGTGCAGCGAGATCATTTCGATTGGGGCTTTCGACTGGCTCTGCTCTACGGAATCGACTACCGTTTTACCACCGCGAGAGGCATTTTCAGCAACCAATTGCTGGGAAAGAACCAGGAGTATGGCTTTGATCCGGTCATGGCATACGTCGACCTGTACGTCCCCAAAGTCGCGCGAGGCATGGATATTCGGATTGGCCGCTATATCTCACTTCCTGATATCGAAGCGCAATTAGCACCCAATAACTACACTTACAGCCACTCACTGCTGTACACCTTTGACGCCTACACGCAGCAGGGCATCAATGCGACAATCAAGCTAAGCGATCACTGGCTTTACCAGGTTGGACTATCGGCAGGGAATGATGTTGCTCCCTGGACAAGCGACGCGAAGGCGACCGTCAACACATGCTTAAGCTACACGTGGACACAAGGCAGTAGCAGCTTATACGCTTGTGCCAACTCGATCAACGGCGGTAAGTACGCATATAACAATTTACAATCTTACTATCTGACCTACTATCACAAATTCAATCGGCAGTGGCACCAGGCAACTGAAGCCTGGTATCAATATGAGAAGCAAACGCCTAATTTGCGTAACCCCGACGCGTCGACCTTAGTGGAGACCGGCGCTAATGGTGCGCAAT
Organism: uncultured Acidobacteriaceae bacterium; assembly: GCA_963730795.1. Taxonomy (GTDB): domain Bacteria; phylum Acidobacteriota; class Terriglobia; order Bryobacterales; family Bryobacteraceae; genus Bog-105. Next base: position 228,847 of record CAVSTJ010000011.1, on the reverse strand, counting down.
GCAAGAACGCAAGCGAAGTGACTTGTTTTGCCCCGGAATGGGCGGTCACCAACTATGTGGAGCGTCAATTTTCCAAGCATGATTACATGACGATCCGCAACGAGTTCTTCAATGACATTGTTGGTCAGCGAACTGGTTTCAAAACGAGCTACTCCGAACACCTGATTGCGTGGGGGCACTGGATTGGAACGACCATCCTGCTCCGCCCGGAGCTTCGTTTCGACCACTCTTATGATGCGGCGGCGTACAACAACGGAACAAAGAAGAGCCAGTTGATGCTAGCCGGAGATGTGGTGTTTTTCTTCTGAAAGAGACTCGCTACGCGGTACTTTCTGCTGGTTGTATTAAGCATCATCGAATTGGTCCTTTGCCTCGCAATTGTCGACAAACGGTATAGCGGTCCGTGGCCTTTGGTCGGGGCGATTACTGGTCTGGTGTTTGTCTCGGCATGCGTACGCAGGGTACCGGCAAACTCGGGACGGAGGCATCTCAGGCGGTGGCTCATTGCGCGCGTGACGGATGGCTTTCAAGGAAAGGAGAGTGTTTGTGGACACCCATCGAACCCCAACAAGCGCTGATCAGGAGGCGCTTCACGCTATAGAAAGAGAAATTGCCGCACTGCAGGCAGAGGTTGACGGCCAGGACGGAGAATTACGAGACGAGGTCAGGCAGTTTGCGCGAGCCGAGTTAAGAACCTGCAGAGTCGATGGAACGCACTGCGTTTTGACTAGAGAGGGATGGCACTGGTTGGCCAACCCTCGTCCGAAGCCGTTCACCAGCGAAACATACCAGAAAAGATCGGACCGTGGAGACGGGCCGTGATTCCGCTGCCGCCGTTGCTCGTCACGTAAATCTCAGTGTTCACAGCACGATAGCCGGCTAAAAGAGTAAAAGGTCCGAAAGCGACTCCGCCGCTGCCTGTCGCCTCTGCGAAATATCCGTAACTGCCAAACGCCATCCCGCGTATTCCGCCCTCAACCTCGAAGAACTTATGTCCCGGGACGGGAAAAATCCGGAAATCCATGCCAGCCAGCGGTAATACGAGCTGCTGCGATCGAGTGGCCGAAGTACCTGCTTCAACCGCTTGCAGTAATCCTGTTGCGCCGAGATAAGCAGCCCCCACCGAGAACCCGAGATGACCCTTGGGTCCGCTCAGCACGTCATATTGATAGCCGGCGAAAGCGTAATCGAGACTGGCCGACGACCGGACCGTCTCGTTCACATTGAACGTCTGCCCGCGGTACACGATGGAGCGTGAGACTGACTTCAAGCCGTTGATTCGAAAAGGCGTACCTTCGATAACAATGCGGTGTTTGCGTCTTGGCTTAAAGACGAGCTGCCCGTAAAACGTGCCTTGCTGCTGAGCCGCTGCCAGGTCCGTTACGAGATCAATGGGAGATCCATTCGCCTGAATCTGACCTCCCGTGTTCACGAGCCAGCCGCCCGCGGTTATTTCGATGTGAAAGTTCTCAGGATCTTCAGAAGCGCCGGCTATTTGGGCCCGGCACGTTGACGCCGCTGCCAGGCAAAGCAGCAAAGCGGCAGAGAAATGCAACCTAAACACGGATAGAAACACCCTGAACGTTAGAGCCTATTCCAGACAGGAGAGAATCACAGCAAGTCGTCAAATCTTTGTAAAATCGACGAGGCCGCAGGGCATCCGCGCTTCTTTCCCTTTGCTATTCTCACGGTTGCATGAGCGGCATAATCCTCGATGGAAGGCGAATCCGGGATGAAATTCTCCAGGAACTCCGGCCTCGAGTTGAACGGTTAGCGCAAAAGGGCAGAGTGCCTGCCTTGGCGGTAGTTTTGGTGGGCGACGATCCGGCTTCTCAGATCTACGTCCGGAGCAAGATCAAGGCGTCGGAAGAACTAGGGATCCGCAGCGTCGAAATCAGGGCGCCAGCGGAACATAACGACTGAGGCGCTTCTCGATTTACTCGGGCCTCTTCGGGACGACCGCTCGGTAGACGCCATTCTGGTGCAGATGCCGCTTCCTTCGCAGATCGACGCTGAAGCGGTTGTGCCCAAAGTTGTGGATCCGGAGAGGGATGTCGATGGGTTCGGCGCCTTCAGCCTGGGACGGTTAGTCTTGAACCGGCCTGCGCCGAGGGCCTGCACGCCCGCCGGGATTCGTCCAGATGCTGAAACGGTACGGAATTCCGATCGCGGGCAAGAAGGCAGTGATCGTGGGGCGAAGCGACATCGTCGGCAAACCGATGGCCCTGATGCTGCTTCACGAGAATGCCACGGTGACGATCTGCCACTCCCGTACGGAAAACCTGGCGGCCGAATGCCGAACCGCGGACATTCTGGTTGCCGCAATCGGGCGTGCGGCGATGCTGACAGCCGAACACATCAAACCCGGCGCCGTTGTGATCGACGTCGGAATGAATCGCATCCGGGACGCGGCCGAGATAGACCGGTTATTTCCCGGCGATGCCGCCCGCCGTGCGCTGTTCGAGAAGAACGGCAGCGTTCTGGTTGGCGACGTTCACCCGAAGCCGATGGAAGAACTGTCTTCCGCCTATACGCCTGTGCCGGGTGGAGTCGGTCCCCTCACAATCGCCATGCTCATGGCCAATACTGTCGAGCTGGCGGAACACCACCTCCGATGTTGAAGGTCGGCCTCACGGGAGGCTACGCAAGCGGAAAATCGTTTGTGGCGGCGGAGTTGGCCCGCTTAGGTTGTTATCTGATCTATGCGGACGAACTGGGACATCGAGGTTCTGAAGCCGGGCGGGGAAGCCTACGAGCCCGCCATTCAAATCTTTGGCCGTGGGATCTTATCCGATGACGGAACGATCGATCGCAAGAAATTGGGACAGATTGTTTTTTCCTCGCCTGAGCTCTTAAAAAAACTGACCGAGGTTGTGCATCCCGCTGTATTCCGGCTGGAAGCCGAACTTCTGGAGGCAGCAAAGGGAAGAGACCCGCACGCAATTGCGGTGATTGAAGCTGCGATTCTGATAGAAACGGGACGTTACAAGGTATTCGACCGTCTAATCCTAACGGCGTGCAATGAAGCGACTCAAATCGCCCGGGCAATGGCTCGTGACGGACTCAGCCCTGAATCCGTCCAAGAGCGTATCGCTAGGCAGCTTCCGCTCGAGGAGAAGAAGAAATATGCTGATTATGTCGTCAATACGGACGGGACCAAAGAGGAAACATTGCGACAGGTAGAGGCTGTATTCCGGGATTTGGAGCGCCTCGCCCGGGTTGATTAGGATGCGACTCAGGCTGTTATTTCTCGCCGTTCTGGCTACGTGGGGCGCCGTCTGGTTCACATCCCACGATGGAGTTTGCGCGGCCTGACGAGTCCCTTGCTGCGGCGCGCTTCGCAATGGTCCGAGCCTTCGCTCGTTCGCGGAGCCGGTCTTTCTGCTGATGAACAGAACAATATCGACATATACAAAAGCGCACGGCTTGCGACCGTCTACATTACAAGCACCACGGTGCGCCGGGATTTCTTCTACCAACCGGTAGCATCGCGGAGCTTGGGTTCCGGTTTTCTGATCAACGAGAGCGGATTCATTCTCACGAACTTCCACGTGATCTCCGGGAGTAGCCGCATACAAGTAACCACGTCCGATCAGACGCAATACTACGCCACGGCTGTCGACACCGATCGCTCCGACGATCTGGCGCTGATCAAGATTGACCAGAAGAAAAAGATAGAGAGTCTGAAGCTTGGCGACTCCGACCATCTTCAGGTCGGTCAGAAGGTTCTCGCCATAGGCAATCCGTTCGGATTGGAAGGCACATTGACGGTTGGTGTTGTCTCATCCATTGGGCGCGCGATTGAAGGCGAGAATCAACAACGCCTGGAGGGCATGATCCAAACGGATGCTGCCATCAACGGCGGCAACAGTGGCGGGCCGCTTCTCGATTCAAACGGATCCGTTATCGGAATCAACACTGCCATCCTCGGTCAAACCAACATGGGCATTGGCTTCGCTCTTCCGATCAACCGGGCAAAGGCCATGCTCGCCGACTACCAGGCGGGACGCGTGACGGAACGGCCGAAGGTCGGTTTGACGACCGAGTACGTGGCGGGAGATCTCGCTGACGCACTCGGGTTGCCGCGCAGGGGCGGGTTACTGGTTCAGGAGGTCTCACCTGGTTCTTCTGAAGATGCGGCGGGTATCCGTGGGGCCCGGCAGGTGGTTGCGATCGGCAATGTGGAGTTGGGAATCGGAGGCGACCTGATCGTGGCTATAGATGGCAAGCCGGTCGATCGGGAAGACGCGCTGGTCCGCGCGATTTCTCAGAAACGAGTAGGCGAGACGATTGTCCTAACGGTGGTGCGGAACGGCAGAAACCTTACTCTTCCGATGAAGCTTCTGAGGCCTCCTGCGGATCTAGGTTGACGAAAACAGGTGTTTTAGCAAACGGGTTGAAGTTGGTTTGATAGTCGAAGTAGTCGACGCCTTCCGCCCGCTTCAGCCAGTTCACGACTGCATAGGTGATCGGCGTCATGAGAGTTTCGTATACGACCTTGATCAGGTAACCCGACACGATCAGATTGACAATGACGCTGAGCGATCGAGTTCCGTAAAAGGCAGCGAACATCACTACGGTTGTGTCTACTGCCTGTCCTACAACCGTGGACCCGATGGTGCGAGTCCAAAGGTATCGCCCGCGTGTCAGGATTTTAAGCCGTGCCAGGGTAAATGAATTTGCGAACTCTCCGCACCAATACGCCAGAAGACTTGCCGCGACTATCCGCCCGACCGGCCTGAAGATCGTTTCGAAAGCAGCCTGGTCCTTAAACTCCGGGGCAGGAGGAATGATCACCGCCAGGTAGCTGATGGCAACCATCACGAATGAAGCGAAGAAGCCGTACCAGATAGCGCGGCGAGAGGCGCTGTAGCCGTAGACTTCCGTGAAGATGTCCCCGAAGATGTAGGTGATCGGGAACAGTATCTGGGCGGCACTGATGCGCATTGGCCCGAGCGCGAAGAATTTCGGTGCGATCAGGTTCGAGATGATCAGCACCACAACAAACAGCAACGTGAATGATTCCAGATAGCGGTATTGGTGCGCCCTCGACCGGTGCGCGCTTAAGCGCCGCTCTTTCCTCGCTGTTTCCAATCGGCTCTCGATACCTTTCGCCCTAAAACTCCAGCACGGCCATCTTACCGTCGCTGATGAGCTTGTCGCCGGTGGCGTTCGAGACGTCTTGGGGTATGTTGTTCCGGTCAACCAGGGCCACACCATGCACGGTACCGGTAAATACCAGGTCGTTCACAACCTTGGCGCGCTCGGCATCGATATGTGGATCGATGCCATGGGTGAAAGACTTGCTGGTTTGCGAATACGTGATGCTGATGTCGTGAGTGGCAGCCGCTACCCAGACGGTCTTCCCGTTGAACTGCTGGCGCTGCTGCCAGATCCGGATGTGATGGCGCATCGCGAACGTGTTGTTCTGTTTTTGCAAAGCTAAATCGGGCGGCCGCCCCTCGAGCGTCAGGATGGACATGGGAGCTTCGCTATAACCGCGATCTTCAATGATGGCCCTTGCGGTCTCCATCTTGGAGTTCTGACTGAGCGCATCGGCTGCAATCCATCCGGCGCTTCGGAAGGCAGCGTTAACCTGGTCGGCCGTTCCGAGGAACATCAGGTTGGTCATGTCCGAGGGATCCGGCGGCTTCAATGCGACTGTGCGGAATGGGAGCGAGTTGACGAGTGCTTCGAGCTCCCCCGAACCCGAGATCGGCCCAGGTGCTGGCACCGTTCCGGGGTTGGGCAGCCAATCCAGGTTCTTCGTCAATTTGAGTTGCACATCCACGCCGGGCTTGTAGTCGATGGACGGGTCAACTTTCTTCAGGAGTGCGCCTTTGACGCCGGTGAGTAACTGCGCAAGATCGGAGTACTTGCCGCCCAGTTTGTCCAGACCGCGGTCGATTTGTCCCGCATACGTCCCGGAGGTCTTGATGCCGGTGATCAGACCCGTCGAGGCATCGACCTGCTCCCGGGCATTTTCCACTCCAGCAAGCACGCAAGAGATTGGCTTCGATTGCCCGTGCGTGTCCTGGATGTGATCGAACTTGAGGCGCAGGCTGGCCGGCTTTTCGCCGCCTGAGTCGTTCGCGTCTTTGTAGGCGGCAGCGTCGGCCGTGGTACCAGTTACCTGGGTACCGGCCGGAATTACGACTGTATTGCCGACGAAAACGGGGACGAGAACGACACCGGCGATCTTCTGCCCGGAAGGCTGATCGCTCGATACCTCGGTGGTCAATCTCACGTCCACCGTGGTACCGGAGGGTACCTGCCGGGATGTGGAGCCGACCAGCAACAACGGAATCAATAGCTTGGGAAGAGAAACCGAATTCATCGCGAACCTCTCATGCCCGGCCAGATTCTGACGCCGGGCAATTGTGTCTTCTAATTCTTGCGTATCGCAATGGGAGCGGCATCAAACGGGTTCCACACGGCGTAGTGCCAATGGTCCCCATTAAGGGTCCGGTTTTCTTCCGCCGGCAGCACCTTAGAGCGCGCTAACGCTTTGCATATGCAAGCTATAATCAGATCGTGTTACGCCAGTCAGCCGCCATTCTTTCCATGGCTATCCTGCTCATCTCTTGCGGAGACAGCATGAAAAGCAAGGAGAAGGTGCAGGCAGCCATCATGGATCGAATTCAGAGTAAGACCGGACTCGATCTGAAAGGACTCGACGTAACGACCACCTCTGTTTCATTTGAAAAGAATATGGCGTACGCGACCGTCGCTTTTCATCCAAAGGGTGACAGCAGTGTGAGCCATGGAATGGAGATGAAGTACACGCTCGAGCAACATGACGGTCAGTGGCAAGTTGTAAAGGTTTCGGACCCGCACGGTAATCCGGCTGGGGCGCCGTCGAGTATGGGCGGGCAACTGCCGCCCGGACATCCCTCGGTAGAGAGCGCGGCTCCTGGGCATCCAGGCATGTCTCCAGGCGCTCGACAAGGTGGGCAGACAAGGTAATGAAAACTGTAGCCGTGCTAGGCGGGGGGCCCGCTGGAGCTTCTGCCGCTGAGCGATTAGCCAAGGCCGGTCTTCGAACGATTGTTCTTGATGAAAAGCTGGCGTGGGAGAAGCCGTGCGGCGGCGGAATCACGTACAAAGCTTATTCGCAATATCCCTACCTTCTCGAAAACGACACCCCCAAGAAATTAGTCACCGACACGATGCTCGCGGCTCCTCGTTCTGGAACGTACCGGATGGAGCTGACGAAGCCGCTCGTCATTTACTCGCGCATTGACCTGAACGGGATGCTTTTGCGGCGTGCGGAAGCCGCAGGCGCCGAAATCGAGAAAACGCGTGTGTTGGGCCTGGACCGGCAAAGCTCCGGCTGGACGATCCGGACGCGCTCGGGCCGGATTGAAGCTAATTACTGTGTAGTCGCAACCGGCGCTCGAAATCCGTTGCGCGATGTGGGTACGCAATACACGGCTCAAGACACGATGTATGCGCTTGGGTATTGGGTCCCGGCGGACCAGCCCCATATCGACATCCAGTTTCTGCCGAACCTGGAAGGTTACATCTGGGTTTTCCCGCGCGCCGGCCACTTGTCGGTCGGGATCTGCGGGAAGAGCGAGTCAGCGCAGTGCCTGCGAGGCCGGCTCGAACGCTACATGGACGAGAAGGGAATTCCGCGGAAAGAAGCAAAGTTCTACGGACACATGCTTCCCGCGCTTGAATCCCGTGGCTGGCGCAACAATCGTCTGGCGGGCGATGGCTGGATCGCGGTAGGAGACGCCGGCGGCCTGGTCGATCCGATCACGGGCGAAGGCCTGTACTACGCCGTGCGATCCGGCGATCTTGCCAGCCAGGTACTTGCTGGCCGACTCTGAACCGGAGCGGACAGAAGAAACGTACCGGCAACTCATTTCGCGCGATTTCGGACTCGATCTGACCTATGGCGCAGGGCTCGCGAAGCGGCTCTTTTGCGGTGCGATGTTCTTTGGAGCGGTGCCCAGCCGCATGATCGACTTCATGAAGCGTAGTCCGAAATTCTGCGAGATCATGCAGGATCTGTTTGCCGGGACTCAGCCTTATCTGGAGCTCAAAACCAGGCTGGTCCGTAACGTAAACACGACGCTGCATGAACTCCTCATGAGCTTTCTTTTCCGCAAGCTGATCCTCGGCGAAACGCGGGTATGAACGTAAAACAGTCCGAACTTCTGATGTCCCGGGCGCAGGAAAGCATCCCGGGAGGGGTCAACTCGCCTGTCCGTGCCTTCCGAGCTGTAGGCGGCTCGCCTCGATTCATCGCGCGCGGCGAAGGCTCGCATTTGTACGACGTCGACGGGAACGACTACATCGATTACATCGGATCCTGGGGCCCCTCGTGCTTGGTCATCGGCCCAAGCCGGTGATGGATGCGCTTGCCGCTGCTCTCGAATTTGGAACCAGCTTCGGCGCGCCGACGGGCCGCGAAGTCGAACTGGCCGAGTTGATCATCGATGCTGTTCCATCCGTCGAAATGGTTCGGCTGGTGAACTCCGGAACGGAAGCGTGCATGAGTGCCGTCCGGCTCGCGCGGGGCTTCACAGGCCGGGACCTCACGGTTAAGTTCGAGGGCTGTTACCACGGCCATGTCGATTCGCTGCTGGTGAAGGCCGGTTCAGGTGTCGCTACCCTGAGCCTTCCGGATAGCGTGGGCGTTCCGCGTGCATTTTCCGATACGACCATTGCTCTTCCGTTCAACGATCTCGATCAGGTGGAAAGCGTGTTCGCGCGGGAAGGGGACCGAATCGCCTCGATCATCGTCGAACCGGTGGTAGGGAATATGGGCTGTGTGCCGCCTGAACCTGGATTCCTCGAAGGCCTGCGCCGGGTAACAGAACGGTACGGCGCACTGCTGATTTTCGACGAAGTCATGACCGGTTTCCGCCTGAGCCGAGGCGGAGCGCAGAAGCTGTACAACATAACTCCGGACCTGACCACGCTCGGCAAGATTCTGGGTGGCGGCCTGCCCATTGCAGCATACGGCGGACGAGCCGACATCATGCGCAAGGTGGCGCCGGCAGGACCGGTGTACCAGGCAGGAACGCTGTCCGGCAACCCGCTCGCGGTAACCGCCGGCATCGCCATGCTTACGCTATCTGGAAGCGCATCCCGAGGTCTACGACACGCTTGAGAGCACGACGGCGCGTATCGTTGAGAATCCACCGGAGGGCGTGCACGTCAATCGGGTGGGTTCGATGTTTACGTTTTTCTTCTGCCAGGGTCCGGTGCGTAACTACGAGGAAGCGAAGCGCTCGGATACGGCGGCGTTCGGCCGCTTTTTCCATCACATGCTCGATAATGGCGTCTATTTCCCGCCGGCCCAATTCGAAGCGGCGTTCGTCTCCGCGGCGCACACGCCGCAAGATGTTGCTCAAACGGTCGGCGCGATAAGATACCTTCGACGACGTTCCTGTTTCGCATGGAGACTAAGCGGCGCGTTCTGGTCACCGGCGTCAGCGAAACGCATCGGCCGGGTGATCGCGATCGAGCTGGCCAAGCGCGGCTTTGCTGTTGCGATTCATTACAATCAGTCCCGCGCCGAAGCGGAAGAAGTCGCCGGGCAGTGCGGCGGCGCTCCGATCTTCCAAGCCGATCTGGGAGAAGTGGAGCAGATTCGCCGGCTCTTCGGGGAAGTGCGAGAGCAATTTGGCAATTTGGACTCCCTGGTCAACAATGCCGCCCGGTTTACGCGGTTCGATCCCCTCGACATCACGGAATCCGACTGGGATTTTATTCATGATGTGAACCTGAAGGGAACGTTCTTTTGCTGCCAGGAAGGAGCGAGACAAATGCTGACGCAGGGCGGCGGGCGCATTGTCAACATCAGCTCGCTCGGCGGCATACGACCCTGGGCAGACCATGCGCATTACTGTGCGTCGAAAGCCGGCGTCATCATGCTGACTAAGGCCCTTGCGAAGGCCTTCGCCCCTCGCATAACCGTTAATTCCGTCGCACCTGGAGTGATTCCTTTTGACGGCGATGTTGACGCCAGTGTACAGAAGATGATTGATGCAACTCCGATGCGGCGTCCTGGCACTCCCGGGGAGATTGCCGAGGCTGTACACTTCTTCCTGACAGCTTCGGACTTCATTACGGGGCAGACACTTGCGGTTGACGGCGGCCTGAACGATCGCTAGCGGGAGGAAGTCAGGTGAAGCTGATCTGACCCGGAGCGACGAGGTTCACCGTGACCTTGTCAGAGACGATTACGTAGAGATCGCCTCGGTCAAAACGGTCGAAGGTGACTCCCGAACGCCGAAAGGTCATCACCTTCGGAGAGTGCTCGGCTGCCTTCCCGGCAAGCACGGAACGAGAAAACTACAGTAAGGCCAAGTACAAGCAGAGCCAAGACGGTTGCAACTGGTCTGGCGTGGGCCGGGTGATACAGCAAAGCTTTGCTGAAGTACATCTCCTGGAACAGCCGCATTATAAAGGCGTTCAGGCTTTGGTTCCAGCAGAACGCAGCAGGGATACGATGTACGGCATAGCCACTTAAACACCAGCTCCGACGATCTCGCTGTGGTAAGTGAGGTTTGTAAAGCAGAGCGGATCTCGGGCCTGACCCTAATTCCCGTAGGGGTTGCCAGGCAGCTTATGCCACCACGCGCAGATCGTGAAAGGGCGAACCGGCAACTACATCCTGGGGTCTGTCGATATTGATCGATTGGAGCTTGAACTAGTTTATGAAACGGCTGGCTGGATGGCCGGGTCCAGTTGCACGGATACGGCACGTACCCTTCGGAAGGGTTGCCGCTTCCAATACGTCAGAGAGCGCCACAACCATTCCACCGGACCGAACTGGAACTGGCGAAGCCAGACCGTACTGAAGGCGATCAGCACGACCCATACGGCTGCGACGACATAGTAGAGCTGATAAAACTCGAGGCGCCCGTATTGCTTCAGTCCGTAGCCATAGAAGTAGAACGCGCACAAGACCGAGGTCAGGATGTAATTCGTAAGAGCCATCTGACCTACCGCGGCCAAGCCGCGCGTCAAGGGTTTCACCCAGCCATTCTTAACAACCCAAATAACAACTGAGATATTGGCGAGAGTTCCTATCAGGCGATTAAATTGGTTAGGCAGACCGATGTACAGGCTCTCGCTCAGGCCATTGAAGTCAGATTCAATTGCCTTGTAAAATCCGAATCCGGCCACTAGGATCAGAGCGGCGTAGCAGATGGCCGCCGTACGCAGGTAAGTACCGTTTGAATGAGAACCGGTCAGGAAACCGGTGCGCAAAAGAGCCATTCCAATGAGCATCATCCCGAGGGCGTCTCCAAAACCGAAAAGATACAAGTCGTCGCTCTGGCTGGATTTCACGCTAGTGGCTTTGTATTGAGTGATTTCCCAATAGCTGCCGCGCATCTTCTTGCTATCGTCTTCCCTGCGCTTCGTCCGCTTCTCGTCCCCGGCACGCTGCTCTTCCAGCGCTTTGGATTGGACTGTGGTTAGAGACTTACCGGCCTTCTGTGCATTGCGTGCCTCTTCGACCCGCTTTGCCGGGGCCCATTGTTCCGTGATCTGCATTGTGATTGGAACCAAGACCAGCGAAAGCGAGATCACTCCGGCGATCCAAAGCGTGCGGGGCGTTGCGCGGCGGAAGGGATACAGAAACAGCAGCGCGATCACGCCATACCAGTAGAGGATATCGCCAAACCACAGTAAGTAGCCGTCGAGCACACCAAAGAGGATGAGCCACATATTGCGTCTCGCAAAGATCTCACCCACTCTTGCTCCTAGACCGCGAGCTTCCGCGCGATCAGTCAAAAGAAGAGTACCGGCGCCGAAGAGCATGGAGAACGCGCCGCGCATTTTCCCTTCAAACAACACACCGATAACAACCCAGGTCCAGAGATTAAGGCGGTGATGGTGTCCGAATGAGGTCGGATTGGCGGTGATTCCGAGCGGGCCGCCGAAGCCCGGGATGTTCATCAGCAGGATGCCGAGAAGTGCGAATCCGCGGATAACGTCCACGATGGGAATACGCTCGGAAGGTTTTACGGGGACGGCAGCCGGTGCACCCGCCAGTTCTTGGCCTGGCGTGATTTCAGGAACCGCTGCCAGGTCGGAAGCGGCAAGCGAAAGGGTGTCGCTCATCTTGGTCCTCGCCTTAGATGGATTGGGGTGAATGGAAGTGTACCTTACCGAACGGCGTAATGTAAAGCGCCCGTACAAGCGCATTTTCTCTCGTCCAACTACTCAACCAGTTGAGCGTCTGGAGTGAATCAAATTCACGCACGTTCCGCACCCCCGTCTTGCGCTGATAAGCTCTGCTTTGCCGTTCAGCGATATGCGCAAGAGGTTGTCTGAACGAGGGACGTCTCGATTGTTATCGTCGCTCGCTCGATCCGGCTGTGCATCGACGCTAATCATGTTTGGTATGGCCGTGTTCACGCCGGCGGTGCTTCAGGCCCAGAGCGGCCTGAATGTATCCGCAATGAATCTCGATTTCGGTAGCGTGAATGCAGGTCAAGAGGTGACACAGACTTTGACGGTGACGAACACGACAGGCAAATAGCGTCTACGTCACCGCAGAGCTTCCCGCTGACGCGCTCAGCAACTTCGACGAGTCGAACGATTGTTCGTATACCGATTCTCATGCAAACGAGACGTTCCTGGTAGCGGGAGCCAGTTGTACCGTCACTGTGACGTTCACCCCCGTGGTTTCCGGGATGTTGACGTCGCAAGTGACCATCTCTACGCACTCCGGTTACAACACCGTAATGCCAGCCTTTGTCATACCTTTGACCGGAGTCTCCATCGGAAGCAATGCTTTGGCAGCATCTCCGAATCCCTTGAATTGCGCCCAAGGTCCGGCTTTGAATCCATCCCGAAGTCACAACGATCTCGTCTACAACAGCGGCATTCGCTATAACTACGGCCCAACGTACAAAGTGACGATCGGCAATCCTACAACTAGCCCTTTGGCCATACCGGCGCTGGACCGGAGCGCTGCACCGGATTTCCTCATATCCAATGCTTGTCCTGCCATGCTTGGACCGAATGAGACCTGCAGCGTGGATGTTGTTTACATGCCGCGCAACATACGAATTTCGTCTCAAGAGGAGGTAACGATCGGCGGGGCAGCCAACGGCAGCCACCAGCAGACTTGGAGCGTGAATCTCTTGCAAGATGCTCCTATCAGGAGTTACCTGGACGGAAAGATGCTCGACCTAACAGGAGCTTCCTTTGCGGACGGTGCATCTGTCCAGCAATGGACGCCCAATGGATTCCCCCAGCAAGTCTGGCGTCTTGTTCCGTCGGCCAGCTCGTTCAATATCCTGAACGTGCTCACGTCGAAGGTCCTTGACGTAACTGGAGCTTCAATGGCGAACGGGGCCCTCACCCAGCAGTGGACACCCAATGGATCACAACAACAACTCTGGGGATTACTCACCGTGCCAAGTCCTTTGTTCCTGTCTAGCGCTTTATCAGGCGGGAAAGGGCCTGATAGCGGCGGACCTTCGGTATCGAACGGAACAGCCGTCCAGCTCTCGAACGGCAGCAGGAATTGGTTTCTTGTGCCGGTCGACGGCGGGTATTTCAAGATCAAAAGCACCGTGACTGGTAAGGTTCTCGACGTGAGGGACGCTTCGCTCACAGACGGCGCAATCATTCAGTGGTGGGATGACAACGGCGGATGGCAGCAGCATTGGAGGCTTGAACCAACCGGACTCGATCAGTACGCCCTTGCGGACGACATACCGTATCTGAAAATCGTGAATCGTTTAAGCGGGAAGGTGCTCGATGTGTCAGGCGGATCGACGCAAAACGGGACTGTCCTTCAACAGTGGACCGATCTGGGGAACATACAACAGCGTTGGCAGATCTTCTAACTGTGCTGCACCCGGCCGCGAGCTTTGATTCAGTGCGTTTAGCTGGCCCGGCCGTCGAAGAAGGCGTCCTGGTGGTGGATGATGGAGGGCGGTTCCGTGAACACCATCGAAACGGTGTCGAAGCGGACCTTGTTCCAGGGAATGCCCGCTTTCGTTGCGTAGCTGCGGGCTGCTCGGGTTATGTTTCGTTCCTTTGCGCTGTCGATGGCGCGATCGGGAGCACCGAACTCGGCGGACCGGCGTGATTTCACTTCGATGAAGACCACCACGTCGCCGTCACGAGCTACGATGTCAACCTCGGCTTCACCGCCGCCCGGACGATAGTTTCTAGCCAGGATGGTAAAGCCTGCCCGCCGCAGATAACGGTGAGCATAATCCTCACCCTTCCTGCCGAGGGCCGCTTCCGGGAGTGAGAGCGCGCCGTTCGCGGAACTGTCTGGCAGCGTCGCTTACTTTCCACAGTAGTTGCCGGGGTGCGACGGCCCAACTTGATTTTTCACGGCTTCCAGTTGCCATTCGATGACTTTGCCCCTGACCAGATAGCAAAGGTAGAATTCCCAGAAACGCCGGAACCTGCGGGAGGCGTTCACGAGGAACTCGAAACCGAGATATCTCCAGAAAGCAAGTAAGCGGACGCGCGTCGAATTCTCACGGAACCGAGCCTCGGAGTAGTAGCCAAAGCCTCCATGATCCTCGCCAAAGTAGCGCAGGGAGAAGCTGTTCAGGTGCCACTTGTGAGTCGGATCGCAGAAGGAACTGAAATCGGTGTAGTGAGGCGTGACGATAAACACGCGACCGCCGGGCTCAAGAAGCCGGTGAAACTCTTCCATCGTTCGAACCACATCCGAGACGTGTTCGATGACGTGAATGGCACGGATTTCGCGAAAGGAGGAGTCCCGGAAAGGAAAAGGGAAGTGATCGAGATCGGCGATCACGTCAGCGTTGGTGTTCACGTTGCGATCAACGCCGATGGCCCCAGGGAATTTCTTGATTCCACAGCCTACATCGAGTACCCGGCCGGTCACAGTATCCGCGGTTGAGGAATCATGGATCAATCAACTTAAGGATATCGGTACCTTGGGCCCATTCGCCGGAGCTGCGAGCCCGTTAGGTCCAACCGCCGCCGCGGGTCCGTAACCCGCGCCCGTCCAACTCCGTCTGCCAAGGATAGTCGAAGCACTTCCGGTCGCTACAATAGAGCGATGCCGGAGGAGAAAGAACGCTCGCTAAGCTTTGAAGCGAGCCTGGAAGAACTGGAGCGCATTGTTAAAGAACTGGAGAAAGGCGACCTTCCCCTGGAACAAAGCCTGGCTCTCTTCGAATCCGGCATGCAATTGAGCTCAGAGTGTAAGAGACAGCTTGAAGAGGCTGAAACACGGGTAGAAATCCTGATGAGGAAGGGGTCTGAAATCGTACCGGTTCCATTTAACCCTGACGCTCCGGCGAAATGACGAGCGCCGCACAATCCAGCCTTTCGGAGTATCTCGCTGAACAGGCATCAATCGTCGATCGGGCCTTAGATCGGTGCGTTCCCCCCGAAACCAGTCAGCCGCACTCGATTCACCGTGCGATGCGGTACAGCCTGTTCGCCGGTGGAAAACGAATCCGTCCCGTTTTAGCCATGGCCGCTGCCAAGGCTGTGTCCGGCCGGATCGAAGGCATGGAAGATGCCGCCGCATCGCTGGAGTTGATTCATACCTACTCACTGATTCACGACGACCTTCCGGCGTTGGACAACGACGACTTTCGGCGAGGCCGGCCCACATGTCACAAGGTGTTCGGCGATGCCATGGCCATTCTGGCAGGCGATGCGCTGCTCACTCTTGCCTTTGAAGTGCTCAGCACCCTGAACGTCGCCGCGGAGACAAGAATCCTGCTCGTGAAAGAGTTGTCGCAGGCCGCGGGGACAGTGGGCGGAATGATCGGCGGGCAGGTTCACGATATCGAAGGAGAGCGCCAACCTCCGACGCCCGCGCTGCTCGAATCCATTCACCGCGCTAAAACAGGCGCATTGCTCAGGGCGAGCGTGCGGATGGGCGCAATCTATGCCTCGGCTTCCGAAAACGAACTCACGGCCCTGACCGAATACGGCGAGCATCTCGGTCTGGCATTTCAGATCATCGACGATGTTCTCGACGTCGAGCAGTCCTCGGACACTCTGGGCAAAACCGCCGGCAAAGACGAGCAGCAGCAGAAGATTACTTTTCCCGGCTGTGTATGGGCTCGAGAAATCGCGGGAGATGGCAATGCTCGAACGGCAGGCTGCTCATGACGCGGTGCAGAGCCTGGATGCGCGTGCGGACCGCTTGCGGCAGATTGCCGACTTTGTTGTTCTCCGTCAGGCTTAGAGGGTCGGATGCCGGCCGACGGATCTTCGTCCGAGCGTAAAACTGGAGAAAAGAAGCGGCTGAGACGCTCTCCTGGTGGAACGGAGCCTTGCCCCGTCGCGCGAAAAGGCACAAGCTCTGATCCTGGCCGGGAAAGTACGGGTTCACGGCCAAAGCTCGGTCAAACCTGGACAACTGATTCCGCGCGAGGCTCACATCGAGGTCGAAGCGGCAGCGAAGTATGTGAGCAGGGCGGGGGTCAAGCTGGAAGCCGCTCTTTCCCACTTTCAGGTGAAAGTGGAAGGAAAGATCTGCATGGACGTTGGTACGTCTACCGGTGGATTTACAGATTGTCTGCTCCAGAGCGGTGCCGCTCGCGTTCACGCCGTGGACACCGGGGCCGGCCAGATTGCCTGGAGGTTGCGGAGCGATCCGCGCGTGGTTCTCCATGAGCGATGCAATGCGCGGTATCTCAAGTTCGAAGACATCGGCGAGCCGGTCGATCTGATCGCCTGCGATGTGAGCTTCATTTCCGTTACGTTGCTGATTCCGGCGCTCATGCCGTTCCTCCGGTCCGACGGTGACTGGATCATCCTTGTGAAGCCGCAGTTCGAGGTGGGACGCGAGTTAGTCGGCAAGGGCGGAATTGTTCGCGACGCGGCTTCTCATCAACTTGCCTGTGAACGAGTGGCCGGCGCTCTGCGGCAGGCAAACTTCGCCGTTTCGCTTACGGACAGTCCGATTCTAGGCGCGGAAGGTAACCGGGAGTTTCTGTTGCATGCCCGCCGGCAGCCCGTTGACTGAAATCACGCGGGACGAACAGCGGGTCGGGGTAAGCTATCCTTTAACCCCACGCCAAAAATGAAAGAAATTGCGACAGTCGGAATCATCTCAAAACCGAAGATCGCACGTGCTGTTGAGATCGTCTGCGGACTGCTGCAATGGCTGGAGGCGCACGGGATTCGGTACCGCTGTGATGAGCAGACTGCACAATATGCGTCGTTGAGACGAGTGGTATCCCCGCCATCTCTTGCCGGATGCTAGCGATCTGGTCATTGTTCTCGGCGGCGACGGCACGTTGCTTTCAGCGGCCAGGGTGGTTGCGGGCAAAGGCATTCCACTATTTGCCGTGAATCTTGGGAATCTTGGATTCTTAACCGCTATCCAGGTGGAAGAGCTTTATCCCGAGCTCGAACGCGTGCTCAGAGGCGAACACGAAGTAGAGCGGCGTGGTATGGCGGATTGCCAGCTTCAGCGGAATGGCAAAGCGATCGCGAGCTACTGCGCATTGAACGACATCGTGATTACCAAGTCGGAGCTTGCGCGCATGATCGATCTCGACACGTATGTGGATGACCATTTCGTAGCCGCTTACAAAGCCGATGGCCTGATCATCGCAACGCCGACCGGTTCCACGGCATATTCGCTATCGGCGGGAGGGCCGGTGGTGTTCCCGTCCGTAGGTGCGTTCTGTATCACTCCGATCTGCCCGCATATGTTGACGAACCGGCCCGTTATCGTACCGGACACGAGCGTCATTGAAATTCTGAACCACGGCGCAGAGGGGATCTTTCTCACGATCGACGGCCAGGTCGGCGAACCTCTGTGCTCGGGAGATCGAATCATCTGCCGTTCGTCGCCGAATTGCATTCAGTTGATTCGTCCTCCGCAACTCTTGTTCTTCGATGTTCTGCGGGAAAAACTTAAATGGGGAGAGCGCTAGCGGATGTTTCTCAAACGGCTGTCTATCACTTCGTGGATCTTTATCTCGCTCGTTATCGGTATTCTGCTGGGTGTATTTTTCCCTGAGTTCTCAAAGGGTCTGGCGCCAATCAGCAATATCTTTCTCCGACTGATTCGATCCATCGTTGGTCCGCTCTTATTCGGAACGCTCGTGTACGGAATCGCGTCCTCAGGCGAACTCAAGACCATGGGCCGGATTGCGTTGAAAGCCATTACATACTTTGAGGTCGCGACTACGCTTGCCTTGGTCATCGGTCTGCTGATGGTCAATCTGATGCAGCCCGGCGCGGGTGTGCCCCTGAACGAAGGCGGGGCGGCGAAATTACCGGCCCTCGCCAAGCCTGCTTCCATCGGCCAGATCTTTGAGCATGCTGTCCCGGCGAACATCTTCGAGTCTCTGGCTCAGAACGATGTCCTGCAGATGGTGGTTTTCTTCTTTTTATTCGGAGCGGCGTGCTCCGCGATCGGACCGAAGGCTCAGCCGGTGATCGACTTCGCAGGTTCCGTCGCCGAGGTCATGTTTCGCTACACCAAGTACGTGATGTATGTCGCTCCCTTTGGAGTGGGGGCAGCGATCGCAGTCACCATCGGGTCGAAAGGAGTTGGCGTTCTATTCGGCCTGGGCAAGTTGGTGGGAACGCTTTATCTCGCGCAGGCGATCTTCGTGGTTTTTGTGCTCGGCTCGGCGCTGGCCATCGCCCGGGTCCCCATAGCGGCGTTTACCAAGGCCGTTCGGCAACCGTTCATACTTGCGTTTTCGACCGCCTCGAGCGAGGCGGCGCTTCCGCTGGCGCTCGAGAATATGGAGCGTTTCGGCATTCCCAAACATATCGTCGGCTTCGTCCTGCCGACCGGCTACAGCTTCAACCTGGACGGGTCAACGCTCTATTTATCCCTTGCGTCGGTTTTCGTCGCGCAGGCGGCCGGCGTTCATATGCCCTTGGGCACCCAGATCACGATGATGCTTACGCTTATGCTGACCAGCAAGGGCGTCGCGGCTGTTCCGCGGGCATCGTTAGTGATTCTGGCCGGTACGCTCGGGAGCTTTCAACTGCCGCTTGAGGGCATCACTCTCATCCTTGGCGTCGACGCCCTCATGGATATGTGCCGCACCTCGGTGAATCTGCTCGGCAACTGTGTTGCGACAGCGGTCGTTGCACGCTGGGAAGGCGTTCCTCTCTCGGCGAATGCAGATCGGGCCATTGAACTCGAAGTAGCTTAACGGACGCACCACGCCGGTCACTCTGCGAATTCCCAGCGTTTTACTGTTTCATCAGGCGGTGCAGTTTACTCGTGGTATTCCAGTTCCGGATCGTCATGCTCTTGTAGTCGGGATGGGAAACAAGCTTTGACAACCTGCTCTGACCCGCCCGGCTGATCAGGCGCCTGCAATAAACCACATGCTCATTTGCAAACGCCTCGTCGACTCCCTCTTTTAGATTGATCGTCGGTAAGAGATCCGGACCTCGCACGGGAGGACGTAGAAAGATCACGTCATAACGGTAGATGCCGGGATCCATTCCGAACCGTTCCGGTGCTCCTTCGACCACAGCTCCGAGTGCGTCCTCAGAGATCAGAACGATAAGCGCGTCGTAGCCGAATTGAGCAGTCAGCGCGGATTCTATCTTTTGCGCTAAGCGCGATACATTACGGGCGGAACTCTCGAACAAAACGTTGCCGCTTTGAATGTACGTGGTTACTTTTTCGAGGCCGGCATTCTCGAGACATGCCCGAAGCTCCGCCATGCTGATGAGGTTATTGCCGCCGACGTTAATGCCACGGAGCAATGCCAGATATTTCACAGGAGACCCGAACGGGATACATCCTCAGGCGATCGTGCCCACTAACGGACTGCTGGCCACCGCGTATTCCCGCTTCGGCATGCGACCGGCCAGGAATGCCCCTCGTCCGGCTTCGACGGCGAGTTTCATGGCGCGCGCCATCAGCTCAGAATCTTCTGCCTCCGCAATGGCCGTGTTCAGAAGCACGCCGTCATAGCCGAGTTCCATAGCGACTGCGGCGTCCGATGCGGTCCCCACTCCTGCATCTACAATCAGCGGTACTTCAGTAATCTCCTGGCGGAGGATCTTCAGGTTTGTCAGGTTCTGAATACCGAGTCCTGAGCCAATCGGCGCAGCGAGCGGCATCACCGCGGCCGCACCGGCATCGATGAGCTTACGAGCGTTGACCAGATCGTCGGTTGTGTACGGCAGGACCACGAAGCCTTCCTTCACCAGGACGCGGGTGGCCTCGAGCAGCCCTTCGTTGTCCGGAAACAGCGTTTTCTGATCACCAATCACTTCCAGTTTGATCCAATTAGACAGGCCCACTTCCTGCGCGAGCCGGGCGGTCCGGATCGCCTCGTCTGCGGTGTAGCAGGCAGCCGTGTTCGGCAGGATGTGAATGCGGGACCGGTCGATGAAGTCGAGCTCGGATTCCTTCGATTTGTCCGTCAGATTTACGCGCCGGACTGCCAGCGTGACCATCTCCGTTTCCGCTGCCGTATGACAGCGGGACATCAATTGTTTGCTCCGGTATTTTCCTGTGCCCACGAAGAGCCGGGATCGGAAGGTCCTGTTGGCAATGGTCAACGTGTCTTGCATAACACCATTATGGGCCTGAGAGGCAGGGCTTCTATACTGTGACTGATTCCCGCTTGGCGCGAGAGATGCTCGAGACTTCCATCGGCACCAGGATCTCTACTGCGAGGCCGGGCCCTGCATTGCGGGCGCTGATACGGCCGCCGTGAACAGCAACTGCACGCTCCGCGATGGAGAGACCAAGGCCTACGCCGCCAGAATTCTTGTTGCGGTCTGCCTCGACCCGAAAGAACGGCTTGAATAAGTTGTCCAGAGCCGACTCCGGGACTCCCGGGCCGTAATCGCGGACTTCGACCCTGGCTTGTCCAGCTTGTTTTTGTAGCGTGACCTTGATTTTCGTGTCTTCGGGCGCGTACCGGATAGCGTTTCGGAGGACGTTCTCAAAGGCCCGTCTCAGAAGCTCCCTGTCACCCAGGATCTGGACGTCCTGCTCGATGGAGAACTGAAACCGGCAGCCGAGCGCCTGCGTTTCGACAGAACAGTCATCGACCAACTGAGACAGCAAGTCTGACAGGGAAATCAGATGGAGATTGCGGCTTTGCGGATCGTTCTCGGCGCGCGTTACTTGCAAGAGCTCAGAAACGAGCGAAGTTAAGCGATCAATTTCCCGTTCGATCCGGTCCATTGAACCTTCGCGATCACCACTTGTTCGCGCGAGCTCGGTGGCGAACTTCAACCTTGCCAAAGGCGAGCGCAATTCATGAGAAACGTCCTGCAATAGACGCCGCTCGGCCGTCAAAAGCGTTTGCAGCCGGTCGGCCATGAGGTTGAACGCGCGCGCCAGCTTGCCAAATTCGTCACTACCGGAGGGCTGAGCTCGAATATCGAGATCTCCCCGGCCAAACCGGTCAACCGTTTGCTCAAGAGCGAGCAGCGGCGATCCGATCTGGACCGCCAGAATGTAGCAAAAGACAATACTCGCGAAAACGATCCAAAGGTAATACGGGATAGGGTTCGGCGGTCCTGGAGGAATGACGGCGTCGATGATAAGCGTATATTGGCCGTCTCGCGAAGGCCATGACATCTTCATACGATCCCGGCCGACTCGCCACTGACGGGTAGAAGGGAAACGCCGGACTTCGGCTTCACGATCCAGACCGGTCAAAACGTCAATCCCGCTCTTGTTCACCAGGCTGTAATTGCCCGGAAAGTATTGTTCGTAGCGGTTGAAGAACGACCGAAGCCCTTCCTTCCCTCCTTTTTCATAAGCACTGCGCGCATTCTCGAGCTGGACACTAAGAAACTTCGAAAAGAAGTCCCGGTGACCTGCCGGAAGGTGCCGGAACTGTCCGGTGAATACCGAGCCTGCCAGACAAACGATCAGTGTTATCCCGCACCACAGAAGCATGCGGGTGAACAGCGATTTCAGGGGGAAGAATGATCTCATGCGGCTCTACTCCTCGACGGCAACGGCTGTGCTGCTGGTGGCAAAAAGATAGCCGACACCGCGGATGGTGCGAATGAGAGTCCGGTTCCGCTCGAGCTTCTTTCGCAGATGGCTCACGTGAACATCCAGGGCTCGCTCGAGGGGATTCGCCTGTCGATTGTAAAGGAAGCGAGCAAGATCGTCGCGAGAAACGACCTGACCGGCCGACCGCACCAGGACCTCCAGGATTTCAAACTCGATGGAAGTCACATCGACGCCAACGCCGTCCCGGAAAACTTCGCGTGTGCCTGGATTCAGACGCACTCCATTTGCTTCGAGTAACTCGGGTTTTAATGCAGGTCCTCGCCCGACCCGGCGAAGTACGGCCTGAATGCGGGCCAGCAATTCATCGGGACTGAAGGGCTTCGCGAGATAGTCATCCGCACCTGAGTTCAAGCCTTCAATCTTGTCCTGGGGCTCGGTTCTGGCGGTCAGCATAATCACCGGAATAGCACTCCGTCTTCTGATCTGCCGCAGGACTTCAAAGCCGTCCATCATGGGGAGCATCACGTCCAAGATCACGATTTCGAAGCTTCCTTCCAGTGCGCGGGACAAGCCTTCAGACCCGTTATAAGCGGTGGTGAGGGTTATATCGTGAGCAGCGAGAAACTCCTGCATCAGCGCTGCCAGTTCTGCGTCGTCCTCAATCAGAAGTACGGATAGATTCTTCAATGAGTCACTGTCCAGGCCACAACAGGCTTACAACGCGAGATTGCCGTCGTATTGCATGTCGTGGAGCAGGAACTTCCTTTTTACCTCGACGGATCCCACCGACACCTTGAATTCAACTTCTTTATCCGAGACCGTAATAGGGAATGAATCGCGCCGGAACCGGAAGAAGTAAACGTCCGACGTGCCGATTTTCCGATAGCTGGATTCAGCCGCCTTCTCTTGCGGCTTTCCTTTAATGGTCAGGAACGCTTTGTTTGCAAGCGTTTTCGGGTCGTATTCCGGGGCTGGCAGGCCGCTAACCGCGACGACATAGAATTCGTTGGTTTTGTGGGCATTTGCGATCTGCGTTTCTCCCGCCGGATTCGATCCGGCGCGTAATTTCAGGATTGCCAGCCGGACCGGCGTAGCACTGGCCCAAACGATGGTGAGCGGCGCCGCCTGATCGGGAGCGCCAACGGAGGGCGCCATCCCTGAGGGTCGCGAATTCGTAGGAAGATTGTGTCCCGACCCTTCAGCCGGTCCGGCGCTGCCCGGATTTCCCGCGGCGGTCATATTGACACCGGTCGTAGTGTTTGCGGGATTGCCGATTGACGCGGAAGGTGGAGGCGCTCCGTTGTTTCCAGGTTCGATTACGCTCATGGAGGGACGTCCACCGGCGGGCATGGGTATTTTCTTGCTCCACGGCGAGTCGTTCATGATGGATTGAGCGTCCTGGACTGTCCACTCTTCGAATTTTTTGCTCTGCCATCCGGATGTTGGACCGCCGAGGGCAAAGGCTACCACGGCCAAAAAAACAGGGCCGGTCGACAAGCGAGAAAGCACTGAGTACCTCCAGGGGGACAGATCGTAACTTCTACTGTCGTCGATCAATATTCTAGCCGAGTTCAGGCATTTTACGATCTTTTGAACAGGCGGGAATCCGTCCTATTGCACACGGGTACCGAGCGGTCGGACTGTGTTATTCTCATTGCGTCTGCTCGCCTTGGCTTTGGGCGGCGAGACATTTGGACAGG
This sequence comes from uncultured Acidobacteriaceae bacterium, assembly GCA_963730795.1. Taxonomy (GTDB): domain Bacteria; phylum Acidobacteriota; class Terriglobia; order Bryobacterales; family Bryobacteraceae; genus Bog-105. The sequence continues at coordinate 205,237 of CAVSTJ010000011.1, read as the reverse complement.
TGGGTGAGTGGTTAAAGCCAACAGACTGTAAATCTGTCCCTCCTTGCGAGGTACGAAGGTTCGAATCCTTCCCTGTCCACCACTTTGAAAGCAGGCAGGCCGTTGTAGCTCAGTTGGTAGAGCACTTCCTTGGTAAGGAAGAGGTCACCGGTTCAATCCCGGTCAACGGCTCCAATCTTATTTTCGGATCCCTTCAGCTTCACAAGCAGTAAAATCTAGATACCGTGACCTTCTCGGAATACCTTTCTTATCAAGTTCCCCCTGGTTTCCGCGATGAACTGATACACGGGGAGGTAGTCTTGTCGCCATCGGCGAACCGGAGGCATGCAGATCTCTGCTGCAGGATGTATGACCTTCTTAAAGAGAGGCTGAACACCTCCTTTTTGGTACGCCTCGATACCACTCATCACCTTGGAGATACGGAGGGACCTCGTCCCGACGTTTTTGTTATCAGCCAGGACAGGTGGGTTGCTGCTGATAAGACCGGTGGTTTCCCTGAAGGTAGCCCGGAACTCGCGATTGAAGTTTTGAGTCCGTCCAACAGCAGAACGGAGATGGCTATCAAGCGCGAAGTCTACTTCTCCGACCCTCGTTGCATTGAGATTTGGGAGGTGGACGAAGAGGAGCGGAATATCATTCGCTATACGCGTGGCGAGGCGATCGAGTATAGTGCTGCAGATTCGATTCCCCTGCCGAGAAAACTCGGTGATGGCAGTATTTCGCTAGGGGCCGTTTTCTCGGGCATCGTTGAGCATTAATCAGCGCTGCGCCGAGGGCAGCCGTATGACAGGTTCGGCTACGTGGTATTCTTCCTAATGGGTACCCACGGGAAACGTGTGTCCCCCATTCCTTAGGTTTAGTCTCCTTCCTGCAGGGAATCAGATACAGATTGTAGAGTACGAATGGCGAAAGAGAAATTTGACCGCAGTAAGCCGCACGTAAATATTGGGACGATCGGGCATATCGATCACGGTAAGACGACGTTGACGGCGGCAATCACGAAGACGCTGTCGAAGCACAATCCGAAGAACAAGTTCCGGAGTTTCGATTCGATCGACAATGCGCCGGAAGAGAAGGCGCGCGGAATCACGATCGCGGTGGCGCACGTGGAGTATGAGACGGCGAACCGTCACTATGCGCACGTGGATTGTCCGGGACACGCGGACTACATCAAGAACATGATCACGGGCGCAGCGCAGATGGATGGCGCGATTCTCGTGGTGGCGGCGACGGACGGACCGATGCCGCAGACGCGGGAGCACATTCTGCTCGCCCGGCAGGTCGGCGTGCCGTACATCGTGGTGGCCTTGAACAAGGTCGACATGGTGGACGATCCGGAGTTGCTCGAGCTGGTCGAACTCGAAGTGCGCGAGCTGTTATCGAGCTATCAGTTCCCGGGCGACGACATTCCGGTCGTGAAGGTCAGCGCGCTGGGCGCGTTGAACGGCGAAGCGAAGTGGGAAGCGTCGGTCGACGAGTTGATGGCGACGGGTGGACGAGTACATTCCGCTGCCCGAGCGCGCGATCGACAAGCCGTTCCTGATGCCGATCGAAGACATCTTCTCCATTCAGGGCCGCGGCACCGTTGTCACGGGCCGTATCGAGAAGGGGATCTGCAAGGTCGGCGAGGAAATGGAGATCGTCGGATTTGCGGATACGCGCAAGACGGTTGTGACCGGCGTTGAAATGTTCAAGAAGCTGCTCGACGAAGGCCGGGCGGGCGACAACGTGGGCTTGCTCCTGCGCGGTATTGAAAAGAACGACGTCGAGCGCGGCCAGGTGCTGGCGAAGCCGGGCACGATCAAGGGTTACAAGAAGTTCAAGGGCGAAGTCTACGTGCTCTCGAAGGAAGAGGGCGGACGGCACACACCGTTCTTCAATGGCTACCGGCCGCAGTTCTACTTCCGGACCACGGACGTGACGGGTGTCGCGAAGCTGCCGGAAGGCATGGAGATGGTGATGCCGGGCGATAACGTCTCGATTGAAGTCGAGCTGATTACGCCGGTCGCTATGGACAAGGGACTGCGCTTCGCCATTCGCGAAGGCGGCAGAACCGTCGGCGCAGGTACTGTCACGGAGATCGTGGCATAAGCACCAGAATCAGGAAAAAAGAGTTCAGAAATGCCACGAGAAATCATTCAATTTCAGTGCGGTGAATGTAAGAACCGCAATTACAGCAAGACGAAGAATAAAAAGACGACAACGGAACGGATCGAAATGAAAAAGTTTTGCCCGTTCTGCCGCAAGCATCAACCGCATCGCGAAACAAAGTAAGATCCGGACTACAGGCCGGCGACTAAGAGTTTTGCTCTCTGGTAGCCTGACATGGTAGTCCAAACAGGGGCATAGGCTAACGGTAAACCAGCGGTCTCCAAAACCGCCTTTGGGGGTTCGAATCCCTCTGCCCCTGCCAGCGTTCTCCTATTTGCCCCTCTTACGGATGGGCAAACAGTCGAGTTTGTCGAAATTTCTGGTGAGAGTTTTCTAATGGAACTTAGTAAGGCAAGCAGTTGGCCTCAACAGACAAAGTCTTATATAGACGAAGTCAAAGCCGAGATGAGGCGGGTTTCCTGGCCGAGTTGGAACCAGGTCCGCGCCACCACAGGTGTGGTAATTGCCGCCGTGTTTTTGTTTGCCGGATATTTCGCGGTAGTAGATGCTGTGGTCAATACGACGGTCCAGCATCTGATTGATTACTTTGCTCGCAGGTAGAACCGATACCTGTTGAAGGGAAGAACGAATGGCCAACGGACGTATTAACGAAGAGGATGCGGCTCATGCCGTTCACGACGGGCCCGAAGAAGACCGGACGCTCGCCGGGTACGAGAACGCAGATCCTCTGGAATCTGACGAGGGCGTGCCCTCAGATGAAATTCACGAAGAGAGTGGCGAGCACGCGACCGAACAGCAACCTGAGCCATCTACCGAGGCAGGCGAACCGGCTGGTCCTCCCAAACACTGGTACATCATTCACGCCTATTCAGGCTTCGAGCAGAAGGTTGCTGAATCACTGAAGACTCGTGCGCAGGCCTTTGGATTTGCCGATCGCGTCGGACAAGTGCTGATCCCGACGGAAGAAGTCATCGAACTGCGCAATGGCAAGAAGGTCACCAGCAAACGTCTACTCTATCCCGGCTACGTGCTTGTCGAAATGGAGATGGATGACGAGCTGTGGCACGCGGTAAAGTCAACGCCTCGCGTCACTGGCTTTGTGGGCGGTGGTACCAAACCGGTTCCTTTGACCGCTGATGAAGTGAACGCCGTTCTCTACCGGCAGGCCTCGAGTGCCGAGCGTCCTCGGCCCAAGATGAGCTTCGAGAAGAATGAGACCGTCAAAATTGTCGACGGACCATTCACGAACTTTTCGGGCAAAGTGGATGAGGTCAATCTCGAGCGCAATACGCTGCGAGTTCTCGTTACGATTTTCGGAAGATCGACTCCTGTTGAACTCGACTTCCTGCAAGTAGAAAAGATTTAAGTCCGCCGTGAGCGGAAGCAGATTAAGTAAGGAACGAAAATGGCAAAGAAAGTAACCGCTGAAGTCAAATTGCAAATTCCGGCCGGCAAGGCCACACCGGCTCCTCCGGTTGGTACCGCCCTCGGTCCGCAAGGCGTGAACATCATGGAATTCTGCAAGGCCTTCAACGCGAAGACATCCGCGAAGGACCAGGAAGGTCTCATTATTCCTGTCGTGATCACGATCTTTTCGGATCGCTCTTTCACGTTCATCACAAAGACCCCGCCTGTTGCCATTCTCGTGAAGCGTGCAGTCAATCTGGCGAAGGGCTCTGCTGAGCCGAACAAGAACAAGGTCGGTAAGATCAGCGCAAAACAAGTCGAAGAGATTGCCAAGATCAAGATGCCGGATTTGAACTGCTTTACCGTTGAATCCGCGATTGAACAAGTGAAGGGCGCCTGCCGCAGCATGGGCGTCGAAGTCATCTAGCTATTCCTGTTATTACCTGCTAGTGGTTAGGGCTTATTGACCTTTGTGTCAGTAAGCCCTATGCTGTTCTTAGTCTCGCAGTGCAATGCCGGCGCTGACCGGTTTGCGATTCCCTCCGTTTTCGACGGCCTTGATGACCGTCACCTTCCCCCGCCCGTAAGATTTGTCAAAGTTACGACGTTTCTATTTGGGGTAGAGACATTGCTCTGCCTTCCCACTGGTGCTCCGTTAGCTCCCCTTGTTCCAAATTTTCAAACTAGAGGAGAAAACAAAACTCATGAAGTTATTTCACGCATTACTCGTCGTTGGATCTGCAGCGCTTCCCGCTTCCTTACCGGCGGCTTCCCCGTATGATTCCCTTTCCGTTCACGTGCCGTTTGCATTTGTTGCCGCCGGACAGAACTTTCCGGCCGGTGACTATCGCGTCCAGAGCGCCGATAGCGGTGTCGTTCTTATCCAGGGTGGCGGCAAAGCCGTCGCTACCATCAGTTTTCCCGGTTCGCTGCCCAAGCCCGGGGCTGCCACTGGCCTGAAGTTCACGAGCGATGGCCAGCGGGAACATCTCGTTGGTGTCCAGATAGAAGGACTAGCGACCCGTACCATCGCTTCCCATCAGGAAACCGGCAGGAAAGTGGTTCTGTCGTCTCGCTAAATCGCAAGTGACCCAGGCGTGCCGGCCTTGTCTGCCGGCTGCGCGCTTCACCTGTTACAGTCGTGAACATGAAGCGCCGCCATGTGCTTACCACCCTAACCGGTTCGGCATTGCTCGACCTCTCCGCCACCGCTGCGGAGTCTCCCAATCACTTCCTTGAGATCCGCCAGTGGCGTCTCCATAACACCACCGAAGAGCAGCCGAAGAGGCTCGCTGAGTATCTGGAGCAAGGCTTTGGACCGGCGCTCGAACGCTCCGGAGCGAAGCTCGCCGGTGCTCTCTCGAATTTCATTGGTACAGACGGCCCGTACTACGTCACGATCACTGAATTTCGTTCGCTCGCTGCCATGGGTGAAACCTTGAATGCCATGCGTACGGATGAAGCCCACAAACGTGAACTGCAGAAGCTCAGCGCAGGCCAGGGCCTTCCGTTTGTACGTATCGAGAGCAGTCTGCTTCGTTGCTTCGATGCCATGCCGACTGTTCTTGCCGACACGTCTGCCGCACCAGCTTCGCCGAGGATCTTCGAACTCAGAACTTACGAGTCGCAGACGTTTGCCACGCTTCCGCGGAAGGTGGACATGTTCAATCACGGCGAGATGCAGATCTTCCAACGCCTTGGCATGCGGCCGGTCTTCTTTGGCGAGACGATCGTTGGCCCGAAGCAGCCCAATCTGATGTACATGCTGTCATTCAACGACTGGGATGCTCGCGACCGTTTGTGGAAAGAGTTCTCATCCGATCCGGAGTGGAAGAAGTTGAGCGGCCAACCGGACATGAAAGATCCGCAAATCGTTTCGAACATCAGCAACGTGATTTTGAAGCCGCTTACTTTCTCGAAGTTGCGCTAGCCAGTCGAGGAGCGCTTTAATTTAGTCGTGCCGAAGAGTTGGAGCGTTCCCGAGTAAATCGAAGATCCCATACGCGCTGACCACTCAACCGTAAGCCCGTGATTCGCCCCGACCCATCCCTTAGGAAAAAGAGATCTCCCAGCCCGCAAGTGAAATCATCGGCGTAAGCTGGGTCCAGCGGAAACGAACTGTGCGGGCTGTTGTGAACGACCAGATGATGGTCTTCCACCACGATGCGTAGCTGACTTTCCGCTTCCTCGCTCGTATATGTGCCGGTGAACGGGCTTACGTCCCTTGGCGTCCAGGGCTCGACGCGTTCCAATACATCCTTGACCGTACACAGGGTTTTCGAGAATCAGTCGATTGCCTTCCGCGCGTGCGTTGACCTTGTTGGACCGGCCATCGAAGGTGATGTTGTTCCCGCTGCGCTCGACCTTTGTCGTCAAGTGATCGCGAAGATTCCGATATAGCCCAGCTCGAACATCCTTCGACACGACCGGTTCGGGAGGAGTCGGAAGGTCTGAGAACGAATGCGCCAATCGATGTGCCATCGTCAGGACATCCGCGGACGCCGCATTACAAACCACGGCAATCGAGAGATTCTTCCCCGGAATACGCCCCAGCCATGCCGCATAGCCCGCTGTGCTACCCGGGTGCGCTATCTCGGGAAGTCCGGCATACTGCTCGAGGAACAGTCCCAAGGCCGTAGCCCAGCCGGGTAGCGTTGTTGAGTGTGCTCGGCTCCGCCATCAACTTGAATATTGAGGGATGTAACTTCCCGTTTCCCAGGTTCTGATTCCACCTGAGGAGATCGCCGACCGTACTGAGGAGCCCTCCATTGCCGTAGACATCTTCGAAGGGCATGAATTGACGCCATTCTGAGCCTTGGCTCCTATACGCGATCGCGCGATTCTTCACCACGCGGCGGAAGTTGTCGCGCCATTCTGTCGAATTCATTCCCAACGGCACGAAAAACTCCTGACGGGAAAACTCGCGAAGACTTGTCCCGCTGACGCGCTCCACTAGCATCGCGGCCAGATTGTAGCCGGTGTTTGTATAGGACCATGCTTCACCAGGCAGGTAATTCAGCGCTCGCTGGCGACGAATGATATCGAGCACGTCGGAGTGTCTATACTCGCGTGTGCCTCGCGGCCAGCCGGCGATTTCTTCGATCTCTCCCCAATCGCGCAGACCGCTCGTATGATTTAGCAACTGCCGGACAGTGATGCGCCACTGAAAGTCAGACAATTCAGGAAAGTATTTACGAACATCGTCGTCGAGCGAGAGCTTGCCGCGTTCCGCCAGTAACAGCACGGCCGCCGCAGTAAACTGCTTACTGACGGAACCGACTTCAAAGACCGATGAGGGCGTATTGGCAATGCCGTGCTCCAGGTCGGCCATTCCGTAAGCACCAGACCAGGGCTCATGTCCACGCGCCTCGACAGCAGCCGCACAACCGGGTGAATCCTTGCTTTGATATTTGGCGAAGATTCTTCCGGTTTCGTCCGGGCTCGGTGACTCGGCAAATGAGGAGACCGCGAAGGCCAGGATCACAAGGAGCAATCTAGACATGCCGCGGATTGTACCTCAACCGCCTGAATGCCGGCGGGTCGTGCAATGCGGTGTGCTTCTCACTACTCGGCGCGCGGTTGCCGAATTTACGAGTGATAACTAGTTCGCAAATCGCACCCAACCGAATGCGGAAGGCGTGTGAAAACCCTGGCCCGGCAACAAAGGTGACCACGTACTTGCCTGGGCATTCGTGATTCCTCCGATGCGCATCAGATTCAGCCGCCATTGGTCTGCCAGCCTGCGGCGGAGTATGGACCGCATCGTGTGAGAAATTGCTCAAAGGTATCGCGAGCTCTACGGACCAGTGATCATCGTCCGGAGATTCCTCTTTCTTCGGTTGTCCCTGGAACGTCGTGCGATAGACCACGCCTTCCGGATCCCAAGTGCTCCCTCCATGCCACCAGTCCGTTTTGCAGCGGTTCAGCATGGCGCCGATCGCATTGATTTCGAACGTGTAGTAATTGGTCACTTTGTCCGGGTTCGGGCTGACGAAGATTTCGACGGCATCGTCCTTCGACACAGGACCGTGCCGCTGGGTCACGAATGCGGAGATGTGTTTGTCGTGGCAGAAGATAAGCGACGTAGAGATACTGGTCGTCCCAGAGGAGCTTCGCCTCCGTCTCTTCCTTGTCGCCTTCCTTCCAGACGTTGAAATGGAACGGGCTGACGGGCTGCGCGGATTTCCAGGCTTCCGTCGTCGAGCACGCCGTCGATCTTGATAGGCGTTTTGGCTCGATGGATCACGTAATGCGGGTAGTCCTGAGCTGATGCTCGCGGACGTGACAAGCAGTGCTAAGGACACGGCCGCCGCCACGAAGATCTTACGGAAAGGCGCAGTGGGAGCCACGAATACCTCCATTGACAAATTGGTCAGACCAGAATACCATCGGTTGCGGATATCTGAATTTTGTCCCATGAAGTACAGCGGCCGACGGCAACTCTCCCTCCTGTTTTCCTTCTTTTGTTTCGCTTACCCCCTTCTTTCTCAGACTGACTGGCCGGTGTATGGACACGATCCAGGCGGTGCGAAGTACTCGCCCGTTGACCAGCTCAATACGTCGAACGTGAAAGGTCTGGTTCGCGCATGGACGTATCACTCGAATGCGGATGCACCCAAGACGGACAGCGCGGTTACACCGGGTCGGACGCCCTCCCAGAGGCAAGACGCGGCCGGTCTCCGAAGCCACGCCGCTCGTCATTAATGGCGTCATGTACCTGACCACCGCATACAACACGGTGGTTGCGCTCGAGCCTGAAACAGGCAAAGAGCTTTGGAAATACACGGTCAAGAATGCGCAACCAGCGATGCGCGGCGTTTCGTATTGGCCCGGCGACAAGATGTCACCGTCCGAGATCCTTTTTGGAACCAGTGATGGCAGGCTGATTTGCCTGAACGCAAAAACGGGGCAACCCGTGCCCGGCTTTGCCAAAGAAGGCGAGCTTGATTTAAGGCCCGGCGTGGCCGACAAATTTCCAGGCGCCATGTATACCGTCAGCTCGACTCCGATTGTTTTTAAGGACCTGGTGATGGTCGGCGCCCAAGTGCAGGAAATTCCCAGCTTGGGACCGGCGGGCGATGTCCGCGCCTGGGATGTACACACGGGCAAGCTAGCCTGGACGTTCCATACGGTTCCACGTCCTGGCGAAACGGGAAACGATACCTGGGCCGGCGATAGCTGGAAGGACCGTTCCGGAACGAATGCATGGGCTCCTATGACGCTCGACAAAGAGCGGGGCTTGTTGTTCCTACCGCTTGGGCAGCCCTCGTACGACAACTACGGAGCCGACCGGAAGGGCATGAACCTCTTCGGGAACTGCGTTGTTGCGCTTGACGCGAACACCGGCAAGTTGAAGTGGTACTACCAATTCGTCCACCACGATATCTGGGACTACGATACGCCGGCGCCTCCGGTCTTGATCGATGTTGTCCGGGACGGGAAAACCACTCCAGCGATTGCCCAGATCACCAAAATGGGCTTGCTTTTCATCCTGGACCGCGAGACGGGCAAACCAATCTATGGAGCCGAGGAGCGGCCCACGCCGAAGAGCGATGTTCCCGGCGAGGAAGCGTGGCCAACGCAGCCGTTTCCTCTGAAGCCGGTTCCGCTCGCTCGCAATTCGTTCAATAAAGATGAAATCGCAAAGGTGACTCCGGAGCATCAGCAGTTCTGCACCGAGCTATTCAATACAGACGGCGGACTCTACAACGCTGGTCCGTACACGCCCTTTGAGACCAAGCTCACGCTGTTGTTCCCTGGAACCGCGGGCGGGGGTAACTGGGGCGGCATTTCATTCGATCCCAAGCTCGGATATGTCTTCGTGAACACGAACGACCTCGGGGCGGTGGGCGCCATGGTGAAGGAAGATGGGGACGCGGCGGCAGGTTCTCCCGCGTACCACAAAGGCGGGACACTGGGGCCGTTCTCCCGCTTCTGGGATTCGAAAAAGGAGTGGCCGTGCCAGCAGCCGCCCTGGGGACGACTGAGCGCGGTGAACGTAAACACGGGCGAAGTGGCGTGGCAGATTCCGTTTGGGGTCGTCGATGAACTCGAGGAGAAAGGCGTTCACAATACGGGATCGCTCAACGCCGGAGGCTCCGTCGCGACAGCAGGCGGATTGCTCTTTATCGCGGCGACGAACGATCATCGCTTCCGCGCTTTCGATTCGCGCACCGGCAAGGAGCTTTGGGTCACCAAACTCGAGGCAGGCGGGCATGCAAATCCCATCACGTATCTGGGCCGCAACGGAAAACAATACGTGGTGATCACCGCCGGCGGTGGTTTCTCGTTTGACCATGTCGGCTCGGATAGCATTGACGCTTTTGCGTTGCCATAACAGGACGAAGCGCATGCGATTCTTCTTCCGTATCCTGTTTGCTTCCGTTTGCCTTTACGCGCCTGTGTCGACGGCCAGCGCTCAAGAACCAGCACCCGCGGCAAAGCCGGCAGACTCCAAAGCTCCGGTACCGGTGGAGCAGCCCTTGCCCTTTAGCCATAAGCAGCACAGCAAGCTTGGTTTCAAATGCCAGCAGTGCCATACCGGGACGGAAGATCACATGGGTATTCCGGTGGCAGATAAATGCATGACCTGTCACGTCAGCTATCTGAAAGACAACCCCAACATCAAGAAGCTGGCGGAGTTTGCGGCGAAGAAAGAACCAGTTCCCTGGAAGCGCGTGTATCGCTTACCGGATTACGTGTGGTTCAGTCACGCCACTCATCTGAAGGCCGGGGCGAAATGCGAGGATTGCCACGGCGCGGTGGCCGAGCAGAACGTGCTGGCTAAACCGGCCGGACGCTTCATGCAGGGCTGCATGAATTGCCATCAGCAACACAACGCCAGCATCGATTGCCAAACCTGCCACGAAGCAGCCCGATAGCAGCAGCGAAATCTACTGGACCGGAACGAACTTGAGACAGACCGGTGTAGGCGCCGCATAAGTCTTACCGGTTGCGGTTAAGCGGCCGGTTTTCGCGTCAACCGTGAAGGCGACGATGTTGTCCGAGTCCTGGTTTTCGGCAAACAGCATAGCCCCGGCCGGATCGAGCTCGAAATGCCTTGGCGTTTTGCCTCCGCTTGGGGTCCATCCGGCAATGCTTAGCTTCCCGGAAGCCTGATCGATAGCGAATTGCGCGATGCTGTCGTGCCCACGGTTGGAAGCGTAGACAAACCGCCCGGCGTGATCGACCGCGATTTCCGCTCCTGCGCTCTCTCCGTGAAAGTCGCTCGGAAGGGTGGAAATGGTCTGGATGTTGGTGAGTGAGCCATGCGTCGCGTCGTATCGAAACGCGTTGATGCTTGACCCGATTTCATTGAGCAGGTACAGGTACCGCTCATCGGGAGTGAACGCCAGATGTCTCGGGCCGCTTCCCGGTTGTACTGACGTGAAGGGCGGGTCGTTTGCCGTGAATGTTGCCTTGGCGGCGTCGATCCGGAACGAAAATATCTTATCGAGACCCAAGTCGGTTGTGAGCAGGAATTGATTGCTTTGCGGTATGTTGACCGAGTGTCCGTGCGGTCCGAGCTGCCGGGTCCGATCTTTACTCGACCCTTCAGGCTGATAGAACGACGCCGGCTCTTCGAGACCACCGTCCGCCCTGATCTTGAGCGCGGCAATACCGCCCGTCGTATAGTTCGCAACGAAAAGCGTTTTGCCTGAGCGATCGCAGATCAGGTGACAGGGTCCGCCGCCATGGGAGGATGCCGAGTTGATGGGCATAAGATGTCCGGACTGGAAGTCGATCCGGAATGCCCCTACTTTCCCGTCAGGCACCGCGCTAACGGCATAGAGAAAGCGGCCATTAGGGCTGATGGCGACGAATGAAGGATTGGCAATTTCGGCTGCCAGCCCGAGGGGCGTCAATTGCTGGGTGCCCGAATTGTAGCGAAAGGCGTAAATACCCTTACTCTCTTTCCGGGTAAACGTACCGACGTACGCCAGATAGTCCATGCTCTTGGGAGCAGCATCGCACCAACTGCTGCCCCACAGCAAGGAGAGAACAGGCTAGAAGAGCCTGGATCGTCTTGGATCTCATCTCGTACGTTCTAGAAGACAAGTTTCAGGGCGAATTGGATGTCACGCGGCAGATTCACCTGCTGGCTGATGACGCCGGCAGTAGATGATCCGATAACCGTACCCGGAAGCCCGAATTGCGGGTGATTCATAGCGTTGAAGGCTTCCGCGCGGAACTGCAGCCGCATCCGCTCGTAGATTGCAAACTCCTTATCAAGCGAAATGTCCAGATTCACGACCCCCGGCCCGCGCAGGCTCGGAATGAGGCGACCGACATTGCCGTAGGTGTATGGCGCGGGCGCGGTAAAGGCGGCTGTGTTGAAGTAGTTCGTCAGCCGGTCGGAGATGGAGCCGTCGACTGTCTGTGTTTCTCCATTCCAGTTGGGCCGTTGTGTCCCTTCAAAACTGCCAAACGTGCTCGACGCCATGGTGAGGCCGAGCGGCACGCCGCTTCGGTAAGTGGCGATTCCGGCCAATTGCCAGTTTCCGAGCACTTGCGTTAGAACGCCTCGGTTTGCCAGGAGCGTGTGGCCGTGGCCGACGGGAGTTCGTAGAGGGTATTGACCGTGAAGGACTGCGGCGCATCGAATGGCGCGAGCGCCCGTTCGCTTACGCGATTGTTCGGGTCCTGGAAAGCAGTGCCCGAAATGGACTCACCGGGGAAGCCCGTCGTTGTCGGATTGGGTACGTCGTCGATCAACTTCGAAAAGGTGTAAGAAGCTAAAACGCTAAGCCCCTGGTTGATTCGCCGGCGCGCCGTCAATTCAAAGGCATGGTAGGTCGAGGAACCATAGGCGGCGTTGCCGGCCGTCACTGCAGCAAATTGCGGATAAGGAAGCAGCAACTGGCCGTAGGAGATGGTCGGCGTGTTCAGCGCGGAGCCGGCCGGCAGCAGTCCGTAGAAAGGATTAGCAACTTTCGTTGTGAGCCGGCTGCCGAGCGCGAGATCCTGGTCGGGCAGAGCATTGTAGTTCAGATCCCCATTGAGATGTAAACCGCGAGAACCGGCGTAAGCCGCTTCGACAACGATCTGACCGGGGAGCGACTGCTGAATGCCGAAGTTCCATTGGTAAGATGCCGGATCCAGCCGCGATCGATCCATGCCGACGATGCTGTTCCCGAGCAACGTAGCGAGACCTAGCGTATTCCCAGTGGCGCGCGTCAGGCCGCCGGGATAGGGATTCGACAGATAGTTTGTCGGAGTCAAGCCGTCGATGGAGCCGACCCACTGAGTGGAACTTTGATATCCGCTGATCGGAATAGAGTTCCCGTTGAAGGCATTGGGCGTCGGGGGGCCGTAGAAGATGCCCGCGCCGCCGCGAATCACGGTGTGGGGCTTCAACATGTAAGCGAAGCCGAAGCGCGGAGCGATGTCGCCCCACGACGAATTGTACTGACCAACCGGAAGGCCGTTTACGCCCGGGAAGGCCAGGCCTCCGACCAGATTGAAGCCTGGCACTTTCAACGGCGAAGGCGATGTGTAGTCAAGGCTTGTGATGCGGTTATAACGCTCCTTCCAAGGAGAAGCGTGGTCGTAACGAAGACCCAGATTAAGGGTTAACTTCGAGTTCACTTTCCAATCGTCCTGTATGAACCCTCCCCAGGCGCGATAGAGCAACGCCTCACCGGGTCCATTGGTCGTCGTGCTCCCGCTCCCCAGTCCCAGCAGAAAGCTCGCAAACGCCAGACCGCCAGTGCTGCTTGCCGCCAAGCGGGTTCGGCCCTTGGGTAAGGCTCGGAGTGAATGTGAAGGGAGAATTGGCCACAGCGTTCCGATTCGTGTCGAACCGCTTAACGGTCAAGCGCGCCGCCGACTTTCAAGGTGTGACTTCCAATCGTGTGCGTCAGATTGCCGTAATCGTTGAAGTTGTCATACCCGTCATTCAGAACTCCGCAGCTCCCCATGAAGCCGCCGCCGACTCCGGAAGCCAGCAACGGAACGCCGAGTCCGCTGATAGCAACCGTTGGAAAGCATGGGCTGAGCGCGGGTTGGATCTGGTTGAAGTAGGTGGGAAGGCCGAGACTCACCGGATTAAAGCCAACGGCGGGAGTTATTCGGAGCAAGGTATACCGCACGAAACTGGAGCTTAGTTCTAATACGGTGAGTGGACTCAGGATGCTGGTGTAATTCGCTGTCGCCTGGCGGCTGTTGTCGTATTCGTTCTGAGCGTTGATAGGCGTCGAGACCAGGTAGTCCTTGCCGTAGAGAAGCGGGCGTCCGGTGTCGGTCTGATTGATGGAGGCTCGGGCAAAAATCTTGTTCGAATCGTTAAACGCATGATCGACGCGCGGCGAGTAGGCGTCCTTCACGAGCGGCGCGGAAGCGTTCGAGGTGAAGTTATTGGCCGCAGTGTAAGGCGAGCCCGGCGTGTTGGGCATCGGCAGATATTTCAGGATATTGACCGAGACCGGATCGAAGCGGCTGGCAGGCACGACGTTGTTCGGGAAGGCCGCACGGGTATAAGCGCCGGGAACGGTAGCGCTCGGAACCGTAGCTGCGTCTGGATCGTAGATGTTGATGAGCTGCCCGCTTTGATTACGGGTATTCCGGAAATCGCCGACGCGCTGCGCTGCCGTCGGCAGGGACGCCGTCATCGGGTATCCTTGCACCCAACGCAGCCCTTCGTAGGAGAAGAAGAAAAAGGTGCGATTGCGGCCGTTGTAGAGCTTCGGGATAACGACGGGCCCGCCAACGGTCACTCCGAACTGATTGAAGGTGAAGGCGCCTTTCTGTTGTCCCGCCTGGTTGATGAAGAAGTTATTCGAGACCAGTTTGCTATTCCGGAAGAACTCATACAAATCACCATGCAGTTCATTCGTTCCTGACTTCGTGATCACGTTCACGACACCGCCCGTGGTATCGGTAAACTCGGCGCTGTAGTTGTTTGTCGCGACTTTGTATTCCTGGACGAGGTCGACAGACGGGTAGAAGCCGGGGCCGTTAAAGGCCGCGTTCGAATTAGCGCCTCCATCCAGCAGGAACAGATTCTGATTTGGCCGGGAGCCATTGATCGAAACAAACTGATCGGTATAGAACGAGTAGGCGACGCCCGTGAACGACAGCGCGGCCCGCACGCCGGGAACGAGTGTCGCGAAGGCATAGCTGTTCCTTCCGTTCAGCGGGAGATTGACGATGGTATTGTTATCGATCGTTTGCCCGAGCGTTGCGGTATCGGATTCGAGCAGCGGCGCGGAAGCCGTGACCGTTACCTCCTGGTTCACCGAGCCGACGGTAAGAGTGAAATCGAGCCGCGCGCTTTGCGCTACGTCCAATTTCAGCCCTTTCTGCACGATCGACTCGAAGCCGGGTTTCTGAATGTGAAGCGTGTACGTTCCGGGTTCGATCAGGAGAAGGGTGTAATAGCCCTCGCTGTTTGTCACCGTGGCGCGCTGGGCATCAGTCGCCTCGTTGACGAGTGAAATTTCTGCTTCGCCGATCGCTGCTTTCGAGGGATCGGTCAAAACGCCCGTTAATTGCGCTTTATCGGTTTGGCTGAAGCTTGCCGGAATTAGAACGCAAAGTATGCCTGCGGACAGTGCGGCGCGACGCAGAATCTGGCCGAAAGGAAACATCATAGTTCTCCTCGGTCAGGTGTTGTGCCTGACAGTTGACGGGATTTGGTACATCGGTCTGACCAATCAAGGGTTTAACAGAATCGTGATTTTGCTGTCAATCGAAAAAATGCGTTGTTCTCGCAAATCAGGCGAAAAAAGATGTCGGGAATGGCGTTGCTTTTGCGCCTGAGCACCGAATTGTGCTACGCTCATGAAAGTTCCATTCCACTTTGGGAGGCTCGTTCGCAGTGCGTCGAGCCGTTTGTACCAGTCCAATTATGAGTCAAAAGCCAGGCAAGAAGTACGAAGCCGCGGCGAAGCAGGTTGAAGCAAAGCCCTACGCGCTAGCTGAAGCTGTTCCGCTCGTTCAAAAAGTTAAATTCACGAAGTTCGATGAGACCGTCGAAGTCCACATGCGGCTGGGTGTCGACCCGAAGCATGCCGACCAGATGGTGCGTGGAACCGTTGTACTGCCGAACGGGCTCGGCAAATCGAAGAAAGTTCTTGTTATCGCTTCCGGAGATAAGCTTCGAGAGGCGCAAGAAGCCGGAGCGGATTTCGTCGGCGGCGAGGACATGGTCAATCGCATTCAGGGCGAAAACTGGACCGATTACGATGCCGTAATTGCCACGCCCGACATGATGCGTTCGGTCGGCCGTCTTGGAAAGGTTCTTGGTCCTCGCGGACTGATGCCGAATCCGAAGACGGGAACCGTGACGACGGACGTTCGCAATGCCGTGCAGGAAATCAAGGCTGGTAAGGTTGAGTTCCGGGTGGATAAAACCGGCGTCATTCACGCGCCTGTTGGGAAGGTGAGTTTTGCCACCGACAAACTGCTCGAGAATACGAACAGCCTGATTCAGGCGATTATCAAAGCCAAGCCATCCGCGGCCAAAGGCAAATACGTGCGCAGTGCAACCCTCTGCTCGACCATGGGGCCGGGTGTTCATCTCGATGTAACTGCCTTCAACGCAAAGACTGCTTAGCGTAGCCGACAGGAAACGCATGAAGAATAAGAACGAAAAGAAGAAAGATTTCGAAGACCTCAAGAAGGCGATCGAAGAGCATAAAAACTTCTTCGTGACGGGTTACGAGAAGCTGACTGTCAAGCAGGACAATCAGTTGCGAAGAACGGTTCGCGACGCCGGCGGCGAGTATCAGGTCGTCAAGAACAACATCGCGGCCAAGGCTTCGGAAGGTACCCCTGCCGGGGACGTCCTGGGCGATCTGAAGGGGATGACTTCGCTGGCTTACACCTCGGGTGACCCGGTTGCACTTGCGAAGGCGCTCCAGACGTACGCGCGCCAAAATGCCGCCTTTACCTTTAAGGCCGGCATGGTGGAAGGACGAGTAATCGATGTTGCAGCCATCAGTGATCTCGCCGCAATGCCACCGAAGGAAGAAATCTACGCAAAGCTGCTGTTCCTGATCAATGCAAACGCAACGCGTGTAGTCAGCTCGATTGCCGGAGTCGGTCGGAACCTGGCCGTGGTTCTGGATCAGGCAGGAAAAGAAGGAAAGTTTCAGGGTTAGGTCCGGCTGCGGCGGAACCCGGGTTTACAGTTTCAATTCGCAGGTGGGCAGCGCCTTCGGCGGGAGAGCCTCCTGAACAAGACATCGTAAGGGAGTATAGAAGATCATGGCGGATATTAACGCGATTGCAGAACAGATTCAAGGCCTGACACTGCTCGAGGCATCACAATTGGTTAAGTTGCTCGAAGAGAGGCTGGGCGTCTCTGCTGCAGCTGCTTCGGTTGCCGTTGCTGCCCCGGGTGCGGGCGGCGCTGGAGCGGCAGCGGCTGCTCCTGTCGGAAGAAAAGACCGAATTTACGGTGGTTTTGACTGCCGCGGGCGCGAATAAGATCAATGTCATTAAGGCGGTCCGCGAAGTCACCAGCCTTGGCCTCAAAGAAGCCAAGGACCTCGTTGACGGCGCTCCCAAGCCGATTAAAGAGGGTGTGAATAAGGATGAAGCGGAGACAATCCGCAAGAAGTTTACTGACGCCGGCGCAACCGTCGAAGTAAAGTAAAGACACTATTTCCTAGAGGGAGTTAAGGGCCAGCCGTATCGTTTGACACGGCTGGCTTGTTTTGTGCTACCATAATTTTGACGTCAGGCTAGGACGGTTTAGCAATTTATTCGACCGTTTGATCCTAAAGAGTTTCCCGCGGGCCTATCGAGGTCGGCGGGGCTTTTGCATGCTCAATTTCCAGGCTCCCATTTCCTTCTCGACACATTGCCAATACAGGCCTAGTTTTCGCCACGTTCCAAGTTTTAGTTGTCGTTCTTTCCGGTATTTCTCAAATCATTTTGCCTTCGCGCGGCTGGCGACGCCCCGTGCTGAGCAGATGTCTCTCAGTGAGTCGCAGGGCTCGATCAAAGCGGCTCTTTCCGTCTAAGCGGTTAAGTACCGCTGGCATTCAGGCTCGGTAGCTGGATGTTTGTTTTTTCGTCATTGGTTCGTTCTAAAGGACAAGCGTAGATGCCCAACGTTTCAAATGGTTCTCTCCGTGAGAGAGTTGATTTCTCGAAGATCAAGACCTCGATTCCGATTCCTAATCTCATCGAAGTGCAGAAGCGGTCTTACGAGCGTTTTCTGCAAATGGATCTTCTGCCCAAAGAGCGGGAAGATGCGGGTCTTCAGAGTGTTTTCAGCTCCGTCTTTCCAATCTCCGATTTCCGCGGTTTAAGCCAGCTCGAGTTTGTCGATTACTCCATCGGTAACTGGGAGTGCAAGTGCGGCAATTTGAAGGGCCTGCATCACTTGCGCACCATCTGCCGTAATCCAAGCTGCGGCGCCGAGATTCAAACCGACCCGTTCCATGCCGGCGATGTGCTTTGCCACCGCTGCGGCACATTCAACAAGAACATCGTTACCTTCTGTAACCGTTGCGGCGACCCCGTTGCCCTGCAGTTGAAATACGACGTGCCGGAGTGCGAAGAGCGCGGTATGACGTATGCTGCGCCGCTCAAAGTCACTATCCGCCTCACCGTTTACGACAAGGATGAAGCGGGCAACAAGACCGTCCGCGACATCAAAGAACAGGAAGTCTTCTTCGGCGAAATCCCGTTGATGACGGATAACGGTACCTTCATCATCAACGGTACTGAGCGCGTTATCGTTTCCCAGTTGCATCGCTCGCCGGGCGTGTTTTTTGAACGGGTCCAGGCACAAGGCTACTTCCTCGGCAAGATCATTCCCTATCGCGGAAGCTGGGTCGAGTTCGAATACGACAACAAGAATCTGCTGTATGTCCGAATCGATCGTAAGCGCAAGTTCTACGGAACTGTGTTCCTTCGCGCGCTGGGTCTTAAGACGGACTCAGACATCATCCGTTCCTTCTACAAACTCTCGACCGTCACACTCAAAGAGAGCAAGCTGTACTGGGCTGTCGGCGAGAACCTGATCGGCATGAAGCTGTCGCACGCCATCAACAATGCAGCGGGCGACCAGATTGTTCCTCAGGGCCGGAAGATCACCAATTCCGTTTTCCGCGAAATCCAGAAGAATAAGCTCGAGCAGGTAGAAGTCGCTTCCAATGACCTCGAAGGCGGCTATGTCGCGGCCGACGTGATCGATATGTCGACCGGTGAGGTCCTGATCGAAGCCAACCACGAACTGACGTCTACACTGATCGGCAAACTGGCAGAAGCGGGCATCGAAACGGTTGAGATTTTCTTCCCGGATCGTGACGATGCGGGTAACGTGATTTCTTCGACCCTGCGCAAAGATGCTGTGAAGAGTCAGAATGACGCGCTGCTCGAAATCTATCGTAAGCTGCGTCCTGGCGACCCGCCCACGCTCGATACGGCCACACAGTTGTTCCAAGGCATGTTCTTCGATTCGCGGAAGTACGACTTCTCGCGTGTCGGACGCATGAAGTTCAACATCAAGCTGCACGACAGGGCGGATGCAACCCCGCTCGACAAGCGAACGCTGGACCAGAAAGATTTCATCGACACCATCCTTTACCTGCTCCGGCTTCGCAAGGGCCTGGGCGTTGTGGATGACATCGATCACCTCGGCAATCGCCGCGTGCGAGCTGTCGGTGAGTTGCTCGAAAACCAGTTCCGGATCGGCTTGGTCCGTATGGAACGGGCAATCAAAGAAAAGATGTCCGTGTACCAGGAAATGTCGACGGCGATGCCGCACGACCTGGTGAACGCGAAACCCGTCATGGCGGCGATCCGCGAATTCTTCGGTTCGAGCCAGTTGTCGCAGTTCATGGACCAGACGAACCCGCTTTCGGAGATCACGCACAAGCGCCGTCTGTCGGCTCTTGGACCGGGCGGTCTCTCGCGAGAGAGAGCTGGATTTGAAGTTCGCGACGTTCACCCGACGCACTACGGACGTATTTGCCCGATTGAAACGCCGGAAGGCCCAAACATCGGCTTGATTTCGTCGCTGTCATGCTTTGCGCGCATCAACGAGTACGGATTTATCGAGAGTCCCTACCGCCGTGTTCGCGAGGGAATTCTGGTAGACGAAGTCAGGATCCTGAATCCCGGTGAGACGCCGTTCCGTGTGGGACAGGTGGTTCCGCGCGAGCAGATCGATAAGGCGAATCAGACTGTCGCCACCGGTCAGAAGCAGCTCGCAGAATACGAGTCCCATTCCGACTATCTCTCGGCCTGGGAAGAGGACAAGTACATCGTCGCTCAGGCGAACGTTGCCATCGACGACACCGGCCGCATTGTTGACGATCTTGTCAATGCACGGCAGGCCGGCAACTTCGTTCTCAAGCATCGCGACGAAATCGAGTACATGGACGTCAGCCCGAAACAGTTAGTCTCGGTTGCGGCCAGCTTGATTCCGTTCCTCGAAAACGATGACGCGAATCGCGCTCTCATGGGTTCGAACATGCAACGCCAGGCGGTTCCTCTGCTTCGCGCCGAGGCGCCGTACGTTGGTACCGGGATGGAGCGGGTCACCGCTCGGGACTCCGGGGCCGTCGTTATCTGTAAGCGAGCGGGTATCGTTGATTCGGTCGATAGCGAACGGATCATCGTTCGTGTCGAAGGCGGGGCTCATCAGCAGGGTCAGATGTCGCGGGAAGTCGGCGCAGATATCTACCAGATGACGAAGTTCAAGCGCTCGAACCAGAACACCTGCATCAGCCAGAAGCCGATTGTCCATCAGGGACAGCGGGTGAAGAAGGGCGACGTTCTAGCGGACGGTCCTTGCACCGAGGCCGGCGAGCTGGCTCTTGGCCGCAACGTTCTGGTCGCGTTCATGCCATGGCGCGGCTATAACTTCGAAGACGCCATCGTGGTCAGCGAAAAGCTGGTCAAGGACGACTACTACACCTCGATCCACATCGAAGAGTTCGAAATCGAGGCGCGCGATACCAAGCTCGGACCCGAAGAAATTACCCGGGACATTCCGAATATTGCGGAATCGTTCCTCCGCAATCTAGATGAAAGCGGGATCATCCGCGTCGGTGCCACGGTGAAATCCGGCGACATCCTGGTCGGTAAAGTAACTCCGAAGGGCGAGACGCAACTCACGCCGGAAGAGAAACTGCTCCGCGCCATCTTCGGCGAAAAGGCCGGGGACGTGAAGGACGCTTCACTGTACTGCCCTCCGGGCATCGAAGGCACCATCGTCGACTGCAAAGTCTTCTCGCGGAAGGGTGCTGAACTCGACGAGCGTTCGAAGCAGATCCTGCAACTGCAGGAAGAGCGCATGCACCGCAACCTCGAAGATGAGAAGCGCATTCTCAGCGACGAGCGTGCCAAGCGGCTCGAACAGCTCCTGACGGGCAAAGAGCTCCAGGCGGACCTGCACGACGAAAAGACGAACAAAAAGCTTCTCTCCAAGGACACGCCGCTGACTCGCGACGTACTCGAGAAGCTCCGGGCTCGCGACCTGAAGCGCATGCGTTTGAACACGCGTGACGTCCGGCTCAACGAGCAGATCGACGAAATCGAAGAGATGACTTCTCGGCAGATTGCTGTTCTCGAGAAGATCACGGAAGAAAGAATTGCTAAGCTCCGCAAGGGCGATGAACTGCCGCCGGGCGTCATTAAGCTCGTTAAGTGCTATATCGCCATGAAGCGCAAGCTCTCCGTGGGCGACAAAATGGCCGGACGGCACGGAAACAAGGGTGTTATTGCGCGCATTGTTCCGGAAGAAGACATGCCGTACATGCCCGATGGCACGCCGGTCGAGATCGTATTAAACCCGTTGGGTGTTCCGTCCCGTATGAACGTGGGACAGATCCTCGAAACCCACTTGGGTTGGGCGGCTGAAAAGCTGGGTGTTCACTTCGCAACGCCGGTATTCGACGGCGCTGCGGAAAAGGACATCAAGAGCCAGCTCGCGGCGGCAGGATTGCCGACCTCGGGCAAGATCGAGCTTTATGACGGAATGACGGGCTCTATGTTCGAGCAGCCGGTGACAGTCGGATACATCTACATGTTGAAGCTGAGCCACCTGGTTGACGACAAGATCCACGCCCGGTCGATCGGACCCTATTCGCTTATCACACAGCAACCGCTGGGTGGAAAGGCTCAGTTCGGCGGCCAGCGTTTCGGTGAAATGGAAGTTTGGGCTCTCGAAGCGTATGGTGCTGCTTACATCCTGCAAGAGCTGTTAACGGCTAAGTCCGACGATGTGTACGGACGCGCAAAGATCTACGAGGCAATTGTGAAGGGCGAAGCGGCGGCTGAGCCCGGTGTGCCTGAATCGTTCAATGTCTTGATTCGTGAGCTGCAGAGTCTGTGTCTCGATGTGGAGCTGATGAAGAAGCCACGCGAGATGCAGGATCTGGCACACGCCGCGGATTAGTTGATATTCACTGCAGAGAGGTGCGTCATTCGTGCCCCGCGCCTCTCCGCGAGTTTTGGAAACGGGCTCGTACTTTGAAAGGTATCTAAGAACAATTCATGTATCGTTCCTCTCCGTACGATAGAGCCAATCTGATTGCAGACTTTGATTCGATTCGAATCAGTCTGGCCTCTCCGGAAAAGATTCGGAGCTGGTCCCATGGAGAAGTCACAAAGCCGGAAACAATCAATTACCGAACCTTCAAGCCGGAGCGCGACGGTTTATTCTGCGCTCGTATCTTTGGTCCGGTAGCTGATTGGGAGTGCTTGTGCGGTAAGTACAAGCGCATGAAGCATCGCGGAGTGATCTGCGATAAGTGCGGTGTTGAAGTTACTCTCTCGCGTGTGCGCCGTGAGCGTCTTGGCCATATTGAACTGGCCAGCGCCTGCTCACACGTCTGGTTCTTCAAAGGACTTCCGAGCCGAATCGGTTACCTCGTCGATATCACCCTTCGCGAACTGGAGCGTGTGCTCTATTACGAAGCATTCGTCATTATCGATCCAGGCGAAAGCACTGGTTTGTCAACGGGCGAAGTGATTAGCGATGAGCGCAAGCGCCAGTTAGACCAAGAGTTCCCGGGCGGCTTTGTGGCCATGATGGGTGCCGAGGGTGTGAAGGAACTGCTTCGCAAACTCGACATCGAATCGCTGAGCCAGGAAATCCGCGAAAAGATGCGGACCGAAACGTCAGCTCAAAAGAAGCTGAAGTTCGCTAAGCGTCTGCGCGTGGTTGAGAGCTTCCGGAAATCCGGCAACAAGCCGGAGTGGATGATTCTCGACGTTATCCCGGTGATTCCGCCAGAGTTGCGTCCGCTTGTGCCACTCGATGGCGGCCGGTTCGCGACCTCCGACTTAAACGATCTTTACCGCCGCGTTATCAACCGCAACAACCGCTTGAAGAAGCTGATGGAGCTGCATGCTCCGGATGTCATTGTTCGCAACGAAAAGCGGATGTTGCAGGAAGCGGTAGACGCGCTGTTCGACAACGGACGCCGTGGACGCGTTCTCCGCGGTGCAAACAATCGTCCTCTTAAATCCCTCTCCGACACCCTGAAGGGCAAGCAGGGACGTTTCCGTCAGAACCTTCTCGGTAAGCGCGTTGACTACTCCGGCCGTTCGGTGATCGTTGTTGGTCCGGAGCTGAAGCTGCATCAGTGCGGTTTGCCGAAGAAGATGGCGCTCGAGCTTTTCAAGCCGTTCATCTACCATCGGTTGGAACAACGCGGCCATTGCACCACCATCAAGCAGGCGAAGGAACTCGTCGAGCAACAGGATCCGGTGGTTTGGGACATCCTCGAAGAAGTCATCAAGGACCATCCGATCCTTCTGAATCGTGCTCCTACGCTTCACCGCTTAGGTATTCAGGCGTTCGAGCCGGTGCTGGTAGAAGGGAAGGCCATCAAGCTTCACCCGCTCACCTGTACGGCGTTCAACGCTGACTTCGACGGCGACCAGATGGCGGTTCACATTCCGCTGTCGCCCGAAGCGCAGATCGAAGCATCGACGCTGATGCTTGCTTCGAACAACATCCTGTCGCCTGCTCACGGCGCACCGATCACCATCCCGACGCAGGACATGGTTCTTGGTTTGTACTACCTGACCAAGATGCGTCCGAACTCGAAGGGATCGGGCCGCACATTCGCTTCGATCGATGACGTATTGATTGCTCTTGAGATGGGCGAAGTGGAAACGCTTACCGCCATCAAGCTGCGTTATACAGGAAAGGTAATCGATCTCAATAAGGCGTTCGACAACCAGAATATTCTGTACACGGAGCCGATCGAGTTCACCAAGCAGTACATGGACACAACGGTGGGACGAGTCATTCTGAATGACGTTCTACCTGACTCCATGCCGTTCATTAACGGCCTCTTGAAGAAGAAGGGTATGGCTCAGATGGTTCAGTATTGCTATCTGAAATTCGGCCGCATCGTCACAGTGCAAATGCTTGACGAAGTAAAGAAACTCGGCTTCCTCTACGCCACGCGCGCAGGTATCTCGATCGGTATCGACGACATGGTCGTGCCGGAAGAGAAAGTCGGCTTGGTCCGCGACGCTGAAAAACAGGTAGTTGAAGTTCAGCAGCAATACCAGGAAGGCGCAATTACCCAGTCCGAGCGCTACAACAAGATCATCGAAGTCTGGTCGAAGGTCACCGAGGCCGTTTCGGACAAGATGTTCAAAAACATGGAAGAGGACGACCGTACGGGCCGTGTTCTCAACCCGATTTACATCATGGCCGACTCCGGTGCTCGCGGATCGAAACAACAGATTCGTCAGCTCTCCGGTATGCGCGGATTGATGGCTCGTCCATCGGGCGAAATCATCGAAACCCCAATCACCGCAAACTTCCGCGAAGGTCTGAACGTTCTCGAGTACTTCATCTCGACCCACGGTGCTCGTAAGGGTCTGGCTGATACCGCTCTGAAAACGGCGGACTCCGGTTATTTGACTCGTCGTCTCTGCGACGTCGCGCAGGACGTAATCATCACGGAAGATGATTGCGGAACTTCCGACGGTATCTACGTCGAGCCAATCATTGAGTCGGGCGAAATCATCGAGCCTTTGCGTGACCGTATTATCGGTCGCGTGGCACTCGAAGATCAGCGCGACTACGAGAACGAAATCATCGTTCGCGTCAACCAGGAAATCACGGAAGAACTGGCCAGCGCGATTCAGGCGGCCGGTATCGAGCGCGTGAAGATCCGCTCGGTGCTGACTTGCGAATCGAAGCGCGGTGTTTGCCGGCTCTGCTACGGACGCAACCTCGCAACTGGCCGTATGGTCGAGCGCGGTGAAGCGGTCGGTATCATCTCGGCGCAGTCGATCGGTGAACCCGGTACTCAGTTGACCATGCGTACGTTCCACATCGGTGGAGCGGCAACCAGGATCAGCGAGCAATCGACGCAGGACGCGAAGAGCGATGGATACGTCCGGTTCAACAACGTCAATACGGTTCGCAACAATAAGGGCGAACTAATTGCAATGAATCGCAACGGCATCCTGATCATCGTTGACGAAAAGCAGCGTGAACGCGAACGTTACCCGGTCGTGTACGGTGCCAAGATCAACGTCGAGGATGGCAAGGCTGTCAAGGCAAACCAGATCCTCCTCGAATGGGATCCGTATACGTTCTCGATCCTGACCGAAGTCACCGGTGCGGTGCACTTCAAAGATTTGATCGACGGCGTCACCACTCAGGAGCAGGTCGACGAAATCACCGGCAACATGCAGGTGGTCGTTACCGAATCTTCTGACGAAAAGCGCTTCCCGACCGTTATCATGCGTCCCGATGGCGGCGGCCGCTCTGAAGAGAAGCGGTATCTGATGCCGACTCACGCGCACTTGATGGTGTCGGATGGCGATGTTCTGCACGCCGGCGACGTCATCGCGAAGATCCCGCGTGCAACGACAAAGACGAAAGACATCACTGGTGGTCTGCCTCGTGTGGTTGAGCTTTTCGAAGCTCGCAAGCCTCGCGAAACCGCTATTATGTCGGAAATCAACGGCGTCGTGAAGTACGGCGAAGTCACCAAGGGTATGCGAAAGCTGTACATCTCTGGTGATGACGGCGTGCAGAAGGAATACGCGATTCCTCGCGGCGTCCACATCAACGTGCAGGAAGGCGAGCGCGTCCGCTCCGGCGATCCTTTGATGGATGGTCCGCGGAATCCGCACGACATTCTTGCCGTTCTCGGCGAAAAGGAACTGCAGAAGTACCTGGTGAACGAAATCCAGGAAGTCTATCGGCTGCAGGGTGTGAACATCAACGATAAGCACCTCGAAGTCATCTCCCGGCAGATGATGCGGTGGGTTCGAATCGAAGATATCGGTGATACCGAGTTCCTGCCCGACGAAGTCGTGGATAAATTCAAGTTCCGCGAAGAGAATACGCGTGTGATCGAGGCAGGTGGACGGCCGGCTTCCGGCAAGCCACTTCTGCTTGGTATCACAAAGGCGTCGCTTTCGACCGATTCGTTCATCTCCGCGGCAAGCTTCCAGGAGACAACGCGTGTGTTGACCGAAGCCGCTATCAACGGCAAGGTCGATTACCTGCGCGGTCTGAAGGAAAACGTCATCATGGGTCGACTCATTCCGGCCGGAACCGGTATGGAATTCTATCGACGCGTGAAGATCGCCGGCGAAGATGTTATCGAAGAGGAGCCGCTTCCCGAGCAGGAGCTGTCCCTAGGCGATGGTTTGCAGGATTTTGCAGACGAGACCCCGGGCATCTATACGGGAGGACTCTCGGAAGATCTGGGTGAAGAGCCCATCACTGTTCCCGACGAGGTCTAACAATCGGTTTCGTCAAACTGTTGTAGGAAGAGGGCGGCTAGCAGTAGCCGCCCTTTTTCTTTTTAGCGATCATAGAAGTTGAGGCTCGCAAGGAAAGATTTCGCGACGATTTGTGCGGGTGGTGGAACGGTTGTTCTTCCCACAAGGCTTCTCGCCTCGGTCGCACGGCAGCAGCTTGCAGACGATAAGACGAAGGCCGGACTGGATAGCTGGGAACGTCCGGAGATCCTGAGCGTCAACGCGTGGCTGGTGAGTTGCTGGAACGCGGCGCGTTTCAGCGGGGCCGACGTTCCTGCCTTGCTTTCGCCATCGCAAGAGGTCGAGCTTTGGCGCCGCTTGTTCGAAGAGGTTCATCCCAGCGTCTTCGATCCGGCAGGTGCGGCTCGTCTGGCGATGAGAGCGGCGGGTACAATTGCCGAGTGGCATTTGCCCTTGGATGGTGAGTGGTGGGAACGCAGTAAAGATTCGGAGTTCTACCGTCAACTGCATCGCCGATTCGGGAAGGAACTGCGCGACCGGGGCTGCATGACACGAGCCGAGGCCTGGCGCACCCTTCCGGATTGGATCCGCTCTGGAGCGTACAAGCCCGCAAGCGTATCGTTCGTCGGCTTTCGGGAATTTAGTCCGGCAATGTCGCGCGTTGTCGATCTGTTGGGCAAGAGAGCCACATGCGCGCCCTTCGAGCGAAAAAAAGCGAAACAGCGAGTGCTCAGGGAGGAGTGCCCGGTTTTCCTGGAGGAAGTCGAAACCGCCGCGCGCTGGGCTCGCAATTTGATCGAAGAAAACCCGTCCTGTTCGATCGGTGTCTTTGTTCCCGAGCTTCAATCGAAGAGTCACCTGGTCTCGCGTATCTTCGAGAGCGTTCTCCACCCGTCCCGCTCGGCTCAGCTCGACATTCCCCATGACGCAACTGACGAGGGTAAACCTCCGGCCTTCCATATACACGGGTCGTCACCCGTCCTGCGAGAACCGCTGGCCGCAAGCGCACTGACATTACTCGAGCTTCTGCGTCCCCGGATTCGAATTACCGACGCAAGCGCAATTCTCCTGTCGCCCTTTCTCTCTGGCGCTTCGGAGGAGCGAAGTGATCGAGCTCTCGCCGATTTGAACCTGCGTAGAAGCCGTGACCTGGATGTCACGTTTGCGCAGATCGAATACAGAACTTCGGGGTGTGAACTCCTCGGTCCAATCTGGCAGCGAATCCGTGAGATCCGGCCGAAAGCCATGCGGCTTGAACTTGCGGAATGGAGTGAGTTGTTCGGCGATCTCGTTGCGGCAAGCGGCTGGCCCGGTGACGCACCGCTGAGCAGCTATGAGAAGCGCGTTGCCCAGACTTGGAACGACGCGTTATCCGATCTTGGCAGCCTGGGCTTCGTCTCGCCTCCCCTGGCGTTTGAAGCTGCGCTGTCGCGGTTTCGAGACGCTCTCGCTCAGAAGACCAGCCCTGAGCTCGGCGATCAGCTAGCACCAATTCAGATCGTCGACCTGGCAGACGCGGAGGGGCTCGAGTTCGATAGTTGCGCAGCCATCGGTTTATCCGAAGAAAACTGGCCGCGGGCAAGCTCTCTCGTGCCGTTCATCCCTCCTGCCGTGCAACGCTCGTCCGAAGCCTCGGCCAACTCCGCCCAGAGGTTCAAAGATCAATCGCAGGAACGAGCGGCTGCCCTGTTCGCCACCGCGCCCAACATACTTGTGACCTACTCAGGCACATTGGCGCCTCAGGTACGAGCGTTCGTCAAAACAAAACCTGGTGCGGTTCCAAAGTGGACCGGGAGCACGATGCTCTCAAGCCATACGGTCGAACGCGAGATTGAGCTGATTGAGGATCTCCAGGCTCCGCCCTTCGGCTCTGCGGAACCCTTATCGGGAGGAGTGGGTGTGATCCGGTCCCAGGCTCAATGTCCCTTCCGAGCGTTTGCGGAGTACCGTCTTCATGCACAAAGGCCGGAAGACGCTTGCTTCGGTTTCGATCCGCGTGAGCGTGGCGGCTATCTACATCGCGCGCTAGAGAACGTTTGGAAACGCCTGGAGTCTTCGGAACGACTGCAGAGAGCAACCGACTCTGAACTCGAGAGCATCGTGGACGCCGCGGTGACCGAGGCTCTGGCTTCCGAGCGCAACAGCCCGTTCCGCGACGTCATTTCCTCCGCTGAACGGGATCGCCTACGGAACGCGATCCTCTATTGGATCAACGAGAAGGAGAAGGGGCGCGGAACTCCGTTCCGTGTTGAGCACGTGGAAGAGAAGAAAACTGTCGAGATTAACGGGCTGCAACTGCGCGTCCGGGTTGATCGCATCGATCGTCTTGCCGACGGTAGCGTCGTGCTGATCGATTACAAGAGCGGAGATATTTCGGAGAGAGGGCTGCAAGGGAAAAGACCGTCCGAACCCCAACTGCTCGTCTACGCGGCAGCCATGGACGAAGAAGTAGATGGCATTTTTCTAGCCCAGGTAAGGCCGCGCGAAGCGAAGACTGTTGGAAGCGCTCTTCACTCCCATTTCCCTCTCGGAAAGAATGCAAAGCTTGACTGGGCGGTGCTCCGCGACGAATCTCGCGAGTATCTTCGCGATCTTGCGGGCGAGTTCATGGCAGGGCACGCTGCCGTCGATCCGCTGCCCGGCGCCTGTACTTATTGCAATCTTCCGGCGCTCTGCCGGATCCAGGAAGGGGCGCGCGCCCTGAAAGACGAGGACAATGACTGAGGTGCTTCCGGTAGACGCGGCCGAACGCGCGCAGGCCATTGAAACCTACCGTTCGTTCATAGTTAAAGCGCCGGCCGGTTCGGGCAAGACCGGCTTGCTGGTGCAGCGTATTCTTGCGCTCCTCGGCCAGGTAGAACGCCCGGAATCCGTGGTCGCGATGACGTTCACCATTAAGGCCGGTGCCGAGATGCGCGAAAGAGTGATTCGGGCTCTGCAGCAGGCGGAGGAAGGAAAGACGCCGGAGGGCGCTCACCATACCAGGACTCGAGAGCTTGCCCTGCGCGCTCTCGCAAATGACCGGTCTAGAGGATGGAACCTGCTAGCCGATCCGAGCCGCCTGCAGATCGTGACCATCGACGCGCTGTGCGCAATGCTGGTTCGCCAGATGCCCATCGTCTCCGAGTCCGGCGGCGTAGGTCCGGTGGTGGAAGACGCCACAGAATTCTACCGCCTGGCCGCGCGTAGAATGCTGCAGACGCTAGCCGAGAATGGCGATGACGGCAGAGCGCTGTTGGGGCGAGTTGCCCTCTACTTCGATAACGACATGGCGCGGCTGGAGAAGCAGGTCGCAGCCATGCTGGCAAAGCGGGACCAATGGCACGCAACCGGCCCGCCGGAAACTTCGGTTCTGGGTGACTTCCTCCGCATTCTCTCCCAGGCGGAGCTCGAACTCGACAATGTGTTCCGGGAAGAAGGCGTGGTCGACTTTCAGGAAATCACTCGCGCTGCCATCCTTGCCTTGGGCGAACCCGAATCGCCGAGCGACCTTCTTTATTCTCTCGATTACCGCATTGAACACATCCTGGTCGACGAATTCCAGGACACCTCACGAGCGCAACACGAACTGCTGAAAGCCCTGACAGGGCAATGGTCGGACGGCGATGGCCGTACGCTGTTCCTGGTCGGCGATCCGGTCCAGAGCATCTATGGATTTCGCGCTGCGGAAGTCGCTCTGTTCATGCAGGCCTGGGAAGATAAGCAGCTTGGCGCCGTTCGCCTCACGCCGTTGCGCCTTCAGACGAACTTTCGCTCTACGCCCGAGATCGTCCAGTGGATTGAGCGTAGTCTCTCGCCCGTGATGGCAAGAACAGACAGGACAAAGGGTGCGGTCGAACTAGAGGGTGCGGTATCCTCGCGCTCCGAGTCGGGCCAGTCGCCTGAACTTATCCCGCTGGTTGATGATCGATCGGGTATTCGCGAGGCGGAAGAGATTGTCGAAATCCTCAATAGCAGCAAAAGTATGGGAGAAACTGCCATACTTGTTCGGAGCCGCTCCCACGTCGTCTCTATCTTGCCGGCTCTTCGGAATGCAGGCATCGCTTATCAGGCAATCGAGATTGACGAGCTTAAGGACCAACAACACGTGCTCGATCTGCTCGCACTGACTCGTGCGGTGTTGCATTTAGCGGATCGCGTGTCGTGGCTCGCGTGCCTTCGTGCTCCGTGGTGCGGACTTACCTCGGCAGATCTCTCGGCTTTAGCGGAAGGTGACCGCGATCGGACGATCTTTGACTTGCTGCACGATGTGGACACTCTGAGCCGTTTGAGCCCGGATGGCCGCACACGCGCAATCCGTGTGGCAGAAATCCTGGACGATGCAGTGGCAGCGGTTGGCCGTTACGATCTGAGGTCGGTGATTGAGCGCACGTGGAACGCTCTCGGCGGACCGTCCGCCCTGCTTGCGAGCAATGAATATCAGGATGCTCAGACATTCTTCTCACTCCTCGAATCGTTCGAGCACGGCGGCACCATCCGAGATTTCAGCCTCTTGAGTGAGCGGCTCCAGAAATTGTACGCTGCCCCAAGCTCGCAGGAACGTGCAGTTCGTGTCATGACGATTCACGAAGCGAAGGGCCTCGAGTTCGACACCGTCATACTGCCGCAGCTTGGAAAGTGGCCCGCGAGCGATGACGATGAGCTGGTTGTCTGGAACAAGGTAGTTGGGGACGACGGCAGTTCCCATCTTGAGGTCGCTGTGCAACCGCAAAAGGGCCTCAAGGATCCGGATTACACCAGGATCAAAACCGAAGCGAAAGACAAAGTCCGCAATGAAGGGAAAAGACTCTTCTATGTTGCCTGTACCAGGGCCAAGAACCGCCTTTTCCTCTTGGGATCGGTAAACCGGAACAAGAACGGCACGGAGATCTGCAAAGCTGCCGAGCACACATTTCTCGGCATGATCTGGGGCCAATACAAAGCTGAGTTTCAATCGACGATGCGGTGCATACGTCCAACGCAACCGAGTCTCTTCGGCGGTGTAGAAGTGAAATTGCAGACGATTCGGAGACTGCCAGCCAATTGGAAAGCGCCACAGCTTAGCCCCGCTTTGCAGTTGCCGGAAGCGGTAACTCGCGCCGCCGCGTCCGAAAGGCCGGTGACCTATGAGTGGGTAAGTGGAGCGGGCCGGCACGTTGGTACGGTTGTGCATCAGTTTCTGAAAAGAGCTTGTGACGATGGCGAGTTGTTTTGGGGAGGGCGACAGGCAAGAGCGCTCGATCCGCTCGTCCGGTCGGAGCTGGCACGACTCGGCGTGCATTCCTCGCACCTGGCAGAGGCATCGAATCGTGTCATCCGAGCGCTCGAAAATACGGCTTCGAGCAAACGTGGCAAATGGATACTACAATCGGCGGACGAAGCGCGTTCGGAGTGGCCGCTCGAAGGCATTGTGGGTAACAAGCTCATCACCGGAACCGTCGATCGCGCTTTCCGCGACGAAGATGGCCGTTTCTGGATCGTTGATTTTAAAACCAGCGAGCACCGGGGAGGGAATCTGGACTACTTTCTCGGTGAAGAGCAGCGGCGCTATCGCTCTCAGATGGAGAACTACGCGACCCTGGTATCGCGATTAGTCGCAGGGCCCATCTGGTTGGGCCTGTACTTCCCACTCTTGGATGCCTGGCGGGAGTGGCCGTTTGCGGAGGTTGCATCCGGATACTCCGCGGGAAGTGAACTCGCAACACTCGATATTTCATGACCACGAATTCAAATCCCCTGATTATCGCTTTAGACCTCGACAGTACGTCGGACGCCCTCGACCTCGTTCGAAAACTCGGACCTTCTTGTGACTTTTACAAGGTGGGAATGGAGTTGTATGCTGCAGGCGGACCTGAGTTCGTATCGCACCTCCAGTCGGACGGAAAAAAGGTTTTCCTGGATTTGAAATTCTATGACATTGGCGAGACCGTTAAAAGAGCAACCCATTATGTTTGCGAGCGGATCCGTCCGGCCTTACTGACCGTTCACGGAAGCAAGTCCGTCATGAGCGCCGCACGCGCCGGTTGTAACGGAGCAGCAACAAAGCTGTTGGGAGTGAGCGTACTCACGAGTTTCGACCAGCAGGATCTGGCTGATCTCGGCTTCCCGGTGCCTGTTGCCGATCTGGTCGAGTTGCGAGTGCGGAATGCTGTTCAAACCGGAATGGACGGAGTGGTTTGCTCACCGCTTGAAGTGGCTCGCGTCAGAGAATTGGCAGGGAAGGACAGCATTCTGGTCACGCCCGGCGTCCGTTCCGCGAGTGCCTCGGCAGGCGATCAGAAGCGAGTAGCCACCCCGAAACAAGCAATGGACAATGGCGCCTCTTATCTTGTCATTGGACGTCAGGTAACTCGTGCTGCTGATCCTAAGACCGTCTACGGGGAAATTTTAGAGGAGATTGCAAAGTGAGTCGTTTCCGCGCGGATAGATTTTCAGTTCGCGTTCTTGCTACAGTCGCCGTCCTGTTATTCATGCCTGCGCAGAGCCGGCCGCAGACCATTCCCGGCCTAGGCGGCGGAGCTCAAAAGGCACAGCCTGCCGCGACGGATCCACTCAAAAGGAACACGCCGCGAAGTGCAATCTACGCTTTTTTACAGAACTGCCACACCGGTCAGTATGAGACGGCCGCTCAGTACCTTGATCTGCGAAGAATAAGGACGGACCAGAGAAGCACGCAAGGTCCGGAACTGGCGAAAGATCTGTGTCAGATCCTGGACCGGGACACACATTTTGAAGTGTCGCGGCTCAGCAATGACGCGGATGGCGATACGCGTGACCATCTTGCCCCGAACACTGATGAGCTGACTTCGCTGGATGTAAATGCCAAAACGGTGAAGCTGACCGTGCAGCGCGTCACGCAGGGCGATCTGAACGTCTGGCTCGTTTCGCCGGACGCTGTAACGCAGATACCGAAGCTGCGAGATACAGTCGACGAATCTGATTTCGAGAAGAAGCTTCCCGAAACGCTTGTTAATACCCGTTTTATAGGAACGTCCCTTTGGGTATGGATTGCGCTTGTTGTCGCCGCACTACTGATCTCTTTGATCTTCCGGCTTTTGACGAGAGTCTTCCTCCTCGTATTGAGGCCGATTTCGAAGCGATACACAAAGCTGCATGCACAACGGCTGGAACCGTTCGTTGAGCCCGTTCGTTTCGGATTGTCCGTCATGGTTTTCGGAGCCGTGGTACAGCTCATTGGGCCTTCGGCGCTTGTCCGTGATTACCTTTACAAGCTGCTGACGCTCTTATTCATTCTGAGTTGTGCCTCTATCCTGATGCGGATCGTCGATGCAATTTCAGACACCATCAGCTCAAGACTCGATCCTCGACAGCGTGCCTTTTCTTATTCCGTCTTACCGCTACTCGTCAGAACCGTAAAGATCGTAGTGTTTTCCATTGCTGTTCTGTTTGTTTTGGACGCATGGGGATACAACACGACTACCATCCTGGCCGGTTTAGGCGTCGGCGGCGTTGCGGTCGCACTCGCGTCGCAAAAGACAATTGAAAACCTCTTCGGCGGCATTTCCGTCATCAGCGATCGGCCGGTTCTAGTAGGAGACGTTTGTCAATTCGGCGGCCAGATTGGAACGGTCGAGGACATTGGACTGCGTTCCACTCGCATTAGAACAGCGGATCGTACTCTCGTCACTGTTCCCAACTCTTCCTTTTCGACCATGACGCTCGAGAACTATTCGAAACGGGACCGTATGCTTTTTAAGCCAACGCTCTCGCTCCGGAGAGACACAACCCCGGATGATATTCGAAAGATGATGGAAGCCGTTGCGCAAATCCTGAAGGACCACCCGGAAGTGGACCCGACAGGCGTTCCCGTGCGATTTAGCAAGATCTCGAAAGAGTCGTTCGACCTCGACGTGTTCTCTTACGTGTTGACGACAGACGGAGACCAGTTTCTCCGCGTCCAGAACGAGCTTTTGCTCAAGATCATCGAAGCCGCCGTCGCACTCAAAATCGAGTTCGCGGTGCCCATCACTGAAACCATCGCCCCGGCGCTCGTCATGCAGCCGGATTCGAGCCAGAGGGCCTCAAATGGATCTCGCTCAGATTCGGCCACGCCAACCGACGGCTACCAGTCAGAGCGCAAGATATCGAAATAGATGTGGAGCCCGGCCCGAAACTGATCTGCAGGGATATGTTCGCTATCGCTGTGCATCGTTCCTAGCGTCTGAGTATCCACAATCATCGGCATGAGACCGTAGGCCGGAACGTTTCGCATCCGGAACTTTTGTCCGTCCGTGCCGAAGGGAACAACAATAGGAATGATCGTGCTTTCCGGATGCTGCTTGCTTATTGCTTTCTCGATGGCAGCGTACAGCGGTGTGCGTGTTGAGCTCGGTTGAGGGTCGTCGGCCTTGGGGGACGTTACCTCGATCGAAATGCGCGGATCGTTGATTCGCGCCTTAATCTCCGAGAGAAACTCGTCCGCGTTCTGGCCGGGTAAAAGCCGGCAATCGAGCGTCGCTTCTGCAACGGAAGGAATCACGTTCGGCTTTGGCGGATCGCCAACTCCGCTTCGCAACGATGTCAGAGACATCGTATTCTGTCCGACGGCGTTGATGAACTTATTCGAAGCCAGCGTGCCCGATTTCTCTCGCATGTTCTGCACAATGGGATTCGGCTTTTTCGAAGGCGGAAATGCTTTGGCCTTCGCAATGGCATCGAGCAACAGATCGTTGGCATTATCCGCGATTGGTTGCGACCCGTGCCCGGACGTCCCGACTGCCCGCATCTTAAGCCAGACGAGTTGCTTGTCCGCCACGGAGACGCCGAAAATCAGCTTGCCGGGTGAGTAAATGTCGCGTGAACCGACGCCACCCTCATCCAGCACGTATTCGGGGTTCAGTTCATCCCAATGATTCCGAATCATCCACGCCGCGCCGCTGACACCGCCCGACTCTTCGTCGCACGTGCTGAGGAACACGATGTCGCGCGCAGGTACGATTCCCAATTGCTTTAAAAGAATGAGCGTTGTGAGCTGGATCGTCCCAGTGCTCTTCATGTCCAGGCTGCCGCGACCCCAAACCTGCCCATCCTTCAGCGCGCCGCCGAATGGATCCTCTTTCCAACGGCTCTTGTCGACGGGAACAACGTCCATATGGTTCAACAGCAGTAGCGGGCGTAACGAACGATTACGGCCGGGCAGGCGAGCGAGCAGGTTGACGTGTCCCGGGCCGCTCGTGTAGGTTTTGGCTTCGATGCCGTTCGCGGCGAGTTCGGCGGCAAGGAAACGGACCGCATCTGTAGTGTCAGCGGGCGGATTAACGGAAGGGATCCGCACGTATCTCTGCAGCAGGTCGAGCGCATGTGCTTCTGTTTTTGGCCAATCGGGTTGCTGGGCCACGGCACACGCGCACAGCAGGATCGCAGATAAAAGGAGACGCAAACCTCTCACGTTTCGGATTCTGGCACACTCGATAGCGGAACGCTGACTGAGTCATCGCGGAGCGACCGCAAAAGTGCCCCCGCTGCGGGACTTAGCTTCGGGCGGTGCGCGACGGAGCCCATGGCCATCTTTACCCGTTCGACAAAGATGCTGCGCAGGAGGTCGCTCTGAAAAACACCGCCGACATAGGCAACCTGAACCGACTCGCCCGAAGGAAAAAGAGTCCGGTGTACGTGCCGAGCGTACTTCGCAAGATCTCCGCCGCCTTCGATCAGGATCACTCGCGCAACATTGTCATCCTCGCGTACGGCTTCGTCCAGTAGCGAAGCGTACCCCGCGATGACCGACTTTTGAATGCCGGCGTAGAAGCGCCGCAGAATTGCGTCCGCGCTCTTCGCTTCTGCTGTTTCGAGGAGCATCTTGTACAGCTTCGTCGGTTGCCCCCATCCTTCTTCGAACGCAAGCGCTGCACGCAGGACCTGGCGCGCCAGGTAGAACGCGCCGCCTTCGTCTCCGAAAACATAACCCCATCCACCCGCGCGAGCCGCTTCGCCTTCTCCGTTCCTGCCAAACGTCATGGAGCCGGTTCCCGCAATCACGATGATGCCCGGCAAACCTTCGGTCGCTCCGTCGAGCGCGATCTCCGCGTCATGCGTGACTCGAAACCGTTCGCTGCGAATCAACTCACGCACGTAAGCGTCTTTGTCCTGAGGTCCACCGCTGAACCCCAGGCACG
Organism: uncultured Acidobacteriaceae bacterium; assembly: GCA_963730795.1. GTDB lineage: Bacteria > Acidobacteriota > Terriglobia > Bryobacterales > Bryobacteraceae > Bog-105. The sequence continues at coordinate 168,929 of CAVSTJ010000011.1, read as the reverse complement.
CCGAAGCGAAAACAACCTCATTCCGGTCGACTCCGGCCTGGGCGCACGCCTGGCTTAACGAGTCACCCAGGGCCGAGAAGAATCTCGCTCTGCCTTCGGCCGGTCCAACGTGATTGCACGGTCCGCCTTTCCCGCACCCTAAAACTTTTCCGGTTTCGTCTCCTATCAGGGCGACAGTACTCGTTTGCCCGCCGTCAACGCCAAGATAAAGCCGTTTCATCTGTTGCGTTGCAGCCCTGCGAATCTAGGCAAGAGTTTTGTCCTTTGCGTAGCAAAGAGGGTCCAGTGGACAGGAGGCGCAGCGGGGCTTTCGCGCAATGCAGATCTGGCGTCCGAAATGGATCATCTGATGTGCGAAAAGAATCCAGCGGTCTTCGGGCACGATCTTCATCAGGTCCTGCTCTACTTTCACTGGATCGGTATTCTTGGTCAGATCGAGACGCGCCGAAATGCGGCCGACATGCGTATCGACAACGACCCCGGACGGAATGCCGTACGCAGTGCCCAAAACCACGTTTGCGGTTTTTCTCGCGGCTCCGGGTACGGACAGCAGTTCGTCCATGGTCTTGGGCACTTTGCCGCCGAATTCGTCCCGAATCCTACGCGCTGCTCCAATAATTGATCGTGCTTTGTTGTTGAAGAATCCGGTAGAGCGAATATCGTTCGCCAATTCGTCTTGAGAAACGTTCGCAAAATCGTCAATTGCCGGATATTTCGCGAACAAGCCCGGTGTCACTTTATTAACCCGCTCGTCCGTGCATTGGGCCGACAGTATGGTTGCAACCAGCAGTTCCCACGGGTTCCGGTGCTCGAGAGCGCAAGTCGCGTTCGGGAAAAGGTTGTCGAATTCTGCGATTATTTTGCCCAGCCGGGCCTTTCGTTCAGCCGCCGTTTTAGGTTTTGGGACTTTCTTAGGCGGCGTAACCGGGTGGACCGGAGTTGGGACCGCAATGACAGGGTCAGGCATGCGAAAGCACCACGATAGCAGCCCTTCTACCCGCGAACGTGGCAATTATCATAAGGCGGATTCAGCGGGCGCTGCATCCTAAAGTACGGATGAAGCGGAAGAAGACGAAAGCCTATACACTTGCATTGCGAAATGATCAGTGGCCGCCCGCTTCCAGAGACCTTCAAAGTCTTCGAAGATCCGTATAATCTGGCCAAGATTACTCCACCTTGGCTGAACTTCCGGGTGACCTCTAAGGACCGGGTCGAGATGAGAAAAGGTGCTGAAATTCAGTACCTGATCCGTTGGTTCCGGTTGCCGGTACGATGGAAAACCATCATCACCGAATACGATCCGCCGCACAAGTTTGTAGATGAACAGGAACGCGGACCATACACGTTCTGGCGGCATCACCACACGTTTGAGGATACTGCCGAAGGTACCAAAGTCAAAGACCGGGTCGAGTACCGCCTACCGTTCGGACTTATGGGGAGGCTTGTGCATGGGATCGTTGTTCGCCGGCAACTTCTCGCCATCTTCCGTTATCGCCAGCGCGAACTTGCCAAGATGTTCGGCGGCAAAGCCAGACAGCTTGTTCCGCCCCACATTGAACGTTCAATGGCAGGCTTATGAGGGCGCGCCGTGCTCGAGGAAATTTCGCAGCCGGCTGCTGCGGCTGGGATGACGCAGCTTGCGCAGCGCCTTCGCTTCAATTTGCCGGATACGCTCTCTCGTTACCGCGAAATTCTGGCCGACTTCTTCGAGCGTATGCTCGCTGCCATCCTGAAGTCCGAAGCGCATTTTGACGATCTTTTCTTCTCGTCGGACTGAGCGTCTTCAGAACCTCTGCGGTTTGCTCCCGAAGGTTCAGGTTGATGACAGCCTCGGACGGCGAAACCATGCGGCTATCCACTAAGAAGTCGCCGAGATTCGACTCCTCTTCCTCGCCAACGGGCGTCTGCAGGGAAATCGGCTCCTGGGCAATCCGCAGAACTCGGCGAACCTTACTGGGCGGCAGATCCATCCGCACCGCCAACTCTTCTGTAGTGGGTTCGCGACCGAGTTCCTGCTGCATCGTGCGCTGCAGGCGCACCAGTTTGTTGATCGTCTCGATCATGTGAACCGGAATGCGAATCGTTCTCGCCTGATCGGCGATGGCCCGAGTTACTGCCTGCCGCACCCACCACGTCGCGTAAGTGGAGAACTTGTAGCCGCGCTTGTAGTCGAACTTGTCCACCGCGCGCATCAGGCCGATATTGCCCTCCTGGATCAGATCCAGAAACTGCATGCCGCGGTTGGTATAACGCTTGGCGACGGACACCACCAGGCGGAGATTAGCTTCAATCAGTCTCTTCTTCGCGCAATCGGTTTCGCACTCACCCCTCGCGACTACTTCAAGCGTTCGATGAAGGTCGACGGCGCTTGCCCCGGCCTTATCCTCCAGCAGGTGCAGTCTGGGCGGTGATCGCCTTGAGCTCCCGCCTCACATTGGCTGCGGCTGTCGAATCGGACCCCGCCAGTCCCTCGAGTTTTGTCTGAAGGCGAGCCGCCTCTTCCTCAAGCGGCTGTATCTGACGAACAAACTTACGAAGCGCTTCGCTCAACGATCGATGGAACCGGGACGCAAACGGAACGGAACGGATGTGGCGCGACAACGTCAACCACCGTTGCGCAGATGCTCGCGGCGCAGCTTCTGGTACTGCTTGGGCTTCAGTGATCTTGAGACAGCAAGTAGCTTCTGGTTTGCGATCTGGGACTTCCGGTACAGCTTCTCCAGCTCCAGTACGCTGTTAAAGAGCTGCTCCTTTAAGTGATCGTAGGAAGCGGCCTCTTCAGCCAGGCTGCTCGCCTCAGGTGCCTGCATTACCTCGAGCACCGGGATGAAGTCCCGCTCGACGTTGCGTTTGGTATCGAGGATGATCTGAACAACTAGTTGAGAACGGGACAGTGCTTTCAGTACGGCGCGTTGTCCGCGCTCGATCTGTTTCGCGAGTTCAATCTCGCCTTCCCTTGTGAGAAGGGGAACCATACCCATCTCGCGCAGGTAGACCCGTACCGAGTCGTTACTCTTGTCGATCGCTCCAGCGGAAAGATCGAGATCAGAGAGCTCCTCAGGATCATCGCTCTCCTTCTCGATGTCCTTGCTCTTTTCGAGCAGGTCAGCAGGAGCTTCCAGATCGACGAAGAAATCGTTCAGATCTCCACTCCCGGCTAGGTCCTCACGCGCGGCGGCGGTGGTGGCTTCGTCGAATAGAGCAAAGCCCTTGTCGTCAGTTTCCTGCATCAACTGCCTTCGTCAATCTAGACAAACTCAGATTGGCGGGAAGAAAGTCGGAGACGGCTCTAACCCCGGTAATCTGCCGAGCAAGGCCCCTTCAGTCTTCTCGACTCCTCATAGTACAACAAGATTTTGTCTTAGGCAGACCGCCCTTTCAAGTTGTTCAACTCTTCAGCGAGCTGCAGAGCTTCCGGGAACTTACCTGCCTGTTCCAGTTCTCGAACTCTCCGCTTGAGATCGTCGCCCTTCCGCATTTGGGCCGTCTTCTCCAACGCCTCAAGACAGTGAAGCGCCTGCTGCGGCGCATCTGATTCACTGATTCCGAGATCCGCGAAACTAAGTTCCGCAAGCATCTTCTGTACTCTCGCATCCAGGCCTTCTAAAGCTCGCTCCACCGAGAAGCTTTCTTTCTCATCGATTCTCGATGCTGCTTCAAAGAAGCTACGCAGCTCCAGGAGCTGAAGTATGTTTGTCTGGAGAAGATATTGCCTTATGACCGATCGGGCATCGTGACTTAGAAGGAAGCAGGCAGCGAGCAGCTTTTCGTTCGGCGGCAATGACGCCCCGAGCGTCCGCGGTTTTGCTGCAGGTTGGAGCCGATTCGGCGGCCGGAAATTCTCGCGTATGGTTTCCCGGTCTACGTTCAAGTACTCTGCGAGTTCCTTCGCTATCGTTCCACGCTCAAGCCGGTCGTGCACCTGCTGAAGAACAGGCGCCAGGTACTTGAATGCGTCCACTCGCCCCTCTGCCGTTCGCATATCGAATTTCTCCCGTGCGCGGTCGGCGAGCCAATGGAAGTAAGAACCGGCTCCGTCGAGCAACTTCACGTAAGCTTCCCGGCCGAATTCTTTGATGTATTCGTCCGGATCAAGTTCGCCCGGGATTCGTAACACCTTGACGCGCAGCCCTTCCGCAAGCACTGCGCCTATATATTTCTCCGTCGATCGTGTTCCTGCTGCGTCCGGGTCGAAGTTCAGAGTGATCTGTCCGCTTCCCGCCTGGCCCTGCGAAACCTGCCGCTTGATCGCACGCACCTGATCGACAGAAAGCGCGGTGCCGCTGCTCGCAACAACTTCGTGAATACCCGCCGAGTAGACACCAATCACGTCCATGTAGCCCTCGACCAGAATCATGCGGTTATGCTTTCGGGCGTCGATCTTTGCCCGATGCATGTTGTACAGAACCGCCGACTTCTTGTAGATCGGTGTTTCCGGCGAATTGCGATACTTCGGCTCATCACCCTGGCGAAGCGCGCGCCCGCCAAACGCGATCACCTTTCCGTCTTCACTATGGATCGGAAACATCAACCGTCCACGAAACGCATCGAAAAATCCACTAGCGCCCTGTCGCTGCAGTACCAGGCCTGATTCGGCGCAGCAGCGCGGAGCCGAATTTTTGCAACCGCGATGCAAGCTGTTGTCCGGAGGGCTCGGACAGTCCGAGCCGAAATTCCGCGATTGCATCCGGATGGATGCCGCGGGATTCAAGATAAGCGCGTGCGTCCTTGCCGGATGCAGCGCGCAGATTATCCTGGAATACCTGCGCAGCAATCTCGTGCATCTCGAGAATTCGCCGAGCGCTTTTGCGCCTCCGGATCATCGAAGCGCTGTCGTTCCGGCATTGGGATTCCGTACCGCTCCGCCAGAACTTTGATCGCTTCGGGAAAGGTCAGGTGATCGTGTTCCATCACAAACTTGAATACGTCACCTCCGGCATCGCAGCCGAAGCACTTATAAATCTGAAGTGCGCTATGCACTCCAAATGACGGAGTTTTCTCCGAGTGAAACGGACAAAGCCCTACATATCTCGGTCCTGCACCCTGCCGCTTCAACCTGACGTAGTGACCGACCACATCGATAATATTGAGCTGGCTTTTGAGCTGCTCGGCAAACGTCATAATTGTCGCTGTAATCCGAGGTTAGCAACTGGCGCGCCATGGCGCGGCGCAGTCTTGCCATAATGTCGGCAGCGATGGGTCTAAACGAATACGCCCGGAAGCGCCACTTCGATAAAACTCCTGAGCCTGGTCCGGTTGAGTCCGCCCGGGAGAGCCGCGTACACGGCGGCTTCTTTTGTGTCCAGCGCCACGACGCCACGCGTCTTCACTACGATTTCCGTCTCGAGGTAGGCGGAGTACTAGTGAGTTGGGCCGTTCCCAAAGGCCCTAGTCTTGATCCCGCGCGTAAGTCTCTGGCGATGAAAGTCGAGGACCACCCGTTCGATTACGGAACGTTCGAAGGCAACATCCCGGAAGGAAATTACGGCGCAGGCAGCGTTATGTTGTGGGACACGGGTACGTATGACGTGCTTGGAGACACGCCTCCCGAAAAGCAGATCGAGCGCGGAGATTTCAAATTCGAGCTGCATGGCCAAAAGCTGAACGGATCGTTCGCCATCGTGCATATGAAGCACGCGGGCAAAGGCAACGAGTGGCTTCTGATCAAGAAGAAGGACGAGCATGCTGTTCCGAACTACGACATCAATCAGTTCGCGTATAGCGTGAAGTCCAGGCGGAGCCAGGACGAGATCGCCGACGACAAGGCCGGTTCCACCTGGCTCAACTACTCTGAGATTCCGGGCGCCCGCAAAGGGAAAATGCCCGAGAGTCTCGACCCTATGTTGGCCACTGCTGTGACGAAACCCCCGCCCGGCAATCAATGGCTCTACGAGATTAAGTGGGATGGCGTTCGCGCTCTCTGCCGGATTCGCAACGGCGAACTCGCGATGTTCTCCCGGCGCGGCAATCGCTGCGAAGCGCAATATCCCGAACTCGCCGAGCTTCCAAAGCATGTGGAGGCGTCGGAGGTCTGGCTTGATGGCGAGATCTGTGTCATGAACGAAGAAGGCCGATCGAGCTTCGGCCTGATTCAACACCGGATCAACGCCAATTCGAGAGACATTCCCCGTCTTACGGAGACTCATCCGGCAGTGCTGTTCCTCTTCGACGTACTCTATGCGAACGGTTATGATTTCCGCGGCTGCTCGCTCGAAGATCGCCGGAAGGTTCTCGCGTCCCTTATCAATGCGTCCGGCAACATTCGCATTTCCGACACCTACGACACTGACGGCGAACAGATGTTCGAGGCCGCGCGCAAAATGGGCCTGGAGGGCGTGTTGGCGAAAGACCGGCGGAGCACGTACGAATCCGGCAGGTCCAGCAAGTGGCAGAAACTCAAAGTCCTTAATGAGCAGGAGTTTGTCATTGCCGGTTTTACCAAGGGCGAGCGCGACTACTTTGGCGCTTTAGTCCTTGGCGTGTACGAGGACGGCAAGCTCCGCCATGCCGGCCAGGTGGGAACGGGTTTCGACACGAAGAAGATGCGCGAGATTCACGAGCGTCTTGAACCGCTTGTTACGAAAACGTGTCCGTTCGCTCGCAAGCCGAAGATCAAGGACGTCACCTGGGTGGAACCTGAAACCGTCTGTGAGGTCCGGTTTCTCGAGTGGACGGCCGACGGCGTTCTTCGCGCTCCGGTGTTCGTTGGTCTGCGTAGATGACAAGGCCGCCTCGGACGTGGTTCGGGAGCAGTCCGCGCCCGAATCCGAAAGCGAAGATCTGAACGAATCGACCGAGGAGCCCACGGAGACAGCTCCGAGTTCACCACTTCTTGATCTATCGCGGCGCGAGGTGGTTCTCGATGTCGAGGGCCACAGACTGAAGTTTTCAAACCTCGATAAGGTGTTCTACCCCAAGGAAGGCTGGAAAAAGCGCGACTTACTAGACTTTTACGACCGCGTGTCCACCTGGCTTCTTCCGCACCTGAAAGATCGGCCCTTATCGCTGAAACGTTATCCGAACGGCATCCACGACGAGTTCTTTTTTCAGAAGAATGCCAGCAGCCACTTTCCCGACTGGATGCGTTGTGAGCCCATCGAAGAGGGTCATCCGGTGAAGACCAATCACTATCCGGTGGCACAGGATCGTGCTTCGCTTCTGTACCTGGTGAATCTCGGCTGCATTGATCACAACCCGTGGATGAGCCGCATTGGTTCGCTTGAGAATCCGGACTGGATGCTGCTTGATCTGGATCCGGTCGACACATCGTTCGATCGCATCATAGAAGCCGCGCTCCTCGTAAAGGAGCTTCTGGAACAACTTGGATTGCGTGGTTATCCGAAGACAACCGGCGGCGATGGAATGCACGTGTACGTGCCGCTAGAGCCGATCTATACCTATGAGCAGGTTCGCAGTTTTGCTGAGCTTGTTACCCATTTGGCCGTCGGACGCGAACCTGAACTCTTTACGACGCCGAGAAGTGTTGGAAAGCGGAAGAAAGATCGGGTCTACTTTGATTACCTGCAGATTGGTACCGGCAAGACGATCGCCGCTCCTTACGTTCTTCGCGCGTACGACGGCGCGCCTGTCGCGACGCCCCTCGATTGGAAAGAAGTGAAGCCGGGAATTAAACCCACCGACTTCCGCATTGACAACACGATTGAACGATTCGAAAAGGTCGGCGATCTGTTTGCGCCCGTTCTCACTGGTGGCCAGCGAATCGAAGACGCTCTCGCCCGACTGCAAGGTTTGGACGCCGAAGGAACCGGGGAAGAGAAAGCACCGGCGAAACGCGCTGCTAAAGCAGCGCCGAAGAAACGGACAAAGAAAGATTAGCCACCAGGCAGGCCCAGTCTCCCGAGTAAGTGATCTCGGAACCCGGCAGGAATTCGGAGAGCGCCCCGGCTTCGGACCGCGGAAAGCCCGTCAGCACCAGTACGCCGTTCGGAGCCGTGACTCTCAAGAGTTCGTCGGCGATCGCAAGCAAGACCGTCGCACTGATGTTGGCAACTGTTACATCCGACCATTCGTCAGCAATGCAATCGGCGGAACCAACGGCCAGGAGGGGAGTCAGGCCATTCAGTTGAAAGTTCTCACGTGCGGTCTCGAGTGCAGAAGCGTCCGGGTCAACGCCGACCGCGATCGCGGCACCGAGCGTCAGCGCAGCGATCGCCAACACACCCGAACCGGTGCCCACATCCAGCGTTTTGCAGCCGGCAAATACAACGGATTCGAGCGCCTCTAAAGCTAGTTGAGTGCACGGATGCTCGCCCGTTCCGGAAGCCTGACCCGGGTTCTGAATAACACGCTGCCGGCCTCCGGGCGTCGGCTCCTCTGACCACGGAGGCGCCAGATACAAGCGATTCCCAACGGCGCGACCGGGCCAAGCTTGCGGGTAACGGCGAGCCAGTCTGTCCGGTCCTCGAGCCATTCAGGCTGGTAGGAAGCAAATTGGTCCAGCAGTGATGCGCGGCTCGTTTCATCTTCGAAACCAGCGATCAGCACGCAAACGCCGCCCTCGCTTGATTCCGAAATGGCGATCGTGCCGGCTTCCCAGAGCTGAAAGGAAAGGGTCTCGGCCTCGTCGCTTCGGCAGCGCAGCTTCAGTGAGAACACCGATTCTACAGAGCCGCCGAGTACACGTCAGTTCCTGCAGCCACAGGCTCACCAGTCAGCCTGGTCGAGATCTTCCAACGTTTGAGCCAAAGGTGCAGCGTCAGTAAACCCCAGAGATGGTAACCCAGGTTTGCTTCTCTTCGGAGGTGGCGATCCACGAGGCTTTGAATGGCGGAAGGCGAGAAGATTCCGGCCTTTTGTACTGAGTCTGCGCTGAGCTCCTGTTCGAGCAGCGGCCGCAGCGGGCCGCGAAGCCAATCGTGCGCCGGTATGTCGAGACCTTCTTTGCGCCGGTTCAAGATTGCGGCTGGCAGCTTGCTCTTCAGCAACTCGCGCATGACAAATTTCGTAGTGCTTCCGTTCACCTTGAGATGCGCAGGCAGTGTTCCTGCGAACTCGACAATGCGATGGTCGAGAAACGGAGGCCGCACCTCGAGCGAATGTGCCATGCTCATGCGATCGCACTTGTACAGGATGTCGTCGGGCAAATAATAGTGCTGATCGACAAACAGGTACCGATTCACGACGTCGTTCTGGGCGGGTACATTCTCGAGCTTCGAAACGAGACTGGAGGGCGCAAGTTGACCGGAAACGCCCAGCCGCTCTTGCTCCGCTGGCGTGAAGGTTCCGTTCCAGAAGAAGTGAGCGTCGTCCCCTGTCAAAATAGCGCCGGCCAGAAACCGTTTGAGCTTATATTCGAGCGCAATTTTGTCGTCTGAAACCGGAAGACGATTTGCGATCTTCAAGGCAGTCGCTAACAAGGGGCGTGGTACGTGCCGGGCCCGCCGGGCATAACCGTCGGCGAGATAGGTTTGGTAGCCGCCAAAGATTTCGTCGGCTCCTTCGCCGCTCAAAGCTACGGTGACGTGCCTCGCGGTCATGCGGGACAGAAACCACACCGGAAGCGCGCCTGCATCGGCGCTCGGTTCGTCCGAATAATAGGCAAGCTCGTGAATCGCACTCGTCAGGTCGAGGTCACCGCTCACATCGAATTCGTGATGCGAGGTGTTGTACGTTTTCGCCAGGAGCCGGAAGTACTCGCTTTCGTCGAAGCTCCTGCCCGTGAACGAAATCGAAAAGGTGTTAAGCGGTCCATTCGAAGCTTGTGCCGCGTAATGGAGAATGGCAGAGGAATCCAGACCGCCGCTCGCCCAGACACCAAGCGGAACATCTGAAATCAGGTGCTCGGCAATGGAAGAGGCAAGCAACTCATCGAGCCGCGCGGTTGCATCTTCGAGCGACCACTTCTGCGGCCGGAACTGATTCGTCCAATAGCGCCCCGCCGATAAATTCCCGTTTTTGAATTCGAGCCAAGCCCCGGGCAGAACCTTGGTGATGCCCTCCGCCAAAGTGTACGGAGTCGGAACGTAGTTCAGCGAAAGGAAATAAGCAAGACCGGTTTCGCAAAGCTGCCGTGGTACTCCACCGTGCGCGAAGATGGCCTTCAACTCCGATCCGAAATGCAGATCGCCATTGCGAATCGTGTAATACAGAGGCTTGATCCCGAGCCGGTCTCGAGCCAGCACGAGCCGTTTCGTTGATTGCTGCCAAAACGCAACGGCAAACATGCCCCGAAGCTTGCCCAAGCACTCTGTATCCCATTGCGCGAAAGCCTTCAGAACGACTTCCGTGTCGCAGTGGCTCGAGAAAGTGTGGCCTAAGTCTTCGAGCTCCCGCCTGAGCGCAGCGTGGTTGTAAATTTCGCCGTTAAAAACAACGACCAGATCGCCGTCATTGGCAAACATCGGCTGGTCGCCGCCTTCGAGATCGATAATTTTCAGCCGGACCGCGCCCAGCGAGGCAGCGTCGCTCTCGAACACTCCCTGCTGATTCGGGCCCCGATGGCGAATGCTCTCAATAGCGCGCAACAGTACGCCCGGAGGACGCGGATTGTTGCGATGGGTGAAGCCCGCTATCCCACACACGGCTTTGGAACTCCGCTGGAAGTGCAGGTGATCGAAAATGGAAATATTGCAGCGGCTTCCAATCGATCCATTATTGCCGGAAATTGTTCAATGCATTGAGGTTAACACGATCAGCATTGTGCGGGCCGACCCCGGGGCGGGGAAGACCACTCGCCTTCCTCCCGCCCTGCTACACCGCGCCGGACGAAAAGTCTTTGTCCTCGAACCCCGGCGCCTGGCGGCTAGATTGGCGGCACGGCACGTAGCCGAAGAGCTGGGATCGAAACTGGGCGACCTTGTCGGTTATCAGGTCCGTTGGGAAAAGATTGGGGGCCCGTCAACCCGGCTCTGGTACGTCACCGAAGGTGTTCTTACCAATCGCCTCCTGTCCGGAGAGTCGCTTCCGCCGGATAGTGTCGTTATTCTCGACGAATTTCACGAGCGGCATCTTGAAACGGACCTCGCCTTGGCATTGTTACGGCGGTTGGTACGAGTGCGATCCGACCTGCGGATCGTCATCATGTCCGCAACTCTCGATGCGGATGAACTGTCGAAGAAACTCGGCGATGCGCCTGTCGTAAACGTTGCGGGGCGTAATTTCCCCGTTGAGGTTCTCTACAGCCCTGCTTCTTCTGCTCCCCTTGAAGAACAGATCGCGGCGGGCGTGGCGCGAGTGGCGGACCAAACTCCGAATCACATTCTCGTGTTCCTTCCGGGTTCGGCCGAAATCCGGAAAGCCATGCGGAGTTGTGAACCGATTGCGCGTTCCCTCCGTGCGCGCCTCCTTCCGCTGCACGGCGAGTTGAGTATCGACGAGCAGGATGCCGCCGTTCTCGATTCTGGAGTCCGCAAGATCATCTGTTCCACCAATGTTGCCGAGAGTTCCGTAACTATCAATCGCATTGGAGCCGTGGTCGACAGTGGCCTGGCCCGCGTTCTGCATCATTCGCCCTGGACCGGATTCTCCAGGCTGCAGCTCGAAAAGGTTAGCCGCTCATCCGCGATTCAACGCGCCGGCCGCGCAGGACGAACGGGCCCCGGCGTCGCACTCCGGTTATTCAGCGAAGCTGATTTCGTGAGGCGGCCGGAGAGTGCTCCGCCCGAGATTCTTCGCTCGGAGCTTTCTCAATTCCTTCTGCAACTGGCCGCTTCGCGTGAGCCTTTAAATCCGGAAGACTGGATTGATCCGCCGCCCGTCGCTCACGTGGAAGCAGCGACCGATCTTCTAATCCGGCTGCGGGCGTTCGATGCCGAAGGCAGGATCACGCAGGATGGGCGAACCATGGCCGCGATGCCTGTTCACCCGCGCCTGGCCCGCCTGGTGCTCGATGGGTGCCGCGCAGATCCGCATGCGGCGCCGGACGCTTGCGAATTAGCCGCGAAATTAGGCGATAGTCGCTTTCGACCCGCCGATCGCGAGCGCTCGTCTTTTAGCTCCGATATCGACGCAATCCTGGCTGCCGACCTCTCGTTCGAAGCGCGGCGCACGAAGTCTCAGTTGCTGGAAGCTTGCCGCAAGTGGAAGCCCCCGGCTGATCGAACGGATCCGGATGCACTCGAGAAGGCGATCGTTTCGGCTTATCCCGATCGGCTGGGGAGAAGGCGCGGTGACGTGCTCCTGCTCGCTTCCGGCGGCTCTGCCCAGCTCGATCGGGACAGTGCCACTCATGGGGAGTTTCTCGCTGCGCTCGACATTGATGAGCGAAGTGACCGCTCCGCTCCGCTCGTCCGGTTGGCCAGCCGGTACAAGCCGGAGTGGATCCTCGACCTCTTTCCCGAGCGGGTGAACGCGGAGGAAACAATTACCTGGAATCGCGAAAATGAGCGCGTGGAGCAGGTGAACTCGCTACGGTATGACGGCCTGACGCTTGACGAGACCCGGTCGCATCCCACTGACAGAAACGAGGCCTCACGCATACTGCTCGACAAGGCAGTGGAGGCTGGGGTGCGTCGCTTTGCGGCGGGAGAAGACATCGACCGTTTTCTTGCCCGTGTGCGCTTCGCATCGATGCACTCTCAGGAGTTTCCAACCGAGGAGACGATCACGAGGGCAGCACTCGAACAACTGGCCACCGGGCTGACGGGCTTTGCCGAGTTGAGTGAGGCGGCGTCAAAGGGCGGGCTGCTTTACTCTCTGCAGACGCAGATCAATACGGCGCTCCTTGACGAACTTGCGCCCGCGCATATCCAGCTTCCCCGTGGGCGGCGCGTTCGGGTCGAATACGAAGACGGACTTCCGCCCTCTATCTCTTCGCGTCTCCAGGACTTCTTTGGCTTCAACCAGCAGTTCACCGTTGCCCGGGGGACCGTACCGGTTGTCATGAAGCTGCTGGCGCCGAACCAACGCCCGGTGCAAGTGACAACCGACCTGCCTAGCTTCTGGAAAAACTTGTATCCGCAACTGCGGCGGGAACTGGGCCGCCGCTACCCGAAGCATGCCTGGCCCGAGGATCCGGAGTAAGCGCGAAAGGGTTTCGACGGGTTTGCTCGAGGCCTAAGCAGAATTACTGGCGTGATTGCTTCTGTGTTATCCAGCGTCAAAGAAAGGTGACGACTAAGACGAACACGTGTTTTCTGCTGGGGATCGGAGCTGCCGGTGGAGTCTTGCTGGGCCGCTTCCTCCCCGTGCTTCTTGCAAATGCGAGCGGATTTGCGCAAGGCGCTGCCGGACGCGATCCGTTTGCTGGACTGATCCGCGAACATCGGACGTTGCTATCGCTTCTGGACAAAATGGAGAATCTGTCCGTGAGCGACGGGGTGAAACGAAAAGTGACGTTTCTTGCCTTCAAGCGCACGATTGGCAAACACGCCATGGCCGAAGAGGACATCATTTACCCGATGCTGAAAACCGAAGGGGAACGGCACGAAGCGACGCAGAAGCTGTACCGCGAACATGCCAGCATGAAGATCCACCTGTTCGAACTGGAGCAGGCCATCAACGAAGAAGACGAATGGCGTGACGCCGTCCGCGCACTGCGGAGCGAAATCGAACCACATGCCCGGGAGGAAGAAGAGACAGAGTTCCCACGCTTGCGAGAGTTGCTGGACCAGACGGCAACGGCCGAACTGAGCCGTAAAATCCGGCAGGAAGAAGCACTGGTCGTTTAGTCTTCGAGTGACGGTTCAGAAGACCGGACTTGCGCGCGTTTTCCGAAGGATGGATGCGAGGATCTCAGGGATTTCGTAAACAGCGCGATTGTTCACCGTAGCAATCCGGCTTTTAAACTCTTCCAGCCGTCCGGGCGCGAGCAAGTCCCGCACTGCGTCTTCCACCTGGCGGAGGTTCTTGAGCACAATCCCGTAGCCATTCTCTCTTACCCACTGCGCATTGAAGCGCTCCTGCGGTAGGGTCCAGGCATTCGCTTCGATGATCACCGGCAAACCCTTATGCAAGGCCTCGGAAATGCTTCCTGGACCGGGTTTGCCGATGAAAAAGTCGGATATCGACATATAAGACGGGATCTGCTTGGTAAACCCTTCCACAAGCAGCTTGTTGCGCGTCTTTAGCCCTTCCAGGCGATTCTTCAATTTCTTGTTTTTGCCGCAAATGGCAATGATTTGCAGCGTCAGGGCTGAGTTTCCGAGCCGTTCGCAAAGCCCGAACATCACGTTCGAGCCTTCGCCCCCGAAGAGAACCAGCGCGGTGGGCACATCGGGAGCCAAGCCGAGTCTCCTGCGCTCTTCGTCTCGAGAGATCTCACCCGCATTGTAGAAATCCGGGCGCAGGATCATGCCGCTCGTCCGGTAGATCTTGTCGGCGGATACCCCGAGCTCGGTTGCTTGCCTCCAGGCTCGTTCCGTTCCGCAGATCAAATGTTGATCCTGCTGTTCCATCCAGAAATGGGGAGGGTGGTCCGCCAGGTCCGTCAGAATGCCGACGTAAGGAACATCGGGACAGGCCTGCTTCAATCCTTCAAACATCGCCCGGTTCAGATTAGGGACGAGCGATACGACCATGTCCGGTTGCCGCTCACGCCAGAAACGGGCGAGTAAGTCGACAGAAGGCCGGTGATACCGGCGTATGACCGACTGCATCACTGGAAGCCAATAACCGGCGCCAAGAGTCCAGCCCTTCGCGAGCATCCTGTTATACAGGTCTTCCAGCCGGATGCCGGTTATCTTTCGGAAAACGTCGAGCGGATCCAGCACCTCCTGGAGGTTGACCAGGCGGACGTCCCAGGGGTACCCTTCCGATGCGATGACCTTCTCGAGCGCGGTTGCCGCGCTTCGATGGCCGCCGCCGGCGTCGAAATACACAAAATCAAGTTTGGGACGGCCGAAACCCGGCCCGGATGGCTCTGACAAATCTCTATCCTACTGACTAAAACTTCTTTCCACTACGGCCCGATTGAGAGTTCACCGTTGTTTAGTCCACCTGTCACCACGATGTAACGCCAGACGCGTCACATGGAACCTGGGAGCAAAGGTATGAGAAATCTCGTAGACTCTCTAGTGGAGGGCTATTCGCAATGACGGCTCACCATACAATGCTGCAGTTCATTACTGCCCGCGACCACCGGCTGATGCGGAAGGTTAATCAGTGGCCTGCCCCGAAGTGGATCAGGCTCTGGGCGATTTCGGCAACACGGGCGGGAGACGGCTGGCTCTGGTATCTGGCCGGCTTATTGGTTTTGCTGTTCGGCGGTGAGAATCGGTTCACGGCAGTGGCATCTGCCGGTTCGGCGGCATTCGTCGGATTCTGTACCTTCGTCACGATCAAGAAGATCTCCGGACGGACACGGCCGTGCGCGATTGAACCCCATTGCTGGGCCCATCTTCTTCCTCCCGATCAGTTTTCGTTCCCTTCCGGGCACACTATCACCGCCTTTTCCGTTGCCGTCTCGTTGGGTGCGTTTTATCCGAACCTCCTGATTCCTCTTCTGTTTTGCGCCATTAGCATTGCAGTGTCCCGCATATTACTCGGAATGCATTTCCTCAGTGACGTTTTGGTCGGCGCGATCCTCGGCAGCGGCCTCGCTCTCACCAGCTACTCAGTTTTCGCGTAGCCCGTTCCTGTCATTGTGATTACTGTTCGGAATCGGCTTCTACATTCCTGCCCGGCTATAGTGAAAGTGGCTCGGGCCTCTCTTACCAAGTCGCGAATAGATAGCCGGAAGCCCTCGAAAGGCTAAGGAAACGCATGCTGCGGCGCATCTTCCTCGAACTGTCCCAAAATCGCCCATTACGTCATTGGATGGAGCAATCGCCCCTGTCTCACCGGCTGACCTCGCGCTTTGTTGCCGGAGAGAAGCTAGGGGACGGCATTCGGGCTCTCGAACAGCTTTGGACCGATAAGATCACTGGAACGCTCGACTTTCTAGGGGAGAACGTTCAATCTCTCAGCGAAGGCGTCCGATCCCGCGACTGCTATATTACGGCGCTCGACGAGATTGAACGGGCCTTACTTCCGGCAACTGTTTCGATCAAACTCACCCAGTTCGGGCTCGATTTCTCGGAAGACGGATGCCGCGAGAACGTCATGGCGCTCGTTGCCCGGGCTCAGGAGATGAAGAGCCGGGTCGAAGTGGACATGGAATCGAGCGAATATACGGACCGGACGCTCCGAATCGTCCACGACATACAAAACCGGTTTGAGGGCTGCGTGCGTGCAGTCATTCAGGCCTACCTTTACCGGAGTGAGAAAGACATCAACCAGCTTTCTGCCGCCGGCATTCCGGTTCGACTCTGTAAAGGGGCGTACCGTGAGGGCCCGGAAGTCGCATTTCCCAAAAAGAGCGACGTGGACTCGAACTACGTCAAACTCATGAAGTTGCTGCTAGACAAGGGTACGTATCCGGCCATTGCCAGCCACGACGAGAACATTATTCGTGAAGCTTTAGAATATTGCGCGGAACAAAGGATCTCGCCAGACCGTTTCGAATTTCAGATGCTGTACGGCATTCGAAGAGATCTGCAGCGCCGGGTCATCGATAGAGGATATCGCCTCCGCTTGTATGTACCGTACGGAGATGCCTGGTATCCGTATTTCATGAGGCGCTTGGCAGAGCGCCCGGCAAACGTGCTCTTTCTGGCCAAGAATCTGCTACGTAATTAGGTATAGTTCTCTCCCGGAACTTGGCCGGGGGTAAAGGAGTCTAATCAACGTTGAAGTATTGGCTCTACTTGCTTGCGAAGCTGATTGGAGTAGTTGGGGTCGCTTGCGGTCTGCAGTTGGCGCTGGTCCACTACTACGCTAAACATGTTCCTAAATCGTCCGCTCCGCTCTTCCTCCAGGACATCGTGTTCACTTTTGGGACCTTGGGTGTCTGGCTGGTGGGCGCGGGGTTACTGTCGTTAGCTCTATGGGATCAACGGCGTCGCTGCCGCACCTGCCTTCGGCGTCTCATCATGCCTCTCAAGACCGGATCGTGGGGGCACATTGTCCTGCTAGGCCGGCCTACTACCGAAATGATCTGCCCGTTCGGGCATGGCACGCTCTACATCGAAGAACTCCAGTTGGTCGGACACCAATACCGGGACTGGCACGCCCACAACGGGGACATCTGGAAAGAGTTAGAATCGTATGATCAAGCCGGAAGTAACCGAGGTTAGCGTCGGGCGTCCAATGGTTTGCGTAGTTTTACTCTAGGCCAGACATTTGCCCGTTCGTATTAAACTTCCTGCCAGAACAGGCCGCAGTCGCGTTGTGGCCAGTCCGCGCCTTAAGACGATTCTTAAATATTCGCTGATTGCTGCCGCTGGCGTGTTTATCACCAGCATCATCGTCGTCAGCTATTTCTACTCTAAATACGCCCGGCTGGCCGATGAAACACTCCAGCATGGCCCGTTCCCGAACTCGTCCCTCCTGTATGCCGCGCCGCAATCTGTGGGCGTAGGAGACTCCGGAACCGCTCTCCAGTTTGCCGCTCGCCTTCGCGAAAGTGGCTACGCGGAGGACGTCCGCAGCAGCCCGGTCGGCTGGTACCATGTGCGGCCCGGCGCTATTGAAATCTTCCCGGGAGACCAGTCGTTTTCGGGCTTGGAACCTGGCGTTCTCAAGTTCTCGAACGGCCAGATTTCATCCATCATTTCGCTGAGCGACAATACGCCTCGGACTCAGTACACGCTGGAGCCGCGGCTATTGAGCAGCCTGTTCGACAAGAATCGTGAAAAGCGGCGGCTCGTGAAGTACGACGACATTCCGCCGGTCCTTGTGCATGCGGTCATCTCCATTGAAGACAAGCGTTTCTTTCAACATTCGGGCTTCGATCCCGTTCGAATCATAAAGGCCGTAATGGTTGATATCAAGGAGAGGCGAAACGCACAGGGTGCCTCGACGCTTACCCAGCAGTTGGCCCGGAATATCTGGTTGGACGCGCGCAAGACATACAGCCGGAAGTTTGATGAGCTTCTGATTACGTTCCACCTCGAGCGCAAGCTGACTAAGCAGAAGATCTTCGAATATTACTCGAATGAGGTCGATCTTGGACGGCGGGGATCATTCGCCATCCGTGGTTTCGGCGAGGCTTCGCAGGCTTATTTCGGCAAAGATATTCGAAGCCTGACGCTTGCTGAAGCGGCAACCTTGGCAGGGATCATCCAAAAGCCGAGCGTTCGGAATCCCGTTCGCTACCCGGAGCGCGCCCAAGCCCGGCGCAACGTCGTTTTGAAGCAAATGCTCCAAAACGGCTACATCTCCGGGCCGCAATACGTCGACGCCATCAAGGAACCGGTAATCGTGGCGCGCCAGGGTATTGAGTCGGCTGATGCTCCCTATTTCGTCGATCTGGTGAACGAACGGCTTGCGACGGAGTTCCAGGACCGCGACTTTCAGGAGTCCGGGTCTCGGATCTACACAACCCTCGACCCCGACCTGCAGCGGGATGCTGCCGAGGCCGTTGGGCTGGGCGTTCGGGAAATCGATACCCTGATTGCCAAACACAGCAAGGGGCAAACGCCGCCGGAAGGTCCGCAAGTTGCCCTCATCTGCCTCGATCCGCATACGGGTGAAGTGAAGGCGCTAATCGGCGGGCAAGAACTACGGTATGAGCCAGTTGAATCATGCCGTCGCGAAACGGCCTTCGGGCAGCATCTTCAAGCCGTTTGTATACGCAACTGCTCTCAACACCGGTCTTACGGGACAGGCGGACGTAATGACAGCGTCGACGGTGATAAAGGACGAAGCGCGAACGTTCTTATTCCTCGGCAAGCCCTACGAACCTGCGGAGTTTCATAAAGATCAATGGCTGGGCGATGTGACCTTGCGGAGGGCGCTCGCCAAATCGCTCAACGTCCCGGCAGTGGAGACGGCGGAAGCAGTGGGCTATGGCAAGGTGGCCGATCTGGCGCATAAAGCTGGCCTGAAAGATGTTCGGCCGACACCTGCCATGGCTCTCGGAGCATATGATGCAACGCCGCTCGACATGGCTCAGGCATACACAGTGTTTGCTAACGAGGGCGTTCTGGTAAAGCCTCGCTTCATATCAGAAATCGTCGATCGCACGGGCGCGGACAAGTGGTCCTCGAAGCCGGATACACAGCAGATTCTCGATCCTCGAGTGACTTATCTGATGGTCGATATGATGAGTGAGGTCTTGCGTTCCGGTACCGGTGCCGGCGTGCGTTCACGAGGGTTCACATTACCTGCAGCGGGCAAAACCGGGACATCGCACGATGCCTGGTTCGCCGGGTTTACCACTAAGCTCCTGTGTGTTGTCTGGGTCGGGTTGGACGATTACCAGGACCTTAAGGTCGTCCTGGGGCCTCAAAATGCGGAGGGGGCGAAGGTTGCCCTTCCTATCTGGACCGAGTTCATGAAGCACGCCCATAAGCATCGCGCGTATCGGGACGTAGGCCCGTTCGATGTGCCGGACGGCGTTGTCAGTTCGGAGGTCGATCCGGATACCGGGCAGCTTGCCACGAGTGCCTGCCCGAAACCGCAAAGCGAATACTACCTCGTGGGCACGCAGCCAACTACTTTCTGTGCACTCCACTCCGGCGGCTCTACCCAGATTGCCAGTTGGGACACTGCGTCTCCGACTCAGAAAACGCTTCCCAATCTTAATGCGCCCCCTTCCGGAGTATTACTCCCGCCGCCACCTCCCGGTGTACCCCCTGCACCGACTCCCGTTGCGGTCGTACCAGACCCGAACAACCCCAATTTGAACGCTCAGAATCAACCTGCAGAGAAGCCCAAAGAGAAGAAGGGATTCTTCGACAAAGTTAAAGGGATTTTCAAGTAGATCTTCCCGCGGTGCGCTCGACTTAAAAGGTATATAGTAGATCACCAAGGGGGATCAACGATGATCTCTTGCGCATGCATTTCAACCAAGTTTTACTCCACCTGCCTTACGCTTGCCGCTAGTATTTCACTCTGCGCGCAGACACCACTGAGCACCAACTCATTTGTAGCCGGGAATGTACCTCCGCCAGCTCCCACTAGCGTGAAGAAAACGCCGCAACTCTCGTTCGAGATGCGCGGTGACATCCTCATGGCACGGAAAATGTACCGCGAGGCAATTGACATGTACCGCCAGGGGCCTACGACTTCGCCGGTTGTCGTGAACAAGGTCGGTATCGCGTTTCATCAGCTTCAACTTCTGGATTTGGCAAAGAAGAACTATGAGCAAGCTGTCAAGCTCGACAGGAAATATGCAGAGGCTATCAATAATCTCGGCACGGTGTACTACTCGCAAAAGAGCTATCGCCGCGCCATAGGTTATTACAAGAGGGCCCTTCGCATCTCCCCCGAAACGGCATCGGTCTGGGCTAATCTCGGCGCTGCCTACTTCGGACGCAAGGACTACAAGCACGCCGCGGAGTATTATGAGAAGGCGCTGAAGTTAGACCCCGATGTCTTTGAACATCACAGCAGCTTCGGGACTCTGATGCAGCAGCGGACGGTAGAGGAACGTGCTACGTACCACCTTTACCTCGCAAAAATGTACGCAAAAAACGGGGCCAACGATCGGGCTCTGATTTACTTGCGTAAAGCTTTGGAAGAGGGTGTTAAAGATCGCGAGAAGATTCCTGGTATGCCGGAGTTCGCACTGCTCCGCAAGGACCCCGCCTTCTCCCAGCTTCTGGCGGAGAACCCCCGGCCGCTATAACGTTTTCGCAACTCTTGCCGTCCTGGCCTGCCTGGGTACGACGGCCTGCCAATCTCGACCTGCGCAACCGGGGTCGACAGAACGCGTGGCCGTTCTGCCAGCAGAAATTCTTGTCGACGATGATTCCCTGAACTGGGCGGCATTGGCGAGCACATTCGTTCTTCAGCAGGACCTGGCGACCTCCGCTGTCTATCCTGCCTTCGTTTGCAAAGGATCAGTCGGGTGCCTATGGACACGGGCGCGACCGAAGTGATCCGATCCGTCGTGGAAAAACACAAGGGCCGGATCAGGGTGTTGGCGGTCCTGACTGACATCAGGACGCAGAAAGACCGGCAGACATTCGAAAGCGAGGGGCCGGAAAGCGAGGGTCTGATCGCGCGGCTGGATGCGGTATCCAAACGCCTCGATCCTGAACGCGCCGCTCCGTTTTCAACCAGAAGCGACAACGCGCTCCAAGCCTTCGCTGCGGCCGCCGCAACCCCTAATGGCGAACAACGCATTAAGTTGCTCGAGCAGGCAGTCTCCATTGACCCCGCGTTCGGATTAGCGCATTCTGCACTTGTTGAGGTGGAGCCCTCGCGAGCTTCGTCAGACCTGCATATCGCGGAACGTTTCGTTCCCCTTGATCGAGCCCGTTACAAGGCACTGATAGCACGGACTAACCACGCGCCCATCGCCGCTCAGGCTAATGCGGAAGCGGCGATATTGGGTTTGGCTCCGAATAACGTGGAGGCGCTTGCGGAACTCGGGCGGCTGTCATTTCTTCAGGGCAAAGGGGCAGAAGGAGAGCGGCTGCTCAGAAAGGCCATCGGCCTGAGCGCACAAAGTTCCGCCTTGCAAGTGCAGTTGGCGCAAGGCTTGGTCACGTCGCGCCGGTTTCGGGAGGCGGTGCAACTCCTGCAGCCTTTGGGCGCGGCGAATCCGACGGTGCTCCCGCTATTAGCGGCGGCAAAGCTTCTGAGCGGTGATGCGACAGGGGCCGGCGCTACTTTCGGCCAGTTCACCAACCTTCTTCCCTCCGGTGCACCGGCAAGGACGTTCCTTGAGGAGGAATGGAAAGCAATCGCCGGGAAGCGGTCGCCTCCTCCCGTTACGGGCGTCAATACGCCGCTCGCGCCGGGTTACCGCGCTTTTCTGGAAGGACGTTTCCCCGAGGCCATCGGCTTCTGGCAGGCGGTTGTTCAACAGACTGCCGGAACCGATCTTCGCGCCCGTGCCATGCTTGCGGCGTCGCTCGAAAGAGCCGGGCAAAAGCCCCAAGTCGACGTTTTGCCGTATCTCCCCGATTTCGGAGATCCCTACGCTTCGGTCGCCTTCAATGAGATGCGTCGCTTGCTAAAGATGTAGCGAGCCCTTGGTTTCCGGCGCTTCGATTTCGTGATCGTCGTGTTCCCAGGGCTTGGGCTGTTCTCCGGAATCGCGCTTATTGACGCGGTCGTACATGTGATTGGGCGTAGTTGTTCCCAGTGAGGTGTTGTAGAGGTTCGTGAGATCGAGAGCCTCTTTCACGTCGTCCTCGAACTCGTGCAGTGCCTTCAATTGCTCAGCATGCGCCGGGAATCTCTTGCCGCTCGGCGTCTCGAGGAACATCTGGTACCCGCGATTGAGAAGCGTTGCAATCTCGTTTCCGTAAACAATCCCGGCTTTCTCAATTTCAGCCTGACCCTTGCCTTCGTCGCCAATCAGCGCCGCTACTCCGCCCTTTGCCACCCTGACGCGCCCGTCCGGCATTGTCTGGGTGGTGAAGCCGGCGTTCGTCAAAAGCGAAACGCGTTCTTGAAAGGTCGGGACTTTGGGACGCGTACGGCGGAAGAACATACTCTTAGTATAGAAACGAATGCCCATTGATCCTCGCATCCCCATCGCCGCCATCACCGACGAGTTCTCGCCCACGCTGTCTGAAGCCATTCCGGTCATGAAAGAGATCGGAATGACGGCTGCGGAACTGCGGGTGGTTAACGGAAAGAACATCATGGACCTGAGCGACGACGAGCTTAAGCGCGCGAAGGAGGACCTCGACCGGGCAGGTCTTCCGGTCATCTCGATTGCATCGCCCCTGCTCAAGTGCATCCTGCCGAACTCGCCGCCGCTCGACAGCCGCTTCGAACATGACGTCTTTGCCTCCAAACACACCTATGAAGATCAGGAGCGCCTGGCCAGTCACGCATTCAAGCTGGCAAAGTTCTTCGGCGCAAACATCATCCGTGTTTTCTCCTACTGGAGAACCATTGAGCCAAGCGCTTGCACTGCCGCCATCATTGAGGATCTGAGCAAGTTAGCCGACCTCGCCAAGTCCGAGCAGTTAACGATTGGTCTCGAGAATGAACACGCCTGCAACGTAGGCACTGCTTCAGAGTCGAAGACCGTTCTCGACGCTCTCGATCATCCGAACCTTAAGCTGGTTTGGGACCCCGCCAATGCCCTCGTGGCAGGTGAAGATCCGGTACCGCACGGATACGGTCTCCTGCCGAAATCCCGGATTATTCACGTCCACGCAAAGGATTGCCACATGGAAGACGGCAAACCTGTCTGGGGGCCGCTCGGAACCCGGGCCGTGCGCTGGAAAGAGCAGATCGCGTCGCTTTTAGCGGACGGCTACGAGGGCTACCTAAGCCTGGAGACGCACTGGCCTGGGCCCGGCAGGCAACAAGCTGGAAGCTAGCCGGATTTGCGGTTGGAACCTTCGGGGACTTTCAGCGGCTTGATGCCCGGCTCGTCGCCGAGGTGGCGGCCCGGGATGAGGTAGTTCACAACGTAATCCCGAACCGCGTCCGCCAGCGGCGTAATCGGGCGTTCGTACCCGAAGGTGCGGAGCTTGTCGATATCGGCGCAGGTGAAGTATTGATACTTGTCCTGCATGGTTTCGGGCATCTCGACGAAATCCACCTTCACTGGCTGGCCGAGCGAGTTGAAGATAGCTTTCACCAGAGCCATCCAGGTATTGGCCTCGCCTGAGCCGACGTTGAACAGGCCGCCGCCTTCCACGTGCTCGGCCAGGTAGATCGTGGCGTCCACCGCATCTTTGACGTAAAGAAAGTCGCGCCGCTGCTCACCGTCCCGGAACTCGGGGCGATAGCTCTTAAACAACGAAACACGAGCGCTCTCGAGGATCTGATAGTAAGCCTTGTGCACCAGGCTTCGCATATCGCCCTTATGGTCCTCGTTCGGTCCGAACACATTGAAGTACTTAACCCCGGTAATCAGCGGCAGTATTTCGGCTTGTTCCGCCCAGCAATCGAACATGTGCTTTGAATACCCGTACATGTTGAGCGGCCGGAGAAATTCGAGCGGGATGCTTTCCGATACTTTTTGTTCGAGGCAGCCATATGTTGCGGCCGATGACGCGTAGATGAACCGCCGATCCTCAGCAATCGCAAACTTCGCGAGCGCCTTGGTGAATTCAAAGTTGGTCCGGATCAGATACGCCGCGTCCGTTTCCGTCGTGGAGGAACAGGCGCCGAGATGGAAGATGGTTTGGACATCGCTGAACGCTTGCGGCGCGACATCCAGGCGCATCAGCAGGTCGTCGCCTTCAATGTAGTCGGCAAACTGTAAGGGCACGAGGTTCTTCCACTTCTGCGTTTCTCCCAGGAGATCGCAGACGAGGATGTTCCGCAAACCGCGCCGGTTCAGTTCCCAGATTAGGGCGCTCCCGATAAACCCGGCCCCGCCGGTCACGAGGATCCTGCCCTTCGACAAGTCAGGCATGACTGTCTTGACCGCGCACGATGAGCAAGGGCACACTGACGTGGTGGCGGACAGCGTTTATGGTTGTTCCAAAGATCAAATCCTTCAGCCCCCTGTGACCATGTGACGACATAACCACCAGATCGGGATGAAGTTCACGGACAGTCTCCGCGATCTCCCTGGCCGGACTCTTTCCATGGCGTACGACTACTTCGACGCGGATCCCTTGTTCCTGTAGGGATTGGGCGAAGCTGGCCAGATAATCCTGGCCCTCGTTGATCTCAGCCGTCGAGGACAGAGCTCCGAAGAGTTGGCTTGTCACTCCTTCTTCGACGTGCAAAAGGATGATTTTTGCATCATGCATTTTTGCAAGAGCGACTGCGTTGCCTAGCGCCTCCCGGTCTGCCTCGCTATGGTCGAGTGGTACCAGAATGGTGGAGTACGCGCGGGAAGGGAATACCGGGGCCGATTGTTCCCCGAGCCGGACGGCCACCCTAGGGGAAGAGGCGGGCGAGTAGTGAAGCCAGGGCCACGCGGTAACAGTCGCGAGCAGGAACAAGAAGCCGAGGGCCACTACCGCGGCCGCCAAGATCACCAATGGCCGATAAGCCCCGCTCGCTTCGACCCACTCGTTCACCTGGCCTTGGATAAGCCAGACATTGAGCGCAAGGATAAAAACGGCGCAAAGCCACGCGCTTGTTTTCAGCCAGGGTCCATTGGCAAACGTGCCCATGCGCTTGCGGTTGCTGGTCAGATGAACCAGAGGAATGATGGCGAACGGAAGCTGGAGGCTCAGAATGACCTGGCTTAGCAGGATGAGCTTATAACTCCCGGTATCTCCAGCAAAGTAGATGGTTAACGCCGCCGGCGTGATCGCGAAGAAGCGAGTGACGGCACGCCGCAGCCAGGGCTGCATCCGGAACTGGAGAAATCCCTCCATCACGATCTGGCCTGCCATCGTGCCCGTGAGCGTGGACGATTGCCCGGAGCATAGTAATGCCAGCCCGAAGAGCACGCTCGCGGCGGTAGTGCCCAAAAACGGAGACAGGAGTTGGTGGGCCTGCTGAATTTCCCGGACCACGATATGGCGTTCGAAAAACACAGCGGCGGACATGATCAGGATGGCTGCATTCACGAACAACGCGCCATTTAAAGCAATAGTTGAATCGAGCAGATTGAATCGGCAAGCCTGGCGTTTGTCCGCGATCGTGGTGCCGATTCTTCTCGTCTGCACGAGGGCAGAGTGAAGATAAAGATTGTGAGGCATGACCGTCGCCCCGAAGATGCCGACGGCGATATAGAGGCTTTGAGAATCGATCCGTGGGACTAGTCCTCCCAGAACTTGGCCGGCCGCCGGATGAGCTAAGAAGATCTCAAACGCGAAGCAAGCGCCGATAATGGCGATCAAGGCCAGCACGAACGCTTCGATGAAGCGGATGCCGAGACGCGTGAACCAGAGAATCAGCAAAGTATCTGCTGCCGTCAGGGCGACGCCCACCAGCATAGGAATGTGAAACAGGAGATTCAGACCAATCGCGGCGCCGAGTACCTCCGCCAGATCGCAGGCAATGATCGCAATCTCCCCAAGGACCCAGAGCACATAGGAGACGACCCGGGGATACTCGTCGCGGCAGGCTTGGGCCAAATCGAGCCGCGTGACGATCCCGAGCCGGGTACTCAGCGTTTGCAACAGCAGCGCCATGAGGTTCGACAGCACCAGAACCCAAAGCAGCTTGTAGCCGAAACGCGCTCCGCCTTCGAGATCGGTGGCCCAGTTGCCCGGGTCCATGTAGCCGACGCTGACCAGATACGCTGGTCCGGCAAAGGCGAACATCCGTCTCCAGCGGCTTGTGTGCGACGTTCCTACGGTCTCGTGAACCTCGGGCAGCGAGTTGCCTTCTGCCTGAGAGACTCTGACCGCATGTTCCGTAGGCATAACTCGTTCTTTTTAGTATGACGCCCACGCGATAGTGCAGTCCCGCTATAGGCGCTTCTGTAGGCCAGCGTGCAATTTAAAGGAAACGGAAACAGAAAAGGAACAGAAACAGAATGATTGGGACGCCTACTTGTTCCTAGGCGCCGTGCTCTCACCAGACGTGAGTCGCCAAAATCTCCGGTGGCCCGATATTCCCATCAATAACCGTCGTCGAAAAGACAACTTCGATATTCTTTTTCTCCCACCCGCGTCCTGCTCGCCTCGACAGATTCTCGAGGTAGCCTGGCGTGGTCAGCAGTTCACCGGCGGCCAAGGTCCCGTAGGAAGCCGTACCGGAAACCACAACCGTTGGCTTTTCTGCTGTAGGATCCCAGAATCGTGCAACGATGCCGAAATCCCGCCCGAACTGCGCGGGTGGAATGCCGGTATCGACGCTCCATCTCCGGTCCAGAGGATTTCGCTTGTCTTTGATCCAGTAGACGCTCGCCCCGGGAGTGTGTTGGTAGCTGAAACGCAGCCCGGACATCAGGTGCATGATCCATTTGTTATTAAAGCCACCAATCAGGACGGAAGGTGCATGCCTCAGATCGGAAAGCGGTGTGAGCGCCGAGCGGCGTACGACAAAGTTCATGCCTTGTGCCTGAATCCACCCCGCCAGGCGTGCACCAGTAACGGCATCCGCCCACGAGACGGTATTATGATCGATCAGTTCGAGCATGGAAGAGGCTGACCGAAGGTTGTAGTCTGTCCCGGGAGTCGTCAGGTATGTGTCTAGCCGGATTTCCCGATCCTCATCGTAGAGAGCTCCATGCTCTCCCAGACTCACAATGACGGGAGACGATGCCGCTGCTGTGAACGGCGCCCAGAAGGCATCCGTTCGTTTGGATGGGGAAAGCTTGGAGGTAAGAATCCCAAGCGCAAAGGAAAGTATGGCGACGGTCGGGATGATCAAGCCGGGTAATCCAGAGGCGTCGGGAGCGGAAAAGCCCCGAATTGGAGTTCCGGCCGATGAGCTCGTGTTCCGGAGAGAGTGCCGGAACAACCGATTCAGCACCCGAAACCGCTGCGTCAGGCTTCGGTTTGCGAAATTCGGGCACATAGCTCCCGGTTGAAAGCTGGATTCGGAGTTCACCAGCATGGCCCAGGTGGTCATAGTATTGAGCTAAACGGCGGCGAACTTCGCCGGCCGTGATCCGCACCACCGGATCAGAGGACGTGTCGTAATCAGGCAAGCGCCCGAAAACCTCTACCCCGAGATTCCGTTCCTTGATTTCACTTGCACGTCCCGCGAGCTTTCTCTCCACGACGTGCTTTAAGAAGGTAGTGCAGCGACGGCTGTTCTTGAAGACATCGGCGGCCAGGATGCGCTTCAGTTGTTCGGGTACAGCCTCGTCTTTGCCCGTCTGTTCTGGCGTGAGATCGGCTTCCGGAAGCGATACATTCATGGTTTTACCGCTGCTCTCGACCTGCGGAGGCTCCAGAATTGTAACACTCCGGAGAGTGATCAAGCTATTCGCCAGTCCTATTGGCACTCATTCGACCTCGTTCCGCAAGCTAATTCATTTCAGCTACTTACGGGACGTACAGAACCGGTAGGATACCGTCCGCCTTACCGCATCCAACCTTGCCGGCAGCCGCGTTCAGGAGCACACTATCGGAATCCAACCTCGTGCCAGCCGGCAGGCGGTTCACCGTTTCGCCCGGTTTGTGCTCACGACCGTATTGCAAGAGGACACATGATCAAGTTGTGGAACCAAACCAGGCCCGTTTGGCAGAACCGCCTGGACCGCTGCGTAGCGCTTTTCTCCTGCCTGTTGTGGGTGGCAGCGTGCTCGCAAGCGCAAACCACAAATGGCCGTATCTCAGGTACCGTGAAAGACCCATCCGGAGCCGCAGTGGCCGGCGCACCTGTTACCGTGCGTCAAACGGCAACACAGTTTTCCCGATCTTTGACCACTAACACCGACGGCTTTTACGTTGCTCCCGAGCTTCCCATCGGCACGTACGAGGTCGAGATCCATCAGGCTGGATTTCAAACTCAACGAAAGATAGGTCTGAATCTGGTAGCGGACGGACGGCTGACCGTTGATTTCGATCTCAGCCTGCAAGGCGTTTCTCAATCGGTAGACGTAGTGTCCGCAGCGGGCGAAACCGTCAACACCACCTCTGGCGAACTTTCCCGCGTGATCGATACCAAGCAGGTTCAGAACCTGGCACTGAACGGCCGGAACTACTTGCAACTCATGACGCTGGTCCCGGGTGCAGTGGTCACGAACCCGGATCAGTTCAGCGTTACGACCAGCTTGTCCGCCACCAACCAGACCATCAACGGAAACCGCAGCGACACAAATAATCTGACCGTCGACGGAGCGTTCAACCTCAATAACGGCAGCAACGGAAGCCTGATAAACAACGTGGGAGCGGACTTCATCCAGGAAGTGAAGCTGCAAACCTCCAACTTCTCGGCCGAGTACGGGCGGATGTCGGGGCCTGCCTTCAACATTGTGACGAAGAGCGGGACAAACGAATTTCACGGCGCCGGTTTCGAGTACTTCCGAAACGACATTATGGACGCCCGAAACTTCTTCTCGGCCCAAAAGACGACGCTCCGGTTCAATGATTTCGGCTACGATCTCGGCGGTCCTATCCTGAAGAATCGCCTGTTCTTTTTTGTCGGGGAGGAATGGAAGCGGCTCCGCCAGCAGGCGACGCCGACACGCCAAACTGTTCCGACAACCGCGCTCTTGAGCGGCAATTTTGCGGGCCAGGCTCAGCTCTTCTATCCCGGAACGAAAACTCCGATACCGGGGAACAACATCTCCAGCCTGATTACGCCCGATGGCCGCGCGATCGCCAACGTCTACCGGCTGATGGAGCAGCAAGCCGCCTCCTACGTGAATTCTCCGGTAGCGAACAACATTACGCTTGCGCCCGCCAATCCTCTGAATTTTCGTGAAGACATCGTCCGCGTCGACTATCATCTCAGCGACAAGAACAGTCTTTATGGGCGCTGGCTTCAGGACGACAACCAACTCGTCGATCCGTTTGGCACGTTCTCGAGTTCCAATCTTCCGACTACTCCAACGCTGCGTCAGCGGCCGGGTGAAAGCGTACTCCTGGCCGAAACCTGGACGCCCGCTCCCAACATGGTCAATCAGGCGCAAGTCAACGGAAGCTGGTCTTCACAAGAGATTCCGCCCTATGGAAATACCTGGGAGCGCAGCACGTATGGCTTTCAATTTCCGCACCTCTACTCGGGACAGCCGTACCCGGACGGCATTCCCCAGGTTTCTATAACAGGCTACGCAAACTTTCAGGGTCCCAACTTCTGGACGCACTCGCCCGTAACGGACATCCAACTCTCGGACACGATGACGTATGTGCACGGCCCGCACGTATTGAAGTTTGGCGCTGTTTATATACGGGATCGGTGGGATCAGAATGGCCGCTCCCTGTTTACGGGCAGTGCCGCTTTCAACGCAAGTGGCAACCCGAACACGACCGGTAATGCCCTGGCCGATGCCCTGGTGGGCAACTTCCGTTCCTATACGGAGGCCAGCTTCGATCCGATTGGTTACTTCCGTTTCTCCCAGCCCGAAGCCTTCGTCCAGGACACATGGCAGGTAACTCGAAAGCTTAGCTTGGAATTGGGCTTGCGTTATCAATATATGCAGCCCATGTACAGCGTCACGAATGACATGGCAAACTTCGTTCCCGCCTTGTTCAATTCCGCGCAAGCGGTATCCTTGACCCCGGCCGGACTGGTCGTGGCCGGATCCGGGAATCGGTATAACGGACTGATCCTGGCAGGAACCGGTGTGCCTTCGGATCAAGCGGGCCGGGTTCCCGCGGCGAACAGCGCCGCCGTCAAAGCAGTGCCGGTGGGAGCGCCTCGTGGCCTTTACAACGCAGCGAACGTCTTCGCACCGCGATTTGGCTTTGCTTACGCTCTCGATGCGCAAACCGTAGTCCGCGGAGGCTTCGGCATCTTCTATAACCGGCCGGAAGGCAATCTCACCAATCCGTTGCAAAATTCGCCGCCATACCTTCAGGTATCTGAGTTCGACAACGGCAATTTAGCCAGTCCCAGCGGCGGTGTGCCGGCCACTTCCTCGCCCATCGGCAGCATAACAGCCATTGATCCAAACCTGAAGATTGCAACTGTAGACCAATACAGCTTGAGCGTCCAGCGGCAACTGCCGCAAAGCATGCTGCTCGAGGCTTCCTACGTGGGCAACGTGGCAAGGCATCTGCTCAGAAGTCCGAATATCAATTTCCCTAATCTCTCGTCCGTCGCCGCAAACCCGTCTTACTCCACGAACACTTTCGTTCCCTATCTCGGTTATACGAGCATCAACCAATTCCGGAGTGACTCGACGTCGAACTACAACGCTCTCCAGTTGTACCTCTCGAAGCGCACCGGCAACCTCACGTTCACCGGAGGCTATACATGGTCGAAGGCGCTGGCGGATGCGAGTGGGGAGGGTGACAACATTGAGAATTGGCAGAACCGTCACTATAACTACGGGCCTGCAAGTTTTGACCGGCGGCACACCTTCAGCGGCACCGTGGTTTGGCTGCTTCCGCAACTTAAGGATCAGAACCGCTACCTTCGCGAGACAGTCGGTGCCTGGCAGTTGAGCAGTGTCATCCGGCTACAGACGGGCGCTTATTACTCCATCACAGGGTCCACCTCTACCGGAACGCGCCGCGCCCAATACGTAGGCGGGCCCGTGCTGGTCACTGGTAACGGGCGGGGACCGAACAGTTGGATCAATCCGGCCGCTTTCACGGCTGCGCCAGTCGGTAGCTTCGGTAACTCCGGCGCAGGAATCGTCGAAGGACCGGGCCTGGAATCTATCGACATTTCCCTTGCCAAACATTTTGCTGTGAAAGAGCGGATCGATATAAAGTTGCAGGCCGACTTCTTTAACGCACTCAACATCACGAACTTCTCTACCCTGAATACTGTGGTGACGAACTCCAACTTTGGAACACTTTCAGGTGCCTATCCGCCGCGAAATATTCAGATCGGTCTTCGGCTTGCGTTTTAGCGACTTTCGTCCTTGCCGATGCCTTGCCATGCTCGCGTGGATAGCACCCGCGCTGAGTGCCCAAACAGCGACTCTACCTGAAAAGCCGGGTAAGAGCGTCGTCGAGCGCGTATGCGCACCGTGCCATGGGCTGGCTATTGTCACGGCCACCCAGCGGACGAGAGAGGAATGGCAGGACGTTGTCGGCAACATGGTGGGACGCGGAGCGAAGGCGTCGAACTCCGAGGTGGACCAGATTGTTCGCTATCTGTCGGCTAACTTCGGACGGACAAATACAAGCGCTCGCTCCATTCAGCCTCTTCCAGCGCGAAAGTTGGTTATTTCCGAGCAGGCCCTGAAACAGCAAGTTCCTGGAGAGACTGATTGGCCATCGGCCGGTCACGACTCGGGCGCAACGCGCTACTCTCCTCTGGCGCAGATCAATACGGCGAACGTGGCGCAACTTTCACCGGCCTGGAAATTCGATACCGGCGAGACAGGCCGCCCTTTCGAAGTAACGCCCATCGTGGTAGAAAACACGATGTATCTCATGACGCCGAGTCAGCACATCGTAGCGCTCGAACCGGAGACCGGCCGGCAACTCTGGAGTTACGATGCGCACGTGGGCAAAGGCAGCGTCGGACGTGGCGTCTCCTATTGGCCCGGGGACAAGACTACCGGCCCACGAATCCTGTTTGGTACGGACAAAGCGCAACTGATCGGGTTAGATGCCAAGACGGGACAACCCGCCAAAGAGTTTGGTGATAACGGCATTGTCAATGTCGGGGCCGGTCGAACGGATCTATATCCGCATGCGCGTTACGCCATCACCTCGCCACCGGCGATTTATCGGAACCTCGTCATCATCGGGCCCGAGGGTCCGGAAGGGCCGAGTCACGGGCCGCCCGGCGATGCAAGGGCATACAGCTGCGAAAACGGGAGAACTGGTCTGGACACTTCACTACCATCCAGCGCACCGAGAACGGCCAATCGACTTGGGGATCTGGAGGTTTAGAAAACCGGGCCGGCCCGACGCTCTGGGGTTTTATGACTGTCGATCCCGAGACCGGTCTATTGTTTCTGCCCGTGGGAAATCCGTCCGATAGCTTCTATGGCGCCGATCGTCCGGGCAAGAACCTGTACTCGAATTCGATCGTTGCCGTGGATGCGTCAACCGGCAA
The DNA here is from genome assembly GCA_963730795.1 of uncultured Acidobacteriaceae bacterium. GTDB lineage: Bacteria > Acidobacteriota > Terriglobia > Bryobacterales > Bryobacteraceae > Bog-105. The sequence continues at coordinate 136,523 of CAVSTJ010000011.1, read as the reverse complement.
AGTTCGCTGGTACTATCAGCTCGTTCACCACGACATCTTCGATTACGATGTCGCGGCGCCGCCCGTCGTTCATCACCGTGATGCGAAACGGCGAACGTATACCCGCTCTCGCCGAGACCACGAAGATGGGCCTGCTGTTTATTCTCGATCGCAGAACAGGCCAACCGGTATTCGGCGTTGAAGAACGGCCGGTTGCGAAAAGTGATGTTCCGGGCGAACAAAGCTGGCCCACGCAACCGTTTCCGCTGAAGCCCCCGCCCCTCGCCCGCAACAGCGTAGCGCCGTCTGAGTTGAGCAAACTTTCTCCCGAGAGCGCGAAGTTTTGTGCAGACCTTTTGAGCAAATATCCCAATAACGGCCCGTACACGCCTTTTTCCCTTAACGGCTCAAGCGTTTTCCCGTCCACCATGGGTGGAGGCAATTGGGGCGGAGTGGCTTTCGATCCCCGTCTGCATCTCATCTTCGTCAATACCAGCAGCATTGGCTCGATTGGCAGAATGACGAAGACGCCTCCGGGCGCGCGGGCGAACGGAACCGAACAAATGCCTTACGTGAACAAGGGCGGTTACCAAAGATTCGTTGACCAGGATCACTATCCCTGCAACGAACCACCCTGGGGCGAGCTCTCGGCGATAAACGCGGATACGGGCAATATCGCCTGGCGCGTGCCTCTTGGGAGCTATGAAGAACTCGAGCGGCGCGGAATCAAGAACACGGGAGCTCCCGGCATTGGTGGACCCATTGTTACCGGAGGCCAACTTGTGTTCATTGGCGCGACGAACGATTCACACTTCCACGCGGTCGACGCACGCACCGGGAAGGAACTGTGGACCGCCAAGCTGGATGCGCCGGCCGAAGCCACGCCGGTCACGTACCTGGGACGCGACGGAAAGCAATATGTCGTGATCGCTTCCGGCAGCGCAGCCCACCTCCGGTCCATTGGGCCGGACGCCGAAGATGCCGACGTGGTTACGGCGTTCGCGCTGCCCTAAGGGTAGCCTCGCCGGGACCGGTAACGCAGCTCCGAATTAGAAAGTTAACCGCAGACCAAGTTGCAGTTGCCGCATATCGCGAGCGGTGTTGATCTGACCGAATATCGGCGATGTTGCCGTGGCATTCGGCGGCATTAAGTTCACCAGGTTGAAGAAGTTTGTGAATTCGCCGCGGAACTGCAGCTTCATCTTTTCTCGAAGCGCGACGTCCCGGAACAGGCCAAGATCGATGTTGCGTATACCGGGGCTGTCCATAAGATTGCGCGCGCTGGTGCCGTCTGTCCCGATTGGATTCTGCACGAAAGCAGCAGTATTGAACCAGCGAGCGACAACAGCAGATCGGTCGCGATCCGGATCAAGGTAAGGATTGCCCACCAGGTTTGCCCGGTCGTTGTTAGTACCGTCGTAATTGTTATCCCGTCCTGCCGTGACAGTGAAGGGAAGTCCGCTGCTTAAGGTGACGATCGGCGACAGAGTCCAGCCGTTTAGGGCATGCTTCAGCAGTGAATTCGTTCCGCCGTAGTAGCTGATATCCCAAATGAACGCACCGACGAAATTGTGACGCTGATCGTAGGTGGACCTGCCGTGTTCGAGGGCCAAATTATGGAAGTCCTCTGCACCGCCGCTTGTGCTTTGCCCGCTCATATCGTAGCTGGATAGCGATTTGCTGAAGGTGTAGAACGCGGTCAGGCTGAGATGCTTCGCCATGGCTTTGCGTGCGCTGATTTGCAGGGCATGGTAAGACGCCGTCCCGTTCGATTGCATGATGTTGATGTTCGACAACAGGCCGTTTCCATAAGGACGCCGGCTGTTGTAATTGGTACTCGTCGCCGTGCTTGTGAAGAATGGATAGTTAATATCGGGCGAGAACGCGAGTGAATGACTCAACGTGCCTACGTAACCGGCTGACAGGCTTAAGCCCTGCGCTATCTGCCGCTGTACTGTGAAATTCAACTGATAACTGTAGGGCCAACGGAATCCTAGGTCGATGGGAAGCAGACTGGCGGGCGTAACGAACCTGTAGTTAGTCGTTGAATAGACATAAGGGAACGGCGAAACGCCGCCCGGTAGATTCGCATACGGATTGGTCAGCGAGGCGATATTGCTGAACTGTTGACGAATCGCAAACGGCTGTGAGTTCTCGACGGTACCCCAGCCATTACCAGAGACGCTTCCAAAGAAGAGACCTGCCCCGGCTCTGATTGCGGTCTTGCCATCGCCGAAAGGATCCCATGCAATGCCTAGTCGGGGCGAGACATGATTCCAGCGTACGGGGACAACCCCGCGCTCGACTCCCTGATCACCAACGAAGAGAAGCCCTAGCGGAGCGTTCGGCAGGACCGTCGATTGTCTACCAGGTATGAAAGTTTGCTCGCGATTCTGCGGATCCGTCGGCGGTGTCTGAACGTCCCATCGCAGCCCGAGGTTTACAGTCAGCCGTGGATGAACTTTGAAGTCATCCTGGAGGAATAAACCGGTGAACCACGAATTGTAGTAAGCATTTTCGGGCGCATCCTGGTTCATGGTGATGGGACGTCCAAGCAGAAAATCGGCGAGAGCATCGCCCTGATTCGCCGCCGGACCTGTTCTTGCTCCCGTGAAACTGAAGGTGCCGTAGTTGTTCAACAGCGTTTGCTGGACATCCTTCCCCAGGTTGACTTCGCCACCGAATCTCATCGAGTTTCGCCCGGAATTAAGGCTGGCCACATCCCGGAAATTATAGATGTTCGATCCTGCCACCGGCCCGGCAATCCCTTGTTGGAGCGTGAAGTAGCCGCTGACTGTGATCTGAGGAAGCGCCGGGGGGCCCTGTGGTTGAAATGCGGAGCCGAGGTCATGAAGCGAAATCGCAGGAAGGTTCACTCTGCCGCCAAAATAGCGTGTGTAGCTCAGCCACGTTTGGTTGACAAGGGAAGGCGAGATTGTCCAGGTGTAATTCAGATTGGCATTGTGCTGGCGCCAGTTATACGCCTGCACCGACCAGGGCAGATTACCGCCACTGAGCAGCAGCGAGTTATTGCCCGAGGACGTAAAGTAACTTGCCGAGAGACGTTGAGACGCCGTGAACAGATGGTCTAACTTCCCAAGAAACTCGTCCGTGTTGTACGGGCTTGGAACCTGCCCCTGGTAAATATTGTTGGGCTGATTCGCAAGCGGGATGTATTTGTTCAGGATATTGAGTGCCGTGGCGTCGAAGCTCGTTACGGGAATCCGATTGCCAGGGAATTGCCGGCCGGTTGTGGGATCGATGATTGGCTTCGTGGTCGCGGAGAAGTCGCCTGTTCGCTGAGCAGCAGTGGGAACTACGGCCGAATTGAAAAAAGTAGTCGTCGTTTGCCGCAGTCCGGAGTAACTGCCGAAGAAAAACGTTTTGTTGTGGATGATGGGACCGCCGAAGGTCCCGCCGAACTGATTGCGGTGGAGTGGTGGCTTGAGCAACGCATCCCAGGTATTCGCGTTCAGATGAGTGTTGCGAAAGAACTCGAACGCCGAGCCGTGGAAATCGTTGGTACCGGAGCGCGTAATCACGTTGATAACGCCGTTTCCGAACCGGCCATATTCGGCGCTGTAATTACTCGTGTCGACGCGAAATTCTTCGAGTGCATCCGGATTCGGAACGATATTGCCTGTATTGCGGAGCGTCGAAATGTTCAGGCCGCCATCGAGATAGTAATTGACGGAGCCCATTGTGGCGTCCGTTCCACCATTGATAAACGTCCGTTGCGCCGGAAAACCAAGCGCGATTGCGTTCTGCTGGCTTTGCACACCCGGCGTCAAGGTCAGCAGCGAATACGGATTTCGATTCACCAATGGCAGTGTCGTGATTTGTTCGGTTGTGGTTGTCTGGCCAACGGTTGCGTCCGCCGTGTTGACCGCGGGCACGCCTCCTTCGACCGTGATCGTACTGCTCGCTTCGCCAAGCTGTAGATGAGCATCGGCTCTGGCCGCTTGCCCCACTTGTAGAGTGATCCCGGTCTGCTTGAACGATCGGAAACCGGTGCTGGTCACCTGAAGCTCGTAGCTTCCGGGAGGAAGGAAGTCGATCCGGTACTCGCCCCCGCTACTGGTCTGGACCGATCGTGATAAGCCGGTATCCGAGTTTTGCGCGGTCACTTGTGCGCCAACCACAACTGCACCTTGGGCATCCTGGACAATGCCCAGGATGCTGCCTGTTGTTTGCTGTGCTTGCATGCGGGGAGATAGCCACCCGGAATACACAAGCGAGAGAAGAAATGCGAAGGAAAGTGTTTTTCGTACCACGATTAAGATCGACCCTGTTGAAGCCAACTCTAGATAGAATCCGCTATCGCTAACATAGGCTCGGAACGCAAAAGATTGCAAGCGTTTTCATAAACAGCCTTGAATGTGGCTCATTCGTTGACGCTGCACTGATGACATTGACAGGTCCCCACCGCACAAGGATAATCGGAAACGATTGCAGCCTCAGTCCAACGCAGGTGCACCGGTCGCCAAACTTCGAGATATCGCGGCGTCAGCGGGCGTGACGATCGCGACCGCTTCGCGATCGTTGAGCGGGGCTTACGGCGTGAATCCGCTTACGCGTCAGCGTGTATTGGAGGCCGCGGCCAAGCTTCATTACCGTCCCAATCGATTTGCTCGTGGACTCGTGACCGGCCGTTCGCAGATCATCGGATTGATTATTAGCGATATCCGCAATCCTTTCTTCGCCGACGTTGCCCGAGGTGCGGAAGACGCGGCGTTTGCCGCCGGATCCGATGTCGTTCTCTGCAATAGCGATCTGAATGCGGAGCGGCAGAAACGCTACATCGATTCGTTGATGGAGAAAAACGTGGATGGGATCATCATGAATTCCATTACGGCGCTGAATCGAATCGAACAGAAGCGTCTGGCGGAAAGCGGTATTCCCGTGGTGCTTCTGAACAGCCACGAGAAGAATTCGCCATTCTCAACCGTGCTGGCGGATAACTTGCGCGGAGGCTGGCTCGCGGCGAAATACCTTTGGAGTCTCGGGCATCGCCACCTTGCGCACTTCTCCGGTCCCGGGCGCCACGGAAATCTATCCTTGCGAGCGACAGGATTTTTGCAATATCTTCGGAAGCCGGGGCGTAAAGCGACTGTGTCCGTGCTTCACGGAGGCCACACGTTCGACGGCGGCTATAACGTCGCTCAGAAACTCTTTGCAAACCGAGGCGAGATTACGGCCATTTTTGCAGCGAACGACGCCATGGCCTTCGGAGTCTTGAAAGCCGCGCTGGAGCGGGGAATCCGGATTCCGCACGACGTCTCGTTAGTCGGATTCGACGATGTTGAGATGGCGTCGATTGCTCATCCGCCGCTCACGACCATCCACCAGGCGAAGTACGAATTGGGGGAAGCAGCGGTGAACATCCTGCTTGCCGCTCGATCGGGGAAGCAAAAAGCGCCCGAGCATCGGGTTCTCGGGGTGCGTTTAGTGGAGCGGGAGTCCGCGGCGAAAATCGCCGGATGAGATCGAAGAAGTAAGCGCTGCGTTCTAATTCGTATTGATGGCTATTTCACTGAAAGACAAAGTTGTGCTCGTTGTTGGAGCTTCGAGCGGGATCGGACGTGCAACGGCAGTGTTGTTTGCCCGGGCCGGAGCGCGAGTAGTTGCTTCTGCTCGTCGGGCGGACCGTTTGCGGGATTTGGAAGCAGAGATGGGGAGCTCCGGCTCGCCTATCAAGGTCCAGGTGGCAGACGCTTCGAACGCGCAGGAAATGAAGACGCTGGTGGACGACATTCAAGCGAGCGTGGGGACCATCGACATCCTGATTTATGCAGCCGGAACGAATATTCCTGCGCGGGCGCTCAGCGTGTTAACCCCTGAGACATGGGACATGATGCTCGATGCCAACCTGAACGGGGCGTTCTACGCGACGTATGCCGTGTTGCCCTCTATGCGCGCGGCGGGAGGCGGATTGCTGCTCTACATTTCTTCGATTTCAGGCCTCCTCGCGGATGCTTCGGGCGCCTCCTACCAGGCGGCAAAGCGCGGGCTGGTGGGCCTTGCGCATGCGGCACGCTACGAAGAGCGTCAGAACGGCATTCGCACTTGTGTGGTGTGCCCCGGACTCGTCGATACCGAGCTGGTACAAAGACGTCCAGTGAAGCCGACGGCAGAGATGCTGCAAGCGGCGCTGCAGCCGGAGGATGTCGCCGAGATGATCGTCGCGATTGCGAGTTTGCCTCCGAGAGCCGTTGTACCTGAGATTCAAATCTTGCCCACAACTCTTTAAAGAGGGACCATGTTCGTACCAGAATCATTGACACGCCGCCAACTGATTGCGGCGAGCGGAGCAGCCTTAGCTGCATGCCGCTTAAGAGCCGCCGAAACCGGAGTTCCTGCGCATCGGCTTCCCGAAAACGAAAGCCAATACAAAAGAGTCAAAGGCTACGTAGAGGAAACGCCGGTTGCCGGCTACCAATGGGCTTCAAGCCAGGCTTACGAAGCTTTTGAGGACATGAAATACGGCGTGCGGATCCATTGGGGCATTTACTCCATTCACCGCCTGTACCCGGAGTCATGGCCCTTCCTGAAAATGTCCGCCCGAGAGCGGAACGAATACAACCAGCTTTATAAGACATGGAATCCTTCCGGCTTCGATGCCTCCGAATGGACGAATTTGTTCCACGAAGGAGGCCTCAAGATGCTCGCGTTTACGACGAAACATCACGAGGGTTTCTCCATGTATCACACCCGGACACGCGTGAAGTCCCGAATCAACTGGGGCGCGCCCGGCGGGCCTAAACTCGAAGACTGCGACCTTGCCTATAGCATCGAGGAAACGCCATTCCGCCGGGACATTGTCGGCGAGATTTGCAAAGCGGCGCACGCGCGCAACCTGAAAATCGCGCTCTATTTCTCACACCCGGACTGGTACGACGCGGACTTCCGGCCTTACTGCTACCATCCCGCTCAAGTTCCCTCCTCGCCTAAACTGATCGATTTCGAAGATGCAAAGAAGCGACTGGGCAACAACTACATCGAGGTAGCAGACCCGACACCTGCCACCGTGGCGCGCATGATGGCCCGGCACCGCGCTCAATTGACCGAACTTCTGACTAACTATGGCAACATCGATATGCTGTCGCTCGACATGTGGCTGGGTCCCCATGTCTGGCCGCAGATGCGCGATACCATCCTGCACCTCCGAAAGATACAACCGGACGTTATGATGCGGGCACGCGGCATCGGCAATTACGGCGACTACTACACGCCGGAGCGGTTTGTGCCAGGCGGCAAGGAGAACACAACGGTGCCGTGGATGGTGATCTATCCGCTGGCATCGGCCTTCTCGTATGATCCCGACCCGAAGGCGTATAAAGGCGCTGGCTGGATTGTAAGTAACCTACTCGATTCGGTCGCAAAAGGCGGCAACTTCCAGGTTGGTATCGGTCCCGACGGAACCGGGAAATTTCATCCGGAAGCGATCAACCAGCTTAAGCAGGTCGGCGGCTGGCTGAAGGTCAACGGCGAAGGGATCTACGGCACGCGTGCCCGCGATGGTGCTTTGTGGTCCGAAGGCAAGGACATCCGGTTCAGCAGAACGAAAGACCGCCGGTCCATCTATGCGTTTGCACTCGCCTGGCCAGGAAAACAGCTTACCTTGAAATCTGTTCGCGCGAATGAAGGATCGAAGATAACCATGCTCGGCGTGCGCGCCCCTCTGCGATGGCGGAACGATCCGCAGCAGGGCCTTGTGATCGATCTGCCCGACAACTTGCAGGATGAATCGAAGCGGCCCTGCCAGTACGCTTGGGGCTTTCAGATTTCGGGGACCGATCGAGCCTGAGAAGGGCTGTCCGGCTAGGCCGGAACAATCCCCAGACCTGGGCCTTTGATGTCGGCTGTCCGTACCATCCCGTCTTTCACGTTGAAGATGCCCGGGAACTTCTGCGCCCAACCTTCATTGGCGGCCGGAACGTACTCCCGGGCGTTCGCTTCGATTGCCTTTACCGTAGGCACGTGAGCAGCCAGGCTGACTGAGCTGACAAGAGAAGCGCCCGGGCATGTCAGGTCTTGCACACAGAGAAACACTTTGCGTTTTTGCCCCAGTGCAGCCATGAGGAACGACTGGCTCAGTCCCTTGCAGGCCTTCAATGCAGCACCCGAATACCCCATCCGCAGTGCCGTAAGAAAGGCTTCCTTGCCGGTCAATGACTCGTCGATGACCACCGGGATCAACTTGGAGGCAGCATGCACGTCGTTCTGCGGATTCGCATCTAAGTCGCGAGCAGTCGGCTGCTCGATGTATTGCAGGCGCGAATAAGCCTCGGGAGAACGCGCCTTCAGGTCTTTGAGAAAGCTCACGAGGTAATCCACGTTGGGACATTTCTCGTTGAAGTCGAGCGAATAGACGTACTGGTCTACCTTGCGTTCCCGCTCGGTGGCTTTGGTCGCTTCGTGAACGCGGACGACTCGCTCGCCGTCCCACTTGCGATCATCGCCGTTGAGCTTGATTTTGATGTGCGTGATTCCGTCGGCTCGAATCCATTCCGGTAGAGTTTCAGGTAGCCGGTCGTTGATCCGCTTTTTCACATCTTCGGCCGTGATCGGGTCGACGGCACTGACCAGATGGTAAAGCGGCAACTGCGGCTTCGGCTCGGGCAGGATGTATCGATCCAGTGTTTCGCCCTGAAACTCGGGACCCAGGTAGTGCGCAAGGTCGTGATGCAGGTAGTCCGGCCCTAGCGTTTGAAAGGAGGAACGATTGTGAAGTTTGCCGTAAGCGTCATGGACCGCGATGTCATAGGGACTCGCCGTCACCAACGTACACAGGGGCGGGACCGGTTGCACCAGCCGCTTTGAGATGTCCGCAGCGGCAGAAAAGTACTGCGGTTCCAGGCCCAGGTTCAAGTCGATTGGATGGCCCCACTCTTTATAGCTCGCTGTTAGCCGCGCAATTTGTGCCGAAAGCTCCTTCATTGCGGCCAGCGTCTGGTCGTAGGACAGCTTTTTAGAGGGAAACGACCAAACGTTTCCCATCGGCATAGATCCGAAGCCGTGTGCCGTTTTCCCGTTGCGGCCGCGCACTGTGCAGCGCACATTCAGTAGCGTGACGCGAGTCACCACGGACCCGCCGAACTTCATGGGAGCCCGGTAGTTGTAATCCTGGTACGAAGGTTCGACCTCGACAATCTGAATGTCTGTGACCGGGGAAGACAGAAGCGCCGGCGCCCCGATAACTACACCTGCGATTGACTTGAGGGCTTGCCTTCGGCTAAAGTTTGAATCGAACATTGGTAAACGTTTCCGACGTAGGAAATTCGAGTGTAGCTGGTCACTCCCCGTCGAGCAAACGTCCCGGATCACCTGTCTCCGGGACGATATTGCCTGTTGAACCAGCCGAGAATACCCGAGAGACACCATGACAAGACGAGATTTCTCCCGCGCGGCGTTCGCGGTCACCGCGGCGAATGCCCTCAGCGCTTCCCGAATCTTGGGAGCCAACGATCGGATCCGAATGGGGCTGATCGGATCAGGGGGACGCGGGCGCGAAGATTGGGGAAATTTCCTCAAAGAGAGCGATGTCGATCCCGTAGCCGTTTGTGACGTCTACGACCCTTTCCGCGAACAAGGGATCGCCATGACACAAGGCCGTGCCAAGCCGTTTAAGGACTTCCGAAAACTTCTTGAGCTGAAGGATATTGACGCCGTTCTCGTTGCCACGCCCGATCACTGGCACGCGATCATGACGGTTCATGCATGCGAAGCCGGTAAGGACGTCTACTGCGAGAAGCCGCTCTCGCTCATGATCAGCGAAGGCCGAAAAATGGTCGCCGCTGCCCGTAAGAACAATCGAGTGGTTCAGACAGGAAGCCAGCAAAGATCCGGAGCTCATTATGCCCAGGCGGTCAAGCTGATCCAGGACGGCGGAATCGGCGACGTTCACCGGATTCGTGCCGGGTATCAGCGGAACATCTTTCCCGGGCTGAAACCGACTGCCCTCCAGTCCGGGCTGACGTCGCAACTCGACTGGGACATGTGGCTTGGGCCGGCTCCCAAGGTAGAGTTCGATCCTTTCCGCTGCATTTACAACTTCCGTTGGTTCTGGGATTACTCAGGCGGGCAGATGACCAATTGGGGTGCGCATCACCTCGATATCGCGCGTTGGATTGTTGGGGAGGATGCGCCGATCTCAGTATCGGGCACTGGCGGACGTTACGCCTTGAAAGATGGCGGACAAACGCCCGACGTACAGGAAGTGCTCTACCAGTTCCCCAAAGTCGTCGTGAGCTGGACTTCCAGCGAGATCTCGGAAGGCGACCCATTTACGCTCGACATCTTTGGTATTAAGGGAATGCTGAGCCTGACACGCGGCGGGTTCACCGTCAAACCGGAGATGGCGAATAACCTCGGGAAGAAGACGGACAAGCCGCTCATCGAGCCCTTGAAGGCGCCGGCATCCGATCTGAACGGCGCGCATGTGCGTAACTTTCTCGATTGCGTGAAGAGCAGAAAACGGCCAAATGCCGACATCGAGCAAGGTCATCTTACGGCTGTCATGTGTCATCTGGGAAATATCTCGACTCGTCTCGGCCGGCGAGTTCGATGGGATGCCAAGAACGAACAGATCATGGACGATGCGGAAGCCAACCAATGGACCGACCGTCCGTATCGAGCCCCTTGGCATCTCAGCTAAGTTTTGCCGCAGCCTTGTAAACGTTTACGACTTTCAGGAGTTCCATGTGAAGCACTCATCTCTATTGCGCACGCTGTTGTGCGTTCTTGCTCTAGCCGCGAGCACCGTGGCGCAGATTTCAAACGGTTCATTCCTCGGTACCGTTGTTGATCCGTCCGGCGGCGTAGTAGCGGGCGCGACAGTTGAGGTACAGAACCTGGGCACGCAAGTCACTCGAACTGTGACGACGAACGGCAGCGGTGAATACGTCATTCCCGACTTGCCCGCCGCCCATTACTCGATGAAGGTGACGATGTCCGGGTTCAAGACATACACGATTCCGAACGTCGAGTTGCAAGTGGCCCAACGCGCGCTCATCGATGCCACTCTTCAGGTGGGGGGTGTCGAACAGGAGGTTACCGTAGCGGCCGCGCCGCCCATTGTTCAAACCTCGGAATCTTCGGTCGGTCAGGTTGTCAATCCTACATCGGTGGAACGCATGCCGCTGAACGGCAGGAGTTTTTGGCAACTGACCAGTTTGACGCCGGGCGCAACGTATACTCCTGGCGGGCAGGGAACACGTACCGGCGGCAGTTCCATACGATCATCGTCAGTCAACGTCGTCATCAACGGTACGGCGCCGAACCAGGTGGGCTGGTACCTGGACGGAGCGTTCATCACGGAGATGCAGACGGGTGGAACGCTGATCCAGCCGAACGTCGATGCTCTACAGGAGTTCAAGGTGGAGAGCGCGAATATGTCGGCGGAGCACGGCCACACGCCGAATGCCGTCAATGTGACTTCGAAAAGCGGGACCAACGGCTTCCACGGTACTGCCTTCGAATTCTTGCGTAACTCGGCCTTCGACGCTCGTAATTTTTTCTTTATCCCCCCAGTCGGTTCGAATCAGACGAAAGACATACTGCGCCGCAATCAGTACGGCTTCGCGGTGGGTGGACCGATCCGGAAGGACAAGACGTTTTTCTTTGCCGACATGGAAAAAACAGGCCTGCTCCAGGGAGTTACCTATAACAACGTTGTTCCCACCACAGCACAGAGGGCAGGCAACTTCAGTGCTCTGACAAAGAAAATCACTGATCCCACGACCGGATATACGCAGTTTGCCGGCAATGTCATTCCGGTTTCTAGAATTTCGCCGCAGGCGCTCTACTTCCTGAATTATTTGCCGGCTGCGAACACGGTACAAGGCAGCTCAGCCTATTCGGCGCTGACGAACGATCTACTTCAGCACCAGATCCGCAGTGATCTGCGAATAGATCATCAGATCACTTCTGCGACGCAGATCAACGGGCGCTACTCAATCAACAACAACGACGAGAACGATCCGAACCAGTACACCACGCTGGGCAGCTTCCCGCTTCATAGCCGCGCCCAGAACGCAACCGTCAGCCTGACGCACATCTTTAGCCCGAGCTGGATCAATGAAGCTCGCGCGTCTTACTACCGGAGCTACTTTTATTTTGGCGGTACGTTGCAGGGAACTAACTTCAATCAACAAGCCGGAGTAAAAGGCTTCGACGACACAACTTCCGTCTACAGCTTTCCCCAGATTACGGTGACTGGTTACTCCACGTTTACTGGTTCGCCTTCCGACCAGCGGCCGAAGCAGAACCGCATTCGGAACTGGCAGTATGCGGATAGCGTGAGCTACTCGAGCGGCAAGCACAACGTCAGGATCGGCGCCGAGCTGATGCATCAGACGGCGGCTTTCATCAACGGTTCGAGGTCGGTCGGCATCTTCAATTTCCTCGGAACTTACACCGGTGACGGGTTTGGTGATTTTCTGCTCGGCTACCCGGATTCCGTGACGCGAGACTACTTCAAACAGCTCAACGGCGACGTGGGCAATTTCTGGGGCTTTTATGCGCAGGATAACTATCGAGTCACTCAGAACCTGACCTTAAATTTGGGAGTACGTCTCGATCTGCAGGGATTCTATAGCGGCATCCGCGGGCAGAAGAGCGCATTCGATCTGTCGACCGGAAAGGTCATCGTTCCGTCTTCGATTGATCCGGCTGTCCAGCCGTTAACCAGCTCTCTTCTGAATCTGTTTAGCGACCGCATTGAATATACAAAGGATTTAGGGCTTCCGGATTCCATTCAGTCGGTGCAGAAGAATTGGGCGCCTCGCATTGGCTTCGCCTGGCGACCCTCGGGCAGCAACAAGTGGGTCGTGCGAAGCGGGTTCGGGATCTTCTATGCCTTCCCGGACAGCAATACGATCAACAATACCGTCGCTACCGTCCCATTCATTGCGACCAGCACCGTGTTCAATGACCGGCCTCCTCTGAGACCCACTCGGACCTGGGCCGACTTTTTCCTGGGCCAACCGAACGTTTCGCCGAACACGACAGGGCAGGTTTGTGCCTTCGGATTCGTAGCGAAGTCCTGTGCCACGCCCGACGTTGACTCCGGTTCTACGCTCTTCCGCAGCACGTCGGTGAGCGAGTGGAATTTCGCCATCCAACGTCAACTGACTCAATCGACGTCGCTGGACATTTCGTACGTGGGAAACAAGACAACGCACTTGAACCAGAATCTCAGCATCAACGATCCGAACCCCGGACCGGGCGCAATACAAACCCGGCGTCCGTTCGCCCAATGGGGTGCATTCACCTATCCGGTGTTTGCGGAGAACGCTAACTACAACGCGCTTCAGGCAAAATTTGAGAGCCGGGACTGGCATGGTCTCAATACCCTGATCTCCTATGCATGGTCGAAGTGCATCGATTCCGGAAGCTTGCAAGGGGGCACCACCTTACTGCTGCTATCTTCGAACCGTGGCGTGTGCGACTACGATTTGCCGCAGTCGTTCACCGGAAGCGTCAATTATGCTTTGCCCTTCGGCAAGGGCCGACAGTTTGCAAGTAACGTGCCGGGTGTCGTCAATCAGATCATCGGCGGCTGGGAGTTGGCAAGCATCGTGACTTTGCGCTCCGGGCAACCCTTCACACCAACGATCAGCACCGATACTGCGAACACAGGAGTGACCGGCCAGCGGCCCATGGTAAACGGCGCACCTATCATGGTCGGCCAGCCAAATTGTTGGTTTTACGTCTCTGCCAACTCCGCGTGTTCCAGTTTCGTTACGGGAGCTAGCAATACGTTCACTGTACCGGCCACGTACACGTACGGCAACGGCGGCCGGAACATACTGCGTGCCGACTCCCTGAAACAAGTGGACTTCACGCTTCTCAAGATGTTCCCGATTACTGAACGTACAGCTCTCCAGTTTCGGGCGGAGATGTTCAACATCCTAAACCACCCCGTCTTCGCGATACCGAACAACTCGGCCATCAACAATTCATCCGGCGGCCAGGTCACTCAAACCTTGAACTCCGCGCGGATTATTCAGCTTGCATTGAAGTTGTCATTCTAAGAAGGTACGAATGCAAAAACCTCTCAGCCGAAGATCCATGCTGGCTACGAGCGCCGCGATTATGGGAGCGGCGTCCGCCAGTGCAGTGGGTACCTCGGAAAAGCATCCGCTGAAAGTAGCCATTTTCTCGAAGCATCTCCTCTTTTTGCAAGGTGAAAAGCTGGCGCAAGGAGCGGCTGAGATTGGATTTGACGGCGTGGATCTTGCGGTGCGCAAAGGTGGGCATGTCGCCCCCGAACGCGTGAAACAGGACCTTCCGCCGTTGATCTCGATTCTTCGGAAGCATGGCTTGGAAGTCCCGATGATTACGACGGATATCGTGGATGCCAATACTCCCTATGCCGAGGACATTCTCAGCGCGGCTTCTCAGTTAGGAATCCGCTACTATCGCTGGGGTGGCTTGACTTACAAGCCGGATATTCCGCTCGCGAAGCAGCTAGACGCGATGAAACCGCGTGTGGAGAAGCTGGCCGCACTGAACGCACGATACCGGGCGACGGCCATGTATCATACGCATTCCGGCTTGAACGTGGTGGGAGCTTCGATCTGGGACTTGCACGAGTTGCTTGCAGGAATGGATCCGACGGCCGTCGGCGTGAACTACGATGTGGGTCACGCGACTGTCGAAGGCGGCTTTGGCGGCTGGATCAATAGCTTCCGCATCACGGACAAATATCTTCAAGGAATCGCAGTGAAGGATTTCCTTTGGGAAAAGAAGGGTCCCGATAATTGGCGTCCGGCTTGGAAGCCTCTCGGCGAAGGTATGGTGCGGCTTCCAGAGTTTTTCCAGATGGTGGCAGCTTCGCAATTTAACGGACCGCTGCAACTGCATTTCGAGTATCCGCTCGGCGGCGCGGAAAACGGCAAAACGCAAATTGCCGATACTGCCGCCGTGTTTGCTCAAATGCGCCGTGACTTACAACAACTAAGGACTTACCTGCGCGGCGCCGGCCTGGCGTAAGCCGCGAACCGTTCGCAATGAGCTCCGGCCAAATCGCGGCCTCAAATTCCCGGATGCGGTGGGTCATGATCTCCCTCGCGTTCTGGGCTACCGTTGTCAATTATCTGGACCGCCAAACCCTTTCGGTAGCAGCGCCGGTCCTTACCGAACAATTCGGGATGAGCAGCACCAGTTACTCGAGAGTGGTGTTTGCGTTCCTGCTTGCCTATACCATCATGAACGGTGTTTCCGGTCCTTTGATCGACCGGCTCGGGACCCGCGCGGGATACGGGCTCTGCATGTTGTGGTGGTCAGTGAGTTCCGTGCTTCACGCATTCTCAACCGGCCCCGTCAGCCTGGGGATTTGCCGATTTCTGCTGGGCATGGGCGAAGCAGGAAATTGGCCGGGAGCAGTCAAAGTAGTGGCTGAATGGTTTCCGGAGAAAGAGCGGGCGCTTGCCTCAGGAATTTTCAACAGTGGTTCCTCCATCGGCGCAATCCTTGCTCCGCCTATTGTGGCGGTTATTCTTCTTCAACTTGGTTGGCGATGGGCTTTTATCATCGTCGGTCTGGCGGGTTTTATATGGCTTGCGGTTTGGTGGCCCACCTACAGGACGCCCGCGGTTGCCTTGGCAGACGTTCTGCCGCCTGTGCCGGCCCGTGAACTCTTTCGTTCCCGCTTCGTCTGGAGCTTCACGATCTCAAAAGTCTTCATTGATCCGGCGTGGTATTTCTACGTCTTCTGGTTCCCGCAGTATCTAAAAGCGGACCGGCACTTCGATATGGCGGCGATTGGCACGTACGCCTGGATGCCATTCTTCGTTGCTGGATTAGGGAACGTATTGGGTGGGCTGCTCTCACGTTTTCTGCTTAAGTTCTTACCCTTGATCCCGGCGCGTAAAACCGCCGTCACGTTGTTCGCTGTGCTCATGATGGCCTCCATACCTGCCGTGTACGTGCAATCGGTCTGGCTATCAATGGTGTTTGTCTCGATCGCAATGGCGGGGTATACCGGGAGCCTCGCTAACATGCTCGCCTTGCCTGCTGACTTGTTCCCGAAGAACGCTGCAGCTTCTGTGTATGGGATCGCGAGCATGGGCGCCGGTTTCGGCGGCATGGTGTTTTCGTTGATTACCGGTTGGCTGCTTGAGTATTTCTCGTATAAGCCCGTGTTTATCTGTTTCGGCTTGATTCCCCTTATCTGCCCTCTTGTTCTCTGGATCTTCGCGGGCTCTCAAAAGTACGTCAGCGTGCCTGAAGCGGTGACTGCCTGATGGGAAAGTCTGTGCGTCAACTGGCACTTTTGTTTGCTGCGATTCCAGCATTCCTTCCATCCGTTTCGGCACAAGATAAAAACGCGAACGCTGACCTTTTCAAGAACGGCGCGGCACAGTTTTCGCTTCGTTGTGCCGGATGTCATGGTGCGGATGCGGGAGGTACGGACCATGCACCTGCCTTAGCGGGAAATCGACATCTGCGGTCTCGGTCGGTGGAACAGATTCGACAGACGATCCGAAACGGTGTTCCGAGCTCAGGCATGCCGGCGTTTGACCTGCCGAAGGAACATCTCGACGGCCTTGGCGACTATGTTCACTCGCTGAACTCGGCCGCGGCCGATGCTGTCTTGCCCGGCGATAGAAACGCTGGCCGGCAAATCTTCTTCGGTAAGGGGAACTGCATTTCCTGCCACATGGTATTTGGCTCCGGTTCAGCGATCGGTCCGGATTTGTCGAACGTGGGCTCCACGATGACGGTGGCGGAATTGCAGAGAGTTTTAAGCCAGCCGCAGACGTTCATCACACCGGGTTATCAACTTGTGAACGTTCAGTTGAAAGACGGGACCGGGCTGCGCGGCTTTGCGCGGGGACGCACCAACTTCGATATTCAACTCCAGGATCTTCAGGGCAAGTTTCACCTGCTGACAAACAAGGACATCACCTCGATTCGAGATGAACCGGGGTCTGTCATGAAGCCATTCGGAGGATCTGAAGCAGAACGGACCAACCTGATTGCTTACCTTGGCAGCTTAAACGGCAAGAAATCAGAAGCCCCGCTTCCGAGCGACGTATCTACGTCAGGCAACACCATTGATTTTGCGCGTCTGCTAAATCCGAAACCGGGCGATTGGCTCACCTACAACGGCAACCTGGATGCAAATCGGTTCAGTAATCTGCACGGGATTGACAGGAAGCAATGTGGAGCAACTCGGACTGCGGTGGATCTTTCCAATTCCGCACTTCGGTCTTGAGGCGACGCCCTTAGTTGCTGATGGAGTGATGTACGTAACGGGCCCGAATCAAGCGTATGCACTGGACGCTGCAACGGGTCGCATGATCTGGAAATATTCGCGGCCGCAGACGCGAGGCCTCATGGGAGACGCTTCGCTCGGCACAAACCGTGGAGTTGCGCTGTACGGCGACAAGGTGTTTATGGTGACGGACAACGCCCATCTTCTCGCTCTGAATCGCGTCACGGGCAGTCTCGTCTGGGACACTTACATGCCCGAAGAAGCTCAGCACTATGGCTCTACTATTGCTCCGCTGATCGTGAACGACACGGTGCTCGCCGGTGTCTCGGGCGGCGACTGGGGTATGCGCGGATTCATCGCCTGCTTCCGAGCGTCTACCGGCGAGCTGCTGTGGCGGCATTGGACCATCCCACTCAAAGGCGAGCCGGGATCGGAAACGTGGAAGGGGAAAGAGCCCCTGTTTGGCGGCGGCTCGACCTGGCTCACCGGATCATACGATCCGGAAACGGACGCAGTGTACTGGCCGACTGGCAATCCCTGGCCGGATTCCGACGACCGGGACCGCCCGGGCGACAACCTCTACACCGACTGCATTCTCGCCTTGAATCCGCATGACGGGACGCTGAAATGGCACTTCCAATTCACTCCGCATGACGTTCACGATCGCGATGCCAATGAGCCGCCGGTGCTGGTGGATACGGAGTATAAAGGCAAGCAGCGCAAATTGTTATTGCATGCTGACCGCAACGGCTTCTTCTATGTCTTAGATCGCACAAACGGCGAGGTTCTGCTGACGAAAAAGTTCCTGGCGCGAGTGAACTGGGCCAGCGGTATTGGTCCTGATAACCGCCCGCAAAGGGTCGGCGGAGCGAAAGAGCAGCACAGCCGTGAGATGGGATGCCCGTCCAACGCTGCGAACTGGAGTTCCACCTATTACAGTACTTCTACTCGTCTCTATTATGTAATGACCCAGGAGGACTGCCAGCCTCCAGAAAAAATAGAAGCGATACGGACGGGTAAAGCGCCGGAGGAACCCGGTTACAGATATCTCCGCGCGATCAATATCGACGACGGCACCATCAGGTGGGAGATAAAGCAGATCGGCCCGGTGCTCGCCAAGACGTGGCCTGGTGTGCTTGGAACAGCGAGTGGTGTTCTGTTCTATGGTGATCCGAATGGGACCTTTGTGGCTGCGGATGAGCGCGACGGTAAAACGCTTTGGCACTTCGACACGAATGTGGTGATGAAAGCATCGCCCATGACTTATACGGCCGGCGGTAAACAATTCGTCGCAATCACGGCGGGCTCGGACGTACTGGCTTTCGGACTCCCTTAAGATTCGATCAACTGAGAATTGCTTGAGTTGAGATGCGCGACATCGTATCATCGCGCGCAGTGGACCAAATTGCCATCGAAAGCCGGGACCGGAGAGGAACTGGACACCGGGGAGTCTGATTTTCGTCGCCTTCGCCGCAATCTTCTCGTTGTGACAGCGCTTCTCGCGTCCAGTCTGATCGCGTATTCCGTCACCATGGGCTTCGTTTGGGACGAAGGCTTTCATCTTTTAGCTGCGCAGCTCATCCATCAGGGCAAAATGCCCTATATCGATTTCTGCTTTCCGCAGCCGCCGTTGAACGCCTACTTCAATGCCGCTCTCTTTTCGGTGTTTGGGACAAGCTGGCGAGTCACTCACATTTTTGCTTCTCTATTTCTTGCGGCGACTGCATACCTGGCCGCCGATTTTGTCCTCCTCAGGTTTAGCCTCGGGCGCTGGCGCTGGCCATGTGCTTTGCTGACAGCTCTGTTTATAGGGCTGAACGAGGTGTTGGTTCAGTTTGGACCCATCGCGCAGGCCTACGCGATTTCCATGCTCTTTTGTATGCTGGCCTTTCGGCTAACGGTCATCGGCGTACGTCGCATGAGTTTGCTTTTCCCCGCAGCGGCCGGATGCGCGGCAGGCGCGGCGGCAGCGTCCACTCTGCTGACGGCCCCGGTGCTGCCTGTCCTCTTTGGTTGGATGGTGTTTTATGACCAGGCCGCAGTCCGGTGGAAAAAGGCAGCGGCCTTCGCGGTGGGTGCCACTGTTCCGTTCTTCCCTGTGCTCCTGCTGTTCCTGAAAGGTCCACGTCAAACGTTCTTCAATGTAGTGCAATATCAAGCCTCTGTTCCGGCGCGTGAACTGGGGCGACGTGAACTCCCACGACTTCGACGTATTCACCGCTTGGATCGATTCCGTCCCAACTTTTCTACTGGTGTTCCTCTCCCTTTTCGGCCTCTTCTTTGTCCTGAGAAAAGAGCGGGTGGGACCGCGACCGCAAAGCTGAGTTCTATCTCGTGGCGTGGCTTGCCGCAACGCTGAGTGCTTACATCTCGACCGCACATCCGACGTTCCAACGCTATTTCATCGTTGCGGTTCCATTTTTCAGCATCCTCGCTTCGCTCGGATTTTTTGCCGTCACTTCCCGCCTGGCCGATACACCGCGTCCCTTCTGGGCCGTCTGTCTAATGAGTGGTCTTCTGCTGCTCTCTATAGGCAAGAAGCTGTTCGACGATCGCGACTCGACGACCTGGGACACATACGATAAGATCTCAGCCAAGATTGCAAAGGTCACGCCGCCGGGCGGCCTGTTTTATGCCGATGAGCAGGTTTATTTCCTGCTCGGCAAAACGCCTCTGCCCGGCATGGAGTTCTCTTACTCCCACAAACTTGAGCTTTCTCCAGCCGAGGAAAAGCTTTATCACATCATTTCCGAAAAAGAAGTGAACGCTCAAGTAAAAGCGGGTAAATTTGCGACGGTCGAGTCCTGCAAAGAGGATCGGATCGACGATATGGATTTGGTTAAGATCTTCCCCAAGCAGGAAGACATTGGAGACTGCACAATTTTCTGGGGACCGACGAAGAGTGCGAAGTAGGCGCTAGTGCGTCATCGAATAGACGATGTAGTTAACGCCGAGCCGCACTGCCAGGGCGGAGAATCGTTCTGGGTAGAACGCCGAATCTGCATATTCCCATGCGTCACCGATATCGGAGTTGAACGAAACAGCCACCATCACCCGGCCCTTGTCGTCATAGATCCCACGCCAATGCGCGACATAGCCGTCGAGCTTATGGCCTTCCCGCAAGTGTGCCTCGCCAGGGACTTGATAGCGCTCGTCCAGATCGTAAACGGTGTGAAAGATCGGGTCTGAGTCGGGGATCTCGATGATCGGGCGATCGGGGAAGACACGCCTCATGCTTTCTTCGAAGACTTGCCACTCGACTGTGCCGTGAAGATCGTCAGCCATGAAGAAGCCGCCACGCATCAGGTAATCTCTCAGCTTTTGCGCCTGCGCGTCCGTGATGCCCCATTCGCCGACCTGGACAGCGTAGAGCCACGGCCAGTTGTACACATCATCTTTGTCGTCCAGGTTGACGGGCTGTTCTACGGAACGAGTGCTGACCCGCGTGAGCCGGCGGACGGCCTCCGCGAAGTGGCGGTCTGCACGCGGGAAATCCTGCGTCCACAAAGAAGTGCCTTGCTGCCACTCGGGGTTATCGCGGCCTTCGTAGCCGTTGTTCCAGCCTGGCGGGAACATCATGCGGGCGAACGTCCACTCCGTTGCTTCAGCGTAGTCCGGCGGCAGCGGAATAGTGCCGATGCGATACTCCACACCTTGAATCTCGCGGAACGGCTTGGGAAGCGTGCGGTCCAAGGCGTAGGCTGTGCAGAGGAATGAGATTGCGCAGCTTCCAATCCACCAAGCCTTGGCCACTTTCAAAGGTGCGGTCCTCGTCCCGAGAATAGCACCGATTCACGAGGCGGCTGGCAACGGCGAAGGGGCCAAAAAAATAGAGCGGGGTGGCGCATCGGCTACCCCGCTCTTCAGAGGGAAATTGCAGAAATTGAATTGTTATCGACGCCAATAACCGGAGTAGTAGCGGTGACTGTCGTAGCGAGGCGCCATCCATCGCGCACCCGCGTACGGACGCGGAGCCCAGTAACCCGTTCTCCAGGCCCACCGTGGTCCAGCCGGGTAGTAATAACCGTTGATCCAGGAGTAGCCGGGGCCGGGTGCCGGTGCCACGTAGCTTACGACGGGCGGAGGCGGTGGCGGAGCATAGTAACCGTAACCATAACCAGGGCCGGCCGCAACACCGACGCCAAAAAAGAACCGACCTCCCGCGAACATCGAGCTACTTGCGAGCAACAACAAAGCCATCAATTTCGTCTTCATCTTCTTCCTCCCCAAAACATCGCTTTCTAGCGATTTCGATAAAGAAGAATGCACCCGCCGTGCCAATCGTAAGTGATTGATAACAGAGCGCTAGGAGTGACTGGCGACGGTTCTTGTCAGCCGTCCGTGGTGGTTTTCGGCCAATACTTCGGGGGAAGCGAGCTCCAACGCGTCGGCCGCCAGACGGTACGACTCCATTCGGGCGCTGTGACTGTGCATGATGTTCACAAGCTGCAGTTCGTCAGGGTTTCCATACTCGCGCGCAACGTCTTCCAATTGAGACCGCACTGTTTGAGGTGAACCGGTGACGAAACGCCGGCCCGGAGGCAGCGTGTCCGGAGCCATACCATTCCTTCGGAGAAATTCAACGGCGCTCTCGACCGGAGGAACTGCAATCAGCTTTCCTTGATGAAGCAAAGTCATCATCATGCGGCTGCTCGCGGATAACCGCAACGCCTCTTCGTCGGTTTCGGCGCAAATAACCCAGACAGCGACGATGACAAGCGGCTTCTTCAGATGTTCGGACGGAGTAAAGCGCTCGCGGTAATACTCGACGTTCTCGGATCCACGCGCATTGATGAAGTCAGCGAACACGTAAGGCAGTCCGAGTTCTGCGGCCCACACCGCGCTTTGTAGCGAAGACCCTAGGAGGAAGGGCTCGGGTGCTGCGAACGGCGGAAGCGTGCGCGCGATTTGCGGGAACAGGCTCGCCGGAGCACCCGGATCGGAGAAGTAGCTGAGTAGTTCGGCAAACTGGTCGGGGAAGTCGTCCGGAGCTCGCTGGCGCCGGTCTCTCTGAAGCGCGAACGCGATGCCGGGGCTTGTTCCCGCGGCCCGGCCTACGCCAAGATCGATGCGTCCCGGGTACATACCAGCCAGCATGCTGAAGTTCTCTGCCACTTTGAGCGGACTATAGTGCGGCAACATAATTCCGCCGCTCCCAACCCGAATGTTCGATGTCAGCCCAGCAACCTGGCCGATCATGACTTCGGGGCTCGCGCAAGCCAGCCCGGGCGTGCCGTGATGTTCGGCGAGCCAGTAGCGGTGATAACCCAAGTCATCGGCCAGTTGCGCCAGTTCGAGACTGTTCCGTAAGGCTTGCCCGGCCGTCGACCCTTCTGGAATGGGAGATTGATCTAAAACTCCTACCCGGACACTGGAATCTGCGAAGAGGCTCATCTCCCATTAGATGCCCGCGCGACCGGCGAGGTTCAGGCGGGTGAACCGGCCCGCCTACGTGTCCAGAACCGCAAAACAGACATAACAGGTTTTCGTTCGCAAGCGCAACCTGTCTTATGCGGCGCCATCGAAGCCAGTAGATGGTCGGCACACGGCAAATAGCATTTCCAAACTTCTTTGTTCGAGACAAGATCTCGGCCGCATGGTGGGCCGTGATCTTCCGCTTTCTTCTTCACGGATTGATTGTTTCGACTTGGGTTTCCCGAATTCCGGCGGTCCAGAACGCTCTCGGCCTTTCCAATGCCCGCCTGGGGATTTGTCTCTTGGGAACGGCTATCGGGTCGGTTTGTGCGATTCCGCTGGCCGGTTGGGGCATCACTCGTTTCGGCAGCAGACGAATCACGGCCTGGAGCACCGTCGGCTTCTCATTAGCTCTCGCTGCTCCGGCGTTTGCGAAGGACGCCCAATCACTGTTCGCCGCCCTGCTGTTGTTCGGGGCCATGGCAGGCGCGAATGATGTTTCAATCAATGCGCAAGCGGTCGCTGTCGAGAATGCGCTGGGGAGACCGTGCATGTCCCGATTTCACGCCCTGTTCAGCATTGGAGGAATGGTGGGCGCGGGTTTGGGTGGTCTGCTGGCCGCTTGGCAAATCAGTCCCGAAGCGCACATGCCATTTGCGGCGGCGGTTTTTGCAATCGTCAGTCTATTGACGGCACCGCTCCTGCTCGACGCGCAGGAAGGGCAAGCCTACGCGTCCCAGAGGCTGTCTCTGCAGCGAACGCCACTGACGCTTGTGACACTCGCGACAGTGGCTTTTTGCATGTTCCTTTCCGAGGGTGCGATCGCCGACTGGACTGGCGTTTATCTCAAAAAAGGCCTTAACTCGACGCCAGGTATGGCCGCCGCCGGATACGCAGTGTTTTCCGCCGGTATGGCGACGTTCCGGTTGTTAGGCGATGCGATCAGTGCGCGAGTTGGAGCGGTACGCACCATGCGCGCTGGTGCCCTGATCGCGGCTCTGGGACTCACCTTGGCGCTCGTCTCAAGCTCGCCGGCGTTTGCCCTGCCGGGCTTTGCGCTGACCGGCGCGGGATTTTCTGTGATTGTTCCCCTGGTGTTTCGGGCAGGAGCCAAAGTGCCGTCCGTCCCGAGCGGAACCGGAGTTGCGGCCGTGAGTGGTTCCGGATATATAGGATTCCTGTTTGGACCGCCTCTGATTGGAATGGTTGCGCAGGGAACATCGTTGCGGGTCGCACTGTTTGGGATCGTTGCGCTCAGCCTGGTAGCTGCTGCCTTAGCGGACGTGGTGAGCGTGGACGCGACTCAATAGCTCATCCTTGTTTAGACTCGAGATTCGCGCCGCACGACACCCGAACCACCAACTCTCCATCAAGCAGAACCTCGCGCGGCGGAAGTTTAGGCATCCGGATACGATCGAGCATGACTCGCAAAGCAGCCTCCCCGATCTCGTGAGTCGGTTGATGAACGGTCGTGAGTGGGACCGGAAGAAGGCTCGCATACGACACATCGTCGATCCCGACGATGCGTATGTCCTCCGGGACGCGTATCTTGCGTTGCAGAAAGATATGCATCAGCTGTCCCGCGATGCGGTCGTTTACGCAAACGAAGGCCTCGAGTGAGTGAATCTTGTGCCTTCCTGACCACTGAAGAGACTCGCTTCTGGATGTGCTTGCCTCGATCGAAGAATCCACAATCGGTCTTAGTCCGTGAGCCCGGAGAGCTTCCGTGTACCCGGACAGGCGTTCGCTAATGGTGGTTGCGGCTCCGTGATAACTAAGAAATCCAATGTGATGACATCCCAGATCGATGAGGTGCTTCGTGGCGAGGTAAGCTGCCTGCCGGTTGTTGATACTCACCAGATCTGGGCGGTTACGTTCCGGAACTTCCGACGCGCGTCGATCGAGGAGGACAACAGGGATCTTGGCGTTCTTGAGGGCCTGTAAAATCCGACCGTTCGTTTTCTCCGCGTCTGGCTCAAATTCGAGAGGCGCAAAAAAGACACCCGACACTTTCTTTGCAATGTACTGCTGGCATAGCAGCCAAGCCTGCAAACTTTTCTGAGCATCAGGATCGCAGTGGCCCCATAGCAACGCATGTTCGGTGCTTTCGGGAGCGTTGGCAATGCCTTGACAGATTGGTTCGAAAATCTCCGTTTCACCCAAATCCGGGATCAAAAGACCGAATAAGTGGGGCCGTCCGTCCGCCGCGAGCGTACGAACGTAAGTGCCTGATCCCGCAACACGGTCGACCAGTCCAAGGTTCTGAAGTTCGCGAATTGCCCGGCCCACGGTGATTCGCGAAGCGCCCGATCGTGTCACCAGCGCCGCCTCACTCGGCAGCTTTTGTCCTGGCTTGTAGCGGCCGCCAAGAATTTCTGCTTTTAGCGATTCGAACAGGGTCTGGTACTTCGGCTTACCCGTCCCAAGAGCCTTAGCCGGCATGAAACGGATATAGCAGCTTTCTGGTCCGCCTCGCAACTGTGGCGTACTGCTGCCGTCTAAACTAGTAAGGAACGGGCACTTCAAGCAAAGTGCTCCCCCTGTTCATCAGGATGCATGTCTGATCCTGATCTCCCGTCATTCATCCGAAGATTCTCGTAACAACAAAGGAGAAGTGTATGGTGCAAACAGGCAAACAATTTTTATTCGTTAGTGATTTCGATCAGACGCTGAGTTTCAACGATTCTGGTCTGGTTTTAAGCAAGCTAATTGGTGTCGGCGGCTTCGAAGAGCGCGTGAAAGGGCTCTCCGATATTCACCTTGTGCAGCAGGGCGGAGAACTGGCGTATCTCCTGTTGCATGATCCCGAGTTTCGATGTGTCCGTAAAGAACACCTGACGGCAGTCGGCAAGCAGATTCGCCTGAAGGAAAATATCAAGCTGCTTTTCGATATCCTGCGCGGGTGGGAAGGGAGCGAGTTTTCGTTCCACGTTGTTTCGGCGGCTCCAGAAGAAGTCATACAATCGGCTCTCGAGGGCATCGTCCCGGCCGGAAATATCCACGGCACGCAGTTCCGTTACGATCCCGTTACGAGTGAGATTGAATCCATCGTCACGCTACCCGCAGGGTATGGGAAGGTCGCCGTTGTGGACGGACTTCGCGCTCAGATGCGGATCGGACACAACAATGTCGTGTATGTGGGCGACGGTAGTTCCGACGTACATGTGATGCTGCACGTCAATCGCCTTGACGGATTAACTATCGCGGTTTCAGAAAACAGGTATTTGACGCCCATCGCGAGGCGGACAATCCTGAGTGAGGATGCTTGCAGCGTGATCATCCCCATCCTTGAAGACTTATTCGGCTGGAACGCAAGCCGGATTCGCGGCTTCTTCGAATCGCATGGCTTGACGCTCCAGGAATGGGATAAGGTTCAGACTGATTCGATTACGCTTTGCCGGACACCGATCGGTCCGGCGGCACCGGTTGTGAACTAGCGATACTCAGGGTTTGAGAACAACTTTAATGCAGCCGTCCTGTTTATCGCGGAACGTCTTGTACATCTGGGGCGCCTCTTCCAGGTTCACCTCGTGCGTGATGATGGCCGAGGGGTCGATCTTGCCTTCTTCAATCTTCTGAAGCAAGGGTGCCATGTACCGTTGCATGTGCGTTTGACCCATTTTGAAGGTCAGCCCCTTATTCATAGCTGCGCCCATAGGGATCTTGTCTACGAATCCGATGTAAACACCGGGGATTGACAGCGTCCCTCCCTTGCGGCAGCACATGATTGCTTCGCGCAGGACGTGAGGACGATCGGTCTCGAGCATGACCGCCGTTTTCGCCTTGTCCATGAGGGTGTCGACGCCGCTATGCAGACCGACGTGAGACTCGGTGCCGACAGCATCAATGCAACGGTCGGGCCCGCGTCCTTTCGTCATCTCCATAAGGCGGTCATAGACTTTGACGTTGTCGAAATTGATGATTTCGGCCTTTCCAATCTCTTCTGCCATGCGCAGCCGCTCCGGAACGCGATCGATCGCAATTACGCGTCCGGCGCCCAGCATCCATGCGCTCTGAATAGCAAATTGCCCGACGGGACCACAGCCCCAAACTGCAACAGTGTCGCCCGGCTCTATTTCCGCGTTTTCCGCGCCCATGTAGCCCGTGGGAAAAATATCGGACAGAAAGAGAACCTTTTCGTCGGGAAGGCTTTCCGGAATTTTGATCGGGCCGACGTCGGCATAAGGCACGCGGAGGTACTGCGCTTGACCTCCGGGGAATCCGCCTAATAGATGCGAATAACCGAAGAGCCCTGCGGGCGAGTGGCCCATAACTTTACTGGCTGCTGCGGCGTTCGGGTTGGACGTGTCACAACAGGAGAACAGACCTTTCTGACAGAAGAAGCATTTGCCGCAGGAGATCGTGAATGGCACGACAACCCGATCGCCGATGTTGAGCTTTGTTACCTCGCTTCCACGCTCAACAACCACGCCCATAGGTTCGTGGCCCAGCACGTCTCCTTTTTCCATCGTCGGCATGAAGCCGTCGTACAGATGAAGATCCGACCCGCAGATTGCGGTTGATGTGATCTTAATGATGATGTCGCCCGGATTTTGAATCACGGGATCCGGGACTGTTTCGACGCGGACATCTTCTTTGCCATACCAGCAGAGTGCTCTCATCGTTTCTCTTCTCCTCTAAAGCTCGTAGTAGCCCTCAATCTTTCGAACCACAGGTTGGATTAGATCTGCCATTCGATGTTTAACTAGCAACATTTCCGGGTTGGCAACCCAGTTTCGAAATCATCCATTTCAGGATGGCTGTTTGCCCTGTCTGTTCGGGAAGTTCATTCCGCTGCGTCGCATCCCGTGAACGTCTCGAAGAAGAATGCAGCATGCGTGCGCGCTTCGTCTGCGAACGTCTCAGCCGGCCGATTAATGCCGGAGAAGCGAAAGACCTTACAGACTTCTTTCATGCTGAAAAAGCGGATGTACAGGAATGCAGGAATTGCACGCTTCTTATCAGACATGAACACGAACCGCCTCCGGCACAGGAGTATTCAGAGGATGAATACGACCTGCAGACCGTCGAGCGCGAGTACCCCGACTATGTTGCTGCTTTTCGGCAGAAGCAGGAGCCGTACCGCGACCTGCTCCCGCACGGGGCGCGCGTGCTCGAAGTAGGTAGCCACTACGGAGCTTTTCTGCAGGTGGCAGGCGAGTGGGGCTGGAAGGCCGAGGGCGTGGACGTAGGGAAACACACGAGCGCTTTTGCAGCTTCGAAGGGGTTTATTGTCCATACTGTCGAGCTGCAGAAAGGGAACTTCCCCGATCAGGCATTCGACGGCGTCTTCATCTGGAATTGTTTTGAACAGATCGACGATCCCGAACCCCTTCTCCGAACCTGTTACCGCATCTTGAAACCTGGAGGGCTGTTGACCGTTCGAACCCCGAATGGTCTCTTCTATTCCATATGTGAACTTCTCCTTAGAGACGGTGGATTGCAGGACGAAGTAAAAAACTTTCTGATCGATGCCATGGGGTATAACAACCTTCTGGGATTTCCCTATCTGTATGGTCACAACCGCGCCACTCTGGAGAGGTTGATTGAGCCCTGCGGTTTCGGTGTCGAGGGTTCGCTTAACTCTGAACTCCTTACGTTGCCAGTGCCGGATAAGTCTCCGTTTGTGGATGCCGAGGAGCGGGCGATCAACATGGAAATGCGGATGCTCGCGAATTCCATAATTGCCAACACCGCGGGAGTGCTTGCCGGACCTTGGATCGAAGTTTGGTTCCGTCAACGATGGCACTCTCCTGCGTATCCATAAACTAAATGCGCATTCAGTCTGGAATGAGCCTAAGTTTGCGCTGGCGGCTGTACCCGCATTTCCTCCGTTCTCGAGTGCGATTCAAGGCACTGTCACTGATCAGTCGGGAGGGACGGTTCCGGGTGCGACGGGTACTGTCACAAAACACCAGTACTGGAATTGTTCGCGATGCGAAGACCTCTTCGGAAGGCTTCTATCAAGTCTCCACTCTGAGCCCCCGACATCGAAACCGAGCAGGGCCGGGTAACAGGCTGGATTGCCGCGAAACAAACCAGAGAATTCCCGATTAGCGGATGCAACGTTTTAAATTTGGTTGCGCTTCAGCCTAGAGTCTCCGGCGAGACTGCGCCCTCGGAGCCCAGATCCAGATGCAGACTCGGGGCGGAACGAGCCGGTTTCATGGCTTGGGCGCGTATTACTTCACAAACAATACCTTGGCCGCGCGTTCCATCTTCGACCCCGCAGTGCTGCTGGAGCCCGCAAGCATCTGTTTGATTGTGCAGGCGGCGGACCTATCCTTCGGAATCGCACATTCTTCTTAGCCAGCCACGAAGGTTTGCACCAGGGAGGAGCCCGGGCCACCCAGGCGGTCGTGGAGACGCCTCAATTCCGAAGCCTTGTCACCCAGAGGAACCCAAACAGTCTTGCGGCATATCTGCTTAACAATGCGGCACCCGCTGCGAACCCGACCTCCGGCTTCCGCGCCGCGGGAAGCCCCGGACCGAACGGCCGCTGGACTTCGACGCGCGATGGCATTCCCGATTTCGGTACCGTGTTCTACATCCCGACGATCTACCGCAACGGGAATCAGTTTAGTGTGCGACTTGAACACGAGTTGCGGCCCGGAAAAGACAGGCTGTATGGCAGCTATTACCGGACCACCAACACGACGTTATCCGGTGGTGCTCGCCCCGAATTCAACTATGCCCAGGCTGAGACCACTACCCTTGGCAATATCTGAGACTCATACATTCAGTCCGGATAAGGTGAACGAATTTAGAGGCGGCGTAATGCAGTTAATCGGCCGCCCTGATATCCGGAAGGAACTCCAGATTCCGAGGATCAATATCACCGGCCTTTCGAGCATATCGGGTGCCCAGTATCCCAGCGGCTGGTGGCAGACAAATTACAGTTACAAGGACATATTCTCCTGGGTCGCGCAGCACTCATACGCTGAAAATGGGTGGTTAACTGCGAATCATGCGCGGAGCCGCTCAAAATACGAGCAACTATATCCCGACTTACAATTTCAACAACCTTGTCGATTTCGCAAACGACTCTCCGTTCACGGAGCAGAGACTTGTAAATCCGGCCTCGGGCAGCCCGCAACGGTGTTTTCACAGTTGAGGCAGCGGGAATGGGCTCTTTTCATTCAGGATGACTGGAAGTTTCGAAGAGACTTACTTTGAACTTAGGTCTGCGCTATAAAAACCTCGGCACGTTCTAAGATAAGCAAAATTAACTGCGAAACTTTGTGTTTGGCTCCGGTTCAAATGCTGTTCAACGAATGGCAAACGGCCGCGTCGATCTTGTGAGCCAGTTCTACCCGACCGATTGGAACAGCTTCGGGCCCAGGATCGGTTCGGGCTCGATCCGACCGGCTCCAGCAAGTGGGCCATTCGCGGGGGCTTTGGTATCACAAACGATCGCATCAGCACGTTACCGACTGAAGGTTACCGCTCCAATCCCCCTCTGCTTGCGCAGGCGAACTTAGGCGTGCCTTACGGCACTTCGTTCCTTTACTCCCTGGGTGATCCCTCGAAGCCTAACGTTAGGATATCCGGCTGATCCGGCCCTGCAGTCGATCCGCAAATCCTTTTGGCCGGCGGAGCAAACTCAGCGCCTATCTTGACTCAATAAAGGAACCGCGAACTTGCTTCGACGACCACGCTGCCCGTCAGCATGCCGCTGTTTCGCTACTCCGGGACCGGAAGCACCTGAGTAACGGCTTCAGCTGCAATAGAAGGAGGGGCGAGAGCATTCCCCCTAAGACAAAGTAGAAGAAAGGCTCCGGCCATGCAGGCAGCGATGCCCGTGACAGCGTCCGCAATGAAGCTGCCTGTTACGCCAGCCTTTGTGTACCCTTTTCCGTCGATCAATAACATGTAAGTGGTCGGAAGATTAGTACAAGTCAGGAGGAAAGTAAATGCCGTGGCGGCCAGCGGATTGTCCTGGCCGATCGACTCGAAGATGATTCCACAACCCGTTGAAGAGGAGACCGCAAGGAACAGGACTTCGCCGAACATGGCAAGCGCAAACGTCCAGGAGTTGTGAGGAAGCAGGCCGAGACCCAACGTGAACAAAGCGCCGATAAAGCCATTTACCAGATAGAACATGCGAAGCGGTAGCCACTTGGCGGCTTGCGGAAAGAGCAGACAACCGACTATGGCAGCGACGATTGTGCCCGCTCCTCCCAAGATACTTACCAGGTGAGACGAGACGTGAAAATCGTTTCCGAAACCTCCGAGCATGTTAGTCAACGCGAACGACGCACAAGGAGAAACGAAAAGAGCCAGCGCAATCAGTATTTCGCGGCGACGCAACAACGTCAGCACGTCAAGGCTGAACTGGCGAAAGCTTTCGCTCGCGAGCCGCTGATCCGGAGCACGCGACGGAATGATGGTGAATACAGTAGCGGGCAGCAGAACAAGCGCCCCCAGGAGACAGCCCGCAAGCCAGGACGGGAAATAGCGAAATAGTTCTCCGCCGAGCGTGGACGCAAGGCCGAGACCACTGATATAAGCGATGTTTGCCCAAGCGCTCATCCGGTTCTTTTCGCCGGGAAGCGTGACGGCGGACATCCAACCGCCGAGAGCCGTTGACGAAAGCATCGCGGATGCGGTTCCCCCAACTAATGCGATTTCGAGAATCAGAAGATGGTCCAGGTTCATAACCGCGATGAACACAAAAATCGATGTGAGGGCGGCGAGCGTGGCCGCATAAAAGCGTCGGCTGAACCGCACATCGAGTATCGGACCGAAGATGACGGACCAGAAATTAGGCGAGTAGGCGGCGGCTGTGATTCCGGCAATGGTTCCCGCCGAGACATTTCGGCCGGCCAGCAATTGAGGCATAACGAAGAAGGCAATCCCGCCGTAGATGCCAACCGTGGCGTTTGAAAGCCCCATGACCCAGATGGGAGGGCGACCGCGCCGATTTACCACAGACGCTTTCGCTGGGGCTGGAGCACCTGTTTACTATACGGGAATTTTCGCCGAGCCGCTGCTCCCGTCCGCTTATTGTCAACACCCGCCGAAGGTGATTCAATCTCGCAGGCCGGACGCATAACGCCGGTACACGGACACGAGTGTGAGCGCCAGCGCCGCAAGCCAGAGGACCACGAGCATACCGCGTAGTCGCGCCGCGTTTGCTGCCGAGACACCGACACCCGTTACAAGCGTGAGGGAGAGCGCGAGGCACAACGGACACTTGGGCAGGACGAACAGTATTGCCGCAGACAGGATCGAGGCCGCTGCGCTAGAGCAGCGCCATGCGAGGCGGCGCGACACCGGGCTGCCTGCACAGCAAGCCCCAGCCATCACGCACCGCTCTCTTGTTTGCAGCACCCGTCAATGTCACGGGGATTCGCATACGTTGCGGTGCGATCGAGCACATACCCGGCATACCTGTCGTGGTGCCGGACCCACGCCATCGAGAATGCCAGCCCGTCTTCGTCCCGACCTTTCGGGACCAGATCGAGTAACTGATACGTTCCGACCAATGAGTCGAGCCCGCGCGCGTAGCTCGAGTAAGTATGGAAGATCTCGCCGGCCTCGTCCCTGTAGAACACGCTTAGGCCGGGCGCTTCCTCCAGACCCAAACGGATTCTCTCGTAGTTGTAAGTGACCTCGCCCGCAGATTCTTCCTCGGTGAAGTGCACTCCGTAGTCACGTCCAAAAGAGGTGCCGAATGCAGAGACCCAGTGGAAGCGCCATGCCATGCGTTTTTGAAAATCCGCGATGCGCGTCATCGGCGCCTGGGAGACCACGGCCAACTCCACATCGCGATGTGCCAAATGGATCCGGGCAGCGTCGAAATGGTCGGCCAGGAACGAACAGGACTTGCATCCTTCTTCCCAATCGGGTCCGAACATGAAATGGTAGATGATCAACTGGTGACGGCCGGCGAAGAGGTCGGCGAGCGTCTCGGGGCCGTTCGGTCCTTCGAAGACGTAATCCTTCCCGACGCGTTCCCACGGGAGCTCGCGGCGCTCCCGGCTCAATTCGTCCCGTTTGCGCGTGAGTTCTTTCTCAGCGGCCAAGTGCGTCATTCGTGCCTTCAGCCATTCGTCTCTGGACACCACTTTGTGTTGAGTCTCTGTTGCCGTCATGATTTCCTTTCCTTGGTTATGCACGGACACACGTGGCCTTTTACTTCCGTGCGGGGTAATTAGTCAGCCCTTTTTGGGGCGTTTCTTCGGTTGTGCTTGCACCGCAGGGGGTTCGGAAGGCTGCGACTCGGCGTCTTCTTTGATACGCAGCAAGTGGCTCGCCCAAAGCTCCTCGAAGCGGCCCACCCAGCGTTCATAGATTTGCCGGATCGGCACTACGTTGAGCGAGTTGATCCGTTGCCGGCGTTCTTCCCGCGTGTGAATCAGGGCCGCCTCACGAAGCACCTCAATGTGCTTCATGACACCAAAGCGGCTCAGGTGGGGAAAAGCTTCAACGATCTGCGTCGTCGTGCGAGGGCCCTGCCGCAAGAGGTCGAGAATCGACCGCCTCGTAGTGTCGGACAGGGCCTTCCACACGCCATCGAGTTCGTCATCGGGCACTTTACTTCCGTTGCCCATCCGCGTGGGCGGAACAATCCTGGCCGACTCCGTCCAGGATGTGCTTCCAGCCAGTGGCCACGCCTGTCCGGTGCGCCGGGTCAATCAAGCCAACCGCGCGGTGACGAAGATCCACATGCGTTCCGCCGGGCCGCTGCTCTAGCTTCACTTCCAGATGATTCAGAGCCGGGTAGGACATGAACATCGGGCCACTCAATTCCAGCAGAACGGGTGGCTTCATCACCTGCACGTGTCCCCAAAGGTGGCCGACGCCGTTGCCGCGATCGCGGAACCATCGCCCGCCCGGCCATTGCTCGAGCGTCATCTGCATCGATTCGCCTCCCGGCGGCTTGGTGAAACCTTCACCGAAGCGGTGAATAATGCTGCGAAAGACATCTCCTATATCCGCCTTTATGTCGATGCTCTGGGTCGTATCCAGTGTTAAATCGTCGATTGTCATGAGTGTGTTGAATCCTTATCAGTGACTAGATAGTAACGTGACCATATAGTAACGTCAAGGGATTTCTTGCACGCCGCCGCAAAATACGTAACCGCTCTGGCGTAGTGTCATCCTGCTCCTAGAGCAGCTTCCGGCTATGCCGAAACGGACAGAGCGAAAAGCCGGCACACTAGACATTGAGGGCCGGCAGGTTCCGGTCTCGAACCTGGATAAGGTGCTGTATCCGGGTAGGCGTTTCACCAAAGCGCAGGTGATCGACTATTACATCCGGGCCTCACGCTATTTGCTTCCGCACTTCCGGGACAGGCCAGTGACGTTGAAGAGATTCCCGGACGGCGTGACCGGGGAAGCGTTCTACGAGAAGGACATCCCGAGCTTCGCACCGGACTGGATTCCGGCGTTCCCCGTACCTCGGCATGCTGGAGGGCCGGACATCCGCTACGTCCTGATCAACGACCTGCCCACTCTGGTGTGGTGTGCGAATGCCGCCACCCTGGAATTGCATCCATTCCTTCATCGCGCACCCGACATCGACTCGCCCACGTCCGTCGTGTTCGATCTCGATCCGGGCGAAGGGTCAGACGTTCTCACATGCGCTAAGGTCGCATTCCTGCTCAGGGACGTACTCGAACAGCTTCAACTCGCTTCGTGTGCCAAGGTCTCGGGATCGAAAGGCCTGCAGGTCTACGTTCCCTTGAACACACCCGTTACCTATTCCGTTACCCAGCCTTTTGCGCGAGCCGTAGCGGAGCTGCTTTCCCGTCAGCATCCGCGACTGATCGTATCCGAGATGCCGAAAGAGAAGCGCAAAGGCAAGGTATTCGTGGACTGGAGCCAGAACTCGGACTATAAAACCACGGTCGGCGTTTACTCTCTGCGCGCCGCGAGACATCTACCGTTGGTCTCTCTCCCGGTTACCTGGGAAGAGTTGGAGACCGCTCTCGAAGCCCACGCAGGCTGAGTTGTTGTATTGGGAGCCGGAGCCTGCGCTCGAGAGGCTCGCAGCCAAGGGCGATTTATTTGAGCAAGTTTTGAGTAAAAAGCAGTCGCTGCCACCGACAGTCCTTGAGGCATTGGGGCAGCCGGCAAACTGGCGCGGCGAGACACAGAACAAGAACTTGCGTGAATATCAGCGCAAGAGAGACTTCAGCAAGACTGAGGAACCTGAGCCTCGTGTTCCCCGCGCCAGTTCGCAAGGCAGCAAGAAGCGGTTCGTTATCCAGAAGCATGCAGCCAGTCACCTGCATTACGACTTCAGGCTGGAGATGCACAACGTTCTCAAGTCATGGGCCATCCCGAAGGGGGTTCCCTACTCGCTCGGCGAGAGACGTCTCGCCATGGCCACCGAAGATCACCCGGTCGAATATCTGGATTTCGAAGGGATCATTCCCGCAGGCCAGTATGGCGGTGGGACCGTGATGGTCTGGGACATCGGCACATACGAGGTGATCGAGGGCAATTACTTCAAAGGCCGTCTGCATGTATTCCTGAATGGGAAAAAACTCAAAGGCGACTGGCTGCTGACCAGAGATACAACCGGGGACAACAAGTGGAAGATCTCAAAGGTTGAGGCGGCCGCCAAACCAGTGAGCGCGAAAAAAGAGAATTCATCCGCGGTGACCGGCAAAACGATGGAGGAGATTAGCCATCACTCCGAGAGCCGTGTGGCACAGCAATCGCACGCCGGTTCCGGATCTCGATCTCGATACGCTGCCGGACAGCGATATGACTTTTATCGAGCCAATGCAATGCAAGCTGGTGTCATCGCTGCCCGAAGGAGACGATTGGCAATATGAAGTGAAGCTCGATGGCTATCGTGCGCTTGCCCTTCGGAGTAAGTCGAGTGTCCGCCTCCTGTCGCGGCGTAATCGATCACTTGCCGATCAGTTCCCCGAGGTTGCAGGAGCTCTAGAGTCGCTCGAAGACGGGACCATCCTGGATGGAGAGATCGTTGCATTGGACCGCGACGGACGACCGGCGTTCAACCTGCTGCAGAGCTACACCGCCCGGAGCGCAACCGTCGTGTATTACGTTTTCGATCAGCTTGCCTATCGCGGCAAGAGTCTGCTCGGCTTGCCTTTGCGGAAGAGAGAGGCAGTACTTGATGCAACTCTGTCCGAATTGAACGATCCGATACGGCGCTCAGGAACTCTAGATGCCGCGGCAGAGCAAGTGATTGCAGCCGTAAAGCAGCAAGGCCTCGAAGGCATCGTCGCGAAGCGCGTGAGTAGCCGGTATGAATCGGGACAACGAACCGGGCAATGGGTTAAATACAAGACCGATCGCGGCCAGGAATTTGTGGTGGGCGGATACAAAGTGGGAAAAGACCAGTTCGATAACCTGGCGATTGGGTATTACGAAGGCGATCGGTTTCTGTTCATCGCGAAGCTGAAAAACGGCTTCACCCCGGCGGCAAAGAAGTCGATCTACGAACGGCTCAAGAAGCTCGGGATCGCGAAATGCCCTTTCGATAATCTGCCCGAGAGAAAGAATGACCGAAGGGGAGAAGCGCTGACGGAGGAAGCCATGCGCAAGTACCGCTGGACGAAGCCGGATCTGGTCGTCCAAGTCGACTTTACCGCTTGGACAGACGCCAACCATCTTCGCCACTCTCGTTTCGTAGGTTTGCGGGACGACAAGGAAGCCCGGGACGTACGCAAGGAAGAAGCTTAAGTCCGGCAGGACCGGTATCGCGGCAGCGTCGTTCGGTGCTCTCCTGGGAAGCCGCTGCCGAGGCAACTTCTACCGCGATCCGACCATATTATGGCCGGAATCGGAGCCACCGGAAAGAGGGATTTTCCCGAGTCCGACCTTAGGATTCTCCTTGCGAAATAACACTGGGAGGAGCGCGGTATTCAAGAAACAGATAGTATGCTGGTTCCTCAAGGCCGCCCGCTTCCGAAAGCGATGGCCTCTCTAAACTTGGAGATCTTAACGGACTAATGTTCGACCTGACTGGACAAACGGCAATCGTGACAGGTGCGGCGACTGGTATAGGAGAGGCCATCGCACATCGCCTTGCATCCGCCGGCGCTACGGTAGCACTTGTAGACCTGAATCTGGATGGAGCGTCGAAGGCAGCGAACGGTATCGGCCGCAATTCGTTTGGGGTGCGATGCGATGTCACGAACCCGGAATCGGTCGAGAGTGCCGCCAGTGAGGTTTTATCGCGCACGGGCCAGATCGACATACTCGTCAACAATGCCGGAATTGCCGGTCGTGCCGCTCCCTTGTGGGAACAGACGGAGGAGGACTGGCAACGTATCGTCGCGATCAATCTCTATGGACCCGCAAACTTTTGCCGGGCAGTGGTGCCTCACATGTTGAGCCGTTCCTATGGACGCATCGTTAACATCGCCTCCATCGCGGGCAAAGAAGGAAACCCGAATATGGCGCCTTACTCGGCCACCAAAGCCGCGGTGATTGCGCTGACGAAGTCACTCGGAAAGGAGTTGGCTACCTTCGGAATTTGCGTGAACGCTGTTTCTCCGGCCGTTATCCAGACGCAGATACTGGACCAGTTGACGGAAGATCAGGTGAAGTACATGACGCAGAGAATTCCCGATGCTCCGAACGGGCAAACCGGAAGAAGTCGCGGCGGTGGTTCACTTCCTGGCCAGCCCCGATTGTTCCTTTGTCACGGGTCAGACTTACGACGTCAGCGGTGGCCGCGCCACTTATTAAGTATCTTCCCGATCGACTTACAAAGCTACAAGCTGTTGAAACAGGCGCTCGAGAGCAATCTCTGGCTCGTGACACAGCCCGGAATGAACGGCTGAGACCTGAACCGTTGTACTTCGTGGCGAGACCAGCCAATGGAAGCGCTCCGCCTGGGAAAGTTGAGCGATGGGGCCGGCTCCGGGGTCGCCGTCGCAGATCTTCGTAAACGCCGTCAGGTGCATTTGAACCAGATCGACATCCGGGTTGGGCCAAAGTGCAGAAAGACGCTCGGGATCGAGAGCGACTTGCGCCCGGAGAAAGCGCCGCTCTTTGCAGAACAGGATGACACCGGCGTTGATGAACTCCTCGCGGTCCACCCTCGGCACAACGCGAATGGCGGCGTAGTCAAATGAGCTCTGCATGTGCCCGCATTGCCTCCGTAACGAACTGAGAAGCGTTCCCAAGTCTTCGGAGAAAGTAGTTCAGATAGGCTGATCGTTTCTCGCCAGGATGCTCAATTCCGGGTACCGGCAACAGCCAGGCGTCAGGAACTAAATCGGTGATAGCGGAGAGCACTGCCTCGGTCAGGAGTGCCCGGGAAGTCCGGTCAGCTTCCTCGATCATCCCTGCCCAAGGCAGCAGGACATGACTGCGGATTGGGGCAAACGGCGAAGCCGCGGCTGTATCCACATCGCGCCAACTGTGATGGAAGTAAAGCGCCGCACCGTGATCGATCAGGTAGAGACTTTTGTGCCAGAAAAGTAAGTTCGGATTGCGAGCGGTCCTGTCTATATTCGTGATGAAGGCGTCGAACCACACTGCGCGAGATGCAAGCTGGGGCTCGCACTTATCGCGGGCGGCAGGATCGAACATGACGGAACCCGGCAGATAGTCTAGAGCCAGATTCAGGCCAACACTTCGGGTCAACAGTTCGCGAATCTCGTAGTCCGGCTCATTCCGTCCCAGAGCCTCGTCAATTTCGATGAAGACTATCTCGGGCACCGGCAATCCTAAGGCACGCCCTATTTCCCCTCCCATCAGTTCGGCAACGAGAGACAGCGGACCTTGCCCGGCACCTCGAAACTTGACCACATATAAGCCGAGATCATCTGCCTCGACAATGGCCGGAAGAGAGCCGCCTTCCCGCAGCGGTGTCACGTAACGCGTCCCTTGCACGGTGCGAAGCATCAATACGCAAAGTGTATCGGGAACCGATCGCACTCCCGCCGGATCTATCGCGAAGGACTAAAATATAGGCCTGAAGTACCGCATCGCAGTTTGTTTGTTAGCCTTGCTCGGAACCTGCGCTTCGTCCCTCCCGAGTGCTGATTCCATGCCGGCCTCCATGCTCGCAGCACACAATTTCTATCGCCAAAGAGTTGGAACTCCGCCGCTTGTGTGGTCGAGCCGTTTAGCAACTCTCGCGCAGAACTGGGCGAATTACCTTATACAGACGGGCCTCTACAAACATCGTCCGGATCCGCAATACGGAGAGAATTTGTTCGAAGTTGTAGGACCGCCCGCAAATGAGAATCAGGTTGTGGAAGCCTGGGGGGCGGAACGGTCCGCTTATGATGAGCGGAGGAATAGCTGCACAGGCAGATGCGGCCATTACACCCAGATCGTATGGCGCGATACGCGGCAAGTGGGCTGTGGAGTTGCCCAGAGAAACCGGCGGGAAATCTGGGTCTGCAATTATGATCCACCCGGGAACATCATCGGCGAAAGGCCTTACTGAGCCGGCGTGCCGTTTTGCGGCAAAGCAAACGCCACGATACTGCCACCGGACGGCGCCTCATTCTTCCCGCCCCCGCAAACAATAACCACATATTCGCGGCCGCCGAGTTGATAGACCGACGGCGTCGCATTGCCCGCTGCCGGCAGGTCGGCTTCCCAAAGTAACTTCCCCGTCAGCTTGTCGAAGGCATGGAATTTCTTGTCGAAACTCGACGCGCCAATGAAGAGCAGACCGCTAGCTGTGACCACCGGGCCGCCGTAGTTATCTGTTCCCGTGTTCTTGATGCCTTTCGCCGCGAGCTCCGGATATTCACCAAAAGGAATTCGCCAGCGAATCTCGCCCTTATTGAGGTCGATTGCGTTGAGTGTGCCCCAGGGCGGCTTGATGGGAGGATAGTTCTCGGAATCGCGGAATAAGATGTAGCCCTCGTTCCGATACTTCTGCCAGTTCGGGTCGTGTTCGCTTGTCAGTTCGTCCGCTTCCGTATCGCGCCCCGTCAGGAGAAAGTCCACGATCTCGTTCACGTTACGGCCCAGATAGTCGAAGCCCGGCATGCGCCCGCTGCCCTCGCGAATAAAGCGGACCAACTCTTCGCGCGACCGCCTTTCGCCAATCCCGACCAATGACGGGAAACTCGGGGGCGCTCCCTTCAGATCACGGCCGTGGCAGCCGGCGCAGTTGTTCTGGTAGAGCGATCGCGTTTCATGACCCACCATCCGGATAATCCAGGGCTGCTCATTCGAGTTGACGTACAGCAACCCGCTCTCCGGATCGTAGGCCGCACCTCCCCATTCGGCTCCGCCGTCCGTGCCCGGCATCAAAACCGTTCCGCGCAAGCTGGGCGGAGTGAACATCCCCTTCGAATCCAAAGCCTTCAAGCGCGCGAGGACTTCCGCATGCGCTTCCGGCGTCCGATCGGTCACCATGTCCTCGGTGAAAGTCTGGCGTGTAAACGGGGGTGGTTTCAGTGGATAAGGCTGTACCTGAGACAACGTCTCGCCTTCCAGGGAGGAGGCAGGCACTTTCCGATTTTCGATCGGGAAAAGCGGGGTTCCGGTGCGGCGGTCGAATACGAAAACGAAACCAGTCTTTGTGATTTGAGCCACGGCATCGATCTTCTTGCCGTTTCGCGTGACCGTGACCAGGCTCGGGGCCGCAGGATAATCCAGATCCCAGACGTCGTGCTTCACATCCTGGAAATGCCAGATGCGCTTGCCTGTCCTGGCGTCTAAGGCCAACACGCAATCCGCGAATAAATTATCTCCAACCCGATTGGACCCATAGAAATCGAACGAAGGAGAGCCTGTCGCGGCAAATACCATGCCCAATTCGGGATCGATGCTGAGACCGGACCAGGCATTCGCACCGCCCGAAATCTTGTATGCGTCTTTCGGCCAGGTATCGTATCCGAACTCGCCCGGATGGGGAATGGTGTGGAAGCTCCACGCGAGTTTCCCTGTGTCCACGTTGAAGGCGCGGATATCACCGGGAGTTCCGGGAAGCGTCTCCGGGACTGTGCTGCCCAAAATAATCTTGTCTTCGAATATGACACCAGGACTGCTGGCGCTGATTGTGGCCGACTCGGGCGGCCGGTCTAAACCAAGCCGGAGGTCGATGCGCCCGTTGTCGCCAAAGCCTGCAAAGGGCTTACCCGTGAATCTGTCCAGTGCCCACAGGAAGTTCCGGTGAGTGAAGAAAACGCGGTCGCGGTAAACCGTGACGCCGCGATGGCGATATCGCCGCTGGCCTTCCGTCGTGCCCTTGGGATCGAAGCTCCAAATCTCGCGGCCGGTAGCAGCATCGAGTGCAATCACGCGCAACTTAGGTGTTGTCGCGTACAAAATCCCGCCCACCACGATGGGGTTGCTCTGCATCTCCGAGCCTTTGAACGAATCGTGCGAATCGTAAGTCCACGCCACCTTCAATTGGCTGACGTTTTCCTTATTGATCTGCGAAAGCGTCGAGTAACGGATATTCTTGGGTCCGCCGTTCACAGGCCAGTCCACATCCGCAGCCAAAGCAAGCCCAGCCAGAAGCAGAAAGATCAGAAGTTTTGCTGTCATCGAACTAGAAGCCTTCGTAACGGATCCAGAAGCTTTCGGTCCAGGTGCCGTTCGGTGCCACACTCTGCAAATCGTTGTACTTGCCTTCGTGCGCCAGGTTCAGCGCATCCGTGATGGCTGTCATCGGTTCGAAGCACACGAACTCTTTACGAGGCGGCGCATACACCAGGCCCACCCGGTACTGCGGTCCGTACACCACCTGGATCTTCTTTGGCCCCGCTTCAAGCGAGAAAGTAGCCTTACCGTCTTGGTCGCGAACCAGATCGGTGAATCCGTCATCGAAGGTGTGATCCCGAAGCGATATCTGCGCGGGTAACTGATTCGCGGACGTCGCTCCAGTTGCCAGAAGAGCCTTATCGGTCTCAATGTGCTTGCGGGCTGGAATGCGGATGAATGCCTGCTCTCGAGGCGTATCGGGAAGGTTGAAATAGGGATGAAAGCCCAGGCTAATAGGCATCGGCTCCGAGCTCTTGTTCATCACTTCCGTCCGAACTTCAAGCGCTCCGTCGTGAAGGATGTAGGTCATCCGGTACTCGTGAGCGAAGGGCCAGTTCACCATCAGCTCCGGATACTTCCAAAAGACGAGGCGACTGCTCACATGAGCAGACTGGCCGTCCGCCTTCACCTCGTCCACGACCCAATGGGGCCAAGAAATCAGAAGCCCGTG
Organism: uncultured Acidobacteriaceae bacterium; assembly: GCA_963730795.1. GTDB lineage: Bacteria > Acidobacteriota > Terriglobia > Bryobacterales > Bryobacteraceae > Bog-105. Next base: position 94,782 of record CAVSTJ010000011.1, on the reverse strand, counting down.
TATCGCTACTTTGTCCGGGTTCATCTTCAGGGTGTCGAAATCCGCGTTGAATGAATAGCGTTTTCCGTTTGCCCAGAAGCCCCCGCCCCCTATCCGGTTGGCCCAAGGCGCGAGAAACGGCACACCGTTCAGTCCTTTGGTAGGGTCCTGTTGTAAGGCGGCAGGGCTTGGGAACGGATTGTACAGGAGGTTCTTGCCATGAACTTTAAATTCATAGGCGCGGTTCCCGTATGAGGGCAGGACCGAGACCTGTTCAGAGCGGAGCGAATCGGTGAGCCGGATGATTTCGAGTCCGTGATCATTCAACTTTTCTGCCGCATACCGGGGCGCAGCGAAGGTGAGAAGGGGGAAAAGCAGAGTTACGAAAAGCTGGAGTGGCTTGGCCAAGCGCATATTAACCATTCGAGTGAGAATGCTCCGTCCTGTCACACCTGGTGCACTCAAGTTCGTGCCCCAGAAACTGCGCCCGACCCTCTTCTGTTTGTACCCATTCACGTAACGACCAAGGAGGATTATGACGCATGTGAATGCTGTGTCCACAGTCCAGGTCTGCAATCCAATCCTTAACCTCGTCCTGGCGGAAGCCGACAACTTTGCGCAGCAGCCTGTCATCCTTTGGCAGTCATGCGCCTCTTTAAAGGCAAGAGAACATACAGTGTGAAGACATTCATTACCGCGAGCGCAACCGCAATCGTGAATTGATTCATCGCGACAGCCGCCCCGATCACGGCTGCGTTCCAGACGCTTGCCGCGGTGGCGGTCCCTTTTACAACCGTTCCCTCTTTCAAGATTGCTCCGGCACCAATGAATCCAATGCCCGTTATCAGCCCCTGCAGCAAACGGGACTGGGCTGCACCGTCCGGATTTGCTCCGAGCAGCAAGAGGTACCCGCAACTCGCCATGCTTACGATTGGAAACGTCCGGATTCCAGCGGTGTGCGCTTCAATCTCGCTTTCCCATCCAATTCCCAGGGTAAGAACGTACGCCAGTATGAGGTGGCCGAGGTTACCCAACGCTTCCTCCGGATCTACTGTGCTTGAACAAGGTTGCAATCAGAATGTAAATCACCTGATTACGGATTATCTACCAGAAGCCTCAAGCCGGTGAAAGTAGCGGCGGCTATCGCGGCAGCGGCTGGAATGGTCAGGACCCAGGCTACGACGATATTGGCGGCCAGCGTCCAACGCACGGCACGTACTCTTTGGATTGCCCCGACACCCGCGATAGAGCCCGCCACAACGTGAGTCGTAGACACCGGAAGTCCGAGGTGAGTCGCAAAAAAGATGGAAATCGCCGCGCCGGTTTCTGCCGCAAAGCCGCTTCTCGGCTTAAGGCGAGTGAGCCGGGTTCCCATCGTCCTCACAACGCGCCATCCGCCGCTCAGAGTACCCAAGCCCATGGCCGTTGCCGAGATGACGATGACCCATTTGGGAACTGCGAATGAAGGCTGAAAGTGCCCTGCTACCAAGGCCGCGGTGATGATTCCCATCGTCTTCTGGGCATCATTTGTCCCATGAGCACCACTGAGCAATGCCGCGGACAGGAGTTGCGCATGTCGGAAATAACGGTCCATGTGTGCCGGCGTCCAGCGGTGAAACACACGATAGACCACGATCATCAGCACGAATCCGAGAGCCAGACCCATGAGCGGGGCAATCACTATGAAAGCGAGCGTACTCGGCCATTTGCCAACAATAATTCCATGCAAGCCGGCCCTGGCGACCGCAGCGCCCGCGTAGCCTCCGATCAGGGCATGAGAAGAACTGATCGGCAATCCGAAGTACCAGGTAAGAACGTTCCAGATGACTGCACCGATCAATCCGGCCAGAATCACATACGGAGTAACAGCCTCGGTGTTGACGAATCCTTTCCCTATCGTGGCAGCTACGCCCGTTCCGAAGAGCATGGCTGCTGCAAAATTGAAGACTGCCGCCATGGAAACGGCCTGGGTCGGACTCAGTACGCGGGTCGCGACTACGGTCGCGATGGAATTTGCAGCATCGTGGAATCCGTTGACGAAGTCGAACAAGACTGCGATCGCGATGATCAGAACAACCAGAGCAACCGTGGACATGCTTCTAGAAGTTCTTAATTGTTACAGACTGAAGTACGTCGGCGACGTCTTCGCAACGATCCGTTGCATTCTCAAGCAGCTCATAGACTTCTTTCTGCTTCAGGAGCGAGATGGCGTCGATATCCGAACTGAACAGATTCGCGATTTGCGCCCGTTCAATGGCGTCGGCCTGATTCTCGATGCGATTGACCTCCACGCAGTGCTCCAGACACGGCTTGCGGTCGTGTAACGCTTCGATCGCGTTCGAAAGAGCGCGGCAGCTATCGTGGACCAACTGGCCGAGGCGCACACAAGCTTCCGGAATAGGATCGAGCCGGTAAGCCACAATACGAAACGCTGCGTCTTCAACCGCATCCAGAACATCATCCAGCGCCGTCGCAAGCGCCTGGATATCTTCCGGGTCGAAAGGCGTCAGGAACGTGGATTGCAAACGGCGGAAGATTTCGTGGATGACCTCGTCCCCGCTCCGTTCCAGAACTTCGATCTCCTTCGAGGCGTCGCACATGGCTCGGTAGCCGGCTTGCAGGCCGGATGTCAGTAGCCGGGAAGACTGGCAGAGAAGGCGGGAGTGTTGACGAAAAAGCTCGAAGAACTTTTCGTCTTTCGGGAGAAGGTTCATCAGACTGTCATATTAGACAAACAACATGAAGTTCTTAGACACACAACAAGCGTTTCCGGGCGCCGATCTATCTTAGAACGGCGGTTGCCCGAGCTTGTCCTGCGGCCCAGGAGGCAGATGCTCTTCGAAGTAGCGTGCAATCAGACTATAGATGTGCAATGAGGTACCTTTACCTTCTGAGATGGCGTGCGTTCTGTTCGGGTACTCCATAAAATCGAACGGCTTGTTCAGTTCGACAAGTCTGTTGATGAGCCGTTCTGTTCCCTGATAGTGCACATTATCATCTCCCGATCCGTGAATTACGAGCAATTTCCCCTTCAGGCCTGAGGCGAAGTGAATGGCTGATCCCGATTGGTATCCTGCAGGATTCCCGGACGGCAAACCCATATATCGTTCCTGATAGATGCTGTCGTAAAGCTGCTGATCCGGAACTGGCGCCACCGCTACGCCGACTTTGTAAAGATCAGGTGATCGAAACATCAGGTTCAGAGTATTGGTCCCACCGCCGCTCCAGCCCCAAACACCTACCCGGGTTCCGTCGATGTAAGGCCGCTCAGCCATTAGCTTACGAAGGGCTTCCGCCTGCTCCTTTGAAGAAAGAACACCGACAGAGCCGTAGATGATCTTACGCCACGCCCGGCCCTTCGGCGCAGGCGTCCCGCGATTGTCGAAACTGGCGATCAGGTATCCCTCGTTCGCCAGGGCGTGGTGGAAGTAATCTGTTCGGTTATTCCGATCGGTTACCGTTGCGCTGGCCGGTTCGCCGTAGACGTGCACGATGATCGGGTATTTCTTCGCGGGATTGAAGTCCCGGGGCTTCATGAGCGACCCGTCCAGGATGGTTCCGTCATCCAACGTAACCTGCAGGAACTCGATGGGCGGATTCAACAGAGACGCTGCCGCCTTCTCGAGCGTCTGGTTGTCCTCAAGAATGCGGACTTCTTTACCATCCGGCAAGCTGACCAGATCAATAGTCGGTATGTGGCCGGACCTTGAATACGTATGGAATGCCCAGCGGCAGTCCGGCGAGATGTCGTAGCTGTGACTGCCGGGCTGGTCCGCGGGCGTGACTCGCCTTCCTTCGTTCGGCGAATCTAAAGACGCACGGTAAAGATAGGCTTGCGTGGCGTTTTCCGGCGAAGCAAGATAATACATTTGCTTACCCTGCGCGTCCACCCGTTCCACATCCATTACGTCGGCCTTCGCCGTTGTCAGCAATCGCGGCGGATCGCCGCTCCTAGGCGCAGAGTAAGCGTGCCGCCAGCCGTCACGTTCACTGAGCCACAGGAGTTGGTCGCCGCCTGCCAGCCACTGGAATTTGTCATCCCGAGCTCCGCCGAATTTCGGAATGTCGACCCACGCGGCATCGTCGTCCTGAAAGAGAGGCTTTGTCCTCCCCGATCGCGCGTCAGCAAGGTAAACGACCAAGTGGTTCTGGAGCCGATTTAATTGCCCGATCGCAATTTCGTTGTTCCTCCCGGTCCAATCCATCCGGAACAGATAGTGCTCCCGCGGATCGCCCGGCACGTTCATCCAATGAGTCTTCCCGCCGCCCGCGCTGACAACCCCGATCCGAACCGCGGAGTTCGTCGTGCCTGCTTTCGGGTAACGGATGAGAGTCGCTTTCGGGTATAAGGTATCGGTATCGTTCAACAGCGTGAATTGCTGCACACCAGACGAATCGAATTGCCAATAGGCGATCTCTTTGCTGTCGGGACTCCACCGGAAGCAATCGCGCAAGCTTAGCTCTTCTTCGTACACCCAATCGGACGTGCCGTTAATGGTTGTCTCCGAACCATCACGGGTAACCGGGTGAACCGCGCCGCTCTTCAAGTCTTCGACATAGATGTTGTTTTCGCGAACAAAGCCCACCCGCGAGCCGTCTGGCGAGAACTTGGCAAACATCAACGTGGAAGCGGGCGCCGACTCGGCGATCTTGGTCAGCTTGTTTGCCGCGCGATCAAGAACCCAGTAATCTCCGCGCGTGTTGCTGCGCCAGACTTTCTTTGTATTGGTGAAAACCAGCAGCTTCCCACCGTCGTCCGACCAGCGGTAATCATCAATATGCAGTGGCTTCGACGCTCCCGGCGGACACAGAACCGAGGCCTCAACCAGAACACTTCGTTTGCCGGTCGCGGTTTGGTAAAGAACGATATCGTCGGCCCCCTTGATCTTCGACGAGGGCTCAACGATGGTGTAGGAGGACCCGTTGTCTCTCCATCGCGCAGGCCCGAAACGTTTGGGAGTGAGCTCTTTTGAATCAAAGATGCGCTTCAGGTCTTGACCGAGTTGTTCCGACGCTCGCGTTGGAACCGGGAGCCATGAAAACGCTGTTGCCAAGAGCGCGAGTAGCCGGAAGCGACGCATCGCCTCAGTCTACCGGAACGGTGGAAATCCTAACTTACGTGCACGCACGGCCGATGTTTGGGGTCCGGTACAGCCCTCCGAAGCACCTCATGCGTTAACGGGGCCGCGTCGCCTTGGCCCAGAAACAGGAACTTAAAAAGATTGCCAATTGGATTGCCTTCCGTCCAGGCGAAGTAAACATGTGGAACTTTACCGGTTCTTTGCTCCAGATAGATCAGCATGGCGGCTATGGCGTTCGCTACCGCCGGACTCCTCGCCCGGAGCACCGCATAGTTGCCAATTCGTTCGCCGCTGACGCAGATGCAATCGGCGAACTCTGAGGCGTCGCCTTTTTCGAGTTCAAAGAAGTAAACGCGCTCGTCGGGCGCCAGTCCGTGACTTTCGCGGAATCTCCGGTCGGCTTCAGCGAGTTTGACTTCGTCATCCCGTTGTGGTTTGCGAGCCACCAGCCGGATGAGCTGATCCTCATCTTCATCGAGCAGAGCCGCAGCCGACGGTTCCAGTTCAACCGACGTGATTCTCAACTCAGTGGATCGCATAGCTCTCGAAACGAGAGAAGTAATCACGATTGAGGCAATAAAGAAGAAGGAAATCTTCATGCCTTCCGGGCGCTCATAAACGTTCAACGCCGTCGTATAACCAAACGCAATTGCGATCAGCAGAAACGGAAATCGGGCTCTGCTATGCCAACTCGCTATGGTGACTGCCACAGCAGCAGACGTGATCAAGACCAGAACGCCGGTAGCGTAGGCACCGCCTTGTGCATCCACGTTCGCATGAAACAGAAGGGTCACAGCCGTCCCGATGGAGAGGAAAACCAGCACCAGCGGACGGGACCCTCGAGCCCATTCTGGAGCCATTCCAAATCTGGGCAGATATCGTGGGATCAGATTCAACAAACCGGCCATTGCCGACGCGCCGGCGAACGCCAGGATCAGGATCGTGCTGAAATCATACAGCGTCCCGAAACCGTTTCCGAGGTACTTATGGCCGATGTATGCCAAGGCCCGGCCGTTCGCTTCGCCACCCTCTTTAAACTTGGCGGGCTCAATCAGCAGTGTCGTCGCGAAGCTGGTAGCCAGCAGAAAAACACTCATGATAAGTGCCGCCGTTCTCAGCAGCTTGTGAGTGTTACGAATCCGGTCCTCTACCCGTTCGGCCTCGATCAGGGGCATAACGGCGACCCCGGTCTCGAAGCCCGATAGCCCAAGTGCGAGCTTGGGGAACAACACCAGCGAGACTCCTATCATTGCGAAGACGCTGTTGCCATGCTGGGTAAACAACGCACTTTTCCAGGCGGGAATGAGGTGTGGATGAGACAGCACCTGCCACAACGCCACCGAAGTAACGATTACGTTCAGGCCAAGATAAACCGCAACCAGGACCGTTGCAATTCCGATCGCCTCTCGAAAACCCTTCAGGAACACCGCTCCGAGCAGAGCTAGTAGAACCAGCGTGACTCCCATCTGGCTCTTTAGCGCTTGCGGCACGAACGGATTTTGATTGAAGTGCGCTGCGGCGTCGGCTGCCGAGAGCGTCATCGTGATGATGAAGTCTGTCGTCGCAAACCCCAGGAGCACAAGTATGAACACTTTGCCTCCCCAACGTGGAAAGAGCTTCTCCAGCATGGCGATGCTCCCCTGTCCGTTGGGACTTGCCGCCGCGACACGTTGATACACCGGCAGCGCACCGAATAACGTGACCAGTACAAGAATCAGGGTGGCAACGGGGGACAGTAAACCTGCAGCAAGAAAAGCAATCCCGGGCTGATAACCGAGGGTTGAAAAATAATCGACCCCGGTCAGGCACATCACTCGCCACCAGGGATGCTGCCGCTCCGGTTGACCGCCAATACCTTTAGGAATGCGAAGATCTGCGAGAAGCCAGTCAGTAAAGCCCACTTATTTGCCTGTACTACGGAACCCGAGTGGGTTGGGCTTCAGGGAAATTCGTACTAGCAATGGTTCCAGTCCTCTGCAGGTTGACGCTCAGAATACTCAGGTGTTTCGGAGTTTACAAGCGCGCTCGAATTGTCTGTGACTCTAACGGGAGGAGTCAACATCAATACAGGTATGGATATGCGAAAGCTCGGCAACTCGGATCTTCATGTATCGCCGATCATGTTGGGCGGTAATGTGTTCGGCTGGACAGCCGATGAGGCAACTTCTTTCCGGATTCTTGACGCATTCGTCGACCGGGGTTTCAACTTTGTCGATACGGCGGATGTATACACTGCCTGGATCCCCGGCCATTCCGGCGGCGAGTCGGAGACGGTCATCGGGAAATGGTTCGCTCAGTCGGGCAAACGAGACAAAGTGGTCCTTGGAACGAAAGTGGGCATGGAGGTGCGCGGCCAGAAAGGGCTGTCCAAAACTCACATCCTGCGCTCTGCGGAAGAGTCCCTGCTCCGCTTGAAAACGGACTACATCGACCTTTATCAATCCCACCGTGACGATCCGGAGACCAACTTTGAAGAGACACTTTCGGCTTACGCCCAATTAGTAAAGGAAGGTAAAGTTCGCGCGATCGGTGCGTCCAATTACAGCGGCGAGCGGCTGACGCAGGTGATGGAAGTATCGAAGAACGGCAATCTACCCGCCTACTGCAGTTTGCAGCCGCTCTACAATCTCTACGACCGGGAAGACTACGAAACGAATCTGGAGCCGGTCGTAAAGGCCTGGAATCTTGGTGTCGTGCCTTACTACTCGCTGGCAGCGGGTTTCCTCACCGGCAAATATCGCTCCGAAGCAGATCTCCAGAATCGCGCCCGCGGAACAACTGTACAGAAGTATATGAACGAGAGAGGCCGCCGTATCCTGGCCGCTCTGGATGAAGTCGCGCAGGAATACGGATCGACGCCCGCTGCGGTTGCCATTGCCTGGCTTGCGGCCCGTCCAACTGTTACCGCTCCTATTGTCAGCGCAACCAGCATCGAGCAGTTGGAAACCATCCTGAGCGCGGCCGACCTGAACCTGTCGCAGAAATCCATCGTTTATCTGGACACCGAAAGCGCCGTGCAATCTGTTCAGGCAGCGAAGTGGGCAGAGCAAAACTAAACTCGGCTTACCAGAGCACGCCGTCCACTGGCGTCACAGGGTCGGGTAAATTAGTTTCGCGGAGAGCCTGGCGAAGATTCGTCTCGATCGTGAATGAGAGGGCCGTCATGGGCGTGTCGTAGACCCGGTTCTCGAACGGATCTTCCAGGTTCTTTCCAATCCGGTTGAGAACCAGTAAAGCGAATCCAATAACGATTGTTGCCGCCGGAGTAAACCACTTCAGCTTGTCCACGAGGACGAACGGCAGGATCGCGCAGTACGCCTTCACCAGCAGCTCCGGGTAAAAGTCGTACTGGCGCGGTAGCGGAGTATTCTTGATTCGCTCACAGCCACCTTGAATGTTACTGAGGTCGGTGAATGTGGAGTCGAGCCGCTGAAGCTGCAGCGGGCTCAGGAAACCCTCCCGGGCAAGCCCGGCTGTCGCTTCTCCCATCTTCTGCAGCAGCGCGGCCGGTACGTTCTTCTCAAGTTTCAAGCTTGAAAGCGTGGGCGCATCCAGGACACGGGAGAGTTCGTCCCATGGCTCCTGCTTGCGCAGAGCGAGCCGCAAGCCGTGCACAAACGCGATCTGATAATAGACGATGCTTCGCGCGTGGCCTCGGCCTCGTCCTGCCGATCAGCCGACGGGGCCTGGATGAAGCTGATGGCCTGCCTCGACAACGAGCGGGAACTGTTCACCAGGCCGCCCCATAACTTTCGGGCTTCCCACCAGCGGTCATAGGCTGAGTTGGTGCGAAAGCCCAGCAGGATCCCGAGCGCTGCACCCAGCAGCGAAATTGTCAGATCCGGGATTGCTATCGCTTTAAACGGGTGATCAATCGCGTTGATATAGGCTGCAACAATCCCAATGGCCGCAATCAGAGCTAAAGGTGTACCCACCTGACGCAGGATGCGGCGCCAACTGGGTTTGGACGTGACGACCATGGTTCTTACAGGCTACCGTGGCCGGTTGCTTACCCGACGTCTTCCGCTAGCGCGGAATGCAGGCCTATGAGACCTGCCAGTACACCGAGTACCGCTTGCCGAAGATACTGTTCAGCGGTACAAGACTGACATCCTTTGCTTGCCCGTCCGTACGGAATGACAATGGTGCGTCGCCCGGTTTGATCCAGGAGGACGGCTCCGCGTTGGAAGCCCGAAATGTGGGCACCTCCATCGGCATGTCGCGCATGCGCGGGGCATTGGGGCCGACGATCAGCTTCTCATCCAGGCCTGAGGCACCAAGATCGCCTCCGAGCACAACCGGACCGTACAGAAACGCCTGTTGCTGGCGGTCATCCGGCATCTTCTCGACACGCAGCCTCATGGGCATCGTCATCTCGATGCGATCTCCCGTTTTCCAGGTTCGGTTCAACGTGAGATAACTGCCGGGAGACGCGCTCGCCTCAAGCGCTTTTCCGTTGATCTTCACCGTCGTGCCCGCTGCCCACTCGGGGATGCGCAGTCGCACTGCCAGTTGAACCGGCCGGTCAGTCCGCACGCGAAGACGTCGTACCCGCTTGTTCAGGGAACCTGGTATCTTGCGTCAGGTGGAAACCCTTTTCCGTCCAGTTCAGCTCGGAAGGGATGAACAGATTCACGTAGAGTCCGTCCGCGTCCCGCCAGTAAATGCTGTCGTTCAATTTCGAATACTCTTCGACACCCGTGCCTGTGCAGCACCAGAACGACTGATCTTCCGTGTTGAACGTCTTCCACGCGCCCGGCGTTAGCGACAGATAGTATTGAGTGAAACCGCTATCGGGTTGGATGGTACCGATGCGGTGATTGATCATGATCCGTTCGTAGTAATCGAAGTAGCGCGGATCGGCCGTCCAGCTATAGGTATGCCGTGCCAGCTTCAGCATGTTATAGGCGCAGCAGCATTCGGCTGTCGCCACACTCCGCTTTAGCTCAGCAGCCAGCATGTGAGGCTGCGTCAACCATCCCTCGCCGTTGCTGGTTCCGCCCGTTACGTACGTCCGGCCTGTTCTTACGGTATAGAGGAAAAAATCAGATACGTCGCGGAAGCGCTCATCGCCCGAGATTTCGTACCGCCTCGCAGCGCCGATGACTTGAGGAATATGCGTATTGACGTGCAATCCCCTGAGATCATCGCGTCCCATGGCGAGCGGGTCGAAAACTCTCTTTTTCGTAAACCGGTCGCCGGCCTTAGCCCAACGATCGTCCTTCGTCACGACAGCGATGTTGTACAGGACCTCATTCATGCCGCCATACTCGGTTTCGAGAATGGATTGCATGTGTTCTTCAGATTTCGAGGACGTCCAGTTGTCGGCCCAGTTGGCCATGCCCTGTACCACTTCGAGCGCCTGCTTGTTGCCGGTGAGCTCGTATTGGTCCAGCATGCCCGCCATGATTTTGTGAATGGTGTAGAAGGGCGCCCAAACCGGTTTGCGCGCGTCCAGGCGATCGAACCACTCGGTCGGGAACGCACTGAGATACCCACCCGACAGCTTCGATTGCGCTTTGGCGAGATCGTCGACCATCTGGTCGCCTTTCGCCTTGATCTCTTTATCGCCAGTAGAGGCGTACATGAGAGCCGATGCCGACAGGTAATGGCCCGTGAAGTGACCGCGCAATTCTCCCTGCGCGCCCGGGAGTGTCCTGCTCCCATCCGCCGAGCGGTTTTGCGGATGATGGCAGTCCCGCGTTCAACAGGAAATTGCGTGTCAGGCGATCTCCCGCCAGTCGCTGCATGTAGCCGCGATTCCAGTCCTGCGCTTGCTTGTAGGGCCCGCCTGTGACACGCACCTGCGTCATAGGAAAGGGCTGTACTTTCGGCGCCACATCAGAACGAGTGAACGTGAGCGTCTCGCGAAATGGCGGGATCTCCTCCATGGTTCCGCGACGCTGCTGGCTGGTATTCGGGTTCGGCGCACCTGCCGCTGGTTGATTTTGCGGCGGAGGAGCAGGCCTGGCACCCGCCGGCGGAGTAGCTTCCTGCGCTAATACGGCAGGAGCTAACGTGCCCACACCAGCCAAGACTTCGGCAAAACGGCGCCGGTTTAACTTCGATTCGTTCTTCATAAAATTACGTCTTTATTATCTCGCCTAGAATTGCAGCTTCAAGCTGACTTGCAGGTCAACGCGGCGTATTCTGGCAGGGCGTGGGCGTCGGGAACACCGAGGCAGGAAAAACTCCATTTAAGAATTGCTGCTCGCTGAACCCGCTCACCTGTATGGGAGTCAACGGTGCGTTCGGGCGGACCCTGTATTGTTGTCGCGGTTGTAGTCGCCACCGTTGGTGTAAGTAGCGGAGTTCAAATGCTAAATGGCTGGCCGCTGTCGACGATACCGAAACCGCTCAACTGCCATCCGCCGCCGGCAGTACGCAGAAAAGCGTTCGATCCGGCATCCCGGAAAAACGGCATCGCCCACACGGCGTTGAACGTCAGCCTGTGTCGAGTGTCGAAGCCGGCGAGAGCCCGTTCTGCACGCTGGTTATAGGCGTTCTGCCAGGCGGTCGTGCCTGTCTCGCCGTCGGTATCATCGATTGCCTTTCCAAAGGTATATGAACCTTGCGCCGTGAACTGAGTTCCGAACCTCTTCCGGAGTGACGCTGTGGCACCGTGGTAAATCGAGTTCGAAGTAGATTGCACCATATTGATAGCTCCGAAGCTCGGATAGCTCCGAAGCTCGGGTTTATGCCATTGAAGGTGCCGTCCAGCAGATCGCCGTCGTAGCGGTTCAGATTCATCGAGTTATAGAGGTGGTGTCCCGCAGAACCGATGTAGTTAACATCCAAAACCGTTTTGCCGAGAAACTCATGTTGAATTCTGAAGAACCAGCTATTAACGTACGGTGTTACTAAGTTCGGATCCACGGCTTGGACGGCGGCCCTCGCACCCCAGATTCCGTTGCCGCTATCGAGACCAAGTCAAACGGAACGGCTGTCGTTTGTCAGCGATGCGGCGAAGTCCTGGGGATAGTTCCGGAGGCACGTGCGGCGTACTGCCAAGGGGAACGTTGGGCTTCTCACGAATGCGACGGGACTCGCGGTACAGCTCTTAACGGACACAAATGGGGAATAGTAGTAGTTCAGCTTTGGCTTTCGTTCGGCTGTCGCGCGTCTCTGTTCCCGAGTGCGACTATCTCGTGATGTTGTTACACGAAGTTAGAATCGAAACTACGCGTCAGACTTATGGTTGTGCGGGCCTGTAAGGAGGAACGTGCATCCCGGAGAGAAGAAACCCAAGACAGCGCCGTCAGGAGACCGTAATCGGCTTCCCGTGATCACCGTGCGTCCTGTACGACGCACCCGTCCGCTATACAACCGAGTCGCGGAGCGGCGGGCGCGGGAGGTTTGGCTGGCGCCGCAATAAGCTTTGCAATTGCTGGACCGGCAGGTATTCCTGGCGCACTCCTTGCGGGAGCTGTACTCGCCCCGCTTGCACGCTGGTGGTACGACCTGCCGAACAATGCCCCGCGACCGGGACAAGACAGGCCGCCACTGCCTCCGCCTCCAGCCCTTCCGGTCGCAAGGCCGCTTGCCCCTGCACTAGCGGGGCCGGCGATGGCTCCGGTACACGCCGGGCCGCCGAGGGTTTATCAGGTCGGCGAAGGTGTTGATATCGACGATGTCGCAACCGTAGGGGCGGCGCTCGATGCCGAGAACAGGGCAAATGCGCGAGCGCACCATGCAGCAGTGCAACTTACGAATCAACTGAACAATGCCCGCAGAGTATGGCTTTATGACCGGGATCCGAACTATGTCCCAACGCAGGGCGGCAATATTGTTCAAGTCGTCCTGAACGCCCGCACACAGCCTTATCTAAATCTTCAGAACTACTTCCGGGAGTCGGCGCTCCGTACCAGGATCACGATGTGAATGCGCCCGTGGGCGACGCGGGTAATTGGCGTGAAATCCAGCCCGCCGCTGCGGTCGCTCCGCACGGGCAGAACTACACGCGCTGGGTCGGCCGTAACATCACCCATCCTGGCGGGCACTGGCTTTGTGTATGGAACGAGACCCAAAGGCACTGGCAGCAATCGAACACGGCAACGCGAACGGCTGCGAACCTGGCCGCGCACGTTGCAGGACCGCAGCCGCCGGATGCTCGAACAACCCAACAGCGCTCACTCGCCCAGAACGGATATGTTGAAAGGACGCTCGAAATTATTGGTTTCCCAGCCAGGGTGAAGGGAACCCAGAGGGTGGACCGCCGTAGGATCCGGAATTGCTAATGACGGATGATAGGCTCCGGCTCGTAAATGCGGGCAGCTTCTTCTTGGCAGCGGTTTCGGGGACTTCGGCCACGGCTGCTGGCCACGCAACCGTTACGGCGAAGAGCATTGACGAGCTCTTCAACGACGTTACTCGGGAGTTATCCGGGACTCGAAGGCAAGGAGCTGCTGAACTCGTGCATGGATCTGGTCCCAACCAGAAACTGGCCCCGCGCTTTCTGCGCGACGTAGAGCCTTAACCGCGTACAATCAATTTGGTGCGGATGAGAGGACTTGAACCTCCACGAAGTTTCCCCCACTAGAACCTGAATCTAGCGCGTCTGCCAATTCCGCCACATCCGCAAAGATGTGAGAACGAATCCATTGTAAAACAGTTCGCGATCCAGTTCGCTTAGTAATCGGCGCTACGCGCTAATTGCACCCTCGCAGCTAAACTGGATACATGCCAGCCACTACGCCCGCCGTTGTGAAACGGCGGCGCCCCTTCGTTCCCCGATTCTCGTCATTCTTGCGGCATGGCTGGTTCCTGGGTCGGGACACTTTCTCCTGGGCCGGCGGGGCGGGCGGATGATCATCTTTTGGCGCAGTCGTCGCGGCCTTCCTGATCGGAGTAGCCATGCGGGGGCCATTTTTTGCGCCGGCAGCGAACGGCGACATGCTCTCTAAGCTGATCCAATACGGCGGCATCGCTGGGCGATATGGCAAATGGCTTGCTTTACTTCATCGCATCGTTCGCGGGCTATGGTCCGCCTGATGGGCCGGGGCACGCCTCCGACTACGGGTCGAAGTTCATCGTTTGTGCCGGGCTGCTGAATATTCTCGCAATCGTCGACGCTTACGAGATTGACACGCGCAAGAAGGATTAGGAACAACACATGCTTGAAGCTCGATCATTTTGAGGTCGCTTTTCTTTTCGCCGTTTTCGCCAGTGCGGTCCTGGGCGTCGTGACCAAGCGCACTGACACTGAGCGGCTCCGATACGGACTGCACTGCTTTGGCTACTTCATCCTGGCCATCTTCGGCATCGGCTGGTGCATGCGGATCCTGCACGGCTAACCATGAAGACGTTTTACATTGAGACGTTCGGCTGCCAGATGAACGCCCACGATTCGGAAAAGGTCGTGGGCACGCTGCTGCAGCAAGGCTACACACAGGTCGCCGAGCCGGAGCAGGCTGAACTGGTCCTCTACAACACCTGCAGCATCCGCGACAAAGCCGAACAGAAGGTTTTCACCGGCTCCAGCAGTTCAAGCGCGCCGCCGGCAAGGGCAAAGTATTCGGCGTTCTCGGCTGCGTCGCGCAGCAGGAAGGCGAGCGCATCTTCGAACGCGCTCCGCACGTCAGTCTGGTTGCCGGCTCCGCCAGCTACACCAAGCTGCCGGAGATGCTGGTGCAGTTGGAAGCCGGGAAATCGCCGCGTCACGGGACTGAGCCTGGATACGGACGAAACTTTCGATACTCCTTTTACGCGCCGCGATAATCCGCACCGCGCCTACATCACCATCATCGAAGGCTGCGATAAATCCTGTGCCTACTGCGTGGTTCCGTTTACGCGCGGCCCGGAGCGCAGCCGGACGAGTGAAAGCGTCATGCGGGAAGCGCGCTCTCTGGCTGGACAGCGGCTACACCGAAGTGCAACTGCTCGGACAAAACGTGAACAGCTATCGCGATCCGTCGCCCGCCGGCTGGGACTTCGCGCAGCTGCTTGGCCGGAACAGGCCAGATTGCGGGCATGCGGCGCGTGCGCTTCACTACGTCTCATCCGCGCGACTTCGTAAAAGAAATTATCGACGCTATTGATCGAAATCCGGCGCTTTGCAATCACGTCCACCTGCCGGTGCAGTCGGGATCGACTCGGTATCTGGACCGCATGCAGCGGCTCTATTCGCGCGACGAATACATGCGCCGCATCGAGTGGATGAAGAACGCCAAGCGCGATATCGCGATCACGACCGACATCATCGTCGGCTTCCCGGGCGAGACCGAGGCAGACTTTCGAAGCGACCTTGCGTCTGATGGATGAGGTCGAGTACGACTCGATGTTCATCTTCAAATATTCAAAGCGGCCGAATACGCCGGCTCTGCAGTATGAAGATCACATTCCCGAGGAAGAAAAAACCCGCCGCTTCCAGATTCTTCAGGAGCGGCAGCGGACGATTCAGATGCGCCGCAATGCCGAGTATGTGGGACGCCGGGAGGAAGTGCACGTGGAAGGATTCAACACTGCCACCGGGCAATGGATTGGCCGCACCTCGCAGAATAAAACACTGAACTTTCTCGATCCATCGCTGCCGGCACCGTCGGCAGGACAGACTCTGGTCGGCAGTATTTCGATGTCCTGGTCACGCGAGCGACGCCCGAACAGCCTAGCGGGCGAGCGGGCTGACCGCTCTGGCAGCGATTGCAGTAGGCTTGTGGATATGGCTGATGGAGAAAATATGGAAGTAGAAATGAAAATTCGCGGTCTGATGATGGATCCGATGACCAACATGCCCATTGTCGTCCTGAAGGATCTTGCGGGGGATTCGGTACTGCCGATTTGGGTCGGGATCTACGAGGCGAATGCCATCGCGCTGGAAATCGAGAAAGTGACCACGCCCCGGCCCATGACCCACGACCTGATCAAGGTTCTGCTGATGGGCTTGGATACGTCGGTAAAGAAAGTAGTGGTCAGTGAGTTGAAGGATGACACTTTCTACGCACTGATCTGGCTGGAACGGGACGGTGAGTTGATCAGCGTGGATTCGCGGCCGAGCGATGCGCTCGCCCTGGCCCTGCGGCACGATTGTCCGATCTATGTTGAGGAACGAGTGCTGCAGTCGTCGAAGAACTCGACCACGGTTTCCGAAAAGGTCAACAACGAGGAACTTCGGAAGTGGCTCGAGAACCTGAATGACGAGGATCTCGGCCGCTATAAGATGTAAAGGCTCCGTAAAGAGAAAAGCCCCGGAGACCTATCCCCGGGGCTTTTTCTTTGTGTTTGGCTGATCTAGCGTTTTCTTCCAGTGTTTCCCTTGCGGGCAGGGGCAGCGGTCTGAACGCCGGGGATAGTCGGATCTTTGAAAGTCAGCATGTAAGGATCCTTGAGTACGAATCGGCGATTCCGGAAAATTCAATCTTCTCACCAACTTTAACTTTGTCCATGGCGGCGGCGGGCAGCGGCTGAGAGAACTCGAGAGTTGCGTCCGGTTTAGTCGGATCTTCAACACCGATAGTGACTTTCGAAGGATCAACCGAGATTACGGTTCCGGTGAAGTTTTGCTTGGAACGCTATCGCCGGGAAGCTCAAAGCCCTTCACATCCTCGTTGAAGAATGCGTCCCCCTTGTCCTGCACATTCTGTTTGACGGCGTACCAGATCTTGAAAGCCAGGATCACTACCGATCCGGGCATTCAGCGCATCCGCCTGCTTGTTGGCTGAGTCCGCTGCACTGGTAATCTGCAGCCCTTCGGGAGGAACGGCTGCGTCTTGGCCTGAGCGAGCATCTGGTCCTTACCTTCATCGCTGCCATGGAACTCTTTGTAAGCCTTGTTGAAGTAGTCCATGAGCTGCTGGCGAGTGGCTGGCGGAAGAGCGCCGGGTCCGTCATATTGGCCCGCTCTGGCATATTCAAACAGCCCTTCGGGGTACTTCTTTTCCCCGATCAGCATTTTGCCGTATTGCGCAGCCACATTCGCCTGCGTGGGATCGGCTTGCAGGCTGGCCTTGTACTCGGTTTCGGTCGCGGCATTATCCTTCTTCGAAGTGTCGGCCCACGCGAGAGCGTTGTGCGCTAGTGCTTGCGTCTTTCCCTTGGCACTTTGAAAATCGGCATCGCTCAAGTTGGCCGGCTTCTTGGCAGGATCGAATGCCTGGACACTACCATCGATCACGCCTTTGGCAGCGCGTCTCGACTTTCGAGACAAGGTCGGAGGAGGATTAGCTCCACCGGCCATAGGCCCGTACAGCGTAATGAAGTAATTCGCACGGAAAGTTCGTCGGGATCGGTGGCCAGAATCTCGGAACACTTATCGATCAGCTTTTGGCGCGATGCCGGATCACTCGAAGCAAGCTGACTCAACGTGACCATAAACAAAGTGCTTCGGTCTGCAGCGAAATCACTTTGCGGATACTTATCCTGCCAAGTCTGTAACAATGCCAGCTTGGCCTTAGGATCGGTCGTCTGACTGATTTTTGAGTAGAGCTCGTACTCGTCGCGATCCTTATAATTCTTAGTGCCTGCTGCCTGGCCTGCGGCTGGTTGTGCTGCCGCTGCCTGGCCGGCCGCCTGCGCTCTGGCAAGAGGTGCTGTACCCATGTCGAGCAAAAGCGCGAAGGCACCTGCCGCAATCATCCATTTACCGGCTCTCATAAAGCAAAACTCCACGACTACCTCCTCGGAGGGATTCTATGTCTCTGAAACTTGGAAGCGGTCTCTTCAGAAATCGAAGCCACCGGGTCAATGTTGCGTAACTTGGCTATCCATCAAAAAATCGGATGGCGCAAAGCCGGAGTATATCGGATACTCGCTCAGGCCCGCAACCCTTCCTCTATCTAATTAGATGCGCCTGGTTTCGAACTTGTTCCCATCGGCGAGCGTACTGGGCAATCCGCACTTGCATGTTATCATCCGTTCGCCATGCATCTTGCAGACCTGGCGGTAATCGGAGCTTACCTGCTATTCATCACCTGGTTTGGCGCGCAGTTCAAAGAAAATCAGCGAAGCTTAAAGGACTATTTCCTCGGTGGCCGCGGCGCTCCCTGGTGGGCTATCGCTCTCTCCATTGTTTCGGCCGAGACCAGTACCGTTAACCGTGATTGGCACTCCGGCTATCTCTTTCGGAGGTAACTTCACCTTTCTCCAGCTGATCTTCGGGTATCTGCTCGGGCGGGTTGTTATCTCGGTTGCTTTTCCTGCCCCAGTATTTTCGCGGAGAAATGTTCACTGCCTACGAACTGATGCAGCGCCGCTTTGGCCCGCGTGTCCGGAAATTCACTGCCGGCACGTTTCTGCTGCTTCGCGCGCTTGCCGAAGGCGTGCGCGTGTTTGCAGTTTCAATCGTCATCTCTGTGGTTCTCGGTACGGGCGAGCTCACTTCGATCTTCGTCATCGTGGCTCTCACGCTGTTCTACACCTTTGAAGGCGGCATGACGGCCGTGATCTGGACCGATGTTGTTCAAATGGTCCTCTACGTTGCCGGCGCTCTCGCCAGCTTCTTTCTGATGCTGCATCTGATTCCGGGCGGCTGGTCCCATGTGATGGAAGTCGGCCGCGCAACGGTAAGTTTCAGGTGTTCGACTTTCACGTCGCGCTTTCATCCCGCCTTCTTTCATGAAGAGCTACAGTTTCTGGGCTGGGTTGCTCGGCGGCTGTTTCCTGACAACCGCGAGTCACGGAACCGAGCAACTGCTGGTCCAGCGTTTGTTGTCGGCCCGGAACGAGGCTGATAGCCGGCTTGCACTGTACGCAAGCTGGGTCGTCATTTTCTTCCAGTTCACACTGTTTCTTACCATTGGCGTCCTACTGTTTGTCTATTACGGCGACACCGGGAGATCGGCGCCCAGCAGTTATCGAACAGATCTATCCCGAATTCATCTGGAATCATCTTCCGCCCGGTCTTGCAGGCTTGGCGATTGCGGCGATTCTCGCGGCTGCTATGTCGAACCTGAGCGCTGCTCTGAATGCACTTGCGTCCACAACCATCATGGATTTTCTCCGGCCGCAAAATCCCAGAAAGCCGGAGCTGTATTACCTTCGGATGGCGCGGTGGGCGACGGTCGGCTGGAGCGTTATCCTTTTCGCCGTGGCTCTCCTCGCTCGTCATTGGGGGCGCATTCTGGAGTCGGGTCTGTCTATCGCTTCCGTTCTGTATGGTGCCTTGCTCGGCGTTTTCCTTCTGGGAGTGTTGACGCGCCGTCCCGGAGAGTGGGCCGCCATCGTGGGCATGAGTGCGGGATTTCTGACCACTTTAGTCATGCGCTCTCATGTTGCCTATACCTGGTATGTCTTGATCGGCTCGTCCGTAACCTTCTCGGTGGGCTATCTGTTCAGCTTGCTCGTTCGCGAAAGAATGCCGGCGCTGGCAGATCGTTAACATGAGCGAACATCGCGACTCAATCGGCTCGGAGACAGACGCCGGGGTCCCTCAAACCCGCAGCGGCGAACCGGGGCTGCGCCGAGCGCTGGGGCTTCCGAGCGCGGCCTCGATTGTCGTGGGCACTGTCATCGGAAGCGGCGTGTTCCTTGTTCCGTCCGCCATGATTCGTAACGTTGGATCCGTCCGCGAGCTGTTTGTGGTCTGGATCGTGGCCGGAGTTCTCAGCCTGTTCGGCGCGCTGACCTACGCGGAATTGGCCGCAGCTATGCCCGAAGCAGGAGGCGAATACGTTTACCTGAGCGAAGCGTATGGCCAGTTTTGGGGCTACCTGTATGGCTGGACGCAATTCTGGGTAGCGAAGAGCGGGTCGATTGCCACTCTTGCTGCGGGTTTTTACACCTACCTGTCCGCGTTCGTGCCCGCTTTAGCCAAGCCGGTCCTGGTTACGCCATTTCACATCGGGCCTGGTGGAAGCCTGCTCGAGGTTCGCTACGGGCAACTATTTGCGATTGCGGTCATCCTGTTTCTCGGGGTCGTGAACTATTACGGTGTGCGGTCCGGCGGCAACCTTCAGGTTTTCGTAACGGTGCTCAAGATGGTCCTGATCGCCGGCGTCGTGCTCGTGGGCCTGGGATCAGGGCGAGGCGACTGGTCGCATTTTTGGCAGGCTGCTCCAAGCGTGGGAGGCATAAGTGGTTTTTTCGCTGCCATGGTGAGCGCGCTTTGGGCTTATGACGGCTGGAACAACGTCAGCATGGTCTCGTCAGAGATTCGCGACCCGCAGCGCAACCTGCCGCGCTCGCTCATCTGGGGAACAGTCGCGGTGATTGTGACGTATTTGCTGGTCAACACCGCGTATTTCTATATTCTTGGCCCGCAGGAAGTCGCCGGAAGTCATCGCGTGGCCGCGGATATGATGGCGCGAATCTATGGCACTGCCGCCGCCGGAGCCGTGACGGTTGCGGTGCTGCTCTCCATCTTTGCCGCGCTGAACGGGTCTATTCTGTCCGGCGCCCGTGTACCGTATGCCATGGCACGGGACGGCCTATTCTTCAAGTTTCAGGCTCATGTTCACCCGCAGTTCCGGACTCCGGGCAACGCCGTTGTGTCTCTTTGTGTCTGGTCGTGCGTCGTCCTCTTGAGCGGGTGGTACGACGATCTGTACAATTTCGTGATCTTCGGAAGTTGGATTTTATACCTTCTGACGGCGATTTCGGTTTTCGTGCTGAGGTCAAAACGTCCTGCTCTCCCAAGACCTTACCGGGTAATCGGATATCCCGTGGTGCCGGTACTTTTCATTGGCATGGCGGCGCTGCTGTTGGGTAATACTATCGTTAGCAGGCCTCGGGAATCGTTAATGGGCTTATTTGTAATGGCTGTTTCCATTCCCTTTTACTTCTACTGGCGTAAGGGCAGTCCCTCCAAACTCTCGACTCGGAATTCCTAATAAAGCCGAGTTGTACCAGAAGTACTAATTTCGAATAGGACTGGATGTAAACAAAACACGTCTTAGTTGTATTGAAATTCGTCTCAAACTACCTTTAAACTTCGACTAAATCGAAGTAATCGCAATACTTATGTGATTTAGCGAATTTACTCCCTTTCCGGGGGTAAATGCTAGGAGGCAATATCTTGGACGTGGATAAGATGCTCGCGGAACTCAGGCTTGAGCGTGAGCAGATCGAAGAGGCAATTTTAACCTTGGAGCGCTTGGCGCGCGGACGTGGGCGCCGGCGTGGCCGTCCACCTGCCTGGCTGAAAGATGTCTCCTCTTCTACACCGGCGGAAGACGATCCCGAAGTGAGCTCGCTTGGTGAGCCGCGTCGGCGTGGGCGTCCGCCTGGCGCGAAGAGCAAGTCTGTCGCACAGAGTGCGGAGGTATAGGGCGGCCTTTTTTTGCTCAATAGAGCAAGTAAGGCTTGCGGCGGGTCGCGAACTCTGTTGCGGCTGATTGCAGCCGCATCCAGATAGCGCTGGGGTCCTGACCCTTTTTCAGGCTTTCTACGACGGATCGATTTCCGATGAGAAACCTGTCTTTCTCGAAGTCGATCCTGCCGGGAAATAGCTTTTGGAGCGCCGACGCAAGTTCAACCCCGAATCGACTGCTATCGAACATTTCCCTGTCAGTGACGGTGAAACGGATGCCGGGAATGACTGTCCCGGCGAAGTTTGAGCTCGAGGGGCGAAACCGTGTCGGATAAACTCGAACGCCTGGAATCAACCGGGCATTGAGATAGGTAGCTAAAGCCTCTCCGTCGATCCAGGGTGCTCCGATCTGCTCGAACGGGTCATCCGTTCCACGTCCGACGGACAAATTCGTGTCCGCTTCGAGCATCGCAACGCCCGGATACAACGTCGCTGCGTTCAGGCTGCGCATGTTGGGTGATGGATTTACCCATGTGAGCGATGTCCCGTCGAACCAGTCCCCGCGCTCCCAGTCCTTCATCTTCACGACGTGCAGCTTGGCATTCCAATGCTGTTCCTCATTCGCCATCGTGGCCAATTCGCCGAAAGTCATGCCGTGGCGAACGGGAAGGTCGTAGCACCCCACAAACGAATGTAGGTTGCTCTCCATCATGGGCCCTTCCACATGGGTTCCGGTCACCGGATTGGGCCGGTCCAGAATCCAGAATGGCTTTCCCGCCTTCCCGGCCTCTTCCACCGCGTACAGAAGCGTACACGAATAGGTGTAGAAGCGGGCTCCTACATCCTGAATGTCGTAAACCACGGCATCCAGATCTTTCATTTGCGCCGCGGTCAGGCGTCGGCGATCCGGCTCGAACAGGCTCGTCACCGGAATGCGAGTAGTGCGATCCGAAGTATCGGCCACCTCGGCGTCTTCCGTTCCAGTGATGCCGTGTTCAGGCGAAAACAGCCGGGACACGTTAACGCCGGCCTTGAGCATCAGGTCGACGTTCCTCTTTCCATGACGGTCGACACCCGTGTGATTCGTGATCAACCCGATTCGCTGTCCCTGGAGCTCTTTGAAATCCGACTCTTCGAGAACGTCCAGACCTGTCCGGGTGGCGCCATTCCGCGGTATAACCCGATGGACGCCTGCCCCTGTGATCGTTTCGTTGTACCCGGTCAAAGCGACAGTCTGCGGTACAGTCTCCCCGAAATTTGCGGCCACTGCAGTGGCGACACGGGATCGCAGCGAGCTGAGTGATTTCACTCCGTTCGGATGAACGACATTCGTCAACAGAATGACGAAGCTGTTCGTCGTCGGATCCATCCACATCGACGTTCCGGTGTAGCCGGTGTGCCCGTAGGAGCCGATAGGAAAGAGCTCCCCACGATTGCTTGAATAGGAAGAATCGATATCCCAGCCCAGCCCGCGGAGTATGGGTTGGTCAGCCGGCGTGGCAGGTTCCGTGAACTTCGTTACGGCAAGCGAACTGAAAATCTGGCGCCCGCCTGCTTGTCCGCGTGCCAGCATCATAAAGGCATATTTCGCCAGGTCATCCGCCGTGGAGAAAAGACCGGCGTGGCCCGCAACGCCGCCCATGTACCGGGATCTTGGGTCATGAACGACGCCCCACAACGGTATGCCCGTCTCGGGATCTTTCTCTGTCGGCGCAATCCGCGGCCGCAAGGAAGGATCAGGCAGAAAGCCGGTGTCGCTCATTCCGAGCGGCTGAAACACAGTCTGTTTCGCGTAATCGGGAAGAGACATGCCGGACAGGCGTCGGACGATCTCGCCTAAGAGAATAAAATTTGTATCGCTGTAGATGAACCGGGCACCCGGAGGAGCAATCGGCTTTTCCGCCAGCGCCTTTTTCACGCCTGTTTCGTAGCCGCTCCAATGCGAGCCGAGCTCGAAGTCGGGCTGGAAACCGGAAAAGTGCGTCATCAAGAGCCGGATTGTTATGTCGCTTTTTCCACCCAGGAATTCCGGAAGATATTTCGTCACCGGGTCATCGATTCTCAGCTTGCCTTCCTCAAAAAGCTTCATCAGACAGGGAGTCGTGGCGACTACCTTCGTGAGCGAGGCGACATCGAAGATCGTGTCGGGCGTCATTGGTTGTTTCGTTGGAACCAGAGACCGAGAGCCATACGCGTTCCGGTAAACGATTTGCGAGTCGTGGCCCACGATCAGAACAGCCCCAGGGATCAGTCCCGATTGCACCGCTTCCTGGATGATGGGATCGACCCTCGACGCCAGCGCCTGGGCCGGCTCCTGTGCGGCTGCGAGGCTTGCCATGGCAAAGAAGGGAAGGAGAAAACGTGTCATTTCGATGGAAACTCCTAGGCTAGCCTGCGCGGCCCGGGAAACGGAGAAAGATTTACATTGCTTTCTACGCACACGTGTGCATAAATTGGAATTGAGGTCTGGAGCAGAATATGGGTCAGGTCGTTTTAGAGCAGCAGCCGCTCAAAGAACTGGATGAATGGGATGATTTTGTCGCCGCTCGTTACAAGCAGGGCAAATCAGAAGAGGAGTTTCGCAACTACAAGGCAGATGCGAACCCCACGGTAACGGAGTTTTACCGTCAGAACCACAAATATCAGACAGTCGATTTTGTTCTCGACAAGCAAAAAGAGTATTGCGGACTCACGCGCGGCAAGAAGAGCATCTGGGAAATGGCCGAGTACCTGAACCAGTTGGTCGACGACAGCGATCCCGACACTGACCTCACCCAGACCGAACATCTTCTCCAGACGGCCGAAGCCATTCGAAAAGATGGCCACCCGCGCTGGTTTGTTCTCACCGGTCTTGTTCACGATCTCGGTAAGGTTCTCTGCCTGTACGGCGAACCGCAGTGGGCAGTGGTGGGCGATACTTTCCCCGTCGGCTGCGCCTATTCGGACCAGATCGTTTTCCCGGAGTTCTTCGCCGACAATCCGGATAGCAAAGTTCCGGAGTATCAAACCAAGTACGGCATCTACTCGCCGAACTGCGGTTTAGACAAAGTGAACCTCTCGTGGGGACACGATGAGTACATCTATCGCGTTACTCGCAACTATCTTCCCGAGTCCGCGCAGTACATGCTCCGCTACCATTCGTTCTATCCCGCTCATAAGCACGGAGCTTATAAGCACCTCATGAACGAGCATGATGAGGAGATGTTCCAGTGGGTTCGCGCGTTCAATCCGTACGATCTTTATTCGAAAGGCCGTGAGCGCCCGAATCTGAAAGAGATCAAGCCGTTCTATGAAGATCTGGTCTCGGAATATTTCCCCGACCAAATCTCCTGGTAAGTCCTTAAGCGCGATGGGGAGCTGTGGAGCCGCGCTCAATCAGCTCCCCGTCGATGACCGAAGTTTTCTCCGCCGGTTCCCCGCTTAGCAGCGCAAACAACAGTTTCATTGCTTGACGCCCCATGTCGCGACGAGGCTGTCGTACCGTCGTGAGTGGCGGTCGCGCAAAGGCCGCAAAGGGAATGTCGTCAAATCCTGTGACCGAAAGTTCTTCCGGGACCGAAATGCCAAGCTCCTGTGCGCGACGCATGAGACCGATCGCCGTCATGTCGTTATAGCAAGCCACGGCAGTGGGCCTCGACCGCGCTTCCAACAATTGGTCCAGTGCCGCCGCCCCTTCGTCAGCCTTGCCGTCTCCCCGCACGATCAGGGCTTTGTCCAAGGAAATCTGCCGCGCCTGCAACGCTTCGCTGTATCCGGCGAATCTCTCTTCGTCCGAGTGAAGTCCGAAGCGATCCCCTACGTACGCAATCCGCGTATGTCCAAGCTCAAGCAGATGCTCGGTCGCCAGACGCATGCCGTGAACGTTATCGATCCGAATCGAGTACGCGAAATCGCTCCCGTGCTGGTTGTTGATCAGAACGATCGGGATTTCCAGTTCGGATAGGATCGGCATATAGAGCGCCCCGACACGGGACGAAGCCACGAGAATGCCATCAACGCGGCGTTCCTGGCAGGAGCGAACGACCGCCAATTCCCGATCCGGGTCCGCTTGCGAGGTGGCCAGAATAACCGAGTATCCCCGCTCATTTGCCACTTCCTCGATTCCGGCAACCACGTCGCCGTTGAACGGGTCCGCGATCGAGGTGACTACGACTCCGATTGCCTGCGTCCGGCGAGTCACCAGGCTCCGGGCTATTGCGCTGGCCGTGTAGCCCTGTTCCTGTGCAATTTGCTGAATCCGCTGTGCCGTCGCAAGCGGAATGAGCGGGCTCTTGTGAAGTGCCCGGGAGACTGTGGAGTGGGACACGCCGGCAAGCCGCGCGATGTCCTTGATCGAAACTGGCATCGTTGAGCGGTGGAGAAAGCTCCCTATTTCGCCTGGCTCAATCTGCGGAAATAGCCGGCCACTGCGTCGTGATACTTCTCCGGCGAGTCTTCGTGCGCTCCCGTCCTGGTTCCCTCGTTCTGCTGTTGGGAGAGCCGTTTGCCGAGTTCCACTTCCAGGCGCTGCAAGCTTGTCAGCGCGTCCCGGCTGATGCGCGCTTCGAGTAATCCGTCCTGCGCTCCCGTCAGGTGCTGCAAGTTGCCGAGTGCTCCATCGATGTAGCCGGTGAGAGCACGATCGCGCGTGCCGGCCTGATCGCGGAGGCCGCGAAGCTGAGCAATCGCGCTTTGAATGTCCTCCCGGCTCATATCTCTGCCGCCACCTCCTGTGGGACTCCAGGATCCGCCCAGCGGACCGTAGCCCGAACGCTCTCCGCCCATCTGGCCACCCTGGCCGGAGGAAGCGCTTTGACCGGACTGCCCGCCACTTTGCTGTCCCGATTGCTGCCCGGATTGTTGTCCAGATTGTTGTCCACCTTGTTGACCGGACTGCTGGCCGCCGCGCTGAGCTGACTGTTGCTGTCCGCCTTGCGACTGACCGGATCTGTCTCCTCCGTTTTGAGCGGCTTTCCGCTCCAGATCTTCACGCAGGGATCGTATTTCCGAGAGCGCGCGTGCAGTCTGCTCATTCCCGCCCTTTTGCCCGTTCGGGGATCCGCCGGCCTGAAGCGCCTGGTCGGCGTCACGCAAATCGCGGCTGAATTGCTGGAGTCCCGCTGTCACACTATCTTCCGTGGCCAGATTCCGGTCTCCATAGCCCTGGCGCATCCATTCCGCATTCTTCTGCATCCGGACCGCAAGATCCTTCTGTTCGGCTTCCGAAAGCGCACGGGATAGTTTCCGCGCGGCATCCGGTCTCGTACCGGCAAGAGCCTGTGCTTGCTGCTGCACCTGTTGTTGCAGCCGCTGTACTTCGTTCGCAAGCCGGTCCTTCTCGTCCGCCATCGCCTTTTCACCTTGCGATGGCTCGTGACCGGGCTGGCTATAGTATCGCCGGCGGAACCCATACCCAAAACGCATGCTGTTGGGGTCGTTCATTTCCGGCATCATGCCTTCGCTCCCGCCGGATGCCCTCGAACCGGCACGGGAATCAGACCCATTCTCGCCGTACATCTGCTTCAACCGGTCTGAGATTGATTTCTGTGATTCCGCGAGCTGGCTGGCCCGGTTCGCGAGATCGCCGACGCTTCGTCCGGCCTGATCGTGCATCATCCGGTTCATTGTTTCCTGTGCTTCGCGGATCTGGTTCAGCGCTCGTTCGCGCGCCGTCGCGTCGCCATTGCTAACGGCGTTGCGCATCTCGTTCTCTGCGCGCCCCAGAGCTTCCGTCACACGCCTCATGGACTCGGCTGCCCGCTGCTCATCCGCCCGGCTTTGAGCGCTTTGTTGCGGATTCTGGCCATTGCGGTTGGCCGCGGATTGCGCGTTCTGTTGTCTGGACCCGGAACTCTGGGACGACGAAGAACTGCCGGAGGCAGACTGCGACTGGCTGCCCTGACTTCCACTCTGCGATTGGCCGGATTGAGACTGGCTACCCTGCTGACCTTGCTGGCTCTGGGAGTTTTGTCCCTGTGAGCCCTGGCCTTGAGAATTCTGCGAATTCTTGGCCATCTGCTGCATCTGCTTGCGAAGTTCTTCCGCTTCGCGGCGTAGTTGCTCTTCCTGCCATCGCTGCTCGGCTACCTGCTGCTGTGAGTTCTGTGCCGCCAGCTCTTCCTGCCGCTTTGCGAGAGCCTGCAGACGCTCATAAGCCTCGTCCATGGCCTTTTGCGCGTCGTTGGCCGCATCTGAAGCGGACGACTGGCCGGTTTCGTACTGATTCTTCGTCGTATCGAGTTCGAGATCGAACATCCGCGCCAGATCGCGCTGAGCTCCACTCGCTCCCCCACCGCCGCCTCCGGATTGCCCGAAAGCGACCTGGATATCACGGAAAAGAGCTTCAGCCCGGAGCAGGGAACCGAGCGCCTTTTGCTCTGGCACAAGGGCTTCCCGCCACTTGCCCGGCCGCAACTGCTCGACCGCACCTCCCATGTCGCTCGAGGCTTGCGTCATCAGCTTCGAGAACTGCTGAAACTCAGGGCCGGAAGAGCCCATCTCGCGGCTGCCCATGCGTTCGGCTAAAACCTGCGCTTGTTCGCCTAGCTTGGCCTGCAAACCCGACAGAAACTTGGCGTCTTCGGCCAGCGCCGAGCGCGCTTTCGCTTCTTTGGTCTCGTTGAAAGTAGCCGCGATGATCTGCTTCTGCCGCTGCGAGATGTCGTCCGACTGATTGCCGGCGCCACCGCCGCCACCGCCCCCTGCCTGCTGGCTTTGCGAGAACTTGAAGTCGAAAGGTTCCGCCTGCGCGAATACCATTTCGCTCTTTGTGGTGACTTTGGCGTCCTTTGCCGTGGCGTAGAAGCTGACGAGGTCGCCCGGAGCAACCTTCAGATTTTCGAAGTAAAGGGTAGTTCCGCCTTCGGCTTCTTTCGAGTTTTTCGCTTTCAAGAGCGGGACTACCTGTTCTTCGCCTCCGTTGACCGAATAGTGAAGATCCAGGCCTTTGACGCCGAAATCGTCTGCTGCAGTGACCCTGACCGGCAACTCTTCAATGGGGCTAACGTGGGGGTCGCGGCCCGGTTTGAGGATTTTGACCGTCGGAGCTTCATCTTTCTTCGACTCGATGTAGTAATCGTCGCTAATGCGGACCGCCTCGGCGTTATCCAGGGCGGCAATGTGATACGAGCCGTCCTTTTCGATCTTCAGAACGGTACTAGACCAGTTCCCGTCGCCCTTCTTTAACGTAAGCTTCTTGCCGTCGTCGGTTACGAGAATTCCGTTCTCCAGCGGGCGGTCGGTCAAAACCGAGATCTCGGCGGTTGTGCCGTCCACCGCTCGTATATCGCCGGCCGGATCGAGCACCACGTTCTGGAGGTCAAGGCCGGACGGATACTTCAGAGAAACCCGGACGCGCTTCACGGCCGGAAAGTCCTTCACGTGTATGGTGAAGTGCTTCGACTGCGCTTTATCCGCCTGAATGTAATATTCGACTGTGTCCGAGAGGCCCGCAAACAGGAACCGGTATTGTTCCCCGCTCGACTGGACCTGCATGGACGTCTGATCCCACTTGGCCGTCGTTCCGTATTTGGCGTGTAATGTTACGGAGTTGGCGGAAAAACCCTGGAGCGTAGCCGTAATGATCTGATCGGCTTTGCGGCGTATCGTCTTGTCTCCAGGCTGCACGTTGATGTCATACAAAGGCCGCTTGGCTGCATCGGCGTGTCCCGTCCAGAGCAGACCCGCGCCGTAGCCCCAATACCCGGGCCCCGCAAAGATAAGCCACAACAGCAGTGCCAGGGCGACCATACCTGCGCCGGCGAACGTCACGAGAGGCTTGGTCGGGGTCAGCGTTTCGGGCGTATGGATCTCGGCAACCTTCAGCGCGTCTTCGGCCAACACTTCGTCCCATGGGTTTGAAGCGTCTTTCCGTTCCGTCAGCGTGAGCAAGCGCTCCTGAAACTCGGGCGCCCGCTGTTCGACCAGATTTGTGATCCGTCTGCGCGTCAGCCGGAGAATCGGTCGAACCAGGAGCAGAGCGATTCCGGCCGCGAGCAGGATAAACAAAGTGATGCGAAGCGGCAGGACGACACCCTGGGCGAAGGCATACCGGTTGCTTATCCAAACGAAGAATACGGTCAGCGCTAGTGCTATGGCAAAAACGAGGGCGCTTCCACGGGACAAAGCATAGAGCTTGATCCGGCCCTCGAGGCGCTTCAAGTAAGCATTGAGTTGTTCCAGTGCTGTCATGCGGACTGGCCAGCCTCCTTCAAGTAGCGACTACCGAACACCGACTCGACCAGGGCCGCGGCGACCACGAGAACCATGAAGTACCTCCAAAGGCTGAAGGGACGGGTCTCGGTTGAGGGCGCTCCGGTTTTAGCCTCGACAGTTGTACTTCCAGTATTGCGCCATAATTCCAGGGTGTCATTCGGAACCTTACGCAGGTCCGATTCCCGACGGTCCGCGTGCACCGCAATTAACTGTCTCTGGCCCCCCGAACGCTGTATTTCGTAAAAGCCCTCGCGCTTGAGGTCGAAAGCGAACGCTTTGGTCGATTCGGCGAGGCTCAGCTCATGCTTTCCGTCCGGCCCGAGTACGTCCGCCGCGGTTCCTTCGTTCCGTGTTTGCCGGAGCGGCACTGCGGTTCCGGCCACGACGCTGCTCGGTCCTTCTTCCTTGCCCGACAGATAACGGGCTGTTTGCACTACGAACGGGAGAAAGGATGCATGCAGGGGAAAATCGTTGCTCGAGTTATCGATTGTGGAGGTAAACGTGAGCGTTCGTCCCTCGCCCATCCGTTCCTCTACCAGTAACGGTGAGCCATCTGACAATTTTGCGAGGATGTGTGCTTCCGGCTTGGGACTGATGCGATTCGCTTGAAAGAACTGGACGTTTTCGAAACGGCCCGCCCCCGCAAGTGCGGAATGCTGAACGTCGACAAAGCCAATGCCCTGAATGGTTCGGTCATCGGACGTTCGCGTCGCCGAAAGCGGTACTCTGCCGGACCGCGCGGTTGATGGTCCAAGAACAACCAGGGCCGCCCCCCCATGCTGAACGTAGGCACAAATGTCCTGGGCGGTCTTGTCATTCAATCCGCCGGCATCGTTTAAGACCACAAAGGCATATTTGGAGAAATCTTTACCGGCAGCCTGCTCCAGGGGAAAAGGTTCAGCAATGAGCCCGGTATCAGTCGCCGAATCGATCGCGGCTTTGTAGTAGAACGCTTCCCGGCTGTTTCCGGCAGCGTACAGAAAGAGCACGCGCCGGGGGTCGGACCGTTCCACCGAGAAGTTAAACTCATCATCATTCGGCAAGGAATCGTGCGGCTCGATGCTGACCTTTCCCCGATGCGGTCCATAGGGTACGTCAAACGCGAGAAACTCTGCCTGCGCTCGTCCGCCCGGTGGAACCGTTACGCTCTTGCTGCCAAGTACCTTGCCGTCCAGCGACAAAGTGACCTTACGGGTTGCCTCTCCGGTCTGCCATCCGGTCACAGTCGTCGTCAGTTGCGTTTTCTTGACGTCATAAACGTGAGGCGACGTCACCACGCTTTCGACCGCCCAGTTCGGAACCGAGCTCGCCCCAACCTTATGAATCTGCAGCTTCGCGTCCGGTCCCAAGGTCAGATCCTTGAAGTTGGGAGGCATGGATGTCTGTTGCATGTCGCTAAACAGGTGTACATCCAACTGCATACCGGTCGTTTGTGCCTCAACCCGCAGCGCTCGCGTCAGTTCGCCGAAGGAACTGGCCTCGTCGGTGGGCTGAATGGTCTGGATCGCAGCTTCCAGCGCTCCGCGGTTGGGCTCCGGCCCTGCGAGGCTTTCGATATGCGAGTCAAGCGCCAAAACCTGGCCGATCTCGCCGCCGCCGATTCCGCGCAGAACCCGGGTGGCTTCGTTTTTCGCCTGATCGAGCTCATTTGCCGTTCTCATGCTGAACGAGCGATCAATCGCAAATACCGTCAGCTTGCGCTTCCCGGCCGTCGCGCTGGTCCGATTCACAAACGGATTTGCGAAAGTCAGCAACAGAAGCGCTAACAGCGCAAGCCGCAGGCACAGCAGAGCGATGTAGCGCAGACGCCGATGCTTGGTCGAGCTTTGCAGCCGGCGTTCGAAGAACATCACCGAGCTGAAGGGCTGCGGGTTCCGCCGGTACTGCCGCAGGAGGTGAAGCCACAAGGGCAGACCGAGCAAAACCAGCCCGGAAAGAAACAGGGGCGACAGGAAACCCATCTAGAGTTTGCCCTCGCGGATCCTGAAATACTCGCGCAATGCGGCGTCCAGCGGCTTGTCCGTTCGCAATAGAAAATATCCCAGCCCAGCGCTCTGGGCTTTCGATCGCATGCCTTCGATATGCGCCGCTATCTTGCCGCGATACTCCGTTTTCGCATAATCGGCCGAAGTTTCAATCGCCTCGTCCGTCTCCATGTCAAGTAAGAGGACTGGACCGTCCAGAACCGGCTCCACTTCGCGGGCGTCGAGAACATGGAACAGAACCACCTCATTGCCGCGGTAACGGAGCGGCTCGACCGTCTTGATCACCGTTTCCGGATCTTCGTAGAAATCTGAGATCAGGACGGTGAGGCCGCGTCGCCGCATGACGCGCTGCAGCTCGAAGAAGGGCCGTGCGAAATCGGTTCGTTTGCCCAGCGTTGCGCTGTCGAGCCCGTGCAGCAGTCGAATCAATTGACCTTGTCTCGACGAGGGGCGGACAAAGTTCGTCACGTCGTCGGCAAAGGTAATCAACCCGGTGCCGTCGCGCTGCAGGTGCGCGAGGTAAACAAGGGAAGCTCCCAGAATCTTGGCGTAGTCGATTTTGCGCAGCGGGCCCGACCCGAAGCCCATGCTGGCGCTCACGTCCAGCAGGACCATCACGGTCGTGTTGGTTTCGCCCCGGTAGCGTTTCAGATACGCCTTCTCCGTTCGCGCGTAGACGTTCCAGTCCACATGGCGAAGGTCGTCGCCGGGAGTATAGGCGCGGTATTCGGCGAACTCCTGGCTGAAACCGAAATCAGGCGAACGATGCAGCCCGGAAACAAACCCATCCACAACCGTCTTCGCGATCAGCTCCAGATTCGAGATCTGGGCCAGAATGGACGGATCGAGTAAGCGGTTTGTGACGTCGACCGGCACGATATTGGGTTTATCTCAACTGCGGGGAGCGGGTTTCGCGTCAAGCAGGCGGAGCAGGAGATCGTCGGTAGTGAGACGATCCGACTCGGCGTGAAAATTCAGAAGCACGCGGTGCCTGAGTATCGGAGTAGTTAGCGCCCGGATGTCGTCGTAGGAAACGTGGAAGCGGCCGTGCATCAGTGCTCGGGCCTTACCAGCCAGCACAAGGAATTGCATGGCTCGCACGCTGCCGCCGAAATTCACGTACTTCTTCACGAAATCGGGGCTCTCGGTGGGGGAACCGGGACGAGTGGCTCGCACGAGATCGACGGCATAGCGCGCGACGGGCTCCGCGATCGGCGTCATACGTACTAATTCCTGAAACCCGACGATTTCTTCTTTGTCCGTTACTACTTCCGGAGTGGCGGAACTGGTGGTGGTCGTCAGATCGACAACCCTGGCTTCGTCTTCCGCTGTCAGATAATCGAGTACGGTGTTGAATAAGAAGCGATCAAGCTGCGCTTCGGGCAAAGGATAAGTGCCTTCGAGTTCGATCGGATTCTGCGTGGCTAGAACGAAGAACGGACGCTCCAGGCGATAAATGTTACCGCGCACCGTGCAGGACGCCTCCTGCATCGCTTCGAGCAGCGCCGACTGTGTTTTGGGAGGCGTGCGATTGATTTCATCCGCCAGAAGAACGTTTGCAAAAATCGGGCCGGGCACGAACGTCCAGCGACGATGACCCGTGGTCGTATCTTCTTCGATGATGTCTGTGCCGGTAATGTCTGACGGCATCAGGTCAGGCGTGAACTGAATACGGCTGAACTTAAGACCCAGCGTCTGAGCCAGTGTTCTCACCAGCAGCGTCTTGGCCGTTCCGGGAAGTCCGGTCAGAAGGCAATGCCCGCCCACAAACAACGAAATCAGCACGTTCTCGATGACTTCGTTTTGGCCGACGATGACTTTTCCCACTTCGCGTTTGATCGCGGTGTGTGCTTCCCCAAAGCGCTTGAGGCGGGCTTTGAGCTCGGAGGAGTCGACAACGGGTGTTGTGAGGGTTGACATTATTCCTGGCTGAGTTTCAGAAGTAATTGCTGTGCCGGCTTATATCCAGGCGCGGCTTCCAATGCTGTAAGGACTTGATCTTTTGCTTCATCGTTACGATGAGCGCTGGCCAGGGCTTGCGCGAGATTGAAATGGGCCTCCGCGGTATCGGCAGGTCTCAAATCTACCACGGCCTGGAACTCACGGACCGCACCGCTGGCATCGGCCGATTGGAGCAAAAGCGCCCCAAGTTTCCCGTGCACTGCCTCATCCTCGGGAAAGATGTACAACACCTTCGTCAAGGTTTTTTGGGCCTCGTCCTTCTTGCCGGTTTCCGTCTCGAGCTGCGCCAATTGCTTCAAAGTATCGACGTTCGTCCCGCCCATTTCGCGGTACTTCTCGAGCTGGGCAATGGCGTCCGGTTTTTTCCCTTCGGACACGTAGGCTTTCGCAAGAAGCTCGTACGGGCTTCCGCTACCCGTGAACTCCGGGTACCAATCGCGCAGGGCCGAAACCTGTTTGACGTAGTCCGCGCTAACGGGCTCAGTCTTCTTGCCCTCTTCGGACGCCGACAGCGCCGCTTTCATGCCCTTTTTCCAGTCATCGAAATGGCTGGTCACGTTCGCCGTTTGTCCATTGAGCCAAGCTGTGAAATCCGTGTCAAAAGCTTTGGGGGATTCGTGGAGATTGTCCTGGATCGCTTCTTCTGTGGTTTTTCTGGCAGCAAACGAATGGATCATGCCGAGCAGCGCAGGATCGCCCCACTTTTTCGAGATGAAATCGCACATCTTCCCGGCCTCGTAATACGAAACAATCACCTGCTGCGGATAGGAAGGACGGACGAAGCCGCGCTCGAGTTCGAGAACGGGCAGCAACTTCTTGTCGCGGATTGCACCCACAATCTCGGGTGTCATGCGATCGCCCCAGTCTGGAGACGCAGCGCCTTCCTCATGAACCGCCAGACCTTCGGTGAACCAGCGTGGGACGAAATGCTTCGTCGCCGTC
This sequence comes from uncultured Acidobacteriaceae bacterium, assembly GCA_963730795.1. GTDB lineage: Bacteria > Acidobacteriota > Terriglobia > Bryobacterales > Bryobacteraceae > Bog-105. The sequence goes on along the minus strand of CAVSTJ010000011.1, from coordinate 60,460 downwards.
AGCACGTAGACATGGCTCAATTCATGCCACATCGTGCTCGCCCAATTGAAGGCGCCGGCGGGACGCGCTGACGGGCTATCCATGGCAACGACGAGCCCGAATGTAACTCCCAGCAAGCCACCCTGGCCCGGCAACCCGAGCGTTCGAACAACGAAGTCGTCGTGGTTCGGATAAACCTCGAGCCTCACTGGGCCGGGTAGCTGGATCCCGTACTTCTTTGAGTAGGTGGATACTGCCTTCTGTAACTCGGCTTCGATATACGGGCGAAGTAGGGCGCTTTCCTTCTTCTGGAGCATCAGCTCGGTCGTAGGAGTCTTGACGGTCGTGTAATCGCCGAGCGTGTCTAAGAGCCGGAGCGCATTGACCGTCTGCGGATCGCGATAATGCGCTTCATACGATCGATTCAGCTCAGTTTTAGCCTCATCTTCGAAACCGAGCCGCATGAGATTGATGCCGAGCTGCGAGCGCGCGTCCCAGAGCGTCCCGTCGAGTTCGAGAGCTTTCCGGTAGAGCTTAATTCCTTCTTCGTAGCGCCGGTTGATCACCAGAAAGTGCGCGCCGGTGGCATAAGCTTCCCCATATGTCGGGTTAATCGCCAGAATCTTGCCGATCCAGGGGCTCTCGCCCTCCGCCTTTAGCCAGTCCATGGAGGCGAGCACCGCCATGCCGTCCAAGGCGTCCGGCGATATTGCCAGTGCTTTTTGCGCTTCGTCCGCGGCCATCGTCGAGTTGCTGTCTTCGAGCGCAAGGAACGCCAGGAACTCATGTGCTTCGACGTATTTCGGATTTTGCCGCAGAGCTTCCTGCGCGAACTCGACTGCTTTTTTCCCGTAGCCTTCCGCAGCTACTCGTGCCATTGCGAGTGAAGCGGGAGCGTAGGCGGGATCCAGCTTCAGTGCTTCGTTGAAGAGATTCGCCGCTTCGCCCGCGTTGAACCGGTCAAGAAACAGCAGTCCCCATTCGGTTCGGACCTCAGCCGATTGCGGCTGCTCTTTGTAGGCGCTCTTGAATTCGCGGTTAGCCTCCTCGTATTGCCGAAGTCCCCAATAACCCTCGGCCCTGGACATTGCATCGGAGCCACGAACGAGGCGCTCGAAACAGGCTTTCGCCTCCGGACGTTTTCCGTGGCGCTCGAGGGAACGGCAATCGTTCCAGGTTGATGCCCCATAGGCTGTGCCGAAGCTCGTGCCAATGGCGAGCGCCAGATAAAGGAAGGTTCGCATTACCGATCGATTTCCGCCTGAGTGCGCGCCAACTCGAGCAGCAAGGCACTGAGCTGCTGTCGATATACCTCGGGCGCGAGTGCAGCCTTCTGATACTTCAGGCGGTCGATTTTGGCTTCCAGGTCTTCCTTTCGCGAAACCAGCTTCTGCTTCTCCGGGCTTGCATTCTTTGCAATGGCACTCTCGGGGCGGATCAATGGAAACGCGGCCGCCAGTGCTCCTTCGCGGTCGCCCGGCAGTGATCGTCCGCACTCCGTCCGATCTACCGCTGTCGGCCATCATGGAGTGTTCGGTCGCGAGTAATTTCTCCGATTCAAAGTACGCCGCCGTCTTGCGCTGAGCATAGGTGAAGGCTTCGAGCGCCGAGACGGTTCCGTTCTTGTCTGCGTCTGCCGCCGGATCGCGCAGCGCATCCACCCAGTAACGCGCAAACACCGGAGCGTTCTTTTCCGTGCCGGACTTCGTCGCGGTAATTACAACCCGATCCTTGCGCGAGAGCACACTGAACGAGGCACCGCTGCAACTTGTCATGTTCACGACGAGCTGGCGCCTGGCGGGAAGTTTATTGATGAGTGCAGCCAGTTCGTGGGCAGTGATGTCGGGACCGGGCACATTGAACTTATATTCGTCGCCGTCAAAACTTCCGTGACCAATCAGGAACAGCCCGAACGCATCGTCCGCAGTGATCTCGCCGCTCAACCGGGTAAGCGTTTCCGTCAACTTAGCGCGCGTGGCTGCGGCAGACGCGAGTTCGATGACATGCACGTCCGGACCGCCTGTCTCGAGTTGCTTATTCAGGTCGGACGCCCATTTTGCAAACTGCGTATCGTACTCGGGCGCACCGCCCAGGCCGACGACCGTAACGAAATAGTTGGCCGCAGACAACGACAGCGAGGCGCCAAGCAATAGAGCGAGTAATTTCATACCACGCCCCATCGCCGCCGCAGCAGCCACTCGGCAGATTTCAGAGTCAGCACAAAAAGCAGGATGGCCGGCATATCCCACAGATCTTTTAATTCCCTGGAGTTGATTCCGGCTTCGGAGTACGCGACTTCTGACGCTAATCGCGAGACATCTTGCGGCTTATAGTAGCGGCCGCCGGTTTGTTCGGCAAGACGACGCAGTAGATCCTGGTTCGCCTCACGATGGAAGTTCTCTGCCACTCCATCCTCTCTGCGGAATGCCCAGGTGTCCTTCCCGAGCGTACGTGTTCCGTCCTTCGCTCTTGCCTCCGCGACGTACAGGCCCGCCTTCGGAGCGTTCCATTTTGCCGTATACACACCCTGCGTCAACGGCTCGGGGCGCAATGGAATGTCTTCTGTTGTTCCGTCTGGCGCAACCATGTGGACTTGAACGTCGGCACCACTCGTCGGAAGATAGACGTTGTCGCGGACTTCGGCGCGGAGTTCCACTTGCCCGTCGTCTTCCAGGGTCGCATTCTTTGTTGAGAGGACGACTCGCGAGGGTGTTGCGCTGACAGTCCAGCGCAGGAGCTGACGCCAGAACGTCTCTTCGCTGTTGTCTCCGACGGGCTGTTGCATCCTCCAGCGCCAGCTTCCTCCGGTGGCGAAGACGGCGGTGCGGCCTCGTCCGTAGTTCTCGGTGACGAGCAGCGGGATCTTATTCCCCGCCACATTCACCCGGGCCAGCACAGTAGCGCCCGGGTTTCGGCGTGCCGGAATCCTGGTAATTTGCCAGATAGGGAAGAACCTCCCAATGTGCCGTGCTCTTGTCGGCGTTCTCGTCGATACGGCAGATCAGACTTCGTTTCCCCGCTTCGGTTAGCTCAGCGGGAACAAAAGTCCGCTGAAACGTGTTCTTTTTGTTGGGAAGGCTGACGGGCAGCAGTTCGGCAAAGGGCTGAATGTTGTAACCGCCGTCCGACAGGCACGAGCGGCCGCCGAGAAACAGTAAACCACCTCCGCGCCGGTCGACAAAGTCTTTGATCAGCTCTTGTTGCGCGGTTGTAAAGAAGGCCGCTTCTACGCTCCCAAGGATGATGCCCTGATAACCGAAAAGATCTTCGCCTTTGGCCGGAAAGCCTTCTGCCAGCTCATTCGGACTCGCAATTCCCTGGCGATAGATCTTGTTTTGCGTCGTCCGCAGCATGGAGACCACCTGCAGCGCCGGGTCGTCTTCCACCGCTCTCCGCAGGAACTTGTAATCCCACCGCGGTTCCCCTTCGACATACAAGATACGGCGTCTGCTGTCGTCAACTGCGACTGCGAGCGTCTGGGCGTTGTTGTCCTTGTTGGTTTCTCCGGGCAGGGGATCAATCCGGGCCGTCACGCTCTTTACTGCCGCTTTCCCGGCGTGGAACTCGATGGTTTCCCGTTGTTCCGGTGTGGACTGCAGCGTAATGTCGCGCGTCGCGAGTACCGTGCCAGCGTTTGTGAGCACGAGCCGCGCGTGTTTTCCGCTGAAACCGTGTTGCTTGATCGTCACCTCCGCCTGTAGCCGTGCGCCTGCCAATGTTTTTGGAGGAAGAGAGAAGGCGCTCAGTTCAACGTCGTCGGGTACTTGTTCGCTGCCGATTCCGACCGTGCTCACCGGAATGCGGCGGCGCCGGATCTCGGCCAACGTGTCGCTGTCGAGACCGCCCGAATTGTCGGCACCGTCCGTCAGAAGGATGGCAGCGCCGATGGGCAGCGTCGCAGCTTCGTCCGAAATCTGGCGCAAGCTCTTACCGATCTGCGTCGAAGGCTGGTTCGCCGCCAATTGAGAAGTAGCGCTCACGCGTTCGACACCGGAGCCCATGCGATACAGGCGCACTTGAAAGCGTTTTCCGAGGTCGTTCAGGAGATTCGAATCCAGAATCCTTCGGGCTACCGCCGATCGCGTCTCCGATCCGTCTTTTGCCGACATGCTCCGGCTATCGTCCACGATCACCGCGACAATATTCTGCTGCGGCTTGAGCGAAGTGACGCTGATGGCCGGTTGCCACAAGAGGAGAAGCAATGTCGCAAGGAGGGCTGACTGGAGAAGCCACAGGACGACCGCATGCCATCCGCGAACCGTACTTCTAAGCCGGGATTTGCCCCGCCAGATAACCAGGGCCAGGATCGCTGCCGAGAGAACGATTCCGCCTAGAAGCACCCATTTGGGCCAGGACCCAAGAAACACAATGGTGCCCCGGGAGAAAGCACTGGCCGGATACTTGAACAGGAATTCGAACATACCGGAGAGGTAATCAGTGTGTCATGGAATAGATGAGGTAGTTCACACCGATCCGAAATCCGAGCGCGGAGTACTGCTCCGGATACTCGGGATTATCGGCGTGCTCCCACGAATCACCCAAATCCATGTTGTGGCAGATGGCCACTATAACCCGTCCTTTGTCGTCATAGATGCCGCGCCAACGTGCCTCATAGCCGTCGTATTCGAAGGTCTGGTGAGTGTAAACGAACTGTTCGCCCGGAACCTGATATCTGCCGTCGAGATCGTAAACGGAATGAAAGATCGGGTCGCTGTCGGGTAGGTCAACGATCTGGCGGTCCGGAAAAACCTTCTTCATGCTCGAGACGAAGACCTCCCATTCGTGGGTTCCATGAAAGTCGTCACACATGAAGAAGCCTCCGCGCAGCAAATAGTCGCGAAGTTTGGCGGCTTCGAGATCGGTCAGGTCCCAATGCCCGACTTCCACGCCGTACAGCCATGGCCAATTGTAGATGTCGTCGCCGTCTTCGGCGGCTACCGGTTGTTCAACGGATCGGGCGTCCACACGCGTGAGCCGGCGAACTGCCGCCGAAAGGTGGCGATCGGACCGCGGATAGTCGATGGTCCAGTTACTGCGGCTTCGACGTCCGTAGCCAACGGCTCGATACATGAACCTGGCAAAGACCCATTCGCTTGGCCTCGTGTAATCCGGAGGAAGCGGGAAATTGCTATATTCAACGCCGGGGTATTCCCGAAACGGCATCGGAGTCTGAAGCTTTCGAGTGGTGCGCTGGCCGACTACGTCCGGGTCACTTTGCGTCGGGAACGGTGCCGTCGCGTATCCCACGCCCATCAACAGAAGCCCGACTGCGGCTCCAAAGAGCAGACCACGCACAGTCATACGCAGGCTCGACTCCCCGAGCGTAGTACTTCAGGCATGGGCGAGGTCGGCGTATGTTCTGCCGGACACCGGTGGGAGAGCACTTGGGTGAGATCCCTTTCCGTTTCGACGGTTCACCAATTCTACCGCCTGCGGGTGAGGCACTTCCGCCCTGCCATTGCGCCCTCTCGATTCGCTATCCTAAATACTTGAAAGCAAATGGTGTTTCGCCTTCCAAAGCAGCCCTAATCTTTTGCTCTCAGCCCGTGATATCCTTGTCGGGCAAGGATGCCGAGGCACCCGCGCGCCCTCCCCTCGCCCTCATTGAAGAGGAGCTGACTTGAACCTCGACCGGCCTGACAGAATCGCTTCCCTTATTGACCACACGTTACTGAAGCCCGACTCCACCAGGGTGGAAATCGCTCGCGTGTGCGCCGAAGCTCGCACCGCGGCGTTCGCGTCTGTCTGCATCAATCCGTTTTGGGTTCGTTTCGTAAAAGGGGAGCTCGAGGGCTCTCCCGTTCGTGTTTGCACCGTTATCGGCTTTCCTTTAGGCGCAAACGAGACCGAAACCAAAGTCGCCGAAGCGCAAACCGCACTGGCACATGGGGCGAAAGAACTTGATGTGGTCCAGAACATCGGAGCACTGCGATCCGGGGAACTTCAGGTGATACGGGATGAGTTGAAGCGGCTCGCGGATCTGGCCCATTCGGAAGGCGCGATTCTCAAGGTCATTCTGGAAACCGGGCTTCTTTCCGCTGACGAAAAGAAGATCTCCTGCCAGTTGGCGGCTGAATCGGGTGCTGACTTCGTGAAAACTTCGACCGGGTTCGCCTCAGGCGGAGCCACGGCCGAGGACGTGAGCCTGATGCGGAGCATCGTCGGATCCGGTATCGGTGTGAAAGCGTCAGGCGGCATCCGAACGCTTGCTGCCCTTCGTGACATGGTGAAGGCCGGAGCGAGCCGGATTGGAACGAGTTCGGGCGTCAACATTTTGAAGGAACTCGACTCGGCTTCGGATCCCGTATCGTCCGTATCCGGCTCGGGTAATTACTAATGCCGGTGTCTCGCAAACCCGAATTCCGGGAACGAGCGGAACTGCTCGACTTCCTTCTGGAAGTCAGTACCGTCACGTCCGAAACACTGGACCTTGATCGCCTGCTCGGGAACGTCGCGGAGATCATCAAAGATGTCGTTCCGTACGAACTGTTTGCGATTCTCCTGTTCAACGACAAGACGCGCACGCTGCGGATGCGCTACTCCATCGGCCATCGCGATGAGGTGGCGAAGAACCTGGTGATCCGGGTTGGCGAGGGGATCACGGGTTCGGCAGCGGCCTTGCGGCAACCGATTCTGGTAGAGGACGTCCGGGCGGATTCCCGTTACCTCAACGCGCTTGATGCCGTGCGGGCCGAGCTTGCCGTTCCTATGCTGGTGCGCGGCAAGCTGGTCGGCATTATCGATCTGCAAGCGACCCACCTGAAAGCTTTCTCTGAGCAGGATCAATCTCTCGTGGTGCTGATTGCGAGCAGAGTCGGTATCGCGATCGACAACGCCAGGCTCTATCGCCGCGTCGAGCGGCAGAACCGCACGTTGCGCGTCCTGGCCCACGTGTCCCAGGAATTCAGCTCGATCCTGGACATTGATGAGCTGTTGACGAAGATCGCGCTTACGATCAGAGCGCTCATCAACTTCGACGCTTTCAGCATCTTTCTCGTGGACGATGAGCGGAAGCTACTATCCTGCCGTTTCAGCCAACGATACGACCAGAAGACGACGTTGAATAACATTCCGCTCGGGAATGGTGTGACCGGCGCGGCTTTTGAAACGCGGCAGGTGGTGCGCGTGGCGGATGTTACGCGCGAACCACGCTATATCGTCTCGCATTCGGACGTGCTTTCCGAGGTAGCTGTACCGCTGATTTTGCGCGACCGGGTCGTCGGTGTCATGGATCTTGAAAGTGTGCGCCTCGGCTTCTTTACCGATGATCACGTGCGGGCGTTAAGCCTGCTCGCTCCGCAGATCGCGACGTCCGTTGAAAATGCGCGCCTCTATGAGGAACTTGCGAAACGCGAACAGCGCATGGAGCAGGATCTTCGAGCCGCCTTTAAGCTCCAATCCGTTCTTGCGCCGCGTACTATCTCCGATGTTGTCGGCCTGCGAGTCGCGATCAAGACCAGGCCGGCCCGCGAAATCAGCGGCGATCTATACGACTTCTTCGAACACGCCGACGAATACACCCTGATTGCTTTCGGCGATGTCAGTGGGAAAGGAGCGGCCGCGGCCCTATACGGTGCACTGATTTCCGGCTTGCTGCGTACTCTGGCTCCCCAGCGTGAGAAGCCGTCTCAACTCATGAAGCATCTGAACGAAGCGCTCCTTGAGCGCCGTGTCGATGCGCAATATGCAACCTTGTCGCTTATCTCCTGGGATTCCAGAACTCTGAAATTTACGGTCACGAGTGCAGGTACATTGCCGCCGCTCGTCTGCCGGCGCGGAGAAATTTCCGAGATTCGTGCCGAAGGCGTGCCGATCGGCTTACTGGACGATCAGGAGTACGACGAGATAGGTTTTGCTGCCGAACGGGACGACCTGATCCTGTTTTACTCAGATGGTGTCGAAGATCAGTTGTCCGACACCGAGGAGTATGGCCGCACGCGCGTTGAGACACTGTTGGCTCAGTATCAGAACAAAACTCCCCAGCACATTGTCAACGCCATTTTCGAAGACATCGACCGCTTCCGGGGCGCCACTTCTTTGACAGACGATCAGACGGTGATCGCTCTGCGCGTGCTCTGACCGAACTTTGAATGCTTATTGACGGTGAATTTTTCTACTCAGACGGAATCCTTGCGTGCGAAGGTCTTGACCTCAGGCAGATTGCCCAAGAGCACGGCACGCCCAGTTACGTCTACTCGAAACGAGCGATCATCACTCGATTCCGGCGGTACAGGGAAGCGCTCGAAGGCGTAAAGCACAGGGTCTGTTTTGCCGTAAAGGCGAACTCGAATCTCGCGGTTCTGGCGGCACTCGCGAAAGAAGGCGCAGGTTTCGACATTGTGTCCGGCGGCGAGCTTTATCGGGTTCTCGCGGCCGGAGCCGATGCGAGTTCCGTTGTGTTTTCCGGCGTCGGCAAAACGGAAGCGGAGATCCGATATGCCATTGAATCCGGCATCCATAGCTTCAACTGCGAGTCCGAGGCCGAGATCACGGAAATTTCGAGAATCGCTTCTTCTCTGGGCAAAGTGGTCTCGATTGCTCTGCGCGTCAATCCCGACGTCGACGCGGTCACTCATCCGTATATCTCCACAGGTCTGCGTGAACACAAATTCGGCGTGGCGATGGAAGAGGCGCCCGCGATCTACCGGCGCATCGCCGCTCTTCCGGGCATTGTGCCCGAGGGCGTCAGTTGCCACATCGGCTCTCAACTGCTCGATCCCGGACCTTTGACCGAAGCGGCGCGCAAGACCATTGGGCTGGTCAATCGGCTGCGTGCAGACGGACTCTCGATCAGACATCTGGATTTGGGTGGTGGTATCGGTGTTCCCTATCGCCAGAGCGACACCGGCGTTGATCTGGCGCATGTGGTGGGTCAGTTGCGAAGGTTAGCCGAACCGCTCGGACTTACGTTGATGCTTGAGCCGGGGCGCTCGATTGTAGGGGAGGCCGGTATACTGCTTTGCCGCGTCACGTTGACCAAGCACAACGGCCATAAAACATTTGTAGTGGTGGATGCCGGCATGAACGACCTGATCCGGCCCGCTCTTTATCAGGCTCATCACGAAATTATCCCGGTGATGAGTGCCGCGAACGAACCGGAGATAGAAGTCGACGTCGTCGGTCCCGTGTGCGAGACAGGCGACTTCTTCGCACGAAGTAGAGCTATGCCGGAGTTGAAGGCCGGAGACTTAGTTGCGATCCAGACAGCGGGAGCTTACGGATTTGTACTGTCCTCAAACTACAATTCGCGCCCCAGGGCCTGTGAACTTCTCGTCGACGGCAATCGTGTGCTGGTCGCCCGCAAGCGCGAAACGTACGCTGACCTGGTGCGTGGGGAAGCTGTCGATTTCTGAAAAGGGCGCGCGAGTTTACAGACGTGCCGCAGTGAAGGGATCAGGTTCTCCCTCGAAGTACTTGTCAAGCGCAGCGCGGAAGACTGCGTTATCGTTCGCCACCATCGAGAAGAGCGTCATGGACGAGCGGAATTTCAGATCGTCCGGATACCCCAGAATCTGCTCGATCGATCTAGCTCGGACTGCGTTCACAAGTTCGGTACATTCGCGTAATCTCGGCCCGAGAATCGCATGCGCGAGATAGGCTTCCGCCTCTGGGCGAGAACCAATTGCGTATTTCTCAGCCATCGGACTCGAGCCTAAGCCTCGCAGTTGGGGAAAGACAAACCACATCCAGTGAGTATCTTTACGGCCCGCGTGCAATTCCGAGCGGACGCGCTCGATCACAGGGTCCTGTGCCTGAATAAACCTCGCCAGATTGAAAGGATCACTCATGCGAAATAAGAAAACGCCTACAGCCGAGAACCGTAGGCGTGAAAAAGAGGTTTGGTTGAAGACGAGAAGTGCGTCTGTTCACATTATAGCGCATCGGAAATAGTACAAATTCGGTAGTACCGGCGCAACAGTAGTTATTCAGTAATATTCAATGCGGCGGTATCGAACTGAGTCTATCTTTGGACTCGCGCCAAACACGCTACGCCGGTTCGTAGTTGCCTCAGTCCAGTTGCCTTGCGAGTCGTAACGATAGCTGGTGGTTGGCAAACCGTTGGTCCATTTGACTGAGAAGTCTTTCCCGTCGAGGTTTAAGTTCCCGTTCTGCTTAGCCATTCCGTTCGGGTCGAATTCGTAAACCCAGGCATTCACCGTGTTGCCATGCCCGTCGTATGTGTACGAGTCCAGCCGAACCAGATTGTTGCCTTGAAACCACTGCCTCTCCGTGAGGCGCCCCTTTCCGTCATGCTTATAAGTCGAATGGCCTGGGTAAGTGCCGCAATCCTCACAAAAGCCATAGAGGTTCATGCGAAACGGCTTACCGACGGTTGTTTCGCTCGCCTGTTAAATAGCCCGCTTCGTCGTAAGTAAAACTGGTACGCTGCTCGAAAATTCCTGATTGAAAAACAGCAAACTCACGGAGTTGTCCATCGGTCGCGTAGGCGTATTTGAGTCTCCGTACTCCCTAGCGTGGATTCGTTCACCACGTCGTTCTTCTGGACGTGATGATCCATATCAAACGTCGTGCTGGTGGTCGCCCCCATCGCTCCTGCGCCGTCGAACCAGGTCCGTTTCGTGCAATCGCCGCCGGCGTTGTAATCGAAAGTACTACGGTTTTGTCTCCCGGTTGGGCCATGATCATACTCCTCGACGGTTTGCCCAGCGTCGTTTTGTCGCACAACGTGGCGCTGTGTTTCTTCAGGATTGCCGCCTTCGTCGTAGTAGGTGATTGTTAGTCGATATCCGTTCCGATCATAACGATAGAGCTTGTGATTCCGTAAGCGTGGTGGAAACGCTTCGGGGTCGAAGCCGCTCTCCTCTGTCACGCGTCCCGCAGGATCGTAGGTTGTCCTTGCCACTGGCATTCGTGGAACGCTCGGATTGTCGCTGTCGCTTTTCTCTTCGGTAACTTGCCGGACATGGCACTGAAGCGCAGGCTCGGGTGGCGGGATTTCCTGTCTCTGTGCGTCCGTCAGTAACGCCGCAAGTACAATTGCAAAGAGCAAACTGGACCTCTGCCCATCTAAACGATCACACTATCAGAACAGCAGGAAGCGCATGTTCCCCGCGCTTTCATCACTTTTTGCAGTAAGCTACGATGCTCACGCCAAACTCAGTGTCGTTTAAATGGCAGCGGCATACGCGTCCGAATGAGATTTCTTTGAAGTACGGCCGCAGCGCACGTTCCAAGCTCGATTGGTTGAAGAAGTTCACGTGAGTGCTCTCGAGTAGGTGCCAGGGGACAAGCTGGTGCCGCGATCCCAGGGGAATGGCGCTGCAATCCGGAACCGTGATCACGACGCCCTCCGTCGCAATTCGTGCGATGTCCCGAATGGCGGCATCGTACTCGGGAATGTGCTCCAGCACTTCCGAACAAAATACCGTTCTTGCACTACCGGACTTCAAAGGCGACGGGAAGTTGCCATCGTAGAAGGTGACCACGTGCCGCAAGGTTTCGGGCAAAGACACACTCGCAGAACTGCCGGCCAGTTCCAAACCCCGGACCGAAATGCCGCGGGCGGTCAATGCCGAGAGCACAGCTCCGCTACCGCAACCGAAGTCGAGGACGGGACCCGGAAGCCTCTCGGCGACGGACAGAATATCCGGGTGAACCCGGGCATTAGGTGGACCGGCTCCATAAATCTCCTGCCGCTTCAAAACGGTTTGCGAATCGAACAGCATTCGGTAGTGCGGTTCCGTAAACGTGACGTCGATTTCAAAGTGAAGCGCAATGTAGTCGGGAACGCTAAGCGAAAGCAGGCGAGGGGTTGACCCGTAGAGCCGCTTAGGAATCAGATATTCCCAAATGATTCCAGCCGGTCCGTCACTTAGGCCTTCAGCAGTTGTGACGTCGGGCCTTCCCACCCGATAACTTTGAAGAGAGCCTATCTCGACATTGTCCAGCCGAATGCGCGGAAGAGGCCCGATGGCCTTGCCGGCCTTCTTAGACCATCCAATGAGCTTGATCAGCCCAGCGGAATCAATCTCGATGCGGTCCAGGAAGCTTTGGAAGAGGGGCCGGTTGACGGGTATGCGCTGAAACTGCATCAACTGTTCGGGCTGAAGCTGGTTTCGAGAACGACCACGGTGTCCCAGGGATCGCGGCGGTCGAGCGGGACCTTCAGGAGTAGATTGCCTTCCACTTCTTTCATTTTCACGGATTCGCCGGTGGACAGCAGCGTTGCCCGGGTTGCTGGTTTCGGAAGCTTGGGAATGAGGAGAGCCTCGTCCGGCCAATCGAGAACATGCACGTACACCTTCCCGGCCTTTGCGGTTGTTACGCCCCAGGGCCGCGGTGTAATCGGACCGCCTCGGGTGCCGTAAATCGACTCGCCGTATTTGCCTGTCCAACTACCAATCTCACGCAGTCGGCTGACGAACTCCGGCTGAATGGTTCCGTCCGGTTTCGGGCCGATGTTCAGAAGAAAGTTCGCGTTGTTGCCGGCCGCGCGCGCCAGATAGCCGACCAACTGTTTCGGCGATTTGTACTTTGTATCTTCCGCGTTATAGCCCCAGGCGCCGCTGATGGTGTCGCAGGTCTCTAACGGCAAACTTCCGATCTTCGAATTGCCGCTGAAGCCGGTTGTGTTCTGTCCTGGCAGATCCTTCTCGAACATCTGAAAATCTTCGCCTTCGAACGGAGGCAGATGATGGTTGTTGCCTACCAGAGCAGCAGGCTGCAGCTTGTGAATCAAATCGTAAGTGCGGCGAAGCCGCCAATCGGCATCGGGCTTATCCCACATGCCGTCGAACCAGATGCCCGCGACATCGCCATAGTTCGTGAGGAGTTCGGTAAGCTGCGCATCCATGTAATCCAGGTAGCGGTTGAAATCACCTCCCGGCGGACGCCCCGCGGTGTGGCCCGTACGGCCCAACGGATAGTAGTCGGGATGATGCCAATCAAGATGAGAGTGGTAGAAGAAGAGCTTCAACCCTTGCCGGCGGCACTCCTCAGAGAGCGGCTTCAGTACATCTTTTGCGTAGGGAGTCGAGTCGACGATGTTGTAATGATTCTGTTTCGTGGCCCACATGGCAAACCCGTCGTGGTGTTTGCTTGTGATCGTGATGTAATGCATGCCTGCCGACTTCGCGAGAGACACCCAGGCGGCCGGATCGTACTGCACAGGATTGAACTGCGGCGGAACTTTGGCATACTCCGCGATCGACATCTTGTCGTTGTTCATCACCCACTCGCCCTTGCCGAGCACGCTATAAACACCCCAGTGGATGAACATGCCGAACCTGGCGTTCTGAAACCACTCACGAGCCGCAACATTAGCGGACGTGGGCTGGTAAGAGTCAGCGCGAAGAAAGCGAGGAAGGGCACCGGACGCAGCGGCGAGACTCAGTAATGATCTTCGGGTCATAGCGAACACCCAGAATATACCGGCAATCGGGCCATAGGCGAAAGCTCAGATCTTTACCGCAATGAGCGACTTCGGAATTCCGAGAAATCGCTCTTTGACGACATTCGCATCGGGAAAAAGCGCCTTCATGTCTGAGGAATTGAGAAGGTTCAACTCGTTCAGAAAGTGATGCAGATAATTGCGGCGTTCGTCTGCCGTGGGGCGCACAACATGCTCCCAGCCGGTGAAGCGACTGACCACCGCTTGTTGCCAACGTTTAGGCAAAAAATGAATGGCGGGCAGCATCACGTGGTGCTCAAAGGGAAACTGCCGATTGGGCGTCTGTATCCAGTAGTTCTTTCCAACGCGCGACACCTCGCGTGCAAACAACCGTTGATCTTCGCGAGTACCTACATGTTCGATCACGGAGTTGCTGAAGACGATATCGAAAGCGCCGTCGGAGAAGGGAAGCATTCTTCCGTCCGCCCCTACCAGGTTCGCGTGTCGTGAATGTGGAGCCAGCGCCGAAGGCATATTGAGGATCGTGAGTTGCGGTCTGAGTGTCGAGAAGGACCAGATCTCCGGCGACCCGCCGACATCGAGTATCCGCGTGTGTTCCGTGATGGCGAAGGTGCGCGCGAACAACCGCAATCGTTGCGTGCGGAAATGCCGTAAGGCTTTTTGGAGCAAGAGAGAGCGATCACGCACAATTCGAAACTACACGAAGGATAACGAATTAACCGGAAATACGTCGCACGAGATTTGTTGGAGTGTCAATGACACCTACTGCCAGTTATACAGAGTTCGGCCAAAGCTGATATGTGAAATCCAGATCAAGGACAGCTTGCCTGCAAGATCATTCTGAGTTTCAAAAAGCAAAGAGACCGAGGAGAATCGGGACAGCGTCGGTGTGGGCGAGATTGTATACGCTGGCCGAAACTCGGTTTCGGCCAGCGGCATAGCCCAGCAGCGAGAGGTTTGGCGCCAGGAAAAGGACAGCAAAGAGTACCCAGTGACTATCGAGCCGGCCCGATGATTTGATTAAGCTCAGCAACGCGAGCGTCGAGTTCTTTCCGAAGCGCGGCATAGCGCTCGACGGCATCGCGGCCAATCTTCTGATCGGAATTATTGGTCATTCCGTATAAGTAAGTGATGTGAGTCTGTAGCTCCGGCTTGCTGTAGCGGATGGGTGGCGTGATCAGGTGTGACGCTAGTTCTTTCAACTTCGCCTGATCTCCTGACGGCTTAGCTTCCGCTTCGCGCACACGTGCCACGGTCCGATTCACTTCGCTCACCAGATCGCGAAGCCGCATGTTGTGTTCGAATTGCGCGCGCAGGTCGGCGTCCGTTACGCCTGACTCAATTACGCGCGGATCCTCTTTGACGGTGAGCGGCTTGGTGCTTGTCCATGAGCCGACAGTCAATCGCACCGAGTATCGATCGGGCGGAGCCATCGGTCCGTTGGGACCTTGTGGCCGGGTGTTGCTCATCCAGGGGCCCGGATATCGCAAGTCCCAAATGAATCGGTGCATACCGGCAGATTTGTCGAGGCGTGTCGGGCCGCTTCGCATGCGCGGTCCTTCGTCATCGTCGCCGGCGGCCTCTCCTCCTCGATTGGCACGTTCCGCAGCAGCGTCCGCTTTGCTTGAAAACGAGCGCACTACGGTTCCCTTGCTATCCAGGATGTCGAGTGTAACGTCTCCTTCCGGAGAGGCCGGAAGGTAATAGTCGATTGCGGCTCCCGGAAGCGGGAATTGGAGCAGGGAACCGCTACGCCCGGGGCTTCCTGCTACCCGGCCCGCGGAGCGGATACCTACGACCGGCGTGAACAGGGCATTTGTACTGGAAGTGCTTTCTCCATTGATCTCCCGAAGCATGGTCACGTTGTCTAAAATCCAAAACCCGCGGCCCTGGGTCGACAAGATCAAGTCGTTATGAGCAAGTTTGATGTCGGTAACCGGAGTTGCCGGCAGGTTCATCTGAAAATTACGCCAGTGCGCTCCATCATCGAACGAAACGTACATACCAAACTCGGTGCCCGCATAAAGCAGATGGGCTCGGCCCGGATCCTCACGCACGACTCGCGTGGGTTCGTCGGGTGCAATCCCGTTCTTTCCGTCTGTCAGGCAGGTCCAGGTCTTACCGTAATCGTCAGTACGGAAAATATAGGGCGCAAAATCTGCGAGTAAATAACGGTACACGGCAGCATAGGCGGTGCCTGCGCGATGTGGACTGGGTTCAATGTTTTGAACTCGTCCACCGGGCTGAAGACCTTTGGGCGTGACGTTGTTCCACGTCTTGCCATCGTCGCGAGTGACCCAGATCAGGCCATCGTTCGATCCGGTCCAGATCAACCCTTTCTGCACCGGCGACTCTCGAATCGAATACACGGTGCTATAGATTTCTTCGCCAGTCGCATCGCGGGTAATTGGTTCTCCGCTCGCGCCCTGTGTGCCTTCAGGATGTGCGGTCAAGTCGGGACTGATGCGTTCCCAGTTCACACCTCCATCCCGCGTCCGATGCACGTATTGCGAGCAGTAGTAGACGGTGCCAGGATCGAATGGCGATGTTTCCATCGGTGACACACGTTGAAACCGGTAAGTCAGTTCGCTTCCCGCATTGCCATAGAGCGATTGCCCGCCGATCCAATACTGCTGGTCATCGTGGGTGTTCATGTCCATTTTGCTGAACTGGCCCTTGCAACCCCCATATACGATTTCAGGGTTCTTGAGGTTCGGCATGATGGGGCCGGTTTCGCAGCCTGGGCCAATCCGGAACGGCTGTCCGGTGGGAAGCGCAAGGCTGGGCGCGATCACTGTCGTGTTGTCCTGCTGAGCGCCGTAGACGCGGTACGGATATTGATTATCGACCGCAACCTGATAAATTTCTGCGGTCGGCTGATTCGCCTGAGTGCTCCAGGTACGCCCGCCGTCTAACGATACGTTTGCACCGCCATCGTTCGACTGGATCATGTACTCGGAATTTTTGGGATTGATCCAGATGTCGTGGTTGTCACCATGAGGAACCTGCGCACTCCGGAACGATTTGCCTCCATCAGTGCTCTTGAACCATCCTTCATTTCCGACATAAACGACATCGGGATTGTTCGGATCTACACCCAGCGTGTCGTAATAGAACGGTCGCGTAGTCAGGTTGCGCGCACCGTTTGTGAGCGTCCAGGAAGAACCGCCGTCTTCGGAGCGGTAGAGCCCGGAACCGGGTTTCGCCTCAATCAGTGCGTAGATTCGATCTGGACTGGCAGGGGAAATTGCTATGTTGGCCCGGCCGAACAGCTCATGCGGAAGTCCGTTCGAGAGCTTCGCCCAGTGGTCGCCACCGTCCGTCGACTTGTAAATGCCACCATCGGTGGAACCGCTGATGATGGTCCACGGTTTGCGCAGGCCATGCCAGACGGTCGCGAAAATCACGTCGGGATGACCGGGCTGCAGTTCGATATCAGCCGCCCCGAGTTCATCGGAAACATGCAGTACGTTCGACCAGGTTTTGCCTCCATCGGTGGTGCGAAACACTCCGCGATCTTTATTCGGTGCGAACGGGTTGCCGGTTGAAGCTACGTAAACGACATCGGGGTTAGTCGGATGAATGCGGACCGTGGCGATTTGGCCGGTATCCCGCAGCCCGCTGAATGCCCATGTTTTTCCGGCGTCGGTCGATTTGAAAATGCCGCGGCCGATCGAAACGTTACTCCTGATCTTCGAAGAACCTGTGCCTGCGTAAATCACGCGTGGATTGGATTGCGATACGTCGATGGCCCCCATGGAACCGACGGGTAGTTGGCCATCTGAGATGTTCAGCCAGTTATGCCCCGCGTCCGTTGTCTTCCAGATGCCTCCGCCTGTCGAGCCCATATAAAAGGTCATAGGCTCAGATGGAACCCCGGTCACTGCCGTCACCCTACCGCCGCGCTCGGGACCGATCATCCGGTAGCGGAGACCTGACCAAACGGCCGGTTGATCGCCGGGCTGGGAGAAAGTACGAACGCTTGTGGAAAGCGAGAGAATCAAAAGAAGGGCGCCCAAAGGCGCGCGTTTTCGCGAAGGCATGGTGAGGGTGTTCCCGCGGACAGGGCGAAGGAAGTGTTTATCGTAACCTATCGGCTTCTTTGTTCGCTCGCCCACGCAACAGTTACGATGGAGCGATACTCTGAGTAACCGCTATTTGTTACTCAACTGGAGCTGACCATGAATGCCGCCAAAGAGAGTCCGCCGGCTCCGAGTCTGCGCCGTGTTCCTTTCTCCATTCGGTTAGCGCCGGAGTTCACAAATTGCCTATCCGCAATTCTTCCGGCATACGGTGATGACTTAGACCGGTTCGATGGTCTCCTGTTCGGGATAGCCGAGAGTGACTTCGCCGTTCTCCGGGTCTTTCGCTTGTTTCCCAGCAATCTCGCGGCGGGAACGCAAGAGTCGTTCCAGACGCTCCTCGCACAATCGAGAAGGGATCCGCAGGTTGCGGGACTTGCTCTGGTCGGCTGGTTCTCCGCTCGGAACGACATTGATTTACAACCCGAAGATATAGCCTTCCACGAGAAGATCTTCGTCCGGCCCAATGACATCGCCTTGATGATTAAGAGCGAGCCGGCGAGCCAGATGTCTTTCGGAGCTTACTGCCGCACTTCCGATGGGATTCTCTCGGAATACCAGCATCGCCGGGCCGGCATCCGGATTTCGATCGCTTCTCCAGTCGTATCGCCCCTGGAACTGCCGCTCGAAACAAAGGTTTACCCCGATTTCCTCCTCCCGAGCCGACAATCGGAAGGAGTGACCGAAGAAGGCGAGGCCGCTGCCGGATGGAAAGACACTCTGGCATGGAAGACGAAGAAAGCCTTCGAGCTGCTGAAAACAATCAAGCCTGAAGACACGGTTGAGAGTGCAGCGTCTGCTCCGGCATTCGAAGGGATTGAGTCTCTCCAGTTCGACGACCCCAGCTCAATCGTTCCGAGCCCCCAATTCGGCAGTTCTTTTGCCACTTACGGAGGAGCCGCACCTGCTCCCGCGCGGATTGCGCAGGACAAAGTCGAAACCCAGCCGCCGGTAGAAAAGGTAAAAGTAAAAGAAGATCTGCCGCCCGATGGGGAGAGCCCGCGTATCGTTAGTATTCCGAAGCAAGCTCCACCGGCCCCGCCGTTGAGAGAAGCAGTACTCGTCCGTTCGGAAGAGCCCAGGCCTGCCCTGTCCGCGAGCGAACGGTTAGCCAGGGCCATAGAATCGTCCCCACATCCGGAGCCGTCCAACACGGAGCCGCATGCTGCCCCTGCAGTTCCAACCGCCGTCACCGCAACGTTCACGGGACAACTTTCCCGATTCAGACCGAAGACATTTCGGGATCTTCCCTGGCGAATGATGGCTGCCATCTTTGCCGTGGCCGCGGGAGGCACATTCGGCCTGATCTATATGAAGACCGCTCACGCGAATGGACATCTGCCCGGCTTTCTCCAGGTCTTCTGGCCGTCTCCAAGCCTGAACATGAAGGTCTCGACTGCCGGAGACCGCTTCCAGCTCAGTTGGAATCGAGATACGCCTGCTGTTCGCACTGCGCGCGAGGCGATTCTCGACATCAATGATGGCCCCCAGCATCATCAGATTCATCTCGGTAATGCAGAAGTCACAAACGGGTCGGTTCTTTACCTCCCTAATACGGACGACGTTGTCTTCCGTCTCGAGGTACACGGAGCCGGAGGGCAGAACGCCGAGGAGAGCATACGAGTTGTTGGTACCGCGAAATCGGCCGTGCTCGACGTGAGCCGCCCGCCGGATGCCTCTGCAAGCGAAGTCGCCGTGTATCGGCCGCAAGTAGCCGCGAAGAAAGCGAAAGAGTCTCCCGGCATATCTTCTGCCGCCCGGTCTGAAGAGACAGGGCACAAGGATCTCGTCGCTGCTAATCGGGTTCCTTCTGCCATGGGAAAGCCCGTCCCGGTTTCGCCAAAGCCAAGTGCGTCTGCTCCGGCTGCGGGCGCACCTGCAATTGCCAGAAGCGAACCGCCAGATCACGCGGCCGCACTGGCGGCGGACTCAGCAGCCGGGGATCCGAACGCGACGAAGACGGTTACCGGGGATGCGAAGCCGCCGGTCCGTGACACCGCTGATTCTTCGCCGCAACATATCGCGGCGGCAACCCCCGGCACAGAGCCTCCGCCTGTCTTGCAGACTTCAACGCCGCAAGCTCCCGAACGAATTGCCCCAGCGCAGACCGCGCCCGTGAACAGTGTCCCTGAGCAAGTTCCGCAAGTTACGGACGCCACACATGAGCAGCCCGGCCGCACTGATGCGAAACCGCTGGTCAGCTACCGGCCGCCGCGTCCGGTGAAGCAGGTGCTTCCAAAGCTTGGTGCGCTACCCGCTGGGATATCGGCAGAGACGATAGGCGAAGTCAGAGTTGTCGTGAAAGTGGACAAGTCGGGTCACGTTGTCGATGCGCGACTGATCGAAGGGAACAAGAAAATCGGCTCGATTGTTGCGAATGCTTCGCTCGCGGCCGCGAAGCAATGGGTCTTCGAACCAGCTTCGCTGCATGGCGAAACCATCGCGAGTGACCACACAATATTGTTTCAATTCCGGCATTAACGCCGCGTTATTTCAACGCTTCCACTTGATGCCGCAGCCGACGCTTGCCTTTTGTTCGGCCGGTATGGGACGCCCCGACAGGAGTGAATCGATGGCGTTCCGAAGATCGCGCCCCGAGAGAATCGACGGAGCTGCCGGGCCGGCTATCATCCAGTTGGCCGTGGTAGACCAGCTTACGATTCTGGTCGTAAAGGTAGAAATCGGGTGTGCAGACTGCGTCGAAGCTGCGGGCCGCTTCCTGGGTCTCGTCAAAGCAAAAAGGAAAGTTGAAGCCAAGCTCGGTGGCCATCTCTCTCAGGCTGTCCGGCGCATCGTCGGGATAGGCAACTGCATCATTCGAGGAGATCGCCACGATTCCGAGCGACTGCCCGGCGTAATTGTTCCCTAGCCGGGGAAGCTCGAGCTGTATGTGTTTGACGAAGGGGCAATGGCGGCAGATAAACATCACGAGTAATCCATGCATGTCGGCGAAAGACTCGAGTGTTATTGTCTTTCCGGAGATCACGTCCGGAAGCGCGAACGAGGGAGCGGGAGTGCCCAAGGCAACCGGGCTGGATTCAGTGCGTGGCATCAACGACAGGGTAACAAGATTGGGAGGGTTCGCCGGTCTCGCAAATACCCGAGTTCTGAAAGAGGATATGCAAAGGTAAGCGAGATGGAACAGCCGAGTTTTGACCCAGGTTTCACTCAGCGGTATGACGGTTTTCTGAAGCGAGCCATCAATCCGGATGGCCGCTTCAACGTAAGACGCACGGGCTCGACATGGCACGATGCGCACCCTTACCTGTATCTGATCAACGCTAGCTGGACGCGCTTTCTGGTGATTGTCGGCATCACCTATATCGTCGTGAACACGGTGTTCGCTTCGGCGTACATGGCAATCGGGATCGACCATGTGAAGGGCACTGAAGCCTCCACGCAGTGGATGCGATTCTTGAACGCCTTCTTCTTCAGCGCGCACACGCTGACCACTGTTGGATACGGCAATATGTGGCCGATAGGGCCGGCTGCGAACATTCTGGCCGCCACCGAAGCTTTGGCAGGACTGATGACATTCGCCATCGCCACGGGATTGCTCTTTGGACGTTTTTCCCGCCCCTCCGCGCGTCTTGGCTTTAGCCCCAAGATGCTGGTGGCACCCTATAAAGACGGAACGAGCTTGCAGTTCCGCGTCGTGAACAGGCGTTCAAACAACCTCATTGATGTCGAAGCACGGCTCTTGCTGATGACAGTGCAGGGAGAAAACGGAAAGCCGCAACGTAAGTTTGATCAGCTCGAACTTGAGCGGCGGCAGGTCCTCTTTCTTCCGCTGACCTGGACGGTTGTCCACCCCATCACGGAAGAGAGTCCGCTGTTCGGCAGAACGCCGGAGGATCTGGAAAGGCTGCAGGCAGAGATCCTGGTGACGATGAAGGCCTTCGATGAATCCTTCGGTCAAATTGTTAACGCGCGATTTTCATACCGTTATGACGACATGGTCTGGGGAGCCAGGTTTGCGCAGGCCTTCGAAGTCGCGGATAACGGTGAGCTGCGCCTGGAGATTGACCGTGTGGGCGACTATACACCAGCCGCTTCAACGTCCGAAGTAGCGAAAACGGGCGGTTGAACTACCATATTGAGGGTGACTGACGACAGTTGCGTTTTCTGCAAGATCGTCGCGGGTACAATCCCTGCGAATGTGGTTTATCAAGACAAGGACGTTATAGCGTTTCTCGATATTGATCCACTATTTCCCGGACACGTTCTGCTATGTCCGCGCGACCATTACCCGACCTTAACCGAACTTCCCGTCCGTCTCGCCGGTCCGATGATGGAGAAAACACAAATCATGGCTGCTGCCGTTGAGGCCGCATTGGACGCTGAAGGCACGTTTGTCGCGATCAACAATCGCGTGAGCCAGTTGGTTCCTCACCTTCACATTCATGTCGTCCCGCGCAGAAGAAAAGACGGTTTGCGTGGCTTCTTCTGGCCTCGCCATCAATACAAGGATGAAGGTGCGCGTGAAGCCGTACGCGATGCGATTGAACGTGAAGTGAACAAGATACTCAGAGGCTGACCGTTTTCAAGTCGTACGTAAGAGTTGCTCGAGATGATGATCGAGATGTACAACGTAGTCTTCGACGAGGAAGCGCAGAGTGACCGGCGTGTTGTCTCCAACACGGCAGGGAGCTTCCAGCATCGGTTCCGGTACGCGCCGGATTACCTCGCCTAACAAGACATTTTGCAGCCGCCAGTGCTCGAGCAAACTCACCCAGAGCATGGAACCGTAGCCGTGGATGTTAACCCAGTCGGATTGCGCGTATGTGGGCCCCGTGTAACTGCCTTCGAGCGCGGCGCGAACAAACCTCTGGTGGTTATTGAGCGCCGAGTCGACGAGATGGCCCAGGATTTCTTTTCGCGACCAGCCGCCTTCCCGTAAGCGTTCGGATGCGCGTTCCTCCGAGATGCCGAGCAAAGCCCGGTGTGCAGATTCAATGCGATCTCCAAAACCAAGCTGCTCGTACAGGGGCATGACTGGGGGCAATTGCGTCTTCTAGACCGGGATGTTCGCCTTTGCGAACACCTTGCGGGTTGCGTCCAAGCCCATTTGAGCTGCGCGTTCGGGCGTCTCGTCCTTCAAGCGGCCGAAAACTTCCACGCTTAACGCGTCCGTATACCCGATTTTCTTGAGCGCTTGCAGGAAGCCGACCAGATTGATGACTCCTTCACCCGGCAGGAGCCGATGATCATCGCGGATCTGGTCGGGTGGCAGATCCGGAGCGTCGTTGAAGTGAACGTGTACGATGCGATCGCGCCCGGCCTTTACAATGTCCTCCGTCGTCGCGCCTGCATGGTGCCAGTGCCATGCGTCCAGGAGCAGACCAACATTGGTCCCGCACTCTTTCGCAAACGCGAGCATGTCGTTCATTCGCCAGATAAACTCATGCGGCTTAGCCTTACGAAGATGGAGCGGACCAAGAAACTCCAACCCGAGCCGCACGTTGTGGCGCGCCAGGATCTGTGCGCTCTGCGTGAAACGCTCCCGATAGACCGGAAGAAGCTGCTCTTTCGGCGTGTCGGAAGAGGGCAGGATGTAGGTGATCATCCGTGGACAACCGATGTCCGCGGCAAACTGGCCGGCGGGCTCGAGCTTCGCAAGCGACGCTTGGAAGTTAGCATCGGTCGTGCGGAAATCGACGGGGAAGTCAAGCGCTGCAGGCCGCAGATTCAGGCTTTTGAGAAGCTCGACCGTGGCCGGGGCGCCAGCCTTCATCGCGGCCGTTGAGATTGACGTCGGTCCCCGGGAACCCGACCTTCGCCGCTAAGCGTGCGAAATCAGGCCAGGGAACACGTCCCGAGATAAGCACGCTGTTCAGAGCGGGGAACATGCCCCGACCGGCAGCGCGCGACAGAGTTAAGGGTCCGGAGGCGGCCAGAAGCTTGCAAAGGCTACGTCTTGTAATCACGGGTATCAATTGGCAGAGCTTCGGCGGCAGTAAGCACTCGTTTGGCTCCGCTTAGAAATGCTATCAGGAGCGCCGCGCTGAATCATGGCGGTCTTGAGGGTACGCTACCCCTCTAAAAAACCTGGGCCTAGGCCCTGCGACATTTGCCGGGGCGAAATGAGCGATGATAGTAGTTGATGAACAAGCCATTCCACTTGATGACTCCTGCCGAACGGACTGCTGCTCGCATCGCTCAAAATCGCGCGATCGAGGAGAAGGTAGCCGAAGCAAAACTGCGGAAGCCGCCAGCCAAGTCAACGGGTGATTTTGTTCGTGCAACTCCCGAAGAGCGAGCCAGCCTTCGCGGAAGTCTCGTTCGTAAGGTTCAGTCCTAAAAACCCGAACCAAAATCGCCGAGGCGCTGACCGTGGGGCCCTGTGCATGAGCAAGGGCCTCATATACTCAAGAGCATGTTCGGCGCGATCGAGGCGGGCGGTACTAAATTCGTTTGTGGAATCGGTACCGGTCCGGGCGATCTTAAAACCACACAGTTTCCTACCTCCACCCCTGAAATCACCCTGGCCTCCGTCATCCGGTTCTTCCAAGAATCGGGCACCAGTCTGGACGCGGTCGGGA
Source organism: uncultured Acidobacteriaceae bacterium (assembly GCA_963730795.1). Taxonomy (GTDB): domain Bacteria; phylum Acidobacteriota; class Terriglobia; order Bryobacterales; family Bryobacteraceae; genus Bog-105. The sequence goes on along the minus strand of CAVSTJ010000011.1, from coordinate 36,485 downwards.
TCGGCTCCTTTGGTCCGGTCGATCTGAACCGGAACTCCCCGACGTACGGCCATATCACTTCCACACCAAAGATCGGATGGCAGAACTTCGATCTGCGCGGCTCCGTCGAGCGGGCACTGAACGTCCCGGTCGCGTTTGACACGGATGTAAACGGGGCGATCCTGGCCGAGGCTCGATGGGGCGCCGCCCGGGGCTTGCAGGACGCCATCTATATGACTATCGGAACCGGGATTGGCGGAGGGGCGCTGGTCCATGGTCGTGTAGTGCACGGTCTTGTTCATCCCGAAATGGGTCATCTGCACATTCCTCATGACTTGACTCGCGATCCTTTCCCCGGGATCTGCCCTTATCACGGCGACTGCCTGGAGGGCCTGGCCTCTGGTCCAGCGATGCAGGCACGGTGGAATCAACCCGGTTCTACGCTGCGCCCCGAGCATCCCGGATGGGATCTCGAGGCTCACTACCTCGCTTTGGCGCTGATGAACCTGACTGTTGCATTTTCTCCCGAACGAATCATCATGGGAGGCGGTGTCATGGGACAAGAGCACATGATTGAAAAACTGCGGGCTGAATTCGGGAAGATCATGAACGGATACATCCGCCATCCCCAGTTGAACGACCACCTGGATCTCTATATCCAAACTCCTGCTTTGGGATCGCTATCCGGCGTTCTCGGAGCTTTGGTTCTAGCCGAACAAATTTACTCCAACCCCCTGATCGAGGAAACAATGAATCGCCCGGAGAAGCAAGCTTAAATGACCCTGACTGGATCTTTGATAAAGAGCACAGTTGTTGCCGCTCTTGGTGGATTGCTCTTCGGCTTTGATACGGCAGTCATTGCAGGAACCACTGCCGGCCTCACCAAGTCCTTTGCCCTTACCCCGACCGGCTTGGGACTTACGGTCGCAGTGGCGTTGGTCGGCACCGTCGTAGGCGCCATTTTTGCGAGCGTCCCGGGCGACCGCTACGGCAGGCGCGACAGCCTGCGCGTCATGGCCATTCTGTATCTGATTTCGGCGGTCGGCTGCGGCATTGCGTGGGACTGGTATTCGCTGCTTGCATTCCGTTTTCTGGGCGGTCTGGGGATCGGAGGTTCCTCTGTTCTTGGGCCAATGTATATAGCCGAGATAGCGCCGGCGAAATGGCGCGGACGGCTGGTCGGTTGTTTTCAGATCAACGTTGTCGCGGGCATCCTGCTTGCGTATCTTTCGAATTACCTGGTGGGCTTGGCCCAACTTGGACCGGAGGACTGGCGCTGGATGCTGGGCGTCTCCGGTATTCCTGCGCTGCTGTTCTTCATCATGCTCTTCACCATTCCGCGAAGCCCCCGCTGGCTTGCTCAGAAATCGCGGCTGGACGAAGCCCGGCGACTTTGCAGGTTGTGGGAGAAGAAAACGTTGAAGGTGAACTGGCGGAAATTGTGCGTTCGATCGACCTCGAACACGGGCACGGAAGCGAACCGCTGTTTCAATCGAAATACCGCAAGCCGATTTTTCTGGCGGTGTCCATCGGCATGTTCAACCAGTTGTCGGGGATCAACGCCATTCTTTACTATCTGAACGACATCTTTGCCCAGGCTGGCTTCAGCCGCGTGTCAGGAGACCTGCAGGCGGTGCTGATCGGGGCTACAAACCTCGCGGCCGTCTTTATTGCCATGTCCGTCATTGACCGGATGGGCCGCAGAACGCTTCTGCTGATTGGTTCCGTGGGATGTGCGTTGTCGCTGGCTGGAGTGGGCGCGATTTTCCTGACTGGCACCCATGGCGAATTACTTGTCTGGCTCCTGGTGGGATTTATTGCGTTCTTCTCGTTTTCGCAGGGCGCAGTCATCTGGGTCTATCTCAGTGAAGTGTTCCCCAATCGCGTGCGGGCGAAAGGCCAAAGCCTCGGCAGCTTTACCCACTGGTTTATGAATGCGCTCATCTCGTTCACTTTTCCCGTTGTGGCGGCGAAGAGTAAAGGCGCGCCGTTTGTATTCTTCGCGGCCATGATGGCGCTCCAGTTTGTCGTCGTATTCGTTTCGTATCCCGAAACCAGCGGTGTCACTCTCGAACAGATGCAGAAAAAGCTCGGGATCGCTTAGACCCCGAGCTTCTCAGTCAGTGACGCGAGCTGTTAGAACGCGAATCGGATCTGGAGATCCATGCGCCGCTGATTGCTAGCGGTTGCCTCTCCTGCAAAGCCCCCGGTGATACCCGTGGCTTGGAAGAAGTAAGGCGAAGTAATCGCTCCGTTGAACGTGTTCAGGTTCTCGTGGTTCAGAATGTTGCGCGCATTCAATGAGAACGTCAGGTTGTATCGATGCTCGGTCGATTCGCCACCGCCGCCTCCCCGGAGGGCCACCGCCGAATCCACCAAAGCCGCCGCCGCCTCGTCCACCGCCACCGCCGCCCGGACCACGGCCACCGCCGCCGCCCGCCCTTGCACCACCGGACGTGCCCTTAAATCGAGTGGGGCCGAAACCCCAGGTCTTGCTGACTCGGAGATTGAGGCCGATGAACCCTGCACCCGTGCCCGCGTAGCGCTCGATTTGCGGTGTCGCGACCGTGGGGTAAGGGTAAAGAATGCCCAGCGGGGAAACCTTCGAACCCGTGAGGTCTGTGTCTACAACCGCTGGACGCGCCGTCGGCTGTCCGGTGCCTTGCAGGTACAAATCTGTTCCGGTCGTGATGTTGAACGGCGTTCCCGTATGCGCCACCAGGAACGGAGATAACCGGATTCCATACTTCGTCGTAATGGAGCCGCCTAGAAACAGGTTCTGAGAAACGTTCAGACCTGTTCGTCCCCAGTCCACGCTGAAGTTGTACGGATTAGACGGCATCGTGCCCAGGCCATCTGTATCGCTGTGGGCATTCGAGTAGGAATAGCGTGAAAAGATCGTTCCCCACCTTCCGATCGCACGTATTCAGATTGACCATCGCCTGAGTCTGCTTGTATATGCCGTCGGATTCGTAATTGTAGATATCGCCGACATCATTCCCGTAGGGTCTGTTGATCGGAGTGATGAAGCCTTGCAGCCTCAACTGAACGGCGTCGGGTGTTCCCGCAGGAAGTACGTTCGGATTCGTGTAATACGGAGCATTGATGTCTACCGTGCGCAGTTCATGCACCCCTCGAGCGTTCGTGAAATTGAACGAAAGAGTCGTGTGCGCGAACAATTGCCGCTCAATGCCAATGGCCGTCTGCATGAGCATAGGCGCCTGTAGAGAGTGGTCGATCTGATAGATCTGAGCAGACGTGCTGGTCAGGCCGGAAGTGATTTGCGTGTTGAAGGCGGGTGTGAACGTCGTCGGGTTGTTGATCGTGTAAGTCTGCAGCGGATCTCCCGAGAGATAGCGGTAGGCCGTCATCACGTTCGCCGCAGAGAACCGGTCGTAAAACACACCCCAGCCTCCCCGGATCACAGTCTTTGCGCGTCCGCCGCCTGCTTTTGCGTCCGGCGACCATGCAAAGGCAAACCTGGGGGCCCAGTCGCTATGGTCATAGATGTTCGTTTGTGATTCCCAACGCAATCCGAGGCTCAGCGTCAGGTTGGGACGAACTTTCCAGTCATCTTGTATGAACGGACCGAAATCCATCTGGTAGAAGCTCACGTAAGGGTTGCCCGCGCTGACCGTGTACTTGGACGGGCCATAGCCGAGCGCGGCCACGGCCTGGCTGGTCAGACCCGACTGAAGCAACTGCTCCGTCAAGTTGTACTGCTGAAGCGATGTTAAGGTCGCCGTAGCTCCCGTGGGGGCTAGCGTGCTGGCGTTCAGAGTCGGGAAGTTGCCGCCCAGGAAGCTGTAGATTCCGTTGAAATTTCTCGGGCTCAGATTCTCTAACGTGGTGGCACGTACGCGGACTCCGAACTTGATCGTGTGAGGTCCTTCAGTCAGTGAGGTATAGTTCTGCAACTCGTACCCATTCTCGCGGTCATAACTGCCGGAGTAACCGGGAGCGCTGTAGCCGGATCCGCCTACAACGAACGATTGCCCCACGTTTAGCTCAGGCGCCTGGCTCTGGCTCGTCCAGGTCTGGCTGGAACGGTCAAACTGGAAGTGCGTCTCGTTTACTGCCTTTGCACTCAGAACGGAGGTTTCCACCATTTGAACCGTGTGCTCTTCCGTGTTAGTTCCGTAGCCTGCTCCCGTGAAGTTGTAGCTCCCGATGGTGGTGCTCGGCAGGTTGAAGTTGCCAACGCCGGTTACCGGACGATCGTTCTGCAAGTAGCTATAGCGGAAAGAAAGCGTATTGTTCGAATTCAACTGGTAGTCGACTCGGGGACTTGCGGTTGTACGCCGCTGGGGAGTCGGAAAGTAATTAGGCGTTTGTGGAGTTCCGTAAGACGTGCTGCCCAAAAAACCGGCGGTCGGTATGGTAGCCACGATGATTCCGTTGTCGTTGATGGAGCGCCTCTCAGCATCAATGAAGAAGCTGGCGTGCTTGCCCAACGGTCCGCTCACATTTCCGCCAAACTGCTGGGACCGGAACGGCGGATTGACTGACGAGAACGGATTGCGCGCATTCCAGACGTTGTCGCTGATGCTGTACATGCCCTGGCCATGGAACTTGTCTGAACCGGGCTTCGTGAAGATCTGGATACGACCGAAGCCAAGCTTGTCGAACTCGGCCGAGAACGGATTCGAGTTGATGCGGATCTCTCGAATGGATTCTTTAGGGGGCAGTCTTCCTCCCGAGAATCCGTCGATGAAGATCTGATTCCCTCCCGGGCCAGCCGAGGGGCCGGCCAACGCCTGCAAGTCGGCCTCGAGATCATCCGGATCGTCCGGCAGAGCATCCAGATCTTCCTGGCGCAGGACAAGCGCTCCGGCGTTATTTGCCGGATCCGTGCTGACGGTGTTGACCGCGGTATCTGTGACTGTGACTTCCTGCTTCTGCACCTGCAGGGTCATGGTTATGTTGCCCGTGGCAACCTGCCCTGGTGTCAAGGTGATCGCGCTGGCGCCTTCCTGCTGGAGGCCGCTGTAGGTGGCAGAGACACTGTACGAGCCCGGGGGAAGACCGCGGAACGTGTACGTTCCATCGCCACCGGATTGCACTGTCTGTACTACGCCCTTCTCTGTCGAAACCGTGATGGTAGCGCCGGGAATGACGCCACCGGTGTCGTCTTTTACCGTGCCGGTGATCGTTGCGTTACCCGACCTGGCACCGCGGCGCGCAGGGGTTTGGGGTGAAGTTGCTTGTGGAGCAGGCGCCTGGCAGAAGGCTGAGCAAGCAATCAGCGTGCCGGCGAAAACTACACGTAGGGTTCGATTATTCATTAGACCTCAAAGAGCGTTGTGGAACGGAACAGACCGGACCGGTTGAGATTATGGCTGACCGCCAGCCATGTCCATAGCGCCGCCGCCTAAGCTATTGCCCCAGTCACCCAGCGACTGAGCTTGGCGCGGAGAAGCGGATTGAAAGATGGGCTCCACTCCGGCGATAACGTTCGAAGCGACAAGCGCCGACTTGTTGTCGGCAGACGGAGAGCCCGAGACAACCAGGGCATCGCCGGGCTTAAGTTCGGAGAGATTGATGGCCGGGACTCGCTCGAGCATTTGACCGAGGTCTCCGTTTCCGCCTCGCATGCCCGGTCCTCCTCCTGGTGCTCCGGGACCGCCTGGTGCACCAGCACCGCCCGGCCGATTCCAACCACCGGCGCGCTGACCACCTTGCTGGCCGCCGGGACCAGTCTGCCCTGGCGTCTCGGCCGCTTTCGCACCCATGGCAGGCGGCGCGCCCGCACCGGGGCCGCCTGCGCCCGGCGTGCCACTGCCAGGTCCCGCTGCTCCTTCAGGAGCTTTGAAATCAGGATTGAATCTCCGGGCCAGCATATAGGCCATCATGGGCGGGAGTTTTCGCACGCTGGAATCACTGCTGAGCATCACCGTCACCGGCTGCTTTGTTCCCAGATCTTTCACTACCATGCTCTTCCCGTCCGGTGCAGCGGAAACCAGAGTTCCGGCGACGGCTTTGAATGTTCCGGAATAAATTTTTTGAGCCGTGATCGCTCCACCATCGCTGCTCTTTTCACCGATGATCTTTATCTGGTCTCCCGGCTGGATATCGGTGAACGCCGACTGCTTCGGTGTTTTGGGAGTCTCTGGAGAGTAGCGGATGAATTGAGCGGCGCTGGCGTCAACAGTCAGGGGCTTAGGGCCTTCCGGGGTTCTCGAGGTCACAGTGAGTTTCTGAGCAGTCCCGTCGATCGAAGCCACGATCCCGGCGGTGCTCTTCTGCCAGGCGCTCGCCTCCGCCTGGTGGTGCTGTTCCAGATCGCGGCCGGACATCAGAACCACACTTCTCGCTTGGATACCGGTCGCGTCTCCTCCTTCGGCCTTAGAGCCGCGCACATCGACACGGTCGCCCACCGCGAGATCGCCCGCCGTGATACGAGTGGCAGTTTTCAGATCTTTGGCAGTCGGCGGAACTTTGAGTAGAGTCTTTGTATTGGTGAGATCGATGACATGAGTCTGCGCGCTTGCGCCGTCCTCTTTGACCGTGACGGTATGATTTGCCGGGTCGGTTGCAGTCACCGTGCCGAGCACATGCTCCGTCGCCTTTGGCTGTCCGGCAGGAGTCGCGTCCTGGGCCTGCAGAGTGGAAACAACAACGAGGGTGATAAGGACGTAGAGCGGCTTCACAATGGAACTCCTATAGCTATGTGGAAACGGCGCAACTTGTTGGCCGCGCGTTACATATGATGCTGCTACAGGTGTTTTGATTTGTAAAGCGCGGGGGCGGAAAACGACTGCGGAAAAAGCAAAAGGGTGCAGCATTTAGCTGCACCCTCTAATGAAAGTCTTAGTAAGTTAGGCTGCGTTGACGAGCATGTCGTCAAACGTCTCGTTGCCCTCTTCCTGATTCCGGTCTGCCTGTTCCTGGCATTGGATGCAGAACGGAGCCCATGGTACCGCGGCGATCCGCTTGGGGCTGATCTCTTCCTCGCAGTGCAAGCAGATTCCGAACGATCCGTCGTCGATGCGGCGCAGAGCCGATCTCACGTTGCGCAACAGATTAGATTCCCGGTCCAGGTTTCGGATCGCAAGTTCACGTTCCGCAGCGTGCTGCACTTCATCCAGTGCGTCGGCACTTTTCTCGATGGTGATTGCGTCGCGGTTGCGAACAATCTGCTCGAGCTCGTCCTGCTTGTTTTCCAGGATCTTTTTATACTTGTTCATCTCGGTCTTCGTCATTACTATCTCCTTCAATTACCAAACCCAATACTCGTCACAGAGGCATGTCGAATCTTGCCTAAGCCATACGCTTAGACGTCACTAGCGGTCAAAAGGGTGCAACAACCAAGCCGCTATCTGCCCAAAGAATCTGAGCGGAGGTTTTACAACCTATGCGTGAGTTCTGGATCTCTGAAACGGCCTTTGCGACCTGGCCGGCATCCCGTTGGGAGGAAGCGACCAGATAGAGTTCCAGTGCTGCCGCCCCGACCAGTCGGCCCGTTTCGGATCCCAGAATCATAACACAACTTCTTAGCAACTGAACAACCACTTCCGCCTGCGGAGAACCGCTACTTTCCGGCTTTGCCCGATTGCGAACTCAAACGGAGAGGATCTGGCAATTGCAGAAATAAAGAACCTTTTCGGTGACGTCACTAACAACCTGAAAATCAATAACATACCCGGGCCGAATGCCCGAGCCAGCCGCTTTAGGCGCTAGACTCGACCCTCCGGAACGCTCTCCCGGCAGCAGCGTCACTGTCATCCGGAGCTGGGTTAGGCTGGTCTACCCGCCGCCTCGAACTGTTCTACGTGGAGTCTAGGTGCTCCACCCGGGAAGTTTCTCTCACCTGTGGTGGAAAGAATGTCGCGATCCTTGTAAAGAGTCGTCCCTCGTGGCAGTACGAGATCTACGTCGAGTGATTCGTAACCGTACCGGACTCGCCGACCCGGTCAGGGACAACACGAACCAGGCAACTGTAGAAAGTCGGACCGCCGCCGATGTCGGTCAAGCGGGAAGAAGTAAGTTGGTTCACTCCGATTCGGCCCTGGCCTTTCTTGTTCCAACGCATGGTTCTCGCAGCTACGACTCCGGGCGCGACGTCGTCGGAGAATTCGGCTGTGAGATAGCAAACTCCCCGGTCGTTCTCGACCCGAACCGAATCCCTATTGCAAATACCGGATGCGACTGCGTCAACCGGATTAATCAAGAGAGTTGAAGTCTCGTTCGTAACTTCGCTGCGGTGACCGAACGTTGAGTTCAGACTGTTTGCGTTCTTGCTCGATATCAGCTCAAGAGGGAATTGGGTCTTGAGACACTGATCGCCACCTCGCGACTCTACCGGTGGCGTGTAGGCGAGCGCTTCGGCTCCGAATTCGAACTTGCCCGAGGGTGTTCTGAAATTCCCTTCTGCAAACGGCAGGAAAGGCTTGTCGGCAGGAGAAACATTTAACCTGACCCACTTCTCGCGTTCCAGGCGCTCGAGAGTAATGTTTTGCAGGTAAGGAGAGCCGCTGTTCAGTAGCCCTCGCATCATGTCATCTTCAGACTCGCTGAAACACGAGTCGTTGAACCCCATGGCGTGAGCAAGAGACCGGAAAATCTCTACGTTCGAGCGCGCCTCGCCGGGGGCGCGAAGTGCTGCGCGAGCTAGCTGCAGGTAATGATGACCGTATGCAAGATACAAATCGTCGTGCTCGAGAAAAGTCGTGGCCGGCAGCAGCAGATCCGCATAGTCAGCAGTATCGGTTTGAAAATGTTCGATGACGACAGTGAACAAATCACGCCGCGCCAGCCCCGCGAGAACTTCACTCTGATTGGGTGCGACCGCGGCAGGATTGGAGTTGTATACGACGAGCGCTTTCACTCCGGGGCCGCTCAACTTTGTGAGTGCGTGTCCAAGTTCGGACATGTTGACTAAGCGCGAGGTCCGCCGGAGTGGAGACTCGAACTGAAGATCGGGCCGCTCGAGCGCCTGGTTATTGAACTCGAACGCGCCGGAAGTAGTGAGTTGAAGCCCACCGCCCACAGATCGCCACGACCCGGTAATCACCGGGAGAGCCGAGATGGCGCGAACTGCACTTCCGCCGCGATCACTACGCTGAACACCGTAGTTCACCCGTATGATTGCCGGTGTTGTTTTCGCGTATTCGCGCGCCAGAAATTCCAAGTCACCCTTGCCGATTCCAGTCGCGCTCTCGACGCGCTCGGGAGGGTACTCTCGCGCCAACTGTTCGAGTTCGTCGAAGCCGTTGCTGTACTGCGCGATGTAATCCGCATCTTGCCAGCCCTCGCGCAGAATGATATGGATCAGACCGAGCGCAAGCGCGAGGTCCGTACCGGGATTAATAACAAAGTGACGGTCCGCTAACTTCGCCGTGCGGGTCCTGATCGGATCGATGACGAAGAACTTCGCACCTTTCCGGCGAGCTTCCACGATGAAAGGCCAGAGATGGACATTGGTGTCCAGGATGTTCGCACCCCAGGCAATGATCAGCCGTGCGTGCGAGAACTGCTCCGGCTCGGTGCCTAGTCTGATTCCCTGAGATAACTTGAGGGCCGTCCCGCCCGCGGACGCACAGATCGTGCGATCAAGCCGTGAAGCGCCGAGGCGGTGAAAGAAACGCCGGTCCATGCCGGAACCGTTCAGCAGCCCCATGGTGCCGGCGTAGCTATAAGGGAGAATCGCCTCCGGGCCATCCTCTCGTACAATCGCCGAGAGTTTTGAAGTTATCTCGTCAATCGCTTCGTCCCAGGAGATGCGCTGAAACTTGCCTTCGCCTTTCGCTCCAATGCGGATCTGCGGGTAGAGGAGCCGCTCGGGATGATACTCACGCTCGAGGTATCTGGCGACTTTCGCGCAAAGAAAGCCCTTGGTGATCGGATGAGCCGGGTTGCCGCGTAGCTTCGTGGCCCGGCCTTCTTCATTTACTTGCACCAGCAGTGAACACGTATCCGGGCAATCGAGCGCGCACACCGAATTGCGTTGTTCACTCATGTGAAGAGTCTGAAGACTCTATTACGTGACGAACCGGAAAATGTTCGTCAAATCGTAATTGTTCCCTTAAGAAACAGAGTTGCGTAGCCGCCGATCTCGACACGATTGTTTTCGGTCAGCCGGCAGAAAAGTTCTCCGCCGCGGCGGGAGACCTGTTTTGCGTGAAGAGTTGTCTTCCCCAACAAGCGCGCCCAATACGGAACGAGGCTGCAATGCGCAGAGCCGGTAACGGGATCTTCCGGCACACCCTTTGCCGGAGCGAAGAACCGGGACACGAAGTCACAATCGGTGCCTGGAGCCGTAACAATAAATCCAAACCGGTCGACTTCCTTGAGGGCCTCCATATTGGGAGCCAAAGCCTTTACCTGTTCGGCAGTTTCGTATCGGATGACATAATCCCGTGCTGCGAGGATTTCGACTGGTTTGGGGCCGCCCAGAGCCGAAAGGAGGCGCGGATCCGCCTCGATGGGTCCGGGGTCGCGAGCGGGGAAATCTAAAACGAGTTTGTCTCCGCGCTTGTCAACCGTCAACTGTCCCGACTTGGTGTCGAATACCAGGCGCTCGTCCGGAGTTTTCAACTGATCGAACAGGACATGCGCCGAGGCGAGCGTCGCGTGTCCACAGAGATCAACCTCGCAACCGGGAGTGAACCAGCGCAGACGGCGCGATCCGTTCTCAGTTACAAAGAATGCCGTTTCAGATAGGTTGTTTTCGGCCGCAATGGCTTGCAGGGTTTCATCGGGAAGCCACTCCGAGAGCGGACAAACGGCGGCAGGATTACCGGAGAATGTAGTCCGGGAAAAAGCGTCTACTTGATAGATTGGAAGTTCCAGACAACAGTAGATGCAACCGGTTCGCTAGTTGATGCGAATTCTATGTTTTTCTTTGAGTACAAGCTCATCGAAAATAGCTAGCACCTTTTTGCGATAGGAATACATGCGCCGAAGCGAATCCCGGAAGTCCTCCTGGTATCGCTGTGGTTGTAACCACTTGCTAACCAGAGGGCGAGGCACATCGATATCGCGGCGCAGATCGTCGGCGGAGTGACCACGCAGAAAGAGCCCGTAGAAGATGGCAGCCTCGCGTTGCGGGGCGAGCGGGTCAAGTTCTTCGCGGCCAATCATGGTAGAGAATACCCAGTCCGATTGTAAGTCGGATACTGCCTTTCAAAACTCCCTAAGTCAACAGTCTAACAACGCTGTCAAGTCTCTCAACGCGTCTCCGACTGGTTTGGTTTCGGAAAGCCAAAATGGGGGCGTGGCGAAATCGGTAAGGCCAATCAGCGCAGGCGAGGTAGAATCATTGCTTAAGAATTACTAGGCACTCTTGAGCAAGAGAACTTCTTCTTCCCGGGGGCGCGTCTCGAAGAAACTTCCTACGCCATCAGCGGACCCGGCATTTGAGACAACTCAGTCGGTTCCGAGCCGCTTTCTCATAGTCGGCATCTGTCTTGCGCTCTTCTTAACCGCGTTATTGATCTACGCCCCGGTTTACCGTTTCGATTTCGTCAATTTCGACGATCCAGACTACGTCACCAATAACCCGCACGTGACGCCAGGGCCTTACCACGGACAGCGCGATTTGGGCGATAACCAGCCGGGAGGCGGCGAATTGGTTTCCCGCAACGCGACTGTCGCACCTGCTCGATGTGGAAATGTTCGGTCTGCACCCGGGCGGACACCATTTCACCAATGCCTTCCTGCACGCGTCAGCCACCGTGCTCCTGTTCGCTTTCCTCTTCGCGGCTACCGGCGCGACATGGCCCAGCGTTTTCGTGGCAATGCTTTTCGCCGTACATCCGTTACACGTGGAATCCGTTGCCTGGATCGCTGAGCGAAAGGACGTGCTCAGCGCGCTCTTTTGGTTCCTCGCGCTATGGAGCTATGTTCGCCGGCATTATTGGCTTACGCTGCTGGCCTTCTGCCTGGGACTCATGTCTAAGCCGATGGTCGTGACTCTTCCGTTTGTGCTGTTCTTACTCGATGAATGGCCGCTGCGGCAGCCGCTCCGCTCAGCCATGCGAATCAAGATTCCCATGCTGGTACTGTCCGCAGCCAGCGCCACTGCGACTTTCCTAGTCCAGAAAAGTGGCGGAGCGGTCCGCGAAGTTGGACAATTCCCGCTTGGCTTACGGGTGGAGAACGCCGTAGTCTCGTATGCGGCCTACATCGTTGACATGTTTTGGCCGGCGAGGTTGGCGGTGTTCTATCCGCTATCCGCACCATTTGCCGGTCTGGCAAATTGCACTGGCAACCCTGTTGCTCTCAGGCGTATCGATCTTCGTGCTGCGGGAACGGCATTCGCGTCCTTATCTTGCGGTGGGATGGTTGTGGTACCTGGGAACGCTTGTGCCGGTTATCGGTCTCATCCAGGTCGGGGCGCAAGCGCGTGCGGATCGGTATATGTACCTCCCGATGGTAGGCCTGAGCATCATGTTGGCGTGGGGCCTGCGCGAAGTACTTAAACGCAAGATCGCCATTTCCGCGGCCATCGCCATGTGCTTGGCATTTGCGGTGCTTTGCGAAGCACAAATCCAATATTGGCGGAACAGCGAGACGCTCTTTAGTCATGCGCTCGATGTCACCAGCGGCAACTCCCTGGCCCACCATAATCTCGGCGTGGCGTTGGCGAGCGAGGGACACTTTCCCGAAGCAATCAAGCATTATCAAGCAGCGCTTCAAATCGAGCCCAATGCCGCAAACGTGCGGACCGACTACGGAAACGCCTCTAGCAAAATCCGGTCGTGTGCAAGAGGCGATCGCGCAGTATCAAACGGCACTGCGTGCGTTCCCTGATTTGCCCATCACGCATAACGATCTGGCCAATGCTCTTGCTGCGACTCCTGATCGGACATCGGAGGCAATCGCCGAATATGAAACAGCGCTGCGCCTGAAACCGGATTACGAGGAAGCACGAAACAATCTGGCGCAGGTCCAGTCCCGTGCTGCGGAAATGCAGTACAACATGGGCGTTGACCTTGCTAAGAGCGGCAAGCCGCAGGAGGCGATTCTACATTTCGAGGCAAGCCCTGCGGCTTGAAACCCGATTATGTGGACGCGCACAACAATCTCGGCGTAATGCTCGCGAGCCTCGGCCGGACTCAGGAGGCGATCTCGCATTTCGACGCCTCCTTAAGAATCGATCCGAATTCCCCCGACGCGCACGTCAATCTTGGAATTGCTTTATCCAATATGCCGGGCCGAACGTCGGATGCGATCCAGCATTTGAAACAGCTCTGCGTATCAAGCCGGATCCCGAGATCCAAGGAATGCTAGATCATCTCGAAAGACCAAGATAGCGGCCGACGCTGTCGCGCGCCGGCCGCTTTATCTCGTAAGTGCTAGAAAGTGAACTTCACCGCCAACTGGACACTGCGCGGGCCGCCAGTGCCGGCGTTGACCGAACCGGAACCGCTGCTAAGCGTACTCGTAATCGCTCCGAAGTTCGCGTTGTTCGAAGTACAGCAAGTTAGGTTCCCAGAGGTCGGGTTGGCAAACTGCGCAGTGTTTGTAGCATTTACAGTTTCCAGTCGAAGCTGCATGGTCAAGTGTTCGCCAAATTGGGTGTTCTTGGCCAGAGCAGCATTAAGACCAAAGAATCCCGGCCCGATAAGGGAGTTACGCCCGCTGTTGCCGGTTTGTTGAGCCGCACCGGCTACCTGGTCTGACGGCTCCTGTCGGGCACGCCGCAGTAGGCGTGGCCGACTGGCAAGGAGGAGGACCAAACGCGGTTGTATCGAAGTATGGGCTTCCGCCATTCGAGACCGTGTTGACTCCACCCAGGATCGCGACGCTGGACTTCACTTGTTGCGCGGTGTTGAAGGCGCCTTGGTTCAGGTTGAGATAGGTATTGCTGTAAGTCACCGTGAACGGAAGTCCACTCATGACTGTCATAATGCCTTCAATCTGCCATCCACCGATAACCTTGTCCAGCCCTCGAGAAGCAGAGCCTAGGAATGGTTTTCCTTTGCCGAAAGGTAGTTGGTAAACATAGCTCTGCACATACTGGAAGGTACGGTTGAAATCGGTCAGGGCCCAATTGCGGTGATATTGACCCCTCAGATAGAAACCTAAGAATCCATCGTCGTTGCCGCCGTTGTAGTAAGCCATGCCCTTCTGCCAGCTAATCGAGGAAGTGAGGCTAAGCCCAGACGCAAACCGCCGGTCAACCTTTACGTGCAGACCGTGATACATCGAGGACGTCGGAACGAAAAACTGATTTATGGCCCCGGTATGTGGATTATACGGCAGGTAAGCGGCGTTGCCTGCAGAAACAGGAGCGATGACGGGACTTGCATTGATGTTTTGCGACGTGCCCATGTCTACGCCGTGATTGCCGACGTAAGCAATATCCGCTGTGAAATGAAACGGCAATGCTTGCTGGATTGAGAAGTTCCAGGCAAGCAGGTGAGGGTTCTTGTAGTTTGTCGGAAAGAAAAACTCCGACGTACCGTTCTGGCCAAGAGCGGCGACACTGTAGATGCCGTTAGACGGAATTGGCTGTGGCGAAGGCGCCGGCAGACCCGTCTCGAAACTCAGAGGCAGCGCCCTGATAGAACGCTGAAGTATAAGCGCTTGTTCCCTGTACAGCGCCGATGTTGCCTTTCGTCGGATAGTTGTAGGTAAGGTAAGTATTGTCCTCAAAAGGCGTGTAGCTGACACCAAAACCTGTACGGATAACCGTTTTGTCCGTCAAGCGGTAGGCAATGCCCACGCGCGGAGCGAGATAGTTGAGGTGGTTGACCATTCCGCCGTTGTTTGGATTGCCGCCCACGCCGCCGACAACAAGCGTGTTGTTCGACGGAATAAAGTTGGAAAATTGTCCGGGGAAAGCCGGGACGGCTGGTGGATAGAGTTCCCAGCGTAGTCCCAACGTCACGGTCAGCTTCTTGCTAACTTGCCATCTGTCCCCGACATAGGGAAAAAACCACCACTGCCGTATCGTCGGAAACGTGCCGCTGAAGTCGCGGCCAGTGCCGGATGCCTGGGGACTGTCCAACAGGAAACTTGCCAGGGAGTTGGCCCACGAGGTGTTGGTGTTGGGGGTGCTCGCCGAACTCGTTGTGCCGTTCGGAAGCTGGCAACTGCCAGCGCAGCTTGTTTGGGCAGTGCCGAAACTGTAAACACCGCGCGCGCTGTAAGTCTGCGTTTGAAGCAAGTCGTCACGAATGCGGCGCATGTCGAATCCAAAGGTGAACGTGTGATTGCCGTGGGTCCAGGTCACGTTGTCGACTACATCAATATTTGCTTCGGCGCGTTCCCACGGTAAGCTGGCGGAATATCCAACCAGCGGGCTGGTAAATGAGCCAATGCTGATACCGACCAATCCGCTGTTGAACTGCGCCGACATTGATGCCAGGAATTCCCGAGATTTGCGGAAGCATTCGTTCCGTAGTCGCTCTGTTGGGCAATATTGTTGTAATGCGCCACGCCGACTCGGAATTCGTTCAGCAGATTGGCAGTAAAAATGTGAGTCCAGTTGATGCCGGTGCTGTAAGTCTTCTGAACGCCTGTGCCTTGGAAACCGCCGTTCGCGTTACCGCCGGCAACGCCGAAAATAGGAGCTTGATAAATCACCGGACGCTGGAAACTGAAGCGACCGCTTACCCGGTCCTTATCGGTAACCGTGTAGTCAAGTTTGCCATCCGTAAAATCGGTGTCTTTAGTGAATGGCAAGCTGGCGAAATAGTTGTTGTTTGGAGATAAGGTACTGTACGTTTGATTCGGACCCGGCAGGAAAGCCAGAATCTTGAGGGCGATCGGATTCAGGCGCGATGTAGGAATTATGTTGTTAGCGAACGGCAATCGGCCTACACCAGTGGCGATATTTCCGGTTTGCGGATCGTAAACCGCAGCCGGATTGGCTCCAGCCAAGGCCTCGCTCAAGTTACCGGTGCGTGACAGAGGCGAAGGTATCGTTTCCGTGGTGGGCAGTGCCTCGTGATCGACCGCGCGCAGATAATCGGCGAAGAAGAACAATTTATTCTTCTTGATAGGGCCGCCGATGGTACCGCCAAAGTAATTGTAGTGAACGGCGCCTACACTCGGCTGGAAGAAGTTGCGAGCGTCCAGATTATTGTTCTGGAAAAACTCATAGGCTGAGCCGTGGAACTGGTTCGTTCCCGATTTCAAAATGACATTAGTAACCGCTCCGGTGCCGCGGCCCAAATCGACGGATTGGTTGCTCGTGGCAACGTCGACGGTTTGAATCGATTCGAGCGGAGGGATCAGGATTTGTAGAATCCCGGCGCGCTCGTTGTCGTCGATGCCTTCGATTTGATAGTTATTCGTCACCCGAGGAGCCCCGTTTACCTCTGTCTGCAGCGAGTTCGAAGCGTTGAAGAATTGGGAGTGCTGCTCCGTGGGGGGCGCGGTACCTGGTACGAGAGCGATCAAGGCTTGATAGTTGCGATTGCCAACCAGAACGGGCAATTCCGATATCGTTTTCGCGTCGATGCTTCGGCCGGTATCGGCTCGGTCTGTTTGAAGAGCCGGTGGTTCCGCGGTGACTACCACGGATTCACTCAACTGACCGGGCTGCAGCGCCGCATCGACTCGAACATTGCTGTTGATCTGGACGCGGTTGTTTGCCCTCGTCTCCTTCTTGAAACCGGTAGCCTCAATCGTAATAGAGTAGTTGCCTTCAGGAAGGTTGGAAAACGTATAATTGCCGCTAGCATTGGTTTGAGCGTTGTGCACAACCCCGGTGTTGACTTCGGTCAAAGTCACCTTGGCATTCGGGACCACAGCTCCGCTACTGTCTGTAACGGTTCCCAACACCGTCCCGCTGACGGCTTGGGAGTAGGCAGGGAGGCAACCTGCCAGGATAAACGCTAACAGGGCGCACATCTCACGTAGATGTTTCATGACTAACCTTCCAATTCTGCGCGAACAAGGCGCGGAAACGTGTTCCGCGTTTTCGCAACGGACTAAATTGACATGATTATATTCGAAAAGCTTCGTGGCGAATTACAGTTTTAGTACGCAACAGCTCCTCGCTGGGCCAGACGTGATCCGAGATCCCCGCTTCCATCGCGTTGCGGCATGTGCGTGCCGAGACGGAAGTAAAGCCAACCCGAAAGCGGAAGAACGATAATCCCAAGTACAAGCCGAGAATAGATCGTCCATCTTGCAGCGATCTTGACGGCTTGAACTTCCGCGAGCCTGTCCGCATGCGGCGTTCCCGCTACAATGCGATCTACATGCTCATCAGATTGTGCTTTTCTCTGTTTGTAGCTCTGTCCGTTCTTGCCGCCAAACGGCCTCTTGGCCCGGGAGATTATGACGCCTGGCGCCACATCCAGAACCAGCAGCTATCCCCGAGCGGGAAGTTTCTCGCGTATGCCGTGTTCCCGCAGCAAGGGGACGGCGAAGTAGTCGTGCGCGATTTGAAGACCGGAAAGGAGATTCGTCAAGCCGCCGGTGAATTGCCGCCGCCCCCTCCGGCGAATAATGCCAACCCATCGCCTGAAGAGGGCCCGCCGCCTCCTCCCGGAATCTCGATCCGGTTCTCCTATGACGAGGGCGAAGCGGTGTTCCTGGGTTTCGCATCTCACGCCGATGTGGAACGGGCTAAACGTGAAAAGCGCAAAGCCGATGACATGCCGAAGGGTGATTTGGTTGTTATCCACCTCGATAGCGGAGCCGCCGATCGCGCGCCACGAGTCGCCAGTTTTCAGTTAACCTCGCGTACCTCCGACTACGTCGCATTCCTGCAGGTACCGGAAAAACCAGCTCCGGCTGCAAGCACTGAGCCGGTAGGGACGGCGAGGCGCCCGGTGAGCGGCGAGCTGACCATTCGTAATCTGAAAAGCACGCCGGCGCGCAAAATCGAAGACGTCACCGAGTACCTCTTGAAAAACGACGGAACGCGCGCCGTCTATGCGGTGGACTCGAAGAATGCAGACGAGAGCGGCGTGTATTGGGTAGCCACTGCGGCGGGCGCTTCGCAGCCGGTTGCTCTCCTCAAAGGCAAAGGCCGTTACGAGAAGCTGACCGCCGACGAAAACCAGAGCGCCGTGGTGTTCCTGAGCAATCGCAACGGAACTCCCGCCGCTTCGCGCCAAGGGGAATTTAAACTCTGCTGGTGGGACGGAAAGGCGCCGTCTGCTCTCGAAGTAGTCTCGAGCCAAACAGCCGGCTTCCGGCCGGATTGGGCGGTATCGGAACGAGGAGCGCTCGCAGTATCGAGAGGCGGCAAACGGGTCTTCTTCGGCACGGCCCCTAAACCGCACGGGCAGAGAGCGGAAAAAGACGATACGCCGCAGGACGAGAAAGTCTCGATGGATCTCTGGAGCTGGAAGGATGATTATATTCAGCCGATGCAGAAGGTGCGTGCGGCAGTCGAGCGCTCGCGCTCCTATCGCGCCACTTTCGATCTGGAGAAGAAAACGTTTCTTCAACTTGCCGATCCCGATATGCGGGACGTGATTCCGAACGACAGCGGTACCTTTGCGCTCGGTAGCGATGATCGCGAATACCGGCGAATGCAGGAATATGACGAGCGCTTCGAAGACACCTACCTCGTCAGCACCGAAACAGGCGCTCGCAAGCTTGTGGCAAAGAAGCAGTCAGGACGTGTGCAGTGGGCACCCGGCGGTCAACACGCGATCTACTTCGACGGGAAAGATTGGATGCTGATTACGGTGGCGGATGCGAGCACCCGGAATCTAACGAAGGACCTCGGAATCTCGTTTGCCCGGGCCGAGTACGACATGTCGGGCCGTCCGCCGTCGGAAGCTCCGGCAGTATGGACCAGCGACGGCAAGTACGTGCTGCTCTCCGATGAGTTTGACATCTGGAGAGTCGGTACCGCGGATGGCTCCGCGGTCAATCTCACGAAGTCCGAAGGCAGAAAGAACGACGTGGCGTTCCGGATCGTGCGCTTCGAGCGAGCGGGTGGACCGGACAGGGGAATCGATCCGGCGAAGCCGCTTTTGCTACGTGCTGAGAATCAGGCTACGAGAGATAGTGGCTTTTATCGGACTACGCTTGACGCGAATGCACCGCCAACGAAACTCGTGATGGAAGCGAAGAACTTCGCGCCTCCAGTCAAGGCCAAAGACGCGGACGTGTATGTTACCGCGGCCTCCACTTTCGCTGAGTTCCCCGATCTCCTTGTCACGGATGGAAGCTTCCACGATCTTCAGAAGGTGACGGATCTGGGATCTCAACTAAAGCCGTTTACCTGGGGCACCTCCGAGTTGGTGCAGTTCAGGAGCACGGATGGCGTTCCTCTCCAGGCCACGCTCTACAAACCGGAAAATTTTGACCCGAAGAAGAAGTATCCGCTCCTGATTTACATCTACGAACGCCTCACTCAAAACGTTCATCTCTTTGTGGAGCCCAAGCCGATGGATTCTATCAATGTGAGTCTGTATGTCAGCAACGGGTATCTGGTGCTTGAACCCGATATCGCCTACAAGATCGGTTACCCCGGCCAGAGTGCGCTGAATTGCGTGTTGCCGGCCATTCAGGAAGTGGTGGATAAGGGCTTCGTGAATGAGAAGGAGATCGGAATCCAGGGCCACAGTTGGGGTGGATACCAAGTGGCGTATATGGTGACCAGAACCAATCGTTTCCGGGCTGCGGAAGCGGGAGCGCCGGTCGCCAATATGATCAGCGCTTACGACGGGATCCGCTGGGGCCCGGGCATTCCTCGTCAGTTCCAATATGAGCGCACCCAAAGCAGAATCGGCGGCACAATCTGGGACTACCCTTTGCGCTTTATCGAGAACTCGCCCATCTTCATGGCGGACCGCATCACCACGCCGCTGTTGATGATCCATAACGATGCGGATGACGCCGTGCCCTGGTATCAGGGCATTGAGTTCTATCTGGCTCTGCGCCGGCTGGGCAAGGAAGCCTACATGTTTACGTACAACGGAGAGCCTCACCACGTGCGCCGGCGTGCGAATCAGAAAGACTATGGCATCCGCATGAAGCAGTTCTTCGATTACTACCTGAAAGGCGAAAGCGAGCCCGATTGGATGGAGAAGGGCATTCCTTATATCGAGCGAGTTGGCTCGTCCGCGCCCACTGGAAGTCCGGAACAGTAGCCCAGGTTAGTGGGCGGTTCCTTCAGACCCGCCCACCTTCGCCTCTAAGGCGCGGTATTGACTCTGAATTCTGTCGTCATTCGGATAAGCTGCCGCAACCGATTGCAGATGAGGCAGCGCTCCCTTCAGATCGCCGGTCTTCACAAGCGCAAGCGCCAGGTTGTAGTGCGCGTTCATGAACTCGGGATCGATTCGCAATGCGTTGCGGAACTCGACGATCGCTTCCTGAAGGCGGCCGGTGTTCAACAGTGCCGCGCCGAGCATGTCATGGGCCTCCGGCCTCTTGCCGTCAAGTTGGATCGCTGACCGGAACTCCGCCGTAGCGTCTTGCGCATCCAGCCGCGAAAGCAGAAGCGCCCCGAGATTCAGATGCGCCACAGCGTCGCGCGGCTCGAGCGCAAGACGGTGCCGCAAAATCGCTTCCTGGATTGGACGTCTATGATCGCCGGTCCCTCGAGGCAGAATCTGAAGCCAGAGATGGCTCATTTCGTCCCGCGCCTCGTTTCCGGCTCGTACGCGCTTCGGAGGGTGATTCGGGTTTCTGGGATTCGCTTCCGAGTTGTCGTAGTGATACCGCATTGAGATCGTCGTTCCTCGCGGCAGAAATACCGGCTCCCGGTAACGGTACACGGCCTGCCAGTTTAAATCCCAATGCGGAATCCGGATCAGCGACTTACGGCTTCCATCCGGCAGGGTTGCGAACGCTTCGAGCAGGCTCCCGAGATAGTGGGCGTGAGGATAGATGGCAAGCAGATCGACATCCGCGGGGAGTTGGAAATCGTCCGATACTTCGAAGTCACGAACGCCCGGAGCAATGTTGAGCTTGTCGTCACGTTCGAGTTGAACCAGGATGGGGAATTTCGAAGGCGGGGTCTCGGTGAAGTAAATGCCCAGTTTGGGCAAAACCTGTTCCGCCTTACCGGACGGCTGCAGATGCAGATTCAAAACGAGCACGTTGCCGGGATCCAGAATCCAAGACAGCCCGGCGCGGTTCGGAATACGGCTGCGACCCCGGTTTCCAGAACAAAAAGTGGCTCTCCGGGTCCAGAGGATTACGGCTGATCGTCAGATCCATTCCCGGGAACCCGTACCCTGGTTTCGCTTCCCGCCGCGCTACGGCGCCCGTTCGGTCCACGAGAAGGTTGGCATGATGAGCGATTTTTGTGTTCCCCGGCTTTATCTCGACCGCCCGTACATACCTGCGCCCTTCTAACTCCGGACGAAAAATGATGTTCCAGAAGATATCCGGCCCGTCCGCACGCACCTCGATCGGGTGAGCGGCTTCGAGAACCATGTCCGGACGGCCGAGTTGCCAGTCACTGGCATTCGGCAAGGGCGGCACCGGAGGCATTTGTGTCGGATCGCCCTCCGGTGTCCCGTTTCGAACCCATTGGCCAATGCAGTCGATCTGGGTCTTCGAGAGCCGATGTTCATCCTGGAAGGTTCCGGGCGCGGCCTGGGGTGGGAACGGAGGCATGAATCCCGTCCCGGTTGCCGCGGCGATTTCCTGGGCGTGAGCTCTCGCATCCGTGTACGTCAACAGGGAGAACGGACCGGGCCCTCCGGGATTGTGGCAGGAAACGCAATTCCCAAAGAGAATGGGCGCAATGTCGTGCGAGAAGTTAGGAGTTTGTAAGTGCTCGCCGGCGGGAGGCTGAGCGCCTGTGACACCGACGAGCAGTACTAGCACGGACGCGTAGGCTGATCTAACGAACATCTTCGAGCGAGCAACCGATGGCGCGGGTTCTTGCCTCCGCTCGGGATGTTGCCGGCAAGCACTGTTTTTATCGCCGCTTCCAGGTCGTGAACTGTCGGTTCCGGTCGCGATCTCCCGAAGCTGATCCAACGGTCGTCGATACGGCCAAGGTAAAGCAATTTGCCTGAACGGTCGAACACCGCTGCTTCCGGAGCTACGGTCGCGTGTGCGCGTCCCGCGAGTTCGTGCTTCGGATCGAGAATCGCCGTTCCTGGAAACCGGTATTGCCGGATGTGTTCCTCCACGGCTGGCGGCGTTTCTACCGCGCCGGAGTAGACAAGAAAGAACTCGACAGGCGATTGCGCGAACTCGTTGGCGATCCGCCGGAGTTCCGGAGCGTATCGGTTCGTGATCGGGCAATCCGTTCTGACAAACAGAAGCACATGCACTTTGCCCCGATCCTGCAGTGGTTCCACCCGGTTTCCGTGCAGATCCTGGATCTGTGCCGGACACATCCGGGCCATCAGGAGCGCAGTGGTAATGATGAGAAAACGCGACACACGAATCCGGCAGGCGAAAGCCCGAGGCATGAAAAGTACGCCTAGAAGATGAAATTCAAGCCGCCCCGGATGGACCGGGGAGCCTGGACGATCAACATGGGGCCATCGGTCCCCGCGGCAATGGGCAGATACCCTTGCGCCAGAAGGTTACGGAGATCCGCTGTGAGTTCGATCCGGCCCGGTAACCCGAATATAGAAGGCAGAGGCTGGCGCAGATAAATGTTGAATCCGGGCGACACGCGGCTGTTTTGGGTTGTGAACAGGTGCTGCGGAACGACCGTTCCGCTGTCCACCCAACCGTACTCGCTTTCAAACCGTGTTCCCAGGAAAGGTAGAGATGGCCCTGATCTGCGCCGACGCAATGTTCACCGTCTTCTGATCCACGAAGTTCTGGGATGGTGACCAGCCAACGCTGTTCGGATGAGCCGCCGAGAAACCACCCATCCGTCCGTAAGCAACGCTCAGATCCAGATGATCGCCGGCCTTCTGGACAGCCGAAGCCATATAGCCTGCCCGGCGATATCGTCCGATGTTGTAGGTGGACGTGCTTGCGTAGCCGTCGGTCAGTAGATCGTTTGTAGGGACCACAGAAAGGTCGCCGGCGAGATTGATTCTCCCGTGTGAAACGTCTTCAGAGAAGGCGCTGAGGGCGTAAACACGCGATCGGGAGAGCTTATTCCAGCCAATCTCCAGGTTGCGCGTACGCTGCATTTCCAAACGTCCGTTCTGGCGCGATAGTTGAGGCAATTTAGCCAATGAACCTGCCGAAAGAAAGTCGCGGGAGCTGCGCCCGTCCAGATCGTTCTCGGAGTTCCTGTTATGTCGAAGCAGCGCGTCCGGCTGGCTGCCGTCGCTATACGAGGCGATCAATTGACCCATCTTGCCGGTGTCGAAAGTGAGCCTGGCGAACGGGCTGATCCGGCTGTTGTGTTGCAGATAGTCGACCGACTCCGCCAAAGCTCCGTATTCCAGGTGGACGTTGTCGAGTGGATCGGCGGTCTCATACATTCCAACCGACATCGCGCGCAAGGCGGGAGAACCGGGCAGGGCAGACGAGGATGAGGCAATTTGGCTCCCGGACAGGGGAGAGCCAAAACCACCCACTTGGGACATCATGACGGTGACCTCGGGCGGGCGTCCAAAGTACCCCTCTTCGTGGGGGCTATAAATCGCGCAGATGGTAACCGAGGGCGGGCCGATCGCGGTCATGTCCCCGTAGGAGCCGCTAACCTTGAGCTCGTTCTTGCCTAGAACGGTGGTCGAGATAGAGAAACCAGTACCCCAGTCGCCCAGTGGGGCCGCCGAGTCGGGCGTCCCTCCATCTCCGCCGGACAGAGACAACATTGCGTGAGTCTCCGCGAACAGAGGCGCCTTTGGCTCAGAGCCGGCAATCGTCAACTAATCGTGTGACGGGGCGGGTGGCGGGCGAAGATCGTAGCACCCACTTCCAGTCGTCCGTCATAGCGCTGGTCGGCACTACATAATTCACTTCGATGCTACTGAACAGGGTGGCCAGATGAATCTGGAGCACGCTGCTCGCTCCTGCCTTTACGGAAATGTGGTCCTTTGCGGCGGGTAAGAAACTGGCAACGGTGGCGTGTAGCGAATAGAGATCGGCGGGTAACGATATGAATGCGAATCGTCCCTCCGTATCGCTGAACGTCCTGGCAACAAGCTGCTGGTATTTGTTGAAGACCTGCACCGATGCCCCACGCTGGGGAACACCGGCGCCATCCACAACTGAGCCGACCAGATTACCCGAGGAAGGTAGAGACAGATCTGAGGCTTGAACCGGGGCTGGGAGTATAAACAGCCCCGCTAATAATGTCCCGAATTGTACACTCGCAAAGACAGAGTTCAAAATAGCTTCGGGTCACCCGGCCACAACGGGTTCGTCTACGATACTACCGTAAATTGGGCAGACGGAGTAAGGCTCCTGTTTTTGAGCTTGTCCGTAACCGTCAGTTTCAGCGTGTATTTGCCCGGCGCCAGACTCGCCAGAGGCAGCTTTTTCTCCACCGTGACAAGAAACGCCGAGGCGTTCGGTATGGAAGCCAGATTCTCGGTCTGACTCATGACCGTTTTGTTGTTGGAATCCACCACATCGTAGGTGATGGTTCCGTCCGGCTTCTTCGTTTTCTCATCCATGCCGAAGTTGTAGAACTCGGTGTAGATGCCCATGGTCTCTGATCGCTGGAAGTTGTCTCCTACCCGCGGGCGGACCTTTGAACTGCGAATAACGAACGGACCACCGCCGATGCTCTTGGTGGGCACGCGCTCCAGTTGATCCGCCAGGATGAGGCTGCTTGCGCCAAGCTGTTCCTCCTCGTAATGGGGAACGTTCAACGCCATTTCGAAGGTGTTCATCGTATTTCCCACCAGATCCTTGGCGACGATGTTCAGGCGATACGTTCCCGGCGCGAGCGGAATCGTCTTCGAATAGATCTGCGAACCCTTCATCGCCTGCTGCAGCATTTCGGCGGGAACTTCAGAGCTCACAGTGTCTTCGAACCAATTCACCGGCTTGCGCGTAAGCGAGGTGATCCGGCCGTACATGTTGACCGTGGCCTTGGCAACCTTGTCCTTGGTTGCGTAGTTCAGGTCGTTGTTCTTGAAGACCACCGTCAGGCTGGTCAGGACGGTCGAGTCCGTAATGCGAATGAAGTCAGCCCGAACCTGCATCGGTAGCGTGTTGTACCGAATGGTCGAGTTGACAGCCGCTTCCAGGTCCTTGAACTTGATGGTCGGCGCCTTCTGGAGCTTGGCGAACTGTTCCAGCCGCGTGAACTCGTTCATGCTTTCAGGCAGAGGCTGGTTGCCGGTCCCTAAGTGTGTTCCGTCCGTCCGGGTGAAACGCTGGGTCTTGTCGGCCATGCCCATCTGTTCCGCCATGGTGAGGCCGGCGCCGGGAACGTACATCAGCGCGTCCTTTTCCGACGGATCCATCGTCATGTGGTATTCGCCGCTCATGGTGGTGTCGACGAACTCGATGTTGACGTTGGTGCCGATGCCGTCGATGTAACGGTACCGCCAATCTTCGAACGGATAGGTCGAGGTTTCTCCGCCGCCCTCTTCGTAGGGCCGCTCATAGCTTCCGCCCGATGGATGCGAGTCGATCTCGTCCGGAGGGCCGTACTTGATATAGATCATGCCCCGGTCCGTCTTCCAACCCGGGATACCGGAAGGGTAATGATCGTTGGCGTAGGCAATACGCCGGTAATGCTCTTCTTTGTATTCGTTCTCCTCGGTATCGGGAGTCGGATCGCGCCGCAGCCAGAACTTCTCTACGAAGGTCTGCCGTTCTTCGTCCGTCTTCAGACGCTTGAAGGCTTGCTTCTCTTCGTCCGTGATGATGTAGACGACGTCTTCGTTCATCCACTTCTTCCACGGACCGGCAAGCTCCTTTCTCGAGTTGCTTTTGCTTCTGGGCTAGCTGCTTCTTGGTAAGGGGCTTGGCTACAGTTTCAGAGGAGCTGCTCGATGCTGGTGGTGATCGGAGCTCTTCTTGGATTGGGAGTACAGCGAACCTGCCATAAGCAGGGCCGCCGCCGAAATGCCCACCGTAGGATACGCGCGGAAGGCAAGGGGGAACTTCATAAAATCAATGACCTCTAATGGCGCCGGGGTACTTCTCCAGTCTAAGGGGCGAGTCCCTCGACCGTCAACGCCCGTGACGCGTTGCTATGTAAATTGGTTTCGCTTCCGGCCTGTCCGCCGCGAATTATGGGATTTCGTAGAGATTGATCCAGAAATGAAAGTGGTCCGGACCGGACGGTGCTTTCACACCGCCATCGTTTTTGTGTCTAATTGCTTCTTTTCAAGCAAATAGAGATAATCTCAAGTTGGTTGTCAACGTGCAAGATCGGTTGCACAGGTATTGTGGGGCCTTCAAGTGAATAAGAGTTTCAACGGTGAACCTTGAGTCAACCCCGAAATCAATTAGCAGGCACGCTCCTGCTCATCGGTACCGTTGCGGCCGTTATCTCTGCAGTCTTCAGCTTTCAGCACCTGCGTAGCTACCCGCTGCACGATGACGGGGTTAGCTGGGTGGACCGGAAATCTCCGTCCGGAGCCGTCCAGGTTGTTGCCGCTCATGTGACCGCCCGGGAGCCCGGGTGACCATGCGGGAATCAAGGTCGGCGACCAGTTAGTCAGCATACGTTCTTACCCGATCCACGATTCCCTGGATGTTCCGGAGGCATTGTGGCGGATCCCGCTGCTGGGGCAGACGAAATACACCCTTCGCCGGAACAACATCGAGTTTCAGAAAGACAATATCTTCATTCAGGCGGCGCCGCGGGATTCGGCTCTCTATTACCAGTACGCCGTGGGCGCTGCCTATCTGGCAATCGGTCTTTTTGTTTATTACCGGAGGACCAGCGCCGCCAAGTCGCTGCACTTTTTCATTCTTTGCCTGGTTTCGTTCATCGGGTCCACCTTCCACTACTCGGGAAAGCTGAACACCTTTGACGAGGTGATGTATTGGGGCAATCTGGCCGCCACGCTATTCGCGCCGGCCATTTTCCTGCATTTCTGCCTGACCTTCCACGCCCGTCCCAAGTTTCTGGAATCGCGCCGGGCGGAGATGCTGCTTTACATTCCGTCCGCGCTGATCTTTCTTTTCTTTGTAGGCGCAGCCGAAGGGATCCTGCGATTCTCGGCAACGCTGCTTTGAAGTTCGCTGGTTTCTCGACCGGCTGAGTGTCGGGTTCTCGATGTTGCTGTACTTCGCCGGTGCCGCTGTGCTCGGGTACGACTATACGCACTCGGAGGACCCGGTGATGCGGCGCCAACTGAAGTACCTCCGCAACGGGGCTTTTGTTGGCCTGATGCCGTTCGCGCTGCTCTACGCGATTCCTTACGTCTTCGGCGCTGTTCCGTCCCATGTCATGAACCTGAGCGTTCTGTCCATGGGGCTGATTCCGCTGACCTGGGCGTACGCCATCACCCGCTACCGGCTGATGGACGTGGACATCATCTTCCAGCAAGGTTATGTCTACACGCTCGCCACGCTGGCGGTAATCGGCACGTTTTACGCGCTGATCTTCCTGGTGTTCAGCACGCCAAGTATTCCTCCGCCGGCATTTGTCGTTCTCATCTCGTTCGCGACTTTCGTGTTCCAGCCGATCAGGCGCTGGATACAGGAACAACTTGATCGCTGGGTGTTCTACCGGGACCGCTACGACGCCCGCCTCACGATGATCGAGTTTGCGCGCGAACTCAGCTCTGAAACAGACCAGGAAGTCATGCTGGCCAAGGTCTCGGATCGGATCAAGCGCACTCTTTCCATCCAGCGGATCGGGTTCTTTCTCCTGGACGAGAATCTGGGGCGGTATCGTTTGCACTCGTTGACGCGCAACGCCGCAAAAGGGTGCGAGACCTCTCGGCGAGGACCTGGACCTGTCTTTTCTCGGCGAGGGTGAAGACAAGCCGTACCTGTTCTTTGAGCGACCGAAACATTTGCGTGATATCGTGTCCGAGCGCTGGCCTCAGACTGTCCGCGACACGATCGGGGATCTCGATTTTACGTATTACGTGAGTTGCCGCACTCGCGGCAAGACGATTGCGTTCTTCGCGGTCAGCCGCACTACAGAGGGAGACTTTCTTTCGAGCGACGATCTCGACCTGCTGCTGACCCTCTCAAATTACGTTGCTATCGCGATCGAGAACTCCCGCCTTTATACATCGCTGCAGCAGAAGGCGGATGAATATGAGCGCCTGAAAGAGTTCAGCGAAAACATCGTCGAATCGATCAACGTTGGCGTGCTGGCTGTCGATCTCGACGATTGTGTCGAAAGCTGGAATGGGCAAATTGAAAAGCTCACCGGCATTTCGCGCCGCAAGGCAATGGGCCGCCGCTTGTCCGATCTGTTTGCAGCCGATCTGATCCAAAAGTTCGATGAAGTCCGGGGGCGGCCCGGCATTCACAACGTCTACAAGTTCGCCCTGCAGCGGCGCGGCGAAGACAACGAAGTTGGACGAGCTCCGGTACAGAGTATCCGGTCGGACGGGCTGGAAGTGGCCAGCAAGCCGAAACCCGTGCGGGAATCCATCGTCAATCTGGCCATCGCTCCTTTGGTCGCGAAGGACTTTCAGGAGATCGGCCGTCTGATCATTTTCGACGACATCACTGACCGGGACGACCTTGAGCGCCGGCTGGTCCAAGCCGATAAGCTCAGCTCCATCGGACTGCTGGCGGCGGGTGTCGCTCACGAAGTCAACACGCCGCTCGCTGTCATTTCGACCTACGCCCAGATGCTCACGAAGCAGGTCTCGGGAGACGATCAACAATCCAAACTGCTCGAGAAGATCGCCAAGCAGACATTCCGGGCGAGTGAAATTGTTAACTCGCTTCTGAATTTCTCCCGAACGTCTCCGACCGAGTTCATCGAAGTGGATCTGAATCGCGTGATTCGCGAAACAGCGACCCTCGTGGAGCACCAGTTCGAGAAGGCCGGGGTGGCTACAGAACTGAGTCTCACGGACGCTTTGCCGCAAATCCGAGGCAACCCGGGCAAATTGCAGCAGGTGTTTCTTAACCTTTTCATTAACGCTCGGGACGCTATGCAGGGCGGCGGCACCTTACGAGTACGTTCCTGGACGGAAGACACTCTCGCCCATATCGAGATTGCGGATTCCGGGCAGGGCATTGCGCCAGAGAACCTTTGCCCGCATCTACGATCCTTTCTTCACGACCAAAGGCGCGAAGAAAGGCACGGGACTGGGCTTGTCCATCACCTACGGAATCGTCCAGGAGCACAACGGAATTATCGAGGTGGAGAGTGAACCGAATCGCGGCACCCGCTTTCATCTCGAGTTTCCGACCGTGCTTCTCGGCCGGGTCGTCAAACCGATCTGCGGCGCGAAGAAGCTCTTTCGGCCTGAACAGTGTACCCGGCTGTAGTCCAGTGCGGGTTGTTTGCAACGGCCGTGTTTCGGTGTACCAACTTCCGGATCCCCCACAATCCAGGCGAAACATCAAAATGTCGGTCGGAGTCTGAGCGTCGAGCCTGAACACGAATCTCGGGTCGGGAACGCTCGAGGTTGATCAAGTCTTTGCCGATTCAACCCACAAACGAAAGATCCGAATCAGTTCTGATAGGTTCCTCGGACCGCCGTATGCAATGAAAGTCTGTTGTGTGACCTCCCAGGCGTACCAGTCCCCTTGCCGTCGTTCTATGTTTGTTCGGTCCTGGCTCCGGTCGGCAAACGGTGTGTTAGCCAGGTTTACTTTCAAAGTCCAACCGGGGTTATCAAGGGTGTCAATCGAGATGCCGAATTCGTGCTCCTAGTCCCCATCACACGCGGCACCATACCAACTCTGAAGCCAGTCGAGTTCTTCGCCCATCTCTTCGATCAGGATCGCAAACAACCTCGCACCCGGATTGGTTGCCAATGACGGGCAATCCGTCAAATTGGGTCCGGATTCCCGACAATCTAGGACCACTTGGAGGTTGAAAAGCTTCGCCGCCCTTTCCCGATGTTTTCTCAACAATTATGGGAGATTTCCCGAAATCCGGCGGTGACGGCTGGATCGGTTGTCTTCAGCTACGTGAAGGACCGGATGAACCCTTTTGGCAACATTAGTCACTTTCTAGAATTCTGATGGATTGCTACAGTTTGACGGTTGCTTATTGCAAAGTTCTCTGAGGCAGATGAAAGTCGTCACTCGTTATGGCATTCAGTTTTTCGCTGGACTGGGAATGGACTCGGTTGTAACTGGAGCTTATTTCTTGGCGCGGGACTCTTATATGCAAAGCCTTCCTAATCTCTATGGGAACGACATCTCCGAGCACATGAGCGCTCACGCCGTGATCGTAACGTTGGCGATTTTCTTGTTCTTCCAACTCATCGCATATCTTGGAATGCGTATAGCGATCGGCTCATTCGGTCGGAAATGACAAAATAAACCACAGCCGTCGCATCAATGCAGTGCACCGTGAGGTCCGTTTTTCATGCTGCTAAGTTCCAAATATTGCTGGATAACGGGCAACTCGTCAATTGGACGGGCGAACCGGGTCAAATCACGGTGGCTGTTTCCAATTGACGGATTGCCGACGATCCACGTTAGTGCAGCAAGTCGATTGGCCTCGGCCCGCGTCGAACCTTAAAAGCCCATTTGCCTAAGGAAAGGACACCGAAGAGCGGGGGTGTAAAGAGGAAAATAACTGCGAATGTGTCAAACCAAGTAAATCGATATTTGGAGTAAAAAGTTCCGATAGGCAAAAGGTTGATCGTGAGACTTAACTGCCTAGCCGCCTCTCGGAGCGATGCCATATCCCTGAATTGCGTTTGACGTCCGCTCCTCTCATCAATCAAGTAGTACGTATCCACCGAGGCCGTTCGCTGCCCGAAGTGGTCGAATGCCTTGCTGTCCGAAGCGGCCACGATGTATGGATCTGCCAACTGGAGGAACCGGACATCCTGCACACCTCCGTCAGTACTGCTTTTGTGGAGTGTGCCTATTTCGGTAGTGTCGATAAAGCTGAGCGCGTATCCGTTGGGCAGGGGGCATTCAAAGCCGTCGCCCAGACCGATGTCTCTGTGAAAGACCGTGACGTTGATCACGCCTTGGAATGCAAAGACAATCACACCCCAGACTAAACACAGGAAGGGAAGTGCAAACGCAAAACGTAACAGGTCGGTATTGGATTCACTGCGTTTTCGCGTGAGATAGCTGACCAGCGTTCGTAAAATGAGAGCACCATAGACCGCCGCGACAGAACCAAGTGTCGCGAAAACAATTACGACGAAGCCAATGCCCACGAATTTGCAACCTTAGAATCTCTTATCGGAAAGGAGTTGTCACTCTCTATCGCGCCGCGAAGGAATTTCGGTACTTTCGATACGGCTACTCCAAAAGCGACAGAGTGCCGTGATCAGAAATTTCCTATTCCTTTCCGTTGATTCCAATGTGTACCAGTAACGGGCAACTCGTCAATTGGACGGGCAAGCCGAGTGACAATTACGGTGGCTATTTCCAATTGACGGTTGGCCGACGGTACGCCGGAAGCAGGATAGTGCCCGTCAATGCTCCGCGGCAAGCCAACCTCAGCAGGATGTCACGATGCCGGCCACGAACGCGCGCCTCTTTGGGCGACTTGACGGACAAGCGTGAGAACATTTGAAGTCAACATGAAATTCGCCAGCGCAGTAGACGTGAGATCAGGCGGAGCTTTGTCGCTCGTGGGGTTCGCATTGGCCGCTGTACTCCAGACAGGTGCCCTTGCGGCCCAGACCGCTGGGCCGGCGTGTACGGCCAATACGCGGGTCAACACTGAAAACGGCCCGATGTGCGGCATGGTCAAAGATGGCGTCACGTCCTATCTCGGGGTTCCCTTTGCGGCCCCGCCGATTGGTGCTCTGCGCTGGCAAGCACCGGCGCCCGTCGCGGCATGGACGACGGAATTCCAGGCCACTAAAGCCGGTCTGAGTTGTGCCCAGCCACCATATGGAACTGGTTCGAATTCCAGTGCGACCACAAGCGAGGATTGCTTAACTCTCAACTTGTACGTACCGGCGAACGCCGGGCCTGCCCTTCCCGTGATGGTCGAGATTCACGGAGGTGGATTCGTTATTGGTGCACCGCCGAACGGGACACATCTCGCCGCGTCCGGGCACGTCATCGTGGTTGCAATTCACTACCGACTCGGAATCCTCGGGTTCCTCGCGAACAAGGCGCTGGGCGAACACTCGGGTGATTACGGCTTGCTTGATCAGTTTGCGGCACTGCGCTGGGTGCAGCAAAACATTGCCCGCTTCGGCGGGGATCCGCACAACGTGACTCTGTTCGGCCAATCGGCGGGCGGGGCGAGCGTGTGCGACGCCATCGTTTCCCCCGCCGCTTCCGGACTCTTCCAGAAGGGAATCAGCGAGAGCGGCTTCTACAACTACAACGTCAACACGATCTGGTCGGCTCGTGGAGACTGTAAGTCGGAATTGCTGACCGAGGCCAAGGCTCAGCAGTTGGGCGACGCCTTTGCGAATAAGGTTGGCTGCGGGACAGCACCCGACGTCGCAGCCTGTCTGCGCGCCTTGCCTGTACAGACCTTGATTGACAAAGGGGGGCAGGTCGGCGCTCCCGAAGCTGGCGGCACAATCGGGCCGACGATCAACAGCGCCGTCCTGCCGGTCTCACCCGCGATGGCGTTCAAGACGGGCCGCTTCCCGAACAAGATGCCTCTGATCATCGGCGTGACCCGAGACGAATTCAATGGCGGAGTTTACACGAGCCAAGTCGCGAATACACCAGGCCAGTATCAAGACATGATGCAGCAGCAGTTTGGCGATCGGGCAGCGAAGGTGATGTCTCTTTACCCACTCGCGCGTTTCCCTAATTCGTCGCCATTCATTGCCCACCGTACTGTTATGGCTGACGCCTTCTCGGTGTGCCCGGCTTTAATCGCGGACGAACAGTTGGCCAGACACATCCCGGTCTATGCATTCGAGAACGACAACGCGGCAACACCGCTGGGTGCCGGGGCACACCGTCTCGGGCTCCCGCTCGGCGCATTCCACAATGGCGAGAACCCCTTCCTCTTTCCGTCGCCTGCGCTGACCCTCGACCCAGACCAGGCGGTGTTCGGGGATCAGATTATCGCGCAATGGGCTGGATTCGCCCGGACCGGTAACCCGACAGTGGACGGTACCCCCGACTGGCCCATGTACAACAAAGGCCAGTTCGTCATGTCGCTGGTTCCCGCGGGTAATAGCGCGATGACACCCACAGCAACCATCAACCTGCAACACCACTGCGAATTCTGGAACACCGCCAACCGGACTGCTCCGTGGGCCAAGCCTTAAGCCACAAATAAGTAAAACAAATTTGGCCGCATGACACTGCGCCGCGCCCGTCGATTTGACGCTCACTTTTCGGGTGGCCGACCATCCCGCGAGCTAATCGGCTAGAAGAATATGAGCCTGAAAACGCTCGAAGTGCTGCATTATTCTTGATCAGGATAGTGTGCCAGATCGGCTGCCTTCAATCCGGTATTAACATACACTGAAACCGTTTCTATATCGGCGACGAGATGGCCAGCATGGTAGTTGAGAATGTGCTTTGGCACCTTGATGCCGTCCATAATCATCCATTCTTTGATTCCTCCACTGGGCAACCATGTCTCCGTGTCCAACTCAAGTTGAGTATTGTTGCTCGCATCACTCTTGTCCGCAAAGCGCAGCGTGTGGGGGGGAGGAAAGACTCACCTCGTAGTCTTGCGCACGCCAAACATTCAACCAGAATCCCCGGACCTCCTTCCCCACCATGTCGAGTTCAGATCCTTCGAGAGATGCCACAGGCGTATCTCTAAGCTTCACCATGTCAGCAAAGCTCCCCACCCTGATTTCCCGTCAAAGTGATATCGCGTGTGAAGGACTTTGTCTTTTGCAACATGCATGTCCTGGTCCTTGCGGGATCGGTGAGGAAGGATGAGTCGCTGGCGGCGAGTTGCAAACCCGGCTTCGTGACCCGTTCCGTCCCAGACTTTAGCCTTCACCGTCCAATCAATATCTCTCACTTGTAATAGGCGGGGGCCGCCGAGCGCTGCCTGCATCCGCTCCAAAAGGATTGCAGCATCTTGACCACATACGACACCGCTGCCCAGAAGACAACAGGTGATCAGCCGAGTCGATCGTATGTTCATTCGCACGTCCTTCGAGGTATGCTTCGGTTTTGCTTTGGACACCAGCATCCTTACGTTTGTTCCCTGGGTCTCCCAAAGTGGGCAAGCATATCGATTCATGTTCCGGTTCAACTCCCGTATTGTGTCCATATGACGGGCAATCTGGAAAGTGGCCCCAGGTTAATCCGTCGGTCGCACAGTTTCGAGATGGCCGACAATCCTGGACACCACTGGTGGGATCCCGCCGTGGCAAATGCCGCCGACGCCCGCACGCTGCTCATTTCCCATCTAGCTCGTGGGTCTACCAGGCCACAGGATGAGCTAGAATCACTTGTGTTTCGACATGACTGAGAACAAAACAAGGCCGACGGAAGTAAGCGTCAGTGATTTCGTCAAGGGCCTACCAGATGAAGGCAAACGGACTGATTCAAAGGCGCTGGTGAACTTGATGCAGCGACTGACCGGCGAGAAGCCTAAGATGTGGGGCTCATGCATCGTAGGCTTCGGAACCATCCACTATAGGTATGAAAGTGGTCGTGAGGGTGATATGCCAATCACTGCCTTCTCACCGCGCAAATCCGCAATTGTGATTTACGGAATGAACAATTTCCCAGAAGCCAGTGAGCTGACGAACATGCTCGGGAAATGCAAGCTGGATGGTTCTTGCCTACACATCAAAAGGCTTGCGGATGTTGATCTCAAGGTCTTGGAAAGCATGATCGTGAAATCCATCGATGCTGCATGCCAAAAATATCAAGGCTGAGTAGTAGGGCTTAGCTGCAAAGTTCAGCAAGAGCCGTAGCGGGTTGCGGACAGTTCCTCAATTACGTGCAATTCGTCGACCGACCTTTCCGCGAGTGGCAGGTTATCGTTTCTCCGTTCACTTTCTAGATTGCCGACAATTCAGGATCAACTGGAGAGCGGATCTATCCGGCCCGATGAAGGATCAAGGGCAAGTCTTCAGTAGCCACCGCACGGAACGTACATGGTGCATGCTCTTGGTACTTCAGAGCTATTGCCAATCAACGAAGAATCAGTGCAGACGTTCAAAAGATAAACCAGAAACGCCCTGAGCAAACAACTTCTGTAGCTTGTCAGAATCGCTCTTTAGTGTGGCGTCAAAAAGATGCGACATTGATTTCATTGATCGCATGAAGCTCATCCAGATGGCCCTGCGGGTCAGATCCTTCGGTTTGAGCGTTAAGAAAGTATAAGTAGTCTTCGTGTTCTGCGAAAGAAAGTCTTGTACTAACTTCGACTTTTTTGCTTGCCGAACTTCGAACATCTTTTGCCCTTCAGCATCCAGTTGGGGAGCATGAATAGGCAGGTCGATATTGAGCATTGCTCCGTGCACCAGAGTGTGATCCGCTACAAAGTGAATGGTTTCGCCAGTGTGGAAGTCAACACCGAATAGTCCACCGTCTTGATTCAGACACGCGTGTGACGTGCCTTCGATAAACTCGACCGAATAGAATTGAGGATCTCAGCTTCGGCGATAGACGACGAAGGAGGATCCAAAGATGAAGAAGGGCCGATTCAGCGAAGAGCAAATCATCGGCATCCTGAAGCAGCACGAGGCGGGCCGCAAAGTGGCGGATCTCGCACGCGAGCACGGCATCAGCGAAGCCACAATCTACACCTGGAAGAGTAAGTACGGCGGACTCGAAGTGAGCGAGGCACAACGCCTAAGGAGCTTGGAAGACGAGAACCGCCGGCTGAAGCATTTGGTGGCTGATCTGAGCCTGGACAAAGAAGTACTGAAGGCGATCGTGCGAAAAAACGGCTGGAGCTTGCCGGCTTGAGAACCGATGTGGCGTTTGCCATTCAGCAGTTCGGGATGAGTGAACGCCAGGCCTGCAAGCTCGTGAACCTGGATCGGAGCAGCTATCGATACGAACCGATGCCGGACCACAACGCCCAACTACGAGAAGAGTTGGTGAACCTGGCGCGGCAGAAGCCGCGCTACGGTTACCGGCGACTCCACGCGCTGCTTCTCAGACGAGGACAAAACAGCAGTCCGCAACGCGTTTACCGCGTGTACAAACGCGAAGGGTTAGCTGTTCGGCGGCTGAGGAGAAAGCGTCTGAGCCGGCCAGCGGCGCTGCTGCCTCATCTGCATCGAGCCAACCAGGAATGGGCACTGGACTTTGCTTCTGATGCATTGGCAACCGGTAGAGGGATACGTGTGTTGGCGATTGTCGACGCTTTCACTCGCGAATGCCTGACCTTGGAAGTAGACACAGGGCTCTCGAGCCAGCGCGTGACGCGCTCGCTCGAACAGATCGTGGAACGTCGCGGCGCTCCACACGCTATCCGGTGCGACAACGGGCCGGAACTAACAAGTCGCCATTTCCTGGGATGGTGTGAAGAACGCAAGATCCAGCTCATCCATATCCAACCCGGCAAACCCACTCAGAACGGTCATGTCGAAAGCTTCAACGGAAGACTACGAGACGAATGTCTCAATGCCACTTGGTTCCGAAACCTAGCGGACGCCAGAAACAAGATCACACAGTGGCAAAACGAATACAACTGCGAGCGGCCTCACAGCAGCCTGGGTTACCGCACGCCTAACGAGTTCGCCGACGTCCTGAAATCCTCAATGATGAATGGC
>CAVSTJ010000010.1:0-249811 GCA_963730795.1 uncultured Acidobacteriaceae bacterium | reverse complement strand
GCCATATAGTCAATATCAACATATGTCAGCCGGGAGTGGGGCGGTACGCCTCTTCTTAGCGCAAGGAGCTCACCTCACCAAGAGCAGATGTGGAGAAGATTTAAAACGTGGATAGCAAGGTGCGACTGACCCTTTCGCGATAAGGAATTCGTACCGTCGGGGCCGAGTTTCGTTTTCCTGGATAGCGGTCGAGTACGGGCTGAACGGAAGCTAGCCGCCGATGGCCTGGCGTTCCGCCAATCGACAGTTTCCCGACAACTCACGAGTTGAACAGCCGCCAAGCAGGAGAGGCGTTTACACAAAGTTCTCGACACCGCCGGCAAGGGCCGTTTATCGCGGCCAATATGCAACGCAGCATGGCGACTCGTTCCTGGCATCGTCCGAAAGCATTCCTCTCATCGAGCCTTATTTTTTCGCACCCTGCTAGGGACCTTATTGGCGCCCCCTGAAAGGCCTTTCTTCTTAGGTTTCGTGGGTCTCGTCAGTTTCCCGTTCACAACAATGGGTATCCAGGCATGTCCACCGGCGCGTTTCAACTCTCGTTCAACTTCTGCCTTGGTCATGAATGGGTGCGCCTGATAGAACACCGAGTAAAAAACGCGTCCAGTCCTTGGACCCTTTGTATCCGCCTATGTCTTCGATGACTCCACTCACAACCCTCCCGACATCGGAGTGCTCACGAAGAATCTTGTATTCAATCGCCGCGTTGATTTTGCTAATCCCACAATCAGGGTCAAAGTTTTTGAGCCGTTTGCTGATTCTTGGACTCTTGACGAAGTCCAGTGGAGAAGCGCGTCCGGTCGGTGTAGAAAAACACATCACCGGTTGTTGAAGCGGAACTGGTGACCGCCTCATGGCGTGAGCGGATGGCGACGTGAGAACTGCGCCGCAACAGTGGAAGTTAGTGCAGGATGGGGAGACCGAAGCCCGTTGCTAAAACTGCTGTGGCATATCCACGTTCCAGTAGCCGCGGGCCCGTTGAACCGGCCCTTGCATTTGCTCCGGTCAAAACTTGCCAGGTGTCCGCTTCCTAGTGCCACCCACACGATGTTGCTGCGATGCTGCCGTGGCTACGGGCAAACCAGATTTCGACTTGATTGACTGCTCCTGCCTAGATCGCCAATTGAATCAGGGGTTGATTCTCGACTTCGAGGGCTTTTTCTAGTCTTATCCCCGCTGGCAGCAGCGGGTTCGCAACCCGCTTCGGGATGGCGTCGTGAGTACGGCCCCGGAGCATCCTCCCGGCTGCTTTCTTGCGAACGCCGCCCCATTGTTTGAAGAAGAACGCGACGCCAGCAGCCTTGCACTGCTCCCGGATCGAAAGCACCCAATCTTCTCGCATCGGTCGCGCACCAGGTCCACTTTCTCCGCCAACGATGACCCAGGAAATACCTTCGAGCGGAATCTGCCCAATATCCTCAAGCAGCGGCTCAACGGAGAGAAAGCGAACGCCTACCGGAGCCGACTGCAAATCGGCAATCCTGGAGACGCCGTACTTCTTATCTTCGACCGACACACCCCACCAGATATGCTCTTCTCGCCGGATTCGCTTAAGGGGACCGGACAAGACCTTGCGCATGCGCTGAGAACGCTTCGTGAGCACCTGATAGGTATGCCAGCGCGCCAGGTGCATCGTTGTCGCAACGCGTTCGATGTACGACAGGGGGACCTCGTCCTGAAACAGATCGCTCATCGAATTGACGAAGATCATGCGGGGTTCACTCCACCGAAGCGGTTCGCCCAGCTTGTGCGGGACCAGCTTGAGGTCAAAGCCTTGCTCGAACGGATGCCCGGGTACGCCGCGGCCTACTCGCGTCCGGCTTGGCGTCTCCGGTGCTCTTGTTAGCCAAGTCGACATACTTGCTTCCATCGCTGGCCTCTTAGGGCGAACACTGCCCAAGAATGCGGCGCCCGACAGCCTAAATCTGTTACCGGCTTTGCTAGGGCACTCGCAGAATGGCCGGGATTACCTCATTGAACACGCTACTCACTTGGCTCTTCGAAAGCAGAACTGGAAATTGCTGCCTCGGTCCGATGCCCCACCAACGGCCCGGAAGACCACCAGAGCGACAAGGTACGGAGGCAGAGCTATTCGATTTAAAAAGTGATCCTGGTGAGACTCACAATTTGGCTGCCGAGCGGCCAGAACTCGTCCAGGAAATGACCAACCAGCTTGACACACTCAGCAAAGCCGGTCACACGTGAGCATGAAAGCCGGATAGCGTTTCATAGCGCGACCTTTTAGGAGTTCGAATAGGTTAAACGGGACTAAGCATTGCCTCCAGCGATGTGTATTCCGGCAAGTATGAATCTATTTCCCACAAGACCGTATCCCGGGAGTTCCTAGAGTACGCACTCGATCCTGCATAGTCAGTCCTGCGAACGCGCCTCTTCGAGCCTACTTAACGCTGCTATCCTGAAAGTTAAACGTTCCGGAACCGACAAACAATTGATGCAGCATTTTTCCGAGCTCAATCTTTGCTCCGCGTTGCAGAACAACCTCGATAAGAACGAATTCGTCACTCCAACGCCCGTCCAGGCGCAGGCCATCCCGCCTCTCATGGAAGGCCGCGACGTCGTGGCGACCGCGCAGACTGGCACAGGCAAGACTCTGGCGTTCTCGATTCCGGTGATTGAAGCTCTCGCCGCCGTTCCCCGCACCAAAACAATAAAGGTCCTGATCCTCAGCCCCACACGCGAACTTGCCATTCAGATCGATGCGGCATTCCGCCAACTCGCCCACGGCATGCACATCCGCACCGCCGTGGTTGTGGGCGGCATGAGCGAGAGTAACCAGTTGCGCGATATCCAGGCCGGGGCCGAAGTGGTGATCTCGACGCCGGGCCGTCTCTGCGACTATCTGGAACGGCGGCTGATCAATCTTTCCCGCGCCGCCACGGTGGTTCTCGACGAGGCCGATCGGATGCTCGACATGGGCTTCCTGCCCTCTCTACGCATCATCCTCGATAAGCTTCCGGCGAAACGCCACACCATGCTTTTCTCAGCGACGATGGAGCAATCTGTGGCGGGGCTGGTCGCAAGCTACGTGCACAATCCGGTGCGAATCGCGGTGGAGGCGTGCGTACAAACGGCCGGCCGGATCGATCTCTTCTGCTACGAAGTCGCTCAGGGCTCCAAGTTTGATCTCCTCGAGCATCTGCTGAAGAACGAGAAGGGTTCTTTCCTTGTATTCGTGGCCACCAAAGAGGGCGCCGACAGGCTCACGAAATTTCTGGAACGAGGGAAACACAAGGTATACTCCATCCACGGCGACCGCTCACAGAGCCAGCGGAACAAAGCGTTGCAGGGCTTCAAGGATGGTGTTTGCCGTGTACTCGTCGCCACGGACGTGGCGGCGCGCGGGATTCATGTCGATGATATCGCGCATGTCGTGAACTACGATTTGCCGCAGGAGGCCGAATACTTCATTCATCGCGTCGGACGCACGGGCCGCGCCGGCGCACGAGGCGCCTCCTGGACTTTTGTGACTCCGCTCGAACGCTCCGAGGTGCGCAACTATGAGCGCACACTGGGGATTCAGGTGCAATATCGCGAACTGCCGTCGTTACCGCGGCCCATCGGGCTCGTGGCCGATTTGGACGCATTTCTGGCTTCGATGAGTACCAGTCAGCAGTCAGGCTACGGGCCAAAGCCGGCAACGACGAGAAGCTTCCCCGGAGCCACCGGGGACGCTGAATCTCTTGCCCAGAAGTCCCGTTCGGGGAAGCTGTAGATCACTCCTCCATATAGCGGCACTCTAACGTGGCGTTAGGATTCGGAATCGCGAAGTCGTCCAGGTGTCTCTACCGGACGCATTACTCAGCTATGAAGTGGACTCGTATCCGGATAGAAACATCCAATTTGATCAAGGCCGCTTGACGCTGCATTTTGCTTCTCCTCGCGCTGGTGTTCGGGCGGTAGACTTGGATCTCATCCAGAATGATGGCTAGGGGCATTGTCACCGTCGGGTGGCGCTTAATGAAGCGCGGATTTCAGTTAGCCTGTTTCGAGTGACAAACTGCTGAAGCAGCAATTTCGTTCCTTCGCAGAGCGTCTCCGTATGAACACGCGAAGACTCCTCGCTTGATTGTTTTGGACCTGCGATTGCCGGAGCGAAATGGCTGGTGGTTGCTCAGCGAATTGCAAAAGGACGAAGAGTTGCGATCCATTCCCGTTGTGGTGGTTAGCTTAGACCCCCATGTGAGCACCGGCAGAGGGCCTTAGTGGCCGGCGCAAGTGCGTACATCGAGAAATCGCGTGCTATCAATGTCTTTTCGAAGACGTACGTGAAAAATGCTCCCCACTTCTTCTTTGCGGCTGAGACTTGATTCCCGGTCGAGAATCGAATCGGCTCAATGAGGCTGCTTGCGCAAAGGCTTAGCTCACTGACTATCAACCCATGCGTGGTTCAGGTGTTGCCGTTTGGGAGTGATGTTTCGCTCCAGTTCATCGAGCATTGCACTGTCTTGTTCCCAACCGCAACCACAAGTGACGAAACAAGCAAATCGGAAGGAAGGGAGTGTATCGAATCCGCAGGGGGCGCGAGTTCCGCTCAGCGTCTGCCGTTCGCCTATCGGCTAGTTTCAATCCACGCGCCCGGGTGGGGCCGAGCATCAGGAATCTCGCCGCGGATGCCACTAATCGCGTCGATGCCCCCCATTTCCGCCATTTGTAAGTCCTTGGAGCGTGACGTCCGGTCGATGCTTGCGGAACAGCTCGATCGCCTTGCGTCCGTTAGCCGCCTCCGCAACTAGTTCCAGATCCGGCTGGTTTGCGATCAAAGCGGCAAGACCTTCGCGCAGGAGGGCATGATCGTCGACAGACAGTATTCGAATCACAAACTCATCCTCTCGTTTTCTGGAAGAACGGCCAACGAGAACGCCCTGGCGATCTGCAATAAGCGATAGAGGCCGGAATGCTCAGATCGATCTCCGTACCGGTTCCCGAAGCGCTCCAGATTTGCAACTTACCGCCAGTTTGGCAGCCCGCTCTCGCATGCCGCCCAGACCGTAATGCCATAACGACCAGCTTCGAGAAGCTCCTGGGGGATGCCGTTTCCGTCGTCTCGAATTCGGAGTCGGAAGATTCGTTCCCCGTACGAAATTTCGACTTCAACCTTGCTCCCTTTGGAATACAGTGAGATTCCAACTGTGGTCAAATACCAGTTCCGGGTAGCACGTTACTGCTGATTCTCAGTCGAAAGACAATAGCAGTCCTGCGTTTTGTTAGTTGTATATGATAGCCCAACCGTATGGTTTTTTCTGATCTCTTGCTTTCAAGGCGCTTAGAGAATGCGGAAGGGCGTGCGTGCGCTGAGTTTGCTGAGGCACGGCGACGTCTTTTCCCTGATAGCCGCGCCGAGAAGATGGAATCTATCGGAGCATACGCGGTCTTTGACGGTGTCGATTCACCTGCGACTCAGAGTTTTGGCCTCGGCGTCTCAGAGGAATTAAGTGCGGAGACACTTGATCGAGTTGAGGAGTTTTTCATTGGCCGCGGAGCAATGGTAAACCATGAAATTAGCCCGCTGGCCGGAGTCCAGGCCTTGGACTTGCTTTGCATTCGCAACTACAGGCCAATTGAACTCAGCAGTGTCCTCTATCGACCTGTTGAACTACCTCCTGGCGATGATCACCAGCACATTCAGGTGCGAGTAATCCACTCGGAGGAAGGGCAACTCTGGGCCCAGATAAACGGCCGGGGCTGGTGCCACGAACGCCCAGAACTCCTGGAGTTTGTTGTGAAAGCTAGTGTCCTCGCATCGGAGCGACCGAATAGCGTGAGCTTTCTGGCGGAAGTTGATGGTGTTCCTGGTGCGGCCGGCGGGTTGAGCATAGACAACGGAGTCGCGTTGTTTGCAGGCGCAGCGACCATCCCCGAACTACGCGGTCGGGGCTTGCAGGGAGCGCTACTCGCGGCGCGCATGCGCTACGCCTTCGACCATGGTTGCGATTTGGCAATGATGGTCACAGAGGTAGGCAGCAGTTCACAGCGCAACGCCGAGCGAAGAGGCTTTAAGATCGCATACACGCGAACGAAATGGCGGCTCTGTAGTTCCTAGCCCGCGGGCCGGTTAGTGGATCCAATTCTTTCGTCCTAAGACGAGCGGGGGCATGGAGTTTTCCGCCAGATTGTTACCCAGCTCCAGTTCCGGATAATCGAGAAAACGCGTGAGCTTTGGCCAAATCGCGAGCATATACTGGGCGGTCTTGCCGAGGGCAGTGGCAGGTAAAGCCTCGGCCTGTATAGCTTCGATTTGCTATTGAAGGTGTAGGCGTGAGAGCTAGTCGCGAAGCTGGGCCGAACCAGCTTCACCGACCGAAGGACTGGGAGGAACGTTTTCGCGAACACCGGTTGAGATGACTGCTGTGTGAAGCTTTTTGATAGTAGCCGGAGAGACGAGCCCGAGCGCGCGCTTGCCTTCCGGTGCGTTTCATTCAATCCACTTGGCGAAATCGAGAACGGACATATGCAATCTCAGAGTATGGACTTGGCATTTGGGAAGTGGAACTTGATCGAGAATTCGGCAACGACGGTAGGCAAAGATCCATTCGATGCTGACGAGGAGGACCGACGGGACGACGAAGATGACGAACAAGAACAACTAGAGAGGCAGGAACGGCAAGACGAGGAGGAGGACGAAGACATCTATAGCGACGACATGCGCGGCAATCAGAGGTCGCCATTGGAACAGCGTCTTGCGCAACGTTCGCCATCGCTTCCGCCGTACCCCGCGTCAGTTCCTCCCGAAAGTGCTTCCGCAGCGTGGTTGTTACCGGCGAGGAGAAGCCACCACGCCCGGAACGTATAATGAAGGCAGTCTCAGCAATTTCGCTTCTGACCGTCCGGCTTTCGATCTAGGTTCGATTGCTCGCTCGCTTACCGAACCTGGCCTCCATTCAACTTGGTTGTAACCGCAGCCTGAAAGAGAACCCAATGTCCCACAGAAGCGGCGATCGCGCCAGAGCCGACAAACAGACAACCAGACGGCGTTTGCGTCGCAGCCTGCTGCGGCCTTTGACCAAAGCCATCAATGCTGCCAAGCCGAAGGTTCTTGCCCCACCGGAAGGATCGCCCCTAGACGCGTAAGCGCATCGAGAGAACACACACGACGATTTCGGTTGAGATCCGCGGTTGCAAGTGCCGCGGCGGAAACGAAAACGGTTTACCTGCTCGAAGCCCAGTGCGACAGAGAATTACGCGGCCGAATCAACGCTGGGGCATGCACTTCGTGAGCGATAGTCTGGCGGATGGCCGCACTTTTCAGCCCGCACTCTGCTCTTTTGAACCGCTCAGATGTGCTCGCTCTTTGGGGTGTGAGCAGTGTTGCGTCAAACGTTTTGCAGACAAACTCGAAATGTTGTCTCCGGTCTGAAATGTCACGCTGCTGCGAAACCCGAGCTTCCCGAAACGTCTCGCAGTTCGCGCAGCAAAAATTCCCAACCTGCGGGATCAATCCGTGCCATCAGGGTCAATCTATCACCTTGCTTGATGCTATCTAACCTTGTGTCGCCCCCGCTCAGAGTTGCTACGTCAGCGGGCACTGTGGTCGTCAATAGAACAGGAAGGCCGACTGCGCCGCCCTGTCCATCCGGGGCCTCCC
This sequence comes from uncultured Acidobacteriaceae bacterium, assembly GCA_963730795.1. GTDB lineage: Bacteria > Acidobacteriota > Terriglobia > Bryobacterales > Bryobacteraceae > Bog-105. The sequence continues at coordinate 242,208 of CAVSTJ010000010.1, read as the reverse complement.
ACAACCCATACGGGCAGACCATTCACGACGGAACGCTATCTTCGATTTGTGGACCTCGGCGGGTTGTCTTTTCTCGAATTGACGAAACGAACTGGGCTTGCTAGTTGCGATCGTCTTCCGGAAGCACTGGCTGCAGGCTCCTCCTTGCACAATGGTTGTGTCACCCCATTCGCAGCAGCCGCGCCCCGGAGAGTCAGTCCGCGGCTCGCTGAATAGACCGGCAGAAAAATCTAAGATGTCTGGAAAGTTCTCGCTGAAAGCGGGTATGGAACAGGCTTACACGGACATGCTGCCGATGGATGTCGTCTGTGGTCACAACGTTACGATCGCGAGATCGAATTGCAGGACATCTTCGAAGTGCAGGAAGAAATCACTTTGGCCGTAATGCACGCTCTCAGCATCGGTTTTGCAGGTGGAGAACAGTCAGGAGCATTCCAGCATCACACCTTTCTCGGATGATTTGGTTCGTACTCCTGTTCTTGGTAAATACCTGGCTGAAGATCCATTCGACCAGGTCCTTTGAAGACAACTGTATTCCTGAAGGACGCACCGAGAAGAGTAGGGCTGCCTTTTTCATTGTGATATCCGTATCGGCCCCATCTAAAGGCGGTTCTATACTCCGCGAAGGCCTAAGGTGTTTGAAGCGAACGCAGAGATCAGGATAGTACTGCTTCCGTGATCCCTCTAGCAACGCAACCTAGTGAGTCCCATCTCCCCAAACGTTTTTAGGTAGTTATCCCATTGTTCTTCGGGTCTTGACTCCCGTCGTGACTACGACCAGATGTGACTACCTTTGATATCCGCTTGGGGGTCAGAAAGCAATTGATTTGAAAGGGAACGTGCGAGTTCGCAAAACTTGAAATATAATTTGCCGTAATGTCATCTCGGTACGGCACGTGGAAAATGGATGCCTCGAAGTCTCATTTCGAGAATCTCCCGGCTTGGAAGTCTTTTATGGTCGTCATTCAACCAGAAGGAGAAAACGATGTGCTCGACTTCTCTCTGGTTGATGCCCAGGGCAAGCCGATGACGTTGCGTTTGACTCAACCTCACAAAGGAGGAAAGGTAAGCGTCTCGCAACCTAACGACATGTTCGATACCATCACGGTGGCTTTCCCTGATGATCACGAGTGGGTTTATACGTACAAAAAAAGATAGAACCGTTTTTGAACGCCACGTGACCTTTTCAGCAGGCGGCAAAAGCCACGAAGCGAAGCTGACCGGAAAGACGGCGGATGGAAACACGTTCGTTGAGAACGAATGGATAGTCAAGCAGTAATAAGTGGCGAAACAGATGAACGCAAAAGCATCAAAGGTTTCTACTTCTATTCAAACCCTAATCGCGGACGGAAAGCGCATGGAGCAGAGGGACGGAACCGTCTACGACACACAAGGAAATGTGGTGGCGGTAGATCAGGATCGTCACCGCTGAGGTGCCGTGTAGTTCGGCGGCCTCCGCGGCATCTAAGGACAAAGCTGGCTGTTGTCACTCGAAACACGTCACCAGGAATCTGCGCTTCATCGAGCGCAGCCCGGAAGAGGAAGGAGGCTGCATCATCGTCTTCGACGTGAAGCAACTCGCAGTTTTCCACTGCGTACAAGCTATCACCCCTTTAGCAGCCGTGATCCTTTTGATGAGAGGCCAGTACCGTTTGAGCGTCCTGCGCTTCGGTTTTGGCGTGCTTTACTTCCTCCTGTTTGCGCCGGTATGCAAGAGGAGACAAGATGCTTATTTGTGCTGACAGATCATTCGCAAGCCTAGCGTATTCGCTACTCGCACGGGCCAACAAATCGACTAGCCTTCCACGTTCCGTGCAGAATCGTAGGTGCGCGGTTGGGATCACGCCCGAAGCTTAGAACATACCCTAAAGGTATGGCAATTCGGGAACTTTGCCTGTACATCCGGTGAGCGAATCAATCCACACGGCTCATCATCGTTCACTATTGCTTAAAAAGGCGGTGCGAAGTTTTACGCTAAACGTGTGTCGCTGGTCTTCGCACGTTCGCAAAATCGATTACCTTGGTATATGTCTTGGACGGTCCCCACAGTAGTTATCCGCGGACATGGAGCCGAAGCGTCTCAAACATGGATTCCGAAGTGGACGCATACTCACTTTCGACGAGGCTTGCCCAGGAGTGGCCGCCCTCCGAGTATCCGGTGCATATTCAGGTCATTGGTCATGTGGCCGGCGGAGGAATCAGTGTTCACGTTTGGAATAGTCGCGGTATCAAGGCGAGCGGGATTGTCTATGGCGAAGACCACGCCGGGTGCGATGATCCGATTTCGGTCGCTGTTGTTGAAGAAATTGAATGCATCGTCAACGGTCTTGTGATGGAAGGCAAGCTGCCAAAGAGGTGTCCTCGATCGGGCATCTAACACGCATCCCATACATGCAGCAGGAGAAAAAGCATGAGTGATTTGCCGAGGCGTTCAGAGATGCATGCCGAAACTGAGCAAAATCTCCTCAATCTTCTTCAGGCTGATCTGGCGCTCTGCACCACGTTTGCAGATCTTGTGTTGACAGAGCTTATGCTCGAGGACGGGCAGGCTGCCAAAAGCGCTTCAGCAAAGTCAGAGGAAGGATACGCGACCGTTGCACGATTTCTTGCGAAAGTCAAAGATGATCGCCACCGGCTCTCGATTGAACAGCAACTGACCGATCTTCGGACTAAACTCGACAGCTTGCATCCTCACTTCAGGCGATGAGGCGGACGCCGCGTTATCAAGACCGCGCCGGGCCAGAAGGAGCCGCCCTCAAGAGAGCTCTGGCCAGCTAAACGTCCTCCTCCATCGTGCTTAGGTGAGTATGCGTATCGACCTCTACCCGGCCGACGATGAGAGCACGAACCCACGGGAAGACTTCCTCGATCTTCTGCGCAAGAACGATTCCGCGCCGCTCGAGGTCGTGCCGCTTCAGTCCCCGTCGAGGCAGATCAGAGGTATGGGAACACGTCTAGATGACGAAAAATCTACTACCGAGACGGGGTCCGCGCCGGTCTCCATGAGCGTCCTATTCAGTGGCGGTAACTCGGGGAATGCCAAAATTCGACACTAGGCGTTACAAGAGCATTCAAGAGCATCTCTATGCCCTCCGGCAATTAGGCGGTAAGCATGCAGAATATTGGGGCAGGCGAACGGCATGTCTCGCTCGAAGAACTCTTTGCTGACGTATCGCAATAGATCGCGTCACCCTTCTTCGCGCGGGCCCATCAGTTTGGCTTCAGGCGCTCACGCTCTGAGGTCGAATCGCATACCTGATGAGCACACCCGCATCAAATTTGTCATGTGCAGGAACACAGTGCCGCACGACACCGAATACGTGCTCATCCCCGATCAAAACCTCTAGCTGTGTGCCGTCGGCAAGCCAGCGATCGAGACGAATCCGCAGACCGGATAGAGAGACCTCGATAAGCTGGGCGCGGACCGTTCTGCGTAAGCCCCTCATGATTCGGACCTCGACTTCCCGGTCCGTCGAACTTCTGGACTCACTCCGTCTGTCATTCATCAAAATTTGTATGCAGCCCTGCGGCGTTGCCCTCCGAGGATAGTAGCGGCTCGGACAGGATATTCTCTACGCAAGCCAAAAGCTGCAACGAAGCGCGAGGATGTTGGATGTGAGGTCCCGGCGCTCCCGGGTTTCACGGCTGACAAAGCAAAACGGGATGCGGCCTGATTTTAGCGCTGTTGGTCTTTGCGGGCGCCTTCTTTCCATCCTTCGTGTGCGTCGTGTGCGGCCTTGTCTAATTGACGGCCAACGACCCTGGTTGCCTTACCCGCTTCGACAGCCACCTTATGCGCAGCTTGCCCCACTTTCCCAGCCGGGGTATTAGCGTCCCGGTTACGCTCTTCCGAAGTCTCACGATAGCCGCACCCCGCCAACGTAAGCAAGCCCGCAATTAATACCGCCCCGATCCAACGGTTATCCATGCCACTTAGACGCGTTTCCTCGCGAAATTGACCCATAGTTTACGTCCCACGGTACCGTATCCGAACCCATGCTCCGGGCCAGGGTCTGAGCCCTCGCTGGACCGGGTATATAGCGCGCTCGTCCCGGCGATGGTCAAAATAGGAGCATGGCCTTGTTCCAAGGACATCAACTCGGCAGAGTTCTGGTTCAGAACATCTGGAAAGTCCTTGCTGCATTTGGACTTGGCATCGTAGCCGTCGTGGGCGGCGGGTTGATTCTGTCCAACGTACACACAATTTCACAACCTGCTCCTGCGCAGCGCAAGGACGTTTCGCAGTCATTTGAGAAACTCGACAGCCGCACGGGGAAGATCTATCGAGAAGACAGCCAGCCAGCTCAGGTGCCAATCGACGGTACAAACCCCAACTTCTTACCGGGCGGGGAGCCATTTAACGGAGATACGGCCGGTTTGCAAGCCGCAGCTCAGAATATTCCTGGACGTCGAGTTCGGAGAAAACGTGGGGCTGGAAACGCTATGGCGGCCGTTTCGAGTGACACTAGAGGACCTGTGGCTGCTCCCCCTCCTACCGTGGCTTCGCCACTCACGCCCCAAGCGGTTCCCGGCCAACTCGCATCTGCACCCCTTCCACTGGCGGCCTCCGCGCTTATGATTGCAGCGGAAACGCCTGTATCGGTTCGCCTGACCCAGCAGCTCTCAAGTAAAGCGAACCACAAAGGGGAAGAGTTCAAGGGTACTCTGGCCGCGCCTTTACGAGCGCAAGGGATCGTAGTGGCGGAAGCCGGGGCGGCCGTTACGGGTCGAGTGGTGGATGCGCGGAGCCCACGCTTTTTTCGAGGCGGCTCGAACCTCAATTTGGAATTGACCCAGGTGAGAATGTCTGACGGGCGGCTCGTCGCGATCAAAACGACGCAATGGTTCGATACCGGAGCGCACAGCAGAGTCGCGAAGGCCGCAATCGTTCCGGCAGAAGCCGCGAAAAAAGCCGCTTCCGGAATAAAATCGGACGGCGAGGGCGGGGCCGATTCCCCACAGCGGACTGTTGCGGCGGAAGCGGCGGATACGAGTGACAAAGGCGATCGAAAGGGAAGTGCGGTGGTCCTTCCTCCCGGAAGCGAGATCGTTTTCAGACTTCTACAGCCGCTCACCATCAACGCGAATCAGGAACATCGGTAAACCGAATCTGCCCCTACGGGTGAGAGATCCATGCCCATAAGTCCTCTCACTCATGTGAGTACAACTGCGTCCGAGAATCTGGAGCCGGTCGTTATCGAGCTTCCGAGCAATCAACTCGATCCGCTGCGCAGAGTACCCGGAACCATCGCCGAGACCACTGGGAAATGTCTGATCATCCTCTCGCCCGAGGAGATCGCCTCGTCATCCTCCATCCGAGTGCAGGGCAAAGATCTTCTATTCTTGTGCGATGTCGTGCGTTCGACGGCCGTCGAGCCGGGGAAATGGTCCATTCACACGAGGGTCAAGAACAAGTTCATGATCTTTTGATCCCTCGACTCGCCGGATAGACTGACCTCCCTAACTGATCTCGAAGATCGCTTCGATTTCAACCGTGATGTTGTTGGGAAGGTGAGCGCCGATGGCGGAACGGGCATGTCTTCCGTTCTCACCGAACACTTCGACCAGAAGGTCGGAGCAGCCATTGATGACGAGCGGTTGTTTGCCGAATCCCGGCGTGCAATTCACGAGGCCGAGCAACTTAACAACGCGTCGCACTCGCGACAAATCTCCGTCCAGATACCCCTTTGCCGCGGCGAGCAGTTGGATGCCGACGAGTCTGGCATGCTGATACGCTTCTTCGAGCGTTACGGTATCCCCAACAACGCCTGACTTAAATTCATTCGCGCCAAACCTCGGGCCTTGCCCCGAGAGATATAGCAGGTTTCCGGTGCGCACGGCCGGTACGTAGTTCGCCATAGGCCGGGGCACTTCGGGCAGGGAGATTCCCAGCGCAGATAATTTCTCTTCGATAGAATTCACCCTCTGAGATTGGCATAGAGTGAATTTATTTTTTGAACAAAGGCGGGGTGAACGCTCGTATTCAAGGAAAGGGGAGCGGATACGCGAATTCGCTTGAGTGCTTGAATGCAGGTTGTCAGCCCACTTGTTGCATCTTCGTACACTAAGCCCGCACCGCTAGCTCTGCGCATCGGTTTCTGGTTCTGTACTGCCATTGCAGTTGCTGTCGTGATTCGCCGGATAATCGTGCTCGCTAGTTCTCCTCAGCCGTCCTCGGCACCCACAGCCGCTCTTGATCTTGCATTCGCGAATCACGCAGTTCTGACGCTCGCCCACATCATTCCGGCGCTGGTGTTCGTTCTTCTCGCACCGGTCGTGATGTTCCGGAAGGGAACTCGATTCGCTTGGGTCAATACGCTGCTGTACCCGGTCGGAGTGGTCGTGGGGCTCACAGCTTACGCGATGTCGGCGTACTCAATTGGCGGATGGCTCGAGCGCTCGGCAGTTCTGGTGTTTGATTCGCTCTTCCTGTTTTCGCTTTGGCAGGCATACCGCTACAAGCGGCTGCGCCGACGCGGTTCGGGAGCGCCGGTGGCTGCTTCGTGCCGTTGTTGTTCTGCTGGGCATTGCGACCACGCGGCCGGTTATGGGGATCTTTTTCGCTACCAGCCGTTTAACCCACCTCCAACCGCCGCAGTTCTTCGGAATGGCTTTCTGGATTGGGTTCTCGATCAACGCTATCGTGGTTGAACTCTGGCTCAGAAGACCAAGACAATCCACGTGATAGCTTGAGCTTTAGCGCATGGCACAAATTGCTCCGGCTCCCAAAACATACGACGTTGTCATTGTCGGGTCCGGTGCCGGCGGTGGTGTTGCGGCCGATGTGCTCGCAAGGGCGGGTGCAAAAATCTGCATGCTCGAAGCGGGTGATTGGTACGACTGCACTCACGACGCCAAGATGTTCGAATGGCCGTACAATGTGCCTCATCGCGGCGCGGCCACGCGAGCAAAGCCGCTGGGCTATTTCGATGCCACTCCCGTTGGCGGCTGGGTGGTGCCCGGCGAACCTTACACAAACGCTCCCGGTTCCGATTGGTGGTGGTGGCGAGCCCGCATGCTGGGCGGCAGAACGAATCACTACGGCCGCATCTCGTTGCGCATGGGGCCGTACGATTTCAAGCCGTATAGCCGGGACGGCAAAGGCTTCGATTGGCCTATCTCGTATGAAGAACTGGCGCCGTATTACGACAAAGCGGAGGAGCTAATCGGCGTTTTCGGGACTGCTGAAGGAGTCGAGAATGCGCCGGACGGGCGCTTCCTTCCGCCGCCCGCGCCGCGCGGTTACGAGAAGATCATCAAGGCCGCAAGCGACAAGCTCAACATTCCGTGCATCCCTTCGCGACTCGCCATCCTCACGCGTCCGCATAACGGACGTGCTGCTTGCCACTATTGCGCGCAATGCGGCCGTGCTTGCGGCGTCAACGCAAACTTCAATTCTCCGGGCGTACACATTTTTCCGGCCCGGAAAACCGGAAATCTGGAAGTGCGGACCAATGCCATGGCTCGCGAAGTCCTGGTCGGGCGCGATGGCCTGGCAACGGGCGTTTCGTATATCGACAAGAAAACCCGGCAGGAAGTAACGGTCCGGGCCAAGGTGATCGTACTCGCGGCGAGCTGTTGCGAGACCGCGCGCATTCTCCTCAATTCGAAGAACAGCCTCTTCCCGAACGGTGTTGCAAACTCGTCAGGACTCGTGGGCCGCTACATCATGGACACGGTTGGCTCATCCGTGTCCGGATACCTTCCGGTTCTGCAGGACCTGCCCGCGCACAACGAGGACGGCGTCGGCGGAATGCATTTGTATATGCCGTGGTGGCTGTACAAAGAACAGAAAGCGGGGAAGATGCCGTTTGCCCGGGGTTACCACATCGAGCTTGGCGGCGGACGGCGGCAGCCTGGAACAGGCTTCATGGGCGGGTACGCAGACCGGTTCCTTGGCGGCGGCTATGGAGTTGAACTGAAGAACGGCCTGCGGCGCCTGTATGGTGGTGACGTCCATCTTGCCGGCCGGGGCGAGATGATTCCGAATCGTGACAGCTATTGCGAGATCGATCCGAACGTTGTCGATCAGTGGGGAATTCCGGTCCTAAGATTCCACTTCCGCTGGAGCCAGGACGAGATTCTGCAGGCGAAACACATGCAGGAGACGTTCCGGGAGTACATCGAGACCATGGGCGGTGTGGTCACGCAGAGCACGGGAAAAGAAGCTAACTGGGGCATTGAGCACGGCGGGGAAGTGAAACACGAAGTAGGCGCCACGCGAATGGGAAGTGATCCGAAAACGTCTGTTCTCAATTCGCACTGCCAGGCATGGGACGTCAAGAATCTCTTCGTGACGGATGCAGCCCCGTTCGTCAGCAACGCCGATAAGAATCCCACGTTGACGATCACGGCCTTAGGCTGGCGTACGTCGGAGTACATTGTTGAGCAGGTGAAGGGGAGGAATGTTGCGGTCTAATGTGATGGGTTGCGGTGTCTGAACCCTCGTTGCAGTTCGCCTGTCAGCCGGGTTGCACGCGCTGCTGCCGCGTCAAAGGATTTGTCTACCTCAGTGAAGCGGACCTGGTACGCGCTGCCGCGTATGTCGGATTGACTCCGGCGGAATTCGAAGCGAAATACGTGATCCGCTACCGCACTCTGCTTCGCCTGCGAAGAAATCCAAAGAACGAGTGCCATTTCCTTGGGGAGGGCGGATGTTCCATCCACCCGGCCAAACCGACTCAGTGCCGGCTTTACCCGTTCTGGCCGGAGTTGGTGGAGGATCGCGAAGCCTGGAAGGACGAGCGAGAAGTCTGTCCGGGTATCGGAAAGGGTGAGCTGATCCAGATTGGTACGGCTTGTGAGATCGCTCACGAAATGAAGCAAGCCTACCCGACGATGTACCGCTGAGCTCGTCGGGAAGTACCGTCGGTAATACCCGATTTTCTCCACCTCTGCGCTAAAACTCGGGTCAGTTGCGGGATGGGCCTAAGTCTATGAAAAGAAAGATAAGCAGCTCTCTGCGGCGCGGTGGTATAGTGCGGGAGAACGCTTTAGATCCCACCAGGATGTAAAGGCGCGGAAAGCTAGCAAGGAAAGCCTTTCTACTCCTACACATGCAGACGGAACAACTTGAAAAACAAAACTGGATGAGCCTTTCCGGCAAGATTCTGGAAGGCGGGTTCGAGCTCAAAGATTTGATCGAAGCTGACGACTCACGAGCTCTTTTCCGGGCACGAGTTCTTGGCGACCGGGAGATGGTGGCTACGGCCCTGTTCCGCCGTCTGGATGCTGCCAGCGCCGATCGTCAGGTGGAATTGTGGAAGAGCGTACGGGAGTTCCGCGATCCTCATCTGAACAGCCCTCTCGGGTGCGGGACGGCGGAGTTGAACGGATCTCGTACCGCTTACGTTGTGATACGGCAACCGGACGAGTCTCTCGGCGGCGTCGTGCGGGAGCGGGCTTTGAATCCGGCGGAGATGAAGGAAGCCATTCTGAACGTGGCGAAAGGGCTTGAAGTCCTTCACCTGAATGGACTGGTGCACGGCAATGTCGCGCCGGACCAGATTGTGGCGATCGGCGACAGCATCCGATTGTCGGGCGAGGGAGTACGAGCCATAGGCGTTGCCCCGGCTTTCGAGTTGAAGCCAGCCAGTTATCTTGCGCCTGAGTCGAAAGGCACCAATCTTACTCCGGAATCGGACATCTGGTGTTTGGGTGCCACAGTTTTTCAGAGTCTGACCCAAAAGCCATGGGCGGAAGGCGAACGGGAAAAGGCCGATGTTCTGCCCGAGCCGTTCGCGGCCATTGCTCTACGTTGTCTTACCGCTGAGCCGGGTGAGCGCTGCCGCCTGGCCGAAGTGGTGGCTCTTGCGCGGGGAGAGATCAAGCCTGCTCCCCGGCCGAAAGCGGTACCGGCACCTGTGGCCGCGGCCGCCACGGTGCTGCCCATAAACGAAAAAGAGATTCACGCTTCCGGCCTGAATGGCAAGTCGCCTGCGACCCCGCTTGCGGAGCCCAAGCCAGAAGGCGCGGCGGAGCCGGCGCGTACACCCGAGAGTAAAACTGCATCTCCAGCTCCGCCTACGGCAGCAGCAAGCACTCCGGCACCCACCGCTTCGGCGCCCAACGGCACAACCAGGCGAGACCCGGGCGCTGCGGGTAAGCCGACCGCGGAGAATCGGGTAGAGTCTCGGGTTCCGGATCGGAAACCCACACCGATCGCTTCCACGCAGCCCATTCCGAAGGTAAAGCCCATTAACGAGGGACCAGCGCCCACTCCGTTCCCCGCGAAACCGATTCGAGAGGACGTGAGCCCCGGTCGGGACAAATTCATCGTGGACGAGCGCTCCTCGAAGATCTGGATCTGGGCAGGAGTGGCCGTTCTTGCGGTCTTGTTCCTGGTCTGGGCTCTGCGGCCTAAGCACTCGGCTCCGGCTGCATCCGGTCCGGCGGTTTCCACCACAGGCAGTTCCACGGCGCAGACCCGTGCTGGCGGAAACGCCTGGGAGACGAAGACCATTCAACCCGACGGCACTGCCTCGAGCACTTCTTCGGCTGGAACGGAAGCGAAAGCTCCTTCGAGTGCCGCTACACACTCAGCAACCGCGTCCAAGCCGACGGATAGGTCTCATACACAAAGTTCACCGGCGGCCGCTGTCAAGGAAGCTGCTAAAAAGCCGGAGACCGGTTCTGCAAGTGGAGCTGTGTGGCGTACCGTGCTCTTCACTTACAATCGCCAGGCGGACGCGGACGCGAGAGCGAAAGCGCTCAATGCTCAGCATGCGAATCTGCATGCGGAAGTCTTCTCACCCTCCGGCAGCGGTCCCTACCTGGTCTGCGCTGGCGGACGCATGAGCAAAGAGGATGCGAACCAGATGCGTAGGCGCGCGGTCAGCTTGGGATTGCCGCACGATTCTTATATTCAAAACTTCAAGCATTGAGAGAGCAGTCTTGAAGGGCGAAAGACGCTTGGCCCGCGCAGACTGAGAGCGGTGAGATCGCGCGCCGGGCGTTGCGATTACCCCATCCCAGCTCCGATCAAGATCCAGATCCTGGTCCCGGCTGTCTGCTCCCTATAATTGGAGGCGGTGCAGTACTCTTACGGCGTCATGCAAGGTCGCCTTTCAAAGCCAGAACCGGGCCGTTTTCAGGCCTTTCCTCGTAACAACTGGCGCGATGAATTTCCTCTTTCGCAGCAGGCCGGGTTCTCGTATATCGAGTGGATCCATGACGACTATGACACGGGCGCAAATCCAATTTTCTCCGAAGAAGGCCTGCTCGAAATGGAAACGCTGAAGCGGGAGCATGGGATCAGTACACCGGCTCTTTGCGGCGATTGGTTTATGGAGCTTCCCTTAATCCGATGCAGCGAGGAAGAGCAAGATGAACGCGAGCGGCATCTACGGGAACTCATCTCAGTTGCGCGGCAGATGGGGGCTCGTCGAATTGTATTGCCCTTTGTCGATAACGCACGATTGATCACCGATGGTGAGAAAGAAACCGTCATTGCCATCTTGCGTCGAACGCTTCCGCTCGCCGAAGAGCATCAGGTCGAGCTCCATTTGGAGACGGATCTTGATCCTTCTGCCTTCCGTGCTTTTCTCGAGGCGTTGCCCCACCCGGCCCTCAAGGTAAATTGGGATTCCGGAAACAGTTCAGGCCTGGGTTATATTGCGAGCGAAGAGTTCGCTGCCTATGGCGATCGGATCGGGTCGATACATATCAAGGATCGGCTGCGCAAGCCGGACGGCGGTGTGGAGACACGACCGCTTGGAACAGGTTCGGCCGACTTCAATGACGTATTTCGAGCTATCAGATCGATTGGTTATTCGGGAGGACTTACGTTGCAGGTCGCTCGTGGGAACCCCGGCGATGAAGTCAATTTCCTTCGCAGCCAGCTTGAATTTCTCCAACGCTTCAGTGAAGTGAATTGACATCACCGAATCAAGCTCTGCTTCCGCTTCAAACAGAATAGGAGTTTAATGGCCGTTGCGTCGATTGATCTAACAGTTGAGTCGTTATTCTCGCTCGAGAACAAGACCGTGATCCTCACCGGAGCTTCTGGATTTCTCGGAAGAATGTTCTGCCGGACTCTCCTGGCCAATGGCGCACGAGTCGTGGCCTTGGGAAGGAGCGAACGGCTGCAGACAGAAGCTCAAAATTGGGCAGCGGAATTTGGCGCTGACAAGATCGCCGTCGAACGCATCGATATGTATGATGTGGACGCGCTAAATAGATTGTGCGACGCCATCGCAGCCCGTGAAAATACAATTGACGTACTGATCAATAACGCCCACGAACTAGGTTCTGCAACCGGCTTCAATGTGCCGGAAGGCTCACTTGAGAATTCGACATTCGATCAGTGGCAGCGGAATCTGCAAGGCGGCGTTTACTGGGCTGTGCAGACGACGCAGCGCCTGGGTATTCGTATGAAGAGCCAAGGACGCGGATCGATCATCAATATAGCGACAATGTATGCTTCGGTTGCACCCCGGCCGCAGCTTTACGAGGGCACAACCTCTTTGAACCCGCCCGGATACTCGGCCTCAAAAGCCGCGCTGGTCGCTTTCACCCGTTATACGGCGAGCTTCTGGGGAACCTCAGGCGTCCGGGCGAACTGTATCTCTCCCGGGCCTTTCTCAAATACGGAAGACGTCGGCGGCCAGAATTCTGTGCAGGAGGACTCCCCGTTCCTGACCAAACTCAAGGGATACACTGTTCTGAACCGCATCGGCAGACCACGGGAACTCTGTGGCGCATTGCTCTTTCTTGCTTCCGACGCGAGCAGTTACATGACAGGGCAGGACCTTCGTGTCGACGGCGGTTGGACAGCCGTTTAGCACGCTCACTTACGCAGAGGACGACGAGATAATGGATCTCACACTTACTGACCAGGTGATCTTTGTCGCTGGGTCATCTCGCGGAATCGGCCGTAGTATTGCGTCGGCTCTGCTTTCAGAGGGAGCTCGTATCGTACTCACAGGCCGGGATGAAGCAACTCTCACCGCCGCTCATGAGGATTTGCGATCGTCCTTCAACGAGGAGTGCATTCTGACAATCCAGGGTGACTTCCTGCATGATGAAGTCATTGCCGAAGCATACCGGACTACAATCGGGCGTTTCGGCAGGATCGACCACCTGATCGCAAATATCGGAACGGGAGCCGGTAAACCTGGCTGGGATCAACCTCGAGACGAGTGGAACCGATTGTTCGAGATGAATTTCTTCGGTGCCGTGAGACTTACTCAACACGTTCTGCCTTATCTTCTGGCGAACGGAAGAGGTTCCGTACTGTATATCTCATCGATCACTGGGTTAGAGGCTACGCCAGCACCTTTGCCTTACTCGGCTGCCAAGGCGGCTTTGAACAACTACTCGAAGAATCTTGCTCGCCAGCTTGGGCCACAGGGCATACGGGTAAACACGATTGCACCCGGCAACATCTTTTTCCCCGGCGGGTCATGGGAACGGCACCTTACCAATCGGCGTGATGCGGTGGAACTGATGCTCAAAAACGATGTGCCGCAGCAGCGCTTTGGGTCGCCAGAAGAGATCGCATCGCTTGCCACTTACCTCTGCTCCGATAAGGCGGCCTTTGCCACAGGCGGGTGCTTTGTAATGGATGGCGGTCAGACGCGCACTATTTAGTAGTCCTTCTAACATCTCAAGGTCCATACTCTCTAGCTCTATTCGCTAAGGTCCTAAGGACCGAGTGCGAGTAACACGGGCCGGGCTGTTGCGTCTCCAATAAATGCCGCGCAACTCTGACACTTCGGACCGCATACAAGAGCTGTTCAACCTTTCGGGTCGCGTCGCAATCGTGACGGGCGGCGCAGGACTGCTTGGGTTTCATCATGGATCGATCCTTGCGGCAGCAGGTGCAAACGTAGTGTTGCTGGATCTGGAACGAGCTAAGCCGTGGGCTCGCGCCGAAGAACTTCAGCAGAAATACGGCACGGAATGCATGGGCCTTGCTGTTGATATCACCTCCGAAGAGTCTTTGATCAAGGCCTGTGGAGAAATAGTAGACCGGTGGGGACGCATTGACATCCTGATCAATAACGCGGCAAACAATCCGAAGGTGGAGGCCAACGACGGAAAGCAGTGGTCCCGTCTCGAGAACTTTCCACTTGCGGTTTGGAACGCGGATATTGCTGTCGGACTTACAGGTGCGTTTCTTTGCTCCCGCATCTTTGGTCAAGAGATGGCTAAGCAAACACGAGGTTTGATTTTAAACATAGCCTCCGATCTGGCCGTTATCGCTCCGGACCAGCGGCTCTACCGCAACGAGGATCTGCCGGAGGATCAGCAACCGGTAAAACCAGTAACTTACTCCGTTGTCAAGGCCGGCCTACTCGGACTAACGCGATATCTTTCCACGTACTGGCCTGACAAAGGAATCCGTGTCAATGCGCTTTCCCCAGGCGGTATTGCGGCAGGGCAACCCGAGGAGTTCACGCAAAAGCTTCACAAGTTAATCCCTATGAACAGGATGGCAGGGGAGGACGAATATGAAGGCGCAATCCTCTTTTTGTGTTCCGATGCCAGCTCTTACATGACGGGGCAGAACCTTGTTGTGGATGGCGGTCGCACAGTTCTCTAAGAAATCCGATCGATCCAGACGTTCTTTCCTCCGGACGCAGGTAACGCGTGCTCTGAAATACACTGGAGATCTCAATTCTGCAGTGCTGAAAAAAGCACGCGCAGCTTTTACTCGTCCAAAACGAACTAACATCTGGTCATGTTTCTCAGACATTCGTCGAAGCGGAGTTAGCATCTAGTCTGCTGTTTCTGAAATAGCTTGACTGGTGCGAGCCAGGGGCAGATTCTGGAGTTGATGATTATCCCGGGTGCTGCGCGACTGGTGTTGTCAGAGGCGGACAAGAAGCAGTTGATGCGAATTGGCCGTCATCGCAGTACGCCGCGAGGGATCGTGTTACGGGTCGAGATCGTCCGGGCCGCAGCAGAAGGGATGGCGAATCGTGCGATTGCCCGTACATTGTCCACGTCGCTGCCGACCGTGCTGTTGTGGCGGAAGCGCTATGAGGCCGAAGGCTTGACGGGTATCCTCGAGGATAAGCCGCGCAGCGGCCGCCCGAAGGAGATTAGCGCCGAACGGGAGGCCGCGATTGTGGAAGCCACGCTGAAGACCAAACCGAACAATGCCACGCAGTGGAGCGTGCGGACCATGGCCGAAGCGCAGAAGGTAAGCCCCGCTACCGTGTATCGGGTGTGGACCAAGCATAAGCTGCAGCCGCATCGGGTCGAGAGCTTCAAGTTCAGCAACGATCCGCAGTTCGCGCTGAAGGTCCGCGACATTGTAGGACTATATATGAACCCGCCGGACAGGGCGATGGTGCTCAGCGTGGATGAGAAGAGTCAGATACAGGCGCTGGATCGTACCCAGCCGATTCTTCCTCTGCGACCTGGGTTGCCGGAACGCCAGACGCACGACTACCAGCGTCATGGAACGACCACCTTGTTCGCGGCGCTCGACGTGCTGCAGGGGACCGTCATTGCCGAGTGCCATCCCCGCCACCGTCACCAGGAGTTCCTGCGCTTCCTCGGTCGCATTGACGAGTCCGTTAATCCGGCTCTGGACATTCACCTGGTGCTTGATAACTATGGAATCCACAAGCATCCAGAGGTGAAGAAGTGGCTGGCCGGGCGACCGCGCTATCATCTGCACTTTACGCCCACCAGCTCGTCGTGGCTCAATCAGATCGAACGCTGGTTTGCCGAGATCACCCGCAAACGCATTCGGCGCGGCACCTTCTGCAGCGTCCGCGACTTGGTCCTCGCGATCCAGGACTACGTCCGGTCTTACAACCGCGATCCACAACCGTTCCACTGGGTTGCTAGCGCCAGCCGCATCATCCGCAAAGTCAGCCGATATAAAGAAACTTCAGAAACAGCAGACTAGTTCCCTCGTTAGATATTTCTTTCGACGCGAGGAAACATGAAATCTAGAACAGACCGAGTTTCATTTAGAGCGCTTAGTTTAGTCGCTATTCTTTTCACCCCGTTCGCCATGCAAGCGGCGGCGATCACGGGCGGTACCACGGTGACGTTCGATGCCTCGACGTTATCAATTTTGACGGGTGCCGACTTCAGCATTACTTCCGTGAGCCCTGCCACGCTTAATACGTCTCCAGTTTCGGCAATTGTTCCGATCACAGGCGGAGATACAACCACCAACATCACGCACTCGGGTGGATTGACGTTGACTCACAATGCGACTGCGGCATCCTTGACGAACTTCAATATCAATCTGGCGAACAATACGTTATTTGGAATGATTACGGCAGGTGAGAGTAGTGCGGGTGATGTTGCTTTGTTTGATCTGTCGTCCTCCGGCGGGACAACGATGTTGACCTTGGATCCGGTGCTTGCTTCGCAAATCGCCAGCGCCTGCGGTGTGCAGTTGCCGGCAGGTACGCTTATTGGGACGGCAACTGTTGCTGCATCGGTAGCTCCAGAACCGGCGAGCGTAGGCTTCGCTGCTCTGGGAGTCGTTTGCCTTCTTGCCAGAGCAGCAGGGGCGAAGTTACGTCCGCCAGCTTAAGGATCTGCGAAACAAAGGTAGTAAGGAGAGGATTTGCTCCTCTCCTCGCCGCAAAGCCCGTCAGGAGAGAGTGGGCTAAGCAGAAGCGCTGGAACTGTTGATGGTGCCGTTTACACCGGCAGGGAAGAATCCGCCGGAGGTGGCGTTTGCTGCGTTGCCATAGGCCAGGTAAAGAACCTGTCCAGGTGTGCGGATTGAACAGAGTCCAGTTGTCGCGTCGACGGAGATGAACTTCTGACCGGAAGGCGGCGGAACTATGTCGACTCCGTCTAATGGCGTCGTTGAAATATTCAGGCGTGCGATTTGCAGCCGAATGTTCCCGACGTGTTCTGCTTCGGCGGCAAGAATGCGCGCTGCCGTTCCGATGTATGGGCTGTTCGCAACAAACGAAAGGCCAGCAGCCCCGGCATATGCAGAGACGCCGATATCCTCGAATACGCGGGCAAGCGTTAAGAACTGAACTACGTTGGCGAATCCAATGCCGAGCGCGCCCAAGTTAATGGCCGGCTTGGCAATGGGCATGACGCCGGCCTGGCTCAGCGCGTTGCGCAAGAGCGCTACGTGCGCGCGCTCGTCCTGGCCAATCTCCATCGCAACCTGGCCTGTAAAGACGAGATTGTTTGAGAAATTAACCTGGTTTCCGCCGGTCGTGGGCCCGCCGTTGCCGCTGCCTGTTATGCCGATTCCAACTTGATCAATCGTCTGGCCCATCGTCGCAACGGTATAAAACTCCGCCTCTAAGTACTCGAGATTGAGCGCAAATTGCAGTACGTCGACGACGGTCAGCGAAGCGGCTTGCGCTTGAAGCTTTCCGGACGTAGCGAGCACGGCGCCCGCGGCTGATGAAGCAATCCCTAAGGTCTTCAGCAGGCTGCGTCGATTCGGCGATGCACTTAAGATTTCTGGTATTAAGTTCTCTGATTTCACGTTTTCCTCCTAATTGCTCTGTTAAGACGTTCCTACTGTGCGTTCCTGCGCCGGTACAGCCAGAGCGCAAGACCGCCGAAAGCTGGCCCGATTAAAGCCAAAGTTGCGGGTTCAGGCGCAGCCGAGGCATTGCTTGGCCCACTGATGTTCAGCGTGTAACTGCCCGTGCGGAGATTACCTTGCACGTCGGAAAAAGTTGTTCCCGAACCGTAGTCGATAAACCCGTCTGCAAGGCTGGTGGCCGTGGGAGCCTGTTGGACGAGGTAGTCGGATAAGGCGACGATGTAAGTGCCTGCCGCCAGAGTGGACGTTTTGATGTAAGCGTCGCCGACTAAGCCTGTCGTTGCATCCCGAGTTCCGGTGGGCGAGGGGAAAATCTCACCGGCGACATAAGCACCTGTCCCGCTGTAGAGAACCAGCGAAGGCATGAAGCCGCCTGCCGTAGCAGTCGTTCCGTTGGCGTTTGCGCCTCCCCCGTAGGAAGTAGTGAAGATGGTTAATTGAGCTGCAGAGCTCAACGAGAAGGTAGCTTCGAGTGCCACGCCCTGATTTGCTAGCGTGCCGCTGGTTGTCAGCGGACCCGACAAGTTGCCTAAGTTTGCGGTCGTGATCGTAACTGCCTTAAGAGTCCCCGCAGAGAAGGATCCAAGAAGGAAGGCAGTAAAGCCAAGGCCTAAGAAAGTTTTTTTCATGCTCACTCCGTATATATGCGCTCGGTACCGTGGAGCGGTCCTACCGGGATATACGGGGTGGGTAAGGAATCGGATGAGTCCACGGAAGAATTCGGCGGGAGAGTGGTAGGTAGGACTAAACTCGATATTGGCCATTGAGAAACCTTGACTAAGTTTTGGAAGAGAAGCGTCTACTGGGAGGCTAATGAGCGATCCCTCAAGCGAACTTGCTCTCATTGAGAGCCTTCGCAACCGTGATCCGGAAGCCTTGGAGGCTGCCTATGATCGCTATTCTGCCGTTGTCTACTCCGTATTCCTGAGAATTACTCGGGACCAGAGCGTGGCGGAAGATCTGGTTCAGGAGCTTTTCATCCGGGTCTGGAACCACGTAAACAGCTTCGACGCGTCCAAGGGCGCGCTTGGCGTATGGATCCTGTCCATTGCGCGTAACATGGGCATCGATTACGTTCGCTCGGCGCATGCTCGTTTCTCCGCCCGGTTGCAGCCGATGGAGCAGGCAGAGAAAGCCGATCGGGAGACCCGCTTTCAGCCCGAGATCGTCATCGATCAGGGCAGAACCGTCAAAGCCGCATTCGAGACACTGAATCTTAAACAACGGCGAGTATTGGAACTCGCTTACTTCGAGGGCTTATCGCAAACTGAAATTGCAACCCATTTGCAGGAGCCATTAGGGACAGTGAAGAGCTGGATGCGATCTGCGCTCACCTGCCTGCGTTCGACCGTCAGCGGAGGTGATGCGAAATGACGCACGCCGAGATGGTCGAACTCTACGAATTATTCGTGCTGGGCACGCTGGAGCCCGAGTACGCTTCGGAGATCGAGGGGCATCTCCGCGACGATTGTGCGCATTGCGAGGCAAAAGTTCGGGACGCCAGAACGCTTATGGCCGCTTTCGCCGAAACGGTTGAAATCACACCGCCGCCTGCCCGCTTGCGTGAGCGCGTGCTTTCATCCGTCCGGCCTTCGCCGGCGGTAAAGGCGCGGAAGCCGATGGCGAGCGTCTACGCTTTGGCCGGCTTATGCGCTGCTTTGCTTGCCGTGTGCGTCTGGCTGGGTACGGAAGCCGGGGAACTGAAATCTCAGTTGAGCGAAGTCGCTCGGGAGCGTAATGCTCTCCAATCAGCGTTGAAGAGCTTAAGCCGGTCAGGAACGCGAACTATTCAGTTCGGGAAGGCAAACCAGCCGGAAGGTAAGGTCTTTGTGAACGCGTCTGGTGGCCTCGTCTTCGTAGCCACACGCTTGCCCCACCTCCAGACTGACAAAACGTTCCAACTCTGGTTGGTGCCTCCGACGGGAGCTCCGAAATCGGCCGGCCTGTTCCGTTCCGACGAGAATGGCTCGTCCGTGACCGTGTCGAACGTTGCTGTTGACCCGGCTACAACAAAGGCCGTAGCGGTCAGCGTGGAACCAGCATCCGGGTCCAGTGCGCCGACAACAACTCCGATCATCGTGGCAGGGCTCGAGTAGCGAATTTAGTCGAGGCGCTCCGTCGCGATCTCGCCGTTGCCCCATACGGTGTGCCGCCCGACTCCGGTGAACGCGGCGGCTTCCAGGAATGGGACAAATCGGGTCAGTTCTCCCCCGTATTCAACGGACCCGACGCATCCGCCGAGCGGATGCGTTTGCCGAAGCCGTGTTCCGCGCCTCGACACGTCAACCCGGCTCAGGTTTGCCGAATGCAAGAGTACGGGCTGCGCTTGCTTCCGCAACGCCTTGTAGTCAGCCGAGAGTTCGCCTGAACCGTACAGGACGCTGAGCCGGTTCAAGCGCCCATATATCTGCTCAAAGAGTACTGAAAAAGCTCCCGGCGCGACTATCTCACCATTGCTCTTGATCTCTGTCGGAGTTTGGAACTGGACCCGGATGGCCTTAGTTGGTTCAAGCGGTTCGTCCAGGCACAGGGAATGTCGTAAGTGGGCCGGCGGTGACAAAAGCGTGGCACGGCTGCGGGTTGGACCAAATCCTGCGTCGCTCATGGCCGTCAGCGCGGCGCCTATAGGTTCCAGAAGGTCCAAGTCGGGAAGGAACAGATTCAAACGCAGCGGAAAGATCTCACCTGGGGCATAGCGCCGTCCGTCCAGGTTTCGACAGCGCAGGACGAAGGGACGCGGAGGCGTTCCTGCTCCAGGAGATTCAAACAAGGTGCGGTAAGCAGGACGGTTTGCCGACTGGAGGAAACTGCCCAGTGCTCCGCGAAAGATGTTTCCCGTCAGGAAAGGTGGAAACGCGAATGGGTCAATCGCCTGAAATTGAAAAACGACGGAATAGAACTCGAAGAGCCTGGCCGTTCCGGACAACTACAGCTTGGGTTCAGCCGCCGCTGGAGCGGGATTGTGTTGGCTGGGCGGTGCTCCGCCTTCCGGGAGCTTTACAAGCATCTGCTCTTTCCGGTAAATCAAAGTGGAAGTGTTGTAGCTCGCTAATTCGAAGCCGTGCCCGTGAGTAATCGCATCGGTGGGACAAGCTTCTACGCAGTAGCCGCAGAAAATGCAGCGGTTGTAGTCGATGTTGTAGACAGCCGCATACCGCTCTCCGCCGCTGAATCGCTTCTGCTCGGTGTTCTCGGCCGCTTCGATGTAAATACAGTCAGCAGGGCAAGCCGCCGCGCAGAGAAAACAGGCCACACATTTTTCCAGGCCATTCTCGTCGCGCTGGAGGACATGGGCGCCCCGAAAGCGTTCCTCGAGTCGAGCTGGCCCGTCCGGATACTCTTCCGTGATCGCAGGCTGCAGCATCTCCTTGAAGGTGATGCCCATACCTTTGGCGATTGCCGCCGCTGAGCTGATCACCTCGCCGATATTCGCCATTTCTCTTCCAGGTTAGCGCAGCCTCATTTCGTCTCGAGCGCCCGGTAAAGAGTAGTGTTCCCGAATTACTTGGCGGAAAATAGGAATGCCGTGACGCGATTCCTGTTCCTGCTGACCCTTTTCGCTGTTCTCGTGTTTGGAGATACCTTCAAGTTGTTCCTGAAGGATGGCGATTTCCACATGGTCCGTGAGTATCAGGTCCAGGGCGACAGGGTCCGCTACTACAGCACGGAACGTGGTGACTGGGAAGAGATTCCGAAGAATCTTGTCGACCTCGAGAAAACGGAATCGCAGCGGAAACAAAAGCTGGATACCGTCACAAAGGAAGCTCGAGCTCAGGACGAGGAAGAGAAGGCCGAGCGTGCCCAAAGGCGCGAAATAGAGTCCATTCCCATCGACGCCGGGGCTTACATCAAAGAGAACAACGAGATCAAAGCCCTGAAATCAGCCGACTACCAGATTCTGACGGACAGGAAGCGCAAAGCACTGCAAGTCATCTCTCCCATCCCGCTTGTTCCCGGCAAGGCGACAGTTGTCATCAAAGGGGAGCGATCGAGCTTCGGCATTAAAGAAAGCCGGCCTGAGTTCTTTCTGCGCCTGGCGAAAGAAGAGAAGTTCGGGATCATCAAGCTGACTCCGAATTCTAAGAAGAACATGAGGATTGTCGAGAACGTCTCTATCGTTCCGGTCTCCCGCGAGAGTCTGGAGACACGAAAGCAGATGGAAACCTTTGAGACTCAGTTGATGGGAAATCTGTACAAGGTCTGGCCGGAAAAAGCGCTCGAGCCGGGCGAGTACGCGCTAATGGAATTCTCGGACGATGAGAACGCCGAGAAACAGGATATTACGCTTCTCATCTGGGACTTCGCCATCGAGCCGTCGAAGTAATGAGGGATTACTCGTAACGTAAGGCTTCCGCCGGGGCGATTCGGGAGGCGTTGCGCGACGGCTGAAGCGTGGCGACAAGGCTGGTGGCGATTGCCAGCGCCGATACCCAGAGGCCATCCGTCCAGTGGCTCTGGAAGGGTACATAGCTCAACGCATATATCTGCTCGTCAAGCCGTAGCCAGCGGTAATGGTTGAAGAGCGCAGTAGTGGTAAAGCCAAGGGCGAGCCCGAGAAGGCAGCCCAATCCGCCGATAACAAGCCCCTGCAGAACGAAAATTCGCTGGATCTGTTTTCGATTGGCGCCCATGGACATCAGAATGGCGATGTCACGGTGCTTCTCCATCACAAGCATGACCAGGACCACCAGAATGTTGAGGGCGGCAATGATCTCGATCAGGCTGACGGTAATGACACTCACGATCTTTTCCAGCCGCAGGGCATTGAGAAGCGAACGGTTCTGATCCATCCAGGTAGTGGCAACCAGAGTTGGACCGGAGATCTGCTCAGCCTGCCGGGCGACCTCCGGCGCCAGAAAGAGATCGTCGAGCCGCAGTTCAATCGTGTTAACGACATCGTTCAGATCGAGAACCCGCTGTGCATCGGCCAATGAGGTGAACGCCCAATTCGAATCGAGCTCGTAGAGGCCGGTTTCAAAGACACCAGCTACACGGAATCGAAAGAAAGTCGGGATCATCCCGAGAGGCGTAAGCTGCCCTTGGAAGCTAAGGATGGAGACCGGACTGTGTAAACGGAGCCCGAGCTGTTCGGCCAGGCGAGAACCCAGGATAATTTCCTGGCGCCCAAGCCCCCCGGGCGAAAGTGAGCCGGATTTCAAGTGACGCAGCAGGTCGGGAATTTTCTCTTTGTTGTCGAGAAGCACGCCCTTCATCACGCCTCCGGTGCCGACTAGCGGGCCTTTGAACGCGACCTGTCCGTAGAGACCGGGTGTGGCACTCACGACATGCGGGATTTTCAGGAGTTTCGGTAGAAGTTGTTCCCAATGCTCGATTCCATAAGCAGGATTCCGCTCAAGGATATTGACATGCGCTGTAGCGCTCAGCAGGCTGGATTGCAGCGTGCTCTGGAACCCGTTGTTGATCGCGAGCGCGATAATCAGGGCGGCAACGCCGGCCGCCACACCGAGAATCGAGATCACCGTGATCACTGAAATCACGGTCTGTTTCCGTCGCGCGCGCAGATAGCGGACGGCGACGGTCCACTCGAAGCGCATCAGGACGGTAGGGAGTCCCCTCCCGCTTCCGCATCCAGGTTTCGAAGCCGCTCGACCAGACCAATTTCGCCTTCGGGCCGGAGTAGCGGGAACAGTATAACGTCTCGGATCGACTTCGAATCCGTCATCAGCATCGTTAAGCGGTCGATCCCGATGCCTTCGCCGCCCGTTGGCGGCATTCCATACGACAGCGCCCTGATGTAGTCCTCGTCCATCATATGCGCCTCCTCGTCTCCTGCGGCCTTCCGCGAGAGCTGCGCCTCGAACCGGCGCCGCTGCTCCTGAGGATCGTTCAGCTCGGTAAAGGCGTTCGCGATCTCCATGCCGCCGGCATAGATCTCGAAGCGCTCGACGAAGTCCGGCTCGTCAGGCTTGTTTTTCGAGAGCGGAGAAACCTCGAGGGGAAAATCGTAGATGATCGTCGGCTCGAAAAGGTGCTCTTCGACATGCGTCTCGAACAATTCCATCAAGGCATTGCCGGGCGTTGACTGGTGAGAATGGGCCTTGAGCCAATCAGGATCTTTGAGGTTGTCGAGCGATGGCTTCGGAGCCCAGCTTTTCGGGCCAGTATTCAACAATGGCCTCACGCATCGAGAGCGCACGGACGTCTCCGAAATTGATCGGGCGGCCCTGGTAGACGATCTGCTCTGAGCCGGTAGCGTCTCTGGCAACCTGGGCCAGGAGCTGCCGTGAGAGCTCCATCATGCCACGAAAATCGGTGTACGCCTGATAGAACTCGAGCATCGTGAATTCCGGATTATGCCGGGTCGAGATTCCCTCGTTCCGGAAATTCCGATTCAGCTCATAGACCCGCTCGATGCCGCCCACCACCAGACGCTTCAGGTACAGCTCGGGCGCGATCCGAAGATAAAGGTCCAGGTCGAGCGTGTTGTGGTGCGTAATAAACGGCCTGGCCGCCGCGCCGCCATACAACGGCTGCATGATGGGCGTTTCGACCTCGAGGAAGCCCCGTTCATCTAATTGCCGCCGCAGCGAGCGCACGATCTTCGCCCGGGTAACGAAAGCATTTCGCACTTCGGGATTGGCGATCAGATCGACATAGCGCTGGCGGTAGCGGGTCTCTACGTCTTCGAGACCATGCCACTTTTCGGGAAGCGGCAACATGATCTTCGAGAGGAAAACAAGATCCTCGACGTGTACCGAAAGCTCGCCCGTTCGTGTCCGGAACAGATAGCCGGTGACGCCGATGATGTCGCCGATGTCGAGAATCTCGTAGAGCTTATAGGCCGCTTCGGGAACGGCGTCTTTTTTGATGTAGATCTGAAGCGTACGGCCGTTCTGCTGGAGGTGGATGAATCCGGCCTTGCCCATGCGGCGGCAGGTTTTCACCCGGCCGGCTACGCGAACGCGCAACGATGCGGGAAGGTCCTCAGCTTTTGTCTCGCCGAACTCGGAAAGGATGTCCGGAATCGTATGTGTGAAGTCGAAAGCCCGGCCATACGGTTCGAACCCAAGCTCGCGAATTTGCACGGCGCGCTCTTGTCTCTGGCGCAACAGATCATCTTCTAATGACAGAAAGATTCCCCTCGAAACTCAATTGTAGAGGCTTGGGTCAGCGGGTGACGACGATGGCTAACGGCGGACGATCAGTTCACGCAGATGGTCGCGAGTGAGGAAGAACTTCATCGAAGCCGCGCTCTCAAAAAGCTTCTCAAGCCGCCGGTTGTTGAAGTATTGGCTCTTCTGGTCAATGGCGCCTGATCGCGGCATTTGCAGGAGGGTTTTCCTGTCCTGAATCCGGTAGTTATAAACAGGAATCGTGGTTGCTTTTTCGTTGGCGCTGAAAAACAGCAGCAGGTGCGCCCCGGGCCGCAGGATGCGGAAAAGTTGCGTGATCGCCTGCTCGAGAAGCGGCGATGTCAGGAACTGGAAGGCGTCCCAAACAAGCGCACCGTCGAACGAGGCTTCGGGAAAGGTAAAGCTCTTATCCAGAAACCGCTGCGCGTTGCTCGCGGCCTGCTGGTTCGCGATGAAGTCTTTTCCGAAGCACTCCACCATGGTTCCGATGACGTCATCGGATGCGATGCGATGGCCAAGACCTGTGATGAAGCTGATATTGGCCTGACTCGCTCCCGACATGTCCAGGATCGAGAGGTTCTCGTAGCTTTGAAGAATCGAGCAAAACTGTTCGAATCCACTGCTTTTTCTGCTGAGGGTGGGACGGGCGTCTTTGTCACTGAAATGGGAAAAGACACCCTTGCCGGCACCGAATTTCATGAATATTAATAACGAGAAGCTACGAAAGGGAGCTACTGATTCAGGATAAAGCAGAATGGCGGAGAGGAGCTGGACGGAAGCTCCTCCCGGGTTTACTTGGAAGCGTTTGCGACCGCGGTAGCCGTATTGGCCACCGGTACACCCTGCGGTGCGGCCGAGGCTCCGGAAGCCTTGGCTCCGGCCTTGGTGATATCGATACTTCCTTTGAAATAGGCTCCGTCTTCGATCACAATCCGGCTGGTCTTTATGTCGCCGACGAGCTTCGCTTCTTTCTTGATATCGATCTTGTCCGTGGCATCCACGTTGCCCTGGATCGATCCGTGAATCACGATTTCACGTGCTTTCAGACCGGCCTGCACCCTGGCATTCGGTCCGATGGTTAAACGATGTTCCTGACACTCAACGGTGCCTTCGACTTCGCCATCAATCATCAGATCTTCACGCGCGAAGATCTGGCCCTTGATGGTTACATTCTTACCTAGAGCGGCGGTACCGGCACCCCGCGGGGAAACTGGATCGGGATCGAAAGATCTGGGCTGCGATGACATAGGCGTACTTTCTCTTCTCGGTGATTCCGTAGCAGGCGTATTTGAACCAGGTGCCGCACCTGGCCGCGCCGGCTGTTCATCTGTTTTCGGTTTAGTCCACATTGCGGAAGGCTTCTCCTCGAGTTGCTCCACTCAATCGTACTACTCCGGCACGGGTGTGTGATGAGCCGAAAAGTACGCTGGGTTGAGCCTCTCGAAGTACTCCCAAAGATTATTACATCTCCTGGTGGTCCTTCCGTGCCGGGCTCTGCTTTGGGATAATAACCTCGGTGTCCAGGACACGCGATCTCGAAGCTCGACTTGAGCGCGCCGAACAGCAGCTAAGGCTGTTTCAGAGAGTCAGCAGGCTGATGGTTCGGGAACTCATGGTCGAGGACGCCCTGAACGAAATCGTTCTCCTGGTTAAAGACTTTCTCGAGTGCGACTCGTGCCTTATTTATCTGGTCGAAGAGGACCAGTTGGTCCTCCATGCCTCGAGCGATTCCGGTCGCCGGACCATCGGTTCTGTCAAGCTGCGGATGAGCGAAGGTCTAACGGGGTGGGTAGCCCGCGAGCGCCGGCTTCTGTCCATCTCCCGGGAAGCTTACAACGATCCGCGGTTCAAATACTTCAAGGATCTGCCTCAGGATCATTTTGAGGCTTTTCTTTCCGTCCCGATCATTTCGCAAAATAAGGTTGTCGGCGTCATTAACGTCCAAAACCGTGCTGCCGGCACCCACTCCGGCAACGACATCGAGATGCTGAGTACCATCGGCGAGCAGGTGGGCTGCTTACTGGTCCTTTCTCAGCAGAAAAGCGCTTCTGCCACCGTTTCAATTGTCAACTGAGACGCTCAGGAAGCCGAAAACTAACAAAATTGAAGCGGCACCGGGTACAGCGGTAACGGTGCGCTCCCAACTTGATCAAAAACGTTCTCCAGCGGGGAACATGATAGTGTTTCGTTTCCCAACGATCCAGTTTCATTTCCAGACACTTGGGGCATTTGGCGTGCAAGATCTTGGAAACGAGGAAGATGTTCGCCCAGAAACGCTTTTGGCAGTCCAGGCAGTGCAGTTGATAGCTCCCGAACAGCATGCGAGAGTAGTGGACCAGCGTACGCCGCTGCGATCGCCTTACGCGTGAGCTACCACAGTATGCACAGCGGAAGAGCGACGGCTTCATGCAACCAGAACTCTGGTCTCATCCCTTTGCTTTCGTACGTACTCTGCCCGGTAGTCACGAAACGCCTGCTGGAGCGGAAGCAATTTGTCCAAATCGGGCGCTAACTTGATTCCATCGATTTCGAGGACGGGCAGAAGGTCGCGAGTGGTTGAAGTAATGAACACGCAATCGCTTTTTTCCAGGTCAGCCGGTGTCAGCTCGGATTCGCGAATAGAGAAACCTGGTACTCTCACCTCCTCCATCAGTACGGCCCGCGTCACGCCCGCGAGACAACCTGAACCCTCCAGCGGCGGAGTCAGTATCGTCGAGCCTTGCACGCAAAAGACGTTGGCGGACGTGCACTCGCTGATCTGTCCGCGTTCGTTTAACAGGATGAACTCGTCTAGTCCGCGCTCGTGCGCCAGTTCGTACCACGTCAGATTCTGAGCCCAGGACGTGTACTTGGTTCCCGCGAAAGGCGAAGCGGCGTAGCGCGCATTGGGCATATAGCCGAGCTTTACGCCGTCGCCCCACCCATTGATGTCTGCCGTGAATGCCACCAGATCTGAGTTGCGGACAATGCCGGGACTTTCAAAGAGACCACCCCGATTTCTTATGACCACCACGCGAAGCGTCGCTTCTTTGGCTTTGTTAGCAGCAATAAGCTGCTGGAGCCGGCGGTTCAGATCGCCAGGGGAAATCTCGAACGGTACGCGCATTCGCTCCGCATCACGCTTCATGCGCGCGTAGTGGCGCTCAAAGGCGAAGAGCACACCCTCCGTTACGCGGAGCGTGCTGAAGATTCCCCATCCATTCATGAACCCGGTTTGGCCCGGTGAAATCAGTGCCTCGCTCGTCTTGTGAATGGACTCATTGTGGAGCAGATGGGGGTGCACGTCCGTAGTGTATCGGAGATGATGAAGCCCGGGCGTAAGGCCAGCCCGGGTTTCAAGCGCGACGGCCGGAGGCGTACTGGTTCAAAAACCGAAGCAGGTCATCCATTGCCTTGCCTCGATGACTCACCTTCAGCTTTTCCTCCTGGGTCAGTTCGGCAAAGGAGCGACCGAACGGAGGGTAGAAAAACAAGGGGTCGTAGCCGAACCCGCTGTTACCTTGCGGGCGGGTGAGAATGTCCCCCTCCACTTCGCCGCGTGCCGTGAACAGATGTGTCACCGCTTGCGCTGCGACCAAGACACAGACGAAGCGTGCCTTTCTAAATGTCTGGCCGCGCAGCCTGTTCAGGAGAAGCGCGTTGTTGTCGGCATCCGAAGCTTCCGGCCCTGCAAACCGGGCGGAAAAAACGCCGGGTGCGCCTGCTAGTGCGTCCACTGCCAACCCGGAGTCGTCAGCTACCACCAGCTCAGAGGTGAACTGGGAATAGTAGAGCGCTTTCTGCGAAGCGTTGGCCTCAAACGTAGTGCCCGTTTCTTCAGGTGGAGCTATCTCCTTCAATCCGGGCAGTGGTAGTACTTCTAAATCGCTGCCGTGCGCAGCAAGCGAGAGTTCTTTCAGCTTTTTCCCGTTTGACGAACAGAGGTAGACGAGCATCTACCGGAATTCGGCGAGCACCTTCTGCTGCATGCCAGTCAGTTCGCGGATTCCGCCGCGGGCTAGAGCGATCAACTTCCCCAGGTCGCCGTCCTCGAAAGGATTGCGCTCCGACGTGGCCTGCACCTCGACAAACTTGCCGGCCCCCGTCATGACCACGTTCATGTCGACATCGGCGCGCGAATCCTCTTCGTAAGAAAGATCGAGCATGGGCTCTCCCCCGACGATGCCGACCGACGTGGCTGCCACAGAATCGATAATCGGCGATCTCGCCAGGGTCTTGTACTTGACCAAGGTGCCGAGCGCGATGGCAAGCGCAACATAGGAGCCGGTGATCGCAGCGGTGCGTGTTCCCCCATCGGCCTGAAGAACGTCGCAATCCACGATGACACTCCGCTCGCCGAGCAGGGTAAGGTCAACCGCAGCGCGAAGCGAACGCCCGATCAGGCGCTGGATCTCATGCGTACGGCCAGACGGCCGCCCCTTGGTCACTTCCCGGGCTGTCCTGGTGCTGGTAGCACGCGGAAGCATAGAATACTCCGCCGTTACCCAGCCTTTTCCTGTGTTGCGGAGGAACGGAGGAACGGTGTTCTCCACCGTAGCTGCACAAAGGACGCGCGTGAAGCCAGATTCGATCAGCACTGAACCTTCTGCCGTCATCAGATAGTTCGGCGTGATCTGGGTATGGCGGAGTTGGTCAACGGCGCGATTTTCGGATCTCATATGCACTTACTCGACGCCCAAACCGCTATCCCATGACATGAAAACTGGCGAAAAAGAAAACTGCCACCAGCACCAGGGCCAGTAGGAGCAGTATGAGGCAGGGAATAGCGCCTTGCCGGGGAAGAGGAGACGCTTTAACGCTGGTTTGTTTTTTCTTGATGCGCGGTGAAGCCATTACGTCTAGTCATTACCGCTCGCTCACAAGGGCAGGCAGTTGAACCTTCAGGCGCAAGCTTGCCACTCTCGGTCGAACGGCGAAGCGTGGGTCGGATGCTTCTCCTATTTCTTAAATAAGCTGTTAAACGCGGCGCGAGCGTCGTCAGCGTTGCGCGGTCCGGGACTCGCGTTCGTGATGACAGGAGCTTTTGCCGAAGGGGCCATTGAAACCCCATCTCTTGCGACGGTAACACGAGGCCGGAAAAGATCGCAGGTGTTCGCCTGATCCTTGCTCGCAATTCTCACCGGAACGGCCTTCAGACACTGGAAGCGCGTGGAGGAATCGAAGTGCACACACTGTTTGCAGCAATGTAAAGAGGCGCTGCATTTGGGACAGGTGCCGCTGTAGTCAAGGTCCGGCGACAACATGACCGCACAGCTATAGCACCGGGCCGAGGCAACGTTCTGAACGAGGCGGGGAAGCCGCGGACCGGTGATATCGAGCGGAAGTTTAGGGCCGCCTTGCCGGCCACGATCTTGCTTAGGCGAATTGAAGGGCTCACGACCTGAGTCTTGATAGCCGTGTTGCCTGTATTTGCGATCTCCGTCCATTGTCGTTGATCGACTCCTTGGTTTTTTCCGCGAGCTGTAGAGAGCAGTCTCCAGGTGTATACCCGGGCTCTTGGACTTGCATCAAATGTAGTTCCAGTGCGGTAGTAAATTTCTGATAAACGCTGGAAGTTCTGGGAGGAGGATCGGGTCAAAGAAGCTAAGAGTCGCTTCGACCCGCCTGTCCTGATTAGTATTTACCACGCTTTGCGCCTAAGCGCTAGTAACTTGTCGATAAATTATCTGTGTCTAACCGCATTCTCGTCAGAATGCCACTTTAAAAGTGCGTTGCAGGGCCTGGTAATCGGATTATCGAAGTGATTCGGTGTAATTCGGACCGAGTAACCTATCCGGCCGGTCTGCGCCACTGTAAACTCGTTTGCGAAAGTAACAGTACTACCTTGGTTGTTCACGGGCTTTAATGGAAGCACAAACGTATCCTGCAGATTTCCGCTCGTACCAACCTGGCCGATGACCGCCTCCACACGCACTTCAGACGGCTCCAAGCCAGCCAGGTCCACCGTCGTGCGCAAAGGCACTGCCGAACCGCTCATGACGTGGTCTTCCGGTCCGCTTCCGAAATCGAGGAACCGAATCGCATCCCATGAGTGATTTAGGCGGTTATCCCAGGTGGTTTTCTCGCGAGCGGATTTGAAGTTATCTCCGGAGATATTTCCCCAAAGCTGGTGAGCCGGTTTATACAGATTATGCATGTACTCGGCCACCATACGCCCGCAACTGAAATGGGGAGTAATGTTCGCCATGCATGTTTTCATGCGGCGAACCCAGTCGAGAGGCAGCTCTTCTTCGGCGCCCTGATAAAACAAGGGAACGATGTCGTTCTCGAGCGTGGAATAAATCGCTCGAGCGTGCATTTCGTTCTGTTCGTCGGAGTAGGGGTTGCGATCACCAATGGCCCAACCTCCGGAAATGTCGACAGCTTCATCGAACCAGCCGTCGAGCACGCTGAAGTTGAGAACCCCGTTCATGCTGGCTTTCATGCCGCTGGTGCCGCAAGCTTCCTCTCCGCGGCGGGGGTTATTGAGCCACAGGTCTACGCCCTGCACCATTTCACGAGCGACCTGAATGCTGTAGTCCTCGACAAAAATCAAGCGCTTGCCAAGTTCCGGGTCTCGCGACAAGGAAACAATTTCCCGGATTAATGTTTTTCCTTCCTGGTCCTTCGGATGCGCTTTGCCGGCGATCACAATCTGCACCGGCATCTTCGGATTGTTCAGAAGCCTCTTTAGACGCTCGACATCGCGGAAGATAAGCGTGGCGCGTTTGTAAGTGGCGAAGCGCCGGGCGAATCCGATGGTGAAAACGTCAGGGTCCAGAACTTCCTGGAGCCGCCGCATTTCGGCCGTCGAAGCCTTGCGGGCCAGGCCGGCGTTTGCAACACGTTCCCGGACGTAGGCAACCATGCGGCGTTTGCGCTTCCGGTGCATCTCCCAGATTTCCTGGCTCGGGATCTCGTGGACGAGTTCCCACATCTTGATGTCTTCCAGCCGCTCGCGCCAGTCCGGCTGCAGATACTGATCGTAGAGGCTCGCCAGATCACCATTGATCCAGGTTGGCGAGTGTACTCCGTTCGTCACCGAGGTGATAGGCACTTCCTCGACCGGAAGGCGAGGCCAGAGGTCCTGGAACATCTCCTGCGACACGGTGCGGTGAAGAAGACTCACGGCATTGCGGAACGCGGAGGTCTTCAAGGCAAACACAGCCATCGAGAAGCGCTCAGACGGATCCGAAAGATTCTTGCGTCCGAGGATCAGAAACTTCTCGAACGGTATCTTCGCAGCTTCGCAGTAGCGGTGGAAGTATTCATAGACGAGACCGGAATCAAACAGGTCGATGCCCGCCGGAACCGACGTGTGTGTGGTGAACACATTGCTCAGACGAGTCGCTTCAAGCGCCTGTTCGAAGGAAAGGCCATGCTCCGCCATCAGCAGACGCACGCGCTCAATCGCCTGGAACGCGGAGTGCCCCTCGTTCATGTGGTGAACGGTCGGCCGGATGCCTAGCTTGTTCAGAGCTCGCAACCCGCCGATGCCAAGTACAATCTCCTGGCGGATGCGCTTGATTGTGTCGCCGCCGTAAAGTTGGTCGGTAATTTCGCGGAACTCGCTGGTCTTATTGTCGGGGATATTCGTGTCCAGCAGGATCAACTTCACCCGGCCTACGTCGATACTCCAGACCTTAATGAAAACCTCGCCGTTCGGCAGATCGACGCTGACAATCACATCTTTTCCATCACTCCCGGTACAAGGCCGGACCGGAAGCGTATAGAAGTCGTTCAGCGGGGTTCGTTCCTGCTGCCATCCGTCGGGGTTTAACGCCTGTTGAAAATAGCCGTGTTGGTAAGCAAGTCCAACCCCGGTCAGCGCAAAATCCGAATCGCTCGCAGCTTTGAGATGATCTCCGGAAAGCAGCCCCAAACCGCCCGAATAGATCTGCATGCAGTCGAGCAGGCCGTATTCCATTGAGAAGTACGCGATGTTCGGCTCGTTCTCTGTCCGGGGGCGCGTATGCAGATAGGCATCGTGGCGCTCGCAAGCTCGCCGGTACAGCGAGACAAACCGCGGATCAGACGAGGCCCGATCCAGCTTCTCCTGGGAAACACGCCCCAGCAGAAGTACAGGATTGTGGTTTGCTTCTTTCCATAGAACGGGGTCGAGCCGCCGGAACAGGGCACGGATCGTGTGGTCCCAACTCCAGAGGAGGTTGTACGCAAGCTCGGAAAGACGGCTAAGCGCCGCTGGCAACGCCGGACGCACTAAAAACTCTCTAAGGGGCTGAATCTGGTAAGACATGAAAGGGATATCGAGCGCGGCTCTAAGCCAAGTAGTGTCTGAGAGCGCTCTAAAGTAGCAGGGTAAGTTTGTAAACTCACCAATTTGCTCAAAAACCGGTGGCTAACCAGCGCATCCGTTATTATCCCATCAGATCAGTAACGAAGGAAAGCACAACCCGATTTGGCCTACCTATCCTTCCGTGACGTCAGCTTTAAAGCGGGCGACCGTACAATTCTTGACAAATTGAGCCTTGATATCGACCGGGGCGAGACCCTCGTCCTGCTGGGACGCAGCGGATCGGGCAAAACGACGGCCCTACGGCTTGTCAATCGCCTGCTTGATCCGTCCAGCGGCGAAATCGTGATCGACGGCAAAGAGGCAGCCAGGATAAATCCTATCTCCCTTCGACGGCAGATCGGGTACGTGATTCAGGAATTCGGTCTTATGCCGCACTGGACCGTGGAAGAGAACGTCACGCTCACTCTGCGCCTCTTAAACCGTCCTGTTTCGGAGCGGGAGAGCCGGGCGAAGGAACTGCTGGAGCAGGTCGGTCTCTCCTATGACCAGTTTCGGCTTCGGCGCCCGCATGAACTCTCGGGCGGACAGCGGCAGCGCGTAGCGGTGGCAAGAGCGCTGGCCACACACCCGCCGCTGCTCCTTTTCGACGAGCCGTTCGGGGCACTGGACCCCGTGACGCGCCACGAAATGCAGCAACAATTTATCCAGTTGCGGTCTGATTACGATTTCGCCTCCGTGTTCGTCACGCATGATCTGCTCGAGGCTCTGAGCCTTGGCACTCGCATCGCGGTATTACATGCGGGACGGCTGGAGGTGGTCACGACGCCGGACGCTTTCTTCGACGTGAAGACTCCCACCGCTCTTTCGTTCTTGAATACTTTGCCGCCGCAGCTCTTAGCCGATCGCGGCAAATGGCAAACTTAACTCTTGGATCCGATCGTCCTTAAAAGCTTGGCGCGCGACGTGGGGGAGCTAACTCTCGAACACATCGTGCTGGTTGCTATCTCATCGGGAGCCGCTGTCGTGATTGCGGTACTGGTTGGAGTAATCGCAACCAGGCGAGCGGGCGTCCGCCGTGTCTCCTTGGCAGTCGCGAGCGTCCTTCAAACCGTGCCGAGCCTGGCGCTCTTCGGATTCCTTCTTCCCGTACCATTCATCGGCGGCATTGGGAAACACACCGCGATTCTCTGCCTGATTCTCTATTCGTTGCTGCCGATTTTGCGGAACACAATCGTGGGAATTGCAAGTGTCGAGCGTCCCGTCCGTGAAGCCGCGGTGGCGATGGGAATGACAGATATGCAGTTGCTTCGCATGGTGGAACTGCCGCTGGCGGCGCCTACGATCATCGCGGGAATCCGGGTGGCTCTCGTAACGAATATCGGAACGGCAGTCATTGCTGCTGTCATCGGAGGCGGCGGTCTGGGTGTTCTCATATTCCGCGGAGTCGCATCTGTGGACACATTGCAGATTCTTGCGGGGGCCGTGCCGGCCGCTGCTCTCGCGTTACTAGCAGACGCCGGTATGGGATTCTTGGAGCGCAGAATCAATCGGGCATGAAGCACTCCCTCTTTCTACTCGTTTCGCTCGTCAGTCTGAGTTCGTGCTCGCGAACAAACGCCATCGTCGTCGGATCGAAGAACTTCACCGAACAGTTGATTCTCGGAGAAATCGCCGCCCAGCAGATCGAACGAAAGCTTCACCTTCCGGTCGAGCGTAAACTCAACTTGGGAGGAACGCTGCTATCGCATGAGGCTCTGCTGAAAGGCGACATCGATTTATATCCCGAATACACCGGAACTGCCAGCACCGTCGTTTTAAAGCAGAAAACGCCTCCCGATACCGCTCGCGCGTACATGGAAGTGAAGGACGCGTATCTCAGCCGCTTTCATTTGGTCTGGCTTCCGCCTCTTGGGTTCAACGATACGTTCGCTATGGTGGCCAGGTCGGCTGATGTGAAAAAGCTCAGCTCTCCGCAACTGTCTGCCGCTGAATCGAGGCAGTGGCGTTTAGGTGTCGGCTACGAGTTTCTGACCCGGGCCGACGGCCTTCGTAAACTGGATGAGATCTATCACATGCGGTGGGACGGTACGCCCAAGAGCATGGATCTTGGTTTGCTTTACCTCGCGTTGAAGTCGCACAAAGTGGACATGGCCGCCGCAAATTCAACGGATGCCTCTTTGACCGACCCGGCTTTCGCGGTGCTTGAGGATGATCGCAAGGCCTTCCCGCCTTACAACGCATGTTTCGTGTTGCGAAAGAATCTAATCGAACAGCGACCTGAAGTTGAAACGGCTCTGACTATGCTTTCCAATCACATCAATGCCGAGACCATGCGGGGCCTGAACCGTCGCGTGGAAGTCGATCACCAGCCGGTGGAAAGAGTAGCGAGGGATTTTCTCCAAACGCAGCCCTAGCGGCATCAGGGATCTACTATTTCGATGATCAATAAGCTGGTTCTTGAAAATCTGAAACACCGCTGGGTGCGTACGTTTCTTTGTGCGCTCGTGGTCGGTGTTCAGGTTATGTCGATTCTTACGCTCATTGGCCTGAGCAGGGGGCTTCTGCAGGATTCGGCTCAACGGGCGAAAGGCACCGGAGCGGATATCTGGCTCAAGCCCGGCGCGTCGTTCTCGATCTCCACGGGGCAAGTGAATGAAAAATTCGTTCCTTTCGTTCGCAAACAGCCGCACGTCGCAAAGGCCGTGGGAGTTCTGATCGTTCCCCTGGGCGGAGCTGAAATTCTCACTACTCTGAACGGTGTCGATATCGGCGAGTTTCGTGTCTTCAGTGGCGGATTCCGTATCGTCCGGGGCAAGGAGCCCACAAATCCGGATGATCTGATCGTGGACGAATACTACGCGCAGCAGCACAAACTGCGGATAGGCCAGCCCGTCATGCTGTTGAGGCACCCGTGGCATCTCAGCGGAATCATGCAGGGTGGAACGCTTGGCCGGTTAGTGGTTCCCTTGCGAACGCTTCAACTGCTCACGGGCAATGCTGAGCCGGCGCGCATTTCTCAGATTCTGGTGAAGCTCGACGACCCGAACAGGACAACGGAGGAAGTGAAGACGTTAAACGACGCGCTGCAAGGAAACCTGACCGCGATCTCGTACCGGGATTTCATCGGGCAATTCAGCATCAGCAACATCCCACAGCTTCAGGCGTTCATCGGGGTTATGACCGGAATGGCGGTGGTTGTCGGCTTCCTGGTGGTCTTCCTCGCCATGTATACGGCGGTTCTGGAGCGCACGCGCGAGATCGGAATCCTCAAAGCTCTGGGAGCGAAGCCACGAGTCATCGTCGACATCCTGGTCCGGGAAGCGATCGTATTAGCGCTCGCCGGATGCGTGATCGGTATCCTCCTGGCGTTTGTAGCGAAGTCTGCGATTATGCAGTTAGTTCCCGCTTCCCTGCAGGTGGTGACCGTTCCCGACTGGTGGCCGATCGCGGCGGCCATAGCACTCGGCGGTGCGCTGCTCGGAGCGATTTATCCGGGCTTGAAGGCCGCTCGCCAGGATGCAATCGAGGCTCTCGCTTATGAGTAGGAACGGACTCGACAATCTGATCATCCGGGTCCGCGACCTCCGCAAGACCTATCGCGTTGGTGAAATCGATGTTCATGCGCTGCGCGGCGTCAACCTGGAAGTCGGGCGGGGTGAGTTTTTGGCCGTGATCGGCCCGTCCGGATCCGGCAAGTCCACTCTCTTCCACATACTCGGGGGGCTTGCGCCGCCGACCGCTGGCGAAGTCAATATCGACGGAGTCGACCTGCTCGGGTTGGCAGAAAACGACCGCACCGAGATGCGGAAGCGGAAGGTCGGTTTCGTTTTCCAGAAGTACAACCTGCTTCCAACTCTGACCGCTCGGGACAATATCGCCATTGCACAGTCGCTGGCGGGTCTGACGCAACAGCCCGAAGATTTTGACGAGACGTTGAAGGCGCTGGGGATCCACAGCCGCCTGGATCACAAGCCTCGTGCATTGTCCGGAGGCGAGCAGCAGCGCGTTGCGATCGCGAGAGCGCTGGTGAATCAGCCGGCGATCCTGCTTGCAGACGAACCCACCGGAAATCTTGACAGCGCGAATTCCGACGCCGTGCTCGGCATTATGCGCCAGTTGAATAAGAACAAGGGTCAGACAATTTTGATGATCACCCACAATCCCGAGGCGGCTGCGTTCGCGGATCGAACAGTCACCATGCGGGACGGCCGTATCGAAGGCGCCTGAAGCACTGGGTGCGATAGCTGCCCTACAATTGTCTTGTATGGCTACCCAGGCCAATCACTACGCCTCGGTCGATGAATACCTCGAGCGCGAGGCGAACGCGCTCGACCGCCATGAATATCTCAACGGCGAGATCTCCCCGATAGCCGGGGCTACGCTCGATCACTCCACCATCGCTTCGAACGTCATTGCTGCGCTTGGGTCCCAGCTTGCCGACACGGACTGTATCGTCCGAGGCTCGGACGCCCGACTTCGCACTTCTCCCACCGGGCTCTACTCCTACGCTGACGCTGTTGTCTCCTGCGGCCAAGAGCAATCGGAAAAGAATACTCTCTTGAATCCGCTTCTGATCGTGGAAGTCCTCTCGGAAGGAACGGAGAACTACGATCGAGGAGAGAAATTCGAGCTCTACCGGCAGATCGAATCGTTCCGCGAATATCTGGTGATTGCGCAGGATCGAGTGTACGTTGAGCATCACCGGCGCGACGAAAGCATCCGGACACAATGGACCATGCGCGTGTTTACAGACCGCGAGGACGGGATAGAATTGAGCGCTGTTCCGGCGAGACTAACGATCGCGGAAATTTATCGTAAAGTGCCGATCGCGGACGGTCGTGCTTAGTCGAGACTTTCGGGCTTAATCTCGGCGGCCTCGCCCACGGCCTTCTTCTCCCAATACTTGCGAACCCAGGCTTCCCAGCTTTTGCCGGCAGCCGGGTCCCGGTCGCTGAATCGCAGGGCAGCGACGTCGGAGTAGGGGATGTTTACCCGGGGGCTGCCGTCCGAAGGAAGTAGACGCACGAGCGAGTCCGCAAGTGTTTTCGCGCTCCGCCGGTCATACAGATAGCCGTCGACTGTCGTCCCATCTTTTCGGGTGATTCGTACATCGCCGCGGTAGTCGAACGCCTTCTCGAGAGCAGCACGGACTTCTTCGTCGTTGTCGAGCTGCGGAACCCAGCCCTGCAGTTGCTCATGAACGAACCCGGGCGCGACTTCAAGTTCATCCGGGTTTAGGGCCTGAGCCGGTCGGTCCTGCGTCAAAGCTGATTTTCTCCGGGCGACTGAATCTGCACGAGAGGATTATACGAGTGCGTCGCTTTAGCCGGTTCGTTCAGGAGAGCCTTGCGCGTAGGAATCGCGATAACCGCTGAAGAGGGTGGCCCGTACCATGGCCAAAAATCCGCGAGCGGTGTTAAAGCCGTAGTGGACCGACGAAGCTTCATACCCGCTATGGACCATGCAGTTGGCGCACTTGGGATTGCCTGACTCGGTACCGTAGTTGCTCCACTCCGTCTCGCGAATCAATTCTTGAAACGTGTCGGCGTAACCGTCCTGCAGAAGATAGCAGGGCTTTTGCCAGCCGAAGACGTTGTAGGTCGGCATGCCCCATGGCGTGCAGGCGAAATCGCGGCGCCCCATCAGAAATTCCGCGAAGAGCGGAGACATGTTGAACTTCCAGGTCGACTTCCGGTTGGAAAGAATTGCCCGGAAGAGCCGCCGGGTCCGAGCCCGTCCCAGGAAGTGCTGCTGGTCGGGAGCTTTGTCGTAGGAGTAGCCAGGCGAGAGCATCATGCCCTCAACGCCGATCTCCATCATCTCGTCAAAGAAGCGCCGGACGCTGTTGGGATCGGCGCCATCGAACAGCGTTGTGTTTGTCGTGACGCGGAAACCGCGCTGCCAGAGCAGCCTTCATGCCTTCGATGGCTACGTCATAGCCGCCTTCGCGGCAGACGGAAAAATCGTGATGTTCTCGTTCACCGTCCACGTGAACAGAGAAGCTGAGGTATTTGCTCGGCTTGAAGAGATGCAGCTTCTCCTTCAGCAGCAGCGCATTCGTGCACAGATAAATGTACTTCTTGCGCGCCACCAGTCCCTCTACGATCTCCTGGATCTGGGGATGCATGAGCGGCTCGCCGCCCGGAATGGACACGGCAGGCGCGCCGCATTCATCAACGGCCCGGAAGCACTCCTCAGGCGTAAGTTGGCGCTTCAAAACGTGGGGCGGATATTGGATTTTGCCGCAGCCGGCACAGGCGAGATTACACCGGAACAACGGCTCGAGCATGAGAACAAGCGGATAGCGCTTCCGTCCGGCAAGTCTTTGCTTCAGGACGTAGGACGCCACCGTCCACATCTGCGATACGGGCACACTCATAGGGTCAGGGGTGAGTCCATACCAAACGCGAAGCGTCCAATATGCTCTATGTCCATGATACCGAACAGCTTGACGGCGGTCTAGGAAGTTGCCTATTACTGCTGCTGTTGTTGCTGGACCATCATGAGCTCCGCTTCCTGATCCTTCTCGAGAAAGCGCGACCATTCTTCGTCCGAAGCGAACTCCTGATCGGGAGGAAGAATGGCCTCTGAGGGCGTAACGCGGACGCGAACCTGAAGCTCCGTTTCGGCGGACCCCTTCATCCGGCCCACTGTGGGAGCCACATCCGCGTAGTCACGTCCGATTGCGGTCCGGATGTGTCGAATGCCGGCCGGCAGGTTGTTAGTCGGGTCGAATCCGACCCAACCTAAGCCAGGGAGCAAAGCCTCGAGCCAGGCATGCGTAGCCCCTTCCGGCGAGCGGTCCGTATGCCACGCTTCATGGTGCAGATAACCGCTGATATACCGGCAAGGAATGCGGAGTCCCCGCACGAGCGCGATCATGATGTGCGCAAAATCCTGGCAAACGCCCTGCCTTTTCTCCAGAGCCTCTTCAATCGGCGAATCGACCTTCGTGCTCTGCTTTACGTACTCGAATGCGCGGTAAAGCTGGCTGTTTAGCGTCTGCAGCAGGACTAGCGGATCCCGGTCGCCTCGGCTAACCACGTCCAGCTCGCGTGCGAGCGCGTCGAGCGCAGGGGAAGGCCGTGCAAAGTGGCTGGGCCGCAGCATATCCCAATAGTCTTCGAGCTCAATCATGCGATCGAGTTCCGCCCATGCCTCAGGCCCCAGATCTACGGGCAGCGGCGCCGGATCGTCCACCTCGACCAGAGAATCGGCAATAATCGTGAGCTGCTTATGCGACGCCGGGATATCGAAGTGATGCACCAGATTGGTCAGGTGATCAGGGTAAGAAAAAATGCGCGCGCGGGGGCTTACCGAAAGCTGGAACGTGAAGCAGCGCTGCATGTGTTCGCTGCGCGGATGCATGCGCACTTCCATGATGCTCTGCCAAACCGGGCGGCTGTAACGATAGCGGGTGAAGTGTCGGACAGCGTAGAACATGTCAAGCTTCTAAGGCAGATTCGATCGGATAATCAATGAAAATCTGATGCATGGCCGCGTGCAGGCTATGACACTGTTCCAGACACGCCGTTCAAGATAGTTATGAAGATTGCGGGTCATGATTTCCTCAATGGCGACATAGGTAAGCGACGCACGCAATTTCCCGATCAGCCGCTCGCTGCGTGCAGTCTTTCGGCTGGCTGTAATCTCGGCAATCTTGTCCAGCGCGAAGCTCATCTGGTCCGCGGCGTAGCGGATGGTGTGAGGAAACTCAGGATTCAGCATGCAGGAAATCGGCGACGCACTCCGGGTTTACGTTCGACGTGTTGACCTTGCGGTACGCCTCGACTGCCGCGCAACTGGTCAACAGGCCGACCCAGTCGAGATCGTCTGCGCCGTTTGATTCGGCGAAATGAGCGTCGAGCAGCAGCGACAACCCGCACGCTCGCTCCATGAAGCGCCCAAGCTGGATGAAGTACCACCCTTCGCCATGGTTCATCGTCGAATCGCTCACGCCATAGAATTGATAAGCACCTTCACGGAAAGATGTAAGCAGCCGGAACGGGTCTAAGTCGCTCTGCGACGAACTCGCCGCTGTCACCTTGTGGTAGAGCTGATTGAGCGATTCCCACATCTCCGAGCTGATCTGCTCGCGCACCTGGCTGGCGTTCTCGCGCGCTCCTGTGATGGAAGAAACGATGGAAGAGCGGTTTCCGGGTTGCACAATGAGCCGCATGATCGTGGCCTGCGAGTCACCTGATAGCGATTCGGTTTTGAGGCCGAGCGCTTCCGTGATGCGGTTCCAGCGAGCTTCGCGGGAAGGTTTCGAAGGGTTCAGAAGCAGGATGTAGTTTGCTTCGAGAACGCGGCTGCAATGGTCGGCGCGTTCGAAGTAACGGCTCATCCAGTAAAGGCTATCGGCAACGCGAGATAGCATGGCTGGGCAGTATCCTCAGTTCTGCAAAACCCAGGTATCTTTCGAACCGCCGCCCTGGGAGGAGTTGACGACCAGCGATCCCTTGCGAAGCGCAACTCGCGTAAGTCCGCCGGGAACGATTGTTACCGATTCGCCGAATAGCACATACGGTCTCAGGTCGACGTGCCGGGGCTCGATGTGCCCATCCTCTATAAAGCAGGGCGCAGTGGAAAGAGAGAGCGTGGGCTGCGCAATGTAATTTCTTGGATTCGCGAAAATCCGCTCGCGGAATTCGTCTTGTTGTGCGAGTGAGCTATGCGGACCGATCAGCATTCCGTAGCCTCCGGATTCTCCCACGGCTTTCACAACGAAGTTTCCGATGTTCGAGCACACGTGATTGCGCTGCGCCGGATCAGTCATGAGGTAGGTCTCGACGTTGTCCAGGATTGCTTCTTCGCCCAGGTAGTAGCGAATGATTTCGGGTACGTACGCATACACCGCCTTGTCGTCTGCCACCCCGGTGCCGAGTGCATTCGAGACGACCACGTTGCCCGCGCGATACGCGTTGAACAGTCCCGGCGACCCGAGAGCAGAATCAGAACGGAAAGTGAGCGGATCGAGAAAATCGTCGTCAACCCGGCGGTAGATGACGTCAATGCGCTGTAGACCTGAAGTGGTTCGCATGTACACGATGTTGTCGTGCACAACGAGGTCGCGGCCTTCCACCAGCTCGATGCCCATCTGACGGGCAAGATACGAGTGTTCGAAGTACGCAGAGTTGTAAACCCCTGGCGTCAGAAGGACGATGGTCGGATTCGAGCGGCCTTCCGGGGCGAGCGAGCGCAAGGTGGAGAGAAGAGCCTGGCTGTAATGCTCAATCGGGCGAACCCCATATTTCCGGAA
The DNA here is from genome assembly GCA_963730795.1 of uncultured Acidobacteriaceae bacterium. GTDB lineage: Bacteria > Acidobacteriota > Terriglobia > Bryobacterales > Bryobacteraceae > Bog-105. Next base: position 200,119 of record CAVSTJ010000010.1, on the reverse strand, counting down.
CAGCATGGGGAAAATCTGCTTCATCACGCGCCGGCTGGTAAGCATATAGGAGACACCGCTCGGTACGCGCAGATTATCTTCAAGCACCACGAACTTGCCGTTCGGCAACCGGATCAGATCGGTTCCGCAGATGCTTACGTATACGTCGCGAGGAACCTTCAGGCCACGCATTTCCCGCCGGTAATGCGGGCACGTATAGATCAACTCGCCTGGAATCACACCGTCTTTCACGATCCGGCGCTCGTGGTAGACGTCTTTCAGGAATAGATTCAGCGCAGTAATGCGCTGCTTCAGACCTCGCTCTACCGTGTCCCATTCGGCAGAAGGAATGATTCTCGGCAACAGATCGTGCGGGAAAATGCGCTCGGTGCCTTCGCCGCGTCCGTAGACGGTAAACGTGATTCCCTGGTTGAAGAAAGAGAGATCCGCTTCCTGTTTGCTGCGGACCAGCTCGTCCGCAGGAGAATTCAGCAGCCGGGCGTAAAGAGCTTTGTAGCAGGCGCGCGGGCGTCCGTCCGGCCGGAACATCTCGTCATACGCGGTGTTTAGTTCATAGCCAGTGAACGGCGCCGGAACTGCTCGGCTTCCTGTAAGTGATGAAGATGTAGCCATGTTCCGTTGCGACAAAACCCGGAAGCCTCTCGACTTGGAACAGGACCGGATGGTATGCACGAAGTATACCCTGACGTTCCTGAAATTCAGCTTACATCGCGTGCGTTTGAAACTGGATTTTCGGCTATTTGCGTCTGACTGTTTCGAATGGATCGTTCGAGGTCGATATCAGAAGCAGCGCGGAACGCAATAAGCTGCGCTTTCTGCGCTTCTGAGCGTGCGATTTTCCGCCTGACAACTACAATTCCTGCAACAGTAATCTTCCGGGATGGGTCAGTTACACTTGACGATACGTGCTGACCCGAACCCTGTCCTGTTCTCTCGCCGCGTAGGCGAGACGGCCGGAATTTGTCTGGCTAGCCGACGCTCGTTCGGCAAGCTTGGAAGGGGCTGCCCATGCTGATCCGATTAGGTTATGACATAAGTTTCGATATACCGCAAGAAGTGCCCATTGTGGCGCTCCTGAACGTGTATCCATCGCGAACGCAAGATCTGCTCGAGCCTGATGTCCTTAAATTGGACCCCGTCGTACCTATCGAGACTTACACGGACAGTTTTGGTAACCAATGCTCCCGTTTCGTCGCGTCGCCGGGAATAATCAGGCTGTATAACAGCACTTTGATCCAGGATTCAGGTGAACTGGACGCCGGCGATCCGAAGTGCTCCTGAAATACCGGTCAAAGAATTGCCCGCGGAGATCTTGCGCTATCTTCTCCCGAGCCGCTATTGCGAAGTCGATCTCTTGACCAGTATGGCGGCGGATTTATTCGGCGACCTGCCGCCCGGTTGGGGCCGGGTCAAGGCAATTTGTAGTTGGGTCCATTCCAAGGTCACCTTCGGCTATAACTTCGCTCGTCCCACCAAGACGGCTCTGGACGTATTCACAGAGCGAACGGGCGTGTGCCGGGATTTCCAGCACCTGGCCGTTACGTTCTGCCGTGCTTTAAACATCCCAGCGAGATATGTGACGGGCTATCTGGGCGATATCGGGGTTCCGCTTTCCGCCACTCCAATGGATTTCAGTGCCTGGTTCGAAGCCTATCTGGGAGGCCGTTGGTGGACTTTCGACGCCCGCCACAATGCTCCCCGTATCGGGCGGATTCTGATGGCCGTGGGCCGAGATGCGGCCGACGTGGCTCTGACCACGTCATTCGGAAGCGCTCGCCTGCGCAACTTCACTGTCGTCACCGATGAAGTGAAAGAGGCTTCGCAAGTCGCCTCTTAATGGCCGCCAAGCTGCGTTGCTGCGTTCCGGGGTGGTCTCCGCATGACGAATGGAAGCGGCACCAGGAATATGACAATCAGCGACATGGTCCAGAAGCTGTTCTTGAAACTTAGCGCGGCCGCTTGGCTCTGAATCATCTGGTATGCCATCGCCGTCGCTTTGTGAGCGGCAGTGATCGGATCGAATCCCTGCGACATAAACATGCCTTTGAAACCTGACAGCATGGCTTGAAAGTTCGCGTCGCCGTGGCTGGTATGAGCGGCAAAGGTGTTCTGATGTGTCTGGTTTTGGCGTGACAGGAACGTGCTCAGGAGGGAAGTTCCGATGCTGCCGCCAATATTGCGAGAGAAGTTCGATAATCCCGAGACCTGGTTGTTTTTTTCACGCGGAACACCGATGTAATTAAGGGTGCTGATCGGGATAAAGATGAACGGCATCGGAAGCACCTGGATCGCTCGCAGCAGCACGATCGTCTTGAAGTCCACTCCCGGATAAATGATCGTCATGAAGTGAAGCGTCGATGCCATGCCGAGAAATCCCAGGGAAACAAGCAAACGCGGATCGACTCCGGCCTTCGTTGTGATGAATCCGGCGATCGGCATCATGACCATGAGCGCGAGCCCGCCCGGCGAAAGGGCCATGCCGGCGCGTTCGGCCGTATACCCAAGACTCGTCTGTAAAAACTGCGGGATCAAAACCGTGGTTCCAAACAGCACCAGTCCTAATACGAAGGAGAAAAACACCGCTGTCCCGAAATTTCTGTTCTTTAGCAGGCGCACGTCCACTATGGGGTGGTCGTGGTACCACTCCCAGAGGAAGAATGCGATCAATACGGGAACACCAATGCTGAAGGTGGTTACGATGAGCGGAGAACTGAACCAGTCTTCTTCTTGACCTTTATCCAGAACAAACTGGAAGCAGGCAACGCCGATCACGATCAGAGCCAGCCCGATGTAGTCGATGCGGATTCCGGATTTCTTTTCTTCTTTCAGCCAGGGTGGATCTTCTACCACCCGATGGGTCAGGAAAAGCGAGATCAGGCCCACCGGTAAGTTGATAAAGAAAATCCAATGCCAACTGTAGTTGTCGGTAATCCAGCCGCCGAGCGTTGGCCCGATGGCGGGCGCAGCTACAACGGCCATCCCGTACATCGCGAAAGCCATTCCGCGCTTTTCCACCGAGAACGTATCAGCCAGAATGGCCTGCTCCGAAGGTTGAAGACCACCGCCTCCGGCACCTTGCAGGACCCGGAACAGGATGAGCATCGGCAGGCTCGGCGCGAGTCCGCACAAGATAGACGAGGCCGTGAAGAGCACGACGCACGACATGTAGAAGCGCTTTCTCCCGATCAGTGTTGACAGCCAGCCGGAGATGGGTAAGACGATAGCGCTCGAGACCAGGTAGCTGGTGAGAACCCACGTGGATTCCTCGTAACTTGCGCCAAGGGAGCCGGCAATATGCGGCAGCGCGACATTGGCGATGGAGGAATCCAGCACCTCCATAAAAGTGGCGAGCGTGACGGTAATTGCCACAATCCAGGGATTGTGGGCGGGCTTCCAAACTCCCCGTGATGAAGGAGGCACGTCTACTCTCCTACTCTGACGTCCGGTTCAACCGACATACCAGGCCTGAGAAGATCCATGCCTCCCTGGTTCGGCTTGAAGCGTATCCGCACGGGAATCCGCTGTACCACCTTGACGTAATTACCGGTGGCGTTTTCGGGGGGCAGAACGCTTGCGATCGAGCCGGTAGAGCCGCCGATTGTTTCCACAAACCCTTCGAAGTCTCTTTTGAGAGCATCCACGTGGATGGAAACGGATTGGTTGGGACGAATGGATCGAAGCTGCGTTTCCTTGAAATTGGCCGTTATCCAGATGTCACCAATCTGGGCGACTTGCATGAGTTGTTGTCCAGCCGAGATATGCGAGCCGATTTCGGCCGAGCGCTTCATCACGATGCCTGAAACCGGGGACGTGATCTTTGTGTAGCTGAGCTTCAGGCGAGCGGCTTCGAGTTGCGCTTGAGCGCTCTTCGCACTTGCCTGGTTCGATTGCACGTTGGCTCGCCGGATGGCCAGTTGCTGCGGCGCATTGCGGCGATACTGGTCGAGCTTTGTTTCCGATTGTGCAAGCTGTGCGCGCCTTTGATCAACTGTCTGTACCGCCGCCTCCACGCTGGCCTGATTCGACCGCACGGTCGCGGTCTGTGCCTTTGCCGCTGCCACGATCTGGTCGTATTCCTGTTGCGAGACTTCTTCCTTGGCGATGAGCAGGCGATAACGAGCCAGGTCGGCCTGCGCACGGGTGTTATTGGCTTCGGCTTCGCTTAACTTGGCTGCTGATACTTCACGATCGCGGTCTGCCACTGCCAGTGCGGCTTTGGCCGTTGCGACATCCGCCTCGGCGCCGGCGATGTTACTTACGTTTAGCACCTCGGTGATGGGCAGATTCGGACGCTCGGCAATCACCATGCTTTGTGCTTGCGCAACCTCTGCTCGGGCCTGTTCCAGGCTGACCTGAAGATCTCGTGGATCCAGATCGACAAGCGGCGCGCCTGCCTGAACCATCTGATTGTCGTCGACGTACACTGCCGTGATGGTGCCGTCGACCCGGGAAGTCACGGGATTAAGATGGGCGTCGACCTGGGCGTCGTCCGTCGATTCGAAGAGCCGGCCATGACGCCAAAACAGGAAGGCGGCGATCCCTACCAGCAATAGGACGACAAAGAAGATTGTGAAGGCGCGGCGCCGGCCGGCCGTGTTCGAAGGTGGCGTGGTTTTGGGCGTGACACCTGCCGGATCCTTCGCTTGTCCCTGCCCCTCCGGAGCCGTTTGTTTCTCTTCTACCGTCATGGATTCTCTCTCTTCAATAGATCGGTTAAGCTCGCTTCGGCCTGGCCGGTTGCGCGCGCCAGGGTCAATTTCGCCAGATTCAACGAAAACAAACCGGAAACGTAATCGTTCTCAGCACTGGAGACCTGTTCTTGTGCCTGAACGACTTCCACCGTTGTTGACACTCCTGCGCTAAACCGATCGCGCGCTTCGGCCAGGGTCTCGTTTGCGTAATCGCGATTCGTTGCCGCAAGCTGCAATTGTCCGGCCGCGGTCTCAAATTCGATTAATGCGGTCCTGACCTCGCTCTCGATTCTGCTGCGATATTCGTCCAGTTCTGCCCGCCGTTGACGGAGCGTGGTCTCCGCCTGCTGGATGTCGGCCTTGATCCGGCCGCCGTCCCAAATGTTCATGTTCACTCCCGCAGTGACGGCGAAAACCCCGTGCGTACTCGCGGGATTAGGACCGATAACTCCGTAGTCTCCGTTCACCGACGCCGTAGGGTAACGCTCGGCGTGTGCAGCCGAAAGGGCAAGCTCCGCCGTCCGGACTTGCGCGGTTAGAGCTTTGAAGTCGGCCCGGTTTCCCATGGCGAGTTGGATGACCGAGGCTGCCTCCGGTGGCTTCGTCCCGTGGCCTGCGAGCGGCTCCGCTAAATCCAGTTCGCGGTCTTGCGGTAGTCCGATTAGTCGCGCTAAGGCCAGCTTTTGCTTTCTCAGATCGCCCTCGATCGCCTGGAGTCTCTGTTGCTGCGTTTGAAGCTCCACCAGGCTCCGCATCACATCGATCTTCGCGTTTGTGCCGGCCGCCTTTCGCGTAACGGCCTGCTGATAAACGGCCTGTGCGTTCGCCACCTGAGCGTTCTGCGATTGCAGCCGGGCTTCCAGGGCGACGGCTTGCAGGTAAGTGCCGGCAACCGCAAGCACCAGCAGTTCCCGCGTGTCTTTCACCGAGAACGCTGCGGCCTGTTCGGCAGACTTGCTGCCCTGGTAGTTGCGCCTCTGAACCAGGTCAAATACCGATTGCGAAAGCGCAACCTGTGCTTGTGAATACGAATATGGCCCGACGATGGTCGGGATGGAGAAATTAGACCCGGCCGGCGGCTGGATCTTTAGCCCGTATGCCGCAAGGTTGACTTGTGTGACGGTTTCGCTCGCATTGACCGAAATGGACGGCAACAGATTGCCGAGAGCCCGCATACGTTCCGCTCGTGCCGCGCTCTGCGCATTTCCGGCAGAGATGGGGCCGAGGTTGGACGCGACGCCCCGGCGAACAGCATCGGCCAGGGTAAGACGAATTGGACCGGCCGGAACATCCTTTGCTGGAACACTGCCGGCAAGGTTGCCGGTGACCTGTACGGAACTGTTTACGGTAGAAACGCCGCTTGTTGTAACGGTTTGTGACGCCTGGGCCGAGCCCCATTGTGCCGGGGCGCCGGAAAGCGGCAAGGGCGTGGCGGTGCTGTGTCCGCTAGCGCCCGCGCTACCCGGCGCCTGAGCCATGACGACCGGCGCTGCCGCCGCCAGCCACAGCACCCACCCTGCTACCTGCAACGGCCACCGCACGCTAATTTGCTTTGAACGCATTGGCGTAATACATACATAGATGTATCACATTGGAGACACGCATGTATATAATCGAAGCATCGGAATGCGAAAATCGACAGTGCCGGACCGCGGGAACGTAAAGCGGAGATCGGCGCTCAGCGACCTCGGCCAAGCTCCACGGCGCACGGTTCGTGCCACCGCCGAGTCGCCCAATAAGCATCAGCTCCGGACGGAGGAAACCAGGCGAAGACTCTTGAACGCCGCCGAAAAGGTGTTTTCTAAGATGGGCTTCGAAGCGGCCCGCCTGGAAGACATCGCTAAGGAGGCCGGACACACGCGAGGAGCGTTTTACGCCCATTTCAGCAGGAAAGAAGATTTATTCTTTGCTCTGCTCGAACAGAAGGCATATCAGCACCTAAGGACGATTCAGGCGATTGTCGATGAGTATCCGGAGGGCAATGAACGGACCCGCAAGTTCCGTGACTATTACTCCAAGCTGGCGGCAAATCCCAACTGGTCCATGCTGATGCTGGAGTTCAAGCTTTTCGCCGCCCGCCACCCCAAGCTGCGGGACAAACTGGCTGCGCGCCATCGCCAGATTCGTTCTTCTTTCAAGTCTGGTACCGTCAACTGGCTTCAGATTTGTAATCTTCACAGCGGGACGCAAGCGGAGAGCTCAATGACGCGGATCGCTCTCGAAGCGCTGCTTCATGGTGTGACGCTCGAAAGCGCGTACGATCCCGTCGTTCTGCCCAAGGCAGAGGCCGCGAGGATGTTGGGCGAGCTTTTCGACTTGCTGATCGGCTCAGCTCAGTCGAGCTAAGGCGGGACTAGCGCTGGCCTAGCTGTTTGGGCCGCCGGGCGCTACTGTTCACCGCCGCAGCAACCTGCTGGGCGGCAGACGTAATGTCTGCGGCATTGGCCCGGAGAGTCGGCGACCAACTTGTTCGAGAAAGCTTCTGCAGCGTTCGGAGCAGCTTCAGATCTGCCTGAAGGTCGACAACGCGCTCGGTCTGATCTTGCTGAGCGCGGGGAGTACGCGAATTTTGCTGGGCCACCCTGAAGGATTTCCTCTAATCGAATTAAGTTATACCAGTATGGTTTATTCTCAAGTCAGCGGGGATTTGAACTTGCGTTACCATACTCAGTTTTTTCTGGTCTTCTTAGCTAGTGCCGCGATTCCAGGATTTTCTCAAGATACTATGCGCGCTAATATCCGGGGCGACAATCGCAGCGATCAGGGAAAATGCACCATCGAAGTGGATGTTGATTCAGTGGCCGAAGTAGAGGTCCGTGGCGATTCGGCCCGGATCCGGACCCTGTCTGGCGAGCCTTCTCGCTTCCGACGGTTTGACTGCGATTCCATCATGCCCACCCGGCCGGCAGATTTCCGGTTCACCGGGGTGGACGGGCGGGGACGCGTCACCTTGGTGCGCGATCCGCGGCAAGGAGGCGTAGCCGTAATCCGTATTGAAGACCCGAAGGGTGGACGCGAAGGATACACCTTCGACCTCGAATGGAGAGGCGGAGGCAGTTACGGGAACGGAGGCGGCTACGGGAACGGAAGTGGTTACGGTGACCGGAACGGACCTCCGAACGACCGGGGCGGCAATGGCAACGGGAACGGCGGGCGTTATGGCGGCCGCGGTGGCAATACGTTTACCGTCACCTGTTCTTCGGACAACGGACGCCGGCAGTACTGCCAAGCGGATGTGAGGGGATCGGTCAGGATGGTGCGGCAGTTCAGCCGCGCGGCATGCCGCCAAAACGAGACGTGGGGCTTCGACGCTCGGGGCATATGGGTCGACCGAGGCTGCGGAGCCGATTTCGAAGTGGGTCGCTGACTTTTATTCGACTCCCTTCCGCAACTCTGCCTGGGTGCAAGTAATCTTTAGAGGATGGCCACCCTCTGGCGGTATCTCCGGGATTATTGGACCCTTGTTGTTGCCGCGCTTCTCTTGGCGGCTATCAACCAGGTCTTCTCGTTGCTGGATCCGCTCATCTTCCGGCATGTTATCGACAGTTACGCGACTCGCTATAAGGAGTACACAAGCGCCCAATTCGTAAGGGGTGTCACGGTTTTGTTGGGAGCCGCGGTTGGTGTTGCCTTTGTTTCCCGGGTCGCGAAGAACTTTCAGGATTATTACGTCAATCTGATCACCCAGCAAGTCGGCGCGCGCCTTTATGCCGACGGCGTGCGCCATTCGCTTGAGTTGCCCTACGCCTTATTTGAAGATCAGCGAAGCGGGGAGACGCTCGGGAAGCTCCAGAAGGTTCGCACGGATGTAGAGAAGCTCATCAGCGTCTCCGTAAACCTGTTGTTCACGACGGTAATTGGGGTCATCTTCGTGATGATCTATGCCGCTCGCGTCCACTGGTCGATCGGTCCCGCCTATCTTCTCACTATTCCTCTGCTTGGCGGATTGAGTTCCGTCCTGAGCCGAAAAATCAAAGCGGTTCAAAAAGCCATCGTCAAAGAAACGACGGCGCTTGCCGGCTCCACAACCGAATCCCTTCGGAATATCGAATTGGTCAAGAGCCTCGGATTGGCCCAGCAGGAGATCGACCGCCTGAATGGAACAACCGCAAAAATTCTAAAGCTCGAATTGAAAAAGGTCAGATATCTGCGCAGCCTCAGTTTTGTGCAGGGAACGTTTGTGAACCTGCTGCGAACGTCCATCTTGTTCCTGATGCTGTATCTGATCTTCACCCAACGCATCTCGGTCGGGCAGTTTTTCTCCCTATTCATCTATTCGTTCTTCGTCTTCGGACCTTTGCAGGAGTTAGGGAACGTCGTAAACAGCTATCGCGAAACCGAGGCTTCTTTGCAGAATTTCGAGGAGATCCTTGCTTTACCTCCGGAGCCCCGGGCGGCCAATCCGATTCCTGTGAACGCGCTTGAAACGCTGGAGTTCGACGGGGTGTCCTTTCAGCATCAGACTGCGACCCGTCCGGCCGTCGACGGAATCTCGTTCGAGGTATCTCGCGGCGAGACGGTCGCCTTTGTAGGGCCGTCGGGTGCCGGGAAGACCACGCTGGTAAAGCTGTTGGTCGGCTTGTATCGTCCCCAGGAAGGGCACATTTTATACAACGGCATACGCGAAGACGAAATCGCCACGGAGGATCTGCGGGAAAAGATCGGCTTCGTTACCCAGGACGCGCAGCTATTTTCCGGTTCCATCCGGGAGAATCTGCTCTTTGTAAATCCGACTGCCACAGATCGCGAGTGCCTGGATGTCCTTCGCCAGGCGTCGGTCGAAAGCTTGCTGGCTCGTGCCGATAAGGGGCTCGATACAGTCATCGGAGAGGGAGGCGTAAAAGTCTCCGGCGGAGAGAAGCAGCGGCTCGCTATTGCCAGAGCGCTGCTTCGCAAACCTCAGTTGCTCATCTTCGACGAGGCTACTTCCTCGCTTGACTCGCTAACAGAGGAAGAGATCAGCAAAACGATTCGGGATGTGGCCGTTTCGCGAGACACGATCACGATCCTGATTGCTCACCGGCTGTCCACCGTTCTGCATGCGGACCGGATCTATGTCCTAGAACGCGGCCGCATTGTTGAGTTTGGGACGCATACCGAATTGATCGAGCGCATGGGACTGTACTATGCAATGTGGCGTCAGCAAGTAGGCGAAGGGAAGCCAAGCCCACTTCTGCAAGAGGGCGGACGAATCCTGAAGGCTGTCTAGGCCTTGAGTGCGGCTATGGGTTCCGCCGAGTCCGCCTTCACCGCCGGAGCCTGTGTTTCACCTTCCCGTTTGCTGTTCACCTGGGACTTAGCGTCTTCGAGCCGGGTGACGAATTCGTCAAAACAGCTCGCCCCCAGGCGCTCCCGGATCTTCGCGATGTCGGCACTCGCATCCCAGAAGCCGATGATGATCTTCCAGCCCCTATAGACACGGCGTGCTTTGCGGCACACGCTCCGGGCCTGGCTCAGACCAAAGGGCGGTAAAGCGGAAACGAAAAACACGTCGACCTGCTCTTTTTGAAGCGAAGCCAAACTGCGCTCCAACTCGTTCGACGAGATGACGTCAACAACGTGCCCCTCTCCCCTCAGGATTTGAGTGAGCATGAGTGCTACCAGATCGTCTGCTTCGTCGCGTGCTCCGACGCACACAATGCGCAATCCTGACGGCGGCTGAGGAGCTTCGTCCGGCGAGTCCCGCTCGCCTATCTCCTCGATCAAATCCCGGGTGCTTCGATAAATAAAAGCTTCCCGTTCATCATCGAGTGCGTTTTGATGCCGGTCCTCTTCCGCGAGCCGAAGTGCGGGGATAATGACCGAATCATACAGTTGCAGGCTCGTTTTGTCCTTCAGGAAGCGGTCGGCGACATCGTGTGCCTCATCCTCGTCCAGAGCGAGTAGCCGCTGGTAGTAGTGGGCTTCTGGCGGCAGCACCGGCTCGTCCCCAAGCACGACATCCAAAAACTTTAATTGAGGAACGTATCTACCCATCACGAGCAAACAGACGGTGAGCGGTACCGAAAGAACCAGGCCGATGGGTCCCCATAAGACGGTCCAGAAAGAAGCGAAAAACAGGACAGCAAGGGCGGAAAGTCCGGTCCGGACACCACAGAACCACGGTTCCACACCCGCCGATATCGTCAACTCGATCCCGGCGAACAGTCCGAATGTTGCCAGCGGCTTGCTCCAGCCGTCGAACACAGCCAGGGACAGAAGAGTGGGCAGTGAGCCGGCCGTCAAAGTCCCGATATAGGGAATGAAACGCAGAACCGCACCAAGCATGCCCCAGAAAGGCGCATTGGGAACGCCGACAAAGTACAACCCTGTGCCGAGAAGGAGGCCGAAGCTTCCATTAATCATGCATTGCGCAATTAGGTAATGACTGACACGACTGGCAGCATCATCGAGAGCAGTCGTCAGCACATTGAGATGACTTACACCGAAGAGGCGCAGCAGCCGGTTACGCAAATCTCCCCGTTGCACCAGCATGAAGAGCGTGAATATAAGTACGCCAAGCACGGTTATGATGACGCGCGCGAACGTCGAACTAAGCGGTCCGAGTGCATCGCGCAGACTCGAACCGGGCTTCACGACCTCTACCGGAACTGGCGTGCTGACCCTGCGTACCGGGCGCTTATTGCTGAGTGACGGGGTCGTTTGAGCGCGATTCTCGGCGTCGTCATCTCCCGATAGCTTCAGCGCAGCGTCTTGTATCTGGGATAAAGCGCGGAAGGCGCGGAACACTCCCGGCTTCTGCAAGGCGGCCAGCTTGCGATTGATGTTTGTCTGGTAAACGGGTAAGTTTCCAACCACCTCTCCGAGTTGTGTAAGGCCGAGCCAGGAAACGGCACCGAAAACAGAAAACGCTAACAAAAAGACAATCAGTACAGAGGGAATACGTCCAAGATGCAGCTTTTCAAGCCAGGTAACTGGCGGCGTCAATAGGAAGCTGACGAGAAGAGCGAGCGCAAACGGGATAAGTACGTCGCGGCCGAGGTAGAGCGCACTCACCACAACAGAAATCGTGAAGAGTGGAACTAGACTCGAGAAGTTTACCCTACCGCGTGACTGCCCAGCATTGACCTTCAAACATCCTCCGTAAAAACGTAGCCAACACTGACGTCCCCAACCAACGGATCATCCCGTGATGCTGAAGGTGCTGTTTGCACGCAAGATTCCGTAGGGCTCGGGCACAGAATAAGGCCGTCCGGGCCACTAGTATGTATGCCTAATTACTAAAAATAAGCGCCGCAGGGGCCTTTACTGGTTCCTATTAGCACGACTGTCTTTCATTTGGGCGAACGGAGCGACCAGACCGTCTTTTATGGCTGTAATATGTGCATGCTTACTGAAAAGCTTGCACCTCCGAATGGTTTGGAAGGCGATGGGCAAAGTCCGTCCAAGTACCTGAACGGACAGGACTATTCTGCCCCCACTATTTCAAAAATCCGCTGCTTTTTTGTTCCGGCGCACTCAGCCGGTCGTTTTCGGGGTCGTCCAGCGCTAACAACTGACGGACCTCCTGCGAAAGCCGGGCCTGCGTCTCAGGGCGCAACAGGCGCTTCTGGTATTGCTGCTGCGGCTTATCGCTTCTGCAGTAGAAGGCATGCAGGGCGCGCCGCGGATTTGCCGTCCGGTTGGCTGTTCCGCCGTGCCAGGCGTGAGTGTTCATCACGACGACGGAACCGGCTTTGCCGAGGAGCATCACTTCTTCGGGATGGGGCTGTCCGGGGTCGGCGAGAACATCACCCGGGAGCTTCGACCATTGATGGGAACCAGGAAGAACTCTCGTCGCGCCATTGTCGGCGGTGAAATCGTCGAGCAGCCAGATGGTATTGCAGACCCAGAAACCTTGCCCATCAGCGACGGCTCCCGCATCGCAATGCAAGGGTTGCGCGTCTTGCGTGAAGGGATCGGTCGAGCGGGCATTGAAACTGCTCAACTTCACCTTCGGACCGAGAACATGGCGGACAAGCTCCAGGATCTGAGGCGTTGTAATCAGGTGTTCGAAGATCTCGCCCTTATCCACGAGATTTGCGAGACGGCGTGCGCCCGGTTCTTTTCTGAACTCGGAACCGGCATTCTCGCCTTCCTGTTCATAGAGCATTTCAACCCGGTTCCGAACCTGTTCGAGCGTCTCCGGGTCGAGAACGTTTTCGAGCATGACGTATCCGAGACGATCAAGGTCTTCGTACGCTGAGGACGACACAACGAGAAACTAACATATCCGGCCCGGACGCGATAATGCGGAAGAGAACCCGATGACACCCTGCTGGACGGTTTCACTTCCTCGTCTCTGCCGTACCGTTCTTTCCTGTGCCGTGACCGTCTGCCTTCTTCGTGCAGAGGTCTCGAAAGAACTGATCTACGACAAAGCACCCTTTGCCTCAGCCCATGCGTCCACGGTCGTCCAGCTTAAGGACGGGGATCTCCTGTCCGCCTGGTTCGGCGGCACGAAAGAGGGCGCGCCAGACGTCGCGATCTGGGCCGCTCGGCGGCATCACGGCAAGTGGTCTGCTCCGCTCGAACTGGCGCGAGAACCGGAGATTGCAACGTACAATCCGGTTTTCTTTCACACGAAAGATGGCCGGCTCTGGTTGTATTACAAATTTGGTCCGCACCCCACAAGCTGGACCGGCGCCCGGCGATACAGCACCGACGAAGGGAAAACGTGGTCGCCGGTTGAACACCTGCCGGCCGGCCTCTATGGTCCCATTCGCGCTAAGCCGCTGGTGCTTCGGGACGGAACGGTCGTCAGTGGAACTTCGGTCGAGAGTTACCGGTCCTGGGCCTGCTGGATTGAAAGAAGCACAGACAACGGACAGACGTTCACTAAGAGTGGACCGATCGTGGTTGGCTCTGCCTACGTCAGGCCTCCGCAGAACACCGCAGGAGTGAAGGAAGTGCCGGGTTCGTTCGATTGGGGCAAAACCGAAGGCATCATTCAGCCATCCGTGGTCTCGCTCGGAGGAAGCAAGTTGAGGCTCTATGCGCGCTCGACTGCGCGAACGGGCAAGATCTGCGTGGCCGATTCGCAAGATGGCGGCCGAACCTGGACGGAAGCTCATCCTATTGATTTGCCAAATCCAAACTCCGGTATTGATGCCATTGCCTTGCAGGACGGGCGAATTGTGCTGATCTATAACCACACAGACAAGGGCCGGACTCCACTGAATCTGGCGGTGAGCAAGGACGGAGAGCACTTCCGGATGTTCCAGACGCTTGAATCGGAGCCCGGCGAGTACTCCTATCCGGCGCTGATTCAAGGGCGCGAGGGCGACCTGCACATGACCTATACCTGGAATCGCAAGTCAATCCGTTACGTTCACGTGCCCTTGTCAGACATTCCGAAAGAATAAGCGCGCTCCTTCGTATGAAAGCCATATGCGTCACTTGCGGGACTCAATTCGGCGAGACGCCCACGCAGCCGGAGCGGTGCCCGATCTGCACCGACGAGCGTCAGTATGTCGGATTGGAGGGCCAGCGATGGACCACGCTTGAAGATCTCCGCAAAGACCACACAACCAAAGTCGAAGAGGAAGAACCCGGATTGACGGCTTTCTCAACTGAGCCGAAGTTCGGCATCGGCCAGCGGGCATTTCTCGTCGAGACTCCCACGGGCAATGTGCTTTGGGATTGCATAAGCCTCCTTGACGATGGCGCGCTTGAACACATCAGAAACCTGGGTGAAGTAAAAGCGATCGCGATTTCGCATCCGCATTACTACACCTGCATGGTCGAATGGAGCCGGCAACTGGGAGACGTCCCGATCTATCTGCATGCGGATGACGCGAAGTGGGTGATGCGGCCGGATCAGAACATCCGGTTTTGGAAAGGTGAATCGCTGGAGTTGCCCGGCGGTTTGCGCTTACTACGCTGCGGCGGTCATTTCGAAGGAGCGGCCGTGCTTCATTGGCCAGGAGGTGCATCCGGCAAAGGCGCGCTATTGACGGGCGACACCATTCAGGTTGTCCCAGACCGCAACTGGGTCAGTTTCATGCGCAGTTATCCCAACCTCGTGCCCTTGAACGCCAAAGCGGTTCAGCGGATCGTCGCTGCCGTCGAGCCTTTCCCGTTCGATCGCATCTACGGAGCGTTCTCCGGCATGACGGTTCAGCAGAATGGCAAGGCGGCGGTCAGGCGTTCTGGGGAACGCTATCTTAGCGCCATCGCCTAAACAGAAACGAGCTGAGGAAGCGGAATTTCGGCTTTCTTGCCGAGCGCTCTTCCGAACGCGATAAATCCCCAGCCTGTGACCACGCACAGTGCCCCGGCGGCCCAGAATGCGGGCGCGTAATCACCAAGGCTGGTCCGCAGTGTTCCGGCGAGGAGCGCAGAGAGGGAGGCGCCGAGCTGATGGGAAGCGCCGATCCAACCGTAGATGACACCCGTATTCTCACGGCCGAAAGCATCGGCGGTCAGCCTTACCGTGGGAGGCACGGTGGCGATCCAATCCAGCCCGTAAAAAACAGCGAACCAGTTGAGAGTGCTGCCGCCATGGAGCAGGGTATGAGGCAAGAAGAGAAGCGAGAGCCCGCGCAAAGAATAGTACGCGAAAAGCAGATACCGGCTAGAGAAGCGATCCGTAAGCCAGCCTGATGCCGTTGTGCCCACGATATCGAAGACGCCCATCAGGGCGAGCAAGTTCGCCGCACGAACTTCCGAGATGCCGACATCATGGCACGCCGGGATGAGATGGGTACCGATCAATCCGTTGGTGCTGGCGCCGCAGACGAAGAAGCTGCCCGCCAAGCACCCAGAATGCCGGAGACCGCAATGCGATCCGGAGTGCAGGTAGCGGCTTTAAAGCCGGCTGCGCAGGCAGGCGTGATCCTGAAGTCCATCCATATGGCTTAAGGTTCAGATCCTCAGGTCTGTTCCGCATAAACGCCCAAACAATCACAAACACGAGCGCAGCGGATCCGGCAACGATTCCCGCTGCAATTCTCCAGCCCGAACTTTCCACCACGCGCGCGAGAACCGGTAAAAATAGAAGCTGGCCCGTTGCGTTAGCTCCCGAAAGCATCCCAAGAACCAGGCCGCGCCGCTGTTCAAACCAGCGATTTGCGACGATGGCAGCAAGCACCATGGAGGTCACGCCAGTGCCCGAGCCAACCAGAACACCCCAAAGTAAAGTGAGCTGCCATTGGGAGCGCATCTGTGTTGTGAGGCCGACCGACACAGCGAGCAGCGCCAGGGCAAACAGGACCATGCGCCGTAATCCCCACCGATCCATTAGAGAAGCAGCAAATGGCCCGATCAACCCGAAGAGAGCAAGATTGATCGCGATGGCTCCCGAAATTGCTGCCGCGGTCCAGTGAAACTCCTGTTCCAGTGGGACCATGAGAACGCCGGGCGTGGCTCGAATGGCGGCAGTGGCAAGCAGAACAAGAAACGTAACTGCGGCCACTACCCAGGCGTAGTGAAGCTTGGTGCGAGGTTCCGTACCGGTCATGTCGTGAACACAGGCTAGCATAAGGGTGTATATGCACGCATGTCAAAAGTGACCAATCGTAAGAAGTTGGATGGACGGGACGACCCTGAACCCTGCGCCTGCACCCAGGTGCGAAGGACGGCTCGCAAGCTTTCCCTCATCTACGACCGCGCTCTCTCGGGCGTCGGCTTGACCGTGACCCAGTACGCCGTGCTGGTTAACGTCGCGCGGGCCGGAGCGGTTAGTCGAACAGCGTTGGCCTCGTGTCTCGGAATGGATCGGACAACCCTGACGCGCAACCTGGGGCCGCTCGAACGATCGAAGCTGATCGTGAAGGCTGCGAGCGAGGACCGCCGTGAGCGGCTTCTGTGCCTTTCGCCCGAAGGGCAACGCAAACTCCGCGAGAGCCACGAAGTTTGGCAGGGCGTACAGTCGCAATTCGTCGAGAAGATCGGGGCTGAGAGCTTTAACGAGTTGCGGAAGGCGCTCGAGACTGCTGAAAGCGTCGCAGAATCAATTCTTCACGGGCAGTAGCGCCTCATCCTCCGCCATTGAAGAAGATCTCGCCATAAAAATATCATCGCATTGCAGCTCGGCCTGAGCCAATTCGATAATCTCCCACGCGTTGTTCCTAGAAGGCGATTGGAGGAAGGCAATGTTTGGGAGAACAGCGAGAACGGTTTTGTCGATCATCGCGGCGGGAGCAGTGAGCATGACTTTGTTAACGTTACCCGCTGCCCGGGCCGTGGTCGCCGTTGCGTTGCCGTCGATCGAAGGCGTTGGCTCCTCCCTTGCGCGCTCAGGAGTCCGGGAAGTCTTCCGGCGAAGCCAGGCTCACTTCGGGGATCTCGCGGCCGAAGTGGCTTGCTCCTACTTGCAGAAATTCGTCGCTTCCCAAGCCGCATCGCTGACCTCGGCGCACACACCGCGCTGACCCAGGAAACGAATTTAGATTTGCAGTAGTGGGTTTTGGATTGCAAGGAGAATCGACATGCACTCAGGTAACACGAGTACAGAACCGCAGCGCCGTGGGAACATTCTCTTCTACGTCTCGCTTTCGGTGCTCGTTGGCGTGATCGGATACGCCATGATGATCCTGCCTCAACGCGGCTAGGCTGCTTTTCACCCGCGCGCCTTACTGGCGTAACGAGCGAAGCGCAAGCCCTCTCGCCACAGACGTGAATTCGTCGCCCGTGCGAATTTTGTCACGGCCGAAACGCGACTCGAAAATCCTTCGAACAGCGGGTACCAGCGAAGAGCCCCCGGTTAGGAAGACGCGATCGACTTCTCCCGGCGCGATCCCAGTTTTTGTAAGTAAGGCGTTTGTGGAATCCTCGATTGCGGAGAGTTCCTCTGCAATCCAGCTTTCGAATTGCGATCGCGTGACCTCTGCCCGGATGGTCACGTCCCCGTCATCAAAGCGGAACAGGGCTTTCTCCTCGTGAGATAACGCGGCTTTCACTTTCTGGATTGCGCGGTGAAGCTGATAGCCCAGATCGTGCCGCACCAGGTAAAGAAGCGCCTTGATCTTCTCGGGCTCCAGAGCCTGGCGGGCTACGCTCGTCAACATGTTCAGCGTGTCCTGGCTTTTCAAAAACGAAAGATGGTGCCAGCGCTCCAGTTTGAGGTAAACCCAGTTAGGAACCGGAAGCAGTTTTCCTCCGGAACGAAGGCTGGATCCCGCGCCGAGGGCAGGGGAGACGAGATGGCGGATCAACTTCGCATCGAACGCGTCCCCGGCCAGGCCCAAACCTTGGTTCCCAAGCACTCGGCGTGGGGTGGAACCGGTCGAGGAGAAAGATGGGCCTACTCCCAAGACCGAAAAGTCGCTCGTACCGCCTCCGAAGTCCCCGATCACAATCAGTTCGTCCTTCTTTAGTGTTGACTCGTAGTGATAAGCCGCGCCGACCGGTTCGAATTCGAACGATACATCTGGAAAGCCCGCCTCGTTCAAGCTTTCCCGCAGCCGCGAAAGCGCATACTCGTCGTCCTCATCCGATTCCGCGCCGACGAAGCGAACGGGACGTCCAACGACAACGTGCGGTAAGTCTGATCCGAACCGTTTTTCGGCCAGACTCCGAATGTCCCGGAGGATTTTCGCGATCAGAGCCTCCAGGCGGAATGGCCGGCCGAACACTTCCGTGCTTTGCAGGCTGCGGCTGGCCAGGAACGATTTAAGCGACTGGATCAGGCGACCCTTTTCATCCGAGTGCAGATAATGTTCGATGCCTTCGGGACCGCTCCAACTCTTGATGATCGAGCGTCCCGCCTCGCGATGGCGTTCCAGATAGAGCAGCGACCGGAAGGATTCGGTCACGCCCGTCGCCGTCGGAAACTGGGCTACTTCAACCTCGCCGGTTGCAGTTACGAGGGCAATCGAGCTGTTCGTAGTACCGAAGTCCAGACCAATTCCCATATACCTTACTTTCTCGCGAGCTCTGAAATGAGATGAAGTCGATCTGAATTCGCGAAAATGAAAGTGCTGACATGCGTAAGAAGTTGTCTCCTTTTTTTGGGGCTCTGTCCCTGGTGCTTGTCATTGCGGCTCAACCGTGTGCAGGCCAGATGGTGGTAAAGCTCAGCCCCGAAACGGTGACTGAGTTCGAGCGGTACGCGAAGTCGGTTGAAGCTGAGATTAACCCCAGGTGGGCGGGCAAAGAGCACTTCATTTCGACCGAAGACTCTCCGGCCGAACTGCAGAAAGTGATGGGTGGAGAATTTCTCGTCCGCCCGGCAGGACCGGAAGGCAAACCACAAAATGTTACGGATGGTCTCATACACGACTGGGTGGGAACTGTGTTCATTCCGGATACGGATCCGAAACGCGTGATTGCGGTGCTAAGAAACTTCGACAATCACAAAAAGATTTACCCGGAAATCACTGACTCAAAGACGCTTAAGAGCAACGGCACAGAGACGGTTGGTTATTGGCGGGTACAGCAGCGCAAGGGCCTTGTTCCTGTTGTGCTGGACGTTGTACAGGATGCCCACTATGAGCAAACTCGCACCGGGGAAATGGAATTGCCGGGCTTACGCGCGCAAGATCACAGAAATCGACAAAACACCCTTCAGCCGGGGACGCGCCTACCCCGAGGGCGAGGGACACGGATACATGTGGAAAATGTATGCCTATTGGAGTATCGAGAAAATAAACGGAGGCGTGCTGGCTGAGTGCCGTATGCTTTCTCTGTCCCGCTCTATACCCCAGGCGATCGCGTGGGCGGTTGGGCCGTACGTGCAAAAGGCTCCGCAGGAGTCTCTCACTTCCACGCTAAAGCAGACCCGCGACGCAACGGCGAACTCAGATCATTGATTGCCGGGAAGTCGCTACGTCGAGAACACTCGATCGCATCCAACGACGGGAATCCGGCTCTTGTTCAACCGGTTGAGAACCGGAAACAGCCGTGGTGCGCTTCACGCGAAATGAGCTGAGCCCGTAAGCGGGGGTTTCCTCCACCATTCTCCTGGTGTTGAAAGCGAGCGAGACGGGATTGGAGCGAATCAGATCTGTGCGAATCGCTTCGGCAATCTGCAGCAGACGATTGGGCTGCTCGTGGCTGTTTGGCGTGGGTTCCGGCATTGCTGTCGGGTGTAAGCAATCGTTCAGGCGAAGGACAGCGATCTTACCGTCCGTCTGGATAGCAACACTGTCCGGATCCGGCCGAACCTCCCAATGGCGGGTGATGAGCGCCGCCGACTCCAGACAGCCGGTAAATGCAAGGTCATTCAACACCTTTGCCCGTTCGTCGTCGATGTGAGGATCGGAGGCATGACTCAAGTGCCCGCCGTGGAATCTGTACGAGATGTCTTCTGTAGCGGCGCTGAACCAGGCGTCGGATTTGTCCTGCTGCCAAAGTCTCAGGTGGTGACGCTTAGAGAAGGTGTTGAGGCTCTTCTGGTAGTCCGCATCTGCCGTTAATCCATTCAGTTTGAGCTTTCCCATGGGCGCGGCCGAATAGGCTGTCCTCTGCACCATGCAGTGGTACATGCGGTAGATGGTCAATAAGGATCGTTGCTGCGCTCCGGACCATCCGGCTGCTTGAAAAGCCCGGTTGAGCTGTTCGCTCGTTCCAAGGAAGAGAATGTTGAGAAGGTCGGATGGGTGCTTGGGCCCTTGATCTGCCTGTTGGGTCGGCAACCGTCCAAGGAGTGCATTGGCGGTCGCGAGATCAGACGAGGATAAAGGTTTCAGGTCGGTAGAACCCGACTTCTTCTCATCTGCCGGAACTTCGAGCGGATCGACAGTCCGAAGCACAAACTCGGTACCCCTCGGGAAGTAAATCTCAGAATCGGGCGAGCGTGCGATCAGGAATTTAATCGCCAGCACGGGCAGCCCGAAATCGGGATTCAGGCAGAGAATGGGCAAAACATAATAGGACGCGGTAGAAGAAAGACTGGCGGCCGGGCGAATCCCTCCGACCAGACCCTCTTCGCTCACGCGCTCCTTAGCTGTTTCGACGGCTGCGAGCCGCGCATGGATTGGCAGATTAGGACGGTCAGGCAGGTGGAGTGTATCGAATTGAAGTTGGATGGTGGCTCGCGCGCGTTTCAGCCCCAGTCCGAGGCGGCCAACCGCTTGAACACGCCCCGACAGCGTCGCACCCGGGGGAATCAGGACGTTGCCGCCTTTGGTGACGACAGGCGCTATGACGACGGCCTCGATCGAATCTCCGGCATGTGACAACCGAGACCCGACGGGCTTAAGAGAGCGCAACTCGATCCCGGTGCCGCTGGGCAGGATCTCGGCCCTTAACGTGACCGATAGTAAAAGAATAATTCCAAGACGAGCAACATGCTGCATCGTTTTACGAGTTTCCGTAGTCAGACGAGAGTATCACTACAGTAGTGGTGGTCCCTCCGGAAGACTCTTACCCGGACGATATCGGTTTCAGGAAAGTAGATGCGCAAGCATCGGAGCTATGCTACCGTTATCTTGTAAGTAAACAAGTAATTCCTTCCTATCACTCGGCGCTCGTCGTTAAAGCAACACCCCACAGGTAGTTCCGCTCTCGATGTACCCAAGTAGATGTTGAGGTTTGACTTGGAACAGAAAGTGAGAACTGATGAAAGAAATCGGGACTGTTAAGTGGTTTAATGCCTCCAAAGGATTTGGCTTTATTGCTCGTGAGAATGGCGAAGATGTGTTCGTCCATTTTTCTGCAATTGAAGCCTCTGGGTATCGAAGCTTGGACGAAGGGGCGCGCGTCTCGTTCGTTGTAAAGACCGGACCGAAAGGTTTGCAGGCAGAACAAGTTTCTCTGGCATAAGCACCACACCGGAACTCGACCTTCCAGGTGAATTAAGCCTTCAGCATCGGGCGCTCTTCTCAGTTCGAGGGGCGCCCCTAAAGCTTTGTTCCGGCTTCTCCGGGTTATCCCTTCCGCCATCGTCGCTTCACCCCTCTGTAGGCCTGCTGATGCTAGCCTGAACAGATGCGTGGAATCCTTGTTCTCTTGTCGACGGCTTTGCTTGCTCAGGTAACGCCAGCGACAAAAACCCAGCCAGCGGCAACCAAACCAAAAACGACGGCAACAATGGCAGGTTCCACAGCACAGAAACCGGCGTCAGGCGCTGTAAAACCAGCGACTTCGGCGCGAACTCCGGCACCCGTGAAGCCCGCCCTTATGACCGACGACCAGAAGATAATTTACGCCCTCGGGCTCTCCATTTCTCGATCCATTTCACAGTTCGATCTCTCTCCCGCCGAACTCGACATCTTGAAGCAGGCGATTGCGGATGGGTCCGCGGGAAAGCCGGCTCTGGAACTCGAGACATGGGGTCCGAAAATCCAGGCTTTCGCCCAGGCGCGGGCGCAAAGGGTCTCAGACCGGGAGAAGGAAGTATCGACCGCGTACCTGGCCAAGGTAGCGAGCGAACCCGGCGTTGTGAAAACCGACTCCGGTCTCCTGTATAAGGAGCTTGTGCCGGGAACCGGTCCCTCTCCAAAGCCGACCGACACCGTGAAGGTGAATTATCGTGGAACGCTTATGAATGGGAAGGAATTCGACAGTTCCTATGCCCGGAATGCCCCGGCCGAATTCGCCCTAAACCGCGTTATTCCCTGCTGGACGGAGGGTGTTCAGAAGATGAAAGTGGGTGGAAAAGCCACGCTTGTTTGTCCGGCACAAATTGCTTACGGGGACCGCGGGCAGCCGGGAATTCCCGGAGGCGCTGCCCTTGTTTTTGAAATCGAATTGCTCGGAATTACCGGCGGCGCCCCGCAATAAGCGCCTCTGATTTATTGCTGCCCGGGTGTCTTGGCGGCTGGTGTCGGCGATGTACGCACGGTCGGGTACTTGATCCCCAACTGTTCCAGATAGGTCTTGTACTTTGTAGGGTCGTAGTAGAACTTTTTCATCTGCGGCCGATACTCGGCCATGATCTTCTGGTTAAGCCAGATGGCAGGCTGGTCCTGGGGCCGGATGAGGGGTTTGTATTGGACATTCTTTGTCTCCACATCCTTGAAGTACGTCCAGGCCGACTGAATCAACTCCGGTTTCGTGAGCATGTCGAGAATCGTGAGTGCCTCCACTTTGGCCCCGACCGTAATGCCCTTGTGCGCGATTGGCGTGGCCATGGATATGGCATTCGCCCAATTGTGCCCGGGACCTGCCTGGATGTTTGAGGGATAGCTGAGAACAACGGTCGGAACATTCCAGGAGATATCTCCGATGTCGTCCGAGCCTCCGCCCATCGGCATCGATTCTCTTCCGCCTTCCGCGGCATCTTCAGATTGTTGAGCACGCTCGCGGGGCTGCCGGATTTCGGTGGGCAGACCCATTTCTTTCACCCCAAGTTCATGCTGCAGGCTCTTCGCGAGCAACTGGTCGTCCGCACTCCATTGCGGTAAGCCGACCTTCTTGATATTCGTCCACATGTCATCCGCTATCGGTTTATTGAAGTAACCGGGCCAAGCCTCGCCGAGCACCCGGGACGTGAAGGAAGTATTCGTCATAAGCGCCGCGCCATTCGCCATCTTGTCCCCGATATCCCAAAGACCCTTGATGTGGTCGTAATCGGCTTCGCGAAAGTAATACCAAACCGAGGCGTTCGGTGGGACCACGTTCGGCTGGTCGCCGCCGTTCGTGATGACGTAATGCGATCTCTGCGTCAAGCGAAGATGTTCGCGCCGGAAATTCCAGCCGACGTCCATGAGCTCAACTGCATCCAGGGCGCTTCGTCCTCGCCAGGGAGCTCCAGCCGCGTGTGCGCTTTCGCCTTCAAACCGATACTCGACGGAAATCAGCCCATTGCCCCCTCCGGGGCCCGAAGAGACGGACAGATTCGCGCCTACGTGCGTAAAGATGACAGCGTCGACATCCTTGAAAATTCCGGCCCGGACCAGAAACGCTTTCGACCCCAGATCTTCTTCTGCTACTCCAGGCCAGAGGACGAGGGTTCCGGACATGTGCTCTCTCTGCATCAGGTCTTTCACAGCCAAGGCTGCTGTTATGTTGAGTGCCTGGCCCGAGTTGTGACCTTCGCCGTGCCCGGGAGCGCCGGGGATGAGCGGGTCATGATAGGCGACGCCGGGTTTTTGCGAGGCTTGCGGAATGCAGTCGATATCCGAACCAAGTGCAATGACCGGCTTGCCCGATCCCCATTTGGCCGTCCACGCGGTCGGAATGCCTGCCACGCCGCGCTGAATCGTGAAGCCCTCGTGTTCGAGCGTTTCGGTCAGGTATTTCGAGGTTTCGAACTCCTGAAAGCCCAGCTCCCCGAAGCTGAAAATCTCGTCGTTCATGATCTGGCTTCGCGTCTTCAGCGATTCGACTTTGCCGATCAGATCGGCTTTCATGGCGTCGATCTTCACGGGGTCGGGCTGAGCGGCGATTAGACTGGCTCCTACGCAGAAGAGCAAAGGGCAGTGGCGATACAAACTCATGAAGCTCCTTTTCAAAGTCAGGGGAAGACAGCGGGCTGGGGTCTCTCAAAACGATGAGTTTGCGCGACAGGGCAAAAACTTAGCGACCTTAGCTTGCGATTATGGCACGGCCTTTGAGCCCTTCTGTGCCGTATACAAGGATGCAGGGTTTTTACTCGTTTGCACGGCTGGCCGCATTGTAGTGTAGTAAGAGCGGGTTACCAGACAAACTAGCTCGTTTGAGGTCCAAGTATGCCATATAAGCTGACAGTCAATGGGCGTTCTACAAACGTGGACGTGCCTTCCGATACACCTCTTCTCTGGGTATTGCGTGACGTTCTACATCTGACCGGAACCAAGTATGGCTGCGGAATCGGCCAGTGTGGCGCCTGTACAGTTCACTTAGGTGGGGAGGCGGTGCGGTCCTGCTTAACGCCGGTAGCCGCTGCCACCGGCGGAGCAATCACCACCATCGAAGGGCTTTCCGCCGACGGATCCCACCCTCTTCAGAAGGCATGGCAGCACGTTGACGTTCCCCAGTGCGGCTACTGCCAGACGGGCCAAATTATGTCAGCGGCAGCGCTTCTTGCCAAGACCCCAAAACCGAGTGATGCACAGATCGACGAGGCCATGAGCGGGAATCTCTGCCGCTGCGGAACCTATGTGCGGATCCGGGAGGCAATCCATCAAGCGGCAGGAAATGCCAAGGGCACTGCACAACGGGCAGAACTTGTGATGCCGGGAGTTAAGAAAGCGGAAGGGAGCCTGTAATGAAACTGAATCGACGCTCGTTTCTGCAAGTAACAACACTGACGGGAGGCGGAATGCTTCTCGGGCTTCACACGGCGCGGAACGCTTCGGCCCAGGCCGGCGAGCAGCCCGCCTTTGATGCCAAGGCGTTCATCCGCATCTCGCCGGATGGAACGGTCACTCTGATTTCCCGCAATCCTGAGATTGGGCAGGGTATCAAGAACATGCTTCCGATGCTGATTGCGGAAGAGCTCGATATCGATTGGAAGAGCGTGAAGGTCGAGCAGGCGGACTTCGACTCCAGGTACGGCCTGCAAACGACGGGCGGAAGTCGGGCCGCTTCGAATAACTGGGTACCGATGCGGCAGGTGGGCGCAGCGGGACGACAGATGCTGATCGCGGCGGCGGCGCAGACCTGGGGCGTTCCTGAAAACGAGTGTTACACCTCGAACGGCCGCGTTTACCATCGCTCCACCGATCGTTCCCTTGGCTACGGTGAGCTTGCGAGCAAAGCCGCCAGCATGCCTTTGCCGGACCTGAAGAGCCTCAAGTTCAAGGAGGCGAGCTCTTACAAAATCGTCGGCCAACGCACGATGGGTGTCGACGTTCCGAACATGGCGATGGGCAAGCAGATGTACGGGATCGACTTTACCTTGCCCGGCATGTTGAGTGCGGTGTACCAGAAGTGCCCGGTCTTTGGCGGGAAGGTAAAGTCAGCGAATATCGACGAGATCAAGAGCCTGCCCGGCGTGAAACATGCGTTTGTGGTTGAGGGAACGGTGAAAGTCACGCCCTTGACCGAAGGCGAACCAGGGTTGGAGCCGGGCGTCGCTATTGTTGCGGATACCTGGTGGGCAGCGCAGTCGGCGCGGAAAAAATTGAAGGTGGAATGGGACGAAGGCCCGGCCGCTCAGCAGAACAGTGACGAATTTGCAAAGCGTGCCACCGAGATGGCAGCGGGTGACCCTCAGAGAACGTTGAAGAACGACGGCGACGTGGATGCCGCATTCAAGAGCACGCCCAAGGTGCTCGAAGCCGCCTACTCGTATCCGTTCATTTCCCACGCGCCTCTCGAACCGCGAAACTGCACGGCGCAGTATAAGGACGGGAAGCTGGAGATCTGGTCGAACACGCAGCTTCCAGCGCGCGGTCGCACTCTCATTTCGAAAGTATTGGGCGTACCTGAGAACGACATCACGATCCATCTCATGCGAGCCGGAGGATCATTCGGCCGCGGGTTGAACAACGACTACATGGTCGAGGTTTGCCACATTGCAAAGACCGTTGGCGTTCCGGTAAAGCTGCTGTGGTCGCGTGAGGACGATATGACTCACGACTACTATCGTCCCGGTGGGTTCCACTTCCTAAAGGCGGCTGTCGACAACGATGGCCAGATCGTCGCCTGGAGGAATCACTTCGTCAGCTACGGCGAAGGGAAAAACTACGCGCCTTCTGCGGCGATCGCACCAACGGAATTTCCCTCGGGTTTCGTTGACAACTTTGCCGTTTATTCCTCGGTGATGCCGCTCATGTTGAAGACAGGAGCGTTGCGCGCCCCGGGAGCCAACTCCCAGTGCTTCGTGTTCCAGTCATTCATCGACGAACTGGCGCATGCCGCAGGTAAAGACCCCGTGCAGTTCAGGCTTGATCTCCTGGACGCTCCCGGCAAGCGGAAAGTGGCGGCGGCGGCAAAGCCCAAGGTTGAAAACGAGCCGAGCCCGACTCCCGCTGGCGCCCGTCAGGTAGCCTATGACACGGTCCGCATGCGCGGAGCTTTGCAGATGGTCGCTGAGAAATCGGGCTGGGGCAAGCGCGCGCTTCCGAAAGGAACGGCGATGGGCGTTGCCTTCCATTACAGCTTCCAGGGCTACTTTGCCCATGTCGCCGAAGTGACGGTGACTCCGGACAACAAAGTTAAGATCAACAAAGTTTGGGTTTGCGGCGACGTCGGAAGCCAGATCATCAATCCGAGCGGTGCGGAAGCCCAGGTGCAGGGTGGCGTGATTGACGGCATCAGCGAATTGATGAGCCAGGAAATTACGCTAAAGAACGGTGCTGTTGTTCAACAGAACTACAACCAACACGGGCTGATGCGGATACGGAACGCGCCTCAGATCGAGGTGTACTTTCTGAAGAGCAACAATCCGCCGACGGGTCTTGGCGAACCGGCACTGCCGCCGGTGCTTCCGGCTGTTTGTAACGCAATCTTTGCTGCCACAGGAAAACGGATCCGCTCCATTCCTCTGGACAAGCAAGGGTTCGCCTGGGCATAAGCCGGTTGCTTGGCTATTGCTCCACCGCTGGTTCTTCGATTTGCCGATGCGGCAGACGTACCTGCGATCGCTACTCTGATTGAGCATTCCGTGCGCGTTCTTCAGGCGGGCGATTACTCGCCGGGTCAGTTGGAGGGCGCGCTCGGCACTGTCTTCGGCGTCGATACGCAACTGATCGCCGACGGAACTTACTTCGTGATTGAGGACGTCAGTCAGCCGGAGAAACGGATTGTAGCGTGTGGCGGCTGGAGTAAGCGCCGCACGCTTTTTGGCAGTGACCACGCGCGTGAGCGGTCGGACAGCTTACTCGATCCCGTGACCGAACCGGCAAGAATCCGGGCGTTCTTCATTCACCCGGACCGGGCCCGGATGGGTCTCGGCACGGAACTTCTCAACGCGTGCGAAGAAGCGGCGAGAATAGCTGGTTTCCAGCAATTCGAATTGGGCGCGACGCTTACGGGAGAGCGCCTCTTCAGGGCCCGCGGCTATCATGCTGCTGAGAAGTTATCCGTGCCTCTTCCGAATGGCGCCACCCTGCCTATTATTCGAATGGCGAAATCCGCTCCTGTTCTGTGATGGTTGAGTGTAAGCAATTTCAAACTTCGCCGTAGTACACGGTTAGAATTTGTTGAGAGAGGGATAAGTGCCGGACGATTTTTCCAGACGAAAGTTCATTGGTAGCGGGTCAGCAGCTTTGGCCGCGGCGGCCGGGATGGAGTCTCTTGCCGCGCAAGAGGCGAAGCCAACGCGATCGAAAGATCACCACCTGACAAATGAATCACAGCCGGGCCCGAACAACGTTCCGCTCGACGAAGAAAACCCGAGTTCTGTCTGGGCGCCGCCCACCGATTCGGGCGGACAACCTCCGTTTAAGTATTCGTTTTCGCTTTCGCACAAACGGATTGAGGAGGGTGGCTGGACGCGGCAAGTCACCGTCCGGGACTTGCCGATCTCGAAGAAGATGGCCGGTGTTCAAATGCGGCTCACTAAAGGCGGCATTCGCGAACTCCATTGGCATGTGGGCGCCGAATGGGCCTTGATGCTGTACGGGAGCGCTCGCATCACCGCAGTTGATACGCAGGGCCGCAGCCATGTCAGCGACGTGAACGAGGGCGATCTGTGGATTTTTCCTGGCGGTATTCCGCATTCCATTCAAGGCCTGGGCCCCGATGGTGCGCGCTTTCTATTGGTCTTCGATGACGGGAACTTCAACGAGTTCGAGACGTTTCTTCTGACCGATTGGCTGGCGCATACGCCGCCTGAAGTGCTTGCGAAGAACTTTGACGTTCCCGAATCGACGTTCGCGAAAGTACCGCGCAAAGAGCTATTCATCTTCGAACGCGATTTGCCGCGGCCTTTGAATGAAGAAAAGAAGGAAGCCGAAGCAGGAACCGGGCCGGTTGCGCACAGCTACGATTTCCGTCCCGCACAGATGAAGCCGAACAAGGTTTCGAAGGGCGGGGAAGTCCGGATCATCGACCGTAAAGTTTGGCCGGCAACAAACATCGCTTCTGCGATCGTACGGCTGAAGCCTGGCGGTTTGCGTGAGCTGCATTGGCATCCGAACGAAGACGAATGGCAATACTACGTCTCGGGAAAGGGCCGCATGACGGTCTTTGCCGCGGGAGGCCGGGCGCGCACCATGGATTTCCAGGAGGGAGATGTAGGCTACATCGACAAGTCAGTACCGCACTACATCGAGAACACTGGCGATACGGATCTTGTATTTGTCGAAGTATTCCCCACTCCGAATTACGAAGACATCTCGCTTGCGGAGTGGTTGGCCCATACGCCCTCACGGCTGGTCGACCAGCACCTGGCTGTCGGTGAAGATATGCTGCGGAACATTTCCAAACAGGAAGCAGTGATCGACCCCATTTAACGGGGAATTACTGATTCTGCTGATTGCGGCTGAAGGTATTACACGAGGAGAGCCGGCCGTTTTGCAGGCCGCGCTCAAACCATTCGTCCCGCTGAGCCGATGAACCATGTGTGAACGACTCCGGGCTGACTCGGCCGGTTGCCATCTTCTGCAGCCGGTCATCGCCTACGGCCGCTGCCGCGTTGAGGGCAGATTTGACGTCGCTGGCGTCCGTGATTCGACGCTGCTCGGTCGAATTTGCCCATACTCCGGCGAAGCAGTCAGCCTGCAACTCCAGACGCACAGATAGAGCATTCTGGGAGCTGGGATTTTGCTCCTGCATGGCGCGCACTTTGGGTTCGATGCCGAGGATCTTCTGTACGTGATGGCCGACTTCGTGGGCTATCACGTACGCTTGTGCGAATTCGCCGGGCGCTCCGAACCGGTTCTTGAGTTCATCCATGAAGGCGAGGTCGAGGTACACTTTCTCGTCTTCGGGACAGTAGAACGGGCCAATTGCTTCTTTGGCCATGCCGCAACCGGATGGGAAAGCATTGCGAAACAACACTAACTTCGCGTGCCGGTACGGCCGGTTCTCAGCTTTCGGCAGGATGGTGTCCCAGTTCTTCTGGACGTCATCGAGGACGAAGGAAACAAACTGTACTTCGGTCTGTTCGCCCGCGTCGCGCTGACGGTCGGGAGCATTGTGCACCACCTGGCTACCCGTGTCCACGCCGCCTCCTCCTCCGCCAAGGAGCGAAAAGAAGTTCCGGCCGAAGATAAGGCTGAGAAGTCCGAGAAAGAGGATTCCGCCGATCCCCATATGTCCGAACCCAAAGCCGCCGAATCCTCCGAAGCCGCCACCACCGCTATCGTCGCGACGATCTTCTATATCGTTGCTAACACCGCCCGGAGTCCATTCCATGTTGTTATCTTCCCCTAACCCCTCGTTGGAGTCTGCTTAACCAATTTGACACGGAAGGGACTGAGAAGCTTTCGAGGTGATTGACCCGCAAGCCGGTGCGGGGTAGGAGCCCACACAGTACTACCGCGGCTTGGGGATTACACACTGTAGCTCGCCGACAGGGAACAATAGTACGATTTGTCGAGAGATGATTTCTGCGATCAGAGTCGAATATGCGCACGAACGGAAAATCCGGGAGCGGAACAAAAGTTACTATCGTGTCGCACACTGGCCGATCTGGATCTGGGTATTTTTTCTGGTTCCTGGTCCGCTGACATTCGATCTGTTCGCACGCGGGGGAAGTGTTCGCAATCTGATGTGGCTGACCCTGGTGATGATCGGGACCGGGATTGCAGGCCTCTTCGGAGAATTGCCGGGAGTGGAGCCGAGGCCGTACATCCTGCGCTTTTGTGAGGACAAGCCAAACCCGCTCTACCGGAGAATCTGCTACACGTTTGCCTGGAACGCACTCATCAACTTCGCTCTTCTGAATCTCGCGGGACTGGTTGTGGCGTGCGTGAGCGGGAAATGGATTCTGAAGCAAATCTACACGGTTGCGTACTTCCCCATCCTCGCGGCCATGATTCTGTTCGGAGTGGCCGGTGTTCTTCCTCGTGTACGGCGCTCGACGCAGGGGGAGGGAATCGAACGGCGTTACTTTTACGGTGCAGTTTGGGCCGTGACGATTGCGCAATCGGTCTTGCTAATCCTGTGGAAGTTGCTTCCGCGAACGCACCTGACCGACGTCGTCAAAACGGTCACGTTTGTGGGTGCGCTTGCGATCACCGGTATTTTGGCGGCCCTTGGCAGATTGCCCCGAACTCGGCCGATCTTGCCCGGTGAACTGATGGTCGCGGACTAACCAGCGGCTTGCTTCTCGAAACATTCGCTTTCGTTTTCGTAATTTGTGGACTGCTTCTCGCCACCGGCGTTGCGTATCAGCAGCATGGCTTGAGGCAGGACCGGCGCAAACATCCGGCTCCGGGACGTCTCATCACGGTCGGAAACCGGTGCTTGCATATTTACGAGACCGGATCCGGACAGCCTGCGGTTGTCTTCGAATCCGGGCTCGCAAGTAGCTCCCTGACTTGGAATCCGGTGCAGCAGATTGTTGCGCAGAGAACGCGTGCGATCAGTTACGACCGCGCCGGTATTGGATGGAGCGACGAGCCCGGAGAGCGACGCACGTTGGGGGGCATGGTTGATGATTTTCAAGCGTTGCTGCGTGCCTCTGGAAATGCTCCGCCGTATATCCTGGTCGGCCATTCGTTTGGCGCTCTCCTCGCTCGAGCGCACGCGAGCTTGAGTGAGGACTGGGTGGCGGGATTAGTTCTGGTTGATCCGGTTTCGCTGAACTTCTGGGCGGATTGCAGTGAGCATGACGAGAGACGACTTCGCCTCGGTGCAAAGCTCTCTAGGCGCGGAACGCTGCTGGCACAGGCCGGTGTGGTGCGGATGGCTCTAAATGCCTTAGCGTCCGGCAGAACTCGTCTGCCGCAAGCCGTGGCGAAAGCGAGCGCAGGGAAAGCGATGGGTACGGTGAGCAGGCTGACAGGAGTCGTGGGGAAGCTTCCGGCTTCGCTCAGGCCCGCGGTTCAAGCGCACTGGAGCCAACCGAAATCCTTCCGGGCGATTGCCGAGTACCTTGAGGTGCTACCGCAATGCGCAACCGAAGCACGTGCGAAAGCAATTCCCGCGAAAGTACCCGTGACCATTTTGTCCGCCGGGAACGCTACCGCGGAGGAAATTGCGGAACGCGAACTGTGGGTGAAGCAGAGCATTCGTGGGCGTCACGTGCAAATTGCAAAATCTGGCCACTGGATACCGCTGGAGCATCCGGAGCAAGTTGCTGCAGCGGTTTTCGAACTGATCGACTACCTTCGTGAATCAGGCAGCTTGAACTCGGACGGTTAGCTGTCGCCTAGTCGTTGCGCTACACTCGGAAGCGATGCAACGCGGCATCGCCACAGCTTTAGCTCTCCTGTTCAGTTGGCTGTTGATCGTGCCTGCGTTTGCCTTCCTGCATCAGCCGGTAGTTCCTCCGTGTTGCCGGAAGGGAGGCGCGCATCAATGCACGATGCAGTCCCCTGTGCCAGCATCCGCCGGGGCGAGTATTCGTGCGGTCAGCGCGACGTGCCCGTTCTCGCACGGGTCGTTGAGCGCTGTTTCCCACCTGGACTTTTATGCTCCTGGCGTACGCGAATCCGTCTATGCAGGAATAGTTCGGCATCCTGCGCTATCGCCGCAGACCGAAGCAAACTTCCGGGTTTCGTATGACCGCTCCAGGCAAAAGCGCGGCCCCCCTCCCTCCATCCTTTCCTAACCGCTAGTTTCCGTACGCTGTCGCGCTGCGGAGACATTTGTTCCTTTGGAGGATAGGTGCTTTGTTTTTTGGCAGCACCGCGATTGCTATCTGCCTTAGCGATCTGCGGAGTGCTGATTCCTGTTTTATACGCTCAGGAGACTGTTAACAACGCGAGCATAAGTGGACGCGTGACTGACCCTTCGGGAGCCGTTATTCAGAACGCTCGCGTTACAGCTCGGCAGACCGATACCGGGCTTACGGTCTCGACGTTAACGGGCCGCGATGGCCGATTTCGGTTCCCCTATTTAAAGATCGGCCCCTATGAGATTGCAGTGCATTGCGGGGGCTTTGCGGATGTCTCGCGCCACTTAACCGTGACAGTCGGCTCGGCATTCGAACTGCCCATTTCGCTGGCGCTAGCCTCTGGCTCGACCAGCATTACCGTGACCCAGCAATCCACCGGTCTCGAAACGGCGCGATCCCAGATTGCCGGTACGGTTTCGCAAAGCGAGATCAGACAAATTCCGCTCAACGGACGTAATTTCCTCGATCTGGCTCTTCTTGTTCCGGGTGTTTCGTCCACGAACACTGGCTCTAATCAGTTGTTCGCCGAAACCTCAGCGGTACCGGGTCAGGGAATCTCGGTCGGTAGCCAGCGTAACTTCTCGAACAGCTTCATTGTGGATGGTCTGTCGAACAATGACGATGCTGCGGGTCTGACCGGTGCTCTCTATGGGGTGGATGTGGTGAATGAAGTTCAGGTAGTTACATCCGGTGCGCAAGCGGAATTCGGCCGTGCATTAGGTGGCTACGTCAACGCTGTTACGAAGAGCGGCACGAACAGCGTGCATGGTGACTTGTACGGTTACTTCCGCAACAGCCGGTTCAACGCAGCGAATCCGCTCTCCAATCGAGCGCTGCCGCTCACTCAAGCACAATATGGCGCGAGCATCGGAGGGCCGCTGGTTCGCGACCGCACGTTTTACTTCGCGAACTTCGAGCGCAGAGACCTGAATCAGTCCGGCCTGGTGACGATCTCGCCCGCCAATGTGGCCGCAATCAATACCCGGCTGCAATTGAGCGGTTATCCAGGCTCGCTGATAAGTACCGGACTGTATCCGAATCCTGTCCATACGACAAATGTCTTTTCGAAGCTTGATCACCAGGTCAACGACAAAGACCAGTTCAGTGTTCGTTACAGCCTATACAAAGTAGACAGTCAAAATTCGAGGGGAGCCGGCGCGCTGAATGCAGCTTCCGCATCGGCCAGTCTCTACGACACGGACCAGGTAGTTGCGTTCAGTAATATCGCCACACTCTCTTCCCGGCTGACCAACGAGACTCGCGCTCAGTTCTGGAACAGTAATCTCCAAGCCCCGCCGTCGGATCCGATTGGACCCTCGGTCACGATCGCGGGCGTTGCAACCTTTGGTACTCTCTCAGGTTCGCCCACTGCCCGAACGAACAGAGTGGGTGAGGTTGTGGACAACCTTTCGTATCAGAACGGGGCTCATGCTTTACGCTTCGGAACGGATTTCCTCTTCAACGACGACACAATCACGTTCCCGCGATCGTTCCGGGGAAGTTACTCGTTCTCGTCTCTCGCGAACTTCGTTGAACGGCGTGTATAACAACTCGGGCTACACCCAGACCTTTGCGAACAGTGTCGTTGCGCAAAGAAATCCCAATGCCGGGTTCTACGGACAGGATGAATGGAAGCTCCGGGACGGACTTACGTTGAATCTTGGGATCCGGTACGATCTGCAATATCTCAAGAACGTATCGACTGACACGAACAATATCTCTCCTCGAGCAGGGTTCGCGTGGTCGCCCTTTTCGTCGCGGCGGCTAGTGATTCGCGGCGGATTCGGCACCTTCTACGACCGCGTTCCGCTTCGTGCGCTTGCCAATGCATTGTTGTCAGCGAACAATTCAACGGACCCGGCGGCCCTGAGTCAGATCAGCATCAGCCTGTCGCCCGGGCAGACGGGAGCGCCATTGTTTCCTGGCCGCTTAAGCTCTCTCGCGCTGCCACCTGGTGTGTTGTTCAACTTCACCACCATGCAACGTAACTTGCAGAATGCGTATTCCGTTGCCGGGAACTTCGACTTCGAACAGCAGCTTGGAAAGAACAGCGCACTTGAGGCTGGTTACGAACATGTGCGCGGGCTCCATCTCATTGCTTCGATCAATCGCAACGCCCCAACATGCGTAGCAATCGGTAGCAATAACGGATGCCGGCCCGATCCGACGTACGGCAACAACAGCCAATACTCCGCTGCCGGCGATTCACGCTACGACGGTCTGCATGTCTCGTTCGTGCAGCACCCGACGAAGTGGGGCAACTATCGCGTTTCCTATACATTCTCGAAAGCATTGGACAACGTGGGTGAGTTCTTCTTTAGCGGACCACTGAACAACTTCAACATCTGGCAGGACTATGGCCGTTCGGATGACGATCAGCGGCACCGGTTGGTCTTTGACGGATCGATTCACACGCCGCAAGGCCATGCGAACACTTTCTGGACGCGTGTTTCCCACGGCTTCGAACTCACGGCTCTGGTTCAGTACTACTCTTCGCTGCCGCTGAACATCACTTCGGGTTCAACTACCGTGCAGGGAACTGCGGCCCGGCCGGTGATCGGCGGGATTCCCATTGGCCGCAACGTGGGATACGGAGCGGACTTCCTGAATATGAGCGGCCGTCTGACGCGCCGTTTCCAATTGTCCGATCGTCTCCGGATGGAGTTGATGGCCGAAGGATTCAATCTGAGCAATCATATGAACGCAATCAGTCTCAATGGTGTTTTCGGAACCGGTTCTTATCCGGTCAATCCAGCTCCGAACTTCAGGCAGATCACGGCCGTCAGTGATCCGAGGTCGTTTCAGTTTGCTCTTCGATTAGCGTTCTGAGGGATTGGCATGTACTTATCTATGCTGGCGACTATAACGGCCTCCATCCTGTCGGTTGTCGGAACCCAACCCAATCGGCAGCCGGCGATTGCTTCGGTCCCGGGTTTGACTGCTGTCGTGTTTGGTAACAGCAACTCGATCTGGATCTCCACTTCAAAGGACAACGGACAGCACTTTTCCCCACCGGCCGAAGTAGCTCGCGTGCCGGTGCTGATGCTGGGAAGACACCGCGGGCCGCGAGTCGCAATGTCCGGATCGAACGTGATTGTCACGGCCGTGTATGGCGGCGACAAATCCGAGCAATGGCCGGCCACGACGAATGGCCTGCCTTCGGACGGAGACTTGGTCGCGTGGCGATCGCAAGACGGCGGGAAGTCCTGGGCGAAGCCGGTGGTGATCAATGATGCGCCGGGATCAGCTCGAGAGGGATTGCACGCCTTGGCTGCATCGCCAACTGGACAACTTGCCGCCGTGTGGTTGGATCTGCGAGTGCCCGGTACGCGACTCATGGGCGCTTACTCCAACGACGGTGGCCGAACCTGGTCCCGCAACGCTCTGCTTTATCAGGCGCCCGGCGGCAGTATCTGTCAATGCTGCGCACCCTCCATTGCGTTCGATGAGAAGGGACAAGCAAAGGTGATGTTTCGCAACATTGCCGATGGGTGCACGGGATCTGTACGTTTTAAGTTGGGCACCCGGAGAGCGACCATCTGAACCGCAGAAAGCCGGAAGGGGCTCCTGGACGCTGAATGCATGCCCTATGGATGGAGGCGGTATCGCCCAAAAAGGGACATGTCACCGTGACTGCCTGGCGACGGGACAAAACCGTTTATCTTTCTCGGCCCGGAGACCAGGAACTGGCTATCGGTGAAGGGAAAGACGTTGCGGTGACGATGACCTCACGTGGTGCCTACGCCGCTTGGACAGGCCCGTCTGGGATTGAGATCCACACCCCAACGCAGAAAGCCGTTCGTCTCTTGTCACCCTCGGGCAGTTTCGCCGCGATCTCGGCGCTTCCGAACGGTTCAGTGCTGGTGGCGTGGGAAGATGCTGGCCGGATCCAACTCGAAATCGTTGAGTAGCGGACCTAGCGGGAGTTCTGAAGCGGAGCTTCAACGTGCTCGTCCACTGAAGACGACGACGCCTCGTATCGGCCCGGCGCCAATATACCGTTTGGATCGAATGTGGCCTTGAGTCTCTGTGCGAGCGCGCGGTAGCTTTCGGACTGGTGAGCTTGGAAATTACCCTGGATGCCAGAGCGATATGGGTAAAACCCTGCCGCCATACATCGCTCCGTCACCTCGTCGTAACATGCCTTCGCGCGTTCGTCCTCACCGGGAACTTCACGGTCAAACGCAATAGAAACGATGCAGCAGGTCATTCGGGGTGTCAGCAGCGTAAGCGAAATCTGCGGTTCGAACCCGTGACGCAGCAGGATCTCGCTCGAAAGGCTCGTGAGCTCGCGAACTGCTTCTCCGTCTGTTGGAGAGATCGGCGCATACCAAAGCAAACCACAGCGGTCGCGATCGGGATCCGGATCGGAAGGCACAGGCGTTTTCTTCCGCCAATAAGCGGAGTGGAGAGGTTGACTCGTGGGAACGCCCTGCATCAGCCCCAGGACCGGCTCGACCAGTTCTATCGTCCTGCTCAAGTCCCAACCTGAAAAGACTTTGAAGACCTTGGCAAACCGTTTTGCGAAGGCGAGAGTACTCGGCTTCAGGAACTTCAGCTTGCCGGGTTGCCCCTTGAGTGCTCTTCGCAAAGCTTTTTTCGCTTCGGCAATTTGCGCCCGGGTTCCGTAAAGCCCCCCGGATACATTCCACACCCCAAATCCGAGTTTCTGCCTGAAATCAGCCATGGTGGCGGGGAAAGTGGCGTTTTTCCACCAGTTTCAGTCCAGGGATACTGCTGTAATCCGGCGAGCACCTTGTAATCGTTGCCGACATGAGCGGCACTGCGGAGCACATCTTTCATCCGCAGATCGCGAAGTGAGTTGATGAGCGCCGTGAAACCGGCCGGATCTTCCGCACGGAAGAAGAAGGCTTCGAACGCCTCGGGGGCGGGCATCAGCCACACCGACATTTGCGTTACGATGCCCAAGTTCGATTGGGAGAACAGACCATCCAGGCTGGGACCAAGACCCCAGCGGCTTGTGGCAGCGCTTCGAGAGTCGGGAAAGGCTGCAAAACCAGTTTCGATGAACTCGCCGGTAGGGAGAAGAACCTGGAGGCCGCAGACGTGAGCAAAGTGATCGCCCATCGGCGTATGGCCGAAGCCTCGCTCCATCACGTTGCCGATGAGGCTGCAATCGGGGCTGGACCCGGTTGCGTCCATCCACAAACCCGTTTTTCGCTCCTGCAGAAATGAGTGAAGCTGCCGCTGGGTGACGCCGGGTTCGACCGTTACGTATGCGAGTTCTTCGTTGAAGTCGAGAATGCGATTCAGCCGGCTGAGATCTAGGATGGCGCAGTTATCGGCCGGAGGAACACGCGATCCATAGCCCCAGTTCTTTCCGCTGCTGACTGGATAGAGCGGAATCCGGTACTGGTTGGCAATTTGAACACACTGCTGGAGTTCGTCTCTATTGCCAGGCCGAATGAGGGCGACTACCTTCTGGTTGGTCGCAAAGGTCGCTGTTTCTGCTTCTGCCCGGGATTTCTGACTAACGTCAACAAATTCCGGTCCGAGGAGGCGAGACCACTCAGCGAGCGGGGCTGCCAGTTGGTCGATTGACAAAGAACGCCTTACGAGATGAATACGGGTGTTAATCGGAGACGGCCGGCATGCTCGGGAATAAACTCACGAAGCCTGACACTGAACGGTTCGGCTGCGGTCACAACGGGAGCTTTCGAAAGAGTCGTTCTCAGTTGGTTGATCAAAGGAAGGAAACGGGTGGCAGGGGAACGATAATCAAAGCGCAACAGTTCCATGGTGCAATCGTACTCGGGATCGTTGTACGATGGCAAACTCTGGCCAGCTACTGCGAAGCTCTGACCGCCAAGGCGGCGGAGCATAGAGGAAGACGAATGCCGGACCGTGGCAGTACAGGAACCGACGCAACCGCCCCAGAGTTGGCCTAGTGCATAAGACCCGACCAGGATTTCAAGAGCCGCGCGCGTACCTCTCCAAGCTTCCGAAAGGGCCCAACCACCTACTTCGACATAGGAGAGCCGTGCATCCCGAATGCATCGAAGATCTGCCTCGACAGCCGCACGAACCTTGCTGCCCCACACAGGATCGTGCGCAAGAGTGGAATGGGAAATCCGCAGCCGGTCGTAGGAAACATCAGAGGAGTGAACGAGATACCGGGCGCAACCGATTACCGTCTTGCGCTCGTCCAGGAGAAGCAGATGCCAACTCTGTTCATCGCCTTGCATCTGGTGACGGCCTTCGTCATCCAACTCGCAGCTTCTGATCGCACCATCTTTCAGATAGATAGACCCGCGCAGCCTTTGCATGCCGGAAAGGAATTGGTCGTATAATTGCTCGTCTTTTGTTGGGTGAGAGAAATTGTAAGCGTTACCAAGCTTGGCGGGTGCGAGTAGCTGGAATGAGTATGGTCCCATGAGGTGTTTGGAGCTTTAGAGTACGGTTGCTTCGTTCAGCACTACGGATCGCGGTTCCTAGTGTTCGGCCGCTTGAAGGTATTCGAATACGTTAACCAAATAAACGGATTTCATCATTGTATTACCTCTTCGTTATAGGGACAACGGTTTTGGGGCCTGACTTTGCATTTTTTAACCGGTCCCAGGTAATGTCGACAAGAAAGTGGGCCTGGAGAGAAGAAATTCTTACATGCGACCAAGTAGTATTACTAGGTTGAAAGCGGAATCGGACGAAATAATTCTACGTTGGTCCGACACTCCGACCGCTCCTGCCGTCGAACTACGAGTAGAGATAGTTCACGAAAGCAACTCTGAGCCGATTATTCGTGCTCCCCTCAAGATCGGTGAAGAGACGCCCGTCACTCTTCTGGCGAAAGATTATATGGTAAATGGAATCGTAAGATCCTGCTCTCCGGACAAAAACTCGTACCTGATCACAGTTTCGACTCAAGATGCTCTTGAACAACGATTTGAGCAGACGTACTGTCCGGATCCCGGAAGCCTGGTTGTTGACGATTTCTTGACCGAAGAGGAAGAGGCGAAAATTCTGGAGAGTCTGGAGGATTCTTCCCGGTCTCTGGCCAGGCATTCGATCCTTGCGACAATGCTTCGTGCTCTGCTCGCTCCTGCTCCGTCTCTGCAAGCGGGTTGGGTTTCGGCTGACTCGTAGCGCGAGACAACTGCTCGGCGCTGCCGCGGCGGCTTACGAACTCCGCGCTCGCGAGCTCCCGGTCGTCAGCGATTCAGAGCTTCACCGGTTTGTGCAGCCGCGGTGGCCGAGAGAGCCGGAATCTTTCGCGTCTGGAGCAATCAGGGGGCGCCGGGTATGCCATTCAGTCCCTCGCTCGAAGGCCTGTGCGAGGGCCAGAGCTTTGCCTTCACCCAGATTCGGCGCGCTGATCTGAAGGCCGATGGGCAGGCCAGCTTTAGAAAACCCGCAGGGAAGGGTAATCGTGGGTAAACCGTAGTCGTCGATTGAGCGCGTGTTCCCCGGTTCGGGGTGGCGGGCTCTTCCGCTGCCAAGCCGGCTGAGTTCCTCTTCGATCGGCCATGGCAGACGGCGGATGGTTGGCGTCACCAGAACATCGACGTTCTGCTTCCGAAACACATCTTCGTTCACGGTCCGGCGCAGCAGTCGCAACTGACGCCATTCGCGAATGTAGTCTACCGCCCGGCCGCTACCAGCGTTCCCCCCGGTTGGCGTCGCTGCGGGCGATCCAAGTGGAACGGTAAAGCTGTTACCCAGGGCCTCGCGATAAACTGCACCCTCGCTGCCAGCGCCGGTGCCGAGGACGTTCGGCATCTGGATTTCGCACGTTCCTTTTGTAATGCCGCTTAGAACAGTCAAAGCCTGTTGAACTGCATCTCCAATTTCGGCATCGAGCCCGTCGAAGAACATAGGCGCGATGCCGATCCGGAACTGGGATACGGCCGCGACGAGCGAGGCCGAGTAGTTTGGCACCGGATAATCGATGCTCTGAAGGTCCAGGAGATCGTATCCGGCAATCGCCTGCAGCACGAGCGCCGCGTCTTCGACTGACCGCGCGATAGGCCCACAATGATCGAGTGACCAGGTGAGCGGGACGATGCCCCGGATGCTGACCCGTCCATAGGTGGGTTTGAAGCCTACGACTCCACACATGGCTGAGGGTGTCCGGATGGATCCACCTGTATCCGTGCCGAGCGCGGCATAACAGTTGCCGGTCGCTACGGCCGCCGCAGACCCGCCAGACGATCCGCCGGCGATTAATTCCAGGTTCCAGGGATTGCGTACGGGTCCGAAATAGCTGACAGCCGACGTCGCGCCCTGGGCAAAGATGTGCATGTTGCACTTACCGATGAGAACAGCACCCGCATCGCGCAGCCTGCGCGTGACAAACGCATCCTCCGTTGGAACATTACCCTCAAGCGTTTTACTTCCCGCCGTCGTGCGCGTTCCGGCGCTGTCAATGTTGTCTTTAAGCCCGATCGGGATGCCGTGAAGAGGACCTCGGAACCGCCCGGCCGACTGTTCTCGCGCCAGTTCTTTGGCTGCCGCAAGAGCCTGATCCCGCATCACCGTGATCCAGGCGTTGGTCTTCGGGTTATCTCGCTGAATAGCAGCTAAGCAGGCTTCCGTCAGGTCAACCGGCGACACCTTTTTCGAGCGAATGAGCGTTGACGCCTGCTTCAATGTGAGAGCCGTCAGATCGGCTGGAACGTCAACTCGTGATTGGAGAGCCCACTCGGAGCTCAGACGGCGGGAAAGTAAGCGACGTCGCGAGGGTTTTTCCACCATTACCCTCCGGTCTGATCCGCAGCCGCTTTCGAAAGCGCAGGCACCTTAGTGTCTGGTTGGAGCGGTGGTCTCCGGTTATGCCAGTCAGTCGCCTGCTGATAAGCGTGAGCGAGCGCGAGAACACGGACCTCTGCGAATCGTGGACCACAGATTTGTAGTCCGATGGGCATTCCCGATTTTGAGAAGCCGCACGGAACACTCACGACAGGCAGCCCATAACCATTGAAGGGCCGAGTGTTCTGACCAAAATCAGGTAGGGAGCGCGGCGTTGGACTACCTCTGCCCGGAGCGGCAGCGGCATTCGCGGCGGGAGATGGGGCGGCGCGATCACTCGATCCGCCTCCAGGTACGACCAGAGATTCTTCTAAGGTAGGCGCAGGCCGCCTCATCGTCGGTGCGACCAGGAGATCAATGCTCTGCTTCTCGAACAATATCTCGTCGACAGTGCGCCTGACCAGTTGTAAGTCGCGCCAGCCGCGGATGTAATCGACGGCTCTTGCCGCTGCCGCGGAAGCTGGGAAAGCACGCGCGGTCAGAGGCTCATAATCGCCTCCGTTTACGCCTTTCAGATTTTCGTGGAAAGCGGCAACTTCCGCATCCACGTTCGCGTGCAGTAGAGACGGCAGGCTCACTTCGCGCGTGCCGCGCGTAAGCTTGCTAAGAACTGCAAGTGCATCAGCAACGGCGTGCGCGATCTCCTCGTCCAGGTGATCGAAAAACTGCGGTGCGATTCCGATTCGGAAACTCTGGACAGGAGCCCCGATTCCGCTGAGAAAGTCAGGGACAGGACGATCGACGCTGTCGATATCGCTAAGATCGTATCCGGCTGTGTGCTGCAGAACCAACGCAGCATCTTCCACCGTTCGCGCCAGCGGGCCGCAAGTGTCGAGCGACCAGGCAAATGGCACGATCCCGCGCTGGCTTACCCGTCCATTGGTG
This sequence comes from uncultured Acidobacteriaceae bacterium, assembly GCA_963730795.1. GTDB lineage: Bacteria > Acidobacteriota > Terriglobia > Bryobacterales > Bryobacteraceae > Bog-105. The sequence continues at coordinate 158,257 of CAVSTJ010000010.1, read as the reverse complement.
GGCATGAAGCCCACAGCGCCACAGTAAGCGGCAGGCGTTCGGATACCGCCGTCCGAATCTGTTCCGAGTGCCGCGAAGCACTGATTTGTCACGACGGCGGCCGCCGATCCCCCGGACGGTCCGCCTGGTGCTCGCTCCAGATTCCAGGGATTCCGGACCGGTCCCCAATAACTGACCGCAGAAGTTGGTCCGGCATCGAACTCATGCATGTTGCACTTGCCCAGAACGATTGCGCCAGCGCTTTTCAGTCGCCTCACCACTTCGGCGTCTTCGGTGGGAAAGCGGTATTCGTAGATTGCGCTGCCGGCTGTCGTTCGGACCCCGGCGGCATCGATCGTGTCCTTTAAGCCAATCGGAATTCCGTGGAGCGGACCTCGCAACGTGCCCGCCATCTGATCTTTTTCGAGTGTTTTGGCCTGTGCAATGGCGGCTTCGCGCATCACCGTAATCCAGGCGTTCACTTTGGGGTTGTAGACGTCAGTCCGGGCGAGACAGGCCTGGGTCAGTTCGACGGGAGAAACCTTCTTCGATCGGACGAGATCGGAGGCTTCTTTGAGCGTCAGGGCAGAGAGGTCGCTGGGATTGCCTGTAGCCGCCGTGGGTCCGGGCTGCCACTGCCGTTCCCAGGACCCCGAAGATCCACCCGCGCCGAGAAGAGTTCAGCATTGTTCGTCTTGTCTGTCAGTGTATTGCGGCGATGTGGATCAGCTCTTCCGCGCCATCTTTGCGCTTGATGGGTGGGACACTCATGTCGGGAGTAAGCTTCGGTCTTTTTTCATACCAGCCGGCTGCCTGTTCGTAGGCGTGCGCCAAGGCCAGGACGCGGCCTTCAGAGAACCGCGGTCCGGCGATCATAAGGCCGATAGGCAAGCCGGATTTCGAGAAGCCGCACGGAACGGAGACCGCCGGTATGCCAAAGGTGTTGAACGGGACACAGTTCAGAACTTTCGGCTGGTTCTCGTCCTCCGCTAACGTTCTCTTCACGCGCCAGCGCATCGTTGATGGTGCCCGGCAGAACGCGCATGGTCGGCAGAACCACAAGATCAAAGTTAACGAACGAATCGTCAATCAGCTTTCGCAACCGCTGCAGCTCCCACTGAGCGTTGATGTAATCAACAACCCGCGCCGAACAATTTTCACTCGCCACGTCGTTCAACCGCTTGTGGACGGCCTCGATGGTGCGGCGCTGATTGAGAGAGTAGCTACTCCCCTTCCGTTGGTACCACTCCCAATGAAACGCCTCAATCTCGCCATCGAAGTATGATCGCGAATATTTGCCGGGCGGCGGCAAGTGCATGTCTTTCACGCTCTTCGTGAGCTTGGCGAGAACAGCAATGGCTTCTTCTGTTGCCTTTGCTGTTTCCTCGTCCAGGAAGTCGAAGAAAGGTGCACGAGGTATTCCAAGCCGCATCGAGCCGACTGGCTGTTTCAGGGCAGCGACGTAATCTTCTTTGGCATGATCTACGCTGGCGACGTCGTACTTGTCGTAGCCTGTCATCGCGTTCAGCAGCATTGCGTTGTCCAGGACGGTCTTGGTCATGGGACCGCAATGATCGAGGGAATAGGTCCTCGGAATGATCCCGCGAATGGAGACGAGACCGTACGTTGGCTTCAATCCGACGACACCACAGTAGGCTGCGGGCATGCGAACGGAACCGCCCGTATCCGTACCAAGCGCACCAATCGTCATATCGGCAATCACAGCCGCCGCCGAGCCTCCGGACGACCCGGCCGAGATGTGGTCGAGCGCCCAAGGATTGCGGACCGGCCGGAAGTAGGTCGAGACGGAAGTCGAGCCCATTGCGAACTCCTGCAGATTGGCCTTTGCGAGGATGATGGCTCCGGCTTGTTTGAGGCGGCGAACAACATCCGCATCTTCGTCGGGAACACGATCCTCGAACACGGCGCTTCCGCCGGTTGTGCGTGTTCCGGCCGTATCGATATTGTCTTTGAGAGCGACCGGAACGCCATGCAACGGGCCTCGGAACTTGCCAGCCTTCGCTTCCGCGTCGAGCTGTGCTGCCTGAGCAAGCGCTTCCTCTGACATGAGCGTGATGTACGCGTTCACCTTGGGGTTGTAAACACGCGATCGTTCCATGCAGGCGTGGGTCAGCTCCGAGGGCGTGATTTCGCCGGCATGAATCTTTTTCGAAGCCTCCGAGATGGTCAGCTTCGCCAGTTCGGCCGGATCCGCCGCTTCCGTGCGGCGGCTTGTCATGGCAACGGTTGCCGCGGAAGCAGAAAGCCGCAGAAAGTTACGGCGGCCAACTCGTCCCGAGGCCGCCGGAGTTTCCGGCATGCCTGCTCTGCTTTGTTCTGCGGTTTTCATTTTGCCCCTTCAACAGTGTCTTTTCGAGCCAACCAGACCGACTTTGGCTTCTCGGATCGCAGACGGGGCAAGCCGAACGGAATCTGACAAGAACTCCGCTCGGGTTGAAGGCTATCTTCTCACAGGGCTTTGTTCGTATGAGTCGCCCGGAAGAGTTGCAGAGCCGGACGCTCCGAGCTATAGTGATGAGTTTCCAAGCACTGACCTGAGCTCTGATCGGTAGCTCCGTTGCTACAGTAGTCCGCGCGGACTTGCGCGCAAACGCGAGTAGATGTATGCAACGTAGAACTCTGATCAAGACAATCCTCGGATGGATCTCACTGGGCCGCAGCCTCGTTGTGGGCTCAGCCTTCTTCGTTCCCCGGGAAACACGAAGACACCCTGAAGACAGCTTGCCGCGACCGTACTTCCCGAGTCCTTAGGCCAAAGCGAAACCGATGCGTGGCGGCTCAGTTTATTCGCTGGGTGCGCGAGTATCGTCCCGGAGCAGAGATGCAGACGGGCTACGGTTTCACGCGCGTCCGCTACAAGCCGGCCTCTCCCGAATCCCGATACCTCGAGCAGCTTGACCAACTCGCTTCGGGTGCTCTCGCCGAAAGCGAGCATGGCCGCCAGAAGAACGAAGATCGCGGAGGCACTTGACGGCCGCGAAAGTGCGGGACTTAAGCATTGTTCCGGACGGCAACCATGTGGCCTCTGACCTGATGAGTTTCTACTTTCAGAGTTCGGAAGCGAACGACCGCGCTTATGCTGGCAAGCGTTGGCCGGGATAATTGCCGCGGCTTACGCAACTCAGGCGCGGAGCCCGCAGCTCTCAGAATGGACACCGCCAGTGACAAGATTTGAGTCTGACATCTGCGTGATTGGCGGCGGTATCTCGGCAGCATTTCTGGCGCAGAAACTTACTGAGCTTCAACCCGAGTCTGCACATCACGGTTGTCGAAGCCGGCCGGCGGCTGTTCGACGCCGAGAACCGAATGAGGAATCGCCAGCGTTCGCTTCTTTACGGCGAGAACCCTTGGCCGGGAGATTTCATTGAGGACCAGGGTGGAACCGGAGTAGTCACCCGCACTATGGCTGTCGGCGGGTCCGCCATGCATTGGCAGGGACACGCCAATCGCTTCTCTGCCGAGGACCTTCGGCTGCGATCCCTCTACGGGCTGGCCGTGGATTGGCCGCTCAGTTGGGACGAACTCGAGCCTTATTGCTGCGAGGCGGAGCGGCGCATCGGTGTTTCGGGCGAACCCAGTCCGCATCCGGAAGACAAACGCTCCCAGCCGTATCCTATGCCGCCGATGCCGCTGACCTACAACCTGGCGGAGATGAAAACGTGGGCGGAACGCGGCGGGCATTCCGTTTATGGGCTGTCCGGTGGCAAGAAACACAAAAGCATACGATGGACGCCCGGAGTGCCAGCGCTGCAATACGTGCATGATGTGCCCGATCGGCGCGCGCTATTCGCCGGACTACACGTACAAGCAGCTCTTGGCAAGCAAGAAAGTCGTTCTGCACGATCGAACGCTGATTCGAAAGCTCATGGTCGAGGAAGGGAAGAACACCATCGCCGCGGCGACGGGTGTTTCCGAGGAGCGGCCGAACGAAGAGGTAGAGTATCGGGCGAAATTGTTCGTGGTTGCGTCCGGATATGCGTGGACGCCGCATCTCCTCTTGAATTCACAGAGCTCGCGTTTCCCGAATGGGCTGGCGAATAGTTCGGGATTGGTGGGCCGCTACATGACGGGACATCAGTTCATTTCGGCCAACATGGAGGTCAACAAGAAGCTCTACCCCGGCATGAACGAGCCGTATCCGATCATTTCCCGCGAGTATTTCCGATGCCAGCCGGACAAGCCGTTTGTGCGTCACGATATTCAGATCTTCGAAACGACCTCCGGTCGGCGGCCGCGCTTGAAGTCGGAAAGTGGAGACGTTCCTGTTCGGCGACGATCTGATGCAGGATTGGCAATCGCGTTTATCTCACGGCGTGGCCAGAGTCAGGATGTACTACGACAGCCATCCTTCGCAGGACAGCACCTTAACGTTGGATCCATCGAATCGAAACCGCTTCGGCGATCCGATGCCAAAGATTGAGCACCGTCTGGATGATGCCGCGTTAGCGCGTGAGTCTGCGACGCAGGCTCATATTCAAGTCGATCTATGAACAGATCGCCAAAGGCGAACGGCACGAAAATTCTTTCGGTGATGAAGAGCGACTATCAGGATCACCCGGCCGGCGGATGCCGCATGGGAACGGATCCCGCCGAAAGCGTTTGCGACAGCTATGGCCGCACTCACGATCACGCGAATCTGTTCGTCGTCGGGGCGCCCACGCTTCCGACGGGCGGCTGCACGAACGGAACGATTACGTTCGTCGCTCTAACTCTACGCAGCGCCGATCACATCGCGAAGGCAATCTAGCTTTCAAGCTCGTTTCAGCAAAAACATCATCACATTACGATGCGGAGATATCTTCCTTACTTGTATGTACGTGTGCCTGAGTGCGTTCGCCGCGCCGCCGGGAAAGCCGATGCAGGAATGGCCCTGGTATGGCGGAGACCCTGGCGGCAATCGCTATTCCACGCTGGCACGACATCAATCGCGACAACGTCAAGAACTTGAAACTCGCGTGGGAATGGAAGCCTGGTGAAAAGCCGATGCCGGACAAGGGAATCCGGCCCGGGAACTTCGAAGCGACGCCGCTCATGATCGATGGTGTTCTCTATATCTCCACTTCGTATAACCGGGTCGCCGCGTTGGATGCAGAAACGGGGCGAGAGCTCTGGACCTACGATCCCAAGGCTTATGAAGAGGAAGGCCAAGCGCTGAATGGGGTCGGCTATGTTCATCGCGGAGTGGCAGCTTGGCGTGATGGCGGTAAGCTGCGCCTCTTTACCGTCAGCCACTACAAGCTGATCTGCCTGGATGCGGCCTCCGGGAAACCGGTGCAGTCGTTTGGCGACAACGGCGTCGTCGATCTCTCGCAAGGCTTTCTTTGGGAGATCAACAAGAAGCACTACACCAATACCTCGCCTCCAGTTGTTTACAAGAATCTGGTCATTCTGAGCAATAGCGTGGATGATCGTGTGATCTATAAGCATGATCCGCCAGGCGACGTTCGCGCCTACGATACGCGGACCGGCAAGCGAGTCTGGATCTTCCACACCATTCCTCCCAAAGGGGAGTTCGGAAACGACACGCTGGAAGAACGATTCCTGGTCGTACACGGGCCACGTCAATGCATGGGCTCCGATCACGCTCGATGAAGCGCGCGGCTTGGTTTATCTGCCGCTGGGCACGCCAAGCAACGATTTCTATGGCGGGCAGCGCCCGGGACAAAATCTTTTCGGCGAGTCGTCTGGTTTGCCTGGATGCGAATACCGGCAAACGCAAATGGCATTTCCAGACCGTGCATCACGGGCTTTGGGATTACGACTTGCCCGCGCCGCCGAACCTGGTGACCCTGAACGTAGGCGGCCGAAAGATCGACGCAGCCGTCCAACTGACGAAGATGGGATTCATTTTCGTTTTCGATCGTGTAACCGGAGCACCTGTATTTCCCAATCGAGGAGCGGCCAGTGCCCGCCAAGCGATGTTCCCGGCGAAGAAGCCTCTCCGACGCAGCCCTTTCCCGTGAAGCCGCCGCCGATTACGCCGCAAGGTGTGTCGCTGGACGATGCTTTCGATCTGACGCCAGAACTGAAGGCCGAAGCGTAGAGGAGATGAAGAAGTATCGCCTTGGGCCGCTTTACACGCCGCCCACGCCGGCAGGGAACTCTCATTCTGCCGGGCATCCTAGGCGGGGCGAACTGGGGCGGAGGCGCGTTCGATCCCGATACAGGACTCCTGTATGTGAAAACGAGTAAGCAGCCATGGGTCGCTCGTGTTACAAAGCCGGCTGACGCCCACAATCCGCATTATGCTGCGATTGACTCCGATTACACGCAGGATTTCGGAACACGAAGCCAGTTCCATAATGGCCTGCCGCTTGTAAAGCCGCCTTACGGCATGCTGAATGCCGTCAATCTCAATACCGGGACGATTGCCTGGCAAATCCCATTCGGCGACACGCCCGCGGTTCGCAACCATCCTGCGCTGAAAGGCGTAACGCTTCCGAAGAAGCTGGGCGTTTCCGGCGTGCAAGGACCGCTTGTGACGAAGGGCGGACTGATCTTCATCGGGGGCGGTGATATGGCTTTGCATGCCGTTGATAAAACGAATGGGGATGATTTGTGGACTTATCCGCTCGCCCAGCGCACGACCAGTACTCCCTCGACGTACAGAACGGCGAGCGGCAAGCAATTCGTGGTTATTGCATCGGGAAATGGAACAGACGCAACACTCCACGTGTTTACGTTAAACAATTAATCACTCCGCCGGATCCAGATTCGCCACTTATTGCGGCGCTTGGGCTCATTGCCTTGACAGCGGGTTCATGGCTATGGCACACTCCGGTCACGGGATAGTCTCTAGCGGGGGTTCATCTGTAAGTCTGTCCTCAGACCGCTCCCCGACCACTCCGGCGATCACCGTACACGATCATGGCCTCTGTTGCAGGCCTGAACTCGGCAGCGAAACTCATTCGTATTGCCCGGCTTCATTCGCACCCCGTTCCGTGCAATCAACACCAACTTATTCATTTGTAATTGCAGGGAGGCGGTTTGCTTATGCTTTGGACAGGAAGACGCATTGCGCTCGGGGTCCTTTTATTGCTCGCGACAGTCGCGGCGTATGCTCAATCAAACGGTACGGTCAAAGGCATCCTGACCGATCCGGGCGGAGGATCCGCGCCGAACGCCGCGGTTGTCCTGCTCAACAAGGGCACCGCAGCAGCGTATGGAGACAAAGAGCACCGCCAGTGGTGACTATGTCTTCACCTTCGTGCCGCCTGGCGAATATGAACTCTCGGCTGAGCTTCCTGGATTCAAGCGCATCTTGCGCATCGTGAACGTTAACGTTGCGGCCACTGTGACCGCCGACGCTGCATTCGAATTAAGCAGTGCTGCGACCGAGGTGCAGGTGGTGGGCAACGCGCAGCAGGTTGATACTTCGTCGAGCGAAGTGGGAATGGTTGTCGAGCAGAAACTTGTAACCGCACTTCCTCTTTCGAGCCGCAACTTTACCCAAATTCTTGCCTTATCACCCGGCGTGAACGCCTCCGTCGCAAACGCAGGCGCGCTCGGCCGCAACAGCGTTAACATCTCAGCCAACGGATCACGGCCGTATGACAACACCCTCGTCCTGAATGGGCTCGTGGCCGAGAACCCGATGTCGCAGGGCTTTGACGATGACGTTGACAAAGGCGGTGTTCCAATTCCTTCGCCTGACGCGCTACAGGAGTTCAAGGTTCAAACAGCGCTTTACGATGCGCAAACAGGCCGGCAAGGCGGTGCCGTCATTCAGGCCGTAACGAGGAGTGGAACGAACCAGTTCCATGGTTCTCTCTACGAATTCTTCCGGAACGACGAACTGAACGCAAATGACTTCTTCCGGAACGCAACCAGCCAGCCCCGAGGCGTTCTGAAACAGAACCAGTTCGGCGGCGTCATTGGCGGACCAATCAAAAAGGACCGCATCTTTTTCTTCTTCGGATATCAGGGGACGAAGCAGGTGAACGGTGTCTCCAGTTCGTCGACCGCCAGCACCTTCCTGCCGGCTTTAACCAGCGACCGTTCAGCACAGGCTTTGGGGCGGATTTTCGCGGGCCAACGGGGAGTTCAAGGCGGAGTCGCGGTCGCGGCGAACGGGTCCAACATCAATCCCGTCGCCCTCGCGTTTTTGAATGCCAAGCTTCCGAACGGCCAATACGTTGTACCGACTCCGCAGACCATTCTTTCAAACGGCTCCGGCTTCTCCACTTACTCGCTGGGTGCGCACTTCACGGAACAGCAGTATGTCGGCGATCTCGATTACCAGATCAACAACTCAAATCGACTCGCCGTGAAGACTTTCTACTCCCACGATCCGCAATCCATACCGTTTTCCAGTTCCGCCGGAGACAACGTGCCGGGATTTGGCGAAAACGATGATAAGGTGAACTGGAACGACACGCTGATTCTCACGTCCACTCTTACGCCCCGCATGGTTAACGAAGCTCATCTTGGCTACGCAAGGAACTACATCAATCAATTGCCGATTGAGCCGCTGACCGACGCCCAGGTGGGGATTCCTCAACCGGTTTCGGGCTGGCCTGGTATCCCGTTGATCTCGGTCACTGGAGCTTTCACCATCGGACCTGCAACGAACAACAACCAGATCACCATGATTCATAACTGGCTAGGGAGCGACACTCTCAGCTTGACCAAAGGCCGCCACCAAATCCGGATCGGTGGTGACGTCAACCTCGTTCAGGTGAACCGAACGAATGTGTTCCTTACGCGAGGATCACTGGGTTTCGGCTCCTTCGCCGATTTTCTCTTAGGCATGACGGCAGCGCAAAACGGATCGAACTTCAGCAACGTGTCCAGCAGCCAGATTGCGAATGGTGTGGTTCGCGCCTATCCGCGATTCAACAACTACAGCTTGTTTGTGCAGGACGATTTCCGCGTGAATAGCCAGCTTACGGTGAACTTAGGCTTGCGCTATCAATTCAACGGGGATAAGACCGACAAGAACGGACGGATCGGAGGATTTGACACCGGATTGATCACACCGTTCCTGGCGCCTCCAGCTTCAGGCACCTATGCCGGCTTTACTGTTGTTTCGAACTGTAACTGCACTCCGCCGGCTGGTTTCGTTAAGGTGAACTCTGAGTCGCCCATTTACAACCAGAACTATCTGGGATTCGCTCCGCGAGTCGGGCTGGCCTATCGCCCGATCGCACATAATGAAAACCTTGTGTTTCGCGCTGGGTACGGGATCTTCTGGTCGAGTGTTGCCGGAACCGTCACCGAGCAATCGAACTTCGACCCCTACTACGTTTGGAACAAAGCCGGCGGCGCAGATCTGGCCGGGACCTCCTGGCAGAACCCTTTCCCGATTGCAGTGCCGCCTTCAACGGCATTTCCGGTGTATCTGCCGTACACGCTCGGCAGCACGCGCTCCACGCTTCCGACCGACCCGTATTTGAAGCAGCCTTACACACAGCAATGGGCCGCGAATATCGAATACAGCCTGAGCAGCTACTTGCTCCAGGTAGGTTATGTGGGAAGCGCGTCGACGCATCTGATCGCGGGCATGTATCCGAACCAGCCGTTTCTCGCGAGCCCGTCAAGCCCGATCGATGGCCTCACGGATAACACGGTTGCTAATCGCGCCTTGCGGAGCCCCTATCTCGGTTGGCTGCCCACCGGCATCAACGAGTTCAAGTCCGTTCTGACAGGGCACTACGACGCCCTTCAGTTGAGCGTCAATCATCGCTTCTCGCACGGCTTATCATTCATTGGCGCATACACGTGGAGTCACGCTATCGACACGGACGGTGTCAGCGCGGGAGGCCGCAATCAACCGCTCGGCAGCTTCACGGGAGACTACTACAACACGAAGACCGCACGGGGAACTTCCAGCTTCGATCGAACTCATCGGTTTGTGCTGAGTTACTCGTACGATATGCCCAAGCTGAGCGCGGGCAACGCTCTTCTGCGAGGCATTGTGAATGATTGGGCCATCTCCGGTGTGACAACGATTCAGTCAGGACTGCCTTTCTCCGTAACCGACAGCACAGGGGGAACCATTTACGGTATCTCGACTTACGCGCAGTTCGTTGCGGGACTGGGTCCGGCAGACGCAGCCTTGAGCGGCGAGACGCAAAGCCGGCTAAACCGGTACTTCAACACCGCTGCTTTCACTACCGCTCCAGTGATCGGGAACGGAACAGGGTTCGGTAATGCGGGACGCGATATTCTTCGCGGTCCGGGTCAATTGAACTTCGACGCGGGGATCGGACGGCATTTCAGTCTGAACGCCATCCGTGAGGGCTCGGAACTGCAGTTCCGTACCGAATTCTTCAACTTCGCGAACCACCCGCAATTCAACAATCCCGGTTCAAATCGAGGTGCGCCCACCACGTTCGGGATTATCTCGAGTACGGCCGTTTCTCCTCGCATCATGCAGTTCGCCATGAAGTACGTTTTCTAGCGGACGGACGCACCTTGCCGAATCGCCGAAAGCTTATCAGCTCACTCGGTTTGGGTGGGGCTCTCCTGGCGGCAAACCGCCGCGAGAGTCTCGCCCAGACAGAAACAACACCACAGATCGATCGGATCGCAAGTGAATTACACGAAGCGCTCCTCGGCTACCAGGTAGATGACTCGCATTGCCACCCATCGCCCGCCCACTACGCCGAAGTAACTCCGAGAGAGTTTCTCCTCGCCATCTCTCTCGCGGCCATGCCGCAAGCGTCATATTTCCCGACGGGAGTGCTTGCGAAATGGCAGACGGCGACAGGAGCCGAAAAGCAACAACTGGACGCGCAGTATGGCATCGAGAAGAAACTCGACGAAATGGCCTTCAATGCGCGCGAAGGCATCTTCCTCAAGTTCCTGACAAAAGAACTGGCCGCATTCCTCCATTGCGCGCCGAAATTCGAGACGGTCATTGCGGCTCGTAATGAACGGGCACGGGCGGGCTACGGCCAATACATGGGCGACCTCTTTCGAGACGTTCATCTCACGAACGCAATGGTTGACACTGGATGCTGCGAAGGAGTGAACGCGGGCGGACTGGCCGCCTATGCAGAGGGAATTCGCCCTTGCACCGTGCGTGCGATAGCACGTGTCGACTCGATACAGAATCCTCTTTTCCGGCTCGATATTTCCTTTCGGCGAGCTGCAGTCGCGGTTCCTCGATACGGTCCGTAAGGCGCTCGACGGAGACGGAAACCTCGGCTTCAAGTCGTGGGGCATGAAGTGGCATCAGATGGAGCGGCTGGGTGTTGTGAAGCCCCAGTTTGACCCGACCCTTGCCGCCAAATCGTGGGAAGACTACAAGAGCCTGCGCGGAACCCCAGCCGCGGACCGCGAAGCTGAGGCCGATCGTGGACGCGTGCTCAAAGAATATTTGCTCACGCTTGCGTTAGAAGAATGCATGAAGCGGGACATGCCGATGCAGATTCATTCGGGCGACGGCGAGGCCCCGGGCGTGCTGCTGCGACGGCAGAATCCGTACAATCTCGAAGAGTTTGTTCGTTTTGATCGGGATGGTGTGATGCGAATGCCAAAAATCATTCCGATTCACGCTGGTTACCCGCTCGTGGGGCAGGCTGCATGGCTGAGTCATCTCTACACGAACTGTTATTTCGAGATATCGCTGATGAATCCAACGATTCACCAGGGTCTTGAACGCAGGTTCGGAGAAATTCTGGAAGCGGTGCCCATGTCGAAGATCCTGTTCGGAAGCGACTCATGGTCCGTGCCCGAGTACAACTGGCTGGCGGCTAAATGGGGAAAACGTTATCTTAGCCGGGCCCTTGCAGTGTACGTCAAAGAGGGCGCTCTGTCGCGCGAGGAAGCACTCGAAGGGGCGCAGATGATGCTCTACAAGAACAATCGCCGGGTCTATAACCTGCCCGCCTGAACTCCGCTACAATACGGGCTTGTCATGCGCTTCCGCTGTACTCTGGCCCTTGCTGCCGCCCTGTCTGCAAACGCTGGTGGATGGCAGGGCGAACCTGCGACAAACCGTGAAACGCTGACGGCCATTGAGGCTGCGCAGCGGCGTCTCGAGCAAGCTCCCGGTTCGGAACAGAATACCGTGTCGCTTGCGTCGTTGTATTTAAAAGCCGGTCAGAACCGCGCGGCGGTCGAGACGTTGAAACAGTATGTGCAATCGCACGCCGAGGCGGCAAAAAGCTTGCGTATGCTTGCCTTGGCTTATCTACGAGAGGAAGACTACGCGCAAGCAAAGGAAACTGCTGAACGCGCCCTCCCGTTTGACAACAAAGACTCAGCACTGCTTCAAGTCCTGGGCATGGCTGAGCTGGGCCTGCAATCGAAAGATGCAGGCGAGCGCCATCTCGCGGAAGCGCTGAAGCTGGATGGAAACTCGCCCGAAGCAAATCTGCAGTTGGGGCTGCTTTGGGCCAAAGAGCGAAGGAACCTTCCCGAGGCAATCCGGCTATTGGAAAAAGCGCGCACACTGGAGCCGAACGTCGCAGGAACGTATGCTGCTCTCGGATCAGCTTATCTGGCTTCGGGCGATCCAACCAAAGCAGTTGCCAGTCTGGAGACCGCCGTCAAGCTCGCCCCGCAGACTGCGGAGCCTTATTATCTGCTGGCAACGGCTCACCGCGAGTTACACCAGGAGGCAAAGGCCGACGCAGCGCTTCAAGCCTTTAACTTACGCAAGAAGGAGGAGGCTGACCGCCGCGCCGGTGAGATGCGAGCGCGCGCCGACTACGAAGAAGGCGTGAATCTACTGTCGAATTCCGATCAGTTAGACAAGGCTTATGCCGTGCTCCAGAAGGCTGCAAGCGAACTGCCCAGCTTCGACCCCGCTTACTATCGTCTGGCGCAGGTCAGTTACCTGAAAGGTGATCTCCGCAATGCGCTTGATTCGATCCGCAAAGCTCTTGCTTTGAATCCGCTTGAGCCGGAATACTATTTCGTGCTTGCGCGATGCCTGGAAGACGAAGATCCGAAGGCGGCGATGGCTGCGATCGAAAAGGCGCTCAGTATCCGCCCGGGCGTCCCGGATTTCGAAGAACTGCGGCAGGAACTAAGGAGCAAGACGGCCAAGCCAACGCCGCCGCGGAGCTAACTTCATTGAACAGCGTGTTCAGCGATGTGGTGCGTCTTGTTCGCGGCCAGGTCGCGTAGGGTCTCCACTCGGCCGGAGGGCCATTTGATCTCGAGTTGATCGACCTTTTGCGCTCTGTCCAAACCGAAATGGAGCCTCTTGTCACTTGCCGAGCAGTAACTACCGCCGCCTGTGATTTGTGCCCGCTGCAACTTACCACCAGCTCTGAGCGATACCTCGGCGCCGATCGCGTCCCGGTTGCTTTTACCGGCCCCTTGCAGTGTTAACGTGACCCAGTTTCCTCCGCTTGTGCGGTTATGGGCAATCAGGGGCGGCCCGAAATTCTGACTGACGACAAAGTCCAACAACCCGTCGTTGTCCAGATCTCCAACGGCCAAGCCGCGTCCCAGCAACGGTTTTGAGAACATCTCACCGCTCTGTTGCGAGACATCGCGGAACTGGCCTTTTTCCGTGCTGTCCAAGAGCAGTAGGGGCTCGCGATATGACACGCGCGGGTGGAACAGGGCGATGTTGTCCAGAATGTGCCCGTTCGCAACCAGAATTTGTTGCCGTCCGCGATTGTTGAAATCCGCGAAGCGAACACCGAAACCACTGAACATACTTCGCTCAGCGCCGAGACCGGACTCCATCGTGCTATCTCGAAAACGATGGTTGCCTGTGTTGCGATAGTAGCGGTTGAACTCGTTGTCTAAGTGCGTAACGTAAAGATCCGGATGGTTCCCGCCGGCGACGAATGCGGCGTCCACACCCATTCCGGCTTCCGCTTGCCCGTCATCGTTAAATCCAACACCCGACGCAAGGCCCGTCTCTGTGAATTTCCCGTTTCCGCCGTTTCGATAGTAGAAGTTCATCACGCTGTCGTTCGCGACGAACATGTCCATCCAGCCGTCGCCATCGAAGTCTGCGAGAACCAAACCGAGACATTTACCTTCGGTGCTCTCAAGGCCGGCCTGCCGGGTTGTGTCCCGGAATCGTCCGTTGCCTTCGTTGTGATAGAGCCTTACACCGGCACCCTCATAGACATCGGGATGACAGTACGCCCGCTGTCCTTTGGCGGCATCTCCACAGAATCGCTGGTCTTCCCACGAGAAGTTGCCGACGTAGTTCGCAATCGCTAAATCCAGCAATCCGTCCCGATCGTAATCCAACCACCCGGCGCTGGTGGCCCAACGTCCCTGGTTCGCGACTCCTGCCACCACGGTGACATTTGAAAACGTTCCATCGCCGTTGTTATGGAAGAGCAAGGTTCTTGGATAGCCGGTCAGGACGAAATCCGGCAATCCGTCATTATCGTAATCGGCTACCGCGACGCCCATGCCGTAGGTGTCGAAGCTTCCTGTCAGGCCTGCCGCTGCTGTCCGGTCCTCAAACTTGTCGTTGCCGAGGTTGGCATACAGTGCGAGCCGGTTATGGCTGGCTTCGGGTGATCCGGGACGTCCTCCGCCGTTCACGAAGAGAATGTCGAGACGGCCGTCACCGTTGTAGTCGAGCAGGCCCACACCCGAACCCATGGTCTCAATCATGTGTTTGTCGGGTGTGGAGCCGTTTTCGCCTACGAAATGAACACCGCTCGCCGATGTGATGTCCTCAAACGAGAACTTCGCGGTGCCCTCTGAAGCAAATACAACGAGAACGAATGAGCATGCCGCCAATGTAGCCGGGAGCAACGTTTTCAAGCTCACGAAGCCCGGGCGTGACTGGCGGCAGAACCAGTGACTAGTTGGTCGGGGCTCCTGCGTTGTGTCCTTCTTCGAATACAACAGCGCCGCCCTTCATCACCCACCGGACGTTCTTGATGGCGACCTGAATATCTGAGAGCGGATCGCCCTGTACAGCGACGATGTCTGCGAAATAGCCCGGCGCCACAGAGCCCAGACTCTTCTCCATTCCGAGCGCTTCCGCCGCCTGCACAGTAGCTGTTTGTAGAGCCTGTTCGTTGGTCATGCCCATCTTTACAAACCAGGTCAGCTCCCGCATGTTCAGGCCGAATCCGTTGTAGACCGCATCCGAGCCTACCAGCATACGGGGACCAGCACCAGCCTTGAAGGCCTTTTGCGCTGTGACGTAGTTTCTTGCGATATAGTCCTTCAAATTGTCTTTCGCGCCAGCGGGAAACTTGTAAACATCGTCCGCGTTCTCGACGTAATATTCGTTGTGATCAATGGTTGGGACATACCAGATCTTCTTGCTGACCATCTCGGCGATGGTAGCGTCGTCCATATCCGTTGCGTGTTCTAGTGTGTCGCAGCCGGCCCGGATCGCGTCTCGTGCGCCGACGGGTCCATAGGAGTGGATAGCGACCTTATGGCCTGCTGCGTGAGCCGTATCCACAATCGCCTTCATCTCGTCGTAGCTAACCGTTTCGTCCCCGGTCACGTTATCGAATCCGCCGGTTGAGCCGAAAACCTTTACCCAGTCGGCGCCCGCCGCGATCGTGTCCTTAACTTGTTTGATCTGCTCTGCAATCTTTTCGTTGGGATCGGTAATCTTCGGTAATCCATGAAGGCCGCGGCCAGAGACAAACAAGCGCGGACCCACGAGTGCGCCCATGTTAATCAGGTCGCGAAGGTCCAGATCCGCTCCTCCTGCAGCATTCAGATCCCGCAGAGTTGTCACGCCGGCGGCTAGCGCCTTCATTCCGTTGCGTTGCGAGAGCACAACAGTGATCGCCTCGCGCCGGGGCTTCTGCCGTCTGGGATCGGTGCTCTTATCGCCGTTCCAATAGTAGGTTATGTGCGTGTGCATGTCGATCATGCCAGGCAAGCCGGTGTACTGCGAAAGATCGACTACCTGGGCTCCCGCCGGGACAGTTCCGTTGGCAGTCACGCTCTGAATCTTGTCGTCGTCGACAATTACGACGGCCTTGTTGATGACCTGGTGGCCATCCCAAAGTTTTCCGAATTTGATTGCTTTCGTTGCGGCCGCCGCATTTAAGCTAAACGCGACCGCCAAAATCAATAAAGATTTGTTCCTGCGGAACATATTCCTCCCGGGGCGAACCATTCTAGGATTCAGGGTCTATGGAGCCGGACTTGCGAGCGGTTTGTCCATAGCCTGTGACTCGACACTGCTGCGTTGCCGGTTGCGGCGTGGCCCGGGCTAGATCGTCTGCACCTTACGTAGTGCGCGCCAGACGTGCTGATCGAACCGAGCATAGCAAATGTCGATGAATCTGTCCCGGCTCGGCGTGCAAGGGTTCGAGATCCCGGCAATCTAGTTGAAACCAGACGGTGAAATCGGCGTGGAACAGGACGCGGGTGTTGTCAGAAAGGGAAAGCTTGTGATGCGGAGTTTAGCTGATCCATATGGAATCAGTCGCAAGCGGACTGATTCGGCTTTGGACTGAACCGGACTAACGGGTAAAGACCCCGCCGAATTTTCCTGGATTGTCCAGCTATCGAATTTGCGGCCAGACACTTCCATAGTGAGCCGCGGCTTCCCGTCGTCGAACGCAAGCCGGCCAGCGGTCTCTTCCTTGACCGTAACTCCGCAACTCGGATCCGGCGCCGGCGGAAGAGCGACCGCATAGTTCCATGTGCTGCCGGATGTTAATTGCCAATCGGACGATTTCTCGGCGTAATGCTTTACCTCTGTCCATTGGGGGTCGAGGGGAAGCGCGAACACAAGAGGTCCACGCTCAAAAGTTGCCGCGTTATGAAACCAATGCGTTACCCGGGGCCGCGCGACGAAGTGAATCTGCACTTTGTCGTTGTCTTTCCAATCCCTGTCGAGACGGTGGAACGCGCGTTCCGGCGAACACTGCCGAGCTTCCGGCGACTGTCCGTCCGGCAATGAACACCCTGCGGCGGCAACCTGCGTGGCTTGGCCATTCAAGGCGATCTCTGCACCTGCAGCCCAGCTCGGAATTCGGATCAGAAGCGGAAACCGTGCAGTGCGCGCCGGATGAACAGTCAGGCTCACATCCTCCCGAAACGGGTATTCCGTTGTCTCGTCGATCGTCAGTTGTACGTCGCCAACTGTCGTCCGGAGTTGATTGGGGGCGTACGCCGCCGTTACCACTCCACCGTCTTCAGTCGCCATCCATAGAGACGAAACGAACTTGGGCCAGCCCTGATGAAGATTTGCCGTACAGCATCCGAAGTTCGGCTCCAATCCAAATAGATTCGAGTCGTCATTGTTTGTTGACCACTGCCGGTGCGCGCGTGTGCAGGAGATCTGGTTCGGCTGCTGGTCATATTGATGGGACCACATATCGCTCGACAAAGTCGCGGGAAGCGCGTTGTAAGCTACCCGTTCAAGACGATCGGCCAGCAGCGGCTCGCCCAGGATCGCGAAGGCTTGCTCAAGCGAAAACATTTCTTCCACGACTGCGCAAAGTTCGATGCCTTGCGAAGGGTCCTGTCCCGCGAGATGCTCATCTCCGCTGAACATTCCGTTCGGCAGGCCATGATAGCGGTCGAGTTGTGCAAGCTGGACATTCAAAGCAGCGCGGTCTCCGGCATCTCCGCTGAGCAGGGACCAAACGGGAGAAGCCTTCAAAGCCATAGCATTGTTCACACCGTGCGTCTGCATAGCCTGCTCGGGCGGCTTACCGCCGGGTTTGTGCGAAAGGACGGAACGATCGGTTTTGGTTTTGTAATGAAAGTCGGCAAACTGGCCCTGCCAGTCATAGCCTTGCTGATGAAGCAATCGCGCCAACTGGAGCAGATCGCGTTCGCCGGTCCGGTTGTACAGCCACACAACGCTGTAGACGTTGTCCTGCCAGCGATAGCGTCCCCAGTCTCGCAGTGGCCGTTCCGGTAACGTCTTCAACTCATATTGAAAGTATTTCGTCATGAGCGGAATCACGCGAGCGTCCCCGGTCGCTTCCTCGTATTGTGTGAGAACTTTCAGCATGACCATGCGCGGCCACCAGTCGTCATTGGCAACGGGCCCGATCTGGCCGTCTGCCCGCTGATGGTTGAGAGTCCAATCCACCCACGGCTTCGCTTTCGCAATCAACCTCTTGTCGTTCAGTTGGTAAGCGAGCGGAAGGAGACCATCCAGGTAGTACGGGCCGCGCTCCCAGGACTCGCCGGTGCCGCCCAGCCAGCCACTATTGCTGCCTACATCCTTCCAGAACTCGTCCAGATGGCCGGTGAGTCCTGCGGCCTGAATTTCAAGCTGCTGTCGCAGCCAACCACGAGGTGCAATGGACCCGAGCGGAAGGGGATTGAACGTGTTCTGGCGAAGCGGTAAGCGGTTCGGAGTTGGTTTCAGCCTATTTTCCGCGCCCAGCGACGGAAGTAAACAGCAGAGCGCAAACGATACGCCGCAGAAAAATGTTTTCATGTTCACTCTCACGTTCGAGATGCGGTTCTAAACAGCAGGTAGACCGGGCCTGTGTTTTCAGAAATCCTGATCCGGACTGCGCCTTTCGGCGACGACTTCGTTTGTAACGCTTTGCCCGTCATGTCTGTTGCGGAAATCAACTTATCACCCACGAATTCGACGGTTTGGTTCTTCTCAAAAGACTCGGTCCAAACAATGAGGAGTTTGTCCCGGGAGCCGTCGAATCGCATTGCGTGGAAGCCGGGAGGCGGCTCTGGAAACATACCGGCGAAGTGCCGCGGGACAACGGATTGCAGGAGGGTTCGTACTGCTCGCATTGCAGGTTTCTCATGTCCTGTTGAATCGAGTAACCCGTAATTCTGCTCTGGATTTGCGGGATTATCTCCATCATCGCGGAGATCGTACCAGACTCCTAAAGAGAAGCCCAGGCTCCACACCGTAAGAACTTCGCGCACTGCAAGCGTGGCCTGCCTCTGGCGATCTCGCTCGCTATGACCGTTGAGTGCTGAACCGGAGCCGGAAAGAGTAGACGAATAGCCCCATTCCGAATCCCACATTTCCAAAGTGCCGCCCAGGTTGTTCGCAAGCCAGCTTCGAATCGCGGCGTAGGCAGGAACGATGCCTTCCGGACGGTCCCTGGGATAGGGATGAACGCTAACCGCGCTCAATCCAGGAACAAGACTCCGATCCAAAGTTTGGCTCAGGTACGGCAGATCCAGATTAGAGATTCCGCCACTCGAAATGACTGCGGAAGGATCGGCGCGGCGCATGGCAGCCACCGTTTCCTTCAGAAGTGCGGCGTACTCAGCCGGGTTGGGCGATGGCGCCCAGAACTGCGGATTATTCGGCTCGTTCCAGATTTCATACCGGACGTTGCGGCCATGGAAATGAGTGGCGGCCGCCTCGGCGAAACGACTGAATGCCGCTCTGTCTTCCGCTGTTCTTGGGACTGGGCCGCCGTGATCCGGATGTCCATAATCGAGGATCCAGAGCACGCCCATACCACGGGCCTCCAGCTCCTGGACCAAGCGGTCGTATGCAAAAAAGCGGAAGCGGCCCCGCCTCTCGATATTTGTCCAGAGCAGATCCATTCTCACAAAGCGAAACCCCGCTGCACGGGCGAGGTCCAGAGACGGAACGTCTCTGAGCAGATGGATATTGACGCCCATAATCGCCAAGTCCCTGGCCTTCGATGGCGGTTCTTGCGTCTTTCCGTCTTGTGTTAGACGGAAGATGCTCTTGCCGCTGCTCAGCCTTACTTCGTCGTAAGACAAGTCACCCTGGACTGCGGTATCGGTTCGCGACCGAATGATAAGGGCCAGCGACGCAATCCGCTTCTTGAGAGTGCAAACAGTGTAGAGCCACTCGCCGTGTTGTGAATGTTCGAGAGAGGGCGCTATAGGCGTCAGAAGCGTGTTACCCGCGGTATCGTCCGTCTTTAACGTGACTTCGACGTCGCCACTGAATCGAACCCACAACGACACTGCGGGGCTTTGAACTTTCGGGACGGGTGCGCTCGGGCGCCAAGTGACGACGACGGGAGCCTGACGCTCGACACTGTATGTGAGCACGGCACCAGAACCTCGATACCCTGTTCCTAGCCTTAGCGATCCACTACCGGAGACATGCCACTCGGCCAACGACCCTGGCGTATCGAAGGTAGCGAGCGGGAAAGCCTCCCCATCTGCTTCCGCGTGCGCCAAAGATGTCATGAGAGCCACAGCCGAGACCAGGTAGCGTAACTCCATTGCGAAGAGCGTGTCGTCTCTATGCTTTCACGAGAAGAGTCACGGGCCGTTCCGGCAAGAAACCCGTGCCACAGATGTTTTCGCTGGAGCCAGTCAGCCGGTACGTCCAGATCACTTAGAATGATCCGGTAATTCGCCATCCTTCTCTAACCTGAGCTGTCGAAGGACAGGTACGAGAATCCTTATGAACGCCTCACGAAAGCGCGACCACCTGCCGGGGTAGGGAAGCGGAAGGAGTCGGCCTTCCCAATTTGCTCGTCCAGCGGCACGTTCAACATTACTCGCGACCGAACGGAGCACTGGCGCAATGATTTCTGGTTGGAGCCGCCTGATTTCTTTCGTCAGGTACTCTTCCCCCGTTTTGCATATCGTCCTTCGCGTGGGACCGTCGAGGTGGTCCACGGGATCGCGACTCACATCGATGAGATAGCATCCATAAGCACGAAAGGCGGGAAGGAAGTTGTCGCCTCGAACTCGTGTATCCGCCAGCTCGAATGCGGCTTGCATGGCACGGTACAAGCCCGAATTACCCGAGTAGAAGAAACGCCCCGACGCCGGAGGTGATTCGCCGACGAAGAGCAGCCGGACACGAGAGGGCTCGAACGACTTCCTTAGCCGTTCGCGTTCACGTCTCGTGGTCAGAAGCATGCGATGAGCCGCCACAATTCCGGACTCACAGAACCAGTTCGGAACGGTGGTCCTTTCCCACCGTACACTGGCTGCCTACCTTAAGCTTCAAAACTCACAGCGGCGCTTCAGTACATGTTGATGTCCGAAAACCGCGAGTGCAACGGCCCGGGCGCTGAGAGAATGAACACATGGAGCTACCGGATCGCGAGACTTGTTACCGCGCTTTGCAGAGCCGTGACCGGCGCTTTGACGGACTGTTATTCGTCGGGATTACTTCGACCGGTATCTATTGCCGTCCGGTCTGTCCCGCTCGCACGGCAAAGCTCGAAAACTGCCGGTTCTTCGGCTCAGCGGCTGCCGCTCAGGAAGCGAAATTTCGTCCCTGTTTACGCTGTCGTCCTGAGACAGCGCCCGATCTCGCCTCGTGGCGCGGTACATCGAACACTGTCTCTCGCGCACTTGCTCTGATTGCGGACGGCGCACTTGATGGCGATGCCGCGAGTGTAGAAGGACTCGCAGAACGTCTGGGAATTGGAGAGCGTCACCTTCGACGTTTGTTTCTGCAGCATTTGGGCGCTTCGCCGATTGCCGTTGCCCAGACCCGGCGTGTTCTCTTTGCCAAGCAACTTATTCATGAAACAAGCCTGTCCATGACGGAGGTTGCTTCGGCAGCGGGATTTCGAAGCATCCGGCGTTTCAACGAGACCTTTCGTACGCTCTTCGGCAGACCCGCCGGCGCTTTACGGCAGAGATCTTCCACCGGCGCTACAAATGCGAAAGCCGGCGTGACGCTGCGGCTTCAGTACCGCAAGCCATACGATTGGGATTCGATGCTCGCGTACCTCCGGGCACGCGCGATATCCGGCCTCGAGGTCGTCGAGAACGGCGCATATCTGCGAACGGTCGCAACGGACGGGTTTACCGGTAGCGTGCAGGTTACGCATTTGCCCCAACGCCAAAGCCTGTCCGTCACAATCCGTTTTCCTCGTGTGCAATCTTTGCCGGCGATCATCAGCCGTGTGCGTCGTGTGTTCGACCTCGGTGCCGATATCGAGACGATCGACGCCCACCTGTCACTCGATCCTCTGCTTGCGCCCTTTGTCGCGCAGCGCCCGGGACTGCGCGCTCCCGGAGCGTGGGATGGTTTCGAGCTGGCCGTGAGAGCGATCCTGGGGCAGCAAGTGACCGTTGCGGCCGCGCGCCGGCTGGCGGAACAGCTTGTCTCGACCTATGGTGAGCGGGTCTCAAGTGAGTTCGTAAGCGATACGCGATTAACTCACGTGTTTCCTGAAGCGCGGCGTATCGCGCAAACAAGATCCATCAAGGTAGGCATGCCTGCTGCCCGGCAACTTGCATTACAGGATCTTGCGCGCGCTGCTGCCGCAGATCCAAATCTCTTCCGATCGTTTGCAAGCATCGACGAAGCGATCGCAAGGCTGTGCAAGATCCGTGGCGTTGGCGAATGGACCGCGCATTACATCGCACTCCGCGCTCTACGCGAGACGGATGCGTTTCCTGCTGCGGACGTTGCGCTGCTGCGTGGCGCGGAAATCGTGGATGGAGCACGGCCAAGCGTGCCCGATTTGCTGCGGCGATCCGAATCTTGGCGGCCCTGGCGCGCTTACGCTGCTCAACACTTGTGGGCTGCTGGCGCACCGAAACAATCGAAATCCCGGAGCATTTAGATGTCTGACGTTTTGAATTTATCGATAGATCGGTTCGATACACCGATTGGCGAGCTTCTGCTGGTCGCGGACGAAGCCGGAAATTTACGCGCAATCGATTGGAACGATTACGAAGCACGTATGATGCGACTTCTCCGGCTGCACTACGGCCAGAATGGCTTCGAACTCACACCGGCCCGCAATCCACATGGGCTGCGGGACGCCATGGCGAGTTACTTCGGAGGCGAAATCGACGTGGTTGATCGTATCTCTGTGCAGACTGCTGGTACACCGTTCCAGCGCTCCGTATGGAGTCAACTGCGCAAGGTCCCAGGCGGCACGGCAGTTACTTACGGGAAACTAGCAGAGCAAATTGCTCGTCCCAAGGCCGTGAGAGCCGTTGGTCTCGCCAATGGCGCGAATCCGATCGGGATCGTAGTGCCGTGTCACCGGGTTATCGGTTCAGACGGTTCGCTTACAGGCTACGGCGGAGGTTTAGAGCGCAAGCGGTGGTTACTGGAACATGAGGAGAAACACGTAACGAATATGCAGAACCTGAGGTTTGGATAGAAGCCGCGGTTCTCCCTCGCTTTCCGACCTCTCTACCGTTCAAGGACAAACAACAGCGGCGCCATCGATCGCGTCCCGTTTGATTGCAGAGAGCGCTTCGTTGATCTCTGCGAGAGAGAAGGTTGTGACCTTAGGTTTCAGTCCGATGTCGGCCGCGAGCTGAAGAAAATCGCGAGCGTCAGCGCGAGTCATATTTGCAACGCTACGAATCTGACGCTCGCCCCACAGCAGGGTGTCGTAATCGAACTGCGGCATGCGGTCCAAGTGAATCGCGTTAATAGCCACTACGCCGGCCTTGCGCAGACTCGCGAGTGCTGCCACAACTACGTCTCCGCTAGGCGCAAACGTCACAGCGCGATCCAAAGGAACCGGTGGACGGTCGGTTTCCGTTCCGATCCAGGTCGCACCTAAGGATGCCGCCAAGTCACGATGAGACTGGCCCCTTGTCGAGACATACACCTCGCATTTCCACGCTTTCAAAACGGCAATTGCGAGATGGGCAGACGCTCCGAATCCGAAGAGGCCAACCCGATCTCCCGGTTCCACACCGGCCACTCGCAGGCTTCGAAAGCCTATAATCCCGGCACAGAGAAGAGGCGCCGCATGGATAAGGTCCAGATTACCCGGAAGAGGAAAAGTAAAGTCCGCCCTTGCTACGGCGAACTCTGCATAACCCCCATCGACCGAATACCCGGTAAATGTGGGTGAGTCACACAGATTCTCAAGTCCACTCGTGCAGTAGGCGCATGTACCGTCAGTTCCGCCGATCCACGAGACGCCCACCCTTGTTCCTAAAGGCAGGTTTGGAGTAGCACCACTGACAATCTCGCCCACAATCTGATGTCCGGGCACCAGATTCTCGCGGTGAAGTGGCAGGTCGCCCTCGGCAATGTGGAGATCAGTCCGGCAAACACCGCATGCGTGTACCCGAATCTTCACGCATCCCGGAGATTCAATCGGCTCGTCTTTGTTTATGACATGAAGCGGGCGTTCTCCGATGACGCCTTGACGTGTGATTATGGCGGCTTTCATGGATAAGACTACAGTGCGGCCCTCGTTACGGAACGAGAAGCCGGATCGTGCCGTCCGCTTTGTTTAACACGAATATCTTGCCTTCGGGTCCAAGATTAATGCGCATATCGGTGCGTTTCGCGGGCGGTTTACCTTGCGAAATATTTTTCTCCTGGATGACTTGAAGAAGTGTTCTCGGGTTACCGTTCTCCATAAGGAGAACCCGGCGAATCGCGTCTTGTCCGCCGTGCGGGAGGTTGTCGGCGTCAACATAGAAGATTTCACCGCTCGGATTGTCGCCAAAAAGCAGCTTGTTCGTGAGTTGCGGAACTGCGGTGCCGCGATAAGCAAAGACACCGGTGACGGCGACGCTGCGCTGAAAGAGAGGGTCCGTGTGATCAAACTCAATGATTGGGTACGTGACCTTCGGGTCGCGTGGTGTCTCTGTGCCGACCTGTCCCTTGCCATACGTGAAGCTACCCTCCCAGATGCTCCAGCCAAGGTTGGCGCCGGGCGTGACCAGGGTGACCTTTTCGACGACCTCCTGGCCGATGTCCGCCATGAACATGTTGCCATTCTTGGGATCCCAAGAGAAGCGCTGAGGGTTGCGGCAACCGTAAGCGTAGATCTCGCCGAGAGCTCCAGATTTGGCTTCCTTCACGAAGGGATTGATCGGCGGGATTCCATAGTGGCCGTTAGCGCTGTTTGATCCGAGCGGGTCAATGCGAAGAATTTTGCCAAATGGGTACGCAAGGTTCTGCGCATGCTTGTAAGGATCACCTCCATCGCCGCCGTCAGCTACTGAGATATACAGCAACCCGTAGTCCGGGGCGCCCGGTTTTGCAAGAGGATTGAAGGCGAGTTGTCCGCCGTTGTGAATGGAGAAAGCCTTGGCTATCCGAAAGATCTCGCGCGGCGGGCCTCCATCATAGGTCGCGGCTTTCGGGTTTTTTGCCGTCCATTCCAGCAGAACCGTGTGGTGTGCGCGGTTTGGACCGTTGGGCAGAAAGTCGGCCTTCTTATCGACGGTATCCGTGTCCGTAAAGGTGTACAGTTTGCCGTAGCCCGGAGTGCCCGGCTGGTTGAACTGCGGGTGAAAGGCGAAACTCTGGAAGCCTGAGTCGTGACTTGAGAAATGAACGTTGCACCCCCCACGCTGGCGCATTCACATCGAGGTACTCGCCGACCGTTTTGCCGTCATAACTCAGCGCGTAAATGGGACCACTCATTAAGTGAACGAAAAGCCGGTGTGTGCCGGGCTCATCCACAAGCAGCATCATGCGCGGCGCCTGTTCGCCGACGAAGGGAATTGCCGCAAACTCGACAAACTTCACCAGGATTGCGTCTTCTGCCCGGGGAATCGGTGTCGGGAATGGATCTGCAGTGTACTGACTGTGTAGCGTGGACGCGCCCAGTGTGGCGATAGCTACAAGATGGGGAATACGCATGAGCCCAAGCTCATTTTAGTCGAGCTTTCCGCCGGGCACTAAACTTTTGGCGCAGCCATTAGCTTCGCGCAATGCTTTCGCGCTAGCACCGAACGACGCCGATACAGGCAAGGCTGCCTGGTACTCCAGGCTTCGCCTCACGACATGCAGGATCGCGATGGGAATGAAACACCGGTTTTTTTGATGCTGATTTCCAGGGGAAGCGACGAAAGCTCCTCGCAAGCCAGGCCGTGACGGCTACTTCTTCGTTCTCGATCGCGTGACTGGCGAGAATCTTCTTTCGTCAAAGTATGGTCCGGAGAGCTGGTCTTTGGGCCTCAATCGACGCGGCTAGCCGATGCCGAACCCAGCTAAAGATCCACAGGTGCCCGGCGCTTTTTGAAGGTACCGGCACAAACTTCTGGCCTCCGAGCTTCAGTCCCGATACGAGTCTCTTCTATGTGAATGATCATCATCCATTGGGTTGCCACTTAGTACACCTTGAATGACGTGAATGAAACCGATGCCTCTGATCATCAAGGTGGCGTCAACACTCCGCTCTGGTCTCAATCCGTTCTCTCCGTCATTGATCAGCAGACGGGGAAGGTCGTCTGAAAGCGGGAACGCCCTCCAGTTGCCAGCGGCGGTGTCACGGGCGGCGGCGCAGGATGTCTCACCACGCACGGACGGCTTTTGTTTGCCGCGGGTAACTCGGGAGATCTGCTCACGTTTGACGGTCAATCGGGTGAGCCACTCTGGGCAAGTTTACGCTGGTTGCGCACTGACGGGAGGTCCATAGCGTATGAGCTTGGAGGACGGCAGTATATCCTGACTGCGGTCGACGGTGTCCCGGACGCCTGGGCTTCGCCCCTCGGCTTGCTGCCGGTGCACTGATTTCAAGCAAACGCCCGATCAGCTCTCTGTTATCGTCAGCCTCAATGCGAACTGAGGGGTTGCCAGTGAACTCACAGCGGTCGATCTGGTGGACAACTCGCTCGCATGGCTACCAAGAATTCTCACGTGTATGCCGCTCAGCTTCAAGAGAGCCCGTTCTAGGCAGACTGGTTCTTCATTTCGTGGCTCCTGCTTCGAACACGGAGAATCAAGTAAACGACTATGGCGACGTTGATGATCAGTACGATGATCTTGCCAACGGAGACATGCCGTGTTAATTCGTACACTTCCAGCGGGATTAGGCCCGCCGTTGTAATAATAGTGAAGTATTCCGCCCACCCCTTCCGAAGCAGCAACCCGGTTCCTTCTGTCAGGAGAAGAGCCGCGTAGACGAACGTCCCGAGGCTAAGCGCTTTGAGTTGCTCCGGGGTGATTCGGGTCACTCGGCTAAAGAACGTGTGAATGAGTCGGTTATCAGGGTCAACGCGAAAAAATTCGATCCAACGCGTAACCGCTTCCGCGATGTCGCGATGAAGAAGTCTCACCGCGCCGATCGCTATTGCGAGCAGCGCCACTCCCTTGAGTAGCTTAAACAGGGCAATCAGAAGCAGTGTCGTTGAGCCCTCGCGAGCGCCGCTCGCCGACTTTGCAGCTACCAGGGTGGCCATCGCTTAAGGTTACAGTTCATTGTTTCCACGGTTATTGTCAGATCAGAGTCCGGCGGTCACCCGGTCTGAACAAGATTT
Organism: uncultured Acidobacteriaceae bacterium; assembly: GCA_963730795.1. Taxonomy (GTDB): domain Bacteria; phylum Acidobacteriota; class Terriglobia; order Bryobacterales; family Bryobacteraceae; genus Bog-105. Next base: position 131,254 of record CAVSTJ010000010.1, on the reverse strand, counting down.
CGGCTAGGTTAGATGATCTAAATCGCGCGGCTAGCAGAACGCAGAGCAACGCTCGCAAATATCAGGGTGAATGCTCGCGAAATCGATCATCCATGAACATCCACTAGGCAGTTGCACGGCAACGGGACCGATAGTACTTTCTCGAATCCTACTCGATCGATCTCGGTGCATTGGACCTGCTGACAAGCCCGGAGCCTTACTCCGTCACCCATCCGAAAGAAAAACAGAAGTCTGCTATTGTAAATCACCATACCTGTATTTCTGAATAATGTACTAGTAACACCTCTGAATTATCCTCAGATTACAAACTTGTTTATTCGACAACGAGTTTCTATTACTTCTGCTACTAGCGAGCCTTCCTTAACTTCGGTATCTGTACTCTGACCGTAATCGAGGAGATGGCGGTGACTTATCGCGTGGATTCCGCCAGCGAGAAGTGCTAAGTCAAACGTATTTCTAAACACAATTGCCAACGTAGAGATTAGTGACGCCGTAGAAGGGTTGAGCGCGCATCAATCCAAAGCGAGTACTGAAAGTTTTAGTACATGGTATGTGGGCACCGCGCCAGTACTTCCCAGACTGCAGAGCGATAGCAGCTTAGAGATACATCTCGACCCCCTGTAGGGATTGACTTTGCTTGGCTTTCGCTGCAGAATCAGATTTCTTAGGTTTTGTAAATGGCCCTGTGCCTGCGAGAGGGTAGGAGGTGGCGGTTGGTAGCCACGTCGTATCGTCCGCGTAAGAGGGCGAAGCTTTGCCAAGTTAGTTCTGATTAGATCTAATGTCTAGCAACGGAGCGGTGTTGTCTGTGTCCGAGTCAAGTGTGGAACCCAATCCTTGGTTTGCGGTTTATGTTAAGAACCGCCACGAAAAGAAAGTAACGGCGAGCCTCGAAAATCGAGGTATTGAAGCATTTCTGCCGACATATTTAAAGATTCACGAGCGCAGCAAAAAATTCGAAGTGCCCCTTTTCCCCGGATATGTGTTTTGCCGAATACCGATGGAGAGCAAGTTACCGGTCGTAAGCACGCCCGGTGTGTTCTCCATTGTGGGCAACGGCTCTTCCTCGGCAACTGTTCCGGAGGCCGAAATTGAAGGAATTCGGCGAACGTTAGAGTCCGGTTTCCCGATCAAGCCTTGGCCTTACATCAGCCGTGGACAGCAGGTTTGCCTTAAGTCCGGTCCTTTGCGAGGAGTCGAGGGAGTTGTGATGGACGAGACTCACTATAAGTGGTTGATCTTGTCCGTGCACCTTCTGCAGCGCTCAGTCGCGATCAAGGTCGAACGGTCGTGCCTCACCTAGGCCGATCTGGCCGCGCCAACTCGACTGCTTGGTTTTGCACGGGAGCCGGTCTTGATCTTCAGCAGACGTCGGGAACATCTCTGCCTTGCCAGTAAGTCTTTTTTGACCCGTAACTCGAGCTATTCCAGAGCGAAGCCGTCGACTGTAAACATTTCTCAACAGGCAACAAAACGGAGTGTAAACAAGAGGCGACACCCATTCCAGCGTGCGCCTTCAGAGGTAGCACTCTTTCTTTGCCGGGATAGGCTACCTGTTCTGCCCAGTGTGGGCTCTAAATTGCTGCTACTTAGTAAGCGGATTGGCGGAGTTGCACACTGTCGCTTCCGCCTCAAATAGTGCTGATCTGCCGTCGTAACAGGGCGAAGCTTTACCCAAGTTACCTCTCAGATCTCTTGACTACGCCCGTCCATGGTGCTCCGCAAAGAGGAGCTTCGGCACTTCCAAAGCCGTAAAAGTCGATCGTCGGCCGTCACCACTCGGATGCGATGATCTTCCGCACAAATTAGGACGGGCACCCAGGACCGAGTGTCAACTGCAAGCTGAACATGGAAAATACGGCATTAAAGCAGCATTTCAGGCAGGCTGCGCCATTCTGGAAAAGCGTTTACGAAGAGAAGAACGTTTACGCGCTGGTTCACCAGAGGCGGCGCGAAACTGTACTTTCGATTATTGATGACCTGCAAATCAAACCTGGTACTGACGTTTTAGATATCGGATGCGGAGCTGGAACCATCAGCGTTCCACTCGCCTCGCGAAACCTCAACGTGAAGGCGGTAGATGCTGTTCCCGAGATGATCGCGCTCACGAAACAACTTGCTGCTGAGTCTGGGATTGGTGGCAATCTCCAAGCTGCGGTAGGTGACATTCATCATCTTGACTTTGCCGATAGGTCGTTCGAACTGGTGCTGGCAGTAGGGGTGCTTCCGTGGCTCAGCGAACCTGAAGTTGCCGTGCGTGAAATGGAGCGCGTTCTGAAACCAGGTGGATACCTGATCGTAAACATCGATAACCGCTGGGGCTTACACCGGATCCTTGATCCGATCACCAATTTTCTTCTGTCCGGTCTAAGGGTTGGCCTCGGTCGCCTGCTTCGATTCCTTCGACTTCGAAAGGGAGAGCGTGGAGTTCGCACTTCGCTGCTGTCAATCCGGCAATTTGATCGTCTCCTCACGCTTGCTGGTTTTCGAATTCGCGGGGGCAAAACTCTCGGGTTCGGCCCGTTCACCGGTTTTCAGCGGCAAATTCTTCCGAACTCCGCGGGAGTCAAGCTCCAGCGTTTGCTTCAAGGCTTGTGCGATCGCGACGTTCCGGTTTTACGCTCGATGGGCGGCCAGTACCTAGTACTAGCGCAAAAGCTTTAACTTTACTCTTCACAAGTCATGACGCTCAGTCGCGAATTAGACTTAGTACAGGATCTGGTTCTTTCCATGCCTAGCGGGATGTGGTATGGGGAACAAAAGTTTGAGTTGCCTTGTCCTCGCGAGTGGGATGTCACCGTAGCTCGGCCAAACACACCGCGGGAAATGACAGCGGCGGAAATCGCACTCGTTCTTGGGCAGCCAGTCGGACAACCGCCCCTAAGCGTTCTCGCTAGAGGCTCGAAGACAGCCGCAATTATCATCGACGATGTGAACCGGGCAACTCCGGTCTCAGCCGTTCTTCCCTCCGTGATTCGTCAGCTTGGAGAAGCCGGAATTTCTTCTGATCGAATCACAATTGTTCTGGCGTGCGGGGCACACGCCCTGCCCCGCATGAACTCGGTTCGAAGCAAAGTCGGGGAGATAGCGTCTGAGTGCACGATTCGGTTGCACGATGCCAATCGAGACGTGGCGCGAATAGGCAGGACGAGCTTCGGCACTCCTGTGCTCTTGAACAAAGAGGTCGCTAACAGCGACTTTGTGATAGGTATCGGCGGCTTATATCCCAACTCTACGGCCGGCTATGGCGGCGGGTCGAAGCTCATCTTAGGCGTGCTTGGCTTCCGATCGATTCTTTCGCTGCATTATTTGCACGGCGGAGCGGGGCGAGGATTGAGCCGGGAGCAGGATACTTTCCGGCGAGATCTGAATGAAATCGCAGAGCTGGCACGCCTTCGAAGTCTTATTTCGGTGCACGTGAACGCCGAATGCAAAATCGTCAGGATGAAATGCGGAGACCATCTTTCTTACTACGAAGGAGAACGGTCGTTTGCGCAGCAGGCTTATTGTGTCCCGCCGCCCGGAGATGCCGATGTCGTTATCTCTAATGCCTACCCGAACGATCTATCTCTAACCTTTGCGCTTATGAAAGGTGCTGCGCCGCTGCACTCGTGCGAGCGGAGCAGTTCCCGCATTCTGCTCGCACGCTGCTCTGAAGGAATTGGCGGACACGGCTTGTTTCCCGTCGTGAACGTGGATCGGTTCCACAGATCAAAGATGTATTTGCGTTTTGCCGCCGCGAGACCCGGCCCCTTCTTTGAGAAAGCACTCAGGACGGCCGCGAAGCGTTGTCAAAGAAAGACGGTAGCAATCCCCGGCGCATCCGCTTCGTGGAAGAATCCCGTGCATTTGTACGCCGGGCCGGACGGCGGTCGAAGGCTTTCCGTTGGCGTCCCCGGCGTCAAGATAGCTGACTCCTGGGCAGACATCGTTTCCGCTGTTGGGCGTGAGCAGGCCAGTGTAGGACGAACGTTGAAAGTTGCCGTTTACCCTTGTGCGCCGTTGCTCGTTTTCGCTTGATTTTAGAAAGAGGGAAGTGCAATGATCCAAACCTCTACAGAACCCGTCGGGACTGAATCGTACGTTTTATCTGAGAAAAAACACACCAAGAACTATTTGGAGTTGATCGGAGTCGCGGAACTTGCTCCTTTGACGAGTCCGTTCGATCCCGGTTACGATCCGCTCACCGTCGAAGGTCATCTCGCACAAAGTGCGCACCTCATGTCGACGCTCAAGATCTCGATGGCGTGCTGGATGATTGCAGACGAGAAGAGCACGCGCCGGAAGCTTGCCGCTGCAAAGGCTCATGGCGTTCCGGCCGTCACGGGCGGGGGGCCTTTCGAGATAGCCGTTGCTCAGAACCAGCTAGAAGCGTACCTCGATCTTTGCGCCGATCTCGGAGTAGCCAGGATTGAAGCAGGAGAAGGGTTCACCGATCTACGTTCCGACCCCCGGGACATCGTGCGGATGGCGCACAGTCGCGGGCTGCAGGTGCAGTTCGAACTAGGCAAGAAACATGGAGGAGCTTTCGAGGACAGGATTGTGGACGAGCTGATTGAGCAAGGCAGGAGGTGGCTCGACGCAGGCGCGCTGCAACTGGTAGTCGAAGCGAGAGAGAGCGCGAAGGGTGTAGGTCTGTTCGACGACTCCGGAGAATTTAACGCCGGATTCGCCGACCGTTTCGCTCGTGCGTTTGGCCTTCGAGTGGTCTTGTTCGAAGCGCCCAACAAGCCAAGTCAGTTCCGAATGCTCGAGCACTTCGGCCGCGAAGTTCATCTGTGTAATGTACGTCTCGAGGAGCTCTTACGTGTAGAGATTTACCGTCGCGGTCTTCACTCCGACGCATTTGGCAGTCCCAAACTCACTTGTGCGCGCAAGGACGACGTGATTTCGTCGGGAGCATCGGCGTGAAGAAGACCTTCGCGATCGACTATCTTCCAGAGAGCGCACATAACTACCGAAAAGGGTGGGCGATTGTGGCAGTGGATGTGATCCGAGCTACCACAATGGCCATCACGGCTGTGTCGCTCGGCCGAAAATGCTATCCGGTCGACACGCTCGAAGCCGCTTTCAAGCTCGCGGGACAGCTACCAAACCCGATCCTGGCCGGCGAACTACAAGGCGACATGCCTTCCGGCTTTCACATGAACAACAGTCCGGCGGAACTCGCAGAGCGCGACGATATCGACCGGCCGTTGGTGATGCTCTCCTCCTCGGGAACCCGGTTGCTGGCAAACGGGCGCGGATGCGATGCCCTTTATCTTGGATGTTTCCGTAATGCTCGCTCGTTAGGCCGCCGTCTCGCGCAAGGAGACCACAACAAGATCGCCTTAATCGGGGCTGGAAGCCGGGGCGAATTTCGGGAAGAGGATCAAATCGGATGTGCGTGGATTGCTGCGGAACTTGTCAGTGCCGGTTATGCTCCGGAGAACAAAACGACGACGCAAGTGTTCGAGCAGTGGAGCGATGCGAAAGCCGAGGACTGCCTTCGCAGCAGAAGTATCGAGTACCTTAGGAAAACAAATCAGGTATCCGATCTCTACTTCATCCTTGACCGCATCAATGATCTGGACGAGACGTATCGTTCTCGATGGGGATTGCGTGACAATTCCGCCCGAGTTGCAATCGGACCGAATCCTCGACGCCGTGGCTGCGTACTAAGAGAAGCAATCCGATTATGCGCATTATTGCCGTTTTACTTCTGGTAACCACGAGCGGAGTTTACGCCGGACAGCAAAGCGAGAAGTCCGGGTCCGCTGGAGTGAATTCCGAGTCGCAAAAAACGAATGTTCCGAAGTCAGGCTCCGGCGCCGTTGCGTCCCGCGCGGCGGCAGGTTACGTTTTGGGTCCGGGAGATCAGATCAGCATTCGTGTCGTCAACTTCGAGGAGATCAACGACAAACCAATCCCAATTGACCTCAGCGGTCGTATCCACCTCCCGCTGGTAGGCGATGTGCAGGTCTCCGGCATTACTATCCAGCAACTCGAATCAGAATTGAGCCGGCGGCTGAAAAAATACGTCTTGAATCCGGATGTTTCCATTTCCGTGACGGACTTCAGAAGTCAACCGGTGTCGGTTGTCGGTGCCGTCCGCACGCCGGGCGTCCAACAGGTCCAAGGGCGCAAAACTGTTCTGGAGGTCTTGTCAATGGCTGGCGGGCTGGAACCTCTCAGCGCGGGTTCGACATTGAAAATCACACGGCAGAAAGAGTGGGGCCCTATTCCCCTTCCGAATGCTGAGACTGACCCGACCCAGCAGTACAGTGTCGCGCAGATTAACCTCAAGTCTCTTATCGATGCGAAGCATCCCGAAGAGAATATCGAGGTGAAGCCCAACGACGTCATTTCTGTGCCCCGCGCCGATACGGTGTATGTGCTGGGCGAGGTACAGAAAGCGGGAGGGTATGTGTTGACCGATACCGACGCAATGAGTGTTCTCCAGGCGCTCTCGATGGCAGGCGGGCTAAGCCAGATGGCAAAAGCGCGCGAGTCTCGCATTTTGCGTCGCCAACCAGGATCCGTGTCAAGAGATGAGATACCTGTGGATCTGACGAAGATGCTGGCGGGACGCTCTTCCGATGTTCGCCTGCTGCCGGAGGACATCTTGTTTGTGCCCAACAACATCCCCAAGCGGGCTGCGATCCGTGCCATCGAGGCGGGCGTGAACATTGGTAGCGGCATCGCCGTCTTCCGCCGGCCGTAGTTGAGTCAAATTCATCCATGAAATCTTTACAACCGCCATCGCCAAAAGGTCCGGTAGGTTCGTTCGGGATTGGCCGCCCGGGCTTCCATGGTGACGAAACCTGGCTCACCGACTTCAACGGTGCAGGCTCCTCGCGTCCACAGGGATCACCCCCAAATTCCGGGGGATTGCTCGAGTATCTTCAGATTCTTAGTCGGCGGAAGTGGACGTTGCTGATCATTGCCCTGCTGAGCACCGTAGCGGCAAACCTGGTGACGCGCATGCAGTCCCCGGTTTATCGCAGCCGTTCTCTTGTCGAGATCGAGAGTCTCAACGAGAACTTCTTGAATATGCGAAATCTGACGCCGACCTCTGACAATCAGAATTCGCAATCGCCCGAATACAACATCCGGACCCAAATCGAGGTGCTCCAGAGTAGACCGGTGGTAGAGCGAGCCCTGCAAAAGGCGAATCTGGAAACACGGCTCATGGCGGGAAGCAAGAAGCAATCCTCGCCACTTCGGCAATCTCTTCGCCAATCGGGAAGTAAAACCACCGTCTAAAGAGGAGGCAGCGCGACTGGAACATCGGGCGGCCATGAACTTGGCCATTGCCAGCCTTAGCGTGCGGCCGGAGCCGAACTCCCGCATCTTATCGATCGCCTTCGATTCGACCGATCCAACTGTTGCCGCTGATTTTGCGAACTCACTCACTACCGCGTTTACGGAAGTGAATCTCGAAAACCGGTGGAGGACTACTCAAAACACAAGCGAGTGGCTGGGCCGTCAGCTTCAAGATGTGAAAGTCAAGCTGACTCAATCCCAAGATGAGCTTCAGAAATACGCTCACGCCGAAAACCTGACCTTCATGTCCGAGACAAGCCCGACGGGAGATACAACTGCCAACGAGCGACTGAAGGAAATGGAAGCAGAGCTTTCGCGAGCCCAGTCCGAGCGGGTCGCAAGGCAGTCGGCCTACGAACAGGTGAACAATGCGCCGGTTGATTCGCTGCCGGAGATTGTCGATAACCAGACGCTGAAGGATTATCAGATCCAGTTGACTACACTGCGCAGACAACTGGCCGATCTGTCTTCTTCCTTCACTCAGGAGTACCCCAAGATCGTCAGCTTGCGGGCACAAATCGCGACGATTGAAAGTGCGCTTGAAAAAGAGCGCTCCCGAATCCTGTTTCGTACTCGGAACGAATACGATATTGCTCTCAGGCGAGAGCAACTAGTGACGCGAAACTACGCGGCAGTGACCAACCTGGTTGCGACGCAATCCGAAAAAGTAAGTCACTACATGCTTCTGAAACACGAATTTGACGCCACCCGCCAACTCTACGAATCGCTGGTTCAACGGGTAAAGGAAGCCGACTTGGCATCCGCCATGAAGGCGAGTGACGTGCACGTTATCGAATCCGCGCAGCCGCCGCAGATCCCTTACAAGCCCGTGCAGATGCTCAATATGGCCTTCGGCCTGCTATCAGGCACTTTCCTGGGGGTTGTGTATGTTATCCAGAGAGCCCGAGCCTACCACGGGATCCAGGAACCGGGTGATGCTGCCTTAGAGCTCAATGTGCCCGAGTTAGGCGTGATTCCGGCGACCAAGTTGCCGGCTTCTCAATTCCGGCGTCTGATTGGCAACTCGGGTCAGGCCGGACGCAAACGGCCCGAACTCACGAGTTGGCAGCAATCGCCGTCAATGGTGGCGGAAGCGTTCCGACTCACGATGACATCGCTGCTGCTGCCCGCGCAAAACGGGGAGCAACCACGTGTGATCGCCTTTTCAAGTGCTCATGCACATGAAGGTAAAACGACGGTCGTCAGCAATATGGCTATCGCGCTCGCCAGTATCGATCGGCGGGTACTTCTCATTGATGGCGATATACGGAAGCGGCGTTTGCATCGCATTTTCGAGGTGGACAATACCCGCGGGCTTAAAGAAGCCTTGGAAGGTGGCACCACGGTATCGGTGCAGCACACTCAAATCCCGAATTTGTGTGTTCTGCCCAGCGGCCAGGGCTCGAACGAGACGCTCTTTTTTGGCTCACGGCTTCGCGATCTTCTGAACCGGCTTAAGACAGAATTCGATATGATTCTGATCGATACGCCGCCGCTGCTGCAGATTTCTGATGCCCGGCTGATTTGCCACGAGGCGGACGCGGTAGTTCTCGTCGTGGCACAGCACACGCTGCGTGAAGTTGCGATTCAGGCAAGACAGCGACTCACGGATGATGGCAGCAACCTGATCGGCACGATCCTGAATAAATGGGATCCGCGGACAAGCGTGACAGGATACGGCTACGGAAACTACGGTCCGTACAAGGAGTATCACCAGACTAACTCTGCTTAAAAGCAGGTCCTTTCTCCGGACTCTTTTCAACGCGCGACTAACATGTGTGGAATCCTCGGAACGGTAAATCAGCCATTCGGAGAGAGCGCATTAAACCTGCTTTCTCATCGCGGCCCCGATGATTCGGGTATCGCGCTCAAAACGGTCGGGGCCCATCTCGTCACGTTAGGGCAGCGTCGGCTGTCGATTTTGGATCTCTCACCAGCGGGTCACCAGCCTATGTGGCTCGGCGGCCGGCAGCAAGGTATCGTCTTCAACGGTGAGATTTATAACCATCTGGAGCTTCGCCGCCTACTTACCGCGCGAGACTATCAGGGGCACTCCGACACGGAAACCATTCTTCACAGTCTTTCTGAGCATGGCGTTCGTGCCCTCTCGGACTTCAACGGGATTTTCGGACTCGCATTCCTGGACGCAGATAAGAAGAAATTATTCCTCGCTCGGGATCCGTTCGGCGTTAAGCCGCTTTATTATTGGACGGACGGCCGGTCACTCGTATTTGCCTCCGAGCTGCGGGCGATCCGCCAATTCTCCGGGGACGAACTTGATGTCAATAATCTTGCAGAACTCTTACGCCTGCGCTATCTGCCATCACCCGACACTTTAATCAAGGGTGTCTTCAAAGTTCGTCCCGGGCACGTGGTCGAGGTAGATCTTGGCGGAGAGAAATTAGCGTACCGGGAATACCCGTTCGCCGGACGGAACAGGGATGTCAGCCATCCCAAGACTTACTCCGAAGCGGTTCGCCAGTACGGTGAACTGATGGAGCAGGCAATCCGGCGTCAACTGCTGTCTGACGTCCGGGTCGGTATCTTTCTGAGTGGCGGGATCGATTCCGCTCTGGTCGGCAGCCTGGCCCAAAAACACTCTGGGTACCGGATGCAGGCATTTACCGTCGGCTTCTCGGGCCGTCCCGACGAAGATGAAGTCCTCAACGCTGCCGAGACGGCAAGGATCATAGGTCTGGACCATCATCATGTCCGGATTGGATTTCCAGAGTTTCTGGACCTCCTGCCCCGCATCACTGCAATTGTCGAGGAGCCGCTCGCCACTGCCTCCATAGTGCCGATGTTTTACGTCTCGTCACTAGCAGCGAAGCATGTGAAAGTTGTGCTGTCGGGCCAGGGAGCGGATGAGGCGCTGGGAGGCTACGGCCGGTACCGCGCCGAACTGATCAATCCGCTGGTGCCCCAGGGCATCGCACCGTTTCTGCGGAACGCCGTCAAGCTTCTGGGCGTGCGCCACTCCGCTGTCCTACGCGGGATTGAATGCCTGGGGGAAGCGAACGACGTCGATCGGTTTGAAACCATTCACGGCGTTTTCGGCAGGGAGGAAATACAAAGACTGGTTGGCATCAAACCGCAGAAAACATCTGAGCGCATCCGGTACTTCTATGATCTGCTTGAATGCTCTTCTCAGTCTGATGGCGTTCAACGTTTGATGAGTGTGGATCTGAGGATGAGCCTTCCGGACGATCTGTTGCTTTACACGGACAAAGTTTCGATGCATCATTCCCTCGAATGCCGGGTTCCACTTCTTGATCTCGATCTGGTTCGTTTTGCAGAGTCACTGCCTTCGCGCTACCGCCTGAACTTACGTGGCGGCAAAATCGTTCACAAGCGGTTTGCGGAATCGGTCCTTCCCAAGTCCATCATCCGCCGGAAGAAGAATGGGTTTACTACACCAACCGCGCCCTGGTTCAAAGCGCCAGGCCCGTTGCGAGAGATTCTTCTGAACAAGCGTTCCCGATTCGCTTCTTACTTCGATCTTTCCGAGGTTGACCGCGTTTTGAAAGAACATGCAGCAGGGCTGAGCCGGGAGCGCCAAATCTTTTTGTTGCTGACCGTCTATTACTGCCTGGCCGAGACTGCCGCGATGGATATCAATCCGGGTCGCGCTCCCGTGTCGATCCCTGCCTAATCCGTATCGGGCTGTTCCGGAGTTTCCTTGTCTGTGCCTGGAGAGCCGAATGCAAAATTTAACTCCTGATTCCCTTGCCATTCTGGGTGTTGAAGTGAGTCTGCTTCCATCGAGCGATGCCGCAGCCGAACTTATCAAAGAACGAATTCTCGCGGGAGCCAAAACATTCTGTATTGCTATAAATCCCGAAAAAGTGTACCTCTCTAAACGCGATCTGCGACTTGGGCAGATTCTTCGCTCGGCAGACATTCGCATTTGCGATGGCATCGGGATCTCTCTAGCGTCGATGCTCTTGCACCGCCGGGGCATCCCTCGCTGCACTGGCATTGATCTCTTTGTGAAGTTGATGCGAGTCTGCGCGAATGAGCATTTCAAAGTCTTCATGCTCGGCGCGTCTCCAGAAACCAATCAGGAAGCGTGCCGCGTGCTCACTGAACGATATCCGGGATTGCAGATTGTTGGACGGCAGCACGGATTCTTCACTGATTCGACAGCGGTCATTGAAGAAGTCAACGCAAGCGGAGCGGATGCGCTGTTCGTCGCAATGGGATCGCCGCGCCAGGAATTTTGGCTATCGGAACAAATGCCGCGGCTGCAAGTACGGCTTTGCATGGGCGTCGGGGGGAGTTTAGATGTAATGAGCGGATCGGTGAAGCGAGCTCCAGCGTTCTTTCGCGGAACGGGTCTGGAGTGGTTATATCGGCTGGTATCTCAGCCCAGTCGCTTGCGCCGGCAATCGGTTTTGCCGATCTTTGCAATGGACGTCTTGAAATCTTTCCGGTTTACTCGTTACGGGTCTTAACTTCTTGCTGTTTCTGGGTAGCTCGAAAAAGGAGAAGGGTTCAACTCGGGGTAACCGTGTTGAACCCTTCTTGAAGCCGCAGTATCGTTTTCTTACTTGACGGTGAAGCTTCCAGCTTGTTTCCAGCCGCTCCATGAGTTTGCATCCGCAACCCAAGACACAATGCTCTTGCTACCAAGATAAGTGCTTGAAAACGTAATCGGGAATGTGATTGTCAGCGTATTACCGGAACCAGAAACTTTGGCTTGCTTTACGTTGAGCGAGCACTGGCCGTTCGAGAGAGTCTTGGAACTGCCTGAAGCTGCTTGCAAAGTCGTGCCGTTATTGTCCAGGGAGAAGGTGCGCGAAGGGGCCCAATATCCGACGTAACAACTGTCACCGATCATTAATGCTCCCTGTTGGATAGCTGCGGATCCCCGAGTATCCGTAATCACAAGAGTGAAGGTAGCGCTCCGTCCGGATCCGCTACTAGGCGTAACCTGGCCGGTCGGAACGGTGGAAGTCGGTGCAGGCGCGGGCGTTGGCGCCGGAGTTGGAGCAGGTGTAGGGGTTGGTGCTGGTACAGGAGTCGGCGTAGGTACGGAGTGGGTACCGGCGTAGGAGTTGGCGCTGGAGTCGGAGTCGGAGCGGGTACGGCGCTGGAGTCGACTGCGGCTTTAAGAGCGGCCGATAACGGCGTCTTTGCATCGCCTGAAGCTGAGGAAACGTACTCCATATTCACATCAAAGGCCATGTAGCCGCCAATGCCTTGTGCCTGACCAAACTTCACGATGTCAGCAATTTGTTTCGGACCGGTGTAAGGCCAGAATTCACTTCCGTACGACAGGTATTCTCCACCGACAGTCGAGTTATACTGCTGGGCACCCGACGGGATCTTACCCGAATTCACCAGATCATAGTAGTTAACCCAAGAGCTAAGTTTGGTACCCCGGGATTGCAATGGTCCATTCGGCCCAGAGTAATGTTGGCCATAGAAAGGTATTCCAATGCCCAGTTTGGAGGCTGGGATTCCCCGGCCGGTATACTCGGTCACAGCCGATTCGATACTCGGTTCTCCGTTAGGCCCACTGTGGATTGCTGTGACGAACCAGGAGTCCGAAGTCCAAACGTCCATGTCATAAGTCATCATGTTGATCTGATCAACTTGGTTGGCGCCGGCCTTTACGACGGCCGCGAGTGGACTGCCTGTCAATCCTCCGTAGGCGGCGACCACAATCGTCTTAGAGGAACCCAGGGCCGAGCGTAGCTGTTGAATGAAGGTTCCGTATTGGGTGTCGTCAATCGATGCTTCCCAATCAAGGTCAATACCGTCAAGGTTGTACTGCGAAAGAAAATTCTGGATAGCAGAGATGTAGGAAGCACGTGTGCCTGAAGCCGTGGCACTTAGCCAGGCAGAACCGTCGCCGCCCATGCCGATCAAAGCCTTTCCGCCGGTCCCGTGAACGTTAGCAACGAACGAAGGCAAGTCCGGTAGATAGCAGTTGGACAAATCTAGTGTTCCGTCCGCCTTCGGAGCAGCATTGGAGTAAATCATGTGCGTGTACTTCGCGTACGGCACGCTTGCGACAGGCTGTCCGTTGTTTCCGTAATAGTATCCGGTGGTCCACTGCCCGTAAACGGTGGCAGAGAGCAGCATTGATAAAGCTAATATTTTCATCTTTTGCGTTTGTGAAGCGTCTTTCTTCCAGCCAAGAATCAGTGCGGGTGCACAGAATCCGGTGGGGTCTTTGAACGTCGTCGCCTCAGGTCATCTGCTGTGAATGCAGAAGTTTGGCGACGCAGGGTGGGCTCTTCGATATGGAGACTGCTTTCCATGCAGCTCCTATAAATGAGATTTACCCCGATATTCAAATCATTTAGTGCAAAAGACGGTAGATTATGCTCAATTCGAGGAATATTTGCGCGATTAGGGTTTTTCTTACGCGGGTCGGGCCCGAAAAGTTATATGAAAGTACCCGGCGGATTGCGCCTGAAATGGGCGCTCGTTCTAGCTGCGTTGGTGCTTTTCCTGTTGTCAGTCGGTCACGTGAGCTCTAGCGGTTCAAAGCGGGGATGGGTCGCCGGATATTGGTACAGCCCTCCTGCCTGGGGCGGATTACCAGCAGCCGACATCGACTATGGCGGTCTCACACATGTGATCCATTGCGGTCCTCATCCGAATGCGGATGGCACCTTGGATCGTGAGTTTCTCGGATACGTGCATGATTTCGGGCCGGAACTGATCAAAACTGCTCACAGCCACGGGGTCAAAGTCCTGCTCTGTATCGGGCAGCCAAATAGCGGAAATGGCTATGCTGCCGCAACGGAACCGAAGAACATCAACCACCTGGTCTCAAACATCATGGAGTTGGTCGAGACCGTCGGTTACGACGGTGTAGACCTTGATTGGGAGACGGGCGTGGAGCCGAGCCGCTTTATCAATCTCGTGCAACTGTTGCGGACACGCCTGGACAAGCGAAGTCCAAGAGGCGAGTTGTCCGGAGCCTTTTGGGAAGCGACTTGGTATCTGGCGCGGATGCAAAGTGCCTTCGACGAGATCAATGTGATGGCGTACGACGAGTGCTCTCCGCAAGACGGAATATCCTGGCACAATTCGGCGCTTCACGGCGGCAGATGGTTTCCCCGGACGCGAACCGTGGACTGGAGAGTCAAGCAGTTCACGCAGATGATCGCGTCTTCGAAACTCGGACTTGGCGTGCCTTTCTACGGGTATGAATGGAGCGGCGGAGCAGGGACACCGACCGGCGGAGTCACTGGTCCCGGCCAAACCTGGACTACCGTTCCGATCATGCGGACGGCGAATTACAAGGATCTGGTCAAGAATAAAGCCCTCTGGCAGAGCGGTTATAAACGACGGGACAAGAGCGCGGGCAATGTGCCATTTCTGAGCGTCGATCTACCTGGAAGCGCTCGAGACAAGTTTGTGACATACGAAGATGCGATCTCGATCTCGGAGAAAGTTCGGTATGCGAGAGCCAGAGGACTCGGTGGCATCATGATCTGGGAATTGTCTGCTGATTACCTGCCCGGCGAGACCGTTAAGCATCCTCTACTGGAAGCCTTGAAGTTGGCGCGGGGCGGGCGAGTGCCTTGGCCTCAACAGGAATTAGCTACACCGGAAGCGATTCCAGCCGGAATGACCTCGAACCGCCCATGATTTTCCACTTATGCTGCTGGGTTCTCGTCGGCGTTCCGTGCGTGCTGCTAGGCGAATTGATAGAGGAGAAAGCCGGAGATGTTCGCCTGGCCGGGATACCAGACCGATTAATCGTGGCGCTTTTTTCGGGTCTGGGTCTCCTAAGCACTTTTTTGCTTGCGTTATCGCTGGTCATGCCTGTTACTCCGGTTGCGCTCGGGCTGGTGCTCGGCCTGATCATCGTCGTGACGTTATCCCGCCAGGCGCTACGGAAAGAAATCGGCCGTGTGTGCTCCTCTCTTCTCAACGCTAAAGTTCTTCTGCTGCTGACAATCTTCGCGATGCTTGGAGCCTATGCTGCGGCGGATCCCATAAAGATTTTCGACACGGGGGTGTACCATTATCCGCTCGTGAGGTGGCTGGCTACGACCGGCACTATTCCGGGACTGGCTCTCCTTTATGGAAATTTCGGATTCACATCTTCCTGGTTTGCGCTCACGGCCGCGCTCGATCACGGCTTTTTTCAAGGCCGTGTGGCAGGAGTTTTCAGTGGGCTAGTCGCGTTCACCGCTATTCTCCATTTTGGAGTCGCGGCTTCGCGGATTCTCGTCAGGCGCGGTTCGAAGGCTGATTGGTTTCTCCTGGGCGCTTACCCGGTGATCTTTGCCTTCTGCTATCAGATGAACTACCACACGTCGCCGTCGCCGGATCTGCCGGTACTTGTGCTGTTGGTTCTCATTGCGTGGCGAATTCTCGCGGAAGAGGAACTGGGCGGCCGGCGAGACTCGTTCCGATCCAATTTGCCTTTGCTCATCTTGGCGGGAGCGACCGTGGACCTTAAGCTGAGTGCAGCGCCGATCCTGGGCATCACTTTCCTGGTGATCGCCGTCCGTTGCCGTTTTGCCTTGCGGCATGTTATTCCTGCGCTGCTTACCGCAATCGTGTTTTCTGCGCCTCTTCTGATCGCGAACGTCATTACTTCGGGATATCCGCTCTATCCGGCTCAGGCTCTAGGCACCAGGTTCGCGTGGACAGTACCCGCCTCGGCGGCTGCGGCAATCGCTGATGTAGTGAAGAATGCAGCCTATTGCAATGGCGCCTGCGCACAGGCTGTCGTCGGGTGGAATTGGGTGCTTCCGTGGCTTCACAACCCGCAAAACATCGTCATGTTACTGGTCAGTGCATTGGCGGCCGTAACGTTCTTTGTCCGAAAGCCATGGAAGTCCGGACGGGCCACCCTGTTCGTTCTGGTGCTCGCCGAGGCTGGAGTAGCTTATGTCCTTTTGACGGTGCCGAATGTGCGTTTTGCTATCGGCTATATCGCCCTCTGTTCCGGGCTGTGCGTCACACTCTTCGCTCGCGAGAGGCATGATGCGACACCTTTCCGCCGTCCTCATGCCGGCGTTGCGTTTGGGATTGCAATGGTGATTGCATTCTCATTCTTCGCGGATTCCTACTTTGGCGGAAGAAGCCACTCGAACTACCCCGGTGCCATGCAGTTGATCGTGCCGCAAGCGGTTCCTGCTCAAACGAGAGACGTGGCTACGTTTAAGAACCGGCACGTTTTCCGCGACGTAACCTTGATACTCGCTTCCGAAACGGTTGCCGGATTTACCTACTACCGCCCGCTAGAAAGTGAGCAGTGCTGGGCTGCCAACCTTCCTTGTGTTCCAGGCGGATTGAAGGCCGGGATTGTGCTCCGGGATCCTCTTTGGGGCTTCCGAGCTGGATTTGTCGAGGCTAGCCGCAACCAACAGCAAACCGGGCTCGCCCTCGATCGACGCCGCTGACTCGACCACACGACGCTCCATGCCTCTGGACTGCACAGAAATAGTCCGGCATCTTCTATCCGACGAAATCTGACCTTATGAAAAGACGCAAACTGATACTTGTGGCGGGCGCTCGTCCAAACTTTATGAAGGTCGCGCCTTTGCTCAAGAAACTGCGCGAGGACGGTACGTTTCACGGCGTGCTTGTCCACACAGGACAGCACTACGATGATCAGCTCTCGGCATGTTTCTTCCGCGATCTCGGCTTGCCAGAACCGGACTATAGCCTGCGTGTCGGGTCGGGATCGCACGCCCAACAGACTGCCGAAATCATGAAGCGCTTCGAGCCTGTTCTTGAAGCCGAGCGGCCGGACGGAGTCGTTGTCGTGGGAGATGTCAATTCCACCATGGCCGCTGCCCTGGTTGCATCCAAGATGCAAATCGCTACTGTCCATGTAGAGGCCGGGCTGCGAAGCCTGGATCGAAGCATGCCCGAAGAGATCAACCGTCTGATCACGGATGCGATTTCCGATCTTCTGCTCGTTACCGAAGAAAGCGGCCGGACGAATCTTCTGCGGGAGGGTATCCCAACCGGCCGCATTCACTTCGTCGGTAATCTCATGATTGACTCCTTGCGCCAAAGCATCTCGAGCGCCAGCCGTTCCGATATTTTGTCCCGCCTGTCCCTGCAGCCCAGAACGTTCGGTCTGGTGACCCTACATCGTCCTGCGAATGTGGATCACTTTGAACAGCTTGGCGGAATTCTTGATGCACTCGTCGAGATATCCCGGTCCTTGCCCTTGTTCTTTCCGGTCCATCCGAGAACGCGGGCGCAACTCGCAGAGCATCCCACCTTGTCAAAGCATGTGTTCTTGCTTGATCCGCTGGGTTATGTCGATTTCCTATGTTTGATGTTAAATAGCGCGGCAGTTCTGACCGACTCCGGGGGCGTCCAGGAGGAAACGACCGCGCTTGGCATTCCATGCCTAACGCTCCGCAACAACACGGAACGGCCCGTTACTATCGAGCAAGGCACGAATACCCTGGGGGGCACTTCTAAGAGCAGGATCCTTTCCGCGTGGAACGAGATGCGAGAGAAGCCAAAAGCAGCACGCGTTCCGGCTCCTGTGGGATGGTTCCACCGCTTCGCGCTGCGTATCTGTCCTTCAGAATTACTTCGCTTCCGATCGAACGGTCTTGGATTCTCTTTACTCCTCTCAAGAGGCAACGAGCCCTGAACTCGCAGCGGCGGCGGCTTCTCATTGATGTCAAGCACCAGACTTTCCGCAGACCTGTTCGCGAAGAACTAGATGTCCAGTTCCCTATCAGATCAGGCTTTCGCCATCGCAAAGAACGCGGTTCTCAAATCCGGCCTGCAGCGCAGAATCCCGGCTGCCTTCCGCGAAGGGCTGGACCGTTCCGTGCAGAAGCGCATCGCCACCGGGGCGGTGTGGTCCATCATCGGAGCTGGACTGGCAAGCGGACTGACGATGCTCAGCAACATCGCCAGTGCCCGGCTGCTCGGATCGTCAGGTTACGGTCAGCTTTCCATCGTACTTGCTACCACCAATCTCTGTACAACTTTGTTCACCTCCGGCGTAGGCATGACCGCGACAAGGTATGTAGCTCAATACCGCGACGCTCAACCTGAGCGCGCCGGCGTGATCGTGGGCTTGTCCACTGCAACATCTGTGGTGATTGGAGCAGTGATGGCTCTACTTCTGTGCATCCTCTCGCCGTGGATGAGCCGGGACGTTCTGAATGGACCGAATCTCACGGGGGCGCTCTGCTTAGGAGCGGTGACCTTCTTCTTCGCCGCGCTTAACGGGTCCCAGATGGGAGTCCTAAGTGGATTTGAGGCCTTCCGGTGGATTGCAGCAGGCAATCTGGTGCGAGGGATATCGATTTTCGTATTCGTCACTTTGGGTGCCGTGATTTCCGGTCTGACTGGAGCATTGATAGGTTATGTCGCGGTCGGGACAGTAACTGCGATTTTTTATCACGTCGTCATGCGCCGCGAGTGCGCAATCCGGGCGGTTCCAATCTCGTACCGGTTCCGCCGCGAAGATTTCCGCATCTTATCTCGCTTTACGCTCCCTGTCCTTCTCACAACGTTCTCGTTCACGCCCGCGGCATGGTGGAGCAATGTTTTACTCGCCAGGAATAGCGGATATGCCGAGGCCGGCATATTCAATGCGGTCTATACGTGGCAATTGCTCATTATGTTTTTCTCAACCGCCATATCGAGTGTCGGTTTACCCATGTTGTCTAACGTCCGGTCCGAGGGTGATCCTGCGAAATACAGGCGGTTTCTTGCCATTGATTTCATCCTTGTTCCAGCGCCTGCACTTTTCGTGGCAATACCCGTTGTGCTCTGCGCGCCCTGGATCATCCATTTATATGGGCCTGCCTATGCGAACGGTGCACCGGCGCTTGCCTTGATTGGTTGCGCTGCGGTGCTGTCCGCCTTGAACATTCCCGTTGGACATGCCTTATGGTCGCTGGACGCAACAAGACCTGCAATGCTTCTGGCCTTGGTAAATGGCACAACACTTATTACGGCCGCTTATTTCCTGGCGAGCAAGGGCGCCGCCGGGTTGGCAGGCGCGTATGGGATCACCGGCGTCGTTCAGAGTTGCGCTAGCGCGATATTCATTTTCTGGCTCTTGCGAACGAAGGTGGATAGCGCCGTCATGGCGCCCTCAGAGACGATCGCGGCATGAGTACGGCAACAAGTTCGGTTGTTAGCCGAATCAGTGCAACGGAGGCGGCGAAGCGTGCGCTGAGTCCGGGCCGCTTTTTACTCGCGCTCCTCACCTTGGGAATGATCGCCGCCTTCATAGAAGTAGCAAGCTATCAATCATCTCTTGAAGCGCAGGAAGTGGCAAATCCGGGCTTTTCTGCCATTGAGATCATTAAGACTTCGCTGTTTTACCGCGCTTATGCTCTTCAGCTCTTGTGCGGGCTTTTCTCCGGCATGCTTGGGATCGTCGCGTTGGATTTCCGCACGATCGACCGAAGCTACCTGGTGCGGTTCTGGTTCCTCATCGGCGCTGCTCTTCTGATGACGGCAAGAGGTTACACTCTCGCAGACCTGCAATCCATGAGACTTGCAGACACGACCGGTCCGATCCCGTTCTTCCTTTTCGTGCTCGTGTTTGTCGGAGCGAACCGAAACAACTGGCGCGCCTTGAGCAAGGTGTTTACAACAGAAGCAGTCATCTTGTCCTGTTTTGTTTTAGTTGGACTTTTGAAGCTGCGCACGTTCTCACGGGACGAGTCGGTCATGATGTTGGCCAACTTCCTGAACATTCTGCTTTGGCCTGCGGCCTGGGTTGCTCTGAGTTCTTACGAGCATAGTCCTTTGTTGCGCCGGTTCCGGTTTGTGCCCATCCTGATCTACACGCTGGGTAGCGTCTTCACACAGACCCGTCTGAACTTCGTTATGCTTTTGACCCTGTTGCTGCTCTACGCATATATTCAGAAGAAACGGGGTTTGCCGCAAACGACTTCCTGGATGCTGTGGATCTTTGCAATCGCTTGGGCGTGCCTCTTCACATCGATCTTCTTACGCGATTCGAGCGCGTTTCAGCGGCTGAACGACGTTGCTGAAGCATTTTATTCGAGGTTGGACGAGGATACACGAACCGGACAGTTGGCGGCGTTCTTTCTTGATGTGCGGCCCTCAGAACTCCTGCTGGGCCGCGGTTCCTTTGCCACTTGGAAATGGGGTTCCATGCTTTGGAAAGGCGGCACTGACGTAGGTTATCTGACTCTGCTGCTCTATGGAGGACTCCCGCTCCTGTTGGCTTACATCGGGGCACAAGTCGTGCCCGCTTTACGCCTCTTCCGGCGCGACATAGAGGAATGGCAAATGCCGGCAGCGGCGGTTGTCGTTATGTTCGCGGTGCGAATGTTATCTTCCTCTTACCCTGGCGAGAATCTGGAATCTTACGCTCTTTTGTTATGCACGGGGGCGTGCCTGGCCCGAAGAACTCCGCCGGTCTTCTCTCGCGTTAGTCATTTCAATCGATACCGGGCCTAGACGAGATGCGAATTCTCTGGTTTACAAACGATCCCATGCCGGCGCTCAACAAACGCGTCGGCAGGCCCGTGGCTTCAGGCACAGGGCACTGGATGCCCAGTTTGCTTGAAAGTCTGGGAAGGGTTCCGGGCGTTGAAGTCGAGATTGCGACCGTGTATCCCGGATTAAAGGACGACGAATTCACGGAAGATGGAGTGAAATACTTCGCCCTAGGACAGCCCAAAAAGCCGGGCATCTTCTTTGCGACAAGAGCGAAGGATATCGCAGCCTGTGCTGCGCTAGTCCGCGAACGGACCCCGGATCTGGTTCACATCCACGGTACCGAGCGGTTCTATGGCCTGCTGCCGGCCCGTAAACTGATCCAGGCGCCCTGCATCATTTCGATTCAGGGACTCTTGAGCGCCTGCCGAGACGTCTTCTTCGGCCGATTATCTCCGCGGGAAATTTGGAGAGCGAACAGACTGATTGAGCTGGCGAGCCGCCGGGGATTGCTTTGGCTCTACAGAGAACACCAGCATGCGGCGCAATATGAGGGAGAAATCCTGGCCAACGCGCCAGCCTTCATGGGCCGTACGGACTGGGATCGGGCCCGTATTGAAAGCGTGAATCCTGGTGCGGCTTACTATCACGTCGGAGAGGTTCTGCGGGAGGCCTTTGCTGACCGGCGCTGGGATCTTAACGCCTGTGAACGGCACACAATTCTGTTCACCAAATTGGGACGAGCGCCTTACCGCGGCACCGAAGTACTACTGAAAGCATTGCCGCTAATCAGGAAGCAATTCCCTGATGTGAAGCTTCGGATGACCGATCATCTCGGAACGAGGCGAGGCTACGACCGATTCCTGAGAAAAGCGATTGCGGAATCAGGCGTATCGGAAAATGTCGAGCTGCTGGGGTACTTGGCGGCCGATCAAATGGCGGCGGTACTGCCTCGCACGCACGTTTTTGCTCTTGCGTCCTACGTTGAGAATAGTCCGAACAGCCTTTGTGAAGCAATGCAGGTCGGACTGCCTTGCGTAGCCGCCTACGCCGGCGGAGTTCCGAGTCTGATTGAACATCGGCGAACGGGGCTTCTGACTCCGCCAGGCGATGCGCATGCCCTTGCTGCTGCCATCATGACTTTGTTCCGGGACGATAGCCTGGCGGCGCGGCTCGGGCGCGCGGCCAGTACTGAGGCTGCAAAGCGTCACGATTCGCGGCTTATTCTGTCGCAAGTATTGCATGCCTACAACGGGCTCCTGGCTGGACAAGAGCGGGAGCTTGCAGCCTGCAGTATTTAGCCGTTCTCTTCGATTACTCCTCTGTTACGTGACTATGATGTGCGAGAAAACCTCAGACGAATGACGGGTTTGGATTCATCTCTGAATACGTATCAGGTCGTTTGTATTTGCGGTGGTCACGGCTATCCGCGGGGTACGGCCACAGCCGCAAGGATCACGATGATCGGGCGCGCCTTACAGGAAAGCGGCGTCCCTTTCCGTGTCCTCCATTGCGGCCCCAGTCCCGCCCCCATCAACACGGAACGCAGTGGTATCTACGAAGGGATCCCGTTTCAATACACGACCACCCCACGGCGGCCCGAAGCCGGATGGCTTTACACACTGGTGTATCTCTGGGCTGTTTTCGAACTTACTCTGCGCCTGGTGCGGTTGTGGCCTCGCCGCCGAACGACAGCTATCTACCTTTATCTGATGGAAGGTCCGGTCGTGCTCTACACCGGTGTATTGTGCCGGATATTGGGATTGCCACTCGTTCAGGAATTGTGCGAATGGTGGCCCGGCGATCCGAGATGTAACCGGTTCGATCACTGGCTTTACAGAAGACCGATGTTCAAACTGGCGAGCGGCGTCCTCGTGATCTCAAGGGCGATCGAAGAGCGAGTTCGAGAGAGACGGGGAGCATTAGCTCTCGACTTTCCGATTCACCGGGTGCCTGCGCTCGTCGATTCGGAAGCCTTTGTTTCGGCTCCCATGCCCGCCGACCGGGAAGAAAGTCCTGTCCCCGAATTTGTCTATTGCGGAGTCTGGAAGAAGGATCACTACTTCCTGATCCGGGCCTTAAGCATTGTGCGGCAGAGTGGCTACCGCTGCCGCCTACGGCTAGTGCTTGGGATTGCGGAACAAATGGGTCCCTCTCTCATTACCTATGCAAAGGAACAAGGTCTCGCTCCGGAGGACCTGATTCTGGTTGGATGTGTGAACCATACGGTCTTGAGTTCGCTTTATAAAGGTGCGGCAGGCCTCCTGATGCCTCTCTGGGACGATGACAGGTCGATCACGCGGCTGCCAAACAAAATGAGTGAATATCTTGCCTCTGGCAGACCGGTGGTCGCTTCCGAGGTGGGAGATCTCATGCTCCTGTTAAAGGATGGCGTGAATGCACACATGGTCAAGGCAGGCGACGAACAGGCGTTTGCCGAGAAAATGATTGCCATACTGGCAGACCCTGAGCAGAGGGAGCGAATCGGACTGGCGGGCCAGAGTCTGTGTTTAGCTGAGCTGGACTTCCGCAAACACGGTGCCGGATTGTCGCGCTTTTTCGCCACTTGCATTCAACCAAGAAGGAAAACGGGTATGACTGGGAAATTGTTAGAGAATCGTCCCCTCAGGCTGGTCCGGAATCTGGTTTGTGGCTCGTACGCCGCGGCCATCCTGCTCTCCGGCCGTGTGCGCCGTGCAAAAAAGAAGGCGTTCGAGAAGGATGTTATCTCTTCGATTTACTTCCACAAACCCAACAAAACCTTATTCACCAAATGCGTGCGCTGGTTGAAGAAGAACGGCTATCACTTCATCGATACCGCTGAACTGATCGCCATTGTGCAGGGCCGACAGCAATCCCCGCGCGGAGCTGTCTGGCTATCCTTCGATGACGGTTGCAAGGAACTCATAGCCGATGTCCTGCCAGTGGCGCGCCAGGAAAAGATTCCCATCACCCTGTTCATTCCGTCAGGTATCGTTGCGGGCGACGGGCTTTTTCCCTGGATGCATCCTGGTGAGGCCGGCGCGTCCGATCTTCCCGCTCGCTCATGACGTTCGTGATGCGATGACACTGCCCGAAGTGAAGACGGCTGCGAGCTATCCGGAAGTGACCATTGGTTCTCACACGGTGAGCCATGCCATTACTACAGACGTACAGACGGCCGTACTACGTGACGAATTAGCGCAATCGAAGAGTCAACTGGAAGATTGGGTCGGAACACCGGTGCGGTCTTTTGCGTACCCAGGCGGCTACTTTGACGGGCGCGAAAGCAGGGTCCTCGCCGAGTGCGGCTACGAACTGGCTGTGACGACCGAGCCTCGCTTTGTAACCGTGTCCTCGAACAATTTTGAAATCCCCAGATTTCATGTTGGTGACAACATTCCGTTCGCCGAAGCCGTTTGCAATATGGTCGGCGTGTGGCGTCCGGCATTTGATCCTCTGGTCCATTTGGTGGGGCGGGCCCGCACCGCTTTCGGGCAATGCTCGAGAGCTTTTCGGATCCAGACGGGTGCGAAACGCGCCAAAGTGCGCGCCAGCCGATCCAGCTCCAATTCATAACTAACCTCCTACCCTAGCCACCCCGGGGTTTGCAGTCGAACAAGGCCGCAAATTGCGAAGTGACTTTCTTGTTTGAAAGAACGAATTCCTCCCCGTCGCGATGAGGACTCCCATGGATCTGACCATTCTTCTGATCGTTTCTTCCTTTGCTTTATGCGCAGCATTCACCCCTCCTTTCCGATGGCTCGCGATTCGGAAGAACTGGGTTGACCGGCCCGACAACCGCCGGAAAATGCATAAGGTTCCGATTCCACGAATCGGCGGCGCGCCCATTCTTCTTGCCTACTGTGTTGCCCTAGGTGCGTGTCTTCTTTCCGGGGTGAATGTAGCGAATAGTGAAGACTTCTCGACGCCAACTATCTGGGCTCTTCTTCCCCCGGCTGGGCTCGTGTTTGCCATCGGGCTGTTAGACGACATCGTAGGTCTCAAACCTTGGCAAAAGCTCACGGGAGAAACCGTGGCTGCAATCCTGGTTTACCTCGGCGGTATCCATATTACGGGGATCGGGGGGCATCTCTTCGGAAATGCAGTGGCCTTCGTTATCACCGTGGTTTGGCTCGTAGCCTGTACCAACGCGTTCAATCTGATCGATGGTCTCGACGGACTTGCGGCCGGGATCGGGTTGATCGCATCGGTATCCAGCTTGTCTCTCGGATTGGCGCGCGGTGATACTGGCCTCGTGTTAGCCACGGCTCCGCTCATAGGCGCACTGCTCGGGTTTTTGTTTTTCAATTTCAACCCCGCCACGATTTTTCTCGGAGACGGCGGCAGTCTTTGGATCGGTTTTATGCTGGCCGGTTACGGCGTCATATGGTGCCAGAAATCTGTCACGGTGCTGAGCATGGTCGCGCCTATCATGACCTTGTGCGTTCCACTCCTCGACACTAGTCTTTCGATAGGGCGCCGTTTTCTTAGAGGCGAGCCAATCTTTCGCGCGGATCGGGGCCATATCCATCATCGTCTGCTCGACCGTGGCTTTACACCACGTCGCGTGACACTCCTCCTCTATGCTGGAAGCTCCATTGGAGCAATGTTTTCTTTGCTTCAGAGCAGCTCGTCGAACAGTGTGCGAACCGTAGTAGTATGTGCGTTCTGCATCATCGCCTACCTGGGGATACACAATCTCGGATACCAGGAATTCGGCGTCGCCGCCCGACTACTGCGGCGCAAGACGATCCGCTCCCTGGTCAAGACGCACTTCTCTCTGTGCGAATATGAAACACTTCTGAAGGCCGTCAAGACAGTGGACGAGTGCTGGTATACGCTAAGGACCGCGGCAAACGAACTTGGGTTCAGTGAAATTGAGCTGCAACTCGCCGGACGCCAGTACCGTGAGCAATTCCGCGAATCGACAAGCGCGAGCTGGAGCTTTCAAGTGCCTCTTTCGGATTCGGAATACGTCCGTTTCCTGTGTCACTTTGAGTTCGGAGCTAAGTTCACCCATGTTGCTCCCTGGGCGGACGTTCTGCATCGCTGCTTAGGGTCGAGGATACTTTCGGGGACGGCAGAAGGCGAAGCCGGCCCGCCCTTCTCCTCCGTCGAACTCAAGCGTGTTTGATTTTTTTTTGTGCTATGAAATCTGCAAAATCGACTGGCAAGTCCGAACCACTGCCATTGGAGATGCATCCCTGATGCCTAAAACTGTGCTGCGTGCCACCTTACTATCTTCGGCCGGTTTAGCGGCGGCTGCTGCTGCTGTTCTCTTTTTAAGATCTCACTCAATGTCTCCGCCTCTACCCGACGGTGAGTATGCAGTAAGAAATAGTGCGACTAAGCTTGCGCTCGATGACCCTTACTCGTCGACTTCATCTGGAGAGCAGATCATTCAATGGGATTGGAACGAGGGCCCCAACCAGAAATGGGTTTTCTCGCATCGCGCGAAGGGTTGTTATACTATTCGAAATAGTAAAAGCGGTCTGTTCCTAACGGACCCGGGCGGACCAGTTGAACGCGAAGTTCCTCTGCAACAGCAAACGGCCAAAAGTGACGATTCACAACTGTGGTGTCTCAGCCGTTCTGGAAGCTCTTTCGTGATCAGCAACAAAGCGCGTAATCTGCTGATCCAGGACGCTTCGAAGTCCTCCAAGCTCGGATCCGGCGTCATCCTGTCACCGCCCTCGCGGGAACGCAATCAGAAAGTAAGCTGGGCAATCAGCCGCTCAACTTAGGAAGGGACCGAGTGAACGCTAGCGGCCCCGAGGAAAGTTGGAGAGTGTCTCTGGATGAGGGGCAGCACCTGCAGCAGTTGCCGGTAGCTGCACTCATTCTCGATGCGCATCTTAAGAGCGCCCTGGTGGCTATCCGCTCCCTGGGAGAGAAGGGCATTAGTGTGTGTGCCGGTTCTCATCGGCTCACCGCCATGGGACGGCACTCCCGGTACGTGGCTAAGTCTTTCCTTTATCCTTCTCCAATTGAAGACCGTGCGGGATTTTTGGAGGCGGTGACTCGACAGGCACGCGACTTAGGCGATTGCGCGGTTTTCGCATTTAGTGATTCAACGCTGTTGCCCTTAGTTGAGAACAGGGAGTCTCTGCCACACTCCTTGCGTTGGGTTCTGCCGTCATCCTTTTCAGACTTCCTCACCGCTTTCGATAAGAGTCTTACGGTGAAGCTCGCGCAGAGTATTGGGATTGAGGTTCCCCGGACCTTCTGGTGTAAAGACCTGGCGGAATTGGAAGCTATTGGCCAGGAGATTGGTTATCCCGTTGTCATCAAACCGCTGCGAACGGTGTCCTGGACGGGCAACTTCGGGGTTCAGAGAACGTCCGTTTTCGCATTCTCGGCAGATGAACTCCAGTCGAAATTCCGCACGGCGTTGCGTGAGACCGGAGAACTGCCCATGCTGCAGCAGTATATCGACGGAGAAGAGACCGGCGTGGAGTTCATGTCACAGGACGGCGCGCTTCTCGCGGCCTGTGCTCATCGAAGAGTGCGCTCGGGCTCTCCCGCCGGCGGCTCGGGTGTGGTCACTCAAACTGTGCCTCTCGAATACTGTGGCACGGGCGAACGCGCGGAAAAACTCGTCGCAGCCCTTCGCTGGAGCGGTCCCATCATGGTGGAGTTCAAGATCTCCAAACGAAGCCGCATACCTTACCTGATGGAAGTTAACGGCCGGTTCTGGGGGTCAATGCCGCTAGCGAAGGCCGCCGGTGTGGATTTCTCTTCGGCATACTTTAACCTCGCCCTAGGCAAGACCGTGCAGCCGACCAGAGAGTATAAGGTCGGTGTGACATCCCGGCACTTCTTGGGGGACTGCGCTCATTTGCGCTCAGTCCTGTTTAAGAACGACTCCATGCGGCCGCTTGCCTATCCAACCAGATTCGCCGCACTCAAGAAGTTCTTTTTTTCACCCCGATCCACTCCAGCGGTTTTCGACGTCCGGGACATCAAACCGATTGCGGCCGAGCTAATCGATTTCTCCCGGGTCACTCTGATGAAGTGGCTGGGAACGGCCGACACCTGGAAGTCGGTGATCGGATCGAAGAAGAGTTCGAGAAAGCAGGGTCGTGCATCGGAATGAGACTTCTCCGCCTGGCCCGATCGTAAGACACTGGCGCGCGATAATTGTCGTGATCCTGCTTGGATCCGTCTCTCTTTCTTGCGCCTTAGCCTTAACCAAGCGGCCCTGGTGCGATGAAGCTTGGTTTGCCAGTCCCGCTTACAACCTCGTGACTCACGGGACGATGGGAACAACGATCCTCGATCCACATGGGTTCGCTTACGCACCTGATCTGACGGGGATTGACCGGTTTACGTATTGGGTCATGCCGGGTTATCTGCTGGCGCAGGCGGCATGGTATAGGGTGGTGGGCTTCAGTCTGTTCTCGATGCGCTCGCTCTCGATCGCATGGAGTGTTGTCGCCTTGCTCTCGTGGTTCGTCGTCGTGCATTGGATTACAGGCAGCCGGCGAATCTCGCTGCTCGCCCTTCTCTTGCTTGCCACCGAGCAGCAATTTATCCGATCAGCGGCCTTCGGCAGGATGGACCTCATGTGCTTTGCACTAGGGCTTTCGGCGCTGGCCGCCTATCTGCATTTTCGGGAATCGCAATACCTGCTGGCGCTAGGAGCGAGTTCCTGTCTCGCCACGCTGGCGATGCTTACTCACCCCAACGGCCTGTTCTATGCCATCATTCTGATCGGGTTTGCCGTTTGGCTGGATCGAAGCCGGCCTCGTGTCCGAGGTTTTTTGGTTGCTGCGATTCCGGTCCTACTGATCGGGACAGCTTGGGCCCTGTACGTCCTTCGCGAACCCAGATTGTTCCTGGCGCAAATTCATAGTCAGTCGTCGTTTCTGAGTTTGCTTGGAAATCCCGTTCGCATCCTAACGGCGGAGATCTCCCAACGTTATTCCGAGCCGTATGGGCTCACTGCTTCTTTCCCACTCTCACTCGGCAGTTTGGTCCTCTATAGCTACTTGTTGGCTATCGCCTTGACCTTGGCTGTGCCGTCGTTGCGCCGCCACCCTGCGTGTCGCTTACTTCTCATAACGACGCTCTTTCAATTCAGCGCTCTATTACTAGTTAAGAAAAGTTGGTACTACCTGGTCTATCTTCTTCCGTTCTATACGGCGATACTATCGGTAGTAGTAGATTGGGTGTTTCTGCAAGGCCGCCTCTGGAAAGTAATCGCCTGCATTGCGGTGGTAGGAATCACTCTCGTAAATACGGGGTTTATCTTGGCTCGGGTGCGGCATAGAGATATCGGTGAATTTCAGGCGACAGTGAATTACTTGAAGGCGGCCAGAAAGCCGGGGGAACTTGTGATGGGAAGTGGGGAACTGGGATTCGGGCTTGGATTCGACGGCCAAGTGGTCGATGACTGCCGGCTGGGATTTTTGAGTGGAAAAATGCCCGCTCTCGTCGTGATGGAACCGCAGTACCGCTCGTTCTGGCTTCCCTGGATTCAAGCTCATGAGCCTGCGGCGTACGCTCATGTCTCGGCAACTCTTAAGCAATACGACCTTGTTTATGAGCAGCGCCGCCAGCCCGATGGTAAGCCGCCCGCCTGGTCCTACCAAATCTTTCGGCAGCCGATGTCGCGGAGTGCTCGCTAAGAGAGTGCGTCCCTTTCGCGATACCGTGTCCAACCGTACTCCGAATGTTTTCAACTGCCCGAAGAGATGTCAGTCATCGATCGTCAATCCGTGAGGACGCTCGTCGAAGACGAGCCGCTGGCTTCGGGGATGAGCGAAGCGGTGCCACTCTGCGTCGATCTCGACGGAACACTCATATCGTCGAACTTACTGGCGGAGTCCCTTGCGATTCTCCTCGCCGGCCGTCCCTGGTACGTATTCGCGCTGCCGTATTGGCTGCTTGCAGGCCGTGCAGCACTGAAAGACAACGTCGCCAGACGCGTAACGCTTACCCCTTCGCTTCTTCCTTATAACGAGAGCCTGCTTCAATGGATCGCAGCCGAGAGGGCGTCAGGACGACGTGTGCTGCTCGCAACTGCGTCGGACCGCGAGCCGGCAGAGCACATCGCGCGCTATCTGGATCTATTCGATGAAGTCTTGGGGAGCGACGGCCGCGAGAACTGTAAAGGTGCGACAAAGCTCAAGCACTTACATGCTCGCTTCGGCAGAGGATTCGACTATGTCGGTAACTCGCGCGCCGACTTAGCGATTTGGCAGGACTGCCGGCAAGCCGTGGTCGTCCATGCCAGGCCCGCCGTACTGAAGAAGGCGCGAGAACGAGCGCGTGTGGTTAAGGTTTTCGAGCGGAAACGATCGGGCTTGAGAGTTTGGTCTGAGTGTCTCCGTTTGCACCAGTGGAACAAGAATCTACTCGTCTTTGTTCCCCTGATGACCTCTCATCGGCTGACCATGTTGCCGTTACTACTGAACGCCGGACTTGTTTTTTTGTCTCTCGGTCTATGCGCATCCGGTGTATACCTCCTGAACGATATAGTCGACCTTGATGTGGACCGCCGTCATGAAGTTAAGCGCGGCCGCCCCTTAGCGAGCGGCAGAGTGTCGGCATTAACATGCGTGAGCCTCGCTCCGGTGCTTATCGGCGGTGGACTCCTGATTTCAGGTCTTTTTCTGCCACGGGAAACCGTTTACGTGTTGCTGCTTTATATCGCGTTGGCAACGGCTTACTCGCTGTGGATCAAGCGTCTTTTACTAGCTGATGTCTTCTGCCTTGCCGCGTTTTATTCTCTCCGCCTGGTGACTGGACGTGCAGCTTACGGCGTAGATCTCTCTGTCTGGCTACTCTCGTTTTCTCTGTTCCTGTTTCTAAGTCTCGGCTTCTGTAAGCGCACCTCGGAACTCTACAACCTGAAAGAGCGCAATGCTCCGTCTGCGCCCGGTCGTGGTTATCGCGTCTCCGACCTGGAGCAGATCAACCTGTTCGGAGTGGCCAGCGGTTTCATTGCGAGTCTGGTTCTTGCGCTGTACGCGCAGAGCGCGCAGGTTCGAAGCTTATACAAGCAACCTCAGTTGCTGTGGTTACTGCTGCCGCTCATGCTGTACTGGATTACTCGAATCTGGATTCTGGCCTCGCGAGGACAAATGAACGAAGATCCCGTCTTGTTCGCTGTGCGAGACAAGATGACGTGGGGAGTCGGAGCATCTGCCATAGTGCTGATGCTGATGGCCACCCGGGTTTGGATTTCTTGACACGTCGCACCGTCCTCGTCTCTTGATCTTGTTGTCTCATCGCGCATTGCTATCGTGAAATACTGTTCGGGAGTCGTTCTGGCTCTTGCTCCTCCGAGAAATGAACATTAAGCGCAGAGACGTGCTGTCCGGACTGGCCGGTGCAACTGTGGCAGGATGTGCCGCAGGTCTACTGGAGACAACGCAGTGGTTTCAAAGGCGGCGGCCAGAGCGTCTGTTGAACGATCCCCAGCCGCGAAGCATGCTGCACATAGCGGAAACACGTGTGGAGCGCGCCAGGTTTCCTGTCATCGACTTCCACACTCACATGAGTCTAGGCGATGATCTGACGGGCCCGGGTAAGATGCAAATCTTCGGCACGCCAGAGGAGTTTCTGCCGTATATGGATGCCCGAAACATCCGCATGCGTGTGGACCTGACGGGAGGTTTCGGCGACGACCTCATCCGCTCGCTGAATGTCTTTCAGACAGCCTGAGCCAACGCGCTTCTCAGTATTCGTTCAGCCCTGGTGGAATCGCCTTCGTGAACCGGGTTATCCGCAGTTCCAGGCCGACGAGATAGTGAAAGCGCAACGACTGGGCGCCAGAGGGCTTAAGATACTCAAGACCCTGGGCCTGCGTCTTCGTGAGAACGTCGATTCGGGACCGCTGGTAGCGGTAGATGACAGGCGGTTCGATCCGATGTGGGAGGTGTGCGGAGCGCTGCGGATACCCGTCGCGATACATACATCGGATCCCGAAGCGTTCTTTCTGCCGGTCGACCGCTTCAACGAACGTTATGACGAGCTGCGAGTGCACCCGCGCTGGTCATGCTATGGGAAGGACTTCCCGTCGAACGAGAGCTTACAAAAGGCCCGCTGCCGGGTGATGGCTCGGCACCCCAGTACACAATTTGTGTGCTTGCATGTTGCAGACGCCGAAAACCTCGACTACGTCTCCCACTGCATGGATGCTTACCCGAACATGCACGTCGATATCGCCGCACGTATTGCCGAACTCGGGCGACAACCGCGCAAAGCGAGAGCGTTTTTTGACCGCTATCAGGATCGTATTTTGTTCGGGACGGACTCGGTGGGTGTTCCCGACAAGCTGTTCTACGAGCCTCACTTCCGATTTCTGGAAACGGAAGACGAATATTTTCCGTATTCGGAGGACGGGTCTATGCCCCAGGGGCGGTGGAACATCTACGGACTCGGGTTACCAGATCCAATATTGCGAAAGGTCTACTATGAGAACGCGGCGCGCCTCCTGGGACTTTCGACCTGAAGGATTCGCCGTTGCAAATCGCATTGGCAGGAGAGGTGTGGATGAGGACCAAGCTTTTAACTGTGCTTGCGATGGCGGCAACGACTCTTCACGGGGGCGAATGGATGACGGGGTATTACTACGGCAACTGGGGTCAACCAGTGGGAAGCGTGCCGTATTCCAAATACAGTCATCTCATTTACGCTTTCATGGCGCCCAATGCCGATGGGACACTTGATCCTTCGAGTGCGTACCTAGAGGACCTGCCCGCGTTCGTCGCGAATGCTCATGCCGCCGGTACCAAGGCTCTCATCGGACTAGGTGACGGCGGATGGCGCGGCGCGACCAGTTCCAATACTCGCGCGGCGTTCGTTGCCAACATTGAAGATTTCGTCGACCAATTCAACCTCGATGGCGTAGACCTCGATTGGGAACAATCGATTGACGATTCTCAATACGCAGCCTTGATACAAGACTTGCGCGCTGCTCTCGGCCCGGATAAGGTACTGTCGATAGCTGCGTACGGGGGCAACAACAATAGCCCGCTAGCGACGGTCGTGTTGGCCGGTCCCGATCAGGTAAACCAGATCAACTTGATGAATTACGACATGGACATCTACGAGAATCTCAGTTGGTTTAACACCGCGATTCACAGTGGGCCCAATGGTGAGCGGAGCATTGAAGCGGCTGTCAATGAGTTTGTCGGCAAGGGCATCCCGATCTCCAAAGTCGGGATCGGCATCCCATTCTACGGGCATCATTATCTTGGAAGCAGAACTATCAATCAGCCCAAAGGTACGCAATCGGGTGCTTGGGTGAACTACTTCGACCTGGTCACCAGCGGCCGACTAGGCACAAGCGCACAGCACTATGATTCGAGATTCGGTGCTGAATACCTCTCCTATGCGAACGAGTTCTGGCCGTTCACTGGTCCGAGGCAAATCACCGAGATCGTTTGGTGGGGTAAGACGCAGGGCGTCGGGGGATACATGGCATTCGATCTCAACATGGAATATGTCGCCTCAGCTTCGGGGGACGCGCAAACGCCGTTATCGACTGCGCTTAAGTCCGCAATAGACCAACCAGTCCCGCCGGACGTTGGAGCGCAGCATCCGCATCGAAATCGGTCCCGATTCCTGGACCAGCTCCGACGCTATGTGAATTGATGATTGCTTCCGGACTTTTGCAGTCCCGCCGGGTAGTGCGAAGCGCTGAAGCATTTTCTCCTACGCCGGCATGGGAGAGGAAAGAAGGCTGGAGGCAGCGTAGAGAAATGGCATGACTGCCCATCGAAGCGTATTCCGATTCAGCCGGGTGCCGAGAACGGTCACTTGTGAGTAGACGTCCATGCCGTCACAAAACTTCCCAATCACAGACTGCAACAGTGACTGAAAGAGAACACGATCATTCAGGAGAAAAGCCAGGTTCAAGACTTCAGCGTTGTCATATAAATCGAACTGGATTAGGCCGGGCTTGTTCTTGATCGAGAATCGCTTAAATAAGAATTGCTTCTCGTCCAGAAAAGCGGCGCGGATATAGTCGTATCCCGCCGATACGACCGCGGCAGAATCGTGTAACTCGAAAAGCCGGCTTGTTTTTACGATGTTCTTCAGGACGATGCAGGAGTGGAAGCAGTCGATGAAAGATCCGGGATCTGGCGAATATAGCCAGGAACCATCTGGACGTTGGTGACGCCGTAAGTAGCCATACAGCTTCTCGATCTTCCTGGATGCGTCCGCTCTTTGTTCGCCCGAAATATAAGGCAGACATAGGGCATACGAGTACATTGTGTAGGAAACGGCATTGATGACCTTCCGGTCCCGGAATGGCCCGTAGGAGGTGGCTAGCACTTCCTCGTCCTCTTCCATGGGCTGCAGGTCTTCGTCGAAAAACCGATATATCTTTCCTACGATGGACGGGATTTCCATCGTATTTGGGCTCACCTTCGCATAGGCAACGAACGCCTCGAGAATATAAGGGGTAATCGTGGAAAAGGGAGCGTTGCTGTCGTAGACTAAGTCTCTGCCGATTGCATTAGGCACTCCCAATCCCCAGCACAAGCCTTTGTATCCCTTGCAAGCGTGGTCCAGCAGCCAACGGAGGTGACAGCCTGCACATCGGAGCATCTGCTCATTCCCGTTCAGGCGGTTCAGGTTTACCAGACACAGGGCCGCAAAGGCTCTGACAATCGGGTATTCAACCGCTGTATAGAACTTTCGCGGACCGTTGTTTACCACGTCCAGCATCGCTAACGCGCCAGCCGGAACTACTCCGAAGCGGCGATTGCGATTGAAGAGTTTCTTTACTTGAAATCCGAGGGCTGTTTTCCAGATATCATACGGATCGTACGTAGAAAGATCATCGCGCAGGCAGAAGTGCTTGATCAGCGTGGTCAAGTAGGGTGCGATAGATTCGCTCGATGTCGGTTGCAATCCGGCCGGCGGTGAAGTGCATTCGGGCATAGTTCCGATTGAAGTTTCGAATTCTCCTGCAGAGCTCAGGATCCGAGACCATCTCAGTCAGGAGCGAGGCAAGCACCTCGGGAGAACGGCTGTCCGTCATAAAACCCATCGTCCCATTCTCGAAGAAGTCAGGCAGACCTCCCACTTTAGTTGTCACGATCGGAATGCCCATCGCCATCGCTTCCAGTACGGAGAGCGGCAAGCCTTCAGAGTAGGACGGAAACAAGTATGCGCTTGCCCTCTGAAAAGCCCTGCGCCGCTCTGCACCTTCGATGTGGCCGGTAAAGCAGACGTCATCGAAACCGCGCGCCGATGCATATCGCTGCGCCGCGCTTAACTCCGAACCGCCGCCGGCGACGGTCAAAGTCACCGAGGGATAATTCTTTTTCAGAATGCTGAAGGTGTCGAGGGTCTCGTAAATTCCTTTATCTCGCTCAACCCGTGCCAGGAAAAGGATGTTGAACCGGTCCCTGCAGACAGGATCATCCGAGGACAACTCACCTTCGTCTTTGAGTAGTTCATCTGCGACAGGCGCACCCGCGACAACAATCCGTCCGTGGTAACCGAGCTGCCTTGCTCTCTCCCTAAATCGCTCTCCCAGAACGATCAGCGCGTCCGCCCGGCTGTAGACGAGTCTGAAAATTGCACGCAGATATCTGGGAGTTCTGCAATCCCACGCCGGATTCCAGCCGTGTGCAAACGCCAGCACGATCTTGCCGTGAAGCTTAGCTACCAGCAGCAGAATGCCGTCCCTCACCAGCGATTTGGGAAGTATCGAAGGGTTTAAGTGAACTAAATCGAAGTTTCCACGCCGGATGGCAAGGGAAAACTGCCAGGAATCGGTTACCATCCGCAGCGCTGTAGTGAGAGCGCTCTCGCTATCCGAACGACGCCCAATCGTGAAGTATTCGACTTCATTCTGGAAGTGCGGCCTGATCGCATTCAAGTACTGAGTCACGCCGCCACGCCCGCTCGTGATCGGTGTTGTCAGCAATACGCGCATGGGGCGTGTGTCCTCACGTCCACTCCGAACCCACTCG
The DNA here is from genome assembly GCA_963730795.1 of uncultured Acidobacteriaceae bacterium. Classification (GTDB taxonomy): domain Bacteria; phylum Acidobacteriota; class Terriglobia; order Bryobacterales; family Bryobacteraceae; genus Bog-105. The sequence continues at coordinate 95,642 of CAVSTJ010000010.1, read as the reverse complement.
GTGTGGCAGGGAAAATTGCAGCTTCAAGGCCGTGGCCGCCGTGTTTCATTTGCGTTCTGCAACATCCCCGTGAGCTTGCTCAATCGCATTGCGGATTTTTTCGACACTATCGATTGAGTACATCTCTTCCACGCTGAAAGACACACCAAATTCGGCCTCAATACCGACAATCACGTTGATGTGTGCTACCGAGTCCCAGGCCCCGAGATTCTGTCTGCTCGTATTCTCATTGATCTGATCGAGGGAACAGTGAGTAACATCTGCAACAACCTGCCGTATTCTATTGAGCAACGTACGCATCCTTGCCCACGACACGGATTGCGAACTGCCGGGGGACATAAGAGTCGACATTTAATGTATAAGTTGCGTCTTGCCCTTTTTCTCCCGAACCGTTTGGAGCCAATTGGAACCCATTTCTCGGGTAGAAGTCGGCGAAGGGCACATTCTTCTTAGTCTTCACGACAGTCGCTTCTATCGAGTGAATGCCCTGATCTCTTGCTCTCTGAATCACGTAATCCAATAAAGTCTCTTCTGCAGTCCTACCCAGGACACGACAGCTCATCAAAAAGTTCTCGAGCTGCCACATTTGAGCGGACTGTCGGATCTGAACGTAAGCAATCAACCCGTTATCTCCGAACCGATCACTAAGTTCCGCGGTCACGAGCAGGTAATCAGAATCTTCCAGAAGTTCTTTGGCCTTACGCTCCGTGAGACGGATGGATGTCATGTTGAACTGGTTCGTTCGCTCCGTCAGTTGCACGATACGTTGTAGCTGGTGCCTCGCGTTTTCATGCACCATCAAGCGTTGATCCAGATCCCGGTAGAACGTATCCAGAGACGGTAAGGCACGTTGTAGTTCTCGCCTTTGGCGATCGCGAAAATACCACTCTCCTCTCTCCTTGTCCTCCGCCGTTACCTGTAACTTTCCAAAGCAGCGAAGCCGGGCGAATTGCGACGGGAAGTTTAGGGGAGGACTTTCTAACTGAAGACATTTGATGTCCGGAATAGCAGATCGGACCTTCGCAATCTCGACTGGATTGTCGTCCACAAAGAGCATATGATCGGTCGCAATGCCGATTTCTGTTGAGAGCTCCCGGATGTTGGCAGCCTTGTCATTCCAGTTCACCTTCAGGCCGGCGAAGTGCTTCTGCCTCAGAACCATGGAACGATGTTCGTCAAGCACATCGCGAACGTCTTCCCAGTTGTTTTTGCTTGCGATAGAGAGTATATAGCCGCTTTCGTAGAGACTCAGGAGATACTGCTGAAATTTGCGGAAAGCAGCGCCTGGGTAGGTGTTGCCCAACTGGATCCCATCTATGCCCTCTTCGCCCAGAACACCGCCCCAAAGCGTATTGTCCAGATCCAGCACGATACATTTTATGGTCAGGTTCAGCGCCGCTTTAACGTAGCCGACGTACGCGTTGCTGACGTGGAGCCAATTCTTCTGGGCGACAGGGATGTGAACCGTGTAGTACAACCTCGGGTCCCGCCAGTCCTGAATACCGTGTTGCTCCATCAAAGAGGCATAATCCAAAATGTACGTGTTGGGAAAGGACCGGCAAAGCTCCTCGAGGCTTTTGTTAATGTCGCGAACGAATGCAGTCAAGTCGCCGTCCGCGTTTGTCAAAGCCCGGTACGCCTGGAAAGGGTAACTCTGGTTCTGCACCAATAGACTGTAGCGGCCCGACGAGGGCATGTTGTCGTGGAAATGCTGGATGAGCGAGCGATACGCGTCCAGCACTTGCTGCCGGAACTCGCTTCGTTCGGCGGCAGTAAGGCTCGGGAACACCGCCACACGGTCTCGAAACACGTCTTCGACTTCCATCGCAAGGATAGCGACATCCGGACGGAAGCGGTAGAGATCGCTCTCAGGGTTCAGGATGTCCTGCCGGACCTGGTTATATCCTCCCGTGTAGATTTCACATCCGATATCTTCGAGCATCAGATCCGTTTCGAGCAGCGTCGTTAAGAAGTCGTTGGTATACGACGTCAAAAGAGCCAACCGGATCTGTTCCCTGAACCGTTGCTGCCGAAGATCGGCTTCGTATCTGCGATACAGCTTGTATCCGAAATGAAAATCGCTAACGGTTCTTGACGCCTTTAGATAGTCCTTGAGCTCTTCGTAAACCGCCAAAATACCCGATTCGGTCGCGGTCTGTTCGATCCAGCCTTTCTTCTGTTGTGAATCCATGACAAACGTCTCTCAGCAGTGGAACAGGTATATATTGCGATCGATGAGATCGAGAGAGCGCGCAATGAGCTTTTCGGAATGTCCGACAGCGCACTTCAGGCCGCTTCGCTCGATATATGTCAACGCCCCATCCTCAAGCAGATGTCTCTCCACCCGATCGTAATTCCGGTCGACGTCAGGGCGCATGACAGACAAGCGATAAGGAATTTCTGTGCTGCCGTCGACGATAGTCACTGTGATCGGAGTTGCTTCGAAAATATGTTGGCGCATTTTTGGGTGCAATTCCTCTGGTACGTGCATGATGCTGAAGCGCGGCAGCCTTGCCCCGAGCCCAATGACGAGGCCACGAACTTGCTGAATCTTGTATAGTGGCGAGTTCTCGCCAAAAGCTGTACCGAGATGATGGGTCGCAGTCAGATCTTGCGCATACTTTCCCCAAGCGGCTACCGAGTGAGTGGGATGGAGGCTTCTGATCACTCCAGGCATCCTCCGGAAAATCTCCGTGACCAGGCCAACTTGTGACGGGGTCCTGCGCGGATCGAACGACCTATGGCTCTCCAGGTAGTCATGCTGTCGTCCGAGGAAAGGAAACGTCGCCATCAACAACGTGCCTTCCGAGCCGAGAAGCTCCTGCAAGAGATTGACAAGCCGCACGGGCGTCATACCTGGGACCCGACGAGCGATCTCATCCATAGAGCTATGCACGACGACGGTCGCACCAGGTGTGACGCCGAGTTCGACTAATAAGCCCTCGAACTCGCCGGGTGTCAAAATCCGCCTGTCCAGCTTCCGCCCGATAGCTTCTGCTCGAACGGACACACTTCGATAGAATCGGGCGGCCGGAACGCGCAGCCGCTTGGGGATTGCCTGGCGGACCGTGTATATCACTGAACCCGACCTGCGAGCGAGGTTTGATTAGACTGCTGTTGAACGTCGAACTGAAACAGCTCTAACATCAACGCATCCATGAAAAACTTGGCCGCCCAATTGACGTACTTAAAAGGGCAATACATACTCCAGAACGGAGTGGAGCCGGGAATTGCTCCAAAGATCTCCGGGTCTGTAGTGCTTGTATCTTGGACGGTAGCAACCTGCTGGAGCAGGCTGACCGCCGCTTCGGCAAGAAAGGAATTCTGGTTACGCCGGGAGAGTCTGGTCAATACGAGCGCAAGCTGGGCTTCTCCGGTCGGGCATCTTGCCCCGCCTTTCGCGGTCCAGTTCTGGTCGTACCTGGCTTTTAAAGTCTCGGAACGACGGAGGATTTCAAGCAATGGCGTTACACCGCGCTCGCACGCGTCCACAAACCTCTCCTCTTGGAGAAGGTCGCCAACGCCCAGCAGTCCCTCGAGCGTGTAGGCGATTGTGTGCAGCAACGGAGTTTCATTTTCCCCGAAGGTGTCGTGGGCGAACCATCCATTCTCCTGCTGCTGGCTCAACGCCCAGTGGCAATTTTTCCGCGCGGCTTCAATCCAACTGGGTTCGTCGAGGACTCGTCCAGCCAAGGCCAGAGCCCAAGCGGTGCGAACGTTATAGGTTTGCACCGTGCTTGTCGTCAAAGGAGAAAGATCCTTCCGCCATGCGCCGTCGTCGTCCTGCCGGAGACGGAGCCACTCGGCCGCCCGCACTGCTGATTCAGAATACCGCCGATCCGAGGTCGCTTGGTACGCGGCAATCCAGCCAAACAAAACTTGGCCCGTATTGAAAACAGCGGGTGCGGCCCTGGTGTTCATCTGTCCGCCGCGGACCGCTCCGGACGGCATTTGTACATTACATTCGAAGTCGGCCATTCGGATGGCGCGACTGCGAGCCTCTGGTTCGGCAAAGAGTTGGCTGTATCCGAGGAAGGTCGGGATGATGTAGCCCGTCGTCTCAGGGTAGGAGGTCGCCCAGCCTCGAAGAAGGTGATACCAGGCCGCAACGCCGCCTTCCCCTGTCATATCCTGAGCTCGACAGAGCCATCGGTAGGCCGCATGCAAATTCTCCTCGAGCGAAACAGCTTTCCGGGGAGGAAATAACTGGTTGCGGAAGGCGTGCAATAAGGGCGCCGGCGAACGTGCCGGTCGGCTTACCGTAGTCCCACCCGTCTGATTTTCGGTCATGTGAGGCTCGTCGTTCTAGTCGCGTTCGCGAATCGGCACTACTGCCCGCCTGCTCCGGCCGGCTTTTCGAGCACCAGGATCACGCCGCTCGCCGTATTCATCCGCATGTTCTTCCTACTGACGGGATAAGACCGATAGGACAAACAGCGCTTTGCGAGCATCGGCATGTTCCAGGCGTAAAGGGCTCGCAGGGGTTTCGGGAGTTGCACGACTTTTTCAAAGCATTGAAACCCGTAGTCACCGAAGTAAACCCGCTCACGCTCCGTCAGCCCAGAGGGTTGAAGCAGTCTCTCGCCCAAACTCTTGACGTCATAATGACGTTGATAGAAGACCGGCGCATTGCGGAAAGCCGTGCCATACACTGTTTTCTTGACGTAAAACTCGGCAAAAAACCGGTCGTTCATCAAGGTGGTCAAGATTAGCTTGCCACCTGGCCGAAGCAGACGGGTCATGGCTTTCATCGCCTCTGTATCCGAGGCTCCCTCAAAGTGCTCGATGACAGAAATACACGTAATCACGTCCACGCTCTCGTTCGGAAGTGGTTCCGCCAGCATGTCTGCTTCGATGACCGAAATAGATTGGGAAGAACCAGGTCGCGGCCGGGTCTTTTCGTAAAACAAATTCTGCTTCTTAACCCAAGGGCACTTATCGAGGCAAGTGATCTCCCAATTTGTATGAATGGACAGAAACGTGGGCAGCGGCGATTCGCCGGTTCCGATGTCCAGATACCGGAGTGGCGTCTGAAAAGAGGGGCGCAGGTACTCTATTACCCAGGAAAGCTCGGCACAACGCTCATACCCGAGCCCTTTGATGCGGGATTTGAGCCCTAACCTTCTCTGATGAGCGGCGATTTGCTCTAGAGCGGATTCGTTAATGGCAGTATCCATGATTTCTCTCGAAATGGAAGCGTTCGCAAGTGCCTGATTATTCGCAGCGATTCGGAGCCATAGTGACCGGAAGCTGACGTTTTGACATTGATCCCCTGCGGCCCAACATCCGGGAGGAGAGCTTGCGAACGTCACTTGCCAGGGCCGAGAATCATAGGCAGCGGATCCGTTGCCGACAGAAAGGAAAACTCTTCAATCCCCTTGAACGAACGAATCCATTCCTTAAATGTCAGCTTCCCATCCCGGAAATAGAAATAGCTTGAGACCAAATCGGCATCCTCCACCATCCATTTTCGACCGTCAGCCGCAGGAGGCGAGGGCGGCAACTGCTGACCGGTTAGGTCCAGGTAAAGCGCGCGGGCCACGTCCATTCCATTCCTTCCGGCAAATAGACGGAATGTCGCGCCTATACGAGGATTGACATCGAGAACCTTGTATTTACCATCCCGAGCGTCGTAGCGGTAACCGATATCGAGGATCCCCCGATACCGAATGCTTTTCATGAAATTAAGCAGTGAGATCGTGGACTGTCTTATTTTGTATACACACGGCGAGGCAGGACGCACCTGTGTAGACAGGATTCTGCCGGATCTTTTTCCCGGTCATCCCAAACAGGCAATCAGAGTTGTCATTGAAATACCCGTTGAACATCCAGATCGAATCCTCTCCACCCGGTATATATTCCTGGATGATCAGATTCGGCCTTTCGGATCCTGCATGATGTTGTACTCATGCAGAAGTTCGTCGCGATCATTCACGATGGATTTGGTTTTTCTGTTCTGCGCAACCATACACTTCCGCAATCGTCAGCTTTCAACATTAGTGGAAATTGCGCGGTCTCGGCATACGCAAGGACCTCACCCAACGAACTGAGGCGCGAAGGTCACCGGGGTCGGAACTCCCGCCCGCGACTGCCAACTCGCTCATCGATCGTTTGCTGACTAAGGCATGCGACGTTTGCGCCAGTTGATTTGGGAAAAGAAACGATGATCTTAGCTTGGATTCGTGATCAAGGACAAATAGGGCGGCGTGATCGGTTGTGGGCATCAGGATCGGTCTTCCGCCGATCTTCCGGGCAAGTTCCGAGAAGGAAAGCCACTGATTCTTCCGGTCGAGCGGATTTAAGATCCCAGCGGGAGAAACCACGGCAATACCGCGAAGTGGTGGCCGGAACCTTTGTCGATTCCACAACGTAAACACGAACGCCAAGCCGGCCCAAGCTACGTGTCATTGCTACGCCCGCATGATGAAAAGCACCCAAAAGAACCACCGGAGTGGCATAGGGTGTATTGAGCATTGAAACTCCTGATTTAGTTCCGGAACGATCGCGCCTTAAGCCTTGATAGCGAGCTAGAAGGCCACGATCCAAAAGATGATCTGTCAACTTTTGTTGGCAAAGCCTCAGGGGTCGTGGGGACGCGTGTCAACGGCCCGCGACACGGAAGTGTCTGGCGTGTGGACGAAGCTTCGCCCTGTTACGGGAAAAAGGTGTCGAATACCACTTCAGAGGACACCCCCAAGGCCATCGTCCCCTTGCTGTTCGCGTGATGTAAGGCAGGAATAGCGTGCTGCTGCCATTCCGGAATTGCACCATGGGACAGAGCATTCAGAGGGCCGTTTCGGGGACGAACGCATCAAAGGTGCACAGATGATTGGGAACGCCACGTCAGGGTTTAAACGTGGCGATCAGGGCACTCCAGTTCGCGGCGGTGCTGAGGCTGAACGTGCCGGTCCGGGCTCCGGTCGAAGAAGTTGTAGAGCTTTCGTTGGCGGCACGGGAGTTGGTTGTGTCCTGCAGTGCGAGCGTATAACCGGACCCGGCTGTCACCGTTCCGTTAAAGCTGGGCGTGTTGAAACCGGCACCCGACAAATACGAATTCGCTTGAGCTCTGTAGCGTACTGGTGGCTCCCGTGCTGACCGCTGTACTGTTGCTGCCCTGCGCCGAAGCGGTCTTGTCCAGCGGACTCGTCGTGCTCAGGCCGCTGACCTCGTAGACCGAAAGCCAGGAATGGTTGTTGCTGCCCGAAAAGGTCGCTGTGACTGTGTTCCCGCCGCCAGCGATATTCTTCGCGTAGAAGAGAAGGATTTGGTGACCATCCGTACTCTGTACCTGAGCAACTGCTTGCGTATATGTATTCCCAGCCGTATCGCTAATCGTCACCGTCTGTGTCGTCGTTGACATTCGCAGAAAGGCAAGAATTGTCCGTCCCGCTGTGTTGGCGCCCGGGAACGCTACGCCTAATGAGCTGGCCCCTGATCCTTCGACCGCATTCGACTGAGACACTGCAATCCCCGTCCCGCCTCCGCTCGCGTTCACCACAATGCTCAGCGGCTTCGAGCCGTTTGCCCGGCGTTATCTTTCACCTGAACCGTGAAGTTACTCGTTCCCGACCCCGTCGGCGTACCTGAGATCACGCCCGTCGAAGCTGCTAAGGACAATCCCGCAGGAAGGGTACCCGAAATGACCGACCAGCTATACGGAGTCGTTCCGCCGCTCGCTGTCAAAGTCGTGTTCGGATACGAAGTGTTTTGTGTCCCGCTCGGCAACGATGCCGTTGTGATGGTTGGGACGCTGGCCGTACCTGCGGGAACAAACGTGGCGATCAGGGCACTCCAATTCGCAGTCTTAGTGAGACTGAAGGTTCCGGTCACGGCGCCAGTCGAAGAGGAAGTGGAGCTTTCGTTGGCAGCACGGGAGTTGGTCGTGTCCTGCAGTGCGAGCGTGTAGCCGGAGCCGGCCGTCACCGTTCCGTTGAAGCTGGGCGTGTTGAAACCGGCACCCACAAACACGAATTCGCTTGAGCTCTGCAGCGTGCTGGTGGCTCCAGTGCTGACAGACGCACTGTTGCTGCCCTGCGCCGAAGCGGTCTTGTCCAACGGACTCGTCGTGCTCAAACCGCTGACCTCGTAAACCGAAAGCCAGGAATGGTTGTTGCTGCCCGAAAAGGTCGCTGTGACCGTGTTCCCGCCGCCAGCGATATTCTTCGCGTAGAAGAGACGGATTTGGTGACCATCCGTACTCTGTACCTGGGCAACTGCTTGCGTATACGTGTTCCCGGCCGTATCGCTAATCGTCACCGTCTGTGTCGTGCGTTGACATTCGCAGAAAGGCAAGAATTGTCCGTCCCGCCGTGTTGGCGCCCGGGAACGCTACGCCCAATGAGCTGGCCCCTGATCCTTCGACCGCATTCGACTGAGACACTGCAATTGCCGTCCCGCCTCCGCTCGCGTTCACCACAATGCTCAGCGGCTTCGAAGCCGTTTGCCCGGCGTTATCCTTCACCTGAACGGTGAAGTTACTCGTTCCCGACCCCGTCGGCGTACCCGAGATCACGCCCGTCGAAGCTGCTAAGGACAATCCTGCAGGAAGGGTACCCGAAATGACCGACCAGCTATACGGTGTTGTTCCGCCGCTCGCTGTCAAAGTCGTGTTCGGATACGAAGTGTTTTGCGTGCCGTTCGGCAACGACGCCGTTGTGATCGTTGGTGTCGTGCCGGTTTGAGTTCCGATCGTAACGGTCGCTCCATAGAAACCATACGTCTTGTTGTCGGCCGATAGAGCTCGGATTCCAAGAACGTGTGTCCCGTTCGTCAGGGTGCTTGGATCAAAAAGCCCCGTTGTTCCGCCGTTGTACTCATAGGGCGACGCTGACGCGGTCTGACTCAACACGCCGTCGATATAAAACTGGACAAAATTGACGGAAGTTCCGGGGTTCGCGACCCACTGAACAGGCTTGGTGAGATTTTGGCCATCCACAATACTGGAATTGATCGTGAACGGTGAAGTCGCCGAGGCGATCACCGTAGTTGCAAGTGACTGCCCGGAACCTGAGCCCACGGTGTTCATCCCTCGCACAGACACTGCGAGAGTTGCTCCCGCATCAGAATTTGCGAGTACCGCGTAGGTTTGGGACGTTGCGCCAGTGATGGCCGAGCAGTTCGAACCGGCGCTATTACAGCGGAACCATTGATACGAATAGCTCGTGGGCAGGCCGCTCCAAACGCCGGTAGAGGCACCAACCAGTGATCCGGATTGCGTAATCCCGGAAACGGCCGGCCGCGTCGAATTCGTTGGAACGGCAGAAGTACCCCCGCAACCGGGGATGGCTTTGCAAACGTTCAGCCGCCCGCCGGTAGAAACCATGTTTGTCAATGACGGAAGCGAATCCACACTGCGTAAGATAGCTGCCTTCAAGTTCTGAACGTTCAGGTATCCGGTGGACAGGATCAGAGCGGCTGTCCCCGCCACTTCCGGCGAAGAAAAAGACGTACCGTCCAGAAACCCGTAATTACTGAGCCGAAGCGTAGAGTAGTTGTTCACCGAAGGAGCAGCGAGTTGCACCGTGGTAGCGCCATAACAGGATGAGGACCACAGGTTGTCATTTTGGTCCGTGCCGCCTACGCAGATTTCTCCGGCCCGGTTGTACGAGCAAGGGTAACGCGGTGTCGTGTCGTTGTTTTCCGCCGTATTACCGGCTGCTGTAACGAACAGGATGTCGTTGTTGCCAAATAAATCGAGTTCGTCCGACAGCGCCTGTGAGTAAGCTGTTCCAGGGAAGGTTTGGGAGTCGTTCGCGACCCTTACATTCACACCCGCTTTTTTCGCGTTGATCACCCAATCCATGGCTGTGATCAAATCGCTTGTGAATGCATCGCCCGCGGAGTCGGTAATCTTCACGGCCATGATACTGGTCGTCCAGTTCACCCCCGCAATCCCGGCTTGATTGTTGCCGACCGCACCGAGCGTACCGGCCACCAGCGATCCGTGCCCGCCCCGATAACTGTCATCATCCATCGGATCGCAGACCTGGAGCACGACATCGTACCCGTGTGTCCCGGCGGGACAACCGCCAATTCCGCCGGGATTATTCCACATGTTTACGAGCAAGTCCGGATGAGAATACTGTACGCCGCTATCCAGAACCGCCACGACCACCGAGCTTGACCCAGTGGTGACACTCCAGGCCTGGGCAGTCCTCTGATCAGCGCCGGGCGTACCAGCCGTACCGTTTACCGTTTGTCCGGTGTTCTGGTGAGCCCACTGTGAGCCGAAACTGGGATCGTTCGGAACGGCACTACCAGAGGCTGCGAGTCCATCCGGATAGGTGCTCTTGAAATCGGGCTCGGCGTAGAGCACTTCTCCGCGTGCTTTTAGCGACTGAATCGCACCAAAAACCCGGCCGCTTCCGACATTAACCACCAGCACATTCTCGCCAATCTGCTTGATAACGCTTGCCCCCAAACGGGCGAGGGCGGCATCGATCACCGCCGGCGGAGTCTGGTCCTTGAACTTTACGAGCACCACACCATCACGGTGCGGCGCTAAACTTGCTTCTTGGCCAAATGCCAATTGGCATGTGATCAGGGCCGCAAAAAAGATCGCACTTACTCGCATAAATCTCCGGCTCGACTTTGGACGACTAGGGATTTTTGTATGAAGATCATCCGTCGTTCTTGTGTGAAAAATAAGGCACTTCCGACGCGGTTCCTCGTGCCGTTATCCGCCCCGCCCATCAATCCATTCAGTGGTAAACGCGACAGCCGCATTCTGTAAGCCGGCTCGGCGTACTTGGGCACGATTTCTCAGGCAGAGAAGCGTGGTGTAGCGGGACACACCACGTTTGATTCAGAGACTGCGGCTGTTTGGCAGGTTCTAATTCGAGGGCGACTTCTGACGGTTAGAAATCAGAAGCCTGGAAGGCGTGATTAGGCATGCTTCCGCCCTGTTAATGTGAACCGTAACTGCAAAACCCCTAGTGCTGCGATCTACAGAGAGGAAGAAATCACAATTTTCCGGCGAAACGATCACAGTTGTCAATACTTGGATCTGTTAGCCCGACGTTCTGGTACTTCTTCTCCAGGCAAACTAAATACCTTTAGTTCGCCGATCCAAGAGGAGTGCTTCTCGTTTGACGCGGCTGCCCGGGTGCTGAGCCAGAGCAACCGACTGCTGTATTTGCACCCGGATACGAACGCAACGGAGGGTGAGTCACCAGAAAACCGCCGAACTTTGTCATTCTTCGTGGCGCGGAGGATAGAGTATAGAAATACTTTGGTGACTTTGTTTGTAATTAGCTCGAGCTGACAATGGATGTCGTCAATGAGAGTTCGCCGGCACCGAGGTTACGTCGTATCCCTTTCCTTGTCCGTCTCGCGCCGGAATTTCTGAGCCGCTTAACCGCTTCTGCATCTGGGAACGGGTCCGCTTTCAGCCGAATGAACGGTTTACTCTTCGGACTGGCCGAGACTGAAGCCGTTGTGATCCAAGTCTTTCGTTCCCTCTCCTCTCAAACGGGCGGCACCGAACCTTCCAGAACGAAGCCCTCGCTGCAAGCATCGTTTGAGGAACTTATTGCCCGGTCCAAGAGTGATCCCGAGCTTGCCGGGCTTAAGCTGCTGGGATGGTTTTCAGGACCGAAGCCAGATGGCCTGCAAGACGAAGAGATTGCATTTCACGACAATAACTTCGGCAATCTCAACGATCTTGCGCTTATCATCCGAAACGAACCGGGCGGCTATCTGTCCCTGGAACTGTATTGCCGTAGTCTGGACGGAACTTTCTCAAACGCACAAAATCGCTGGGGTACGGTGCGCGTCTCGAGCGTCTCGCCGCTGGAATCTCCTGTTGAGGTACCAATGCGGACAAAGATCCACGACGACCTTTACATGCGGGCGTACCAGTTCAGCGAACGGGACGAAGACGACGAATCAGTCTCTGGCTGGAAAGAGCTGCTGGCCAAAGGGACAATCAAGGCTTTCAGGCGAGTCAAGACATCTAAGCCGGACGAGAAAGCTGAGAGCGCGATCCCGGAAAATAAGCCCGAAAAGAGCGCGCTCGATAACCTGCGGGGCGTGACATCAATGAGTCAAGCTCTACAGTATGCCAGGCACGAAGGGGGTGCTGTCGCTCCTGCCGCTATAAAGGAAGAGCCGCCGGAACCCCGGGAAACGGTCGCAGAGAGAAAGGAGCCGGTTCAACGGATTGACGCGGAAGAGCCAGTTCCTACCAGTTCACGCCAGCAACCGCCACCTGTCGCGCCATCAGAAGAAGGACTCGCCGCTCGCGATGGAAAGCAGGCTACTCCGCAGGCAAGAAGTGAGTCCCACTCTCAAGCCGTGCCGATTTACGCTCCCGTTTCATCGCAAGTACTAGGACTTAACTCTGCGCCTACGCCCAGCGCTGCACCGCCCGTTAGAACGGCAGAGCTTGTCCATATACCGGCGCAGGGAGGCCGCAGACTTCCTTGGCTGGCACTCGGAGCTGTCTTCGCGGTGAGTACAGGCGGCACATTTGGTTTTATCTACCTGAAGGATGCCTACGCTAACAGCACATTGCCGGGCTTCCTTCAGGCTGTCTTACCATCGACCGGGCTTCACCTGCGGATTTCCGGCAGCGGGGAGCGCGTCCAGCTCAGTTGGAACCGAAACACTCCTGCCGCTAAAAACGGGCGCGACGGAATCCTCGAGATAAGGGATGGTTCTAATCGTCGTGAGATTCGGCTTACTGCGGCCGAGATCGCAAACGGATCCATCCTATATCTGCCTAAGACAGATGATGTTGTGTTTCGGCTTGAGATACACGGTGCGGCGGGTCAGAAGGTGAGCGAATCGCTGAGCCTTCCGAGCACCTTAAAATCGACCAAAGTGGTAGTGAGCCAGTCGCCAAAGCAGCGCACTCAGATGCGTAATGCCCTTCCGGCTATTTCGAGTTCTAAAAGCGCGGCAAACCGACCGAAAGTTACCGGAAAGAAATCCGCGGATCCAGCCGGGATCACGCCGACGACTCCTCGCATCCAACGAGGCCCGACTTCCGATCTCAAGTCCAAGAACCAGAACGCGATTGAGAACGGCAGAGTCCCGGCTTCCCAAAGCGCACGATCGACGATTCATCCTGCCCCAAGGAACGGAACTGCGCAAGCGCATGAAGAAGAATTGCCGCAACCTGGCGGCCGGACGAAACCGCCGAAGCAGGATTTACCCGGGCAAGATGGATCGGATCGAGCGGTGGCCAGTCAAAGTTTAGGACCTGATCGATCAAAGCCAGCACAGACGAATCCAGCAGTTACAACGCCATTGCGTGCCTACCGGCCGCCTCGGCCGATCAAGCAGGTTCTGCCGAACGTCAGTGCTCTGCCGGCCGGAATGCCAGACGCGGCAGGCGAAGTGAGAGTAGTTGTGCGAGTGAACGAATTGGGCGAGGTTGCCGACGCTCGGATCGTCGAAACAAACGACAACGTAGGCCCAGATCTCCGGACTGCTGCATTGACGGCGGCGAGACAGTGGGTTTTCGCACCAGCTTCACTGAATGGCAAAGACGTCGCGAGCGACCACACGATACTTTTCCATTTCCGTCGCTAGCGCGCCGCAACAGAAGCCAAGGATCTGCCCGCCCTTCGACACCGCTTGAGAACTCGGGTCATTTATGGTGCACGGTTCAGTAGGACATCTTCTCGCCGGCGCAGGGTGGTTCGAATCGCTTCGAGTCCGCTCTCCAGTTTTGGAAGATCTTGAAGAAGGCTTTCGGCGTTCTTCCCAGTCACCATCGACCGCATGAGTTCGCACTGCCCGGCGAGTTGCTCGTCATGATGAGTCAGCGTTTTGAGTGTAGCTGCTTCCTTTCGATAGCGTTCTGTCATGCGGTCGTTCTCAGGAGCCGGTTGTTGTTGAATCGATCCCTCCAGGCGACCGATTTCCCGGACCAGCCGTTCCAGCCGCTGCGCGTTTGCAACTGCGGTAGCATCTGGAAACGGATGCTGGCGGGAAGGCGGCGGAAGGAACTCGCGCCGGTATTCGGCTTCGGCGCTTTTGGCGCTTGTTGCCGCCATGCCGAGCAGGTTCGCCGCTTTTGTCCTGACAAGCTGATCATCAGCCCGTAACTGGTTTTCAGTGCGATAAAAGTTGTATCCCCAGCCGTAGAACAGATTAGTGGCAAGCTGGCGTAGCAGGCCGGCGTCGTAGAATGCAGAGTTTTCCATATTTATTCCGGCAACTTGTTCGGAGGCGTACCCATGTCTGCCCCGAGTTGATAAAAGCCGGCTGCTGGTACTCCGACGGTGAAGGGCAACCCTGCGGCGGCGTTCGGAGCCGAGACAAGGCCTTTTTCAGCCATTCGCAATGCCAGAAAGTAACGCACTGCCTCAAGTGGAGTTAACCCAATCGCCTGAAGCGAAATCAACTCACGCATTCGCTCATCCTTCGGCATGATCAGGATTTTCAAATCATTGAGCGTAATGCCGAAGATTGTCAGGAAATCGGAGAGATGATTCTTGACCAGCTCGCGAATCTCGGTGATGTGCTCATTGATCTCTTCCATCTTCGTGACTTGCACCACTTGGTTGATGGCTTGCTCGATCGCCGGCCCGGCGTAGTCCGCGATCTCCTTCGTGTCAATCAGATGACCGTTGAAGGGCAAATGAGTAATCAACTGCAGCGCGGCATCTTTCGTGTCGACATGGATGTAGTAATCCACCTGATAGGCCATCTCCGCCATTTCCGCGCTCGTGGCCACGCCCTCGCTTCGAACCAACAGTTTCGATCGATTGATGTAGATGACCTCATAGACCCAAGGCGAGGCGCCCCCAAAGAACTGCTGAGCAATCGAGCCAAGGATAGGCTTATCCGGAGTCGTGAGCGTATACTGCCCCGTCTCATAGACATTCAATACAGCACCGCGTGACTTCAACACGCAGAAGTGGTTGCTCTCTACTGTCAGGAGAGAACCGGAAACAATGCTTTCGTCTGCGATCTTGACAGCCAGGGTTTTTGTGCCGAGCATGTCTGTTCCATCACGCAAAAGCGAAGTGATAACTTGCCGAGTGACCGCCATGGTCCTACTAGAATACGCCCCAGTGACGTTTGTGAGTGGTCGGTCCAGTAATAAACCAGGTCAGTCCAGTCCTAAGGAGTGCGATTCGACCTAGGACTTATAGCTCGCGAGGTTCGCGGGTTGATCCGATTGCGGCTGTTGAACTCAATCTGTACGCGAGACTTCCGATACATTACAACTGTGCCTGGAAGACGCCCGATTTTGAGATCATCTGCGCTTTTCATTGTTTTGGCTGCAATGGCGCAAGACTAGAGAACACCAGAGCTGAAGGAAGCGCATAAGGGCATCTTCCTCATCGGAGCAGCCCTCAATCCGGCGCAGTTCGAGGAACGAGACCGTCGCGGCGACCCAATCATTGCTGCGCAATTCAACACCATCAGCCCGGAGAATCTTCTCAAGTGGCAATCCGTCCATCCAAGCCCCGACAGTTACAACTTCGATCCGTCGGATCGCTATGTCGACTTCGGCGTGAAGAGAAAGATGTTCGTGGTCGGACATTGCCTTGTGTGGCACAGCCACACACCTCAATGGGTGTTTCAAGACGCGCAGGGTAAGCCGCTAACGCGCGAAGTCCTGCTCAAGCGAATGCACGATCATATTCAGACGGTAGTCGGCAGATATAAAGGGCGGATCGGTGGGTGGGACGTCGTGAATGAAGCGTTGAGTGAAGACGGTTCCATGCGGCAGTCGCCGTGGTACCGCATTATCGGCGACGATTATCTCCTGAAGGCGTTCCAGTTCGCGCATGAAGCAGACCCACACGCGCAGCTTTACTACAACGACTACTCCCTCGAGAATGAGGCAAAGCGACGAGGCGCTATCAACTTGATCAAGAAGCTGAAAGCGGCGGGGGCTCCCATCACTGGAATTGGACTCCAAGGCCATATGATATTGGACCGGCCTGATGCTCGCCAGGAAGGGGAAACGATCGAAGCTTTGCTGGGCTTGGTATCAGAGTCAACATCAGCGAACTCGATGTTGACGTGCTGCCGCGCACGACGCGTTCAGATTCGGCGGACATTTCCAGTACTGCCGCGGGCAGCATGAATTCAAATCCATACCCGGACGGCCTGCCGGAGGAGATGCAACAGACACTCGCGAAACGCTATTCAGATCTGTTCAACGTCTTCCTTCAGCACCGTAAAGCAATTGATCGTGTGACGTTTTGGGGAGTGACGGAATATGCGCTCGCTCAGAACTACCGCTCCCTCAAACAATCCAGCTATGACCGAAGCGGCGGCAACAATGATCGCTGGCCAATCGGGGCAGGGGAGACGAAAGACGTCTTCAACGCTGACGGACCTGGCGTGATTTCTCACATCTGGTTCACCATTGCCGCAGCATCTACGTACCATCTGAAGGAGATCGTGCTCCGGATCTATTGGGACGGCAACCCCAAACCTAGCGTCGAGGCACCGGTAGAAGACTTCTTCGGCCTGAATCTGGGCATCTACAACGTCTATCAATCGGCCTTCCTGAACTGCTCTTCCGTGAAGGCTCTCAATTGCTACTTCGCTATGCCGTTCCGGAGATCAGCGCGCATCACTGCGACCAATGAAGGATCGAGACGGGTGTCGGCGTTTTATTCGAATATCGATTATCAGCTTGTCTCTTCTCTACCAGCCAGGTCACTCTATTTCCACGCACAATACCGGCAGGCAACTCCCAATCGCGCAACTCAGTATCCAGCGGGAGACAAGGAACTGAATATCGACGGTGCAAGCAATTACGTTTGTACGGAGACACAGGGCAGCGGTCATCTGATAGGCGTGACTCTCGGAGTTCTCCAGAACTCAGAGAACTGGATGGGAGAAGGCGACGAAATGGTGTTCGTCGACGACGAAACCAAACCGGTCATCACCGGTACGGGATCAGAAGACTATTTCTGTGGTGCGTGGGACTTCGGCGGTCGGGATAATGCTCTTCCGTTTGCGCACCTGTACAACGGAGCGCACTACATTTCCGCCGCGGAGCGAACCTGCGGGCGATATTGCCTGTATCGCTGGCACGCAGACAATCCCATCACGTTCCGACGCCGATTGAAACACACCCTCGAACACGGTCATGCGAACGATCGCGCCGACTGCTTCTACTCTACTGCTTACTGGCACATCAGTCGGAACCTTTCACCGACTTTCCAACCCTGCCGAGTGTGTCGGAACGCATTCCCACGATCAAAGTGTAGGAACGTAACTCGATGGCCGGACGGTCTCATGAGCGAAGTCCGACGACCCCTCTACACATCACATTCCACACGCCTCATCCCAAGGCAAATTCGTGCTTCAACGTAGATAGACTAGGCGCAGCATAGACAGAAAGGAAACAAATGAAACGTCGTGACATTCTGAAAGCTGTACCGTCTGCCGCTCTCGCGGGCGTTGCTGGCAAGCTAAGCGGGCCAGGTCCTCTGCAGGCCGCGCAGACGGCTGCCCGCCGAGGTATGCCGCCCCTGACGATAACGGATGTCAAAGTTATCGCCACTGCTCCCAGCCAATCCAACTGGACGATCATCAAAGTGATGACTAGCGAACCTGGGCTCTACGGGCTGGGTTCTGCAACGCACCAGGAGGTTCCTCAGGCTGCGCAAGCCTATATCGAGAAACGGCTGAAGCCGTTTGTGATCGGGAAGAAGGTCGACGAGATCGAGGATATCTGGCAGTCAGCGTACGTACAGGAATATTTCCGCTCCGGTCCGGAAGGGAACAACGCCCTGAGTGGAATCGACGGGGCACTTTGGGACATTCTCGGCAAGCGGCTGGGAGTTCCGGTGTACCAGTTGCTGGGCGGCAAGGTGCGGGCGGCGGTGCCACTCTATGGTCACGCGCAATCCATGGACTTAACTGATCTGGAAGATCAGGTGCGGAAGTACATGCAAGAGGGCTATCAGGTGGTGCGGATACAAACCGGTGTTCCCGGGTTCTCTGGCTACGGTGTCAGCGCCAAGACCTCGCAGGCGACGCAGGCTTTGCGGCCAGAGGGAGCAGTCGGGACCTCGCCCGTTTTCGATCCTGCGCGCTATGTAAACGCCACCATCAAGATGTTCGACGTTATACGCTCGAAGGTCGGCTTCGATATTGGACTCATTCACGACGTGCATGAGCGGCCCGCTCCTAATCAGGCAATCCAGTTGTGTAAAGCAGTCGAACCATATCGTCCCTACTACATGGAAGATTGCCTTTCTCCTGAAGACGTAGGCTGGTTCCAGATTTTCCGGCAGGAAACGGCGGCGCCGCTGGCAATGGGCGAGCTATTCGTGAACCGCCAGGAATGGATGCCGCTGGTAGCCAACCGGTGGATTGATTTCATCCGCTGTCACATATCGGCGATAGGCGGCCTGAACATGGCTCGAAAAGTGGCACACATGTGCGAGTTCTTCGGCGTACGGACGGCCTGGCATGGTCCCAATAACGTAGACCCGGTGGGCCATTGTTACAATCTGCACCTGGATCTTGTGACGCCGAACTTCGGCATCCAGGAAGAGACCGTGTTTGCGGAAACGACTCAGGAGGTCTTGCCCGGCTGTCCGATTATCAAGAAAGGCTACATGTATTCGAACGACAAGCCCGGCTTGGGAATCGACATTAATGAAGCGGCCGCGGCCAAATATCCTTACCGGGTTGACTTCGAGAGCCGGGGCAACGACCGGATGCTTGACGGAACAATCGTACGGCCATAACTAAGCAACCCAGCCATGCCGATGGCGGATCAATTTCACTGCTGACGCGACCGGGGTGCGGTCCCGTCAGGCAATGCGAACGCAACGTAGATACCGCCGGAACGTGGCTCGTCAGTCGCCGCCGTCTTGGGTAGGGCCGTATTCGCAGGCGGCACGCCCGCTGGTTGGTGTCCGCCCGCCTGCATGCCTCCGGGCGGTACTGCCGCGCCAGGAGTTGTGCCGCGTCTGGCGAATCCTCCAGCAGCGTAAATGAGGACGTACTGCCGTCCATTCAACTTATACGTGATTGGAGTCGCGTTACCGGCAAGGGGCAATTTTGCCTCCCAGAGAAGCTTTCCGGTTTGTTTATCGAAAGCATGAAACTTGTCGTCGTAATTACTTGCACCGATAAAGACCAGCCCTCCGGCAGTTACGATGGGGCCGCCGTAGTTTTCTGTTCCTGTATTCCTCAAACCTTGGGCTGCTAATTCCGGATACTCCCCTAATGGAATCTTCCACGCATAGTCCCCCGTGTTGAGATTGATCGCGTTCAAGGTTCCCCACGGTGGTGCAACGGCCGGGTAACCGTCTGGATCGACAAAACGGTGATATCCCGTAAAACGATACTTCTCCTCGACAGCGGGCACTTCTTTGGTTGCAAGTTCTTTATCTTCTCCGCCGATCAGGTAGGCGAGAAGTGCATCCATTTCTGAGGGACTCACGTTCGGGAATGACGGCATACGCCCCGCGCCCTGACGAACCAATGCCCTGATCTGTTCGCTCACTTCGACGGGACCCAATGTCGACGAGCGAGGGAATCTGTGGTGGCGCTCCCGCGCGGCTATCACCGTGACAGGGCGCGCAGTTGGACAAATATACTTTTTGTCCGGAATTCCCGCCGTGGCTCTCGGCCAGGCTTGCAGTCCAGGCTAAGTCGTTCGCATTCACATACAGCAGGCCGGTCTCGGGGTCGAAGGCCGATCCACCCCATTCCGCACCGCCATCAAAGCCGGGAAAGATGACCGTTTCCCGATCGACTGTCAGAGGCATAAACTGACCGTTGCTGCGGAATTTTCGGAACTGCTCTACGGCCCACTCGTGAACTTTCGGCGTCCTGTTCGTCAGCATGCCTTCGGTCAGCAACTGCCGGGCATACGGCTCTGGCTTGACCGGCAGCGGTTGTGTCGTTCGCCGCCACCTCGCCGGGAACGTCGCTGGGCGGATAACTGTGATACTCGATCGGGAACAGCGGCGCACCCGTCGTCCGGTCGAACAGGTACACCCAGCCTTGCTTAGTGGTCTGCGCCACGGCATCGATCGTCTTGCCGTTGCGTTTGACGGTAACAAGACTAGGTGGCGACGGAAAATCGCGGTCCCAGATATCGTGCTTGACCTCTTGGAAATGCCAGATCCGCTTGCCTGTCTTCGCATCCAGCGCTAACAGGCAATTGGCAAATAAATCATCGCCGATGCGATCTGCGCCATAGAAGTCGCTTGCGGCCGAGCCCGTCGGAACATACACGATACCGCGCGTTTCATCGACCGCCATACCCGGCCAGTTATTAGCAGACCCGCTGTGCTTCCAGGCGTCCTTCGGCCAGGTCTCATACCCGTATTCCCCAGGGTGAGGAATGGTATGGAAGGACCAGCGCACCTGTCCTGTTCGAACGTCGAAGGCGCGTATGTCCCCGGGCGGCGAGGGAAGCTTCTCAGGATCTCGACCTCCGACAATCAGCAGGTCTTTGTAGATGATGCCCGGCGTGGTCAACACAATGGACTGCAAAGCCGGATCACGCCCCAGGCCTTCTCGCATGTCGATCCGTCCTTCGGTACCGAAGCTGCGGATGATGCTGCCAGTGCGGGCGTTCAGAGCATAAAGGAAGCTTTGGACGCCGGCAAAAATCCTCTCGTCATTGCCATCGGTCCAATACACCAATCCGCGGTTAGCACCGTGACCGGCGACTCCCGAATCGAACCGCCACAATTGCTTCCCGCTGGCTGCATCCAGCGCGATCACTTTGTGCCTCGGCGTCAATCCGAAAAGGACGCCCTTGACGACGATGGGCTGGGTCTCTGAAGCGCCAATCCCATCCTCGGTGTCGTAGGTCCAGGCAACTTGCAGTCCCGCGACATTTGCCTTATTGATCTGATCCAGGCCGGAATAACGAATTTCCTGAGGTCCGCCGCCATAAGCCGGCCAGTCTTGATTTTCGGATGAAGGAGGCGCAGCGTTCACATGGGGCATCAGCGTCCATCCGGCCAAACACAAAAAGGTACCGCTAAGAAGGATCGTCAGCTTCATCTGGAAGGGGGCACGAACAAGTACGATAACGAGAAATCATTTCGCTCAGAACAGCAATTTCAATGCAAGCTGGATGTTCCGGCCCAGCCCCGCGCTGTTGATTACGCCGAAGGTACTCGAACCAAAGGAAGCACCCGGAGCGCCGAAAGCCGCGGTATTCGTAATGTTGAAGGCCTCGCCGCGAAACTGAAACCGCATCGATTCGCGGAAAGGAAATTCACGGTGAATAGCCAGATCCAGGTTCTCCCGTCCGGGTGCATGAAGCACGTCGCGGCCCAAGTTGCCATAAGAATAGAGCGGTTGCGCGGCAAAGCACGAAGTGTTGAACCATTGGAAAACACTCTGCTGGAAGCCGGAGGTCGGGTTGCACACAACATTAGGCCGATCGCTGCCGCCCGTATTTGAGCGCCCGGCCGCGTTCGTAATGTCGTACGGCAAGCCGGTGGTTAAAACTGCCACCACGTTCACTCCCCAATCTCGCGCCAGCATCGCCCCAAACCCCTTTGAGCCTTTGCCGAAGGGCAATGAGTAATCAGCCATCACGGTGAACCGGTGCCGCAAGTCCAGGAAAGAGTTGCCGTATTCAATCCTAGGATCGTTGCGAAGTGCCGACTCATCATCCAGACTGTGCGCCCAGGTGTAAGTTGCCAGTAAGGTAAGCCCGCTTTGGTAGCGATGTTCCAGCGTGGTTTGCAGAGCCTGGTAATTGGTGTTGTACCAGGGCGCAGCGATCGCGATGGACGAAACGTTCGGGAACACGGAATAGTAGGGCGTCCTCGGGTTGATCGCCCCGGGTCCCGGAGGCGCCAGGTCTACATTTACTGCGCCATTGAAAATGTACTGATGGCGTCCTAAGTCCCCTACGTAGCTCGCTGTTGCCACCCAGCCGCTTTTCAATTCCTTCTGCAACGTAAGGTTGTATTGCTGGACGTAAGGTGTTGCTCCAGAAAAGGAAACCCCTGTCAGACTTCCGGTGGGATTTGCGGCGCTCGTTGCCACCGGAGTTGGCAGGCCATCTGAAAGCGAGTTGGCCACTGTCAAAGGTGTAGCATTCAGGGTATATAAACTGACAAACGGCGGGTTACGCAATGCCATGGAACTGGCAATCATGTTTGGCACGAAGCTGATTCCGTAGCCCCCGCGCAACACTGTCCCCTTCGCTAATGTTGCCGCAAACCCGATGCGCGGCGAGAAGTCGCGTCGGTCCGGGCGCACACCCGCCGACGTCGACACTCCATTCTGACCCGCGATAATGATTTTTCCTGCCCCTAGATCCACGTTGGAAATACGATTCGCCACTTCCGTATTCGGACCGTAGTAGTCGTACCGTAGCCCAAGGTTCAAAGTTAGCCAACGCGTCGCGCGCCAATCATCCTGCACGTAGCCCGCCGCTTCCCAATTTCGCAATCCCGGGTTGACGAGATACTTGCTCCGCGTGGTGGAAGCAGGGAATCCCAGCAGCAAAGACGCTACGGCATTGCCGCTGCCAGCCGTCGCTCCAGAGGGGTCATTCGTGAAGTTGGAGTCAAAGTTGAACTGTCCGCGAGCCGTTGGACTCTGGAAGGCATCGGTTTGCCGCCTGCGTAGATCGGCGCCGAACTTCACGCTATGCGCTCCGTGGATATACGTGAAGTTTGCGATCTCCTGAAAGAGGTTATTGGTTGTCAGGATGGGAATGTAGCTGGCGTCTCCAAGCGTCGTCAGCCCGCTAATCTGAACGATGGAGAGTCCCGAACTGTCGGAATCAAGATTGACACCGTTCAGGCCAACCTGCTGCGAAGTGTTCTTTCCGTAGTTCACCGGAAGAGAGCGAACCACGTAGCGGCTGTAGTCGGCTTTAAGCTCCATCACTAAGCTCGGGCCAAAGACATGAGCGTCATTGAGCTGTGCGCTCTGCGCCCGTTGCGCTGCCGTCCCGGAGCGTCCCTGATCACAAACCGGATCGAGGCCATTGGGTGCGGCCGGGCACCCCTTAGGGATGAGAGTGTTGGTGTTGTTGAATGAGTAGCGCGCAAACGCCGTGTTGGAATCAGAGAATCTATAATCCGCTCTCGCGTCGAAGGTATCGTTGTTCTGCGTTTTTACGGGCTGATAAGTATAGTTGTTGACCAGTCCACCTGCCGTCGGAAGCGGATAGAGGTTGATCAGGTTTTGAGCGATCGGATTGATGCGATTGGCGGGAATTTGATTGCCGGGAAATGCCGTGCGAGTGACGCCAGTCGTCGTGAGGGGATCGAAAATCCGGCCAAGTCCCGCGAAGTTCCCCTGCCGTTCCGCCAGTGTGGGGACGGAGTCCACAAACGTCTGTCCCTGGCTGATACGAAGCCCTTCATAGTCTCCGAAGTAGAAAAGGCGGTTCTTCCTGATTGCTCCGCCGTTGCTGCCACCAAACTGGTTCTGATGATAGGACGGCTTTGCACCGGCGAAAAAGCTTCTCGCATCCAGGTGCTGGTTACGAAAGAACTCGAAGAGAGAGCCGTGGAAAGCGTTGGTTCCCGACTTCGTCACGAAATTAATAACGCCCCCGGCCGTCCTTCCAAATTCCGCCGAGTAAAGGTTTGTCTGCACCTTCATCTCTTGCAGCGCATCCACCGACGGCTTGACAATCACCGTACCAATGAACCGCTCGTTATCGTCGACGCCATCAATAGTGAAGTTATTGAAGCTGGTGGGCTGTGAATTTACCGAAACTGCGGAGGTCAAGCGGCGGTCATCCGGCCGCGTTCCGCTCGGTAGCCCAGTCGCTTCTCCCTCCGAGGCGCCTGGAGCCAGTTGGGCCAACACGACAAAATTCCGTCCATTCATTGGCAAGTCCTGCATCGCCTGCGTGCTGACTAAGCTGCTCAGAGACGAACTATCCGTCTGCAGTGCGGGAGATGCAGCCGTCACCTCTACCGATTGCTCCAGATTGCCCAGTTGCAACTGAACGTCCTGCCGCAATCGATCGCCAATCGCCAGGGTGACGGACGGAACTGTCCAGGTCTTGAAGCCTGGAGAGATGGCCTTAATGCTATAGCGGCCCACTGGAAGCTGAGTAACGGAGTATTCTCCCGACTTATCACTTTTAGCTTCCAGATCGGCACCGGTGTCCAGGTTGTGAACCGTCACTTTGACGTCCGGTAACACGGCGCCCGAGGCATCCGTCACCGTACCAAGAAGATCGGCCGTCGTCCGTTGAGCTCGGAGCGTTACTCCGAACAATAGAAAGTGGAACAAAATTATCGGTACGTAATAGGCGGACCGGGAGCGCAACATAGCGATTCTCCTTTCAGAGTGTCTGTCCAACCGCCTCTGCTGTGACCAATTGCTGCGCCTCAGCGTGAAGCAGAGTTAAAGCGGAAGATTATCACAAGGCCTTTCTTTGCGTAAATTTACTATTTAAGAAGCGCGATTCGCAATTTCATTGGGTGCGGGAAGGCTACGGCAGACTGAGCTTGCTGGGTTGCCATCCGTCGGTTCCTCGAAGAAACACGTCCGGCTGGAATTCTTGAATTTGCGCTTGCGACAGCTTGCTAGCCCATGGAACTCGCTTGCCCCGGTTAGCGCCCGGACCACGTGAGCCATACTCTGCACACGACGCTGTCTTACTTCGCCCGGTATTGTTCCAATCGCTGCATCCCTCGGATCGCATGTGCTCGCCCAAGTAGCAATTTACAAAGGCAACGCGCGAGTGATCACGCCATAGTCTGCCGAGATAGACGCCTTCGCCGGTGTTCTCTCCCGTCAATCTGCAACGAAGGAATACGAAGCCGGTGTTCGTTTCCGCTGTCAGCCGGCTTTGGGCCGTTATATAACCGCTCCCGCGGCTATGAATCTCACAATGCTCGAAGACCGCGGCCGCGTTGCCGAAGATGAAATCAATGTGTCCTTCAACCAAACAGTCGCGGAAGTAGTGACGTCCGGAAGCAGCATACAGCGTATCTTGCCAGCCCACGAATCGGCACTTTCGGAAGATCGCGCGGTCGGAATGGACCGAAATGGCAACGGCCTGAGTTCCCGCCATAGCGATTCTCGAAAGTGATGTTGGTGGCTTCGAACTCGGCGCCTTCCACATCCACCGTGCTGCTGAAGAACGTGCCGCCGACATCCTTGGCGCCAGCGTTGAAGTAATTCATTTGCCGCATCGCGCCCGAAATGTAACGCGCGGCCTCTCCTGCGGAATGGTGACGCGCTCGTGATACGTGCCGGGGCGGATCTCGATTATCAGACGCTGTTCCGGCCGGAGAGGGCCACGATCAAGCGCGTGATCAATGGCAGACTGAACCGCTCTGGAAAGTTCCCCGTTCCGTCCGCTGTCACCATCGCACCTGCACGTTGCTGCTCGGAGCAGCGCGCATCACCAAGGCTAGAACAGAAGTCAGAAACAGAAAGCTTCGAATTGTCATCAACAGTCAGTTCATGGCAGAGGCGGTTGGCTTACAAGAAAGTAAGCTGGCTGTGCGGTGACGGGAAGTGCACTTTGGTCGGCGAGTGACCCGATGAAAGCTTCTCTTGAAGAATACTCCGACGTGATGGTGACGCTGCACGGGCGCAAGATGTCTGAAGCTTATTACTTGCTTCCCTCTCTGTCGGCGCGATTCGAAGAATGTTTGTACAACCGTGGTGGAAAAATGTGGCATATAATACTGCCACGGGAGCGATCTAGCTTCCAGCTTAAGGGGTTATCTCATGTTCAGAAGAACACAACGTGTGTGTCTTTTGGGTTTAGCAGTTACTTTGGTCTGCTTTACCTCGTTTCTAAATGCTCAGACTACGGCCGGGACGGTAGTCGGTACTGTAGCCGACGCTTCCGGCGCTGCGATAGCCAACGCTCAAGTCAATCTGACAAATCTTGGCACCAACGAAAAGCGCACAGAAGTATCAAATGCGGACGGTCTTTATCAATTCATCAACGTACAGCCTGGCGAATACAGCGTCGAGGTTGCACAGCCGGGCTTTAAGCGCGTCCTGAGAAGCCCGGTAAGAGTGGAAACACAGAGTACTGCGAAAATCGACCTTGCTTTGCAACTGGGCGATGTTACGCAGACAGTGGAAGTAACTGCGCAGACACCGCTGCTACAGCCCGAAACATCATCGCTGGGCACGGTTATCGATCAGCGCCAGGTAAATGAGTTGCCCTTAAATGGCCGCAATCCGATGAACCTGGTCGCGCTTGCGCCATCAGTAGTACCGCAAGGCGGGGCGATGCAGAACCCGAACGGCACCAATCCATTTGCCTGGGGTAACTACCAGATCGGCGGCGGCATGGCGAACCAAAGCATGACCTGGCTCGACGGCGCACCTGTAAACGGAAGCTATATCAACATCACAGCCTTAATTCCTACGCAGGATTCACTGCAGGAGTTCAAAGTCGCGACGAGCAATCTATCGCCTGAATACGGGCGCTTCGCAGGCGGCGTTGTCAATTTCACAACGAAGTCCGGAACGAACGATCTTCACGGGGCAGCGTGGGAATACCTGCGGAATCGAGTGCTTAACGCGAATACCTTCTTCAACAATCAGAACGGCACGCCCCGTCCCGCGTTCACGCAAAATCAATTTGGGTTCAATTTTGGCGGCCCTGTTTATATTCCGAAGCTTATTCACGGTCGCAACAAAACTTTTTTCTTCGTGAATTACGAGGGGTTCCGGCTGCGCCAGGGACAGTCTTCCAGTCAGACTGTACCTACAGCCCTGGACCGAACCGGTAATCTCAGTAACTATGCTGCCCGGACGGGCCGAAACATCTACGATCCGCTCACGACGTGCGGCTCCGGCGCACCCGGGTTGCCGGCGTGTTCTCCCAGCCAGGCGCAGTTTGATCGTCAGCCGTTCGCGGGAAATGTTATCCCGACTAGTCGGCTCAATCCTACGTCTTTGAAGTATCTGAACTTGTATCCACTTCCTAACGCGCCCGGCAACTCCCAGGGCGTTGGCAACTGGGTCGGCAATGGAACCGGTGGCGGCAATAACAACGAAACCGTTGTGCGCATCGACCAGAACGTCTCGGAGAAGCAGCACATCAGCGCCCGGTATAGCTACTGGGGCAACCTGAATCTGCCGAACGATCCGATGAACAACGGCATCTGCCAGGACCGCTGCACTGAGGTCTTCAACACCAACAACTTTGTGCTGGCCGATACCTACTCGTTCTCGCCGACGACGATTATGGAGGTGCGTCTGAGCTATCAAAGGTTCAAATACGACCGGATCCCAGAAACGCTGGGCTATGACTTGACGCAGCTCGGGTGGCCTGCATCTCTCAATTCGCAAGTATTAGTTCGGGACATCCCGATCATGATCATCAACGGCTTCGATACGTCTAATACATTCGGTAGCAACGGCGCTGGAAGCTTCATCACCGATCGGAATGATAACTACCGCGGCGCGGGTACGCTGACCAAAATCTCCGGAAGTCACACTTTCCGGTATGGCGGCGAGTTCATGCGCATGACGCATAACTATGCACAGACGAACAACCCGACCGGCACCTTCACGTTCAATCCCGATCTGACAGGGAACAATGGGTCAAGCCCGTTGTCTACTACCGGTGCCGGGCTTGCAACGTTCCTGCTCGGTTATCCATCGAGCGCGAGCGGAGGTGCACCGACGCCCGCGTTGGTCGCAGGACAGCAGTTCTATGGTGCGCTTTTCGTCAATGATGACTGGCACGTCACGCCAAAGCTGACCGTGAACCTTGGCCTGCGCTGGGAGCATGCTGGACCATGGACGGAACGCTTCGACCGCATGTCGTTTTTTAATCCAACGCAAGCTAATTCTGTGTTAGCGGCACGCGGGATGAACGTTCTGGGCAACATCGACCTGGTGAACTCCCAGGATGATACTTACCGCAGCAACATCTACCCCAATTGGCATCAATTAGCACCGCGCGTCGGGTTTGCCTACCAGGTGGCATCGAAGACAGTGATCCATGCCGGATATGGCATTTTCTGGCTGCCGAATGACGTTGCGTGGGATTACAGCCCCAATAACGATCCGGTGAACAGCCTCACGACGCCTTATCTCGCAACCGTCTTTACCGGTGTGCCTGCCGGGAACATCACAAATCCATTCCCGTCGGGAATTGCGCAGCCTCCGGGACGTAATCCCAGCTATGCGCAGACACTTTTGGGACGCAGCGTCACGGAATCACAGCTCGGAAATCCGTACGGCTATGCACAACAATGGAACTTCGATGTCCAACAACAGTTCGGCAATGGATTCCTTTTGGACGTCGCTTACGGAGGAGCGAAAGGCACTCATCTTCCGATCAACTCTCCCCAGATCAATCAGCTTCCCGACCAGTTCCTGTCATTGGGCGGAGCGCTGACACAAAACGTTACTAATCCATACTTCGGAATTGTGACCGCGGCCGGATCACCGTTACAACCTTCCACCGTACAGTACGGCCAGTTACTTCGACCTTTTCCGCAATACAACACGGTCAACTACGCTGGGCAGGGCATTGGAAACTCCACTTACGAATCGTTACAGGTGAAAGCCGTGAAACGATTCTCGGGGGGAGCCTCACTACTTGTCGCTTACACGCACGCCAAACTGATCTCCAACACCGACACTGTTACCGGATGGCTCGAAGCCAACACCAGCCCGCTTAATGTTCAGGACTGGAACAATTTGAGGCAAGAGAAATCGCTTGCGTCTTTCGACACTCCGGATCGCCTCGTCGTGACTTACGTACTGGACGTTCCCGTAGGAAAGGGCCGCAAGTACCTTGCGAACGCGAACGGGCTAATCCAAAGCACGGTTGGCGGATGGGGAGTCGAGGGAAATACAACGGTACAGACCGGATTTCCTCTGCACTTTACGACGAACCAAAACAACACACATTCGTTCGGTGGCGGGTCGCGGCCGAATGTAGTAGGGGGTTGTCAGAAATCAGTCGACGGATCGGCGCAATCAAGGCTGAACGAGTGGTTCAATGTCGGCTGTTTCGTCCAACCGGCGCCATATACGTTTGGTAACGAAGGCCGGAACGATCCGGATTTAAGGGCTCCGGGAGTCGCAGACTGGTCTTTTTCAGCCTTCAAGAACTTCCCGTTCGCAGAAAAAGCGAGCATCCAGTTCCGGGCGGAGATCTTCAACCTCTTCAATCGAGTGCAATTCGGATATCCGAATACCAGCGTAGGCAGCACAGCATTCGGCACCGTTACTTCACAACAGAACAGTCCTCGTCTCGTGCAGTTTGCCCTGCGCGCGAGCTTCTAAGTACTGCAATGTGAGAGAGCCCGGGCGGTCTTCCGTTCCGGGCTCTATTTTTGCCCAGACAACGTCTGTATTTTCCGGTATTCTTCCATTTCGCGCTGCGCTTCCACTGTCTTTCCCCGCTTGCGGTAGAGGTTTGCAAGCCCGAAATGCGCTTGTCCGGCCAGCGCAGTGTCTTTCTCCACAGTGATAAGGTCAGT
Source organism: uncultured Acidobacteriaceae bacterium (assembly GCA_963730795.1). Lineage (GTDB taxonomy): Bacteria > Acidobacteriota > Terriglobia > Bryobacterales > Bryobacteraceae > Bog-105. The sequence continues at coordinate 66,279 of CAVSTJ010000010.1, read as the reverse complement.
CCACGCTCGTTCGGCAGTTTGCGCATCCCCCTGCGATGACGACACCTTACCGAGCGCATAAAGCACCTCCGGCATATGCGGCCGTAAGCGGTCGGCACGCTCCAACTGTTCACGCGCTTCTTTCAGCTTTCCGTCTTGCAGGAGCGCATTGCCCAGCCGATAGGCAGTCTCGGCGTCTCGGGGCTGAAGCTTTGCTTCTGCTGCAAATTCGGTTTCGGCTTGCGGCCACTGAGACGCCGTGGCGTACAGTTGGCCTAAGGACAGATGAATCCCGGGCGTATCCGGCCGTAAGCGCAGGGCATCACGATACTCCTTCTCGGCCTGCGAAATTTGCCGGAGAGCGGCATAGCTGTCTCCGAGTGCCTGATGAGAACGCGCCGAATCCGGATAGGCGCCCTCGAGCGTATCGAAAGCACTTTTGGAGAGAAGCCCACTGGCTCGCCCCAAATAGTAAAGCAGGTCGGGATCGTTCGGATGTGCCTTCAGCGCTGATTCGAGATTTTTGACCGCGTCCGAGAATCTCCCCGTTTTAAGCTGTGCGATACCGAGCGCCTCTTGCGCGTTGGCACGTTCGAGATGTGGAATCGCTTCTTCAGCAGACCCTTGCGCCAGGAGAGCATATCCCAGCATCTGCTCGGCGCCGGGCAACTGCGAGTTGATCTCAAGCGCGCGCTTCAGTGGAGCGATGGCCGACCCGTAGTCTTTGCTTTCCACGTAAGCTGCTCCTAGATTCACAAAGCCGGCCGCTAAGTCAGGCGCCAACTCCGTTACTTTTTCAAATTCCTTGATCGCGTCACTCAATCTGTGCTGGTCGCGTGCTTCCATGCCGGCCCGTGCATGTTGGGCCACTTCCGGAGAAACCGACTGCCACCACAAGCCGAGACCTAGCAAAATCGGGACCAGCATCAATCGTGCTCCGGTTCCCGGATCTCGATGAACTTGTCGGCTGAAACAGCGCGAAGCGTTTGCCGGGTTCCCGAGGGCCACAACACTTCCACATTCGCTTCGGTAGCATTGCCTAATCCAAAATGTACGCGCTTGTCGCTTGCCGAGAGGTAACTGCCGGCCGATCCGGAGAACTGGGTCTGACCGTTCACATTCAGCCGCACTCCAAAACCATCGCGATTACTTCGACTACCGTGGAGCTGGATCGTCAGCCAATGCTCGCGCCCACCTCGATTCCGGAAAACGGAAGGGCGATCCCCGAGATTGCTTGTGACGACATCCAACCAACCATCGTTGTTCAAATCTCCGAACGCCGCACCGCGCGCGGCTACGGGCTGGGCTGTGCCAGATTCGGCTCGTTCGAAGTGCCCGTCGTGATTTAGTGCGAGAAGCGGAGGCTCACGGTAGTGCATGGAGGGATCAATCTGCTCGACGTTATCCATGACATGACTCTGTGCGACAAAAAGATCCTTCCAGCCATTGTTATCGAAGTCTTCGAGTCGCACACCCCAGCCTGAACTCCCCGCCGACAATGTACCGATTCCAGATTCCAGACTCCGGTAGCTGAATTGACCGTTGCCGTCGTTGTGGTAGACGGCATAAACCTGCCGGGCGAGGTTGGTGACGATCAGGTCCGGACGGCCATCGTTGTCATAATCGCGGAAATCCACACCCATCCCTGCGTACGGTTTTCCATCATCGGAGAGGGCGACGCCACTATCGAGAGCCGTTTCGGTGAAGGTGCCATTCCGGTTGTTGTGAAACAGGAACTGCTCCATCCCGTCGTTTGCGATGAACACGTCGGCCCAGCCGTCCCCATCGTAGTCATTGAAAGCGACGCCCAGAGACCTGGCTTTCTTTGCCGAAATGCCGGAACGCTGGCTAACATCTTCGAATGTTCCGTCTCCGCGATTGTGAAATAAAAGGTTAGTTGTTGCAGGGAACTCACCGGGGAGACAATAGACTCGCCAAGTGCCGCCGCAAGCTTTGCTATGAGCCGTGTCCCACTGCATATAGCGGGTAACAAGAAGATCAAGCCGCCCATCTTTGTCGTAATCGAAGAATCCGGCGGAGGCTGACCATCCCCCGGCCGAGACCCCGGCTTTTGCTGTCACGTCGCTGAAGGTTCCATTTCCGTTATTGCGGTAAAGGACATTCTTACCGTAATTCGTGAGGTAGAGGTCAGTGTAGCCATCGTTGTCGTAATCGGCGGCCGACACTCCCATGCCATAGTTTCCATCTCCTAGGGCCGAAAGTCCGGCGGCTTCAGTGACATCCGAAAAGGATCCATCCTGGTTCTGACGATACAGCCGGTTCCAGTAGCGCGGGTTCGAACGATCGAAGCGCTCCGGGCCTTTTACGGGATCGGTGAGCTTCCCACCGTTCACAAAGAAGATGTCTAACAAACCATCGTTGTTGTAGTCCAGCAAAGCCACTCCGCCTCCCATTGTTTCGAGTAGATATTTCTGAGATGTTGGAGAATTCTGGTGAGTGAAGTCGATCCCCCGCGGCGGGGTTGTGACATTGAAAACTGCGAATGAGAGAGCGAGGCCTGCAAAGGTCAATCCCACAGCGTTCATAAGCAGCTATCGTTCTGAGCGAAACTGACGACCACGTGTCTAGCGTACTGCGAGCCTACCCACTTGGCAGTTTTGCAGGAGCGTGATGCGGATGCCCCGGATCAACGTGGCGGCGCTAAATCGCTGGCAGTCGCGACCCCGACCAGTGAGTCAGCCGAACCGTAGTACAGCAGCCACTTGTTTCCGAAGAATACGAGCCCCTCCGCGAAAGTTGTGCCGGCTGAATACTGGCCAATGCGTTCCCATACTCGTTCGGGGCGGAAGACAGGTTCGTCTGTTCTTTGCAAAAGGCGCGCAGGGTTACCCGCAGCAAACGACGCTTCGCCAACCGAGTACGTTTCAGCAGGCAGTTTCGGATCTCCTCCAGTCGTTGCATTTTTGCCGTTGTACAGCATGACAATCCGGTCCGATAGGAGTACCGGTGGTGGACCAACTTCGGGCAGAGCGCTGTCGAACTTTCCCCGGCGCGGTTCTAGAAGAGTCAGAGGGTTACCCTGCGCATCTTCGACCGGTGTCCAGTGAATCAAGTCCAGGGAGGTAGCCAAACCGACATGAATCTCGCCCCAATACATCCAGTATTTTCCATTGACTCGCGCTGCAATCAAGCGGTTGCCAACGAGACGGGTAAGTATGCCGGCCGATTTGTATTGAAGCCCGGCATACTTTCCGATTGTTCCAAACGCCGGACCAAATTTTTTCCAGGTCAGGAGATCGTGTGATGTGGCAATGCCGATATCGTACGTTTTACGGTTCCATTGCGTGTAAGTCAGAATGTACGTTCCGTCGTCGCTCTCGACAATCCGTGGATCCTCCACGCCTCCGGGCCATTCACGGGCTAACTGTGTGTCCGGGGCCGAATAAAAGACCGGTTGCGGCTTTTGTGTGAAATGAATGCCGTCAGCGCTTTCGGCAAGACCGAGCCTTGAGGTATGCATGCCGATTTGCATGCTTCCGCTGTCGTCTTCTGCGCGGAACAACACGATGACCTTTCCGTGGCGGACAATGGCTGCCGGGTTGAAGGTATGAAGCGCTTCCCAATGCACCTTGGTGCGAAGAATCGGATCAAGAAACTCGGCACTCGGAGCAGGCGTGATGATAGGCTTGCTGTCCGGCAGACGGGTAAACGTCTCGGATGAGCTAACGCGCGATTGCGTTTTGAGGAGAGGCGGAAGCGTCGCAACGAGAGTGCTGGCAACAAGGAACAGCAATGAGCTCTGTCTCATTCTCTTTGCAATCAGATCACAGACCACGCTTCGCGTAGCGCCGTGATCTCGCTGACCCGCTTTCCTATGTGATCAATCCTCGTCCAGGACTGAGTTGCTGCCCGGGCACGGCGCAGGGTGGAATAAGAGCGATATAGTAGCTGTGATCGACAACACAGCCCAAATAGCGCCCCGATGTTCCTACTATTCCTCGTTCTGATTGTGGCATCGACAAGTTCTTTTGCTGCGGCGACCAGCGGAAAGATAGATTTTCAGCGGCAAGTCCGGCCGATCCTGTCGGACAATTGCTTTCTTTGTCACGGACCTGACAAAGGCACTCGCATGGTGGATTTACGCCTGGATATTCAAGAAGGCGCATTCGCCGCACGCAAGAACGGTACGCCGATTGTGGCCGGCAAGCCGGATGAAAGCCTGCTGATCAAGCGCATCTACTCCGATGATCCGGCATTTCGCATGCCTCCTGTGTTCGCGCACAAGACCTTAACAGCAGAACAAAAGGATACGCTCCGCCGCTGGATAGAGCAGGGGGCTAACTGGACCCAACACTGGGCCTTCGTACCTCCAAAAAAGGCGCCGCCTCCCGAAGTGAAGATGACCGCGTGGCCTCGGAACGATATCGACCGGTTTATTCTCGCGAAGCTGGAAGCGCAAGGCCTCACTCCGGCTCCCGAAGCGGCCCGGCCAGCTCTGATTCGGCGCGTGACCCTCGACCTCACAGGTCTGCCACCTACGCCCGCCGAAGTGGATGCGTTTACCAAGGATAAGTCTCCCAAGGCTTATGAGAAGGTCGTCGATCGTCTTCTCGCGTCAACCCGCTATGGCGAACATCGAGCCCGTTATTGGCTGGATGCGGCACGCTATGCCGACACAAACGGGTTGCACTTCGATAATTACCGCGAGATCTGGCCGTATCGCGATTGGGTCATCAATTCCTTGAATCGGAATCTGCCGTTCGACCGGTTTACCGTAGAGCAACTCGCAGGCGACCTGCTTCCACATCCGACACTCGATCAGAAAATCGCGTCGGGATTCCAGCGCTGCAGTCTGACAACGGATGAGGGCGGCGCGATTCTGCCGGAAGTAGAAGCGATGATTGCAAAAGACCGTGCGGATACGACGGGGACAGTGTGGATGGGTCTGACGGTAGGATGCGCGACCTGCCACGATCACAAATTTGATCCCATTTCGCAGAAAGATTACTACTCGCTGACATCCTTCTTCCGTAACACCACGCAGCCGATTATGGACTTGAACATTCAGGACACGCCGCCTGCCATTCTTGTCCCACCTGCGGCCGAACGGGAAAGATGGAACCGGTTGAACGCGCAACGTGAGGCTTTGAAGCAGAAGCTCGCGGCCGAGCGTGATCGAGCAGTCCAGGATATCTCTAGCTGGCTCGAAGGCATTCGCACAAAAGCCGTTTCCTATGCTCCTGAATCGCAAGTTATGGCGCTGCAAGTCTCCGGGCAGGTAAGCATCGCGAGAGGCAACGATAAACAGCCGCGTGAACTTGCCGGAAGAAGTGGAGATGGCCGAAGGGCCGTCCGGGCAAACGGACGCCCTGCGCTTTAGGAAGGGCGGAAAAGTAACTCTGCCCGGAGTCACTGCAATCGATTCGGACAAGCCATTCACGATCTCTGCGTGGATCTTCATCCCGAACTCGAAAGAAAACGGTACCGTGGCCAGCCAGTACGAGATGATTCCGGACGCTAAGAGCAAGGACCGCAAACGCCGCGGCTGGGCTCTTAAGATCGATCGAGGAAACCTTGGGTTATACGACCAGGCGCCGACCATTTACTTCAATGGCGTGGATGGTAAAGGTATCAGTGCGCGGCCGTCGCCTGAATACAAGTTCAAGCCGGACTCCTGGTATCACCTTGTTGTCGCATATGACGGAAGCCGTCTGGCGCGCGGCATCAATATGTTCGTGAATGGTGCGCCGGTTATTGTCATCGGGCGGCCGGAAGACCTTCCGAAGCTCGCGTCGCCGATGGCATCGAACGCGCCGATCACACTTGGGAACGACGACACGCAGTATTTCGACCGGGGCGCCCTGGCCGACCTGCGCATTCTGAATGCAATGGCCGAGCCGGAAGATGCGCGGCTGCTTTACTTGGCTAGCGAGGCGAACGCCGCCGCAAAGAAAGATCCCGGGCAACTCTCTGACGTCGAAAAGAACGCCCTCGCCAGCTTCTACACGGCTGCTGCCGATCCTGCTACGGAGGCCCTCGTCCGTGAGCTTCGCGAAACAGATAGAGCGCTGCACGCGATCCGGACGCACTCGGCGACTACCGAGGTGATGCAGGAACGGACGGAGACACAACCAGTGGCTCACGTCCTTTACCGCGGGCAATACGATCAGATGCGGGATGAGGTTCATCCAAACACTCCGGCCGTCCTCACGCCAATGACGCAGGGCATGCCGCGTAACCGGCTTGGCCTTGCCATGTGGATCGTGGATCCATCGAATCCGCTGACTGCGCGTGTCACGGTAAATAGGTTTTGGCAGGAGATCTTCGGCTCCGGGCTTGTCAGAACTGCCGAGGATTTCGGTTCGCAGGGAGAAGCACCAAGTCATCCCGAACTCCTCGACTGGCTGGCGGTCGATTTCCGCGATTCCGGTTGGGACGTCAAACGATTCTTTAAGACGGTCGTGATGTCGGCGACTTACCGCCAATCCGCGGCGACCACTCCTCAGAAGACCGCGCTCGATCCGCAGAACAGGCTGCTTGCGCATGGCCCGCGCTTCCGCATGGATGCCGAGATGGTGCGCGATTATGCGTTGTCCGTAAGCGGACTGCTGACGCCGGAAATTGGCGGTCCCAGCGTGAAGCCATATCAGCCGTCGCGCATCTGGGAAACGGTGGCGATGGAACAAAGCAACACGCGTGAGTATCAGCAGGACGAGGGCGACAAGCTGTACCGGCGAAGTCTTTACACGTTCTGGAAGCGTTCGGCGCCGCCTCCCTCGATGGACATATTCAACGCGCCTTCACGCGAGTTCTGTACTGTTCGCCGCGAACTCACCAACACTCCGCTGCAGGCCCTGGTGACGATGAATGACGTGCAGTTTGTGGAAGCCGCACGAGTCCTGGCGCAAAACGCAATGTTATCGGATAAACGCCTCGACCGGGAACTCGGGTACATGTCCACGCGGCTGCTTGCCAGACAACTGGACAAAAGGGAAGTGGACGTTCTCACGCAATCCTATAAGGATTTCGTCGCCTACTACATAAACGCGCCCCAGGATGCCTCTAAGCTGCTGAAGGTGGGCGAAGCGCCATCCGATCAGCGCCTTTCTCAGCCTAAGTTCGCGGCTCTGACCATGGTTGCCAACGAGATGCTTAACCTGGATGAAACTTTAGAGAAGTAGAGGAAAGCCAATGGATCCGATCAGCGAAAACATGTTGGTGGAAACGCGGCGGCGTCTGCTTGCCAGGGGCGCTCGAGGCTTGGGCTCACTCGCCCTCTACACGCTTCTCGAACGGCATGCGGCCGCATCAGCGGAGAAGAAAGCAATTGGCGGTCTTCCCGGCCTGCCTCACTTTCCGCCAAAGGCGAAGCGGGCGATCTATCTGCATATGCTTGGCGCGCCGCCGCAGATGGAGACTTTCGATTACAAACCAGGGATGGAAAAGTGGTTCGATAAGGACCTACCGGATTCGATCCGCCAGGGCCAGCGGCTCACAACCATGACGTCCGGTCAGACGCGATTTCCCGTTGCGCCATCGGTATTCAAATTTGCGCAGCATGGAAAGTGCGGGACGTGGGTCTCTGAGCTTCTGCCTTACACCGCGAAGATGGCCGACGACATTGCCGTCATTCGCTCCATGAATACCGACGCGATCAATCATGATCCGGCAACGACGCTAATGCAGACGGGGTTCATGATCGCCGGCAAGCCTTGCGTCGGGTCCTGGATCTCTTATGGTCTCGGCAGCATGAACCAGGATCTGCCGACATTTGTGGTCCTCAACGCAACTCACTCGAATCCGAAAGCAAACGTGCAGGCGATCTCCGCGCGCCTTTGGAGCTCCGGTTTTCTGCCGGGACAATATTCCGGCGTTGCGCTACGTTCTGGAGGCGATCCCGTTCTCTACATCAATAATCCGGATGGCGTACCCGCGAAGATCCGCCGCCGCATGTTGGATGCGACCGGCGAACTGAACCACATGGAGATGGCGAAGATGGCCGATCCGGAGATCCAGGTGCGGATCGCGCAATATGAGATGGCCTTCCGTATGCAAACTTCGGTGCCCGAACTCACGGACTTTTCGAAGGAGCCGGAGAGCACATTTAAGCTGTACGGCGATGATGCGCGCAAGCCCGGCACGTTCGCTAACTGCTGCTTGATGGCTCGCCGCATGGCGGAACGCGACGTTCGCTTCGTCCAGGTTTATCACCGCGGGTGGGACGTACATAGTTCGTTACCCGAAGTTCTTCCCAGCCAGTGTCGTGACGTCGACCAGGGCGCCTACGCGCTAGTCCAGGATCTGAAGGCGCGAGGAATGCTTGAGGACACGCTGGTAGTTTGGGGTGGAGAATTCGGGCGGACCATCTTCTGCCAAGGGAAGCTCACGCAATCCGATTATGGCCGCGATCACCATCCGAAATGCTTCTCAATCTGGATGGCGGGCGCTGGTGTAAAGGGTGGAGTGGTTCATGGCGAAACGGATGACTTCTCCTATAACATTGTGAAAGATCCGGTGCACATTAGCGACCTGAACGCCACCATTCTCAACCAATTTGGCCTGGAAGACACGCGCTTCACGTTCAAATACCAAGGTCTCGATCAAAAGCTTACCGGGACCGAGAAGCGCGCCATTGTCGTCAAAGACATTCTGGTGTAAACGTGTCAACCAGACGTTCTTTTCTCTTCACCGTAGGGGCTGGAGGTCCACTTATTTTGGGCGCGACCGATAAGGCGGGCACACGGAAGCCGGTTCTCGGCTCGGGCGATCACGTCTACGAAGTTACTCACGATTGGGGCGAACTTCCAGTCGAAATCAAATACGGCAATACGCACGGGGTATGCGAGGATTCGAACGGCCACATCTACGTTCATCACACCGTCAACGCGGCTAGCGAGAGCAGCGATTCAATGGTGGTGTTCGATGGCAAGGGCAGGTTCGTTAAGAGCTGGGGCAAGGATTTCAAAGGTGGCGCTCACGGTCTGCTGATCCGCAGAGAAGACGATCAGGAATTCCTTTATCTCTGCGACACGAAACGGGGACTCGTCGTCAAGACGACCCTGAACGGCGAACAGGTGCTCACAATCGGCTATCCCGTGGAATCGCTCCGCCTATAGCCCGAATCCCGACGGTTCACGGAAGAAGTACAGCCCTACCAACTTGGCCGTGGCGCCGGACGGGAACATTTACGTAGCGGACGGCTATGGATCCAGTTACGTCAACGTTTATACCAGGGAAGGCAAATGGTTAAGAACCTTCGGCGGAAAAGGCGCGGGCGAAGGCGAACTGGACTGCCCACACGGAATTGTGCTCGATTCCCGTGCCGATACGCCAGTCCTGATGGTCGCGGATCGCACCAACCACCGGATTCAGAGATTCGATCTTGAAGGCAGGCATCTCGACTTCATCGGCGCAACGAATCTTCCCTGTACCTTCGCGTTTAACAAAAAAGGCGACACGGTGATCCCGGATCTTGGTGCACGCGTAACTCTGATGGACAAAGATAACCGTCTTATCGAGCATCTCGGGGATGACTCGGCTGCTCATAGTTGGGACCACCTCCGTAAACTCGACCGCACGGCCTTTACACCTGGCAAGTTCGTTTGTCCGCACGGCGCCTGCTTCGATCACGAGGGCAACATCTTTGTTGTCGAATGGGTGGAAGTTGGCCGCGTCAGTAGATTGCAAAAGGTGTGAGCTTTGAGCTGATGCGGAACGGATTGTTCAATTTGGCGTGTGGGAAGTCTTAGCTCATTGGATTCTTGAGTGTCAATGCTTCCGTGAGAACTTGCGATTAAGATCCGGCCAAAACTCCTTCAAAAGATTCGAAGCCATATCGACGCCGAGCTGACTAACGAGTTTTACACCAGCGTCTCGTGGGTCACGGTTATTTGCGTAATAGGCGGTGGAGATCGTCACCGCAGCGGAGTTGCCAAGGATCTCAGAATAGTTAAAGGCCCTTTTCCCCGAGTCGTTATGCGTCAAGAATATCTGCCCACACGCATACGCCACTCTTGCCCAAGCCGTACCGCTATCCTTACGGAAGTACCGCGGATCCTGATGCAGAAGTGATGGAAAAATCGCTTCTGTCATGTAATCACCGATGACGAAATCCGCGTACGACGTTCCCAGATAACGCGCGTAACCGGCGGTTCCTTGCCCAAAGCGTGGATTGGAATTCGTCAGTTGAGATTCGCCGGCGAATGCCGCTGCCAAGAAGAACGTTCCTCGATCGAATGAATCCTGGCTTGCGATCTTGAACTTTGCGTGCGTTGTCAGGGGCTTGTAGTTCTGCAGGCAAGGGGAAGTTCGATAATTAGGAACGATCCCGAAAATCCGCTTGCTTTCAACGTGAGAGGATTCCTCACAGGACGACGATCCCTTCGCTTTTGCGACTCCGGGAACGGGCGCCGTAGCCGTTGACTGCTGACCAAACAAAGGAACAGAAAGCAAGGCCGCTGTGACAACCAAGATGTGAAAGGAATTCAGTGGGAAGCGCTTGAGGAGTCTCATAGTTGCTCGGGAGTAATCCTGCACGTCCCTCATTCTGTGATGCACCGCTTTGCTGTAAGTTCCACGATAGTTCGACAATCATCTCGGGCGGGATTCGCAGAACTAACTTGGCGGCTGTTTCTCAGGCTCTGCGAAGAAGTGAGTCGTAGGTTTGTCGAGCATGTTCGTATGCTTCCTTGGCCGCGCCAATCTCCTTCCCAGAGATCTGGGAAGCTTTCTGGCTCCAACACTGATTTACGGCCTCTAGGCACCATTGTGCGCTTTCTTTTAATGGACGCATTGGCTTTCCACCGACCTGAACGAAGATTGGATTTGTGTGCGAGGATGGCAAAATCCGGATTGCCATCCAGCCGCTCTCTTTGACAGACACGTTGAAATTAAGCTTCCGCAGCGCGCCGTCGGCGAGCAAGCGCTGGCTGCCGATGGGCCGGCCATTCCAAACCAATTCGACCGATACCTCGCGCGTCTTCCCTATGCGGGCGCGTTCTATGTCCCAATACGGTTGTTTGTCGTAGGGCAACTGCGGGACGGCAGTTGATTCCGGAAGGCTCTCCAGATAAGCAGCAGCCTGGACGGTCACTCTTACGTTCCCCGGACCGGAGAGCCGAAGTTCGCTGCCACCAACGCCGACGTCCGTTCCATTCGCGGCGAAGTCCATCAAATGGCTCTTCCCATCGGAGACGTAACTGCGGCCCTCCACCAGTGATTGAAGCCAACTCTTGTAATTTAATTTCCCATCGACGTACGCATACAGACGTCCTCGCCCGACACGGTTATCCGTGATGCAGGGGAAGTCCGTCTCTCCGGAGATGCGTGCCCGGAATCCAACGTTCAGGGTGTGGTACCAGATGTTCAGTTCCCAGATGTAGGGCGTGTCTCCGGCTGAGATGAAGTCGACGGAGCCCGGATGAGTGATGTCGACGATATATTCGTTCGCGCCAATGCCGTCAAAAGCGGGCATCTCGTAGTTTGGAAGCTCCGCGCTCTTCACCATTAATCCCCAACCGCTATGAGCGAATCCGGTTAGCGCGCCCTGCGCTTTTGCCCACTGCAAAATCGGTAGATTCCAGGTGGGCCACTCTTCAATTCGTTTCGCGCCGGGATAACTTTGCTCCTTTAATCCGAGCAAGGTCAGATGACCACAGTGGCTGGAAGGGAAGCCGGAAATTTCCAAGTCGTAGTGCAGGAGCGTATCCGGCGTGGAGAGAGGGTCGTCCTGCCCCGTGAAAAATTGTTTCTGGTGGTAATAACACGGTGCCCAATTCAGAACGCAGCCGACGCTCAGGTGTTCGCCCTCCACCTGCCGCATCATCACAGCCGGATCAACACCCTCGGTGGGAGTTACGTAATGAGAACAACCCGCCGCATGGATGTGGTGATCTCCGGGATACCAGCCAAGCTTTGCGGGATGGATCCATCGTTTGAGGCGGACGGAGATGGGCCGGGAATTCCCGCTCGTGAAGTCGAGCCGTTTTAGCTCGGGTATATATTCCGGGCCCCCGGTGCACGTCACTTCATATGCGCCATCGGGAAGCCGGATGGTCTCGCCATCGCGCCGGTAGACTTGCGGTTGGAAGAAAAAATCCGGAGCCAGCCGCTTTGAGGGATTCGGATGGATGCGGCCGAGATGATCTCTGAAGATGAACGATGCTATTGTGGCCTGACCGTCATCGTCTGTCACCTGCAAACGGATCTGCGGAGCGGGCTTGGCGTCGAACAATACCTCGACATCTTTATCGGCGCCGATGTCCTGGGTGCCCGGGCCCACATCGAAGCTGACCGTCGCCACCCGCTGCCCTGCGTCGCGACTGTAGATTTGTAGAATCGCGTACTGCAAAGCCAGACCAGAGAGGTGAGGCGTCAGCGGTTGCTCATTGTACAGCGAGATCTCGGCCCATCGGTTCCTTACGTCCTCTAACGTGATCCGTTCCGTTGGCTCCGGGCTCTGATCTTTCCATGCCGGAAAGTAGACAGGCTGGCTGTTCGGGCTATGCACCTGCAGCGTTGCCGTCACGCCTGCTTCATTTCTTACTTTGACCAGGAACAGACGCGTACCGGCTTCGACCAGTTCCGGCGGTGCGGCGCCCTTCACAACATGAACGCGACTTTCGGCATCAATTGTTACGGTAAGCAAAGCTCGCCGGTCAAGAATGTTTTGTAGATCGGTGATGGCGGTAGCTTCGTCCGTACTGCTCAGCACCTGGTCGATGCGGTTCCGGTCGCCGGCCGAGAACGGCTCGCCCAGAAAATCGAGCGTTGTCTCGAGTTGACGGACCTGCTGGGCTAAAGGTTGAAGCGCAATTTGACCATGAGGGGTCAGCGCGTGATCCGGTTGTCCGCTGATCCAATTTGGCGTCCAATGATTTTGGACTTGTGCCGACGCATTCTGACCCGATGCAAGGCCGGTTGCGGCGGCTAATCCCTCCAGAAAAGTTCTGCGCGATAGAGCCACGTTAGTTCACAGCTTCCATATAACTCTTTACTCAATGGTAAAGGTTTAGAAATGGCTCATTGCCGAGGCAACCCCAGGTGCGCTCTGTGCAGCCGTGAATACTCTTGCATCGCAACAGAGGCTTCCTCCGGTTTCCCCAGCTTGCGTAGAGTCGTTGCCAGCAGGTAGTGTGTGCTTCCATCGACATCGTCTTTTTCTGCGGCCTGAAGCTCCTCGAGCGCTTTTTGAGACTGCCCTCGATAGACAAATACTTTGGCCAGAACAACGTGAGCGGTCGACAAATCTGGCTTCAGACGCAATGCCTCGCGGGCAAAGGGTTCTGCGTTTGCGAAATCGCCCATGCGCACGTAGATCGCTGCGATGAGAGTGTCGGTGTCGGGATCTTTCCGGTCTAACTCCCGAGCGTGCCGGGCTGTTTTCAAAGCGCTTTCGTCTTCGCCCGCAGCGCTTTGCGCTGTAGCAAGACCCGCCCACGCTGCTGCAAGTCCGGGCGCTTTTGCGGTTGCGACCTTATATTCACGGATCGCCTCGTCGTATCGTTCAGCGATGCGAAAAGACTCGCCAAAGATCATACTTGCCTGCACTGAATCGGGGTCCAACTGCATGGCCATAGAGACGGACTTCTGGAAGTCGTTCATGAGGGCTTGCGATTTTTCAGCATCGCGCCGGGCCGCGACAGGATCAGACCCAGTTTGCCGAGCAGCTTTCAGTTTCGCTTCGGCTAATAGACGATCGGTGATGCCAAGGCCGTACCATGCTTGTGCGTTCTTCGGATCCAAACGTGTCACGCGCCGAAACACTTCATTGGCAGCCGGTACTTGATTGCACGCAACATCCGCCCGGGCAATGGCGCTCAGCACCATTACATCGTCCGGGTGTGCCCTGCTTGCCCTGTTCAAGTACGGCAAAGCTTCTTTGGGCCGCTGAAGATTCAGCAGCGACAGTCCGTAAAAGAGAGAAGCGGGTGCAGAATCCGGAGATTTGGAGAGAGCAACGGCAAACTCTCGAAGCGCGCCGCCGAAGTCGCCGGACTGATACAGAGCAATTCCCAGGTTATTTCGCAGTTCCGGACTATCTTCCCCGATCTGGAGCAGTTGCCGGAATGCGGCGATCGCCGCCGGGAAATCACCGCGCCGTTCTGCCTCGACGGCTTTCTGTGCGAGCGCCTCATTTGCTGTCTGGGCGCTCGCACAAATAGATATGAGGAGAAGGAGGGCCCACTGCCTCATCTATACTCTTCGCTGGGCGGTATCACCAGATTAGTTTGCCCGCTACCTGGATCAGTCGAGGATTATTTGCCTGAGAGGTCACCTGCCCGAATGTTGCCGACCCAAGCGATGTGTTAGGCGCTCCGAATTGCGGCGTATTCAGCAGGTTGAAAGCCTCACCACGAAGCTGGAATCTCAGCCGTTCCTTCTCGCCAAAACCAAAAGTCTTGAACAAAGCGAAATCGAGATTGTGAATGCCGTCACTTCTCATGTTGGGAAGCGTTCGGGCGACATTACCAAATGTATACGGGGCGGGAGTCCCAAAGCAGGAGACATTGAACCATTGCGCGAGCCTGCTTTCCCGCGAACCGCTCATGCCGTATCCGTTCGGGCAACTTCCGGCGAGGTAGTTGGGCCGCGAACCTCCGCCCAAGTCATGAGTGTTATTGGTTGATGTTGTCAGGGCCAGCGGGAATCCTGTTTGGAGCGTAAGAATTCCGTCCAGACCCCAGCCTCCGGCAACGGCCTGTACTAATCCGTTTGCATGCGATAAAAACTTTCTCCCTTTGCCTACCGGGAGGTCGACGACGTAGCTAAGCACCATACGCTGCGAAGCATCGTAGCTGGCGAGAGACTTTTCTAAGCGAAGATTGCCCCAGTATTGAGCGCCCGCGGGTCCGCTCGATTCAAGCCATGGGGAAAGCGTTTCGGTGTTGCCGAGTAGCTTTGAGTTCGTATAAGCCAAGAGAACCGTACCCCCGGCACCCAAACGTTTGGTTACGGAAAGTTGGAACGACTCGTAAGTGGAATCACCGCTGCCTTGCGATGCCAAGGTGACAGAGCCGAACTGGGGGAAGGGTCGCAGCAACTGTCCCGCGGCGATGGTTGAAGTACTGAAAGGCGAGGTCGAGGGAACCTTGCCGGTAAACGGGTTCGCTACGGTCTGCAGTAGCGCCGAGCCAAGAGAGAGGTCGGAAGCCGGCAGGAAGTTGATCGATTGTGTCTGAAACGGCAGATGAGTCCCCTTGGATCCGGCATATGCCGCGTCTATCAAGAAGTTCGGTCCGAACTGTTTCTGGATATCGAAGTTCCATTGCTGCGCATAACCAAGAAGATTGCTGGAAACCTGCGTCGTAATCCCCTGACCGTATAAAAATGTATTCGGATCAGCATTGCGCTGAGGCGGTGGAATGATTCCATTCGGGAAGGGGTTCGCGAGAGTCGCAAACGGAGTGACTCCGCCATTGAGTGAGGTATTCATCGATTCGGTGATGGCATTGATCGAATCATGATCGGGAGCGGAGAAGAGATTAGTATCGATGGGAAGCCAGAAGATTCCATAGCCAGCGCGGATCACTGTGCTCGGGGTCAGTGAATACGCCAGCCCCATGTGAGGCGACCACTGATTATAGGCAGTATTCACGGCGCTACGATCGTGCCGTCTATAGGAAGCCACAAAGTTGAGGGCGCCGGTGAGCGGAAGTCCCGTTGCACCTGCCAACGGACTCGGGTCGCCGGGGAAGAACACGCTGATGCGATTCAATCGTTCCGTCCACGGGCCGGTCTGCTCGTAGCGGATGCCAAGATTGAGCGTAAGCTTCGAACTGACCTGATAAGTATCTGTGAGATAGACGGCGCGATAGACCTGCTGGCTTGCCGTGAATGCCGGTTCCTGAACCGATCCAGTCTGCGGAGTACCAAATAGAAACGAAGCGAATCCTAATCCGCTCCCGGAGCCGCCCTGCGGATTTGCTCCCGTAAAGGTGGAATTGAACGTGTAGGTTCCGGTCCCCTGGCTCGTCTGACCGTAATTGCTTCTGGCGATGCGAACCTCGCCACCGGCTTTGAACGTGTGCCGTCCGTGAACGCTCGAAACACTGCCACTCATTCCGATACTTGTAATTCCGGCTCCAATGACACTTCCCGTGCCCTGTCCGCAAAATTCGTTGTAGACATCGCTGACGCAAATGTTCGGAAGGGTTCTGACCTGGTCGGCGACCTGAGTATTGAAATAGCTGGGCCAGCCGATGGTCGTCGCGTCAAAGCCGGCGCTCTCGGGCGTGCGTGCGTATACGAAGCGTAGAACATCTGCGTGAAGATCCATGACGGTGCTTGGCGAAAGCGTGTTGGTATAGCTGAGAACGGCCTGCTGGGTGGTATAGTTCTCGGGCGTTCCTACGTTGCCGGCATAAGTTTCATTTCCAAAGGCATCACCCGCAAGGTCTAGATCAGCCCACTTCGTATACCGGAAAAAGAGCCGTTGCTTCTCGGTCAGGTTGTGATCCAAACGGATTGTTCCCTGATCGGTGTTCCCGCCAAAGCTAACGTTGCCGGCCCAGTTATTCACAAACCCGGCGCCGGCGACATTGGGCAAGGACCAGAGCGACACCAAATGCGCGGCAACAGGATCCATCTGGCTCGGACAGATGACGTTCACGCGCCCGTTGCAGCTTGCCTGCGCTCGCGTGTAAGTGGCGCTAGAGCCGCTGCCCACCTGTGTGGTGGTAAAGGGATTGTAGATATTCGTTCCGACGCCCGTGAAGTCCCCGTTGCGCTCTGCCTGGGTTGGAACCGACAGCAGCACACCTTGACCCTGACGCAACCGGAAACCTTCGTAGTTGATAAAGAAGAAAGTCTTGTTGCGGCCATTGTAAAGATGCGGAAGAACGACAGGGCCGCCCAGCGTCGCTCCGAACTGGTTCTGGGTGAAGGCTCCGGTAGGTACTCCATTCCGGTTATTAAAGAAGCTGTTCGCATTCAACTCTTTGTTTCGGAGAAACTCATAGGCGTTGCCGTGGAGATCGTTCGTTCCGGCCTTCGTGCTCAGGTTAACGACTCCGCCGGCAAACCCGCCATACTCTGCGCCGAGATTATTCGTCTGAACCTTGAATTCCTGCACAACTTCTTGGGACGGCAACAGCTCTACGGCATGGCCGAAAGGCGTCACCATGGTGGCGCCGTCGAGCAACCATTGACTCTGGTTCGCCGTACCGCCGCCAATCTGGTAATTGCCGTAGGCGGAGTTATTCGTGCCGGCTCCGTTCTGTTGAGCCTGCCCTTGCGGAACAACGCTCGGTGCAAGGGCAACAAGAGCCAATGGATTCCTCCCGTTCAGCGGAAGCTCGTTGACCTCGCGCGACGAGATAACCTGTCCAAGCGACGCGTTATCGGTTTGCACCATCTGCGCTCCCGACGTGACCGTTATCTCCTGCTGAGTTTGTCCCACCTGTAACGGGAAATCCGTTCGAACACTCTGGGCGACTTCGACCCGAATATCCGGATGAACCTGTCTCTGGAACCCTGGGGCTTCTACCGACAGGTCATAGGCCTGCGCAGGTAGCACGTAAGTGAACAGATAAAAACCCGTGCCATTCGTCTGAGTGGTTCGCGCTACGCCAGTGCTTGGGTTCTTTAGAGTAACCTTCGCATTTGGGATACCAGAACCGGAGGCGTCGGTGACATATCCGGACATGGTTGCGTCGGCACTTTGAGCCGCAAGACCCGACGTGAAAAGCAAGAAAGACAGAAGAAATACTAGATAAAGTTTCATGATCCCTTCAGGACTGAAGCAAACAGTTGCCTTTTGTTTAGAGGCCTACAACGGGGTATACAGCGCACGCTAAGCCCGTGTCAATCTAAATGTTCGGTGGACGAAATGTCTCGTTAATAAGTGGCTTGGCCCCACTTGCGATGTGGAAAGGAAATGCTCATTATCGGAGCTCCAGCCGTATAGTCAGAACACATCAGATGAGGCCCGCTGGGCGGCTACCCGAAATCAAAAACGTACTCGTGAGTAGCTCCGACTCTTGGAGCTACTATTCGCCATCGAACGTGCGACCACGCGATCACCTGATTTTTTGACTACTACTGTTCTGAACGTTGGCGCGCATGTAATCGCGCAGTGGTCCCGTATCGACGAGACATCCGGCACGAAGCAGTTGGTCTATCCGGGAGAGCACCCTCTCGGTTGGTTCCCGGTACCAAGCCGAATTTTGACCCGGCGAAGGCGCTACGGAACACCGGGTCCACTAAATTTGCCGGGCAGGGAAGAGGCGAGAACCGGCCTGACTCCTGGGCATACGGCATCTTCGCTTCCGATTCTTAGGATCGGGCACAAAAAATTCCCATACTTGTAGGGAACTCTGAACCGTAAAGGTACTTAACACCAGCGACGGCCGACGCCCCAAAGCTGATTAGCTGGTCTGGAAGACCCGCCGACGGGGCCGTCCTTCGAAAAAGAGGGAGTCCATGCAGAGTTTGCGACGCTTAACCAAGTTGTTGTTCCCGCTTACCGTGTTGGTCGGCGGCATGCTTCTAAACGGGCAGACAGACCGGGCCACCATTGAAGGTATAGTCAAGGACCCAAGCGGTGCTGTCATTCCTGATGCAACCGTCACCATCGTCAAGGTCGACACCAACGAACGGACTGAACTTCGTTCCAACGAGTCGGGCCGCTACTTTGCCCCCAACCTGCCAATCGGCGCTTACACGGTGACCGTGGAAAAGCCCGGTTTTCAGAAAGCGATTCAAGAGGGCGTGCAACTTCAGGCGCAGTCCAGTATCCGGCTCGACCTGACGCTGAATTTGGGAAATGTACAGCAAGCGGTTGTGGTGCAAGCCGAAGCGCCTATTGTGGATGCATCCACGCCCACCATTACGTCTGCTCTGACAACCAAACAAGTCAATGATCTGCCAGTGATCAATCTGGGTGCCAAGCGGAATATCGGCCAGTTTCTCCAGTTCTTGCCAGGAGTGAACAGTTCCACGACCTGGGGCGCGCGCGTCAATGGCGCTAATGGTGGAAACTCAGAGATCTTTCTGGACGGTGCGCCGTCGAGCCAAGGCAACGTGCGCGGCGGCTTCCAGGAAACAGGGCCAGACGTAGAGACGGTCGGCGAATTCAGCATAGTCACCAACTCCTTCAATGCCGAATATGGACGAACTGGAAGTTGGTTGATGAACGTGGTCATCAAGTCCGGCGGGAACCAGGTTCACGGAAGTATCTATGACCATTTCGCCAACGACGCCTTGAACTCACGCTCTTTCTTCCAAGCGCAGCGAAGCGAGCTCCGGCAGAATGATGCCGGCTTTACCGTCGGCGGCCCGGTTTACATCCCGAAGGTTTATGACGGACGGAACAAGACCTTCTTCTTTTTTGGGCAAGAGTTGTTCTTCTACCGGCAAACAGGCAGCAATACTCTGACTACGGTGCCTACGGCCGCGTTTAGGGGAGGAAATTTCAGCAATCTGGTCAATGCTTCTGGCGCCGTAATTCCCATTTTTGATCCTGACACCACAACGAGCGACGGGAAGGGTGGCTTCGTTCGAACGCAGTTTGCAGGTAATGTGATACCAACCTCTCGCCTGAGTCCCGTATCCCAGCGGATGGTGGCCCTGATGCTGCCGGCTGATACTTCCGGGGAAACGCTGAACTTTCATCCCCGCGGTGGAACGATTTTCGACAATCGCGTCACGACAATTAAAATCGACCATAGTTTCACGTCCAACCAGAAGATTTCGGTCACAAACACTCTCCAGGATCGTCCCGGTCAATATTCTGGGCAAGGATGGGGCTTAGGGTTGCCGATCGATGGCGGCCAGTCTCCGAAGAATGTTCAGTCTTTTGATGCCCGAGTAAATTACGACTACATCATCAAGCCGAATCTTCTAAACCATTTGGTGCTCGGCGGTGATGGCATGAAGAATCAGGCGATTACTTCGAGCCTGGGTCAAGGGTGGGACGCTCAACTGGGTATTACAGGCCTACCTGCGGATCCGGGCATGTTTCCGAATGTGACCTTTAGCGGCGGCACGGCAGCGCCACTTGGATTAGGCGGAACGAATTACTCGCGGAATGTCAGCTCTCGCCTCAGCTTGAATGACAACCTGACATGGGTGTTAGGCAGGCACACTCTCAAGCTCGGTGTGAACTTTATCCGCGAGCGGTATGCGGATTTTGAAGGGGGCGGCTCTGCGGGTGTCTTCGGATTCTCCAATACCACCACAAGTCAGCCAAACTCCACGAACTACACACAATGGGGAAGTTCCTTCGCCAGCTTCTTGTTGGGCGATGTGAACAACACGAATACAACGACGATCAGCGATTTAGGCTGGCGTATCAATTACCAGGCGTTCTTTATTCAGGACGAATGGCGAGTGACACCGCGCCTCACCGTCTCCTATGGACTTCGTTACGAACGGTATCCCGGGATTTATGAGGAACACGACCGTGCGACATCGTTCAATCCTACGCTTGCTAACCCTGGCGCCGGAGGGTTGCCAGGTGCGCTTACATTCGCCGGAAACGGCTCTGGGAGGACTGGGCAGAGAGCGTTTGCGAACGCCTGGAACGGTTGGGCGCCGCGCCTTGGTGTTGCGTATGAAATCAATCCAAAGACTGTCGTGAGGGCTTCGGGAGCTATTTTCTTCGCTCCTGGTATGACTCCCCGTATCGATGCCACCGGCTTTACGGCAACTCCCAGCTTCAGTTCTCCCGATGGCTTTTCACCCGTTTACAACTGGGGAAACACATGGCCCCAGAACTGGGCTCGGCCGCCGTTCATCGATCCTTCCTTTGCGAATGGTCAAACCGTCGCTTATCTAATGCCAAGTGCCGCTCGTGCACCGCAGATTACGAGCTGGACCTTAAGTCTTCAAAGGCAACTGGCTCGCGATATGTCCATCGAAGCCAGTTACATCGGCAGCAAATCCACACATCTGGAGCTGGGCGGGAACCTGACAACCTACCTCAATGTTTTGAACCCGGCATATCTGTCGCTTGGCAATTTGCTGAATCAACAGATCCCGTCGACGGCGGCAACAGCGGCCGGTTATTCGGCACCGTTTGCTTCGTTCAGTACGCTGCCGAGGCACACTGTCGGACAGGCTTTGCGGCCATACCCGCAGTACGCCGCAGTCAATATGCCGTACTCGCCGCAAGGCATCTCGAACTACAATGCGCTGCAGTTGAAGTTCACCAAGCGGTATGCGCACGGTATCACGATCCTAGCGTTCTACACCCGGTCACGCTTGATGACGAACGATGATGTTGCACCCATCGACTTAGGCGAAGGAGCAGGGAATATACAAAATCCGCTGAACCGAATGGGCGAGTATTCCGTCAGCCAAGATGATTATCCGAATTCTTTCGGAACCAGCTTCTCGTATGAGCTGCCGTTTGGCACTGGCAAGATGTTTTTAAACAGAAGCGGGTTCATCAACCGTGTTGTCGGCGGATGGCAAGTCGCCGGCTTTATCCAGAGGCAATCGGGAGCTCCGTTGTCCATCACGGGAAACACTGCTTTGTCGCAATTCGGATTTCCAGTCGTACGAGCGAACTACAACTACGGACAGAACGTCTACCTTTCAAATAATTCCTTTGATCCGGCCATAAACAGATACCTGAACTCGAGTGCGTTCAGCAACCCCGCCTCGTTCCAGTTCGGCAACACGGGCCGGGTACTCGCCTGGGTTCGTGGTCCACTCATTGAGAGCGAATCGCTATCGTTGCAGAAGCGATTCAATATCGTCGAAAGATTGAGAACGGTATTGCGGGCCGATGTCACCAACCCATTCAATTTCGTGAGATTCTCGAATCCGAATACAAGCATCACGGACGCGAATTACGGCGTGATCAGCGGTGCCTCAGCCGGGCGCGTCGTGCAGCTTTCATTGTCCGTAAACTTCTAGCTGGAGAGTACCGGCCAAACCATATCGTCGCTGCGACTGCGAACATTTAGGGAGTTCACGATACGATCTAAACTAGCTTTTTAGAATTTGTCTCAATTGACCGTGTGCAAGAGCCGCCAAGTCGCCGCTGCAACGACAGCTCGCAGGTGCCCGTGCGCCCGGTGGTGCCGGGCTGCTCTCACACTCGCCATTGTTCAGTTGTTCGTGAGCAATTCGTCTGCACAGGTCGATCGGGGAACGATCGAAGGGTTTGTGACGGATGCGAGCGGCGGCACCATCCCGGAAGCTCTCGTGGTCATCACACATGTTCAAACGCGCGATGTTTTACAACTTAGAACGAACGCGCTGGGCCGGTACATGGGGCCGAATTTGTCCATCGGTACCTACCGCGTAGAAGTGCAAGCCGAGGGCTTCCAAACCGCCATCCAAGATCAGGTACGGCTGGAAGCATTGGCCAGTGTCCGGCTCGACTTCTCGCTGACTCTCGGCAGTGTTCGCCAATCGATTGTCGTGCAAGCGAAAGCGCCACTTGTCGATGCTTCCAATCCAACGCTCAGTGCAACCTTGACGGCTAAGCAGGTGGCTGATTTGCCGGTTATCAATATCGGAGCGAAGCGGAACATCGGTCAGTGGCTACAATTCCTCCCCGGAGTGAACAACGCTTCGAGCTGGGGTGCCCGCGTGAACGGCGCGAATGCGGGAAATTCCGAGATCTTCCTTGATGGTGCTCCCGCCAGCCAAGGCAACGTTCGGGGCGGGATCCAGGAGACAGGGCCGGACGTCGCCACCGTCAGCGAATTCAGCGTCGTAACCAACTCCTTCAATGCTGAGTACGGTCGAACCGGTGCCTGGTTCACTAATATCGCGATCAAGTCGGGATCGGATCATTTACACGGAACTGTGTACGACAACTTCGCCAACGATGCACTAAATGCACGGTCCTTCTTCCAAGCTCAAAGGAGCCGGGTACGCCAGAACGATGGCGGACTCACGATCGGCGGACCTGTCCATTTACCTCGCCTTTACGACGGCCGGCAAAAGACCTTCTTTTTCTTTGGTCAGGAACTCTTCTTCTACGGGCAGCGCGGTGGAACAGGATTAGCAACGGTTCCTACGCAATCCTTCCGGAACGGACAGTTCAACAAGTTAACGAGTAGTTCCGGCGCATTAATTCCGATTTTCGACCCGGAGACCACGGCTATTGATGGGCAGGGCGGATTCACACGCACACAGTTTCCGGACAATTTGATCCCGGCGTCTCGAATCAGTCCCGTCTCGGCGCGAATGGTGGCGCTTATGTCGCCGCCTAACTTAGGAAGCCAGGAATCTAACTTTTATCTTCAAAACGCCAGGATCTCCGACACTCGCGTAAGCACTGTAAAGATCGATCACGGCTTGACAGCAAGCCAGCGTCTCTCGTTAACAGCCACATTTCAGACTCGTCCAAGCGAGTGGACCGGGCAAGGCTGGGGATTGTCTTTACCTATCGACGGAACGGAAGCTCCTAAGAATGTAAGGTCCTTTGCTACCAGGATCAACTACGATTGGGTTCTTCGGCCTACCCTTCTAAATCACCTTGTGATCGGGGGCGACGGAATGCAAAACGAGGCCATCACTTCTACGCTCGGCCAAAATTGGGACTCGCAGCTCGGGATTACCGGACTTCCGGCTGATGCCGGGATGTTCCCGAACGTAAGCTTCTCCGGAGGTACGGCGTCTCCTCTCGGGCTGGGTGGCACGAACTACTCGCGAAACGTCAGTTCCCGAGTAAGTCTGAACGATAACCTCACATGGGTGCTTGGCCGGCACACGGTAAAGCTTGGTGTTGACTTGATCCGGGAGCGATATGCGGACCTTGAAGGCGGCGGCTCCTCAGGTGTTTTCGGGTTCACCAATCTCACCACGAGCCAGCCCGACTCCTTGCATTTCACCCAGTGGGGTAGTTCGTTCGCCAGCTTTCTGCTGGGCGATGTAAACAACACCAATACGACAACGATCAGCGACCTCGGTTGGCGAGTCAATTACGATGCAGCGTTCATTCAGGACGAGTGGCGGGCGACTTCCCGCCTTACTCTTTCCTACGGTTTGCGTTTTGAGCGATACCCCGGTGTGTATGAAGAGCATGACCGTGCCACGTCCTTCAACTCGTTAGCTTCAAACCCGGCGGCGGGAGGTATCGCCGGAGCATTGACTTTTGCCGGAACGGGACCCGGGCGTATCGGGCGCCGAAGTTTCTCAAATGCCTGGTCAGGGCTGGCTCCGCGCTTGGGTCTTGCCTTCGAATTGACTCCGAAACTGATCATCCGAGCATCAGGCGGCATCTTCTACGCGCCCGGCGTAACCCCACGCATTGACGCCACTGGCTTTACGGCTACACCAAGTTTCAGTTCGCCGGACGGTTTCTCCCCGGTTTACAATTGGGCGAATCCATGGCCGCAGAATTGGACGCGTCCACCCTCCCTTGATTCCTCCTTCGCGAACGGACAAACGGTCAGCGAGCTGAGCGGCAATGCAGCGCGGCCGCCGCAGATTGCTACTTGGACATTCAGTGTCCAGAAGCAGCTAGCGCGAGATATTGCGGTCGAAGGAAGCTATGTAGGAAGCAGGTCAACTCATCTCGAGATCGGTGGCAGCCTGGCGACTTACTTGAACGTGCTCAATCCCGGCTATCTCTCGCTCGGCAATCTCCTGAATCAGTCGATCGATTCTGCCGCCGCGAAGGCCTCTGGTTACTCTTCTCCGTTCGCTAGCTTCTTGACTCTCCCGCGCCATACTGTGGGTCAGGCGCTTCGCCCTTTTCCGCAATATGCAAGCATCACAATGCCATATTCGCCGGAGGGAATCTCGAATTACAATGCACTGCAGCTTAAGGCCTCAAAGCGCTATTCAGAAAATCTCCTGCTGCTGGCGTTTTATACACGTTCGAAGCTGATGACGAACGATGATTTTGCGCCTATCGATCTTGGAGAGGGTCCGGGAAACATTCAGAACCCGCTCAACCGGGCTGGCGAGTATTCGGTCAGCCAAGATGATTATCCGAATACGTTCGGCGTTAGCTTTTCCTATGCCCTGCCACTTGGTCCCGGGAAGCAATGGCTGAGTCATCGCAGTGGTGTTGCCAAAGTAGCGGCAAACTGGCAGATTGCAGGGTCTGTGCAACGGCAATCAGGCCAGCCCCTCTCGATCACTGCAGGCACCGCGATGGCACAGTTTGGATTCCCGGTTATCCGCGCCAACTACGTCAGTGGACAGAATGTCTATCCCGACCAGAATCACTTCGATCCGGGCAATGACCGCTACCTGAATGCTGCTGCGTTCGCAAGCCCGGGCGCTTTTCAGTTTGGCAACACCGGCCGTGTGCTGAACTGGGTCCGAGGGCCAGCGATTGCGAGCGAGGCACTCTCCTTACAACGAAAGATCCCTATTAGCGAACATGTGCAGACGGTAATCCGAATAGATGCAACCAATCCGTTTAATTTCGTCCGGTGGAGCAATCCAAACACGAATATCAGTGATGCCAATTTCGGGATGATCACCTCTGCGCAACCAGGTCGAGTTGTGCAATTGGCGCTGCAACTCAGCTTTTGAGTGTTACGGGGAAGTTCTTGTTCAGCCTGTCAGGAAAACGGATCATCGTGGGTACTACGGTTACGGTTGCCTTATCTTTTCCATCGGCCCTGTTTTAGCCCAATTGAATGGAACGCCAACAAGCAGAAGAGCTGCTGAATTCCTTGTTCGAGTCCTGGGGTGCGTTCCTGGTCAGATACGCGTTCCAACTAACGTGGTCTCGAGAGATGGCGGAGGACCTGGCTCAAGAAGCCTTTATGGCTTTATACGTCGACCTCCGACAGGGCAAAGAGATTGGCAATTTCAAAGCATGGGCATTGACCATCGTTCGCAACTTGGCTCATCGCGGATACCGGGACCGGCGGAGACACGGTGAAGTATTAGAGTCCGGAGACGTTATGGACTCGCGTTGCGCGTCGAGCCCGGAGGTCGAAGAGGATTGCCAGAGACTTCAACAGATGATGTCCGTGCTTACGCCTCGTGAAGCGGAGGTAATGATGCTCCGCATACAGGCCCTTAAATACCGCGAGATCGCGGCGGAGCTGAAGATAAGCGATAAATCGGTGGCCACGCTGCTTGCACGTGGTCTGCGCAAGCTTCAGTTGGCTGCCCAAGCCAAAAAGAAGACGATTGAGGATCTCAGCACAGCCGAACGGAGAATCGTTGGACAAACATTACAGTGATGAAGAGCTTCTCTCCGATCTGGATGGGGAGCTCTCCAAACAGAAACGAAGGCGTATCACCCAACATTTGGAATTCTGCTGGTTGTGCCGTACTCGGCAAGCTGAGCTGGAGCGCCAAATCCAACGCCTTTCGGCTTCTCTACTGAATCTGCCGCTCGATCCCGGCTGGCAAAGCAAAGCGCGTGCGAATATTGCTTCATTTCAGAGCCAGTTCGAGCAGGAATTTGCTCCCAAGAGTAGCCGGAGAATCTTAAGCACGCGGACTTGGGGCGTTGTTGCGTTAGCTGCTTCCCTCATACTTGTCTCGGCGCTTTCTTTGCGGCACCGTAAAGCTGCCCCAATCCTCACAGCAAAGGCCGTGCTGACTGCCACGCAGCTTGCGGCGGGTAAGATTGACCGCGAACCCGTTCATCAGGTTTTTGAAGTCAAAGAGGTGCAAGTCAGCCCGGCGGGACCTTCTCTCAAGAGCCGCCTCGAGATATGGTCAGATGCTCGTTCGCATCGCTTCGCGTCGAAGTGGACTGTAGACAATGGTCATCTCAAACATGCCATTTGGTCGACCGGCGGGCGCTCTTTTGTGTTTGCGTCGGATCAGCTTCATTCGTTCCAACCGGCACATGACATAAATTCTGCTGACTCACTTGCAGGCGCTGCGCCGGATCTTCACAGTCTGGAAGCTCACTTCATGAGCTGGCTCGAGGAGCGTCCCTGGAAACCGCTTGTCTTCCTGGCTGACGTGAGTCTATGGGAGGGCGACGGTGCAACTTTGCGAGTGGATCGTCTCTCCGCGCACGAGGTAAGGCTGACGGTTGAGAGGGAGCATGCAGGTGTCCGTCTCGAGCTTGTCGCTGTTCTAAGCGCGGAGAATTCGCTGCCGGTTCTCCAGAAGCTTCGCCTCAGAAGCGCCGGCCGCACCGTCGAATTTCAGCTTTCCTCTGAAACAACAGACACCAGGCCTGTCTTTTCGCCCGCCGTCTTTTCTCCTGATCGTGATCTTGTTATGGCGAGCGTGAGCCGTAACAAATACGACGCTTCACTCCCGCCGAAACGGACGACTGAGCCCCGGGCTACGTTTCCCGTGGCGATTGACGTCGATGCTGAGATGCGGCGGCTACATGCGCAATCCATTCTTCACTTAGCTGGCGCTTGTAAGGGTGTTCCGGTGACAATTTCGCAGGAGCCCGGCGGAGTGCAGATCTTGAGCTCAACGTCATCCGGTGATTCCCATTCCTATTTCACTCAGGACGCCGGCCTGAACGAGATTATGAGCGCTTTGGCCGAGATACGCGCAGGACGGCAGAACAGACCGGAAACTGCACCGAGTGGCGATGCTGCTGAATTGTTTGCTGACGGCCATGCTCTTCAAATTCTTGCGGCCAGCTTCGACCAATCGACGCTGAAATCACTGCCTTTGGCCGGCCTCACTCTTTTGAGGCGAATGGTTGAAGACCATGCCAATAGCCTTCGGCAGACACTGACAAAATTGAACGGCGGATCACTTCTCTCCTCTGATACCTCCGGTCAAGCGCCGGTGATCCCGCGAGCCGGTAATTGGCGTGAAGCTGCTTTTGAACTGGGAACTTTAACAAGTTCTCTTGATGCTGCTCACTCAGCGGATCTTTCACTATTGCGACCACAGTTCTACGCTCTTGCGCATCTGGCTAACGACATTGATCGCTACCTTGAGCAGGAGATGGGCACAGATCAACGGGCCGCGCGTTTGCGCGAAGGCCAATCCAGGAGCAAGTAGACCGATATGGACCGGCGAGATTTCTCGAAACAGATAGCTTGGGGGGCCGTGACATGGCTCGCGAGTGCTTCTTCCGAAAAGGCCGCAACGCCAGACCAGGTTCCTATCCTTTACTATGCAGACGGCTATCACGGCGGCGTTGCCGGGCACATGCCATCTGGCGCGTGGCGAGACATCCTCGATGCCTTGCGGGAGCTCCCGAATTGGAAGCTTTCGCTCGATATTGAACCCGAGTCCTGGGATGTCCTTCGCCGTTCAGACCCGCAGGCGTATCGTGAACTGAAGTCGCATTTGGATCATCATGGTCCAAGTGCCAGGGTGGAGATGGTGGGTTGCACTTTCTCTCAGCCTTATGGTTGGGCCATTGGGGGTGAGAGCAACATTCGACAACTTCTGCGGGGCTGCGAAGTCATTCGCGAGCATTTCCCCAATGCAGTGTTGAACACCTACGCGGTACAGGAGCCCTGTTGGGCCAGTTGCCTGCCGCAGATCTTAGCTTCGCTGGGCTTCACTGGTGCTGTTCTGCGTGACGCCAGTACCGCTTGGGGAGGATACCCTGCCGGCTTCGATGCGGAACTGGTCCGTTGGATCGGGCCCGACGGAACTCCATTGGCCACGGTGCCGCGCTACGCCTGTGAATCGCTGCAGAAGGTCTATGAGACCGAGTCGATCAGCGGGTCGGTCGAGTTTGCCCGCAAGTCGATCGAGCATGGGATCGCTAAGCCCGTGGGCATGTGTTTTCAGGATTTGGGATGGCCGGCGAAACCGCGCGTCACGGGCGATTATATCCGTTACGTCACGTGGGGAGAGTACATTCACGGTATTGCAAGCACGCCTTCGAAAGATTGGCACTTTGGTATCGAAGACACGCTCACCACATTGCCTTGGGGAGAACATACTCTCCAGGCGGTTGCGCAGCAAGTTCGATCCGCCGAGAACCGGATCCTCATGGCCGAGAAGCTTGCGGCGTTGGCCTACCTGGAACGGCAGAGCGCTTGGCCCGGAGCTCAGTTGCAGGAGGCTTGGGACGAACTTCTGCTCACCCAGGCCCACGACGCCTGGATCACCGCCACGACTCGAACCGGCCGTCAGGCCTGGGCGTTCCAAGTCGCCTCTGACACGCTCACCACGGAAAACAAAGCCTCCGCCATCCTCGACGCGGCTGCCGACGCATTGACGCAGAGCGAGCCAGTGCCGCCTCAGGAGCGGCTTGGTCCGCAATCGATCCGCATCTTCAATACACTTGCTAATGACAGAAACGATCTGGCTGAGTTCAGCCTGGCAACGGATCGTGGAACTCAGGGGATTCGAGTCTTAGACGAATCCTCAAATGAGGTGCCATGTCAGATGATCCCCACGCGGCGTTATCTGTCGCGCGAAGCTCGCGGGGAATTGAGCCGCCGCCGCGAAGTCTTTCCGTCGGGCCATGCCGGTGGAGATCCTAGTGCAAGCATCAATACCGCAACGATTCTATTCCGGCCCAAAGTTCCAGCTTTAGGTTATTCCACTTATAAGGTCGTCCCGCTTTACGAGAAAACGGCAAGCTCAGCCGGAAGTACCAGCGCGAAGGTGGAAGCCGATGGTGCCGTTGTCCTGGAAAGCGATCTATACCGGATTCGGATTGACCCTTCCCGTGGCGGGGTTTTCACCAGCTTATATGCGAAGCAGTTGAACCGAGAGTTTTGCGACCCTTCCGCCGAGCGGCTCTTTAACGAATATCGAGGATACTTCATCGCTCAAAAGAAATGGTGCAGCAGCGCAGATGAACGAGCCCAGATTACTGTACAGGAGGAGGGACCGCTCAGAGCGCGGATCAGAATTGCAGGGCACGTCGGCGGATGTCCCGTGCAGACGATCCTGACTCTGGTGGAAGGGCAGCGCCGCATCGACCTGCAGACCAGATTCGTGTTTGAGCAGGATACGTGGGTGGGGGATCCGTGGGACATGAAACCGGAAGACCGCCGGAGCGAGCAGCGCCGCTCCTCAAACGATGGCCGATGGAAGCTCCAGGCCCATTTCCCCGCTGCCTTGAAAAACCAGGCTATCTACAAGAATGCGGCTTACGATGTCTGTAAGAGCCGAAATAAAGATACTTTTTTCCAGCGTTGGGACGAGATTAAGCACAACATCCTGACGAATTGGGTGGATGTTGTTGATGAGCAGGAGAAGTATGGTTTAGCCGTGTTCTCCGATCACACCACGGCGTATACACACGGTCCCGAGTTCCCTCTATCGCTGGTGATGGGTTGGGGTTGGGAAGGTGGCTTCTGGTGGGGCAAACGCCCCCTGAACGGTGTGCAGCAGGTAAGCTACGGCTTGATGCCGCACAAAGGCCTTTGGGAAGAAGCCGAACTATCGAAAGAAAATTCAGTGTTCTGCGAACCTCTGATGACGCGCCTCGTCCCGGGAGATCCCGCCAAAGGTGCGAGGGCAAAATCGTTTGTCCGGGTCAGCGGCACCGGCATCGAGGTGCCAACTCTGTTAGTAAACGGCCGGAACGTCCATGTGCGGTTGTTCAATGCCGAGGGTGATGATTCCGAACGCACAATCTCCTTTTCAAAGAGGCCCGCGCGCGTCGAGCTTGTAGAGTTACAAGGAAAGGTCATTCGCCGCTTATCTGTGCAGGAGGCTGGAGGAAGATTCGGCGTTAAGCTCGCGGTCCCGCGGTTCGGGCTCCGAACGCTGCGTTGCGAATTTGAAGATAGAGCCGGCTGAAGGAAATGCTCATCTGCTTGGCTGCATGTGTGTTTTGGGCCGCAGAGCCCGCTTTTCAGGCAAACTCCGCAGCAGCCGAAGTGTTGAAAGAAGCGAATGAGAGTTATCGGACGATGCGCTCCGGCGATGCCGTTCGTCTCTACAGAGAATATTTGACGAGCGATCCTGCTAATGCTCCCGTTCGAATTTTTCTAGGCGCAGCGTTGTTGAATCTCAACCAGCCGGCTGAGGCCAAAAAGGAAGTCCAAAAGGCACTCGCCCTGAACCCGGAGCTCCCCAAAGCCTATGTTCTCTTGGGACGCATTTATACGCTTGAGAGCTCCTGGTCTTTGGCGCAAGAATCGTTTACACACGCCTTAAGCCTAGACTCCCACGAGCGCGATGCCTTGTACTTCTCAGGCCGTGCATTCTATGAGGACAACCGCTTTGAACAGGCGATTGAACGCTTCAAACAGGCTCTCGGAATGGGAGCGACCCAAAGTCGCACTTTCGAAAACCTGGCGCTTTGCTACGAGGCTCTTGATCGTCCCTTGCAGGCAGAAGAGGCGTTCCACTCCGCGGTGCAGTTTGCCGGTGATCAGTACCGGCCTTATCTTGCATACGGACGTTTTCTCTTCAAACAAGCGCGGATGGACGAAAGCCTGCAACTGTTGACGCAGGCCTTTCAGAAGCGAACCCGATTCGACTGATGTGCGATTCGAATTCGCCCGTGTCCTTTACCACTGCGGAAAGCTGACGGAGGCCGATCAGGTCCTTTCAGGCGCGCTCTCCTCGAGCGACTGCAGAGTTCACAACCTGATGACGAAGATTCTCGCCGGGGAAGGGAAGAAAGAAGCAGCGGTCCAGGAAGTCACTCGGCTACGCGGCTGTGTCGCCGATACTAGCGCGGCAAACTCGGGCGCTCCACAGTGAACCGACCTGTTCCATGACTCGCTCGCTCTCAAATTGCGGACCGTTTCTGGGAATCACGGCTATCCTCTTGGCTGTATCCGTTTTGCTACTACCCGTTTCGCGAGCGAACGCAACACCGGAGCAAAAGCCCATTTTCGCGGACGAGTCTGCCCAATCCGGCATAAGCTGCAGTCTGCAGAATTCTCCCACACCAGCGAAGCATCAGATCGAAACGATGCCAGGCGGAGTGGCCGCCTTCGACTTCGATAACGATGGTTACCCGGACATCTATCTTGCTAATGGGGCGGAACAGCCGTCCCTGCAAAAGACAGACCCCAAGTATTTCAATCGGCTCTATCGGAACCGAGGGAACGGAACATTTGAAGACGTAACCGAAAAGGCCGGAGTCGCCGGGAATGGTTACAGTATCGGAGTAGCCGCCGGTGATTACGACAACGACGGCAACGAAGATCTATTTGTGACCGGTGTGCGCGGGAACACGCTGTTTCACAATCGCGGCGATGGAACGTTCCAGGATGTCACGAGGCGTGCCGGGCTAACTTCGAGCGGTTGGTCCGTTGCCGCCGCATGGCTGGACTTTGACAACGATGGCCATCTCGACTTGTTTGTTGTCGATTACGTCCAGTGGGATCCGGATCATGAACCAGTTTGCGGCGATGCAGCGAAAAATCTCCGTACGTATTGTCATCCGCGCTTCTACGAACCCACGGCCAACCACCTGTATCGCAACAACGGCAATGGAACCTTCACTGACGTTTCGGCCACCTCTGGGATCGCCAATCTTCGCGGGAAGGGTATGGGCATTGCGGTCGGTGATTACGACCACGATGGCCGGCCCGATGTGTTCATCGCGAATGATACGGTTCCCAACTTCCTCTTGCACAACGAACACGGTAGCCGGTTCAGTGAAGTGGCGATGCAAACCGGGGTGGCCCTCAATGATGATGGAAAGGCCATCTCATCTATGGGCGTTGACTTCAGAGATATGGATAACGACGGCCAAGATGACATTTTTGTCACAGCACTGGCCAATGAGACGTTTCCTTACTTTCGAAATACAGGAAATGGTCTGTTCGTCGACATGACTTACCCAAGCCGGATGGGTACGTCCACGCTCGCTCTGAGCGGCTGGGGTGTCGGCTGCTTTGACTTCAATAACGATGGTTGGAAGGACGTTTTCGTGGCCGATGGTGATGTGCAATACAACACGGAGAGCTTCTCAAGCCGGCAATCGCGGCAGCAGAACCTGTTGTTACTGAATGACGCAAATGGGAAATTCCAGGCGCAGTTCGTCGGCACACCTGCATTGCACCGCGGCGTAGCGTTTGCCGATTTCAATCGCGATGGACACGTAGATGCTTTAGTCACACGATTGGGCGAGACTCCGGTTCTTCTACGCAATGTTTCTCGCGATGCGAATGGATGGCTCGACGTGAAGCTCGTCGGAAAAACGAGCAATCGCGACGCTATTGGAGCACGCCTCTCGGTTCAGACCGGGGCGCTCGTGCAGACCAATCGAGTAACGACCTCCGTAGGTTATGCCTCATCGAGCGAACTCTCCGTGCATTTCGGTTTAGGCTCGTTCCACACGGCAGACACTCTGCGGATTGAGTGGCCTTCAGGGAAGCGGCAGACATTAAAAGATGTTCGTGGCGATAGATTGATCACCGTTGCTGAACCTTAGGAACAGCGGGTTCGACAGCAGATTGGAAAGAGGAACATGAAATTCACAAGAAGACGGGTGATGAGGCAAATTGCCGGGGCAACAGCAGTATCCTCCATCGCTTTCGGCGCTGATATGCCGGACATCAATCTCGAGGGTCCGGGCATTCCCAAGATTTGTCTCGAGATGGGGAATGGTGGCTTGGCGGCAGGCCGTCTGGACGCGGCTGGCATGCGGCGCGTGAAGCAACTCGGCGTCAATCACGTGCTGACGGGCGGACCTAAGCTTCCCTGGGAGGAGGCCGACTTGCGTTCCCTCATGGACTCACTGAAACAAGGCGGCCTCACTCTGGGCAATCTGATGATGGGTGGCTTTCCGAATACCCTTTACGGAAAACCAGGCCGCGATGAAGAAATCGAAAAGGTTAAGCAATCCATTCGCGCCGCAGGCAAAGTGGTCTTGCCGGTCATCGAATATAACTTCTATGCGCATCGAGCCGTTGAAGGATACTACGAGCAGCTTGATGACACACGCGCTGGAGCGGGATGGACGTCTTTCGACTATTCGCGTGTGAAAGACCTGCCGCCATTGCCACGAGAGGGAACTCACAGCTTAGACGAGATGTGGGCCAACGTAACGTATTTCCTGAAGGCGGTCGTCCCCGTTGCTGAACAATCAGGTGTTCGGCTTGCTCTTCACCCGAACGATCCTCCTGCTCCGATCAGCCGGGGCTCGGGACAAATCATGGGCTCAGTCGAAGGCTGGAAACGGTTGGTGGACATTGTCCCCAGCAAGTCGAACGGAATCACTTTCGACTGTGGAGTCACCCGTGAAATGGGTCATGATCCGGTGGAAATCTGCCGCTATTTCGGGAACAAGGATTGCATCAATCACGTTCACTACCGAAACGTACGGGTAACAACTCCGAATGAGCAGTATTCGGAAGTGTTTATTGACGAAGGTGTGAACGACATGTTCGCGATTATGAGGGAGCTTGTCCGTTTGAAGTATCCTCGACTGGTGTATCCCGAACACCCCCGCGGCCTTGACGACGATCGCGAACGCGACAAGTTCAAGCCTGGATACCCGGGCAGTGGCGGCTACACAGCCTTCGCATATAACGTAGGCTACGCGAAGGCGATGTTGCAGGCTTCACTTCGACAACAGTCTAAGTAAACCGGCGCCGCCGGAGCTTGAGTCATTCGAACCGTCGCATCTCATCGTGATGCGAGTGCCTAAGGCGACTGTTACCTGTCATGTCTCCACACGTAAGAAGATGGATGAATGTTGCACAGCCTGATGTACTGCGGATGAGAGAGAGTATGCCCGGAACCTCCCGTATCGACCTGGAATCTTGCTGGAAGACATTAGGCAACGAAATGTTCCGTGAGTGCAATCGAATGAATCACCATTTTCGCTGTGGGTCTGGTGAGGCTCGGTTCGCCTGGCTGACAAAGGGCGTCATGGTCGCATCCACAAACGAGTTCCCTCGCCTCGTGATCTTGAAGGGTGCATCGAAGCCCTCCGAAACTGGCATGGTCTGCTTCCCAACACACTTCTATGCGGATGACGCCGGTCTGCCCGAAGAGTACGTTCTCACAATTGATGAACATATGGCTTGCAGCCTGACGGATACGGAGGAAAGGGTGTCTATGCAAGACATGTGCCGACGTTTTTTCGACGTACTCTGTACATCTTCGTCAAACAGGAAGCTGGTGTAGCCAGCGTCTTAAAGGCACCGCTGAAGAGCTGCGGAAGAGGCTGAACGACGTAGATCTGAAAAAAGGCCAGCTTCGCCACTTTCAGAAGACACACAAGTGTAGTAGGATCTATAGCACCTGTAGTTTTCTACGATGCTTACCCGTAAACTCACACAACTCGAACTGCAGAT
Organism: uncultured Acidobacteriaceae bacterium; assembly: GCA_963730795.1. GTDB lineage: Bacteria > Acidobacteriota > Terriglobia > Bryobacterales > Bryobacteraceae > Bog-105. The sequence continues at coordinate 31,297 of CAVSTJ010000010.1, read as the reverse complement.
TATGGAAACTCTGTGGCATCGTGGACCCGTCTCTATCCGCGAAATCCAGGAAGCTTTCCCAGAAGTGGGACGCCCTTCTTACACGACGATCCAAACTACCGTCTACCGGCTCGAGAACAAAAAGGCACTGCGGCGCGTTAAGAAGATCAGCAATGCTCACATTTTCGAAGCGGTGATTTCGCGAGACACCGCTCAACGAAACCTGATCGATGAATTCCTTAAGCTGTTCGGCGGACGTCCGCAGCCGGTCATGGCACACCTGGTGCAATCGGGCCGCCTCACGCTGGAAGACGTGAAGGACGCCGAGAAAGCTCTAAGAAAGATGTCCAAGAAGGAGGACAAGTCAAAATGATCTCGGCGCATTTCGCTCTGGCCGTTGCCAATCACCTTTGGCAGTCAACCGCAGTTGTCGCCATTATCGGGCTTCTGACTCTGGCGCTGCGGGGGAACGCGGCCCGCCTCCGCCACCAGCTTTGGATGATTGCATCGCTAAAATTTCTCTTGCCTTTTTCGCTGCTGGTCGCGCTTGGAACCCATCTGCAGCCGGGAACGCCGGTCTTAAAGCCTCGACCCGCCGTCACCCTCATGCTGGGTCAAATCACGGAACCGTTCTCTCGCGCCAGCGTAGTGACCATGGCGCGACCTGCCATGGCGGAGCTTTCACGACTGCCTGCGCGACCTAAAACTTCGAACGTTTGGTCCGTTGTCCTGTTCCTTTGGGTGTGCGGCAGCATGACGTTTGTGTTTGCCTGGTTTCGGAAGTGGCTCAGTATCAGGAACGCAGTGAAATCAGCCGAGCACGTGGGCGCCGTGGGAAAAACGCGCATCGTCTCGTCCCAGACCTTGAGAGAGCCTGGTGTGTTCGGGATTTTGCAACCGGTCCTGATCCTTCCAGCAGGAATTCGCAAGCGACTTTCGAGCCAGCAGCTTGAGGCTGTGATTGATCACGAAGTCACTCACGTTCGCCGCCGCGACAATCTTACGATGACTTTCCACATGTTCGTGGAAGCGACCTTCTGGTTTCACCCTCTGGTCTGGTGGATCGGCAGGCGGCTGGTGGAGGAACGCGAACTAGCTTGTGACGAAGCAGTTCTACAGAGCGGCAACGAGCCCGAAGCTTATGCAGAAGGCATTTTGACCGTTCTGCAGAGCGTATCTGGAATCGCCCCTGCCGTGTGTTGCGGGCGTAACGGGCGCTGACCTCAAGAAGCGCGTTCTACGCATTGTTGGGAACCATATGACACAAAATTGGGTCTGACCCGAAAGCTTCTTCTTTGTACTGCTGCGGCGATCGGAGGCATTACGCCCGTCGCATTCGGCCTGCTGCATGTCGTGCGGGTCGATGCGCAGACGCCAACACCAAACTCGCCGCAAGATCTCAGCGGCACCTGGCAAGGAACGCTCCACGCGCCGAACGGGAAAGACCTGCGGATCGTCTGGAAAGTAACGAAAACGGATAACGGATGGGACGCCAACAACTACAGCATCGATCAGACGCCGATGCCTATCAAGGTCACTTCACTCACCCTGCAAGGAGCGGACGTGAAGATGTCGGTGTTGCGCATCGGCGGAACGTATGAAGGCAAAATGAGTCCCGACGGCAGTACCATCACGGGCAGTTGGACACAGGGGGCGCCCTTGCCGCTGGTGATGAAACGAGTGAATCCCGACGCTGCATGGCCGATCCCCGAACCACCTCCGCGCCCGGTCCCGATGGCCGCCGACGCGAACCCGGAGTTCGATGTGGCTACGATCAAGCCGAGCAAACCTGACCAGCCGGGTAAAGGTTTCATGGTGCGCGGACGCCGGTTTTCTACGATCAACACAACACTCGAAGACTTGATGACGTTCTGCTACCGATTGAACGCACGGCAGCTAGTCGGATTGCCGGGCTGGGCCACGTCCAGCAAGTTTGACCTGGAAGCGCAGCCCAATGGCGAAGGGCAACCGAGCGATCAGCAATGGCGAAATATGATCCAGAAGTTGCTCGCCGAGCGTTTCAAGCTTAAGTTCCATAACGATCAAAAAGAGCTGCCCGTCTTCGCGCTGACTGTGGCGAAGAGTGGACCGAAGTTGACCGCAAATCGAGACAATCCGAACGGCCTGCCGGGTCTCGGATTCCGCGGGTTGGGAGACATGATCGCCACCAACGCGGATATGGCCCAATTCGCGGAACTGCTGCAAGGCTCTGTGCTCGACAAGCCGGTGATCGACCAGACTGGACTGAAAGATAAGTTCGATTTCCAGCTCAAGTGGACGCCGGACCCGACACAATTCTCAGGCTTCGGCGCTAAGTTGCCGCCGCCAAGCACTGCTTCGGACGCGCCTCCTGATCTGTTTGCGGCCTTACAGCAGCAACTGGGCTTAAAACTCGATTCAACGAAGGCGTCGGTGAAGGTCTTTGTCATCGATCACGCGGAGCAACCCTCCGCGAACTAGGTTGCTGCATGCCGGGAGGAAAGCTGAAGCACGGGATCCTTCTGCCGCTTGCTTTCGTCCCACTCCTGTTGGCTACGGAGTATCACGGCGAGGTCCTTTTCAACGGGCTGCCCGTGCCCGGGGTGATCCTCACGGCCACGCAGGGGAAGACAAAGGAAGTCGCCGTTACAGATGAGCGCGGGTTTTACTCGTTCGCCAATCTGGCGGACGGAACCTGGACTTTGCGGGTTGAGAGCACGGGCTTTGCACCACGCGAAGAAAGTGTAACGGTCTCGCCGGGTCTAATACCAGGTAAGTGGGATTTGACGATCCTAAGTGCCGAGCAGATTCTGGCGGTCAAGCCCGAAACGCCAGTCGTAGACGCCGAGGGGCCGCCGGCTACCGATTTCACATCAGAGGAGGCCAACCAAGGGTTACTGGTGAACGGGAGCTTGAATAATGGCGCCAGTTCCGTATTTCGGCAAGACGCCTCTTTCGGCAATCACCGAAAACGCCGACCCGCTCTTTACAACGGCGGGATCGGCGTTATTCTGGATAACTCCAGCTTCGACGCCGTGCCGTTTTCACTGACGGGTCAGAACACGCCAAAGCCCGCTTATAACGACGTCACCGGCATTGTGAGCCTGGGCGGACCCTTACGTATACCGCGCATCCTCAACGAAGGACCAACGTTCTTTCTTGGCTATCAGTGGGTTCGCGATCGTGATGCACTTACGCAAACAGCCGTAGTGCCCTCATTCGCACAACGCAACAGCCTGCTGCCCGCCACCGTGGATCCCGCAGCCCGATCGTTACTGGCTTATTACCCGTTGCCTAACTTCGCCGGCAACTCCCGCTATAACTTCCAGATTCCCACGGTAAGCGCAACTCATCAGGACTTCGTGGAAGCGCGTCTGGACAAAACAGTGCGAAAGAATGAGTTTTCCGGGTTCCTGGCCCTTCAGAGCAATCGGAGCGACACACCGAATTTGCTGGGATATTCGGATTCCTCTGCCTCCCTTGGGATAAACACGCGCCTCAACTGGTCGCGAATTGTCCACCGTGGCCTGCTTTTGAACGTCGGCTACCAATTCAGTCGAAACTCAGTACGCATCGCGCCGTACTTCGCGAATAAGACAAACGTGTCGGGGAACGCCGGTATCCGCGGCAACGATCAATCATCATTGAACTGGGGTCCGCCGACGCTACTGTTCGCCAGCGGCATTGCCAGCCTTACCGACGCCTTGCCCGCGTCGAATCATAAAACGACAAATACTGCATCTTCATCTCTTGTCTGGACTCATCGTTCGCAAAGCATTACGTTCGGCGGCGATTACCGCCGATCTCAACTGAACTACTTGGGGCAGCAGAATCCGCGGGGCACGCTGTCCTTCACGGGCGCGGCAACGGGATCCGACTTCGGTGATTTTCTCGCCGGTGTTCCCGCAACCAGCGCTATCGCTTTCGGCAACGCAGACAAGTACCTCCGCGAACCGGCTTACGACGGCTACACAGCGGACGACTGGCGCGTGAACGCTTCGCTAACGGTGAACGCCGGCATTCGCTGGGAGTACGCCGCGCCCATGACTGAGCTCTATAATCGGCTTGCGAATCTCGACCTGACATCGGGATTCACGTCCGCTGCTCAGGTTCTCGCCGCGAACCCCGTCGGGCCACTCACGGGTGAGAAGTTCTCGCACGCACTGATGCAGCCGGACCGCATTGGTTGGCAGCCGAGAATCGGAACTGCATGGCGTGCGCCTACTGCTTCGCCGCTGGTCGTGCGTGCCGGATACGGCATTTACTACAACAATGCAGTCTATGAATCGATAGCAAACCAGCTAGCTCAGCAGCCTCCATTTTCGACTGCGTTTAATATTCAGAACACCGCCGCACGCCCGCTCACCATCGCTAACGCCTTCAGCGCATCGGGAATGGATCTGCCGAGCACATTTGCGATTGATCCGCACTTCCGCGTCGGCTATGTCCACAACTGGCAGCTCTCAGTACAGCGCGACCTGCCGGGTTCTCTGGTCGTGATTGCCACGTATTCGGGTATAAAGGGCACACGCGGCACCCAGGAGTTTCTGCCGAACACCTCTGCACCTGGGAGCGTGAGTAGCTGCACGATGTGCCCGGCCGGATTCGTGTATCTCACTTCTAACGGAAATTCCACGCGCGAAGCTCTCGGAGTGCAGTTGCGCCGGCGTTTACACAATGGATTCGCAGCTCAACTGCAATACACACTCTCTAAGTCGCTCGATAACGATTCATTCCTCGGCGGTCCTTCCTCTACGACCACCTCACCGACGGCTGTGACGCCAACGCAAACGCAGCCTTCGCAATCACAATCGCAAAGTCAGGGCAGCACTGCTGCAAGTACACCAGCGCCCGTTCCCGTCATCGCGCAGAACTGGTTGAACCTGACGGCGGAGAAAGCGCGGTCAAACTTCGATCAACGCCACGTCTTCTCGGCGCAGTTGCAGTACACCAGCGGCATGGGTGCCAGAGGAGGAACTCTACTGAGCGGTTGGCGAGGCACACTGCTGAAAGAGTGGACGTTCGCCACTCAAGTGACCGCCGGCTCGGGACTGCCGCTCAATCCCGTTTACTTTGCGGTCGTTCCGGGAACCGGTTATACAGGAACTGTGCGCCCGGATTACACCGGAGCGTCGCTTTACAGTGCTGCCTCCGGATCGTTCCTGAATCCCGCAGCCTATGCTGCACCCGCACCAGGCACTTGGGGGAACGCCGGACGCAACAGCATTACCGGACCCTTGCAATTCCGTCTCGACGCGACACTTGGCCGCACGTTCCGCCTGCGAGACCGGCTGAATCTCGACTTGCGCTTCGATTCCACGAACGTGCTGAATCATGTGACCTACACGAGCTGGAACACTGTCGTTAACAACGCGCAGTTCGGGCTCCCTGTGAGTGCAAACCAAATGCGCCGTATACAAGTAACCATGCGCCTCCGGTTCTAACTATGCGTCTCCGTCTGCTCGTGCCGCTCGTCGCTCTCAACCTGATCGGGCAGGACAGCTCCACAGTGTTTCGCTCGACCACGCAACTGGTGGTCGAGACAGTGACGGTGACGGATTCGGCGGGTCGTCCTGTTCCCGGCCTGACCGCCAGAGATTTCAGCATCTTGGAGAATGGCGCGCCACAGGAGATCAAGTTTTTCGAGGAGCAACACCTGACGGCGGGAGACCAGCCGCTGACGCCTGCAAGCCAAGAGCACATCCACGTGTTCGACCGCTTGACGCCAACACAGATTACGCCCGAATCGCCCGGCCATAACCAGTACAGCGGCAAGCGACTGCTCGCCTTTTATTTCGATATGACGGCCATGCCGCCTGCAGACCAAACACGAGCCATCGCTGCTGCCGAGAAGTTCGTCCGCACGCAAATGACGTCTGTGGATCTCATTGCCGTGCTGCGCTATACGGGTGGCGCCGTGAATGTGTTGCAGGATTTCAGCGGAGACCGCGACAGACTCCTGAGCATCCTGGAAACGATGACGGTCGGCGAAGGACAGGGCTTTGACCAGAGCGGTGACAGTGCCTCGACGCCTGATCCGGGCGCTGCGTTTGGGCAGGACGATAGCGAGTTCAACGTCTTCAACACCGACCGCCAATTAGCGGCGTTGCATACTGCGGCGAACATGCTCGGTCAACTGCACGAAAGAAAAGTCCTGCTGTATTTTGCCAGCGGACTGCGCCTGAACGGCCTGAACAATCAAGCACAACTGCATGCGACAGTAAACGCAGCCGTACGCGCCGGAGTCTCCTTCTGGCCCATCGATTCGCGGGGGCTGGTGGCCGAACCGCCCATGGGCGACGCGACGGTCGCTTCACCTGGGGACAAATCCATGTATACGGGCGACTCTGCGCAGAACTTAACCAACCGTTTCCAGCTTTCGCAGGATACGCTGTACACGCTGGCCAGCGACACCGGAGGCAAGGCGCTGCTCGACTACAACGATCTGACGAAGGGAATCGTCAATGCTCAGCGCGCCGTTTCGAGCTATTACATCTTGGGTTACTATACGACGCAATCGGTGCGCGACGGCCGATTTCGCCGGGTGCGCGTCAAGCTGAACAACAATACGGCGGCGAAGCTTGACTTACCGGCAGGGCTACTTTGCCGACAAGGAATTCAGCCGGTTTACTGCAACTGACCGGGAGCGCCAGCTTGAGGATGCGCTGATGCTGCCCGATCCCGTGACGGATCTCACGATAGCCATGGAAGTCGACTACTTCCAGCTCAATCGCGCTGAGTACTTCGTCCCTTTAACGGTCAAAATACCGGGGCGCGAACTTGCTCTCGCTAAGCGCGGTGGCGCCGAACACACCACCATCGACTTTATTGGCGAGGTGAAGGACGCTTTTGGCATTACCGTCAGCAATGTGCGCGATAAAGTGAACATCAAGCTCACGCAAGGCACAGCAGCCGAATTTGCCCGGCGGCCGATCGAATACGAGAGCGGTTTTACAGTGCTGCCCGGCAGGTATACGGTCAAGTTTCTGGCAAGAGACGACGAGACTGGAAGAATCGGAACTTTCCAAAGTACTTTCGTCATTCCGAACTTGAACAAGGAACTGAAGCGCGTTCCTATCAGCTCAGTGATCCTCAGTTCCGATCGTCAGAAGAGATCGGACGCGCTTTACAACATCAGCAAAAAGGCGCAGGCGGACAGTGCCAGTCCACTCGTGCAAGACGGAGTGAAACTCGTGCCGAGCGTCACACGCTACTTCAGCAAGTCGCGTCCGGTTTGGGTCTACTTGCAGGCGTACGGACAGGCCTCCTCCGACAGCCAGCCGCTGCTGGCGTTTTTCAGCTTGTACAGGGGTCCGCGCAAGGTTTATCAAACATCCGTTTTGCAGGCTCGCCAGATCGTGAATGCAGAACTCAAGACGGTGCCGCTAAACCTTCAGCTCAGCCTGAGTGCAGTGCCTCCCGGCCGTTACGACTGTCAGCTAACGGTGCTGAATTCTTCCGAGCGAAAGGCCAGCTTCTGGCGTAGTTCCATCACTTTAGTGCCCTGAAGCTCGATCCTGGCTCAAACTTGTCGCGAGCGCCGAGGCGTGGCACGCTGCTCAAATCGAAAACAAGGTTCTTCCAAATAGCTCGCATCGCGAGCGAACCCCGGCAGAGTTCGGAGAGGGAAGGGCGCAGACCAGGACTCCTGATCTACTTCGGATGGACCGATCGAGGGATCCAGCTCCAAATATTCTAACCGCACCCGCGGCGTCTCTCATACAAGCTGCTTGAGATCATCCCTTTTGATAAAGTTCTTGACAGTCTTATTTGACCAGTATAAGTTCTACTCACAATATTGGTTAACGCGAGTTCGCAAGGGAACTTGCGAGCGATTGGGAGAGCAGCAAAGGAGCCTTTCATGTCCATGTATACGACAGTCGCCCTTGTCTTGGTAGCAGGCACGGGCCTATGTTTTGCGCAAAGTAGTGGCACGGTACGGGGAACAGTAACTGACCCAAGCGGAGCTAGCGTGCCGGAAGCTGCCGTGACGGCGACGAACACCGACACCGGCCTTACGCAGACCACGAAGACTTCTGGAGAAGGGGTCTATGCCATTCCTTTCCTGCCAGTTGGCAATTACAGCGTCACCACTGAGAAAAGCGGATTTCGAAAAGCCGAGGTGCAGAAAATTCGCGTCGACGTGAATTCAGACGTTTCGATCAACGTCAAACTGCAGATTGGCGCCGTAGGTCAGTCGGTTGAAGTGACCGCAGCCGCGCCGCTCTTGGAAGTAACCGGCCAAAATCTGGGTAAAACCATGTCGTCGCAAGCGATCCAGGATCTGCCGCTAAGCATAAGCGGAGGCTTACGGAATACGGAAACCTTCGTGATCCTAACACCGGGAGTTATCGGTTCGAGTACCAATCCGCGAATCGGCGGCGGACTCGCTTCAGGACAGAGTTTGCAGTTGGATGGTGCGGAAGGCAATAGTGAGCGCCGCAATGATAACGCGATGAACGGTATCAGCGTCGAGGGCGTGGAGGAGTTCAAAGTCCAGAGTTCCGGTTACTCCGCCGAATACGGCCGGACTTCGAACGGCGTAATTAACTATTCGACCAAGTCGGGTACGAACGACATTCACGGCGATGCGTTCGTCTTCGGGATCAATGAGTTTCTAAACGCTCGGGGGTACACTTTAAGTCCCACCGAGCGGCCGGTCAATCGCCAGTGGAATACAGGCGGCACGATCGGCGGACCCGTCTATATTCCTAAGGTTTATAACGGCAAGAACAAGGCATTCTTCTTCTTTGCCTATGAGCGCTACGATCAGCGGATTGGTCGTGCTACGAGCTTGGTCACGGTTCCTGTAAATGCATGGCGTAATGGAGATTTCCGTAGTTACGTGGATTCTTCGGGCAAGATGATCCCGATATACGATCCCTTCGATGCCGCTGGAAACCTCATTACCAATGCGGCCAATCGTCAACAGATTCAATGTAACGGCGTGCTGAACGTAATCTGTCCCAGCCGGATCACGCCCTTGGCCCAGACCTTGCTTTCGGTGCTGCCACAGCCGGACAATCCGAGCCTGATTGCCAACAATATCCGTTCCTACCACGGATCGACCGGTGAGTCTGCGGTCCCTTCTATCAAAGGGGATTACATTTTCAGCGCCAGCAATCACATCAGCTTTTTCTACAGTAATTACAACAATCCGGCTCAGTACTACCAGCCGACGGTGCAAGGTGTTCCTCCCAACGGCGGTTGGGGGACAACCAATCAGATCCAATACTACCGGGTTAACGACGACCAAATCGTCTCTCCCACGCTGGTGAACCACATCACTGTGGGTTTCAACCATAGGCACATTCTCGAGAATCCAACGGATATTTCGAGCCAGGAAGTGACTCCGGGCTTTGCGCAAGCCACGTATGCGCCTGGTAACCCAACGCCTTACACTCTGGGGAGACAGACCAATTTCGGGACCGCCGGTGGAGTAGGTTGGGGAACGTTTGTCGATACCGATTCCCGTCAAAAAACCCTGAACTTTAAGGAGCAATTATCGTGGTTGAAGGGAAAGCATTCTGTAAAGTTCGGCTTCGACTATATTCACCAAAGCTACCAGCGGCTCGACTATAACGACGCGTACGGCACCATTAACTGGTCAGCAACCGCAACCGGCAACCCTAACCTCAGTGTGACCAACGGCTCAGATATGGCCGCCATGCTATTGGGAGTATCTAGCGGCGGAACGTTCCGTTACCCGGATAATACGACCTTCGCTTGGCCGTACTATGCCTGGTATGTTCAAGACGATATTCGACTCACTTCGAAGTTTACGGTGAATATAGGCCTCCGCTACGAACTGCCGATCTCAAAACAGGAGACATCGGTTCGCAACAGTAACTTTTGTCCTAGCTGTTCTAACCCGGATGCAGGCGGATTGTTGGGATCGATGGTCTACGCGGGCGTGAATGGACAGCCAAATAAGTTTGGGCAGACACGTTACAACGCCTTCGGACCGCGGTTAGGATTCGCCTATCAAATTACACCGAAGACGGTGATTCGAGCGGGTGCGTCTCTCTATTACGAACCTGTCCGCGAAGATGGCAACGCAGACAATGGTACTCAGGGCTACGCTGGGACGTACAGCCCGCCAGCCAATTATTTGTCCACGGGCATTTCGATGTACGCCCAGAACTTCGCACCAGGGAATCCGCTGTATGCTCAGCAAGCGTTTCTGCCCTTCGCCTCTTCGGTTGCGGCAAATCAGCCGGTGGTGCTCGATCCCAATCGTATCCAGCTCTTTGGAACACCCTTCTGGTATCTTCCCGCCGCTGGCCGCACTCCTTACTTTGGAGACTGGAATTTCACGATCGAGCGCCAACTGTCAAAGACTTCAGTGTTTCGGGTGAGCTACCACGCAACGATCGGAGTCAAGTTACTCACCGATGATCAGCAATCAACTCTAAACTCCCTTAATCCCGCCTACATCGGCATTTACGGAAATCTTCTGAGTCAACCTCTCAGCACCCTGCTGGGTAGTCCCAACTACTGCCGCTACGCTCAATGCCAATGGGTTCCGGCTGCCCTTTACTTCTTGCACCAACCCCAATTGCCTATACTCGTCCTATCCACTGAACCTTACGCTCTCACAGGCGCTTCGTCCCTTTCCGCAATACAGCGGAATCGATGCGCATGCCGGCGCTAATAATGACGGACATCTCACCTTCCATGCTCTGGAGGTCAGTTTCGATCATCGATTCAGCCATGGCCTCTACGTAATCGGTAATTACACCTTCGCCAAAACGATCAATAACGCCGATAACGAGAACTCTGACAATGGTGACAGCGCTACTGTCCAGAATCCATTTAATCGAAAGCTGGATAAGGCCGTTTCGGATCAGGACACGAAGCACAACATACACGTTGCCTACGTCTACGAATTGCCGATCGGAAGAGGTAAACCATTCCTGAGCAAGATGCCAACGGTAGTCAATGCGTTCTTCGGCAACTGGAGAGTGTCAATGATACATACATATGTGTCAGGGCAGCCTATGCAGGTCCTCTGCAACCAGAACATGTACGGAGCGGCTGGAACCACTCGCTGCAGCTTTGCTGCAGGTGCGGGCACCACAATTCCCTTGGTCAATCCGGCTTGGAACAGCAACCCGAACGTCGCATTCAGTGTTCCTTACCTCAATCCGGCCGCTTTCGTGCTTCCCGCTAACGGAGTGTACGGTAATACGCCTCGCTACATTGATCAACTTAGGGGGCCCTGGACGCTAAACGAGGACGCCTCGGTGATCAAGAACTTGCACATCACAGAGAGGAAGTATTTCGAGATTCGAGCAACGGCGACTAACGTTTTCAATCGGTTCGTCCTGAACGCAGGTCTGGCTTCCCCGAATAACACATTCGGGAATTCAACTTTCGGTTACCTTCCCACCTCTACCCCTCAATTCAATACGCCCCGATCGGTACAACTAGGGGCGAAGTTTATCTTTTAGTCAGGTCGGGCTGACCGTCGCGGGGCCAAGGAGGATTTTGGCCCCAAGCTCTTCCTGCCCAAAAAACGCAAGTCGTAGTTCAAGGAGTCAAATATGCAAAACGATCCGAAGCCTTCCACCCGGCGCGGCTTTCTGAACGGTGTGTCGGCTGCCGCAGCTTTGTCGGGTGTGACAGCATCCGCGAAAACACAGAAGACGATTAAACCAACTGTTTCCGCCCATTCCGCTTCGCGCGTAATCGGAGCGAACGATCGTATCAACGTAGGTATGATCGGCCTTGGTGGTATGGGCACGGTCCATTTGCGTGCGTTCATGAAGCAGATGGACGACGAGAAAGATATCCAAGTGGTGGCGGTCAGCGATATCTATACGGTGCGTAAGGAGCGGGCACGGGATATTGCACACTTGACCGCTAAAGATGTTCACCACGACTATCGCGACCTTCTTGGTCGAACCGACGTCGATGCAGTGCTCATTGCGGCGCCCGACCACTGGCATGGGCAGATGGGACTGGACGCCTTGGCTGCCGGTAAAGATGTTTACCTGGAGAAGCCAATGACTCATACGCTTGAGGAAGCTCGAGCCATTGTGGACGCGGTGAAGAAGTATAACCGAATTCTCCAAGTGGGCAACCAGGGGCTTTCGGCGCCTAGCACTCACAAGTCGAAAGAGCTCATTGACTCCGGAGAGATTGGAACTCTCTTGTGTGCTCAGGCAACCTCAGCCCGGAATTCTCTCCTAGGGGAGTGGAACTATCACGTCGACGATGAAGGCACGCCACAAAACATCGATTGGAACAGATGGCTCGGATGCGCTCCGAAACGTCCTTTCAGCGCTGACCGGTATTTCCGGTTCCGCAAATATTGGGACTATTCGGGCGGAATCGCCACCGACCTGTTCTTTCACAGCCTGGGGCCGATCCTATATCCTATGGGCGCACAGTTCCCGACCCGCGTGACCGGGTCCGGCGGCATTTACGTTCACAAGGATCGGGAAGTTCCTGATACGTATGCCACCACCATCGAATACCCAAATTTCTACATCGAGATGTCGGGTTCCATGGCTAACGCAACGTTAGGTCAGTATCACAAGCAAGCCATCTACGGTCACAAGGGCACCCTAGTCATCGATCACAATCGAATTCTTGTTTATCCGGAATCGTATCCCGAAATGCGAGCGTTTCTTCCCAAGGAAGCTCTTCAACAAGGAGGCCGCTCAATGCCGGAGCCGAAAGTGTACGAGTTGCCCGAAGTTGGCCCCCAGCGGGACGTTCGAACACCCCACACGACCAACTTTTTCTCCTGTGTCCGCTCACGCCAGCAACCGAATGCCCACGCGGAACTGGGCTACAAGATCATTTCTGCCATCAAGCTGGGCGTTTACTCCTATCGGGAAGGCAAAGTGAAGTTCTTCGACTCGAACACCCAGAGTGTCGTTGAGAAGATTCCTCCACGGGTGACTTACGAGGGCGATGGAAAGAACCACAAAGTCGACGCGCAGGGAATCATTTCGTAAAGAAGCGCTGAGAGGCAAGCGGCCCGGCGGACGCTTTCGCCTGTTTGAAGGAGATCTGAAAATGAAGCGAGTTTTGGCTCTATTGAGCTTGTGTGCTTTGCCTGGCGTTGCGCAAGAATACAAGATCGCCGTCGTGAGCATGCTTCATGCTCACGTGTGGCTACACCTGGGTGACATGTTGGAAGGCCGCGACGCTAAATTAGTCGGTGTTGCCGAAACGCTACCAGAGTTGCTGGAACGCGCCAAACGAACCGATCAAATCCCGCAATCCACCAAAATGCGCCCGGGCGTGCCGGAGAATCTCTTTTTCTCGGATTGGAAGAAGATGATTGACGAGACGAAGCCCGACATCGTCTGGGCCTTCACGCCAACGAATGAGCACGTCGATGTCGTACGTTACTGCGCTCCTCGCGGTATCCACGTCATCATGGAAAAACCGCTGGCGGCTACTTACCAGGAAGCACTCGAAATCCAGACCTTAGCGAACAAGTACAAGATTTTAACCCTCGCGAACTACGGTTCAACCTGGCAACCTACGAATTACGCCGTCAAGGCTGCCGTGGATGCGGGAGAAATCGGCCCGGTATCGCGTCTCCACGCAGTACAGGGTTCAGGCGGACCGGGCGACCCGAGAAAGTCTTCTTTTGTTGCCTGGCTCGCGGACCCGGTCAAGAACGGCGGGGGCGCATTGATTGATTTCGGGTGCTACATCGTAAACTGGGGCGTTTGGATGAAGGGCATGCCCGAAAGCGTTTATGCCACTGCGAACCATCTGAAACCAGAGCTATATCCGAACGTGGAGGATAATGCTACGGTGATCCTGAACTATAAAGACGGCGTATCGATTCTCGAAGCCAGTTGGGATCTGCCTCCCGCTCCGCGCCTCGGAAATGAAGTTTATGGTCTGAAAGGCAGCATCGTCGGCGGCGTGATACGGAAAGTTGGACAGCGCAATACGCAGCGCACGGCCGCGACTCCGGCCGCTGCTCGCGGCGACGCCAGAGGGCGATCCGCTCACCGTTACTCCACTTCCACCCGAGCGCTCTGAGCCAATCGCTTACATGGTCGACCATATCCGTCGCAAGCAGCCGCTGGACGGTCCATCAGCGCTCGACCTGAATGTAGACGTTCAAGAAGTCCTTGAAGCGGCCAAGCTCTCAATTAAGACTGGAAAGCCCGTTTCTTTGCCGCTAGAAGCGGGGCGATAGATTACACGGGGAAATTTCGGTTGCAATGAGAGCAAAGACACTCAAAGCGCCGAAGGCCGTTACCTCCAACCGCAGCGTGAGAGATAGTGCGCGTCGGTCGAAGAAGGCGTTGCTAGCTCCTGCAGTCCTGTGTTTCGTCACGTTGATCGCCTACTCGAATTCGTTCGGAGCAGGATTCACCTTGGACAACAAAGCTCTGCTGCTGCAGGATTTGAGGATCAGAGAGGTTTCCTCGTCAAACATCGGCCTCATCTTTCAACACACCTATTGGTGGCCTCACGGGGAAAGCTATCTTTACCGGCCCTTTGCAACGCTGTCTTATCTCTTCAACTACGCCGTTCTGAAGAACGAGGACCGTGCACCGGCGTATCACTCGATCAATCTGCTTTTGCACGCGACGAACGTGCTGCTCGCTTACAGTTTGGCGCGGCGGCTGATTCACCGTCTTTGGCCCGCCTTCTTCGTAGCTGTCATTTGGGCCGTACATCCGATTTTGACGGAGTCAGTGACAAACATCGTTGGCCGTCCGGACCTGTTGGCTGCTGGTTCCATCTTGAGCGGAGTGCTTATAAACCTGAAAGCCAGTGAAACCACAGGTTGGCGGCGATTCGCCTGGCTTGCGGGCCTGCTGGCGGTATCGACAGTGGGGATTTTCTCGAAAGAAAGCGCTGCGGTTCTCATTGCCGTAATAACGCTGTATCCGGTTGTCTGGTGGAGCGAATGCAACGCCCGGAAAGCGCTGCTCTTGGGATCTCTGGTCGCATTACTGCCGCTCGCGGTAATGCTTTACTTGCGATCGATAGTCCTTGCCGGGAGCCCGCCGATGAAGTTTCCGTTTACAGACAACCCATTGACGGGCGCGGATTTCTGGACGGCGCGGCTGACTGCGATCAAGATCATGGGGCAGGACCTGTGGCAGATGATCTGGCCAGCTCACCTGTCCTCTGACTACTCTTACCCCCAGATTCCTTTAGCGCACGGCGCCCCGTCGGACTGGACCGCCTGGTTCTCTGTCGTCCTTGCTGCGATCGCAATGATTCTTGCCTACCGCAGAAGCCGTCCTGCTTTTTACTTCGCTCTGATCGGATTGATAGCATTCCTCCCGTCGTCGAATCTCTTTTTTCTGATCGGAACAATCAGGGCAGAGAGGTTCCTCTACTTGCCGGCTTTAGGCTTGGCAGCTTGTCTCGTAGCTCTCGTTTACAAAGCAACTTCGCGGATCCGTTACCCTCGATTGGCGCCGCTCCTGCTGTCTGTCATCGCGGCTGCTCTCCTCGTGCGTACCTGGATGCGCAACTTCGATTGGCGAAACGACCTGACGTTGGCAAGTGCAACCGTTCAAGCATCTCCGGAAAGTTATAAGGCGCACGCCATGTTGGCTGCTGCTCTATACGACACCGACTCCAGCCGCTCGAATATTGATAGTGTGATTGACCAAGCTGAGGCGAGCGTCAAGCCGCTCAACAAACTACCGGACTCCAAGAACGTTCCGCTCGCTTATCTCAAGCTAGGCGAATACTATCTCGCGAAAGGTGACCTGGCGCCGGGGCAAACTGAGCAGACGTACGGGAGATCGATTCAGGCGCTAGAGCGAAGTGTTTCACTGTTCGAGAGCTCTGAAAACCGATATCGCCGCGAGCACGCCCGACTGACGGATCCCGTATCTCCTCAATATATAAGTGCTCTCGGTCTGCTTTCGACAGCCCGGCTACGAATCAAAGATTACTCGAGAGCTCTGGAGGCCGCGATGACGGCGCGGTTGTTAGATCCAGACAACCCAGAGATCTATCGTCAGCTCGCGACTGTCCTGCTGGCTGAGAATCGTCCAGAACAGGCGGCCGAAAAGTTGATGGAAGGTGCGATTGCCACGTCGGACTCTGGGTTACGGCAAGAGCTTTTCAAGCTCTATCAAAACGGAGGCGATCCCAATGGTTGTGCGATCCGAACCGAAGGGGCTAGTGCCGACATTGATCCGTCCTGCAAGACGGTTCATCGCGATATCTGCATTGCATCGGCCGAGATTGTCAAGTTGCGCATTCAGACCGGCCGTAAGGATCTGGCCGATGAGACAGCAAATACGGCAGCAAAAGAATTTGGATGTCAAGCCGAATAACTCCGCACTCCTTGAGAAACATGACAGCTATGAATAAAACCGCCCGTTTTGTCCAATGTTGCGCTATTGGCGCGATCGCGCTGTGTGCCTTACTGCCCGCGCAGTTACTCCAATCGACTGCTGAGCGCGCGGCCGAAGAGCGCCTGAATTTTCAGACCAGCGGGCCCTGGTCTCCGAGAACCAACCTGAATTCGGATATTGCCATCGTGTATGGAATCGGCGCCCGCATGCCCGCGAACATCGATAGCTGGAAACAGCATGGCTACATTGTTCAACTCATGACCGGCGTGGCTTGGGGCCAATATCAGGACTATCTGAATGGTCAGTTTGACGGGGAAAAACATTGGGACCAAGCCCAAATGTCCAGCAACGGAAAGATGATCTTGCATGGGGGAAACCCTAATGTCCCGTATATCTCACCTGGCGAAAATTACGGAAAATATCTCAGTGTAGGAGTGAAGCGCGCATTGGACGCGGGTGCCCAAGCCATCTACCTGGAAGAGCCGGAATTCTGGGCAAGAGGCGGCTGGGAGGAAAACTTCAAGCGGGAATGGAAGGCATACTATAACGAAGACTGGCGTCCGCCCGACTCCTCTCCGGACGCGCAATACCGCACCTCGAAGCTGAAGTATTTCTTATATCGGCGAACGCTTTCCCAGGTCTTCGACTTCGTGAAGCAGTACGGGAAGGATAACAATCGGGTCATACACTGCTATGTGCCCACTCATTCTCTGGTCAATTACTCGCATTGGCGCATTGTAAGTCCCGAATCCTCGCTCCTTGACGTGGGTGCCGATGGATATATTGCGCAGGTGTGGACGGGAACGGCTCGTACTCCGAACGTCTACGAAGGGCAACTGAAAGAACGAACGTTCGAGACCGCGTTCCTCGAATATGGCGCCATGCAGAACCTGGTTCGAGCCTCTGGCCGGCGGGTTTGGTATTTAAACGATCCTATCGAGGACAACCCCAATCACGATTGGGATGATTATCGTAGAAACTGGGAGAACACGCTAACGGCTTCGCTCTTACAGCCGGAGGTATGGCGCTACGAGATCATGCCTTGGCCCGACCGGATCTTCAACGGCCGCCACCCGGTGCACGCCAATCCAACGTTTCGCCCGCCGGGCCCGGGTGATCCGTCTATCAAGAGCCAGGAACGGGTCCCGAATGGCACGGGATTAAATGGATTCGGGCAGAACAATCCGAATGTCGAACGCGTGGGCATCCCGAAGCCTTACGAAACCGAATTGCAGACCGTCATCAGCGCATTGGGTGATATGAAGCAATCCGATGTGCGCTGGGAAAGTGCCGGCACACGCAACATCGGCGTCTTGATTTCTGACACGATGATGTTTCAGCGCGCCGAACCGAATCCATCGGACGCTAATCTGGGTTCGCTATACGGTCTGGCGTTGCCACTCGTGAAGCGCGGCATACCGATCGAGCCGGTGCAGATTGAAAGTGCCGTTGATCCCGCTTTCCTGAGCCGTTACAAGCTGCTGCTGCTCACATATGAAGGGCAGAAGCCACCAAAACCGGAGTTTCACGCCGCACTTGCGAAATGGGTGCGCGCAGGGGGTGCACTGGTGGTCGTGGACGACGATAGCGATCCCTACAATGCTGTTCGCGAGTGGTGGAATACCGCACCGCTCTCGTACAAATCCCCTCGAGAGCACTTGTTCGATGCTTTGGGTATTGCCAAAGAGAGCGTGGGACTTCACAAGGTGGGTCGAGGAGTTGTTTTGCGCGAGTCTGCCTCACCGGCGGCGCTTGACTTACAAAGCCGACGGAGCTGAACAGGTTCGCAAAGCGGTCCAAGACGCTGCCAAGGCCGTGAAACTTGCCTGGAAAGAGACAAATACTCTCGTATTGCGGCGTGGACCTTACGTTATCGCGGACGGACTGGACGAGTCAGTGCCGGATGCGAAACCGTTTACCCTGCGTGGACACTACTTGAATCTGTTTGATCCTTCGCTTGAAGTGCACGGCGACGTGTTGGTTCCAGCGGGAGCCCGCATGCTGCTTTTGGATCTTGCTAACGTACATGGCACTAGCCCGAGGGTAATCGCGGCGGCCTGCCGCGTCCGAAACGAACGCAGCGATGGGAAGGCATTAGAGTTTCAGGTCGACGGCATTGCCGATACTAACTCGGTTCTCGCCATTGCAGCGCATGCAGCCCCAACGGGCGTAACCCTCGCAGGTAAGCCACTCGAAACGTCTCAATATGACTACTCGCAAGGCGTTCTGCGCCTTCGCTTCCCGAACACCGTCGAACCAGCAACGGTCGCTGTTACATTCGCGAAATAGCTGATATTTAGAAACAGGATTGACATGAAATCGTCCAAGGCTCTCGGCACGGGCGTTGCCGTTCTCTGTGTGTTGTTGTTGCGCGCTGAAGCGGCCGATTCGGGGAAGCGCCCCGTTGACTACGTTAATGCTCTGGTCGGCACCGCACCCTTAGACGACCCAAAGCTGATCGGTAATGCCCCACCTCCGGGCGAGGAACTCTACACAGGAATCACGTCGCCAGGCGCCGTTCTTCCTCACGGTGTCACAAATCTCAGCCCAATCAACAAGAATCTTGATTTGTCTTATCCGGCCGGTATCGGTATGTCGTACAACTACACGCATTCCACGATGCTGGGCTTCTCAGGCCCGATGCCCGGGCTGGTGATCATGCCTGTGGTCGGAGATTGGACCGTTCCCCCAGAACGAAGTGCATCTTTCTATACCAAGGCCAAAGAAAAGGCCGGTGCCGGATATTACACCGTCTATCTCGACGATTTCCGGACGAAGGTGGAGCTAACAGCATCGGCCCAGACCGGGCATGTACCGCTTCACCTTTCCGCGCTCGTCTCGATCGCACATCGTGCTAGATCTCGGTCGCATCGGAGGAACGATCGAGATAGTCGGAGATCACACAATCAGAGGAGAAGCCCAACGCGGGTTTCCGAGGGCAGGCATCGGGCGCATCTCAACGCCAGAGGAACCTCTATTTATTTCGTAGCAGAGTTCTCAAAGCCCTCTACAGGGTTTTGGGACGTTTCATCAAAATCCCGTCAAACCGAGGCTACGGAATCGGCGGCAATACTGTCAGCAAAGCTTCACGGTCCGACTCAGGCAATTATGCGGGAGTCTATCTGGACTTCGACACACGGGAAGGTGAAGAAATTCTCGTGAAGATGGCTTCGGGCGAGAGTTACGAAGCGGCTGAGAATCATCTCCGGACAGAAAGCCCGGCATGGGATTTCGAAGGTTTGAAAAACCAGGCAGAAGCAGCTTGGGCAAAGAAGCTGGGTACGATCGAAGTGCAGGGCGGCACCGAACACGAACGGATGCTGTTCTATTCAAATCTCTACCACTCATTTGCAAGTCCGCGCCTTGTTGCACGAAAGGGAGACTCGTTCCGCGGACTAGATGGACAGATAAAGACGGCAGATCACGACCGCTACGGTCCCGTACCGTTCTGGGACACCGGACGCGATCAACTGGTCCTTCTTACCATGATCGAGCCAGACGTCAAAGAAGATATTCTAAGCTCGACGCTCGAGATGGCAAGAGAGACGGGGCATATGCAAACGTCTTTTCATGGAGATCATGCTGTCTGGATGTATCTGGGAGATTGGCAGCGAGGCCTTAAGTTCGATTGGAACGCGGCGTATGAGTATCTGCGAAAGAATGCGTTGGATACTGATGGTCCGCGGCGGAATCTTGCCGAGTATCTTCAGAAAGGCTGGATCTCAGACATCGTTGTTGATCATCCGAGTCCTCCATACGCCGACGGCAATGCTGGCGTGGCCAAGACGCTTGAGTACAGTTGGGACGATTATTCGTTGGCGACTTACGCGAAGAAGCTCGGAAAGCAAGATGACTACGAGATGTTCTTGAAACGAGCGAATAACTACAAGAACGTTTTCGATCCGTCCATAGGCTTCATGCGTGGACGTACCGCGGACGGGAAGTGGATCTCTCCTTTCGATCCAAGGGAACCGTACTACCAATTTATGATGAAGGAAGCTTCCGGGTGGTCAACCCTGTGGCTGGTTCCGCATGACGTCAGAGGTTTGATGAACTTGCTTGGCGGAAGAGAAAGCTTCGATGCGAAGCTCGATGAGTTCTTTAGCACTCCTTACAATCCTAAAGGCATCTGCCGTGACTGCACGGGCGTAATTGGCCAATACGTTCAAGGCAATCAGCCGGATCAGCAAAGCGCCTATTACTACGACTGGGGTGGTCAGCCCTGGAAGACACAGAAGCTGGCGCGCCAGATTCTGTCACAGCTTTATGGGAGCGACAAATACGGGATTGGCTTTCCGGGCATGGATGATCAAGGATCCACCTCGTCCTGGTACGTGCTAAGCGCAATGGGGTTCTACACTGTGGATCCGGCCGAGCCCGTCTACGCTATTGGGAGTCCATTATTCCGGCAAGTCACAATCCACCTCGGGAACGGGAAAGATTTCGTGATAACTGCGAATAGGGATTCTGAAAAGAACATCTATATCCAATCCGCAACCTTGAATGGAAAGCCCTTAAATAAACCGTGGTTCACACACGATGACATTGTCGGGGGCGCAAAGTTGGTACTTGAAATGGGCCCGACCCCGAACAAGGCCTGGGGTGCCGAACCATCTGCGGCCCCGCCTTCTATGTCACAGTAGCGCTACCGGAAGTTCACGTGCTGAATTGCTACTGAGTTGGAAGCGGCCGCGGCGTGATATCTGCGTCGGCTAGTCCGAGCGCCCACTTGATTGCTCCGATGTACATCTTCTGAACCCGAGGATCGTCGAGACTCACTTCCTCGTGACCGAACGACGAATACCAGACGCGTCCTTTGCCGTACTGCTTTGCCCAAACAATCGGCATGTCACCATCCGGCCGGCGAGCCGAAGCCGCTTTCTGAAATCCCTGGCGCGCCCGATCCGGAGATGCCGATGAGTTCGCGGCTTTTAGCGCAGCCTGTTGCCGGGCCTGGGCCTCATCCAGCTTGGACGAATCGAGCCGCATTATGACGTGGCTGGCTTCACGAGAGAAGTTCGGACCTACTACTGTGAACTGGTCGCGAAACCAGAAGGTGGAGGGAAATCCATCCACTCCGGGAAACTTGGGATCTTCAAGAATGACCGGTAGATCCGTCGTTGGGAATTCGGAAACTAAATTACCTCCGATCATGTCCGCATACTCCGGCCAGAGCAGAAGATGTCCTCCATTTCCTGCGTGACCTGCCACAAAACCTTTTCCATCATCATGAACGAACGAAAGCAAATTCGCCTTCTGCTCGTCACTGATATCCCACGGCCCCTCGCCCATGTAGAAGATCGCATCGAACTGATCCAGGGTCCGAACGTTGGTGCCTTCTATCTTTGCTTTCCGAAGCAATTCCATATCGGTCCGGATTATTGTGACCCAGGCTCCGGATTCACGACCCAGACGCTCTACTGTGGCGAGCGTGTGCGATGCGGAATCGTGATGATAGTTAGTATGCCGGTACCACTCCTCCGGATCGGCAATCGCCAACAACTTCTTCTTGCCCGGCCATGGATCGACATAAGGCCGGGATGTTTGTTGAGCCAGGACCAAGAGCGTACCTAACACCAGCACGATGCCCAGAATTTTGAACGTAAGTCGAGACGAAATCATATTGAGCTATTCCGGAAGTGCAAAGGCGAACCACGCCTGTTTAGCGGCTACTAATAGGTATTGGCGTCCATCGAGTTCATAGGTCATCGGCGCATTCGTGACGAAATCATCGAGATTCACATGCCATAGCGTTTTCCCTGTACCCGGGTCCATGGCAAGAAAATTTCCCGCGGTGTCGCCGCCGAAAAGAACGCCGCCTTCAGTCGATAGGAGTCCAGAGATCAGGTTTCCGCTCTTGTCGCCCAATTCGTGCGACCACGTCACCTTGCCGGATTTGTAATCGATCGCCATCGTGACGTATTGAACCGGATAGGAAAGCCGTCCGTATCCCACCGGCGTTAGAAAAGCGAACGTGCGCGAGGCGTTGACGAAGATCAGCCCGCGCGCCGGATCGTAGGCGGGTGCCCACCAGTTTGTCGCGCCGAGCGCATAGGGGGAAACCAACGTGCCCTCTGGGCGAGAGTCCTTCAGATAATTTGGGATCGGATGTCCATATTGGTTGATACCTTTGGCCCAGTTCGTTTCTGGCATGTACTTCGTAGTTAGAAGATGCTCACCGGTCGTGCGATCAAGAAGGAAGAAATAGCCGTTCCTGGAAACCTGCGCCAGCAGTTTCCGCTTACGCCCACCAAAATCGGCGTCGAAGATGATCGGCGTCTGAGCTGCGTCCCAATCATGGTTATCGTGCGGCGTGGCCTGGAAGTGCCAAGCGATTTTGCCTGAATCAGGATTGATGGCTAAGATGGACGCGGTATACAAACTGTCTTCGCCCTTTTCGTTCGGGTGCGGTGCCCGCTTTACCGGAACGCCGTTGCCAGTCCCGAAATAATAAAGGTTCAGTTCCGGGTCATAAGTGCCGGTAAGCCACGGAAAACCTCCACCTTTGAGCATGGTCTCGGAATCGGTCCATGTTTCCGAGCCGGGTTGGCCCGGATCGGGAGTTACCCACCATTTCCACTGAAGTGCACCAGTCTCCGGATCATGCGACTCGAGGAACGCCCTGATGTCGTCGTTATTGCCCGGACCGACAATGATGTGATTTCCGATGACCATGGGAGCCGTGGATGAGAAGAAGTCTTGGTTTACGTCAGCGACTTGTACTTTCCAACGCTCCTTTCCGTCGAGCGCTCGGATGGAGACGAGCCAGTTGTCTGGCGTAAGGTAATAAAGCCAGTTGCCGTACATGCCGAGCCCGTGGTTTGCGACGTGAATGGCGCGATTATTGGGCCAAGTCCAATGCCATAATTCACGACCAGAGCGCGCGTCCATTGCCCAGACGTTATCCGTGGTAGTGAAATACAACACGCCTTTTACAAGGAGAGGAGTCGCTTTGATCCTGTGCCCCTCATCCGACTGCTGAGCCCGGGACATCTGGCCGAGTTCCACATGGTGCGTCCATACCAGACCCAACGTCTTCACGTTAGATGCATTGATCTGCTTGAGTGGGCTGTGTCGCTGTCCGGTGTAGTCGCCATTGTAAGTTGGCCATGTATCCGTCGGCGGCGCTTTCAACTTCGCCGGATCTAATAATTGGGCGCACAGAGTTGCCGAGAGCAGAAGTAGCCCAAGCAATGAGTCTCATTTGAGCGTCACCAAATAGGCAAGAAGGTTATGAATATCGTCGTCCGAGTATTTGGCCAATTGTAGCTTGTGTTCGCTGAGCGGGTCCTTCAGCTCGACAGATTTGACAGTCTCGCGTGAGAAGCTTCGATAATCACCGGAGGCAGTGTAGAGAGAGACTACGAATTCGTCCTGATACTTCACTGTTCCTGTTACTATCTCACCCGAAGCCAACACGACCTTTGCACTTACAGGCTTGGGCCTTGGTGTAAGAAACGTTGTATTTAAAACAAGCAGCGAATACTTCGCTCCAACGCCTTTAAGGTCTTTTTCGGGTGAGTGGCAGGTATTACATTTCCCTTCGCCGTTGAAGTAGGTTTGCCCGGCCTTAGCGTCGCCCACCAGCAAACGCTCTTCGGGAACTCGCGGCCCCCGTAGCTCCCGTGCCCGGACATGCAGAAAGGAGGCGATATCGGAGATTTGCTCGTGCGTGAGCGTTGGGAAAGCGGGCATCCCAAGAGTAGGACGCCCCCCTTTGATGATGGGCTCCAACACTTCTCCGTTCTGGTCCTGGTTAATCAATCGATTGCGTGCCAACGGAGGCGCCTGCTCGGTACCCATTGCCTGCGGGCCGTGACAGAAGCCGCAATTTGCCGAGAAGAGATCTTTCCCACGCTGAACGGTAGCAGGATCAGAACGCACCTGCGCCCAAGCAGAACCCAACATTACGAAGAAAATAAACAACTTCAAAATTTCCCCAACATTCTAATAGCTCTCTATCGGAGATAGATCTCGAGCACCAACTGCTTTGAGGCGAGAGTTGCTCCAGTCTATACGCCGTTTGCGAAGGTACTTCGGGCGATCCCAGCAACCCGGGAACGTAGCAAATCGCGGACTGGTCTCAGTTCGCTCTGCCCACCGTCAGTACGCCTGTCATCTGTTCTCTCTCCTCGGGCGTCTAGTTTCCCGGCCGCGGTCGAATCGGGGGAGTCTGCTCAGGCTTCACGTCATTCGTTGCCGCCCACTCGACACTCCGAGTAAACGCCTGGATAAAGCCTGGTTGCGTCATCGCCAGTAAATCGTGCCCAATCACCATCGTCACGACCCTGCCTTGTTCGAACGGAACGCACCAGATCACCGGTTCGTCCTTGCCCGTGCCACCGCCTCCACCAGGGATGCTGGGATCGTCATAACCCGTGGCGATTACGTGAGCGTTCGGCTTCAGGTCGATTCGATGGTATAGCTCATCGTTTGCAATGAACGTCGGAGGTAAACCTTTGGCGATCGGATGCTCGCGGTCGGTCCACTGAACGGGATAGACGTGCCGGCGAGTGTGACCGATATTTTCGATCTTCCAGTTCATGCCAACCATGTCAGCGAACGCCGGCCATGGCTCACCTTCCATACGTCGTTTGGGCTCTTGCGGATTCCCGCCCGCCTGACCGAAAAACGGTCCGTAAGTAATGCCGTGAACACCGACCATGCCCTTGCCGGATTTAACGAAATCCTCAATGGCCTTCTCGGTGACGTCTCCTAACCGCGGCCCGTAGTAGTAATCGACGAGCACGTCGTAATTAGCGAGCGTGGCGGGGGTGATGCCTCGGAGTTCCTCTTCTACCCGCACGTCAAAACGCCCGGTGTTGTTGAGAATGTCGCGCATGAACGGCACAGTTGGTTGCCATGGATGCGAATAGTCTGATTGCCCGGTTAGGATCAACACTCGGATCGAATCGGCCGCATTCGCGGCGCATACACTCGCGAGTACGGCGATGCAACCTGTAAGAAGCCTTTGCACGGGGCCGATTATATCCCAAGAGGCAGTGGGTCAGCTAGTTATCTTCCGAGTTTCGACAGACGGTCGAGGCTCCAAGCTTTCCGGCTGGATTGAGCTCTCGTCACGAGACTCGCGAGGCCGGAATCACATCGGGAAAATACTTCTTTCGCTTCCGAAGTGAAAGACCCACTCCATCAAGCACGTGATCTCATCTCATATCGTCTCGCAGGTGTGTTTCCTTGCCAACTCTGATACAATTTCGGATCGCCTGCCGGCCAGGCGAGCTGGGAGCAATTATGAATATCCTGCAAAGTCCACTTACGCTTGTTATGAACATCAAATCGGCTGAGGATTACGCTCAGTTGAATGGTTTGCTGGCGAAGATTCAAAGTGCGCCTCCGGAACAGAATCCGATTTGGATCGCACTGACGAAATTAAAGACGGTCCACTTTGCTCGGTTTGTATTTCTCTCGAATAACACGCCAGTTGGCCGTTATCACCACGTACGATGGATCGTTTGAGAAGTACATCAACGACTTCATCGATGAAATCGGTGATGTCTTCAACGCATTGCTGTCGCATATGAGCGACGCGCCGCCGCTACCGGTCCAGCAAAACCGGGACGCTTTCCTTAGCTACGTAAAGGCGAATGACTTACGGTGCATCGCTCCCTTCTACAGCGCCTACCCCGAAGCTTCCGTCGTTACTATCCTCGATGCCGTAAATCCGGCGTAACGCATGGCGCCCTTGTGCGATGTGCAGGGCTTGATTCTGAGGAGCTATGGAATGGACTGCGCCGCATTCTTCCTGCTCCGAGTGGATGTGGCGGCAGCGGCCAGGCGCTCGCTTAGCACGCTGCCCATCACTCCCGGTACGCTCTGGGATGAGAAGCCGCCCTACTGCGTCAACGTGGGGTTTACGTTCGATGGCTTGGCTGCGCTGGGTGTTCCGGCCGACTCCTTGAAATCTTTCCCGGAGGAGTTTGCAGCCGGGGCTTTCGGGCGCTGCTCGGAGATCGGTGATGTCGGATCCTGCTCGCCCGGTAACTGGGAGTATGGACTTGGGCAACCGGGTCTGCACGCACTGGTCTTGCTATTCGCTCAGACCGACGATATTCGTGACAGCCAGGTGGCGGCACTGCGCAAGACATTATTGCAAGAGGGAGGGTGGTCCGAGATTGCGATGCTGCCGGGAGATGTGCTGCCTGGCGGCACTGCGCATTTCGGGTATCGCGACGGGTTTTCCCAGCCCACCATCGATTGCGGCTTGGGCAATCCGGTCCCTGACAAGCAACCCATTGCACCGCTGGGTGAGTTCCTGCTTGGGTATCCGAGCCAGTTCGACCAATTTACCTACCCGGTCCCAATTCCGGCGCAACTGGGACAAAACGGCAGCTTCATGGTGCTGCGCATTCTGGAACAGGATTGTGCTGCGTTTGACGCGTTGATTGCTTCTGCGAAGGATCGGCACGGGATCGACGGAGAGCTTCTGGCGGCGAAGATGGTGGGACGTTGGCGAAATGGAACTCCGCTTTCTGTGTCGCCCGATTCTGATTCTCCAACGCAACCGCTGCCGCTCACGGAGTTGAATCAATATGACTATGCGCCCACGCCGGAAAATCCGTCAGCATACGACGACCGGCGAGGCTATCGGTGTCCTATCGGATCCCACATGCGGCGAGCAAATCCTCGCGGGGCAGTGATCGCAGGCAATGGCGGATCGCGCCATCGCATCGTTCGGCGTGGCGTTCCATACGGACCGCCGTACGATCCTGCAAATCCAAATGACGGTATTAAGCGCGGACTCTTGGGCCTCTTCATCGGAGTGAGCATCAAAGATCAATTTGAATTCCTCATGTCTGAATGGATCAACGGGAGCGCGTTTGCACCGGGTATCTACGGAACCACTGATCCGATTCTTGGCAACTCGTCGCCGGAAGGAAACAAGTTTGTCATTCCCCAGGAGAATGCAAAGCCGATCGTCATTGACGACTTTCCTCGCCTGGTCACCACCCGCGGGTCCGCTTATACTTTTCTTCCGAGCATTACCGGGCTTGCGTTACATCGCAGAGATTTAGCTAGGAGTCGACTTGGAAGGCCATCGCAATCTCGGGCGGCGTGTCCGGCTGTGGCCACAACGGCGAGTCGCCTAGATAATTACGCGGATGTACATTACGAGGACTGGAAGCACTCAGTGTCCCGCTCCTCTCTCCCTCATCTTCCAGATCTTAATCCCACTCCCTATCCGGCATCGCCCCAAGACGTTCTACCTTGGCTAGCGAACATGCCCCCCATCCTTACGTTCACCTTCAAAGGTCAGAAACTGTCCTATCGAGATGGACGAGGGAAGCTTCACACGGCAAAGATCGTTCGCTTTGATCCCGCACCAGGATCTCAATGAGCAACATCATGCTTGCCAGGCTCACTCTTGTACTTCTCTTGCGTTCTTATCCTCTTTACCCCAACAAACCGCGAATCACGCTGGCGCCCAGACTCGAGTTGGCTTAGTGGGTTGGAGCAGGCACTCGGTTGATGGAACGAAATAATAAGCACCGCTGATCGGTTGCGTGAAGCGCGTGAGCGCGTCTCGCACTCCAGTACGCAGACCCGCCATGCTCTCCAACATTGTGCAAAGCCGCCGCTGATCCGCACTGAATCCAACGAACATCGTTCCGTGATCGGTCACAGTCCCGTACTGGCATATTCCGGCGAAAGATCTTCCCGTATTGATCCTGATCCGTGCTCGCCACGTGGGAGTCGGGCGGCTTATCGTCAAGCTCAACACTGTCCTCTTTCCTGCGCCCCATAATCTGCTCTTGCTGATTGACCGAAAGTGACTCCCAGGCGGCCGTGTCGTGCTTCCATTTTTGGAGTAAGAGGATACTTCCTCCTTCGCCGATATTACCTTCTGTGATGAGCGCCGCGTCCGACGCATCGACCAGACTGGGGTTCTCCGAACCGTCGATGAAACCGGTGAGGTCGCGATCGTGCCGGTACGGCCAACTCGAGGTCTCCTCGGCGACCGCTGCTAGATCCTTGACGGCGACAATGGCTTGATGTGCGACGTCGAAGACGATGTCGTAGGCACTTCCCGAAAGCCACAATACGGCGTCGTGCTGGGCGGCAGGCATTACGAACCCGTCCTTCCCGATGACCGGATTGTTGAATCCGTGTACACCTGCGGGCGCATGATCGGGAGCGACCTGATGCCACAACTCGGGCCGGAACCCAACCACCAAATTGACACCGCCGATGGTGGTTCTCGGCTCGCGCAAGCCGGAAATGGCGGCCACGAGATTTTCCCCAAAGCCTTTGTCCAAAACGTCAAACTCCAGGTACGCATGCGATGCTGTTCCGAGCGCGAATATCCCAGCTTGACAAGCTTTCATGAAGGCTAGAATAGCGGCTGCATGCCCGTGACTGCTGCTAGTCCACTATGCGCGCGCCCCGCCCGACGATGCCGTTCGAGGAAAGGGTCTCGACCTTGCCAGTGCGCGGAAGAAATAGCGGTCGTTCCTGAATCTCCGGAGCACGGGCATGGTGAATATCATGATTGCCAAGAGTAACGGCGTCAATGGAATTTACGAGAGGCACAAGCCACCATAGCGATTTTCAGCGAAGCTTCAGCTTATGGTGACAGCTTGTAAGAAGGACATCAGGCCAGCCGGCGTCAACACGCAGACAGGTTGGCATTCATTTTGTCTATCGGTATGTGATTCTTCCGAGTCGACCATCACCCTGGAAAATGTCCCTCCGGCTTTATAGGACAAATCATGATAAGGCTAGTTCCGACTTTCGCGTTTTATAGTGTTAAACGGTGTTGGGAAGACAACTCCAGAGCATTTGTGTCGTTTGGCCTAGCATTGCTCCTTTCATTTGTAACCCGGGCTCAAACGCCAAGTACGGACTCTGTTGAATCAGTTCCGATGAAAAGCACCAATAGCTCATCAGAGTTATTGAGGTGCACGGTATCCGAGGACGGCGCCCCGAACGACTCTGAAACCCCGGACGGTGTTGCGGATATTGGCAGACATTGGATAAAGAGATGGCTTCGCAGCACAGATGAGGCGAGGGCCAGTCAACCGCACTTTACAGCTCCTATCGTCACAACCCATGTGATGCTCGTACAGCAATTTCGTTATGACATCAGCTCGCAAAACGGTGTGAATCCGGGGCTTGGCAGCACCAACTATGGCTCATCGCGTGGATTAGAGTTCATTCCAACGACTCGTCTGGAAATCGGGCTCTTTCCGCCGGCCTATGTGACACATCAGTCAGGCGTTGCAGATGGGTTCGGGGATTTCTCGTTCCAGGTGAAGTACCGACTGTTCTCCGGGACAGAAGGTAAAGGCGATTACTTCGTCGGGCTATTCCTTGGGGCCTCTCTACCGACAGGTTCCTCAGTTGTGACGGTTGGACATACGATTCTGTCGCCCACTTTAGGGCTGGCTAAGGGCATTGGTTCGTGGGATATTCAAACCACGATTGGCGGCAGTCTTCCTACGAGCGGCGTTAGTGTTTTGGGCCGAGTAATCGTATTCAACACGGCCTTGAACTATCGCATCAGGGGCAAGATATTAGCATCGAAGTGAGCGAGGCACAGCGCTTAAGGAGCTTGGAAGACGAGAACCGCCTGCTGAAGCATTTGTCGCTGATCTGAGCCTGGACAAAGAAGTGCTAAAGGCGATCGTGCGAAAAAACGGCTGGAGCTTGCCGGCTTGAGAACCGATGTGGCGTTTGCCATTCAGCAGTTCGGGATGAGTGAACGCCAGGCCTGCAAGCTCGTGAAACTGGATCGAAGCAGCTATCGTTACGAACCGCTGCCGGACCACAACGCACAGCTAAGAGAAGAGTTGGTGGAGCCTCGCGCGTCAGAAGCCGCGCTACGGTTACCGGCGACTCCACGCGCTGCTTCTCAGACGAGGACAAAACGTAGTCCGCAACGCGTTTACCGCGTGTACAAACGCGAAGGCTTAGCTGTTCGGCGGCTGAGGAGAAAGCGTCTAAGCCGGCCAGTCGCCGCTGTTGCCTCATCTGCATCGAGCCAACCAGGAATGGGCACTGGACTTTGCTTCTGGCCAATGGTGGAACAGAACTCGAGTTTTTGGTTGGGAGGCGCACTAGGAGGGAAAGAGCAGACCTTTATTACTCCAGGGCTGGTTCTTGGCGGTTTTCCGATTGAGAAAAGGCTTCGTTTTGCTGTTGGCGCGGGCTACCAGATCGCTGTAACTCCGTTCCGCCAATATAATCATCGTTGGATCCTTTCTTTGCGCTTTCCATTTTGAGAGCCGTTGTCCCAGCAGGCCGGAGCGAATCTCAAGCGCGGTTTGATCGTTACTGGATGAGTTCTGCAGGTTGGGAAAGAACGGTTCGAGCTGGTTCGAAAGTCCGGTTGGGAAATGTTGTCAGCATCTAACATCGTCTTCGACAATGCGTGACGGACTGCCGGCCAAAATGCATGTTACCGCGCAGAAACGCTGAGATAAAGTGACTCATGAGGCGCGCTGCACCGGCAAAAACGACTTTTGCCGTCCCTTCAGAGCACAGATGTACGTTGGAAACGAATCTCATCAAGGCTATGCAACAAGCAGCAGGTGTATCGAAGCCACGCAGGTCGAGTCCAGCATGCTGCCTAGAATCACCTAAGCCGCAGAGGCCAGCAACCGTCGTCCTCTTCACTGAACAAACTCGAAGGGAACGTGTGAAGAAGAGGTCAGCACTTCGGGATCATGGCACTCGCTGTGGCTGCTGCTCCGGTCATGTATGACGATGCGATCGATAGCTTGACCCTGACCCTTGTTGGTCAATACACGGTTTTCGCGATTGCAGGCAAGTACACACCAGACACGCCCTAGCGCGGCTTCAAGTCTGCGAATGCCGCTTACTCGCAACGTTCGTACTTCCAACTGCCCCATCCTCGTTGGACTTCTCAGATGCCACTGGGGCTCACGGACTTGGAACGAGCGCGACTCTGAATCGGCTTGCCGTCTGCCTCAGTCAAGAGTACAATCCGAACTCGCCGTCTCCCCTGAATGGAACATTCTCGGCGATCAGCTCTTTACAAGCTCCGTAGA
>CAVSTJ010000009.1:0-197731 GCA_963730795.1 uncultured Acidobacteriaceae bacterium | reverse complement strand
ACGGCGACCACACGTCCAAGTGGCAGGCGATCAGAAAATTTTGGCCGTCAGTTTCACGATCGACAGATCGCAATTTCCGGACTGTTCGTCATCGTGCTTCGGACTTTTGGTCTCAAACCATTCCGTGCTTAAGCAAGTCCGCACGGGGCCGAAAACTCAGGCTGTATGAGTTCCTGGTTCGGAGTGATCATGTAAACACGCCAGCATCTAGATTTGAGGCCGGAGGAGTCGCGATCGCAACAGCGGCTTTTGCTTTCGAGTCGCTTCGCTTTTCGCGATCAATACCGGCATTATCGGTTTCGAACATTATCCAGATATGCTCGTTCGTCAAATACGCGCGGTCGGATTGCCAACGCCAGACCAGACCCTTCTGCTCGCCGGTCGGACATTCAGGAGAACTCCCGTCGACGTACTCGAGGGACGTATTAACCGTCAAATCTTTGGGTTGTCGCACAGTAAGAGTGACGCCGATCGTCGGTAATGCCACCTGAATAACCTGGATCTCGGAATCGGCTACAAGCCTCTCCGTCGTGTGGTAATACTCCGCCTTATCGATTCGCGCTCTCCGGCTTGACTTTATCGGGAGCTCATTTTCATGGACGAAATACGTGACTCCATCTTTCTTTTGGGACATGCGGGTCATGCTTTCGTCACCTTGTGCCATACGATAACGCTGTTTACCATTCCAGTAGCAAGCAACTTCTACAACTTTGCCATCAGCCTTTTCCGCTGAGGAGTCGCTTATAGCGACTTGGTGAGGGAAGCGGTGATCGTTCCAGGAAGCATTCTCAACTTCGTAATGGATTGTCATGCGCCATTGAAGGAGACCAGGATTGTCAAAACTGTTTTGAAGATCTACGTCTATGAACATCCTGACCAGGTAAAGCTTGATATCTTGTATGCTCTCTAGGGCCTCCCGCAATTTCAGAGGTAGATGCTCTCCGGCAGTTTCTCTGGCTATCTCCCTCCCAATTTCCTTACCCAATCTGAACTTTGCATAGGGATCAACAATCGCGGCAAGAATAGCGGCGACAATCAGGGCTTCTCCCAATCCTCTCGATATCTCGATGAAGTCCGCAACTCGCTCATCGTTTATCGCTGCCCCTTTGAAGTGAAGCGGCAGGACGAAAAGTAAAACGAAACCAGCCACGAAGGCGGCAAAAATCGCTAGTCGGAAGATCCAAGTGGGCCGCAAACTTGTCGTCATAGATGTCGATTTCCTGACTTCGATGAAGTCTATCATTCGCCTTCAGGGCACGACAAAAGCACACTACGGCCGACGGGACGACTGCGAAGTAACCTCAGGGTTGTTCCGTACGTAGTAGCCCGCGTGGTCGCGAAATCGAAAAGTGGACGAATTGAATTCAAATTCGCTATCGTTCAAGATCAGCATCGCCGACTACACGGCCATATAGACCGAATCCGCTACGAGCTCTTGGGCGAGAACGGGACTGGAGAGTGGTGTTCTCCGGGCAGGATTTTAGTCCTCCGAAAGGGCTCATCGTACCACGGGTGCCACTTTTTTCGCGGCACGCAGCGGCGCCCGCAATGGCTAATCTGGAGATAGGCTTTGCCGATCTACATTCCAGATTCCGAACTTACAATAACCTTTGTTCGTGCCTCCGGTCCTGGCGGGCAGAATGTCAACAAAGTTTCCACAGCCGTCCAACTTCGCTTTGATATTGGTCAATCTCCTTCGCTTCCCGATGAAGTACGACGGCGCCTCCGCGTGTTGGCGGGCAATCGCGTGACGCAAGACGGCGTGTTGATCATAACGGCCCGCGAGCACCGTACCCAGGAGGCAAATCGAGCCGAAGCCCGGGCGCGACTGGACGAACTGATCGCGCGCGCCATGATCGTTCCCAAAACACGTCGCCCCAGCCGACCTACGCTCGGCTCCAAAGTCCGTCGGCTCACAGAAAAGTCGCAACGCTCCTCCTCCAAGAAACTGCGCCGCCGGACCAACGACGACTGAGCTGCCCATCCGTTCTAAGAACGGTGTCTGCCGAGAAGCGCCTTGGTCTACGAAGCTAGGGCGAATCGGATTCGCAATCTTTAGGCGGCGAGATGGCGACAACTCGTCCACATGCATTCCTAAATGCTTGCCCGTCAGGGCGGATCTGTCCGAACCGGAAAAAGCTTTGTCGGCGTCGAGAAAGGCGGCACAACAATGACCGTCGCTCTGGACGAAAAGGAGGCAAGAGCATTCGCTGCCGAGAACCCAAAGGTTTACGAGGAAATCTGGCGGGATCAGAAAATCTTTCTTGGCCTCCGAGTATTTTTGTCTGAGGTGCCTGTCACCACAGTTCCTAACCTGATCGAGAGATCATGGCGTCACACAGCTCATAAGCAGGTGGTGGCTGCGTATGACGAACGTTAGCTTCTGACAGAAGAGCGCAGATATAAGACCGCAAGTCGGAGAGATGTGAAGCGCCGGCCATCCAAGAGCGAATAACGACGGCACGACCTGGTGCAAACGTGGGCGCCGGCGATCACAGATCTGACAGCGTTTCGCAGGACTGAGGGCCAGTGCAGTTCCCTTCCGGCTCGATCTGTGCAGCGTTCTAACATGACCAATCGAGAAAACCAACTAAGTATGCTTCCTCTTGGGGTGAACGGGGCTACAAGCCTTTTACCTGAGCAGAGGTCCTATTCATGAATCGTAATTTCGCCGTGATCATTCTCGGTGGTACTGGACAGGTCGGCGGTGCAGCCGTCGCGGAGCTGCTAGCAATTCCAGAATGCCGGGAAGTCGTGATGGTCACCAGAAAACCGGTAGCCGCTCAATTGCGGGTGCGCAACATCGTCCTTGATACCGGTGCTGCTGACTTTGCCGAGCACACTGCCGACCTTGCCCGCGCAGCTTTAAGCCAAGGTCCCGCTCAGCGCCGTGAGCTGTGTTGGTGTCGGTTCTGGATCAAGGCGCTGGAGCGAAGAAGAATTGAAACGACTTGAAGTCGGTGTCGTCGGTGCATTTGCGCATGGCTGCCGTGACGCCGGAGTCGCCCAGTTTTGCCTGCTTTCTGCGGCAGGAAGCACAGCCCGTAGCCGGTTTCGATATGTCCGCGTAATGGGCATGAAGGAAAACAACGTACGCAACATCGGTTTTACCCGCCTCGCCATCTTTCGCCCCGGCATCATTGTCGGCAACGCTCATACCCCGGCCTGGGTCGGTTTGTTGGGGCGCCTCGTGCCGGGACCGTTTGGCAATATCGATCAGCAGATTCTCGGTCGCTCCATAGCCGCAGAGATTGCTTTGCACAGTCGAGAGACTGGCGAGGTTATCCGCGATAATGCCGCAATGAAAGAACTTGCCGCACAATTCAGTAGCGTGTGAAAACCAGCCATCCCGCTTCCGCGTAACCTCGGACGGGAATCATCGTCTTTCTTTGGCGAGGTCTCGATGAAAGCAGGGCTCCCGTCTCTCGTTGTGGCGTGTGCGTTGGCGGTCACGCCCTATTGTTGTGAAGCTGCGCCGATTCAGCTTCAAGTGACTTCAGTGAGCGAAGGGAACACCGACTGCAACACCTACACGGTGAGCGGAGCTAACTTCAGCTTCGCCAGCGACATCTTCGGGTACTGCAGTGGACAAGGGATTTACGGCTCTCCGGGAGGAACCTTGCCGAGCAGCGTCGTAATCAGCGCACCACCTTACCCGACCAACACGCCCGGACAAGGACAGACTCTCGGCGGCATCAGCGTTCCCGGAAATCCTGGACGAGTCGCGTTTTTTACCGGCTTTTTCAGCTCGTCCGGACCCGCCGTGGCCATTCCCAGCTCGCCCACCGGCAACCTGCAGCTTCAGACCACAGTCACTCTCCAGGGCACGTTGACTGCTTGTCTGCTGCCCGCCGGAGCTATCAGCGGCGGGCCGTGTGATCCGGCCTATACGGACTTCGCGATCGTCAATTTTGATTTGACAGGTCTTGATGTGTTTACAGGAGGCTGCTTAGATGCTTACACGTGCTTCTTCAGCCAGAACTTCACGGCAACCGCATCTGCTGTGCCCGAACCCGCCGCGCTCGGCACAATGAGCGTCGCCGGGCTGGGGTTAGTGGTCAGCCTGTTTTTAAAACAGCGCAACCAAAAGATCACGTCGCGTACTCAAGCCGCCGCGCGCGTCTGGCGAATCTGAAGAAATCGCTCGTTGGGTCAGTCAAGCGAGTTCGACGGATGCGAGCGGATCCGAAGAGTGAGTGGGCGTAAGCATGATCGGTCGAGTGACATTGACCAGCATCCACAAACACGCGCCTAGACAAAGCAGGATTGTCATGGGGACCAGTGGCGCATTGTAGCTACCGGTCCTCGTCACCAGCAGCCCGAACATTGCCGACGAAATCGCACCACCCAGTTGACCGGCCGTGTTCATGAATCCGGAAACAGCGCCACCGCGACTGCCTCCGATATCGAGACAAGCCGAAAAGACCGCGGGCTGCTGGAACGTAATTCCGGCATAGGCGAGGCTGAGGCAAAGAATGATCGGCAGATGCCCGCGGACGAAGATGGTTGACATCAGTCCGGCTGCACTGAGTACCAGACCAGCCACTCCCACCGCGCTTCGTGACCACCGGAGTCCTACTCTTTGAAGCAGCCAGTCACAACTCAGGCCGCCCAGCAGGTTGGCGAATGCCCCAAATCCGTAGGGCAGCGCAGACAACGCAAGATCCCCTTCCCCAAAGCCGCGCCCCTTCGCTAAGTACGTATGCAGCCAAGTCTGGTAAAAGCTCATGGAGTAAACGTAAGCAAATGTGAGAGCCATGATGGCCCATAAGCCTCGATGAGTAAGGAGCGGCCGCCATGACATCTGAACCTGAGTCCGAGAGGACGCGGCATAAGGGCCATCTCTGAATTGCGAGAACCAGAAGGCCGACCAGATCACCCCGAGCACACCAAAGAGAAAGAACGAAGCACGCCACCCATATGCCTGTTGAACGGGTAACACTAGGATCGGTGCCAGTGCTCCGCCGATTTGGCTGCACATCATGAAAAGCCCCAGAGCACGGCCGCGCGACTCCGGCCGAAACCAACCGGCAATCGCCACCGAAGCGTTCGGGAACGAGCCGGCTTCGCCGATCCCGAACAGGAAGCGGACGAGCAACAGCAGCGGATAGGCGGAGACCAGACCTGTTAATCCAGTGAATAGCGACCACCACAGGACGATGCGCGTGAGAACCCGGCGCGTGCCCAGCCGATCTCCCCAATGCCCGCTGGGGATTTCGAATAGGCCATAACCGACCAGGAAAGCTGTACCCACGAAGCCCCACTCCGTTGGACTTAGCCCGAGAGCCGATTGCATCCGCGGACCAGCGACTGAGATACAAACGCGATCGAGATAAGTAACGACCGCCAGAAGACATAGCAGCAGAAGATACCGGTAGCGTGGGTTCACAGGGTAAACGATCGTAACCTAAGTGACCGCGTGAACGCGAGGGGTGGAACGCAGGTTCTCCGGAGGCGCAGGCTCAGTTCATGTGGTGGATTGGCGATAACCTGGCGAGATCGTTTTGTCTGGCTTCCGGGGCTGGTTTGTACGTAGCCAAACTCACCCGCTAGTCGGGCGTGCAGATTTCGGCTACCATTACAGATTAGAAAACAGTGCCCGCTTGCTTTGGGTCGAATCGGTTCGGATTCGAGATCTGCCTCGACTGAACGCCTCCCCGTCGACAGCATCTTTGCGACTACACGCCCGGCGCCGCTGATTTCAAGGAAAGGAGGTGCCCGGCCGCATGATATTCGACAGCAAAACGCTAGCTGAGAACGACGCAAGTGCTGCGTCTGCCCCGGCTCGTTCCGATCGCCTGGACTCCTGGAAAGAAATCGCCACCTACCTGCGGAGGGAGGTAAGAACCGTCCAGCTCTGGGAGAAAAATGAACGGCTGCCCATCCACAGACACTTCCACAAGCAGTTGGGCAGTGTCTTTGCCTACCGCTCAGAAATCGATCGGTGGCAGGAAGGAATGTCCCAACGGGAGACCGCAGGCCGTTCTTCACAATCGGGTAAATTGATCGACGATAACCCTGTGGCGGTGAACCCAATCACGTTCCATCCCGCCCTCCCTCGCCAAGCGATTGAATTCGCCCAGCAGATCGTCGCTCAAATCTCAGAAGCAATCAACTCTTGCATGCGGAGTGCAATCCCGGCCCAACGGACCGTTCCGCTCGAGAGCTGGAATCTTTCGGCCCACGCCAGCATCGAAGATGGCGCGCTTGGTTTTGAAGTTATTGCTCGCCGCGCAGAAGAACGGATCCGTCATCTGGTCCCACTCCTCCCGTTGGCAGACGGATGCAGGTGGGGAGCCTCACCAGTCGCTTGTGGATGAGATTGTGAAGTGCCTGTGGCTGAAGCTCGTCTCATTGAGCGCTCCGCCTGCGCCAGTGGTACGAAATGAGAAACCTTCCTCTCGTGAAGCTTATTTGCGGGGCCGGTATTTCTGGAACCAGCGGAACGAAGAGGGTCTGCGTAAAGCAGTCCGCTATTTCAACTCCGCTATCAAGGAAGATCCGGAGTTTGCTCTCGCGTACACCGGGCTTGCGGATTCGCTCAACCTGCTTTCGTTTTACGAGATTGAACCCACTTCGAACACCATGCCAGCGGCCCGAAATGCGGCTCTCCGGGCCATTGAACTCGATCCGAATCTCGCCGAAGGGCACGCTTCTTTGGCGGACATTTATCTTCACTTCGATCGCGACTGGTCAGGTGCGGACCGAGAGTATCGCCGAGCAATAGAGTGTAATCCCAGCTACGCCCTCAGTTACCACTGGTACGCAAATCTGCTCGCGGCAAAAGGCCAGCATGAGGCAGCGAACGCGGCCATGATGCACGCGCTCGACATCGATCCGGTGTCGCTCATCTCCTGGGTGTGGGCGGGCGTAACGTCCTATCTGGCCCGGCGCTACGGAACTGCGATCGAGCATTACAAAAGTGCCCTGGAGTTAAATCCTCAGTTCATCTGGGCTCACACCTATCTCGCGCAATCGTTGGAGCAACAGGGCGATTTCAAGGGAGCTTTGGGCGAGTTTGAGACGGCTATCCGCCTGACCGGAGGCAATCGCTGCCTGCAGGCGATGAAAGCCCACACGTTGGCGATGGCGGGTGATGATGCTGCGGCTTTACGCCTGCTCAACGAGATCAGCAATCAGCCGGGACAGGAATGGGTTCCGTCTTATGACATGGCTGCCGCTTACACCGCTCTGGGCGATATCGATAACGGCGTGAAGTGGTTGAACCGAGCCTGTGCCGACCGGAATATGAAGCTCTTCACCCTCATCCAGGATCCACGCTTCGATCCGCTTCGCTCTCACGCCGCATTTCGCAAGATTGTTGGAGACGTCGGCCTGGGCGGCTATTTCCGGGCGTAGCTTTCCCTCCTTTGGTGGCCTCTTTCGCACTATTTCGCTTGTTGGCCGGGCCGAAAGCTGCTTCTCTGGAGTAAGCCCGCAATCACTCTCTACAGCATGCCCGTGACCTCTCTGTCGACCCTTCAAGAAGACCGCCTTCTCAGCGAGGCAAAAATCGAGCTGGCGGGAGCCTTACGGTTTGCCGCACAGCTCGGGCTCAATGAGGGTGTCTGCAATCACTTCAGCCTGGCTGTTCCTGACGAAAACGGGACCGATCGCTTCTTGATTAATCCGCAAGGCCTGAATTGGGCGGAGATCGTTCCTTCGGACCTTGTGACGGTAGATGTCGAGGGCAATAAGCTGGCCGGTAAACATAGCGTTGAGCCGACTGCGTTCTTCATCCACAGCCGCATTCATCGTTCGAAGCCGAACGCGCGCTGCATCATGCACACCCACATGCCCTATGCGACTGCTCTGACCCTTCTTGAGGATGGCAAGCTCGAGTGGGTGAGCCAGAACTCACTCCGTTTCTATGGCAGGGTCGCCTACGATGACGATTACCGTGGCCTCGCGTTAGACGATGCGGAGGGCGACCGGATCTGCTCCAGATTGGCGGATGCAGATGTTATGTTCATGGCCAACCATGGCGTCTTGATCTGTGCTGAAACAGTCGCTTACGCTTTCGATGATCTTTATTACCTTGAACGCGCCTGTACCGTTCAAGTGTTGGCGCAAAGCACGGGCAAGCCGCTACGGTATGTTTCGCCCGAGATTGCCTCCCATACGGCTCGGCAGTTCGAGCTCGAGCGGCAGCAATCTGCCTTGCACTTCGAGGCTCTAATGAGAAGCATGAACCGCCGCGAGCCGAACTGGTCAGCCGAGTAACTGAACCTGTGGCAGCTTCCACCATCGTGTCGCCTGTTCGCCTCCACTTCGAGGATCTCGGTTCCGGAGAGCCGATTCTGTTGCTTCCAGGTGCCCTGGGAACAGGCCGCAGCGATTTTCCGTATCAACTGGATTTCTTCCGGGAAAAGCATCGGGTGATCGCTCCCGACTTGCGCGGTTATGGGCAGTCGCGGCCTCCCCAACGAGACTTCCCCGTCGACTTCTACCGTCGAGATGCGGAGGACGTGCACCAACTAGCCGAGCAGCTTGGCGTTCGTGAGTACCGCGTGATGGGTTGGAGCGATGGCGCGAACGTAGGTGCACTTCTCGCCGCAAATTATCCCCGAGAGGTGAAACAACTGGTCATGTGGGGAGGCAACTCGTTCGTCAGCGACGAAGAAGTTGTTATCTTCCAGTCCATGCGATCGCTTAGCTCCTGGTCGCCGCGGGTGGTCGAATCACTCCAGGCGATTTATGGCGAGTCTCTCCCTGATATTTGGGGCGCGTTCGTCGATTGCATGGAGGCGATCCATGCGAACGGCGGTGATCTGTACCGTCATGAGCTCGGGAAGATCACTTGCCCGACTCTGATTTTGCACGGCGATAAAGATCCACTCGTTCCGGGATTCCATCCGGAAATACTGCAGGCGGGCATCACCGGGTCCGTCCTCCATCGCTTTCCTGAAGGCAAACACAATCTTCACGCGAAATACGCGGCCGAGTTCAATCGGATCGTCGAGCGCTTTTTCCAGGGAGAAAAGATTTGAGCGACGTCCCCGCTTCGGCGCAAGCGCCGCATCTCAACCCGAGCCTGGGGCTATTTGACTCGACCATGATTGTTGCCGGCTCTATGATCGGGTCTGGAATTTATATCGTCGCGGGCGATATGGCCCGGCAGGTCGGCAGTGCAGGTTGGCTTCTCGTGGCGTGGCTAATCGCGGGCGTGCTGACAGTGATCGCCGCGTTGGCTTACGGCGAACTTGCCGCCATGATGCCTCGCGCCGGCGGCCAATACGTTTACCTTCGCGAGTCGTATTCCCCGGTCTGGGGGTTCCTCTATGGTTGGACGCTGTTTCTTGTCATCCAGACGGGCACGATTGCCGCCTCTTCCGTCGGTTTCTCGCGCTACCTCGGGATCCTCTGGCCGGTTCTCTCCGAAACCAGTTACATCATAAGCCCGATTCGCATCTTCCCGGGCTATGCCATTTCCCTCTCCACGACGCAAGCCTTTGCGCTTTGTCTTGTCGCGCTGCTGACCTGGACAAATGCGCAAGGAATTAAGTACGGCAAGATTCTTCAGAACATCTTCACCACAACCAAGATCGGTTGCCTTCTCGCCGTTATCGTTCTAGGAGTTATTGGCTGGAACTACGCTGCCGTCCATGGGAATTTTTCCGCCGCATGGACGCCACGAGGCTACGTGAAGCCCGCACCGAATCTGTCGCCGGAGACGCCTTGGGGAATGATCGTCGCCTTATGCGTGGCGCAGATCGGCTCGCTGTTTGCGGCAGATGCCTGGAATAACATCACGTTCACTGCGGGCGAAGTGCGCAATCCGAAGCGGAACGTTCCGTTGTCACTTGCATTAGGAACGTTTCTGGTGATCGGCCTCTATACATTGGCAAACGCCGCTTACGTCGTCGTGCTGCCCTTTGATCAGGTGCAGCACGCGCCTTCGGACAGAGTTGCCGCCGCTATGCTCCATGCCATCTCTCCCGTCCTGGGGCCCAGAGTGATGGCGGTTGGGATCATGATCGCAGCATTCGGCTGCATGAATGGCATGATCTTCTCGGGTGCACGCGCTTACTATGCCATGGCGAAAGATCGTCTGTTTTTTGCCCGTGCCGCCCGCCTGAACCGCGCCAACGTACCGGGTGTGGCGCTCGCAATGCAAGGCGTCTGGACCGCCGTCCTGGTCATGCTGAGAACCTACGATCCCGTGACCAACACCTACGGCAACTTATATAGCAACCTGCTCGATTATGTCGTCTCTGCTGCTCTGGTTTTCTATATCCTGACGATCTTCGGTCTGTATCGCTTGCGAAAGAAGTGGCCCCATGTGGAACGCCCCTATCGTGCTTTCGGATACCCAGTGCTGCCGGCGATCTACATCGTTGGTGCGGCAGTCATTTTAGCCGTACTTCT
The DNA here is from genome assembly GCA_963730795.1 of uncultured Acidobacteriaceae bacterium. Lineage (GTDB taxonomy): Bacteria > Acidobacteriota > Terriglobia > Bryobacterales > Bryobacteraceae > Bog-105. The sequence continues at coordinate 187,363 of CAVSTJ010000009.1, read as the reverse complement.
CGTGTACCGGCCCGCAACTACTGTGCCCGGCCTGATGATTGTTCTGCTCGGGCTCCCTGTCTATCTCCTGCTACGGCGGCGTGCCGGATCGACGGAAATCACGGCCGCCGCTCACAGTCACGAACAAACTGTATGACCAAGAAATACGCACGTCTTTGTGCCCTCTTCGCGAGTTCGATCCTAGGTACTGTGGCGCTCTCCTTTGGATCTCCGCCTTCTGCGAGTTCCGAGTACTTCGTTTACTACGGGACGTACACGGGATTCAAGTTCATCGCTAAGGGCGAACCCAGCGGCCATAGCACCAGCCAAGGCATCTACGTTTCGCGATTCCGGCCTGCAACGGGCGAAGTGACGGAGCCGCAGCTCGCCGTCAAGGCGACCAATCCCTCTTTCCTCGCCGTTCACCCGAGCGGTAAATTCATTTACGCGGTCATCGAAGATCCACAATCAGTTGGTCCATACCGCGACAAAGCTTCTTCTGTCAGCGCGTTTGCCGTCGATCCCGCCAGCGGTAAACTGCGCCTGCTCAACACAGTTCCTGCAAACGGTACAAGCACCTGTTACATCTCGCTCGATAAGAACGGCAAGCATGCCATGGTTGCCAATTTCGGCAGCGGAAGCATTAGCGTCTTCGCGATCAAAGAGGACGGTTCCCTCGGTGCAAAGACAAGCTTCGATCAACACAAAGGCAAAAGTGTCGATCCGGTGTATCAGGCGGGCCCGCACGCGCATTCGATCGATGTCACGCCGGATGGACGTTTCGCCGTCTCCTCCGATCTCGGCATGAACAAGTTGCTGGTGTACAAGTATGACGGGAAGACCGGCGTGTTAACACCCAACACCGCCGCACCGTCCATCAGCATCAAGCCGCCGAATGGAGGGCCGCGGCACTTTACTTTTTCTCCGGATGGGAAGTTCGGCTACTCGATATCGGAGATGAGCGGCGTCATCACGGTAGTGAAGATGGACGGAAACTCCGGGGCGCTCAGCGAGATTCAATCCGTCACGATGAAGCCTAAGTTTTTCGATGAGAACGCAAACAATGTGCGGCTGAACTCGTTTCACAGCGGTGAAATCTACCTGGGGCCGAGCGGAAAGTTTCTCTATGCCTCGAACCGCGGGCCGGACACGATCGCGGTGTTTGCCGTTGATCCGGCAAAAGGAACGATCAGTCCCGTGGAAGAAGTCTCCTCGCGAGGCGTGATTCCGCGCGCTTTTGGCATTGACCCGACTGGAACCTACCTGTTTGCCGCGAACCAGGCGTCCGACGACATCATCCCTTTGTTTATCGACGGCAACACCGGCCGCTTAACTCCTACGCGCCAGGTCATCAAAGTAAATTCTCCGTCGAGTGTGGTCTTTGCCCAAACGAAATAGCCGGATCGCAGTGCGCATGGTCCCCTCAAGCTTGCGTTCGCTTGCCCTCGCGTCCATTTGCCTTGCGAGCGCAGCCCAAGGTCAATACCGCAACTGGGAAGCCGCCGGCGGCGTACCGGAAGATCTGCATTATTCCGCACTGAATCAGATCAATCGGGCCAACGTGAAAGACCTGAAGATTGCCTGGACCTTCGACAGCGGCGATGCGTATCCAGGTTCTGGAATCGAGTGCAATCCCATCATCGTCAACGGTGTTCTGTACACGACGACCCCGAAATTACACCTCGCTGCACTGGATGCCGCAACGGGACGCCAGCTCTGGAGCTTCGACCCGCTCAACGGCGGCCGGCCTACGCACAAGAACCGTGGACTCTCGTATTGGACAGACGGCAAAGAAGCCCGGATTTTTCACCAGGTGGAACATCAGCTAATGTCCATTGATGCAAAAACCGGCAAGCTCGATCCGTCGTTCGGCGACAACGGAAAAGTCGATCTGCGCAATGCATTTGACCGGCCGGCTTCGGAGATTGTGCTCACAGTACGAAGCCCGGGAGTAGTTTACAAAGATCTGCTGATTCTGGGAAGCACGGTATCGGAGTGGATCCCCTCCGCTCCGGGCGATATCCGTGCTTACAACGTACATACCGGCAAGATACGTTGGAAGTTCCACACCATTCCGCACCCGGGTGAGTTTGGCTACGACACCTGGCCTCCCGAAGCTTGGAAGACGTCGGGCGGCGCGAATGCCTGGGGAGGTCTGGCACTCGATACCAAGCGTGGAACTGTGTTTGTCCCGACCGGAGCAGCCGCTTACGATTTTTACGGACCCGATCGCCACGGCGACAACCTGTTCGCCAACACCATTCTTTGTCTGGACGCCGAAACGGGCAAGCTGAAGTGGCATTTCCAGACCGTCAAACACGATGTCTGGGATATGGACCTTCCGAGCGCTCCCGTGCTCGTCGCGGTGCGCCGGGAAGGCAAGTCGATCGATGCCGTGGCCCAGGCCAGCAAAGACGGCTACGTTTACGTGCTCAATCGGGACACGGGAGAGAGCCTCTTCCCGCTCCATGACGTACCCGCGCCCGCGTCTCCAGTCGAAGGCGAACTACTCGCAAAGACCCAACGAGTCCCGCTAAGGCCGGCCCCGTTTGCACGCCAGGAGTTTACGGAAACGACCGCAACAGATCGGACGCCGGCTGCGCACGAAGCGGTACTTGCGCAATTGAAGGAGCTGCGGCACGGAGGACGTTTCCTTCCTCCTACCACAACCGGCACGCTGGTGTTTCCCGGATTCGCTGGTGGCGCTGAATGGGGCGCGGGCGCGTTCGATCCCGAAACGCATCTGTATTACGTCAATTCGAACGAGATCGCTTATGTTTTGAAGCTCGTTCCGCCCGAGCCTTTACAGAACAAGACGACCGCCGGGGCTATCTTTCAAAGCCGCTGTTCGGGTTGCCACGGCACTGACATGAAGGGATCGGCACCCGACTTCCCCGCCCTCGATCACCTGGAGGGCCGGCTCAATGCCGAGCAGATTGCGGCGATCGTTTCCAAAGGGACCGGCCGCATGCCTTCGTTTGCTTCGTTGGGGGAACCGGCCATACAAGCAGTGGCGCAATACCTGACCACCAGGAAAGACGTGCCTACAACCTTCGAACAGAAACTCAAATTTTCGAAGACCCTCAAATACACAAATAACGGTTACCAGCAGTTCCTCGATCCCGACGGGTATCCGGCGAGCACCCCGCCTTGGGGAACACTCTCTGCCATCAATCTGGACACCGGAGATTACGCCTGGAAAGTTCCACTTGGACAATATCCTGAGCTCGTCGCCAAAGGGCTGAAAGATACCGGCACGGAAAATCACGGCGGCGGAATAGTGACTGCTGGAGGTCTCTTCTTCATCGGCGCCACGCACTACGATCGGAAGTTCCGAGCCTTCGATAAGAGCACAGGCCAGTTACTGTGGGAAACCGTGCTCCCTTATGCGGGCATCGCTACGCCTGCTACGTATGAAGTGAACGGCAAACAGTTTGTAGTGATCGCGGCAGGAGGGGGAAGTTCGAAGCCCTCCGGATCAAAGTTTGTCGCCTTCGCGCTGCCTTAGTTTTTTGCTGGTGCCGACGAATTGCTGAGCGGCTGATTCACCACAATGGTGCCCGCGTCCGATGTGCGGCTCACGGCGAACCATAGAAACTTGATCGGCGTGTCTCCGTAGTTAACGTTCGAGTGCGTCATGGTAACGTCCGGGCGCAACATGTAAGCCATGCCCGGCTTCTGAACGCGAAGCTGTGAACCAAGAAAAGCAATACTCTCGCCTTCGATCGCGGCCCAGATCTCTTCGTGTCCTGGTTCGTGCGTATGCGGCTCACCGACCGTTAGCGGCGGCAGAGTCACGGTGATGACGCTGCCTAATGTGGCCAATCCATCCGACCGGTTGAACAGGTTTCGTACGACATGCGCCCAATGGCCGGTTGCGCCGGGGCTTGTATAGGGGCTGTACCCGTTCGGCTTTGTCGGTTGCCGCTCGCGCTCGTTCTTCACAACTACTTTGCTGACCGGCTTAAATCCGGGAGGAAGCGGCTCGTCTATCAGGTAAGCAGCCAGCGGCTCGTCGCCGGTGTTGCGTAGAACGAACTCCACACCAGCCGGAACCAGGAACGCGAAATCCTTTCCGATCGCAACCGAGGCACCGTTCGCTGTCAGCTCTCCCGTTCCCGACAGTACATAGTAGACCTCCTGCCGGTCCTCGAGCTTTGAAGCCGCCGTCACGTTACCTGGAGCCAGCGTCGCATGCGACAGAGAGTTGAATCGCTGGAACACCGCACCTCTCTCCGCGGGAGCGAAATTGTCCCCGCGCGTCAGTATGTCGCGAACAACAAGTGAGCCATGAATGTGCCGGGGCAGTGACTCGTGCCAATCGGCCATAAACATATCGATCCGGTGATCGAGAGGATCTCGCCCCGCAGGATACGGCACCAGGTCTGGCGTCGGATACGAGTTCCCGCCCGGATTCGGAGGCTTCTTGTAGGCGTACGGAGCGGCAGTTTGCGCGTGCAGATTCAGCGGCGGCAAGGCCAAAAGCGCGGCGGACGTGAGAAGCTGCTTAAACATGTGTTCTCCTGAAGCGCTTAATTGCCGGCAGCCGTGCCGGTTGCTGACGTGCTTTTGAAATAGAGCAGTTTCACGGCCTCGTTCTCCGAGTAATTCAAACTGCTCATCGGCGTCTTGTGATCCGGCGGCGTGAGGAACGCCACGCCGGGTCCTTGTCGGTGAAGACGCGAGCCGAGAAAAGCGATGCTCGTTCCGTTGAGTTCGGTCCAGACTTCCTCGAAATCTCCCGAACGCACGAGATCAGGTTGCGTAATCGTAAGCGGATCGAGTGCCACAGTCGAAAACTGCCCGAGCGTACTGAGTCCATCGTCCGACGAGAAAATCTTCTTGACGATGCGGTCCCAATGATCGGAGCTTGACGCGATAGGCAGCACGTTTTCGTCTCGCACGACCATCTTCGAGTGTGCTTGAAATCCCGGACGGGTCGGTTCGCTCACGAGGTACATGCTCAGCGGTTCTGCCCCTTCGTTTCTCAGCGTGTACTCGGACCCGGAAGGCACCAGGACGGCGACGCCCCGATGCAGCGGAGCTTCCGTAGAGCCGGCAGAAATGCTGCCGCGGCCTCCGACGATATACAAGATGTCCTGCTGATCGGCGAGCTTAGCCGAAGCTGGCTTTGCACCCGGCGGAAGTTCCGCATACAGGAAGGACTTGATGAACCGAAGCACCGCGCCCTTTCTTTCTGGATTCATTGGATTGCCGCGCGTGAGCACGTCATGCACTTGCAGCGTTCCGTAGACAGTACGCGCGGGAGCCGCTCTCCAATCGCCGAAGTAGAGGTCAATGTGTTCATCGGCTGTCTGAGCGAAGCATGCAGGCAGCGACGCGCAAACTGCACTCGCAATGAGCAGCCAGCGCACGGGCAGAAACGCTCGCGGCTTTCGGAATGGGCAGGCAGAATTCACCGTGTTGTGATCTTGCCACGCCGGTACGGGGCGAGGAAAGCGAAAAAGTGCGAAAACCGCCGGCATGATGCAAGCGAAGTGACACTCAACATACGTGCGCCACCTGGATATTGCCTTTTCTGCCTCGTTTCGTTCTTTTTCGTTTGCCAGCCCTTCACATTGAGGCATACGATACCAAAAACCGCTAACGGGTCAACATCGGTCTTTGCCACCGGTGCCTCTGTAATCAACCGGTAGGAAAGAGTTCAAGGAGTAACGCTCCACGATGGTTTCTGACACAAAGTTCGCCTGGCGGTATACCGACAGCTACCAGTTCATGGAGCGCGTGAAGTCCGGCATGCCGCCGGTAATCATCTGCGTGGCCTGCAACGGTGGTGTCCAGGGCAAGGAAGCGAACGAGGTTTTACCCGAAACGGCCGACGAAATCGCCGACTCAGTTTACGGGGCTTATCTGGCGGGAGCTTCGATGGTGCACATCCACGCCCGAGATCCGCAGAATCCTACCCTGTCTGCTACAAGTCCACAGCCCTGGTACGACGTGCTCTCTAAAGTGCGTGAGCGATGCCCGGACATCATCATCAACGCGACAACCGGTGGCGGGCCCGGAATGACCATGGAAGAGCGTCTCTCCTCCCTGCAAGCCCGTCCGGAAGTTGCGTCTCTGAATCTAACTCCGGATATGAGCAAATTCCACCTGAAGGAGCGGCGGCCTCCACTGTCGAACCCTCGTCCAGCAATCGATGTCGATGAATGCATCCCGTTCAGCTACGGACTGATTCACCGGTTCGCCTCCGAGATGAGGGACCGCAATATCAAGCCGGAGCTCGAGCTCTACCATTCCGGGGGCGCCTGGGTCATACGGTATCTGATCGAGGAAGACTTGATCCGCAAACCGTATTGGGTGCAGACCGTCATGGGGTACCAGACCTCGAGTTTTCCGACGGTCGAGAACGTTTTGCAGCTCTTGAAGGAACTTCCGGACGACACCATGTGGCTGTGCTCCGGTATCGGCCCGTTTCAACTTCCGCTCACTACTTTGTCGATCTTAATGGGTGGTCACGTCCGGGTCGGACTCGAAGACAACGTGTACTACGCCCGGGGCCGGAAGGCGAACGGCAATCGTGAACTCGTGGAGCGGACGGTTCGAATCGCGCACGAGTTGAATCGCGAAGTGGCAAGCCCGGCACAAGCACGAGCAATGCTGGGCCTTTCGTCTCAGCCCAGCGTTTATCAAGAGCAGCTTGATTCAGTCGGTTCAAATCTAGCCCGATGATTATTAATCAACTCAGTGGGAGGTATCGCAGCATGAGAAGGCTCAACGCCGTCTTACCGTTGGCAACAATTCTGGTTTTGGCGCGTCTGGCACAGGCCGATGTGACAGGGTCGATCGTCGGCGTAATCCGGGACAGCTCGCAGGCTGTGGTCCCGAACGCTATCGTGCGCGTGACAAATGCCGGCACAAACTTCACAAAAGAAACCACGGCTGGCGGAGATGGAGAATACCGTGTGCTCGCGCTGCCGGCCGGGAAGTACACGCTGGTAGCAAGCGCTCCCGGTTTCCAGGATTTCACTGCCCGCGACATCGTGCTCAGCGTTAACGACGTTCTCCGCATCGAAGCTGTTTTGAATGTGGGAGCGACACAGCAGAAGGTCAACGTAGAGGCGAATCCCGTGCATGTGGAAACGGAAAGCACCCAACTCGGAGACGTGATCGAAAGCCGAAAGATTCTCGCTCTGCCGCTGAATGGCCGCAGTTACCTCGATCTGCTGGGTCTGCAGGCCGGTGTCGTTCCCATTACGTCAAGCATTGTTCCGAACGATAGACCGGTATCGGGTTTTCTTTCGAATCCGGGGAATATCTCGGTGAGCGGCCAGCGAGAGACGGCGAATGCTTTCCTCGTCAACGGGGGAGACGTGAGCGAAAGCAAAGATGGCGGAGCGGGCCTGATTCCCAACCTTGATTCGGTCGAAGAGTTCCGCCTCATTACAAACAGCTTTGATGCCGAGTACGGGCGCTTTAGCGGAGGCGTTATGAACGCCATCACGAAGTCCGGAACCAACGCCATTCACGGGAGTGTCTTCGAGTTCTTCCGCAACGACATACTCGACGCGCGTAATTTCTTCGATCCGGCAAAAGCCGAACTACGCCGCAATCAGTTCGGATACGCCGTTGGAGGACCGCTCTGGAAAAACAAGCTGTTCTGGTTCACCGATTATCAGGGAACGCGCCAGGTAGTGGGTGCGAGCACCGGCATTGTTCAGTTGCCTACCGTGAACGCTCGAAATGGCGTCTTTGCGCCTTCGGTATTTGGCACAAAGGTTGTGCAGGGTGCAGCTTGGGCTCAAACCTTGTCCCAGCGCCTCGGGTACACGGTCACGAATGGCGAACTCTATAGCAGCGCCAACTGTGCGAGTTCCGCTCAATGCGTATTCCCCGGGGGCGTCATACCGAAGCGAGCCTTCGACACAGTTGCCGTGAACACGCTAAGCTACATTCCGGTCGGAAATCTGAACCCCGCGACAGGTCTCTTCTCCGACGTCAGCCAAAAAGCCAGCGTCAACGACGACAAGACGGGACAACGCATTGACTTCATCAACGAGAAGACAGGCAACTGGTCCTTCTACTATCACTTCGACGACTCCACATTGACCAACCCGCTGAACGGCAGCGTGCCCGGGTTCTCGAGTGTGACCCCATCGCGCGCTCAGATGTTCACCTTGAGCAATACCAAAACGTTGGGGGCGAACACAGTGAATCAGCTACGCCTCAGCTTCTTCCGCACCTCGATCTTCACCAACGTGCCCACCAGCAGCTTTACTAAGCTCTCTTCACTCGGCTTTACGACTGGGACCGGCACGCTGGGCATTATTCCTTCGGGACCGCCCGGATATCAGGAGTTTTTGCCCAAGTTGACGTTCAACTCCTTCAATCTCGGTGTAAACGTGCTCAGCACCTATCAACCGAACAATACGTATATGCTCAGCGACGGCTTGTCCAGAGTTGCCGGCCAACATTCACTCAAAGTGGGCGGTGAGTTCCGCTACCTGCAATTGAATGCGCGTAACGTTTGTTATCCGAACGGAAGCTTCGTTTTCGACGGCAGCGAAACTGGCGTAGATTTCGCCGACTACCTCTTGGGTGCGCCGGCCTCTTATACGCAGTGCAGCGTACAGGTGCTCGATTCCCGAACCCGGTATGGCGGCCTGTACGTTCAGGATTCCTGGAAGGTTCGCCCTAACTTCACACTGAATCTCGGTGTGCGCTGGGAAGTCAGCATGCCGTGGTACGACACACAGGGCAAGCTCAATACCTGGGCCAAAGGCGTTCAGTCAACGCAATTTCCGACCGCGCCTGCCGGATTCGTCGTGCCGGGAGATCCGGGCATCCCCAGCACGATTTACCACACGCAGTGGAACCGTTTTGCCCCTCGGGTCGGGTTCGCTTACTCCCCCGATTCGAACGACGGCTTTTTGGGCAGGTTGTTCGGAGGTTCCGGGAAGACCAGCATCCGCGGCGCATTTGGTATCTATTACTTCTCGCAGCCGGATCTCGCAAATTTCGGCGTTTTTGGCGACGCGCCCTTCGGGCAGTTCTACACCAGCGTGACGCCGCCCTCGCTCGATACTCCGTTCCAGGTGCGCTCGGACGGAAGCTCCGCAGGACAGCGCTTCCCGTTCGTGATTCCCATTCCAGGCAGCCCGGCCAATGCCAATCTGAACTTCGGTGTTTACCTTCCCTTGATCGGGCCCGGCTACGCACCGGACAACGTTCTGCCCTACGCGGAACACTACAACTTCACCATTCAGACGGGCGGTATCGAAGGCTACCGTTCTCACTCTCTCGTATGTGGGAACCCAGAGTCACCACTTGATGGTCGAAAACATGGTAAATCCGGGAAGTGCAGCGCTTTGCTTCGCTCTGAACGCGTCACACGCCACTCCTACATGCGGGCCAAACGGCGAGAACCGCACGTATACGCTGCCGAACGGAAGCAAGGTGCAAGGCACGGCCACGAACTATCCGTATCCTTACTTCAGCACGAAGATGCAGTACTACCAGACGATCGGAAACTCGAACTACAACTCGTTCCAGGCAACAGTGGAACGCAAGGCCGCCGACATGACTTTCCTGGCGGCCTATACGTATTCGAAAGCGATCGACAGCGGCACGGGAGACGGCGAGTACCTGAATCCCTTCAACTACGGACTTAGCCGCGCCCTCTCTGCATTCGATATGAAGCACAACTTCGTGGGCAGCTACAACTGGGCGATTCCCTTTGACCGCTGGTTCGGCGGAGCGCCTCATCGATTAACACAGGGCTGGAATATATCCGGCATCACGCGTTTCACGACCGGGCTCCCGGTCACGTTAAGCCAGTCGGCCGGGGATCTGTCTCTCGCCGGACGGAGTAACGTCGATATGCCCAATGCGATAGCGCCTGTGGTGATACAGGACGCTCGCAACGCCGGGCCGACGGGCCGCCCGAACGTCTTCTTCCTTCCGAGCTCGTTCTCGTCCGAAGTACTCGGGACGATCGGCAACGCGAGTCGCCGGTTCTTCTACGGTCCTGGGCTGATCAATACCGACTTTGGGCTGGGCAAAAACACCCAGATCACCGAGACCGTCGGATTCCAAATCAGGGCGGAGTTCTTCAACATCTTCAACCACACCCAGTTCAATAACCCGACCGGAAACTTCAGCAGTGGGACGTTCGGCCAGGTGACGAGTGCTCGCCCTCCCAGAATCGGGCAGGTGAGTGCGAAGTTCGTCTGGTAGGCCACCCAGAACCGTAAAGGCTAGTACTCCGCATTAGTCCGAGTTCCATAGGCGTGGCTTCGGCCGCGCCTTTTGCGTTTCCTTCCGTCTCCCCACCCTCCATCAAAGATTCTGTGAAACATTACGAATATTTATACAGGAGCTCCATAGTTTCGTTGTAGAGTTATAACTTCGAATAAAACTATAAGCGCCGTTTAACAGGCGCAAAGGGATGAATAGCATATACATGCAATCAGGATACGTGTGTGTGCGCACAAATGATGCCCGAGAGGTGATCAGTGCGTCCACGATCAACAATTTGAGACCGGTTTCTACCCGGCTGGCGAGTGCCCTATTTCTTTCACTCTTGTTGAATGCCGCCACCCTTCTGGGAGCGAACATATCAGGAGTTTGGGCAAACGAAGGTGGCGACAAAGTCACCCAAGACGAACTACGCGCGACCAACCATTCCGAAAACCTGACGGGTAAGGTGGTCAACCGAGCCTGGGACGGAACAACGGTTCTGGTTTCGGGTGCGGCCAATGAAGTGGTTAGCTTCAATCTGGTGCTCGAGGCTGCTTATGCGTCGGCAAGTAACGTCACCGTCTCGTTCGACACTTTGACGGGTCCAAACGGGGCCACGATTCAGTCCGTTCCGGCTTCGGGAAACGGAGTTTTCAGTTGGGTGAACCGGCCGATCGAGCTGTTCTATACCCGCTATCTCCAGATCAAGGGCCTCAGCTTTTTCGGCTACTACAAGGGCGACGAACTGATTTATCCGACGCGGTTCCGGCTTCCGGTCGCGAATGCAAATGGCAACGGCATCGGAGTCTGGACCGATCGCCCGGACCACGACAAGTTTTACCCGGATATCCTCGTTCCGCTCGAGCTGAATCAGAACTTCACAATCGCGGCTGGTCACAACGAGAGCATTTGGGGCGACATTTACATCCCGAAGTCATCAGTGCCCGGAACCTACACCGGCAATATCACGGTGCGGGAAGGTTCAACGGTCTCTCGAGTTGTTCCTATTCAGTTGACCGTATACAACTTTAAACTTCCGGATGTGCCGACCGCAAAGGTGATGACTCCGTTCACCGCGTCGGATATTATGTGGCGCTATGCAACGGGATACGGCGGATATGCCAATCCGTTGAGCGCGGATGGCCAGCGGATCCGGACAGTCAGCGATCGCTACTACGAGCTTTTCCATCGCCACAAAATTGCGCTGCTTGGGGATAACGATTGCACCGTCGCAGACAATCCCTGCGCCACGTCGGTTCCGCGCTATACCGGACAGTTGTTCACGGCCGCCAATGGTTACGACGGTCCTGGAGTCGGGACGCCCGTTGGCGTTTATGCCGTCGGCCTGTATGAAAACTGGTCGTGGCGATACGGCACCGAGGCCGATATGTGGCAGCACACGAACAACTGGGTCAACTGGTTCGATGCGAATGCGCCGGGTAACCAGACCTTCCTTTATCTGGCAGATGAGCCCGCCTACTCCACCGCGCCGACCATCGAGATGTGGTCCCGCTGGATGAACGAAAATCCCGGATCCGGAAGCCGTATGTATTCCATGTCCACTCTCGACATGGTGGCGGCGAGCATTCTCACCCCGAGCCTCGATATTCCTGCAAGTCATGCCGGCATCGGTTCATGCCCCCTGATCCCCATTTGCGACCCGACGAGCGTTACGCAAGCGGTTGCGAACAACGTAAAAGCAACACCCGGCAAGCAACTCTGGATGTACAACGATGGCCGGCCCGGCGTTGGCACATTAGATACTGAAGACGACGGCATAGCACCTCGCACCATGCCTTGGGCGCAGTACAAGAAGGGCATCAACGCTTGGTACTACTGGCAGGCCAATCTGAGTGGCACGGACGATCGTTTCCAGAACGCCCTGACCTGGGGAACACAAAGCTACTACGATCTGTTTCTTGGCATGTACGGAACCAACGGAACAACGAACGGCAATGGAGTTCTGGTTTATCCCGGAACAGACGTCATGAATTTGAGCGATTCCTACGGTGTGGATGGACCATTCGCCAGCCTGCGCCTGAAGGAATGGCGCCGCGGCATCCAGGATGCTGACTATCTCGCCTTAGCGAACCAGATCAATCCGACGGCTGTTCAAAGCATCATGAACTCCGTAATCCCGAAAGCGCTCTGGGAAAACCCTGCACCGGGCGGAGACCCCTCCTGGTTTGTGGGCACCGTGAGTTGGTCGGCGGACCCGGACGTATGGGAAGCCGCGCGCGCCCAACTTGCGCAAATTATCAGTGGCGCAACTTCAGCGTCCTTAGCGACCCCCACGGCTACGACAACTCCGGCCGCAACGGTTACAACAACACCTGCTGCGACGGTTACGACTACCACGCCAGCGGTAACGACGACGCCCACGGCAACTACCACTCCAACCGCGGATACAACCACAACAACAACTACAACAACCCCGGTAACGGCGACTCCCACCACCACGCCAGATCCAACGGTCACGACGACGGCTACTACGACGACGGATCCGGCCGCGACGACGACCCCAGCGACCACTACGCCGGCCGTAACAACGGACCCGAAACCTCGCTCGACGGACTCACCGTCGTATTAATCGAGGTGGAACACTTCTTCGAGGGGTGACATTGCCTGATCGGGCAAGTCGCCCTTCGGAGAAACGAAGAACTCTGCCATTTCCTTTTGCCAGCGCGCATTCACTTCCCGTCGCGCCATGGCTTTCCGGGCCGCTTCGAAGTCCTCTGTTTCCAGATATCCCACCAGCATTCCGTCCGGCCTCAGAAACAACGAATAGTTCTTCCAACCTGTGTCCTCGAGTGCCTGGCGCATCTCGGGCCATACGTCCCGATGTCTCGACTTATATTCTTCCAGCCGTTCCGGCCGCACTTGCAGGACAAAACAGATGCGTTGCATCGCAGGTTATCGAAGAAACGCCTCGTGCAGCCCGCCATCTACGGGTATAACGTGCCCGGTTGTTTTAGCACTCTCCTCGCTGGCAAGCCAAACGATTGCGTTGGCACAATCTGAAGGCAGGATCGGCCGCCGAGTGAGAGTGCGTTGCGCGTAAAACTCCGCAAGTTTTGTTCGAAGCTCCTCGGTTGACTCCGAATCCGAGAATTGAATCTTGTACTTCACGAGCGAATTGATCACGCGATCGCGAGGAAACATTGTCGATCCAGCCACGACGGTTGCCGGAGCGATACCGTTCACCCGGACCAGCGGGCCAAAACCTACCGCAAGCTCGCGTATCAGGTGGTTTAGTGCAGTCTTGCTGATGTCGTAAGCTTCACTGCCGTGCTTCGGTACGACCGCGTTCGCCGAACTCGTCAGGACCATTGCGGCCGGCAATTTCTGATCCTTCAGGATCCAGTACAGCTCTTTCATCAGGAAATAGTTGCCGGTCACGTTGATCGCGAAGGTCTTGTTCCACTGCCCTTCCGTCAACTCGCCATCGCCTGCCGGAACAGGGTAGATAGCCGCCGTGTTCACAATCGCATCGAGGCCGCCAAACTGGGACACAGTGAAACGTCCTGCCTCGGCGATGCTGCTTCCGGAGCTCAGGTCCACTTGCGTGTGAAGAACATTCTCCGAGGAAGACAAAGCGGCCGCTTCGGCGGCAACATCCTTAGCGCCCGCTTCGTTCTGGTCAGCCACAACAATGTGCGCTCCCTTCTTAGCCAGAATCAGCGCCACTTCCCTGCCGATACCGCTTCCGCCGCCAACCACCAGCACAATTTTGCGGCTGAATTCAGCCTCTGGCGGCATACGCTGCAGCTTGGCTTCTTCAAGTGCCCAATACTCGATACGAAAAGCCTCTGAACGAGGAAGCGCAACATAGTTCTTGAAGCTGACAAACTGTTTCGATTGCTGCGCGTGCCTGGCTTGCGGATAAGGATGCTGGGGTTCGGCGCCGCTATCGAGCGCGTTCGCTCCTGCCATCACATGCACGGCATTGATGAAGAACTCGGTCGTGATGCGGGCTTCTTTCTTGTTCTTGCCAAATCCGAAGATTCCAAGGCCTGGGAATGACGACGACAGATGGATTGGAATCACGCAGCTTCGGAGAATCTTTGGTCGCCCAATCTTTGTAGTAGCTCCCGTATTCGCCGCGGTAGGACGTTGCATGCTCGGCGATGCGCGACTTTAGCGCCTCGATATCGTGTTCCCCCGGTTTCCAGTCGATGAACATCGGACAGATACGCGTACGCAGGAAGTGATCGGGACAACTCGTGCCAAGGCCACCCAATTCTTGTGCCCACGCGGAATTTGCAAACGCAAGAGCATCTTCGTGATCGGTGTAGTGAGCAATCACGCGCCGGTTCGAGGAGACAATGCCGCGTAAAGCCGGGAGAATAGCCGTCGCCATTTCCTGACGATTGGGGATCGCCCTGTGCTTCACCCCGCCAAACACCGGACTGCCTTTGCTCTGGTGCTCAGCGATAAACTCGCCCATCTGATCGATGGTCCGGATGCTACTCAGATAGCACTCGTGTTGCGTGCTGCCCCAGGTGAACAGTCCGTGACTGCCGAGAAGAACCCCATCGCAACCGGGATTGTCCTTCACTATTTTTTCGAGCTGCAATGCTAATTCGAAACCCGGCCGTTGCCAGGTAAGCCACTGAATGTTGCGGCCGAAGCGGCGATTGAACTCCTCCAGCTTTGCCTTGCCGTTTGCGCTCGCCGCAATTGCAATGGCCCAATCAGGGTGGAGATGGTCGACATGGTCAAACGGAAGAAACGCGTGAAGCGGAGTATCGATGGAAGCCGCTACTTTATTTGTGCCGAAAGCCGAGAGCGGATAGTAACCGACCATCTCATCTTCGAACTCTTCGCCCCGGTAGAGCTGCTTAAGTTGTTCCAGACGATCCAGGTAGAGAATCGCGAAGCCCTGAATTTTGAATTGAGCCGAGATCGCCGCCGCTGCCTTTTACGGCCAGAACCCGAACAGGCTTACCCGTAAACGGGTCCGGCATTTCGAATTTCGAACTGGTGTTTCCACCCCCGAAGTTGGTGATCCGCAGGTCTGCCCCAAGCAGGTTCGATCGGTAACGGAGCAAACTCAGTTGATCATTCCCGAGCTTGGCTGCTTCTTTCTCATCCCAGAGATCTTTCAGGTGAACAGTTTCAGTGGTTTGTGGCATGTGGAAGAACCCTCAAAAAGAACGGACGCGGTTTGCTGCCGTGTTGCAACTCTCTCTTTATGCGTAGGAGGTGACGCCCGACATGTTTTTGGCGCGCCGCTCCGCCGTGATTCGTTCGAGATAACCGCTTGAGCGGAATGCCTCCATGGGATCTTCGGGCAGACCCTTTGAGACACGCCATTCGCGGATGATGGGCCGCACGTCAGTAGCGAAAGCATCCTGAAGCAGCGATTCCGCGACGACCAGATCCGCAGCTTGTTGTGCCCGGACGAGTTTCTCATGGTCGACTAGCGAGGCTTTCGCGAACAACTCCCCGGCCATCGTGACTGTTTGGATCGTCGCTTCTATTTTGCCTTTCAGGTTGTGGCTCTGGTCGATCGTGTACACGATATCGGGCCGCGTTCCCGTCTCCCACTCATAGAATGCAATCTCATGGAAAATGCGGAACACCTGGTAAGGGTCGATGGACCCGAGCGTCAGGTCGTCATCGGCATACCGGCGATCGTTGAAATGGAAACCGCCGAGCATATTCTCTGAAAGCAGCCAGGCAACGATCTGCTCGATGTTCTGGGCTGCATAGTGATGACCGGTGTCCACCAGAACTTTTGCCTGCGGTCCGGCCGCTCGCGCGAGAAGAAGCGCCATTCCCCAGTCGGCGATGTCCGTGTGGTAGAAGGCCGGCTCAAACGGCTTGTATTCGACCAGCAGCCGTTGATCGGACGAAAGCTCGCGGTGAGCCTCTTGCAGCAGATCGGTAAACCACTGCTTGCGCCGGCGGATATTTGCGGTGCCGGGATAATTCGAACCGTCGGCAAACCACAAGGAGATGTCGCGGCTGTGCACGCGGCGCGCAATCTCGATACTGTCGAGCGTATGCTGCAGTGCCTGGCGACGTGCGGTCTCGTCGGGACTGCCGAACGAACCATGCTTGTAGATTTGATCTTGAAAATAGTTCGGATTGATGCCGCCCGGGCGAACGCCGTACTTGTTGCCCAGAGACAACACTTCCTTTGAGCTTGCAACACCCTCCGGAAAGTCCCAGAGAACGTGAAGAGCAATGGTCGGGCAGACTCCGGTCAGCGCATGGACCTGGCCCGCATCACTGAATTTTTCTTCGATCGTTGTGGCGGCTGCAGGCTGGAGAAATTTCCCGAAGCGAGTGCCTGTGTTCGCGAACCCCCAGGAGGGTAGCTCGATGTTAAATGTTTCAAGCGATTGAAAAACCCGATCGGAGGCACGGTTTGGCGTACGAGGCGTCACAGGGACATAGTAGATCAGATCCGACCGGGAAATAAAGGCGGATTCGGCGGCTGGCCGGCGACTATTGCCAGCCACCACCAAGCGCGCTGTAAAGCTGCACTAACGCAAGCGCTTCGCTCTGTTGAGCATTCACCAGGTTCAACTGGGCCGAAAACAGCGCCGAATCCGTCGTCAACACTTCCAGGTAGCCGGTTGCACCGCCCTGATAGCGCAGCCGGGCGAGCCGGGTCGCGTCCTGCGCGGCGGCTACCAACTGCTCCTGCTGCTCGCGTGCCGAGCGTTGCTTTTTCAGAGCAATCAACGAGTTCGACACATCGCCGGAAAGCACCCACGATGGTTTGCTGATAGGTCAGAACCATTTGCTTTTCCATCTCTTCCGAGAGCTGCAATTGTCCCTTCAGCTTGCCGCCCGCAAAAATCGGCTGAGCCAGCGATCCGATTCCATAGATGGTCTTGCTTGACCAGTCGAAGATGTTCGCGAAGCTGTCACCGCCGACACCCGCCGAGGCGCTGAGCGACAACTGGGGGAAGAATTGTGCCCGCGCCACTCCGATCTGCGCATTAGCCGCAATGAGCTGCTGCTCAGCCTGTTGGATGTCCGGCCTCCGCTCAAGCAACTGCGACGGCAATCCGACTGGTACATCCTGGGGCGGAGGCGCCAGAGCGCCTTGGTCTGTATGCGCTACCGGTCCCGGGTTTTCACCTAGTAAAACGCGCAATCCGTTCTCGTCCTGCTGAATGGACTGCTCCAGTTGCGGAACCTGCGAGGTTGCCTGAAACAGAAGTTGTTCTGCCTGGCGGACATCGGAGAGCGGAACTGCTCCACCGCGTTCCAGTGTCCGTGTCAAATCCACAGAATCCTGCCGGATCTTGACGGTTTGCCGGGCAATATCCAATTCCCGATCGAGCGCCCGCAGTTGCAGATAAAGCGCCGCAACCTGCTGGACCAGTGTCAGCCGCACAGCCCGTTGTGCCCATGTCTGAGCCAGCAACTGGGCGCGCGCCGCTTCCGATTGCCGGCGATAGAGTCCCCAGAAGTCCGGATTCCATGCTGCTGACAAATTGAAACTGCCGGCGACAAGAGGCCCGCTGATGATGTTGCTAAAAGAGGACGGAAGCTCAGCGCCGATGCCGGTTCCTCCGATGTTCAGCGTCGGGAACTGTTGGGCACGCGTGATGCGAACCTGAGCCGCCTGTTCCAGAATGCGCTGGGCGGCAATCCGCACGTCGTAGTTTTTCTCGAGAGCCGTGCGAAGCAGATTCTGCAGCTCAGGCTCATGAAAAACATCGGCCAACTTCTGATCGCCGAGCGAGTTTTCCTTCGCACTCGAGACCTCGGCGTTGTCCGCCCCGCGGAATGTCGGCGCGGCCGGGACCTGGGGCCTCGAGTAATTAGGCCCGACAGTACAGCTTGCCGTCAGAACGGCGAATGTAACTAGACGAGGCGAAGAGTCCGGTTTTCATGCGTGCCCCCCTTCCGGTTGAGGCTGAAGGCCGCCCGGGCCCGAGTCATCGCTTTCAGGTGGATGAGCGGAATCCATCGAAGTTCCCTTTCCTCCTCGAGCAAAGCGGTGAGAAAGATACTCAACCACAGCAAAGGTCACCGGAATCATCAGTATTCCTACGACGGTGGCAAGCAGCATTCCACCGATCACGACGGTACCGAGAATCCGTCTCGACACCGCACCAGAGCCGCTTGCGGTCCAGAGCGGCAGACAACCGAAGATGAACGCCAGCGCGGTCATCACAATGGGCCGGAACCGGAGTCTTGCTGCCCCTAAGGCTGCCTCCGAAATACTCTGGCCGCCCCGGTAATTCACGACGGCGTATTCGACGATCAGAATCGCGTTCTTCGCCGAGAGGCCGATGAGCATGATCAAACCGATGGTGGCGAAGATATCGTTCTCGAGCGAGCGCAGGCTAAGTGCGAGGTAAGCGCCAAGGATCGCGACGGGAGTGCTGAGCAAAACACTGAACGGCAGCGACCAACTCTCATACAGCGCCGCCAGAATCAAGAAGACAAAAAGCAGGGACAGTCCAAACACCACCCAGGTTGGGATACCTTGGGCCGCCTGCTGCTCCTGGAAGCTCATGCCCTGGTAGGAAAAACCCATACCGGCGGGCATTGCCTGGTTGAAAACTTCTTCGAGCGCAGCCCGCACCTGTCCCGAGCTGTAACCGGGAGCACCGGTGACATTCAATTGCGCCGAGGTGTATTCATTGAACCGAAGAATGAACTCCGGTCCCGTGATTTGCCGTACATGCACCAGCGAACCAAGCGGAACCTGGCTGCCATTCGCGCTTCGAACATAGAACTGGTTGATGTTCTGGATGTTAGTGCGCGTGTCGCCTTCCGCCTCAACGAAGGTCTGCCACTGGCGGCCGAAGCGATTGAAGTAGTTCACAAGGAAGCCACCCATAAAGGTCTGCATGGTGGTGTATACATTCGTGAGGTCTACCTGCTGCTGGGTGACCTTTTCCCGATCCACATCGGCGTAGAGCTGCGGAACGGCTGGCAGATAGGACGGGACCGCCGCCGCGATCTCCGGACGCTTCGACAGCGCGCCCAGATAGCCGAACAAATTCTTTGTGAGGAAGTTCGGGTCATCGTTGCCCGACCGGTCCTGCACAATCATCGTTACGCCACCCGAGGTGCCGATACCCGGAATGGCAGGCGGCGGGAACGAGAACGCCAGACCTTCGCTTGTTGCGGCGAGTTGGCGTTGGAGACTTCCCTGGATACTCTCAATCTGCTCTTCGCGGGATTTCCTTTCCTCCCAAGGCTTGAGCGAAACGAAGAAGAACGCCGTATTGGTGCTTTGCGTCTGGGTCAGCAAGCTGAAACCGTTCACACCGATCACACCAGCGATTCCGGGCGTATGCAGCATTGCATCGGTAATCTTTTGCGCCGCAGCATCGGTCCTCTGCAGTGAAGCGGCATCGGGTAGCTGCAAAGCAACGAACATATAGCCCTGATCTTCCTGAGGAATGAATCCGGTTGGAAGGCGGCCGCCCAGCAATACTGCGGCAACCGTGATCAGTGCCAGCACCAGCATGGTGAAGCCGGATTTGTGCACCAACAAACCGGACGTGGAAACATACGCCTTCGTCGTGCGGCCGAAAAGGCGATTGAACCCATCGAATAAGCGCTGTAGCGGACCGCGGCGCCGGCCCTCTTGTTTCGGCTTCAGGAGCAAAGCGGCGAGAGCAGGGCTAAGAGTCAGCGCATTGAACGCGGAGATCAGTACCGAGATCGCAATCGTGACTGCGAACTGCTGGTACAGGCGTCCGGTGATGCCCGGGATGGCTGCTGTTGGGATGAAGACCGCCGCCAGAATCAGAGCGATGGCGACAACAGGCCCACCCACCTCTTCCATGGCGCGAACGGCTGCGTCGCGCGGCGACATTCCGTCGTCGATCAGGCGTTCGACCGCTTCCACCACGATGATGGCGTCGTCGACCACCAGTCCGATCGCGAGCACCAATCCGAAGAGAGAAAGCGTGTTGATCGAATACCCGAGTACGGGAAAGAGAATAAACGTACCGATCAGCGACACGGGCACAGCGAGTAGCGGAATCAACGTCGCCCGCCAACCCTGAAGGAAGATGTAAACGACCAGGATGACCAGGCCAAGCGCGATCAGCAGCGTTACAACAATCTCGTGAATGCCGGCGGTCACCGCCTTCGTCGTATCCAGCGGAACGCTATATTGCATGCCCGGCGGGAAGTTAGCCGAGAGCTCTTTCAGGCGCTTGTTGACTGCCTCCGCCGTCGTGACCGCGTTCGAACCCGGAAGCTGGTACACGGCCATGACACCGGAAGGAGCGTTGTTGTACCGGGCCGTCAGGTTGTAGACCTGCGTTCCCAATTCCACACGTGCCACGTCGCGCAGGTAAAGAACCGATCCGTCGGGATTCGAGCGGATGATGATGTTACCGAACTCCTCGGGCGTAACCAGGCGGCCCTGTGTTCGTACCGTGTAGGTGAACTGCTGACCTCTGGGAACGGGCTCTCCACCGATCTGGCCGGCAGGGTTCACATTGTTTTGCGTTTGCAGAGCGCTGATGACGTCGGTCGCGGTGACGCCGAGCTTTGCCAGCTGGTCCGGCTTCACCCAGACGCGCAGAGCGTACTGGCCGCCGAAGACCTGAATGCGCGACACGCCGGGAACGCGGGTCAATTCGTCCTGCAGATTGATGATGGCGTAGTTGGTGAGAAAGTCGGGGCCGTATCTCTTATCCGGAGACGAGAGATTGATCAGCATCAGCGGCGAAGTGAGCGACTTCTGCACCGTCACGCCGGCCGTATTGACCTGGGCAGGCAGTTGCGCCTGCGCCTGGGACACGCGAAGCTGCGCCAGCACCTGGTCGGTGTCCGGCATTCGTCTTGACATCGAAGTCCACGTACACCGTCGCCTGTCCGTTATTGGCGTTGACGGAATACATGTACAGCATGTTGTCGACGCCATTCATCTGCTGCTCGATCGGCGTAGATACGGCTTGCTGCAGCGTTTTGGCGTCGGCGCCCGCGTACGTTGCCTGAACCTGGATCTCGGGAGGAACGATGTTCGGATACTGCGAGGTAGGAAGAGTCAGCATCGAAACGGTGCCGAGAATCACCGTGACAATAGCGATGACAATGGCCACAATGGGCCTGCGGATAAAGAACTTCGACATTGTTTACTTTCCAGCGGATTCGTTGGTGGAAGACGTCGCCGCAGTTCCAGCGGCCGCTTCGTGCGGGGAAACGGGAACACCGTCTCTCAGCTTTTGCAGGTTGTCCGTGATCACGGCAGTTCCCGGCTCGAGACCATGTTCAATGATCCAATTGTTCCCGTGTTCGGGTCCGAGGTTCACGTTCGCAACGTGCACCTTATTGCCTGGTCCAAGCGTGTAGACCTGTTTGATTCCCTGCATGTCGAGCACTGCAATTTGCGGCACCAGGATGGCGCCGCGGCGAACTTCCGTTTCCGCCGATACGCGCGCAAACTGACCGGGCCGCAGAACGTTCCCGGGATTGGCGAATGCCGCCGCTAACCGGATCGCGCCTGTTTGCTGGTTCATCTGGCGATCCACCCAAACGACGTGTCCCTTCTGCGGAAACGTCTGCCCGTTCGCCAGGGTGAGAGTGAGAGGTACGCTCGTCCTGCCACTCAGAAGGTCACCGCCGGCCTGGCGCGCTCGCCGCGTCAGACTCAGATATTCGGTGTCGCTGATCGAGAAATACACCTTGATTGGATTGAGCTGCGAAACCGAAGTAAGAACCGACTGAGGACTGACCAGGTTGCCCACCTGTGTGGTTGCCTGTCCGGCCACACCGTCGATCAGCGAATGCACCTGGGTGAAGCCCAGATTGAGTTTGGCGGTCTCGAGGGCAGCCTGGGCTGCCGTAACCGCCGCTTGAGCCGACCGCACATTGGCTTGGGCCGATCGAACTGCCGCGTCTCCCTGCGCCGCTTGTTGCTTGTCGTTATCAAGCTGGCTCTGGGCAACCGCACGCGCTTGCGCAAGAGGCGTATCGCGATTTACGTTGATCTGTGCAAGGCCGAGCTGGGCCTGCGCCTGAGCGACTTGCGCCTGGGCTTGGGCCACCTGTCCTTGAGCCTGTTCGACCTGGCCTTTCGCTTGATCAACGAGCGCCTGGAATGGTCTCGGATCGATCTCGAAAAGGACCTGGCCCTTTGACACGGAGGAGCCTTCCCGGTAATTCTGCCGGATCAGATACCCGCTGACTTGCGGTTGAATTTGCGCGTTAACGAAACCGTCCATTGTTCCGACCCATTGGCCGACCAGCGGTACATCGGCCTGCTGGGCTTTCACGACGGACACGGGCATAGGGCCCATGGGAGCCGGAGCCGCATTGTTCTTGCCACCGCAACTTGTTGAAAAAGCGCACGCGAGCGCGATCACGAGTCCAAACAGACTGGCGCGCACAACCTTGCGGAGAGTCGAAAGTGGGATGTCCCGGGTTAAGCAGTAATGTTCCAAAGCGATGGCCTCCAGCCAGGGATGCATACGTTTCTTAATGCGAAAGAAATATACATTCCTGTATGTTTAATCATATCTTGGATACGGAACCTGCCATGCACGATTCAGAGAAGGCCACAGAAAATGTCGAGCAATCTTTCGCCGCTGCCTCATGGTCGGCGCATAAGCAAAAACGAGCGATGCAGACGCGGCAGGATTTGATCCGCGCGGCGCGTGCCGTGTTTGCGCGGGACGGCTTTGAACATGCCCGGATCGAGGATATAGCGGCCCAGGCCGGCAAGACGCGAGGAGCTTTTTACGCCAACTTCGAAGACAAAGAAGACGTATTTTTCGCTATTTTCGAGGAAGATCTCCTGCGTGACCAGGAACGCGTCCGCCCCCGCTTATCGGCCGCGGCAACCACAGAAGAGCGTATCGACGCAGTGACGGACGACCTGTTGACTTTGCTTCGAGACCGGCAGCGCGTCCTTCTCAACCTTGAATTCAAGATGTACGCGATCCGTCATCCGCAAAAGCAGACCAGACTGGCGGAATTGCATGCCCAAATGCTGCTCCGGTGCTGTATGGCGAAGGTTGATAATTTCGTACCGGAGTTGACAGCGTTGTCCGTCGCGGAAAAGCGGCGGAGGACTGCGGAAATAGCAGGCATTCTCGACGGCGCGGCATTGAACCGTCTTTTTGACCCTTCAAACCTGAGCGAGGAACAGTTGCGCCGCTACCTCCGGATCAGCGTTTGCGAGGCGATGCGCAGTGCGAAGGAAACCGATGGTTGCCCGTAACCGCAAGCTTCTGGCCGGCGCTCTCGGAGGAGCTCTTGGGAGCTTGGCGATGAAGGCGACCGTACGGTTCTTCGATCCGGATTCGTTTGGTTTAAGCTCAAAAACCGACGCGAACGCAGCCCGAGCGTTTTTCGGAAGCAGCCTTGAACAGCAGACTGCCGAGCGAATCGGCGCAGCCGTCCATTATGTCTTCGGAATCGCGACCGGTGCGGCCTATGCGGCTGTGGCGGGAAAGTACCCGGCTTTGCGCGCGGCCCGCGGAGCAGCCTTTGGGGCAGGATTGTGGCTGCTGGCCGACGAATTAGCTGTGACGGTGACGCGCCTGGAAAAGCCAAGGGCAGCGAACGCACGCTCTCACGGCTCGGCGCTCGCTGCCCATGTTCTCTACGGAATGATTGTGGACGCTTGTTCCTCGAAGGTGCGCTAGTCCCGGCTGCCGTTGAAAACGCGAAGCAAAATATTGAGCGCCGCAACGAAGACGTTGAATACGCCGGCGAACAGCATCAGCGCCCCGGGAATGGGGCTATCTGCGTCAGGCGTGCGCAGCACCGCGCTGGTCGAATAAACAAGAGTAAAAACACCGAGAGCACCGATACCAAGCCCAATCAGGATCCCTATCATCCCGATGTGGAGGAAGCTGTTCAAGATCATCGTGCCGATCAGCGCAAAGAATAAGCCGGCCATCAGCCCGCGAGGCGCAGAAAACTCCCGGCGCGTGCTCATTACGTAAGCGCTCACGCCGACAAACACGAACGCCGTAATCCCCAACGCCACAAGAATCAGTTCCGGCGCAACCAGGCGCGCTACCCACAGGAGCGGCGAGAGAGCGATACCCGAAACAAAGCCGTCCGCCACAAGCGCGGCCACCCCGAGTTGGTGATTATGGCGTACGCTGATCGCGATTCGAGGAACGGCATTCAGGAGCAGCAGCGCAGCGATCCAACCCAGCCATCCCGAAAAGAATCGGGCAAGCGTTTCGGAGGTGGCGCCTATGTATCCGCCAGCCAGCGCGCTGAAGACTGCCAGTCCGAATAACAGGTAGGTTTGCTTGACAACGGCAGCAGTTCGCCCGGTGAGATTGGTAGTTCCGCTTAACTTGTCCCAAACAGAAGTCTGAGAAGTTTGGTTGTACATGTACTTTATACTCGCTTTTCCCTTTTAGACGTGAAAGCCGTGCCGACGGTTCAATAAAGGAGTGTAGCTCCCGATCTGACGCCGACGAGACTCCGCCGGCTATTTGGACGGTATGAATTTCTGAACTCGCCAGTTCAGGATCTCTGCCACGTAGAGCGCCCCTGTACTATCGAGCGCCAGACTATGCGGATAATGCAGCTTGCCGGGTCCTTTCCCGTGGGAGCCAATCTTGCCTAGAACCTTTCCACTCGCGTCGAGTTTGATGATTTCGTCATTGACGCCGTCGCTGAGGAAAAAGACATTCTCGCGCGGATTGTAGACCAGGCCCCAGGCTGCTCCCAGGTTCGACCACTTTCCGAGGAACTTCCCCGACTGGTCGAAGATCTGGATACGATCGTTCTCCCGGTCAGCGATGTAGAGCTTTCCGGCTGTGTCGATAGCAATGTCATGAACGATGTTGAACTGATTGTCGCCGGTTCCTTTGCTTCCCCATTGAGTGACGTACTCCCCGTCCTTTGTATATTTCGCGACGCGTGAATTTCCGTATCCGTCCGTAACAAAGAACGAGCCGTCGGGAGCAAATCCGACATTCGTAGGACGGTTGAAAGCATATTTCGAGTTCTGGTCGCCCGCCGCGCCCCCGACAGCACTGATCACCATCAGGACGTGACCGGACGGCGACATCTTCAGAACCTTGTGACCCGCCACATCGATCAGCCATACGTTGCCGTCCGGATCGACGCGAATTCCGTGCGAGGACTTGACCGGCACGTCGCTCCACGCCTGGAGCATTTTGCCGTTCGAGTCGAACTCTACAACGGGATGGGAGCCCCGGTTGAAGACCCAGACGTTATCCGACTTGTCGACCGCCACTCCCGAACACTCGCCGAGATTGATGCCGTCCGGAAGTTTGGCCCAGTTTTCGACAGCGCGATAGTCCAGGGGCGGCGCGTTTGGGGCAGGATGAGTCTGCGCATGAAGCGGAGCGCCCAGGAGCAGCGACAAGAACACTGCACAGGTAAGGAGGCGACTGGATTTTGAAAGCGGGAATGGAAACGGTGTCATTCGGGTGTCAGGCTCGATTGTATTGAATAGCCTGGCGGAGACCGAATCAGACCTGCTCGGCGTGGGGCACCCTGAGGGTAATCTGCGTGCCTCCGCCCGGCTTCGTGAAAAGAGCGAAGGTCCCGCCAACCAGACGGACTCGTTCCTCCATGCTGATCAGTCCCAGTCCGTTCTGTGCTTTGACCGCAGCGGCATCGAAGCCCGGTCCGTTGTCGTGAATGGACAATTCGAGATCCTTCTCGCCTTCCGTGACTCGCAAAGTAACCAGCGAACCCGGGGCATGTTTCGCAACATTCCGCAGACTCTCCTGTGCAATGCGATAGAGCGCCGAGGCAACGGGTAACGGGATTGTTCGTTGTAAAGGAAAGCTGATGAGATGAAAAGTTAAGTTCTGGTGCTTGGCGAAGTCCGCGCCTAAATTCCTCAAGGCCGGTACCAGCCCGAGGTGGTCGAGTATGGACGGATGAAGTCGGTGACTGAGCGTCCGTACTCCTTCCGAAACGACTGTGATCCGGCTCCGCAAGCGTTCGAGCTCACTCCGCACATTGTCCGGGAGTTCGGGCTGGGTTTGGATCAATGAAAGCTGCATCTCCAAGATCGCGAGGCCCTGGCTCACGTCATCGTGAAGCTCGCGCGCCACGCGCCGCCGCTCCTCGTCTTGCGCCCTCATCAGACTTGCAGCTAGAGCACGCAACTCGTCTTTTGTGCGGTCCAGTTCGGCGCCGGTTGTCTCGACTGCGCGCTGCAACTGTTTTCGTTCCTGCTCCTCTTCTTGCCTGCGGAATTCCTCCTGGTGCAGCCGGTCCGTTTCGTCACGCAGCACCTTCGCGTATCCTCTGAGCTGCCCGGTGTCGTCGTGTA
Organism: uncultured Acidobacteriaceae bacterium; assembly: GCA_963730795.1. Taxonomy (GTDB): domain Bacteria; phylum Acidobacteriota; class Terriglobia; order Bryobacterales; family Bryobacteraceae; genus Bog-105. Next base: position 160,962 of record CAVSTJ010000009.1, on the reverse strand, counting down.
TCGGATGAGTGGCCCAAACGGCAAAAAATCGCGTCCCGTCGCGGCGGAGAAGCCAGCGTGCGTCCTGCATCTGGCCTTGCTGTAACGTGCTCGCCAGTTCTTGCGCCGGATAACCGGCCTCGCGATCCTCTGGTGGAAACAGCTTATCCAGAGAACACCCTAGGATTTCGGCTGCCGTGTAGCCGAACAGTTTCTGTGCGCCCGAGTTCCACCCCGATACGCGCCCGGACGGGTCAATCTGAAACAGCGCGTGGTCGCGCACGTTGTCAACAAATAAGCGAAAACGGTTTTCGCTCTCCCGCAAGGCGTCTTCCGCGGTTTTCTGCCGCGTCAGGTCCCGGAAGATCTTCGCGAAGCCCTGGGGCTGGCCCGAATCGTCTCGTAACAACGTCATTACTCCGGAGCCCCAGAACAGGGATCCGTCTTTTCTGACGTGCCAGCGTTCATCTTCGGCGCGGCCTTCTCGCTTTGCGGTCGCCAGTTCTTTTTCTACCTCACCATTTCTCCGATCCTCCGGCGTGAAAAAGAGAGCGCCGGAGTGGGACAAAATTTCTCCTTCCGAGTAACCGAGGATTCGCGTAGCACCGGGATTCCAGCTAGTAATGCGGTCATCGAGATCGAAGGTAATGAATGCGTAGTCGACAACTGAGTCGACGAGCAAGTTGAAGCGATGCTCGAGGAAGGACGCAGAAGTTCCTCCGGTTCCCTGCTGCCTGCGCTCCTGAGAGACGCCCGGCGAGGAGATGTCTTCCGGTGAATTCAACGCCACTCCTCTGGCCGGGCGCCGGACGGCGAATACAAAGCGCTGGTCACTGTTTCATCGCTCTAAGCAGTTTCCTTTTGGAGACCTTCCCTATTATCGGCCCGAACGGCGCGCGCAATGAAGCCTGGTTGAAAACTTTGAAGCGAGAGCCCTCGCAGAAGAAGAGATCCGGCAACGAGCTTAGCGTCGCCTGTTATGTCCGGGGTAGCGGGCCAAAAGAAAAGGCTCAATCGCGCGCACTACTTGCGGAGCAGCGCTGTACTGCACAGCATGACCCCATCGCGGAATTGCAATGGTGCCATCGGCTCCTGCCAGCAGTGCCGCCTCCTCCATCCAATGCTGCGGAACGACAGGATCTTTATCTCCCCGCACCAGCAGAACTGGCACTTTCACGTGACATAGCTTCTGCTCTATCGGATAACCGAGCATCGAAAAGAACTCAGGCACGAGACGCTTGCCCATTCTCGCGTAATCTTTCACCAGGTGAAGCAGGAGCGACATTCGTTCATAGAATCCGCCAACGACGAGTCGGCGAAACTGCTCGGCAACGCTGCGAGCATGAGGATCGGGCGTGGGCGCAATCAGCACCAGACACCCAATACGCTTTGGCTCGCGCAGTGCCATCTCGATCGCCACTTGGCATCCCATGGAATGGCCTACGACTGAGGCGCGTTCAATTCCGGCGACCCTCATCCAGTCCAATGCAATGCCGGCCAGATCCTCCGCTCCGGGAACTGCCGGCAAAGACTCGGAAAGTCCATGGCCTGGAAGATCCGGAGCCGCAACCGCAAAGCGGCACGCAAGCCGCTCGGCCATGGGAATAAAGTACGAACTCGACACGCCCCAGCCGTGAATCAGAATCTACAGGTTCCGGGTGGACTCCGAAACGCTCCGGTGAAACACGGGCATGCATGCGAATCCCGGCGACACCATACCAGCGCGACTCCAGAGGTCGAATGGATCCGGCCCGAAGCATTGATTCGCGCTCCCGGCGTGTCCGGCGCCATTTCCAAAGAGACCAGACAGCTCCGGCGATTAACGTTGCCCGCACAAGCACCTTGGGTGCCGGAACGCCGGCTACCCCAAGGCAGTGGCTTCGGTTCGATGTGTTTCGCATTTAGTCTGGCGCTTTAACGGCCTCAAGTTGGGAGTCGAAGCGGCCAGTTAGAAACTCCAGCACGACCGTGTTGAATTGTTCCGCGTGGTCGTACATCAGCACATGTCCGGCGCCTTTCACGACGTACAACCGGCTGCCTGATATTTTCTTTTGTAGCTCACGGCCAAGCATGGCAGGAACCAGCGGATCGAGCTCTCCCCAAACCAGAAGGCAGGGCGTTGAGATTTGGGACAGCTCACCCTCCAATTTGTACCCGAGGAGCTCACGCGACGCTCGGAGCGTGGTGGGGAAACCGGCACGCAGGCTATCCCAAATTAGTGTTTTCCAAAAGCTGCGCTCTACTCGGAGGGTTTCACGCGCGAGCGGCAAAAAGTAGGACGCGATCCGAGTATTTGGCAAGGCAACGGCAGGCGCGGCGAGTATCAGCCGCTGCAAGCGCGCCGGAAATTCAGCCGCAAAAATCGCTGCGATGAGTCCGCCCATGGAGTGCCCGATCAGCGACACCTTGTCGAGTTCCAATGCTTGAAGAAACGCCTGCAACCATCCCACTGCGCCGCGAATGGAGAACGGTTCCGCACTTCGCCGCATCGCGCCAAAGCCGGGCAGATCGACCGCATAAACGGTGAAGTGCCGGCCCAGCACGCCTGCATTGCGAACCCACCAGCCGATTGATCCGCCAAGGCCATGGATCAACACCAGAGGTTCGCCGCTTCCTTCAACGCGGTATCGCACCAGGGAGGTACCAACTTTGATGAATCTTACTTCCGTCATCGTTTTTGGTCAGCCGTCCAATGGTAGTTCGCAGCGCGTCGATTCGCTTGGGCGCGAATCGGGCAAACCAGGACCAGGCAGATCTGCTAGAAGCTCCGAAGCGAGCCTCTCTCGTCTAGCTGGTGAAGGTGTACGACGCCAAAAGATAACATGCGGACGAACAAAGCAGGAACGCCCGTAGCTCGACTGAATGCTCGGCCGGGCTTGCAGAACCATGTTGCCGGACCGGGCCTGCGGCATGTCGTCATAAACGAGCGGCGCGGCGCGCTGTTGTATGCGCCCGAGAGTTCGTTGGCGCAAACACCTGCGCCACTTGCTGTCATGTTGCATGGTGCGGGCGGCAATGCGGAACACGGTATGGAGCTTTTGCGGCCCTATGCCGACCGAGCCAGGCTGATCCTCCTGGCACCAGAATCCCGCAAGGCCTCATGGGACATCATTTCGGACGCCCGCTACGGGGCCGATGTTCGTTTCATAGACGAATGCTTAGCCGAACTCTTCACACAGTTTGCCATCGACCCTGCACGCATCGCGCTTGGCGGATTCTCCGACGGTGCATCGTACGCTATGTCGCTGGGCCTCAGCAACGGACTCTTATTCCGAACCATACTGGCGTTTTCGCCCGGCTTCATGGCGCCTGCGCGGATTGAAGACACACCGAAGATCTTCATCTCGCACGGAACCCGCGACGAGGTTCTTCCCATTGATGTCTGCGGCCGGCTTCTCCGCAACGCGCTGCGCGCACATCCTCAACTCACGCTCGAATACCGCGAATTCGACGGCCCGCATACCATTCCGGCGGAGATGAAAGAAGCGGCGCTCCAATTCTTTCTCGGAGAGGGAAGCGTTTGAAACAGGAACGCGGCGCGCACACTCGATAGAAGCGCTCAGGCACTTATCTGCCAGCTCTGGTTTTCACGCGGCGCCATCCGAAACCGAATGGGAAGGAACTTGCCGATCACTTCGGCGTTGGTCACGGTGTGTAGAGTAGGTCTGGTCGTCACCATAGAGCCGCCGCCCGCAATGGCCATCGGAAGAAGTAATTGGTCCGCGAGGTGCTCGCCAACAGGGACTCCGGAGTCGTCGTATCGCTCCCAGCAATCGACCGCACCGGCTGCAACTCTTGTCGCTGGGACTCCTCGCTGGCCGAACCCCGTGCTGAGTTCCGAGATTTCGCGGAAGGAAGCGCTAATCATCACGACATTACCGGGTCCGGCAGATTCGACTGTCTCTGCGCGATAGACCTGATCCGGCCAATGCAATCCTTGGCGAACGACCGAGAGTTCCCGCTCCGCAATCGAGACCGGCAAATTGGATACTATCGCCCGGACGCAGCGCTCCACTACTTCGCCGCGCTCGTGGATTTCAATGGGACGAAGACGGGAAGGCTGGATCTCTGCCCGCCACCGGCCGCCACCCGCGGGCGCAAAGCCGTACCTTTCAAACTGCGTCGTGAGGGTCGCTCCCATCTTCTGAAGCACAGGGAGGAACACCGTCTGAATGAAGTCCCACGGTGGACCGCCGTGGTTGTGAGTTCCGCCGATCAAGGTCACCCTGGACGGCCCAGAACATTGCAGCAATGCCGGTAAAACTGTTTGGAAAACAAGCGTCGTGCTTCCCGCTGATCCCACATCGAACTCATACTCTCCTGGTTCCAGTTGTCCGGGCTGGAAAGAAATTTCCGTGGAACCAACCGCGTCCCCTTGTATACGAGCGTTGCCTACCCGAGCGGCCGCACGCAAGGCGGTCAGGTGCTGGCGGCGCAGTCCTGGTTTCGCACGCGCGCGGCGTAGATTGTGGATCCGGAAAGGTGTCTGCGTGATGAGCGACAACGCGAGTGAACTTCGCAGGATCTGCCCGCCTCCCTCACCGAAGCTTCCATCAATCTCAACGGGTGCCAAACACAGTAGACGTGTTTGACCGCCAAGTCTGAACATTCCGCAATGATTCCCTCATTTTTCTGTCAATCTCGGAGCTTGCGGCGCGCAAGCGAAACATCAGATATCGTTTGATAGAGATGAGGGACGACCGGAGCATATTTGAGGCGGCGCTTGGAGACGGCCGCTTTCCCATTGCGCTCACCGGTTTTTGTCTCGCGCTGAGCGGAGGCTTCGCATTGATGCAGTCCGCGTCGGGACACCTGCTTCCTCATGACAGCCAGGCGATCGGGATGGATGCCGCAGCTCTTGCAGGCGCAGGCAATCCGCACCTGCTCGGGTTTATGTTCCACGACCGGGTTGCGTATGGTGGTTCGCTTCTGGCCATAGGGTTCGGCTACATGTGGTTGGCCGCGTTCCCCATGGCGGCTCGAAAAGCCTGGGCATGGTGGGCGTTAGCTTTCTCCGGCACCATCGGGTTCCTGGCTTTTCTCACTTATCTTGGACAGGGCTATCTCGACACCTGGCACGGAGTCGCCACGCTCTTTCTTCTTCCGGTGTTCGCAGCCGGATTATGGCGCTCGCGTCCCCTCCGCCTTCCTCTAGGTGATCTACGTTCGGTCTGGCGACCGGCGCACGAGGCTGAGAACAGCCTCATCCGATCAGGGCGGCTCTTACTCGCGCTCACCGCATTGGGGCTCGCACTAGCCGGCATTACCATCGCGATCTTCGGGATCACTACAGTGTTCGTGCCCTCCGATCTGCGGTTCATCGGACTCGATGTGCCTGCATTGCGGCGCATCTCGCCTATGCTGATACCCGTGATCTCGCATGACCGCGCCGGGTTTGGCGGGGGCTTGTGCTCGATCGGCAGCTTTCTTCTGTTCGTGGCTCGATGTGCGGAGGTCAGCCGGAGCTTGGTTGAGATTGTAGCGTTGATGGGATTTGCCGGATTCGGCTGTGCCATCGGAGTGCATTTCGCGGTCGGATACCTGGATTTCTGGCACTTGTTGCCGGCCTTTGCCGGACTGTTGTTGTTCTTAATTGCCGACGTGCTGCTTTGGGCCGGTGGAGCGAGGGCGGCGCGATTGCATCAGTCTCAAACGCGAACTATTCGGTTTAATGCTAATCAGGCTTAAGCGCGTTCGTGTTCTCGGCTGGATCCGTCCATGCGCTCCAGCCGGTTTTGCCCAGACGATAGTCGTTGCGCTCGCCTCTTTCAAAACGCTCGTTGGCTTTGCACCACGAATAGCGCGAGATCTCTGCCTGTTTTTCACCGGTCGCCGTGCGGCCCACGTGCAGCAGGTTGAAAGAGTTTGCCTCGCCCTTATTGCGGTCGGAGATCGCAGTGCCCGCCTGGACAAAGACCATTGCGTGGCCCTCCAGCTTGTAGCGAGTGCTGGTGCTGCCAGTGGAACTTAAATGCACGTGCCCTGCCAGCAGCAGATCGACAACAGGAGCCAGGCGGGTCACGGCGCGCCGGGAATGTCCAATCAGGAGATGCGGGTTGGACGGTTCCGGAAGATCGAACGGATGGTGAGTCACCAGGATCCGAATCAGGCTTGAAGGGAACTTCGAGAACTTATCAAACAATGCGTCGAGCTGCGCGGGAGTGATTCGACCCCCTTTCACTGGGAAAAGGTGAGCACTGTCGGCGCCTATCACTGCGATCTCATCATCAACGAAGATTGGCTCCAGATCATCAGTGATGAACTGGCCGTATATCTTTAGTCCTTCCGTCCAGCGCCGCCACAAGTTGTAGAACGGCAGGTCATGGTTGCCCGGCACAACGATCTGCGGTTTGGGCAACTGCTGTAAGAACTCGCGAGCGCTCTCAAATTCCTCGACGGTAGCGTGCTCGACCAGATCGCCCGAAATCACAAGTAAGTCAGGACGGATGTCGTGGATGGTTTCGCAAAGCTTCTTTGCAAGTAGGGGATCGTTATAGCCGAAGTGGAGATCCGAAATATGAACAATCGATCGCATCAACGGGAAGCGATGTCCGGCGTTCGGTGCCAGGACGCGCAAGGCGCTGGGTAGCGACTCGTAGTGAAGAGGAGTCGTTAGATCGACAACCTCACCATCGACGCCAACGCCCAACTTATGAAGCTTACATTCCACAGTTACGTGAGCGGCTGGGAAGATCTCGAAGAGAGACTCGCGAGGAACGCGACGGAGGAGAACTCCGGTCAGGCGTTTGAATAGTTCCCACCGGGTATAAGGCCGCATCACGTAAACCCAGAGCAAACCGCTGGTGAGGACCTCACGTGTTCCTAATGCAAAGCCGTGCATGCGATGCTCGTTGTTGCCGACCAGTACGAAGGGCGTGCGCAGGGTTCGCTTTCGTCCGTTCGCAGTGTAAGACACCGTTAAGCGCGGCAGCCGCCAGAGCGTAACGCCCAGGCCGAGGACCACCGCCAGGAAACGCCCGGCCTTCGAGGACCCCAACCAGCGCTCCTCCAGCTTTTCCCGTAATTTGCGGTAATGCGGGAAAAAGCCGAGAACCGAGTTGTTGACGAAGACATGCCCATTCACGGCAGCCGCGTCAATCGAGATTACCGGCGCAGACGCCAAGGCCCGAGCCGCCTCCACTTCGTCCAGCGGCAGATTCAGATCGCGGGCGAGGTGGTTCAGCGTTCCCGCCGGGATAATGCCGAGAGCTATGTCGCGATGGAGAAGAGCAGAGGCGGTGGCGTTGACCGTTCCGTCGCCTCCAGCAGCAATGACGGCATTCGCTCCGCCATCAACAATCGATTTGATGGTCTTGCCGATGTCAGCCCCGTGTTCAAGTTGGGTGACGTGAACCTCCGAGCCATTCGAAGCCAGAATGGAGCAGATACGCTCCCGCTTTGCTTCAGAATCCATCCACCCTGAGGACGTATTCCAAAGCAGCTCGATCGAATGTGTTTGCCCGGTTGTCATCGTCTTTTCTGTGGCGATATGAGTTCTAAGACAGCGAATGGCGGAGGGATATGAAATCCCAATCCGCCATTCGCGTACCGCCTTGACTATGTGCTAGTAATTACCCGAGGTCCGGCTTAAAGGTTTGTCGGTCTCTGCAAAGTCCGCCGAGGATTCTCCGGTCGATGAGACGTCATCCGCTCCAGTCCGCTTCAGGATTTCCTTGGCGCGGCCCGTCCATTCGCTGTTATCGGCGTGAACCGAAACCAGGATGCCGCCCTCTTTGATCCGGCCTTCGTAGCGCTTCGCCTCGTATTCCGGGATGCCCATTCCGACGAGGGCGCCGACGATTCCGCCGAGGACCGCACCGGATCCAATGCCCGCGAGAGTTCCCATAATCGGTCCTGCTGCGATAAACGGGCCAACTCCGGGAATTGCGAGCGCGCCGATACCGGCTAATAAACCCAATGTTCCACCGAGCACGCCGCCTGTTGTCGCTCCCGTGGCTGTCCCTTCAGGTGCTTTAGTGTGTTTCTCGTGCGCAAAATCCTTCGTTCCGACGTTATCCTGCAACAGCACGGAAAGATCTTCGTTGCGAAAGCCGTCAGCAAGCAGTGCGTCAACTCCGCTCTCGGCCTGAGAACGATTCTTGTAGATCCCGTAGATTACTGTATTCTTTGCCATTATGCTAATTGTTTCTCCTGTTTCCTGGTTACTTACTCTCGGCCTTACTTCTTGTCACCTTTGACGCTTATCTCGTCCGTGACATTGCTCTCGCCGGCACGCTTACGCGCAAGCTCTTCGATGGTCTTCTTCTCTTCTTCCGTGTGGACCACACCTTTGAGCGTGACCTTCCCGCCTTGCGAAACGATCTTCACGTTGTGCGCATAGGTGGAGAGCGACTTATCAGATACCACATCCCGGCGGATCTGACGCATCAACTCACGATCTGAAGTTCCATTCTTCGCGTTGTCGGCGGTAGGCTCTGATTGACTTCTGTCGCGTTTATTTACTTTTGTGTTATCGGCGGAGCTGCTTTGATTGCCGGTCTGCGGGTAGGGCGAGGCAAGTAAGGCCGCACCGAGAAACAGACTACAACCTGCACACTTGAGGTATTTCAGATTCATATCCACTCCGGTAAGACATATGCACGAGGCTGGCCATCTACTGTAAGTCGTTCATAAGTAAGAAATGACCCGCGGAAAGCTCACCCCCGCAGGGTAATATCTACCTACATGATGAAAATGCTGGAGGCGCTGTCTCATCGCGGTTTATACAACTGAAACAAAACGCCGGCAGCTACTAAGCTAGCTTGAGCAATCGCCTGGCATTATCTAAGTAGATCTTTTGCAAAGTAGGCTGGGGCAATCCGAGGCCGGAAATACGCCAGCGTCCTTGTGGAGACTTGTTCAAAGGCGCGTACACGAAGTATTCGTCTTTCGTTTCCAGAAATCTGTAGTAGATCTCATACAGTTCTTCGCAAAAGAGCTGTTGAGGCATATCCAGCCCCCCGGGAACCGCATCTGTACCGAATAGAACGCGATCCTGGTAGCGCTCCATAAACTTGCGGGCTGCGCGCGGCTGGCGTCCCAGCTCGCTGATACGCGCCGCAATGTCGACAAACATATTCGGGTGCGCTTCCATAGCCTCAGATACATAGGACAGGTCTTCGGGATCGGCAACATGCAGGCAGACGAAGTTAGTCTCTGGATGACGCCTCATGACACGGCGACGGGCTTCCTGAAGCTCCCGATTCGAAGGAAAATCAGAACCGTGGAAGGACCAGTCGGGATGAGCCTGCAACTCATCCCAACGCTCATTCAAGCGGTCGATCGGTTCGAAGAAGGCGCGAGGATCCGAAGTATGTATGGCCACGGGGATGCCGAGTTGCCCGGCAGTATCCCACATGGGATCGAACCGCGGATCATCGACCTTCATCAAAGGGCCGGTCGTAACGTTCTCGCGCAGGAACAAGCCGAGGGTCTTGAGAATCTTCAAGCCTTTCGCTCCCGCCTTCACCGCCGCTTCGATCCCATCGGCCTGGTTCCGGGCGTAATTGGGCTCATTGATGCTGCCCCAGGCCGGTTCGGTGAACACAAGGAAGCGCTCGGGATTTGCCTGCTGATGAACCGAGATAGCCTGCTCAAGAAACTTGCCGTGCCCGCCGGTAAGGTTCACCATCGCTCGAACGTTCGCCGCGTCCATAATAGGCAGCAACTCGTTCGCACTTGCCAGAACCTGCGGTCCGTCCGCATGATCAAGGCCCTCGTCCCACGTCAGATGCGTGTGGAAGTCGATGACCGGAAATCGAGCACGCGGAACGCGAGTTACCGGCAGTTCCAGCATGCTCTTCGGTTCCCAATCACTTAATGCAAGGGAATAACCGGGCAAGATTGATCACGTCTCCTGTGAATAGGTCAGGACGCAGTTCTCGCAGAATCGCGCATGTCCATGCGAAAACAGTATACGGCGGTGCAATATAGGAAGTTGACCATTCGGCGATTCATCTGTATGCACGTGCGCGTGCTCTCGGTTGCACTCTTGTTCTCGCTCATGTGTTGCGCGCAAAAGCCCGTCATCTTCGATACCGATATGGGCAACGATGTCGACGATGCTCTTGCGCTTGCCATCCTGCACTCCTTGTCGAGTCGAAGCGAGTGCCGTCTGATTGGGGTGACTCTCACCAACGCGAATCCTTCGGCAGTGCCGTACGTACGCCTGGTGAACGCATTTTACGGACGGCGGGATCTTCCGGTCGGGTCGGCGATCAAGAGCATTCGGGGAGGCGCCGAGGATCACTATCTTAGTACCGTTCTGAAGTCGGCTCCAGCAAGTCTATTGACCGTTACGTCCACCTCCACCGGTCAGGAAGAGGCCGTATCGCTCCTCAGGAGGCTTCTTGCACAAAGCCCGGAGAAGGTGACGATCGTACAGGTGGGATTCAGCACCAACCTTGCAGCATTGCTTGATTCAAAGCCGGATTCGCTTTCGCCTTTGTCCGGTATCGAATTAATCAAGGAGAAAGTCGCACTCGTCTCGGCGATGGCCGGTAACTTTACTGGTGGCACACCAGAGTACAACGTGAAGCTCGACGTTCCCGCCGCGCGAGCCGTGTTTGAACGTTGGCCCACGCCTATTGTCTTTTCCGGGTTTGAGATTGGCCGTGCTCTCCTGTATCCGGCCATGAGCATAGAGCGCGACTTCTCCTACGTTCCGTGGCATCCCGTTGCGGCGTCCTATCGCGCTTACAACAAAATGCCTTATGATCGGCCAGCTTGGGATTTGACGGCAGCGCTCGAAGCTGTGCGTCCGGACCACGGTTACTTCTCGTCCTCTCCGCAAGGCCAAGTCCGGGTTGCGGATGACGGAACCACGACCTTTGAAGCCGGATCCGGCAATCGGCGATATCTTCGTTTGGATCCGGCTGAAAAATCACGCATCTCCGAAGCTCTCACGCTTTTGGCCAGTGAGCCGCCCGGCTCAAAACAGGACGGCGGCCCGAAGTGAGCAGGCGCATCTTCGTAGTCGGCAGCGCCAATATGGACCTCGTGCTGCGGGTGCCGCGTTTCCCGCTCGCTGGCGAAACATTGACCGGTAGCGATCTCCAACTTGTCCCGGGCGGCAAGGGCGCAAACCAGGCGTGCGCGGCGGCAAGACTCGGCGGCGAGGTCTACTTCGTTGGGTGCACGGGCGATGACACGTTCGGTTCTCAGCTCCTTCTAAGTCTGAGGGACGCGGGCGTAAAGGTAGAGCGAATGCGTACGAGCCCTCGAGCAACTGGGTGCGCTTCCATTTACGTCCAACCGAACGGGCAGAATTCGATCGTCATTTCGCCCGGAGCAAACGCAGATCTACAGTCCGGCCAAGTTCGGGAGGCACTTCACGATTTGCGTCGCGATGACATCGTGCTGCTTCAACTGGAAATCCCGTTCGAAACCGTCCAGCTTACGCTTGAGATCGGGAAGGCCGCGGGAGCCACAACCATCCTGGATCCCGCCCCGGCTTCCCCGCTGGGCCGCGACACCTTACAGCTTGTCGATATTGTTACGCCCAATGAAACAGAAGCTGCGATCCTATTTGGGCTCGAGAAGGATGCGCAAGGGCAGGACGACCGCGAACCGGGGCGCCTGGGCTGCAAAGCTCTCGCTCTGGGAGCCCGTTCTGTCATCTTCAAATTAGGAGAGGCGGGTTGTGCGATCGTCTCCCGGGAACTCGCGGCGAAGTTGGACGCTTATCCTGTGAAGGCAACCGACACCACAGCGGCGGGAGATGTCTTCAATGGTGCCCTCGCCGTGGCTCTGTCCGAGAGCCGATCCCTTATCGCCGCTGCGCAGTTTGCAAATGCCGCCGCGGCGCTCTCAGTCACTCGTTCCGGAGCTCAGACTTCGGTACCGGCGCGGGCGGACACAGACAAGTTCATAACGGAGAACCGCCCCATCCAGGTGAGGGATATCTCGATCCTCCGTTGACTTCAGCCCCTTCGAACAGTTCGCAACAGTACCCAACCGAGCCCAGCGCCAACGAAGTACGGCGGGAAGTCGGTCCAGTCAAAGGTTGTTCCCAGGAGTAACCGGCCAGGAATGGTGCGGCGGCAGGCTTCGAGCCACGCCGGGTGCCAGAGTTGAAGAACTTCCAGGCAGCAAGTTACAACCAGCACACTAACTGCGATCGCCTGCGGAGACCCCTTCGGAATGACTGCCCCAAACGCGAGCACAAATACAAGGACGTAGGTTATTCCTCCGGCGGCATCGCGCAGATAGGGCGCTATCGGCGCGTCGAATCGCAGCCAGAAGCCGGCAATCACCGCGACAGTGGCGAGCGCGAGTAACTGAACCGGAATACGCCAGTTGCTACGTTCTGCCACCAGTTATCCGATCTCCACCTTGTTCCATGTCATGAACAACTACCCCATGAAGTGAACCGGGACGTTGGAGGGAGAATAGTTGACCATGAGGAAGTCTACATCACGCTGCCTATGACTGCCGCCATTACTATCCGCGAGATCACTGCAGAAGATGCCGGCGCCGCTGCTGAGTTGAGCGGCCAACTGGGGTATCCAGTTTCAACCGAAACTATGAAGGAACGCATTGAGGCTTGCCGCGCGATCGCAGATCACGCTGTGTTCGTCGCATGTAGAGCAGATTCCGGGCAAACCGTGGGATGGATTGATGTCTCCGTTGTCCATCATCTACAGAACGAGCCGTATGGAGAAATTGGGGGACTCGTGGTTGCAAGCGAGTTCCGTAATGGCGGCATAGGACAGAAGCTGCTCGAGCGGGCGGAGGAGTGGATCAGAAACGAGAAGAGGATCGCGCGGGTTGTGGTGCGTTCGCAGATCTCGCGCGAAGCAGCGCACCGGTTCTACCTTCGCGAAGGATACACCCGCTGGAAAACATCCGCCGTGTTTTCGAAGGACCTGGAAACTGGAGCGTCCGACTAATCCGAGCGCCCGCGCTTACGAGCTGGATATCGTCTAAACCTATTTTGCATCACGGCTTGCACCGGTAAAGAATTCAATCAGTACGGAGCTCACCAGATCAGGCTCTTCAAGATGAAGCCAGTGAGTAGCGCCGTCGAACCAGACAATTTTCGCGCCCGAGCATTTGCCTTGGCTCGCGGTTGCTAAGGAAGGAAGAAGAAACGCATCTTTCCGCCCCCATAGAATGCGGGTAGGCACTTCAACGCGGCCTACCGCTTGAGTCGCGTGGATAGCGGAACAAAGCGCGATACCAGTTGATCATGGCGGTCACCGCTCCGGGTTGTCTCCAAGCCGAACGATAGCTCGACAGGTCTTCCGGAGAAAACGTTCCAGGCCGGCTTGTCCGTACCATCGATTGAACGCCCGCTCGGAAGTTCCAGGCCGAGAAGAACAGCTCGGGCAATCGGGGCACCTGGAAGAAGAAGGCGTACCAGCTTCGGCGAAGTTGACCCGGATGGGTCAGGAGAAACCGGAACATCACACCAGGGTGTGGAACGTTCAGAATCGCCAGACGACTTACTTTATCGCCGTGGGACGCCGCAACGGCCCAGGCCACCATGGCGCCCCAATCGTGCCCGGCGAGATACACGCTTTCGCGGCCGAGTTGGTCAATGATCGCGACGACATCGGACACAAGCTCTCGAATCCGATAGCGAGCGACACCGCGGGGTTTACTGCTGGTGTTATATCCGCGCTGATCTGGAATGACTACTCGAAAGCCGGAGGCGGCGAGAGGCCCAATCTGGTTGCGCCACCCGTACCAGAACTCGGGAAATCCATGCAGGAGGAGAACGACAGGACCGTCCGGAGGTCCCGCAGCGACCGCATGCAGGCGCACGTCTCCGTTTTCGAATGTTAAGTGCTGAAGGTCGCCGGGGCCAGTTGACCCGTAGCCGGAGCTCACGACCGAGTGGATGCGTAGTGGACCGCTTTGTTACGGTTACCATACTGAAGAACATGATTGGCCGAACCAGCGCTTCCCTCAGCCGCGCAACTTGGATCCTGTACCTTGGGCTGCTTACGTCGGCTGCCGCCTGGCCCGCCGACACAAATAGCTCAACCATCAGCCGGGTGATTGACCAGCTCGAGGCGGTTCACTCCTTCTCCGGCGTTACCATCTCGCCGGACGGACATTGGGTGACTTGGGCCGAACCCGCTCCGGGCGGAAGTGATGGAAGCGTTATTTATCTGGCGGACCGAACCCAGTCAGGTAGTAAGCCGGTGCGCGTAACCGCGGTCACCGATCGCCAATCGTTCGTCACTGAAGAGAGTGTTGCCTGGTCCCCCGACAGCCGTCGGTTTGCATTCCTCTCGTATGCGCGCGATCCCAAACAGGAACAGCTCTACGTTGCCCAGCCCGAGGCTCCAACTCGAACGACAAAGTTAACTTCACTAGACGGCTACGTCACAGATCTGCGCTGGACTCCCGACGGACGAAGCATCGGCTTTCTGTACGCGGCCGGAGGCGGAGGCGGCGGTCCTCTCCAGGCAGCCAAGGCGGAGACGGGAGTCATCGGCTCCGCAATCCACAACCAGCAGCTAACAGTTGTCAGCGCCGCTGGAGGTTCATCCCGCGCCGTTTCTCAGCCGGAACTGAACGTCTACGAATATGATTGGTCGCCCGACGGCCGGAGATATGTTGCGGTTGCAGCGCCAGGGCCCGCCGATAACAATTGGTGGACAGCCAAGCTGTACATCGGGTCAACAGAGGCCGGCACGATGAACGCCGTCTATACGCCGCCCGCCGATCGTCAGATTGCAATTCCAAGATGGTCTCCGGACGGTAAGCAGATCGCCTTTGTCGGCGGCTTGATGAGCGATGAAGGATTTGTCGGCGGCGATCTTTTTGCTTTGCCCACTGGAGACACCGGTAGCCAACCGAAGAACCTGACGCCCGGCCGGCGCAGTTCCGTTACTTCGTTGCAATGGCAGCGGCCCGATCGTCTGCTCATTACGGAAGACGTGAATGGCAGCGGTGCAGTCGGCACCGTGACTGTCTCGTCAGGCGAAATCGAAACGCTGTGGCAAGGCGATGAGCTGTTGCATGTCGCCGGCAACTTTCCTAACTTCTCACTCGCAAGCGATGGGAAGACTAGCGCGAGCATCCGCAGCACTTGGGCCGCGGCACCCGAAGTATGGTCTGGCCCATTCGGGACTTGGGAACCGTTGACTCATGCAAACGCAGACCGGAAGCCCCAATGGGGCAAGGCCGAGAAGATCAATTGGAAAGCAAGTAGTCTGGACGCCGAGGGCTGGCTGCTCTATCCGGATGGATTTGATCCGTCGAAGCGTTATCCCATGGTGGTCTCGATCCATGGCGGCCCGGCCAGCATGCGCGGTTCCACCTGGCCCAATGTGCATTTTGACATGTCTGTTATGGCTTCGCTTGGCTACTTCGTGTTCTTCCCCAATCCGCGCGGCAGTTACGGCGAAGGGGAAGCGTTCACGAAAGCCAACGTAAAGGATTTCGGTCATGGTGATCTCGTCGACATCATGCTCGGAGTCGATGCCGTTTTGCGCAAAGTGCCCGTCGATCCGAACCGCCTCGGTGTGACCGGTTGGAGCTACGGCGGGTTCATGACGATGTGGACGGTTACTCAGACTAGTCGCTTTCGCGCGGCAGTCGCCGGAGCCGGCATCGCAAACTGGAAAAGTTACTATGGCCAGAATCTCATTGACCAGTGGATGATCCCCTACTTCGGAGCCTCTGTTTACGACAGCCCGGAAGTTTATGCGAAGAGTTCCCCGATCGAATACATCAAGCAGGTAAAAACCCCGACACTAATCGTCGTGGGTGAGCGGGACGCCGAATGTCCTGCGCCACAGTCGTATGAGTTCTGGCATGCCCTAAGAACACTGGGAGTAAAAACTGAGTTGGTCGTTTATCCAGGCGAAGGTCACTCGTTTCAAACCGCAGAGCACCGGAAGGATGTTCTGCGGCGAACCGTTGAATGGTTCGACGAGAATTTGCGCTAACGACATTGTTTGATCTGAAACACTCTTTCGGCTAATCAGTTGCTTCTACGTACCGGGATGCCGCCTGGACAGAACTTTTTCCGGTTACATTTGCGAGTTTTCTTCCGAATGTAATCTTGGCATTCTTGACTACAATGCAACCCGGTGCTTTGCGCGAGCCAGCTCGATGAGAGTTTTGGTTGTAGATGACGATGAGTCCATTCGCTACATCTTGCGTCGCATCATTGAGAATCGGGGCAACGAGGTCGTCGGAGAAGCGGCCAATGGTCAACAGGCAGTTGAACTGTCTGAGCGTCTCAGACCGGATTTAGTCCTGCTTGATATTTCAATGCCGATTATGAGCGGCTTTCGGGCTGCGCGGAGCCTGCACGGAACTTTACCAGGGCTTACGTTCATGTTTGTAAGCGAGCACAGGGAGCAGTCGTACCTCGATGCAGCCCTGGCCTGCGGAGCGAAAGGATTCGTTGTGAAGAGCGCTGCAGTTACCGAACTTCCAGCAGCTCTCCGCGCTCTTGAAGCCGGAGAAGTATTCCAGTCGGCGCTCATCGACCGGGAATCCTTGCCGACTTAGACTAGAGAGGCATTCCGGGTATGTGAGATAGCTGCCGGTGAGCACCCCGATAGCAATTCACAACTGCTTTTGCCGCTTCGGCTCTCTCTAAAACGGATCCTAAACTGGACGCATCCAGCGATCCGGCGTTCTGCAATTCCAATACGACGTTTTGATACAGCCGCACTGCATTGGCGTAAGCTTCCAGCGCGTGTTCATGCCCGCATGCTACGGGTGAACCCACACGATCTTCGAGATTGGAACAGTTCACCTCGGCAAATCCTCCGAAAATACGAAGTAGTACAAACCGTTGTGGCAAACCTTAACCGTTCTGGAGTTAAATCCATCGCCACAGACCTCTACATCTGAGTCTGCCGGAAGCTGAAGAATAAGCCCTAGCTTCCCGTTTCTGTCACTTTGTTCAGATCTTTCGAGCAAGATGGCGGGTATTCTACGAGCGAGCGTGCACAATCTGCTAACAACTTTCTCCGTAGGAATCGAAATCACATCTTCACGCATACACTCTCTCCCAATTACTCAAAGTGTAAGGAATCACTCTTATCAGAGGCCACTAGATGATCTTCTTATCTTGTAGAGATTAACGTCGTAACTGACCTTTGCGTTACTACTAGCAGCCAATTGTTTGGGAAGTAAAGCGATTTTAGTTCAAACATTTTAGGCCACTCGCGTCACACTCACGAGGAGAGCAGAGTTGGCAAAAACGTCAGCCGAAGTCATCGTAGAAACACTCATACGGTCCGGTGTGAAACGTGTCTACGGGCTTCCCGGAGATTCGCTCAACGGCATCACGGATTCCATCCGCAAACACGGCGAGATTCAATGGGTGCATGTCCGGCACGAGGAAACGGCTGCTTTCGCGGCCGGTGCGGAAGCCCACCTCACAGGTGAACTGGCCGTGTGTGCCGGAAGTTGCGGGCCCGGCAATCTTCACCTGATTAACGGCCTCTACGATTGCCAGCGTAGCCGCGTCCCCGTGCTTGCTATTGCAGCTCAGGTGCCCAGTACAGAATTAGGGACAGCTTATTTCCAGGAAACCCGCCCCGAGATCTTATTCAGAGATTGCAGCCATTTCTGTGAATTAGTGGGCGAGGCGAATAATGTACCTCGCTTATTGGCGATCGCCATGCGCACCGCGATTGCAAAACGCGGCGTTTCTGTATTGGTGGTACCCGGCGACGTTCTCCTCGGCGACTGCTCAGCACCTTTGCGCGCCGTCGATCCCGCTGAGCCGAAGTCTACTTTCCAGCCCTCTTCCGCAGAACTGGCTGAGGCAGCGTCGCTGCTAAATGGAGCAGGCAAGATCACAATTCTTGGCGGCGCTGGCTGTCGTGATGCTCACGAACAAGTCACCGCGCTTGCCAGCCGTCTTAATGCTCCGGTTGTTCACGCTCTCCGAGGCAAGGAATACCTCGAGTACGACAACCCGTTCGACACCGGCATGACTGGCCTGCTCGGGTTCTCGTCGGGCTACTACTCGATGATGAATTGCGACGCACTGCTTATGCTTGGGACGGATTTTCCGTACACGCAGTTTTACCCGGAGAAGGCTAAAGTCATACAGGTCGACACGCGTGGCGAGCAGATCGGCAGGCGAACGCATGTCGATATCGGCTTGATAGGAAGCGTGAAAGACACTGCGGCGGCGCTCCTGCCCATGCTCGAACAGAAAAACGACCGCAGCCACCTGGACCTATCTGTAAACCATTACGCAAAAGCCCGGAAGAGCCTGGATGAGCTCGCGACAGGCGAACCGGGCCGGCTGCCGATACATCCACAGTACGTGGCGCGGCTCCTGAATGAACTCGCATCCGAAGACGCTGTTTTCACCTGCGATGTCGGTACGCCGACTATCTGGGCTTCCCGCTACTTACGCATGAATGGAAAACGTCGCCTGCTTGGTTCGTTTACTCATGGATCGATGGCTAATGCCGTCCCACAGGCTATTGGGGCTCAGGCAGCTTACCCCCATCGGCAGGTCATCTCGCTATCGGGCGACGGCGGGCTAGCGATGCTACTCGGCGATCTGCTTACGTTAAAGCAGATGAAGCTACCCGTCAAAGTAGTTGTTTTTAATAACAGCTCGTTGAGCTTTGTCGAGCTTGAAATGAAAGCGGCCGGCCTGCTTGAGTTCGGAACGGATCTCCAGAATCCTTCCTTCGCGGACTTGGCAAATGCGTGTGGCATTCTCGGCCTACGTGTAGAACGGCCTGAGCAACTTGGCGAGGCCACGCAGAGAGCCTTAGCCTACGATGGCCCGGCGCTGCTCGACGTAGTGGTAAACCGGCAGGAGCTTTCCATGCCTCCCACGATCAAGTTCGGCCAAATGGCTGGTTTCGGACTGTATATCATGCGTGCCGTGATGAATGGCCGCGCCGATGAAATTGTCGATCTCGCCAGGACTAACCTGTTTCGATAATGCCGCCCAGTTCTTATGAATCACACGACTTTATCTCGGTAGTTCTCGCAGCGACATAAGTTGCATACTCGCTCAGTCTAGTACGGCGGGTTAGTCAACGGCTGGGCCAAGTAACTTGCACGGCCCCCCTCGCACCGGGAGTAAGTTGTGATTCGCAGTTCTTACACCAATCTATTAGTTTTACTACTCGCTTTAGCTGCCGTCGGTCCGTGTTTATCTCAGACCAATCGCGGCTCCATCAACGGCAGCATTACGGATCCAAGCGGAGCGGCCGTGCCCAACGCGACGATCTCGATCAAAGAAGCGAACACTGGCGCCTCTTATTCGACCACTTCCTCTGGTGCAGGCACCTACAACTTCCCGCAGGTTTCGGTTGGCACCTACGACATGACCGTGACCTCGCCGAACTTCAAGACGGACCAACGGACCGGGCTGGTTGTCCAGATCAATACGGCGACCGTGACGAATGTGCAACTAAGCGTCGGACAACAGGCCGAGGTCGTTACCGTCGTTGCCGGAGCCCCTACGGTAGAATCCGCCACCTCGGATGTGGGAGCTGTCGTCACACCCCGACAGGTCCAGCAATTGCCATTGTCATTAGGCGGCGTGGGTGCGTTTCGATCGCCCGAGGCATTCACTTTCCTTGTGCCGGGTGTGGTCGGTCCGGGTACGAATAACAGCTCCAATGGAATCTACATCCAGAAGACGACCGGCGGCCAGAACTTTGGCGACGATGTACTGCTTGACGGATCGAGTGCGGCGAGACCGGACAACAACTCTACCTTCGATGAAACTGCGCCCTCCGTTGAGGCTCTTTCGGAGTTCCGGGTTGAGACAGCCACGCCTCCGGCACAGTTTGGAAGAACGACGGGCGGGATACGCAGCTTCACCACCGGATCAGGAACGAACGGCTTCCATGGTGCCGCTTACGACATCCTGCGCAACACGGTTCTCGACTCGAACACCTACTTCAACCGTCTCGGCTTGAACACTTGCACCACGGCACAATGCCAGGGTCTCTACTCCACCCCGAAAGACATCAAAAACGACTACGGGGTCCGGGTAGGCGGGCCGGTGATCATCCCGGGTCTCTACAACGGCAAGGACAAGACGTTCTTCTTCTTCACCTGGGAGCAATTGCAGTGGCCCCGCAGCTCGGTCGCGACCAGTTCAGTTCCGACCGCCGCCGAACGGAACGGCGATTTCTCGTCCATTCTTACGGGTGCCAGCATAGGAACGAATCCGTGTACCGGAGCGGCAGTCCAGGGCGGCCAGATCTTCGATCCGCGCTCGACCGGTGTAAGCGCAACCGGATCACCCTGCCGGACGGCGGCATTCCCGGGCAATGTTATCCCGGTCAGCCAGCTCAGCCCAGTCGCACTAAAAGCTTTGAGTTACATGCCGGCACCGAACTTACCCGGTCTGCAGAATAACTTCAACTATCGCGCGACCTTCCCAACGGCAAATACCACATACACCATTCGCATCGATCAGAATCTGGGAAACTCTGACAAGATCTTTGCGACGTATGACTCAAGAGAAAATACGGTGCTGGCAGGTGGTTCTCCGGTGTTCCCCGCCCCGATTGACCCCAATACCTGGAACCAGGACTTCATCACGCACTATGGCCGCTTCGGTTGGGACCATACCATCAGCCCGACCGTGCTCAACCATGTAAACCTCGGATACGATCGCTGGAACAGCATCAACAACTCGTCAGCCGTGGGAACCGGAGTGAACTGGGCCGCTCAACTCGGGCTTTCGAACGTGAACGGTCCCGCCTTTCCCCAGTTCAATATCGGCAGCGGCTTCCCTAACGTGGGGCAAGCTCGCGCCGACGATACCATCAGCAATCTTGGCGACATCTCCGATACTCTGACCGTCAACAAAGGCCGTCATACCTGGACGATCGGGGGCAACTTCCGCTGGCTGCAACTCAATAACCTGACCCAGGACTTCAACTCCGGCACATATAACTTCACGAATGCGGAGACTGCGGCCGGCTCGGGCGTACTTGCGAGTCAGGGCGGCTATGCCTTCGCCAGTTTTCTGCTGGGACAAGTAGATAACGCGAGCCTCACAGCCTTTGCCCACTATCCGCGCTATACCCAGCACTACTATGCCCTCTTTGCCCAGGATGACTTCAAGGTTTCTGCGCATCTGACCTTGAATCTGGGTCTCCGCTGGAGCGTGGAGCAGCCACGCACGGAAGCCAGTAACTTTACGTCGAACTTCGATCCGGCTGCTGTCAATCCGGGGGCGGGCGGCCGCCTTGGTGCGTTGGTCTTCGCCTCGAATTGCAACGGCTGTAATACGGGATGGGCCAGCACGTACTACAAAGACCTTGGACCTCGAGTGGGCTTCGCGTGGTCGCCCGGAAATACCGGCACTACCGCGATTCGCGGATCTTACGCCATCATCTATGGGCCGCTTTTCTACGCTGATTTCGGCAACTCAATGAACGCCGGATACACGGCGTCGCCCAATCCTGTTTCCGCCAACGGATTCAGCCCCGCCTTTAATCTTTCTGCCGGCTTCCCGGCTTATCCCACCGCGCCCAGTTTGAATCCGTCGATTCGTAACGGCCAAAGCGTGGACTACATCAGTGCGGGATTCGGCAAACCCCCTATGGTCCAGAACTGGAATTTCCAGATTCAGCAGCAGCTCGCAAAGGATCTCATCCTGACCGTGGGATATGTCGGGATGAAAGCCCAGAACTTACGCTCTGCAGCGGCCACCGGCTCGTATAACAACTTTCCTCTCGCTGATCTCGCCTTAGGCCAGAATTTGCTCAATGCCGATATCAGCTCTCCGGCCGCGGCCGCGGCGGGAATCAGAAGTCCGTATCCCGGGTATACGGGCAGCGTGGGAAATGCCCTCCGGCAATATCCGCAGTTCCGCCGCATCAATGCGGATTGCTGTCTCGAGAACGACGGGATGTCGAATTTCCATGCTCTGGAGGTTATGCTGCAGCGCCGTTTCAGCAGCGGTTTGAACCTTCAGCTCTCCTACACCTGGTCCAAGACCTTAACGGATGCGGACAGCTTACTGCCGGGACAGAACGCAGGCGGTGGAGTTTATCAGAATCCCTACGACCTCCGTCTCGAGAAGTCACTCAGCAGCCAGGACATTCCCCACGCGTTCGTCGGGAGTTTTATCTACGAGCTGCCTGTCGGCAAAGGAAAGCGCTGGCTTAGCCATGGAGCTGCGGGATCTCTGATCGGTGGCTGGCAAGTGGGCGCCATCCTGCGTTATCAGAGCGGCCAGCCGATACCGTTCTACTGTGCTGCCAGTGTTAGCGGATGGGATAACTGTTTCCGTTTCAACCCTGTGAATGGGCAGTCAGTATTTACTTCGGCAAGTACTCAGCCCGGTTTCAACCCTCTTACGACGGCTTATCTGAACAACAGCTACTTTGCCGATCCCAATCCGAATCCGAACGCTCCATTGGCCTTTGGTCAGCTCTCAAGAGTAACGGGATTCCGCATGCCGAACTTTTACAACGAGGACATAAATATCTCGAAGCGATTCCACTTCACCGAGACCGTTTACTTCGAGATTCGGGCCGACGCCTTCAACATTGCGAACCGGCATATCTTCGCACAACCGTCGAATCTCAACCCGGCACCCAATAATGTGTCGAGCAACTTCGGATTTGTTACAGGAACCATCGACGCGCCGCGCGGCGTCCAACTACAGGCAACAGTTCGATTCTGAGCCCGTTGACGTCGAAAAAGAGCGATCAAAACTCTTCATCTCGACCGTCTATCGGATGTAAGCAACACGTCATATGTCAGGTATCCTTCGAGCTATTCTCGGGTATTACTTTCTAGTATTCATGATGCGCGTCGCCGGACGAAGACCAGGGAAGCAACTCACGCCGGTTGATTTCATCCTTGTGTTCTTCTCCGGCGGATTGGTCTTGACTACCACAGTGGGCGACGATAAGTCGTTCGTAAACGCACTTTCTCAGATCGCTGCGATCTGCGCTGCCCACTACGTGCTTGTGGTTGTACGAGGGTGGTGGCCGAGTCTTGGACGCATTGTGGATGGCACGCCCCTGGTTCTACTCGAACAGGGCCAATGGCATCGGCAAACCATGAAGGATTTGCTGATCCAGGATGCCGACGTGATGGCTACAGCACGGGATCAGGGACTCGAGAACCTCGAGCAGATCGAATACGCAATACTCGAACGCAACGGTCAGATCAGCATTATTACGCATGAGGAGAACTAACATTTTTGGAGTTGGTAGCGGAATAGAGGAGCGTGCATATGCCTGTTACTCCTGAGACCCAACCTATCGAGGACTCCGTTCCAAAGATTAATGACGAACTCGCGGTCGGCTCCGATCTCGAGTTTCAGCGACGGTGGGACGCCCTCGAGGGAAAAATCTGGATTTTCCTTCTTATCTTTCTCGTGCTTTCGCTACTTGGTTTGTTTGGACGGGGCCCACTAGCAAAGGCCACAGCCAAGGCTCCGGATGGATCTATCGAGGTGAAGTACGAGAGATTTGAGCGATTCAGTACGCCTTCGGTTCTCACCGTCAACATCAATACTGCGTTTTTGCAGAACGGAAAGGCACAACTGTGGGTCAGTGAGGCGTTGGTCAAGCCGCTTGGAAACCAGCGCGTCGTACCACAACCCGACAAGTCCGAGATAGGCAATGGGGGCATTTTGTACACGTTCCCCGCTTCGCCAGGTCCGGCATCGGTTGAGTTCCAGTTGCAACCGTCCAGCCTCGGTAAAACGGAGTTGAAGATACGAGTTCCCGGTCATCCGGAACTAAGTCTCAACATTTATGTGATGCCTTGAGCTCTTCAGCTATATGTACACACTTCTGCATGCCATCCTAGGCTACTTTTTCTTAACGATGATGATCCGAATCCTGGCACGGCGGCCAGGTGCCCAGATGACACCATTCGAGTTTGTGCTTGTCTTTCTGGTCGGTGGTGTCATCATCCTCGCCACTGTCGGTGACGATCATTCAATGACGAACTGCTATGGCGGGGTGATTGCCATCTGCCTCATGCATCGTTTGGTCGGCACTCTGAAACAGCGCTCCCCGCGCTGGGCGAACATCATTGACGGCACACCCATAGTTCTTCTGGAGAACGGGAAGTGGCACGTTCCGTCGATGAAGAAGTTCCATGTGGATGACACGGACGTCATGGCCGCTGCACGCGAAAAGAACGTGAAAACTCTGGACCAGATCAAATACGCTGTCCTTGAGAGGAATGGCGGCATCAGCATCATCAAGAAGAAGAACTGATCTGATTTGTTGTCTCCATTCTCGACCGCACAACATTGTGAAACGCCTGCCCCATCGAGTCGGTCATATGTGCGCGAATGCCGGGAACCGAAGAGCAAGCCATTGAAACTGATGTTCCAGCCAGGCTGGATCGACTGCCGTTTAGCGCATGGCACCGGAAGATCATTCTTGCGCTCGGCACGTCGTGGTTACTTGACGGTCTACAGGTAACCTTAGCGGGTTCGCTAGCCGGGATCTTAGAAGACAAGAAAGCTTTAGGCTTATCCGATCCCCAAGTGACGGGCGGCGCGACGACCTACCTCGCCGGCGCCGTCACCGGGGCCATTCTCTTTGGCTATCTCACTGATAGGCTCGGGCGCCGCAAACTGTTCCTCGTAACTTTGGCAGTCTATTCGCTGGCCACAGCCGCGACTGCCCTGTCGTGGAATTTCTGGAGCTTCGCGCTCTTTCGATTCATCACCGGTCTGGGAATTGGAGGCGAGTATGCCGCGATCAATTCGGCCGTCGATGAACTGATACCAGGCAAAGTACGAGGCACCGTCGATCTGATTGTGAATGCGACTTTCTGGGTCGGGGCCGCTCTAGGCAGCGTAGCCTCGTGGGTGCTTCTCAATGGGGGCGTGGCACCCGTTAACCTCGGATGGCGCTTCGCCTTTGGAATCGGAGCTGTTCTTGGGCTCGGTGTTCTGGTTCTGCGTCTGGCGGTGCCGGAGAGTCCGCGTTGGCTCATGCTACGAGGCAAGGAGGAAGATGCGGACAGGATCGTCTCCGACATCGAAAAGAAGGTCTCGGAACAACGCGGCAATCTCCCCGAACCCGAAGGAGAGAAGCTCAAGCTGACGGTACGGGATCACACGCCCTGGAAAGAAATATTCCAGAACATGTGGAACGATAACCGAAAGCGCTCCATGTTGGCATTGGCTCTCATGGTGGGCCAATCCTTCTTTTTCAATGCAGTGTTCTTTACGTATGGTCTCGTTGTAAACAAGTTCTACAAGGTTGACGCAAAACATCTGCCATTGCACCTGCTACCGTTCGCGGTAGCAAGTTTTCTTGGGCCGATCTTATTGGGCAGACTTTTCGATTCCGTTGGCCGGAAGCCGATGATCACAGCCACTTACGGCTTAGCTGGACTACTTCTGGTATTCACAACGATTCCTTTTGCTAACGGCGCCTTGACTGCAACGACCCTGAATGTTTGCTTTTCGGTAATCTTCTTCGTTGCTTCCTCCGCGGCCAGTGCAGCTTACCTCACCGTAAGTGAGATATTCCCACTGGAGATCCGCGCCTTGGCCATTGCGATTTTCTACGCCATCGGAACACTCATTGGAGGAGTCGGGGCGCCTTACTTATTCGGCGAAATGATCGCATCCGGTTCGCGCTGGCACGTTGGGATCGGATATCTTATCGGTGCAGTATTGATGCTGATCGCCGCCGGAGCCGAGTGGGCGGTGGGTGTAGAAGCTGCCGGTAAATCGCTGGAATCGATTTCGCAACCCCTTCAGAGTAAGTGATAGTTAGCTCAGCGTTCACCCAGGATGCAGTCATAGATTGATACGGGCTTATCGTTACGCATTAGAATCAGGGCGTAGTTGAGGAGGTCGGCTCCGGTGTTACTTCCATCAAGAAGGGCGACCGCATCGTTCTTCCGTTCAATATCGCTTGCGGTTTCTGCTTCAACTGCACCCGCGGGCTCACGAATCTGTGTCTCACCATGAACAGGAAAGTAGCCGGTGCAGCGTACGGCTATGCGGATATGGGCCCCTATCGCGGGCGAGACAGGCCGAGTACTTGCGTGTACCGTTCGTCGACTTCAATGCGCTTAAATTACCGGGCTCTCCGGGGGACGAGTTCGAAGATGATTTTGTCTTGTTAGCCGATATTCTCCCGACGAGCTGGCATTCCGCAGAGCTCGCAAACGTCAAATCGGGTGATTCGGTTGTCGTGTTCGGAGCGGGGCCCGTCGGCTTACTTGCCGCTTATAGTGCAGTCATCAAAGGTGCCGCCGAGGTCTATGTCGTCGATCGCGCACCCGAACGGCTCAAGAAAGCCGAACAGATCGGTAGCAATCTCCGTTGACTTTCTCAGCGGGCGATCCGGTCGAACAGATAAAGGCAAAGCGCAAGGGCAACAAACAGTACCAGCAGTCGCTTCGCCCTGGAGAAAGCGATAAGCTGTCGGGCGTCAACTGTGCGATTGATGCCGTCGGGTATCAGGCTAGTGCAGCGAAGGGCGACAAGGAGGATGCCATGCAGACAGTCAAGTGGTCTGCGCAGTTGCTGAATCCCGGCGGTGCGCTCGGTTTCATTGGAGTGTATTTCCCTGGTGACCCGGGCGGTCAAACGGAGGCCGAGAAGAAAGGTCTGTACGAGATGCCACTCGGCGAGCTATGGTCGAAGGGAATCTCAATCGGGCAAGGCCAAGCTCCGGTCAAGAAATATAACACCTATCTGCACGATCTGATTATTGCAGGCAAGGCCAAGCCCAGCTTTATTGTGAGCCAACGGCTTCCGTTGAGCCAGGCTGCCGAAGCTTACGAGCACTTTGATCAGCGCGGACGCGGCACGGGAAAAGACTGGACGAAGGTTCTCCTGAAACCTGAACTAGACGGAAAGGCCGCGTAGAGGCATAGGATTTTGGGCAGCCGAATGAATTGCCGGATATTAGGCAGTCAGTTACGGCCGCTCCGCCCTCGGGCATTGACCGCAACCAGTCCGCATACGAGACCGGCGCAGCCAGCCGCTATTGGTAGCCAGGATCGGGTTCGACACTTCGGTTCAGCCCGATCCTGAATGTGCTCAGGACGAACACCAATCCCAATTACCCGGGCCAGCAATCGCGGAACGCCGGGCAGGCGTGCCACCAGCCTGAGTTGCCACGGTGCCTGCATAGGCCCTTGACTTCGGAACACGCTCTGCAGGCCCTTATGTGCATTCACTTGCAGCGCTTGCGTCACGCGCGCGGGAAACTCGCGGCGGCGCTGGACCTTTTGGAGGACCGGCTCTGAAACCGCGCCCTCGCGCAAAGGAATAGCCAGCAGATTTGCCGCGGCAACTGAATCTTGGATAGCCAAGTTAATCCCGACGCCTCCCGCCGGCGACATAGCGTGCGCCGCATCTCCAATGC
The DNA here is from genome assembly GCA_963730795.1 of uncultured Acidobacteriaceae bacterium. Taxonomy (GTDB): domain Bacteria; phylum Acidobacteriota; class Terriglobia; order Bryobacterales; family Bryobacteraceae; genus Bog-105. The sequence continues at coordinate 133,693 of CAVSTJ010000009.1, read as the reverse complement.
ACAAAAATCCTGGCCGGTACCAGCGTTCGAGGCGGTTGATCTGAACGGAGAGTAAGCTGACCTGATCCCAGCTCTGTATCTCTGTGGTCCGATCTCCCAGATAAGGAGCGATCCGCCGGATGTGATTCTGAAAGGGAACAATCCCCGAACGTTTCAGGTCGTCAAAAGAACCCTTCCGGATAATCAGACCAGCCTGGAAGTAATCGCCCCGATTGATCATGATGAGCGCGCTTCCATAATTGACGTTGCCGAGAAGCTGTTCCGGATCACTCGGGTCTCGGCTGAGACGGAACCAGAGAACATCAATCGGCACGCCGAATTCACGCACCTGGAAGCCCGCCGATTGCCGCATCTTCGAGCGGCGCCCATCACAAGCAACGACCAGATCCGCACGGATTTGCACCGGCCCCTCGGGAGATCTCACCTCCACGCCGGTAACTCGCTCGCCGCTTCTGACGAGATCAGTGGCTTCGTGTTCCATCAGAAGCTCGAATCCACTAAGCCTTTGTGCTTTGCTTGCCAAGAAGTTCAGGAAATCCCACTGCGGTATAAGTGCAATGAATTTACAACGCGTTCGCAGATGTCGGAAATCCGGGCCTTGGAAAACAAAGTCGCCGAAGATACCACTGATGGAGTTCAATTCCTGATGCGGCAGTCGTAAGAACTCGTCGAGGATTCCGAGTTCGTTCAGAAGCTCAAGTGTTGAGGGATGAACCGTATCGCCCCGGAAGTCGCGGTTGAAGTCGCGGTGCTTCTCGAGAACGATTACGGAGACATTTTGACGAGCCAACAGGTAGCCGAGCATCATGCCCGAAGGCCCACCGCCCACGATGCAACAAGTCGCTTCTCTGCTTTGGCTACTCATACCAGCAGTGTGACAGAAGACCGCCCGGCTAAGCTCACGCTCAGTGGTTACTTTTGACGTCGGTCCAGTGTTGCCATCCCGGCTTGCTGGACACGAACCCGGTAGAGGTGTTCAGAAGCAGTGATGAAGAGCGTCTTGTTGTCCGAATCACCGAACGCCAGGTTCCCAACTCTTTCAGGAACTCGAATTGTGCCGAGATGTTTCCCTTCGGGAGAAAAAATCCATACACCTCCGGGACCGGCGCTCCAGATGTTCCCGGCCACGTCGACCTTCATGCCGTCAGGCGAGCCGACTCCCTTGTCCGAGGTCGCGTCGAAGAAAAGGTGGCCTTTGCCGATCGAACCATCTGCATTAACCGGATAGCGCATCCAGATCTTCTTCGGTTCAGAGTTGTTGACGTACAGAAACTTCTCGTCCGGAGAGAAAGCAATACCGTTAGGCCGAGTCAAGTCGGTTACCAGCAGAGTCAGCTTACTGGGATCCGGCTTCGCTCCTGGCGCATGCTGCAGAGCACCTGCCAGCCTGTAAACGCCGTTCACCTTCTGCTCTTTTTCTGGATCGGAATCCTTTTGCGTGCGGAGTCCGTAAGGCGGATCGGTGAAATACAAAGAGCCATCGGACTTGTAAGCAAGGTCATTCGGGCTATTGAACCGCTTTCCCCGATAACTGTCAGCCAGCACCGTGATCTTCGCACCGGTTGCCACCGAGTCCAGACTTTCCAATCGCCATACGGATCGGCCTGCATGTCCAGCGACGGTAAGTCTGCCTTGGGCATCTACGGTCATTCCATTCGAACCAGGCTCCGGCCCACCGTAAGACTCCTTGCCCTGGTAACCGCTCGGCTTTATGAAGACAGAAACACTGTTTGGAGGAGTCCACTTATAGATGCCGTTGCCCGGAATCTCCGCAAACAGCAGATATCCGGCATTGATCCAGACCGGGCCTTCCGTCCATTTAAAGCCGGGCAGTGTGCCAATCGGTTCGACCTTCGCATCCGCGGATATCAACTGATCCAAACCCGGCGCAAGACGCTCTACTGATCCCATCTGTTCGAAAGGTGCTCCATTTGCCGCTGCTCCGGCCAGCAGCACAAAACCTGTGAAAATTTTCGAGTATCGCACGCGGCGATTGTATAACGCCAGGGTTCCCGACCCGTTGGCCGCTATCTATCTCTGCCGTTCCATGAGCCGTTCCCGCCAGACAAATTCTTTAGTGAGATCGCGATCGGGCAGGGACCCGCTGGTTGCAAACGCAATGTCCTCGAAAGGCGCTTTCGGCCGGCGATCCGCGAATAACAAGCCGTTCGCTTCCTGGTAAGTGTCGGTGAATTGCGTGTAACAGAAACCCGCGAGTGCAGGTAAACCTCGCACTGCTTCGAGTAGCTTCTGGTAGCGCTCGAGCAGCTCAGACGAGTTCTCCGAGCGGGAATAGCCCCAGGTGCCATCTATGTTCTGGGATAGCGCGATGCCGCCGAACTCGGTGAGAACGATAGGTTGGTCCGACCTCGGTTTTCCGTCCACAACGAGCATACGTCCGCCGGGCCGTTCACGTTTGAAGAGCAGTCCTTCTACTTGAGACAACCCGTAACGTTTCGTGATCTGTTCCGGCTTGTCGTCGTAGTCATGAATGCCGATGATATCGGTCGCAATGCTCTCCCATCCGTCGTTTCCAATGACAGGCCGGGTGGGATCCAAAGTTTTGGTCAGGTGGTACAGCGCCTGCACATAGTGGCGCTGAGCCGGGCTCGTGGGTAAGTCCGGTACACCCCACGATTCGTTGAACGGAACCCACGCAATGATACAAGGATGGCTGTTATCACGGTTCAAAACCTCAGCCCACTCGCGAGTCAGACGCTCAATCGAACAGCGCGTGTAACGGTACGCACTGGGCATTTCTTCCCATACAAGTAGGCCGACTCGATCCGCCCAATAAAGGTAGCGGGGATCTTCGATTTTCTGGTGTTTGCGTACGCCGTTAAACCCGAGTTTCTTGGCCAGGAGGACATCTTCTAAGAGAGCGTCATCGTCTGGCGCCGTCAGGCCAGTTTCCGGCCAATAGCCCTGATCGAGAACCAGACGAAGCATCAGGGGCCGCCCATTTAAGATGAACCGGTCGCCCTGAACACCGATTGCCCGCAGTGCGGTATAACTTTTTACCCGGTCGACAATCCGGCCCTCCGCATCGAGCAGTTCAAGTTCGGCGTCGATGATGGTGGGCGACGACGGGCTCCATAACAGTTCGTTCCGGTAGTCGTCAATACCAGGGTCGGACAGAGCGATCTGCCGATGCACTTCGCCGGAAACGACAGAATAAGTATCCTGCGAAAGCAGCACGTCGCCCACGTGAAGGCGGACAGAAAGCTCAAGCTTTTCTGAGCGGGGCCCTTGGATATGGGCCTCGACACTGATTTCCCAACGCTCAAGATTAGATGTCCATCGAATTGTTTCGATGTGGGCCGCCGGCACCTCTTCAAGCCAGACGGTCTGCCAGATACCCGTGGTCCGCGGGTACCAGATAGAATGCGGCTCTCTCTTCCAATCCTGCTTGCCGCGCGGCTTTGCAAGATCGAAGGGGTCGTCATCCGCCCGAAGAACGATCTCCTGGGGGCCGGACTCAGTAAGAACGTCGCTGACATCTACTTTGAACGGTGTGTACCCGCCCTGGTGAGAACAGAGTTCGACGCCGTTGACCCAAACGGTGGCCATGTAGTCGACAGCTCCGAAGTGAAGCACCAGCCGATTCCCCGAACGCAATTCCGGCCGTTCAAAGGTGCGCCGGTACCAGACAGAGCGAAAGAAGCCGGTATTTTCAACACCGCTGGCACTCGTCTCCGGGCTGAAGGGAACGACAATCACGTCGTTCCAGTTAACAGATTCTGGATTTTTCCAAGTTGATTCGGGATCTATTGCGAAGTCCCAGGGCCCATTCAGCGAATTCCAGTTCTCCCGTTCCAACTGAGGCCGAGGATAAGAGACGGCGCTCTTATGGGACTTACCACCCGGCGTATCGTTCAAAAGCGTGGCTGCTCCAAAATTCGGAAACGTTGCATTTCACCCCGATTATAAAGGAGGCAGTCCGGGCCGAGACGGCTTTGAGGCGATCGGGCTGAAGCTGGCGCGGTCAACATTGCGTAGTATGGTGTGGAACGTTTCAAAGAGGCCCTATGCGTCCATCCCTCCTCATCACGACCGTCCTTATCTCTGGAGCGGCGCTGCTGTACATTCCCCAGGCTCGCTCACAACAGACACCGGCTGGAGCTCGCCCGCGCGGCGGCGGTTTCATCCATCCCGACCCGGTCAACTTCGATGACCATGAAGGATGGACCTCGTTGTGGGATGGCAAAACTCTCAACGGATGGTCCGGCGATTCGAATTGGAAGGTCGAAGATGGAGCGATCGTTGTTGAGTCAACGTGTGAGAAGCCGACCGGCACCATCTATCTGGTCTGGCAGGGTGGCGAGGCCTCCGATTTCGAGTTGAAGCTCGAGATGAAAGGCGAAGGCAACATCAATGGCGGGATACAATATCGCGGATGGATCGTCCCGCCCCGGCAAGCGCCCGCAGGCGGCGGGATGCGCAGCCGCGGTCCGTGCCCGAGTGGCGCAGCTCCCGGAACACCACCTGACGCGGCTTCAGAAGCTCAATGGAACATGGCGGGCGCGCAGTACGACTTCGACGCAGGGAACCACTACACAGGTCAGTTTTACGAACAGGCAACGGGGCGCGGCATCGTTGCCTGGAGAGGCGATGTGGCGAGAACGCAGGAAGGCAAGAACCCCGTTCTGCTTGCGTCGCTCGGTGACCCGAATGAATTGGGCGGCTATTACAAGATCAACAATTACAATCAGCTTCACATCATTGCGCGCGGCACCCAGATGACTCACATCCTGAACGGGCATGTGATGTCGATCCTTTTCGACGATGACAAAAGTAAGTTCCACGGCGGCGGGAAGATCGGGCTTGAAGTGGAAGCGACGGGCAAGCTCTATATCCGGAACATCTGGCTGAAGAAAACTAGCTGATACAATTCCGTTCCATGCGCCGGTCTCTTCTCTTTCTTGCTGTTCTATCGGCAGGTGCTCTCGCTGCTGCACCTTTGGATCAGAAGGAGGTTTCGTTCGGCCAGCCCGGCGGGAAGAACCTGTACCTCGATCTTCATGTGCCGGATGGAGCGGGACCGTTCCCGGCGGCGATTCTGGTTCACGGCGGCGGATTCGACGAAGGAAGCAGAAGCACGAATGTGCGGCCACTGTTCGAACCTCTAGCGAACGCCGGGTTTGCCTGGTTCAGCATCGATTACCGGATGGCTCCCGAGTTCAAGTTTCCTCAAGCGAACGAAGACTTGAACAGCGCGATCAAGTGGGTGAAGGCGCATGCTTCTGAGTACAAAGTCGATGCTTCGAAGCTCGTCATCATTGGCGAATCTGCGGGCGGCTTTCTCGTCAACTATGCCGGCACGCATTACACTCCGGAGACAAAGGTCGCGGCAGTTGTTGATTTCTACGGGCCTTCCGATTACGGCAAGCTGGCCGAGCGCAGACGCGACCACCCTGAGGAGTTCAACATGGTTTCGATCAGCCGGCACGCAGCAAACGGCGGCGGTATTCACTTTTTTGGAGCCGAGCAGTTAGACGCCGGCGGACTAAGCAAGCTGCACGATGTGTCACCCATCTTTGCGGTCCACAAGGGCATGCCTCCGTTTCTGGTCATTCACGGCACGAAAGACGAGCAGGTTTCCTACGATCAATCAACCGCATTCTGCGACGCGATTCGCAAAGTGGGAACCCGATGCGAGTTGATTCCGATCGAGAACGGTAAGCACGGGATGAGTCAGTGGAAGGACGCGAGCATGCAGCACTGGAAACCGGAGATGATTGCGTGGCTTCAGAAGACGCTTAAGGTCACGAAACCTCAAGCGTCTTCCGAATAGTTGAACGGATCTAGAAGGTCAGTCTGAGAGCGAGCTGGATCACCCGCGGTCCACCGCCGACCAATCCTGCCGTGGTTCCGACCGCCGTTGCCACAGAACTACCCACGGTAGAGGTAATCTGACCAAAGCTGGCACTGCTCTGGTTCGCTATAGGATTTGAGAAGTTCGTGTGGTTGAAGATGTTGAACAAGTCTCCACGGAACTGAAGGCGGAATCTTTCTGAACCGAGCGGAAAGTTCTTGGCTCCGGAGAAGTCGTAGTTGGCAAGGCCAGGGCCGTAATACGGATCGCGACCTGAAGTGCCAACCCGACCGGTCGGAGGCGTGGCCGAGAAGAACGTCTTGCTGAACGCGGCGTCCGGGTTGCGATTGTCCTGCACCAGTTTGCCGGTTCCAATGACATCGGGACGATCGGAAAACTGATTGAAGCCGCTGAAATCCTGTGATGAGTTATAGACGGTGAATGGAGCGCCACTCTGGAAAGTACTGATACCGGAAACCTGCCATCCGCCGATCAGTTCACGGCTCAGCAAGTTGTTCCAACCGAGGAAACGGTGGCCAGGTCCCATGGGGACATCGAGAACATAAGTGATCACCGCGCGGTGGCGGATATCGAAGTTAGAGGGCCCGCGTTCCAGAGTCAAATTACGCGCATCGGCAACACCACCCGGCTGGCCGGTCGGAACCGACCAGGAGGAACTGTTGTCGATGGACTTCCCGTACGTATAGCTGGCCTGGAGGAACATGCCATGGCGGCCTTGATATTTGCCGGTCAGGATGAGGCCGTTGTAATTGGAATTGGCAATGTTCTTGCCCATCGCGATACCGGCAAGCGTCTGATACGGGAAGAGCTGGACGTTAGGGGCCTGGTTGCCGCGTCGAGTAGGATCGACAACCGTGACGAACGGTTCATTGAGATCGATGTTCAGCAGCAGTTTGTGCCCGGCAGAACCCTGGTAATCGGCTTCCATCGAGAAATCCTGGCCAAGGCGCCGTTGGATACCGAAGTTGTATTGATAGATGTACGAATTGCGAAGGTTAGGATCCTCAGCACTAAAGCTGACCAGACCGCTGGTTGGTAAACCGGGACCTTGCCGTCCAAAGTTTGAGACCAAGGGAACGTTCTGGTTGTATCCTGTCGCCCAACCAAATTTGCCCGGCTGCGTTACGCCCGCGGTCTGGTTTGTGGTGAGACTGTAGGGCGCGTTCAGTCCCATGTTGGCCGGGATGTTGTTGAACACTTCGTCGTAGCCAACGCGGAATCCGGTTCGGATCACAGTATCGTCGTGCCCAAAGAGAGCTTTAGCAAAACGGGGCGTGTAAGCGATCCCAAGCACTGGAGCAAAGTTATTCTTGTCCGAGTTCACTCCACTGTTCGAGAGTGTGTAGGGACCTTGGGTGGTGTACAACGCTGACGGACCGACTTTGGTCGGGTCGATGTTGAGAACCTGATTCGTTCCCAGCAGCATTGCACCGACACCGGGAATAAAGTTCGATGCTTCCTGCCGAGTCTGATAAATGGCGGACGGGTACTCGTAGCGGATTCCGTAGTTGATTGTCAGGTTGTCCTTCAGCTTGTAAGTGTCCTGCCAATACATGTCGAATGGATAGCGGCGCCAGTAAGCAAGCGTTGATCCGGTGTGAAAGGCGGAGGTGTTGACTTGTCCGGCGGCGAAATCAGCCCAACTCGTGAAGTTGAATGTGCCGCGGAACGAGCTGTCGAGAAAGCGGCGGGCTTCTTCGCGGCGGATATGGAATCCCCAGCGGAAGGAGTGTTTGGTGGCTCCGAGCGGCGAGACCCAGGACATGTTGTCGAACATCTCGTAGGTGTTGGTGATGCGGCCTTGCGGATAGTTATTCGCGGTTCCAAGGACTGCGTAGCCACCGGACACCGTGATCGTCGGCAGTCCGGAATCCAGGAGGTTCTGAGTGCCGTTCACGACACCGGGAAGAGGTTGACCATTCGCACCGCGGAAGATGCTGGACGCGTCGAAACCGGAGTCTGTCACGGTCAGGAACGTCTGGTTGCGTGAGAAGCCGAACCGGAATTCGTTCAGCAGGGTCGGAGTGAAGGTATGGGTTTCCGTGATGACACCGGAACGGCTCACCGGCACGCTGCTTGTTCCACCGAGACCGGGCAAAACACCCGCTGTCACCGCGGTACCTTCAAACTCGGCCCAGCGGCCCGTGAGGTGATCCTTTTCCCCGAAGTTGTGATCGATCTTGATCAATCCGGTGTTATCGAAGGTTGAGGCACCCACGTTCGCGATGTAGTTGATGGACGAGCCGGCGCGGCTGGTATTACTGTTCGGCCAGAACTGCAGGAGAGCCCGCGAGATCGGGTCTGTCACTTGTGCGCGCTCAGCCGCAGTGGGCACGCGCGTGGAACTGACGGTCGGATTGACTTGCCGGAAGCCTTCCCACGAAGCGAAGAAGAAGGTCTTGTCTTTCCGGATGGGACCGCCGAACGTTGCTCCGAATTGATTGCGATGGAGCGTGTTCTTAACGCCACCGAGTTTGTTGGTAAAGAAGTCAGCGGCATCCAGATCGGAGTTGCGGAAGTATTCGAAAGCCGATCCGTGGAACTGGTTGGTACCGCTCTTAGTGACGATGTTCACCTGAGCACCCTGACCGCGCCCGAACTCCGCCGTAGGAACGCTGGTTTGCACGGCGAACTCCTGAACAGCATCGGTGATGCGGAAGTTGCCGATAGCGGAATTGATCTGAGTGTCCATGTTTGTGACACCGTCCAGCAGGAAGAGATTCGATTGCGAGCGCGCACCGGCCATGTTGAAACCGCCGCCCTGCTGTCCAGGCTGCGACGGGATGGCACCGGGCGTCAGCAATGCCAGATCGAGGTATTGCCGGGCATTAAGCGGCATGCTCGTGATCGTCCTGGTATCGACAACGCTGCTGAGCGTGGAGCGATCGTTTTCAAGGAGGGGAGCAACCGCTTCCACCTGCACCGAGTCGGAAAGACTGCCGAGCTCGAGTTGCAGTTCAAGGTGAGTTACCTGGTCAACTTGTACGAGAACAGAGGAAACCGTGGTCTTCTTGAAACCGGCATGTTCGGCTTCCAAGGAGTAAGTTGCGGGGGCGAGTTGAAGAAAGGCGAACTCGCCGTTCGCATTCGTTGTGGTTGAAAACTGGGCATTTGTAGCGGTACTAACTAACTTTAGAGTCACACCGGGTGTAACTGCGCCCGTTGGATCTTTGACAGTTCCGGAAATATTGCCGACCGGTGATGCCAAAGCGAAATTTGCGCACAGCAATGTTAAGGCAGCGCACAGAAACGCGTGTCGGAAAGAAAACATATTAACCCCTAGCAGTGAAGCTCTCGCAAAGGCTCGACAGGGACGCTTGCGAGGATTATTCTCACACTATACAGCGTTTCGGTTTCCCGCGCATACAGGCATCATTCCTGCTCAAGCTAAGCTGGGTCGATGAGTGGATCTCTTCGCCAAGCACAAGGCGCATTCGAAGTGAAGGTTAGTCCTGTTGAAGTGTCCGATCTTGGGAAAGAGGCCGGCGTGGGAAGAATGACCATCGATAAGGTCTATTCAGGAACGCTGGAAGGTGTGAGTAAGGGCGAGATGCTGACGGGGATCACCGAAGGGACAGGCGCCATGTCTTATGTGGCCATCGAGCGCGTCACAGGCAAGCTAGAGGGACGAAGCGGATCGTTCATGCTTACCCACAGCGCCACGATGATGAAAAGCGACCCACAAACGGCCGAACTGAACATCACCGTCGTAAGATCGTCGGGTACGGATGATCTCGCGGGCCTTGCCGGAACAATGAAGATCGTGATCGACGCGGACCGCAAGCATCGATACGAGTTCAACTACAGCTTGCCTGAGTAGCGCGCTAAGACGGCTGCCACTGCGTTCCGAGGAATTTCAGGAATACGTCCCAGTCGGAAGGGAGCGCGCCATGACCGCCGGAGTGCATGAAGTAACTCGAGCGTATCGAGCAGCGGCTGGCCGGCGACGGGCATTGCGGCGGTTGGGATCCCGCGCTTGCCGAAGAGCTGATACACGGGCGTAGCAGCAACGGCGGCGAGAAACTCGCCTTTCGGATCGGACCAGCGATCCGTGTCGCCCGTTTGGAGCAACAGGGGCCGAGGCGCGATCAACGAGACCAGCATGTGTCCGTCGATTGGGAAATGCGCGACATCCTTTGCATACCTGGCGTAGTTGGCGCAGAACTGGTACGGAAAGCGACCGGGTGCGGTGAGGTGTGCGATGGTCTCGCCGTAGTTGCGACGGCTCAGTGCTGCACCCCCTTCGCCGGAGCAGCTTGCGATGACGAGCGAGAACCGCTGGTCCTGTGCGCCGGTCCACAGCACAGTCTTCCCAAGACGCGAGACGCCGAATAGCCCGACGCGCTTCGCGTCGATGTCCTTGTCTGTCTCGAAGTAATCGAGGATGCGGCTCAATCCCCAAGCCCAAGCAGCGACTGTCCCCCACTCGTCGGGCGCGGGCTGTGTCTGCCCAGGTTTGAGATAGGCGGCGCGAACTCCGTAGGGAAGGCCGCCTTCGAAGTCGGGATCGATGTCACCGTAGTAGACGGTCGCGATGCCAATTCCCTGCCCGCAGATGCGCTCGACGTCCAGCTTTGGAAAGCGCGACTCTTTCGGAGCGGGCACGCGCTTCTTATCCTTGTCCCAGATCTCACCCTGTTTTACGCCGGGGTCGCTGACCATTGTGGAATTGGCGATGAAGCTGGGAGTGAGTAACAGCGGGACGGGCCTGGTGGCGTGAGCGGGGACGTAAATGAGGACGTCGGCTTTGACTTCTTTCGAGAAACGGACAGTCACTTGTTTGCGCTTGACCGCACCGTTGTAGGCGAGGGTGCCTTTGTCGAAGAGGTCGTAACTGATCCCGATGGGGCGCGCGGGACTGCGGCCGAACTGGTCTTCTTCGTAGAGGCGAACGATCTCCGGGCGGCGTTTGTTCAGCCATTCACTAGCGGTCTTCACCGGTTGACCGTTCGAATAGCGCAGCGGATCGGGCAAGGTGTATTGCCCGACCTTCGATTCGTCGTAATTGACCGGGATGCCAGCGACGTTTTCCGGAGCATTCGTGGACTGGGCGACAGCTCGAGACAGAGTGAATCCGGAGCCGAGGGCAGCAGCCAATTCGCGGCGCGTGAGGAGCATAGAAGTTTAGCGGCCGCTCACGCCCGGCGAATTATTGCTTGTTGTGAGACGGCCCTTCGAGCCGTTGGGCTTGCCCCAGAAGATGAACGTGCCCAGGCGAGTGGAGGTGACGATGTCGATGGCGCCATCACCGTTGAGATCCTTCGCGAGAACATCGGAGCCGACGCCCGAGCGATTGTGGATCAGCTCAGGGACAAGTTCGGCGCCGCCGGGCGCCTTGCGGATTGCGAACGGTTCGATACCAATAGAGAACCGGCGGACCATAGGGATCAGGATCGTAGGCGTCGTCGAGATGGGACCAGTAGCGCTTGCCGACGATGAAGTCCGGAATGCCGTCGCCATCGACATCGGCGATGGCTGAACCGTGCGGCTCAGAGAACGTGACGCCGCCGGCGTTCTTGGCGTTGTAGTCGTCCATGACGATGTGCTCGACGAATGAGATCTTGCCATCGGCAGACGCGCTTCTGCTCGAACCAGGACAAGCCCCAGCCGTGCGCCTGCAAGCGTGGTCACCACATCGTTCAGGCCGTCGCCGTTCACATCGTAGACACCCATTTCGGCGCCACCGGCCGAGACGTTCTGGCCCAGCGTCCGAAAGCTTCGGGATGATAGGTCCAGGGCTTGCCGTTGTCGCCGCCGGCCGGCTGTTCCCACCAGCCGTAGCCGTTCAGAATGTCCATGCGGCCATCGCCATTCACGTCACCGACGCCGATGCCGTGCGCGCCCCACGGACCCTTCTCAGAGATGGTGTGGACCGTCCACGGGCCGGTTGGATTGGCGGGATCCGGCTTGGCGTAGCGCACGTAGCCTTCGGCGCCATAGACCAACTCGGGCTTGCCGTCGCCATCGACATCGCGGAGCAAAGTGGCTTCGGTCTGGATCATGGGCACGACCTGATGCTTTTCCCAACGGCGGGACTCGCCCTTCGGGTTGACATACAGGACAGCGCCGTCTTTACCGCCTGCGGAATGGCTCGTGGTCAGGACATCGGCCCAGCCGTCGCCAGTGAAGTCGTAGGCGTGCATGACCCAGTCGTCGTTCGAGTATTGCGTTGACGGATTGTAAGCCTGCGCCGGATAGATCTCGTGGCTGGTGTTGTAGTCGGGACCAGCGTAGTAATAAGCGCCGGAAGCTATGTCCATGATGCCGTCGTGATTGAAGTCGGCGGCAGCAGCGGACCAGCCGTAATAGAAGGGGCTGAGCTGCTGCATGCGAAAGCGGCTGGAGAGCTGCTCTTTGGGCCAGGTGCGGGTGGCGAGGTCTTTATAAGCGATGTCTTTGAAGCGCACTTCCGTGCCGGGGCCGACGTAGAGCGCGACGGGGCCGAAGCCGTTCATGTCTTCGGTGGCAGCGCTTGCCTGAACGCCGCCATCGTTGCCGAAGGCACGGACGATATCGGCATCGAGCAGAACTTCGATCTCGTTCCACTCGCCATTACGAAGGCCAGTGGGCGGGCGCGTGATAGGCAGCGTGACGCCTGGGGGCGGAGTCTGGCTGGCACGAAAGGCGGCGAGTGCGGCGGCGCTTGGCCCACCAGCGTTCCCGGATTTCGCGGGCGGAGCAAAGCGGATCTGGCCGACCGGCGTTACGGGCTTTTTCACGACCGGTCTCTTTGCCTTGACTGTCGAGGGTGATGTTGTAAGCGGTCGCCTCATTGCCCTTGAGCTCGAGGTAAACGCCTTTCATGCCATCGCCGGTTTTCTGGGCACGCAACAAGACACCGGTGTCGCAAGCGCCGGCGCAGCGAAAGAGGCCGTAGAAGGCGACGTCCTGGTAGGAGTGGTCGAGCATAAGCCAACCGGAACCTCCTTCCGGAGCCTTTCCGACCACTTCTCCGCTTTCCACCTTCCAGTTCGCCTGGCCGACAGGGTGCCATCCGTTTAAGTTGGCCGCTTTGAAGGTAGCGTCGGGTATGAAGCTTGGACCGACGTTTCGAACTTCGGCTAACAGCGGGAGCGCGAGACAGGTCGCAACCACCCAAGCGCGTCTACTGCACATCTATGTTCCTCACTTCTGAACCGGGGATTGCTTGCACGGGGCGGGCCGTCGTTGGGCATTGTGCAACAAGCATTGAAAGTTCTGGACGGAGCGATGCTATCAAGCCAGAACGAACGAAGTCAAGGCGGTAAGGAGGTGGGTGTCGTTACTTAAATACTGCGATCAGGCCTGGATCGGGTCGGAGAAATCGTGACTCGGGTTATTTCGAGTCGCGGGGACGGCCCGAATGGCCTCGTCTTCCGTCGCCCGCTGTGTTTTCCGCCTGCGCTTCGTCGCGATCCTTTTGTATTTGCGCCAGGATCTTGGGCAGATTCTCAAGAGATTCGCAGTACCACTCGGCGGAGTCGTCCTCGCGGGCGGATTCGGCCGCTGCCCGTTCCCGCTGTTCTTTCGCCTGGCGGATGTTATCGCGGGCCCGTTCACGTGCCTGCGATTCGAACCCACGCTCGAGCGCGAGCTTGTCTTTTCTCAGCTTTATGAGCGCGGCGAGACAGCGGGCGAAGGCGCGTTCGTGGGTTACTCCATAGCGGAGGAAGAGGCTCAACTGCTTTTGGGTGTCGGGGGCGGTCAGGTCGAAGGCGAAACAGTCTTCGCTCATGCGGAGTGCACGTTGATGGAGCCAATGATGACGAGCCATGTCATTGACGAGGGTCGACTCGGTGACCGTGGAGGGCTGGTGTTCGTCGCTGAGATCGGAGACGAGCTGGTTGAACTCTTCGCTCGATTCACCCGGCAAGAGACAGAAGGCACCCGTGAAGCCGTGGCGGAAATTGTTGCGGGAGGAAATGGCTTTGCCTTCCTCCGAGGTGGGTCCCGTCGAGAGTTGGGCGTTCTCCCGGTTTGCTTCGAGTTTCCTGGGAGACAGGGTGGCTTCGCGGATTGAGAATTTCAGCGGTGATTTGCTCATAGATTTTTCTTCAGCGGGGGCGGAATGCGCCGACGTGACGATACGCTCGGGCGCGGCGGGCAGGTACGGTGACCGGCACCGAAGTGGTTGTGATCAGGGGAGAAACAAAGGGGAGCACCTTTGTGACTGCCGGTTGCGGTACGGCGGCCCCGAGCGGATAAGGAACCCGTAATTCTGCACTGAAAGGCAGGCGGAATCAGGGCATCTTACAGGAGTTAAAGGACACTCATGGCTAATTCGAAATCCTCATCAACCTCGGTGGATCCGCGCGAGCGCTTTCCCAAGCCGCCGTTTCCGCAACCGGAGCAGAGCGCGCCGGGGAGCTCGAACGAGCTGAATCCCAAGGCCGATTACGGCGAGCAGACTTATAAGGGATCTGGGCGGCTGGAAGGCCGCGCGGCACTGATTACGGGAGCAGACAGCGGGATCGGGCGGGCAGTCGCACTTTGCTTTGCGAAGGAGGGTGCGGACATCTTATTTGTGCATCTTCCGGAGGAGGAGAAGGATGCGGCCGAGACGATCCGGCTGGTGAAGGCGGCAGGCAGGAAGGCAGTTGCCCTTCCCGGCGACATCCGGCAGAAGGCTTTCTGTCAAAAGGCGGTGGAGCAGACGATTCAGGAGTTCGGGAAACTCGACATCCTGGTTAACAACGCCGCGTTCCAACGCACTTACGACAAGTTGGAAGATATTCCGGAAGATGAGTTCGATACGACATACCGGACGAACGTGTACGGGACTTTCTTTCTGACACAGGCCGCGCTGCCTAAGATGGGTCCGGGCGGGGCGATCATTAATACTTGCTCGATTGAGTCGTACGACCCGAAGAATCAGCTTGCACCGTATGCTTCGACTAAGTCGGCGTTAGTTAGTTTGACTAAGAGCATTGCTCAGTTTGCTATCAAGCAAGGCGTGCGCGTGAATGGTGTGGCACCGGGTCCGGTGTGGACTCCACTTATTCCTGCGACGATGCCGAAGGAACAGGTGGAGAACTTCGGGAAGAGCAGCGTGTTTGAGAGACCCGCGCAGCCAGTGGAGCAGGCAGTTGTTGTTTGTGTTTCTTGCGTCGGATGACGCGAGTTATGTTACTGGCGAGATTTATGGTGCTACGGGCGGGAAGATGCCGTTCTAAAGACCACGTTCGGTTGAGTTATACTTGTGTGGAGGCGGCCCCGCGGGAGCGGGGCCGTTTTTGTCTTTTTGGGTGGGGGGTCGAAGGAGAGATCGGCGTTTAAGGGGACCTATCTGTTAGCTCTTATGAGAGAGTCGCGCAGGTTTGCATTTCTTATACGTCGAGTACACAGCAATTATCGGTGGCTCCGCCAAAAGGTGCAAAGTTCTACTTCTTGCTTAGCACCGCAGCCAAATAACGGAGTTCCGATTCCACTTCGTTGGGATCCGCCACAGTATCTAAGATTTGCTGCCGAAAGAGCTCGCGGTAGCGCTTGCGCAATCTATGAATGGTCACTTTGAGTGCCCCCTCTGAAGTGTTCATTTCACGAGCGAGCGCGGCATAGGGCGTATCCGACTGGCCAAGAAGAAACACTTTTAAGCGCTCGAAGTGGTCCGCCCGCCCATGCTGAACAAATTCATTCCGCAATGTCTCCACAACTCGATCGAGCATCAAGAGCACCCAGCGTCGTTCGAAGATGTGCTCAGGCGTATCGTCGTGCGAGGGCTCGCGTTGATAGCGTTCCTCGCCAGCCTTAAATTCCAATGACACAACCGCTGCGCCTCCGCGTTTCTGAGCGCGCTGGCGATCTTCTTCGTCCGCCACAAAGTATTTCAACGAGCTCAACAGAAAGGACCGGAAGCGACCTTTTTCCCTCTCGGCACGGTCGAGGTATCGACCCTCTAGAAGCTGAACAAAAAACTCTTGCGTAAAATCCTGCGCCTGCTCTGCCGTATAGCCGCGCCTCCGCAGATAGACATATAACGGGTACCAGTAGCTCTCGCACAGCGAAACTAAAGCTTCCCGAGTCTCGTTTCGATGTGGATGGCCGGCAGCAACCACCAAGGTCCAACGGGTGACCGGAAATCGGCCTGGTCCGAGCCAGGTACTTATCGTATCGTCGTTTGTCATGGCTGTACTACCGTGGTCATTCTCAAATACAATAAGGAAATCGGTAGGTGAAGTTACACGCAAACTTATGGCTTTGCTGACTCAGCGACGGCTTGTTGGAAAACCGGAATATCTCGATCTGCATTTTTCCAGAGAGCGAGCAGGTCCTTATACACAGCGGTCGCTTTAGTGCGATCTCCTGAGGCGGACCATTCCCTTGCCAATTGAAGTCGTGCCATTGGACCGATTGGATCATTCAGCGTCATTCCTGGGTGATTCACAATCTTTTGAAACTCAGCGGCAGCTTCCCGATGATGGCCCATACCGGAGAAAGCGAGCCCGCGCACGTAGACCGGATAGAGAGCTCCGAAGAAAGCATTGCTGTAGTAGGCTGTTCCCGGAACGCCGAGCTCGTAGGGAGCGGCCGCTTGCGTGATTTCGAGCGCCCTTGCCGGTTCGCCCTGATTGAGACTTTCGATTGCTCTTAGCGCAGGCAAGTAACTGAAGCGGACTGACGTGTAGTCTGGGTAGCGTCGCTCGAGGTCTCCCTCTATCTTGTGAACTTGCCGTAAGTCGCCTAGAAGCGCTAGTGCAAACGCAGGCCCGAAATCGGCGTCGCGGCTCCGGTAAAAAGATAACGCTGCCGTTGCATTCTTTCGTGCTTCTGCGCGAAGCTCGAAGAGCGCCTCCCAAACGGCGCGAGCCCCTTGAAAAAAAGCGGCCTGTTCTAGAAAGCCGCCCTGGCGAGCTAAAACCAGCGCACGATCCCATCGCTGCGCTGCTTCTTTCATACGACCCTGACATGCCAGGGTCGCAGCTTCTTGGTGCTCGAAGCGTCCTTGGGCCTCGAACTTTACCGTCCGATAGCTTCGTTCTCTCTCCATAGCCACGTTATCGCCTCTCAGAAACGCGACGAAGTAGCGGCACAGGGAGAGGTGAACCGCGTCGATCTTGCGTTCCGATGCCTTCCGGAACATTGCTTCTGCTTCTGGGAGGCGATTTTGATAAGTGTACGCCCAAGCCATGTTTAAGTAGCCCATCGCGAAATTCGGATCGAGGCGAATTGCCTTTTGGCCTTCTTCCACCGCGTTCTCGTAGCGCCCCAGAGTCTGAGACGTGAAAGCTGACAGAAGTCCATGCGGCTCTAAATCTTCGGAATACTTTCCGGCCCATGATTCCAAAGTTTGTCGGGCGAGTTCCAGATTGCCAGTTGCCTGCCGGTGATAGTTGAAGGTGATGTAATAGTTTTCACGGTCGCTAACTTGGTCTCGCAATCCATACGCCTTTTTAACGCTCGCAGCTGCTGTGTCGGGGTCGCTGAGTCCGAGTTGTGCGTACGCCATCGCAAATTTCGGGTCGATCTCGATCGCGCGCTTCAGGAGCGAGCGGGTTTCGGCTCCCAAAGCTTTGCTTTGAGCAGCCTTCATTGCTGCGCTATAAGACCGCCATGCCTCTAACGACGGCGACGTTACCTTCGCACTTAGACTGGGTTCGTTCCTAAAGGCGCGAAGCGATTCACCAAGCCTCCCGCCAAAAGCGTTTGTCATTTGGCTGAGCGTCTTCGAGATGTCTTCTCGTGGGATGGGTTGCGCGCGCTCCTCCTCGAGAACATCTTCGGTCTTGCAGTTCCGGGCGCGAAGAGTCAATTGATATTTGCTTCCGAGGCTTGCTATCGAGCCCTCTACCATCGACGCGCTCCCTGTTCGTTCACAGATCTCGGCAGCAATCTCTGGTGTCAGCTTCGTGCCAGCGGGACGTGTCATAAAGCGAAGCGTTTCGCTCACGCTTGCATTGGGGAGCAGTGCCAACTTGGGTGAGTTCTCCAATTGGACTCTAAGAATCTGGCGCAAAGTCTCATCGAAGCCGGGGTCGCTGGTAGCATTCGTGAAGTCCGCTAGGACAATGGTTCGCTTGTTAGCCAGCTGCGGCGTGTGCGGAGTACCGCGATGTGCGAACGACCAGATAGCTGCTCCACTGAGAGCGATAAGTCCTGCGCCGGCCGCGGCTGCTCTGCGCGTTCGAAGATACTTGCGAAATCGGTACGGTTGGGGTGGCGGCGAGGCCCAAATAGGAAGGTGTTCAAGGTACCTCTGGATATCGGCTGAGAGATCTGCTACCGAGCGATAGCGTCGCTCCCTCTCCTTCACCAACGCCTTCCTTGTGATCGAGTTCAGGTCCCCGTCCAACAGCCGGCGCAGCGAAGATTCGTCGGTCTTGCGACACCTTGCGATATCCGCCGCGCCCATTACGCCGAGTCTTTGATAAAGCGGAGGAGGATCCTCCTCGCGAATGATCCGCAGCATTTCGACGAAGCCTGCCCGACGCAGTCGTGCCGCCTCGAAAGGTACGGTGCCGCTCAACAACTCATACAAAAGCACTCCAAGCGAATAGATATCGGAGCGCTCATCGACGTCCCCCGATATCACCTCGGCTTGCTCAGGGCTCGCGTATTCTGGCGTGCCTACCATCTGCCCAAGTTGCGTAAGTAACGTATTCTCTACGGCCCACTGATCGGTTGCCTTCGCGATGCCGAAGTCAATCACTTTCGGAACCGGCGCGCCGTCTTGCTCCATCACCAGCACGTTCGATGGCTTCAGGTCGCGGTGGATCACCCCTTTTTGATGGGCATGCTGCACACCGCGGCATACGGCGAGAAAAAGCTCCAGCCGACTTCCGACTGCCATCTGTTTTTCGTCGCAGTATTGCGTGATGGGCATGCCGTCGATGTACTCCATGACGAAGTACGGCCGGCCCTTAAGTGTGACGCCTGCATCGAAGATATGCGCAATGTTCGGGTGTTCCATCATTGCCAGTGCCTGACGCTCGTTGGCGAACCGGGCGAGCACTTGGGCCGTGTCCATTCCGAGCTTTACTACCTTGATGGCCACACAACGCCGAATGGGTTCATGCTGCTGCGCCAGGTAAACGATCCCCATACCGCCTTCACCTACAGGCCGAAGGATCTGATAGCGACCGAAGTCATCCTCGACGGCGACAGATTTAGGTGTAGCGATGGCTTGCGTCGCGAATTCATCTGCGTCACCAGAACTACCTAAAGCGCCTTCAATCAGGCACTGCGGGCAGAGTCCGGCGGGATCATCGGAACCGCGTTGCTCTCCGCACTGGGGACAATTGGATATGGAGCAACCTCGCAGAGGTCATTTTAGAACTTTCGGTTCAGATGCTGTAACCTTGAGCCCCGCGATTCCTTATTCATGCCGGAACCCTATGACTGAGAATCAACTCCTTATCAAAATCAAACGGCTCGGACGCGTGAGCCCGTTGACCGCGGCGGCAGTGCTCGCTTTGGCTTCTTGCCTGAGCGGACAGGCGAGCACAGTATCGTTCACCTTTGAGGTGACCTACGACGCAGTTCTAGGCGGTGCTCCCGGCCCCGCTAATCTGACCGTGCCCGACACGAATAGTGGCTCCGGATTTTATACGCCTTTCGGCAATGCTACTTACTTAGAAACGGGCGTTGTCACGTTCGCAGCGTTACCCTCCGGTGACTTGGCACCGTCCACACTTTCGCTTAATTTCACTGCCGCTTTCAACGGAGGAGGCGACACGTTCAGCGGTACAGATTTTCACGTGTTTGGTGTTTCAGAGACGATGACAATTCTGAGCGGTACGGGCATCTTCAGTGGCGCTACGGGTTTCGCCATTCCGACCACGCTGGGGCTTCCACCCTCTGGCAATACTTCGCCGGGATATATTGGGAGCCTCGCAACTTCCGGCAGCGGACAAATCACCGCTCCCGGCTTGACTGCGGCGCCCGAACCAGCGACGATGGGCTTCCTCGGCGCCGGTTTAGCGAGTCTGGCCGGAGTAGCGGCGATCCGAAGGAGAAGCAGGCAAACAAAATCGTGTTAACGCGCTTAGATTTCGAGAGTCAACTGATGCGAATCTGCAATTAATACCAGGTATTGGCGCGCCTTTTCAAGCGGGTTCTAACAAGCATCCGCTGAGCTTAAGCAACTCACGTAAAGCTGGTAATCACGATCAAAGCCAAGTGTCAGCCAGATACGGACCGGGAAGTCCCGATATCAACTGGGAAAGATTGCGCCCTCGCGAAATTGGAGGATAAATTTCTATGCACCGCCACCAAATCGAAGGTTTAATTTTCATGGACTAGACTTAAAGCGGTCTTTGTAGAGCAGATCATGACGGATAAAACTAGCGTTCCCGAAGAGGCAGATGAATCGAAAACAAGCGGGCCACACGATCCCCAAGAAATCAATCCCAAGTTGGCATCCGACATTCACTACTGGGCACAGGAGTTGAATGTGACCGGGCAGCAGTTGCATGAGGCCATTCGCGTTCATGGAACTCACGTCAAGAAGATACGGGAAGCCCTTCATCCGAAAAAGTGATCTATCTCGGCGGGCACAAGGGACGCACGGCTGCGATTCAACGAACAGTTTTGCAGAGAGGCGCAGAGAGATCAGACGGTAAGAGGAAACGAGGGTGAGCAACCAAACCCGCATCGAAATTGTCTGTCCCAACAACCACAACCAAACGGTTAAATATAGCCAGCCCGAGTTCGAAGCTGTCCTAAGCTCCGGTACGTTAGTCTTTCACTGCAATACCTGCGATACGCAATGGTCACCCTCCGGGAAAGAGATTGCCCAGATCCGGAAGACGTTCTCGAAGGAGCCGAATCAATAGGGAAGGCACATCCGGGCATTTCCTCAATTGAGATCATCCGACTGCCGGTCCGTATTGAGCGGGTCGACGTCCGATATGCAATCACTCCCGACAAGTCCCGATAGCATCTGGGATCGACGTTTGGCAGGTGAATTCATGCGTTCTGGTTGAGGCTGTAACTTTGATTTCTCCCGGTGTAAGCTATGGAGAAACGTTTCTCATAGGAGGCTGCATGGCTTCAATCACTGGGTTTGGCGGTGCATTTTTGCGGGCGAATGATCCAGACGCTCTGTATCAGTGGTACGAGCGGCATGTCGGTCTCGTGAAGGTCCGAGGGATCTTACGCGTTTCCGGCCCCTACGCACGGCGCTCAGGTCGTCTTCGCCTTCTTCAAACAAGAGGATGCCTACTTTCCTCCGGCACAGAAGGCCATGATCAATCTCCAGGTGGATGATCTCGATGGAGTGCTGGACCGTTTGACCGACGAAGGTGTCACGGTCGATCCAAAACGCGAAAGCTACGATTTCGGGAAGTTTGGCTGGTTTACCGACCCGGAAGGAAATCGCGTCGAGCTTTGGCAGCCTATGGCAACTGACTGAGCCGCCGAGGGTCGCGATCTTTTTCGGCGGGCACGATTGCCTGGTTGACAATGACCAGTAGCTGGGAGAGAGTAGAAAATTCCCGCGCATAGTGGCCCGCGCCGGCCACGGTTTTGCTCCACGATGAGTGTCAGCCACTTACTCTGGAGCACTGCCATGTTCAACGTCTTCTCATTACGTGAAGAAAATCAGCACGGTTCCCCTTGCCCTCTGCACGTTGCTTTCGGCGCAGACGGACAAGGAGAAGATTAATCGTGAGGCTCTTGAATATTTCACCGCGATGGTGAAGATGGACACCAGCTTTCCTCCCGGAAACGAAACGAAGCTGGCGAAGTATCTCGCCGATATACTGCAGCGCGAAGGCATTCCTTCACAGCTTGTGGGCGAGAACCAGGACCGTTTGAGTCTGGTCGCCAGGCTGAAGGGCTCGGGCGCGAAGAAACCAATCATGGTGATGGGACACACCGATGTGGTGCCGGTGCAACGCGACCGCTGGACCGAAGATCCGTTCGGCGCGAAGATTGTCGACGGGTTCGTGTGGGGCCGCGGCTCGAGCGACGACAAGGGACTCGTGACGGGCGCTTTGATGACGATGCTGCTGTTGAAACGCAGCGGCGTGGCGCTGGACCGGGATGTGATTTTCGTAGCGGAATCGGGCGAAGAGGGCGGCGGCGCGATGCCTGGTCCGCCGACCTATGGCATCCGCTACATGGTGGAACACAATTGGCCCGACATCGACGCAGAATACTGTCTGACCGAAGGCGGGTCTTACGTTTCTACCGGCGGCAAGCTGCTTTACCAGAAGGTGGAACTTACCGATAAGTTTGGCCGCGGGATGAAGTTAGTGGCCGAAGGAACGGCCGGACACGGCTCCATGCCGCGAGAGGACAACGCCATTGCGCACCTGGCGGGCGCTGTCGCCAGAATTTCCGCGTGGCAACCGCCGATGCATCTGACCGACATCACGAGGACGTATTTCGAGCGCCTGGCGCAGGTATCGGACCCGGAGGAGGCGGCGCGATACAAAGACCTGTTCATCGCATCCAAAACCGCTGCGGCCCAGGAGTGGTTCCGGAAGAACAACATCGAGGTGAACGCGATGCTTCGGACCACGATCAGCCCGAACATCATCGAAGGCGGGATCAAGTCGAACGTGATTCCGTCGATGGCGAGCGCCACGCTTGATATCCGCGCCGTTCCCGGAGAAGACATGGAAAAGTTCCGGAAGCTGATGGCGGACGTTATCAACGATCCGCAAGTTAAGATCGAGGCCAGCAGGGTTAGCCGTGCCGAGGCACCTCCAACGACGACCTCGACCGAGATGTACCGGGTCTTAGAGAGCACACAGAAGGAAATGTTCCCCGGGGCCATCACGCTGCCCGCCATGTCCACGGGTGGAACGGACATGACTCCGCTCCGCGCGAAAGGAATGTCGTGCTACGGTATCGGGCCCGAACGTCCTACGGAAGACCGAGTGACTCACGCGGCGCATAGCGATAACGAGCGCCTGAAAGAGAGCGCGTTGTACGATTTCGTTCGCTACGAGTACAATGCCGTCCGGAAGATGGCGGTGCGGGAAGGCTCATCCACTTCCACCCAATAGCGAGGCTGCCCGGGAGGAAACGTAAGTCAAAGCCGATCGGGCATGAGAAACACTTCGCGCGCCAAGGTGGAGTCCAGCGTTTCCGGCCGGTAGTACCTGAGCAAGATCGAGTTTTTCCAATCGAAGAGATCGCGATTACCCGCGACAAACTGGTCCCAGGTCGCGCCGGGTTCCATACGGTGAATGCGCTCATTCAGCAGCAACAGGAAAGCCCACGTGACGGTTTCGTGATAGCGGTCGGGCTTGCCACGGGAGGCAGCGTAGGCTCGCAGCGCTTGCGAACATTTTGCGATTGCTTCGGGCGCGGTGAAGCGGGTGAGGTAGATCCACGCGGCATGCAGATGATCGGCGTGGTGGAACTGGTCGTCCGGAAGAGCGCAGGATTCCAATTGATCGATGAGATCGTCGCCGGTCATGAGTTCACTCGGGAGGGTGGCGGGCGGCTTAGTCACGGTTTCTTTCTCGTTTCAGCGGTGCGCTCGATGAGCATGTGACTGGCGCTCGAATCGAGATCGAGGTGATAGATGTTTTTCAGCTCCCCAATGAGCTTGAGGGATTCCTTCCCAAAGGGAGACTTGCCTTCGAAGGCGTGCAACACGATTCCTTCGATGAGGTCACCGAGTGTGAGGTCATGATATTCGGCGAGAGCTTTCATCACCTTTAGAATTCGCTTCTCAATGCGGACGCCGGTTTGAACCCGTTCAATGACGTGGCGCGGCTTGCCGGCATTTTTACCGTGGTCCATAGGTACCATGGTAACAAGCTGTGATCGGAATCTGACGGGGTCGCAAAGCGATTAGCATGGACGTATGTCCCGGACGCCCGGTGATTATTGGGAATACTACGATCCCGAGTACGCTTGGGACGACGACGAGAGTTTGCTCGATGCTGTCGCATCTCCGGAACTTTCCGAATACGAATTCTCGTCGAATGGATTCACCTCTTCAGAGACGGAGTCGCTTCTCGCGTCGGGTTACATCGCTGTTTTCGGAGTAGTGATCGATCGCTATTACGGCGGTCTCTTGCGGTCGGTAGACGGCCGCTCACGTTTTGCGATTCGGGATTTCGCGAAGGAGTTTCCGAACGGCTCGAGTCCCGTTCATGTTCACAGGGCGCAGTCGATCGGGGACCTTCGTCACTGCGTAGAACGTTGGCAATCCTTGTCGCCGCGGCGGTTGTTGTTCCGCGGGCAGACTGCATCGTACTCGATTGTTCGTCCCCGCCCGAATCCATCGTTCCATGTGAATGGTTATGGCGAAGTATCGCTTTTGCCTTCACTCTGGCGCAGGATGCTTGCCAAACGGCCTACGGCGCGGCAGAACTTTCGGAATCTGCACCCCGCTGAATGGCTTCGGATTCTGCAAAGCACCTTCGATCCTGAGGACGTGAAACAACGGGTCAAATTGGCGGAGGATGCGGGTGAATGGATCCACTCTTCGCAAGCATTTAGAAGACTCAGCCGATTCAGTATTGAGCAAGCTCGGGCGGTTGCAACTCGACATCACGATGGGAATGGATTTCAATCTTGCAACGCCATTGCACACGCTTCTACAGCACTATGGATTGCTATCGCCGGTCCTGGATTTGACTTCTGATCTCGACGTCGCTCTGTTCTTCGCCACCCACAGATATACGCCCGGGTCCGGCTCGGAGCTTTGCAGCTACGCGAACGTTGGGACGAATGGGCGCTCTTCCGTGATCTATGTGCTGCGTGAGAACCAAACGGAAATGGAGGTGCATGGGCGCGAGAGGATTTTAGAAGACCTCGATCCACTGCGTCCCAAGCGTCAGTCGTGCGTTGTTTGCCGATCGGGACCCGATGCAATGAATCTTGCGGCAGATTATTTGTACGGGATCATCGCTCTCGATTTCGACGATGCACCACCCAGCAAATACGGGGTGCCGGAACTCTTTCCCGATATTGATTCAGACCGATTTTTGCGGGCACTAACGAAGACGGTTCGCCTGCCTGAACACGTAACGGTCTTCGCGTCCTAAAACAGCTTGGTGTTCTAGGCCAGAGCTTTTCCGTAGAGCGCCAGTAAGCGGCTCCAGGCTTTCTCGGCCTGCGCCTCGTTGTAGACCTTCGAATCCGGAGGACACCAGCCGTGGGCTGCGCCGGTGTAGACTTCGATTTCCGCGGGCAGATTGGCCTGGGCGAACGTTTCCTTCATGACGTCTTTGTCTTTCGGAGAACGGGCATCGTCGTTGGCCGCGATGGCAATCAGAAATTGCGCATGGGTCTTTGCCGCTTCGAGGTGCGGGCTGTTCGGCTGATCGGTGACGAGTCCGCCACCATGAAACGTAGCAACCGCCCCGACACGGCCGGGCACCGCCGCTGCTGTGCGAAACGCGAACGGGCCACCCATGCAGTAGCCTTGCGTGCCGACCTTGCGATTCTTTGCCACGGACGGCTGTTCGTCGAGCCAAGCGACAAACGCCTTGGCATCGGTCATCTGCGTTCCCTCGTTCAGACCTTGCGCGAGGGGCCTTACCTGGTCAATGGGCGTGGCAGCACCAGCTTCCGCCGTGGGAGCTTTCTTCGTACGGTAGAAGGGATTGACCACAAGCACCGAGTAGCCCGATTGCGCGAGCCGCTTGCCCATTTGCCGGAAGGCCGGACGCAGCCCGAAGATGTCAGGCCACACGAGCACGGCGGGAGCTGTGCCGCTGGTCGGGTGCACGAAATAACAATCGGCAGTGCCATCCGGCGTGGTTACGTTTACGTCCGATTCAGTAACGGTTGCGGCATTGGCAACTTCCGGCAACATCATGGCAACACCAGCGCCCAGCAGCACGCCGAACTGTTTCCTTGTGACGAGACCGAGACGTTCAAATTCTTGCCGATCTTTTTCAAAATATTCCTGGTCACACATCTTTGCTCCTCCGTGCTGCCGGTTCGTGCGGAATTCATTGCGCCCGCGTACCGGCTTATCTTACTACTCACCCGTCTCACGCTACTCACCCGCTACTACTCAACCGATGCAGCGGTTACTTTGTCCGTCGGTTCGTGCGGAATGAGACCAGGAGTGATCTGATGTTAAGAGCGTGAGTTCCACGGCCGATAGAACGACCGTAGCCTTCGCCGGATCAATCACTGTTTCCGCCGGGGCTTCAGCACAGCGGTTTTTCCCATGCGTTCATCAGTCAGCCTGTTACTTCTTTCTCTTGTTTCTGCTTATGCCCAGACTGCGCCGCCGCAGGCCGCGGGTTACAAGCTCATGTTCTCGGACGAGTTCGACTCTCTGAACCTGAGTCCGACCGGAACGGGTTCTTACACCTGGTATCCGGGCATTTGGTGGAGCGCCAGTCTTCCCTTGCCCTCGCTGACGACGGACAGCAACTCGGTCCTGGATTTAGCCTGGTCTTCGGGTGGCGGCCTTTACGAGACGGATATTTCCACGCTGTCGCACGACGCCACACAGGGGCACACGTTTCGATACGGGTATTTCGAAGCACGGATGAAGTGGGATGTCACAACCGGAGCATGGCCCGCGTTCTGGATGGTGCCGAAACAGGCGGCGCAAGGCGTAACGGATACCGGCGAACTCGATATCTTTGAAGGCCAGGGTTCGCAGCCATCCACATTTTATGGGTCGCTTCACGAATGGAAGGGAACAACAGAGATCTGGCACAACAGTCCCAACTGGATCAAATTACCGGTCACGAACGATTTTTCGCAGTGGCACACGTATGGTGTGTTGTGGGTGCCGGGCAAAGTGACCTGGTATTACGATAATCAGGCGCTTTTTTCTGCGAATACAACTGCGGTCTTCGATTCACAGGATTTCTTCCTGGTGCTCAGCATGGCCGAAGGAGCGAACTGGCAGAAAGGCAACATGACCGGCGTGAGCGCGACCAGCCTGCAGTTGAACGTGGATTGGGTCAGAGTCTGGCAGAACGGAAGCGCAAGCACGTCTCACTAAGGTTCGGGCTGAATCTTTCGGCGGCCAGTGCACATCCCAATTCTTTTGGCTTCGCACAACAAAACTTCAGCCAGATTGCCCGATGCGGTAATCATATTGATCCTCGGGGTGCTCAGCCTGGTGTCACCGTTCGCCGTGGATATGTATCTTCCGGCGTTCTCGCTAGTCGCCAAGCAGTTCCATACCAATACCTCGGCGATCTCACTGTCGCTATCGAGCTACTTTGCCGGGTTCGCACTAGGGCAGGTGTTCTATGGCCCGCTGCTTGATCGCTTCGGACGTAAGCCACCTTTGGTGGTGGGACTTGTGCTGTATATCGCGGCATCGCTCGGCTGCGCTCACCCGCATGATCTGAACACACTGACTGGCCTGCGCTTCGTTCAGGCTCTTGGCGGTTGCGTGGCACAGGTCGGCGCCGTTGCGATGGTCCGCGACTTCTTCCGGCCGGAACAGAGTGCGCGCATTTTCTCCTTGGTGTTTCTGATCATCGGAGTCTCGCCTCTGCTTGCGCCGTCCATTGGGAGTCTGGTGATGATTTCGCTTGGCTGGCAGTGGATTTTCGTTCTGCTCGCGCTGATTGCCGCAGCGATTCTCGCCACCGTGCTGGTCGCGCTGCCGGAACCGCACACGCCCGACCGCGGCATCTCGCTACATCCTACCCGCCTCGTCAGCACCTATCTTCAGGTATTGAAGCAGCCGCAGTTCTTCACTTACGCGATTGCGGGCGCTTTCTCGTTCTCCGGTCTCTTCGCCTACGTCGCTGGATCGCCGATCATCTTCATGGATGGCTACCACGTCAGTGCTCAAACGTTTGGCGCCATCTTCGCCGTACTCACGGGCGGGTTCATCGCCGGCAATCAACTGAACGTGTTACTGCTGCGCCGGTTCACGAGTGGACGGATCTTCTCCGGGGCTTTAAGCGTGCAGGTGATTACCGGAATCATCTTCATTGCCGGGACACAGTTTCAGTACCGGCTCCCTATCGTTCCGGTGCTCATTCTGTTCTTCGTGTTCCTGTCCTGTATCGGGCTGACGTACCCTAACGCCGCGGCGATTGCACTCGCTCCGTTCTCCCGCAATGTGGGCAGCGCGTCGGCACTTCTCGGGTTCATTCAAATGGGCACGGGCGCGGTACTGTCGACGGGCATCGGCGTGTTCGGCGCGCGAGCGGTGATCCTTGTCGTTGGCTGGCACGGCCCTGATCTCGCTTGTTGTGCTCCAGATCGGCAAACGGTTCGTGTCGGAAACGATCGTCTCTGCGGAAGACGATGTTCTCACGCTCGCGCACTGAAGGCCTTAAGAGATGGAGCTTGGGGTAGCTTAGCAATATGTCCACCATCCCGTGTGTGCAGTGTGGCCAGCCGATTCCCCCCATGTCGAAGCTCGCGGAAGTTGCTTTGCCCGAAACCGAAGCACAGCAGAAGAATTGGCCCGGCAGACCGAATCCGGATGGCACGGTGACCGTCAAGATGTGTTTTCAATGTCAAATCAACCGGGCGGAAGCATCCAGGCAACGATCGTAGTCTCCCGGCGGACAATAGGACATGGCTCTTCCTAGCAGCCGTCCTTCCGACTCACCGCTTCTGGACCTAAGAAGGCGCGGACAGTTTCTATTCAGTGTCCTGCTTTGGGCAAGTGCTGCGGGCTTTCTCGTTGTCACCGGCAGTGGTGTCCTGGTTGCGTATCATTACGCCATTTCATTCGTAGAGCGTTTGCGATTAGGTCTCGGCTTTGCTCCGCCCGTACATGGGCCGGACCTGTTCCTGCTCATTGCATTGAGTTCGGGCCCACTCGCCGGGCTGCTTGCCGTTCTGTTTATCCACCGATGGTACCGACGTATCTGGCTGCGGCGTGTCGCACTAGTTTGGCCCCATAGCGCTGAGAGGCGCCGGCATTCACGGTGGCAAGAGATTCCAGCTCACGGGGCCGGGACGAATCGCCAGGAGAGAGCGGACTACCTTACCTCGCTGCTCCGATCGCCCGTCTGGTCCGATCAACCTTGCCCGCGACCCGAGGAGGATGACGAAGGGCGAGCAGAGTGGCTGTTGCAGGAACTCGAAAAGGATATCGCCGAGCGGGCGCTTGCGACCGGCCTTACCATCGGGATCAGCCACAACCGATACGTCGATCTGTTCACCATTTTTGCGGGCGCTCTGGAGTTGCAGTTTCACGTACTCTCAAGGCTTGGGAAACGGCCGTCCATGCACGCGTGGCGCTTGTTGATCCAGCGCTGTGGCGCCAGCCTGTTCATCAATACGTATCTCAATCGCCAGGATTCGATCGCTCTGAATCTCACGATCAAGAAGGCCGGTATGGGACTGAAGGCAACCGGCGACCTAATGGAGAACGCATCGCAACATTTGACCGAAGGTGATTTCGATCTGGACGAGGCGTTGAACCTGCAACACAGCGGGCTCGTTGGGATGGCTACCAAAGGTCTTGAGTTGGGCGCGACGATGGCGCTGACGGTCGGACAAGTTGGGCTTCACGTTCTAGGAACTTTGATTGAATCGGTGGGAGACGAATTAACGCAAGGAGCTTTGGCGGCGGGCATTCTGTACCATCACGGCATGGCTCTTGCGTCCGATACGCTGGCGCTTGACGCGCGGCACCGTGCGAGTGCGGGCATGAATCGCAATTTTCGTGAGGGTGTCTGGAAGATGGGGGAAATTGCGGGATCGATCTTGCGGGATCTGGTTCGACAGCGCCGTACGGCATTCCGCGCCCGCCGAAGCCAGATTATCAGGTCGCTACCCAAGAGCGCCTACGCGCGGATTCAAGCTTTGTTTGGCCGCGGAACTCCGGCTTCGCCTCAAGCCAATTAGTTTGGCGAGATTGAAAACCGGTTGGAACCGGGCGAGGCTCAGGCCCGGTATTGTTCGTCCGTGACGTGTTCCATCCACTCGACTACTTTGCCGTCGAGCTTTTCCTGAATGGCGATATGAACGACGGCGGTGGTTGAGGTAGCGCCATGCCAATGCTTTTCGCCGGGCGCGAACCAGACCACATCGCCGGGGCGAATTTCTTCGACCGGTCCACCTTCGCGCTGGGCCCAACCGAAGCCAGCCGTCACGATGAGGGTTTGACCGAGAGGATGGGTGTGCCAAGCAGTGCGCGCGCCCGGCTCAAAAGTAACGCTTGCGCCTTGTACAAAAGCCGGATCGGGAGCCTGAAACAGCGGATCGATCCGGACGGTGCCCGTGAACCAATCTGACGGACCTTTGCCAGAGGGCTGCGAACCGGCTCGTTTGATTTCCATTTTCCCTTTGCTTTCCTGGGTGTTCTCTTTCGATTGTCGCTGAACTGATTAAAAAGGTGCCGCCCATGGCTGAAGTAGCCAGCCATCGTTTTCAACCGCGTGGGTCTGCAGTTTAGTCGGCCGCAGATTTTCGTGGCCGCATCGGACGGAAGCGACGAACATCCGCTGCTCGCGAAACCCGATGTTGACTATGACGGTCTCGTCGCCCGACGGCAGATCGATCGTGTTCACTTCCGAGCGCAACGGATCGGCAGATCTCTTTCAAGTGAATCCTGACGGGAGCGGACTCAAGGCACTCACAACAGATTCGTCGTATGACGATCAGGCTGCATTTTCGCCCGATGGCCTGAAAGTGGTATTCGTCAGCAAACGGAATAGCGGGGACGCGAATCTCTGGATTTTGGATCTGAAGTCTCTGCAGGCGCAGCGACTAACCGGGGTCGGGCGGAGATTTCAGGCCGTCATGGTCTCCATTCTCTTCAGGACGTGGGAAGCTTATGCCATTCAGCCAAGGCCGGTGGGAGCGCCTGCAACTGGCTGATCTTTACATCGTGCATCCTGACGGCTCTGGTTTGGAAAAGGTACCGGTGAGCCGAGAGTTTTGTGGGAGTCCGAAGTGGATGGGCGACAGCCGCCGCATCCTGGCGTACTGCATGATGGCTCAACAAAGGCTTGCAAACCGGATCGGCATGCCTGGCCCGGGCAACGACACGCGCCTTGTGTCAGTTTGTACGGTGACAGGCGCATGCAACGAATTCGCGGGCGCGGGCGTGAAGATCATCCGTCTCCCCTGGGCCGGGATGACATCGGCTACATACGCAAAGACACACCGGACGGTACCATTCCCTCATTTAGTCCGTCGGGCACGGAGTTCGTAACAACCGGTTTTCCTGTTGGGGTGCGAGCCTTTCCGCTCTCACACTAACTACGCTCGCGACGGGCGTCTCAAAGGTCGTTTACCGCGACAAGACCAGCAATGCACTGGCGGGCTCGTGGTCGCCGGACGGCGCGCAAAATCATCTTTGGCCTTGTTGGCTTCGCGGCGTTTAACGACGGCTTCCATTCTGAGTTCTTGAAACCAGGCGATCGCGTGGAAGGTGGCGCAAAAGTGGCGCTGGTCAATGCAGATGGAACAACTTAGATAGCAAAGCCATTACGAGCCTCACCGATGGATATGACAACTTTCCGCTCTGGTCCCCACGCGGCGACCTCATCATGTTTGCGCGCCTAGCGGAGGGAACGTACGACGTCTATACAATCAAGCCCGATGGGAGTTCGCTGAAGCGCCTGACCAACGGATGCCCTCAGCCCTATGGCGAGATTTTTGTGATGCGCTACGACGGAACCGGCGTCGAACAACTCACGGACAACCAATGGGAAGACGGTGCGCCTGGATGGCAGCGGACGCCACCGCGCCAGATTGCGAGCGGGCCGTTGACAACGCACTAAGTACAGCGCTGGGTCGTTAAGTTACGCCGATCGCTCGGACCAGGGCTTTCTGTCCTCAGGGATGCCGGGCGGTCCTTCGATCAAGTGATCCGCGACTTTGCCGGCTACGAAGGCGTAGACACCTTTGTGGAGCAGGTCGATCACTTGTTCGTCAACAGGCCATGTCCAGG
The DNA here is from genome assembly GCA_963730795.1 of uncultured Acidobacteriaceae bacterium. GTDB lineage: Bacteria > Acidobacteriota > Terriglobia > Bryobacterales > Bryobacteraceae > Bog-105. The sequence continues at coordinate 102,122 of CAVSTJ010000009.1, read as the reverse complement.
GAGGTGCGCCGGCGCCGGTTGTGTTCTCCAGAGTCTGGTCGTTCAGCAGACGAAGGTTCATGAAGAGGAACGAGCCAAATGGCCCGCGTAAGCCTTGTTCGGCCATGATCCCGCGCACTGCGCCAAGCAGGATACCTTGTCCCCAATGCATGGCCCAATTCATCCCTAACCGCTGACCTGATGAGCGAGGAGTCTTCCGAGTCAAACGGGCCAGCGTTTCGGCCGGAACGTAGGAGTCAGGCCGTCCGGTGAAGCTCTGCTCCAGTTTCTCGCCCAAAGTCATCGCTGCCGTGCCCGCCACTCCTGCTAATAGTCCGTATGCCGCTGATCTCCACCCCATGCGCATCATCTCTACTAATTCGACGCACCGTTCGTTCGACAGCTTTCGTGGAAAGTACGGCTGAAAGTGTGGAGTGCTGGTTGACGGTGCGGACCAGAGAGCCGGAGCGGCGATAGTAGCGGCGAGGCCGGAAGCAGGCGCGCGTGCATGACAGGCCAAATAAGAAGAAGATGAGCAGTGCCAAGAGGCAACCGAGGCCGATCTTTTGTCCCATTGAACGTTGCGGCGCCGCGCCGGGTAGTCCCGGAACCGTGCCATATGGGGGCTGCGGAGGAGGAGGAGGCGCGTTGTACGGAGCGGCGCCTAAAGTTGTTCCGCAGTTTCCACAGAAGCGCGCGTTATCAGGATTTGCGAGGCCACAGTTTGGACAGGTCATGTTTGTCGAAGAGATTCTCCCCTACAGTCTAGAAGCAGATTGCAAACCAGCAGGATTCATTCGGTACCGAACGGATTCCCATTCGGACGCCAAGCACCGTCAGCGGAACCGTACGGGCTGGCAACAACCACCATATAGCCGTCGGGATCGCGCATCCAGCATTCCCAATGGTTGGGTCCCCAGTCACCTTCCGGCGGATTGCGGTGACGGGGTCTGACGATTTCGGCGCCGAGTTCAGCCGCGCGTTCCATGACCGCGTCGAAGTCGTCCACCTCAAACCACAGCAGCACGCCGTTCCCATAGGGCTTATCGTGCGGATTCCCGATCGGGCCATGGTGGTGTTCCAGCTTGAAGCTGTGCAACTGAAGTATGAGTTCGCCGCCCGAGACCAACTGCTCGTAATTCGGGCCCCCGTGATTGCTGCGGCATCCAAGCAGACGCTGATACCAGCGACTACTCCCTTCGACATCAGTGACGGCGATCAGAGGTTGAGGACGCATGGGAGCAGCGTATCAATTCAGCAGCCGCTTGTGGCGCTGGCGGTTATTGGACCGGGACCGGCGCCGGCCGCCATCCGCTGCCCCAATGGGACGGTTTCGGCCCCATCCTGAAACGCAGAGTTGCGCCGGACTGGATCTGTTCCCAGGTGATTAGTGGGATCGTGAGCGGTTTATCGTTCAGGGTTGCCGATTGGATGTAAACATTTTGACCGGAGTTGTCCGCGGCTTCCACGCGGAATGTTCTTCCATTGGCCAAGCGCAGAGCCATCGACTTATACAGAGGGCTGCCGATCATGTAATCGCCGCTGGCTGGATTGACAGGATAGAAGCCCATCGCCGTGAATAGCAGCCAAGCTGACATCTGGCCGCAGTCGTCATCACCATCGAGACCACCCGCGTCGAAGCCGTACTCGGCGGCGGCAATATCGCGGACTTTGCGTTGGGTCTTCCAGGGCTTGCCGGCGAAGTCGTACAGATATGGGTAGTGGTGGCTCGGTTCATTCTTGTGAACGTTGTGGCCGCCGCTGAAATGGCTGTCGAGCTTGGCGGTGTACGCGTCGGCTCCTCCCATGAGTTTCAGCAGACCCGCCTGATCGTGAAGCGGTGACCATGTGTAGACCCAGGCGTCGCCCTCGGTCCATCCGGATTCCGAGCGGTTGCGCGGCGTGTCTTCCCTTCCCCCAAGGGGAGCCCATTTGCCGTCCGACGTCTTGCCGTTCATGAGCCCGAGCGATGAGTTATAAAGATTGCGATCGTTCAAGGAACGATGGAGAAAGAAGCGGTAATCTTCAGCGCGGCCGAGAGCCTTCGCGATCTGCGCCACGCACCAGTCGTCGTAACTGTCTTCGAGAGTGCGTGAAGCTGCTTCGTCTGTCTTGTCCGTAGGGATGAAGCCGAGTTTCTTGTAGTAAGTCAGTCCGGCGCGAGCTTCGTAGGGTGTTCCTTCTTCGCGATCGAGCCAGCGGCGCGTGGTGTCGCCATCGGGAGGTACGGTCGCGTCCTTATAAACAGCTTGCCAGGCCAGTTCGCGGTCGAAGCCACGAAAGCCTTTGCGCACTGCTTCTGCGACCAGCGAATCGGCGTGAGTGGCGATCATGATGTTGGTGTAGCTGGGATTGGGCCACTTCGGCATCCAGCCGCCTTCCTTGAAGTTCTGCAGGAGTGCGGTGATCATGCCGTCGATGCGCTCCGGCGCGAAGAGAGTCAGAAGGCTGTTCTCAGCGCGGAAGGTGTCCCAGATGGAGAAGGCCGTGTAGCTTTCGCCGGTATGCACGCGATCATCGAAGGCGCTGTAGTAACGGCCACCTTCCGAAAATACGCGTGGATAAAGGAGTGCGTGGTAGAGAGCCGTGTAGAGGCGTGTTTTCTCGGGTCCCGTCGCTCCGTCCACCTGCAAGCGGCTCAGCTTTTCGCTCCACGCGGTGTGAAGCTTGTGCCGGACGGCCGCAAAATCCCACTCGGGGATCTCGCGTTCGAGATTCGCGCGGGCAGAGTCGACGCTCAAGAACGATGTGGCGATACGCACTTCGACAAGCTCACCCGGCCGGAACTCAGCATAAGCGCCGCGGCTTGTCTGCGCCGTTCGGTCTTCTACGCCGTAAGTACGCGCGCTTTGCCACGCATGACGGAATTGAACAACGAAATAGCCCTTGAAGTTCGGCAGTTTCTGCGGACCGAGATGCGCATCCATGCGGTGAGGATTGAAGCCCGTGATCTCGCGCCTGTTGGCGTCGACCGCAGCGCCACCCGCGACTCCCGGGCGTGATGTCTCGATCAGCACGCGTGCGACACCGGTATCCGGAAACTGAAAGCGGAACATGGCGCAACGCTCAGTGGCGGTCATTTCAACACGAAGGGTAGCGTTTTGGGCGGTGCGAAGCGAGACAGCGTAGTAGTCCGGATTCGCAATTTCGTTCGCGTGAGAGTAGGCGAGTTTGCGATCGTCCGGAGTGGTGCGCAACGGTCCCACTTCAGGCATGAGCGTTACGTAACCGTAATCGCCCATCCAAATAGCCGGTTGATGGGTACCAATGAACCCCGATACGGTTGTGTCGTCGTAGTTATAGGACGTTATGCTGATCTTGTTTTGCCGAGTTTGCGGTGTCCAATTCGTCATTGCGAAGGGAGGCGACACAAACGGCATGGTGCCTCCGTACCCAATCTGGCTGTTCTTCGTCCCGATGAGTGGATTGACAAAGCCGACGGAGTCCGGATCAGCCCCGTACCCGGCCGCTACGAGGATCGAAGTAAGAAGAAGACTCAAAACAAGCGGGCGCACCGAGACCAGTATAGGGAGATTGAACTTAGGCCGCGAACCGGAAGGCGCTGGTACAGGGCATTGAACCTCGGCCGATTTCGAGCGATACTTAACGTATTGGGTACCTGCGCAACTCGAAGGATGAAGACGCCCGATGACTTCACCGACGATTTAGAAAACGTGGGCCAGATAGCGGCTGTACCGACCATTCTGGACGTCGTTTGTCGAACGACCGGCATGGGATTCGCGGCGGTCGCGCGCGTTACGGAGAACCGTTGGATCGCGTGCAGCGTCCTTGATGCCATCGATTTCGGACTCGGGCCCGGAGGCGAACTCAAGGTAGAGACGACGATCTGTCACGAGATCCGGCAGAGCCGGGAAGCTGTTGTCATCGACAACGTTCAAGAAGACGCGCGGTGGTGCGATCACCATACGCCGGCTACGTACGGTTTCCAAAGCTATATTTCGGTCCCGATCATTCTAAATGACGGGTCGTTCTTCGGAACGCTTTGCGCCATTGATCCGAGACCGTCGCAGGTTAACCGACCAGAAGTTATTGAAATGTTTCAACTGTTTAGCCAGTTGATTGCCAAACATCTGGACGAGAGGCGGAAATTGGCGACGGCCGAGGCCGCTTTGGCGGATGAGCGCGAAACAGGAGAACTGCGGGAGCAGTTTATCGCCGTGCTGGGGCACGATTTGCGCAATCCTTTGCGCGGTGTCAGGGCCTTTGCGGAGTTGCTGCTAAAGAAGCCTCTTGACGAGCAAACGTACGACTACGCCAGCCTGATACGGGACAGTGCGGTCAGGATGCAGGCACTGATTGAAAACCTGCTGGACCTGGCCAGGGGACGGATGGGCGGGGGTCTGCCAGTGCGGCGCGAAACAACCGTGAATCTGGAAGCGACCTTAAACTCTATCGTTACGGAGTGCGATGCCGCTTATCCCGGTCGAGTTATCAGAACCAACTTCTCGCTGCGCCAGCCGATCTTTTGCGACACCAATCGAATAGCTCAACTATTCACGAATCTGTTGACGAACGCGCTGATTCACGGGGCATTGGATCAACCGATCAGAGTTGAAGCGATTACCTGCGACGGAGTATTTCAACTTTCAATTGCAAATGCCGGAGAACCGATCCCGTCGAGTGCGTTGGAACGATTGTTCCGGCCTTTCCACCGCAACTCGGTGCGGTCCGACGCGGGGGGACTTGGGCTTGGACTGTATATTGCTCATGCGGTCGCGACAGCTCACGGCGGCACGTTGACTGTTCAATCCGGCAGAGACGAGACTCGCTTCACGTTTCGCATGCCCACTGGACAGGATGCTTCGAGCGACCGCGTGCAAGCGCTCAGCTATACCGCATAACGGCTTACCGCCGCTTCGTTCCATTCGACGCCCGTGCCTATCACGCCGTCGAGGCGAACGGCGCCGTCCTCGATCGTTAGCGGCTCTTTCAGGATGGGATTCCACCAGTCCGCGTATTCAAGCCAATGCGCAGTCGGCGTGGCGGATAGGAGTTGCGCACTGATTTCCGGCCAGAGATGGTTTGAAAGGCGAATGCCGTGCGTCTCGCCGAGCGCGGCTGCGCGCATCCAACCGGTTACGCCGCCGATCTTCATCACGTCGGGCAATATATAGTCGCGGGCTTCGATCCAGGTGAGGTCTTCATCGTCGAGCGGGCGCAAGCGCTCGACCGCATCGGCTGGCGTGAGGGATTGGTTGTAGTCGATCATGATGGCGATGCCGGAACCTGCGGCACTGCGAATGGTCACGGATCACTGCGAAATCTTCCGCCACCGTCGCGTATGCTCTCAGGGATCGGATTCGAATGGTTTGTGCTCCTTAGCGTTCGATAAACGCCGCGGCTGGCTTTCTCTTGGGATGGTACTGTTACTGCGTCCTGCTAACCCGCAGGTTGACATTCGATCTCGCATAGGTTACTTTGCATTGTAAAGCGAACGGCTGATGAACGATCTTTATCGCGCGTTGGGTGACATTGACACAATCCGCCGCCAAGTGGCCAACACGACGGAATTCCGTGGTTACGGCCCGGCCACGCTGGCCACCACGGCCGTGTTTGCGTTGATTGCGGGTGCCGTGCAGCAGATCTGCTTACCCGAGGCGGGGAAACACGTTGCAGCATATCTCGCGATCTGGGTTTCGACGGCTTTGATTTCGGCGGCTTTGACCGGTGTTCAGATGCACACCCGGGCGCGGAGAATGCATTCCGCTCTTTCGGACGAGATGATCCGGATGGCAGTGGAACAGTTCTTGCCGTCGATAGTAGCGGGCCTGCTGGTAACCGCTGTTCTGCTTGGCTCGGCGCCACAAAATTCCTGGATGCTGCCGGGGCTGTGGCAGATGATTTACAGTCTCGGCATCTTTTCGTCATGCCGCTTTCTGCCGAGGGCGATGCTTGCGGCCGGCGGTTGGTATCTGGTTACGGGTCTGGCGTGCATGGCCCTGGGTGATGCGCGGGCACTTTCTCCGTTTGCGATGGGGGTTCCCTTCGGCGTTGGTCAGTTTCTAGTGGCCGGCGTGTTGATGTTCGCGAGTAATGGAGCGCGCGATCGTGAGTAAGTCGTCAAGCGAAGGTCGGTTTGCTTATGACGGGTTGGACCGGGTGATTCATGAACGAGCTCGTTTGAGCATCCTGACTTCGCTTGTGACGAACCCGAAGGGTTTGACTTTCAACGATCTGAAAAAGCTGTGTTCCTTGACGGATGGAAATTTAAGCAGACATCTGAGCGTTCTGGAAAGCAGCAACATGGTCGAGATTTTGAAGCAGCAAGACCAGAACCGGCCACAGACGGTTTGCCGCATGACGACTGCGGGCCGGGAGCGCTATCTGACATACCTATCCACGCTGGAGCGGGTGATTCAAGATGCGACGAAAGAAACCAAAGAGGAAGCCAAGGGCTTCGCACGGCGTTTGAAGCAATCAGAAGCATAATTTTTTTGCCCGACTACTTTGCACTACAAAGTGGAGACACAGGAGATCTTCTTCCATGGAATATTCGCAGCCGGTCATGAGAAGCGTAGCTAAGACGCGCTCGATGGGACTGAAACTGATTGCGGTCTGCACGCTGGCGGTGCTGATGACCATTCCGGCAATTTTTGTCCACGAACTGGTTGCGGAGCGAACCAGTCGCGCCGCGGAGGTAGTGAAGGAGATCAGCAGTCACGTTGGCGGGCCACAGACCTTTCTGGGTCCGACGCTGGCCGTGCCTTACAGTATGCCGGCGAGTTCACCCACGGTGCCGCGGACTAACGGTGTTTACCTGATTTTTCCCGCGGAGGCATCGGCAGACGTTACGACGACGACAACGGAAAGGCGCCGCTCGTTATTTCGGGTGCCTGTTTTTCAGGCGGATCTAAAGCTCGAAGCAAAATTCGATCTTACAAGGACACCGGCGACTGGTCCGGATGGCGGAGAGTTTGACTGGAATCATGCCGAGGTAATTGTAGGTGTAAGTGATGCCAGAGGCGCAGTAACAGACGCGACCCTGGAAGGTGATGGAGGAGCAAACACGCTTACTCCGTCGGAGCTTTCTGATCGCATTTCGATATACGGGGACGAGAACGCGCGGGCCAAGATGGTTCTCCTGGGTGCGAAGCTTTCCGGCGGAGCGAAGCCACCGTCCTCGCTTCACGTCACTTCCACTTTGAAGTTTTCCGGAGCGGAACGAGTTGCCGTGCTGGCATACGGGAAATCGACCCATGTCGTGGCACGCGGAGACTGGCGGACCCCGGGATTCAACGGTGCGTTTCTCCCGGTTAGTCACACCCTTTCAGACAATGGCTTCAGGGCGGAATGGTCCGTCCCGTTTACCGCTCGCGGTGTTCGCGCTGAAGGGTCGAGCAAATCGATCAAAGGCCTGGGTGCCACAGCCATGGGCTTCTCGTTCGTCGAGATGGCGGACGCTTACCAGTCAGTGAACCGGTCTTTGAAGTATGTACTTCTAATCCTTGGGCTGGTGTTTCTGTCGTACTTCGGCTTCGAGGTGACAAGCGGGAAGCAAGTGCATCCGGCGCAGTACATTTTGGTTGGACTGGCACAGATCATCTTCTACCTGCTGCTTCTGTCGATCGCGGAGAGGATTGGGTTTGACTCAGGCTTTCTCCTGGCGGCCGGCGCAACCGTTGCTCTGCTGTCCGCCAACGCGGGATGGATTTTTCACAGCCGGATGCACGGAGCACGCGCACTGGCGGTGTTTAGCGTTCTTTATCTATTCATCTATCTGCTGCTACGGCTGGAAGACAATGCGCTGCTCGTAGGCGCAATCAGCAGCTTCCTGGCAATCGCTGCGGTCATGTATCTGACGCGAAGCCTCGATTGGTACGGCTCTCTCCGGGCGACCGGCCCGGTGCAGCGACCGATCGTACCCGGGTCTTCGACCGAACCAGTATAAGGACAAGTTCATGGCCGGCAAAGTTACGAAACAGACAAAGATCGCGACAGCGTTGCATGTGGCGATCATCATGGATGGCAATGGCAGGTGGGCAACCAGTCGCGGGTTGCCCCGCATCTGCGGACATAGAGCAGGCGTCCTGGCGGTCAGGCGCGTTGTCGAGACGGCAATTGAGCGGGAGATCAAAAGTCTTACTCTGTACGCCTTCTCGTCTGATAATTGGCGGCGACCGGTGCCGGAGGTCCAAGGAATCTTTGGGCTGCTGCGCGCGTATCTACGCAAAGAGGTCGATGCGCTGCGGGAGCAGGATATCCGATTGCAGATCATTGGACGGCGCGATCGACTGCCGCGAGAGGTGCTGCGCGAAATTGAGAAGGCGGAATCAACGACTCGGACAGGTCGACGGCTGCGTCTTGCCCTTGCGATTGACTACTCGTCCCGTAACGCTATTTCGCGTGCCGTAACCAAAGCCTTGACTGCGATCAAGAGTGAAACGATACCGGGAACGGACCACGTGAGCGATCTCCTGGCGGATGCGATCGAGGAGGAAGGCGGCGATGTCGATCTTCTGATCCGCACTGGCGGGGAGAAACGTTTGTCGGACTTTCTCCTATGGGAATCGGCTTACGCGGAGCTGTTGTTCACGGACCGCATGTGGCCCGAGTTCAACGGACGCGATCTTGACGCAGCACTCGAAGAGTTCAGGGGAAGAGAGCGCCGATTTGGCGGCGTACCGGTAGCGGTTTAGCCGAGGATTTGTGCCGAAGCACTAAGTAGCGGGCGCTCGCTCTTGTTCGCCATTGCGCACCGGCGAGAAGCGGGAGAACAAACAGGTTCGACAGTATGTCGATTGCGGTTCCGGCGAGAACCACGAGCCCAAAGCGTTGCGTGGGAGGAAAGTTAGACAGCGCGAAGATGGCGAAGCCGGCACCGATGATTACGTCCGAGTAGACGATGCCGCGCCATTGCTCTTTGCGCCCGGCGACCCAGGCATCCCAACCTTGCTTGCCATCTTTCTGCGCACGCCGGACCGCAAAGACGAGATGAACCATGGAATCGATCGCCATCCCGATACATACGTTGGTTGCGGGCGCAGAGATGATGTCGACGGGAGTGCCGAGCAGGCCGATGCCGCCCAGCATGCAGACCGGCACGAGGCTGAGGCTGAAAATCATGGCCGCGGCCACTCTCGGACTGCGGCCGACGATCCACGCGATCCCGGTAAAGAACACCATGAGCCAGAAAAGGCCGGAGATCAAGCTGGACCTGACTAGTTTTGCCAGAGCGCCCTGCAACTCGTAGACACCACCGACAAGAGCCGGCCGGAACCCATGCTGCCTAACAATTTTGCGAAGATCCGCGACGACCTCGACGCGTGGCTTCCGTCTTTCCCGTTCGAGCATTCGAAGGTAGAAGGCTCCCATGGTGTGATCCTTTGTCACAAACGTGCTGGCAACGCGTTCGTGCTTCGGTTCGTTCATGATCTTCAAAAGGCGATCCCAACTGAAGAGGAAGGCGAAGGCGTGACGATGTCCTTCCGCCATCAGCACAGGAAGGGAGAGGACCGTACCGACAGACTTCTGATCTTCGAGCGCATCCTGGAGCGCCCACAACCGCTGGTATTCCTCTTTGGTGGCGAGTTTGGCGCTATTTGGAGCGGTAATGATCATAGTCATAGGATTCGAGCCACCGTTCCTATCTATGTATTCGAGACCCTCACGAGGCTGTCTGCCCTTCTTGAAGTAATCGAGGAGACTTGGATCCGTGTTGAGCCGGGTCAAGCCAAAACTCAACGCGACACTTGCCAGCACGGTCAGCGGCTGAAACCCAAACGAACTTGCGATCTTCGAAGCGCGAGGCGGCTCCTGCGCCGACCATTCTGGTTTCCTTTGGACTCGCCCAATTGAGAAACGCCGGGTACATCAGGTAGGCGCAGGCGAGCGCGACCACCGTTCCGGCCACGCCACCGAGCCCGAGCTCGCGCAGCGGTTTCGCCGGAACCATCAGCAAGCTGCCAAAACCCAGCGAGGCACAGACCATAGACCAGAACGACGCTGGCAGCGTCATGCGCCACGCCTTCGATCCCAAATCGTGGGAATCGCGGTCTCCTTCGCCGGCGAGCGTCTGCCAGTTGAAGGTCATGTACACGAGGTGTGACAACGTGACAACAAACACAATGGTGCCGAGGTTTGCCGTCAAGATGCCGATTTTTTCGCCGAACAGAGATTGGACGAGCAAGGTCGCTAAGACGGCACTAGTACAGGTGGTTAGTATCCCCAACGTTAGTTTCAAGGATCGGAACAGCAGCCACATGGTCACGCCGAACAGCAGAACGGAGGTGAGGCTGAAGGTATGAAAATCGTGCCGGAGACTGCGCCGGATCATTTCGGCAACGTAAGCGGCGCCTGCCATCTGGATACGGAAACCTGGACGATCAAACTTACTGATGATCAGCTCTATCTGAGTTACAAGCGCCTGATTGTTTTGGGCGGATGCGAAGAGGACGATGTTACTCGACTGCCCATTCTCCCCGATGAGCAGGCGTTTCCAGAAGGGGCTCTTTTCAGCGTCTTCGAAATTCTTTGGGCCGTCGGTCAAGCTTTCGACACTGGTAACGGTTTTCACCGCTTGAAGCTCCTGCGTTAACTGGCCCAGCCGCTCCAGATACTGAGGCGAGGAGATATGAGGGGAGGCAACGCTGATGACCAGTTGGCTGCCCGAAGGAAAGATGCGGTCGATCCTGGCGGATTCCTGAAACTGCGGATCGTTGGAAGCGAAAAAGAAGTTCTGATCGACCTGCGGTTTCAGATCGACAAAGATTGCTACCAGCGCAAACAGCGCGGCGGTAATGCCGAGCATCAGCCAATGACGCGCAAAGACTCCGGTCTTCGCTGAACTCATTTATTCATCTTGCCCAGGGCTCCCCGCAGGTGACGCGCGCCTGCTCGCTATGTTATTCGCGGTACACCTTTTGAAAAGCTATCCTTTACTGCCAATTCGGTCCTCACCGGCGGAGTTTCCATGTCGCGTACGCTCGATTGAAAGATCCGTGTTCCTTGAGAGACCAGGTAGTCTGCGGTTCTTGCAGCAAGAGACTGTATTGTGAGCCCCGGGTTAGCCGAGCCTTGTGTCGGCAAAATGCTTCCATCACAAACGAATAAGTTGGCGACGTCGTGGGTTCGCCCGAACTTATCGACGACAGAAGTGCGCGGGTCGGCACCCATCCTGCAGGCACCTACTAAGTGTGCAAATCGGGCTTCCTGGACGACTTCTTCGGCACCGGCAGCGTGCATTACTTCCATCACCTTGTTCTTGCCGAACTTGATGAGCTTTTTGTCGTTGTCATGGAGATTGAAGGTCACCTTGGCCACGGGCAGCCCAAAGCCATCTTTTTCTCGAGCGAGTTCCACCCGGTTGTCTTCCCACGGCAGAATCTCGCCGAGAACGCCGAGCGCGGCCCAGTGGTTGTAATCCATCATGACGCGGCGCATTCCCCAGCCCCACGCTCCTTTAGCCACCATCATCTGCTTTGCGAAGGCAACAGGTAGGGGTCCGACAGTCTGGATGGCGAAGCCTCGCGCGAAATCACGCCGCGGGTCGGTTTCGTAAAACTCCTCGGTGAGAGCGTGCGCGGGCGGCGCTTTATACATTCTGATTAAATCCGCGAAGCGTCCCAGGACGACGTTACCGGCTTGCGCCATGAGGTAACGGCCGAGCGTGCCGCTCGAGTTGGCGAATCCATTTTCATGTCCCTGGCAGGCGGAATTGAAGAGCAGGCGAGGCGTTTCGATCGCGTATCCGCAGACGATTACTGCTTTGGCACGCTGGAAGTGTTCGCGGCCTTCGCGGTCGAAGTAGAAGACCCCATCCACGCGGTCACGACTCCGAAGCGAGATACGCGAAGCCATGGAGAGTTCCCGAACTTCAGCGCCATATCGGATCGCTTCGGGAACGTGGGTGATGAGCGTGCTCGCCTTCGCACCGACCTTGCAGCCCTGAATGCAGAAGCCGCGATAGATGCAGTGCGGCCGGTCTCCATGCGATCCCGACAGGATCGCCACCGGTCCGCCCGCGCAGACCCGAATCCCAAGTTTTGTGCAGCCCTTGACGAGTACATCGCCGACGCCGCCGAGAGGATGAGGGCCATAGGGATAGCCATGCGGATCACCCCACGGAAAGTAAGCCGGACCCGCGACGGGAATCTCACGTTCGAGCAGCTCGTAGTAAGGTTTCAGTTCCTCATACGAGATCGGCCAGTCGGCTCCCACGCCGTCTTGTGTGTACACGCGAAAGTCGGAAGGATGAAAGCGCGGCGTGAACGCAGCCCAGTGGACCGAGCCTCCGCCCACACCTTTCCCGCTGTTGTTTTCACCAAGCGCAAGCGGACTTGTACCACCGGTGATTCTCAGATCGTTCCAGTAGAGCTTGTGGGAGCCCTTTTCATCGCTGACCCAATCCAGCTCGGTGTCCCAAAACGGACCAGCTTCGAGACCTACTACCTGGAACCCGGCCTTCGCCAGCCGCTGCAGGAGTACGCCGCCCGCAGAGCCGATGCCGACAATGCAGTAATCGACCTCTTCCTCGTCCCGATAGCGCTTGGTTTCTTTCGCGATGCGCTGCAGGGGGCCAAGATTCCGCACATCGTTCCGCGCCTGCTTGAACTCGCCAAATACCGGTGACTTCAATGCGTTCCCCCTTGTCCATGGGGAACGGTATCCGAACCTGCGCCGCTCTCCTCATAACGATCAGACAACGAGGATTCGGGCGCTTCCCAGTCATAACGCCGCTCGTCCTCCTCCCAGGGCTCGGGCATTCCTCCCTCGAGCCGTGTATAGGCTCTTGGGATAAGCAGGACCTCCGAAACCGATCTCGTCCCAAGCCCAGGGATGCGCATAATAAGCCGACACGCAGTCCTGAACCAATAAGTGCCAGAAGCGGTCGATCGACATGCGCTCCCAGATCTCGCCGGCTGCCAACTTCTCGCCGTCGTGGATGGACTTGAGAACGGCGTCCTGGTCGATGGGGGCAAGCTCGACAAAAGCTTTGCCCCACTTTGACTGGGCAGTAAGATCAATGGCGCGAATGCCGAGGCGGTACGCTTCACGATCGTCCGGCATATCTTCGAAGCGATACCCACTGATCTCGTTTTTGGCAAGGCGCTCGTCGATGGAATTGAGCACGGGAACACGGAACTGCGGCAAGCGGTCGTGTTGGGGGATGATGCGATCGCAGATCGCGCTCATGATAGGAGTCTCGTCTTCCGAAAAGAATCGAATCGGAGGTACGTTTCCGACCCGGTCCTCGACAACGCTGCGAGTGGTGGCATCCCAGAACTTTTTCTGGCTAAGAGTTTTGTAGCCGGGATAATAACCGGGCTGCTCCACTTGCTTCCGCGGCTTTCCCGTCGCCGGGTCGCGCGGTATCAAATCTGCTTCGGTCGGATGATTACTCACGATTCTCTCTTCGCAATAAACTGGCGAGAACGCCAAGCGCGCCACAAGCGGCGAATAAAAGGGGCGCGAAGATGGGTGGTCCGTAAAGGATGTTGTAGAGCCATGTCTTTTTCCCTCCGGGCCGCCGCATGATTCCGCGGGCGTGGTAGAAGAAGCCGAGTCCACCATCTACCATCGCCAGGCTGGACGTAACGGGCAAAACTTTTTGCGCAGCCCGTTCGCTGAAAATGGCGCCGACGCAGGCTGCGAATTGGACAGGTGAAAGCAGCACGGGTGTCCATTGCGCCCAGATTCGAAAGCGGCTCTTATAGTGCGAATACCAGGCTTCGAATCCGGAGAGAACGGTCCAGACCGCTGCCACTCCGGCAAGATGTTTTTGAAAACGCCCTTCTGCGATCTCTTTTCGCCAGCCCGTCTGTGACAGCGGCGGTGCTTCATTGAGGGGCGGATCCTCCTCTCTGCGGAGGTAGGAAGCCATCCAGCCCAGGTATGCGGCCGTACCAAATAAGAGGGGCGCAAAGATAGGCGGCCCCATGATGATATTCGTGATCGGGAGCTTCCATCCTCCGGGTTTGCGCTTGATACCGCGAACGTGAAATCCGAAGCCGATCACGCCGTCGACCAGAGTGACGAGGCATATCCAGCGCATTGCACCCCGCGCTATTCGCTCGTCGAATACCGCTCCGAAACTCGCGACAGTCACAAGACCGCTGAGAATCACCGGGCGTGTACATAACCGGATTGCTGTAGCTGCCCTTGTAGTGCTCGTAAGCTACTTCAAGTCCACTCACGAGACTGGAACCGGCAGTGACAAGCGCCAGAGAACGCTGGAACCGGCCATCTGCAATGTGTTCGACAACCTCTCGCGCAGCACCGGCAAGGAGCGGCGTTGCGGAACCCTGTTCGCGATCACTCACTCTCGCTTCGTGTTACAGACATGTTCCGTGTGACACAAACGGCTCACCAAACCAAAACCGCATTCTTCTGTAGACGGGTGTCTGCCTGAAGCGTTGCAGTCGAGCATGTTGAAGAATTCGTTGTATTCGCGCCGTGCACGGGCAAACTTTCCCGTTACATTCGGTCGCGTGCGCTGTCTCAAGTTTGGAGACTCGGCAGAATGGCACAAACCGCAAGCGAGGTTATCGTAGACACCCTCATCGACTGGGGAGTTGACACGATATTCGGCATACCAGGCGACGGCATCAACGGGATTATCGAGGCCCTGCGAAAAGCCCAAGATAAGATTCGGTTTATTCAAACGAGACACGAAGAGGCGGCGGCCTTCATGGCGTGCGGGTATGCCAAATTCACTGGGAAACTGGGTGTTTGTATTGCGACCTCCGGCCCGGGAGGCATCCACTTGCTGAACGGTCTGTACGATGCAAAGTTAGATGGCCAACCGGTACTGGCGATTACCGGCCTGCAATTCCACGATCTGATTGGAACGCATACGCAACAGGATGTTGCGCTTGACCGCCTGTTCATGGACGTCGCCGTATACAACGAACGCATTATGGGTGCGGCGCATGCGCAGAATATAACCGAACTCGCCTGCCGGACTGCATTGGCACGCCGCGGAGTTGCCCACATCACCATTCCTGTGGACATCCAGGACCAGACGCTCAGCAAGGACGCGCGTTCGATGCGCAACAAGCCGAATCATGTCTCCGATGTTTTCGCAAGGGGAGCGCGCAAACCGGAGCCGCACGAAATTCAGGCGGCGGCAGAGCTTTTGAATGCCGGAAAGAAAGTGGCCATCCTGGCCGGCCAAGGTGCCTTGAAGGCAGGCGATCAACTCGAGAAGGCGGCCGAACTTTTGGGGGCGCCTATCATCAAGGCTCTGCTAGGGAAGTCGTGCGTGCCGGACGATAGCCCGTATACGACTGGCGGTCTCGGGCTGCTTGGGACGTTGCCGTCCGAAGAGGCGATGGAAGAGTGCGACACTTTGCTGATTGTCGGCTCTACGCTTCCGTATATCGAGTTTTATCCCAAAGTTGGGCAAGCGAAGTGTGTGCAGATTGAGATTGACCCTTCGCGTGTCAGCCTTCGCTATCCGGCCGATGTGGCCCTGGTGGGCGACAGCACGGAAACCTTGAATGCGTTGATCCCGCACTTGAAGCAGAAGAGCAAATCGTTCCTCGAGAAGGCCCAAAAGGGGATGAAGGAATGGAACGAGCTGATGGTGAATCGCGGGACGGCTACGGATTCACCAATGAAGCCCCAGGTGGTTGCGCATGAGCTTGGGAAACGGTTGAAATCGGATGCCCTGGTGACAAGCGATTCCGGGACGAACACGACCTGGTGGGCTCGCCATATCCCTTCGTTACGCGGACAGCACCATACTTGTTCAGGCAATCTGGCGACGATGGCGTGCGGTTTTCCGTATGCGATTGCGGCGCAGGTTGCTTATCCAAACCGCACGGTGATTGCATTTGTCGGCGACGGTGGTTTCACCATGTTGATGGGAGAGATGGCGACGTGCGTGAAATACAAGCTTCCACTCAAGATTTTCGTCATCAAGAACAACTCGCTCGGCCAGATTAAATGGGAGCAACTAGTTTTCCTTGGGAATCCGGAATACGAGTGCGCACTGGAACCCATAGACTTCGCTACGGTCGCTCGCGGTTTCGGATTGGCAAGCTTCACGATCACAGAGGCGTCGGAAGCAGGGCGGATCATCGACGCTGCCCTTGCCGTGCAAGGACCTGCGCTGATTGAAGCGGTGGTCGACGAGAATGAGCCGCCAATGCCGGCCAAGATCAAGCCGCAGCAGGCGCTGCACTTTGCGGAATCGATGGCGAGAGGCACCAAGGACTGGGAGAAGATTGCGTCCACCATCGCGAAAGACCGCATCCGCGAACTAGTGTAGGTAAATGCCGATGCCTGGTACCAAGGCTTCCATAACATCGGCGCGGATCTCCGCTTACACGATTCCAACCGAGACTCCCGAAGCCGACGGAACGGCAGATTGGGATTCTACGACGGTAGTTGTCGTCGAGATTACCGCGGACAACTCGAGGGGCTTAGGGTTCTCTTACGCAAGCGAGGCGGCAGCCAAAGTTGCCCAGCAGCTTATCGAAAAGGTGGTGCTCGGGCGCGATGCCTTCGACATTCCGGCGATCCACCACGCGATGGATCGGTTGTCCCGCAACTGGGGGCGGCCAGGAATGGTTTCGAGCGCCATTGCGGCCGTCGATATCGCGTTGTGGGACCTGAAAGCGAAAGCGCTAGGACAGTCGCTTCTTACTTTGCTCGGCAGAACACGCGATGCGATCAGCGCGTATGGGAGCGGCGGTTTCACCTCATACACCGAGGCACAACTGATCAATCAGTTGACGGGATGGGCCGATCAGGGCTTCCGGGCCGTAAAGATGAAGATCGGCAGAGATGCAGATGCCGATATGCAGCGGGTGGCCGCGGTGCGACGGGCTCTGGGCAATAAACCTGAGATCTATGTGGATGCGAACGGGGCTTACGACCGCAAGCAGGCGCTCAAAACAAGCCGTTTTTTTGATGAGTTCGGAGTGACCTGGTTTGAAGAGCCGGTGAGTTCCGACGATCGCGTGGGCCTGCATTTTCTGATGGAGCGCGCGCCGGCCGCCATACGAATTGCAGCGGGCGAGTACATCTATGTCCTTGACGATGCGCGCCTGCTGGTCGAAGCCGAGGCGGTGGATGTGTTGCAAGTGGACGTGACGCGCTGTGGAGGCATCACGAATTTTCTGAAGATCAGCGACCTGGCGGAGATTTGCCACCTGCCGCTTTCGGCTCATACAGCGCCTTCAATCCACGCTACTCTTGGCTGCGCGTCCTTGCCCGCCATCAATGTCGAGTACTTCTACGATCACGAGCGGATCGAGGCGATGTTGTTTGACGGCGCGGTTCGAGCACGGAACGGCTTTCTCGAACCTGACGCTTCGAGGCCGGGTCTTGGGTTGGAACTCAAACGGGAAGACGCTAGGCCCTTTCAGGTTTTCGGCGTTGATTGCTCAAGTGACTCGTAGGGCACGACTACTTGACGATGGGTCCGCCCCCGCCCCCTTGCCCTTTCGATTCATCCACGCGGGGCCATCCGCTGCGCTTTACGGTAGCGGGATCGGGTTGTGGCGCGTCGCTCTTAGTTGATGAAGAAGGTTGGGCGGCAGCGGGCTTTTCGGGCTGATCATCGGGTTCCACATTGACCGCGTTGACCACCGGGCCTGAACTCTCGTTCACGGCAACTCTCCGGCGGCGCGAACTCTGTACCGTATCGCCTGCGCTATCGACTGAGGAAGAACGTCCGGCCGAAAGAGCCTGCCCCTTTGAGCGTGCACCTTCCGGATCTGTTGGGTCTGCCTCACGAGAAACCTCGATCAGACCGCCCGCGTGGTGCGCCCGTTCGTTCGAAACGTAAGCTCGCCGGTAGCGTACTTCCGAGCCGGGATAGCGGGCACCTGTCGAGTGCGCAAGGTTCACCATGACCGTTCGCGCTTCAGGATCGAGCGAACCCTCTGGCCAATAGAAGTGCAAGGCATAGCGTTGACGGAGCCGTTCCAAAGTATCCTGGAAAGCCGAGGCGTCGCTGATGGGCATTACGTCGCCGCCCGAACCTTTCGCGATGTCCGCGGTTCCCGCCGAATGGGAAGCGTCGATGCCAACGGTTGTGCCGCCGGGGTAACGGGAGCCGCCCATCGGTCCTCCGCGTCCACCGGGCCAAGAAGTTCCACCGCCTATGGGTCCGCCACTGCCCCATGTCCCGCCGCTGCCCCAGGGACCTTGCGGGCGCGTGGGAACCCGACCAGCGCTTCCGGGGGCGAAGGGTTCCTCATAGGGCGCCCGTAGAAAGCTCAGTACCGCATTCGCTTCATCGAGAGCCACTTGGACCGTCGACTCGGCGGCTCCGTCCTGGGTCTCGTCGTCCGTCAGAATCACAATGGCGCGGCGTGCGTCGCGTCTTCCTGAGCGGCCAATGTACTTTGCCGCATCCAGGAGAGCATGCGTGATGCGAGTTCCACCATTGAATCGCTCCGCCTGCAACACGTTATGTAACTCACTGACGATTTCGCCGTGATTGGCGTCAAAAGGCAGCCGGATCCTGGTTCGGGTGTCGAACACCATCACAGCCATCCGATCCTGGGGCGCCAAGACCCGGAGTGCCTGTTCGGAAGCGTCCGCAATGCGTTGAACGTGAGGCTCCATGCTGCCGCTGACATCCAGGAGCAGAAGAATATCGATCGGCATGTTCTCGCTGCCGAAATTCCGGATGGGTTGAACTTTCCCGTCGACGCGCAACACGAAATCATTGACTTGTAGCCCGGTGATGGGCCGGCCCATGCTGTCAACCACCTGAGCGTCTACCCGCGTCATTGCGACGTCGCTCTTGAAGACCGCCGGGTCGTCCGCAGCGAAGACGATAGCGCCACAGATAATGACTGTTACGGCAGAGATAAAACGAAGCACGAAGAAAGCTCTGGGTGCGGGACGTACCGTAACCGCGGGCCGTTTCAATTCGTCAGCCATGAGCTCTCTTCCTTTATACTTCCATTCTCGGACCTCGTGTTTGAGCGACCGGCTCCCCCATTACACTCGGACTTACAAAGAGGCGGGCAAGATCAATCTGCCGTGAACGGAATGGCTAGTACTTTAGAACGCGTCGAGAACTTTAACCGGCGTCTCGGTATACGAGTGCCGATCCTGCTTGCACCTATGGCGGGCGCCTGTCCTCCGTCGCTGTCGATTGCCGTGGCGGAAGCTGGTGGTCTTGGAGCTTGCGGTGCGCTAGTGATGAAGCCGGAAGAGATCGCGGCATGGGCCAACGAGTTCCGCGCCGCGAGCGCAGGCCCGTTCCAGATGAATCTCTGGATTCCGGACCCGCCGCCCAAGCGTGACGGGGAAGCCGAGGCGCGAACGCGCGAGTTTCTGGAGTCGTGGGGCCCTCCAGTTTCGGCCGACGCAGGAGACGCGAAGCTACCTGGCTTCGACGAGCAATGCGAGGCGATGTTATCGGTTTCGCCTAAGGCAATCTCGTCCATCATGGGGTTGTACCCTCCGGCTTTCGTGGCGGAACTGAAAGCGCGCGGCATCCTCTGGTTCGCTACAGCTACGACGGTACCGGAGGCGCGGGCGGCAGAAGACGCTGGGGCGGACGTGATTGTTGCCCAGGGAGCGGAAGCGGGCGGGCATCGTGGGGCATTTAACCCGGCCGTTGCCGAACGCGAAACGGTCGGGCTTATGGCTCTCCTGCCGCAGATTGCCGACGCAGTGAAGGTGCCGGTGGTAGCGACAGGCGGCATCGGAGACGCGCGCGGAATGGCGGCTGCGCTTATCCTCGGAGCAAGCGCGGTGCAGATCGGGACGGGACTGCTGCGAACTCCGGAAGCGAAGATCCACCGCGCCTGGGCAGACCGGATTGCGGCGACCGAAGCCCACGAGACGGCTATCACGCGAGCATTCAGCGGACGCCCGGGCCGGAGTGTTGCGACGAAGTACGTTCGGGCAGCCTTCGAGGGGCCAGATCCCGCGCCCTATCCTGTGCAGCGGGGATTAACAGCCGCCATGCGACAAACCGCACAGAAGGAAAACGATCCCGAGCGGATGCAGATGTGGGCCGGGCAAGCCGCCAGATTTGCTCGCGCTGAACCCGCGGCCGCGGTCGTTCAACAGCTTTGGGACGATGCTCTGACCTTAGTATCGAGAGGGTGAACCGGCTCAGCCTTCGTAAACCGGCTTGCCACCCACCACTGTACGAACGATCTTTATGTCCTTGACCTTGTCGACCGGAATTGAAAACGGGTCTTCCGCCAAAACGACGTAGTCGGCGAGTTTACCGGCGCTGATCGACCCCTTGCTGTTCTCTTCGTGCGAGTTGTAGGCGCCGTTCAGCGTATTAACACGAATGGCCTCATCGAGCGAGATCTTTTGATTAGCGCCCCAGGTCTTTCCGTCCCACCCGGTGCGGGTGACCATGCCCTGAATCGCCATGCGTGGATCAAACGGCCCGGGAGCGAAGTCGGAGCCAGCCGCGACGTGAATACCGGCGTTGAGCAGAGTGCGGAACGCCATACAGCGCTTCATGAGCTCTTCGCCGTAGAAGTTGAACTTGTCCGAATTGTAGTAGGCGTACGTGGTGAAGAGAGCCGGGACGGCGTTAACGGCTTTCATACGGCGGACAAGGTCGTCGTCAATGAGAGTACAGTGGGTGATCTTTGGTCGAGCATCGGCGCGTGGGAATAATTTCTGGGCACGCTCGAAGGCGGTGAGATACATGCGAATAGCAACGTCGCCATTCGCGTGGCAGTTGGCCTGAATGCCCGCGCGGTGAACCTTTTCGATCCAGGCATTCAGGTCATCCTGGGTGGTCGTGACGTTTCCCTTGTAGTTCGTGTTTGGATAGTTCACACTCAGCGCCATGGTGCGTTCGGAGAAGGAGCCGTCGACCGTATGTTCAGACGTTGCACCTAAGCGGATCCAATCGTCACCGAATCCGGATTGAAGACCAGCGGCAATCATGGCGTCCAATTCTTTACCCATTGCTTCATAGCTGATGCGGTGATTGAGATCGCCATTGGCACGAATCTTCTGCATAGCCGTTAAGCTGCCGCCCTCATGATGCACGGTGGTGACTCCGTAGCGCGCGAACATCTTCGAGATGTAAGCGAGCCCGGCGGCTTCACGGCTGAGGGCATCGGACGGAGCGGTACCGCCGTTGTTCGCAGGCCCGAAATTCCCGCGTTTACCGGCTTTGGCGAAGGCGCGCTTCCCGGCATCGGTCACGCGGCCGTTGAGCGCCCCGGCCGAATCCTTGTCATACGTGCCGCCCGGCGGATTGGGAGTTTGGCGGTTTACGTCAGCCAGTTCGAATGCTTTCGAGTTATAGAAAGACGTATGGCCTCCCCGATGGTGAACGGCGACGGGATGGTCTTTCGAGACCTGGTCAAGGTCATGAACGTTGAGCTGTCTTCCGTCTTTCACCTTGGTGTCATCGAAAAAGTAGCCCTCTACCCAATAACCAGGCGGAGTGAGCGCGGCACGCTCGCGCAGCTTTTGAATGATGCTATCGACGGTGACGAACTCGACTTCGAAAGGATTGCCAACGAGGACTTCGTAGAGCAAAACCGTTCCGTTGGCGTGGTTATGCGTGTCGATGAAGCCGGGCACAATGGTAGCCCCGCGCGCATCCCAGGTAGCGACTCCGGGGCGGACCAGATTGCGAATGTCGGCATCCGATCCAACTGCGGTAAATCTGCCGTTTCGGACGGCGAACGCCTGGGCCCGAGGATTTCGTGAGTCCACAGTGATCACGCGTGCGTTTAACACGATCAGATCGGAACTTGCAATCGATTCGGTGTTTTGAGGTTGCCCTGAGAGCGCACGTGCAAAAAGGCTCGCTCCGGTCAGGGCTAGAAGTTCGCGTCGGGTTTTGCGGTCCGGCATCTTATTCCACTCTCCAGGGGTTTGGAAGAGTTGAAGATAGCAGACGCGAAACCGAGGGCTTCAACGAAAAAGGAACGCCCCGCCGAAGCGAAGCGTTCCTCTGATTTCTCCAATGAGACTGTTGCGGAAAGACTACTCTTCCTCTTCTTCCTCTTCAATCTCCTGGTTGGCTTCTTCAATCAGGGGAGCACTGGCCTGGGTCAGCAGCTTATCGGTCTTCTCTTCTTCCGCGAGCGTTTGGGCCAGCAGCTTCGCCACTTTCTGGTTACCGAGAGCTTCCGCTATTGTGCGAACGCTGCCGTATCCGGCAATTTCGTAGTGCTCGATCTTTTGCGCTGAAACAGCCAGAGCGAGATCGGCAGCTACGTCTTCCATCTCCTTGCCCTCAGTGATCGTCTCCTGACCTTCTTCGATGAGGCCCTGCATGGCTTTGCATGGCTTGGCCTTCGCTTTCGCACCGAGCAACTCGAAAACCTGCTTCAGGCGCTCCACCTGGCCCTTGGTCTCTTCCGTATGATTCTGGAAACCAGTCTTCAATTGGGGGCTGTGTGCCGCCCGGGCCATTTTGGGCAGAGCCTTGACCAACTGTCCCTCGGCGTGCAATAAATCCTTCAGTTGCTCGACAAGCACTTCTTGTAATAAAGCGGACATCCCTTTATCTCCTCCCAATGTGGATGGCGATTTGCCCAGTCCTGTTTCCTTACGAAAATATGCGGGGATTTACTGGGCCATCATCCCGATGCAGGCAAATGGCAATAGCTTAGAATTGTGACCGAATCCGTAATCCGGCTAGTCCGGCGGCGGAATATTCAAATCGGATGAGCAATCCACACCTCACAAGACGTCATTTCTCCGGCCTTCTGGTTGCGTCTCCCGCGTTACTGAAAGGGCAACGCACCAGTTCACAAGCGGCGAGGATCAAGATCGATACAGAGCGGGTCATCGGCGAGATTGACCCCAAAGTGTACGGGAACTTCATTGAGCATCTGGGCCGCTGCATCGAGGGCGGCATTTTCGAAGAGGGCTCGAAGCTGTCCGACTCAGAGGGCTTCCGCAAAGACGTTTTGAAGGCGAGCCAAGACCTGCATGTCTCGCTCCTCCGATGGCCGGGCGGGAATTTCTCGTCGAATTACAACTGGAAAGACGGAATCGGGCCGCGCGACGACCGTCCGCGACGGCTCGAGATGGCCTGGGGCACGATTGAAGACAACCGCTTCGGAACGCACGAGTTCCTCGACTACGTAGAGCGGCTGGGAAGCGAGCCCTACGTTTGCGCGAATCTGGGCACCGGAACGTGGGACGAAGCACAGCAGTGGGTCGAGTATGTGAACTTCGGCGGCGATACCGCAATGACGCGGCTGCGGAAGAAGAACGGCCGGGACAAGCCTTGGAAAGTGAAGTATTGGGGGCTTGGGAACGAGATGGACGGTCCCTGGCAGATGGGCCACCGGACGGCGGAAGATTATGGGAAGTTTGCTCTCGAAGCCGCCAAGCTGATGCATTGGACCGATCCCAGTATCCAGATGATTGCGGCCGGTTCGTCGAACTACAACGCGGACTGGACCGGGTGGAACCGCACGGTGCTCGAGTACCTGAAGAATCACATCTCGTATCTCTCGTTGCACATGTATGTCGGCAACCCGGAGAACGACTATTACAAGTTCCAGGCGACTCCGGTTGATCTGGCTCAGCGCATCGAGATCACGGAAGGGCTGATTAAGGCCGCATTGGCCGACATGCCTGCGGATAAGCAACTGCATATTGCATGGGACGAGTGGAACGTCTGGTATCGGGCAAGAGGAGATAAGGAACGCGGGCGGCGCATTCTGGAGGAGCACTACAACCTGGAAGATGCCCTGGTTGTTTCCAGCTTTCTAAATACGTTCATCAATCACGCGAACAGCATCAAGATTGCGAACCTGGCACAGCTTGTTAATGTGATTGCACCGATATTTTCCAATGAGAATGGTATCTTTCTTCAGACCATCTACTACCCGCTCCAGTTATTCGCGACGCATACTCACGGATCGGCACTGAACTTGTTTGTTGAAAGTCCGACTTATTCGACGAAGGCGCACGCGGCCGTTCCGTACTTAGATTCGTCTGCGGCATATAAGGACGGAACGCTGGTGGTGAATGTGACGAACCGTCACAGAGATCAGCCTCTGGATGCAGTGATTGAGCTCGAAGACAAACATTTCAGTGGTAACTGGCAGGCGTCGGAAGTAAACGGTCCGGATATCAAGGCAGAGAATAACTTCGACAGCACGACCGTAAAGACGGTGACCAAATCAGCCAGCGCAAGCGGGACAACGCTGAAATATACGTTCCCACCGCACTCTTTCACGATGTTGAAGGGCAGCGTTAGCTAGGTCTTTTTGACGGATGTAACCACGGCGCAGAGTTCACGAGGTCGTCGAAGCGCTTTTCCAGGTTTGAAAGAGCATTGGGCGCGCCCTCACTTACTCCGCAGTATTCGCCCACGGATTTCTGCCTGCCGTCGAACAAGATCGACAGGATCGCTCCCTGGCAATCCGTCACGGTGGAGACATAGGCGTCTCTCAGAGAGAAGAAATCAGCTTTTCGGAACTCGTCGATCAGCGCCGTCAGCGCCTGGCTTGAAAGTGCGCCGGTATAGACCTTCGGATTTTGGAAGACGAACCCGCCCTGGACGAGCTTTACTCTGCCGTCGCTGCGCACCTCCACGTCGTAATACAGGCAGCGCGGTTCAAAGCACCAACTCCGCCTCTCCATTCTCAGCGTCAGCGTACGGGGATCGCGGATGCTTGGGAACGGTACTCGCGGCGAAAGCCACCTTTCGAGTGGAAGCAGCCAAACCTCGTCAATAAAGCTTGCTCTCACCGGCTTTCCGTTCTGGAGGAAAGGGGTGAACTGCAGTTTTCTTTCCGCCTGCTCAGCGGCGCCGTACGCAGTCCTGGGTCCTTCGAACGCATGAGCATAAGTCACACGACCAAGCTGGTCTGTCATCACTCTCAGCGATACAGCGACGTTGAATCCCCCGGAGCGCGAGCGGATCGAAGCGCGGGCATATTGAGGAATCATCTGATCGTCTGGCACCTGGTAGACCTGAGCACCAAAGCCCGCGTGGAGATTGAAGCCGAATAAGAGCAAAAGGACCCATTCAGAAAATCTCTTTGTGCCCATCGGACGGTAGAGACTCCGGTCACAACAGGAATGTTCCTCATCGGTTTCAGCTCACTTTTAGGAGCAGGCGATAGGATCTATAGCAAGTTTCTGTTGTCACAATGCAAAGCAATCATTTATACGACGTGGTCGTCATCGGGTCGGGCGCGGGCGGAGGCACCTTGTCGGCTCGGCTGGCCGATCTGGGGGCCGATGTCCTTGTGCTCGAGGGTGGCCCAAAGATCAATACCCGAACCGACTTCAATACACACGGCCTTCCCTGGGAATTTCCTTTTCGCCACATTCCGACCATGAAGCCGGGCAAGCCGGGCATGGATGGCGAACGGAGCCGCGGGCTGGGTGGTAAGACTCAGCTTTGGAACGCGGTGTCGCTTCGGTTCAGCGAACGCGATTTCAAAGGCAAGGGGCACGATGGCGCAGGCGAAGACTGGCCGTTCGGCTACGCGGATATGAAGCCCTATTACGACCGCATCGAACGACAAGTCGGGGTTTGCGGAAATTACGACGGACTCAAAGATCTGCCCGACGGCATCTTCCTGCCGCCAGTCCCGATGAAGTGCACCGACCTGGCCGTTAAGGAAGGCGCGGAAAAGCTCGGCGTCAAGGTCATTCACGTTCGGAAAGCCACCTTAAGCCGACCGACCAGGACGAGGCCGGCATGTCACTTCTGCGGCAATTGCATGTCTGGATGCGACGTAGTCGCGAAGTACAACTCGTATGACGTTCACATGCTGCCGGCCGCGGCCAAAGGCAAACTGACGATGCAGCAGAACAGCATTGTGTACGACCTTCCAGTTTCCGACGAAGCGAAGGTCAAGGAGGTCCGGTACTTCGACCGCGAGACAAGGGCGGAAGGGATCGCGCGCGGCAAGGTGGTGGTTGTAGCCTGCGCCTGCGCTCAAAGTGTCGGGTTGTTGCTGATGTCGAAGTCCAGCCGGTTCCCGACCGGGCTTGGCAACTCGAGCGGCGAACTGGGACAAGAACTTCATCCCTCACATCACCGCCGGTTTCGAAGCGTTCCTGACCGACTTCATCGGCAAGCCGAGTGTCAACGACGAGGGTTTTCTGGATCATGCCTACGTTCCCTCGTTCATGCACGAACGGAAACGCGATTACGCCCGCAGCTTCGGCGTTCAGTTCAACTATCAGAATCATCGCACGGCCGGATGGGCGCGCAGCATGAAAGGCATGGGCGCGTCGTATAAGCAATGCGATCAAGGAACGCTATCCGGCCTACTTCGTTTTCACCGGCTATCACGAGATGCTGCCGAACAAAGACAGCTATATCGAGCTTGACCCGACACAGGTTGACGAATACGGACTGCCCGCGTGTCAAGCGGAACTGGAAGCTCTCAGACGATGATTGGAAGCTGCACAACGATATGAAGAAATGGTGCCGCGACATTCTGGTTGCGAGCAAAGCCGAAATCCATTCGGTCAGCGCCGCACCCGCTTCGAATCACGAAGTCGGCGGTTGCCGCATCGGAACGGATCCCAAGAACTTCGGTGGTTGAACGAGTATTGCCGGTCGCACGATGTGCCGAATCTGTATGTTGTCGACGCGAGCGTCTTTCCCGAGTTCTTCGGAAAAGAATCCAACGCTGACGATCATGGCTCTTGCGACCCGCACGGCGGACCACATTGCAGACCGTCTGAAGAAAGGAGAGGTGTAATGGCGAGCTATTCGAGTGACCGTCGATCGCTTGCTGAAAATCTTTGGCGCTGTGGGAGCGACTTGCGCTTATCCGTTCGCAAGCGACGAATTGTTCGGACAAACAACCCAGCCACACCATCACGAGTCGGCGCCGGTGAGCAACCGATGCCAAACAGCCGCAGTTTTTCAACAAAAGCGATTTCGCGATGATCTCGCGGGTCGCCGACCTGATCATTCCGGCAACGGATACTCCAGGCGCACTTAGCAGCCGGCGTCCCGGCTTATATCGACCTTGTGATTGCGCGCAACACGGATCAGCAGCTTGTCGTGGCTGATGGTCTGCGCTGGCTGGACGCCGAGGCTGCGCGAGTGCAGTTCGAAGAAATTCCTCGAGCTTACCAAGAAACAGCAACTTTCAATTCTTGAGCCTCTCTGCGAACTCGCCGATACGACTAGCGGGCCTGCTCGGGGCCGAAACGTTCAGTTCTTTGCGCTGATCAAGAGCTTGACGGCCGATGGCTTTTATACGTCTCATCTGGGTCTACGCGACGAACTCGGCTATAAAGGCAATTCGGCCATGGGCGAATACCCGAGCTGTGTACCGGAACACTGAATTCAGGTATCCGACAAGACTCTTTCCAGTACTTAAAAGCTATTTTTGATATAGTTCATCCCCAGTAGAAGTGTCTTTGCTTTTCTGAAAAGGGGTGCTTTATGATTTTTGAAGCGCTTCAAAAAGCGGGTCGAGTCAGCGTGTCTGCTTGCTTTGTGCGCAGCGGCTTTTGGGCAAGGGTTAACCGGACAGGTTTCGGGTTCGGTTACCGACCCAAGCGGCGGAGCGGTGGCTAACGCGGCCGTTCAGTTAACGAACACGCAGACGAGCCAAACGCGATCGACCAATACGGACAATGACGGCCGGTTTGTTTTTACCGAGTTGTTGCCCGGAACCTACTCCGTGAGTATTCAAAATCCCGGGTTCAAGAAGTATGAACAAACCGGTATCAGCGTGACGGCGGCCGAACGCGTTACTCTGCCGACGATTTCCCTTCAGCTTGGAGCTGTGAGCGAGACGGTCTCGGTTACCGGCCAAACTGCGGCCGTACAAACAGAAAGCGCGGAACGCGCGGGCCTGATCACCAGCCGCGAAATGCAGGAGATCTCCGCTGAAAGGCCGATCGTATATCGGGACAACGCGGCTGCTGCCCGGCGTCATCGATACGGCGAATCGCGAATCTCCGGGTTGGAATGATCTCGTCGGAATCAACATCAACGGAACTCGCGCCGGATCGATTGATCTGAACCTGGACGG
The DNA here is from genome assembly GCA_963730795.1 of uncultured Acidobacteriaceae bacterium. Taxonomy (GTDB): domain Bacteria; phylum Acidobacteriota; class Terriglobia; order Bryobacterales; family Bryobacteraceae; genus Bog-105. The sequence goes on along the minus strand of CAVSTJ010000009.1, from coordinate 74,241 downwards.
AATTACCAGCCTCGATACGGGCTCGCTTACCGGGCCCTATCTGGCTCCGAGTATCGATGCGGTCGCCGAAGTTAAAGTGCTTGCTCAGTAATTACCAGGCTGAGTACGGCCGAAGTTCCGGAGGAACCATCAATACCGTCATCAAGAGCGGCACGCGAGATCTGCATGGCGGAGTTTATTATTTCCTCCGCAACGAGGACATGAACGCGAACGAATGGATCAACAACCGAAACGGCCTACCGCGACCCCGCTACCGGTTCAACAATCCCGGATATTTTATCGGCGGCCCGGTGCTCCTTCCGGGAGTGAGGTTTAATCGCAATCGCGACAAGCTGTTCTTCTTCTGGTCGCAAGATTTTCTGCCGCTGACAATTCCGACAGCAGTTACCACAAGCACGTTTCCAACGGCTCTGGAACGCGCCGGGAACTTCTCTCAATCGGGCGTGACGGTGCTCGATCCGACCTCCCGCGTGCCGCTTGCCCGGAAACATCGTGCCAACCAGCCGGATCGATCCCAATGGACAGAAGCTATTGAATCTGTTGCCACTGCCCAACACGGTCGGACCCGGCGGCCAGTACAACTGGGCCGGCGTAAGCATCAATAAACAACCGCGGCGGGACTCTGTTCTGCGAGTCGATTACAACATTTCATCCAATACGACTTTCTATGTTCGTCTGATTCAGGATTACCAGGCTTCGCAAGGCGGGTATGGACTGCTGGCGGCTCTTGGGGGAAGCGACAACAACTGGCCGCAATTGCCGATCAGCTATGAGATTCATAGCGCAGGCGCGGTTGCAACCTTGCTGCATACTTTCAGCCCTTCGAAGGTCAACGAACTCACTATCGGAGTGAACCGGGCCAAGCAGACGGTCGCTGCCCTGACTCAATCCGCGCTGGACCCAAATGACCGGACGAAGCAAGGGTTGACGATTCCACAGTTCTATCCGCAAGCGAATCCGCTCAACCTGATCCCGAACGCTACGTTCAACAACAGCGGTATCCCGAACGTCGGCAATCTTGGTATCGAGGGGCGATTTCCGTTCTTCGGAACGAATAACATCTGGAATCTATCGGATAACTTCTCGTGGGTTACCGGGCAGCACAGCCTCAAGTTTGGCGGATTCTGGGAACACGGAACGCGCAATGCCGCACGCTCCACCTCGTTCAACGGAACTTTTGCTTTCGATCGCGACGCCAATAATCCTCTCGACACCGGTTACGCCTACTCCAATGCACTCTTCGGAGTGGTGGATAGCTACACCGAATCGAACGGCCACCCGGGCGCACACGGCCGCTACAACAACGTCGAATGGTATGTCCAGGACACCTGGAAGGCGACAAAGAACCTTACCCTCGACCTGGGAGTCCGCTTCTATTTCATTCAACCGACGTTCAGCCAAGGCGATACGCTGGCGGCGTTTGACCCTTCCGCCTACAACGCAGCCGCGCAACCGCCTCTCATTCAGCCGTTCATCTCGAATGGTGTGCGTGTGGGCCGTGATCCTGTGACCGGCACGATTGTTCCGGCCGTAAAGATCGGAACCTTCTCTCCGAATGCCGGAACTCCGTATCAGGGCATGACGAAGTACAACGAGAGCATCATGAACAATCCCAGCATTCCAGACCGCTCCACGCATCGGTCTTGCCTGGGACGTGTTCGGGAACGGAAGAACCGCTCTTCGGACAGGCTTCGGCATCTTCTACGACCGGTTCAACGACGACCAAATTCTCCAACTGGTTCAATCGCCTCCGCTCGTCGTCACCGCATCCGCGAACTACACCACCATCAATAATTTGCTTTCTACTCCGCTGAGCCTGAGCCCGACGAGTGTGACGGCCGTGCAGCGTGATTTCAAGCCGCCAGCCGTTTACAACTACAGCTTTGGCATTCAGCAGAATATGGGCAAAGGTGTGCTGCTCGATTTTGCCTACGCCGGAAATCAGCAGAAGCACCTGCTGGACACCCGCAACCTGAACGCGGTTCCGTACGGCACAAACTTCCTCCCCTCAAGCAGAGATACGACAACGGCCAGCAGTCCTTTAAACTCGAACTTCCTGCGACCGATCATCGGTTATCAGGACATCAATTATCTGGAATTTGCGGGCTACGGAAACTACAATGCGCTGCAAGTGCAGTTGACCAAGCGATTCTCAAGCTCGCTGACATTCCACGCGAGCTATGCGTGGTCGAAGGCTCTTGATCTGGTTGACACGCTCGGCGGTACGGTAAATCCGGTGCTGAATTACCGCAGCCGCGACTACGGTCCGGCTAGCTTCGACCGCACCCACGTTTTCACGATCGATTACGTCTACAACCTGCCGCGCGCGAGCAAAGTTTGGGACAACGCCTTCACGCGCGTCGGCCTGGATGGATGGGAGGTTTCCGGCGTTACCAACTTCCAGACCGGCCAGCCCTACGGTCTGCCTTATTCGCTCACCTTTACGACCGACCTGACCGGCGGAACAACGCAGACAAGCACGACGACGGCAAGCAGTGCGATTACCGGATATGACAGCCGCGTGGTGATAGTGGGCGATCCCATGCAGCATGGTCCAAACGGGCAATGGGTGAATCCCAATTCGATCTTGGCTCCTCTTCCGGGCTTGTCCGTCAACGGGATCGGAAACGCATCGAAGGCACCGATCTACGGACCGGGGCTGGAGAATTTCGATATCTCGCTATTCAAGAACTTCCGGCTTGGTTCAAGCGAAGCGCGGCGTCTCCAGTTCCGCCTGGAGACCTACAACACCTTCAACCACACGCAGTACAACTCACTCGATCTCGGCGCCAAGTTTAATGCCAACAACCAGCAGACCGATCCTACTTTCGGTCAATTCAACGGCGCTGCCCTGGCGCGCCGCGTTGTTCTTGGTTTGAAGCTGTACTTCTAGGCTTCACTCCGTTACTGTTTCACTTCTTCGAGCGGGGGGAGGTCGTCAGGTTTTCCGCAAGGAAAACTCCCGACTTGCCCCCGCTTACTACGTCCAGGTCTCCATCGCCGTCCATATCAACGACGGCAATCTGCATTCCGCCGCCCATGCGCCCGCCGTATGAAATGAGGTGGCGAATCCACTCGATCGAGCCATTCTGCGCCTTACGGTATTCGTACCAGTAGACCCCGAGCGGCTCGCGTTCGCCGGGATCGTTTCCGTTATGAGCCATGTAGCGCTTGCCCGTTACGAAGTCCAGATGGCCATCTCCGTTGATGTCGACGAGCAGTGAAGCATGCGCTTGCGACCAGGAATTATCGATGACGTGTTGGGTCCATTTGCCATCGGCCGTGTTCTCAAACCAGCACAGGCCGTAATCGTGGGCCATGGTGGTGAGGATGTCCGGGCGGCCGTCTCCGTTGATGTCGATCACGTACATGCGACCGAAGTGCGCGCGGCGGGAGATGGGGGATACCGGTGCTCCCGGGGCAGTTCCGCTGGCGGGAATCGCATGCTGGTCCCAGTCTGTGGCGTGAAAGGTCCATTCACCCGCGGCGCGAGGATCGGCCGGCGCTTCGAGCCAGCCCTGGGGAGTCAGAATGTCATTTCTGCCATCGCCGTTCAGATCGCCGACACCAATACCGTGGCCGTAACTTTTAGAACTGACGACGTGCTTAATCCACTTCCCACCCGACAATTCAAACCAGGCAAGAGGAACGTCAGGCCGGTCGAACTCGGGGAGTAGCTCGAGCGCTTTTCCGTCGTTGTTAAGGTCAACCAGGAACGCGAACTCGGTTGGACCGCTCGCGTCGATTTCGGTGATTTTCCAATTCCCTCCCGATTTACCGGGATTTTTCAGCCAGACGATGTTTCGCGAGAAGTAGCCGAACTGAACGATGTCGACGAACCCATCTCCATCCACGTCGACGGGCAAATCGCTGAAGTTATCGACATAGTTCGAGCTGAAGTTGATGTCACGCAAATGATGCTTCTTCCACGCCGGCGCTTCGTACCAGTTGTCGCCGGAGATGATGTCCGGATGACCGTCGTTATTGACATCGGCCACGGCCACTGTCTCGCTGGCGCCGGGATCGATCATGTGATCCGCAAAAGGAATGTCCGGATTACGGCTGGCCGCCGAAAGCAGCATTGCAGCCGAAAGGAAAAGAGCTTGTTTGCGCATGGGAACTAGGGTCGTTGTCGCAGCCGCGACGATTCTATCGTAGGACGAGCTCGGACGCAGACAGTCGTAAGGCTGTAATGCTTCCGTTGCGATTTGATATTCTCAGCAGCAGTTTGGCTTAAGAACTGTCTGGGAGGCTCCGTTGAAACTCTTCGATAGTGCGGACATCCGCAATGTTGCTCTGGTCGGGCATGGGCATTCTGGGAAAACTTCCCTATGCTCAGCCCTCCTCTTCACCGCGGGAGCAACCGACCGCCAGCTTTCGGTAACCGAAGGCAACACGATCACCGATTTCGATGAGGAGGAGGTCGTCCGTAAGCTCAGCATTACGTCGGCCGTGGCCGCTTTCTCTTGGGAGAAGACCAAGATCAATCTGCTGGATACTCCGGGGTTCAGCCTTTTTCTTCACGACACACGGTCGGTGATGACGGCGGCGGACGCTGTCATCATCGTCATCGACGGAGTAGCAGGATTCGAAGCCTCGGCGGAAAAGGTCTGCGAGTACGCGGAGCAGCTTAAACTGCCTTGCGCATTCGTCATCAACAAGCTGGATCGCGACCGCGCGTCTTTCGAGGCGTCCCTGGAGTCGCTCTCAAAGGCTTGCGGGCGCGCCGTTATCCCCATCCACCAGCCTGTGCAGACGGGCAAGAGCCTGACCGGCATCGTCGATCTGATTAGCATGCGGAGCTTCTCCTATGACGGGGTCAAGAACGGGCGAGGCATGGAGAGCGACATACCGGACGCATTGTCGGGCGACGCGACCAAGGCCCATGAAGCGCTGGTTGAGATGATCGCCGAGGGCGATGACGCTCTGATGGACGAGTTCTTTGCGACCGGTACGCTTCCCGTGGAACATATCATCAGCGGTTTGCAGGAAGAGATTCGCGACCGAAGAGTCTTCCCGGTGTTGTGCTCCGCTGCACTCCAGAATGTTGGATCTGACCTCCTTTTGCGCTTCATTGCCCAGATCTTCCCTTCCCCGATCGACGCGCCACCTCGCCCGGCAAAGGAGAAAGACGAAGAGGTGATGAAAGGAGTCGTCGCGGGTGGATCGCCGTCCATCTTTGTTTTCAAAACGGCTGCGGATCCGTTCGCCGGGCGCGTCAGCTACTTCAAGGTGATGGCCGGCACCGTCAAGGACGATAACCGCTTGACGAACATGCGAACGAACGGGGCTGAACGGCTTGCTCACATCGCCGCACCGTTCGGTAAGTCACTGAATCCGGTTCCGGAGATGCACGCCGGGGATATCGGAGCCGTCGCAAAACTGAAAGATACGCTTACGGGCGATACGCTCTGCGAAAAGACAAATTGCGTTGTGTTTCAAGCTGTCGAACCGCCGGAACCCGCAATCGCGTATGCCATTACGGCCAAAACGCGCAATGACGAAGATCGCTTGAGCGCGGCGCTGGCAAAAATCCTTGAAGAGGACCAGTGCCTGCGGTTCTACCGCGATCCCCAAACGAAAGAGTTTCTTCTGGCTGGCAATGGCCAGCAACATCTGGAGGTGGTCGTCCATCGTTTACAGCGGCGCTACAGCGTGGAGGTGGAGCTGAAGGCTCCGAAGATCCCCTATCGCGAAACAGTTCGCACTGTCGCGAGCGCGCAGGGCCGGCATAAAAAGCAGACAGGCGGACACGGGCAGTTTGGCGACTGCTGGATCAAAATCGAGCCTCTTGCGCGCGGCGAAAAGTTCCAGTTCGTCAATGAAGTATTTGGTGGAGCTATTCCAAAGCAATACATTCCGGCTGTCGAAAAAGGAATCATCGAAGCAGCGGAACAGGGGTTCGTCGCGGGCTTCCCTGTGACGGATTTCAAGGTGACGCTGTACGACGGTTCGTATCACGACGTGGACTCGTCGGAAATGGCATTTAAGTTAGCGGGCCGCAAGGCATTCCGAAACGCCATGGGACAGTGCCGGCCTGCTATTTTGGAGCCCATCATGAAAGTGGAAGTGGAAACTCCCACTGAATTTGCGGGCGATCTCATGAGCGACTTCAATGGACGCCGCGGGCGGATCAGCGGAATGGACCTGAAGAACAATCATCAGAGCATCCGGGCCCAGGTTCCGATGTCGGAAATGCTGAGCTACCAGGATGACCTGATCTCAAAAACCCAGGGGCGTGCGTCGTTCCACATGGAGTTCGATCACTACGACTACGTGCCCACGCCGCAGGCCGAGAAGATCATCAGTGCTGCGAAGACACACCTGCATCCGGAGGACGAAGAATAAGAGCGTTCCAGTGTCTTACTTGCCGCTTCCGTAGGTTTGATCAATCAAGCCCTGCAGGTACGTCTGCGAAGCACGGATGTCTGATTCCTGCTTTGGCCCGGAGATCTCGCGCTCGATAGTGATGGGACCGCGTAATTCAGCTCCCGAAGCTTCCCAATGACTTCCGGGAAACGCACTTTGCCCTTCCCTATGGGCACCTCTTCGCCTAAGCCATATGGATCGGTCGGGTACAGGCCGTCTTTTGCGTGGAGTCCCTTGACATGCGCTCCGAGTACATCGAGTGCGCCGACCGGTTCGCCGTTTCCATAGAGGATCAGATTAGCTACATCCAGGTTCACGGCTATGTTGTCGAGACCCACATCCTGAATGACGCGCAATAGGGTAATCGGCGTCTCCTGCCCGGTCTCGCAGAGAAATATCTGGCCGTTGTGGCGGCAATACTGAACCACGTCGCGGATCACTTTGACGGCTTCCGCATACAGCGGCACGTTCGGATCTTCCGGGATGAATCCGCAGTGCGTATGGATGGCCGCGACGCCGCATGCCTTTGCGAGATCCGAGGCGCGCTTCAATGCAGCGACGCGACCCTCGCGAGTCGCTCGCGGGATGATACCGATCGTATTTGGTCCGTCGCGCAAGTTCCAAACCATTCTGCCCTCGCCGAGCGTCATGAGTGCAGTGATCTCGATACCGTTCGAGCGGGCAGCTTCACGAATCGGCCGGGCAAGTTCCGGTGCGGCCATGCCGACGTGCAATTGACAAGCGGAGAACCCAAGCTGACGGACGTGGCGAAGCGACTGGTCCGGTCCTACACTTCCAACGGCGCTCGCGACGACCCCTAGCCGGGGCCGCGACGGATTACCTGTTTCTGCTCGCGACGCCAAGGCAGCGCCGCCCAACGCCGCGAGCGCTCGTATAAACTTTCGTCTTCCGCCGATTTCGTTCATGTGCGGTGTTTATGAGAATTGGTTGACGTCGAAATCGAGTTTGAACGTTTCTTTATCCGAAAGAAGGTCGTTCCAGGTAATTACTCGCCTGCGACGGGCAGACATTCGCGCCATCATGGCCGTCCGGGCAGTTTCGACACCGAGTTCGATCTGGTTGTGATAGTTTGCCGGATGTAATACTTTCAATGAAACCGCGGTCTTTGTCGCGGTCAGCGTGGGCAAGGTTATCGGAGAAGACGCCGTTTTGTGCAAAGCCTGTCGTTCCTTCTGCCGGCGTGGGTTCCGGATCTTTCCATTCCCATGCGTTGTCACCAGCGATTCGTAACGGGCCTGAGTAAGGTGACTCGGAATACCCGAGCGAGCCGAACACCTTCTCGGAGACATCGAAGTCGCGCGTCTTGCCGTACTGCTTGGCCGTGATGCTCACGTGCACGTCATCCGGATAGGTATAGTTCACCTGGTAGTTGTCGAAATTATCGCCGAAATGCGAGACGACACTACGAGCGCCAGTCGCGTACACCGAAGTCGGGTGGCCGTTCAAGATCCAGTTGCAGATGTCGACCACGTGGATGTCCTGCTCGACGAAAATGTCTCCGGAAAGCTTCATATCCCATTGCCAGTTGCGCATTCTTAACTCGTCTTTCGACATTGTTGGCGGACGCTCGGGATAGCCATTCTCCGGTGCTTCGTAATGAGCAACAATGCCGACCAGTTTGCCGAGAGCATCTCCATGGATGCGCCGGACCAGTTCGACAAAGGGAGGAGCACTACGGATCTGGAACCCAACGTCAACACTCTGTTTACTGCCGACATTCTTCGCGATCTTAAGTGCGCGGTTTGTTTGCGGCACATCCACTCCCACCGGCTTCTCGCAATAGACATGCTTGCCGCCAGCAACCGCCGCGGCCAGATGCTCGACATGGAAGAAAGGAGGCGTTGAGATTTGAATAGCGTCGATATCCTTCGACGTCGCGAGTTCCTGGTAAGCGTGAGCTCCCCGGAACATCAATTGCGCCTCCGGCCCCGAATAGCCGAGCGAACTGGCAACGGCATCGAAATGACTCTTCGCTTTTTCGAGCTGATCCTGGAAAATGTCGCCCAAAGCCACAATGCGTGCGCTTGTATTTTTCGCGAAGGAGGTGGCGACCGCCGTACCTCGTGCTCCGCATCCCAAAAGCGCCAGGCGGACTGCGGAATTTGCCGCGTAGCTCCAGACGGTTTCGGGCTTGAGTATCAGGAAGGAGGCAACGCCCGCAGCTAGCCCGAATTCGCGTCTGGAGATCGGCGGCGTAGCAGACGAATCTGGCTCAGGAATGTTTGACGGCAATGGATTTAGCTCTCCGGATCAGAAACTGTTAACCGGAGACTATCTTATAGAGCCGGAGGGATAGGTGCACGGGTGGGAACGTTATAATTAGGCCCACCGGCCTTCATGACGACGAATTCGATGGTGCGTACCGGGAAGGACATGAAGTCGAAATCGGGCGTGTGGTTTGCGACTGGTGGGCAAATCACGAAATACTGAAAGACAACTCAGCCAACGGATTGAGCGCAATGAAGAAATCACTCCTCCTTTTACTTCTGCTTTCCGGAATCGTATCCGCAGCCAGCTTCCCGCCCGCAACGGAAGGGAGTTATACGACAAAAGATTTCAAATTCGTCACCGGCGAGTCCCTACCGGAGCTGCGGATCCATTACTGGACAATCGGCAAACCGGAACGTGATGCGAGCGGGACGGTACGGAATGCCGTACTGATTATGCATGGCACGGGCGGCAACGGTAAAGGATTTCTGAACGAAAACTTTGGCGGCCATCTCTTCGGCCCGGGCCAGTTGCTGGACGCCACGAAGCATTTCATCATCCTCCCGGACGGCATTGGACACGGCGGGTCGAGCAAGCCGAGCGACGGCATGCATATGCGCTTCCCCAAGTACACCTACGACGACATGGTGAAAGCCGATTACCTGCTAGTCACTGAGGGCCTGAAAGTGAACCATCTCCGGCTCGTCATGGGTACTTCGATGGGAGCCATGCACACCTGGGTCTGGGGCGAGACGTATCCCGACTTCATGGACGCTTTGATGCCGCTGGCAAGCAACCCGGTTGAGATTGCGGGCCGCAACTGGCTGATCCGCCAGATGCTCATCGATGCCATCGAGAAGGATCCGGAGTGGAAGAACGGGGAGTACACGAGCACAGCCGAAATACGGCATGCTCTGCGCCACTTACTTTCTTTCGCTCATGACCAGCGTCCCGTTACAGATGCAGAAGAGCATGCCGACGCACGCAGCAGTCATGGCCTCGATGAAGTCCTACGAAACGCGTGCGGGAAATTACGATGCCAACGACATGATCTATGCTTACGAGTCATCAAGGCTTTACAATCCGGAACCGAAGCTGGAACAGATCAAAGCTCCGTTGCTCGCAATCAACTCCGCGGACGACCAGGTGAATCCGCCCGAGCTGGGCATTTCCGATCGCCTGATTAAGCGCGTGAAACACGGCCGGTTCGTCCTGATTCCGATTAGCGACCAGACGCGCGGGACATGGTACTCATTCGCTCCCGGCGATTTGGGGCAATTATCTGCAGGAGCTGCTGGCCGAGTCTGAAAAGCCATCTTCCTAAATGCGTTTTCAAAGCATGATCACTGCCGTCGACGCGCATGCGTGCGGCGAACCAGGACGTGTCATCACGGGCGGCGTTTTGGACGTACCCGGCAGATCCATGTTCGAAAAAATGAGATACCTGGCAACGGAAGCGGATGACCTCCGCTTGCGAATGCTGCGTGAACCACGGGGTTATCCGGCGGCGAACTGCAACCTCATTTTGCCCCCGACGAACCCCGAAGCGGATGCCGGATTCGTGATCATGGAGCAGGTGGAGTACCCCCCCATGTCGGGCACGAACACCATTTGCGTTGTTACGGTGCTCATTGAAACGGGAATGGTCCGGGTCCAGGAGCCGCTCACTCGGCTTAAGCTCGAAACCCCGGCCGGGTTGATCGGCGTGGATGCGGAAGTGCGGAACGGCAAGGTCAAGAAAGTCACGTTTCGCAATGTACCTGCGTTCGCCACGCATCTGGACGCGCCTGTGGAAGTAAGCGGCTTGGGAACCGTGACCGTGGACGTTGCGTATGGCGGCATGTTCTACGTGATTGCGGATGTAGCGCCATTGGGGCTGCGATTGGTTCCGGACGAAGCACGCGAACTGGTCCGGGTAGGAGAAATGATCAAAGCAGCGGCACGCGAACAACTGCCCGTGTCTCACCCCGAGAATCCGGAGATTCATGACATCACCATCGCTCAGCTTTCCGGCGAACCGCTGGATGCTTCCTCCAAGCCGCCGGAACACTGTGGTCGTCTCTACGGGTACGCTCGATTGGTCGCGCCCGGGCTCCTGGACGGGCGCTCTCGACCGGTCGCCTTGCGGAACGGGCACATGCGCCAAGATGGCGACACTGCACGCGAAAGGCAAACTTCCTTTGGGACAAGACTTCGTCCATGAAGGCATCCTTGGAACGACATTCACAGGAAGGCTGATCGAAGAAACTCACGTTGGAAACTACCGGGCGGTGGTTCCCACACTTTCGGGGCAAGCTTGGATCACCGGCTTCGCACAATACGTGGTCGATCCCGAAGATCCGTTTCCGAACGGCTTTACCGTTGGCGATATCTGGAGTTCTTCGACGTAAAGGTTCTATGGGCCAATTCGACGCGGACGGCCTTCAGGCTGTATTTGATTCTTTAATCCTCAATGCATTCAGCAATGGGCCGCTTTCCGCGTCACAGCTTCAGGTGCAGGCTCAAAAGGCACTGCTCTTTCTGAAGCTCATAGCTCTTCGAAAAACGCAAAGCACCCCGGATACGCTGCCGGCTGTGCTCGAACGGTTGTGTCGTGAAGGTTGGCTTCATATCGAACACCAAGGCTCAGATGTTCCGGATGTCGTGGTGAATTACTGGCTCACGGAGATGGGCGAACGGCGGCTGGACGAAGAACGCAAGCGGCGGGAGGCAATGGTCTCGCAGTTCGTTGAAGATTCGGAACTCGACAAATCATTTCGACGGTTTCTGGACCGCTGGGGTCCATTTGGCTTGAGCTAATAAGCTTCTTCTCAGTCACGGCAGTTGTGGCATCGCTGTCCTCAGCATTCTTGAAATCCAGTCTGCACCCGGCAAGCCTCGGGAAGAAATGGCTGCTATTTCCCGTTCTACGTCGTACTCTACCCTGCGGATTTCAGGTTTGCCGTTCTCGAGAAGTACATAGGAAGCCCGAGGATCGCCGTCATATGGAAGGCCGACGCTTCCGGTATTGATGAGCAATCGTACTTGACCGTCCAGAACACGGATACTCGGACGATGTGTATGTCCAAATACAACGGTGGGCGCACCTAACCCGCTGTACGCCACTTCAAGTTCCGTCTGCGAGGCGGTCTCCGGGAGTGTTCGCCAGGCACTCTCCGGTGTGGCGTGCACGACTGCAAAATCGGGTTCACGCAAGGTCAAAGGCAACTTACGCAGCCACTGTAACCTCTCTTTACCGAGAGCTTCGCGCGTAGCGACGGCGATCTCCCGGACAGCATTCCACAATGACTGCGGAGCCGAGGACGCACGTGCGAAGTTCTCAAGAGCCTCCGGATCGACCAGCATTTCATCCGTATTGCCCATGACTCCAGGCCATCTCAAATCGCGAATGCGATCGATAATTTCGGTAGGACTGGAGCCCGTGTCCGCGAGGTCGCCGCCGTGCATGACAATGTCCGGTGAGACATCGCGAAGATCCGAGAGCACCGCCTCGAAGGCCGTCAGATTCCCGTGTATATCGGAAAGAAGGGCGACGCGCATTGCGGCCTACGGCGCTTTGCAACTGAAATTCGCGGCGTCATTCGGATCGCCCGAGCCTTTATAACGCGCAACCTGGGGATAGGGGCAGAGCGGCCTGCTCCGCTCGATCTGCCCATTCTGCACCCGCGTTGCCGGTATTTGCGCGGGAGCCTTGCCGTGCTCCACCCAAGTCTCGAGCGCGGTCAGTGTGTCGAACGTTGAAACGCCATCGCCGCCGCTGCAGTGGGCCATCCCTGGGACCATGAAAAGGCGGTAGGAGTCCGAAATGGGCGAGCCCTGCGAGGCCGTCAGCACGGCCTTGTAGTATTCGACGCTGATGCCGGGTGCGATCTGAGGATCGCTCCAGCCGTGGTACTGAATCAGCTTTCCGCCATGCCCAAAAAACGGCCGTAAGTCGGGGTTCGATGCATTCAAGTTGCCGCCTTCAGCCTTGGCAGTCAGGTCAAGATCGCTGTCGAAGTTGAACGCATGAAAATCCCAATCAGGGTTCTTGAACACCACATACTTGAAAAGGTCGAGACCAATCTCGAACGGTTGCGGACCGGCCATTCGTGCCCAGCCAAGCTCGCTGCCCCGTTCGAATCCAGGAAAGATGAATTCGCGAGTTCGACGATTTCTGACAGCATCGTAGATGACGTGAGCCGTTTCCACTTGCGCCGGCGTAAGGCAGGTCGGGCTGTCTGCGCCTTTGCATTCCAGTTCCTTAGGGTCGTACTTGCAGCGGGTGGGGTCTTCGAGAACGCCGTCTTTCAAGCCGTCGAGCGTGTCACAAGCACGTAAGACGGCGTCGTGGACGAGTGCGTATTTACCCGGGGGGATATAGCTCAGCTCATCTTTATGCGCAGCTTGCGCAATCTCGATGGCTTGTAGAGCACGCCCCGTCCAGTTCCAACCGGGAGCGCCCGCGACGATGCCGTCATAGTCAGCCGGATAGCGCTGGGCTTCCATCAGTGCGGACCGGCCGCCGGCGGAACAGCCCGTCCAATACGAATGCACAGGGGCACGCTTGTAATAAGCCGCCGTGATTGCCTTCGCAGCCACGGTCATCTCATGAGCCGCGCGATAGCCGAAATCGACAAGCTTCTCCGGGTGGCCCAAAGCAAATGTGGCACGTGAACCCTCGTGGCCAAGATCGCTCATCGCCGAAGCGTAGCCGCGCTTCACGCCAGCGCCCAAGGCTGTCGGGCTGATCGATCCAGTCCAGCCTCCGTTCCCGTTCGCCCTCGAGTTTGCCGTTCCAATCTTCGAGCGGAAGCCAGAGCTCCATCTTGATGCTGGAATCAGAGGTCGGCGTAAGAGTCGCTGCCACCCGGCAATAAGGAGGAAGGGCGTTGCTCTTGACCGGCTCGGCACTGGTGACTGTGCCGGACGAGAGCCGATACGATATGAGATCCGTGCAGGCCGTAGAATCCGCCCCTCGGAGATTGAGCGCCGCAACGAGGACGACCAGGGTCGCTCCCTTCCCTATCGTCATCGTCACTGCTCCCTTCAGTTAGTTCGACGTGTTCTTGCCAGTCTCAGGCAATGCGAATGCAATATAGCACTTGTCTGTCGCGGGAGGCGTCACGCCGCCCGGAGCCATTGTGGCGCCTTCCGGATAGGGATTGCCGCCGGAAACCGCAAGCAGGATATACTCGCGCCCGTTTACCTCATACACGGCGGGTTGACCGAGAGATCCGTTAGGCAGATCTTTGGTCGTGATCAATTTGCCGGTATCCTTGTCGATTGCGTACAGCTTCGAATCATTCCCGGCGTAGACAATGAGTCCGCCACCCGTGATGGCAAATCCACTCTTCGGATAGACGTTCCCCCGCAGCTCTTTGCCCGGGCCGGCCTGTGGCAGATCGCCGTACGGCTCCTTCCACTTGATCTTTCCGGTATTCAGATCGTAAGCCGTCAATGTGGTCCATGGCGGCTTGATCACATACGACTCGTTTCCATAGCCGGTCTTGTAGCGGGACGGCGGCGGAGTCACGTTCGACGGATATTCCGGTTCCGCGGGGAACATGGACCGCAGAGCCGATGCGGGTGCGGCCGAGCCGGGGGGCGCAGATTCCGGATCACTCAAGAAAGCAAGCAATGTGGTCATTGCCTGTTCCGGAAGTTTCGGGAAAGCCGGCATGCCGGCACGTCCATTGGTGATGACCGAGCGAGTACCGTCGACGCCGAGCCGCTGCACAGCGGTGTCAATGGCAGGGCCGCGATCTCCCTTCAACTCGGCCCCATGGCAGATCTGGCAATTCTGTTCGAAAACGGCTCGACCCTGTCGCTGCGGCGAGAAAGCCCCAAGTGGATTTGCCCTGCGCGCGTTTTCCCGCTTCGGCCGCGCCGGAATGGTGCCGCCCGCGTTCGCAGCAGTTGACTCTCCGGCAGGAACGAGTTTCATGATGGAGGGCATGTCTTTGGATTCGATATAGACTGTGCCCGTGGTCGGATCCGCACCGGAAGAAAAGAACAGCGCACCACCATTAACCGAAGGTAGCGAGATCGTGTCCACCTGACCTAGAGGCGTATAGAAGCCTTTGCGTGCGTTCTTCAGCCGCTCTTTCCAATGCGCCTTCTCTTCGGGAGTCATGAAACCGTCGTACATGTCGTCTTCCGTCATGCCCTGGCGCGCGAAAGCCGGCGGGGCGGTCGGGAATGGCTGAGTAGGCGAGGTCACCTCTCCAGGCACATCGGATTTCGGAACAGGCCGCTCCACGATGGGCCAGAGCGGCTTGCCGGTCACGCGATCGAAAACGTAAAGGAATCCATTCTTGCTCGCCAGTGCGACGACATCCACATTCTTGCCATCATGTTTGACGGTGACAAGCTGTGGCGCGGCGGTTGGATCGTAGTCCCAAACGTCGTGATGAATGGTCTGAAAGTGCCAGAGATATTTGCCCGTGCGAGCATCCAGAGCAAGCAGACAATCACCGTATAGATTGTTCCCGGGCCGGTCACCGCCATACAACTCATACTTCGGCGAAGCGACCGGGAAATAAGCAATGCCCCGCTTCTCGTCAACGGTAATTTCGCCCCAGACATCAACGCCGCCCATATAGGTGTAAGCGTCTTTCGGCCAGGAGTCATAACCAAATTCACCGGGATGAGGAATGGTGTGGAACACCCACAGCAGCTTTCCCGTCACGACATCGAAGGCGCGTAGATCTCCCGGCGGAGCCAGATAGCCCTCTCCGGTAGCACTGCCCAGAATCAGGATGTTGTCAAAAACGCGACCAGCGCTCCTTGCGGACAAACCTCTCGGCGCCCGGTCGATTCCGGTCTTCAGATCTACCTTGCCGTGATCGCCGAAAGACTCGACCATCTCACCGGTTTTGGCGTTGATCGCGTGGAGAAATCCGGACGAAGAAATGAAGAGGCGGCGGTCAGAGCGATCTTTGCTTTCCCAGTAATTACCGCCCCGCTGGCCGGTAATTCCAGCGAATCTCGCGAAGGCTGCCGGAGCCCCTGGAGGCGTGGCAAAGCGATGCACCCACAATTCCTTGCCACTAGTGGCATCGACCGCCACTAGCGAGCCGTTCTTAGCCGCGAAGTAGGCCATATTGTCAACAACCAGAGGGCTGAACGTGTAGTTAAGGTCATCGCCGGTTTCGTATTTCCAGGCGATTTCCAGCTTGTCTACGTTCTTACGATTGATCTGGTTCAACGCCGAGTAATGGGAGCTATCGGGACCGCCAAGATAGTCCTTCCACGTGGTTCGGGTTTGCTGGGCAAGCAAAGTCATCGTGAACAAAACAAGCACCGGAGTGCCGAGCGACAAGAAGCGGGGGCGCAATGACATTCGGATCCTTCGTAATGGAGAAAGCCATAAAACGGTAGCAACAGGGCTGTCCGTCATTGCGTATGATACAGCAGATTATGCACACTGCGCCGGGAGAAGTTACGTGTAAGTAGGGCCGGCTGCTGCATCGCTGCTGCAATAACCTTTTTTCTTCGGCGATATATCGTACGATATATCTAATGACTTCTGGTAGCTTCGATGGCTCAGCAATCAATGCGTTTCATCCATCGGACAGTCGGGGACGTCCACGGTTCTTCGGGCTCGGAGAAGTTCGCCTGGCGATTCTTTCATTGCTGAAGGAATCGCCGAATCACGGGTATCAAATCATGAAGGACCTGCAGGAACGGCTGGGAGAGCTTTATCGCTCGAGCGCCGGGACAGTCTACCCGACTCTTAAGCAACTGCAAAAAGACGGCCTGATTGAATCGCGACTCAACGCGGGAAGACACGTTTATCGCTTAACAGCGCAAGGCAGCAAAGTCGTTCGGACTGAGCACGACGCTATCAATGAAATCTGGTCGCGCGCTTCGGATTTCCAAGAACTTGGCCAGCAACTCGGTCCGCATTCGGCCGTAATCACAAGCCGGCTCCAGGAAGTGATCGCTGCCAGCCTTCTGGCGGCGAAGTGGAGCTTGGGCAACCCGGATCGTGAAGACCACGTGCGGTCAATACTTCGTGATGCCGCATCGCAACTCCGAAGCATTGTCAAGGAGCCGAGTGACGGAGCACGAGACGTGCATGGAGCGGATCAGGAATGAATGCCCTGGTGGATGAACAATACAGGCGCTTTTACGCCGATGAGGTCCGTCTGGCTTCGGGCATCTCGCAGCCCCTTCTGTGCGAAGCCTTTTATCGCGTGACAAGGGAAGCGTATCTGGGCCCGTCGCCTTGGCGGGTGTTAACTCAGTCCGGCTTTCGCATCACGGAGGACGCGCATGACCTCTATCACAACTTGGTCATATCACTCAAGCCTGGCCAAAACCTTAACAACGGTCAACCTAGCGCCTTAGCAAGCTGGATCGCAGCGCTCGGTATCAAGCCGGGGGATCGGCTCTTTCATGTTGGTTGTGGCACGGGATATTATTCAGCTATTCTTGCCGAAATGGTGGGCCCAACCGGCAGAGTTATCGCAGCCGAAGTCGATCCTGAGCTTGCAGAACAGGCAACCCGGAATCTCCAGCACTACCTAAACGTGAAAGTACAGTTCGGCGACGGGGCAGAGATCGATCCAGGTTTATGCGATGGCATCCTGATAAACGCAGGTGTCACACACCCCCACGCGCCCTGGCTCCAGCGACTTAAAGAAGGTGCTTCCATAGTCCTTCCCCTAACAGCACCGATGGCCCCTGGATTAGGTAAAGGTGTGATGGTGAAGATCACGCGTCGCGACGATTGTTTCGCGGCGCAGACCCTCTCGAACGTCGCAATCTACTCAAGCAGCAGTGTCCGAGATCCCAGGGTCGAGACTCTGCTGGAGCAAGCGCTTGAATCGGAAACTTTTGTCCGGGTGAAATCAGTTCGTATAGATCCTCACGAGCCATCCGACACGTGCATTCTTCACTCATCAACTACTTGTCTCAGTTCCGAGACCTGCCTGGAGGATTAGCGGCGGCAGCCCGATGTTAGTGCTCGGAGCCGACAATCCTACGGTGTACTCTAGCTGACACCGATGTTAAGATGACCCTGGTAAGTCGTTTACGGATACTAAAATGAAGCTCACGGCCGCCGAAGCAAAGGAATCGGTACACGGCTGGCTGAATCAACTCTCGGACGAACAGACGGCTTCGGTCGCACCGCTTCTGCGAGCGCTCAAGGG
The DNA here is from genome assembly GCA_963730795.1 of uncultured Acidobacteriaceae bacterium. GTDB lineage: Bacteria > Acidobacteriota > Terriglobia > Bryobacterales > Bryobacteraceae > Bog-105. Next base: position 56,503 of record CAVSTJ010000009.1, on the reverse strand, counting down.
GCTGATGTCCGGTTATGAAGAATCTCGCGAAAGCAAGCCGAGCGAACCGGCCGCTTTGACGACGGCACCTGTCGACCCTCCGGTGAGTGGAGGAGCCTTGCAATTACTGGAGAGTACTCTTTCGCAAGCTCTTGAGCTGGAAGATCCTCTGGCACTTAAGGATGCAATCTCGAAGTGCTTGGAGACTGTCCGCGCGGAGAAGGCGAAGCCCGCTCCCGCACCGGCCGTAACTCTGAGCCCAGCCAATCTGGCGATAGATGCCGAAACTGGCCTGCCGGGCCGATTACTGTTCGAAAAGATTGTGGCGGATTCGATCGCCGAGGGAAGAAACTTCATCGCTGCACTTTTTGTTGTCGAAAGACTGCCCCTGATCAACAAACGTTTCGGGCGGGCAGCCGGCGACCGAGTGCTTTTATATGTCGCGCAGTACCTGGCTCAGGAGCTACCCGATTCTAATTCATTATCGCGATGGAGTGGTCCGGCATTTTCGGCGATTATCAACTCGGAGAACTCCGACAAAATGGAAAGTCAGATTCGCGCCATTTCCAACAAGCCGCTGTCAGCAAACATCGATGTGGGAAACAGGTCTGTGATGCTGACCATCAGTTGCGCTTGCATGATGGAACAACTTTCGGCGAGCGAATCGCCAGAAAAAGTGTTCACAAAGATGGATAACTTCGTACAGACACGGACCAGCAGTTAGCCGCCGTTCCGACATTCCACCGTGAAGTGGGTAGCCTCAGCCCACGTAAGTGAACAACGTTACCCAAAAAACGCCGCAGTCGCCCCGGAACGCAATCCGAAAGCTTTCGTTCACCTTGCAAATGTGAAGGCTATGGTTCTTGCCTTCCATCACAAAGGGTAAGGAGAGCGAGACCCCTTTGGGGAGAACAGGCTTGAGGTTTCCGCCGATCATGTTGACCAGTTCGCCCATGGCATCACGCGTGTCGTCATCGATCTCTTGCGGCCGGCCGATGCTCATGAGTTGTTGCGTGAAGAGCGTCGCTTGCTGTTCGCTGCACTCGACGTAGGCACCGCCCTTCCATTCACCGTTGAAGAAGATCGCCGCAGTTAAGTCGATGGAGCGCTTGTTGTAATCGTCCGATGAAGCTTCCTGCACATCGGAGTACAACATCGTTTTGAACACGTCCTGTACTACCTGTGTGGTTGTTTCGGCGTAGGGCGAGATATCGAAAGTTGTAATCACAGCCACTCCCTTATATGGCCTCGTAAAAAATTGTCGAACCAAGGGGACGGCGCGCGTACTTATCATCCAGGCCGAGTGTGGTTTCGGCAGAACCCAGGATCAACGTCGCTCCCGGGTTCAGAACCGAACGAATGTCACTTAAGATCTGCTTCTTCGTTTTCACGTCGAAGTAGATCAACACGTTCCGGCATAACACCAGATCGAACGCTCCGAGCCCTCGCATACTCTGGCGCAGATCGAAGTTTCTGAACTCCATCATGCGTCGCAGTTCCGGTTTCACCCTCCATTCCAGGCCGGTTCGCTCGAAGTACTTCACGAGATACTTGGCCGGGAGCCCACGATTTACTTCCAGTTGTATGTAACTGCCGTTTCTTGCCTTCTCCAGGATCTGATTGTTCAGATCAGTGCCGACAATCCTGATCTTCCAATCGCCCAGACCCATCTCAGAAAGCAGGATGGCCAGGCTATAGGCTTCCTGGCCGCTCGATGCGGCTGCGGACCAGATATTCAACGTCCGGGACGCCTTACGCTTCTCGACGAGCGCCGGCAACACACTGTCCCGCAAGCGATCGAATACCGGGGCATCGCGAAAGAAGAGCGTTTCGTTGGTTGTCATCGCCTCGACAACCTGGCGGCTCAGGAGCGTACTCTCAGTCCTACGCAGGCGTATGCAGAGGTTGTTCAAGCTGCCGAGCTTTTCTTCGCGAACGATAGGCATCAACCGTGCTTCGATCAGATACTGCTTCGTCTGGTCCAGCACGATTCCAGAATCGCGGTAGATCCGGTCCTGCAGAAACGCGTAATTTTCTGCACTAATTTGAGCGTCCTGCGCCTCTGTTCTTATGCTTATCTCAGCCATTCTCTTCTTTCTTCCGGCAGGTATCAGACTTGTTTCAAGATTTCAGGAACAACAGAATGCAGATCGACGGTCGCGTTCGCCAACCCGGCCTTCACCACCGCTCCAGGCATTCCCCAAACCACGCTGCTCGCCTCATCCTGGGCAACGACATAGGCGCCCTTTCCGGCTAGCGCTTCCGTACCGCGGAGCCCGTCGGCGCCCATTCCGGTCAACATCGCCACAATGGCGGCTCCGCCGAACATCTCTGCTACGGAGTTGAACAGAACGTCGACCGCCGGCCGGCAAGAGTTCACAGGCGGCCCATCATCTCTCGTCGCGACGAAGCGATTCCCCGATTTCTGTACCCGCATATGCGAACCGCCGGCAGCGATCAGGGCTTTTCCCGGCTCGAGTTCGCTAATCTCTTTTGCTTCTTCAACCCGGATCTGCGAGATACCGTCGAGCCGCTCGGCAAGCAGCCGAGTGAACAAAGGAGGCATGTGCTGCACGATGACGATCGGCAGGCCGAAGTCTTTCGGGAACATCGGCATAACTTCCGCTAATGCATTCGGTCCACCGGTTGAGACGCCAATCGCGACGATCTTGCGGGCGTTCAGGGCGCCTGAGAATCGCACTCTTGGCGAAGGCGCTGGCCCTGGTTTGGCCACTGACGCTGGTGAGGGCTTTTTCCCGTCCCTTGCAATTCGAAAGAATTGCCTTATCTTTGGCACCAGCTCGGAACGCAGCGATAACATCGATTGTTCGAGTGAACCGACGTTCGCAGCCTTGGTGACGTAATCGCTGGCGCCAAGAGAAAGGGCCTCCAGAGTAACCGCTGCGCCGCGCTCAGTGAGGGTACTGAACATGATGACTCGGATGGCCGGATGTTGTTTTCGGATCTGGCGCAATGCTTCCAGTCCATTCATCTCCGGCATCTCGATATCGAGTGTCACGACGTCGGGCTTTAGTTGCAGGATGCGCTGCAGAGCAATTGCTCCATTTGGCGCAGCACCTACTACCTCAATCTGGCTATCTTCACTCAGAGCGTGCGTCACCAGGCGGCGGATCACAACGGAATCATCTACAACCAGGACGCGGATCTTCTTGTCCACGCTCAGGTCGTCATTAGTGGGAACGGGCGAGAAACTGGACAGCACTTTCTAGTCCAGAACACCCATAATGCGAAGTTTGTCCGAGATAATCTCGTCGGTGAACGGCTTCATTACGTACTCGTTGGCACCGGCGTCGAGCGCCCGCACCATCTGCTCAATTTCTGTTTCGGTAGTCACCATCATGATGGGCACGTTGGCGTATGAGGGCATACGCCGGACACGCTTAACCAGCTCGATGCCGGTCAGTTCGGGCATGTTCCAGTCGACCAGGAAGAACGACACCTCAGGTGCTTGCTCATTCAAGAGGGCGAGCGCTTCTTTACCGTTCCCTGCCGTGCATACTTCGTATCCGAGCTTGTTCAGGCTTCGGGTGAGAATCATGCGGATTGCCCGGGAATCGTCGACGATCATCGCTTTTGCTGACATAGATGTTTAACCCTCTGGATAGTCAAGAGGACTTCCGGCTACTGACGCCGGGAGTCCTCTTCCTCGAAAGCTTTCGGTCCTGCCCGATCGCTATATCTTGAATCTGGCAACCAGACTCTGGAGCTGGCATGCCATGTCTGCCAGAGCTCGCGCCGCAGTTTGAGTCTCAGTGGCGCCGCCCGTCGTGTTTTGCGCCGCTTCCGCTACGCCGGAGATGTTGCTTGTGATCTCGTTCGCGCCACGTGCCGCTTCGTTGATGTTTGAACCCATTTCGTTCGTGGTAGCGGTTTGCTCTTCCACCGCAGAAGCAATGGAGTTCGAAGTGTCGTTGATCTGGTTGATAATCGAGCCGATTTCCCCAATAACCTGAACGGCACTTTTCGTATCCACCTGGATCGCTTCAATTTTGCGTCCGATTTCCTCCGTCGCCTTAGCAGTTTCTTTCGCCAGCTCTTTCACTTCGTTCGCAACGACCGCAAATCCTTTGCCGGCTTCTCCGGCGCGGGCAGCTTCGATAGTCGCGTTCAGAGCAAGCAAGTTGGTCTGCTGTGCAATTGAGGTAATGACCTTGATCACTTTCCCAATTTCGACGCTTGACTCGCCCAGCTTCGACACCGTTTGATTAGCGTTGTCCGCCATTGAAACCGCGTTCTTGGCAACTCGGGCGCTTTCGTTGGAGTTCTTTGCGATTTCCCGAATGGAGGCGAGCATCTCTTCCCCGCCAGTCGCCACGATCGACACCCGTTTCGAGACCTCATCGCTGGCAGCCGACACGACTCTGGCCTGGGTTGATGTTTCCTCGGCATTGCCGGCCATTTGCTGGCTGATGACGGTCAGTTCTTCCGCCGATGCACCGACGGATTGAGCGTTCTGTAAAATCTGCTGAATGCTGACGCGCAGGCCTTTGAAGAAGGTCGACAGGCTCTCACCCATTTGACCGATCGCATCAGCTCCACTGACAGAAATGTCTTTTGTGAGGTCACCCTGGCTGGCAGCTTTCACAACGTCGAGGATGATGTCGACCTTGTTCTGCATATCGATTTTCGCCTTCACCTGGGCAGTGATGTCCGTAGCGTACTTGACTACTTTCATCGGCTTCCCACTGGCATCGAGGATGGGATTGTAAGAGGCCTGGATCCAGACTTCGTTCCCGCCCTTCCCGAAGCGCTTGTACTCCGCTGCCTGGTATTCGCCTCGATTCAGCTTGGCCCAGAACTCACGATATTCACCACTCCGGGCGTAAACGTCATCCACAAACATGCTGTGGTGCTTACCCTTGATTTCGTCAAACGAATAGCCGACAGCATTCAGGAAGTTATCATTTGCCTTCGCGATGGTTCCGTCCATACGGAATTCGATCACAGCCTGGGACTTGCCGATAGCTGCAATCTGGCCGGCGAAATCGGCGTTGCGTACTTTTTGCTCCGTGATGTCGGAAGCATACTTGATGACTTTGACCGCTCTGCCGTGTGTATCCAGGATGGGATTGTAGGAGGCCTGAATCCAGACTTCCCTTCCGCCGCGTCCAAAGCGTTTGTACTCGGCCGACTGGTACTCGCCCCGGTTCAGCCTTTCCCAGAATTCGCGATATTCAAAGCTTTGAGCATAAGCCTCATCCACAAACATGCGGTGATGTCTGCCCTTGATCTCGTCCAGGGTGTAGCCCATCGCATTCAGGAAATTATCGTTGGCCGTGATAATCGTTCCGTCCACACGGAATTCAATTACCGCCTGCGATTTTCCGATGGCAGCGATGACGGCTTCGAGCTCCGTCCGATCTGCCCCTTTTACAACACGGCTGGGGGTTCGCACCGGCCGCTCGAGAACACCTGCTCCACCGGCAGTTCTTACGTTTGACATACTCTCTCCTGTTTCTCCCTCTATTGCCAACGTTCCTTCGGGAAGCCGTTTGCTTCGGCAACTCGGGAACCATAATTTCTTAAATTCGTTTTGCGATCCGGCTAACCTTGCGCGGGTACTTCCAGCGTCTTCTCGGTATTCAGAACGAGAAGAATTTTGCCATCCAATTTGTAAACGCCGTCCACCAGGGCTCGTTGTGCCGGCGGGATGTTGGCCGGGGGCGTTTCGAACCAGGACGGTCTCACTTCAATGACATCGCCGATTTCGTCCACCAGAAGGCTCACGGCACCTTCTTCCGAACGAACCACCACATTCATAGGCTGCGCATCAGTGTCGATCGGGGGCAGGCCCAGGCGCCGCCGCATGTCGATAGCGGTTACGATCTGGCCGCGAAGATTGATTAAGCCTCGAATGACCTTGGGGGCCAGAGGAACATGCGTCATCTCCTGGGATCGGAGCACCTCTTGCACCTTCAGCACTTCAACGCCGAAGTACATGGAGTGTACGAAGAAAGTCGCGTACTGGGTTCCGCGGTCCATTTGTCCGGCTCGCCCGTCTTGCTGGTCTGCGTTGATGGTTGTTGACGCCTTCATAGTGATAGGGCCTTTACGCCCGGAGTTGTGCTCTCAAGTGCGAGCGCGAGCCTTTCGATCGACTGGAGCATAGACGCCCGGTCCGACGTGACCGCGAATTCCTCCAAGTTGTTAGCAGTGGCTGTACCGGTTGCGGAAGTAAGCGCGAGGACTGGCAGCGCCTTGAGCTTCGGGTCGGCTTTTACCAACTGCGGCAGGCTCAGCGAGCCGTTGTTCGGCAGGTCTACCGCTGTCACGAGCAGATTTACTGATTGCCTCCCGAGCTTCTCCATCACTTCCGAAGTGCTGGAGGCTTCCAGAACGCGATACCCGGCGATCTCGAGTGTGCTGCGAAGCAAACTGCGGGAGAACGGCGAGGCATCAGCGAGCAGAATCGTCGAATCTTTGCGACGGGATCGAGCCGGATCGAACCAGCCCTGTTCCGCGCTCAGGATGATGCTTTGCAGATCCAAAAAGTCCGTGATTTTCTGACCGACAACAGCAGACCCGAGCAGGCCGGGGTGATTACTTCGCCGGCAGATACTCACCGTATCCTCGACAATGTCCAAAATCTGATCGACCACGAGCCCAATCCGACGGTCTGCATCGGAGAACACGATGACTTGCACCGGATCGGAAGCAAAAGGATCGCTCGAACCAAAGCTGCCGAGGTATTCCGATAACGGAACGAGCGATAGGATCTCTTCCCGGTACTGAATGACTGCCTTCCCGGCGGCCCGCTCGATTTGGGACTGCGGAATCTCTTCCAAACGCGCGACGAGCGAGAGCGGCACCGCGAGCCGTTCAAAGCCTCCCGCCCGGAAAAGGAGGAGAGCTTGTTTTTCGTCGTGGGTTTCTACCCCGCTACGAAGCGATTCATCCGTCTTTTGCGCAATTGCTTCGGCCGCAACGGCGCTGCACTTGGCAAGACCCGATACGTCGAGGATCAGTGCCACTTTGCCATCGCCCATAATGGTTGCGCCGGCATAGCACGAAACGCTCTTCAATTGTTTGCCGAGCGGCTTAACAACGATCTCCTGGGTGTCGTTGATGTTGTCAACGGCGAGTCCAAACTGCCGTTCTTCTGCCTGAAGGACGATGACATTGAAAACTTCGCAATCACGGTAGCTCCCGGGCTCTTGAAGCTTCAGCGCTTCATTCAGGAAAACAAGAGGAAGCAATTGTCCGCGGCGCCGGCATACTGGCGCGCCCTGTATCCATTCGATCTGCCGGGCATGTTCCGCACCCTCAAACCGCAGGAGCTCGATCAGACTTGCTTGGGGGATAACGAAACGTTCTCCGCCCGAAGTGATGACAAGGCCGGGAATGATGGCCAGCGTGAGCGGGATCTTGACCCGGACCGTTGTGCCCTGACCTGGCCGGCTGACCAGATCCACGGTCCCGCCAATCTTTTCGATATTGGTCTTGACCACGTCCATTCCTACGCCGCGGCCTGAAATATTCGAGACCTTCGCGGCTGTGGAGAAGCCCGGCAGGAAGACCAGATTCACGAGTTCAAAGTCGCGCATCCTGTCGGCTTGCTCTGCACCCAACAGGCCTTTCTCGATTGCGCTTCGCTTCACCTTTTGGGGATCAATACCGCTGCCATCGTCAGTGATTTCGATGGTTACGTTCCCGCCCTGGTGAAAGGCCCTGAGAAGCAATGTGCCTTGCGGCGACTTACCGGCAGCAGTACGGACTTCTGGTTTCTCGATCCCGTGATCGCACGAGTTTCTGATGATGTGCGTCAAAGGATCTTTGATTGCTTCGATGATGGTTTTATCGAGTTCCGTTTCGGAGCCCTGCATTTCGAGGGCAATCTGTTTCCCGCAGGATGTGGAAAGATCTCGCACCACGCGCGGCAGCTTGGCCCACACGACTCCGATAGGCTGCATGCGCGTCTTCATGACGTTTTCCTGCAGTTCTGTCGTGATGAGGTTCAAGCGTTGGCTGGTTGCACCCAACTGGTTGTCTTCGTACTTAGCGTTGAACTGGAGGATCTGATTGCGCGCGAGCACCAGTTCGCCCACCAGATTCATCAGCTTGTCGAGGTGTCCGACATCAACGCGAATTGTCGACTCGGCGACCGAGTTTCCTTTCGCAGGCGTCGTGGGATTCGAATCAGAAGCGCCGGCGGCGGGAATCGTGCCTTGCTGTCCGTAGTTCTGGCCTGCCGGCTCGGCGATAGACGTGACAGCCGGAGAGACCACGGATTCCGCTGCCTCGCTCACAATTTCGCGCGTCAGGTCTGTCGCAGATTTCTCGTTGCACTCCATGCGTGAGCCCGGCAGGGTATTCGCGGCCTCGGTTTGCCGTCTCACAAGGTCAAGGTATGTCTCACCACTTTCCTTGGTTGTGGCCTCAATGCTCGTCAACTCCGTTTTGATCGCGTCAACGGTTTCAAGAATGAGCGAGACCAGATCGGGCGTCAGTTCCCGCTGGCCGTTCCGAATCTGGCTCAGGATATTTTCCGCGTGGTGAGTGATGGCCTCGAGTACGTTGAAGCCGAAAAAGCCGCAGGTGCCCTTTATGGTGTGGATGGTGCGAAATATGCTCGCGAGGAGTTCCGCGTCCTTCGGACGCTTCTCTACCTCAACCATCTCCCGATCCAGACGGCTAAGGTTTTCGGTGCTTTCGATGATGAATTCTTTAATTACGTCGAGATCTTCCATGGACTGAGTAAGTGGGCTGGGGCATTCCTGTAACGGAGCCGGACTCAGATCTTACGTGCGGATGACCGCTGGTTGTTCTCACCCAACTGAGAGCAAACGGACACTTAGGTTTTTTGGGAGCAAGGACTAAGTGGCCGACCCGGTAATCTCAAACGCGAGTTTTCCGCCTTGTTCCTGAATGCTTCCCAGCCACTGCGGCCTTCCATTCAGAAATCCCTGGAATGGAGCATTGCAGCTTTCGCCAAGAATCAGCACATCGCCCATGCAGAGATCGAGAAGGGTTTCGGCCTTTACGGTGCCACCCGCAACCTGCACGTTGAAGTCGACTTCAGCATTCTGGAGCAACGTCCCCATGTGGAGCTGGTCGTTTTCCGTCGCCTCAGCCCGGCGGATCTGCTCAAGCTGATCGAACTTGTTCCGAAGCCGCTTGATGAAGAGCGCCGGAAGAGCCAGGTTCATCAGACCGGAGGTTCCGCCAACTCGAACTTCGATGGCGATCACGATCATTGCTTCGGCCGCGCCTTGGGCGTAATTGAGCTGGGTCTCGCTGGCAAGGGATGAGACAGCAAAGTTGACTTCAGCGACACTGTTCCAAGCCTCTTGAAGCTCGCGCAGGATTACGCTCAAGATGGTCTTGAACAGCCGTTTCTCTATGTCTGTGATTTTGCGCTGGACCGAGATGAAAGATTGCTCTTTGCTGCCGAGGAGGATTTCGACGAAGCGAAACGCCAGGCTGGTGTTGATGTCGAGAATCGCGGTTCCGTCGTAGGGATGAAGGCTGATATACGCAAGACACGCGGGGGAGGCAAGGCCTTCAACGAATTCGCCATACGAGATCTGCTCCAGGCTGACCAGATTCAGCATTACGTAAGAGCGCAGGTAGGCGGAAAGATTTGACGTCAGATTGCGCGTGAAAGTCTCGTGAACGAGGTGCAGAGACCGGAGCTGAGACTTGGGGATCTTGTCCAGCTTACGTATGTCGAAAGCTTGTACGTCCGACGGAGGCGCGTGAACAAGCGACGATCCTCCGAAAACGGCGTCTATTTCCTGCTGGCTTAATGCTCGTTTCATCTCTGAGGTGGTTGGCGGCGTTTTCTCTTAGTTACTGCAGGAGAGATATGCGTTGCTTCTCCGTAATAATCTGCTTAACGCGAAATCCGTAATTGCCTTTTACGACCACGAGTTCTCCACGGGCGACGATCACTCCGTCCACCAGCAACTCCACGGCCTCACCACTGTCTTTGCCGAGCGAGATGACTGAACCGGCTCGTGCGCGCAGCACCTTGTTGAGCTCCAGTTTTGCACTGCCGACCGACACGGATACAGGCAATAAGAGGTTAGCCATCCGTCGAACGTCCGACGTTTCAACGGCTTTCGACGCTGATCCAGGCGCTTCTTTTTCTACCTTCGGACTCGGCACGCTATCCAGAACCTTCAAGGCCGTCTGCTCGACCGCGATGACAAGAGGAGGACCGTCGTGATCGATCAGCTCGAGATCGCAAATGAAGAACGCCGCCGGATCGAATCGGCTGGTCGCAAAGGTCTCCGGCGTCCCGCAACGGATTGGAGTTGGCAGGCCGGTGCTAGTCACCGTAGCAGCCCCTTGTTGTGCCTGGTTAATGATCTCGAGGTAGGTAGAGCGGAGACTGTCAGGAGGTCCGTCCCCTAGAGACTTGCCCAGTTCCGTCCAGGTAGCTTCCTGCGCTCCGATCCAGATTTCGAAGTCGCTCTCGCCCGAGAGCGTTTGCTTCACCCACAAGGCCGAGGCGGTCTTCGGGATCGAAACGTTGTCGGTCATGGAGGAGCCGAGCGAGGGCTGCTGGCCAGTGAACATCTCGATTGCCCGGCCGAACTCTGCAATCCAGCTCTTAAAGAATTGCTGAAGTGCGGTATTCCTAGAGTCCACTTGAACCCAGCTTTCGAATGCGGGGAGCCGACCCGCTGTTGGCGCTAACTAAGAAACTCTTTTTGGCCTGGGAGGAAGTCAGCTTTCTGTTTACGTCAGCGACTCGAACCGCCAGCTTCTCGTTGACAGCAAGAATTTCTGCGTTTCCAATCAGAATATCCGCCGCAAACAGGTCGATGTTCTCTCCGACAGGGCGAGGAAACGGAAGAACATCGCCAACCTTGAGGTGCAACAACTCACCCATGGACATCGTGCCTCTGTCGAGTTCCGCGAAGACGGTCAGCTTTACGTTTTCAATCTCCCGGTACTCTGCAAGAATTAATTCGGTCGATTCATCGCTCGATGACTCAATCTGTGCGAAGCCGCCACTGGTTGGGGATTCATCGATCATGAAAGGTCTTTTCTCGGAGTCTTCTCTCAAGGGCAGCGATTCGGAACACTGATTCCGACACAGAGGAGTGTGTCCGAACTGGATTTAATCGCCAGTTTTTTCCGGGGAGAAGCCGAAATTCCTACCCTCTAAAAGCGCCGACTTTTAGCGATTAAGCTGTGTCGGCGTTTTCGCGGCAAAGTGCCGGTCAGGCCCAGCCGGCTAAAGGACCAATGAAACTTAACATTCTAGTGGTGGATGATTCCACGGCGATCAGAAAAATCCTACTCCGTACCCTTACACAAGTTGACCTCCCGGTCGGAGAAGTCCATGAGGCGAACGATGGCATGGAAGCCCTCTCTGTTCTGGAAAAGGCAGACATAAACTTCGTTATGGCGGACGTGAATATGCCGAATATGGACGGACTCGAACTGCTGACGAAGATCAAAAGCCACACGGCCTGGAAGAAGTTCCCCGTCATCCTGATCACGACGGAAGGAAGCCAGGCGAAGGTCCTCGAAGCGGTACGGCTGGGGGCAAACGGTTATGTTCGCAAACCGTTTACCAGCGAACAGATCAAGGAGAAGGTCCTATCGTGCATGAAGGAGATGGATCAGTAAGAGCTTCCTCCGAAGCGACGACTGGAATCCCGACCACATGAACGCAAGTGTTCTAAAGGAGATGATGCTCCAGAACTGCAGACAAGTGTTCGCAACCATGCTGGACACAAGCATTCTGGAACTTCCAGAAGACCGCCACGCCAACGCGGAAAACGAGGAGCGGGTTGTCTCTCTGATCGGATTTGGCGGTGATCATACCGGAAATTGCATGATTACCTGCTCGAAGTGGCTGGCATGTAAGGTGGCTTCCATCATGTTGATGGAAGAACACTCGGCCGTGAACGCGGAAGTAATGGATGCGTTCGGTGAAATCTCGAATATGGTTTTCGGCAACGTGAAGACGGAGCTCGAAGAACACCTCGGCCCCTTGCGGCTTAGTATTCCGACTGTTATTGTCGGAGAAAGATTTAATATCCGCAACGTCTCGAATCCGGCATGGGCAGCGGTCAAGTTCCGGGTTTTCGATAGAGAAGAAGTGGATGTCAGGATGTGTGTCACGTCGCCCGCATCGGCTTCTCCCGTCGTGTTGAAGCCGGAAGTTCCCGGGTTCGCTGAAGTCGTCTGATCGATTCCCGGCGGCACCGAAACGGCTCGCTGCTTTCGCCTAGTCTAGGCTGGTTCGGGACCTGACATAAGCGGGGGCTGCACGGGAATCTCTCCTGGGAAAGAGGCGACAATACAGCCATGGCTGCTGAAAAACCGTTTGCGGGCACGGAACACCCAGCCCCTTTTCTTTCCAGTGGCCAAAATAGTGAACTCGCCAGGCTCGTCAGCGAGCACGACTGGTCACAAACACCAATCGGGCCAATCGAGACCTGGCCCCAAAGCCTGCGTACCGTTGTTAACATCCTGCTTACGTCGCGGTACGCGATGTGGATGGGATGGGGGAAGGACCTTACCTTCCTATACAACGACGCCTACCGGCCGACCCTCGGGATTAAGCATCCCTGGTCTCTGGGAAGTCCCGCATCAAAAGTCTGGGCCGAAATCTGGCGCGACATCGGCCCCCGCATAGAAACAGTCTTATCTGCCGGCAAGGCCACCTACGATAAAGGGCTGCAACTCTTCCTTGAGCGTAGCGGCTTCCCGGAAGAAACGTATCATACGTTCTCCTACAGTCCTCTCCATGACGATACGGGTCAACTGAATGGGATGTTATGTGTTGTCACGGAAGAAACGGACCGCGTCATCAGCGAACGCCGGATGACCACGCTACGGCTTCTTTCCGGAGCCTTGGCATCCTTAAACTCCGAAGGGGAAGTGCTGGCTGCTTTCGAACGGCAACTGAAGGAGAATCCGTACGATCTTCCGTTCACCGTCACTTACTTATTCAACACTAACGGAAGAGCTCGGCTGGCGTGCAGAACCGGATTTGAGGACGGCGAGCCGACAGTTTCGCCGGAGTTCATCGAAGCGGGCAGCGACTTCCCGTGGCCTGCAGCACAGATATTCGCGGGGCCAACAGCACGCCTGAGCCAGGAGCTGGACGCAAGTGGACGTCTCGGCCATCTACCAGCGGGAGCATGGGACAAGCCTCCAGACCAAGCGCTGGTGGTTCCCATCAAGCAAGCTCACGGCACGCCGGCTGGCTTCCTCGCCGTCGGTCTCAATCCATACCGGAGATTGGATCCCGAATATTCAGGCTTCGTGGAATTGATCGCCGGACAGCTCGCCGGGGCATTGGTTAACGCGCGCGCTTATGAAGAGGAACGCCGCCGCGCAGAGGCGCTTGCCGAACTGGATCGCGCGAAGACTTTGTTCTTCTCGAACGTAAGCCATGAATTCCGGACTCCACTCACGCTCATGCTGGGTCCGCTGGAGGACCTGGTTTCGAAGCCCGCGGGAGCGATCCCGGATGAGTATCGTGAGATGCTCAACCTGGTCTACCGCAGCGGACTTCGACTACAACGGCTGGTGAATACGCTGCTTGATTTCTCGCGCATTGAGGCAGGACGAGCTCAAGCCTCGTACAGTCCGACAGATCTGGCGAAGCTCACGGCGTATTTCGCCTCTCCTTTCCGTTCCGCTATGGAACGCGCCGGCCTGCAGTATGCCGTCGATTGCGAGCCCCTCTCCGAATCGGTCTATGTTGACCCGGAGATGTGGGAAAAGATCGTTCTGAATCTCATTTCGAACGCGCTTAAGTATACGCATCACGGATCAGTCGCTGTGAGCCTGCGCGAACGGTCGGGATGTGCCGAGCTCTTAGTAGAAGACACCGGGATCGGGATACCGCGGACGGAACTGCCCCACATCTTCGCGCGCTTCCATCGCGTGGAAGGAGCCAGAGGACGCACGCACGAAGGCACCGGGATCGGCCTTGCTCTGGTTCAGGAACTCGTCCATTTACAAGGAGGTTCTGTCGGGGCAGAGAGCGAGGCCGGTTCCGGTTCGGTATTCCGGGTTTCGATTCCTTTCGGGCATGCGCACTTACCTCCGGATCGGGTGAAAGGCCAACCGGCAGTGAACTCTACGGCTTCGCATGCCGATGCTTACGTGGAAGAGGTTCTGCGATGGCTGCCCGGGAATACCAATGAGACGGAACGCCCGGCGGCCAGCCACGTCATTCACACGGGCCGAATTGAGAATGGCGGATCGCGCAGCAGGATTTTGATCGCCGATGACAATGCCGACATGCGCGACTACGTGCGGCGTTTGCTGGAACGTGATTACGAAGTCGTTTCTGCAACGGACGGAGACGAAGCGTTTGCTCTTGCAGTGGCAAACCCTCCAGACCTCGTCCTTACGGATGTCATGATGCCGGGACTGGACGGATTCGGACTACTTCGCGAACTCCGTGCTCACGAGCAGACGAAGACCCTTCCCATCATTCTGCTATCCGCACGGGCAGGCGAAGAAGCCAGCGTGGAAGGTCTGGAAGCAGGTGCCGATGATTACATCGCGAAACCGTTTTCCGCACGCGAGCTTTCGGCACGTGTTGATGCGCACCTGTCGTTGGCTCGCATGAGACGAAAGGCCGACCAGGCGCGCCGGATGAGCGAAGCAAGACTGGGCCTTGCGTTAAAGGCGCCAGGAATTCTGAGCTGGGAATGGAATCCGGTGAAAGACGAAATTTCGAGCACGGGCGATCTGCAAACCATCTTTGGCTCCGAGTTGCGCAGGATTGAGGACGGGCTCCGCCTGATACATCCGGACGACAAAGCGGACCACCGCGCCAAGCTGGAGCGAGTCGCGCAATCGGGAGGCTCGTACAACTCCCAGTATCGTATTCGCCGGGCTGACACCGGCGCGGTGTCATGGCTGGAAGAGCGTGCTGTCGGGATCCTGGATGAAAACAACGAAATCCGCAGCGTGTTAGGCGTAGTCGTGGACGTGACGGAACGGAAGTTAGTTGAGGAGGAACTCCGGCGCAAAAATAATGAGCTGACTAAGGCCAATCACGAGTTAGAAGAATTCGCATATGTTGCCAGCCACGACCTTCAGGAGCCCTTGCGAATGATCAATATCTATTCGCAACTGCTACTTCGCCGGGAAGGCTTGCGCGATGATACGGTAGCCGGACAATATGCGGAGTTTGTCCACCGCGGCGTTAACCGCATGGAGGAACTGATCAGCGACTTACTCGTGTACTCGCGGGTGATTCACTCCGATCAGGACGAACCGGAAACAGCAAAGCTTGACGTTTCTCTGAACGAGGCGATTTCGGTGCTTCGGGTACGCTTTGAGGAGACCGGCGCGGAAATTGTTTACGAACCATTACCGGAAGTTGTAGGCGAAGAGAAGCAACTTGCGTTAGTATTTCAGAATCTGCTTTCAAATGCTTTGAAGTACCGGAGCGAAGACGTGCGTCCCAGAATTGAGATTTGGACCGAAAACCGCGCAGGCGAGACTGCTATCCACGTTCGCGACAATGGTATCGGTTTTTCGCCCGCCCACGCGGAGCGCATCTTCGGCTTATTCAAGCGCCTACACAAAGATGCTTATCCCGGAACTGGACTTGGACTGGCCATTTGCAGGCGAATCGTGGAGCGCTACGGAGGAAAAATTAGGGGCACCAGCGAGGGAGAAGGTTTAGGGGCTACCTTTATATTTAGCCTTACTACGCTCCAGCCATGAGCAAACCCTTTCGCGTTCTGCTCGCCGAAGACAATCCCGGTGACGTGGTGCTAGTGCGAGAGGCACTTCGGCAGCAGCTACCCGACTTCGATCTGGTCGTTGTGGATAACGGAGATAAGATACGTTCTTTTCTCAGTACCCCCACGGACAACCTCCCAAGTCCGGACGTTCTTCTTTTGGATTTGAATCTCCCGCGAGTTGACGGTCCGGATATGTTTCGTCTCCTGAGAGATCATCCCTGCTGCTCGGACGTGCCACTTATCGTGATTACCTCGTCGGATTCGCCGAGAGATCGTGCGTGGACAGAGGAGTTTAAGGTTGCCCATTATTTCCGTAAGCCTTCAAGCTACGATGCCTTCATGAAACTGGGAGAGCTTGTTCGTTCGGTAGTCACGAGAAACGGTCATCAACACTAGTTGCCGGTGCGGATCCTATGCGGATCCGTAAGAGCCCTGCTGCCTTCGAATTGGCAACGTAAAGTAGAAACTGGATCCTGAGCCGGGTTGAGATTGCACCCAGATGCGCCCGCCGTGACGCTCCACAATCTTCTGGCATAGCGCTAAGCCCAAACCCGTTCCGGAGGATTTCGCAGGCTCCAAGCGCTGAAAAATGATGAAGATTTTAACGTAGTCCCGCGGGTCAATACCCGTGCCGTTGTCGCTAACGTTGAACGTCCATTCATCCTCGCCCCGCTCCGCACTGATCGTGATGTGAGGTGGCGTATCCGGCTTCCGGTACTTGATCGCATTCGAAAGCAGATTGAAAAACAACTGAGTTAGGGCAACTCGATGACCTTCTACGACAGGAAGCACGCCGGAAACGACTACACTGGCGCCTGTTTCCTTGATCAGCAGGGACAAATCTTCCATGCTGTCACTTACAACAGCCGACAAGTCGACCAGGTCACGATGAGCATCCTGCCCCTCCATCACCCGCGAGTAAGTCAGGAGATCCCTGATAAGCGCGCTCATCCGCTGAGATCCGTCGACGATGTATTGCAGGAACTCGTTGCCGCTTGCGTCGAGTTCGGAGGAGCATCTCGAGAGGAGCTGGGCATAGGAACATATGGCGCGCAGCGGCTCCTGCAGGTCGTGACTGACCGCATGCGCGAATTGCTGCAGATCGGCATTCGACCGCGCCAGTTCGCGAGCTTGCCGCTTCAGCTCTCTTTCGGCTTGTTTACGGGACGTGATGTCGACATAGATGCTTAGAATTCCGCTGACCGCACCGGCTTTATCGTGAAGAGGTGCCGTCGAGACACTCAGATCCAGCCACGTTCCATCTTTTCGCTTGCGGCGGATCTCGCGGCCGGTAAATCCCTGCCCCGCCAGGTCTTGGGCACGCATCGCCCGATGTTCTTCTTCTCTTTCGGACGGAATGAACGGTATCGATCCGCCCAGGACTTCGGCCGCGGTCCAACCAAAGGCGCGCTCGGCGGCCTTGTTCCAGAGCAGGATTTCTCCCGTGGCGGCAAGCACAATGATCGGCAAAGGAGACGAGGAGACAAGCGCCTCCCTCATCTCTTCGGCTTGCAGCAACTCCTGGACCCGGTTGGATCTCTCGGTCATATCATCCGTGTGTCTAAGGACGGCGCGCCTTTCTCCATCTAATTGACTGGCTCAAACTGACCGTTGTCGCCAGACATCCTTACCTCGCCCGAGTTTATATCGAAAACCCAGCCGCGAATTTCGAGGTGGCCGCGGGCCATTTGTCCAGCCACCGACGGGTGAGTCTTAAGGTGGCTGATCTGGAGCAGGACATTCTGCTCAACCAAGCTGCAAAGGAACTTCTGCCCGTCCTCTCGCGCGCAAATTGCGTCAGTAACACTCACAGCGGCCTCTGCGCTGGTGAGCCAGCGCTTCACCGTCGGAAGCTTAGCAAGAGACTCGGGACGAAGCAAGCTTTTCATCGCGCCGCAGTCGCTATGGCCACACACAACAATCTGACTCACCTCGAGGGCGCTTACCGCATATTCGATGACGGCCGAAACGCCGCCCAACATTCCGCCATATGCCGGAACAACATTACCTATGTTGCGCGACACAAAAATATCGCCAGGTCCAGATCCGGTGAGAAGTTCGGGATCCAACCGGGAATCCGCACAAGTGACGAACAACGTGTGAGGTTTCTGACCGTCGCGTGTGATTTGAGCATATAACTCGCTGCGAGACGGGAACTCCTTTTGCCGGAACTGGCGAACGCCGGTTAGAAGCCGCTCAAGCGCTTGTTGAGCATCGGGATTTG
The DNA here is from genome assembly GCA_963730795.1 of uncultured Acidobacteriaceae bacterium. Taxonomy (GTDB): domain Bacteria; phylum Acidobacteriota; class Terriglobia; order Bryobacterales; family Bryobacteraceae; genus Bog-105. The sequence goes on along the minus strand of CAVSTJ010000009.1, from coordinate 38,599 downwards.
TGGCCATGGACCAGCGTACCTTTACGGGCAAGAGGGAGGCCAGTCCCGAAAATTGTTCCGGATCGCTTCACCCGGAAGGCGGGCCATTTACCCTTGAGGGTAGATGCGCGACGCTCCGACGCAACCTACGCTCGACCTGATTGGCAACACACCGCTCGTTCGGCTTACGGGCTTTGATACAGGCCCGTGTGAAGTTTTCCTGAAGCTTGAGAGCCAGAACCCCGGAGGCTCCATTAAGGACCGCGTCGCCGTGTCCATGATTGAAACAGCAGAACGCAGCGGAGATCTCGCACAAGGCGGGACCATTGTGGAAGCGACCGCCGGCAACACGGGTATTGGACTTGCGCTGGTCGCCGCAGTGAAAGGGTATCGCCTCATTCTCGTCATCCCGGACAAAATGTCGTCGGAAAAGATTGCGCACGCCCGCGCCTTGGGAGCCGAAATTCACATCACGCGGTCCGATGTCGAGCCAGGCAATCCGGCATATTACCAGGACATGGCGGCACGGATCGCTCGCGAGACGCCCGGGTCGTACCACGTCAATCAGTTCGGAAACAGCGCCAACCCTTTGGCACACGAGACAACCACTGGGCCCGAAATCTGGCACCAGATGAGTCACCGGGTGGATTCGATTGTCTGCGGAGTTGGGTCGGGAGGAACGCTGACGGGTCTTGGCCGTTTCTTTGAAAGAGTCTCACCTGAAACGGAGATGATCCTGGCTGATCCGGTCGGCTCCTTGCTCGCCGAAATCGCGCGCACCGGGAATCACGGTCCCTCGGGAAGCTACGCCGTTGAAGGGATCGGTGGAAGCTGCGTTCCCGCGATCGCGGAGTTTTCGCGGATAAAAGCCGCTATCAGTATTAGTGACTCCGAAAGTTTTCTTACCGGGCGCGAGTTATTGAAACGCACAGGAATCTTCGGCGGCCCGTCTTCCGGAACGTTGCTCGCCGCCACACTACGGTATTGCCAGAGCCAGACGGTCGCCAAACGGGTGGTCACGTTTGTCTGCGATACCGGAGCACGATATCTGTCCAAGATGTACAACACGTATTGGATGTTGGACCAGGGATATCTCGAGCGGGAACCGAGTGGAACTCTTCGCGAGCTGATCACAAGGCGTTATGAGGAAGGAGGCGTGATTACCGTCAGTCCGGACGACACGCTTCTTACGGCCGCCCAGCGCATGCGCGTGGCAGATATCTCACAGGTGCCTGTCATGGAAAAAGATCGCTGTGTCGGAGTGCTGGATGAATCGGATCTGCTCTTAGCCGTCCACGGCGACCCCGCGAACTTTCACTCGCCCGTTCGTAGCGCAATGACGAGCAGGCTCGAGACAGTCTCATCCGACACCCGTGTGGCGGCGGTCTACGACATCCTCGACCGCGGAATGGTCGCTCTTGTGACGGAAGGCGATACTTTTCTCGGGCTGATCACTCGCTCCGACCTGTTGGGCCATCTTCGTCGAAAGCTTCGTTAGAACACTTATGCCCTATCAATTTGGAACACGTGCCATCCACGCCGGACAGGAACCGGACGAATCGACCGGCGCGATCATGACGCCCATCTACGCGACGTCGACCTATGTGCAATCGAGTCCCGGAGTGCACAAGGGCTTCGAGTACTCGCGGTCGCAGAATCCGACTCGCTTCGCTTACGAGCGATGCATTGCGGATCTGGAAGGTGGATCGCGCGGCTTCGCCTTCGCGTCAGGCCTGGCGGCAATGTCGACGATCCTGGAGCTGCTGGACACGGGCGACCACGTTATTGCGAGCGACGACCTGTATGGGGGAACCTATCGGCTTTTTGAGCGCGTACGAAAACGCTCGTCAGGGCTTCAGTTCACCTTCCTCGACATGTCCGATCCGGCCGCCGTGCGGAACGCCGTCACGCCGAAGACGCGCATGATCTGGGTGGAGACCCCATCCAATCCTCTGCTCAAGATTATCGATCTCGAAGCCATCGGCAGTATCGCCAGGGAGCGTGGAATCCTTGCTGTCGCAGACAATACCTTCGCCAGTCCGTTCCTCCAGCGCCCCCTCGAATTCGGTTTCGACATTGTGATCCATTCCGCCACGAAGTACATCAACGGGCATTCGGACGTTGTGGGAGGAATTGCAATCGTCTCGGATTCGGGCCTCGGCGAGCGGTTAGCGTATCTTCAGAACGCAATCGGTGCCATCGCAGGACCTTTCGATTCGTTTCTGGCGCTTCGCGGAGTCAAGACTCTGCACTTAAGAATGAAGCAGCACTGCGAAAACGCTCAGGCCTTGGCTGAGTGGCTGGAGAAACATCCCGGCGTCGATCGTGTGATTTACCCGGGGCTCGCTTCCCATCCGCAGCACACCTTAGCGCGGAAGCAGATGAAGGCGTTCGGCGGAATGATCACGGCCATCCTGAAGGGTGATCTCGCCAGTACGCGCGGGATGCTGGAGCGGTGCAAAGTGTTCGCGCTTGCAGAAAGCCTGGGCGGCGTTGAAAGCCTGATTGAACATCCGGCCATCATGACCCACGCGTCGGTCCCGGCAGAGCAGCGCGAACTCGCCGGTATCACCGATTGTCTGATCCGGCTTTCGGTGGGAATCGAAGACTTCGAGGATCTCCGCGCGGATCTGGATCAGGCCCTGGCAGGATAGCTCGACCACTCGGCAGCAGCCCGGAACATTTCCACCCGAAATGTTTGGGATAATCGTTCAGTGACCGAGCCGACCATTTTCTGCCCCCAATGTAAAGCACAGGTCAAGTTGACCGAGTCTCTGGCTGCGCCGCTGGTGGAAGCGACGCGGCGGGATTACGAGCGCCGGATGGCTCAGCTTAACGTCGAGTGTGCCAAAAGAGAAGATGCTCTAAAACAACAGGAGCAGGCTCTGTCACGAGCCAAGGCGGAGTGGAGAGCGGCCGAACAGGAGCGATTTCGCGCGGAGCGGGATCGTATTGCGGAGGAAGAGGCGCGCCGGGCGGAACTGAAGTGCCAGACGGACCTGGCACAACGCCAGCAGGAGATCGTCCATCTCCAGTCCGTGGTGAAGAGCCGTGATGACAAGTTGGCCGACGCGCAGAAAGCGCAGGCGCTCTATCTGCAGAAAGAACGGATGCTCGAAGACCAGCGCCGTGAGTTGGAGCTGACCATTCAAAGGCGTGTCGGTGAAAACCTGTCCGCTGTCCGGTCACAAGTTCGCGCCGAGGTGGAAGAGACGCTCAAGCTCAAGGTCCTCGAAAAGGAGCAGACTATCTCTTCCATGCAGAAGCAGATTGAGCTGCTGAAACGGAAATCGGAACAAGGTTCTCAACAGTTGCAAGGCGAGGTTCAGGAACTGGAATTAGAAGGCTTACTCGCTTCGAAGTTTCCGCTCGACAACATTCTCCCGATACGCAAAGGCGAAGGCGGCGGCGATGTGCTGCAACGGGTTTCCGCCAACCCGGGCCAGTCCTGCGGAGCAATTCTTTGGGAAACGAAGCGCACAAAGAACTGGAGCGATGGCTGGCTGCCCAAACTGCGTGAAGATCAACGGAACTCGAAAGCTGAAGTAGCGGTAATTGTCAGCCACGCCCTGCCGAAAGGCGTAGAGTCATTTGAGTGGGTCGAGGGTGTCTGGGTCACTCACCCGCGCACGATGATTCCGCTCGCCACGGTGCTTCGCCAAGGGCTATTAGAAATCGAGACCGCCAGGAGAGCGTCCGAAGGCCAGCAAACCAAAGCTGAGATGGTGTATCAATACTTAGCCGGCCCGCGCTTCCGGCAACGTGTTCAGGCCATTGTCGAGGCGTTTACCTGCATGCAGGAGGACCTGGAGAAGGAAAAACGGTCCACGCTGCGGCTTTGGGCTAAACGGGACGAACAGATTACGCGCGTCATGCATGCGACCGTCGGCATGTACGGCGATCTCCAGGGAATCGCCGGAAAGACCATTGGCGAGATCGAGGGTCTTAAACTCGAGGAAGAGTTCGAGCTCACGAGTGAATCGGGACCGGCCATTCACCGCATCGCTTAACAAGGTCGAGCGATACGCTTGACTGGTGGTGATCCGGGCCACGTCTTCCCTCTTCCTCGCAGCTCTCGCCATCCTTCCCTAAACGCTACGAGCGCAAACACCGACTTCGGTTGAACGTTGGGGCATGTCCGAAGCAGCGCTCAAAGGGCCGGAAACAGGGAATCCGTTCCTCGAAGTGAAATTCGATGAGTCGTTCCGGCTCGGCTATCGAGTTGTCGAAGCCGAAGGATTTTACGACGGCTCCGGTACGCATCGCGGACGCTTCATGCCGGATCCCGCGGGCGAATGGTCTTACTGACCAAGAGTAACCGCCGCGAACTCGACGGGAAATCGGGCAAGTTCACGTGCGTACCGAACCCACGTTCGAACCATGGACCGGTACGAGTTCGAGATACATATCGCTTCGGCTACGAAGACGGCACACCTTACTATCCTTTCGGTACGACTTCCTACGCCTGGGATCATCAGGGCGACAAGCTTGAGGAACAAACGCCGCAAACGCTTCGCGCTAGTCCGTTCAAGAAGATGCGAATGTGTGTCTTCCCAAAGAGCTACTTGTACAACACAAATGAGCCGCAGTATTATCCGTTCCCGCGCGACTCTTCAGGAACAAACGACTTTAGCCACTTCAAACCGGAGTTCTTTCGCCATTTCGAAGGACGCATCCGTGACCTCATGAACATGGGGTCGAGGCCGACTTGATTCTGTTCCATCCACGCGCGATCGTTGGTGCTGTCAGTGAATGACTCCGGACGTTAAGGCCGTTGCATATGGTCCTGATCAATAAAACCGAATACTCAGGACAGATGCGATGGCAAGACCAACAATTACTAACCCGATGGTTCCCATCAAGAACTCCTTAAAGTGATGAATGTAGGGTATGGGCATCGCGATATGCTCCGTGCCGGGGAGGACCACCCAGGGTAGCTTGAACCTGCACACGATAAGCCAATCGAGGATGAGCAAGTCAACGAGATTGAAGATGAAAAGCACGCCAAAGGCATAGGCGAACAGTTCCCAGAAAGAGTGAGTTCCCAGAGTTGCAGTTCGCCAAAGTAACGCCGAAGTAAGGGGGACCCCGATGAGCAAGCCGAACAAGATAGACATCCGGCGCTCCTTCTTCGATCTCGGCGGGACGATCTCTCGGATCTCCTTAGGAAAATGCCCTAAGAACATGCGGGGTTTGAACCGCAGCAAGAGAAGCAGGTATGTCGAAGCGACAACGGACAGCAATGCTCCATCTCGCAGGATGCGCGTGATGTCTAACAAAGGATCATCCCCTCACTGCCGCCGTTACCCATCGTCGCGGGATTGGATACGGACCTCATTTATCGGCTGCAGACGGCGGCATGAGATTGAACCAGCCAAGTTTACCTGATCAAAGCAGGGGGGTGGTGTTGACCAGTCAAGGTCACGCAGATTCGGGGCAAGCATCCAGGCAGACGATTTCAGCAGAGACCCGACCTACCTGAACCATTACAAAAAGCCGGTGATCTGGGACGAATGCAAATACGAAGGGAACGTACAACGGCGCTGGAGACGGCAACTTCTATCTGTATTATTTCGATCTCAATCAGCCTGCCGAGATGGATTTCGAGTTGCCGAACGGTGGCAAGTTCAAAGCTGAGGTCATCGATCCCGGGAAGATGGCGATCACGCCTGTTCCCGGTCAATTCGACGGAAAGTTCACCTTAAAATTGCCCGGCAAGCCGTATCAAGCCGTTGCTTTCGAGAGGATGCGGTAGGCATACAGCACCTCGCGCTATCGTTTTTCGGCGAATCGCTGAGCAGATTGTTCGAGCAATTCCAGAGCTTTCTCGGGTCCTGATGTTCCGGTCACCTCATCGTCTTTTCCCGAATTTTTGTTGTACAAGCCGATGAACTCGCTGATCTGCTGGACAAGGCTGGGACGGAGTTCGGAAATAGACTTGATCCCTTCAAATTCGTAGGAGCGCGTAGCAACGCCGATCAAGCGGTCGTTCTGTGTTTTCTCACCGTCTTCGGTTTGAACCACCTGGACCACACCGATCAACCGGATCTGGAGCAAACAACCGACGTGGGCCGACTCGTCCATCAGCACGATGACGTCCAGGGGGTCTCCGTCTTCGGCAACCGTGGACGGGATGAACCCGAAATCGAAAGGGAAAGTGAAACCTTCGGGGAGCAGGTTTGAAAGCGAGAACAGTCCCGAATCATGTTCATATTTGAATTTATTTCTTCGGCCTTTTGGTGTCTCGATGATGGCCTTGCACTCGAACTTTTTCTTATCTAACTCGTGTGGCAACTGGCTGATGTCGTTCATAACTGGGCCTGCTTCAGCCTAACGCCTCGGTGAATGCGCAAGTCCCGGATCGAGGCTCGATCTACGCTGAAACAGTCAACTATTCCACGCCATCGAATATGCCGGATGCCCAAGACAACTGCCCGGCGCTCGACCGGAACGTCTAAGCCTAAGAAACCCTCCAGCGGCCAGAACACTGGAGCGGAAATTCGAGAGGTCGCGAGAAACAAGTTCGCGTACGAGGAGCTACGTCCCGGTCAGGAAGACGCGATTCTCTCGTTGCTAAAAAAGCAGGACACCCTGGTCGTGATGCCGACCGGCTCCGGCAAGTCAGCGATCTATCAGATCACCGGACTTATGATCCCCGGAGCGGTACTGGTCGTGTCGCCCTTGATCGCTCTCCAGAAAGATCAGGTCGACTCGATCAATGCGCAAAGTGACGAACGGGAAGCGCTGGTCATCAATTCAACGCAGAAAGCTTCCGAGTTCGAAGACAATCTGGCACGAATCGAAACGAAATGCTGTAAGTTTATTTTTCTCGCACCGGAACAGCTACGGAAAGATGAAACAGTTGCGGCGCTCGAGAAGGCCGGTATTTCCCTGTTTGTTGTAGATGAGGCGCATTGCGTGAGCGAATGGGGCCACGATTTCAGACCGGATTACCTGCAGCTTTCGACCGCCATCGAGAGACTCGGACACCCGACCGTCTTGGCCATGACGGCAACGGCTTCGCCGCAAGTTCGTGAAGAAATCGTCGGGCGTCTCGGGCTGACGAAACCCAAGGTTCTCGTGGGCGGGTTTGATCGTCCTAACATTCGTTTACGCGTGGATCACTTCAAGGAGGAAGACAAGAAGCTCGAGGGTCTCCTTCACCATGTACGGTGGGCCGACAAGCCGGGCATCGTCTACACCGGTACGCGCAAAATGGCGGAGACCATTATGCGCAGCCTGGATGAGGAAGGAGTGAGCGCGCTGTTCTATCACGGCGGGTTGAAAGGTCCGGAGCGCGAAGAGATTCAGGAACGCTTCATGAAGGGCGAAGCCGAAGTAATCGTCGCCACCAACGCCTTCGGTATGGGAATCGACAAGGCCGATATCCGATTCGTCTATCACTACGATGCGCCGGACTCACTCGATGCTTATTACCAGGAGATTGGGCGGGCAGGACGAGACGGCGAGAAAGCGGATGCGATTCTCTTTTTTCGCCAACAGGATATTGGAGCTCAGGCGTTCCACACGGGACAGGGCAAAGTTGATACGGCACAGCTTGAGACCATCGCCGAGACGCTCTCCGAGAAAGGCGAGCCGGTCGAACCTAAGGAACTGGCGCAGGAGGTAAACCTGTCGCCCAGGAAGCTGACTAACGCTCTGCACCGTCTGGAGGACGCCGGCGCTGTCGAGGTATTGCCGACGGGAGAAGTGCAACTTGCCGAAGGCGCAGACATAACCGAGGCGACCGAAGAAGCGGCTGAACAGCAGGAAGCACGTAAAGAACGAAACAAGGAGCGGCTCCGGGAAATGCGCGACTATGCCGACGCAAAAACCTGCCGGCGGGAATTATTGTTACGCTACTTCGGAGACGATTTCTCGGGTCCTTGTCAAAACTGTGACAATTGCGAACGCGAGAGCCCTGAAGCGGCTGTAGAAGTGGAAGGCGGCACTCGCCGGGAGGTAGCGTAGAGGTATGGCGAATCGACCGGCGAGATACCTGACTCCCGCAGTTTTAACAACGGGCGGCGCTCTCCTGACCGCGGCTCTTGCCAGTTCTGCGTTGCGCAAACCCAGGCAGTCGTGGAGCGCGTCCGGGAAAGTTGTTGTGATCACGGGTTCTTCCAGAGGATTAGGCCTGAACCTCGCGGAGGAATTCGCCCTTGCCGGCGCACGAGTGGTGCTTGCCGCCCGTGATACAGGCGAACTGGAGCGAGCAAAGGCGCTCTTGCTGTCGCGGAGAGCGTCCATTCACTCCGACCAGCATCTTCGTCCTCCCTTGTGACCTGAACGCTCCTGAAGATTGCAAGCGACTGATCGAGGAAGCGACGACGCACTTCGGACGAGTGGATGTATTGATCAATAACGCCGGTACGATCCATGTCGGTCCAATCGAGCAGATGCCTATCGAGACGTATCGGGAAGCAATGGAGATCGATTACTTCGCGATGGTGCAAACGACCCAGGCGGTATTGCCGCAGATGCTGCGACGCGGAGAAGGCAAAATCGTCAATATCACCTCCATTGGAGGCAAGATACCGGTTCCGCACTTGGCTCCCTACGTCGGAAGTAAGTTCGCAGCAGTCGGGTTTTCCGAAACGCTGCACGCTGAGATGCGCAGCAAAGGCATCCAAGTCACGACGGTATGCCCGGGCTTGATGCGAACCGGGTCATATCCGAATGCGATTGTCGCGGGTAACAGGGAGCGGGAATACCGCTGGTTCAGCCTGTCGGCGTCCATTCCCGGCGTGGCGCACTCTGCCGAGGGTGCCGCTCGCAAAATCTTCGAAGCAACCTGCGAAGGGCGCGCGGAAATTACAATCGGTTTCGATGCGTATGTCGCGGCACGCATACACGGGCTCTCGCCTGAGTTCACTCAATATGCCGGCAGTCTGGCACATGAGTTTATTCTCCCTGAACCGGGCGGCTCAGCAAAGCCGGTGTCGGCACAAAAGGTTCGTCCGCCTCGATCAAAGCTCTGGCGGAGCTTCAGCGAGAAGCTGACAAGAACTCATAATCAGCCGAGCGCCTAAATAGCCTTACTGGTTCTGCGCTTCAAAAACGCGGAATCGCCGTTCCAACTCCGATTCTTCTCTGGCTTTCTCATTCGCCGGGAGGAAGCTATACCGGAGACTCGTTCGCGCCATGTTCTTCAGGTCAGCGTAATTCAGGCCGAACTCGGCAACGGCGCGAGCGTATTCGTGCGTCAGATCGATGCGAGATACGCCTTCGTCATCAGTACATAACGCGACGGGTACTCCGGCCGTGCGGTACAACGGCAACGGGTGTTCCCTGCCCTTCACTCCAAGAATCACGTCGTTGCTCGTCAGGTTAATCTCGACTGCGATTCGCTTGGACGCCATCTCACTTAAGAGCTGTCGCGGATCCCGTTCGTACATGACGTCAACGCCATGTCCGATGCGCTCAGCGTGAGCCAATTCCACAGCTTCGCGAATATGGAACTTGAGACCCTCCGGCGGAACCAATCCAGGTGCAAGCTCACCGGCATGGAGGCTGATATGAACCTTCGGATAAACCGAGTGGAGATAGTTGAGCATTTCCATTTGCCGGTGATACTCTCGCATCGGCATGTACCAGTCCTCTGCCATAACGAAGTTGATGCCGACGACCCGCGGATCGACGGAGGCAAGCTCGAATCCGAGTAGCGCTTGAGCGAACACCTGCTCGGGCGGGAACCCTCGCAGCACTTGAAACAGAAACCGGATCTTTACGGCGCACGGCCCGTCCGTTGATGCATCCGAGCAGCCCTGCAACCGCCATCGCTCCCCTTCCGCTCTGTCCAGCTCCTCGCGGTCTCTTTGCACATTCTCGCGCAGGCCCTTCGATAGTAGAGCGTCTCGAGTTTCGGCGAAATTGCTGTTCCAGCCCACCTCATACCCGAGCTTGGCGGCGGTGCCGAAATCAGGCGTATGCATGATCTCCAGATACTGCTCGTTCTGGGATGCGGCGCGGCTCGAAACTTCGCTAAGCCATTGGCCTAGATGCTTTTGCGGATCAATCTTCAAGAAACGGTCGAACGTCGAAAAGAACTGATCGTGCCCGCTGGTCCCTGCAAACGGCACGAAGCTTCGCATGGAAAATGCATTAACCAGGGAGGTGTAGAGCTTCTGATCGGAAAACGCGGAACTGGCCGCTACCGACTTCTCCGGGCAAACCGCTTTTGCCGGAATGCTCCGGGTCGTGCCCACGTTCGCAACAACGGATAGACTCGCCAGATCCACACAGAGGTTATCTTCGGCCGCTTCCTCAATGAAGGACTCAGCGTAAACAGCACCGCTGATATGCAGGTGAAGATCAGCGCCCTTGGGCATCCGCTCGAGAAATGCCCGAAGCTCGAGAGGATTGTTTCGAATACGATTAAACTCACGCTCGACAGCGGAAGGTGGTGAAACCCGCTGCGCTTGCCATCCAAAGGCCGGAACAGCGGAGCAGATGGCGATGGCAACGACCCAGCGAAGGAAGATCGAACTCTGGTCTCGCATTGGCAGTCAGTGGTTCAAATCGCGCAGCCCCTGCGTTCTTTCCACCGGCCGCGCGTGAAATCCGGGAATTTCACCGGAGCGCTACCGCTGGCGAGGGATTGCTCGCTGAGCGGTCCAGGTGCGGACCAGGCGGCCGCATCGTAGACGTCCAGGTCGGGCGGAAGTCCTTTGCGCATGCACTCCATCAGCCTGTAGACCAGAATAAAATCCATTCCGCCGTGTCCGCCAAGCTTTCGGGCAATCTCGCCTTCCTTCTTCCAGAGCGGATGTTCGAACTGATCTTTGAATGCGTCGATCGTTCCCCAGACTTCCCCACCGGTTTGTCCGTCGAGGTACAGCCTAGGCGGGTAGTCCTTGAAAACGCCTTTCGTTCCGGCAATGGAATTTAAGCGATCGTAAGGATGCGGATTCGAGACGTCGTGCTGGAGGTTGATGGTCAATCCGTTCGCCGTTTTAATCAGCGAAGTATTCATATCTCCATCCAGATAACGCTCGTTCCACTTTGGGTTATCGCGCGGCACATTCTGGGCTCGATAGGCAGCGAGACCGAGCGCAGGAGTGCTCATGGAAACCATGTAGTCGAAGCGATCGCCGCGGTTGATGCCCATGTAATTAGCAACCGGTCCCAAGCCGTGTGTCGGGTAAAGGTTGCCATCGCGCTTGGTATGGAAGTTCCGGCGCCAGAGCCCCTCGCCCTTGTCGCCGAAGAGTTCTTCGCGCAGGTCGTGGATGTACGCGCCTTCGCCATAGAGCAGATCGCCCAGAAGCCCTGCCCGGACCATTGCGAGCACGAGAGTCTCGTTATAGCCGTAGCAGCAGTTTTCGATCATCACGCAATGTTTGCGCGTCTGCTCGGAAGTGTTCACCAGTTGCCAGCACTCGTCAATAGTGAGGGCGGCGGGTACTTCCGTGAAAGCGTGCTTGCCCTTTTTCATGGCCGAAAGAGCCATGGGGGTGTGCCAGTTCCAGGGAGTAGCAAAGATGGCGGCGTCGAGGTCGTCGCGGTCGAGCAGTTTCTCGAACGCATACTCGTCTCCCGTGTAAACCTCGGGAGATGACTGTCCCGCTTTTTCCACCGTATCCTTAGCGCGCGCAAGCTTGTCGGGAACAAGGTCGCAGAGCGCCGGAACCTGGACGTCAGCAGCTAAGAGATTTTGCAGCAGTGAGGTGCCACGCCCACCCGTGCCGATAAGCCCGATACGGGGGTTTGCGGGGCTGAATGGCGCCTGAATCATGGAGGCGCCAGTTGCGACTGTCTGCGCATTCACCGCTAATGCAGCAGTAGCACCTAGCTCGAGGAATTGTCTTCTCGATCGATCCGGCATGCCCTCAACTATAAAGGAGCCGGAGCAAAGAAAGACTTAGTGCTTACGTTTGTAGAAAAAGCCGGGCAGCTTAGTTTACGAGCGCAACACGGATCTGTTTTTCAATGCAAAGGCGGGCAGCCTCAATCCGTTCGGTAACCCAGGTTTCCGATAAGGAAAATGCGGCGGCAAGTTGGAAGGGCGTCGCACCGCGTTTGTGCTCGGCATAGAGGCGGAACGGCAGATAGTCGCTGGACAGTAATTCTAAGGCATTCTCGGGCATACACGTGAGTGCGCAACGGCGCATTTTCCTCTCTTCGGGAAAACTTCTATGCACTTTGCGTGCCATCTTGAATGCATGGGCGGGAAAAAACGCTATCGAAGTATCTCGCTCACCGTCTCAAAGCCGTAACCCTCGTCTTTCAACCAGGGAACCAGGCGTTTGACGGACTTCAAGGTTTCCTTAATGTCCGGGTTCGGCCGGATGTCTCTTCCATCATGCAAGCAGACGATTCCTCCCGGAGAAGCCTTCCGGCAAACCAGGTCGAAAACCCTGTCCGCCGGCCATTCCCAATCGTGTCCGATCACGGTCCACATGACGCCGAGCAGGTCAAGCGTTCGCTGCGTCTCGCCGATGCCATACCATCGCAGCCCGTACGGAGCCCGGAGGATTTTCGGTTCCACCTTAGATTCAGCTTGAATAATGGCCTGGGCGAGTGAGAATTCACTCAATATAAATTGCGGCGACCGGAAGTTCATTTCCCTGCCAAGCGTCGGGCAGAGCCGAGGGTGAGAATAAGTGTGATTTCCGATCTCGTGGCCGGCTTCGCCAAGTCTCCGGCTGATGTCCGGATGGCGAAGAACGTTGGCTCCACACTGAAAGAAAGTCGCCCTTACACCCTCCTTCGCGAAGTAGTCGAGTAGTTCCAGAGAACCCGGGCTGGGACCGTCGTCGAACGTAAGCGCAATCGACCGTCGTTTGCCGGGCCCGCGGTAAACGGATGGCCCGAAGACCTGGGACGAGCGGCCTCGCACGGCATAAGCGGCGGCTCCAAAACCGAGACCAGCCAGTCCGGTGACAGCGGCAACCCTGCCCATCGCTCGCATTCCGTCAGATTACCAGGGATCCGCTGCTGTCAGAAAGGCAAGCGGAGGAGTGCATCCGGCTTGATTGGCAGGTGGCGTAAGCGCTGGCCGGTCGCGTTATAGACCGCGTTGGCAATCGCAGCGGCAACGCCCGTGATGCCTATCTCGCCAACACCCTTCACTCCGAGCGTACTTCCACGGGTATCGTCTTCTTCGATCAGGATCGGCTCGATGACGGGAACATCTAAATTTGTCGGCACAAGAGCCTCGGCGAGATTTCCGTTTACCCACCCGCCCCTGCGTTCATCGGGCAAAGTTTCTTCCATCAGCGCTTGCCCCATGCCCCAGATCATGGCGCCCCGGAGCTGGCTGTCCGCGAGCTTCGGATTCACAATTCTTCCGGCACTGAAGGCACCCACCAGCCGCTCGACCCGCACCTCGCCGGTGTGCGCGTGTACACGGACGGTTGCGAACTGCGCTCCGAAGGCGGCGCGCCCAAAACGGCTCTTTCCGAATAACCTGCCCGTGACAGCTTTTACACTCAGGGTCGCCATGCCTCGACGGGCGAGGATCGTGGCGAACGATTCCCCGCGATGGGGGTTCTTACGAGAATAGAGCTGTCCATCCGACACACCCACCAGACCGGATTTGGTGTTATAAAGCGGCGAACGTTTGTCTACGACCGCCAGCACGGCGAGCTGCCGCTTGAGCTTTTCAGCCGCCGCCTGGATCGCCGAACCGACACTAAGAGTAGTGCTTGAAGCGGCTGTCAAGGGTGCAAAGGGCAACCTCGCATCACCCCACTCAAAGCTGATTTTCGACACCGGCAAAGTTAGACTCTCGGCGGCGATTTGAGTGAGGGCTGTGATGGCGCCCTGCCCGATCTCCTGGAAAGCACTTTGCACGACCGCAGTTCCGTTCCCGTGGAGGACAATGCGTGCACTCGCGGGAAATTGCATGGTCCGGTAAGCGGCCGTGGCCATTCCGAATCCGACGAGAAGATCGCCCTCGCGCATGGTGCCAGGACGCTTCTCCCGTTTCGACCAGCCGATCTCGTTCCGCACCTGCGCGGTAGCATTCACGAAGCGATTTGCTGGACCATTCGTGTCCGGTCGCAGGGTCAACTTCCGCGTAGTTCCGCAGCCGCATCTCAATCGGATCGATACCTGCTTCTTCCGCAAGTTCATCCATGGCGCACTCGAGCGCAAACAGGCCGGGAGCAACGCCCGGAGCTCTCATCCAGCTAGGCGCATTGAAATTCAACCGCGCGAGTTTGTGAGTCGTTCGGATATTAGGGCAATCGTAGAGATGAGGCGTCATCTCGCCCGTCGGCTCAACAAAGGCCCCTACGTTTGAATTTTGAATGATTGAATCGTGCAGAATCGCCTGAAGGCGGCCATCGCGATCAGAGCCAAGCCGAACACGTTGCTGCGTGGCGGAGCGGTACGGCATCAACGTGTAGGTCTGTTCACGCGTAAGCACGAGCTTCACGTGCAAGCCGACCATCTTCGCCGCCATAGCAGCCAGAATCAGATACTGGTTCTCGCCTTTGCATCCGAAACCGCCGCCAACAAACTGGGATACGACCGTCACCTTGCTTCCGATCTCGACCCCTGCGGCAATATGCATCCCGAGCCGCAGCTTGCCTTCACGAACGCCGAGCCCGAAAGCATTCGCTAGGGTGGCAGCATCACCGTAGGTGAACTGAGTGGCGCTATGAACTGTTAATCGCCCGTCCTCGTCCCAGGCTGCTATCGCACATCCAGGCTCGAGCGCATTGTGGTGCGTCACGGCAGTCGCGTAAGTGCGGTCAAGCTGAAAATCCGCTTGGGCGAAAGCCGCTTCGGGCCTTCCCTGCTTCAAGGTCCCATGCTCTCCCGCGCCGACCTTTTTCGCCTCGGGTGCATTTGGAATTTCAGCTTCGAAGGAAAGTCGCGGTGTTCCGTTATCCCGCTCTACTTTGGCAATCACGAGCGAGGCGCCATGTTGCGCTTCGACCAATGTGTCGGCGATCACAACGGCAATAGCTTGGCCTTTGTAACAAATCTCCGGCTTCTGTAAAGGAAGGAGGCGGTCGAGTTCGGTCGACATCAACGTCGTTATTTCCTTCAGGCGCGGCGCATTCTGCCAGGTCATAACGGCGTGGACACCTGGCACGGAAAGGGCCGCTTCAACGTCTATCGCGACCAATGAACCGGACGCGACCTTACTCTGAACCACAACGGCATGAAGCATGCGGCCGTCGGCTCCCGGCAGTTCAAGGTCGGCGGTGTAGCGAGCTTGGCCCGTCACTTTCAATCTGGCGTCGACCCTGGATTGTGAGTTCGTTCCACTGGTGTTTATGGGCGGCATTCCTAATTCGACTATGATTGAAGACGAACCGTTTTCTTCTTTTTATCTCCTGCTTCTGCATGAGTCAGTCTCCCGAATACAGGCGTAGAGCCGAACTTACCGCCGACGTGACAAAGCAAATTCTGTCAAGGTTTCGGGAGAGGCGCGTCCTGGTGCTCGGGGACGTGATGCTCGACGAATATCTCATCGGTGAAGTGCACCGCATCTCACCCGAAGCGCCCGTGCCGATTGTAGATGTTCAAAGCAGGACCCATGTGCCCGGGGGCGCGGCAAACGTCGCTTCGAATATTGCAAGCCTCGGCGGACTACCCGGTGCTCGTCGGGATTGTAGGCGAGGATGAAAGCGCGCGGCATCTTCGTTTGGTGTTAGAGGCAAACGGAGTGCCGTCCGAGTGGCTGGTCGAGGCAAATGACCGGCCTACCGTTACCAAAACGCGCATCGTCTCAGGGCAGCAACAGATCGTGCGGCTGGATCGGGAACTAACGGCGGAGATTTCCCGGACTCATGCCGAGGCCGTTCTCTCCACCTTCGAGCAGAACATAGCCGACGTCGACGCCTGCCTCCTTTCGGATTACGCGAAGGGACTCCTCACTCCAGCCATTTGCGCTCATGTCATCTCGCGTGCCCGCCAGCTCCGGAAACCGGTGATCGTCGATCCCAAAGGAGCTAGCTTTGTGAAGTACTCGGGATGCTCTGTGATCACTCCGAACCTCCGCGAAACAGAGGTGGCCTCGAAGCACATCATCGAGACGGAAGGAGACTTGCTCAAAGCGGTCGGGCAGCTCCAAGCCGTTTTAGGGGAATCCGCAGTTCTGGTGACACGCGGAGCGGATGGGATGACCTTGTTTCGCGATAGCGTTGAACTCCTTCATGCCCCGGCTCTCGCTCGCGAGGTCTTCGATGTCACCGGCGCAGGCGATACGGTCGTCGGCACGCTTGACGCTCGCTCTCGCTTCCGGTCTACCCATGGAACAGGCGGTTCTGCTGGCTAACATGGCTGCGAGCGTCGTCGTTCAGAAAACCGGCACCGCGACTGTTTCGCCCGAAGAGTTGCTCGCCTTAAGCAGTCAACACTCGTCAGATGCTGAAGCGCAACCCCGCAAAGGACGCCCGTTCGGTTCCATTACCGTTCCGCCGTCAGTTCCTCAATAGAGAATGGCGGCGAATCCCGGGATATTTCTCGATCGCGACGGCACAGTCATACACGACACCGGATACATTGGGGATCCTGATCTGGTCGAGTTTATGCCTGCCGTTCTGCCGGCACTCCAACGTTTTCAGAATGCGGGTTATCGCCTGGTCGTTATCAGCAATCAATCGGGCATCGGTCGCGGCGTTATCACACAAGCGCAATACGAACTGGTTGCACAGAGAATAGCGGAGGTGCTGGCGGAACATGGGATCTACACCGCCACATACTACTGTCCGCATTCTCCAGATGACGAATGCGAGTGCCGCAAGCCTAATCCCTATTTACTGCTCCGTGCAGCTCGTGATCTCGACATCGATCTGTCCCGTTCGTACATGATTGGCGATCGGCTCACGGACGTAGAAGCGGGCGCAGCGGCCGGCTGTAAGACCATCTTGTTAACGCAGAACGCGATCGTCAGAGTCCGCGCCATCAGCCGCTTCTCCCGATTACGTCTGTCCGGATTGGCCCTGCATTGCGCGCCTGATCGCGCCGCCTTAGAAGCTGATTATGCTTCGTCATCTTCTTCAAGCAACTCACCGAGCCGATCCAACCTGCTCTCCCAAGCTTTCTGATGCTCGCTGATCCACCGCTCAAGAGGTGAGAACCCGGCCGGTTCAATCCGGCAAGTACGCACGCGTCCCACCTTCTCCGTGCGTATCAGCCCTGTCTGTTCGAGCACCTGAATGTGCTGCCCGACGGCGGTCAAGGTCACCTTGATTTTCGCCGCTAAACTCGAGACCGACCGCGGGCCCAAGCTCAGAGCTTCAATCAGTTCCCGACGCGTGGGGTCGCCGAGCGCCTGAAATATGCCATCCGCAGCCCGTGACGTAACGCTTGGCACTTTGAATGCTTCCTGCGCAACTAGCTCACCAACTGGGCAGGCGCCAACTCGCACTCTAATCGTTCGAGAAGCGTATTCCATCCGGCTTCGCGACGCTCAGGACCATCAGATCCTTCCAGAAACACGCCCTGGAACGTGAAGGTCAGCTCGGTCCGGTCACTGCCGAGAGGCAGCAATTCAAACGTATTCAAGGAATGCGAGATGGGTTGTCCACCCAGCGACATTGTGGATGCGGTAACGACAAGCTGGTCGGCCTGGATGTGAAGATAACGGCCCTCGTTCACAAACGGAATGCCGGCAACTGGCGTCCCGGCCCGGTGGCGATAGCGCGCGCGCTCAATCCCGCCAACCTGAAAATTCATTTCGAATTCGTCAACGTGGTTGTTTGGACCATCAAGAAACCATCGCCGCTTTTTCGCCGGATCAGCGAACGCAGCGAATACCTGGCGTGCCGCTTTCGAATAGTGACGTGTGATGACGAACGTACCGTGCTTGATCGATGATTCCATCTGAATCCTTTCATGCTCTCTGTTTCGGCCTTAGTGAAGCCGCAGCTTCAGTATCAGTCGGCACTCGGCAATAGTCAAGCCGAGACTTCACTAATTGTCAAACGGATCGTTCCCACATCTCTGCACACGTGTATGCCCGGCTGATGAGTTACCTTCCTAATGGAGGAGGTTACCGACTGACAAGCGCTGCGCCGGAACGCAACATGCCGATGGTCAAGAGTGCCCGACGGTGGCGCATCGCCGTTCTGCTTGGCTTTGGAGTCCTGATCAACTACTTTGACCGGGTCAACGTTTCAGTGGCACAGGACGCACTGAACCGGGAGTTTGGAATGACGAACGAAACTTTCGGGTTTGTGCTGAGCGCGTACAGTTGGACCTACGCGGCCCTGCAGTTACCAATGGGCGTGCTGCTCGATCGCTTCGGTGTGCGGCTTATTGGCTGCCTTAGCGCGCTCGTGTGGTCGCTCGCTTCGTTTTGCCGGGGGCGCGGCCACAAGTGTAGGAGGCTTCGTCGCCAGTCGGTTGCTGCTCGGTGTTGGGGAAGCCTCTACATTCCCTGCCAGCGCTAAAGCTACGGGCGCCTGGTTCCCCCGCCAGGAGCGCAGCCTCGCTACCGCGATGTTCGATGGCGCTTCGAAATTTGCGTCGGCGATCGGCGTCCCGATCATCGGTATCGTTCTGATTAAACTGGGCTGGAGAATGAGCTTCGCCGCCACCGGGCTTATCAGCTTTCTCTATTTCATAGCATTTTATTTCGTCTACCGGGAACCGAAGGACGACCCTAAACTCTCAGACGTGGAATGGAACTATATTCGTTCCGGCGGGGCGCAGCAGCACCAGGAACCAGGGGGCGGCAAGAGCGCTTCGCTCTGGTGGTTGATGAGGAGGCAGAAGGTGCTTGGCCTGGTTCTTGGGTTTTTTGCTTACAACTACTGCTTTTACCTTTTTCTCACCTGGCTGCCGAGCTACTTCTCGCGGTTTCTGGGAATTGACCTGCTCCATTCCGTCCTATTGACCTCGATTCCGTGGCTCTTCGCCACAGCAACGGATCTTCTCGTGGGAGGATGGCTGGTTGACTTCCTGGTCCGTCGCGGCCGTCCGGAGTCGACCGTGCGCAAGTCTATCCTCATTGGTGGAACGACTCTCGGCTTAGCTGTTGGCGGTGTCGCTTTTGCCCATACTGCTTGGACAGCAGTGTTTTGGCTGAGTATCTCCCTTGGCGGCCTCGCGGCGGCTGCACCGGTGGGTTGGTCGATACCGTCGTTGATCGCGCCACGCAACTGTACGGGGAAAGTTGGAGGAATCCTGAACTTCGGAAATCAGATTGCGGCTGTGGTGGCGCCGATTGCCACCGGACTTTTCGCAGGAAAGACGAACTCGTTCGGGCGAGCCTTCGGGGCTGCCGCTATTATTCTCGCGATCGGGATCTGCGGCTACATCTTTCTGCTCGGTAAAGTCGAGCCTATTCCGGAGCCATATGAATATGCAGCTTAGAACATTGGGCGCCACGGAACTGCGCGTCTCTCCCATCGGTTTCGGCGGTTCTCCGCTCGGAAATGAGTTTGGGACCATAATTGACGCAGAAGGTGTGCGTGCGGTTCACGAAGCAATCGACCACGGCATCAACTTCTTCGATGTGTCGCCCTATTATGGCCGGACCGTTGCCGAGTCACGCTTGGGGCAAGCACTTGTGGGCAAGCGCGAGAAGGTGATTCTTGCAACGAAGTGCGGCCGCTACGACAGAGATGGATTCGACTTTTCAGGGGACCGCGTACGTTCGAGCGTCGACGAATCCCTACGCCGCCTGCAGACCGATTACGTCGACTTGTTCCAGGCCCACGACATCGAATTCGGCGATGAGAAGCAGATTGAAGCGGAAACGATCCCGGCCCTCCGCGAAGTGCAAAAAAGCGGAAAGGCTCGCTATATCGGTATCACGTCTTACCAGCTTGGGATGATGGCTCGCATTGCCGGCACAGTTCCGGTGGATACAGTTCTCTCCTATTGCCGGTTCAACTTGCTGATCCGGGACATGGATGCCCTGCTCACGCCTACCGCCGAGGCCAGGAATATGGGCGTAATCATCGCATCTCCGTTGCACATGGGTCTACTTGGCGAAGCACCCATTCCGCCTTGGCACCCTGCCCCGCAATCGGTTCGCGACGCGGCAGCACAGGTCCGTCAACTTTGCCGCAAGCGCAATCTCAATCCGGCGCAAGTCGCCCTGCGCTACTGCCTGCAGCATCCTTATGCCGCAACCACCCTGGTCGGAATGACCTCAGCCGAACAAGTCCGAACAAACGTAGAGGCGCTTGATCTGACCCTCGAGCAAAGCCTCCTGGACGAGATAGAGAGGATTGTGGCACCGGCGAAAGATATCGTCTGGCCTTCGGGTCGACCCGAGAATCAAGACTACGGCAGTTGATTAAGCGGTCGCTTCGGCCTTCTCCGGTGCTTCGGGAGTCAGAATGACTTTCATCAGGTTCGGCTGACGATCGTGCAGCCGCTCAAACCACGCGGCTCCCTCTTCGAGAGGCGCAACAACACTGATGAGTTCGTCTACTCGAATCGCACCGCGGCGGAGAAGCTCGAGACATTCAGGGTATTCTCCCGAAGAGGCAGCGGTTCCTTGCAGCCGGAGCTCTCGACTCACGACGGCTTGGAGCGGAATCTCGACTTTCGGGGTGACGTTTCCGATGAGCACCACCGTCCCACCCTTCTTGACGCTATTGATCGCGACGGCGACCGTCGGAGTGCTGCCGACGGCTTCGAATGCGACATCGACACCGGAGCCGGAAGTGAAGCGGGAAAACTCGCCGCTGGCATCTGCTGTTTTGCCGTTTACGACGTCGGTCGCCCCCAATTTCTTTGCCAGTGCCAGCCGGGTATCGTCGATGTCGGTGACCAATATCCGGGAACAGCCGGCTTCGCGCAGCACTTGCAGCGTCAGCAGACCGATCATACCGGCTCCCGACCACAACCGCCGAAGCGCCCTCGGGCACGTTTGCTAAAGAAACCGCGTGGACCGCAACGGCGATCGGTTCGATCATGGCGGCGGCCGTGAAAGAAACTTCGTCGGGCAAGCGATAAGTCAGCCGCTCCGGAACCACAACGTACTCAGCGAATGCTCCCGCGCGTCGGAAGTCAGGAGTCGAAACTCCTAGTACCTGGCGCTTGTCGCACAAATTCACCTGGCCGCGAAGGCAGTAGTCACACACTCCGCAATAGATGGTGGAATCGAAGGTAACCCGGTCGTTCTCCCGAAGCCGAGTTACGCCGCCGCCCACGGCGACGATAACGCCGGAGGCCTCGTGTCCCATTACTAATGGCGGAATGCGCCTGCCGGAGCTGCCATCGTACCCATGAACGTCGCTGCCGCAGATGCCGCACGCTTTTACTCGCACCAGTACCTCGTCGGCAGCAGGCCGCGGCATGGGGAGTTCTGCCATTTCCAGGCGGCCGTACTCGGAGAGCAGCAAAGCTTTCATTACTGGAATAGTACCTTGTGCTCATGAGTTTGGCCCTCGCAGCGCTCTGAAAGAGACACATTCAGGAACAAACCTGCGTCTACCGAAGCATGTTGATCCTGATAATAATTCTGATATTGCTTCTTGGCGGCGGCGGAGGCTACTACGGCTATGGACGGTATGGCTCGGGAGGCGGACTCGGCATTGGCTTTGGAACGATTTTGCTGATCCTGTTGATTGCCTACCTCCTTGGATTCTTCAGATAGGCAGAGCACACGCAAATTTGCGTGGAGCGAGGCAAAATCAGTGAGTCGCTGATGCCTCGCTCACAGTTGGATTTGATCGCTAAGATTCCGATCGACAAAGAAGTGCCAAATTGTTCCGTCGCGAACGACAGCGGCTCCAAAGTCAGTGGCCAGAATCAGGCTATCTCCTGCACGCGCGATCTCGTAAATGCGAAGTTAAGCCGATCGAGACTGCTTCGGGTTCAACCAACATAGCGGTCCCACCCCGTCCAATGGATCCGCCGATTCCGAACTACCTTCGCTGCACTAGAAAGATTTCGCCACCCAGAGTGTGCCATCGGCAACTTGCGCCCGCTCGAGCTCTTCTTGCAGCTCAGTTCCCGTCCCACGTTCAACTCCTAGTTGGCAGTCACCAGGGCCTTTCCAATCGCAGCGGCAGACAGAAAAATTGACGTAATAATTGTCCGGCACGAAGCCGCGGCCATGCTTTTCTCTATTATTTGTTGTGTGAAAAAGTGGCGGATTTTGATCCGCCACTCTGCTATTGTTGCAAGAAGCTCAAGTCAGTATTAAACGCCCCGCCTGCGTCATGAGACAGGTCCGGTGCTTTCACGGGAGACTCCGGAATCATCGGTTTCGTCACAACCACTTTGTCGTTGGTTTTCTGTGTTTGGCTGAGTTCCCCAAGGATGGACTTGGTTATGTTGGAACTCGTGCCCTCAGTACGTTTCATGCCATCGAAGATACCCACAGGATTCTCCCTTTTCGAGTTCCTCAACGGGTCCCGAAGGAAGAGGACCCGAGCAAGTGATTGTTTTTGTTTGATTAACGCCAGCTTATGGCACAATTAAGAACTTTATTCCATTTGTGACCGGAGTTCAGCAATGAAACACTCCCTAGTTGTCCCGAGCCTGTTCGTGCTCGCTGCAGTAAGCGCCGTCCGAGGGGAAACCCCATCGGCAGTCGCTATCAAGGATGCCCACATCGTCACGATGAGCGGCGCTGACCTGCCCAAAGCCACCCTCATTCTGAGGAACGGGTTGATCGAGCAGGTTGGAGCAGACATCAACGTACCGTCAGACGCCTGGGTAATCGATGGAGCGGGTTTGACTGTCTATCCCGGCTTCATCGACGCTTTAAGTACATGGGGCATACCGAACGCCAATGCGCCTGCGGGTGGAGCGGCTAGAACTGCGGGAACAGGCGCGGCAAGTTCTCCGGCTACACCCGCAGCCGCTGCCAGTCAACCAGTCGTGCGCGGCCCGGAAGACCGGCCCCAAACCTACTCAGCGGATCGCGCGGCTGACATGGTGGCGCCGACAGACACTCGGTTGGAGGCGGCCCGCGCAGCCGGATTCACCTCAGCCGCTACCTTCCCGAACCGCGGCATTTTCATGGGTGAAGGAGCTTTGATCGATCTCGCAGGCGAACGCGGCAGGGATATGATTCTGGCTACGCCCATTGGCCAGCAAGTGGCCTTTCGGGTAGGAAGCGGCGGAATGGGCAGGGCCTTTCCAAGCTCGCTGATGGGCAACATCTCTTATGTTCGCCAACTGTATCTTGATCTTGGCCAGTATAAGCAGGCGAAAGAGTCGTATGCCGCGCACCCAAGCGGCGTGCAAAGACCCGAGTACGATCACGCACTAGAGGGCTTGGCGGAATCGCCCCGGCTGCTCCTACCGGCAGACGAGAGTCAGCAGATTGATCGCATGATCAGCTTCGGCCAAGAGTTGAAAGTACCTTTTCTCTTGTACGGACTGCACGAAGCGTACAAGGAAGTAGATCAGTTGAAAGCAGCGAACGTGCCCGCGCTGGTCAGCCTAAAATGGCCGGAGAAACCGCGCGATGCAGATCCAAGCGATATCCCGAATTACCGGCAGCTTTTGATGCGCGATCAGGCGCCGGCTATACCCGCAATGTTCGTCAAAGCTGGCGTTAAGTTCGCTTTTTATTCCGACGGCGTAAATACAGCACCGGAATTGAAGAAGGCGGTTAAGAAGGCAATTGATGCCGGCTTGAAACAAGAAGATGCGATCCGGGCTCTGACTCTCACTCCGGCCGAAATTTATGGCGTTTCGGACCGCGTCGGCAGCATCGAGAAGGGGAAAATCGGCAACCTGGTGGTCACGCGCGGTCCGGCTTTCGACGAGAAATCGACGATCGAATACCTTTTCGTCGATGGGAAGCAGTTCCAGCCATCGAAGGAATTGCAGCAGGGCCCCCCGCCCGGCAGCCCGGGAGCGCGAAGGCCAACTTCCACTGACAGCGAGCGACGGGGAGAAAGCAAATGACAGTACGAAGAGCAGTCCTCGGCATTGCAGCGTTTACGGCGACGGCTTTGGCGGCCAGAGCGGAGTCCGTCCTCATCCGGAATGCCACAGTTCTTACCGTTACGAAGGGCACCGTCCAGAACGGGAACGTTCTGATTCAGGACGGGAAGATTGCAGCCATCGGAAAGAACATCAGCGCCCCTTCGGACGCCACAATCGTGGATGCCACGGGCAAATATCTGATGCCCGGCATCATCGATTGCCACTCTCATACAGCGGTTGAGGGCGGAGTGAACGAAGGCACCGTTTCCGATTCTTCGATGGTCAATATCCAAGACGTTATCGATCCCTCGGACATCAACATTTATCGCGGGCTTGCCGGCGGCTTGACGGTTTCGAACGTTCTGCATGGAAGCGCGAACGCGATCGGCGGCCAAACCGAAGTGATCAAGCTGCGCTGGGGCAAATCCGCCAAGGAGACTGGCGTTCGAGGGTGCCAAGCCAGGTATTAAGTTCGCCCTAGGCGAGAACCCGAAGCGCCAGGGGCAGCCCCAACAAGGCTTATTCAACCAGGGCGCGGCACAGGATCGGCGATATCCGGGAACTCGCATGGGTGTCGAGGAAGTGATTCGCGTGTCGTTCACCGAAGCAAAGAATTACCAGGCGAATTGGAAAGAGTACGAAGCAGAAGATGGCACGGGGCGAACACCCGATCCCGCCACGAAGGGATCTACGCCTGGAGCCGCTCGTTGAGGTTCTCGAGAACAAGAGATATGTCCACGCACACTGCTACCGTTCGGACGAAATTCTGATGCTGCTGCGCGTAGCAGACGAGATGGGCTTCAAGATCAGGACCCTGCAACACGTGTTGGAGGGCTACAAAGTGGCAAAGGAGATTGCGGCGCACGGCGCAGGAGCTTCTACGTTCAGCGACTGGTGGTCTTATAAAGCCGAAGCTTACGATGCCACTCCCTACAATGCGGCCATCATGGCTCGCAAGGGCGTGAACGTCTCGCTCAACTCGGATTCGGACGAACTACAGCGCCACTTAAATCTTGAGGCTGCGAAAACAATGAGATATGGCGGGCTCAGCGAAACGGAAGCTCTCGCCATGGTGACGATCAACCCGGCAAAGCAATTGGGCGTCGAGGATAAGGTCGGTTCTATCGAGGTAGGCAAGTCGGCCGATCTCGTGCTGTTCGATCAGCACCCGCTCTCGAATTACTCCAAGGCTCTGAAGGTCTGGATCGACGGCCACGAATACTTTGACCGCGACAAGGATCTGGAGACTCGGCCGAAGTTCGAGGACAGCAAGAAGAAACTGCTCGACAAGGAGAACGCTCAAGGACCAAACGGCAATCGCAACCGGACCCGGCCAACCACGGGCACTCTGAGCGCCAGTGAGGAGTTGAACTGATGATATTGAAGTCTTTTCTTCTCACTTTTGCCCTGGTCTCTTGCCTGTCGTTTTCGGTGCGTGCGGCGGATACGGGTTCAATACTCATTCGCAATGTCACGATTCACCCACTCACATCAGCAGAAATTGCAAACGGCTCTGTCCTGGTGATCGATGGGAAGATCGCAGAGGTCGGAACAAAAGTCGGGGCGCGAGCGGGCGCGCGTGTCATAGACGGACGGGGTCTCCACCTTTATCCGGGACTGATCAATGCTGCCACGAATGTAGGCCTCTCCGAGATCTCTGCCGTGAGGGACACGGTCGATCTCGACGAGATAGGGCTGTATAATCCCGAACTTCGAGCCGAAGTCGCGTTCAATCCTTCGAGCGAACACGTGGAGGTGACCAGGGCCTCGGGCATCACTTCAGTCGTGAGTCTGCCGGGAACCGGCGGCAGAGGAAGGCGTGGTGCAGGCGGCGGTACATTGATCACCGGCCAGGGCGCAGTCATGCATCTCGACGGCTGGACCTGGGAAGGAATGGCGGTAAAGCGCTCGGCGATGATGGACATGCTGTTCCCGCAGATTCAGGCGGCTCCGCGGCAGTTCGCGGCTCTCACCGGTGGACCTGTTCGAACCTTCGCCGAAGAAGAGAAGCAGTACAAACTCGAGCTGGAAAACCTGCACAACTTCTTTGACGAGGCGCGGCGTTATGAGAAGGCAAAGGGGGCCGCGTCGCCAGACTTCCGTGCAGACATCCGGCTGGAAGCGATGATCCCGGTGGTGGACGGGAAAATGCCGGTTTTCATCCGGGCTGAGCGCGAACGCATGATTAAGGATGCCATCGATTTTGCCGGCAAGGAAAAGATCAAAGTCATCATCGCCGATCCGAAAGAACTCGGTTCGACTGGCGCTCTCCTCAAGGAGAAGAACATTCCGGTGGTACTCAGTAAGACCCTTGCGCTGCCGATGCGCGACGATGACCCTTACGATGCGCCGTATACCTTGCCCAACGATTTCTACAAAGCCGGCGTGAAGTTTTGTTTCGGCACGTTCGATGTAGAGTTCGCGCGCAACGTACCGTTTCGAGGCGGCCCAAGCTGCGGCTTTCGGTTTACCGCGGGAAGAAGCCCTGAAGGCCATCACCATCAACAGCGCACAGATTTTGGGAGTCGGCGATCAAATCGGCTCGGTTGAGAAAGGCAAGATCGGAGACCTGATCCTCACGGACGGCGATCCCTTGGAAGCCAAGACCAACATCAAGCGAATGTTCATCGCGGGCCGCGAAGTGCCTCTCTCCTCGCGGCACACCCGGGAATACGAAAAGTGGATGAACCGGCCGTAGCGATCCGCCCCTAGTTCTGGGCGTTAATCGGCGAAGATACCGTTGAGAGCGAACCGGCCACAGAGTCTCTCGAGAGATTGGAGACAACTATCTCTATAGCGTCTCCCGACGATGCCGGCTTGAGCTGTAATGGCTTATTTAGTTGCAGATGCCTTTGCAACTTATGATGATCCTCCAGCTCGATGCTGACATCGCATACGCGACGCCTCAGATTCACTCGCAGCAAGCGTAGTCCAACGGGACCCACAGACTGATATTTGGAAGAGCGCTTGATCTTGAAAGCGACCGGTTCGGGAACGGCGACTCCCCGATTGGCGGCGGCCTCCCGCCCTCCCGCTGTCTCTTGGGCGGCAACATTCTGAGCCGCGGCTGCGGACCCTGCTCTTCCCTGCCCCTCCGCCGGAGCGGCACTCACCGCTGCTGGTCCAGGCGCCGAAGCCGCTGACTTGTCGTGGTGATAAAGGACCAGAAACACGGAGACAGCGGAGACGCAAGCAAGCCCAACCACTGCGGAAATAAACTTCGGCGACCAGGTTCGAGGCGAGCTTTCTACTTCATGGGACATCTCGCGGAACGTTGGTTCTTCGAGCATCGCAGTGATACGGCGTTTCCTGTATGCGGGGTTGCTTTGTGTCGAGGCAGGCATGAGGAGTCCGTACTATCCTTACACGATCGACATCACCGTGAGCAACGGTTCGGCTGTGATATCGTGCGGTTCAATACACCATGACCAGCATTCAAGTCAGCCGGCGAACAGCGCTCTCGATTCTGGCCACCTCATCTTTGACGGTCACGACGCTGCAAGCGGCAAAAAAGATCCCAATTGGCTTAGAGATCTACTCGGTCCGTGAGGGATTCAAGAAAGATGAGGTCAGTACTCTCGAAGCGGTCGCAAGAATGGGCTATGAATGCGTAGAGTTCCATGGTGTCTACGCAGACTGGACGCCCGAGCACGCGAAGCAGATTCGCTCCAAGTTGGACGGACTGAATTTGAAATGCTATTCCACACACAATAGCAAGAAGGCCTTCTCAGGCGATGAACTTAAGCGCGCGCTCGATCTGAATAAGATTCTCGGCTCCCGGTATATGGTCCTTGCGAGCCCCGGGAAAGCAACTACCTTGGACGACTGGAAGGGAGTGGCAGATACCCTCAACAAAGGAAATCACGAGATGCGCCACGCTGGACTGCGCGCCGGGTATCACAATCACATTACCGAATGGCAGGCTATCGACGGTAAGATCCCCATGGAAATCATCGCGGCGAACACCGACAAGAACATTATGCTGCAGTTGGATGTTGGTCATTGCCTGGCTGGCGGAGCCGATCCGGTGGCATGGATCAACAATCATCCGGGGCGGACGCGTTCGTTGCATCTGAAGGACTGGTCGAAAGAAAAGGAGTTCCAGGTGCTTTTCGGCGAGGGCGTAGCGCCATGGAAGAAGATCCTCGCGGCGGCCCAGGACAAGGGTGGCGTCGAGTACTACCTCATCGAGCAGGAAGGCAGTCAGTATCCGGAATTGGAAACGGCCGACCGCTGCTTGATTGCGTATCGTAATCTGGCAGGTTAGCTCGCGACCCCATCCTCCCGAAGGTTTCTGCAACTGAGTGCTTCAGAATGGCCATGTGGACTTGTGGCCTCAATCAGCGATCAGAGTCTTCGCTACCGGCGGGACATTTGACAAAGAATACGACGAAATAAACGGCCGTTTATTCTTCAAGGACTCTCACGTCCGGGAGATGTTGGGCCTGGCGCGCTGCAGGCTGGCGCTGCAGATTGAGACGCTCATGATGGTCGACAGCCTCGATCTATCTGACGCGGATCGGGAACTGATCGTAGAGCGCTGCCGCACAACGCCGGAGAAACGCATCGTCATCACGCACGGGACCGACACAATGGAACTGACAGCCAGGGCTCTTGAGCGAGCAGCTCTGCCAAAAGTGATCGTGTTGACAGGAGCGATGATCCCCTATAAGTTTGGCAGTTCGGACGGGCTTTTCAATCTGGGCAGCGCCCTTGCTTTTGCCCAAACGTTAGAAGACGGGGTTCACGTGGCGATGAACGGCTGCTGCTTTGCGGCTGCCAAGGTCCGTAAGAATCGGGAAAGCGGCTTTTTCGAAGAGGCTACGGAACAATAGGAATGCCGAAGACAGATTGTGACGTCCTGATTGTGGGGGCGGGAATGGCCGGTCTGACGGCGTTCCATGATCTAAGCCGGCAGGGCGTTTCTGTCTTGTGCCTGGAGGCTCGCGATCGCATCGGCGGACGAATACTCACGATCGAAGATCCATACTCACCGTTGCCGATAGAATTGGGCCCCGAGTTTATCCATGGCCGTCCACCTGAAACTTGGGAACTGGTCCGCAATGCAAATCTTGCCGTCTACGATTGCGAAGAAAACGCCGCCCACATCCGTAACGGGAAAGCTGATGAGCACAGCGACGCCTGGGAACAGGTGAATAAAGTCACCGAGGAGATGAAGGCGGTGGCAGGCTCCGGCGCAGATCCCAGCTTTTTTGAATTTATCCAGCAAGTGGAGCAGCCCCAATCGGTGAAGGAACTGGCCATCTCCTATGTGGAGGGATTCAACGCCGCCCATAAGGAGAGGATCAGCGTTGCATCGTTGGCGCAGGACGCCCACGCAGCAGAGCAGATCGATGGCGATCGAAACTTTCGAATCGTCAACGGGTACAAGTCCGTTCTGAAGTATTTAGTTCAAACGTGTCGCACGAACGATTCCGGGTTGCGCTTAAATACCGTTGTCACAGACATCCATTGGACATCCGGTCACGCCCGAATCGACGCGCGCTCAACGTTGACGGGTGCGGTTACTCAGATAGGAGCTCGGCGGGTGATCATTACCGTCCCTTTGGGTGTGCTGAAGGCGCCCGCAACTGCGGCCGGAAGTATTCGCTTCGATCCTGTACCCACAAGCTTCATTACTGCACTGGAGACACTGGATTTCGGACATGTCACGCGGCTCGTCTTTCGCTTCAGAGAGGCGTGGTGGGAGGATCATCAAGATTTGGCCGATGCAGGATTCTGGCTGTCCGGCGAGAAGTTCTTTCCCACGTGGTGGACCACTCTTCCCATGAGAACTCCTTTGCTCACGGGCTGGAGCGCCGGCCCACACACAGACGAACTCCTGGGCCAACCCAAGTCTGTCATTGTGTCGCGCGCTTTGGCAGACCTTGCGCGGATTTCGAATCTCGAGCTGAGCCAGACTCGAAAAGCAAGTAGAAGCCGTACACTTCCACGACTGGCACGGCGATCCGTTCTCGCGTGGCGCTTACAGTTATGTTCGTGCCGGCGCTTTCGGCAAGAGAGCTGCCTTGGAGATTCCGGTAGAAGGCACCTTGTTCTTCGCAGGTGAAGCTACGGAACTAAACGGGCACGGGGGAACGGTCCATGGAGCGAGATCTACAGGTCACCGCGCGGCGCAGCAGGTGCTCGCAACCCTTATATAACGGACGTCAGGCAGAAGCCTTCGATCTTGCACCCGCGGTACGGAATGCCGAACGTGCGAACGAAAGGACCCGCCTCGGCTGCCGGTCTGAAATAGCACGCACCCGCAGAGGACGTTCCTGGAGTATCAAGTCGCTTGCCTGGACGAGAGGTTCGGCATGGAACCAACGCTGGAACGAGGCTTCGTTGAGGAGGTTGCAGATGGCCGCGAGACTCATACCCTGATGGTGAGCCATCCAGCATCGGATCACGTCGTGCTTGCGCCGTCCCAGGAAGTTGGCTGATAAGGAGTAATCAATCGACTCGTAGAACCCGTACTCGACGAGCCACTTCCGCTTTGCCATTCCAAGCAGATTCTCAACCGCACTAGCAGGATCGACCAGGAGCGCCAGGCAACTGGAATACGGCGACACGACCAGGGAATTTTCGCGCGACACGCTCAGAGCTAATCCAGGCACTCCAAACGCTGAGTACTGATAATTCCCCTCCTCGTCAGTCTTGCTGTAGGCCGCTTCTGAGATGCCCCATGGAATATGACGGGCCTTCGCATACGACTGCTGCGCTCTGACCGCAGCACGAACGGAACGATCAAGCAGAGTCTCGGGATGAGACTTCTCCCAGATCACTGGCATCAGGTACTCGAACATCGTACCCGTCCAGGAAATCAGAACGTTTTCGCCTTCGCACAACGTGTGCTGACGGCCTAGCCGGAACCAGCTTTCCTGAAGCGTTTCGCCCTTTGCGACCGCAATAAATGTTGCTGTTCTTGATTCCGACGCAAGCAGGTCGTAGCAGGACTTGTTCAACTCGCCCTTCTTCACGTCGTAGCCGATAGAAAGCAGGCGCCGGCCCTCGTCAACGAGCGGTGCAAGACTCATTTCGGTGCTCAACTGATCGCAAAGAGACGCGATCGCTTTGATCCTGGCATTCAGCCGCACGAGCTTGTCTCGCGAGATCGCTAGTTCCTTCTGGAGCTTGAGACAAAGGTCGACGATGACGGCTGGCGAGTCCGATTGAGCCACCAGGTCTTTGAGTTTGCTCTCGATGCCGGCGTAGATCGGAGCCGCTTTCTGGGGAACGGGCGAAGCGGCCGGCAAAGCGAGCTTAGTTTTGCCCAGCTTCCGAAGCGGCTCGTACTCCGGCAGCAGCCAGGGCGCGAAATCGCGGACCTCCTGCTCAACAGCCCTGTATCGGGTCCGCAGCTCGTCTGTCCAGTTCGAATCGGACCCGGACATTTGCGAAAGGCATCCGGAATCAGGAAAAGTTTGGCTAAGCCCTCATCGACTGTCGGGCAGCATAACGCTTTATTGAGTGGGCTGCGCGCAGCACATCCGGCGATTGCCAGATGGTCCTCAAGTCCGTGCAAAGTGAAGCGAGGCAGGACGGGCTCTCGCATCAGTTCGAGGCAACCCTGTTTCAAGCTCCACAATGAGGCGATCAGATTTCCGCTATCGACACTCGAGACGAAAGGATCCCCAAGTGGTTTTCTAGAGATGTTGTCGTACCAGTTCAGGAAGTGTCCCAAATGGCGCGGCAGCAAGAGTGCAGAATTCAGGCTGTTCTCTGTCAGCGTGACGAACTCAGAAACCGTGAGAAACCCAAACTCAACGGCCGCCTGGCGAGCATTCAGGAGAAAACCGAAGTTGGTCGGAGACATTCGCTCAGCCAGGCGATAGGGCTCTTCCTGAACGTTATCGGGAATCAGCCAGTTGTTGCTCTCATTGCTGAATTTGCTGAAGTAATGCCATGTACGTAACGCAACTTCCCGCAGAAACTTGCGCTGTTTCGTGCTGAGCTCAAGGTCCTCCGGATGCGGCGAACTGTTCAGCCAATTCGAGATCAGTTTGGAGAAGCACCACAAAAGGACAAACGGAAGCGCATAAGGAAGTGCCTCCGGTCTCTTGTATAAAGCGAAGCCCAGGGGCAAGGCGATGAGCGGAATCCAATCCAGATAGGCATCCACCGGCGTTCGCTTCTTCAGCCCTAGTTCCGCTTCGGTCGCGGTCTCCCATTCCAGAAGACGAGAGTGTGTGATGGTGCTACGGACGATGGTGCGCACGATCGCGTCCAGAGCCACCAGAGCCTGATGCGCAAGGAACGCGATATTCAAAAAGATGCTGACGTGGGCGGTGAGAAAGTCCTTGAAAGACTCGCGGGCGACGTCCCACTTCTTCTTTACGGCTGCACTTAGCAGGTTGAAGACGAGCCGGAAATAGATGGGCAGGAACAGAAGAGCCAGAGTCACCAAGGTCCAAAAGCGGGGCGAGCCCGGCAGATAGAACCAGCCAGCAATGAGCAACAGAGCAGTCGCGGGCTCAACGAGGCTGCGCCGCAAATTATCGAGAATCTTCCACTTCGAAATCAGCGAAATGGGATTCCTTACCAGCCGCCCCGACTCGTCCGGGACTTTCCCGAAGATCCAGCGGAAGATCTGCCAGTCGCCTCGGAGCCACCGATGCTTTCTGCGATTGTACGCGCTGTAGTGAGACGGGTAATCGTCGATAACTTCAATGTCCGATACCAAGCCGGCACGCGCGTAGGCGCCCTCAATCAGGTCGTGACTCAATAAAGCATTACGCGGGAAACGCCGCTCGAGCACTTGCCGCAGGGCGTCCACATCGTAGATTCCTTTTCCGGTGAAAATTCCCTCGCCGTAGAGATCCTGGTAGACATCGGAAACGGCCCGCGAGTAGATGTCGTACCCGGTTTGACCGGAGTAAATAGCCGCCAGGCGAGACCGTGTCGCTGAATGGACGCTTATTCCGACTCGGGGTTGAAGGATGCCATACCCCATAGTTACGATGTTCAGTTCAGGATCGATAAGCGCCCGATTTAGAGGATGGGCCATCGTACCGATGAGGCGTGGAGCCGATCCGCGAGGCAATTGCGTATCGGAATCAAGCGTAAGAACAAAACGAATATGCGGCAATCGCGAAAGATCGCCGGCTTTGACCGGGAACGGATCGTTCACCTGACGGAGCAGTTGATTCAGATCGAGAAGCTTGCCCCGCTTCCTCTCCCATCCCATCCAAGCTCGTTCGCGCGGATTGTAGACACGATGTCTATGGAACAGATAGAAACCACCGTTGTCCTCAGCAGCGTATTTCTCATTCAGGCCTTCAATGAGGTCGGCGGCGAGGTCCACCCGAATATCCTGTTCGCCCGAGGGTTCCGCCGAATCAGGCAGATCGGTCAGCAGCGCAAAGGAAATGAATGGATCCCGGTTCACCAGGTAGCGAACTTCCAGATCATCCACGAGTTGCCTGATCTGCTTCTCGTTAATCAGCAAAGTGGGAATGGCCACCATGGTGGCGCAGGTGGGATCCACCCCATTGCTAAAGTCCAGCTTCGCAAGAGGCTTGGGCGTTAACACAGCAGTGACGAAATAATTCATCAATTCGACTGCTGCTTGCGTTGCAGGAATGATCAGGAGTAAAGCGCCGATGATGAGCCCGAACGCATCCTGGTTCTGCACCAGGCTCATGATCAACGTAACTACCGTGATCAACGTTACGATCTCGATGCCGATGATGTAAACCTCATCGGGGAAGCGATGGAACAGAAGCTGAATGCGACTACCGAGAGAGGGCCGGTAACCAATGGACGGCAGAAACTCGCGGCCGCCGGTTTCATCCACAAGGTAATGGCCTACGTGGCAAAGCCGATCCCTTAGAGAGTCGGATGTTCCCGGCGGCACCTTAACTGCACGAGTGTGATGTACCAGGCGGCGCGCCAGTTCGATCTCGCCGACATCGGAATGGGGTGCAATCTTTTCGATTGCCTGGCGGTACA
Organism: uncultured Acidobacteriaceae bacterium; assembly: GCA_963730795.1. Classification (GTDB taxonomy): domain Bacteria; phylum Acidobacteriota; class Terriglobia; order Bryobacterales; family Bryobacteraceae; genus Bog-105. The sequence goes on along the minus strand of CAVSTJ010000009.1, from coordinate 4,855 downwards.
TCTCTCTGCTATCGAAATCCATCTTGGGATAAACTCCCGCAGGATCGAGGCAAAGAACGCGATGCACCAGAGAAAGATTCTCAATCGTTCGTTTCCAGTCGAGATCATTGATCAGACGTAGCGACTTGATCAGATCATCGGCCCCGTAGTCTGTCTGGACGGAGGCGTTCGAGCGGAAATCTTCGAGAGCCTTGAAGCCAACCCGGGTGACACTTGTGAGTAAAACCAGCTTGAGTGCCGGCAGCATTCCCCATAGCTCAGCCAAACGAAGCGGTTCGATTTCCTGCACCGCTTCCAGAAAATAAGAGAACGCCGGGACCGTTAAGCGGCCCTTAGAGGCCGTCATCAGAGCGCCCGCTAAAGCAATCGAGCGAGGTACGGCCGGGTCTTCGCTGGTCCGGACCTGAGGCAGCTTCGATAAGAACTTCATCGAGTCCTCCAGGTCGGCAACGGACGCGCGGATCAGGCGCAAGTTATCGTAGATGGTTCGAAGATCGAGCGACGGCTCGCCGGAGCGCATTGCATACAACTCGCGCTCGAGGCGAAAGAACTCGCGCGAGCTCTGCCGGAAAATTTCACGCGGCTTGGTGGAACGTCCGCTGCTCGAAACCCAGCCTCCGGAGCGCGCTGTTCGGGCCGCAGCGTCGCGCAAGTCTCGACGGTCCTGCTCGTTGAGGCTGGACCAGTCGAACGTCGGCGCTTTTAACTCTAGCGTTTCTTGCTGAGGCATCTTTAGCTGAATTCGTTACCGATAGCTCGACGCTTGGAGGTCGAACATTTCAGCGTACCGCCCTCCGAGAGCGACAAGGCTGTCGTGATTCCCCTCTTCGGCAATGGCGCCGTTTTCGAGCACAATAATGCGCTCCGCCATGCGGACAGTCGAGAATCGGTGCGAGATGAACAAAGCCATCTTTCCTTTCGTGAGTTCGTTGAAACGCTCAAACACTTCAAATTCGGCTCGCGCATCGAGCGCCGCTGTCGGTTCATCGAGAATCAAAACTTGTGACTCACGCAGGTAAGCCCGGGCGAGCGCAAGTTTCTGCCATTCTCCTCCAGACAGGTCCACTCCGCCTTCAAACCGGCGTCCCAACATCTGCTCGTAAGACTTCGGCAAGCGGTTGATGACTCCGTCTGCAAGGCTCTTCTCGGCCGCTGACTTAATGCGATCGAGATCAGGCAGATATTCGATACGGCCGACTGCAATATTCTCACGCGCTGTCATTTCATAACGCATGAAGTCCTGGAAGATGACGCCGATCTCCTTGCATAGATCCGCTATATCGTAATCGCGCAGGTCCGTTCCATCTAACAGAATTCGCCCTCCAGACGGATCATAGAGCCGGGTGATCAACTTCACAATCGTGGTTTTACCCTGCCCGTTTTGTCCGATGAGTGCGATCCGCTCGCCAGGCTCGAGACGGAAATTCAATCGGTCAAGCACACGGCGCTCAGTTCCCGGATATTGGAAAGAAACATCGATGAACTCAAATCCACGCGAGATCGGACGTGGCGCGACTAACGCGTTCGGCTTTGAGACTACCGTCGGCTCCATTTGGAAGAAAGCAAGAAGATCCGTCAGGAAAAGCGCTTGGTCGGCAATGCTCGACAGCGTTGAAAAGATCTGAGAGATATTGTTAGACGCATTCATGATGACTTGCGTCAGGAACACAAGATCCCCGTAACTCAGAACGCCCGTGACCGTTTTATAGATAACCCAGACGTAGGCGCCGTAGTATCCGGCGGTACTCAGAAACGAAAGCAGAGAAGCCGCAATCAGACGTTTCCGCGAAAGGGCGAGGTTCTCGTCCAATATTTGGTTCGAGAGCTTGGTGAACCGGTTCGTCAGAAATGTGTTCAGCCCGAACAGCTTAAGCTCTTTAGCGGCCTCTTTACTGCCTCCAACCTGGCGAAGATAATCAAGCTCTCGTTTGACCGGCGTTTGACGGAAATTCAGCGCGTAATTCAGAAATGCGAAATGACTTTCGCCCAAAAACGCAGGGACCAGGCACACAACGAGCAGAAGCAACACCCAAGGCGAGTACCAAAGAATGGCAATCGAGAGTGTGGCGGTCGTGACCACTTGTTGAAAGAGGCGTCCGATGGACTGAATCATGCCGAGGCGATCAGTCGCCTGCACCCGAGCACGTTCGAGCCGATCGTAGAAAACCGGATTCTCGTAGGCCTGGAGATCTAACGCGGAGGCGTGCTCCATCACCTGAATGCTGACGTGGCGCGTGTAACGATCGGCGAGAACGCGATCGTAGTAGTCGATGATCCGGCTGAAGATGTTGGACGCCATAACGAGCGCGAACTCGAGGGTGACGAGCCACCAAAGCTGGTTCGAAGCAGCTTGTTTATGCTGAACAGTACTCGCGATGTTGTCGATGATCCATCCGGCAACTTTGGGCGCGGCGGCAGCGACTAAAGAGATAAGGATTCGGAACACTAATCCGAGGGCAACCACCCAAGGACCGGAGTCCCAGACGATGCGGAGGACCGGTGGGACGTTTTTCAGTGCTTCGAGACGTTCGCCCCAAGCCGAGAAGAAGGAGCTTCTCTTTTCTTTCGCTATGGTTTCAGACAAGGTGAGGTCTATGGAAGCCGAGTTCAACAAGGCTTCTACAGTAGAGATGCGAGGGGGGAGTTCCGTTTCTTTCGAGCGCGGCAAAGAGCGGGAGGGTTTGGTTCTAGTCCGTGAGAAGTGAGTGCGGTAGCATAGATTTCGGGCAAATGCCCGGATTGCGACGTTTCTTTTCTGAGCGGGAGTAATTCAGCGGTAGAATGCCAGCTTCCCAAGCTGGACGTCGCGGGTTCGATCCCCGTCTCCCGCTCCATAGTATCAATAACTTGGGAAGAACCGAAAAACACGCGTTACTCCGTTTACTCCGTTTTCTTTCCAACCCTCGCCTGAATCGCGGGTTTCATTACTGAATCACCTCAGATTCGAGGCGATTCACTGCTTCACTTTTCTGTTCAAGATCGCTGTGGGAATAGACTTCCATGCTCACTCCCAGGCCGTGGCCCCGCTGATCAGCGGATACCTTATCGTCGATCTTGGCTTTTCTCGACAAGCTTGCATTTGTCCGGCGCAGAACCTGGAATGTTGCCCATTCCAGCCCAATGGTTTCCAGCTTCGGCTTAATTTGGCGATTCCAGATATTGTCGCGGCTCAGCGGCGTATTCCGCTCCGTCGGAAACAGGTATGCATCCGGCGTTGCTTTCAGCAGCATGCTCTTCCAAAGGACGATCTCCAGGGCAGTGCCGGTGGAGAGCGCAACCTTTCTGGCAGTACGTTTGCCTTTGCGTCCTTTGGGCGTGTCTAGTTTGCCCTTATACACGCGCTCCACAATCGCGAGATGATCAGGGTGAACATTGCTGAGCCGGAGCGCCAATATTTCGCCCGGCCGCAAGCCTTCGAACACCGCCAGCCGGAAAACGAGTCGCTCTCGCGATTCGAGAACGCTCAACGCTTCCCGAATCTGTGCCGGTGTCAACACGCGCTTTTCCCCTTCCGGCTTGCAAGCCGGAGTAAAGAGCGCGGCTGCCGGATTAAACGGCACAATCTCCGTCACTCACCGCCATTTTGAAAATGGAGTTGAGATCCCATCTCAAGTGATCGACGGTGCTGCGAGACGCGGTGAGCGCCTTCTGATCCAGGAAGACCTGCATCTGCTCTCTCGTGATTTGCTGGAGCAGGCGGTCGCCGAGCGCAGGCAGGAGATGGTACGTCATTCTAGGCTCAGTTGTCACACGGGTGGACTCCTTCCATTTGCGGCGGACTCCCGGCAGGAAGATCTCCTGCAGATAGACCCCAAAGGTGTAGATGGGTGTTTGCGACTGACCGGCATCCGCGTTGAGCGGTTTGAGAATGACCGCCAACCGAGCTTCGGCTTCGCTCTTGGGCATGTCTGCGAAGCGGCCGAGAACCTTGGACTTCTTTTGTCCCTTGTCCCACCACTGCGCGACCCAGACCTTCTGGCGACCGTGCTTGCGTGGACGGACGCTGCCCTTTTGATATCGTTTGCGACGCATGAATAATTACCTTTCTTGCGTCCAAAACGATGCATTCTGACATTCGCCCATCTTATCGAGCCTTGTTCGCTTCGAGCCACTGTGGAGCCACTCGCGACGAATGACCTTACGGCGCCCCAACGGCATGTGCGTCAAGCCGAGGCAGTCCCTTTATCTTTCCGAGTAGGGCGTTTGCGACGTGAGCTTTCGAACAGCGAAGAACTTTGCGCTAGTTCGTTGATGGTCAGGATGTCTGATGAATTCTCCATGTTCTCCTCTCTGCCTGTAAGCCATGGCAGACATAGTTCGTGACTGATTTACCGCGCGCAGAACCGTGAATCATTCGGCATTCTGGGGGCGCAATGGACTTTTGTGCATCGTCCAGAGTTTCCTGATCGGCATTCTAGGGGCGCTTGAATTTCACAGATCGCGGTGGAACGCCAGCCGAGTGTTCGGCAAAGACGGGGCGCTTTGTGCCCCATTTTCCGGCATTCTAGGGGCGACAGTTCGGCATTGTGGGGGCGGCACTATATAATCCTGACGTTCCTGTAGTAATCCTGTAGTCGGCCTGTGGATTTGTGGAATTCATCCGCAGAAAGGAATCCGCGCGCCAACACCGGCGGGAAAAGTTTGCTTATCGCGCAGATGAGAGGTTGGTATCCGCATCAAAGAGGAAGAAATGAGCGGAGCACGCCTAATCATTCCTGACGTTCACCATAAGGCGCAGATCGTGAACGATCTCCGAAGCAAACATCCGGGAATGCCGGCTATTTTCTTGGGAGACTATTTCGACGATTTCCACGATTCCGTTTACGACATGGAGAAGACCTGCCGGTGGCTTAAG
>CAVSTJ010000008.1:0-11444 GCA_963730795.1 uncultured Acidobacteriaceae bacterium | reverse complement strand
ATAATCGTCTTGCTTTCCCAGCTCGGCAGGGCCTTCGCAACCTCGCGATGCTCCCCGAACGGGACCGCCAAGATGATTGTGTCGGCATCGAGCGCATCCCGCAGCGACTTGGCGACGACCGTGGGTCCAATCGCCTGAGCCAGCGGCGCCAACGCTTCGGGCGGCCGACGACTCGCGACGGTCACCTCAATGTTCTTACGGGCGAACGCGTGGGCGAGGGCTTGGCCGATCTTTCCGAATCCTACAATTGCATAGCTCATAGTATTCTCCTTTGGTTTACGTGACGCGAGCGCGTCAGATTTGCGCCAGACCGCCGTCGACGGCGACCTCGCTGCCGGTCATGAAGCTGCTGTCCGATCCGACGCGAGAAAGGCAGCCACCGCCCCGATCTCCGCCGGATCGGCCATGCGCTGGAGCGGAGTCATCGAGGCGTAGACCTTCTGGCCCTCCTCGCCGAGCGCTGCCTTCGCGAGTTCGGTCGCAGTCGCGCCGGGCGACAGCACGTTTACCCGGATGCCGGTGCCCTTCAGGTCCTCCGCCCAGGTCCGCGCGAGGTTGCGCACTGCCGCCTTGCTCGCGCTGTAGGCGCTCATTCCCGGGGCGCCCGTGGTGCCGGCGCTCGATCCGGTCAGGATGATCGAACCGCCCTTGCCCATCAGCGGCAGCGCCTTCTGGACCGTGAAGATCGTACCCTTCACATTGGTGTCGAAGGTTTCGTCAATGTGCTCGGCGGTGATCTTGCCGAGCGGAAGCGGGCTTCCCGCCCCGGCATTGGCGAAGACGATGTCGAGGGTTCCGCGCTCGGCCTTCACCGCCGCGTAGAGTCGGTCGAGGTCGGCCAGATCGGAGACCGAGCCCTTCACCGCGCGGGCATTCGGCCCGAGGTCGGCCACAGCGGCGTCGAGCTCTTTCTGCCGGCGGCCGAAGATGAAGACGAGGGCGCCCTCCTCGATGAAGCGCTTTGCTGCGGCGCGGCCGATGCCGGTAGCGCCACCGGTGATGACTGCAACTTTTCCTTCAAGCTTGCCCATAATTACTCCCTTCGGTAGATCGATAGCATTCAGTACACTAGAGTAGAGTTCTTTGGCAGTGGACGAGAACTGCTCGGGAGTCCAAAATTTTTGTCTATTCGTCCAAAAGAGAGGAGGCTAAGTTGGACCCGATAACAGACATCTTCAGAACGATGCACGTAACCGCTTTCGGTCTGCACAGGCTCGAAGCCACAGCCCCGTGGGGCGTAGAACAGGAAAAGCAGAGCGAAGAAAAAGTCACGCCTTCCGGCAAAAAGATTTCACCCACAGATTTGGCGCACTTCGCCATGCTTTCGCGCGGCAACTGCTGGCTGAGTGTGGAAGGGATTCCGGAGCCGATTCCCCTCACCGGTGGTGATTGCTTTTTGCTGGCCCGGGGGACTTCGATTGTTTTGCGCGACAGCCCGCGAACACGTCCGAGGTGGACTTTCCGCGAGATCGGGGCCAAAGCCAACGGCAATGTCGCTCATTATGGAGGTGGTGGCGCACCGACGACAATCGTCTGTGGGTCCCTGAGTTTCGATCGCGCCAGCCTGAAGCCGATCACTCAGTTATTGCCGAGCTTCATTCTGATTAAGGCCGATCAGGCACGCACGCTTGCTCTTCACATCACAATGCAGGCGCTGGCGTCAGAAATGGCAGAACAGGCGCCGGGATCTGAAGTAGTCGCGACTCGGCTAGCCGAGGTCCTGTTTATCCAGGTACTCCGGGCGCATATCGCGTCGGGACCGGAACGCAACAAAGGATGGCTTCGTGCTGTTTTCGATCCTCAAATGGGCACTGCCCTGAGTGCCATTCACGACAGAGTGAATACACCCTGGACGGTCGAATCCCTGGCCGAAGCGGCGGGCATGTCTCGCTCCGCATTCGCAGCACGTTTTAAAGAGCTACTCGGACAAACACCACTGGAATATGTAACCGAGTGGCGGATGCAGAAGGCGATGCAGTTACTACAACAGCGTGACAAAAAGCTCATAGACGTCGCTCGGTCGGTCGGTTACGAGTCCGACGCTGCGTTCAGTAAGGCGTTCAAGCGAGTTGTCGGGGCCAACCCTGGTGAATACCTCAAACGTGGTTTTGAAGGCCACGGTAATGCCGGAATGGCGCACGCTTCTTGAAGTGGAGGATTCTGACTTTGGCGGCGGTGCGCCAGCTTCATCGTGGGCTTCGGCGGTATCTGGCTCCAAGCACTGGCCGATTTGACAAAATGGGTCGAAGAGGGGACACCTCCACTCACTTCCACACCCGCCTTAGTTGTGACAGAGGGATTGCTTCTTCGTCTGTTGTATTCCTCCGACCCTGGTCGTCGGACTCAATGTCGCCGGTCCAGTTTCTGGTAACGAGACTCTTCGGGATCCGGCAATCGCGTCGAATACGGCTCAATTTCCGAGTGGCGCGTGATCCGAAACCAATCCGCAACAATGGCCAAGCCATTCCTAAACGCTTCCTGACCACACAAGATCAATTGGCCGGATCAACATAACCGACTTTCCGAGTCCTGCGAGTGAACTGTAGGCACGAAATACGCCTGCAGCAAGCAACACAATTCTCTTCTTATGGTCTAATTAGACCATGCCAGCGGACGTGCTAGACAACCCACTTGTCATAGCGCTACTCGGCATTCTCGTTGAAGGTCCGATGCATTCATATCACCTGCATCTTGAACTCAAGCGCAGGCGTCTCGTTTCGGAAAGCGAACTCAGCAGGGGAACACTGTATAACGTTGTGGCGGCTATGCAGAAGCAAGGTTGGATCAAGCCTGGAAGTGCCGAGCGTGAGGGAAACCGGCCGGAACGCCAGCCGTACTCCATTACCGAGGCGGGATTGGACCGACTGCGTAGTGAACTGGACGAACGGATTCGGAATCCACTCTGGCGTCCAGATGAGCTCTTTTATGCGGTAAGCCATATCGGTGTACTTGGGCCAGCTGGAGCGGTCGACGCGTTGCGTGAGCGTTGCGCGTGTCTGAAAGAGCAAATTAGGCGGGACGTGAAGGCGCATAAAGACGCCTTAGCTGCAGGAACACCGCGCTTGTTTGTGATCGAAGCTGAATATGCGCTGCATAGCACAAGGGCAGAACTTCGTTGGCTGGAGCGTACTGCTCAAGAGATCGAAACAGGAAACCTGAAATGGCCGAATCAGAAGCAATAACGTCAGACGTTCTCATCGCCGGAGCAGGTCCGGCTGGCTTGCTTCTAGCACGTGAGTTGCAGCTGGCTGGGGTAACCGCGATGGTGATCGACAAGCTTCCAGCGCGCGCCACCATATGCCGGGGCTTTACCTTGAACGCTCGCAGTCTGGACATTCTGGCGCGCCGTAACATGCTCGAACCGTTCTTAAGCGAGGGCTGGAAAGTTCCACATGCCGCCTTCTCAGGACTGCCGGTTACACCGATGCTTGAAGGCTCAATGACGGATCACCCGTATAGCCTTGGGATTGGTCAAGATCGTGTGGAACGACTGCTGGAGGCGGAGGCAATGGGCAGCGGCGTCTTCATTCATTGGGAGCACCAACTCATTACCTTCGAACAGGACGACGAGGGAGTGACAGCGATCGTGGCTGCGAACGGGCACAACAAACTGGTCCGCGTGCAGTACCTCGTAGGGTGTGATGGCAGCCGCAGCGTCGTTCGGAAGCAGGCAGGAATAGATTTTCCGGGAACGGCGGCGAAGCGCATCATGTTCCTCGCAGATGTGGAACTCACAGAGCCGGATTCTCTTTCTCTCGGGATCAACAATGGTCCCGGTGGTTCGGTGTTTGTCATCCCGCGCCCCGGATACGTCCGTATCATTTTTCGCGATCGGCATCCGCCTGCTGACAAGGACCGGCCTGTTCCGGTGGAAGAATTCGCTTCCGCTTTATCCGACGTTTTGGGGAAAACCGTCGCTGTGCGAAATCCTCGCTGGTTGACACGCTTTGGTGATGCGGCGCGTCAGGCGGTGCGCTATGTCGCCGGGCGAGTCATCCTTGCCGGGGATGCAGCGCACATTCATCCTCCCGCGGGCGCCATTGGGGTAAACGTGGCCCTTGATGACGCGTTTAATCTTGGTTGGAAACTGGCAGCCACGTTGCGGGATGGCGCAAGCGCTCGACTTCTGGAGACCTATAACGATGAGCGGCACGCCGCAGGGAAGCGTGTCCTTGAGAACACGCAGGCCCAAGTTCTGCTTACAGAACTTAGCGAGGACAGGAAACCTTTGCGCGAGTTTCTCATCCGTCTGTTTCAAAGACCGGAAGTCAGTCTGGCGCTTGCGGAAGTTGTGACGGGGCTCGATACCCGTTATCTGTCTCCAAGCGACGCGACCGCACACGCTTTGCTCGGCCGCATGGTTCCTGATTTCGCGCTGTTTGCGGAAGGACGAGAGACGCGCTTAACCGAACTCCTTCATGGTGGCCAATGGGTGCTGATCGACGCGACCGATCGAGCGCATTTCATAAACTCGCTAGAAGGCTTTGCTCCCGATATCCGGAAGGTGCACGCTACGTCGGTGCCTCAGTCTGGGCCTCTCGCGATCCTAGTGCGTCCTGATGGGCATGCCGCGTGGATCTGGACTGGGCACTCAGACGACGCGAACGCTCTGCATGAGGCCCTGGCATACTGGTTCAGCCGCTCGTAAAAGTCATTTACGACAGCAGAACTCTGACAACTCCAACCACTGGTCGCTCCGGAACGCTGGGCGAATTTCGGATCGAAAGATCGCCACTGACGGCGCAGTGTTTACGGTCGAGCCCGAAGAGTCCCGTTACCGGAAAGTGGCAAGCCCCTGCTTAGTCCGACAGCGTTTACCGACAACGGAATTTTTGCCGCGCTGCTCCGGCAAGCTCCTGGATGACGCGCCACTCGGAATTTGGGCGGATGCTTGCCGACTTATCGGTCCTAATCGTGTCTAAGCCACTTCGGCGCATAGCCGACAAAGCGTCAATTTGACTAGGCGGACTTCAGGCCTTCTATCGCGAGTGCCAGTGCTGAGTCGCAGGCCTTGACCAACGAGGCCCACGCGGTGATCAGCGGTGATCCCGGAATAGAATCCTCACGGTGTGCTCCCGGCCAGCACACCGACCCGTGAATATGTCTTGTCTGACGCCTTTGGGCGCAACTCAAATCCGCCGCCCTACGGTCGGATGTTTTACTGGCTTGGCATCATAGCAGGCAAGGCGGCAGCGAAGTAATAGCAGTGATCGCCGGGAATCGAGTACCGGGTTTCGTTGTATTGGTGTGCCGTGGCATAGCAAAGCTGGATCGAGTCGTCTTCAAGGGCGAGCAGTGCGGCACCCAGTGTCGAGATCTTCGTATTTAATGGTGCGATGAGGGTGTTGTGCTTCGGCAAACCGAGGACCTGCGTTCGGAGCACCTCGCGCGTCGCTTCAGGATCCGAACACGAGAAGGTGAACTCAAGCACGTTCGCATATTTTTCCAGCAACTTCTGATAGAAGAGCCTGTTGGCCTTGTAGTGATCTCGGTTGATGGAATAATCCGGATCTCCCAAGCCGAGAGAGATTCTGCTGGGCTCGTACTCCTGGAGTAAACGCTCCGCTCGGTCGGCTTCAAATCCTGCCATGACGATGAGGTGCAATTTTTGAGAGGGCACTGCCTTGCCTGGGTACCCCAGCACGGAGCGAACTTCACCGATGCCTTTGGTGAGCCATTTTTTATCGTCAGGATCGCCAACGGAGTATTCCTCGGCGGCCGTATATAGAAACTCGACGGAAGTGATTCCCCGAATCTGGAAAATGCGCAGCAGAATAAGCAGGCTCTCGTGGGTAAAGGTCGTGATATCGACGAGGAACCGGTTGAGGTTGGCCTGTAGTGCGCTGTCGATCGCTTCCTGCAGGCTATCGGCAGTGCGTAAGGCATCACTCGTGTTAAGCGACACCAATCGTGCGATGCTCCCGAAGCGGCGCTGCAGATCCCTCGCAGTTTTCCTAATGATGTGGGGGAAATTCTCATTGGCGCAGATCAGTACTCGAGTGAACGCCGCGCCCTCCAGTTGCGCCGGGGCGGATTGGCTGCGGTCTTCAAAGCTAGCGCAACAGATGAAAACATCTGCAGGGTGAACCTGTTCTCGTAAATTAGCGAGCAGCATTTTGGCGGGTTTGGGCATGCTCATTCATCCTCGAATAACGCGAGCTGGCCTGTTTCCAGAACGGAGTCGACGCCGCTCCGTCGAACCTTCCCCAGGAAGGTCTTTGGTCTGTGCATGGCCTCACGGAGTGCCTCGTTAGTCATGAACTTGTACCCGGCAAAACTCGTGGGATCCAGTATGAAAAATGGTGCAAGGCGTCTGGTGAGCACATACAGCCGGGTGCGTCCCGTTCCTTCCTTGTTGCCGATCGTCGACTGGTGAAAATACCCATACTGAACGCCGAGATCGAGCACCTCCAGAACGTCTGGGGTAGGCTCATCGGTCAGCGCGACGGAAAAAACGCGGCGCTCGGACGCGATAGAGCGAAGGATCTGGTGAAAGGTGCCACCGAGTGCCTGAATGAGGTTGCGGAGCCTTCTGGTTTTGTCGAGCACCTTAGAGCTCTTGCCCTCTTCCCTTTCTGCTTCATCTGTAGACCACCGATCAAATTCGCTAAACAGGAATTGATCCGCCTGGCTGCGAACGATCTGATCTTGGATCTCGGGTAAAATCTCCGTCACCTGACCGTGTCGCGAGCGCATCTCGCCATACATCAGGGAAGCGGACTCAAGAAAGTAGCGAACGATACCAGAAGAGATGTGGACGAGCTGATCAAACCCCGCGTATTTATACGTTGATCCGGATTTGCTCGTTCCGAGCAGGCTGGTTATGTAGGTGGGTCGGGCATACCGAACCATGTCGTCGCTGGCGCGAAATCCCCGGCCTTCCGCGTCCCAATTGGCCCTGAGCTCCTGCGCGATCACTTTGATCTTGTCTTCCTGCTCCTGTGCTGGTGGGAAGAACTGTTCGGGAGTTCGGCTAACCCCGTACATGGTTAATCGCTTTTGTACGATCTGACTAACCCGGTTGTAGTAGCCCCGCTTTTGTGATGTATATATAGAAGAAATGTTGACTTCAGAGAAGTCGTGGGGCGTGTCGATGGTGCGACCTTGGACTGTGAGATACGTTTTGTAATTGAGTTGCGTTGAAATCTTGATACTCACATCGGCGCTCGTGCGGCACGAGACCCAGGAATTGAGGATCGCGGTTTGCACGCGGCTGAGATTGTCCGCATCATCCATCAGCAAGAAGATCGGAGCGGACGGCATGATTACAAACTCTTTCACTTTTTTCATCAGCGGCAGCAAGAAATCCAGATAGCCACAAAGCGGCCCCGAGTAAGTGACCGGCCCCGATGTAAACGCAAGCCGACGAAAGTAGGCGAGGAGTGCAGCATATTGATCAGCGAAGATGTCCTGCAGGAGTTTAAACGAGTCGTTGATCGTCGCGGTCGGCAGGAGGCTGGGCAACGGGTCAGTCCATCCGCACCGCAAGAAGGCACGCCGCAGCTCAGTGTCATAATAAGATTTGAGGCGAGCGGCCTGTTCACCGTTCTCGTCGATTACTTGGGCCTTAAGGAGTGATTCGCACAGACGGACTGCCACGTACGTAACGAGGAAGTGTTCGTTGAGCACGATGTTCGCATTTTGATTTTCGAGTCGTTGTAGCTCGGTCAACTTAAGCTCGGTATTCTTGATGGGAACGTAAACGGCAAAGAATTCCAGGGCGTTCAAACCGGCATTGTGCACGAGCTTTTGGCAGTCGGGTTCGAGGTACCGAAACATCATGCTCTTTCCCGATCCTCGAGGGCCGTGCAGGAAGGTGTGTCCGGGCTTGGGGATATTGTAGAAGTCGTTGAAGACGTCGACGAAAAGCGACACGATATCGCCCGCGGAAATGTCCTCGGGAGTTTGGACGGCAAACGGGTTCCGCAGGTCACTGGTGGTGTTCATTCGACCGGTTGATCCTTCGTGAAATAGCCGTGGAGCGCCTTCCCCGTCAACGGGCTCCCGTACGGCAGGGCGCTGACAGTTGGGCAGGCGCCGAGGACGCCGCCAGGGAGTCCTTCGGGATAGCCGCTCTCTTCTAGGCGGTAGGGTATCGTTGCCAGTTTGCTGTGGTAGTCGTTCCCGTACACCTTTATTTGGACGTCTATTCGTTCAATCGCGACCTGTGGCCGGAGAAAGCGCATGCAGTACGTCCGCTCGCGATGTGATTTCATGGTGCGCTCGTAGATTTCATCCAGCAGATACGCCTGCTTGTCTCCCTTTCCGAATGTTCTGCAGGCATCATCGACGGGCATGTCGAAGTGGAGGCTAACTGCTCCCCCCTTGGCATCGACCATCACAGACTGGAGAGAGTGGGCGTACTTGTGATACATCTCGCTGGTCGGATTGATCTTGGACATCTGGAGCAGAAACCCCGCTGCGCGGGAGCGCTCATCTGCGAGTTCATCTGCAAAACGCAGGATTGCGGCGATCCTTTGCGCGCGCACGGGTTGCCCCAGCACGGCCTCGGAGCTCTGCAGGTCTGAAATCTTGTCTTTATTGCCGGCGATGCTGCCTCCGTGCGCCTGTGCGATCTGAAAGATAGCGTTTTTCTCTACCTGATGTTCGCCCATTAGAAGGCCGAGGCGCTTGATCACATCTTCGCTATTCAGCTCATGGGTGTCCCGTCCGAACAGATTGCCCACGTCATGAAGGTGAATAGCCACGAGCAGTAAGTAAACTTCGTATGGAGTGAGATCCCCCTGGGCCGCGAGGAGCTCGGAGGCACGGACGATGACCGCTTTGATGTGTTCAGGGCCGTGGTCCGTAAGCGTTCCCCCGTCGATCGCGTTGGCAGCTGCAGTCACGTGCGGGTGCACGTTGTTATTGAGGTACTCATCAATTTGCTTAAACTGGCCATAGTAGTTTACGCTTCCCCGCCCAGGAAACGCGTTTGGGCGTTGCCTTTCTAGCCACTCCACGAGCGATTTACCGTTGAGTTTCATGAGTGCGAAGTTTCCCACTCGCGTTTCTTACGCGCGATCCTGCGCTCGCCGAACTGCCGTGAAGACGGCCTTGGCGAGCAGCGGTGGCACCGCGTTCCCAACCTGTTGCTGCTGGAATCCGATTGACCCCCTGAATACGAACCAATCCGGAAAGGACTGCAAACGGGCTGCCTCCCTGACTGAGAGACCTCTGTTTTGCGTCGGGTGGATTAGCATGTTCTTGCGGAAATTGCCAATCACGATCGATGGCTCGTTTGCTCTCAGTCGTCGATAAATGCCAGTGTGGCAGCGTTCGCGATCCTCGTAGCTCCGCATTAAGTTCGGTGGGATGTTGCTCCAATTTCCACCTTGCGGTACGTGGGGGTAGCGTTCGAGGATGCTGGGCATGTTGTGGGTGACCAAGTGGTTCGCGCACTCGGTCCGGTTACCGCGCAGCCGTCGCGCATACCCAGAGAGCGGATCGCGGCGGTACGGCAGCGTGTCCGCAACCGCGCCGTTACGCAGAACCGGGAGATCGCCAATCGCATCCCAAACCGTTACGGGCGGGCGGCGGATGGCGGATGGTGGCTGCAAGACCTCGCCGTTGCGGCAACCGATGAGGAACAATCGAGAGCGGCGCTGGGGCACACCGTAGTCGACGGCGTTGAGCACCCATTTTGCAACCGAGTATCCGGCTCTATTGAGGGCCGTGGAGATTTGGGTTATGAACAGGCCGCCCTCCGTTTCCAGCATGCCCTTGACATTCTCGAACACGACCCATTCTGGGCGCACCTGGCGGACGATTCGCAGATACTCACGAAAGAGCCAATTCGCCTCATTTTCCGCTGAGCGAGTCCGTTGATTGGACGTCGAAAATCCCTGGCAGGGTGGCCCACCAAAAAGGACCACAGGCGCATTGCGATTGCCTAGATCCAGGGTGCGGACCCTTTGGATTGGCATGTTCTGTACGTGCACACCGAGATGGTTTTTGGCGTACGTCGCAGCGGCGTATTTATCCGACTCGATCGCCAGACGGACCTCTACACCTGCCCATCGGGCACCGACTGACATGCCTCCGGCCCCCGAGAAAAGATCCACTCCGATCATTTTGTTGAGCGCAACTCTGTTTGGAAAGCGAACCCTCCATCGTAACGCACACGTGAGTGCCGATCCGGAAGCGGATACTATCAAGGCCGATCAGATCCGCGGATACGAGGTTGCTGTCCTCCCGTTCCGTGAGCACCAAAGGACTGGGGCGCCCGCTCGCGGACAGGTGTGACTGGAATTGTAAATCGCGAGACACCAACTATGCGGCTACCTGGGACTCCGGGACTCCTCAAGTCGATTCGTTGTCCCCGCACATTTCCCGCGAAAACCGGGGCGAGGAAACTATGCATTGGGCGGAGGCGCAGACGCAAAATGCCCCAAGGCCGTCGGCAGGAACCATTCGCGCCAGACGTCCTCGTACGTCCTTGGCAAAAGGGATAGCAATCGCCAGAGTTCGAAAACGTCCAGCTTTTTCATGTGAGCTTTGAGCTCCCCTTCATCGAAGCCCTCGGGTATCTGACTTGGCTCTTTAAAGTACCCAGGTTGACCCGTCTCCATGAACCGTTTCAGCCCTGCCGAATTGTACCCGATTGGTACGCACATTTCGGTGTCATCCCAGAAATCATAACCGGCGACTCTCCCTGCGAAGATGTTCGCTAAGCCCCGCCAATCGCCGTTCTCTGCCCATTCCAGTTCGGAGTACTGGTACGTGAATCGCTGAAAGGCAGCCAGCAGCTTTGCTCGCTTGGCATACCATCGTAGTGCTACCAAGCCACACTCCGTACCAATTTCATTGCGGACAGGTACATGGATCGTGCGACTTGCCGCTAAACGATAATCTTCGTGCCTAGGCATCAGCACTTTGTCGATATAGTCGTTAAGGCACACGAAGGAGCAGCGTTCCCTGGTTAGATCCGCAACGACGAGCAAAACCGGGACACCAATTCCCATGCGCTCCACGGTAATCAGCTCCGAAGTCTCAAGCTGAATGCGGTAGGTGTCGATGTCCTCAATCCGGTCGTTAAGGTTTAGCGTCTCGGGTCCTTTCTCCACGTTTCCCCGGCCGAAAATCGTGAGGGGCTTAGCCTCGGGCGCCACTATGCTCTTGAGCTGCACGAACAGATGCTCGCCGAGCGTCTCATAGGTAGTCGGGCGGCCAGCGGTGACCTCGCCAGTCTTGAAAATCTCGATCGCTAAGTCCAAGCCGTAGTCCGGGCGGTATTCGCGCAATATCCAGTGGCCGGGCAGCTTCGAGCGAAGAAGCCTCTCGCCCTCCTGATCTATTAGGTGCTGTTCCGATCTTTGCTTCGCTGGCATGTGCCTCAGTTTAGATTGAGACTGATCAGTCGGCTTCGCAACGCCGATCTGTCACATGTCCGTATAACGCGCAAAGCGCCGATATGATGCTCGTCCTCCGTCTCGACAGGATAG
>CAVSTJ010000007.1:0-8004 GCA_963730795.1 uncultured Acidobacteriaceae bacterium | reverse complement strand
GCGACAAGGCCATTTCCAGCGCTGCCATCGTGAGCTGAGCCTCTAGCGGGCGGTCCAGAGCCCAGCCGATCACACGGCGCGAAAAAGGCATCCAGAACGATCAACAGATATACGAGCTCGGTCCCCTGGCAAGTACCTCCCACGACGCTGTCGATCTCACGTTTGCAACACTGCCCTCTAAACTGCTTCGAATCGCGGTTCAAATGAATTCCTCACTTGGTGCGAAGCGTCAGTTTGCGCACCACAACACACAGCTTAAAGATGCGGCGAATGATCGCGGCTTTTCAAAGGAGTGATCGGAGAAACAAGACTAGACAGCCAGTCCGTTCTTATAGTTCATCCGCTTCAGATTGAATTTGGCTTTGATTTCGAATGGTCCAGTATTGGTCTTGAATTCCGCTATTTTGGCCACTGAGAGATCGAGGAACTGGTGGAGGAATCCGAACGAGACGGTCGATGTATCGCTCGGGTCCTGTTGGATGATTCCGAGTTCGGGCGGGTTGCTGTCCCTTAACTTCGAGGTGTGTGACGTCCTTCAGCCCATCGTAGGAATCGCCTCTTTCACCTTCGCTGTGGCCTGAAATCACGGGAATCCCCGACACACCGATCACATAGTGACCTTCGAAACCCGGTAGGAATTTGAGCTTCATGGCTATCACCATCGGGTTCGCGCTGAGCCAGCGAACGTACCCGGGGAATTTGGCAGCGGTCGCTTCGGGGTCCGTATCTCGGCCCCCGCCGCTGTTTACGGCCGCCGCGATGACCGCCGCTTACCTGGACGGAGATGATTCCCGGTGACGTGAGGCTTTGGCCACTAGGCCTACAAATCCGCCATTGTCAGCTAGCAGTAGATTTATACGTCGCCGGTAAACACGAATCTCCTCGTTCCTCGGTCTCATTTCCGGTTGCCCATATCGAGGCGTTTCCGGAACATAGACCAGGTCGTATTACGGCCAGTTTTCGAGGCTTGTCATGGCTGCCCTATTCGATTCATCAGCTCCTTAAACCGAGCATCAATGCGGACTCCATCAAACCGAGGATCTACTGCCAGGAACGCTGCACGCGGGGAACGCTCCTCGACCGCTTGCGCGAGCAACTTGAACGTCTTGTCTGTCTCGCCCATGCCCAGGGAGGCGAGTGCGAGGTCATAAGAGGACACATACCTCTGCCTGGACAAGTTCCTGAGATCGTCACACAGTTTCTTCGCCCGAACTCGTCTGCCGGCAACTCCGTACGCGTGCGCTAAGGACGCCATGTAAACCGGACTGCCTCCGGAGAGAGTTACTGCTTTTTCGAGTTCCGCGATGGCCTCCTGGTACATGTGCTTCTGTTCGAGCGCGTGTCCGAGCACCAAATGCACCGGAACGAAGGCCGGGTCCATCTCGACGGCGTTTCTATACTGCTCGATAGCCTTGTCGTACTTTCGAGCAAAGAAGTACCGGGAGCCCACCCAGGTGTTGATGATGTTCGACAGCGGATCGAGTTCCCGCGCGCGTTCCGATTCGGCGATAGCTTCCTCGTGACGGCCTTTAAGCGACAGGAACTCGGCGTACCAGTGGTGTCCGTTGGCGTAGTTTGGGTTCAAGTCGATAGCGCGCCGGAACTCACGCTCGGCTTTGGCCCAGTCGCGATCGTAGTAGACGGCTACGAACGCCAGTGACGTATGGGCCTCGGCGAGCGAGTCATCCAGAGCCAGCGCCTTCGTTGCCGCCACCTTCGCATACGGAAAAGTCTCCGATGGAGCCATGTATGCGTACCATCCGAGCGGCAGCCAGCAATCCGCAAGGCCGTCATAGGCCAGCGCGTAATTCGGGTCTCTTTTAATCGCCTGCTGGAAATAGCCGATGGCTCTCTTCAGGTCTGCTTCGGTCCTCCTGTTCCAGAAAAACCGTCCCTTGGAATAGGCCAAGTAGGCGTCCGGATCGGGAGTGTGGCGGCGCGCCAGCCGTACGCGATCCGGCAAGCTCAGGGTGGCCCGGATTTCGTCCGCTATTTTCCCGGCCACTTCCGCCTGCAGCGCAAATATGTCCTTCAGGTCGCGGTCATAACTGCCGCTCCACACGTGTGTGTCGCTGGCGGTCTGAATTAGCTGGACGTTGATGCGCACCCGTGTCCCAGAGCGCAAAACCGAGCCCTCGACAACTGCATCGGCGTTCAACTGACGCGCAATCTCCGGAAGCGGCTTACTGCTTCCCCGGTAGTACGTCGATGAGGTCCGGGAAATCACTCGTAAAGCACTGATGGACTCGAGGTGCTGTCGAAGGGAGTCTGCCATCCCCTCCACGAAATACTCCTCCTCCGGATCTCCGGAAAGATTGGCCAAAGGAAGAACGGCTAAGGACCGGACTGGACCGAAACCTGTCTGAGTGAGCCGCCTTCCGCGGAGCCCGATGACCAGGCCGGCCGCTAGTACCAGGAGCAAAACGCCGGCCAGGATGCGTGGAAATGAAAGGCGTCGTAGCCATTTTGGCGTCTCGGTGGTCTCCGCAACGACCCGGGGCTGGTCAGCTTGCTTCTCCTGGCCAGCAGCCTCGGCTAGATCGGGCATGCGCCCGCTGACAGGAGCGATGAAGCGGTACCCACTACGAGCGAGCGTCTCAATGAAGCGCGGCGAATCGGCCGAGTCACCTAAAGCTTGGCGGAGCCTCTTAACGGCGGCGTTGAGGCTATGCTCGAAATCCACGTAAGTGCCCGCCGGCCAAAGCCGCACCTGAAGGTCCTCTCGGATAACTACCTCGCCGGGGCATTCAAGGAGCATGGCAAGGACGCTGATCGGCTGGCCGTTGAGCTTGATCCGAAGGCCGTGCTTCCGCAACTCGCGCGCCTGGACATCGAACTCGAATGCTCCAAACCGGAGAATCCGGCCGGAGGCACTCGACTCCGGTCTGGCACCCGCGCTCAACATTTATTGAGGTACGATTTTACACCCGCGGTAGTGGGTCACCACTCGGCGGAACTCCAGACTCGTCAGTTAGATGCGATGTCACCTAACGTTTCGCCTCGGTCCCATTGCCTTCTTAGCCGAAACCCGCCAAGCTGTTCTCACGCACCAGATGCCCAGGTATCTTTTCCACATTCGCGGCTTGTTTCTATGCGGCCTGATGGCGGTCGTCATGCCCGGTGCTGCCAATTCCCAGGATCATCAGCATGAGGTTGGGCACATACACTTCCCCGTCTCCTGCACTCCAGAGGCACAGAAGGCCTTCGAACACGGTGTCGCCCTCCTCCACTCGTTCTGGTACGACGAAGCGCAAAAGACATTCTCTGGAGTAATCCGCCTGGATCCGGCTTGTGCGATGGCTTACTGGGGCATCGCGACCAGCCTCTATCACCCGGTATGGTTCCCGCCCACGGCGTCCGATCTGCAGAAGGGGATCGCTGCCATTAAGAAGGCCGAGTCGATCGGAGCGAAAACCCAGCGGGAACGGGACTATATTGCGGCGGTTGAAGAGTTTTATACGGATTCCGATAAGGTTCCTCATCGGCAGCGCGCGCTCGCGTGGCGTAACGCCATGCAGCGGGTTTCCGCGCGGTATCCGGAAGACCACGAAGCCGCAATTTTTTACGCACTCGCTTTGATCGCGACGGCGCCTCCGACGGATAAAAGCTATGCCAATCAGAAACAAGCGGCGGCGATCTTGAACGGCATCCTGCCGGAGCAACCGGACCATCCCGGGATCACTCATTACCTGATCCACGGCTATGATTCGCCACAGCTTGCGAGTCTCGCGTTGCCCGCCGCGCGGAACTACGCGAAGATCGCTCCGGGATCGCCGCATGCGCTCCACATGCCGTCGCATATCTTCACGCGATTGGGTTTGTGGGACGAGTCGATTGAGTCGAATCTCGCCTCCGCGGCGGCTGCGAAGAGGGAAATGGCGAAAACTCTTCCGGCCGCTACCTCGCAGGATCAACTGCATGCGATGGACTATCTCGCCTATGCCTACCTCCAGACCTGCCAGGACGACAAAGCGAAGCGCATGGTTGACGAAGCAGCATCCGTGTCAGCGCTCGATCAGAAAGTCTTCCAAGCTGCTTATGCGTTCGCTGCCATTCCCGCACGCTATGCGCTCGAGCGGCGGCGCTGGTCGGCGGCGGCTACGCTTCAGGTGCAGCCGGCATGGTTCCCCTGGACGAACTTTCGTTACGCAGAGGCCATCACGCATTTCGCGCGTGCGCTCGGCTCGGCCCGAGCCGGAAACATAGCGGAGGCCCGAGCCGGAATCGAAGAGCTTACGAGGATCGAGCAGACGGTTCGAGAGCGCGAACAGGATTACGACTGGGGTGAGCAAGTAGAAGTTCAGCGGCTTACTGCATTGGCGTGGCTCAAGCATGCGGAAGGAAATCAGGCATCAGCACTGCGCTCCATGCGAGCCGCAGCCGATCTGGAAGACGGGACGGAGAAACATCCCGTAACTCCGGGACCAGTGTTGCCGGCCCGGGAGCTTCTGGGCGAGTTGCTTATGGAACTCGATCAGCCGAAGCGGGCGCTTCCCGAGTTCGAAAGAGTTTTGCAGAGTTCTCCCAACCGGTTCAATGCGATCTATGGTGCCGCGCGAGCGGCCGAGCTTTCGCGGGATCGAAAGAAGGCGGAAGAACGCTATTCGGAGTTGCTCCACTCATGCGGACACGCCGATGCGCAGAGGCTTGAGCTTCAAAACGCCCAGGCTTTCCTCGAAACACGCCGAAACTAAACGGCGCGTAAACCAGCACCACCTCACAACTACAACCCACTTCAGCAAAGAACCACAGAAAGGACTATCACAGATGTCAACACGCCAAAGGTGTGTCCGAACGATCGGTTTATCCGTTCTCCTACTTATCAGCCGCGGAATCGGGCTAGGGGATGAAATAGCGGACTGGAATCACATTATGCTCGAAGCAACGCTGACGCCGCCGGCAACACCGGCGCCCGTTTCAACGCGGAGCACCGCCATTGTGCAAGCTGCGGTTTTCGACGCCGTGAATGGTATCGACCCGGAGTACACGCCCATTCATGTCTCAACCAGAGGTCCCCGGAACGCTTCGAAACGCGCCGCCGCAGTACAAGCGGCTTATGTTATTTTGCTTGACCTGTATCCGGCTCAATCGGACACACTGAATCAACAGCGGTCGGCATCGCTGATTGGCATCTCCCGAGGATGGGGCGCCGAGCGTTCCGAATCAATTCAAAAAGGGATCGAATGGGGCCAGACGGTTGCCGATGCAATCTGGGCTTGGCGCAGCAACGACGGGTTCGCGCAGACGGTGCCGCCATTCACTGGCGGAACCGCTCCCGGAGAGTGGCGCCCCACGCCGCCAGCGTCTGCGCCAGCTCTCGCCCCACAACTTGCGCGCGTGACCCCGTGGGTCATTCGGTCACCCTCGCAGTTTCGCCCTCCAGCGCCACCGGCTTTAGATAGTACCCAATACACGACCGATTTCAATGAAATAAAGGCTATGGGAAGCAACTCCAGCACCAGCCGTACACCCGACGAAACCGATGCGGCGCTCTTCTGGAATCCGGGCAATCCGCCCGACTTCTGGAATCCCGTTGCGGTTACGCTCGCCGAAAAGCATCATTTCACCCTGTTGCAAACTGCCCATCTGCTCGCACAGGTGAACCTGGCCATGTCCGACGGCATCATCGGCTGTTGGGATGCGAAGTACACGTATGTATCCTGGCGGCCCATCACAGCAATTCAGTTAGCGGACACAGATGGTAATCCCGATACGCTCGCTAATCCGACATGGCTGCCGCTTCTCACTACTCCGCCATTCCCTGGCTACCCGTCCGCGCACTCTTGCGCGAGCAGCGCTGCTGCCCGAGTTCTTGCTCACTACTTTGGTGAGAACACGGCAATCACTGTTAGGAACGACGCGCTGCCGGGACAGATGCGCACCTTTGTGAGCTTTCCCGCGGCTCTCAAAGAAATAGTGGACGCTCGCGTCTTCGGTGGGATTCACTTCCGGACAGATTGTAATGCCGGGCAGACCCTCGGCAATTCAGTCGGCGAATATGTCGTCAAACACTCGCTCCGGCGGATCGATGGGGATGACCGGCGAAATGAGCGCGGACGCGATCGGGACCACTGATATGGGTAAGAGCAAGCACCGTCCGCGCCACAAATGATTGGTGATTTGGGGATTGATGAAAGCTGTTTCACACGGCGCTCTCGCTCGGTTCGCCTCAAGCAGATTCCCACCGGCCGGTTCGCAAGTGATCGCACATCCGATGTGTTGCGATCACTCACATTACGCGAGCCGGGCCTTGGCAGAGATCGGGCAAAGCGCTCGTTCGAGACTCCGCCCCGTCGTCCTTCAATGCGATACAATCTAAGCCCTGAGGATCAGCTAATGGCGTCATCTGCGAAGGGCGAGTGCGTCATCCCAACCAGGCCTCTACGCCACCTCAAACCTCCGCGAAAGCAGATTGATTTCAGACGGCTGTTATGGACGCAGACGATTTGAAGGCGCTGCTTTATTCGTCATAGACAGGCGTCGGGATCGCATCGAATTGTTGCAGCTTCCATGGTTTGCGCGGGTCGCCATCGTGGTGCAGAAGGCCTACTTTGCCCAAACTTTTCGCGGCGTCATTGGCGAATTCCCATGCTACGACGATGTCTGGTATGCCGTCCGGCCCTGGGTCACCCGGAGCGCAGTTGATCATAGAACGCAAACCCGAAATGAGAACGTGGCGCTCCCAGCCGGGGTTCTCGTACCAGACAAAGATCGGGCCCTCCCGCAGCGAGCGCAATGATGTCCGGACGGCCGTCACGGTTGACGTCGGCAACCGCGACGTGATAACCGCCACGGAGATCGTTGGCGATGATGTGTTCCCTGAATACCAGCGATGCTTGAGCTTTGCCCTGCCCTCGCGTTTGGGAGCCGTACGTGGCAACGATGAGGTAGACAAGGAGTGTCGCGTGCATCCATGTTCGCGATTTTCTCATTGATGTTTCCCCGGCAAATCGCAGTATATGCGGTGATCTATTGTCAGCTTCCTAGAAATGCTCCCGGTCTATCCGCAGAGATGGCCGGTGGCATCCAGCCTGGGGACTCCATTCGAAAAGACCATTTGTCGAAGGTAAACACATCCCGACCAGGCATGATCTACTTCGGACCGGTCAACGTCGCACCGCGAGCAACGCTCTTTCATCTCTGAATTCAATAGATTTCGGCGCGCTGTCAACCATGAGATAAGCGGGGTAGCTCCTTTACCCGTTTTGGAAGAAGCTATTTTCGCCAGTAATTGTTGGCCGCAGCGATGGTCTGGAACTCGATGGCAACCACTTGGCTTGCTGCAATGAGACTGTCCGGGTTCACGCCATACTGGGCGCGGCCATCCTTGAGAACTTCAAGATCCGGTTGAAGATTATGAATCGTGTGGCGAGCCAACGCGCTTATAGGGACCGTGGCTGCTTCAATGTGCGTCAAGCTCTTTGGCTTAATCGCAATGCTGGAAGGAACTGTAAGGCAGTATTCCGCCGCAGCTCCTTCCCAGAACCAGTTATTCATGCCATACACCTCGTCGCCAGCAGCGAACCCGGCTTGTCCATCCGCAATTTTCGCGACGGTGCCAGAAAATTCGTGGCTCGGAATCGCATGCAGTCGAGGATCACCGTTCTCTCGGTGTTTGGTCGGATACCACAACAGCTCTGTAGGGATTACGCCTGCTGCGTGAACTTTGATCAGGAGTTGCCCTGGATCCGGATCAGGCGTGGGCACCTCATTTAAAGACACAGCCACAGTGACTGCGGAATCTTTTAGCTGGAACGCTCTCATCTCTGAGTCCGGCAGACCTCAACTTGAATGTTAGTTTTAGGCTGGCCGTCAGAGTACCACACGGTCACGGTCGAACAGGCTTTCAGAAAAACCAAAAGCCAGGTGACAAATATCACGCCGCCCCAACGTTTCGCTGGTTTAGTCGCGCAGAACGGCGAAGTGCCGATCTGAGAATTCACCGGGGGCCAGGGGCCGATTAGTGACCCTTCCCGACTATGGCGGCGTACGCCCAAGAACGAC
>CAVSTJ010000006.1:0-288237 GCA_963730795.1 uncultured Acidobacteriaceae bacterium | reverse complement strand
TTTCAGAACGATTTTCTGAGAACGTCCTGGATTCTCTCTCAGGATCTCGAGAGAACGCTCGAATGGTACTCAATTCTCTCTAGAAGATGTCTTTGCCCCGGCGCGGCCGCTGACGAGTTGCGCCCGTAACGCATAGTGGTCCGAGCCCTTCCAGCTCTTTTCGACCTTGCCCGCCTCGATTTCAATGGCCCCGCGCACAAACATCCAGTCGAGCGCGAACGCAATGCGATGAGTTCGTTCTATTCGTTGCCCGATTGCACTCCGAAAGCCAGCCTTTTCCAGCTTGCGAAGGAACCACGAAGGGAAGTACTTCGTGTTGAGATCTCCCCCGAGGAGAACGGCGGTCCCGGCCGGGTAGTTTCGGCTCAGGTCCGCCAACATCTCGTCCAGTTGCTCGTTCTGAATCCGCCCGTAGCTACGGCTCTCGAGATGGGCGTTGTAGACGACCAGCAAACGCCCACCGAATTCCAGTTCAGAAACCACCGCCACTCGCCCGCCGATCCGGCGCTGCATCAATGGCACGGACGACGGGATCCAGCCCCGGGGCTGCCAAAAGCCAGACTGATGTTCGAAACGCAAGTACGCGAGAGCGCCGGATCGGGAGCCGAGTCAGAGTCGCCTGGCCAATGAACGCAGGCGCGTCCTTCTCCTGGCTTAATTCCTCGAATTCAATGCCATAAGCCAAATTCAGGCCAAGCCGTCCGGCCAGTTTGGCCGCCACGTCTTCTTCCCCGGTACGCTTAGTTCCCCAGTCCACCTCCTGGAGCAGACAGAGATCAGCGCGATCCCCGGCCATCTCTGAAGCCAAACGGTCCAGGTTGGCGCCGTGATCGACGTTCCAGCTCACAACCTGAATCGAATTCTTTGCTTGGGGAGACACGAAGGTCTGCTCGCGAACCGAAGTGACGTGGGTCCGCCATTCGACCGAGGGAAGGTCGGTCCCGTAGGCAGAGACGAGTCCCGCGAGGGCAGTAAAACAAGCGAGGCGAGGCAACCCCGGCCGGTAGCTTCGCCTCGTCCGCTCGGATTCAGTTACTTGTGACTGACGCGCCAAATAGCTTTATATCCGTCGTCGGTGACCATGAGCGAGCCATCCTGTGCGACGGCAACGCCCACCGGCCGGCCCCAGACGCCTCCCTCAGGAGTGACAAAGCCGGTAACGAAATCCTCGTATTCTCCATCCGCCTTTCCCTTGTCGAGCGGAACGCGGATCACCTCGTAGCCCGCGCGAGAAGACTTGTTCCAGGAACCATGCTCAGCGGCGAAAATGTCGCCCCGATACTGCTTGGGGAACTGCGTTCCGGTATAGAAAGTGAGCTGCAGCGAGGCGTTGTGCGGCTGCAGCAAAACGTCAGGAACCGTCACCTTTCCCTTCAACTCCGGGTGCTTGCCGGCGAGCCGAGGGTCTTCATGGTCGCCCATGTAGTACCAGGGCCAGCCGTAGAAACCACCCTCCTTCACGGAGCTGATGTAGTCGGGGACCAGGTTGTCTCCCAACATATCCCGCTCGTTCACCGAGCACCACAGCCGGCCGGTAGATGGATCGATCGCAATTCCAACCGGATTGCGGATACCCGCCCCGTAAATCTTCACAAACTTACCGTCGGGCGTGTACTGCAGAATGTTCGCCCGATGCGTTTCGCCCGGGTGCGTGTCCGGATCATCTACGTTCGATGCGGATCCGACCGAAACGAACAATTTGCTTCCGTCCGGGGAGAACGCCAGATCACGCGTCCAGTGCCCTCCACCAGCGGGCAACTCAGGAATAACCGTCTCAGCCGGCCCGGTCGCTTTCAGATCGCCCGAATGGTAAGGGAAACGCACGACCGAATTGGTGTTGCCGACATATACGTAGTGCGGATTGTTACCGGGAGGATAGAAGGCGATGCCGAAATTTTGACGCAACCCGGTTGCAAACACTTCCTTCGACTGCATCTTCCCGTCGGCAGTCATGCCGCGAAACACCAGCACCTCGCCAAGCTTACTTTCGGCAACGAAGAGATCGCCATTCGGAGCAGTCTTGATCTCGCGCGGCTGGTTCAGGCCGTCAGCATAAAGTTCGACTTTGAATCCGGGAAGAGTCTTCGGCCAGGCGTCGGCCGGCTTCTCGATCAGAGAAGGAGAGTTAGCAACACCCTTGGTAGCAAAAGGCTGCGGCAAATCCGCAACAGTAATTTTGCGGACCACGCCGGGGTGCTCCATCTTGTAATCGGTAAACGCCGCCGTTCCCGTGACCACATTCGAGATATCAGAGCGGTCAAAGTACATACCCCGGGCGCTGACTAACGCGAAGAGAGCAAAGCACTAGACCGGAGCCCCAACTGAGGGTCCTAAATCGTTTATTTTTCATTGTTCCTCGACCGGAAATCTTCACTGTTGAATTGTTCGATGCGATGATAGCTCAACGAGAAGCAATGAAAGATGCGCTAGGCGACTGTTCCCGCGCGAATGCCGGAAGCGGCCAGAGTGGCATTCAGTTCGGCGAGATCCTCCAGCCGGAGCCGTCCTGTATAGATCGACATCCCAATCGCGCAATGTACTTCCATATCGGAAAGAGCTCGAATGTCTTCGGTTGTGGTGATGCCGCCGGCGGCGACCAGTTCATGCCGGGTATGACGGCGCAAATCTTCGAACCAGGCAAGGTCCGTGCCTTGCATCATCCCTTCCTTATCAACATAGGTGCAGAGAAAGCCTGAGCAGTAAGGCTCAAGCGCCGGGATCAGATCCACAGCCTTCCACCTTGTTTTCTCCTGCCACCCTTTCACGACGATATAGCCGTCCTTACTGTCGAGCGCGATCGTCACGTAAGTCGCGCCCAAGGCGACACGGAGGCTGCTGAGAAATTCGAAGTTCGGCCCTTCTGTGTTGAACGCGGCCGTGCCGACAATCACCCGGTGCGCACCGATCTCAACCAACTCGCGTGCGCGCTCGACCGTACGCACGCCGCCTCCAGCTCTGACCAGCGCTCGCTGCGCAATGCCGTTCAGGATGGCGGTATTCGATCCCCGCCCCATCGCCGCATCGAGGTCGATGACTTGAAGCTGCGGAAAACCTGCAAACAGCGCCAACTGCTCGTCGGGAGATTTGCCTTCCAGCGCCTTATCGCGGCCCTGCACTAATTGCACGACCTTGCCTTCCATCAGATCGATGCAAGGAATAATCATGACGGCCTCACAGGAACGTGCGCCTCCATCAAGGCCCGCTTCAATTCCCCTACGGTGTACTTTCCGTAATGGAACACGGACGCGCCCAAAGCTGCGTCGGCATTACCGTACGTCAACACAGTCACGAAATCCTCCGGCTTTCCTGCGCCCCCGGAAGCAATCACCGGAACCGTCGTTGCTGCCGCGACGGCCCGCGTCAGATCGCAATCGAAGCCGGTTTGAATGCCGTCGGTGTCCATAGATGTCAGAAGTATCTCCCCCGCTCCCAGATCTTCGCCGCGCTGCGCCCATTCAACAGTGTCGATCCCCTCATCGAAGCGTCCACCTTTTGTGAACACATTCCAGCGGCCATCGGGCGTGCGGCGCGCGTCAATCGCAAGAACAACCGCCTGGGCGCCAAACTCCTCGCTCAACTCGCGGATCAATTCCGGCCTGTGTACGGCTGCCGTGTTCACGCTTACTTTATCCGCACCGGAAAGAATGATCTTTCGTCCATCGCCCACGGAACGGATTCCGCCGCCGACGGTAAGCGGGATAAAAACCTTGCGTGCCGTTTTTGCCACCAGGTCCGCCATAATTTCGCGCGCATCGCTCGAAGCTGTGATGTCGAGGAACACCAGCTCATCCGCGCCTTGGGCGTTATAACGCTCGGCAAGTTCCACCGGGTCGCCGGCATCGCGCAGTTGCAGAAAGTTTACGCCCTTCACCACGCGGCCGCCCGTCACATCGAGACAAGGAATGATACGCTTTGCGAGCATCAGATCTCGAGAAAGTTCCGGATCACGTGCAGCCCCGTCTCGCCCGATTTCTCGGGGTGAAACTGAACGGCATATAGATTCTCTTGTTCGATGACGGCCGAGTAAGGCTCGAGATAGGTGCACGCGGCCGCAGTCGAGGGAAGAACGGGCGCGAAGTAACTATGCGCAAAGTAGGTGAACGGAGCATCGCCGAGCCCCTGGAGAAGCCGGCTTGGCCGGCGGAGCTCAAGCGAGTTCCACCCCATGTGCGGTACACGAATATTTCCGGTGAACTTGCGAACAACACCGGGCAGAATGCCGAGACCGACGCTGCCGGGTGATTCCTCGCTGCGTTCAAACAAACATTGAAGGCCAACACAGATGCCGAGGAAAGGAACGCCGGCGCCGATGCGATCTCGTAATGGCTCTCGTAATCCCAGTTCGTCGAGAGAGCGCATCATCTGGCCGAAGTGGCCGACACCCGGAAGGATGATCCTGCTCGCTCGCTCTACATGCTCGGGCGTATTGACAACTTCGTACTCGGCGCCGATCGCCTCAAGCGTATTCCGGACCGAACGCAAATTCCCCGCCCCGTAATCGACGATCGTTGTCATAGGAGTCCCTTGGTGGAAGGAAGCTGATCCTTCAGGCGTTCGTCCGTTGAACAGGCGTAGCGCATCGCGCGCGCAAAGCACTTGAAGATCGCTTCAATCTTGTGATGGTTGGAACGACCGTACATCACTTTGATATGAACGTTGGCTCCGGCATGGTTTGCGAATCCACCGAAGAAATCTTCCAGCAGTTCCGTTTGCAGATCGCCGACCAGAACGACCGTGACCGCCTGGTCGTACACCAGAGCCGGCCGGCCGCCCAGATCGACCGCAGCAACAGCCAGCGCCTCGTCCATCGGCTGCACGAAGTACCCGGCGCGATTGATGCCGCGACGATCGCCTAAAGCCTGCGAGAACAGGTCGCCTAATACAATGCCGGTGTCTTCCACCGTATGATGCTGGTCGACGTCCAGGTCACCTCGGGCTTCGAGTTCCAGATCGAAACCACCGTGTTTCGCGAAGAGTTCCAGCATGTGGTCCAGGAAGCGAATCCCAGTCGAGATCCGGTATGTCCCCGCGCCATCCAGCCGCAAATGCCCCGTGATCTGCGTCTCTTTCGTATTGCGCTCGATCCGCGCTTCTCTCACGGCGAGTTCCGCTCGGGCTTCGTTAATGACCCCGGGGAGTTCGTTGATGTCGCTCAAAACGGCGAAGGCTCCATGCTGCGTCAGGATCTCCGAGATCTCGGCGTGCCGCGGATTATGAGGCGTTGAGACACCGATAAAGGGAACGCCGGCCGATTGAGCGCTCCGCGCGTCGTCGACTGTGTCTCCGAGGTACCAGATCGTTTTGCCGGGGTAATGATTCTGGATCAACTGCAATCCGTCAGGCGCCGGTTTCGGGTTAGGCACCGAATCGTCCGTAACAATGAACTGGAAATGGCCGTCGGCAGCGTTCCGGTCGAGCGTGATGTCGAGTTCAAACTTTGCGCGGCCGGTGAAGATGGCCAGATCAGCAGTTTTTCGAAGCTGCTCCAGCAGTCCGTCTTTCGGGAGCCATCGCTCACGCCGTATCAAGCCATCGCCGTTTTCGCCCAGGAACACCTGATTGAAGTACTCGACAACTTCGCTATACGGGACGTCCTTGCCCAGATCCTGAATCAAACGCTGCGAAAGAAGCCAATCGTTGTTCCACCCGCCCGCATTTTTGAAGTTCTGAATGGTGTCGTGCGAAACAACTGTTCCCGTGAAGTGCCGCACTGTCTCGCGAATCGCTTCTCTGTAGGATTCTGATACTTCGACCAGAACACCATCCATATCGAACACAAGTACGTCAGGAGCTTTCACCAGATCTGCTCCAGTTCATCCAGGAAGCGCTGCACCTGATCGCGAGTGCCGACCGTGACGCGCACACATCCGGGCAGCTCATAGCTGCGATCGCGAACAAGAATGCCACGGGACCTCAACTCGTCCCGGATCGGGACCGCACGATCTCCCGCTTCGAACAGAACGAAGTTCGCCTGGCTCTTGATATACGGAATCTTCAAGCGTTCCAGCCCGACATACAGGAGTTCCCGCGCGGTCAGCACCTCCAGGACGTATTCTTCGACAAACTTGGTGTCCGTCACCGCAATTCGGGCAGCCATAGCCGCAAGCGAATTGACGCTGTAAGGCGACTGAGCCTTTCGAACATACGCGATGTTCTCCGCATTTGAGAATAAACATCCGCAACGCATGGCAGCCATGCCGTAGATCTTCGAGAACGTCCGGCTGACAAACAGGTTCGGGTGCTGTCGAAGGAGCGGAAGCACGGTGACGCCGCTGAACTCGTAATAGGCTTCATCAACCAAAACTGCCGCCCCGCGAGCCTTTGCGAGGATGCGTTCGATACCCGCGATGTTGGTCCCGGTTCCGGTCGGATTGTTTGGGTTGCTAATCAGGATCGCTTTGGTTTCGGGCGTGATGCGCTCGAGCAACTCGTCAATGGGGAAAGCCAGTGTTCCGGGCCGGTAATCCACTTCCGATACATTCGCTCCGGCAAGCTGCGAATAGAACCGGTACATCGCATAAGACGGACGCAGTACAAGCACGTGATCACGATCGTCCACATACGTGTTGACGAGCACCTGGATAGCTTCGTCCGTGCCGTTGGTCAAAGTCAGCTCATCCTCGCCTACGGCAAAGTGCTTGGCAAGATCCTGCAAAGCATGTCCGTACTCGGGATACATGGTGAGATCCGCGGCAGTGAGAAAGCGTTTGATGAAATCGAGTACGTGCGGTGGACCGCCGACCGTGTTTTCATTGAAGTCCAGCCGCAGCTTATTTCGTCTGCCATCGGAAGGTGGATGGTAGGGGGCCATGTCAATGACCGCCTGCCGGGGCCGAAGTACCGTCTCACCTACGTTTGTTTTGGTTTCTACCATCTCGTTCACGTCGTATATCGGATCTCCACCGATCGCGCATGTGCTTCCAATCCTTCTACTCGAGCCAGAGTTGCAATGGTAGGCACGAGCTCGGCGAGCGCGGACGGCGAAAGCTCCTGAATCGCGATCAGTTTCACAAAATCCGCGGAAGACAAGCCGCCGCGTAGCCGTGCTGCTCCGCCGGTCGGCAGCACATGACTGGGACCCGTCGCGTAATCGCCCGCCGCCTCCGGAGAATTTTGGCCGAGAAACACCGTTCCTGCATTTCGGATTTGCGGCAGCAGGGAGACGTCGTGCAGACTGAGGTGCTCGGGAGCGATCCGGTTCGAGAGATCCATTCCTGCTTCCATGGTGGGAACAAGGATGATGGCGCTCGAGTTTTCGATGGAAGCGCGCGCCACATCAGACGTCGGGAGAGTCCGCAACTGCTCCTCGAGCTGCGCCGCCACCTGTCTCGCCAGCTCTTCCGAAGTCGTAATCAGGACCGCACTGGCGGTAAGATCGTGTTCCGCTTGCGCAAGCATGTCGGCCGCGATAACGTTTGCGTCGCCTTGCGCAGCCAGAATCAGGATCTCGGTCGGACCGGCGACGAAATCAATACCCACATCACCGGCCAACAGCTTCTTTGCTTCCGCGACGTACGCGTTGCCCGGCCCGACGATCCGGTCAACTCTCGGAATATTGTCGGTCCCGAACGCCATGGCGGCAATCGCCTGCGCTCCGCCAACACGGTACACTTCCTCGATTCCGAGCATCCGCGCACAGCCAAGAATCTCGCGGGAGGGCTTCGGGGACGTCACGCAAATGCGTCGCACGCCCGCAGTCTGCGCGAGTACCGCGGTCATCAGCAGTGTTGATGGCAGGGGGTAACGCCCGGACGGAACATAGCAGCCCACCGCGTCGAGCGGCCGCACCACCCAGCCAAGCTTCCGGCCCGGCGAGAGCTCTTCGAATCTTCCCCGAGGAAGCTGAAGCTTCGCAAATTCGCGGATGTTTGCGACAGCGGTGGCAATAGCTTGCTTTACGGTCTCGGACATCCCCTCGAAAGCAGCCGCCAGCTCCGAATCCGGGATACGAATGGGCTTCTCGCCCAAGCCGTCGAACTGCCGCGCGTATCGGAGCAGTGCGGCGTCGCCCTCCTGCCGGACAGCGTCAAGAATTGGCCGCACCACATCGCCGACCGAATCAGCCTCTCGCTTCCGGCCGTCGACAAACGCAATCCCCTCCGCAAGACTTAAGATTCGAATCATTGTCTACATCACGATCTTGTTCAGCGGATATTCGACGATGCCCTGGGCGCCGGCTTCACGCAGTCGCGGGATGATGTTCCGCACCGTCAGTTCGTCGAGGATCGTGTTCACCGCAACCCAGGACTCATCACTGAGCTGCGAGATTGTCGGATTCTTCAGAGCCGGAAGCGCAGCCAGCAGGTCCGCAAGGTGCGCCTTCGGTACGTTCATCATCAGTCCGACCTTCCCGAGCGCGCTCATGGCTCCTTCAAGCAGCAGCTTCACATCTTCAAGCTTGCGGCGCTTCCACGCGTCGGACCAGGCACTGCTGTTAGCAATGAGCTGAGTATTCGATTCCAGCACGGTCTCGATAATCCGCAGCTTATTCGCCCGCAGCGAAGATCCCGTCTCGGTGACTTCAACGATGGCGTCCGCAAGTTCGGGCGGCTTCACCTCCGTCGCACCCCAACTGAATTCCACCTTCGCTTTAACGCCCTTCGCCGCCAGATACCGCTTCGTTGTCGAAACGAGTTCGGTGGCAATCGTCTTACCGCCCAGGTCCTCCACCTTGTGAAAGGAAGAGCTTTCCGGTACGGCCAACACCCAACGAACTTTCCCGAAGCTTTGTTTGGCGTACACAAGATCGGCAACCGTCTGCACGCTGGCTTCGTTCTCCTCCACCCAATCGCGGCCCGTCAATCCCGCGTCGAGAACTCCGTCTTCGACATACCGTGCCATCTCCTGGGCACGAATCAACATGCACTCGATTTCAGGATCGTCAATGGAGGGGAAATAGCTTCGGCTGCTTGTTGTGATGGTGAAGCCGGCCCGACGGAACAACTCGATCGTCGCGTTCTCCAGGCTGCCTTTGGGAATACCCAACTTCAGCTTCACTTCTTCGCTCCGTACACTTCGTCAGTGTTATAGACCTTTGCTTCCTGCTCTTTCCAATCGTCGCCCGTCAACGTACGGTAGAAGCAACTTTCATACCCGTTGTGGCAAACGCCCGGGCCAATCGGCTCGGCCTGGACCAGAAGCGCATCGGCGTCGCAATCAGTGGCAATCGACTTCAGCAAAAGGAAGTGACCGGAAGTCTCGCCCTTCGTCCACAGCTTCTGGCGCGACCGGCTGTAAAACGTCACATGCCCGGTGCTCATACTCTTCTCGAACGCTTCCCGATTCATGTAGCCCACCATCAACACGCGGTGGGTCTGATGGTCCTGCACCACCGCCGTGATGAGTCCGTCCTGTTTCTCGAAATCTAAGATGTCGCTCGTCGCCATGGTCCAAAGAAAAAGCCCGCCATTGTGGCGGGCTGTGCAATTTCAGATAAGAGCTCGAACGCAGCCTCGCCTTAGAACACCGGATGGTGTCGATGATGGCGAATTGCGTTGAAGTTCATCAAGTCGCAGTATAACAACCTGCCGTTTGAGGCCCATGAAGGCCCGCATGGACCGATAAAACAAAAGTAGTCTAAAATGATTCGAGGAAAGCTTGTGGAAATCCTGTTTTTTTGAGGTGCTCCAACCTAGCGCCTATCGGGTTCCGGTATGTGGAAGGCGCTGTCTTCTCAAAATGTTCTCCCTTGAACCTGACCGCCGCTCAGGTTAAGTTAACCGAGTTCTCTTGATGGCCGCACGCGATCTAACTCTCGATCAGGTTCTTCCCGACAATCTCGACGCCGAGCGTTTTGTTCTCGGCGCGATTATGACCAGCGAAAATGCTTTTCTGCAAGTCGCCGGTACGCTCGCCGCGGAAGACTTCAGCCTCGAAAAGCATAAACGCATCTTTCTCCGCATGATGGATCTCCACGAGCGTGGAGAGAGGATCGACCGCGTCACTCTCGCCAACGAGTTGATGAAGCAAGGACAGTTGCAGTCGGTGGATGGGCTCAGCTATCTCGTTTCGCTCGACGACGGACTGCCGCAGATCCACAACCTCGACAGTTATGTATCCATCGTTCGCGAGAAAGCGCTTCTGCGGCGCATCATCACTGTCTCCCAGGACACAATTGACCGTTGTTTGACCTGCGAAGAAGACGCCAAGCAGATTCTGGGTGCAGTCGAAGACGCCCTGATGAAGCTCGGGGATGTTGGTTCGAAGAACGCGCTCGCGAATCCGGCCCAGATCATCACGGAGTACGAGGGCGGCATCAACGCCTTTCTCGACACCAGCAAGCGGATCAAGGGCATCAGCACCGGATTCCTGAAGTTCGACGAAATGACAGGCGGGTTGCGCGAAGGTGAATTGTTCGTCCTCGCTGCCCGGCCGGCAATGGGAAAGACCGCCCTTGCGCTCAACATCGCCCAGCACGTGGCCAGCAACCAGGCCAATCCGAAAGCTGTGGCGGTGTTCTCGCTCGAAATGTCGAAAGAGTCGCTCCTGACTCGTATGCTTTGCGCTTCGGCTCGTGTTGACCAGCAGCGCTTTCGGGCAGGTTATCTAAACCCGGACGAACGTCGCTCTCTTCAGGAATCGATGTACCAGATGGTCGAGGCGCCGCTGTTTATCGACGACACAGCCGGAACAAATCTGATGGACGTGCACTCGAAGCTGCGCCGGCTGCAGGCGGAACACGACCTGGGTCTGGTCGTGATCGACTACTTGCAGCTCATGCAGGGCCGTGGCCGCTTCGAAAACCGGGTCCAGGAGATCAGTTCTCTTTCCCGCGGCTTCAAGCTGATGTCGAAAGAGCTGCGCGTTCCGTTTCTGGTGCTGTCTCAGCTTAGTCGCGCCCCGGAGACCCGGCCCGGCGATCACCGCCCGATGCTCAGCGATCTTCGCGAGTCGGGCTCGATCGAGCAGGATGCCGACATGGTCGCGTTCATCTTCCGCGAAGAAGTTTACCGGCCTGACAAAGAAAGTCTGAAAGGCATCGCAGAGCTGATTCTGGCCAAGCAGCGCAACGGTCCCACCGGACGCATGAAGCTGGCTTTCTTGAACCGCTTCACGAAATTTGAGAATCTCTCGGCGGATACGGGCGATGACGACGCCCCGTTCGAGTAAAAGCTAAAAGCGCAAACAGATCTTGCCGAAGTGCTGCTGCTTCTCCATGTACCGCAGCGCATCGGGAAACTCGGTCCAGGGAAATACACGGTCGATCACGGGCTTGATCTTGTGGAATTCGATCGCGCGGTTCATGCGCTCGAACATCCAACGCGAGCCCACATAAATTCCTTGCACCCGAACGCTGTTCATCAGGATCCCGGTGGGCGCAACACTCGGCTCAACGCCGCTCAAGACGCCAATCACGCTGACCGTCCCGCCCATGCGGACCGCCTTCAACGATTTTGGTACGGTATCGCTGCCGCCTACCTCGATGACGTTATCAACGCCAACGCCGTCCGTCAGCTTGCGCGCGGTTTCCTCCCAGTCCGGAGTCTTCTTGTAATTAACGGTTTCCGCTGCGCCCATGCTGCGTACGCGCTCCAGCTTCTCGTCGCTGCTCGAAGTCACGATGGCGCGCAGACCTGCCGCCTTTGCGAATTGCAGCGCAAACACCGATACGCCGCCGGTGCCCTGGAGAAGCACGGTCTGCCCCGGAACAACAGCTTCCTCTTCGAACAGAGCATGCCAAGCCGTGACAGCGGCGCAAGGCAGACAAGCAGCCTCTTCGTCGCTCAGCGAAGCGGGAACGGAAACCAGACCATCTTCCGCAAACAAGACGTATTCCGCCAACACGCCTTGAATGGCGCCGCCCAACGCGGAGTTACACTTCTCACGCGTGATCGGGCCATCAATCCACTTCTGCATGAAGATGCCCGCGACCCGGTCGCCTTTTTTCCAACGTTCACAACCCGGTCCGGCTTCCTCCACAATGCCGGCTCCATCCGACAGCGGCCGCATAGGACGCTTGAGCCGAGGATTGTACAGCCCCTGTACCACCCGGAGATCGCGGAAATTCAGCGAGGCCGCGGTCATTCGAACTAACACCTGCCCCGGGCCCGGGCGCGGGATTTCTGCTTGCTTGAGCTGTAGCCCGTCTAAACCGAATTCCGCGATTTCAAATTGCTTCATCATTCAAATTGGTTGTGAACTGGATCAGCCCGTCCAATTTTTGACGCGCCTCGCCGCTATCGATCGATTCGGACGCGATTGCAACCGCCGCCTTCAGTTCCGACGCACGCTGCCCGGCAATCAAAGCGGCAGCCGCATTGGCGACGACCACATCGCGAGCAGGCCCTCTTTCACCATCGAGCACGGACCGCATAATCGCCGCATTCGTCTCCGGATCCCCGCCCTTCAGATCTTCGGGGGCGCTTGGCTCAAGCCCGAAATCGGACGGGAGCCAACGTCCCTTTTGGACCTTACCGCCTTCGACCTGAAAGATGGTCGTGTGAGTTGTCGTTGTGATCTCGTCCAGTCCGTCCCCACCGTTTACAACAAAGGCGCGCTCAGTTCCGAGTCGGGCCGCAGCGTTTGCCAGCAGTTCAGCCGCCCGGACTGAAAACGCGCCGATCACCTGGAAACGAGCTCGCGCCGGATTCGTGAGAGGCCCCAGCAGGTTGAATGCGGTCCGTCCTTTCAGTTGGGCCCGAGCGTCCCGGGCATTCTTCATGGAGGGGTGAAATGAGGGCGCATACAGAAACCCTATGCCTACCTCTTGAATGCACGTGGCCACCTGGTCGGGCGACAAATCCACCCGTACTCCCAACTGCTCGAGAACATCGCAACTCCCGCACCGGCTCGAAATCTTCCGGTTTCCGTGTTTTGCAACCCGCATGCCCGCTCCGGCGACCACAAACGCAGCGGCCGTCGAGATGTTGAACGTATCGGCGCCATCGCCGCCTGTACCGCACGTATCAATTACCGGACTTTCGGCTTGCTCTACCTCGATCGGCAGGCTCAGCTCGCGCATCGCCTCTGCAAACCCCACAATCTCGGCGACCGTCTCGCCCTTGTTTCGAAGGAAGACCAGGATTTCGGCGACTTCCTCACCACTCATGCTGCCGGAAAGAATCTGGCGCATGAGATCGGAAGCTTCCGCCCGGGTCAGATGAACGGAGTTGCGAAAGGGAAGGTAGCTTCGCCTGGATGTTGTCATGGGCAGAAGCGTTTCCTGTTCCTCTAATTCAGAGATCATTCAGTTTTGTGTGGAAAATACCGATGCGGAGGCGTGGCGCGAGCCCCAAAACCATCCCCGGATCACCATGAACGCTACCCCTCGCTCTAGAAACTCGAACTGTTGTAAAGCCGCCAAGAACCACTCCTGTCAGAAACGGGGGGTGGAGGCACGCCCAAGCCCTCACCCAGCAGACCACTAACCTTCTCTATCCACAAGATAACGTGCTTACCCTTGAGGAGCCGGCCGGAACGTGAGCCAGGTCTTTCGCCAACTTAGGTCTATTGTGAACTACCGGTACGATTAACGTCGTAGTTCCGCTACCCGTTACGCTGAAAGTAGTTAAGGAGTTCTCTTGTGCTAGTCGTCATGAAAGCCCTCGCAGGCCGGGATGAGATCGATCGCGTTTGCAGAAGGATCGAATCTCTCGGTTATAAGCCGCACATCATCCCCGGTGAGCAGAGAACTGCCGTTGGGATTACGGGAAACAGCGGACCTATCGACCCTGCCGAATTCGAGGGGCTCCCAGGGGTAGCGGAAGCCATCCGCGTCTCTAAGGCCTATAAGCTTGTCAGCCGCGAAACGAAGCCGGAAAATACGATCGTATCCGTGCACGGAGTCCCTGTCGGCGGCGACGAACTGGTGCTCTGCGGCGGGCCTTGCTCGGTTGAAAGCCGCTCTCAAATCCTCGAAGCGGCGCGCGCAGTTAAAGCGGGAGGCGGCCAACTCCTGAGAGGGGGCGCATACAAGCCGCGCACATCGCCGTATGCTTTTCAGGGCTTGGGCGAAGAAGGCTTACGCTACCTGGCAGAGGTCCGGGACGAGACCGGGCTCGGCATTGTTACGGAAGCTATCGACGTTGAAACTTTCGACCTTGTTGAACGTTATACAGACTGCGTGCAGATCGGCGCCCGGAACATGCAGAATTTTTCCCTGCTGCGGCGTGCAGGCCGGGCTCGGAAGCCGATCTTGCTGAAACGTGGCATGTCGTCGACGCTCGAGGAGTTCCTCATGGCGGCCGAATACATTCTGGCAGAGGGCAATTACGACCTGATTTTGTGTGAACGAGGCGTTCGCACGTTCGCCGACCACACTCGAAACACGCTCGATCTCAGCGTCGTCCCTGCGGTGCAAAGCTTGAGTCATTTACCGATCATCGTCGACCCGAGCCACGGAACCGGCAAGCGCGATAAGGTTCTTCCCATGTCGCTGGCGGCCGTTGCTGCCGGGGCCTCCGGGCTCATCGTCGAAGTTCATCCCCATCCCGAAGAGGCGCTTTCCGATGGATACCAATCGCTTGCGCCGGAGCAGTTTGCGGAGTTAGCGGAAGAGTGCACGGCGCTCAAGGGTCTCCTAAACTCCAGGAGGCGGGTACCGGCGGCGATCCACTAAGCCTTCGCGCTTCAGTCGGAGCGCTTCGAACGCGAGATACACTAGCGATTGGCCACAATCTGTACCTCATCTGAGCGGCAGTCCAAACTATGAAAATTCACGAGTATCAGGCGAAGGCCATCCTCGCCAAATACGGAGTTCCTGTCCCGCGAGGACAGGTCGCATATACGGTGGAAGAGGCCGAAGCGGCCGCTAAAGAACTCGGCGGCAGCGTAGTCGTCAAAGCCCAGATTCACGCCGGAGGCCGCGGCAAGGGTGGTGGCGTCAAGGTCGCCAAGAATTTTGCCGAAGCCACTGAGGTGGCAAAAAAGATCCTGGGAATGACCCTGGTAACTCATCAGACGGGTCCGGAGGGGCGAGTTGTTCAGCGCCTGCTTATCGAAGAGACCCTCCCGATCGAACGTGAGCTTTACCTCGGCATCGTGCTGGATAGAGCAAGCGGAAAGAACGTCTTCATGGCGTCCAAATCGGGCGGTATGGACATCGAGGAAGTAGCGGACAGCACGCCGGAATTAATTCTCAAAGAGGAGCTCATTCCCGGCCAGGTTCTGCAACCCTTCCAGGCGCGGAAACTGGCTTTCGACATGGGCATTCCGACAGGAAGCGTGAATGCAGCCGTGGCGGCAATGACGGCGCTATCCAAAGCCTACGATGCCATTGATGGCTCGCTCGCCGAAATTAATCCTTTCATTCTGACCAGCGACGGAAAAGTCTACGCTCTGGACGCGAAGATCACGATCGACGATAACGCGCTCTACCGTCACAAGGATCTGTTGGAGTTGCGCGACCTGAACGAGGAAGATCCGCTCGAAGTGGAAGCCTCGCGATTCGGACTGAACTACATCAAGCTCGATGGCAACATCGCATGCATGGTGAATGGCGCGGGTTTGGCGATGGCCACCATGGACATCATCAAATACGCGGGCGGCCAGCCGGCGAACTTCCTGGACGTAGGAGGCGGCGCCAGTGCGGAACAGATCAAGAACGCCTTCCGGATCCTGCTCTCGGACTCCAGCGTGAAAGCGGTTTTGATCAACATCTTCGGTGGCATCTTGCGCTGTGACACTCTTGCGAACGGCGTTGTCTCTGCTGCGAGTGAACTGGGAATCAAGATCCCTGTCGTGGTCCGGATGGAAGGCACAAACGTCGAACTCGGACAGAAGATCCTGACCGAATCAGGCTTTAACTTTACCGTCGCCGATGGCATGAAAGACGCGGCAGAGAAGGTAGTGAGATTGGCGCAATGAGCGTACTTGTAAACGAGAACACCAAACTTCTTTTCCAGGGATTCACCGGCCGCGAAGGCACCTTCCACGCGACTCAGGCCATTAACTATGGGACCAAGGTCGTGGGTGGTACGACCCCCGGCAAAGGTGGGCAAACGCATCTCGATCGTCCCGTCTTCAATACTGTCGAAGAGACCGTTCGGGAAACCGGGGCAAATGCCAGCGTCATCTTCGTCCCACCTCCTTTCGCCGCGGATGCCATCATGGAGGCCGCCGATGCGGGTTTACCGCTGGTCGTCTGTATCACCGAAGGCATTCCGGTCAACGACATGGTCCGGGTCTGGGCCTACCTGAAAACCAAGCCCGCCACTCGCCTCGTGGGTCCCAATTGCCCGGGTGTAATCACTCCCGGCAAGTGCAAAATCGGCATTATGCCGGGCCATATTCACCTGCCCGGGCACGTCGGCATTGTCTCGAGATCCGGCACACTCACCTACGAAGCAGTCGGACAGTTGACGAAGCTCGGAATCGGGCAGTCCACCTGTATCGGCATTGGCGGTGATCCGATCATCGGAACCTCCTTTACGGATTCGATCCGGCTATTCAACGAAGACCCCGACACGCACGCCATCATCATGATTGGTGAGATCGGCGGAAGTGCTGAGGAGACTGCGGCGGAGTATGTGAAGGCGCACGTGAAAAAGCCCGTCGTCGGCTTCATCGCAGGTCAGACCGCGCCCCCCGGCCGGCGCATGGGACATGCGGGCGCAATCATCTCCGGCGGTTCCGGAAAAGCTGAGAACAAAGTGGCAGCAATGGAAGACGCCGGTATCGTGGTGTGCCCATCTCCCGCCGTTCTGGGCGAGAAAATGAAGATGGCTATGGCGGGTGCCGCTTAGGCTCGCCGCAACTCAAGGGAACAACAAGTTCATGGCATTAGAACAAACTTTCGGCATGATCAAGCCCGACGCCGTTACGAACGGCAACGTGGGTAAGATCTTAGCCTTTATCGAAGAAAACGGATTCCGCATCGTCGGCATGAAAACGCATCGCATTTCGCGCCACGAGGCGGAAGCATTTTATTCCGTTCACAAAGCAAGGCCGTTTTTCAACAGCCTCGTTTCTTTCATGACGGAAGGCCCAGCAGTCGTGATGGTGCTCGAACGGGAAGACGCAATCTCAAAGTGGCGTGAAGTGATGGGTGCTACCAATCCTGCCAGTGCCGCCGAGGGAACGATTCGCAAGATGTACGCGGAGAGCATAGAACGAAATTCGGTACACGGTTCGGATGCTCCCGAGACTGCAGCGGTAGAAATCCCATTTTTCTTCAGCGCCGCTGAGTTACTGTAGCCTAAAAAGGAAAAGGGAGCGGCCGCCAGACCGCTCCCTTCGCCATAAACCACGAGAGCCGAGTATTAGGCCACTCGTGGTTCTAATGCCGGCGCATCCATTACGTTCGCTAGCGCTTTACGAGTCTTTTCAGCAAGGTTGCGAAGTTTCGCCTGCTTCGGACGACTCAGCCTGCGCTCAACACTTCGGCGTGCACGTAAAAGACGGATGCGGACGGCGGTTTCCGACCAACCATTCTGCCGGGCAATCTCTTGTACCTTGTAGCCCTCAATGTAATGGCCTTCGAGGACGACGCGGTCGTTGGGCTTGCAATCTCCCAGAATTCGCTTCACGTCGATCGCGGCAACGTTCATCCGTGGCGGCGCCTGAAGCTCGGGGAGCGTTTGTGTCTGCGGTTCTCTACGGAGAAAAGTGCGATGAATGTTTAATGCGATGCTGTTGGTCCAGGTTAGAACCAGGTTGGGATCACGCAATTGCTCGCGGCGCTCCCAACCCTTTGCCCAAGCTGCCTGCGCGGTGTCGAGAGCCGCATCATAAGACAGCCCTCGAGATACGAGAAAGCGGACTGTAAGACTAAAACCCTTTTGATAAGCTCTGCCGTACTCTTCGTTTGTCATTGAAAGCTACATCGCTCCTGAAAAAGTAAACGTCTGGCTCGCTTGATAGGAAGCGAGCTTGATGACCTGTTGCGATCATCTATCGGTGAGGTACCGCTCTCACCTGCCTACTCAATAGGCAGTTTTCTTGCCAAGTTTCTGGCCGGTGTATTCTTCGCGGGGGTATGTCGGCTATGTCATTTAGAATTATGAGCTTATAAGCCGCTGTTCGTTGCCCCTCGTACGGAGCCTAATTTGGAAAGGACCTCTTATACCGATTTGTGAGGCAAAAATTGCGCGTTAGCCTCTGTACTCACGAAACCTTTTCACGCTAGAAGAAATGCTGACGGAGTGTATGGCAGGAGATACCGAGCGAGCCGGCATAAGCCTGCGTTCGGAGACGACACGCAGGGTTGGCATGCGGAATGGGAAAGCTGGAGGAAAGGTCGAAAACTTACTACTTGTGGTCGGTAGCGGGGGCGGGAGAAGCAGGTTCGCTTTTCTCGGGTTCCTCAGTGGCAGCTTTCATGCTGTCGCGGAAAGAACGAATACCCTTGCCGAGTCCTTGGCCCAGTTCGGGAAGCTTCTTTGGACCGAAGAAAATAACGGCTACAGCCAGAATCAAAAGCAGATGTTGCGGTTGTAGCAATCCTTCGAACATGAGAATTCTCCCTATCTTGAAGCCGCCGATGTGGCCGGGCCGCTTCTATCCGTATTATAACGGAAAGGCTCGCGACATTATTAAAAGTTCCGCCAAAACACCACCGTGTTCCGCCGGAACCGGCATTGACATAAAGTGGTGCCTCGGGTATAGTTCTGAAGTACTGAACTATCAATAAGTTGAGGCGTTTGCTTGCATCTTCCAAAGCGGCTTGGTGTTGTCGTTATTGTTCCGGTTCTTGAACACATTCCGCCGACTGGGATGCTACTTAGGATCGCGAATTAGCATGGAAGGTCCACAAGACGAAGCCCTGGAACTGCCAGCCTCGGATTCGAGCGACTATCAAACCTTTCTCGAGACCTACAGCAATCAGTTCACGACGAGTGATCGGGAGGTTCTCCAGGGACAGGTCCTTAAAGTAACGGATAAGGAAGTCATCGTCGACATCGGTCGCAAGATCGAAGGGCTGGTGCCCGCCTCTCAGTTTCCGCAAGCAAACGGCATGCCTGCAGTCAGCGCCGGCGACACCATCGAGGTGATGTTTGACCGGTCGGGCGATCAGGTAGAAGGATACATTCTCCTTTCGCACGAGAAGGCCCATCGCCTTCATATTTGGGATGACCTCGAAAATGCCGTGCGAGACGGGACTCAAGTCTCGGGCCGTGTGGTTAATAAGGTGAAGGGCGGCTTAGCCGTCGACATCGGAATCATT
This sequence comes from uncultured Acidobacteriaceae bacterium, assembly GCA_963730795.1. Classification (GTDB taxonomy): domain Bacteria; phylum Acidobacteriota; class Terriglobia; order Bryobacterales; family Bryobacteraceae; genus Bog-105. Next base: position 269,135 of record CAVSTJ010000006.1, on the reverse strand, counting down.
GCGTTCCTTCCGGCATCGCAGATCGAACTGCGGCCCCTGCACAATCTGGACAGCTACGTCGGCAAAGACATCGACGTCCATATCCTGAAGCTCAATCGACGGCGCGGGAACGCTGTCGTTTCCCATCGCGTTCTGTTGGAGCACGAGCAGTCTGCAAAGAAAGCAGAGGCTCTGGCCAACTTATATGAGGGTGCGGAAGTCACTGGCATCGTCAAGAACCTCACTGAATACGGCGCATTCGTCGATTTGGGGGGCATTGACGGGTTGCTGCATGTCAGCGACATGAGCTATGGGAACGTTTCCCACCCGTCTGCGGTGGTGCAAGTCGGCGAACAACTGACAGTCAAAGTATTGAAATTCGATCGCGAGAAAGAGCGCATTTCAATCGGACTGAAGCAGATGCGGCCTGATCCGTGGCTCGACATTCAATCGCATTATCCTCCGGCCAGCCGTGTCATCGGGCGGGTTGTGAGCGTTACGGATTACGGAGCTTTCGTCGAACTTGAGCCCGGAGTGGAAGGCCTCATCCACATCTCCGAGATGACCTGGAGCCGGCGCATGAAGCATCCGGCGAAGATTGTCAAAGTGGGCGATCAGGTGGAAGCGGTCGTACTGGATATCAAGCCGAACGAGCGTCGTATTTCGCTTGGGATCAAGCAGCTCGAAGCCGACCCATGGACCACGGTTGCGGAGCGCTATAGCATCGGGTCCCTGGTTGAGGGCAGGGTGAGAAAGCTAGCCGATTTCGGAGCTTTTGTTGAGATTGAAGAAGGCGTCGACGGCCTGGTACATATCTCCGACATGTCCTGGAACTCGCATGTGAAGCATCCGTCGGAGGTCGTCAAGAAGGGACAGGTCATACAAGCCGTCATTCTTAACATTGATGCTCCGGGCCGACGGCTTTCCCTTGGAGTCAAACAGCTCCAGCCGGATGGGTGGGAGACTTTCTTCCGTACGCATCAGATTGGAGACGTCGTCAAGGGCAAGGTCACTCGCGCGGCTACATTCGGCGTTTTTGCTGAGCTTCTGCCGGGCGTGGAAGGTCTCTGCCACAGGAGCGAAGTCGTACCTGAGGGAGGAAAGAGGACTGGAGATAGCGGAGGAACGGGCGACTTCGGCACTTTGCCAGTGGGTCAGGAGTTCGCCTTCAAAATCATCAAACTAAATGAAGCTCAGAAGCGCATTGGTCTTAGTCAGCGCGCCGTCACAGAAGATGATGAGCGCAGCCGGCTGCAGCAATACAATCGGCAAGCCGCTGCAGCGACGTCCACCGTGGGACACGCCTTAAAGCAAAATCGGTGGGAAGACAGCAAATATCAGGAGCAAGGACAAACCAGCGATGACCAAAGCTGAGCTGATCGAAGAGGTCTCAAAAGTCGTCGAGATGACCCGAAAGGATTCGGAGATGATCGTCGAGACGATTTTCGACAGCATTGTAAATAGCCTGCACAAGGGAGAAAAGATTGAAATCCGGGGATTCGGCAGCTTTCGCACCCGGCAACGCCAGCCCCGGGTGGGCCGGAACCCTAAAACAGGCTCACGGGTCGAAGTACCTTCAAAGCGCATCCCCTACTTCAAACCGTCTAAGGAATTGAGAGACCTCGTGAATGGAAGCGCTTCGGAGGAAGTCACAACCTCAAACTCGGCAGAGCCTTCGGGGGACTACGGCGAGACGAACAGCTTAAAGCCGTAAATTACGAGTTTTCGGATGCGCTCCCGGCTATGAACTATCTGTGGACGCCGTGGCGTTCCACGTACATGAAGCAAACCAGGACTGGTAGCGGCTGTATCTTCTGCGATGCGGTGAATGGGTCGGACGATCGGGAGTCGCTGGTCGTCTATCGCGGACAACACTGCTTCGTTATTCTCAACCGCTACCCGTACACGAGCGGCCACCTCATGGTCGCGCCCTACCTTCACGTCTCGCGGCTCAGCCAGGTCGACGAGGATGGCGCGGGCGAGATGATGTCTTTAACCCGCTTCTCGGAACAAGCGCTGGCGCAGGTGTACGCTCCGGACGGAATCAATTTGGGCATGAACATGGGGGAAGCGGCTGGCGCAGGCATCGAGCAGCATATCCATATGCACGTACTGCCGCGTTGGAAAGGCGACGCTAATTTTATGACCAGCGTGGGCCAGACGCGAATCATACCGGAGGTACTATCCGAAACCTGGGACAAACTTAGCAAGGTGTTTCAAACATTAAGGAAATTTTAATGCGACGCTGACCTGGAATGAGGCACTATGGGAAATACTGCTCATGTTCGATTGGTCACTCGATCCGCGATCTCAGCTCGCCTTTTTGTGTCTCTTAACAGCGTTTGTGTTTTTTAACAACGACTCGCTCTTTTTCATGTTCTCGACCATGGCCGTGTGCTCGAGAATCAGCCACGTTCTGTAACGACAACAGCTCTCAAGACAAATCCGCCGAGTTTCGCTGAACTCATGGATCGGGTCGTTACCCGCAACTCGCCGATCATTCCCCTCGTTCTTCGGGCGTTCCTGTAAGAACGAAGGTCTCTTCCTAATCGCATATAAGTAAGCCACAGCACGGCCTAGTTCTACGCCAGTTTTTACTAGGCCTATGCTATCCTTCTCGATCATTCAGGTTACATTGCTCTCCGACAGCGTTGTCGGGATCTACGAACAACGGCTTCGTGAATCGGGTGATCGGCGGTTGGCAGATAGAAGGAATCGCTCGTATCCAGAGCGGCTCGCCATTCATTCTCAACACGGGCGGCGGTACCGCGCGTCGCGGCACTTTGAATCAGTATGATGCCGGCGTTTTAGCCCTAATGAGCCGGTCGCAGATACAGTCCATGGTAGGAATTTACAAGCAGGGTAACGGAATCGTGTATTTCCTGCCTCAATCGCTCATCGGCAGCGATGGTCGAGCCAGTTCCAGTGCTCTCGTTCCTGCCTCCACTCCCGGCGCAGTCGGCGACCCGTATTTCTACTTCTACGGACCGGGCTTCTTGCGGTTCGATATGACCCTGGCAAAGAAGACCCGGATCTCCGAACGGGTGAATTTCGAAATCCGCGCGGAAGCTTTGAACACGTTTAACAACGTGAACTTCATCGTCGGCTCGCCAACGTCCTCGACTAACTCGACTAGCATTTTGAGCACAAGCTTCGGACGGCTGACGAACGGATATCAGGACATCTCCACAACCAACGATCCGGGCGGCCGTATCGTGCAGCTTGTTGCAGGCATCAACTTTCTTTAGCCTGCTGCCACCGCTAAGAGCGGCAGCGGGGTGGCTCTATGTGGCCTGGCCTTTGCGAAGAGCAAGCGCCGTCTGGTCGTAAAGATCGAGCAGCTCTTGGGGTCCGGCATAGATTTCCTCCGCTCCGGCCGCCCGCAGGTCTTTCTCGGAAAAGCCGCCGCAGAGCACGCCAACCATACGAATTCCGGCCTTCTTCGCCGCTTCAGCATCGTGCGGGCTGTCGCCGACCACCACCACATCCTTCCGGCTTACCGAGTCCCCCAACTTATTGAGCGTTACCTCGAAAATGTCCGGATGGGGTTTGGACTTCTCCGCGTCTGCCGAAGAGCTTGCCGTATCCACGAGATCGTCCACTCCTGCGATTTTCGCGAAAATCTTCAGCTCATCTCCTTTCGCCGACGAGGCAAGGGCGGTCTGCTGCCCATTCGACTTGATCTTCAGGAACAGATCACGCACTCCCGGGAACGGCTTTACCTGGCTCAGATACTTTTTCTTGAACAGCTCGCCGCGGTATTCCTTGATCTCGTCGCCCTTCGATTTCTGGTCCTGTTCGGACAGAAACACGGGAAGGAGCTGGTCGCCGCCCTTGCCGATTTGAGCCCGGATTCTCTCGAACGGGAAAGAATATCCGAAGTGCTCGAACGTCTCCTGCCACGCTCGCGCGTGCAGATCGACCGAATCTAAGATCGTGCCGTCGATATCGAAAATGATTGCTTTAGCCAAAAGAACTCCAATTGAGTGGGACTCCGAAGGAGCCATAAAGCTACAAGCGAGACGGCAAAACCAATCCAGCAGCCGCAAACGGTACACTTTCGAACAGTTTTGTTGCATCTGAAGTAGTAGTTCGCGCCCATCTGCGTCAAACAACTCGAGACATGTCCGCGTCCACACCAACATCACTGCCCGTGCCCGACGAGATTCAATCGGCCCGACAGGCCGGCTTGCGCTATATCATCCCCAAAGGCCAGGGCATACGGCGCGTGCGCGCAGGCGAGGGTTTTCGCTACCTGAATCCTGACGATCAGCCGGTAACCGACCCCGACACGCTCGCGCGCATCAAGTCGCTGGTCATTCCTCCGGCCTGGAGCTCGGTCTGGATCTGTCCTCGCGCGGACGGCCATATACAGGCTGTGGGTTGGGATGCGAAGGGACGAAAGCAATACCGGTATCACCCGGACTACCGGGCAGCGCGGGATCTGGTCAAATTCGACCGCATGCAGGCATTCGGGAAGGCGCTACCGCGAATTCGGCAGATCGCAGGTCGCGACCTTAACCGGCCAGGAATGCCCAAACGCAAGGTCCTCGGAGCAGTCGTGAAGCTGCTCGAGACCACCTACATTCGCATCGGCAATGAGGAATACGCGGAGGAAAACGGTTCCTTCGGGCTGACCACTTTACGGAATCAACATTGTCAAATTCTGGGTGGAGTTCTCAAGTTCAAGTTTCGCGGGAAGAGCGGTCAGCACCATGAGATCACGCTTGAGGACAAGCGGCTGGCCCGTATCATTCGCAAATGCAAGGACATTCCGGGCAGTTCGCTGTTTGAATATCTCGACGAAGATGGGCAGCCCCAGAGTCTCGAATCGGGAGACGTAAACGCGTACCTCCGGGAAATCAGCGGCGGAGATTTCACGGCTAAGGATTTTCGCACCTGGGGTGGAACCTGCCTCGCCGCGAACTATCTGCTCGAGGAACTCCAGGAGCAAGAGCCGCAAGACAGTACGGCCAAAGCCGCGAAATCAGCTCTCGTTGACGTGGTCAAGAACGTAGCCTGCAAACTCGGCAACAAGCCCGCTACGTGCCGTAAATATTACATACATCCAGCGATTCTCGAGAGTTTTACGGCCGGAACACTGCATACCGTAGCCGAAAAGTTCCGCGACAGCCGGAGCAAATTTCAATACGAACAGTTAGTTCTCTCACTAATCCGGCCTCTGAAACGCGCCGCAGTGAAGAAAACAGCCGAGCGGCGATCTCGAAGTCAGTCAAAACGGACCGCGAATCCAAGCCAAGCCGCCTGACTAGACGCCGTAGTATTTATCTCGCTTATAGACAAATCTTTACAGTAGTTCTCAGTTGGTAGGACAAATCTGGTTATAAATCGTCTTCGAAATTTCGTTTTTCGCAACACTACCTTTGCGGAGCGAAATGAAGGCAATATTTACTTGGTTTGCAAGATTTACAATGTGTGCAGGGACTCTCTGCGCAGCGAACATCAATGTTCCCGCTGGTGGTGATCTTCAGGGAGCCTTAAATGCGGCTCAAGGCGGAGACACCGTGACGCTAGCCGCTGGAGCGACTTACACGGGGCATTTCCAATTAAAGCCCAACACTTCGTCGCAGTGGATTACGATTCAAAGTTCGGGCGCGGCTTCGCTGCCCGCCGGCACGCGCGTATCTGCTAGTAACGCTTCGGCCATGGCGAAGCTGATGACTCCGGACGGCGCCGCCGCGTTGCAGATGTCAAGTGGAGCAGGCTTCTACCGGATCGTCGGGCTGGAATTTGCTCCGGCGCGCAGGCGTTTACGGCCAGGACATCATCCAGGTGGGACTTGGAAATGAAACCTCAACCGGCCAGTTGCCCCACGACATTGATCTCGATCGCGTGTATGTGCATGGCGATCCGGTGGCGGGCTCCAAGCGCGGCGTTGCCATGAACGGCATCAACGTCACTGTTGAGAACTCCTACTTTTCAGCTTTCACCAGCACCTGGCAGGACACGCAAGCCATTGCCGGCTGGAACGGTCCGGGCCCTTTCAAAATCATCAACAACTATCTCGAAGCCGGAACGGAAACAGTCGCGTTCGGTGGAGCGGTGCCGGCCATCTATGGTCTGATCCCGTCGGACATCCTGGTCCAGAACAACAGCTTCTTCAAGCCGCTGAGCTGGATGCCGGGCAGCCCTTCCTACGCAGGAACACCAATGTGGGTGAAAAATCACCTGGAGTTAAAGACCGCGCAGCGCATGACGATCGATAACAACACGTTCGACAACAACTGGGTTGGCGGCGATCAGCGTGGATTTGCGCTGGTATTCAGTGTTCGGACGGAAGTAGGCCAGGTGCCTTGGTCAGTCGTGAAAGACATCACGGTGACTAACAACATCTTCCGGCACTCCGCAGCGGGTATCGATATCACTGGCACCGATGACAATCCGGTGGGTTCAGGCGTGGGAAGCGGATTTACAATCCGGAACAACATATTCCAGGACATCAGCGGCGCGTGGGGCGGCGACGGACGATTATTTCAGATCACGGGCGGTGCCCATGACGTAACGATTGACCACAATACAGCCTTTCAAACCGGCTTCATCATGGTGTTCGATAACGGCACCAGCTACAACGTGAACTACACGAACAACATTTCGAATATCGGCTCGGGTGTAGTTGGTAACGGTTCTGCCGAGGGCACATCGACGTTATACGCCTACATGGGCGGAGGACAACTCACTGGCAACGTGATGATCGGTGGAAACGCCGGTCGGTATCCCGCCGGCAACTACTTCCCGTCGTCGGTGGATCAAGTGGGCTTCGTTGACTTCAACGGTGCCAACTTCACCGTGAGCGCATCGAGTCTTTACGCAAGCACCGGCGCAAACCCTGTGTCCACGCCCAGCGCACCAACAGCGACACCAGCACCATCCGACACCGACACCGACACCGGTGACCGCCCCCGCAACACCTCAGGTTCCGACGGGATGGGTGAACATTATTTCTAAGAACAGCGGCGCGTGTCTCGATGTAGCCGGGATCTCGATGAACAACGGAGCGCAATTACAGCAGTGGTCCTGCTGGGGTGGCGACAATCAGAAGTTCATGTTCATACCTGTCTCGGGCGGATACGAGGTCACGATCAAGCACAGTGGAATGGGACTCGACATTGCCGGCGGCCCAGGTGCGACCTACGACGGTGCGCTTCTCAGCCAATGGCCCTACTGGGGCGGATCGAATGAGATCTTCCTGGTGAACCCGACTTCAGACGGTTACGTGACGATCAATCCAACGAACAGCGGAAAGTGTCTCGACGTTGCAGGCATCTCCAAGAACAACGGCGCGCCAGTGCAGCAGTGGTCGTGCTGGGGTGGAGATAACCAGAAATGGACTCTGGCTCCGGTTCAGTAATCGATCAGATCTGAATCTTCGAAAACAGGTGGCGGCCGACGGCGAGAAAAACGCCGGCGACCGCCACCAGCACTATTAGGTCAAGAGTAATTCCGAAGTAAGTGGTACCAATCAGGGTCGATCGTAGAGCGTCAACTCCATAAGCAAGAGGGTCCACGGCCGTTACGTAACTGAATGCCTTCGGCAGGTTATCCAAAGGATAAAGCGCTCCCGACAGGAAGAAGATCGGCATCACGACAAAGTTCATGATCAGTTGGAATCCCTGGAAGTTTTGGAGGACAGATCCAATCGCGGTACCCAGCGCAGCAAACACGCAGGCAATCAGCACCATGAACACCAAAGCAAGCGGGACGAACTTGAAATTCGTAACGCGAAAGCCTGCAAGGAAGCAAACAATTGCAACCAGCAAGCCCTGGATAACGGCAACTGTGGCCGCACCGAATGTCCGTCCGATCATGATCTGGATCCGCGGGACGGGCGCGACCAAGGTCTCCTTCAGAAACCCGAACTGGCGGTCCCAAAGCAATCCGATTCCCGAGAATACCGAGCTAAAGAGAATCGTCATAGCAATCACTCCGGGTGCAACAAATTGAACGTAGTTACCGCGTCCCGCTTTTTGAAACACCGGTCCCATGCCAAACCCCAGGGCCAGCAGGTACATCAGAGGTTGCCCGAGTGAGGCAACCAGTTGCGAACGCGACCGGACATAACGCTTCAACTCGCGCAGCCAGAGAATATAGATAACGCTCATCGTCGCTTCCCAAACATCTGCGCAACCCGTCTCATCTGGTCAGCGGAGGTCGCGGTCTCTTCGCGAATCGTTGATCCCGTTAGCGCAAGGAATGCTCCCTCGAGCGATTCAGTTCCGGTCTGCTCCCTCAATTCACCGGGCGAGCCCTGCGCAACGATTTTGCCGTGATCGATAACAGCGATTCTCTGCGCCACTCGCTCGGCTTCGTCCATGTAGTGGGTCGTCAGAAACACTGTGACCTGTTCGGATTGACTCAGCTGTCTTCACATGCGTCCAAAGCTGATTCCTCGTTTGCGGATCAAGGCCCAGAGTCGGTTCATCCAGAAACAGAATCTTGGGTGTGTGGAGAAGACCTCGGGCGATCTCAAGCCGCCTTCTCATGCCGCCGGAGAAATTTTTCACCGCTTCTGAGCGGCGTTCCCAGAGTTCAAATAACCGGAGCAGATACTCGATCCTCTCGCCACGAACCTTGCGTGGAACGTGATAGAACACGCCATGTATTTCCATGTTTTCCTGCGCGGTCAACTCACTGTCGAGGCTGGGGTCCTGGAAAACGATGCCGAATCGTTTTCTGATTTCGTTCGCGTGCGTACGAGGATTGAGGCCGTCGATTTCCAAAACCCCACTCGTCGGTTGCAGAAGAGTGGTCAGCATCTTGATCGTCGTCGTTTTGCCCGCCCCGTTGGGTCCGAGAAAGGCGAAGATCTCGCCCCGTGGCACTTCGAAGGAGATGTCATCAACAGCACGGAACTCACCGAACGTTTTTGTGAGGTGTTCGACTCTAATCATCAGCGGCAGCGGTCCTTTCCGATCTCGGCTACAGATGGGCTCTGTCTATTGAACCAGCAAACGGCGGGAAGCACAAACCGGCGGCTTCAAATCGGTTCGCAACCGGGTCGCACAGCAAAGCAGCGGTTCACTTTCACGAGGACTTCAGGTACCAGGCGATATTCAAGACCGAGATGCGATCGTCTCCCTCCATCAGCAATCGTCCCTTGAGGATCTCAGCACGCTGAGTATGAAGCAGCCATTGAAACCAACGACGCTCAACGAGCTCTGGTATCACCGCAACAATCCGCTGGTCTTGGTGATCCGCTGCTAGCTGCTTGACATAGTCGATGATCGGAGTCACGACTAAGCGATACGGAGACTGCAACCGAACGAGTTGTGGAACCGGCAGGTGCGCCCGGTTCGCCGGACCTTCCACATACTCTCTCCACTTGTCACAGAAGTCGTTCGGCTTATCCTCCTCCTCCACATGTACGACACGAATGTCGCGCGACAGGCCCATCGCTGCCGCGCAAAGCCTGCTCGTTGACTCGAGTCCATGACTGCATCGTAATCACCAGGATGGGCTCGCCAGCCAGATGGGTATCGAGCGGCCTCGAAAGGTTAATCTCGCGACGCAATGTCTCGTAGTGCCGGTGAACTGCATACATGATGGACAACAGGACAGGAATGGCGATGAGGGTAATCCATGCTCCTTCCGTAAACTTCGCGACGATGACTACGATGACTGTAAATCCCGTTACGATCGCACCCGTCATATTCAACGCCATGCTTCGACGCGCACCGCGGCCGCCCTCTCTTCTCCAATGAGCGACCATCCCGGCCTGTGACATGGTGAAGGCCAAAAACGCGCCCACTGCAAAAAGCGGAATAAGACGGTCTGTGATGCCGCCGAATCCAATCAGCAGAGCAGCCGTCAGGATTGTGAGGACAACGATGCCTTCGGTATACACAAGACGGCGCCCGCGGTTCGCGAAGGCGGTCGGCAAGAATCCATCCTCGGCTACAAAGTGACACACACGGGGGAAATCAGCAAACGCTGTATTTGCCGAGAGTGTCAGCAGAACCAAAACGGAAAACATAGCCAGGTAATAGAACCATCCATGGCCCGCAACCGCAGCAAAGAGCATCGAGAGAATGCTTTGATACTTCTTGCCGTTCGGGTCTGTGGCGACAATGCCGTAAGCTTTGACGAGGATCCCGATGCCGGCCAGCATCAACCCAAGCGCAAGAATGATGAGGCCCAGAGTGCGCTGTGCATTCTTAACGCGGTCATCCCGAAAAGCACCCACGCCGTTGCTTACTGCTTCTACACCCGTGAGTGCCGTACAACCACTGCCGTATGCCTTGATGAGCAGCCACAAGCTAAACGCCGTAGCAGTTTGCACACTCGGCGGCCTGACGACTGGTTGTGGATGTCCGCCGCTGGTTAGCGTCTTAAAGAGACCCAAGACCAGAACCACGCCCATGCATCCGAGAAACAGATACGTAGGGACTAGAAAAACGCCACCGGTTTCGCTCACTCCACGCAGGTTCACTAACGTCAAGATGAGAAGTGCCGCTAAACAGAGTGCAAGTGTGTGCGGATGTAGGGAAGGAACCGCTGATGTGAGAGCGCCAATTCCGGTCGAAATGCCAACGGCGGCATCGAGCGCGTAATCGATCAGGAGTGCGGAGGCCGCGAGAAGTCCTGCAAAGGTCCCGAGATTCTGGCGCGCCACAATGTACGAGCCGCCTCCTGAAGGGTAGGCCGCAATCGTCTGCCTGTAGGACAGGTAAACAATCACCAGCAGCACCATAATGCTGAGACTCAGAGGCACTATGTAGCTAAGGCCAGCCACGCCCAGCGGTATCAAAACCGTAAGGGCAGCCTCTGGTCCGTACGCAGCGGAACCCAACGCATCCAACCCAAATACCGGGATCCCCTTGGCGGGACCTATCTGTTGGGCACGTTCTTCAGACGAAGCCAGCGGACGCCCTAGAACAAAGTCGAGTAAAGCCAGAGGTTTCCTCCCTTCCCAGACATTTATTGAGTAGTTGAGTCGGGCCAGATATCAATGTGTTACATATGATCATCCTGAAGGAGCCTCCGGTCATGCAGGCCATGAAGCACTTGCCGTCTTCAACGGAGGAGAACGCCGCTCGGCGTCGGGCAGTTGGGTACTCTCTCCGCGACCAGGCGTGCAACGGTGAAGCGATAAGGAGTCGCTCTGAGATCGCGTCCGGATCCGAGATTCAGGCAGCGCGTAGATCTTGCCGCCTCCAGTGATTTGACATGGAGATCTGTAGACGGGCATTCTTATCCTTTCACTATCTTTGTAGGCGATGGCGTAGTTCTCATCCCCGAGACTCGGAGTGACGTTTGGAGCGAGCCGATGGCTATCCTCACGACGTCGGATCTACCACTGTCTTCCGGGCTTTGATCGCAGATGAAAATGATCGCTCCCGCCCCTCACCATTCCTCAACGACGCCTGTTAGACTCCAGATCGTAACCTTTTGTATGAGAATTAGCCGACGTTCATTTGCCACACGTATCGGGGCGGGCACGGCAGCGCTCCCGTTCGCCGTCAATCGCGGAGAAGGACAAACTGCCGGCGGAGGCCAGAAGTTACGTTACTGTATCGTCGGCCTGGGCCGAATCTCGCTGCAACACTTCATGCCGGCCTGCAAGCTTTCGCAATATGGGCAGGTAACCGCATTTGTCAGCGGCCATCGTGATAAGGCCGACAAGTATGCGGCTGACTACGGTGTTCCCGCAAAAAATATTTACGATTACAAAAACTTCGACGACATTGCAAAGAACCCGGAGATCGACGCCGTCTATATCGCGTTGCCGAACAGCATGCATGCGGAATACACCGTCCGCGCAGCGAAAGCCGGCAAACACGTCTTGTGCGAGAAGCCCATGGCGACCTCCGTCGAAGACAGCGAAAAGATGATCAAGGCTTGCCGGTCAGCAAATCGCAAGTTGATGATTGCCTATCGCTGTCAGTATGAACCCACGAATCTTCGAGCTATCCAACTGATCCGTGACGGCAAACTTGGCAAGGTACAGTCCATTGAAAGCGCCAATGGCTTCAACGAGAAGATGGGCGAGTGGCGTCTCGATCGCAAGCTCGCGGGCGGCGGACCATTAATGGACGTAGGCATCTACTCCCTGAACGCCTGCCGCTATCTAACGGGCGAAGAGCCTGAAAAATTGCAAGGCTATAGCTCGGTGATCGATAAGGATGGCCGCTTCAATACGGTTGAAGAAAACCTGTCCTTCACGATGCGTTTTCCCTCCGGTATCGTCGCTAGCGTCAGCACTACCTACGGCGCACGTATGAGCGGGTTCTTTCGTGTGTACGGGTCGAAGGGAATGCTCAACGTAGAGCCGGCTTTCTCTTACGACGGGTCTGCATCTGAAGGCACAAATTAGCGGGGAATCACCTATAGATGAGCCCAACACGGAGAAAGACCCAGCGCAATTCGTTCGGGAGGCCGACCACTTTGCCCGCTGCGTGTTCGACAACAAGGAGCCGAAGAGCAACGGCGAAGAAGGCCTCCGCGATATGCGGTACATGGCTGAAATCTACCATTCCTGCGGGCTGAAGATCGGTTCGTGACTAGCGCCATTGCCGCTGCTGGCCCAAGCGACGTTCAGACCGGCCACACCGGACGATTTGGATGTCATTCTGCGGCATCGGCGCGAGATGTTTCGCGAGATGGGAGGCAAGTATCGCGAACGCCTTGAGCAGTTCGAAGCCGCCTCCCGGCAGTACTTCGAAACAGCCTTGCGAGACGGCACCTATTTTGGGCTGCTCGTAGAGCTGGACGGCCGGATCGTGGGCGGAGGCGGAGTACTCATGGTCAGTTGGCCGGGGAGTCCGCTTAATTTCGAGCCGAAACGCGCCTGGATACTCAACATCTTCGTGGAGTTGCCGCAACGGCGTCGAGGGCTGGCGAAGGCAATCACGCAAGCTTTGATCGACTGGTGCCGTCAGAACGGTTTCGCCAGCGTGGCACTTCACAGCAGCGAATACGGCCGCGGACTTTATGAGAAGTTGGGTTTCGAACCCACCAACGAGATGCGCCTTCTCCTCTGAGGGTCCATCCGGCCCGATTACGGCAGCACCGTCTTAGCCTGGCCGCGAGGAAAAGTGATACTATGCCGCGGGGATCACATTGATGAAAACTTGCTTTATCCTTGCGGCCACATTTGCCGCGACTCACGCGTTTGCTCAGACTCCTGACCTGATAACCAAGAGCGAAAAGGGCGTCTTTGCCTCGGTAAAAGCCAACGTTCTGAAGGCCGCCGATGCGGTTCCGGAAAGCGATTACTCCTATAAGCCGACGGAGAAGGTTCGGACGTTCGGAGAACTCGTCGCTCACATCGCCGATGGTCAATATGAATTTTGCTCGGTCGCGTCGGGCGACAAATCCGAACATGCCTCGGTTGAAAAGACCAAGAAGACGAAAGGGGAGATCATAGACGCTCTGAAGACGGCGTTCTCCTACTGCGATAAGGCTTATGACGGGATGACGGATGCTCATGCAGCCGAAGAGGTCAGCTTCTTTAATCGCAAGCTCGCGAAAATTAGCGTTCTTAGCCTCAACACGGCGCACACGGATGAGCACTACGGCAATATCGTCACCTACATGCGAATGAAGGGCCTGGTACCGCCGTCGAGTAAGCAGTAGCGCGTCTACTCCGGCGGCAGGTACTTCCGCCAATCGTCTGACTCAGCCACCTGTTTCACAACTACGTTTCGTTCGTGCAGTAGATTCTGCATGTGCCGGCGAAGTGCAAAGACTTCCGCCAGTTTACCCAGGATCGGCAAGGGTGCGGCGAAGTAGAGCACATCTTTCATCTCTGTGCCACTGCCTGGCAAGGAGCGGAAGAAGTGCTCATGCCGCATCGACTTGAAGGCGCCTCGAAGCATTGTGTCTTCGAAAAACACCGGCCTGTCGAACGCGGTCATCTTACTCGTCAAGGTTTGCCAGATCCAAAAGTGTTTGGCGCGCCAGACGACAGTCTGGCCCATGTCGATAAGCCCGGAGTTCAAATCGCCCACCGCCAGAGCATTCTCGCCGAAGTGCACGTTTCCGAGAACGTGCACTTCAATACTGCGCGCCAGATCGAAACATCGCGCAATCGGGGCGTTGATCTGCGTGACCTCCTCAAGCCTGACCATCGCGCCTGTCGCTATGAGGTTGTTTTGTCCTGCCCGATACTGTTTGCAATCTTATTGAACGACGCCAGCAGATCCATAGGGAGCGGGAAGACGACCGTGGTGTTCTTCTCTGCCCCGATCTCGACCAGCGTCTGCAGATAGCGCAGTTGAATTGCCACGGGTTCCTTTTGAATTTGCTGTGCGGCCATGCTCAGCTTCTCAGCGGCCATGTACTCACCTTCGGCATGGATGACCTTGGCGCGCCGTTCTCGTTCCGCTTCGGCCTGGCGGGCGATGGCACGGATCATCTGGTCCGGCAGATCCACTTGTTTCACCTCGACCATGGTGACCTTCACGCCCCAGGGTCCCGTATGCTGATCAAGAACAGCTTGTAAGCGAACGTTGATGCGCTCGCGTTGACTGAGCAGTTCATCCAGCTCCACTTCGCCGAGAATGCTGCGAAGTGTCGTCTGGGCAAGTTGGCTGGTCGCGTAGAGATAGTTCGTCACCTCGAGAATGGCTTTGATAGGCTCGAGCACTCGGAAGTAAACGACGGCATTCACTTTAACCGTTACGTTGTCGCGAGTTACTAAGTCCTGCGGCGGCACCTCCAGCGCGTCGATCCGGAGTGAAACACGCACGATCCTGTCGAGCGGGGCGAAAACAAGGATGATCCCGGGTCCCTTTGGCTCCCGTAATACCCGGCCCAGTCTGAAGATCACGCCGCGTTCATATTCGGCGAGGATCTTGACGGACGAAATCAGATAGAACGCCAGGACAATCAGAAAAATCGTGAATGCGCCTGAGAATAGTGGAAGATACACGGGCTAACTCGCCTCCCGGACAAGTAAGGTAAAGTCTCGCATAGCCTCGACCACTACTGCTTTTCCGGCGGCAATCTCACGCTCGCTATGCGCCTGCCAATATTCGCCTCGCACCATCACCGTTCCGTCGGGACTCAACGAGGTCGCAGTCATGCCCGTTGCGCCGACCATAGCTTCCGGACCAGTCAAGTGGTTTTCAGACCGGGAGCGAAGGGCGAGAAAGCCGAGAAACGACGTGATGGTAGCAACTGCCGCTGAGGCGGCCAATGCGAGCGCTGGCGCTATATGCTTCGGCCCGCGAAAGAGAAGAATAGCGCCAGCACCCAACAGGATGCTGCCGGAGAGCCCGGAAATCATGTGGGTGTGATAACTGACCTCAAGGGCTAAGAACAGAGCGGCGAGGAACAGAAGGCCTAGCCCGTAAGGCGTTGGTGAGTTCTGGTACAAACCCCAAGCCCCGAGTGCCATGGCGCCAACACCCAACAAGCCGGGAAGAATCAGTCCGGGAGCATGCAATTCCCATAGAAGCGCCAATGTCCCAAAAAGAACGAGAGTAAATGCCAGGTTCGGATCGTCCGCAAGCAGGTTGATCATTTTGCACCACCACTTCCACCACATAACCAGCGTACCGGTAAATGAACTTTAACGGGACACCCTATACACCGAGTTCATTCCCTTCCGTCAAAGAGAGTGAGAGGCAACGGACCTCTCAGGTTGGAGAAAAAACAATGAAGAAGAACATTTACATCCTCGCTCTTTCGGCTTTGCTTGGGGCCACGGCCGCCATCGGCTCCCCGCAGCAATCTGCAGCTCAGCCGCAACAGGACCAGTCCGCGCAGACGGACGGCGCCGGGGCAAACAGACACCGGCAGCCGGATCCTCAACGGCAGGTGGCGCGGCTCACCAAACGCCTGCAACTGACAAGCGAGCAACAGAACCAACTGTTGCCGATCTTGTCTCAGCAGGCGGAGCAGGCGAAGGCCATGAGAAGCGACGCAAGTCTTTCGGCAACCGACCGGCGCGCAAAGATGCGTGAGCTGAGACAGGCAACGAACGCTCAAGTCAAGAACGTACTGACCGACAGCCAAAAGCAGCAGTACGACGCCATGATGCAGCAGGCCCGCGATCACAACAAGCGGCACGGAGCCGGTACCGGCTCGGCTAGCTAAACCGGCCGAATCCGGCATATCGTTAAGGAGAAGTTATGCGGAAGCTGTTTTCAACTCTGTTGTTAGGCGCAACCCTTGCAATTGGCGCAGCGGACGCGCAAGTCTATGTTCGGATCGGACCTCCTCCGCCGCCGCGCGAAGTGGTCTCTGTTCGGCCCGGCCCGCGATACGTTTGGGTGGCCGGCTATCAACGCTGGAATGGCAATCGCTACTCCTGGCAACCTGGTTCCTGGGTCCTACCTCCGGGACGCTATCACCGCTGGGTGCCCGGCCACTGGCGGAACTCGCGGCGCGGTTACTACTGGGTCGACGGACACTGGCGGTAACCTGCCGAGGCATTCTTTCGACAGGGGACTTGGGGCTCCTCTCGAAAGAATAGACCTGACTGCTTCGGTAGCAGCTCAGGAGGGCGAAGAGGCCGTCACAAGAAAGTGGCGGCCGCGCTCGATCGCAATCGCCGTAAATCCGACGCGTTGCAATACGCGTGTCATGCCCCCTTCCGTCTGGAACGACTCATACCTTCCGGCAAGACTGCCCACTCGTCCCAGGAAGTGAAGAGAAAGACTGTTCAGAACGATATAGGCGAAGAATATTTTTCCCTTCCAGTTGCTGGTCCTGGCAGAAGCCCAAGGGACGGAAAACGTGTGAAGCGTCATCCAGAGCTTGCCTCCCGGCCGCAACACGCGCTTGATCTCCTTCAGACTTTTCGGGATGTCGGTGTAGGCAAGCGAGACGCGTGCGACCACAAGATCGAAGCGAGCATCACCGAACGGCAATTGCTCAGCCCGGCCGGCAGTGAACCGTACGTTCGGTGCAATTTGCCGTTGCCCGAGACTCATCGCGCTCAGGTCAACATCCAGACCGAAGGTCTCGAGGTCCGGATAGGCTACAGCAAGCGTCTGTCCGGCTCCGCATCCGACATCAAGGACGCGAGTGCCCGGAGGAACGGCGGGCGGAAGAATGCGGGAGGGGTTAGTGGGATCCTGCGCAATTCTCAGTTCGCCAAGGTGATATGCCTCGCTCAAACGCTAGTGAACATCCAGAGACATATTCACTACGTCGAAGCGGAAGCGTTCCGGAGGAAAGCTCGCAATCGGGCTCGGTGTCATGCTGAACCACGTCTGGTAAGCGGACTGAGCCACGCTGTTGTTGAGGTAAAACAGGAATTGATCCGAACAGCAGCGAATGGGCGGCATCTGACGAAACGCGAGCCGCAAACCTACGGCTTTCGCCAGTTCGACTCCCTTCACTCCGACGGCTTTATCGCTGAGGAGTGTAACGAAGCTGCTGCGTCCGGCGTGGGGCCAGACATCACTTCGCAAAAGATTCCGCAACTCAAGCCGCGCGCCGAACGTAATTTCACATTGACGGATCCATTCGAGAACCGCATCGCCCCAATGCCAGTGGCTGAGCAATCCGAGGTATTGATCCACCAGGTTCAGCGCCAGATCCATCTTGCGCCGTTCGACCATGTCTTCGTCTGCAATGGCATCACAAGGAACGCTCGGAACCATGTCCTCTTGTTCGATGATCTCCGCGGCGATGCCCATCATCTTGTCAAGCCGTTTCACATCCGGAACAGTCTTCACAAGAAGCGGGGGGAGTTCATGCGTTTTGCCCCCGGGTACCTCAACAAAATTGCGGTCACCGACGATAGTCATTGGACAACCTCGCTTTATGCGACGACCTAGTCGACTATTGGTTACGACAGATTGTTTACGATAGCAAACTCTCCAGCGCGTCTAACAATGTAGTAACAAAAGCACAACAAATGTTTCAAGTACTAGCTAATTTTTGGCAGCAATGCATGCAGAGTGCTATCTGGTACCCACTTTACGCTCACGTTATCCTTATCGACGTATGCGCTTCTTGAGCCTCCTTTTGGCTCTCGCCGGCTTCTCTATCGGCGTGATTCCGGCGAAAGGTGCAGGATTAACGGCATGCACGGACTCCGCCCGAACGTTTTACCCTTGCGAATTTTCGTTTGACTTCGACGGTTCGGACTCGGGCTTCCGGGATGAGCTTCTAACCGTTGAATTCCGCTCACCTTCTGCAACCACGTACCGCCTCCGGGCTTTCTGGGCGGCCAAAAATGCGCTGAAAGTCCGGTTCAGCCCGACCGAAGCCGGCACCTGGACCTATCGGGTCTCGAGTTCGCTGCGGCAGTTTGACGGAAAGGAAAGCACCTTCAATGCCGCGGACAGCAATAGTCCGGGATTCGTTAGTGTCGCAAATCTTCGCCACTGGCGAACGACCAATAAGCAGCCGCACCTCTGGTTATCCGCCGATCTTCCCTTCCTTACGGTGAACAACTCCCAGGCTGAAGCTTGGCTGGACGCGCGAAAGCATGACGGATTCACACATGTGCGGGGCGCCCTGCTAGTCGGGAGCGGACCGACGAAACCGTTCGACGCTCAAGGGCAGCCGAACTTCGCGTACTTCGACACTCTGGACGGGACGGTCCTGGCGGCCGCGCAAAAGGGCTTTGTGCTGGACTTTCTTCTGGCTGATAACGCAGCGTTAAGGAAGGAATTCTCGATGAGGGTGCGAATCGCGAACTTCTCGTACGCTACCTGGTGGCGCGATACGGAGGCATGAACGCGACTTGGCAGGGACTCGAACGATTCGAAACCCGTCCAGGCGCACGCGAACTGTTGAAAGATCTGGGAGCCTTACTTCGCAAGTACGATGCTTACCGGCATCCTTTATCCACCGATGCGGCCGTTTCCTCTTCGCCGCTGCTGCCCGATAGCTGGATGAGCTACCTGATCGAGGCGTCGCCGCATCCGGAACTGGGCGCCGTCGAGCATCAGTTCACAAGCATGCCCGAGATTCATGTGGTTACGGCAACGCAGCCGGATGAGTTCCGCCACGAGCTTTGGAACTGCACGACAAATGGCGAGTACCCATCCATCTCCTACGCTTCTCTGCGAGACGAAGCCAACATAAAGGCTGTTCAAATCTGGGCGCGCATCCTCGCCGATACGCGGCATTGGGAGCTCGAGCCGTATTTCGATGTTTCCGGAGCGCGTTCAGTTGGCTTGGAAGAAGTGGAGTATCTGGCCTACGCGCAGACTGGCGGTATTGTCGAATTGTCGTTACAGAAGCACAAGTACAATCCGCTCTGGATCAATCCGATAACAGGTGAGGAATTGCCGCTAAAAGACTACAAGGGCGAGACTTTCAGCCGCCAAACACCGGACAATGCGCACGACTGGATCCTGCAGGTGCCGCGGGAAGGCCATAAAGAATCGATGCTGCGTTCCTACCGCTTTGAATCCGTCGATCCACCCGTCCAGGAGATCGAAACTGATTCATCAAAATTGCCGTTCCAAATTGTTGATCCTTCAGGAGATGAATTCAGCGTTAGCGTGCCTCCGCTATTTAAGACCAAACTGGTTCGAACTAACCGCGCCACACGTTACATGCAGTACCTGTGGTGGGGTGAAGTCGTGGCTGGAGGAGAAGGATCGCGGCTCCTCGGTGTCGGCAGTTCCGGAACGCTGCAGATTCCCCCGACCCTATCTGCGCGCCCCGATGCTCCGCTGAACCTGCGAGTCCAGGCCATCAACGCGAACGGTAAAGCCTACGAGATCGACAAAGTTTTCCGGCTCACGCGCTAACGGTCTCCGTGACAATACTGGCCCTCGATCTCACGTCGGAATTCGGTAGCGTTGCGATCCGGCGCGACGGGAGAACACTGCTCGAGCGGTCGATCGAATCGCGAACCGGATTTGCTCATCTCCTGTTCCCTGCCCTCGACAACATCCTTTCCGATGCGGGCCTGAAGCTATCGGACATCGACTGTTTCGCCGCCTCGACCGGGCCCGGGGCTTTCACCGGTCTGCGGGTGGCGCTCGCCGCGGTCAAAGGCCTGGCTGTTGTAACCGGAAAACCGGCAGTCGGGATTTCGAAGCTAAGAGCCATGGCGAGCTTCGGGACCGGCTCCGGGCGGATCACTCTCCTGGATGCTCGGCGTGGGGAGGTGTTCGCGGCGGTTTACAACGAACGACTTGAGCCGATCCTGGAGGAAACGGTCACCGCCGCGGAGCCGTGGCTGGCTGGTCTGTCGGAAGCGGGAGGCTACGAGATCATCACGGCTGACGCGGCCTGGCTCAGACCAATTGTGAGTGCTACGGGTTTCGAAAGCATCCGGTTGATCGAAACGCCGCGGAGCTTAGCGCCTGCGGTCGCGCAGTGTGCCGAGGCGGAGCTACGTCAGGGAGCAACAGGCGATCCGTCGACCCTTGATGCTAATTATGTTCGCCGCTCGGATGCCGAGCTTTACTGGATAGGCAACTGATTCGCGAAGCGGAGATGCGCTGCGTTCGTCGCGAACCAGCTCAGAAATCCGTTTGCAACCATCAGGAAGGTGAAGTAGTAGGCGATACCCTGGCGAGATTCTGCCGGGAAGTCCCGCTTAAACAAACGATACCCAGTGGCAATGGCAATAAGCAGAGGCACCATTCCATGGAAGGTAAAGAACATCACGGTACTTGTGAGCAGGACGACTATCCGCGCCTGGGCTCCGAGCGCAGACATAGCCGAAGCTCCATCGAAGATTAAGACCGGAATCATGTTCAGCAGATTGATCCACCCCGCAACTTGCGCGAGGGCCAGCCAGACGGACTGGCCGGTAGCCAGGAATACGGCATAGAACAGCAGGCCGGAAAAGAATCCAAACAAAGGTCCGGCAAGCGAGATTTGGGCGCGAACGCTGCTATCTACGTTTGATCCATTCCACTTGACGAAGGCGCCGAATCCGGGAAGAAACATGGGGAGCTCCGCCGAGAATCCGAACCGCCGAACCATAACGTAATGGCCCATCTCGTGAAGGAGCACGGAGGCGGTGATACCGAATCCGAACCACCAGCCGAATTCAGCCCAGTAAAGCCCGAGGAACGCCAGGATACTGATGAAGAATTTACCCTTCGCTAGGATCAGGAAAAGGGCAGTTTTGTACTTCAGCACCGCGGCGATTCCCACGCCAAACGGTCCCAGGCGCTTCTTCCAATCGGTAGGGGCTTGGGGAGACGGCCGGGGGTTCAGCTTGTCTATTTCGCGTTGCACAGCCCGGTATTCCGATGACTCGGGCGGCAGAAGGCCCAGGGCAGCCTGCCATAGTTCGCGAGCGGCCCCCGGCTGTCCTACCGCGCTCGCATGGCGTGCCCGGCTGGCAAGAGCGTCGAGGTCCCGCGAGTGCGTAAATTTCCGGCAATTCGGACAAACGAGTGCTTCGGGGCTTAGCACGGCTCCGCAATTGGCACAGTCTGTACCCTGCGATGACGTAGTTGCTGGCAAATCCTAGTGTAATGGTTAAAATCGGGCCATCGCGCACAATTAGGAGAGGTCCCTATGGTGAGGAACATCTTGGCAGCCATTGCCGGCTACGCGGTGATTGGCATTTTGGTCGTATTGACGGATCAGATCTTTTCGTGGGTGATCCCTGGCTTCAGTACGTTGGCCATGCCTCCGCTGTTTTATTTCGCAACGAGTCTGGTGACGGACTTCGTTTATTCGGGCGTTGGCGGATATACCTGCAGCGCCATCGCGGGAACCAGTTCGCACTCCGCCACACTCATTTTGATCGGAATGGGAGAAGTGATCGGAATTGCCGTCGCGTTCGCGCGCTGGCAGGCGATGCCGCACTTCTTTGTGCTGGGTTTGCTGATCCTCTACCCCTTAGGGATCTTCGTTGGCTCAACGTTCGGACGGAGAAATTCGGCGCTTAATTCTCGGCCTGCGCGGCGGCCGCTCTGAGGTCGGGTAGATCTTCCGTTGCCAGGGTGGCCATGAAAACCGAGGCGATTGACTCCAATCCCTCCTGATCGTCTTCGTCGAACCGATCCGGACTGGCGCTGTCCAGATCGAGGACACCCAACAGCCGGCCCCAGTTCAGAAGCGGAACAACGATCTCCGATCGCGAGGCGGTGTCGCATGCGATATGTCCCGGAAAGGCTGCTACGTCGGGAACGACCACAGTTTCCTGCGTTTCGGCCGCGGTGCCGCATACGCCTTTGCCCAACTGGATGCGCGCACACGCCGGGTTGCCCTGAAATGGCCCGAGTACCAGCTCTCCGTCTTTCGCCAGGTAAAAACCCACCCAGTTCACGTCCGGGATCGTCCGGAAGAGAAACGCGGCAGTATTGGCAGCATTCGCGACAAGATCAGTCTCACGGCCAAGTAGCTCCTGAAGCTGTTCGCAAGTCTGCTGGTAGGATTCCTGCTTTGAAGTGCTCGGATACATGCGGCTTAATCGGATGTTATCAGTATGTCTGGATAATTAACATTAAAAAGCTCGCAATTCGCCAAACCGCTGCCGCAACCGGAGCACGAAAGATTACATCAATGCTTCAGAAAACGTCATTTTCAGCAATGCGCTTCTTTTTTTTCCTCCTGCTCGTAAATTCGTTCGGTTTAGCTCAGATGGGTGGCCAGACGAACACGGCGCCGCCGCCCGCCACACAGACTCATAGCGATTCGGTGCCGATCTACAGGATCACCGTGGTCCAGCGAGCACTCCAGGCAGTGAACTTTCAACGGCACAGCGGTCCCACAGAGATCGATCTGAAGGGCACCGTTCTGCTTCCGAAGGCGGAAGGGAAAGCAACGGTCGAAGTAAAGAACGGTTACACCAAGATCGACCTGAACATCAGGAAGCTGATGCCGCCGACCCAATTTGGGACGGAATTCCTGACGTACGTCCTCTGGGCCATTTCGCCCGATGGCCGCGCCACTAACCTGGGCGAGGTGATTGCGAACGGTTCCGATAAAGCGGCCATGCATATCACGTCCCCATACTCCACCTTCGGGCTGTTAATCACAGCCGAGCCTTACTTCTCCGTTCCGTATCCAAGCGACGTGGTGGTGATGGAGAGCGCTGTCCGGCCCGATACAGTAGGGCGCGTAGAAGAGGTGGTGGCCAAGTACGAACTCCTGCCTCGCGGACAGTACACTCTCAACATTCAGCCGGCGCAATTGCCCTCGGCCAGGATGAAGAATCCCGAAGGCGTCTCGATGAATGAGTATGAGGCGATCCTTGCTCTTTACCAGGCGCGAAACGCCGTACAGATCGCGCGAGCAGACGGAGCGGAACGCGCAGCACGGGAGACATTCGGCCGGGCGCAGCAGTATCTGACACAGGCCGAAACCGCGTATACGAATAAGGACCTGAAGAACGTCACCGATGCGGCAAGGCAATCGGTACAGGCTGCATCGGACGCTCGCACGGTAGCGATGCGGCAAAAGGCTGCGGCTCAGACCAGGTAACTGGCTGCGCTCGGGTACTGAGGCGCCGCTCAGTTAGTACCAGTTTTTCCTTCGCCTTCACGCAAGTTATACTAGCTCTACACCACGTAAATCACCGCGGACGTCATTGTCCAAGGTCATCGCTATTCGTTACATCAAAGGGGAGACTTCAATTTGAAGCTGGGTTTCGCATTCTTTATTGCGGCCGTAGGGCTATTCGCGCAGGCTAATACTGCGACCATCACAGGACAGGTTCTCGATTCTTCGGGAGCAGGAGTTGCCGGAGCCAACATCACGGCCCGCAACGTCCAGACCGGGTTGGAACGTTCCGTGACTACGGACGACAGCGCGAACTACACCGTATCTGCTTTGCCGATCGGCACGTATGAGGTTACTTCCGAACGGCAGGGCTTTCAAAAGCTCATCAAAACGGACATCGTACTGCAAGTGGACCAACGTGCCCGCGTCGACTTCACTTTGCAGATCGGCACTACCAGCAATACCGTCGAGGTAACCGCTGATGTGCCGCTGACGCAAACCGATTCATCCTCTGTGGGATCGGTCATCGATAACCGGAAAGTCGTCGAACTGCCGTTAAACGGTCGCCAGTTTTATAACCTTGCTCTGCTCGTTCCCGGTGTTGCGCCTCCGGCGCAAGGCTCTATTCTGAGCTTTCGGGGAGGCTTCAACGTCGCGGGCGCAAGTGAGCTGAACAATAACTTCACGCTGAACGGCCTGGACAATAACAACCAACTTCTGAGCGCTCCTGCATTCCGGCCCTCCGTCGACGCTATCCAGGAGTTCAAGATCCTGACCGGCGTGTTCCCGGCTGAGTATGGCCGCAACTCCGGCAGCCAGGTGATTGTTACCACGAAGGCAGGCACGAACAGCTTTCATGGCACGGCATTCGAGTTCCTGCGGAATCAAAAGCTGGATGCGGTGAACTACTTCACTCCGTCGGGTTTTAAACCGGGATTCAAACAGAACCAATTCGGCGGCACGGTCGGCGGCCCTATCGTACGCAACAAAACGTTCTTCTTCGCAAGCTACGAAGCGACGCGTTCCAACCAGCAGATTACGGCTTTAGCAAATGTGCCGACGGCAGCCATGATCAATGGCGACTTTTCGGCGCTTTCAAGATCGACGCTCATTTACGATCCTGCGACCAGAACGAGCGCCAACTCTCTTGGAACACCCTTCGCAGGCAATGTGATTCCTCAAAACAGGATCAGCCCGGCGGGACAATTTCTAGCCAAGCTCTATCCGACACCGACCGTTGCCACACCGGCAGGAACATTGCCGGTGAGCAATTACACCTTCAGCCAGCCGCAAGTAGATAAGCTGAACCTCGGCTCTCTGCGCATCGATCATTCCTTCTCCGAGAAGGACACGCTCAACGCCAGCTACAACGATTTCGAAGATGACACCTTGACGCAAAACAATACCGTTTGCGGATCCCGGACCATCCCCGGATTCGACTGCACGGTGTTGTTGCTGGCACGCCTGGCGGGATTGACCGAGACGCACGTATTCAGTCCCAACGTCCTGAACGAGTTTAAGATCGCTTACTCGCAATTCGAGAATCCGCGATCAACGAATGACCAGAACATCAACTTCCTGCAGATGTTCAATATTGCGGGGACGCGAACGGATGGGCCTGCGCGGTCCGGAGTTCCATCGGTTACCGTCAACGGCTTTGCGGGTTTCGGAGAACCAACGAATTTTCCGCAGGTGCGAACCGACAATACGTACCAGCTTGCCGACACCTTGACCTGGAACAAGGGTGTACACGCGATTAAGTTCGGCGGCAACTTCCAACGCTTCCAATCGAACGGTACGATTGTTGGAAATGGCCGCGGGTCGTTCACGTTTGCCCCGAGCACCACTCCAAGCGCACCCACGTCCGGCTATGCGTTTGCAGATCTGCTACTGGGCCTTCCCACCAGCACCTCACGCAGCCCCACAAGCCCGCGCATTTATGACCGCACTGGCCTGTACGCTGGTTTCCTGCAGGATGATTGGAAGGTAAACGAGCACCTCACCCTGAATGTTGGTATCCGTTACGAGTACAACGTTCCGGTCTTCGAAAAGTACAACACGCTCAGCAATTTCAATCCTTCGAGCGGACGCATCGACATCGCCGGGCAGAATGGCGTTCCGTCGGCTCTCTGGGACCAGAACCCGTTTGATATCGGGCCGCGCTTCGGCTTCTCCTGGCAGCCATTCAAGAACAGCCGGACCGTTGTTCGAGGCGGTTATGGGATCTTCTACAACTCGCCCGCTCTGAATAACGTGAACAGCGGACCTCAGCAGAGCAATGCGCCGTTTGTTTCGGCAGAGACTTTCAACTCAAGTTTCACCAATCCGCTGAACCTCGTCTCGCCCTTCCCCACCACCACAGGGTCGACCGGTACACTGACCCTTTCGGCTTTCAACCGCCACTATCCTGACGCCAAGATTCAGCAGTGGAACTTCAACATCCAGCAGGAACTGACCCACAGCATGGTGCTTGAGGTCAGTTATCAGGGTTCGAAGGGCACTCACCTGCCGCTGATCTATAACATCAACCAACCACTCCCGGGCCTCGGAACTGTCAATCAGAAGCAGGCGTTGCGTCCTTATCCGCAGTTCGGGAACATCACGTTCCAGGACGCGGTGGGTAACTCCAACTACAATGGGCTTCTCAGCAAGCTCCAGCAACGATACTCGAACGGCCTCTCGTTCCTCGTCTCGTACACCTATGGGAAATCAATTGACAACACGCCGGGCACGCCCTACAACGTAACGCCATCGCGCTCGAGCGCAATGGACCCTCGCAACCTCCGTCTGGAGCGCGGGTTGTCCGGCTTCGATCTGAGACACCGATTCGTGTTCAGCCCGGTCTACGAATTGCCGTTCGGCAAAGGAAAGCCGTTCCTGAACAGCAATCGCTACGTAGGTTGGGTTGTGGGTGGCTGGCAGGCATCCGGCATCCTTACCCTGCAAACGGGCCGGCCGTTCACTCCGCTCGTCAGCACGGATAACGCGAATGTGCTTGGTAACGTTGACCGGCCTCTCCGGGTAGGAAACGGCAATAACGGACCGCAGACCGTTCAACAGTGGATCGACACGAGCGCATTTCGAGTGGCACCAGCAGGCACCTTCGGCAATGCCGGCCGCAACATTCTGATTGGTCCTGGATTCAATACGCTCGACTTCGTTCTAAGCCGGGTGTTCACAATCACGGAACGGGTTTCTCTTCAGTTCCGCGCGGAATCCTTCAATATTGCCAATCATCCGAACTTTGACCTGCCATCTCAAAACGTCAACGTTCCGGGGTTCGGCTCCATTACCTCTGCCGAACCTCCGCGCCAGAATCAATTCGGTCTCAAACTGCGCTTCTAAACAAGGGCGCACAAGGCATGCCGGACAACAAGTGGTCCGGTATGCCTTGTGCGACTGGTACACCAACGCAAATAACTGTTAGCTCAGCTTACGGTTGATCGGCGTGCAAACATCCGATAGATGAACAGCAGGAGCATCGCACCGATCACCGAAGCGATGAATCCAGCCGGCGATCCTGGCGGATACCAGCCGACTGCCTGCCCTAGATAAGTCGCAACCAGCGATCCGGCTACACCCAGAAGCATAGTGATGATAATTCCGCCCGGGTCTTTCCCCGGCATCAGGAGTTTCGCTACTGCTCCGATGATCAATCCAATAATCAGTGTCCAAAGTAAATGCATAAACAGCATCTCCCTTTCTCGCGCTACAGCGCGTTCCAGAAGTGAGATGCACGTGCAGACAATTCTCTGTCAGATAAAATAGCGCGCGGCCGCCTGGGGCAGTTTCGTCCGAGATGACAGATCAGCTTGCGGTTTGAACACGAGACCAGAAACGGTCGATTTCCTCAATCACTTTCAGGGTGTCGTCCAGATCTGTCGGCTTGTGCACGAATGCGTTCGCGTGTTCCTGATAACACGCATTCACATCGTTTAAGGCTCGTGAGCCCGAGAAAATAATGGCAGGTATTGAGCGCAAGGCCGGATCTGCTTTCAGTTGATGCAGAAGTTCCCACCCGGTCATGCCCGGCATGTTGAGGTCCAGAAGAACTATATCCGGTCGCGGAGCGTCCTCGAACGGAGGAGTGCGACGCAAAAAATCAAGCGCCTGCTGCCCGTCGGAAGCGTATCGGCACTCGTGAAGTAGTTTCAGCTCCACGAGTAGCGCCCGAACCAGATGCAACTGGTTGACGTCATCGTCCACAATCAAGAAAATCATTGCGGGCCCCCCAAGGATCGGATTTGACTCCCAGTCTCTAAACTATAGAGCAGTCCGAACGAAAATATGAGATGAATTACTTTTGGAAGGAGAGCAGGTGTCCGAGGGCTGGGTAAAAAGCACCTATACTGAACGAAGCCGGGGTATGGGTGCAAACGTGATCAGCCGTCTGCCGCGGCTCGAAAGACTACGATGATACATCAGAACGGCACCGATCCGGAACGCGTGCCGCCAGGCGAACACGAGGTAACGGAAACCGATACCAGCCCACCTCGCGGAAATCCTTTTCCAATTGTCGGGATTGGCGCTTCGGCTGGAGGTCTGGAGGCCTTTGCGCAGTTGCTCTCGGCGCTTCCGGCCGATACCGGCATGGCATTCGTGCTTGTGCAGCATCTGGATCCGCTGCACGAGAGTCTGCTTCCGGAACTGCTGGCCCCTCATTGCGGCATGCCCGTACTTACGGTCAATGACGGGCTCAGAATTCAGGCGAACCGGGTTTACGTCATTCCGCCGAACACGACGATGGAGCTGGTGGACGGAACACTTGGTCTCGTGACTCGGGAACCCGGGCTCCATCTGCCCATCGACACATTCTTCCGCTCTCTCGCAAAGATTCAGGGAAGCCGGGCTATCGGGATTGTACTGTCGGGCAATGCTTCCGATGGCAGCCTCGGCGTGCGCGCGATCAAGGCCGAGTGTGGTCTCACGTTCGCCCAGGATGAAGAAAGTGCCCGCTTTGGCGGTATGCCGCGCAATGCTGCGTCCACCGGGGCAGTTGATTTTGTTCTTCCGCCCGCCGCGATTGCCAGAGAACTGAGCACTCTGGCGCATCACCCCTACCTGATCCCCAGCCGTCGGGGAGATTCGAATTCGGAAACACTGCCGGACGGCGAGATTGAACTGAGGCGCATTTTCGCCGTGTTGCACAACGCGACCAAAGTCGACTTCTCGCGCTATAAACCCACCACGATCCGGCGCCGGATCGGTCGACGAATGATGGTTCTCCGGCAGGACACGCTTGCGGAATATGCACAGTATATCGACCGCCACCCCGAAGAAATACGTGAGTTGTATCGAGATCTGCTGATCAGCGTAACCAGCTTCTTCCGGGATCCGGAAAGTTACCGGACGCTGGCCAAGGTCATGACAGAGCTCCTCGAAGGGCGCAAGACCAAGGAGGAGCCGGTTCGTATCTGGGTTCCGGGCTGTGCCACCGGCGAGGAGGTGTATTCGCTCGCGATCTGCCTCTTCGAACTGCTCGGAGAGATGCAGCTTACAACCACTCTGCAGCTTTTTGGCACGGATATCAGCGACATGGCTCTGGACCGCGCCCGCCAGGGAACCTATCCCGTTGGCATAGAAGAGGATGTTCCGCCCGACCGGCTGCGACGCTTTTTCGCAAAGGTGGATAGTGGATTCCAGATCAACAAGGTCATTCGTGAAAGCTGTATTTTTGCGCGGCACGACGTGACGAAGGATCCGCCTTTTTCCAATCTCGATCTTGTCAGTTGTCGTAATTTGCTGATTTACCTGGATCAAGGGGCGCAAAGACATGTGCTGCCGGTATTTCAGTATGCGCTTAAGCCCGATGGGTTCCTGATGCTTGGAAGCGCGGAAAGCACCGCAGCGGCGCCTGACCTCTTTGACGTGGTAGACGCGCAGTCCAAAATCTACAAGCGGAACGCTACCCCTCCCCGGCTTCCCTTAGAGATTCACATGGGAAGCCCGGCAGGACACATGTTTCTGGCCTCAGCCGGAAATTTAACTTCCGGTTTGGAGGTGCAGAAGCGGCTCGATCGCATCATCCAGAGCAAATACTCCCCGGATGCCGTATTGATCAACGGCGAGTTCAACATTCTCCAGTTTCGGGGGCACACCAGTCCGTATCTGGATCCATCTCCAGGGCCGGCAAGCTTAAACGTCTTACGAATGGCGAAAGAGAATCTGGTTCTGCCGCTGCGCCGGGCCGTTCAGTCCGCCATAGAAGCAAATGGGCCCGTTCGTGAACCCGTCGATTTAGAATCAAACGGAGAAACCGGACGGGTAACCCTCGAAGTAACCCCTGTCACGGGACTCGAGCCGAGCGAACGATACTTTCTGATCGTTTTTCTTCGGGACCGGATCGCGCGTCAAACCGATAACAACGCAGCGCCTCTTCCGCCATCACTACCGGCGGACGACCAAATCGGGAGCTTGCAGCGGGAGCTTGGGGAAACCCGAGAATATCTTCGGAGTCTTAGCGAGCAGTATGAAGCTCATTCAGAGGAACTGCGAGCAGCCAACGAAGAAGCGCGAAGCTCGAACGAGGAACTGCAATCGACGAACGAAGAGCTTCGAACAACGAAAGAGGAACTTCAATCCGCCAATGAAGAACTGACGACCGTGAACGAAGAGTTGCAGAGCCGGAATGTCGAGCTCAATGCAACCAACAGCGATCTTAAAAACCTGCTGAGCGCAGTGACGATCCCGATACTCATGGTGGACTCGGATCTGCGCGTACGACGCTTCAATACTTCGGCGGCAAAACTTCTCGAACTCACTCCCGTTGATATGGGCCGGCCTGTGGGTCACCTGCGCGGGCGCATTGAGACACCAAAACTCGAGGAGCAGGTCCGGTCTGTTATCGAAAATCTTCACTCATGCACGGAAGAAATGCAGGATGTCGAAGGCTGTTGGCATCTGCTCAACATCCGTCCTTACCGGACGTTAGATGACCGGATAGCCGGGGCAGTCATTACCCTGCAGGACATCGATCCGCTTAAGCGCGGACTGAAAGCGGCCGAGGAGGCTCGCGACTACGCGGAGGGCATGATCCAGACCGTGCGCGAACCGCTGGTCGTCGTCGATTCCGATCTGCGCATCCAACGTGCAACTAATGCCTTCTACGACACATTTCTCGTTTCGCGAGAGGAGACGGAGGGCCGATACCTTTATGACCTTGGTAGCGGGCAATGGAACCAGCCGCGCCTGCGCGAACTGATTGGCAATGCATTGTTCCGGTCCGAGCCATTTCACGATTTTGAGGTGGACCACAGCTTTCCGCACATCGGCTCAAGAGTCATGCGGCTTAATGGCCGGAGGATTCCGTTCCCTCATTCTCAGCAGCGGATGCTTCTCCTGTCGATCGAGGACGTAACGGAGCGCCGCGAAATTGCAGAAATCCGTTTCCAGAGATTGTTCGAGTCGGCGAAAGACGGAATCGTCGTCATTAGCGTAGAAACACAATGCGTTACGGACGTAAACCCGTTCTTCTTGGAACTGACGGGTTACGAGCGGCAGGATTTCGTGGGCAAATCTCTTGTGGAATGCGCCAAGAAATTGGGATTACCCCAAATCGGCGAAGCTGTTGAGGCAATACGGAGATCCGAAACAGTTCGATACCCGGACCTGGAGTTAATGACCCTCGACCGCGGACCCATTCCGATTGACGTGCTCGGAAACATTTACCAGGTTGGCAGCCAGCCTGTCATTCAGCTCAACATCCGTGACGTTTCCAGCCGTGAGAAGGCATTGAAAGCGATGCGCGAAAGCGAGCAGCGATTCCGGCTGTTCGTTGAAAGCGTACACGACTACGCTCTGTTTCAGATAGACCCGCGAGGAAAAATTTTGAGCTGGAATACCGGGGCGGAGCGGTTACTCGGCTGGAAAGAAGTGGAAGCCGTGGGAAGAACTTCGGCCTTGGTGTTCACTCCCGAGGACATTGCGAAGGGAGCGCCTTACGATGAGCTCGAGACGGCACGGAAGAGCGGCCGAGCCGAAGACGAGAGATGGCATCTGCGCAAGGATGGAACCCGGTTCTTCGCAAGCGGAGTTCTAACCCAGGTTTGTGATGACCGGGGCCGCCTGGTAGGTTTTGCGAAAGTCATGCGCGACGTGACGTCCCGCAGAGAGCAGGAAGAGCAACTCCGGCGTTCTCTCTCGGAGAAGGAAACACTGGTCCGGGAGATTCATCATCGCGTTAAGAACAACATTCAGGTGATCGTCAGCCTGCTAAGTCTTCAATCCAATCACACTAATGATCCGCACGTCCTCTCGGCTTTCGAGGAAGCGGAGAGCCGGCTGCGCGCAATCGCGCATATTCATGAACGGCTATACGCGTCCGACGATCTGAGTGAAGTCGAATTCGCAAGCTACATCACTGGCCTTGCGAACGAACTCGTACAGCTACATTCACCGCGCCCCGATCACATCTCGCTCAATCTGGACGCGGCGGATATGGTCCTGCACATCGAACAGGCGATACCGCTTGGCCTGATTGCTAATGAGCTTATCCTTAACAGCCTCAAACACGGCTTACACGGGAATCCGGGCAAGCTCGCCGTCAAGCTTCTATACGTTCCTGGAGCCGGGGAAACACTGGATAGTGGCTCCGGGCGTTTGATCGTGTCGGATTCCGGTCGAGGGCTTCCCGCCAGAGTTCGATCCGGCCAGGAATGCGTCGCTCGGGCTACGGCTGGTCAATATGCTCGTCGCTCAATTACATGGAAATCTGGACTTTGAGAGTGGCTCAGGTGCGAGTTTTACCGTGACGTTTCCGATTGAATTAACGTCGACCTCGACCAGGATTTCAGAATGAATTCACGAATCATGATTGTCGAGGACGAATACATCGTGGCCGCTGACCTGGAAGCGAAGCTGACGAAGCTGGGATACCAGGTAATCGGCACGGCCGCATCCGGAGACGAAGCTTTGTCTCTGGCCGAAGAGCAACGCCCGCATATTGTGCTCATGGACATTCAGCTTCAAGGCACGATGAGCGGTATTGACGCCGGGACGTCTGATCCAGCAGAAAACCGGCGCGGCAATCATCTTCGTGACTGCCTATGCAGCGGTGTTCCTGCGGGATCCAACCAAGATGCAACCGCCCGGGCTTTGTCTCAGCAAGCCGTTCTCTACCGTCCAACTCAAGGCTGTTTTGCAAAGCATAGAGAAATCCGTGCATTAGTCGATCGCAAATTCAGAGGGGCAGAGTCCAGCTAGGGATAGAATCACAAGGACTCATAAAATGCGGACGGGAATCCTCTGTTGGACGGCGTTGGTGTGTTTCTTTGGAAATACGCCGTCAACGCTCGCCGGGAGCCTGGCGCCGATCAGAATCATTCTCGTGGGCGATTCAACAATGGCGCTTCGAACGGGCTACGGACCGGGCTTCTGTGCCGCGCTGGCTCCTCAGGCTTCCTGCGTCAACATGGCAAAGGGCGGCCGTAGCACCAAGAGCTACCGGGAAGAAGGTTCTTGGGACGAAGTGAAGGCGGCGCTCGGGGAACGCGGAGAATTCAAGGCGACGTACGTTCTGATCCAGTTCGGACATAACGACCAGCCGGACAAGCCTGGCCGATCGACAGACCTTAAGACGGAATTTCCCGCCAACATGCGCAGGTATGTCGAAGAGGTGCGAGCGTCCGGAGCAAAGCCGGTTCTCGTCACACCGCTGACGCGCAGGATGTTCCGCGACGGGAAACTCGAGGGCACGCTCGGGCCGTGGGCAGAGGCGACGCGTGCCGTCGCGCGCGACGAATCAGTTCCGCTGCTCGATTTGTGTAGCGAAAGTTCGGCGGCTGTGCAAAAGATGGGCCCGGTCCAAGCTAATACATTGGCAATGGCTCCGCCGCCACCCGCCTACGCCGAGAGTGCCGCCATGGGCACTTCCAAGCCGCTGCCGCCGAAGAACCGATCCTCTTCCGGCGTAGAACCGCAGGGTGACCCGGGACCTGTGTTCGATTACACGCACCTGGGTTCGAAAGGATCGAGCTACTTTGGCCGAATGGTCGCAATAGAACTGGCGAAAGCCATGCCGGAAGTTCAGCCCTACATCAAAAAACAACAATGAATCGACGTGATTGGTTAAAGAATACAGTGGCAGTCGCTGCGGCAGCGCAGTCGGGCGTGCCTGCGTTTGCCCAGGAGAAACAGCGGAGAGTCGGGTTGATCGGCTGCGGATGGTACGGCAAAATCGATCTGCTACGGCTGATCCAGGTGGCTCCGGTGGAGGTGGTGTCGTTATGCGACGTCGACCGGAATATGCTGTCAAACGCTGCGGACATAGTAGCTTCGCGCCAGCGGTCGAAGAAGAAGCCGCGCACCTTCAGTGATTATCGCGAGATGCTGAAGCAAAAGGATCTGGACATTGTTCTGATTGCTCCCCCGGACCACTGGCACGCCCTCATCATGATTGAGGCCGTGAAGTCCGGTGTCGACGTTTACGTGCAAAAGCCGATCAGCGTTGACGTAAACGAAGGGCGCGCCATGGTCGCCGCTGCGCAGAAACATGGGCGCGTGGTGCAGGTGGGACTGCAGCGCCGCAGCACCCCGCACATCGTGGAAGCAAAAGAGCGGTACATCGATTCAGGAGCGTTGGGAAAAGTTGCGCAGGTCGATATCTGCTGCTTTTATCACATGCGTGCGACCGAAAACCCGCCCGACACCACGCCTCCAGCCAACCTCGATTACGAGATGTGGACGGGGCCTGCGCCCATGCGTCCTTACAACAAGTTGGTCCATCCCCGGACATGGCGTGCTTTCTACGAATACGGCAACGGTATCGTCGGCGACATGTGCGTGCATATGTTCGATATGAGCCGATGGATGCTGAAGCTTGGATGGCCAACCAGAGTCGCGTCTACAGGCGGCATTCTGGTGGACAAGAAGAGCAAGGCGAACATCACCGACACGCAGGCCGTGACCTTCGAGTTCCCCGAAACCAGAATCGTTTGGGAACATCGGAGCTGGGGCGAGGCGGTTGACCCCAAATACCCCTGGGGCGCCACATTCTACGGCGACAAAGGAACGCTCAAAGTGGGCGTCTTCGGGTATGATTACATCCCCTTGAAAGGCCAACCCGTCCACAAAGACGTGACTTACGAATTCGAACAATACCCCGAAGACCGGACGGAAAAGGACTTAGAGCGGCACGTCGCCCCTGCCATCCGGCACCACATGATGAATTTTCTCCATGCCATCGATACGCGTTCGAAACCCGTCTCGACCATCGAAGAAGGATACATCTCAACGGCCTCTTGCATTCTGGCGAATAACGCGATGAGGCTGGGTCGTACTGCAACGTGGGACGCGGGAGCGCAGCAGGTGGTCGGCGATCCGGAGGCGAACCAATTATTAACTCGACCTTATCGAAAGCCCTGGATCCATCCAACGCTACAGAACACTTGATCTAAGCACGGCCCAGCACCAAAGCGGGAGAATAGACCGGTGCCCTGGTCACTTTACACGGCCTTCGCGCGCTTCCGCGCCAGTAACACTGCAGATCCGGCAATCAATCCCGCAGCAAGCGCCCGATATTGAGGGTGAGTCTCTAAGAACGTATATGCGCTGAAACGCCGGGAGCGAGCACTGAAATCGCCCTCGGCGCGGTTATCCTCGCCACGCGCCTCATATAGAGTTCCTGTTAATCCGTCCGGTCGAGGCTCATCGGTTCGCTGGGCAGGAATCCCCGCTTTTGCCAGCGTCGCGTCCATCAGGTTCGGGGCGACCATCTGGCTGACTGCCATGAACTTCCCGGCACCGCCGGCAAACAGGTCCCGCACCGGGTTCTCCGCTGCATACAGGATGCAATCTGCCACGACGCCCGGATGGTAGATGGGAGGTGGCCCCTTGGGCTTCACATCCATCTTGTTCGCCGACTTATCGAAAAAGGGAGTATCGATGGTTGCCGGCTTGATGCTCGTGACGGAGATGGGTGCGCCTTCGGCTAACAGTTCCCGGCGCAGAGCGTCCACGAACCCCTCGACCGCATGCTTGGAGGCACTGTATGCACTATGAAGCGGCAGCGACACAATACTTTCGACAGAGGAGATAGCAATCAATGCACCCTGCCCGGCTTGACGCAGGTGCGGTAACGCCGCGAGTGCGCCGTGCACCTGGCCCAAGTAGTTAACGTCCATCACACGGCGGAACTCTTCGGGTGAAATCTCTTCGAATCGACCATAAACCGAGACCGCCGCTACGTTCACCCAGGTATCGATACGGCCGAAGGCCTGAATCGCAGTTTGGGCAACGGCTTGGACCTGCCCGAAATCTACGACGTCACAAACCGAATACACTGCTTGGCCACCGCGCGCTTCGATTTCCGCTACCAGGCTTGTCAGTCCCGACTCAGTGCGAGCCGCGATCACCACCTTACTTCCCTGCTCTGCGAAGCGGAGCGCGGTTTCACGTCCGATGCCGCTTGATGCTCCGAGTAGTACAACCACCTGTTCGCTAATGGGTTTCAGCTTCATATTGAGTCTTCGGTGATGTGACACGTTGCGGCGGCGGGCGGTCGCATCGCAAGACTCACGTCGTAAAGGTTCCAGTTACAGCGAGACTTCGGGAGTTGGAGTTCAGGAGTGAGTAAGAGTCTCGGCTACTCCCTCCACGAAGTTCCGCTCCTCGCGCAAAATACAGCGGGTTTTCGCCGCAAAGGCAAAGTTTTCGATTGCTTGCGGATCCTTTCGCAGTTTTGCCTTATAGATCTCGTAGCTGGCTAGACTGTCGAAGCTGATCAAGGCCCACGCAACGTCGTTGGTCCCTTCGTAGGGAAGGAAGTAGCCGATGAGCCGTCCGCCGCAGCGAGGAATCACCGTACCCCAAGCCGCGGCGTATTTCCGGAATGCCTCCTTCTGATAGGGATCGATCTGGTAGCGAATGATGCATGTGACGTTCATAGCTAGTCGAGAGGATGCTTCTGCGTTCGAGGGAAGCATGCCGGCTAAAGGCGCGGCCAGTAGCGATTGAAGAATGTTCCGGCGATGAGCGGGCATGGCGTGGCGAAGGGAATACCTAGGCGGTCAAACCCGACCGTCTAAGGGGAAAAGCGCGGGCTGAAAAAGGGTTCTCGGGCGGAGCTGCCGGCCTTTGCGCGGGAGTAGGAGCGTTCTGGCCGCGCTCAGGATCGTAGTTGTGCTTGCCCATCCACTGCTTATAGGCCGCCACTGGTTCGCTGTTTAGGATGCCATTCTGGCGAAAATAGGCGAAGTCTTTCATCTGCACCTTGAAGGTACAGGTGGAATAGCTATTCTGCTTTCCAAACTCGGGGATTAAGACTTCCAACTGTTCATTGGGCTTTTTCCACTTTGCGGCGTAGGTCTCATAGCCGGATGACGCCATGAGCCTCCTGGAACAGTCGAACTGAAAATCCATTCCGCGCGCCTCGCCATTTTCGAATAGATTGGCGCGGCCTTCACCCTTAGCTTCCTGCTCCGCACGCATGTGGTAGAACGTGGTCTCGTTTCGGGCAAAAATATGAACTCGCAATTTGTAGTCTGCGAGATCTCTGCCTGCGAAAACAATCGCGCTCAGACCAAACCAGAGACAAATACGGACAATCCGATGCATGTTAAGCCAGGATTCATCATAGGACAAGCAAAGGCGTAGAGCTTTTACAACGTAAGCTCAGCCCACGCCGGCGCATGATCGCTCGAGTTCTCCTCACCTCGCGTCCACCGATCGACTCCGGCGTCGACCAAACGGTCCGCAATGTTCGGTGCAAGCAAGATGTGATCGAGCCGCATTCCTTTGTCCGCACTCCACCGCTCGAACTTGTAATCCCAGAATGTCCAGAGTGGGCCGTCCGGCTGCAGCTTGCGTAAAGCGTCTGTCCATCCTTGCGCCAGCAGATGTGCGAAAGCTTTGCGGCTCGCGGGCTGAATCAGGGCGTTCTTATCAAGAGATCGCGTCGGGTAAATGTCCTGCGGTGTCGGCACCACGTTGTAATCGCCCGCTAAGATCACCGGCACACCTGCCGCAAGCAGATCGGCAGCATGCGCCGTCAGGCGTTCGAACCAGGCCAGCTTGTAAGTGAACTTCGGACCGGGTTGCGGGTTGCCGTTCGGCAGATAAATCGAAGCAATGAGCACCCCGTTCACCGCGGCTTCGATGTATCGCGCCTGCCGATCGTGAGGGTCGCCCGGTAAGCCCGTGCGGGTAAGAACCGGCTCGCGGCCGCGCGCAAGAATCGCCACGCCATTCCAGGAACGCTCGCCTTGCCACACCGAGTGATAGCCAAGCTCTCGCAGCGCTTGCGCCGGAAACTGCCGGTCTTCGGCTTTGAGTTCCTGCAAGCAGACAACATCCGGCTCACTCTTCACGAGCCAGCCGAGCAGATTATCGAGCCGCTTGTTTACGTTGTTGATGTTGAAAGT
Organism: uncultured Acidobacteriaceae bacterium; assembly: GCA_963730795.1. Classification (GTDB taxonomy): domain Bacteria; phylum Acidobacteriota; class Terriglobia; order Bryobacterales; family Bryobacteraceae; genus Bog-105. Next base: position 231,453 of record CAVSTJ010000006.1, on the reverse strand, counting down.
GGCGATCTTCACGCTTTCGGGACCTGAAGGCCGCTCGCCGGTAGTGCGCGACTATACCAACGCCGGTTCGGTCTCCTCAGCAGCGCTGAAGTAGACGCAATCCGGATGATGGAACACAACCGCCGAAACGCTCGCTTCCGGTTCCATCATGTAGCCTTCCGTTAACTGCACGCCGATTTCTTCCGGGCGCAGCAAACGCCAGAGCTTGGTCTGATCTTCCAGGTTCGGGCAGGCCGGATAGCCGAAGCTATACCGTTTACCGCGGTACCGGGACGTGAACCGTTCATGCATGGTCATGGTTGGCGAATCCGGGAATCCCCAGTCTTCCCGTATGCGGCGGTGCAGGTACTCGGCGCAGGCTTCCGCCGTTTCAATGCCAAGCGCCTGAATGGCATGCGCCTTCAAGTATTCGCCGCGAGCTTTCGCCGCTTCTGAATGTTGGATCAGACCTTCTCCGGCCGTCACAACAAACATGGCAATGTGATCGCGCTTGTCATCCTGCGGATCAAGGGCATAATCGCTCAGGCACAGACCATCTGATTTCGCCTGACGTCCGAAGTGGAACGTCTCAATGGGCGAAGTTCCGCCCGGATTGTAAAGGTTCAGGTTGTTCCCGGCCCGCTCGACTTCGAAGAATTGCCAAACGGCCCGCACTTTCATGAAAGTGGCCGCTTCATGCTTCACGTCCTCGACTGCATGGAATAGTTCCAGGGCTTTTGGATCGCGTTCTGCCAGGAGCTTTTCGAAGTTGCCCTTGAAACCCAAGTGCCTGCCATAGAGCATGAACGGATTGATATAGCTCCAGAGCTCGGTCAGATTGGGCACCGTGCGCACCCTCCGGTCAAGGTAGGGAGCGGGCGGAATCGGTACATCCGTATGTACTTTCGGGCTGCGGCGCTCACCGGAAGGAATGACGGTAGCCTCGCGCTCGGGCATCGGGTTGGGAGACGTCACGGAAGATGTGGCTCGACAGCACTTCTTCGCGAAGCGCCGGGATCCATAATCTCGTTCATCAGCCGAAGCCCGGTCATAGCATCTTTCGCGTAGAAGGTCGGCGCGGAATAATTAGGGCCGATCTTCGTCTTCGTGAACCGTTCGGATAATGCCGCACCGCCAACAAGCAGCGGAACATTAATACCGGCGTCCTTCAGGTCGCCTGCCGTTGTCACCATCTGTTGCGCGCTCTTCACGAGAAGCCCGGACAATCCGATCGCATCCGGCTTGTGTTTGCGGAAAGCCTTGATGAGTTCCTCGGCGGGCACTTTGATTCCGAGATTCACTACCTCGTAACCGTTGTTGCTCAGAATGATCTCGACGAGGTTTTTCCCGATGTCATGGACGTCGCCTTTCACCGTTGCTAAGACGATCTTGCCGCGCGCCGCCGTATCCGATTTCTCCATGAACTGCTCCAGATGGTTCACTGCAGCTTTCATGGCCTCCGCCGATTGCAGCACCTCTGCCACGATCAGTTCGTTGTTGTTGAACAGCCGTCCGACTTCGGACATACCAGCCATCAACGGACCATTCACAACATCGAGCGGCGCTACGCCTTCTTTGAGCTTCAGGTCGAGATCGGGAATCAAGCCGTCTTTTGTGCCCTCGATGATGTAGTTCGACAGCCGCTCATCGAGAGGGAGATCGGCAGTCTTTTTCTTCTGTCTTCCCGTCGCACCGCGGAAATGTTCGCTGATTTTAGCGATATGGAACTGGTTGATGGCCGCCTTTTGGCCGTGCGATTGCAAACGCCAATCCTCGGGTGCCGTCTCAAATAGGGCAAAATCTTTATGGTCCGGAGTCGCAGTTACGGGAGGAGTGTTGAAGAGGAGCGCTTCGGCAAGACGCCGCTCTTCTTCGGGAATACTCGCGAAGCGCTCCAATTTCTCCGCGTTGACGATCGCGAGATCAAGGCCTGCCTTTGTGCAGTAGTAGAGGAAGACGGAGTTGACGACCTCGCGAGCAGCAGCGGGCAGTCCGAACGAGATGTTCGAGATACCGAGTACAGTTTTGACGTACGGGATCTGCTCTTTGATGAGACGGATTGATTCGATCGTCTCAACCGCACCGCCGATGTAGTTCTCGTCTCCCGTGGCGCAAGGAAATACAAGCGGATCGATGATGATGTCTTCCGGTGCGATTTCGTACTTGTGCGTGAGCAAGTCAACCGATCGCTGAGCCACCGCCAATTTCCGCTCCCGCGTAAAGGCCTGCGCCTGCAAGGGGTCCTCGTCGATACAGCCCACGACCAGGGAAGCGCCGTACTGGTTCGCGAGCGGGCAGATCCGTTCGAACTTCTCTTCCCCGTCTTCCAGATTCACCGAGTTGATGATGCTTTTTCCCTGGCAATACGTAAGGGACAACTCGACCGAGCGCGGATCGGTGGTATCGATCATGATCGGCGCTTTGATCTTGCGGATCAGCTTTTCGTAAAACGGCGGAATGTCGTTAAACTCGTCGCGATCGCTCGATTGCAGGCAGACGTCGATAATGTGGGCGCCGTTCCGGATCTGCCAGCGGGCGATGTCGGTAGCCTCCTCCCACTTCTCGTCCGAGATCATCTTTTTGAAAAGGCGCGAGCCGATGACATTGGTGCGCTCTCCAACGATCAGGGGGCGATTGCTGTCCTCGGCTTCCACCGTCTCGATTCCGGAAAAGAACGTGCGGTGGCTCGAATCCTTCGGCTCACGAGGCTTTTTGCCTTCTATCATCTGAGCGATGGCTCTGATGTGATCGGGCCTGGTACCGCAGCAACCGCCCAAGATGTTCAGCCAGCCATGGTCGACAAACTTCTCAAGTTGAGAGGCCAGACTCGTCGGAGTCTCCAGGTATTTACCTTCTTCGTCCGGCAGACCGGCATTCGGATAGCAGGAGATGCGCGTCGTCGCGAGTTCATGCAGGGACCGGATGTGATCGGTCATAAACTCCGGACCCGTTGCGCAGTTCAACCCGATTGACAGCAGCTTCGCATGCGACAACGAAGCGTACAGCGCCTCAGCGGTCTGGCCCGCCAGCATGGTACCCATCGGCTCGATGGTTCCCGAGACCATAGTTGGAATCGGGAAGTCCAATTCCTTGCCAAGCCGGTTGATTGCCAGCAGTCCCGCCTTGATGTTGCGAGTGTCCTGGCAGGTTTCGAGCAGCAGGATGTCGGCGCCGCCCTCCATCAAGCCTTTCGCCTGGTCGTAGTAGCTCGCGATCAGTTCCGGGAACGTCACCCCACCGGTGACGGTAATGGTTTTGGTAGTCGGCCCCATGGACCCGGCCACAAAACGCAAGCGGCCCGGTTTCGAGTATTCTGCCGCAGCTTTCCGTGCGATCCGGGCGGCGTCGAAGCTCAACTCGTACGAGCGGTCTTGGAGGTCGTACTCGGCCAGCACGGTCTTCATGCTTCCGAAGCTGTTCGTCTCGACGACATCCGCTCCGGCTTCGTAGTAGGCGCGATGCACGTCGAAAATGACGTCCGGCCGTGTGGCGACCAAAACCTCGTTACAGCCCTCAAGCGAAGGCCCGCCGAAGTCGTCCGCCGTAAGGTTGCGCTGCTGCAGCATGGTACCCATCGCCCCATCGAGCACCAAAATGCGTGAGGAGAGAGCGTCCTCTAAGGCTTCTCTGCGCGCCAGCCGATCCTTAGCAAAAGCGTCTTTGTCTTGTAATTCCATGGAGATGCGGATTATCTCCAGTGTAGCGGGAAACGGGACCCCTACCAAATGGACGGGGTCCAACGGACGAGAGGCGGGCCCGAATGCCGGAAACGGCGACCCGTTCGGATTATTTCTCCTTCGGGTCTTCGTTCTCGATGCTGAAGGTTACCCGTGTTTGGGCAGGTGCCGTACACACAACACTTACGACCGCGAACGTTTTTGATTTCACAACACGCGCGAGCTCTTTCTTTTGAGAATCAGAGAACGGAAAAACCTTCTTCGTCCCCGGAATGACCTTCGTCTCCTTGCGGACCGGCACGTCATCGTTGAATATCGGTTCGCCTTTCCGCGAGACACCCAGATGGATCGATTCAATAATCACCGGTCCGCGATCCCCTTCCGGAGAGAAGACGCACACGGAAAAATCAGTGTCTTTCGAGAGTTTTGCCCGAAGCGAGACGTTATACCGTAATCTCCTTTGGGTCGCTGCTCCCGGATCCGATCCCGCACCATTCCTCCCGCGTGACCTTGCTGTAGCCGCTGGGGGCGGAGGTGGATCCGCGCTGTCGCCGCCAACCGTAGCAGACGCCTGTTCGTGTGGACCGATTGGGCCACTGTCCCGAAGAACAGGCGGTTCTTTCGTCGGTTCAGGTGGGTCGGTAACAGCCGCACGGTCGGCCTTTCCGTTCGTTCCGTTCTTACCGCGGCTTGGTTTTTTCAGTTGCTCGTTGGGGTGACTGGGGCCACTTGCCATATGTGCTCCTAACAGGTTGCTTACCTTAGCAATTCAGCATCCACCTAACGGCGCCGAATGTAAAGAGCTACATCCGAGTTTTGGCTGGTGCGAATGCAAGCCAGCCGATCTCCATGAGCCGACCACGAGAAGACAACGATCGCTTGTTCTTCGAAGTTTGTCAGCTTGACAGGCTCAGTTCCGTCCAGCGGCACATTCCACAAGTTGGAGACTCCTCTAAGATCCGTGCGGACCGTTGTCAAGGCTTGTCCACCGGGCGCCCAGCGGACAGGAAGCTGAAGGTCGGGTAAGTATTGCGGGTGTTCCTGGTCATTGAGTGAAACAACTGCGACGTTCCATTTTCCCTTGGCCTCGTCTTGCACTTGGCATACGATCTTCTGCCCGTCGGGCGAGAAATCGGCGTTTCTAGCCAGGAAGTTCCCGATTCGCGTACTGGGTCCACCGCTCGTCGGAACCATATACAAGGCTGGTCGCGTCGAGTTCCAGGATGTGTAGAGCACGTGCTTTCCATCTGCGGACACGGCTGGCGATTCGTCGTATGAGGTGCCTGAAGTTAGTTGCGTGAATTCGTTAGTGTCCGGGTTGAAGCGCCAGATATTAGACGGGCCCGACCGGTTGGACGCAAATACTAAAGACTTACTACCCGGGATAGGAGCCGCGCCCTGCTCCACATACGGCTCATTGGTTAGCGGGGAGCGAGTCTGGGTTTCGGTATCGAACACCCAGAGGTTCGGATATCCGCTTTGACGTGAGTTGACGATCAACCGCCCGTCGTCATGCCACGCCAACGTAGAGGATGCGAGCGTAAAGTATTCTTCGGCTTCTGCCGCAGAGCTTTGACCACGGGAGAAGTTGCTTTGATCTGAGATCCACAGAGTCGCCTTCGACTCCACCTTGACGGCGGCGAGTTCCCGGCCATCGCGAGTCATCGTGGCACTTCGAAAGCTTGCAAGGTCCTTCGTGACGTCGCGCCATTGCCCACCGGAAACGGCGATTTGCCTGATCTGAGCTTGATTGTTGCCTTCCGTGTGGGTGGCGGCCGTAACGATGACGACTCGCCCGTCCGGGGTCCAGGACGGCTGACCTACCAGCCGCCAGTTCCGCAGAGGCTTTCGTTCTTCCTGCCCGTTTAGCTTTACTAAGTCGAGCAAACCCGAATTATCACTGAATCTGAACAAGAAGGCCGCAATCTGCTTCCCGTCAGGTGACCACGCCACATGGCGAATGATCGTATAATCCTCGGGCGTTACGCTTTTCACTGCTAAGACCGAGTGACGCCCGGAGCCGTCGCTGTTCGCGATCTCCAAATGGCTCTCCTTCATTTCTACAGGCCGATTCACAAAAGCAAGCTTGGTGCCGTCGGGAGAAGGTGAAACCGATCCATCGATTCCCACCAGCAAAGGTCCGTCCGGACGTCCGCCAAGCAGAGGGACCGCATATAGCTTTCCTACCAGCGTCTCGTCCTCCTCAACTTCGTACAGGTACTGGCTGTCGGCGGAGAACGTAATCCCCAGGTACGACACAGGGCGTCCAGGTATCTTGACGGTTTCCGACGTGCCAGCTTCGATTTGCTTTAATACCAGCGTTTCGGTCCCCCCGGGATCCCCCAACACGTACGCAAGGTATCGTCCGTCGGGGGAGATGGCGGAGAGCCGTGTTCGTCCGTTGAAAGTCAGTTGACGTACGGTCTCTACCTCAAACCAATCCGGGCGGGACATATACCAGAACCCGGCAACCATGGACAATGCAGCCGCTGTGACTCCAATTATCAGGGCTGTTCTTCGCGGCCGTCTGGCGGGAGCAAAGGAGCGTAGCGGCCTGACGGTGCCAGGCTCCGAACCGGTGTGGACCTGCTGCAGGTCGCCGAGCATGTCACGCGCAGATTGGTACCGGTCAGCCGGATTCTTAGCCAAAGCACGCTCGACGATCTCGGCCAGTCCGGCGGGAAGTCCCTCCCGGTTCGGCAAGGGCGGAATCTTTGCATCGAGGATGCCGACGATGAGATGATTCTCGGTCTCGCCTTCGAAGGGCCTGCGCTCCGTGAGCAACTCGTACAGGATCACACCCAGGCTCCAGATATCGCTGCGGTGATCCACAGACTCGCCGCGCGCCTGCTCGGGAGACATGTAATCTACTGTTCCGACGATCGTGCCCGGGCGCGTCAGGGTGTTCGAGCGGCCCGGCTTACCCGCCCGGAGGCGGATCCTCTTTGCCAGACCGAAATCGATCACTTTGACGTAGCCATCCGGCCGGATCATGATATTGCCCGGCTTCAGGTCGCGATGGACCACGCCCGCTTCGTGAGCGGCAACCAACGCCGACGCAATCTGGCGGGCTATGTCGACGGCCAGATTCAGGCTGACGGCTTTGCGCTCGATCGCTACGCGGAGGGTGGCGCCATCCACATACTCGCTGACGATGAAATGGCGGCCGCCCATCTCACCAATCTCATAAATGGTGAGGATATTCGGGTGGTTGAGCGAAGAGGCGGCACGCGCCTCCATCTCAAGCCGCTGGAGCATCTCCGGTTCGGCAAGAAGCTCGGGCGAAAGGAACTTAAGAGCGGCATGCCGGCCCAGGCGTGTGTCCAGAGCAAGATAGACCTGGCCCATCCCGCCCACGCCCAAGCGACGCAGAATGCGATACGAACCCAACTCCTGACCTTCCAGGTCGAGAGTCAAAGCTCGCGTTGCGTCGGGCGTCCGCGAGGATACAACCCTGCTTAAACGCAGAATCGTTCTGGTGATGTCCTCTCGCAGTCTGGACATGAAGAAGCCGCCAATTCGCTTTGGTGTTCTTCGATTGTCGCTCAGGAGGGAGCGACAGCGCAGGGCACTTGGGCGAAAGGCGGCAACCGGCAGACCGGAGAAGCCTGAATTTTGAAAGGGAAAGCGGGTTACGCCTTCACGTGAAGACTGTTATGAATCGCGTACAGCGCAAGCTCGAGACGATCGGAGACGCCCAGTTTATCGAACACGTTGTGAAGGTGGTTCTTCACCGTCTGCTCGGTGATGAACATCTTTTCGGCGATTTCTTTGTTCTTGTATCCCTGGGCGATCAGAACGATGATTTCACGCTCGCGCTGACTGAGTTGCGCGCGTTCCCGGGGAGCCTTGCCGTTGGACGAGCTGTGGACCTGAGCGTGCGCGGCAGGGAAATCTTTCGGAGATGCAAAATGGCGGATCACGGCCGCCGTCGTGGTCGAATCGAGCCAAATTTCGCCGGCATGGACACGGTGAATGCTCTTTTCGATGAGTGCCGTTGAGGTTTCTTTCAGCAGGATACCGGAGCACCCCAGCTTCATCGCTTCGACAAATTCGTCCTTATTCTCAGCCGAAGCAAATAGGATGACCTTCGAGCGAGGCGCCCTGGTTTGAATGCTCCTCAAAACCGTGAGGCCGTCCACTCGCGGCATACGGGGGTCCAGAAGAATGATGTCCGGTTCCAGGTGAACAGCTTTGTCGATTGCCTCGACACCATCCGCGGCATCCGCCACTACCTCAATATCCGGGTAATGGCCCAATACCCTGCGAAGCCCCTCCAGTACGATCGGTTGGGCATCGGCTATCAAAACACGAATGGGGTTTGTAGACATGTGTTGTTCCTTGAACACTTAAGAAGCCGGTACTTTCGTACTACGAAATCCGTGTCGTTCTCGGATTATAGTCCTTTGACCAGACGCTTCTTATCAGCCGCCAGGCATTAGTACGTGCCAAACGTGCTGACCTGAAGTACTATTCGGCAGCAAACCAAAGTTTTTTCAGCTCTTTTCATCAGACCTCGTATTTTCCTTAGCCTTATCCCGAGCGGGAGAGACGATCGACTTGCCTAAGATGGTGTTCATGGCCAAAATGTCGATTCGCGATCTGGACCTCCGAAGTAAAACAGTATTCATTCGCGTAGACTTCAACGTGCCGCTGGATCCGAGCGGCAAAGAAATCACCAGCGATAAACGAATCCGAGCCTCTCTTCCCACGATTCAATACGCAATCGAACACGGCGCTGCCGTTATTCTGGCCAGCCATCTCGGTCGCCCTAAGGGCAAGAAAAACCCCACCATGAGCATGGCGCCCGTCGCCGCCCGTTTAAGCGAATTGCTCGGCAAGAACGTTGTCTTGGCGCCGGAGGCGGTAGGACCGGAAGTAACAAAATTAAAGCCGAATGCCGGAGAAGTTCTCCTGCTGGAAAATCTGCGGTTTCATCCCGAAGAAGAGGCCAACGATCCTGAATTTTCGAAGCAGTTGGCGAGTTTGGCGGACATTTATATAAATGACGCGTTCGGATCCGCGCACCGCGCCCACGCATCGACGGTGGGCATGGTGGGTTATCTGCCCGTCGCTGCTGCCGGGACCTTGATGGATCGGGAGATTGAGTGGCTGACAAAGGTTACCCGCAACCCTGAACGGCCTTGCATAGCGCTCTTGGGCGGGGCGAAGGTCTCGGACAAGATTGAGGTGATTGAGAACCTGAGTCGAGTGGTCGATCACCTGTTGATCGGGGGCGCGATGGCGTATACATTCCTACGCGCCCAAGGCAAGCCGATCGGACGTTCGCTGGTGGAGCCGGACAAAGTGGAATTAGCGAAGCACCTCCTCGAATCGACCGGGGAGAAAATTCTTCTGCCTCTCGACCATGTGGTCGTGCGCGAAGTGAAGGCTGGTGCGCCGCACGAAGTGGTCGAGGAGATCGGACCTGATCAGATCGGCGTCGATATCGGTCCTGCAACCGTTCAGCAGTTTTCGGCGCTGCTCAAAACAGCCGCCACCATCATCTGGAACGGGCCGATGGGAATCTTCGAGATGCCACCTTTCGACAAAGGCACGGTCGAACTCGCCAAGGCCGTTGCCGCTTCCGGGGCGATCTCGGTTGTGGGCGGCGGTGATTCGGAGAAAGCGATCAAGAGCGCCGGCGTTTCCGATTCCATCACCCACGTTTCAACCGGCGGCGGAGCTTCTCTTGAATTCCTGGGCGGCACTCGAGTTGCCCGGCGTGCTCGCCCTCACCGATCGGGCGGAAACAGCGGAACGCGCACCGGCCTGAGCCGTCAACTCAGCCGGTAGGCGATTCCCAACTCTGACGCAACGGCCTGGAGGCGCGAGTCGGCCGTCCAGAGACGAACCCGGGAAACCAGAGCGGAGGCCAACAGGTGAACATCAATCCAACCCACTCCGCGGCCGTTCAGCTTCCGGTGGCGAACGAACTCGATCACTTCAGGATGCGGAACCGTAGCGGCGCGATAGATGCGGTCGTAAGCCAGCAAGAGCTCGTGGCGGCCTCCGCGGTCGCCCACGAGCAACTCGCCGGCCACAAGTTCGTGGGCCGCGACCTCGTCGAACGAGAGCAGCTTGCTGAGTTGTTCAGCGTACGGGTCTTTGCCGGCCAGAAAGCGAATCCAGACCGAGCTGTCCACCAGCACCATTTAGATAGTTGCGGTCGATTCGGACGTGGTTTCGCGCCGGCGGGGAACATCTTCCGCCTCAGGTTCGCTCCCACGCAAGACTCCGAAGACGCTCGTACGCCGCACGCCGCACCAGAGCTTCCAGGCCGAGACGAACCGTCTCTGTGTCCGTCGAAGCCCCACACGCGGCCTTTGCAGAATCGAAGAGTTCATCGTTTATGTTCAACGTCTTCTTCATACAGGTTTATTGTGCCATATAAAAGAGCTGTATGTGTATGGCAGCGGCAAAGAATTTCTTGTTTCCTCGCGGCGTGAGAACCCGGGACGAAAGCACCGTGCCTCATATGGTGGCTCCAAGATTAAAAGACCCACGGTATGGTGTTCTGGTCTTTACAGCTCGGCAACACGCGGTTAAGATAGGGTGGTTCCGAGACCGTCGGAGAAGGCAGGTCCTTGCTTAAGCTAAAGCGAGTCGAAATCCAGGGGTTCAAGTCGTTCTACGACCGGACCGAAATGAAGTTCAACGGCAGCGGAATTGCGGCCGTGGTGGGTCCGAACGGTTGCGGCAAGTCAAATCTGAGCGACGCAATCAGTTGGGTGCTCGGCGAGCAGTCAGCAAAGAGCCTTCGCGGAGCCCGCATGGAGGATGTCATCTTCGCGGGGACGCGCGACAAGAAAGCGCTTGGCATGGCTCACGTCACCATGACGCTGGTTCCGCATGAGTCCGTCTTCGAGGGGCCGCACCACACACCCGACTCGGAAGCGGACAAAACCGCGACGCGTACGGGCGAAATCACCATTACGCGCCGGCTCTACCGGTCAGGCGAAAGCGAGTACCTGATCAACGGCAAGCTGGCGAGGCTTCGCGACATCCAGGACCTGTTTCTCGGCACCGGATTGGGCCCGGAAAGCTACGCCATCATCGAGCAAGGCCGCATCGGCCAGATTCTGAGCAATCGCCCGCAAGACCGGCGCAATGTCATCGAAGAAGCGGCCGGCATCACCCGTTTCAAAGCCCGGAAACGTCTGGCGGAAGCAAAACTCGAGAGCGCGAAACAGAATCTGGCGCGTGTCTTTGACATCCTGGAGGAAGTCAATCGCCAGGTTAACTCCCTTCGCAGGCAAGCCGCAAAGACGAAACGCTACGGTGAATTGAAAGCCGAGTCAACGGGCTTCCTGAGCCAGCTTCTTTCGGCAAAGTTCCAGATGCTTGAACGGCAGATGGCGCAAGTCGTGATCGAACTAAATCTGGCGTCCAACGAGATTCAGTCGGTTCACGGCTGCGATCGCCGCAAAAGAAGCGGAGCAGACTGGCGTGCTTGAGAACTCATACGCCAACGAAAATGACCTGACGCGCGAGCGGAAACAGCTTGCTGATCTGAAGGTGGAACTCGAGAGGGCGCGGGGCCGGCTTGAGTATCAATCAAAGCAAATCGAGCAAATTGAGCGGCGGCTCGGATCGGGCGAAGGCGAGGTCCAGTCGCTCAATGGTCAAATCGCCGAGCGGGCGCACGAACTCGAGGCGCACGGAACCGAACTTGAGGGTCTTGACCGCGAGTGCGGAACACTTCGCGAAGAACTGGACGCAAAGTCCGCCGAACGGCAACAAGCCCAAAGCCACTTAGCCGAGCGGGACCGGGCTCTGGAGGGATTGCGGCAAGGCGTTCTGCGTACGCTAGGCGAGGCCTCCGGGTTGAAAAACCGGATTACTCAACTCGAAGCGCATTTGAGCTCGGCTGACCGGGAGAAATCGCGGGCGGAAAACGAGGAGAAGCAATCCGAGTCGGACCTCGCCAGGATTCAACGCTTAAAAGCCGAGATTTCGGACCGCCTTCAGTTGCGTCAGACGGACCTGATCTCGGTGAAAGATCAGCGAACCGCAATCGAAGAAGAATTGGCCGCAACCCGCGCCGCTCTTCGAGAGAACCGGCAGACTCTGGATCATCAGAAGAGCGAATTTTCGCGGATTAAAGCCCGCAAGGACTCGCTCGAGGAGTTGATCCAACACCGGAGCTACACGACAGAGACCGTGAAGCGGCTTTTCACAGCCGCGGAGAAGGGAAAGGTCCACAATCTTCAGCCCGCTCGGCGTTCTGGCCGACTTTCTCGAAGTAGACCGGCAATTGGAAAAAGCCGCGGAAGAGTTTCTGCACGAGGAACTCGAGTTCGTCATCGTTCGCGACTGGGCGGAAGCGGAGCGCGGCGTGGAATACATGCGGGCGGAGTTGGGGGGCCGAGCGACTTTCCTTCCGGAACACAGCGACAGCGCCCCTCCGGATCTCGACCTGCCTCAACCGCAGTTCGAGGCCGGGCAAGTCGCAAAAGCTCACCGATTCGCTTCGGCTGACGAACGGACTAACCGGCTCTACCCATTGCACAGGTGCCGCGCCTGGCCCAGTGTTATGTCGTCGAAGAGCGCGAACTGGCGCGCGAATTGGCCACTCAGTTCCCCCATTGCTGGTTTCTGCTGCGCGACGGCGTTAGCTATCACGGCCGAACGGTGAGCGGCGGAAAGAAATCAGGCGCCGGACCGCTGGCGCTAAAACGTGAACTGCGCGAAGTCACTGAGCTCGAAGCACGAAAGAAAGCCGAACTCGACGCCTTACAGACTACGGTTGCCGACCTCGAAACTTCAGGTTCACGGCTCGGGGAAGAGCTTGAGACACTGCGAAGCAGGCAGCAGGCGCAAGAGAAGGATGTGCTGGCGCTCGACCACGAGAGCCGCAAGCTTGGCGAAGAATTTCAGAGGGTTCAGACCCGTCTGTCTCATGCGCGCCTGGAACTAGAAAGACTGACGCGAGAGCGCATAAAGGCAGAGGAGACGATTGCAAAGGATCGAGAGGCGCTCGCGCGTCGTCGAGCAGTCGCGATCAACGCAGGAAGGATTGCTGGCCGAGGCACGCGAAGAACTCCTGGTCCTGCAAGGAGCCGTGGCGCGAGCCGGCGAAGAACACAGCGCAATGCGGGCCGGGCTCGCCAGCACGGAAGAGCGTAGAAGAGCCGTTGCCGCGCAGCGCAGCCGGCTGGAGACGCAGATTCGCGATCTGACGAATCGGCGCAATCACCTGGTTGCTGAGAGCGAGCGACTAACGGCCGAGAAGGCGAATCTGATCGCCAGCAACGCCGAACTCGAAAAGGCGACGTCTGGCTTTGAACGAGACGCAACAGTCTGCGGAAGCGGCGATTGCAATTCTTGTGGAGCGCGAAACGGAACTACGCGGGAGCTTAAACGCACTTGAAGAAGACCTCAAGCGGCTGCGGGCTCAGGCGCAAATCCTGGGCGATAAACGCTCCGGACTTGCAAGTGGATCTCGCCCGTGCCGAATCCGAACTGAAGCATCTCGACGAGACCAGTCAAAAAGAGCTGGAGTGCCCGCTGGCGTCGCTGGCGATGGCCGGGGAGACGTTACCGGACGAAGAGACTTCAGTCGCAATCGAATCCAAGTACGGCGAAGTACGGAAGAAGATCGAAGCGCTTGGCCCGGTCAACCCTCAGGCGCTCGAAGAATTCGAAGAGGCCCAACAGCGTCAGGAGTTCCTCCAGGCACAAAGACAGGACCTGCTCGACTCGATCCGGGACACGGAAGGCGCTATCGGCGAAATCGATCTTGAATCGCGTAAGCGGTTCGGGGAAGCTTTCACGGCTATCAACGGCAACTTCCGTGAGATGTTCAAAGTTCTGTTCGGAGGCGGAACGGGCGAGATGCGCCTGACGGACGAGGATAATCTGGCAGAATCGGGGATCGACATTGTCGCGTCGCCTCCCGGCAAACGGCTACAGAGCGTACTCCTGCTTTCGGGCGGCGAGAAATCGCTGACGGCTATGGCGCTGCTCATGGCGATCTTTCAATACACGCCCAGCCCATTCTGCATTCTGGACGAAGTGGACGCTCCGCTCGACGAACCGAATATTGAGCGGCTTACGAAGATGCTCAAGGGCATGGCGGAGCAGACGCAGTTCATTGTCATCACGCATTCGAAGAGAACGATGGAGGCGGCACAGTCGCTGTATGGAGTAACGATGCAGGAGCCCGGCGTTTCGAAGCTCGTCTCGGTCCGGTTCAATGAACCGGAAAAGGCAAAAGCGCAGGCGGCAGGTGCAGCGGAACCGGCCGAACAACAGGAGCTGGAGCCCGCACTCGCCTGACCGGGAACTTCGTCTGATTTCTCGTAATCGGATGGATTACGGTTAAAAGATGAAGTTTCCGGTATTTCGCGCTTCTTTCCTGATCGTCTCTTTAGGCGTTTTGCCTTTCGGCGGCTGCTCCACCCAAGTCGCCGAACCCGCAGATCCAATCGATTCTGTCCCAGATCTCTGCCGACCGGATCGCAGAGATCCAGCAGAAGCTTGAGAGTTTCGGAACCAGCAATATCTATTCCGCCAATGATGATCCGAACCACGGCATAGGGGCAGCCAGGCAGTGGATCGCGGCCCAATTCAAGAGCTATAGCCCTAAGCTACAGGTTTCGTTCGATAAACACGGAGTGGTTGGCTCGCCAGAGAAAAGGCTCTTTCGCAACGTGGAGATCTGGAACGTGGTCGCTGTACTTCCGGGGACCAGCGAACCGGAACGCCGAGTCATGGTGAGCGGCCATTACGACACCATCAACATGGGCCCCAGATCAGGCGCTGGCGGAAGAACGCGTGATCCGGAAGCGATAGTGAAAGCACCCGCGCCCGGTGTCACGGACGATGGCAGCGGTACGGCGGCGGTGATGGAATTGGCCCGCGTGATGAGCCAGTACCAGTTTCGAAAGACCATTGTTTTCGTGACCTTCGCGGCGGAAGAGTATGGATTATTCGGCAGCGGACTCTATGCCCAGGATGCGGTGGCGCGCCACGAAATCATTGACGGCCTCTTTAATAACGACATCATCGGTTCGGACATCACAGGGAACGGCGAAACAAGTAATCGGTACGTAAACGTGTACTCCGAAGGTCCGGAGGATTCACCCATGCGAGCCTTGGCGCGCTATCTGAAGGACATGGACGAGCGCTACCAGCCGGGGTTCGAAGTCAATCTTGTTTTCCGGCATGATCGCTTCGGCCGGGGCGGAGACCACAGCCCGTTCGCCGCGGCAGGTTACCCGGCAGTTCGGATCACAACCCCGATGGAGAACTTCAGTAACCAGCACACCGATAGCGATACCTTTCAGAACACTTCCCCGAAGTACACGACCCTGGTGGTGAAAGCGAATGCCGCCGCGATTGCCTCACTTGCTCTCGCGCCGAAAGCGCCGGAGTTGGCGGGCGGGCCCGCTTCGTCCCCGGAACTGCCGGCTCGGTCTCCCTTAGGTCGTGGAAAGGGTTATGACGCAGTGATGAACTGGAAGGACGACAACCCCGAGGCCGATCTGCTCGGCTATGCGGTCATGATGCGGAAGACGACCTCACCCGTTTGGGAGAACGAGATTTTCGTCGGGAAAACCACGACGTATACCCTGCCGAACGTGAATATCGACGAAGTAGTTTTGGGTGTGAAAGCAATCGACCAGGACGGGAACGAAAGCCCGGTGGCCGCGTTTGTCACTCCTCCCTATCGCCAACCCAAAATCCCGACTTACTAAACGCGGACGCCGCGATTGCCCATAGCGAATTGAATAACTGAAGTATCCGATCGGACGTATGATGGTGG
The DNA here is from genome assembly GCA_963730795.1 of uncultured Acidobacteriaceae bacterium. Classification (GTDB taxonomy): domain Bacteria; phylum Acidobacteriota; class Terriglobia; order Bryobacterales; family Bryobacteraceae; genus Bog-105. The sequence continues at coordinate 216,027 of CAVSTJ010000006.1, read as the reverse complement.
AACTGCGTGCCGCTCCAGATTTCATGGCGAATAGAGGAAGGGCTCGCAGTTGTGGATGTTTCAGGCAAGCTTACGCTCGGGCCGGCGTTGGGTAAGCTGCTGAGAACCTCGCGGCAGATTCTGACGGAGAATAAAGTGAGCGGTTTCATCATCCGGCTGGCAGAGGTCACGATGGCCGACAGTTCCGGATTAGGTGAGTTGACTCAGATCTATTCGATCGCGAGTAACCGCGGCTGCGGAATACGGCTCTTGGATGTGCAGCCGAATTTGCGTAGAATGCTACAGATCACGTGCATCGATCAGCTTCTCCCGGAATCGAGGAGCCTTGCGTTGGCAAAGGACGAACTGAGAGAGACGACGCACCGGTGACTGAAAGTTTGGCGCTGGAGGTAACTTGCCTTTATCTGTAAGCAATCGAGTAGAGGACGGCTTTGCGATCTTTGAGCTCTCAGGACCGCTTACGCTTGGGCCCTCGTTGAGTAATCTTCGCGAAAGCGCGCGACAGGCTTTCAACAGCGACAAGATTTCGGGCCTTATTCTCCGGGTTGCCGGCGTGACGGCGACGGACAGTGCCGGACTCGGTGAGTTAACCGTGATCTACACGATGGCCACCAATCGCAACTGCCCGATCAGGCTTGTGGATGTGAGCGCCGGCCTGAAGAGGATGCTTGAAATGACGCGTATCGATGAGCTGCTACCGAGCTTCGAATAGCCTGGCAGAGGCGAAAGCCGAACTCCGCGGCAAAGCTGCGACGGCTTAGATCTTCTCAGGCGAGCGAAGCAGGGGCGGTACGACCCGTTACCCTAGAAGGAGAACCCATGAATCTCCACGGCACGAGTATCGTCGGAACAGAAACCGTCCCAGCAGCCCAGAAGACATTCACTGCATTCAACCCTAAAGCCGGGCAAACCATACAGCCGCCCTTCTATGAAGCTACCGAAGCGCAGGTCGACCAGGCGCTCCAGCTTGCGGCAGCGGCAGCGGAACAACTGAGGAGCGTAAGCAGCGAAAAGATCGTTTCCTTCCTGCTGGCGATCCACGGAGAAATTGAAGCGCTCGGCGACGCCCTGATTGAGCGAGCTTCGGAAGAGACTGGACTCGACCTCGAGCGCTTGCGAGGAGAGCGCGGCCGGACCTTGAACCAGATCAAGCTGTTCGCAAGCGTGGTGGAAGAAGGCTCCTGGGTGGATGCTCGCATTGATCCTGCCATGCCGGATCGCAAGCCTCTGCCGCGTGTGGATATTCGCCGCATGCTTCAGCCGATCGGTCCCATCGCAGTATTTGGAGCGAGCAACTTCCCGCTGGCGTTCTCCGTTGCAGGCGGCGACACGATCTCTGCCTTCGCCGCCAGGAATCCAGTCGTGGTGAAGGGCCACCCGGCACACCCGGGCACGTCCGAAATGGTGGCGACGGCAATCACCAAGGCAGTACGCTCCCAAGGTCTGCATGAGGGCGTCTTCTCGATGCTGCAAAGCACGGATCCCAAGATCAGCCTTGCGCTCGTGACTCATCCGAACACCAAGGCGGTTGGCTTTACGGGTTCGCTGAGAGCCGGACGCGCGTTGTTTGATGCCGCAGCAAAACGGCCCAACCCGATCCCGGTCTATGCGGAAATGGGCAGCGTGAATCCGGTGTTCGTATTGCCCGGTGCACTGAAAACCGAAGGACCGAAGTTTGCAGACGGTTTGTACAAGTCAGTGATGCTCGGCACCGGCCAGTTTTGCACCTCGCCCGGGCTTGTGTTTGTGCAGAACGGCGAAGGCTTTGAGGAGTTTCGGTCCGCTCTGGGCGAGTTCTTCACCAACGCCACTCCGGGCACGATGCTGAACGCGCCGATTGCGAAGGGCTATGCCGAAAAGCTGGAAGCGTTCAAGAAAGTAGCCGGCGTGCAAAACTTTACCGCCACGAAGACTCCGTCCAAGCAGTGTGCCGAGGGACAACCGGCCTTGCTGGTGACGGATTTCAAGACATGGCTCTCGAACCATCTGCTTCACGAAGAAAACTTCGGGCCGGCGACGCTGGTCGTGCAATGCTCTTCGCAGGCGGAAGTGATCGAAGCCGTGAGGCACCTGGAGGGTTCGTTGACGGCAACCATTCATGGCACGGCCGAGGAGCTGGCGGAACACGGCAAGTTGATCGACCTGCTTACTTGTGTTGCAGGCCGCATTCTCTTCAACGGCTTCCCAACCGGCGTCGAAGTAGGGTACGCGATGCACCATGGCGGCCCTTATCCCGCAACCACAGACGAGAAGTTCACGTCCGTCGGAACGGCCGCCATTTACCGCTTCGCAAAGCCCGTTTGCTACCAGAACTTCCCTGACGGCCTGCTGCCGGCAGAACTGCAAAATGCGAATCCGCGAAACATCCTGCGCGCCGTGAACGGGAAGCTGACTCGCGACAGTATTCAATAGGCAAGGGAGGGCCACGCGCCCTCCTTCACCTGACTGGGAGGCATTCTTGAGTTTGCCTATTGCAACTGATTTTCCACCCATGGAGGCCGATTCGGCTCGCGAGATCCCGACCGGGCCGGAGTGGGAATATGAGCCGAAGTGGGACGGGTTCCGCTGTCTGGCGTTCCGTGATGGCGAGACGTTGGACATTATGTCCAAGTCCGGTCAGGCTCTGGCACGCTATTTTCCGGAGATCGTAGAGGCGCTGCTGAGCCTGAAGGCGTCGACGTTCGTGATCGATGGCGAACTGATCGTCGCGCGAGACCAGATGTTGAGCTTCGACGATCTGCTCCAGCGCATTCATCCCGCTGCAAGCCGAATCAAGAAACTTTCCGTTGAGACGCCAGCGACGCTACTGGTTTTCGACATTCTGGTCGATGAAGAAGGCAACAACCTGGTAGAGAAACCCTTGAGCGAGCGCCGCCACGCCCTCGAATCCTTTGCCCATAAGTTCTTCCCGGGCCAAGCGCGGATCCGGCTTTCTCCCAGAACGGATAGTTTCGATGTTGCAAAGGGCTGGTTCCACAGGATGGCCGGTCCGCTCGATGGCGTGATCGCAAAGCGCTTAGATCGACCGTACGACGCAGGCAGCCGGAAATCCATGTTGAAGATCAAGAATCTCCGGAGCGCAGACTGTGTGGTCGGCGGATTTCGTTACGGAACGGGAAAACCGCTGGTTGGATCGCTCCTGCTGGGGCTGTATGACGAGAACGGACATTTGAACCACGTCGGGTTCACGTCGGGTCTGGCTGCGGCGGACAAACCCGCTTTGACGCAGAAATTGGAAGCGCTGATCGAGCCTCCGGGCTTTACGGGCAGTAAGCCCGGAGGCCCAAGCCGCTGGAGCACGGAGCGCAGCACCGAGTGGAAACCGCTTGCTCCAAAGCTCGTCGTCGAGGTGCAATACGACCATTTCTCGGGAGACCGTTTCCGGCACGGAACAAAGCTCTTGCACTGGCGTCCGGATAAACAGCCCGAGGCCTGTACCATCCGGCAGGTGCAACACGAAAGTCAATCACCGCTGACGCTGCTCGATTGAGGAAAGGTTCCCGTTCGCGTGCAGTACGGGTACAATTAACCCCGATGCACGGGTGTCTGATTCTGTTGCTATTTGCCATTTCGGTGCTGGCGCAGGAAACGACTATCCACACTACCGTTCCTCTAGTAACGATCCCGGTAAGCGTTACGGATGCTAACGGTAATCCAATCGACGGCATCCCCGCGAGCGAGTTCGTGCTAGTGGATAACGGCAAAACCCGCCCAGTGAATGTGGACGTCCTCGAATCCGGCATCTCACCAATTTCCCTTGCCGTTGTTGTGCAAACCAGCAACATGTCCCACCCAGCGATCGCAAAAGTAAAAAGGATTGGCTCGATGATCCCGCTTGCCGTAGTCGGAGCTAACGGCTCAGCGGCCCTGGTCACCTACGATGCTCAAGTGAAACTCGTCCAAGATTTCACATCGGATGCCGATGCAATAAGCAAGGCCATCTCAGATCTTAAGGCAGCAGACGAAACAACGGGGCACATGCTCGATGCAGTAGACCGCGCTCTTGATCTACTTGCGGCGCAACCCGGAGGCCATCGTCGCAACATCCTGATCATTGGCGAAGCAAAAGACCGTGGCAGCAAAGTAAAACCGGACACGATCGTGCAGAAGCTGCAGCGCACCGGGACGACGGTCTATTCGATGAACTACTCGAAACTGATCACGGCGTTCACCATTAAACCAGACGAATACCAGCCGACCGGAGACTACCTGCAGGGCATGGTTGAGCTGGTTCGCTTGGCAAAGCGCAATACTATGAACACGTTGACGGATGTGACCGGCGGCAAACGCTTCGGCTTCGAAACCAAAGCCGGCCTGGAAAACAACCTGATGCTGTTGAGCAAAGATATTCACAACCGCTATCTGCTATCGTTCACTCCGGCGATTGAACAAACCTCAACTTTCCACAAGCTCGAGATCGAGGTAAGAAATTCTCCCGGCACAATCATCCGAGCCCGCGCCGGCTACTGGAGTTCGACTCAGTGAAATGCCTTCGCGGAAATCATCTACGAACGGTTAAAAGTAGCCCACCACCGCCGCACGGCCTTCCAGGCTGGTATCCTTACAAGAGGCGGCTCTCTTCCCTTCCCGCCGACTCCCAGGATACGGTTTAGCAGCAACTTTGAAGATAGGATTTGTAAGTCTCGGCTGTCCGAAGAATCTGGTCGACACCGAAGTCATGATGGGTCAGCTCGTTGCCGACGGGCATGAACTGACACCTCAGCCATCTGAAGCCGACGTCATTGTCGTGAATACCTGCAGCTTCATCGACCCGGCCAAGCAGGAATCCGTTGACACAATCCTCGAGATGGCCGACTACAAAAAAACGGGCCGCGCACAGCGGCTGGTGGTCGCCGGATGTTTAGTCGAGCGCTACCGCGCCGATATCCAGAAGAACATCCCGGAAGTGGATGCGGTGCTTGGGACGAACGAACTGGACAAGATCACCGCTCTGTGCGAGGGTCTGACCCCGATCTCGGACGAAGGCTGAGCCTTATCTCTATCACGACCTGAGCGCGCGCGTGTTCACAACACCCAAGCATTCCGCGTACATCAAAATCGCGGAGGGCTGTGATCATCCATGCTCATTCTGTGTCATTCCTCAATTCCGCGGCCAATTCCGCAGCCGTCGCTTCGAAAGCGTTATCAACGAGGCAACCCGGATGCTCGGAATGGGCGTGCGTGAGCTGAACCTGATTGGCCAGGACACGACCTGTTACGGCGAAGACCTGGGGATGAAGCACGGACTGGCGGATCTGCTGGCGAGGTTAGCGGAGATTCCGACGGATTTACCCAAGTGGATCCGTTTTCTGTATGCGTACCCGAATCGGGTGACGCAGAAGCTTCTGGACACGATTGCCGCTCACGATTCGCTGGTCAAGTACATTGATATGCCGCTTCAGCACGCAAGCGCCTCCGTATTACGGCGGATGAAGCGAGGCGGCACAGCCGATATCTTTCTCAATCTCTTGTCCAAGATCAGAGCTACCATTCCCGGGGTAGCGATTCGGACCAGCATGATCGTCGGATTTCCGGGCGAGACCGACACGGATTTCGAAGAGCTTTGCCAATTCATCCAAGCGGCTCAATTTGACAGGCTCGGCGTGTTCTCTTATAGCGACGAGGAGACGAGCGGAAGCTACGCGCTTGACGGCAAAGTGGATGGCCGGACTATTTATCAACGGAAACGGAAGTTGATGGCAATCCAGCGGCGCATCTCGGCGAAGCGCAACAAAAGGCTGGTCGGCACACAGTTTCCGGTGCTGGTGGAGGGTCCATCGAACGCAGACGGAACTCCTATGGGAGGCGCGGTCTACCGACGCAGGCGCCAGAAATCGATGGTGTTTGCTACATCAACGATCTCGGAGCGGCGGAAGCGAGACCGGGCGAGATTCGCACCTTCCAAGTGAGCGAGGCGCACGACCATGATCTGGTTGGCGCTTTGGTAGACGGTCCGGAGCAGGCATTCAACCCGCTTCAATCCACTAACCCGTTCCCCATTCTGAAATCACATCCCGCGCAGACCTACAGCGTCCGACAATAGTATCGGTATGCCTGTTTCATTTCGCTGTCCCATTTGCGGCAAGGCTGTTGATGCGAGCGACCCGAACATGCCATTTTGCAGTGACCGATGCCGTTTGCTGGACTTAGGGAATTGGGCGTCTGAAAAGTACGGTATTCCCGGACATTCGCAGAGCGAACTCGAAGAATCGGACGAGCCTCCTACACCTGAAGGTCCGACGCGGTGAAAAGCGTCGCTCTGACGCTTTCTACCTGGTTCGGTTGCGGCTACTTTCCCTGGGGACCGGGCACGGTCGGATCACTGGCTGCGCTCTTCATCGCGGTCGCCGTGAACCATTGGCTCGGGGGCACCAGGCAATTTCTGTTCGGTTCTACCTTTCTGCTTTTGATGCCGGCCATGTGGGCTGCAACGGTCGCCGCGACTGCTTCGGGTAAGAAGGATCCCGGGTTTATCGTGGTTGACGAAGTCTTGGGCCAGTGGGTCACGCTGCTGGGAGTAACCTCATACACTGTGAAGGGCTTCGTGGCGGGGTTCATCCTGTTCAGAGTTTTCGATATCTGGAAGCCTTGGCCGGTGCGGAACCTGGAGAAGCTTCCAGGTGGTTACGGGATTGTAGCCGACGATCTGGCGGCAGGACTCTACGGGGCACTTATCTTGTATTTAGGCGGAATATTCGGACTCTATTGATTATGGCGAGCAAACAGATTGCAAGTGACCGGCCGGGCGGGCTACCAACGATAAGCGCAGTGGAGCCTTCAGCGGCCATCGCGGGCGGTGAGTTGCATATCAGGGGGAAAAACTTAACGGCGGGAGGGCGTCCGTCAGTGCAGTTGGGAGGAATGCAGGCTCACCTCATCATCGCGGGCGATTCCTACATCATCGCGAAAGTTCCGGATTCTGCAACCGTAGGAGAGATTACTGTAAAGGCGGGCGACCGTGCCAGCACCAAAGGTGAAACTCACATTGGAGTTCAGATCGCCGACAGTCTGCATCCGGTTGCGAATCCTGCCGTCGACCGCGAAGGCAACATCTACAGCACATTCAGCGGGTCTCGCGGACAAAAGTCGCCAGTTTCGATTTATAAGATCGACGACGGTTACAATTCAAAGCCATTCGTCACGGATCTGATGAACCCGACCGGGCTCGCTTTCGATAAAGAAGGACTGCTCTATGTCTCGAGCCGGTATGACGGGATTGTTTATCAAGTGACGCCAACCGGAAACATGTCCGTGTTTGTGGAGGGCATGGGCGTGGCAACGGGTATTGCGTTTGACTCGGAGCAAAACCTTTATGTAGGCGACCGCAGCGGAACCATTTTCAAGATCAGCCGCTCGCGTCAGATCTATGTTTTTGCCACTCTTGAGCCGTCGATTGCCGCCTACCATCTGGCCTTTGATCCCGAAGACCACCTGTACGTTTCAGGGCCGACAACGTCGAGTTTCGATTCCGTCTACCGTATCTCCAAAGCGGGTGAGGTGGAAACGTATTTCCGTGGGCTCGGCAGACCGCAAGGTGTGGCCTTCGACGCGGAAGGACGTCTCTATGTGGCGGCTTCGCTTGCCGGAAGGAGAGGAATCATCCGCTTCAGCGAGCGGGATCGGCCAGAACAGTTTCTCTCCGGCCCGGGCATAGTGGGTCTGGCTTTCACGCCCTCCCGGTCCATCATCCTCAGCACGCAAAACGCGCTCTTCCGCGTGGACGCCGACATCGAGGGAAGGCCTTTGGTTTAGCCGCTTCGATAGACTACACAGGCTTACTATGAAAGTCGCTGAGATCATAGCTATCGGCACGGAACTGCTCACGCCCCAGAGGATCGATACCAATTCGCTAGCGGTAACCGAGGTTCTCAATCTGCTGGGCGTGGAACTCATCCGGAAGCAGGTTCTTGGTGATGATCGCGGGCGGCTTACGGAAGCCATCAGCGCGGCTCTGGAACGGGCCCATATTCTTGTTTTAATCGGCGGCTTAGGGCCTACCGAAGATGACGTGACGCGCGATGCCGTGGCCGCGGCGCTGGGCCGTAAACTGGTGCTCTCGCTCGAGCAGGAATCCGTACTCATCAACCGGTTCCGCCAGATCAACCGGCCGATGGCCAAGAACAACCTGCGGCAAGCGTATCTGGTTGAAGGGGCGGAAGCCCTTCCGAATGCGAACGGTACGGCGCCGGGGCAATTCATCTCGACGGATCGGGGCGCAATGGTGATGCTTCCGGGACCTCCCCGGGAGCTGAAGGGGATGCTTACGACAGAGGTGTTGCCGCGTTTGCGGTCGGTTGTTCCTCCCCAGGTGATCCGCGTCCGCAGCTTCCGTATTACCGGAATCGGCGAGTCTGATCTGGACACGTTGATTGCCCCGGTTTACTCGAAGTACACGAATCCGGTGACAACCGTGCTTTCTTCGCCTGGAGATCTGTTTGTGCACTTGCGGGCTACGGGCGAAACCGAGGAGGAAGCGGATGCCCTTCTGCGTGAGGTGGGCAATCCCATCGTTGCGCTGCTTGGCGACAAGATCTACACGGAGAACGTGGACGAACCGCTGGACATGGTGATCGGGCGACTGCTTCGAAAACATCACGGAACGATTGCGGTGGCGGAGAGTTGTACCGGTGGCATGGTTTCAGCAAGGCTGACAGAACAGGCTGGAAGCTCAGATTATTTTCTTGCCGGTTATGTCACATACAGCGAAGCACAAAAGACGGAGGTGCTGGGCGTACCTCGAGAACTCATCAGTAAGCACACTGCGGTAAGCGAATCTGTTGCGGCTGCAATGGCCGACGGGGCAAAGAAGAAGAGCGGCTCCACGCACGCGCTGTCCGTTACCGGATACGCGGGGCCTACGGGCGGCACGGAGTTCGACCCGGTAGGAACGGTTTACTTCGGCATCGCGACCCCGGATGGTACGCGCGTGGTGCGCACCAGATTCGGGTCCGGAGACCGGCTGCGCACACGGCTGCTGGCTACACAATCAGCTCTTGACTTGCTGAGAAAGACACTGCTGATGAGTGAAAGTCAGATGAGGAGCGCCGTCTAGAGCAAGATGGCAGCCTCGCACGCCTTTGTCGGTGAGCGAGTACCTTCGGCTTGAAGAGGCCGCTGAGTTTCGCAGCGAGTACATCGACGGGCATATTGTTGCGATGGCGGCAGGAACCCTCAACCACGCATTAATCTGTTCCAATCTTGTCGGCGAATTAGGTAACGCACTGATCGGAACGGATTGCAAAGTCTTCGGATCTAACATGCGGATCCGAACCTCGCCGTCCGGAATCTATACGTACGCTGACGCTGCCGTCGCTTGCGGGCAGTTAGAGGTAGCGGATAACACACTGATCAACCCAGTGCTCATTGCGGAGGTCTTGTCGGATTCGACCGAGGCCTACGATCGGGGTAGGAAATTCGGTTGGTATCGCCAGATCGAAAGCTTACGGCACTACATTCTGGTCGACCAGAACAAAGTGCAGATTGAGCATTTTTACAGAGAGCGAGACAGGTGTTTGGCGCATGGAAGAGTACAGTTTCGCTACTCGTCCGCGCTTACTTATCCAATCGCTTAACATTACCGTTCAGGTATCTGAGGTTTACAGGGGCGTCGAATTTAGCGCTTGAGCCTTAGTGAGATACCGTTACGCGTGACACGGAGCTAAGATCCGGAAACTCCGTCCCGTTTGCTTCCGAAGCCTTCACGGATTCAGGAATATCGATGGTCGAGACCGGGATCTTGCGGACGGGTTGCTTTGAGAAATCCCACAAAAGGCCGTTCATCACTGCGTAACTCTGGACCGAGAGGCGCTGTCCGTTCTTCAAAACTACTGTGATAGGCGGCGTTGTTTGTGACGCCGAATCGGCGGCATAGGGACCGGGAGACATCGCGGGCGGCGGCGGAGGGGTTGCTGGGGGCGCAAATGGGGCCGGCGTGTTCACCTGGCGTTTCACGGAATCGAGTTCCGCCGCAAGCTGCTGGATCTGTTCACCAAGCGAGTCCTGCGCGGCGGCAAAGGCCTGAGCATTTGGATCTATGGTCTCGTTATAAGAAGGGAAAGTGTTCAGTGACGGATCAAAGCCAAAACCGAAGTACGGGTAATAGAGAGGAGCAGCAATCAGAGCGCCCGCGCCTCGTCCATAGCGCCCGCCGGCGTTAGCTTGCGATCGATAGGCACCGGGCAGAATTCCCGTATACGATGCGGCTGGCGAATTTAGACCAACCGGAGTCGGAATGTCGGTCCGGAGTGGATAAGGCCGACCTCCCAGATTGGAAGTAGCTGGACGCGACGCGGAAGCAGCCGAACGGGTCGCCGGGACAGAACTGGAATGAGTGCCGCCGTGGGAACCGGGACCAGAAGCCGTGCCCTGACCGCGTTGCGCCGTCAAACCAGCGGGCCCAAAAAGCACGACCGTCGCCACTAGCAGAGATGCGGACTTCGAGCTCATTGCCCTTCCCCTTCCTAGCGTAACCCCCCTAAATCCAAGAGCTCCGCTCTAATGATTCGACGACGCCGTGTACGCTGGCGTTGCAAAGCGAATTCTTAGGGCACGCCGATAGAATGAAGACTCATGCGTGTTGCTATCGCCCAGATTAATAACACGGTTGGCGATCTGGAGAGTAATCGTGCAAAGATCCTGGACTTTTCGAGGCGAGGGGGAGAGGCCGGAGCAGAGATTGTTGTCTTTCCGGAACTGGCACTGACCGGGTACCCGCCCCGCGATCTGGTAGAAAAACAATCGTTTCTTCAGAGGACGGAGGAGGCGCTAGAAAGCATTATTGCCGAATCCGCAGGCTTAAAGCCGGCGCTTGTGGTTGGTTATACCGCGCATTCGCCAGCCAATTCGGGTATCGGTGCACAAAATTCCGCCGCCATCGTCCAAGGCGGGAAGCTCCTGATGCGGCAAAACAAGATGTTGTTGCCGACGTACGACGTCTTCGACGAGGCACGCTACTTCCTTCCCGGCGAAAGGCAATGCATCTGCACAGTTGCAGGCACCCGGATCGCGTTGGGCATTTGCGAAGACGCGTGGAACGACAAACAGTATTGGGAACGCCGGCGGTATAGCCGCGACCCGATCGAAGAACTGGTACAGCAGGGCGCCGACCTGATCATCACGATCAACGCCTCGCCCTGGAACATTGGGAAACGGCGCCAGCGCGAAGCTATATTCCGCGCCACGGCTGCCCGGTTCCGATTGCCCCAGGTTTATTCGCACATGGTGGGCGGAAACGACCAGCTCGTCTTCGATGGATCGAGCTTCGCCATGACTGCGGCGGGAGAAGTCGCGGCCCAGGCGAAATCGTTTGAGGAGGACCTTGTCTGTTTCGACTCAGTGACCGGGCAGGGCGAAATTCATAGGAGCTACGAGAGCAACGATGAAGCTGCCTATGAGGCTCTGGTCCTGGGCACGCGCGATTACATCAGGAAATGCGGCTTCCGCAGCGTGCTGATCGGGCTGAGCGGCGGCATTGATTCTGCGCTTGTAGCCGCTCTCGCAGTGGAAGCCGTGGGTAAAGAAAACGTGACCGGAGTAGGCATGCCGGGGCCCTATTCGTCGGACCACAGCTTAGACGACGCACGGGATCTGGCCAGACGATTGGGCATCCGATTCGAGGTGGTGGGGATCAAAGACGGCTACGAGACCATGCTCAAGAGCTTGAGCGGATTGTTCGCCGGCTATAATCCCGACACGGCGGAAGAGAACCTGCAGAGCCGATTACGGGGCCTGGTGCTTATGGCTCTGTCGAACAAGTTCAATTCTCTCGTGTTGACTACGGGCAACAAGAGCGAAATCGCGGTCGGATATTGCACCCTGTACGGCGATATGTGCGGCGGCCTCGCAGTGATCAGCGATGTGCCAAAGACCATGGTGTACCGGCTCGCCAGGTTTGCCAACACGCGCGCCGAGGCTCGTGGGCTTCCGCCTCCCGTGCCGGAGAGTACGCTGACCAAGCCGCCGTCCGCGGAGCTTCGGGCCGATCAGAAGGACACGGACAGCCTCCCTGAGTACGATGTTCTGGACTGCATACTCGAAGGGTATGTGGAGCGGTATGAGTCCGTACCGCAGATTTCGCAACAATATGGAATCCCTGAAGACCTGGTGCGCGACATCGTTCGTAAAGTTGACCGGAACGAATACAAACGTCAACAAGCCGCACCGGGATTGAGGATTACAGCAAAGGCTTTTGGTGTAGGAAGGCGCTTCCCTATTGCGCACAGGTTCACGGAATGAAAATACTGCTGCTGCTTTCTCTGACGTCGGCCGGCGCTTTGCTTTTGCAGGACACGCGCCCCCAGAGTTCTTCGCAACACGTGGGCAAATTGGCGGATGGCGGATTTCTGTTGAACAGCGGTTGGACGATCCGCCCAGCCGGCACTCAGATACCCGTCTCGACCTTCCCTATGAGCATGGCGTTTGTGCCGGGAGGCAAGTACCTTCTGGTTCTGAACGCCGGATACGACCCGCCGACGGTCAGCGTCATCGACGTTGCGCAAAAGCGTGAGCTGGGCCGAACTCCCATTCCGGACGGCTGGCTAGGGCTCGCCGTCGCTAAGAACGGCACGGCGGTGTACGTCGGCGGAGGCAGCCGGGGCACTGTGTACCAGCTTTCGCTTGACCCGGCAACGGGGTCGCTGACAAGGGGACGAGAACTAGCCATCGCCAGCCCATCCGGAGGCAAGGCATCGGTGTTTATCGGAGATGTTGCGCTTTCCCCTGACGAACATCTGCTTTACGCTGCCGACCTGTATAACGACAACCTGGCTGTCATCAATCTGCAATCGGGCCAAGTGATCGACCGCTGGAAAACGGGCCGGCGTCCCTATCGGATTCTTGTCGCGCCCGGAGGCCGGCGTCTGTTCGTCAGCAGTTGGGCCGACGGCACTGTGCACCAGTTAGACGCAAACACCGGAAACGAGTTCTCGGTGACAAGAGTAGGCCCGCACGCAACCGATATGGTGCTGCTGAACAGACCGGCGCCAGCCGAAGGATCTTCGCCTTCGAACAACATCGCGCGGCTTTTTGTAGCGGCTTCGAATACCAACAACGTCTACTCGTTTGGAGTGACCAAAGAAGGCGTATTGTCGCCGCTCGAGACGGTCAATCTCTCGCTGACCCCATTGCAACCCTTGGGAATGACGCCTTCAGCGTTGGCGCTCAACGGACAAGGCAATTTGTTATATGCCGTCTGTTCTGACGCGAACGCGATTGCTGTCGCCGATGTCTCGCAACCGATCAGCCGGGTTGCCGGCTTCGTGCCGACAGGTTGGTATCCCACCGCCGTAGCGACCTCGGACGACGGAGGCTTGATCGTTCTGAACGGCAAGGGGCTGGGTAGCCGGGCAAATCCGGATGGCCCCGTCACGACGAAACCAAACCAGCCGCTTTGGCAAGGCGGCCCGGTTGTTTCGCCAGGGTACGTTGGCCACATTCAAACCGGCACAGTCGCTTTTGTTCCTCCGGTCGACGAAGGAAGCTTGAGCGCCTTTACGGCCACCGTGCGTCGCAACTCGCCCTATCGCGACGACCTGATCTTTGGGCCGATCGACAACGAACAAACTGCCTTTTTCGCAAAGACCGAGGACCACGCCTCTCCGATACAGCACCTGGTGTACGTGATCAAAGAAAATCGCACTTACGATCAGATCCTGGGCGATCTCGGGAAAGGCAACGGCGATAAATCACTGACGCTGTTTGGTGAGCAGGTTATGCCCAATCATCACCAGCTCGCCCGCGATTTCGTTCTCTACGACAACTTTTACGAGAACGCCGATGTCTCGGCCGAAGGGCATAACTGGGCGGCGGCGGCGATCGCGCCCGACTATACCGTTAAATTATGGCCAAGCGAATATGGCCATCGAAAGAAAGAGTACGACTTCGAAGGGGGCGAACCGGCCAATACTCCGCCTGCCGGGTACATCTGGACAAATGCGCTGCAAGCGGGAGTATCGATCCGGAACTACGGCGAATGGACGAGCAACATTCCCGTTGAAATCCGTTTCGGGTACCCGTCAGATTCAGCAGGTGCGCGACCGGGCGCTGCTGCCCTACACCGATATGGATTATCGCGGTTTTGACCTGGAGTACGCGGACGTAAACCGCGCGAAAGAGTTCATCCGCGAGTGGCAACAGTTCGACGCAAACGGCAAAACACCGCAATTGAGTATCGTCCGATTAGGGAACGATCACACTCAGGGCACGAAAGCGGGAGCGCTGACTCCGCTCTCTTACGAGGCCGACAACGATTACGCACTGGGGTTGATGATCGAAGCGATCTCACACAGCAAGGCCTGGAGTTCGACAGCGGTCTTCGTGATTGAAGACGACGCTCAGAACGGGCCTGATCATGTCGACTCCCACCGGGCACCGGCATTTGTGATCTCGCCTTTCACTCAGCGCGGCGCCGTTGATTCCGCGATGTATAACCAGACGAGCGTGCTGAGGACGATGGAGATGATCCTGGGACTGCGGCCTATGACGCACTTTGATGCGGGCTCTCGTCCCATGTTCGGTGGATTTAGCCGGGCGCCTAATACAAAGCCGTACGCAGCCATTTCGCCTCGGATTTCGTTGACCGAGCGGAATCCGGAGAAAGGTTCCGGCGCCAAGGAATCGGAGAAGATGGACTTCTCAGAAGAAGACCGAGTTGATGACGACGAATTGAATGAGGTTTTGTGGCAAGCGTTGAAACATTCGGCGCCTCCGGCACCGGTCCGGAGTGCATTCACCCGATAGCGTTCTATTGATTCTCTGCGATCAGGAAAATCTCGTACGCGAATAAGCCGGGAGCAATCGAGGTCACGACGCGTAGACAGCGATTCAGAAATTGCAGGAATGCGTTCTCCGGGGGAAGCGGTATCACGCGTTCCAGGGGCATGATGGTGTAGTGTTGCCCCGTGATGCGATACCCATGTTTTCCCAGCAGCCGGCGAATGGACGATCGCGTAAACATTCGCAGATGGCACCAATCGAGAATGCCGCGATCTGCGTACTCAAACCGTCCCAGAAGAACCATGAGCCGGACCGTAATGTTGACGGCGTTCGGGACAGAAGCAATCAACCTTCCACGCGGAGCAAGTACTTCGTGACAATCCGCCAGCAACTTCTCGGGATTTCGCAGGTGCTCCAGGGTGTCGAATAAAAGAACGCGATCGAATTTCACCGACCGGTTGAGCACGTGGTCAGTGAGACCGTGCTCCAGGTCGCAGGCAATCACGTTTGCGTAGCCGGCATTCAAGGAAACTCTCGGGCTGGAATCGACGCCGACCAAGTGGTTGCCGGCCCGCACCAGTTCGGCTCCAAAAGCTCCGTCCCCGCAGCCGACCTCGAGAACATGCTGCTCTCTGCCAACTAACCTGGAGGCGTAGTAATGGCTCGAGTAGAGGCTTCTCTTAATCGCGTATGGGTTGAAGTACTCCTGGTATTCGGGATAAGAGCGAACTGCACGAGCGGTGGATTTATAGCGATGAACCGCGCGAACAACCGCCTTTGGCGTATTTGATGCCATCGACCCGGCAGATCTCGTCACCGTAGAACGTGGGGATCGGGACCTCCAGGATCCGGAAGTTCTGATGATGAAGCTTGATGATGATTTCGGTGTCGAAGTGGAAATCGCCGGTCAGATTGTCCAGGTGGATCTGGGAGAGCGCATGCAGATTGTACGCGCGGTAACCGCTATGAAACTCCGTCAGGTTTAACCCGAGTGCGCGATTCTCAAAAATCGTAAGAAGCCGGTTGCCTATGTATTTGTAGAAGGGCATCCCGCCCTTCAGCGGCCCTCCGTACTCCTTCATCATGCGAGAACCGAACACTGCGTCCGCTTCTCCGCGAACGAGCGGAGCGTACATATGGGACAGAAGCTCGGGAGCATACTGCCCGTCGCCGTGCAGGAGAACAACGATATCGAAGCCCTGTTCGATGAAGTATCGATAGCCGGCTTTCTGATTGCCGCCATACCCGAGATTCTTCACGTGCTTCAAAACCTTCAACTTCGGAAGGTTCGTCAGGGCCTGGATGCCGACTGCCAAGTTCAAACGTAGAGTCCGGGCTTGCGTCATCGAAAACGACTACCTGCTCCACGTTGCGCCAGACCTCGGGCGTTATCCGCTTTAAGACAGGCGCCAATGTAGTCTGAGCGTTGTAGGTAACGATGAAGATCCCGATCCGTTTGCCCCGGCTATCTGCGCGTTCGGCGGATTCCTGGAGAGAGCTCCCGGCGAACTGGGGAAGCGGTTCGAAACGGAGCTCGTTCGGCTGCTGCGTGTTCGACAGGCAAAGGAGAGCTCTTGGGCGTAACCATGCGTCTCTATCCCATTCTGACGCTTTTCATCCCCGTAACGATACCAGCCAGCTCTAAAATGCCAGCGGCCGCGCACTCATATGAACGGAAAATAATCGTCTAGCCGACCAAACTGTTGTAGATCAGCCCGGCCGTCAACACGATCATGACCACCGCGGTCGTCCAGGCAATCCAGTTCTGCCAACGCTTATTCCTGTACGCGCCCATCAGCCGGGGCCGGTTCACGAGCAGGAGCATATAAACCAGAACGAACGGCAGCAGGATGCCATTTGCCACCTGTGAGATCAGGATCAACTTCAGCAGTGGTAAGCCAGGAATCAGAACGAAGGCCGCGCCGCCCCCGATCAGCAATGTATAGAGCCAGTAGAAGATTGGGGCTTCGGAGAATCTCTTGTCCAATCCCGACTCGAAGCCAAGACCTTCGCAGATGTTGTAGGAAGTGGCGAGGGGAAGGATGGCCGCAGAAAGCAGCGAGGCGTTCACCAGGCCCACGGCGAAAAGTAGCGAAGCGAATTTGCCTGCTACGGGCCGGAGAGCGAGCGGCGGCTTGAGCGACATCCGTGATCTCGGGATGTCTGGGTGTGGAAGACCGTAGCACCGCAGGCAACCACGATGAAGAACGCAATCACATCCGTGAAGATGCAGCCCATGATGACATCGAGCCGGCAGAGGTTGTAATGGCGCTGATCGACGCCTCGTCTCAACCACAGCGGCCTGGAGATAGAACTGCATCCAGGGAGTGATGGTGGTTCCGATCAACCCGACGATCATCACCAGATAGCTCGGATCGGAGCTCAAGGTGGGCAAAAACGTCTGCTTCAGGGCAAGATCCCAGTCGGGTTTGGCCAGAAAAGCCGAGATCGGGTACGCGAAATAGACAAGCGAAGCAACAATCAGGATGCGCTCGACCGGCTTATAGCGTCCGCGCACGATGAGAGCCCAGACAAGCCGCGGCGCCGATCGGAACGACAAGGTATTTACTGATTCCGAAGATGCCCATGCCCGAGGCCAGACCGGCGAACTCAGAGATGATGTTCCCGAAATCGGCTAAACCGAGTACGACCATGGTGAAGAACGTGGCACGCAAACCGAACTCTTCGCGGATCAGGTCGGAAAGGCCTTTGCCCGTAATGGCGCCCATGCGCGCTGCCATCTCTTGAATGACGATCAGGGCAATGGTGGTTGGAATCAGCGTCCAGAGAAGTTGATATCCGAACTTCGCGCCCGCCTGCGAATAGGTGAGGATGCCGCCCGGATCGTTATCGACATTGGCAGTGATAAAGCCCGGTCCAAGAACAGCCAGAAAAGCGACGATTCTGGCGCCGGCGAGCGCAAATATAGATCTTCTGCGAATGGCTGTCGAATGCATGGAGGCAGGCGGCTCGTACTATTTTCGATTAGTCGTGTTCCCGTTGCATGAATCTGAAACGCTCGTGCGGAGTACGCGGCCCGGACTAATGAGGAACACTGCCGGCGGCAGAAGAAGGAACCTTCTTTGTGTACTCACCGATCCAGTCCAGCACAGTTCGATACCAGAACTCTGAATTCTGCGGTTTTAAAATCCAGTGTCCCTCGTCCGGAAATTGCACGAGCTTCGACGGGATCTTCTGTTCCTGAAGGGCAGTAAAGAGTTGTTGGGCCTGGCTGATCGGAATCCGGTAATCGATCTCGCCGTGCGTGACCAAGGTTGGCGTCTTGAAATTCTTCGCGAAGAGGCTCGGCGAAAACTTGTCGTACATTTCGGGATTCTCCCAAGGGAAGCCTTGAAATTCCCACTTCACAAACCAGAGTTCCTCAGTTGATCCGGCTTCGCTGCGGAGGTCGTAGACGCCCGCATGTGTCACGAGAGCTTTGAATCGATCGGTATGCCCAAGAATCCAATCGATCATGTACCCGCCATAGGATGCGCCGGCAGCGACCATCCGGTCTTTATCGATGTACGGCAGATTCGATACGTTGTCCACGGTACTCATGATGTCCTCGTAGGGACGGCCACCCCAGTCGCCGTTGACGGCGTCCGTAAAAGCTTGCCCGTAGCCGATTGAGCCGCGCGGGTTCGGCATGACAACGACGTAACCGGCGACCTGAAAACACCTGGGGATTCCAACGGTAGCTCCAGGATTCGCCCCAATCGCCTTCTGGCCCCCGTGAAGGAGAAAGACAACCGGGTATTTCTGATTCGGGTCGAAGCCCGGGCGGTTTAGCCACGTAGCTCTCGATTTTTGTTCCGTCCGCGGCATCTACGGTGATCTTTTCGAGCGGATCAAGCTCGTAGCTATCGACGATGTGCATCATTTAGGTGAGTGAGCGCCACGGGCGTTCCGCCCTTTGAAACAGCACGCTTCAATTCGACCGGACGCGACCCGCTTTGCTCAGCGAAAATCATGGTCTTGTCGTTTGCCGTGAACTGCACGGATCCAACCGAGTGTAGGGCCTTGCGCGATGGTGCGAATAGCGCCGCCGGAGGAAGCAATCATCATCAGCGGGGTTGAACCGTGATCATCCACAGTGAAGAAGATGCGCTGCGAGTCATTCGACCACGTGTAGCTCTCCACCCACCGATCCAAGGTATCCGTCAGTGTGTTCATGCGCCCGCTCTGAAGCTCAAGAACCGCCAGGCGCCACTGGTCGCTCTCGTAGCCGCCTCGGGTTTGCGTCCGGTAGGCGAGATACTTTCCGTCCGGCGAATACACCGGCCCTTCGTCGGCACCAGGATTGGTGGTGATCCGCTTTGCTTCACCGCCTGCTGCCGGGATGGTGAACAAGTCTGAATTCGTACTCACCGAAAGATCTGGATCTGTATTGGCGACGTAAGTGATCTGCGTGCTGTCGGGTGAGAAAACATAAGGCTCCGGACCGCCAAGCGAAAAAGGCGGCACGTTCAGCATTCCCGGTGTGAGGTCTCGAACGGCGTTGGCGTTGTCGATCGTTTGCACCATAAGATGCTGTCGCCGCTTGCCTTGATAAGCGGTCCAATGGCGATAGAGCAGCGAGGTGTAGACGCGGGCTTTCATCTTCCCGGCAGCTTCCCCATCAAGATTCGTGCGGTTGCACGCCGCGTCGTAGGTGACGCCCGGAACGGAATTGGCTGTGGTGCACTCCGGATAAACTTCGCTTGTAAACAGAATCAGTTTTCCATCGGGAGACACAACCTCGCCGTCCGCGCCCGTCGGGAGAAAGGTCACCTGCTTCTGATCGCTTCCGTCTGCGTTCATCGACCAGATCTGCTGGCCGTCTTTGCGATCGGAGATAAACAGGATCCGCTTGGAATCCGGCGACCATCGCGGACGGTAGTTTGAGTTTCCCGGAACAGTCAGGCGAACGGGAGTGCCGCCGTCAACAGGCACGGAATAAACTGCGGACGGCTTTGCGTTCGCGGGCAGATCAACCGTTTGCACAACGAAAGCGACGTTTTTGCCATCCGGCGAGACTTGAGGATCGTCAATGCGGGACAGCTTGAGCATGGCGTCAACGGTAAACGGAGCCTTGGCGCCAGAGGCAGCGGCAGCACCGGAAAGTACAACGATGAGTGCGCCGTAGCGCGTGCTTCCGCATGTTCTTCATTCTAGCGGCGCATTCCGGCTTGCTCGGAACCCGTGCAGCGTCCGTTCCGACGAGCGCCTCGGACGAGCCTAATACGCCAGCAGTATTGCTACGATGACTGTAAGACAACGAAAGAAAAGAGCCTCTTTTTCACGGTTGTAAACCTCACGACCGTCATTCTCTGAATCTCATGGTCCGACCCTATCGCGGAGTGATGCCCAAGATTGCTTCATCCGCTTATATCGATCTAAGCGCCCAGATTATTGGCGATGTGGTCGTTGGCGAGCGGTCCAGTGTCTGGCTTAACGTTTCGATGCGAGGCGATGTCAACTACATACGCATCGGCGACGAAACAAGTATCCAGGACAACACTGTGCTGCATGTCGACCACGACGTCTATCCTTGCGTCATCGGCAATCGCGTCACTGTGGGACACGCGGCGGTTCTGCACGGCTGCGTCGTTGAAGACGGAGTACTGATTGGGATCGGCGCCATCGTGCTGAACGGAGCGAAAATCGGGGCCGGAGCGGTAGTCGCGGCAGGCGCGCTGGTTCCGGAAGGTATGGAAGTGCCCGCGAACAGCCTCGTCATGGGTGCGCCAGCCAAAGTGCGGCGCGAAGTCACAGCCGCGGAGCGCGAGCGCTTCGAAAAGAACTGCAACAACTACGTCCGGATTACCGCAATCTACAAGGGCGAGCAGCCTTGATCACCAGCGTCAAGGGAATGCGGGACATTCTGCCCCCCGCAAGCGCCGTTTGGAATCAGGTAGAGGCAGCCGCCCGCCGGATTTTCACCCAGTTCAACTATCACGAGATCCGAACACCCATTCTTGAAGAGACAGCTCTGTTTGCTCGAGGCGTCGGCGAAGAAACCGACATCGTCAGCAAAGAGATGTACACGTTCGAGGACCGCGACGGCAGTTCGCTCACGCTGCGTCCCGAGAACACCGCCTCGGTGATCCGGTCCTACATCGAACACAGGCTCGACCAGCAACCCGGTTTGCAGAAGCTGTTCTACATAGGGCCGATGTTCCGGCGTGAGCGTCCCCAAAAGGGAAGGTATCGCCAGTTCTATCAAATCGGCGCGGAAGCAATCGGCTCCGATTCCCCCGCGGTGGATGCCGAAGTAATCGAGATGGTGGTGCGGCTGCTCAACGAGCTGAAGCTCACAGGATTTGAACTGCTGATCAATTCGGTCGGGACGAAAGCGACCAGGAACAAGTACAACGAAGCGCTGCGGAAGGAACTGGAAGCGGTCGCGCCGCAGATGTGCGAGGATTGCCGCCGGCGTGCCGTTACCAATCCGTTACGCGTTCTCGATTGCAAGGTTCCGGAGGACCAGCCGATCATTGAACGGCTGCCTTCGATTCTCGAGTATCTGACCGCAGAAGACCGCGAACACTTCCTGCGAGTCCGCGAGTTTCTTGATGATCGGGAGATCGCTTATACAGTCAAACCGCGGCTTGTGCGTGGTCTTGATTACTACGCTCGCACGACTTTTGAAATTACGCACGGAGCTCTCGGTGCACAGAACGCGATTCTCGGCGGTGGACGTTACGACGGCCTCGCGGAGTTGTTAGGCTCCAAAGTGCCGGCGCCTGGAATCGGATTTTCCATCGGCGAGGATCGGCTAGTGATGGCGGTGCAGGAAGGCGCCGCTGCCGGAGCCCTCGCTCGACTTGTATATAGCTCCGATGGGCGACACGGCGCTCCGGCATTGCGGAGTTTTGGCCGGGGAAATCAGAGCGCTTGGGCTTTCCGTTGAAGTAGGCACGGGAGGCAAGCTGAAGAAGATGCTGGAGCTGGCCAACAAGGCGAATGCACGCTTCACGCTGATCGTTGGAGACAACGAGATCGTCACTAAATCGTATGCGCTGAAAGACATGAGTTCCGGTGAGCAGACGACGTTGACGCGGCGGAGCTTGCTTGATCATCTGGCCAAGTCGCAACAGCCGAAACAAAACTAAAACATTCGAAATGCCTGAAGTGGAACTGGATTTTCTTGGCGACATGCGTCGCACCCATAGCTGCGGGGATCTGCGGCCCGGCGATGTAGGCAAAACGGCCCTCCTGATGGGCTGGGTTCACAGAAGACGTGACCTTGGCGGTGTGATCTTTATTCACTTGCGAGACCGCGACGGCATCACACAGCTTGTTTTCGATGAAAGTGAGAACAAGGAAGCACACGCACGGGCTCAGGAACTAAGCTCCGAGTTCGTCGTTGCCGTAACCGGCCGAGTAAAGCTGCGTACGCCTGACACGATCAATGCGAATATCGCGACTGGCGAAGTGGAGCTGGCGGTTGAGAAGCTTTGGATTCTTAATACCTCACGCACGCCTCCGTTCCCGCTGGAAGATCATGTCGATGTCAAAGAAGACGCACGGCTGAAGTATCGCTATGTGGACCTGAGGCGTCCGCGCATGCAGCGCAACATCATCATGCGCTCGAAAATCACGTTTGCCATTCGCCAGGCGCTCTACGAGCAGGGATTTCTCGAGATTGAAACTCCGTTCATGACGCGATCGACGCCGGAAGGCGCGCGCGATTATCTTGTTCCAAGCCGCGTGCAGCCGGGCAACTTCTACGCTTTGCCGCAATCGCCGCAAATCTTTAAGCAGTTGCTCATGGTGAGCGGCTACGAGCGCTACTTCCAGATTGTGCGCTGTTTTAGAGACGAAGATCTGCGTGCCGACCGTCAGCCCGAATTCACCCAGATCGACCTCGAGATGTCATTCCCGCAGGAAGAGCAGATCTTCCAGGTCATCGAGCCGCTGATCTGGAAAGTTTGCGATGCGGCCGGAAAGAACGTCGAGCAAGCAATCCCGCGCATCACCTATGCCGAAGCGATGCGGAGTTATGGCAGCGATAAACCGGATTTGCGGCTGCCACCCTTCCATTGCGTCGAAGACATCTTCGCTGGAACGTTATTGACGGAGTCGGGCCTTCCCGTAGTTGCCATTCACATTCCGAAGGTCGGCAACCTGAGCCGGAAAGAGCGCGACGAGCTTAAGGCTGCAGGAAGCGAACGGGGACTTCGGGTATTTGAGGATCTGAAGCGCCTGGAGCGTGATTTTCCTGAGCAAATCGCGCGGGTTCGGGAACGGATTACGCCCGCGGACGATGACCTGCTGTTGCTTGTGAACTGGGCAGGAGAAAAGAAGGGCGCGCTACCCGAACAGACGGTTCTGCTCGCCGCGGGACAATTTCGATTACACATCGCCCAGACTCTATAACGAGCGGCATAAGCTTCTCACGAGCGACACGCTCAAGTTCCTCTGGGTGATCGACTTTCCGATGTTCGAGTGGGACGAGGAAGACCACCGCTGGAACGCGGCGCATCACCCTTTCACGTCTGTGCATGACCAGGATCTGGAGAAGCTGACGAGCGATCCTGCCCATTGCCGTGCGAAGTCTTATGATCTGGTGCTGAACGGTATCGAGCTCGGGTCAGGCTCGATTCGTATCCATCGGCGAGACGTGCAAAGCAAGGTATTCTCCGCTCTCGGCTTTACTGAAGATGAAGCGAAACGGCGGTTTGGGTTTCTGCTCGAAGCTCTCGAATACGGTGCACCGCCGCACGGAGGCATCGCGCTCGGTCTCGACCGGCTAGTGATGATTCTTGCTGGAGAGCAATCGATCCGGGAAGTAATTCCCTTCCCCAAAACGGCGAAAGGTACGGATTTGATGTGCGAAGCGCCCATCATCCGGCGTCGGACCGTCAGTTACGCGATCTGGGCATCAGACTAACCGTACAACCGTAGCTTTGGTGCCATACTGATCGCTATGGCGGGCACGAAGACGCTCATTTCGGTTGAGGAGTACCTTCGAACATCTTATAGTCCCGATCGCGACTACGTAGACGGCGTTGTTCAGGAACGGAACTTGGGCCTGCTGGACCATTCCTGGACACAGGCCCGAGTTGCTGTGTTGTTTATGAGCAGGTTTCCGGAAACAGGCATAGCAGCGCTTCTGGGATGGCGATTTCAGACTGGCCCAACTCGCTTTCGCATCCCCGACGCGACGGTCGTCCGAGGTAAACCGGACGAGAAAATCCTGACTAAGCCGCCGCTTCTGTGCATCGAGATTTTGTCGCCTGAAGACCGGCTCTCGCGAATGAACGCGCGGATCAAAGAGTACCTGGATTTCGGTGTTCCGGTGGTATGGCTCGTCGATCCGGAAGAGAAAAAGGTCTGGATCTACCGCCAGACGGGTATGGAAGAAGCGAGCGGGACCACGGTACGCGTGGACGGCACGGAACTCGAAATCCCGCTCAGTGAAATCTTCGACTAGGCCTTCACCGGTTTATCAACCGACTTCCAGGCCTTTTCATCCCAATACTTGACGCGACCTTCCCGGTAGGACTCAACAGCCAGGTTGATCAGCACCTGCGCATGAGCTGCTGTCTCGACATCGAGATGCGGCTTCTCGCGTGTGCGCATGCATCCGAGGAAGTTGCCGATATGGGCCTGCATCATATCTTTCTGCTCGACCGGGATCCGGATTTCATCGCTGCCGAACTTGTAATCGGCAAAGGTGTGGCGTTCCTTGTCGCCCCGGCTCCGAATCTTCTCGGGACGCACGATGATATCGGGCGTAGGCCGCTCGAATTCGCCGTGCTCGACCATGATGATGGTTCCTTCGTGTCCGCGGATCAGGCCCGGAATGTGCTGGCTGTTCGCCATCGAAGAGCTCAGAACCAGTGAGTGCCCTTCCGGGTACTCGGCCAGCAAGTGGAATGTATCGGGAACTTCGCGGTCGTCCTTAAAGATGTACCGGCCGCCCGAAGCGCTCACTTTTACCGGGAACTGCGGCTTATCCCAGCAGATATTGAGCGGCGCTACGACATGGAAGAAAAGGTCGGTCGCAATACCGCCAGAGTAGTCCCAGTATTTGCGGAAGCGGAAGAAGCGATCCGCATCGTAGGGTCTGGAGGGAGCAGGACCAAGCCAGGTTTTCCAATCGATGTAGTTCTCGCCTTTGCCTTCGGGCCCGGCTTCGGCATCAATCGGATAGTTCCATTCGCCTTCGACAGAGTTGCGATGATAGGAGCCCTGGCTCATGATCATCTTGCCGATCATGCCGTCGGCAATCGCCTTCTTCGCCTTCCACCATTGATCTGCGGACGTAGTTTGCGAACCGACCTGGAGGACGCGCTTAGTTTCGCGCACGGTGTCGATCAGTTGCTTCGCTTCCTTGTTCGTGTGGCACATGGGCTTCTCAAGGTAAACGTCCTTACCCCGGTCCATAGCGTCCAGTGCAATCCGGGTATGCCAGTGATCCGGCGTTGCGACGATCACGGCATCGACCTCAGGCAGCGCAAGCACTTCCCGGTAATCGATAAATCCCTTGGCGTTGTACTTATCCGCGACAGCTTTCTTGCGTTTTTCGTAGACGTCTGCGACAGCAAAGATCTGGCAAGCGTTGTTATTCTCCACGCCGTATTTCGTGAAAGTGGCGGCGTCGCTCGAGCCGCGCCCTCCACAACCGATCAGCCCGATATTGATCCGGTCGTTTGCCCCGAGTACGCGGGACGGGTTCATCTTGTTTGTTCCCCGCCCGAAGGCGGTGCCTGCGAGCACGGTCCCGGCGCCGAGACCTCCGCTGCGCTTCAAGAAATCTCGTCGGTCAAAGCTGCGTTCAGACATGTTCGTCGTCCCTTCGGATCAGTCCTTATGAAGTGTATCCCAACGACCAACCCTTCGCCGAGCACGATTCGGAGTTCTCCACGTCGACGGACCATTCGGATACTAGGGCTGCCGGTATTTCTCTTTCACGTTCAACGGATCTCCTGGCGCAGCAACAAGACATTGAAGACACAGCCGTCCTTCCGTGCTACTCCGAACACTTCACATGGGACACTGGGCAAGACTCGATGAAGGATAAGAACGATGGTTTGTCCTCGCGCGTTGCATTTTCTTATCCCAATTTTCAGAAGTTCATGGTGGCAAGATTCCTCACCACCATCGCTTCGGAAATGCAATCGGTCGCGGTCGGGTGGCAGATCTACGAGACGACACACCGGCCTCTCGATCTGGGGCTGGCCGGTTTAGCCCAGTTCCTTCCGGGTATCTGTCTTTTCCTGGTCGCAGGACAAGCAGCAGATCGTTTTCCGCGCCAGAAGATTCTCCAGATCTGCTACGCGTGTTTTGCCCTGTGTTCGGCGTTGCTGTTGACGTATACGCTTTCCGGGTTCCGGTCTGCACCTCTCATCTATGCCGTTCTTCTGCTGAATGGTACGGTTCGCGCCTTCAACGCTCCCGCAAGCCAATCGATGATTCCGAACCTCGTCGCTAAAGAGCATTTCCCGAACGCTATTGCCTGGGGTTCTTCTATTTTCCAGACGGCAACGATCGCGGGACCGATGGTGGGCGGGCTGCTGTATGGGTTTACCGGTCGGCCTGTTCTCGTGTATGCCACGGCTTGTCTTGCTTACGCCCTCGCTTCCATTCTGCTTACTTACGTGCGCCTGACCAATACGCAGCGGCCTCGCGAAACCGTCGCCGGCAACTATGTCGTGCTGGAAGGTCTCCGCTACATCTGGCAGAACAAGTTGATTCTGGGCGCCATGTCGCTGGACCTTTTCGCCGTGCTGCTCGGCGGCGCGATCGCGCTTCTGCCGGTCTACGCAAGAGAAATCCTGCGAGTCGGAGCGATCGGTTTAGGCATTCTGCGAAGCGCTCCCGGTGTCGGTGCCGTTCTGATGGGCCTGGTCGTAGCGCACTGGCCTTTGCAGCGCCGCGCCGGACCAGCGATGTTCGTGTGCGTCGCAGCGTTCGGACTTTTCACCATCATTTTCGGCATTTCACACAATCTCGTGCTTTCGGTACTCTCTTTGCTTTGCGCCGGCGCGGCGGATACGGTAAGTGTCATCGTCCGGCACACGATCATCCAGCTTTCGACGCCCGACGAAATGCGCGGACGCGTCAGCGCCGTGAACATGGTGTTCATCGGTGCTTCTAATGAGGTGGGTCAGTTCGAATCAGGTCTGACGGCACAGTGGTTCGGCACAGTTCCTGCGGTTTTACTCGGAGGGATCGGCACCATCCTGATTACCGCGATGTGGACGGTTCTCTTCCCGCAATTACGGGAACTCGATCGGCTGGTGCCTGAGGAAGTTCGAAAGTGATTGCCCTTGTTACCCTTTGAGTGCATGGCAAAGAGCTGGACGAGATCGAAATACTTCAGCCTTGCCGTTTGCGCTGCGCTTCTTAGCGCACTTTGTTGTTTCGCGATCAACGTCGACACCCTTCCCAAGCCAACCGGGTATGTGAGCGACCTCGCTCATGTAGTCGATGAAGCGAGCAAACAGCAACTGGAGAGCTTCTGCGCTGCCGTTGAGGCACAGCTTGGTGTTCAGTTCGCATTCGTAACGGTTGACAGCGTCGATGACCGCCCGATACGGGATGTTGCTTTGGACATCTCGCGTAAGTGGGGCGTAGGTGACAGAAAGACCAATCAGGGAGTGCTCCTGTTACTCGCCGTCAAAGACCGGAAGAGCGATATCGAAACAGGGCGTGGCATTGAACCCTACCTGACGGACGGATTCTCAGGTGGGACGCTCCGCGCGATGCGGCCGGACCTCCAGGCTGGGAACTACGGAGCCGGGCTGATCACTGCAGCGCAGGAGATGGCCAATCAGATTGCGCAAGGCAAGGGGATCCCGTTTTCCGCCGACTTGCCTCAAAGAAGGACCGCCCAGCGCAATCGTTCGCGCGGTTCAGGAGGATTTCCCTTTCCGCTGATCGTATTGGGCATCTTTTTTCTTCTGTGGTTATTTGGTCGAGGCGGACGCAGAGGCGGAGGTATGTATGGCGGCGGAGGCGGCGGCAACTTTCTTACTGGAATGCTGCTCGGCAACCTGCTGAGCGGTGGCAGACGAGGGGGCGGCGGTAGTGATTGGGGAGGCGGTGGTGGTTTTGGCGGTGATTCGGGCGGCGGTGGTGGTTTCGGCGGCTTTGGAGGAGGAGATTTTGGCGGCGGCGGAGCAAGTAGCGGCTGGTGAGGAACACCCATGAGTTCTTTGGATAAACAAACATCGGACCTGGTCGGACGGCTGAGCGGCCAGCTACAGAACCAGCTTGTTTCCGTCATTCTCTACGGTTCCGCAGCGATGGAGGACTGGGAAGCAGGCAACTCGGACATCAACGTTCTGTGCGTGGTGGACAAACTCTCCAGTTCCGAACTTTTGAAGTGTGAACCAATTTTCCAATGGTGGAAAGGCCTCGGCAATCCTGCGCCACTGCTGCTGACCGCCGACGAAGTACGCACCTCGACCGATTGCTTTCCAATGGAGTTTCACGATATGCGGGATCATCGCCGGGTTCTTCACGGCGCCGACGTGATGCAGGATCTCGCGATCGACTGGTCTTTCTATCGTGCCGAAGTCGAACACGAGCTGCGGGCGAAACTGATCCGGTTGCGGCAAAAGGCGGCGGAGTTATTTTCCGCGCCTCCTCGCCTGCTCAAGCTTCTTGCCGACTCACTCTCGACTTTCTGCGTTCTGGGGCGGCATGCACTCGTTTTAAGCGGAGAGCAGCCCAAATACAAGAAGGCCGAGATTCTTTCCGCACTTGAAGCTCCGCTGCAACGGAGGATGGAGGCAGCGTCTCAGATCCTTTCATTGCGGTCGAGCAAGAATCCGGCGGGTATTGATGCAACCATGTTATTTGAGAAGTATCTGAGCGAGATGGAAGCACTGGTGCGATTTGTAGATGCACTCGACAAATAGGATCGCGTTCAAGACTATGAGGGAGAACTAGCGGGATGAAGGGGTTGTTAATAGTAGTGGGCGTCCTGATCATTATCGGTGTGGTGTTCGGTGGCCAACTGATGGGGTCGCGGAACCAGCTTGTAACGGAGAAGAACGATATCGACGGACGGTGGGCCCAGGTCGAAAACGACATGAAGCGGCGGGCGGATCTGATTCCAAATCTGGTCGAAACGGTCAAAGGCTTCGCGAAACAGGAGCAGACGGTCATCGGTGAGGTCACGAGTGCCCGGTCCGCATTGCTCGGCGCCCACACCAAAGAAGACGCAATCAATGCCAATAATCAGCTCAGCGGGGCGATCGGACGCCTATTGGTACTGCAGGAAAATTATCCGCAGTTGAAATCAAACGAAAACTTCCTGCGGCTGCAAGACGAGTTAGCAGGAACGGAGAACCGCATCGCTGTCGACCGGCGAGATTACAACGAAGCGATCCGCAGGTACAACACCGACGTAGAGCTGTTTCCCCGCAATATAGCGGCAGCGGTCTTCGGTTACCATCGCGACGATGCTTACTTCAAGACGACTGAAGAAGAAAAGAAAGTTCCGCAGGTGAAGTTTTAACCTTCGTCTTCGTCCGGCTCCGGCTCCATCCACTCCGCCGTTTCGTTTGCGTATCGCTTGAGCAGAGACAAAGACACGGAACTGCTGAACCCGGCGATTCGAAGCTTACGATAGGCGCTGGCGAACTGTTTTTCATCTTTCATTAGTTCACGCAAGTCTTTGTTCCGGTACTTACGCACGAGGAACTGCGCCGCGAGCTTCTGCTCGTCCGTTTTTTCGAAGGTCTTGTTGACGGCCTTCTCTGCGACCGAGCTAGGTACGCGTTTGGCTCGAAGATCTCGGAGTACCCTTGAGCGACCGAATCCGTCATTCTGAAGGCGAGAGGAGGCAAAGGCTTCGGAGAACTTCTCATCGTCAGCCATCCCATATTCCCGGAGTTTCGCAAGCGTCTCCGCCACTTCGGACGGGGAATCAGAGCGCCGGGCGAGTTTCGCTTTTAAATCGGCCATGGAATACGGCCGCTGAGCAAGCAACCGGAGCGCATAATTCCATAACTCATCTGCACTTAGCTTCTTGAGCTTCCGAGGTGCCACCATCTTACTGAAACGTTTGTAACACTAAGGCACTCTACACGGATGTAGACTGCAATTACGGCGGCCACTATGGCCTGAAAGGCAAGGTAATTAAAATGGAAGAAAAAGGCGGCTTTGGCTATTTCCTTTTGGGACTCGGAATTGGCGTAGCGGCTGGTATGCTTTGGGCTCCTCGGGCAGGCGACGAAACCCGGCAGCTTCTGGCAGATAAGGCTGGAGAAGGTGCAGACTATCTGAAGAGTAGAGCCGGTGAAAGCTCAGAATATCTCCGCCAGCGCTCTGACGACATCAAGCAATCTGCATCTGACCTGTACGAAAAGGGCCGCACTACCGTTTCGCGCCAAAAGGAGACCCTTAACGCTGCCGTTGAGGCGGGTAAACAGGCGTATCGCGATTCAGTGGCTGATATTAAATCAGCAGTCGCGGGAGCCGGTTCCGGAAACCCGAACGAAAGCGTTTAAGCTATCCATTAGCGCAGAGAGCACAGCGCTTAACAAATGGACGAGCATACATTACTCACAATTTTCGTCGGTCTGGCAGCACTAGCTATGCTGATTCAGGCCGGCACCCTTCTTGGTCTTTTCATTGTTGCCAGGAAGATTCAGGAGAAGGTTTCGGTTCTGACGGGGCCCATTACCGGCGTGATCGAAACCTCTAAGCGGACCTTGCAGATGGTGGAAGGTCATATCGACCGTATTGGAACGTCCAGCACCGCCATCCTGGATACAACCAAACAGCAACTGGCGAAAGTAGACGAGTTATTGACGGACGCAAGCACCAGGGCGAAGGTCCAAATGGAGCGGGCAGAAATGGTTCTCGACGACACCATGGGCCGGGTTCAACATACGGTGTCTTTTGTCCAGTCGGGCGTGATTCGCCCGGTGCGCGAAGTCCAGGGTATTGTCACTGGCATTCGCACCGCGTTGACTCGCTTAGGACGTGGCGGGCGCCCGACGGTTGACCACGCAACTGCCGACGAAGAGATGTTCATTTAAGAACTAGTTACTAAACGGTTGGGAAAAGCTCCGAGTTCACGCTCGGAGCTTTTCGCGTTTATGCGGGCGAAACCATTTTCTCCGGTTTCATATAGCGGTCGAAGTCTTCCGGGCTGAGAATGTTGAGCGCGACGGCGGCTTCCTTCAAACTCGAGCCATTCTGATGCGCGGTTTTCGCGATTTTGGCGGCTTTGTCGTATCCCACCACAGGATTTAATGCCGTCACCAACATCAGGCAATTGTCCACATACTGCTGAATGCGCTTGCGGTCCACCTCAATCCCAATGGCGCAATGCTCATTGAAGCTACGGCATGCATCCGAAAGTAGCCGGACCGAATGCAAGAAAGTTGTAGATCATCACGGGCTTAAATACGTTGAGCTCAAAGTTGCCTTGCGACCCGGCAAAGCCGATGGCCGCATCGCTGCCGAAAACCTGAACCGCAACCATCGTCATGGCTTCGGACTGAGTTGGATTTACTTTGCCAGGCATGATGGAAGAGCCCGGCTCGTTCTCAGGTATGGTCAACTCCCCCAGCCCGCAACGGGGCCCCGAAGCGAGCCAGCGAATGTCGTTGGCAATCTTCATTAAGCTCGCTGCCAGCGTTTTCAAAGCTCCACTCGCGAACACGAGTTCATCGTGAGCCGATAGCGCCGCGAACTTATTCGGATGAGAGCGAAACGGCAGTCCCGTAAGCTCAGCCACCTTAGCGGCAGCCCTCTCCGCAAATTCAGGATGCGCGTTCAGGCCCGTTCCTACCGCGGTGCCGCCAATCGCGAGATCGTACAGGCCGTCCAGCGCCAGATGCAAGCGTTGCAGGTCTCTGTCCAGCATGGATACCCAGCCCGACATCTCTTGCCCCACCGTGATCGGCGTCGCATCCTGCAGGTGCGTGCGGCCGATCTTTACGATTGCTGCAAATTCCTCCGCCTTGGCGTTCAGCGTATCCTCGAAGCTCTTCGACGGCCGGAATCAAACTGCGCTTCACTTCCTCCGCCGCGGCAATGTGCATTGCCGTCGGGAACGTATCGTTCGAGGACTGCGACATATTGACGTCGTCGTTCGGGTGAATCGGCTTCTTGCTGCCCTTCACTCCGCCCGCCAGTTCGATGGCCCGGTTTGAGATCACCTCGTTGGCGTTCATGTTAGTCTGCGTGCCGCTGCCCGTCTGCCAGATTCGAAGCGGGAACTCGTCGTTCCACTTCCCCGCGATTACTTCGTCGGCCGCTCGCGTGATCAGGTTCGTTTTTTCGCCATCGAGTTTGCCGAGATCGTGGTTCACCAGCGCGGCAGCCTTCTTGAGAACTCCGAAAGCACGAATCAGTTCAGGCGGCATCCTGTCTTCGCCGATGTCGAAGTGCTTCAACGACCTCTGAGTCTGTGCGCCCCAGTATCGGTCGGAGGGCACCTCAATCATGCCCATGCTGTCTGATTCGGTGCGAGTCGAAACGTTCATATTCTTATTGTGTAATGCGGGCCTCACCGCTATTGGACTACTTGTTGGGCAACAGTCCCGATTTTGAAATCCGGCCCCGGCGTGCAGCGCGTACACGTAACACCGTCCACTTTTCTCAACACGAAGGAAGGAGCACCGCCGGATGGTTTCTGCCATTGAAGGTCGTCCAGCCGGATGTTCCGGGCAGTGTCCATGACAAAGGCCGGGCGTGAGTCCTCTTTGGAGTAGCTCACAGCAAGATTGTGAACGTTTATGCCGTCAGCATGTCTGATATAGAGTCCGTAGGCGGGTAGCAGGCCGAACATCGAAGGCTCGGGATATTCTTTCTCACGCTCCGGCACTTCGTAGGGCTGGCGCTTCGGAACACCTCCCTGGGCTCGAAAGAAGAACGTGTTGACCAACTCCGACGGTTGGTCCGCAGCCTGCTGAAGCGTCAACCCGCCGCGGTAGTTTAGCCGGAAGTTATCGAGTGTGATGTCTTCTACCTCGTTGCCAGGGACGCCAGAGATCGTGGAAGGATAACGGGGATCAGCATCGCTCGCAGTCAGATTACTGATAATGATTCGTCGAATCGAGCCTGGGGATGTTCCCTCGGGTGCGCGCATGCGGCTCCCGAGCCGGATGAAAAGAGGAGCATTCGAGACATCACGCATGGTGATATTCGAGATCGTGACGTCTTCAATATGTGCTCCGTCGACCGATTCGAGTGCCAGTCCTCGCGAATGCTCGAAGACGACGTTTGAAACAGAAATATTGCGGAAGTCGCCTTCTGACTCGGTGCCGATCTTGAATCGTCCGGTCGGGCCGTCGCGGTCGGGAGCTTGTGTTACGTGGCGACCGTAGGTCCCATCGAGCAAGGCGCCGACGTCATACCCGCTTACAAAACAGTTCACTACCGTGACGGCTTCAGTCGCGCGTCGAAACCCGAGAGCATGGCTGGCCTTGAGCACGATCGCGTCATCATTCGGGGAGTTCACGCTGAGATTCGAAAGCCGCACGTTGTGACAGCCGTCTATATCGACGCCATCGCGGTTCGTGTCGACTTTGACATTGTCGATCGTGAGATTGTCCACACCGGTGGCAAGGATTCCGAAATGGCCTCCGGACAAAATCGAGATGTCGCGGATGGTGACGTTGCGGCAGAGCTTCAGAGCGATCGCTTTATTACCGCCTGTCGTTCTGG
The DNA here is from genome assembly GCA_963730795.1 of uncultured Acidobacteriaceae bacterium. Classification (GTDB taxonomy): domain Bacteria; phylum Acidobacteriota; class Terriglobia; order Bryobacterales; family Bryobacteraceae; genus Bog-105. Next base: position 182,688 of record CAVSTJ010000006.1, on the reverse strand, counting down.
CTTCCCGCGTGAGAGCTTTGCCGTTGATAAGACCGCTTCCGCTGATGGCTACATCTGTGAGGTTCTCGCCCCAGAAGAGGCTGTTGTGCCAGTGGCTATGGCCGAAGTCCTGGAATTTGGTCGATGAGTTGGGTTCTGCCTCGTCGTACGCGGCGAGATCCTCAGAAGCCAGGATCACGACGCCGGATTCAAACTGCAGGTGGACATGACTGCGCAGGTGCACGGAACCGGTGAGGTAGGTTCCGGCCGGAAAGTAAACAGTTCCGCCGTTGGCTGCGGCTGCGGCTTCAATCGCTCTGTTGATCGAATCGCGGTCGGCGGTTCGGCCATCTGCCTTGGCCCCGAATTCTTTGACGTTTAAAGTTGCTCCGCCGGCAGCTAGAGCAAGACAGGGCAGAAGAAAAGCGCGGACCAAGATTTCAAATCCGAGGCGTTGCATGGCCACGTATTTAGCTCATCCAGCATACCCGGACCTGAACTTGATGGGAGCTTCGGTTTGCGTGTTAAACGAGGCTCTTTTCGCCGACGGCTGGCCTGCGTTCGAGAACAGCTAAGATCTTGGCGAGCAGAACTTCCTGTCCCGTAGGCGGGGCAGCCGCCACTAGCCGGCTTGCAAAACGGGAGAACGGCAGGACGATCAGGAAATAAAGACCGGCAGCCTTGATGAGAAAGCTGATGACGGCATTCAAGAAGTTTCCGATTCCAATACCGTAGGGCTTGATAGCGGAAAAATCAGGCTGCCCGCCAACTAATCCGATGATCGGAGTAATGATGTCTTTGCTCAATGAATCAACGATGCCCGCAAATGCAGCGCCGATAATGACGCCAACTGCAAGGTCGATAACATTTCCTCGGGAGATGAAGTCCTTAAAGCCCTTTAACATTCCAAAAGAGTACACCAGAGTGCTGCTCCAGAGTTGTTGAAGCTCGACTTTTCTTCGTCTTCAGTACTAATCGGCTGACCGGCCGCGTTCTTTCCCAAGTCGCTCCGAGCGCAAATGGCTACACTCGGATGGAGTCATGAGCACTCCAGTCAAGCCTTTTCAACCGTTTGTTTCGGAACACGCGCAAATGCGCGAACTAACGTTGCGGGCTTTGCTGCTCGGCCTTGTGATGACGGTCGTTCTCGGAGCGGCAAACGCTTATTTAGGTCTCCGGGCGGGAATCACGGTGGCGGCGACCTATCCTGCCGCGGTCATCAGTATGGCCGCTATGCGGGCATGGAAAGGATCGCTCCTGGAGGAGAACATCTCCCGGACGAGCGGATCCATCGGCGAGGGTGTCGCTTCCGGCGCCATCTTTACCATCCCGGCTTTCCTCATCTCGCGTGCGTGGCCCTCGTTCAGCTTCGCCGATGCTTACTGGAAATCGACGGTTCTCATTCTGGTTGGCAGTGTTCTCGGTGTTCTTTTCATCTCGCTGGTCCGGCGGATGATGGTGGAGGATCCTGAACTTCCTTTTCCTGAATCGATCGCGGCTGCCGAAATCCATAAGGCGGGTCAACGTGGTGCAGAGGCCGCCAGATACCTTTTCTGGAACATTGGCGTGGGTGGGGTCGTGTTCCTGCTGGGCCGCCTGGGGCTGTTTGCGCCCGATGCTGAATTCCCACTTGCCATTGGAAGACTCGGGAGTACCCGGCTTCGATTGGGCACCGGCGGATCTCCTAATCTGCTGCAAACAGGCGGCATCTCAACCTTCGCGGCACCCAGCGTGAGCCCGGCCTACCTGGGCGTTGGTTACGTGATCGGCGCGCGTCTTGCCGCTCTACAGTTTTCGGGCGGCGTTCTCGCGTGGGGACTCATGGTGCCGCTTCTTATTTACTTCCTCGGGCCGCAGCTTCACCAGTTTCTTCCGGCTGGGGCGCCTGATGAGTCTTGGAGTGCACTGGCCGCGAGCGTCTGGCGGTACATCGTACGGCCCATTGCAGTGGGCGGCATGCTGGTAGGAGCAGCTTATACGCTTTTCCGCATGAAAGACAGCCTGCTCGCCGGGATGTCGCGCGCAATAGGAGATCTGCGGCAAACGGCAGAACAATCCGCTGCGCTCAGCCGGACGGAGCGTTATATGAGTTCGAAGCTCGTGTTCTCGCTGATCGGGGTCGTGTTTGCGGTCATGATCGTTCTCTACGTTTACTTCTCGGGCGGCTTCCTCAGCGGATTAGTTGCGGCCACCACAATGCTGATACTCGGCTTCTTTTTCGCCACCGTCTCGGGGAGTTTGTGCGGACTGATCGGCTCTTCCAACAACCCTGTGTCGGGACTCACGCTTTCAACGCTCATCATTGCTGCGCTGTTGATGGTGGCTTTGGGTGTTTCCGGAACCGGTGGAGTCGCGGCTGTGCTGGGCGTTGCAACTGTGGTTTGCGTCTCGTCCGCAGTAGCGGGGGAACTGCTGCAGGATTTCAAAGTAGGCTTCATCCTGGGCGGCACTCCGAAGAACATTCAGATAGCGGAGCTGATTGCAGTTGTGGTTGCGAGTCTCGTCATGTACTTCCCGCTAGTGCTGCTGCACGAGGGCAACATACGGGCCGGAGGAACAGGCTTCGGCGATCGTCAGCTTCCAGCACCGCAGGCTGGGCTGATGGCTTTGCTCGCCCAGGGAATTGTAGGAGGCGACATGCCGTGGCCTCTGGTGATTGTGGGCATGCTGATGGGGATCGCGCTGATCTGTATGCAGGTGCGTAGCCCAATGCTGGTCGCCGTCGGTATGTATCTTCCGTTTGAGACCACCTTCGCCATATTTGTGGGAGGAGTTATTCGTTGGGTCTCGGACCTGATTGCGCGCCGCCGCCAGTTGAACGAAGGGCAACGGGCACGAGTGGAAAATGCAGGTGTGCTCACGGCCTCAGGGCTTATTGCAGGCGAGGCGATTCTGGGCCTGGTCTGGGCGGGGCTTCAGTTCGCACCGCGAAACATCAGAGAACACCTGCAACTCGTTTCGCAACCTATGTATTCGATCGGCGTGGCCGTTTTGTTCTTTCTGGGCTGGATGATGGTTTATTTTCCACTGCGCAGCGCGGGTGCACCAGACGAACCAGCGCCTCCCACCGGCATTGTGTAAACACCCGCCGGAAACGGTCACAGCTTATTCCAAAGATCTATTTCTTTTGTCCGGCCAGAGCTAACTTAAATACCCGTAATGAGTTAGGCTGATGCCAACCGGACCATTTCTCCCGCTGCCGCCGACGACGGGAACTTCCCCGTGCTTACAGTGTTGGGCAAGAAGGTTTCTGGAGGCGGATTGCGATCTCAAACTTTATCCGTACGCGCGAAGCGTGCGATTGCCGAAGAGAGTTCGAGCGGTATCGGCGCTGATCTACGCCGGTTGCTCATCGGGCAGGACGACGCGGTCGAAGCGATTGTGCCCTTCGTACAGATGCACCAGGCAGGGCTCTCGCCAGAGGGACGGCCAATTGGAGTTGTTCTCCTCCTCGGGCCCACGGGAACGGGTAAGACTCGCACGGTAGAAGCCTTGGCAGAAGTTTTGCACGGCAGCAGCAAGAACCTCCTCAAAGTGGATTGCGGCGAGTTCCAGATGGAGCACGAGGTAGCTAAGCTAATCGGCGCGCCTCCCGGTTACCTGGGCCATCGCGAAACTCAGCCGATGCTGAGTCAAGGCAAGTTGAACGCAGTCACGTCCGAACACAGCGATATCTCGATCATCCTATTTGATGAGATCGAGAAGGCAGCGCCCTCGATGACTCGCCTGCTTCTGGGAATTCTCGACAAGGCTACTCTTCGCCTGGGCGACAACAACACAGTAAACTTTGAGCGCACGCTGATCTTCATGACGACCAATCTGGGCGCGAAGTCGATGCAGCGCGTAAACACCCCTGATTTTGGATTCGAAGCCATGCTGCCTCCGAAGCCCACGACCGAGGACACGAGGCTTCAAAGCGTCGGGATGGCTGCCGTCCGCAAGCAGTTCGCTCCCGAGTTCGTCAACCGAATCGATTCCGTCGTCACCTATAAGCCGTTGACTCGCGGCGCGTGCGATGTGATCCTCGACCAGATCCTGCAAAACTTCAGCGAGCTGATTAAGAATCGGCTTGGCCTGCGCAGCTTCAAGGTTCAGTGCACGCACTCCGGAAGAAGTCTGCTCCTTGAGAACGGAATCAGCACAGAATTCGGGGCACGCGAACTAAAGCGCACAGTACAGCGGAATTTTATACAGCCGGTTGCCGCACTCGTTGCCGAAGACCAGGTGCCCGCCGGTTCGACTGTCATTCTGGACGCGAAGGGCGGAGATTTCAGCATCCTCCTCCGGCACTAACGAACCTAAGGCCTTTCCCACGTAACCGACTGAGTTACGGACGAAGACCCTGGGGCCTCGACGACCAGGGTCACGTCGACTTTGGGAGCCGAATTTTCAATTTCAACCGCGCCCAGGCGCAACTCATCCACGCCAAGCTGAACGGTCTGGTCGCCGCTCCCGCTTCTCCTGATGACGAGTCGCGCTCCCGAAGCATTATCAAAAGCGCGTGACGAGTTGTTCCAACTAACTCGCACGCCAGGTCCCTCGCGCGATGCCATCACTGTCAACTGATTTGACCTGAGCAGCGGGATCGCTCTGGCCATTTCCGACCCTTGCCAAACGAGATAGAGCAAGGAGGCGGCAACTAAACCACCGGCACCGATCCAGACAGGTGAGAGATTTTTCTTCTCCGGTTTGGGCGGCCTTGGCTGCGGGAGGCGCGGACGTACAGGCTCCGGCTCCACCTCCGGCAATGATTTGAAATCCCGCTCATCGAACTTGAACTCCCGAACGGAGGGCTCCGCCGGCAATTGCCGGTTCTGTGCAAGGAAAAAGGCAGCGGAATGCGGTTCGTTGCCTTCGATGAGAAGGAGAGCGCAAACAGGTTCGCTGAACAGGCTTGAGATCAGGCCACGATCAGCGAGCGAGGGGCGCAGAGCACCGGGGCGCCTGTGACTGCGGAACATGCCCACGGCCGACCGTCCCATCTCGCGGGCCCGCACCCGTACTTCTTCTACCCTGTTTTCCTGGCTGGGATCGATGATGAACGTCGACCCTTCCCCTTCACTCCTCCGGATGATCTCGACGTCTTCGACGCGCAGTGTAGGCGATTGCGAACTCGGAAGAGATCCGACCAGCACACCACCAATCTCGGCACCGTCAGATGCGGACGATAGCAGGTTCCGGATCTTTGCCACCAGATCTAGCTTTAATTCGATTGCGTATGGGGAACCGCTCGGACCCCATCGGATATAGAGCGGCGCTTCGCTCCCTTCCGGCACATTTGGGATGGGCTGCATTTGTTCGCAGGTTTAATCGGGACTACGAAAGAACGCTACACTGCTTAATGTTTGGCCGGCGATCTCTACCTTGTTGCAACACCGATAGGCAATCTGGAAGACATCACGCTCCGAGCTCTCCGCATCCTGCGCGATGAAGTGCAGATCATCGCGTGCGAGGATACCCGGCAAACTCAGAAGCTGCTTACGCACTTTGAAATCCGCAAACCCCTCATCAGTTATCACGAACATAATGAGACGCCACAAACAGAGCATATCCTTCAAGCTCTTTCTCGAGGTGAATCCGTCGCCTTAGTCAGCGACGCCGGGACACCTCTCGTCTCTGATCCAGGTTATCGTGTCGTCACTGCCGCAATCTCAAACGGCTATCGAGTTGTGCCCATTCCGGGCGCTTCTGCCGTTCTGGGGGCGCTCGCCGGCTCCGGACTTCCCACCGACACCTTCCGGTTCGTCGGCTTCCTGCCACCGAAATCGGGCAGTCGGCGCAAGACACTCCAATTGCTGATCGGCGACTCTTCCACCCTGATTGCCTACGAGAGCCCTCACCGCATTCTCGAGTCGCTGGAAGACATCGGCGAGATCCTCGGCGAGCGCCAAATTGTGCTCGCGCGCGAACTAACGAAGATTCACGAGGAGTTTCTGCGAGGTACAGCCGGTTCGATCCGGGAAGAACTGGCGGCCCGAGGAACACCAAAGGGAGAAATGACGCTGGTAATCGGACGAGGGTCCGAGAAAGCGGAGATCACAGACGTCAGGTCCGAGGTAGAGAGATTGACCGTCGAACTTTCGCTCGATCGCATGGAAGCAATTAAGCTTGTAGCGAAACGACTGGGCCTGCCGAAACAGGAGGTCTACCGGCGCGTTGCGGTGCCGGGCAGCAGTTCGCCGGACAAACGTCGTGATTAGGTCCGAACCGCCCGATTGCTAGTTTGGGTTCGTCTGGAAATATTCGCTCCCGGATAAGCTGCACGACCATACGGACGAACGCCGGATGGGTACCGGCTGTTTTAGCCCGCACCATCGTCATCCCAAGTTCCCGGGCCAGTTCGGCCGCCTCCGCGTCCAGTCGTACAGGATCTCCATGTGGTCCGAAAGGAAACCGAGAGGCGAGACCACTACATTCTTCACTCCCTCTGCCGCCAGGCTCCGAAGGTGATCGAGGATGTCCGGCCCGAGCCAAGGCTGAGTTGGAGGCCCGCTTCGGCTTTGGAAGACCAGATCCCAGCCGCCAAAGCCCAAACGTTCCGCCACCAGACGAGCTGTCTCGCGGAGCTGCCCTTCGTAATTACTGCTTTCAGCCATGGACGAGGGAATACTGTGCGCAGTGGCGACCAGGCGCGGCTGTTCACCCTGGGCGATGGACGACGCCGGGAACTGCCCGATGGCCTCGCGAACGCGTTCAACGCAAGCCTCAATGAACCCGGGATGATTGTAGAAGACCCGGAGTTTATCGATTTCTGGAGAGCCCTCGCCTGCTTCCGATTGAGCAGCCGCGATGTTCTCCCGGTACTGCCGGCATCCCGAATAGGAGCTGTATCCAGAAGTGACGAACGCCAATGCGTTTTTCACGCCGTCATCGCGCATCGCGCGCAGCGCATCAGTTAAATAGGGCTGCCAGTTCCGGTTTCCCCAATAGATGGGCAATTCGATGCCCTGCCCCTTGAGTTCGGCTTCGAGTGCCGCAATCAGCGCTCGATTCTGATCATTGATCGGGCTTTTCCCGCCGAAGTGGTAGTAGTGTTCCGCCACCTCGGCCAGCCGCTCGCGCGGAATGTTCCGGCCCCGAGTCACGTTCTCGAGAAATGGCATTACGTCTTCGGCGCTCTCGGGCCCACCAAAAGAAACGACCAGCAGGGCGTCGTAGGTTCTCAGAGGGGAACCTCCGTAATCCGGTGAAGCTTCAGCATGTTGGTGGAGCCCCGCAGCCCAACCGGCTGGCCCGCTACAAAGACGATATTTTCGCCTGCTTTCACGCGGCCGCTGTCCACGAGCATACGTTCCATCTCCTGCAGCATGTGGTCGGTCGAATCCATCGGTTCCGTAACGAGCGAATGAACTCCCCAGACGATCGAGAGCTGTCTCGCTGTTACATCCGATGAGGTGAAAGCGTAAATCGGCACGGGCGGACGATTCCGCGCCAACAAGCGAGCGGAAGCCCCCGTACTGGTGCCGACCGCCAGCGCGACCACGCTCGCACAGCGCGCCGAATGATAGGCAGCATCGGCAATGATTTCCGGAATCGACAATTCCTGATTCATCCACACATCCGGGAAATCGCTGTGCATCGACTTTTCGGTTTCGACCGCGATGCGCGCCATCACTTTTACAGATTCCACCGGATACCTACCCGCAGACGTTTCGGCAGATAACATAACGGCACTGGTGCCGTCATAAATCGCGTTTGCGATGTCACTCACCTCAGCGCGCGTGGGAATCGGATTCTCAATCATGGATTCCAACATCTGGGTGGCAGTGATAACAAATTTGCCGCACCGTCTCGATTTCTCGATAATGGTTTTTTGGATGAAAGGCACCTTCTCCGGCGCCATTTCTACCCCAAGGTCTCCGCGCGCCACCATCACGCCGTCGCATTCTTCGAGGATTGAATCCAAATTCTGCCAGGCTTCAGGCTTTTCGATCTTGGCGATGATTGGCTGCTTCGCATCCACCTCTTCGAGCAGGTGACGCAACCGCAAGATGTCGCGCGCACTCCTCACGAATGACAGTGCAAAGAAGTCCACGCCCAATTGGACACCGAAATGCGCATCGGCGATGTCTTTCTTTGAAATGGAGGGAGTGCTCACCGCAACGCCCGGCAGATTGATACCTTTGCGGTCGCTGACCTTTCCTCCATGCTCCACGACGCAGCGGGCTGCAATGCCGTCCGTCGCGACTACGCGAAGCTGCACCGTTCCATCCGCAATTAGAATCGGGTCACCCGGTTTGACGTCCCGCGCCAGGTCCGGGTAGGTAGTCGATGCGATCTGAGCATTACCCTCGACCGGTTCAGTCGTGATGGTAAAACTCGCCCCGTCTTCCAGAATGTAAGGGCCGTCTTTGAATGTTCCGAGCCTGATCTTGGGTCCTTGCAGATCGAGCAGGATGCTTACGTTCCTGCCCTTCTCATTCGCGAGATCGCGGACGCTCTTTACGCGACGAGCGATGTCGTCTTGAGTGCCGTGCGAAGCATTCAATCTGAAAACGTCAACACCCGAATCGAAGAGCTTCTTCAGAACCTCGATGCTGTCCGTCGCAGGTCCGAGTGTGGCAACGATTTTTGTGGCACGCATTTATGTGGATGGGAGTGATCGTACGCTACGATAGCGTTGGATTTAAAGCAACAACGAATCTGAGCTCACCTTCATTATGCCGCTTTACCAAGCGATCATCCTCGCTATTGTTCAAGGATTGACCGAGTTTTTACCAGTCAGCAGCACCGCGCATCTGGCCATCATTCCGCAGTTGCTTCACTTCGCCGACCCTGGTTTGGGTTTCGACGTTGCACTTCATGTCGGCACGCTTGTGGCGATCCTTATTTTCTTCTTTCGCGATTGGGTGCAAGTTATTGCAAACGGCCTGGGTTTCTCGTATCGTGGCGTCGCTCCCGATGAAAACAGCCGGTCCCTCCTCTGGTACTTAGTTGTCGGCACGATTCCCGTGCTAATTGCAGGAGCAGCCCTGAAGAAGTACGCCGAGGGTCCCTGGCGAACCTTGTTCGTGATGGGTACGACGCTGATCCTTCTAGGTATCGTCATGTACTTCGCCGATCGCGTGGGCCAGAACAAGCGCCGGCTGGATAACATGACCTGGACAGACGCGATTACGATCGGTGCTGCTCAGGCGCTTGCGGTCGTGCCGGGTGTTTCCCGGAGCGGTATCACCATTACTGCAGCTCGATTCCGTCACTTGGACCGGGAAGCAGCCGCGCGATTTTCGTTTCTCTTATCGACACCGGCCATCGCGGCCGCCGCTGCAAAAGATGCTCTTGACCTGCACAAGGAGGGCGGAATTCCCCACAATATGGAACTGCCTTACCTGGTTGGGATTGCGGTCAGCGGGCTGGTCGGCATTGTCGTCATCGCCTTCTTTCTTCATTACCTTCGCCGCAACACTCTCAACCTGTTCGTCTGGTACAGAGTGATCTTTGGCATAATAGTGATCGCTCTGGGTATTTTCTTTCGCAACGGCGGATGACGCTACTATCACCGTCTCGGCACCATCGGCTGAATGAAGCCGTGGGGCTGCTTTTGCTTCTTCTAGGCTTGGCCGTTTGCCTGAGCCTGGTTTCTTACTCCAGTTCCGACCCGTCCTGGAATACGGCAACGCAGGCGGGTCGAACTCACAACCTGCTTGGGTTGTTTGGAGCTCGTTGGGCCGATTTCTTTCTGCAGGTCTTCGGGCTCAGCATCTTCCTTCTGCCCGTCAACATCTGGGCGCTCGGCTGGAAATGGGTGCGTTCCTCGCCTATTGAAAGTACCTGGTTCCGGGTGCTAGGCAACCTGTCGCTATGGTTTTGCGTGTCCGCTGCCTGCGGCTTAGTTCCTCGCCCCTGGTTAATCGCCGGATCCATCCATCCGGGCGGCCTGGTTGGCATGGTCATTGCCGACTTCCTTCTCGCTCGTTTTGACGTCGCAGGTTCGGCTATCATCACGGTCGCCTCGGGAGTTCTCGCGCTTTACTTCGCGTCCACTTTTGAAGTGTCGACGCTGCGGCGCTGGGTCAGCGGCCCCCTTGCGAGGTGGCGTGCGTTCCGCGCCCATTGGAAGCAATCGCGTGAGGCTCGCCGGCAAGCAGCCATTGAAAAGGCCAAAGCTCAAGCCGCCGAACGGACAGCCCGCCGCCACAAGACTGAGGCGAAACCGGCTGCTGCCCGTGATACCCGGGTAGCAAAGGCCGCGGCGCCCGCAAATGCCGCACCTGAACGGGCCGCCAAATCACCAACCCCTGTTCCCCGCCCCGCGGAAGTGCCGGATGACGGGCCGCCATTTGATCTCGACGAAGAGCCGGACGCTGAACCGGAGGCGCACGAAATCCCGATTCGGACACTTGAACACCAGCCCGTAAGCCGGGATGACATACAGCCACAGGCTGCGCCTCTACCGCCTTCCAAGCCGGCACCGGACCATACCAGTGCAAGCAAAAAGCGGCGCTTCTGGCGGCTGCCTCCGACGAATCTGCTGCATGAAGTTCCTGCCGGAAACGGCTTCGACAGCCAGGAACTCAAAGAAGTAGCAAGCCGCATCAAATCGAAACTCGAGGAGTTCAATGTACGCGGCTCGGTGGTTCAGATCAACCCCGGTCCGGTCGTCACGACCTTTGAATTCAAGCCCGAAGCGGGCGTGAAATATAGCCGGATCACGACGTTGATGGAAGATCTCTGCCTCGGGCTGCAGGCGGAGTCCGTTCTCATTGAGCGCCTTCCGGGCAAGCCGACCGTCGGCATCGAGGTGCCGAACAGTAAACGCGAAGTCATCAGCCTGCGCGAGATCCTGGAATCGGATGCGTTTCACGATTCGCCCTCGAAGATGACCATTGCTCTTGGCAAGGACATCAACGGCCGGATAAAGGCGGCTTCACTTGAGACTATGCCCCATCTCCTGATTGCCGGTTCCACCGGATCGGGAAAGAGCGTCATGTTGAACGCCATGATCATGTCGTTCCTGTATAAGGCGACTCCGGACGAAGTGCGGATGATCATGGTGGATCCGAAGCGCGTCGAGTTAGGGATGTACGAAGGCATTCCCCACCTTCTGACGCCGGTCATTACGGAACCGAAGAAAGCCACCAACGCACTGCGCAATGCGGTATTGGAAATGGAGCGCCGGCTGAAGCTCCTCGCGGCGCAAGGCGTGCGGAATATCGACCAATATAACCGTAAGATGGCGACCCTCCGCAAAGAGCCGCGCAGTCTTTTCGATGAAGAAAACGGCGTCGATGAAGAGGAAACACGCCCTCTGCCGTACGTTTTGATTCTGATCGACGAGTTAGCGGACCTGATGATGCTTGAGCGGGCCAACGTCGAAGAATGCATCACCAGGCTGGCCCAGATGGCTCGCGCGGTCGGTATGCATCTTGTACTTGCAACACAGCGCCCGAGCGTTGACGTTATTACGGGATTGATCAAGGCAAACTTCCCGTCGCGTATCAGCTTCCGCGTAGCCACCCGTGTGGACTCGCGAACCGTTCTCGATTCCATGGGTGCCGAACATCTGCTGGGTAAGGGCGACATGCTGTTCCTGCCGCCCGGCTCTTCGCGGTTGACCCGCGTTCACGGCGCCTATGTGACCGAAGCCGAAACGAACAGCGTTGTGGATTTCTGGAAGGCGCAGGCGGAGCCCGAATACGATGAAAGCTTCCTTCTCACTCCTCCTTCCGAGGAGGATGTAGAGGACGCCGAAGCCTTTGATGGCGAGCAGGATCCCATGTACCAGGATGCGGTGAAAGTCGTTCTGGAATTGGGCAAAGCTTCGACATCCACGCTGCAGCGGCGGCTGCGCCTGGGCTATGGCCGGGCCGCGCGAATTCTTGACATGATGCAGCGCGAAGGCATTATCGGCGCGCCGGACGGCAGCAAACCGCGCGAGGTTCTGAAGAGACCGGATTGGCTTCGCGAGGTGGAAGACCAGCTTCGCTAGCGGTTGCCCCAATATGGCGCAGAAGAATATTGTTGTCGCAATTGACGGTCCGGCAGGCGCGGGCAAAAGCACCATCGCCCGGCGCGTGGCCGAACGATTGGGATTCACTTACATCAACACAGGCGCAATGTACCGGGCCATTGCGTTGTGGGCGCTGCGTCTTGGCACCGAATTGTCCGACATGCACCGCCTGGAGCAACTTGCTAAGGAAGCCCGGCTGGAACTCTCGTCGGACGGCAGCCGGGTGTCCCTGAACGGCGAAGACGTGACGGAAGCGATCCGGTCTCCCGGCGTTACGGAAGCCGCGTCCAAAGTCTCGGCTCTTCCTGCAGTGCGTCGCGCGTTGCTCGCGCTGCAGCGGAAAATGGCGGAGGAGACGAGTGTTGTCATGGAGGGACGCGATATCGGTTCGGTGGTGTTCCCCGATGCGCAGGTCAAGATTTTTCTCGATGCTGACCCTCATGAGCGGGCACGGCGCCGCACACTGGAACTGGAGCAGGCAGGAACGGCCACGAACGCGGAAACAATCGAATCCGAAATGCGCGAGCGCGACCGGCGAGACCGCACACGCGCGGAAGCGCCGCTCGTACAACCTCCCGACGCTCAACTGATAGAAACGACCGGCCTTGCTATCGAGCAGGTGGAAGAAGCGGTTCTGAAGGTGATCCGGGCTAGAACTTCGAACGGAAAGACTGCAAGCTTCTCCGGGAACGACTCAGCTTAAGTAGTGGCGGTGCGGGCGGGGGCAGGCTGCTGTTGCTGGTTAGGGCTGCGCAACCGGTAAAAACGGTGGAAGCACACGCGGCAACGCCACGGAAGGATGAATGCACTCAGCATTACCTCCAGCGGGTTCCGCCGATGGGAGCGCATAATTTCAGATGACCCACACTTGGCGCAGGAGTGTGGTTGGCTCGAACGTCTAAAGTGGAACATCGATCCCTTTCAGCTTCGCACATTCGGGCGGCAAAAGTGGCGGCGAAACTCGACCCGCACCCGGACGGAGTAGCCACGGCACACCCGGTGTTTAGCCTAGGAGTACCTTAGGTTTTTTCGCTATAATGGGCGGAAAGGTTTATTGGCTTAGCGACCCGCCTGCCGATCACCGCTTAGAAGTTCTCTACAGCAGGAGTTACCACCCCAGTTTATGTTTGATCTGTTTCGAAGCCGAGAGAAAAGTGTGCGCATTCTCATGAGCGTGCTGCTCGGCTTGATTGCGATTTCGATGTTGTGGTACCTGATCCCCGGCAGCGGCTCGGGCGGGATGGGGGGCGCCGGAGACACTGTTATTGCGACGGTTGGCGACGGGACGGTTACAACCGCAGATCTGCAGCGCGGACTCCAGGCGGTGACCCGCGGCCAGGCAAACTTGCCCAAAAGCATCATGGCGATGTATGCCCCGATGATGCTCAACCAGATGATCGAGGGCAAGGCCATGGCCTACAAGGCTCGCGAGATGGGCTTGAAGGTCTCGGATCAGGAACTGGGAGACTCGATCGAGAATGAGTTTGCTTCTCAGCTTGGCGGCAAGTTCGATGTCAATATCTACCGGCAGGTGCTGGCGCAGCAGGGACTGACGGAGCGGGACTTCGAGACACGGCAGCGGGAAAGCATGCTGGCTGCGCGGCTGGAGAACCTGGAAACGCAGTCGCTGATCGTCTCCGACGCGGAAGCCAGGGCCGAATACCAGCGCAAAAATCTGAAGGTCGGCCTGCAGTATCTGAGCTTCGACAGCAAAGCCTTCGCGCCGAAGGTGGACAAGAATCCAAGTCTTGTCAAAGCCTATTTCGACAAAAACCGCTCATCCTTCCGGATTCCGGAAAAGAGGGATTTCGATTACATCGTGGGATCGTCGGCTGATTTCGTGCAAAGTGCGCACGTGACCGACAGCGACTTACAGCGATCCTATCGCGAAGGAATGGACAGCTATCGCCAACCCGAACGCGTCCAGGTCCGACATATCCTCATCAAGACTCAAGGCAAGCCCAAAGAAGAAGTTCCCAAACTGAAGGCGAAGGCCGAAGATCTCCTGAAGCAGTTGCAGCACGGCGGAAATTTCGCCGATCTGGCCAAGAAAAACTCTGAGGATACCGGATCGGCTGAAAAGGGTGGCGAATTGGGGTACATCGTGCGCGGCCAGACCGTTCCCAATTTTGAGAAAGCCGCGTTCTCGCTGAAGCCGGGCGACCTAAGCGGCCTGGTGGAAACCGAGTACGGATATCACATCCTGCAGGTCGAGAATAAACAGGAAGCGCACACCCAGACGTTCGACGAAGTCCGGCCTCAACTCCTGGCCGAAGCGCAAAAGCAGGCTGGCGGTGAAAGCCTCGCAAAGGCGATTGAAGCGGCCCATTCTGAAGTAGCAAAGAACCCGGCACAGGCGGAGGCCATTGCGAAAAAGTACGGCCTGAAGTTCTTCCACGTGAATGGTTCAGCAAGTGGCCAAACGCTCCCTGAACTGAACTCCTCGGAAGTGACGACCGCTATTTTTGCGGCACCGAAAGGCACTGTCACAAACGTGGTCAATGTCGACGCGCAGGGGAAAGACGCCTTCGCCGTCATTAAGAACATTGTTCCGGCACGGAACGCCGAGTTCAATGAAGTTCAGGCCGAAGTGCTGCAGAAGTATACCGATTCCGAAGCGACACGCCTGGCCCAGGAAGCAGCCAAAGCCGCCGCGGATCGAGCCAGGAAGGGCGACAGCCTGGAGGCAATCGGCAAATCGTACGGCCTAGCTCCAAAGACGGCTCCACCGTTCTCTCCCGACGGAGCGGCAGAAGGCATCGGAGCTGCGACATTGTTCCCCGGCGTGTTCAACGACAAAGTCGGCGATGTTGTTGGACCTGTCGCCGCACAGACCGCGCAATTCGTTTGCAAAGTCTCTGAGCGGATACCGGCGGATATGACTCAGTTCGCGAAGAGCAAGGATTCTGTGGTCCAATCTCTTACTCAGCAGCGGCAGACAGTGCAGCAACCCTTGTTTCGCGACACGGTTGTGAATGAACTCAAGCGCCGCGGCAAAGTAAAGATCAACCAGGAAGCAATGACCCGGTTGGTTAGCTCCTACCAGAGCTAGGTGGCATTCTGATCGAGCAATTACTTACCCTTTACAGAAGTCTCACGAATCCGGACGTTCTGGGGCAGTTCATCGCGACCTATCCGCATATCTGGGTTGCGTACTTACTCTTATTCCTGGTTGTTTTCGCCGAGAGCGGTCTTCTGGTGGGCTTCTTCCTCCCGGGCGACTCACTATTGTTCACGGTTGGGATTGTGGCCGGCGCCGGCAAGCTCCAGATCGGCATGATCATCGCACTCCTGGCGGTCGCCTCGATTGCCGGAGACGGCATTGGATTCCTGCTTGGGTCGACGCTCGGCTATCGCCTCTTCAGCAAGGACTCGAAAATATTCAGACGCGAGTATCTCGACCGTACCCATGCCTTTTACGAACGTCACGGCGGAAAGACGATCATCTACGCCAAGTTTGTCCCGATCATCAGAACGTTCGCGGCATTCATTGCCGGCGTGGGCAAGATGCATTACGCGCGCTTTCTGACGTTTCAATGTGGTCGGTGCAGCAGGCTGGGTAACATCGATGATCTGCCTCGGGTACGGCCTCGGAAATATCCCGTTCATCCGGCACAATTTCGAGAAAGTCGTGTTGCTCATTGTATTTGTCTCCATTGCCCCGGTTTTTCTGCAGTTCATCCGATCGCGCGGAAAGACTTCCGCTACCGTTCTAGAACAGCGTTAGCTGCCCGCCCGGCTGAGGCGGTTTCACCACCGGGAATTCCCGCTCCGTCTTAAAGGCAAGCTCGGCCCGGATGGTTCGTACACGTTGGGTGATGGAGTCCGGGTATTCGCCGTTCAGGAAAGCACTCGAGCGGTATTGCTTCTCGTATCGCTCCAGAAGGTCCGGATACTCGTCACGGAGAAACGGAAAGAAAACCCTTTGTGCGCATGGCTTGAGAAAGAGCACAGCCGCTCCAAACGAACTTGCGCCGGCAGAAGCGGCTGCGGATGCGACCGCTCCCAGGCTTTCCGCAGAATCAGTCAGGAACGGAAGCACCGGACTTGCGATTACTCCCACCCGAACTCCCGCGTCGGCCAGAGCACGTACGGCGTCGAGACGCAGCTCAGGTGAAGGAGCGAATGGCTCAATCTTACGTGCAAGTGCCGCATCAAGAGTCGTAATTGTCAGGCACACTCCCGACCCGGTTTGCCGTCCGAGAGCGTGCGCAAGACGTCCGCATCCCGGCGCACCAGATTCGATTTCGTGGTTATTCCGAGCGAGACATTCGTCAAGCATTTAAGGCCCTCAAGGACCGATGCAGTCCGCCCGAATCTTCGCTCCGCGGGTTGGTACGGGTCTGTTCCGGTACCGATTCCGATGAAATGGCCCTCTTTCACGCTGCGCAGCTCGCGAAGAAACGAACGCTGATCCCAATCTTTGGCATAGATCTCGGTTTCGAAGGATCCCGGGTTCCGGAGTTCAAGGAACTCGTGGGTAAACCGGGCATAGCAATACTTGCAGCCGTATTCGCAGCCACGGTACGGGTTGATTGTCCACGTGAACGGGACTCGCTTCGATTGGCACCGAGTCAGCCACTTGCGCGTGGGTAGCGTGCGATATTCGACGCGCCTTTTGGCTGCGAGAACCTGACCTTCGGCGGCTTGCCGTGCAATCCCAACTAGCGGTACGAACTGGGTCATCGATTAGACCCGCTCAGCACGAGCCAAGCGGCCCCGCTTTTATGTTCGCTCTTTATTCGCCCCTAGTCAAGAGGTCTTTTCTAGTAGTCAGTGTCCTAGCGAGGTTCTCAGATCCGGCTAAGCACAGCTAACGGCTAAGGCTGGCGGGAGGACAGATACGCCGCGATGTTCAACATATCTTCCTCATTCAAGTTTTTAACCACTGGCTTCATCAAATCGGTCCAGGTTCCGGTTCGCGTTCCCTTGCTGCATGTCGTAGAGTTGCCGCACGATATAGCTAGGGGAGCGGCCCGCGATGCCGGGAACCGGTCCCAGTCCATTCAGATCCGCGCCATGGCAGACCTCACAGGCACTGGTCCGCTTGCCACCATTGGCGACCAACTCTTTACCTTTTTCAATACTCCCGACAGGCACGTACGCGAGGAAGCCGGAATGGGGATTCCGAAGTGATTCGGTGCCCTCGGGATCTGCGGGGACCTCTATAATCCTTTGACCAAGTTCCTCTTTCCCGGCACCGGCAATCGGGCAGATACATCCCAACCGATGTGCGAGTCTTCGGCACCGTGGCTGTCTCGACCACTTTAATCCACGGGGTCCATTTCATGCCGCCAAAATACTCTGCCGCCTGTTGAATCTCCTCATCCGTCATCGCCTTCGCAAAGACACTCATCAGCGCGGTATTCTTCTTCCTTGAATCGGCCGATTTCCGCTGTCCATCCCGGAACTCATGCATCTGTTCTACGAAGTAAGGAACGGGAAGGCCACTTACACCCGCGTTCTCCGGCCGTCCCTTGCCGTTTGGGTAATGGCACAGCGCACAGGCCCAAATAGCAGGTTTCCGGCCGTGTGCCACAATCTGCGGCATAACAGGGTGATCGCGTGGGAACCAATCCGCAGGGCCGAAAGGGTCCTGGATCTGCGCTTCTGTAAATTTCAGATCGGTGGCCGGCAACTCTTTGAGAACCGGATCGGGAGGTCTTTCTTGCTAGCTGGTACGGTTTTCGCGGGGTCCGTCCCGTATGCCCAGACAGGTATGAAGTCGGGATCAGCACTGACCTTTGAGGCCAGGAACACGCCGGTCCCCAGCAGAGTTGCAATCCAGACAGTCCTAAACACGATATTCATCTGAACCGATGATGATAGCGGATGCTGGTCAGTCTGAACTCGCCGCCGACTGCTTATAGCCGGTCTTGAGATCTCCATCACGGCAGTTTTCATACGTGCATCGAGGCTGGAACTTAAACGCACCGATTACTAAGACCGTCACGCGATCGACATAGTAGATCCGTCCTGATGGGTCGGCTTCACGCTGAGAAGCTGGTCAACCGCCAGATCCATTCCTTCAGTCGAACTTGGCTGTTTGCAGTAAATTAGCGTTGGCAGGAGTGTAGCTTTTTCCTTAGCGTCAGATGCATACGTTCCCCTGCCACTAACATTTGGCTCTTGTCTTGCAACGAACAGGAGTGCGTGACATGATTCAGGTCTGAGTCTTGCGCGACCAAATCATTTGGAGCAATCAGAGATGACCGTCAGCCTTAAGTCGCTCATAGCTAAGATGAATTCGACCACTCGCAACGCGCTAGAAGCGGCTGCTGGCCTGTGTTTATCCCGCACTCAGTACGATGTCGAAATCGAGCACTTCTTATTGAAACTGCTCGATCAGCAAAACAACGATGTGGCGCACATACTCCGCTACTTTGAGATAGATGTCTCCCGGCTAACTTCTCAGATTCTTCGAGTGCTGGATAAGTTGAAGACCGGCAACGCGAAAACTCCCTCACTTAGTCCATATCTTGTGCGCATGTTGAAAGAGGCCTGGACGGTAGGCTCCGTCGATTTTGCCGGAAAGGAGGTACGATCAGGCTTCGCGATCATCGCCCTCCTTAGCGACGAAGATCTGGCGCGCACCGTGCCGGAGATCGGCCGCGTCTTGACGAATATTCGCCCGGAAGTCCTGCGGCGCGAGTTCACCAGCATCGTGTCTCAATCGCAAGAGAGTTCCGTCGAGGACAAGAGAGCCGCCCAGACCGAACTTGCGAGTGCTGGCAGCATTAGCGGCACAAGCCCCAATCTAGATCAGTACACGGTAAATCTAACCGAAAATGCCAGACTCGGCAAGATCGATACGGTCCTCGGTCGGGATTCAGAAATTCGGCAGATCGTCGATATCCTGATGCGAAGAAGGCAGAACAACCCCATTCTCACGGGCGAAGCCGGCGTAGGAAAGACAGCGATAGTCGAAGGCTTCGCCCTTCGCGTTTCAAAAGGGGATGTGCCGTTGCCCTTGCGCAACGTTGCCGTACGTACGCTTGATTTGGCTCTCCTACAAGCCGGAGCCGGCATCAAGGGAGAGTTTGAGAATCGGCTGAAAACATTGATCGACGAGGTAAAGAAGTCACCGATCCCTATTGTCCTGTTCATTGACGAAGCACACACGATGATTGGGGCAGGCGGTCAGGCTGGGCAAAATGATGCGGCGAACCTGCTAAAGCCAGCACTGGCCCGAGGTGAACTGCGCACCATCGCAGCGACTACCTGGTCGGAATACAAGAAGTATTTCGAGAAGGACCCGGCGCTGGCGCGACGCTTTCAAGTTGTCAAAGTCGAAGAACCAACTGAGTCACAGTGCATGGTCATGATGCGCGGGATCGTTGGCGCGCTCGAGAAGCACCATAACGTACGGATTTTAGACGAAGGGCTAGCCGCAGCAGTCACTTTGTCCCATCGCTACCTGGCCGGAAGGCAACTACCGGATAAAGCAGTCAGTGTGCTCGACACTGCCTGTGCGCGTCTCGCCTTGGGACAGAATGCGACACCGCCCGCGATTGAGGATCTAACTCGGCAGATCGACGACTTAGATGTGCAAGAGCGTATTCTCTCGCGCGAATCTGCAACCGGCGTAAATCACAGCGAGCGATTGGAACAAGTCGCGCAAACACGCACTTTGCTCGCCCACGATCTTGCCGATCTGGATAGTAAGTGGCAACAGACTAAGATCTTGGTTGAGCAGATCAGGGACATACGCAAGCAACTGGAAACGGCTGCCGACCGGGCGCACATCGATCGGATTAAAGCAGCTCACAGCAGCAATGGAACATCAACGTCCGACGCTCAAATCCGTCAAAGGCTCCCGGAGCGTGCCACAGCGACTGCCGTACTGAGCGACGGGGAAGACCAGGTCGAATTACGGAAAAAGCTGGCCAGCCTGTCGAAAGACTTAGAAGAGGTTCAGGGCACAGAAATCCTTGTACGGGTTTGCGTGGATGCGCCAGTTATCGGGCAGGTTATCTCCGGTTGGACAGGCATTCCCTTGGGGAAGATGATCAAAGACGAGCTCACCACTGTTCTACAACTGGAAGAGCATTTGGGGAGGCGGGTCATCGGCCAGGACCACGCCCTTCGGCTCATCAGCCAACGTATTCAGACCGGACGCGCCAATCTGGACGACCCCGGCAAGCCGCTTGGGGTTTTCCTCTTGTTGGGTCCGAGCGGCGTAGGTAAAACTGAAACTGCTCTTGCGCTTTCCGATCTCCTGTATGGCGGTGAGCATAACCTCATAACCATCAACATGTCGGAGTTTCAGGAGGCCCATACTGTTTCTACACTGAAGGGTTCGCCGCCGGGGTACGTGGGGTTTGGCGAGGGCGGCGTCCTGACCGAAGCAGTTCGTCGCCGGCCCTATTCAGTTGTCCTACTGGACGAAGTTGAGAAGGCACATCAGGACGTTCGCGAACTCTTTTATCAGGTCTTCGATCGGGGAATGATGGAGGACGGCGAGGGGCGCGAGATCGATTTCAAGAACACTATTATTCTCCTAACCTCGAATGCCGGAACAGAGGACGTCATGCAATGGTGCGCTGACTCCAATGAGTTGCCTTCCCCGGAAGAGATTGTGACAGCGCTTAAGCCTAAGCTGAACAACATCTTCAAGCCTGCATTTCTGGGCCGTATGTTGATCGTTCCCTACTACCCCTTACAAGACGACACCCTGAATCGGATTGTAGACCTGAAACTCCGGAAGATTCAGCGGCGAATGCTTGAAAACCATAAAATCGCGTTCGAGTACGACGAGAACGTGGTGAAGGAAGTCGCGGAGCGATGCACGGAGGTAGAAAGCGGAGCTCGCAATGTCGATAACATCCTCACCAACACGTTACTTCCCGATATTTCGCGTCAGTTACTCACCAGCATGGCGGAAGGGCAGAAGCTGTCCTCTTTCCATGTCGGAATCAATGCGGACGGGCAGTTCAAATATTCACAGATGTCCTGAACGGGATTGGCTTCTCACCTAACCATTGTTTCACCTTAACGTAGTCTCGGCAGCCCGGGGCTTTCGTTTCCGTTATCCAGCGAGATAAAGGATAGAACTGTCCGGTTAATTCGGCTCCAGGGAAGGAACGGGGACGCGCGGCCAAGCCTCTCCTAAGTTAGGTCTCCAAAATGCGAGTAGACTCCCTGAGCAGCCATTGAGCGGAGTTACTTAGTCGTGTCTGTACCTGATACTCTGAATGCCGCGGGGAAATTGCGAATGCCCATTCGCCTTATTGCTAACCGCTACGAACTTCGGGAAATACTGGGAGAAGGCGGTATGGGGGTGGTTTATCGCGCCGTTGACACTCGCACGGGCGGATTTGTCGCGATAAAGACCATCCGAGATGTATCCGACCCGCGTACGGTCGAGATGTTCAAGAAAGAGTGGCGGGTCTTAGCTCATCTTAGCCACCCGAATATCGTTGGCATTCGGGACGTAGACGAATTCGAAGAAGACGGCGTCCGCAAACCGTGTTTCATCATGCCTCTTTTGCCAGGCATAACCCTCGCCGCATTGATCAAGGATGGGAGCCGGCGCCTGACGGTTGAGAAGACCGTCGGAATGCTTCACCAGGTTTGTAATGGGTTGGAGGCCGCGCACCGGGCAGGGCTGATCCATCGCGATCTGAAACCGAGCAATATCTTTGTGACGGAGGATGATACTCCCATCATCATCGACTTCGGCTTAGTGTACTCAGCGGAAGGAAACTCAGTCACCGGACACAAGGGCACCTGGCAATACATGGCGCCAGAACAGACGGAGGGAAAGACGCCGAGTATCTGCTCGGACATTTTTTCCCTGGGCGTCGTGGCATACGAAACATTCACGTCACGGAAGCCTTTCGCCAGGAGTAGTGTGGAAGCGACGGTGGATGCGATTCGAAATAAGAATCCGCCCGTGATCTCGGAGATCAATCCTAAAGTAAGTCAACTTCTCAGCAAAGTAATTCACAAGGCCATCGCCAAGCAGCCTATTCATCGGTACGCGAGCGCCCGCGAGTTCGGCGAAACGCTGCAGAAAGCTTATCTTAATCAGCCGATTGAGCGCTTCGAGACGACCCGGATTCTGCCCCGCATAGAACGCGCGAGGAAAGCATTCGCGAAAGACGACCCTGCGTTCGCATCAGAGATCCTGACTGAGCTCGAAGCGGAAGGTAACGTAGATCCCGAGATTTCATTATTGCGGGCGCAAATTGACGAAGCGGTTAAGCATAAGAGGATCCGTCAGTTGCTCGAGAGCGCTCAAACGCGCGCGGAGCAGGATGAGGTATTTCTCGCGCTGGAGAAACTGCGGGAAGTTCTTGAGATCGACCCCGAAAACGTTGAGGCGCCAGCTATCAGACGGCGGATCGAAGCTCAGCGTAGTAGCGATCAGATCTCGGATTGGATGAATCTTGCTCGCCAACACCTTCAACTTCAGGATTTCATTGAAGCGCGGCAGGCTCTTAAGGAAGTACTGAACGTGCGCTACGACGATTCGGATGCGCTGCAACTGCTTGCCGAAGTAGACGTTCAGGAGAAAGAATCGGCAAAGGCGCGAGCGGAGAAAGAGGTTCTTTACGGATCTGCACTGAGAGCACATCAAGCAGGAGAGATAAGCGCCGCTCTCAGCAAGTTAGAGAAAATCCTCGAAGTCACGCGCAGGACTCCCGGAGGCGTGATACCGGAGCGCGACGCGGTTTACCAGAGTTTTTACAACCGGGTAAGGTCCGAACGCGACAGCATTGATAAAGGGTATGAGGATGGACGCCGCCTATTAAATGAGAAAGAATTTCAGAGGGCGCTTGAAGTCTGCAATGGAATGCTGGCGCAGTATCCGCACAGCGCGCAATTCCAAGCACTAAAACTCAAGATAGAGCAGGCCGAGCGACAGGAGTTATCAGCTTATATAGCGGAAATTGGAAAGTCCACCGACTCCGAACCTGACTTGAATCGCCGAGTCAACATTCTGGAGGAAGCATGCAGGCGCTACCCCAATGAAGCTCAGTTCCAGTTGTCACTCAGGCTCAGTCGCGAGCAGCGCGATCTGGTTCAATCTATCTCGGCCAAAGCACGTAGTTGCGAGGAGCAGAGCCAGTTCGCCGAAGCGATTGGTCACTGGAAGATTCTGCGTAATATCCATCCCCAATACCCAGGGATCGAGGTGGAGATCGGACAACTCGAGCGGCGGCGGGAGCATCAGATCCGAGAAGAGAAAAAAGCCCGGTTCGTCGAGCAGATCGATCGCGCGATGGACAATTCCTCCTATGCGCAAGCCCTTCGCACAGCGAGTGATGCGCTGAGTGAATTTCCGCAGGATCCCGAACTGGTTGTACTCGAGAAAATTGCGCGGGAAGGCCTGGAGCGTACCGGAGAAGCAGAGCGGCTCTTTGAAGAATTTCGGAAGTTGCGAACCACGGGAAGGCTCGAAGAGGCGACGGACGTACTCCAGCGAGCTTTGAAGCTGGATGAGCGGAATTCGGGCCTGCGCAATGCGCTGGTCAGCTTACTGGTAGAACGCGCCAACTCTCTCCTAGACACAGATTGGAAGAAGGCCGAGCCGCTGGCGCAAGCTGCGCTCGAACTCGATGAAGATCATCCTGCAGCAAAGAGACTGGCCGCCGTAATCGTTGAGGCGAAGCGAAAGGACTGTGTCAGCCAGTGGGTTGCGCAAGCCCGCCAACTTCAGAGCGGCGGCGATATACCTGCGGCGCTGAACATTTTGGAAGACGGACTTTCCCAGTACCCCGACGATGGGCGTCTGCTTCAATCTCAGGCTAGCCTGAGAAATTCTGCTCAACGAAAGGGTGCCAAGCTGACCCAACCTGCGCCCGCGGCTGTGCTCGGCGAGGGAAAAGAGCCCACGCCGCTTTCGGCGCCATTGAAGACAGAATCGCCGGTTGGGCCCACGAATGGAATGGGTGCCCCACCTATCGACAAGGGTTCGGAGCTGTTTCTCAATTCAATAGCTAACTCTGTAGCTACCACCGTGGATCCGGTTCCGTCACCCCGGGTCGCTGATGCCAATAAGGAGAAACCAAACGTCAGTCCGGCAGCAGAGAAGGAAAGACCGTCTGCTCCGATCCTCGTTGCAAGACCCACTCGGATTGCCCTTCCTGAACCGCAGAAGCAAGAGCAAAGGCCTTGGACATTCAAGGGCATCGGCAAGAATGATCCCAAGCTTTGGGGCATTCTGGGCGTTGCTGTCCTGATTGTCGCTGTAATGCCGTTCTTGCACTCCGACGGAAAGAAGCGTCCTGAGGTTACAAATTCAAAAGTCTCGGCGTCGCCCAAAGTAGTGGTTCCTGTGACCACATCTCCCAGCGATGCGACGGTCTCGATAGAAAATGTCGTCGAACCCAGGAGAACACTTCTCCTGCCCGCCGATAGAACTTTCCGGATAACTGCGACAAAGGTCGGATACAAGCCCTTCCGGAATACCAGCATGAAAGCTGCGAAGGGCGGCTGGAATCTGGTGCTTGAACCTGAACCGGTTCACCTTCAAGTTCTAACTTCCGAACGGACGGGCTTGGTCTTTCTTGACGGGCGGGAGATCTGGAAGCTCGACGGGGGTGACATGATGGACTATACTTTCCCTGCCGACAACGCACAACATACTTTGTCCGCCCGGAACAACACCGGGGAGCTTCTCAAGGTCACCTTCACCGCGGCTCCAGGCCAGAGTCCTAAACTCGACCCCTTGCCAACCGGGGAGCTGATTGCGAGCAGCAGCTTGGGAGATCAAGTCGTTATTTTCGATGGGACTCCGGGGAAGTCGCTGCTAGAGCTGCCTGGAAGAGACCCTGTGGAAGTGAACCGCCTGGGTCAGCCGATAAACGTTGCCGATATGGATTCCGACGCGACGGTAGCGACGCTCTCCGGCGCAACTGGACGCCGGACCTTCCTGCTAGTTCACGGGAACGCGCCGACTCTTGTCCTATCTCTGAAATCCAATCCTAATTTGGGTTCAGCAACGATCACCACAACCGTCCTAAGTGCAAAGCTCTTTGTCGACGGGCGCGAGAGGAAGACGAGGAAACCAGGTTTCTGGCATTTCCCCGCCAATCCCGGAGCCCACGAGATCCGGCTCATTGCCGACGGCTACGCGCCAGAAACTCGCAGTATCCAGATACGTAAAGGTCAGGATGCGAATCAGACGATTGAGCCGTCTCCCGCTGCGAGCGAGCTT
Source organism: uncultured Acidobacteriaceae bacterium (assembly GCA_963730795.1). Lineage (GTDB taxonomy): Bacteria > Acidobacteriota > Terriglobia > Bryobacterales > Bryobacteraceae > Bog-105. Next base: position 157,594 of record CAVSTJ010000006.1, on the reverse strand, counting down.
GTGGTCGAAGGTGGAACCACCGGCGCGGAGGTTTTTGTAGATGGCTCCAGAGTCGGTACGATTGGAGCAACCAGCTCTCTGAAGGTCTCCGTCGCTCCAGGACAGCATCAGATCTCGGTTCAGAAGGCCGGGTTTGAGAATCTGTCCCTACCGCCCAGAAACTTCAATCCCGGTCAATCACAACACCTTCAGACGAGAGATGTCATCTTAAAACCTTTCGGAACGATAAACTTCTCCGTTCAGCCTTCTTTCGCCGAAGTTTCTTATCGGCGGTCAGGAGAAACTGATTGGCACACCGGGTCAGCAGGCCAACAGGTTAAGGTGCGGGCAGGAACCTACGAAGTAAGTGCAAAGGCGCCAGCCTTCAAAGATAGTCAAGTGCAAATCGTAGTCGGGGCCGGTGAAGTGGCCGCAGCAGAATTGAGGCTTACGGCAATAAGCGCTCCGCCGCCGCCCGCGCACGTAAAGTCAACACTGGACTTCCTGGTTTCACCCGATGAGGTAAAAAAGGAATCGACCAACTGGTTCACGGGTATTTCTGGGAAATTCATCGCTTTGAAACGATCCGCCACTTACGACGTAGTGTTTCTCGCGCCGAAATTGATGACCACTCCGCGTAAACCGAAGCACTTCGCGTGGCAAATCGTTGTGGGTCCAAATACGGAGTTAGAGTATGAGCTCGATGGACAGCAACTCGTCCGCAAGGTGAAGATCGACGGTAAGACTTCCAAGGCTGGAGCGAAGGTCAACGCCTTGGAAGGATCGTCCATATACCCGATAATGATCGTTACGGAGCCCCACGTGGTGCGGATCACGAAGAAGGATGGCGCTGTGCTGGATGAATTCGTCGATAACGGCAACGATTGGTCCCGCGGAGCTGTATCAATCAAAGGCGATGCTTTCTTCGTGATGCGTTAGAAGCGTTGCGCGCTACTTCTTATGCGCTGGCGCTGCTTCGACGTTGAAGTCGTAGCCCTTGCCGAAGACCCCTTTCGGAGGTTCGGCGGAACCGATAAAGAAGAAGATATATTCGCCGGGATCGAGTTTCGCAGGCTTTACTCGGAACAGATGCGGCCCGACTTCGACCAGATCACGAGGACGGATGTCTCCAGCTTTCAGCTCTTGCTTTGGGCCCAGGTCGAGTTCTCGACGTCCATTCTTCTCGAGCAGGCTCACGAGAACGATCTCCTCGATCTCTTTACCCTCGGGCAGGCGAATGTAAAAAACCGGAGTCGGGCTGCTGATATGGGCACCGGCCTTTGGACCTACCAGAAATGCCACAGTCTTGCCTTTCTTCATCAGGCTTTTGGCCTGCGCCGTGCCTAGAAGAAACTTCAAGTCGACTTTAGTCGGCGCATTGCCCGCGAAGAAGTAGAGGCCCGGTTCGCCGGGTGGAATTCGACTTGCATTAGGGTCTGGCGGGTAAGTCTTTCCGGTGTCGCTTGGTTTCCCGGAAGCAGCATTGGGAGCGGCCGGGGGTGCAGCCGGTGTGTAGGGGAGAGATGGATCGAGGAGATATTTGATGACTATGTCGCTTACACCTTCCTTCTTCAGGTCGAGTAATTCGTCCGAGCTTAGATCAAAGGGCTTCCCGTTCTTCTTGATCTTGGTAACGATGATGTCTTCTGAAAGGCGCTCGCGGGTGAGCTTAACTACTTCTTCGACCGTCAGGTTTCGCTCAGCATTTGCCGTTTGGGACTGGGCAGCCAGGCCGGTTAGCAAAACCAGAATCACAACATGCGGAAGAGAGCGCCGAATCGGAGTTAATGGAGCCATGGGTTCCAAAGTGAGCATAGTTCAGATGAGCGCCACTTGCAATCTCTCGCACACGAGCGTGAGTTGACGGGAGTTCTCATGAGCAATACGAAGGCCACCGGTAAAGCACGTATGGATGGGGAAGAACAAGCCGCTTCGGGTGACAACCTGGCACTCTCCTATCAAAGCCTGTTCACCGCCATCGTCCGAATACAAGCAGGACGGCAGAACGTGACAGATGCGGATAACTTCAGGAAACGAACGAAGGCCGCTTTGGAAGAGGTCCAGCGAGATGCTGTGAGGCTGGGCTATGACAGCTCGGATATTCGGGAAACTCACTTTGCCGTAGTTGCATTCCTCGATTCGGTGATTCTAAATTCCAACGAGTTCATCCGCGCGGAGTGGGAACGTCGGACGTTGCAGGAAGAGCTCTTTGGCCAGACAGATGCCGGAGTTGTGTTCTTTGAGAAGTTGGAACGGCTCCGTTCGCGTCGGGATTCGGCACATCTGGCGGACATCCTGGAGATCTTTCTCCTCTGCCTGTTGCTGGGCTTTGAAGGACGCTTCTCGGGTGGGTTGCGCGGCGAGTTATACAGTGTGACCGATCGTTTGCGATCGAGAATCGAGGATATTCGGGGGAAGAATTTTCGTCTTTCGCCGTCCGGCCTCGCAGAACCGATCACAACCAATAATCCACCGCCTGCGCGTCGCCCCCTACCCTACGGCTGGATCTTGGCCGGGGCCATAGTTTTTACCTTTTTGCTCTTCATCATGGCGAAGGTAAACCTTATCTGGACCAGTGACCAAATCCGCTCGAAGCTGTTTTAGGTGGCTCCATGACTTTTAAGAGCATCTTGTTTTGCTTGTTTCTTTACGTGTGTCTGGTGTGGGTGGGAGCGGGCTACTTGTATTCGGGTCCGAAGGTCGAACAGATTGGACTGCTTTGGACCGCAGCGGGTCTTCTCGTCGTCCTCTCACTAATACTTTTGGCACGGCTATTCGGCTGGGCTAAACTCCTGCGGGCCAAGGTTGCAGCGAGACCGAAGCCCGTTCCAGAACCTGCTCTTCCGGTTTTCGATGATGAGGTACACCTGAGGGCGCTTCTAAACGAAGCGAACCTGAAGCTCGCCCATGTGTATCGCACGGGTTCCCAGGGGACGGTTACTCTCTCGAGTTTTCCTGTCTACCTGCTCATCGGCCCTGAGGCAAGCGGGAAAACCAGTACATTCCTCAACTCGGGATTAGAGCCCCAGTTGCTGGCAGGAGATGCGGAGTCTCGTGGTCCACTCACCGCCACTCGCTTGGCTAATATCTGGTTGGCCCAAGATAAAATCTTCCTGGAGTTGAGTGGCCAGATCTTTAGCGGCGATGTTAGCCGCTGGCAGCGCCTCCTTCGCGTCCTCGCATCAAAGCCAGTCTTGTCCGGTTGGCAAAAGCTCTGGCACGAAGCACCAGACGGTTTAGACCTTACAGGAACTGTTGCTTTCTGCGACGTGAAGGAGTTCATCGCGGCCGCAACCCCGCAATCGCACGAACGCCTGAGCAAACAGTTCCAGGATTGGCAGGAACGCCTCGGAGTCATGGCCGAAGTGTTCCGGTTCGAATGCCCTGTCACTTTCCTGATTACGAAGTGCGACGGGCTGCCATATTTTTCGGACTTCTTCCGACGCCTTCCCCAATCCGAGACGGGCCAGGTGCTCGGTTGCGAACTCTCGGCGCTTGGGAACAAAGACGGAGCAAATGCACGCTCCGCAGAAGCCGAGTTCAAAAGGCTGACTAAGTCCTTCAACTCACTCTTTCGTTCGCTGGCGGACAAGCGTATTGCTCATCTGGCAAACGAACCGGAAACGGCCCGGCGGCCCGGGATTTATGAGTTTCCCCGGGAGCTTAAGCGCATCCGCCCGGCTCTCGTCCAATTCCTGACGTCGGTCTTCCGTCCCAATGCGCTCCGCCCTTCACCTCAACTGAAGGGCTACTATTTAACCGCGGTTGGCGAACACGAGGTCGCGCCATCCCTGGCCGATAGCAAGTCGCACTCGCAGTGGTCGGAACTTAGCATCTCATTAGAAGCGACGACTCTTTTCCGGGGCGATGCGACGCGCGTCATACGCGGAGGGGGTAGCGGCGCTGATCTAAGTTCAATAACGAAGCCGGGGGCCGCCGGTACAACTCGGAGGTGGTTTTTCGTTTCCGAACTGTTCCGATCAATCCTTGCTGCAGGATCCAGAGAGCGTGTGTCGAAGCCGCTTGACAGCGAGAGGGAAAGGCGACTGCGCGCAGCTTGTTTCGCGGTCTGCACCGCCTGCCTGGTTCTTTGCTGCATCTTTGCCACTTCCTGGACACGCAACCTGCGTCTGCTCCATTCCGTTCACAACTCCACCGCGGTTCCTAGAACGGCCGGACCACCCACAATTGCTGAACTCGAAAGCCTGGAAGACCTGCGGCAGCAGGTGAGTCGTTTAACGAGTTACTACCACGCCGGCCCGCCTCTCAGCTTACGGTGGGGCCTGTATGCCGGCGACGGCATTCTCGAGCCGATGCGGGCCGAATACTTTCAGCGTTTTAAGCAACTGCTCCTGGAGCCTCTGAATACCGGTATGACCGCAGGGCTGGCCGCCTTGCCATCTGCACCGGGTCCCGACGCGCCGTACACTCCGGCGTTCCGGGTTCTGAAGGCGCATCTAATGATCTCGTCGGGGGATTGCAAACCCGAACCGGCAATCGTCTCTGAAGTACTTAGAGAGACTCGCGACCAGGTGATGCCATCGGACGATCCTACTTGGCAGGTTTTGGCCGATCGTCAGATTCAGTTCTACACAAGCGAACTCGGCCTCAAGAATCCCTGCCCGTTGACACTGAACCTGGCCGCACGCGAACGCGCACGCCAGTACTTAGCAAAAATCCAGGGAGTGGATCGCCTATACAGTGGAATCCTAGCGGCTGCAGAGAAGTCTCTTCCACGTTCTCAGAAATTAGCTGAATTGGCCCCTAACTACGGCCAAGTCTTAAGTGGGCCAAACGAGATCTCAGGTGTATTTTCACGTGACGGCTGGACCTATATCGAGAGGGCATCCCACAACGGGAGCGCCACCTCCAGGGAATCTTGCGTCCTTGGCAATACTTCGCCTTCCGACGGAGAGCCAAGGGTCGAGGCCGATGACTCGCGTGCTATCCAGCGACTCTTCGTTCGTGATTACGTTGAGAGTTGGCGAAAGTATCTGTCGGCCTTCTCTGTTTTGCGTTACAACGGGCCAAGTGATGCGGCACATAAGCTGGATGTTCTCTCGGACCACAAATCTCCCCTGCTAGCTCTCCTCGCGATGACCTCGAATGGCACTAACTTCCCATTTGTTGCGCCCGAACCGGAGGGTCTGGAGAAAGTTAAGCCTATAGTGAACAGATTCTTTCCAGCCTTGGGAGGAAAAGCGCGAACCGGGTCTGTACTGACGAAGAAATCACCGGCTCCCCAGGAGCTTCTAAGCAGTCCAGGAGACATCACCAAAGCCTTCCAACCTGCTCATGCCGTTGTTCCTCCCGGGGGTGACACGTGGGTGGTAGACAAGAATGCGGCATACATTGACGCCATAGCCGCCCTCGGTCAATCGATGCGAGACCTTGGAAAAGCATCCGACATACCGGACCCGGCGGTATTGCAGGCCGCTAGCGGGAACTACGACAAAGCTTTGGACGCTGCGCGAAAGATCGCTCGCGGTTTCGAACCCATGGGCGTAGGCATTGACGTAATCGTGGCCCGCCTTCTCGAAGCGCCTATTCGCCAGACCCAGGCGTTAATCCCTACCAATGTGGATAATTTGACTGCCGGAAAGGTGAATGGCCAGCTTCATTTAGCGTGTGATCACATTCGGGCGACATTACGTAAGTACCCTTTCCAGACCTCAGAGACAGATGCAACCCTTGAGGAGGTGGCCGCTGCTTTTGCTCCATCCGTCGGCGCTATTTGGAAGTTCCAGGCCCAATACCTGGGCGACTGGACTGTTAAGGATGGGAACCGCTGGAAGGAGAAGGATCCGGGGAAGAAGCCCCAGGTTACTCCGGAGATGCTCAACTTCTTAAATCGGGCGCAAACGCTTTCGGATGTGTTCTATCCTTCCGGTTCGAGCCAGCCGCAACTTACTTATACCCTTCGTCCAAAACTGGATCCCAGCTTCAAGGACGCGACGGTCGAATTGGATGTCGACGGACAACCGCATGTCTGGGCGTCCAGCCTGCAGAAACAATTTGTCTGGCCCGCCCCGGCCGGCTCCAGGGACATCGAAGTAAAAGGAATCATCAAAACGGGTTCCCTTTCTTTCCCTTTCACTTCGCGAGGAGGAACCTGGGCCATCTTCCGTGTAATGAGTGATGCGGAGCCGCGAGCACTTTCCAGCCGTATTGTCGAGTGGAAGCACATTCGCGGAGGAGGCGGCAGGATGGAAGAAATCCAACCGGCACCTGTTCGCCTTGAGTTCGTTGACTTCCCCGGCGGCGTCGACCTCTTCAACCCCAACTTCTTTGGCGACTTACATTGTCCGAGCAAAGCAGTCCAGTAGAAATCACGCGCAACTGCAATCCTTCTTCCTGGAACGAGGATTGCTAGTGATGATAAGCGGAAGCCGGATTACTCGCCTTGGCAACTCACTCGACTGCTAAGTCGCGACCGGCAAAGAGAGTCTCCTTTTACTTCGGAGAGAACAGGTAAACAACCATGCCAAAAGAAAGCCTACAGAAGAAGGTAGGGCGTGTTCGCCCACCGAGAGTTCACATTACATACGACGTGGAGATCGGTGACGCCATCGAGAAGCGCGAGATACCGTTTGTTGCGGGAGTGCTCGCCGATCTTTCCGGGATGCCCGACAAGCCGCTTCCTCCGATTGAAAAGCGAAAGTTCGTGTCGATCGATCGCGACAATGTCGACGATGTGATGAAGAAGATTGGTCCACGCCTAGCTTTCAAAGTAGACAACCGACTGAGTGAAGACGACACGAAGCTCAACGTCGAACTGCGGTTTCAGAGCATGGAGGATTTCCAGCCAGCAAAGGTCGCCCAGCAGATAACACCGTTACGTCGCTTGCTGGACTTACGCAATAGTCTGGCAAACATACGCAGCAGCTTAATCGGCAACGAAAAGCTTGACAACCTCTTGCAGGAAGTCATTCAAAACCAGGAAAAGTTGATGCAGGCCGGTGCGGAAGCGGGAATCGCGGTCGAAAGCGACAAGGAGAAATAGATGGCCACTGAAGCAAAACTCATATTTGATCCTCAATCCGCGGCAGAAACAGTCGAAAACCGCAGCTTGCTGGATGTGATCGCCGAAGACGGCCGGATCGGCCAGACTCCTGAAGAGCGTAATAACGGCAAGGTTTGGCTGACCGATCTGGTCCGGGAAGTCATGAATGGTCAAATGACTGTCTCGAATGACACCGAAGCCATGATCAACAGCCGCATTGCTGATCTGGATGCGATGATTTCGAAACAGCTTAACGAGGTGATGCATGCCGAGCCCTTCCAGAAACTAGAGGCTTCGTGGCGGGGATTGCACTACTTCGTCCAACAGACCGAAACGTCAAGCACTCTGAAGATCAAGCTGATGAATGTCAGCAAGGCCGACTTGCTGAAGAACTTCGAAAAGGCCACTGAGTTCGATCAAAGCAGCCTGTTCAAGAAGATCTACGAAGAAGAATATGGCACTTTTGGTGGCGATCCATTTGGGGTTCTGATTGGGGATTACGAATTTACCCGGCATCCGCAGGACATAGCTCTACTCGAGAAGATGTCGGGGGTGGCATCCACCGCTCATGCTCCTTTTATTTCTGCTGCAAAACCGCAACTCTTCAACTTAGAGAGCTTTACCGAATTATCCGGGCCTCGCGACCTAGAGAAGATTTTCGATAACGAAGCTTATCTGAAATGGAACATGTTCCGGAAGAGCGACGATTCACGCTACGTCGGGCTATGTCTTCCCCACGTCTTGATGCGGTTGCCGTACGGGAAAGAAACCATCCCTGTCGAGGAGTTTGATTACGAAGAGGCTGTTGACGGGCGAGATCATTCGAAGTATTTATGGGGTAACGCCGCATATGCCTTTGGAGCCAGGCTGACGGATGCCTTTGCGCGACACGAATGGTGCGCAGCTATCCGTGGTGTAGAGGGGGGCGGATTAGTGGAAGGGCTTCCGGCGCATACTTTCCCGACCGACGACGGCGATATCGCAACTAAATGTCCAACGGAAATCGCCATTACTGAGCGGCGCGAAAACGAGCTCGCAAAGCTTGGATTCATTCCGCTCTCGTACTACAAAGGAACTGATACGGCTGTATTCACAGGTGCACAATCCACGCAGAAGCCTCAATTGTACTTGGATGCTGATGCCACGTCGAACGCGCGCCTCTCTACACAGTTGCAGTACATTCTTGCGTGCTCCCGCTTCGCGCATTTCTTGAAGGCGATGATGCGCGACAAAATCGGCTCCTTCATGTCTCGCGACCAAGCCGAAAGCTTTCTCAACCGCTGGATCGCAAACTACGTCCTGCTAGACGACATGGCGCCACAAGATCTGAAAGCGAAATTCCCGCTCCGGGATGCTCGCGTTGAAGTATCGGAGATTGCAGGCAAGCCGGGATCTTACAATGCAGTCGCATTTCTGCGCCCTCACTTTCAACTGGAAGCTCTTTCGATTTCCTTGCGGCTCGTCGCGAAGATGCCCGCAAAGAAAGGCTGATTCGTTCCGCATGCAGGGTTCTTTGTTGGACCCCGGCTTGCAAGACAAATAGTTATTCCGAATCACTAGTTCGGTCAACAGGGTTTAGCAACAAGAGAAGGAGCATCACATGTTTAACGCGTTCGTCAATTTCGGTGATATCAAGGGTGAAGTTACCGAGAAGGATCACAAAGATTGGGTAGCTGCAACAAAGGTAACCTATAAAGTTACTCAGCCTGCCTCCACTACCCAGCAGACGGCTGGCGGCCGAAGTGCGGAGGCTGTCGAGTTCTCTGAATTCGCCATTCAGAAGCTCGTGGATAAGGCTACGCCAAAGCTCTTCGAAGCCGCTTGTAAGGGCACCCATATCCCGGAAGTCACGATTGATTACAGCCGGGCTGGGGGCGATGCACCGGTTAAGTATCTGGAGATCAAGCTCAAGGAAGTTTTGATCAGCGGTATTGAACACATCGGCGATCCCAAGGGGACGAATCAATTCCCTAGCGAGGAAGTACGGATGACGTTCGGTGCCATGGAAAAGACTTACGTACAGCAGAAACCCGACGGTAAAGCAGGCGGTAACGTGGCTGCTAAGTGGAACCTTTCGCAAGGCGCCGCTTAGTTCCCGTCCCCAGCTATCCGGCACGAGGTACTTATGTCCACGGAGCGGATACAAACTGAGGACCTTCTTGATCCGATCAGGCCCGATCAGCCGGCAGGCGAAAGCCTGCGCTGGCTGCCCGAGTGGGATCGGATCAGGGAGGCCCGACAGTCCGACGATAGCTTGCCTAAAGGTAAGTGGGAGAGACGCGAGGCCAAATCCGCGAATTGGCGTTTGACACGCGAACTCGCCGCCGCAATGCTCCGTACTCGTTCCAAAGACTTGCAACTGGCCATGTGGCTGACCGAAGCCGACATACATCTTGACGGATTCAAGGGCTTGGCGAGTGGCTTATGCACCACTCGCGAATTACTCGGCCGTTTCTGGGATGCTGGCCTTTTTCCAGAGATGGAGGACGGTCCAGAAGACCGGAAGGGGCCGCTCGAATGGCTCAATGGGAAACTCAGCGATGCAATTCTTTCCATTCCTATTACCTGCTGTGCAACGCTCGATACCGACTATAGTCTGATAAATCTGCGCGATGCTCGGGTTATCGGCTCCGAAGCCCAGTACAAAGACGAGGAAGGCGAAGTAGATCCACAAAAGAAGAGAGAGTACGACAAGGCTGTAGCCGAGGGCAAAATCTCACTGGATATGTTCGATAGCCGCGGTGAAAGACACATCGCGCGCTTCCTACGAGCAGCTCTTCTCGGACTTCGAGACCGCTAGCAAACAGTTCAAGGAACTGGAGAACGTTATTGACGAGAAGTTTGGAGACGCTGCTCCGAATCTTTCCGATTTCCGCCAAGCCTTAAGTGATATTCGCCAGGAGATGTCAGACATCTTGAGCCGAAAGCGAGACCAAGAACCGGCTTTACGTGCCAGTACTGAGTCCCCAGTGGATGCGGCCGGTGCGCGTGACGTGCAGCCTTCATCGCCGTCCTCCATCACAGTCCGATTTCCCCTTCTCGATTCGTCCGCCGCTTCGAATGCAGGAAGCTCCTGGCAGAATGCGGAACGGCTTGTGCGCTCCGGAGAAGTAGATACCGGGTTGGCAGAGATGATTCGTATCGCAGCAGCGGAAACGAGCGGCCGTAGCCGTTTCGAACGCAAGCTTCTCCTAGCCGAAGTGTGCCTTTCGACGCGTCGCGACCGACTTGCCCGGGCCGTACTGGAGGAGTTGGCCGAACAGATCGAAACACATCGTCTGGATACTTGGGAAAGCTCGGAGCTGATCAGCGGAGTGTGGACTCGTCTTTACGAAATTTACAAGCGCAGCGGTAGCTCAAACGCGGACGAAGCCGAGAAGCTGTATGGCCGGTTGTGCCGTCTCGACCCGTGGCAAGCATTGGCCTGCGGCGAGTGATCGCGGTACCTGATGCAATTAACTCTGCTTGACCGCTTGACTGGAGTTGACAACTCGCCCGGTACCGAAAAGATCTCGCCATTCATACGAGCTCGATCGGCGGTGGAAAGAATCGTTGCGGCGCGATCTATCCGACCTTCTCAACACGCGGCGAGGAGAAGTGGATTTCCATGGTGTTTTCGAACAGTCCGCAAACTCGATTCTCTCGTTCGGAGTGGTCGATTTCACCTCTTTCAACTTAAATAGCGAGCTCGACCAGGAGCGAGTTCGGCAGTCTATCGAACGTGTCATCCGTCAATTCGAACCTCGGCTTTCCGGTGTAATCGTAAGCCTTGAACAGCCTGAGCCTTTGCACCCGATTCTCAGGTTGCGCATTGAAGCAGTGTTGCGCAAAGGATCGAACATGGAACCAATCACAATTGAGGGAACGCTTCACCGAGCGTCTCGCAGCATTGCTTTGTCAGGAGTAAAATCTTGACCGACGAGTTGCTTCCGTATTACGAGCGAGAGTTGACCTTCATCCGCCAAATGGCAGCGGAGTTCAGCGAGAAGCACCCCGCCGTAGCCGGAGGTCTGCTGCTGGAACCGAATACGTGCGAAGACCCTCACGTCGAGCGGCTAATCGAAGCTTTTGCGCTGCTTGCCGGTCGTGTTCATCGGAAGATCGACGATGAATTTCCTGAAATAACGGAGTCTCTCCTCGAAGTTCTCTATCCGCACTACCTCAGACCCATTCCCTCCATGGGCATCGCCCAGTTCCGGTTAGATCCTGAACAGAGCACCTTTGCCGGACCGACCGAGATTCCTCGTGGAACGCCTATGCATGCGAAGGCACAGGACGGTAATGTTTGCTCATTCCAAACGGGCTACGCAACACAATTATGGCCGCTGCGCATAACAGACGCCTCCGTGTCGGCTGTTAGTTCATTTGGTTCGCTCACTTCCGCAAAGGATGGAGGAGCGACAATACGAATTGAGCTTGAATGCCTCGGCCAACTGCGTCTTTCGCAGCTTCCGATCCGATCGCTGCGTTTTTACCTGAACGGCGAAACGGCAGCCGTTCAATCCCTTTACGAACTTCTTTTTCTCCAAACCGTTCGAGTGACGTTGCGTGCTACTGCCAACGGATCCACGGCGCAAGCCATTCTCCCCAACACCGCACTCCGCCAAGTCGGCTTCACCTCCGACGAGGGCGTCTTGCCTTACTCTGATCGCAGCTTTCTTGGATATCGTCTTCTTCAGGAATACTTCGCATTTCCCGACAAGTTTCTGTTTTTCGATCTGGCGGGACTCGACCGACTTTCTCTCGCTGATTTTGGGAACGCCTTCGAAATCCTGATCCAGCTTAGACAGGGAGGGGATGAGAACCGCTTGATCGCGCTCGAACAAACCGTGGACGCGACTACGTTTCAGCTTGGCTGCACGCCCGTTGTCAACCTGTTTGAACGCATCGCCGAACCCATTCGTATCAGCCAGGCAAAAACGGAGTATCGCATCATTCCCGATCAACATCGCCAGACGAGCACGGAAGTCTATTCAGTAGACCGCGTCTGTTCGCTTTCTTCTTTCGGTGACGACCCGAAAGTATATGAACCCTTTTACTCGCTTTCACACTCTGCGGAAAAGACGGAAAAGCAATTCTGGTCCGCGCACCGTCGCCGCTCGTTCCGGAAGAATGATAACGGGACGGAGGTGTACATCAACCTTGTGGACCTGAACTGCCAACCGGCATTGCCGTCTGTCGAAATGCTGACGGTCCGTGTCACTTGTACCAATCGCGATAGCGCGTCCCGGTTGAAACTCTCGGGCGAATTCGGTGAACTCGAAGCTGAAGGAGTTCCTGTTGTCCAAGCACGCTTTCTGCGCAAACCGGTTCAAACCGCCCGGCCGCCTCTCCGTCGCGGACTGCAATGGAGACTCATCTCTCATCTCTCGCTGAACCATCTTTCGCTCGTAAAGGAAGGTCGGGAGGCTTTGCAGGAAGTTCTCCGGCTTTACGATTTCTCCGATTCACCGGCAATGCGTAAGCAGATTGCGGGCCTGCTGGCGATCGAGAGCAAGCCTGGTGTCTCTCGGATCACTTCGCCCACCGGAGTGACTTTCTGCCGCGGTACTGAAGTCACGGTGGAATTCGATGAACACGAGTATGCTGGCGGAAGTGTCTTTCTGCTCGCCTCCGTTCTTGAGCGATTTTTCGGGCTCTATAGCGCAATCAATTCTTTCAGCCGTCTCACCGCAAAAACGAGCAAGGGAGTGCTCAAAGTATGGCCACCACTGGCTGGCGAGCAGATTCTTCTGTAGACGAGATCCTGTTCGACCGCGGATTCGAGCTCAACTTCTTCCAGGCCGTTCGCCTTCTGGCCCGCCTTGTCCCCGAACGCAAGCCTGTCGGCACCACCGCGCGCCCTGGAGAAGAAGTTGTTCGTTTCGGTGCCTGGCTCTCTCTTGCCTTTCCCGCCAGTGCCATCGACGTAATCGAGCGCGTTCCCGATTGGGAAGGCCCACCGCGCATGACCGTCACGTTTATGGGCTTGTCGGGAATTCAGGGCGTTTTGCCTGTCTGTTACACGGAGCACATGCTCGACGAGGACACAGGGGGAAAGGATGCTCTCAAGGACTTTCTTGATCTCTTTAACCATCGCTTCGTCTCTTTGTTCTATCGTGCCTGGCAAAAGCACTGCTTTCCGGTTCAGTATGAGGCAGCGGCCCTGGCAGGTGGTGATACGGATCTCTTCACCAGATCTCTCTATGACCTTATCGGTTTAGGAACGCTCGGGCTCCGCAACCGGATGCGCATCACCGACGAGAGCCTTTTGCCTTACGCCGGTCTGATCGCTCAACGACCTCACTCTGCTACAGCGCTACGCAGCATTCTTCGAGACTATTTCTCGCTTCCCGTTGAGATCGACCAGTGCATCGGCAGTTGGTATGCGCTTGAAGATGTAGATCGTTCCTACTTGTCTTTCGATTCGGAGCGTAATCAACTCGGCGTAGGCGCATTCATCGGAGAGAAAGTGTGGGACCAGCAATCTAAGTTTCGCCTTCGTCTAGGTCCTATCAGCCTCGAACGCTTCCAGAGTTTTCTTCCTGGCCGTCCAAATATTGCGAGGCTCCTCGATCTCACACGCTACTTTGTCGGCCAGAGTTTTGCATTCGAAGTGCAACTGATTTTGCAAGCGGACGAAGTGCCTGATCTCTGTCTTACCGACGATGGCATGGATGCACCGTATCTTGGCTGGAGTAGCTGGTTGAAGAACGATACTTTCACGGACAATGCTTCGGACGCAGTGTTTACGTACTTGACCTGAGCGGAGAACACATGGCTTTTGTTCAAACAAATCGTCGCATTGCGATCTCGACACCGCTTGGGAAGGATGCACTTCTTCTTCGCAGCTTTACGGGAAGCGAGTCTGTTTCGCAGCTCTTTCAGTTCGACCTGGATCTGCTGTCGGAAAACGATTCGTTGAAGTTTGACGATGTCGTCGGTCAGAATGTCACCTTACGCCTCTTTGATGCGGAGGGCAAAGAGCGTTATTGGAACGGATTCATCAGCCGATTCTCGCAAGGTGCGCGCGACCGGCGTTTGATTGCTTATCGCGCCCAGATGATCCCCTGGCTGTGGTTCCTGACCCGCACGGCCGATTGTCGGATCTTTCAGAACCTTAAAGTTCCCGAGATTATCCAAAAGGTTTTCAAAGATCTGGGCTTTCACGATTACGAACTCCGACTCTATGGGGAATTCGCGCTGCGCGAGTATTGCGTCCAGTACCGGGAGACTGACTTCAATTTCGTCTCACGCCTGATGGAAGAAGAAGGCATTTACTACTTCTTCCGCCACGAACAGGGGAAACACGTGATGATTCTCGCGAATGATCCGGCAGCCCATGAACCCTGTCCCAGCCAAGCTACTGCACGGTACGATTTTCGCGGCGGCGGAATCGTTTATGAAGACGTCATCACGGAGTGGCGTTACGAGCAGGAGTTCCGGACAGGTACGTGGACGCACACCGACTACAATTTCGAAACGCCGAGTACGAACCTCGCCGTAACAGTCAACGGCAAGAACTCGTATGAGATCTACGACTACCCCGGCGAACACGCCGTGCGCTCGGAAGGGGATCGCCTGGCTCGCATTCGCCTGGAGGAACAGGCGGCGTCCTGCATTGTAAGCCAAGGCTCGAGTGGGTGTCGGCACTTTGCAAGCGGCTTCAAATTTACTCTGGCTGATCACTATCGGCCCGATCTCAATCAGGCGTATCTGTTGACTTCCGTGCAGCACTCGGCTACCCAAGCCGGCGATTTCTCACACGGCACTGGTGACATGGATGAGATCACCTACCGAAACGATTTCAGATGCATGCCGTTCTCGACACCCTTTCGCCCGCAGCGGGTGACGCCACGACCTTTTGTGCAGGGCTGTCAAACCGCGATGGTGGTGGGACCTGCCGGGCAAGAGATCTATACGGACAAGCACGGCCGGGTGAAAGTTCAGTTTCATTGGGACCGCGAAGGCAAGCGCAACGAGAACAGCTCCTGCTGGATCCGTGTTTCTCATCCCTGGGCCGGTAAAGGATGGGGCTCGGTCTCCATTCCACGCATCGGGCAAGAAGTGATTGTCGATTTTCTCGAAGGCAATCCGGATGATCCCATCATCACGGGACGTGTCTATAACGGCGAGTCTATGCCACCGAGCGGATTACCCGGTGCTGCGATGGTTAGCGGAATCAAGAGCAACAGCACGCCGGGTGGTGGTGGACATAACTCCATGACCATGGACGATTCCAAAGGCAAGGAAAAGATCGACATCCACGCTCAGTACGACATGAGTACCACTGTGGAGCATGACGATACCCAAACCGTCGTATCCGGTAACCGCACAATTAGCGTGAAAGCGGGAAAACACACCGAAACCATCAAGGGCGACACCGCGTTAACGGTGGAAACCGGGAATCATAGCCTCACGGTACAAACGGGGACCCATAAGGAAACAATAAAAGCGGATACGTCAATCGTCGTCCAATCTGGCGCATACTCGTTGGACGTGCAAGCCAACACTCATACCCATCACGTCCAAGGAACGGTCACCGAGAACTTTGATGCGAATCAAGACACGACAGTAAACGGCAACATCACGATCAAAACAAAGACCGCCAAGATCACCTTGGACGCAATTGCGGGTACGGAAATCGTTTTGGCATGCGGTACGAGCCTGATAAGCATGACACCCGACGCGATTAAGATATCTGCTACCGACATCGACATCAATGGGAAGAAAACCGTGAGTATCGGTGTTGGTAACCAGAACGTGTTGTTTGACACTGCTAAGGTTGCCACCTCGGGTGCCGCCATCAATTCGACAGCCAAGGGTATGCACGAGATCGTGGGCGCGCCGGTCAAGATCAACTAACACCATATGCGAAGGCTGCGGAGACAAATCGGCGATCGGCTGTGGGCTTTATCGATCGGCAGGAGTACGGATGAAAGAACCGCATGCCGGCGTCCCATTCGCAAGTCATTGTGCCGTGACTCACAACGTCGACTTTCTGCTACTCTGCGGGGGCTCGGCGCTCATCCGGTAGTTCGGTGAATTGTGCAGAGGCTTTTCAACCAACTGCTCTCGACGTTGCGGGAGTTCGTCAAGCAGCGAGATGACCTTCTGATGGTCGTGCCGTGCCATGACGATGACGTGATGCTGCTGATGAGGGCACTCCGCGACCTTGACCGCGAATCGGGCGCCGATCTGTTTCTGTTATTCGCCGAGGACTACGTGGCGTCCGACCCGTTCGTGCATAACCTGGCCGCGCGCTTGGGAGAGGAACATCGACTTACCAACGAGGCGGTTGACAAAGAGGCGACGCTTCCGCCTCTGCCACCGAGTTTCGTCGAGACCAGCCTTTCCGCATCGGAGCGCTTGAAGGTCGGCATTCACTACGGGCATTCATTAATTGATTCGCGAAGGGGACAGCACTTGGTGTGGGGCATGGGTCCTCGAGCCATCGCGAACGCGCCGGACTACCTGGAATTGCTCGCGTCTCTCCTGCCCACGCCCGAGATCCGTCCATGGATGCGTGGAACCAGAATCATTGCCCGGGTTCCGGCGGATTTTGAGCTTGCCGACTCGCCATTGGCATCGAGACGCCGCGTGCGGGTGCGGCCGTTCACGATTCCACCAGACGCGCACGAACAGGCATTGCTCTCATGCGCAGGCGATCCGAAGATGCCGCTGGGCCAGCGGATGGAGGCCGAAGTGCAGCTCGGATATATCGACTATGCGCACGGTCGCCTTGCTCAAGCGGTGGAACGCTTCCTCCAGTCGCTGGCCTTCTTTCAATGGGCCGGAGTACCGGTAATGGAAGGACTGATCATCTGCGGTCTTGGCGACGTCGCCCGCCGCCAGCAAAACCTGAAGGAAGCACAGCACTGGTACGAGTGTGCACTGGTCCCCGCGTCGAAAGATGGCAATTCGATGCTAATGGCGACCATCGTCCAGCATCTCGCGGCGATTGATTTTCAGCAAGAACGTTACGAAGAAGCCGAAGAGCGATACGGCGAATTGATCACGCTCAAGCGGGCGATGCTCGATGAGGATGGTCTGGCGGAGGCGCTCGAATGGAGAGGCCTCAGCCAGGAGCGGCAGCAAGGGTACGACCGGGCGGTCGCGTGTTGGTATGAGGGAGCGTTGATTTGTAAGACCTTTGAGATAACCGACCGTCTACCGCGATTGCTCGACCTTTTGAGACGTGGTTACCAGGCGCTCGAGATGCGCGACGAGCTAGACGCGTTTGCTGCGGAATGGAGCGCGTGAGGGACAGGCAATGAGCGACGCGGGCGATCTTCAATTTAATGTTGCCAATATCCGAAACCCGGAGAACTACGCCTTCAACAAGGTCACACACGAGAGGCACGCAAAACCGGCCGAACCGCCAGCGCGGCCCAACGAACCAACTCCACCAGCCAACCCGAAGCAGACAATTGCTGCCGGGCTGCGACAAGCGAGCAATGCCGCGGAGGCGTTTAACTCTGCCGCCCAGACGGCGGCCTCGATAACCAGCACTATCGCTGATCCTTTGTCGGCGGGGTTCGCAGCCGCCGGGGCTGCCGCTGACGAGAAGATGTCGCAGTTGGTCAGTGGCTTGGCGGCTGCGCTCGGTCCGTTTCCGGCGGCGACCATCACGGGTATGGCGCTGGGGATTCCGCACGCGCACGTCAAACATCCGCCGAGCGGCCCACCACCGCTCCCACCGATTCCACTTCCACCGCTCGGTCCCATTCTGCTTGGGACGAACCTCACCGTTCTCATCAACGGCAAACCGACCGCACGGTGTGGCGACTACGGGATAAATCCAACTTGCTGCGGTGTGGTTCCGCCGCTTTCTGCGTTGTTTGAAATCGTGACCGGCTCATCGAACGTGTACATCGGCGGTGCTCGCGCGGCGCGATCCGGGATCGACATCACAATGCACTGCTTCAATGTGCCGTCCCCGAAGATCACGCTTAAGCTGGGGAAGCTTGCCGGTATTGCCAGTAAGCTCGGCAAGGTGGCCAGTGTCGCGGGGAAGGTTGCGGACGTAGCCGGACGTGTTGCGGGAGCCGCCGGCATGGTATCTCAAGCGATCTCCATCGCATCTTCGTTCGCAGATGCCGAGGCTAATGACGACGCAGCAATGGCGTCCGCGATCGGTATGAGCGTGGCCATGATGGCCGCGCAAGCGGCTGCGGACGCGGCGGCTGCGGCGATGACCAAAACCATAGGCACCGACCAACCCGCGATTATTCCGATAGGAACGCCAGGCATGATCTTGAATGGCTCACCAGATGTGATGATCGGTGGCTTTCCGTTACCCTCCTTCTCGGCTATTGCGCAGGGGCTACTTAAACGGGTGAAGGGGCTGAAACTTGAGGCCGGCAATACTGGCGGAGGCGGCGTGGGGTGTCCTGCGTGCCACTAATGCAAATGCGAGGCATCGCGTATTACGTAGAGGCTCGTCACTGTCGCAAAGATGCGGATGTTTGTGATGTCTGAGTCGCTAACGTTTTGCCGATCCGATCCGCGCTTCGTCGGCGATCCAATTGACGTGGTGACAGGCGCCAACACGGATGTAATCACAGACGTCCGACGACGCGGGCCGATTCCTTTCGAGTGGAAGCGCTACTACAACAGCGCGCGCGCCCAAACGATGTGTCCCCTGGGCTGGGGCCACTCCCACCATTTCGACCGTCGCCTGATTCGGGACCTTGATGGTGTGCGCTACCAGGATCCGCACGGAAATTCGGTGCCCTTTGCCGATTTGGCTATCGGACGTCGGGAAGCTGTCGGCGGCCTATGCCTGACGCGTACGGGAACCGACTTTTACAACGTTCAAAAACAGGGACAGCCCAGCGAAGAATTTCAATTTGCGCCAGGAGCCACTGTCGCACCCGTGCGCTGGCTTCGCCAAGGCAAGCATGTCATCGTACTCAGCTACGTCGCTGACCGAGTTCTCGCGGAGATTGTCGATTCGCTTGGTCGGACCATACGAATTTCGTCAAATAGAGAGGGGCTCGTAACGGAACTCGTTTTGGCCGATGCACGAGGCGGCACGAGCCTCTTGCTGTATGAATACGACCCCGCCGGCAACCTGATCCGCGCAACCGATCGCGCCAACACAACGTTCACGTTCGCCTTCGATGCCGCCAATCGCATGACACGGCGCACCGATCGCCGCGCGTATTCTTTTTACTTCAAATACGATGGCGAGGGCCGCTGCATTCACTCGCGCGGCGACGACGGGCTGCTCGAAGTCTTCCTGGATTATCAGCCTGATGCGAGAACCACGCTTGTGCGCCGCGGCGACGGCGGCCAATGGACCTACAATTACAACGACAACAAGGCCATCACGCAAATCATCGATCCCTATGGCAATGCCACCAAGTTCATCCTCGATGAACTTGCTCGGCCGGTGCAGGAGATCGATCCTAATGGCAACATCACTCTAATTCACTACGACGCGCTAGGCCAGCACGATTACATCATCGATTCCAATGGGCACGTCCTCCCCACGAAAGCCGAGAATCCCAAGCCCACTGACCCTTTGGCATACGAACTGCCTGAGACACCCCTTCAATGGGATCTCGGTCTCCTTGTTGATAAAGAGACCATCAGACCCATACAAGCGAATGATCCCTTGCTCGATTCTTTCCCTGCGCGCATCCTCGATACGGTCCTGGCGCGAGCTACGACCTGCGATAGGGCGGCGCTGCCCAAAACTGCTCCCAATAGACACGAAGGACTTCGCCAGAATGACTTCGACGAGTTTCTTGAAATAACAACATCGAGATTCGCGGAGCGCTGGAAGTATGACGCGAATGGCAATGTCAGTGAGCATCAGGATCGCGATGGCTCGGCCTATAGATTTGTTTATAAGTCATGGAATGCCCGTAGCCAATCCATTGACCCATTAGGAAACGTTACTTCATTCGACTTCAACGTCCAAGGACATGTCGCAAAGGTCACCGATCCCGGAGGGACCGTGACCGAGTACGGTTATGACTTGAGAGATCTGCTCGTAGACGTACATCAGAACGGGCTGCTTCGCGAGACTTACCTCCGCGACCGCGCTGGCAACGTTGTTCAGAAAGTAGACAACCAGGGTCGGACACTCGTGACGTGGGAAGTGGGCCCGGGCAATCTCGATAAATGCTGCATCTTGGATTCCGGTGACAAACGTTTCTTCGAACATGACGCTCTTGGACGCATCATTAAGGCTGAAACGCCCACAGGCATCGTTACCTTTGCTCATGACGACGACGGCAATCTCCTAGCCGACAAGCGCGACGGCAAAGGGATAAGCCATCAATTCGAATCGCGGCAACTCCTCTCCATTACGTATTTCGATAAGTTCAAGGTCAGTTACGAGACCTTGAACAACGGAGACCGAATTGTCCAGGATCCTACGGGAGGCCGTCATCGCCTTCAGGTCGGCGAGACGGGTCTCGTGGTCAAGCACCTCGCTAATGGCTCCAAAGAGCTATGCCAGTTCGACCAGGACGGACGTTGCCGCTGCAAAGCGCTCATTCACAATCGCCAAGATTCGACCCTCTGGATGCGAGCTTACGCCTACTCGGCCGCGGGCGATCTTCTCGCGGTGGCCGACACGAACAGGGGAACAACAAAGTACCGCCACGACGGCGCCCATCGGTTGATCGAAGAGATCCGCCCTGTTGGGCATGCGCGGCGCTTCCGGCATGACGCCGCAGGGAATCTCCTCGAGCAGCCGGGTCTCAAGGACGTGGCAATTGAAGACGCTAATCGCCTCAGAGAAGCAAACGGCGAGCGTTATGGTTACAACAATCGCGGCGACCTCTCGGAGCGGCAAGGCCCAAGGGGCACGACTCGATACGAATACGACGGGTTGGACATGCTTGTGCGATGCGACGTTCGCGGCGAAGCGTGGGCGGCGAGCTATGACGGTCTTTGTCGGCGCACCCAAAAAACCTGGCGCGGCGAAACGACCACCTACTATTGGGATAACTTCAGGCTGTCGGCCGAGATGCGCCACGATGGTTCATGCCGACTCTACATCTATGTAGATGAGATCGCGCTTGCGCCGTTCCTTTTCATTGAGTACCAAAGTCTCGACGCAGAGCCTGCCGTTGGAAAGCGCTACTACATTTTCACGAATCAAATCGGCGCACCGATTCGCATTGGCGACGATGCGGGAAACGTCTGTTGGAGTGCACAAATCGATCCTTACGGTTCGGCCCATGTCGATGGCAACAGCACGATCGAAATGCCGCTGCGCTTTCCGGGACATTATTGCGACCAGGAGACCGGGCTTCATTACAACCGATTTCGGTATTTCAGCCCCGAATTGGGACGTTACATCCAGTCGGACCCAGTCGGCCAATTCGGAGGCATCAATCTTTACGCTTACCTGCGCGATCCGCTAAGCCACGTTGACATCGACGGTCTTGCGCGCGCAGGAAAAGGGGGTAACGCAACAAAACCAAAAGTCTTAAAAGCTCCTACGGAAGCCCTGGAGCCAGGGTGCTCGCTCCTCGGGATCAAGGACGCGGACAAAATGTCCGAAGCAGAGCTGAAAGCAGAGCTTGAAAGAAGAGCAAAGGAGATGGCCGATAAGCTTAGGAAGGGTGACGTCGTTGTTCCGGGCCCTCCCCCTTATACGCTTAGTTCAAAACATCTCGAACCCTGCCTTGCCGTCGTCGTTGACAAGAATGGCAATGTTTATTATGGCCAAAATACCGGTGAGTTTCCCCGGAACATGGATCCCCGTCTGGCCGCCAATGCCGCGGCACAGGCCAGCAAAGAACCAATCAAAACCGACGTTACTTCCGTGCGGTCGGGAGCTACACAATACCCTGGCACTCACGCCGAGGTGCACGCAACAGACCGAGCAGTTAAGAACGGCGCGGACCCCAACGACGTGACCGTTCACAATATGAACCCAAAGACCGGCAACGAGATGCCCTGCTGTCCGAACTGTACGGGCACTCTGAATGCCGACGGGAAGGGTCCCGGGCCCGGCGTGAAAACGACGACTCCGCCCTCAGACCGGGACGGATTTGTGGATAATGATGGCGACCACACCAAAAAGGAGCCAGCCGAATTCAGCAACCCTGGAGAAATATGAAACGAGTACCCGAAGATGTGCTTGATTACCCTGGCGACGGCTATTACTACCTGGATGACGAGGCGTTCACGGGTGTCGCTTTCTCGCTCCACGAAGATGGTTGGTTGAAATCCGAAACCGAGTACAAGCATGGCTTGAAATGGGGATTGGAACGACATTGGTTCGGTCCCGGCAATTTGGAGTATGAAGCAGAACTGCAACAAGGCGTGCTGCAGGGTAGAAAGCGCGTTTGGCACCGGAACGGGAAACTAAAGCAGGAGGGAAACTACGAGCACGGCATCGAACTTAAGAGTAAGACTTGGGATGAAGGCGGGAACCTTGTCGAAGATTTCGAACTCAAAGTTACCGATTCCAACTTCACCCTCCTCCGGCAATTCCGTGAGATCGAAAAGAAGCGAATCAGTAAAAGTTAGCACACAAGCCGACGTCACGCTACGAGGTCAGAAGGGCGTCAGGACCGGAATAACGAAGTGTCTCCCGTTACTGTCGCTAGTCGGCACTGAAGAAGAAGGAGAAGCAGGATTCAATAGAGCTGGAAGATTTCGATGAGGACAAAACAACGAGAAACGCTTGAAATGTGCTCACGCAGCTATCACTCGAGATGAACCAAGATAGCGACGACTATCAAATAGATCTGGAGCGAGTAGGATCTATTCTGGTCGCACGGATGGGCCTGCAATTTCAACGATAGTGCCGACTAGGATGATTGTTAGTTGGATCAAAGGCACAACCTCTTAGTCAAGTATCCGATACAATAAACACCCATGATGTTTGAACGGAGTGCCACCCATGTCTAACCCAATCCCAGCCCCCGCAGACTCCCTCAACATCGAGCAACTCCTTCACCTTCATACCCTTACGAAAGACGTTTCGAAAGTCTGTCAAAAGCAGTTGCGCGGGTATCTTAGACACAATCTCTCTCCTGTTCCGTCCTCGCCGCACGCTTGGCGACGCCATGGAAGGTAGCGAGCGGGACTCAGCCTCCAACTCCGACCGTGCGGTTGCCGAACTCCGAGAACTCTACCGGCGCATCGCCGCGCGTCCCTTCGATCTGCGCCCCGAACTTTCGTTTCCCCTCGAGTCCGTCTCCACGCAAATCCAGCTCTACGAGTGGGAGTATCTTCACCAGATCAAAACCGATCGAGGCTTTCGCAGTATTCGAGTAACATCGCCCCTGACCTGGGTCGTTGCCTACTCCTCCACTTACTCGCTCCACATGCTGCGCCAGGTGCTCGCCGGCCAAGAGGAGCGTAACGCCGAGTCGGTCCGGGCATTCGTTCTCCGCGCCTGCATCATGCATCTGCACTTCGCCAAGTTCCCGGCTCTCGCCGATTTGCTCGCCGGGTTGCGCTACCAGGTGGAAGTGCGCCGCTCCCCGGAGTTCGGTGACCTGCCGCTCGTCACCGTTTCCGCTCCTTTCGCCACAGTGCGTCCGCCGGATAACCTGGTCACGGTCGCTAGTGGCCTCGCAGGTGGCACGGCGTTTGCAGAAGTTTTAGACGTGGACTCAGTGCGCAATGTGCGCGACCCAATACGAGACGAAATAGCAGAGCTCTTCCGCAGCCACGGACAGGAACTCTGATGCCGACGCGCAATCGCCACCGTGTCGTTTGGACACAAGGCATGTTTCTGACACCCCAGCACTTTCAAACGCTGGAGCAATATCAGGAAGACGCACTCCATTTCCGGTTCTCCGCTTCGTGCTATGCGAATTGGGGCGTTATCGAATTGGATATCGATCCGGAAGCCCTGGCGAATGGAATCGTCCGTTTGAATGCCTGCCGCGGAGTAATGCCCGATGGGGAACCAATTAACATCCCGGATGCCGACGAGATGCCTCCGTCGCGTGCCATCGCGGACCACTTCCCTCCGAATCGAGATACGCTGGACGTCTTCCTTTGCATCCCGGAGAATCGCCCTCGCGCCCGCAACGTGACCATCCCCGGCCAAGCGCAAGGCGCGTTAGACGGTCCCCCTCCGACTCGCTACCTTGCCGAGACACGGATGGTGCCGGACGAGAATCTCGGCGAAGAAGAAAAGCCGGTCCAGGTGGCGCGCCGCACTTTCCGTCTCGTGTTTGGAAACGAGTATCGCGACGGGTTTTCGTCCTTTCGAATCGCACAAGTTACCCGAAACGCGGCAGGCATTCCGATGCTCAACCCCGCTTTCGTGGCGCCGTGTTTGAACCTGGCCTCCAGCCGCTACCTATCCATGCTCCTGCGCCGCCAGATCGAGATCCTGGCGACGAAGAGCGCCACCCTTTCTGCCCCGCGCCGCCAGCGAGGAAAAGTGCTCGCCGAATTTTCAGCTTCGGAAACCGCGCATTTCTGGCTTCTCCACACTGTCAACTCCTTCCTACCCGAGCTGAAGCATATCTGGAAAGTTCGTCATGGGCATCCAGAACCCGCCTTTGTCGCCATGCTCAAATTAGCCGGAGCCCTTACAACGTTTTCGCTTGAGGGCCACCCGGAAAATCTCCCCGACTACGATCATGAGGACTTAGGCCGCTGCTTCACTCTGCTCGATGAACAAATTCGCCGGTTGTTGGATGCCGTGATACCCGAACGGTTCGTGGCGATACCGCTCGAGATGAATGACCGCCATCTCTGGTCCGGCACTGTCAAAGAAGAGGCGCATTTCCGAAATTCGCAGTTCTTCTTGTCCGTCAGCGCAAAAATGGGTGTCGACGATCTCATCCGGAAACTACCCCAGCTCGCAAAGGTTTCCTCATCCGACGAAGTCCAAAGGCTCGTGCGTAACGCTCTGCCCGGCCTCACCCTCCGCCACACGCCGACGCCGCCCGAAGCCATTCCCATGCGGCTCGAAAATCAATACTTCCTCTTAAATCAGGGCGGCCCGCTTTGGGATGCAATTACACGCTCTCGTCAAATTGCTGTTTTTGCTCCTGGCGAGATCGTCGACCCAAAGATGGAGATCCTGGTTGTACTCGAGTAGCTCTTTATAACTTGTGCGAAGTGCTAACGTCTTCGTCGCAACGCATCACGAACGTCGATGCGGACAGGAATTGCGACAGCTTGTTTACTGGCGCACGCAGGCTACGGGAACTTCGACGGTTGAGAGATCAGGCTTCAGGCTCGTGTCAAGTCATTCACAACCTTTAAGGCGCGGTCGATGTCCGACGTGGTGTTGTAAATGTGCGTGCAATGACGAACGCCTCGGCGACCGGAAGCGCGAGGACGAAGGCGATCGCGATTCCACATCTCATCCTGAATCTGCTTGCCAGTAAAACCCTGTACCCCATAAACCGTGATGCCGGCGCTTAACGTCGGATCTTCCGGCGAGTAGATCGTGACCTTCGGATTCTTACGCAGGCCGTCACGAAGGTAATCACCGAGATATTTAATCCTGGCCGTGACACGTTCGGCGCCGAGAGCGTTGTGGAAATCCAGCGCGGCCTCGAGCCCCATCATTGTCGAGAGGTTTGCCGTGCCGCGTTGGGTGAAGCGGTAACCGTTGTCTTCGTGGTTATTCCACTGACCGCTTGCAACGCTGGACCAGACTTTCGGGGCTACATCCCTTCTCAGATAGATGAACCCGGTGCCAGCGGGCGCCAGCATCCATTTGTGAAAACACCCAACGTAGGCATCACATCCGATGTCCTTCACGTCTACGGGAATATGACCGAATGCCTGGGCGCCATCAAGCACGGTGAAAATTCCCCGATTCCGGGCTTCGGCACAGATCTGCTTAACCGGCATGATGGCTCCGGACCCCGTGATCACATGCGAAATCGCAATCACTTTTGTCTTGGGTGTCACTGCATTCTTGAATAGATCGAGTACCTGTTGAGAGTCGTGAACTCTCGTGGGCATCTGAACTTCTTTGTAGTCAATCTTCCGACGTTGTGCGGCAACGAGCCAGCAACTCTTGCCGCCCTCGTGTTCCTGATTCGTGCTCAGAACTTCCGCTCCAGCCTCAAGGTCAAGGCCGGCCGCTATGTAGCTCGCACCCGACGTAACATTCTCAATCAGACCGATCTCGCTCTCGTTTGCATTCAGGAGGCGGGCCGCTTTCATTCTGATCTGCGGAAGAGGGCCATAGCCCGCGATCCAATTGTTGTTGTCGCCGACATAGTCCCATTCGGCAATGCTGGTCGCCATCTCGTGAATGTGATCAACCATGCGGTCGACCACAACTCTCGGCATTGCACCGATTGTTCCGTTGTTGAAAAAGACATTGTCGCGCGCAAGGAGGAACTGATCCCGAACCTTGTCCCAGTATTCAGGTGCATCAGGGCTGGGCAACACGGCAGCGATCTCGGGGCGAGTGGCCGGATTTTGTCCGGCGGACACTCGGGACAACAAAGGAGTCGCAAGTGCAGCGGACGAAATCGATCTCAGGAAACTGCGACGATCTTTCATTTCAATACTCCTCGTCTTGTGACAATCAGAAGGCAAATCGCAATGCCATCTGAAGTTCTCTCCCCAAGTTAACCTGGGACGTGATTTTCCCGAACGAATTGCTACCGAACGCTGTATTGGGATTGCTGAATTCGGGAGTGTTGAAGGCGTTTAACATCTCGAAGCGGAATTCGGCATTTAGCCGTTCGCGTATAGGTATTGCCTTGAACAAAGATAGGTCCCAGGTGGCCAGGCCAGGACCGTACAAGGGTATCAGCCGCGCAACGTTACCGAACGTAAACTGAGGAGCCTGCGAGAAAGCGGCGGGATTGATGTAACTGCCGAGCCGCTGCTCAAGGCTGCCGGGTGTCGCAGGCGAGACGCCTGTTGCATTGGGCCGCTGCCCGGGATAGCCGAACGCGCTGTTTAAATTTGTGCTTTGCGTAATCGGCAGAGCGAAGCCGCTTTGAATGATAGCTGTTCCATTGACCGACCAGCCCCCAACAGCGTAATTGAGCGCCGTTCCATTATGCAGCAGCGCCTTTCCTCTTCCGAATGGAAGATCAAAGCTGAAGCCACTGGTCCATCGGTAAGGCACGTCGTCGGTTGATAGAGAATACTCTGCCGCCAGATTGAACGGGTTCTGTCCGGGAGCCACGTCCTTCTTGATCGACCATGTAAACGTGGACAGAAAAGTAAAGCCGTGAGTAAACCGCTTGCGGCCGATCACGACTAACGAATCATAGATAGACTTTCCAGCGTCGGTATTGGTAAAGTTCACGGCCGAGAAGGTCGGGAAGCGCAGGTCGAGCTGATACCTTTGAATATTCGCCGTTCCGATCACACCAGAGCCGCCATTGTTGTAGAAGGGATTCGGCACCTGTTGGTTCAGCGCCGTGCCCTGCGAGAAGAAAGACGGAAGCAGCAGGTCCTGATTCTGTGTCAGGAACAGATGAGTGGCATGAGAGCCAACGTATCCAACCTCGAGCGCTATTCCGGCCGGAAGCTCTCGTTGCACATCGATTGAATATTGCTGCACTCTGGGCGACCTGGCCCCGGGATTGTAGATTGAGATGCTCTGGCCAATACCGGTAGCGGGTCCGAGCGTGTTTCCAGCCGGCACGGCAAGTCCGCTGGGAAACGGGTTGCTGAGTGACCCGGCGGGAGTTGCGTTGCCGTTGGTCGAAGCAATGTAGCTGGTAGTAACGGAATACCCGGGAGTAGCCAGGGGTGAACCAAGCGAGAACTGAGGCGCCCAGTAGATCCCGTAGCCTCCTCGAAGCACTGTTTTGGGATTGATCTGCCAGGCAAATCCAACGCGAGGACTAAATTTGTTCAGGTTTGGATTTCCGACACTAGTTCGATTACCGTTGACGCCGGCGAATTCAACGATACCTTTCGGAGCGCCAAAGGCGAACGGAGTCGCAGGAACATTTGCCGCGAGCGGATTCGCTGCCTGCTCGTTAAAGTCTGTCACCAGGCCGTTGTTGGTTTCACGGACGCCGTCCTCACGTTCCCAGCGAAGGCCAATATTCAAAGTAAGCTTGTCCGTGATGCGGTAATCATCCTGAACGTAAAGGCCATAGTAGTTGGTGTAATCCGTCAGCTTGTTAGAGAGCAAAGCGTCTCCCGCGGCGGGATATCCCAGCAGAAGATCAGCAAGATCCGCCCCGGTTCCTCTTACTACGCTGGTGGGGGTGGACTGAGTGAAGACTCCGTTGAAGGTGTAGCTTCCAGAACTGTCAGCGAAGCTGTTGCCTGTCACTATAATCCGCCGATAGTCAAAGCCCGTCTTGAGACTGTGCCGGCCCAAACTCTTTGAGAGGCCGGCAGAGAAGTTGTACGAAACGAAGTTGTATACGTACTTCTGGTTCGTTCCCAGTTCTCCTTGAGAGTCATTTGGGTATAGATTGTTCGTGAAGATAACGGGGAACGTCGGATATTGCTCCTGTGCCGTGAACGAAGCTGGGAACCCGAGCGTCGTCAAGTCCAGGCCCTGGCTGGTGAGATACGTCTGATTGGGGAAGCGATTGAAACCGTATCGGACGGTAACCACAGTCGTCGGAGAGACAGTGAATAAGTTATTGATGGCCGTAGCATCAACATCGCGCAGGAGCGTCCATTGTTCGGGCGCCGAAACTCCTCCGAAGAAGTTAGCGCCGGGCGACTTCGAATAGTAATGCATGTAGCTGAGGCTGCCACGCCACCAGTGCGTGAAATCTTCATCGAGCTTGCCAACGTATTGCCGGGCATGCGAGGTGATGGACGAGGCGGCCGTTGCATCAGGACTACCGTAGAAAGCAGGGTTTACCTGCGGAATAGCCAACGTTCGCGCAATCGCCAAGCCAACCGGGTTGAGCATGGCAACGGGAATCAGGTTGCCGGCGAAGGGAGTTCTAGTGTAGGTTCCGTTCGAATTCTGGATCGTGGAGAGGGGATTATAGATTACCTGTAGACCTCCGGTGGGCGAATTCGTCTGCGAGAAATTCCCTCCGCGCTCAAGCTGAGTTGGAGTATAGCCGGACGTGGAGACGGCCTGCGTATCGTTGTACCCTTCCAGCCCGAGAAAGAAAAACGTTCGGTTTTTACCGTTGTACAGCTTGGGGATCGAAAGCGGGCCGCCAAGGCTTCCCGCCCAGGTATAGTTCGGCTGTGCGGGCAGAGGCAAGCCAGCCGCATTGTTGAAGAATCCATTCGCGTCCCAGCCAGTTTGGCGAGTGGACCCGTAGAGGCTGCCGTGATATTGGTTACCACCCGATTTTAGATAGGTGTTGAACATACCGCCGCCCGTGCGTCCTATCTCCGCGTCGTAGGTGTTGGTTTGTATCTTGACTTCCTGCACAGCCTCGATCGAGGGAATGATGATGGCGCGATTTGCCGCGTCGGAGATAGGAACACCGTCAATAAGATAATTGTTCGTCTGAGAGGGGCCGCCACCCATCGCAATGCTTGCAGAACCGCTCTGATCTTCCATTCGGTTGTAAACCGGATTCCCAAGAGGAACGATATTAGCGGCTAATTTAGACATGATGAATGGATTTCGGCCGATATTGGGGAGATCGGTCAGTTGCTGACTGTTGAGAACCTGACCTTGAGATGCGTCCGACGATTCGATCGTCGGTACCTGGGCCGTGACCTCCACAGTCTGGGATAACTGGCCGAGTTCCAGACTCAGATCAAGTGTGACCCGCTGTTGGGTGGAGATTGTTACGTCTTTGTGCTCGGATTTCTTGAACCCTCTTGCCTCTACAGAGATCGAGTAAGTGGCCGGGATTACGTCTCCGAACACGTATTCGCCGCTGCGGGAGGTAACACTGGTGCGTATTGTTCCTTGAGATTGGTCGGTGAGCAAGACATTTGCATTTGCAACACCGGCCCCGTTTGGGTCTTTGATAATCCCACGGACCTCTCCGTAAAACGACTGCGCGGCCACGAAACGCGTCGTCAGATTGGAGAATAGAAGAAGATTAGCTACGATTGCAAAACTGGCAACCGATCGGGAAACAACAAGGTTTCTCATGCGGGGTCCTTTCCTTCAGAGAGTCGGATCGTTCTGGTTCGGGTGCCTGCAGAAACCTAGATAGGTGCTTAGCACCTCTGGCTGTCAGACAGATCTCTCCACAGCAGGTTCCATAATGAACTCAGTCGGCCGATAAATGCGAGATAAATATACAGGATTTCCGGGCGGTGTCAATGGACAGATCATGACGGTGTATCGGTATCGCATCTCCCCCAAACGCTACGAGCAAATTAGCTGGGCGGACTTCATGCGGTCTCAAATGGCGATCCTGGCGACAAGGTCAAACGCCCAGAACAGGCCGAATAAGATGACAAGTAACGGCAGACGCCCGTTCTGAGGAATCTAGACTTACCGCTCAAAGATGGACTTGCGATCTTCATTTCAGTTCCGTTATGATCTACCGTGCGCGCTTATACCTGTTTCGTCCTGCTTGGCTTATTCATCGCCAGCTCATCTGATCGTTTGGCAATTGCACAGCCCCAGTACGACCTGTTGCTTCAGGGTGGTCGAGTTGTGGACGCGAAAAATAAGATCAGTGCGATTCGTGACGTCGCGATCAAGGACGGGAAGATCGCGGCCGTAGCGGAACATATCGCTTCCGGATCGGCGCTCAAAACGGTTTCTGTTAAGGGACTGTATGTGAGCCCTGGCTTAATAGACATCCATGTGCACGCCTACGCGACACCGGGTGAACGCAGTTCGTACGCGGGTGATAACAGCGTTTGGCCCGATGACTTCACCTTTCGCAGTGGCGTAACCACCGTTGCCGATGCGGGATCATCGGGCTATAAGAACTTCGAAGACTTCAAGCAGCACATCATCGATCGCTCCAAAACCCGGGTGCTCGCCTTCATCAACATTGTGGGCGCGGGCATGCGCGGCCCGAAGTACGAGGACAACCTGGCTGATATGGAGCCCGAGCCGGCTGCGGAGATGGCCAAAAAGTATCCTCACGTGATCGTGGGCGTGAAAACGGCCCATTTTTCCGGCCCAGAATGGACGCCGGTGGAGAACGCGGTGAAGGCTGGAACTGCAGCCAATATCCCGGTGATGGTGGACTTTGGCGCTAATCGACCCGAACGGCCGATCGACGTGCTTCTAACTCAGAAGCTTCGTCCCGGCGACATCTATACACATTGCTATTCGGGTCTGCGAAACGAGATCGATGCGGCCGGCAAGGTGAACAGAGGAATGATCGAGGGCCGGAAACGCGGCGTGATCTTCGATGTGGGCCACGGCGGCGGCAGTTTTGCCTGGCGCATCGTCGTACCTGCACTTCAACAGGGCTTTTTGCCGGATTCTATTTCGAGTGACCTCCATATCGGAAGCATGAACGCCGGGATGAAAGACATGCTGAACATAATGGGCAAGTTTCTGGCCTTAGGCATGTCGGTCGATCAGGTAATTGCCTGGTCCACGTGGAATCCGGCTCGCGAGATCCATCATGAGGACCTTGGAAATCTCTCGGTGGGATCACCCGCCGACGTGGCCGTACTAAGTCTGGAAAAGGGAAATTTCGGATTCACTGATATGTATGGCGCGCGGATGGACGGGAAAGCAGCGGTTGGAATGCCAGATGACGGTGCACAACGGAAAAATCGTTTATGACTTGAATGGCATCAGCCGCCCGGACTGGAAGTCGCTGCCGAAAAACTATACCGCGATCGGCGACAGCCGGTGGGATGGTCTAAACGCGACTCGACAGTCTCACTGATTGAGCCTCACGCAGTGCGGGGATCACACGCCTTCGAGAGTACATCGTGAAGCGAGCGGGCGACAATGATCTCTTCTCCGGGCTGCAGCATCCAGACACCAACGACGATGCTGTCCTTATCGCCGGTTAGTCCACGGGCATTTTTCTTACCCGTTGCGGGATTCAACTCGATGGACGGCTTACCTCGCCGAAGCTGGTCGGCAACGTCAGTGGCGGAGATCTTCACCCGCGAATGGTCGTAGTCGAGTACGAGATGCGGAACGTGATTTGCGACTTCTGGCAGGACAATTGAACCCTGAAGAGTTGGAATGTTTTTCAGATGGGCGACGATCTTGTTAGCGCGTGAGCGAAACTCCGCCTGCATCGTTTCTTCCGACTGCGCGGTAAACCAGTCGACGGCGGCCACCATACCCACAATCTGCTCTTTGGCCACTTTCATTCCGCGCCCAATACTCTCCGAGATGGGAGCATTGTTCGCAATCGCGGCCTCGATCAAGTGTTTTCTCCCAAGGAGCAAGCCTGCATTCTGCGGCCCCCGTATTCCTTTTCCGCCAGAAAACGTAACGAGGTCGAATCCCATCTGGGTGTAAGCCCACAAGTTGGAAATTGGAGGCACATCCGCGGCCGCGTCGTTAAAGCAGGGAATACTGTGTTGGTGTGCGACTCGAATCCAGTCCTCGCGGCTGATTCGGCCTTCTTCGGCGGCGTTGAAGAAGTGCGTCATCACTGTTTTGTCCGTGAACGCTCTTTCGTAATCCGCCATGGTCTCGACTTCGACGAAGCGAATACCACAGTTCAGCAACGCGTGATCATAATCATAGCGATGCGCTTTCTGAACGATGACTTCGTTCTTCAAGCCGGTCATGTCTGTCGGCATCTTGTTTACCGCTGAAGGGTTTGCCGCGGTCATGCAGGCGGCAGTCCCTAGCGTCAGCGCAGAGGCGGCACCGGCAGTGATCAGAGCTCCTTCACATTTCAACTTCGTCGCAAGATAATGTCCAGCCGCCTCTTGCAATTCCTTCAGGCGGACAGGATGCTTTGCTGCCTCCGCCACGGCAGCTTGCACGTGAGGCGGCATGATGCTCGCCGTCAAGAAGGTATACGTTCCTGCAGCGTTGATTATCTTTGTGACGCCAAGCTTTTCGTAGTAATCGACGGGCGCGTTCGGCGGTTGGCCAGCCGCTAACGCTGGAAGCGCGGAAACGGCGGAACTCGTCAGAAGCGCGCCAGAGCTTGCGAAGAATTTGCGGCGCGTGCCTGAGGTGTTCCGCATCAGATTGCTCCTAAATATAGGCTATTACGTCAATCTCGACCAGCGATTTGCCGGGCACGCCAGCCACTGAAACCGTCGTTCGCACGGGCGGTTCAGACCCGAATTTGCCCATGAACACGGAGTTCATGTCCTCGTAGTCCTTCAGGTCGGCCAGATAAACTTGCGCCTTCAGAACCTTGTTCATCGAAGAACCGCAAGCCTCCAACTGTGCCTGGATGTCGTCGAGAACCTTTTTGGTGTGCGCCTTGATGTCGCCTTCAAAGTGGGCGCCAATGCCCGACAGGAATAAAAGGTTTCCGTAAGATACGGCCGGACTGAAGAGCGCTGGCTTCTCCGGCGGCTTTCCATTCTTCCACCAGACCTTCTTATCTTTTGCAGTCCCCTGGGCGAAAGCGGCACTTTCGCCGACAGCTCCCGCGAGCGCAACCGTCGCACTGTTACGGATGAATTTTCTTCTATCTGAGTTTGCCATCGCTGGTTCTTTCTACGCTTTCTTCACGGGTTTTGCTTGTCCGTTAGGCATCTCGTAGTGGTGCCTCTCGGCGAACCATTCCGCGAGTCCGTATTCGCCCATATCGAGAACACCGCTCATCGTATCGCCTGTGACCGTACCCGAAAACTCGTACGACAACCGTTGACCTTCAATCTTCTGTGCACTTCGGAAATGCACTTGATTTGCGGTCACCGATCCCGTCAAATCTCCCGACCCAAACTCTCCGTAGTGGGTGCCCACCAAGCTAGCCCCGTGTTGTTCAAAGACGAGCCCGTGTTCGGCAGAACCGCGGGCAAACTTGAGTGTTGTGCGCCATTGACCGGCAAGAGAGGCAAGTTCTCCCGATGGTACAGGCGGATTTGTGAATGGGGGATGATCACTCAGCACACTCGAAATACGCGACGCCACAATCTTATGGTCACCCGGCATCATCATCCAGGGCGTAACGGTCACCGAGCTTTTCATCCGGTCCGGGCGCACTCCGGATGCGCCACCCAGAGCGATCCGGGGTTCCGAATCCATCAGCAGTTTGCTGACTTCCTGGCCGGTGATTCCTAACTGGGTAGCGTCCCATTCGATGCGAAGGCTGGGAGTGCGATTCGAAAGTCCCTGCGGCTCCTCCACGCGAGTTGTAACCCCGCGAACTTTGGTGACCTCGTTCGAAATGTATTGAAGTTGGGCCTCCCAATCGCGATATTCGGCGTCGTGGTCGCGTGTCTTCCAAGCTTCCACAGCGGCCAACATTCCCATGATTTCTTCTTTGCCAACCTTTAGTGATCGGCCGAACGCATGGTGCGGTGCACTGTTTGCCCATGCCGCTTCGAGCAAATTCCTGTCTCCAAGCAATAATCCTGCTGCTTGCGGACCCTTGATGCACTTCCCGCCGCTATACGCAACCGCAGTGGCGCCGCGCTGAAGATGAAGATTGGGAAAGGTGAGGCCCTCTGCGGCAGCGTCCACGATAACGGGAACCTTGTGCGGCCGCGCAATGTCGGAAACAGCTTTGGTTCCCAGTGGTCCCTCATCTCCGGGGCCGGCGAAGATGTAGATCAGTGCGGTTCGTTCGTTGAAAGCGGCTTCCAGTTCCGCAGGAGTCTCCGACCTCGACAACCTTTACGCCGAGCATGCGGATGGCATGATCGTAGACATTGCGTGAGTACTCCGGGATGATGACCTCGTTTTTCAACCCTTCCAGATTTGGGAGGCGCTGCATGCGCTCTGGATTTGTCCCTGCGATGACGGCTGCCGTAAAATTCGTCAGTGCCGCGCAACAGCCCGCGGTAACAATGCCCCAGGGAGCACCGGTAAGCTCCGCCAGCTTCTTGCTGACGCCGGCCATCAGTTCGTCCATCTGGACGTAGCTGCGCGATGCCTGAACCATTGCATCTTTCACCTGCGGCAGCGACTGCGAGCCAGTCAAAATCGTGAACGTGCCTCGAGCATTGATGATGGGACGAACGCCGATTGATTCGTACAGGGCCGAATGATCCCGGCCATCTGCCGGTTTGTCCATCACTTTGTCCAGGGCGGCTGAGGCAGACGCCGGAACGGCCCCAGCCATCGTCAGAACGCCCCCTTTGAGGAAGAAATCGCGGCGGTTGAACGCCGCACGGAAATTTCGAAAACCCTGGAACGAGAAATTCGCCATAAATACCTAGCGTTTCAGAACAACAACTTTAACGCAAATTGAATCTGCCGGTTATCACTTAGGCCGTTCTTCGTAGATGTAATCGTACCGAAGTTGCTGTTGGTGATGGTTGCATTTGGATTCAAAAATGCCGGAGTGTTCAAAAGGTTGAAGAACTCTGAGCGGAATTGGACTGTGGCGCGTTCCCTGATTCTGAAGTTTTTGAAGGCCGAGAAATCTACATCGTAGAGACCGGGACCGTACAGAACATTCCGGCCGAAATTACCATAAGCAAGGTTAGCCACGGCGAAGTTTGTGCTGATGCAATTTGCTCGTGTGGCCGCTGCCGCAATTCGCAAAGACCGGGCCGGTTACGTTCGGTCTTTCATTGCTTCGCCCCGTGTTTGCGGGATCGCCGGGCGAGAGGACGTTGAAAGGAAACCCACCCTGCAGGGTAACGATGCCGTTGGTCTGCCAGCCTCCCAGAGTCTGCTTCAAGAACGAATGTGGCGAATCCAGAAGGAAGGGCAGCGAGTAAGTGAAGCTCCCGACAAAGCGATGCCGGACATCCCAGTTCGAATTGCCGTAATCTGCACGCCAGTTGTATGGGTCTTGTGGATATCCGCTGTTATTCGAATCCGTAGACACATCGAGAGCATGGGACCAAGTGTAGGAGGCAAGAGCCGTTAAACCGTGGCTAAAACGTTGCCGGATTTCGACACTCACACCCTCATAGTTTGAGATTTCGTCATTCTGAATGGTCCGGATGTCTCCAAATAATTGATTAGGACGCCTCGAGGCGACCGTCGCGCTCGAGCCCGGCAGCGGCGTATTGTTGTAGAAGCTACGATCCAAATGCAGAGTATGCGAGCCGATGTACTGGATGTCGAGCGCCGCACTGTTCCATAATCCTCGTTGTAATCCGAACGTCCACTGGTTCATGTAGGGTGTGGGCAAGTTTGGATTGGGGGTGATGATGTTGAAGATGCGCGCTACTCCACAGGCGGAAGTTGGGCTGGGATTGGCAAAGGTGATCGGGGCTGAGGCCGTAGCAGTGCAAGTTGTGACAGCGCTGAATGGTGGATTGCTGCTAAGGAAAGTAAAGGTATTGGTCTGATTCGGGTTGTAGTAAATGCCGAACCCGGCGCGGATAACCGTTTTGTCGGACGCGCGATAAGCCAGGCCGAAGCGAGGGGCAAAATCCTTGTGGGTCGGATTGATGAATGAGAATCCCGGTTGCGGAACCGTCGACGGAATTAAGGCGGTTTGTGCCGCATTCAGGATGGTTGCGTAACCGTTTACCGTATAAGGGACGGTTGGAAGTTCGTATCGTAATCCCAGGTTCAGCGTCAGCTTCCGGGAAGCTTGCCAGTTGTCAACGACAAAGAATCCGTCCCGCCACTCAGCCACCTGGTTGCGAATCTGTGGACCGGCAGTGATGTCACTCTGAACAAATCCAAGCATCAAATCCGCTGCTGCGTTACCTGTGTAAAAGCCAGTAAAGTTGAATCGCCCGTTCGGATCGTTTGTTGCCGAACGCGACGTGATGAGCTTTCTGAGTTCCGCACCCACGATCAACGTGTGGGCGCCATGAGTGTAGGTGAATGAATCGGTTCCTTGCCAGGTGGTGTCAAACTGGATCCAGTTGCTAGACCCATTCCCTAGCGTCATGAAACCGGTATTGCTGATGGTCGGGATGCCAGGGTCCTTGAACGCGGTATCGCCGCTGAATCCGGGTATTCCCAGATCTGTGCCGGCACTCAACAGGTTGTTCGTGTACCAGTAGTTCAGCGCGTTCGTCGTTAGATGCTGCCGGCCGACTCGGATGTCATTCACCATGTTGGGAGTTATGGTTTGTGAATACCCAACCACCCAATTCTTGGTTACCACCGGCAGGTAAGTCCCATTGTATGGCCCTGTCGCACCAGTTAGAAACGTCTCATCGTTGTTGGCATAGCGGAAGAACAAGCGCGTCTTGTCCCCAAAGTTCTGATCAAGTCTGCCTAGAAACTGATTGAAATTGTCATTGTTTGGGTAGACCGCCGAATAGTTATTGCTCACGCCTAAGCCCGATGACGTTCTGCCTCCCGGGATGTTTGGCAGCGGCATATATTGCAACAGCTTCACGGCCTGCGGAGAAATGGCGCTCGCAGGTATTATGTTCCCGGGGAAAGCGATCCCATTCGCAGTACGCAACGCAGGGCTTTCGGTGAAGTTGCCCTGCCGCATGAGCGGAGTCAAAACAGTATCGAGAGCGGTCGCCTGCTTTTTCAACCGCAGAGCTTCGTAGTCGAACATGAAGAACGTTTTATTACGACCGTTGTAAAGCTTGGGCAAGAAGACAGGGCCGCCAACCTCCACGCCGAACTGGTTTTGCCGGAGTGGTGGCTTGGCCAGGGTCGGACTCAGGAAGAAATTGCGGGCATCTAGAACGTTGTTTCGAAAGAATTCCCAAACCGCACCGTGAAGCTCGTTTGTGCCGGTCTTCGTGACGAGGTTTATATGTGCACCTAAATAAGCGCCGTACTGCGCGGAGTAGTTACCCGATTGCGCTTCCATTTCCTGAATCGCGTCGGGCGAAGGATGGAAAGGCGATGTTGTAATAAGGTTGTTCATCGTCGCGATGCCGTCGAGGGCAATGCTGTTTTGAATCTCGCGAGTGCCGGCAGCGATGAAATCCTCACCGGGTGGAATCCCGTTAGCGGCCTTTTGCCCTGGCAGAACGCCCGGAGACAACGTCGCCAATCGAAGAGGGTCCCGTCCACTCAGTGGCAGTTCAGCTATCGATTGCCGGTTGATGACTTCCCTGACGCTGGCATCATCTGTCGCCAAGGGCGGCGCGGACGCCGAGACAACCACCTGCTCTGTGACCTGCCCAACCTGGAGGGTGAAATCCGTACGAATCGTCTGGTTGGTTGAAACAACAATCCCGTTCTTAACCAGGGTCTGAAACCCGGACTGTTTTGCAGTAACTGTATACTGGCCGATCTTGATGAACTCGATTGTGTAATCCCCGTTGTCGGCGGTAGTGGTTCGATAACTATCGTTTGTGTCGATATTGGTCGCCGTGATCTCGACCCCCGCTGCGGAAGCGCCCGAAGCGTCAGTAACAGTACCGACCAGGGAGGTTGTGTTGGCGAGTTGCCCTAGTGAAACACTGCAGCACGCGCACGTGAATAAGAGAAAGCGAAATAGCTTAGCCACTGGTGCCCCCGTTACGCCGAACTTGCACACCGCCGACGTCGCGGAGTTAATCAGCGGCTTCGCGGGCCTTGACGGTACATTCGCTGACTTCCGGAGGTGTTAAGGGATTGAAACACGTAGAAGTCCCGCATGTCAATCTATTACTTCCCGAGCGTTACTTGAACTATGCGCTGGCGTAAGCAAGTAGCCCGGATCTGGAATCGAAGTTGTAGCGACTGATTCCAATCGTGAACGCGTGCCCTACCGAAAGGTGCGAACCCGAGGAATCGATCGCCAAGGCGGAGGGACCGGTACCCGGGACCGCTGAGATCCGGTGCACGCAGGTCATATGTCCATCATCGATTTTGAAGACGTTGATGCGGTCAGCACCTTCATCGGTACCAATGAGAAACTTCCCCGAAGGATGGAACACGACCGAATGTGGATGCGCTGATGACTGGCGGTGCCGGTTGATGCTGCAGCCGATTTCTTTCATCACCTGAACGACTTGGCCAATCTCTCCGTTCGGACCAACCGGAAGCACATTGTAGAGACCTCCGCCGTAAACCGCCACAACTAAGAATCGGCGGTTCGGGGAAAGTGCCAATTGCCTGGGCATTGTTGCCGATAACGAGAGAGGTATCCGGCTAATCAATCCTAAATGTCCATTGTCCCGATCGACTCCGTAGGACTCCACGGAGCCGGTAGGAAGGCCTTCAAAATTGTCGATCTCATTGACAGCGAACAAGTACTTTCCAGCAATGTCGAGCGTAAGCGATGTCGGATGCCGACTCGCTAAACTCTGCACCCTTCGCTTCTGTCCGGCGTCCGTCTGATACACGTCGATGGACTCAGCCGTTCCCACATACTCGATTGAAGCGCCAAACTCTTTCGCTCTCATCGGGAGCGACGCGGACGCTGAGATCGCAGCCGAGCCACACAGAAAGGTGCGCCGGCTGATGTGCGGAAGTGTCATCAGGCAGGCCTTTGCTTCGGTCGAACCGACATGGCGTGATGAAACACGTTGTGCGGGTCATACCGCTGTTTTACATCTTGCAGGAAGGGATAAAGCTCACCTTCGCCGTAGTAGAGCTGCGGCCAGAACTCGTAGCCCAGCATGTCCTTATCCGGGTAATTGATGTAGCAGCCTTCGTAATGCTTGCCGGGATACGGTGTACCAGCGTAGCGCGAAGGAACCACATCGCTGGTATACAGATCCTGATAAAACTCTCGGATCCATCGCAAACGGCCGGCATCGTCCGCTGAGTTCTTCCAGAAGGACATGAATTGCAATTTCATGGTGGAAGACCGCTGGGAAGCAGAAGTTTCGGCTATCAACTCTGCCCGGTTAACCGCCCCGCCATACGAGTCCACGGCCAGGACCGAACCACGAAGGTCGACTCCGGGAATGGTCCGTTTCAGATGCTTGTAGATGCACTTTGCCTCGGCAGCCGTGAAGTTCTCCTTCATATAAGTGGATTTGTACTTTGCCCGAGAGCTGCCGGATCCCGAGCCTTCCACCGTCGCGTCGAGCCAAAGTCGCCGGGTGAGCGCATGTTGTCCCGAGCATGGGGTACCAGTAGGAGATGGTTGCGCAATTGCATGATCGGCCCGGATGGCCGAGTGTTCAGGCGTAGGATTACAAGGTTCAAATCGATCGAGAAATTCATTGACCACGCTGAGATCCCGGCAAGTTCCATCGGGATTACAGAACTGGAGGGAGAGCCCGAACCGGCCCGCGTCCGAGTGCTGCAAGTTCAAAACAGCGAACAATCCCCAAGTGTCCTTATCTTTGCCTCGTGTCGCCCAATATTCGCCATACGTAAGCAAGATGTCAATGAAGCGCTGCTCGGTCGTGCTCGCCCAGTCGAAGGTAATGCCGGCACTGACTACCTCCTGTGGAGGTTTCGGAAGGGTATCAAAGAGGTATCCGGTAATAACTCCAAAGTTGCCTCCCCCAGCGCCCCTACAGGCGCGGAAAAGATCCGAGTCTTGGTTCTTGTCCACATGGCGCGCGACCGCCTTGCCGCGCGAATCAATCGTAACCAGGTCGACAGCGGAAACCCAGTCTACTGTGAGCCCGTACAATCGGGAAAGCAGGCCGTATCCTCCGCCGCTGATGTGTCCTCCGGCACCAACCGTGTAGCAGGTCCCTGCAGGGATAGTCACACCGTAACGCTTGAAGAGATCGAGGTAAACGTCTCCGAGGACCTTGCCTGCACTAATGCGATATCTGTTTCCATCGCCTGGCAAATGAGAAGAAGTTAGAACGCTCAAATCGAGAATTGAGCCGCCCGGATTGTTCACGACGAAGTCTTCGTAGCAGTGGCCGCCGCTCCGAATTGTAGGCCGTCGTCCGGTATCGACCACCCGCTGGAGTGCCGCGACTACATCGTTCGAGTCCTCACACAATTCAATCGAATGGACGGCGTCATTCGGCGAAGAGGGCCAGCGAAGATTACGGCTTCTCTTCAGAGTGCCGTAACGGGAATCCTGCTTACTGATCGACTCAGCCATGACTGTCTAATTCTGACAATCATAGAACGATTTACGTTTAAGGGGGGAACAAACATCCAGGTGAATAACCTGGGGGAAACGTTAGAATTGTGTCCGCAATTGATGGGAGCAATCAGTGTCTCCACCGATTACCGGCGTGGAAACTGGTTCGACTACTTCGAATGAAGGGAAGATGTCCCTTTGTGGCGATGCTTTCTTAGGAGGAACCTTCAACGCGTTTTCGTCGTGCGGAGCCTGGCTATGTGCTTCAGCTCATTTGTGAACCGCCGGAAGTGAGGGCGGGCACCTCTTGGTTGAGGACGAACCGGACGTAGCGACGCAGAAATTCAGATCCAGAGGAAAGCCGGATGGCGATTCCAGTGGAGGCGCGCAGAACCCGCTCGTTCACGTGCATTCCATTGCGACCGTTAGTAAGGACTACAATGGCAGATCGACTCGTGGTCTCGGCCAGCATGAAATCCTTCCAGCCCCCGTTATCGCCCCATTGCCACAGATACTCATGTCCTTCCGCCCGCTCGATTCCGATCCCTAATCCCCAGGACAAAGCACTATTCACTCGTGAAACAGGACTCTGCATGGCCGCACGTGCAGCCTGCGGCAGGCCGAGAACGGCATTGCCGGGTTCGAGGTAAGCCGTCAGAAATTGTGCGTAATCGCTTACGGTTGTGAGTAAGGAAAACGCTACGTTCGGGACCATCTCGTTC
The DNA here is from genome assembly GCA_963730795.1 of uncultured Acidobacteriaceae bacterium. Classification (GTDB taxonomy): domain Bacteria; phylum Acidobacteriota; class Terriglobia; order Bryobacterales; family Bryobacteraceae; genus Bog-105. The sequence continues at coordinate 116,153 of CAVSTJ010000006.1, read as the reverse complement.
GGCTCCGGCGCTTCCATTCCAGTTCGCCTGAGGACACCCTTGATGTGCTCATGAGTCCAAAAGGAGAGTGGCTCACCGCTCTCCTGTATCAGATCGAAGATCCGGGTCGCAAGATCGCGGTTATACAAGGGGTCGGGATTATGTCCGGCAACTATACGGCTGTCTGCATCGCGCCGCCAGAAATACGTTGTCGATGTCATGCCGAGCGGCTTAAAGATCCGCTCCTGCATGACCGATTCGAAACCAGCCTTCAGGATCTTCTCGACTACGCGCTGAAGATGATAAAACCTTCTCCGGAATATCGAAATCGGGTACCTGGCTCGAACGTCGGGATCAATTGCTGACCTTTTTGCCAGCGCCAATTGTATAGGCCGGTAGTGTGTGACATAACGTGACGTGCAGTCACGCGGCCGCCGAACTCACCCCCAAGCGCGTCATCCCTGAGGTATTGGTTGAGAGGACGATCCAAGTCGATCTTCTTCTCCTCCGCCATCCTCAAAACCACACAGGCGAATATCGGTTTGCCCAGCGAACATCCCGGGAACAGTGACTTCGGTGTGACCGGATCATTTCTGCTCGTATTGGTCAAGCCGGCGTAACATTCCCAAGGCGACTGATTCGGGCGAACAACCGCGATGCCGATCCCGGGCAGTGATGCGAGTTCCATCAAGCTCCGAAGCGCAGATAAGAAGGTTCGTCGGATGGTCGGATCCGTCCGCGTTGCACTTTGGCTTCGGACGGTGGCCACCGCGTCAGGAACACCGCCGGCGTCACCGATGCGCTCTTCAGGAATGAACGGCGATTGAGGTAAATCACACGTATGATACGGCAAATGATCACTTCTGGTTAGCCATCCACCGCCAGAAAGCCTCCCAACGTCCCGTTCAATCGAATCTTTCTTCGCACAAGCCAGCTTCTCTGTCCGGCGACCAGGACCGACTACTCACCTCCCACGGCGCAGCATTTGGTGATGGTTCTTGCCGGGCCACGGATCCGCTGCCCCAAGGCTACACCTGAGAAGAGCTTGCACTGTTTGTCATAGGCCGCCACCTTGCCGCTCCGGTTCGCAAGCGTTCGCGTCGCATTCAACGGGCTTATTTTGGCCCACGAACTAGCTCTCAACTCGCGACACAGTCAAGAAGCAGCTAACGAAGAGGCACCCAGCACCTTCGTAAACAATTTGTAAAAAAGAATCCATAATTGGGAAGACCTTCCTATCGTTTTCGTGTTGTACACGTCTTTACAGCACATTTGCTCGAAGGCAATCCGGGTAGTTCGGTCCGGATGCGGCATAAAAGTTTTCGAGTGAATAGGGAACAAGAGTGGGGCGGCGCTGCGTATTACAGAGACGAATGGGTGGCAAGGGAGTGTCGAAGAAATGGACATCGATAGTCAAGTAAAGGTCTCAGTCGAAGCAAGCATGCGGGTCTAAAGCCATGACAGCCGCCCCGATCGGTGCCGAAATCGCACCTTCACTGGTCAGCGACCAATTGTCGAAGATCGTCGCGCATTCCATCTTCTCGGATTCTCAGAGAATGGTTCGATTTCTGCGTTTCGCTGTAGAAGAGAGCTTGCGCGGTCGTGCGGCCCATCTGAAAGAGAACGTGATTGGAATGCACGTTTTCGATCGTGATGCCGACTACGATCCCCGCGTCGATCCCATCGTCCGGGTCGAAGCTCGCCGCCTTCGGACAAAGCTACGCAACTATTACGAGGGTGTCGGTCAGCAAGACAACCTGATTATCGAACTCCCTACGGGCCAATACTCGCCGGTATTTCGCCTGCGTTCGTTCGACGAAGATCCGCCCGCCCAACATTACGACAAATCTATCGCCATCCTACCCTTCGCCAATCTCGGCAGGGAGGAAGATGGCGCGTTTCTCAGTGACGGTCTTACTGAAGAGCTGATCAATGCGCTTACCCGCGTTCCTGACCTCCGCGTAGCAGCCTGGAATTCCGCCTCGCAGATGAAAGGAAGGGAGAGCGATCTCGACGCCATCCGCGAGAAGTTGTCGGTCGCTTATATCCTGCGGGGAAGTATTCGCAGAACGACGAATCGACTTCGCATAACCGCTCAACTGATCAGCACGTCCGACAGTCGTTATGTTTGGTCTGGAACCTACGATCGCGAATTCGCTGACATCATCGATATTCAGGAAAACATTGCAACGGCCATCGTATCGGCCCTCACCTTGACCTTCTGGCAGAAAAGCGCGCCGAAGACAACACGCAGCGTGGAGAGTTACCAGCTTTGTCTTCGAGGGCGATACCATTCGCGTGAACGAACAGCCGACGGCCTGCGCCGAAGTATTCTCTTTTTCGAACAGGCTACCGCCGTCGATCCTTCCTCAGCTTCCGCCTATGCTGGTCTCGCGGATACTTACACGCTGATGGCCGATTATGGAATATCCGATGCTCCATCCTGCATGGAAAAGGCAAAAGTAGCCGCCAGGCACGCCCTTGAGTTGGATCCTGCATCGGCTGAAGCGCACGCCTCGCTCGGATTGATTTTGAGTATCTATGATTGGTCCTGGCGCGAGGCGTCCGATGCCTTTGTAACTTCTTTAAAACTCAATCCCGGTTATGCTTCGGCTCATCATTGGTACGGTATCGACCACCTTGCAATGCTCGGCCGTTTCGATCAGGCGCGTGTCGAGCTTGAGATCGCCATGCAGCTCGATCCGCTCTCGAACATCATTCGCGAAGGGCTCGGCGCGATCAACACGCTTTCACGCAAGTACGATGAAGCCATCGAAGTATTCAAGGAACTCCGTGCTCTCGATCCGTCCTTCTATAAGGCCTACTCTTCTCTCGGAAGAGCCTATCTTCAGAAACACAGGTTTCGCGAGGCGATCGAAAACCTGGAACAGGCAATCTCATTAGCGGGAGAAGTGCCCAACATTCTCGGGGCGCTGGGCCAAGCTTACGGGTTCTCTGGAGATCACGCCCGGGCTCGAGCCATTCTTGCCAAACTGGAGAACGCGTCCTCAGGCAGGCCTGTGCCTTCCACGTGCTTCGCGCTGGTCCACCTTGGCCTCGGAGAGAAGGATGCCGCGTTGGATCGGCTGGAGCTTGCGGCCGATCGCCGCGAAACACCGATTATTACTGTAAAAGTACATCCGGCTTACGACGATTTGCGCGGAGAGCCACGTTTTTCGTCTCTCCTGCAGCGCCTCGGCCTTTGAATCTGATTCTCCGACCGTCTTACGGTAACATCACACCTCGAGCTTACGGCTCGTTACTGGTGAAAAGGTTGCGTTTCGCTTCACGATGGAACCGTGAAAACTCTTTCCTTGCTACTGGTCATGGGTTCATTCCGTCTCTTAGACGCAGCACCGAATCCCGCATCTGCTTCGGACTACAGCAATCGGGGGAACTTTTTTTACAACGCCGCCGACTACAACAACGCAGAGTCGTACTTCAAGAGAGCCCTGGAACTCGAGGATCTCACGCAAACCGGCAACCCAATCGAGTACTGCCGCCATCCTGAACAATCTCGCAGCAGTTTATCGTGCACAGGCGGCTTGGGCGAAGGCTGAGCCTCTATATAAGCAATCCATCCAAACACTCGAAGACCACGTAGGCCCCGAACATCCGAGCTTAGTAGGCCCTCTGATCGGACTCGCCCTGCTGCACTACGACCAGGGCCATTTTGATCAGGCTGAGCGCATTGACCGTCGCGCTCTCGAAATTCAGGAACGGGTGACAGGCGCGCCGGAAAAAACCGCAGAAGTGAAGAATGCGCTGGCATCGATCTTGTTCGCGCAGGGCCGGTTTGCAGAGGCAGGATCTCTAGTGGACACCATCATGGCCCTTCCGCCCAAGCACCCGGGTGAACTCGACAGCCAAATAGCACATGCCTGGAATTTACGCGGTCGCATTGCGTTGACGTACTCGCGTTACACGGAAGCCGATAAGTGTTTCAAGGAGAGCATCGTCCTTTTTGAGAAGACCGCCGGTCCTGATCATCCCTCGACGGCCGCCGGTTGGAACAATCTCGCCAAAGTAAGAGCCGAGTTGCGCGATTGGAAAGCCGCGGAGGCTCTATACAAAAAGTCCATCGAGTCGTTAAGGCGGCACTACGGCCCGATACACCCCTCCATCGCAAGCGGCCTCACCAATCTTGCAACCGTGTACAGATTTCAGAAACACTTAGATCAGGCGAAGAAGCTCTACCTGGAATCGCTCGAAATCGACGAACACTTCGCGGGACCGAAAAGTCCCCAGATCGCTAAAGACTACAACAACCTTGGCCTGGTCGCGTGGGACAAACACCACACCGACGAAGCCGAGACTTATCTCCGTCGCGCCCTGCAGTTGGATGACGAGACCGTCGGATCATCCCATCCTGATACCGGCACCGTGTGCGCGAATCTTGCAGATGTTTATCGAAGAACGCGCCGTTTCGCCCAAGCCGAACCGCTATATCGCCGGGCGGTCGAGATCCGGGAGCATAATTTTGGCCCCGACGATCACATCTTGGGTGACCTTTTCAGCAGATATACAGAAGTTCTGCGGTCGAACAAACATTACGGCGAAGCAGCGCAAGCCGAACTGCAAGCGACCAGAATCAGAGTCCGAAGAGCGATTCTCAGCGAGAAACATCAGGACGGCTGAACCGCGAATCAGGGCAGCGAGCGAAGGCAAGCATACCATTGAGACATGGGCGTTGGTATGGCTCGGCCGGAGAACCCGTTTCGGCAGTCGGTTCGGGTGCTGGGCCTCTACATCAGGGCACAATTCATTATTTCGGCTGTTGAGACAGTCCTCTATGCGATGGGTTTTGCGATCGCGCATGTGCCCTGGTGGCTGCTATTTGCAGTCATCGGGGGAATTTGCAGCTTTATCCCAAGCGTTGGATCGCTGATTACGCTGTCTCTGGTCGGCCTCACTACTATCCTGGTGCGTCGGGATTGGACCGATCTCGCCCTTAGTTTCGGCGTATGGATTGCCGTACAAGCGATTGAGGGATTCGTTCTGCAACCCGTTCTGCTCGGAAAACCGCTGGGCCTTCGAGCCATACCGGTTTTTCTTGGTCTGCTTGCGGGCAGCTTGCTATTTGGGCCACTCGGCTTACTGCTGGCGGTGCCTGTTCTGGCTGTTGCGAATGTGTTCTGGCAATACTTCCGAAATCGAAACGCAGAACGCCGGTTGAGAAAATCGGGCGCGTGAAAGATGCGAGCGTCCGATGCCAAGCTAAAGGTATCGGGTGGCTTACGACTCAAAATCTCTCCGCGTACTGCTTCCGTAAGATCCAATTCTATTCGGGAGCTAGTCGATGATCGCCTGCTGTGGCTGGTTCATCCAGCCCTTAACCAGATTCGCTTTCCGGTAAGGCGACGCTAAGAACGCCGTTGCCGATACGGCTGTAACGGGCGCCACAAGACGGTACTTGGCCCTTTCGGCTCCCGACCATCTTCTCCAGTCCCTATGCTGTTCCCGATGCGTTCTTTTCGACGACAATCGTGCCCGTCATCATGGGATGAATCTTGCAGAAATACGGATAGGATCCCGGCTCGTCGAATTTGAACGAGAATGCCTGGTCAGTATCGAGAACAGGGGAAGAAAACCTTTTTTCCGTACTCACAACGTTATGGGGGATGTCGTCCCGATTGGTCCACGTAACAGCCGTTCCGACTTTGACCGTCATAGACTTCGGCGTAAACGAGAAGTTATCGATTTTGACTTCCGTGGTATTGGCAGCCTTCTCGAGGCTTGAGCGAGCAGTGGAAGTCGCTGCGAGCGTCGAATCGACAACCGCCAGCGAATGGGTACCCGCGACATAGTTGACGTGGGTGATACCTAATACGTCCCTCAACTGTTCAGCCGGAACTTTCATTGGGCCGGGTGAGGGTGCCGTACCGGGCTTCGGCTGGGGAAATGCAGTCGACATTGCAGTGTGGTAGAAAACATTTCCTTCTACCTTCTGCATGGTCTGGTGGATATGTCCGTTCAACACAGTTACCGAGCCGAACCGCTTCATGTAAGACAAGGCTTGCATTCCATCGCTCGTACCCCATCCCCACTCCGGATAGACGGTCCAGAGAGGTATGTGTGCAAACACCACGATCGGAGTGCTACTGGAACGGCCGGCCAGATCCTTTTGGAGCCAGGTCAACTGTTCTGCACCGAGTGTTCCAAGCCCACCTGCCTTCAAATCAACTACATTTACCAGTCCGACGAAATGCACTCCTTTGTGGTCGAAGCTAAACCAGCCTGCTCCCTTCGTTCCTTTGCCGTACCGCTCGAGGTACTGCTGGCCGTTGTCTGCCAGCATGTCGTGTTCACCCGGCACGAAGAACGTTTGTTGCGACTTCGCCGACTGTAGTACCTGGTCAAGGGTGTCGAACTCGGTCGGCTTTGAGAGATGGCTCAAATCGCCAGTATGAATCAGAAAGTGCGGCGTATGCTCAAGCGCGTTGATCTTACTGATCGCCTCTTGCAAGGTCGCCGTCACGTCCGTGTTCGCAGCCTTGTTGAAGCCAATGTGACTATCGCTGATCTGAACGAAGCTGAACCCAGCATCCACGTCCGATTCGCTGTGTCCCTCGTGGCCGAACGCTTTGGAACTTAGCACTCCTCCACTGACCGTCCAAATCATGCCCGTGCCGGCCCAAGCCATACACTCCAGAAAGCCCCGGCGATCTACTCCGTCTCCGTTTGAATTCTGTTTAATTCGGCCTGCCATTTGTTTCTCCTCGTTCAACATTGCTGTTGGACGTCTCTTTCAATGAGCACTACCGAAACACCCAGCAGAATATTCCCGATCGTCGTAAGACTTTGCCATTCGCCTACTGAATGCGTAACGGAGTTTCTCCGATCCAACGGTTTCGTTTGCACCTTTAACGTGCACCGATGCCGCACGGACAGGTTCAAGTGATCGCGTCCTTCACGTACATCTTTTTCGACATGCCATGACACTGGTCCAACGTAGCTACACCAAAGCCGCACAGTTCGATTCGAGTGACAGTCCATTCACAAACGATTCTTTACCTCGATCACTTCGCGCGAGAGGTGAAGATTGCCGCAAGGAAAGAATTGGTTGCCGAAATATTTTACGGGACCAGATGTATGTATGGCAATGGAACAAACCACGAGTGACCCTGTAAGTACTGCAACATCGGTGATTCCAGCGAAGTAAATCGCGACTTACCAGGCAGTGTGAACGAAACTAGATTGTTTTTGTCATTAACAAGAAAGGCTTTCCGTTGTCACGGAGATCGGTCCTTCATCCAACAAGAAGTAGTCCACTCTGCCGAAATCGACGTGCCACGAAGCAAGTGATGGTGAAAGGAAGAACATACGAAGCCATGGAAGCTATCCTGTTTTCGATGATTGACTTAACGGGCGGGAAACCTGCCCGCGCGGGACGGATCTGCATATTCTGCGGGTCGAGCGTGGGGGCAAACTCAAAGCATGTTGCCGAAGCGAAATCACTAGGGCAATTAATGGCTCGTTGCGCCCTTATTAATACGGATGGTCGTGATGGGGCCCCACGTTATCCCCTGTCAGCCTCCCATTCGTGAGGAGGGAAATAAACCGTCCATAACGTCGCCTGAGAGTGCTCGGCCATTGTCGGGTTACGACGCCTGCCGCCCAGGATCATAGAACAGAATATCCGGCAGCAAAGTTTCTGCCACTCGCTGCGCTTCCTGGACGAATACCCTCCCGTGTGCTCCAGTGAGTGCGCAAAGATGGCAACGAAACGGGCGTCATCCACCGGCTGCGCGGCAAGATACGCGCCTTTCTGTTCAGCGGTTAGAAAGACAGCTTGGGAAGGCCGTGCGCCGCGGTCCGCTGAACCCCCGTCCCGCCTGTGCCGTCCAGAGTGCGACGGCCATAAGCCGAGGACATTAGAGCCCAGCGCATCGTTAGGGACTTCCAGCACCATGCTGCATACATTCTTTCCGGCGAAGAAATCGTGACCCGTGAACTGGAAGTTGTTCAGAGCACCTTCGGTGTCAAAGAAGAACGGATCGCTTCGCCAGCCGGCGAAGAAGCGATACTCACCGGCTACTGCCACTCGCGCCTCTCGTTCAGTCGAGACCGGCGCGAGATGGATAATAGTTTGCCCGCTATCGCTTGCGCCGGCTGCGTCTTCGCCTTCGACACGACGCACTGTCGCAATCTGAGTGCCGTCACGTCCATAATCAAGATCGACTTACTGGCATCTCCAGGCTCCGGAAAGGCAAACAAGCGGGTGAGATCTAGACGCGCATCGCCGTGCGGGAACTCGTATTCAGGACCGGAATAATGGCGACACATTGATGATCCTCCCGCTTTAGGTAGCCAGCCGGAATTCGTGCAGGCACGTCAATAGAAAGCTGCTTTGCCGCTTGATCACGAGCCCAGCCTCACCTCTTTCCGTAATAGGTGAAAACGTAGTCTCTCTTCTTAGCTAGCGTATGGCACGTGTACCCACACTTCGCATCGTTCCCCTGCGGAGGCGTGCTCGCCGAGGTACCCGGCCTGAATGTGTCGGAGGCGTCGTCGTAATCAAAGACGGCGTATCCCCAACCGCCGCTATCCGCAAATCTCTTGCTGTCTTTCAGCATGAAGTCCACGTTCGCCAGCTTGTCCGGCACTGTCGCGTCCGGAAAGAGATCGTTCTGCTTGGGCGCCCAATGAACCTTCGCCATCTTCGCGCCGTCCGGGACAGGTTTCCCGTTGTCAGGAATCCCGGCCTGATAAGCACTGATCATTACGGGATTTCCAAGGATCACAGCAACTGCCTTTGCGTTGCGGCTGACGGAAATAGTCTGCCACCCTTCGTATCCTCGGAACTCAGAGAACGCGAGCCCATCCGGAACCTTCAGGGTATATTTGTCTTGCGCGGCCAGGACAAAACCCGCGAAAACGGCGAAAGACGCCATTCCCATCAGCATTCGTTTTTCCATTTTCTATCTCCTAGCTTCGAGCGACGACCACGAGAGGTCCCAGTTCTCACCTGATATTTCGACGGCCTCAACCGAGAGGCTCCTGCGATCTCCGCCGCGAACACTTTCATCAAAGCTTCGACCGCGATCACTGATCCTCCTTCAAGCAAGTCGATCACCATCCCGAAGGCACAGAAACGAAAAGGAGAAGCGCAAGCGGATCACACCGTTGTTGGCGGGCCGACTCAACCGGCCGACGCGATGTTGAATTTGACTCTTGTCGCCGCCCACACCACGGCCGCCGTCACGTTCCACACCCGTCGCGTGTATCCTTCTGACACTGAAGCGGAACGTCTGCAACGGCCGCTGAGGCACCGTTGGTGTATCCTATTACGAACGCGCGCGAGGCGAGACAATGGACAGCGCCGCTCGATCAACTTCAAAGAGGTCGTGAATAGCAGACGATGGCGCCAGTATCGCTTGCAGGTTCTCAACTCGATCCGGTACGTCATGTCTGTGCGCTGTTCAACAGTGATGAAGAAGAGTACCGGGTTCTACTTCCCTTCATCAAGGACGGATTCGAATGCGGCGACAGAGCAGTTCATGTTGTGAATCCGGATTATCGCGCCGAACATCTTGAGCGGCTGTCCGCGGCGGGGATCGATACTGCGGAAGCGCAACAACGCGGCCAACTCGATCTTCGTGCCAACACCGACACTTACCTTAGAGACGGTCGATTCGATCAGGACCGGATGCTAGCAGTTTTCGAAAAGCTCGCCCACAGCAGCGCAGTAGGCGGGTTCGGGATGAATCGAATCATTTGTCGCATGGACTGGGCCGCCAATGGCCAGGAGCACCTCGAAAACCTGATCGAGTTCGAATCCCGTGTCAATGACATTTGGCGTCGTCATGAAGACGCCGTCATTTGCACATATCATCTCGATCGCTTTAGTGGCGACACTGTGATCGATATTGTGCGGACCCATCCACTCGTTATCATCGGCGGAGTCTTGCACCAGAATCCTTTCTTTGTACCGCCGGAACAGTTCCTGCCGGAACTTCGAGCGCGCCGAGCACATCAGGCCGCCCACGGAACAGCGATTTGAAGTGAACACGACGCGCGAGTCTTCCGTCGAGGATGCGGAGCGACTGCGTCGCTGTCTGAACGATCTTGTAGGCATCATGGCGCTGCCGGCGCTATGGACCGGTGCTGGACCTCAGAACATCACCGAGACCCTGATGGACGCCCTTGCAGGAATGCTGCGTCCGGCATTTGTTTTCGTTCACTTGAACGGCGGGGATGGGCGCTCCTCTACCGAGATGGCGCGCGTTGTCCTGCCGCGAGAGGGTATGAACAACGCAGAAGCAATGGGCCATGTTCTCCGTGCTGCGCTGGGCGACTTTCCGCGTAACTGGCCTTCCCACGCACGCTTATCGATCGAAGGTGCCGACTTCGCCTTGGCGTCAGCGCGGCTCGGGATGGATGCCGAGGTCGGCATCGTCGTTGTTGGTTCTGAGCGGACGGATTTCCCACAGCAAACGGAGAAGCTCGTTCTGGATGTTGCCGCCAATCAGGCGGCGATGGGGTTGCAGCAGGAACAAAAGCTGCTTGAACAACAGAGGGTGTCGAGAGAACTTGACGAGCGTGTTGCACAAAGAACCAGTGAGCTCGCTGCTGCCAATGAGCGATTGAAGAATAGCGAACGCGAGTCGAAACTTATCATCGACAGCATTCCTGGCCTCATCGCGCTGATGTCTCCCGCTGGTGGTATCGACTTGGCGAACAATCAGGTCTTCGAGTATTTCGGCCAGACCCTCGAGCAGCTCAGACAGTGGGGAACGAACGATACAATTCATCCTGAAGATTTGCCGCATGTCGTCGAAGTTTTCTCTCGATCCATCGCGACGGGCAGTCCCTACGAGATCTTGCAGCGTTTCAAGCGACGGGATGGCGTCTATCGTTGGTTTCAGAATAGTGGCTATCCGCTTTGCGATTCCAGCGGCAGCATCGTTCGCTGGTACGTGCTGCTTACGGACATCGACGACCGCAAAAGGGCCGAAGATGCCGTCCGCGCCAGCGAACGGGACCTGAAATTCATCATTGATACCATCCCAGCCTTCGTATGGTGCATGCTACCGGACGGCGCCAATGAGTTCATCAGCAAGAGCTGGCATGAATATACGGGTGTAACGCCGGAAGAGGCTCGGGGTTGGGGTTGGCAGACAGCGTTCCACCCCGACGACTTATCGAGGTTGATAACGAAATGGGCGGAGGTTTTGCTCGCCGGCGAATCGGATGAACTCGAAGCCCGCATCCGACGGCGCGACGGAGTTTATCGATGGTTCCTCATACGTGCCGAACCCTTTCGAGACGACCTCGGAGAACTCGTCCGATGGTATGGCACCAGCACGGATATTGAGGATCGCAAGCGTGCAGAGGAGGCGCTCAAAAGCCGCGGGCAGAATTTAAAGTTGATCATCGACACGATTCCCACACTCTCCTGGTCCACGGAGGCGGATGGCTTTGTCGATTTTCTCAGCCGGCCCTGGCTCGACTTTACGGGCCTTTCAGCCGAAGAAGCGCACGGCTTCGGCTGGGCCGTTGTGATTCATCCCGACGACGCGCCCGGTTTGTTGCAGTATTGGCAAGCTGCTCTGAATGCCGGCACGCAAGTTGACGTGGAAGCTCGGATGCGACGCGTCGATGGAGTTTATCGCTGGTTTCTTTTTCGGGCGAACCCGCTACTTGATGAAACCGGCAAAATCGTCAAGTGGTACGGTACGAACACCGATATCGAAGACCGCAAGAAGGCTGGGGAGGAGTTGCGCCGCAAAGAGGAGTTCCTTACAAAAGCGCACTTTCTCACCTTGAGCGGCTGCTTCTCGTGGTGCGTTGATACTACTGAAGTCACATTTTCCGAGGGAGCTCGTCGCATTTACGGTTTTGAGCTCGATAGGTCGGTTACTTTAGAGCAAATCGCCGCTTACGTTCATCCCGATGATCGGCCTATCTTCGCCGAGAAGATCGAATCGGCGCGGAGTTCCGGCGGGGACCAGGAGTACGGCTTTCGGCTTCAGATGCCTGACGGCTCTATTAAGTATTTGCGTGCGAGTTCTCAAGAGACTCGGGATGCCAAGGGGCAACGCGAATATGTCGGCGCCATTCAGGATGTGACGGCGCGCTATCTCGCCGAGCAGGCTCTGGATAAGGCGCGCTCCGAGTTCGCCCATGTCGCGCGGGTCACATCGCTCAGCACGCTGACCGCGTCGATAGCGCATGAGATCAATCAACCACTCTCGGGAATTATCACTAACGCCGGTACATGTCTGCGAATGTTGAACTCCGATCCTCCGAATGTCGAGGGTGCGCGGGAAACTGTGCGCCGGACGATTCGCGACAGTAACCGTGCATCTGATGTGATCTCCCGCTTGCGTGCCCTCTTTAGCAAGGGAGAATTCACAATCGAGTTGCTGGACCTGAATGAGGCCACGAAAGAAGTCATAGCGCTGTCATTGAACGACCTGCATAGAAGCCAAGTGATCGTGCAAACAGAGCTGGCTGATGGTCTCCAGAGGGTGACCGGGGATCGGATTCAGCTCCAGCAGGTCATCCTGAACTTGCTCCGTAACGCCTCCGATGCGATGGCCCAAATTCACGATCGTCCACGACGCCTGCTGATTACGACCAAATGCACGGAAAAGGGCTTCGTGGGTTTGAGCGTACGCGATTCCGGCGTAGGGTTTGAAGTCCAAAGCGTCGAAAAGCTTTTTGATTCGTTCTACACGACTAAGAGCGACGGTATGGGCATCGGGTTGTCAGTTAGCCGTTCAATCATCGAGAGACATCGAGGCCGGTTATGGGCGGAGGCGAACGATGGACCGGGTGCGACGTTCTCATTTGCAATTCCGTGCGATCCAAATGGCATTTTAAAATTAACTCCTGCAGAAAATCGTCGGTGAATTGCCGGAGTGCGCTCGCCTGGCGAGATTTGATAGCTCAGCCACCGCCTAAGGCGTGGGTCGCCAAGTCGCGCGAGTTCCTGCAGAGAAAAGAGCCGCTCTACGCTGTCATACGCGACTCCATTGAGCCGGAAAGGCGGCAGGGCAGACACGACCTCTCACTGTTCGTGAACCGGGCTTTCGGTCCTTGGGCGCAGGTCTCCGGTAGAGAGTGCCACGCCCTGGGCATTTGTCGAAAGGTGTGCGGCTGGGTCTGCGCACATCATCACCTGCCATCTCGGGCGTCAGTTGACCAATACTTTCGTCTAATGGACCTGCACCTCGGTTCCTGGTGTAATTGATCATGGGATGTCGCCAGTTGCCGGTCTTTTGACCCGCAAACACTGGCAGGAGGGGTGCGTGGGCAATCAGGGCAATGTGCAAAACCAGCGGTGTCCCGCTGTGGCGAGGTTTGTCTTCAAACATCCGCTAAGGTTGTGCGCTCAGAAAGCGGCCGAGCCTTTCACAGGTGCAATAGAGTTTCGCTTGTTGATTCCATTTGAGGCCGAGACCCTCACGCTTAGCCTCGCCCGAGCCTTACAAAGACTATGATTGCCGAGCGTCCACTTGTATGTGTGGTCGACGACGACAAATCGATCCGTGAGTCATTACCCGATTTGTTGAATGAATTCGGCTATTCGGTACGCACCTTCTCCTCCGCGCACGAGTTTCTTGAGTCGGCTGCATTAGACCAGACAGCGGTTCTGATCCTCGACATTGCAATGCCGGGTATGACCGGGATCGAGTTGCAGACGGAGTTGAAGGGTCGCGGCAATCGGGTGCCGGTCATCTTCATAACCGCAAACCGGGACAAAGCGATTCATTCCCAAGTCGCTGCACAAGGCGCAACGGCTTGTCTTCTAAAGCCGTTCAGCGATACGGATCTATTCGAAGCCCTCAAGTCGGCATTAGGCATAAGGTAGATATGCTCGCCAACAGGAAAGAGCGTGGTCACGCAAGGAGGTCCCGGGCTCACGATTGTGCCGGTGACGTAATCAACTCCAATGGGGCGCGTTTATGCGGTTCACGAGCCATCACAGCTTGGTCCTCTTCCCTGCTCCGACGCTGCACCTTCACAGTCTCGCAAGAAAATTCACCAGCGCTTCGTTTGTTTACTAACCTTTCATACACTCCAGCTTCACGCTGGTTCACTCGCAATTGCCACGCGTTGAATAAGTGGTTGTTTCTGAAAGTTCTAACGCCCGCTGCGCGCGAGATGTTCCCTTACAAATCTCGCCTCATCGCTGTTAGTCCAAGCGTCTTTTCGTGAATGCTGAGCGCCTGCCTTAGCAGCGCAATGCCTGCGGCCGGCTGGCCGGCATGGTTCATCAACATTCCGAGATTCGCGATGTCCGCCGCCATTTCCGGCCGCTCCGGACCATAAGAGCTATTCAAGTTTGCTGGGAACTCGTCTCTGATCAGCCACGTTTCTCTGCTGCGGCGGGCGCCGTGGCAACAGATTACGCGGGCCCGGCCAAAACTATAAACATCATGGTGGGCCGTTCCGAGCACAGCGAGCAGCGAGGCAGCCGCCATTGATACCTTCGTCCAATTGGCTACTTTGGTTTCTGATGGCTTAATGCAGTTGTGGAGACGTCGCAATCGAACCTGGCGGGTATGAAAGCCGCTGCTGAGCGGGAGATGGGTGCTTTCATTCATGTCGTGACGGATTCATTTGGAGCGGGCGAGGCACGGCGTGCAGCGGAGGATTAGCTTCAGGAGCTCGTGTCGATGGACCTGGCATGCGAAGTGACTCCACTCGACTGGAGAGCGATCACCATCGCCGCAGCAGCCCGGCTGGCACTACGGTTGAGTACCGCACCGACCGATACCAAAGTATCCTCGATACCTTCGTCCAACTGTCCGGCTCGAGAGCCTCTGGCCTAATCGAATACAGCAACTGCACGAGCGCGGCGAAATTTGAGGAGTTCCCATGAACATCAAAGTGGATGCCGACTCTGCCCAAAATGAGGCAGAGGGAACAAAAGGGAGATAGAACACCATGCTTGAACGCACAGCCACTGCCCGCCGCATCGAAGACGAGATCGTGGGGCTAAACCCGGCATTTGTAAGTGTCATGAATCAGGTTCGGATCATCGCGAAAAGCGATTCAGTCACGCTGATCCAAGGCGAAACCGGCACAGGCAAGGAGATCATCGCTCAAGCCATTCACGACCAAAGCCTGCGCAGCCGCGGCCCGTTTGTGAAGCTGAACTGTGCCGCGATTCCAAGCACGCTGCTGGAGAGTGAACTCCTCGGTCACGAGCGCGGGGCCTTTACCGGCGCAGTCACGCAGAGCATGGGACGGTTCCAGCAAGCGGATAACGGGACTTTATTGCTTGACGAGATCGGTGATCTTCCGCTGGAATTGCAGCCGAAGCTCCTGCGCGCTCTGCAGGAACAGGAGTTCGAGCGACTAGGCTGCGGGCGGACAATACGCGTTAACGTGCGCGTCGTGGCGGCGACCAACCAGGATCTCGCCAAACTGGTGTCGGTGCGCCAATTCCGTGCCGATTTGTACTATCGCCTCAATGTCATCCCGATCTTGCTGCCTCCCTTGCGCGAGCGTTTAGATGACATTCCTCGACTAGTCGAACACTTTGTTCGAAAGTACACAGCCCGCCTCAACAAGCCGGTCTACACGATTCCCGACGAAGTATTGGAAGTACTAAAGTGCCATGATTGGCCGGGCAACATTCGCGAGCTCCAGAACTTCATCGAACGCGCGGTCGTCCTTTCACCGGGGCCGGTGCTGCGTCCCACATTGACGGAATTACGTCATGTGACGAAACAGCCCACAGCCACCGCAGCACAGACTTTCGCGGAGGCGTCCCGCGGTCATATTCTTGAAGTCCTGGAACAGAGCCGTTGGATGATCGGCGGCCGCGACGGGGCAGCCGAGCGGCTAGGACTGCCGCGGACTACCTTGATTTACAAGATGCGCAAACTCGGCATCGAAACGCGACGGTCGCACCGGCACCGGTTAAGACCACTTGAGTCCGCACCCACAAGTACTGGCGCCTATGCTGCATTGGCAGCAGGTTTTCGAGGAGCCGAACCCTACCCCCAGGAAGCAATATTTTCGTCTAATCGACTTCTGTCCGGATCTCGGCTCTAATCTGCTTAGGCATGTGGTCATGGTCAGCGATGCCCAAGTCGGTCTCGACGAGATAACCCGAGAAACAGGCAAGAACATGATTGGCCGGCGATATTCGGAGTTCGCGCGGAATAGGAGGCATGGTGCTCCCTCGGGGCTTCATCTGAACTTGCTGATCCAATCCGCTCCACACGAACTATCTCGCTTTTACTATCCGGTTCTGGTGAGGGATCACCCGAGCGGCAGCATGGCCAGAGGTGGAATTAATGTACGGCGAACGTTCGCTTGTGTCCGTAATTGACGGCGACGAATCCGTTCGCGAGTCGCTTCCGGATTTGCCGACCGACTTTGGTTATCCGGTTCGGACGTTTTCATCTGTCTTAGAATTCCTCGCGTCCGATGCGTTGGAGTGCACCAAGTGTCTGATCCTTGATATTGCAATGCCGGGCATGACTGGTATTGAGTTGCAAGCTGAATTGAAGCAACATGATAAGCAGTTTCCCATCATCTTCATCACAGCGACAGGGAACGATGCGATCCGGGCGCTAGTAGTCGAATTAGGCGCGGTCGCTTGCTGGAATAAACCTTTTAGCGACACGGCCCTTTTAGGTGCCCTGCATTCGGTGATGACCTGATTTGCACTGTTTTGCCGGAAACGATAAAATCGTGGAACTCTATGCTGCCAGGCTTGAACTCAGCACGTGGTCAATGACCGACTCTACGTCAGTAGTATTCGTTGTCGACGACGATGTGTCAGTTCGCGAATCGCTTGAATTGCTGATTCGATGCGAAGGCTGGTATCCAGAGATATTCGCTTCCGCCTCCGAGTTCCTTGCGGCGCCTCGACCTTCTGTTCCAAGTTGCTTGGTGCTCGACGTTTCCATGCCGGGACTGAGCGGCCTGGAATTGCAGAAGCGGGTCGCGAGTGATCGCGCCGACATGCCGATCATTTTCATCACCGGGCATGGCGATATACCGATGACGGTCGAGGCGATGAAGGCGGGAGCAGTCGAATTCCTGACGAAGCCGTTTACGAATGAGATTCTCCTGGTAGCAATCCGCCAGGCAATCGAGCGAAGTCGCGAAACGTTGTGCCGTGGAAGAGAGATGCAGACAGTAAGCGACAACTTCGCATCACTTTCCCAGCGGGAGCAGCAAGTGATGGCGCTGGTCGTCACGGGAATGCTTAACAAACAAGTGGCCGGCGAATTGGGAATCAGCGAAATCACGGTTAAGGCACATCGCGGACGTGTGATGCAGAAGATGAAATCCGAGTCTCTTGCCGACCTGGTCAACATGGGCGCAACTTTGGGGCTCGGACGAGGCCGATTGGCCTGAGACACCAGCGCGGCTCTTTTTTTAACCGATCCATAAGAGCGCTTGCCGCGCAATGAGCTTGAGTCGGTGAAGCCATCGTCCCAAGTCCCCTTCAATCGATCAATATCGCGGTTGTTGACACCGCATATCGGACGTGTTGCTGGACGCCAGATGCCAACGAGGTGTAACTATGATCGACTCTTCTGATTTCCGGACGAAAACGGTGCCACTCAACTACGGAACCGGCCATATGCCCGTCCTTGGCTTTGGCACGCTGATTCCGGATGCAGCCGCGACGATAAGTGCTACCAGGGACGCGCTAGAAGCTGGATTTCGACATTTCGATTGTGCTGAACGATATCGGAATGAACTGGAGGTGGGTCAAGCCCTGCAGGCAGGACTCGCCACTGGAGGGATTGCGCGTGAAAACATCTTTATTACCTCGAAGTTGTGGAACACCAATCACCGGCCTGAGCGCGTCAAACCAGCTTTCGACGCGAGTCTGAAGAGACTTGGACTCGACTATCTGGATCTCTATCTCAGTCACACTCCATTTGCGTTTCAACCGGGAGACGAGCAGGATCCCCGGGATCAAAGCGGCAAAATTCTTTACGATCTGGGCGTAACCTTGCTCGAGACCTGGCGGGCGATGGAAAGCCTCGTTGACGGTGGGAAATGCCGGGCTATCGGACTGTCTGACATCACCTTGGAAAGGCTTTTGCCCATCTACGAATTCGCGAGAATAAGACCGGCCGTGGTCCAGGTCGAAGCGCATCCGTATCTGCCGGAAACAGAGCTTCTCAACTTTTGCAAGGAGAAGGAGATCGTGTTTCTGGCCTTTGCGCCGTTGGGTCACGGAATAAGACCGGGACCTCTCGAGGATCCAGTCATCTCTGCAGTTGCCGCACGAGTAGGCAAGACGCCAGCACAGGTGTTGCTGGCGTGGGCCGTACAACGTGGCACGGCTTTGCTCACCACTCCCAGGACAGCGGCCCGCGCGAGAGAGAATTTCAACATCTCCGCTCTTCCGGAAGACGCACTCGAAGAAATCAACGCAATTCAGACAAGACAAAGGTTCAACAAAGTAGTGAACACCGGAAGCCCGGGTTTCATTCCACAAGGGAAATGATATGCAAGACAATCAGATACTCGATGCTCTGAATGAACACTGGCAGGCGTCGGCAGCGTGTGATGCAAACGCGGAACACGATATCTACATCGACGATGCCGTTTGTGATTATTCCCAGTCAGGCGAACGCATCCTGGGCCAGAGAAATTTGCAGGCCTAACGGAGTCATCACCCAGGCAAGCCGTCCGGTTTCGACGTCAAGCGAATTCTCGGCAAAGATGATCTCTGGATAACGGAATACACAATCACCGACCAGGGGCGGCCAGCATACACAGTGAGCATTATGGAATTTCTTAACGGTAAGGTCATGCATGGTAAGGTCATGCACGAAACACAATTTCGCGGATCCCTTCGCAGCGCCGGCTTGGCGGAGTCAATGGGTTCAGCGGATCGCGTGAGCGCACCATATTGCGATGCGTGCGATCGAAGGTCTAGAGTTATAACCCGAATCACATCAGTGAAAGAAATTTAATTATGCGCCATAATCTCGTAACCGGAAACGTTCTCCCTGACTATCGCTTGCCCGATCACACCGGCACACCACGCAGCCTCAGCGAACTCCAAGGCGATGATCCTCTGATCGTGACGCTTTCACGCGGCCATTACTGTCCGAAAGAACACCAGCAGCATCTGGACCTTGCCGCGTTCTATCCGAAGATTGCTGTGGCGTACACACAGATTGTCACCATCTCCACCGATGACCATCACACTTTGCAGGAGTTCCGGGCGTCAGTGGGCGCCCAGTGGACCTTCCTCTCCGATCCCGAAAGAACAGTGCAGAAGGACCTGGATATCGCGGAATACACCGACCCGGAGCATAATCCGATGATTCCGCATACACTCGTGCTCAAGCCGGGACTCATCATCCAAAGCATCTATAACGGTTATTGGTTCTGGGGCCGGCCTTCCCTCAGCGATCTCTGGCACGACCTGCGAGCCGTCATGAGCGAGATCCGGACCGACTGGGATCTCAAGACTCCTGGACTCCGGGAGGCTTGGAACTCTGGTGACTTGTCCGCCTTCCATGGTTGGAACAAGCAGCCAAAGCTAGTTTAATTTGCGCTAAAAAATGATGTGTCGGGCGTCCGATGTGGAAAGCGTCGAGGGTACTCAAAAATGAAGCACTTACATCTGCTAAGACGCTCGGACTGTTGCGCTGAATGGCGGAAGAAGCAGCAGGCCGACACAGTTACTTGACTGTTGACATAGCCGGGGTAGTTTATCGGGCACGCCGTTGGTGAAGTAATGTCGCTTTGCCGGTAATCACAAATCTATTTCGACACTGCCAGACGGCGTCGAACAACAGATCAAGACGTTCCCGGCGGCTGGTGGCTCCAATTGGTCAGGCTGATACTGGACAGATCCTCCAATCAATGCGCATTCGCAGGTATGACAGACTCCAGTACGGCATGACCACTGAACGGGAACGTCGCACGCTTCTGCAAGCTCGAGCAAGCTAGAAAACCGTGAACTCCAGGGGATGGTGAGCCCGCTTCGGGTAAATGAAACTTGGGGTCCGGTACCGGGTTCTCCTACAGGTAGGTGAACTGGAACGTCGGACGATCGCGCTATTCCTGGCGTGACCCAAGCCTCAGGACCAAACACCTCTGCGTGAATTCGTGTAGACTCGACATTCGATGTTTTCAGCCCTTCGGTTAATTGCTGAAGGAAGGACGGCGGACCACACAGATAGAAATCTGCATCGCGAGGCACGTTGATGCGACGAAGCAAAGGGACGTCCACATGTCCAACCGAGTCGTAATCTACCCCTGGTTCATCCGCCGGCTCGGGCTTGCTGTAAACGATGTGACTTCGGCTGTTTGCGAGCGTTTGCAGGAGTGCGCGCGATTCTTTCGCAAACGGGTGCTCGGCTCGATTACGTGCCCCATAGATCCACCAGATCTCACGATGGGACGCGGTCGAAGAAAGTGAGTGCAACATAGCGAGTACGGGCGTTGCCCCAATTCCGGCACTGAGGAAGACGACTGGAGCATCGCCGGATTTCAAGATAAAACCGCCCCGGGGCGCACTCACGTCTAACATGTCGCCAGCGTGCACGTGCTGATAGAGATATGAGCTAACAACGCCGTGGGTCTCGCGTTTAACGCTTACCCGATAGGTAGCGGCGCCGGGCATACCTGACATCGAGTAGTTCCGGAGCAGCATTGGACCGTCGGGCATTGTACGCAACCGTAGAACGAGAAACTGTCCGGGTAGAGCTGCAGGTAAAGGTGCGCCCTCAGTTTGTTCGATTAACAAGGAGACCACATTGGCAGCTTCCGGATCCACTCTGGCGACGCGCAGTGGCTGAAAACCCGGCCAGGCCGGTGGTGGGCCGCTTGAGGACTTGAGCCCGGGATTCCCTCCCCCCGAGGTCTTCTGCTCTGCAATTGCCTTTAGAGACGTTTTCCATCCCAAGCTGAGTGCTGGTATCCGCAGCGACCGTTCAAGCTGTTCGCGGGAGGGGCTTGGCAAATATAGGAGCCCGTCAATGTCTGCTACGGTCATACGTTCGAGGCCGTCCGCGACCTTCACGATTTCGTCGCCAACGCCGACGTCACCTTCCTCCAACACGCGAAAGTAAAAGCCGGGCTTGTGATGTGAGACGAGCAGAGCAGGCATTGCCGGTTCTGCCATTCTGATCCCTACGCGGTAGCACGTGACGCGCGGCTGAGTAACCTCGAAGAGCGCGCTTCCAATGCGATATCGATCGCCGATGCAAACCTCATCATCGGGTAAGCCAGCAACCGTGAAGTTCTCACCAAACTGTCCGAGTGAAAAATCGTTGCGGCCGAGGTGAGCCTCCCAATAGCGATAAGCATCCTCTTGATACACCATCACCGCACGATGTTCGCCTCCGTGGCCAGCGAGGTCCCCCTGACCATCGCCATCCACATTCAGGCGACGGACTGCAATTCTGCCCTGCACTGGCTGCTTCCAAATCGCGGTGTGAACTATTTCGCCCCGCCATGCCACGTCACGAGGGAGCCCGACATTCACGGATAGAAGTTTTGGCATCCGAGTCCTTTCCAAGCTACATAAAGCTAAGCAAACGATGGACCGCCGGCTGCTTCCGCCCAAGGCGATTCATTTCAATGTTAGATACCGGGCCGATGTTGATTGTTTAGCAGATCTAAGCCACGACGTCGCGTTTAGCATCTCGAAAATTGTCTCTTGGGCCTCAAACTGGAATGAGGGATGGCGTCGACCCGCTGAGTCGGCCCGCAAACAACGGTGCGCGACGGTTTGCAATCCAGTCTTTCCTTTCTATATTTTCGTCGTGGTACGCGGCTTGCGTGCATAGCCATGAGCATGGCTGAACAGTGCTCGCAGTCTACCGTGATACCGAACAGAGGAGAGCGAACGTGAAAATACTGATGGTTTTAACCTCACACGATCAATTGGGCAACACTGGTCGCAAGACTGGCTTTTGGCTGGAGGAATTTGCGGCCCCGTACTTTGTCTTCCGGGACGCTGGTGTTGAACTAACGCTGGCTTCGCCGAAAGGAGGACAACCCCCGATTGATCCCAAGAGCGATTTGAAGGAGGAGCAAACTCCCGCGATGACGCGCTTTAAACAGGATTTGGCAGCGCAGAAAACGCTGTCCGAAACACGCAAGCTTTCCGACATGAAGTCAGAGGATTTCGACACCATATTCTACGTCGGAGGGCACGGTCCAATTTGGGATCTTGTCGACAATCCCGATTCCATTGTATTGATCGAGTCTTTCTACAACTCCGGCAAGCCGGTGGCTGCGGTCTGTCATTCGCCGGGTGTCTTCCATCGCGTCATGTACCAGGACGAGCTTCTCGTGAAAGGCAAGCGCGTGACCGGCTTTACCAACGGCGAAGAAGCCGCTGTCGGTCTGACCCACGTCGTGCCTTTCCTGGTTGAAGACGAATTAAAGAGAATCGGCGGCATCTACGAGAAGGCAGCCGACTGGGCGCCTTTCGCAGTAGTTGACGGTCGCGTCGTGACCGGCCAGAATCCGGCTTCGTCAACTACTGCCGCCAAGGCGCTTATGGAGTTGCTCGCTGCTCGGAAAGCGGCTTAGCCGTTAAGAGTTCGGCGCTTGATAGCCGGTGTGGATGAGGCGCCGACCTTTTCCCGAATCGTGGCCGCATCGCCGTGGAAGCAGAGGATTGCATCTTCACGAGTATTCGGCCGTCGATGAACCCACGCGGGAGCGACTTCGCAGTTGCGATGAGGCGCATCCGTCCTCATAGATGTCGGGAGCAGCAGCTACGGCGTGGTCCGCGTCCTGATCGGTATCTTTTTCTGCATTTCCGGCAGGACTAAGCTGTTCGCCAAAGCTCAACTCGGCGTTCTTGAGCAGACCATGGTCCAAATACGCTATCCCTTTGCCGCACGCAGCTGCAGTGTTCGTCGCTACCGTTGAATTCGAATGCGGGACCGGTCTGGCCGTGGGGTTCCTTACCCGCTATGGGCCGCAATGCTCATGGGGGACATGATCGTCGCGATCGCCACCACTTCGGTCCACAGCATTCACGCGAGCGGTATCCTCGGCTGGCTCGACGACTTCCTGTACCTTGTCGAGGTGCCGTACACGTTGATTTTCGTTTGTCTGATCTTCTCTGGGCCGGGTCGATTCAGCGTAGATGGACTCATCGCCTGGACAGCATCTTATGGGACCCAATTATGACACTTTCGGGATTACCACTGCACTACATAGTCGTAATGCAAGTACAAAGGACGGCATAGGGTGAATTTGCCTGACGCGCCCGTTGCAACGGAAGGCTTCTTCGCAACTCACTTCTTCACCGTGAGTGACCTGGAGAAATCGAAAGACTTCTATGTCCGAATTCTCGGTGGGACGGTCATCAAGCCAGACAATCCTTGCTACATCAAGCTGGCTAATACGTGGATCATTCTGAATTGCGGCGGTGGTCCGACTCCCGATAAGCCTGAGGTCGTGCTTGAAACACCGATGGATCTGAATAGAATAAGTAGCTTCCTTAACTTACGCGTGGCGGACATCTGGGCCTGCTACAAACAATGGGGGTACAAAGGAGCACCTTTTCTTACAGAGCCATTAGACAACCATGGCTGGGAATGGCGCTGCTACATGCGCGATCCCGATGGCTATCTCATCGAGGTTGGCCAATATACGCAGGTGGCTCTCGACTGGTTTAACAACCGCGACTCGAATCAAAGCCAGTCATAACGGACAGCTCAGGGAATCACTATGATGATCGCGAGGTGCAAGTTGTTCTTCGCACCTCGTCGCGCACCCAGCCGCCCGTGAGCTCTATTACTTGTTCGCCGCTGAAGATCTGTTGATCACTGCCGCGCCTGCCTTGCTGACCACTTCATCCTGCGAATCAGTGCCGCCCGAACAGCCGATAGCCCCGATGATCTTGCCCTGCTCGATCAATGGAATGCCGCCTCGAGAAGCAATGATTCCGTCGAACGCGAGCAGATAAGTGAGTTGCATAAGCTGAATACCGTCCTCGAAGACTTTTGTCTCGCGCCGGAAGGTCGCGGCTGCTCGGGCCTTGTGTTCCGCGATCGCAATCGAGGCAAGCATTGCCCCATCCATCCGCTGAAAGGCAACTAGATTACCACCGGAATCTACGACTGCTATGTTCATCTTCCACTTCCGCACCTCAGCCTCTGCGACGGCGGAGCGGATAATCGTTTGCGCTTGGTCTAGTGATACGGGGCGGCCATAAGGAACGTCGAAAGGTATCTCGTCCGGGATTAGATCAAGAGGATTCGAGGGCAAGAGCTGTGGTTCAATAGCGAGTTCTGTTTTGTTGGTTGACATGAAAGTTCATCCTGGGTTTCGAAGTATTTGAAACAAGCCTGAGAGGCGCATTACGTTTTCGACCCGAGTTACCTGCGCTAACGCGCGAGTTCGCCGAGGTAGTACCCGAGCCTATCTTCAGCATCACCGGGCTTGTGAAAGCCGCGCGCGATTAGCGTCTTGATCCCGTTCTGGGCGGCGGGTCGACCCAGCGAAGCTATGCACGCATCCCACCCGGCACCCAATTCGACGTCCGGGGGAAGGCTGGTGTTGACAAGTCGCTTCGTGTTGGCGATCGCCCATTTGTCGAACCCAGCGATCCGGTTTGCAAGCGCCTCTACGAAATTGTCTACCTCAGCGTCGGCCAGAGCGCGATTAACGTAGCCGTAGAGCTCGGCTTGGTCTGCCCTGATGTCGTCCGACCCTAGGAGCACCTCAAGCGCACGGTTTCGGCCAATGAGTTGGGGCAGTCGAGCCATCGGACCGCCACCGGCCACCATTCCGACGCCCACCTCCCATTGCGAGAGGATGGCTCTTTCCCGGCTTGCGAAAGCCATATCACAGGCGAGTGTGATCTCACTGCCGTTGCCTGTCGCCCGACCCCGGATGAGGGCGATGGACACCACTGGCGCGCGTGTCAGCCGGACGAGGAAGTCAGGCCAGGGCGGCGAGCCCGTGGGACCAGCCGCCATTCCGGTCAAGTCCTCAAGCTTGGCCAGAAAATCTGAATGATTCAGGAAATAGCCGTCGACCACGCTGTCGAAGACCACAACTCTGACTTGCTCGTCGGCCTCGATTGCGCCGATGACTTCCTGGAACTGCCGAACCATTTCGGGGCCCATGACGTTGATTGGCGGATTGTCAATCGAGACGCGCCAGTAGGCTGGAGTGCGTCGAACCAACCGAACTTGTGTGCCGTTGGTTGCAATGAGATCTTCCTTAGTAGCCGCTTTCGCGAGGCCGTTCGCAGTTGTCATAATTTCTCCTATCTGAAGTTGACGTGCGCTTCCTGGGACACCCGCTGCGGAGAGCACGCACAAACTGTGAGTGCACGCGTTGAGCCACGTTCGGCCGTTGGGTCCGAAGTATCGGCGATCGCTTTACTTGCTGCGTTTTAGAATGTGCGCTTGGGGTGGTCGGCGGCGTGGTCCAGAGTCCTGGCGGGGACGATTGACGGCCGGTAGACACTACAAGCGGCTGTTCGTCAGCAACATGCGTGCTCGACGCTCTCTTGAACAGAACAGGATCCGATCACAAAGCTTTGCGCGGCCTTGCTTGTTTGCTAAAGCCGCTCAGGACCGATCTCATAAGCACGCTCTTCCGGAGTTCGCGCAGTGCAGTCGAATCGCCGACTCACATTGCTGACATATGAGCCTCGACCGACGCGTGGGACTGAGGCTTTTCAGGTATTTACGGATGGCCACTTCATTGCCTTTCACTTAGCGCAAACCAGGTAAGCCTTAACGACAAGGAATCGGAGAAGACAGTGCAGACAAAGCGCAAGACGATGATTGTGACGGGTGCGGCCAGAGGAATCGGTGCTGGCGTTACAAACGCTTTCATCGATCGTGGTTATAACGTGGTCGCCAACTCACTAACCATCACGGTATCCACCTTTGGTGCGAATGATCGGCTCGCCGTGGTGCCCGGCGATATCGGCGATCCCTCGACTGCTCGTGAGATCGCTTCGACCGCGATGAAGAGCTTCGGCTCGATCGATGGGGTGATCAACAACGCAGGCATCTTCCTCACCAAGCAGTTCACAGAGTACACAGCCGAGGATTTTGAGAAGCTTTCGAGAACGAATCTGAGGGGCTACTTCAACATCACGCAGCTTGCAGTCAGGCAAATGCTGACGCAGAAGAGCGGAGGCAGCGTGATCGCTGTAAGTAGCGCAATGGTCGAACATCCCATTGCGGGTGTTAACGCGTCGGTCGCCATGGTTACCAAAGGCGGACTCGATGCGATCACGCGCAGCTTGGCCATGGAATACGCCAAGGAAGGCATACGGTTCAACGCCGTCGCTCCGGGCGTTGTAAATACACCAATGCATAAGAGCGATTCGAACGACTTCCTAAAAGCCCTTTCTCCCATGGGTGAGATATCTGAAGTCGCGGATATCGTCGAGGCGATCGTATACCTCACGGAAGCTCGACATGTCACCGGGGAAGTGTTGCACGTCGACGCCGGCGCTCACAACGGCAGTTGGTAAACGTTCGAAACTCAATCAGTAGAGAAAAGAATTCCACAATGACACCTGGCAAAACAAAACGCATGAGAGGCAGCCACAGATAAGCTTTCTGCAGGTGCTATATTTTTCCCATCGCTTCACGAGGACAAAGCACACGATGAATCGCAGAATGTTTCTCATGGGAGGGGCTGCTGCTTCGGCTCTCCTCAACGGCACGCGATATGCTATCCGCCGATCCGCTTGGTCTGCCAATCGGCTGCCAGACTTACCCTGTGCGCAAGTCGATCAGTACGGACTTCGCCGGCACCATGAAGGGATTGCATGCAGCAGGGTTCACTCAGATTGAGCTGTGCTCGCCCTATGGCTACGCTGATTTTTCGAGCCTCCAGCAATACAAGCCACAGGAATTGCGGCGCATGCTGAGCGACTGGGGACTGGGCTGCGTCTCCGCGCACTGGTCGGCGGCCGAACTCTTTCAAAAGGCGGACGAGAGCATCGCCTATGCGAAGGATTTCGGTATGACGCAGATGGCCATCGCCGCGCTGGGACCGTTTAACGCTAAGGGCACCGAGACAGTCGACGACGCGAAACGTTATGTCGAGCCGTTCAATGCCTTCGCCGAAAAGGCCCACGCCGCAGGCATCGTCGCATTGCTGCACAATGAAGGCTTCGTCTCCAGATACATCGATGGCAAACCGGTCTACGACATGATGATCGCCGAGCTCAATCCCGCCACCACGAAGCTGCAGTTTCAGGTCTCTACCTTGCAGGAAGGCTACGACCCAGTGACCTACTTCCAGAAGTACTCTGGCCGCTTCCTCTCCATGCATTGCCAGGATTGGGTGAAAGACTCCTCCACCAAGTCTGGCTTCCGCCAGGTTCCGTTGGGCAAGGGGGTTGTGGATTGGAAGGCCGTCTTTACAGCCGCAAGAACAGGCGGCGTGAAGAACTACTTCGTCGAGCTTGAAGAGGATCCGGCGCTGATGCCGCCAAGCGTGCCTTACCTGAAGTCCCTGAACGTCTGAAGCGAGCGTGATCTCTCGAGCGGGAGCCGTCGTTTTACACTTGCGCCCGTTGAACGGAAACCAGATACGCTGTCTGACATCTGGCCGGTAGACAACGATTCACTTGCCGCGTTAGAATGCACTGACCGACTGGAGGATTCTATGTCAAACAACATCCATACTAACCAGTCCTTTCACGCCGAGTAGCAAGCGCCGGAAAGGATATCCCTCAGAGACAAGCGTCAAGCGAGGATTGCGCGTAGTTCATGGCGACAAAGAGCTGTTGGAAAGATTGGGCCGTAATGATCTGTGTCCATGCGGATCGGGCCGCAAGTTCAAAAAGTGTTGTCTTCGGCGCTGGTCGATACGACGGGTCACGCAGAGACCACTTCTTTCAGGGACTAGCAAACAGGAGGGAGTCAGATCCCTCCTGATCATTCGGCGCTCCGTTTGAAATTCCAAGTCTCTTCAGCGCTGAACCGAACACCTGTCCGTCGCGAATCAGCGTGCTCTTCTTGCTCCGCCGTGCCAAGTTGATTGGACCCATGCGTTCCCGACTCATGAGCGGCAGGCCGCTTAGGGGATGGTTGCCTAAGGTCGCCGGGCAATGTTCAGAAACAGCGTTACAGACGACCATACCGGTCTCGCGCAGTCACGTGCTCTTGCATGCGCAATCCAGTTCAGCGGCTCGCCGCTCCGTATGGTCTCGGCCAAGCGTTCAGCCGTTTGCACGATGTCAAACACTTGGTCGGAAACTCCAAACGATGGAGCGATCAGTAGCGTGCCCTGAACCTCGACATTAATAAACCCGGCATCACGAAGCGCGTTGCTCAGTTGACGGCCGATCCACGGATTTCGAAAGCTCTCTCCCCAGAACCCGGCGATTTGCCGCACCATATTCCGATCCTCGTGATCTATGGTGAACGTGCCCCAATCAGGTTCAGCGCATACAACCACGCCGCCCGAACGAAGAACTCGAAACATCTCGCGCAGTACAGCCGATGGGTTTTCGATGTGTTGCAAAACGCGGTCGACCTTGCAGGAATGTAGACATTCGTTTGGAAACGGCAATTCCCTGACGTCCGCCTGTACAAATTGCACGGCTGCAGAATCGGAGCTCGCCTCGCGTGCCGATGCAAGAAATGTCATGCTCGAGTCCACACCGATGGCGCGGCCTCGTGGTCCGACAAGCGTAGCGAGGCGTTTCACATCGAAGCCGAGCCCACAGCCAAGATCCTCAGTCAATTGGTCCGGCTGTGGGTTCATCGCTTCGAGCATCCGGGTCTTATAGCCCTGAAATGAAGGCAGCGAGTTCAAGCATTCGAGACACTGCGCCATCTTCGAGTCGCCGCTGTGTCCGCGTGACGAAAACTCCGTGCCTTCAGAACTGCGGGCGTAGCCACCAGAGGAGCCGTCACGTCACGATCTTCGTGGCAAATACTTGTCTGGGATCTGCGAGAGCCGAATCTTCGACGGCTTCCAAGATCACGCCGCTCGCAGCAGCCGCAAGGCCTGAGGAGTAATCACGTCTCTTTCATCGATCCTACATCCAAAGGATAAGGTTGGGTGACGATTTTAGGCTTATTGACTCGCGGAGAGGCACCTCGTAACTCTTTCGTCGTTTCAGCCGAAGCTGCCATCCCCTGTTCATAAGCGCACTCTCTCCGCACTGGTGCGTGAGCTTATGCTCCCGATCGGTAAGTGAGGTAAAGCTGATGGGGTTGGTGACTAAAACCGCATCACCGGCTTTTTACCTGGCTTATCGCGCTAAGAACTTCAATTTCGCTGATAGTAAACTGCGCCCCAATTCGAGCCGATCTGGACAGTAAGGCGTCCGTTCTGAGGTGTGATGGGTTCCCCGGAGGTGAAGTTGGGGCCGCCAATCAGATCGACCCAAGGACCATCCGTCGGCACCTCGAATGATATGTACTGTGCGTAGCCTGAGAAATTCAGTACAACATAGAAACGGTCGACGACCCCATCACTGGCTGTGTCCCATCGGTGGTAAACGACGATGTTGTTGGCGCGATCGGGGCCAAATCCTTGGTTGTCTCTTTGAGTGATACTCTCGTCCCACTTTGATGGGTAAAAGTTGGGACTATGCAGACCTGAGTACGATTTGCGTAAGCTGATCAACCCTCTGTATAGATCAATCACTTTGATCCCGAGATCGCTCGCCTGGCGATCCCAGTCAAGCGGGCGCGGAATAACTCGGGGGCCGTCCTTGTCATCTTCAGGCATGTCGTTATCCATGCCGAATTCTTGGCCGTTATAGATGAGAGGTGCTCCGGGGCTGGTGAAAAGCGCGATCACGTAGGGTTGCGTGAGATACCAAGAATCTATTCCGCCAGCCTTCAACATGAAGCGCTTGTGATCATGATTTTCGATGTATATGGTCGGAGTGCGGCCTTTCTCAAAGTCCCGAGCGGAATCAAGGAGCCGCATAATTGGAGTCTCAATTTGCGGGTGTCCTTCGGGGCGGTTAGAAATGTAATTCATGGTTTGGCTTCGATACATGTCAAGCCAGCAGCTTGCGGCCCCAACTTTGTTGACGACATCTATGGCGCCGTAATCCCAGCTATGTTCAAGAATTAGGGCGAAGTTCTTAATTCCGTTTTCCGAAAGATAGCCGCGAAGTTCAGAGAGCAGCTTAGGAAGACCATGGCCGCGATCATCCGCTTTGTAATATCCAAGAGTGTTGTCGAGACGGATGCCATCGATCTTGAATATCTCTATCCAATAGATACAAGCGTCTCGGATGTACTCCAAGGTGCATTGGTTGGCAAAATCGAGGTCCCGGAAGAAGGCCGCTTGAGCGAAGTTCCCGACGTACGGTGAATCCGCAGGGTCCTGATAGAGCCAGTAGTAAGGAAAGCCGCGATCCGGAGGATCCGCTTCAGCATGGTTGAACACGCCGTCCATGATGACGTGAATGCCTCGTTTATGGCACTCGTTGATGACTCGCTTAAGATAAACGATCTTATCGGCTTCATTTGCCGGGTTTAGTGTGTACTTGTAAGCAACTGAGAAATACTGAAAGGGATTGTATCCCCAGCTAAAGGCATCCGCGTCCGGCCACGCTGTCCAAGGCATAAATTCAATAGCGTTGATGCCCAGACCTGCAATGTAGTCGAGCTTCTTGATTACCGCCTCCAAGGGCGCATCGCTGCCTCGGTAGTTGGCGGTGAAGTCGTCAATCATCAGTTCGTAGATGACGAGATCCCGGTATTCCAGGCGCGGCATGGGCAGCGGATTCACCGTCTCAATTGCGCCTCCTACGGCGAAGCCGGAGTTCTGGTTTTCCATTCCTCCATAGCGGGAGCAGGGATCGGTGATGAACAAAGGATCGGCATTCTCGAAGTGCGCGATGTATTTATACTCATAGAACCCGGCAGGGAGCTTGCCGGACGTGTAGCTGTAAACGATCCCTTTCAATAATCCGCTTGATTTCTCTACGTAATCACTGGCGACCATTGGGATGGCTTGGTCGGTAGCCCATTCCTTAGTGTCGGGTTTCTGGAAATTGCCCGCTACAAAGACAGCGGTCAGCCGAGGAAGGCCGCCCCCCTCATATTGAGAGGGAGCGCGAACGCCATCCGGCACAAACAGCTTAAATGTCACGGTCTGATTAGCTTGATCCACGATGCCGCCAAAGTCTTCGTACACCTGCCCTCCTAGCTAGACGCGTAAGGCATTGTACACAACCGAGTTCGCCCGGCGGCCCGTCCATTCACGCAAGCGTTTCGGTTTGTCGAACCTGAGCGACGGGATCTTAGGTTGTTACTTTGTTTCGCCGGCTGCGTGCTAAGTTTCGCGAGGAGGAGCATACCCTTGTATTAAGTACATCGCCAGCACTCCGAATGCGAAAGCAGATCTGGGGAATGAATCTCGCCGTGGGGCTCTCGGGAGCAGAACTTGCCGGGCGCTTACGGGTTGGGAAAGCAGGAACTTTTCGGCACCGCAACCAAGGTGTAAGACTCCACTGCAGTCCGAACAATTCAGAAGAATCTTAAGCCGTGCGTTCGAAGCTTCTGTCCTGATCCGTTTGATCCTGCTCGTCGCGTAACTCGCTCAGGCGTTCGTGAAGCGCAACTCTTTTTCGCTTCGGAATCCAAACCTTCGAAAGCGTGATCCTGTGGTGTGCACGAACCGGAAATCTCGGTCGCTCCGCCTTCAGGCAGCGGTGCGGGAAGCGCATCATCAGGTGACTCGAATGGCCTCATGTTCAATTCAGTTGTAGCAAATTCTTCTGATATCGCTGTCAGAAACTTCGGCATGAGCGCAGCACGTTTGCAGGGAACGCAATAAACTTGTTCTTCCGTGTGTCCCTTCCGAGTCATCGGCCACCTCCTTTCCTCTTGATCTTCTGAGGACCGCACTGCCGTGAGATACGGCACTCTCTCCGAACCGATCTCCCGGTTTTCGATCAAGCTTGCTTCGCGCTTCTGTAAGATTCAATGAGATACTTCTGCCTGCCGGATTCGCCTTGAAGACATTCAGTAATAGCGGGGATCAGCAAGAAGTCTTCCGCCGCCTGGCGCAACTCTCCCCCGACGACCAGGCGCGCTGGGGCCAGATGTCGGCTCATCAAATGCTCTGCCATCTTCGCGATAGTTACTGCGTGCCGCTCGGCGAGAAAGCAGCCAGCCCTGCTACCGGCGTCTTGCAACGCACTTTAGCAAAATGGATCTCGCTCTGGATTCCCATTCACTGGATGAAGGGGTATCCGACCCGACCCGAAATAGAGCAAGGAAAGGGCGGTTCTGCACCGGTTGCATTCACTTCCGACCTGCACGCGCTGGAAGTAGTTCTCAGCCAATTTTGTAATGGGCTGCGAGCGCCTTACGCTCCTCACCCGGTCTTTGGCCGGATGGCAGCCAATGAATGGCTGCGTTGGGGCTATCTCCACGCCGATCACCACCTCCGACAGTTCGGACGCTGAGGCCATCGGCTGGCGGTAGTCTTTTCACATCTTCCAGACTACCCGGGTCACGCTTTAAAGGTCTGCCGCGACAGACCGCCTGAGCGAAGACAATACGTATACAATCGTTCCTGCACGGTGCCTTTGCTGCGAGCCTTTCTCTTCCGTTCCTCTCAGTTACTTCTCGCTCTTGCCTGCTCTCTGTCTCTGGCCCACGGCGCTGATGCCTCGGGATATCGTTTCGATTCCTGGACGGTGGACCATGGCCTACCCAGCAACTGGACACTAGGGATAAAGCAAACCCCAGATGGTTTTATGTGGCTGATTACGTCTGGCGGACTCGTGCGCTTTGACGGGCTTCAATTTAAAGTGTTCAACCGCGCCAACACTCCCGCACTCAAAAGCACGAACTTCGTGGCTTTCGGCCTGCTGGTCGATCACGAGGGCGGCTTGTGGGCGGGGACCTGGCAGGGCGGCGCCATCCGCTATTTTCACGGCGCGTTCACTGCCTACACAGTGAACGAAGGCCTGCCCAACAATCATGTGGTGCGTATCGATGAGGACAAGGCCGGTACAATCTGGATTTTTACAGAACCCGGCCTGTCCACCTGGAAAAACGGCAAAATCACAAAGCTGGCGCCAGCCCCGAACTCGCCCTTTAATCCTTATCTCGATGCACCGCTGAACTTAGGGATTGATTCTTACCTGTATGGCCTTTGGCGATTGTCTGCCGTTGGATGGCAGCGGTTCGCTTATGGTGAATGGTCCGACGTTCCGATGCCTCCGGATGCTTCGCCTCTCCGAGCAATCAAACTCGATCAATTGGTGGAGGACTCACAACGCCGGATCTGGTTCAAAATCATTGGCCGGGAACACGAAATCTTCGAAGTGGATCAAGGTCATCTGACCGTTCACGGAGGCGTGCCCAAAGGCAGCTTCGCCTGTTACCAGGATCGTTCCGGGCGACTCTGGATCACAGACCCGGGAGGCCATGCCGGCTGGTGGAAGGACGGGCAGTTCACGCCATTAGTCGGTTTTTCCACTCCTTCCCTGTTCCGGGTCTTTGAAGACCGCGATCACCAGTATTGGGTGGGAACTCTCAATGAAGGCCTCTTCCGCCTGGCTCGGCAGGAAGTCAGCATCGTTCGCCTGCCAGGCGGCCCGGTACACAACCGGATTGGTCCGGTGTTGGTCGATCCGGCTGGCGACATCTGGGTGGGCACTTGGGGTATCACCAGAATCAGGAACGGAATTTTTCGTTCCTTCGTTCGAAAGCACTGGCCGGAGAGGTGGTTCGATGCGCAAGTCACCACGAGCATGTATTGGGATCGCGACAACTCGTTATGGCTAAGCTATCCCGACCAGTTGACCCGTTTTCAGAACGGAGAATTTCAAACCATTGCTCCAGAACTGCAGTCGATCAGTGGCGGAATTAGTGCCATCCTCCGTGATAAAGCCGGGATGCTCTGGTTGGGCGGAGCAGAGCTTTGCGGGTGGAACGGCTCGATCTTGCAACGTTATCGAGAGGTGAACGGTGTGCCTATCGGGCAGATTCGACAAATGCTGGAAGACCCCGACGGAGGGCTCTGGATTGCTTCCGATGATGGCTTGCTGTTTTTCAAAGATGAGCACTTCAGGATCTGGAAAGAAACGGACGGTCTTTCCTCGAATCATGTTGTGACGTTGCACAAGGACAAGGATGGTGTGCTCTGGATTGGCACGGCTGATGGTGGATTGAACCGTTTCGAACGGGGCCGGTTTCAACATATCAATGTTCAGAACGGCCTGTACGCGGACGACATTTACAGCATTTTGGAGGACCGAGCAGGCTTTTTGTGGTTGACCTGCCGGAAGGGCATCTCCCGTGTGCGAAAGGAGGAATTGAACGCCTTCGTCGCCGGCCGGGTTGCTCGGGTCTCTTCGTTATACCTGGGCAAAACCAACGGTTTTCTCAGCGTAGATTGTCGGGGAGATGGCTCCCCTAGAGGGTTTCAAGCTAAAGACGGCACCTTACTCGTTCCAACTCGGAATGGGCTCGCCGTTCTGCATCCGGATCGCCTTACCATTGACTTGCGTCCACCGCCCGTATTCATCGAAAACTGCTGGCTTAACCGCCGGGCAGTCAATTGCCAAAACGAAATCCGCATTCATCCCGGACAGTCTGACCTGGAAATCCAGTACACGGCCATTAATTTCTCGCGAGCAGAGCAGGCGCACTTCCGGTATCAGTTGGCCGGCCTGGATACACAGTGGACGGAGGCAGACACGCGAAGGTCGGCCTTCTATTCGCATCTGCCACCCGGTTCTTATAGCTTTCGTGTGATTGCCGCAAACAGCGATGGAGTTTGGAACACAACCGGCCAGAGCTTATCAATTCTAGTGCTGCCGCCGTTCTATCGGACTTGGTGGTTTGTTGGCCTCCTCTTCATCGTCATAAGTGGTATCACGGCGTTCGCCTGGCGGTACCGCGTATTGCAGTTGCAGCACGCCTATGTAGTGCAGGAGACTTTCTCGCGTCAGTTGATCGCGTCCCAGGAGAGGGAGCGCAAACGTATTGCGGGTGAACTGCACGACAGCCTGGGCCAGCAACTACTCATCATCAAGAACTGGGCCATGTTAGCGTTAAACGGCCTTGATGGGCGAAACTCAGTAAAACAACCTCTAGACGAGATTTCGAATACGGCTTCGCACGCTGTCGATGAGATGCGCGAGATCGCTTATAATTTGCGACCTTACCAGCTTGAGAAGTTGGGACTTACGGCGGCGCTTCGAGGGCTGGTTACTCGCATGGCAGGGTCGTCTAACATTGGATTTCGCGCTAAAGTCGACGACGTGGATGGCCTGTTCTCGCAGGAGATCGAAATCAGCATATATCGTATCGTTCAGGAAGCTCTAAACAACACAGTCAAGCATTCACAAGCGACCCAAGGGCGTGTGCTGGTCACCAACAACGTGGAGACTCTGGATCTTCTGATCGAGGATAATGGCCGCGGGTTCACGCCTTCAGACGGCCGGGCAGCACAGCAGAGCCACAAAGGTTTCGGGCTTCTCGGTATCGCCGAGCGCGTGCGTATGCTGGGCGGTCGTGTGGTGATTGAGTCCGCTCCAGGCCAAGGATCCAGAATTCAGATTTTCTTAAAGACGCAAGGGACGGCATGAGCAAGATTCGCATCCTGATTGCTGATGATCATCCCATCTTCAGCCGGGGACTGCGCCAGATTCTGCTGGCGGACGCTGCCTTCGATCTTGTTGCCGAAGCGCAGGATGGCGAGCTAGC
The DNA here is from genome assembly GCA_963730795.1 of uncultured Acidobacteriaceae bacterium. GTDB lineage: Bacteria > Acidobacteriota > Terriglobia > Bryobacterales > Bryobacteraceae > Bog-105. The sequence continues at coordinate 80,574 of CAVSTJ010000006.1, read as the reverse complement.
CCTGAAACTGATCGAGCAACAGCGACCGGACGTTGCCATACTCGACATCGACATGCCGATGAAAGATGGTTTCGATGTGGTGCGGGCCATGGCGGAGCGCAAGCTCTCGAGCGCGGTAGTTTTCCTCACAATGCACAAGGACGAGGAACTGTTCAATGGCGCTATGAACCTCGGGATACGCGGCTACGTTCTGAAAGAAAGCGCTTTTTCCGAACTCGTGGAGAGCATCAAAGCCGTCGCGGCTGGCGGTCACTTTGTCAGTCCGTCGTTATCCACTTTCCTTCTGAACCGGCGGAACCGCCTGGAGTCCGTTCGGGAGGAGTGGCCGGGCCTTAAGGAGCTTACTGCGGCCGAGCGGCGCGTGCTGCAGCTCATCGCGGCAGGCATGAGCACGAGCGACGTCGCTCGCGAGCTTTGCCTGAGTATTCGGACCGTTGAGAACCACCGCGCCCATGTCTCAAGCAAGCTCAACCTGCAAGGCCGAGAGGCACTGCTGCGTTTTGCTCTCACCCATAGGTCCGAGCTCATTTAGCCGCAGGCGCGTCCGCAATAAAAGCAAGCCCAAGCCTTACCACCATAGCCCTTTTCCTTGCATCGTCAGTTCAGAAGCTCAGAAATGAGTACGTCTAATCACACAAGTTGAGTAGCAACACTCTAGCCATTTCACCTCTCAAAGCCCACATCCTGTAGTCCAGAACGGCAACAGACATCTTGAGGGTTCTAATCGTTGAAGACGAGGGAGCAATGCGCGAGTTGATCAAGAGAGTGATCGGCGATCTCGCAGAGGACTTCTGGGAATGCAGCGACGGCCGGGACGCCCTCGATCTGTACGAGAAACATCGGCCCGCTTGGGTTCTGATGGATATCCGAATGGAGCATGTTGACGGTCTAACCGCCACTCAACATCACGACAGCCTGGCCGTCGGCCCGTGTGCTTGTCCTTACCTCCTACACGGATGATGACCTGTGAGAAGCAGCGCACCGGGCAGGCGCGTGTGGCTATATCTTGAAGAACAATCTGCTGGAACTCCGGAAATGGCTTGCGGACTGAGTAGTTCTGCTCATAACTTCTGCTCAAAAATGAGTACATCTACTCATTCAAATTGAGTAATACCCGTCTAGCGCCGTCCTACTCCGAAGGTGCATGCTAGAGACCAAAACAAAATCTCAGTATCTGGAGAACCTTGTGACACGTAAATTGATGCTCCTCGTCGTTTTAGCTACCTTGCCCGTGATCGGCAGAGCAAGCAACATTACTCTTCAGGGCAACTTTGCTGCGGACGATAACGTTCAACTTTTCTCGGTTTCCCTTCTGGCGCCTGCTGCCATTGACATCCACAGCTACGGTTACGCCGGCGGAACGACCTCGACCGGCACGACGGTGCCCGCCGGTGGATTCGACAGCGTTCTTACCCTGTTCAGCTCTTCAGGCGTCTTCATCGAGGACAACGATGATGGTGCAGGCGCCGCTACCGACCCCGCAACGGGCGTGGCGGGCGATGCGCGAATCACTGCCAACCTTGCGACCGGCACTTACATTCTGGCCCTTACGCAATACGACAACTTTTCGATCGGCAACCTTGCTGATGGATTTGTCGAATCGGGCAAACCTAATTTCACGGCCGATCCCAGTTTTACAATCGGTGGCGCGTGCCCGGGAAACATGTTTCGGGATATCTCGGGATCGGCGGGCCGCTGCCGCACTGGCAATTGGACGGTGGACTTTAGCAATGTCGCAACCGTCTCACCCGTTGCCGCTGTACCTGAACCCTCGGCGCTACTGTTAGCTGGTCTCGGCTTGGCTCTCGTTCAGATCTTCCGTTCGCGCGGGAGGAAACAAGCGGCTCTGTTGGCAAGCATCGTGGTCGGTGCCGTCGCGAGCGTCCCGGCTCAAGCACAGGCAACCTGCCCTCCGTCTACTTCCGGTCCGGATTACTGCCATGTTTCGGATTTCCTGAACGGGCAGCGAAGCCTGATCAACGTGACGGATATAGAGCTTGTCAGTGTCGATCCCAACGTCGGACCCGTATTCCACGAAATTTCGACTTCGAATTCGCAACAGACACCGCCGCAGACTTACAACTACAACCTAAGAGGCCTGGACGCGTCGCAGCAGCCGGTGAATTTCTCGGCTCACATGTTTAATCAGCCCGCGGCAATTACGGCCACAACGCTTTATAGCTATAACGGATCGTTTGCGCTTTGGCTTCAGAATGTTGCCTCGTCCGCCGGGATCGCGGCATGGACACCGCTTGCACCAGGAGATGAGCCTGCTGTGAACGGCGGAGCTGTTGCTGATTTTACGCAGGATGGTTTTGACGACATAGCGCTCGCCCTGGCGGATGGCCGAATCCTGGTGGTATCCCCGAATAGCACGGATCCTGCAGCACAGCCTTTTGGCGGCAGCTTCCACTCGAGTAATCCAATCACCACACTGAACGTGCTGCAAGCGATAACGGCCGGAGACTTTAAAGGCGATGGACGAAAGGAAATTGCCGGTCTCACCGTGATACCGTCCGACCAGCCGGGAGGCGGCGGGCTAGAGCTTGTGATCTATAACGTCGACCCGACCACCCTCGCTGTTACACCGGCCGCACCTCCGCTGGTTCTAACGTCGCCCGATTCTTCCCCGCAGGTTCCGGTCGGAGGTGCCGCAATAGCTCGTGGAAGATTCACCAGCAAGGGTCACGATCAGCTTGCAGTGGTTTACGGAGTACCCGACGCCCCTCAGGTCCGTCTTGAACTCATCGATTTCGATAGCGGCACGCTGAACGCCCACGAAGTTTCCTACATTAACCCATCGGAACCAGGGACACCGACGAGCCTCGGCGGAGTGCTTCAACTGCAGGCAGGCCAGTTTGGCTTGCCCAACAATACTTACGACCAGGTCGTGTTCAACACCGGGAACTTCCATGAAGTGTTCGGTGCTGAGTTCTTTGCAGTGATTTCAGCCGATCCGGTCAGCGGTCAACTGACACAACATGCTCCTTTGGGCTACGACGGGGCCCTGGGGAGTGGTTGCATCGCGCCTATACAAGTGGGCAACTTCGACCACCGAACGACCTCTTCATCAGATTCGACCCAGAGCATACCCAATCCGAACGCGCAAGTCGCTTTCATGTACTGCAATACAGCTGGCGCCTCCGTCATGAATATCTATAGCATCGACCCGCTTACACTCAACGTGATTAATCCGCCAGAAAGCCAGCTCGCTATCCCTGATTATTCAAACCGTGATCTCGGGTATTTTCCCTGGTTCGTAGCGACCGACCGGCAGGGGCGCTCGCTCGCCCTTGGCGAACCGACTAAGATCACCATTGACAGCTCAATCAGCCCGAACGTTGTTATCGCTGCGCCTCCGATGCATGTGGATTTCATCAGTCCGGATCCGCTCAGTGGCGTAAAACGTCAACTCTTTAATCTGAGCGTGGTCCCGGACTCGTTCAACACCGCCTATGAGCAGGAGCAGACGGGCAACACTTCGACCACTACGACGAACAAGACCAGTTGGTCGTTTGGCGCTACGGAAAGTGCGAATGCCTCCTTGACTGTAGGTGACCCGGATGCGGGAGAAGGCCTGAAAGCGAGCGATACGCTGACTGCCGCTCAGAATCTAAAGGGAGCGTCCGAGCAAACCTTCGGCTCTTTCTCGGGAAGTAGTTTCAGTGTTGGGACCACGACCGGGCTCGGGGACCAGGTGTACTTTACAGATTCTCAGTTCAACATCTGGATATACCCGGTGATTGGGAAAACAGTCTGTCCTTCTACGAAACCCAATTGCCAGCCGAACGAGAAGGTGCCGCTGACGATTCAGTTTTCAGCTCCAAATGGGCAGGCCGCATCGATTTCGAGCCCCGGTGCAAGTCTGCCGTGGTATCAGCCCCCCTGGGAACCGGGCAACGTTTTTTCCTACCCAGCCAACGCTGCGCAATTGAAGGCGATCTTTCCGAATCTCACGCCTCTGACGACCCCCACCGAATTTGCAAGCACTTCCGGAAGCGTAACGGAAGAAGCCAAGTGGAGCGGACAGAACCAGAGTGGTACGACTGCCAGTTTCGACCAGGACTACTCTTTTGATAACAACTTCTCGGTAAATGGGGCAATCGGATTCGCTGGGATTTCCGTGGGTGCTGGGGCCAGTTTGGATCTCAGCGGGAGTTACGGCCTGAGCACTCTGACCCAAACTTCGAACCAGATCGGCTCCTCAACGGGCCTGAAGATATCGGTGCCGGGAACCTTTGCCAACTTTGCGAACTACGGGTATGTGGTGAGCCCGGCCATCATGGGCACGGTAGCCTCAGAAAACGTGGTCGACTCCCCGCCGAACACGGCCGATAACACTTCCGTACAGACTTTCGGCCGGATGTACGCGATGTTTACCGTGGATCCGCTGGACGCTTCCAGGGGAGCCGGAGCGTGGTGGAAACAGGCGTATAGGAGTGCTCCGGATGTGGCGTTGAATCACCCCAAGCGTTATACATTCACAGCTACATCACTGAGCGGTGCGCCTCCGAGCAATTGTCTGGCAATCGGCGGCACATCGTCCCAATACGATTGCGTGTCAATCAATGCCCCCACACCGAGCAACCCATTGGGGGATGACTTCCACGTTATGCGGGGCTTCTTCATCTCGAGAGCCAATGCACAAAACCAAAACTTCCAGAATCAAGGGCCGCAACTGGAAACGTCCAAGGCCGGTGAGGTGCTAAACCTGAGCGCTCGCGTTTACAACTACAGCCTGGCAGACATGCCCGCGGACACTGAAGTACATACGTCTTTCTACTACATGCTCTGGGATACGGGGAACGCTGCCCCCGTTGATCCTAATGGTGCCAGCACTCTCATTAGCGACGTGGTTACCAAGGAACCTATCTGCGCGTCTCAACCGGGCGAGACCAGAACGGGGCCTATCTGCGGCTTCAGTACCAGTTCAGACCAGTTGAATTGGACGCTTGTGGGGACGCAGTTTAATACCGGCGACGCCACCAAATTTTCCAACATTCGAGGCGGAAACGTCTCGCTGCTGTTCTGGGTCGTCGTCTGGATGCAAAACAGCAACGGCTTGGTAACGGAGCTGCCCGATCACGGTCTTACCGGAGAACCGCCTGTATTTGCGTCTTGGGTAGATGCAGCGAATTTCGAGTGTCCAGATACCAGCAGTTGCTATAGCAACAATCTCGGAGTCTACCCATCGCCGTTCTACGTGGGATCGCCCTCGTTCGGTGCCACTCCGAACCCGGTTCCGGTCAGTGCTTCCGTCAATCTCGGGAAGCTCGACCTTTCCGCTTCTACGGCGGCGCTGACAGCCAAAGTAACTGCATCTGTGACGGTGTCGGCTCAGGACGCGGACGCCGGAACAATGAGCGTGAACTTCTACAAGGGCGATCCTAAACAGGGCGGCCAATTGTTCGATGTGGAACGCATCGCACGCATATCACAAGGTAGCAACTATAAAGTGTCTGCCTCTTATCGACCTACCACCTGCGGCATACACGATCTGTTTGTCGTGATCAACCAAGGTCAATCGAACGAAGTGGTGCGGCGCGCACAACCTTTGCGGGTTGCCTGCAACGCATTCTAATTCTGCACGCGCTGAGCGGGACGGGAGCGTTGACGGGCATATATGCCCCAGGTTCTCCCGTCCACTCGACGCGACCTGCCCGCGTACCGGTCTCCTTGACCTGCTGGTCTCTGCAAATGCAAGCCAAGCCGTGAGCAATTCATCTCATTTGCTGGATCACCAATGAATCGACGGCGTTTCTTCTTTAGCTCTGCAGCCGCGGCTTTCGCTTTCAGGTCTACCCTCCGGGCCGGAGCAGCAACTGAATTCAATTCAAACCAAGCTGCGGTTAACCCGCCGCTGACCTTGGCTGCGACCCACGATGCTCTGTTTCAGTTTTGGTTCCCGCTAAAGCAGCTCAAGATTTCTCCAGGGGAAAGAAGAGAGCTCGGAGAGATCGCCAGCCGTGTCTCGGACGGCATGTACCAGGCCTTCAGCGAATCATCGTTGCTCGGCGCTTTAGAGGGAATGACCGATCCGGATTTGCTACCGTTCTACAACGCGCTTGCAAGCTCCTCCGATACGGCCGTGAAGCTTTTCATAAACACTCCAGGCGGTTTTGGAGCTATGCCGCAGGGCTTGCGCCGGCGACTGTTTTCGTTCTTCTTCAACGGTAGCGCCGGACCAGAGTCGGTTCAACTCGCCATGGTGTTGCGGGAAGCCTATCTGAGCGGCATCTGGGATCTGCCCCTGGCTGTGCCCATTTGCAACATCACCGTACCGAAGGTATTCGTGGACGATCCGGCCGGCTGGGCGCGCGAACATGCCCCAAAACTGCCGGAAAGTCGACTGCGCTACTCGAGTGACACGCGAAGTATTTATCACACCGACGGAGCAATCGACTTTCTCATCGTAGGCAGCGGTCCGGCGGGCGCCACCATTGCGCACGAATTACAGCGGGCCGGAGAGCGGGTCGTGCTGGTGGAAAAAGGTCCCTTCGTGGTGTGGGGCTCGATGGATACGCGCAGCTATTCGACGTTGATGTTTCGAAACGACGCAGCCACCACTGTGAATAACAGTGTTATTGTTCGCAGCGGCGAAACCGTCGGGGGAGGCACTACGGTTAACATCGATCTCGCGTTTTCACCTCTGAAGCCGGATGTCCAGCAGCACATTCACCAATGGATCGAGCAAGGACTGATTGACGGCGAGTACTACACGGACGAGCGCATCGCACAGGCGTACGAGTGGGTCACATCCCGCGTGCCCAATTATCTTGTTCCGGAAGACGATCTGAATCCCGACAACCTGGCGCTCTGGAATGGATCTCTCGCCTATGGAGCGCAACCGTCACGCTATAACCTCAACCGCTTCGAAGAGGGCACATCTCCGTCTCCGGTAGACGACAAGATGGACGCAGCACGAACACTCCTGTATCCTGCGCTGGAGGATCTCCACAATCCGCTGAGCATCATACCGGATGCGCGAGTGGACGAGATTCTGTTTACTCCGACGACAGGTGGCGCCAATAGCAAGGCCACCGGCGTAAGCATAACTCTCCAGGAGCCGTGGACCACTTACGGCAACACTATAGTTGACCCGCACAATCTGAAGATTCCGGTCGGCACCACCGTAACCATATCCGCGGCGCATGTGGTTCTTTCGTCGGGCACCATAGGCACGACCAGAGTATTGGCACAAACGGCTCAAAGGAATCCGCCCGTCAATAATCCGCGTATCGGCAAGGGCCTGATCATCCATCCTTCACAGCCAGTTGTCGGACTGTTTGATCACCCGATCAATATGCTGGAGGGTCTTGACGCCGGAACCTTTGACGATACTTACGCGGTGAGCGACGGATTCATCATCGAGACCATGAACGGTCTGCCGCAGTATGGCTCCCTGCTGATACCAGGTGATGGCGCCCAAGTCTTCGATCACCTCAAGAATTTCAATTACTACGCCGGCTTCGGTGTGGCATTGATCGATACGCCTTCGGACACAAATTTCATTGCTATAAATGACACCGGCGATGTCGTTGTCGATTACAACCTTACAGAGATTGACAAGCCTCGCCTCCGCAAAGGGTCGCCGTGCTATCCGGATGATGTTGCTGGCTGGAGCCAAGCTGGTCGTGGTTCCTTCGAATGAGAACTTCCTAAATCTGCCGGATTTCGATCCCATGGACGGTGTTTATCTCGATCGCATTGAGCAAGCGGATCTGGTTGAGCAGAATCTGCAGTTCGTTCCCAATCGCACCTTCTTGAGCGCGGCACATCTTCAGGCTGCGAACAAGATGGGGCCTTCCAGCGACACGGCAGTTGTATCCAAGTCGCATCGTCTTTGGAACGTCGAAGGGGCAGAAGTTCCGAATGTGTTCGTAATGGATAGCAGTATCTTTCCCACGTCGGTTGGTGCAAACCCGATGCAAACGATTTACACGTTCGCCAAAATGTTCTCCGACCGGCTGATCGCGGAGAGTACAACGAGACGAGCGTGAGCGTTCGTTTCGTGGGCACGGGGCGCCCCCAAGGCGCGGCGAACAGACCCCTCTCAACGTCTCTGACCGTGTCAACAGGACCCCTTAGCCCGGCACGCAAATCTTCCGCGAAGATCCGGTCGAACGGAATACTCCCTTGCGCACCCTTCAGCAGCCAACCTTCCGGCATAAGGCGAGTGTGACAACTTCCGCAAGACCCGCTACCGGAACGATTGGTTTTAGATTCGGTATCCGGAGGAGACTGGACAATCGGAGCGGCCGGTATCTACTTCTTCAACTTCTCCGGCGACCCAACCGCACCCAAACCTCTCAGCCTTTATGATCTCGAATCTGGCAGATCCACCCAGGTAGGCATGGCAGAATCAAGTGTCCTGGATAGCCCCGCACAGATTTCGGTAAGCCGCGATGGCCACTGGTTGCTGTATACCGATGTCGTAACGAAAACCGCTGACCTGATGCTGGTCGATCAATTTCGTTGGTAGGAGAACCGCGGCATATCGTTCAGCATCGACCGGCTATCCTCGCGCTTCAAGCTGAAGATCAGTCTGCCCTTACGGCCCAGCCCAGAGTTCCGCTAGCCCTTTGTTGCCGGAGTTGCAGAAACGGGTATGTCTGAGTTGTACGTATCCACAATGCACCTCCACTCGCCGTCACGCTGCTTCTTCCAAACCTCGACGATTTTACCCCTATCGGCAATGGCCTGTCCGCCTTTCGCATCTTGGATCGAGAGTTTGTAAGTCCCGTAGAGATATCCCAGATCTCCAGACTTCGCCGTCTCCACTTTAGACGCCTTCCACGATACGGCAGTGTTTGGGCCGAGCAGACCAGCCCAGGACTCCCTAATCGACTTCCGGCTATTTGCGATCGGCGCGTTGGGCGGAAGCAGGACCGCGTCCTCTGCGTAGAAACCGAGTGTTCCTTCAAGATCGTTCTTTGCCGCGACAGCGGACCACTTCTCGTCCATCGACCGGATCGCGTCTGCGGCGCTGTGAGGATCGATATTTGGAGAACAGGCTGTCGTGAGAATAGCCGCAATAGCCAACACGGACGATTGGACGGTGTTTCGACGCATTTAAGCATGCTACTACGCAAATCGATGCGCCTGCCGTATGCACCCGGCGGGTTTCTTCTCGTCGATCAGTCTTCGGCTCGAGCGCTCTGACCTTCGCGTCCTTGTCGATGGTCGGACAGACGACTTGTTTATTCCGGAGAGGACTACGGGAATAAAACAATTGGCATCCGCGTAGAGACTTATTAGGGCTGAGAAAGGATCGTGTCTCGACGTGTCTGATACCGTTTGATTGACCCGAACGACAGTTTCTTCGTATCCGGTTGGGAAGACTATGTCGCAATCCAAGCGCAATGCTGAGTTCGAACGTGTCATTCTTCCCCATCTGAACGCCGCCTACAATCTCGCCCGATGGCTACTCCGAAACGAGGGAGACGCCCAGGACGTAGTGCATGATTCGTTTCTGCGTGCCCATCGCTACTTCGGAAGCTTTGATGGTTCTGATGGGCGAGCTTGGCTTCTCGGCATTGTCCGGAATGCATGTTTTAGTTCTCTAAGGGCAAGCAAAACACAGCAGATCACAAGGGACGAAGATCTCGACCGGCAAAGCTCCGGAGAACCCAGCCCGGAACACGCAATTATGCTCAAGGAAGATCTACAGGCACTGCGTGATTGTATAGAAGCGCTTCCCCCGGAATATCGAGAGGCAATCGTTCTGCGCGAGCTCGAAGAGCTTTCTTACAAGGAGATCTCGGTTACCTCGAGAGTAGCTCTTGGCACGGTGATGTCGCGTCTGAACCGGGCGAGGCTGCGACTGGAAAACTGCTTGACAGCCAAAGGCAAGGAGATCCGGTGATGAACTGCTCTGTGGCGCGGGAGATGCTTGGACCCTACGTAGATGGGGAACTTGATGCAAGTGCACAGTTTCAGCTCCGCCTTCATTTGTCTGACTGCGAATCCTGTACCGCCACCGTCCGACGTCTGCAAGCACTAAGCAACATGATTCGAAGTGGCGGCTTGTCCTATGAGGCTCCGGCTGGGCTGGAAACCCGTATTCGCAAAAGCATCGGGACACATCGAAGCGCGCCGAAGTGGCTGGCTTGGGGCGCTATGGCCGCGACCATTGCGTTAGTCAGCACGTTGTCTATCCGTGTGACTCAACAATTCGGAACGGAGAGCCAGTTAGAACAGGAACTGATCTCGAGTCACGTCAGAGCAATGATGACAGGGCATACTACTGATGTCGTGTCCACGGACCAGCACACTGTTAAACCATGGTTTAACGGTAGGATCGACTTCTCTCCCCGAGTTACCGACCTGGCATCTCACGGCTTTCCGCTTGTGGGCGGCCGAGTCGACTATCTCGACGGGAGGGTGGCTGCCGCCCTCGTTTACCAAAGAAGGGGGCATGTGATTGACGTGTTTATTTGGCCAACCCGATCGGGCGACGTCGCTGGCGACGAGGATTCACGCGGTTTCAACATAGCTCAGTGGACACGGGACGGCATGTCCTTCGCCGCGATATCAGATCTGAACAAAACTGAGCTGGAACAATTCAGAACTTTACTGGCGACGAATTAACGGGAATATTTTGGTTCCGCTTCCGGTAAGGGGAGCGAGGAAACGAAATGAAGCTCCCCCAGTTAACTTGTTCTCCAATGCTTTTAGTCTTGTGTGCTGTCCTGCCGCTTCTCTCAGACCAGGCAGCAGCTCAGACGACTAATTCAATTGTGGAATGGAATCGCACGTTGTTGTCGATCGTTCGCACACCGAATCTTCAACCCGCCACCATCCACTCCACACGCAACTTCGCCATCATGCATTTGGCTATGTATGAAGCCGTTCGGTCGTTCGACGGTCCGGGTGCCAATACCGAGACCATACAAAACGTAGCTGCCGCCGCAGCGGCTCATCATGTGCTGGTGAGCTTATACCCAAGCGCCCAAAGCAGTCTGGATCCGACCTACCAAGCTTCGCTCGCGGCCTTCACCTCGAATCGCAAGATTGTAGCCTTTCCTGAGGCCGTAAGCACAGGCAACCGGATCGCCGATCGTGTCCTACGCGATCGAATGAATGACGGATCCAGTGCCACGCCACCAGCTTATACATTTGGAACCGATCCAGGAGAATACGAATCCACACCGCCGAATTTTCCGAAGCAGCCTCAATTTCTCCAGTGGGCCAGTGTGACGCCATTCTCGTTGCGACACGCTGCGCAATTTCGGCCTGGTCCCCCACCAACTCTCAACTCCGCAGTCTATGCCAGAGACTTGAATGAGGTGCAAACCCTGGGCAGCACTGTCAACTCATCCGCGAGTCCAGAACAGATGCTGATCGGCAAATTCTGGAACGGATCGATCCAAAACTATTGGAACGAAATTGCACAGACACTTACAATAACCCGGCAACTGAATACACTAGACACGGCTCACGTCTTTGCCACACTCAATATCGCTCTGGCGGATTCTGTGATCGCGTTTTATGACGCGAAATATACTTACAACTTCTGGCGGCCTGTAACCGCGATCAGAGCTGCGGATCCGAATGTTACCCCTGGGGCGATGCCGGATACACAATGGCTGCCCGAAACGACGAACACTGCACCCGACCCCTCCTACCCGGGAGCGCACGCCGTCATCAGCGCTGCCGCTGCGGAAATCCTGGTTGAAACCCTCAAAACCGATTGGATCTCCATGGATGTTACGTCCGAGGTTATGAGCGGTGTCATTCGTCATTTCGATAGTATTTCCGATGCGCAAGCCGAGGCCTCACGCAGCCGGGTTTATGCTGGTGCTCACTTTAGCTTCGATCTTGTAGCTGGTGAGCGGCTTGGACAAAGAGTAGCTGAGTTTGTCCTTGAACGTCTAAGTAGCTTCCGCGACTAAGTCCGCTTGTTCTGAGTATTGTTGGCTCTCCGGTGCCCTCTGGAGAGCCTATGGCTATGCCGTCTATGAGATTGTCCTTCAAGCTACTCGCAAGCCTCGTAACCACAGTAATCCTGGTCGACTTTCCAGCCCATGCGCAATCCGTGGAGCCCATATTGACCTGGAATGCTGTACCAAATCCGGCCGGAGTTGTTAGTGCGAAATTCGATTTCGTCAGTCCACTCGGAGAAACCAGCGGGACCAGCACACAAGCCTTGCCCATAACGCGATTGGAGGTTGGTTTGGGTCATGGTTTCGAGACAGTGTTCCAGTTACCCTTACTTCGAGCATCTGAGCCGGGGGGAAGCTCTGTTCTCGGCGGAGGGCAGTTCTCGGTAGCAATGCGTTACCTGTTCTTTGGATCTCAGTCATCTCGTTTCGCCATGTCAATCGCCGGCCGCCTTGAAGTTCCAAGCGGTGATTCGACACTGGTTGGGAACGCCACTCAGCTCATGCCCATGCTCTTATCCGAGTGGCGTATGACTCCCGAACTTTCCTTCCGATCGACTATCGCGTGGAACACAACGGTAGGCGCGACGAACACAAGATTTGCTAACTTTCAGCACTCTCATGCAGTTGTCTGGGCGATGGACCGTTTCTTCTCACCGGTATTTGAAGTGGCAGGAAGCACCAGCACTCTCACCGGCAACTCCCAACTGGTGGTTCAACCGGAGGTAATTGTTATTCCCACCAAACGTTTCGAATTGAAATCGGGTTTGTCCGTCACGTTGGTTCCCACGCCGCGCTATGGGATACGTTCGCAGCTCGCAATCTTCTGGGGCAAGCGGAATGGAATGTGAACGATGGCCCCTAGTTGCGTGACAACTGCGCCTGACTTCAGTAAGCTCGGGATCACCTGAAGGTCAGCAGTATCTGGTCCTGTTTAATCCTTTACGCTGAAATGATTTGCGAGCCACAGATGCAGTGGTTGCCAAGGCTTCCCTATTGCATGGTTATGTCCGTCATGTTGTCATCGGCAATCCTGTCAATCAATTTGTTGTAAGGATCTATGCCGGCGCGCGAGGGTTTTTCACCGACTGTAATCTCGAAAGTCTGGTGTTCGCCCGTGATTTTTTCCTTCTTCAAATAAAGAGGCTTCTCCTCGTCTTTCTTGCCCTTGAACACTCCAATTTCGATGTAGTCAGCAAGCGGCATGGGAGTTTCCACTCCGTTCCCGTCAGCCTGGACCTTGCGCGCTTGCACGTCGAGAGTGACCTTATACTTGCCGTCTGATGTTTTCTGCGTCTTCGCTGAAATGACCTTGTTGTCGTAAAGAACGATGCGGTTGAAGCCATCCTCGACCAGATATTCATACTCTGAGGGTGTCTGAGCCCGGATGGCGTCCACGAGGAGCCGGGTATCGGGATAGGCTCTATCGAGAGCAGCCGGCCCTTGCGCCTTGTTTTTGGAATCCAGTTGATTATTTGCGTTTGCGTAGCGGTATTGCATCAGAAAGTTGTGCAGCGCCAAATTCAGCTTGTCTTCGCCAATGTAGTCAGCAAGGGTGTAGAGGATCTGACCGCCCTTCTGATACCAGACGTAGCCTTCCCGTTGAACAAGAGCGAGGGGCGGCTCGTGGCGGGTCTCACTCGAGCGGCCCCGTAAGTAAGTATCGAGTTCATGCCGCAAATATCGATGCATCACGTCTCGTCCATATTTATGCGCCATCACCTGCAAAGCGGAGTATTCGGCGAGGCTCTCGGACATCATGTTGGAGCCTTCAACCTCGCCGCCTACCAACTGATGCCCCCACCACTGATGTCCAAGCTCGTGGGCCGTTACGAAATAAACAAAATCAATATCGGTAGGTTTCAGAACCCGCTGGATAAAGCCCATACCTTCTGAGTAAGGGATTGTATTAGGAAACGACTGGGCGAAGGTGCGATACCGGGGAAACTCCAGGATGCGGTATTGCGTGAACTGGTAGGGGCTGTAGACGCGCTGATAGTAATCCAGTCCGGCGCGAGAACTGGCGAGAAACTCGTCGATGTCGTAGGTATGAGCGGGATCGTAGTAAACCTCCAAAACCACGTCGCCGTTCGATCCGTGATAGGTTTCTTTACGAACTTTGAAACGGCCGGAGACATAAGCAAAGAAGTCCTGGATGTGCGTAGAACCCATGCTGTATTCAAAGAATCGCCGATCCTTCGTCCGCCACTCACGCTGAAGATACCCGGGGGCTAAAACGATTTGATCTGGTGAGGTGCTCACGACGGTGTGGTAAGTGATCCAATCGGATTGTTGCGAGAAAAGGTTCTTGAGCGAATCGACGGGGTCTCCGCGGTGCGCCATCTCCTCGAGCGGCGGCAGGTGCTCTTCCCTGCGGCGACGAGGATCAGCAATTTCAACCTCGCGCTCATAGCCGATCGTGGGGAAGTAGTCAGAGCTGAAAAAACTGCCGTTGTGAGCAAATTCAGGGCGTTCGTGTCCGTCTCGAAAGCCTCTCGTCTGGTGGCCCACGCTGCATGTAAGCGTAACGACCTCACCGGGACTCAGGGGCCTTTCCAGGGCGTAGATCGAATAGACGTTTCGCGGGGCCGAACTAACCAGGTGAAATGGGCGATCGAAACGCACATTCTTAACCGACTCCACCGTGTCGGTCAGGTGAACTTCATTGATCGGCTGAGAAGACTTGTTCTGAAGCACGATGCGCGCGCTTCCGTCAAACGAGCGGCGCTCCGGATAGATATTCACGGAAGCATCAACTTCTGTCACCTTTGGCTGGACTAGACCTTCGTACTTCTTGAAGCGGCGTTCGTAGTCGGCTTGGTCATCGCGGAGTATCTGCGAGTTTTCGTACCGGTTGAGAACGTGAGCATTGTAGAAATACCAAGTGCCCGAACCGGCCGCTACCAGGGCGAAACCTGCGGCAACAGGGAGCAGCCGAGGACCACGTTGCCAAGCGAGACTTAGCCGCGAGCGAAAAGAGTCTTCAGCCCCGCGGCGAGCCAGCATGATTGAGACAACGCCGAGAACGGCGGCGATCGACAGCCAATATGTGATTGACCAGAACAGCGCCGGGACAAAGTGCCCGTAGCCGTTCATGTCCGAGTATGTATAGGGAGGCGTCGCTCCGAAAAGATAAAGGGTGTTCTCCCACCCGAAGTTAAAAACAATAGGCGTGAGGACGACAACACCGATCAGGATTCCATGCCCGACGAACTTGTTAGAGACTACGGTCTGAATGAAAAAGGCGAAAAGAGCAAATGTAATGATCTGTGGAAGCGTTACAACGTATAGCTCCTTGAAATACTGAAACCATTCATAGTTGAAGTACCCAGACACCGTCTGCATTCCAACACCTACAAGCATGGTTACGGTGAGCAGAATGACCTCGACCGTGAGGATGGCCGTTAGACGGGAAAGCCAGTCTACCGAATCCGGCACAGGAAGGGCGTCATGGATACCGTCGAAGCGTGTGTCCCGTTCCCGCCAAAGCAACTCAGCGACGTAGAGGGTTGCGACGACATACAAGAATAAGGTCGAACTGCCCTCCACAGCCTGCACCATGAGATAGGTAACTGGCCAAACGTTGCGATCCGCCATGCGGCCGGCATAGTTGCCGTTGTTGATGGCGAAGACAACCAGGAGGCCAAAAATTCCCCAGAAAGGGAATTCTTTCAGAACATTCCGAAGCCGAATCCGCGAGAGTGACAGATACTGGGCAAGCGTTGTACCCGGAGAGAAGATCTGTTGAACCTTCGGCAGACGGGCGGCGACAAGAGAACGGACAGGACGGTTTTCCGCAAGTTCCTGTTGCTTCACCTTTGCAGCCCGGCGGCCCTGTGAACGAGCAGTTAATGCCTCGACGGACATGGGAAAGAAAATCCAGACCGTAGCCAGCCCAAGGAAGCCAACCCCAAGCCAAAGTAGCCGGTTGTAAAGAAAAATCCCATTAACAAGACTCGGCGACAAAGTGATGTAAAGGGAATTTTTTTCGACTACAGTCCAGTAACGAGTTACATCGTCTATCAGTTGAAATCCGACAGGATCGAGAATTCCAGACCAAAAGCGCTCGAGCGATCGGGTGGCGCTGAACACGGTAAGCCCAATCAGGTAAACCATGAACAGGGCGACGCCTTGCAGATAAACAATGAAGATTTTGCGAGTCAGTGCGGCGACGGCAAAGAACAGCGAGCCGAGAAAGAAGATCTGAACGACTGTCACGGCGAGAAATGGCTGCAGGTAAGCCCATAGGTGGTTCGGTCCGATACGGGAATGGTCGCTCCAAGGGGCAAGTGTTCCCAAGTAAGAGCCCAGCATCTCACTCGAAAAGGCGAAAAGAGTAGCGACAAACGAACCAGCCCAGCGGCCGCCAAGGTAGGCAAACTTTGAGATAGGTTTTGTAAAAAGAATCTGGTGAGTATCGCGCTGGAAGTCACGCAGGATGGAGGTACCAAAAATAGCCGCGATGATAACGATGCCGAAGAGCGAAGTGCCGACAGCGTTGTACGTATTGGCGTAGGCAGAGTTGAGGAGAACCTTGCCGTTGCCGTTTCCTAATGGGCCAAAGCTTTCCGAGGCGACGTCCAGGAACGAGAAAACGAGCCAGATCGTGAAGTAAACGTAGGTCGAAAGACTCTTGGCACGGAATTTAAGCTCAAAAGAAAAGAAGTTCCAGAAAGAGGCCATGACAGGGATCTCCGGGGTTAGGACGAACGATCAATGGGCGGCTGGCCGGTTGGCGTGTTGTGAAAGCTGGAGGAAGTAGACGTCCTCCAGTCCGGAATCGACAGAACGGAAGCCTTCCCCGGGATCGCTTTCCGCGTATACCCGAAGTTCATGTCGACCTCCCACGAGATGAGTACTGACGACATTTAGTTGAGACTCGAGAGAGCGGAATTCGTCATCCGTCGTAACGACCTTGCTCCAGATCCTTCCTTCAAGAGCAGCCAGAGCCTCAGCCGGTGAACCTTCTACCAACAACTCACCGGAAGAAAGAATGGCCATGCGCGGACAGAGTTCACGCACGTCGTCAACAATGTGGGTGGAAAGAATCACTGTGCAATCCCGTCCGATGGAGGCGAGGAGGTTGAGGAAACGGTTGCGCTCGGCGGGGTCAAGACCGGCGGTGGGCTCGTCCACGATGATGAGGCGCGGATTCGCCAACAGGGCCTGGGCAATTCCGAAACGTTGCTTCATACCCCCGGAGAAGCCGGACAGAGCTTTTTTCCGGAAATCCCAGAGATTGGTTTGCTGTAGCAGGGTCTCAACCATTTCCTTGCGCTCGCCTCGTACAGTGACACCCTTCATGATGGCGAGGTGATTGAGCAGGTCGAGAGCAGAAATCTTGGGATAGACCCCGAACTCTTGCGGAAGGTAGCCCAGGATGCGCCGGACCTCATCCTTCTGACGAAGCACGTTGATTCCGTCGAGAGTGACTGAACCCGAATCGGGATCCTGAAGTGTGGCGATAATGCGCATCAAGGTGCTCTTGCCAGCGCCATTGGGGCCGAGCAGTCCGAACATGTTGTTGCCAATCTTCAACGTGATGTTCTGAAGAGCCTTCACGCCGTTCGGATAGGTTTTGGAAAGGCCGGTGATATCTAGCGCCACGCAGTTCCTCCGAGTTCAAACAAGAACCGAATTTAGGTAGCTAACTTAGCACATGGTAATTAGTTAAAAGCGACCTGACCGCCGGTTCCGCGCGGTTTGTTCGCAGAACGGCCCAGATCAGTCGACCTCGTGTAGTTTCCGGGGCAGGTCACGTTGGCCTGGAACCGGCGTTCTTTCGTAGAGGTGAGACGGGTGACCAGCTACGGAACAGCGGGCCAAGTTCTTCAGGAAATCTTCAGATGCCATTGTTAAAGTGACCCCTGATACAGGAGAGCTCTTAGAAAGGCATTTGATCAGCAGAACTTATGTTTTCGTACGCCCAATGGATTCGGCACGCAAGGACCGCCAGTTTCTCTCTCGTCCTGATCGCTTTCAGTTTGCCTGGTTCCGCCCAGGATCCCACCTCTTCCCTGTTCAGTCAGTTCAGCGCATCGAAGCATCAACCGGTCACTCTCACCCTGAAAGACGCCCTGGCTCTCGCCAAAAAAAATGACCCCTCGCTGTTGGCGGCCGTCGCCGACGCAGCCTCGGCGCATGAAGACCGGCGGCAAGCAAAGTCCGCGCTGTACCCTTCGCTCTCCGGAAGGTCGGAATACCTGGGGACACAGGGTGACGGCGTCCTTCCCCAGGGCCGGTTCGTAACGAATGACGGTGTTCACGTTTACCGTGAGTGGGCGGTCGTTCATCAGGATCTTTCGCCCGGATCGCTGAGCGCAATCGGGGTTCAGCGGGCGGGAGCCGCAGAGGCGCTGGCCCGGGCTAAAGTTGAGATTGCTCAGCGGGGGCTGGCCGCAACAGTTACGAAAGATTACTATACGCTGATTGTTGCTCAACGCAAGTACGGCACCGCGCAAACGGCGCTCGATCAGGCCCGGCACTCCCTCGATATCAGTCAGAAGCTGGAGAGTGGAAGAGAAGTGGCCCATAGCGACGTCGTCCGCTCGCAGCTTTTGGAGAACAGCCAGGAACAAGCCCTTCAGGAATCTAAACTGGCGATGGAGAACGCGCGCCTTGACCTTGCTGTTTTGCTGTTCCGGGATTTCGACGAAGACTTTTCGGTCGTCGACGACCTGAACGTGCCACCCGTGCTGCCGCCTGCAAGTGATGCGGAGAACATGGCCGCCCACGCTAATCCCACGCTTGCCGCCGCAATGGAAACACTCCGCGGGACCAGTATGGATGTGAAGATCGCTCGCCAGGCCTTCCTCCCAACACTTAGCGTCGACGCCGTTTACGGCATTGAGGCGAACTCAGTGGCCATGCGCAGCACCGTGGCGGCGGCTCCCTATGCCGGGCCGTTACCGAACCTGGGGTACTTCGTTACTGCCAGCTTGAACATTCCCGTTTGGGATTGGGGCATACGCCACAGCAAGCTGAAGCAGACCGAGTTGAAGCGCGATGCAGCCGAAGCCGATCTTAGCGCGGCGCAGCGAACTCTGGTAAGAAACTTTCGCGGAGCGTACGACGAAGCGCAGTTGGCTCGCCAGCAGCTTGACTCTCTGCGGCGGGCGGTCGATTTGGGATCTGAAACGCTTCGTCTGAACACGCTCCGATACCAGGCGGGTGAAGCCACCATCATTGAATTGTTGGACGCCCAAACAAGCTTCATCCAGACCCGCAACGCCTACGATGACGGTCAACTGCGTTACCGGGTTGCCTGTGCCAACCTGCAAACACTGACCGGAAGATTTTGAACCATGCCGCAGAAAGTTCAGTTGGTTGTTCTCGCAATGCTTCTTCTGACGGCCTGCCACAAGACTCCGGAGGAGGCCGAGAAGGCGGCGGCACCGGTGCAAGTTACCGCGGTGACGCAGGCTACAATCCGCCGTGTCGTCGAAGGTGACGGAGCGTTGTTCCCGATAAGCCAGGACAGCATCACGCCCAAGATCTCCGCCCCGGTGCAAAAGTTCTATGTGAATCGAGGCGATCATGTTAAGCAAGGCCAGATTCTGGCGGTGCTCGAGAACCGCGATCTTGAATATGCCGCGGCTGAGAGCAAGGGTGCCGTAGAGCAGGCTGAATCCAATTTCCGGACCACGTCCGTCTCGACCGTTCCCGAATCGGTCATGAAAGCGCAAACTGATCTGCAGAGCGCGCGAGATGTCCAGGAGAGCGCAAAGAGGCTCCTGGACAGCCGACAGCAGCTATTTAAGCAGGGTGCTTTGGCAGGGCGGCTGGTTGATGAGGCGCAGGTTGCATATCAACAAGCGCAGAGCCAGTACCGTGCGGCCCAGGAACACCTGAAGTCCCTCGAGTTAGTCAGGCAGGATGAGGTCGAGGGTGCGGCCGCTCAGGTCAGGAGCGCAAAGGCTCATCTGGGTTCGCAGGAAATGCAAGTTGCCTACTCGCGTATCGAGAGCCCAATCTCAGGCATCGTGGCCGACCGTCCGCTCAACCCCGGAGAAATGGCCAATGCCGGATCACCGCTGATTACGGTCGTGAATATCTCTCGCGTGATTGCGCGGGTCAACGTTCCTCAATCGGAAGCCTCGGCCGTGAAAGTGGGCCAGACTGCAACAGTCACTCAGCCCGACACGAAGGAAGAAATCGAAGGAAAAGTTAAGGTGGTCAGTCCTGAGGCCGACCCCAACACGACCAGCGTTCAGATCTGGATCGACATTGCGAATCCCGGCGAACGTTTGAAGCCCGGGACTGCGGTACATGCCGCTATAGCGACGGAGGTCTACAAAGCAGCGACGGTGGTACCGGCTGCCGCGATCCTGCCAGGCGAAGAAGGTGGCACGGCGGTCTTCACCGTTTCGTCCAATTCCGTGGCTCATATGAGAGCCGTGACGCTCGGAGTGCGCGAAGGCAATCAGGTGCAAGTTCTGAACGGCGTGAATCCGGGAGAAGAGGTGGTCATCGTGGGCGGCATGGGCCTTGACGATAACGCAAAGGTCAAGATCGTGACCACCACCGTCGAAGAGTCCGGCGACGAGGACGAGGATAACGCTCCGGATGAGCCCGCGCCAGGAGCCAAGCAGGGCGCCGCCAAAAAAGACCAGGCGAAACAGAAATGACCAGCGTGTCGAGCGCGCCGCCGGGCACCGGTCAGCAAGGCTTACATTGGACTGCCCGGCACGGTAAGCCAATCATCTTCACAATCCTGACGCTGGTCGCATTAGGCGTATACCTGGCTCTGGCGATCCCGGTCACAGTATTTCCCAACACTGATTTCCCGCGTATTGTCGTCGGTGCAGATGTGGGTGTTTACCCCATCGACCAGATGCTCGTCACGGTCACTCAGCCTTTGGAACAGGCACTGAATACGGTTCCCGGGCTGGATCATGTCAATTCTGTGACCAGCCGGGGCAGCGCGGAAATCGATCTGTTCTTCGACTGGAGCATGGACATGGATCGAACGCTCGAGTTGGTAAATGCTGCGCTCGCTCGTGTACAACCGACTCTGCCCCAGAACGCAAAAGTGATCGCAAACCGCCTGACGTTTGCAGCCTTCCCGATTCTCGGTTATAGCTTGACGTCGGATCGAATTTCGCAAACGACGTTGTGGGAACTTGCGAACTACACGCTGAAGCCGCGGCTGAATCGCGCCAAGGGCGTTTCTTCAGTGGTCGTCCAGGGCGGCCAGATCCCTGAGTTTCACGTGCAGCCCGATCCCGCCAAGCTCATCTCCACCGGGATCACGATACCGAACATTCTGGACGCGATCAGCCGCAGCAACATGATCGATTCACCCGGCCTGATTGAAACCAACCACCAGCTTGCGTTGACACTCATGACCGGCCAGGCGAAGAGCCCCGAGGACATCGCGAATATCGTCATCAAAACGACACCGGCTGACGTGCCCATACACATCAAAGACGTCGCCACAATCAGCAATGCGGTGATGCCGGTGTACACGGTGGTCACGGCGAATGGCAAATCCGCCGTTCTGCTGAACATATTCCGGCAGCCGGCCAGCAACACAGTCGACGTGGCAAATGCCGTGCATGCCGAGATCGCCAGTTTAAAGAAGGATCTGCCACCGGGCGTTGACGTTCGGCCCTTCTACGATCAGTCGGAATTGGTAGTCGAATCGATCAAGAGCGTGCGCGACGCTATTCTGCTCGGGCTGGTTCTCGCGTCTTTGATCATGGTGCTCTTCCTTCGGGATTGGGGCAGTTCGCTGGTGGCCGGCCTGGTCATCCCGGCTACCATCGGCGTTACTTTCATCGCGATCCGCATGCTCGGTCAGAGCTTCAATCTGATGACGCTCGGGGGGCTTGCCGCAGCGGTCGGACTGGTGATCGACGACGCAATTGTCGTGGTCGAGAATATCGTGCTGCATCGCGATCTGGGTCAATCACGAGCGGAAGCGATCCGGAGCGCCATACGAGAGATTCGTGTCCCGCTGGTCGGATCCACCATCACTCCCATAGTCGTCTTTCTGCCCCTGATCTCGATAACTGGCGTCACGGGCGTCTTCTTCCGCGCTCTCGCCATTACGGTAGGAGTCGCGCTGCTGACGTCGCTCGTTCTTGCGCTCACCTGGACGCCGACGTTAAGCCACTACCTGCTTCGCGGGAGGCGAACGAGGCCCGGGCACGAGGAGACGGTTCCGCCATGGCTGTTGAAGGCGTATGAGAGAACGTTGCGGTTTACGCTCGAACATCGTCTGGTGCTTGCACTGTTCACGGTCATCCTGATTGCCGGGTCCTATCTCTGCTACCGCCACACCGGTTCGGATCTGCTTCCGGCCATGGACGAAGGCGGGTTCATTGTGGACTACACGATGCCTCCGGGTTCGTCGCTGAAAGAAACGAACCGCGTTATCAGCCATGTCGAGAAGATCTTGAGAAACACGCCGGATGTGGAGAGCACCGCGCGGCGTACCGGCCTGCAACTGGGGCTGGCGGCTGTGACCGAAGCAAACCAGGGCGATATCAGCGTCAAGCTGAAGCCGATGGCGCCGTTCTGGTCGAGATTTTTCGGAACGTCTTCAAAGAACGAACGGGCCCGGACCGGCGACCAGGTGATTGCCGACGTGCGCGCCAAGATCACAAGCGCCGAGCCGCTGCTGGATGTGGAATTTCCCCAGTTGCTGCAGGACATGATCGGAGACCTCACCAGTGCTCCGCAGCCGGTCGTCATCAAACTGTTTTCCGAGGACGGTGAACTGCTCCGGCATTGGGCGCCCGTCGAAGCGAACACGATCAAGAAGATTCCCGGCGTGGTTGACGTCGAGGATGGTATTGAAAACACCACCAGTGGGACCGCGTTCACGTTCACGATTGACCCTGCCATCGCAGCGCGTTCCGGCTTTACGCCCCAAGAAGTGGAACTGGATGCGAGCGCCATGCTGCAGGGCGAGCCGTCCACCACACCGGTGGTTGTGAACGCACGCTCCTACACGATTCGAGTGCAGTTTCCCCCGTCTGCGCGGAAGACGCTTGACAGCATGCGTAGGACTCTTATCGTGAGTGGCACCGGCAAAACCGCCACTATAGGGTCCCTGGCCACTTTGACCGAGACGCCGGGTCAGACGGAGATCATCCGCGAGAACCTGCAGCGATCTGTCGATGTTACTGCACGCTTCGAGGGCATCAATCTTGGCGACGGCATGGCTGCGATTCAAAAGGCAGTTGCAGAATCAAACCTTCCCCCGAGCATCCGGGTCGAGTACGGCGGGCAATTCGCCGAGCAGCAGAAATCGTTCCGGGATCTCGTGTTTGTGCTGGCGCTCGCAATTGTGTTGGTATTCATGGTTCTGCTGTTCGAGTTCGGGGAGTTTAGTGCGCCGCTTGCGGTCTTGTCCTCAGCCCTGCTATCTACCTGTGGCGTGTTCCTGGCTCTGCTTGTCACCGGAACCACGCTCAATCTTTCGTCCTTTATGGGCTTGATCATGGTGGTGGGCATTGTGGCGAAGAACGGCATTCTCCTGCTGGACGCCGACCAGAGATTTCGAGCCGAAGGCGTCCCGCCGGAAGAAAGCATGATTCGGGCGGGCGAGCGCCGCTTGCGGCCCATCATGATGACTGCGCTTGCTACCGTCGCAGGTATGCTCCCGCTGGCCTTTGCCGTGGGCGCCGGTTCCCAAATGCTGCAACCTCTAGCTATTGCCGTGATCGGCGGCATTCTGGCATCCATGATCTTGTCTCTTGTTGTCACACCGGCCGTTCGCTTCTATGTCGGAGGCCGTAATCGATTTGAAAGGAACAATCCACAATGAAACGTCTTCTGGCGTTAGGCCTGACGGTAAGCGCATTTGCTTTCGGGGCAGAGGGCTTCAAGGTCCTCTCCAAAATCAAGATCGGCGGCACGGGCGGTTGGGATTACGTAGCCGTTGATCCCGACGCGAACCGCGTCTACGCGTCGCACGCCACTCTGGTGGAAGTTGTCGATACCAAAACCGGCAAGGTGACGGGTCAAATCACGCAATTGCACGGTGTGCATGGCGTGGCGGTCGCGCCTGAGTTCGGCAAGGGCTTCATCACCAATGGGCAGTCCAATAGCGTCACCATCTTCGACTTGAAGACGTTGGCGAAAGTAGGAGAGCCGCAGACAGGACAGAATCCGGACTCAGTCTGCTTCGAACCGAAGACGAAGCGCATCTTCACCTTCAACGGCCGCTCCAGCGACACGACCGCCATCGATCCTAAAACCAACGAAGTCATCAAGAGCTTGCCGCTCAACGGCAAACCGGAGGAGTGCGCTTCCGACGGAACGGGCAAGATCTACGCCAACCTCGAAGATTCGAACGAAATCGTGGAAATCGATGCCGCAAAGCCGGCGATATTGAGACGAGCGCCGCTCGCGCCGTGTGAAGGGCCTTCCGGACTCGCGATCGACATCAAGGGTAAAAAGCTCTTCTCAGTGTGCAGCAACAAGGTCATGGCGATAACCGATATTCCGTCCCTGAAAGTCGTCGGCACAGCCCCGATCGGGCCGGGCACAGACGGCGCTGGATTTGATCCCGGACTAGGTTTGGCGTTTAGCTCGAACGGCGGCGATGGGACTCTCAGCATTGTCAAAAATGTTAACGGGAAATATGAGACTGTGGACACCGTTACGACCGAACGAGGTGCCCGAACCATGACAGTTGATCCTAAGAATCACCGGGTCTATCTGCTGGCTGCTGAGTTCGGCCCCGCGCCGGCGCCAGAGCCGGGGAAGAGAGTCCGGCCCCCGATCCTCCCGGATAGCTTTCACATTCTGGTGGTTGGAAAGTAGGCGACGTCAAAATAAGATCCGGCGGGACGCCTTTGTGCATCCCGCCGTTTGATCCTAGTGATCGCGAAACCCTTGCCAGACATACTCAAGAGCTTCCGGTAAAGTCTGCTGTTTTACTGCGCGGTCCGTATGTCCTGCGTTACGCGCAAAGATGAACTGGTAATGATAGCCTTTCGCAGCCAGCACCTTTGCCATGTTTTCATTGGCAAGCACCCAATCGTGGTAGTTATCGCGCGCAATGAGGTTATCGCGGTCGCCCACCTCCATCCAGATGCGTAAGGGCTTTACCGGGCCGTTTGGAATTAAGTTCTCGTGAAATTCCCAAGCCCCGTGCGGAGTTTCCGGATTGGCAGGCCATTGCTGATTCACATAGGTTCCGGAATAGGTAAGAACGCGGTGATAAAGCTCCGGATGATACCAGGCCATAATCAGTGCGCACGAGCCTCCGGAACTGCCTCCCATCGTTGCCCGGGCTTCAGGGTCTTTGCTTAGTTTGACTCCGTACTGCTTCTCAACTCGAGGCAGGATTTCCTGCTCAACAAACTCCGCATACCGGCCGGACATCGTGTCGTACTCCAGGCCCCGTTCACTTCCCTGTGCGTCGCCGCCCCCGTTGCTGATCGAGATAGCAACCATCACGGGTATGCGTTTCCGGGCAATCAAACTATCCAGTGCCGTGAACAAAACAGAATCCGGCCCGTCTGCACCGACGATGAACGGTGCCACACTGCCAGGGACATATTGCTTCGGAACATAGACCGTTACGCGCCGCGTATACGGCGCCGGATGGCTGGATACAAGTAGCTTGGCCGGGTCGGCTGGGTCCGGCGTGGGATACGTTCCAGGCTCGCGCACGATGCCGGGATAGAACTTGCTATCAGTCGACTCCATGTTGAACGTGTATACATCACCCCGGGGCACGCCTTCGCCGGGCGTCATCTCGGGTGCGGGATTGTGAGTCGGTCCAATAATGAAATTCCCGTCGGCAGTGGGTGGCGCATTCTCACCGTCCGGAAGTTCCTTTGCGGTCACGTAGCCGGGTGAGTGGGGGTCGCGAGTCGGTGCCGCGGGACGCGGCGGTCTGCCGTTCGATGCAGGCGTTTGTGCTACTAGCCCTGCCGCCAAGGCGAAAGCGGTCAAAAGAAGATTGCGGAACATGCCAGGGGCGTTTCGCCACGATGAAATTTGTTTGACCAAGCATCAGATCTTATCTCAAGAACATGGGATCGGGGTAAAACCTGAATAGTAGCCTCCGAAAATTGAATCCGCGCTAGGGGCCGAACACCCCAAAGCCGGTGATTTGCAGCTCTTCGATGCGGGTGCGAGGGCCGGGCAAAAAACGAACTCTCTTTCCGGAGCTTTCATCATCCAACTGTGGGTAAGCACGAAATACCGAAAATGCTGAACAGACTAGAGGAAAAACAAATGAACAAGTCGACGGGTCTTGGCGGCAATTTTACACTTCCCGGCAGTTCCATCACCTTGAAGCGTATGGGTTATGGCGCGATGCAACTTGCCGGTCCCCAAGTTTGGGGACCACCGCGCGATGTCGCAGAAGCCATTGCCGTTTTGCGCGAGGCCGTAGCAAGTGGCGTGAACCATATCGACACAAGCGATTTTTATGGCCCTCATGTCACCAACCAGATCATCAAACAGGCTCTTCATCCGTATGCGGACGATTTGGTGATCGTGACCAAGGTGGGTGCTCGCCGGGGTGACGACAAGTCCTGGATCCCCGCCCTTTCGCGCCAGAAACTGATCGACGCCGTTCACGACAATCTGCGCAATCTCGGGCTCGATCAACTCGACGTCGTCAACCTTCGGGTCGGAGGTATCACGGGGCCAACGGAAGGATCCATCGAAGCGCCGCTGACTGTGCTTGCCGAGCTGAAGAGCCAGGGACTCATTCGACATCTCGGTCTCAGCAACGTAAGCCCTAAGCAACTCGCGGACTCTCAGAAGATTTCGGCGATAGTATGCGTCCAGAACCTGTACAATGTCGCGCACCGCAACGACGATGCATTTATAGATGAGCTTGCGGGGCAAGGGATAGCGTATGTGCCATTCTTCCCTCTCGGCGGATTCAGCCCATTGCAGTCTTCGGAACTGGACGCGGTAGCAGCCTCGTTAAAAGCCACACCAATGCAGGTCGCGCTTGCCTGGCTTCTGCAACGCTCTCCGAACATCCTGCTGATTCCCGGAACGTCTTCGCTCGCTCATCTTCGGGAAAATCTCAGCGCCGCAGAACTTCAACTTCCCTCGGAAGTGCTGGCCGAACTCGATTCGATCAGTCAACCATCGAAGGGGTGATCCGAGCCTTTCGAAACCACTGGGTGAGACCGGGCCGTTTCCAGGTTGTACTTCGGCACCCCCGGTCTCGCAAGCCTGTAGCGGGTTGATTGCCGCGTAAAGCTGTCACGAGATATTCATCGGATTGCAATCAACCAAGCGCCGGTTATCCCTACGCTCAGAATGATGAGACCATTGTTCTCTGTTCAGCAGCTTGCCCAAGCGGCCCTCACCATAGCGTTCGCGCTACCTGCACCGGCGCAGCAGCCGCACCCGATCCCAAATGGCTACGCCTTGCCCAATGGGTGGCAGATTACTCCGCCAGCACATAGCATCGCTACTGAGGATATGGTCTTAAAGATCGTGACGTCGCCGGATGACCGCGTTTTGATCGCCTCGCACTCCGGCTATAACCCTCATGGTTTGGTAGTTGCGGACCAGAAATCGCAAGAGGCGCTCCAGCGAGTTAAGTTGAGAACGACTTGGCTTGGTATGGCCTGGGCTCCCGACGGGAAGACCCTCTACGTCTCAGGTGGAAATGCAAACGGCAAAAAGAATATAGCTGCGAGTCTTGCACCGGTTTACGAATTCACTTACGCCGATGGTCATTTGAGCGATAAACCGGCTGCTGAGCTGAATGAGACCGTAGATAAAAGTCAGGTCTGGTGGTCAGGGCTGGCCCATCACCCAAAGAAAAGTTTGCTTTACGCGGCGAACCGCGGAACGGGTGCGAATCCGAGTAACATCGTGGTGTTCGACACCAAAACCCGTAGCTTAGTGACACGTATCCCGGTGGACGTGAATCCGTACGAGCTGGTGTTCAGTCCGGACGGAGAAAGACTTTTTGTGTCCAACTGGGCCAGCAACAGCGTCAGTGTGATCGACACGAATCAAAATCGGGTTGTCAGGACAATTGATGTCGGCTCGAATCCAAACGACATGAAGCTGTCGAAAGACGGCAGACTTTTCGTTGCGTGTTCGAACGACAATACTGTGCATGTGATCGATACGAAGACGTTGCGCAAAACGGAAGTAATTTCGACCACCGTCAGCCCTCAAGCCCCGGAGGGCTCCACTCCCGACGCGCTGGCGATTGATGGGGCGAAGAATCTGCTGTATGTCGCGAATGCAGATAACAACGACGTGGCAGTGGTCCATATCGCGGATCGAAAGCACAGCGAAGTATTGGGATTCATACCGACCGGGTGGTACCCTTCGGCGCTGGCGCTATCCAAAGACGGCCGTGAGCTATTTATCGGGACCAGCAAAGGCGAAGCGGCTCACGCTGACATCAAGGGTCCGACAAGTCCGTTGGCCTCAAAGTTCAGTGGTGATGAGACGGTGAAGACGGTCCAGAAAGGTAGCATCGAGTTCGTGAATGTGAGTAACCTGCGGCAGGAACTGGCTGGCTACACCAAGCAGGTAATTGCCAACTCACCCTACCGCGATTCGCAACTGGTCGAAGCACGGGCTTCGAAAACGCCATCCGTTATTCCCAGCGTCGTCGGAGCTGGATCGCCGATTCAGCACGTCATTTACGTCATCAAAGAAAATCGCACTTACGATCAGGTGTTCGGAGACATCGCCAAGGGGAACGGCGACGCTCGCCTGGCAATCTTTGGCGGTAAGGTAACACCGAATCAGCATGCGCTCGCAAACCAGTTTGTCCTGCTTGACAATCTGTACTGCGACGGAGAAGTAAGCGTAGACGGGCACTCGTGGTCAAATTCGGCCTATGCCACAGATTTCAACGAGCGCTTGTGGCCACCCACTTACGCCGGCTTCAGTGATGCAAGCCCGTCCCGAGCTTATATTCCGGCGGCGGGACACCTCTGGGATTTAGCTCGCCGCAAGGGATTGACGTATCGCAGTTATGGTGAGTACGCTTCGCGCGTCAGCGATGGTACGACTATGGAGGCGGCTCCGGGCGCCGATGCTCTGTACGGGCATGTTTCCAAAACCTATAAAAGTAATCTGACGGCACGAGATCCCGATAACATGCGGATCTTTCTCGCCGATTTCGACGAATATGAGAAACACTTCGAGAGTTCGGACGCCGATAAGCAGCTTCCGAACTATATCGTCATGAGCCTGCCCGAGAATCACACGAAGGGTACAACACCAGGGGCGTACACGCCACAAGCTATGGTCGCCAGCAATGACTACGCCTTAGGCCAACTGGTGGATCGTGTGACGCACAGCCGTTACTGGCCGACGACCGCGATCTTTGTCATCGAAGATGATGCGCAGGATGGACCTGACCATGTGGACGCAAGACGCACAGCAGGCCTGGTGATCAGCCCTTACGTCAAGCGCGGCATTGTGGACAGCACACAGTATTCGACAAGTTCGATGGTTCGCTCGATGGAACTCCTGCTGGGCCTGCCGCCTATGAGCCAGTACGATGCGGCCGCTATGCCCATGTACGCTTCCTTCGGCGTCACCGCGGACGAGACGCCATTTACCGTTATTCAGCCCGAGATTGACCTGTTGGCGAAAAATACTCAGAAATCATATGGTGCCCTGCGAAGCAGCAGAATGGATTTCAAAGAACTGGATGAAGCGCCGATGTCTGAGCTGAATGAAATTCTCTGGAAAAGCGTGAAGGGATCGAATTCTCCGATGCCGACGCCCGTTCACCGCTTCCGGCCACTTACTGGACCGCAATAAGATCCAGTTCGCGCGATTTGTCCCTAGTTTCGGGCGGGTAACAGTTCTTCAGAAGAGAACGGCGAGGCTGGCAGGTTTGCGCCGTTATACAGATTCATCAGCGGTACATCTTTCCAACCATAACGAACGAACTGGGGCTCGGGCACATCGGGACTCGAGACCACCACGCTGGTGCCATCAAGTCTCGCGCTTGCCGGGCGGTAGTTCCGATCCGCACCCGCTATCTCAAAGCCTTCGGGTGTAGTTCCGCCCTTCGCCACCAGTCCATTCGCGTAGTCAAACCATACACGCATGTCGTGCCCTTCTCGGCCCGCTTGCCGGAAGAGCGGTCCGGAAAATTCCAACTTCTCGCCGTAAGCGATGGACCGGGCCGCCAACGCCAGCCTTTCTCCAACCGACTGCTTGTCCGCTGGATGAATGTTGCCCGGGTCTCCCACGTCGATGGTGACGGCCATGCCGGTATTCGTCAAGGCCAGAGTTCTTCGTTGTGCGTCCCGCACGGTCGGCCACAGGTCCGCAGGCGAAGCCTTATAGTTGGCGAGTTGCACGAATAAAAACGGGAAATCGCCTTCCTGCCAGTGCCGGCGCCAATCCGCGATCAACGCTGTCGAAAACTTTGTCGTAAATAGGAGCGCGTGTCGCGCCGGCGTTTGACTCTCCCTGATACCAGATTGCGCCCTTGATGCCGTAGCCAATAGCGGGCGCTACCATGCCGTTATACAAAGCAGCCGGGGCCCAGGACTCCGGCTCGGGACGCCAGGCATGTTTGGGCTTTGGCGCATGCTCTTTCTCTGCCGCCTCGTCCGCGCGCTTATCGGCCGCCCGCACCAAATCCATGTCCGCCTGGGCATCCATCATGCGTCCCCACGCTGAAAATACGGGCATCAGAGAAAAGTCCGAGGTCAGCCCCTCGAAAGCTGGTCCATGCCTCGGCGGGTGTTCCGCCCCAAGTCGAATCGATCAGTCCCACCGTCACATTTTGCGTGTCCGAAATTGCTCGGCCAAAGAAGTACGCGACGGCAGAAAAACTAGCAGCAGTCTGCGGTGTACATGTGGTCCATGTGTCCTGATAATCAGCTGAGCGGATAGTGAGCAGTCTTTTTCCCGATGCGCAGCAGCCGCAGCTTCGGCTGATTGGCGCGCCTGAATCTCGGCCTCGCTGTTCTTGATTACCGCATTCCCGGGAAATCCCTTCAGACGGCATTTCCATGTTGGATTGGCCCGAGGCAAACCAAACATCCCCGATCATGACGTCGTCAATAGCGAGCGCGTTCGAGCCCTTCACATCAACCCTAAACGGCCCGCCGGCAGCATGGGACGGCAGATATAGACTCCACCGGCCAAGTTTGTCGGCCGTAGAGCCGGCGGTTTGCCCGTCCAGTGTTACGGTCACGCTCTCGTCGGGAGCGGCCCAGCCCCAGAAATGCATCGGCCGGTCTCTTTGCAGCACCATGTGACTGCTGAGAATTTTGGGCAGGCGCACTTCTGCCTTTCCGGCCAGACCGCCACAGAACGTTAGCGGCTATTAAGGGCAAAACTTGTCGCATCCGCCTGATAATATCGCTATGCCGCACCATGAGCTTCAATCCGACAGAGTGAAAACGTAGTAACCCTGCACGATTTTCGCATTGGGGTCCTCTGGCTGACGCGGCTGTCCGGGACGTGCGCGAGGCGCATCCGGGTCGCGCGCGGCGATCACAACGTACTCTTTGCCACGCACCTCATAGACCGCCGGTACGCCGCCCGGAGCTGCGGCAATCTGCTTCGACCAGAGAGTCTTCCCGGTTTCCGAATCAAAAGCGTAGATGGACTTATCTGACTGTGATGGCGCGAAGATCAGTCCGCCCGCGGTGACTACCGGACCCCCGCGCGAGGGCACACTGCCAGTGTTGCGGATGCCGCGAGCAACAAGCTGCGGAACCTCCCCGATCGGCACCTGCCACATCAGTTTTCCTTCGTTCAGATCGTATCCGCTCAATACCCAGAAAGGTGGTTTGATGGCCGGGACACCGTCCGTCGAGTTCATGTAGTTGTAGCCGGTCCAATAGCGCTTGGGATTTCCCGGCGTTAGCGACGGCGGCGCGGGTCCGCTTGGTGCTGCGGCGGCTAGCGCTGGTGCAGTCTTGCCGGCGGCTTCAGCCGGATCACGAAGAAATGTGACGAGGCGGTCGACTTCGAGTTCCGAAAGTCTGGCAAACGCAGGCATCTGCCCCTGTCCGTTACGAAGCACCTTTTTCACTTGGTCCGGTCCGATCTTTGACACGATTCCGGTGAGCGCGGGCACCTCCGGCATCTGCCCGGTGAGATCGGCCTTATGGCACTGCTGGCAGTTAGCCATGTAGATCGCCCTACCCACCTGCGCTGGAGGATCGGATACAGAGAACGTGGCCGAAGTTGATTTCTGCTCCTCGAGCTTAAGCATGGAAGGAAGTTCCTTGGACGCAACGTAAAGCCATCCGCGCCGTGGATCGATCGCGGTGCTTCCCCAATTCGCCCCGCCGTTGTTGCCCGGGATCTCCATCGTGTTCACAAGGGCCGGTGGCGTAAACAGCCCCAAGATTTCGCGACTTGCCCACGACTTCCTTGAGCTTCGCTACTTCCTCCTGGTCCAACAAGTAAGGATTCACATCCTCCGCGGTGAACTTCTGGCGTGAGAACGGCGGCGGCGCTGTAGGGAACGGCTGGGTTGGCCATGACTCTTCGCCGGGCACGTCGGATTGCGGAACTTTCCGCTCCTCGATCGGCCAGATCGGCTTGCCCGTCACGCGGTCGAATACATAGACGAACCCCTGCTTGGTGGTTTGGGCCACCACGTCTACACTCCTTCCGTCGCGCTTAATCGTCAGCAGCTTCGGTGCAGCAACGGCGTCGTAGTCCCACAAGTCGTGATGAACCATCTGAAAGTGCCAGAGGTATTTGCCCGTTCGGGCATCGAGCGCGAGCAGACAATCGGAATACAGATTGGCGCCCTTGCGATCGGCGCCGTAGAAGTCATATGTCGGAGAGCCCAGCGGGAAGTACGCGATACCGCGTTTCTCATCAATCGAAATTTCGCCCCACGTGTTTACACCGCCGACATACTTCCAGGCATTAGGCGGCCATGTTTCATACCCTGGCTCGCCGGGATGCGGCACCGTATGGAACGTCCAGATCAGCTTGCCGGTACGCGTGTCGAAGGCTCTTAGATCTCCCGGCGCAGATTCGTACTCTTCACCGGGAGCCGAGCCGAGAATGAGCAGATTCTCGAAGACGCGCCCGGGATCGCCCGACTGGACTCGGCGAAGTGTATCGGGGTCCCGTCCTAGTCCGTTTTTCAGGTTTACTTTGCCGTTGTCGCCAAACGATTGCACGGGCTGGCCGGTCCGAGCATCGAGAGCCTGCAATTGGTCTCCCGCCGTGAAAAGAATCCGCCGGTCGCTACGGTCCTTGTTTTCCCAGTAAGCAACGCCGCGATGCGTCATAGACTGCGCATCCCCAATGCCGTGTTCCCAGACCTTGGCGCCCGTCGCGGCATCCAGTGCTACAACGGCGTTGTGGGCGCCAACCAGGTACAAAAGGCCATCGATAACGATAGGATTGGCCCCAAAGCGGAATCCGTTATCGCCCGCAGGATAAAACCAGGCCTGACCGAGTCTGGTGACGTTGGTCCTGTTGATCTGCGAAAGAGCGGAGTACTGTGCCGAATCGGACCCACCCAAATGCTCTGTCCAAGCGATGTGGGGAGATTGTGCGCACACACTCATGGCCGCTGTAATAGAGAGAACTAGTTTCTTCATTCGGATGCCTGTTGCGCTCAAGGCAAACGTCGCTTCCGAGAGTATATATGCTCAAAGCAGATCGGTGAGATCCTTGAACATCGGCAGCAGTGGATTGAGCAGGAATATGCATCTAGTTATAAAAAGCGAACGAGGCCTCGCCGGATTACTTTCGATTGCTTTACTCTTGCCGAGTTTGGGACTCGCTCAAGTGAAGACCGGGGTGCCTCCACCCGTGCCCGGTGCGAAACCAGTCACGGTGGAGCACATCAAGGTACACGGGGAGTCATTGGAAGGCAATCTCGAAGGCGACGACGCCAGCCGCGACGTGTTTGTTTTCCTGCCGCCAAGTTACGCGACACAGCAGAGCCGGCGTTTCCCTGTCGTGTACGCTCTTCATGGCTACTCGATTGGAGCCGAGCAATGGACGCATGAAATTCACGTGCCACAAACAATCGAAGGCGCCTTTGCCCAGGGGACTCAGGACATGATCGTGGTGCTACCCGATTCCAAGACGGTACACAACGGTTCGATGTATTCGAGTTCCGTCACAACGGGCGACTTCGAGCAGTTCATCGCGCATGATCTCGTCGCTTACATCGACGCCCATTACCGCACCATCCCAAAGCGGACCAGCCGGGGCTTAGGCGGTCACTCGATGGGAGGGTATGGCGCTGCGCGGATCGGGATGAAGCATTCGGACGTGTTCGGCGCAGTCTATATCATGAGCCCGTGCTGCCTGATGCCCCGTGCAGCCGGACCCGCAAATCCAGCCAACGAAGCGGCGCTTGAGGCAGTGAAAACTGCGGCTGATTCGGCGAAGCTGCCGTTCGGCCTTCGTACCCAACTCGCCTCCGCAGCGGCTTGGTCTCCGAATCCGAAGAACCCTCCGCTGTATCTTGACCTGCCCACAAAGAACGGCGTCGTTCAGGAGGAAGTTATTGCGAAATGGACCGCTAATTCTCCGCTGGCGTTTATCGATCAGTATGTTCGCAATCTGCGGCAGTATAAAGCCATTGGGATCGACGTTGGCGACCAGGATGGTTTGCGCCCGGGCGCCACGAAGCTGCATCGAGGATCTTGAAAACTACGGGATCGCCAATACTTTCGAGATTTATCCCGGCACCCACACCAGCGCTGTCGCCGATCGCTTCCAGAACCATGTCCTGCCTTTTTTCAGCAAGAACCTTTGCTCAGGCGAAAACTGCCGGTAGGAGCGTTCCTATTTCGTTTCGATCACTTCGATTGCGTTCAGTGCAGCGTAATTTCTGACTGGAACAAATTCGAGTACGAGTTCGCCTTGCGCGTCCGGCGTAAGGTTCTCAAACACTCGCTCTACGCTTCGGTTTGAACCCTTGGCGTCTTTCACAATCTGGTAGTCGCGCAGCAACGACATGCCGTTGGCAAATACATTGAATATGCGGCTATTAAGCGCGGGCTGGTTTGACTCCGGCGTGCCGAACCACGTTTCGGCGAAGTGTAATGTCAGCCGGTATTCGCCCGGTGCGAGAGGAATGCGATACGAGAAGTTCCCATAGCGTTCTCCTTGATAGACAGCTTTCTCCCGCGGGTTGACCACAACGTTACGACGAAACGCTTGCACACCGCCGCAGAAGAATTCGTCCGCAGCCCAGATATGGCCGTCGGAATCCGTAACCGGACTGTTCTGGGTCACGATCCGAACCGGGTGGATGCGCCCGGGAAGGCTGCGCAGAATCTCAATGGCATTCAGGAACGCGGGTGCGGAGACCGGATCGAAGCGGATGTGTAGTTTTCCATCGGCTGCCGGCACTACGTCTTTCAGCACACGCTCGTGTAGGCGATTCGGTGCGCCGGCACTCGCGAGTGGGTCGAACATAGGCAAGGCAGGCACACCATTAATCGAGACCTGGAAAATTCGGCTGGCCTCTCCTCCGCCCAAAGGATTGCCCTCACCATAATCGGTCTCGGCGAAATAGAGGTGCACTTCATGGGAGCCTTGCCGCAGCGGGATATCGTACTGAAATTGGCCGGATCGATTGGTTTTGAGGAGATGAGGATCCGGCTGCCCCTGAATGAACCGCTGCGGCGAAATCGGGTTCGAGACACCTCCCGTAAAGTACGCGTCGGCTCCCCAACTGTGACCCTGGAGGTCGACGAACGGAGCGCCCCGGTAACCAGTGAGGATTCTGAACTCTTCGGACACGGGCTCACTCGACGACCCGGACCATTTCTCGTTTTGAACTTTCGGCAGGAGCACCTGCTTGTGGGTAGCGGGCCGCCAGAAAAGGGCGAATGCGGAACCAGCAATCAGGATGGCCAGCGTGCTCAGCCAAGGCCACGGCCGGCGCCAGGCGACAAAGCTTGATCTATGGCGTATCGCCGGCACGACCGTGGTCTCTATTGTTGCGGGCGGATCCGGTTCCGAGACGGCGACAATACCCGTCGCGATGAGAAGTCCGGCGCGTTGGGTGCGGCCCTGAAGCACGAACTGAGGACGATACTGGCCATTCGGAATGACAATATGAACGGCATTATCCATACCGGCACCGCGGTAGTATTCCTCCAGCCGCTTTCGCAGACGATGCGCTTCGACACGAACGATCGAATCCTTTTTCGGATCGAAGTCAGAAGATCGGCCTAAAGCCTCAAGCGCAATGCTGTACTCCTTGATTTCGTCAGCGCGACCTTCAAAGTGAAGCTTGCAGATATAAAGGAAGAATTTTTCGAGCCGAGGCGCCTTTTCAAAGATGCCGGAACGCAACAGAAGATCCACTTCCATGCGCTCTTGCGGCGATGAGGCAAGGGCATCCATATCCAATTAATCAACTCAGCGAGAAAGGTAGCGGAAGTATATCAAAGCTCAACCGAGCTTCTCTCCAGGTATGCCGCCGGGTAGCAGACACGCCCTATAGGCAGAGCGGTAACGGATGTAACGCGCCTGAAAATGAAGGGTTTATTGTGTAACGCGCGGCGTAGCTACGTGGTAACCGTCAGAACCTTTGCCCGCCGGGTATAGGTCCCATATAGTAGATCGGAAGTGTTAATGCCTCAAAGGGTTCCGTACGACTTGCTCCAAAGGAGTTCCACGTTGAAACGAATTCGTCGTTTTTCCTCCGCTGCGTGTCTGCTTGTGATGTTTGCGGCCACCGTCTGGACACAGGCGATTTTTGCAACACTCACAGGAATCGTCTCCGATTCCTCCGGAGCTGTTGTGGCGAACGCGAAAGTGACTCTGCGGAATTCACTTTCGGGTGATGTCAGAGAATCGACGACGGACGGCCAGGGTTATTACACCTTCGCATCGGTTCCGGTCGGGACCTATAACGTGACCATCGAAGCCCCAGGCTTTCAAGGCTTCAAAGTAAACGAGATTTCGATGGGAGGTGGCGAGCGGCGAAACGTGAACGCATCCCTCCAGGTAGGCAGCACGAACCAGACCGTTGAGGTAACCGGCACCGCAGACATTCTCGCGCCTGTCGATTCGGGAGAGAAAGCGGCGGTACTGACGACCGCGCAGCTATCCAATTACGTCCAGGTGGGGAGCAACGCCGCCGAGTACCTCAAGATTCTACCCGGCTTCGGGAACCAGAACGGGGCTACGAATAAGTCAAGCTATACCGGTCAGGTTATCGGGATCAACGGGAATGGTGACGGTGGCAGCCAGAGTCCTTTAAATAATGGATTCTCATACAATGGGCTGCCCGGCAACACTTTGGATATCGTGGCCGACGGGGCTCACGTCTCCGATCCGGGTTGCAACTGCGCCACCCCCGTAAACCCCAACTCTGATTTCCTCCAGGAGTTTCGAGTAGCAACCTCAAACTTCGGAGCGGAGGACCAAAAAGGGCCCATGGTTATCACATCCGTCACAAAGGCGGGTGGATCCCAATTTCACGGATCGGCGTTCTTTTCGGCCCGTAATTACGTGCTGAACGCGAATGACTCGTATGCCAACGCGACGGGCGTGAAGCAGCCGCAGAACAAGTTCTATTATCCCGGGGGCTCGATTGGCGGCCCCGTCCTGATTCCCTGGACTAAATTCAATCACAAACACGACAAGCTGTTCTTTTTCACGGGATACGAATACTTTTACCAGACCCTCGACACCGGCGTGCTGACCGCAACCGTCCCGACGCAGGAAATGCGTACCGGCAACTTCTGTAACGTCGCGGCCGGCGAAGGAACCATCTACACAGGCAAGGCGGCGGCCGTGCCAACCCTTCCGGGCGGAGGATGCCAGATGCCGGGCAGCATGATCGACAAGAACATGCAATCGCTCATGAACCTGTATCCATTGCCGAACACGAGCGGGAACGGGTTCAACTATGCCCAATCGGAGATCTTCAATCAAAACAATTTCCAATGGGTCATTCGCGGCGATTACAACGTCAGTGACAACACAAAGATCTTTGTCCGCTATAACATGCAACGGGAAACACAGCCATTCCCGGTGGGCCTGTGGTGGCGCCAAACGGACCAGGTTCCGTATCCCAGCGCGACCAACGGAAAGAACCGTTCTGATTCGATAACCGGCACTCTGACCCACGTATTCAGCCCGACCATGACAAACGAGGCAGTTTTTGCTTACACCTTTGTCGGATTCCCCAACGTTTTCGCCGACCCATCGAAAGTGAACCCTGCAACGGTCGGCTTCAACGAGAAGTTGCTCATCCAAAACGCT
This sequence comes from uncultured Acidobacteriaceae bacterium, assembly GCA_963730795.1. Taxonomy (GTDB): domain Bacteria; phylum Acidobacteriota; class Terriglobia; order Bryobacterales; family Bryobacteraceae; genus Bog-105. The sequence continues at coordinate 42,538 of CAVSTJ010000006.1, read as the reverse complement.
TCCACCAGCTTCCAGATACCCTCATTCGGCGGAAGTGGAAGCGCCGGTGAGGCAGCCCTAATCTTCAACCCGGGTGGGTTCGAAGCTGGCGGGGCTTCTTCGGGCCTTTATGCAAACAAATACATGCCCAGCATCAGCGATACGCTGACCAAAGTCATTGGCACTCATACGGTGAAAGCCGGCTTCTTCTATGAGTGGATTCGAAATGCTCAACCGGCGAACAATAACACGAATAGCTACATGCAGTTCGTCCCGACATCCAACGTCAACTTCACGACGGGGAATGCGTACGCCGACATGCTGGAAGGGAATCTATCCCAAATCAATCAAGCGAATTTCAATCGTCTGAACGATATCTCTTACCACACGTACGAAGGTTTCGTGCAGGACTCGTGGAAGGTAAATCAGAAGCTCACGATCGAGGCGGGTGTGCGGATCACCCACTTCACGCCGTGGTCGGACGATGAAGGTTTCGGGTATTCCATATTCACGCCCTCCCAATATCAGGGTCAGGCGTGCACTGCTGCCCCGACTTTCTGTGGCTTCAATTGGCATAGTAGAAACTCGGCGGTGCCACTAGGCGGATTCCCGACGAGAGGCCTGTTCTGGCAGCCACGCTTCGGCTTGGCCTATGACGTATTCGGTAAAGGAAAGACCGTCATCCGCGGCGGTTGGGGACGATTCTATTACCACTCGGGCCAGTTCACAAGTGGCTTGGATACCTCGGCAGGATCGGCGAACATTACGGTCACACCAAACAGTATCGGGAACAAGCAATTGCTGGTTAGCAGCTTAGGTTCTCTTGGTTTTGCAGGTCAGCCCAGTGCTCCTGGTTCCGTTGATGCCCAGAACGACAGGCAGCCTTACACTGACAGTTACAGTTTCACCATCTCGCAGAGAACGCCATTTCGTGGCTTGCTGGAAGTCGGATACGTTGGCAATCAGAGCAGCGATCTGCAGAGCACGGGAGGATACGGAAGTAACCTGAATCTTGTGCCGGTCGGCGCAATGCTCAGCGCCGTCAATCCCTCGCTTGCGAACGCTAATAACTATCGCCCGTATTTGGGATACGGAGATATAAATCGGTCTACCAACAATCTGTACGCAAACTACAACGCGTTCCAAACGACGTGGGCGCACCAGGATTCGCACGCCATTGTTCAACTGAACTACACGTTAGGCAAGGCGCTTGGCATCGTCAACAATGGCGGGAGTGGCGGAGGTGAGCTCGGATCGTTGAACGCCAACCTGGATCCATTCAACCTAAGGAACGACTACGGGGTCCAAGCCGGCGATCGGCGGCACATCTTCAGCGCCGCTTACTCGGTGAATCTGCCTAGCCCGATCCGGAACAACAAGATTGTTTCGGGCTTGGTGAACGGCTGGCAATTGTCGGGCAGCACTCAAGTGCAGAGCGGCGCAAACCTGACAGGCGTTAGCACTAACCGGAATTTCAATATGAACCTGAACAACGCGATTATTCCGGGAACTCAGGGTGTTGTAAACTCCACTGGGACGCCAGGAATCACGATCTCGAACTCCTCATTGCTCGGTACTAATGCCATTCAACTGAATCCACTGTTGACCTGCAACCCAACGTCAAATCTAGGTGCAAATCAGTGGATTAACTCGAGTTGCTTCGCTGCCCCGTCCCGGGTTGGGCAAAACGGACCGACGTTAATCCCCGCCATCTACGGACCGGCGTTCTTCAACTCGGATCTCGGCATATTCAAAAATTTCGCGATCACGGAGTCCAAGAAATTGCAGTTCCGGATTCAGGCGAACAATTTCCTGAATCACCCGCTTTGGTCGATGGACAAGGGAAATGCAATGAACCTGACCTTCACGCAATCTTCTAATGGGGCGATCACGCAGAGCAATCCGCAATTCGGGACAGCGCAGTACAAAACCGGTCAGCGGATCGTGGAACTCCAGGTGAGGTTCAACTTCTAGGCGAATCCACGTGGTGAACTGCCGTACAGAAGGGATCTGAATCGGCTCAGCATATAATTTGTTGACACGGATGCACCGGGTCCTTTTTATCTTGTTGGGGGCAACTCTTGCGCTCAGTCAATCGCCCCCTTCTCCGCAGGAAATGCTGAAGGGTGCAGTCGAGGCGCAGCAATCGGGCAACTTCGATGAAGCGATCCGGGTATACCGGCTCATCCTCGACAAGTACCCGAATATTCCGGAGATCAGGTCGAATCTCGGAGCCGCACTAGCCGGAAACGGGCATTATTCGGAAGCAATCGTTGAGTACAAGCGGGCGCTAAAGCTTAAACCGAATGCCCAGGTGCGCCTGAATCTTGCGCTCGCTTATTACAAAACTGCTGATCTGAGCGCGACCGTAGAAACGCTGAAGAAGGTGCGCGAAGAGTCGCCGTCGAATCTGCAGGTCCTTACCTTACTCGCCGACTGCTATCTGCGACTGGGCCAGAACAAGGAAGTCATCGATCTCCTGACGTCGGTACAGCGCGTCGATCCTTCGAACCAGGCTTTTAATTACCTGCTCGGAACCGCACTCGTGCGGGACGGTCAGGCGGCGAAGGGTCAATTCATCATCGACAGAATCCTGAAAAACGGAGACTCTGCCGAAGCTCGCCTGTTGATGGGCACGACCAAATACATGGTCCAGGATTTCCGGGGCGCGTTGGAAGATCTGCAAAAATCGGTCGAGCTGAATCCGGGCTTAGCGGAGGCGAACGCTTATTACGGCATGGCGTTGCTGGCAAGCGGTGACCAGGCGGCCGCCAGGCAGGCCTTCGAGCGGGAACTAAAAGCTGATCCCAACAACTTCGAATCGAACCTGCGCATGGGAGTCATACTCCGCCAGGATGAAGAAAACGAACAGGCCTTGAAGTATCTTCAGAGGGCGTTGCAGATTCGTCCCGGTGACGCCGGAGTTCTTTACCAGATTGCTTCGGTGGAACTGGCCGGTGGGCAAGTTGACCGGGCACAGCGGGATCTGGAAGCATTAGTGAAGGCGCAGCCGAAATTTCTGGAGGCGCATGTCTCGCTCGCCACTGTGTACTTCCGGGAGAAGAGAAAAGTGGAAGGTGAACGGGAGCGCGCGATTGTGGCGAAGCTGAATGCCGCAACGGCAGGCTAGCAACGAGGTTGGCGCCAAAGGCCAATGAGAGTACGTACGTGCTTCCTGCTTGCGTGCTGGCTGGGGTGCATGTCGAGTGATTCAGGCTACGGAATGGCGGACGTTTCAGTCGTTCACGACCGCTCGATACGCGAGTGCGCAACCTGTCATCCGGCACAGGCGAAGCCTCATCCCGCAACTTCCATGGCACATGCAATGGAACTTCCAGGCGAATGTGAAATCCTCAAGTCGCACCCGGTTTTGACGTTCCGTAGCGGTTCTTATTCTTACCGCATTGAACGCCAGGGGGACGCGAGCATCTACTCGGTTACAGATGGCGCCCAGACTATTTCTGCTCCGATCGGCTGGGCTTTCGGACTTGGTCTTGCCGGGCAGACGTACGTCTACGAATATAACGGCGAGCTTTATCAGAGCCGCGTCAGTTACTACCAGTCCCTCGATGCTCTCGACGTCACCATGGGCGCGCAAAACATTAAGCCAACGAATCTGGTGCAGGCTGCCGGTCTTCTCATGTCGCCCGATGAGAAAGTCCAGTGCTTCCGCTGCCATGCTACCGACGCCGTTGATCGCAAGAAGCTGACTCTCGCTAGCCTGATCCCTGGGGTACAGTGCGAGCGATGTCATGGGACGGCGGAGAATCACGTGAAGTCGGTGAAGATCGGCGATGCAAAAGGGGCCGCGATGAACGATCTCCGGAAGATGACCAGTGAGCAGACTGCGAACTTCTGCGGCCAGTGCCATCGTACGTGGGACGAAATCGCCGGGTCGGGACTGTCCGGCGTAGCCAACATACGCTTCCAACCCTATCGCCTGATCAGCAGCAAGTGTTACGACGCCGACGACAACCGGATCCGATGCACAACCTGCCACGATCCGCACGGCGAGGTGAACCGGAGTGACGCGTCGTACGACGCGAAATGCCAGGCTTGCCACGGTGGAGGCAAGGTACAGGCCCGCGCTTGCAAAGTCGCGAAGGAGAATTGCGTGACGTGCCACATGCCAAAAGCCGAGCTGCCCGGATCGCACTTTAAATTCACCGACCACTACATTCGGATAGCGAGAGCGCATGCGCCATACCCGGGCTGACAAGTTCATCCTCATCGCGGGCTTCCTGGTTGGGTCCTTGCTGGCGCAAGGCGACATCAACGATCTGATCCGGCGTGCTGTTCAGCTTCAACAAGCGGGTGACTTCACGGGTGCAGCCGAGGCATACCGGGCTGTCCTGAAAGAAAGACCCGATGACGTGGCGAGCCATGTAAATCTCGGTGTCGTGCTGGTGCACCTGGATCAGTTCGATCAGGCTATCGCTGAATACGGTGCTGCGGCGAAACTTTTGCCTGGCGACCCGCGCATCGAGCTGAATCTGTCGCTCGCGTATCAGAAAAGCGGCCGTATTCGGGAAGCGGTGCAAGGGCTCGAAGCTCTGCACAAAGCGTTGCCGCAGGACACGCAAGTGACAATGCTGTTGGCTGATTGCCATTTACAGTTGGGCGACGACGATCAGACGATCGACCTCCTGCAGCCGCTCGAGGCCCGAAGCCCGGATGATTTGGGCTTGGCCTACATGCTAGGCATGGCGTTGCTCCACCGCCAGAGAATTGCCGAAGGGCAAGCGCTGCTCGACCGCATACTCAGAAATGGCGACACAGCGGAAGCTCGCTTTCTACTGGGCACGCGCATGTTTGAAGCGGGCGATTATCCGGCCGCCGTCAAGGAGCTCGGAACTGCGATCCGAATCAATTCCAAGCTCTCGGGGCTCGAATCACTCTACGGCCGGGCGCTGCTGAACACGGGTGACCCGGACAGCGCAACAGAAGCGTTCCGTGCGGAGCTGACCGGCAATGGCAATGACTACGCTGCCAATCTAGGGCTGGGGCAGATTCTGGTGCAGCGGAAACAATACGAATTGGCGCTTCAGCACCTGCAGAACGCGCTGCGCGTGCGCCCGGACTCGACGGAGGTGAAGCTGGGTCTCGCCGAGGGTCTGAAAGGCGCCGGGCACTTGGCTGAGGCGCGCCCGTATGCAGAAACGGCGGCGAAAGAGATGCCAGGCTCGGCCGATGCGCATAGGACACTGGCGGCTATTGATGATGGCCTGAACCGGAAATCGGAAGCTGCCGCCGAGTGGAAAGTGGCGAAAGCGATTGACCTGGATCGAGAAGCCCGCGCGGGAGGGCCAAAACTGAACGAGAGCGCTCCCGATTTTTCGCTTCGCGAAGCCGGATCGGGCAAGCAAGTCACTCTGCATGACTTCCGCGGCAAAAGCCCGGTCGTACTGCTTTTCGGCAGCTACACCTGCCCGAACTTTCGCAGTGCGGCAGAGCCGCTGAAAAGCATGTATCTGGGCTACGGCGCGCGCGTGCCCTTCCTTCTCGTGTACATTCGCGAAGCACACGGTACAGACAATTGGCAGAGCACTCGCAATGACGAAAGAGGAGATCGCGGTTACTCCAGCCAAGTCCATTGCGGAAAAAGAGAACAGCGCCATGATGTGCAGTCGCAAGCTGCATCTTCCGTTTCGGGCGCTCGTGGACGGTATGGATGGCGCGGTAGAAGCGGCCTATCAGGCTTGGCCGAGCCGGGCCTTTATCATCGGCGATGACGGAAAGATCCTCTACAGTTCTCATCTGACAGAGTTGGATTTCCACGGGAATGAAATGGAGGCCGTGCTGCGAGACTTAGTGCGACACGACCGGGAAGCGAAACGATAAGACAGTATGCGCTTCACCAGACGAGAATTGCTTTGCTTAGCTGGAGGCGGTGCTTCGAGCCTGTTACTGCGTCCCTGCCTGGCGCAGTCGGAGCCTTTGTTTTCCGAAGTGGCGGCATCCTCGAGCGGCATCGAATGGGTGCACGAGAATGCCATGTCGGAGAATCGCTACCTCCCCGAGACTTTAGGCCCGGGATGCGCTTTCCTCGACTACGACAACGACGGCTGGATGGACATCTACCTGGTGAACAGCGGCCCCTGTGATTTCTGGAAGCCCGCGAAACCAGTTCGAAACGCCCTCTACAAGAACAATCGGGATGGCACCTTTACTGACGTAACGGAAAAGGCCGGAGTTTGCGGCGGAAGCTTCGGCATGGGCGTCGCGGTGGGCGACTTCGACAACGACGGCTGGCCCGACATGCTCGTGACGGCGTACGGCAAATGCATCCTGTACAAAAACAACCACGACGGAACTTTCCAGGACGTGACAGGCAAAGCGGGTGTAACAACGCCCGGCTGGACGACAAGCGCGGTCTGGTTCGACTACGACAATGACGGGCGGCTGGACCTGTTTCTATGCAGCTTTGTCGATTACTCCAGCACTCACAAGTTCGAATGCGGAGACAACAAAGTCGGCAAACATTACTACTGCATTCCTCGTGTGTTCAAAGGAACGGCGAGCTTCCTCTATCACAACAATGGCGACGGAACGTTTACGGACGTGACGAAAGGGACGGATATCGCCAGATCGCTTGGCAAGGGATTAGGCGTTGTCGCAACGGACATCAATAACGATGGCCGCATGGACCTGTTCGTAGCAAACGACACGGTGCAGAACTACCTATATATAAACCGCGGCCCTGGTGCGAACGGAAGTTGGAAGTGGCAGGAGAGTGCTCTTCCGGCGGAGGTTGCGTTTAGCGAGAACGGACAGCCTCGTTCCGGTATGGGCGTCGATGCCGCCGATCTCAACGGAGATGGATGGCAGGATCTGTTCGTTGCCAATGTGGATCAGGAGATGTTTTCGGTCTACGGCAATAACAAGGACGAGACATTTCGCGATCTTGCGCATGTGCAGGGAGTGGCGCAAGCCACGCGTCTCTTCAGCGGATGGGGTCTGAAATACTTCGACTATGACAACGATGGTGCGATCGATCTGATTCTTGCGAACGGGCACCCCGATGACATGATCGACAAGTACTCGGCCCAGGTCAGGTATAAAGAGCCATTGCTGCTGTTCCATCAGGATACCGACGGCAAGTTGCACAATGTCAGTGCGCAAGCTGGTCCTGCATTTCAAAAATCTTTCCCGGCCCGGGGCCTGGCCGTAGGCGATTACGACAACGACGGAGCTGTCGATGTCATAGTTTGCAACAACGGGGGCGCGCCGTTGCTGCTAAAGAACAAAGCCGCAAATGGAAACAACTGGTTAGGCCTCAAGCTGGAAGGCGTCACTTGTAATCGCGACGCCATCGGCGCGAAAATCTTCTGGACCGTGAAAGGTAAGAGATATTCGCGGCTGAAGAATAGTGGCGGCAGTTACCTCTCCTCGCACGACCCGCGCGAGGTGCTGGGGATAGGCAAGGCGGAGAAGATTGACGCTTTGGAAGTGCATTGGCCCGGACCAAGTAAGCGAGTCGACCGCCTCACCGAACTACCCATGAACCGGTACATTCACATCCTCGAAGGCAAGGGAGTCGTCTAAATCCTGTCAGGCCTATGGCGCGAAGTAGCCGGCAATATCCAGAATCAGATACGTCGCCTGAGTTGCGTAAGCGTTCACTGAACCGTCGGCTGTCGGCAGCAGAGCCATGTTGGATGTCACTGTACCCGGATCTGCATTCAACGTAGAGACAACGGGAATAGATTGCCCATTGGGCCAGAGCGTCAGATAGTCAAGCGTTCCCGGCGGCACAACCGTGGCATTCAGCGCATAAGCCTGGGCAGTCGAAGGAGCTCCGCAGCCGCTGTCCTTCACATCGATCAGCAAGGTTCCGCTGAATGGTGACGAACCGGCAGGATTTCTGGTGTCGATGACCCGGCAGGGTGCGAGTGTATAAAAATTAGCTCCGCCGGTAGCGGGTGGCGCAAAGTAGCCGTTGATATCGATCACGACATCGGTGTTGTTGCTGGCGAAAGTAGTGATGCTTCCATTCGAACCCACGGGAACGATCGCAGCATTGGCAGTCACAGTTCCGTTCGGCGCGTTTACGATTGACGTCGGTGGCTGCCCCTGCCCTGTTGGCCAACCGGCCAGGTAATTAAGCGGCTCGTGAGGAACCACAGTGAAGTTGAGGGAATACGCTTGTGCCGTCGAAGGTACGTTGCAGGCACTCGATAGCACCGGGAAATCGCGTGTCTGTCCGGCAGAAAGAGAAGGGCCGCCCAGCGCTCCGGCAGTTCCTCTCGTATCTGCAACCCGGCAAGGCGTCAGCGGGAAGAATTGCATTCCTGACGACGTGGCAGAGGGAACGAAGTAGCCGCTGATGTCCATGACAAAGTGAGTCTGATTCGTCACGTACACATCCACACCGCCGTTCAGGCCCGCCGGCACAATCGCCGCATTCGCCTTGATGCGGCCGTCGGAGTTCAGAGTCGAGACCACCGGCCGCTGCTGTCCCGTGGGCCAAAGCGAAAGATACGTAAGAGGACCATCGGGAACAACGGTCACGTTCACGGCATAGGCAACGGCGGTCGTGGGAATGGCGCAGACACTCGCTGGGACATCGAACTCTCGCACCGAGTTCGCGGGCAGTTCCGGACCGCCGAAGGTACCCAGTGCCGCCCTGGTATCCGCGACTCGACACGGCGTGACAGGAACGAAGCTCAAAGGCCCTTGAGTGGTAGGAGCAGGCGAGGCAGCTTGGGCGCTCCACTCTCCTATCAGGTGACTGGCGTCCACTGAACCTAGTCCGGTCGCCTGGTCATAGCCGGTGCCGGCAGTGAACCCCATGGTTCCGTTGGTGCAGTTGGCCGTACCCGCCCGGCACGCCACCGCATTGCTTCCCGACAAGATGTCATGGAAAACGTCCGTCGAACTACCCGCCAAAGAATACAGATGGGGATTGATATTTCCTTGCGCACCGTGGGATTGGACCATAAGAGCGACAATGCCAGCAAAGGACGGAGCGCCGCACGAGGTTCCACCGATTACGTCCAGAGTTGAATCGGTGTTGCGGAAACCGTTGACGCAATCCCCGTCTGAACAGACAAGGAAGCCATCATGGTTTGGGGAAGCGGCAAAGGCAAGATCCGGCACATCGCGCGCGCCATCGTTCGGGACACCCGTACCGACTTGCCAGGCAGGCTTTGCGTTATAAATGCTGGCCCCGCCGCCGCCGGCAGACAGAGCATTAACAGCAGCCGAATCGTTCCACACGACTTCCGGAATGTAAGAAATGGCCGAACCGGAGAGACTATTATTCGAACTATTCCAATAGCTTCCAGATCCCTCGTTGAGGGTTGTTCCGCCAATGCTGGTGACGTACGGCAGGCTCGAAGGCTCATCCACCGCCAATCCGCGCCGGGCCGGGTAGGAGGTATCGCAATCGGCAGCGCCCGAATCGCCTGAAGACGCCACAATCGTCATCCCCTGGGCGTTGGCCTGCTGATAGAGCGAAGCGTCGGTGTTTGACTCCGCGCGGCCCGTCTCCGATTCGCACAGGCCGTAGGAGACGGAAAGAACAGGCGCGACATTGTTGTCGATGGCGTAAGTTGTGGACGTTTCAACGTTGGTGGACGTGACAAACACGATGGTGGCGTTCCTGGCGATCGCGCCTGCCCATTCCACATCCAGATCCGATTCGCCCTCGTCACCAGAACTCGATTGCACTCCCGGATCGGTACCCGTCAGCATGATCGTCGGATCATTCGCCGGCAGACCGGCGGCCGCACGGAAGGCCCGGATATCACTCAACTGAATGTCGCTTTGGCCAACAATGGCGATCTTCACGCCGGTTCCGTCTACACCCGACTGGTAGAGCGGCTTCACGTTGTACATGGTGGCGAAATCGTCTGGTGCGATGAAGTGGCTACCGGAGATGCTGGAAGTGAAGTGCGGCTGGAGTTTGCGAATTCCATGCGGCCGCATTCGGAAATTGTGCAGGCCGCGTATGCTCTGAACTGTGCCCTCGAGCGCTTGCGGCAGGGACGGATCGCTCGTATTGGCGTAGTGGATTTCCCCGTTCAATGAATAACGGTGAATCGACGTATGGAAGGCGGTTTCTACCAGTCCCGCAGTACCCGCGAAGCTGACGAATGTGCGGCTGCGAGCCACCTGGACATCGGAGAAGCCCTGGTTCGCCAGCCACTCGGTGACTTTGGCGAGGTCGTCCGTATTCAGGCCGAAGCGATCGGCGTACTCCTCCGGTGTCAGGAACTTATGGAACTGAGCAGCGCCAGGAGTCTGCTGCTGGCGCAGCAATGCGTCAAGATCCTCCTGCTGTTGCGAGGACAGGGCAAAATGAATGGCCAAACGAGGAAGAGATTGAGCACTGCTCACTTCACCCTGGTCCTGCGCTAGCGCCAGCATGGGACGGGTATTACCCGCGACCCGGAAGGTTTCGTTATCCTTGATTTCGCTGAAAATCCGTCGTGGGACCTGCGCCGCACTCAGGCTCGGTCCAGAAGCGCTCAGTAGAAGATACAATCCTGCAAGAGCGGATACGGAGAAGTTCAACTTCCCCAAAAAAGAGTAACAATCCTGTCTAAAAACCAACGTACTACCATCCGATCGGGCCGAATTTGCGTTCGGCAGAGCCGTTCACGGCTGCGAATCCGCGATTTGGGTTCTAAATGGCTGCCCGACTAAGCAAGATGACGGCCGCTACGCGGAATAAGTTGGTAAAGATTCTGTAAGGCTCCATTCGCCCGCAGTGTCTTGTGTCCGGATTAGCCTTTGCGTACTAGCACCCCGTGCAACCTCGCAGGCAACTTCGAATGGTTCTTTTACGGGCGGGATCCAGGAGAAGCACGTGCTACGTTGATCGTGATGTCAGCTCAAGAGGAAGTCGAGGAGCACGTTCATCACGCGCGCGACCGATTCGAGAAGTTGGTGGCGGGCAATATGGCGATTGTCGCTGCGCTGCTGGCCATCGTTTCTGTGCTTGGGCAGCACTACAACACGGAAGAACTCCTTAAACAGCAGGAAAGCTCTGACCAATGGGCCTACTACCAGGCAAAGGGGATCCGGCTCTATATAGCTCAGAGTACGCAGGACCTGATGGCGGGTAGCCAAACGGATAGTAAGGCCCTCGGTCGATATCAGAAGGACACGGCCCGGTACGCGCAAGATCAGGCAAGCATTCAGAAAGAGGCTCGCGCATTGGAGCGGGAACGGGACGCAAGCGGGCGGAAAGCAAGGCAATTTCACTTAGGGGAAGTGTTCCTGGAAGTTGCAATCGTGCTGCTGTCTCTCGCGATTCTAACCAGACGCCGTCCTTTGGCTTTTGCCGGTCTTGCAAGCGCCGTGATCGGAGTGGTATGGGCAGCAAACGGATTCATTTCCGGCTCGTTACCGCATTGATTAGGCCCGGTAACGAATGCACCGGAAGCTGTTACTCTTTAATCCGCCTAGGGAGGAAAAGAGCGCAGGTATTCCCGTAATTCGTCTCGAACACGCCGGAACGCGGCAAGGCGCTCTTGCTCCGTGCCTTCGACAGCGGCGGGATCTTCAAAGCTCTGGTGAAGACGAATCGTGCCGCCCGGGAAGATGGGACAACTTTCCTTTGCGTTGTCACAGACCGTAAGGGCAAAATCGAACTGCTGAGGATCGAACTCGTCCACGGATTTCGATCGATGTGAGGAGATATCGATGCCGATCTCCTTCATCACCTGCACGCGCTTCGGGCCGGACGAAGCTGGCCTTTGTTCCGGCGCTTTCCACCTCAAAGCGATTGCCTGAATCGTGGCGAAGCAGGCCTTCCGCCATCTGGCTTCGTGCCGAGTTTGCAGTACATAGAATAAGAACACGTTGCTTCAAGTTGCGTCTGCCTGAAGAACTGGAAACCAGTGACGGGTACGATTGCAGGCGCTACAAACAGACAGCATCACAGGCACTTCCACGAGAACACCGACGACGGTCGCCAAAGCTGCTCCAGATTCCGGGCCGAAGAGAGCAATAGCAGTGGCGACGGCCAACTCAAAAAAGTTTGAAGCGCCGATAAGCGCTCCCGGAGCAGCGACCGAATGCTCCACCTTGCGCCACTTCATCAGGCCATAAGCAAGCCCCGCATTCAGATACACCTGAAGCGTGATGGGCACCGCGATCAGGATCACATGAAAGAAGCGATTGACGATGTTGTCGGCTTGGAAAGCAAATATCAGAACGAGGGTCGACAGCAGAGCCGCTATCGTGACCGGTGCAAACTTCGGAAGCAGCACTCGCTCAAACCAATCTGCGCCGCCTCTCCGCAGCAGGAAAAAACGTGCAAGGCTTCCGGCGAGGAGCGGCACAACGATGAAGACGATCACAGACGTCACCAATACATTCAGCGGAACGGTCAGGGAGGAAGCACCGTGCACAAGGAGATGAACGATCGGCACAAAGAGTACCAGCATGAGGAGGTCGTTGACCGAAACCTGGACGAGGGTATAAGCCGGGTCGCCGCTCGTCAGATGACTCCAGACGAAAACCATTGCCGTGCAGGGAGCAGCCGCCAGTATGATGCAGCCGGCTATGTATTGATCAGCGTCCGCCGAACTGATCCAATGAGCAAACACAACGCGGAAGAATGCCCAGGCCAGCAATGCCATAGAAAAAGGCTTCACCATCCAGTTGATAAAAAGAGTGATTAACAACCCGACTGGACGTCTGCCGACGTTTCGCACTGAGGAGAAATCTACCTTCATCATCATCGGCGTGATCATGAGCCAAATCAGCACTGCAATGGGCGCGTCAATCTGACTGCCGCGGCCAAACTGAATCTCACGTAAGCCCGCGGTTGCAGACGGCGCGAGTTTCCCGAGGAGGACCCCTGCCGCCATGCAGAGCCCCACCCACAGAGATAGGTAGCGCTCAAATGTGCCAAGACCGGAGCTGGTCGCCGCAGCAGGTTCAGTGATGGTCTGGCTCATGAGCAGCACGCCGGGCCACAGCAACCGGCAGGCTTGAAAGCTCTCACAAAGGCGCTCATGAACTTGCCTTCAACCTCCGGCGCCATAGCATCCACGTCGATTCCCTCGGTGGAAAGAAACGCCCGGGCGTCCTCGATGTCGTAAATACGAGTAGGCTCGATATCGATCTTGGCGAACCCGGCTGCGGCTAACTTTGCACGGTACTCCTCGTCCTGCAGGGCTCCGGCGATACAGCCGACCCAAAGCAACATGCTTTTTCGTATTTGTTCGGGTACCGGTCCTCGAGTGACCACATCGGAGACCGCGAAACGGCCGCCCGGCTTCAGCACGCGGTATGCCTCCCGCAGTACTTGGTCCTTGTCCCCCGACAGATTGATCACGCAGTTGGAAATGATGACGTCAACGCTAGCGTCGGGAAGCGGGATGTGCTCGATTTCTCCTTTGAGAAACTCGACATTCTCCACTCCAGCCCGGCGTTGATTCTCCCGCGCCAGGGCGAGCATGTCGTCCGTCATGTCAAGCCCATAGGCCTTTCCTGTAGGTCCGACGCGGCGGGCCGACAGCAATACGTCGATTCCGCCGCCAGAGCCAAGATCCAGAACGGTTTCACCCGGATTCAGACTCGCCAGGGCAGTCGGATTTCCGCACCCCAAGGACGCTTTCAAGGCGGCTTCGGGAATCTGCCCCGCCTGAGTCTCGTCGTACAAATCAGAAGTGATCGGATCGCAGCAGCCGTCGAGCGCCGCACTCGCCCCGCAGCAACCGCTATTCCCTCCGCTCGTAACCCGGCGCGCCGCCTCGCCATACTTGGCTTTGACTGTGTCTTTTAATTCCATCTGTTTTTCCCCTTTACCGGCAAAATTGGACTATCGTTTGCGGCTCGACCGCTTTATTTCGGGTGCAGCACTCGGCATACAGAAACCCGAGCAGTTCCTGTAGAGCATCAGCGTTCGCGGAATACCAAAGAAAAGTACCTTCGCGCCGTACGCTGACGAGGTCCTCATTTTTCAGTTTTTCGAGATGGTGCGAAAGAGTCGAAGCCGGGATGTCCAGCTCACTGCCCAGGTCTCCCGCAATCATGCCCTCGGGGTGCGCCGAAAGAAGCAGCCGCATGATCCGGAGTCGAGGCTCCGTCCCCATGGCCGAGAACATGTCGGCATATCGTGCCACATCGGGCTCGCCCTTAGTTTTCGCCATATCTGGTGATTTCGATAATTGCAGAAGTATGGGTTCCTGTCAACCACCAGTACATCGGATAGAATGCGCTTGAATGTCAGCCCGAGGCCGACGCATTGTAATCCCCGGCGGTACGGGACAGGTTGGCATGCTGCTGGCGCGACACTTCCACGAAAACGGTGATGAAGTCACCGTCATCACTCGTCACCCCAAGCCGGCAGAATGGAGCACCGTTGGCTGGACCGGGTATGGGCTTGGCCCCTGGGCGAAGTTGATCGATGGGTGCGATGTCGTTATAAACCTGGCTGGGCGGAGCGTAAATTGCCGTTATAACGCCGCCAATCAGAGCGAGATCAAAACTTCCCGAACCATCACGACAGGCCTGATTGGAGAGGCGATCGCGTCGGCCGCTCATCCTCCGCCGCTTTGGCTGAATGCGAGTACAGCCACGATATATCGGCATAGTCTTGACTCGGCTATGGACGATCTCACCGGCGAGTTGGGCGGTACGGAAGCCGGCGCACCACCCAAATGGCGTTTCAGTATCGATGTGGCGACAAGCTGGGAACGTGCTTTCTTCGCGGCACAAGTGCCCCGTACGCGGCGCGTTGCGATGCGCAGTGCCATGACGATGAGCCCGGACCCGGGGGGAGTTTTCGATACTCTGCTGCAGCTCGTTCGCTGGGGTTTGGGAGGAAGCGCCGGATCAGGTAGACAATACGTTTCCTGGATCCACGATGTGGATTTTATTCGGGCGGTAGAGTTTCTGATCGGGAATGAAAACCTGCAGGGGGCAGTGAACCTTGCATCTCCATCTCCCCTGCCGAATCGCGATTTTATGTCCTGTTTGCGCCGGGCCTGGTGCACAAGTTATATCGGCCTTCCCGCAACCAGGTGGATGCTCGAGATTGGCGCTGTCCTGCTCCGTACGGAGACAGAACTTATCTTGAAGAGCCGCCGCGTCGTACCGCGCCGCCTGACCGATGCCGGTTTTGAGTTTCACTTCCCAAACTGGCGAGGTGCTTGCGTCGATCTGGTTGAGCGATGGCGCCAGGCGCAGGCAGAGATCTGAATCCCACTCCACCGGGCTAAGATTCGCCCTGGTCCTCAACGTCGAACTCCGCTCGGGTGACAAAGCTAAGATGGAGAGCGCGGCCTATAAACCGCGGTTATATAGAATCAAAGCGGGAGCAACCACAACACATGGCGAGTACAGGAGCAGGTCTAGAGGGCGTTGTCGCTACGTCTTCGACTATCTGTTTCATCGACGGAGAGCAAGGCGTACTGAGCTACTTCGGCTACAACATCCACACCTTAGCCGAGCACGCCAGCTTCGAAGAGACAATCTACCTGCTCTGGAACGGGAAGCTGCCGAACCAGTCTGAGCTATCCCAATTGAAGGCGTCGTTGGTTGCGGAACGAGAACTCCCCGACGAGGTCACTGAGTTTCTTCGAGGCGTGCCCAAGGGTGCCCTGCCGATGGATGTTTTGCGGACGGCGATCTCAATGCTGAGCCTGTATGACCCTTCGGCCCGTGACAATTCGCAGGCTGCGAATGTGCAAAAAGCGGTCAAGCTGATGGCGCGAGTCTCTACAGTGGTCACCAGTTATGACCGGCTGCGCAACGGGCACGAAGTAGTACCGGGCGATCCATCTCTGGGCTACGCCGCGAACTTTCTCTATACGTTGACCGGTAAAAAGCCGGACGAAGTCATGGAGCGAGTCTTTGACATCGCCCTGATTCTTCATGCGGATCATGAACTGAACGCATCTACCTTTGCGGCCAGGGTTACAGCGGCAACGCTGTCGGATATCTATTCTGCGGTAACTTCGGCGATCGGTGCTCTTAAGGGTCCACTGCACGGCGGAGCGAACGAAGATGTAATCCGGCTGCTGCTATCGACGAAGTCGGCCGATGATGCGGTCCAGACCGTCAAAGACAAACTCAACAACAAGATTAAGATCTCCGGTTTCGGCCACCGCGTCTACCGCACGCTTGATCCGCGAGCCATACATCTCAAGAAATTGAGCGAAGAACTTGGCAAGCGCACGGGGCACGTCGAGCTTTTCGACAAGTCAGCGAAGATTGAGCAGACCGTTCACGACATGAAGGGTCTTAACGCCAACGTGGATTTCTACTCAGCTTCGACTTACTACTCGCTCGGCATTCCCATCGATTTGTTTACTCCGATTTTTGCCGTCAGCCGAATGTCGGGCTGGACCGCTCACATTCTGGAGCAGTATCGGAATAATCGTCTGATCCGTCCCAGGGCGGATTACACGGGTGCTCCCGATGGGCAGAAATGGGTACCAATCGCTCAGCGCCAGTGAGAAGTCCGTGGGCCGTTAGTCTCCCGGGCGTTCGTCGCTGCCCTCGTTCCTCCGAGAATGCACGATCTTAATTTTTTCAGGAGCAATCTCGATCTCATCCGGGATCGGCTTCAAACGCGCGGTTACACGCTAGATCTCGATCAGTTCCGGCGCCTGGATGCCGAACGGCGCCAGTACGTGACCGAAGCCGAAGGACTGAAGGCGCAAAGGAATCAGGCGACGGCTGAGATCGGCAAGCTCAGGAAGGCCGGTCAAGACACAACAGAGCGGCAGGCTCAGGTTCGTGCAATGGGAGACCGCATCGCCGAACTGGATGAGCAGGTTACCCGGCTGGACACCTCATTTCGCGATTTTCTGAGCAGTGTCCCCAACCTTCCCGACGAAACGGTACCTGTCGGGACTGATGAACGCGACAACCAAGAGATCCTGCGCTGGGGTGAGATACCAAGCTTTTCGTTTACACCGCAACCGCACTGGGACATAGGTGCGAATCTCGGAATTCTGGATCTCGAACGAGGCGCAAAGATTGCAGGTGCCCGCTTCGCCGTATATTGGGACACCGGAGCGCGTCTCGAACGGGCGCTCGCCAACTTCATGCTCGACCTGCATACGAGAGAGCATGGATACACGGAAGTTCTGCCTCCGGTGCTGGTGAATTCGGCGAGCTTATTCGGGACAGGGCAACTGCCCAAGTTTGCCGAAGACCTCTTTAAGTGCGAAAAACACGACCTCTGGCTTGCTCCTACGGCGGAAGTTCCCGTTACGAACCTATTCCGGGACGAGACGCTTGACGCCGATTCCCTGCCCTTGTCGTTTTGTGCCTATACTTCCTGTTTCCGGAGTGAAGCCGGGTCCTACGGCCGTGACGTCCGAGGAATTATCCGCCAGCATCAATTCCAGAAGGTCGAACTGGTGAAGTTCACACGCCCGGAGCAGAGCAAAGACGAACACGAGAAGCTCACGCGCGATGCGGAAGATGTACTGCAACGTCTGAAGCTGCCGTTCCGGCGCGTCGTGCTCAGTACCGGTGACACTGGCTTTAGCGCTGCGAAAACGTACGACCTTGAAGTCTGGCTACCAGGACAGAACGCATATAAGGAAATCTCGTCGTGTTCGAATTTCGACGCATTTCAGGCCCGGCGTGCGCAGATTCGCTACAAAGGTGGCAAAGCGAAGGCCGATTTTCTCCACACGATCAATGGCAGCGGCTTGGCCGTGGGCCGGACGTGGGTAGCGATTGTCGAGAATTATCAGCAGGCGGACGGAAGCGTGCTGGTTCCGGAAGCCCTTCAGCCTTACCTGCAAACGGATCGCATTAAACCCTACTCTCGCGCCGCCAAATAGCAGGCCTAACCTCGGGTCCCGGACCGTTCACAGAGAAACAAGTTTTTAGCGATTTTCGCCGAACCGTCCGGTTTTCATAACTTTACCGTTCGCTGCATGTGCCTGTAGAACTAGCCTTAAGCGTCATCGTTCATCGCCTCGTGCTCCATTAAAGTCGCTGCCGGTATCCCGGCGGCTCTTGAAGCGAGGCAACTTGACTAAACTCAGGCATCTATTCACTCTTCTCCTTTGCACAACATTGATCGTGCTTTGCGCGGGCGCGCAAACGACGACAACACAGATCGTTGACACCGTTTTGAACACGGACGGAACACCCTTCAACGGTACCGTTGTGATCACGTGGAGCGGAGGGACGACGGGCAGCTCACCGGCACCCTACAGTACATCCGCAAAGATCTACAATGGCGCGCTTTCGGTGAACCTGGTGCCGTCGGTTGCTTCATCTTCTTCGGCGTTTTACATCGCGACGTTCAACAGCCGTGATGGGCTAACAAGCTGGGTCGAAACATGGCAGGTTGGGCCAAGCACCAGCCCGCTGACGCTGGCACAAGTACGAACAACTTTGCCGTCCACCGGGAGTGGCTCGTCCAGCACCACGGTCGTCCCCATCGGCCAGGTAACCGGTTTGAGCTCGTATCTGAACGCTCTTTCAACATCCCTCAATACGGTGACCTCCGGCTTCAGCGGGTTCAATACAACACTCGCCGGCTTGGGAACGTCGGTGTCGAACCTCAATGCGACTGTCAACAACATCATGAATAATGCGACTCCGGGGGCCGCATCAGGAACCCCGGGCTTCATAGACAGTGAAGTCCCCCTCGGAACGATCGACGGAACCAATACCGTGTTCTCGTTGTCTAATTCGCCCAATCCTTCGACAAGCCTGATGTTGTTCGTCAACGGGGTGCTTCAGGCAAACGGATCGGATTACTCGCTTGCGAGCTACAGAATCACCTTCGGGTCGGGAAGCAAACCACACGCAGGCGACGTCCTACAGGCGTCGTACCGGGTCGGAACCAGCAGCACGATCACCTTTGTGGATGGGGCCACGCCGAGCGGCACAGTGAACGGTGTGAATCTTTCTTTCACACTGCCATCGACACCGAATCCCGGACCCAGTCTGAAGGTTTATAAAAACGGAATTCTGATGATGCCGAATCTCGATTACACGTTAAACGGCGCAGTCATTGCGTTTTCGAGCACCGCTGCAACGCCGGTTACCGGTGATTCGTTACAAGCGTATTACCGAATCACGAACCAGTAAGATACCGCTCAAGATCGGGCTTGATCTGGGCCTGGACGGCCGGATCGTTCAAGTTAGTCAAATCGACCAGCCGTGGGGCCAGAAACATGTCCTTTTGGACACTCTGCTTCCCAATTGCCTTCACGGCCTGGTCCACCGCCGTTTCACCCATTCGAAACGGATCCTGGATGACCAGCGACGTGATTACGCCAGCTTTGAGCTGGTCAATCAACATCGGGCTCGAATCAAATCCCACCAACTTAATCCTGCCTCCGTAATTCTTCAGTGCCTGGCTCGCGCCGGCGCTTCCGCTCTCATTCGAAGCAAAAATTCCATTCAAATCCGGGTACGCAGTCAGCATGTTCTCCGTCACGCTCCGCGATACGGCCGGATTCGCCATCCCAAAGCGCTCGTCCAGAATCTTGATTCCGGGAAATTTTGCGTTCAACGCCGACCGGAAGCCATCCTCACGCGCGGTGGTCGAAGCGCCACCCGGCACTGTTTTGATCATCACCACCTTTCCCTTCCCTTTCAGAATTTGGCCCATACGCTCGGCGGCCATAGATCCGCCCAGGAAATTATCGGTCGCCACAAAGCTTGTGTAGTTTTGCGTATCGAGACCGGAATCGTAGATGACGACCGGAATCCCCGCCGCCCTCGCCCGGTTGACGACAATCTTGAATGCCGACCGGTCTGATGGCGCCAGAACAATCGCGTCCACCTGCCGGTTGATCATGGTTTCTACTATCTTCATTTCACCCGCTATGTCGGTTTCCGCAGGCGGCCCATCCCAAACAATGTCGACCTTGTGCTCCCGGCCGCCCTTGACCGCGCCGGCGTGAACGCTTTCCCAGAAGAGATCCCCGGTCGCTTTCGGTATCACCGCCACTGTTGTTCTATGCGTGCGGTTGCAGCTTGAGCTTAAAAGGACCAGTGCAAGGAGCGACAGCGCCCAAGCGCGAGTTGAAACTAGACGCTCGATGTGGAATCTCATAGTCAATCGGTGTATGACGGCAATACTGTCATAGCTTATCGATAAGGAGAGAAATGCAAATTGGACTCGTCGGCCTTGGCCGCATGGGCGCGAATATGGTGCGCCGGCTACAGAAAGGTGGACACAAATGTACCGTTTTCGACCTGAATGCGGAGAACGTCAAGAAACTGGTCGACGAAGGCTCAGGCGGCGCTAGCTCTCTAGAGGATTTAGTTAAGAGTCTGCCAAAACCCCGTGTGGTTTGGGTCATGGTTCCCGCCGGTAAGGCAACGGAGAATACGGTTCAGACTCTTGCCCATAGCATGGAAGCGGGCGACATCATCATTGACGGCGGTAACAGCTTTTATAAGGATGACATTCGCCGTGCTTGTGAGTTCAAGAAAACTGGCATTGGATACTGCGACGCCGGAACAAGCGGCGGCGTGTGGGGCATCGAACGTGGTTACTGCCTGATGGTGGGAGCGGAAGAAGAGACGTTCGCCACGATTGAACCTATCATCAAGACACTAGCGCCCGGGCTCGGAACCATCGATCGCACGCCTGGGTTTGAAAAGACCGGCAGCACGGCAGAGCAGGGTTATCTTCGGGTCGGTCCGCCCGGAGCGGGCCATTTCGTCAAAATGATTCACAACGGAATCGAGTACGGCGTCATGCAGGCGTATGCCGAAGGTTTCGACATCATGACGAACAAGAGTTCAGAGAAGTTGCCGAAAGACGAGCGCTTCGATCTGAACGTCCGAGACATCGCAGAACTTTGGCGGCGCGGCAGCGTTATCGGATCCTGGCTTCTTGACCTCACGGCCATGGCCCTCACGGAAAACCCAACTCTGTCAGATTTCACAGGCTTTGTGGAGGACTCGGGAGAAGGCCGTTGGACCATCAATGCCGCGATTGAGGAAGCGGTCGCGGTTGAGGTTCTGGCCTCGGCGTTATTTACCCGTTTCCGCTCACGCACCGAACACACCTTCGCGGAAAAGGTGCTGTCTGCAATGCGGTCGAAATTCGGCGGACACGTGGAACTCGCCTCCGGCGGTTGAGATCATTCGAGTTCCGGCCCGGTCGGAGTGATCTTTACCGGCATCACGTAGGTCGATAAAACCTTCGTGCCGAGGTAAGACACTTCGACCATCTCTCCATGTTGCGTCGCTTCTCGCTGATACTGATCGAAGATAAAATTCCCGAGAGAGTAAAAGATCCGGTGCCCGTGATACGTCTCGGCGGGCTGAATCACGTGAGGATGGTGACCAATGACGAGGTCCGCACCGGCATCGATTGCCGCGTGCGCAAATTCAACCTGGTTCTTGGACGGCTTGGGCATGTACTCAATCCCGTGGTGCATGGAAACGATGACAACGTCTGCCCGCTTGCAAAGTGAACGGACGTCCCCGGCCATTACCTCCGGGTCCGCGATTGCAATCCGGTCGTCGACATCTTTCCAGTTACCGTTCTTCTGGTCATACGTGTAGGCAAGGAATCCAAAGCGGATACCCTTGCTCGTCAAAACAACGCCCGCATGCGTCTTCGTCGGCCGATTCGCTGCTTCCTACCGGACAGATGCCGTGCGACCGCAGCCATCCGACCGTAAATTCGACGCCGTGGGCCGCACAATCCCGCGAGTGATTGTTGGCAGTGGACGCCAGCGTTACGCCGCCCAATTGCAGGGCAGCGATCATTTCCGGAGCCGCATGAAAGATCAATCCGTCCTCGTGATACGGGCCCTTGTCCGAAAACGGTGTTTCAAGATTGACGAAGGTAATGTCGGCGGCGGAAGTAAGTGGCGCCAACTTGCGAAACGGAAGCGCCGGATCTTTCGCGTCGAGCATGGCTCGCCGAACCGCTCGGGAGAACATCACGTCGCCCGCAAACAGAAGACGATTGTACGGAAGCTCAGTACGCTGCGGAGACACCTTCCGCACGGCAGCCGGTTTCGGAGGTGCGCAGGAGAGGCCGCCGATCAGTGCGGCGCCATAGCACTGCCAGCGAACGCACTAAAGCTTGGCGGCCGCGGCCTTGTCGAGAAACCAGACTGCCCGATCAGAGTTCCGGGTGCCCAATTGGCACGGATACTGCTTCACATCTTCCGGGCCGCGCAGCACGTGCGCAAGCGCTTCCGCCTTGTCGGTCCCCGCAACTTGCAGCATGGTTTGACGCGCTTTCAGGAGAACACCGGGCAGAAGGGTTACGCGATGGCTCTTCATCTTCTCCACCCAAACCGCAGCCGCGATACCAGTG
Source organism: uncultured Acidobacteriaceae bacterium (assembly GCA_963730795.1). GTDB lineage: Bacteria > Acidobacteriota > Terriglobia > Bryobacterales > Bryobacteraceae > Bog-105. Next base: position 20,325 of record CAVSTJ010000006.1, on the reverse strand, counting down.
CGGTCATCAATCAGCGGCTCGCCCGGGAACAAGCTCGCTGTATGCGCATCAGGCCCCATGCCCCGGTGAATCAAGTCAAATTCCGGAAGTTCGCCGGAGCCGAAAAATTCACTGATGTCCTTTACGTAACGACGCGCTGCTTCGGCGGGATCCAGTTCCCCCTGAATCCGATGCACGTTGGCGGCATCGATCTTTGCCGGGCTGATCAGAGTCTCGTTGGCCAGTTTGTAATTGCTCTGATTGTCGTCCGGGGGCACACATCGTTCGTCAACCCAGAAGATATGGACCTTCGACCAGTCAAACCCGGACACGGCAAGGCGGCTGAATAACAAACGGGGAGTGCTCCCGCCCGAAATCGCGAAACTCGCGCGAGCTCTGTTTTGAAGAGCGTCTCGCAAAGTATCCAGCACAAACGAGGCGCACGCCGAAGCTGCGGAATCGGCATCCTCGCTGATTCGAATCGAGCCGTTACTCACCGCACAAACTCCCCGGCACGGGAGAATGCGGCGTCGAATGCGCGATCAGAACCGAGAATGGTGAGTTCCTGATGCAGCAGGGGATACAAACCGGGTTCAGCATACGAATAGCTGCGTGCCCGGCCGGAGGTACTGGAAAGCCGCGCACATTCCGGGCCGGTTCGCTCGAAGGTAATCGTTTCGCCATCGGAAATCATTCGGATCGCGTGGAGTCCCGGCCCGAATCCCTTCGTACTGCTGACGCTGATCTTAGCCTTGCTCACGGAAGCGAACCACCCCGCCGCATACGCCACGCCCGGAGTCACTTTGTCCCCCGTATGAAGGATCTCGACCGTATGGAAATTCGAGAACTTATTTTCCCTCGCAGGGTTGTCGAAGATTTGCGCGAACGGTTCTCGCCAGAACGTCAGCCGCGCCCATTCGAGGTCCGCAAGTATACGGCCTTGGCGATGCAGTCGCGAGATGAGCGCAAAGGCCGATGCGGCATCGTCGCCCTCCGTATCGATGATCACCTTACTCGAGAGATCAAGGATTACATCGAGGCCGGCATGCTGTTCCTGCGTTGCGGAGACATCCAGCGCAGCCTTGTGGCGGCACCAGAAAATGACGGGCAGATCCGCGACGGTGAGGCCTACGAGGGTCGGACCAACATTGGGCCAATTATCGGGACTCGATAAGAATCTCGATCTGCTCGCAACAGATCTGCTGTGCCTTTCCGAAAGGCTTCCAGCATTGCGCCAGAACACGAGCCTGCAAGCTATTCTCGGCCGATTTGTCGATCGCAAGCACAATTCCGCGGCTCGGATGCTCGCGCATCAGCTCCGAAATCATCTGCGAAGCCGAGAAACCGCAGTCCGGTTCATCAGTGGCAACGATGAGCGTCATCGCGCAGGCGCGAATAACCGTGGGCTTTCCCTGATGGCTCTCTTCCTGGCCGAGCGAGGTCCACAGTTTACCCAGACCTTTCAGTATGTTCTCCGGCTGCGCCGGAAAAATGGCAGCGCTGCTCATGGAATCCTCCAAACGTGTCCTTGCCGGGCCAGCATTTCATCCGACGCCTTGGGGCCCCACGAACCAGCGGGATAGTTGGGAAAATCGAACTTCGTGTGCGCCCAGACATCCAGAATCGGCTGCACAATCTGCCAGCTCGCCTCCACCATATCCTGGCGCGTGTACAAAGTCGGATCGCCGTTCATGGCATCGAGCAAAAGAGTCTCGTAAGCGGTGGGCGAGCGTTCACCGAAGCTCGAACCGTAGTTGAAATCCATGGAAACAGGACGGACGCGCATGCCGCTGCCGGGGCTCTTCGAAAGGAAGCGGAGCGAAATCCCTTCTTCCGGCTGAATACGAAGAACGAGCAGATTCGGCCGAGCTTCCCGTGGGTCCGGCTTTCGTTTCCTGCGTGAACAACCCGAGCGGCGGAGCGTGAAACTGAATTGCAATATCCGTCACTCGTTTCGGCATCCGCTTTCCCGAGCGAATGTAGATCGGCACGCCTGCCCAGCGCCAGTTATCGATGAAGAACGTGACGGCCGCGTAAGTGTCGGTCTGGGCATCCGGGCTGACGCTCGGCTCCTGACGGAAACCCGGGAAGATCCTGCCCGCCCACTTTTGCGGGACCGTATTGCCCCGCCACAGCGTATTTCGACACATCCTCCGGCTTCATGACGCGAACGGAACGCAACAGCTTCGCCCGTTCGTCGCGAACATTATTGGCGTCGAAAACCGTAGGCGGCTCCATCGCGACCGTCGCCATCACCTGGCTCAGGTGGTTCTGGATCATGTCGCGAAGAGCGCCGGCTTCCTGGTAATAACCGCCGCGCCCTTCTACGCCGATCGATTCTGCGGCCGTAATCTGAATGAAGCTGACATAGCGCCGATTCCAAAGCGGTTCGAAGATGCCGTTGCCGAAGCGGAAAGCCAGAATGTTCTGAACTGTTTCTTTCCCAAGGTAATGGTCGATGCGGTATACGGCCGATTCATCGAGCACCTTATGGATTTCGACGTTCAGCTTGCGAGCGCTATCAAGATCATGGCCGAATGGCTTTTCGATAATGACCCGGCGCCATCCATTGCCTTTGGTCAACCCATGCTCGCCCAGCGCCTGGATGGCTTCTGCGTAGTAGCTTGGCTGAGTCGAAAGGTAAAACAGAACGTTGCCGGCAGTCTGGTGGGATTTCTCTACTTCGTCCAGCTTCTGCCGGATATCGGTCGTAGGACTCGGGATTGCTGAGATCGCCCGGTACGTAAAAGAGGCACTGAGCGAACGATTTCCAGACATCCTCGTCGAACGGAGCATCTTCCAGAAACTTCGAGACCGACTCTTTCATCCGCTCGCGAAATTGATCGTCGGACATGGGCGTGCGCGAGCTTCCGATGACGGCAAATTCGGTCGAGATACGGCGTTCGTAAAACAACCGGTAGAGCGAAGGCAGCAGCTTACGTTTTGACAGGTCTCCGCTCGCCCCGAAAATGACGATAGCGCAGGGCGGCACACGCCGTTCGAAACGCAGAGGATCCTGGAGAACATTCTCCTCGGTGCTGGGAGTTACGGCAACGCTCATGTCTGACTTTGATGATAATGCTTGCTCGTGTTGTTTTGATCGCTAAATTGCGGTCTTTCGACTCACGTTAGACTGGGTGTCACAAGCTCTCAAGCTAAACGGAGCAACTCTTCCGCGGGACGCGCACTGACATGTCACATCCAAATCTTGTTGTTGCCGTTCTGACGGACCTGATGTTTCGGGTTAAAATCGAGGAAGCGGCGAAGCGGGCGGGGTTACAAACGGTTTTCGTTCAATCGCAGGCAGACGCTCTGTCACGAGCCAAGGAAACGCCGGCTATCATCATTCTCGACCTGAATTGCGCTGACACGGAACCCCTGGACACCATCAGAAAGCTGAAGGCGTCCGACGAAACGAAACATATCAATTTAGTGGGCTATGTCTCGCACGTGCAAGTGGATCTGAAGCAGGCAGCGCAGGACGAAGGCTGCGACGTGGTTGTCGCGCGATCTGCTTTCTCTCAGAACCTGCCAACCATTCTCCGGCGCTACTTCAACGGCCGCATTAAGCCCGTCGCCCCGCAGGGAAGCGGTATGATCGAAGGGCATCTTCACAGTTCGTTTCACGACAGAGGAGAAGTACGTATGCGTAGTTTAGGATTCGTTTCGAGTGTTGCGCTGTTGGCTGCAGCGAGCCTGATCAGCAGGCCGGCGTTTTCTGCATCGGAAACAATGCCGCAGGTAGGCCAGACGGCGCCCGATTTCACGCTTCCTTCGCAGGACGGAACAGACGTTAGTCTGAAAGATTTTCGAGGCAAGTATGTCGTGCTGTATTTCTACCCGAAAGACAAAACGACAGGCTGCACCATTGAAGCGCATAACTTCCAGCGTGATCTTCCGAAGTATGACGGAGCGAATGCCGTGATTGTAGGAGTGAGCGTTGATACCACCTCCAGCCACAAAGAATTCTGTGCTGAGCAAAGCCTGACGTTCAAGCTTCTGGCTGACACGGAAAAGAAGGTGGTGGAGCAGTATGGGTCAATGATGGAGATGAGAGGGAATAAGATGGCGGCTCGCAACACCTTCCTGATTGATCCGCAAGGCAAGATCGTCAAGGAGTGGACCGGCGTGAAGCCGCAAAGTCACAGTGAAGAAGTTCTTGAGGCTTTGAACTCGCTTCCGAAAAAGTAAATCATTCTGGCTGATAGCAACACGCGTTTTAGTGCAGCTATCAGCCAGTTTCAAACCAGCTTACGCCCGTTTTTTTCGCCACCCGACCAGGATTAAAAAGGCTCCCCCACTTAGTGCAAGAGCAATGGCGGAAGGCTCCGGCGCTAACTCCCCGTAACCAACAATAATGCCGCTATCCGGGCTGATAGAGAACGGTTCCGACCACACGAATCCAGGCAATACCTGCAATCCGCCGTTAGCAGTCCACGTGTAAGTCTGACTCGCCAGCGGGTTGTCCGAAGTTCTTCCGATAACTGTTCCATTGTTATCAATGCCGAGTGCGGCATCGGGCCCGATAATCTGCATACCGTTCGTGTCCCAGAGAACAGCATCCGACCCGCAGTAACCGACGGATTGACCAAGGTCGTTCAGAGCATAAGCATTGCCGCCTGCACAGCCCGGAAGTGCGGAGATAATGCCGTTTTGCCAGATGACCGGCTGGCCTCCTGAATTTCCAACGATCGTTCCGGACTCGTTGATGTCGGTCGGCTCCGCGGAATCATGGCCAGCCAAATTGCTGAGCTGAGTGGCGGCTCCGTTTTGCCAAAGGATTGGAATAACGCCCGATCCGGAGTATTGAAAGCCGACGATCTGGCCGTTTTCGTTGAGCGTGTTCGCAAGTCCGCCGGAGTTCCCGTACAGTCCGACAATCCCAGGCAAAATGCCGAGATCCACAATATTGCCGCCCATCCATGCTGTCGGCTCAATTGAACCTGCGGAAAGCGATCCCCCAACAACGGTGCCCTGATTGTTGATGCTGTTCGCAACACTCTCGGGAAATCCGGCCAGGGAGCCCAGGGACGTTACATTCGATCCGTTCCAGGTCGCCGCCGTGCGAACAAGAGTTGTAGCGTCCTGGGCGGAACCGGCGATCAGTCCGTCGTCGTTGACGCTTTTGTTGGTAGCCGGAGTAAACTGGCCGGAGTAATAGGGTTGGGTTGCAACGAGCCCGTTATGCCAGACGAAAGTAACAATTTCTGCTCTGGCGGGTAAACAAATCGCGATAGCTGCACAGAGTACCGCAAAATAACTACGAATCATCTGGAGTTACTGTACCCTACGTTTCGCCACTTCCCGGCGCCTGCGAGCCCGCCCTGGGAACTCCGCAAGCCCCAAACACCTCTAAGTAATTAGCTCGAACTTTTGGCAGTCCCTCGCGTTCGGGCAAGGAGAGATCTGCATGCGTTCTCGATATTCCTGGCGGTGTGGCCTGCTCGTAACATGTGCCGCCTTGGCAACGTCCGCAACTGGCCCGCTACTTAGCGGAGCTGAGTTACCTATCAAGCACGTCATCCTTTACAAACACGGCATCGGCTTCTTTGAACGCGAGGGCTCGGTCGCGTCCGGCGAAGAAGGGCGCCTCGACTTCAAGACGACCGATATGAATGACGTTTTGAAGTCGCTGATTGTCAACGATTTATCCGGCAATCGTGTGCTTGGAATCCGCTACGACTCGAATGAAACTCTCGAGCAAAGATTGAACGGATTTCCGTTCACGTTAGGAAGCGGGCAACTGATTAGTTCGTTTCTCGACGGGCTGAAGGGAGCAAAAATCGAGTTGAAGACGGCGGATCATCCGGTTTCAGGCACGATTCTGAGTGCCCGATCCTTCCAGTCCGGTGCTGATCCCGATCGCAAAACCGTCCGCGAACAAATTTCATTACTGCTCGATTCCGGGGATATCGCCAGCTATGATCTCGGCGCGGTTGCTTCCTTGCGGCTTCTGGATGCGCAGTTGCAAACCCAGCTAAAAAAATATCTGCAAGCTGTGAACGACGTCCGCTCGCGCGACAAAAGGAGTATCTACATCGAGGCTCCAGCACGCGGGCAGCAAAATCTTCATGTCCAGTATGTAACGCCGGCTGCGATCTGGAAATCCTCTTACCGGCTTTCTCTTGACCCTCAGCACTGCATGCTGGAGGGCTGGGCCATCGTGGACAACACAACCGATGAAGATTGGAATAATGTGCAACTTTCCGTCGTCTCGGGCAGGCCGATCTCGTTTATCAGCCAACTCGATACGCCGCGATATGGGCAGAGGCAGATTGCGGAACTGCCCGAAGATAGAGCAGCAGGGCCGGTAGTTTATGGCGGCAGCCTCGATTCCGCTCAAGCCGCGAATGCGCCAAATGCCGGTATCGTTGCCAGGTTGGAGGCCGGCGGCGCAGCAGACCTCGTGGGAGGAACCGCCGGACGTCGGCCCTCTGCGCCACAAGCTCTTGCAAAAGCATCCACTATGGTTGTCAACGGTAATCCGTTGACGCAATCCAGCGTCGAAGGCGCAGCCGGAGAGCAACTCGGAGAGCTGTTTGAATACAACTTCAGTCAACCCATCACGGTCAAGCGCAGCCAATCGGCGATGCTTCCCTTCCTGCAAGGACCCATCGCAGCTCGCAAACTACTGATCTACAGTTCTACCGGCAGTGAGCATCCCGTCAACGCGGCTGAAGTCACAAACAATACAAATAAGACTTTAGATGGCGGCCCCATCACGGTCTACGACAGCGGCGCGTACGCAGGCGAAGCATTGGTCGAGACGCTCAAAGCAGGAGATAAGCGTCTGATCGGTTACGCGGTCGATTACGGCACTCGGGTGACAACTGCCTTCGACAGTCCGACACAGACGATCCGCGAAATACATGTAGCCGATGGCGTGTTACAAATGCGCTACGCCGATCACCAGACGCGCACTTACACCATCAAGAACGTCGATGCGAAGGCAAAGACGCTGATTGTGCAGCAGGAGGGAGTTGATCAATACACTGTACTCTCGCCAAAGCCGCTTGAGCGCACCGCCTCCGCTTACCGCTTCGAGGTTTCTCTGCCTGCCAACGGTGCGCAAACTTTGAAAGTTGAGGGCGAGCGGGTCTACTTGAACACAACCGAAGTGGTCAGCGCCACGCCCGACTTCCTGCTGACGTTAGTACAGAACAAGCAGCTCACCGAGACGGGGCGGAAACAACTCACTCATGTGCTCGAGTTGAAGCGGCAGGTGGTGCAAACGGAAAGTAATCTGCACGCCGCCGAAAATCAGCTTCGGGACTTCACGAATGACCAAACCCGCTTGCGTCAGAACATCGACAGTCTGAACCGGGTGAGTGGCCAGGAAGAGCAGGTACGGCGATATTCGTCGAATCTGGCTGCGAACGAAAGTCAGATCGCGAGTTTGCGCGATCGCCAGCGCAACCTTTCGCAGCAAAAGGCGAGTCTGGATGCGGAGGTGCGCGCGGCCGTAGCCGCGCTCAGTTTCTAAAAGCGGGGATTGCCGGTTAAGCAGGGATCCTGGCTTGCCCGTCTGTCAGCTCGAAATCGCTGGCCTTCCGGGAGCCGCCGTTCAGGCCGAGCTTGGCACGTAGCGCAAGCTCGATCGCTTTACCGAGTTCCGGCCGTTCAAGCAGTGTCTGGCGGGCGTTATCTCTACCCTGCCCGATCCGCTCGCCCTTGAAGCTATACCAGGAGCCGCTCTTTTCAACCACGCCGTTCTGTGCGCCGAGATCGAGCAGGTCGCTTTCACGCGAGATGCCCTTGCCGTAGAAGATGTCCACTTCTACTTCGCGGAAAGGCGCCGCAACTTTGTTCTTCACGATCTTGACCTTGGTGCGGTTGCCGATAACGGTTTCGCCGTCCTTAATCGCCGTCATGCGTCGCACGTCTACGCGTACCGACGCAAAAAACTTCAACGCTCTGCCGCCCGTGGTGGTCTCCGGGTTGCCGAACATGACGCCGATCTTTTCCCGGAGCTGGTTGATGAAGATCAAGCAGGTATTAGCTTTTGAGACCGAGGCGGTCAGCTTGCGGAGTGCTTGCGACATCATGCGAGCCTGCAGACCCATGTGGCTGTCGCCCATCTCGCCTTCGACTTCGGCCTTAGGCGTGAGAGCGGCCACCGAGTCGATGACAATCACGTCGAAAGCCTGAGACACAACCAGCGCCTGAGCGATCTCGAGCGCCTGCTCACCATAGTCAGGCTGCGAAACAATCAGGTTCTCCGTATCAACGCCCAGATTGGCAGCGTACATCGGATCAAGCGCGTGCTCCGCATCAATGAACGCTGCGGCGCCGCCGGCCTTCTGTGCTTCGGCGATAACGTGCAATGCCAGTGTGGTTTTGCCGGACGATTCGGGACCGAACACTTCGATAACACGGCCGCGGGGAAATCCGCCGGCTCCAATAGCATTGTCGATGCCAATCGAGCCCGTGGTGATCACCTCAACGGGGAGTGCTGCCCGGGAGCCCAACATCATCACCGAGCCCTTCCCGAACTGCTTATCCATCTGTGCCAGGGTGGCTAAAATCTGTCTACGGCGATCGTCCATGTTTGCCTTTGCAATCAGGAAGTCGGCGCTACCCTCCCCGTCTCTCTCTCGAAGCTCTAAAGAATTGCCCGATGTGTTCGAGTCCGGACAGAATAGTTCGTATGTAGTACGTTAGTACTCTTTACGCTGGGCAAACTTCGGGCGTAATATTCGAACTTGCCCTCAATGCTTGGGATCTCGGGTTTCTTCCGTGTTTTTGCCCTCGCCCTCGTTCTGTTGGCGGCAGCACAGTTCAGTCCTGCGGGTTCGGTACTGCGCCAGGATCGCGCCTGGAAGGTTTACCTTAACCGCACCAACGGCTTTTGTATCAGCTATCCCTCGCGTTGGGCCAAGAGCGAGACTTACGATGGCTCGGGGTTGGCCGTCACTTCCGGCCTGAAGAAACATTCCCCGATCCCGGTCGGCTCCATGGACGTCAGTGCACTTGCCAGTTCCGGCCCGAAGGTTCACTCGGTCTCTCTTGCCCTGGACGACGATTTCGACCTGCAAATGAAGGGACTGAGAAAATTCGCGCGCGCGGAGCAGGTGGAGATTCTCGACCGGCGTACCGTCACCCTAGGAACGAATCCCAGTCTGTTCGTGAAGATTCGCTACCTGGACCCGCGGGACCGGAAATTTTGGATTGATGAAGTGATCTTCGCCCGCCACGAACACCTGAGCTACCGGTTGGAACTGGAGTCCCGCGCGGACCAGATTCAGCGATTCGAAGCCAACTTCACACAGTTCGTGAATTCATTTCAAATGGATTGCGGTGGCGGGGCAAGTTCCACAGCTACGTCAGCCAGGGTGCCTCTTTCTAACAACTCCCTGACCTTGTCGGCACACTCGGGGCAGGACGCTCGCGACTGATTCCAGGCGCGTCCGGCTTCTTACTTACCTATTGCACACGCTCTTTGATGTAGTGTGCCGCTGATTCAATCGCGCCGGCGGCAATCGCAGTCGTTTGCTTGGCTGCCTTGGCCGCGTCGCCTAGCGGAGACTGTGCTTTACTTGCCATTTCGCCGAGTGCATCCGCAGCGGTCCCGAAGCCCGAAACCACGCTTTCTTTGCCCTTCTCGTAAGCTCCGCGCAGCTTTGAACGCGACCAGGTTGCGCAGAGAGGAACAACCAACGCCACGCCGGCTGCTGTCAAACCGGCACCTAAGCCGATCAGGATCAATCCAGTTAAACCGTTCTGCGACTGCTTTTCCACGTATCCACCTGTCCTTTCAAAGCCAATGACGAGCTCTGTCGCCCTATTGTACTCACGCTTTGAATCTCAAGCGGATCGCTCTCGGGGAAAAGAGCGGGCAGTCAAACGTCTCTGCGTTTCGTTTTGCCCAGCAGATGCCGGGCTTTTGAGATGGCCTGAGCCTCAGCCTCTTCAGGAGTGGCCGCGGAAAACCGCGCCAGGCAAGCTCCGGGTGAGACATTGTCCGCCTGGCAGACGTACTTTTCCCCAACCCGGTAATTGGTCAAGCGCACGGGCCAGCCATTGAGTTCAATCTGGCGCTCCGAAAACTGGGCGGAGTGGCCGGGATTCGCCACTGAAGCTTCGTTCGTCATGCGGACACCGCCTGCGCTGCGCCTCGTTCCACAGGCACGCCAACCAGGTTGCCCCACTCGGTCCACGAGCCGTCGTAATTCGTCACATTTGGAATGCCGAGCAGATATCGGAGAACAAACCACGTATGGCTCGAACGCTCACCGATCCGGCAATACGAGATAACCGGGCGCTTTTCGTCAACGCCTTCTGCGCCGTACAGTGCCTTTAGTTCCTCGAAGCTCTTGAAAGTTCCGTCATCATTGCAGGCTTTTCCCCACGGAACATTGCGTGCGCCCGGAATATGGCCGCCGCGCTGACAAGTCTCCGCCAGCCCGGGAGGCGCCAGAATCTCGCCTGTAAATTCCTGAGGGCTTCGCACATCCACAAGCGACGCCGCGCCCTTCTTCACTATTTCGAGAACCTGCGGCAAAAACGCTCTCAGTGACAGATCCGGCTCCTGCGCCTTGTAACTGGTTGCCTCGTGAGACGGGACTTGGTCCGTTAGTTCGCGGCCTTCAGAAAGCCACTTCTTGCGGCCGCCATTGAGCAAGCGTACGTCCTGGTGGCCATAGATCTTTAGTTGCCAGAAAGCCCACGCGGCAAACCAATTATTGCTATCACCGTAAAGAATGATGGTGGTACCGGTGTCGATACCGGACTTCGAAAGAAGAGCTTCCAGTTGGGCCTTGGGCAGGATATCCCGCTGGACGGTGTCGCATAACTGAGTGGTCCACGCCCATGCAATTGCACCAGGAATGTGACCGAGATCGTAGGCTCCCGTATCGACGTCCACTTCAACAATACGCATAGCCTTGTCGTTCAAGTGGGTCGCTAGCCACTCCGTTTCAACAAGGACCTCAGGATGAGCATACTGGGCCATTAGCCTAAAGTATCATGACCAAGTCTATCGGAATTACAGCCTCAGTATTGCTGTTGGTTGCGGCCGGTCGTTGGTGCCGAGGTGTTTATCGGAGGATTGGCACTGTTGCTGTTCCCGGACCACCCGTTATTGGAACTGCCGCTTGAGTTGGTATTCGAGTTCCCGAAGCCACTGTTGGAGTTACCAAACCCGCTGTTGGAGTTCCCAAAGCCCGTGCTGTTCGAATTACCGAACGGACTACTTTGTTGGTTTCCGAAACCGGAGTTCCCGCCACCAAATCCAGAATTGCCGAATGCCGAGTTTCCAGCAGCTCCGGTTCCCTGCTGCTGGCCGAACCCGGAATTACCTGGCGTTGTAGAACCCGCTGCGGCTCCTGTTTGGTTCATGGCGCCGGCCATCTGCCGGGAGGCGTCTTTGCTCATGTCGTAAACAAACTCCCAGAGTTTGTAATTCTGCTGGTCATTAACGGCTTTGATACTCGGTCCTTCGGCCTTGCTCGCAACTCCCGCAATGCCACCGCTCTGGACGACACCCATGCCGGACGACGAAGAGGAGGCTGATAGCGAGCCCAGCCCACCAGAGGTGTTGCTACCGGGAGCAGTGCGGTTGCTGAATGGACCGCTTTGGTTGTTGAACGGACTGTTTTGGCTGTTTGCGGCGCCTGTGTTCTGAGCGGCAGTCTGACCAACGCTGACTTGCATTCCCGGCCCGTTTTGAGCCCCCGAATTCGGGTTGGGATTATTCGGCAGCGAAGAGTTCGATGGCTGGCCGTCCGGCGAAGAACCCGGATTGCCTGGCACGACACCCATGGCGGCCTGACCTGTTCCAGCCGCCCCGCTGGCCGAAATTGCAGCCGCGCGCTGGCGCATAGCAGCACCTGACGGAGCCTGTGAAGCACCCGCACCCGCACTGGAGTTTAAAGACGACAGATAGCCGCCGAAGCCTCCGCTGTTATTCCCGCCGCCCGAGTTGGATCCACCGCCGAACGCTCCCGTGTTTTGCGAAGTGTTCTGAGAGGTGTTCTGCGATGGGAATCCATTATTGCTGTTATTCGAGGAAGGCCCGGAGTTGAAGCCTCCGAAACCGGCGCTTGCAGAAGCGTTGTTGTTATTGAAGCCGCCGGACCCAGGATTTGACGCGGTGGCAGAACCGAACCCGGTATTGCCGGGAGAGTTACCGTTAGCCGTTCCCATACTAGTGTTTCCGTTCGCGCCGCCGGCCGCATTCGCAGCAACGGGATTCACTTTGGAATCGATGATGATTCCGCCAGGTCCGGCATGGAGGAGGCGCCAGTCGTCCTTCCCCGTGAAAGGATCTTTATAACGTTTGCGCAGGAAGCGCATACGATTCGTGCTCTCCATTGCTTCGAAAGAAGGCGGATACTGCCCTAACTTGCGGTAGTAGAGTTTTACTCCGTGGGCATACTCATTGCCTCGATCGATCAGGAGCTGTTCTTTTTGCCGCTTCGTTTCAAACGCCACGATGGGCAACTCGGCGTAGAGACTAATGGCGATCACGGCAGCAAAAACGAACACGATGAGGAGCGCAGACCCGCGTTCGAGGTCACGCGTGACCCTCCATCGTCGTCGGCTAGTTTGAGGAACGCTCATGGGTTGGCAACCGGGATCACTGGCAAAGTCTGGCCCTGCCGTAACTGAACATCTTCAATCCGAGCCCCCGTCGGCGTAAGTTCCACAATCAGGAAGCGCTGTTTCACGACCTGCCCTTCCGAGACAACCAGTACATTGTCTCCGTCAAGAAACAAACCCGAGTTCGTTTTGCCGGCCTCAGCGGGCCGGACGAAACCGTAGTAGCGCAGAGGGATGTTGAGCGCTGGTTTTGCCGCCGCTGCTGCGGCAGCCGCCGGTCCCGGCAATGGCTTGGGTAAGATCACAGGGCCCTTTATCGGTGGTGCAGTCGAAGGCGGCGGGACGACTGCTCCAATTTCGAAGAGACTGCGCGTCGAGGGCGATCGCCCGACAGCTTGTAGCCGGCTCAGCAAATCCAGGTGTAATGTCGGGTCGATGTCGCCTCGAGTGGCATCCACAGGCCGCAAGCGCAGTGTTCCGCGGTCGTTCGCAGCCTGACTTACTGACCGTCGCGAGTTCGAGGCCCGTGGTTTCGGGGCGGCGGCCGGCGGCGGCGTAAAGCTCGGAACGTCGGTGCGGGCCGCGCAGAAGTCCGGACCGGTGAACTCGGTACATCGTCGGAACGCGAGTTGTACCAGAACAGGACGGCTGCGACCGCGACCAGAGCTCCCACCAGGATCTTCGGGTCGACCCCGACCTTCATTCCGAATACTCTTGTGGTGGAAGAGTTCACTGCTGCCCTCGCATCGCGGGCGCGCCATCTTCCCGGATCACGGCCTGGAACCGGATGGAGGTGTTGATCTGATTGCTCTTCTGCTGGGGTGCGGCCGTAATGTTCTCCAACATAATGAGCATCGGCGAATGGTCGATTTCGTACAAGAACTTCTTCAGATTGTCGTACGTGCCTTCGTAATTCGCTGTGCTGTTCAGAAGGTTCAGGTCTGCCGATCCTTCAATCGGCTCCTCGTTGTAGACCGCATCCCGCTCCTGCAGGCCGGACAACTTAGCCATGCGCTGAATCTCTGCGATCACGGCGCTGTAGGCCATGCGCTTCGGTAGAACGTATTTGGTCTCGAAATCCGACGATTCGTTGCCGCCCAACTGCACTTTCGTCGAAACCGTCCTTAATTTCGTGGCTCGAGCCCTGGCAGCGGCAATTTCGCTTCTGAGCTCCTCGCTTTCCCGGGTCAATTCCCGCCGGGTTCCGCCGGGAGGCGCAATGTAGAAATACAACGCCACCAGATTGAGCAACGAGCATCAGCCCGACCGCAATCTGCAACCACCGGCGAACTTCAGAGGGAGCGGCGCCGCCCTTGCCGGGAAAGAATGAACTAAAGTTTCTGGGCATAGGCAACCGTGACCCGGAATTTAAAGAGCGGGTCGTTCTGAGTTGGGGGCTGTTGGCCAAGCACTTGTGCCGCGCCAAACAACGGCGACTCCTGCAAGCGCTTTAGAAGTTCAATAAAGGTTTCCGGCTGAGCAGTGCCTACCACCATGTCGAGTAAGACCCGGTTTGTACCCGTCGCATCCTGGCCGTTCACTTGCGGCAGGCGCAGCCCTTCCAGGCGCATGTTCGTTGGTAGAGTCTTTTCGAGATCACGAAAGACAACCGTCCAACTTACGGCACGCCGGGCAATCAGCTCGTTCAAAAACACATTGCGCGAAAAAACGTCAGCGTTATCGGGCTTGGCAAGAAAAGAGGCGAAGCCTCCCTCGTCCTGTCGCAGCTTCTGCAGTTCAGCCTGTTCGCCATTGATCTCGCGACGGATATTCTCGGCTCCGCGCCGGGCGGAGAAAATAAGGCTGAGGCCAACGAGAAAAGAACAGAGGAGCAGCACGCAAACCAATCCAAGGACAACGTTCTGTGCTCGTTCTCTCCGGAACGGGTGCGAGGCAAGATTGATTGCCCCGAGCGATCGATTTTTCATGCGGCGTACTGCTCCAGCAAACCCAAAAGGCCGGCGTTTGCCTGAGAGGGCGCTCCAAACTTCGAACGTAGCGGAGCGTAGTTGATCTTCAATTCGCGTTGAGCCTGGCGTCCCAGGAAATCCGTATCGGGTCCGAACCCGCACAGCAATAGCCGGCTGATTGGCTGCCCAATCTGGTCTTCAGCATACGCCAATGTTTGCTGCAACAACGGCAAAACCGTGCGTTCTTCAGAGACCGCCGCCTCTTCCCCGCTCAGTTTCAAATCAAGGCAGCGTACCAGCCTGACGCGGCCTCCGTCGAGCAACATGACGGAGAGAGTGGAACCCGCGGTCTTCGCAACCACCGTGAGGCCCCGCTCTTCATTGACACACAACGGCAGCGCGGCCACGGACGAGGGCACAACAAGCCCAAGGCGGTAACCGGCGTCTTTGATGAGAGCCTCGTATTCATCCAGAATGGGCCTCGCAATCGAGACCGTCAAGACCTCAATCCGCTTCGGTTCATTCACCTGGACCGAGTAAGAAAGCTGCGCTTCGTCAATATGAAACGGCACGGTTTTGCGAAGCCGGAACCGGAGCAGAGACAGTCTTTCGACTTCGCCCGAGGGAAACTCTTCGAGATCGATGACGGCCATCCGCACAGCGTAGTCCGGTATCACTAAGCCGGCTCTCGGACGCTTCCCGGGCTGGAGAGGAGAGAGCTCGCGGAGAGCCTCCAGATAAAGTTGTGGCTTCAAAAGGTTCGGAGCTGCCGGCGATGCCATGGCGCCGCGCTCGTTCAGAACAAGTTGTTTCTGTTGCGCCGGCGATTGCGGAGTCACAACCGCAATCGATTCTTCTGTCAGTTCAAACAGACGATCCGGCGGAGGTTCGGAAACCAGTTTTTGGAAACGATCAAGAAACGACAGACTGGAACACCTTTCCTATTCGATGAACGTGACCTTGTTCGCTTCACGCAGAGTCGTGATTCCCTGCCGCACTCGATCGAGCGCCGAGTCGCGCAGGAATGTCATGCCGTCGGCTCGCGCAATCCGCTTGATCTCGGACGCAGGCCGCCGCTCCAGGATCATCTCGCGGATCGCTTCGGTCAGGTCGAGCAGCTCGTGAATCGCCGTTCGGCCCCGGAACCCTGTGCCACTGCATTCCATGCAGCCGCGCCCTTCGTAGAAGGGGAACGAGCGCCACTCATCCAGCTTTAAGCCGCTCTCGATCAGGTAGTCATCGTCGTGCTGGATGGGCTGGCGGCAATGCGGGCAAATCACGCGGACCAGCCGCTGAGCCAGAATGCAGTTCAACGAAGAGACGAAATTGTACGGCTCCACGCCCATGTTCAGGAACCGGCCCAGGACATCCAACACATTGTTCGCGTGCACCGTCGTAAACACCAGGTGTCCGGTCAGTGCGGCATTGATCGCAATCTGCGCGGTCTCCTGGTCGCGGATTTCGCCAACGAGAATTTTGTCAGGATCGTGGCGCAGGATGGAACGCAGTCCGCGGGCAAAGGTGAGCCCCTTCTTTTCATTCACCGGGATCTGCGTGATGCCTTTGATCTGATACTCTACCGGATCTTCGATGGTGATGATTTTGTCTTCATCGTTCTTGATCTCGCTCAAAGCTGCGTAGAGCGTTGTGGTTTTTCCCGAACCGGTCGGCCCCGTGACCAGCACCATTCCGTACGGCTCTTTGATATAGCGCCGGAACTTCAGAATGTCGTTCTCCGCAAACCCGACCACATCGAGAGTAAGGCGCGAGAACTTCTCGCTCATCGATTCTTTGTCGAGTACGCGAAGCACGGCGTCTTCACCGTGTATCGTCGGCATAATCGAGACGCGGAAATCGATCAAGCGTCCTTTGTACCGAACACGAAACCGGCCGTCCTGAGGGACACGGCGCTCGGCGATGTCGAGTTCGCTCATGACCTTGATACGCGAGATCACCGCCGAATACCATTCCTTCGCGATGGGACTCATCGCGTACTGCAGCACGCCGTCGATGCGGTACTTGATGGCAAGTTCCTGGTCGCGCGTTTCGATGTGAATATCGCTTGCGCGTCGCTCGAGAGCGTTGAAGATGGTGGTATCGACGAGCTTGATGACAGGCGCAATGTTGCCCTCATCGGAAGCGAGCCGGTCAATCGAGAGGTTTTCGTCCGAGGTCTCGTCGTCGCCAACAACGTCAAGCGTGAAGCCTTCCGTGACTTCTTCAAGAACACGCTGGGACTGCTCGGTCTTCTTCAGCAGATCTGAAATCTGCGAGTGAGTCGCGACCTTGACCTTTAGCTTTCTCGAAAGCAGGATGGCTAATTCGTCAATAGCTACGATCTGCCGGGGATCGGCGAGAGCAATCTCAAGCGTTCCACCCATCGCCTGCACGGGAACAAAGTGGTAGCGGAACATGAGGTCCACAGGAACAGTGCGGAACAGCTCATGATCGATTTTGGTTTTCCGCAGGTCGACGAATTCGCAGCAATAACGGCGCGCGAGGTTTTCGGCCTCTTCGACTTCGTCCCGCGACTCGCGGATTCTGATAATTTCGGTTGCCATTGGGTTACCTGATGGTGTCCGCCAGAGAAAAGATTGGCAGGTAGAGGGCGACTAAGACGAACGCGACGAAGATGCCCATAAAGATCATGATCGCGGGTTCTATAAGGGACAGCAAAGCCGACATTCGGGTAGCAACATCTTCTTCGTAAAATTCGGCAACGCTGGTGAGCATTTGCGGCAGCGCTCCGGTGGACTCGCCAACTTGCATCATGTCGACTGCGAGCGGAGGTATGATGCCGCTCGAGGCCAGGGACGACGAAAGCGGCTTTCCCTCGCGCACCAGAACCGCGGTCCGGTCGAGTACCTTCTTCAGCAGCAGACTACCCAGGGAGCGGCCCGCTGTTTCGAGCCCCTGGACCAATGGGATGCCGCCGACCAGAAGTGTTCCTAAAACCCGGGCTAGCTGCGCGACCTGATACTTGGTCCAGACTTCCCCAACCAGGGGCAGGCGCATCTTTACGTGATCGATTGTTTCCTGCGAACTCGGACGGCGCGACCATACGAAAAGGGCGCCGATCAGAAAGAGCAACACCGCGAACCCAAACAGTACGTAGCTGCGGGCCGTTGTGCCGACAGCAATCAGGATACGGGTTGCCGCGGGTAGTTTTGCGTCCATGCTGCTGTACAGAGAAGCAAAGTTGGGAACGACATACGTAACCAGAAACACGATAAGGCAAGTAACCAGAAACAGGAGAATAGCCGGATAGAGCAGCGAAACCAACAGCTTCTTGCGCAAGGACAGCGTGAGCCGCTGGTACGTGATGTAGCGGTCTAAGCACTTCCGCCAGCGAACCGCTTTTCTCCCCTGCCAGCACAGACGTGACATAAATGGACGGAAAAACCTGTTGACGCGCAAAAGCATCGGACAGCACCGTGCCCGTTTTCACCTCATCGCGGACCGCTCGTATGTGACGCCCCAGTTTCTCGTCCGTCAGCTTGTCGGCAAGAAGATCCAGCCCTTGCAGAATCGGGAGCCCGGCTTTGATCAAGGTGACGAACTGCTGGTTGAACACCAGGAACTTCTCGAGGTTGACGGTCTTCCGGCGCTGGGTAATGCCGCTTAATCGGGCACCCAGATCCTTCGCGCGAACCGAATAGACGAGATAACCCTGTTGCGACAGACGCTCACGCGCTTCCCGCTCGCTAGGCGCTTCCGCCACCTGCTCGTGCATCTGGCCGCGCGGATCGGCGTACCGCAGGAGGAACTCAGCCATGCTTAGTTCTTCCCTTCTGACTTATAGTCCACTGCATCCACTACTTCTGCGCCGGCAGGGATTGTGAAATGAAAGATTGAGTCATTCAGAGGTATGTTCAGCTTCTCGTCCCGGAAAACGTACGACAGCAGAGATTCATCCCGTCCGGCCACCTGTAATTGCCGGATCGAGCCGTCAGGGGCAATCAGCATCTCGATCGTCTTATAAGGAAGCCGATCGGTCTTGGCCGAGGCAAGTAATGAGGCACCGTCGGGTTGCTGGCGCACCTGGAAATCCCGGAACTCCTTCTTCAGCTCGAGCCTGCCCAGGAGGAAGGCCAAAGGAGCCCGCATATCCTCAGTGTCTCGAACTGGTACTTTCTCTACCCTATTGTCCCCTGAGGTATAGAGGAATATTGTCTTGCCGTCCGAAATGAATAGTTTGCCTTCGGGACGCGTATAATCCCATCGCATTTTTCCTTGCTTTCGCAGCGTGAGCGTGCCTGATTCGGGGGGCCGTTTCCGCCCGAGCAGGCTGTAACTCTCGTCGAAGTGGACGGAAAGGGTCTGCGCCTTGTTGTAGCGGGCCTCCACCTGCGCAATCAGTGCGTCGGCGGTCGGGGACACCCCAGCGGGAGCAGCGCTGAGGGCGAACGCACAAATCAACAGACAGCGGAACACATTAGTAAGGACGTGACCGCTTCTGCGAGCGTGTACTAAGGAGATAGCCTTCCGACTGTCCATCCGGCCTCTTCCGTTCTTGAGTAAACGATCCGATCATGAAGCCGGTTTGGCCGACCCTGCCAGAATTCCAGAATGTCGGGGCGTACGGCGTAGCCGCCCCACCACTCGGGAGTGGGTACTTCATCCGAATCCTGGTATTTCGCCTCCAGATCGGCCAGGGTTCGTTCGAGCGGTGCCCTGGATGGTAATGGGGAACTCTGGTGGGAAGCGAGCGCGCCGAGTCGGCTACCCTTGGGGCGTCCTCGAAAGTAGGCCTCAGATTTCTCCCGGGATACTTGGCGTACCTGCCCTTCGACGCGCACCTGGCGCTCCAGTTCCGCCCAGTAAAAGGTGAGAGAAACAAAAGGGTTACGTTGCATTTCCGCGCCCTTCCGGCTGGTGTAGTTGGTGTAAAAGATGAAGTCGTCCGCCGTCACTTCTTTCAGGAGCACAATCCGTCCGGAGGGACGTCCCTCCGCGGTCGCGGTAGAGAGCGTCATTGCGTTGGGTTCGGTAAGGTCGGCGGTACGGGCGTCCGTCATCCAGCGCCGGAACTGCTCGATTGGGTTCGAATCGCAATTTGCCTCGTCCAGGGCTCCGCGCTTATATTCCAGCCGAAGTTCTTCGAGCGAAAGACCCAGCCGGCTCCCCTCGGGAAAATGCACCATCCATTCAGTTTGGCACTCGCCAATTGGTATACTCAGACCGGAAATGGTGTACGTCCTTACATCCCTGCACGTCGTGATCTGTCTCTTTCTCATCATTGTGGTTCTTCTACAAAGCGGGAAAGCGGCTGATTTGGCGGGAGCTTTCGGGGGAATGGGTTCGCAGACGGTATTCGGCCCGCGCGGTACGGCCACGGTGTTGTCCAAGGCCACGACCTTGGCGGCTTTCCTGTTCATGGTGACGTCTCTCACCCTGGCAGTGATGGCGGACCGGAGTTCGCCTTCCACCGGCAGCGTGTTCGAGAACCGGAAAGCACCAGCGGCTCAGAAGGCACCGGCAACACCACCGGCCAAGACAAATACCAAGAAGTAAAGCTTTTTCACAACGCGGAGATGGCGGAATTGGCAGACGCACTAGCTTGAGGTGCTAGCGGGTAACACCGTGGGGGTTCAAGTCCCCCTCTCCGCACCATAAATCAACAACTTACCAGAATCAATTCATCCGCTGGCTCCTCGAAGCGCCCGCATCCCGCCCCAGGTAGGTTTCGGATCGGCGATGTCCACCCATACTTATGCATGATGTCGTTGCCGAGAAGGGGGCTCCATGCCCGGACGCTTCTTTGTAGCCGCTAGCGGTCTTTCCTGCCTAATGCAACACCGCCCCGAACACCAGACATGTGATGGCCTACCGGAAGGGCGGCGGGCTTAGTGGACGGATTCTAGCTCCTCATCAGCAAACTTCGCGCAAACGGTCG
>CAVSTJ010000005.1:0-452116 GCA_963730795.1 uncultured Acidobacteriaceae bacterium | reverse complement strand
AAGGTCAAACATCTCATGCGGCCGGTTGGTAAAACCTGAGCAAACCACCCAACCGTTCGTGGCACGTAACGACAGAGTTAGGGCGCGATGGTGGAGACGCTGGAGCAGGGAAGAGCAGGAGATTGTCTTTACCTTGATGGTTTCGTTCGTGATGATAATGCCTTAGGAATTCAGTTAGCGCGCGTCGCAGTGAGGCTTCACCAAAGAGGACCAACTTGGACAAGCACTCGTGCTTGATGGAGCGGACCCATCGCTCGGCGAAGGCATTCAGATTCGGGCTGCGAGGCGGGAGCAGAATCGGCTCAACTCCGCCAGACTGAAGCATCGTTCGAAAGGAACTGCAGAACTTAGTGTCACGATCGTGTAATGCATAGCGGACCGGAAGCAGAGTGCCGTCGATCACGTCCACAGCATTACGAGCCATCTGCACCATCCATTCCTCGGTGGGATGCTGAGTGATTCCGGCGAGTGTGACGCGCCGCGTCTCCAGGTGCAAGAAGAACAGGACGTAATAAGTTGCCAATCCGCGCCATGTGAGCACTTCGACTGTGAAGAAATCGATGCCCGCCAAAACGGCCATGTGAGCGCGAATGAAGTGTGCCCAGTTCATTTGCTCGCGGCGCTTCGGAGCAGGAGCGATACCAAAGCGCCGTAGGACATTACCCACAGTTTGGTCTGAAACGTCGTGTCCGAGGTTCTTCAGCGCTCCCGCGATGCGATCGTAGCCCCAGTCGCTATTCTCGCGAGCCATACGGACGATCAGGTCCGTGATCTCTCGCCCGACAGTCGGTCGTCCCGGGTAGGCACGGTGTTTGGAACCATCAAACTTCCGGGCAATCAGCTTGCGATACCAGCCCAGGATGGTCTCCGGTTTCGCGACCAAGGCGACTTGCTGCAGCGCCTGACGTCCGAGCCGCTTTCCGATCGTGGCCAGCGTCGCTCGTTGCGGATCGGTCAATCGGAGTCGGGCTGGCAAATGCGAGCGAAGGATCCTATTTTCTGTAATCAGGTATTCATTCTCCAGCAAAAGTTGCTGGTTCACCATCCCGGTAACGTACGCCAACAGCCGCGCTACTTGCGTTTTCTTCATCGAAACGCACCATCATATTCCTGCCATGTTTTCAATGGATTCGGATTGTTTGACCATTCGGGCATGTAAACTCTGACGTTTCTTGCGACATGTCGAGAAAGGGAAGTGTTCTTGCGGGGGCTGAACTCGCACGGAACCTGATCCGTCCGGTCAAGCCTGAAGCTGGGAGGTGACCTATCTCTCGGGTATGATGTTGCTGGCCAAAGCCTGATCGAGAAGGGATGCGAAATCGCGGGTTTTGTGGCTGACCGACTGCTTGAATTCGCTCAGTTCACGTTCGACCGTCTTTAGCCGGTCCGCCAGATGCAGACAGGCCAGTACCGCCGTCCGCGTGGTGTCCAGATTACCGGCGCGCCGGGCAATAGCTGCCATTAATTCGTCGATCTCGCGAGCCAGATCTTCGACCTCCTGCACATTGCCGGAGGCCGAAATGGCGTACGTCTGGTTGAAGATGTTAACCCGGACGATCTGCTTGGCTGTGCCCGGAGTGTCCATTGCCGTTCAAGGTCAGCTAGCGCTGAGAAGATCGAGCTGCCCGAGGAGTTTCTCGATCCGGTGCTTCACCTGCTTACGTTCGCCGCGAAGTGTCTCGAGTTCTTCCGTCAGATTGGCCATCTTAGCCTCCAACGCAGTGTTTTCGCGCTGGAATTCCTCCGAGAAGGAATGCGCCTCGTCGCGCTCACTTTGCAGGGTGCTAATGTCCTCCGTGGCCTTCTTCAGCTTGGCCTGGAGGTGGTCATTGTCCGAACGTAACTGACTGATGATTTGGACGGCGCGGTTAATGCGCTCTTCCAGATTCGCAAGTGTATCGGCGCTTTCGCCGATGCCTTCAGTCGTGTTAGCAGCCATGATGGCTATTATGGCTTATTGAACTTGCGCTTGATGAGCTTCTTTTGCTCTGGTCGCCAACGCCGCAAATCCGGCCGTGTCGTTTACCGCAATGTCAGCCAGAACCTTACGGTTCAGCTCAATCCCGGCACGCTTCAAACCATTGATGAACTTGCTGTAGCTGATTCCTACTTCGCGGCAACCTGCGTTGATGCGAACAATCCAGAGCGAACGAAAGTTCCGCTTCTTGAGCCGGCGGCCGACATAGCCGTAGCGGAGAGCCTTCTCAACTGCTTCCTGAGCTGACCGGTTCAGCTTCGACTTGGTGAGGAAGAAGCCCTTCGCACGGCGCAGGGTCTTGTGGCGATAGTCTCGCCGGTGGGTACCTCTTTTTACTCTTGGCACGTTTTCTCCTTTATCGAAATTGGGAACGGGATGGTTCCCGGAGAGGAGTCAGGCACGTGCAGCGCGCTGCTCCCGCTCTTTGATCTTTCAGGTTCGCCCCCTAGTAGGGAAGCATTTCCTTCAACTTGGCCTGATCTGCTTCGTCGGCAACGACGCCTTGGCCGAGCTTGCGCTTACGGGAACGCGTTTTCGACGTTAAAATGTGACGGGCATTTGCGTGACGGCGGGTGATCTTACCCGTGCCCGTTTTCTTAAAACGCTTCGCAGCTCCCTTATGAGTTTTTAACTTAGGCATAGCTTTCCTGGCTCGACAGAATGGGTGCGGACGTGGATTCGTCCTGAGAACCGCAAAGCCTCAACGACCGAGGACAGCGCGACTACTTTCGATAGGATACCACGTCGGATTCGGCGATAATGGCTGGTATGAGCACGGCAGCCCAGCCTCATCCGATGACCGTCGAGGAGTTCCTGGAGCGCCCGGAGCGTTGGGACGGAAATCACGAAGAACTAATTGAAGGAGAGATCTTTATATCTCCCAATAACAAACCGCGGCATAACGAGGTCGTGAGCCGCATTGAAAGACGACTTCTGCCTCTCGAGGAACAAGGATTTGTGGTGCATGGCGAAGTCGCCTGTCGTGTGACCGATTCATCTCTGCCAAACACCGATGTCGCGGTCATCCGACGAGACCGTTGGGAGGCGACGGGCTTGGACAATTTCCTGCGGGAGTCCCCGGCGTTAGTTGTCGAGGTCGCTTCGCCGAACCAAATCCGGAAACTCTTGAAGAAAGCGAACTTGTATCTCGAATACGGAGCCGAGCAGGTCTGGGTTGCCGATCCACGCAAAAAGGTGATTCAGGTGCTAACAGAGGGCGGCGTCCGTGAAGCTCGGGAGGGCGAAACCGTCGAGTTCCACGGCATTGTGATCCCGGTCACTGAGATCTTTCCCGCCTAGCGCGATTCGTTGTACTCTTCTACCCAAGCCATCTGGATCGCTTCTAACTTACCCTCGCTGGACGCCATCGGGTCGTCCTTGAAGTCCGGCAGTTCGGTGATCCACTTATGCAGATCCGTGTAGCGGATGTGCGTCGGGTCGACGTCCGGATGAGCCTCGAAAAGGCTGAGCGCAATGTCTTCGGTGTGATTCCAGCTTAGGCCTGGCATGATGATCTCCCCATGATATTAGTCAATCTTCGTGCCTTTCAGTGCGCCGCGAACAGCCGTGTTCATCATGTTCTCGGCTAGACTTTGCGTGGCACGGTTCAGAGCTTCGATCCGTTCATTCAGAAGGCGGTAATCGCTGCCGTTGTAGGCGGCGTGAACGTCCTGTTTGGCCTTTTCGATCAAATTGCGCTCTTCAGGGTTCAGGCTGAACCACGCCTCGTTCTTCTGGGCCTTTTCGGTTGCCAGCAAGATGGTGTCGGCTTCCACTCTGGCTTCGCGCATCTGGCGCTCTCTCAGATCTTCTTCGGCCCGGTCGAAGCTTTCCTGGATCATGGCTTCCACCTGCTCCTCAGAAAGACCGTAGGAGGGTTTCACTTCAACGCTCTGCTCTTTGCCGGTACGTGCGTCGCGTGCGGTGACGTTCAGAATCCCGTTTGCGTCGATGAGAAACCGCACCTCGATCCGCGCGAAACCGGCAGGAACCGGGTCGATGTCCTTCAAATCGAAGCGCGCCAGGCTGCGGCAGTCCTTCACCAACTCGCGTTCGCCCTGGAGAACGTGGATCAGTACATTGCGCTGTCCGTCGACAGCGGTCGTGAAGCTTTCGGTCGCACTGGCCGGAATCGTCGAGTTCCGGTGGATCAGCTTCGAAACCACACCGCCCATGGTTTCGATCCCGAGCGAGAGCGGCGTCACGTCGAGCAGCAGTTGATCCTGAACGTCGCCTGCCAAGATGCCGGCCTGTACCGCTGCGCCCAGCGCCACCACTTCGTCCGGATTGAGTTCTGTATGCGGCTTGGCTTTGAACAGGCGCTCGACTGCGGTTCGCACCAGCGGGATCCGCGTCGATCCGCCCACCATCACAACTTCGTCGATGTTCTCAGGCGAAAGCTTGGCATCCGCGAGGCATGCGCGGCACGGCTCGAGCGTACGCTCTACGATCGGCGCGATCAGGCGTTCAAAAAGCGGCCGGTCGATGATGCGCTGGTACTCCGTTCCCTTGTAGTCCAGCGAGATCTTGGCTTCAGGCGCAAACGACAGTTCTTCTTTTGCCGCAATCACAGCCCGCCGCAATCTCTGCACGCCCTCAGGATCGTCGGCAATGCCGGGGCCACCGTCGGATCCGATGTCCTCAATGGCGATGCGCAGCAGCAGGTTGTCGATATCGTCTCCGCCGAGATGGGTGTCGCCATTCGTGGCGAGCACTTCGAAGATACCGTCGTGCAGACGAAGAATGGAAATGTCGAACGTCCCGCCGCCAAAGTCGTAAACGGCGATGACGCCTTCTTTGCGTTTGTCTAAGCCATACGCCAATGAGGCCGCAGTCGGCTCGTTCACCAGGCGAAGTACTTCGAGGCCAGCTAAGCGGCCCGCGTCTTTCGTTGCCTGGCGCTGAGCGTCGTTGAAGTAGGCGGGAACCGTAATCACGGCCTGCGAAACGGGCGCACCCAGCGCTGCTTCGGCATTGTCTTTCAACTGGCGTAAAACGGCAGCCGAGATTTCGGGCGGCGTATAGGTGCGGGATCCGAGCTGGAGCTTGATCACCGATTCACTCTCGCCCGCAATGCGAAAGGGAAACAGCTTGAGCTCGTCCTGAACATCGTTGACCCCGCGCCCCATCAGCCGCTTGACGGAATAGACGGTGTGCTCCGGATTGGTAAGAAGCAGTTCGCGGGCCGGCTCGCCGGCGATCAAGCGCCCATCGGGAAGGGAAGAAACGACGGAAGGCACGATCTTATGGCCGGCCGCGTCCTCGAGAATTCGCGGGCCGGTGAGATCCATGACAGCAATCAGGCTGTTGGTCGTACCCAGGTCGATACCGACAATCTTGGAGTGGCGGTCCTCGCCGAAGTCGATCTGAAAGGTTCCCATAGTTCGTTAGAGGCGATCTTCCGCTGTTTGACCCGCGGAAATTGCCGGATTCAAAGCCTTATCAACGTCCC
This sequence comes from uncultured Acidobacteriaceae bacterium, assembly GCA_963730795.1. Taxonomy (GTDB): domain Bacteria; phylum Acidobacteriota; class Terriglobia; order Bryobacterales; family Bryobacteraceae; genus Bog-105. Next base: position 446,687 of record CAVSTJ010000005.1, on the reverse strand, counting down.
GGATCAGGTTCTCGATGTAACGCCGCTTGTTCAATACGCCCCGGATTTCGTGCAACGCCTGCTTTGCGGTTTCGCTTTCGCTCTCCGAGGCGTCGTACTTCGAAAAAAGAGATCTCATCTGAACGTCGATCTCCCCGCGCATGGTGACGAACTTGCTCTTGGCTTCTTCAAGCTGAGGCCGTGCGCTCTCATCCCCGTCGCGCATTTCCTCGAGCGCCATGTTCAATTCGAAGACTTCTTCGAGCAACTCGGGAGGAACATCCCTCGATCTCTGCTCGCCGATCGGAAAACCTTCCTCGGTCAACAGGTATTCTGCGCGTTTTACCGGATCGCGAAGCGTTCGATACCCATCGTTGATGATGGCCGTATTCTCAATTGCGCGTGTGCTCTCTTCCGGGCTCTTGCGGCTAAACCGGTCGGGATGCCACTCACGGCTCAGCTCATAAAAGCGTTTCTGGAGAGCACTCTCGTCCAGATCGAGCTTGCGGTCGATACCAAAGAATTCGTAGAACTTGCGGGATGAGGAGGACATAGGGCAGGGAAGTGACGCAACACGACGGGCTGCGTCACCGGGAGACAACGATTAGCCGAGGCTTCAGGCGGAGAAGGACGTTCCGCAGCCGCAACTTTTGGTCGCGTGCGGATTCTGGAACACGAAACCCGATTGGATCAGCGAATCCTGCCAATCGAGGGTCATTCCATCGAGAAACACCATGCTTTTCGGGTCCACGAAGACGCGAACGTCTTCGAAGTGGAACACGTGGTCGCGAGGCCGCGGCTCCGGGGCGAATTTGAACTGATAACTCAATCCAGAACATCCGCCGCCGAGCACGCCCAACCGAAGACCACCGCTCACCTTCTCGCGAGCGAAAGCATCTCTGATCTTACTGACCGCTTTCGGAGTGACAAAGACACGCTTCTCCGCGGGCGCGGTTTCCCCCGCGGATTCGGGAGAAGCGGCCGGGGCTCCGGTAAGCTGCGCCAAATCAGACATAATTTACTGGACAGTGACAGCTTCGGGCTTCGAAGCAGCAACTCCCTGCTTAGTCTTGTAATCGGAAATAGCTGCCTTGATGGCGTCTTCCGCGAGCACCGAGCAGTGAATTTTCACCGGGGGCAACGACAACTCGTTCACGATGTCGGTGTTCTTGATTTCGAGCGCCTGGTCAACAGTTTTGCCCTTCAGCCACTCGGTGGCAAGCGAAGAGCTGGCGATTGCGCTGCCGCAACCGAAGGTCTTGAACTTTGCATCCTCGATGACACCGGTTTCCGGGTTGACCTTAACCTGCAGCTTCATAACGTCGCCGCATTCCGGAGCGCCCACCATTCCGGTTCCAACGTCCTTGCTGCCCTTGTCGAGAGATCCAACATTGCGCGGATTCTCGTAGTGATCGATGACTTTATCTGAATATGCCATGTCGTATCCTTTTGAACTAATTCCTTAGTGAGCTGCCCAAACTACCTTTGACAAGTCTACGCCTTCTTTGGCCATCTCATAGAGAGGCGAAAGGTCGCGCAGCTTTTTCACCACGTCGATCACCTTGTCCGCAACGTAATCCACCTCTTCTTCGGTGTTGAACCGGCTGAGACCGAAGCGGATGGAAGAGTGCGCCAGATCATCGCCCGCGCCCAGAGCCTTTAGGACATAGCTGGGTTCGAGAGTCGCCGAGGTGCAAGCGGAACCGCTCGAAACCGCGATGTCGTTGATACCCATCAGGAGGCTTTCGCCTTCCACGTACGCAAAACTGATATTGAGGTTATGCGGAAGGTGATGGTCCATCGTGCCGTTAATGTAGACCTCGTCGAGGCTGCCCATCAGCTTGTCTTTCAGTTTGTCGCGAAGGAAGCTGAGCCGTTTTGATTCTTCCGGCATGTCGCGTTTGCAGATTTCGCACGCCGCGCCTAGGCCGACGATACCGGGAACGTTCAGCGTACCCGAACGCATACCGCGCTCGTGCCCGCCGCCATCCATCTGCGCCGTGATCTGCACGCGCGGGTTACGGCGCCGTACGTACAGCGCTCCCACGCCCTTCGGTCCGTAAAGCTTGTGGGCGGTAAGCGACATTACGTCAATACCGTCTTCCGCGACATTCACCGGGATCTTGCCGATCGCCTGGACAGCGTCGCTGTGGAACAGAATGCCCTTCTCCTTGGCGATCTTGCCGATTTCCTTCATCGGCTGCACGACACCGATCTCGTTATTGGCATACATGATCGAGATCAGGATCGTTTTGTCCGTAATCGCGTCCCGAAGCTGGTCAAGATCGATCAACCCGTTCGTCTGAACAGGCAGATAAGTGACGCGCACGCCCTCTTTCTCGAGGTGCTTGCAGGTGTCGAGGATGGCCTTGTGCTCTGTTACCTGCGTGATGATGTGATTGCCGCGCTCGGCATACATCTCGGCAATGCCCTTGAGAGCAAGATTGTTTGATTCCGTGGCGCCGCTGGTAAAGACGATCTCTTTCGGCGTCGCGCCGATAAGATCCGCAATCTGTTTGCGGGACTTTTCCGTTGCTTGCTCTGCCTCCCAGCCGAAGCTGTGGTTGCGCGACGCGGCGTTTCCGAAATACTCCGTGAAGTAGGGGAGCATCGCTTCAAGCACCCTCGGATCCGTCCGGGTAGTCGCGTGGCTGTCCATGTAGATTGGCAGTTTCATTGTTTATTCCTCAAAGATTCTTCTGGTTCAAAGCGCCTCACCGTGCTCTGGAGGGCGACCAATTGGGAGCTCGGCAAGGGAGAATCCGCTTTTGGCTCCGAATCCTCTAACATGCTTTGGATGCTTACACTATCGAGAAGTCGCAGTATCCCCTCGTGAATGCGGCGCAACGGCTTCTTTACCGTGCATTTATCCGAATGCCCGCAAACGGCGTGTTCCGTGAAGCAGTTGGCAAGCACGATGGGTCCGTCGATGGCCCGTATTACCTCCAGCGCCGAGATCATGCTCGGGTGTCGCGCCAGGCGGTAGCCGCCATTCGTTCCGTACTCAGAGACCAGAAATCCGCTTTTGCCCAGCTTTTGGAGCAGTTTTGAAAGCACCGGCAGCGGGATACCGCACACGTCCGAAACTTCCTTTGCGCTTACAGCACCACCGGTTTGCCCCTGGCGGTAGGCAAAATGTCTGAGAGCAATCAGACTGTAATCTGCCTTTTTTGTAAGTCGGAGCATTTTGAATCGGATGACTGAGTCTAAATTACGGAGGTCGGGAGCTTAAGATACTTCTTAATTTATAGCACGCCTGCCGTGGCCGGAAGAAGAATTTATCCTCAACGAAATCAACAATTTGAGGCACAACGGTCCGAGCCGCGGAACCCGGTTAAGCCAACCTGCCGAGACCGGGGAAGAGCCCCGTCGCGTGCTAAAATCAGGTACTCAATCTCTCCCGCTAAGTATCTCGCTTGATTAGACTTTTTCGCGTTTTTATCCCGGCCAGCGTACTTGCCTTACTGCTGTCCGAGATAGTACTCATTCTCGCGTGTTACCTGCTCGCCATTTCCCTCTTAAGAATTGACGCAGGTTTCTATCTCTTCGGCGAGGGAAATTATTGGAAACTGCTGGTCGTAACCGGGTGCATTATTCTGGCGCTCTACTACCAGGATCTTTACGCAGAGCTTCGCATCACGTCCCGGATGCTCCTGGTCCAGCAGGTCTGCCTGTCCGTGGGCAGTGCTCTCCTCATCATGGCGTTTCTCGGTTTTCTCCAGCCCGAGTTCCTGATGTCGCGTTGGCTCATGGTGCTCGGAAGCTTCCTGGTCGTCCTGGTTCTTCCCGTCTACCGGCTGTTTTTCTGGAAGTACATCATCGGGGCGCTTCGTTCGGAGCGGGTGCTGATGCTCGGCAACTCGAGCATCCTGGGCGAAGTCATCGAGTGCCTGCAAGACAAACCCCAGTTCGGGTATTCCATCCTGGGCTATCTCTGCGAAGACGAACCGAACGAATTCCCAATCCCGTGCCTCGGCACCTTGAACGACGTCCGGGAGATTTGCGAGAAGCATAAGCCAACCCGGATCGTGGTCGGCATGGCAGAGCGCCGGAACCGTCTCCCCATGCACGACCTTCTCGAAATCCGCTTCGCCGGCGTTGTCATCGAGGATGCCGCGGACACTTACGAGGTGGCGATGCGGCGCGTTTGCAGCCGCAAGATTCAGCCCTCGCAATTGATCTTCTCGCGCATGCTGGGGCCGAGTTCCCATGCGCTCACCATCCAGAGCCTCTATTCCTTTGTGATCGGCGTTATAGGTCTGATTGCGTTCTCACCTCTGATGCTCGTGACGGCGCTCGCCGTAAGGCTTTCCTCCAAAGGTCCGGTATTCTACCGGCAGCGCCGGGTTGGCGTTAACGGCCATATCTTCACCCTTTACAAGTTCCGTTCCATGTACGTGGATGCCGAGGCCCGCACGGGAGCGGTTTGGGCTTCAAAGGACGATCCCCGCATCACGCCGCTGGGTAAGTGGTTGCGCCGCCTACGGCTGGATGAATTGCCGCAGTTCTGGAACGTGGTGAAAGGCAACATGGTGATCGTCGGACCCCGCCCGGAACGCCCCGAGTTCGTCGATGTTCTCGCCCAACAGATCCCGTATTACCGCCAGCGCCTGGCCGTAAAACCCGGCATCACCGGCTGGGCCCAGATTAACCATAAATACGGCGACACCCAGCTCGATGCCATGATCAAGCTCGAGTACGATCTCTACTACATCAAGCACGTTGCCCCGGCACTCGATTTCTACATCATCTTCCACACCGTGAAAGTGATGCTGTTGAGCCGCGGCGCGCAGTAACGTCTTCCATTCCTCGCGCACCAATCGTTGTGTTCCGGACGGCGCCGGTCATCAGTTATCGTGAACGATGACGCCCATTCGAATGCAAACCTCGCCCGCCGGTATTGACTCGGACGCACTGCGTCAGGATCTCGCCTCCCAGATGCAGGGCGAGGTGCGGTTCGACTCTCTCTCACGGGCGCTTTACGCTACGGATGCCAGCGTGTACCAGATCTATCCGCTCGGTGTTGTCGTTCCGAAGAGCCGGGCAGACATTCTGCATACGCTTGAGGTTTGCCGCCGTCGTGGTTGCTCCATCACTATGCGCGGCGGCGGTACTTCGCAGGCCGGGCAATCGATCGGAGCAGGTGTCCAAATCGACACCTCGAAGTATTTCAATCGCATCCTCGAAGTAAACGCGGAAGAGCGCTGGGCGCGCATTGAGCCCGGCGTTGTACTGGACGAATTGAACGCCCAGCTTCAGCCGCTCCGGCTTCGTTTCGCCCCCGATATCTCTACCGCGAGCCGGGCCACAGTGGGCGGCATGGTGGCAAACAACTCAAGCGGCGCGCGTAGCGTCCTGTATGGAAAAACAATCGATCATGTCCTTGAGATAACCGTTGCCCTGTCGGACGGGAGTGTTGTTCAGTTTCGCGACATCCCGCGCACTGAGATTCCCGGAGGCGAGACGTTGGAGGCCGCTCTGCTACCGGACCGTGCTCGAATTGGCGTCTACTCACGCAGGCGAGATTGAGCGCCGCTTTCCGAAGATCTTACGCCGCGTCAGCGGCTACAATCTCGACGAGTTTACCGACCCTTCGAAACCCGTGAACCTGGCCAAGGTCATCGTGGGCTCGGAAGGAACGCTGGGAATCATTCTGGAGATCAAGGTCCGGCTGGTTCCGTTGCCAAAGGCGAAAGCCATCCTCGTGATCATGTTTGGCGATCTTCTCGAGGCGCTCGAAGCCGCGCCGGTCATCCTTCGCCATCGGCCATCGGCGATCGAGATCATGGACAAATCCATACTCGACCACGCCCGCGACAATCCCACGCTCCAGCGAATCCGGGGAAAGTATCTGGAGGGAGATCCGGCGGCGAGCTTGTGCGTGGAGTTCTACGCCGATGATAAGGAGGAACTGCCTCCGAAACTCGCCGGTCTTGAGCAGGATCTTCGAGGGCGCAACCTTGGCTACGCCTATCGCCCGGAAACTGAACTCGCGGGGCAGGCACAAATGTGGAGCTTGCGCGAAGCCGCGTTGGGCCTCTCGACGGCAATGAAGGGCGATGCCAAATCCATCTCCTTTGTCGAGGACACGGCCGTCCCTCCGGAAAAGCTGCGCGACTATATCGACCGCTTTCAGCAGATCATCCGCAAGCACGGCACAACAGCAGGCATCTACGCCCACGCCTCCGTCGGATGTCTGCACGTGAGACCCGTCATCAACCTCAAAACGGAAGCGGGTGTTCGCCAATTCGAGGCGATCGCTCAGGAAGTAGCGGACCTGGTGCTGGAGTTTGGCGGAACCATCTCCGGAGAACACGGCGACGGGCTGGTACGCAGCCCTTTCTTACGCCACATGTTTGGAGAGGAACTGTACGGCGCCTTTAAGAAGATCAAGCAAACCTTCGATCCTTCGGGCATTTTCAATCCGGGCAAGATCATCGACGCACCACCGCTAACGTCCAATCTGCGTTTCAACACCAAAACCAGCAATCCCGCGTCGCTCACCTGGTTCGATTACACAGAGTACGGCGGAATGAGCGGTGCGGTCGAAATGTGTAGCGGAGTCGGTGCCTGCCGCAAGCGACTGAGCGGCACCATGTGTCCCGTCCTACATGGTCACGAATGAGGAGATCCATTCGACCCGCGGCCGAGCTAACGCACTGCGGCTCGCCATGAATGGACAGTTAGAAGGCGCTGAGCTCAACGACGAACAGGTCTACGAGGCTCTTGACCTGTGTCTCGAATGCCGCGCTTGTAAGACCGAGTGTCCCGCGGGCGTCGATATGGCGTCTCTCAAGAGTGAATTCCTCGCCAAGTATTGGGGAGATCACGGGACTCCGCTGCGGGCTCGTGCGCTTGCCAATGTCGAGGAACTCGCGAAGTGGGGGAGCCGTTTCGCTCCTTTGTCGAACCTGATCGCCGGGAGCGCGCCGGCTCGCCGGGTAAGCGAGAAGCTGATGGATGTCGACCGTCGACGTTCGCTTCCGCAATGGAAGCGAAATACTTTCACCCATTGGGTAAACAGGAACAAACGAGAACCGGCGCCATCGGGCACGACTGTCGTGCTGTTCAATGACACGTTCATGAACTACTACGACCCCGAGATTGGCATTGCGGCTGTCGAAACGCTGGAAAAAGGCGGCTGCGCAGTGAACGTGGTGCGCCCCGGGTGTTGCGGCCGGCCGTTCATCTCGCAGGGTTTGCTGGCCGAGGCGAAGGCTCATGCGGCGAAAGTGGTGGAAGGGTTGCTTCCGGCGGCAGAGAAGGGCATGAAAATTCTTTTCTGTGAACCGAGCTGCCTCTCGGCGGTGAAGGAAGACGCCCCTTCTCTCTTACGAGGCGAGGAGCAGCGAAAAGCACGTGTCGTCGCGGCCGCGTGCCAGACTTTCGAAGAGTTCGCGGCCGGCCTCAACCTTTCCTTTCGACCGGTAGCAGGGAAAATCCTGTTGCACGGACACTGTCACCAGAAAGCAATGGGTTTGCTTCCCGCCTCCCTCGGCCTGCTGTCCCGGATTCCGTCCGCGGGTTTAGTAGACCTCGACGCCGGTTGCTGTGGAATGGCGGGCTCGTTCGGGTATCGCAAACGGCATTACGAAGTCTCACATGCAATTGCGAGCAGACGATTACTTCCGGCGGTACAATCAATGAACTCCGGTGATGTTCTGGTGGCACCCGGCGTTTCGTGCCGTCATCAGATTCACGATTTCGGCCAGGCTGCGGCCGTTCATCCGGCCGTTCTCATTCGCAGCTTGTTGCAGTAGACTCGGCGTAATCAAATAACAAATGGCGTATCGACCCGGCAGACACTTCCTTCAGATTCCAGGGCCGACGAACGTTCCCGATCGCGTATTACGAGCGATCGATCGTCCAACCATCGATCACCGCAGTGCTGAATTCAGCGGTCTCGGGACGGAATGTCTGAACGGACTTCAAGCGATTTTTCAGACCGAAAATCCCGTTATCATCTATCCTTCGTCGGCTACGGGGGCGTGGGAAGCGGCTCTGGTGAATACACTCAACGCAGGCGACCGGGTGTTGGCATTCGAGACGGGACAGTTCGCCAGCCTCTGGGCCAAGATGGCTTCGAACCTGGGCCTGCGCTTAGAGATGATGCCGGGCGACTGGCGTCACGGAGTAGATGCAACCCAGGTAGAGGAACAACTCGCGGCGGATCGTGGTCACGAGATTAAGGCCGTGATGGTGGTCCATAACGAGACATCCACGGGAGTGACGACGAACATTCCGGCCGTACGCCGCGCGATCGACAACGCAAAGCACCCCGCACTCTTGATGGTGGATACGGTGTCCTCCCTGGCATCGATCGACTATCGTCATGATGAATGGCGCGTGGACGTGACGATCGCGGGATCGCAAAAGGGCATGATGCTGCCGCCGGGTCTTGCCTTTAATGCAATCGGCCCTCGCGCGATCGAAGCGAGCAAACGGAGCAATTTTCCCAAGAGCTACTGGCGATGGACGGAAATGCTGGACAACAACGCGAGCGGATTCTTCCCGTACACGCCGGCTACGAATTTGTTGTACGGCCTGCGCGAGGCGATTGCCATGCTGCATGAAGAAGGTTTGGGAAACGTCTTTGCCCGGCACGCAAGGTTAGCCGAAGCAACACGCCGTGCCGCACGTGCCTGGGGATTGGAAATGGTTGCCCTCTGCCCCGACGAATTCAGTAATGTTCTGACGGCCTTGTTCGTGCCGGAAGGGTTCGACGAGAAAGCTTTGCGAGCGCTGATCCTGAATAAATTCAACATGTCGCTGGGCGCGGGGCTCGGCAAGCTGGCCGGCCGCGCATTCCGCATTGGCCATTTAGGAGATTTCAACGAACTGATGCTGATGGGAACTCTGTCCGGCGTCGAGATGGGACTTCAGCTCGCCGGCATCCCGCATGGCCGCGGAGGCGTGTGTGCCGCTCTCGAGTACCTGACCGGGCAGGCCGCATGAGCGTCTCGGTGCAATCCGCGCCGCTCTGGCGGAGCCGGTGGGCTCAACTCACTTTTGCTGTTCTCTCCACAGTGATGCTCGCCAACATGCAGTATGGCTGGACGCTGTTTGTCAATCCTATGCACGACGCGAATGGCTGGAGCTCGCGCCAGCATTCAGGTGGCGTTCACGATTATGATTTTCGTGAACACCTGGCTTTCGCCTCTCGAAGGCTGGTTGGTCGATCGGCATGGTCCCCGGCCCGTGGTCATGGTGGGCGCGGTTTGCGCGGCCATTTCCTGGGTGATTAATTCCCAAGCGAACTCGTTGGCGGTGTTGTATCTCTCCGCTATTGTCGGCGGCCTCGCGATCGGGTGTGTTTTCGGCACCTGCATGGGAACTGCGCTGAAGTGGTTCCCCGATAAGCGCGGCTTGGCGGCCGGTATGATCGCGGCGGGCTATGGACTAGGTGCCGCGCTGACCGCAGCGCCGCTTGCTCTGATGATTCAGCAGAGCGGATATCGTCATGCCTTCCGCTTCTTCGGCCTTCTTCAGGGAGCGACGATTCTTTTCTTCGCGCTTCTGCTTGTGAAACCAGTGAAGCGAGGCGAAGCGATGATCGCCCGCAAACGCATCTATCAGGGCGCGGAACTTACGCCGGCGCAAACGCTTCGTACCAAGGTGTTCTGGCTGATTTATCTGATCTATCTGCTGATCGCTTTCGGCGGGATGATCATCACGGCTCAACTCGGTCCCATTGCGCGAGACTTCGGCGTTGAGAGCCGGACGGTGACCATTCTGGGCTTCTCGGCGCCGGTGCTTGCCCTGGCCGTGTCGCTCGATAACTTCGCGAATGGCATCACTCGTCCCGTCTGCGGTTTCCTTTCCGACGTTCTCGGACGCGAGAACATGATGCTTCTGGTTTTCTCACTTGAGTCCGTTGCGCTGTTTGGTGCTGCAGTTTACGGCCATAATCCCTACAGTTTTGTATTTTTCATGGCGCTTGTGTTTCTGTTCTGGGGCGAGATCTTCGTGGTCTTTCCGGCCGTTTGCGGCGATAGCTTCGGAATCAGGCATGCCACGGCGAATAATGGCTTACTGTATACGGCCAAAGGCACAGCGGCTTTGACTGTCCCGCTAGCGAATCTGCTGACCGGCATGACGGGAACCTGGAGCAGCGTGCTTTTTGCTGCCGGAGCTTGCAGTCTCCTGGCCGGCGTGCTGGCCAAGTTCGCACTTGTTCCTATGCGGAAAAGCCTGTTGCTCGAATACTGTCCTGCGGAAGAGTCTCTTGCCGCGACTCGCTCGTAAGTAAGCGCCCGAAAGTCCGTCAGTGGCTTGCTTGCCGGAGCGCAAGAACTGCCTTCTCATGTTCGGCGAGCGACGACGAGAAGTGGTGCGAGCCCTGGCCGCCCGGATTGGCGACGAAATACAGATAATCGACTTCAGCCGGCTTCAACGCCGCGCGGATCGCGGTGATTCCCGGATTTGCAATCGGACCTGGAGGCAATCCCGGGTGCGCATACGTGTTGTATGGATTGACACTCGCGAGATCGGAGCGGTGGATAACCCCGTTGTAACGGTTTTCGAGAAGCGCGGCATAAACGGTTGTGGGATCGCACTGAAGCGGGATGCCCTGGCGAAGACGGTTCGTAAAGACAGCAGCCACCACCGGCCGTTCGCCCGGCACGGCTGTTTCTTTTTCCACGAGCGACGCAAGCGTGAGAGCGCGATGAAGATCGACGCCACCTGCGTTACCGCCCGCCGCCGCCCATTGCTTCCGGAATTCGGCCGTCATGGCTCGACAGAGCTGTTTCGCGGTTGTCTGGTGCGTTACGCGGTAAGTCGACGGAAACAGAAATCCTTCTAAATTTGGCGCCAGCGGATCCAGATCGTGAATGCTTTCCGGGTCTGCCGCGGCCTTGAGAAACTCATCCGGCTTAACTGTATCGGCATTCTTGAGAATACCGGCCATGTCGAACCGGTTGCTTCCCTCGGGAAACGTCAGCTCTTCGAAAAAGACTTGGCCTTTGCGGATTTCGTCGAATATCTGAAGAGGTGTCTGCTCGGACCCGAAGCGATACTCGCCTGCCTGAAGCCTGGCTCTCGGATGGAGGGCGCGCGCAGCAAGGAAGGCCCAGGGCGAGCGGACCACACCGTGGCTGGCCAGGAGATTGGCGATAGAGCGGGACGACATCCCATGCTCCACTTCCACAAACGTCTCTTCCGTGAAGCCGCGATAGGGTCCCATGTACCAGTAGAGAGTTAAGCCAACCGCCAGGAGAAAGACGAACACCACAAAGCTGGCGATCAGCTTGAACAGGCGGGGCAGGAACCCACTTCTCTCAGCCATCTATGTCCTCCGCCAGCATCTCCGCTGACCCGCGACGAAACTCCAGATAACTTTCAAGAAGCAGCATAGCCGCCAGACGGTCGACCGACTTCTTCTTCTGATCCAGGCTCGCACCCGTCTCGCGCAGCGTGCGCTCCGCTTCAGCCGACGTAAGCCGCTCGTCCCAGAACACGACCGGCAACGATGTCTGCCGCGCCAGCCGCTCTGCAAATTCGCGGGTGTACTCGCTTTGCCGGCTTTCGTCGCCGCTCATGTGAAGAGGTTTTCCGATGAGTAAAGTACCAACGTTCAAGTGTTTGGCCAGTTCTTCCAATTTAGACAGATCTTCCCGGATCCGGATCCGTTGCAAAGTCTCCAGCCCCTGGGCAGTAAGGCCCAGTTCATCGCTGACAGCAAGGCCGATTCGCTTCTTGCCCACGTCCAATGCAAGGATGCGGCGGATTTGAGAGGTTTGATCGGGCGTAGTCAAGATAAGTGATCGAAGCCTGCCGACATGCTAGATTGAGGTACCGGGTCAGATCGCTATTTTGGCTCTTTTAAGCCCAACGCAGACGTTCTCCAAGCTCATTGGAATCCGGTCTTCAGTCGTCGCCACGGCGGCCCTTGTTGCCCTTCTCTATTACGGGCGAGATTTCTTCGTCACCCTCATTATCTCTGCCGTCTTCGCCTTCATTCTAGACCCTGCCGTCCTGGTTGCAATGAAACTGCGCCTTCCACGGCCGGCCGCGACAGCAGTTGTTCTCGGGATTGCTCTCGTCGTTTGCTATCTGATGACGGCCGTCGCCTGGAGCCAGCTTTCCAAGCTACGGGAGGATCTCCCGACCTACGCCTCGCGTGTCAGCGACCTCCTGAACGCGACAAGCAATCGCCTCGACCAGTTTCAAAAACAAACCGTTGAGATGGTGGTGCCGAAAACTCTGCGGGAGCAGGACCAGCAGATCGAGCAGAAGCCGCAGCAGGCCATGCAGGCGCGCCGGCGCAGGACCAAGCAAGTCGAGCCCGTGGTTCCTCCCCCGCCTCCGCTCATCCAGGAAGTGCGGATTCATACCGACCCTAAACCGTTCATCACAACCATCTACGCGGTTTCGGCGAGATACTTCCACGGGCTGTTCTTGCTGTCGTTCGTGCCGTTTCTCGTCTACTTCATGCTCAGTTGGCGGGATCACGTCAGCAAGAGCGTTATCCGCCTTTTTCACGGCCAGGACCGCTACATCGTCGGAAAGAGTTGGTCGGGGATCGGCGATTCGACGCGTGCTTACGTACTCGGGAATTTTCTGCTTTGGGTCTTACTCAGCGTCGCGAGCGCGGTAGCGTTCTTTTTCCTGGGTGTCCCCTACTGGCCTTTGGTGGGGCTTATCAGCGCTTTCTTCAGCCTTGTTCCGTATGTCGGGCTTCCGCTGGCGTTGCTGCCTCCCGTGCTCGCCTCCGTCGCGATACCGAACCGCTTCAAGATCATCGTGCTGGTAGCCGCTATTACAGTCGCGCTCCACGTGGTGACCATGAACTTCCTGTACGCGAAGATCATCGGCCGCCGCGTTCGACTGAATCCGCTGGTTGTCACCATTGCGCTGATGTTCTGGGGATTGTTGTGGGGCGGAGTCGGGCTGATTCTGGCCGTTCCGATCACGGCAGCAATTAAAGCTGTTTGCGATAACGTCGAAGCGCTTGAACCGTACGGCAGGCTTCTCGGCGATTAGGCAACGTACGCTTCTTCCACGCCGCCCACGCTCAGCAGAGTCCCTTTTGCGGAGCTTTCGGTTCTCAGGTAAGCCAGCGCTACGGCTTCGTTGAGAGCAGGCGAGAAAGCGGACGATGTAATCTCTCCGACTTCTTTGTCCCCGGCGCGGAGTTTTGTTCCCGGCGCAGGCGCCTCGCTTGTGCGAATGTGAACCGGAGTGAGCAGACGGTGAACCTGGCCGCGAGAGCGGACGCGCTCCACGATTTCCTGTCCCAGATAACAGCCCTTATTGAAGGAAACAGCCGAAAGAATCTGCGTTTCCTGGACGAGATAACGTTCGGAGAGGTCTTCGCCATAGCGCGCACGTCCGTTTTCCAGGCGTACGATTTTGACGTCTTCGGGACTGGCTTGCGGAATATCGAGCTCGGCGAGTTTCGCTATCAGATCTGGCTTTCCGGCGACGGGTAAGAAGAATCGAAGCCCTTCCCGTCCGGCAGCAGCGACGCGAACGACAAATCGATCGCCCCAGAGCTTGATGTCGAAATCTGCCTGGGGAAGATCCACGCCCAGCTTCCCTCCGAACGCCAGAGCTTCCGGGCCTTCCACGCCTATAACCGCCCACTGTCCCGTTTCGTCTTCGAGCGTGACATCATCCGCGATGATGTACTTGTCGAGGTGCGAGAAGAGCTTTTCTCGCGTCTCGGGCTCGGTGTCAAGCCACAGACTCTCGCCCAGATTGTAGATGTTAGCGTCCGCGATGATGCGGCCTTGTGCCGTCAGGAAAAAGGCGTAAAAGCCGCGCTGTTCGGCCAGCCGGTTGACGTCGTTTGTGCTCATCGCGTGCAGCAGTCGCGCACGATCTTCTCCCGTGACTCTGATTTGGCCTCGTGCGGAAAGATCGATCCATGCCGCGCGCGATCGTAGCGCTTCGTAAGAGCTCATCCAGGTATTAGATGAAGCGAGCGCCTTACAAGCCGCGTTGTGATAACGAGCGCAGATACGCAGAGATGAAAACGATGAGGAAGCCGGAAATCACCATACTCAACAACCTGCGGTTGCTCTTCCCGATGCTGGTCTCGCCGCTGTAACGGGAAGTACCCCAAAGGATGGCCGTTGCGAGGACATGTAAAACCAGCAACATCTTGATTCCGAACCACATTTGATAGGACGAAGTGTGTTTGGGGCCCGAGTATGTAGTGAAGTTATATAGTCCCGACAAGACAATGAGCACAAGCAGACTCCAAAGCGTGGTGCGGAAACTCGATTGGCCGGTGCGTGCCGCCAAATCCACCTGTCCGGACGGTAAGCCACTCAAAACGGGGAGGAAAACCTGACGGGCATAGAAAGCACCGCCCAACAGCAGGATGGCTGAGCTGATGTGAACAAAACGTGAGATGAGATGGAGGACAAGGTCGCCGGACACTTTCCGAGTATAAGCGGCAACGAACTTACAGCAGCCTGGCCTAAGCCAGCAGCTCGCGCACGTATGGTTCGAGTCCTGGCGAGCAGGCGTACGCGTTTCCACCGTAAATGGTGTTGACGCCCTTGAAGCTGCGGAATACGCCGCCCGCTTCTTCTACCAGCAGCTTCAGAGGAGCAAGATCCCAGGGTGCGGCATTCGGTTCGATCCAGACATCCGCTTTCCCTTGCGCCAGGAGCATGGCGTCCACCGCGCCGCCCATGCTGCGCACGGCCCAAAACTTTCGAACCCAGGGAAGGAGACGTGCCGCGAATGGTTCGATACCGGGTTTGTTGAAGCCGTTGAACGAAAGAACGGCTTCTGAGGGGTCGGACTTTTCGGTGACTCGCAACTGCTTGTCATTCAGCCAGGCACCCGAACCGAGGCCGGCCGAGAGAAGGAGGCCTTGCGCAGGGCTATGAGCGGCGGCGGCAACAATTTCGCCGTCTTGCTCAAGTCCGATCAGGACAGCCCAAAGCGGAATGCCGCGGACGAAGTCGCGCGTTCCATCAATAGGATCAACGATCCACTTGCGCCCGTTCCGGCTCTCCCGGTTCGCGCCTTCTTCGCCCAGAACTCCGTCTTCCGGAAACTCGCGAGCGATTCCGTCGACAATCAACTTTTCGCAGGCGCGGTCCGCTGCGGTGACGGGCGACTCGTCGGATTTCGATTCGGCGGTCACGCCTTTACGCTGGAAGTCCAGCGCGAGTGCGCCGGCCTCCTGTGCCAGGAGTTTCGCGACCTGAATCTCGCGTTCGAAGGGCATCGTTTGATTATGCCCTTCGCCCTCAAAGAACCGTTTAGCTCGCCTTCTTAGCGTCGAACTGCCGTTCGGGCATATTCCCCATGGGTCCGCCTTCCATCTTCATATTGAAGTGGATGACGTCGCCGTCCATCTTGCCCTTGTAAGTGGACGTCATCTTATTCCCATTGAATTCCCGCACTACGGAAAAGCTGAGATCGTTTCCGTCAACTTTCCCGTCAGTGATTTCGGCATCGCCACCCCGGCCGCCGCTCACGGTACCGGTGAGCTTGCTACCGTCCGCTTTCAGGTTCATGGTGACCGTCCTGGCATTTCCGTTGGGACCTTGCATTTCCGCCGTCCACTTCCCGGTGGCGTCGGCTGCCCACAAGCTGAACGCGGCTACGGCTGTGGCCAGGACTACACGAACTAGTTTCATTTGTTGTTGCTCCGTTAAGAAATGCGCGTCAATAGAACGCCAGGTTACCCGATCTGCTGTAAAGAGCTGTAAAGAGTACGGAAACCGAGGCTCAGGGGTATTGGTGAGAGCTCTATTATCAGCATTTTTCAACTTGCATCTCAGGCGCGGGCTGAACGCGGTCGAGATTCGTAATCCCGCTCTCCTTACCCAACTCGCGCCCGTCCTGGCCGGGGCTGAAGCTCTGGGCTTTACGGACCCGATCATCCGCGGCGGTGCCGTTCGCGACGCTCTCCAGGGAAAGGAAATCAACGATTACGACCTCTACGTCAGCCGTCTCCAGGTTGTCGAGGGCCTGAAGCTTCCGTCTATTCATGCGCCGCAGGCGACTGAGTTTTATAGCTCCTGGTTATCGGAGCGCCTGGGGCTGACCGGTCTCGAAGCCCACCGGCAACGCCTGATGGACCGGCCCTATCTGGCTTACAACGTCCGCTTCGCCGGCATCGACCGCCCTGTCGATCTCGTCATCAACGATGAACTCTTGTCCCCGGAAAAATTGGCCCTGGAGGCGGACGCAACCATGAATGGCGTCGCCGCTTCGCGCTCCAGGATCGCCGCTCATCCGTTGTTCCTGTCCGATATGAAGGCGCACATCTTCCGCCCGACCTGCGCAACGATCGGGAACCTGATCAGCGCACCGGCCCGCTTCCGCGGTAAATTCGCGTCCCGCGATTCAGGGCTTACGTACAAGTGGTTCTGAGGAGGAAACAAAGATGGGCGAATCCCGATCTACCCAGCTATCACAGCGCCAACCCGGTCTAAGCCTTTGATAAGGCTATGAGACCATAAAGTTTTCCTATTGACACGTTCTTGCCCGGACGGTAGATTTAAGAATTCTCCGATGCTACTGGCAACTGACTTGCCTTCAGTTGTTGTCTGGGCCGTGTTTTAGGCCATGAGGAGTTGAATGGATAAACGGTACTTCGTTCTCGAATTTGCCCCGGCGGTGCCTGGGCAATGCAAACGAATACGTGTGAAATACAAGCATTTAGCGTACGTTCTTGTGGCGTTATGTCTGCTCGCCACGGGTGCTCTCGCCATGTTTTCCAGTTATGTGCGGATGTACTGGAAAGCCTCTCATTACAACGAGCTCCGGACCAGTTTCGAGGGCCTGCGCAGCAAATATCTGGAATTGCAGCGAGTTTCCCGCCAACACACGGAACAGATGGCGTCGCTTGAGATTCTTGCAAACGAAGTTTCTGCGGCTTACGGGCTGAATGCACCTGCAGGTGGCGGAAATCGCAGTGTTTCGACCAGTGCGGATTTGTTTGTACCTACGGTAAATGAGTCAATCCGTGAATACAATTATCTGAAAGCTGCTTCATTTAGCGGGTTTTACCACCATTACGGGTTCCCCAAACAGGGTCAATCGTTTCCAAGTACCTGGCCTATTGAGGGTGTTCTCCGCAGTTCTTTTGGAGGACGTTCGGATCCATTCTCCGGCGAAGGCGCATTTCACACCGGAATCGATCTCTCTGCGCCAACCGGCACTTCGGTTCACGTGAGTGCCGACGGCGTTGTGGTTTCGGCCGGCTGGTCGGGAGCATACGGCAAGTTGGTGGTCGTGGACCACGGGAACGGGTTGCAGACGTATTACGCTCACCTTTCTTCGCTGCTGGTCATTCCCGGCGAGGAGGTTCGACGAGGACAGATTATCGCTCTGTCCGGGTCTACGGGACGGGCGACGGGTCCGCACATGCATTACGAAGTTCGCCTGGCTGGAACGCCCGTGAACCCCTACAAATACCTGGCCAAGATCAAGCCGAGAGACACTTCGTTCACTGCCAGATCGGGGCGTAACGATCTCGGTCTCTAGTACTTCCTCCGCCTCTTTGCGCGTCAAGTAAGTAGTGAGTCAAAGCATTACCCGACGCAGTCTTCTCGCCGGCGTTTCTAGCGCGGTTGGGGTCTTGGCTGCGCCTCCTCAGAAGACGAATAGTCCCAAAGCGAAGTCTCCGCTTCCTGCCGGTGTCGGTGAATTTGTCCGTTTCAGCGATCCGGTGACGGAGAACACTCTGGTTCGGTTGACCAGTCCAGCCAGTTCCAGTCTTCTACCCGTTGCGACCAATCGCTTTATCTCGCTTAAAGGGCGCTTTCTGGTGTTCTCGTCCGATCGCAACCAGCAATTTAACCCATTCCGTGCGGATCTTCGCACCGGTGCACTGACGCAGATCGCCGAGACGCAAGCCCTCCGGCCCGGTTCGCTGTGCCTGGACGAACAGGACCGTTTCCTGCGATTGATTGAAGGCGATCGACTGGTCGAGATGAATCTGCTCGGAAGAAAAAACCGTGTGTTGGCGGACGGAGTATCGGCTTTCAGCGAAGTGCGCGAACCTACGGAATTCGTTGTGGTCAGGCGAAAGCGTCTGGAATATTTGTCTCGCAACGGACCTCTTCTTGCAGACGAGGTTTCGGATTGGTGCCTAGTGGCACCGGGCGGCGGCGCCTGTTTATTCGGGCGCGAGCTTTCGGCGACAGAAAGCGAACTTTGGTATGCGAGTCTGGAAGCGAATCGCCCCAACACGCCGGTGAAACTCGCTTCCGGAGCTATCTCGAATCCGCGATGGTCGCCGGGCGGCCGTTCCGTTCTATTCCTCCGGAACTCTTACGCTGGAACGAGTGTTCTTTCCGACATCCGTGAAGTGTCGCTGGACTCCCTAGCGGAGACCGAAGTAGCCAGGACCAGTCAATTTGCTGTGTTCAACGCCAACGATGAAGGAACCGTTTTCATCGGTGCAAGCCGGAGTAAAGCCCAGCCGAACATTATCCTTCTACTGCGGTCTGCCGGACGCGAGTTGACCCTTTGTGAGCACCGGGCGCACGACCCGAAGTCTGTGACGCCCGTCTTCTCGCCTGATAGCCGCCGGATTTACTTTCAGAGCGATCGAGAGGGCAAACCCGCTCTCTATTCCATGAATGTGGAAGCTATCGTAGAGCCGAGTTCCCGCAGCAACTAGCCTGAAGCGGTACCGCTCCGAGCAATTCGGAGCCCAATGGCAATCAGTGAATTCTTGCGATCTCCTGAAACCTGCGCGTTCTTATTGTCGTCTTCTCCTGCACTCGCTTGCTAACCAGGGAGGAAGAAGTGTGTCCACAATGTGGCAAGCGTCCGTCCGTTGTAATCGTCGCGCTTGGCCTACTCGTCGCAACCGGTCTTTGCAGAGCAGATGACGACAAGCAAAAGGAGCCGGCCAAGGATTCCGCCGCCGCCGAAGTTTATGAGCCGGGTCCCACTGTAAAAGCACCCAAGTTAATCCACTATGTCGAACCTGAGTTCTCGGCCAACTCCAAGGAGGCATTTGTGGAGGGCGTGGTCAAGGTCTCGACAGTGGTTTCGACCGAAGGCGTCGTTTCCAATTGCCAGATCGTTCGCGGGCTGAACTCGGAAGAGGACAAGACCGCGCTTAAAGCGGTGAAACTGTGGCGTTTCCAACCCGGAACCAAGGATGGCAAACCTGTGAATGTAAGGGTTACGGTCGAAATTGAGTTCCACCTGATGTGACCCCCGGAGGCCGGTGCACGGCCGGAAATCTTTGTTCTATCCTGGGGTAGCGATGGTAATAGACGGGGCGCACCGCACCCAAGCGGCGTTGCTCGACTCCGATGAGAAGTACCGCGCGCTTTTTTCCTCGATCGATGCTGGTTTCTGTATCATCAG
This sequence comes from uncultured Acidobacteriaceae bacterium, assembly GCA_963730795.1. Lineage (GTDB taxonomy): Bacteria > Acidobacteriota > Terriglobia > Bryobacterales > Bryobacteraceae > Bog-105. The sequence goes on along the minus strand of CAVSTJ010000005.1, from coordinate 427,406 downwards.
GCTAAAGTTTGATGCTTTGAAGCGCGCCGTAGATTATCAGTTTCTGGAGGTAAATCCTGCCTTTGAAAGGCAGACCGGGCTTATAAACGCGGAAGGGAAGTGGATGCTGGCGCTCGCGCCCGACCACGAGCAGCATTGGTTTGACATCTATGGATCCGTCGCGCTGAGCGGAACTCCGCTGCGCTTTGAGCGGCCGGCAGCGGCTCTTCAAAACCGCTGGTATGACGTGTATGCGTTTCGTGTGGGCGAGCCTTCTGAGCAGATGGTGGCCATACTCTTTAATGACGTCAGCGAGCGCAAACGGTCAGAAGCTGCTCTGGAGCAAGCTAACCGGGAACTGGAGCAAACGTCGCGAGAACTGCGGAGTGCCAATGAAGATCTGGAGCAGTTCGCGCGGATTGCCGGGCACGACCTGAAAACATCGCTACGCAATATTCTTCAGTTCTCTCAGCTTCTATCAAAGCGCCTGAGTGGAATGGACCTGGATGAGGACACGCAGGAGATTCTGGGTCACATAGTCGGGTCTGGAAACCGGCTCGCAGGGCTCCTGGATGACGTACTCCGCTACGCGACCATCTCTCAGGCGCCCTTAGAGCGCGCTGCCGCCTGCCGCGCCGAGCTGGCCTTCTCGCAATCGATCGAGAATTTGCGTTTTGCCATTGAGGAAAGCGGAGCAGACATCTACTGCCGGGTACCGCAGGTGTGTGCAGTGGCTCTCAATCTGAACCTGCTCGCTCTCGTGTTTCAGAACCTGGTAGCGAATGCCATTCATTACAGGCGCGAAACCGAAACGCCGAAGGTGAGCGTCACGGCGAAAAACGAAGGTGGCTCCTGGCGTTTCACCGTGGAAGATAACGGAGAGGGCATCGACGGGCAATTCACAACGAAGATCTTCGAGCCTTTTCAACGTCTACATGGCCCGGAGCGGCCGGGCAGTGGTATCGGCTTGGCGACCTGCAAACGGATCGTGGAGAGAGCGGGCGGGACCATCTGGGTAGAGTCGCGGGTCGGTCAAGGCTCCACGTTTTATTTCTCTCTTCCAAGCGCCTAAGCGGCTCGCCCCGTTCGCTACAGGGCGTTCGGTCTGTACAATTGTTTGATCCGTTTCCGGATCTGACAGTCGCCCATTGACCAACATCATGAACAGGCTTAGCCGCTGTGCCTCCCTTCTCTGTGTTTTAGCGATCTTCGTTTTGCCGACAAGCCTTCCGGCGCAGGAATCAACAGGCGCAGGCCGAGACTCTTCATCCTTGCTCTCCGCGTTCGAGTGGCGAGACGTCGGTCCGATGCGGGGCGGCCGAGCTGTCGGCGTTGCGGGTCACCCAAGTCAGCCGGACACGTTTTATTTCGGCTCTGTCGGTGGAGGAGTGTGGAAGACCGAAAACGCGGGCCGCACATGGTTCCCCATATCGGACGGTGGCATATCGATCGGCTCCATCGGGGCGATTGCCGTCGCTCCTTCCGACGCAAACACCGTTTACGTCGGCACGGGAGAGAGCGACATTCGAAGTCAAAACTCCTATGGCACCGGGATGTTCAAGTCGGTTGACGGCGGCAAGATCTGGACACATATCGGTTTAGAGAACACGCGCCAGATCGGGCGTGTCGTTGTCGATCCTGCCAATGCAAATCGGGTTTACGTTGCGGCGCTTGGCCATATCTACGGACCGAATCCGGAGCGCGGCGTTTATCGCTCGACCGACGGCGGAAAAACCTGGAAGAAGATACTGTTCGACTCTGGCCGCCCGAATGATGTGGGCGCGGTCGATATAGCTATCGACCCCAAGAGTCCTCGAGTGCTCTATGCCTCTTTGTGGTCAACACGGCGTCCCCCGTGGTCCGTCTATGCACCGACCAACATGCCGGGTAGCGGGTTGTTCAAGTCAGTGGATGGAGGCGACACATGGAAGCGCGTGACGGGCGGCCTGCCGACCGATGATTTTGTCGGCCGAATCGGAATTGCGATTTCACCGAGTAATCCGAAACGGCTTTGGGCGGTTGTCGATGATACGGGCGCTGCAATCGCGAAGCCTCTGGGAGGCGGCGGTGGTGGTGCGGCCGGAGGTGGCAGGCAGCCCAGGGCGGCGAATCCGCCGGCTGCGAAAACCGGAGGCGGCGTCTACCTCTCGGACGATGCGGGCGCAAGCTGGCGATTAGTGAATGACGAAAACCGCTTGTGGGGACGCGGTTGGTACTTCGAAGGCGTCGCCGTGGATCCGACGAATCCGGATCGCGCCTACATCATGAACACCGCGACATACATGACCACGGATGGCGGCAAGAGTTTTGTTCCGGTGAAGGGCGCTCCAGGCGGGGATGACTATCACCAGTTGTGGATCAATCCGAAAGATGGAAACCGCATGGTGCTCAGTAGTGACCAGGGAACAGTGGTAAGCGTTGACGGAGCCAAAACGTGGAGCACCTGGTACAACCAGCCCACAGCGCAGATCTATCACGTTGCAGCCGATAACCGTTTCCCCTTCTGGCTTTATGGAGCGCAGCAGGACAGCGGAGGTGTGGGTGTCAGCACCTGGTCCCCTGAGGGAGTTTTGACGCTGAGGAATTGGGAGCCCACCTGCCTTGCGGGCGAAAGTAACACAGTGGTTCCGGATCCGAAGGACGGCAATATCCTCTACGGCGGTGGTTCGCGTTGCGATCAGAGATTAAATACCATCACGCAGGGCACCGGACAACTGCCCCGATCCGATCCGGACAATCCGAATCGCAAGACCTGGAGTCTTCCCACCGTCTTTTCTCCCGCGGATGACGCCCTGTATTTCTCCAGCCAGTTCGTGATGCGTTCGCGCGATCGGGGCCGCACGTGGGAGAAGATCAGCCCTGACCTTTCGCGTACGAAGCCGGAGGTTCCTTCCACGCTCGATCCGATTACAGCCAAAGACATCGACCAGCCAATGACGGACCGGTTCGGCGTTGTTTACTCCATCAGTCCTTCTCCGATGGTTGGCAATACCGTCTGGGTTGGGACCGACGACGGGTTGGTCCACGTCACCCGTGATGACGGAAAGACATGGAACGATGTCACGCCCAAGGAACTCACGGCCTGGAGCAAAATTTCACAGATCGAAGCGGGCCACTTCGATCTCGCGACGGCTTACGCCTCGGTGGATCGTCACCGCATTGCGGACAATGAGCCATACATCTATCGCACTCACGACGGCGGCAAGAATTGGCAGAACGTTGCAGCGGGTATCCCGGAAGGCGCATACGTTAACTCTGTGAAGGAAGATCCGGAAACCAAGGGGCTTCTGTATGCCGCAACCGAGCTTCGGGTCTATGTGTCCTTTGATGATGGCGACCACTGGCAGCCGCTGCAAAACAACATGCCGGTAACATCGATTCGGGATATCGTCGTTCACGGTGATGACCTGGCGATTGCCACGTATGGCCGGGGATTCTGGGTGATGGATCAGATGGCAGCGTTGCGGCAGATGGCTGCAAAGGGCTCCGAGATTACTGCGGCAGATGCGTATCTCTTCAAGCCCGGCGAAACCTTCGCGCTCATCGCTGGAAGCATGAATGGTACGCCCATGCCGCACGAAGAGCCACAAGAACTCAATCCGCCTTCGGGGGTTCTCGTGTACTACTGGTTGAAGTCCGGCGTAAGCGGCCCATTGAAACTCGAACTTCTGGACGGAAGCGGCGCCGTTCGCGCTTGCGCCGCAAGCGACATGGAGATGCGTAAGGTTGATACCGAGACGTTGAATGTCCAGGCCGTCTGGGAACAGCCTGCACCACCCCCAGCCACGTCTGCCGGCACGCATCGATTTGCTCTGGCAACGCCAGGGCGGCGCCGCCGGCCAGGAGCAGGACCGGAAGCGTCGACAGGATCGTGTGCCGAGTCGCTGCCTCCGCCTTTCGAAAGCGGCAATAATAATCCTCAGCAGCGGGGGCGCTCTGAAGGTTTGAGTGCGGGCGACTACACTGTACGGTTAACTGCAAACGGACAGAGTTATTTGCAACCGGTTAGGATCAAGCCTGACCCTCGCCTTGAAAACAACGCGCGATTTTAGGCGCCGGAATAACACTCAGGTAATCGGTACGGACTATTAGGTCCAAAAGATTAGTCCCAACGCTGAGCAACCGTACTAGTGAAGTGGAGTACTCCCTGGAGAAAGTCATCTTTTGCGGGCGGGCCCGCTCTTGTCGGCGGTGGTTCGTTAAGCTACTCTGTAAACGGGTAGGGTGTGTAAACTTCTTTGAAGAGAGAGAGTTGGGTGACAGCCGAAGGTCTGCCGCTACTCTCGACATCGAGAAAGGTAGACGTCGCGAGTTGCCAGAATGCTAGAAACAGCTTCGAGCCGCAGTTTATACAAAGGGGCAAAGAGTTCGATTTTCAGCGCCGCTCGCCGGCTAGGTCTGTTTCAGGTCTCCAGGTATCTGCGGCGTAACAGCAAGTCCCTACTCATCCTTTGCTATCACGGCGTCAGCAAGTCCGACGAGGATCTTTGGAAGCCATCGCTTTACATGGATCCCGCGACGTTCAGACGAAGGCTGGCCACCATCCGGTCCTTCGGGCTAGATGTACTTCCGCTAGGAGATGCGCTCCAAAAGATCGAGGCGGGCACGTTGAAGCGGCCTGCCGTGGCGATCACTTTCGACGATGGGTGGCACGATTTTTACACGTCCGCGTGGCCGATTCTCCGCGAATTCAGTTTCCCGGCGACGGTTTATCAGACCACTTATTACAGCTATTACAACCGCCCGGTTTTCGACACCACGTGTTCCTACCTCCTTTGGAAAGGTATGGGACAGACCGTGACAGATCCGGGCCATGTTGGATTGCCGGTAACGGTGAAACTGGATTCCATGGCCGCGGTGGATGAAACTGCCAAGCGCCTGCGTTTCTTTGCGACGGAAAGCCTGCTTAGCGGAGAAGACAAGGACCATGCGCTATCGGTTCTGGCATCCCAGCTTGGGTTGAATTTCAAAGAAATTCTCCGCTCCCGCACTCTTCACCTGATGAACCCGGAGGAGCTTGCCGAAGTTTCCCGCCACGATATCAACATCGAATTACATACTCATCGGCACAAACTTCCTACCGATCGTAAGCTGTTTCTCGAAGAGATTGCGCGGAACGGCGAGTTGATTCGTGCGGCCACCGGAATACGTCCGGAGCATTTCTGCTATCCGAACGGCGGGTACCGCCCCGAAATTACCGCGTGGTTGCGCGACGCCGGAGTAAAGTCGGCGACAACCTGTGATCCAGGATTGGTCTCGAAGGGGACTGATGCGATGTTGTTGCCGCGCGTGACTGATTCGAATAATGTCTCTCAAGCACGATTCGAATCGTGGTTAGCGGGATTCGGTGTATTTGGCTCGGCTATGCCAACGAGTTACGATCTAAGCCTCTGTGGGGAGCCTAGCGCTGTCGCGGATTGCAGATTACCAGCCGACAGGGCTGATGTTTCTTCAGTGCTGTAGCGCACAGTGTTGAATCAAGGCTCGTCGCCGTCCGCATCGAAGCTCTCCGACCCGGTTCCCCTCAGACGTTCAAGATCCGGCTTCGGCACCGTGATTTCCGGCAGCCCGGAATTATCGGAGAACGTTATTCAGGTTGGCCAATCCCGCCGTTTGAAACCGCTTCCAACGTAAGAGCTGACCGTCCAGATCTTTCTTCAACGTTGTGGCAGCGGACACGGCTTGCGTGGTGGGACGGTAGTCGGAGCCTTGCACAATTTCAAAGACACGCGAGAGTTCCCGATTGAGAGCCGTCAGATTTGGCGCGCTATCACTGCTCCGCGCTCCACCGCCTCCGCCTCGCCGGGAGCCACCGGCCAGAGCATCCAATTCCTGGCGGGCGCTGGCAAGTTGCGTCTTCACCGAATCTGAAACTCCGGCATTCGCTTGCGAGTTAATGGCCCGCGACACGGCGCGAACTTGAGACAGCGCTTCAGCATCGGCCAGCATCATGTCGGAGAGTCGTTGTGAAATCAGCTTCTGTTCGTTCAGATCGTCCAGTGAGGTTTTGATGCGCGGGTCCATGATGACGGTGAGAGATTGCGACAGGCTCTTCCCGCCAGCTCGCAGGGTCACTGTGTAGCGGCCGGGAGTAACCAGCGTTCCTAAGGGCACCCGAGGCGTGTCTCTGTAGGTGGCGGCAATTGGATATTGATGGTCGAGCGCCGCCGGAGGTGCGTAGCGCAAGTCCCAGACAAAGCGATGAGCACCGGCCGAGGCGGGCAGTGCACGGAAAGGTTTGACCCAGTAAGTTGGAACGTTCAGATCTTTTCGCAATTCGGCTTCAGTCACCGGGGGCTTGTCTTCGCTCGAATAGCGCCGTACCAATTTGCCCGCCGGATCGTGAATTTCGAGTTCGACGGCTGCGCTCGATTGGGGCAGGATGTAATCGACGATGGCGCCCTCCGGTGGGTTCTGGCCTGCTGGTTCTTCGGGAGGCAAGGGCGTGTCCGTGTTGCGGTTTGATCGCCAGCGAACGGCCTTCGAGGGTGCAAAGAGAAGCGGCTCATCCGTTTTCTCGCCCTTCTTCATCTGTCGCAGTGGCGCAATATCGTCCAGGATCCAGAAGGAACGTCCGTGTGTACCCGCGACCAGATCGTTGTCGTGAATCGCCAGGTCACGCACGGACGAAACCGGCAGATTCATTTGCAACGGTTCCCATTGGTCTCCGTCGTTGAAGGAAACGAATACACCCACCTCGGTTCCGGCAAACAACAAGCCCCGGCGAACGGGATCTTCGCGAACCGCGTTCACAACTGCCCGATCCGGCAGGCCTGCGACGATTTCGGTCCAGCTTTTTCCCGCGTCGTGCGTGCGGAAGATATGGGGCTTCAGGTCATCGAGCCGAAAGCGATTAATCGCGGCATACGCGGTCTGCCCATCGAACCGCGAGGCTTCCATCAAAGACACCTTGCTCCAGGGCGTGAGCGCAGGCGGAGTTCTGTCCTGCCAGGTTTTACCTCCGTCCCGCGTGAGATGGATCAGGCCGTCGTCCGTGCCCACCCAAATCAGGTTTACGTTGATGGGCGAGGGAGCAATGGTGTAGATCACGCCTCGATGCTGGCCCTTCTCAGGGTCCTGGGACTCGAACGCCTGAATGACATTGGGCATCTCCCATGTCTTCCTCGTGAGGTCCGGGCTGATAGTGTCCCAACTATTGCCTCCGTTGGCTGTTTTGAACAGAACGTTGGACCCGAGGAACAGCACGTGAGGGTCTGCTTTTGAGAAGAGCAGGGGCATAGTTCGGACGAACCGGTAATTCCCTCGCAGCACTTGCGGGCTTACGTCCTGAACGTCGCCTGTGACCCAATTGAAGCGAGTGGCCTTGCCGCCGTAGATGATATCGGGGTTCAACGGATCGGGTGCCACGTAACCGTACTCCTCGACGCCAACGGTCCGGAAGCTGCGAAAGTTGATGGCGCCGTCATCGCTTCGGCTGGCAACCGCGGCAGAACCGCTCTCCTGTTGCCCGCCGTACACCCAGTACGGAAATCGATTATCCGTGATGACGTGATAGAACTGCGCGGTCGGCTGGTTGTACCAGGAACTCCAGGTTTTGCCGCCGTTGACGCTGATGGTGGCGCCCTGATCGACGCCGAGGAACACGATATCCGGGTTGTCCGGATTGATCCAGATGGAGTGGTAATCGTCGCCGCCCGGGGCACCCTTGATCGCAAGAAAATCCTGCCCCGCGTTCTCTGACCGGTATGTGGAAGTGTTCGCGACGTAGATCCGATCTTTGTTCTTGGGATCCACCTGAACGCAGGCGAAATCAGCTCCGCGTCCCCAGATGCGATTTTCACCGTTCACTTTGTGCCACGTGGTGCCTGCGTCATCGGATCGATATAAGCCGCCCGAGGCAGGACGAGCGTCGACGAGAGCATACATGCGGTTCGAGTCGTTCGGCGCAATGGCGAAGCCGATCCTGCCGAGTCCCTCAGCGAACGCTGGCAAACCGCCCGTCAACTGATTCCAGGTGTTTCCTCCATCCGTCGATTTGAACAGCCCGCTTCCCGGACCGTGGAACGACCCGCCAACTTCCCAGGGAGCCTGGCGCGCAGCCCACATGTCGGCATAAATCGTGTTCGCGTCGCCGGGCTTGAAGACAACCTGCATCGCGCCCGTGTTCTCGTCTTTGTATAAAACACGCTCAAAGGTTTTTCCTCCGTCGACGGAGCGGAACACTCCCCGCTCCGTATTCGGCCCGTAAGGATGGCCGAGAACGGCGACGAACACGCGATCGGGATTTTTCGGGTCAACAACGATCGACGGAATCTGGTAGCCATCCCGCAGACCCAGGTGCTGCCATGTCTTCCCCGCGTCTATCGATTTATAGATGCCGTCGCCAACGGAAAGATCGGGACGCTGTAAGCCTTCGCCGCTGCCGACGTAGATGATGTTCGGGTCGGAAGGAGCGATGGCGAGCGATCCGACCGAGCCTGTCGGCTGTCCATCGAAGATAGGCTCCCAGGTTCTTCCATAGTCGGTGCTCCTCCAGACCCCGCCGTTGTTTGGCGCCATGTAGAAGGTGCTGGGCCGCTGAACCACTCCCGAAATTGCAACGGTACGGCCTGCGCGGAAAGGCCCGATGAGCCGCCACTTCATTTCAGCGGATACCGACCGTGCGTCCATTGCCGCCGCGGCAGGAGGAAGCATTGAGAAAAAAATCAGAACCGCAGTGACAATGAGGCGCACCATGCTGGATACGCCATTTTAGCGGTGAGCTCCCAAGCGGGTATTAGAACGGCGGTTTCTTTTAATGGTCCGCGAAACGCATGTCGAGCAGATCCAGTTCCCGTTCCAAAACGTGAAGCACATTGTCAGGGATCTCCCGTTGCCGGTGCATCCCGATTGCGGCGGCTCGTTCGACAGCGCGCAGTTTATTGCTGGTTGCGTGATAGAGCTGCTGGTACTGCTTGCCGCTCGGGTCCGGATTCTCGCCGTCTTCCGGCTGTGCGAAGGCGAGGCGGCGTTCATAGTAGTGCCGGAGATCGTTGTAGACCTCGGGAAATGCCGTCGAGTCTTCCTCCATTTCGCTCAAGCGCTCAAGAGCAGCTTTTGCCATCTTGCGCCGTGCCTTACGCTCTTCGGGATTCCGGGCCGGCGCCTGGGCAAGCCCGAGGGCGCGTATGAGGGGCGGAAGAGTCAGGCCTTGCATGACGAGCGTGACGAAGATGATGCAGAACGTCAGAAAGATGATGACGTTGCGCTGAGGAAAGGGCGAGCCGTTTGCGATTGTTTGTGGCAATGCGATAGCGGCAGCCAGAGCAATCACACCACGCATGCCGGTCCAGCCCACAACGAAAACTCCCCGGACACCAGGGGGATCCTGCGGCTGCTTCTGGACGTATTTCCGGACCAGATACGCTACATACGCCCCCGGATACACCCAAATCAGTCGCAGCAAAATAACCGCAGCCACAAACTCAACGGCATCTATTAATAAGAGACGAGTCGATATAGACCGGATCTCCGCGAGGATGAACGGTAGCTGCAATCCGATCAACAAGAACACGAGACTGTTGAGAACAAACGTGAACGTGTTCCAGAAGCTGTGTAACTCTATCCTCGATACGGACGAGAACAGGGACGAGCTCTTTTGTCCGAGATAAATGCCTGCCGCCACGGCCGCGAGAACGCCTGAACAATGAATCGCTTCGGCGCTCAAGTAAGCAACGTACGGAATGACAAACGACATTGTTACTTCGATGGGAGCGTCGTCGAGCTTGCGCCCGACCACGTGAACCAGCTTCGCCACGAGCAATCCCGCCAGTATTCCGCCGGTGGGGAGATAAATCAATTCCCAAAGTCCTCCGGCGAGCGACGGTATCTTGCCATCGACGATGAAGGATGTGGCAAATTGCAGCGCGAGCAAGCCGCTGGCATCGTTGATCAGGCTTTCGCCTTCCAGGATGTCGATGATCTGCCGAGGCAAGCCTATGCGTTTCCCGATCGCGGTAGCAGCGATCGCGTCCGTCGGGGCAACAACTGCGCCCAGCACCAGGCCGAGCCGCCAGTCGAAGTCCGGCAGAAGCATGTGAGCCATGAAAGCAACACCAACAACGGTGAAGCCGACGAGCCCGAAAGCCAGAAGGGAAATGCTTGCCAAGTGATAGCGGAACTCGTGCCATGACGTGGTAAATCCCGCAGAAAACAGCAAGGGCGGAAGAACGCCGATGAAGATCAGGTCAGGATTGAGCGGTATTCTCGGCAGCCCCGGAACCAGGCTGACCGCCAGGCCCGCGATCACCAGAACGATTGGATAAGGAACGGCTACCCATTTCGCAAGTGAGCCGAAGCAGATGACCAGAACCAGCAATGCAAGGATTATGAGCTGAAAATTGTGGACAGCACTCATTGGTTTTTTAGCCTGCGAATACCAGAAAAGGCACTAGCCCCTATGAAAACACGAGTCGTGCCTTTCGCAAGCGCGAGATCCGACGATGTGCATGCAACGCAGCCTGCAAGCGATGAGGGTATCCTGAGTACAACGTTATCTGCAGTGCACGACAGCAGAAGTGCAAGCCCGCCGAGTCGCGAACCCTAGCAGGTTTCGGTTACCAAGAAGAATGAGAACGCATTCCGGCTCTGTCTCCGAATAAATCATGTGGATAGTTCATCTCGCACTACGTCGACCCTATACCTTCGTAGTGTTCTCAGTCCTCGTTCTTATCCTGGGCTGTATTACGGCGATCGTTACTCCGAAAGATATCTTCCCGTACATCGACATTCCTGTCGTAAGTATTGTCTGGACTTATAACGGGCTCACTCCTGATGACATGGAGAAGCGCGTGGTTACGATCTGCGAACGCGCCATGACGACAACGGTGAACGATATCGAGCACATGGAGTCGCAATCGTATTCGGGCGTGGCGATCATTAAGGTTTTCTTCCAGCCAAAAGCCAAAGTGGAGCTTGCGATTTCGCAGGTGAGTTCGATCGTTCAGACGATCTTGCGCGTCCTTCCGCCGGGAATCTTTCCGCCGGCCATTCTGAAATACGATGCGTCGAGCGTTCCTGTTGTACAACTCGGTCTCTCCGGAGAAGGATTAACAGAGCAGGATCTCTACGACCTCGGTCTCAATTTCATCCGCACCCGGCTGGCGACGGTGCAAGGGGCATCGATTCCGCTTCCGTGGGGCGGAAAGCAACGGCAAGTGATGGTCGATCTGGACCCAGATGCATTGTTCGCCAAGCATCTCTCCGGACTTGACGTCTCGAACGCGCTCAATGCGCAAAGTCTTATCGTGCCTGCGGGCACACTTCGCGCCGGCAACATCGAATATCTGGTAAAAACCAATAGCAGCCCCCTGACGGTGTCTTCCATGAACGATCTGCCGATTCGCGCATCGGACGGAGCCATTGTCTACATGAAGGACATCGGCCAGATCCGCAACGGGTTTGCGGTCCAGACCAACGTGGTCCGGGAGAATGGCCGCCGCTCGGCGTTGTTGACCGTTCTGAAGAACGGAAAAGCATCGACTCTCGACATCGTTAATCAAGTGAAGGCCGCTTTACCGCGTGTCAAAGCCGATCTTCCGAAAGCACTTCAGATCACGCCCCTATTTGATCAGTCCGTATTTGTTCGCACGTCCATCAACGAAGTCATCCGGGAGGCCGGCATAGCCGCTTTTCTTACCGCCCTGATGATCCTTTTGTTTCTTGGAAGCTGGCGAAGCACGTTAATCGTCTGTATCTCCATTCCGCTCTCGATTCTGACTTCTATCTGTATTCTTGCGGCGTTGGGAGAAACCATCAACGTCATGACGCTCGGCGGATTGGCGCTCGCGGTCGGTATTCTAGTCGACGATGCAACGGTTGAGATCGAGAATACTCACCGCAACCTTGAGGATCCTCATAAGTCGCTGGTGCACGCCATCCTCGACAGCGCGAGCCAGGTGGCCGCTCCTGCGCTCGTATCGACACTCTCAATCTGTATCGTGTTTCTGCCGGTCGTGTTGCTGACTGGCGCAGCCAAGTATTTATTCACTCCGCTTGCGATGGCCGTTGTCTTTGCCATGCTCGCGTCTTACTTCCTGTCGCGAACTCTGGTGCCGACCATGATGCACTTCCTTCTGCCTGCGGAAGTTGCTTTGTACCAGCACAAGGAAGGAGACCCTCCGCCCAAAGAAGCAGATAACTGGATCTGGAAGGTTCATCAACGCTTCGAGCATCAATTCGAGCGTATGCGAGAGCGTTACAAAGGGGCGCTCGAATGGAGCTTGCATCATCGTGCGACTGTGCTCGCGCTATTTGCAATCTTTGTTGGCGGATCCTCGGTACTGACCTTCTTCATCGGAAGAGACTTCTTTCCGTATGTTGATTCCGGTCAGATGCGACTGCATGTGGTGCCCGCGCAGGGAATGCGTATTGAGCAATCGGAGGTGGTCTTCGGCCAGATCGAAGACGAGATCCGCCGAGCTGTTCCCGGCGGCCGGGTAGACATGATACTCGATAACATCGGGCTACCAAGCGGCGGTATCAACCTGGCGTATGGGAATAGTGCGACCATCAGTAACTCAGACGGCGACATACTCATCTCTCTGAAAGAGGGTAAACGAGAGACGCTTGAACTTACCCGGATGCTGAGAAAACGTCTGGCTGAGAAATTTCCTCAAGAAACGTTTTACTTCACGCCCGCTAACATCACGAATCAGATTCTGAACTTTGGATTGCCGGCCCCCATTGATCTTCAGGTTGTCGGCCGCAGCCCGGTTGAGAACTTCCGGATCGCGCAGGATCTCTTAGCTAAAGTTAGAGCCATTCCAGGAGCAGTCGACGTTCACATACATCAACAAAATTCCTACCCGACATTGCAGGTGAATGTAGATCGCCAACGGGCTGCCCAGATCGGTCTTCAGCAGCGCGACGTTGCAAACAGCATGCTGATCTCGTTATCGGGAAGCGGTCAGACAGCTCCCAACCAGTGGCTCAATCCCCAGAATGGTGTCAACTATCAGGTTGTCGTTCAAACCCCGCAGTACAGGCTCGATTCATTTGACGCGCTGAAGCGCACCCCGGTCACCTCCGCCGCGGCAAACAATAGTCAGCTCCTGGCCAATCTCGTCACAATGAAACGTGATGTGTCGAGCATCATCATCAATCACTACAACATCCAACCGACCTATGACATTTACGCGGACGCCGACCAGCGTGATTTGGGCGGAGTCGCGGATGCGATCCACAAAATCGTAAAGAGCGAGAGCGAGAAGAAGCTGCCGGGCGGTACCTTAATTGAGCTTCGCGGCGAAGTGACAACAATGGAACAGTCGTTTACGCGGCTCTTACTAGGGATTGCCTTTGCCGTGGTCATCGTCTATCTTCTGATGGCCGTCAATTTCCAAAGCTGGATTGATCCCTTCATCATTCTGACTGCCTTGCCCGGTGCCTTTTCAGGCATTCTGTGGATGCTGTACTTTACGCAGACGACGTTCAGCGTGCCCTCTCTGATGGGCTCGATCATGACCATCGGCGTGGCCACCGCGAACTCGATTCTATTGGTCGTGTTCGCAAACGACGAGCGCGCCCAAAACAAGGACCAGTGGGAAGCAGCGTTGTCCGCCGGCTACATCCGGTTGCGGCCCGTGTGCATGACAGCTCTCGCCATGATCATCGGCATGCTGCCGATGGCTCTCGCGTTCGGTGAAGGCGGCGAGCAGAATGCACCTTTAGGCCGCGCTGTTATCGGGGGTCTGCTTGTTGCAACCCTCAGCACGCTTTTTATTGTTCCCATCATGTACTCGTTGCTGCGTAAGAAGGCGCCAGTCAACTATGACGAGAGAATCGATAAAGAGTACAAGGGCGAAATGAATCCTGACGGGACGGCGACAAATCCAAAACCGCAAGAAGCGTAGTCAATGGCAACACTGAATGAAATACCTCCCGGCCAGACGGAGGACGAAAAGGCGCCACCCGACAGGGACGGCCTGGTTGGTTCCGACGAGAAACCGGGCCACTCCCCGCGTCACTGGCTACTCTTCACGGTTCTCGTCATTTGTGCTGGTCTGGCCGTCTTCTTTTTCGGATGGCTGCCCCGCCATAAGCGGACGGAGTCAGATCAACGAAGAGGCGAAGACAAGAAGCGACGCACGCCCTCGCGTGCAGGTGCAGCGGGTAAGGCGTGCGCCCCCGACGAGCGAGCTGTCGATTCCCGGTACAACGCTGCCGTATACGGAAGCGCACATTTATGCGCGATCCTCGGGATATGTGGCGCGCCGGCTGGTTGACATCGGCGACCATGTGCGTGCCGGGCAACTACTTGCGACCGTGGATTCGCCGGATCTGGACAGGCAAGTCGCGCAGGCGGAAGCGGCTCTGCAGCAGAGCCAAGCCAGCTTAAACCAGCTTCGTGCGCAAGAACACCTGGCCCAGGTGACATGGGACCGCTGGAAAGTGCTGGTCGGAAGGGGTGTGTTCTCGCGCCAGGAAGGCGATCAACAGGAAGCCAACTTTCATGTCGCAGAGGCCAACGTAGCGGCTGGTGAAAATGTGATCCAGTCGAATCGTGAGAACTTAAATCGGCTGAAAGTTTTGCAAGAGTACGAACGCGTAACCGCTCCTTTTTCGGGTGTGATCACGGCGCGGAACATCGATGTCGGAGCGCTCATTAATGCGAATGGCTCGGGCCTCGGGGCTGGCTCTTCGGGTCCGAGCCCCGGATTGAGCGCGGCGGGAGTACAGGGCAACAATCAGGGCGCTTCCGGAAACGTGAGCTCAAATGTGGGTGCGTCCACTGGCGGTGCACAGGGCGGAGAGATGTTCAGTATCGCGAGCGTCGACCGGCTTCGCATCCTGGTCTCGGTTCCAGAAGCCTATACGTCGAATATCAAGGTTGGACAGCGCGCCGTCCTGTCCTTTCAGGAGCGTCCTAACGATCAAGTGCCGGGCCGAGTCACCAGGACCTCTGCTTCCATTGATCAAAACACGCGCACGCTGTTGGTAGAGGTGCAGGTTGTGAACGATGGAAAGCTCGTTCCGGGCATGTACGTACTGGTGAGCTTCAAGAGCACCAGCGAACAGCCTCCCATTATCATTCCGGGCGCATCGATTGTTATTCGCGGTGCGAAGACCACCGTTGCAAAGGTGGAGAACCAGACGATCCACTTACAGCCGATTACCGTAGGCCGGGATTACGGCGAATTGACTGAAGTTACTTCGGGCTTGCGGGAAGGCGATGTGATTGCTTTGGATGTCACCGACGAGATCCAGGAAGGCGCGAAGATCGATCCGCAGTTTGCCAAATCGGGGAACCAGCAGCCGGGCAGCCAAAGCGATGCCAAGCCCGGGCAAGGTGGGAACTACGGGTCACAGGGATTGACGGACCAGTCGCAATCGAAGGGCAAGAGTGGCGGAGGAAATGGCGGTTCGCATTCCTCGAAGTCCGGCAAGTAATGAAGATTGCGCTGATTGGAAGTCTCACGTTTGCTCTGTGTGCGCTGCCGGCCCGCTCGCAAAATGCCGCTAAGCCGGAGAATTTACAGGCAATTCAGGATAAGAGTACGCAAGGAGCTGCGGAGACACCCCATTTTAAGGGTGCCGACAGCATCTGGGATTTTGGCGCGCGCTATGCCAAGCCAACAGCCCCGGATCTGAAGCTCGGACCAGCGGATCGCGCAAGATCTCTCGTTCGGAACGGTGCACTCTACCTTTCCCTTTACGATGCGCTTTCGCTCGGCATCGAAAACAACCTGGATGTAGAGGTCGCACGCTACAACCTCGCGATTGCGGGCACTGAGACGCTCCGGGCCTCGGGCGGAGGCAATCTCCGCGGCGTCGACTACTCTGTCACGGAAACTCCGACCGGTGTCGGCGGTCCGGGTAGCCCGCTCTTGAATAGCGCGGCCTCGACTGTCACTCCGAGCACACCGACAGTAAATGACCTGACCTCGCTCAACATACTAAGTCCCACCTCGAGTAATCTCTCGATACAGGGTCCCGCAGGATTCGCGGCGGGTCCTACTCTGCCGACACTTCAGCCTACTTTAGTGGGTCAGAACACCTTCTTCAACAGGGAGAACAGTACGCTTTTGACGGCCACTACGACGGGTAATCCTGCGGCGTTACAGCCTTCTCCCGACACTTTGCACTTTGTAACTGCGAACTATGCGCTCGTGCAAGGATTCAGCTATGGAACGCAACTGCAGGTCGAACTAAACAATGCTGCGCAGGTGCTCTATAGCAATCAATCAAAGCTCGATCCGTTCTCACAGCCAAATGCTTCCCTGACCTTGACGCAGCCCCTTTTGAAGGGGCGGGGAAGGGAAGTGAATCTGCGGTATATCCGAATTGCCCGAATCAACCAGCGCATTTCACGGTTGTTGTTTTACCAGCAACTTATTAACACGGTTTACGGAGTCGCGCGCCTTTACTACGATCTGGTCAGTTTGAATGAGAATGTGCAGGTCAAGCGGGAAACGCTCGCGGCTGCGCAGAAGCTGCTGGAGGACAACCGGGCGCAGGTGGAACTGGGAACGCTTGCCCCGCTTGAATTGACTCGCGCTCAATCCCTTGTGACCTCAAGCCAACTCGACCTGATCCAGGCGGAAGGTCTGGTGAACCAGGAAGAGATCATTCTAAAGACGCAGTTGTCCCGGCAGGGAGCGTCTGATCCGGTATTGGCGAATCTGCATATTGTTCCCACCGATCCCATCCGTGTTCCGGCGGGAGAAGATCTGCCTCCGGTAGATGCGCTAACCTCTCAAGCCCTTGCCATGCGTCCCGATCTGGCGCAAGCATCACTGCAGGTGCAAAGCGGGCAAGTTGCTCTAAAGGCATCGCAGAATGCGGCTCGTCCCGAAGTTGATCTGGTGGCTAATTTTCAAACGCGAGGCAGCAGTGAATTGCCCTACGGAAATGTTGGAACGCCCGGTACCGGCCAGATCACGATACCTTCCGATCTCGCGACCGCGGGTCTTCGGCTTTCGAGGATCTATCAGGCAGGGATACAGTTCAATCTTCCTTGAAGAATCACATTGCGGAAGCCGACGCGGCTCGAGACTTGCTGCAGGTTCGACAGGCACAAGCCCGGACACAACTGCTATCGAATCAGGTCCGCGAAGAGGTGCAGAACGCTGTGATTGCGCTGCAGACCGCAAGATCGGCTCTGAATGCAGCAACGCAAAGCCGTGTCTATCAGGAACAACTTGTTAGCGCGGAGCGCGATAAGCTCTCGGTGGGAGCATCTACGAACTTGCTGGTAATCCAACAGCAAGGATACTTAGCGCAAGCCCGATCGACCGAAGTTTCTGCGCGGAGCGTCTGGATCAAAGCCCGCGTTGCATTGGATCGAGCGGTCGGTAATTTGTTGGATAAGAACGGAATTACCTACGATGATTCCGTCTTAGGCCAGTTGCCAGCGGGACCGCCTTCGCCGTCTCAGCAATAGAGTAGTAACCCGCGGACATTGGAATAGCCGGCCCGGCTTCCGGAGCCCCGTAGTCGACCCTATTATTATGCTTATAATAATGGAGTGACAACCTTGAAATTGACTGCAATCGGCACCTCCACAGGTGTGATTCTGCCGAAACAACTGCTTACTCTGATGAGAGTTGAGAAGGGTGATCAACTGTTCGCTGTCGAAACGCCGAACGGTATCCTGTTAACTCCCTATGATCCGGAGGTCCAAGAGCAATTAGAGATTGGCGATAAGTTTTTGCAAAAGCACCGTGACATTTTCAACGCCCTTGCAAAGTGATTGAACCTAAATGGATCAGCCGCAAGGCTTTGGAGATCCTGCATGGCCAGAGTCTAGCCATGTTTGGCGGTGCGCCAGGATTGCGGGACTCAGGCCTCCTCGACTCAGCACTTGCGCGACCTCAGCACGCATTTGTTTATCGAGAGTCAACTTCCCTGGCAGCTTTGGCCGCTGCCTACGCGGTAGGGATTTGTCGAAACCACCCATTCGTTGATGGCAACAAACGCGCCGGATTGTTGGCCATGTTAGTGTTTCTCGAAGTTAACGGCTTTTGCTTCTTGATTCGCGATACCCAAGCGACAGTCGACACGATTCGAACAATGGAGAGAGTTGCGTCTGGTGAGATCTCAGAAGAGGATCTAACTACCTGGATTGCAGACCGTTACCACTCGCTCACCGAATGACCCGAGGGCGGTGAGGAAACACACGCTACCGGAACTCGGAAGCGTATAAGTAGCCCGCTACTTAAACTCGAGAATCTCTTTCTCTTTTGTTTTAGAGATCTGATCGAGCTTTGCGATTTGCGCATCGGTCAGCTTCTGGACAGCGTCGAGTGCCTGGCGTTCGTCGTCATCACTGATGAGCTTGTCCTTCGTTAATTTCTTCAATTGCTCGTTTGCGTCCCGCCGGATATTCCGCAAGTTAACACGGCGCTCCTCGGTGAAGTGGCTGAGTTTTTTCGCCATGTCACGCCGCCGCTCTTCCGTGAGAGGAGGAATCGGAATGCGAACGATCTTGCCATCATTCGAAGGATTGAGGCCCAGATCGGACTGGCGGATTGCCTTCTCGATCTCGCGAATCATGGAGGTATCCCAAGGTTGAACCGTGATCATTGCCGGTTCCGGCACGTGAAGCTGTGCAACTTGATTCAGGGGAACGGGAGAGCCGTAGTAATCGACGCGTAAACTGTCGAGTAAGTTAACCGAAGCCCGTCCCGTCCGGAACTGGGCCATTTCGCCTTGCAGATCGGCGAGCGCCTTCTCCATGCGGGTACGCGCATTCGCCTCTATGTCTTTAACGCTCTTGAAAGTTCCGCTACTGTGAGGCGCGGTGGTTTGGTTGTCCTGTTTCATATTCGAGATCTCGAGCCGATAGATCGCGAATGACCGTTCCGATCGGCTCGCCCATTGCCATTCGCATTATATTGCCCGCGATCTTCAGGTCGAAGACCATGATGGGCATGTGGTTATCGCGGCACATCGCAACCGCAGAAGCATCCATCACACCCAACGCTTTTGACAACACCTCGGTGTAGCTGACCTCCGGGTATTTCACTGCGTTGGCGTGCTTCTTGGGATCCTTATCGTAGACTCCGTCGACGCTCGTGGCTTTCGCAATAATTTCAGCGTGTATTTCAAGCCCGCGCAACGTGGCTGCCGTGTCGGTGGAAAAGTACGGATTGGAAGTCCCGGCCGCAAAGATCACCGCACGGCCTTTTTCGAGGTGACGGATGGCGCGGCGCCGGATGTACGGTTCGGCCACCTGATGCATCTGGATGGCTGTCATGACGCGCGTGGGCACGCCTTGCCGCTCAAGAGCATCCTGAAACGCAAGTGCATTGATGACCGTGGCCAGCATCCCCATGTGGTCGCCCTGCACGCGATCCATATGGTAAGCCGCGGCGGCAATACCACGGAAGATATTGCCGCCGCCCAGAACCAAGCCCATCTGTACACCGGTGGACGCCACCTCGGCAACTTCTTTTGCCAGAGCCGTAACACGGTCCGGATCAAGGCCGAATGAAATCTGACCAGCGAGAGCTTCCCCGCTGATCTTGAGAAGAATACGCCCGTATTGTGGCATCAACCTCCTACGATTGCGTTCGCTACGATTTCGCCGCTATGCCGTTACCGGAAGCGGGCTTTCTTCCACACCCGAAGCGTCTGCCGCGTCGCCAACTTTGAAGCGCGTGAAGCGCGTGACTTCAACCGTTCCGCCGAGCTTCGAAGCAGCCGTCTTTATCAGATCCGCTACGGAGATCGTGTTTTCCCGGATAAACGGCTGTTCGAGCAAACATACCTCTTCGTAGAACTTGCTCATGCGGCCTTCCGCGATTTTGTCCACCATCTTTTCCGGTTTGCCTTCGCCCAAGGCGCGAGCCCGCTGGATGCCCCGCTCCTTTTCAAGCACGTCGGCCGGCACTTTGTCCTTGCTGACGTATTGTGGGGAAGCCGCCGCTACCTGCATCGCGAGATCACGAATGAGCGACTTGAACTCCTCATGCGAACCGACGGACTGATCGGATGTCGCCACTTCGAGCAGCACGCCAATTTGGCCGCCCGTATGAATGTAGGAGCCAACCACACCGGTTCCGGCCACTTCGTACAACGCAAAGCGAGAAACATTGATGTTTTCGCCCAGCTTCGCAATCTTGCTCTTTACGAGTTCGCCGATTGTGCCGCCCTGGCCGCCCGAAAACTTCTGTTCGTAAAGGGCCTCATGTTCCTTAAAGTTGGCCCGCTCCGCTTCCGTGACGTCTTCGATACGCACGTACTTCGGTTTCGTCTCTGCTATGTGGCTTGCAATATCGGACACGAGGGATTGGAAATCCTCGGTTCGCGCCACGAAATCTGATTCACAGTTGACTTCCACCAATACGCCGACGCTTGCCGTCCGCGGCAATGTGCGACGAAATGATGCCTTGCTTGGTGGAGCGGGTTGCCTTTTTGGTCGCGCCGGCGATGCCGCTTTCCCGCAGGACCACCTCGGCCTTCTGCAAATCACCATCTGCCTTCTGGAGCGCCTTCTTGCACTCCATCATGCCTGCTCCGGTCATGTCTCGGAGCTGTTTCACCAATTGTGCGCTGATCTCTGCCATATCTTCTTCACTGCAGCCGGGATTGCGGCTGCTCACGCTTACTCTGCCTATTCCCTACACAACTTGGGCGACCAAACCGTTGCTGGCAGGTCGCCCATGATTATTACCTTCGGATTGGCTTCAGCCCTCGCTGGCGGTCGTACTAACGAGTTCCTCAGCCGATTCGGTGCCCGGACCCTTGCGGGGCGGAGCCTCCGGTTCGGCGCTCGTTGCCAGGCTCTCCGACATGAGCTGTTCCGCGTACTTCGGATCCATATACTGCGTGTACTCTTCCGGAGTTTGTTCGCCGGATTCGTCATCGCTGACGATCTTCTCGGCCACAAATTCCTGTTCGGTGGCGAGAGTACGGCCTTCAACTACAGCTTCGGAAATCTTGGTGGTAAAGAGCCGAATCGCGCGGAGCGCATCGTCGTTGCCAGGAATGACGTAATCGACTTCATCGGGGTCGCAGTTGGTATCAACGACGGCCACCACGGGGATGCCAAGCTTGCGCGCTTCTTTCACCGCAATCGATTCTTTGTTGGAATCGATCACAAACAACAGATCGGGCAGGCCGTTCATGTCCTTGATACCGGCTAGATTCTGCTGCAGGTGCTTGCGTTCGCGCTCGAGCCGCCCAACTTCCTTCTTGGCGCGGCCTTCGTATGCATTTTCCGTGGCCATCGAGTCAAGCTCCTTGAGACGCTTGATCGACTTCTGAACGGTGGCAATGTTGGTCAGTAGGCCGCCCAGCCAGCGCTGGTTGACATAGAACTGACCGGCGCGCGTCGCCTCTTCCGCGATCGCTTCCTGAGCCTGACGCTTTGTGCCGACAAATAAGACGGTCTTACCCTGTGCGGCCATTTCGCCGACGTAACGCATTGCGTCTTTAAAGAGCTTTAGCGTTTTTTGCAGGTCGACAATATAAATGCCGTTGCGTTCCCCAAAGATGTATTCCTTCATCTTTGGATTCCAGCGCTTGGTCTGGTGCCCGAAGTGAACGCCTGCTTCGAGCAGTTCTTTCATCGAAATCGATGGCAATCTGCCTCCTAGGCTGTTAAGCAAGAGCCGAAGCGAGCGGAACCACGCGGTCCAGGCGGGATTTGCGTGAGATCGCTTGCGACCCGGTTATGCGAGCGAAGCCGAACGGGCTGCCGCTCGCGGGACAAAGGTTTGGACGGAAGAAGAAAAACAGGAGCGAATTAACGCTTGGAGAATTGGAAGCGCTTGCGGGCGCCCTTCTGCCCGTACTTCTTTCGTTCTTTCGCACGTGCATCGCGTGTCAGCAATCCGAGGGATTTCAGCTTGCCACGCAACTCCGTGTTGAATTCAATCAGGGCGCGAGCAATACCCATGCGGGCTGCTCCTGCCTGACCACTGATGCCGCCACCATTGGCGAGGATCAAAACGTCGAAACGGTCCGCCATCTCGGCCGCGAGCAGCGGCTGACGCACGTACGCACGAGCGGACTCGCTAACAAAATAATTTTCGAAGGGCCGGTGATTTACCGTGATTTGACCCTTGCCCGCCCGCAGGAAGATGCGTGCGGTTGCCGTCTTCCGACGGCCGGTTGCTAACTGCTGAACTAACTTCGCTGGCATTCGCTAATAACAACGGCGCAAGATCTGAAGGACCTTGACGTAACCCTTTCTCCTAATCCTGAGCCTTTAGATCGCAAGCGGCGCAGGTTTCTGTGCCTGATGAGGATGATTCTCGCCCGCGTAAACGTTCAGTTTCCGGTACATCTGCTTGCCGAGCTTGGTCTTGGGCAGCATTCCCGAAATGGCGAGTTCCAACATGCGCTCGGGGCGGGTTTCCCGCATCCGGCGAGCGCCGGTTTCGATCAGCCCGCCGGGATAACCGGTGTGGCGTCGATAAAGCTTCTGATTCTCTTTACCGCCGGTCAGCTTAACTTTGGCGGCATTAACAATGACAACGTGATCGCCCGTGTCGATTGACGGTGCAAAGGTGGTCTTGTGCTTACCCATCAACAGCATAGCTGCGCGGCTCGCCACTCTACCCAGGACGGCATCGTTTGCGTCAATCACGTGCCAAACGCGTTTGATATCGTGTTTGGACGGGTATTCGGTACGCATGGACAGACTGATTCTCTCTGCTCGAAATCTCGAACATCTCAGTCTAGCTAATTACAAAGGGGGGTGTCAAACCGGGCGAATCCGGGGTAGTGGCTGAATTTGAGCGTGGGGCGAATCATTGGGGCGGTGCGACCTCAATGTAGTCGCTAGCCGGATCCCAGGTGATGTCTACGACCGCATCTTCCGCCCGTGAGTTGATTTGCAGGCTCGAACGTAATCGCCCACAGTCATTCCCGAACGGTAAAGGGCGAAACGCTGGTGCGCCTTACTGCCATCTCTCTTTGGATTAGCCCGACTTTTCACTGTGATCACTGAGCCTTGATCGCCCTTCCATTGCTGCTTAGAGCCGTGTGTGAATGCCATATACTCAACTTTCAAGCAACCAGCCCTTAGCGATTTCGTCCCTCCAGAGCGCACGAGCGTAGTCCTCGGATGAAATACCGTAGCTATTTCGAGAGCGTAGGACCTGACCTCTCTTCCTCAGCCACAGCGTACCCGGTGCACACGCGCTCCTCATTGCGCCCGAACTTTGCTACCAGGTCGATCATGACACTGCGCAGCGTAATTTTCCTGGCTGGCATGGTGGAAGAGCTATGACGCGTTTGTAATCAGGACAGCGACCGACAGCAGAAAGAAAGGGTCCATCAGTCCCGCCCAATCGCGGTTCGGCCCAAGCATACGGGAGGAATTCGAGAACTAAATCCGACAGTCCAGGCATCCTTGCTTGCCCTCGGCTTTGCCGCCTTTCTAGACCTCCGAAGCGTCCGAGCGTGACCGCAGCCGGATTCATTTCCATCTTGACTGCTTCTCAACTTCGCCAGTTGCTTCCTGCACAATGTCGTACGCAAGCTGGTTTGCGTCCAGTTGCCTTTGACTCTGCTGCTTGAGCGGTTCGGTGTAGCTCGAGCGCGACAGATGCGCTGGTACTAACCCAACCTGAGCAATGCCCCAAAATTTCCTTATAGTAAAAAACACGACTGCAGCTTTAACCGAGATTGAACAAAAATGAAGAATGGAGCGCGCAGAAATTCCTCGACCTCGTCCTGGGGTGGAGGGCTGGGTAGAAGCGGCGCAGAAAACAGCCGCAGAGCAATACGCGAGAACACAAGAAGTTAAGACCGAGAGCGCTGTATTGTGTCAGCGTTCGCGTGACTTGATCGAGAGAAGCAGATCCACTCTGGAGCGCAGTTACAGGTTATTAGGCCTCTGTAATCCAGAACGCTAAGTATCTATATAACCTATATAACGCGGGAATCTTCACGCTCCCGCATAGGTCACGCTGATTGTTGCCGCCAGTCACTATGGGGTGACTTGAGCGAAAAACGTATGTGGGAACTTCAGCTAGACCAATAGCGGTAAAGCGACTTCGCACCGTCCAGTGCGATCCAGAGAAGCAGCAGAGCAATCAGCAAGACGAGAATCCCTTCAGCACTATTTCGCTTCCGGGGTTTAGTCACCCTTTAGAGTAGCGCTAATCGAAGTGCCTCGGGCTGCTGCCTTTAAGAAGCTGCGGGGGCACAATGCGTGAGCACCGCGTCAAACATCGGCGGCTGCTTTTTGCAGCTTAGCAGTCACTTTTCCGATGATTTCAAGAGCCTGGCGAAGGTTGACCGGCTTCGAGATGTACCCATCCATTCCGGCCTCGGAGCATTCGCGAGTGCAATCACAGGCGCTGACGCACAGTATCGGAATGTGCTGTCCCCTGTTTTCCTTAATCCGGATCATTTTGCTTGCTTCGACGCCGTTTAGTAGCGGCATCTGATAATCCATCAGGATCAGGTCGAAAGATTGGGTCTCCAAGGCCGCAAGGGCTTCCTGGCCGTTTGATACAGCGACGGTCGAATGCGCTTGTTTCGAGAGAAAGCGCGTGAGCACGAGCTGATTTACTTCGTTATCGTCAACTACCAGGATGCGCATTCTTTTCCCATGGATTTACGCACTGAAAGAAGTGTGGCACACACGATTTTTTCTCTTTTAATGTTTGTCCCACTCGGGGCAAGTCTCATTTCTTAACGTTTGAGGTTCGCCCGCGAGAGTTCAACAGCGTGACGGAGCCCGAGCAATGGAAGATCGGGCACGAACTCGTCAAAAAGTTTCTCGCGCTCAAACAGGCGTCCAAACCCACCTGTGCCCACCACGACCGGCTTCTCATCTGCGAAATGCTCGTTCTTTACCGCCTCCGTGAGAGCTCGGACGGTCGCGAGAGTGCCGAAGTACAGTCCCGACTGAATACTTTCGACAGTAGACCGGCCGAGAACTTCCGCCGGCCGGACAATCTCGACGGCGGGCAGCCGCGCTGTATTCGATTCAAGCGCCGTCATGGCTACCTTTACCCCGGCGGTGATGATGCCGCCCAGATACTCTTTCGTTTTCGTCACAGCACAAAGCGTAGTGGCCGTTCCGAAATCGAGAATGATGAGATTCCGTCCCGGAAAACGGCTGAGCGCGCCCATTGCATTAGCGATCTTGTCGGCGCCGACCTCGAGTGGGTTGCGATAGCGGATTTTGAGTCCGGTCTTCACCCCGGGCTCAAGCAGAAACGGCTCGAAGCCGAAGTACTTGCGGAAACAGTTACGCATGGAGTGCACGACGTCCGGAACCACGGAGCACAAAGCCGCGACCTCAATCCGCTCAGGCTCAATGCCGTTTTCACGCAGCACGCCTCGAAAGAACATGCCGAACTCGTCGGAGGACGCTCCGATACTCGAGGTCCGCCGGAACGTGACTTTCAAGTCCCAACCGTCGAAGACTCCGCCCAGAATCTGACTATTGCCGATATCCACGGTGAGAAGCATAGAGGGTTCAAGTCGGACTACAACAGCGGTATCGGCACGTTGTCAATCAGGCGCACACCGTCCAGAAACGCGGCGGCAAACCGGCGGTTCCAGTGCTCTTCGACGTAATCCACAACGAACCCTTGTGCCTCGAGCAATACTTTAGCCTCGTAACAGGAGCCCGCCGTGGTGAGCGTGCGAAACAAAGAGGCCGCCTTACGCCGCGAGCCATTCGAAAGCAGCATATTACGAGAGCTTTCCGCCAAGCCTGACGATTCGCGTACAGTCGGACACACAATGATGTCAGTCGGGATAAACAGATCCCGCGCCATCTCAGAGAGAACCTTCCATTGCTGGTAATCCTTCTCGCCGAAGTATGCGCGATGAGGCCGCACCAGATTCAGGAGCTTCAAAACGACTGTGGCCACACCTTGAAAAAAGCCCGGCCGGTGCGAGCCCTCCATCGTTTGAGAAGTCCCGTTGGGTTCGACTCGAAAATTGAATCCATTCGGATAGATCTCGGACGCACCGGGCAGAACCACCTCGTCCACTCTCGCTTCTTCGAGCATTCGCAGATCTTCATCGAGCGTACGCGGGTAACGTTCCAGGTCTTTGGGATCGTTGAATTGAGAAGGATTGACGAAGATCGTGACGACCACCGCCTCGTTTTCGTCACGGCATCGCTTCACGAGCGACAAGTGTCCCCGGTGGAGTGCTCCCATAGTCGGCACGAAGCCGATCTGGCGGCCGTCGAGTGCCGTTCGCCGCTCGAGCCAATCAGGCACGCTCTTCCACAGATGCATTACGAATAGCTCTCCGCAGGGGCAGGGAACGTGCCGGCCTTCACGGCTTCGTCAAAGCGCGCGACAGCATCGGTGATGGCGCTCGAACCATCCAGAAAGCTACGGGCGAAGCGCGGATGAAAGTCTAAGTTCATGCCCAGCAGATCCTGCCATACGAGCACCTGCCCGTCACACTCCGCGCCAGCTCCAATACCGATAGTGGGGATCCCCGACGCTTGCGTAATCTCGCGGGCAAGCTTGGACGGAATGCATTCTATTACGGTTGCGAAAGCGCCGAGATCTTCCAGTGCTTTCGCCTGGCGCTTGATGTTGCATGCAGCGTGCTGATCGCGTCCCTGCACTCGGAATCCGCCGTAGGCGTGAACGGATTGGGGCTGCAGGCCCAGGTGGCCCATGACAGGCACTCCGCTCTCGACCAGGCGTTTGATTACCGCTTCATGGCCATCTACGCCCTCAAGCTTCACTGCGTGTGCACCAGCTTTCATGAGTTCGTGGGCGGCGCGAAGTGCTGGCGATACACCCTTACGAAAGGAGAGGAACGGCATGTCCGCGACGATGAATTTCCCGGGCGCTCCCCGGACCACGGCCTCGGTGTGGACACTCATGAGTCGAACGCTGGCGTGCACTGTCGAAGAGTAACCATGCATCACCATGGCAGCGCTATCGCCCACCAGGATCGCGTCAATCGGCGTTTGAGCAAGCAGGCGAGCCGATGTGTAGTCGTAACAGGTTGTCATCGAAAGCTTGCGGCGTTCGACTTTGGCTTGAGCAAAATCCTGGATTGGCATGAATCAACATGCCCCCGCAAACAGAAGAGAGAATTGTAGGAGAGTAGTAAGAAGTAGATAGTAGTTCAGCATGGCCTTGGTACCTGTCACACATCGATCAAGTCCCGGACTTACTTGCTGCCCTGACGGGCGGCGGAAGTTGCGTGGTCGCTGCAGTTTGTCAGCGCCAAGGGCATGATATCAGCAAACGAGCCGGTAGCACGGCAACGAGCCGGCCACTGCACCAACTAGCGTCAGTCGTTTTCGCCCGTTACCAATCGGAAGAGTCACGTTCGAGAATGGTTTGGGTCAATAGCTCGGAGCTGCCAGCCTTTGTTTTCGTTCGAGACCAGGTCGGCGATTCGCTCCGCAAATAATGCCTCTCCTGCTGAGTTGCCTCTATAGGGGCCACCTTGAGCCCGGAATAAAAATTCCTCAGCCTTAAGCGTGGACCAGGTTGCCCGGTATTGGACCCATTGCTGTTGAAATTGAAATGTCTGCTGGAAGCCTTCGAGAACGATCAGTAAGGCACCTGCGACGCCTGACAGGATCGGCTGAACACCCCGAATCTGAGGAAGCAGCGAAAAAACCGGGATAGCAGCGGCTAACACCAGTTGCACACTTTTCAGCAGGTAGAAAAACAAGCGGTTTCGAGTGGCTGCTTTGTCGTACCAGACAAGCATCTGTTCGGCATATTGGCCGGTTGGATTATCCGTGGTTTGCACGATTGTTCTCCTCTCAGTGTGAATCACTCAACTTCGCTATAGGTTTTCGCCAGTAACGTTACTAGGTGCCGGCGTAAGTCGTGGTCGAGCCGAAAAACGCATCGGATCTCGGCCGCCGTTCCGGAGAACATCCGCATAGCATTCGTGCACCCGCACTGATACACTGCCGGGAGGTCGAGGGAACTGGGGTTACAATCCGAAACTGGCAAGTGACCGGTTTTGTTATGGTCATTGTCCTCGTCGACCAATCCGATTCCGAGTGCCCCAGGAGGCGCTTTCTTGAAAATTGATTCGCGCGTTTCGCCCGTCGCGCTGTGTGCCGCCATGTCGCTGCTCCTCGCGCCTCTTACCGCTTTTGGACAAAGCGCAGAAGAGGGTGGCGAAGCTCGCCTGTTACTTCCTGATCTCCGTCAGGCCACATTTTTCGGAGGATCGATCGACGGCCGGTTACTGGTAAGCTTCGGCCTCGTAATCGTTGCACTGGGTCTGCTGTTTGGACTTGTTGTGTACCGGAAGCTCAAGCGGCTGCCGGTTCATCAGTCCATGCTCGAGATCTCGGAACTGATCTATGAAACGTGCAAGACGTATCTTGCCACTCAAGTAAAGTTTCTGGCGCTCCTCGAACTGTTCATCGCCGCTGTCATCGTTCTGTATTTCGGCGTGCTTGAGCATTTCTCCGCGGGCAAAGTGCTGACCATTCTTCTATTCAGCGTAGTCGGCATCTGTGGCAGTTGCGGCGTGGCCTGGTTTGGGATTCGCGTTAATACGTTTGCTAACTCGCGCACGGCTTTCGCAAGTCTGTCCGGAAAGCCCTATCCGTGTTTCGACATACCCTTGAAGGCCGGAATGAGCATCGGCATGCTTCTGATCAGCGTGGAATTGGCGTTGTTGCTTTTCATCCTGCTGGTTGTTCCTCACGATTATTCGGGACCATGTTTCGTCGGCTTTGCCATTGGAGAATCACTCGGGGCCGCGGCCTTACGGGTAGCCGGCGGAATCTTCACGAAGATCGCGGACATCGGCGCGGACCTGATGAAGATCGTATTTCGCATCAAGGAGGATGATGCGCGCAACCCCGGCGTGATTGCGGACTGCACGGGGGACAATGCCGGTGATTCTGTCGGTCCGACTGCCGATGGATTTGAAACGTATGGAGTAACCGCCGTCGCTCTCATTTCATTCATCGTTTTGGGTGTTCGCGATCCGCTTGTGCAAAGTCAGCTTCTGGTCTGGATCTTTGTCATGAGCAGCATGATGATTGCTTCTTCCGGGCTTTCCTATCTGGCTAACGCTGTTTACACCAGGAGTAAATACGAGCGGCGTAACGAGATGGACTTCGAAGCTCCTCTTACTAACCTCCTCCGAGTGACTTCGGCCGTTACCATTGCGTTGACCTATCTCGTGTCTTACCTGATTATTCCCGAACTAGGCGGGCAAACGAGCCTGTGGTGGAAGCTCGCGACGGTTATCAGTTGCGGAACACTCGCTGGAGCGCTTATCCCGGAGCTGGTGAAGGTATTCACATCGGTTCATTCCGCCCACGTTAGAGAGGTGGTCTCGTCGTCGCGCGAAGGCGGCGCCGCGTTGAACATTCTTTCCGGTCTGGTGGCGGGAAACATGAGCGGGTTTTGGCTTGGTTTGGCGATTCTGGCTCTCATGGGCGTGGCCTTCGGCGTGAGCACAACCGGATTAGGCACCCTGATGGTCGCGCCCGCGGTATTTGCGTTTGGTCTGGTCGCGTTCGGTTTCTTAGGTATGGCGCCCGTTACGATCGCGGTCGACTCCTATGGCCCGGTAACGGACAATGCGCAATCCGTATTCGAGCTGTCGACCATCGAGCAGTTGCCGGATATCGAACGTGAGCTGGAGTCGCAATTCGGAGTGCTGGTGAACTTCGATCGAGCCAAGTATCACCTGGAAGAAAATGACGGAGCCGGGAACACCTTTAAAGCAACGGCGAAGCCGGTGCTGGTCGGTACCGCCGTGGTGGGCGCCACGACCATGATCTTTTCTATAATCATGGCTCTCACCAGAGGTCTGCGGCCTGAACTTGTCACGAATCTCTCGATTCTCTATCCTCCCTTTCTGCTGGGTTTGATCGCCGGGGGCGCTGTCATCTACTGGTTCACCGGCTCCTCCATTCAAGCTGTGACCACCGGGGCGTACCGGGCGGTGGAGTTCATCAAAGAGCACATTAAGCTCGACGGACCGTCGAAAGCCTCGGTCGCGGACAGTAAGAAGGTTGTCGAGATCTGTACCCGTTATGCCCAGAAAGGCATGCTCAATATCTTCCTTACGGTGTTCTTCATCACTCTCTCGTTTGCTTTGGTCGAACCTTACTTCTTTATTGGTTATCTGATTTCTATTGCGCTCTTCGGACTCTACCAAGCGATATTCATGGCAAACGCGGGAGGCGCCTGGGACAATGCGAAGAAGATTGTCGAGACCGAGCTGAAACAGAAGGGAACGGATTTACACGCCGCCACCGTTGTTGGCGATATTGTCGGCGATCCCTTCAAGGATACGTCGTCCGTCGCGTTGAACCCGATTATCAAGTTCACTACGCTGTTCGGCCTTCTGGCCGTAGAGTTAGGTGTTTCGCTCTCGCGGAACCCGGGGCTGGGGACGAAGTACTTCCTGGCATCGATCTTCTTTCTTCTCGCTCTGTACTTTGTGTATCGCTCTTTTTACAAGATGCGGATCTCTTCCGAGCCTTTGTAGAAGGACACCCGATGGTCAATGTTCAGATTTTCGGGGTTAAGAACTCTCATGCGACTCGTGCCGCCGAGCGGTTCTTCAAAGAGCGCGGCGTGAAGCTTCACATTGTCGACTTGAAGCAGAAGCCATTTGCCCCGGGCGAGATCAAGCGATTCGTTGATCGCTTCGGGCTCGCGGGCCTCCTTGACAGCGAAGGCAAGCCATACGTTGATGGGGGCCTCAAGTACCTGAAGGTCTCGGATGCCGAGATGATCACCCGCATCGAGAAAGAGCCCAGACTTCTGCGGCTTCCCCTGATACGAGCAGGTAACCGGCTCAGCGTTGGAGATGATGAGAGTGCCTGGAAGGCGATGCTGAACGCGGACCCCAAATAGCTGATAGACTCTCACGGAAAGGAGCGGTTGTGAATCTGGATCAGTTGCGCCCCCACTTCCGCGGAGAGATCATCACCTCGGCGTCTGCGAGCTACGAAACCGCCCGGCAAATCTGGAACGGCATGATTGATCGCCGTCCCCACGCGATTCTTCGTTGCAGCGGAGTTGAAGATGTTCGTCGCGCCGTGCGATTCGCGGTCGATCACGAGATCTTTCCTTCCATTCGCGCCGGCGGCCACAACGCTGCCGGAACAGCGCTCGTCCACGACGGTTTAGTGATTGATGTTTCGCAGATGAAGGGCATTGCTGTCGATCCAAAAAACCGGTCGGCGGTCGCAGAAACTGGCCTGCTTTGGGGCGAGTTCGATCGTGCGACACAAGCGCACGGTCTGGCGACGACGGGCGGGTTGATCTCCACAACTGGAATTGCGGGGTTGACTCTGGGCGGAGGCGTCGGCTGGCTGATGGGCCGATGCGGGCTTTCCTGTGACAACACTTTGGCGTACGACATCGTTACTGCCGAAGGCGAACAGCTTCGGGCCAACCCTGAAGAGAACGCCGATCTTTTCTGGGCTCTCAAAGGTGGAGGCGGCAACTTTGGTGTTGTTACGTCCATCACGTATCGCCTCCATCCGATCAAGACAGTGCTGACCGGAACGATTGTTCATCCGTTAGCTCGGGCGCGCGATGTATTGAAACGCTTCCGGGATTTCGCACAGTCCGGTTTGCCGGACGAGTTGACAGTCTATGCGGGGGCCGTCACTACGCCGGACGGGATTCCGGTCGTTATGGTCATTCCATGTTATTGCGGGGACGACTTGGCCGAAGGCGAGCGTCTGCTTGCTCCGCTACGTGGATTCGGTCCTCCCCTGGCCGATACCGTCGATCGCATACCGTACCTCCAGTTACAACAGATGTTAGATCCGGCGGCCCCGCACGGGATGAGGAGTTACTGGAAATCGAATTTCCTCCGCGACTTGCCAGACGAAGCAATTGACACGTTCGTTGGGCAGCTCGAGTGCTGTCCTTCACCCCGATCGGTAACCATGTTGGAACACATGCATGGTGTGGCGACCCGTGTAGCGCCGGACGCAACGGCTTTTCACGCTCGCAAAGAAGGATTCGATCTCGTTGTTCTGAGTTTATGGGAGGGCGCGGTGGACGACGATTCGAATCGGGACTGGACTCGGGAGTTTTACTCGGCTATGAATCCCTGGTCTGCGGGATCAGTGTATGCGAACGCGCTCAGCGAGGACGACCAGGCGCGTTTTTCCGAGGCGTATGGGACCAACTACGAACGCCTTAGTAAAATCAAAAGTAAGTACGACCCCAGTAATCGCTTCCGTCATAACACGAACATCCAACCGCAAAGCCGGGTTCCCTCGCTGGCCTCTTAACTCTCGTTGGGCAGTATTGATCGGCGTTCTCTGCGCGCTTTTGCCCAGGAGTATTGCGTCCGCAGATCCCTCCGCCTGGTGGTTGGCACAGGATAAACACTTCCAGATCTATTCGCACGTGAGCGGGGAGAACGCGCGAAGTCTCCTGGCTCGCTTCGGCCGCCTCCGAGCGTTCTGGACCGAGGCGAGCATTCCCGGGTTGGGCGGATTGATTGCGGATCCCGGTGTGCCGCTGCGGGTGATCGAATTCAACTCCTCTCGCGAGTACGAAGAATATCGCACGCATCAGGCGGCCGATGCTTACTACGTCGCGAGCGACGCCGGTGAGTACATCGTCTTGCCTCCATCGCCCAGCTTGGGAATATCTGCTCACGAGTACTCGCACGCCATCTTCCACGCCAGGGGGCTTCAACTGCCGAACTGGCTCGGAGAAGGCTTGGCTGAGGTTTTCTCTACTGTGCGGGCCACGAACTCGGGGTTCGAGTATGGAGGTGACCTGCCGGCTCGGCTTGATACTCTCCGGCGGTACCCACGGATACCTGTCTCCGAGTTGTTGAGTGGCACGCGAGAGCCTTATTCTCACGTTTCACGGGACACGGCTGCTATCTTTTACGCCGAGACTTGGGCATTTGCGGACATGTTGGTCTTTTCCCCGCAATACGGGCGGCTGGACAGGTTCTTCGGTGCTCTCCGTACGGCCTCATCCGCGGAACAGGCTTTTGAAGACGTGTACAGAAAGCCGCTGACTACGGTCGGAGCGGACCTGGCGAAGTGGATCCGGGAACGGAACTCGCCGGTGCGCTTCGTTCCAGCTTCAGAGCCCGCTATTTCTGCGGGGACGGCTGTGCGTGTATCCGATCTCAATTCGGAAATGGTCCTGGCCGATTTGCTCGTTGCGAATCAGGAGTGGAGCCGTGCCGAACGGAAGTATCAGGAGCTGCTTCGCGAATATCCGGGAGACCCGAAGCTGCTGACGAGCCTGGGGACCGTCGCGTTTCATAGCGACACCAAAGCCGCGCTCAAGAACTGGCGAGCCGCGATCGAATCCGGCGCCAATGATCCCGGTCTCTGTTACCGATTTGCAGTGCTGGCGCAAGACGCGGGATTGCCGGAGGACGAGATCGCGCGGGCACTCGAAAAAGCAATCGCAGCGAAGCCTGACTTCGATGACGCTCGCTATCGGTTAGCCATCATCGAGAGCAATCGGGGAAATTACGCTGGCCGCAGTCGCTCAATTGAAAGCCATGGGCGCTCCTTCGGGCGCTCGTGCTTATAGCTATTGGAGCGCCTTAGCTTCGTGCCTGTCGGAATTAGGACGAACAGACGAAGCAACGGCGGCGGCTCATAAGGCCGTGTTGAGCGCGAAAACGCCTGACGAGCGCGGTATTGCCAGGGCACTCGAATACACAACCAAAACTGATTTTCACGTGCAATTTGAGCGCGACAAGGACGGGCAGATGAGAGCCGTCAGCATTCGCACTCCCCACGGTACCGAATGGAATCCGTTCATTGAGGCCGGCGACCAGATCGAGCGAACAGACGGGCAGCTTCGAACTGTCGAGTGCAGCGGGGGGAAACTGGTCGGCTTCTCAGTCGAGACGAAAGCGGGAGTGCTGCAGCTTAAGGTGCAAGATCCGACGCGCGTCCTCATGCGGAACAGCCCAGCAGAGTTTAGCTGCGGTCCTCAGCAGGCGAGAACCGTGAAAGTGGAATTCGCAAAAGGTACTGCCGAACGTGGCTCGGTATTGCGCGGCATGGAATTTCAGTAGCGTCCCGCCCGGGCTCTCAACGTTTTTGCGATCGGCTTCGTATAACAGGTGAGGTGTTAAGAACGGCGCATGCAGATGGCGATTCCGTGCCTTGACCAATCCATGTTCGAGCCGGACCTGCTTCGCCATCTGATTCGTGGAGCAAAGGGCGGGGAGGCTGCGTGCTTCGAAAAGCTCGTGTCTCTGCACGAGCGACGAGTACTGCGTCTGGCGCAACGTTTACTTCTGAATCGCGAGGCGGCCCGGGATGCTGCGCAGGATGTATTCATGCGGTTGCACAAAAGGATCCGATCTGTGTCGGAGGATAAAGACCCCGGGCCGTGGTTGTATCGCACAACGGTGAACATCTGCATCGACCTGCTACGCCGTTCCAAAGACGAGATGCCGATTGATCTCGTGCCCGAGGTTCCGGACGACTGCGATAACCCGGAACAATCGGCCGCGAATCATCAGAAGCAGCAACTTCTCTACGAGGCGCTCAGGGCGCTGACTCCAAGAGAACGGCAGGCCATTGTGCTGCGGGATTTGGAAGGCCACACAACGGCCGAGGTAGCAGATATGCTCGGGTCCAGCGAGACTACCGTACGCTCACAGATATCCACCGGACGAGTCAAGATGAGGGATTTTCTGCTTACAAAGTTGGGAGGGCATCTGTGAACGGGCATCCTGATCCCCAGACCTTGGCCCTTTGGGCGGGGGCCGACCTTAAGCCGGATGCTGCGGCGGAAGTGGAGCTCCACTCAGAAGATTGTGCGGAATGCCGCCGCACCGTCCATGAGATCGAAAAGGCCCAGCAACTACTTCGAAGTGCTTTTGAAGAGCCCTCTGAAACCGATCTGGCGAGAGTTCGTAGAGGGATAGCCTGGGGACTGGAAACTCGGCGTAGAACGGCACGATGGTGCTGGTCGTTCGCTACGCTTGCTGCGTCGCTGGTCCTTTTGTTTCTGGGCCTAATGCATCGGAAAGCGCTGCTTCCAACGCCACAGGAAAGCACGGTACGGTTGCCGCTGGTGGCGGTACGGATCCAACTTGCGCTCGAGATCCCGGAACTAAAACAAATGGAACGGGGACGCCGCCCACATCCTCACATAGGGCCGACCGCAGGTCTTCGGGCAGTGAACTTCGTGCCGAGTGCAAACGGATCAGTCCAGATAAAGCTCACGACGGCGGATCCGAACGTGATAATTCTTCTTCCATCCGCAGAAAGAACGGTCGAACAATGAAATCAAGACTCGTGCTGCTGTTTATTCTTTGCCAAGCTTTGTTTGCGCAAGGCACTTCCACGGATAAGTCAATTCAGATTATTCGCGTGAAGGGCGACGCCGTTACGCTTTGCAGCTTGGTGAAGGGTGCTCCGGGCGTGGGTTGCCAAGGTGATCGCGCACTGAGAGCCGTTATTATCAACCGGTTCTCTAGGGGAAGCGAAGCCGATGTTGAAAGCGCCGCTCGCACGATCCGTGAGCTCGACAATCTTGCTAATCCTTCAGATGCGAAGAACGTTGAGCTGACCACCTCCGTGATCGCGGGTTCTACCCAAAGAATCCCAGGTACTCAAGAGATAGTGGGCGATGCGTTCGCACCTGTAGTGAAACAACTCCGCGCAATCTTCCCATACAACACCTATCAAGTCCTAAGCACGATGCTGCTGAGGGTAACGCAAGGAGACGCCCCTCACAGTACTAGAGGTTCAATGAGGTGGCTGCCGGTTTCGAACGGCGCGCGCTCTGGGACTGAATATAGTCTGGTTTACGGGGCAGTAACGATCTCAGCCGATAGCGCAATACATCTCAACGAAGTGAAGTTCGATGCGGCCGTTCCTATAACAGAGGTCATGACCGGAAAAGACGGATCGAAATCGAGCTCAACTTCACCGCAGCCTATACAAATCCGCACGCGCATCGACCTCAGGGAGGGCCAGAAAGTGGTGGTCGGCAGCACCACGGTGGCGGATGAGGATGTGTGCCTGTTCCTTGTCGTGTCAGCTCGATTGGTTCAGTAGCCGCTTAGCTTACGGAAGTGGCGAATTCTTCCTTTTGATCTTGAGCAACAGGCGTCTCGCTTGGGAAAAAGACAAACTTTCCGGCAACTGCTGCCGCCAATAGAGCCGCGGCCGCCATACCGAAAGCCGCAGGATAACCGAAATTCCCGGCCACTGCTCCTGCCGCCACGGAACTCATTCCGACAAACAGGTCGTAGAAGGCGCTGAGGAAGCTGATGGTCGAGCCGTGTTCGTTCACGGGCGTACGGCGCAAGACCGTGGCAGCGATAGAAGACCACGGGAATGAGAAGCCAAGCCCAAGGATTCCGGTTGCCAGAATCGCGATCGGAGGCCGC
This sequence comes from uncultured Acidobacteriaceae bacterium, assembly GCA_963730795.1. Taxonomy (GTDB): domain Bacteria; phylum Acidobacteriota; class Terriglobia; order Bryobacterales; family Bryobacteraceae; genus Bog-105. The sequence goes on along the minus strand of CAVSTJ010000005.1, from coordinate 391,181 downwards.
GGTCCCGTTGCAAGCATAACCAGGCCAATCGCCATTCCGACGAGGCCGCCGTAAAAAGTAAGGCTGGCCGGGAGCCGGTCAGGCAGCTTGCCCAGAAAGAACCGGCAAAGCAGAATTGTCAGGGCGTACGTCGTGAAAGCCGCAGGGCCCGAATTGCCGTGCTGCGCCAGGTGCAGGATGAGAAATCCTGTAATCACCGGATAGTGCACGTTCACAAACCCGACAGCGATGCCTGCGGTCACGAGAGAAGGACGGAAAAATTTGCGGCGCGCCTCGCCGTGCGAAGGCCGAAACGTCTCGCCCACAAGGGAAGCAAGTAAAAGTGAAACGAACGCAGCAACGATTTGCAGCACTGCCGCCCGCCCAAAGGAACCAAGCCAGTGCCCAACCGCCGGGCCTGCGGAAATGCCGCCCCAGATCGCACTGCTGACGTAACCGAGCGCCTGAGAACTGTGTTCGACGCCAGCCAACTCTACCGCCCAGGTTGCCGCGCCCGTGTAGAGGCAAGCCTCGCCAAAACCTTGCAACGCTCGGCCCAGGTACATACCCGGCAGATGTAGAGGGAGCAGGTAAGCGACCCCCGCGCAAGCGCAGCTCAATAAGCCCGCCTGCATTGTAATTTTTCGGCCGCGGCGGTCTGCCAGTGGCCCGGAGATGAACCTGCTTGCAAGAGCAAGGAACGAGAAGGTTCCGATCACAAATCCGACGGTTCGATCCGAACCGCCCAGCTCGTGGCGCACATATGGCGCCAACGCAGGCAAAACAGTGCCCATGCCCAGAAATCCCAGAAAAGTTGCGCCAATCAGCGACCAGAAGCGCGACCCAAAACCCGCTTGCGAAGACCCCATCTATCCTTCCAGCTTACCGGGCTAGCCTATCGGCTGTGCCAGTCCGCCAGGGTTTCGCCGCCCTGCAGTAGTCTTGAGTGAAATGACTAAGAATGTATTAGGTGGCGCCCTGCAGACGTGCTGCACGGACCCGCTGACCGGCTTCTATCGCGATGGGAAGTGCAATTCCGGGGATGATGATCCTGGCCAGCACACTGTATGTGTCATCGTCACTGACGAGTTTCTGCAACACCAAAGGGCCATCGGAAATGATTTGATTACTCCGCGCCCGGAGTTCGGATTCCCCGGGCTAAAAGCGGGCGACGGATGGTGCGTTTGCGTCGGCCCCTGGAAGAAATCCTACGACGCCGGGATACGGGCCCCGGTTCGCCTGGAAGCGACCCACGAGAGGGCTCTCGAACTCGTGTCTCTCGAGATGCTAACGAAGTGCGCACGCGTAAACTGAAGCGGACGACACCAAGCTAAGGGGTACTCCTTAGCTCCAAAAAATCGGTTCGAGGTGTAAAGGTGTTTCGCAGTCCTGCCGAAAGGTCTGGTGATGACCTGTACACGTTGCGATTCTTCCGACGTCAATCGATCCCGGCGAAGCGGGGTTTGCGATCGAGTTCAGTCCTGGTTTGGCAGATATCCCTATCGGTGTAGTGGGTGTGGGCAACGTTTCCGGTCGCTAGGACGTTATGCCGACCGGAACCCGGCCCGGCCGAATCCGCAGCAACCGGCCGCGCATGGCCACCAGACCGCGGGTCCAACGGCGAGCGCATCCAGTAAGCCAGAAATGGCGTTCAGGGCTCATCCGGAAAAACCTCAGGCAAAGATTGTGGTGCAGGCAGAAACCCACGAACAGTTGAACCACATCCTCCTGACCCTGGACAAGGCGATTCATGCGTATGAGAAAACCCCCCGGCCGGAGAATACGCGCGCTTCCTATGCTTCTCGCTGATTAAGACTTCTCTGAGCTCTGGTCCGAAGGGGATGGCGCATTCGCGTCTTCCCCCGCTGTCTCTCCGGTGAGCGACTCGCCGTTGTTCTCTTCGCTTCGAACAAATTCGAGGATGTCGAACTGTCTGCCGGCCTGTTCCTTAGGTAGAAAACTGCGAATTCCTGCGTCTTCGTCCTCGAAATTGGGGAATACGGTCGTCAGTTTTGAAAGCACCAGCAAATTAATGTGACGCTGAGAAGCGTTCAGCAGCTTGATTGCGCCTCCAGCTTTCTGAATTGCGAGATGGGCGGAAACCAGAACTCCTAAACCGGAGCTATCGATCATACGAACGCTCTTCAGGTTCGCTAATATCCAGATCCGGGTCTCGTCGATCAAAACGTCTACGACGCTGCGGAAAGAAGCGGCTTCTTCTCCGGCTATTAAACGACCTTCCAGGTCAAGTACCGTGACATTTCCAACTTCACGCTGCCCTATGTGAAGCGCCATAATGGTCGTCTTACTATACCTTGTTGCACGAGGTAATACGGGGAACTTTTCTCTTGTTAATGGAGTGGTTACGGCTAAAGTAGAAGGTGTGCTGCTGAGCGGGGTGTACTAGTGGCCGGTTCTGGCTTTTTCGCCTTTTTGCAGGTCCAGGTGCCGGGAACGGCCGAGCATCGCATCACAAATATCTTCGATCCGTTGGCATCACCGGCGGCGGCAGAGAGAGATATTGCGTGGTTCACCATTGCAGTCACCGCCCTCATTTTCCTGGTGGTCGCGAGCATCATCGTTTACACGATCTTCCGCTTCCGCAGAAAACCGGGTGATGAAGCTCACCAGGAACCTCCGCAGGTTTACGGAAGCAACCAGATCGAGCTTGCCTGGACTGTAATCCCCATCCTCATCGTGTTTGTGCTGGTTGGCGTAACGGCTCGGGTGGTCTGGAGCGTTGAGAACGCCAGCCCACCGCCTTCGACTCTGCACGTCAAGGTGATCGGGCATCAGTGGTGGTGGGAGGTGCAGTATCCCGACTACAACATCACAACCGCCAACGAAATTCACGTACCGTTCTCGCCCGATGGGAAAGAGGCGACCTATTTTGAACTGTCGAGCGCGGATGTGAACCACAGCTTCTGGGTTCCACAGCTCTCGGGTAAGGTCGACCTGATTCCAAACCGACTGAACTATATGTGGATCGATCCCAGACAATCCGGCGCTTACGTAGGAAACTGCGCCGAATACTGCGGAACTCAACATGCCAATATGCTGCTACGCGTGATTGCCGAAGGGCGTCCCGAGTTCCAGGCCTGGGCCCAAGGACAGCAGAAGACAGTTGGGTCAGCCGACGTGAGCACCGGAAGAGCCGTATTTGAATCGCTTTCCTGCGTCAACTGCCACCTGATTAAAGGCACGCGCGCGATCGGCAGGTTTGGGCCGGATTTGACCCATCTCGCAACACGCTCTACGATCGGAGCGGGAATCACGACCAACACGCCTGAACATCTGAAAGCATGGATCAACGATCCGCAACAGATAAAGCCGGGATGTTTCATGCCGAGTATGAAGCTGAACGGTAGGGAACTGGACCAACTGGTCTCCTATCTCGGGAGTCTGCATTAGAGAATTTATGGCGACTATCGATCAACCCATAGCGACGGCCGGAGCAGAGCCGCGAGACTTCTCTTATTCCGAGACCTTGTATAACTGGGTCGCCACCGTGGACCACAAGCGGCTTGGCTTGATGTACGTGGTTTCGGCCTTGGTGTTTCTGGTGATTGCCGGCATTATGGCAGCCGTTATCCGGGCGCAGCTTGCCTTTCCGAACAACCATGTTGTCGGTCCGGACACCTATAACCGGCTGTTCACCATGCATGGGACAACGATGGTCTTCTTAGTCGGAATGCCGATGGTGGCGGGCTTTTCGAATTACCTGGTTCCGTTGATGATCGGTGCGCGCGACATGGCGTTTCCGCGCCTGAACGCCTTTGGCTTCTGGATTTTTCTGTTTGGCGGATGTCTGCTGTACTTCAGCTACATCGGGGGCGGCGGCCTTTCGGGTGCGGGTTCTGCGCCTGACGTGGGTTGGTTCGCCTATGCACCGTTGACGGAGCGAGCCTTCTCGCGTGGCGCAAGTACCGACTACTGGATCCTCGGGATTTTGACTGCCGGGATCGGCAGCATCGCGAGCGCGATCAATGTGATCGTCACCGCCATCTCGATGCGCTGTCCCGGAATGACCCTGGCGCGCATGCCGGTGTTCGTCTGGGTGATGGTAATCGATTCGTGGTTGATCCTGATTGCACTGCCGCCACTGACGGCGGCGCAGATCATGCTGCTGTTCGATCGCTACCTGGGTGCGAACTTCTTCAATACGCAAGCAGGCGGGTCGGCGATTCTGTGGCAGCACTTCTTTTGGATCTTTGGACATCCGGAAGTGTATATCCTGATTTTTCCCGCGTTCGCCATTCTGTCCGAAGTGATTCCGGTTTTTTCGCGCAAGCCGCTTTTCGGAAGGCCGGCTATGGTTGCGGCTGTTATCGCAATCGGGTTTATCAGCTTAGGCGTCTGGGCGCATCACATGTTTGCCGTTGGGATGACGGCCTGGTCCAATACGTTTTTCGCCGCTTCCACCATGCTGGTCGGCATTCCCGACCGGAATCAAGATCTTCAACTGGACTGCCACCATGTATGGCGGCAAGTTGCGGCTGGATACGCCCATGCTGTACTGCTGCGGTTTCCTGCTGCAGTTCCTTATCGCAGGACTGACCGGCATCATGCTGGCGGTGTCTCCGTTCGACTGGCAGCTACACGACTCTTACTTCGTGGTGGCGCATTTTCACTTCACGTTGATCGGCGGTCTTGTCTTTGGGTTGCTTGCCGGCATGTATTACTGGTTCCCAAAAGTGAGCGGCAGGATGTACAACGAGCGTCTGGGGAAGTGGAGTTTCTGGAGCTTTGTTCTAGGCTTCAATCTCACTTTCATCCCGCTCCACTTCGCCGGCATGCTCGGTATGCCGCGCAGAATTTACACCTATCCTGCGGGACGCGGTTGGGAGCTCTACAACCTGGTCGCGTCGATCGGCGTGATCTTTCAGATAGCCGCTATCGCGATGTTCGCGTGGAACATGGTGTATTCGGCGGTCAAGGGAGCGCGCGCGGGCGATGATCCCTGGGACGGCTGGACGCTGGAATGGGCCACCACTTCGCCCCCGCCCGAGTACAACTTCGAGAAACTGCCTGTGGTTCGTAGCAGCCGGCCGCTTTGGGATCTGAAGCATCCGCAAGATCCGGATTGGAAGTTCGGACAGTAACTATGGCAGCCACCGTTACACCCGCAGACGCCGGCGCACTGGAGCGGGAATGGACCATGCCGGATCGCGGCACTGTCGGCATCATTCTGCTGATGATCACGGAGACTGCGCTTTTCACGATCTTCGTTGTTGCTTACCTGGTCTACATCGGCAAGAGCTTGAACGGTCCCTATCCCAAGGACGTTCTGGAGTTGCCGATCGTCTCGTCCATCTGCCTGCTTTCGAGCAGCTTGACCATCGTGATTGCGGAGCATGCGCTGAAGCGAAACCAGCTCGGAAGATTCAAGTTGTGGTGGGCGGCAACTATTCTTCTGGGCGGCGAGTTTCTGACAGCGACGGGTCTCGAATGGTGGAAGTTGATCTATAAAGATGGGTCTGACCATCAGCACCAACCTGTTTGGTACAACTTACTACTCGCTGGTCGGATTGCATGCGAGCCACGTGTTCGTCGGGCTGTTCTTTCTGATGCTGGTGATGGTGGTTTCGCTCATGGGCTTTCCCATCCAGCATCAGGAGAGGCGCGTCAAGTTTCTCTCCTGGTATTGGCACTTCGTGGACGCGATTTGGATTGTCGTGTTTACGGTTGTCTACGTAATCGGGAGGTAGGGCGATGGAACATCGAGTCGATCACGGAGAAGCCGGCGAGCGAACCGCAGAGAGCCACATCCTGATGCCGGCGCCAACGTTCTGGCCGATGGTCTTTGCATTCGGCATTGCTCTTTCCCTGGCGGGGCTGGTCACGCATTTCGTTGTCAGCATAGTTGGATTAGCGATAGCCATCCGCGGCGGGCTTGGCTGGTGGCACGAGGTCATTCCTCATGAAGCACATGAGGAGATGCCGGTCGAAGCTGCTCTCCGCCCGGCTCCCATTCTTGTCGAATCAAGATCGGTGGTTCGCATGCAAACCGGCGAGGGCAAGCATCGGGTGCGGATACCCGAACGCGTCCATCCTTATTCGTCCGGAATCTGGGGTGGTCTTGCCGGTGGAACTGCGATGGCAGCGTTGGCCTGTCTTTACGGACTGATCGCCCAAGGCAGCATTTGGTATCCCATCAACCTTCTTGCCGGGGTTGTGATCCCGGGGATGGGACAAGCTTCCATTGAACAACTAAGGGCCTTCAACGGATTGGCCTTTGCGGCTGCTTTCGTCGGGCATGGAACCATCTCTATTCTTGTCGGCCTGGTTTACGCGGTGATACTTCCCATGTTCCCGAAATATGCTCCGTTCTGGGCAGGTATCCTGATGCCCCTTTTTTGGAGCGGGCTGGTGGCTACGGTTTTGAACCTGGTAAATCCGGTCATGAACCAGCGCATCAGTTGGCCCTGGTTCGTGGCGTGTCAACTCGGGTTTGGATTAGTGGGAGGGTTCGTCATTGCGAGAAGCGCGAGCATACGAACGATGCAATCGTGGTCGCTGGCGGAAAGAGCTTTTGTGGAAGCACCCGGACTTGGCCCCCACGGAGAAAAGCACGAATGATCTTCGGGCAAGTTCTGCGCGCCAGGTGGAAGGCCTACGCTTTTCTGACACTTGCATCCATAGTTCTCTCCGGCTGTCACGCTCCTGGTAAGCCTCCTGCAAACGCAGAAGAAGCCGAAGAGTCGAATGCCACGGACTTCCCCGGATTGTTCAAGCAGAATTGTTCGGGTTGTCATGGCGACGAAGGGAAGAACGGTCCCGGCAGAATCCTGCACGACGCGCTCTATCTGGCTGTGATCCCGAAGGATGAGATTAGAAGGATCATCGCTCATGGTCGCCCTGGCACCTCCATGCCTCCCTGGTCGCGGGCCGACGGCGGAGCTCTGACGGACCGGCAGATCGACATCCTGGTCGACGGCATTGAGAAGAACTGGAGTAAACCGGCGCCCTCGGCAAATCCTCCTTTACCGCCTTACAGCGCTCCGGTCGAGAGCGGCGATACCAATCGGGGCAAATTGCTCTTTGCTCAGTATTGTGTGCTGTGCCATCGGCCCGGCGTTATCGGCCCCGTGTCCGATCCGAATTATCTCAGCCTGGTGACCAATCAGAACATACGCACCTCCATCATCGTCGGCCGGCCTGATCTCGGAATGCTCAGTTATCGCAACCTGAAATTAGGGCGTGCGCTCAGCAATCAGGACATCGCGGACGTCGTCACGTATCTCGCGTCGCTGCGTCCGCCAAGCGCCGAGCCCCTGGACGCCTATACGCAGGCGAGCGGAACAGGACAGACGGGGGAGAAGACGAAGGGCAACGAAGATAGCGGGAATCGACCCGGCCGCGACGAACAGCGTGAAGAGGGGCATAAGGGCAGGGGAAGCAGCATCGGCGGAGGTGTGGTTGAGAAAGGAAAGTGATATGGGCGATACGACCCGGCAGGAAGACAAAGGCAAGCAAAACACCCAGGACCCGACCCGCCGCAACTGGCTGTTCGCAGCCGGAGTCGCGTTGAACGTAGCCGCGGGAGCGCTACTCGCGATTCCCATGATCGGCTTTGTGTTCTCCAGTTTTGTTGAAAAGAAAGATCCGCGCAACTGGATTTCGCTCGGGCATCTGGAGGACTTTCCCGAGAAGACGACACGTATCGCGACGTATCGGAATCCGTTTACCAGACCCTGGGACGGACAGACCGCGAACATTCCGTGTTGGGTGCGGCGAGCAGGGCAACAGGAGTTTCAGATTTTTGCCATTAACTGCACGCACCTTGGCTGTCCCGTTCGTTGGTTTCAGGAGTCAGGGTTATTTATGTGCCCCTGCCACGGCGGAGCATTCTATGAGGATGGCTCGCGCGCGGCGGGTCCGCCTCCGCGTGGATTGTTCCAATACGATCACAAGGTGGAGAACGGGCAGTTATGGGTGAAGGGCGGCCAGATGCCGACGCTGAGTAACCCGATTTAGCCGGTTGGAACGCGATGATGAATAAGCTTAGAGAACTGGCGGTCTGGCTGGACGACCGGCTCCATCTGACCGCGCTGTACGCCTCTACTGCCGGGCATGAAGTGCCGTCGAGCGCGGGAAGCTGGTTCTACGTGTTCGGCAGCGCCACGCTGCTTTGCTTCGTCATCCAGGTGATTACGGGAACGTGCCTCGCCTTCGTCTACGTACCGTCGACTAATGAGGCATTCACGAGTCTCGAGTATCTGAACCATGCCCAGTTCTTGGGATGGTACCTGCGTGCAGTGCACTACTGGGGATCGAATTTCATGGTCTTCATCATGACCCTGCACATGATCCAGGTTTTTCTGTTCGGTGCGTATAAGTATCCGCGTGAACTGACCTGGGTGAGTGGCATCTTTCTGCTCCTGTTCACTTTGGCGATGGCGTTCACAGGCCAGGTGATGCGATTTGACCAGGACGCGTATTGGGGATTGTCCATTGGCGCTTCGGTAACGGGACGCGTGCCTCTCATCGGAGGTCAGCTTGTTCATCTCCTGCTGGCCGGGCCGATCATAGCCGGCGAGACTTTGTCCCGATTCTTCACTCTCCACGTCTTCATTCTTCCCGGCCTGATTATTGCCATCGTTAGCATGCATCTGCGGCTGGTGCTCACAAAGGGAATCAACGAATACCCGAAGCCGGGCGTACCGGTGAAGCGCTCCACATACGATGCGGAGTATGCCGAAATCCTGCGCAAGGAAGGCGTTCCGTTTGTCCCCCATGCTGTCGGAAAAGACCTGGTTTTCGCGGCTGCCACAATTGTCGCGATCCTCGGGTGCGCGCTCTTTTTCGGACCGAAGGGCCCCCTCGGTGTTCCGAACCCGACGCTGATCAACACGAATCCGCGGCCGGATTTTTACTTCCTTTCCATCTTTGCGGCGCTGGCCCTGCTGCCCGACTGGATGGAGGTCGTCATTCTCTTCGTGGCGCCTGCGATCTTGATTGGCTTATTATTGGCGCTTCCCTTTATCTCGGGAACAGGCGAGAAGAGCTTCCGGCGGAGACCAGTCGCTGTTCTCTGCCGTTGTGTTCGTCATGTTGGTGATCGGCACATTAACGTATATGGGCGAAACGTCTCCGTGGTCACCTCGGATGTATGCCTGGAGCGGCACTCCGGTTCCGGTGAAATATGTCAAAAAGCGCACGCCTCTCGAGATACACGGAGAGCTTGTATTTCAAAACAAGCAGTGCCGGAATTGTCACTCGCTGGGCAACGAAGGCGGGCTGCGTGGCCCTGCGTTGGACGATGTTGCGACACGCTTAACTGCCGACGAGATGGTTCGGCAGGTGATTCAGGGCGGCGGCAACATGCCGGCTTACGGAAAGAAACTCACTCCCCCCGAAGTCGCAGCGCTGGTCGCCTTTATGCAGACGCTGAGGCCTGAAAACGAGCCTCCCGCGAAAACTCCCGATCGCCGGCTGAACAAGCTCCCGAGAGATGTTGCGCGCACCGGTCCGCTTCTGGCAAAGCGGGAACCGTAGACGTGGACTCAGTCACCACGGCCGCTCTCGGATCCTGGCCCTGGCACCCATGGATACTGGCGGCTCTACTCGCGACGGCGGTGGTCTACCTACGAGGATGGATTCGCATACGCCACCAGATCAGAACTGACAGCGACCAGACGCGACTAGCGTGTTTCCTCGCGGGATTGACGGTCGTATGGCTGGCCACGAGCTCTCCGCTTGACGCTTTCGACAAACTCTTCCTTTCAGCTCACATGACTCAGCATCTGCTGCTGCTGTCCATTGCGCCGCCGCTGCTACTCCTGGGGCGGCCGATGCTACCGATTTTGCGTGGTCTCCCCAAGAGCTTCGTCAAAGAGGGACTGGGTCCATTTCTAACCTCGCCGGCTTGCCATCGGATCTTCGATTGGCTCAGTTCCATGCCCGTCGCATGGTTGCTGTTCGCCCTCAGCACCCTCGTTTGGCATTTCCCGGCGGCTTACCAATTGGCCTTGAGTTCGAACTTCTGCCACGACTTGCAGCATGCGTGCTTCTTCTGGACGGGCATTCTTTTCTGGATTCCTCTGATTCAACAGGGACCCGGCAAGAACCGCTGGCCGGCCTGGGCGCCTATACCGTATTTGTTGTTTGCGGATCTCGTCAATACGGTTCTCTCGGCTTCTTTCGTCTTTGCAGGCAGGGTTCTTTATCCGGCGTACGAATCCGTTCATATCGGTGGTATCTCGGCGCAAGCGGACCAGGCGCTTGCCGGAGCGATTATGTGGGTTCCGGGTTCGATCGTATATCTGGTCCCCGCGGTCATCTTCGGCATGCGATTGTTGTCGCCCGAACAGGAAGGGACACCTGAGCGCATCCTGCGTTTACCCAAAGCCCGCGTTTCCCGTAGCTTCTCAGTGAAGGCTAAATGGCTGCCAGGCGTTGCGCCGGGTAGCCCAATGGACAATGCTTGCAATTGCGATGGCAGTCATTTTTGACGGGCTGCACGGAACACAAGTCGCTCCGCTCAATCTCGCAGGCGTGTTGCCCTGGATCCATTGGAGAGCACTGTCGGTCGGGGCGCTTCTGCTCGTTGGAAATCTGTTCTGCATGGCCTGCCCGTTCACGCTCGTTCGGGACGGAGCACGGCGCCTTGTCTCGCCCACACTGAAGTGGCCCAGGTTCTTGCGTTCGAAATGGTTGCCCGTTGCCTTACTGGTGCTCTACTTCTGGTCTTACGAGGCGTTCAGTCTGTGGAACAGCCCGTCTCTGACAGCCTGGATCATACTGGGATATTTCGCCGCGTCTCTAACGGTCGATAGTCTGTTCCGCGGAGCAAGCTTCTGTAAGTATGTCTGCCCGATCGGGCAGTTTCACTTCATCACATCGCTCGTTTCACCGAGAGAAATAGCCGTCCGTAAGCAAAGCGTCTGCGGTTCGTGCACTACGCACGATTGCATTCGAGGAAATCAGACTGCTCGCGGCTGTGAGCTGTATCTGTTTCAACCGAAAAAGGCGAGTAACCTGGACTGCACGTTTTGTATGGACTGCGTGAAAGCCTGCCCCCATGACAACGTTGCTTTACTTCCCGTGTTGCCCGCAAAGACTCTGACCGAGGATCCTTATCGTTCCTCGATCGGCAAGCTTTCGAAGCGGAACGATTTCGCTGCTTTAGCTTTACTTATTGTGTTCGCGGCTTTCGTCAATGCGGCCGGCATGACCGGACCGGTCATGATGTACGAACACAAGTGGCACGCACGTCTGGGTCCTCACGCTATGCCCCTCGTGGTCGGCGCTTTCGTTCTTCTTGGCGCCATTGCTGCGCCTATTCTGTTGGTCGGTTTGTGCGCTGCCTGCAATCGGCTCTGGGCCGGACGCGAGCGAAATGGGGAGATGTCCCGCCGCTTTGTTTATGCTCTCGTACCGATAGGCGTTTCGATGTGGGCGGCCCACCTGCTCTACCATTTTGCGACCGCCTGGTTTAATTCACTCTCCTTTGTTACTCCAGTCCAGATTCTGTGCCTTGATGCGGGATTGCTCCTGAGCTTGTACGTGATTGTTCGTCTCGCGGGACAGTATGGTACTCGACTAACTCAAAGGATTGCGATTGCTACACCGTGGGCTGCTCTCTCACTGCTACTCTATGTCGCGGGAGTCTGGATTCTGTTTCAACCGATGGAAATGAGAGGCATGATTCATTGAGGCGCGGCACCACCCAGCAAGTCTGGCTGATTCTTCTGCTTGCCATAGGAGGCCGTGCGCTACTGGCGGATGGCGGTAAGGTCCAACTGCAAAAGCAAGCTGGGCCGTTCCTGATTACGCTGTTCAGTGATCCCTCGCAAGTACGAGTCGGGCGCGTAGACCTGAGCGTTCTATGTCAGAAGAGCGAAGACAAGAGCACCATCCTGGACGCGAAGGTCTTCCTGCATCTGACGAAACCAGGCGGCGCAGAAATCGTCGAATTCACCCTTCCCGCAACCCACGATGCTGCGACGAACAAAACCCTGTACGTAGCGCATCTGGATCTGCCGGCGGCCGGTAAGTGGAAAGTGAAGGTCGACGTAACGCGCGGTGGCGATGAGGCATCGGTCACCGGGGATCTAAACGTACTTCTCAAGGAGCCGCTGCTCGTCACCTACTGGCCGTTCTTCGTTCTCGTGCCGCTCATCGCACTTCTGTTCGCGATCAATCGGCGGCTGAGGAAAGGCCGTGAACTCCGGCATCCGCGAGCACAGCGTTAGCGGCATTTCTCCCGTTGATGGCAATCACGCTGCCGCCAGGATGCGTGCAGGCACCGCAAAGATAAACTCCCTCCATCGGGGTTCGGGACGAAAGCCGGTTGCTCCACATATAGGACGGAAGACACTCGCCCTGGAAGATGTGTCCACCCGTTAGTCCCACCCGCTTCTCAATGTCAGGCGGCCCGAGGGGCTCCGCGTCGATAACCGCTTCGGGAATGTTGGAGCAGAAGCGCCCGAGTGCGGCTAAGGCAAGCTCGCGAGCGGATTCCCGATGCGTATCCCAGTCGCCCTCCGCGAATCGATAAGGCACGTATTGCGAGAAGATGCTCATGGTGTGAGTGCCTGGAGGCGCTACCGAACGGTCGTGGACGCTCTGGAAGTAGAGTTCGGTCCAGAGCTGGTCGGGCAATCGCCCGCTTCGAGCTGCTTCGTAGCCTGATCTCCATTCCCCCTTCGATAGCGGTGTGTTGATCTGGCCGAAATGGTGCGGCTCCAATGTGCCGGGTCGCGCCCGGAAGTCAGGCAACTCTTTCAGCCACACGTTCACTTTCAGCGTGCAGCCCTCAATCGGAATCGACTCTACTTTCGTTCGCCACTCAGGAAGGGCAGCATCCCCGAGCAGTCGCAGCGTAACCCGGCCGATCGGCATTCGAGACCACGACGGGCGCATGGATGCGCTCGCCGCCTTCGAGCAGCACCCCTTCGCCCGGCAGGATCTGCGCAACGGGAACTCCGCAGGCGACCGTTGCTCCCGCTCTTTGTGCTGCGTCCGCCAGGAAGAACGAGACCATTCCCATCCCGCCTTTGACGTATCCCCAGCTTCCCGGAAGTCCGCCCAGGCGGCCCGACGAATGATGGAAGCGGATAGACGCTGTTCCCGGATCGAACGGACTGGCGTTTGTTCCGATGACGCCTTGACCAAGGTAAGCCATCTGTAACCGCTCGTCGCTTAGGTAGCGTTCGACGAACTCGGCCATGGACCATTCGAAGAGCAACGCTCTTCGCTTCGGCGTCGTTTCCGAGACGCTCTTCCAGTTGTTCCCGGCTCGGAGCGTCGCCGATCCAGGCGTCTCTCGCGCCAGGAGGGCGCACCGCGTCTCGCAACCGTCGAAGAACGTCCGACATGGCCCGGAAGCCTTCGAGATCGCCCGGTGCGAAGCGGCGTAGCTCGGCCTCGCAAAGCTCGTCATCATCGTAGAGTTGAATACTTGAGCCGTCGGGAAATGGCACGAACAGGCCGTTACTCGCGGGCGTCCATTCGTACCCGTAACCTGGCAGCTCCAATTCTTCAATTACGGTTGGGTGAAGCAGGCCGGCAAGATAGGCACACGGAGACATTCGAACACCCGGCCATGGCTCCTCTATCGTGCACGCGCCGCCGATTCTTTCCCGCGCTTCGAGTACGAGTACCCGTTTGCCGGCGCGCGACAGATAAGCAGCGCACGCAAGCCCATTGTGACCCGCGCCGACCACTATTGCATCCCAGCGTTGGGATGCAATCACGGGAATTGGTGCAGGTAGGCCGAGTAGCCCGAGCGATTCGACAGCGCTCGGCATCAGTTACGAACCGGCACCCGCGCCTTTTGTCTTCCAGCGGGACAGGTCAGGATTCTCGGAGTCGTACTCGACCTTCGCGATGCAAGACTGCGGGCGAGAGTGGCCCTCCGGACTGTGCCAGCTCCCTTCCATCAGCTTCACCTCGGTGAGCTTTTCAATGCAGATACAGCGCCAGTTATCGGGGGAACGGCCGGCTATCAAGCCGCTGTTGCTTTGCCCGCCGAATTGATAACAGAGGGCGTACGGAACGTCGTTTTTATTGCGGCCGAGCACATGCGGGCAGAACAAGCGATGCTTCCCCTTGTACATGGCTGAGACGGGTTTGCGGTTGATGAGGGAAGTACGAAGGAGCTCGTAGATCGCTTCGAAAGATTGGTGGCGAATGGGCTGGACGGCAGCCATTCAATAAGCATACCGTCCAGTGTTCTAGCGAGTATTGCTATGCCGTGCGCTGAAGCTCGCTGTGCTGATTCTTCCGCGCCAAGGCCGCCTGTGCAGCAGCAAGGCGGGCAATTGGCACACGATACGGCGAGCACGATACGTAATTCATGCCGATGCGATAGCAGAACTCGACTGAGCTGGGCTCTCCGCCGTGCTCGCCGCAAATGCCGACCTCGAGATCAGGCCGTGTTTTGCGTCCGAGTTCAACTGCGCGCTGGACGAGCTTTCCGACGCCCTCCTGATCGAGCACCGCGAAGGGATCAGCCTTGAAGATCTTCAGGTCTTCGTACTGCTTCGAGAACTTCGTGTAGTCGTCGCGCGAAAGGCCCATGGTGGTTTGCGTCAGGTCGTTGGTACCGAAGGAGAAGAATTCTGCCTCCTTCGCGACTTCGTCCGCCGTCAGCGCAGCGCGCGGAATCTCGATCATGGTACCGACGTAGTACTTGAGATCCTTGAGACCGGCCTTCGTGAGAACTTCCTCTGCAACCTTAACGACGATTGCCTTCTGGTTCTCAAGTTCTTTCACGCTTCCGATCAACGGAATCATGACTTCCGGAATGACCTTGATGCCCTTCTTCGCTACCAGTGCCGCCGCCTCGAAGATAGCCCGCGCCTGCATTTCGGTGATCTCGGGATAGGTGATGCCCAAGCGGCAGCCGCGATGACCCAGCATCGGGTTGAATTCGTGAAGTTCTTCCACGCGATGAAGCAGTTCAGGCAGATGCTTCTTCAAATCGCCGATACCCACCTTGTAGGTATCCGCCATTTCCTTCTTCTCGCTACGGGAAGCATTCGGCAGCTTCGCCACGTCCACCATCAGGTTTTCGCGCTTCGGCAGAAACTCGTGCAGTGGCGGATCAAGCGTACGAATCACAACGGGAAATCCGTTCATGGATTCGAACAGGCCCGCGAAATCCTTGCGCTGCATCGGCAGAAGTTTCTGGAGAGCCTTGATACGGCTCTTCTCGTCACGCGCGAGAATCATGGCCTGCATGAACGGAATGCGGTCTTCCGCGAAGAACATGTGTTCTGTGCGGCAGAGGCCAATGCCTTCGGCTCCGAACAGGCGAGCCTGCTTGGCATCGCGAGGAATATCGGCGTTGGCACGAACACCGAAGTTGCCGCGGAATTCGTCCGCCCACTCCATGAAGGTGGCGAAGTAGTGCGATTTCGGATCAGGCTCGTTTGTCTTGCACTGGCCCAGGTAAACTTCACCCAGCGACCCGTCAAGGGAGATCCAATCGCCTTCCTTCAGGATCAGGTTTTTGCCGCCGGTATTGATGACGGCCTGTTTCTTGCCTTCCTGAACGGAAATGGTGGAAGCGCCGACAACACAGGGACGTCCCATACCGCGGGCCACGACGGCAGCGTGGCTCGTTAAGCCGCCGACCGCAGTGAGAATGCCCTTGGAGACGTCCATCCCGTGAATGTCGTCCGGAGTGGTTTCCTTGCGGACCAACACCACCGGGCCTTTGGCCGAAAGTGCAACGGCGTCTTCCGAAGAGAACGCAGCGCGGCCAACGGAGGCACCGGGAGAAGCCGGTAATCCGGACGCAATCTTCTGCAGGCTCTTGCGCATCGCCGGGTCGAGGACCGGATGAAGCAGTTGATCGAGCTGGTTCGGAGCAACGCGCCCGACGGCTTCTTCCTTCGTGATCAAACTCTCTTCCACCATGTCGACGGCAATGCGAACTGCGGCCGGACCCGTGCGCTTACCGTTGCGGGTCTGGAGCATGTAGAGCTTGCCTTCTTCGATGGTGAATTCGAAGTCCTGCACGTCGCGATAATGCTTTTCGAGGCTGGTCGTGATCTCGCGCAACTGCTTGTAAGCTTCCGGCATGACGGTTTGCAGTTCGGAGATCGGCTGCGGCGTGCGGATGCCGGCAACGACGTCTTCGCCTTGCGCGTTGACCAGAAATTCGCCGTAAAAAATCTTCTCGCCCGTGGATGGATTACGTGTGAACCCAACGCCCGTTCCCGAATTGTCACCCATGTTGCCGAACACCATCGCCTGCACGTTGGCGGCGGTGCCGATGGAATCCGAAATCTTCTCCATGCGCCGGTAGTACTGGGCTTTCGGAGTGTTCCAGGAGTTGAAAACCGCATCGCGGGACATCAACAACTGCTGGAGAGCGTCCTGCGGAAAGTCTTTCCCGGTTTCCTTCTTCACCAGCTTTTTGTAGTCGACGATGATTGCCTTCAGGTCGTCGGCCGAGAGATCCGTATCGAGCTTGGCCTTGATCTTGGCTTTTCGCGCATCGAAAATGTGGTCGAACTTCTCCATGTCAATGCCCAGCGAGACTTCGCCAAACATCTGAATGAAGCGGCGGTAGCAATCGTAAGCGAAGCGAGGATTGCCGGTCTTTTTCGCAAGACCTTCGGTGGTCTTATCGTTAAGGCCCAGGTTCAAGATGGTGTTCATCATGCCCGGCATCGAGAACTTCGCGCCGGAACGCACGCTGAGCAGAAGCGGATCATCGACGCCGCCCAGCTTTTTGCCCATCAGGTCTTCGAGCTTCTTCAGGGCTTCGTGAATCTGGTCGTCGACCTCTTTCGGAACCTTGTTGCCGTTCTCGAAAAAGAGATTGCAGACTTCCGTGGAGATAGTGAATCCACCGGGGACGGGTACGCCCGCCTTGCACATCTCCGCGAGGCCGGCACCCTTGCCGCCAAGGATGTCGCGCATTTTGCCGTCACCGTCGGCGGTTCCTCCACCGAACGAATATACGTATTTCTTTGTCAAATCGTGTGTCTCCTACTGTCTGCTTGGGCCATTATGTTCGTCATTCAGGCACTCACGCCTTCTGTAACGATTTCGGAAAAATCAGCGATGATCGAGAACTCGGTCAGCAAGCTGTAAAGCAGCGCCAGTCGGTTCTGCCGGATCACCGGGTCTGGATCGTTTACCAGAATTTTATCGAAGAACAAATCCACTTTTGGGCGGAGCGAGGCGATGTGCGTCAGCTTCTCCCGGTACGAATCAGTTTGCCCGGCTTGTTCCCGGACTTGTTCGAACGCTTGGAACAAATCTTTCTCCGGCCCTGGGGCGAGCAAATCGGAGTTCACTCCGGCGGCATGTTCCACCTCAGCCTGCCGGAGAATGTTCTTGATGCGCTTAAAGCTGGCGGCGAGCGGCTCGAAGTCCTCGGTCGGCCGGATGTAGTGGATCGCTTCTGTGCGGTCCTCCAGGTCAGCGAGCGACCCGAACGGGACGGCAAGCACCGCTTTAATCTCGTCGTAGGCGAAATTACGTACGTCCCGCAGGTAGAAGTCGATGCGTTCCGTCATGAACGGGAGCAGTCCGGGAACGCCTTCGCAGAAACCGGCCAACTCGAGATTCAGCCTCGCCTCGAACAGTATTTTTACAACACCCTGGGCGGCCCGACGCAACGCAAAGGGATCTTTTGAGCCGGTCGGGACCAAGCCCACGCGGAAGCACTCGCGAAGGGTGTCCAGCTTGTCCGCGAGCGCGACGATCTGCCCTTCGAGCGTGCGCGGAATGGCGTCTTCCATGCTGACCGGCTGATAGTGGTCATAGATGGCCGTTGCGATCGCTTCGGGTTCCTTCTGCGCCTTGGCGTAAAGGCCTCCGACGACGCCCTGGAGTTCGGTGAACTCTTTCACCATGTCGGTCGTGAGGTCACATTTGGCCAGCAGGGCTGCCCTTGCGGAAGTCGCCTCGTCCGCACCTAGAGCGCCGGCCAGATCGCGGGCAAGCGTCTCCATGCGCTTCGCCTTGTCGCCATAACTGCCCAGCTTGGCCTGAAACGTCACCTTGTCCAGGTCAGGCAAACGATCGAAGAGGCTGCGGCGCTGATCGACTTCCCAGAAAAATCGCGCATCATTGAAGCGAGCACGCAGAACACGCTCGTTTCCACGCCGAATCAGTCCGTCAGGGTCGCCATTCGTATTGGTTACGGCGACAAATTCAGGAGCGAGAGAACCATCCGGCTTCGCTACCGAGAAGTACCGCTGGTGGTGACGCATGACGGTCGAGAGAATCTCGCGTGGAAGCTGCAGGTAGCTGGGGTCGAAGCTCCCTCGAATCACCGACGGCCATTCTGTGAAGTAGACGAGGGTCGCAAGCAGATCCGGGTCGTGATGAACGTCGTTGCCGAGAGCCGACTCGATGCGGTTGCGCCGCTCGTCCTCCCGGACCAGGACAAAGTTGTCCCGCAGCACCTGTTCGTAGGTGCCGATCGTCACGCGAACGGGATCTTTGAAGCCAAGGATTCGGTGCCCTCGCGTCGTGTTGCCGGACTGCACACCGGCAATCTCGAAACGGAATCACTTCGTCGCCCAGCAATGCGACGATCCATCTGATGGGACGAATGAACCGCACGCCACCTTTGCCGGTCCATGTCATGGTCTTCGGGAAATGGATGCCGCCGACAATGGGAGGCAATTTCTCCCGCAGCGCCTGTGCGGCAGACTGCCCTTTCACGTGCTGGTGAAAGGCATAACGCTCGCCCTTTGCATCCTGTACCCTGGCGAGCTGGTCAACGCTGACCCCTTGCTTTTTAGCAAAGCCTTCGGCTGCTTTAGGTCCAGCGGAAAGGTATGGGCCTTGAGCAACGATCTGTGTGTCGGGGGCGCGTTCGAGCAGATCTTGCGCGATCAACACCAGGCGCCGCGGTGTAGCCTCGGTCCTGAGCGCGTCGCCACCGAATTCCGCGAAGGCAGCCTGAAACTTGTTTCGCAAGTCGGCCAGCGCATCGTCGATCATCCAATCCGGAATCTCTTCGGTCCCAATTTCGAGAAGGAAGTCGGCCAACTACGCAGCCTCCTTTTCGGATGGAGTCTGTTGCGCGACCCACGCCTCGGCTACACCTACCGCGAGCCTGCGCACTCTGCCGATCACGCCCACGCGCTCCGTGACGCTAATAGCGCCGCGAGCATCGAGCAGATTGAACAAATTGGAACACTTCAGAGCCTGATCATAGGCGGGGAGAACAGGGAAGCGCCGCCGGTCCTCTGTTTTGGCGAACAACTGCAGCAGCCGCTGGCATTCCGCCTCGTGCAGTTCGAACGCTTTCCACAGGAACGCGACATCAGCCGTTTCGAAGTTGTAAGTGGAAAACTGCTCTTCGTCCGCAAGCCTCACGTCCGCGTATTTCACGCCGGGCGCCCACTCAATGTCGTAAAGGCTCTCCACGTTTTGGAGAAAGGCAATGATGCGCTCAAGACCGTACGTGATCTCCGCTGGTACAAGCTCCAGATCCATTCCGCCGCACTGCTGAAAGTACGTGAATTGAGTGATCTCAAGGCCGTCGAGCATCACCTGCCAGCCAACGCCCCACGCGCCTAACGTCGGGGCTTCCCAGTTGTCTTCCTCAAACTTGATGTCGTGCTTTTTGAGGTCAATGCCGATCGCTTCCAGGCTCCCCAGGTACTGTTCAAGGACATCATCCGGGCTGGGTTTGAGGATCACCTGCAACTGCTGGTGCTTATAAAGCCGGTTGGGATTTTCGCCGTAGCGGCCGTCCGCGGGGCGCCGGCTTGGTTGAACATAAGCGACCTTGTACGGTTTCGGTCCCAGGACGCGGAGAAAAGTCTCGGGAGCCATGGTGCCGGCTCCTACTTCAAGATCATATGGCTCCTGGATGACGGCGCCGCGATCAGCCCAATAGCGTTTCAGTTTGAAGATTGTGTCTTGAAAGGTGTCCATTACTGAGCGTCAAAGACCTTCCAGCAAAGTCGGCGTATGGAACCGGCGTTCGGCGTGTTCTTCCATCCGGCCAACGAGAAGGCGACGCAGATCGAGCGCCGTGTCCTTGTTCCATGTTCGGGCAGGCAGTTCGGAGATATGCAGGCGAAGCATCGCCTGCGCGAGATCTCGCGACGAGGCGCTCAGGTTCCGATCCGGATGGTTCGCTAAGTCGGGCAGGAATCCTGAAAGGCGCGTTGCCCAGACGGTGAAGTACGTGATCGCCGTCCACATTGCGCCGGTTACCCGCGTATGCATGAAATCGAGAGTTGTCGCGACCAGCCGGAAGAATCGTTCGTTCGGCTCGTTGGGAGGAAGCATGTGATCACTGACTTCGGCGATGTAATCCAAACCGATGCTGGTATCGAAATCCGTCACCAAGTCGAATTGCGATTGGAGCAAGTCGCATCCGTTGAGGTTGACAAGTTCTCGCGTCTCTTTCTGTGAGTACGACAGGTTCACCAGTGAAAGCCGTTCTAGACCAGATCCGAAACTGTTTTTCGGCTTCCGGGCTCTTCGCGCAATCCCTCGCAATTTGCCTTGATCTCGGGTGAAAAAGCTGACGATCAGGTCCGCCTCACGGAACGGGTAAGTGCGGAGAATGAACGATTCGCTTGCCCGGGCCGGCATAAATTCGAAACTCGGTGATGCATCGGAACCACTTTCTGCGTGTTGCGTAAGCGGCCAATTGCAACAAGAAGTTGTAGCCGGTAGAACTCTCAGAGTAGCAGGTGCGTGCTTTCTTTATGGAACAATAATCGGTTGCGGCTCGCCACCATCGCATTTCTCCCAGTGCTGCTCTGGGCCCAGAATCAGCCCATGAATCAGGCACCGGCGGTTGACGTGGTGCCCCATACGCCTCACCTGCTTTTGACGGCTCAGCGGCTGAAGAGGCTCAAGCGCGATCGGGACCGCCAGACTCTCCGGTGGACTAACTTTGCGGATCGGATTGAGAGTGTTCCCAATTCCCCCGAGCGTGGCTTCGAATTGGCGCTTTACTACGTGGTGACAGGCGACGAAGACAAGGGAAGGGAAGCGGTCGCCTGGGCGAAAGGTCATCCATGCGAGCGGAGGCAGGTGGCTTTGGTCCGGGACTGGTGTGCCGCTCTGTTCAATGGTGAGCCTGTGAAGGGCTGCGAGCGCTCGACCGACAGCACCGTTTCCGGCCTGCGCGACCAACTCCTGGCAAATGCCGCGTCCGGGGAGGACACGGAATCCGAGGTCGAGCGCGACAGGAAGACGGTGGTCGATAAACTCCGGGGCGGGAACTTTGATGACGCAAATGAACTCTATGCGGCTATCGAGTACCTGTCGGTGGCGAGGACGGTGGAGCGGACAGACCTGCGCGAAGAAGACCCTCGATTCTTTTCGTCGTTTCCTGTGGAAGTGCTTCTCAATCTGAAGCCGAAACAGGTGGAGCATCCGGACTGGCGTACCCATATTGCCGCTCTCGCGCTGGTTAGTTTAGATCCGAACCTGGACAGCTCTCAATTCCTGCAGGCATGGGCCATCGAAGATCGCCAAACCATCCAGGGGGGCGAAGGAGTCGCCTATGAATTTCTTTGGGGCGATCCTTATCTGCCCGGCGTGGGGTATCAAAATCTGGATCCCTGGCTATACGATCCGGACCGCGGCATGCTCGTCGGCCGGACGAACTGGACACCTTCCGCTTGCTGGATCCGGATTGCGCCGGGAAAGACCGCGAACGAGCTTTGTCCTTCCGATTGGGAAAGCAAGCCGCTAAAGCTCGGGCGGCTAACGCTGCTCCCGAAAGTCGATCGCTGTGTCAAACTGCCCCACCGGGATGGGAACGAGAACATCATCCTATGGAAGGTGCCCGCCGCGGACAAGATTGACCTACACTGCTGGGAAGAACACGGAGACAAGCACCGCCGACGCCTCCGGAATGTGGCGCGTGCCGTCCAACGCAACGGTTCAGGTGTGTACGGCGGCCGAGTGATGCCGGTCCGCTTGATAAACTGAGATTTCTCAAATGATTGCAGCAACACAACTACGTCCAGGCATGGTGATCAAGTTCAACAACGAGCTTCATTCGGTGTTCAGCATGGTCCACCGCACGCCCGGCAACCTTCGCGGGTTTGTTCAGGCCAAAATGCGAAACATCCGGTCGGGCTCCATGATGGAGCACCGGTTCTCGTCGGAAGACAAGGTAGAGCGTGTTGCCTTCGATGAGCAGGAAATGGAGTATTTGTACGACGACGGCGAATACTACTACTTCATGAACACCGAGAATTACGAGCAGATGCACCTGACGAAGGACATTCTCGGCGACGGCGTGCTGTACCTGACGCCCCAACTTCGAGTGAACGTCGAATTCTACGAGGGCAAGCCGATCAGCGTGGAACTGCCCGCGAGCGTCGAAATGACCATCGTCGAGACCGAGCCCGGGCTCAAGGGCGCAACGGTTTCGAACGTCACCAAGCCCGCGAAGATGGAGACCGGCCTCGTGGTCCAAGTGCCGCCTTTCATCAACCAGGGCGAGCGCATCCGGATCAGCACTTCTGAAGGCAGTTATCTCGAGCGCGCCTGAGTCTTCCCGTTACTGCTCATTCTCGCTGGCTGTCTCCTTCAGGCGTTCCGTCGTTTCGAAAAACGCAGTGAACGTTTGATCCATGCGGAAATGGTTTGAAGGCCAGACAAAGGTCCCTTCTTCTTCGAATTCGTCAATCGTCGGCCGCGAAGAACGTCCGGAATAGCCGGGACCAAAGCGTCGTCCTTGCGGATAAAGATGGCGCGGCTTCGCGTTTAACAGCAGTGAGTTTTGCCCCCACGTCATCCGGTCCCAGCGGATCGCGACTACGTAATAGCGATTCGGCTGGTAACGCATCTCCATCCTGCTAACCACACCTGAAAGCACCGCACCCTTAGGTACGGTAATGTTCAGGTTCTTGACGCGTACAGGATTGAGCAAAACGCCCCCGACGGGATCTCCTGTAAACGACTTCTGATCATCAATCGTGCTGCTCAGCCGAACGTGCAACTCAGCTCCGGCAGGTAGCCATTCGTCATGCACGGTCGCTGTCGATTGCCCTTGTGGCGAATCGTCGAAATCGAAACGCAGGGTGGATTCTCCCCGAAACTCGCGGCACTGCGAATACTCGCTCTGACTGAACGTATCCACTGCATTGGCATCGAGCATGTGGAGCTGGAACGATTTAGGGATGAGCAGAGACTTGCCTGCGATCTCGACGTTCTGATACGAGATCTCGCTATCGGCGGCGCAGACCTCAGCGGCCTTGGGAATGTCGCCCGTATTCACTGACAACGATTGCAGTTGAAACGTGTCGCCGCGGACGACGAATGTGCCATGGTACGGAACAAGGAAGCTCCCCTTTCCTCCTCCACGAACATGGTAACCGCTGCTGTTCAGTGGCACGTAGTATCGGAATGCGTAGGCCTCCTTGCTACTTTCGGCCTTATTCAGACTGATTGCGACACCTTGTGTGAACAGGATATTGCGCAGATATCCGACGAAGGAGCCGGACGAAATCGGTCCCGACTTTACAACGTCGTTGACTCCCGAAGAAGAGAACTTACTTCCGCCGTGCCAGGAGAAAATCTCTTTACCCTCGGAGACCGCAACATCCAGCCGAAGCCGGTCGTGCATGAAAGGCTTCTCCGTTATGCGATCAGCGCCTTTGCAGCCGGAGGCGAAGCGCGGCGGTTCCACGTAGAGCGTGCGATCCACGGTGAGGACGCAAGTGTAATTCGCTACGGCCGAGAGTTGCCTGGCGACATTGGCCCGGGCTCGGTCAAATACCTCTTGCGCCGTCAATTCCTCCCCGTAACAAACAGCGGAGAGGCAGAAGATCAACGCCAGTTTGAGCATTGAGAGCGAGAGTGAGTTAACTGCCGGCAACGGCTAATCGTCTCCGGCGCCGCCGATCCATGATCTGTAACGCTATCACGCTTGCAGCGGCGATCGTCAGAGCGGAAATGGCAACGCTGAGCAGGTGAGTTCGTAAGTAGAGGAGTGTCTGGGTTCCGTAACGAGCCGCAAAGAACGCGAGCGCGAAGTATCGCAGCGAGCGGGAAGCCAAGACAACGCCGAGGAAATAAGACCAGCGTACCTTCAGTGCGCCCGCGCAGAAGACGGGGATTTTCATCGGCAGAGGCAACGGCGAAAGCGCCGGTACGAATACTGTAACCAAACCGTAACGCTCGAACCAGCGGTGCATTCGCGCACCGCGAGGTGTGGCAAGTTGGCGAGACAACATCAGATCGCCGCCCTTGCGAGCAATCGCGAACAGAATCGAACTCCCGATGAGCGAACCTGCAATGGCACATGCGGCTGCAAGGTATGCGGTTTGCGGAGCGCTGGTCGCGACGTTCACCAGGAGAAGATCGACACCCCCCACCACCGGAAGCCCTGCCGAATCCAAAATGGCGAGGAGAAACAAACCCTGCGGTCCCCAGGCGATTAACAGCGCCAGGAAGTGCTTCCAACCGCCTGTCCCGGGATGCGGGTTTGAGTGGATGGCCGTCAAGCCGGCGACTTTCTCCAGCATGTTGAGCAATTCTTCCTCGTCGACGATCGGGATACCCAAGGCCTTCGCTTTGTCCAGTTTCGATCCTGCTTCTTCGCCCGCCAGAAGGAAGTGCGTTTTTGCGCTGACCGAGCCCACTACCTTCCCGCCCGCAGCCTCAATTCGTTCTTTGGCGTCTTCCCGTTTTAGCGTGGGAAGCGTGCCCGTAATAACGAAAGATTTCCCGGATAGCGCGCCTTGTTTGGCCACGGTCTTGGGAGCGGTAAACTGCAATCCCGCCTGGCGCAGCCGTTCCACCAGGTCACGATTCCGCTGCTCTCCGAAGAACTGGCGTATGGCGTCCGCCACCTTGGGCCCAATCTCCTCAGCTTCTTGCAACTCCTCGGCCGACGCTTCCGCGATCGCATCCATACTCCCGAAATGTCCGGCGAGGATTTGAGCCGTTCGTTCGCCGACGAATGGAATACCGAGCCCGTTCAATACTCGGGATAAGGGCTGAGAACGGGAGCGGTCGATGTTCGCGATGATTTTCGAGGCCGACTTCTTGCCCATGCGCTCCAACTGGAGCAGTTGGTCTTCGGTAAGCGCATACAGGTCCGCAATGTTATGCACCATGCCGCGCGCCAGAAGCTGGTCGACGAGTGCATCCCCGAGGCCGTCGATATCCATGACGCCGCGAGACGCGAAGTGCAGCAGCGACTCTCGCAAGCGGGCAGGGCAGTTCGTGTTTACGCACCGGCTCGCCACTTCTCCTTCCTCCCGCACAGCGTGGCCGCCGCAGACGGGGCAGGTCTTCGGCATGTGAAACGGCCGCCGGTGGGCGCCTTCTTCCGCAACCCGCACGATCTTCGGTATGACATCGCCGCTGCGCTCGATGAGCACCGTATCGCCGATCTGCAGATTCAGCCGCGCGATCTCATCCTCGTTGTGAAGAGTCGCTCGTGAGACTGTCACGCCCGCGAGACTCACCGGCTTCAGATGAGCAACCGGGGTTAAAGTACCCGTGCGGCCAACTTGAATCCCGATGTCTTCAAGAACGGTTTTGGCCTGCCGGGCCGGGTACTTGAAAGCGATGGCCCAGCGCGGCGCTTTGGACGTCCAGCCCAGCTTGTCCTGCTGCGCGACGGAGTCGATCTTTGCCACAACACCATCGGTTTCATAAGGCAGAGTCTCCCGTTTCGTGTCCCATTCGCGGATAAACGCGAGTAACTCGTCGACATCGGCGCATTGAGCCCGGAACCGGTTTACCTTGAAGCCCGCTTCCCAGAGCGCCTCAAGCGACGCCCACTGGCTATCGAGTAACGGCTTTCCGTCACGGAGGAGGAAGTACGCGAAGTAATCAAGTGGGCGGGAGGCCGTGACATTCGGGTCAAGAGCACGCAGCGCACCCGCGGCAGCGTTCCTGGGATTGGCAAATACTGGCAAGCCTTCCCGTTCCCGTTCTTCGTTCATGCGTTCAAAGGATCGGCGCTGCATCACGACTTCGCCGCGAACTTCGAAACGCTCCGGCATCTTCCGGCCGTCTTTGAGACGCAACGGAAGCGACTTCATGGTACGAGCGTTCCCGGTGACATCTTCGCCGATCCTTCCGTCGCCCCTTGTCAGCGCCTGCTCGAATCGGCCGGCCTGGTAATAGGCCGCCATGGACAGTCCGTCCAGCTTCAATTCCGCGACGTATTCGATACGGCTCTGATTTCAGAAGGCCGCGCACGCGCGCATCGAAGTCCCGCAGTTCTCCCTCGTTCAGCGCGTTATCCAGACTCAACATCGGCGAAGCTGTGCGGCACCTTGACGAAACCCTCGCGTGGTTTTCCGCCCACGCGTTGCGTAATGGAATCGGATGTTCGCAGTTCAGGATGAGCGTCTTCGAGTTCGCGCAGCTCGCGCATGAGCGCATCATATTCGGCGTCCGAGATCTCCGGATCGTCCAACACGTAGTAGCGATGTTCGTGGTGCTCTAACTGTTTGCGCAGTTGCTCTGCACGCTCCGCCAACGAATGTTTCATTCCAGAACCTATAATGGTGAGCTTGGAATCTCTCCACGTGAGACGCGCCGTCTTGATTTACAATCCTGTAGCCAGAGGACTGGCGCGGCGCCAAGACTCGCTCCAACGTACCATCGGCGCGCTCGCACGCCAGGATATCAGGGCTGAGCTCGTGCCCACCACAGGACCGGGCAGTGCATCAGCTCAGGTGCGGAAGCAGATTGACGCGGGTTGCGATCTGGTTCTGGCCGCGGGCGGTGACGGAACGATCAACGAAGTTGCAAATGGCATGCTCCACACCGGAGTTCCTCTCGGTATTCTTCCGGGTGGCACCGCCAACGTGCTCGCACGCGAGTTGCGAATGTCGATGCATCCCGATCGTGTGGCATCGCAGTTGAGGACCATGAAGGTGCGCAGCATCGCCATCGGGCGCATGTCTCTCGGCGCATCGGGTCCTCGGAGCTTCCTATGCATGGCTGGAGCTGGACTCGATGCAGACGTGGTCTCGAAGCTCAATCTCGATCTCAAGGCGGCTGCTGGAAAGCTTGCGTACTACCTCAGCGGGTTCGCGCAAGTGCTTCGATATCTGCCGGAATTTGAGGTGATTGTCGATGGCAAGAGCTATCCCGCCAGCTTTGCACTCGTCAGCCGGGTACGGAACTATGGCGGCGACCTGGAGATCGCGCGCGGCGCTTCGTTGCTCCGCGATGATTTCGAAGTCGTGCTATTCCGAGGTACCTTGGCAGTCCAGTATGTGCCTTATCTCGTTGCCGTTGCCCTGAAGCAAGTGCACCGGATGAGCGGGTGCAAAATCATGCATGCCACTTCCGTTGCCTGCAAGAGCGATGGTGCGAATCCCGTGTTCGTGCAGGTAGATGGCGAGTTGGCCGGCAATCTTCCGATGACGGCCGAAATAGTTCCGAATGCTCTGACGTTGTTGGTCCCCGCCGAGTACGAACGGCGCGAGATATCGCGCTCTGCTCTTCAGGTGTGCGCCTGAGCTACTGTCCGCAGGCAGCACTCTCATCGCCACTCATGGAAAATCTCACGCACTCGCTAACGGGTTACGCGCTTGCCCGGGCCGGGCTCGACAGGTTCTCGCCGCGCGCTGCCGTTCTCCTCGTGCTTTCCGCCAACGCTCCGGATCTGGACATCCTGTTTCTGACGCAGGGACGGCTGCAATATTTCGAGGCTCATCGCGGCTATTCGCATTCCGTCCTTCTCCTTCCGTTCATGGCCCTCTTGGCGGTCGTAGTTACCGCCGCAATCTTCCGGCAACGTCTGCCGTGGTTGAAGGCGTGGCTGATCTGCTGCGTAGGTGTGGCGAGCCACCTCCTCATCGACTGGACCAATAACTACGGCGTCCGTCTGTCTGCTCCCGTTCTCGTCGCGCTGGTACCACGCCGATCTGAACAGCTTGTACGACGTCTGGATCCTGCTCGCTCTTCTCTTTGGGGCGCTCTGGCCGCTGTTTTCCAGGCCTGGTTAGCAACGAAATCGGAGCCCGCTCGAAAACACAAAGGGGATCGGCAGCTTTTGCGCTTTTCTTCTTTTTCGCTTTTGATTGCGGTCGAGCTTTTTTGCACAACCAGGCGCTCACGCAATTGCAATCACGGCTGTTCAACGGAGCGCCCGCACTAAAGGCGGCTGCTTTTCCCGATCCATTCAGCCCGGACTTGTGGACTGGCGTAGTAGAAACTGACAGGGCGTTCGAGCGTCTCCCGGTGCATGCCCTGGAAGACCTGAATGTGGCCGAGGCGATCACCTTTTACAAGCCGGATATCGGCTCCGTAATTGATCGTGTGAAATCGCGACCGGAGTTCGCGTACATGAGCTACTTCTCTCGATTTCCGGTCTGGTCAGTGGCGCCGTTGGACACGGCACGTGCCGTAGGCCAGCGCATTGAGTTGACCGACCTTCGTTTCGGCACTCCCGGCGCGGGAGCGTTTCACTGCGTGGCGGTCATCGACGTGTCTGGTCGCGTGCGGCATTCGTGGTTTACGTACGGGTCAGGCCGGGAGCTTGGATGGGAACTCGAGCAGTAGCTGTCATAATCCCTATCTGCTCCATGAAGCGAAAGCGTTTCCCGGATAATGGCGCGGCTGATGATAACCGAGTCCAGTATGTCCATTCTTTGCGGTGACGCCGGACCTGGATTCGACCCGCTGCCCCTCTACGATGAGCCGCGACAAGCACGACAAAAGCAGATCCTTCCCGCACCGAATCTGCTCGTTTGCTTGCTGTTTACCCGCCGGCGTTCCTGTCATCCTGTGATGCCCTCCCGTCCCTTATCGGAAGCTTGCGCTCCAAGTGCGAGGGTGTAGGCAAAAATCTCGCCCCTAGCGCTGGAAATACTCCGCGGCAATACGAAACGATTGCGCATGAGCTTCCACCGTCAAATCGATTGGCTCTGAGTAGCCGCCGCCGAGAGTCTGCACCAGGGGAACCTTGAGATCAGAGACGAACTGGTATACGAGATTGTCACGCCGGGCCAAACCTTCCCTCGTGAGAGACAAGCGGCCGAGTTTGTCGCTTTCGAGCGCATCCACACCGGCCTGGAAGAAGACAATGTCCGGGTGAAAATCTCGCGGTCTGTTCGAGTGCGGGAACGAGCGCTGCCAGGTAAGCCTCGTCGCCTGTTCCATCCGGTAGCGGAACGTCAATGACACTCTGCTGCTTTCGGAACGGAAAGTTCCGCTCGCCATGCAGCGATAAGGTGAACACGTCGCGATTGCCTTCGAAGATTGCCGCGGTTCCGTCGCCCTGGTGAACATCGAGATCGACGATCAAA
Organism: uncultured Acidobacteriaceae bacterium; assembly: GCA_963730795.1. GTDB lineage: Bacteria > Acidobacteriota > Terriglobia > Bryobacterales > Bryobacteraceae > Bog-105. Next base: position 362,016 of record CAVSTJ010000005.1, on the reverse strand, counting down.
GCACGTTGCACGCCGCGCTTCGCTTTTGCCCACTCGATTGCGACCGCGATATCGTTAAAAACGCAAAATCCCGAACCCTCGTGCCGATAAGCATGATGAGTGCCGCCGGCCAGCGTGCCGCTGAATCCCCTTGCGAGAGCTTCCGCCGTGGCCTGCAGCGTTCCACCTACGCTCGCGAGCGTCCTCATCACCAACTCTTTGGACCACGGGAAGCCAATGCGCCGCATGGCAGAGGGCTCTAGCGTTCCATCGAGAAACTGCCGGACGTAGTCGGCTGCATGGACGCGCAACACATCTGCCGGGTCGGCAGGATTTGCAGGCTGAAGATCGAAGGGACCATCCCGGCTCAACTCCACGCGCAATTTTTCGTATTTCGAAAGCGGGAACTTATGCCCGAGGGGAAGTGAGAATCTGTAATGATCGCAGAAGAAGAGCCGAAGCTGGCTGCTCGCAGGGCACAGACCGGAAGGGTTCAATCTCCAGGATATTCAGACCGATCGACGGGATGAGAAAATTGGCTTTAGCCATTCGGACCCGCCAGCGATGAAATCTAAACTTCTTTCCGGTGTTGCCTTTCGCTCTCTTCTGCCCTTCTGGCCGGCGCCGGTACTTGTAGCGGCTCCGGTGGCGCACTCTCTCCCGCGCACGCTAACTTCTCCGGCCGATGGCGCATGAACAAAGAGAAAAGCGACTTCGCGAAATTCAAGATGCCCGATATGATCGTGCGTGTCATCGATCATCACGACCCCACGATGAACGTGCACACCATCCAGACCAACGGGGGAAAATCCAACACCTCCGACGTCAGTTACTTTACCGACGGCTCGATTTCGAACAACGTCATTAACGGTCGTGATGCCACCAGCAGAACGTTTTGGGATGGCGACGCTCTTGTGGTGCGAACCGATATGAAAACCGCAAAGAACGAGGACGAGCAGATCGAGGACCGCTACGAGTTATCCGAAGATGGAGCCACGCTGACAACCACGAGCCACGTCGTGACGTCGAAGGGAGACGTGACGATGAAGCTTGTCTCCGACAAAGAAAAGGTAGGCGGATAGGCGCGTTACTTTCGCGTCCGCAGCCAATCGAGAGCCCAACGAGCAGCATGGAACCCGCACATTCCATGCACACCGCCTCCGGGCGGAGTGGAAGACGAGCAAAGATAGACGCCTTTGAGCGGTGTCGCATAGCGGCGCCAGGTGGGGCGCAGGAAGAACTGCTTCAAATCGGCCGCGCCGCCGCTGATATCGCCGCCAATCAGATTTTCGTCGTAGCGCTCCATGTCAGACGTTCCGTGAACGGAGCGAGCCAGAATGCATTCTCGAAAGCCGGGCGCAAATCGCTCGACCTGATTTTCTATCTGCTCGAGTGCCGAACCGGGCCAGCCATTTGGCACGTGGCAATACGCCCACGCCGTATGCTTTCCGCCGGGAGCTCGGGACGGATCAAACAGGGTAGGTTGAGAAAGAAGAACAAAGGGCTTCGCTGATAAGCGCCCCTCCTCCGGTGCACGCTCCGAGTCGGCGATTTGTTCAAGCGTTCCGCCGAGATGCACCGTACCCGCTGTAAGACACTCCTTCGCCGTCCAAGGGATTGGTTCCGAAAGCGCCCAATCAACCTTGAAGATGCCGGGGCCGCGTCGAAATCTTTCAAGAGCATCTCGGAAGCTACCTGGCAACTGATCCCCGGCCAATCGAACGAACTGACGTGGTGAAACATCGCACAAAATCAGGTCAGGATTTCCGAGTTCCCGAAGACTGCCTACGTGAGCGTCAACAGCCACTCGTCCTCCGTAGGATTGAAGCACGCCGATCAAAGCATTGGTGATGGCCTGAGATCCACCTTTCGGTATGGGCCATCCAACCGCATGCGCGGTGGCCCCGAAGATAAGACCAAATGCAGCCGTAAGGAGCGCGTCAAGCTTCAGGAAAGAGTGTGCCGCGCAACCGGCAAACAGGGCCCGGGCGCCTTCTCCTTGAAATGTGCTGCGGGCCAGAACGTGGCAGGCTGGATCGCCTTCATTCCAAAGTTCGCAAGAAGAAACGGATGTCGAGGAACGACAGGAAGCGGGCGCAGAATCTCAAGCGCAAGGTCGTCCCAGTTTTCGACCAAAGGCCGGTAGAGTTTGCGGTAGGCTGCGGCAGTCTGGTCCTAGTGCTTCCGCTGTTGCATCAAGATTCCTTGCCCATGAGAACTGCCGTCCCACCATCTAGCGGGTGAACCAGGGGAGCAGGCGGCTGAATCCAGGTAAGGCCGTGCTTGGCAAGCGGCAGGGCCCGGAAGAACGGGGAAGAAAGCGCCATCGGATGCACGGCAGAGCCGAGATCGTGAATAAAGCCGGGTAAGGTCAGTTCGCCCGAGCGCGCGCCGCCGCCCGGAATCGAAGCTGCCTCGCGGACTTCGACAGAGATCCCGTTCCGTGCCAACTGAATTGCGGCAGCCAGCCCGTTCGGACCGCTGCCGATGACCACGGCGGTGCGTTTCATTAAGCCCCTGAATGATATCTAAGCGTTCGTGTGAGCCGGCAGCTTGTCTCGCAGAAGCTCGTCGATATCGTCGATCTTGTCCGTCAGGAGGTGCAATTTCTGCGCCAGCCCCTGGATTTCTGACTCCGCCCGTCTGTTTACCTCGAAATCCAGCTCACCGCGCAAACGGTCCTTAGTGTCCTGGCGATTCTGGCTCATCATGATCACCGGTGCCTGAATCGCAGCGAGCATCGACAGAAACAGATTTAAAAGTATGAATGGGTAAGGATCCCAGGCCTTTCGTCCCAAAGTGATGTTGATTGCCGTATAAACAACGAGCGAGAACAAAAACGAGAGAATGAATGACCACGACCCGCCAAAACGCGCCACGCTGTCGGCGATCCGGTCGCCTATAGTCGCTTCTTCTTCGATGACTTCGTTAGGGTTTCGCATGGAGCGCAGCCGAACCAGGTGCTGCGCGGCGTGGAACTGGCGGCCAAGCACGGTCAGCAGGTCCATACCGGCCATGGGCTTCCGTTGCAGCAGAACGCTGATGTCGTGGCGGTCGACCTCGATGCAGACGGTCTCTTCCAAGGCAATGGCACTGGTCTGATGCGGAGTTTCGTCCATCATCGAGGCAAATCCAAAGAACTCGCCGTGCGACGGCTGGTCGAGGAGCACCTCCTGCTGATCATCGTCGACGGTTGTGACCTGCACCAGACCCGAGACGACAACATAAGCCGAACCGGCCGGATCCGCGAGCTTGTAAATGCGCTGGCGCGGCGCGAACGTCTTCATCTCCACCTGGCCCGCCAGGACGGATAGTTCTTCTTCGTCCAGCAGCGCGAACAGTGGGACATCTTTTAGAACTTCCGATTTACAGGGCATGTGTTACATTCCTCAACTTGTATTTGCCTGAATCAAGATTGCGGTCTCGGGCTTCGATAGGTCAAGAGGAAGGCGACAGTAACCTATACTCGCGGTTGATGAACAATTCGGAGCAGATTAAAGAGCGGCTTCTCGCGAGGCAGAAAGAACTCGAAGAAAGCCTCTCGCGGCAAAACGAGAATGCATTGAACAGCGGGGAAGCGGATGTTCAGGACGAGATCGACCGCGTTACTACTTCGAGCGCCAAGGCGCTCTCGCTCAGCGTTGGTACAAGGGAAGCCGACTCGCTGGCCCATGTTCGATCTGCTCTGGTGCGTCTTGAAGCTGGGGAATATGGCAGGTGTATCGTGTGCGGGAGGGAAATCGAGCCTGCGCGATTGAGAGCAGTGCCGGAGACTCCGTATTGCCTCGAGCACGCCGACGAAGAACAAAAGAGGGGCGACAGTCTGGGTGGCCCAGACGATCAACCCCTCCTCGATTAATTAAGGTGTTTGATTAGGCGTGCGCGCGTTTCATCAGCCCGGGTTTGCCCTTGAACTTGAAGGGCCGCCCGGCGTGCCGGCGCTGTCCATTGTCCGGGCGTGCAAACGGCCGTTGTCCGGCGGGTTTCGGGGCCGTTGAGAAAGCGACTGTTCTCTCCGGGACGGGTTCATCGCGTTCACTGCTAACGTCTGCACCGAGTTCCCGGCGAAGAAGGCGAACTTTGCATTCCCGTTCGATGCGGCGGATATCGCCGCGTTCCGATCTCGAGCTGAAAGTCCAGGCTGCCCCACGCTGACCGGCGCGGCCGGTTCGTCCGACGCGGTGAATGAAGTCCTGAGGAGCTTGCGGCAGATCGTAGTTCACAACGTGCGCGACGCTGTCGACGTGGATGCCTCGTGCGGCCACATCGGTCGCGACCAGAACGCGATAACGCCCGTCGCGGAACCCGGCCAGAGCCTGGTTGCGCTGGTTTTGCGTTCTGTCGCCGTGCATCGCAACCGCTCGGAGTCCGTGGGCGGAGAGCTTGTGGGCGAGGCGATCTGTGGCGTGCTTCGTTCGGGCAAAAACCAGGAACGAGCCTTCCTCATCTTTGAGCAGGTTGCGAAGGAGGCTGAGTTTCAGGTCATTTTCAACTTCGAACACGTGCAGATCGACGCTGTCCGGAGTCTTGGAATCGGTGCTTCCTACTGAGATTCGGGTCGGGTTGTTCGAATGGCGGGCAATCAGCCGTTCGACCGTCCTCTCCATGGTTGCCGAGAAGAAAAGGCTCTGCCGTGCGGAGGGCAGGAGCGCAAGAATCTTTTCGATGGCAGGAAGGAATCCCATGTCGAGCATTCGATCCGCCTCATCGAGGACGAGAGTCGAAACGTTCGACAAATTAACCAGGCGCCGATCGAGAAAATCTTCGAGACGACCCGGGTGTTGCGATCACGAGCTGCGCACCTCGACGGATGGCGTTTAGCTGTGTTTGCTCGCTGAGCCCGCCTACGACAATTGCTGCTCTGAGCGCGTGTTGCTCGCCAGCTTGCTGAACGTTTCAGCGATCTGGATAGCAAGCTCACGCGTCGGACTCAGGACGAGTGCGCGAATCGCCTGCCCATTCGATCGCTCCGGTGTGCCGGCCGCGTTCTTGAGGAGTGATTCAACGATCGGCAGAAGAAACGCAAGCGTCTTTCCAGTGCCGGTTTGTGCGGTGGCGACTACATCAGCGCCGGTTAGCGCAACTGGAATGGCTTGCGCTTGGACAGGGGTTGGTTCGACAAAGCAATTTCGAACGAGGTTGTTGTGGACAACAGGAGATAGAGTAAGTTCGGAGAACAATTTCATGTTTTGTTTTTGTCTAGGACTAAGACGCCGATACTGGCAGCACGTCCTTAGACAAAAACCGGAAGGTTCTCCAAGCGATTAGACCATCGCTCGAAAGGACGAATGCAGGCGGGACATCTCTAGAGTACCAGAAATGTTTACGATCCGCATTATCCTATGCGGATAGGTACCCACTCCCTGATCTTTTCGCCGAGTTGCATCACTTCACAACGGATCTTCCGCATGACGCGAAGCCTTTCGGCGCGATCGTATTCGACGCTCTTAAGCGACAGGATGCGTGAACAGATCCAAGGCAGATTTCCGCTGCCCAGGTATTCCTCCCTTCCGTGATAACCGGGATCAGTCCGAACAGGACACCATCGCCCGTGGCGCAGTGCGGAGTGCCACTTCGGACGTCTTGCGAGCAGTGACGTTCCGGTTCGATTCGAGGACGAATCGCGCCAACCTTGCGGTCGGATTCACTTGTAGCGGTACTACCGAAACTAATCGCTTTCCATCGTCCGGAAAGTGACGCGACCTCGCTTAAAAAACAGGTATAAAAAAAATCTCAAGAGGAGTCCAATCCGAGGAGTGGGCGATATGATCGACGCAAAATTTAATGAATTGGTACCGCGAAGCAGAAGGGACGAAGTCCGGAAAGAAGGTGGAGGGTGGAAATGGAGCAGGATCAGGATTAAGTATCAAAGACACGGTCGCAGGTAATGCGAACTTGTCGACAGGCGCAAGGGGCGTTGATACCTCTGGGGTTTCGGCGGGCGCCGGTGTGGGTGCGGGCATGACCTACACAACTCCGACAACAGCGGGAGAGTCACCCGTTCCGGGGATTGTGCCGGGAGAGCGCGGTTCTGGAACGACGGTTCGGGGCGGAAGCAATGCCGCAGCGCCGGCTGCGTCCATGCCTTCAACGAATACGGAAGTTCACTCTAACGAATCCAGCACTTCGAGCTGACACGAGCTACTCCTACACGTCTGATGACGTTTCAGCTCATGCATACCGATGCTGGCACGAGCGGGGCTGTCCGGAAGGGTCTCCTGAAGTGGATTGGCATCGCGCGGAAGAAGAACTGAGGAATCGAAGGACTAGAACCGCAGGAATCTAGTCTCAGCAAAGCGAAGTTCAAGCGCGAACGACTTCGTACTGATCCTGAGACGTCTCAACAACATCGAAAATCTGATCGGCGCGCTCGTGGATGTCCTCGGAAAACACCAATGCTCTGTGTTCTCCCCAGGCAACTTCCACGAGTTTGCCGTTTTCTGCTCCCGAAATCGTGATGATCGTCCCCGCAGGGATATAGGCGAACTCTCTCTTGGGTGAACCTGGCAGAGAGACGGAGAGAGTTTCCTGGTTCAGGCAGTAGCGTGTATCCATACGTTGAGTTTCTCCTGATGGGGCCAGTTACCGCGACGTTGCTGCTGCGCGCATCGCCATCGGTGGCTGAGGTCTTGAATGGCGATTTCAGCCTCTTTGCCGTGAACGCCTCTAGTTTCTGCTTGCTGCGGCTCTTATTTAAACGGAATTGTGTCTCGGTCAGCTTCATTCCTGCGCAAATCTGTTCCGGGGTCTCACCCTTCAAATAGAAACGAGTCAGGATTTCCTGTTCTTGAGGCTTAAGGCTCTTGAGACCCTCACGCAGAATCTTGGCCCTTTCCTGAATTTCGAGCAAACGCTCAGGGATCCGCGCGGTCGTCTGATCGTGTCTGGACGACGGTGTTAAAGACTTCATCGTTCGCGCCCAGGCGCTCGGACTCGAGTTTCTTGTTCCATGCCGTTCGCTTTAAAACGATGCTCAAGTACCCGGGTAGAGCTGCGGGCGTTTTCAGTTGCCCTTGCCGTATTTGCTTCGTGACAGCGAGAATCGCGTCGTGCGCGACGTCGTCGGCGTACTCGGGGCAGTGTTTGGCGGCTAGGTACCGAAGTCCCCGTGCGAACGTGTTGTACAGTAATTCCTCGCCTTCCTGCTTTCCTGCGACGATCAGGTCCACGATCTTTTCACAAGCTTGTGAAGTACTAAGTTGATCTACCATAGTCGAGATTGATCCTCCGAGACTCATCAGGTTTCTCATTGCAACCCGTAGAGCCCAAGGAAATCTCAACTTGGTTTTACGATTTGCCCGCCACTCGGTCGAGTTATGTACAAAGTACCAGATATTCCTGGGACAGTACAGCAGTATTTACATTAAATCCGTAGAGAAATGGAATAAATTACGGTTTTTATGCACGCTTAAAGGCAGCCGGAACGTCTTCTAGCGCTGGCTACAAATTATTGAGGAAAAAGGCCCTGTGTAATGCGCGCGGTCTCTGTGATTAATATCTGGAAATTTTTCTCATGAATTTGGGAGATGTCTTGTAAATGCGGCCGGACGGTATAACTCCACCCGGGAAAATGGACTATTCTGCCCCACTCGCGCCCCGGCAGCCTCACGTAGAGGTCAGATTCGGGGAGGAAATCCATGACGATTACTTCTGGCTCCGCAATAAGGCCGAAAAGGAGGTAATCGGCTACCTGGAGGCGGAAAACGAATACACGCGGCGCCAAACCGAACGTCCTGCAACCCTTTGTGACGAAACTCTATGGCGAGATGCTGAGCCGTCTGAAGCAGACCGACCTTTCTGTTCCGGTCCGCCGCGGCGAATTATCTCTATTACTCCCGAACAGAGGAAGGCAAACAATATCCGTTCCAGTGCCGGCGTAAGGGCAGCCATGACTTCGCCGGAAGAGATTGTGCTCGACCAGAACGCGCTGGCCGACGGTCGCAAATTCATGGAAGTAGCGCTTTCTGTGCTCAGTGACGACGGAAATTTGCTCGCCTATTTAGTCGATTTCGTCGGCTTCCGTCAATATCAGCTTCAAATCAAAGATCTTCGTACGGGTAAGATTTGGCCGGACACGGCCGAGCGTGTGACCTCTGTTGAATGGGCCGCGGACAACCGGACTTTATTTCTGACCACCGAAGACGAGACCACGAAGCGCTCAGACAGGCTGTACAGACACGAACTGGGAACTGATGAGTTCGAATTGCTCTATGAGGAAGAAGATGAGCTGTTCGACATCAGTCTGGAGAAATCGCGGGACCGCGCGTACGTGTTCCTCCATGTCTCGAGCAAGGACACGACCGAGGTCCGGTTCCTGCTTTCCGATCGTCCAGGCGGAGCCATTCGAAGTTTTTCTTCCCGCGCGAAAAGGCTCATCGGTATTACCTTGATCATCGCCTGGGACTTTTTTACGTCCGAACCAACAAAGACGCCAAGGACTTCCGGGTCGTAACAGTACCGACGGAAGAAGACCGCACGCCCAATGCCTGGAAGACCTTCGTTGAGCACCGCCCGGGAACATTGATCGAGGGAATCGACTTGTTCCGCGACTTTGCGGTCCTTGTGGAGAAATCAGAGGCGCTCAATCGCCTCAGGGTTCATCGGTTTGACACCGGCGACTGGAACGCGCCTGCGTTCTCCGAGGCGGTTTATACGGCTCTTCCGGCGGAAACGCCGGATTTCGATGCACCGGAGTATCGGTACACGTACCAGAGTTTCCTCACTCCGCTCAGCGTTTTCGATTTCGATCCCAAGCGGGGGACGAGCACTCTTCTGAAACAACAGGAAGTGCTGGGCGGGTACGATCCGGGTCGATACGAATCCCGGCGCCTCTGGGCAACCGCGGCGGACGGTGCCAAGGTTCCGATCTCCCTCGTCTCGAAGAAGGGCATCGCACTTGACGGCTCCGCGCCTCTGCTTCTGTACGGATATGGATCGTACGGAATCGGAATGTCTCCAACCTTTTCTCTTGCCCGGCTCAGCCTGCTCGACAGGGGCATGAGCTATGCCATTGCACATATTCGGGGCGGCGACGAATTAGGAGAGCGCTGGCGCGAAGACGGCATGCTGATGAAAAAGAAGAATACCTTCCAGGATTTCATCGATTGCGCCGAATTTCTCGTCCGGGAAAATTGGACCTCCCCTGATCGCCTCGCAATTGAAGGGGGCAGTGCCGGAGGACTGCTGATGGGAGTTGTCATTAACATGCGCCCGGATCTGTTCCGTGCCGTCCACATGGCGGTTCCTTTCGTCGACGTCATCAATACGATGCTGGACGCTACGCTGCCGTTGACGGTGGGCGAATATCTCGAGTGGGGAGACCCCAACGAGAAACCGGCCTACGATTACATGAAGAGTTATAGTCCCTACGACAACCTGGAACGGAAAGACTATCCGGCGCTATTGGTCACGACCAGTCTGCATGACAGCCAGGTGATGTATTGGGAACCGGCGAAATATGTGGCGAAGCTGCGTACGCTGAAAACGGACTCCCGCCCGCTCCTGTTGAAGATCAAGATGGAGCCCTCCGGCCATGGCGGTGCCTCCGGCCGCTACGACCGTCTGAAAGATGTGGCCTTCGAATATGCCTGGCTGCTCAACGAAGTAGGTATAAGCAAGTAGCTTGCCGGCTCACGGCGAAACGAAACGGGCGAATTCGTCAGCTATTCTCGCCGCGATCTTGGCGTTGCCTTTTCCGAGATCGTGGCCCAAGCCGTCCAATAGTAAAAGCTGGGTTTTGCCCGGAATGAGTGCGATAGCTTTTCTCATTTCGTCCGGCGACCCAAAAGGATCCGATGTGCCGTGAACGAACAGGCAGGGTGCATGAAGGTCCTTGAAGTGGGCAGTCCGCAATTGGTCCGGTTTGCCCGGCGGGTGTAGCGGATAGGAAAGCAGAAGCATTCCGGGAACGTTGCTTCCCTGTTCCGCGGCCACAATGCTTGCCTGCCGGCCTCCGTAAGAATGCCCGCCCAGAAATATGCCCGCTACCATGCGCGACTGCATTTCGCGCACGGCGGCGCGCAAGCCGTCCTGGTCGGCAGAGGCCTGCGCGGGTGATGGCGGCCCGAATCGTCGTTTTTGGCGGAACGGCAGATCGAACCGGAGCACGGCCCATTGCAGACCGGCGAAGCTCGTGGCGAGATTCACGAGCAAAGCGGAGCCGCAGTTTGCACCGGCACCGTGAGTAAGAACAAGTCCGGCAATTGGCTGATCGGCAGGAGAGTGCAGATGCCCCGCCACCGGCGGAGTATTCAGCGCTTCTACTTCCATCGAGCCTTTGTACCTACTTTCGCTTCGAATATCATGCTTCTAGTTCATTTGCGGAAGCATTCCGCAGAGGAGGAAGACAGAATTATGATCACGTCTCTAAGAACCGCCTCGTACATTCTGTTTGGTCTGGCTCTCAGCGGGAGTTCGTACGCTGCTGATAACAGCCGCCCACCTATTGTCGGAGTGGCTCATGTCGCGCTCGAAACGAATGACATGGATGCGTCGAAACAATTCTACGGCCACATCCTGGGTTATGCAGCCTTCGAAGCGCCAAAGCCGGAGGCCGGACCGTCGGTGCAGTTCTTCAAGATCAACGATCATCAATACATCGAAATCCTCCCGGACTTGAAATCGGATGAGCAGGACCGTCTCGTGCATATAGCGTTCGAGACCGAAGATGCACGGAAGCTCCTGCGATATCTTGCCGGTCACAATGTGACAGTGCCTGCCGCGGTCGAGCATGACTCCGAGGGGAATTTAAGCTTCCGGATGAAAGATCCGGAAGATCACGAAATCGAATTTGTGCAATACATGCGGGGATCGGTTCAATCCCGGCAATTTGGCAAGCTCCTTCCGGACACAAGAGTTTCCAAGCGGATGATTCATGCCGGGCTCATCATTCACGATCGCGCCGCAGTCGACAAGCTGTATCACGACGTTCTGGGATTTCAAGTCATGTGGTACGGCGGCAGGACGGAAGATCGGGTCGACTACGTCGACATGCGGGTTCCGGAGGGAAGCGACTGGCTAGAGTACATGCTGAACGTGAATAACCCGACTCCGAAGACGCGAGGCGTCATGCATCATCTCGCCTTAGGAGTACCCGATATTCACGCGGCAACGAAGACCGTCACAGAGCGAGGCTACACCGCGCCGCAGCCGCCGAAGATCGGTGTCGATGGAAAATGGCAACTCAATATGTATGACCCGAACCTCACGCGAGCGGAACTGATGGAATTCAGACCGGTGCAGAAACCTTGCTGTTCTCCCATGCTGCTGCCTGCGAAAATGAAAACGCAGTAGGGACATCAAGGCTGTAGGCGAACTACTTGTAAGACCTCGAGCATCCGGACCGATCGAGCCATCTTCTTGTCGCCCGGCGCTACCAGCCGAAACGGACCGGCCGTCTCGGGCAGCGGTTTGCCTTCCGTTTTATCCGCCAGCAGTACCTTTGCATCCGTGAGACCAGGATCCAACTCGGCCAGCGAGTAAACGACCTGATACCCGTCCCTTCCTTTTGCAATAACGTAAGTCGCTAGAGCCTTACCGCGCAATTCTTCGCCGACCGGCGCGCCAGCTTTCTTCAAAATGTCGGAGACCAGAACTCCTTCGTAGCGAACGGATTTTCCGTGATCGTTCAGGGTCGCTTCTGCACGCGGAAAGCCGGCAAGATCTCGTGCTCCGAGCTGGAGTGGATTCTCAACGGCCCCGCTTACTGTGACCGACGGTGAGCCTTTTTCTTGACCTGCGTCCGTCTGAAATGGTCCGGAACACAGCAGAAGAACAAGCGGAAGCAGGAGTTTCTGTCTCATTCAAATATTGTCGGTGAGTCGAGACTCACCCGGTACGCGGCAGATGCTGAATATCAGGAGGAAATTCAATGTGTGGCTGATTGGAAGACAGCCGGAGGTCTTTGCTCCCTGACAAACAGACGCCTGAGAGATTTGTAAATCCAACGGCAGACGAACAGGGAACCGATCGAAGCTACACCTACTATGACCGCCAGTACAAGCGGGTGAGAGACCGCCAGGAGCGACCCTCCAATGCTCACTCCGTCACCGGCCAGACTCAGAAGCACGTTAGAAACCGGTTCGGGCGAAGTGTTAGCCGCCAGGCGGGTCGCAGTCTTTGTTCCATGTGATGTTAATGCAATTCCGCCGCCAATGAGAAGAGCCATCAAGCGAATTTCCGGGCTGAAATGAGCAAAGGCCGTGGCGGCAAGAATGGCGCCGGCAGGTACCCGGATGAACGTGTGAACGACATCCCACACGGAATCGACGGCGGGGATCTTGTCGGCGATGAACTGCACGGCAAAGAGCGAGGCTGCCGTGATGATGACCCACGTATGGCTTAGAACCGACAGATCTCCGGGAAGGTGAGCCAGGTTCCACCTCTGCAGCAGCCCGAGCGTGAGAACAGTGGCGTAGAGGTTAATGCCGGAGAGCCACGCGGAGCCCATCGCGATACCTAAGGTGTTGAGATCCATATTCGATCCGAGCAATTTCAGTGAGCCTGAAGCGCTTCTCTGCCTACAAGTATGGACGTGTACCGACACCCCGTTTGTTCGCCGTTTCTATCGTGTTCATGAAGAATGCCCGTCGAGAATCTCGAAATCTTTCTGGGCCGCCATAGTCAAACGAGCAGGAGAAAGAATTGGCAACCGATACCAACAGCTCAGCAATCAGCGTTCTCAATGGTCTTATTGAGACATGCAAGGACGGAGAACAAGGATTTCGTACTTCGGCCGAGAAAGTGAAGGACGCATCGCTGAAATCCTTATTTTCTAAGTACGCCAGCCAGCGAGCAGGTTATGTCCAGGAACTGACGGCAGCGGTTACTCAGCTTGGCGGGGACCCCGCCCAAAGCGGTCACATCGCAGGGACATTGCACCGCGGTTGGATCAATCTTGAAAGAGGCGTTCGCCAGAGATGAAGATAAGGCGATCATCTTCGAAGCGGAGTCCGGCGAGGACGCCGCGATGAAGGCGTACAAAGAGGCATTGGGCTCAACGCTACCTGCGAATGTAGGCACTTTGATTCAGAAACAATATGCCGGTGTCCAGGAAGCCCACGGCACGATTCGTGATTTGAAGCACAGCCTGCAGGCAAGCGCTACCGCTTAATCACGTTTCTTCTATTCGCTTCGTGAAGCCCGCCCTGGCCCTAAGCCGCGGCGGGCTTTTCTCGTTGGCAGAACCAGTGCTCCATTGCGAGATTTCGCCCGCGAGTACTTGCTTTCGTTCCACGGGAGTCAAATGCTCAATGGCATACCGGAGTGCCGTCCTTGGGATCTGCCGGTAATGATCGGCGATGAACGCCATCTGTCGCGAGCGCGAAATCTTCCCCGATTCGCGTAACACCCAACCGACCGCCTTGTGAATCAGATCATGCTTGTCTCCGAGCAGTACCTCCGAGATCTTGAACGCATCATCCAACTCGCCCGCTTTCACCAAGGCTAAAGTTGACACGATTGCAATGCGCCGCTCCCAGAGACTTTCAGACTGTGCCAGTTGGTAGAGAAGATCGCGGGGCTTGTCGGTCAGGTACTGGCCGAGGATGTAAGGCGCTGAGCCGTCGACGAGATCCCAATTGTTGATGTTTTCCGTTTGTGCCAGGTAGAAATCGACGATTCGCTCGCGAGTTTCCGCATCTGCCTTCTTGAATTGGAGCACCAGAATTGCCAACGCGACCAGGCGATGTTCATGAAAGGGAGATTTCAAGAGCCGCGCGATCTCGGGGAATGGCAGCTCCCGATACTTAGCTGCCACTTTTCTTTGCTGGGGAACGGTGATCCCGAGAAATCGGTCGCCTTCGCCATACTGCCCTTTGCCGGTTTTGAAAAACCCCGCGAGCACCTTGGCCCGTTCAGCGTCGGCAAGCGCCGCTAGTTCTTTTTTCACTGCTACTACGGTCGGCTTCGCCTGCACTCAGGAACTATAACTTAGACGTCCAGACCAACGGACCGCATTAGTTCAAGTGCGTTGCTATGCGTAACGATTCCGGGACGAAGCCGGTAGTCGAAATGAATTTCGCCGTTCGCGATCTGATCGTCGAAGTGTGCGTTTTTCCCCTGACCGTCCAATTCGCCTTCGATATGCGCCAGTGCGAGATCATGCGTCGTGATCACACCGATGCCGCCGAATTCAACGAGTTTGCGCACGATGGCAGCGGCGCCAATCTGCCGGTCGTGAGAGTTGGTTCCGCTGAGAAGTTCGTCCAGAAGAAAGAGTGCAGCTTTGGAAGTCCTTGCCAGATCTACAATCTGCTTGATCCGCACGATCTCCGCGTAAAAGCGGGATCGATTGTCGAGTAGAGAGTCGGTCACCCGAATGGAAGCGCCGAGGTGAAGGCGAGAGATGCGCATGGCCTTTGCACAAACCGGACCTCCTGCCCAGGCGAGTGCCGTGTTGAGCCCGATCGCTCGCAGAAAGGTGCTCTTTCCCGACATATTTGATCCGGAGACAATCAGCAAGCGGATGTCACGTCCTAACGAAACGTCGTTGCCGACCGACTTGGCTTCGGGCAGGAGTGGATGTCTCACCGCTTGCCCTTCAAAAATCGAAACGGGCTCCGAGATGAGTTCCGGCAAGCACCAATGCGGGCGCTCAAAGCTAAGAGACGCGAAAGAAGAAAGTGCCTCGAAAGTCGCTAGCGCGTGCAGCCACGAAGCGACATGCGGACCTGAGTCCCGTCGCCACCGCTCCACGCCCATGGCTATCTGTTCCCGCCAGAACAGGAGCGGCCTGAGGGCTCGAATGAGCGCGTGGTCGGCCGAGTCGTGCCAATCGACCCACCGGGCCAGTTGAGCGACTCGGCGGGAAGCGGGTGTTTCTTCCGCGAGGAGCGCAGCCTTTAGCTGAACGAGTAATGGCGATTGGAACGTTTGCCTTTCTAAGCTGGCAAGCGCAAGAGAAAGGATCGGCAGTCCGTGGCTGACCGTGTCTAGGCCTTCGAGAACAGGCTTTGACCTTCGAACGCAAAGCGAAACCGATCGCAAGATCGAGCCCGATCACCGCAACCAGCGGCAGAAAAGCTACCCGGCCGGCGAAAAACGCCACCAGGAGAGTGACACTGATGCAGGCGAGTACGGCACAAATAGGGCGAAGCACCGCAGGGAAGTGGACCGTCGGAGCCTCGCCCCAGCGTGCTAGAGCTTCCACACTGACTTCGGCCTGAACGTCCGGTCCTAACAAGCTGAAGTGTTCCCGAAGGTCAAGGCCACTGCGAAGTTCTTCGACAGCGCGTTGGCGCTCGGAGGCTTCGGCGGCAGTCGCAGGCGAAAGCAGCCAGCTTGCGAGCATTTTCTCCGCTGCCGCGGTCCGCGTCTCGGCTACGAGTTCGAAGAGACTGCCTTTCCCGAAGAGATCGAGATCCTCGGCATAGACGTGTGAGCCGTCCCGAAATTGCTCCCCGAAACTGCCGGAACCCACCCACTTGTCATCGAGCCGCGCCAGCCCGCGGGCGTAAAACTTAAGTGCCCGATCGGCCAGGGTCCGCCGGCGTACGGCGCGTGACTGCCAGACAGCAAGAACGACAAAAAGGACGATCGGGATAGCGAGCGTGAAAGCTGGAATTAGTTCACGACCGAAAACAAGATAAGCGAGAATGGCCTCCGTGATGCCAAGCACCAGGCGTGCATTCCCAAGCTGAATGAACAGCCGATCGGATTCCTGTCTTCGGCCTGTCCAGTCCTGTTGCCTCGCGCGATACTCGTCGCTTGCTGCCATGCAGTCACAGAATAGCCATACGCGCCGGAGCATTCGGGAACGAGTCCGGTGATAATTGAACATGCGTAACTGGATGGCGGTCTCTGTTCTTTGCGCCACTACTGCTGTGGCAGCGACGGACTGGAACGAAGCGGGGAAGCAATGGTGGAGCCACGTTGAATATCTCGCAAGCGATCAGCTCGGCGGCAGAGATGTCGGCTCGCCCGGGTATGAGAAGGCTGCCGCCTATGTTGCCGAACAGTTTGAGCGTGCGGGGCTCCAGCCGGGCGGGGAAGGGAACTACTTCCAGCGTGTCCAGTTTACGAAGATCTCTCTTGATCAATCGAAATCGAGCATCGCGTTGGTACAGGGCGGCCGCACAACGCCAATCGCGATTCCCGGCGAAGCTCAACTCGGCTACGGCGCCGACTCGGCTCCGTCCATCACTGCTCCCGTTGTATTTGCCGGCTATGGATTGAGCATTCCGGAGGCGCACTTCAACGACTTGCAAGGGCTGGACGTGAAGGGCGCCATTGTTGCGTTCATAACGGGCGGACCGGACAGCATCAACGGGAATTTACGTTCGCATTACTCTTCGGGAAAGGAACGCTGGAAGGCTTTGCACGAAGCGGGTGCGATCGGTACAATCTCGATTGCGAATCCCAAGGACATGGAGATACCATGGGCCCGCCAAAATGCCGCTTGGGGACGTCCGCACGTGAACCTTGCGGATCAGTCGCTCGCGCCGGGACGCGGCATGAAGTTCAGTGCGAGTTGGGATCCCGCCAAAGCTGATGACCTGTTTGCAGGTTCCGGTCACACCTTTGCAGAAATCCTCAGTGCTGCGCAGAACCAGAAGCCACTACCGCATTTCAAGCTCGCGACTCAGATCAAGGCCGCTACTCATGTAACAACTCAGCCGATCGACTCGAAGAATGTGGCCGGCCTTCGGCCAGGTAACGACCCCAAGCTGAAGGATCAATACGTTGTGATCTCGGCTCATCTCGACCACCTCGGAACCGGAAAGCCAGTCAATGGAGACGGTATCTACAACGGCGCTATGGACGATGCCTCGGGTGTTGCTTCGGTGATCGAAATCGCAAAGCGATTAGGAAGATCGAAACAGTCGATCGGGCGTTCCATCCTGTTTGTGACCGTTACGGGCGAGGAAAAGGGCGAATTGGGTTCGGAGTTTATCGCCAGCCATCCCACCGTAAAAGGCAAGGTCGTGGCCGATCTCAACATGGATATGTTCCTCCCACTGTTTCCATTGAAGTGGCTCGAGGTGCAGGGTCTGGATGAGTCCACTTTGGGGGATGACGTCCGTGCGGTTGCACAAGCCGCCGGAGTAAAGGTGCAGGCCGACAAAGAGCCGAACAGAAACCGCTTCATTCGGAGCGACCAGTACAGCTTCGTGAAGCAAGGTGTGCCTGCCGTAGCTTTTAAGTTCGGTTACTTGCCGGGCGATCCCGAAGAGAAGATCTTTAAAGACTGGTACACGAACAGGTACCACGGGGTTTCGGACGATTTGAACCAGCCGGTTGACCGTGCGGCCGCAGCGCAATTCGACGCCATTCTTCTTAATCTGGCCGTGCGAGTTGCCGACGCACCCCAGCCGCCTGCCTGGAAAGACAACAGTTTCTTCCGGCGGTTCGTGCAGCCTAAATCTTCAAACTGATGAAGCGCTCCGGGTTCGCAGATCTTCCGTTGCATGGCGGCCGAGTGCCTCCATGGCTGGCAGGACGTATGGAGCAACTCGGGACCGCCATCACCGAGAGCATTGTTTACCATTACGGCACCTCGGAGTTCCTGTCGCGCCTGAGTGACCCGTTCTGGTTCCAGGCCCTTGGATGCGTCATGGGCATGGACTGGCACTCCTCCGGGATCACCACCTCGGTGCTTGGGGCGCTTAAGCGCGGCGTGAATAGTCGCTCTCACGAACTGGGGTTGCGCTTCTGTGGCGGACGCGGTAAGCAATCGAGGAAGACTCCTCTCGAGCTGATGCAGGTTGCCGAGGACCGCAATCTGGATGGCAATGAACTGGTACGAACCAGCCGGCTTGCGGCCAAAATTGACAACAATGCGATCGCCGACGGTTTCCAGATTTACCTGCACGGATTTGTGGTTTCTGCGGGCGGCGAGTGGGCTATTGTTCAGCAAGGAATGAACGAGGCGAGCGGTTTGGCGAGGCGCTACCATTGGCACTCGGCGGCTGTGAACGACTTTACCCGCGAGCCCCATACGGCAATCGTTGGCGCGAACGAGGGCGTGATTCTGAATCTTGTGGACCGCCGGGCCGATGCGGCGCAGAACGCGATACTCGACATTGCGAGTGATAAGCCGGAGAGAACGTTATCGGAAATCCGGAGTCTTTCGCATGCCGCGCCATCACGAAGTGCGATCGCGCGATGTAGATCTCAAAAGACTAGGTGCCGTACTGGCGGTCAGTTACGAAAAGCAGCTTCGGGATTTTGCATCGTTGTTACTCGTCGAAAATCTAGGACCACGCACTTTGCAAACTCTTGCGCTCGTCGCCGAAGTGATTCACGGAGCGCCCAGCCGTTTCTCGGATCCTGCCCGCTTCTCTTTCGCGTTGGGCGGGAAGGACGGCCATCCCTTTCCCGTCCCGCTCAAGACGTACGACGATTCCTTGAGCGTGCTTCGCAAGTCACTCGATGCTGCAAAACTGGGCCGCTCCGACAAGATCGACGGGTTCAAGCGCCTAGATTCACTGGTTCGCCGTGTTGAGAAGAGTGCCGCGGCTCCGGAGGCGAAGTTCCGGGAAGTCCTGGAACATGAGCGCGCCATTTCACCAAGTATCGGCGGACGGACAGTGATGGATGACAAACGTGAACGGCAACCGAAGAAGCAGACCCAACTGAGTCTGTTTTAACTGCTGTCACGTGACGAGGACGCCGCACGACCAAGTTTATCGGAGCTCGGCGTTCCCCAGTCGGCGCCAGAACACGTATGAGAATCCCCACAGTACGCTAGTGATCGTGGACGCGACAAAGGCCAGCGGGCGATCACTAATCGAGAAGTGGGCAATCAGCGCCGAGGCGAGATTGATAGCGAAGCCCGCGTAAGCCCATTCTTTGAGACGCGCAGGGACGGCGGGTACGAGTAGCGCTACCACGCCCGCCACCTTGGCCCATGAAAGCTCCACCCGAAAGTAATCGGCGGGAAAACCGAGTCGCGTAAATGCCTGGGCCGCTTGGGGCAGAATCAAGAGCTCATAGTAGGCAGTGAAGCTCATCTCGAGGCAAAACAGCGCAGTGAAGACCCAAAAGGCGATAACGATCCCTTTGGAGCGGGGCATTTGCTGTTCCGCGGGTTCTTGCAAAGTCGATTCCACGATTTCCGGTTCTCCTCAGGAGGTTGGGTTTTCAAGACGGAACTGGCTTGCATATTCCCGGTTCAGCCGCTGCCAGCCATCTGATTTCATCGGAGCGGAGCCTCGAAGACCGATCCCACTCTTTCTATATACTTCATAACGCATATGCTCGTCAACGTATACTTTCGAGACGAAAAGCGAAAGAATCGGCTAGAGTTTAGAGTTAGGTCCCAAGCCGTGCCATTTTCACCATTCGTCACCATCTCTCAGTCGTTCGAAAACCACGCGCTCGAGGATGTAAGTCGAGCGGTTTCGGATGAGCTCTCGTCTCAGAAGCTGGGGGGCAATCTGCGTCCCGGCTCAAGAGTTGCCATTGGTGTTGGTAGTCGCGGCATTTCGAACATTGCGGACATCGTTCGCGCGACCGTTAGTTACTTTCGCGAACTTGGTTTGTATCCATTCATAATTCCAGCCATGGGCAGCCACGGCGGTGCCACCGTGGAAGGACAACTCGGCGTGCTCGAGCATTACGGCATTACGGAGGCTTCGGTCGGCTGCCCCGTCGTCAGTTCGCTCGATGTCGTTTCTTTGGGGAAGACCGCCGAAGGATTCGAGACATGGTTGGACGCGACCGCGTCGGGCAGTGACGGGATCTTCCTGATCAACCGCATCAAGTGGCACGCCAGCTTCGAAGGACCAGTCGAAAGCGGCCTGATGAAGATGTGCGCCATCGGGCTCGGCAAGGTGCGTGGAGCCGCCACGTATCACACCTACGCGACACGCTCCGGCATGGGCGCCGTGGTCCAATCCGTTGGTCACCACCTGCTTGCTTCGGGAAAGGTCTTCGGTGGCTTGGCAATCGTGGAAGACGCCAACCACGCCACGGCGAAGGTGACGGCTTTGTGGGCGAACGAAATCGAGCAGCGCGAAGAGGAACTTCTCCGTCTGGCGCGTTCCTGGATGCCGCGCATACCTTTCGATGAAGTCGACATTCTCGTGATCGACGAAATTGGAAAAGAAATCAGCGGTACGGGCATGGACAGTAAAGTTGTTAATCGCCACCCGCACGGAAACGTGAACCCCTGGTCGTGGGCTCCCCGGATCCGGCGTATCTACCTGCGCGACCTGAGCGAAGCAACGTCGGGAAACGCCAATGGTATCGGGATGGCCGACGTAATCTCCCAGCGTCTCTACGACAAAATCGACTGGCACTGCTACCAACATCAATGGCATTACTGCTTCGAATCTCAACGTGGTGAAGACGCCGATGCGGTGCCCGGACGACCGGTCTGCCCTTGACCTGCTGGCCGGTTCCGTAGGCCGGACGAGTCTCGAGGATGTAACGATTGTGCGTGTCCACAACACACTCGAACTCAATCGGATGTGGATCACCGAGAACCTGCTGGACGGCCAAAGCTTCGAGTCCGGCAACCTGTTCGAACTCGCGTTCGACCCCAACGGCAATCTCCCACCTTTCGAGAAAATTGTTAAGTAGATTAAAATGAAGATTCTCGGAGGATCTTCAGCGTTTATGCCCGCTTTGCCGCGCCGGAAATCGGTGGCTGTCAACATCGGGGGAGTCTATGTAGGCGGCTCTCATCCGGTTGTCGTGCAGTCCATGACTAACACCGACACGGCAGACACAACAGCAACCGTCAACCAGATTATGGAACTGGCACGTGCCGGTTCTGAGCTCGTTCGCGTCACTGTCAACACGGAAGAAGCGGCGCAGGCCGTTCCGAAGATCGTTGAAACACTCCGGTTTTTCGGTGTGGACGGTCCCGATCATCGGCGATTTCCACTACAACGGCCACATTCTTCTAAAGAAGTACCCGGACTGCGCGCGTGCACTTTCGAAGTACCGCATCAACCCCGGCAACGTCGATATCGGCAAGAAGCACGATGACAACTTTCGCACCATGATTGAGGCGGCAGTCGAATATGATCGCCCTGTTCGTATTGGTGTGAATTGGGGGTCGCTCGACGCCTCGCTGCTCACGCGGATGATGGACGAAAATTCGCGTTCCGCAGAGCCGCTCGACGCCATGGACGTGACCAAGCGGGCGATCGTCGAGAGCGCGATCCGCAGTGCCGAAAATGCCGAACGCTTCGGATTAGCGCACGACAAGATCGTTCTCAGCGCGAAAGTGAGCAACGTTCAGGATCTGGTCGACTGCTACCAGATGCTCGCGGGCCGCTGCGATTATCCGCTTCACGTTGGACTTGACTGAAGCCGGGCTGGGTTCGAAGGGAATTGTGGCCACAACGGCCGCGCTTTCGGTTCTGTTGCAGCAAGGTATCGGAGACACCATTCGCGCTTCATTAACTCCGCTCCCAAACGGCGATCGCTCAGAAGAAGTTATCGTTTGCCAGCAGGTGCTGCAATCGCTGAACCTGCGCAGCTTTACGCCGCAAGTGGCGGCATGCCCGGGTTGTGGCCGTACGACAAGCACCTTCTTCCAGGACATGGCCGATCAGATTCAGACTTATCTGCGCGAGCAGATGCCGGTCTGGCGCGAGAAGTACACGGGTGTGGAAGAGATGAAGGTGGCCGTGATGGGTTGCATTGTAAACGGTCCCGGCGAATCGAAACACGCCAACATCGGAATTTCGCTGCCCGGAACCTTCGAAACGCCTGTTGCTCCCGTTTACGTGGATGGAAAGCTATCTACTACGCTTCGGGGCGACAGCATTGTGGCCGAGTTCCGCGATATCCTCGACAACTATGTCGCGCAACGGTACGGAATCGCCGAACCGGTGCTGTCCTAAGCGCACGCTCGTCGCGTTATTTGTGAACTAGCCGTTGGATTTCGTCCAACTCTTTTCCGGCTTCGGCCCACTTGCCTTGCGAACTCAATTCGCGATATCTCCCCAGGTGATCACGTATGCTCTCGAGCGTCCGAAGCGCCCCTTCGGAAACGACTGGCGCTGATGCGGTGGCGCTCCCTGCGTTCGTGTCCGCCGCCGCTGCGGATGCAGTGCATTCACGGTTCCAACGTCCCGAGTGGCTGTCGGCACCTGAGTTCCGCCGACCGCTTTGATCAACTGCGTGAGAGCCAGTTCATACGTGTCCGCGTAGGCGAGTTGATTTCCCATAGCCAGCGCAATTTTCTTAAGCTGCGGCATGCTGGCCTGCGTCGATTGCAGATAGATAGTCGCAACGTATAAGAAGCTGTTCTCGATAGGCAGAACCAGCGTTTGTCCACGCAGCACCTGGGACCCATGCTGGCTCCAGAGCGTCAGGTCGCGCGAGATCTGCTGGTCCTGGTTGATACGCGCATCGATCTGCATCGGACCGAACACGATGTTTTGCTTCGAGAGTTGCTCAAAGACAAGTTCACCCAGGTGATCACCATCGCAACGGGCCGACATAAAGCCGATCAGATTGTTTTTGTTGGCTGGAGTGAATGGCGTGATCAGAAGGAATTCCGGAGTCGTCTGGCCGGGTAGCGTCGCCACGACGTAGGTCGGCTGAACGGAACCAGCTCCGCCTTCGCCGCCCTGACTGGTTTCGGTTCGGGCCAGATCCCATAAGTCCGCGCGGTTATAGAAACTCTCAGGGTCCTGCATGTGAAACGTGCGGTATATTTCGGCCTGCGCACGGAACAAAGTTTCGGGATATCGTGCATGTGCTCGTATGTCGGGCGGCATCGCGGAAACGGGCTTGAACAATTTGGGGAACAGCCGTGAATACGCTTGCAGCAAGACGTCACTGGTATCGAAGACGTACAGGTTCGTCGCGCCGGTGTAAGCGTTCACGGTTGCCTTCACCGAGTTGCGGATGTAATTGGCTGAGCGTTCGTCGTTCACGTTCAGTTCGCGCGAGTACGGGTGAGCATCCGATGTCATGTATCCGTCGATCATCCAGATCAGTTCACCGGACTTCGAGAGAACCATATACGGATCCGCATCCCATGTCACGAATGCTGCCAGAGTCGACAAGCGGTCCGCGATGGCGCGATGAATCATGACGCGGCTGCTTTCTGACAAATAGCTGGTGAGCAGGATATTCGCGTCGCCGTAGTTAACCGCCGCAGCAAGGCGCACGAGTGGCGTGACGGGAAAACCGCCGGAGCCGGCATATCGCGTGCTCACGGATTGTTGGGAGCCGGAAGGATAGTTAAACTCCTCCTGCTTGGTATCGACGAACACGGGCTCGTGCGCCACTTCGCCGTAATAAATTTCGGGTTTCGTGAACTGCAGGCTTTTCGTGTTCACCACGGGTGGGGCATCCTGCACGAACAAGACCGGCAGACCGTCCGGTGTGATGCGGTTTGCCTCTGCCATCACGATGCCGTAGCCGTGTGTATAGATCAGGTGCGGATTGATCCATCGATTGCGTGCTTCGCCTAACTGCCTGATGTCGAGTTCGCGCGGGGAAACCAGCACCTGTCTGATCTGCCCGTCAATCGTGTAGCGGTCAATATCGGTATCGAGATAAACGTAGGGGCGAAGCGGCTGGATCTGAGATACGGTGTCGTGGAACGCTCGCCAATCCCAGAGCCGGACGTTATCTAAAGTCGCTTTGTGCTTTCCATAATCGATGGGAACTTCACTCTTTGCGTCGAGCCGGATTTCCTTCACCCGGCGGTTCAAGCCATACGCCGAACGCGTCGCCTGGATGTGGTGCTGGATGTAAGGACGTTCGAGTGCAAGCTCGTTCGGACGTACGTAAAGTGCCGTAACAATGCGAAGGCAGGACGTAGCGAACCGGCAGCAGCAAGAGCAAAGCGAGCGCCCACTTTGCCTGGCGGGAAAGCACCAGTGCGGCAGCAATTACCCCGCCTGCAATCAACAGCCATTGCAGCGGCAACCCGATGTGATCAGCCACCCAGTCGACCCCGACCAGATACGTGCCGTGGTCGTCCAGCAGCATGGAAAATCGATCGAGATAGTAATGAGCTGCCAGGCCCAGGAGGAATATCGCGGTCGCCAGGCGCACAAACTGGGAACGGAAGAGTTCGTTAAATGAGATGCGCTCAAAATCGAAGGTGGACGGAGAACCCACAGTGGGTAGCCGGTTGCTGAGATTCTCGGCGTTTGAAGCCAAGCCATAGATGATCAGCGAGAATACGGAGCCTACGAGAACTACTCGTAACAGCGTTTGGTAGAACGGCAGACTGAAGAAGTAAAAAGCTAACGAATGGTGAAAGATGGGATCCACGAAGCCGCCGGCCGAGGGCGGGAGTCTCAAGCCGCCGAAGTAGCGGACCACGGCCCAACTGTTTACCGTGATGTTGGCCAACAGGAAGGCGAGAACCAGAGTCGCGAGGAGTGCAATTTTCGACAACAATGATCGCGATAGAAAGCCAAACAGAGGGCGGTTGCCCGTGGACCGGATGCCTAGCTTGAAAGCGGTCCAGAAAGCTGCGGCGAACAAAAGGAACGCAAGAATGGAGGGGCCAGTCCCGTACAGATAGAGATCGAACCAGGTATCCGTCTGACCCATTTCCGACCACCACTGGTAATCGATCAGCGTGGACGCCAGGAACCGGGAGCCAACAAGCAGCAGAAATAGCAGTCCAAGAAGATACAGGACCAGGCGCCGCCGTGGAGGTTGTTCAGCTTCGCTAATGCGACGTTCGCTGTAGTAAGGGTCTGCCATGCTGTGACCCTTGCGAGTATAACGCCCGTCAGGCGAGCTGAGCTTGGCCGGTAAGCAAAAGTTCGAGCAGCCCGCTTGCAACCTGATTCAGAGACTTCCGCCGCCGATGGATAATCCTGACTGGCCGGAAAAGCTCCGGAGGGTTGAATTGGAGGGCGACCAGGCGATTTGCGGCGAGATCCTCTCGCATGACGCGTTTGGGCATAATGCTGATGCCCGCACCGTGTGCCACCGCCTGTTTGATCATCACCAGATTGTCGAAGCGTAGCGTTGTTTCGACACTGACACGGTGATCGCGGAAATACCTCTCGATCTGACTCTGAATCGGAAGATCATCGTCGAATCCGACGAAAGTAGCGCCGCTCAAGTCCTTCGCCGAAACGGTTTCCAGCTTGGCGAGCGGGTGATCCGGGGCGGCCGCAACCACCATTTCTTCGTCACGCCAGGGCAGGGCAACAACGTCGCGCGAAGATTCGGCGTAGCTCACAATTCCCAGGTCTGCCTGATCGTTCTCAACCGCTGCCCATACACGCTCGGGTCGAAGGTAGGACACGTCCAGATGCGCCTGGGGAAAGGCACAAGCGAACTTGCCTTCGATTTCGGACATCTCTGACAGCGCAATGGAATAAATGGCCGCCAGCCGGACTCTTCCGTCCATTTCCATCTTCAGCTTCTTGAGGCTTGTCTCAAGCTCTTCCTGTCTGCGAAGAACATCCCGGCAGTAGTCAAGGTAGAGTTTTCCCGCGGGAGTGATCGTCAGAGGGCGCGTACTTCGGTCGAAGATCTGGACGCTGATTTCGCGCTCGACCTCCTGGACCGCCTGGCTCACGGCCGACTGGCTCATCGCACTCAGACGAGCTGCCTTGCTGATGCTCTGACAATGCGCCACGTCCCTGATGAGACGGAGATTGGCTAGGGTCACTCGCTGGCAGTCTAGCATAAGTAAATTCGATATTAGTAACTTAGAGTTTCGATGGGCTGAATAGTAGAAAATGCGTTATACTCCTGGTATCCCTTCCTCGTCCGAAGAGCTGAGTTGTAGTGTCTCCGGTCGATACCATGTCCAATTTCCCACCTGCGCAAGGCCTTTATCATCCATCCCAAGAACACGATGCATGTGGTTTAGGGTTCATCGTTAACATTGCCGGTAAGCCGTCGCACGACATCGTCCTGAAGGGTTTGGAGATCTTAGTCAGTCTCGAGCACCGCGGAGCCTGTGGCTGCGATGAAGAAACAGGTGACGGCGCCGGCATCCTCATCCAGATTCCGCATCAGTTCTTCGTGAAAGAAGCGCCGAAGTTCGGCTTCGAATTGCCCGCGCAGGCTGGTGATTACGGTGTCGCGATGTGCTTCCTTCCCGTCGAGCGGCAATCGCGCCTGGCCTGTGAGGGTGTGCTCGAGAAAGTTACCCGCGACGAGGGTCTGACAGTGCTCGGCTGGCGCGACACCCCCGTCGATGTGGACGCCATCGGTAGAGTGGCACGGGCGTCACAGCCCTACATTGAACAACTGTTCGTGCGGAGGCCCGACGGTATGGCTCCGGACGCGTTTGAGCGGAAGCTCTACATCGTTCGTAAACGGGCGGAGGCTGAAATTCGAGGTTCCGAACTCCGCGAGCGCGACATGTTCTACATCCCTTCGTTCTCATCCAGAACGATCATCTACAAGGGATTGCTGCTCGCGAATCAGATCGGCGAGTTCTATAACGAACTGCTTGATCCCGATACCACCAGCGCACTCTGCCTGGTGCACCAGCGCTTTTCGACAAATACGTTCCCGACCTGGCAGTTGGCGCACCCGTTCCGGTATCTTTGCCACAACGGCGAGATCAACACGGTCCGCGGCAATATCAACTGGATGAACGCCCGGCAATCGGTCGTATCGTCGCCGGTGTTTGACGACATGTCCAAGCTGTTTCCGTTGATGCAGCCCGGCGTCAGCGATTCAGCGGCTCTCGATAACGCGGTCGAACTGCTCACGATGGCCGGCCGCGAGCTTCCTCACGTAATGGCCATGCTCATCCCGGAAGCATGGGACGCGGACACCACGATGCTACCCGAGAAACGGGCCTTCTACGAATATCATGCATCTCTAACCGAGCCCTGGGACGGGCCCGCGGCGGTGGCGTTCACGGATGGCCGGCTGATCGGCGCAACACTCGATCGCAACGGTCTGCGCCCGGCCCGTTATCTCGAAACGAAAGACGGCTATCTCGTGATGGCATCCGAGGCCGGTGTTCTGCCTTTCCAACCGGAAGAGATCAAGCGGAAGGGAAGACTGCAGCCGGGCAAGATGCTGCTGGTGGATCTGGAGCAGGGACGTATTGTTCCGGACGACGAGATCAAGGCCGGCTTGGCGTCCCGGCAGCCTTACGCCGAGTGGCTCAAATCGAACCAGGTCACGCTCGATTCCCTGCCTGAGCCTTCGCGGGTGCAGGGGTCCGACCATGAAACCGTCCTGATCCGGCAGCGTTGCTTCGGTTTCACGGATGAAGATGTCCGGATGCTGATTACGCCCATGGCTTCGGACGGAGAAGAGGCGATCGGTTCGATGGGCATCGATACGCCGCTTGCGTGTCTTTCGGACAAGCCGCAACTCCTCTTCAACTACTTCAAGCAGCTTTTCGCGCAAGTAACGAATCCGCCGATCGACCCCATCCGGGAAGAGCTGGTCATGTCTCTCACCAGCTACATCGGCACCGAGCGCAACATGCTGGCCGAAACGCCCGAGCATTGCCACACGTTGAAGATGCCGCAGCCTATCCTCACCAACCGGGAGCTCGAGAAACTGCGACGTGTGTCACGAGGCGATCTGCTTGCTTCCACACTTTCGACCACGTTCAAGGTACACGAGGGCGAAGTGGGGCTGAGGCGCGCCCTGGATGGCTTGTGCCGCCGGGCCTCGCTTCAAATCAAAGCCGGTTACAGTCTGCTGATTCTCTCCGATCGCGGTGTTGACGAGGAGTATGCGCCGATCCCGTCTCTGCTCGCTCTGACGGCCGTGCACAACCACCTGGCACGCGAGGGCACCCGCACCGGTGTGGCTCTGATCATCGAATCAGGCGAGCCTCGCGAAGTCATGCACTATTGCCTGCTCATCGGTTATGGTGCGAGCGCAGTCAATCCTTATCTGGCTATCGAGACTATCGAAGACCTTGCGGCAAACGGGGAACTGAAGCCGGGCGTCACCGCGGAAGCGGCGGTGAAGAACTACGTCAAGGCTGTGAATAAGGGCCTGTTGAAGGTCTTCTCGAAGATGGGCATCTCAACCTTGCAGAGTTACCGCGGTGCTCAGGTCTTCGAGGCCGTGGGATTGAACCAGGCTCTGGTCGAGCAATACTTCACGGGAACTGCGTCCCGTATCGAAGGTGTCGGACTTGACGTGCTGGCGGATGAAGCGACCGCTAAGCACAGCTTTGCGTTCCGCCCTATCTCCGAGTCTGAGCCGGAACTGGCCATCGGTGGCAACTATCAGTACCGCGTGCACGGCGAACATCATCTCCTGAATCCGCAAACCGTGAGCAAGTTGCAGCATGCGGTGCAGGGCGGTCATTACGAAACGTTCGAGGAATATGCGCGGCTGATCGACGAGCAGAACACGAAGCTCTCTACACTTCGCGGTCTGATGACGTTGAAAACCACGCCCCGTCCGATTCCGCTCGAAGACGTGGAGCCGGCCAGTGAAATCGTCAAACGATTCGCCACGGGTGCCATGTCATTTGGCTCGATCAGTGCCGAAGCGCACGAAACACTCGCGATTGCGATGAACCGCATCGGAGGCCGGTCGAACACAGGCGAGGGCGGGGAAGACGAACGCCGCTTTGTCCCTCTTGCGAACGGCGATTCAAAGCGGAGCGCGGTGAAGCAGGTCGCGTCCGGACGTTTCGGCGTAACGGCCAACTACCTCGTCAATGCTGACGAGTTGCAGATCAAAGTGGCGCAAGGAGCGAAGCCGGGTGAAGGCGGTCAGTTGCCCGGTCACAAGATCGACGCGACAATTGCCCGTGTGCGGCACTCGGTGCCTGGCGTTGGACTGATCTCGCCTCCCCCGCATCACGACATCTACTCGATTGAAGATCTGTCGCAGCTTATCTTCGACTTGAAGAACATCAATCCGGATGCGCGCATCTCCGTCAAGCTCGTGGCTGAGGTAGGAGTCGGGACAGTGGCTGCGGGTGTGTCGAAGGCCCATGCCGACGTTGTTTTGATCAGTGGTTACGACGGCGGTACGGGCGCTTCGCCTCTTACGTCGATCAAGCATGCCGGAGTTCCCTGGGAACTCGGGCTCGCGGAAACGCAGCAGGTTCTCGTGATGAACGATCTGCGCAGCCGCATCCGAGTGCAGGTCGACGGGAAGCTCCAAACCGGGCGCGACGTCGTGATCGCCGCTCTCTTAGGTGCAGAAGAGTTCGGTTTCTCGACCGCGCCCCTTGTCGCTATGGGCTGCATCATGATGCGCAAGTGCCATCTGAATACCTGTCCCGTGGGGATCGCGACGCAAAACCCGGAACTACGTAAGAAATTTGCCGGTACTCCCGAGCACGTCGTCAACTTCTTCTTCTTCATCGCGGAGCAGGTCCGAAGCTGGATGGCAAAGCTGGGCTTCCGCACCATGGACGAAATGATTGGCCGGGTAGACATGATAGAGATGAAGGCCGGAATTGAGCACTGGAAGGCACGCGGGCTCGACTTCGAAGCCATTCTTTACAACCCGCAAGTGCCTGGACGAGTCGGCCGTCGGCGGTTGAAGTCGCAGGATCACGGATTGGACGAGGCGCTTGATCATCAACTGCTCAGAGAAGCGGAAGAGGCGATCGAGCACTCCACACCTGTGGAATTGAGCGCACAAGTTCGCAACGTACATCGAGCGGTCGGCACAATGCTGAGCGGCCGGGTAGCAAGACGATACGGCTCGAAGGGATTGCCCGACGACACCGTAAAGATATCTTTTACGGGTTCCGCAGGACAGAGCTTTGGGGCCTTCTTAGCGAAAGGCGTCACGCTGGCGCTCGAAGGCGAAGCCAACGATTACGTCGGAAAGGGACTTTCGGGCGGGAAGATCATCGTGTTTCCACCAAAGGCTTCCACGTTCGCGCCGGAAGAGAATATCCTGATCGGAAACACGACGCTCTATGGCGCAACCAGCGGCGAAGCGTATTTCAGCGGTGTTGCGGGCGAGCGGTTTGCTGTACGAAATTCCGGTGCCACGGCGGTGGTTGAAGGTGTCGGCGATCATGCCTGTGAATACATGACCAACGGCACGGTTGTGGTGCTCGGCCAGACCGGGCGAAACTTTGCTGCGGGTATGAGCGGCGGCATCGCTTATGTCTTCGATCCCATCGGCGACTTCGCCAAAGTGCGCTGCAACAAGGCGGCTGTGGATTTAGAGCCGCTCTTCGAAAAAGACGACATTAGTCTGCTCGAGAATCTCATTCGGCGGCATGTCGCCTATACGGGTAGCCCGCTTGGTCAACGAATCCTTGCCAACTGGACGCAAATGCTGCCGCAGTTCACAAAGGTGTTCCCGCACGAGTTCAAACGCGTGATGAAACCGGCTGAAAAGAAGACGGCGAAGATGGCTGCTGTACTCGAGCCCGTTGCGAGCGCGGCTGCTGTTGCCGGCGAGAGGGCTGGATAAAATGGGCAAGACCACAGGTTTCCTCGAATACCCGCGGGAGACGCCGCTACGCCGTCCCGTCATTGAGCGGGTCAACGACTGGTTTGAGGTTTACCAGGATTTCCCGGATACCAAGGCTCGGGAGCAGGCGGCCCGATGTATGGATTGCGGAGTTCCGTTCTGCCATACCGGATGCCCGCTGAACAACTTCATCCCGGACTGGAACGACATGGTCTGGAAGGACAGGTGGCGGGAAGCGATCCGCACCTTGCATGCGACAAACAATTTTCCGGAGTTCACCGGGCGCATCTGCCCCGCTCCTTGCGAAGCGGCCTGTGTTCTGGGAATCAACGCGCCTGCCGTCTCCATCAAGCCGATCGAGCAGAAGATCATCGACCACGCGTTCGCCGAAGGCTGGGTTTTGCCGGAGCGCCCGCGTCGCCGGACGGGAAAGAAAATCGCGATCGTCGGCTCAGGGCCGGCCGGTCTCGCGGCCGCACAACAGTTGGCGCGTGCCGGACATGCAGTCACGGTTTTAGAGCGGCACGACCGTATCGGCGGTTTGCTTCGGTACGGCATTCCGGATTTCAAAATGGAAAAGCCGATCATCGATCGCCGTTTGGAGCAGATGATTGCCGAGGGCGTGCAATTCGCTACGGGTGTTCATGCCGGCGTCGATATCACCGGTGACGAGTTGCGGCGCGAATATGATGCTGTCCTTCTGGCTACCGGAGCCGAAAAGCCACGCGACCTTGGAATTCCGGGGCGTGACTTAAAGGGTGTCCATTACGCCATGGATTATCTGATTCAGCAGAATAGGCGCGTTGCAGGTGACCGGATCAGCAGTGCTGACGAAATCAGCGCTGCCGGTAAGCGCGTGATCATTATCGGAGGCGGCGATACCGGCGCAGACTGCCTGGGAACCGCGCACCGGCAGAAGGCTTTATCGGTTCACCAGCTTCAGATTCACGCCATGCCTCCCGAGAGCCGGCACGGAAGTACGCCCTGGCCGTCCTGGCCGCTCCAGTTGCGGGTCGAATCCGCGCATGAGGAAGGCGGAGTTCGCGAATGGAGTGTGCTAACCACTCACTTCAGCGGCGATTCGAACGGTAATGTCGAGAAACTGCATTGCGTCAGGGTGGGACCCAAACCCGCGCTCGAGCGTGTGCCCAAGAGCGAGTTCTACCTCGATGCTGATCTGGTGCTGATTGCCATCGGCTTTTCCGGCCCGGTCCGGAATGGTTTGCTCGAGCAACTGCCGGTTGAGTTCGACGGCCGCGGCAACATCAAGACTGACGATTGTTACACGACTTCTGAGCCCGGCATCTTCTCGGCGGGTGACTCCCGGCGTGGTCAGTCGCTAGTGGTTTGGGCCATCGCCGAAGGACGCAAGGCCGCTCATCACATTGATAAGTTCTTGATGGGCGGAAGCCAGTTGCCGGTCTGACGTGCCTTCGCCTTTGGAGCACGCCGTCCGTGGAACACCAAATCCTTGCCCGCGAAGCGCTAATTTTCTTTCGAGGGCCGACGCGCACCGAATAGGTACGGATGAAAACTGAACGGCTGGACGGATTCCGTCTTGACCAAAGATGCAAAAGCAGGATTATCCGGGATATAGAACCACGTTGTAAGCTGGCACAAAAATGGACGGCGCGATCAGGCCCAGCAGACTCCCGATTCCACGTTGCATCAGATATTCATATGGTTTCTGACCCGCCGCCACGGCATGTTCGAGTGATCGATGTGTGAGCAAAACACGATCCACTTTGTCCTCCGGAAGCAAGGCTGGATCAACTTCGGCGATGCTTCCGGTGAACATTTCAGTCGACAAGGACGCACAGCTTTCCGCCTCTACTGAGATTGTCATTAGCGAGTGGTCGATCCTAATTGTGTCTGGATCCAGGTGGGAAAGAACTTCCAGCACAGCAGTTCCAACCTCGACCGACGTGTAGATCGCTCGCTGATTTCTTGTATTCCACGCGGCCCGGAGCCTTAGTAGCGCCCATCCCGCTTAAATCGGCGTACCTCGTCCGAGTGATCCGGTAAAGGAGTATCTTGCCGCTGGTGTCTAAAGGAGGAAGAGGAGTTCTGTAGTGCTCCGGAATCAACTGTAGATCCCGTGCTCGATTCGGAGGAAAAGATCTTCAAATTGGTTCATCGAGAAACCATCTTGTTCCGCCATCCGCAACGGGATCTGGTTATCGAACCAGGGCTGAGGTGTAGTCAACCAGTGATTCGCTTGTTCCTCATTGCCGAAAGCTTCGACGGCGCGGTTGACGAGCTTTGCGTATGCTTCGTAGGACAGGGTCGTCAAAGGCTGCGTTGGCCTGGCAATCTGTTCCCGGACTTCTCGGCTTTCCGCCATTGTCTGGACGTCGTATCCTCTGTTCTGATTCTAGTCCCGGAATGACGAATCATGCAGCTATCTAGAAGTTAGGCCGTCCGTACGGTACGGATCTGAAATCTTTCTAAACCCTCTAATATCTCTCAAAAACAAAAAAAGCCGGAGAGCGTTTCGGCTCTCCGGCTCGTTCCTAATTCGTTTACTTCTTCGAGGATTTACCCGCCGAGACGGTCTTCGCGAGATCGGCTTGGCCGGACATTGCCGCCGCCATCGCAGGTAACCGGAAGTTCTCGCCTATCATGCTGGCCATGGCGTTCAGTTCCAATCCTTCAGCTTCTTTCGTGAAGAGTAAGCACCGCAGCTCGGGGTCAAAATCGGCTTGGATCCAGTCGCCTGCGCTCACCTGGCTGGTCGCCATTAGATTCGAGAGCGGGTGAACCAGGAAGCGTTCAATCGCGCGCTTCAGGTGTCGAGCTCCGTATTTCATGTCCGTGCCTTCCGTGAGCAGATACTTTTTTCCGCTATCGGAGACCGTGAAGACGAAGGTCTTTTCGGCAGGAGAGAGCATAATCCGCTGCTGGACTTGTCCTAGTTCCAGTTCGAGGATCCGGCTCAGTTCATTCTGTCCAAGAGGTTTGAAGACCACCGTCTTGTCGATGCGGTTCATGAACTCGGGCGTAAATTTACGTCGAGCTGCTTCGATACCGCTCCGGGACATTTTCTTCGCGATCTGCTCATCGTTCAGGTTCTGTTCTGAATCGTTGAGTATCTTATTGAAACCCAGTCTGGGCGAAACCAGCGCGCTCATCTCGTGCGCGCCCAGGTTGCTGGTCATGAAGATCATGGCTCGGGAGAAATCAACTTTGCGGTTGTCTCCGAGCGTCAAAGTCGCTTTATCCAGAATGCCCAGAAGGAGGTTCCAGAGCGCGTCGCTTGCCTTTTCGATCTCGTCGAAAAGGATGAAGCTGACCTTTACGGTTTCCGTGTGGTGCTGGTTGATGACTTCCTGGCTGAGGAGCGGGTGAGTCTCGCGATGGCCCAGGTAGCCCGGAGGCGAACCGATCAATTTCGCAATTTCGTGGCTGTGTTGGAATTCCGCGCAATCGATCTTGACCACTGCACGAGGATTATTCACCAGGGCTTCTGCTGTGGCTTCTACCGTTCGGGTTTTGCCCGACCCGGTAGGTCCTAAGAAAAGGAAGTTGCCGATCGGTCGTCCGGGTGCACATAAGCCCGTCACGTGCATCTGATAAATGTTCACGATCTGTTGGACCGCTTCGTCCTGGCCCACAACCAGGTTGAGCAGAGTTTTTTCCAGAGATTCTGCGTCTTTGCCCGTTCTGGTGGGGTCGAGAACTTTTCGTAACCGGCTCATTTCTGCTAGCCCTTCTTTCCTTTTTTTCCGCCAGATTCCCGTCACTCCTCAACAGTGCGAGATCGATCCCCTTAATCTTGTTGAATTACATATTCAGTAGAAGCAGTTCGCGTGCCAAACTTCGACCACCTCGTCAGCTTCGATTTGCCCTCTCAAAAGCGCCTTTTGGGCTACTACCGTTGAGAGCAAATATAAGGGTTTCCCCTTAGTCCTTTCGTGGACGAGAAGGTCTCACCTCAATTCGGCTCACGAGGGTTCTTTTTGGCAAACGAATCACGCCCAGAACAATTTCGGCGATATCTTCGGGTGCGATCTTCCAATCTGCTCCTCGCCCGCCTTCTTCTCCGGAGAAGTGGGTGGCGACGCTACCCGGCATGATGTACGTCACGGCCACATCGTCGTGGCGGTGATCGAGCATCGTGGCCTCGCTGAGGGCGTTCAAGCCGAACTTCGACGCGTTGTACGCGCTCCCGCCGGCAAATGGGTTTTTGCCCGCCAGGCTGCTGATATTGATGATGCGGCCGCCGCGGGCCTGTTCAAAGCGCGAGAGCGCCTCTCTGGTGCAATAGAATGCTCCCGACAAGTTGATGCCGATGACCTGATCCCACTCCTCGACGCTCATCTCGGCCGCGGAATGGAAAATACCGACTCCGGCGTTGTTCACCAGAATGTCCAGGCCGCCGAGTTCCTTATCGGTGTATTCGAAAAGCCGGCGCACCTCGGAGCTTTTGCTTACATCGGCTGCGTACCCGCCCACCTTCCCTTTCGCCTTTGTGCGAAGGTCAGACGCTGCCTTGTCCAGCGCATCCTGCTGACGCGCACAGATCACGACGTCTGCACCGTTCTCGGCCAAAGCGCGTGCGATCGCAAGCCCGATTCCCTTCGAAGCTCCGGTTACCAGAGCACGTTTTGCAAGTAAAGGATTACTCATGAATACTTCTTTAACCTCTTCCAGTTCGTTACGGTTGCGTTGGTCCTTTTCGACCACCATTGCCCGTTTAAGGGCGTTGAAGAACGTCCCGCCCGAGCAAACTATTCCGATGCCATCCAAATGGTTTAGTTTCTGCCTGCTCGCTTTGAGCTCGGTCCCAAACGATGACGGAGCAGATCACCGTATGCAGACCTCACAACTCCACACACCGGCGACGAAATGGCGGCGAAACTGACCTTCGCCTCCTTTTCGTGCGATCCTGCAGCGTATCCGGCTACTCCCGCCATATCTACTGACCCGGTTATTCAGCAACAAACACCTATACTGGAAGCGAACCTTGTTTTATGAGCGTCATCTGGCTGCGGACAGCGGCAGCGCTGTATTCGTTAGGCTTGCTCTACGCCCTTCTCTATCTCTTCAGGAGGGGCACGCGGCTGTTTACTCCCGCGCTGGTAGCGTTTGCGGCGGGCGCAGTGCTTCATCTTGTTTCACTGGTCGAGCTGCGAATCGAAACCGGCCATCTTCCGCTAAATAATTTCTACGAAACCAGCTCGCTTTGCGCGTTCTTGATCGGGGTGCTGTTCCTGATC
Organism: uncultured Acidobacteriaceae bacterium; assembly: GCA_963730795.1. Taxonomy (GTDB): domain Bacteria; phylum Acidobacteriota; class Terriglobia; order Bryobacterales; family Bryobacteraceae; genus Bog-105. The sequence continues at coordinate 326,548 of CAVSTJ010000005.1, read as the reverse complement.
TATTACGCCTTCTATCGCGTTGCCATATTTAGTGTTTGCCTGTTTCCGGTGGTATTTTTCATGACGCTCATCGGCGCCACGGAATTTCCCATCGCTACCTGGAGCAGCCCGCATATCCGGAACGCGTGGCTTCTGATACACATTACGGCTGTGCTCGCGGGTTATGCCGCTCTGCTTATCGCTGCGGTTGCGTCCGTTTATTACCTGCTCCAGGAGCGTCAATTGAAAAGGAAGCGGGTGGATCCATCTTCAAACCGTCTTCCGCCCCTTGCTACGCTCGACCGGATCATCACCCAGGCCATGAACGTCGGCTTTGTGTTCATCACGGTGGGAACCGTAACCGGCGTGGTGTGGGCTTTTATTGAAAATGGGACTGCCTGGATTCTTAATCCTGAGATTGGGTTTTTCCTCTTCACCTGGGCCTTTTACCTGGCCATGATTTTCCTGCGTATCTCCGCAGGCTGGCGAGGACGCCGGATCGCATGGCTGGCGGTCAGTGTTCTCGGGTGTTCACTAATCACCTGGGCGACTCACCTGGGAATCCGGAGCGTCTGGCGGCAATGAAGCTCGCGCTCGCGGGGATTAATCACCGGACTGCACCAGTGCAGATCAGGGAGCAGCTCGCCTTTCGAAGCGAGGAGATCCCCAGCGCGCTTCTCGACATTCAGGCCCGCGGTGCAAGAGAAGCGCTGATCCTGTCCACTTGTAATCGCGTGGAAGTGACCGCCACTCTCGAAGGCAGCATGACCGTCGACCAACTGTTCGGTCGCATGTTGAACGGCCGTCCCGGGTTGAGCATTGAAGCACTGCGTCCCCATTTCTATGTCTTCGAACAGCGGGAGGCGATCCGCCACCTGTTCCGCGTAGCCTCCAGCCTGGATTCCATGATCGTTGGCGAGCCGCAGATCCTCGGTCAGTTGAAGCAGGCTTACTCGCAAGCCAAAGAGCAGGGAGCAATCGGAAGCGTCTTAGATGCGGTTCTCACACGCGCCTTCAACGTTGCCAAACGCATCCGTACCGAAACAGAAATTGGGCAAAGCGCCGTTTCGGTCAGTTACGCTGCGGTTGAGCTCGCGCGCGAGATCTTTGGTTCCTTGCATCAGAAACGGGTCCTGATTGCCGGGGCCGGCAAGATGTCGGAGGGAACTGCCCGCCACCTTCAAAGAGCAGGTGTTTCGGAGATATTCATCACCAACCGCACCACGGAGAGAGCCACCGAACTGGCTGCCCTCTTTCAGGGAACGGTTATCCCCTACGATCAGTTTCCGCAGCGCCTGTCGGAAGTAGACATCGTGATTGCTTCTTCCGGGTCGCCCGACTGGGTCATCACACCGGAGATGGTCCGGCGTGCCATCGAAGCCCGAAGAAATCAGCCGATGTTCCTGATCGATATTGCTGTCCCGCGCAATGTGGCTCCTGAAGTGAATCGGATCGAGCATGCCTTTGTGTACGATCTGGACGATTTGCAGAGGCTTGCCGAGCGGAACCTTGAGACTCGTCGTGAAGTTGCCCAACAGGCCGAAACGATCGTCGAGGAAGAAGTTACGAGACTCGAAGCGAGGCTTCGGGAACGTGGCGCCGCGCCGACAATCTTAAGCCTTCAGGAGCAGTTCGAAACGATACGTCGCGATGTGCTGGACCGCTATCGCGCGCGCCTGGGTACTCTGACCGCCTCGCAGGAAGAAGCACTTGAGGCTCTGACGAAGGGGATCGTCAGCAAAATTGCTCACGCGCCAATCTCCGAAATCCGAAGACACGCGGCAGAGCGGCCGGACGACGCACGCGAAGGCGAGCTGATCCATCTTGTGCGAAGAATCTTCCGCCTGGGCGATCGCTAGTACGCGCATGTCAGTTGTCAGTTCTCCGGCGAAGACTCTGATTATCGGTTCTCGAGGTTCACAGCTAGCGCTCTGGCAAGCGAACCATATTGCCTCACGACTAGGGCGCCTGGGAGTTCAAACCCAGATCGAAATTATCCGGACGACTGGCGACCACCTGCAAACGGCATCTCTTGTCCAGGCGGGCGGCAAGGGCCTGTTCACAAAGGAGATCGAAGACGCGCTGCTGAACGGAACGATCGACCTTGCTGTGCATAGCTTGAAGGACCTGCCGACGGACAATCGCGAGGGGCTTACGATCGCTGCCATACCGCAGCGGGAAGACGCGAGAGATGCAATGGCCGGCTGCGCGTTGAATGAATTAAAACCAGGAGCGCGTGTGGGCACGAGTTCAGGGCGGCGCGGGGCTCAGTTACTCAACCTTCGGCCTGATCTGACCGTCGAGCCCATTCGAGGGAACGTCGATACGCGTCTTCGGAAGCTAAAAGAAGGTCAGTTCGACGCCATTATGCTGGCTGCCGCAGGCCTGCGACGTCTCGGCTTGGAGCGCGAGATCACTCAACTCTTCACGCCTGACGAGATCTGTCCGGCGCCTGGCCAGGGTGCGTTGGCGATACAGACCAGATTGGACGATGTCGCTCTCGAAGTATGCTCCGCTTTGAATGACCCGAGGACGTCCGAATGCGTCCGTTGTGAGCGAAGTGTCCTGGCAGCCCTCGGCGGCGGCTGTCAATTACCCGTCGGAGTGTTCGCCGAAACCGATGGTGAGAGCCTGCACGTACGGGCGATTGCGCTTTCCCTCGATGGAAAACAGGCCGTGCGTAAAGAGATGATCGGCCCCGGAAAGAATCCCGAACATGTGGGCGCTCTTATTGCTGGCGAGATGCTTCGCGCAGGTGCTGGTTCGATCCTGAGCCCAGAGCGGTGATCCCGGATGCAGTCGCTGAAGGGGCTTCGAATTGTCGTTACCCGAGCGGCACATCAGGCCGAGGAACTCGCTGCTCCGCTACGTCAACTGGGGGCAGAGGTCGTTCTGCTTCCCACCATTGCCATTGGTCCACCGGCAGATAGCCGGCCGTTGCAAGCAGCCGCTTCTCGTGCGAATAACTACGACTGGATCATTTTCACGAGCCAGAACAGTGTCGATTCATTCGTGGCCTACGCCCGCTCTGATGATGCGCAGAAATTCAAAGTTGCCGCGGTAGGAAGAGCGACGCGTGACGCTGCGGAACATCGAGGCTTACGTGTGCATCTCGTTCCTGAAAGATACGTGGCAGAAAGCTTGGCCGAGGCATTCGCTTTGGAAGATCTGGCCGGCAAACGCGTGCTGATTCCGAGCGCTGCCGTGACTCGCGATGTCGTTCCGAAGAAGCTCAACGAACAAGGCGCAATCGTGACCGTTGTCGAAGCGTATCGAAACAGTCTGCCGGAGGGTTTAGCGGAACAGGCCTCTCTGGTCTTCCGAGATCCTATGCCGCATTGGGTGTTGTTTGCGAGTCCGTCCGCGGTCGACAACCTTGCAGCTCTCGTTGACTTGCAGGTTCTCAAGCAGGTGAACATCGCCTCCATCGGGCCTGTGACTTCCAGGGCGGTTGAAAAGTACGGACTGAGTGTAGCGGCTGAAGCGGATCCACACGACGTGAATGGGCTGGTTGCGGCCGTGGTGAATTCTAACGCTCAGATTTGAGAAATCAGCCTGAGACTTTTGCACCCCGCGAAGCGGAACGCACCGAAGTCACGCTGGTCGAAGGTAAACACAGTAGGAAGCCTGCTGATGGCTTGAACGTGGGTACGCAGAAGCCATGCGACCTCCGTCAGTACTGGCCATCACGTCAGCATTGGCCCATCAACTCGTTTGAGCTGTTCGACGCAAACTAGATGGTGTGCATCTCTTCCTGAGAACATCGCTCTGCTGCAAGATGGCTCTCGATAGCGTCACGATCAATTCGGATTCGCGCACCCCGTTACCTCGTTCAGCGACGGCCGACTTTTAGCGAAGTTCCGCAGGGAAGCGCACGGTACTCTACACTGTTTCACGGCTGTCTGACAGCTTGGAAAAAGATATCAGACAGCAAACGCGCCCAACTTCATTTGAAAGCGTTAACGGAGCAAGACGCAGCGTTGTTCGGAGTACTCTTGACTACGCCTCGCGAGGGGTGCATCCAAGGTGATAACTGTTCCGTTGTGACTTGACGCCATGGCCAGTAGCCAGGAATCAGCCCAGGTCTTAGGCGAAGGTGCACCTTCCGAAGCGTAACGCCGGAACAACAGGTCGACCTCTGTCCCCCTCCGGCATGTAAGAAACGCGATCGTCTGTGAAAAGCCTATCGTAAGTCTTCCAAGCTAATTTCACCGTCAGCGGCTTGCCGTTCATGACTGCGGAAGTGGTAAGCAACCGGAGTACGCTTATTTGCGTGATGCGGGTGAAGCAGATCGCTTCGGAGTCGTCGGCTTCCCACCAAGATCGGACGATTGAGTGATGGATGTGCTCAACCAGTAGCGCTGTCATCCAAACATTGACGTCAGGGAAACTCAATCCCGCCATATATTTGATCGTCACTCAACTTTATTGATTTACCTGTGAGGGGCACGAGAGGAGTACCGAGCTTTAATCGTTTCCGAGGCCTCTGACGGGCAGATGACATCAAGGCAGTTTCGATGCTCTGAAGTATCAATTGCCGTGCGGAGCAACCGCGCTGAGCTGCTAACTCATGTAATCGTCTGTGCAGTTCGCGGGGTAGATCAATGCTTGTGCGAACCGAATCAGCCTGCATGATTGGACAATACTGCGGCCGACTTAAATAAGTCAAACCAAAGTCAGTCCCGGAACACGCCGCGCCGCAATTGTTCCGTCAGCTCGCCCGGAGATTTCCCGGGTTCCAATGGCAGAACCTCACCGACTTGTACCGAAATTCTGCCCGAGCGCAACCAGCGGCTCTTCGTTGCCTTAATTTCTCCCAATCCCTTCAATCGCACCGGCAAAGCAGGCGTTCCTAATTCTTTCCACAACAACCCTGCGCCGCTCTTAAACGGCTGCGGTGATTCGTCGTCCGATCGACGTCCTTCAGGAAAAACGATGACGCTATAGCCGCGATCCACTGCCTCCCCCGCATGGCGAAAACTCCGGCGGAATCCGCTCAGTTGCGGCAGAGGAAAGATGTTGAACAACGCAGTCACAAGCCAATACTCCAGGGGCCCGAGAAAGTTGAAGAACCAGTTCCCCTGGTTCCTCGCGAAGCGCCAGTCAAGTATCATCTCGCCGGACATCGCCACCGCGACTCTTCGCCGCAAATGACGCGGCAGCGCATACAAAATAAAGGGCACGTCATACGACGTGACGTGATTCGCGACAATCAGCATCGGAGTCTGTGGCCAGCGGCTTACCGCGACGTGAACCCGCGGCTTTGCCAGAATTCGCACGAGTGGCATCGCAATCACTTCAAGGAAAACAGCCCGCAATGCTTGAACTGCGCGGCGCCAAGGCCAGCGGGGATACACGTGGTGATCTCGCGATTCGCCGGCCGTGGGAACTGCCTGCGCTTCGAGCAACCGCCGAACATCGTCAGTGGTCTTTACATTTTGCAGGGCAGTGTCTTCGAGCGAGACTCCGTATTGGTTCTCAAGCTCTGCTTGCAGTTGTACCCTTCCCAAACTGTCCAGATCCAGCGCGGTTCCGGGGTCGCCGGCAGTGTTCGCGGCCGCGAGTTCTCCTTCGTTTATCTTGCGCGCAACTTCGCGGCGAAGAACCTTGCCCGTGGACGTCCGAGGCAGGTCCGGCTCCGGCCACCTGGCCCAATGCCGGATCTGTTGGAAGTCTGCCAATTCCCGATTTGCCCCGGACACAGCTTCTCGCGCCGTCTCATTACTCCCGGTGACGATTGCCGCAAACGGAGCAGGTCCGCCGTCTGCCGGGATCTCGACGACGGCACAAGTCTTCACGCCCGGCTGCCGCATGAGCGCCGCTTCCAGATCCTCGGGGTAGATATTCAGACCGGCTGAGGTGACAACGACATCTTTCTTCCGTCCGCGAAAGCGCAGATTGCCGGCCTCGTCGAACTCTCCTAAGTCACCGGTATCGAGCCACTCGGATTCCGAGGTCTGCAACTGTCCTTGGCGCCAGACCATGTTGGAGATGGTCTCTCCCCGGACCAGCACTTCGCCTTCAGGACCAAGCCGGACTTCGCGTCCGGGCAGCACTTGGCCAATGGTGCCGCGAGCCAAGCGAAACGGGTGATTCAAGCTCACGAGCGCCGTGGTTTCGGTCATTCCGTAACCCTGGATAACCGCGAACCCAAGCGAGTTCCAGAAGTTCTCACTGGCGGAGGAAAGCGAAGCACCTCCACATACGAAAGCCCAAAACTTCAGGCCGAACAATCTGTGGATGTCTCTGAATCGCCACCAGCGCGTCCACGCCTTCCACTCGGCTGCCTGAGCCACCCGGCTCGAGAGGTCTGGGAAGCGCATCAGCAGATAGGCCTGCATCAGATCCAAGACGCGCGGGACGGCAGCGAGCAGGGAGATTCGACGCACGCGAATTCTCTCGATGATCTCCGAGGCAACAAGCCGATGTTCAAAATGCACCTCGGCGCCGATGAGCGGCGGAATCCACAAGCCCATGAATTGGCCGAACACATGGCTCAGTGGAAGCGTGTGAAGGATGCGTATCGGGTGCACCCATCGCTCGTATCGAAGATACTTGCCGATTTCGTTTTCGATCGGACGCAGGCTCGCGAGAACGTTCTGGTGCGTGTGAACAATTCCTTTGGGCTCGCCGGTGGTTCCCGAAGTGAATACGATTTGCAATGGGATCCGCCCGGTCACGGTCAACTGCGGCAGCCTGAACTTCTAAAGAGAGACGCTCCGGCAGATCTTCGAGCGCTAGCACCGGGAGTGCAGATCTCCACTGGTTCAGTTTGTCCCGGTCAGCGGCAATGAGCTTGGCGGAGACGTCGTCGGCCACTCGAACGGCGAATACGGCCGAGCTCGCCGCGTCTAAAGGAACGGGTAGAACGCCGCGGAGTAAGCAACCGAAGAACACGGCCATCCATTCGGAGCTATTCTCGCCCCAAATGACGACACGATCGCCCTTACTTACTCCGGTGGATTCCAGATGTGTTGCGAAGCGGCGTGCAAGCGTGGCTAGTTCGGAGTACGAGGTGCGAATCTCTCGTAATCCGCGAGTTGTAACGACCGCAGTCTGGTTTCCGAGACGGTCGTAGTCGTCCACCAACGAACTGAGATGAGTGCGATCGACGGGCACATCTACAGGCTACGATTCTCGATCGCGTGTGCGGTTCAGATTCAGGCGCTGTTCCCGGCGTAATAACCTTCGCGGGCCCGAACCTGATATTTCTTGTCGCGCACGGTCAAGGTGATTCTGCGGAAACCCGTTTCGGTTCCAGGCCGATCCGACGTGTAGCCAAGACTGTACTGGTTCCGCAGTTCTTCTTCGATCTCGGCGTAGATCTCGTCGAGCGGCTTCTTTTTCGAATACTCGTGGTAAGAAGCGCCTGTCTTTGCCGAGATCTCCTGGAGTACTTTCTTACCGTCGACGTGTTGGGTCATCGGACCGCCGCCGCGCCCTCCTCGACCTCCGCCCATGCCTCCGCGGCCGCCCGGAAATCCGCCGCCGAATCCACCAGGAGCGAACCCCGAACCTTGTTCGTCGGCAATTCGGATCGAGTAAGCAAGCATGTCGGAACGCTGGGCCGTGCTTATGGCTTCGGGGAGCGAGATCTTACTCGCGTTGTCTTCCCCGTCGGTCAACATAATTACTGCTTTGCGCCCTGTCTGGGGCTTCAATACGTCATTGGCAGCCAGATAGATGGCATCGTAGAAAGCCGTTCCGCCACCAAATTGCCGTCGGCCGCCGCCGGGACCTTGTCCGCCGCCTCCTCCGCGGCCGCCCCACCCGCCACCGCCTGCACCTCCGCCCCAGCCGCCACCGCCTCCGCGCGAACCGCCGCCGTTTCCACCTGTCGATTGGCTGTTGCCGTTATCAGCGACATCGATCGTATCGAGCGCCCGTTCGAGTTTGGCGCGGGAGGGCGTCAGATCCTGGGAAAGTTCGATCTCCCGGTCGAAATGGATGAGAAATGCCTTGTCCTTGTCCTCACGTAAGACTTTCTCCAGGAACGTTCGACTAGCGTCTTTTTCGTTGCCGAGCATTCGCCGTTCGCTTCCGCTTGTGTCCACCAACAGGCCAAGCGTTAACGGCAGATCGCTTTGCTGAGAGAAATATTGGACAGCCTGGGGTCGCCCGTCTTCGAGCAGGGTAAAGTCGGCTTTGGTCAGACCACGGACAATCTTGCCTTCCTTGTCGCGAACAGTGGCAAACACGTTCACCACCTTGACGTCAGTCGAAAAATCAGGCTTTGTCTGGGCAGTCTGCTCCTGAGCCCGCAGGCTCCGGATCGCCGGTACGAGGGCCAGAGCGGAGAGGATCGCTCCCCGGCGGGAAACCTCGAGGCTTGAGGATGACGAAAAGAAACTTGGAGATTTGGGGAACTCAGTCACTCTGGAGCATGGGATGTGCCAGAGGTGAGGAGAGTTCCCTGATTTAGCGGGGTTACTCGCCGGAAGCTTGCGCCCGGAAGCGCAAAAGCGTGGAATCCAGGGATTTCTTGCCTTTTGTGGGCTCCAGAACCAATCCCGGATCCAGCTTGGGCGTATTGGTTATCTCATGGAGGAAAACTAGCGACAGGGGAGTTCCAGCAGCTATCGTGGTGCCGTGGTTATGCATATGTGCGAGAAGTTGGCGTCCGGCGGTGTCATACCCGCTTAAACGAGTAATATCAACCACTACTCGCCTTGGCGACGCTTCGCTAAGTGCTCGCTGCCACTCGCTGGCGGCTTCGGTGGTACAGCTACCAGCGAAGCGCCCAATAATCTCGATGCGAAATTCGTCCGCCCAATCACGGATTTTTAGTGTTGCCATAGATCGGAGATTCCTTTCACGTCGTCCATAGAATAGATCGATAGGGCGGATTTACGATACATATAACCTGAAGTTTTATTAACAATTCCGGTGATATGGGGTCCTAAGCCACCTGTGGATAGGGAGGATTGCCGGACTCGGCCTGCAGATAAAGAAGCCCGGAAAGAGTCGGATCTCGTTGTGCGCTGCCTCCCGGATCGGGACCGAAGGTGGCGAGGACACGCACAGCTTTCTCGCGGACGAGTTCGGAAGGATCGCTCATCAGCTTTTGCAGGGTAGGGATAGCACGGCGGTCCGCCACTGTGCCGAGTGCCCAAATTGTGGCGAGTCGGAACTTAGGCGAGGGATGATCAGTCAGATTGATCATCATGTTGAGAGCGCCGGAATCTTTGCGATAGTACAGACCGACCAGAGCGTTTGCCACGACACGATGGTGCGGGTCTTTAAGCACCGATTTGAAGATAGACACGGCTTCGTTACTGGGGGTATGCCAGAGCGCCTCAATCGCGTTCGCTCGAACCCGAGGGTCTGTGGATTGCAAGTGCAACTGTACCGTCGATTTGCTGGGACGAAGCCGGCACAGCACTTTCACGGCTTTTGAACGAACCCGTTCATCCGGGTGTTGTGTCAGTTCCCGAAGCCAGGGGACGATCGGATCATCTTTACTTAAGTCATCCAGGATGGCTAGGGCACGTGTCTTGCATGACGGCGCCTGTAGTGTCTGGGTGTCGAAGGCTAACCGGGACAGATGGGCAAAAAAGTACGGGTCGGCCTTACGAAAGAGCGTTGAAACCCGTTTGGCCGATTCGAGCGATAGGAGTTCGGGATCGAGGACTGCCGCAAGGTAATGATCGTTTGCCGCGAGATAGGGAAGAATCTGGGCGCCGAGAGTATCAAGTCCCTTTTCGCTGAGATGAACGATACAGTGGCGGATCGTATTCTCGGGATCCGATTGGCACAGGTGCCGGATTAACGCCGGAAAGTCCTGACGAGAAAATTTTTGCAGCGGCCGCCCGGAAACGTTCTTACATTCCGTTTCGAATTGGGGAAAGTCGATTGCCATGTGCAGATCTGTGTTTATATATCGGCACAGTGAGGCCAAAGATATAGCGATAATCCTGCAGAATTAAGGATTTAATCGTAAACGCCTTCTACAAACCAGGAGCGTGTTTGTGTTTCCTGATAAATCCGATAGAGTGCGCCGTCATCCAGGGCTACATCCCATTCTTCCCGCGACCACGCGGTAGGCGCCCACCACTCCCCCGAGGTCTTCCAGGGACCAGCAGAGCGAAGAACCGCCCCCTTAATCCCGTTCGCTATCACCTTTTCAGGAGCAGAGTCGTTCAGCTTCACTTTGGCGCTGAGTGCAGGGCGGAATAGCCGGATCGCCAGGCGCAGAGTCTCGCTCCCGTTTTCTTTTTCCACGAGAGGAACGGAGGTAAGCTCATTGTTCAATGCTGGTATACGTAACTGAAATGCATCCGGCCGGTGAGTGTTTAAGAGAACGGGAGAGCCTACGTTCTCTTTTCCCACCATCCCGCCGATTCGCGACAACGTAATCTGCAGCTTATCCGGAGCGGGTGTGGGCGGGAGGAAGATGCCTCCTTGCAATCGTTTAGGCTCTACAGGTTCAAGTTTTAAAGTAAAGCCGATCACCGGCGCTGGCGGGCGCATGACGCTCTAAATGCAATTGCAGAAGCTTCAGCAAGGTTTGGTGTTCGGCCAGGGGAACGGGGAATTCCAACTCACAGTTGTATTCCTTTCGATCTTCGAGCCGGAACTTTGCCTGTAGCACCTTCGCTGCTACGGATTGCGTCCGCAGCCGGTCACACAAATCTCCTAAAACACGCCCCAGCAGAAACAGTAAAGGCTCGAGCAGACTGAGGCTGTGCTCTAATTCCATGCTTTCTTCGTAGCTTGTGGACAAGGAAGCAAGGCGTAACGGACGGTGGACTCTTCCCGCCGCTAAGCTGCGCAGATGAACGCCGGCTTTTCCCATCCGCTCGGCCATGCCGGTCTCCGGAAGCTCAGCCAATTCGCCGCAAGTCCTGATTCCCCAACGGCCTAAGGTTTCGAGCAAATGCGGATCAAAACCCGCACAGTGTTCAAACAAAGCAGAAAGGGGAAGCGGAGCTAACTTTTCCTTTTCGGCGCCAGCAGTTACCAGCGTGACGCCGCACAAATTGCGGGACAACAAAATAGCTGTGTCCGGATTGGCCGCAATCGCCAGATTGGCCTGGAGCTTTCTTTCATTTCCGTAGCGGGATATTTCGGACGCAATCTGGTAAGGCGATCCCAAAAGCCTGCGCAGCGGTGCAATGGAGAATACAACCGTATCCGGCGAAGTTTGTTCCACTTCGGGAGAAAATTGCAGCCCAAGATTTAAGAGTTCTTCGCTGCTGGACGGATTGCCGGGAAAGTGAATAGACACGAACACGGCAGATCTCCTAAACCATCGCCCGCAAAGTCAGCGCTTCGGTGTTGGATCGTAATGTTTTGGGGTAAGCGCCTGCCGTTTCGATTCCCGAAAGCAAAAGCGAAGGACATTCACCCGACCAATGAACTCCTTGCGATCTCAGCTCAAGATGACTGGCGGTAGAGCACTTTGCCTGTGGAAATATGTTGCAGACCAGAAGTGTGGTCGGCGTGTTTTCAATCGCACGCCCGAACCGATACCAATAAGAAAGCGGAATCTGATTTAAAACGCGCGGCGGCACTTCACACAAATCAAGGCAAATCACGCTGAACCCGCCAGCGTGCAAAAGAAGATCGGTCGCCCGCAAAGCATGTCCGGAGTTCCCGTTGCACTGAATCCAGATCAAACGGTCGAGATCAACGCCGGCCTCCACGGCCGATTCCGGATGGAACTGTCCGAAGGTATCGACTACGGCGCAGATTTCACCACGGCGGGTAGCTTGCGCCAGCACATATAAACAAACAGAAGTTTTCCCCGATGACCGCTCGCCGGAAACTTCCGCGATGGCTCCCCGCTGCAAACCGTTCTGAAATAAACCTTTCAGTAGCGGGAGCGGTAACGGCGGGAACTTGGGTTCGGCCTTGACCAGGCGGAGAGCGGCAGCGGATTGCAACGGCTGAGCAAAGTTCAAAAGAGAAGCGGTGTTCGCCATTTGTTCGCCTACTCAGGTATTGTGCTCGAGTCCCTGGCGAAAATCAACAGTGTTGTTTGAGGGTGTTGTAAGCGCTTTGTTTTCTTTAAGCCGAACGGAAACTTATCCTGACCACGGTGGTCAACAGGGCAGGGCTAACCATGAAAAGATCAGCCAGCCTTTTCCTTTGGGCTACTCTACTCTGTTTCGCAGGTTATGCGGGCCAGCAGACCACGCCATCTTCTCCCCACGGCAACCCGCAAGACGTGCCGAAACAGAAGCCGGGCACAGACAATCCGGATGTGGGAAAGGGAGAACGGCCCACGCCCGACACTCATTCGACAAAAAACAACGATGACGTGCCGGAACAGAAACCCGGAACCGATAATCCGGATGTCGCAAAGGACAGGCGGTCGAAGCCTGATACCTCAACCAACGATTCGGGCAAAACGAAATCGAAAGCTAAGGGCAAAACCCATAGCACTTCGACGTCATCTTACTAGCAGGTAATAGAAGGTTAAAGCGCCGAAGATCACGACCAGGTTAACGGCTAACAGAGACGTAAAGGCCAATAACAGATAGCGTTCTTTTGTGCTTGGCTGGGCGTAGCGGTCCGGTTCCTCGGCGGAAGGTTCGAACCATAAATCGTTCTTGACAAGCTCCGGCATAAGTAGTTCCAAAAAACTTGTCGGCAATTCACAGAAATTTTCTTAGCTGCGGGAAGAGAATTGCTGGTTTTTTATTCTGTTTCGGTCAATCTTGATTGAATATCCCGTTTCCAACTTCCGTACAGTGGTGAACGGAGCGCTCTCTGTAACAGATCGGAACTCCATTCCGTACCCTTATACAGCCCGACAATCTGGGCAACGCTCACCTGCTCCGGATCGCTATCGATTCTTTCCATTGTATTGCCGCGTTCCACTTCTCCCTCTTTCACAACCGAGAAGTAGATTCCTGATCGCTCGCTTTGCCAAAACCTTTTCACCATGTCGGCGCGCTCAAACCGCAGCGCCAGTTTAAAACACGGCATTCTTGGCTGTGTCACCTGGAGGATGGATGATCCAATCTGGAACTGATCGCCGATGTGGACGGTCTTCTCCGTCCATCCCTCGGTCGTGAGGTTTTCGCCGAAGGCGCCGAACGGTAACTCGGATAACGAAAGCTCTTGTTTCCAGAAATCGTAGTGTTCGCTGGGGTAAAGGTAAACCGCTTTATAGGGACCTCCATGTACGCGAAGATCAGCTACTTCGTCCCCTTCCACTTTGGTGCGTTTGATCGCCACCGGGCCATCGACCGGCGTTTTGAAGATACCCGTTCGGACAGCGCGGCCATTGACGGTCACAGTCCTGCCTTTGCCGATGTTGACCGACAGTATCTCTCCCAATCCGATCGTTGCCTCCTCCTGCATTTCGTCCAGTAATCTATCCTCGCAAAAACCGCACCGCACACGGTTCCATTCGAACCGAAACTTCAACTGTGAGGCCGTCATCTGACCCCCATGGAATATCGGCAACTCGGTTACTCGGGGCTCAAAGTGCCCGTTCTCAGTTTTGGCACGGCAACTTTCGGAGGCGGCAACGAGTTTTTTCGTGCCTGGGGAGAGACGGACGTTCAAGAAGCAAAACGACTCATCGATATCTGTCTGGAAGCAGGCATCAATTTGTTCGATACCGCTGACGTTTATTCCAGCGGATTATCGGAAGAGATTTTGGGGAAAGCTGTCGGAGGCCGCCGCGATCAAGTGCTAATTGCGACCAAAGCATCTTTTCGCATGGGTCCCGGCGTAAACGATCTGGGCAATTCGCGGCATCACATTATTAACGCATGCGAAGCAAGTCTGCGGCGCCTCAATACCGATTACATCGACCTGTACCAGATGCATGGGTTCGACGCGATCTCGCCCGTAGAAGAGACCGTGAGCGCGCTTGATCAATTAGTTCGAAGCGGCAAGGTTCGCTACGTCGGCTGCTCGAACTTTTCGGGCTGGCATTTGATGAAGTCGCTTTCTGTTTCGGAGAGATATGGCTGGTCGCGCTACGTGAGCCAACAGGTCTATTACTCAATGATCGGCCGCGACTTCGAATGGGAACTGATGCCGCTTGGACTCGATCAAAAGGTAGGATCGCTTATCTGGAGCCCTCTGGGATGGGGCCGGTTGACCGGAAAAATCCGCCGAGGCCAGCCGCTGCCCGAGCAAAGCCGTCTTCACGTTACTGGCGAGGCTGCACCACCCGTGCCGAACGAGCATATCTATAAGGTTGTCGACGCCATTGATGCGATTGCGAAGGAAACCGGAAAAACAGTGCCGCAGATTGCCTTGAATTGGCTGCTACAGAGACCGACGGTTTCTTCCGTCATCATTGGTGCGCGGAATGAAGAGCAACTTCGCCAGAATTTAGGAACGGTCGGCTGGAATTTAACGGGAGAACAAGTGAAGAAACTCGACGAAGCAAGCGATATCCCTCTTCCTTATCCTTACTACCATCAACAACAGGCCGCAGGCGAGCGCGTTCCGCTACCTGTCACTTACCGATAGGATTTTACCGGCAAGCGGTGGATGATATCCGTCGCTTGCCAACTCCGGACACCGGCCGCCGCTCCCCGCGAGAAGTTCTCTCTTTCATCCCCACTGTATGTATCAGTTGGGTAACACTTGCATGAGTGGACGTTTCTGTATCAATTTGGCACTCAGCCTTGAAGTGCGGAGCGAGTTCCCGCGGTGAACCTGCGCTGTATTCAGACGTTCGCGGCCGGCAACAGAGTACTACTCTGGGTGGTCCCTTGTGTTTCCATCACTTTGCTACTCGGGCTTACCGGGATTGGCCAAGCGTCAAAGCAAGGCTCTGACCGGGCGGAATCTTCGCCGATTTCGGATTCCGATTGTAAGGAACCTATTCAGCCTCTCAAACCGATTGCGGGACTGGATCACGACAAAGTCAGCTTGGGCGGGAAGCTTTTCTCTGACCCTCTCCTTTCCCACAACGGGCAGGTGTCATGCGCGACGTGTCATGACTTAGCCAAAGGCGGGACAGACCGGAAAATCAGGCCGGTGGGAATGGGCGGTGCTCCCGGTGTCATTAACTCTCCTTCTGTTCTGAACAGCGCTTACAACTTCAGCCTGTTCTGGGACGGACGTGCGCCCACTCTGGAAGCGCAGATGGATGAACCCATACTGTCCCGAACAGAAATGGGATCGTCCTGGCCTGAGGTTATCCGGAAGCTTGAGGCTTCTCCGGAGTACAACCGATCCTTCGGCCAAATCTATCGGGACGAAATCAAAGCCAGTTATGTGAAAGATTGCATCGCGAGCTTCGAGCGTTCACTGTCGACACCCAACTCCCGATTTGATCACTATCTGCAGGGACAACAGGATGCACTAACGCACGAAGAGCTGGAAGGCTACAGGCTTTTCAAGGCGTTCGGCTGCGTCAGTTGCCATCAGGGCGTGAACATAGGCGGAAACATGTACCAGAAGCTGGGCGTTATGGCGCCGTACTTTACCAATCGCGGACATATCACCCATGCCGATCAGGGCCGCTTTAATGTAACGGGAGATCCGAACGATCTCTATATGTTCAAGGTTCCCAGCCTACGGAATGTGGCGATCACTGCGCCGTACTTTCACGACGGGGCTGCCTCCACACTTCCGGAAGCCGTGGAAGTGATGGCGAAATATCAGCTTGGGCGTCGCCTGAGCGAAGGCGAAGTGGACCATATCGTCAAGTTTCTTGAGACATTGACAGGCGAACTAAACGGTAAGCGGCTATGAAGATGGTGCAGCCTAAGAATGCGATAGCTGCGCTTGCGGCAATGCTGCTTCTGACATTTCTGTTCGTCCGCCAGCAGCCAACCAGCCCGCAAGAGCACAATGAATTCGTGAGGAACCTTCACCTCACGAAGCAACTGGATGCAGAGGTCAACCGCGACCTGCTGAATGCCCGGTATGACCTGCTGAGTTCGTATGATCCGTTTACGCAGAACCTGGGCGAACTGGAAAGAGTCAAGCTGAGACTGAAGGCAATTCCTTCCTTTGTTACGGGAAGTAACCGGCAGACACTCGAACAACTTTTAAATGTAGAGTCGAAACGGCTCGCGAAGAAGATCCGTCTGGTCGAAGTTTTCAAATCGGACAACGCGGTCCTGAGAAACTCAATGCGCTATTTTCCGGTGTTGATTGCCGAAGCGATTGATCAGGCTAGAAAAGAAAACAACCAGCGTCTCGCCGGGCAGCTCGATCTCT
This sequence comes from uncultured Acidobacteriaceae bacterium, assembly GCA_963730795.1. Lineage (GTDB taxonomy): Bacteria > Acidobacteriota > Terriglobia > Bryobacterales > Bryobacteraceae > Bog-105. The sequence goes on along the minus strand of CAVSTJ010000005.1, from coordinate 310,426 downwards.
TTTTGCGGCATATTCTTCTGTATGAACTTACGCCGCACTCTGATCTGGGAGATACCTTAGCAGTCGAGATCCATTCTCTGTCTGGAGATAGCGCATCGTGGCAGCGTACTCTCGAGAGCGTCGCAGCGCACGCTACAACGATCGTGCGCTACAAGCCCCAGGTGGAAGCCAGTATCGAGCAACTTCAAACGCTGGCAATAGGGGAAAGCATAGACGCCATCTCTCGAGCATATTTCTCTTTTTACGACACAACGCAAAGAAACAAAGACGTGTTCCGCTTCGTGCTCTATATATGCTCTATCCTGCTTCTCGCTTATGCAGCCGAGAAGACGGTTAGTCTGCTGAAGTTCCGAGTCGCGATTGAGCATGCTAAGGCGTCGAACAAGGCGAAGAGTCAGTTCCTTGCCAATATGAGTCATGAGATTCGCACGCCGATGAACGGGATCATCGGTGTCACGGAACTGGTGCTCGACACGAATCTGGATTCGGAGCAGCGTGATTATCTCGGAATGGTGAAGGGCTCGGCCCAATCGCTACTTTCGCTGATCAATGACATTCTTGACTTTTCGAAGATCGAAGCGGGGAAGCTAATTGTCGAAGACATTGAATTCAATCTGCGGGACAACCTGCTCGCAGCCGTTAGAGCCGTAGCTGTTGACGCACATCAAAAAGGCTTGGAGTTGTTGCTGGACATTGCCGCGGGTGTTCCGGAAAGAGTGAAGGGCGATCCTAAGCGTTTAGGGCAAGTCGTTCTTAATCTCGTGGGCAACGCCGTTAAATTTACCTCGCAAGGAGAGGTGGTTCTGCGTGTCAAGAAGGAGGAAGACCTGACGGGCACCGGGATATCTCTCCACTTTGCGGTCGCAGACACCGGCATCGGAATATCCAGGGAGAAGCAACAAGTTATCTTCGAAAGCTTTACTCAAGCCGACAGTTCTATGTCCCGGGAGTTCGGAGGTTCCGGTCTAGGGTTAACTATCTCGGTTCGGCTGGTGGAGGCCATGGGCGGCCGTATCTGGGTTGAGAGTCAGCTTGGTTCGGGCAGCACATTTCAATTCACGGTTCAGTTTTCATCGGCTCAAAGTCTTCCTACTGAACCTGAGTTGAGTTCCCTGTCATTACTGGGTGTGCGCATCCTGGTCGTTGACGATAATGCCTCGACCAGCCGATTCTTAGTCGAAACTCTCTCCAGTTGGCGAATGCGCGTGACGGCCGTTGCAAACGTAGATGAGGCCTGGGCCGAAATGGCGGAAGCGAAACGCCGCTCTGCGCCTTTCCAACTCGTTTTGCTCGATGCTCACCTGCGGGGGATTCCGGCGTTTGGCTTAGCCTCCGCCTTGAAGAAAGACCCAGCCTATGACGAACCCGAAGTTGTCATGCTCACGTCTTTCGGGGTGCCGGGGGAGACCGCGCAATGTCACAGGAGCGGGGTTACTTCGTTTGTGACAAAACCGATCGACCGCTTAGATCTGTTTAACGCCTTAAGTAAGGCCGTCGGGTCAACCGGACGCGCCAGAAAAGCTGTTTCCGTTGATACATCCAAGACGGATCTCCCTTTTGGAGCGAAGTTAACGATCCTGCTTGCAGAAGACAATCGCGTGAACCAGGTGGTCGCAATGCGTCTTCTCGAGAAGCGGGGACATACAGTCGTTCTCGCCGAGAACGGCAAAGCGGCCTTCGAAGCTTCACGGAGGCAAGCTTTTGATCTGGTCCTCATGGACGTGCAAATGCCGGAGATGGACGGACTAGAAGCAACCGCTGCAATCCGCGCGAGTGAAGGCCCGGAGCAACACCTCCCGATCATCGCCATGACTGCAAATGCCATGTTAGGTGACCGGGAGCGTTGCCTCGATAGTGGGATGGACGGTTATCTCGCCAAGCCTCTTAGAATTCAGGAACTATATGAGGCGATCGAGACAGTGGTGAAGCTGCCGGTACCAGACCTGGTTGCGTCCTGAAGCGCGCTTCAAATCGCCCGGTTCAAGACACGATTTAACCGTTGTACAAAAGCCCCGGGATCCTGGAGCGGTACGCCTTCCATTAACAGCGCCTGATCGAGAAGCAGCCATGCAGCATCCTCCACGACCTTTTCGTCCTGGTCACCGGCTAACTTCTTCACAATCTCATGATCGGGATTGATTTCGAGTGTGGGCTTCGCGGCAGGCACATCCTTCTGACCCATGGCGCGCAGCAACTGCTGCATCTTCATGGACGGCTCCTCCTCGTCCGAAACAATGCAAGACGGGCTGTCGGCCAGCCGAACAGAAGGCCGAACGTCTTTCACGCGATCGCCCAGCGTTGCCTTCAATTTCTCGAGCAGCGGCTTAAGCTCTTCCGATTTTTCCGGCTCCGATTCGTCTTTCAGATCTTCGCCCGTAGATGACTTGTTGACCGACTTCAGATCGGTATCCGAGTATTTGTCGATTTGAGTGAAGACAATCTCATCGAACTCGTCGTCCAGGATGAGAACTTCGAGATCTTTCTTCTTGTAAATTTCGAGCAGAGGCGAGGTGCGAAGAAGAGACTCGTTACCGCCCGTAATGTAATAGATGCTCTTCTGTCCCTCTTTCATGCGTGACTTGACCTCTGCAAGGGAAGTAAGTCCATCTACCTTTGTCGATTTGAAGCGGATCAGATCGAGTAATGTCTCGCGGTTTGCGTAATCGCTATACAGGCCTTCCTTCAAAGGCCGGTTGTACTCCTCGATGAACGTAACGTATTGCTCCGGCTGATTGGTGGCGATCGTTTTCAGCTCGGACAAGATCTTCTTGACGCTCGCCGTGCGGATGTTTGCGAGCACGCGATTCTGCTGGAGGATCTCGCGGCTGACGTTCAGGGGCAAGTCTTCGCTGTCGATAATGCCGCGCACAAAGCGCAGGTATTGGGGCAAAAGCTCTTTCGCGTCGTCCAGGATGAAGACACGCTTGACGTAGAGCTTGACGCCGCCTTTGTATTCGGCCTGGTAGAGATCGAGCGGGGCCTTTGAAGGGATGAAAAATAGCGTCGTGTACTCCAGGCTCCCTTCGGCTTTGGTGTGAAACCAGAAGAGAGGATCCTCCCAATCGCCCGAGATCGACTTATAGAGTTCTTTGTAATCCTCTTCCTTGAGCTCGCTCTTGGGCCGCCGCCACAAGGCACTCGCAGCGTTGACCTGTTCGGTCGTGCGAGTCTTGATCGACTTCTTTTCTTCCTCGTTCCAATCGCTCTTGTCGTAGGTAAGGAAGATCGGGAAAGCGATGTGGTTCGAATACTTCTTGACGATCTGCTGAAGGCGCCAGCTATTCGCATACTGCTGGCCTTCTTCGTTCATGTGAAGAAGAACCGTCGTGCCGGCGACCGCTCGCTCTGCAGGTTCGATCTCAAATCCGGTTTTGCCGTCGCTGATCCAGCGCCAGGCCTTCTCTTCGCCTGCCTTACGGGACGTGACCTCCACGCGATCGGCGACCATGAACGCACTGTAGAAGCCGACGCCGAACTGCCCTATCAGATTGGAATCTTTTCGGGCATCTCCGGAGAGCTGGGCGAGAAAGTTCTTCGTTCCCGAACGGGCGATCGTGCCAAGGTGCGAGATCAGGTCCTCCTCGTCCATGCCGATTCCGGTGTCGCTGACGGTCAGAGTTTTTTTCTCTTCGTCGAGTTCAAGGTCGATCCGCGGATCGAATGGGAGCGACTTATAGGCTTCGTCCGTCAGCGTCAGATGGCGGAGTTTGTCCAGGGCGTCCGATGAATTTGAAATGAGCTCCCGAAGGAAGATTTCAGGATGGGAGTAGAGCGAGTGAACAATTAGCTGGAGAAGTTGGCTGACTTCGGTTTGAAATTCACGTTTCGACATGGATCTTTCTTTTCACTATAGAAGGCCGGGTTACATTGCACACGGGCGATAGAATCTGGAAGAATCGGGACCTTGCACTTGAACCGCCGCCGTTTTCTCGCGAACCTGACCGAAGCGGGCCTGAGTACAGCGGCCGCAGTGGACCGTTTGTCAGCCCGTCAACTGCCGCAACGCACGCCTGACGTTACCGGAGATAACGAGCAACGGGGCGACCTGGCGCTTCTTCTGCGCGTTCTTGAGCCCTCACGGAGACCGCAGACCGGGAGGATCAACGCGCTTGACCGTACTTGGGAGGATTGGCAGAGGCGCACCGGTGAACTACCGCCCAAATTCTCTGCCTTGCCCTCTCAGCCGTTTCTTCCTGACCTGGTTGGAGATCTAAAAACTCCCGCCGATTGGGAAAAGCGCCGCGATTCGATCAGGAGAGATATTGAACATTGGATGACGGGCCGCATGCCGCCCGCTCCGGACAATCTGCGGGCAGTTGTAGAAGAAGAGCATCGCGAAAATTCCATCCTGGTTCGTGATGTTCGCCTCGAATTTGGGCCCGATCACCGGGGCAGCCTTCACCTGCAACTTCTGATTCCGCCGGGCGATGGACCTCGGCCTGTTTTCCTGACGAATCACAACCGGAAGCGTCCGTGGGCGGCGACGGCCGTAGCGCGCGGTTATATCGGCGCGATGTACCGTGCGGCTGATCCCGTCTATGGCCTCGAGGACGATTCAGACCAGTTGATCGAACTCTATCCTGACTACGATTTTTCTTGCCTGGCACGTTGGGCATGGTCGGCCAGCCGGGCGATCGATTACCTCTATACGCTTCCCGAGGTGGATCGCCGCTATATCGCAATCAGCGGCCATTCCCGGAACGCCAAACAGGCTGTCATTGCCGGAGCGTTCGACGAGCGCATCACTGCCGTGGTTCCATCCAGTGGAAACACGGGCGAAGGGAATCCATGGCGCTATACGAGCGATCCATTTGCCGTTGAGAGCATTGAGCAGATCACGACAGTGTTTCCGCACTGGTTCCATCCCCGTCTACGCTTCTTTGCCGGTCGAGAGGACAAGCTTCCCTTTGATCAGAACTCGGTGCTCGCGCTTATTGCGCCGCGGCCTGTTTTACTGACGTGCTCGTATACGGAAGATCAAGGGAGCGATTTCGGGTTCGAACAGAACTTTAGAGCTCTGCGCAGTCTGTACAGTTTCCTGGGAGCGCAGGACAAAGTCGGTCTTCGGCTTCGAGCCGGGCCGCATCCCACGACAGCAGGCGACATAGAGGCTTACCTCGATTTTCTTGATTTCGCCTTTGGTCGAAACGGCGGCGCGGCGCCACAGCCCACGTTTGTCTTCGGCTATACCTTCGAGAACTGGAAGACCCAAACCGCCTCACTACCGCAAACGTTCCGCGGAGGAGATGCGCTTCGCTGGGCGCTTGGCCCGGAGCCTCCTCAGACGCCCTTTCCTACCGCTGGTCCGGAACACCCGACGGTCAGCGCCGGCTGGATGGAAGGGTTCTACGGACGCCCTATCCGCAGCAACGCAATGAAGTCCATTTCGGTGCCGTTTGGAATCGACTTGGTCGCTGACCTGTACCTCTCCGCGAGTTCTTCAGGAAAGCGGCCGCTTGTCGTTTGGCTTCACTCTTTTTCCTACAGCACCGGGTACTCCCGGTATGCAAAAGCGCCATTCGAGGAACTGATCCGGCGAGGATATGCGGTGCTTGCGTTTGACCAGATTGGATTCGGCACTCGGGTGGAACATGCAAAAGAGTTCTACCGCCGCTATCCCGACTGGTCGTTGCTTGCCAAGATGGTGGCGGATACGAAAGCCGCGATCACTGCGGCGTCGGCTCTCGAGAGCGTCGATTCTTCACACATCTACCTTGTTGGTTATGCTCTGGGAGGCAAAGTGGCACTTTGGACAGCCGCTCTCGATCGGCGGCCGAAAGGAGTGGTGGCGATAGCGGCGATCACGCCCTTGCGCACCTCCAAACAAGGCGAAGGACTACGGGCCTATTCTCATCTCCATGGCTTGCTGCCGCGGCTGGGTTTATACGCCGACAACCCCGGCGCTCTTCCATTCGACTATGACGACGTGCTACATGAGATTGGGGATCGTAGAACATTGCTGATCGCGCCTACTCATGACCGCTACACAGACCTGAAGGCTCTCCGGTCCCTGATACAAACATGCCCCGGCGTCGAGTTGCACACGCCCGAAGACTTCAACCGGTTCCCTCCTTCCACTCAGAAGTTCGCCTTCGATTGGCTGGACCGGCAAAGAAGATAAGAAACTTTTTCGTTCTAAACGGGTGATACACTCAGGTGTGCGGACGCGGATTTTAGGGGTGATTCCCGCCCGGTTTGCCTCTTCTCGATTCCCAGGAAAAGCTCTCGCCAATTTAGCCGGTAAACCTATGGTGCAGCACGTCTGGGAACGTGCCCAGAGTGCCCGGTATCTCGAAGACGTCCTCGTTGCTACTGATGACGAACGGATCGCCGACGTAGTCCGGGGTTTCGGAGGCAGAGTGCGGATGACCCGTTCCGACCACCCGTCCGGCACCGACCGTCTTGCGGAGGTCGCCTCCTCGGAAACCGCAAGTCTCTTCGTCAATATTCAAGGCGACGAACCGCTGATCGATCCCGAAGCGATTGACGCGGCCATTCTATCCATTTGCGATGACGACAGCGTTCCGATGGGGACGCTGAAGAAGACGATCGTCGACCCGACTGACGTTTTGAACACCAACGTCGTTAAGGTCGTGACGAATCTGCTGAACGACGCCATCTACTTTTCGCGTTGCCCTATTCCGTACGAGCGGGATGGGGCGGCTAAGCTGCCGCTGCACGCTAAGCACATCGGCCTTTATGTCTATCGCCGCGATTTTCTCTTACTTTACCCGGATCTGCCGATTGGGCCGCTGGAACAGGCTGAGCGTTTGGAGCAGTTGCGAGCCCTTGAAAATGGCTACAAAATACGGGTTACGTCGACGGATTATGAATCGCTAGGCGTGGATACTCCGGAAGACCTTGAGCGGGTGAACGAGCTCTTCTCCGCGGCTGCGGATTCGTTGGGACCCGGTTGGAAGAAAGGATAGGCTGGCTGGCTTAGAGGAACTGATGGCAAAGTATATCTTCGTGACGGGCGGAGTCGTTTCTTCATTAGGAAAGGGAGTCGCCGCTGCGTCGCTAGGCTGTCTCCTCGAAAGCCGCGGGCTTCGTGTCACTTTACAAAAGTTTGATCCGTATCTGAACATCGATCCCGGTACGATGAGCCCGTTTCAGCATGGCGAAGTTTTCGTCACCGACGATGGCGCCGAGACGGACCTCGACTTAGGTCACTATGAGCGCTTTACCCATGCTCACCTGACGCAGAGTAATAACCTTACCTCGGGCAGGATCTACGAAAACATCATCACGCGTGAACGGCGCGGCGATTATCTCGGCAAAACCGTTCAGGTTATTCCTCACGTCACAAACGAGATTAAGGCCGCCTGCCGCAAAGTTGCGGCCGACGTGGACGTTGCCATCGTCGAAATCGGCGGCACGGTCGGCGACATCGAGTCGCTGCCCTTCATTGAAGCGATCCGCCAGATGCGCCACGAAGAAGGCCGCGAAAATACGCTGTTCGTCCATCTCACGCTAGTGCCATGGATCGCGGCCGCGCAAGAGCTGAAAACCAAGCCGACACAGCATAGCGTCAAGGAACTGCGCGCCATTGGTATACAGCCGGACATACTGTTGTGCCGGTCGGAGCGCGAGTTGCCGGAAGAGCTCAAGGAAAAGATTGCGTTGTTCTGCGATGTGGATGTCAGCGGCGTCATTACCGCCAAAGATGTTCATTCGGTATACGAAATTCCGCTCACCTTTGCTGAGCAGCGTGTGGACGAGAGTGTTCTGCGCATGCTCAATTTGCAGACCGGTCCACGCGACATGACGCGGTGGACACAGATGCTGGAGCGCATGAACCATCCGACGCGCGAAGTCACCATCGGATTGGTCGGGAAGTATGTCGAGTACGAAGATTCCTATAAGAGTCTGAAAGAGGCTTTGCTTCACGCCGGCATCGCTCATCAGGCGCGCGTCAATATCGAATGGATTGAATCGGAACGCATGGAATGGCCCGAGCTGCCGGAGCCAGCTTAAGCGGTTCGACGGCATTCTGGTTCCCGGCGGGTTCGGCAAGCGCGGCATCGAGGGCATGCTGCATGCGATCCGGTGTGCGCGCGAGGACCGCATTCCCTACTTCGGCATTTGTCTCGGCATGCAGACCATGGTGATCGAGTTTGCCCGCAATGCTTGCGGTCTTGCCGATGCCGACTCGACCGAGTTCAATCCTGGCACTCCGCATCGTGTCATCTACAAGCTTCGCGAACTGAAAGGCGTCGATGAACTCGGAGGCACCATGCGGTTGGGCGCTTATCCGTGCCACCTTGCAGAAAACAGTCTTGCCTTGAAGGCTTATGGCAAGTCCGACATCAGCGAGCGCCATCGCCATCGATACGAGTTCAATCGCGAATTCGAAAGCACACTTATTGCGCATGGACTTCGCCTCACGGGTCAGACGCCCGACGGTGTTTATGTCGAGATCTGCGAAGTCCCGGACCATCCCTGGTTCTTGGGCTGTCAGTTCCATCCCGAATTCAAATCGAAGCCGCTTGAGCCACATCCTCTGTTCACTGCGTTCCTGGGCGCGGCGCTGGCTCATCAAGAACAGAAGAATAAGACCGCGATCGACGAAATCACTACTCCGTTCCGCGAACTTTCTCACGCGCAATGAGTTTGGCCGTTACGGTCAGGGCTGGCGCTCGTGAGGTTCGATTTTCGAACGATGATCCGCTCGCTTTAATCGCGGGCCCTTGTGTCATCGAAAGTGAAGAGCACGTGCTCAGGATGGCTCATGCCATTCAGTCCGTGGCAGCTCCGTTCGTCTTCAAAGCCTCTTTCGACAAAGCCAACCGCAGCAGCGTTACCAGTTATCGTGGGCCGGGTTTACGCGAAGGATTGCGCATCCTGGCGCTAGTTCGGGAACTTGGCATCCCGGTTCTCACCGATATCCACGAGCCTTCTCAAGCAGCCGTTGCAGCCGAGTCCGCCGACATCCTGCAGATCCCGGCCTTTCTCTGCCGGCAGACCGACCTGCTTGTCGAGGCGGGAAAAACCGGGCGTGCTGTGAACATCAAGAAGGGCCAGTTTGTTGCGCCTGCGGATTTCGCGTTTGCGGCGGAAAAAGTTGCGAGCACGGGAAACGATCGAATCATTCTGACCGAGCGCGGATCCTCATTCGGCTACAACAATCTTGTCGTCGATATGCGAGGGCTGCGCATCATGGCCAAGACCGGCTATCCGGTCGTGTTCGATGCCACTCATAGCGTTCAGTTGCCGGGAGCTTCGGGCCGTTCCTCGGGCGGCCAACCCGAGTTCATTGAGACGCTGAGCCGCGCGGCGGTGGCAGTCGGTATTGCAGGCATTTTTCTCGAAACGCACGACCATCCGGAATCCGCCCTTTCGGATGGTGCCAACGCGCTTCATTTAGAACAACTTCCCGGGCTGCTCGGGCGGTTAGCGGCCATTGACCGGGTCGTGAAGCAGTTCAACGCTCAAACCGGGCGTTAATACTTTGAGACAACGCTTGGGCCTACTCCCACGTCGTAGAATGTGAAGCGTATGTCGTCTAGTATCCGCAACCGTCGCCGCAATCAGCAGGGATTCTCGCTGATTGAACTGCTGATCGTGATTGCAATTATCCTTATCATTCTGTCTATCGCGCTACCGCAGATGAGTAAATCGCGGATGAATGCGCAAGAAATGGCTGCTGTCGCTGAGATTGGAACGATCAACAAGCAACAGATCCAATACTATTCGCAATACAACCAATACGCGACCTCGCTCGCGCAACTTGGGCCGCCCGCAACGACGGGTGCAGCCGAAGGGCCGCAAGCAGCCGGCTTGATACCCGGAAGCCTGGCGAGTGGCTCGGCCGGAGGGTACAATTTCACCATCACGGCAACCCCGACCGGGTATTCTGTTACGGCGGTTCCGAAGGCTTTCGGCAGTACCGGCCGTCGCACATTCTACTCGGATCAGACTGCTGTCGTCCGGCAAAACTGGACCCAGGAACCCGCTACAGATAAAAGCGACGAGCTGAAGTAGATTTGAAATTTGCCGCGAGTACATCCAGCCTGGATCATTCTGTTTTGCGGGTTGGGTGTGCTTCGTGCAGACGAACGCCCCACGGCTGCGGCCCTGGCCTCCTCATTACGCACTCTCACCTTAGACCCTGACCACACCTGCCGGGTCCGGGATGTCCAACTATCTCGCGGCGATGTGAAGTTCTACCTGACCGAGGGTATTCTGTCCTTTGTTAAACCTGTGGGCGGCCGGACGGTAGCCGCCGTTTTCACCACGACGGGTGCGGAGGCCGGAGACGCTGAGGTGCTGGCGCTTCCATCCAAACGCAGCGAGCGGGCATCTCTTCTTTCCTTCACGAAAAGCCCCGAATCTGGATGAGCATTTCGTGTTTGCCATGTTCGTCTTTTCGGATGCGACCGCGGCTGAACTCTTGAGCAAAATCGGCGACTCTTCCGGATGCAAAGTGCCGGGTTTCTCAACAGAGGTCGAGCCCGAGATTGACCGGGTAATCGCGCCCCTCCTCGGTGATCTTGACCTTCCACTCGTCCGAACGCTCGTGAATGGGCCTGATCCAAGCGGCGGGTTCTTCTATGCGGCAATTCGCGGCCGCACCCTGGGCGACTTCAACGTTCTGTACGATCCCGAATTTTCGGAATCAACCACGATCGGCGCCGGATCGGGAGAAACAGCTCCTAAGGACCGATTCCAGTTGTGGACGGCATTTCGTCCGCGGCAGGCACCACCGTGGAAGTCTCCATCCTCGCGATTTGGAACCTACGCCATTGATGCAGCCATCGCGGGCGACCTCAGCTTTTCGGCCACAGCGAGCTTCGACTACCTGGTCAATGAAGACCAGGCGCGAGCTTTCCAGTTTGGTCTTTCCGACCGCCTGCAAGTCGATTCTGCAGAGATCGATGGTTTGCCCGCCGAGGTGTTCCAGCGCAAAGTCGCGCGCCCTGCCCAGGAGGCAAAGCCGAGTGGCGCCTTCCTTCTCATTGCGGCCACTCCTCCAAAGACCGGCACAAATTCCCATATCGTCGTGAAGTATCACGGGGACTTGATTTTTCGGTCTTCCGAGCAGACCTATACCGTTCACGATCGAAATACCTGGTACCCGTATTTCGGTAACATGATGGCGTCCTTCGACCTCCGGTTCCGTTGTCCCGAGTCCCTTACGCTCGTCTCCACTGGCGAGCTGGTCTCGCAAGAAGTACAGAACGGAATCCGCCTGGTTCATAGAAAGACGAAAATGCCCGAGCCGCTGGCCGGGTTTAATGTCGGCCGTTATGAGATGACGTCGCGTGAAAGCGGCCCTTATCGCATAGAGTCTTACGCGAACGCGAATCACCGCGACCAGGCGGAGAATGTTGCCGCGCAAACAGACGCAATCCTCCAAAATTTCTCGAAGCGTTGGGGTCCACTACCCCTGCAAAGTCTGGCCGTGTCTCCGGTTCCTGGCTACTTCGGGCAAGGGTTTCCGGGTCTCATTTACTTGTCTGACGTCTCATACACGCCCCAGAAAGACAGGCCTGCTTACCTGCGCAGTGCGCGAATGGATGCGTTCTTTTCTTCCATGCTCCTGCCGCACGAAGTTGCTCATCAATGGTGGGGCAACATCCTGCTGGCGGATGATTATCGTTCGAATTGGCTGATCGAGGCAATGGCGAACGATTCAGCCCTCGAGTACTTGGCGGAGACTCAGGGCAAAGACGCCGCCGATGCAGTCCTCGAGCAGTATCGGCTGGAGTTACTGTTTCCGCGCGGGGCGGGAACGATCGAAGGCGCCGGCCCTGTCGATTTTGGCGTGCGCCTTATTGAACCTCTTGGGCTGCAGGTATGGCACACGATCACATACGAAAAGGGAAGCTGGATCTTACACATGCTTCGCGATCGAATCGGGGCAGAGGGCTTTCTGGCGCTGCAGGCCTACCTGCTCCAAACCTACAAGACGCAGCCGATTACCAATGAGCAGTTCCGTGAGGCCGCCGCTCGGTTTCTTCCGCCTGATCAGCCGGACCGTGATCTGCGGATCTTTTTCGACACCTGGGTCTATGGCACGGGAATTCCTCACATCGAAGTGAAGGAAGAGGCGAAGGAATGGGAATTTACGATTTCCCGAGTGGACGAATCCTTCACTGCGGATCTGCCGCTTCCGTGTAAGGACCGGAACGGGAAGCCGCAGACGAAATGGGTTCGCGCTGTTACGGGTGAAAATTCCGTTGCGCTCGCCACGGGCATGACGTGTACCCTTCCAAGTTCGCGGCAGTACCTTTATCTGCGTTAGAGCAAGGAATGCGCCTCGCCCGCGTAAACCAAAGGACGTCCCGTCCGTTTAAATAGAAGTAGCCCTATGACGGGAACGTTGGCGGCCAATCTGAACGGGAGAGTCCATGCCGGAGTCAGCATAGGTGAATTCGGTAGTTGGATGGCGTCGGAGCAACGGCGCGTATTCCTGCTCTGCTGCCGCATGCTGGGCGATACCGACGAGGCGGACTCAGCGACTCAGGATGTCTTTCTCAAGGCCTACAAATCCATTTGCCAGTCCCGGGAAGATGCCCGGGAATTGGAATACCCCGGCAAATGGTTGACCCGCATTGCTGTTAATACCTGCCTTGATCGCTTGCGCTCGAACGCCTGGAAGCTTTGGCGGCGGCGGCCGCCCAGAGAAGACGAGCAGATTATCCTCGAAATGAAGGCTGACGAGCATCCCGATGCTGAACGCCAGATCTCGTCAAAGCAAATCCTGTTGCGCCTGGAGCAAGCGATGGCAAAGCTCTCCCCGCGCCAACGGGCTGTTTTTGCTCTGCGTCACTTTGATTTCATGCCGCTCGAAGAGATAGCGGACGTCCTCAAGCTTGATACCGGGACGGTGAAGGCCCACTTGTTCCGAGCCCTTGCCAAGTTGCGATCGGAGTTGAATGATCTTTATGTGACTGGGGCTCCGAGGATGGAAGCCGTCACGCCGGACAGCCGTTCACGGGAGGCACGGTGACCTTCAATTCATTCGGAAGCGCCCACTGGACGGATGAACAGTTGATCGCGAGCCTTTATGGTGTCGGGCCGGAGAACGGCCACTTGGGTGGATGTGAAGAGTGCAAATCGCGCCGGTCATTGCTTCTGGCCAACAGAAATAACTCCGAGGCCATCGGCTCTCTTGACCCCGAAGTGAGCTTTGAATATCTGGCTGCTCAGCGCCGTGCGATCTGCGAAAAGCTGGAAGTCCGTTCAGCTTGGCCGTCCATGCCCGGCTTGCGGCGCTGGGTATCTGTCGCGGTGACTCTGCTGGTGTTGGGAGGCGGAGCGGCGGTCTACCAGGAGCATCATGCGCGCCAGTCTGCGGCCCCAGGTTTCCGATGCGCAACTGGCTCTCGAAGTCAGCCGAATGTCCCAGGAATGGCAGGCGCAACCGGCGGAGCCTCTGCAGGGATTGTTCGAGTGAGCGCCATGTTCACCTGTTTCCGGTGCCTGGCCGTCTTTACTGTCGGCGGGCTCCTGGCCTGCTCGGCTGCATTTGCCCAGAACCGCGCCAACTTCCCGTGGTGGAACAGCCCCGTGGTCACCGACCTGGGCCTATCGCAAACGCAGACTCAGAAGATCCGGCAAATTGTTCGCTCGTACCGTCCGAGATTACTCGACGCGCGCAACAACGTGCAGAAGGCCGAGGGTGACCTGGAAGACTTGCTTAATGACCCTGACAGCGTTGCCGAAGGGTCCGATTCCATCATTAAGCGCGTGGCGGACGCCCGGGCCGTTTCTGCTCGGGTCTTTCTCGAGATGAGCTTTCAGCTTCGGCGGGTGCTCACGACCGACCAATGGCGCCAGCTCATCAAGCGCTGGGACGAAGTGCAACGCAAAAGACCGAGTGAGACGCAAGTCCCTCCGGAGTAATGGAGCAGTTACGCTGTAGCCTCGATCTGACCCGTCACCTGCTCCCATTCAGACATTGCTCTTTCCAGTTGAGCGCGCTGCTCCGATAGCAAGTTGGACAACCGGAGCGCCTCATCCGCACCGACATAGCTGGACAACGCCAATTCCGACTGTTGAATCGTCGTTCTCGAGCGAGGCTATCTGGTCCTCTAATGTTTTCGCCTGGTGCTCCAGTTGCTTCAACTTCAGAGGATTGACTCGTTTCGCGGGAGTTGCCGGCGGAGGCATGGCAATCGGGACTGCCGGCGGAACCCCGATCAATACGTCACTCAAAGTGGGTGTCTCTTCGTGTTTACCAGCTTTACGCCAGAGATAATCGTGATAGTTTCCAGGGAAAACCCGAACCTCTCCCTCGGCAATCTCGAAAACTCGCGTCGCCAGATTCTCGATGAAGTACCGGTCGTGTGAAACGAACACAATCGTTCCGGTGAACTTCTCGAGCGCTTCGAGCAAAACGTCCTTGGCGCGCATATCAAGGTGATTCGTCGGCTCATCCAGCAGCAGGAAATTCGATGGATGGAGGAGCATGCGGGCCAGAGCATACCGGTTTCGCTCTCCGCCTGAAAGCACGCCAATACGCTTGAAAACGTCGTCTTCGCTGAACAGGAAACAACCAAGCAGATTGCGCAACTCGGTTTGTGTGGTCCTGGGAGCCGCCGTGCTCAGATCGTCCAGGATACGCGCATCGATATCGAGCTCTTTGTACTGATCCTGCGCAAAGTAATCTGCTTCGACATTGTGACCCAACGTGTATTCGCCGCTCGAGAGCGCTTCGGTACCGGCAAGCAGCTTGATCAGCGTTGATTTGCCGGCGCCATTCACGCCCACCAGCGCCACGCGATCGCCGCGTTCAATGGTGAAGTCAGCGCCGCTAAAGATCAGCTTCGATCCGAAGCTCTTTGAGACCTTTTTGAATTGAGCAACTATCCTGCCGCTAGGCTTCGGCTGAGGAAAGTTGAAATGGATCGTCTTCTCTTCCGGCGGAAGCTCGATCCGCTCGATCTTCTCCAGCTCTTTGATGCGGCTCTGTACCTGTTTTGCTTTGGTCGCCTGAGCACGGAAACGATTGATAAATGCTTCGAGCTGTTGAATCTTATCCTGCTGATTTTTGTACGCCGATTCGAGTTGAACCAGCCGCTCCGCCTTTTGATTGCGGTACTTCTCGTAGCCGCCCGTGTAGAAATGAACTCTCTTGTTCCAGATTTCGACAATCTTTTTAACCGTTACGTCGAGGAAATAACGATCGTGCGAAATCAGGATGTAAGCAAATTCGTAATTGTTGAGGTATTCTTCCAGCCAGTCGCGAGCCTCGATATCGAGGTGATTCGTCGGCTCGTCCAAAAGCAGAACGTTGGGCTTCTCGAGCAGCAGCTTCGCGAGCGCCAGCCGCATCTGCCAGCCACCGGAGAACTCCTCGGTTTGCCGGGCCCAGTCTTCTTTGCGAAAACCTAATCCGGAGAGTACGGACCCGACTTGTGCCTCGATCGCATAACCGTCGCGCGCCCGGAATTCACTGTCCGCCTGTTCGAACCGGTTCGCGACCGCCAGGTACTCCTCGCTGACGGGATCGAGTTCGCTCATTCTGGCGGTCAGATGCTCGAGTTCTTCCTCCAGCTCCTTCACTCCGGCGAATACACTCATGGCTTCGGCGAAAACGCTCCGGCCGACAACAGACAATCCGTCCTGCGGCAGATATCCGAGCCGGATGCCTTTCATGGCCGAGATGGAACCGTAATCCAACTGGTCCACCCCGGCAATCACTTTTAACAGCGTTGATTTACCCGTGCCATTGCCGCCAACCAGGCCGGCACGCTCTTTGGGCGTAATAAGCCAATCGAGATCTTCAAACAGGAGCTTATGGCCGAAGCGCTTCCCAGCGCCGGTGAGTTGCAGCATCGCTATAGACTATTTTCGCTAAGCGAGAAAAAAGTCCAGAGCGTTTGAAATGTATTGCCTTAATTCGGTTCGCTTCACGATGGCATCGAGAAAGCCGTGTTCCAGCAGAAATTCGCTGCGCTGAAAGCCTTCGGGCAGTTTCTGACGGATGGTTTGCTCGATGACGCGCGGCCCGGCGAAACCGATCAACGCTCCCGGTTCCGCGATATTCAGATCTCCGAGCATGGCGAAACTCGCTGTGACGCCTCCCGTGGTCGGGTCGGTAAGCACGCTGACGTAAGGAAGCTTTGCCTCATCAAGCTTCATCAAAGCGGCCGAGAGCTTCGCCAACTGCATCAAGCTGATGGTGCCTTCCTGCATGCGCGCTCCGCCGGACGCGGACACGATGACCAGCGGCGTCCGATGAGCCAAACAACGCTCGATCGAGCGAGTGATTTTTTCGCCCACCACCGCACCCATACTGCCGCCGATGAACTTCAGCTCCAGAGCACACATTTCGACCGGGCGGCCATTGAGGAGACCGCTGGCGCAAATCACCGCATCCGGAAGCTCGGTGGATTTACGCATGTCCGACAAGCGCTGAACGTACGCTTTGGAATCCACGAAATGCAGCGGGTCGGAAGATTGAAGATCAGGGTCATGCGCCGTGTAAACGCCGTCATCAAAGAGCAATCTAAGACGTTCCGCTGCACCGATCCGGAAATGATGTCCGCATTTGGGACAGACTTCCTGGCCTTCTTCGACCGCTTTACGCCAAATGATCTGCCCGCAAGACTCGCACTTCTGCCACAGGCCCTCGGTTCGTACACTCTTCTCGCTTTCTTTGAGCGAGTCTCCTTCAAGGGACGGTTTTTGCCGTGTGAACCACGCCATTATTTCAGCCCTTAAAGTAACATGCAGAGCTCGCTCAAGCGCCAGAGTCTTGTGCCAATCAGAAATTGCATCCTAAGGATCGGGATTCCAGTCTGTTTCGGTGCCGGGCAGTTGGTGCGACGCAACGATCTGTGGTAAACCTCTGGACTCAACGCAGGTTATTCGGTTTTCTCTTTTGTCGTTGAGGTCAGCTTAGTGACTGTTATGAAAAATACTCCTAAAACATTGATGATTTTCTGTTTCTTGTTGATACTCAACGCAGCGGCTTCTTATGGACAGGGCACGGCGGGAGCGGGCGCAAAGGCTTCTCCGGACGTACTTTTGTTCACGAACGGAGAGAAGTTGGTAGGACAACTGCAAAGTGCCACCGGGTCAACCGTCACCTTCAAGAGTGAGATGGCTGGCGTTGTCACAGTGGAATGGACCAAGGTCCAGGAACTGCAAACGGCCGGGACATTCGCGGTAATACCGAAGGGCGTCACAATGCGGCGTTCTGACGACACCACGAAGGTTGCAAAGGGCACGATCGCGGTAAAAGAAAAACAGGTTGAGATCTCTGGGGCGGGAGCCGCTCCGCAGAGGATGCCGGTGGGTGATCTAAGCAACGTTGTGAATGCTGCGGCTTTCGAGAACGCCTTCCGGCGTCAAAGCTTCTTCAGCAACTGGAAGGGAGGCGCAACTCTCGGGATTTCTTTAACGGAAGCCACACAGAAGAACCAGACAGTTAGCTCTGCATTGAATCTGGTTCGCACCGTTCCCGCCGAGAACTGGCTGAATCTGAGCAGCCGCACCACGATTGAATTCGCTCAGGCATACGGGCAACTGTCGCAACCGAATGTGCCGTCTGTCAAAACTGATCTGATTCATGCCGGTCTGGAACAGGACTGGTATTTGAACCCGCGGCTATTTGCTTTCGGTCGCGCCGTTTTCGACCACAGTTTCTCGCAAGGCCTCGATTTGCAGCAAACGTATGGCGGAGGATTGGGCTTCGTTCTTCTAAAAGGTTTGAAGGAAGAACTCGACTTCAAGGCAAGCGCAGATTACATTAACCAGCGCTTTCAAAATGCGAGCCTGAATCAGCAGTTGTTCGGCTCCAGCTTCAGCGAGACGTTTACAAAGACCTTCGCTCGCAACGTTCTGTTCAACGAACAAGCAGGAATCACTCCCGCATGGAACAACACGAATGCTTACTCTGCTTTCGCGAGTGCAAATTTAACGTTCCCGGTTTACCATCACTTCGGTCTTACGATCGGAGCGCTGGATAACTTCCTGAACAATCCACCGCCTGGATTCAAAAAGAATTCATTCCAACTCACCGTTGGAGCGACGTATAGTTTTTAGTGACCTGGCGAGTCAATGACTACCAGACGACCCGCAACCCCTTGTATCTCTTGAATTCGCCGTCGGAGGCGACGAGAGGGATGTCTTCAACAAGGGCCGTGGCGATGAGCATTCGATCGAAGGGATCGGCGTGATGGGCGGGGAGCCACACTAATGCCCCGCGATGAAGCTATCGGCTTCTTCATCTGTCATGGGACGAGTGGCATCAATGAACTGTTCAGATGTCATGTGAAGAACTCCGCGCATTGTGCCGAACTTAGGGGCGCGGCGTTCGCCCGTTGTCGGAACGATATCGACCACCGGTCGACCGTGACGAACGATGGTCACGTGTTCTCCCTTTTCAACCTTCGCGATGAGCTGAGTCAAATTGTTTTTCGCTTCTGTAACGCTCACCTTCATGAACTGAATATAGCTAGCGGTAGCTATATTCGCAAATAGCGGCGTAGGCGCTTAGATAGCCGCTCACGAGCCTCGTATTCCTGCTAGACTGCCGGAGACGAGACGACTCTTACCTGCCGCCGTGGTCTCTCCCCTAAACAATCTATGAGCACCTTCAAAGCAAAAGACGGAACGATCATCTACTACAAGGATTGGGGCTCGGGCCAGCCCATTACTTTTTCGCATGGTTGGCCACTAAACGCGGATGCCTGGGACGCCCAAATGATGTTCTTCGGGCAACAAGGTTATCGGGTAATCGCGCACGACCGGCGCGGTCACGGCCGCTCAGACCAGACGTGGGACGGCAACGAGATGGATACCTACGCCGACGATTTGGCCGGGCTGTTCGAGACTCTCGATCTCAAGGACGCAATCATGGTCGGCCATTCGACAGGTGGCGGCGAAGTAGCTCGCTACCTCGGCCGTCATGGCACGAAACGAGTCGCTAAGGCCGTACTCATCAGTGCTGTACCTCCGGTAATGATCAAGTCGGAAAGCAATCCAGGCGGCACGCCCAAAGAAGCCTTAGATGGGATCCGCGCCGGACTCATGGGCGACCGCTCCCAGTTCTACAAAGACCTGTCGATGCCGTTCTTCGGGTACAATCGCCCGGGCGCCAAGATTTCCGAAGGTGTGCGCGAAAACTTCTGGTATCAAGGCATGCAGGGCGCGATCAAGGGGCAGTATGACTGCATCAAAGCGTTCTCAGAAACCGACTTCACCGAAGACCTCAAGAAGATCGATGTGCCCACACTGGTAATGCATGGCGATGATGATCAGATTGTTCCCATCGCCGATGCTGCCTTGCTGAGCGCCAAGCTGGTGAAAGGTGCCCAGTTGAAGGTATACCCTGGGCTGCCGCACGGAATGCCCATCATCAACGCTGACCAGATCAATCGTGATCTGCTCCAGTTCCTTCAGAGCCAGAAGTAAAGTGACTGGCGCTCATTCAGACCCAGAGCAGTATGATCTTGTGATTCTGGGCAGCGGCGAGGCCGGCAAGTATCTGGCCTGGACCCTGGCCGCTGCCGGGAAGAAAACAGCGCTGATCGAGCGCCGGTATATCGGCGGCTCTTGCCCGAATGTTGCCTGTCTGCCAAGTAAGAACTTCGTTCATTCGGCGAAAGTCGCTCACTACGCCTCGCAAGCTTCTGCGTTTGGTTTACAATTTGGTGCTCCCGGGATCGATATGGCAGTCGTGCGCGGCCGCAAACGCGACATGGTAAATGGCCTGGTCCGGGTGCACGAGCAGCGTTTTCAGGCAGCGAACGTAGAACTGGTGCGCGGCGAAGGCTGTTTCGTCGCCCCTAAAACGCTCGAAGTAAAGCTCGACAGCGGCGGTATGCGGACACTCTCGGGAACGAATATCGTAATCAGCACGGGCTCCCGTGCTTCGATCGACGACACTCCGGGGTTAAGGGAGTCCCAGCCCATGACCCATATCGAGGTGCTCGAGTTGGACGTGGTGCCGGATCACCTTTTGATTTTGGGCGGCGGCTATATAGGCCTCGAGTTCGCTCAAATCATGCGGCGCTTCGGAAGCAGAGTCACAATTGTGGAACGCGGCCACCGTTTGCTTGCTCGTGAGGACCAGGACGTCGGCGGAGGCTCTGACTAACATTCTTACGTCGGAGGGCATTGAACTGCTAACGGACGCCCAGGTCAGCGAAGTCGAGGGCCGTTCCGGCGAGGGGATCACCTTGCATATAACGAGGGACGGGAGCGCCGCTCCGCTGAAAGGGACCCATCTTCTGGTTGCAACCGGTCGGACGCCGAACACGCAGGCAATCGGCCTGGAAAAGGCTGGTGTGGCTCTGACGAACAACGGATTTGTACAAGTAAACGAGCGGCTGGAGACAACAGCTCCCGGCGTCTTCGCCGTGGGAGACTGCGCCGGGAGTCCTCAATTCACCCACATTGCTTTTGACGATTTCCGTGTCGTTCGCGACAGCATGGCCGGGGGGGCACGTACCACGGCAAATCGGCTGGTTCCTTCCTGTCTCTTCACGGACCCGGAACTTGCGCGGGTGGGCCTTAACGAAACGGAAGCAAAGCGGAAAGGTCTCTCCTATCGCTTGCTCCGACTGCCAATGAGTGCAGTCCTCCGGAGTCAAACAACCGGCGAAACACAAGGAATTCTCAAAGCGCTGATCGATCGGGATAGCGATAAAGTGTTGGGCTTCGTTGCACTGGGAGCATCTGCGGGCGAGATGATGGCTCCCGTTCAACTCGCTATGGCTAATGGCCTGCCGTACACGGCGTTGCGGGATTCAATATTTACTCACCCGACCTTTTCTGAAGGTTTGGTCTACCTGTTTTCAGGGAGGGCCGAGATCCCGTCGTAATGGCTCCCCGAAGCGGCGCTGCTTTTACCGACCGCCGAGCCTATTCCTCCACCCTGCCCGGTTTCCACTAGGTCGATTTGACATGATCAAAGGAGCGTTAAGTTCCAAAGGAAATGCTCATCCTTGCATCAGCTTCGCCGCGGCGCCACGAACTTTTGCTAGCGGCGGGTATCGATCACGTTGTCACGCCCGCGCATGTTGCCGAGTTGCAGGGTTTTGCCGAAAGTGCCGAGGACTTTGTGATGCGGTTGGCAGAGGAGAAAGCAACGGCTGTTGCCGCGACCGGCGAAGATGTCGTGCTGGGTGCCGACACGGCTGTCTGCGTAGATGACGAGGTCTTTGGTAAACCTGTAGATGATAGCGGATGCCGAACGTATGCTCCGTGCGCTTTCGGGGCGCACTCATCTGGTGCATACAGGTATTTGCCTTCGCTCTGAGAGCCGCGCCATTACTGATATCGCCATCACCGAGGTAGATTTCCTGGCGTTATCCGATTCCGAAATTCAGGAGTACACTCGGAGCGGGGAGGGAACAGACAAAGCGGGCGCATACGGCATTCAAGGCCGCGCTTCGAAGTTTGTGGAAGCCATTCGGGGCAGCTATCACAATGTGGTAGGTTTGCCGGTTTCGCTCGTCTATCTCATTTGAAGTCGCTTGCAATACCGTTATGAAGATCTGGCTGCTAGCTTCGTTCCAGTCTCGCTGGAAGCTACCTTGTTCTCAGCGGTTGCGCAGTCAGGGCAAGGCGGACTGGCGCAGCCAAGGCGTGCATCTATCTGGCGCATTCGTTGAACGCCCGCCTCCATCCCGTGCCGATCCAGGCCGTTCACATGGGCGATGGTTTTTGGAGTCGCACGCCGCAAGATGACCACCGAGCGAAGCCTGCCGACGCTGCTGGCGCTGCTGGAAGAACACGGCGTCGTCGACAACTTCCGGCGGCTGTCCGGCAGGAAGGAACGTGCCGCGGAAAGGTCCGCTTTACACAGATTCCGATCTTTATAAGTGGATGGAGGCCGCCGCTTGGGCGATTGCGTCGAATGAGACGAGCGAAGTCGATAAACAGAAGCTTCGCGGCGAGATTGATTCACTGACCTCCGACATTGTCGCCGCCCAGGAGCCGACCGGCTATCTGAACACCTTTTATGTCGGGGACAAAGTGCAAGCTGCGCTTCACTGAACTGACCAAGTCGCACGAAGACTACTGCCTGGGTCATCTCATTCAGGCGGGCATCGCCTACTACCGCGCCACCGGAAACCGTACGCTGCTCGATGCCGGCATTCGTTTCGCCGACTACGTTGTCGAGAACTTTCGGTCCTACGAAACGTCCGTTTGTTACCGGACATCCTGAGCTGGAGATGGCTCTGGTCGAGCTCTATCGCACGACCACCGGACAGACCAAATACCTGGATTTCACTCGATACCTATTCAGCGGCGTGGAGCGCGACCGCCTGAAGCTGAAAGACGCGGACATCAAGTACACGTTCAGCGGGCAAACCGTTTACCTCCCGGACTGAATTTGAAGGTCATGCCGTTCGGGCGCTTTATGCAGCTGTCGGGGGCGACGGATTACTTTGCAGAAGCCGGCGACCCGGCGCTTTAAGAAGACGCTCGATCTCCTCTGGAACGATCTGACCGCCGCGGAAGATGTACATCACGGGCGGTGTTGGGTCCCGATCGGGCGGCGAGAGCTTTGGCGATCCGTATGAATTGCCGAGCGAACAGGCGTATGCCGAGACCTGCGCCGCCATCGCGAACGTGATGTGGAATTTCCGCCTGCTGTCCCGTTACCGGTGACGCCCGGTACGCGGACGTGCTTGAACGTGCGCTTTACAACGGCGTGAATTCCGGGATGTCGCTTTCGGGCAACCTTTATTGCTACCGGAATCCGCTTGCGCTTCAAACGGCGACAAACTTCGCAATCCCTGGTACGACACCACTTGCTGCCCTCCTAACATCGAGCGCCTATTTGAATCGCTCCCTGGCTATTTTTATGCAACAAGCCGGGACGGAATTTATGTAAACCTCTATGGGAATTCCGAACTCGATTGGTTGCTGGAGACGGCTAAGGGCTGAAATTGACGCAGAGCACGCAATTATCCCATGGACAGGAGACGTGAAAGTCACCGTTGAGCCGGAAGCCCCGCCGGATTTCACTCTGGCTCTCCGTTGGCCTTCTTGGGCGGCCACCGCCGAACTTCAAGTAAATGATCAAGTTGTCTCGACGTACACCTACAGTCGAGGCTCCTATATTCGAGTATCGCGCCGTTGGAAACGGGCGACACGTTACTTCTCAATTTCCCTCTCCAGTCCGTTCCCATCGTTGCTAACCCCCGCGTCGCCGACATTTTTGGTCGAGTAGCCATTCAACGCGGACCCCTGTCTATGCAGCGGAGCAACTGGATCAAGCAGCGGCGCCTCTTGGCCGATATCTCTATTCGTCCTAATGGGTCTAGTACTTTTGAGGCCAGACATGACCTGCTCGGTGGTGTAACCATCTTAAAGTTTTCGGGTCTAGCAGCCGAAAAAACAACTGTGGAAGAACCGCTATACCAACCTCTAGCGTCAACTAGTCCCGCGCGTAAGCGGCCGATAACGGTTACGTTGATTCCGTTCTATACCGTTGGGAATCGGGAGCCGTCTCCTATGGAAGTTTGGATCCCGATCAGCCGGCCGGAGCGCGCCCAGTTCAGCGAATTCGGCTGTGCCAGGTGCGGAGCGGCATGCCGAGGCTAAGTAGCGGGCTTCCAAATACGCGCCAAAAGCATGTAAAATCATGTATATCCCCCCGACGGGCTACCCGTTTAAATCCATGACTAGATCTTCTTCCGGGCACCGCCATACGTTTGTAAGCACCGGTCTGCTTTGTTTGTTTGTTTGCACGTTGTTGCAAGGTAATCCGGCACAATCCGGCGCGGGGCAGAGCACCACCGGAGCACAGACTCAGACGCCTCCTGCTGGTTCGCCGGCGCCAGGCAAATCCACGACCCCCGCTGCGGGACCGGTCGGTGGAGCCCCTGTCAGTTCGACAGATTACAAAGTTGGCCCATCCGACGTGTTACTGATTCGGGTCTGGGGCGAGCAGGAGTTTTCCGGCCCAGTCGCTGTTCACCAGGATGGAAAATTCACACTACCGTTGGTTGGAGATCTCCAGGCGGGCGGCAAACACCTGTCGAGATCCAGGACATCGTCGCCAACGCTTTGAAAAAGCTGGTGGTGAAGCCACTCGTGACTGTCACGGTTCAGGACGTGGGCAGCAAAAAATATTATTTGAGTTGGCCAAGTAGCTCATCGCTGGCGAATATCCGCTCTTTGTTCCCACCACTATCCTTGAGGCAATTGATAAGTCCGGAGGACTTTCGGATTTCGCGAACACTAAGAAGATCTACATACTCCGCGGCAACAAGAAGATCCGGTTTAACTACAAGGACGTGAGTCGCGGAAAGAACATGGATCAGAACATTCTCTTGGAACCAGGCGATCACGTCTACGTTCCTTAACAAAATCGACCAGGAATCTCTATGTTTGACACCGCTTCTGTTCCTCGACGCTCGTACGATATCGAGGACTATATAGATATCCTGCGGCGCAATCTGCGCTGGATCTTAGCGCCGGCTTTTGCCGGGCTTGTGATTGCAACCGTCATCGCTTATTCAAAGGAAGACAAATACATCTCGTCTGCCTCCATCCGTGTCGTTCCTCAGCAGGTCTCGGCCGAGGTCGTGAAGTCTCTGACCACGCAGGACATGGCGGACCGCATCAACGGCATGGCTCAGAGTATTCTGAGCCGCGCCACTCTGACGAGCATCATCAACAACTTCGGCCTCTACAAGCAAGAACTGAAGAAAGAGCCGATGGAAGACGTGATCGACAGCATGCGCGGATCTATCCCTATTCGCCCGACGGAAGGCGTCGCCGCCTCCGGCCGTATTATGCCGGCCATGCAGATCTCCTTCATTTACCCGGACAAGTATCTGGCGCAGAAGGTATGTGCTGATCTGGTTTCGCGCTTCATCGATGCCAGTAGTCAGGGCATGAACGAGAGCACGCAGGCCGTTCACTCCTTCATTCAGGACGAGCTAGGGCAGGCCAAACAGCAGCTCGACGATCTGGATGCAAAGCTGACCGATTTCCGCACCAAGAATGCCGGACGGCTGCCCGAAGAGATGCAGATGAACCTGCAGCAGATGACGGCGCTTGAAGGCCGGGTAGGTTCATTGAACGAGGCTTTGAATCGGAATGCTGAACAGCGCATGCTGCTCGAATCTCAGTTGAACATGGCCAAGGATCGGTTGACCGCCGTGAAGAGCCCACAAGTGACGGCTCACAACGATAAGGTCAGCGAACTGAACCGTCAAATCGAAAATCTCGACATGAACATTCTTTCGATGAGGGACCGTTACACGGAAGATTACCCGGATCTACAAGCGGCACGCGACCGCTTGGCCTTCCTGCAAAAACAGCGTGACGCAGCGATGAAAGAGAAAGTAACTGCGGACGCTGTCGCTTACGATCCCGCAACGGCTACTCCGGAGCGGATGAACGTTCAGGATCAGCTTACGTCGATCAACACGCAGATGAAGGCACTCTCTTTGGAGGCTGCTCAATACCGGCGCGATCTGGCGGGCACAAATGCTGCTATTCGCCAATTCCAAACCCGGCTGCAGGGTATCCCAGTGGGCGAGAAGGAATATTCAGATCTGCTTCGTGATCGCGATCTGGCACGTACCAAGTATCTGGAATTGGCTGCGAATCGTGCCCGTTCAGACCTAGGTATGCACCTCGAACAGCGGCGTCAGGGCGAAACTCTGGAACTGATTGATCCGGCTAGCCTGCCGAGCGAACCGTTCGCTCCGAAGCGGAGCACAACACTTCCGATCGGTGCTGTTATGGGCCTGGTCTTCGGAATCGTCATTGTTGCGATTCGGGAGATGAAGGACACATCGCTGAAGAACCTGAAAGATGCCCGGATGTATACACAACTCAACATCCTGGGAAGTGTCCCGCTGCTCGAAAACGACGTGGTTGTCCAGCGTCGCAAGCAGATGATTTGGGTTGGCTGGACGGCCGCCACGCTTGCGGGCCTGGCAATCATGACGGCGTCAGTGGCGCGCTACTACTTGGCTAAGGGATAAGAGAAATATGAGTCGTGTTCATGACGCGCTGCGTAGGGCATCGCAAGATCGGGCATCGCAAGACAGGTCGGTGCCGTCCCGGCAGTCACGAGCGGAGCGGATTCAGCCCCGGCTTGACGAACCAGCGGTAACCACGCAGCTAGAGACACCGCATTTTCCTCCTCCGCCGCCTCCCCCGGTTTCGGCTTCCGTCCCTGTCCACATGGGCGCAGGTACCGAGGTCACCCGAGAGGATATGGAGACGGTCATTCACGCCGCCCTTCAGATTCCTTACAACCCGCAGAGAGATGCGCTGGTAGTAAACATCATGCAGCCAAGGGAGGCTCCAGCCGAAGAGTTCCGGACTCTGCGTACGCGCCTTAATCACCTGCAATCGACACAGCCGCTGCATACACTGGTAATCACGAGTGCGTCTCCGGCCGAAGGCAAGTCCTTCACGGCCGCGAACCTGGCCATTTCGCAGGCCCAGCTTGCGGGCAAACGGGTTCTCCTGGCGGATTTCGATTTCCGCCGTCCCACCGTAGACTCAACCTTCCAGATTCCAGGCCAGCTCGGGCTTACCGATTACCTGACCGGTAAAGCGTCTCTAAGCCAAATTCTGTATCAGATTACAGACACGAACCTGTTTATTCTCCCGGCGGGCGGCGCAGTACCTAACCCTCTCGAACTGCTGAACCTCGTGCAGTGCAGGACCTTGATCGACGACCTTCGAAACCACTTCGACTGGGTGATTCTGGATAGTCCGCCGCTCCTTTTCGCGGCCGATGGCAATCTGCTTTCCACTATGTGTGACGGCACGATTCTGGTGGTGCGAATCGGAACGACCACCTTCGATTCGGTCACTCGGGCAATGCAGTCACTGTGCGAGAACAACGTCCTCGGTGTAGTTGTGAACGGCGCGCGCCGTGGTGAGCTTTACAGCAAGTACAGCTACTATCACGATTACTATGCACCCGATGGCGGTCCGGGCTCTCCAGCACCGGAAGAGGAAGCAACCGAAACCGAAGTCGCACCGGTGCATTCGAATTAACCTGTTCTAGACAGGCCGTTCGGACTCAAGCTAACGATTGTGGCGCCCCAGCCGCCTGCCTCGGCTGGGGCGTCTTTATATCCGATCACTCCTTCGGTTCGCGACAGCACCGTCCGAACCATTTCCCGTTGTGCCCCTATGCCGCGTCCGTGGATGATCCGGAGGGCGGGGAAGCCGCGCCTGATCGCTTCTTCGAGGTATGCTTCTAAAGCCGTTTTGGCGTCTCGAGGCGCGAAAGGATGGAGATCGAACACATCCGTGATCGGGACTTCAACGATTTCGTTTTCAGGGTCCGGGTGCAAGCTAAAAAGGAATGGGCGACCAGCCTCTTCGAGTCTGCGGTGCAGGTGTATTGCCCTGAACCGTGGGGGTGCGAGGCGGCGCGTTGCGGAAATCGAGCTCAGTGTCCTGAAACACCAGGGGCCGGTCGAGCACCATCTCCACCGTTGCTCCTTTACTCAGAGTTGCGTCCGGTCCGCGCGTCAGCAAAACTCCAGCCAATGATGAAGCTGCGCCCGCGGCACCGCCAATACCCGCGCCTCGAGCGACGCTCCCGGCTGCTGCGCCGACTCCCGATCCAATCACAGTTCCGGCGGTCGTCGCGCCCACTACCTTCCCCAGATCGCCTGATTTGTCTCCCGGCCCGCTGATCTTGCTGTCTTCGCGCTTCAGCTTCTGATCGTCACGAGCGTCGATTGCGCCGAGGTCTGCACGGAAGTCTCTTGAAACGCCGTTTGGCAACGTCAAGGAATCGAAACGTACTTGCAATTCACCTCGGCCCTTCACTCTTCCCGGCCGCTTCACTTCGGTGATGGTTCCGGTGACCCAACTACCCTGCGGCACAACGATACGACCGTTTGCCAGGACCGGAAAGGCGGTTTCGAGGTAAATGCGGTCGCCTACAGTAGCCTGTTTCGTGCTCACGCTATTGATCATGCTGAGCAGGATGCGCGTCCCGGGTGCGACGCTAAGGCTGCCCGGAGCAGGATCAGCTCGCTGTTTCAGGATGTCGGCCGATTGCGTGGAACTTGCGGGCGCCGATGACTTCGGAGCCGAAGCCGGCGGATCTTGAGCCAGAATCGACGTGGCGAGCAAGAGCGTGGGGACGAAGTTTTTCAGCATGCGGAACTTCCTTCTCTCAAGTCTAATGCGTTTTTTGCCAGAGGGGACTAGGGATTCGCGAGTCCAAGGTTGTCCAGAGTTTCGGCACGCTTTCCCGGTCGTGATTGCGCGGCGGAACTAGTTGGACCTGCCGGCTTCGGTGAGCGGCTTGCCTTGGCGTACAGACCAGACTGCCTGGAACAGCGCCTGGACTACAACGTTGGGTTGAGATAAGTGAATCTCGTGACCGCTTTTCAAAGCAGTGATGTGAACTGTATTTGAACTGAGGAAATCGAGACACGCGGCCGCAGTGTTGCGCATTAGGCACTCTGACTTTTTGAAAATGGGATTACTCGAAATCACGATCACTGGAAGAGTGCCCAGAACCGGCGACGCGCTTCTCGCTACGTCCTCAAACTCGCGTAGGAACTCGTTGCGCCAGGAGAGCGTCCCTTCAGGGCTTACCGTGGCGGGATTGAAATGCTTCCAGTGTCTCTGATCAAGCCACAAACGGGCCGCTTGTACTCGAGGCGGCAGGCGGTCGAACGGCTCGCCTTCGTGTGAAGGTTCGGGACCTTTTGCAGACGCCGGCAGCGGATATGCCGAACGTATCTCGTCCTCTGTGAGATTCCAGATCAGCCCGGACCTCCCTCTTGCGTTTATGCCGATATGATTAGCGCTATTCGAAAAGACTAAACCGGCAATCTCTTTCGGATGGGCGCGCTGATATGCCAAGATGAACGCCCCGCCAACGGAAGCTCCCACGAGAATATAGGGCGGATGTCCGTTTGCAGCGCGCAAGAGCGCGTGGAGATCCGCGATCGTCTGTTCGACAGTCTCGTCACCAAGTTCAGAGTCACTCCAACCAAGTCCGGCACGATCGTAGGAGCATACTCTCGTTTCTCGAATCGCAAGCGGCTGCGCAATTGTCGAATCGGTGGCATAAGCATTCCCGCCTCCTCGAAGATGACCGTTGAGCTTCCACGCCCCTGGCAGTCGAGATGCAGTTCGACGGCCGCCTACGCCGAGCAGGCGGCCTGGAGGATGAAAAAAAGCATGCGCGAGCTTCTGTGTTTGAAGCGGGAGGACGACAAGCAAGCCACATCCAAGGAGAGCGTTAGATAAGAACCGCATTTTCGCGACCAGAGCCCTTACCACTTGCTCTGGTTTAGACACGCAAACAGAGCAGCGGTTAGGTCAGGCTCGCGAGACCGTCTTCCATCAACGCCCGGATCTGGCAGTTTTTGCCACGGACCCGGTGCTCTGTGACTGCCCTGCACTCACGAGTTTTCGAGCTTTCTTGAGTACCGTACTGATGGGCAGCTTGGCGAAGTTCGCTCAGCCCAATCCAGCGGCACATGTCAGGCGCCTCCTCGACCGACGCGCAGTGGACGTCGAAACGGTAGTTGTGGATGGTAATTCCATGCTGGAAGTGACCGAGCACTGTGCCGATCTGCGCCTCCGGGATGTGTTCGGGTTCCGGCAATTCCCAAAATCCGGGCATTAGCCGCGCAGAAGGCGGCCTCTGCCACAAGAGAAGTTTGCCGTCCATTTCGATCCAGAGGAGAATGCGTGTCTTCTCGATGCTGCGGCGAGGCTTGATTTTCACCGGCAAGGTTTCCTGAACGCCAGCTTCGCGAGCCTTACAAAGCGCCGAGACCGGGCAAAGCAGGCAAAGCGGTTTTTTAGGCAGGCAAACAGTCGCTCCAAGTTCCATGACAGCCTGATTGAAATCGCCAGGATGCTTACGATCCAGCAGGGCATCCGCCAGAACCGTGAAGTGTTTTCGCGCACTGCCGGACGCGATGTTCGTGCCGTCTCGAAATACCCGGCTGAGGACGCGGTAAACGTTGCCGTCTACGACAGGGTGAGGCAGATCGAACGCGATACTGGCAACGGCCGCCGCAGTGTACTCTCCGATTCCGGGAAGCGTTTGGATCGCGTCTATGCTTGACGGAAAACCGCCGGCGTCGCTCACCTGTTGTGCTGCTTTCTGCAGGTTGCGAGCGCGGTAATAATAGCCCAAGCCGGCCCAGTGCGCCAGAAGATCTGTTTCGGAGGCCGCGGCGAGCGAGTCCACGTCCGGGAAGCGAGACAGAAATCGCTCGTAGTAAGGGATCACCGCTGCGACACGGGTCTGCTGGAGCATGACCTCTGAGATCCAGATGGCATATGGGTCGCGAGTTCGGCGCCAGGGAAGATCCCGCTTGCTTTGCGAGAACCATTGGAGGAGCCGGGATCGGAACAGCTCGTTTTCGGTTTGAGAGAGCACAAGAGACGGACGTACCGGTTGCGAGGCGGACCTATAATAGGAATAGCCTCTCTTCAGCGCGCACCGTTATTGCCGGCTAGTGGAGCAGGGCTCCTCTAACCTTTCGGCGACATGCCAGAACTATCCAGCTTACCGTCTTGCAGTTTAGACACGCCGGACGCGGGAACCGTTGGCGCGCACCCGGCGCTCTCCGTGCGCGGCGCGCGCGTCCATAATCTTAAGAACATCAATGTCGACATTCCGCACGACCTGCTGACGGTCGTAACAGGTTTATCGGGGTCCGGCAAGTCCTCGCTTGTATTCGACACGATCTATGCGGAAGGCCAGCGGCGTTACGTGGAGTCGCTGTCCGCGTACGCTCGCCAGTTCCTGGAGCGCATGGAGAAGCCCGATGTAGACGAGATCCTTGGCATCGCTCCTCCCATCGCCATCAAGCAGAAGAATCAGACCCGTAATCCGCGATCGACGGTCGCCACAGCGACGGAGCTTTACGATTTCATGCGCCTCTTGTGGGCGCGCGCCGGCCGCACTTATTGCCCGAATGACGGTACTCGCATCCAGCGAGATACGGTCGATCAGGTCGCGGAGGCAATGCTCAGCCAGCCCGAAGGGTCGCGCTGGTATGCCTTATTTCCGGTGAAAGTTCCCGGTCAGCCTGCGACGGAGAATGCGGTCCCGTCCATTGATGTGTCGGGGTTGCGTGATCGCCTTTTCGATCTCCGGAAACGGGGGTTTACACGGCTCTTTCAGAACGGCCGGACGTTTGAGTTTTCCACTCCGGAGTCGCTGCTCGAGATCGATTTCGCCCAACCGGTTTTCATTCTGGCCGATCGGATTGTGATCCGTCCGGATCTGCACAGCCGGATCGTCGATACGGTCGAGGTCTGTTATCGCGAAGGGGGCGAGATCTTCTTTGAGCAGGCCTCCGTCGCCGAACCGGAAAGGCTTCACTTCACCGAAAGGTTTGCCTGTAAAGTCTGCGGCCAGACTGCCGTGCAGCCCGAGCCCACGCTATTCAGTTTCAATAACCCGATGGGAGCCTGCCCGGTATGCCAGGGATTCGGCAACACCATCGACTTCGACTTCGATCTGATCATCCCGGATCCGACGCTATCGATCAACCAGGGCGCGGTCGATCCGTGGACGAAGCCGCAATACTCGTGGTACTTCGAAGAGGCCTTTAAGCCGAAGTCGAAAGGAAAAGTTCGTTGCGATAAGCCTTACGCCGAATTGCGCGCGGATGAGAAAGAGTTCGTCCGCAAACACGTGTATCGCTTCTTTCAGGAAGTTGAAAAGAAGAAGTATAAGGTGCACGTCCGCGTGTTCATGAGCCGCTATCGCGCGTATACGCAGTGTCCGGCGTGCCGCGGTGCCCGGCTCCGGCCGGAAGCGTTATGGGTGCGTTTAGGCGAGTGCAACATCGCGCAGGTTTCCGCGATGAACATCGCACGGGCACGCGAGTTTTTCTCTGACGTCGGGCTGAGTCCGGAGGAAGCCGAGATTGCCGATCGCATTCTCGATGAAATACGGCAGCGATGCACGTTCCTCAATGACGTTGGGCTTGAGTACCTGACACTTGATCGTCTTTCGTCCACGCTCTCGGGCGGCGAGGCGCAGCGTATCCAGCTTGCGACATGTCTCGGCTCGCGGCTTGTTGGCTCCGTTTATGTTCTCGATGAGCCGTCCATCGGGCTGCACAGCCGGGACACTTCACGCCTGATTCGCATCCTGAAAAATCTCCGGGAAATTGGAAACACGATTATCGTGGTGGAGCATGACCCGGAGATCATGGCGGAAGCCGATTACATCATCGACATGGGCCCGGGCGCAGGAGAAAACGGTGGCCGCGTCACCTTCGCCGGCACTTACGAGCAACTGCTATTGCCAGCGGCAGGTAAGGATCGCGAACACACCGTCTCCATGACCGGGCGCTACCTTCGCGGCGAATTGTCCGTCGCGCGCCGCCGGGAACGCCGGAAGGTGAACAGCAAGAAAACGGTTCGCTTCTTCGGTGCACGGGCAAATAACCTCAAAAACATCGACGTCGAAATTCCGCTCGGCATGATGGTGGCGGTGACGGGTGTGTCGGGGTCCGGTAAGTCGAGCCTGGTACATCAGGTGATTTATCCGGCGCTCGATCAGGTTGTCAATAAAGATCGTGAGAAGAAGAGTGACCCGGAAGGCGAGAGCACGGCGCGTAAGCAGACGTTGAAGCGCGTCGAGCGTGCCAATCTCCTGACGGGCGTAGTCATGGTGGATCAATCCCCGATCGGGCGAACGCCACGCTCGAATCCCGTTACCTACGTCAAAGCGTTCGACCTGATTCGAGACCTGTTCTCATGCACGCCCGAAGCAGAGCGGCGCGGTTACACAGCGGGCCACTTCTCGTTCAATATCCCCGGCGGCCGATGTGAGACTTGTCAAGGCGACGGCACCGTTACGGTCGAGATGCAGTTCCTGGCTGACGTTGAATTAATCTGCGAAGAATGCAAGGGCACCCGTTACAAACAATCCATTCTGGATATCAAGTACAAGTCGCTTAGCATCCACGAGGTGCTGCAGTTGACCGTGCGCGAGGCGCTCTCGGTTTTTGCCGATACGCCCCGGCTCGCCGCGCGGCTCAAAGTTCTCTCCGACGTCGGGCTGGGTTATCTGCGCCTTGGACAATCGGCCACAACGTTGAGCGGTGGCGAAGCGCAACGCGTCAAGCTGGCTTCCCATCTTGCACAAGCAAGTTGTGAGGGAACTCTCTTCTTATT
Organism: uncultured Acidobacteriaceae bacterium; assembly: GCA_963730795.1. Taxonomy (GTDB): domain Bacteria; phylum Acidobacteriota; class Terriglobia; order Bryobacterales; family Bryobacteraceae; genus Bog-105. The sequence goes on along the minus strand of CAVSTJ010000005.1, from coordinate 277,348 downwards.
CGATGAGCCCACGACAGGTCTGCACTTTGACGACATTGCCAAACTGCTTGAAGCTTTCGAAAGGCTGATTAAGAGCGGTGGAAGTATCTTGCTGATCGAGCACAATCTGGAACTGATCCAGGCTGCCGATTGGGTTATCGATCTCGGCCCGGAGGGCGGGGACGGAGGCGGGACTATCGTGGCGACAGGGACGCCGGAGGCCATCACGGCCGTACCCGACTCATACACCGGGCGCTATTTGAAACAGGTATTAGCGCAAAAGGCGATCGCTTAAAGCAGATCGGATTGCCAGATCAGTTTTCCGCCGACGAACGCGGCAAGCGGACCACCGCGGAACTTCCGTCCGTGAAAGGGCGTATTGCGGCTCTTCGAAGGCGAGCGATTCACGTCGTAGGTCCATTCATGATCAGTGCCGAACACCGTAACGTCACCCGGCGCGCCGACTCGGAGGTCGCCGCCGGGAAGAGACAAGACGGCGGCAGGCTTGTGCGTGAACAAGCCGACCAGTGAAGCGAGATCAACGTGTCCCGGATGGTAGAGTTGCTCAAGCGCCAAGCCCAAAGCGGTCTCGAGTCCGATGATGCCGAAAGGACACCGTTCGAACTCCTGCATCTTCTCGGCGCCCGGATGCGGTGCATGGTCGGTAGCGATGGCGTCGATCGACCCGTCAAGCAACCCTTCCAGGACTCCGCGAACATCCTTGTTCTCGCGGATCGGCGGCTTCATCTTGAAGTTGCTGTCGTACGGAAGGATATCCGTATCGGCGAGAACGAAGTGGTGCGGGGTGGCTTCGGCTGTGACACGCAAACCCCGGCTCTTCGCGTAGCGAACCATCTCGACCGAGTATTGCGACGAGATGTGTGCCACGTGATAACGGCAGCCCGCGAGCTCGGCAAGAATCAGGTCGCGCGCAACCATCACATCTTCGGAGCAGCGCGGAATGCCTCGCAAGCCCAGCCGCGTTGACACAAGGCCTTCGTGCATGTCGCCGCCAGCACTAAGATGAAGATCTTCGCAGTGCTCAATTAACGGCAGGTCTAAAGAGCGGCAGTACTCCATGGCGCGCCGGACAACCCGGGCATTCATCACCGGCCGGCCGTCATCAGAGATGGCAACGGCGCCGGCCTGTTTCATGGAGGCGATGGCGGATAACTCCTCGCCGGCACTACCCTTTGTGATTGCGCCAATCGGATAGACGCGGACGATTGCGTGCCGGTTTGCCTGTGCGCAGATGTAGGCTGTGACGGTCGCGTTGTCGTTTACGGGCTGCGTATTCGGCATGCAGCAGATGGAAGTAAAACCGCCTGCCGCAGCGGCGCGAGATCCGCTCTCGATGGTCTCAGCGTGTTCGAAGCCGGGCTCGCGAAGGTGAACGTGAATGTCGATGAAACCGGGAGCGACAATTTTCCCCGATGCATCGAAGCGTTCGCTTCCGCCGGGATCCTGAATACCGGTGCCGATCTCGCGGACGACACCGTCTTCAATTGCTATGTCGCAGACGCGATCCAGATTTTGCGCGGGATCGATCACCCGGCCGTTTTGAATCAGAAGCCGGCTCATCCGGCAAGTACCCGCTCGAGTACTGCCATCCGAACAGCGATACCGTTTCCGACTTGATTCAGGATGGCGGAACGTTGTGAATCCGCGACTTCGGACGAGATCTCCCGGCCGCGATTAATGGGTCCTGGATGCATAACGATGACGTCCGGCTTAGCGAGTTCCATGTGTTCAGGCCGAAGTCCGAAGAACTGGAAATATTCATTCGCCGGAAATGCCGCTTCGTGCTGCCGTTCGAGTTGAACACGCAGCATCATGATCACGTCGACATTTCGAATTGCCTCTTCCATATTGCTGGTCAATTCGATACCCGCCGCAATCTGCGCCATTTCCCGCGGCAGCAGCGAAGCCGGACCGCAGAGAACCACCTGAACACCGAATTTCGAAAGCAGGAAGACGTTCGAGCGTGCAACACGGCTATGCGCGATATCGCCGATGATTGCGATGCGCAAACCTTCGAGACTGCCGCGCCTGTCGAGAATGGTGAGCGCGTCCAAAAGCGCTTGCGTCGGATGCTCGTGCGTACCATCACCAGCATTCACGAACGGGATTGGCAGATAGCGCGATAGGAAGTGCGGTGCACCGGACGCTGAATGACGCATGACGATTGCGTCGGGCCGCATTGCGCCGAGCGTGTTCAGTGTGTCGACCAGCGACTCGCCTTTCGAAACGCTCGAACCCGATGCCGCGATCGAAAGCACATCGGCTCCGAGCCGCTTGGCCGCAATCTCAAAGCTCATGCGAGTACGGGTGGAGGACTCGAAGAAAAGATTGACGACGGTTTTGCCTTTGAGCGTGTCGGAGCGTTTGAAAGTTTCACCAGGGGGAGGCTGAAAATCTTTCGAGCGCAGAAGGATAGCGTCGATCTCTTCGCGGGAAAGAGACTCGATGTCTAGAAGTCCTCGACGTTTCATCTCAGCGATCCCGGTTGCGAGTCAGGCCGGTGTCGAGGTGGTTGCCGGTTCGTCTATCCGCTCCACGAGAAGTACTTTCTCCGTGCCGTCGATTTCGTGGAATTTAACCTCGATGATTTCGGTGTCACTCGTCTGGACCATGCGGCCGACATAGCGCGCCTCAATGGGCAGTTCGCGATGACCTCGATCGATGAGCACGAGCAACTGCACGCGTGCCGGCCGGCCGTGGTCGAAGAGTGCATCCAGAGCCGAACGAATGGTGCGCCCTGTGTAAAGCACGTCATCCACTAAGACAATGTCCTTCCCCACGATGGAGAAGTCGATCTGTTTCGCGTTGATGACGGGACGTTCCGAGACAGTAGACAGGTCGTCACGGTAGAGATTGATGTCCAGGATACCGACGGGGATCTTCAGCCGTTCGAGACTTTCGATTTTGGCAGCGAGCCGTTCTGCCAACGGTACACCGCGCCGCTTAATTCCGACAAATGCGAGCCGGTCTAAGTTGCTAGTTTTCTCAAGGATTTCGTGGGCAAGGCGAACGAGAGTGCGGTCGATTTCCGACGCGCTCATGAGCTGCTTTTTCTCTTGAACAATCGGCATGCTGGTCTGGTGGCAGCGGTCTCCGTCGAACGCCGCCGTCACGTCAGGTTAGCACGCGAATACTATGCCTTGAGCCGCGACCGAATGCGGCGCGCAAGCTTCTCGATCTCCTCTGTTTTCTTAACAGAAGCGACCGGTACGACATAGCTTCCGGCGCTCTTCAGCTCTTCTTCCAGGCTCTTTGCGGCTTCCACCAGGTCGGCGGCATCCTTCATAGACGCTTCGTGATTCTGCTTGGCGATGGCGTCTTTTTGTGACTTCCCATTGGGCAGTTTGGTATCTTCATCCGGCTTATGCAGATCCGGAGGACCATGTCGTGGCGGTGGAGTATCGGGGAACTGGGGAGTAGCCGCCGCGAGCAAAGGCGCGGTCAGCGTAAGCAACGCAGTGCGGCGTGTCCGGCCCATATGGTTGCTATGATAAGCCATTTGTGGTGAAGCACATGGCGGGGAGTAATGCTTAAGCAGTCGGTCGGCGTCGGCCTGATCGGGCTGGGTAATGTGGGGCTTGGTGCTCTCGAGATCCTGACAGAAAATGCGAAAGCTCTAGAAGAGAAACTAGGTTTTCCGCTAACGGTGAAGGCGATCTGCAGCCGAACGGTCCATTCGAAGAAGCTGCCGGCTCTGCGTGAAGGAGTTGCGAAAGTCGAAGACTGGCGTGAGCTGGTCGCGAACCCGGAGGTGGATGTCGTTGCGGAGCTGATCGGTGGAACAGCGACCGCAAAAGCCATCATCGAAGAGTCTCTGAAGCAGCGCAAATCGGTTGTGACGGCGAATAAAGAGCTTATGGCACTCAAAGGCGCCGAGCTTTGGGACCTGGCGAACGCGAACGGCGTGAACATTGCCATGGAAGCGAGCGTTGCCGGCGGCATCCCGATCCATACGGTCATGCGCGAGGGCATTGCGGGCGACAGGATTCTCGAACTCTACGGAATCCTGAACGGGACGAGCAATTTCATCCTCACCGAGATCGAAAAGAGCAACGCGGCGTTCGATTCCGTGCTGGCCGAAGCACAACAGCTTGGTTACGCCGAAGCGGACCCGTCGGCCGATGTGGATGGCCTGGACGCACGTTCGAAATTGGCGATTCTGGCCGCGCTGGCGTTTGGCGAACGGCTAACTCCTTCAGACATTACAACCGAAGGCATCCGGCGCATTATGCCGGTGGATTTTCAATACGCGCATCAACTGAAACATACAATCCGCCTCTTGTGTCTGGCGCGCCAAACTGAAGATGGACTGTTGCTCTCTGTTCGCCCGAGCCTTATTCCCCAGGACGCCATTCTTGCTCATGTGAAAGGCGCGTACAACGCGATCTGGATCCGCGGAAACTATGGCGAAGACACCTTTTATTACGGGCGAGGAGCCGGTTCGAAGCCGACCGGTGTTGCCGTGGTGAGTGACATGATGCGTGTTGCCCGGGAGATCCGATGCGGCAGTACAAGTCGCGTTAGCCCTTTTGCACACGAACGGTTAGGCGAGTACAAGCCCCTGCCTGTGACGGCCCAGACCCTTCCGTACTATCTTCGATTCCGTGTCGAGGACAAAGCCGGGATCATTGCAACATTGGCCACGATCCTTGCCAAGCACAAGATTGGCATTGATGCGGTGCTGCAACTCCCGCGTGAGGACTGGCGGGATCTGCCCTTCGTAGTGACGACCGAGCCGGCGCGGGAACAGGCTATACGAGACGCCGTACACGAGATCCGGACGGCTGATTTCTTGGTCGAACCGCCGCTCGCGATGCCCATGCAGCGGGGTTTTTGACCGCCAGGCGTATTAGTCCCGGAACTGCTTTGCTGTGTTACGATTGCTGAAGACTGCCAGTCTGCGGGGTGCTTCTCTGTTGCTCCCGAGATCTCAGGAGAGGTGGCTGAGTGGTCGAAAGCAGCGGTTTGCTAAACCGTCGTAGTGTCAAAAACGCTACCGGGGGTTCGAATCCCCCCCTCTCCGCCAGAGCCTGCCTTCTCAGTCGATCCTAATCGGTTCGCCCGGCTTTCACTACCGCGATTCGCGGGTAAATCCATTTCCTACTTAAGTGCGCTTGTGTGCTGGACAGCTCACCCGATTTCCGGTGAAAAGCTGGCCCAGGTTCCCCACCGATTCCGCTCGTCCAAATCTCTCCCGAAGGATCGAGGAGATTGGGGCGACGACTTAACCGAGGAGAAGACCGAGGAGAGAGAAGAAGGTGTCGAGGATAACTGGGATGTGCATTTTCTGCGGCTCTAAGTAGAAAATACAACGTAATTAATGCTAATGCAAGCAGTAATTACCATGTAATTAGTTCAATAAGGAATTACGTTATTGCATAACTGCTCCGAGTTGATTCATGTAAGTCCAATCTAAGTAACAACATGCGGATTTCGCAACGACCATAAACAGCTAATTTGTGAAACATTATTGTCGAAAAGAATTTGAATTAATTACTAATTACACCCAATTTATTGGCTAGTAGTAGTGCTTTATGCTTACTCCTGGGGTGGGCGGCAACTTACTTTCCGCGGTTGAAGCTTACCCGTCCGACTTACGGCCGGGCACCGCATATCGCGTTCTTCAGCTCTCGATGTTATAGCTCCTGACTATTCTTGAGGCACCCACTGTGCTTTCGGATTGCAGAGTGCACGGCGCCATCCCGGGAACCGCCAGCTTTGATATTCTTGAAGGTCAGGAAGAATTAGGCTTTCGCATGTCTGGACATAGTAAGTGGGCCACAATCAAGCACAAGAAGGCGGCCACAGATGCTAAACGTGGCAAGATTTTCACGCGCTTAATCAAAGAGATCATGATCGCCGCCCGGAGTGGAGGCGATCCCGATTCGAACGCCAGGCTTCGGACCGCCATTACGGCTGCAAAAGCGGTCAGCATGCCGGCCGACAACATCAAGCGCGCGGTTATGCGCGGTACGGGTGAGCTCGAAGGTGGTCAGATTGACGAGATCATGTTCGAGGGATATGGGCCGGGTGGTGCTGCTGTCCTGGTGAATGTTGCAACCGATAACCGGAACAGAACAGTTAGCGAGATCCGGCACATGTTCTCGAAAAACGGCGGGAACATGGGCGAGCAGGGAAGTGTTTCCTGGATGTTCGAGCGTAAGAGTCAGATTTTCGTGGATGGCGAGAAAGCGACCGAAGATCAGCTCATGAGCATTCTGTTAGATGCTGGTGCCGATGATATTCGGGACCAGGGTGGAGCTTGGGAAATCCTGTCGCCACCGGAAGCGCACGAAGCGATTTTGAAGGCGCTTGAAGCGGCCGGAATACCGACCGAGTCGGCCGAGATCGCCATGGTTCCGAAGAATACAGTGAAGCTCGAAGGAAAGAACGCTACCGCGATGCAGAAACTGTATGACGCTTTGGAAGACCATGACGACGTTCAGAGCGTATACGGGAATCACGAGCTCGATGAGGAGGAAGTGCTCGCCTAGAGCGCTCTTCCATCCTGCGTTCCGCATTTGAAGGACCGCAGTATTGTTTAAATGCGGATTGTCGGCATAGATTGCGGAACGGAAAAAACCGGATATGGGGTCATCGATTCCGATGGCCGGTCTCATCGGTTCATTACGGCCGGCGTTATTCGAACGAAGCCGAGCTATCCTCTCGAACACAGGCTGGTACAGATAGCCGGTGAGCTGCGCTCTGTGATCTCGACCTTTACTCCGCGTAGCGTCTCAGTGGAAGAAGTGTTCCATTCGGTGAACACGAAATCGGCTCTGAAGCTGGCTCATGTTCGCGGCGTCGCTCTGCTGCTTGCGGCTGAAGCGGGGTTGCCGGTGAGTGAATACTCGCCGCTTGAAGTAAAGATCAGCGTGGTCGGATACGGCCGGGCCGAAAAGCACCAGGTGGAAATGATGGTGCACTCGCTGCTTGGCATCGATCGGCAATTTAGCTCTTATGACGCCACGGACGCTTTGGCCGTCGCAATTTGTCACGCGGCGCGAATGAATTTCCCGGTTGCGGCCGAGGCCCGCTAGTGAAAGCCGCGCTGTCTGCATTGTTGCTCCTGGCATCCTCGTGCTTCGCCGCTTCTCCACGCCTGATATTTGTGAAGAGCTTCCCAGGCAGTGTTCCGGATTATGTCTGGATTGCTGTCGAAAAGGGAGGGGCTCTCGAGTATAAGGAATCGGTAAAAGAAGACGAGCAGCCGGTGAAGGCTCAACTTCCCGGTGGGGATGTTGCTGGTTTGTTTTCTCTCGCGGAAAAGCTCGGGTATTTCAAGGGCCCGCTTGAGTCAGGGTTGAAGGTTGCGAACACGGGCAAGAAGACGTTCCGGTACGAGCCGGAATCCGGCACTCCGTCTGAGGCGATCTTCAACTATTCTCTCGACACGAGTGCGCAGCAATTGCTCGAAAAATTCGAGCAGATCGCCGCGTCGGAGCGCGGCTACATCGATCTCGACAGAACGGTCCATTTCGACAAACTCGGCGTTAATGATGCGTTAGCGGAAATAGAGGCTCTTTGGCTTCGCAAACAGCTCACGGCTCCTCTCCAGTTCGTCCCTTTGCTCGACCGGATTTCGTCCGCATCCCGCCTTTATGCACCTTGCGCGTGAACGCGCGGCCAGATTGAAAGATCAATTTACCGGCACGTTTCCGCAACAGGCGAATCCTGCTGCCGTAACCGACGGAAAAGCCAAGTGAGTTATCGCCGTTGAAATTTCTGTTGATTGAAGGGCACCCGCTATGAGTTCCCATTTCGAGCGGGTTATCTGGATTGTTCTTGACAGCGTTGGAATCGGCGCCATGCCCGATGCTGCGGCATACGGCGACGCAGGCAGCAATACGCTCGGCAATCTGGCGCGAGTACGACCGCTCCGGCTTCCTTATCTGTCCCGACTTAGGCTTAGCAAACATCGAAATGCTCGCCGGCCTGGCGCGTTCCGATAGGCCTGGTGCAGCGTTCGGAAAATGTGCTCTCGCATCGCCTGGGAAGGACACGACAACCGGACATTGGGAGATGGCCGGGATCATCCTGCCGAAGCCGTTTCCAACTTATCCTCACGGGTTCCCGCCGGAAGTGCTGGTTCCGTTCGAGCAGGCAATTGGTCGCAAGTGTCTCGGCAACAAAGCTGCGTCCGGTACCGAGATTATTCAGGAACTGGGGGTCGAGCACGTGCGAACCGGCTTCCCCATCGTTTATACATCTGCGGACAGCGTCTTCCAGATTGCCGCACACGAAACTGTCATTCCACTCCCCGAGCTATACGGCATGTGCGAAAAGGCGCGGGAAATCCTGCGTGGACCGAACGAAGTGGGGCGTGTGATTGCGCGGCCGTTTACGGGCGAGCCCGGCCATTTCGTGCGCACTCCGAACCGGCATGACTACGCGACGCCGCCCCCAGCGGGAATGCTGCTCGACCAACTAGCCACCGCAAACGTTCCTGTGTATGCGATCGGAAAGATTTCGGATATTTTCCTCGGGCGCGGCATTACACAATCAGACAAAACGAAGAGCAATGCGGATGGCATGGCGAAGACCATTGACGCAATGCACAACCACCGGAGCGGTCTTATTTTCGTCAACCTGGTCGATTTCGATCAGCAATACGGGCACCGTAATGATGTGGAGGGTTACGCCGCGGCGCTCGAGGCGGTTGATTCCTGGTTGCCTTCGTTACCGGTGAGAGACACGGATTTAGTTATTCTCACAGCCGATCACGGCTGTGACCCGACCACGCCGTCAACGGATCACTCGCGCGAGTTCACTCCTTTGCTCGCCTACGGTCCTGGGGCAAAGCCGGGCGTTCCTCTCGGTGTAAGAAAATCACTCGCGGACATTGGGCAGACTGTAGCCGAAGTCTTCGGGGCCGGACAGATTCCGGCCGGTACAAGCTTCCTCCGCGATATTCAGAAAGGATGATAGTTTCTCCAGCCCTATGAGAAGGCGAGTTATGGCGGCCAATTGGAAGATGTACAAGACCGCCCAGGATGCCACTGATTTTTTCGAGCAGTTCAAGGCTCAGCCGCAGCCTGCAACGGAAAAGTGTGAGGTGGTTGTTTGTCCTCCGAACCTGGCCATTCCGGCCTCGGTTGCTGCGGCGGCCGGTACAGAAATTGCGATCGGCGGCCAGAACGTATTTTGGGAACGCGAGGGAGCGTTCACGGGCGAGGTGTCTCCCGACATGCTTCGGGCTGCAGGCGCCTCATGGGTCATCATCGGGCACAGCGAACGCCGGCAGTATTTCGGTGAGACGGATGCGACCGTGCTCAAGAAAATCCATGCCGCAATCATTGCAGGTCTGACGCCCATTGTATGTGTGGGCGAACGACTCGAAGAACACAAGGAAGGGAAGACGGCCGAGGTGCTGGTTCGTCAGTTCGCTGGCGGTATCGCAGGCTTGACGGAAGAGCAGTTTGCCAGGATTGTTATCGCATACGAACCTGTGTGGGCCATTGGCACCGGGCAAACGGCGACACCCTACATCGCTTCGGAAGCTCACAAATTAATTCGCTCCGAAGTCGACAAGCGTTTCGGAGAAAATGCCGCTCAGCAACTCCGTATTCTGTACGGTGGCAGTGTCAAGCCGGATAATGTCCAGGGTCTGATGGCTGAGCGGGAAATTGACGGGGCTCTTGTCGGCGGCGCCAGCCTCGATCCGCAGTCTTTCTCGAAGATCGTCGCCGCTGCTTAAGGCTTCTCATCCGGCTTTTTGTTCTTCGCTGACTTTCCGGGCAGGTCGAAAGGGTTCTCGTGAACCTTCTCGCGAATGCCTGAGCCAAGCGTCTTCGCCAGCGAGATACTTGCTTCGCCAAAGCGATTCCGGATGTGGTCAACGGAGCGGAATGCGCGGCGCAGATGCTCTGTCCGGGGTTCGTCCAGTAGGTTCATTTGTCCTTCGGAATGCTGAAGGGATCCGGCGTAGACTCCCAGTAAGCGGATGGGCGTTTTGCCGTCCCAGGCTTGCCGAAAGAGCTGGCGCACCGCTCCTGCTACTTCCCGGTCGAGCTGGGTCGCGTGGTCGAGAGTCATCGCGCGGGTGAAGGTGCTGAAATCTTCATACCGCAACTTAAGCTGTATGGTTCGGGCATACAGGCGGTGTTCACGCAGCCGGTTTGCCACCATCTCGGAAAGGCGAAGCAGAACTGTTTCCAGGCGTTCTCCATCCGCTGTATCGATTCCGAACGTGTGCTCGTGGCTGATCGATTTGGGGTCGTCGCGTTCTCCGACAGGAGCATCAAACCAGGCTCCTGCGTCTTCACCTTTCGACTTACCTGCGAGCGCCAGTCCCCATTTGCCCCAATGGCTCGCGAGGAAGGCCTCGTCCAGCTTGGCAAGATCGCCGACGAGACGAATACCCAGGCGATGAAGCGAGGCCTCCGTGCTCTTGCCTACACCGGGAATCTTTCTCACTTCAAGACGGGCGAGAAATCGGGCTTCTTCGCCAGGCAAAATATAGAGGACGCCGTTTGGCTTGGCCTGATCGGAGGAGACCTTTGCGACGAGGCGGGACGATGCCAGGCCCAGCGAGCAGCGCAAGTTTGTTTCTTCGCGGATTGCCTCATGTAAAGCATCCGCCGCGCGTAACGGAGGCCCAAACAGACGGGCGGTGCCTGTCAGATCGATATAGGCTTCGTCGATGGACGCCATTTCGACGCGTGGCGAGAAACGATTCAGAACCGCGAACACCTTTTCTGAATATTCCCGATAACGGCCGGGATGGCCGGGAACGAAGATTGCTTGCGGGCAGAGCCGGGAAGCCACCCGGAGCGGCATGGCGGAGTGAATACCGAATTTGCGGGCAGCGTAGGAGGCCGCGGCTACGACACCGCGCTGGTCGCGCTTACCGCCAACGACAACTGGCTTGTCGCGTAGTGACGGGTCGAACAGTTCTTCGACCGAAACGAAGAACGCATCCATGTCGACGTGACAGATAACCCGCTGCATAACTGTACGTGTTCAAACCTTGATCGCTCCGATCACCCGGGGAAGACCGGCCAGATCCGAGATGACCTCGGTATCAATCCAACTGTTTGCCAGCATCTCACGAACAGCGTCGAGCGAGCGGTAGCCGAGCTCCATTAGCAGCCGGCCGCCCGGCCGGACGACCGTTGCCGCTTGCGTGAGTAAGCGACGGTAAATCTCCAGTCCAGTGTCGCCCGCGAAGAGCGCAACATGCGGCTCCCATTCGCGCACCTCCCGCTGCATGTTGGCGGCATCTTCACCGGGTACGTAAGGTGGATTCGATACGAGCAGATCGACGCTGAACGGCGCGACTGCTGCCAAAAGGTCGCACGCAAAAAACCGAACTAGCCGCGCTGTGAGTGCCCCTGTTCCGTTCCGCCACCTGCAAAGCCTCGCTTGAGACGTCAGAAGCGAAAACCTCCCGCTCACGTTCAAGAGCAATAGAAACGGCGATCGCTCCCGAGCCCGTACCCACGTCCAAAACAGTCGATGCGGTATTGTTTGAAAGCCAATGGAGTGCCGCTTCCACCAGGTGCTCCGTCTCTGGTCGAGGAATCAGTACCCGTTCGTCCACAAAGAAGTCGCGGCCGAAAAACTCCTGACGATGAGTGATGTACTGAGTGGGTTTACCCTTCAATCGCTCGTTCAGGTAGCGCCCGTAGTGGATCCACGCAAGCTCGGTGAGTTCATCGGTCGCGTGGGCGTACAAATAGCTGCGATCACAACGCATCGCGTGCGAAAGCAGCACCTCCGCAGTCAGTCGGGGGACGCCGATATCGGCCTTCTCGAGAATCGAAGTGCCCTGGAACAGGGCGGTTTGCAGGGTCACCGGGAACTCAGCTCGGCATCCGTGAGCGGGAATTAATCGGCGGCTAGGCGGCCCGGCCCTGGTCCCGGAGCCTTTCGGATTGGTAGAAGCTCGTCAAAGCGTCAATGACGGGCTGCAGCCTTCCTTCCATGGTGAGATCGAGCTGATGAAGAGTAAGACCGATCCGGTGGTCGGTGATCCGGTTTTGCGGGAAGTTGTAGGTGCGGATCTTTTCACTTCGATCTCCTGTGCCCACCATGCTCTTCCGTTCAGCCCCAATGGCAGCCTGCTGTTTCTCGAGCTCCATCTGATAGAGACGGGAACGGAGTACCTGCATCGCCTTTGCCCGATTCTTGATCTGCGACTTCTCGTCCTGGCACGACACGACGGTGTTGGTCGGGAGGTGCGTGATACGGACCGCGGAGTAAGTTGTGTTTACGGACTGCCCACCGGGGCCGGACGAGCAGAACGTGTCGATGCGGATGTCTTTGGCATCGATCTGGACATCCACTTCGTCCGCTTCAGGCATGACGACGACCGTGATGGTTGAAGTATGAACGCGGCCTTGCGTTTCTGTCGCCGGAACGCGCTGTACGCGATGGACTCCGCTTTCATACTTCAAGCGGCTGTACACCTTGTTGCCGCTAATCATCGCGATGACTTCGCTCAACCCGCCAACCGATGACTCGCTAAGGGAAGTGACTTCCACCTTCCAGCGCTGTTCTTCCGCATACCGCGTATACATGCGGAACATTTCAGCCGCGAATAGTGAGGCTTCGTCTCCACCAGCACCCTTGCGAATCTCCAGGATTACGTTCTTTTCGTCGTTCGGGTCCTTAGGCAGAAGAAGTAGCTGGAGATCCTGCTCCATTGCCGCGACTTCGGGCTCCAGCCTTGCGACCTCAAGTTGAGCCATTTCCTGCAGATCCGGGTCGGACTCCGCGAGCATGGCACGCGACTCTTCCAACTCTCTGGCAGCGCGCTTCCACTCCCGGTACTTCGCAACCAGGTCAGACAACTCGCTCTGGGCTTTAGCAGTCTTCCGGTAGAGATCTGAATCGTTGATCACTGCCGGATCGGCCATCCGGTCTGTGAGTTCGCTAAAGCGCGCTTCGGCTTCGTTTAATCGGTCTTGATACTGCATTCTATTTGTTCCGGCCAGTCATTGACGTCCCATGCGGTCTATGCCGGACAGCTATGCGATAACGAGTTGCCCGCCTTGAGCTTTTTCAAGAGCCATCGCATGATTCAAAGCGCAGATTGCGACCTCCGTCTGGTCGCTGGACGGAGATTTGGTGGTCACGCGCTGCATCCACAGGCCCGGCCTGGTGAGGACGGCGAGAAGTCCGTTTTGCCTTTTTGCCGCAAACCGAATGATCTCGTAGCTAACTCCGACGATGACGGGGAAAAGAGCGATTCTGGCCAAGCAGCTTCATTGCGAAGCCATCGATCGGCAGGAAAGCGTAGATCACCATCGCCACGATCAGGACCACAAATAAGAAGCTGGTGCCACAGCGTGGGTGCCAGGTCACAAACTGCTGCGCATTCTCGACCGTGACGTCTTTCCCCGATTCGAAATTGAACACCACCCGGTGCTCGGCTCCGTGGTACTGGAATAACCGCCGCATATCCTTCATCTGAGACAGAAGAAACATGAAGGAAAGAAAGATGCCGATGCGGATTAGACCGTCAACGAAGTTAATGGCGAAACGGCCACTGACCGCTTCGAAGTGCTTTCCGAGCTGAGTGGCTAAGTACAGCGGCACAAGTTTATACAAGCCGATCATGAACAGGAGAGAGAAGCAGATCTGCAGTGCCATGGAGCCGGAGCCTGACGATTTGCCGTCGTTGTTCTCTTCCGGCGACTTTCCGAGTGCGCAATCGGCCGAGAACTTCAAAGCCTTCATGCCGAGCCACATGGCGCCCCCAAGTGTGGCCAGCCCTCGTACCAGAGGCCACTTCAATACCGGATGGCGGTCTGTGACACGCGGGAGAGGCTCTTCCTGTACTGCGACTTCGCCGTCCGGCCGGCGTACCGCAACACAATAACTATGAGGAGAGCGCATCATCACGCCTTCCATGACAGCCTGGCCGCCGATCAGCGTTGTTTCTTCGCCGTTCTCAAGAACCGGAAGTAATTGAATATGCGCGAATAAGCGCGCAAGGTGACGAAATTGCAATGGGGGGCTCCGAACCCAGTATAAATCAGGAAGGGGCTCGAACGTTTTCTCCCTGAGGCGGGGCCGGAACCCACGGCTGGATTAATTCGGAATGACGAGTTGCTGGCCCACCTGGATCTTGTCCGGGCTTTGAAGCTTGTCGCGGTTCGCCTCGAAGATTCTGTTGTATTCGTTAGCGTTGCCGTAGATCTCTTTCGCGATCTTGGATAGCGTGTCCCCGGCCTTCACAGTATAGGTAGTGCTCGAACTAGTTCCTCCCGCGGAAGCGGCGGCCGCTTGCGGCTGGGGCGAGGGCAGACTTGTATCGACGGTCAGATCGCAGGTGAGATCGCTGTACGAGCTGTCGACAGCTTTAATCTGGTTCCAGACATCGTTCTTTGCGGCTTCTGAGGGGGCTGCGCCCTGCATGAAAAGCTTATTGTTCTGAACGTGGAGGTGAGAAAGGCTCACACCTTTCTGCTTGATCGTCTCCAACACACTGGCGTATTTACTCTTGAGCTCTTCTAATCTGTCCATAAGGTTCCTAAGTGTGGACACTTGCGGGAGCGAATCGTTGCGCTACAAATGGTTGTGACGTGGAAATTCCAGGCTGTCAGGGTTGTTTGCCCGTACGGTTCGGCGCGCTGGCTGACGTTCCCTGCGCTCGCGTTTTCGCCCAATCGTCTTCCGTAGCGGCATTCCCGACTGCTTGCTTTTGCACTTCCTTTGACACATCCTGCTTAACGGCGCGATCGGCTTGCCTGGTTGAGGCCTGGGTACCGTCGCCCAATTGAATTACCCTCACGCGAACCGCTTTGCGGCCAAACTTTCTGCATGCCGCCTCACTCGGCATGAAGATGTCCAGGCGGCGCCCCTGAATCTTTGCACCTGTATCCGCAACGACATATTCGCCGGAATATCTGCCCGCGTGCCGGATCTTTATCCTCGACCCTAAAGGCAGAATGTCGGGATCTGCGGCCACTACGTGCCGATGGGTCAATTCTCCTGAGGCCGTTTTCCCCGATTGCGCGTATGCGGTGGCCTGGTATACCCCATTGGGAACCGGAGCCGCGGGAAGTACCGCAGAATACAGAAACAGAGCAGCCGGAATAACAAGCGGCCGGAAGGTGCGAAGCGAGATAACACTCGTTGAAGCCATTTGACCTACCCGTTGTTAGAGAGCGCCAGAGCCGCAGTTGAAACGCCCTTTTCCTCGCAGAGCTTCGTGCCTGGTTATAAACCTCTGGTACCGTAGACCTAAGAAAATCTGGTTGTTTTCCGCCTTTCGGTAGTCATCTTTAAAGGTGGAGACATCTCAATTCGTTATCCTCCCATTTAGGACATGAGCAACGACCTTCCGGCTTCGCTCCTTTTTCTGCGTTCGTTGTTAAGCGATCCACGCAAAATGGGCGCTCTAGTACCCAGTTCGGGGCAGCTCTCGCGGCTCATTGCTTCGAGAGTGGATCCGTCTCAGTCTTCTGTGCTCGAGATCGGTGCCGGGACCGGTGCCATCACCAGAGCCCTCCTTCGCCGGGGACTTCGGCCGGAACGCCTGTTTATCATTGAGCGCGATCCGGTGCTATCGGGATTTCTCCAAAGTCATTTTCCTCGCGTTCGCATCTGCTGCGGAGAGGCAGCGCACGCACCTCACATCCTCTCGGGAGCAGGCGTGGGCCCCGTGGATACCATCGTGTCGAGCCTTCCTCTACGAAATCTCCGCCAAGCCGACCAGCTTGAAATCTTCCGCGCCATGATCAGCACGTTAACCGGGAAAGGCCAGATTATTCAGTTTACGTATGGCCCGACGTGTCCCATTCCGAGTCGGCGCCTCGGACTTGAAGCCGAATGCATCGGGCGTGTATGGATGAATTTCCCGCCTGCGACGGTGTGGCGGTTCACCAAACGGCCGCACTCGATCGGAAGAACCTTTCATCACAAAAGCTAGAACGAGGCGCCGATGTTCGTGCAGCGCATCGGAACACGGTTGGTGCTCGACGGCCATCCGTTCTTCGCAGAAGGGTTCAATTGTTACTTCCTCCCATTCTGCTCCGATGCAATTCGACAAGAGACGCTTCTGGCCGCGAAGAAGCTCGGTGGAAACACTCTTCGCAGTTGGGCGTTCCTCGACTTAGCCGGGCCCGCGCCGGGACAGGCGAGCTTCCAGTACTTGGATTGCAATGTCATTGAGCAGAATGACGGTCCCGACGGTCTAGGCAGGCTTGACCATCTGATATTTACGGCAGAAGCTTTGGATCTGAAGTTAATTTTGCCGCTTGTGAACTATTGGCCTGATTTTGGCGGCATGCCGATGTATCTGCAATGGCTTGACCTGCCGAACGACGATCCGGCCTTGTTCTACCGATCATCCCGGGCAAGAGCTGCCTATAAGAAATGGATCGGCCACGTCTTGGACCGGCGGAACCTTCTCACCGGACGCCGCTACTCGGACGAGCCTGCCGTGCTTGCCTGGGAACTTGCGAATGAGCCCCGCTGTAGCGAGCCGGGCGGACGCCAGCTTTTGCTGGAATGGATTGGCGAGATGAGCCAGCATGTGAAAGAACGCGATTCAAACCACTTGCTCGCCAGCGGTGATGAAGGATTCTTTTGCCGGCTGGGGCGACGATCCCATCTGTATGACGGAACCTATGGAGTCGATTTTGAGGAGATCCTCGCGTTACCTGCCATCGATTTTGGGACGTTTCACATGTACCTTCAACACTGGAACGAGCGTGCAGGTTCCGATTTCGCACGAAGGTGGATCCGGGATCACATTCGAGCCGGAGCTAAGGCCGGAAAACCGGTGATCCTTGAGGAGTTCGGTCTCTCGTGCGATGACGATTCTGGAATGACAGAGCGGTCGCGGCAGGAATTGTATTGCGATTGGACTGACGAAATGCGCCGTGGTGGTGGAGCGGGCGCCCTGGCCTGGATGCTGGGAAACGACTCTGCCGAAACGGCCGGCTTTCGCGACAAGTACACCATCTACGGACCTTCCGACCGCCGACTTGGCGAGTAAAGGAAGAAGTCCAGATTCGCTCGCCGGCATCTTCGGACCTCTCGAGGACTACATCAGGTGAGAGTTCCTCTAGCCTTGTGCGCACTACTTCTTGAGAGAAAGCGCTTACGCACGGATGTTGGCCTCGAGCGGCATGGCAGTTCGCTTCGATGGAGAATGACCAGCTTACAACCGGTGGGCACTTGAACACCGACAGGAGAGAGAATTCACAATGGTCGAATCCCTGAACAGGGTACGAGTTCTCGTGGCTGAGGACAATCCGATCAATCAGAAGATTGTCCGAATCATGCTCCAGAAGGCTGGCTGTGAAGTCCTTGCCGTTGACGATGGCAACATGGCAGTGGAGGCAGTCCAGAGCAATCCTTTCGATCTTGTATTGATGGACTTACACATGCCCCAACTGGACGGCCTTCAGGCTACCAGACGGATTCGAGACCTGACAAGCAGAGTAAGAGAAGTGCCCATCATCGCTCTGACCGCCAGCGCCTTCAGCGATGATCGCGATCGTTGCCTGGCAGCCGGCATGAACGACTTCATTACCAAACCAATAAAGCTCGATTACCTGATTGAGAAGTGCACCTATTGGGCGAACAAGGGTTCCGAAGCTGGTGAACGCCCCGAGGTTCCCTCGTCTCCAGTGTCTCCGCTCGCTCCCGCCTGAAACAGTGACCGCCGCGGCGGTTCCTGCCTTATCGCTTCCTGCCCGCTTCCATCGCGAGCGCTCCTTTCCGAGTCCGATAATCAACCGCATACGCAACGAAGTATGATGGCCTTGCGCTTGGGCGTGGGCAGCAAGCGGTCAAGGAGATGCGACGGAACTAATGCCAAAGCAAAGCGGAATTCTGAGAGCTGTAGCCGCACTTTTCCTCCTGGCACTTCCGTCTATAGGCGCCGACTGGACGCCTGCACCGTCTACCTTGACGACACCTTGGACTGCGAAGGTCAGTCCGCAAAATGCCCTCCCGGATTACCCGCGACCGCAAATGGTCCGCAAACAGTGGAGCAATCTCAACGGACTGTGGGATTACGCGATCCAGGATAAAGAGCGGCAGCAGCCCGAGAAGTTTACAGGCCGCATTCTGGTCCCGTTCGCGATTGAGTCAAGCCTCTCGGGAGTAAAACAGCCCTTAACGCCGGAACAGAGGCTCTGGTACCGTCGAACCTTTCGGGCACCGAAGATCGGGAACGGACACCTGCTGCTTCACTTCGGAGCTGTCGATTGGCGGGCAGAGGTTTTCGTGAACGGAACCAAAGTAGGACAGCATGAGGGCGGCTATGATCCCTTCACGTTCGACGTAACGTCAGCCTTAAAAAAGAATTTGACTGAGCAGGAACTCACGGTATCGGTTTGGGATGGCACCGACCGAGGTCTTCAGCCCCGCGGAAAACAAACGCTCGATCCGCAAAGCATCTGGTATACAGCCGTTTCCGGTATATGGCAAACGGTCTGGACCGAGACAGTGCCGCAGACTTTCATCGACGACTTCAAGGTGACCCCCGATCTGGATGGGAAGCGGCTGCAGTTGGTCGTGAATTGCTCGGCCGGAGAAAGCGAGGCACCGGGCAACTGTTCGGACACTTTTACTGCGACGGCGACGCTGCGCGGGCGAAAGATGGGTTCGGTCTCGGGGAAAGCGGGTGCGGTTACATCGCTCGCTCTCGACCGTGTGGAACCGTGGTCTCCAGACTCGCCAACGTTGTATGACCTGACTGTGAAGTTGAAATCAGGTGACTCGGTGAAGAGCTACTTCGGGATGCGCAAGATCGAGGTCGCCAAGGATCGGGCGGGGTACAACCGCTTGTTTCTGAACCACCAGCCTGTGTTCCAGATCGGCCCTCTCGATCAGGGTTGGTGGCCGGATGGCCTGTATACGCCACCGACGGACGAAGCAATAAAGTTCGATATTCAAACTCTGAAGAGCCTCGGCTTTAACATGCTGCGCAAGCATGTGAAAGTAGAACCGGCGCGTTACTACTATTGGTGCGACAAGCTGGGCTTGATGATCTGGCAGGACATGCCGAGCGCCATGACGCGCGACCGCGCTGTGGGTGTGAAGAAGGGTAGCCCGACGGACGCCGTGTTCCCGGCGGAGGACGCCGCGAACTTTACGCGGGAACTGAAAGCTCTTGTGAACAACCTCAAAAATACGACCAGCATTGTTGCCTGGGTACCGTTCAATGAAGGATGGGGAGAACACGACACCAACAGCATCCTCAAGATGGTGAAAGAAATGGATCCGTCCAGACTAGTGAATGGCCCAAGTGGTTGGGAGGATCGCGGCTACGGGGACATGAAGGATATGCACGTTTATCCTGGGCCCGGCATGTTCCCCACAGAACCCGATCGAGCTTCTGTTCTGGGTGAATTCGGCGGCTTGGGCTTTCCTGTCGAAGGTCATCTTTGGTGGACAAACAAGCGGAACTGGGGTTACCGCACCTATCATTCAGAGACGGAACTGCAAGCCGCCTACCAGGACGTGATCGGCAAACTGGACGCGCTCATTAAGGCCGGACTTGCGGCGGCGGTTTATACGCAGACCACCGACGTTGAGGGTGAAGTGAATGGCCTGATGACGTACGACAGAAAAGTGATCAAAATACCTGCGGAAAAAGTAGGGGCCAAGCACCGTGCTCTGATCAATTCAATCGAGCGCGGCACGACCAGTACTCAATAACCAAATACGAAAGACATTCGAAAGTCTGATGATCGATTTCACAGCGCTGGAAGTCTGGTTTGTCACCGGAAGTCAACATCTCTATGGCGAAGAGGCCTTAGCGGAAGTAGCGAAGCATTCGGAGGAAATGGCGAAGAGGCTCGGCGCTTCTTCTGAACTTCCCGTCAAGGTCGTCTTCAAACCGGTGATGACGACGCCCGAATCCATGCTGGCCCTGTGCCGCGAGGCGAGCAACACGACGAACTGCGTCGGGCTGATCCTATGGATGCATACCTTCTCTCCGGCCAAGATGTGGATCGCCGGACTGAAGGCATTAACCAAACCTTTTCTCCATCTGCACACGCAATACAATCGCGAACTTCCGTGGTCGACGATCGACATGGATTTCATGAATCTGAACCAGGCGGCGCACGGCGATCGCGAGTTCGGGTTCATTGGAACGCGCATGCGCCTGAACCGGAAAGTCGTGGTGGGCTTCTGGCAGGACGCCGACGTTCTGGGCGAACTCGCAACCTGGATGCGCGCGGCATGCGGCTGGCACGACGCGCAAACCATGAAGGTCGCGCGCTTCGGCGACAACATGCGGCAGGTCGCCGTGACGGAGGGTGACAAGGTAGAGGCCCAGATGAGATTGGGCTACTCGGTCAATGGCTATGGAATTGGAGACCTGGCCCAGCGGGTGAATCAGGTCACCGATGCGGAAGTGGATAAACTCGTGTCGGAATACGAAGCGAGTTATCTGCTTGCCGAGTCTCTCAGAGCCTCCGGGGCTCAGCGGCAGAGCCTGAGAGACGCCGCCCGCATCGAGTTAGGCTTGCGCCAGTTCCTGGAAGAGGGCGGCTTTCAGGCTTTCACAGATACCTTTGAAGATCTTCATGGCATTCCGCAGCTACCGGGGATCGCGACGCAACGCCTGATGGCAGACGGATACGGCTTCGGCGGCGAGGGCGACTGGAAGACTGCTGCTTTGGTCCGGACGATGAAGGTGATGAGCG
Source organism: uncultured Acidobacteriaceae bacterium (assembly GCA_963730795.1). Taxonomy (GTDB): domain Bacteria; phylum Acidobacteriota; class Terriglobia; order Bryobacterales; family Bryobacteraceae; genus Bog-105. Next base: position 256,727 of record CAVSTJ010000005.1, on the reverse strand, counting down.
CCGGCATGCAAGGCGGCACCTCGTTTATGGAGGACTACACGTATCACCTGAAAGATGGTGGCAAAGTCCTCGGTGCACACATGCTTGAAATCTGTCCCACGATTGCAGATGGTAAACCGTCGGCGGAAATTCATCCGCTTTCGATTGGCGGAAAGGCCGATCCGGTGCGTCTGGTTTTCACGTCGCAGTCAGGCCCGGCAGTGAACGCCTCCATCATTGATCTCGGTGATCGCTTCCGCATGATCGTGAACAAGGTGAATGTGATCCCGCCTGACGAGCCGCTTCCAAAGCTTCCTGTCGCTCGGGCTCTGTGGATTCCCGAGCCCGATCTGAAGACTGCGGCAGGCGCTTGGATCTACGCCGGCGGGGCACATCATACCGGGTTCAGCCTTTCTCTTTCGGTTGAACACCTGGAAGATTATGCCGGGATGGCCGGACTTGAATTTCTCGTAATCGATGGCGACACCACTGTTCGTGACTTCAAGAAAGAACTGAAGTGGAACGATCTCTACTATCGGCTTAACGGCGCCTTTTAGTTGGCGTAGGGTTCAAGGATCTCTGTCCCACTATGCGGGACGAGATCGTATTTCGGTATATACTTCCTGATCAGCGAGCGCGAAATCGGATTTCGATTCGCAGGGGAGTCTTCCAATGCAAGTAAGCCGTATCCGCGTGGCATCTGCGGCGCTGATCTTTCTTTATGCATCATCATTAACTGCACAAATCAGCCAAGCAAGTCTAAACGGAAGCGTTCAGGATGCCAGTGGTGCCGCGGTAGTCGGGGCCACGGTCACACTGAAAGATAAAGGGACGGGGGCACAGCGAACCGCGACCAGCGATGCGTCCGGCCAGTACACCATCCCCAACCTTACGCCTGCCGACTATTCGCTGACTGTGAGCATGAGCGGCTTCCGAACGGCGGTGGTCGAGAGTCTTCCCTTGCACACCGGCGAGCAGTCCACTTACGACGCCAAGCTTGAGGTGGGTTCATCGACACAGGAGATTACGGTCGATGCGGCTGTGCCGTTGGTGAATGTTGCTTCCGCCGAAGTGAGCCATCTCGTGCCGCCCTCTCAGGTGGCACAACTGCCTTTGAACGGGCGAAATTTCTGGGAACTGACTCAGTTAACACCCGGCGCAACTTTCATACCGCGCGGGCAAACAGCCCAATACAACGGCAGCGAAATACGCGCCCGAAGTGTCAATGTGACGGTTAACGGACAGAGTTACATCTTCACCGGCTGGTCTCTTGACGGCGCAAACGTCACGAACTTCGAACTGGGCGGAACGTTGATTCAACCAAACGTCGACGCGATTCAAGAGTTCAGCGTGGCGGCCGGTAACATGTCTCCCGAGTATGGGCACACGCCCAACATGATCAATGCCTCGACAAAGAGCGGTAGCAACTCTGTTCACGGCACACTGTTCGAATACCTTCGCAACGATCGCTTTGACGCGCGCAACTTCTTCCTGGCAAATCCGATCCCTCTGAAGCGCAATCAATATGGGTTCGCGGTGGGCGGACCGATCTGGAAGGATAAGGTATTCTTCTTTGCAGATCTGCAAAATACAGCGCTCCGGCAAGGCACTTCATTCAACTACGTCATTCCGAGCGCGGCGGAGCGGCGAGGCAACTTCAGCGAGCTGCTGCCGAAGGGGTTGATTGATCCCCTCACGCGGCTGCCATTTGCCGGCAATGTTATCCCGGCCAGCCGTATCTCTCCTCAGGGCAACTATTTTGCTTCGCTACTGCCAGCAGTCCAATGTGCTGCAAGGGACGACAAGCCGGGCCGCATTCTCAACGGGAACCCCTCTCGACACCAAAGAGGGCGACATCCGTATTGACGCCAATCTTCGCACCAGTGACCTGGTCATGGCGCGGTATTCGATAGCGGATAATCGCGAGTTCAATCCCAATCCGTTTCCCTCTTTGAACGGCACCGACCTTCACAGCCAGGCGCAAAATACAACTCTGCGCTGGACGCATATCTTCACGCCGAAGCTTCTCAATGTCGCTCAAGCCTCTTATTACAATTCGCCTTTCCTGTTCGGACCAGTGCTGGCGGGATTCGATCTGCAGTCTCAGGCTGGCGTGCAGGGATTCGAAGATCCGCTGATCACACCAGTGAAGAGCTTTCCGACCATCAATCTATCCGGGTATCAGGGCTTTCAAGGCTCGCCGTCCGATCAGCGACCGAAGAGCATCATCATCCACACCTGGCAATTCAGCGACTCGCTGACATACAACCTGGGCCGGCACGAACTGAAGTTTGGAATGGAATGGCTCCATCGGCACGACGCCTTCATCATTGGACAAAACTCGGTGGGTAATTTCAGCTTCGTCGGCACGTACTCGGGCGACGCATTTGCGGACATGCTGCTCGGATACCCCGACAATGTCACCCGCAGTGCTTTTCAGACGGTGCAAGGCAACTATGACGACTTCAAGTCGTGGTACTTCAACGACAACTTCCGATTCAGCCCAAATCTGACACTGAACCTGGGGCTCCGGTACGAAATCAACCCCTTCTACAAGGGCATCCGCAAGACAAGAAGCGCCTTTGACCCTCAGACCGGCAAGCTTGTCGTACCGAGCGGAATTCCGGCGAACGCCCAGCCCTTGACGCCGCAACTGCTCTCCCTATTTGGAGATCGGCTGCTCTACACGGACAACCTGGGACTTCCGCCCTCCGTATCGCCTCCGGCTCGCAACGACTGGGCGCCGCGTATTGGCATGGCTTGGAGCCCGGCGGGGTCTCAGAAGATGGCCGTCAGAGGTGGTTATGGCATCTTCTACACGTTCCCTGATACCAACCTGATCAACAACACGGTGGTAACAGTGCCGTTTGTGGATAACGTCACGGTATTCAACGACCGGCCGCCCGCCGCGCCCACTCGTACCTTGGCCAACTTCTTCCAGGGCCAGCCGATCGCGACGCCGAATCCGAATCCGGGACAGCCTTGCCCCTTCGGGTTCGTCGCAAACTCATGCGATACCCCGGGTATCACCGCCAGCCTGGTTCACATGAAGCAGCAGTACACCCAGCAATGGAACTTTTCGCTGGAGCGGCAAGTCGGTTCACGTGTCGCGGCAACGATCGCCTATGTCGGGAACAAAACTTCACATCTGCAGCAAGGAATACGCCGTAATGATCCGCCGCCGGGGCCAGGTGCGATTCAATCGCGACGTCCTTATCCGCAATGGGGCGCTATCGGTCTCCAGGAGTGGGGCGGGAAGGGCAACTACAACGCGCTGCAAACATCCGTCAATTTCCGCGATTGGCACGGTCTGACGCTCATGGGCTCGTACGTCTGGTCGAAGTGCCTCGACGATGGCACGGACGAAAGCGGACCGGTTGCCACGCAGTTGATTGGTACGAACTACGCACCTTGTGACTTCGATCAGAAACACACGAGCTCCGTAAGCTTCAACTACGCCCTGCCTTTCGGGCCTGGTAAGGCGCTTCTGCACGCGAATTCACGCTGGCTGCGCTACACCGTCGGCGGCTGGAATTTGTCCGCCGTCGGGACGTTGAAATCCGGCTTGCCGTTCACACCGACGATCAACGGCGACATAGCCAATACAGGCGTTGGCTCACAGCGGCCGAATGCTGTTGGGCAACCCCTTCTGGTTGGCGATGTTGCTTGCTGGTTTTATGTGTCAAGCAATCCCGCTTGCCGCGCGGCCGCTCCCAACGCGACCGATACATTCACGGTTCCAGGGCAATACACATACGGGAACGGTGGACGAAATATCCTCCGTGCCGATAACCTGACGCAACTCGACGTTTCGCTCATGAAAGAGTTCCTGTTCACCGAAGTAAGGCGGCTTGAGTTCCGGGCTGAGTCGTTCAACATGACGAATCATCCGGTTTTCAATACGCCGACGACGACGATCAATCTGGCGTCGGGAGGCCAGGTATCGTCGACGCTCAATAGCAATCGCATTCTTGAATTTGCGTTGAAGCTCTATTTCTGATGTGGCCTACAGAAGCATCCCGCGCGGCGGGTGTATTGATGATCCTCGCTGCTGGAGTCGTGTTGCATCCGGCGGAACTCGCGGCTCAGCTCGATCGCTCCGGGCCGCCCACAACGGCGAACTCGTTGGTGCGTGACACGGCGTCCGTCGAAGCCGGCGGAAGTCTTTTCCGGCAATATTGTACGGGCTGCCACGGGCGGGGCGGGGAAGGCGGACAGGGGGAAGGCCAGGGACCGAATCTGGCGACCAGTTGGGAGGTTCGCCGTGCAAAAGACGGGGAATTGTTCGGGTTCATCAAAAATGGCGTGAAAGGCACTGCCATGCCCGCGTTCCCGTTACCGGACGATCAAATTCGGCAACTGGCGGCGTTTGTTCGAAGTCTCAACGCGCCTGCGATCAGCCTGCCTGTTTCGGGGAATGTCCAAGCCGGCGAAGAGATCTTCTTCGGTAAAGGACAGTGCTCCTCGTGCCATATGATCCGCGGGCGCGGAGGTTATCTGGGGCCCGATCTTTCGGACATCGGAGCGACGCGCCGCTTGGGCGAGTTGAGGGACTCATTGACTAATCCAAGCGCCATTCCAAGTGCGGATTACCGTCCCTTGCTTGTCACGAGCCCGATGGGAAGCAACTGCGTGCTGTTGCCAAGCATTCGACTTTCTGGTCGGCCCAAATCCTGGATGAGACCGGTGGACTGCACCTGGTCCACGGAGAGGAGGCGCAGAAACTCGCCTTCCGTCAGAAGTCGTGGATGTCGCCAGACTTCGTGAAAGACATGTCACCGCAGCAGGTGACAGACCTGGTCGCGTTTTTGAGCCGCCAATCTCTGCGGGGACCGCAGGTTCAGAAGGAAAGTTCTGCTCCGAAGGAAGGTGGGCGATGAGAATCGCTGCAATTCGAACTCTCGCTGCCGCCGCCACTATATTCTCGTCTCTCCTGCACGCGCAAGTAAGTTCGGAAGACCTTCTGAAGAGCCCAGCGAATAACTGGCTTACTTATCACGGCGACTATGCAGGAAAGCGTTTCAGTCCCTTGCATGAGATCGATACGTCCACAGTGGCCGGTCTGGTGCCGAAGTGGATTCGCCACTTCGATACGAGTTCCGATCTCGAAGCGACTCCGCTTGTGTACGAAGGCGTCATGTACACGACCGCTGGAAATGAGCTGTATGCGCTCGATGCAATCACAGGCCGCGAAGTGTGGCATTACCGCTCAACGCTCTCGCAAGGCCGCGGTGTAAATCGAGGCGCGGCTATCTGGGGCGATCGGTTATTCTTCACAACCTCCGATTGCCATCTGCTTAGCTTCCGGCGTACGAATGGAGCGGTGTTGTGGGACCGAGAGTACGCGTCGAAAGCCGATGGGTATAGCTGCTCGGGCGCGCCGTTTGCGGTGAAAGGAAGAATTCTGGTGGGAGTGGCTTCTTCGGGCATCACGTGCTTTGTGGCCGCGCTTTCTGCCGAGGACGGCAAGGAGGCCTGGCGCGTTTGGGCTGTACCGAAACAAGGAGAGCCAGGCGCGAATACCTGGGGCCAGTTTCCTCTCAAACAAGGGGGCGGGCCCATGTGGACCGTGGGAACGTACGATCCGGACTTAAACCTGATCTATCTCCCAACTGGGAATCCGTGGCCCGATTTTCATGGCGGCGACCGGCCCGGCGATAACCTCTACACCGATTGCATACTCGCCGTCGACGCCGATACCGGCAAGATGAAATGGTATTTCCAGTTCGTACCGCACGACTCTCACGATTGGGACGCGAATGAAACGCCCATCTTAGTGGACATGAATTTCCGCGGCAAACCGCGCAAGCTGCTAGTCCAGGCGAATCGGGACGGCTTCTATTACGTACTCGACCGCCAAACCGGAGAGTTCTTGACCGGGACGCCGTTCGTCAAAGAACTGAATTGGGCCAGCGGCCTCGACGCGAAGGGAAGGCCGATTCTTCGTCCCGATAGCGAACCATCCGCCGCTGGAACACTGACGTGCCCATCTGTGCACGGCGCCACAAATTGGTGGTCGCCGTCTCTGAATTCGGATCTGGGGTTGCTTTATGTTGTCACGCTCGAGCAATGCGAGCTCTACTACAGCTCGAGTCAGAAACCAGTTGCCAATAGCGGATTCCGTGGAACCGGGCACAACATCATCAATGCCCGTCCCGGTCAGTTCTATTTACGTGCGCTCGATTCCTCGACCGGAAAGCTGAAGTGGGAGTTCCCCATGCCCGGACCGACCACCATGTGGGCGGGCACCGTTGCGACTGCCGGCAACCTCGTGTTTTCCGCCGATGATGACGGCGACCTCGCCGCGTTCGACGCGCGAACCGGAAAGCCGCTGTGGCACTTCTTCACCGGCAGTAATTTGCATGCTTCGCCCATGACCTTTGGGGTCAACGGTCACCAATACGTAACGATCGCCTCTGGAACAAACTTGATTACCTTTGGGCTGGCAAAGGCGCCTTGATGCGCTTGCAGCCAACCCGAACGATGGCGTTAGATTACACCGAACTTGTCCGTCGGTGTCCAACTCGAAAGGAGTCACTATGCGTAAATGCCTTGTATTGATCATTGCTCTGTTTGCCTGTTCACCCGCGTTTTCGCAGTTTGACGCTGGTCAGATTTCCGGTTTCATTCGGGACGCTTCCGGGGCTAACGTTCCGAACGCCAGCGTGTCGACGACAAACCAGGGAAGCGGAGAAGTCCACAAAGTGACTGCAAACGGAGAGGGTTACTACATCTTTCCTCAACTTTTCGTGGGCAAGTATAGTTTGACGGTCGAACAGGCCGGATTCAAAACCTTCGTGCAGAAGGACATCACAATCGATGCGCAATCGAAACTCACCGTTGATGTGGCGCTTACGTTGGGCTCGCTAAACGAACGGGTTGAAGTAGAAGCGTCAAGCGCCCAGGTTCAGACCGACTCGGCCAAGGTGGGCGCCACAATTGAGAACAAGCAGATCCAAAACCTTACACTCAATGGAAGAAATCCGATTTACCTGGCCGCTCTGACTCCTGGTGTTGTCGGGAGCCAGGGTATTGGTACGTTCGACCCGGACAGCGTCAGTAACGGCAGCTTCAACATCAATGGCGGACGTGCAGATGAGTACGTTGTCGCCGTGGATGGCGCAGTCGCGACGCGCACGCGCTCGTCAGGCTCCATGCTCGGCGCCCTCGACGTGGATACAGTGCAGGAAGTGCAGGTCCTGACCGCAAACTACTCAGCGGAGTACGGACGTTCTTCTGCCGGTCAGATACGCTTCGTAACGAAAAGCGGGACGCGAGCGTTCCACGGCGACCTGGTTGAGAATTTTCGCAATTCCGCGCTCGACGCAAACACCTGGACACGCAATCACAGCGCGATCGCGCCGATTGCCAGCGGTGCTGCTCCTTATCGATTCAATCAGTACGGCTTCGATGTCGGCGGCCCTGTGTTTGTGCCAAAGCACTTCAACAAGGAACGGAACAAGCTGTTCTTCTTCTATGCGGAAGAGTGGATCAAGCGCCGCTATGAAACCACAAACACGGGTGTAGTCCCCAGCCTTGCGATGCGAAAAGGCGATTTCAGCGAACTGCTGAAATCAACCAACAGCTTTTACGGCAAGGTCCGCACGATTACCGATCCAACGACAGGCGCGCCGTTTCTAGGCAACATTATTCCTGCTTCCCGCCTCAGCCCGAACGGGGTCGCACTGCTCAATACGTTTCCGCAGCCCGTTCCCGGTTTCCAGCAAGGTTCTTCGAACTGGATCGGGACCAAATCAACGCATTCTGATCTGCGTAAAGACACGTTTAAAGTCGATTACCTCATCAGCGAGACAGAACACCTCTCCATCCGCGGAACCAACACGCCCTGGAACTTCAACGCACCCTTTGAAGATACGTTTGGGCGCATGGAGGAGGTCTGGTCACGTCCCAACCGCATCGGCGCGATTAGTCTTACCAGCACCATCTCGCCGACTCTGTTGAATGAGTTTACCTTCTCCGCAAACTCGGACGGCCCGGGAACCATCGGGTTCGGGAGTTACTGCACGAGCTGCCTCCGCAGTTCTTACGGCGTGAATTATCCTTACCTGTTTCCCGGAACGAAGATTGCGCCGGAGAAGGTTCCGAGCATACGGATACAAGGCTTGACCACGTTGGATGCGGGTCCGTATCCGGGCGCCTGGTCAGGGTATGTCTACGGCTATACGAACACCACCACGAAAATTCTGAACACTCACACTCTCAAATGGGGCGCGTATTTCGAGCACTCCGGACAGAACGACTTCATTCAGGGAACAACGGCCAGTTCCGGAACGACAGTGAACCAGAATGGTGATTTCACCTTCAACGACACCGGGCGATCCGAGCACATCGGGATTGGCAATTGCGAATGCGGCGCTTGGAAACTTTGATCTGTATTCCGAATTTGGCGCCAAAGCTTACACGCCATACGTAGCGAATGCGCTCGACCTGTTCATTCAGGATAGCTGGAAAGTGACTCCTAAGCTCACTCTCGAATATGGCGTGCGCTGGTCCATCTGGCCGCAATGGAAGAGCAAGTGGGGAAACCTGTCTGAGTTCCTGCCGGAGTTCTACAATCCGGCGGCTGCACCTGTGGTCGATCCCAAAGGCGGATATATCGTCAGCGGGAATCAGTACAACGGCATTGTTCTGCCTGGCAATGGCGTGCCGGCCGCGGAGGGCGGTCGCGTGCCTGCGCTGCATTCGGGGCAGTTTACCAGCCTGTATCACGGTCTGCCCGACGGTCTTTCTCCCACGCATTGGGATGTTTTTCAGCCGCGCCTGGGTCTTGCATATGGCTTCTCACCGAAGATGTCCTTCAGGGCCGGCGTTGGTTCGTTCGCCAATCGCACCATGATCAACCGAGATACTTCGCTTGGAGGAAACGCGCCTTTTCAAATTCAGGAAAGCGTGGTGAACGGGCTTGTGGACACTCCGGGCGGAGCCACACAGCGCGTCTTTCCGTTTACTCAGACGATTCAGGATCCATTGTTCAAGGTTCCGACGGCCTGGGAGTGGAACGCGACTTTTCAGCGTGAGGTCTTCAGTGGCACGACGGTTGAGATAGGGTATGTCGGGCGCCGCGGCCTTCACAACCAGGTCAAGCGCAATATCAATCAACTGCTGCCGGGAACCTTGCAAGCGAACCCGGGCATCAACACCAATTATCTTCGCCCTTATCGCGGTTACGGTGTGATCGATATTTCAGAGAATGCAGGCAATTCCCGTTACAACGGACTGCAAGTCAATGTACAGCACCGCTACTCCTCCGGCTTCCAGTTTGGCGTCGCCTATACCTACTCGCGCTCCACTGACAACGGCTCCAGCTTGACCGATGTCCTTCCGAATGCCTACGATGCGCACGCCTATTATGGGTTGTCTGATTTCGATCGCCCTCATGTGCTGGTCGCGAATTATATGTACGACCTGCCTTTCTTTAAAACGGGAAATGCGTTTGTTCGAAACGCCTTGGGCGGTTGGGAAATTTCGGGCATCAACCAGTTCCAGTCGGGCGTTCCGCTATCTGTTCGCACGAGCGAAGACATTGCAGGCATCGGGCTCGGCAGCGGCAACCAGTTCTACAACCTGGTGGGCGATCCATCAATGGAGCCCACGCCTTTCACGAATTTCTCCACCTGGTTCAACGCGGCGGCGTTTGCCAAGCCGGCAGCGGGCACGTTTGGCGTTCAGCCCCGCAATATTCTGAGAGGTCCAGGTTTCCGTGCCTGGGACATGGGCTTGCGAAAGAACTTTCGAATCTATGAAGCGCAGTCGCTTCAGTTCCGTTTCGAGATGTTCGACATCTTGAATCATCCCAACTGGAGCAATCCGATTGTGGATCCGACAAGCGGATCCTTCGGCAGGGTCACAGGGAAGACAAACGACTCCCGCCAGCTTCAACTTGCATTGAAATACATTTTCTAAATACGTCGGGAGCAAATAACGAAAGAATGCTGACAAGGCGAACCTTTCTGGAACTGAGTACGGCGGCAGCCGCCGCTGCTGGTGCTGCGAATGCACAGAACGGGGCTCCGTGGTACCGGACTGCGGTGCGATGGGGCCAAACAAACATTACAGAACGTGATCCGACGCGCTACGACATCGGGTGGTGGCGAGAGTATTGGAAGCGCACTGCTATCCAGGGCGTGATCATCAATGCAGGCGGAATCGTCGCTTATTACCCCAGTAAGTTTCCGTTGCAGCATCGTGCTGAATTCCTAAACGGGCGCGATTTATACGGTGAGATTGTCCAGGCGGCGCGGCAGGACGGGCTGGCTGTCATCGCCCGCATGGATTCGAATCGAACCTCTGAAGATTTCTTCAAGGCGCATCCAGACTGGTTCGCCCGCCACGAGTCCGGCGAACCCTACCGCGCAGAGGACAAATATGTTACTTGCGTGAACAGTGACTACTATCAACAGTATCTGCCGAGTGTTCTCACGGAGATCATAGAGCGCAGCCACCCGGATGGGTTCGCCGATAATAGTTGGGCCGGGCTTGCTCGTGCGAGCATTTGCTATTGCGAGAACTGCGCGAAGAAGTTTCAGGACAAACACGGGAAGGCTCTGCCGCGCAAAAAAGATTGGGACGATCAGACTTACCGCCTTTGGAATGAGTGGAACTACGATCGCCGGATCGAGATCTGGGATCTGAACAATCGCACCACCAAGGGCGCCGGCGGACCCAACTGTTTGTGGCTGGGCATGAACAGCGGCTCGGTTACCGCGGAAGCTAACTCATTCCGGGATCTCCGAAGGATTTGCGAGCGTTCTGAGATGCTCCTGCTCGATCACCAGTCGCGCACCGAGTCTACCGGATTTCAGCAGAACGGAGACGCTGGGAAACTTGTTCATGAGATGCTCGGCTGGGACAAACTCCTGCCCGAATCGATGGCGCTCTATCAGGCGCCAAGCTTTCCCGGCGAGGTCTCGTTCCGGCTGTCCAGCAAACCACCGCTCGAAGCCCGACTGTGGATGCTTGACGGAATAGCGGGCGGTATTCAGCCGTGGTGGCACCACGTTGGGGCGTATCACGAAGACCGTCGCATGTACAACACTGCGCAACCAGTCTTTCAATGGCACAAAGCCAACGAGCAATACCTGATGAACCGTACGCCCGTTGCCAAAGTCGGAGTCGTCTGGTCGCAACGCAACACCGACTACTTTGGGCGTGACGATGCTCGCAATCTGGTTGACCTTCCGTACTTCGGCTTCACCGAGGCTCTACTCCGGGCTCGCATCCCCTATTTGCCTGTTCATGCAGACGACGTGGGAAAACAGCCGGGCAAATTCGCAGTCCTGATCCTGCCGAACGTAGGCGTTCTCTCGGATACGCAGTGTGCGCTGATCAGAAAGCACGTCGAGGCGGGCGGATCTCTGATCGCAACCGGAGCGAGCAGCTTGTTCGACGAATGGGGAAATACGCGAGACGATTTCGCGCTGGCGGATCTGTTCGGTGCCCATGCATCCGCATTGCTGAAGCAGCGTAAACCTGCGGGGAACTCGATTCATACGTATCTGCGCCTGACGCCGGAGCTGCGAGGTAAAGTCTGGGGCCCGAAAGCCGGAGACGAGCCCTCGCCGTCAGGCCAGCGTCATCCTGTTCTCAAGGGATTCGATGAAACGGACATACTTCCCTTCGGCGGGACACTCGAAGCACTAAAGTTGGACAGCGACGTGACGGTTCCGCTGACTTTCATCCCTGCGTTTCCCGGCTTTCCCCCTGAAGTCTCATGGATGCGCGAGCCGGTTACCACCATTCCCGGCCTGATCCTCAAAGAGAAAGGTCCGGCGAAGATCGCCTACTTTCCGGCAGAAATCGACAGCCGGTATGGCAAGGATCGTCTGCCGGACCACGCCAACTTGTTGGCGAACACGGTGCGCTGGGCCGCCGGCGAAAGCAAGGTCCTGGAAGTACAAGGTCCGGGTTTGCTCGACTGCCACTTGTATTCGCAAAGAGATTGCTTGATTCTGCACGTTCTGAACTTGAGCAACGAAGCTGCGTGGAAAGCTCCGGTAGAGGAACTGATACCTGTCGGACCGCTCAACGTTAGCGTGAAACTCCCGGACGGGCTATCGGGCCGCTCGGCGCACAGCTTGGTATCGCAGGGCAAGATCTCTGCCACTGCCTCGAATGGCTGGACGCGGTTTGAGATTCCGTCGGTTCGAGATCACGAAGTTATCGTGATCCGGTAGAGGGCACAAGCGCACTTAGAGAGATTGCCGGCAAGGATCGGCGGCGACGGAGGAATTACGGGTCCGGGAGACTAAACCCGGACTAAGTTCCTTCCGCGACAACAAGAAGCTCGTGCTTTAGCTGCCTGCGCCGTCTTGGATCCGTTTCGAGAAGAGCCGCGGCTAACTCCGCGAGTTCCTGATAAGAGAAGTCGTCGATTCGGGTCTCAAACTCCTTCAGGGTGATTCTCCCTGCGCGGCGACCACGAATGAGATCCTGTACACGATCACCAGAACTGTCCATACAAAAAACTGCCGTTCGAGTAAGCAGCCCCTCCTCAAGAGTACTCCCGGACGCGATTACTATAACCGTCTTTATCTCGCCAGAGCAACAAATTTTCCAAGGGTAAATGCAACCTAGTGCCTACGCCGAATCACACCGGAAATCTCTGTATTCGCCAAGAGGCCGCCGTGGCCGATATTCTTGATGATGTACTACGAATGTCACCCGAGCTTGGATGCGCTGGAACTGCTTCTCCTGAACCGATTGTCCAAGCCGGAAAGTACCCGAGTCGAGACTCATCTGGCGGGCTGCGACAAATGCCGGATTATGGCTGGAGAACTGATGCGTCTTATGGACGCGATCCAGGCTGCGCCGACAGCCGATTGCGACGCGAGACCTTGCTAGGGAGTAGCGGTCCCAGCAGTTTTGATTCAATCCGATAAGATTGAGACAAGTTTTTCCGGCTGGCTTCCTTGTCTGTCGCTGGCGTCCAGAATAGTTCCGGTCTGTTCGGACGGAAGGAACACCTTGGATGGTCTTACAGATTGGCAATCAAAGTTGCGCTAAATCATCGAACAAATTTTCGATACGACAAACCCGTAAGTCTCGGACCACAAGTAGCGCGATTACGCCCGGCGCCCCATTGCCGGACACCGATTCTCAACTACTCGATGAGGGTCTCACCGAACCCTAGCTCCTTTTATTGGCAGCAGGACCCGACCGGGAACTACCTTGCGCGTCTGCTCTTCTCCGGAAAAACGGAGGAGTTCTCGGTAGAGGTCGATTTGACCGCGGATCTTTCGCCCATCAATCCGTTCGACTACTACCTCGAGCCCATAGCCGAGCGGTACCCGTTTGAGTATCCCGAGTCGCTGGCGAGGAGTCTTGAACCATATCTTGGACTCGAGCCAGGCGGACCGCTATTTCAAAGGTTCATTGATCGGCTTCCGGCTGATCCGCAACCGACTCTGGGCTTTCTTGTCGACTTAAATCGAGCGATCAGAGACGAAGTCGAGTACCTGACGCGACTTGAGCCGGGTATCCAAACGGTCGAAGAGACCCTGTCACGCGGTAGCGGCTCTTGTCGCGATTCAACCTGGCTGCTGGTGCAGGTTTTGCGTCACCTCGGACTCGCTTCGCGCTTCGTATCGGGCTACCTGGTACAGCTTGCATCCGAGAGCTCGGAAGGCGAGCCGGCCAAGAAGGACTCGCTGGACCTGCACGCGTGGGCCGAGGCTTACGTTCCCGGAGCTGGTTGGATCGGGTTCGATTCAACGTCCGGCTTGCTGGCAGCGGAAGGACACATTCCCCTTGCCTGCACTCCCGAAGCGCCGGATGCCGCTCCGATCTCGGGCACGGTCGAAGCCGCCGGTGTTGCCTTCAGCTACTCGATGACGGCCCGTCGGCTCGCCGAAGCGCCGAACCGGGAAAGGCCATACACAGAAGAAGACTGGGCGGCCATCGAGGGAGTTGCCCGGCAGGTAGATAAGGATCTGGAGGAGCGGGACGTACGCCTCACAATGGGCGGCGAGCCGACATTCGTCGGTATCGACGAACCCGATAGCCCGCAATGGAACGGCGATGCGATGGGGCCGTTGAAGCGAACACGGGCAATCACGCTTATCCGCAGGATCCAGGAGAACTGGGCGCCCGGAGCACTGCTGCATTTCGGACAGGGCAAATGGTATCCGGGCGAAGTTCTACCTCGCTGGGCGTTGAGCTGTCACTGGCGTGCCGATAGAGTTCCAATGTGGGAGCATCCGGAACTGATCGCCGATGGGGAACGGGACTACGGGTTAACCAGAGAAGATGCGCTCAGATTCGTGAGTGCTCTCACCCGCCGTCTTCAGGTCAACGCATCGAATATCATTCCCGCCTATGAAGACGCGTTCTACTACGTATGGAGAGAACGCCGCCTTCCTGTCAACGTCGATGTCTACGATTCGAAGCTGACCGACGCGCGCGAGCGGGAAGATCTGGCTCGAGTTTTCGAACACGGACTGGCGGAAGCGGTCGGCTATGTTCTTCCCATCCGGCGCCGTCAATACCAGGGGCGGCTCTTCTGGTCGAGTCAGTTGTGGTTTCTTCGCCCGGAACGACTGCTGCTAATGCAGGGCAGCTCACCCGTGGGCTACCGGTTACCGCTCGACTCGCTTCCATGGGTGGCCCCCGATGACATCGATTTTGAGTACGAAAAAGATCCGTTTGCGGATGAAGGCGCATTTCCGCCGCGGCCGAGTCCGCAACCGGGAATGTTCGACGCCGTTCCCGAGGACGATCCGCTATCGGCTGAGCCGATCGGGGGTGAAGGGTCGAAGTCGCTACTCAGGCCAGCGCTGTGCGTCGAGGTCCGCGAAGGCCGGCTACATGTCTTTATGCCCTACATGCTCAGGGCGAGTGATTACGTGGACCTGCTCGCAGCAGTGGAGGATACCTGCGTTTATCTGAATCAGCCGGTGTGGATCGAGGGCTACGCTCCTCCTTCGGATTCGCGACTACGCAACTTCAGCATTACTCCTGATCCCGGAGTAATCGAAGTGAACCTGCCGCCTGCATGCGATTGGGAGGAACTGAAGTCGATCAATACGCTGGTCTTCGAAGAGGCCCGGCGCTGCCGCCTGACTGCGGAGAAGTTCACTTACGACGGCCGGCAGACGGCAACCGGCGGCGGTAATCACATTGTGCTCGGGGGCGCTACGGCGTCCGAAAGTCCACTCCTGAGGCGGCCCGACCTACTGCGCAGCATGGTCACGTTCTGGCAAAACCATCCTTCCCTCTCGTACCTGTTCTCGGGTGCGTTTATCGGCCCCACAAGCCAATACCCCAGAGTCGACGAAGCGCGTCACGATTCTCTTTATGAGCTTGAGATAGCTTTTGCCCAGTTGCCGTCCGGTGAATGCCCGTTCTGGCTGGTAGACCGGTTGTTCCGGAACTTGCTGGTCGATATGACCGGGAACACTCACCGCGCAGAGTTCTGCATCGACAAGTTGTATCCGCCGCAAAATTCCGGTTCGCGCCTGGGTTTACTTGAACTGCGGGCATTTGAGATGGCTCCCGCATGTGAGGATGGGTCTTGCGGAACTGTTGCTTGTCAGGGCTCTGGTTTCAACCTTCTGGAACACACGGTATGAGAACCGATTGGCGCGTTGGGGAACGGCGCTCCACGATCGCTTTCTTCTTCCGCACTTCGTTCAGCAGGATTTCGAAGAGGTGATCGGGTTTCTTCAGCGGTCCGGCTATGCGTTCGATCGACGCTGGTTCGAGCCACACCTTCAATTCCGGTTTCCGAAGATTGGATCTACCTCGGCTGCGGGTGTGCAGCTTGAGTTGCGTCAGGCGCTCGAACCCTGGCATGTACTCGGAGAAGAAGCGAGTGGAGGTGGAACCTCCCGAAGCGTGGACTCCTCTCTCGAACGGCTACAGGTGAAAGTCTCTGGATTGACGGAACGGTATGCGGTGGCGTGTAACGGGCGTCCGGTGCCACTCCATCCGACGGGCGTTCCGGGCGAAGCTGTTGCTGGGGTTCGTTATCGCGCCTGGCAGCCGCCCTCGTGCCTGCACCCGACTATCCCCGTGCACACTCCGCTGTTATTCGACATTGTTGATCGTTGGAATCAACTGTCGGTCGGCGGCTGCAGGTACCATGTGCTCCATCCGAAGGGAACAGTCTACGCCGCTCGGCCCGCAGACGCGGCAGAGGCAGAAGCGCGGCGTGCGGAGCGTTTTGAAGCGGGATCCCATACTTCCGGATTAATGATATTGCCCGACGAGGACGTGAATCCATATTTCCCGGCGACGTTGGATCTTCGCTGGCCGACGGCTGCTGGCAAGCATGAAGGTAAAGGTGGTTTGACGCCCACCATATGATCGGAGATCTTCTCCAAGCCTCACTGCGGGAGGAAGGCGTTTACGACGAACTGTCCGAAAACGGCGTTGATCCCCGACCCCAGTGGGCACCTCTTATTGAGTCCCTTCGTTCTCTGGGAACGGACGAACTTGGAAGGCGATGGGCTCGCGCGGAACGCCGCATCCGGGAGAATGGCGTCAGTTACAACGTTTACGGCGACTCGCTGGGAGCGAACCGGCCGTGGCGTCTCGACCTTATTCCGTTTCTTCTGCCTGCCGATGAGTGGCGGCTGATCGAGGCTGGAATCATTCAGCGCGCGCAGGTGCTTGAGTTGTTGTTGGCTGATCTGTACGGCCGGCAGGAGTTGCTGAAACAAGGGCGGTTGCCGCCTGAACTTCTGTTTGCGAACCCGGCCTTCCTGCGCCCGGTCGCGGGACTCAAGAACCCGCCCGGTAGCTTTCTGCATCTGATCGCAGTCGACCTGGCGCGCTCGCCGGATGGACACTGGTGGGTGCTGGCAGATCGGACCCAGGCGCCATCGGGAGCCGGTTATGCACTCGAGAACCGTACTCTTGTAGCCGATGTGCTTCCTGAACTTTTTCAGAGTTCTAACGTCCATCGGCTGGCGCAGTTCTTTCGCGCTCAGCGGGAGGCGCTGGCCGGCATGGCGGGACGGGAACAGCCCCGGGTTGTTCTGTTAACTCCTGGTCCACTGAACGAAACATACTTCGAACATTCTTATCTCGCGAGGTATCTCGGATTCACGCTTGTCGAAGGCGGCGATCTGACGGTTCGCGATCGGCGTGTCTACTTGAAGACGGTTGAGGGATTGCGCGAGGTGCATGTCATTCTTCGACGCGTCGACGACAGCTTCTGTGATCCTCTGGAACTGAGAGGGGATTCTTACCTGGGCGTTCCCGGGCTTGTAGAAGCGGTGGTGGCGGGCCACGTGCGAGTGGCAAACGCCCTCGGAAGCGGTGTCATCGAGACAGCCGCGATCATGCCCTTTCTGCCCGGGCTGAGTCGCCATCTTTTGGGCGAACCACTTCGATTGCCCTCGGTTGCCACCTGGTGGTGCGGGCAGGATTATGCGCTGAACTGGGTGCTGGACCACCTAGAGGGTGTTGTCGTCAAGCCGGCTTTTCCTTCGCGCAACATGGAGCCGGTCTTTGGGGCTCAGCTTGCGAAAGGGGAAAAGCAGCAATTCGCAGCCCGCTTGCGTTCCCGCCCATACGAGTTCGTCGCTCAGGAGGAGATGGCTCTTTCGAAGGCTCCAGTCTGGGACAACGGCTCTTTGCTTCCACGTAGCATGGTTCTTCGGACCTATGTTCTGAACACGGGGTCGGGGTGGATTGCTATGCCTGGCGGTCTGGTGCGTGTTGCCGGCTCCGATGGGCCGGTTGTGTCCATGCAACAAGGAGGGCACAGTAAAGACGCGTGGGCTCTGTCCGATCAAGCGGTAGATACGTTCAGCTTGCTCCGGCCGCGGAATCAAGCAGTCGAAGTGCGGCGGGGCTCGACTGATCTGCCCAGTCGCATTGCCGATAATCTCTTCTGGCTCGGCCGTTATGCGGAGCGGGCGGAAAACGTAGCACGGCTTCTTCGCACGTGCCTGGGACGTGTACGCCGTGTTCATGGGCCTGAGTTCAAATCACTCCTTCGACTCCATAGCTGTTTCGAGACACGATACAGCAAACTACCGAAGAAGGAGGCGCCTCAACCCATTCAGCTTGAAGCGGAACTGGTCTCGTTGATGAGTGATCCGAAGCGGCCTGACAGCCTCCTCTCGATTCTGGAAGATGTGGGTCAGGTGGGACTCAGAGTCCGCGACCGCTTGTCCTCCGACATGATGCGCCTGTTGGGCCAATTCGTGGATTCCGCAAAGATCGAAGAGTACATGCTGTTCGCGGAGTACTCGGCTGTCTTGAGCGGAACGCTGGAGTTACTGTCGGGATTCTCAGGCATGGAGCGGGAGAACATCACGCGCGGGCCGGGCTGGACCTTTATCAGCCTCGGACGCCGGCTCGAACGCGCTATCTATCTTGCACGGCAACTGCGAGAGCTGAGCGAATCCTTCGCCGACACAGATTGGTCGCTCTGGGAGTATCTGCTCGAAGTAGCCGATAGCTCCATCACTTACAGATCGCGCTATTACACCACTCTGCAACCTTTGGCTGTATTCGACGTACTCATGAGTGACGGGACGAATCCCAGATCTCTCGCCTTCCAGTTAGAGCACCTCGTTGATCTGTATGCGAAACTCCCGCGTCACATCAGCGAAGACTTGCGCAGTATGCAAACCGCACTCAAACTGCTGCGCCGCTTCGATCTTCACGCCGCTCCCCATTCGCGGAAGACCGCAGGTCCCGCGCAGTACAATTCAAGAGACCGCACACGGCTGAAACGATCGTTGAAGGCGCTCGAGAAGTTTCTTCCTTCATGGTCGAATAACTTGTCAAACACTTACTTCAGCCATGCACGCACATTGCCGATCAGCATAGGCGATGACTTATAAAATCGTTCATAAAACCACGTACAAGTACAAGTCTTCGGTGTCGTTCGGAGACCACGTCGCGTGCCTCACGCCTCGCAACCTGCCTCATCACCGTTGTTTGCGCAATGAGATTCGAATCAGTCCCGAAGCTACTTGCAGAAAGCGACGTGATTACTTCGGAAATCAACTCTGTTTCTTTACCGTAGAGGAACCGCACCATAACCTCGTGGTGGAAGCGCATAGCGAGGTAAAGATTCTTGAACACTCGAACGCTTGCCTCACCGATTCGCCGCCTTGGGAAGAAGTAGCTCGTTCTGTTCCGAGTCTGCGCACGCCTGAAGGCCTTGACGCCTATCAATTCGTCTTCGAGTCACCGCGAATAAGACCCAGCCAGGATTTTGCGTCGTACGCATGTATTTCATTCCGCCCCGGGCGGCCCTTTGCCGAAGCCTTGCTAGATCTCACAGCTCGGATTTATAAGGATTTCAAGTTCGACGCTAAGGCGACCAGCGTACGGACTCCGGCCGAAGACGTTTTACGAACACGCCGCGGCGTGTGCCAGGATTTTGCACATCTGCAGATTGCCTGTTTGCGCTCGCTGCGATTGCCGGCGCGTTATGTGAGTGGCTATTTGCGCACTTTTCCTCTGCCGGGGCGCCCAAGGCTTGTCGGAGCCGATGTCTCCCACGCTTGGGTGTCGGCCTACTCGGACGAGACCGGATGGATCGACGTCGATCCGACAAATAATGTAGTGCCCTCGTACAATCACGTAATTCTTGGGTGGGGCCGGGATTACAGCGACGTGAGTCCGCTTCGGGGACTCATTCTGGGTGGAAGAGAGCATTCGCTAAAAGTCTCAGTCGACGTAGAACCCGTAGACGGCTGAACGATTGGCCTCCAAATTGCCTGCTTGAGTAAGTACGGTCCTGAAAGTAACACCGGCTCGCTAACTCATTAGAAGTGCAGCAGGTCGTGTATACCCGCCCGATGTCTCAATGAAATTTTTACTTGATGAGTTGCAGGCACAGCAGAGCGGAGCTGCATCTGTTTACACTCTTTCGGCCCTCCAGCGCTCTTACGGGTGCCGCTGCAATCGTGCGATTTTCTTCCGCAATAGCCATTGCCTGAATTGCGACACGCCGCTTGGGTACGAGCCGCAACTTGGAAAGGTTTTCTCTCTTGCACCCGGTCCCGATGCTGATACCTGGCAGCTTGCCGGTCCTTACGTTCCGGACGGGCACTACAATCTGTATCGCCGCTGTGCCAACGCAAAAACTCCAGCCCGCTGTAATTGGCTCGTTGAAAAGGAAGACCCGCAGGCGTTCTGCCTTTCCTGCCGCCTGAACCGCACGATCCCCGATCTTTCACATCCGGAGAACGGAATCCTCTGGGGCAGGATTGAGGATGCGAAGAGACGCGTTGTTTCAGCACTGATCGCGCTCGGGCTTCCCATCACGTCTCGCGCCGAAGATCCAAAATGCGGGCTTGCTTTTGACTTGCTGCGTTCGCCCGAGAATGGACCAAGGGTCTTGACCGGCCACGATGACGGACTGATCACCATAAACGTCGAGGAAGCTGACGATGTCAAACGCGAACAGATGCGGACCTCCATGCATGAACCCTATCGAACCTTGGTTGGGCATTTCAGGCATGAGATCGGGCATTACTACTGGGATCGGCTGATCGAGGGAACATCCTGGACCGAAAGCTTTCGAACTCTGTTTGGGGACGAGCGCGCCGATTACAACGCGGCATTGCAAAGAAACTACAGCAGAGGCCCGGATCCCAATTGGTCACTGACTTTTGTCAGTGCGTACGCCAGCGTTCATCCGTGGGAAGACTGGGCGGAGACCTGGGCTCATTACATGCACATGATTGATACTCTCGGCACTGCCATGAGTTTCGGTCTGAAGCCGGATTCCATTGCGATGCCGTTCGATCCGTTCGAGGCTGGAGTTCTTTGGCGGGCGGAACCGGACGATGATGCTGAACGCTTCCTTTCCTTCCTGAATTCCTGGTTGAAACTTTCGGCAGTAATGAATGAGCTCTGCCGGAGCATGGGGCAAGCCGACTTTTATCCCTTTACCCTGTCCCGCCGCGCCGTGACGAAACTTCATTTCGTTCACCTGGTAGTATGCGAAACGAGCCCGAAGAGTGGACTAACAGTGCGGGCTTAGCCGGAGCTGAGCCCGCACTGTTTCTGAACCGATTACCCGTTATCGGTTGTCATCGTCATCATCGCCGTGCACCGGCAAGTGGTTCGCGAGCAAAGCCTGCTTATAGTGCTGGCGTGTTTCTGCCAGACTCTTGTCGGTTGGGTACATCCGACCGCCTTTAAGGCCCCGCCACAGGATCCGGTTAAAGTTGGCCGGCTCGACCCGGTCTTCCTTCGAGAAGTCGAGACCTTTTGTCACGCGAGCCCAATATTCGGCGTTATGTGCCGGTTTGGGGATTTTCAGGCCGGCCGCTCTGACCGGGAGCGGCAGGGTGGTGTTGTACAACATCGCCGAAGGTACCGCGGAATAGGTCCAGGAGGACTGGCTCGGATTGAAAACGTCGGCCATCGGCAGAGCGACGGCGTCGGTCAGGTGGGCTGGTTGGAGTCCCAATACACGTTCGATCGTGCGGAGAAAGTTGATTGTGTTGTATTGCGTGGAGACAAGAGCGCCCTGTTTCACATAAGGTCCGACAATGAATGCGGTGCTTCGATGCGCGTCCACGTGATCGGCGCCGTTCTGAGCATCATCTTCAATCACGAAGACTAACGTGCTATCGGCGTAAGCGCTATGTGCGATTTTGTCGATCACTAACCCAACGGCGTAATCGTTGTCGGCCACCTGTAACTCGGGCGTGTTAACTCCGGCTAAGGCGGTCGTGTAATTACCAGTGTGGTCGTGCGGCAGCCGGATCAGGTTGAGAGCAGGGAAGCCGGCTTGCGCATACTTTGTATCGAAGTCGTGCGCCCACTCCTGATAAAGATAATAGTCGGCGTTATCCTGGTCGAAACCCCGGAAATACAGGTCTGTGTTAGCGGCAAGAACGGCATTCGAGGGATGGACCTGGACTGAAGTCGTATTCGCCGGGAAGGCGACCGCACTGCCAATGTTATCCACAAAGAATCCATAGTTCCGGACGCTGAGGCCGGCCCGGATTGCCTGGTCCCAGATGTAGCCCGTGTTCACTTCATGGTTGGGCCCGTCAGGAGCGGCGAAGTTTGTACCGCCGGGGAGCACATTGGGATCGGAGGCGTTCGTACCGGTTCGCGATACGAGATTAATATTTCGATTGTCACCTTCGGAATCATAAGAAAGTCCGGCACGGAACGAGTAGTTCACAGGAGTCTGCCTCAGGACGACGTCGGTGGCCACCATCCCTGTGGACCATGCCCAGCCGTCATAACTTACTTCGGACGTGTCGTAGAAGTTGTCGAGTGTGACAAATTTCTGAGCGAGGCCGTGGAAATTAGGCGTGACGCTGAGAGGGAATTCAGTCAGGTTAGGATTCCCGTTTCCCGGCGTTAGATCTCCAAGCACCTGGTCATAAGTGCGGTTTTCTTTGATGATGTAGACCACGTGCTTGATCTTGCTGGCAATAAAGTCCATTGTGGCTGCGTCCGAGGCGCTCTCCTGGCGCCCATACTGATTGTTAACGGCAACCTGATTGGTGAGCGGGGTCAGTTGAGCGAGTGTCGGAGTTGGCAGAAACTGAAGCCCTGCCTTGGTAAGTTGGAGGCTATAAGAATTAGAGGCATTGCACGCGGCTGCTGTCAGGTTCGGAAGAATGATACCGCCGCCTTTGCAGTGATCGGGATTCGGACCGGCGGGTGACTTACCGTTGACCACGTAAAGGAATCGCCCATCCGCGCTGGCCACAACGGAGTTCGGATACATGGCTGTCGGTATCAGTCCCAGAACCGGATTTCCGCTATTAAGCTGGGCGATGCTCACGACCGCCACATTGTTCGTATTCCCGTTGGTCACGTAGAGTGTCGCCTGATCGGGGCTGACGGTCACGCTATTGGTGTTATTGCCGGAAAGCGCTAATCGGGATGATGGAATGATGCCTGCCGGCGCTGCCACACTCACCTCAGCGGTCACTGTATTGGTACCGGTGTCGATCGCCGCCACCGAGTCGGTCTGCTCTTCCGCAACATAAAGCGTTGTTTGAGCCGCGTTGAGCGTGGACTTCAATGGCTGACCCTTGAGCTTAATGCGAGTCGTTAAGGTTGGGCTTGTCCCGGAGATATCCAGAACGTCGATCTCGCGGTCACGGATGCTCGACACGTACGCAGTGGTGTTGCCGCGGATCGTGACCCAGAAGGGAAACGCACCGCCGGGCACTCCGGTCTGCGCCGGATTGATAATACCCGGCCGGAGATCGAAGTCGGCAGTCTTCGTCCAGGTATTGCCCGACTTCGTCAACAGTGTGACCGAGTCGTTTTCATAATTGGTGACGACCAATTTATTTCCGTCGGCTGTGATGGCGATGCCCGCTGCTTCCGGCACAACGCCGCCGGATTGGCTGGTATGGCTAAGCGCGACCGGGCTGCCGGTTTGTTCTGCCCAGAGCCCTCCGCTTCCGAGAGAATAGGTGTGAACATTATCGTTTCGACCACCTGCGACATAAAACCTGGTGCCGCTGGGATCCCACACGATTCCGTTATAGGTATTCAGCACCTGTATGGCTTGCTTCTGAACGGGAACGGATCCGGTCGTGTCGAATACGAAGACCCAATCAGTCGAAGCCGCCGTGTCGTGTGCTCCGGAGGCCGTATAGATGCCGTAGTCGCCCGTCGTCAGAACCAGCAGCGTCTTGCCATCCGGACTGCTTACCGCGGTTACCGCCTGCCCAACCACGTGGTCTGGGTAAGCGGGCAAACCCGGGTTCAGGTACGTGAACCGGGCGTTCCGCGGAGCAAGCGGGGTGATCTGCTGCCCCGTATTCGGGATGTTCATGACCTGCGCAACAGGCACTTCGGCCAACGCTGAAGCACAGAGTAGAACACCCGTCAAAGAACTTCTGAGTAGATTTTGTTTCATCATGTCACCTGGAAATGTTTAGAGCATCTAGAGACGCGCGGTTCGATTGCGCCACGCAAAACTACCTAGTCCTGCAAGACCGCCTAAGATCGTTGCAAGAGAAGTTGGTTCGGGAGCCGGCGTAACAGAAACACTCGCGCCGAGGGGCGTCTGGAAATCGTAATTACTCGGATTCGAAAACGTCCAGCTCGAAAGCGCATACTGTCCCGGAGCGATCACGGGCGCCGAAGTCGACCCGGAAAATGCTTGCACGCCGGAGAAGCTGAATTCAGAAGCAGTCAATCCGGACCCGAATGTAACGTCAAAAAGACCACCGTTGGCCAACGTGTCAAATCGAATTTCGCTCGGCGACGCGGGCGTATCGATGCCGTTCAGAAGAAGGTGAAAGTCTGAAACCGGAGGGTCGAATCCGAGGGTTGTGACGGTTCCTGTGATTGGAACCGGGTTGCTGTCAAGGTAGAAACTCAAAGAAAAGACACCGTTGGGACTGACAAGCGGACCCGCGATATCGGTAGATGAAAAACGGCCACTGACAGATACAGAAAGCGGAGCGGCACTAAGTACGGCAGATCCTGTGATCGCCATAGCTAAAAGAAGCAGGCTTCGAGGCATGCTCGCATGATATGGAGCCGAAGTTACAGCGAGATCAATTTAGTCCGGAAATTGTTCGGGGCTTAGCCTTCCCTGACGATGCTTTGTTAGGCTTGGTTGACTGGCGGATTGCGGAGGATTATGGCGAGGCCGTTGCCTCCACAATGTTCATCAGAATTTAACGGGTCGAGAGTAACTTGGATTGAAATGTTTGCCGTCCATTCTCGCTCTGTGTGGATCTGGGCATGGTTGATCGTCTTATTCTGCGTTTCTCAACCGGGCTTTTCACAGACAACTCAAGCTTCTCTCACCGGAACCGTCTCCGATATCAATGGTCATGCTATTCCTGGCGCCAGAGTCGCTGTTAAACAGCGCGGCATCGGTTTCTCTCGCGATACTGAATCCGGTGACGCGGGTGTGTATCGCCTCCCTGGTTTACCGCTCGGCTACTACGACGTGTCGGTTACGAAGCCGGGATTCGAAACGGCAGGGGCGAGTGAAGTCAGGCTCTATCTCGGTCAAGCACGAAACTTGGATTTCAGCTTGCAGGTCTCTGGAGCATCCGCCCGCGTTGATGTAGCGGCGCGACTTAGTGAACTCGATCCGATGTCGGCATCGGTCGGAACCCGGCTGGAGCAGCGCCAGATCTCTGATCTCCCGATCAATGGCCGCAACTGGGCTTCTCTCCTTCCGCTGACTCCAGGGGCAACGGACCCGGGAACATCAGATCAGCGCAGTGTGCGTTTTGCAGGGCATGGACGAGATGACAATAACATCACCTACGACGGCGTAGATGCGACAGGAATCTCAAATCAACCACAAAAGACCGGTATAAGACTGGCGATTCCAACCTCAACGGTCGCGGAGTTTCGAGTCGATTCCTCTCTCTACACGGTCGACTCAGCCGATGGGACGGGCGGCCAGATTCTCATTGCCTCTCCGCGCGGTACGAACAGCTTTCACGGAGAGCTCTTCAACTACTTGCGTAACGATGTTTTTGACGCGCGTAATCCTTTTGCCTCCGGAAAGCAACCGTTCAGGCTAAATCAGTTTGGCGCCAATCTGGCGGGTCCACTCAAACGTGACAAGACATTCTTCTTCGCGGCATTCGAGGCTTATCGGCAGAGCCTGGATCAATCGGTGGTCGGGTTCACGCCGAGCGCTTCTTACCGATCTCGCCTGCTTTTTCAGAGTCCGGCACTCGCGCCGTTGATTAATGCGTATCCGGTCGGGAACGTCTCCCAGCCGGGCGATCCGAATACCGACCGATTCGTCGGCCTTAGCCCGCAACGTGGCAGTGAGAGTTCGGGAATGTTACGCGTTGACCATCGCTTCAGCGATCGGGTAAACGCTATGCTGCGAGTCAACGTCGACGAAGAGGTCAGCGATACGCCCCTGAACAATCTTCGCGACCGTACCGTCGTTGACAATCGGCCCGATCAACGGGGTCGCCAGCGTTAGTCAGGTCATCTCGCCGACGTTGCTGAACGAAGCGAAATTCGGATTCAACCAGGTGTTTTCGCGAACGAATAACCTGACGCCGTTGCCATACACGCTCGCGGTTTCCGGCTTCACGAACGTCAATAGCGCGCAACAGAGGCAGGAGGACGATACATCGGCTTCGCTCTTGGATAATCTGTCGTTCACGCACGGACGACATACCATTCGCGCAGGAGTGGAAGGCCGGCGAGTATTTACAAATCCTGGTAGCTCCGCTTCCGGTACATTGACCTTCACCAGTGCGGCGAGCTTCCTCAGCAACCAATTGGACAACGCTTCGGTCACGGCTGCTCTTCCGATGAAGCGTTTGCGGAAGACCCAGGCGTTCGGGTTTATCCAGGACGAATTTAAAGCGACAGCGACGTTGACCTTCAACTTAGGCCTGCGTTACCAATTCTTCAATGTCTTCCACGAAACTCAAGGCCGGGCCATTCCGTTTGATTTTGCGACGTGCGGCGGTCTTTGCCCGCCCGGCTCGCAATTTTCTGCGCCTCGAACAAACGATTTCGACCCGCGTCTGGCCGTTGCCTGGTCGCCCGCTGCTTCCGGGGGCAAAACTGTCATCCGAGCCGGAGCCGGAATTTATCACGGCGATGGTCAGTTAGAGGACCAGAACCTTCCTGCGTCGAACGACGTCCCGCGGTACAGCCTGACGTCGAGTCAGATTCCATCGCTTGCCTACCCGATCGCCAACCTGCTCGCCGCAACGCCCGGAACTCTGGCGCCTCTTGCTCAAAACCGGAACCGCAAAGACGAATACAGCGCGCAATGGAGCTTCTCTGTGCAGCAGGAATTGCCGTCGCACATCGTTGGAACTATATCCTACGCGGGCAATAAAGGAACCGATCTTCAGACGATCACTTACGCGAATCTTCTGGACCCGGTCACGGGCCAGCGGCCCTATGCGCAATACGGCCAAGTGCAGTATCGAACGAATGATAGTAACAGCACTTTCCATGCTCTGATCGCGACGGCCCAACGGGCGCTTCGTTCCGGTTGGGTGATGGGCGCGAATTATATGTGGTCCCACGCCATCAACGATGGATCGCTCGGAGGAGGAGAGGCCGATATCATTTCTCCGCAGAATCCTTTCTGCCGCGCTTGCGATCGTGCCAGTAGCGCTCAAGACATCCGCCACACGGTAAGCGCAAACTCTGTCTACACTTTGCCCTTCGGCGCAGGTCAACGCTTTCTATCCGGACGCGGCATCTCCCGCTCGATTTTCGGAGGCTGGGAACTGAGCGGGATCGCTACGGCGCACAGCGGCCTGCCGGTCAACGTAACGTTGTCGCGTTCGGCCGGATCCTCGCCTTACGGATACAACACGAACCTGAGACCGAACCTGGTACCCGGGCGTCTCTCTCATTCCGGTTGGCGGCTCATCTCCGGGTCTTTGGATCAACCCGGCCGCATTCTCCGTGCCTGCGGCGCAGACCTTTGGTAACGCAGGACGAGACATTGCACGTGGGCCGGACTTGTATCAGGTCGATCTCTCGCTGGCGAAGATCGTATCGGTCACTGAGAGGCTTCGGGTCCAATTCCGCTCGGAGGCGTTCAACGTTTTCAACCGTGCGCAATACGGGCAGCCTTCCGGAACTCTGCTGACGGGCCAATTCGGCACGATCACCTCAACCGTCAACACAACGCCGGTCGGCACAGGCACACCGCGGCAGCTACAGTTTATGATTGCGGTTTCGTTCTAGCGCGTTTGCCGTTCAGGCACGAACTTGACGTGCCGCTGTACCGGAATCCATGTGAGCGAGCCGCCGACACAAAGACAGGCGGCAACAATAAACGGCATGTTCCAGCCATAACTCTGTGCGAGTGCCGGCGTCAGCGACGCGGTCACAACTCCGCCTAATTGCGATCCCATGTTCATTACGCCCGAGACTAACCCGGCGGACTCGCCTCCAATCTCGGCACTGACGGACCAGAAACAGCTCTGTGAAAGATAAAGGCTCGCCGCTCCGCCCGCGAGTACAACGCTCGCCCACTTGGGATCCGCAACACGCGTCCCCAATGCCAGGAATAGAGCAGTCAAGGCCAATGAAACCGCACCCAGGGCCGACCTTCCCCAACGTGGTCCATGGCGCAGAACAATGCGATCGCTGATCCAACCTCCCAATGGAGAGGCAATCGCCATGGCGAAAAAGGGCAGCATGGTGTAAAACGCGCTCTGACGAAGGTTCATGCCCCGAACCTTGCTCAGGTAGATGAAGAACCAACTGAAGAAGATATAGGCGACGTAGCCAAAGCAGAAGTAGCTGAACGTTACCGCCTGGACGTCCACATTCTTCAGGATCGATCCGAGCGATAGCCGGTTTGAGCCCGGAGGACGGAGGGCAGACCCACTGGGCAAACCTGTTTCGATCAGGTGCGCGTTCTTCGGCTGAGACCCAAGGGTGGTTTTTCGGTTTATCTCGCGCAATGACATACCAAACGCTGCCTACGATCAAGCCGAGGAAGGCGCTAAACCACAACGAAGCTCGCCATCCATAGTGGAGCAGGATGTACGTGATAAACGGCGGAGTGACCCCGGCTCCAAATCCTACTCCGGCGAAGATGATTCCATTCGCAATGCCGCGTTCGCGGGACGGTATCCAACTGGAAACGATGCAATTCGAGGCGGGATACATCACTGCTTCTCCCACGCCCAGGGTGAAACGAACAGCAATAAGAAGTGGGATCACGTAGGCGCCTGCCGGCGACAGCCATGTGATCAGCGCCGTGAACACCGCCCACCAGATGACCGCAAACGTCAATGTACGACGGGGGCCAACGCGATCTGCCAGCAGACCCGCAGGCGCCTGGAAGAGTGCGTAACCCAGAACAAACGCGCTGAATACCCAGCCAAGCTGAACGTCGGTGAGATGAAAATCCCTGGCGATTGCCTGTCCCGCGATGGATAGATTGACCCGATCGATATAAGCAACAGCGCTAATCAGGAAGATCCAGAAGATCAGGACCCACCGGATCTTAGTCGCCCCGCCGCTGCCGTCCGAAGTCGCTGGTCCAAACTCCGGTTTGGATCCTGGGATTTGGTAAGTGTCGCCAATCACTTGTCAGTGGAACCCGTTCCGATCAAGCATATACGACGCGTCCGGCGAGATTCAACGCCCCAGCCATCCTCCGTCGATAGCCAGAATCTGGCCGTGAACATATCGGCTTGCATCAGAGCAAAGAAAGACGGCGGCACCCGCCACATCGTCCGGAATGCCCCATCGTCCCGCTGGGAATCCGCTCGAGAATCTGCCGGCTGCGTGCTTCGTCGCTTCGTAGCGCTTCGGTGTTGTCGGTAGCCATATATCCCGGAGCAATGGCATTTACGTTGATGCCTTTCGACGCCCACTCGTTGGCCAGAGCTTTGGTCAATTGGGCCAGGCCGCCCTTCGCCGCGGCATAGGCTGGAACCGTGATTCCGCCCTGGAATGAGAGAAGCGAGGCAACGTTCAGAATCTTGCCGCCCGTTTGACGCGATATCATCTGCGCCGCTGCCAACTGAGACAGCCGGAACGCCGCCGTGAGATTGACTTGCAGTATGTACGACCAATCCTCTTCCGCATAGTCAACGGCCGGTTTTCGCCGGATCACTCCCGCGTTGTTGACCAGGATATCGATGCTGCCGAAGCCGGAGAGTGCTTGTTCGAACAACTCTGCAGGAGCCGACGGGTGGGCGAGATCAGCCATCGCCGCAACAGCATTGCCACCTGCCGCTCGAATCTCCTGAATGGTCCGGTCGGGTGATGTAGCGTTTCCATGGCAAACGACGGAAGCTCCTGCCTCGGAAAGAGCAAGCGCAATCGCCGCTCCGAGACCTCGCGACGCACCAGTGACAAGCGCCACGCGACCATCCAGACGGAAGGAGTCGAGGATCACTTGGCGTGCCCGGCCTGTTGTACTGGACGATCCTTTCGCAACGTTCACATTGTTCACAATAAACCGTGGCTGAAACAAGCCGAGTTGCGCTCGTCACGACGGGGACGCACATTTCGACTCAAGCAGCGGTCACACCGGATATACTTCTTACTTCGATTTCAGTATCGTCAGCGGCAACGGCTCTCCGGTGTCGCTGAGCTTCTTTGAAGAAATGAAATGAAATTCCGTAACTGGTGCTCCCTTGTTCTGCCGGCAGCTCTTGTTCCTTTGTTTGCACTTAGTGCATACGGACAAGCAAGCGCCGCTCCCCGACCCATAGCCGTTGACCTTTCCCGATTCAAAGACGGCGCTATCAAGGTTGAGAAGCACAACGATTCGCTCGACGTCATCTGGAAAGACGCGCGAAATCAGGACTGGAAAGCCACTTTCAGCCTGGACAGCACCAAGCCTCTGATTACGGCAATCAGCAGCGGCGGCAAACCAGTTATTGAGGGAGCGCGGCCTGTTTATTCCGCAACTACAGGCAAGCGGCGAGGCGGCTGGGACGCGTTCTTCGACTTTCCTCCGAGCCATCCGGACGGAACGCGCTCTTTTCTGGGCGTGTTTCATCCCCAGCGAGCGCAGGTCGAATCCATCGGAGATCGGGTAGAGCTGTCCTTTGACGGGATGGCGCTTGGTATTTTCTCCGGCTCCATTCATTACCAGTTTTTTCCAGGCAGCCGGTTAGTCGAACAGGCCGCCCTTCTGAGCACGACGGAGCCTGACACCGCATACTTCTATGACGCTGGTCTCGAAATGGCTGCCCCTCGCGATAAGACCGTGGGCGGGAACATGGCTTCGTCTATCTCCTACTTTGATCCTCTAGGCTCTTTCAAAACTGTCACTCCGCCTTACGGTTCCGAACGGCATCCTCTGGCCGTAAAATATCGTGCTATTGGCGCGCGCACAGAGAACGGCAGTGTCGCCGTCCTCGCACCGCCTCACCGGTATCTGTTCGCCCGCGATTACACGACGAATATGGGCTATGTCTGGTATCGATCCTGGCGCGGCGTGAGATCGCTCGGGATTCGTCAATTGCCAGACGACAACTCACCGTATTATCCCTGGATGAATGCTCCTCCCGGAACGCAGCAGCGTATGTCGCTGTTCTTTTTATTAGGAGATGGCCCGACAGAACAAACCCTCCAAGCAGTGACACGCTACACGCACGGTGATCACTTTCCGAAGCTCGCCGGGTACCAGACGTTCGCACCCCATTGGCACTTGGCCTATACAGTGCAAGCGATGGAAAAAGGGATGTCGTGGGTACCTCCTTTCATACCGGTGATGAAGAGCGTCGGCGTCGATTCGGCGATGATCATGGATTTCCATGGCGACGGACATCCGGGTGACCTCACCGAAACGCGATTGCGTGAGTTGAAGGCCTTCTATCAGGCCTGCCGTGCTCAATCGAACTCCAGCTTTTTGCTTATTCCTGCTGAAGAAGCCAATACAGTATTAGGTGGTCATTGGACGCTTGTCTTCCCGAAACCTGTTTATTGGTTCATGGATCGCAAGCCGGGCGAAAAGCTGGAGAGCAGCGACGGGAAGTACGGTCGGGTCTGGCGAGTGCACAGTCCCGAAGATATCTGGGCCATGGTCTCGAAAGAAGGTGGGTACGTCTATCAGACTCACCCGCGCACCAAAGGCTCCACAGGTTATCCGGACAAGATCAAGGACACTTTCTATTTCCGTGATCCGCGATATTTGGGGACCGGCTGGAAAGCAATGCCTTCCGATCTCTCCTCGCCTCGTCTTGGAGAGCGCGCCTTCCGCATCCTGGATGATATGAACAACTGGGGACTGCACAAGCGTTCGATCGGAGAGGTAGACGTTTTTCAGTTGGATGCTACGAACGAACTTTACGGTCACATGAATGTCAACTACGTACGGCTTCCTAAGTTGCCGTCTTTTGACAATTACGGACAGATGCTCGATGCCGTCGCGCGTGGTGATTACTTCGTGTCCACGGGAGAAGTGTTACTGCCTGACGTACAGGTGTCTCCGCAGGGCAACGACGGTTTGTCGGTGAATGCAGACGTCAACTGGACATTTCCTCTCAACATCGCGGAAGTTGTCTGGGGTGATGGAACGAATACTCATCACGAGACGATTCCTCTCTCCGCAACTCGCGAATTTGGCGATCAGAAGTTTACCTGGAAGGAAAAAACACCAGGGTGGAAGTGGGCCCGCGTGGCGGTTTGGGACGCGGCCGGAAATGGCGCTTTCACAAATCCTGTGTGGAAGGACGCAAAGTCCGCCGGGGTACAACATTGATGCGACTTTTTCTTCCACTTCTGTTGGCGGCGTATGACGTGCAGTTCTCAGGAACTGACTCACAAAGTAGTCTTACTCGACGGCTATCACAACAAAGAAACAAAAGCTCCTCTCCACTATCGCTGGGAAGGGACCGATAACGGCGGTTTCTCTAAACTCGGGGACGTTCTCAAAGGCCTGGGAGCCGAACTAAGAACGACAACAACGGCTATCGATGCAAAGGCTCTTGCCGGTGTGGGCTGCCTGATTATCGTGGATCCAGATACGCCGCAGGAGTCCGACTCGCCGAACTATATTTCTGAAGCAGAAGTAAAGACCATAGTCGATTGGGTCCACCGGGGCGGCCGTCTCGTTTTACTCGGTAACGATAAAGGCAACGCGGAGTTTGAGCACTTAACCGGCTTGCCAAAGAATTTGGAATCGAATTTCTGGAAGATACGATTCCAAAAGTTGCCGGGAAAGGCATCATGAGGGTCGAAGGTAAAGGACCCATCTTCGAGGGAGCTCCGCGATTTTATGCGGTCGAGCTTGCCCCGCTTCGACTGTTGAAAAGCTCCGGCGCCGATGTGCTCCTTTCTTACCAGGGCACGCCGGTTATGGTCCTTGTCCATGCGTCGCGAGGTCTTGTTTTCGCTCTCGGAGACCCCTGGGTCTATAACGAGTACATCGATCGCGACGACAACGAAAAAATCGCGCGGAAGCTGTTTTTGACTCTCCTCCGCTAGGCTGCCGCCACAGAGGCAGTTGTGCTAGACCGCGTATGTGGATACCGCCGCATTGGTTGCTTTCTCCAATAGGTCAGCGATCGCCAGCACCATTCGAGCGGACCAAACCGGAAGTGGCGTAGCCAGACGGGGCTGACCAGTAACTGGAAAGTCCAGACGGCGAGAACGATGTAATAGAGCTGGTAACGTTGTAAGCTGCCGTAAAGTGCAAAACCTGTTCCGGTGAAGATGATAACGGCTACTACAGACTGGAAGATATAGTTACTCAACGCCATTTGTCCCACAGCCGCTAGTGCGCGAGTGATGGGACGCAACGCACCGACTCTTACGATCAGCATGATAAGGCCAAGATGGCCGATAGCCACCGCCAACCTTCCCAGATCGTAGGTTGATGCGGTGAATCCCTGTACAGTAGGATCGAAGTGGCTTTTCACAATCAGATAGGCCGTGTAAGAATTTAGTGGAATTCCGATGCCATACCCGGCGAGAACACCGAGACCATAAAACCGGTTCGACCGTTCCCCGCTCAGAACGCCCGCTTTCAACAATCCCATGCCGATGAACATCATGCACCAGATATCGATGAATTCAGGAGCATAGTACGGCGAGCTGTGCGATGTCGAGGTAAGTTGGGCCCGCGCTCTGATGACTCGTAGCGGGTTCCGGCTTCTCCATTCTTTTCGGTCTTTGTCGAGCTCGGCTTGAGTGGGCCTCATCATCGCCCTCCACTCTTCGTAACTGCTCTCGGCTTCCTCCTGTTCATCCGTCAACTTGACGCCCTTTGCTTCTAGCTTTTCCGCCGCCCTTCCATCGCGAATCGTGTCACGCTGCTCGAATGCGGAGCTGATATGTAACGCAGCACTCGCGATCAGCAAACACGCGCCGATCGTCAGGAGTTTGCGGGCCGGCAGCTTCCGGAATGGATAAAGCGCCAGCCCGCAGAGCGCGTAGGGATAGAGGATGTCTCCCACCCAAAGTAAATAGGCGTGGGCGACACCAAACACCAGGAGCCACAATGTACGTCGGTAATAAATGTCAGCGCCGTCCGGCCTGGACTCGAGCCTTGAGGTCAGCAGCACAAGACTGGCGCCAAAGATCATGGAAAACAGACAGCGCATCTTGCCTTCCGCCAGGATGTGCATGACGACCCAGATCCAAAGGTTAGGGCCCGTTGAACCTCCCGTTACGCTGGGATCGTCGTAAGCCGCGCCGTACATACCCATGGACACGATATTCATCAGAAGGATGCCCAATAGCGCGAATCCGCGGAGCGTGTCCAGAGCCAAAACCCGGTGCGACTCATGAACTGGACCGCTAGGGGAGACCTCCGAGTGTAAGTGGACGTCACTCTGATCTAAATCGCGTTCCGCCGGAACCTCGTCCATCAGTGCTCTTCCGAATGGTTCAACTACTTGTCAGGCGCTGTGCCAGTCTGATCGCGTGGAGTAGACTGCTGGTGGACGCGACCCCCGTGCCGGCTATGTCAAAGGCTGTGCCGTGGTCAACCGAAGTGCGAACGATCGGAAGCCCGAGAGCTACATTGACCCCGCCTTCGAAATCGAGGAGCTTCAGCGGGATGTGCCCCTGATCGTGATACATGCACACGATGGCGTCGTACTTTTTCTTCTGAACGGCAAGATAGAAAAGCGTGTCCGGGGCCAGCGGACCTTCCACCGGAATGCCTTGCCTCTGGGCGGCCTCTACGGCTGGCCTGATTTCCTGAATCTCTTCGTCACCGAATAGACCATTCTCACCCGCGTGTGGGTTCAAACCCGCCACCGCAATCCTGGGATCCGTCCGCAGCCGGCTTACTGCCTCACTTGTGAGCTCGATGATCTTGAGCACTCGATCTTTCTTAGCGCGAGCAATCGCCGTTTTCAGCGACACATGTGTGCTCACGTGAGTGACAATGAGTTGACTCGATACGAGCATGATCGTAACGTCGTTGGACCCGCAGAGTTCGCCTATCAATTCAGTATGACCCGTAAAGTTCGGGTCCGTCATTTGCGTTGCCTCTTTGTTGATCGGTAACGTCACGATGGCACTTACTTCGCCAGCGAGAGCAGCCTTGGTCGCATCGACAACATACTGGCGAGCAGCCGCACCGGAAACTTTGGAAAGCTGCCCGGGTCGTATGTCGGATGTTTTCAGCAGCCCTGGGTCCTGGATGTCGAGGTCGCTCACCCGTACACCCAGCGCGAGCTTCTCGTTGTAGAATCCGAGGACGGCGCGGTCGCCGAAGACCCGGAACGGGCGCGGTAGTTCGTTCGCCGCATAGGCTTTGAGCAGAATCTCCGGACCTATGCCGCTCGAGTCCCCCAGCGTGATTCCGTAAGGGCGATCGTTGTTAACGGAGCTCACAACTCAGCCTTTCGTGAAGTTCGAACAGGAGTTCGGGATTGCCAAAACCGCCGGCTTTCGTGATGAGCGTCCTTCGGCACGGAAGAAGCGAAACAGGGACACCGGTCAGCACCTCGCCGATGGGCTCGACGTTTGAGATATTCATCGCTTTTAAGATTGCGAAGGCGGTGTCGCCTCCGAATACAATTATGGTGTCAAACCCTTCTGACTCAAACACGCGCCGCGCTTCCTCTCCGAATTGCGCAGCGAAGGTCAACGATTCACCTTGAAGTTCACTCGGCGCAAGGAACACTCTCCAGCCCCAACGTTCGCAGGCTTCGTACGCCTTTACGATCTGCTGCCTGGAGCGCTCGTGACGGCTTCCAGAGACAACTAACGCACGCCCCACAGCAGGAAAATCGACGGGTGAGCATTCAGGCGCGAGTACTCTGGCCGCCGCGTGAAGCAGCGACGATGGCCCCGCCGCGATACCACCTGCTCTGATCCACGCACGCGCAGCATGTTCGATACCTTGCTCCGTGTTCTCCGGGCAAATGGTTATGTTGCTTGTGCCGGCAAGCAAACCTGCGATATTCCCGTTGCGAACAGGATAAAGAGGATCGGCCGCAAATGCTGTGTTTTCAACCGGAACACCATGGACATGGAGACAACCGTCCTGAATAGTGCGTCCCAGTTGCGGATAAGCCGGGACGTAGAGAACGGGGCCGCGTTGCGAAAGCGCATGGAGTTCTGCACGAATATTGCCACGTAGCGTCGAGTCAGTCTTTTTGTAGATCAGCCGGGCATTGGAACTCGCTGACAGCTGCTCTATCCGATTCACGGCCTCGGCTTCGGGAATATGGCGCGTCTCCGTATCTATGACGAGTACCGGCCCTCTAGTCCAGAGTGCTTCGAGCAGTGAGACTGTGCCTTTGATTCCTCGCTGGGCGAAGGCTGCTCCGGATTCAAGCGCTCCCGTGAGGTCGTCCGCGAGAACAAGTATCTCCGGGGTTGCCCTGCCGGTCGCGTCGAGAGTAATGTCCATCGCGAGGGTTGAGCCAGGATTATACAAGAGCGCGCGCTTGGCAGATTGAACTGACACGATACTTGGCTTGCGTTCGATCTGAGAGGCAAACGTGCCGGCCAACTGATTGGCTAACGCCAGCGTGAGCCAGAGATCTTGCCCCTTGCTATTTCTGGCTTCGAATCAGCCCCGCCGCATAACCGGAACTCACGATGCGGTCGACGGCGAAGCGTTGAAGCTTAACATCTAAGTGAGTCTAAAATAGAGGAGAACATCGAGCTGAGAGGGGCCGCTACGTGGCGAAACCTGCACGCTACAATGGGATCGCAAGTGGTACTTGTGCCGGGTTAGCTCAGTTGGTAGAGCGCTAGATTTGTAATCTTGAGGTCGCGAGTTCGATCCTCGCACCCGGCTCCACCGATTCCATGGCGCCGCTCAACTTCTTCCGTTTGCATTTCCTATTCTTTTATCCGAGATCGACGGCGGCGCTCCAGCGGCCGAGCACATAGGGCCATGGCCGTTGAATCTCCGAATGCGTTTACTAGTGGACCGTCCCGGTCATTCGCTTAGCGTTGATGTGTCGTTTCGGATCAGTGTAAGTCCAGCGAATGGGCCGGGCATGCTGGGCGTAGGCGCGAATGTACTTCATTAGTTTGCGGCGTAGATCGGCAACCAAGTTAAGACGCCGCAAGCGATCACGTCACTTCGATCTTGGCGAACCAAATTTCGACTTGGTTGAGCCAAGACGTCTAAGTTGGCGTGAAGTGAAAGCGCACCTTTGGGTGCTGCAAGAGGAAATCTTCTAGGCCGGTGTCTTGTGTGCTGATAGATTGTCGAGCACAATGTGAATTTCCCGGGCCTACTTGGTCTTGCCGATCAAGTCGTGAGGAAGGCGATGAAATCAGCGCTGGCGTGATGCTTCGTTGTCTTGCCTTCGACCCGGCCAGTCTTGCCATCTGAAGATTGCGCATCCGCACCAGCTTGTATGCCGCAGCCGCTAGCGTAAACATCCAGCCGCTCCGGTCCGGTCCCAGGAACCGGGTCTTGCGCTGCAGCGCCACCGTCTTCATCCAGCCGAACACTTCCTCCACGCGCTTACGCTTCCGCTGGCTGATCGCATAGCCCTCATGCCGCGTTGTCCGCGCGTCCACTGCGCTGCGCCGATGCGAGTCGTTCTGCGCCACATGCGGTGTCACCTTCATCTCGCGCAATCTGCTTCACGAAGCCCGCCGTGTCGTAGCCGCGATCGGCGCCCAGCGTCACCGGTTTTCCGATGCCGGCTTGCCGCTGCAGCATCGCTGCTGCGGCATCGCGCTCCGCCGTGCCGGTGGCCTGCGTGACGCGCACATCGACCACCAGGCCGTTGCGATTCTCGGTCAGCACGTGGCCCAGGTAAGCGAGCTTCGCTTCAGCCCCGCGCGTCTTCTTGAAGAGCCGCGCGAAGGGATCGGTGAGCGACTGATGCGTGTCGTTCTTTCGCTTCTGCTTGTGCCAGTTGACGGTCGGGTTGTTGCCCGGATCGCGCGGCGGCGGGTTCAGCGGATCGTGTCATAGCTCTTCCGGCGCTGGAACTCTTGCTGGCCGGCCCGGCTTCGATCAGCGTGCCCTCCACGTGATGTTTCTTCGGAAAGCAGCTTCTTCGAGTGTCAGCTACAGCCCACTTGTGCTCAGAATCTCTCTCGATAAACAGTTTTCCTAAGTGATGAAAGAAAAGCTACAAAGCTGAAATCGGGCGACGCGATGTAAAGCTTGTATAGCCATTTGCCGATAGACCCGATGTGCAAACAGAGCAAGCGATTTTTGATCTGCTCCATGCCGATCCGCAGCTAACCACCACTGAGTGTGATGCACGCCGGAAGGAGCCACGAGTCCCTCAGGAGCCCGCGCTTGTCCGGATTGCAACCGACACCGGCGATTTCACACCTATCGTTGCCCAGATAGCGAACCTGAGTAAATCAGGAATCGGACTAAGAACAAGCAAGCCGCTGCCTGTCTCACCTGGAATGTCTCTGGTTGTGGAGGTCCGCTCGTTTCTTGTGACCGGGATTGTTCGCTATTGTGTACGGAGCGGAACTGGAAAGGGCCCTTATGATCTTGGCTTAGAGATCACAAGCGTTCTGCGTATCCAGTGAGAGTTCAGTAGGTAATCGCGTTGGCGTCCCGGTCCAGTTGAGCAGGAATGACACGGGACACGCTACGCAGGGTCAGCAGTGCGATTTATAATCGCGGGGTCGAGATCCTCGTACCCCGCTCCACGCCACAACAATCTCCGAGATGTGCCATTTCTCGCATCTGCTACATTTCTCGCATCTGCTATATGTTTCTCTAAGTGTGCTACACGCGAAACGCGAAGTCACACTTCGTAATGTCCAGCCGAATGATGCCGAGGCTATTGCCGGCATCTACAATTACTACGTAAAGACGTCGATCATCAGCTTCGAAGAGGAGCCAGTGACAGCCGAAGAGATTCGGCGGCGCATCCAAGCAGTACAATCACGACTCTGCCCTGGTTCATTGCGGAAATGGGGGAGCACATCGTCGGGTACGCTTACGCTACGCCCTGGAAACCCCGCTCCGCCTATCGCTTTTCCGTCGAAGCAAGCGTTTACGTGGATTTTGCACACATGGGATGGGGCACTGGATCGCTGCTATATGGGCAACTCCTTTCCGTCTTACAGGAAAAGCAGATACACATGGTGATCGCCGGGATCTCCCTGCCGAATGAGGCAAGCGTGGCCCTTCACGAGAAGTTCGGCTTTCGGAAGGTAGCGCACTTTCCCGAAGTCGGCTTCAAATTCGGTAGCTGGATTGACGTCGGTTACTGGCAGCGGGCTTTGTAAGCCTCACCGCTTACGTCACGCAAGGTTGCTTAGCTCTTGAGGGCTGCACGTTCATAATCCAGGCAGCGCTTAACCTCTTCAACCGGTGTGCCCGTGCCTTTGTACTCGTATTCGATGAGCGCCGGCATAGCGTAACGCTTCTCTTTCAATATAGTGAGGACCTGCTTGATGGGAGTGTCGCCTTGCCCGAAAGGCTCATTCGGTCCGTTATTTTTCTTCCGGTCCTTGATATGCAGGTGAGTGATCTTGTCGTGCTTTTCCTGAAGATACGAGACCGGATCGAAGCCAGCAGCGGTGAAGTGGCCGATGTCCAGATTAATCCTAAACCATTCGGACATATTCAAAGCTTTTTGAAACGTGTCGGGCGATGAGAACTCGTTGGGATCGGATGTATTGTTGTGCCCATGCAGGGACACATATACCTTATGCTTCTCAGCAAAACTGACCAGCCGCTGCGCCACGGTTAATTGTGTCGAGGAAGCAATGGTTTTTGCACCAAGGGCCTTTGCCTGCTCGAAGCACTTGTCCAGTTCGGCATCCGTGTAATCGTCTCTGAAATTTAGCGTGTACGCAAAGATGTCGATCCCGGCGTCTTGGAACTTCTTCCGGATACCACGGAAATGCTCGGCAGGAGTATTGAGGCGCCAACTACGAACCTCCTCGCGAAATTTTTTCGCTTCCGGGCTATTCTGCCGGGCACGCATCGCTGCGGCCCGCGCCTGGGGATCGCCTGCCGGGCCATCGGGAACGGCAGGCGCCTGCCCACCACGGTTCGAAGCCGCCGGACCAGGAGTATTCTGAGGCTCTAGCTGCGGAGAAAACAACTCGCAAACAGTTCCTCCACACTCTTTCATGGCGCGGATTACGTCATCAACGGAATCGGCGCCGGTGCGAGGCATGGAGCGAAAGCTGTAGGTACATATCCCGAGTTGAACGCCGTCAACTTTCTGTCCCAACAACTTAGATACGGGAAGCGCCAATGCGGCAGCTTTTGCGAGATCACGTCTGGAATACAAGAAATCCATTTCCTTCTCTCATTCGCCGACTCCTCGCTATCACTCCCGAGGAGCTTGCCGGACCCAGTTTAGCCTAAACGGGGTTTTGCCGAAGGCTGCCGAGGACCACCTATCGCGCACCCCAGAGAGAAGAAGGAACAGTAACGACATTCTTGAGAAAATCGCTTCCCACCCACAATTTCCAACGAAAGATTTTAATTCGGAACAAAATGTTTGATTGCTCGAAAGGAGAAACTCGACCTCCCCGCCAGAGTTTCCAGGAATCTCGGATTCCAACACCGGACAGAACTAAACTGAGCAACGGTTCTGAAACCGAAACGGCCCAATCGGGAGCTTCGGTCGTGTAGACCTGCACCTTAGCGCTCCGAATGAAGTGCGGGGCAACGCTTGTCGGCTTGGGCTCCTACGCGGACCAGGCAAAAAGTGACAAATAGGAATGCAATTGAGAAGAGGGAAGCAGCGGTTAAGATCACGCCTGTAATTAGGCACTCCGTACGCCAACTGAACTTACACTCTAAGTGTATGGAAACATTGAGGGTGTTCGATCAAGAGTAGGGCAGGTAAGTGCCATAGCGGACTGTTTGTTTCAGGCCGGGTTCCAAATTGGCACGATTCATTCCCCGGTACGTGCTGAAACGAACAAAGCCCATGCGCTTTTATGCGCATGGGCTTTGGGTTAAGTTGAAGGTTTAAGGCGGAGAAACCGCCCGGGATTACGCCTTTGCTTTGCGGCGGGCGATTAAGCCGGCGCCAGCCAGCCCGAGGCCCATCAAGAGCATGGAAGCTGGCTCCGGAACCGGAGAGGCAACGAAGGAAGCAGAGTAGGTGATGCCGTCAATCGCTTGACCCGCATTCAGTGCAGCAATGATGGCTGGTAGGGTTCCACCGATTACCGTCTGGGTTGAGAAAACGCCCGTCGTGGCGGACACGCCGCTTGCGGAGCTGTCGGTGTAAGCTACACCGTTAAGTTGCAGAGAGGCAACAACAGTGCTGCTTGTGAGCTGCAGAAGGGTAAATGGCGAACCGTTTGGTGTGCAGAGCGAACCAGGAGTGCTGCTTCCGCAGCCTGCCTGGGTGCCGACACCGGGTGCAATGTAGGTCAGGTCAAACGTGACCGGAGTAGCCACACCCAGGTTGAACGAAATGAAGTTCGGAACGCTAACAGTTCCGGTTGCGGGCCCACCCAAAAGCGGCAGGATGTTACCACCGGTCAATCCAGCGAAAGAACCGGTTTCCATTGCACCAGGCGTATTGGTGAAAGTGGAGTTGAAAACAATGCTGTGCAGATCAACGCTAACGTTGCCTGCGATATTTGCCTCTCCCGTCACAGCTGCTGCTTGTGCGGTACCGGCATTGAAGAAAGCTGCTGTCGCCAGAAGGCCGGCGAACAGAGAACCTTTGAACATCATAATTGCTAATCTCTCCTCCGAGGTGTCGGCCGGAAGTGCTCCCGGCTACAAGGGAATCTTGGCATTTGAAACAGTCCGTGTCGCGTCCGTCCTGTACTAAACCACAAGGGAATAGAACGAGGAATATAGGCAGTATTTTGGGAAATCAGACCGGATTACAGCTTTTTCCTACACCGTTGAAGACCGGGCTTTTCATGGAATTGGAGAGCGCGCGGCTCGACGCTGCCTGTAATTTGCGGGCGTCTTTTCGGCTTAAAGCGAAAGCTTCTTTTCGTAAA
The DNA here is from genome assembly GCA_963730795.1 of uncultured Acidobacteriaceae bacterium. Taxonomy (GTDB): domain Bacteria; phylum Acidobacteriota; class Terriglobia; order Bryobacterales; family Bryobacteraceae; genus Bog-105. The sequence continues at coordinate 214,997 of CAVSTJ010000005.1, read as the reverse complement.
GGTCGGGCAAATCATTCTCTAGCAGAACGACATCTAGCGGCCCGACGTTTGCATTCATCCACATCTGGGCCGCAGAAAAGTCAGCGCAAGGAACGACAACGGCGCCGGGATTGTCCAGTTCGAAACCCGCGATGAGAGATGAGATTCTTCCTGGCACTACGGCCAGCAGGATGTCCACGGAGGATCGCGCCAGCAATCCGATCTTTTGATGTTCTTCGTCATGCGCCGGGCCAAGCTCGACCATTCCGGGCGTGACAAGAATCCGTCGTCCGCCCTCGCGCTTCAGTCCGTTCAGGAGGTTCAGGGCGGAGGCAAAACCAACCGGGTTCGAGTTATAAGCATCGTCGATCAAACGTGAAGCCGCAGGACCTTCCTTCACTTCCAGGCGATGACTGATTTGCGGCGCCGAACCCAAAGCCAGCACGGCGTCTTCCGGCAAGATGCCGATAGTGCAGGCGGTCGCAAATGCAACCGCCATGTTTCCGATGTGGTGTTCGCCAAAGATGGGTGCGCGTACGGTGTGCATCTGATCCTGCCACACGATCTGCGCCATGATCCCGTCCGTCGTCTGACCGGCATTCACGATCCTGAACTCCGATTGCGAGTTGAAGCCTACGGTTGTGGTTTTCGCCTGATGTTGTGCCCGAAATGCACGCGCTGTTTCAAACGCCAGCACCGAGTCCGACAGAATGGTTTGGCCGTTTCGGGCAGCCGCTGCGTTTGCCAACTCGAACTTCGCGCTTGCAACGGTATCAAGCGTCTTGAAACGCTCGTAATGCGCCATGCCTATTGCTGTAATCACAGCGACATCGGGCGGTGCAAGCCGGCATAGTCTTGCGATTGATCCCGGACCATACGCACCCATTTCGCAGACGAAGAAGCGATGATGAGCTCCCAACTGTTCGCGAATAACGCGCGACACTCCCATGGGGGTGTTGACACTGCCGGGCGTGATTAGAGTCGGCGCCTGTAACTCCAGCACGTGACCAAGAAGATGTTTCGTGGAGGTCTTGCCGTAAGAGCCGGTAATGCCGATCACGGTGGGGCTGAGCGCCTGCAACTTGTCGTGAGCTTCGTTCCAGAACTTCTTTTGAACGGATCGCTCATGCGGAGCAAGAAGCAATGCTGCCAGGGGGAGCGCAAACGGAACAGCGTGTACCGGGATGAGCCAGGCAAGCAGTGGGACGTCTGCGGCGGCATAAAGCACCCCGACCAGCGCGAGCACGGAAAACGCAACCCAGTAAATCCGGCTTGCGCGAGGCGTCATGACGAGCCGTTTCTTAGAAGCTGCGCGCAAGTTTTTCTCGTAGAAAGCGATTCCGAGCAGAGCGGCAATGATGAAAAGCGCCCCGATGTCGAACGCAAGCCGAATGGCAAACTGAAGTGCACCCACCACCAGGATCACGATCGAAACCCGCACGTCGAGCGAACGCGTTTTGAACAGCCACCGGACGAAGCGCGTCGACTGGTATTCTTCCTGCTGAAAGATGTGGAGGTAAGTGGAAAGCCTCCGCCAGGCGAATACCAGATAGGCAACTAGGATGAGGTACTTCATTACCCGAGCGCCTCAATGAACTTTCGGATGCGCAGCGCAACCTGGTGCTGCCCTGTCGTCAGAATGTCCAGGTGACCGAGGCCTTGCAACACGCTGAACTCAGAGCCGGGAATGAGCCGATGAAAACGTTCGCCAATCTCCGGTGGTGTTTCCGTATCTTCAGAGCCGTACAAAAGCAGCGCAGGACAGCGCACCTCCGACGCGACTTGACTTAAGTTCTCGCTCACCACGCGGCTGAGGATAGGCCGGAGCGGGCCCGCTGCGCGATAATCAGCGCTGCCCATCCGGCTCCGCAGGCGTTCGAGTTGAGGGCCTTCCTTCAGCAGGCGCTTCGCTGCTTTGAAGACCGTCCGTCTTAGCCCGATACGGGCCCTCTCTAGGAGCGTTCGGGTGCGTGGCAATCCTGCGGCGGCAATCAGGATCATGCCCTGTAGTAGCTCGGGGTGGCGTGCCGCAATCTGTAACCCAACTCTTCCGCCGAAACTGTGGCTCACCCAGATATGGCGCTCTGCTGGCAATGTTGACATCCACTCCGCCACGGCGTCCGCATACTCTGCCGTGCCCCAGTCCTGCGGCGGTACCGGCGATTTCCCGAAACCAGGGAAGTCAATCAGGTAAGAGGGCGCAAAGGGCTTGAGCGTTTCCGCCAAAGGCAGGAAGGCGGCTGACGATTGCCCCCAGCCGTGTCCAAACACGAGCCGCAAGTTCCCGGGCCGCGGGCTGATTGTTTCGATGACGGCAAACCGTTCCGGTTGCCGGAGGATGAATTCAGAGTGCATGGAAGGCTTTGCTAGAGTGAAAAATTCGACGATTTGCCGCAGGTTCTGCTTGTTGTGAGTACTCGATCGATTCACATCGCCCACTATGAAAACGCGAGTGGCTGTCTTTTTTGGCGGTCGTTCCCCCGAACACGACGTCAGCGTCATCACCGGTCTCCAAGCTTTGGAAGCTCTGGACGGAGATCGTTTTAGCTCTTTCCCAGTCTACGTTGCGCCCGATGGTAAGTGGTTCCTCGGCGACGCTCTACGAAGTCGTACGGTCTACATCCCCAACGAGAACACGCTTAAAAGTCTCGAAGGGGTGACGCTCGATCTTTGGCCCAGCGTCGAAGGTCGTGGCCGACTTCTCCCGGTTAAACCAGGTGGGCTCTTCTCCAAGCCGAAAGTCACCGAGTTCGATGTTGCGCTGCTTGCGTTTCATGGCTTATTCGGCGAAGACGGGCGGATCCAGAGCCTGTTCGAGCTTGCCAACATTCCGTATACCGGCATGAGAACGCTTGCGTCAAGCGTGTGTATGGATAAGGCCGCCACGAAGCGTATTCTAGGCGGAACTGGAATCGCCCTTCTGCCGTCGGCGATCGTAGCCCGGCCTGCAACCGGTCTTCTGCCCGCGGCAGCGCAAATAGAGGCGCAGATTCGAGGCCTCTCTTTCCCCGTTATCGTGAAGCCGCTGCATCTTGGATCGAGCATCGGAGTCGCTCGCGCTGCCTCGGTTGAAGAGGTTCGGGGCGCTCTGTCCGTAATCTTCCGGCTGGATACTCACGCGATTCTCGAACCTTTTGTCGAGAATCTGGTCGAGTACAACGTGGCAGTTCGCAATGGGAAGAACGGAATACAGACTTCGGCGATCGAACGGCCAAAATCCGATCGGGAGTTACTCGATTTCAAGGCTAAATATCTTGCTGGAGGCGCGGGTTCGAAGTCTGGCGGTAAACAGTCCGGCAGTAAACAACCGGGCGCGATCAGCCAGGGCATGTTGTCGCTAACCCGTGAGCTCAATCCCGCGTTGACCGAAGATCTTGAAGCAAAAATTCGCGAATGGGCAACGGCCTGTTTCGCGTCGGTTTACGGTACGGGTGCCCCAAGAATTGATTTTCTTTGCAACGGAGAAACCGGTGAAGTCTGGCTGAACGAAGTCAATCCCTGTCCCGGCTCTTTTGGATATTTTCTCTGGGAAGCGTCCGCTGATCCTATGCTGTTTTCGGAGCTGCTTTCCGCGTTGATCGATGAAGCGTTCGCGGCTCATCGCACCGTCCAATTACCGCCCGATCCAACGCAGCCCGACTCGCGTCTTTTCCCGCGTTCTTAGCTGCGGATCCGAGATCTGGATCGTCTAGGGCGGGGCAATCGCAGCACCGCTAAGGACGTGATCAGTGCGGGAACGCTCTGGATTGCGAAAACGCAATGCTCCCTGTGTCTGTTATTGACCAAACGCGGCGATTTCCACTCGCTACGAGTGTGCCAGAGCTCACCTGCCGATATACGTCCGGTTGGTTGTTGCCTCCCGTAAGTTTCGAGGAAAAGCCGCGCATCACCCTGGTAAGCAAACTCGACAACCTCGGCAACAACACTTTCAGAGCGGCTTGGCGACCACGTGAAACCTCCGAAGCGCTGGCCTAGTTCCGGCAGCGGTTCTTGTCCATCCAAGGGAGAAAGAAGTTCGGCTGGCTGTGGCTTGTCCGATTCGTCCTTCGGCCTTTGAAGCTGTCCGGCGATGCTCGGAATCTGCCGTAAGAAACGTTTGTTCGAAATGGGCTCGGTGCTTGCGACAAGAAGAAGCCAGCCGGTGTCCTGCTTTCGAAGCACCAGCAACAAAGGAGTCTGCCCAATCGCTTTTGGGGCCTTGTCAGTGGAAAGGAGAGAGACAAATGCCAATTGTCGCTTCCCCAAAGGCCACATGCTCTGGTTCCGACAACCTGGACCGGTCCTCTGTCCTCTCCTTCCGTGCATCCAATCGGTCGGGATCCATTACGTTCTCAGGTCGAAGCTGTTCGAGGAAAGCGGTTGAGATACGCTTAACGACCAACTGAATCTTCAAGGGAACCGTCATCGGAGTCAAGCTGGTATCGCATTCGGGAGGTTCAAGTGCAAGAGCCCCGGCAGCTTCGTGTTTTTCGACGTTGACAGCCCAGGAACCGCCTCCGTCGTCCGAAATCCTCAGAAGAACCCGATCACCTGGGTTTCCTTTTCCGACGCTTGCAAATGTGTCCGTCTCATTGCGTCATCCCTTGGCCGAGCGATGTTGTGCCATCGAATTCCATAGTTGTCAAAGGCGACCCCGCAGGCTCTGACCACTCCGGAATGATCGACCATCTTTGAACAGACGGCAGGGAACGGTTTCAATCCGAATACTTCCGCGACCATCTTTCAGCTCTAAGCTTCAATCTCGAAGGACGGTACGTCCGATTCGCCGACGTAGGTAAGCCAACTTTGCCGGTCGATGATCGGCTATGCGGCCGGCGATGCTATCGACGATGAGGGCCGTCACAGAACCGATTGAAAAAAATCTCATCCGACATGTGCCGGACTCAACGCTTTCCAGGCGCCGTGAACATATCACGCCCTACCAAAGTTATATACTGACCGTCCAGGATAGAACGGAGTCCCTGCCATCAAGGAGGTGCCGGATGCAGAGAACGGCGTTTGTGTGTTTCTCCGGAGTTGTGGTCCTGGCCATTGTCAGCGGTCTGACTTCAGCACCAGAGTTCGACGGTCAAGGTCAAAAGCGACGAGATTGGTGGCGTGGTTTCGAGTGCTAATGGCGTCGAAGCCGGTGTGTGGGTCATTGCGGAAACGACAGATTTGCCCACTCGCTACATCAAAGAGGTCGTCACAAATGATCAGGGCCGCTATCTGATTCCTTCTCTTCCGGCCGCCAACTATACAGTGTGGGCGCGGGGTTACGGGTTGGTGGATTCGCCTAAGCTCGAGACGCGCCCAGGCAAGCAAATTGATCTGACTCCTACGATCGCTCCGGACAAGATAGCCGCGGCGCATTATTATCCGGCGAATTACTGGTATTCGATGCTCCACATACCCAAAGAGAGCGAATTCCCCGGCACAGGATCCGGAGGGAACGGGATTTCAACCAGTGTCAAATCGCAGGGGCAGTGGCTACACCTTGTCAAAACCGATAGTTGCGAGTCGTGTCACCAACTTGGGAACGAATACACGCGCACCATTCCAGCGCTCTTCAGTAACTTCGATTCACCCGCCAAGATGTGGATGCGGCGTGTGCAGTCGGGACAAGCGGGCCGCGCCATGGTGGGTGGCCTTGCTCAACTCGGACCCGAAAGAGCGACAGCGGAATTTGGCGACTGGACCAGCCGAATCGCGCGCGGAGAACTGCCTCGGGAAGTACCGCCGCGCCCCCAGGGCATCGAGCGCAATATAGTCATCACGCAATGGGACTGGGCCGATCCCAAGTCGTATCTGCACGATGAAATTGCGACCGACAAGCGCAATCCGCGTGTTAATGCCAACGGACTCCTCTATGGCTCGCCGGAGGAAAGCCGCGACTACTTGCCCGTGCTCGATCCGGTGCACAACACTATCAGCCAAGTCAAAGTTCCTTACCGCGACCCGGACACGCCGGGACAACCGAAACCGTTGCAACCTTCGGCGGTCTGGGGTGACGAGGCAATCTGGGACAGCCACACCACTGTTCACAATCCGATGTTCGACGAACGCGGTCGTGTGTGGTTTACGTCGCGAATGCGAGCGAATAGTAACCCGGCGTTCTGCAAAGAGGGCTCCGATGTACCGTCGGCGAAACTCACACCGATTGCGAGTTCAGGACGGCAGCTTGCTGTCTACGATCCGGCTACCAGACAGACCTCGATGATCGACACTTGCTTCGGGACGCACCATCTCGTATTCGCGTCGGACACGAACAATACTCTCTGGACCAGCAGCGGGGGCGGCGGCGGAGTGGTGGGATGGCTGAATACGCGGATGTGGGACAAGACGCACGATGAGCAAAAGTCGCAAGGATGGACAGCGCTCGTGCTCGACACGAATGGCAACGGTAAACGAGACACGTACCTCGATTCCGAGCAAAAGGTGCTGACCGCTCCGAGCGGAGAGAGTATGGGCACATCATCGGCCTTAACTGGTCCCGCTGACGCGACGCGGGACACAAGGTTGAACGCGGCGTTTTACGGAGTCGCAGTGGCTACGGACGGGGCCGTATGGGGCAGCGTGCTGGGTTTTCCCGGCGGAATTGTGCGGCTCAATCCAGGATCCGATCCACCCGCCACTGCGCTGGCGGAATATTATGAAGTCCCGTGGCATAACCGGAAGGCGCCGGTCTCGGGATTCTCTCCGCGCGGCATGGACCTCGACCGCAACAATGTGGCGTGGGTGGCGCTCGGTAGCGGGCATCTGGCCAGCTTCGACCGGCGGAAATGCAAAGGCCCGCTAAATGGACCCACGGCAACGGGGCAACACTGTCCGGAAGGCTGGACACTCTATCCCACGCCGGGACCAAACTTCCAAGGCGTGACGGGTTCGGGAAGCGCCGATTCGCATTATTACGACTGGGTGGACCAATACAACACGTTGGGGTTGGGCGAAAATACACCGATCATCACGGGGAATTCGTCCGACTCTCTAATTGCGCTAGTAAATGGGAAGTTCGTCATCCTGCGCGTTCCTTATCCACTGGGATTTTTCGCAAAAGGCATGGACGGCCGAATCGACGATGCAGCGGCGGGATGGAAAGGCAAAGGGCTCTGGGCAACATGGGGCACTCGAACTCCTTTCCACAGTGAAACGGGAAAGGGAACGTACCAGCAAGGTGGTTCATTTCCAAATTCGGCCAAACCCGCTCGCGGATTAGGTGAGCCGGGCTCGTTGCGACATTTTGGATGATGAACGAGATCTCGCTATTTGATTTTCTGACGGACTCCAAACACGGTGGTGCCGGGATGATAGTTGCGCCAATCGAACCAGTAATCCTTGATCATGTAAACCTCTTCGAGGCAAGCGCCTTTTAGTTTGCCCTGCACGGCGCAGCCCTGGAAGTTCCACCGGCTGCCGGTTGCAGCGTCCATGAAGAGACCCGTACCTTCGGCTATGCGATAAAAATGCGGATCGTCGGGGCCGTTCGGTAGACGCCGGCGAAACGCACGGACGGAACGGCCGTCCGGCCCCACTACGAGGAGCACCGGCTCAGATCCGACATAGTCCTCTATCAGCATTTGCCCCAGAACAACTGGATAGGGAAACGCACGGCTAGCCCCGAATGCCGAAACGCCCAACATAAGGTCTCGCGGTTTGATTCCTGCCTGAGCGAAGCTGATCACCACCGGCGTTCGGGCCATGCGCACGTCCCAATCTTTCGGCGCATAACCACGGGCGAGTTCAGGCACATCCTGCAAAACTGTTCCGCCCGGCTCCTCCGATTTCCATAGCTTGTAGGTGAGCTCTTCGGCAGGCACTAATGTCAGCTTGCGGCCAGCCAGAGGGCCGGAAACCGCCAAACCAGTGATCTGCTGCCAATAGGTGCCCGTCTGTTCATCCCGCATGAGGAAGTTCTGGTTATTGATGCCAGCCAGATGGAAGACCAGGGGCATGCCGTCGATTGTTCTTTGAAACACCAGACCGGTGTGACAAAGCGTTCAATACGTAGCAACGATCGGGAAGCCAGCCAGCACATCATTCACGATGTGGTGATAAGAGATGATGCGAATAGGATACGCGCGAGCGGTACGAGCGAGCTTTACCGCGATCACCTGCTCAGCATCGTCCAGTCGCGTGCCCGAGACATCTTTAAAGGTCGGCCGGCGCAACGGGTGGAACATCAGCTCATAGACGTTCACGAACATCAGCGCGCCGCTGGCGACGGTTAAAGCGGCGAGCAGAACTATCCCGACTCGCGACAGCAGGCGATTGGTGCGGTTCCAAGTGACGAAGCCGATAAGCACTGCAAAAAGCGCAAGAGCGATAGCGGCCGCCGGCCTGAAGCGCGTCACCTGCAGAGCGAAGAAAAGCTCGGCGGGCCCCTGGTGCCGAAACGGCCAGATGACGTAAATGGGATAAGCCAACAGCAGGACTGAAAGGACAACGCAGGTCAAAAGCCAAGGGAAGGGATTACGCCAAAAGTTCTTCATACCCGGTTGTTTGAAGATCGTAGCAAAGTTCATCCTCAAATTGGGTATGAGGCAATTACGACGAAAGCCGTGATTTGTTTTTCAGAATGGAAAGCTCAAGATTCCGTGGATCACGGCGAACGTTGTAGCATGAAACTGAACCGGGCAGTTTGTTCTAATCCCGCCGCAAAGTTCCAGGTCAAAAATCTGCGGGTTGATGTTGCCCTTCCATTATCAGGCCGCGCGAAAAGCCATTGCCGGAATTACCCGAAGTCGAAACCGTTGTCCGCTCGATCCGTAGCCACATTGTCGGCAAGAAGATCGTAAACGCGAGCTTCTCATCTCATCGAGTCACCAGGGGCGACCACCTTGCGAGTGCGGCGGCACTTGCCGGATCCACCGTGACCAAGGTCGAGCGTCGCGGTAAACAGATCTGGATCTGTCTCGATCGCGGGTTTCTTTACGTTCACCTTGGTATGACGGGAAAATTGTTGTGGAATGCGGAGCCCGGCAAGTACACCCGTGCCTGCCTTCAACTAAACGAGGGCCACCTGCTCTTTGACGATATTCGTACCTTCGGGCGATTCGAATTCTTCCCCGAAAAGGAATCGGTGCTGGCACCCGTCGGTCCCGACGCTTTGACGGTATCGATGGAAGAATTCCTGCGCAGATTGCGGGAACGAAGAGGAAAAATCAAAGCGGTTCTACTGAGTCAGTCTTTTCTCGCCGGCATCGGGAACATCTACGCGGACGAGGCGCTGTTTTCCGCCGGCATCCATCCGCACACGCCGCCGCAAAGGCTTTCGGACAAACGCGGACGCCGTCTGCACTCTACGATTCTAGAGATCCTTAGCACAGCGATCACGCACAAAGGCTCCTCAATCTCTGACTATGTCGATGGATTCGGAGAGCGCGGCAGCTTTCAGCAGCTTCACAAGGTGTATGGCCGGACAAATGAGCCGTGCCCGAACTGCGGTACCAAAATCCGGCGCATCGTCGTCGGGCAGAGGGGAACGCACTATTGCCCGCGCTGCCAGCGGGTCTGAATCACCGGCTGCTCCAAATCGCGGTCAGCCGCTTGCCGCACCGCGTCTGCGACTTCGATCACAGCCTTCATTGCCTTCACGTTGTGCACTCTGACAATGTGAGCGCCGTTCAACACTGATGCCGCAACCGCCCCGGCTGTGGCGAATTCCAGTTCTTCGCCATGCTCTTTGCGGAGAAACGATTTGCGGGATGGACCAATGGCGATGGGCAGGTCAAACGACCGCAACGTCCCAAGCTGCGCGATGATTTCGGAATTCTGTTCCCTGCGCTTACCAAATCCTAAACCGGGATCAATCACCAGCCGGCTCTTCTCAACACGGCTCTGTGCCGCTCTGTGGATGGAGGCCTCGAGATCGATGGTGATCGACCGCATAAGATTTTTGAGCGGCGGCAACTGAGACCAGGTCTCCGGAGTTCCGCGCATATGGTTGATGATCAACCCTGCGTCATACTTCGTAACAACTTTGGGCAGTTGCAGATCAAGCAGAACACCGCTCGGATCATTGATGATCTCTGCGCCATATTCAAGCGCCTTCTCGGCTACTCCCGACTTGTAGGTGTCCACCGAGACAGGCACTGATATTTTTCCGCGTAAGCGCTTCAGAACCGGAACGAGACGCCGCAGCTCTTCGGCTTCCGAGATTCTTGCCGAGCCCGGTTTAGTGGACTCCGCACCGATGTCGATGATGTCCGCACCTTCATCTTCGAGTTCCAGTGCGCGGGCAAACGCGCGATCCGGATCCGAGTAGTTTCCCCCGTCCGAAAATGAGTCCGGCGTGACGTTCAAAACCCCCATGATCTGCGTTCTCTCACCGAGCGTGATCTCACGATGGGAGAGCTTCCACTGGTACCGTTTTTCCATGCTTCGCTATTGAGTTTGGCAGATCGAACTTTCACCCTGCCGCTGCGGCAAACGAGGCCGCCGACCCATGTGTGCTATCAGCCTAAAGAACCGAACGAAGATGTTGCCGGAGCATAGAGGCGATGGACGGTTGCGTGCGCTCAAGGATGTCGAGATGAGACCGCGTCGTCTCGGAAGGGCACTCAGTCAACGGGCCGCTTACCTCGAGACGAGATCCCCGTGAGAAATCGAGAACCATTTTGCGCGCCATCTGGTCGAGTATGTCCCAAAGCACGTTCCCGGAAACCCCGCCTTCCCGGAGCAATTGTTTCGCGGAACCGAGGAGCAAAATGGGAACGGTCATCGCCAGTAACTCTGAGGCGAAGACCAGATGCTTGTGCTCCGGGCGCAACTCGATGGAGCGTACACCGTTTCGGGCCAAGAGTCGTCGCACCTGGCGAACAGCCTTCACATCGCCCTCGACAACGAATCTTGGCATGGAAAGAGACGGAAGCTTCAAAATAGTCGCAACGTGAGCACCCCGGCTTGCGAGAGGCGCTAGTGTCTGAGTTTGTAGCCAGCTTTCGCAGAGTGCAAATCCCAAGCCCTTCAACGGAAGATCAGACGTGCAGAGTTCCTCGACAACTCTGGAAACCGACGAATCGGCCAGCTTCATCAAAATCAGATTTGTGGCGTGTAACTCCCGATACTCTGCGATTGGGTATCCAGCACGTATCTGATTCGAGTGACGCCGAGCCACTCGAATACTACTCGATTTGACCGGTCCGAGCTCTTGAACAATGCTGGGCAGCCGGACGATTTCTGAGTGTGTTGAGTTACCTTCAATGATGAGTCCGAGTTGGGGCTGCTGATTCATACACGCCGCTCGTCTTCAGTGCTTTTACCCGATCACGAAATTGTGCTGCCTTTTCGAACTCGAAAACTTTTGCTGCTTCCCGCATCTTAAGCTCTAACTCCGAGATCAGAGCATCTCTCTCTTCAAGGGAGAGTTCGGAATCCGGCTCCTGCTCAACTTCGAGCGGTACATCAAGGTAATCGCCTTCCGTAATGGCCACAAGGCTCATATCGATGGGCTTGATAATGGTTTCGGGTGTGATTCCGTTGGCTTGATTGTACGCCTTTTGTATAGCTCTGCGGCGATCTGTTTCATTAATGGCGCGGTCCATGCTGTCCGTGACCACATCGGCGTACAGAATCGCTCTGCCGAAAATGTTCCGCGCGGCTCTGCCTATGGTTTGAATAAGTGAACCGGACGATCGTAGAAATCCTTCCTTATCGGCGTCCAGAACAGCCACCAGAGACACTTCGGGTAAGTCGAGGCCCTCTCGGAGCAAATTCACCCCAATTAGAACGTCGTACACGCCGCGCCGGAGGTCGCGGAGAATCTTCAGCCGGTCGAGAGTGCTGACTTCAGAGTGTAAGTATGCGCACTTCACTCCAACTTCCGAGTAGTATTCGGAAAGGTCTTCCGCCATACGTTTCGTGAGTGTGTTTACGAGTGCTCTCTCATTCCGCTCCGACCGTAGCCGAATCTCTCCGAGTAAGTCATCGACTTGTCCCTTGATAGGACGCACTTCGATTTCGGGATCGATCAGGCCGGTTGGACGAATGACCTGTTCCACCACCACGCCCGCCGCCTTCGTTAACTCATAAGGTCCTGGCGTTGCAGAAACGTAGATCACCTGGTGAACTCGCGATTCGAACTCCTCGAAGTTCAACGGCCGGTTGTCTTTGGCGCTGGGAAGCCGGAATCCGAAATCAACCAGTACGTTTTTCCTCGACCGATCGCCGTGAAACATACCTTGGAGCTGAGGCACGGTCTGATGGCTTTCATCAATGAGAAGCAGTGCGTCTGACGGCAGGTAATCGAGCAATGTAGGCGGTGCTTCGCCCGGCAGCCGTCCGGAGAAGTGGCGCGAGTAGTTTTCAATCCCGTGACAATAACCGACCTGTTTGATCATTTCGAGATCGAACATAGTCCGCTGGTAAACCCGTTGCGCTTCGATCAGCTTGCCGTTTGTCTCCAGTTCTTTGTGCCACCACTGCAGCTCGTTCTCGATGCTCTGCATAGCCTGCTGGCGCGTGGGGGCATCCATAACGTAATGCGTCTTCGGATAGATGGGCAACCGCAGATAGGTCTGCTTCACCTGCCCTAGTACCGGGTCAATCTGGCTGAGCGACTCAACCTCATCGCCCCAGAGTTCAATTCGAAAAGCATTGTCGTCGTAAGTGGGAAAAAGCTCCACGACATCGCCGCGCACCCGGAACGTGCCGCGCCGGAAATCGTGGTCGTTTCGTTCGTAGAGGATCTCTACCAGGCGGCCCAGGAGTTCCTTGCGTGTGATCTTCTGCCCCTTCTCGAGCATGAGCAGCATTCCGTAGTAAGCCTCCGGCGACCCCAAGCCGTAGATGCAACTGACGCTTGCGATGATCACGCAATCACGCCGCTCGAACAGAGATCGTGTGGCGGAAAGACGAAGCTTGTCCAGCTCGTCGTTGATTGTGGCTTCTTTCTCGATGTAGATGTCTCCGGAAGGGATGTATGCTTCCGGTTGGTAAAAATCGTAATAGCTGACGAAGTACTCGACGGCGTTTCCCGGGAAAAACGTCTTGAACTCGTGGTAGAGCTGGGCAGCCAGCGTTTTGTTGTGAGCCAATACGAGCGCAGGCCGGTCGCAGGCCTCGATGATTTTCGCCATCGTGAAAGTCTTGCCGGAGCCCGTAACGCCGAGCAAAACCTGATGCGCCTCTCCGTCGGTCAGGCCTCGTGTGAGTTGCTCAATAGCCGAAGCCTGATCGCCGCGCGGTTGATAGTCAATGCCTAACGTGAACGGCACCACTCAAGTATAAAGATGGACTACTCCGCCGATCTGACGCATCGCGGGAGGGCGTAACCGGGCTTTGTAGAGAACCGGTTTTGATATTCTGACAATAAGTATCGGGCCTTCCTCGGGCCGCCGGGTGTCTCTCCTGACACGTGGAGGCCGCCAGCTTACGTCATGAAAGTGTTCGAATTGACTCGACAGCTTGTCGACATCGAATCTGTTACGCCGAACGAGGGAGACGTGTGTGCTTATCTCGAGAGCAAGCTCTCCGATTTGACGGCCCGCTTCGGTGGAAAGGTAGAGAGAATGCCGGTGGAACCGGGCCGGGACAATCTCGTTGCCCAGTTCGGCCGTCCCGACGTGGTCCTGTCTACGCACATGGATACCGTCCCGCCATTCTTTCCTTCGAGGGAAGACGAACAGCATATCTGGGGCCGCGGCGCTTGCGACACGAAGGGGATCATTGCCTCCATGCTCGTCGCTTCAGAGGAACTTCTCGAAGAAGACGTACGTGACTTCGGTCTGCTTTTTGTTGTCGGTGAGGAGAAGAACAGCGCGGGAGCTCATCTTGCCGCCCGGAATCCTCTCGGGTCGAAGTACATCATCAATGGAGAACCGACCGAGAACAAACTCGCTTTGGGGTCGAAGGGCGCGCTTCGTTATGAGTTCCGTGCCACAGGCCGCATGGCACATTCAGCCTACCCGGAGTTAGGTGTCTCTGCCATTGAGAAGCTGCTGAACGCGCTGGAACGATTGCGAAAGCTCTCTTACCATCGCATCCGGTGCTTGGTCCAAGCACGTTGAACATTGGCACTATCCGGGGGGGGCGTGCCCCCAACGTAATCCCGGATGAAGCGGTCGCCGAGATTTTCATTCGTGTTGTCGATGACATCACCGAGATGAAGAAACAGATCGAAGCGGCAGCGCAGCCGGACGTCGAGGCGGTTGAAATTCTTTTCATTCCAGCGCTTCATCTGCAGTCGCTGGATGGGTTCGACACAACCGTAGTTGCGTACACAACCGATATACCTGCTTTTGAGGGAGCCTGGGGTCAGCCTCTGCTGATTGGGCCGGGCAGTATACATGTGGCACACACATCGGAAGAGCGGGTGCCCAAACCGGAGCTGGTCGAAGCCGTAGCTCTGTATAAGCAATTGGTCAAGCGGCTGCTGAATAAGCCGTTTTGACTGAAGTCAGATCTAGCAAAAAACGAGAATCATGAGACCGATTGAAGTTGGAGTGCTTGGCGGCACCGGAATGGTGGGGCAGCATTTTATTCGCTTTCTGGAGGGCCATCCCTGGTTCAGGCTGACCTGGCTTGGTGCGAGCGATCGATCTGCCGGAAAGAAGTTCCCGGACGCGACACAGTGGCGGCTCGATGGCGAAATGCCGTCAAGTATACGCGACATTGTCGTTTCTGAATGTCATCCAAATTCCGCACCCAAGCTGGTCTTTTCAGCCATGGATGCCTCTGTCGCGACCGAGATTGAGCAGGCTTTTGCCCGGGCTGGACACATCGTCGTCTCGAATTCCCGCAACCATCGCATGGAGCCGGATGTGCCGCTCATCGTTCCCGAAATCAATCCCGGCCATCTCTCGGCGATTCCGGTTCAACGCAAGAATCGCAACTGGCCGGGCGCCATCGTGACGAATCCAAACTGCTCAACGATCGTATTGACTATGGCACTCGCGCCGTTGGTTCCCTTCGGCATCAAATCTGTGATCGTCTCGACGATGCAGGCAGTCTCGGGCGCCGGCTATCCGGGTGTTGCGTCCATGGACATTCTCGGCAATGTCGTCCCGTACATCGGCAGTGAAGAAGAGAAAATGCAGATCGAGACGCAGAAAATCCTAGGCGGCTATGCCGATGGGAGCTTCCGGCCGCTCGAAGCCGCGGTCAGTGCGCACTGCAATCGGGTCGCGGTTGTCGACGGACATATGACGGCTGCTTCCGTGCGTTTCGAATCTAAGCCGTCGGTCGAAGAAATACAGGAAGCGATCACGAGCTTTAGAGGACTGCCGCAAGAGAAAAAGCTTCCGAGTGCTCCATCCCACCCGGTTGTTTACCTGCCGCAACAGGATCGCCCACAGCCGCGGCGTGACGCAGGCCGAGACAACGGAATGGCCGTCACTGTTGGCCGCGTGCGCCCTTGTCCGGTCCTCGACATCAAATTCGTCGCTTGCGGACACAACACCATTCGCGGTGCAGCCGGTGCGGCTGTCCTGAATGCCGAACTGATGGCTTCTGAGGGCATCCTTGATTAGGAAGCGCGGATGATTGTCATGAAATTCGGCGGAACTTCCGTCGAGTCGCAAGAAGCCATCAACCGTGTCGCAGCGATCATAAGACAGTTTGAATCGCGGCACCCGGTCGTCGTCGTCTCCGCAATGGGCAAGACGACAAATAAGCTTCTGGAGATCGCGCAAGAAGCTGCGGCGGGGCGGCGAGACGAAGCGCTCGCAATGGTTGAGCAACTAAGGTCCGCTCATCTACGCGAGGGACTTGCCTTAGCGGGGCATCAAGCGGGCGAACTCGAACCGCTTCTCCGGACGCGCTTCGACTGGTTGGGAGATCTTGTCAGAGGGCTTGCGATCGTCCGTGAATTGTCGCCGCGATCGTCAGATACCATCGCGAGCCTCGGAGAACAATTATCAAGTCTCATTGTGACCTTTGCCTTGCGGAAGGCTGGGATGCAGGCGGAGCATGTCGATTCGCGCGACGTCATCGTCACAGACGAGAGCTTCACTCACGCTCAGCCGATCTTCGAGGAGACTTACCGGCGGCTGCGGCAGACGGTCCGGCCCATGGCTGAAAAGATCGTCGTGGTCATGGGTGGCTTCATCGGTGCCACTCTCAATGGACAGACAACCACGCTGGGACGCGGCGGCTCAGATTTCTCGGCATCCTTGATTGGTGCCGGTCTGGACGCCGAAGAGATTCAGATTTGGACGGATGTAGACGGAATGCTGACTGCCGATCCGCGAATCGTTCCAGGCGGTCACCGGGTGAAAAGCATTTCCTTTGCGGAAGCGGCGGAAATGGCTTACTTCGGAGCGAAAGTGCTGCATCCGGCAACGGTGCTGCCCGCGGTGGAAAAGAATATCCCGGTTCTAATTCTGAATTCCAAGCGTCCGCACGTGGAAGGTACGAAGATCACGGCTAACCCAATTCCTTGCAAGAACGCGGTGAAGTCTATCTCGTGTAAGCGCGGCGTGACGATCGTGAACGTGAACTCGTCACGTATGCTCATGGCCCACGGATTCTTACGTCGCATGTTCGAGATCTTCGACCGGCATGAAATCAGCGTCGACATGATCTCGACCTCGGAAGTCAGTGTTTCGTTGACTCTCGACGGCAGCAACGATCTACGGCGAGATCGTGCGCGAACTCGAAGAGTTTGCTACGGTGAGCGTCGAGAAAGGGAAGGCTCTGGTGTGTCTTGTTGGGGAGAACATCCGGCATACGCCCGGCATTGCGGCACGGACCTTCGGAGCGTTTCGGGGGAATGTCCGAATGATTTCACAAGGCGCCTCTGAAATGAACCTTGGGTTTGTGGTGTCGGACGAAGAACTTCCCGAAGTCGTGGCTGTATTGCACAAGGAGTTCTTCTCCGAACTGGATCCCGACGTTTTTGAGTGAGGACACATGCCAGACCCCGAAAAAATTAGCGCTTGTCGGTTACGGAAAAATGGGCCGGATGATCGAAGGGCTTGCCCCGGGGCAGGGCTTTGAGGTCGTTCTTCGCCTTGACGAACACAATAACGCGGACGGGGCAGGAATCACTCCTGAAAGCTTTCGCGGTGTCGACGTTGCCATTGAGTTCTCGCATCCCGAGATCGCGGCGGGTAATCTGAAGCGGCTGGCGCAAACGGGCGTTCATACCGTCACAGGCACGACGGGATGGCTGAAGCACCTTGACGAAGTTACACAGGCGGTTCAGAAGGCGGGCACAGGCCTGGTTTGGAGTCCCAATTTCTCCGTCGGCGTAGCGGTTTTTAAGCGCCTGGTTGCCCAAGCTGCAGAACTGCTCAAAGACGAGATGGAATACGGAGCATGGGCATGGGAAATTCACCACGATGCCAAGCAGGACGCTCCTTCGGGCACACTTCTGCAACTGGTTAAAACCGCCGAAGAGCACGGTTACAACAGGAAAATCGATGTTAGTTCGAACCGGGCCGGGAAGCACCCGGGCACTCATGAGATCGGGTTCGATTCGCAGGCGGACACCATTACCTTGCGCCATTCCGCGAGAAGCCGCGAGGGTTTTGCGCTGGGCGCGTTGAAGGCAGCACATTGGATCCAGGATCGGAAGGGCGTGTTCACGTTTGACGACGTTCTTTTTGGTCAATCAAGCGGGATCTAGAATAAAGGGAATCATGTTTAACGGCTGCGGCACCGCTTTAGTTACTCCTTTTCGTCAGGACCTATCGTTAGATGAGATCGCCCTGCGCTCTCTCGTGAAGCGGCAAATCGAAGCCGGAATCGACTTCCTTTGCCCGTGCGGGACGACGGGCGAGAGCCCCACGCTCAAACGCTCCGAACATTTGCGGGTCGTAGAGATCACGGTCGAAGAGGCTCGGGGCCGCACGCCGGTGCTCGCGGGTGCCGGCGGATACGACACAACCGAGGTGATCGAGCTCGCTAGAGAACTTAAAAAGCTCGGTGCCGACGGAATCCTTTCGGTCACTCCTTACTACAACAAGCCAACCCAGGAAGGACTGTATCAGCACTACCGGGCCATCGCAGAGTCGACGGATCTGCCCATCGTTCTCTATAGCGTTCAGCCCCGCACTTCGGTGAACATTGAAACGGCCACTTTGTTGCGGCTAGCGCAGATTCCGAACATTATCGGCGTAAAAGAGGCTTCCGGCAATATTGGACAGATTGTAAGCGTGATCTCGAGAGTGCCCGAAGGTTTTCTGGTTTTCTCTGGCGATGATGCGGTAGCGATCCCTGTTATTGCGATGGGCGGTCACGGGGTGATTTCTGTGGTGTCGAATGAGATTCCCGCCGAAATGACCCAGCTCACGCGAGCGGCCCTGAACGGAGATTTCGCCACCGCGAGAAAACTGCATCGCAAATACCAGGACCTGATGGAGATCAACTTCGTTGAGACCAGTCCGGGCCCAGTGAAGTTTGCGATGGCACGCATGGGTCTGCTGGAGCTTGCCTACCGGTTGCCCCTGGTTCCTCCGCAACCGGCGTCTCAGAAACGAGTGGAAGCCACGCTTGAAAAGCTGGGACTTGTTGCGGGAGTCAGAGTTTGATTTCAGACGTCGAGACCTCCGAGCTACAGCAATCGGTTGAGAGTCTTTTCGATCAGCCGCCTTCGGGCTACACCGATGAGCATCGGGCCGTTTTTTCCTCGTTTCTCCAACTGCTGAACTCGGGCACTGTTCGGGCCGCGGAGCCAGATCCCTCGCAACCGTCAGGTTGGCGCGTGAATAGCTGGGTGAAAAAGGGAATTCTTCTCGGCTTCCGCATCGGCGGAATCGTTGATATGACGAAGGGCGGCAGTTTGCCCTTCTTCGACAAATCGACATACCCGCTAAAACAGATTGGCCCGGACGCTGGGATACGAATCGTGCCCGGCGGCTCGAGTATTCGTGAAGGATGTTTCGTGGGCCGAGGCGTGACGTGCATGCCTCCGATGTACATCAATGTTGGCGCTTACGTCGGCGACGGAACCATGGTTGATTCGCACGCTCTGGTCGGCAGTTGTGCTCAGATCGGCCGGAACTGCCACATCTCGGCGGCTTCTCAGATCGGTGGTGTACTGGAGCCGGTCGGGGCACTGCCCGTGATCATCGAAGACGATGTTCTGGTGGGCGGGAACTGCGGAATATACGAAGGCACGATAGTGAAAGCGCGCGCAGTTCTGGGAAGCGGAACGATCCTGAATCGTTCCACGCCTGTCTACGATCTGGTGCGCGGAGAGATTCACCGCGCCACTGCGGACCAGCCGCTCGTCATACCCGAACAAGCTGTCGTTATCTCGGGAAGCCGCCGGATCACACAAGGCATCGGTGCGGAGTGGGGACTCTCCGTCTACACGCCTATCATCGTCAAATATCGCGATACCGGGACCGAAGCAAAGATCCAGCTCGAAGACCTTTTGCGTTAGATTTCCTCACCGGCTGCTTTCGGCGGTCGTAACATGGAGACAGTCAGAGAGCGTCAACCTTAGGAGCGCAGGACTGCTCCGGCGCGCCGGCAAAACACTGGAGGGAAAACCGTGACCCGAAGAGAATGGCTGGCAAGTGTTGCTGCCACACCGTTGGCGAAAGCCGCGATTGATGACAACGCGAAGGCTGCGCCTGCTGCGCCGGTCGCCATTGGGAAAGCTGCCTCTTACGACGACGACATAACCGGCAGGCTTCAGTCCATGTTTGACCAGTTGGGCGGCGTTGAAAAGCTGGTCAGGAACAAGACAGTGACGATCAAGCTGAATCTGACGGGCGTTCCCACCAACTTTGTGAACGGCCGGCCGCCTCAGTTCACACACTGGTGTCACCCTGCTGTTGCGGGCGCTGCGGCCCATTTGTTTGATCGCGCGGGCGCCAAGCGAGTGCGCTTTGTTGAAAGCGGAGCTGGGTTCACTGGCCCCATCGAGGAATACATCGCAAAAGCGAACTGGGATGTGAAGTCGTTGCAAAACGCCGCCAAATCCGTGGAGTTTGAGAACACGGTGAACCTGGGCAAGGGCAAGAAGTACGTCCGCATGCAGGTTGGCCCCGGGGCGTACATGTTCCCGGCTTGGGACGTCAACGAAGTTTATGCCCAGACCGACGTGTTGGTCAGCCTGGCAAAACTGAAGGACCACGGGACGTGCGGTGTAACCCTCTCGATGAAGAACCTGTACGGCTGTGTTCCTCTCTCCATTTACGGCCGCGATGCCGGCGTAGACGAGCCCAACGAGAACCCGGATAGCAATCGTGCAGCCGTGGGTCACACGGGGACGCGAGCGCCCGCGAGATGTTCCCCTGGCGAACTGGCATTTGGAACCAATCACGATCCCGGGTACCGTATGCCTCGCGTCGTTTCCGATCTCGTTGCGGCGATGCCGGTTCATGTCGCGATCATTGACGGGGTCGAATCTCTTGCCGGCGCTGAACTGCCGCGGGCTGGCGTCACTCGTCCGGTAAAGCCGGGCGTTCTCATTGCCGGCTTGAACCCGGTTTGTACGGATAGCGTCGCGACTGCTGTGATGGGGTACAACCCACGGGCTTCCCGCGGCGAACCTGGCTTCCCCAAGTGTGACAACCAACTTGTTCTCGCCGAACAGCGCGGGCTGGGGACTTGCGACCTGAAGCGTATCGACGTGCGCGGCGTTCCGATCGACCGGGCTATGTTTAGGTACGGCGTTTAAGCGCCAGATCAACTAGCTACGGATGCCGGTCCGCGACGTAACCGGTCATGGTTTCGTGGTCAGAAGATTTCGCATGCCCCAATCTTTCAGTCCCGAGATCCGCCCCTGGCCCAACGGTGGCTTGACCTCTTTTATGGCGAAGTTTACGGAATCGCCTTGCACCGTGACAAGAGTGTGTTGGAAGAACCACCCGTTCTCGTAAGTCTTCGGATCACGGAGATGGCCTCCCGAACTCGCTATTGAAAGGTAGGTGACGGGTCCCAGCTCGAAGCGAAGCATTTCGTGCAAATGCCCGCAGACAATATATTGCACGCCATACTGCAACGCGACTTGGTGAAGCGCAAAATTGGGGTTTTTCAAGACAGCCTGGAAGAGCCAGGAAGGGCGATGGAAAAAGACAAACTTCAGGGGCTGACGCGAGTTGGCCTGAAGGTCAGTCTTCAGATACTCCATCTCATCTGGGCTAAGCGAATCCGTTTCGCTGTTGTTCAATATCGTGAAATGCGCCTGTTTGTAATTGAAGCTGTAATGTAAAGGTCGCCGCGTATAGCTTTCGTATAACTTAGCCGAAAGGGGAGACCACACGTCGTGGTTCCCAGGAACAAAGAACAGCCTGTATCTCTGGTAAGGCGCAAGAGTCCGCTGAATACTGCGCCACTCCGCGGGAGCAAGATCATCGTGGCCACCCTGAATCGTGTCTCCTACCGTAATGACGAAATCAGGGCGGTCAGCGTTAACCTCGCGCCACACCTCTTCGTATGCGCCCGGGACGGCGTCCCCGGTTCGATCACCGATGATCGCGAAACGGAAATTTGCTTCGTGACTCCCGCTGCCTGGAAGTGGTGGATGAGTCCAGGCCAGGGCAGCGAGCAAAATTGCGAGGCCGACTGAAAACATCGACAGCCGGCCTGGAAGTCTGTCCCTCAATTCTTATCTTGATAGTAAGACGAAATCTTCTCGTAGATTTCCTGAGGAAATCTCAGATTCTTATAGACGTTGCAGTTGTCGGGATTTTCCGGATCCTCGCAAATCGGGAAGTTCTGCTGGTTCATCCAATCCAGGATTCGTTCCCGCTTCGGCGGATTGTAACCTCTTGCCGAGACCTGGGCAATCAGCGATCGGGCCTTCTCTTCGTCGCAATCTTTGTCCTTCATCAATTGCCCGACGAGCTCATCTTCGGACATGAAATGGCGCCCGACCATGATCATGACAAGGCGGCCATAATGTCCGATATCTTCACCCCGATCCAGTGAATCCATCAGGTGAGCCATCATCGGGCTCTGACGAAGTTCTTCTAGCGCCATAATTGATTCCTCGCCTATTTGACGATCTCCCGAAAAACCGGTTTCGCCGAATCTTCCCTGCCCGCGGTCTTGTTAGTCTGAAGTAACAAGTTTGCTTACCGATTCAAAACAGGAAGCGGCGGAAGTAACTTCGCGCCGACGAGCACACGCTTACCGGTTGGTGCTGCTTATGGTCCTGTTACGCCCGCTTGGCAACGTGTCGCTCGCCTGGGGTATGAAACACAGCGCCTCGCTATTGGCTGGATCGCTCTACTCAAGTTTGCTCGTTGTGACAAATCCTTTCGTAGCAGGTGGTGTGTTCCTATTAGTGCTCACGCTGCTGATTCGCATCGCGACCTTAAGTGTTGCCGACCTCAGTCTTGTGCTTCCCTTAACAGCGGTAGGATATGTCCTCTCGACCGCATTGGGCCGGTTTGTCCTCGGCGAGGCTGTCAGTTCTACGCAATGGCTGGGAACAGTTCTGATCTGTCTCGGAGCCTCACTGGTTACATCCGAGCGACGTGTCTCCACTACCTAACATGTTTTGAGTACGCAACAAAATTAATCGCACGTTAACCTCGCGCGTAAAGATTTCGTCATGACAAGAATGAAGATCTGCGTACTCGGCGGGGACGGCTATTGTGGCTGGGCAACTGCCCTCCACCTATCGGCGAGAGGGCACGAGGTCTCGATCATTGACAACTATGCGCGACGTCAATGGGATTGTGAACTCGGTGTCCAAACACTTACTCCGATAAGGCCACTTACACAACGGTTACGGGCTTGGCAGGAAATCACGGGCCGCACCATTAAGCTCCACAGCGGTGACGTAACAGATTACGAGTTCTTATCCGCGTCTATTCGTGCGCTGGAACCCGAATGTGTTGTGCATTTCGCAGAACAGCGTTCCGCACCTTACTCGATGATCGATCGTAAACACGCCCTGTTTACGCAAAGCAACAACGTGATGGGAACCTTGAATCTACTTTTTGCAATCAAAGAGTACGACCCGGATTGCCATTTAGTGAAACTCGGAACCATGGGCGAGTACGGGACCCCCAATATCGATATTGAAGAGGGTTACATCAAGGTCGAGCACAACGGGCGGAGCGATGTACTGCCATTCCCGAAGCAGCCGGGTTCCTTCTACCATCTGTCGAAGGTGCACGACAGCCACAACATGATGTTCGCTTGCCGGATTTGGGGTTTGCGCGCAACGGATCTCAATCAAGGGGTTGTGTACGGCACTTTGACGGACGAAGTGATGCTGGATGAGAGCTTAATCAACCGCTTTGACTACGATGAGGTTTTTGGAACCGTTCTCAACCGTTTCTGTGTGCAGGCCGCCTATGGACACCCTCTCACCGTCTACGGCAAGGGCGGTCAGACGCGCGGATTCCTGGACATCAGAGATACGGTTCGCTGTATTGAGTTGGCTTGCCTGAATCCCGCAGCTTCCGGCGAATGCCGCGTCTTTAATCAGTTCACAGAGCAGTTCTCTGTCCTTGACTTAGCGAGCCTGGTGCAAGTAGCGGGCGAAAAGCTCGGACTTCGGGTGGAGATCGAGCACCTTCCGGATCCTCGAGTCGAAAAAGAAGAGCATTACTACAATGCCAAGCATTCGAAGCTGATCGATCTCGGGTTAAAGCCGCACATGCTGTCGGAATCGTTGCTCGACAGCCTGATGAACATCGCTCTACGATACAAAGACCAGATCGATCCCGCGCTCTTTATCCCGCAAGTCTACTGGCGTCGCGCTTCGAACGAGCGACGCAGTCCGATGAATACCGTCGAGTTGGCCGCCGCGGCCGTCAGCGGGTCGTAGCCGGAATCAGATTGCCATCGCGGATGTAGTAATCGCCTCCACGCCAGCGAACAGTGTTCCTGGCGAAGCTCGCAATCCAGAGACAGAACGCCACACAATCCCATAGCACCACCAGCGGCATCAATCTCCACAGGGGCCGGTGAAGGCCCTGGATGCCTACCAGCCACACAGTTGCAAGCCGGAAGGTAAGGTACGTAGAAAAAAGCGCGAACGCCGTTCTCCAACCGGGGTGGGCGGCGAGGGCGACCAAGAGCCACGGCAAAGCTTGAGTGAAGAGCAGGCCGAAGTGGCCTTTGGGCCGCATGTGCCTCATCACCACCAGCCACCGCAGGCGCTTGTGCACAAACTCGCTCAGAGACTGGTAATCAGCGACCGTTTGGATCGAGTAGGTGGACAACTCTACCTCATAGCCCTGTTCGGCTATCAAGCGCCCCACAAGCAGATCGTCAGCGGGTTGGTTCTTAATCCTGTCGTAGCCGCCAAACTGCTTCAGATGAGTACGAGTGGTGGAGATAGATGGACCCAAGGCAAACTTCACGCCCTCCAACTCTCGGGCGACAAAAAGTCCGGGATAAAAGTCGGATATCATCCCCACCGACTGGAGTTTGTCGACAAACGTTTTTTCTCCGGTCGAGACATAGAGACACGTAACCGCGCCGACTTTGGGGTTTGCTAACGGTGCGATGAGGTTCCGCAAATAATCAGGGCGGACACGGACGTCACTATCGCTGATGGCCAGGTACTCATATTTAGCCTCCTCCGATAAGCGCGCTAACTTGGCCACTTTGTCGTTTGTGGCGATACGCAAGGATCCGAAAAGCACTCGGATGGGAACTTGCGGAAAATCCAGTTTCAGCCTTTCGAGAACCGGAACGATTTCGTCGTCAGGAGTCCCGACGCAGAAGACGATTTCGTACTCCGGATAGTCTTGCGTGCAGAAACTTGCGAAGTTCTCATACGCGTCGTCGTCGCTTCCGCGCACCGGCTTCAGAATGCTGACGGGAGGCGTAAATGCTCGAGAATTTGCCTTGCGATCCGGGCGAGGCCGGAAAAAACGCCAGGAACTATAAATTACGAGAATGTAGTAGAAGAAGGGAAGGCAGGCTACGCACAGCACCAGCCCGTAGGACGTGGCAGTCATCAAACCTCAAAGTAAGAAACTGTCCCCGCAACGTCGTTACACGTTGCAACCCCACTCGAACTATAACAAACAACAGAGCAACGGATAGCGGTGAGCAGCTTGTGCCCTGCTATGTTGTGAAATAGCTCCAAGCAAAAGAAAGTCTGAGTTTGTCGCTCCCAGCTTCTTCTCTACACAGCCAGCGTGTGCCGGAACCGTCGCTTCCGCCGGACGGACGTAAGCCTGCCCGAAATACCTTCGTATACCTGACCGTAATTCTATTTGCCGCCGCTATTTTTGTAGGGTGCATCATTTCTCCCCCATCCCTGATGGACGATGTAGATGCCGTGCAAGCCCAGATAGCACGGAACATGCTCACCTCCGGAGACTGGGTATCGGCGCGTCTTGACGGAGTACTGTACCTGGAGAAAGCTCCTCTCATCTACTGGTTGATCGCCTGTTCGTACAAGGTATTTGGCGCGTACGATTGGGCGGCGCGAATTCCTGTTGCCCTCGCATGCGTGGCGTTGGGCTGGCTGACGGCTGCATTTGGAGTGTGGGCTTTTGGCCGCCGGGCCGGGTTGTATGCGGGGCTGTGCGTTTCTACGTCGATCGGGCTCTTCCTGTTTACCAGAATTCTGATCCCGGACGTGATGATTACGTTCACCATCGGGCTATCGATGTGGGGCTTCCTGCGCGCGATCGATCCTGAAGAGCCGCGTCCACGATTGTGGGCCTTTCTTATGGCGGCGAGCATGGGCGTGGGTCTCCTCTTAAAGAGCTTGATTGGCATCGTTTTTCCTATAGGAGCAGGTCTCCTGTACCTGGCGCTTACGAAACAGCTCTTCTCAAGGAGCACCTGGCAGCGCCTGCGGCCATTCAGCGGAATCCTCGTCGTCCTCGTGATCGCAGTTCCGTGGCATCTGCTGGCTACGCTACGAAATCCGCCTTACTTTGTTTTCACGATGCGGAGCGCGCCCGGCGAGTATCACGGGTTCTTCTGGTTTTACTTCTTTAACGAGCAGTTACTTCGATTTCTGAATATGAGATATCCGCGGGACTATAACACGGTTCCGCGGGTCTGGTTCTGGCTGTTCCACCTTGTCTGGTTATTCCCCTGGAGCGTTTACCTGCCTGCAACGTTCGGGCTTTCGTACAAGCCGGTTGACCGCGCCGGCCGAACGCGCCTGCTTGCGCTTTGTTGGCTGGGGTTCATTCTTGTGTTTTTCACATTTTCGACAACACAGGAATACTATTCGATGCCGAGTTATCCGGCGTTCGCGTTGTTGCTCGGATCTGCGATCGCAATAGGAGGCAAGTGGATCCGCGGCGGAAACAAGTTTCTTGCCGGATTGTCGCTGCTGGTTGCCTGCGTGCTTCTCGCGATTTTATTCACAGTTCGCAATCTGCCCGCTCCGGGTGATATTTCGAGCGCTTTGTCTTCGCATCCGAGTGCTTACACGTTATCGCTGGGTCATATGGAAGACCTCACGATTGCATCGTTTGCCTATCTAAAACTTCCGCTTGCCGTGGCGGCCGTTGCATTCCTGCTCGGCGCGATCGGCACCTTCCGGGGGCCTGAACGCCGTGTTGTTCTTTCCGCAGCCTGCATGATGGTGTTGTTTTTTCACGCCGCACGGCTGGCCCTGGTGGTGTTCGACCCATTCATGTCATCGCGTCCATTGGCCGAAGCACTGAACCGAGGGCCCCAGGGCGAGTTGATCGTGGACCATCACTATTACGACTTCTCGTCGGTATTTTTCTATACCAATCGGACCGCGTATCTATTGAACGGCCGGTTCAACAACCTGGTTTATGGATCCTATGCACCCGGAGCGCCTCCGGTGTTTATTGATGATGCCCAGTTCCAACAGCGTTGGCGAGAATCAGGCCGCTATTACATCGTGGCGGAGTTATCCGGCGTAAAGCGACTGGAGAAACTGGCCGGCCGCGAAGCTCTGAACGTCGCGGCATTTCGAGGTGGGAAGTACCTGCTGACGAACCACCCGACTCAGGATACGAAACCGTTAAGCTTCTGACGCGCGCCCTACTTCTTCGCGCGGACGACTGGCGAAAGGTCTTCGTACTGGTCGGAAGCGATCATGTCGACGCCTGCCGCAATGGCCGCTTTCCATCGCTCTTCTGCCGCGGCGCGCGAACCGAAGTTGTATGACTCAAACCAGCCGTGTTCCTTGCCGCTAGCTGCATCGAACCCGTCAAGCGTGTAGAAGCGCATCCAGTAACCGAGTTGATGAGCATGGTCGACGAGCTCACGGAGGCGGTTGTTATCCGCCGCAGTCCACTCACCAGCGCGGGGCTGGCCGCCTTCTTCTACCTCGTGCCAGGAATTGTTCCACCAACGCCGGTAATTCGTTGCGGGCTCGGCTAAAAGTTGAGCGGCCGGCGTGGTCGCGAGCAAGTGTTCCGTCTCGTCTTTTGTTTGACCCTTCGGCGCATGCGTGTGAGCTGAGCCGAAGATGCGGAGTGTGCCGCCGGAAGGAACTTCTTTTGAAAAGACCTGTTCCTGGGGGTCAGGATCTTCCGTCAGCACTAAGAGCGGCTTCACCTTCCAGGGCGAGATTGCTTTCGGATCTGCAAGCTTTCGAGCGGTGGTGATCCAATCTTCGTACTCGCCGAGCAAAGACCATACTGCGCGCAGCAAAGGCAACTGATTGTCTTTGAAATCGAAGTGCACAACGATCAAAGGCCACTGAGACGAATTATGCTCCCGCAGCGCCTTCTCGACCATCGGCCGTACGCGCTCGAAGAAATATGTCCTCAGCTCGGGTTCTGATCCGTCCGTCTCCGCTTTATGCGTCACCACGACACGGCCTTTGCCTGAAGCAGGATCGACGTACCATGCGAGATCCTGCTCAATGCCAACGGGAAAGCCGGTCGCAAGCGCGCGTGTAATGCGATCGGCCCAGCGCCCATCATATGGGTAACAATTGTGAGCGTCCAGCAGCGGCCGGTTTCGATTCAACAAAGATAGATCGGGAGATTGGGCAAAACAGTGTGAGGCCATCAAAAAAACGAGGCCAAGAGAGGTGTTAACCCCAATACGAAGCGACATCGGTTGCCTAGTATATACTCAGGGCAAAGCAGCTCGAGTTCCCACAGGAACTCTGACGTTGCGCTTCAGGTTGAGAGGTAAATTCGTATGTTCGAATCGAGCTTCGTCAGACTCGTTCGTCTTGTGGCTCTGTTGACATTTGCCACCCTGTCCGTCCACCAAGGTTATGCCCAGGCGGTCAATAATGCGGGCGCCAGTGGACAAGTAGTTGATCAGACCGGTGCTGCCGTTGTCGGCGCCACGGTCAAAATGACAGAAACGGAAAAAGGCGTACCGCACACCACGACCACCGACGCCGACGGCCGTTACAATTTCCCCAATCTTCCCGTCGGGCCTTATCGGCTGGATGCAACCATGACGGGTTTCAAGTCTTACTCGCAAACCGGCATTGTGCTGCAGGTAGGCGATCGTTCGACCATTGACGTGAAACTCGACCTCGGATCCGTTTCCGAGAACGTCGAAGTGACGGCTGGCGCGGCCATGGTGCAGCAGGAGCAGACTTCCGTTTCCCAGGTCATCAACCAGCGCAGTATTGTCGAGCTGCCCCTGAACGGACGCCAGGCAACCCAATTGGTTCTGATTTCGGGGGCGGCTACCGTCACACCGGCCGGCGACATGACCGGCAGCAAGAATTATGCGACCTCGACCACCATCTCCGTGGGCGGAGGCCAGGCGAACGGTACCAACTACCTGTTGGACGGCGGCGACAACGTCGACACCATGACGAACGTGAATCTGCCATTTCCGTTCCCGGACGCCTTGCAGGAGTTCAGCGTCGATACGAACGCTTTGCCGGCGCGCAACGGGACACAACCGGGCGGCGTGGTCAACATTGTTACCAAATCCGGGACAAACAGCATTCACGGCGACTTGTTTGAATTTCTTCGGAACGGAGACGTGAATGCGCGGAACTTCTTCGCACCGACTCATGATCTGCTGAAGCGGAATCAGTTCGGCGGTACCGTTGGCGGCAAGATTATCAAAGACAAGCTGTTCTTCTTTGGCGGATACCAGGGTACTCGCATTCGAAATGTGCCTCCCTCTACCATCGCGTTCATTCCGACCGCGGCTGAGCTAGCCGGAAATTTCAGCGTGGCCGAATCCGCGGCTTGCCAATCGAGTGGCGCTCGTTCCATCCGCCTTCCCAACACAACGACAAACATCAGCAATTTGAGTAATGTATTTGCCTCGGGAGTCAGGTTTGATCCGGCGGCGGTGAAGCTGGCGAGTTATCTGCCGGTTGCCCAGGCGGACCAGTGCGGACGGATTGTTTACGCCATTCCGCAACTACAAAACGAAGACCAGGGCGTAGGACGAGTCGACTGGGTTCAGAACGCGAAGCACACGCTCTTCGGCAGATATTTCAGAACGGTTTACCATCAGCCGGCGTTCTTCGATCCGACCAATGCTTTGATTACGACAGCATCGGGGAATGATGAGGGCGTGCACGCTCTGACGATTGGTGATACTTACACGTTCAGTCCCACTGTCCTGAATTCGTTCCATGCCACCTTTACGCGGCGTACGGATTACCGTGGACCGTCTCCGGATTTCTTCAACGCCAAGACACTGGGTATCAACATCAGCGTTGCGGTGCCGAACGATTTCCGGCTCGCCGTCACCAATGGAGGCTTTAGTGTTGGGTGCGGCACCTGTTCGCCGGCGCATCTGAACGTGAATACGTATCAGTTCGCAGACGACATTGATGTGATTCGGGGTAAGCACCACATTGCGTTTGGCGTGGATTACATCCGCACGCAGAACAATATCTTGCTTGGATATCTGCAGAACGGCAGCTTCTCCTTCAATGGCAATGCTACGCGTGATTCGATTCTCGATTATCTGACCGGTACGCTGAGCGGGTACAGCCAGAGTCTGCCGCAGCGACCCACGCCTCGTATGTCGATCCCGGCGCTTTATATACAGGACACGTGGCGCGCAAACGATCACCTGACGATCAATGCGGGTGTGCGCTGGGAACCAAATCTCTGGCCGTATGACTACTTCAACCGCGGCGCCCGGTTCTCGATGGCTAACTTCCTGGCCGGCGTCCACAGTACGGTCTATCCGAATGCGCCGGCCGGTGCGCTTTATCCCGGCGATGCCGGCGTGCCGAACGCACTTACCAAGAATCGATACAACAACTTCTCGCCCCGGCTCGGAATTGCTTGGGATCCGAAGGGTGACGGCCGGCAGACTCTTCGTGCCGGCGCGGGACTCATGTACGATGTCGGCGCCCTATTCACGCCGCAGCGGACCGCATCTGATCCTCCGTTCGTCAATGAAATTGATCTGAGCTCGAGCAACCCTGCTCGGGTTCAGCGACCCTTGGGTGACCGGCTACAACTATCCGGGTGGAAATCCATTTCCTCCGAAGGGCACGTTCTTCCCGGCCAGTGCACTTTGGATCGTAATGCCTCCGGCCATTAAGCCCATCTCGGTTTATCAGTGGAACCTGAGCTACCAGAAACAGTTCGGCGCCGACTGGCTGGCGACGATCACTTATCTGGGCAACCGGACTGCCCATGTCTGGATCGGGCAGGAGTTGAATCCGGCGATCTACAGCCCCTCGGTTTGCGCGCAATTTTCAACCGGCTGTACGACGGGTAATACGCAACAACGCAAAGTGCTGAGCCAGATCAACCCGACTCAAGGCCAATACTACGGCAACGTGGACATCGTCGACGATGGGGCGAACGCGACCTATAACGCGCTGCTCGCTTCCGTCAACAAGCGTTTGAGTCATAACTTCACCATGCTTGCCAACTACACCTGGTCCCATTGCATCAGCGATGGCGACTTCAGTGGTGATATTACCGGGCCCAATTACCAGAATCCCTATGACCGGCGTGCTAATCGCGGCGACTGTAACTTCGACGTGCGGCACATCCTGAACACGTCGATTGTGGCGACCAGTCCGGTGAAGGGCAACAGCCTCGGCGCGCATTTACTGGGCAACTGGCAGGTTGCGCCGCTCATTCGGGCTCTGAGCGGAGTGCCGGTAAACATCACGACAGGAACCGACGTATCGCTGACCGGCGTTGGCCTGGATCGGCCCAACTACGTCGCGGGCGTGCAGCCACTCAATAGCACTTGGGGACCCAGTCTGCAGTATCTGAATCCGGCTGCGTTTGTGGCGGCGGCTCCGGGAACGTATGGGAACCTCGGGCGCGATGTCTTCCGGCTTCCGGGACAACTGCAGTTCGATGTTTCGCTAAGCCGCGTTTTCGCCGTCCGCGAATCGTTCAAGCTGGAAGTTCGGGCCGAGGCGTTCAACATCATCAATCACACGAACATGGGCTCGCTTCCGACAGGCGGCATTGGTTTGTCCGCGACGGATACCACGGGACTTTCGCTCTCAAGAACTGCGGCAAACTTCGGCCGGTTTACTTCGGCGGGAGACCCGCGCCTGCTGCAGTTCGCGATGAAGCTCTATTTCTAACTCCTCCTGGCTAGCGAGAGAACGGACTTCCTCCGTTCTCTCCGAACCAGTCGTATGTCTTGAGTTGTCCCCCGTTGCGCCACTTGGCTGGTTCCGTGTTCTTCAGCCAGTCCAGAGGTTCGGCTGTGTTCCGTTTTACAGCGGCGATCGAAAATGCCTGCCGTATTGCTTCGCGCTGTTCCGGTCCAAGAGCGTCAGGAGCGGCGGAGACGAACAATGGCGTGCCGCTAAAAGCCAGAAGTTCGAGCCATTGACGATTCATCTGCCACGGTACTTGTTTGGTTAATCCGACGCAATCCGCGTCCACAGCGAAGAAATTGTTGTTCTGGCACGCGCGGAACGCAAGTGTATTGACACCCATTTTGCGCGTGCGATTCCAGTCGCGGCCGCTCGTATCGTCGCCTGTCCGTTGCAGTTCGAAGATGCCCGCCGAGAGGTGGCCGATTGTATTGCAGCCGAGGATGAGTGTGTCTCCCGCGGCTTGCCTGATTTCGCGGTACAGATCGCGCACAATCTCTGCATTGGTCTTTGTTTCGTCGCTGAAGTGCCAATCCGGGTCCGTGATCTCGGCGCCCATCGTGAAGCCCCAGCGCCCGAAGAGATCGTAGGTCGAGAAGTCATGCTTCAGTAACTTGTAGCCCCACCGGGTTTGTGTCGCCACGTCGCCGCGGATCTTTCCGATGACTTCCGGGACTGTTGGATCGAGAGTGTATGCTCCGTGACGGGTGTATTCCCGGGCAGCGTTCGGATGACTCAAGCGCCACTTTTCGGGTACCTGCTCTTTCGTGAAGAGAGGCCGGAACCATAGGCCCGGTTGCACGCCGGCCTTCGTCATTTCGCTAGCAAGGTTCGCCATGTCAGGGAACTTGGCGTTACCTGCCGACCAGGGACCTGCCGTCGGGTTCGGCTGCCATCCATCATCGATCACCATGAAAGGCCGGTTTTCACGCGACGAAGCAACTGAGCTCATTCGCTCCGAGTCAGCCAGGATATCGGTTGCGGAACTGTGTCCGTAGGCGTAATACCAGTTGTTTCCGCCATACACGGGCGCCTTCGGCAGGCGCGGCGCCGGACACAGTTCGCGACAGAAGTGCTGGGCAGCAGTGAATGCACTTACTCCTGCCTGAAACGTGCGGTGAATCGAAGCGACTTCCAACGTTCGATCGCCCAGGTTCACTCCGCAGCCGCCGCTTCGCACGTCCAGCCAGAGCGACACGCCCGAAGCATCCACCTGCCAGAAGGCAAACGCAGCCGCGCCGGTTCGAACGCCGCAGGCTGATGTCGAAGTGCCGTCCGTGGCGAGAAAATACCAGGGCAGAATGCGCTCCGGTTCCAGGCTTCGCCAAGCGAGATCGCCGTAGGAACGCTCCCAGGCGTCTCCGAAGAAGGTCAGATTCTCAGGAACGGGCAACCGCCATCTCATCCGGAGCCGGAGGATTGCTTCCTGCGGAGATTGCAGCGTGATGACCGACCTTTCGCCGGCGCCCATTTGCATGGCGATCGACCCGCTGTGCCAGTTGCGTCCTTCCCTTACCAGTGCAAATTGGCCGCTTTCGGCGAAGACGAGAACCGAATCGGGCTCTTCTCCGACTCTTTCGAATGGATCCGGGTGACTGTTCGCCGGACGGCGCGGTGCGGCGGCCAGCAGGCCGGAGGCTGAGCCTGCGAGAAAGCTGCGCCGGCTTACTTTACTGAGGGCATATGTCTCGTTCACAAGAAATCACCAAATTCCTAGTAAGTGTTAATTGCAGATTACTTAGAGGAAAACTCCGGGAGTAGCACCAAAAAGTTGTAGACGTTCTAAGGGAATGACCTACAATCTATAAAACTCACTAGAATTGCGCCCGAACACCGGCTAAGACTTGACTGTGAGCGGAGAATAATGAAAAAACTTGGATTTCTTTTAGTCACGCTGCTGTTCCTGAAGGTAAATGTAGGGTCAGCCGCTATTGTTACTTTTTTCGGGGAAGATTTAAACCTTAGCGGAGATCCCAATGTCGCAACTCCGGCCAACTCGAGTGCGGCAAGCGGCAGGTTCTTCGCGAACCTTGCGAACGTTGGAACCGAAACATTCGAAGGGTTCCCGACCGGCACATTCGTGCCTTTGAACGTGAACTTTTCGGCACTAGGTTCTGCAGTTCTATCGGGAAGTGGAACAGTCGTCAGCGGTAACGATGGCGGTGGAAGGTTTCCCATTTCCGGTACGCAGTATCTGCTGACTGACGCGGGCGCGGGATTTAATCTGCGATTCAACTCACCCGTTTCTGCTTTTGGATTTTACGGTACGGATATTGGCGACTACGGCGGCCAGATTGTACTGACCTTGACCGACGTCAACGGACAACTTACAACATTGACGGTCCCAAGTACGATCGGCTCAAACGGCTCGACCAGCGGCTCGGTGCTGTACTATGCATTCCTGGATAACGCGGATAAATATACCAACATCCAATTCTCCGACACGTCTGGTCCCGATATTTTCGCGTTCGACAACATAACAGCCGGAAGTGTGACTGCTGCCGCTCCGGAACCTGGCGCCTTTGCGCTGATGGGATTCGGAATGATCAGTCTCTTTGGCATACGCCAGGTGAAACGAAACCGGGCGAATCAGAAGCGCAACTAACTCGTCCTTATTTGAACGCCAATCTGGAGGAAGCGTACAGCTTTATGCGCGCTTCCTCCATTTTCATTTGCAGGCAGGCGCCGAGCGGACAATAGATAGTAATGAACTGGATTGTTTGGGCTCTTCTTTCTGCGCTGTTTGCTGCGGCTACCGCCATTCTCGCGAAAGTGGGAGTAGAGGGAGTCGACGCCAACATTGCTACGGCCGTGCGTACCTCAGTCATCGTCCTTTTCACCTGGCTCGTGGCTTATCTGTTCTCGCCATCGACGGCTTTCACCATTCCGGCCAGGAGAGCGCTTCTGTTTCTTGTGCTTTCCGGGCTGGCGACCGGCTTGTCCTGGCTCTGCTACTTCCGGGCCCTGCAGATTGGACCTGCATCACGAGTGGCACCCATCGATAAACTCAGCGTGGTGCTGGTGATCGTCTTCGCCGCTCTCTTTCTCGGAGAAAATCTGACCTGGGGCAAAGGCTTGGGTGGATTGCTGATCGCAGCGGGCGCGATCGCGGTTACTTTGGGTTAGCTGCTGCCTTCACTGCGGGCAGACTCCAGGCGTACAGGACACTATCCACGGCGGTTACGACAAACTGCCGGCCAGCGGTCTCGTACGTCATGGGAGAGCTGTTCATCACACCACCTCCATAAGCATGCCAGAGCACTTCGCCAGTGTCTGCTTGAAGCGCGAGCAGGTTGCCGCTCACGTCGCTTGTGAACAAAAGGTTGCCCGCGCTCGACAGAATACCCGAGTACGTGACGCCCGGACCTTCTTCACGCCGCCACCGCACTTTCCCCGTTTGGTAGTCCAGGGCCAGCAGCGCGCTGTCGGACAAAAGCGAAACGGCATTACCCGCCTGGTGACCTTCCGCCTTTTTCCTTTCGTCCAGAGTAAGGTAGAACAGGCTATAGCCTGACGCCGCATTGACGTAGAACAAATTCGTTTCGGGGCTGAAACTCGGAGACATCCAGTTCGTTCCCCCGTTGTAGTAAGACTTCAACAGCGAACCATCAACTTGCGGCTCCTTCTCTGGCTTGGGTATCGGTTCTCCACGCTTGTCCAGACCCGACGCCCAATCCAGAGGAACGAAGGGCGTCGATAGCAGGTTCTCTCCCGTTTTACGGTCCAGAAGAAAGTAATATCCGTTGCGGCTTGCTTGCGCCAACAGCTTACGGGCTGTGCCACGGACCTCGCCATCGAACAAGACGGGTGTCTCGGTCGCGTCCCAGTCATGCGTGTCATGAGGCGAGGCCTGGAAATACCAGACCAGTTTGCCCGTGTCCGGGTTGAGCGCAACGATAGAGCACGTGTAGAGATTCGCGCCCGGGCGTGCCACGCCGCCGAGAACGGGATGGGGATTTCCGGTTCCCCAGAAAAGGAGATTCAACTCAGGATCGTAGGTCCCGGTCATCCAGGCTGGTCCGCCTCCATTCTTGAGCGACGCCTTATCCAGCCATGTTTCCGATCCTGGCTCCCCGGGCTTGGGGAGACTGCTCCAGCGCCAACGCTCTTTCCCGGTTTCCGGATCGATCGAGATCACATAGTGCGGCACATCCGCCTGATCGCCGGAGGTGCCGAGGATCAGTTGGTCCTTGATCACGAGCGGAGCCATGCTCAGGTAATACCCGAACTCCGGGTCCGCAACTGGCACATCCCAAACCAACTTGCCGTTCTTGGCATTTAGGCAGATGAGATGGGCATCGGGGGTTCCGAAGTAGAGCCGGTCATGGTACATGGCCACTCCGCGCTGGCCGATGTGATTGCCTTCCGACGGTCTCTGGTAGCGCCAGATCTGCCGTCCGGACAGCGCGTCGAGCGCCCAGACATTATCGGGCGCCGTGAGGTAGAGGATGCCATTCACTTCAAGCGGCGTACCCTTCAGAACCGACGTTTTTGCCTGGAACGCCCAAGCCAGCGTGAGCGATTCGACGTTCTTGTCGTTGATCTGAGTAAGGCTGCTAAAGCGGCGGCCGGAATAGTCGCCGTTATACGTGGGCCAATCCTGCCCGGCAGGTTTCAGGAGCGTTGACGGATCCAGGCCTTGAGAACAGACGCAAAGCGCCGTCGTTAACGCAAGGAGCAGGGCTCTCAATGCAGAGTCTCCAGAAATGCGAAGACGTTGTGCATATCGGCCTCTGTGTAAATGTCGAGTAAACGCCGGTGAGCCGAGAGGGGATCACTTATCGCAAGGGAAACGGAATCGCGCGGCCAGGAACGGTACCAGCCTTTGTCGTCGTAGATGGCGACGGTGAAAGCGTCAGAGTGCACGAGAACACCCTTGACCCGTTCGCCGGAAGAAAGCTGCACCTCAGCGGTTTGTTTTACGTCCTGCGGGTAAAGGAATCTGGTTTGCAGTTCAACCGGCGGGTATTTAGAGGCAACGCTTGCAAGGTCACCCGTAACGGAGTGACACCCGGAGCAGCCGCCCTTTCCGTAGAAGAATTGCTTGCCCGCCTCGGCGTTTCCGGTCAGGAGATGTTCAAGGGCATAAGTGGCGGGCGGTTTGCCAGCCGATCTGCGATCAAGTTCCGCGACACGGTAGTGAATGTATTTGACGAGGTCAGAAATTTCAGCAGGGGCCAGAGAGAACGCGGGCATGCCTTTGGCTGGGCGTCCTTCGCGAATGACTCCACCGATGAGATCGCCGTTTTTGTCGTGCCGGACGAGCGAAGACATAGTGAGATTCGGGCCTTCTGTCCCGCCGGTGGCGTCAGGGCCATGGCAGAAGGAGCAGGACTTTCGGAACTGAGACTGACCGCGAGCAACTGCCTCGGCGTCCGTCTTCGAAGCGGATGCACCCTGACCGAAGAGCTGAAAAGACATCGCGCTGAAGGCGACGGAAATGAGGCCTGTCTTAATACAGCGTGAACGCAAAGAGACTTTCACCCGATGCGATGAGAAGGTACTGATGTCCGTCGAGCATGTAAGTCTCGGGCGCAGCCGAAACCAATCCGAGATGAGAGTGCCAGATCGGATTCCCGTTCGCCGGATCGTATGCGACTATGTTGCCGCCCGCATCGCCGCCGAAGAGCAGATGCCCGGCGGTGGTGAGGAGTCCGCTCGAGCCGCTGGTTGTGTTTCCAGGAAACCGGTGACGCCACGCGACCTTTCCGGTCTTGTAGTCGATGGCGGTCAGATAATTTCCTAAAGTGGCAACGCCCATTTCCTCTTTACCGCCCAAGCCCATTGCGCCGCGAGGATCGGTTTCGGTGAGATAGTACATCGCGTAGGAGTCGTTCTGCGGAACGTAGAACAGTCCGGTTTGGGGGCTGAAGGCGGGAGGAGGCCAGTTGGTGATGCCGCCATTCGCCGGAGACACCAGTGCACCCCCGATGTCGAAATCCTTTTTCGGATTGCGTACCGGCTCGCCGCGCTTGTCTACTCCGGAATCCCAGTTCGCCGTTTCGGTGAACTTGCCCGTCACCAGGTGCTCACCGGTTACGCGATCGAGCGTGAAATAAAAGCCGTTTCGCGTGGCTTGCAAGACCAGCTTGCGGGGTTTGCCGTTCCAATCGGCATCGACCAGGATGGGAACTTGCGTGGAATCAAAATCGTGCGTATCGTGCGGTGAGGTTTGGAACCACCACTTCAACTTCCCGGTGTCGACGTTGATTGCGACGAGAGAGCAGGTGTAGAGATTATCGCCTTCACCGCGTACGTGAGACGTGTAGGCCGGTGTTGGATTGCCCGTGCCGACAATGTAAAGGTGAGTCTCCGGATCATACGATCCGGGGATCCACATATGTCCGCCGCCATGCCGCGCCGCATCCACGTTCGCCCAGGTCTCGAGGCCGGGATCGCCCTTTTCCTGAGGAGTCGCAAACCATTTCCATTGCAGATCTCCTGTTTCGGGATCGAACGATTGCAGAAACCCGGGCGCGTCCAGGTCGTTACCCGTGCCCACGATGATGTGGTTGCCGACCACGATCGGCGACATGGTGGAGAAGTATTGCTGATTGAAATCGGAGATGACTTTATGCCAGCGCTCCTTCCCGGTTTTGGCATCGAGGCAGACCAGGTAATCGTCGGGCGTCTCCAGGTAGAGCCAGTTGCCCCACATGCCGAGGCCACGGTTCCCGATGTGAGTGCCGCCCTTGGTTTTCCAGAAGTAATGCCACAACTCGTGGCCGTCCCGAGCGTCGAGGGCCCAGGCATTATCGGGCATGGAGGTGTACAGAACCCCACCCACTTGGAGGGTGGCGCCGACAATGCGAGTCGCGCCTCCGAACGCGGCCGTGCCGACGTCACCTGTGCCTTCGCCGCCGATGATGATCGGTGCAGCACTGGCGCCGCCGCGTCGTCCGCCCCCAGCCTCGCCGGGTCCAGGCGTGACCTTGGACGTCCAGCCCAAGGTGAGATTTTTTACGTTTGATTGATTGATCTGAGTCAGCGAACTGTAGCGCTGTCCCGTGTAATCGCCCGAGTAGGTCGGCCATGATTCGCCGAGGCGCTGGGTTAGAAGAGCGGGATCAAGGATCTGACTCAAAAGGCAAGCGGACGCGAGCGCCGCAATGGAAGCCGAAACAATCAGCCGTCTCATTTCACTGTCACCAGGAACGCGGTCAAATCATGAATTTCTTTGTCTGTGTACTTTGTCAGTAACTCCCGGTGCGGTTGAAGCGGATCGTGAATCTCAACTTTCGGCGTATTTCCGTCACGACGGAAGGAACGCGAGTTGCCTTCGTTATCCGTCAGGGTCACGATGAAGTCGTCGATTTTGCCCAGCTTGCCTTCGATCTTTTGCCCATCAGGCAGGGTCACGGTAACGGTTGTGGGCGCAACGTGGACCTCGGCTGCCTGCTGGCCCGGGAATCCGCGCCCGCTTCCTCCGGGCATGAGGTAAGTCTGCTGCAACACTTTGGGATCGCTAAACTTTGCCCCGAAGCCTTTCAGGTCGCCCGTAAGCGAATGGCACCCGGCACAGGTTGTCTTGAAATCCGCTGCGCCGGCCTTTGCGTCACCGACGAGAATGCTCGGCGGTTGCTGGCGCGAGACATCGTAACCGCCCACCTTGAAGCTATGAATGTATGACGCGATATCAGAGATCGTGGAATCGGGCAGATTGAATTTCGGCATGCCTTTGTCCACCCGGCCATTCTGAACGACTGTCCCAATCAGTTCGCCATTGCGGTCGTTCAGGACCAGTTCAGAGCGAATCAGGTTTGGACCGCCTTCGCCGCCTCTGGCATCTGATCCGTGACAGAAAGCGCAGTTCACCCCAAACACTGCCTTCCCACGACTGATGGCGGCGGGGTCAGCGGGTGGATGCTCCGGGTAAGCCGACCGGCGAACCCGGCCAGTGTTGGGAGGCTGGGCCGCTTGGGTAGTGGCAGACGCTCCGGCCGGAGGAACCGGTGTATTTCCGGATGTCGTATTAGGTGGCTTTTGGGGAGGCGATTGCTTAGGATCCTGTGCAGCAGCAACAGCAGCAATCAAGGCAATGGCCGCAAATCTCCCCAGGTAAAGTTTCGTTTCGGATGACACGTTGAATCTCCCCACCATCGCTCGAAGCGTGTGAGCGTCTTTGTCCGTACTGTATCAAAAGAGAGGGAGAACAGACGGGTAAGTTTGCCCCGTCTAATGAACGGACGAGCCCGGCTTGGCTGCGCTAAGGATGGACGTAACCGGGCCGCTCCAGGCTAACTGCCGCAACCGATCTTCCGGTATACCAACGACTCTGCCCAGAATCATGCGGGCGAAGTAAGCATGACTGGGGTCGCGCCACGAAGCCATCTCAGAAAGAGAGTCTATGGCACCGGAGCGAACCTTGTTCAGAGAGTCTGGATTCCGGTCGGCGGTTAACTCCACGACCAAGGCGGCTCCTTTGTTGCGGTCGCTCCAGGTAGGCGAACTTAACATTGCGATAAACGTGTCTGGTGCGATCTTTGCCGCCAGTCGCCGATTCGATCGAACCAGCACACCCAGGGCTCGTGTCGCGTTATTACGCACCTCGTCATCGGGATCACGAGCTGCGGCAACCAAAGCGCCGATTTGCGCTGTTGACTGGTTTGCGTACCCAAGGGCATCGCTCGCGATTCGGCGGTCGTTCACGTTCGAAGAGGACCGGAGTACTCGTATCATGTCCGGTTCATGCGCGAGAGCCCATTCACGAACTTGTAACTGCAATGATCGGGCGTCCGGATCGTTGATTAGTGAATAGCCTTTGGAGTCGTCTTCCCCAGCAGCGGTTCCTCCCCGGCGAACAGCCATCTCGATA
Source organism: uncultured Acidobacteriaceae bacterium (assembly GCA_963730795.1). Taxonomy (GTDB): domain Bacteria; phylum Acidobacteriota; class Terriglobia; order Bryobacterales; family Bryobacteraceae; genus Bog-105. The sequence continues at coordinate 174,891 of CAVSTJ010000005.1, read as the reverse complement.
GCGCGATCCAGCCTGCTGTAGATCTGTACGATATCGGGTGGAAGATGCTCATTCCCTTTAGGCGAGGCGACGTACGTGACTGCTGAACTTGACGCGCCAGGCAATCCTATGAAAACAGTTCTATTTCCGTTGCCCTCGCAGCAGATGACAGCTACATCTGTTGGCTCTTTCCCGAGTATGTCAGCCACGGCCTGACGAGTGCGATGCTTGATGTCACCGGAATATGGATCGCCCTCATGGATAGGCAGTCTATGACGGATGCCTTCCATGGCCAGTCCTTTGTAACCGAAGTATTCGATATGACCTACATGCTCGGCCGGTAATGCTAGGGCAGCACTAATGAATCCGGCGGCGGTAAGTCGCGCAATCGTGATCAAGAGGCAGATTAAGCATACCGTTGAACAGTGTTCCAGGGCGCAACACGTTGGGGCTTGCTAGTTCCCGGGCCTTGAAAATGCCCCTCGGCGCTTAAAAATAACCGTCAAGGCAAACAAACCGCCGCTGAGTAGGGCGAGCGAGCCAGGTTCTGGAGCGTCAGCCACGGCCAAGGGTACGGGTGTCAGATTCGTCGGATCGCCCTCAAACAGGGCAATCTGAACGGTAGCGTTTCCGTTCGCATAGTGCGGGATAGAACCACCGACGGCTGCCGAACTCGAAACAGTTTGGTCGAACGTAAACGCTTCCCCTAATGTGAACGGAACAAGTACGGTTTGGTTAAGGATGAACGAACCCGTCGTACACTCCGAAGGGACAGAGAACGTGGACTCCGCGCAACTCTGAGCATACGAGCCGATGTTTAAGGCGTAAGTAGCGCCCACCGAGAGTCCTCCAATTGAGTAGCTTTCGGATATCGAGAGATAGCCAGGCCGGACCGGTCCGGTCGAAGTAAACTGAACAGTGTTCGAGCCGGATAGCGAAGCGGAGGCCGAAGTTACAGACGTAACGTCGGCGTTGACGCCAAAAGTGAAGCTGCTGGTATATCCGGCGTTCAAGCTTGAGGTGTTAGATATGCTGGCGCTTGCATAAGCTGTAACCGAAGTGGGCGCCTGTATAGGACCTGCACTACTCGAGCACGCGTCGGCACTCGTTTGCGAGAAGGTACCTGACGTCGACGTCGCGATACAGGTGGTCGAAGTGACGACACTTCCGAACACCGGAAGAGCTAGAAAAGCGATAAAGGCTAAACTGGCGAGCTTGATCGAGTATCCCATCGGAGCAGCCTGTAGAGTAGCCCAGTCCTGCCGGATCTTTCAAGCCGAGTAAATGGTTTTAACAGAGTTATAAGTACTTGTAACTCGGGGCGACTATCTATTGCCCGACAACCGCGACACCCCAAGGTCCGCCGGGGATGCTGATCTTCTTGGTCACGGTTTGCGTCGCGAGATCGATGACCGTCACGTCATTTGAAGGTCCGTTTGCGGTGAATAAGGTCTTACCGTCGGGCGAAACCGCGATGCCCCAGGGCCGCTTGCCGACGTCGAACGAAGATACGGATTGATTCGTTCCCGTGTCGACAACCATAACTTTGCCGCCACGACCCGTCGTCACGTACAGCTTCGCCGAGTCTTTCGATAAGGCGAGACCCATAGGCTTGACTTGCCCGGGCTTCCCGAGCGGGATGGCTTGCAACTTCTGGTTTTTGACGGTGTCGAACAGCACCACAGTCGCGTCATTCTCGGCATTCACATACCCATGTTTGCCGTCGGGCATGAAGACGATGTTCCTGGGGCGGTGCCCTACCTTGAAGGTCTTCTCCAGTCGCGCCGCGTCCGCATCAATCACCGAAATGGTCCCGTCTCCTTCGGACGTAGAGAAAACACGTTTACCATCGGGTGTCACCTTCACTCCCTCCGGTTCTTCTCCAGTCGGGATCGTTTTCGTTACTTTGCCGGACGCGATGTCGATGAAGCTGATGCCGGAGGCGTCTTCGTTCGAAACATAGAGAGTCTTGCCGTCGGCGCTTACGTCGAAGTTCTCGGGATCAGAACCGCCCTGCAATACGCGAGAGACCTTGTTCGAGTTCACGTCGAAGACAGCGATGCCGTCAGCGGTTTTGTCGGGAGGCGGCAACTTGCTTTCATCTACGCCGGGGCCCTCGGGCGGAGATCCGCTCAGGGCGACGTAGATTGTGTTGCCGTCGGAGCTTGGATGTACACCTCTCGGACGTTTACCCAGTTTGACGGTGGAAGCGACCGACATGGTATTCGAATCGATGATGGCCAAATCGCCCGAAGTCTCGCAGGTTACGTAGACGCGATAACCGGACGGCTTTTGCGCCGCTACCGGCTTGGCTTGAGTCGACTCGGCCTCGGGCGGCTTTGAGCAGCCAGAGACGAAGAGCGTCAGCACTGCAAGTACGGCACACGGGTACAGCCGGTCCCTTTTCATGATTGATCCTTGAATTCGAAACTCAGGTTTTGCTTGGACGAGGCGGCTACCGTGACGTGCTGCTCTTGCGTGCCGAGCCGCTCCTGCCACACCTCCATCGTGTAGTCTCCCGGCGGAACGTTCTTGAGGACGAATGAACCATCCGCCCCAGTGACCGCGAAGTACGGGTTATCAACCACTCCGATCCAGGCGTGCATCCAGGAGTGAATGTTACACTTCACGCGAATCATAACTTCCTGTTGAGGAAACGCCTCTCGATCGGCGGGGCACCGCCTGCCTGACTATGGTTCCACTCGCGATTTACCTCTGCTCGCGGGTGAATATTGTGCGTGACAGGATCGGAGTTCGTCACCTTGAGTTCCTGTCCGGTCTCGATGCCTAAAACATGCGGCTCGAACATGCAGCCTTTCTGATCCATGGTGACGGGCGTGGAGGGCGGCTCGAACTTCTTTCCATCAAGGCCGCTCTTGATATACACAAAAGCATTTGCCAGATGTCCGTCACGGCTAACGACCATGGTGCCATCGTAAACAGGTTTGCGGTGAAGCTTCGCACACTCGGGATCTTCTGTCAGGTCTAGCTCTTTCATCGCAGGGCGCTTGCCCTTGAACGTGACTTTACCCGTGATGGTGGAGGCGGTCTGTTCGTCTACTTTGAAATAGTCCGGCGGGGCGCTCGGTTTCGACGCTTCGGTTTTGGCTGTCGTTTTGGGTGGGCTGGAGCAACTTGGCGCCACAGTGAAGAGCGCCAACGGGATGGCGAACGAGAGAACGAGCCTGTACGAATTCATGCTAATTGCTGGAAGGAAGAGACTGCGGCGGCGCTTCACCAGTGAGCGACTCGAGAAACGCAATGAGGTCGGCGCGTTCCTGAGCAGTTAACGTCAACGGATGAATTTCTTTGTCCAAGTACGGGTTTGAGTTGCCCCCACCCACATAGTAGTCAACGACATCTTTCAACGTTTTCTCGCTGCCGTCGTGCATATAAGGCGCTGTCTTCGCGATGTTGCGCAACGTCGGAGTGCGGAAGCTGCCTTTATCGGCATCGTGTTTTGTGACGACGTAGCGCCCCAGATCCAGAAGTTGCCCGTTCTCATCGACTCCAATGCCGATATTGTGGAACTTGCCGTCCTCGAACAGAGCGTAACGATCGCCGATGGTGTGACAGGTGAGCGCAGTTCCCTCGATTCTTATCCTTGAAGACCTCTAAACCGCGAATGGCGGATGGGCTCATCGCAGTCTTCTCGCCGCCATAGAAGTATCGGTCGAAGGGAGAGTTGCCGCTTAGGAGAGTTCGTTCGAAACTCGCGATTGCCTTTTCAACCTCGTCAAGCGTGATCGGTCCGGGACCGAATGCCTTCGCAAACTCCTTCCGGTATTCGGGAATGGCGTTGAGTTTTGAGATTGAGACCTCGTGCGGCTGATTCATTTCAATGGGGTTTGCCATCGGCATACCGGATTGAGCTTCCAGGTTGGTGGCCCGGCCGTCCCAAAAATCGACCGGGTAATACGCTGCATTCAAGATGGTGAGAGCATTGCGCACGCCCATCTTTCCGCTTGCTCCCCGCGAAAAGCGCTGGCCGTCAGAGAACATCATGGCCGGGCTGTGACAGCTTGCGCACGAAAGCGTATTGTTGCTCGACAAGGAGGTGTCGTAATAGAGCTTTCTTCCGAGCGCAATCGTAGCGGCGGTGGGAGGGTTGTCGGCCGGTATGGGAAGCGGCGGTAGTCCGAGTGGAACCTTGATCTGGAAAGGAGGACCCAGGGGCCGTGCCGCGGCCTCGGTTGTGTCTTTCTTCTTGCCGCAGGATGTAAAAGCGAGGGTTAGGACCAATAACAACAGGGCGGGGCGCCACATCCGCGCACCACGATAACTGTCGAACGATGACATTCGTTTGTGATAGGTCCAGCCTTTAAGGTTGGGAAGAGGCCGGCTGCCTCTTGACTTAATTGTAGGACACTGCGGCGGATGGGACGTGAACGCGGGACTTGCCTCAACTTCTCGGATCCCATCCGATTGGATTTCCTCGTTGACATGTTCATCGCTCTAGAAAGCTCCGCGGCGCTCGCATCGCGGCTGGCCGGCCCGAGCGCGCATTGGTAGGCACAGGCTTTTCCGATTGACGCAAACGCTGGGGAAGTTACACTCGTCTCGTCCAGATCAGAAGAAAAACCAGTTTGGCAGGGCTCTTGTTGGAGGTGCGATGAAGCAGAAAAGCGTCTTCCCTCGGCTGAAACCAGCCGCCCCCGGACTCGCGGCGTCGGCCGCACAGAAGAAGGTTAGCGCGGCGCCGATCGCGCCTCCTGTCTACCGGCCTACAGCGCCAGTCCCCGCCGCAGTACAGCCCCGCAAAGCGACAGGCGCACCGCCGGTTTATCGCCCGCAGGGAGTCGCGCAGGCCAAGATCGCTCCGATGGGCCCGCCGCCCGCGTACCGTCCGCAAGCCGTGAGCCAAGCCAAATTGGCCTTGCGACCCGCCGCTCCGCCGGTTTTCGGCGCACCGGTCCGAAACCAGACCACCGTTGCGCAACGGAAATCGTCTAATGTCGTGCAGATGAAGTGCGCCTACTGCGGCGAGGGCGGACACTCCGAAAAGCATTGTCCTTACGCGAAGGATGACGGACCGGTGGCGGTGGAGGCACCACAAAAGAAATCGGCTCCCAGAGCGCCAAGGCCCAAGGCGAAGAAGGGTATTCCTACGGAACTGGTTTGGGACGCGCCTCCCGTTGCTCCTACGCTTGTGCGCCCTGCCGTTGGCACAACGCTTCTGGATCTGCAGAATATGAACGGCGTGAAAAACAACTTCCCGAGCACTTTCGCCGCCACCATGGCCGCGGTAGGAGGCTATACGGTTACGGATATGGGAACGCTTACCCACGGAGGCGGGACCGCCAAAGAAACGCACGAGTGGAAGATCTCGCTCAGCGGAATGTCTTTTGTCGTGCATTACCATCCCAATGTGGTAATCCCACAAGGCGCCCAGAACGGGGAGTCGAAAGTCCATGTCAAGGGGGACCGGTCCACCAAACACCATGAAAATATGACGGACAGTTTTCTGACCACCCTCGGCATTACGGTGTAACCGTCCGGGCCTGAAGCGAACATCCGCCGCTCGCCCAAGGAGCGGCAGGGTCCGTTGCAGGTCAGGCAGTCTGTTAATCTGTCCCGGTCACGTCAAGATGCTCTCAACCGCTTGATTTTACAAAAAGAATACAAATCCCGCGCAAGTCAAAGCCCCATCGGACATAGCTTGAAGGCAGGGGTCTCGAGACACGAAGGCGGTCACCTTGAAGGCGAGGCCGGTGGGGGGCGGAGCTGGTCCATCGGTTTCTTCAGCTTGGAAACCGCCATTCGCGTCTTAAAGGACCGGAATTGGAGATACACTCGTCAGGACGGGTTAGAGATCTCCTTCGAGAGAGCATGAACAACATTCTTGTGATCGACGATGACGCCAGCCTCCGGGATACGATCGCGGTCATTCTTGAGCAAGCGGAATTTCGACCGCTTCTCGCCTCGGACGGGATATCGGGATTGGAGAGCGCTCTTCGGTTCAAGCCGGATCTGATGCTGGTCGATCTGCGTTTGCCAGGTCTCAGCGGAGTCGATATCTGCAAGCAGCTCCGGCAGAACGGCATTTCAACTCCTATCATTGCCTTGAGCGCCGTTGACGAAGAACTCGACAAGGTGCTGTTGCTCGAGATGGGAGCAGACGATTACGTCGTGAAGCCGTTTGGCTCGCGAGAACTGCTGGCACGCATTCGGGCGGTTCTACGGCGATCTGCACCGGGTAGCCGGCGGCTGATACAGTTCGCGAACGTCAATATCGACTTGGAGCGGCGGATTGTTTCGAAGGAGGGCGAAGCGATCAAGATGACGCCGGCCGAATACAATCTGCTGACCTTCTTCGTACAGAACCCCGATAAGCCGCTGACGAGAGATCTCATTCTAAACTCCGTGTGGGGGTACGAATGCTTCCCAAATACGCGAACGGTCGATGCGCATGTGGTAAAGCTGCGTCACAAATTGGAGCCGGATCCTGCGGTGCCGAAACATTTTTTAACACTGCACGGGGTCGGATACCGTTTTCTGCCTTAGGGCTATACACTGCGTTGCGCCTCGAGATGGCTGCGCTCAGGCAACTCGCTCGTGGAGTTCTGGTCCGCGGTCTTCCTGCCGTCCTTCTCTTGTCGGCTGCCCTTCCGGCTAAGTCTCAGACCGCCGAGCAAGGCGCAGCAATCCTCGAACGCCTGGACCGTCTCGAGAAGCAGAACCGTGAGTTGCAGGATGAGATTCGGTCTCTTCGTGATCTGCTGGGCCGGTCGCAAAGCGCGGAAAGCGTCGCGCAAACCAAGCCCGACATCAATCGGGAAAAGCAAGCGGCCGAAGAAGATGAGGATTCCGACGCCCAGCCCGATACCATAAGCGAACGGCAGCAGGTCAGCGAGCACCGGATTGAGGAACTGGCTCAGACCAAGGTGGAGGCCTCGCAACGCTTCCCCATCCGCTTGACCGGAACACTCCTGTTCAATGCATTTAGCAATGGCGCGTATAACGGAGGATCTCAGGATCCGACGGCTGCATCTCTTGCGGCAGGATCGCGAAACAGCGGAGCGACAGTCCGGCAGAGTGTTCTTGGACTCACTTTTCACGGACCAAAAACGTTCTTGGGCGGAACGGTCTCCGGTTCCTTGTATATGGATTTCTTCAGCGGCACATCCGCCTCGCTGAACCACGTTCTAAGGATCAGGCTTGCTACCGTGCAACTGGATTGGCCCCACACGACCTTTTCAGTGGGACAGGACAAGCCGCTGGTCTCGCGCAGAGAGCCGAATTCGCTCGCCCAGGTAGGCGTATCGCCTTTGACGAATGCCGGCAATCCCTGGCTCTGGCAGCCGCAGGCGCGCATCGAACAGCGGTTCTCACTGGGAGAGAACACCACGCTGAAAGCCGAAGCAGGCATTTTTCAAACAAACGAGCAGGCGAACCTTCCGGCAGATCTGGCAAGCCGGGTGGAAGTGTCGCGCCCGGCGGTAGAGGCTCGCGTTGGCGTCAAACACGAATGGGGAAATCGCAGTCTCGAGATTGCGCCGGTTTTGCATGCGAGTACGACGCACATCGGTGGGGCGTCGATTCCGTCGCGGCTCTACGGAGTGGATTGGCTCATCAAGCCGGCCTCCTTTCTGGAAGTCACAGGTATGGTGTTCCGGGGACAGAACTTCGCCAACCTGGGCGCGATCGGCGGACTTTCCGTAACGCCGGCAAACCAGGTCATTCCCGTGCGTGGCGCCGGCGGCTGGATCCAATTCCGATATATTGCGACCCAAAGACTCTCGTTCAATTTTTATGGCGGACAGCAGGACGACCGGAACAGCGATCTGGTCACCGGACGAGTAGGGAAGAACCAATACTATGCCGGGAATGTTATGTACCTGCTTGCTCCAAACGTCATCTCGGCTTTTGAGGTAGGCCAGGCGCGAACTACCTACCTTGGCATTGGAAACCGCTTGAACAATCACTATGATCTGGCGCTTGGCTATCTGTTTTAGTCTCTCGGTGAGTCTCGTGCTCCCAGCCGCGGTTCGGGGCAGGATCTCGATCCAGGAGGGAAATGGGAAGCGCGTGAAGCCGCTGCAGCTTTCGAATGTGGTCATCTGGTTGAGCGATCCCAATCCTGAATCGGGCACTCTCATCCGAGCGAACGCAATCAAGGCTCGGATGCTGCAGAAGAATAAAACGTTCACTCCTCATGTGCTTGCCATTCCCGTCGGAAGCACCGTCGAGTTCCCGAACGCCGATCCGATCTTTCATAACGCGTTCTCAAACTACAACGGTCAGATCTTCGATATCGGGCTTTACCCGCCGGGTTCCACGAGGAGTGTAAAGTTCCAGAAGGCAGGCGTGGTCAGAGTCTTCTGCAACATTCACGCTTCCATGAGTGCCGTTATCGTGGTGATCGCTTCGCCGTGGTTTGCCACCTCTGACAGCGACGGCACATTCCAGATAAGTGATGTGCCGGAAGGGAGCTACACTCTGGGGATTTACTACGAGCGAGCAACCGAGCAGGCCTTGTCAGCACTGCAGAAGACTGTTTCCGTGGGTCCCGGTACAGTTGACCTTGGTACGATTCCTATCTCCGAAAGCGGATACTTGTCCATTCCTCACCTGAATAAGTACGGAAAGCCGTATCCGTCCGCAGTGTCGGATCCTGGCGCTTACCCGGGAGCGCGGCCATGATCCTTCAGAGACGGTCCATACTGCTGAAGCTGATCGGGATGACGTCCGCGATTCTGACGGCGATCTTCCTGCTGACTGGGTACCTGCTCGAAAAGAGCATTTCGGCGAGGGCCACGGAGAGCGTGGAACAGGAAGTGGTCACTAGCTTCCGGGCCTATGAATCATTGTGGCGCGAGCATACGGAGAACCTGCGCGAGATCAGCAGCGTAATAAGCAGGATGCCCGATGTTCGCTCTGCGCTGCGAACATTCGACCGGGCCACTATCCAGGACACAGCCGGTGAGTTGTGGGCGCATATCTCATCGGCAAACGCGATTTTCGCAGTGGCCGATGGTAACGGAAGAGTAATGGCGACCCTGGGAAAAAGCTCGCCCTTTCAGGCGGATGAATACCTGCCTTTTGTTCGCGAGATTTCTCCCACTTTCCCGGCCCAGCGGACCGGATTTTTTGCACAGCAAGGCCGGTTGTTTCAGACCGTTGTCACTCCCGTCTACGTGGACGCGAGTGACGGGCGCGGATTACTGAATGTTCTCGTGACAGGGTTCGAGGTAGATACGAACTTCATTCGGGACCTGAAGCTTGCATCGGGCGGTAGCGACTTCATTTTCAACCTGCGAGGGGCAGCGCTGGCCTCTACCTTTGCAAACACGAAAGAGGCGAACGCATTGGCCAGTCTCTGCTCGGGACATCGACCGGGCGGGAACGCGAGGCGATTGGCCGCCAACGGAGTCGCCTTTCTCGCCATTAACCGAGAACTTCCTGGCATTGTCCCAGGCCAGGGAGGCGAACTCTGTATTATTCGTTCACTCGCAGGCTCTCAACAGACATTGACCGAATTGCGGCAGCGTATCTTTCTGCTTTGGTTAGGCGGCCTGATTGCAGCCATCGTCTGCGCCTATGCTGTAGCGCGTCGTATGATGCGGCCAATCGCAGTGCTTGACCGCGCCGCCTCGGAGATCGCCAAAGGGAACTATAAGATTCGTGTGAATACAGAAACAGATGATGAGTTGGGCCGGCTGGGCGAGAGTTTCAACAGCATGTGCACTTCGCTCGAGAGCGCCCGGGCGGAACTCATTCAGCATGAGCGGCTGACTTCCGTTGCGCGCTTGGCCACGATCGTGGTGCACGACCTGAGGAATCCGCTCGCCTCCATCTACGCCGGAGCCGAGATGCTGGTTGACAACGATCTGCCGAGAGCGCAAATCAAGCGCTTGGCTCACAACATGTACCAAGCGTCTCGCGGAGTGCTGGAGATCCTGCAAGAGCTCCTTTCCGCCGCCCGAAACAAGAAGCAGGAACCGGAGCTTTGGTCTCTGTATGATGTGGCTGCAAACGCGTGGAACGCGCTTTCGAGCCGCATGGAGCGCCGGTCCATTCGGACCGACTGGAGTATTCCGCCGGACCTGGAACTCAAGATGGATCGGATGTCGATGGAGCGGGTGTTCCACAATCTATTCGAGAATGCCTTGGAAGCAATGGGCGAGCAGGGAACACTGTCTCTAACTGCGGAAATCAATCAGGACCACGTGCTTTTACACATTCGCGATTCCGGAAAAGGAATAGCGCCGGAACTGCAGTCCACTTTATTCCAGCCCTTTGCAACGAAAGGGAACGGGGAAGGCCTTGGTTTAGGCCTGGCACTGTCGCGACAAACTGTCGTCGCTCACGGGGGTGATCTCTGGGCGGATTTTACGTGCAAAGCGGGGAGCCACTTTATAATGCGCTTCCCCAGGGACCGTAAATCCCCGAGCGCTTCGAACAGCCAGAACGAAGCCGCCGACCTCATCCGGCGCTAGTTCTACGCATGCTTGTTAAGCATCGCGGGCGTAGCATGAACAGTGTGCCTGGTCGACGTGCCGCTCGTAAGTCCACCCGGCACTAAGAGGGAGCAAGTTGAGGTTCAAACACTTACTACCAGCGTTGCCAATGGCGCTGATTCTAACCGCATCGTCCAGCTTCGCCCAGATCAGTCCGGGTCACGACTGGAGAAGGGTGGTGGCTGAGCGCCTGCCCTTATATGGGCACCGGAACTGGATTGTGGTTGCCGATTCGGCTTATCCCGCGCAGTCGACTCCTGGCATCGAGACGATCGTTGCAGACGCCGAAGGAGCTGAAGTGCTGCAACATGTTCTTGCCCGGTTGTCCAACTCGAAGCACGTACGCCCGATCGTGTACACGGATCTCGAACTGTCCTATTTGACGGAAGCGGACGCTCCAGGAGTCGACAACTACCGGGAGCTGTTGTCCGGCCTGTTTCCCGACCCGAAGCCGCTTTCCTTGCCGCATGAGCAGATTATTGGAAACCTGGCCAAGGCCGGTCAGAATTTTCAGGTGTTGATCATCAAAACGAGAATGACGATCCCGTATACAACGGTGTTCCTGCAACTTGATTGCGCGTACTGGGGCGCGGAAGCTGAGCGGAAACTCCGGGCTCAGATGGCTCAGAAGATTCGGCATTAGGCGAGAGGCACGAGTGGACCCGCGCATCGCCATGACGCTGCGACGATGAGGTGGACTCGCAGAGATTTTGCCAAGCTATGGACGTTAGCTCCTGCCGTTGCGCGCTCACAGGGCGTAGCCACTCGCAATGTGCGTCCGAAGCCGCGAGGCAAGCCTTCCGGTAAGCCATTTGATGCGGAATTCACGGATGTAGCGCGACAGGCCGGACTCACAACACCGGTGGTTTACGGTACCGACGAAAACAAGTCGTACATCATTGAAGGGGTCGGTTGCGGCGCCGCCTCCGTCGACTACGACAACGATGGATGGATGGACATTCTTGTTCTTAGCGGACGGCGTATTGACTCCGACGCCGGTGCAAGTAACCGGCTTTATAAGAACAACAGAAATGGAACGTTCGCGGATGTCACCCGGGAAGCTGGCCTCTTCCGCTCGGTTGGGCCTCGTCTGTCGCGGTTGCTGATTACAACAATGACGGCTTCGATGACCTGTTCATTACCTATTGGGGGCAGAATGCCCTGTATCGCAATAACGGGAATGGCAGCTTCACTGATGTCACGGTCGAAGCGGGATTGGCAGAGACGCATAATCGGTGGAGTTCAGGATGCACCTTCGTGGACTACGACCGGGACGGGCATCTCGACCTGTTCGTCGGAAGCTATCTGGAATTCGACTTCAAAAGCGTTCCGGTTGCCGGAAGCAATCAGACCTGCAATTGGAAGGGCATACCGGTTCATTGTGGGCCGCGCGGTTTGCCGCCGGGATCCGGAAAGCTCTACCGGAATAACGGAGACGGAAAGTTTACCGATGTAAGTGAGAGTTCGGGCATTTCGAAGGCGCGCGGCGGCTACATGATGACGGCGGTTGCGGCAGACTTCGATAACGACGGATGGCCGGACATCTATGTCGCCTGCGACTCCACGCCGAGTTTTCTGTTCCGCAATAATCGCGACGGCACGTTCTCCGAAGCCGGCCTCAAGAGCGGCGTCGCACTGAACATTGACGGAATGGAGCAAGCCGGCATGGGCTTGGGCATTGGCGACTATAATCTCGACGGCAGTCTCGATATTTTTAAAACGCACCAGCGTCCTGTATCGTAACGGCGGAAAAGACTTCTTCGATGATGTGACGGATCCCTGTGGATTGGGCACGTAGACTCGTTACATTGGCTGGGGTGCCGGTATTGTCGATATCGACAACGATGGGCTTCCTGATCTATTTGCGGTAACGGGAGTCCTGTTTCCGGAGGTGCGCCTAAACTTGCCGGATTATCCTCTTCGAACGCCCCGTACCTTGTTCCGCAATCTTCCGCTCTGCACTGCTCACGCGGATGCGCATTCGGCGATTTCGACAACGACGGTGATCTTGACATCCTGATTGTTAACCTGAACGAACCGCCGTCCCTGCTGCGAAACGACGTCAAGGGCACGAACCGTTGGTTGAAGGTGAAGTTGGTCGGTACGAAGTCAAACGGCAGTGCGATCGGTTCTCGCGTCCTGGCTCACTACGACGGCAACACGCAGGCGCAGGAAGTGCTGAGCCAGTCAAGCTTTTATTCCTGCAACGATCCACGTTTACATTTTGGGCCTGTTCCAAACGCAACCGTTGATTTGGAAGTGCGGTGGTTGGGTCGCGAGAAGCAATCGTTCCCGGGAGTGCGATCCAACCAGCTCGTCACGATTCGAGAAGGAGAAGGAATCGTTAAACAAGAAGCGTTTAAGGCTTCGCAAAGCGGCTAATGCGCCGAATCGCGGAGCACATCCAACAGATTGGAATTCAGCGCTTCGTCCTTATCTGCCTGTTTGTGTTCGGAAACAGGTTCAGCATGCCGTCCGCTCTGTCATTGTCACCCTGCCGCCGATAAATCATTGAAAGCTGGTAAGCGGGCGAGCTATCGTGCGGATTCAACTCGAGAGCTTGCTCGAGTTCGTGCGCGGCATTTACCAGATCGCCCCGGGCAAAGAGAAGCTTACCTCGCAGTGAGTGCGGAGTCGCCGCATCCGGTCTCGCGCGCTCTGCGGCACGAAGTGACTGGTCGGCTTCGAGATCTTCGGCTGTATTCGGCGCAACACCTTTGCGGCTGAATGCTTCACCCAGATAGAGATTGACCAGATAACTTTCCGGAGACTGGGCTTTTCGAGCTTGCAGGAGATCGATCGCCTCCGTCAGCTTGCCGGACTGTATCTGCACCATTGCAAGGGCAAAGAAGGCAGTGTTTTCCTTCGGAGCCAATCGAGTGGCGCTGTGAAAATATCTTCAGCATCGCTGGGGCGCCCCGCAAGCGCAAGCGCCGCACCCTTGGCGAGTGTGAGCCGGTATGAAACGGGAATATTGTTGAGAGCGATGTCGCAGATACCCAGGGCAAGCTCCATGTTCTTGTGCTGTACCGCAAGCGCAATGAGGTCTAGATAATTGCCCTCGTCGGCATGGTCAAGCTGAGTTGCTGTTCTGAGTGCGTCGTAGGCTTTCTGCGTCTGGCCTGTCTGCTCGTACGCCGTCGCAAGAAGGTTGAAGAGCTCAGCCTTTCGGTAGTTCTGGGCCAGCAGTTGTTCGCCTGCGAGAATGGCTCGATCGAAGTTTCGTGCCCGTTCGTTTGTAAGGACAACGTTGAACCCGGCCAGGTAACGGTCGGGATGGTCGTGTTGTGCGAGTTCGAACTCTTTCGCGGCCGCGGCGTATTTCTCGAGCTTCGACAACAGCATGCCGGCATCGAAATGAATGGGAGCCGGTGCAGCCGGGGGAATCGAATTCAGGAGAGCTTCGGCTTTCGGAAATTGATTCTGGTTCAGCAGAGTTTGTGCGAAATGGAGGGTGATGAGCGGATCCTTTGCCTCAAGTCCTCCGCCGCCTTGGTACAAGCGCAATGCCCGGCCGAACTGCTGGCGTGAGAATGCGATTTCACCAAGGTAGAGATGAGCGAGCGGGTCCTGTGGTGAAAGCTGAAGAACTCGGTTGAAATGAGTCTCGGCGTCCGCTTGCCTCGACAGGGCAAATTCATTGAGCGCAGTATTCTTTAGAACTGGAAGGAAGGTGGGGGAGATTGCAAGTGCTTTTTTGAAGGTGCTATCCGCTTCGGTGCGGCGGCCCGAAGTCATCAGGGCGATGCCGAGCAGATTCAAGGCCTTGAGGTCACGGGGAGATTGGGTGATAGCGCTGTTTAAGAGAGAAACAGCTTGATTCACGTCGCCGCTCTGAATAGCTTGAGTGGCTTGCCGACAGATAGCTTCCGTATCAGATACGCCAAACGCCGTGTCCGAGAAGACAAGGCATCCAAGGCAGAGAGCGATCCGGCTCACCATGCAACGGACAACCATCGCATGTCATTCTACTGGACTTGGCCGGAACTCATCGGTTCGAGTCCGGCCAAGTCTAAGGCGATCTAAATCAAACGCCCGCTCTTTTCACCAACTTTGCCCCTCATCGCGAACGCTTCGGCCACATAGTAGCCCAGCGCGTCGCTGATATGTGTTCTGGCTCGGTCCGACTTGTCCAGCTCGGTCGTGACTCGCCCCGTGCTGTCCACTTGCCAACAAACCCGTTCAAAATCTTTAATCAACTCGCGACAGCGAGGATCAACAAAAAGCCTTCGCTCACCGGACGCGTTCTGCAATCGGCTATTCACGAGAGCCACGCGGTCGCGAACCCCGGGATTCGAAGTAGCGGCCCGGATACTTGCCTCGTAACTGCCTTTCCAGCGCCCGAAGAATTCCCGAATCAAGCTCCAGTCTGTGCCCGTGCCCGAGGTCCGGCGCTGATAGCCGCTCGCGTCGCCGTATACTTCTACCGAAAGTGCACCATGGTGCGCCCAATCGCGCGTTCTCTGGAGAAACGCTTCACAAGCGTTCACTGTATTCGAGTCGGGCAGAATCAGTTCGTCCAGAATGTGAACGGAATCATCGACTCGTTGCGCCAACACTGAGCACATTGGATTCACGTTGAAATCAAGTGTCCAAATCAAGGGGTGACCCGGCCGGTAAGCGCACGGCTTAACTGTTTCTGCGCGTGAGAACGAATAATACGCCTGCCCTTGCGCGACACCCTCGAAGCTCGCCTCGAACTCCTGCCGGTAGAGCCGGGCATCTAACTCGCGCGAAGCGCTTGCGAGTTCCGCGGCCGTCACATTGCCTCCCTGCAGCGTCGTGTACTGGAAGGCAGCCCAATCGTCGTCCTTTTGGGCATGCTCAAAACGCTCAAACAGGTGGTCCGCACCTTCCGGGGTCCCGATGAACAGGGCTCCACCCTTACGGTCCGCAAGTGCGGGCCGGATCACTTCCGTCCAGCATTCTGGACGCATGGACGCATACTCGTCCAGCACAACGAAGTCCAGTCCGTTACCGCGCAGGGAGCTGTATTGATCTGCTCCGCGCAAGGCAATGACACCGCCCCAGCGCAACCTGATGCTCAAATCCGTTTCGTTTGGCTTACCGCCCCAGTAAGGCTCAGTGAGCTGCTTCAACCGGTCCCATGCGATTCGTTTTGCCTGCCGGTAGCTGGGCGCGATGTACCACGCTGTTCGCCCCGTTCCCCAAGCCGCTCGCAGCAGTTCCACCAGCGCCAGATGAGTCTTTCCAAACCGCCTTCCGGCAACCAGCACCCGGAATCTCTTGTCAGACCGGAACACATTCATCTGGGCCGGTCTTAAGCCGATCTCAATCGTTCTCGGCTGGCCTTGCTCTGATCTCGCCATGTAGTCCGCCTGTTCCTATTCCTGAACTTTCAGGACCAATGCCGGAGGAACATTGCTGCCTTCCGTGCGGGCGGAACGTTTGGCTTTCGTACTGCCCTGCGTCTTTGCCCAGAAGATCGCCGCAGTCATGTTTTTGTCCTGGGTCGCTGCCTTGAAGATGGATCCCAGCACTTTTGCATTTGCCTGCACGCCGCCTACTGTCAATTCATCGCGGAAATATTTGCGCAGCATGCTGGGCGTAATGCCAAGCATCTTGGCAATTTCTTCCTGGCTGTTGCCACACGCGCTCAGAGCCTTAACCAGCCGCTTATCTCTCGAAGGAGCTTTGAAAGCAAGTTGAGCCATTAGCGCACCGCCTTTCGAGCCTTACGCTCAGGCTTAGCCGGGGTGCTAGACTCCATGTCTTCCTCCAGGCCGGAGAAATCGTTGATCAGATCATCGATCCATTTGTCGCCGAAGTCGACAGACTCCCAACCGAAGTCGTCCGCCCGGCTCTCGATCAACTCTTCCTTGATGTCTTCCCAATCCCACGCAGCCCATTCGGCAGCCTTTTCCGCTCGGGATTCAAAGGCTTGAAGTTGCCGGAGTGTCCACCCGCCCGCAACGATCGCCGGCACTGTCTTCATGCCAAGCTGTTGTGCCGCCCTCAACCTGAGTTCGCCACCGATGACTTCTCCGTCCGCTTCGATCAGCACCGGAGCCCTAAATCCGTGCTTCTCAATCAGACGAACTACCCTAACCACGGCTTCGTCGCTCTTCCGCTGCTTTGAACAAGCCCGCAGATTCGCAACTGGCCAATCGACTACCATCAATGTTTCCATTAATTTCCTTAAGATCTTTCGGCAAGATGATCAAACGGTAGCTTTGCCCTCAAGCTCGTGATCAACTCTTGCTTACGTGATAAAGCTAACGGGAAGGGATGAGTAAGTCGGGGTAAAAAAGCCGCTAAGCTACTTACCCGAAACGAGTACTGAAAATTCTACAATGTGTGATCGGTAAAAAATGCTCGGCGGTCTAGTATCTGATTCGCCCTTAAGAGTGATACTCGGGGGCCAGAAATCTCTGATCTCGAGTATGCTTGTAACGTAATTCTTATAAAGGTGGCTTATGTCTGCTTCGCCTCAGCGGTTCAATTTAGTGCCGCAAAATACAGAGCCCGAAGTTTCGCTCTCGCCAAATGCGCAGCTTCCGGATCTCCTCGCCCGAATTCAGGAGACCGCCGACGCGAATAAGAGGTGGCAAAGCTACACCGCGTTCGGCATCCTGTTGACCTTTGTGGCTGGAGTCCTGGCCGGCTACTTCCTTTATCTGCTCTGGGAACAAGTCTCCTTGCATGACGGCCGGATTGCGAACCAGCAGATTGCGATCGACCGGCTTTCGGCAAACGGGGCGGCAGTTTCGGATCAGGTCAACCGCCTCAAGACGCTGGACAGCAATGTCGATTCCTTAAAAGCGCAGTTAAACGCGCAATTGCAGAGACTGTCCGAGCTGGAAAAAGGACAGAACGGGGTGCGGGACCAGATCAATGGAATGAACGCCCGCTGGCAGCGAGAGGTTCGCGAACTGGGTAAGGCCAGGCCAACTGCCTCGGCAGTGTCTTCTACCGCCTCTGCCGCCGCCCTTGCTCCTGCATCAGCCCCGGGGAGCGCAGCGTCCTCAGTCTCCGCCTTCCCGGCGGCTCCGGTTCAACAACAGCCGGCCGAAAAGCATAACGAGACATTCAGCCCCGATTTGAAGCCCACACCGAATGCATACGCCCAGATGTCGCCCAACGGCCTAGTCGTCTGGATGACGCCACGCCCCGGGTTTTCGAAACCTGTTCCTACCAGTGTCATCGGGCAGGTGCGCGGTCTTGGCATGCTGGTCCACGACTGGGACGACAACAGCCATTACTTTATTACCGAATCGGGCAGTTGGATTCCAGACCAGCGATAAACTCGCAACCGGCTCTCGTGCCCGGGTGTTTGGCTCTAAATGAAGATCACTCTGCTGCTTTTAGTTTTGTCGACTGCTGCAGTCGCCCAGACCTCTGCCGATGGTTCCAAACCGGCCGCTTCGAACATTTCCGGGGCTCCGTACCCGAGAATTTCTCCTGATCTCCGCGTTACCTTTCGTGTCACGGCTCCCGGTGCGCAGAAAGTGCAGATCCAGCCAGGTGGCGCGGACAATGGACTCGGCAAGGGCCCGTTCGACATGGTTCGGGATGACAAAGGGAACTGGACCTTCACGACAGGTCCGGCCGTTCCCGGCTTCCACTACTATTGGCTTCTCGTCGATGGCTTTGCGACGGACGATCCTGCGAGCAAGACGTATTACGGCTGGGGCAGGGATTGCAGTGCGGTGGAAGTGCCCGACAAAGACGGCGAGTTTTACGCGCCAAAGGATGTGCCGCACGGTGACGTCCATATTCATCCCTATCACTCGAGAACGACTAATTCCTGGCGCGGTGCGTTCGTATACACGCCGCCCGGCTACGACCAGGGCACCAAGCGTTACCCGGTGCTCTATCTGCAACACGGAGCGGGTGAGGACGAGACCGGATGGACGAAGCAGGGGCGTGCCAACCTGATTCTCGACAACCTGCTAGCTACGGGCAAAGCGGTTCCGATGCTGGTTGTGATGGACACAGGCTACGCCTATAAGCCCGATGCCCCTCTCGAGCCATCTCCAACCGGTGGACCTCCGCGCCGAACGAACGCCTTCGAAGATCTCATGATGGACGATCTGATCCCAATGATCGATTCGACCTATCGCACCATTCCGGACCGCGACAGTCGGGCCATGGCGGGACTTTCCATGGGCGGGATGCAGTCTCTGCAAATAACATCAGCACACCTGGACAAATTTGCCTGGATTGGTTCATTTAGCGGTCCTGTCCGGGATTTTGCCATCAAGACCTCCTACAATGGCGAGTTTGCCGATCCCGCCGCCTTCAACAAGAAGGTTCGATTACTGTGGCTGGGAGCAGGTACTGGAGAACAGGCAATACACCAGAGTGTTGCGAATCTGCATGAGGCCCTGCAAACTGCTGGTGTGAAACACGTCTTCTACGAGTCTCCGGGCACGGCTCACGAGTGGCTCACCTGGCGACGCGATTTGAACGAGTTCGTGCCGCGCCTCTTCCGCAATTAGCCTAACTGGTTGCCTTTTTCCGGGAGAGCACGGGCTTGTCCGGTAGTTTGGAAGGATCCACTACTTGCCCGCCGACGACCACCGATCGTATCTTTCGAATGTTGTGTATGTCTGCGAGAGGGTCGGCATCCAGGATCACCAGATCAGCCAACTTCCCTTTCTCGACAGTTCCGAATTCGTTTAACTTTCGACAGGCGATCGCACCGTTCTTCGTTCCAGCCACAATCGCCTCCGCCGGCGTCATCCCAAGCTCAACTAGACCTTCGATCGCCATCAGAGTGCCGATCCCGTGACTCTGGCTTGGAGATTTCGACTCCATCGCAAATTCCGGAGCCGCACCCCAATAGTTATCGGTACCGACGGTTACGGTACAGCGGTTTTGAATCAGCTTCTGAGCGTTCTTCCGCCGCGTATCGAGGTCGGTGCCCAGATCTGCTTCCCGTCTTCGTTCGGCGACAAAAGTTCGCGGCCGGTCTGGGTTCTTTTTGTCCGCTTCTTCGATCTTCTTCTGAGCTTCGGCCTTGTCTTTCAGGTGCTTGGTCCAAGCCTCGCCCGTGATCGTGCTGACCAGCATCGAGCAGATGATATTTCGCTGATGAATGAGCCCGGCAAGATCGTCTGGCATCTCTCTTGGCGTGAGTAATTCCGGATGCTGGATTAGATCGATGCCTGCCGCAATGGACAACCGTAGACCCTCGATTGTGGTTGAGTGCGTTTCTGCTGACAGGCCGCGCTTATGTGCCGCCTCAACCATGACTTTTTGCGCGTCCGGCGAAAACCCTACGTAGGTCGGTTGCGAGAAGTGGCTGGTGCCTCCGTATTTCAAGAAGTTCGGACCTTTGTCTAGGTACTTATTGATCGCCACCCTGAGTTCATCAGGCGTCATGTCCGGGAGGTCTTCTCCTGCGCCTTGCGACACGGCATCGTTCATCTCCTCCTGGAAACGCGTCAGTCCGTTCTGAGGAGTCAAACTGAAGGTGATCGAGTAGGGTCCTCCCCAACCCACGATGTTGCCGGCCGCGAGAACGCGTGGACCAATCGCTTCCCCGCGTGCGATCTTGTCGCGGCCATGCGTGAGCGGCATCAGCATGCCGTAGCTGTCGCGAACAGTGGTCACACCGTACTTGAGTTGGATCTGGGCAGCTTCAACGACGATGTCATCTTCGCGATCGAAATACTTGGCCAGCGATTCGTAACGGTCCCGAGCACCTCCGTAAAGCGACAGGTGAACGTTTGTGTCGATGAATCCAGGGAGGACATAGCGCCCCGTTCCGTCCACAACCGTCGCGCCGGCTGGAACCGCAGTCGACCCCTTTGGACCAACTGCTGTAATCCGTGAACCGGCGATAACAACCGTCGCGTCACTAAGCGGTGGCGCCTCCGTTTCCGTCGAGAACGGTCGCCCCGACGATCGCGAGGTCCGCAGCAGATCCACGAACAGCCCCACCAAGAAAGCACAGCAGAACAACGGCGTGGCGAAACTTCATAACATGCTCTGAAACACGGCGTA
This sequence comes from uncultured Acidobacteriaceae bacterium, assembly GCA_963730795.1. Classification (GTDB taxonomy): domain Bacteria; phylum Acidobacteriota; class Terriglobia; order Bryobacterales; family Bryobacteraceae; genus Bog-105. Next base: position 154,480 of record CAVSTJ010000005.1, on the reverse strand, counting down.
GAGGTCCGAATTATGTTCAATGCCGATACCAGGCGCATCGGACAGCTTGATCTTTCCGTCTCCTACGGGCAAATCATCCGCAAAACCGCCGAACGGCAGAAAAACGCCCGGGTAGGATTCGTTCCCGCCGAGTTCGAGTCCTGCTGCGACGTGGAGCGCCATCTGGTGCCCACCATGAGGGATACACCGCCGCGATGACCAACCTTCGTCCTTCAGCATCGTCAGAGTTCTTTGATACTCGACAATGCCATAGCTGAGCGCCGGATCCATCTGCAGGAAGTCTGTTTCGCGATCCAGGCCTCCGTAACGAATCAAGTTGCGGGAGTCCACGGTCGAAAAGAGATTCTCCCCCGTCGCAATTGGTGTCTCAGAGGCGGCCGCAACCTCCGCGAGAAGTTTGAAGTCCAGGGGATCACCCGGTTCTTCGTACCAGCGCAGCTTGTAAGGCGCAAGTGCCTTAGCGTACTCGAGAGCGGTCGCAAGATCAAAGCGCCCATTGGCATCTACACACAGGTTTTCGCCCGATGAGAGAAACTTCAGTACCGCTTCGATCCGTTCCAGATCATGTGCGAGCGGTGCGCCTCCGATTTTGATCTTTACCGTCGTATAGCCTTGGGCCAGATACGAGCGCATCTCGTCCGTTAATGCCGAAACGTCCTTGCCGGGGTAATAGTAACCTCCCGCTGCGTAAACCGGGACTGTCCGGTCCGTTGTTCCATCCCGATACCGGTCTGAAAGCACTTGAAACAGCGGCTTGCCTTCCATCTTGGCAACAGCGTCCCAAAGGGCCATGTCGAGAGTGCCAACAGCAACGGACCGGTCGCCGTGTCCGCCCGGCTTCTCATTCGTCATCATGACGGCCCAGGCCTTCTCTGGATCCAGGTTTTCGCCGGTTTCGTCCAGAAGATCGGAGGGCGATGCCTGCATCAGTCGGGGAATGATGCGATCACGCAAAATACCCTGTTGAGCATATCTGCCGTTCGAGTGGAACCCGAAACCAACAACCGGCTTTCCCTCACGCTCAACATCGGTGTGGATGGCCACCGCGGAGATAGTCATCTCGGCGAAGCTTATGAAAGCGTTGCTGATTTCAGACTTGATAGGGACAACAATGTCCCGAATTTCCGTTATTTTCATCTCAAGTGTGGCTGTTCGTCCCTTACCAATAGCCTATGAACTTCCACCAGACCATTCCGAGTCCAAGCCAGACAACCACAATTACCAACGACAGCAGGAATCCTACTTTCCACCAAGTGGATTGACTGACGTAGCCCAGTCCGAAATAAACGGGCGCGGACCCTGTTCCGTAGTGTGTGATTCCTGCGTTCAGGTTCGAGAAGTAGGCAAGAACGAAAGCCGCAAGGAGCGGAGGCGCTCCCGTTGCAAGCGCAGCAGTCAGGAAACCCGGATAAAGGGCGGTGATGTGTGCCGTCATACTTGCAAAACCATAATGCACATACAGGTACGTTATCGCCAGGAATATAAGTGCGACGGCCCAAGGCAAGAGTCTTGTGTATCCGAACACCGAGTGGGAGAGTTCCTGAATGACTCCTCGCTTGTTTAGCTCGCCCGCCATCATAATCAGGGGTGCAAACCAGATCAGCGCATCCCAGGCCTTCGTTTCGCCAAGCAAATCACTCCATGTCAGTACGCTTGTAACCAGGATCGCGGATACACCGGCCAGAGCCACGAATGCATTCGGAATGTGGTGCCACGGGCGACGTAACCCATCCGGCCATCACCAGCAGCATAATCACTCCCAGGCGCCATTCGCGCGGGCTCAGGCGTCCCATCCTGTCGAGTTCCAGGCGCGCATGTATTCGGGCGGCTTCCGTGTCGGTCGAGGCAGGCCGGTAAAAGCGATAAAGCAGGAGCGGTATCAGAACAAGACAAATTCCGCCGGGCACGATGGCTCCCAGGAACCAGCGAATCCAGGTCATCTCCACGTGTCCGATTTTGAGCGCGAAGTCGGCCATCAACGGATTCGCAGCCATTCCGGTCAGGAACATCGCCGACGCAATATAAGTGGTGTGGAAAGCCACCAGCACCAGGAAGCCGCCCATTTTGCCCGAGTCCGTGCCGGGCTCCGAACCTAAGGCCTCGGCAACCGACTTCGTGATAGGGCAGATAATCCCGCCGCCTCGTGCGGTATCGGAGGGAACGAAAGGAGCAAGCACCAGATCGGAGATCGAAATCGAGTAACCCAACGTGAGCGCGTTCCGCCCGAACTTGCGGATGAATAAGTACGCCACACGCGTCCCGAGCCTTGTATCCGTGACTGCTCTCGAGAACAAAAAGGCAGTGAAGATGAGCCACACCGTGGGATCTGAGAAGCCCGACAGAACAACGGTTGGCGGCAGAGTGTTCGTGAGCGCAAGGGCTGTCATGGACAGCAGAATACAGGCGCCCATTGCCATTGGCTGCACAATCAGAGCAACGATGGTAGCTACGAAAAACGCTACCAGATGCCGTTGATCCGGGCGTAGCAGCGGAAGCGGAAGCAGGTAGAGTAGAACGCCGGGCAGTAAGACGACGAACCAGCGCCAGATCGTAGCGCGGGCCGTTACTCTTAGCTGGAGTTGCACGTTGAAGAGTCTCCATTCCTGCCGGTGAATGGTAACATGCCAGTCGTTAAATCTATCCATGAAAAAGTTCAAGCTGGCTGTCATTCCTGGCGATGGAATCGGGAAGGAAGTTGTTCCCGAAGGGCTGCGTGTATTGGAGGCCGTGGGCGCTCAGTTCGGGATCGGTTTTGACCTCAAAAACTTCGATTGGAATTGCGAGACGTACCACACGACCGGGCGCATGATGCCGGAGGATGGACTCGCAAGATTGCGGGATCACGATGCAATTTTTCTGGGAGCAGTCGGGTATCCGGGTGTTCCGGACCACATCTCTCTTTGGGGTCTTCTCATCCCGATCCGCCGCGAGTTTGATCAATATGTGAACCTTCGGCCGGTCCGCTTGCTGCCCGGCATTGAACCGCCCGTGAGAAATCGAAAGCCGGGAGACATCGATTTCTGGGTTGTCCGCGAAAACACGGAAGGCGAGTATTCACAAATCGGCGGTCGGCTTCATTCGGGCACCGAGCGGGAACTGGTGGTCCAGGAAGCGGTATTTACTCGTCACGGTACGGACCGGATCATTCGGTATGCATTTGAGCTCGCGCGCCAAACGGGCAGGAACCACGTGACTTCGGCGACCAAATCAAACGGCATCTTCTACTCCATGCCGTTCTGGGACGAACGGTTTGCGCTTATCGGCAAAGAGTATCCGGAAATCCGGACCGATCAGTATCACATCGATATCCTCTGTGCTCGCTTCGTGATGACGCCCGAGCGCTTCAACGTCGTGGTTGCCAGCAATCTCTTTGGAGACATACTGTCGGATCTGGGCCCTGGAGTGACGGGCACGATCGCGGTCGCTCCTTCCGCGAACATCAATCCTGAACGTAAATTTCCGTCCATGTTCGAGCCGGTTCACGGGTCGGCACCGGACATTGCAGGGCAGGGAATCGCGAACCCCATCGGCCAGATCTGGTCGGCCGCGATGATGCTTGATCATTTCGGCGAGCCTGCGGCGGGGAAAGCCATTGTGGACGCAATCGAGACCGTATTGACCGCGCCGGGTGCGCCTTTGACACCCGATATGGGTGGCAAAGCAAGCACGGTCGATCTCGGGACGGCTATCGCGAATGCGGTTCGCAGTGGGAGCGAAAACGGCAAGGTGACCCGGATTCGGGGAGTGAGCGAGGGCAGTCACAAGGAGGAAAAATTTCTTTCTCCTTTTCCTTTGTTGAGGATGAGAGACGGTCCCGAGCGGACGCCATCTTCCACCCCGCTTTACTCATGGGCGAGATGCCTACTCAATTCCCCGTACCGCCCATTTCCAAACCTACGAGCGACCGGAACTCAACTCGCTCAACACAACGCTCCATCGAAGCATTCCGCGCTTGCCACGAACGTTATAACGCTTGCCTGCTATACAAGAATCTTCGAACGAAGTCTTCTGTTAACAAGACAATCGATAGCTATTTGCTGGACTTCGATCTTGCCTCAAAACGCGCGATCGGAATGGACAGCGAGCGCTACCGGTTGTTCCAGCTCCACTTTATTCAGGCCCATTCGGCGGACGAAATCTGCGAGCAACTTGGAATCGCTCGTTTCACCCTCGCACGCGAGATCGCCGAGATCGAAAAACTCGCTGGACGCGCTTTCGAGCAGCGTGGGCTTTTCCCTCTGAGCTGTTACTTCGGCGAAGAAAGAAATCTTGTCTCCGAGCGGAGAGCGGCCTGACAAGGGCGGCTCTCCTCCTCAGTTACGCATGCGCCAGGTAGGCGTAGAAGAGCACTTCTAAGCCTACTGCGGTCGCAAGAATCACGCTGTGCCGAAGCGTGAATCGAAACAGTCTTGCCTGATCGTTTACTGACATGCTGGTCGCCGCGGCGGCTACCGCGATTGTCTGCAAGCTGATCATTTTTCCCATCACACCGCCCGCTGAATTCGAAGCTGCAATCAAGCTCGGACTCAATCCCAGGTGATGTGCTGTTACCACCTGCAAATTTCCGAACAGCGCATTTGCCGACGTATCTGACCCGGTCAAAAACACACCGAGCCAACCAAGCAACGCACTGAAGAACGGAAACAGTACGCCGGTTGCGGAGAACGCCAATCCCAAAGTTCCCGTCGCACCGCAGTAATTCATCAGAAACGCCATCGCAAGGACAGCCGAAACGGTCAGCGTTGGAAGAAGTAGCTGCTTTACAACGGAAACAAACATCGCCAGAAAATCACGCATGCTGACACGGAGAAAGACCGCCGACAGCAAAGTTGCCACCATGCAGGAAGTGCCCGACGCCGACAGCCAGTTCAAGGTGTACAAAGCGGGGTAGGGCGAAGTCGTCGTGACCACGGGAGGCGTGCGCAACACATAGTTGTGCAGGAGCGGCCACGGGAACACCTCAGTAACAGAATTCAGGATCGTCTGGAACGGTTTGTATCCCCACAAGCAAAACACAAATCACCAGGAACACGTAAGGCATCCAGCCCGCTACGATCTGGCCCGTCGTCAAGCTCAGGTGTACCGGTTGCTCTCGCACCGCGGTACTCGTTTGTGTCTGCTGAGACGTCGGTGTGACGCTTCCTGTTTTTCCACCCTTCGCGGGCACGCCCGAATCCGAATAAAAGTGTTCTGCGAACACCCCTGTCGTCTTCGGCCGCCACACTTTGAGCAGGACTAGCAGCCCGATCATGGCCGAAAGCGAGCTCAAGATGTCCGTCAATTGCGGACCGATAAAGTTCGATACGAAAAACTGCACCGACGCGAAAAGCCCGCCGCAAACCAGGACTGCCGGCCACACCTCCACCAGACCGCTAATCCCGGACATCGTGAGGATCAGGTACGCCGGTATGATGAGCGACAGTGGAGCGCAGAGCTTTCCGACATCGGCGCTCAGGCGATCAAGCGGAAGACCGGTAATGCCGGCGAGCGTGATGACTGGAATCCCAATGGAACCGAAGGCCACGGGAGCGGTATTAGCCAGAAGGCAAATCGCAGACGCGTAGAAGGGAGAGAAGCCGAACCCCATCAGCATCGCTGCTGCTACTGCGACGGGCGTTCCGAATCCCGCCGCACCTTCGATGAACGCGCCAAACGCAAAGGCGATCAACAGAGCTTGCAGCCGCGGATCCGAGGTGAACGCCCCAATGGAGCTCTTGATCACCTCGAATTTGCCCGTTTTCACTGTCAACCGGTAAAGGAAAATGGCCCAGAACACGATCCAGGAGATCGGAAATAGGCCGAAAGCTGCTCCATAAGCCGCAGAGCTGACCGCCAGTACCGGGGGCATGTGATAAGGGCCGATCGCAATGATCGCCGTCACTCCCAACCCTGCCAGCGCCGCCATCCAAGCCGGCTTTCGCAAAACACCGAGAAGGAACAGAAGCGTGAGGATCGGGATGGCGGCTACAACCGATGACCAGAACAGCGCGTGCGAAATGGGATCGTAAGACTGCGACCAGACGGAGTTCATATCGTCGCTCTGTCCCTAGTTCACGTAAGAATAAGCTTCCAGAGTCAGAAACTCCGGAAGTTTCTCGCTGAGGAGCATCTTCTCAAACAGTTCAGAAGCAAGGTCGAACTTGCCGGCGTCGTACCGCTTTGCACCCAGAATTCCGCGAATATGCTGTAACTGGGATTTGATCGTTTCGCGAACCAGATCCGGCGTAATCTTCCGGCCGTCATCCAAAGTCGCTCCGTAGTGTACCCATTGCCAGACTTGCGTCCGAGAGATTTCGGCCGTCGCTGCGTCCTCCATGAGGTTGTAGATCGGAACGCAGCCGTTACCGAGCAGCCACGATTCAAGGTATTGAATCCCGACGTCGATGTTCAGCCGCAGTCCTGCCTCGCTGATCGTTCCGTCGGGAACGGCAAGCAGATCCGCTGCCGTTACATGGACGTCTTCGCGCTTCTTGTCGATCTGATTCGGCCCGGGCATGCCCTCGTTAAATACCTGCATCGCGACCGGAATCAGCCCAGGATGAGCTACCCACGTGCCGTCGTGTCCTGCCTTCACTTCGCGCAGTTTGTCCAGACGAACCTTCTCGAGCGCGGCCTCGTTCAATGCCGCGTCTGACTTGATCGGGATCTGTGCCGCCATACCGCCCATGGCGTGGATCCCGCGTTTATGGCAGGTCTGAATCAACAGATCCACGTAAGAACTTAAGAAGTGGCGCTCCATTGTTACCTGGGCGCGGTCCGGCATCATGAACTTCGGATTTGCCTGGAACACCTTTATGAAGCTGAAGATGTAATCCCAGCGCCCGCAGTTGAGGCCCGCTGAATGGTCGCGCAATTCATAGAGAATCTCGTCCATCTCGAAGGCGCCCAGGATGGTTTCGATCAACACGGTGGCTCGAATCGTGCCGCGCGGAATTTTGAGGTAGTCCTGCGCGAAAACGAACACGTCGTTCCATAACCGCGCCTCAAGATGGCTCTGCATCTTTGGCAGATAGAAGTATGGTCCGGATCCTCGTTCGACCAGAGCCTTCGCGTTGTGGAAGAAGTAAAGACCGAAGTCGAACAACGATCCGGAGATCGGCTCGTTATCGATCGTCATGTGCCGTTCGATAAGGTGCCACCCGCGCGGGCGAATGAAGAGTACTGCCGGCTTCGGTCCCAGCTCGTAGTTCTTGCCTTCCGGGCTCGTGTAGCGGATCTCTCTTCGGATTGCATCACGCATGTTCACCTGGCCGGCCAGGTTATTCGCCCATGTCGGTGAATTCGAATCTTCAAAGTCAGCCATGAAGACCTTTGCACCTGCATTCAGTGCATTGATCACCATCTTGCGATCGACCGGCCCCGTTATCTCCACGCGACGGTCGAGGAGATCGGGAGGGATCGGAGCGACGGTCCATGTGCCGTTTCGAATGTCCGCTGTTTCGGGCAGGAAGTCCGGCAGAGCTCCGTTATCGATCTCTTTTTGACGTTCGACGCGCGCGGCCAGACGCTCACGCCGGCGGCCGTCGAAGTTCTTGTGCAACTCGACCAGAAAGTCGATTGCCTCCGGGGTGAGGATCTCCTTGTATTCGTCCGCGACCGTCTCTAAAAATGAGACCTGATTCGATTGAATACCTTGCAAGTAGCTTGCTCCTTAGCGAAAGTGGTAAAGCAGAATTCCGTAGCCCACGCCGGCTTCGTCCCGCGGGCTCGCTAGTTGAAATGCCATGAAGGCTCCATCGGTGGCAACCACCGGGTTTGAAGCTTTATAGCCTTCATAGTCGTTAAAGTTCGTCAGTCGAGTGAAATTCTTTCCCGTGCCGTCGAGACGAAGTTTCCAGATATCGATATTCTTCGAACCGTGTGCGCCGCCAAGTTTTGCCACTTGGCGATCCGCTTCGACGTTGGTATAGCGGCCGTCGGGAAAAATGCCTTCGCATTCGTTATAGGTCCCGGGTGCCTTCGACATGTTTTCGACTTTGCCGTTTCCAAGATCGATTGTCATCACCGATGCCAGGCCCTGCGGTTCATAGCAGGTGAACGTCATCTTACGATCGTTGTCAAAGAAATCCTGGGCCTCGATCGTACACGCCTTCGACTTGCTTTCATAAACCCGCTTCTTATTGGCGAGGTGCGCCGACCCTTCCGAGACGACGACGTCGGCGACGTAGAGTGCGGAGTATTCTGCGGGAAGCGACTCATCCTGAGCGTGAGTGATCGAATAGGAGATCTTCATCGACTTCTTCGAAAGCGCCGCCCCTTCCGACATTTTTTCGTTGAAGGGCTGCGGCTTCGATCCTGCTTGTTTGGAGAGGAACCAAAGCTGATTATCTTTTGTACGGCTACTGTGGATGTCGTTGAAGGACTTCGGGCCGATCAGAATGTAGTCTCCGGACGAAAGATGCATGATGCGCAGGAACGCCGCACCCGGAACGCCGCACGTCAGGCATCGAATGACTCGCGTCTTCAAGTCGATCTGGAAAGCGTCACCGAAGCTCTTATCCATAAAAACGACTTTGCTGTTATCTGGCGAGATATCCGCGCGCTCTCCGAAGTGAGTCAAGACTTCAATCTGAGGCGGCAGATGGTCCAGTGGATTACCGGACTTGCGCTGCGCAAAGCTGGTGGTCGAGAGCAGGAGCGCGGCAAGGAAGGAAGACCGAATGTTCATCTGGAACGCACCATATTCTCACCTCCCGCGGCTTCAGCGCGATAGCCGACCCTTGTCTGGCCAGCTTGAACAACGGCAGGTTACGCTGCTGGCGTTATAGTCAAAGCCCGGATAAGGGCCGAAAATATCAACAAAATCTTGCCTTTCCCCAACTCGCGGCCGGCGAAATTGCTTCTGAAGTGTGAGACGCAAGCTTCCGAATTCCATAACAAACACTATAATGGTCTGACCAGTCTGTCAAACGGAAGTTCACCACGTGAGACAAGCCGTGCTACCAGCAATTCGCTCAGATCTCTTCTGTTGCAGAGCCATGGTGCTATAAGATGCAGTTCTGTATCTGCGGTCAGGCGAACTGATGGGAGACCCGAAACGAACTACTCTTTCCCCTGCGCGCGTCGGTGTTCCCGCTGCTGTGTTCGAACAGCTCCTGGGCTATATCGTCAGCGGTGAATGGAAGGAAGGACAGAAAATCCTGCCGGAACGGGAGCTTTGCCAGCAACTGGGCGTCGCTCGCCCATCGCTGCGGGAAGCGCTGAAGGCTCTCGAGATTATGGGACTAGTGGATAGCCGCGTGGGAGCCGGCACGTTTGTACGGAGACGAGCCGACTTCCTGTCTCGTCCATTGCTTTGGGCTATTGCAGGCAGCAGCAGCGCGGGTGCGCACGAGCTGGTCGAATCGCGGTTAGTGCTGGAGGTTGAGCTTGCAGGCTTCGCAGCCGAGCGTGCCACAGAGAATGATCTCAACGAGATCAAACTGGGACTTCATACTCTCAACACCAAGCCCAACCAGGTGCTGGAGTTTGACCTGAAGTTCCATCTGGCCATTGCCATTGCGTCCCATAATCAGGTGTTGCTCAATGCGGTACTCATGATCCGGAATCTCATCCAGCAATGGATGTTGATCACCCTTCAGGTTCCGGGGATCACTGAAAAGGTGCTCACGCAGCACACCGCGATTCTGGAAGCGATCTTGGCGAAAGACAGTAAGTCGGCTCGCGATCGAATGCGCACTCACCTTTCGGACATGGGCGGCCTTCTTCTCGAGATCAAATCGCCGGAAGATTCGCCATAAAAGGTCTCTTCAATGTCACTTATCAACATCCCAGTTGCTGTTACTTTGCTCTGTTCTTCCGCTTTGAGTCTGGTCGCCGCGGACTTGCCACCGCTGGTCCATCAGATCGCGCCGGGCGTTTACTACAGGCAATCAGAAGACGAAAAGCGGATTATCGCCACAACAAGCTGGATTGAGTTCAAGGATTTCGTGGTGGTCATCGATGCGAATTATCCCTGGGGTGCCAAAGCCATCCTCGCGGATTTGAAGGCGACTACTTCGAAGCCGGTGCGATTTGTCTTCGATACCCACTACCATGCCGACCACAGCTACGGCAACGGAGTCTTTGCCGAAGTAGGCGCGACTGTCGTCAGCTCGGACATGACTGCGGAAGACTCACGCACACGAAACACGGCATCCTGGGAAAAGGACGCCGGCGTCGGCGAGCAGAGCTTAAAGCAGTACTCTCTCGTTCATCCGCAGCTTACCTTCAAAGACTCTTTGACGATTACAGACGGCTCGCGGCGGCTGGAACTGATCAAGGTTGGTCCCGGACATACGAGAGGAGACGCTGTGGCTTGGCTGCCGGCAGAACGGATTGTGTTCACCGGTGACCTGTGCACGACGCGGGCTCAGAATAATCTGTCCGACCCCGGGATGAATCCGGATGGCTGGCTGCGGATCCTCGACCGGCTCGCGGCCATGGACCCAGCTATCGTCGTTCCTGGCCATGGTCGTGACGGCACTGTCGACGCTCTGAAGGGGCAGCGAGCGTACCTCGCGGCTGTTTTTGATGGAGTGAAAGCCGGGATCGCAAAAGGTGCCGGGGAGAACGACATTTACAACGGCATCGACTGGGCAAAGTATAAGCCGTGGTCGGACGAAGAAAAGCGGAATCACGCTGCCGTCACCTCCGCGTACAAGAAGTTCACTTCTAATTCGGGCACAGGCTCTAAATAGCGGATGGGATTTCTGCCTTGAGCCGCTGGCCCTTGGCAGACACATTCGAGCTAAGCCCGGTAAGCGCCGGGAAGACGACGGCACAGATTCACCCTACCCAACGACGGAGAGAGCTTTTCGAGCGGACGGCGACAACTCTACAAGCACGTTTCGGGTCTGGCCGTGAGAGAATCCGCACCAACAGTTCGCGACGGAAGCAGCGCTAAAGACTACGCGTTGCCCCGTGTTTTTCAACTTCCGATGGCAGCGCGTCGCCCTGACGCTGCCGTTGCTATTTGCGCTGGTTCCACGCGCGCAGGCGAGTCTCGATGGCTCGAAAGACATATCGCAGTTCATCCAGCAGTCCTGGCAGAACGAACAAGGACTACCGGAAAATTCCGTAACGTCCATCGCTCAAACCAGAGACGGGTATCTCTGGCTGGGAACAGAAAGCGGTCTGGCGAGATTCGACGGATTGCGGTTTACCGTCTACGACAAGGGCTCGACACCCGGACTCACCGGCAACTTCATCACCTGTCTGCTTGTAGGCCAGGACGGGGTTCTATGGATCGGAACTCACGATGGCGGCCTGACGAGATTTGATCACGGCAGGTTCGCGCCGTTCCGGGCCGGAGGAGCGTTAGGCAGCGAGTCGATTCTCTCCCTCTACGAGGATGCCGAACGGCGTATCTGGGTTGGCACGGACGGCGGTGGACTGACCAGCATTCAGGGTCAAGAATTCAAACGCATTACTCAGCGCGACGGTCTTTCGGACAACGCCGTACTTTCTATTTCAGGCGACAAGAACGGAAACGTCTGGGCAGGAACGCGCAACGGCTTGAACAGGATCTCTCGGCGGTTCCGTTCAACGGTTCACGGCGAAAGACGGATTAGGCGGCTCCGATATCCGCTGCGTTCGGGTCGATCGTTATGGAGCAGTGTGGGTCGGAGTGCACGGTAACGGATTGTGGCGGTGGACGCCGGGCGGCCCCAAAGCATTCACTCAGTTTCCTGCTCTCGCAAACAGCTCTATTTCCTCCATCTTCGAAGACGGGGCAGGGACGTTGTGGATCGGAACTCTGGATTCCGGACTTCACCGGCTCCTTCATGATTCCATGAACTTTGGTGTCAGGAACGACGGGATCGCTCATAACGGTGTCTGGAGCATCTTCGAGGATAGGGCAGGCACATTGTGGATCGGCGGGACAACAACGGGCCTGACCGCGATCCGGCAAGGACCTGTCACGCCCCTGACAACCGAGCAAGGACTCGCGGCCAATATCAGTCTGGCTATTTATCAGGACCGGAGCGATGCCATGTGGATCGGCTCAGAAGGTGGACTGACTCGCTGGCAGAACGGGAAAGCAACTGTTTATACCACGCGCGATGGATTGCCCGACAACCTGGTTTTCTCCGTCACTCAAGACGGAAGCGGAACGGTATGGGCGGGAACCAGAAACGGACTTGCGCGGTTCGAAAACGGAAAGTTCAGGCCCTATCTCGAAGCGGACGGAACCTTGGGAAAGCAACCGTTTCTGTGCCTGTACACCGATCGCCGGGGCTCCTTGTGGGCCGGATCGCGCGGTACTCTGAGCCGGTTTGATGGAGCGAAGCTCATCACCCTGACAACGCGCGATGGACTTCCCGACAAATTAATTACCTCGTTGTACCGGGATGAGCACGACGTACTTTGGATCGGAACCGACGGTGGTGGACTGGCGCGATGGAAGGACGGTCAGCTTCGAGTTCTGACAGGCCGCGATGGCCTGCCGAGTAACATCATCTACTCAATCGCGGGTGACACGGATGGTACGTTGTGGCTCGGGACCAATGGGAAGGGACTAGTCCGTTTCGCGGACGGCAAGTCGACAAGCTACACGACACAGCAGGGTCTCCCGGACGATGCCATTTTCGAAGTCTTGAACGATGGTCTTGGCCGTTTGTGGCTGACCTCTAATCGTGGAATCGTCAGCATACCCAAGCACGATCTGGAGTTGGTTGCCACACATAAACTGACGGCGCCGCATGTGACCAGCTACGGCGTTCAGGACGGAATGAAGAATCACGAGTGTAACGGCGGGTTCCAACCTGCCGGATGGCAGACACGCGATGGCCATCTCTGGTTTCCAACTCTGAAGGGTGTGGCAGTCGTCAATCCGAACGAAACTGAAACGTACAAGGTTCCCTATCCGGCAGTGATTGAACACGTGCGCGCCGGCAAATTGCAACTTGCCGGGAAGGCTGCGTTCCTCATACCGCATGGCCAGAAACGCCTGGAATTTCAGTTTGCTGCTCCGGGTTCTTCCGCGCCAGGAAAACTCCAGTTCAGTTACATGCTGGAGGGGTTCGACAAAGATTGGATTCAGGCCGGCCCTCGCGGGCTGGCTAACTACACCAACATCGCGCCCGCGCAGTATCGCTTTCGTGTGTTGGCCTGCATCGATGGCCAATGTTCCAGCAACGGCTCGGGAGCAATTGTCGTTGTTCAACCTGCCTACTACGAGACCCGGATGTTCTTCTTCCTGATTACCGCGCTGGTTGCGGGATTGGGCCTGGGTCTTCACCGCTTCCGGGTCGCGCACTTGAGGCATCGCGAACGGATCTTGCGGCAGCTTATTGAGCAGCGAACGGCAGAGCTGCGGGAATCGAGAGACCAGTTGGAGATGCGTGTTCAGGAACGAACCCTGGACCTCTCTCTGGCGAACGCGAAGTTGGAACTCGAGATACAGGTGCGAACGGAAGCGGAACAAAAAGCTGCATCTGCCAACCGTGCCAAATCAGAGTTTCTCGCCAACATGAGTCATGAGATCAGGACGCCGATCAACGGCATCATGGGCATGACCGACATCGCTCTGACCACGGCTCTTGATGCGGAACAACAGGAATACCTGGACATTATCAAAATCTCGGCTGACTCTCTGCTCGCAATCGTCAACGACATCCTGGATTTCTCTAAAGTCGAAGCGAGCAAGCTGGAGCTGGAGACGATCGATTTCCGGTTTTCTGATTGCTTAAAGGGAGTGGTCGGCCTGGTCTCAGTTCAGGCGCGCGAAAAAGGATTGCGTCTTGACGTGGCCCTCGCACGAGGGTTTGCCCGACCAACTCATCGGCGACCCGGGCCGTTTGCGACAGGTTCTTCTGAATCTGCTCTGCAACGCGATTAAGTTCACTAAAGAGGGATTCGTAAGCCTCACGGTCAGAACTGAATCGATCTCTGAAAACGCCGCCCGGTTCCACTTTGCTATCGAGGATTCCGGCATCGGGATTCCCAGCTCCAAACAGCAGGTCATTTTCGAGGCTTTCTCGCAAGCTGATAATTCCTCTACACGCAGGTTCGGCGGCACCGGCCTGGGCCTTACGATCTCATCTCAACTGGTTGAATTGATGAATGGCGCCATCTGGGTTGAAAGCATCGTTGGACGGGGCAGCACGTTCCACTTCACCGCCGAATTCGGTCTTTCCCCGTTATGCCCGCCCGACTGCCAGAGCTTCGAGGAGCTTGCCATATCGGGCGAGGCTCAGCACGTTCGGGTACTCCAGTCCGCCTAGAAAGTTTCCTGCTAATCTTCAAAAGCCCCTAAAGGTACCGCGTACTAAGCCGATAAATCACTTGGATTCGGCAGTACCGGATACAGCCAAGAGCTCGTGGGGTTATTGAAAGGAATCAGAATGAGGAAATTAGCATCGTGCTTTCTATTGGCGGCGATGGTCTTCGCCGGTCCCGGGCCGAAGAAAAAGATCTCGTCAGATCTTAAGAACGTCGCCAAAGGCGGCACCGTGCAAGTGATCGTTCAGTGGAATACCAGTGCCGGCGCCGGCACGGCACAGAAGATTGCAGCTCTTGGCGGAACCGTGATCTCAGAATTCGCCACAGTTCATTCCGGAGTGTACCTGATCCCGGCGACCGCGCTCGACGCTCTCGAAGCAGATGGCGACGTGAAATTTGTTTCGGTAGACCGGCAGATCAAAAAGAAAACGGCCGCATTGCAATTACACCCGCCACAATCAATGCTCCTGCTGCCTGGGCAGCCGGCTACAACGGGAAAGGCATCGGGGTTGCCGTCCTGGACAGCGGCATTAACGATGACTCTGATTTAGGGGCCTACTCGAATAAAGTTGACATACTCTGAAGACTTCACAGTGTCCATGGCTCCGGTGAATGGAAAAATTCCTTCGAAGCCCGCGAGCTACGGACTCGACTGGTACGGACACGGCCAGCATATTGCCGGCATCATTGCTTCGAATGGAAAGACCTCTAACTGCTCGAATTGCACGCAAACAGTGGCGGGCGTGGCGCCGGGCGTGAACCTGATCAATTTGAAGGTATTGGATGCCTCCGGAGAGGGCTCGGATAGCTTTGTGATGGCAGCAATCAATAGAGCAATCGCTCTGAAGAATACCTACAATATCCGTGTCATCAATCTCTCGCTGGGCAGGCCGGTGTTTGAGAGCTACACGCAAGATCCGCTTTGTCAGGCTGTAGAGGCTGCTTGGAAAGCCGGCATTGTGGTTGTCGTTTCGGCTGGGAACGATGGACGTGATAACACCTACGGCAACGACGGCTACGGCACGATCAATGCGCCCGGCAACGATCCTTACGTCATCACAGTGGGTGCGATGAGAAGTATGGGGACAGCCGCGCGGAACGATGATCTGATTGCCAGCTACAGTTCAAAGGGACCCTCGATCTACGGACCACATCGTAAAGCCGGATCTTGTTGCCCCTGGCAATCAAATCATTTCGCTTTTGGCTCAACACGAGACCCTTGCTCTTCAGGAGCCGCAAAATCTGGCAGCTCTGAATTCTTACCAGAACACGAACGCAAGGCCCGGTAACCCGGCCGTTCAGCCGCAGTACGACCCCACATCCGGCAAAGAACCTCCGACAGTGAAAGTGGGAGCGGGTTACTCGAATACATATTTCATCCTCAGCGGAACCAGCATGGCAGCAGCGGTGGTGAGCGGAGCCGCAGCGGACTTGATTCAAGCCTTTCCGGGCTTAACGCCGGACCAGGTGAAGATGTTGTTTATGAAGACGGCATCGAAGACCTTTCCGACGGTGAGTTTCGTTACCGATCCGACCAGCGGCCAAACATTTACCAGCTACTACGACATCTTCACAGTCGGAGCAGGATATCTGGACCTGGCTGCAGCATTGGCGGCCGCTCCTTCGGTACCGGCCGGAATCACAGCCGTGTCTCCTACGGCAGAATATGATGCGGCGACTGGAAATGTGGACTTAGTCTTCGATCCGTCTTCCGTCTTCTCGGACAAAGCCATGTGGGGTGCGAACACGTTAGCGGCAGACAAAGCTATGTGGGGTGCGAGCACAACCTGGAGCGAGTCAGTATTGATCGGTAACAAAGCCATGTGGGGCGCCAGCGCAGTATGGGGATCATCTTCCAATTCTGCCAACAAGGCCATGTGGGGCGCGAATTCCGATGCTGCGAATCAGAGTTTGTGGGGTGCAGGCGCGGTCTGGACAAATCAGTCTCTCTGGGGCGCAAGCACTGTGAGCAATTCAATGAGCGTCATGGTGAACGGCGAACAGTAGAGACTTGGGAGCGGCGAGCGGTGTCGCGTCCTTTTTTCTTCGATCAGAAACAGGTTACGGGCCAGGTGCTTCCAAGTGCTTGGCCCGACGCTCATTTCAGGACACAAAAGCTACGGCCCATCTAATGATGCTCTAGCACCTCTACGACTCCGATCTCCGAACTTGATGATCCATTGAGCGACCCGATTGGCGCGTTGACCGGAGGAGGAAAAAATCACTTGTTCAACTACTTTGCGCTCGGGCTCAGGTCACTCAAGCTCGCGTCTTCGGCGCGACTGTACTTTCAACGGTGCTGTCCGCCGCACAACTGACGATTCCAGCATCATCGCTGTTATCGTCGAATGGTCTTTATACGAACGACTTCCGTCCTGTCGT
Organism: uncultured Acidobacteriaceae bacterium; assembly: GCA_963730795.1. Lineage (GTDB taxonomy): Bacteria > Acidobacteriota > Terriglobia > Bryobacterales > Bryobacteraceae > Bog-105. The sequence continues at coordinate 137,893 of CAVSTJ010000005.1, read as the reverse complement.
GGTAACTACCGGGGGTGGGAACGCGGCAAATGTCGGCTATTTCAGCTCTCATGGATGACAAGCTGAATACTTCCAGCTCATCCTGCGCGGATCCGGGTACGACATCCCTGCAGGCGAGGGCCAGATCGGCTTCTTCTACGCAACCATGCAGTGGGAGTCGACCGATACCAGCACAGTTGCCGCGATCGGGTTTGGCGGTGGTGCGGGGAGCAGCCAAGTGCTCGAATGCTCAATTTAATCCGGAACTGCTGCTTTGGTTCAGGATTATTACATCTGGTTCAGTATAAACGGCGGCACAGCAACACCTGTCCCGCCAACCACGCCGACCTGACCCGTTACGCCCCGACCGCGGTCACGCCTGAGCCGGAATCCACTTCGCTGATCGTGGCGGGCCTGGGCGGATTGGTGCTGCTCGGACGCCGCAGATTTAACGACGCTTCGGGCACGACGAAGTAGCGGGACTACGCCTTCCAGTTATCTGTGTTTAGCAGAGAGAGACCTGATCTCATGCGTTCAGGTTTCTTTCGGCTCTTCAAGCTGGTACTCGTCGCTAGTCTAATTCAATCCGTACACGTCTACCCTTCCAGAATAGGTGGGCACAATCACGTATCCGCCCGTAATCGCCGGAACGTTGAACTTGGGGTGATTGAAATCGATTGGCGATCTGTAGACGCACTTCAGCCATCCGGCGCCGTCGCTGAATTTGTCCAGGTTCGTCAGATCGAAAGCAAGCAATTGTCCCTGGACCACACTCGTGTTCGCATCTTTCATCGGGATGATCGCCCATAGAATTCCGTTCTTCTTCCCGTCGCTTGAAACGGCAAGCATTCCGCCGGTCATCCCAGGCGATTGCGGGCTTGCATACTCCTGGCTATTGGCAAGAAACGTTAGAGATCCGTTTGGATTAACGCGGAACATGCGGGCATTTCCGTTCTCGCCCATGCATTCCACCGTGGTGCCGAAAGTATCCGATTCGAACAGGGTCGGAGTGCTATGCAGATGGTGGGTGATGCCGTCATACGTGAAATCCAACTGGCTCGAATCGGAGGGAGCGGAATCTTCATATCCGATCACCTGGCCCTGTGCGTCGTGTTTGAATGCAGCGTAGGTGAACCACACTGGAGGGCTGAGAAGCTTAGCATAGTTTGCGGCGGCATGCGCAAAGTCCGCCGGCATTGTCTTTCCCATGTTGTTCAATCGAACGGGATACCAGATTCCGTCTTTGCCGCCGCCCGCTATGATTCCGTATTGATCGATGAGAACCGGTCCTCCGCTTCCGAGATCCTCATCGCCCCAAAGGCCATAACGTGGATCATCCTTGGGTGCCATCATCTGAGCGTGCATGCCACGGTCCGCATTCACGACCTCAATGACCCGGCCATTCCGGCTGGCGGCATTGATGCCGGCCAACTTCGGACTGAGGTTCTTGGGGACCGTTTGTGTAGGATCCTGCCCGATGCGGCCGGAATCTGAGTAGGGACTCCACCAATCTACGCACGCGATTGTGCCCGTACCGTGGAGAGTGTCGGCCGGCGGAGTATACCGGAGGTGAACAAAGCTTTCACCGAAATCCGTCGGCGGGCCAAAAGAACCATTACCGGTCAGTGCGTACATGTCGCCATTGGCATCTACCGCAAGCCCCTGTCCTGCTTGCCAGATACCGGCGCCGAAGCCGCGTACTGTCGACGCCCAGCTCCCGGTGAAACGCCAGGATTGAAGGTCGGCAGCGGCGACCCATCCGCTGGCGGAAGCATTAGTTTCCAAGATCGAGCCGGACGCGATGAAGATGGTCTTGTGCCCGGCCACCTTTGCTAACGCCAGAGCCGCGCGTTGTTTCCGCATCTGCCCCGCATAGTGTGCAGTCGGGAGATTCCCGCCGGGGCTGTACGTCAACGGGTTCATCGAAAGCGGCGCCTTTAATTCCTTGCCCGTTTTAAGATCAACCGCGTGAAGCGAATGCCAGCCTTTAGCAGGAGAGCCATCGGGCGAAGTCCAGGTTACGCCGTACCAGGTGAACGTATCGGGATCGATCACTCCAGTCGAGAGTACTCCGAAGTGCTCGTTGATCTGCCAGAAGTCGATCTCCTTATCTCCGTCGATTGGACGTCCGAGGTTGGTTTGCCAAAGTATATTGCCTGTCTTCAGGTCTGCGGCAATAACGTCGTTCGCCATGGAAGAGAGGACGATGAGGTCATGTGTCGAACCGTCGCTCAGTTTGACTCCGGGCATCACCAAGGGTTGCGATTCGACACCGCGCGCGTCATTACGGATCGGGATGGAGTAGATACGGTGAAGGCCCCCGACGTTTTGTGGAGTTAGAACAGTCTCGGTCGTGTAGGCGCCATGCCGGGAGTTGTTAGCGCTGCGAGTCAGGACCGGACTAACAACCGATTGCTGCTGCGCCTTGCCGGTAGTGAGGACCATTGCAACGATGGCGCTCAGCCTGAGTGATTGAAACAGCTTGCGCTGCATAGGTGTTCCTTGGATAGCAGAATTTAATGAACGCAGGCAAGCCAACTAAACGCAATTCTAGTCGAATCGCAACCTCCAGGGCTGCGGGTTGATTGGTACGTCGAAGTATCGCATTGCCCGACCAGTGCTCTTTGCTTCTTTCCACCGATCAATTTGAGGCGCGTAGGCAGGCCAATGAAGGTCTACGAACTGAGGCGCCCGAAAGTTTTGAAATACGCCGGTTCCGAAAAGAGCCGCCAGGAGCAGCACACCAGCGAATGTCCGCCGGCCGCAGAAGCGCTGAACGGCAACGCCGACGAGAAAAATTAACATCGCTGAGGGAAGGAAAAAGTAGCGCTGGCCCAAGAAGCCTCGCCATCCTTCGGTCGTCAGAAAGTCATTCACGAAGTGTCTTCCAACAATGACTAACCCGAGAGAGGCACCCCCAAGGTAGAGCGCCCCGGATACCACCAATCGTCCCGGCTGTTCGAGACGGAAGAGCAACGCAGTTAGGCCAATGACCGTTATGCAGAGTGCGAGGGCCATGCAGATGGCCAGTTCGCGATCCGAAGCCGACCGGACGAATCGCTCGCCGCAGAAGGTCTGCAACATGGGGCGTGAAAGCCACGCACCGCCAATCGCTCTGAGCGTACTCACGAGATCGGCCGCCTGACCCGACTGCGGAGCCATATTACCCATGCCAACGGCGCCCTGGATGGCGGTTCCGAACAATGTGATTGCCGCCGGAACTGGAGGAAGGTATCTCCCGAGCGCGTAACGAACAACAACCAGGGGAACAGCAATGACCAGAAGTGCGGCGGACAATGCAATGCTCAGTCCAGCGGCTGCGGCTGCCCATACCTTCCAGCGACTCCCGTCCTTCGGGACCCACATCAGCAGGATGAGGCCTGGGATCAGTAGCCACCACTGAACGTTGCTGATTGTTCCTACCAGTTCGTGACCCGTCGGAATAGCGCAAGCCATCACGAGACAGACAGCGGCTCGAATCCCATCGGATCGTATATAGTCTCGACAACACGGGAGAAAGAAGGCACTGCAACTCACGGCTTCCAGGCTGAGTGCAGCCAGATTGAACGAGACCGGGACCACTCGAGCGGGGAGAATACTACTGACGCCGGCGATAAGCCGCGGAATCAGGTGCAGGTAACCTGCGTACGGCGTAATCAGCGCGTGCCAGAAGCCGAGCCGTAGATCTTCGAGAAAGAAGACCGCGCCATCTTCTGCCCACAACTGCGGATTCGCCAGCACATCCGGCCGCCTCAGCACGAATAAGAGAAAAGTGCCCGCCACGAGATGAGCGAAGTTCAGCCGCAGCAGGGCACGCATGCCTCTCGATTGAAACAGCCGCCCGATCCAATCTATTCCTTTACCGCTGGTAGCGAGAACCGCACCGATCCCGATTGCAATCAGCAGAGCAATGGATTCCATGATCGGCCGCCCGTACGCATTGACAACCAGTCTGGAGAGATTGAGGCTACGAGGCAGTTGCAACAAGAACTGAGGATCCGAAGCGTGTTCCGATGCTTCGCATCGGATACTGTCGCGGGCGCTCGAGCACTCAGACAGGTCATGTAGGGGCTTTATATCCGTTGGTGCGAATGAGAGAAGATCGCGCCCCTCTACTTGCACCAGCATGTGACGGACAGCAAACCGGCCGGGGACAACTGCGGGATCCAATCGCAAAGCTCTCAAGCGGCTGATGCGAAACTGAAACCGGACGAGCTGAAAGACGCCCGGAGGTGTTGCTTTTATGCCTTTTTTGGCCGAATGCGCTTCGTCGAACCCATTGCCTGAGTCGTAATAGAGCTGGGCATAACTATCTGCCGATGATTCCAGTTCCAACGAAACCGTTGTTTCAACGGGCTGATTCAGGAAGTGAACCCATACCAAGACACACAGGCTCGCAATGATCGCGCCCGATATCAGGGCTCGGTGCCTCAAATCCATTGAATTCAACGATAACCGACTCGGGTGCCGCTAAATATTCGAGGGTGATTGGTGCGGATGAGAGGGGTTGAACCTCCACGCCTTTTGGGCGCTGGAACCTAAATCCAGTGCGTCTGCCAATTCCGCCACATCCGCGTTTGGGCGAGAAATCTCTCTCAGCGTACCATCGAGAGAGTCTGAGCTGGTTTGGATTTCAAGAAGCTTAGGAACTGCTGTGGATTGCGGGTCAGTTCGGGGAATGTCGCAACCACATGCTGGTCCGGATCCATGATCGCGTAGAAGGGAATGGACGCCGTGCCGAAGCGCGTATCCTCAAGTTTCTGGTTCCGCTCCGATTCCGGATCCGTTCCATCCGTAAAGAGATCCACGATGACCATGTCCTTCAGTGCTGCCTGAATTTCCGGGCGCGGAAACATATTCGCCTTCATCCAGTGACAGTTAGTGCAAGCGTAACCGGTGAAATTGACCAGGACCAGCTTATTCTGTTCACGCGCTGCAGCCAGACCGCCTGGTAAATCATTCTTGAACGCGATTCGAGTTTCTGCGCGCGCCTGCTCCCGGTAAGGCCGAAGCCGACGACTCCGGAATGAAGGCATCCAGATCTCCCAGGCGACCGTTAAAGAGTCCCGGGAATGAGGCTGACCGAGAAAATCAAGAACGCCGAGGCAATCAAAGCGCGAGTAACACCCAGACGTTCATCCCGTTTGATGCCCTCCATCGGCAGCAACCCGAGCAGATACAGCCCGGGCAAGCAAACAGCACGATCCAGGCCGCAAGGAAGCGCTCTCGGGTGAGCCAGTGGGTTTGCAGCACCTGGTCGATGTTACTGACGTACTTAAACATCACCGCCAGAACTACAAAGCCGAGCACGATCTTCACTCGCGCCATCCAACCGCCGCTTCGGGGCAGCCGCTTGAGGTAACTGGGAAAGAGAGCGAGCAGGAAGAACGGCGCCGCTAATCCGGATGCAAACGCAACCATTCCCAACACGGGCTGTGGACCTTTGCTTTGTACGGAAGCAATCAGCAGAGGTCCAACGATCGGGCCGATACACGCGAACGAAGTGAGCGAAAACGTCAGCCCCATCAACAGCGTCCCGACATAGCCGCCCGCCTGGGACGCCGTGTTGAGTCTGGTCAAAAGTCCAGAAGGCAAAGTGAGCTCGAAGGCGCCAAGCAGGCTCAAACCGAAGGCAAAGAACACCAGCGAAATAAAGCCATTTACCCACGGGCTCGAGCCGAGCTGAACTACCCCGAACGGACCGGCGACAGCAGTGACAAGGAAGCCGAGCCCGGTGAAAAGCACGACAATGCCGAAACAGAAAACCAAAGCCTGAGCGAGAGCGCCGCGTTTGCCGCCGCCGCTATCCTGGCCAATGAAGAACGACACGGTGATCGGAATCATCGGGAACACGCACGGAGTGAACAACGCAGCCAGACCGAACGCGAAAGCGGTCAGCATAAACGGCAACGTGCCCTCATCACCAGCCTTCGGTATCGTCGAGGAGTTCCGTACGGGTGAAGCCGCGCTGGTGGGCGATGGAGTCGCAGGCGTGGCAGGAGTGTTTGCACCGCTTGCAACGGCAGGTACCAATGCATAACCCGAGGGGATCTCGAGCGGTTTGCTTTGCGCGCCCGGGGTGAAAGTTAGGGATGTCTGGACAACCTTCTTGACGGGCGGCAGGCACTTCGTGTCCGAACAAGTCTGGTAGCGGACGGTTGTCTCGAAAGGCGTTGTGCCGTTCGCCGAAGCTGCTGAATCAGCTTCAATCAGGAACTCGGCCGTACCCGTGTACGTTTCGGTATCGATGTTGAAGTTCGGGTCAAGCTTGCGAACGGGCTGAGGACGGTAAAGGCGGGTAGCGGAGATCGCAGGGCTCGGCGTCACCAAGATTTTAGTGATGATCGGGCCGCCCGGAGGAGTCGTCGGCGAATAGAGGTGCCAACCGGCCTCAATTTTGGCCTGAAGCGTCAGATTCGCTTTCGAGCCAGGTGCCACCACTTGCCGGTTGTTTGCCGGTGCCAGTGTCCAGGAAACAGGGTCTTCTTTGGCGAAGGCAGAAAAGGAGACAATCGCCAGAGCAAGAAGAGCAATACGCAGCATAGATAACCTGCCTAAGCTGATGTAAGAGTGCCTAGTTCGGATGCAATCCGCTCATCGACCTTGCCGATAGCAAATTCACGAGCGATCCGAATGGCATTGTAGATCGCTTTCGCGGGAGAGCGACCGTGACAGATGATGCAGACGCCGTTTAGTCCCAGCAAGGGAGCCCCGCCATACTCGGCGTAGTCGACCCGCTTCTTGAACTCTTCAAACGCGCCGCGAGCCAAAAAGGCGCCCAGTTTGCGTCCAGGCGAAGCACTCAGATACTGCTTGAGCATCTTTCCGACGACTTCCACCAGTCCCTCGCTGACCTTCAGAGCTACGTTGCCCACGAAACCATCGCAAACAACCACATCGACGGAGCCGGTGTAAAGGTCGCGTCCCTCAACGTTCCCGACGAAGTTGATGTCTTTCAGCTCTTTCAGATGTTGCTGAGCTTCCAGCGTGAGCGCGTTACCCTTATGATCTTCCTCGCCGATCGAAAGTAAGCCGACGCGAGGGTTAGTGGTGTGGAAAATGACGCGAGAGTAGGCGTCGCCCATAATGGCGAACTGGCACAGCATTTTCGGCGTGCAATCCACGTTCGCGCCAACATCCAGCATCACTGCGGAAGACCCACCTAGGGTAGGGAAGACGGAGGCAAGCGCTGGCCGGTCGACACCCGGAAGCATTCCCTGAACAATTTTGGCCGTGGCCATCACGGCACCTGTGTTACCGGCCGACACTACGCCTTGCGCCTCACCGCTTTTGACAAGCCGGGTGGCTATGCGGATGGAGCTGTCCTTCTTCTGACGCAGCGCCTTGCCGGCGCTGTCCTCCATCGTGATCTGTTCACTGGCGTGGCGGATCTCGAGGGGGAGTTGCTTCCATCCAGGGTGCTTCTTTAATTCCTTTTCCAGGACATCTTCGCGCCCGACCAGAATAACGCGTACATCCAGTTCTTTGACGGCCTGCAATGCACCTTCAATTTCGGGCGACGGAAAGTTATCCCCTCCCATGGCGTCGAGAGCAATTGTCACCATGCAGGGGCTTTAGCGGGACACGTTAGGGAAAGCTGGCGCCAACAAAGTCGGCTAAGCCTCAACAACCTCAATCACTTCCCGGCCCTTGTATTTGCCGCAATGCGGGCAGGCGCGGTGGGCCCGGATTTTCTCGTGACAGTTCGGGCATTCCGCAAGCTGCGGGATCGTCAGATGGTCATGAGCACGTCGGGTCGAGGTGCGGCGCTTGGAATGGCGTCGTTTGGGATTCGGCATAGCTAACTCGTTTCTTTAGTTTAATGTTCAGGATACAGTAACGCGACCTGATGGATCAGCGCCTGTTTTCAGTCCGAAAGTCCTTCAGACCGCTCCAGCGGTCGTCGAGAGCCGGAGGATGGCAATCACAGTCCCGCTGGTTCCTATTTTCTCCGCAGACAGGACACATTCCTTTGCAGGCCTCCTCACAGACGATTTGCATCGGCAGGGCCAGAAGAACCACCTCGCGCAGAACATCGTTCAGGGCGAGACCGTTTCCTTCATAGAAGCCAACATCAATGGCAGACTCTGCTACCTCGTCCTCGCCGCCTTCGGACTCCGCGGCGGGAAAGTACACCAGGTCGAAATGATTCTGGACCGGTATCGACACCGTTTCCAGGCACCGGTCACAGGAGGCGGAGACATCTACTTTCAGGTCGCCTTGTACCCGGATATCCTTTACGGCGTGAGTCAACAGCTCCGCACGGCCTTCGAAGTGCAGATCCGAGTTTTGAGTGATCTTGCCATCAAACTCGATCTCTCCGGCCGGTACGTCAACGTTGAAACGGACGGGATTCTTTTCCAGTTGAGGAAGGCTGATGAACACGACTACAATCCAAGCGGAGAATGCGGGCAAAGGAGCTTCGACAGAAGCCTCTTCAACAAAAGCCGCGCGGCGCGGGCACGCAACCTTTCAATAATACCATCCGGGCTGGCAAATTAGTTACGTGTTGTTTCGTAAGCCTGCCAGTGAATTTACAAAAAAGGTACAACATTTCGCGTCCTATCTAACCGCACACGTTCCTCTATAGGTTCGTTGAGGTGTCAGGTGTCCAAACGAAATCTTTTCCTAGTATTTGCCGCGATCCTGTTGGGCGGAAACGAGCTGTCTGCACAATTTGTCAAGATTACTCCGCTAGGGGCCCGAACCGGCGAATTTTGTTCACCGGACAGGGCCTTAATTCTGGAAGATCCGACCGGGGTCAGAATCCTGTACGATCCCGGAACGACCGTCGCCGGGGGCAAAGATTCCAGGCTGACAGCTAATTCGAAGTCGGGCCGCGTAGACGTGTTGCTGGTTACTCACGCGCATGCGGATCATATTGGCGCCTCCAAGATGACGCAGTCGCCGGATGACCCGAGCGCGACCTGTCTGTCCGTCGCTACCGTATCTACGCCAGATTCAAACTCCGCCGAGATCGCGAGCACCCAAAAGCTTGCAATCGTTGCTTCTCAAGATCTTTCCGCGTTCATAGGGGCCAAAGTGGCGCACATTTCCGGCGGAGCGACGACTCCGAGTTGTGCGACGGCCGGACCCGGCAACGAGACGGTGACCCCGCTCGACGGAGCTTGCGTGGCAAGCATCGGGTATGGTGCTAAACGGACGATCCGCGCGGCTGGCGCGGCGAGCGGAGTCCAGATTGCTTTAGTCCAGGCGCTCCATGGCAATGCTCTGCCGAATACTTTACTGAATGAGCCGCTAACGGCGGGACTGGCAGCCAATGGGCTATCTTTTTCGCCCGGAGGCCCGAGCGGGTATGTCGTCAGTTTCACGAATGGTTTGCGAGTGTACCTCTCGGGCGATACGGGGCAAATGAGCGACATGGCTACGGTCGTCAAGGGATACTACGGCGCGAATCTGGCGGTGCTTAACATCGGTGACGTTTTCACAACGGGTCCCGAGGAGGCTGCCTTCGTAATCAATCAACTCGTCCAGCCTGTGTCTGTGATTCCCTCTCATGCAAATGAAGTTGCTACCTCCGGCGGTGCCCTTCTGCCAAATACGAAAACTGCACGCTTCGCGCAACTCGTCACAACTGCTTCGGTGTACCCGCCTCTAAGCGGAGTGACGATGGAGTTTGATGGTTTGGGCCAATGCATCATCGGCTGCTCCGGTCAAGGGAAGCGCCGGTCGCAATAGTCTTTGCAAATCGCGCGGTGGCACCCGGCCCAAGACACTGGAACTCGCTGAGCGTCGTCTTACCGATGAGTTCGGTAAGTGACCTGATTATCCGAGCCGTCCCGCGATCTGGAACTGCCGCTCGCCCCTTGGCGTAATCACCACACAATCGTTGTGAGTGCCGCCCAGCTTTGCCGGTCTTCCATTCACGGTTGCCGATTTAAGAACGCTCTCCTTGGGTAGCCGGAACTTCACATAGACCTCTTTCGGCGCCGCTCCCTTCGGCAATTCCACATGGGCCGCCGCCGTCCTGGCAGATAGGTTTGAGAGGAGCCGGAAGTTAACACGCCCCCAGCGCGTGGGCGCCTGGTCAATGCGGATCTCTTTGCCCGACGCTACCCAGCCACTCGGCAAGGCCCGTCCGAAATGGAGGCGATCTTCGTCCGAATCCTCCGAGACAAGCATCCATCGCACCAGCAGCGGTATCGTTTGCTGGGCAGGGATGCAGAACAGCGGAGTGCCTCCTGTGATTCCGGAAACTTCTCCGGCGGTCCAGCTTCCGCGGCTATGGTCATGGAACCGGTGTGAGTAGAGGAACAGCAGATATTCGTCGATTCGATCAAGGCGCAGGAGCATCTGCGCGTAGCCGTAGGAGATGAAACCGAGAATGGCGCGGCCGTTCGGATTGGGGCGGCCCACGTTCGCCACGACGCCCATCGTTGTTGCCCCATAAGCTCGCATGCAATCGATGACGCGGTTCGCCACGTCGGGCGGAAGCACGTCCGCCTGTACGAGTTCCGCGTACAAACGATGCGGCCATTGCTGCGGGCTGGGGTGTTCCTGTTCCATCGACTCGCGGAAGGTCAGTTTCGTCCCGGGCAGCGGGCTCACATAGGGCGGATTCATGTCATGCCGAGTGCTTGTCTCAAGGCTCTTGACTGTTGTCTCTTCGAGAACCTTGGCACGCTTTGCCCAATCGGCCGCCTGCTTTTCCTGTGCGGCTCCAGATCCGTAGACTTGGGTCCAGACCTTACTCGATATCCCGGAACCCGCGAGCAGCAAAGGCACTGTTGCCATAGTAGGGTTGCCACCATGTTTCCGGCTTTGGGGCAAGACACGCGTCGGATTCGCTCCAGCCGCGGATCAGCCCGTACGAAACATCCTCTTTCGGGAGCTTCAGGCTTTCCTCATGCATGGCCGCCAGCATTGCGGCCGTCGCGACGATCTTGTCGCGATGTTTCACGAACAGAGCCCTATCGTGCGTGTAGTTGTAGTAGCGCGCCAGGAGCGAAAGCGTGAGTCCGTATTGAGCGGTTTCGGGCCCGCGCATGTTGACGTTGCCCTTCGCATCCACAAACTCCGTGAAGTAGTTATCAATGATTCGCCGGGCCACACCGAGGCGTCCCCATTCAAGGTTGGTGTACACGGACATGGTGAAGATGTCCTGAAATCCGTCGTATTCCGGTCCGTAGTAATCGCGGTCGACGGCGCCATATTTCGGGTACACGCCTCCCGGGCGAACCATTAACTCCTTTACGATGGCATAGCGTGACATGTCGTCCCAGACCTTATCCGGCAGGGTGCTCGGCGCCATGTCCGCGACCTGCTTCTCCCAATAGTTGGCAAAAACCAGGAGCGCGCGGTAGAACTCTTTGGCATCGGGGTCGGTGCGCGCAGGCGGAAAGGCGGGATAGCTGTATCCGTAGACAACCTTCGTGATCTTTCCGTTCTCGATTCGAGCGCTGCGATGCCAGGTCTGAACGATGAATTTGTCGTGGGCTTCGACGTCGCCAAAGATGATGAGCTCGATATGCGATGTCTCGGACAGCGGCATGATTTTGAGCACCGCGGGCATGTAGCCGCCGAGCAAGCCTTCGTAACGCTTGGCGGCAAGGTCTGCCGTGATTTCCGGGAAGTACTGATTCGGATGATAGGTGCGCGTGTTCCCGGTTGGGTACACCGGCATCGTGTCTGAGCATTCCACTGTTCCTACGATGGTGTTCCAGGTGACGCGCGCGTTGGGAAAATTCGGGTTGCGGGGTGCGGAGCCAATCGGCGGAGCAGCGGAGCGCACCTTTTCCGGATCAGGCTCGCCATTCTTCAGCAGTTCATCAGCCAGCAGGTCCGGTCCTGCCGTTCCGATATCGCTCAACTTCAAGCCGAGATGTGGAGGGTTTGCTTCGGAGAAATTGGCTTCCGCATATTTCCCGAGTACGCGCTGCGTTCCCTTTGCCGAAACGAAAACGACGGAACCGTCGCGCTTCGAAAGATCCTCGTATGCTTTCCAATTCTCGTTCCCGAGATTGAATTCCGCTTGCAGTGTAAGGTCGTTGACCGGAACGGGCGCAGATGAGTTGATCGAGCCGCTCCGTGTTGCTGACGCTTTGAGCTCCGGAACCAGGCTTGTTCCCACGGCGGTTACACCCGCCACATTCTTCAAGAATTTCCGTCTTTCCATGGCTGTTCTGCCTACGATTCCTTTTGAGAGATGGCAAAAAGAGAGGCCGCTTGCGCGGCCTCCTTGTGATTCGATTGTCTTCGAGGTCTAGAACACGATGTTGGCGCGCAGCTCGATCTGACGATAATTCGTCGGACCTGCCGTCGTTTGCCCAAAGGTCAAGCTTTGGACGCTGAAGCTTTGCGGATTGCTCTGGCCACCGTTGAGAACAGCGAATGTGGGGTGGTTGGTCAGATTGATGAACTGTCCTTGCAAAGAGAACCGAATACGCTCAGTAATTGGAATCTCCTTGTTGATGGACAAGTCGTCGTTGAACCAGTGAGGTCCATAGACATATGGGCGGGTTCCCATGACACCGGCTACGTTTGCCGGACTTAGCGAGCTGACAGCCGCACCGTTGCTCGAAATCAGACTTGGGTTCAGCAGTGTCACCCAGGGATTGCCGGATTTGTAAACTCCGGTCTGACTCTGGAGTTGGGCCGTTGTGATGCCGTTCATGTAGATGCCATCGTCGCCGCTACCGTTAGTGGCGTTGTTATAGTTCAACGTGCCGAAGCCGCCATTCAACTGGAAGGGCGTACCGCTCTGCATGACAAAAATGGTGCCGATCGTCCAGCTCCCGAAAACACGATCGAGAAATCCATTTTGGTTCATGAATTTCTTGCCTTTGCCGAACGGTAGATCGTAAGTGCCGCTGATGTGGACCACGTGCCGGATATCGAACAGGCTCGGTCCGTAGTTCAATCCGGAAATTCCGATCCGTGTAGTAAATGTATGCTCCCTGTCCTTGAATGCCATTCTGGGCCGCTAAAGCGAGCGAATGACTCCAGGTATAGTTCACATTGAACTGGGCACCGTGAACCGGCCTTTGCCGGAACTCGACTTGAAGAGCGTGATAGTTGGAAGTACCCGATGCGTCAAGATAATTGACCGCCGAACCGTTCGCATAGGGATTTACCTGGAAGAAGTTGACCGGGTAACCGTTGCCCGCGACATTGACACCGCGCGAGGCGCAAGCCGGGAAAGCCGCCGTTCCGACCATGTTGCAGAAGAAAGTCGGATTGTTGGCGATCGTTCTCGCGAGTGTGCCGGCGGCCCCGGTGTTCAGGTTCGTGATGTACGTTCCGTTAGTGAAGTTGCTCGATGTTGCGCTGCCGAACGCTGCCGTCATGATCGGAAGAGGGACATCACCCGAGATGCCGCTGAGATTCGCGAATGTGTTTCCGCGGCCCGCCGCGACGTTCCGGGAGAGGTTGCCTTGCGCGTTCTTGAATTCGTTGAGGAATCCGTTCTCGACGACATTCACTTCGTTGATGTTGTAGCCCATCCACTGATGCAGCGACAAATTGCCGACGTATCTGACTTCAAAGGCGCTGTTCTGACCCAATTCGCGCTGGATTCCGAAGTTCCATTGCTGGACGTAGGGCGCAGCGATGTTCCGGTTCATCCCCCAGAAAGAGTTATTAGTTCCGAACAGCGCGGAAGCTCCAACGGTTGTCGAGTACACCGCCGGACTTGTTAGAAAAGCCGGAAGCGGGTTGCCCACGGTCAGTGAGCCTGGCGTGAAGTTACCCAGTGTCGGAGTTGGATTTGAAGCGAGTGATCCGCTCTGATAGAAGAACTGGCCGGAGTTGGAAGCATAAGCCCAGAAGTTTTGAGCTCCTTCCGTGTAGTGGCGAAGCGAGTAACCAGTCCGGATCACGGTCTTGCCTTTCCCGAACATCTTGCCCAGTATTCCGTCGTCTTTCTGCGGATTCCAGGCAAGCGCAAATGCCGGAGACGGAGTGTGCCACTGGCCGTTATAAGCGTGCACCTGAGACTGGAAGACCGGGTTTGCTACTCCACCGTTCAGCGTTCCGGGCGAGAAGATGCCGCCCACCGGAGTTGGCCCCCACAGGTCACCCAGACTGGGCGGCGCGCTATAGTTACCCGGGATGTTATGGTTATCCCCGACAACGTCCCAGCGCAGACCGTAATTAAACGTTAACGTCGGGCTGACGCGCCATCGATCCTGCAGCCACATGCCGTAAGCCGTTTGCGCCTCATTGAGGTTGTAAGAGCCGTACTGCTTGTATTGCAGAGTATTCGGATCGAGCGGGCGGCCGACCGCTATGTTGGCGGCACTGATGCGGCCCGTCAGTTCCGCATACAGATTTTGAGCATTCGTCAGCGCAGTCGTGGGAGCACTGGAAAAGGCAGATGTGAAGGCTGCGGCTAGCGGGTCTTGTCCCGAGATGCCGAGCGTTTCATTCGGGAATCCGCCGGGACCGTTCCAGTAATGGTCGTGTTCGCGATACCAGGATGCTCCCACAACGAGAGAATGATCGCCCTTCTGCCAACTGAGACTGTCGTTGGCGCTCAGCAAGGGATAAAAAGAAGAAATAGCCGTCCGGGGATAAACACCGCTTTGGTACAAGCTGGTGCCGTAATTCCAGGTCTGTTGAGTAACTTTGGTCAAATCGATCCCGAGATTCTCGGGGTCGAAAATGCTGTATTGATACATGTAGCCGGCGTGGAACTGGTTGATGAGAGTTGGCCTCATTGTCCAATCCACACCAAATCCGGCGATCCGGTTGTTGCCTCCGCTCGAGGCGTAATCGGTTGGGTCGACACCGCCCGGGTAGGTAGGAGCGTATCGTCCCGTGTAAGTCTGCTTGGTCTGGCCGTAGCTCACATTCAGCCGGACATTATCAGTGGCGGTGTAGTCGACTCGCACGGTCGGGTAATAAGTTGTGATCTTGGAAGGTAACTGGAAGGCGAGCAGATTGATATTGGGATCGGAGGTGGGCGTCAACGAACCGGCGCTCAACGAACTGTTGATGGTTTGCAATTGCCCCGCGACACTCGGAAGTACTGTCGATCGGGCATTGGCCACTCCGGAATTGCCGGCTAGTTGGAGAACGTTGATCGTCTGCAGAGCGCCCGCGTTATTGCGGTAGGTGAAAAAGCCCTGCTGTGCCGCCGGACTCAGAACGTTGGCGGTCGAAGCCGTTGTTCCCGGCTGGATGGATTGAGCCCAGGTGCCAAAGAAGAACAGCTTGTTCTTGATGATGGGGCCGCCTATGCTCGCTCCGAAATCGTTGAGCTTGAAAATCGCTCGGGGCAGGCCGCGCGCGTTGCTGCTCCAGCTATTCGCATTGAGATAGTTGTTGCGGAAATCTTCGTACAGTCGTCCGTGGAATTCATTTGTACCGTGGCGGCTTACGATGCTGATACGCATGGCGGACGTGCCAGTACCGCTCAGGTCGAGTTGAGCAGTCGAGATTGTCATCTCACCCACATTTTCCAAACGGGGCTGGACAGCAGTCGTCCCATAGTTGAAGCCACCGCTTCGGAAGCGATTGCTGATGCCGGGCGTGCCGTCGAAATCTGCGCTCACCACCGCACCGCCGGGCATGTTGTTCCAGGTTCCGTTCGCATTGCCCGCTCCGCTGTTTCCGACACCGCTGGTAGACCAGCCCGGTACCAGGAATGCCAAACTCATCACGTTTCGCCCAATCACCGGAAGGTTAACCACCTGTTTCGTGTCGATGGTTGTGGAAAGTGTGCTGGCACTGGCTTCGACGACCGGCGATGCACCGCTGACGTCAACGCTCTGAGTTGTACGGCCAACAGAGAGTGTCGCCTTCACGTCGGTGATTCTGGACGTCTGCACCTGTACGTTTTCGACCACCGAATCTGCGAAGCCGGCCTTGTGCACGTTGAGACGGTATGTTCCGAACTGAAGGCCCTGGAAGGAATAAGCACCACCGGCCTGAGTCGCGGCGTGGCGAATGTCGTTAGTCGACGTATCCTGAAGCTCGAGTGTCGCGTCTGGTACAACAGCCCCGGATGCATCCACCACACTTACGTTAATGACCCCGGTTGTACTGGTCTGGCTGAACATGGCCGGACAGCAAAGAATGGAGAAACAGAGCAAAGCTCTTAACTTACTCAGATGCATTTTGGCCCCTCCCATCAGCGCGGGACGGAGACCGCTGCGCTGATGTATTCAAGATTGTATTCATTTGAGCACTCTCCCTGTGCAACCGCAAGAAAAAACCGCTCCCGCCCGCGTGGCGCTGCGATCAGTCGTCGCCGGTTTAGGAACCGGTCAGGAAAGTTTACAAATTGCAAGGTAATCTAGTTGAGAATGCCGGGACCCGTCCACAAACGCCGCACTGCTAAGTTGCAACGCGAACCTGAGCGCGGCAATAGCCTACGTCTGGCGTTTCAACAGCTTCGGCAGATGATCGTGACCGGACGACTTGCCCCCGGTACCTGGATTATCGAAGCAGATCTCGCCGCACGGCTTGGCTTTAGCCGGACTCCCATCCGGGGCGCGCTCCATTGGCTCGAGCGCGAAGGCTATGTGAATGCCTCCGGAAGCGGTAGCAAGAGCAGGATGCTGGTGTCGCCGTTGACTCAGGATGACGCGCGCGAACTCTACTCGATCATTGCCCACCTGGAGGGCTTGGGGGCAAGTTTAGCCGCCAAGCTCGCGCCGGAACAACGCAACACGCTTGTCGAGAAGCTGAGGGGATTCAACCAAGGCCTGATTGAGCTCGCGCAGTCCCGTCACTCGGATGCTAACCGCATCTTTGAGCTGGACCTGAATTTCCACCGGGCGGTGATGGAGGCCGGGGCTGGCCCTCGATTGCTGGAGATTCATAACACGGTTCAGCCGCAAGCAGAGCGGTACTGGCGCCTTTATGCGGGCGCCATTGTGGATGAGCTCGATCAGTCTATCCGCGAGCACGAGGAGATTATGGATGCGATTTCCAAAGGAGATGCGGAGCGGGCCGAGATGTCTATCCAGGGTAATTGGGAGCACGGCGTGAAAAGGCTCTCCCGCGTCATCGAAGATCTCGGGGAGCGCGGAAGCTGGTAGCGTCTGCGTTTACTGCGCCCGAACTTCGCCGCGGAACTTCCAGTTCGTTTTGTAGTCGCGTGTAAGTGGCTGGTTGGTAAGATCGGCGCGCATCATCTCGACCGGAATGTAGTTCTCGCGCAGAATGGCATCGTGAAATTCACGATTTGTCATTTTGCCCGTATCCACCAACTCTTTGCGCAGAGCATAAAGTTGCATTCCCCCGAGCAAATAACCTGCCTGATATAACGGACCATAGCTGCCGTTGAACGAGCGGCGTACTTCGCCGACGGCATTTTCCCGTTCGAAGCCGACCCGGTCAATCAGGAAATTGATGCACTCGGTGGGCGTCATCAATCCGAGATGAAAGCTAAGCGAGAAGATAATCCGGGCGCACCGATGCATATGCCAGAACAACGCGCCTACTCTTTCTTCCGGCGTGTTCTGGAACTTCATGTCCCAGAAAAGAAGCTCCCAATAGAGGGACCAACCCTCCGTAACGAAAGCACTCCTGCCCATTGCGGCGCCCCGATAGGGTCGAAACCGCGCCGACATATATCCCTGCAACTCATGGCCGGGAATGAGTTCGTGAAAAACAGTCGCTTTTGAGAACGGACGATTATTGCCCCGCATGCTCATGAGCTTGTTTTCGTACGCCATGGTGTCGGTGGGATAAGAAACGGAGATGGTATCTCCTCCTGTGAAGAACGGATTGACCAATTGCTGTTGCGGCGTCATCATCCTCATGCGCCAGGTTTCCCGGGCAATCGGCGGCACGGTCACAAGGTCATGATCGTCGACGAACTTGATGGCCTCGAGAGCCAGTTCGCGGATCATGGCTGGCTGTTTGCCGGGTTCGACGTACATGTTCTTTACTTTTTCCAGAGCCGCCTTCCAGTCGTCTCCGAGCCCCATGTCGTGCGAGGCCCGCTTCATCTCTCCTTCACACCAGGCGAACTCCTTATTTGCAATCACCAGAAGCTGCTCGGGTGTGTAGGGAATCATTTCGTAGTTGAGTTCATTGATCAGCCCATCGCGACCGATGGGACTGCCGATGATGTCGTTCGTTTCACCCGCTTGTGCCGACGTGCGAAGCCGGCATTCCATACTGACCACGTGCGCTGTTAGCGGCACGTCCAACGCCCGCAGCGGGTGGAGTGCCGCTCGCTCCGGAAGAACTCGTGGATGGCGGCCTGATACCGAGGACGCGCTCACTTAGAAAAGAGTTGTAGGCCTGCAGAGCAGCATCGGTCTTCCTGTAATCTTCCGTAGCCCACCAGGTGAACAACGGATCGTATCCGTTGTAAAAAGTGAACCAGGTTCGCAGAGTGTCGCGAAGAGCGTTCGCCATCGACAATGCCCGGGCTGCCTCAAGTTTCCGCTGTCGCACCGCTTCCGGGCTACTTTGATCCCGAAGCTGCCGGTCGAGAGCCTTTCTAGCGTCCTCGATGGACGTTTGGAGTTTCGAAAGCTTCGCGGCCGCCTCTTTGGGATCGAGCGGTTCCATCTTCTGACGTGACACTTCCAATTCCACAATCACAGAAGAAAACGGAAGTAGGCTGCGCGCTTGGGCATCCTGTTTCTCAGAAAGCTCGAGCGACCGAAGGTCGTGTTCGAGAGAGTTGCGGAAAGCAATGTAATCGACTTTGCCGTCCTGATGCATGGCATCGAAGTTCAGGGCGGACAGGCGGGTAAGCCAGTCCGAATAGAAAGTTTTAAATCGTGCCCGGCGTTCGGGCGAATCCTCGACGTTGTAGAAACGTCCCAGATTCTGGCGGTCGGCAGCGAACGTCTCCATGAACGGACGCATCTCGCTTGACGAAAAGTCGACCTCAGCACGAGACGGTGCCTCCCTGAGTGTGCGGGCAGGTTCGCTGCGCCGCTGGAAGGCCGGACCTTGTTCGGCTAAGAGCAATATGATTATGCAAGCGGACGTGACCCGCCAGTTAGTTCCGGACAAGCAGATCTCCTGGACCTTAGAGTTTCACAACCACGGGCCGGCCTTCGAACACCGCCTCGCGCGCGGCTGTCTGACCGGCTACTTGCACCACAATCCTGCGCTTCTCTGGTGCCATCATCCTGGAGCCTTTCGCGAGACGCATGGACAGTTCGCGCCGGCCGTCATTCCAGTTCATCTCGATGCGCATGAATTCGCCTCTACGGTAATTGAACGTGTTGCCATCGTCCTCGTAGAGCGAAAATGCGCCGTCGGCACCAGGATGCACCCAAACGGTGAGCGGGGCGTCGACCTTGTCTGCCGTATACTGCTTGATCGGCCCAATCGGGAGGACCGCCCCAGCGCGGACGTATAACGGAATGGTCTCGAGATCCACGTTGCGCGTGATTTCGCGTCCGCCTTCGATGGCTTCTTTGGTCCAGAAATCGAACCACTTTCCGTGGGGCAGATAAACGGAACGGCTCGTCGCACCTTTTTCAACAACCGGCGCGACTAAGACGTCTCTGCCGTACAAGTATTCGTCGCCGCGTGCTACCGCAGTCTGATCTTCGGGATAGTGAAGCCACAGCGCACGCACGATGGGCATGCCCGTTTCGCAGGTCTCCTTCACAGCCGAGTACAGGTAAGGCATGAACTGATAGCGCAGTTCCAGGTATTTCTTGCAGATCGGTTCGATGGCCGGGTTGTGCAGATCTTTAGGGTCGGGATGGTAACTGGGAGTCTCCGGGTACCCGATCTCGCCCACCGTCCAGCCCCAGGGCAAGTGAAGCCGCCAGTCACGGCCGTGCGATCGGAATAGCGGATTGAAAGCTGCGAATTGGAACCAGCGTGCAAACAGTTCGCCTGTGTAGTCCTGGGTCGGAACAAAACCACCGATGTCGGTTCCCCAATATGGGATGCCACTAAGGCCGGTGTTGATCGCGACGGGTACGTGGGTCTTCAATGTTTCCCAAGTAGACTGAATGTCACCGGACCATAAGAACGCGGCGAAGCGTTGCATGCCCGCGTAGCCGTTACGGTGAAGTGCGTACACGCGTTCGTTCGGCTTGTAAAGCTGCTGGCCTTCGAAGTACATGCGGTTCCGAGCCAGACGGGACGGCGCATCCAGACCGTCGCCCTGATCGGGCCACCAGCCGTCAATTCCGAGATCGAGCAATTGCTTATGCACCGGCCAGTAACAGCTCACTTGGCGATCGGGCGGCCAGTGACCATCCGGCGTTCGCCCGCTTGGAAGGGGTGCTGCCGTGCAAGGATCCTTTACGGTTCCGGTAAGTTTGTGTCCCTCGATCACGATGTGGAGAACCACTTTAAAATGCTCGTCGTGCAACTCGTCGATGGTCCGCTTGGGGTCGGGAAACACTTTGCTGTTCCAGGTGAACTCGCCATTGTGCGTGTTCCAGCCTACCGGCGTGAAATCTGTGCCGAGATAAATCATCGCGTCGCAAGGAAGCTTCTTCTCGCGGAATGTTTTCGCCTCTTGCAAGATCTCTTCGGGTGTACCCAGCGTGCGATGCGACTGCTGATATCCGAAAGACCACAACGGCGCCATTTCAGGACGGCCAGTAATCTTTGCGTACTCCGCCATGATCGCGGCCGGATCTTTTGCGCCGACCACGAAGATGTCAAGAGGAAGGGACGGGTGCGAATTGATCGGCTTCAGAATGCCCCGCTCGCCTGTTAAGTCGAACGAAGCAACCGGTTCGTGAACATACATGGCCCAGCCTGAGGTCCCGACGATGAACGGGATCGGTACCTTCGCGCCATGCGTTCGCAAATGATAACCGCCTTGCCCGCTGGTCATCCGATCGACTTTGCCCCTGCGATCGAACTGCGGCCCGCCTTGCCCGAGTCCCAACAGAGGGCCGTCTCCCAACGAAAAGCTGATACTGCCGCCATCGCTCTCCGCCCGAAGCTCCTGAACCATGCGGTTCGCCTTATCTCGCACCCGAACGGTCAACGGGTTGGCCGTTACTGCAACAACGAGGTCGCCGCATTTCGTTCCCTTGCCCTTCGTCTCTGTCCGCAAGCGGGCGATCGGTTTTCCCCATTGTTCCTGGACGAGCGCGCCGTCCGACGGCACGGGTGGTGTCTCCCCGTCGAGCGATGAAACCTGAATTCTAACGGTGCTCGGGCTGACTGAACTAAGCGTCACTTCGACCGGCTTTCCTTGTATCTCCAAGTTGCCCCGAGAAGCGCCGCGACCCCGAGCAGTGATAAGAGAGCCGCCCGTTGCTGTTGCGAGAGTTTGAAGAGCTTGTCGACGAGTGAACGGAGTATGGGCCATGGTCGAGTTAGTTCTCGCATTGTATACAATGTTGGATCCGATCAGGTCGTGCAAGCGTCGGGCAGCGTTATGTTCCTTCCAGTAGTACGATGGCCATCATGCAAGTTGACCTTGCTTTCGCGGAGAGCGGCATTACGGCGGATCTGCCCGAAGGCTTCCGGTATTGCGTTCTTGAGGAAAGAACCGCTAAACCGATCGCGGATTGGCGTTCGGCGCTCGAGAACGCATTAGATGAACCAATCGGCACGGCGCCTATCCGGCAGCTTGCGCAGGGAAAGACGAGCGCCGCGATCTCGGTTTGCGATATTACCCGCCCGGCCCCGAATGAAAAGGTTCTTCCTCCTCTGTTGCGGAGGTTGGAAAGCGCCGGTATTCCAAGAAACGGAATCACCATCCTCATTGCGACCGGCTTGCATCGGGCCGCCACCGACGAAGAAATTAGAAAAATCTGCGGCGAAGAAGTAGCTTCGAAGTATCGCATCGTCAATCATGACGCGCGCGATCTGTCTTCTCATCGACATCTCGGATCGACAAAGTCGGGCACGCCGGTCTACATTGACGAGCGATTCATCGCGGCAGATCTTCACATTTCACTAGGGTTTATCGAGCCGCACTTGATGCTGGGATTCTCGGGCGGTCGTAAGCTCGTGGCCCCGGGGCTTGCGGCCCAAGAGACGATCAAGGTGTTACACAGTCCCAAATTCATGCGGGACATCCGTACGAAGGAGGGTTCAATAGAAGATAATCCGCTGCACGATGAACTGCTGGAAATTGCACGCATGGCCCGGCACGATTTCATTGTGGACGTCGCGCTTGCGGAAGGCCGTTCCATCGCCGCTGTGTTTGCCGGAGACCCTGAACGAGCGCATCGAACGGGATACAACTTCATCTCGCAAGTCATGCTTCAAAAGCTCGAGGAGCCAGTGGATGCTGTGATCACAAGTGGTGCGGGATACCCGCTTGATCTCACGTTCTATCAATCGATAAAAGGTGTCACCGCCGCGTCCCACATTGTTAAGGATGGGGGCCGCATCCTGCTGGCCGGTGCGTGCCGGGAGGGAGCCGGAGGACCCGAGTTTGCACAAATGCTGCGCTCGGGATTATCGGATTCGGAGTTTCTGCGGAGCATTGAAGAGAACCCCGGTTGTTCCCGATCAGTGGCAGCTCGAGAAGCTGGCCATGGTGACCACGCGCAAACAGGTTTTGTGGTACGTTCCTGGTCTCCCGGCAGAGTATCAGCGCAACCTTTGGGGCAGATCGTTTCAGTCGCTACAGGCGGCGGTGTCCGCGCTGGTGTCCGGCCTGCCTGCGAACGCCCGGATCGCTGTCATTCCCGACGGTCCGTATGTTTTAGGGAAAGCCGAAGAAGTACCCGTCGCGGTCGGAGATATTCGTTAAACGCCGAAGCTCCTGCCAATTATCGATTAAGTGTCTGGAATCAAGGCGTATCCAAGAAAGAAACGCGCGTCCCCCAACCCGAAGGCTGAAGGACGCGCGTTTGGGAGCGATGACCTGAGCAGAATGGCGACTAGTTACTTGCGCAGACGCTGCTCGACGGGTTGGCCGTGCAGTAATCGCTGATCATCTGGCTGAGTTGGGCGCGCTTGGCTTCCCAATCGTCCGGGTTGCTGGACCAGCTAATAGGTCCGATGAAGTAACTCGGATCTCCGCCCGGAGCCGCGTTCTCCCACAGGGCCTTCGGCATGGCCTGACTCACGATTGCTTGCGTCGCGGCGGGATTGATCTGATTGGCCAGTGCGAGGTAGTCGGTGTCTTGAATCCCGCGGCGCCATTCCTTCAACCGCAGGCTGGCAAATGGACCATTCACTCCATACGAGTCAGAAGGATGGCTCACGTCCGTTCCCGGATAAACGAGAAGACCATTACCGTTCGATGTTCCATTCGAGCCAGTCTGGCCCAGAGAAGCATCGAAGTAGGAGACGGAGCCCCAAGTCACTGCAGTCTGGAACCAATCGGATGGCGTATTGACGTTGGCATACCAGTAGAACCAACGGTCCACACCCATCTTGTATTGCGTCCATGGCAGCGTCCGCATGGAGACGCCATCATCTTCCGTCATGGCTGTTCCGGTAGCCGGTCGGCCGTCGTTGTATCCCCAGAACTTACGTCCCGGCGTGTTTTCGTAATAGTTAGCTGAATTGGCCAGTGTGGCATTGGAGTCGCAGGGAGAAGAGGTCGGGCAGGCACCGATACCTGCAGCCGTCACCGGAATGTCCAGCGTCGGCATGTAATTCTGCGCAGCTACAGCATTGACGGTGGCAAGCGAACGCATGTTCTTGCCAGGACCCGGATCATGGGCAATCCATTGAGCCCAAGTTTCCACCTGACCGAAGTCAGACTGCGACGGTTCATCTTCCAGATACAGGAAGTAGTCGGTATTCGGTAGGTTCTGGGCGAACCAACTGGCGTAATTATCGATGTGACCCTGGAATAAGCCCTGATCGTGCTTCCAGTCGGGCACTCCATAGCTTGCGGCTCCCCACGTACCGTAAGTGCCGATCGAGTAAATCCCTTCCGGTGTGTTGGCGCCGGGACCGTCGTAGCCATTCTGAGGTGTGAAGAGGCTGCCGTTTAAACGTGGCAGAGCCGTGTCGCAAGGATGATCCGACGCTGGGCACTCGTTCTCACCGATGATGCTGAGCTTATGCCGATGGAACAGTTCGAAATACTTGTCGGTAATGCTCGCGATCTTATGTCCGTCATCACTGGCCCAGTTTGCATATCCGCCCGTGCCGGTCACGTAGCGCCACATGATGTCTGTTGTGTCGACATTGATCATCGTCTTCGACGTGGGCGTGTCGGGAAGATTGAAGTTCTGCACACGGAGAGAGACCGGAACTTCATGAGTTACTACGCCGTTTTCGAGAACGGATATCTTGCCTGTGTATGAGCCTGCCGGAGTATTCTTTGGCACGTAGATGTCGGACCAGATGCTCTGATTTTGCGCACTCGCGATAGAGAAAGTCGGCACGAGTTCAATCGGCACCATAACGTCCGGATAAAACTTATCGTGGTCCGGCCGATCGCTCCAACCGCCGCTTCCGTTACCGTTGCCAGTCCAAGGTCTTTGGAACCGAAGAGGAACCTGGCGCTCATCTCCCTTGAAATACCCGAAGTAGCTCAACCCTTGAATCTGCAGATAACGCACATAGAAGAGCTCGATGTTGCGGCCAACCCAGTTGAAGACACCATCGCCGCTGGTCGGTGTGGACGAGATCGTCGCGCCGCCTGGACCCGTCAGAGTGTCGAATTTCACGGTCACATTGTTCGCGGTCGCGTTTGCTGCTTCAAGAACCAGATTGAAGCTCACAACTTCGTTTTTCGCGCTTGAGAGTGTAACGGTTTGTCCATCCCAGGCCCGGTTAATCACGGTACCTGTCAAATTCTCGATATGGCGAGAGGCGCGCAATTCGTCACGGGTCACTTTGTCTCCACCCTCATTCGCCCAGATCCCGCTGATACCAGTCGATGGTGCAGTTGGCGCTGATGATGTTGGTGCAGACGGTGCTGATGCCGCGGGCGGTGCTGCGGGGGCGGGAGCTGCTAATCCATTGCTCGCTAGAGCAACGACGTGCGGTGATCCGGGTGCGTTGTCCGTGATGGTAAGCGTCCCAAGGCGCGCACCAACGGCCATCGGCTTTGCGCTCACCTGAATGGTGCAATTCGAGCCTGCGGACAGTGAAGAAGCGCAAGTTGTAGTTTGAGCAAAATCGCCTGAAGCTGAAATGTTGCTTATGGACAGCGATGCTCCACCCGTATTGGCGAGTGTCAGACTCTGCATGGCGCTTTGCGTCTGAACCGTGACACCGCCGAACTGAACTGCACCCGGAGAGACTGCGACCTGTGGAGTCATTTGCGCGCCAGTGCCGCTCAGCGAAATCTGGTGAGGCGATCCAGGCGCGTTGTCGTAAATTGTGACCGTTCCGGTACGGGAACCGCCGGCAGCCGGGCTGAAGCTGACCGAAAGACTGCAATCGTCGTGCTTCTTCAGGGCAAGATTGCACGTGTTGCTCTGCGTGAACTCGCTCGATGCGTTGATGCTGGAGATGACCAGCGCGGCGTTTCCGGAGTTAGAAACCGTGACGACCTGAGCTCCACTCGTGGAGCTTACGGCTACGGTTCCAAATGAAAGACTGGTTTGGGATAGAGAGAGGGATGGGGTAGTCTTAGCCAGCAGTGCCGTTGGGAATACGAGGATTCCGAGGTAGATTGCCAGTGACCGGGCAAGCTGCCCGTCCCGCTTTCGGTTGGTACACATAACCGATAAGTCGGTGAGCCAGCAAACTCTCTGATCCAGATCATTCTTGAAAAAATTACCGGAGAGCTTTCCGGTAAAAATTACTCAGCTAGCCTTTTCTTTGACTTGCACCCCCGATTAGGAGGTAATATTTACCATTCTGATCGTTGTAGCTGCCGGAAGCGAATCGATGCGCCGGTCACGAACCCGAGGTGCCGGTAGAGGCTGATCGCACGTGTGTTCTCTTCTGCGACATGCAAAAAGCTCTGGAAACCCTGCCCAGCGTGCAATTTCAGCAGGTGGACAATGAGCGCCCTTGCATACCCTTTTCCGGTGTGTTCCGGGTGGGTACAAACAGCGCTGATCTCTCGGATGCCGGGGAGTGAGATACGCTCACCGGCCATGGCGATTAAGTCATGATTGCGGAATATACCGTAATATGCCCCTAATTCGTATGTCCGTTCCCGGAAAAATCCTGGGAACGCGATGTTGGTAAGTGAGACCATGGCGGGCGAATCGTCCGGTCCGAGTTTGTGGATTTCAAAGCCTGGGCTCTTCCGGCCCTCGAGCGATCGGATGTCCTGATCGAAATGGAATTGCAGGCCGGGCAACTCACCGATCTGGCTCAATCCATCCACTTCTGCAAAGTGCTCGGCTGCCAGGAAAATCTTTTCGCCTGGAGCCAGGAGATCCCGTAAAGCCAGGAAGTGTTCAGCGGAGGAGTGTTCCAAGGCCGCGAACGGAATGACGTCGGCTGGGTAACGGAGGGCAGGACCTTCTCCGATAGCGAAACGCGCGTGTTCCGTTCGGAGTGCAAACCAGAAGGGGTTGGAGAACATTCTTGTTCAGTTGAACACTGTGGGAAATGAAGGCGCGAACTCCCCGATGGCGGCTTCAACTCATGTGGTGCCCACGCTCCGACAGAACTGATTAATCAGGCCTGGAAAGTCGAGTTCTGACTTCAGGCAGATGTGGAAGCCCGTCCTACAGACCCACGCTGTTGATCGAAACTATTTGACAACGTCTTTCAAATGCTTCGCACATGCTTCGGCGCTGCTTTGCTTACCATGAAAAGAATTGCGTTTGTGTACGGCGTAAGCCCAGACTACGTCACCGGTGGCTACCCGCACGATACGTACTGATGCCTCTTCGTTCGAGCCGGTTTGACCCAGCGCGATAACACGGGCCCATCCGGCCTTTTGTGAATCGTTCGCGGATTGCACAAGGTACTCCGCCTGAGATTCATCGGTTATCACCGAAACCGGCACATGCTTGCGGTCCAGGGCCGCGATCAGGAATGTATCAAACCCTTCGTTAGGCTCGATATAGAAACGGGAGTTTGGACTGATCTGAGAGTGGCCGATGGCAATTCTAGGACTGGTTGAGGTAGAAGCAGGCGGAGCAATCGCGGGCGCCTTAGCACTCGGAGAAGACAGCACGGGTGCTGTCGAGACATTCACTGGCGGCTGAGTAAAATTCTCTTGAACCGAGTGGACGACGTGAACGGTTGGAGTTTTCTGAGTTCCACCCGGTACAAGCGTCCGATCGCTAGGCCCAATAGGAGGAACAATCGGCTGTCCGTAAGTTCTTGCTGCCATGGCTTTGATGACGTCCTCAGAGACCCCCGATTTGAGCAATGCGTCAGTGGAAACCGGGCGCAGATCGAAGTTGAACTTCTCTGTCCTGCCGATCATCCTTATGACTTCCGCCTGAGACACACCCATGGCGATCAGATCCATGACGCGTTGATCGTCGAGCAGCGCAGGACCCTGAGCACGGAGGTGCATTGCGGGAATCAGGCTTATGAGGGCGACGAGAATTCTTGAGGTCGACAGCCGCATGTAGGTTCTGCCATTAAACCGTAAGCCACACGTCGAAGCTACAGGCAAGTGGTACTAGTCTGCTGTTTCTGAAATAGCTTGACTGGTGCGAGCCAGGGGCAGATTCTGGAGTTGATGATTATCCCGGGTGCTGCGCGACTGGTGTTGTCAGAGGCGGACAAGAAGCAGTTGATGCGAATTGGCCGTCATCGCAGTACGCCGCGAGGGATCGTGTTACGGGTCGAGATCGTCCGGGCCGCAGCAGAAGGGATGGCGAATCGTGCGATTGCCCGTACATTGTCCACGTCGCTGCCGACCGTGCTGTTGTGGCGGAAGCGCTATGAGGCCGAAGGCTTGACGGGTATCCTCGAGGATAAGCCGCGCAGCGGCCGCCCGAAGGAGATTAGCGCCGAACGGGAGGCCGCGATTGTGGAAGCCACGCTGAAGACCAAACCGAACAATGCCACGCAGTGGAGCGTGCGGACCATGGCCGAAGCGCAGAAGGTAAGCCCCGCTACCGTGTATCGGGTGTGGACCAAGCATAAGCTGCAGCCGCATCGGGTCGAGAGCTTCAAGTTCAGCAACGATCCGCAGTTCGCGCTGAAGGTCCGCGACATTGTAGGACTATATATGAACCCGCCGGACAGGGCGATGGTGCTCAGCGTGGATGAGAAGAGTCAGATACAGGCGCTGGATCGTACCCAGCCGATTCTTCCTCTGCGACCTGGGTTGCCGGAACGCCAGACGCACGACTACCAGCGTCATGGAACGACCACCTTGTTCGCGGCGCTCGACGTGCTGCAGGGGACCGTCATTGCCGAGTGCCATCCCCGCCACCGTCACCAGGAGTTCCTGCGCTTCCTCGGTCGCATTGACGAGTCCGTTAATCCGGCTCTGGACATTCACCTGGTGCTTGATAACTATGGAATCCACAAGCATCCAGAGGTGAAGAAGTGGCTGGCCGGGCGACCGCGCTATCATCTGCACTTTACGCCCACCAGCTCGTCGTGGCTCAATCAGATCGAACGCTGGTTTGCCGAGATCACCCGCAAACGCATTCGGCGCGGCACCTTCTGCAGCGTCCGCGACTTGGTCCTCGCGATCCAGGACTACGTCCGGTCTTACAACCGCGATCCACAACCGTTCCACTGGGTTGCTAGCGCCAGCCGCATCATCCGCAAAGTCAGCCGATATAAAGAAACTTCAGAAACAGCAGACTAGCGGTACGCTTTCGCTCACAAAGGGAGCTGTATTGAGGATTCTGAGGATTCCACGTATTCCGACTCTGATGATCGAGTCAGCCAGTCCAAGCCAGTTTGTCTTCGGCAAACCCACTCTGGATGGCTTTATTGTTTGAAGTATTGGAGGCGCGGGACGGGATCGAACCGCCGAATAAAGGTTTGCAGACTTTGACTCGCAAGGAGCGAAAACCTACACGCAGCACCGTGCGCGTATATGGGCTCGCCCACTAGAAGATCACGGCACGGGCAAGATCCGCTCCCGCAAAGTCCGTCGAAGCTGAACATTTCGGGAGCCCTTTAGTAGTGGCGTCGTCCGTCCTGACATCCAGTCGCGCAGGCGCAGTGCGGGCATTTCGATCAAATGCGCCATCACTATCCCAGGCAAGATTGCAGCAGCGAACGCGATGCAATACTCGGTAGCCGTCCTCCGCGGCAAGAGTCGACAGGACCAACCGTGCCAGAGATAAACCGAGTAGCTATAAACGCCCAGCTTTGCGATGGGCCACAGCATCCGCAACGGCTTTGCGTCGATAACCTTGCACAGTAGAAAGCCAAGCCCGAACATCAGGAACGAATACCCGAGTGTATGTGTGATTGGATGGCTCTGATCAACCAAGAATGCGAGCAAGACACCAAGGCCGGCGATTACGAGCCCGGCGCTGCCCTTTGCATATTTAGCAAATTCAGCAGGGACAAAGTGATAGTAGTAGCCGAGCAGTACACCAAAGAACAATGTGTCGAACCGAAGGTGCGTCCGAAAGGCGTACACCGGCTCATAAGCTACGTCAGCTAGGCCCGAGGTTGTTGCGAGACGGAGAATCAGTTCGGCAGCCGCAACTGCACCGAATACCATCGGCAAGGCGGCAAATGGGTCGTTACTAGCTGTGCCCTTATTCCGGCGCGACAACAGGAAAAACAACGCGAAGGGCAACAGTAAATAGAAGTGCTCCTCGACCGCGAGTGACCAAGTTTGAGCCCAGATCCCAGGAACGTAGTTCTGCACAAACATCAACTCAGCTAACAGTGAACGGACAGACACCGGATGACTGGGGATTCCGGGCCACTTCCAATTGATCAGCGCGGTAACGAGAAGCAACGCATAGAACGCCGGATAGATTTTAAAGGCCCGTCGCAGGAAGAAGCGGCCCAATCTGATCGTCCTCGTCGTGCGCCATTCCCGGAACAGCAGACCCGAAATTAAGAAGCCGCTGAGAATGAAGAAGAGATCAACGCCAATCCACCCTCCGGTCACGAAGCCTGGAACACCCAAATGGTGGCAAATGACGAGGAGAACGGCTACCCCCCGCAGCACGTCCAGGTTCGGATTCCTGTTCGCCCCGTCCACTCCAACAGGTGCCCACAGTTGGATCGTAACTGCTTCTGCGCTCGCAAGAGTCGCTTCTGGCATGTCGGACATCGTGGCATGCGGAGTGCCACAGGTCCACCGTTCTTAGTACTGCCTATGCCATTTTCGGGGCGAACTTCATCTATTGAACCAGCGGTATAACCACCGTCCGGCATCTACCGCAATCCAAAGCAGAATGAACGCAATCAGAAACACGAGGATTCCTTCGGCGCTGTTTCGCTTTGGCGTCTTCGGCATCGGTTTAGGCTAGCAGGTCTCCGGGATTCCAGATTCGCCCAGAAGTAAAGCCTTTGAGCGCCTAGTTGCTCGCAGCGCTTGTTTTGCGGCTGCCCCTTTTGCGCAGAGCCACGCTCAAACCATAGGGGAAGAACCAAGACCTCCGAAGATTAGGGTTTTGGGCTGATTTCCGATGATTTGCTGGCGAAAAACTTGGAGGCGCGGGGCGGGATCGAACCGCCGAATAAAGGTTTTGCAGACCTCTGCCTTACCACTTGGCTACCGCGCCGGTTGGAGGGTTCTTTCGAAACATACCATAGTCGTCCGGCCGGGTGCTGGCGGCATAATCACAATAGGTTGTGGGCCGCCTCCTGGTTCGCAACCACGGTGCTCAGCTTGCCCAAGTTCACCCGAGATCTACTCAAACAACTCTCGTCTCCCTGTTCTCACTCCCTTACCGAAAACCTCTTCTTACGCCTGCTTGGGTTGACCTACCTCGCGGCTTTCGGTTCGCTTTGGCCACAAATTGTCCCGCTGCTCGGATCGCATGGCATTGTTCCCGTCGCGAGATTCCTGGACTCCTTACGTGGGGAGTGGAAGCCCAGCCTGGTGTTCTCCATTCCCAGCGTGTTCTGGTTTTCCTCAGCCGATTGGGTCCTTCAAGCCGCCTGCATTCTAGGCTGCGCTGCTGCCGTTCTTCTCATCATTCGATGGCAGTCGCGCCTCGCGGCCGCGGTTTGCTGGGTGCTTTATCTTTCGCTCGTCTCAGTAGGCGCACCATTTCTCAACTTTCAATGGGATGCTCTCCTGCTCGAAGCCGGCTTCCTCGCCCTGTTTGCCGGTTCGCCCTTGCTGGTTTGGGCCTACCGGCTTCTCCTATTTCGATTGATGTTTGAATCCGGGATCGTCAAGCTCACCTCCGGCGACCCTACCTGGCACAACTTACATGCTTTGCGCTTCCACTTCATGACGCAGCCGCTGCCGAATCCGCTGGCTTACTATGCGTATCGCTTGCCGACCGCGGTCTTGGATTTCTTTACCGCGGCAACATTGTTAATAGAGCTGTTCGTACCCTTTCTGCTTTTCTGCCCCAAACGGCTCCGCTATACCGGCGTCGGTCTGCTCATGCTGCTGCAGGTCACCATCATCCTCACGGGCAATTATGCGTTTTTCAATCTGCTAACCCTGGCGATCTGCTTCTGGGGATTGGATGACGCCGTGTTTGAGCCTCTGCGAAAGTTTCTCGAGCGAAGAATTCCTTTCGGTCAGGTGCGGTTCAGATCGGCGACCCGTCTTCGACTTGCGGGCAGTCTGGCCCTGCTTTTCCTCATTGCTGTGGGCCTCATTCAGGTTCTTCAGACCTTCGACAGAGGGTGGACTCGAGCGCTGGACTCGCATCTGCGATGGATGGCGCCTTTCGAGCTCGTCAACGGTTACGGTCTGTTTGCGGTGATGACAACAACCCGGCCTGAGATTGTCCTGCAAGGCTCAAACGACCAGGCGCAATGGCTTGATTACAACTTCCCGTACAAACCCGGGGAACTCCATCGCGCTTTGCCGTGGATCGCTCCGTATCAGCCGCGCCTCGATTGGCAGATGTGGTTTGCGGCGCTCGGCGACATCAACGAAAACACCTGGGTGGGTAATCTGATGTACCGCATCATGACGGGCGACACTACCGCGACAAAGCTGCTTGAGCCGAGCCCTTTCCCACGGCCTCCACGCTACATGCGCGCTCTCCTTTACGATTACCGCTTCACAACGCCGGAAGATTCGGAGGCGTACAGGTGCAGTATGGGAGCGAACGCTCACGCGCACCTGGTTCGGCCCTGTATCTTTGACGGGTCGTTAGCTAAATGCCCGGCATACTGTCGCAATTCGCCAGAATAAGGAGTATGCGATATCGACCATTAGGGCGAACGGCTTGGAACGTTTCTGAAATCAGCTTCGGGGCTTGGGCAATCGGAGGCTCGTGGGGCAATGTTGATGATAATGAATCGTTGGCGGCACTGCATGCGGCAATCGACGCCGGTGTGAACTTCATCGATACCGCCGATGTTTATGGCATGGGACGCAGTGAACGGCTGATTGCCCGGCTGAAGAGCGAACGTCGTGAAGAGATCATTGTGGCCACGAAAGCCGGACGCCGTCTGCCTTCGCAAACTGTCGAGGGTTATACTGCCGAGAACCTTGAGAATTGGGTGAACGATAGCCTCCAGAACCTGAAGACGGAATCGCTCGACTTACTGCAACTGCACTGTCCCCCGACAGCTTTGTTTTATCGCCCTGAAGTGTTCGGCAGCTTGGATGATCTTGTGAAAAAGGGCAAGCTTCGCTATTACGGTGTCAGCGTGGAACGAGTGGAAGAGGCTCTGAAAGCCATCGAATTTCCGGGCGTGCAAACGGTTCAGATTATCTTCAATTGTTTTCGCCAAAGGCCAGCGGAGCTCTTCTTTCCCGAAGCAGAACGAAGAAAGGTTGGGATTCTCGCTCGCGTTCCTCTGGCGAGCGGGCTTCTGACCGGAAAGTTACGTTAGGACTCGCATTCTCGCCGGAAGACCATCGCAATTTCAACCGTCACAGGCGAAGCTTTCGATGTGGGAGAGACCTTTTCCGGAGTCGATTACGACACCGCTCTCGACGCTGTGGAGCAGATTAAGTCCGCTCGTCCCGCCGGGCATTGAGCATGACGCAATTCGCACTCAAATGGATCCTGTCTTTCTCCGCAGTAAGTTGCGCAATTCCCGGGGGAAAAACTCCCGAACAAGTAACGGACAATTGCCGCGCCTCCGATCTTCCTCCGCTTTCTTCCGAGGCAGCATTGAAAGGCGTAAACCAGATTTACGCGAACGTATTGCTCCCTCTGGTCCATCAACGTTGGTGACACGATTTTTCGTGATAACTATCGCCGGAGCCATGACTATCAGCGAATCGTTGCTTCCGGAATTCGATGTCGAAATGGAAATACGCGGAAGTTGCTTGGCGGCGTTCCCGGACAGTAAATGGGATTGGAAGCCGCATCCTAAAGTCAATGTCTCTCGGCGGGCTCTCGGGTCACGTTGCGGATATGGCCGGATGGGCAGTAGACACGATCGAGAAGGACTCGCTGGATTCGGCCCTGGAGATTTCAAGCCCTATATTCCAGAATCGGTCTGAAACCTGTCTCACATTCGAGGAAAAACGATCAACAGGCGCGAGGCAGCGATCGCGAAGGCCTCCGATCCGATATGGCCCACGTTTGGTCGATGAGTTGGGCATGGCCAAAAGTCATCGAGATGCCTCAGCATTGCTGTGCTTCGCGGGATGGTGATGAACCACATCATCCATCATCGCGGACAACTTAGGTCTACTTCGGTTGCTCGACGGGAAAGTTCCGGGACTCGTATGGGCCGAGTGCTGATGAGATGCCCGGAGGCAGCAGCATCCTTCGCCCTTACATGTAAAATTAAACGGGAGCTGATTCCCCGGATGCGTTCGTCGGCTGCCCAACGGCAAATTCCGCAAGTCGGTTCCGGATTGATTGCGGAGCATCTGCGACTACTTCGCAGTGGTCTGTCTTCATATCGTTCACGATGACGGTGGCCCTCTCATGCAGCAAGTTTAATGCCCGTCCTTCGCCGAGCGGCAACCGGAACAGTTGGCGCGCCACCGGGTCCTGTACCAGCTTGCTGTCAATGGCGGCCAGAAGGTCCGCGACTCCCTCGCCTGTCTTACCGGAAATTAAGAACAGCGGGAGTTTCGTTTTGGCGAGCGGTCTCCCCAAGAAGCCGTGCGTCAGTGTCGGCAAGTCGTGACTCCATCTGCCCGTCTCTTAGGCAATCGCTTTTGTTGAGAACAAGAATTTGCGGCGTGTTCTCCGCTCCGATCTCTCCCAAGCACCCGCATGCACGTGAGCCGTTTGCTCCTCCGCTGTTGGAGAGGTCGCGTCCACCACATGCAGCAGCAGTGCCGCCGCCGTCACTTCCTCTAGTGTGGCGCGAAACGCGTCCACCAGCGTGGTCGGCAGATTTCGAATGAATCCTACCGTGTCGCTCATCAGCACCCGGCGGTGGGAAGGTAGTCGGATCTGCCGGACGGTCGGGTCCAGCGTGGCAAACATCTTCGCATCGGCCAGCACGCCGGCCCCGGTGAGGCGATTGAACAGTGTCGATTTGCCTGCGTTTGTATAGCCGACGAGGCTTACTGTCGAAAGCGGCACCGCCTGCCGCTGCGAACGTTGCACACCCCGCGTGGCACGGACTCGTTCGATTTCCGCCTTCAACTTCGCGATCCGGCCGCCGATTCTTCGCCGGTCCGTTTCAAGTTGGGTTTCTCCAGGTCCCGCTGGTTCCGATTCCGCCGCCAAGTCTCGACATCTGTGTTCCACGGCCCGCCAGTCGGGGCAAAAGATAATTCAACTGCGCGAGTTCTACCTGCAATTGACCTTCCCGGGTTCGGGCGCGCCGGGCGAAGATGTCAAGAATCAGCTGAGTCCGGTCGATCACCTTTATGCCCAGCCGGCGCTCCAGGTTACGAAGCTGGGTGGGCGTAAGTTCGTTGTCGAAAATGACAGTGTCGGCTTCTTCAGCCTCCACTGCCGTCTTGATTTCCTCCACTTTCCCGGAGCCGACCAAGGTTGCCGAATCGAGGGATTGCCTGGTCTGCAAGATTCTTCGGAGCAACCGTCCGCCCGCGCTGTCCACCAGCGTAGCTAGTTCCTCCATTGATTCTTCGGCTTCCGTACGGTTCTTTCGGCGGCCCCAGACCGCTCTTTGGCAGCCTTGCCAGGCTCTACGCCGACAATGATGGTTCGTTCTTGTTGGTCTGGCACTAGCGAATCGTTTTCCGGGGGTTCAGAATCGCTGAGCGGACTACCGGGTGACTGTGGAATCCACTGTTTTGACCCGTCGGTCCCTATGCTCTTCGAGATGACGATGGTCGATATCGCGTGCTTGAAGATGAGCTGCTCCTGGTTGTTGGCCTCGAGTACAACGGAGTACTTATCGAAGCTTCTGATTCGGCCGGAAAGCTTCACTCCGCTCATCAAATAGATTGTCAGGAATGTCTTGTCTCTTCGGGCATTGTTCAGGAATGCCTCTTGTATATTTTGTGCAAGCTTGTCCATCTGTTTCTTCCTGTCCGGTTGATCCACTTTGAAGTTTGTAAGAACAAACCCGCTCGCCGGAGCCTAATGGCGCAACTCCGCCCAAGCCGACTTCCCGCGACTCGACGCAATATCAACTTACCTATTATTGATTTTGTTCCCACCCGCATGTTTCAACGACGATGAGAATCAGTGTTGGCCGACGGTAGATGCCCCTCGATTTCCCGGTTCGGGAGCCACGATATCCTCGACTTATATGGCCGTGCTATCAAATTCAGAGGCCGACCGTGAAGAGGCATGGGGGCGTCGCATTGCCCTCATCAGCGTCGGGCTTGGACTGGTTCTAGCCATCGCTAAGATTTGGGCCGGAGTCGCCGCCCATTCCGCGGCGGTTGTGTCCGACGGGTTCGAAAGTGCAGGCGATGTTCTCTCCTCAGCCATCGTTTACGGGGGCCTGTTGCTGGCCAGCAAACCTCCGGATGCCGAGCACCCATACGGACATGGCCGTTATGAAACTTTGGCCGGCCTGGCCGTGGGAGCAGTGCTTCTGCTGACCGGGTTCTCTATTTTCTGGCATGGATTTACCCATCTCGGCGAACGGGGCGCGATTGCCTCTTTCGCGGTTTATCCCCTGATTGTTGCCGTCGTGTCCAAGTCCGCTCTGGCTTATACGAAATTCCGGGTTGGGCGGCGAATCGCCAGCACCGCGCTCCAGGCAGACGCGTGGCATGACATGACCGACCTGATCTCAACCGGAATCGCCCTGATAGCTATCGGCTTGACCCTGGTCGACGCCCAACGCTTCGGTATCGCCGACCGGATCGGCGCCATGGTCATTGGCGTTATCATCTTTGCTCTTTCGCTGCAAGTTGTCCACGGAGTTTTGGGCCAGCTCCTGGACACCATGCCCGAGCCTGAGAAGATGGCCGAGATCCGCGAGGTTGCGGCCGGCGTTCCCGGTAGTCTTGGAATCGAGAAGTGCTTCGCCAGAAAAACGGGCCTTCGGTACCACGTCGACCTGCATCTCGAGGTCGATCCCGAGATGACCGTGAGGGAGTCACACGAAATCGCAACGGAAGTGAAGCACCGGCTGAAGGATCAACTGCGCTGGATCGCTGACGTCCTTGTCCACGTGGAACCGGCTGGTACTCAAGTGCGCCAGAACGACTCGATCAACTCGCGCGCCGGATCGGCTGTTGTTTAAGACTCAGTCGCTCACAGCCAATCGTCCATGGAAAACAGGCAAATAGCCAATCTGCTGTCGGAAACCGCCGACCTGATGGAAGTCGCGGGTGAGGATGGGTTCAGAATCCGCAGCTACCGGAATGCTGCATCCGTCATCTCCGCCCATCCCGAGCGGATTGCCGATATCGTCTGTAATCCCGAACGCAAGGTGACCGACATTACAGGAATCGGAAAAGGACTGGCTTTTGTCCTATCCGAAATATGTCAACGCGGGTCGTTTGAGCGTCGCGACGAACTGCTGGCCAAGTATCCCGCTTCCGCTCTCGAACTGTTAAAGATCCAGGGGCTTGGTCCGAAAAGCATCGCCCTGCTTTATGAGCATTACAACGTAAAGACGGTGGACGAACTGGAGCAGATCTGCCGGGCAGGGAAGCTGCGAGATCTGCCACGGATGGGCGCGAAGCTTGAGGAGAAAGTGCTGCGGGGCATTGAAGCGTACCGAAAGAGCGCCGGGCGATTTCTCTTGAGTTTCGGATACCGGGTGGCTGATGAATTGAGCGCTGAGCTCAAGGCAATCGCTGGTGTCGAAAAAGTGGAAGCCGCCGGAAGTCTTCGCCGCGGCCGGGAAACGATCGGTGATTTAGATCTGATGGTGACGGGTACGGGAGCCTCTGAAGTTCTCAATCACATGGCAAACCACCCGAAGACACAAGAGGTACTTGGCTTCGGACCGAACAAAGCCAGCGTGTTATTTGGCCTGGAGCGCATTCAGGTGGACGTGCGTGCTCTCCCGCACGAGAGCTTCGGCGCCGCGATGCAGTATTTCACCGGCAGCAAAGAACACAACGTAGTTCTGAGAACAGCCGCCATCAAACAAGGGCTGACGCTCAATGAATATGGGCTATTCACGCTCGAAGGGAATGAACGCGTAGCCGGGGAGACCGAAGAGAACATCTATCGCCGTCTCGGCTACGACTGGATTCCGCCCGAAATCCGCGAGAACTCCGGGGAACTCGAAGCTGCACAGAACCGAGCATTACCGCGCCTGATTGAACAGGCAGATCTGCGTGGCGATCTGCACATGCACACCACCGCGACGGACGGGAAAGCCACTCTTCGCGAGATGGCCGAAGCGGCTGCGGCTCTCGGTTACGAATACATCGCGATCACGGACCATTCTAAGGCGCTCGCCATGGCTAACGGGTTGGACGAGAGTCGGGCAGTGGAGTTCGCTCGCGAGGTCCGCGAACTCAATCGGGAAGGACTTCCACTCCATGTGTTCTCGGGTCTCGAGTGCGACATATTGCGTGACGGGAGACTCGACCTGAGCGAGGACGCACTTGCCGAATTAGATTTTGTGATCGGAAGCGTGCACAGCTATTTCGGCCTGGAGGCGGCCGAGATGACGGACCGCTTGCTGCAGGCTTTCGAATCTCCAACGCTTAAGGTTCTCGGGCATGGAACGGGCCGCATCCTGATGCAGCGTGAGGGTTACCCGTTCGACTTTGAGCGCATTGCGGCAAAAGCCTCTCAGCGGAACATTGCTCTCGAAATCAACGCGAGTCCGGAACGACTCGACCTGCCTAGCCATCTTGTGCGGGCAGGAAAGCGCGCCGGTTGCCGCTTTACGATCTCGACCGACGCCCATCGTCCAGCACACCTCTACAACATGCGCTTCGGCGTTATTACCGCACGCCGCGGATGGCTGGAGCGCAGCGACGTTTTGAACACGATGGCCCTGCGCGAGTTCGCCGGGGCGATTCGGGCCAACTCTCTTCAATAATTTTTATGGCACTAGTCTTTGTAACGGGATCTTCTGACGGTCTGGGCCGCATGGCCGCGCAACTCTTGCTCGAACAGGGTCACAGGGTGGTTCTTCACGCCCGGAATGAGGCTCGCGGCAAAGAGGCGCTCGCGGCTGTACCAGGAGCTGAAGGTGTTCTAACGGGCGATTTGAGCAGCATCCGGCAAACTCGCGATCTGGCCGGCGCCGCCAATGCGTTTGGCGCGTTCGATGCTGTCATCCATAACGCGGCTGTCGGCTACCGCGAGCCGGAACGGATAGCCACAGAGGACGGCTTGCCCCAGGTTTTCGCCGTCAATACGCTCGCGCCCTATATTCTGACCGCGCTTATCAAACGCCCAAAGCGCCTCGTGTACTTAAGCTCCATGCTGCACCAAAGCGGGGATGCCAGTTTAAAGGACCTTACCTGGGAAACACGCCTCTGGAGAGGTCAACAGGCATACGCCGATACGAAATTGCACGATGCGTTGCTGGCCTTTGCGGTGGCCCGGAAATGGACCGACGTCTATTCCAATGCTGTGGAGCCCGGATGGGTTCCGACCAAGATGGGCGGGCCACAAGCGCCGGATGATCTGGATGCCGCCCACCGCACGCAAGTGTGGCTGGCCGTAAGCGATGAGCCCGCGGCGCGTGTCACGGGCAAATATTTCTATCACATGCGCTTGCGCAACCCGCAGCAGGCGACGGGCAACGTCGAAACACAAGAGTTGCTTCTCGAAGAATGCAAGCGCCTCTCCGGGATCGAGTTTCCGGCAGTCTAGACGCCTTACGACTTGTCGTCCACGTCCAGCAGCGAGAAGCCGAAGGGAGTCTGCCGGTCCTTGAAAGACGACATCCGGTTGATAGCCGTGAGTTTTGAGCGTGTGTCTTCGAGTGCATCGGCAAATGCGCGCTGCATCACCGGATTAATATCAACTTTGGCGTCGACCATCGACGAATAAAGAGCAGCAGAATTCAAGAAGTTGTTTACGACGTGCGCGATTGTTGCCATGGTTGTCCGCATGGCGTAGAGTTGCTGCGACTGCGTCTCGGCCTCGCGTATGGTTGTGATGTCTCTGTGGACGGCCACTATATAGACGAGTTTCCCCTTCGTATCCACGTAAGGAACGAAGGTGACACGAGCCCATCGGGTTGCTCCATCTTTCCGCCGGAACTGACACTCGACGGTTGTGGTCTTGCCTTTTGTCTCCGCATACAACACGGCGTCTGCTGCCTCCTGCGATGTTGATTCGAGCGGAAACAACGCCGGCCGGTTCACTACCTCTACGTACGCATAACCCGTCATCTGAAGAAAGCTTTCGTTTGCGTACATGATCGTAAGCTCGCCTCCGGCGGCGTTCGAGATTGTAACGCCATCGCTCGCCATAT
Source organism: uncultured Acidobacteriaceae bacterium (assembly GCA_963730795.1). GTDB lineage: Bacteria > Acidobacteriota > Terriglobia > Bryobacterales > Bryobacteraceae > Bog-105. The sequence goes on along the minus strand of CAVSTJ010000005.1, from coordinate 98,347 downwards.
CCACCGCTCGAGCAAAAACAGCAACCCGGACGTCCTGGCGTAGCTTGAGTACACGCATCACGCTGTTCGCCAAAACGCCCAAGGCAGCCTTTTGCTGGATATTCAACGTCCGGGGAGCGCTATCGAGAACACACAGCGTTCCTAAGGCGAGCCCGGTATCCGTGAGAAGGGGCATCCCCGCGTAGAAGCGGAGATTAGGGGAGCCTTGGACAAGGGGATTACCGCGGAACCGGACGTCCAGAAGCGCGTCTTCAACGACGAACAGTTCGGAGCCAAGAATGGCGTGGCCGCAAAAAGAGACATCGCGAGACGTCTCCGTGGCGTTCAAGCCGATTTTGGACTTGAACCATTGGCGATTGCTGTCAACGAACGTCAGGGAAGCCATTGCGGTTTCGCAGATCTCGGCAGCGGCTTTGACGATCGTTTTATAGATGTCCTCTTCCGCGGAATCGAGAACATCTAAGGCACGGAGCGCCGCAATTCGCTCCGCCTCGTTCCCCGGGATGGGAGCAGGCTGGAAATAACCCTGAAATCGCTGGGGAGAGTCCAACATCTAGTACTTATAGTACTAGATCGCAGTCAGCTAGATTACGGTGGTTTTTCTTCTAGGTCATGTCTATATCAAGACTCGTCACAGACGCTGGCCTGAAGCTGTAATTGAGCGGGGATGTACCGCGGGTTACAGTTTCGTCCACAGGTTTAACTGCGTTCGGCTGGTCGAAGGTGTTGCGAGCATGAATATCAGAGGCTGAGAGGACCCGGGCGCGAACGCTGCTGATTTGCCTGCCTCTCACCTCAACCTGCGTCTGCCGGGCGTTTTGAGGATCGGGGTTTACGACCGTCAGAAAGGCGCGATTGCCCTTGATCGAGCCTGAGCCCGAGAGTCCGGCAAGGCCGCCTACGCGATCGGCGGAAAACTCGGTGCGAACCGCGGTTGCGCCCTGATGCGGGGAGTACATTTCAAACACATGAAACACCGGAGTGACGGTGAACTTATCTTCGCGCGCGACGAATGAGGTATGTATGTTGTTGATGAGCTGCGCGGCGTTTGCCATGGCTACTTTGTCTGCGTGGCGGTTGAAAATATCGAGAGTGATGCCGGAGACAAGGGCGTCTCGCACCGTCGGGAAGTAAGCCCAGAGGTACCGGGGATCGATGGAGGGGTCCGTATGATGCCAGGCGCCCCATTCGTCGACGACCAGCTTGACGCGGTGTTCCCGGTCCGTTTCGCCCATGATCTGCCAGTGGTTCCGGATGAGCTCTTCCATGCGATCTGCCTTCTTAAGCAGCTCGAACCACTCAGCCGTAGTGAAATCGTTCGCGTCGCCTTTGCCGGTCGTCCCGCAGTAATAGTGAAGAGCTGTGCCAAAGAGGTCCCTCATGCCGCCGGGCCCGTGCTCCGCTAACTTCTGAAAAAAGCTGCGCGTCCATGCATAATCGGCACCGTTCGGACCGGAAGCGATAAAGGAGAGCCGGCCTGGGAAAAGAGGAACCCACTGAACCCATCGACGATATTCGATCGCGTACTCATCGCCCGTGAAAGCGCCTCCGCAACCCCAGCTTTCGTTCCCTACTCCCCAATACTGGACGTTGAACGGCTCAGGATCGCCACCCTGGGCTCGCAAGTCGGCCAGCGATGTTGACCCTTTCGGCGAATTACAGTACTCGATCCATTCGTAGAAATCGTGGGCATCAAGGGACCGTACGTTACCCGCGAAATAGGGTTGCGCACCAGCGGCTCGGCAGAAACGCGCAAATTCGTTCGTTCCGAACTCGTTCGGATCGTATTTCTGAGGGCCGTCGGGTGCTTTCTGAAGGTATTCGTTATTGGCCCAGAAATTAGTTCGCCGGGGCCGCCGATCACGGGGACCCACGCCGTCCCGCCAGTTATAGCTGTCGGCGAAACATCCACCCGGCCAGCGGATGACCGGCGCCTTCATCTTTTTCAAGTTGTCGATGAGCTCTTTCCGCACTCCGCCAACGTTTGGAATCTTCGACTTCTCGCCTACCCACACGCCGTCGTAAATGCAGCCGCCCAGATGCTCCGTGAAGTGCCCGTAGATATTAGGCGAAATGGTGCCGATGGTCTCCTCGGGAAGGATCTCGATGCGCGATGTGGCGGCTGAGGAGGTCCGGGGCGCTAACAAAGCCAGCGATGAAAGCAGGAAGGTTCGTCGTTCCATGGCCAATCTCAGATCTTATACCGGGATCTCCCTAACCGTGGTGATACCGGTTGCGTAAGTGCACAAGCTTTCCCACAACCGGACAGTTTAGGGTGGGTTCCCGCTTCTTCTCGCGTTGTATCCACACCACTTAGGAAGATCGATTTGATGGAACGCGAGATGCTTCTACTTGAGAAGACATATGGACGTACCTCGTGGAAAAGAAGTCGCCCGCCGCCGTACGATGCGGCGCGTGGCAATTATTTTCGGAGCAATCGCAGTTATCGGCGGCACGACTGTGGCACTTGCCCGTCTAAAACCAGCAGCACCGGCGGTCGACATGAGCGGATTGTGGCCAGGAACAGTGAAGCGAGGTCCTATGGAGCGGCAGGTCCGGGGGCTGGGTGCCCTTAAGCCGGAGCAGATTTATTGGATCAATGCGGCAGTGGACTCTCGTGTTGTCCAGATCGTTCGGCGCGCGGGAATCGACACGATCAAAGCGAACGACGTGATCATGGTTTTGAGCAATCCGGATCTTGAACTGGACGCAGAGAAGGCGGAGTGGGTAGTAAAGCAGGACGAAGCTAATCTCGCGAACCTTAAGGTGAAGCTCGAAAGCGACAAATTGGATCAGCGCGCCAGCCTGGCCGAACTGGAATCGCAATACACGCAAGCAAAGCTCACGGCTGACCGCGATCTGGAGCTTACACGTCTCAGTCTGAAGAGTGATCTCGAATCCAGACTATCTGTGAATCAGGCAAGCCAGTTTCAGAACCGGGTGGGCCTTCAGAAGCAGCGGCTCGATATAGCGGATCAGTCGATCAAAGCTCAGATTGACGCTCAGGAAGTGGTTGTCCAGAGTTCCAAGGCAGCGTTCGAACTGAAAAAGCGCCAGGTCGACCAATTGACGATCAGGGCGGGTGTGAACGGGGTGCTGCAGGAGGTGGATGTTGAGGTTGGCCAGCGTGTCCCGGCGGGCACGTTGCTGGCAAAAGTTGCTGATCCGACAAAACTGAAAGCCGTGTTGCAGATCCCCGAAACGCAGATGAAAGACGTCCGTATTGGTTTAGATGCATCCATCGATACCCGGAACGGCGTTGTCTCCGGGCGTGTGATTCGTATCGATCCCGCGGCCCAGAACGGCACGGTCGGCGTCGATATTGCGCTGCTCGGCTCGCTTCCCCAGGGAGCGCGTCCCGAACTGAGCGTCGACGGCACAATCCAAATTGAGCGGCTGACGGATGTCGTTTTCATCGATCGACCGGTTTCCGGAGAACCGGATGCGACGATCGGCCTTTTCAAGCTCGACCCGGACGGTAAAGGCGCTTCGCGCGTGACGGTAAAGTTGGGCCGCGCTTCGGTCAATACCATAGAAGTGCGCGATGGCTTAAAAGTGAACGATCGCGTCATTCTGTCCGACATGTCCCAATACGATTCGTATCCGCGGATCCGTTTGAACTAGTAACCAAATACCTACGTATTCAGTAGAGATAAAGAAAGGTAGACCCGAGCGAATGACGGATGCACAGCCCTTGATTCACCTCGACGGAGTGAAGAAAGTATTTGTCACAGACGAGGTTGAGACACACGCCTTGGCGGGTATTCACATCGATATCCGGCGCGGTGAGTACGTATCGATCTCAGGACCTTCAGGATGCGGGAAAAGTACTTTACTGGCGATCCTGGGCCTTCTTGACTCGCCGTCGTCGGGAACTTATATTCTGAACGGAAAGCCGGTGCAGAGCCTGAAGTTGGCTGAGCGTGCGCGCATTCGGAATCGCGAAATCGGCTTTATCTTTCAAGCCTTCAATTTGATTGGCGACCTGAATGTATATGAGAACGTCGAATTGCCGCTGACCTATCGCGGTATGGGTTCGGCTGAACGCAAGAAGAAGGTGCACGAAGCGCTTGAGCGGGTGGGGATGTCCCATCGCATCAAGCACTATCCGTCGCAACTTTCAGGAGGACAGCAGCAACGCGTCGCCGTCGCCCGAGCGCTGGCAGGTGACCCTGCGATCTTGCTCGCTGACGAACCGACGGGCAACCTGGATTCGCAGAACGGTGAGCAGGTCATGGATTTGCTTCGCGAACTCCATCGCGTGGGTGCAACCATTTGTATGGTGACCCACGATCCCCGCTATGCCCGCTATGCCGACCGCTCAATCCACCTTTTTGACGGCCGTGTGGTGGAGGAAAACGTAGAGGCTCTTGCATGATCTCGAAACATGTCGACATCCTGGCTGTTGTTGCGCTGCTTCTCGGCATTTTGATTTGGTCTGAAGCGCGGCAGTCCGTCCTGGTTCAGATGATCAAGAACCGGCCGCATCTGCGAGTCGAGCGCATCAATATCAGAGTGCCTGAACCTCCGGTTGTGCCCATCGTATTCGAGTGACGCTGATTGTGCCGTGCCATCCTTTGCACGCGTCGCTCGAAGCCGGATATCTGTCCCATTTGTGCCTGGCGCGCACCGATGATAACTGCTAACTGAAGGGACAATTCAATGGCTGCCATTCTTCAATCTCTTCCGCAAGAAACGAGTATTGTGCCTTCGCACATGCGGATTCTGATCTGCGACGATCAACCGGATGTTTTAGAGGCACTGCGTTTCCTCTTGAAGCGGGACGGCTATAAAACCGAATCCGCAGAGTCACCGCGGCAAGCGCTACAGTTACTCGAGAACCGAGACTATGACGCGGCGATCATCGACCTGAACTACACGCGAGACACAACTTCGGGCGGAGAGGGACTTGACCTGCTGGCGCGAATGCAAGCGATCGATTCCATGCTCCCCGTCATTGTCATGACGGCCTGGGGAAACGTGGAGATCGCCGTCGAAGCTATGCGTCGAGGAGCGCGCGATTTCGTTCAGAAGCCCTGGGAAAACGAGCGGCTGTCCACTATTCTGCGCACCCAGCTCGAACTCGTTCAGGCATTCCGTCGCGGACAGAGGCTCGAAGTCGAAAATCAGCTTCTTCGCGGCGAGAACATGCCGGCCATGATTGCGGGCTCGCCTGCCATGCGCCCGATTCTGGACCTCCTATCCCGGGTAGGACCTTCTGACGCGAATGTGTTGATCACCGGGGAACCTGGTACTGGCAAGGAGGTCATAGCAAGAACTCTTCACGCGATCTCTAACCGTGCGACAAAGCCCATGATCACCGTCAACGCCGGAGGACTTTCGGAAGGGGTCTTCGAAAGCGAGTTGTTCGGCCACGTCAAAGGCGCGTTTACAGACGCCAAGATGGACCGCGTCGGCAGATTCGAACTTGCCGATACAGGCACTCTGTTTCTGGACGAGATTGCCAACGTGCCGCTAAACTTGCAGGCAAAACTCCTCCGTGTTCTCGAAATCGGCGAGATGGAAAGGGTTGGCTCGTCCAGGACGAAGAGGGTGGACGTTCGGATCATCTCGGCAACGAACGCGAATCTGAATGAAGAGCTTGCCAACGGGCGTTTCCGGCAGGATCTGCTGTTTCGTCTGAATACGATTGAGATCCCGCTGCCCCCGTTGAGAGATAGACGGGAAGACATTCCTCCGCTCGCGACCCACTTCCTTGGTGTTCACGCCCGCCGTTACCGGAAGAACGTGAATGGATTCGACCGAAATGCTTTACAAGCTCTTCTTGAACATCCCTGGCAGGGGAACGTTCGCGAAATGAATCACGTGGTCGAACGTGCCGTCCTGATGAGCCAGGACGTACTGATAAAACCGAGCGATCTCGCTCTGCGCACGGCGACGGCTTCGAATCCCAAGCTGGAAGAGATGAGCCTCGAAGAAGTGGAAGAATTTCTGATCAGAAAAGCTCTTGTCGCGGTTCGGCGGCAACGTCAGTCACGCCGCGGCAGCTTTGGGCCTGAGCCGAAGTGCTCTGTATCGCCGGTTGCAGCGCTTCGGAATGGGATAGTGGCCTTTGGGCCTTGATGAAGTCGCTTTGGGAAAAGCTCAGCGTTGGGCACGACGCCCGTATCATGCTTCTGGCGCTGGCTGCCGGTCTCCCCGCGGTAATCGCGTGTGCTGTGTTGCTTGCCTTAGGCCAGTACTCGACTCGGGTTCAGCTTCCGATCGATTTCTTTCTCCTTCTCTGCTGCGTCACGTTTGCTGCTAGCGTAAGACGGCGCGTAACCGGCCCTTTGCGAACGCTTGCGAATCTACTCGAAGCCATGCGCGAAGGCGATTACTCCATTCGTGCGCGTGTCGAGAACCCGGCCGAGCCTATGGGCGAGGTGATGCAGCAGGTAAACGCAATGGCCGCGACGCTGCGGGACCAACGCTTAGGCGCGCTCGAGGCAACGGCATTGCTTCGAAAAGTGATGGAAGAGATTGATGTCGCCGCTTTTGCCTTCGACCCGCACCAGAGTCTACGGCTTGTCAATCGTGCCGGCGAGCGTTTGCTTGCCCAGCCCTCCGAGAGGCTTCTGGCGCGAGACGCCACCTCTCTGGGGCTTGAAGAATATCTCAGCGGTGACGCGGAACGGACCGTGCAGCGCCGCTTTCCCGGTGCAATCGGGCGCTGGGGCATACGCCGTTCACAGTTTCGGGAAGGCGGTGTTCCTCATCAGTTACTGGTCGTCTCCGACTTAACGCGGCCACTTCGCGAGCAGGAGTTGCAGGCCTGGCAACGTCTCGTGCGCGTGATCGGACATGAGTTGAACAACTCCCTAACCCCGATCAAATCCATCACTCAAAGTCTCGAAGATCTCCTGAAGCAGAATCCGTTGCCGAGCGATTGGGCGGACGACATGTCGCGCGGGCTCAACGTTATTGGAAATCGTTCGGAATCGCTGAACCGGTTCATGAGTTCTTATGCGCAACTCGCAAAGCTGCCGCCGCCCCGCTTTAGCGCAGTGGAATTAAACGGGCTGCTGCGCCGCATTACGCGGCTGGAAACGAGGATTCCGATCGCCTACGATGAATGTCCTCCGTTCGTTGTTCAGGGAGATGCCGATCAGTTGGAGCAAGCCCTGATCAACCTTATCCGCAACGGTGTGGATGCGGCGAAGGAGACCGGCGGTGGAGTCAAGGTGTTTTGCACGGGTGCTCCCGCACGGGTAGAGATTGTGATTCAGGACGAAGGACACGGAATCTCAAATCCCGCCAACCTGTTCGTGCCATTTTTTACGACTAAGCGAGGAGGCTCCGGCATCGGACTCGTCCTGAGCCGGCAGATTGCGGAAGCTCACAACGGATCATTGACGCTTAGAAACCGCAAGGACAGGTCCGGTTGCGAAGCCCGGCTCACGCTTCCGGTAAAACAGTCGTGATCGCTGGGGTTAGGAAGGCAGTCCAGGCGTGCTCGCACTTTCATGCGAATGGTCGGCGTGATAGGAGCTGCGTACGAGAGGTCCGGCTTCGACGTGCGCGAATCCCATCGCCAGGCCAGCTTTCTTATGTTCGTCGAACTCGCTCTGGGGGATGTACCGCATGATGGGCAGATGCTTCGCTGACGGCCTCAAATACTGACCCAAGGTAAGAATATCGACGTGATTCTCGCGAAGGCTGCGCATCACCTCAAGTACTTCGTTCGCCGTTTCGCCCAACCCAAGCATGAGGCCTGACTTGGTCGGTATATGAGGCCGGATCTGTTTGGCATAGCGGAGTACATCAAGCGAACGCTCAAAGCGCGCGCCCAGCCGTACCTGACGATACAGACGAGGAACTGTTTCGGTGTTGTGATTCAGAACGTCCGGGTGGGCGTTCATGACGATGTCCACCGCCGCTTTCGAGCCTTGAAAATCCGGAACTAAGACTTCGACTTTGCATTCCGGGATGCGACGCCGGATCGCCTCGATAGTAAGCGCAAACAATTCGGCGCCCCCATCTTTTCTATCGTCGCGATTAACGCTTGTGACCACGGCGTACCGTAGTCCGAGAAGTGCACATGCTTCCGCAACTCTCGCCGGCTCGTCGTAATCGACCTCGAGCGGAGCGCCTTTACTCACCGCGCAGAAGCCGCAGCGCCGGGTACACACATTCCCGAGAATCATGAACGTGGCGGTGCGCCGGTTCCAGCATTCGCCGACGTTCGGGCACGCCGCGCTCTCGCACACTGTGTGCAACCGAAGCCGTGTTACCAGATCCTTCAACTCGCGGTAATTCTCGCCCACGGGAGCAGGAGCGCGAAGCCACTTCGGCCGTTCCTGCGAAGACGAGATCGACACCAGCATGCAACCTCATTGTATCGTCGGCGGCCGGAGGCGCTGCTGTTATCACCTCGCGCGTTTTTAGAGATAAGCATTTCTGCATAAAGAAAACGCATTATCCCGACAGGAGCTAGTATTTTTGTTTTTGCGTCTTCGTGAAACCCGCGCGCGCCCGATTGTATCCAAGCGAGTATAAAGCCGGAATTAATGAGGAATTCCGGCCGCAAATAATTGCGATCTTCGAATTCTTACCTGTAAGTCGAAGATTAGTTTTGGAGTCTTTCTAAATGAAGAAATCAATCTTATTAGGATTAGTGTGCCTGGCCGCAACCGGCTTGTCTTTGCAAGCTCAGGAAGGAGGGCAAAACGAGTTCAGCGTGTCTGCTCTCGGTTCCTTCCAACGTAGTTCGACAGGCAACGGAATCACTCAATCGGCAGATGCCACGCCGGGAGTGTTGTTCAGCTATCGCTATTTTTTCAATGCGCATCATGGCCTCGAGATGGACTACGGCTATCGCAGATATGATCAACAGTTCAGCGCCGCGACGCGCAACTTCGTCGTGCCCGCCGATACGCATGAAGCAACCATGTCGTATGTGTTCCGCTTTGCTTCAGGGCATCGGTTGAAGCCATTTCTGAACGCGGGCATCGGTGCGCTGGTATTCGCTCCTACGCAGTTGACGAGTAATTCGATCGTGGGAACCAGCACGCTCGCCACGGCGGATTTTACTTATGGCGGCGGAGCCGAAATGGCGCTCAGCCCTGAATTGAACCTGCGATTCGGCTACCGGGGCCACTTCTTCGAAGCCCCAGATATGGGCTTGGCAACCCTCTATTCGGGTTCCCGGACTCACATGGCGGAACCCTTTGTGGGGCTCTCTTTCCGCTTTAAGTAGAACGCTTTAATTCGCCGGGAAATTGGACTTAAATCCAGTTTCCCGGCGGAATGACTTCAATCCAAGGTCCGTCTTCTTTGTCGCCGTGTAAGAAGAGCCTGCGCACGGTTTTCGCGAGTTCTGCGTACTTACTCGGAATCGCGACTTCTACGCCCTCGTGAGACGAGAGGTCCTTCATCTCCATGTGTTGCTCAGCGAGTAACTGCGTAAGTTCTGTCCGAAGTTTTCCCGGATCAGCGTCGGTTGTACCTGACTCATAATCCGGTTCTACTGCAACCCGGGGAATGGGCGAGTCACCGCGCTGGACACCGCCGAACGCTTCTTGGAGAAATGCTTCGAGATCTGGATTCATTTAACTTTCACATCTCACGCCGGTTCTCTAGAGAACGCGACATAGTGACTTCGTCAGCAAATTCGAGATCACTGCCAACCGGTATACCCATCGCGATCCTCGTAACGCGAGGCCCGAGCGGCTTTAGAAGGCGGGAAAGATAAACAGCAGTCGCTTCGCCTTCGACCGTCGGATTCGTTGCAACGATGATCTCCGAGATCTCTTCCCGGTGAACGCGGTCGATCAGTCCCTTGATTCGCAGTTGCTCCGGTCCGATACCGCGGAGGGGCGACAGAGCGCCGTGCAGCACATAGTAAACGCCGCGGAACGTGTGCGTGGTTTCAATCGGAAGGATGTTGTGCGGCTCCTCGACTACGCAAAGCTGCGAATGATCGCGGTGCGGATCCCGGCAGTACAGGCAGAGTTCGCCATCGCTGATGTTATTGCACTCCTGGCAAATTCCGAGCTTGTCCTTGATATCAAGGATGGCCTGAGCCAAATTCTCGGCATCCTCGCGCGAACCGCGCAACAGGTGGAAGACAATGCGCTGAGCTGACTTTTGGCCGATGCCGGGTAGTCGCTTGCATTCCTGGATCAGACGAGCGAGAGGTGCTGCGAATTCAGCCATGAACCCGGTCTAGAACAAGCCCGGGGGAAGCCCAAGCCCGCCCAGCATGCCGCCCATCTTGGACTGCGACTCTTCCTCGACCTTCTTGACGGCTTCATTGAAGGCGGCCATGACCATGTCCTGGAGCATCTCCACATCACCGGCCACTTCGGGATCGATCTTCACAGCGAGGACGTTTTTCTGGCCGTCCATCTTCACATTGACCATGCCACCGCCGGATGACGCCTCGACACGGATCGCAGCGATCTGTTCCGCAAGCTTCTGCTGCATCTGCTGCGCTTGCTTCATCATGTTTTGCATGTTGTTGCCGGGCATTTTCATCGTTCTGGCTTTCGTTCCTTACTGGCTACTCATTCAAATTTCGCACGGTGCGTACCTGCGCGTCAGGAAATAGCTCCTGGAAGCGTTTTACTCCCGGATGGTCTAAAGCGCGTTCGCGGACTTCGGAATCCGTATCTTTGCCGTTGGCCGCCTTTGTGACAACGCCGGAGGAAGCTGCGGCTTCTCCCGTCTCCAGCCGAATCTTCACCGGCTTTCCGAGCACCTGGGCCGCAACTGTCTGTACCTTCGAATCTTTGAGAGAGAAGAGAGACCCTTTCGGTCCCCGCAAGACCAGGTCGCCGCCTTTTAGCTCGACATCGCAATGCATAAGTGCATCGGCGCTGAACTGTAATCCTGCGGTGCACAAGGCGTCATAGAAGTTCTGCTTCAGGTTGCCGTCAGGAACTGGGGGAGAAACCTCCCGAACCGCTGGCGTAGGCGCAGGCGTCGGCTGAACTGGATCCTTGGCCACGGGAGCGACCACCGCTGGCGTCGGGAGAGGGGCGGGGCTCGTGGCTATCTTCGGCGCCGGAGGCGGAGGTAATGGAGGCGGGCTGACCGGAGACGGCGCGCTCGCCCCGACGCGTTCGCGGATCGGCGGCTCGGGCGGGATAAGCTTTGGTCCGGTAGGCGGCGCCTCTGAGCCTCCGAGCCCGGCGATAGCTTCTTCGATCGACTTTAGCCGCCCGGCGTGGACGAGCTTCACCAAACCCAGTTCAAGGTGTAATCGCGGCTGAAGCGATGTTTGCAGTTCTTTATAGACACCGAGAGTCAGACTCAGAAAGCGCGTCAGGTCTTCCTCGCTGAATGCGTTGGCCGTTTGGAGAAACGCAGCTTGTTCAGTTTCAGAAGCCGCAATCAGCGACGTAGCTCGGCCTGCGATTTTCGCGACGAGTAAGTTCCGCCAATACCGGGAGAGCTCGCGGCAAAAATGCTGGAGGCTTTGCCCGTGCCGTTCGAGATCGGAAACAATGTCGAGCATCCTGGCCCCGTCGGCGTTTTGAACCGCGTCGGCCACTGTACGCAGCGACTCTGCTCCGAACATGCCGAGGAGCGCTCGAACGTCAGCGACGTTCAGCGTCGATCCACAGCAGGCGATTGCCTGGTCGAGCGCGGACAGAGAATCTCGAACGCTGCCCTCGCCGGCCTGTGCGATCACCGAGAGCGCTTCGTCGCTTGCGTCGATCCCTTCCTGCTCGGCGATATGCTTCATCCGCACCATCAGTTCAGTGAAATCAACTGACCGGAACGAGAAGTGCTGGCATCGGGAAGCAATCGTATTCGGGATCTCGCTGGCTTCGGTCGTGCACAGGATAAACACGACCCACTCAGGCGGCTCTTCCAGGGTTTTCAAGAGCGCATTGAACGCTTCTTTCGTAATCTGGTGAGCTTCGTCGATGATGAAGACTTTGTATTTGTCCCGGGCAGGGCGATAGCGTACGTTCTCCCGGATCTCGCGCATTTCGTTGATGCCGCGGTTTGAGGCTGCGTCGATCTCGATGACGTCGACAGAGGATCCGGAGCTTATCTCTAAACAACTGGAACAGACACCGCACGGTGTCGCCGTTGGACCCTGAATGCAGTTGAGACAACGCGCCAGAATTCTAGCGACGGTCGTTTTACCCGTTCCGCGTTGGCCGGAGAAAATGTAGCCGTGTGCCAGGCGATTGCTCTCGATGGCGTTCGCGAGAGTTTTCTGGACATGCTCTTGCCCGATGAGCTCGGAGAAATTTTGGGGACGATACTTTCTAGCGATGACCTGGTACATGAAAGAGATCGCGTGAGAACGGAAGCGGGGACCTGCCGGGTGCTGAGCCTGCGGCTAACTATCGCGGAGGCATTTGCCAGACCCCGGGTGATCCGCGGCACACAAGCTAAACCACTACCGTTGCTTCCTTCCGAACCTGGCGGGGTTTGCAGCCGCCCGTTGCACGAAGCCCGGAGCCTGACAATTCATTATGTTACCACCTGACAGCTACTTGCGAGGGCCGAGTACCGCTTGCAATTTCTCGCCGAACAGAGTGGGCGAAGAAGGACGGCGCTCGGCTTTGTCCCGAGGCGGCGCCGGTGGTCGATCCGCCTGAGGCCCAGCCGGCAAACCGGGCAGTTGGTGAGGATCTTGCCGTTTGAGTGAGGGGCGGTAGTGTGTGGTGCGCTCTGGGGCGCAGAGGCCGCCGCCGGAGACTCGGGAACGGGTGGATGATCGAATTCAACCGGCAATGGCTGCTGTTCCGGCGTCGCTTGCTTCGCGGGTTCCGGCGCGGGCGGCCCGTTCAGAAATAGTTCCTTGCGCAAGAGGACTCGCTCGAGCGATGGCACCCAGCCTGTGAAATCGGCTTCGACTGGCGACGGCTTCCGGAGCGTACTCCGTACGGCTTCCATCTTCGAATCCATGTTGTCGAGATGATGCAGCAGCAAGGCTTCGGCAAAGATGGGAACCTTCGGAGAACCAAACTCCAGTTCGCCATGGTGGCTGATCACAAGATGCTCGACCAGGGTTCGAAGGCGGGGAGGAAAGTCTGGAACTTCACGAATCTTATCTGCCAGAATCTTCAGCCCGATAACGATGTGGCCGAGCAATTGACCTTCGGAACTATAGCCGAAGCTGCGATTGTAGGACAGCTCTTCGATCTTTCCCGATGTCGTGCAGAACCGCGCCTGTGAGCACAAGGTCCAAGTCCACGCCCTTGTAATGCCCCGCGATCATACGAGCGAGCGTGCAGAGCGAAAGCACGTGTTCGATGAGCCCGCCGCGGCAGGCGTGATGGATGCTTTTAGCCGCGGGAGCGATCTTGAATTTATCCGTGATCGCCGGGTCGCGCAAAACAGCCTCGAGAAGGGCGCGTAGATGCCCGTTCCCGATCCCTGCGACGACGCCCTGCAATTCGCTGGAACATTTCGTCCAGGTTTCGTTCAGAGCAAGGGAAATAGTCGCCGAAGTCGACTTCGTTGTCGTCCAGACGCCTCAAGCCGATGGATCGTGAACTGAGCCCGCTTCTGATAGACCTGCATCAATCCTTTGGCCTTGACGAAATCGTCCCGGTCAAAGGTGTGCATTATTTCTTCGACGTTGTCCCACATCTTCGCTTCAATCTCGCCGGTTCGATCGGCGAGTTGAAGCGATAAGTAAGGTTCACCGGTCTTTTTCTGCCGGATTTCTTTGTTGATGACGATGAATTGGACCGTAACGACTTCGTTCGGCACCAAGCCGCCAACGTAGGGCGATTTCATTGACTAGCGGGAGCTGCTCTTTCCGGTCACCGTCGTGGTCGTTCCGGGGATGGGGATCGCCCAGAGCAGACGCTTGTGACGAGTCTTCTCCTCAACCTCGGCTTTGGTGATGGTTTCCGGTTTCAACTGCGCCGGGTCCTGCCATGCAGTATTCTGGCCCGTGGCAGCGCCGGTATCGACAAATCCAGGTTTAATTTGCAGGAACGCGTGTTTCCGCAGCTCGGTGAGATATTCGCGAACTTTGGGCTCCATTTTCGGTCCATACAACGCGTTTTCAATCTCGGGCTTTGCGTCCGCAAGCGGCAGCAGGCCGGCTTTGGTATGATCGTCGACTTTGAAAATCTCGAACCCGGTTGCGATCTTGATGGGCGGAGTTACTCCGCCTTTCGGCAGATTCCAGACGGCATCTTCGAATTGTTTGTTTAGATCGCCCTTTTTGTAACCGCCAAGCACGCCGCCATCCTTCGCGGTGACGCCGTCCGAGTTGTCGCGCGCAAGATCGGGAAAGCGCTGGCCTCGGGCAGCCTCAGCGGCCATTTGTTTCGCCTTGTTCTCAGCGGCCACCACGGCGCCCGGATCTTTGCCTTGCGTGGAGATCAGAATCTCGCTCAGGAATACTTTCTCCTCGCGCATGAACTCATTCTTATGGGCTTCGTAGTAGTCGGCGACCTCTTTGTCCGTGAAGTTGATTCTCTTGCCGACTTCCTGCCCGATGACTTCCCGCGTCAGGTACTGATTCTTCGTTTCCGAGAGAAAGTCCTCGTAGCTCATCCCGGACTGCTCACGGATGAAGTCGTGGAATTTCTCGGGATCGCTGATCTTGGCCCGTCTCTGCAGGTCAGCAAGATATTTGCTGATCTCGGGATCGATGTTGATGTTCAGCTCCTTACCGCGCTGCGTCAGAAGTAGCTCATCGATCCTGTTCCGCAGTATGTCTTTCTGCTGTCTTTCGAGCTCCTGCTGAACCTGTGCCGGAGTTGCTCCTTGCGCCTGGAGTTGCTTCGAGAGATCACGGGAGGAGCGGCCCAGTTCGTCCTGGCTGACGATGTCGCCGTTTACCTTCGCCACGATCTGGTCGACCACGCTAGGCGCGGGAGGCGTATCAGCCGCAAATCCGAGCGGTGCAAGTGCAAAGAGGGCAGCGTAGTGCAACTTCAACTTCATAGATATGGCTTAACTACATTATGACAATTTTCTATTGTTACTACTTCAGCAGCACCCGGACGCGGGATGGGCCGTACTAACGACGGCTAAGCAGAGCGGGGCGTTTCTCTTCGTTTTCCTTCGCCCCTTCCTCGGCCGTCAGCTTCTGAATCGTTCGTCTCACTTCCGAGAGCAGCGTGCCTGCATCTTCTTTGCCGGTTAACGGCAGCTTGAGCACTCCGGCGGGCGTAAATTGCGCGCCCTCCACGCTTCGCACCAGGTTCATCAAACGGAAAGGATCCACTTTGGATTGCTGGTGGAACTTGATGTTTACGAACCCTTGCCGCCGGTCGATCGATTCGGCCCCTGCGTTCGCCGCCATACTCTTGAGGAGGGAGAAACTAACCAGGTTCCGGACCTCTTCCGGCGCTTTGCCATAGCGGTCGCTGAGCTCTTCAATGATGCGGGCTCCGGCGGCCTCGTCCTTGACGTCTGCAATTCGCTTATAGGAACGAAGCCTTTGCGCCTCGTCGCTGATATAAGTCGCGGGAATCCGGATATCCAGGCCCATGTTGATGGTGGCGTGAATTTCGAGCGGGACCTCTTCGCCTCGCAGTTCCTTGACTGTCTCTTCGAGAAGCCGGACATACGTGTCGTAACCCACGGCTTCTATATGTCCATGCTGTTCTCCGCCGAGCAGGTTTCCTGCGCCGCGGAGTTCCAGATCAAGCGCCGCAATCTTAAATCCCGCGCCCAGATCGCTGAATTCCTTTAACGCGGCGAGGCGTTTTCTTGCTACTTCGCTGAGTTGCGTGTCCGCCGGAACCATCAGATAGGCATAGGCCCGGCGGTTGGAGCGCCCGACGCGTCCACGAAGCTGGTAAAGCTCGCTCAATCCGTACCGTTCGGCGTTCTCGATGATGATCGTGTTTGCGAGCGGGATATCGAGGCCGTTCTCGACAATGGTCGTACAGACAAACACATCGTATTCGTGCTTCATGAAGCCGAGAAGTACCTTCTCGAGTTCGGCGTCGCCCATCTGCCCGTGCCCGACACCGATTTTGCATTGAGGCAGCAGTTCCTGAAGGGAAGCAGCTCGCATGAAGATGGTGTCCACGCGGTTGTGCACGAAGTAAACCTGCCCTTGCCGGGCAAGCTCCTGTTCGACGGCGGTCTTGATCAGATCCTGGTTAAAGTGCGCAACGACCGTGTTGATGGCGAGACGATCCTTCGGCGGCGTCTCGATGACAGACATGTCACGGAGGCCCAGGAGCGACATGTGCAAAGTGCGCGGTATGGGCGTGGCGCTCATGGTCAGAACGTCCACGTTGTGCCTTAGCTGTTTCAGCCGCTCTTTGTGGCGAACGCCAAAGCGCTGTTCTTCGTCCACGATCAGCAGTCCCAGATCGGGGAAGACGACATCTTTTGACAAGAGGCGATGGGTCCCGATCAGAACGTCCACTTTCCCCGCCGCAAGATCGTCAAGCACGACCTTGACCTCCTTGGGGCTCCTGAACCGGCTGACGAGTTCGACGCGTATCGGGAAGGAAGCAAATCTGCGCTTGAAGGTCTCGTAGTGCTGGAACGAGAGCACAGTGGTCGGGGCCAGGACAGCCACTTGCTTACCGTCCCCAAGCGCCTTGAAGGCAGCGCGCATAGCTACTTCCGTTTTGCCGAAACCGACGTCACCGCAAAGCAACCGGTCCATCGGCTGCTCGCTTTCCATATCGCCTTTGATCTGCGCTACTGCGTTGAGCTGGTCTTTTGTCGCCGCGTACTCAAACGCATCCTCGAACTCGCGCTGCCAGTTACTGTCATCGCGAGAAGGCAAAACCCTTTGCCATACGGCGCTGGGCGTAGAGCTTCAACAACTCGTCCGCCATATCGCGCATCTTGGCTTTGACACGCGATTTCGTCTTCTCCCAGGTGACCCCTCCCAGGCGATCCAGATGAGGCTTGGCTTCTCCGGCACCGCGGTACTTCTGGACAAGATCGAGCCGAGTCAGCGGAACGTACAGCTTTGATTCGCCCGAGTACTCGAGGACCATGAAGTCGCCCTTCTGGTCGCCTTGGGCTATCTCGCGGACTCCCAGAAACAGACCGACGCCGTGAGTGGCATGAACAACAAAATCGCCCGGCTTCAAGTCGGCGACGTCAGCAGCGAAGGCCGCAAGTTGCGATTTGGTCGGCTGGCGGGCGATCAGATCGGAGGTCTCGAAGATGTCTTCGGATCCGAGGATCGCGAGCTCCGAATCCACCAGGACTGCCCCCCGGCGTATGCAGCCTTTCACCACATAAACACTGGAGACCGCCCCGGCGTGATAGGTCCGCTCGGCAAGGGATGGCTTGGTCCCTGAACTCGTCTCGAGCCCGAGTTGATAGGGGATCGAGTACTCCTGCAGGACGTCGGCGATGCGCTCCACTTCGCCGGTCGAGATCGCGAAAAAAGCAACCCGGTTGCCCGACTGGATCAGATTTCGAGCTTCGGCCACCGCGACCGCCATGTTGCCCTTGAAGGTCAGCGACGGACGGGTCGGAATATGAAAACGTTCTTGGCCGTCATCAATGCCCGTGACCAGATCGAGTTCCTGGACATCGAGCTGGGCATGAGGTTTGAGCGTGGCAATCAATTCATCCCAACGCGAGAAATTCTTTTCCGGTTCTATCAGGGCCGGCCGCTCGGGATTCTCCAGTCTTTGCCAAAGGCGGTCCGCCGCCGATTTGATCGCGCTCGGCTCGTTGAAGACAATCAGAGCGTCGGGAACGAGAGAGAAGACATTCTCGGTGCGAGGCCGAACCAGCGGAACCAGAAACTCCCATCCGGGAAAGACCTCACCGGGATTCGAAAGGTCTAACTCGGCTTCTTCCGCAGCCTTGGCGAGTTGATTCAGAAGCGAACGCGAGCGGGGGTATTCGGCAAGCGGCAGCAAGTTCGCAGAGGTCAGCTTGAGTACGGACCTCTGCGACTCGACCTCGAATTGCCGGATTGACTCGATCTCGTCGCCGAAGAACTCGACGCGCACGGGTTTGCTTGCCTCGGCAGGGAAAACGTCGAGGATTCCTCCGCGCACGGAGAACTCGCCCACCATCTCTACCGGCTCACGCTTCTCATATCCGATGCTTTGCAGGTGCTGCACCAGGTCTTCGAGCGGCACTTCCTCACCCACTCGCAAGGTAAGCGCAAGCTGGCGATAGAACTCCGCAGGTTCCGTTCGGAGCAGAGCTGACGCTATCGGGATGACTGTGATGGGAACTCTTCCCGTTGAAAGCCGCCACAGAGCCACCGCCCTCTTCTCAGCGATCTCATTATGAGGAGAAAGATGCTGGTGCGGCAAAACATCAAACGCGGGCAATAGCTGCGGTGCCGGTAGTTCGCGCCCTTCGAAAAACATTTCGAAGAACACCTCGAGAGTCTCGAGCAGCGTTTCGGCTTCTTTATTGCCGTCGACGACAACAAAAAGGGGCTTTTCAGTCGCCTGGTAGAGCAGCGTCAGGTAGAGAGCTTTCGTCGTCCCCACCAATCCCGAGACGGAGAAGGGTCCCAGCTCGTTCCTGGTGAAGCGTTGCAGCAGCGCCTGAAAGGCTGGATGCCGGGCTGCCGACTTGAAGAGGTCCTGAGTTCCTGGATGGATCACAATGAGTAATTGGTCCCGACCGGCGCGATGCCGACCCGGGATGTTTGCCTTGCCGCACCGGGCCGAAGCTGAACAGTGCGTGCAATCGCGGTGGTCGAATACCCGGGCTCCAAAGGTATCGTCACCACTTCCCCCCCTGCCGCTTCCACTTCCTCCCGACCGGCCACAAAGTGGTCCCAGTCCGCACCCTTCACAAGGACATCGGGCAGAACAGACGAGATCAGTTCCCGAGGCGTTTCTTCGTCAAAGAAGACCACTGCGTCGACCGCCTGCAGGCTTGCCGCCAGTGCCGCTCGGGACGTCTCGTCAAAATAGGGTCGCGCCGGACCCTTCAGTCGCTGCACGCTGCCGTCCGTATTCAAAGCCAGAATTAAGCGATCGCCGAGGGAGCGGGCGCTCTCAAGGAGGCGTATGTGGCCCGGGTGCAGGATGTCATAGCAGCCGTTTGTGAGTACAACCCGTTTACCGGCTGTTTTCCACTGCTCTCGTTGCACAACGAGAGCCTCCCGCGTATACAGCCTGCTCATCTCCTTTCATTTTACGATCCGGCAAGCAGGTGGCTCGCTATTGCGGCTCCGGAAGCAAGTATCCTGAGTTCATGGATCCATGTTGTTTCGCAAGATCCTAGTTCGGGCAACGAATTGGGTCGGTGATGCCGTTATGTCGCTGCCCGCTCTGCAAGCGCTGCGCAAACATCATCCGGAAGCTCAAATCAGTGTTCTTGCCCGGCCGTGGGTAGCGGACTTATATCAGCGCGAGCCCTTCTGCGACGAACTGATTCGATACGAAGCGGCGCGAGGACGGCGCGGCCTCCGGGACAAATGGCACATCGCTTCCGATCTCCGCGAGCGTGCCTTCGATTGCGCCATCCTGCTGCCCAATTCATTCGAATCGGCGCTCCTGGTTCGCCTGTCGCGGATCCCAACGCGCATCGGCTATGCCCGCGATGCCCGAAGTTGGCTGCTGACCCGTGCCGTCCCGGTTCCAAAGCGTGGCGAGATACCCAGGCATGAGCGGTTCTATTATCTGGAACTCCTGCGCCGCTCCGGACTGATCCCTTCGTATTCACTAGAAGGAGATATTCGCCTGGATGGAAGCGCGGCCGCAGCCGGCAAGGGCAGGGAAGCCTTCCGGGAACTCTCCGTTTCGGAACCTGTGATCGGGATCGCGCCAGGCGCGGCCTACGGCGGTGCAAAGCGGTGGTTGCCCAATCGATTCGCCGAGGCCGCAACCCAAGTTGCCCGGGAGTCGTCTTCTTCTTTTGCGTTGTTCGGTTCGGAAGCGGAGCGCCAGGTTTGTGAACTGGTGGAACAATCTCTGAAAGATCGCGGCCAGCGTGCGATCAACCTGGCGGGCCGCACCAGCCTTGCCGAGTTCATCGAATTCGCAGCAGCTTGCCGGCTTTTCTTAACCAACGACTCGGGGCCGATGCACATTGCTTCTGCGCTCGGCGTTCCGACCGTTGCCGTCTTCGGAGCCACGGACCACATCGCCACGGGTCCGACGGGAACGGCCAGCAGGGTGGTTCGTGAGCCGGTTGAGTGTAGTCCCTGCCTGCTGCGGGAGTGCCCGATCGATCATCGGTGTATGACTCACGTTTCGGCAAGCCGTGTAGCCGCGGAAGCTCTGTCCGTGCTCGAGTTCGGGAAAGCCGTGCAGCGATAACTTACAATAACGACGGAATTTTGGATACTCGGACAAAAATTGTTTCTCCCGTGAAAGCCCGGCAGCTCCTGGCGGACGGAAATTGGCTGGTGGTGGCAGGTTACTTCGACCCTCTTACTGCCTCGGTCGCCCAACGCTTGCGCGATCTGGTGGACCGCAGCCGGGACGAGACGTTGCTCGCCGTTGTCTTGGATGGTTCACAGACAATTCTCACGGCCGAAGCTCGAAGTTATCTGATTGCTGCGCTTCGAACCGTCGATGCTGTCCTGATTATGGCGGAAGAAGAATTGAGTAGCTTTGAATTCCCCAGCCCACGTGTGCGATTTGTGTTCAACAGGGAAGCTGAACGGAGGAACTCGGCCGATTTCGAGGTGTTGGTGAGCCGTAAGGAACGATTGCATCTCCATCCGAACGAAGGCGGTTCGTAATGCCGCGACACGTAACAGCTTCCGGGCGAGATCGGCAATCAATTCTTGTCATCCGGATGGGAGCGATGGGAGACATTATCCATGCGCTTCCTGCGGTAGCCAGTCTGAAAGCCAGCTTCCCCGCTGCCCGGATTTCGTGGCTCGTATCGCCGAAGTGGGCTCCGCTCCTCGAGGGCAATCCAGCGGTCAGCGACCTCATTCATTTCGACCGCGGCGGTTTCTCGGCGCTTCGCAATACCTGGAAACGGCTGCGCCAGCGCAGATTCGAAGCGGCCTTTGATTTCCAGGGTCTATTGCAATCTGCTCTCGCCGGTCGTGCGGCGCACGCCAAAACGCTCTATGGATTCAGCAGTGAGGTCGCACGCGAGTCCCATGCGGCATGGTTCTACCATCGCGCTATCGATGTGAAAGGACCGCACCGCGTCGAGCGTAATCTCCAGTTGATTGCGGCCGCCGGAGCATCGCGTTTAAACGAGCGTGCGTGGATCCCGAAAGGCAGGGGAGAGGGCAGGCTCCCTACGGGCCCTTTTGTTCTGGCGAGTCCGTTCGCTGGTTGGATCGGCAAGGAATGGCCGCTTGAATCGTACGAACAACTGGCGCGATATCTGAAACGTGAAGGGCTCGATCTCGTGCTGAACGTTCCGGAGGCGAAAGTGGACGAGACGAGCCGCCTCGGCAGCGTCAACGTGCATTCGAGTTCGATTCCCGGTCTCATTGATGCTACTCGTCGTGCAGTGGCAGTTTTAGGACTCGACAGTGGCCCGCTCCATTTGGCTGCTGCCCTCGATAAGCCTGGTGTTGCCCTGTTTGGTCCAACCGACCCGGCACTCACGGGTCCGTATGGAACCACGTTCAAGGTGCTGCGGGCTCCTGGCGTTGAAACCACCTACAAGCGCCATTCGCAAGTGCACTGGAGCATGCGGGATATTTCGGTTGAGCAGGTCGCGTCCGCGCTCAAAACAGCGCTCGATCGTTCGTCAGTTCAACGTTCCGCCACCCGGGTTAAGACGGAGTTGAAGTCGCTGCCGTGAAGCAATCCGCCGCTGAAAGCAGCCCTTCTTACTGGTTCCCCAAGCCTTACGCCGACTTTGTTCAACGCCTTAGAGTTCCCTTTGGCTTTGTTCTTCTGATCGGATTTGGATGGCTGTCTCATCCGTCAACCGCTTCGATGCTTATTGGCTTGCCTCTCTCCCTGCTGGGCTTGCTTCTGCGCGGCTGGGCGGCCGGCCATCTGGCGAAAGACCGGCAACTTGCGACCTCGGGTCCTTATGCTTATCTCCGAAACCCTCTTTATGCCGGAACTCTGACCGTTGCGGCGGGCCTGGTCGTCGCGTCGCGCGATGTTTGGCTAGCCCTACTTTTTGCAACAGCGTTCCTCTTGATCTACCTGCCTGCTGTCGAACTCGAAGAACAGCATCTGCGCGAAATTTTTCCGGACTACGCTGAGTACGCGCGGCGTGTTTCACGGTTCCTGCCCGTGTCCCGTTACAGTGCTGTTTCACGCGGGTTCTCGTGGAGTCTTTATCGCCGCAACGAGGAGTACAAGGCCGCGTTGGGCTTTCTCGTTGCAACTGCGTGGCTGGTGTTGAAGCCCATGTTCTTCAGGTAAGATCCTGAAGCTGCGGAGCGCAGTTCCTGTGGTACGCTTTCGCTCATGAGAGTTGGATGTTTCACCCCGTTGCTGTCGCAGTTTCCGCTCGAAAAAGTCATTGAGAAATTGAAGGCGCTCAACATCACGACGGTTGAGCTTGGAACCGGCAATTACCCTGGAGATCCGCATTGCAAACTCTCCATGCTCGACAACCAGAAGCAATTGAACGAGTTCAAAAAACAATTGGACGACAACGGATTCACCATTAGCGCGCTCAGCTCTCATGGCAACCCGCTTCATCCCGACTCGGCCGTTGCCAAAGGATTTGCCGATACCAGTAAGCGAACTGTGGAACTGGCGGCCAAGCTTGGGGTGCCGGTGGTCATTGATTTTTCCGGCTGCCCCGGCGATAGCGACAACGCGAAATATCCGAACTGGGTGACGTGCCCGTGGCCGCCGGAGTATCTGGACGTGCTCGATTGGCAGTGGGAGAAGAAAGTCGCTCCCTACTGGACGTGAGCACGGCAAATTCGCCAAGGATCATGGGGTAAAGATCGCGATCGAGATGCATCCGGGCTTCGTTGTGTACAGCCCGGAGACGATGCTGAAGCTGCGCTCGATTGCGGGCGACAGTGTGGGCTGCAACTACGATCCGAGCCACATGTTCTGGCAGAGCATCGATCCCATCAAGGCGATTCGCGTTCTGGGCGATGCGATCTTCCACGTGCACGCGAAAGACACGCAGATCTACGACTTCAACCTGCCGAAGACCGGCGTGCTGGACACGAAGAAATATACGGACGAGCGGAATCGGTCCTGGATTTTCCGGACCTGCGGCTATGGGCATCCTTATGGCTGGTGGAAAGAGTTCATTTCCACGCTGCGGATGTATGGCTACGATTACGTTCTCTCGATCGAGCACGAAGACTCGCTGATGTCGCCGGATGAAGGTCTGACGAAGGCAGCGGAGTTCCTGAATCAGATCATGATCCGGGAACAACCAGGTGGAGCTTGGTGGGTATAAGCCCGCGGCCCTGAGCCGCCCTGGACGGTTTTTTGCTCACTCTCCTCGATTCGCCTCGCGACGCTAAGATGGAACTTAACGGCACGCGAGTTTTTCAAGAGGAGAGCAATGTCTGGCAAAAAGATTGGAATTCTGACCGGCGGCGGAGATGTTCCGGGCCTGAACGCTGTCATCAAGAACGTCGTTTACCGAAGTACGAGCGATGGCCACCAGGTTACGGGCATCCGCCTGGGTTGGAAAGGTCTCACAGAAATCAATTTCGATGATCCGGAGAGCGTAAAACGTTTTATCTTGCCGCTCACTCGCGAGAATACCCGCACCATCGACCGGACGGGCGGCACGTTTCTTCACACCAGCCGGACAAATCCATCCAAAATGAAGAAGCTCCCTGACTTCTTAGCAGGCGAAAGCTTCCCGGCCACAGAGTCAACGAAGGACGGCGTGAAGACCACGACTTACGACATGAGTAAGCGGGTCCTGGCCAATCTCGATCGCCTCGAAATCGATCATCTGATCGCAATCGGCGGCGACGACACTCTCAGCTACGCCGCAGCCCTCGACAAGCTTGGATTTAAGGTCATCGGCATCCCGAAAACGATGGATAACGATGTGCGGAATACGGAATACTGCATCGGCTTCTCCACCGCGATCTCGCGCGCCCAGGAGGCTATTCAGCGGCAGCGGACGACAGTCGGGTCGCACGAACGCGTGGGCATCTTCCGCGTGTTTGGACGAGATGCGGGCTACACGGCGCTCTATACCGCGTACGTAACGTCCATTCGCTGTGGCATCCCTGAATACAAATTCGATCTTGATCGCATGATCGAGCTCTTAAGTACGGATCGCCGCAATAATCCAAGCAATTACTGCCTGGTGATTCTTTCCGAAGGTGCGGAGTGGGACGGCTACCAGACCAAAGAATACGGAGAACCGGACGCCTTCGGGCATCGCAAAAAATTCAGCGTCGCCGAAGCATTTAGCGATGAAGTTGTGCAGAAGATGAAGGCAGAAACCGTTGTAAGCGATTTGACCTATGACTTACGCAGCGGCGCGCCCGATTTCCTGGACACGCTTGTTGCCACAACGTATGGCACTATGGCTTACGACTCGATCACTTCACATAAAACCGGGTTGATGGCCTCGATTGCGGATGGAAAGTTCGCGATGGTGCCCATCCCTGATCCGAAGCTTGGACCCCGTCACGTAGACGTTGAAAAGATGTACAATACCGAGCGTTACCGGCCCGATTATGCCAATAAAGAAGGCCTTCCTGTGTTCCTGACGCACGTCTGAGGCGCATGGCAAATACGTCTCAACCCAAAAGCTCGCTTCCCTCAGAGGTAGTCGAAGCGCAAGGCCATCTGATCGATTCGCACATTATGGAGCGGATCTTCGACACGGTGGTCGAGTTCGGCGGAAGCTTCGAAGTGGAGCAGTTCTCCATCGGCCGAACGAATGGCGAGCCCTCCTCATTACGTTTGCGCGTGAGCGCTCCTTCGCCGGACGCGATGGAGCACATGATGACCCAGTTACTGGGTTTCGGATGCGCTCCGGTAGATTCCGGTGACGCGGAACTTAGGACAGCCGAGTGTGACCACTGCGCGCCCGAGGATTTCTACTCCACCACCAATCAGCGCACGCTGGTGCGTCATCGCGGACAGTGGCTGGAAGTTGGGAACCAGCGCATGGACGCTATGGTCGTCGTGCGCGACGGACGGGCGCAGTGCCGTCGCCTGCGGGATCTGAAGGCGGGGGATCCGATTGTCGTCGGAATGAAGGGGATCCGGGTCGCTGCCCGAAGCGAAAGAGCGGGACCGGATGGCCTTTTCGTTCATGAGCAACGAAATCTCCTCCGAACGCCAGGTGGAAACCGCAGTGGCGCAAACCGCGGCCATGATGAAGCAGGTTCGGGAGGACGGAAAGAAGATCATCGCGGTTGCCGGCCCGGTCGTTGTGCATACGGGTGGTTGCGGGCCGATGACGGAGCTTCTTCGCCACGGCTGGATCGATGCTCTGCTAGCCGGGAACGCTCTGGCGGTTCACGATATCGAATCGGCCCTGCTCGGAACTTCGCTGGGCGTGCGTACCCAGGACGGACGGCTTGAGGAGCATGGCCATCGCAATCATATGCGGGCCATCAATGCCATCTACCACGCGGGCGGCATACGGCAGGCGGTTCAATCGGGCCGCCTGACCACGGGCATCATGTACGAATGCGTCAAGGCGAATGTGCCCTTTGTGCTCGCGGGTAGCTTGCGTGATGACGGACCGCTCCCGGATGTCATCACCGACATGAACGCCGCGCAGGATGCCTACGCCGCTCAGTTACACGATGCAGGCGTGGTTCTCTGTCTCAGTTCCATGCTGCACTCCATTGCCACCGGCAATATGCTTCCCGCCTGGGTCAAGATTGTGTGCGTCGACATCAACCCTGCCGTCCTCACGAAAGTGAGTGACCGGGGAACGGGTCAGGCCGTGGGCGTTGTCACGGATGTAGGTCTTTTCCTCGACCTTCTCTCCCAAAGATTAATCAAGAAATGAGCAAAAACCGCCAATATACAGACGAGCACGCAGAAGCGGGCGTCAATGCCGATCTGCCGGATATCGAAACTTGGCCCAACCAGTATTCGGGTTACGAGATCGAGATCCTGATGCCGGAGTTTACCTCTGTGTGCCCCAAGACCGGATTGCCCGACCACGGCACGCTGCGTCTCGTCTACATCCCGAATAAGCTCTGTCTGGAACTGAAGTCGCTCAAGATGTATACACTGGCATATCGGAACCTGGGAATCTTCCAGGAGAATGCCGTTAACCGCATGTTGCAGGACGTGGTCAAAGCTGCAGATCCTTTAGAGGCCACAGTCATTGGTGATTGGGCGGCGCGAGGCGGCATGTCCACGCGCGTGAAAGCAACCTACAATCGTAAGAAGAAGTAGATGGAAAGCCTCTCCGGGTGAGGCACGTCGCAATGCAGAAATTCGCCGCGCTGTTCTCATCGCTAGTGTTTCCGGCGCTTCTGTTTTCAAGTGATTTCCGGTCCGGCCAAGCAGCCACAGCGGTGATTGGCCAGCCTTCGTTCGCCGTTTCAAGTGGAGGAATCACGCCAGCCGCTTTATCGCTTGGCGGTCGCAAGCTGTTTGTCACGGACAAGGGACAACGTGTCCTGTCCTACGACATTTCGAGTCTGCTGAACTCTACGGCGGAGCGGCTAGCGTCTTCAGACGCAACTTGTATCGTGTGCATAGACGCGCCGGGCTCTGTCACGCCGCAGTCTGTTATCTCCGGCGTGTCACGCGTCAGCACGTACGCTAATTCGGTGGCGATCGCTGATCCCGCGACTCATCGCGTCCTCTTGTGGCGCGACAGCAGATCCTCAAACGCGGCTTCCGGTCCTGATGTGATTTTGGGATCGGGATCTGAGGCTGGATCCCCGGTCTCCGGAACGACTCTAGTTGATCCCATCTCGGTCGCGCTCGACGGTCACAGGCTGTTCGTTGGTGACGCGGCTCTCCACCGGGTGTTGATCTGGAACTCACTTCCAACCGCGGCCGCACAGCCGGCCGATGTCGTGCTGGGCCAGCCGGATGTGGGAAGTTCTTCGGGCAGCGTTCCCGCTCCAGAGCTAATTGCACGGCCCGCTGCCCTTGTCTCGGACGGGAAGAATCTCTTCGTCGGAGACTCTGCCACACATCGCGTGCTGATGTTTACCGCATCCGATTTTTCACTGTCAGAGAAGTCGGTTCTCCATTCTGCTACGCGCACGCACGGCCCTCTCGCGCCAGGCGCACTGGTAACGATCGAAGGTGATAATCTGGCGACCCGAGCCGAGACCGCGAATGATGATGGGGAGCGCGTTTTGCCGGAGTCTCTCGCCGGCATCGAAGTCCTCCTGAACGGAAGGCGTCTCCCCCTGCTTTCGGTAAACCCTGATGAGATCCGGTGCCAGCTCCCATACGACCTGAACGGTGCAGAGTCGGCCACGCTTGCCATTCGAGATGATTCCGGTGGTGAGCGCGTGGCGCTAAGCAATGCGGTGGCCGTCGAGTTCCGCTCCGCTTCCCCGGGTATCCTCGCGTTCGCCGGTGCTGAGCCAAGAGCTGGAATGGCCGTGCACGTGAATTCCGAGACGGGCGAGACCTCAAATCCCGTGACGTCCAGTGAACCCGCGAGGCCGGGGCAGCCGGTTGTGCTATGGGCGAGTGGGCTGGGAGCTGTCATCGACGCGAATGGAAGTGCGGAGCCCGTTGCCGGAGAGCCCTACGCCGGGGATGCAGCCAACGTACTCACACAGGTAGAAGCTGAGATCGATGGCCAGCCGGTACAAGTTGTGTCTGCCATTCTTCCGCACCGTTCCATCGGTGTTTATCAGGTCCAGGTCATTTTGCCCGACGAACTGTCGTCCAGACTTTTAGCTCACCTGACGCTTTCGCAAGGTGACGCAATAAGTAACACTGTCACACTTCCCGTCGGCAATCCCATCCAATAGTCAATGCATCAGCTACGGTGGCATGCTCTCCTCCAGCAATGGGTTGTTGTTACAACGGCCCGTCAGAACCGGCCCCAGATGCCGGCCAACTGGTGTCCGTTCGATCCGGGATCAGGCAAGGTTCCGGACCACTACGACGTCTATCTCTATCCGAACGACTTCCCGGCGTTCTCTCCGGATTCAGATCCGTTCGATCCGGATCCCCAGCCATCGCTCTTTGCGTCAACCGGAGCTCGCGGCGCCTGCGATGTAGTACTTTATTCGCCTGAACACACTCTGCCGCCGTCGCGCCTGAGCCTCGATAACTGGAGAAAGGTCGTGGATCTCTGGACGGAGCGAACCAGATTCCACTCCGAAAACCCTGACATTGCGTTCGTAGCGCCCTTCGAAAACTCGGGAGAGGCGGTCGGCGTTACAATGCCCCATCCACACGGACAAATCTACGCCATGCCGTTTATTCCGGCGACGGTAGAAAAAGAGCTGTCCGCGGCTCTGGAGTTTTCAGCAAAGGACAAGGATGGGTGCCTCTTCTGCCGTCTCTTGCAGGAAGAACTGAAAGCGGCGGACCGGATCGTGACGGCCAACGATTCTTTTGTGGCCTTTGTCCCATACGCCGCGCGCTTTCCTGCCGAAGTCGCGATTTACGCCCGGCGCCACGTTCGCACTTTGATGGATCTAACTGATGGGGAACGGCAGCACCTGGCAGAGCTGATCAGCATCATTCGCCAGAAATACGACAACCTTTACGGGTTTCTCCTTCCTCTGATGATGGCGGTGAAGCAGGCTCCTTTACGGAAACCGCAGGTTCCTTACCATTTCCACATCCAGTTCCTGCCTCTCCAGCGTGCGCCAAACAAGCTGAAGTATCTGGCGACAGTGGAAACAGGGTTTGGCACGTTTCTTGCGGACACAGCGCCGGAAGAGATGGCCGAAAACTTGCGGCGCTCCCAACCCGCTACCGAACGCTACTCGGGCGCATAAGGCTGAAAGTGATTCTCTGAAAGCAGTAACTGCGAAGCAGCGAGATCCTTCGGCTCGACATAGAAGAAGGCGCCGGTCAAGTCGCGTTTCATCAGGAACCCAGCCGTGTAAGTGCCGGTCTCGATCAGATAGTCCACGCCCGCTGCTGTCAGAACTTCTTCCAGCCTCAAAGCGTCCCGGAGACGGCGAGCCATGTACAGCAGATCGAGTTCTAAGTTGCCGAAATGTTCGCTCTCCCGTCGCATGTCGCTTTCTGGCGGCCTCAGCAATACCTTATCGTGTTGACTGCGGCGGCTAATGTTACGATGCAACCGGGTGACTAAGTCCTGCTTTGTTTTCAGCCTTCTCGTTCTGGCATCGTGTACTCCGCCGAAGCCCGAAACACCCGCGCTCACGCCACAATCGGCGGCGGCTCTACTGCAGTACAGCGCCCAAGCTAAGACCTGGCTGGTCCACGTTCAGAAGGAAAATCCAACTTGTACCTACAAGCTCGACCTGCCTGATCAGACTTCCCATCCGACCACCGTTGACGTAGATCACATCGTTTCCTGCGGCGGCCACCCAAGTCCTCGCGCGCTGGATGCCACCGTTACCTTCGTCTATGACGCAGCGGCCGGCCGTTGGGTCGTGTCCCGGTTCCAGAGCTAAGCTCGCGCCGTAAGCTCGCATTCTTCTAACTCCGTTTCCCCCTACAATGGAGAGATGAAGGCTCGACTCGCCATCGCAACTCTGCTCTGCGGTTTGGCAATATTTGTTCTGCAAGCGGCGGGTGCAGTGGATTGGAAGACGTCGGCAGAGCTGCCGGGCGTCGATCTGAGCGGTCTCTCAGTCAAACAAAAAGCAAGTGCGCTCGAAATTCTGCGTGATCGCGGCTGTTCTTGCGGTTGCAGCATGAAGCTTGCCGAATGCCGTGTTATGGATCCGGGTTGCGCGTACAGCACCAATCTTGCCATCACGGTTGTGGAATCGGTGAAGGCCGGGAAGAGCAAGGCGGAAACGTTCGCCGCGCTGGATGCTTCAAAGTGGGCCCACCTGCAAGAACAAAAAC
The DNA here is from genome assembly GCA_963730795.1 of uncultured Acidobacteriaceae bacterium. GTDB lineage: Bacteria > Acidobacteriota > Terriglobia > Bryobacterales > Bryobacteraceae > Bog-105. The sequence goes on along the minus strand of CAVSTJ010000005.1, from coordinate 68,636 downwards.
TGCTGGACGACGCTGTTCAGATCCCGGTAGCCGGTTCGCCCTCTGTCGGACCTGCCAACGCCAAGATTACGATCGTCGAATTCTCAGATTTTCAGTGTCCCTATTGCGCCGTGGCAATTGGCGAGATCAATGCACTTCTCAAGGCTTACCCCACCCAAGTCAAGCTGATCTTTAAGCAGTTTCCGCTCGAGATCCACCCCCAGGCCGACCTGGCGGCTGCTGCTGCCATAGCCGCCCACAAGCAAGGTAAGTTTTGGCCGATGCACGACGCCATGTTCGCGCACCGGAACGATCTTTCACGGAAGTCCATCCTGCTGATGGCCAAGGAAAACGGGTTGAACGTGGATCGGTTTGAATCCGATCTCGATTCGACCGAAGTTCGTGAAACCGTTGTTCGCGATGTGCAGGATGGCGATCGCGCTCACGTTGAGGGAACCCCGACGCTTTTCATCAGCGGCCAGCGGTATAACGGCCAGGTTACGCTTGCTTCCCTGAAGCCCATCATCGACGCGGAACTCGCCGGACCTCAGACCGCATCGGCAAAAAGCAAAGCCGGCAATTAGCTAGCCGCGTCCAAGTCCCTCACCAGTCCCAACACCAGATCGCCCGTGATCTGGAAGCTGCGGACGCTCAGCTTGTCCATCGTATCGGCCGCTGTGTGCCAGTATGTGCCGTTCGGACCGTAGTCCAGGTCGATCACATCGAGTACGTTGACACCCAGTTCGGCAAACGGCTTGTGATCGTCGTCAATCGCGCCTGGATCGCTGCGAAGATATTTGGAATCGCCCAATCGATCCGCTACCGTCTTCAGCTTGGTTCGTAAAGATTGGGAAGAATTCTCATCGTCGGCCAGATCGAGATTTTTATCGCCGATCATGTCGACGTTGATCAACGCCCGGATGCGCGAAAGCGTTCCGTCCGCCAGCCACTTGGCCGAGAGATGACGGCTGCCGTACCGGCTGTCCGTATCGGTCCAATTACCGAGTGCCTCTTCGCCATCAAAGAAAACGACATAGATGTCGTCACGATGCTTGGAGGTTGCAATGACGCGCGCAAATTCGAGGAGAAACCCCGTCGAGGAACCGCCGTCGTTCGCGCCCACGAAGTTGACCATGGGAATATTCTTCGTGTCGTAGTGTCCCGTCACTACGATCGCCTTCCCTGACGTTCCTGCGAACTTCACGATTAAGTTCGTCATCGGGATCGGGCCCGTAGGAGTTTGTCCCTGGAAGGAGTCGGCAGAGAATTTGCCGCCGATGCCTTTGAGTTGAGACGTGATCCAGTCGCGAAGTTTATTCAGGCTCGGGGAGCCGGATGGGCGTTGGCCGAAGGAGACGGCTTGCTTCGTTTGTGCGAAGGCCGCAGGCCCCGCGAAACTCAGACGCAGAGGCTGATAGCGACGTGCCGAGAACAACACAAGCGCAGCCTATCCACCTTGTGATGCGAAACCTGTAACAATTGCGCAAGGAAAATTGTACTACCCCGAAAGCCTGTAGTAATATAACGATGCAACCGAAGCTGCGGCTTAATTTTATGCAGTCAGTCGGAAATTTTATCCAAGCATCGCGTCTTCAAGCTGGCCTAAGCCTTGAGGAGATTAGCGCGCGCACGCGGATCTCAATCCGCAACCTTCAGGCGATCGAAGAAGATGACGTCTCAGTCATGCCTTCGGCTTTTTTCTACAAGAGCTTTGTCCACCAATTTGCTAAAGCTCTCGACATAGAAAGTACCACGCTTTCTCCGCTAATTGAAAGTGTTTTAGCGCGAATACCCGAGCCATTGATTCCGGGACAGAACGAACGGATAGCAAAGGGTGCGGTGATCCGCAGCTCTTCCCGGCCGCGCAACTACAAGTGGCTATTCTCGTTAGGCTCCTTGGCCCTCGTCATGGTCGGCTGCTCTGGTGTTTATGCTTTTTGGGAAAACGGTAAAGGTGATCTCAGCCGAATTTTCGCAAAACGTGACGCGAATATTTCGCGAGGGTCGCGATCCGGGCAAGCCGATCATCAGAATCCTCCCCGGCCGGCAGCGTCCGTCTCTGCTCCTTCGGCGCAATACCTTGCGGATGGTTATCGCATCGACTTGTCCGCGCTCGAACCAACGTGGCTCTCCGTAATGGCCGATGGTAAACAGGAATTCAGCGGGACATTGGAGCGGGAACAGAAGAAGAGCTTCGAAGGTCACGAACGCGGACGGATTCGAACCGGCAATGCGGGCGGCATCAGCTTTGTATTTAACGGGAAGCAGATCGGAGTAGTCGGGCCCAGAGGTCAGGTCCGGGATGTTGTCTTTACTCGAGACAACTACGAAATTCTCGAACCGTCCGAAAACGTAGGCTTGACGTCGTTTATCCAGACCTTCGAACTGATGAAGCCCCTCCGTGCTTCTCAGCATTGAGATCGCCCGAAACTGCCGCTTTCTGCAGCCTTCGTTTCTGCCGTTCAAGTGCTAGCAGTTCGTTTCTGCGCCGCCGTTTGATGCTCAGGTCTACTTTGCGCCAGAACTGCCGGAAGTAATCGACCGCTGAAACCAGTCCGAAAACGACAACCGCCCACATGGTGGCGATGGCGACCCGATGCACGCCGGGCCAGCGAATGGACAGCAGAATCAGAGCTACGCCCAGCACCTGGAGCATCATTTTCGATTTGCCGAGCTCGCCGGCTTTGATCGTGTAACCCTCGGCAGCCGCGATGCTCCGAAGACCGGATACCGCAAATTCACGGCTGATGATGAGGATCACCATCCAGCCGGGAAGCAGGCGGATCTGAACAAGCGAGATCAACGCTGCCGAGATGAGAAGCTTATCGGCAACCGGATCGAGCAGCGTGCCGACCGTTGTCACCTGCTTCCAGCGCCGCGCCAGATACCCGTCAAGCAGATCCGTCCCCGCAGCCGCCAGAAAAACCAGCAACGCAAAAAAGTCGTTCGCAACCAGCAGCTTTCCGTCCCAGCGCACGCTGAAGTTCTGCTGCACCAGAACCGCAACCAGCAGCGGTACCAGGAAGATACGAACCAGCGTCAGCAGATTGGGTAAGTTGCTCAATTGTCCTTAATATAAAGCACTAGCGGCCCCGCTAATGCTGTGGGGCGACCGGGTTCTCGTATTTGATCGACGTGGATCTGCCCTCTGCGTCGCCTCGCAACCAGACGGTGAGGGACGCGGAAGGTTCTGTTGGCTGCGGTCAACGGAACGGAAAGGCGTTGCCGTTGCCCTTCGCCCACAATCGGCGTGGGCAATGTTGCGACGTCAATCGGGGCTGTCGCTCCCCAGGCGACCTTGGCAATCATCTCCAGGTTTTTGCCTTCAAGGTAGAAGCCCGTCAGGCCGGGTGAAGGCGCCGGTTGGGTGTCGGAGGCGAAGGCAATCAGTATCGATTTTCGGAACCCTGATCAGCTTGGCTATCGCGAAGGGCTTGGAGCGGCCGTCTTTGCCATTGTCGATACGGCCTTCGAGTTCGCAGCCCGCGGGTACCGGACCGGTGTCGAAAGAGAAGAAAAGCTGATCGGGTGAAATCTGCTGGAGGTTCCAGCTCGCCGTTTCGCCTCCGATCGTCAATGTTGCACCTTCCCAGTTCCCGGTGCTGCAGGCAAGCTTAAGCGTACTGGCCGGAGAGATGTTCTTCACATCAAGCATTCCGGAGAGAGTGGCGCCGGTAGGGAACTCCAGGGTCCGGAGTGTGACGGCAATACCGGTCGGAGGCGATAACTTCGAACTCACGATCACCGGCAGAGGGCCGCTAATCGCAATACCGTCAGCAAATGTCAACGGAGTGGTCCGATCCTTCAGGAACACTTTGATTGCCTGCGACTTGGCATCGCCCGGGTCAATCAATTGCACCGTGATGTTCCGTTCGGTCTCGCCCGCACTAGTCGCGCCGAGCTCAATCGCAGCGCCTTGCGCCTCCACCTTGATCACGTCGTCCAGCCGTTCCCCTTTGAGGACGTAGTGCTGTGTGCCCGCGCCCTGGTTGGCAACAATGGGAAGGTTCGTCAGCTTGGGCGGATTCGCCAACAACTGTGACCGGCACACTACTCACCGACCCCCCTTGTTGCTCGATGAGCAATTGGTAAGCTCCGGCGTCGAGGTTGGCCGCATCAATCTGCACATCAAACTGGTTCTGCGGACCCTCCCGCAATCCTCTCGGCAGGATGAAACGCGCATCCTGCGGCACAGCGAACTCATCTCCCGATTTCTTGATCTGAACTTTGGTCGCGAACTCAAAGTCGCTGCCCGTGAGAGTAACCGGAATCTTGCCTGATTTCGCCACCAGGCGATCCTGGGACTCGGGCTGAAGGCGGGCGGCCGTTAAGTCGCTCAACGGGAGCACATGCAGGCTACCCGTGACGTCGAACTGAGCCCAATCCCAATAAGCTCCGAGATGATACTCGCCCGGGCCAAGCTGCGCCTTCGTGAGGTCAATTTCAAGAGCTTTTTGATTCTCGAGCTTCAGCACGTTGACGTTCTTGCGTTCACCGGTTGGACTCGCCAGATACCAGTCGCGGGCGCGCTGCAAAAAATGCCAGTCTCCCTCCGCCATGGCGACGTTCACCGGCGATTTCTGGCCGGCCGGGATGAAGTTCGAACTCTTTATTTCAACTTTCGGGTTTGGCCGCGTTCGGAATGCGGCTCGCCCAGATGAAGGCAATACGTGTATGAGGCGGCGTGGTGCCCCGATCGCCGCACAGGTTGAGGGTCGTCCCTCCTAACTGCTGCGGAAACGACGACCGGAACTGCGTATCGGGGAAAGCTATCGATCGCAAACCCAGGAGCATGGAAGTTCCGCCTGCCAGCAGACCCACTGGACTGCCGAAAAACAGAGACGCAGCCGCTGTTGCCAGGCTTGCGGTCTGTCCGGCGACCGCGGCCGTCGACCCCGCCACCGGATTGTAATTCGCAAGCTGCGGATTCATCGCCGAAAAAAGCGCCTGGGCCTGCGTCGCGGGAGGCGAGCTCTTGTCGAGCTGGACCGAAACGCCGTACTGGGAAGCAAATCCGCTTAGGGCAGCGTTCACGCTCGCGGACGAACTTGAGGCGTTCGATAACGCGGAAATCAGAGCTTGGGTCTGAGCGGTTTTGTCGGCGTACTCGGCAAGCTGGGCCACCAGAGATTCGTCTTGCGAAAGAAAGTTCTTGACCTTCTTCTTACTCAAGCCCTGAGGTCCGTAGACAAAAACCGCAAGCGCGATGGTCTGCGGAATTTTCCATTCCTGGGGCTTCGCTGCTTCCCGCGCATCGGTAATGATCAGCTCCTCCTTCCCGGAGATCCTGGTGGGAACCAATACCAGCGACACGTCGCCGCTTCTCTTGTCCCTGCCGTGGTCGAGGGGGGCGTACTTCAGCAAATCGCCTTCCGTGAGATGGACAATGTTCAAAAATGGAAGGGGCTTGTTGCTGCCCGAGACCACTTGAAGCTCCATCGCTCCCAGGGGCCCGCCCGCGGGACAGGACGCCAAAGTGGATGACTGCGGCGAAGCTGCCGCTGGATTCGGGCGTGATTCCTCTCCCTTTTGGTTCTTCTTCTGTGCGAAAAGAAAAACCAAGGGGAGCAGGGAAAGAACGGCTGCTCGCAAAACCATCTAAAGTCTCAGGATAACGTGGAGGTGCGCGTTGTAAAGTCGGAGTCTGGGTGTGTTCAGCCGATATCGGACGTCACAAGATCGCCGATTTGTTGTCCAAATGAGGAGAGATTTACTTTGCCTACCACAGAAACGCAAACTTTAGAAGATCTTTGCATCAACACTATTCGCTTCCTTTCGGCGGATTCCGTGCAGCAAGCCAACTCCGGCCATCCGGGAATGCCGATGGGTGCTGCTGCCATGGCCTACACGCTATGGACGAAATACCTGAAGTTCAACCCCAAAGATCCTCTCTGGTTTGACCGTGATCGCTTTGTTCTGTCGGCCGGCCATGGTTCGATGCTGCTTTACAGCCTGTTGTATCTGACCGGGTACGACCTGCCGCTGGATGAGCTGAAGCGGTTCCGCCAATGGGGAAGCAAGACGCCTGGGCATCCCGAACGCGGCCATACCGTCGGTGTAGAAGTTGCGACCGGCCCTCTCGGCCAGGGTTTTGGCAACGGCGTCGGCATGGCGATGGCGGAAGCTTTTCTCGCGGCTCGCTTTAATCGTCCCGGACACAGCATCATCGACCACTACACCTACGCCATTTGCGGCGACGGTGACCTGATGGAAGGTGTGACGCAGGAAGCAGCGTCGCTCGCAGGCCATCTTCGGCTGGGCAAGTTGATCTACCTTTACGATCACAATCTGATCTCGCTCGCCGGATCCACAAGCCTCACGTTCACTGAAGACGTCGCGAAGCGCTTTGACGCCTACGGGTGGCACACCGTGCAAGTCGAGGAAGGCAACGACGTTGATGAAGTTTCGAAGGCCATCGAGGCAGGCACAGGCGGAAACGCGTCGGCCGTCGCTGATTCTGGTGCGGACGCACATTGGCTACGGCAGCCCGAAGAAGCAGGACACCTACGAAGCGCACGGAAACCCCCTCGGTGACGACGAGTTGCTTGCCGCCAAAAAGGCTCTCGGATGGGGCAGCACAGAGAAGTTCTTTCTTCCCGAAGATGCCGTGAACTTCTTCCGCAAAGCGGGCGAGAAAGGCGGGAAGACGCAAGCCGATTGGCAGAAGCGCTTCGAGGCTTACAAGAAAGACTTCGCGTAAGGAAGCTGCTGAACTCGAGTCGTTCATCTCGGGTAAGCTGCCGGACAACTGGAAGGCGGATTTGCCGAAGTGGAAGCCCGAAGACAAGCCGATTGCTACTCGCGTGGCAGGAGGCCAGGCGATGAATGCGTTGGCCAAGCACTTCCAGAATCTCGTAGGCGGCTCAGCGGATCTTAACCCCTCGACAAACACGGCCCTGAAGGGTGAAGGCGATTTCAACCGCCGGAGTTTGGCGGCCCTTCGAGTGCGGGAGCGGTAGGCGGCGTTTGGGGTTATGCGGGCCGCAACATGGCTTTCGGCGTACGCGAACACGCCATGGGCGCAGCAGTGAATGGGATGGCGGCACACGGCGGCGTACTTCCTTTCAGCGCGACCTTCCTTGTGTTCTCCGACTATATGAAGCCCGCCGTCCGATTGGGCGCGCTGAGTAAACTGAAAGTCTTCTACGTGTTCACACACGACAGCGTCGGTGTGGGAGAAGACGGACCTACTCACGAACCGGTTGAACAAATCGCCGGGCTGCGAGCTATTCCGGAACTCAGTTGTGCTGCGTCCCGCCGACGCGACCGAGACCGTCAGAGGCGTGGGCAGTTGCAATCGAACGAAACGGCCCAACGCTGTTTGCTTTAACGCGTCAGAACGTTCCCCATCTCGATCGCAGCAATGCCAAGGACATCGACGTTTCCAAGGGCGCCTACATCCTGGCCGAAGCCGAGGGCGGTAGTCCCGAGGTCATTCTGATCGGGACAGGCTCTGAAGTGTCTCTCTGCATGAAGGCTTATGAAAAGCTGCGCGAGTACGGCGTAAAGGCGCGCGTCGTCAGCATGCCGAGTTGGGAACTCTTCAAGTGGCAGACGCCCGAATACCGCGAAAGCGTGCTTCCGAAGAGCATCAAGAAGCGCGTTACGGTGGAAGCCGCGTCGACGCTTGGTTGGGCTCAATGGGCCGGCGATGAAGGCGTCATTATCGGGATTGACCACTACGGCGCATCAGCTCCCGGAGCCGAAATTATGAAGAATTTCGGGTTCACCGCCGAACACGTTACCTCCGCCGCTCTTCGTCTTCTTGGCCGGAACGCCGATGCCGACAAAGAATACGGCGGAGAAGCAACGAACGTCGCTCCCACGGGCGGATCGGAAGGCCACTCCTAGGGCGTTTACTGTCCACGGTAAGTGTCTCAGGTCGAGGCACTTACCTTCGCCCCTTTTCCGGTTCGAGAAAGCGCGGAATACCTCGTAACGACTTAAGTACAGAGGGGTCTTTAGGATGTATGGAAAGCGTCAAAGCTGAACCAGCCGAACTATACAGTGTTAAAGACCTGAAACCGCTGCTGGCAACTCCCGGACCGTGCCTGAGCCTCTATTTCCCGCTCAGTACGGCACCGAATCAGCAGGGCCTGAAACTCAATCACCTCGAGTGGAAGGAACTGATCGCGTCCGCAAAGGATAAGGCCGCCGGCCAAACGGAAAAGCTTCGAGCGTTGCTGAAGTCTGTCGAGAATATCGAAGAACTGACCGACGGTGCGCCGGCATGGGCGAAGTCGATTGCTGTTTTGCGCGCGGAGGATACGCTCCGGGTAATCTACCTGCACGAGGAAGTGCAGAGCCGGGCAGAAGTGGGGTCGTGTTTCTATGTCCGGCCGCTTCTGCCGGAGCTTACCAAAGCCAGCGTGTTTTACGTGCTGGCATTGAGCCAGAAGAACGTGCGCTTACTTCGCTGTACTCTTGACAGTTCCGAAGAGGTTCCGATCGGAGCAAGTGCGTCGACAAGTTACGACGAGTACATGGACGCTGCCAAGCCCGACCATACCTCGATCAAGCGCGGAACCTCCGGTATGGCTTCGGGCAGTTCGAAAGGCGTAATTGGTACCACCAACACGGAGCTCGAACGAAAAGACGAATACCTGAAGCACTTCTTCAAGCAGATCGACGCGGGTGTGGGCGAGACTCTGCGCGGCAAGACCGATCCGCTGGTTCCGGTCGGAGTCGATTACGAACTGGCGCTTTATAGTTCGACTCAATACTTACCCGCACATCGTGGCGGACGGCGTTCACGGAGCTGCTAACGGCCTGAAGGCGGGCGAGATGCACGCGCGAGCGATCCAGGCGATTACGGACGAGTACGACCGGAAACTCGACACGGCACTAGCCGAGTACGATCACAAAGCTGGCGGCGGTGCCTCGAACCGGCTGAAAGACATTGTCACTGCCGCGCATGACGGGCGCGTAGTGACGCTGATCGTTTCCGATTCTCTCGAAGCGCCGGGCACTTTCGACGAAGAAACGCACCAGGCAACGGGCGGCCGCGATGGGGGAGAGGATCTGATTAACGACGCCGTTGTTCAGACCATCACTCATGCCGGGAATGTTCTTGTGGCAACAACCAAGAAGATGCCGAACGGCGCACCTGCGGCCGCGATCTTCCGCTACTGAGGCTGTACTCCGAGCCGCGCATACAATTGCGTGAGTTCGTCGGAGTGAATGAGAGGAAGCTGTACCTGCTTCTTCTCATTCTCCTTGACTTCGATCAGCGGGCTCTTGCTTTCCAGTTGCTTCAGCAGGTCGGGATTTTGGAGTGCGTTCTGATTAACCTCTTCGAACGCGTAGGCTCGATACCGGCCCGGTGGAAGATTGCCTAATCGAAAAAGTACCCTTCGTGTCCGTGCTGGAGAAGCGTACCCCGCTACCATCGGCATTCAACTCTTCCGGAACCACTACTATCTGCGCCGCCGGCCCAGAAATAGGCGAACCGTTTTGTGCCGAGTCGAGCTGGCCATCAATCTCGCCGGGGCCGTACCGGAAGACTAATTCGAGTTGGCCGGCCGCACCGCCTGTGAGGTCCAGTTCTTTGCCCAAGACTTCCGAGTTGCCGAAACGCGCGGATTTCAAGTAGGTGCCCGGAGGCGCATTGGTTTGGATGTAGAACTTGCCTGGCGTTATGTTCTCGATCGTAAATGTCCCATCCGGCGAGAATTTCGCACTTGCCGGTGGCCCCATCATCCCCATCATCTCTGTTGACGTGAGGGTGACGTGGAGGTTCGAAGCACTGAGCTGAGTTCCATTTCCCGGAGGCGTGCCTTCGAGTCTTGCCACGCCTCGGATTGAGCCTGGCGACGTGATCGTGAGAACGACTCCGTCCACATCGCCCGAGCCTACGTCGACGGCCTGGCGGGCCGCGGTCCTGATCTGTCCAGACATCACAAACATGTTCAGGTAATAAGCGCCTGGAGCCACTCCAGCGATATCAAAGCTGCCGTCCGGACGAATACCGGATTGGCCCCCGCCGAACATGATCATCTCGTCATCGCGCAGGGTGAGGTTCAGGTTGCTGCGCTCACGCATGTTGTTGCCCGCGGGAAGACCGCTTACGTGCCCACGGATATGGTAGGTCTGAACGCTTTGCAGGCGGATATCGATTCCTGAGCGCATCCTGCCCGGCTCCGACATCGACCGGACTGGCCCCGGGGAAGGCAAGTGAACTCGGATAGTAAGTGCGAGCCGGGCGAACGTCGGGCTTGCCGGCAACAACGGTCTCCTCCGGCATCACGTTGTGGATTTGAGCATAAATGTAGTACTTACCTGGAGAAAGGCTCGGGATCCGGTATTCACCAAGATCATTGATTTGACCGCTTCCGCGCGGAGTGTAGCGGAGCTTACCGCGCATCCACGTGGGCGCAATTACCTGAACCATCCCGCCTGAGATCGGATCGCCATCAGAGTCGAGCACCTTGCCCGTAATCACCGCTTGAGGAGTGATGGAGACTGACAAATCTGTTTTCTGCTGACCGGGGTCAAGATTGATGGCTGTTCCGGGTTGGTTGGGACCCCTCGCGCCGTAACTTGCGGGCAGAAAGCCCGAACGGCTTACGGTCAGCCTGTAGGATCCTGGATTAATCCCTTCGATACGAAAGGCACCATCGCTGTCCGTAGACGTTGAGTAGCCCTGCCCGCCGGGTCCGACCATTGCCACCATGCCATTCGGGGCGGCGATTGTTCCGCCTCCACGGCTTGCGGACAGGCGTACGGTCGCTTTTCTGAGAGGTTCACCGCTGAGTGCATTGGTGACGCGGCCACCCGCAACGCAACGCTTCTCGGGAGGCACGTTGGGCTGTGGAACTGAACGCCTGTTCCGTTTGCGCGCCAAAGCTGATAGCCGGTATCGCGACCATCTGTCCCCACCCGGAAACCGTCGCGAGAAGCAGGAAAGTTATTGCGGGGACAAAACGCTGCATACGATGAACGGACCCCCCAAGAGCGTAATAGGAACGAACGAGTAACCGACGCGGCGAAAGGGCCTGCGCGTTACCTAGACCAACGGACGCGGAACGTCGGTTGTTTGTTCCTCGGCCGGTACTGTGGTCTTGCGATAGTAACGAACACCGCCTTCTTCGTTTACGAATGTGACGCGGTCTCCGATCGAGATACGCTCGGAGGGCGTTTTGCCTAAAATCCGCACGGTTGTCCGCTCGCCGGAGGGCAAATCGACAATCGCAAGCTGGTAAGGCGCGTCGGCTGCATACTGTTCGGGCGGTGCAAAGACGACGGTCTCCGTATAAACAACGGCTTCGCTCGAAGCCCCCGGATGTCTCGAGTTTTTCGGTTTCCGGACCCATCAGGCCGCCTCCAGAATCGTGACGACGCACGTAGCGCCCGAACCGCCGAGATTCTGTGCAAGTCCCAGGCGATTGTTCGCCACCTGCCGTTCGCCTGCGTCGCCTCGCAGTTGCTGAACCAGGTCGCAGATCTGGCCGACTCCAGTTGCGCCGACCGGATGTCCCTTCGATTTCAGGCCGCCGCTGGTATTGATCGGAATGCGGCCGCCAATCGCGGTACAACCGGCAGCCGCAAACGGGCCGCCTTCCCCTTTTTCGCACGAAACCCAGATCCTCGCTCGCCACGATCTCCGCGATCGTAAAGCAGTCGTGCAATTCGGCTACGCCGATATCGTCGGGTCCAACGCCCGCGGCTTCGTAAGCCTTTTTGCCTGCCGATTGAACAGCCGGGAAAAACGTAATATCTTCTTTGCGATCCAGCGCCACGTAGTCGGACGTCTGCGCCACGCTGAGTACCCGGGCAAATCGCGAATGATAACGCGCCGCCTGGTCCGCGGGAACCAGCACGACCGCGGCGGCGCCGTCGCTGATCAGCGAGCAGTCGAAAACGGTCAGCGGTTCGGCGATGGGTTTCCCGGCCAGTGCCTGCTCCAGAGAGATCAGCTTTTTCATGTGAGCCAGCGGATTTTTTGCGCCGTTCGCATGATTCTTCACGGCAACGGAGGCAAGGTGTTCCCGGGTAGTGCCGTACTGATACATGTGACGGCGGGCAATCATGGCAAAGAGGGCAGGAAATGTGGCGCCGGCACGCCCTTCGCCCGCCATATCGCCAGCTCCGGCCAGGATCTCCGTGACGCGCGGCGTGGTTTGCGAGGTCATCTTTTCTACGCCCGCCGCAACGACGGTGTCGTAAACCCCCGAGGCGACGCTCATCCAGGCATGAAAGAACGCCGAACCACCCGAAGCGCAGGCATCCTCAACGCGAGTACAGGGAATTCCCAGAAAGCCGAGAGCGGAGCCGACGTAGGGAGCCAGATGGTTCTGCCCCACGAAGGATGGCCCGGCGAAGTTGCCGAGATAGAACGCCTCCACCTTTTCGGAAGGCACGGCCGCGTCTGCCATCGCCAGGTTTACGGCTTCCACCGCGAGCGATCGAAGATCGCGGTCCGGAAATGCGCCGAAAGCGGTTTTTCCGATGCCCAGCACCGCCACAGATCTCATATACACTAAGACTACTTCGATGGTCTGGCAGTCCTGCACGTTTTGGAATGCTGAGCGTCTTTCTCTGGTAGGGGAATGGAACGCTCGAATATTGGTTTTGCGGCCGAAGCCTGGGTATTCTCCGAGGGCAAGCATGTAGCTATGAGTGAACCGCTCCAGCCGATATCGGATCAACGTCTGCAATCCGGCTCGGACCTTCAGGTCGAGTTCATTCAGCAGCATCTGCGTCGTGTTTTCCTGCTGATCTACCGCATGGTGGGCAGTGTCGATGATGCGCAAGACCTCACTCAGGAAACTTTTATCAAGGCCTTGCAACGGCGCGGCCAACTGAAAGATCTGGAGAAATCTGCCGGTTGGTTGTCGAAGATCGCTGCCAACACGGCCATCGATTTCCTTCGCAAAAACAAGCGGTTTTCTTTCTCTGACATCGACGAAATCGCAGAAACCTGCAACTCGTCCGGGGAGAGCCCGGAACAGCAGTTCCTGCGTGGCGAGAGAAAGCTGCAGTTGGACGGAGGGCTGGCGCAACTGACGCCTCGGGAACGGACCGCGCTTGCTGTTGCGTGACGTGGAGGATATGCCGGCGGAACAGGTTGCGGCCCAAATGAATTGCTCGAAGGCCACTGTTCGTTCGCACATTGCGAACGCCAGAATTAAGTTCAAGCGTTACCTGGACTCGAGGAGGGCCCATTGAGCGCGAGAGCGCAAAGCAACCACCCGACCCATCGATCCCTTTCGTTGTATTTGCGCGGGGATCTGCCTTGGGTTGCCAGGGTACGTGTGCGCCTGCATCTTCGCGGGTGCAGCCGTTGCCAGCAATATCTCGCCTCGGTTGAAGATGCCGTGGGAGAGTTGCGCCGCGAGGCGGAAGACGCAGACTCTCACGGGCTTCGAAGCGATTGCGGACTGGTCGCGCCTGGAGCGCGAAATGATCGGGAATATCGCAGTTGGCGTAGCGGCAGCCCGGTGTGTAGATCACGTGGGGCATGGGCGGAAAGTTCTTCGCCTGGACGGCCGCCGTAACGGGTCTGCTGGTGCTTTTTGCCGCCGGATGGGCGACACATATTCCGCGGGAGCAGACGTGAGCATCTCTTTGCGGCTCTACAGACATGGGCGGGTCACGCACCGCAGGGTGCCGGTACTGTACTGCGCTCTTCTCCCGACGGTGTTGCCGTGCGTGCGCAAGGTTCAACCCTGACCCTGATGCATCCCCGGTCTGCCGTCATTTCCGTTTCCAGCACTTCTGGTATGGAAGCAAGATACGTGGATGCGGAAACAGGCCAGGTGACCATCACCAGCGTGTATGCGCAATAGCTGGATCACCCTGAGCGCGCTCTTCGCTGCTCTCTTCGCCGGCGAATCTGGCTCGCCCGGCCGAACCGGACTCCTCGCGGTGGCTCGATGTCGAATTTCCGCGCGATTCGCCGGTTTTGACTGTCTCGTTCAGTCTTGCGCCTAGCACAAGCAGGGTGCGCGGCGCGTCCATTGCACTCGATCTGCATGCTTCGCTCGTCCTGCGCAACACGAGTACGCATCCCATCTCTGGTCTCACGCTTCGTGTCGAAGCGCCAGGACCTTCTGCCAGCGGGAAAGGGTTCCGTTATGGTGCCCAGCCTGGATGTACAGCCCGGAGAAGTGTTCCCCGTGCGGCTTGATTTGCAACTGACACGCCCTTTCAACGCAGCCAAAACAGAAGGCGCGATGGTTCAGGTTTCTCTCGATTGCGCCATTTTCAGCGATCTGTCTACGTTACGGGCCGGATCGCTTGAAGTCGCGCCGGGCTTTGCTGGTTTACGAGCTCGAAGCGCGCCGCGACCGGCGCTATATGGCGAGTCTGCTAAAGAGCCAGCAATATGACCAGCTTCGTCAGGAATTGAATTTTGGCTTGCAGGATGTTCTTCCCCAGCAGCTTGGCTTTGAGCTTACGCGCGATCTGCGGCCGAGCGGAAGGCAGTTGCCTGTCGCGGTCAACACCATGGGTTTTCCGGGCGCGCCGGTTCAGGCCATTGGCGGCGATGCGCAAATCTCCGGGAACGAAATTCATACGCCCCGGATTGAGTTGCGGAACATCTCCCGCAGGCCGGTTCGCAGCGTCGACATGGGGTGGATTGTGCGCGATGAACGCGGCAGAGATTTTGTGGCCGGTTCCGTCCCGGCGGCAATGCCTCTTGGCCCCGTGCAGACGGCCGTTGCCAATGAAACCGGAACGCTGCGGTTCTCGAACGCTTCGGGGCAGCCGCTGACGATCGGTGCGTTGATGGCGTTTGTCAGTAATGTTGAGTTCGAAGACGGCAATCTCTGGATTCCAAGCCGGACAGATATCAATGAGGCGACAACGCGATCCGGTGCTTCGGAAGGCGCTGGCAAGTTCGCCCGAGCATCAGCGTCTGGCCGAGGTGTTTCGCCGCAAAGGTATCCGTGGGTTGGCGGAAGAACTGAAGCGCGCCGAGTAATCGCGGCAAGCCGACGCGGCTATTGCTAAACTAGTGAAGCACGGGGCGTGGCTCAGCCTGGCTAGAGCGCCTGGTTCGGGACCAGGAGGTCGGAGGTTCGAATCCTCTCGCCCCGACCAATTTCCCTCCCTGTCAGTCTTTTGCGAGGCGTCACAAACGGGCGCTGGTCGGCCAAAAGGGCGCCTATTGCCGAAACTTAGATTACCTCCAGAGCGGCAGCGCGGCCTCCCTCCATTGCAGCTCGGACTCTTTCGGCTTTGCCGATGAGATTGAGGTGGGAATTTGGTAGCGCCTCCCCACTCCCAAACTCGAGAAGTTCGCCACCAATGATTTCTCACCGTTTCTGGAGCAGAGGCGTATGAATCCACACTCGCTGCGCATCCTGTTTGTCGATCAGGATGGATGAGCTTACTAGCTCGCCGATGAGCGGTCCTGATTCCTCTCCTTTCTTCATCAGAAGACACTTGAACCGCCACATCCCCGATCCGGATCTGGCTCTCGGTCTCAGAGAGTTTTTACCGTCTATAAAAAGTAGGGCCGAGAAACGATAGATTCTGTGCAGAGAGCTTGATCTGGCGGAGCTTTCTTGAGGCCGTTTTCGATGCAGGAATACGAGATGAGAGCCCGAAAGAACGGAAGGAGAGATATTGCGAGCTTGCAAAGCAGGAGTCATCCGCACCTGAGAGTAAGAGTCACCAGCGATGGCTCTGCGTGGCGGCACTTACTTTTGCATAGGGGAATGTTGCCGTACGTAATCTGTATTAGTCTCTAGCAGCGGTAATGCTATGTGCATGCCCTTCCGGCGCGGGTGTGCCTAGAGCTGTCGGAGACACCGGCCACAAAGCTCGAGCAGCCAAGATGGGTTTCGCGGAGCGCTCATCACATGACAGTTCTCTACGAGCTTTTGTGAAATGGGTTTCAATCCGCATGCCTGAGATGCCTTGTCCGGGGTTGACATCCTCGGACAGAGTTCGGTTTGCATCGGCTTAGCCAATCAGACCATTCCGTTCCATCCGCTGTTAGGGGCGGTAGGCTCCCGCGCCTGCCAAGCCCGGCGGCAGGCTCAAGTTCGATCCCATGCGGAGCCGGGTGCAGCATTTTCGTACCGTCGGTTCAAGTCCTGGATTAGTGTGGCCCGGTGCAGGCGGTGTTGTTCCCAAAAGCGTCTGCTGAGCTGATGATGCGAGTGTGGTCCGATGCGGTAATCCCAAGCGCAAAGTGGTCCGGTTTCCCGGTCGGAACACTTGTGCCCGAACGCTCGACTTCCCAAGTGCGCGGCTTCCACCGGCCGGCGTCCACAGATCAGGCACGGCAAACTCCGGATCCAGGCGAGATAGGCGGGGTCGCGCGGTCTGCGGGCGTACTTGGATTCTCGGACCACACTCGGCGCCCGGCGCTCATTTGCGAACAAGGCGCCACTTCTGAGTCAAACGCACACCCGGAATGGCGACGGCCTCGTCCCGCTCCAAAGCGCGTTTGATGGCGACCTTGTCCGGTTCCGGCTTTTGACGGATGTACTCGGCCGGGATCAGAGACAAGTGATCGACCTGGACCGCCTTCGGACATGCGACTGCTTGGAATTCCCGGCAAAACCCGTCGGCACGGTCTACATTCGCCTCCGACAGTTTGGCGAGGATTTGATCCTCCAGCCGGGCCATCCTGCGCTCGGCACAGGCCCGCCGGCGCTCGAGCGGCTGGCAGGAACATGGAATTGGTTTGGGAATGGACTTCAGGAGGCTCCGGTAGCGCCCGAGGGACTTTCCTTCGCCCAAAGTCTCCAGCTTGGTTGGCCTCTCGTGCCACCAGAAGGGCTACGGCCTTGGAAAAGTGGTTGCTCCTGGTAATCCACGGGCTTACCTCCAACAACTCCTAAGTAGACAGAAGCTGTTATTGCTTTGAGGCACTGGATCGGCCGGATCGCTTAGAGATTGCACTCTTCGGCAATCGCGGAACAGCCTGAACGCCCGCCCAAAGCGTGGCGATCGTTTGCTCTACCACGAGAGTCTGGTCAGGCAAGTCAGGCACAACCCCTTGGATGACCATGAGTGTGGCGAGACCAAAGATCGAAAACCACCAGGTGTGAGCTACCACTATGTCATCCCTGTTTGGCAATCCTTCTTCCTTGGCAACATCGAAAAAGAGCTGCACGAAACGTCCGAACAACGGCGCGCCAATGTCGTTGATATATTGTCCAGCGCGGACGCCGTTGCGGTTCTCAGGCCCGAAGAAGACGTTACGGAACTGTTGCGGATGGGCAATGCAGAATTGAATCAAGCCGCGTGAAGTCGCAAAAAGACGCTCTTTCGGTGCAAGATGTTTAGCGGCAATCGCGTCGAAGTTCTGAACCATCAGCCCGATCGTCTCGCGGCTCAACTCAACAAGAATGTGCCACTTGTCGGGGAAATGCTGATAGATCACGGCGTGCGTATAGCCGATCTCTTTAGCGATCTCGCGAAGCGTCACGGCTTCGTAGCCGCGATCGGCAAACATTTTGCTGGCAGCCGCAAGGATTTCGCCCCGCAACCTCTCCTTGCGCTCTACCCGTCGACTTGGTGATGTGGATGTCACTTCAATAGCTTAGTCCGTTTTGAGGCTTCTTGCGACCGAATGTTGATTTATAACCATCGGTAAAAAACCGCTGATTAATTTGCAACCAATGGTTTTGCTACGCCTCTAATGGTCAGGTCGCTCATTTGGATGGGCGGCCAAACAAGGAGAAAACGAGCATGTATTTAGTCATGGGCATTACTGGAAAAGTTGGGGGCGCCACCGCGCGGCATCTGCTGAAGCAAGGCAAACAGGTGCGAGCACTTGTGCGCAATCGCGAGAAAGCGGCGAAGTGGGCAGACCAGAGGCGTGGAGTTGGTCGATGGAGACTGGAACGATGCGACAGCCATAGCGGCGGCGCTCAAAGGTGTCGAGGGCGCGTTTGTTATGTTGCCGGCTGTATGGGCACCCTCGCCTGATTACAGAGAAGCAAAGGGCGTGATTGCGAACTATGTGGAGGCGCTGACTAAGGTAGTGCCCCCGCGGGTGGTAGCGCTCTCGTCGATGGGCGCGGATAGAACAAGCGGGGTGGGGATGATCACGGCCTTATCACTCTTGGAGCAAGGTTTTCGCAGCCTGCCATCTCCGGTCGCATTTGTGCGCGCAGGCGGCTTTTTCGAAAACTTTCTTTTCGGCTTACAGGCCGCCCAAGGCGGAACACTACCGGTCTTCTACAATCCTACAAGCCGGAAATCGACAATGGTCGCGTCAGATGACATCGGCGCAGAGGTGGCAACGCTTCTGACCGGGCCGGCGTGGTCAGGGCATCGCGTCATCGAGCTGGGTTCGATGGTAAGCGCGGATGAAGTGGCCGGACAATTGGGTGAAGTCCTCACACTCGACGTAAAAGCCTTTGCAGTCCCGCGTGCAGGGTGGGCGGAAGCGTTCGAGCAGTTTGGCGTCCCGAAGGGCCACACTGGACCTGCCGAAGAAATGTTTGAGAGCGTTAACGCGGGATGGATGGACCTCGGAATCAAGGGTACGGAGCACGTAGCGGGTACGACGTCCGCACGCGATGTGTTTGCGGCTGCACAGAACGCCGTCAAGGCGTAAGTCCGGGGCAAGCTGAATCGCTTGAAGGCGAGCGCCGATCTGCCGGGAGTAGACATGATCGAGGGCGATGCTCGTGACGAGCGCACCCTCACCTGTTCTCTTGTGGTGACGGGTGCAGAAAGCCCCCGTTTGATGCACGACCCGGAGGCCGTCTCGCCCATGCAGCGCGTTGATTTCAGTCGCGTACAAGAGCCGACTTATTGCAGAACGGTTTAAACCACTTAAACCGCAAGAAGAGGATCGCTTTAATATGAAAGCTGAACACACAATAGATAAACCCGCGCGGGCAGGTCGAGCAACTCAAATAGCCGCGATGGTAATAACCGGCCTTGTCGCCTTCATCTGGGTGTACTTCGGAAGGTTATATCTAATTCGCGATCCCGACGAATGGAGGATCGCCAATCAGCAGCTCGGATACCCGCTCTATATCATTCCTCTGATTGGCGTGACCCACATCCTTGGTGGCGTGGGCCTTCTGATTCCCAATGTGCCTCGATTGACTGAGTGGGCTTATGCTGGTCTCGCGATCAATCTTTTACTCGCGTTCTATTCACAACTGAATGGCGGTGGCAGTACTTGGGATAAATTTGATCCGATTCTCGTCATGGCGTTCGTCTTTGCTTCGTATGTATTAAGACGCCGCATGCGCGCAAATAGGTGGTCGATATGAAGAACGCGCTCGGGCGGGCAGTTTTACTTTTTTTAGTCACTTTCAAAGACGTTGGTGGCGGCGTTCACGTTAGCCATACCGTCCTCCGTCGGTCACACGAGGTTCGTGACGGACACTGCAAGTGGGTATGGAAGCGGGAACTCTGCGAATGTTTGAGCGACTCGATGAACAGGCTGAGAATGGCAGAAAAGCCAAGCTCTGCCTAACCGAGCGGCTTGGGGTAGCATTCAATCCTCATTCCCGTCCTACTTGTTTCCGAACTGATCTGCAATGCGCTTTGGCGCACTGTGTCGCCATGACAGCTCGATCATGTTACGCAGCTCGCGCGAAGAGATCTTGGACAGCTCCATTCGGAGACCCAGAAACTTGCCGTTACGCCAGATTTCTTCGTGACCGTTCGGGTGTGACACTGCGGTTGCTCTCGCGTCGCGTTCCGCAAGACTAAGTGTCATTGTCAGGCCGCCCTTTTCCAGACCGAGAAAGCTCTTTCCCCGGACTTTAAATGACGTTACCCGGCGCGCCACAGGCCCGGCGAACCCTCCTCCACTTCTGGAAGCCCATTGCAGTTTTGCGAAGCTCGTCCGGGATGATCATCGTCCGTCGTTTGTGCCTCGGTTGATTGTATTGCTTGCGAAGTGCTTCAGCCGCCGATTAGAGATAGTGAATCTAACAGATAGATCCGCCCTGGTCAGGAAGGGACGGGTAATCCGTCCCTTGCACTCAGGGTTCGATGCCGATCCTATCGTTGACTGCGAACCGTAGTTTCTGCTTGCAGCCGAGGTAATGTTCCGTTGTCTGAATCGACACATGACCGAGAAGAAATTGAATTTGGTCCAGTTCGCCGCCGGCAAGATGACAAAGACGCGCACATGTCCGTCGCAGATCGTGCGGTGCCAGTTTGTCTATTCCTGCGGCCCCGGCCGCTCTCTTGACAATCTCCCAAAGCACTTTCGGCGTCATGCCCTGGCCCCAGATCGTTCCTGACTTGTTGATCGCTCTAAAGAGACAGCCATCCTTGATTCCACTTGCTTGAGTCCAGCGATCGAGTGCCTCCTTTGCCCAGAGGGGAATCGGTACTGTTCGAATGTGCCCGGCTTTTCCATGCAGGTCGACGATGACCCAGTGGTCCTCTCGGAGTTGAACGGACCCTGCCGAAAGAGCGAGGAGTTCGCCCCGCCTCAGACCGCAACCAATCAGCAGAGCGAGAATCGCGTAATTGCGTTTGCTCCTAAGACTGTCGCCCTGGGAGTTCAGCAACAATGAGCGGCCCTGATCGGCAGTCAGCCAGTTACCAAGTCGCACGCCGATTCGGCGAACGCCTTTGACTCGGCGAATGCCCGCGGCAAGTTCTGGACTGAGCAGGCCCGAATCGGCTGCCTCGTACGCCACACGCCGGACCGCCGCCAAGCGGAGGTTGATCGTCGTTGGAGCGAGATGCCGCTGTTCCAAGTGGATTCGGTATCGAAGAACAACCGTACGGTTGAAAGCAAGTCGAGGTTCCGAGCAGTACCAGTCGACAAACTCGTTGATCGCATGATCGTACGTTCGCTGGCCGCTTTTCGAAGTCAGGCTGTCCAGTACCGCAGACTTCGTCTGATCGAGATCGGGTAGGGCAAGAGATCTCTTCGGTGGTCTCCTCTTTTTCCGGTGCTTCGGCATTCTGGGCGGCCTCCTGCGCCGCCTTCAGTCAGAATGCTCAAACTCCACCCTTGGCCGTCACAGCGATCTATCGTCGGATTACGCGGTTCAGAATCACGGCATCACACTGCAATTCGAGGAACTTGCGTCGGAGATTGGCAACTCCCGCTACAGTGCGACTGCTCCTTTCCTCGCCTCAGCGCGGCGCCGATGGGAGGGACCCAAGACTATCGAAAGTAGGTGCCGAACACTGTGTAAGTGTCATCTCGCCTTGGGTGGCCGGCTGACTGGCATTGCAGTCGGGTGAAGCGCGGTGGATCGAGCTTTGTGCGGGAGTTCTGATCGAAACTCACAGATAACGTCCGCTAACTGAGAACCGCGCTGCACGTCTCCGGCAACGACCATAGAGACGAAGTGGGGATTGCGGCCATTCGCCACACGGAATCCAACAAGCCGATTTGAGCGCGGCACTATGACCTGCAGCAATCCCCGATTCTCAGCCACCCCATTTAGACGCACTTATGCCGCTGTATGTATCACAGGGACGGTTCACTAGTCGTAGCGACCGACAAGCGGGTGATCTCCTTCCCGGATTGTGGGGCAAATGTCTTTGGCTCCCCTGCCCAGTAAAGCCGATCAGAGTAACGCGATTGAGATACGTCAGTTAATTCCCTGGGTTTGAATGATCGGTCGAGGTGTTCCGCGAACACCACTGGAACTTGGCCGCGGACGATGGCGTGCCGCAGTCGGAAAGCAGTCCCGCAACAGTCGATATGGGACGTGCGCACGCATGCCAAGCAGTCTAGTTGTACTTCGTCGTGCAGCTTGCAACAGGACACATGATGTGGACGCGGGCATCGTCAAAGATATGGAAGAGCTTGAACTCGGTCCGAAAGCAGGCAGCCGAGTTGAAGATATTTCTGCGCCTTTCCGCCGTTCAGGCGCACTGGTTTGTTGCTGTATAAGCCGCAGTTAAAGAATACTGGCGGATCGTTCGGTAAAAGCGAACCCATCAAAGACGCTGCAGTGATCTCTGCCGGCACCCCTCCCACAATCCGATCGAAGTGGACCACGGTAGGACCTAGTGGTCTGGCTGTATGATGTGCTGAACAGCATTCGACACCAAGAGTTCCATCTTGGAAGAAAAGAGATTATGCGCGGGCATTTTGAATTAAGGCATATTGTTGCCCTTTTGGTTCTATCGGCGGGGAGCATGGCATTCGCACAGACAGCGGAAATCACCGGGCGCGTCATAGACACATCGGGCGGCGTAGTCCCGGGCGCAGGCGTCACCGTATTGAGCCTCGCCAGCGGCATGGATCGAGACATCCCAACAAATTCGGAGGGGTACTACACTGTCCCGCTATTGCTTCCGGGTGAATATCGGATCACCGTTCAACGTGCTGGGTTCAAGCCGATTGTTCGTTCTGGCGTAGTACTCTCTGTTGATCAACGCGCTGAACTGAACTTCACGCTCGAAGTGGGCAGCGCGACGGAAAAGATTGAGGTTCAGGCTGACGCTCCTCAATTGAACACCGTTGAAGCCAGTCAGGGCCAGGTGATCGAGAACAAGCGAATTGTCGAACTGCCCTTAAACGGCCGGACTTACGATGATCTTGCGCTCCTGTCCGCGGGAACGGTCCAGCCGCTGAGCAACGCTCGCTACTCCGGGTTCTCGTCCGGCGGCATGAGAGATACGCAGAATAATTTTCTTCTCGACGGCCTCGATAACAACCCGGTTGAACTGGCGGGCGCCCAGCGTCGTTCCGAGATGGTGCAGCCGTCAATCGACGGAATACAGGAATTTAAGGTTCAGACCAGCTCCTATGCCGCCGAGTACGGACGAGCGCTTGGAGCCGTTGTGAACGTGACTACGAAGTCCGGCACGAATCAGTTGCATGGCACAGCCTTTGAGTTTGTCCGTAATGAGAAGTTGGACGCCAGGAATTTCTTTGCCGTACCAGGTCCAAAGCCGCCATTCAAGCGCAATCAGTACGGGGTTTCGGTCGGAGGACCAGTGATCCTACCCAAGATTGTTGACGGCAGGAACAAGCTGTTTTTCTTCGGTGACTACGAGGGTACCAAGATCAGGCAGACTGCAACGACAGTAAGCACGGTCCCGACGCTTGCCATGCGCAATGGCGATTTCTCCCAATTAAGCGTGCAGCGCAACTTGGCGATCGTCGACCCGTCCACCGGCAGAGCCTTCGCGGGAAACGTCATTCCTGCTTCGCGGCTGGATCCACTGTCGTCGAGGCTGGTGAATCTATATCCGGCGCCGCTTTCTTCAGGCGTGGGATCAAACTACACGTATCAATCGCCAAGCAACCAGGACGTCAACAAATTCGACGTTCGCGCGGATGCCAATCTGGGGAACAAGGACAACGTATTTTGGCGCATGAGCCAGCAGCACGCCACGCTTCCCGCTGTGCTGACGCTTCCCGCTCCCGCTTATGGTGGGAATCCCTTCGATTCTAGCGTTGACGGCATAAACACAGGTGCGACGTGGAATCACATCTTCACGCCAGCTTTCATAATGTCCGTGCGCGGCGGATGGAATTACGGCTTCTTTGCTCGCGACAACCCAGCATCGTCACTGAGTCAGTCCTTCAATCAGCAGTACGGCATTACGGCAGGGACCAGCTCGATCCCGGGCGCTTTCTCCAATTTCAATCCCACTGGCTACGCCTCGCTCGGGCTGGGCCCGAACAATCCTGTCTACCGTGACTCCCAAAACCGGCAGCTCGTGGCCGATGTAACTTGGACCCACGGCAAGCACACCGTGAAATTCGGCGGAAGCATCATCAAGTCACAGAACAACATCTTCAACATACGGAATGAAGTCGGCGGTCCTTACGCCTTTAGCGGGCAATACTCAAAGGATGGAATGGCGGATTTCTTGCTGGGAGCGGTCAGTGGGTTTACCTGGAGTACGAGGTTGCAGGACAATCTGAGAAGTTGGAACGATGCCGCTTTCATCCAGGACGATTGGAAAATCACTCCTAATCTCACCTTGAATCTTGGCGTGCGCTACGAAATCGTCCTCCCGTTCGTGGAAAAGCGCGACCGCATGGGCGACTTCGACGATTGGACAAACCCTTCAAACCCGCAGCTCCTCGTCGCCAAGGCAGGCGGAAGCCGGTATGACCGGGCGATGACCGCGACAGACAAGAATAACTTCATGCCGCGCGTCGGGTTCGCTTATAAATTAGGCACGAAAACGGTCATTCGCTCCGGGTATGGAGTGTTCTACGCGTATATGGAACCGCTGGGTGACGCCGAATGGCTCATCGGCAACCTACCCTTCGCCTATGGCGTCACGTTGAACGGCAGCACTGCTGCCCCGGCGTTCTCTCTGTCTAGGGGACTGCCTTCTGGAGCGCTCGATATTGCGCACGCAACCGGCGTTCAACTTGCCAGCATAGAGCGGCAAGCCATCAGTCCTTATGCCCAGCAATGGAACTTCAGTATCCAACGCGACCTCGGCAGCAACTGGCTGGCTGAAGCAGGTTATTCGGGAAGCAGGGGAACACATCTGGAGCGTGTGATTGACGAGAATTATTCGCCGCCAGGGCCGGGATCGATCAATGCCAAGCGGCCATACCAGTCAGTGGCGGTTCCTGGGACGTCGATCAATGCGGCTCTTGGACCGATTTACGGCTATCACTTCAATGGCAATACAAGTTACAACGCCTTACTCACGCGGCTGGAGAAAAGATTCTCGCAAGGAGTTACGCTGCTGGCCTCTTACACTTTCTCCAAGGCTATCGGCGATATATGCGGGGCTTCTGCGGCCGGAGACACACTCAACTGTGGCTACCAGGACCCGCGTAATCTCCGCAACGAACGCTCCGTCGACAACATCGACGTGCCGCACCGGTTTGTTTCCAGTGGAATCTACGAGCTTCCGTTTGGGAAAGGTAGACACTTCGGCTCCGGGATGCCGCGGGTTCTGGACGCTATCGCTGGCGGATGGGCGGTTGGCAGCATCATTACGATCGCCAGCGGCGTTCCGTTTAGCGTGATCTCTGCCGGCAATCCCGCCAATACGGGCACGTTTTCAATCGTAAACCGGCCGAATCTAGTCGGCGATCCGTATTCGACCTCGCGTACCGTGCAGCAGGATTTCAATACGGCCGCATTCGTAAACAATGCGCCATACACTATTGGAAATGTCGGCCGCAATATCTTGCGGCAGCGCGGGTTCTTTAACTGGGACTTCTCCGCCAACAAGGAATTCGCAATCCGTGAGCGGATGAGAGTGCAGTTCCGCTACGAGTCGTTCCATTTCACAAATACGCCCCGTTTCGGTACTCCCGGCGCGACCTTGGGAACCGCCAGTTTCGGTGCCATCACGAGTGCGGATACCCCTCGAAACCAGCAGCTCGGTCTGAAGGTAATCTGGTGACCCTACCAAGCGGAGCAAAATTGAAGCCATGAAAAGCGAACCATCGAAGATGACACGGCGCTCCTTTACGAGGAGCGCCGCTAGCATGACATTTGCGCCCCTGTTTGCCTCCGGCCCGTTGATCGCATCGGCATTCGCAGGGGAGAGCCAGGCTGTGAGGCCGAACATCCTATTCATCATGACCGATGATCATGCCTCTCAGGCGATCAGTTGCTACGGCAGCAAAGTCAATCAAACCCCGAATCTCGACCGAATCGCGAAGGAAGGCATGCGAATGGACTGCGTGTTCGCTACCAATTCCATTTGCACTCCTAGCCGTGCGAGCATTCTCACCGGTAAATACAGCCACATGAATGGCGTGCCTGTGTTTAACCGTTTTGACGGTTCACAGCCCACAGCGCCGAAGATGCTTCAGCACGCCGGCTACTACACCGCAATCGTTGGGAAATGGCACCTCGGCAGCGATCCTACCGGGTTTGACTACTGGAACATACTGCCCGGCCAGGGCGTATACAACGATCCGACGTTGTACGACAAAGACGGCTCCGTTGTGTACAAGGGCTATGTCACCGACATTATTACGGACCTCAGCATTGATGTGCTGAAGAACCGGCCGAAGGACAAGCCGTTTTTCCTGATGTGCCATCACAAAGCGCCCCACCGGGAATGGACTCCCGACGAGCGACACCGGGAGCAATTTGAAGGCAAGCATATTCCGGAGCCATCAACCTTACGCGACGACTACTCGGGCAGAACCGATGCGCTCCGGGAACAGCAACAATCGGTTTTTCGAGACCTGACGCGGCGTGATCTAAAGCTCACGCCTCCGCCGGGGCTCTCTCGCAGCGAGTCACAGAAATGGCTGGCGACGAAGCCCACCGAAGTCGAAACGATGGTGGATGGAGTTCGGACGACGCTGACCGGCAAAGCGCTCGAGGACTGGAAATACCAGCGCTATATGCAGGATTATCTGGCCTGCGTTCAAAGCGTCGACGACAATGTCGGCAGATTGCTCGACTGGCTGGATACAGCCGGTCTCCGGGAGAACACGGTCGTCATCTACACGAGCGATCAGGGCTTTTTCCTCGGCGAGCACGGGCTGTTCGACAAGCGGTTCATGTATGAGGAATCCCTGCGCATGCCTTTCCTAGTGCGCTGGCCAGGGGCTATACGGCCCGGTACGACCTCGCGTGCGATTGGCATCAACTGCGATTTCGCCCCAACATTTTTGGGTCTTGCCGGACAGTCCGCGCCCAGCGACATGCAGGGGAGCAGTTTGGTCCCAGTCTGGAAGGGCAACACGCCGAAGAGTTGGCGCCGAGCCATGTACTATCGCTACTATCACGATCCGGGTGACCACAACACACGCGCACACTACGGAGTCCGGACCGAGACGCACAAGCTCATCTACTTCTGGAAAAAGGATCAATGGGAGTGCTATGACCTGGTGGCCGACCCGTCAGAAATGCACAACATCTACAACGAGCCTGGGGCGCAGAAAACCGTCGCGGCGCTGAAGAAGGAACTATGGCGATTGAAGAAGGAGCTTCAAGATGACGACCAGTTTGCCGACGAGTTGCCGAAGGATTCGTCCTACGTTCAGGCGCCCCCGCTAAAGAAACAGTGAGCCGTGAACCGCTCGGTATGGTTGATCAATAGTGTTGATCATTTGATAAAGCAGCGCGCCTGAACCTAAACCTGCCCGAAGGATCAGTTCTTACGCTGGGTATGTAAGTCTACGGTTGCCGCGGGAGCACATTGGTCCAAGTGGCTTCCTTGATACTCGATGCGGTTCGACGGCGAGCGTTGCTGTCCCTAGATATGCCGCGACAAAATTGAGGAATGAGGAACGCAGTTCTGAGCCAATCAACAGAGAGTTACTTGACTCGCCGCCAGATACTAAGGTCTAGTTCCATGGCGATTCCGTCACCCCTCGCACCTGTTCGTGCCAGCGCCACCATTACGGCAGTCGGTAGGGTCGAGGACTGGCGCCGATGCTCCGTAGGTTCGGCCTAGACTGTTTGCTCTCTTCGCAGGACCCCAGCAATTGCAGTTGGCAGACATTTGCTGGCGACTATCTTCGAAGCCGGATGCCTACTTGCGGCGCCCCCGCAATCTAAGAAGAGTGGTGAGCCGGTGCAGGGCGCTGAAGTCACCCTCACTCTGGTCGGAGACGCGGCCAAATGTTGAAAGTAAAGCTACTCAGGTTCGAGTGAGCGCCGGCGAGGACAAATCGGATTCCGGTTCGAGTAGATCCGCTGTGGTCCGGCAGCGTAGAGGATGCTTAGTTTCTTGTCCCGGGACGGATCAGCGAACACTACGCCGTCACAACGAAGCCGCCCGCGCGGCGGACGCTACGGCACGTTGGGCAGAAACTCCCCCATTGGCGCCCGGCACCGGATATATAAACGTTCACCCTTTATCGGGGATGCCGGATTCGAGGCAAGACGTGATCTCTTCGCCTCAGAACCGAAACGCCGGAGCCGGTAAGAGCGACAGGAGCTTCTCGTCATCCACGCACCGGACTTCGCTGATGGTGTCGAAAACCATGGTCTCTTTAGCCTTCACCGTATAGGGCTTCCACGGAAGGCCCGGTTGCGATGGGTTACCCGTTCGGGCGAAATTCACCCAAGCCTGAGCGACCTTGTCCTGCAAAGCTAATCCCGCAGGCGTGGCCCCCGTCGCTAGGCGGATATGCTGGTCGCCGAGAGCATGGAATGCAAATGCAAGCTCCGCACAATGGAAAGCGGTAATCCCTCCATTAATCGGGTATTCATACGCGAAGATGTAATTGAACACCGGGACCTTGGTTTTCTCCAGCTTTCTTGCGAGCACCATTTTCGCGCCCGGCCGGAATACTGTGTCCAGGAACAGCGCGTCCTGGATTTTCTTGTGGGGTTGAACCTTCTTGAACTCGGCTACAACCTCGTCTTTCTTGTCCCCAAAGGCAGCCGTTAAGCGCTCATCTACTTCCTTTAAGCTCCACTCGTTCTTCGTGAATTCGCCCTTAGCGAGATTGCTGTTGAACTCGCTCATTACGGTTCCGGCCATGTATGGAATTGAAGCTGCCCAGTCGCAAAACTCACGCAGTACGTATCGGTCGTCGGCGATGACGTCCCAACCCATGCGGCCCGCCCCGGTTTGTTTGGCTAACTCCTGTGTCGCGGCGGTTCCAGCAGCGAGCAGATCACGGTAGGGAACCTTCTTCAGTTCGTCGATCCGGCCACCATTCAGGTTCAGATTCTTCAGAGTTGCCGCTGCAATTGCCTGCTGATGCTCAATGCTCTTGACCGGATCGGTGGCGCGGTAGTTGAGACTACCGCCGCTCTCAGAGATTGCCCGGTGGAACAGACCCTTTGCCGCCGGCATTTGCATGAGGCGAGTCACCTTGCCGCCGCCTCCAGATTGGCCGAAGATCGTCACATTTCCGGGATCACCCCCGAAGGTTTCGATGTTGTCGCGAACCCACTCAAGGGCAGCCACCAGGTCAGCCATACCGGTGTAACGGGAGTTGGCGTACTCCGGACCGTACGCAGAAAGATCCAGGGTGCCGATGATGTTCAGCCGGTGATTGACGCTGACAGCAACGACATCGCCAAACTCGCTGAGCGTCTTTCCGTCATACGCATACGATTCCATGGCCGAGCCGTTCGTGAATCCGCCGCCATGCATCCACACCATCACGGGCTTCTTGGCGTTTGTAGACAGGTTCTGGGTCCACACATTTAGGACTTGGCAGTTCTCGTTCTCGATCCAATAGCGGTGAGGAAGAACCACGTCGTCGGCGCCAACTGAGGTCTGCTGCGGGATCGGACAAACCGGCCCCCACACCTGAGCGCCCTTGATGCCGTCCCATGCCGGAACCGGCTTCGGCATTTCGAAGCGCTCCGCCTGCGCGTACGGGATGCCGAGGAATGTGAAAATCTCCCCGTCTTTCAACCCGCGCACTTTCCCGCCTTTGACCTGGACCACGGGCGGGTGCAGGTTCGCCGCCTCGGAGTTTGATGCAGCCTTGGTCGCAATTTGCATCCCGGTGATCGGTTGCTCCATCGCGGACCCGCTGCCCACGGCGAGTGCACTAGCCGTTCCGAGTCCCAGCAGTGTGCGACGGTTGATAGCGTTTGTTTGGGGTAGGTGATCGGCCATCTTTCTCCTGAGAGCTACTGAGCTGTTCTTGCGAATAGTTTTGGGCGAAGTTTATGTGCGTTCGCGCACTCTGGCTGCGCCTATATAGGAATATCACTTCACTCCGCGAGGGCATCGCAGCGCATGCCGCCGAGCGCGGTCGACAGCTTGCTCCTGGAAAATTTCTTCGGTTTCACGATCCACTACCGATCAATGCTGCCTCTCCGCACCGGTTCGGCAGACCACTCGTGGGTAGTCAGGATGGGACGGGTAATCCGCCGGAGGTAGAGCAAGTTCTCCAACTCCCCACTTCGCGGTCAGGGATCTTCCGTGGACAATCCAGTCTGTTTACTGCCAGCTTCCGGAAGAAATCACAAATCCTCGGGTCTTAGCAAAGGCTTTTTGGCGTGCCGGCAAACGAAACGATATGATCTGCCAACTCTGCTTCGCCGCGACGGCGGCCCACCAGGCGAACGTAGCCCAGGTAGGCACCACGATCAGCCTCAAGCGCTGTAATTTCAGGTTCATTGTATGGCGCTACGAATTTGTGCCAGTCGAGCCACAGCCGCCATCCATCAGGCAGTGTGTCGGCGACTTCAATGGCCATGATCCCCGCACGTTCCCAGTGTCGGCGCCACCAAGCCGCCGAATGCAGGCACCACAGATCGTTGGTCCACCATCGGCGGAGATGCTCGGGAATGGGACCATCAATTTCCCGCAAAAGCCCGGCACCGGCAATTCCGATTTGGCCCTCTGGCTTCACAAATCGGGCCAGGTAATTCAGGTAAAGATCGTCTGTCCCGTAGTAGATCATGGAATCAATACAAACAATGGCGTCGAAGAACTCAATTCCGAATGGTAAGGCCCGGGCATCGGCGTGCACCGGGAACACGCCATCTTCAACACCAGCATCTCGGATCCGCTGAGCGTTTTCCGAGACGTCGAACCACAGGTCGGTTGCCCAAACCTGCATCCCGAATTCGCGCCGTAGGAATATCGACGATGAGGCCCGTCCACAGCCGAGATCAAGCACGCGCATACCGGGTTTCACATCCAACACTGCCGTCAGCCACTCGGTCATCCAAAGTGAGTTCGCCCCTCCGCTGAGGCTGGATTTGATCCATCCCGGGTGATATTTCGAAGCGCGTGGAAAGAGCTTCGAGACGAGTAGATCTGAGGCCACGTTGGTGCCAAGTTTCGCACAAGACGACCCTGAAGAATGGACAGTCTTTGGACGCCAGTCGGTGTGGAGATCCGTACCGGACAATCATGCGATTGCCCGCTGGTAGTTTGAATGTAAGTCGAGCGAAGGGCGCGTGATGTACAAAAGGCTGAACTCAACGGCACGTTGATTCAGAGAACAAGCACGGAGGCTCCTCGATAGATATGTATTACATCGGACTCGACGTTCACAAGAAGACGATCAGTTATTGCGTAAAGGATGTCACTGGTCACATCCGACAACAAGGGACGATCGCCGCGGCGCGTACTGAGCTAGATAGCTGGATGAAGACTCTTCCTCAACCATGGACGGTTGCACTAGAAGCCAGCATTTTCACAGGATGGGTTCATGACTATCTGCTTCCGCATGCAGCGCAGGTAAAGGTGGCTCATCCACTGATGCTGCGTGCGATCGCGGTGGCAAAGAAGAAGAATGACCGAATTGATGCCAGTAAGATTGCAGATTGCTTGCGTTGTGACTTCCTGCCTGAATGCCGCATGGCTTCTACAAAGATCCGGGACAGACGTCGCACATTGCGCTACCGACACCTGCTGGTACGGCAAATGGTGCAGATGAAGAATCGAGTTTCGGGCTTGCTGTTGGAAACCGGCGTGACACACAACAAACAGCGTTTACACCAGGTGAAATATTTTCGTGACCTGTTGACAGACAACCAAGACGTCAGTGAAAGTACACGCCCACTTCTACGGCTCAGCCATGAAACGATCACACGGTTGCACAAGACGGAGATCGCGTTGATTCGCTCCCTTGAACGCGACCCAGTATTAGTGGAGAGGATCAAGAACCTGAAAACGATCCCTGGAGTTGGTGTTATTACGGCGCTCACCTGGGCGCTAGAGATGGACGATGTCTCTCGATTTCGCTCCGTGAAACAAGCGATTAGCTACTGCGGGCTTTGTGGAGACGAGAGGAGTTCGGCAGACAAAGTTCTTCGAACACCCATTTCGAAGCAACGAAACAAGCATATTCAAAGTGTCTTAGTAGAAGCCGCCAAGTTTGCACCGCAACAGAACCACGAATCGGCTTTGGTCTACGAAAAGGAAAAGCAGAAAGGCAACTCCAATCGTGCCACGTTGGCTGTGGCGCGCAAGTTGATGGCGTATTTGCTTGCTGTGGATCGAGAGCGGCGGCCCTTCAAACCGGCAGAAGAATTCGGCAGTGCAGTAGCGTAGACCGCCTCACTGCCAAAAAGACAAAAAGATCCACGGCGAGCAGGCTGCCAGGTCCTGCAGCTACCGGACTGGGCGAAGGAAACTCCTGAGGCTCCCTGCGAGTCGTTTCGGGACTGGCAGCGAACACAAACTCAATCACCTTTGACGGCCGGCAACGGCCTGAGACAGCAAATGGATGTCGGGTTCTGCAAAGGCAGGAACCACGGCCGCGAGGCCTTACTGCAAGCTGCGGGTTTTGGTGGATCAATCTTGCGCGCGCCGTGCATCTCCTGTCCGGTACGCTGGATCTTGAACGAGAACCTATCTCTGTTCGGAACCGGAGAATCGGATCTAAAACAACAGCTCGCGGCAAGACTGAGAGAACTTGCGAGAGTGCAGCTCTATGTCGGGACCAGTTCATGGAAATACGAAGGTTGGCTCGGAACCGTGTATCAGCCTGAGCGCTACTTCAGCCGAGGTCGATTCTCAAAAGCCCGGTTCGAACAGGACTGTCTGGCTGAGTACGCAGAAGTGTTTCATACAGTCTCCGGTGACTTCGCGTTCTATCACTTCCCGAGTACTTCCGCCTGGAGCCGCCTATTCGCTCAGGTGCCTGCTGGATTTCGGTTTGCCTTCAAAGCGCCCGAGGAAATCACGACGCCAGTATTCCCAAGACATCCCCGTTATGGATCCCGAGCGGGACAGCCGAACCCTTCATTTCTGGATCCGAACGCCTTCACTGCCCAGTTCCTTGCTCCCTTAGAACCTTATACGACAGCGGTAGCCGTGATCATCTTTGAGTTTCCGGCAGCGCTGATAAGTGCATTTGCAGATAACCGCTCGTTAAGCAATGCGCTAGGTCAGTTCTTTAATAGATTGCCACATACCTTCCGGTATGCGGTAGAGGTCCGTAGCCAGCGCATATTGGGTGTCGAGTACTTTCATACGCTCCGCAAGTTCGGTGTCGCTCACGTGTTCAATTCTTGGACGGAGATGCCGGCCATCGCCGAACAGATGGCCCTGCCGGACGCCTTTACCAGTAACTTCACAGTGAGTAGGGCCCTCATGATTCCGGGCCGAACTTACGATTCCACCGTCTCAAGGTTCGCTCCTTTCAGCAGTGTTCAGGAGCCGAGCCCGACAGTAAGGGATGCGCTCCGGAGTTTGCTTGTCCGCAGCAAGCAACGGGGCGAACCAACATTCATTTACATCAACAACCGACTCGAGGGCTTTGCACCTGGGACGATCGCGGCCGTTCTTGACGCCTTCCCAGTGGAGCCGCCCTCCCATGCGTCTTCGTAACGTCAGCACATGTTCCCTGCTTCCTTAGTTGCCGAGAAGCGGAAGTTGCTTCCGCCCTCTTCACGGGTTCGAAAGGTAAGGTGGTGCAGTGCAAAGTTGGCAGCGTGCTCTAACTGCCGCGCGAAGCTTCGCACCGATCGAATCAACGCCATGCAATACTCTCGCTTCATGGAAGGCGACCAGAGTAGATTTGTACCCCAGAGCCTGGTGCACTACACAGGTTCATCCCGGCGGCGGATACCGGCCACCTGACGCAATGCCTAGTCGATTGCCGCCAACGTATCTCGTGGCCGGCAAGCGAGAACCTTTCTTCCTTGACAACGCGGCTCGGTGGGCTAGCGCATTGCACGATGCATCTGCGGATGTCGTGATGATCCAGAGATCCGCAGGGCACGACGCCGAGATGTGGCGACAAGAGTTTCCGTTGATGATTCAATGGGCGTTTGGCCGGAGTCCAACGGGCATCTAAACGTTCAGGAGAGGTCGTAGCCCTCCAAAGAGAAAGGGGCCGAAACTTGGCACGGCCGATCACCAAACAGTAGGCTGTTGATCATGAGCTATCCCGCGAGACTAAGCGGGAATGTAGGTTAGCCTGAGCACATCGTCGCAAATCCGATCGTGAGCCTTAAGACGGAGCGGCGGTCGCGGTCCGGCAAAATATGGCCTGCCGTCACCAAGCACGACAGGGTGCAGATAGATTCGATATTCATCGATCAGGCCAAGCTCTGTGAGGCGCTTTGCCAAGTCCGGGCCAGCGACTTCCATCTCGCCGTCGCTCTCGTTCTTCAGCTTGCGGATCGCGCCTTCAAGACCACTCTCAACAAGCGTTACGTTGGGACCGACCTCATACATCTTGCGACCATAGACACTGCCCGCCTGTCCCTGAGCTTCCTCGATGAAGTGACGGAAAAGCGTGGGGCTTGTCGCAAACGCCATATGGTTGACATAACCGTCCAGGGACTGGTTCATTCCGAATACAAGCTTGGTCATAACTTGAATATTTATAGCTATATGCTCTGCTATAAGACACATAGGTAGCATCCCCAGCATAAATAGTTGATGCTGAACGGGCCATAGCGAAACGCGAAGTCCGGCAGCGTAGGGGAATGCTCTGTACTCAATGTCGGGACGGATTAGAAAACACATCGCCGTTGCCCGCGAGTAACCACGCCAACTTCGTTGACCCGAACTCGAAAAACGTCAGGGCGAACTGGAACTGCGTGTCAGAACTCAGAACGGTCGCTCATTTCAGCAGACGGCATGTCCAGCGTTGGGCGTCGCCCCTGTTACCGCGGCAGCCAATCGAGTGCGTAGATTTCCTGTGTACCCGTATCACGCAATACGACAGGAGAATCATCAGGCGCGAGGCCGAACCAAAAGCTGCCGAAGGCTCCGGTTCGCTTCAAGTTCTGCAAACTCACAATCTCGTCAACTTTGTGATTGACCAGGCGCACTCGCATCACGGCATCCCGGTCTCCATGCTGCTCGAAATAAACAGAGCGGCCATCGCGCGACCAATTAAACCAATTCAGCTCGCTGCGCACCAGTTCCGTCCATTGTTGTGTCCGCATATCGAAGAGCTTGATGACGTGATGATCCGAGTGACGGGCAATGATATAGCGGCCGTCAGATGACCAGGCAGGAATCACGAGCCATTCAGAACCCGGCAACTTCGTGAGCGTGTGTGTAGCCAGATTCACGACCCGGATTCCGCTCGCAGCTTCCGGTCCCGGAAAGGCGCTAAACACGATCGAATTTCCGTCGGCAGACCAGGTTGGGCGACCCTGATTGTGCTTCTCCGGCCAAACCGCTTCGGGCGCGCCGCCGTTGGAGGAAACGACATAGATGTTCCACGGTTGGCCCGGTTTCATGGCCTGAAAGGCGATTCGCTTTCCGTCCGGAGACAAGGCCGGGATGCTCGCCGTCATCGGCTGGGAGGTGAGTTGGAGGCGATCGCTTCCATCGATTCGGCTGCGCCAGAGATTGCCGTCAGGAGAGCTGGCGTAGGCTACCCACTGCCCATCGCGAGAGAAGGCAGAGAACTCAGCCGAACGGCCTGAGAGGTACGGAACCCATTGGCGGGATTTGGCATCCCAACGTACGGTCTCTCCCCGCAGCT
Organism: uncultured Acidobacteriaceae bacterium; assembly: GCA_963730795.1. GTDB lineage: Bacteria > Acidobacteriota > Terriglobia > Bryobacterales > Bryobacteraceae > Bog-105. Next base: position 33,475 of record CAVSTJ010000005.1, on the reverse strand, counting down.
TTTGTCCAACAACGTAGAGTTTCTTCCCGTCCAAACTGGGCAACGGTGTCATCGAGTCTAATTGGCCGCCGGTCAGCTGCACCGGTTGACCTGTTCTTCGAAATGAGCCAAGCAGTCCAGTTCGCTCGCGGGTGGCCCAAATCTCGGTCTTACCGCTGCGGGTTGCCTGGAAGACAAAGTATTTGCCGTCCCGTGTCCAGTTGCCACAACAGGCGGAAGGGGGCTGATTCCAATCGGGCAAAAAGGCGCGAGAACTGGCGCCATTGGCCGACACTTCCCAAAGCGTAAGCACGCCGGTGCGGCCGAGCGGATTGCCGATTGTCACTCGCAGGCTGCTCCCATCCGGCGACCAGCGTAACCAGAAAGCCGTTCCAGGAAGCCCGGCAATTCGTTTCGGGTTGCTTCCATCGCGCTGACATCTATACAGGTCGTGCCCTGTCACGTAAGCGATTTCGCGGCCGTCGGGCGACCAGGCGGCGCAACTCATGGAGATGTTCCCGATGCGGTGCGGCGCTCCTCCTGCTAATGGCAGAAGCCAGAGAGGCCAACCAAACTTCTGAGAGAAGCCCATGTAACTCGAGGCCAGCAACTCGGTGTGATTCGGTGAAATATCTTGGACTTCGGGCTCCCCAAAGGGTGCTTGGGGCAGTGATGATGTTTCTCCACCGGAAACAGAGACCCGAGCGATGACGGTAGACATGCCCGATCCCTCTCCGAAGTAGAGCCGGGCGCCGTCGGTGACCATAGCGCCCTCAGCTACTCCTTTCCCCTGGCCATCGTCCGTCAGCTGAACATAACCAGATACGCGGGGCGGAGGCGGCGAGCGCAAGGCAACATAAGCTGCGATTGCCAGGCAAACGACAGCAGCAGCGAGCCCCAGCCCCACGCGCGCACGCTGCAATCGTCTGCGCCAGTCTGTCTTCTGTTTCAGCCGTTTGAGATCAGCCCCAATTTCCGAGACTTGCCCGTAGCGCGCGCCGCGGTCCTTTTGCAGGCACTTGTCGACAATCTGTTCGAGTTCCTTCGGCAGAGTGCGGTTGATTTCCCTGAGAGGCTTTGCTTCCCCATGGAGAATGGCGTCGTAGGTTTCGGTGCGCGTGGCGCCTCGAAACGGCGGAAATCCCCCGGCGGTTTCGTACAACAATGCCCCGAGCGAAAACAGGTCGGAACGCCCATCCAGTGGTTCCCCGCGCACCTGTTCAGGCGACATATATTCAAGCGTTCCCAGCGCTGAGCCGGTGGCGGTGAGCTGGTGCGGATCGGATTCGACCTCCGGCGGCGCGCTGCTTCGAGGTTCGAAAGCCTCAGCGTTCTGGATCTTCGCGATCCCGAAATCAAGAATCTTGACGTGCCCATTGTGGCTGATGAAGATGTTGGCGGGCTTGATGTCGCGATGGACGATTCCATTTGCATGTGCCGCGTCGAGACCGTCGCAAATCTGCAGGGCCACGGCGATCAGAAGCTCGAGTTGCACCGGGCGGCCGGAGATCTCCTGTTTCAGTGTGCGGCCTTCGAGATACTCCATCACGATGAACGCACGAGTATCCTGTTCACCAACATCGTGGACGATGCAGATGTTGGGATGGTTGAGGGACGAAGCTGCTTGGGCCTCGCGACGGAAGCGAGCAAGGGCAGCCGCATCCTGGCCCAGTTCTTCGGGCAAAAACTTCAACGCCACGTGGCGGTGCAAGCGAGTGTCCTCGGCCTTGTAGACAATGCCCATGCCGCCGCTGCCCAGTTTGTCGATCAGGCGGTAATGCGAGAGCGTGCTTCCGGCCAGTTCGGCTCTATCTCCGGCGCTGGCCAGGAGCGCTTCGGTCGCTTCAATTAAAGGCGATTCCAGAAAGCTTCCGGCCGCTTCGTGCGACGCCAGTAAAGAGTGGACCTCGCGCACAAGATCTTCATCACCTTGGCACGCCGCTTCGACAAAGGAGCAGCGCTTTTCGGGCTGCAACCGCAGGGCGTCTTGCAGCAAGCTGTCCACTTGCTGCCAGCGCTTAGGATTCACTGCCCGATCCGCCGCCCATCAGTTCACGGTAGAGCCACGCTTTGGCGCTGTTCCAATCGCGCATGACGGTTGGGGCGGAGATTCCCAACGCTTCCGCCGATTCCTCAACGCTCAATCCGGCAAAGTAACGCAGCTCCACCACGCTTGCCTTCCGCGGGTCCATGCGCGCTAGTTCATTCAGGGCTTCATCCAGTGCAATCAGGTTTTTTGAAGGATGAGAACCAATTTCGGGTGTTAGCTCGAGCGAGAAGTGCTTTACGGCTCCGCCCCGTTTCAGGTTGCGCCGACGCGCGTGGTCCACCAGAACTCGCCTGATCAACTGCGCCGATACAGCAAAGAAATGTGCCCGGTCCTGCCACTGCACGTGCTGATAGTCCACCAAACGCATGTAGGCTTCGTTGACAACTGCGGTTGGCTGTAAAGTGTGTCCTGCCCGCTCTCCCAACAGACGGCGGCGCGCCAGGCGGCGCAAATCCTGGTAGACGATTGGCGTGAGCCTTTCGAGAGCTGACCGGTCACCACCCCGCCAGGCGCGAAGTAGCTGGGTCACGTCCTCGGAAGCGATGGCGCCTGTTCCTTCACGTTCCCCCGTCATCTCTTTAGTGCCATCAGATTATAGCCGAAAAAACTTCGAGGGGCTTGATAGTTTCCTCCCGCCGTTTGCGCCTTGACGCGCGGAAGATGCAGTTCGACAAAGCTGCGACAGAAGGGAGCCACGTTATGAAACATGTACCGGCGAACCGCGTTTGTGCGACAAGCCTATTAGTAATCCTTGCCATCTCTGCGAAGATGATGGCCCAAGAGCTTGAACTGTCCGCGAAGAACCACCCCTCGAAACTTCGCTACAACATCATTGATCTGGGGCCAGTGGGGCCACCGCCCGGGGGGCCATTCATGATTAACCAAAACGGCTTTACGGGCGGGTCAGTCAGCGGCCAAGATGGCGCCGAGCACGCTACGCTCTGGCTAGGGCGGGCGCAGATCGACCTGGGCACGCCGGGATTGGGAGGACTTAACAGCTTCGGTTTCGGGGTAAATGAGAGCGCCCGGGTGGTTGGAGGCGCGCAGACCACGGACGCAAATGACGAAGATTTTTGCGGTTTCAACGCCTTCGGCTTTCCGGCTTCCAACACTACATGCCAGCCGTTTATGTGGCACTACGGAGTCATGCAAGCGCTACCGACCCTAGGTGGGCCGAACGGCTACGCCAACATGATCAACGACCGAGGCGACATCGTCGGGATAGCAGAAAGCTCGATTCAAGACCCCGGTTGCTCTGTCCATCGCTTCAGCCCTGTCGTGTGGACGAACGGTGAGCCACATGCCCTAGCGACGCCAGGCGATTTATATGGCGTGGCTGCGTATATCAATGAGAGCGGGCAGGTTGCCGGTGCTTCGGGCAGTTGTGCTCCATTTAGCACGAACAGTCTGCTTTACCTGAACGAGGTCCGCGCCATGTTCTGGGAGGCCAACGGCCGACCGCATGAACTTCCGAGCCTTGGTGGAGCTGGTGGAATTGCCGGAAACCATGCTTGCAACCTCAACAATCTGGGGGAAGCCGTGGGCCATTCGGAGCTAACGAACAACACCGCATTTCACGCCACTCTCTGGCCCAAATCAAAGAAGGTCATCGATCTGGGGACCCTGGACGGTGACTACGGCAGCCTGTCGCTCGGTATAAATGATAGCGAGACCGTGGTGGGAGCATCTTTAGATGCAGATTTCAATCCGCGGGCCTTCGTCTGGCAACGGAATACCCTGACCGACATGAATACGCTTGTTCATGAGAATGCGGGTGTCTATCTCCTTTTCGCTGAATCCATTAACAATCGTGGCGAAATCGTTGGCTTCGGCGCCACAAGCGCGGGAGAAGTTCATGGATTCCAAGCCATTCCCGTCGACCAAGATGGCGATTTCGATGCCGGGGTGATCCCATTGCCAAGACCGACGCTCTCGGACCCAGCCCGCGAACGCTTGCGCAGAGAATTAGCGCGGCTGCATGTCGGCAGGCCGTAATACCTGGAGACGATAAGTGAAACCTGGAGGGAACCCCTTTCCCTCCAGGTTTCGGTCCCGCGTAATTCAGCTAGTGAAATCGTTCGTTACAAACACACAAGCATTGGCTGTGAAGGCGTGCGGATACCTCACTCGGCTGCTTCAGAATTCCTCTACGCTAGTCCGGAAGGGACGGGCAATCCATCCCTTGCACTCAGGGCTCGATGCCGATCTTGTCGTTGCGATCGCAGCCCCATTCGCTATTCTCGCGAGCCATCCGCACGATCCGGTCCGCGATCTCTCGGCCGACAGTCGGTCGTCCCGGGTAAACGCGGTTTTTTGAACCGTCAAACTTTTGGGCGATCAGCTTGCGGTACCAACCCAGGATCGTTTCCTGTTTCGCGATCAACGCAAAGTGCTCCAGCGCCTGACGTCCGAGTCGTTTTGCGATCGTGGCTCGTTGCGGATTGGTCAACCGGAGCCGGGCTGGCAAATGCGAGCGAAGGATCCGGTTCTCTGCAATCAGGTATTCATTCTGCAGCAGAAGTTGCTGGTTCACCATCCCGGTAACGTATGCCAACAGCCGCGCTACTTGCGTTTTCTTCACCGAAACGCACCATCCTATTCCTCTTGTGTTTTCAACGCATTCGAATTCTTTGACCGAACGACAAGCGGGAACACATCACTTTGGCCCGCATCAAGAGCGTGTTGCCAGCGCGCATCGCGGAGAACATAGGAAGTGATCCCCGGCTGCTTGAAGAATTTGTACCGCCTCTTCGTGCGTCCGCCGCGGGCGCTTCAGCGCACAAGTGATCACAAAAAGGTTGAAGGAAATGCTGCGTCAAACATCAGGCGAGATGCTTTCGTGGGAACAGCTTACTGTTTACGTAGAACCGAACTGAACTATTGTCAGGCCGGTCAGCCGCTGCCTGGGAAACGCTGCCCCCCTAGTGATCCGCTGCATTTCTCAATCGGGCGTTTCTTACGGAAGTCCCGAGATACCAACCGAATCACTATAACTGAATTGGCGAGCATGAGCGGATAAGCTGGTAGGGCGTAACGATTCAGTGCATGAAGCGTCAAGGCATGCGCAACCAGTAACGTAAAAGGAACCGCGGTCAGCACGAGTCCGAGCGCGTCACCGTGTTTGAGGGAAACCAGCATCCATACGAACGAGACGATATTGGACAACAGGACCAACCATGCGTAGACCGGCAGAAGGTAATCAAACATCCTCCCAACCGATGCTCCTCCGAAGTACCGCGGTGGTGCGAACTGCGGGAGTTTCGGATACCAGCCGACCATCCTGTCCAAGCTGTCACTTGGAGGCCAGACCGTAAATGCGGCATGGGAGAACTTCCAGTTATCGTCGTCAATGCGACGATCCGGCATCCCAAGGAAGAAAATCATGCTTTTCGCTACGCCGTCGATATATCGAAACGGGTGTTGCCGGATCACATGCCAAACGCCTGCACGGGCGAGCAACGGGCCGACTTTATTCAGCAACTCAGGGTGGCCGCCGAGCGTTAGGCCGGTGAGCGGCAATGTTCCATTCACCAGATCATGCTTGATCGCTGACTGATACTCGGCTTTAACAGGCGCCAGCAGTGGATCGTCTACCGGAACGAGCACATGCCGAAAGATCCCTTGTGCGACTACACCGCTGTAGCCGCCCCTGCTGTGTTTCGCCGTAAGGTAAATCCAGGGGCCCGAAAGCACATAAGGGCCCAGAACAATGATTGCAACTCCTGATACGACACGCCGGTCGGCGCGCAACACGCTTAATAGCTCGGAGTAGAACCTCAAGCGTTTCGGAGAAAGCCTGAGGGCACAAACATATCCAATCGCGGCGATCGGAGCCATAGATAGAACTGACGGACGCCAATAGTATCCCAGCGAGATCACGAGAGCGATCCAGCAGGCAACCCAGATTGGCCTGGCCTTCGAAACGGGCGCTAGACAAACAAGGGACCACAGCAAAAGCGTAAGCCAGAAAAACGTTCCAGTCTCCGACAGCAGCATGTGCTCGTAGCCGATGAGAACCGGGTAGAAGCTAACGAGGACGAGCGCGATCGCTCCGCTCGTCGGCCCGGCAACTCGTCTCACGATCAGACCAACCAGAAGAACACCGCCCGTTCCCAACAGCGTTGTTACCATCAGCACCGATTGCGGCTGCTCGCCCCCAAGCCAAAACGCCACGTTCAGAGCGAGTGGAAACAGCGGTGTGCGATAGAAGTTCCAGTGAGAAATGATGGACGGCCCAGAAAGTACATTCGCCAGATGCGCGTACTCCATGCCGTCGTACGAGATGATCAGTGGTAGCGCCAGCGTATGAACGAAGGTAATGAGAAAGACCAGGGCGATACCAATCGAGAAGAGCAAATCCGGGTTCGAGAGGCGCGACTTGGGACGGGCTACTAACACCGACCGCAAGGACATGTTCAATTTCGGTCCACCTACTAAGCATCTCAACACACCAAAGACAAGGGACATGAGCAGAGTAATGCGTCGCTATCTTACTTCATGAGCCAGGCCACTTCAGCCCTTAATGCCTTAACGGCCTGTGGACCCTTTCGTGGTCCTAGTGGATACGATCACCACGTCCGCGAATTCGTTCGTGAACTCAATCGGCGAGGAGTTCAACTTCATCTCATTGATCTTCCGCGCTGGACGGCCGCTAAGCTTCCTGATCTGCTGAAAGATTCATTCTTCGACTCGCTCGACCGGCCAGTCGAATCGAACATCGTCCTGCATTTTACACTTCCAAAGGACGCCCGTAACTGGCGCGGAAAACGCAACGTAAATTTCACGATGTTTGAGGCTTCTCGAGTTCCGAGCGATTGGGTGCGCTGCAATCGTGCGCACGACCTTGTTATTGTCCCGACCGAGTCGTCGCGTCGAGCCTGGATCGCTAGCGGAATGGACGACAAACACGTTCGTGTGTGTCCTCTGGGTGTTGATGCGTCACGCTATTCGAGCACGGTGCAGCCGCTCGAACTAAAGCTTTCCACCGGTGAACTAGTTTCGCGGTACAGCGTTCGTTTACTGAACATCTCTGAGCTAAGCCCTAGAAAGAATTTGATTGGGCTCGTGCGAGCTTGGATCACTGCAACGACACCTACCGACGATGCTGTCCTGATACTCAAAACTGGCGCTTGGGTGCCGGGTGCTCAGCAGTTTTTCAACCAGCAACTCGATGCGATGCTGCTGCAGACGGGAAAGCGGTTGGACGATGCGGCCCCGATTCTTTTCCTCAGACGGATGCTGGGCGATGCCGAGATGCCGCAACTCTACCGCGCTGCGACGCACTACGTCAGCATGTCATTTGGAGAGGGATGGGACCTGGCGATGACGGAGGCAGCCGCAACGGGTTTGCATCTGATTGCGCCGGATCACAGTGCGTATCAGTCCTACTTGGATCCATCGACTGCGCGTCTGATCAAGGCTCATGAAACGCCTGTCCTCGTCGACGGCGACCCGTTGACGGCGGCTCTCTTCCTGGGTGCGACCTGGTGGAAGCCCGATGAGTCGGAGGCAGTCCGGGCGATACGGGATGCAATCGAGCATAGGGAAGTCCCGGCCGATAGTGCGCAGCATCGAATCCTAGCCGAGTTTACATGGGAGAAGGCAACTGATCGTCTGATCGAAATCCTTACAGAGATCAACCGTCCAGTGCGCCGATGGTTCTTCTGAGCGAGTCAGGAGAGTACAATTCGGCAACTAATGAGTGGGCATTCCTGATCAGGCGATCGCATAGTTCGGCGTCTTGCACAAGCCTGAAGCAGCAATCGGCAAACGAATCGGGATCATCGGCGATCAGAGCATGCTCCCCATTACGAGCAGCCAACCCTTCGATGCCAATCGAAGATGTCACAACCGGACGGCCGTAGCTCCACGCTTCCAGGATCTTGATGCGAGTGCCGCCACCTGCCCGGAGCGGAACAACCACCATGCTGGCGCGTTCATAAGAATCCCGGATCGCCGGGACGAATCCGGCGACGTCTGCTCCCGCTTTGAGCGCGGCTTGGCGGAGGCGTAGTGATGAGCCGCTTCCAACAATACGAACCTCGAACCTTCGTGTAGTGCGTTGCTGCAGGCGCGTCATGACTTCACGGCACAAGTATTGCGCCGCGTCTTCATTTGGGTAGTATCCGAGTGTACCGGCGAATAGTAGCGAGATAAGCTCGCCTCCGGAGCGTGCTGCCGGTTCAGGCATACGCACCGCATTCGGAAGGACGCGAACATTCGTTTGCGGTTGCAGCTTCAAAAACCGGTTCTTGTCTTCCTGCGAACATACGTAGATCCGATCAAATCGTGAGCACGCTTGCTGCTCCAACCTGCGGCTATGGTCCGCAGCCTCCCTTTCGCGTGACGCCAAATCATGCTCGCGGTTCGAATCGGCCAGTTCGGCGATGCAATCGTGCGTCGTTGATTCGATGTCATCGAGATCGAGATCGTGCCTTGCATTCGGGAACGCCTGGAGGAACGGCTCAGAAAACGGAAGCGTCGCCAACCGGAAGACGTGAATCACCTCAAAAGCAAGCTTCTTGTAATCGGACAGAACCTCCGAAAACAGTTTTGGCCGTCTCCAGAATCGTCCAGGCTGCGAGGACGTCAAGTGCACTACCGTATAGCGCCGGCAAATACGACCGAAATACTCGCTTGCATCTCGGTCCAGCGAGGGATACAGTTGCACGACGAGAAGCGAGACGGAGTGTCGCGACGAAAGAGCCTCCAGCACCATGCCCGCCCGCATCGCCAGCCCATTTCCGGTGAGAGCGGGTACCACCGGACTCAGATAGAGAAGTTCGGGCTTCGCTACCGGCACCGATGGAGGATCTCCAGCGCGGGCATGCCCCAGCAGGAACAGCCCATGTCACCTGCCATTATGCCGAGACCTTCGGTCTCCAACTCTCCGAGTCCTTGTCGCACTCGACTGTTTTGACGCCCATACAGGAACGGCGGAAAGATCAAACCGTCCCGATGCAGATCGGCTCGGACCAGCAGCATTGTGCCGCCGACGGCGTGCAATTCGACGAGTTCGCCGCTTCCACGCAGATCGTCGAGATGTTCTGCTCCGTGGTTGCGCCATCCGTTGCGGTCGAAAGTGGCTCCGCCGGGCTCGAGGACGCAGTGTGGCTGAACTATGTCCTTTCCGGTCGCGAGTAAGCGCTCAATGATGTCACGCGGATAGTCGATCACATCGGCATCAACCCAGAGCACCCAATCTTCATCGGCCAGCGCGTGAAAGAGCAGGTGATTGCGGCTCTTCGCGAGAATTCTGCGACGCTGGATCCTGACGCTAGCGTCGCCCCGATGCACGCCCGCGGGGAGATTGTATCCGAAATCCTTCTTCCAAAACTCAACGCGACGGAACGAACGGCCGAGATCGGAAACAACGCGCTGGAGATCGGCCAGGGTGGAATCCGTGCTATCGCTCTCCAGGAACCCCACTGAGACGCGTTCATGCGGGTATGTAGTACGGAGCAGGAGGCGGCAGTAGTCGTCCAGGCAATCGGCGGCATCCTTCACCGGCGTGAGTATGAGCAAGCGAGGATAGTCATCTTCGTCCAGGTCCCTACGACGATTGAAGAATTCGAACAGCGCCATGTTTCAAGCCTTCGGCCGTCTGGCTGCTGCGGCACGCATGAGCTGCGAGAGCATGCGTATGCTCCGAGGACGCGCACGCGGTCTATGGAACTCCGGACCAGTCTTCAAGGACGCAATTGCCCATATTGCCTCGCGCCGGATTACCTCGTCCTGGTCACATGCGGCAATTTCAAGCGCAGGTATCGCGTCCGTTCCTAATGGCATGATTGCTGCCCATTCCCGTTTCGCTTTGCCGATCAGTACATGCACGAGTAGAGTTTCTCGTGCGACATCGGAATTTCGGAGCAGCAGTGCTTCCGCGGCAACAGCGCGCACACGATACCAGGGATCTTGTAGGGCCGCAACCGTCAAGTTCTGCGCTGTATCGTCGAGTCGTTCACTCAGACCGGCGACAGCCGCGGCGCGAAGATCATGATCGGGGCTACGTGTTGCCTCGTAAAGCAGATCGGTTGCACGGGGATCCGAAGACGCGCCGCACAGCCGCAGCAGAGCAATCAAGAAGAATTTTCGGGGTTGCTCAACGACCAGGGGGCTGCCCCGCCGGAGCTTCAGAGGTTGCATCGGACACTCGATCTGCTGTTGCGACGTTTGCGCAAACGGCTGCCAGTCAGTGCCTTGCGAATAGGCCATCATGAGCGTTCTATAAGGCTTGCCCATGCAGTAGGCTGCGTGGATCATCCAGCCTTCGACCGCAACCACGAGGGATGCGAACCGGATGAAATAGATGAGCATTCGAGTGGCAATGTCGCGAGCGGTAAACTCGGAGCCAACGCGGAACCTTTCTGGCTGTCCAGTGGTTCCTATCGAATCTGGAGCGATCGCTACAAAGCGTTGTTCCTCGGGCGCGAGATGCGCGATTACACTCCTGGCCCGTGCGGCGCTTCCCCATGCGGTTCCATTCGGAGCCAAGACAACAAAGAAACGTTCGGCAACCAAGTTGCTTATCCGGGCAGCAAGGGATTCTTCGTCGCACTCTGTAAAGCCCTTCAACGGCTCCGCGCCACCGAACGGACCCAGCAATGCCACCGGGCGCTTGTCTACATTAGATTCCGTCACCCGCTCCCAATCCATGGCTGCGGCCGACCAATGGCAGCCCGCAAGCACCCATTCCGACACTGGTGTGTTTTGGCCAACGCGCACTGGCAGACCCATTTCGGTCAACAACCGGAAGGTCGTATCGTATACGTTCCTAACACGCTGCCGATCGAGACCGAGACTACGGGCATAGCATCGTCCTTCAATCTCAACCCGTTTATAAACGAAATGGTTGTACGCCTTCCCCGACGTCAAGAACAATGCAGGCCGTCGGTTCTGAACGTAGCTCCAGATCTTCGCTTCCAATGCATCCTCATGATTCATCGTGCGGACGTTAGTTTCGAAAAAGTCCAGAACACCGTCGAATTCTGTGGTTAGCTCTTCCGCGACGGCTAAGCTGTCGTCGAGAGGCACCACCTTGACTCGCGGATGTGCGTACAAATAGCCGCGCTTCGTCAGCAGCACAATCGCCAACTCGGGATTGAAATCCAGAAATGCCTGTATCAGGGGCACGCAGCGGATGATTTCGTCTCCTTGGCCGTCCCGAATGTTTTGCACCACCAGGACCCGCCGAACACCGTAGCCGAGAATACGATCGACTTCGGTCTGCAGCTTGCCGCTGAACGCCCTGCCCAGTGGCTGCACGAGCAATCTCATGTCGTCCGGCTCTCGAAGGAGTGACGACACACGGCCCAACTGCTCAGGCCTTAGTTGGCCGTCCGAGGCATAGAGAAGAGGTTCAAGCATGCTCCGCACGAACGACTGCCGCCACTGGGTCATATGCGGAGCGGCTAGCACGGCCAGCGCTGTCTCAAGGTCGAACAGCCGATTGGCCCAACTCGCTGCGAACGACAAGCACTGTAACAGAAGTTCGTATGCGGCCTCTCGGTGCCCCGGCTCGAGCAAGGCTGCGCGGATGCAGTTCAGAACTTCTCGGCCCTGTCGACCGCAGACCGCCATACGCAGCATCTCGCCAGAAAAGCGCCGGGTCGGTTCCGGCGTATCTGGCGCGATTATGGCACTGATCGCGCAATGCGCATCCGCAAGGCTAAACTCGCCAAATGAGCCGCGCACCTCAAATGACTCTAAGCTGCGGCCTAGAGCATCTGCTATCGATTGCATCGAAGCGGCATCTCAGAGTGAAATGGACTTGGCGTCGTACGCGGATTTGAGAATCTCAGCCTGCAGAGCTCGGTAGTTCGTAACGGCCCACGGCGGGAGCAGGTCTTCCGGACGGCGGCTGATTGGGCGCTCTAGGAGATATTCTTCCATCGTTCGCCCGTCCGATTGGTGAGTCCAAGTATGGAACCGGTCACGCGGCGCTCCCTGATGACGTACGGCTAAAAAAATCTCGGATTTATCGACGCCCATAGGATTAACTCCCATCCGAATCTGGTCCTGATAAAACCAGACATCTTCATCTTGGCGCAGGTTACGAAAGGGCCTGGCTTTCCAGTTTTCTCGCGCAAATAGAAGAGTAGCGCCGGGCGCATTCCTACTGGTCGATTGGCGAATCTCCCAACGAGCGACATCAAAAAACAAGAAGGGAGAAACAAACAGCAACGATGGCCGGCACACTGTCCGCTGGTCGTTCCGGAGGGCAGAGACCATCGTCTCGAGGAACTCCGGAGCATACCAATCGTCATCATCCATCTTCTGACAAAGTTGGCCCGACGCTTCGGAAATGCCGATATTGAGCTTAGTGCCCAGAACCGTCCCGGGCTCGACTCGAATCAGTCTGCCACCGGATTCAGCAACTTCGCGGCCGTTCGCAGGGAAGATATCGCCATCGTCCACTACGATGAGATCGCGTGAAGGGTAAGTCTGATTACGGTAGCAGGACAAAGCAATACGAAGAAGGCCCGGCCTGTCTCGTGTAGTTAAAATGACCGAGATTGACGGTTCGTCTAAATGCCGTTCCAACGCCCAACCTTCGGAGTAGACCGCTGAGGAAGGCTCCGTCTTGGCCCCCCTACAATGTGTAATTCGTGCCCGCCGTCGACGTCAGGGTCAAATCTTATTCATCCTAAATTGGTGATTGCAATACGACACGCACGCACCGTGATTTCGCATGCCTAAATCGTCGTTATCAGTACAAAGCTGATCACAGTAGCCATCATCGTCCGCCTTAGCTTTTTTGCCAGTGACAAGACCCAGGGCTAATGCGCCCAGGCCCGCGCCGAAGCGCAAAAAGGCTTTCCGCCTCGATACTCCCGACGCGAGATCCTTCGATAGCTGTTCTAATTGAGCACTCATCAACTTCTCCTTGTGTTTTGAGTCCGTCCGCCCGGTCGGCAGAGTTTATCCACGCCCATACTCCAGCGCCGCTACCTTGGCGTGCGTCGCCCGCCCGGGACGATAGCGTGTTGCTGCCTTCATAATGGTTTCCGTGCCGACGAGCACGTCCGATGCGAGCACTCCCGCTTCATCGACGATATAGGCGATCGGCGTTGCAAACATGCCGTAGGCTCGCGAGATTTCCCAATGCTGCTGTAAGACGACCGGAAACGTTAGCCCGAATTCCGCAATCTTCGCGAGATTCGCATCCACGTCACCTCGGCTAATCATCAACACCGAGAGGTCTCTGCTTTGTTGGTGGAAGTGCTCCAGTTTGGATGCCAACGCTTTACATGGATTACAAAAGGGGTCAGAAAAGATGAGCAGAACACTCTTGCCGCGGTAATGCTCGAGAGAGATTTCCGCACCGTCCACCTGCTGCAAACAAAACGGCGGGGCGACCACACCGCGCCGGAGCCCGTCGCGCACCAACCGACTGTTTTCCAGGGTGGGTGAGAAGGCACGACCGCTTCGATCATCTATGGCTGTTCTCAACAGTTCTGGTTCGTGCGCCGCCGCCAGGACTGCATTCGCTCCGATCAGTAACTCGCTTTCCGTCCTGCCACGCTCGTTCACAACGTATGCCGAAGGGGTGCTTAAGGCGCGATATAGGTCGGCAATCTCGCGGCTTTCCTGTAGCAGGACAGGCTGCTGGATTCCATATCGTTCGACGAGAGTGCGATTCTCATCTGCGTGCCCAGTTGAGATCAGTATCGGCATGGGATCGTTGGAATCGGTGGGCCATGGAAGTTGAACGAGCTCGGGCAGCATCATGCGGCTAAACTCGCAGGAAGGGTTGAAGAAGACCAGCAGCAACCGTCGGCCGCTCCATTGGGAAAGCGTCATGGTGCCGCCGGACAGGACCGGCAGCTCAAAGTCATTTAGGACGGTGTTCCTGGGCAGGCCCTTCGAGTGACGTTCTTCTGAGCCGGTGAATATGCCTTGCTGCCTCAAACTCCGTTCCAGCGACTCCAGACGGACAAACAGCCGCCCTTGCTGAACCAGGAGCTGGTAAACAACTGCCCCGAGAACGATAATGGTTCCAGTAGCTAAAACTACCAGTGAGAGCAGCATAACTCAGTTCAGATTGCTGTCAACTTCACTCATGGATCCTATACCCCGGTACGAGAGAAGTCAATCTGTAGTGGTTTAGATCCTTCGCGCTACATCTGTTCTGGCTTTGTATGCTGCTTGCCATCGTCATCTTGTCACTTGCTATAGGCGCCTGCTGGTTCGTGTATCAGATCTTAGTGCAGCAGGGGCGGCTGCAACTCCGGTTAGAGAATCTGGAAAGAGATCTCCAGCATCTGGGAATTGGTCAGCGGCCCAGTCCTATCGGAAGCCAGGGCGGCTTGCCACGCGACTCGACCTTGCCCGACTTTCCGCTTCCTCTCCTTAGCGGCGATGTTGCAAGCTTGTCAACTTACCGCGGGCAGAAGGTATTACTAATCTTTTTCAATCCCCGGTGCTGTTATTCGTTACTTCTGGTGCCAGACTTACAGCGGATTGAAACCCCTCGGCTGGCGGAAAATCCGGTTCCCGTGATCATCACAACCGGTGATTTGATCGAAAATCAGAGACTTTTTGGTAAATACCCGATTGCGTCGAACGTTCTACTACAAGAACGATCCGAAATGGCGACCTTGTATCGGGTAAAAGGCACGCCAACGGGATATCTGATCTCTGAGGAGGGCCGGACGCAGAGCGATCTGCTGGCCGGATCGGAGATACTTCGGCTCATGTTAGCCCGAGGCGGTCAGAGCGACAACGCTGGCCGCACATATAAATAGTCGCTGAACCAGTCATCCCGATACACTTCAGCCGCTTGCTTGAACCCCCGGCTAGTCAGATACGCGTGGATCTCGGGATACAGCGCCTGATCCTCGTAGATCGGTCGAACCTCGATCTCGATGATCACGTACCGCACGCTGCCGATGCTATCTCCAAGACCTTGCAGGGCGCGCAGTTCCGCGCCTTGAGCATCTATGCACAGCAGGTCGATCGCATCAACGCCGTGCTGCTTGCAGTAGGAATCCAGCCGGATCGCCGGTACGGTTGTTGCTATCTGTTCGTAGCGCTGCAGGTAATCAGAACGCGCTCTGAAGCACGAGGAAGCGCCGGGATTCTGCCCTGGCGTACCGAGGTGCGTTGCGGCGACAACGGGGAAGAACGGAAGCGCGCATTCCGAATCCCAGACTGCGCGCTCAATCAGTCTGATCCTGTCATGGTTGTTGACCGTCAGGCGCGTCTTTACGAGAATCTCCGGGTTGCATTCAAACGCGTGAACCACCGCTGGGAATCGATCCGCCAAGCGCAGGGTGTCGATCCCATCGGAGCACCCAACCTCGAAAATCGTGTGCACTGAATCGGCATCTAGGCGCATGAGAAAGCCAGGGTGCAGGTAGTCGCCGCATTCGTCGATCGGTAAATATAAATCCGGAAAAAGATTGATGGGCGCCCGCGATATACGATCCACCTTATCGAGCTTGACGTGTGTGCGGCCAATCGTCAATTGAAGTTTTCTGATAGGCCACACGAGGCCTTCACTCAGGGTGGATGGCAACAAACACGTCTTTCGAGGGGTGGGTAACCAAGGCGGTTTGCGAGTTTCAGGCCGCTCTGCCAGCGGTAACGCCACCAAAAGACGGCCCAATTGCGATGTGGACGCAAAGGCCGGCGGACACCGGATGACCCGTGGTTCTGAAGCGGTGTTGAATGATGGTTTGCCAGACTCATCAAACGCCACGATCTCGCCGTCCTCTACCGTTTCGTTCGGGAGAGCAGAGAGCGCGATTCGCGATTGTCGGATATCGAACGCCCGATAGCCGTCGTGCTTCAAATCGTATCGCCACTCGTCGCCTTCGGGCTCATCCGTGAACCGCAAGCGACGCTCTCCGAGTTGCTCGCGCAGGACTCGATTCGATTCTCTTCGCGCAGATACCCGATTACATTCTGTTGCCGTTGATTCATCCAACCGGCCAGCGCGATCACGACGAACTGAAAGGGATTTTGAGCACCTTCTCCGCCATGTGGTGATCGTCTCATCCCGTCTGCAATCAATCGCTTCCGTCCTCCTCATTCGAGTTTTCGGACCATACGGGATGGCCTGACGAGGACGGGAACTGCAGTGTGCCACCCATTTCACTGGTGTAGCAGGGCAAGATTGGGACGGAGTGCAGGTGCAGAACCCTTTCCAGCACTAATTGGATGCTCCTGGGTCATGGATCACCCCAGGTTCCTACCCCACCACACGTTTCTATTCGAGATGTCTCCGGAAAGGATTGCCGCGGACCCATGCTGCGATCACATGATCCCTCGAGACGAGTTCCTTATCGCGGAATTTGGTACACACGCTCGCCCGACCGTGAAAACGATCGCAGATGGAACCCCTGCTTCCGTGCGGTCGACGACAGAAAGCCACGGATCGTATGCCGCTGCCACCCTGTGAGTTGGTGGAGTTCCTCGAGTGTCACTCCTTGCCGGCGAACGAGCAACGCGTAGGCCTGTGCTGCTTTCGAGCCTTCGTGAAAAGGAGCGTGAAGTCGTTCCGGTTGCGCCGCTCGCTTTCGAGCGAATTGCTCCTGGAGCGGCGATCACAAGCCAGATCTGCGCGATCTCCGATCTCGCCTTGCGGTCTCTGGTCTCGCGCCACGGTCGTGAGCAGACCTTCGCTCGTGAGATAAACGGGCATCGATTTCAAAATTCCTCGCGCCTCCGGCTAACGGATGGGGCACTCCATCTATCGCTCGACATGGGCCAGAATGCAAGTCCATCTGCGCGACTTCGATCACGAAACTACTGGACTTGCGCTGGGTCAATGAGCGTAGGATGTGACATGCGTAAACCATCTCAGGTCGTTGCGATCGACACCGTCAAACGCAAGGTCATCAAGCACAAGGCACTCTCCAGCCCAGAGGAGGAGGTGAGTCAATCTCTTCATTGCCGCAGTCATCCGAACCGGATTGATCTCTTCCTGAGTCCCCTCCGTTCATCGCGGAAAGTGCCTTGTGGCAAGCCTTCGATTCACAAGAGCTCGTCGATCACTAGCGCGCTCGTCGCGAGCATCGGTGAGCTTATCGAAGTCATGAAGCCGGCCGCGGCCTGTACGGCACGCTTCCGTGGCTGGCGACGTTCGTAGAATATTACGGCCATTCTCAAAGCTTTATTCCCGACGACGCGATTTCATCTCGGATACTTTTGCCGCCATCGCTTGCGTGTCACTCCTCATGCGGTCTCGAAGGATATCATTGATTCGAGTCAGATGTCCCTCGCCCGCTGACTTTAACCACCCGAGGACATCATTATCGATGCGGACTGAGACCTGGGTCTTGATTGGTCGGTAATACTTCCCGACGATCGCGTGTTCCCACATCTCAGGTGGGAGCGTGGGTGCATCCGGGTCATCATCTAAGCTTTGGTCCCGTTGCTCATACAATCCTCTCGTTTTTTGGGTAATCTTGACCCGCTTCTTTCCCGTATCGCCGGCGGACTTAGACGAACTGGTCTTGGTATGCGCTTTCCTCATATGCCTGTGCCTTTCTCGCTGAGATGATATGAATCACCTCTTCGTCAGCGTTGCTGCGGTCTACGAACACGACCAGCAACAGCAGCAGGCGCTTTGTCATTCCGATGATCTGCATCCGTTGTTCTTGCTGGTCCTCAAAGAAGTAGTTCTCGGTCACGATCTGATTCGGATCAGAGAAGACTTGCTTTGCAGTCTCGAATGAGACGCCATGATGTTGAGCGTTTCGCTTGGCCTTGCTCTGGTCCCAAGTGAACCGCGTTCTCATGTATATTCACCAACGTATCACATCTTTGTATCTCTGCCATACAGCGGAAAGCGGCGGCTAAATAGCAGAGCCAAAAGGGACCGGCGGGTTGAAGCCGCTCAAATCATCAAACCTTGACACGGCCAAACCTATGGATAGACCAGATAGACCACAGACTCAATCCCACAGTCGCTGATTTGGCGAGCTTGCGAAAGCTGATAAGACTGCAGGCTGGCCCTCGAAATCATCGGCCATCGCTTGGGGGGCGGCAAGGCGGAATCTCCGGTATTCTCGTACGGGAAACCGAGCCTTGCCTAATCTGCCTTCCATTGACCAGTAAATGACACACCGGCAACAGAAGCCGGCCGGTACACCCGACTGCGTGAAATCGGGCTGAGTTCGACCACTTCTCGACTTAGAAAAAACGTGGTTCGCGTCGCCGAGCACATCCTTAGCCACTGGTGTGTCTTCTGGTCGACTCCCCAACTTTCCCCGTCGTTCCATTTTTCTCAACCGTTCACTAACTAAGTCGACCGCGAACCCGGTTTCCGATCACACAAGCCCTGGAGGGAGATCCCCGACCGGGGCTTTCCTGTGTTTGGGCGAAGTGTGCACCCTGCGCGCTGGGTCGCTGCTCGTTCGACCAGTTTTGCTGTAGCCATGAGATCGAAGGACCAACCTCCACCTTTTCGATCAATGCGGAGCCGGGTGCCGCATGGCGTACCGTCGATTCAAGTCGTGGATTAGTGTAGCCCGGTGCAGGCCATGGTGTTCCCAAAAGCGTCTGCCGAGCCGATGATGCGAGTGTGGTCCGATGCGGTGATCCCAAGCACACAATGGTCCGGTGTCCCGGTCGGAACACTTTTGGCCAAAGGCTCGAGGTCGCTAAATGCGCGGCTTCCACCGGCCGGCGGCCGCAGATCAAGCACGGCAGCCCGCGGATCCACTCGAGGTAGGCGTGATCGCGCGGTCTTCGGGCGTACTTGGATTTCCGGACCACACGCACTCCCAGGGTCATTTGCGAGCCAATCGCCATTTCTGCGTCAAACGCACCCCCGGAATGGCGAGGGCCTCGTCTTGCTCCAAAGCGCGTTTGATGGCGACCTTGTCCGGTTCCGGTTTCTGACGGATGTACTCGGCCGGGATCAGAGAGAGGTTGTCGATCTGGACGGCCTTTGGACAAGCGACCGATTGGAATTCCCGGCAAAACCCGTCGGCACGATCCAGATTCGCCTCCGACAGTTTGGTGAGGATGTGATCTTGCAGTCGAGCGATCCTGCGCTCGGCACACGCCCGGCGCTGCTCGAGCGGCTGCAGATATTCGTTGCGCACGACCTGGATCTGCAGCGTCGTAATGGGCGACCCGTCGTTCCAGCTGGTCGAGGACTTCGTTCGCGCGGTCAATGGCCTTTTTGGTTTCGATCTCGCGCAACTTTTGCGCGCGAAGTTCGACTATGTTCGGTTTGCGAGCGGGGGATTTCTGCGGGTTGTGGCTCACCAGGGCGTATAGCTGTCGAGGAAGGGCCATTAGCGTCCCTCCGCTTTCGCAATGGCCGCCAATGCCGAAGCACATCGGGTGCAGGCATGAGCCGGGTTCGAGCGACGAACGCGATCGATGCCGTGCGCGTGCTGACCGCACGGGCATGCAACGACCAGCGTGCGCAGTTCGATGAGAAGATCCGGCGCTGCCGCGAATAAGTGTGCGGTCGCCTCACACTCGGATGCGTGTCGTGCCGAGAACAGCACATGTGCGACCGTTCTTCCCCCGGCCGACTTGATGCTACGCACGCGGGGTCCCGATCCCGACACATGGTAGGGACCGGGTGTATATCTCGCTAGCTCGCGGTGTGCGTGCCGAGGCCGTATCGGGAGCGATGCCAGCGTGCTCATGAGGCCTCTCGCATACGCTGGTTGTCGCCGATGTAGACCGTGATGCCCATCGCCCGGATATCGGAACCGGTAAAAGCAATGTGCATGCCCTTCCGCCGCGCGTATTCCTGCACTTCCACCGCCACCTCGACCGCCACGCAGTAACAGCTCATCATGTGCTGCGAAGCCCTGGCCGCGGAGGGCGGCAATACAAACTCATCCGGTTCCGCAGGGGGCGCCGACATCTCGGCGCGTTCGGGAGGAGTGATCTGGGGTTGCGGTGCAGAGCGTCCGTTCGAAGCTGCTGGCGTAGGAGACCCAGGTGTCATCTTCGACTCTGGCGTCTCCCCGTCGGCAAAGGGCAGATCGGGTTCGATCCGTTCGACTTCCCACCGGCGCTTCCCGAGCCGGCGGACGGCGACTTCTTCCCCTGCGGCGACACCCGATTGCACCAGGGCATCTCGCGCCTCCTCGGGTAGATACATCACTGCTTTCCCATCGTTCACCGAGTAGCGCCAATCGATGCCGTATTGGCCATGGCACTCGATCCCGGCATACGGACCTTTGTCTAGCTTCACTTTGACCGGTTCTGTATCGAATCGGATGACCTCACGCTGCGTCGGCACGTTCGACCTCCTTCTGTTCTGAGTCAGCGATGGACTTGCGAAGCATCGCCACGACTCGGACATACTCCTCGAACTCCACCCGGCATTGCGGGCACAGTTCGTTCACACTTTTGGGCTCGCAGCAGCCACACTCCTGTTCATGCATGTTCATGTCTCCTGGTTGTCACAAACGCCAGTCCTTCCGCGCGGTGCCGTGGATCATGGTTCTCCGTGGTACTCACGCGACCGGCCTTCAGGCAAGCATCGAGTTCGTGTCAGGTCCGTTGCGGTTCCTTGCGTACCCGGTGCAAGCATGACACAGTGTTGACTGGAGGGTGCAAGCATGTCAACTCCTGTTTGCGGGGTGGAAGCATTTTGGTACCATGTGCCACATGCCCGATGTACCGGAGGAGGTTCGCGACTATTTTCGGCGGCTCGCGAAAGAAGGGAACTATCCGCAGAAAGGCGGCAAGGCGCGCGCCCGGAAGCTCACCGCGGAGCAGCGTAGCTGCGATCGCGAAACAGGCGGCCGCCGCTCGCTGGAAGAGCAAACAGGAGAAATCCGAGAAGACACCACCTTCCACCAAACGGCCGACGGCGAAGAAGTTGAAGAAGCCGAAAACCTAGGCAAGGATGGCCTCACTGGACTTGCGCCTCTGGTCAGTGGCGGGCGTGGCGAACGCCGTTGCTTACCAGTTGCGGGCAGGGAACAGGACGCAATCGAGTGAAGCGATGCTCCCGTTCGTATAACAGCTTCTCGGGTCCCTCTCGTTGACCGCTCCGAACTCCTCAGTGCGCTCAAGATCCAAATCGTCGGCCGCCAAGGCGCGCTGGCGGTCGGATGGCGGAAGGTGTCACTGCAACGAGAGAGTACCGCCATGCCTGGTGGTGGGGACGGAGTGGATGGCCTGACGAGGACAGGAACTGCAGTCTGCCACGCGTTTCTCTGGTGCAGCAAGCAGCGCAACATTGGGACGGAGTGCAGGTGCAGAACCCTTTCCAACATCAATTGGATGCTCCTGGGTCATGGATCACCGTCAGGTTCCTGCCCCATTACACGTGGTATGCGAGATGTCTCCGGCATAGATTGCCGCGGACGACGCTGTTGTCAGATGTTCTCTCGGGACGAGGTCCTTATCGCCGAACTTTGGTACACACGCTCGCCCGACCGTGAAAACGATCGCAGATGGAAACCCTGCTTCCGTGCGGTCGAGGACAGAAAGCCACGGATCGTATGCCGCTGCCAGCCTGTGAGTTGCTGGAGTTCCTCGAGTGTCACTCCTTGCCGGCGGGCGAGCAACGCGTAGGCCTGTGCTGCTTTCGAGCCTTCGCGAAAAAGAGTGTGAAGTCGTTCCGGTTGCGCCGCTCGCTTCCGGCGAATTGCTCCTCGAGCGGCGATCACAAGCCAGATCCGCTTGAGTGCGATCCGCCGGTTTGTGAACTTCTGGACTGGCTTAACTCCCGGCAAACCATTCCAGATGGCAACCAATTGTTTCAGGGGCCAAGCGCTCGCGATCGCTTCCCATTCGCGTCTGTTCGTAATGGCGCGATCTCCGATCTCGCCTTGCGGTCTCTGGTCTCGCGCCACGGTCGTGAGCAGACCTTCGCTCGTGAGATAGACGGGCATCGGTTTCGAACTTCCTCGCACCTCCGGCTATCCGATCGGGCACTCCATCTATCGCTCGACACGGGCCAGAATGCAAGCCCATACGCGCGATTTCGTATCGCGAAAACCACTGGACTTCCGCTGGCTCAATGAGCGTAGGATGTGACATGCGCAAACCATCCAAAGTCGTTCCGATCGATTCCGTCAAACGCAAGGTCATCAAGCATAAGGCACTCTCCACCCCGGAGGAGGAAGTGACGTCAATCTCTTGCATTGCCGGAGTCGTCCGAACCGGATTGATTTCTTCCTCAGTCCCCTCCGCTCGTCCCGGAAGTTGCGCTCTGGCACAGCATTCGAGTAACAAGAGCTCGTCCATTACGAGACAGCAGTGCTCAGAAGTGGGGCGTGGGGTCAAGTCGGGGAGTAGTAACTCCGAGCAGGAATAGAAGCTGCCGCATTGGAATACTGCAAGGATCCTCGGTCCGGAGAAACGCCATCTGTTCGACCATTCTGCTCTCGGCGCGTCACCGATGCGCAAAGTTCTCCGGTTCCGGTCAGTTCGAAAACGCGATGCCGGACCTGTGACGAACAGACCATCAAAGGTGGTCTGCTATCTCCCGGTACGATAAACCTCACGCTTTGCGGCTGACTTCCTGGTCGTCGGCCCCCGTCGAAGTAAAGCAGATTGTGTCGTTGGCGGTTTCACTCGATGTGTTCGCCGAATACGATCGAGCTTGGCGCCGATACAATTCGCGGAGTCTTGTCAATCGAGGTGAGTATTTGACAGCACTCTGGCCTGTCACCGATCAGCTCCCAATAGTTCGCCCGAAATGATTTATGATTTCGGACGAAGGAAGGGAGAAAAAGAGATGCCAAAAGGGCGACACACAGAAGCTCAGATGGTGGCAGCGTTGCAGCAGGTGGACGCCGGAAGAGCGGCGGCAGACGTCGGGCGCGAGGTGGGGGTGAGCGCGGCACACGATCTACGCCTGGAAGGCGAAATATGGCGGGATGAATGTCAGTGAAGCACAAGAAGCCAAACAATTGCGCGAGGAGAACGGGCGGCTGAAGAAGATGCTGGCCGACGTGATGCTGGACAAAGACATGCTGCAGTCGGTGATTCGAAAAAATGGCTGGGGCTCGTAGGCAGAAGGCAAGACGTGAAGAACTTGATGGAGGACTATCAGGTGAGTCAACGCCGGGCTTGCGAGCTGTTGGAAGTACCGCGATCTTCGCTTACGCTACGAGTCGCAACGCGACGATAGCGTTTTGCGGGAGAACCTGATCGGATTAGCGCGAGAGCGGCCGCGATTTGGTTACCGGCGCTTGCACGTACTTGCTACAACGGGAAGGCCATGTCGATCAACCACAAACGGGTTTGGCGGGTGTACAAGGCCGCTGGATTGAGCGTGAAACGAACACGCCGGAAGAAGTTGATACGCAGCCTGCGGCCTGCCTTGCTACTACATGCGGCGAATCAGGAGTGGGCTATCGACTTTGTGAGTGACGTCCTGCACGCGGGCCGCAAGTTTCCGCGTGCTGAGTGTGGTGGATAGTTTTACGCGCGAATGTTTAGCATTGGAGGTCGATACGAGCCTCGGTAGTCAGCGAGTCACTCGCGTTCTGGACCGGATCATCCAAGCAACGCGGACTGCCGCTGGCAGTGCGGTCAGATAATGGGCCCGAACTAACATCGCGTCATTTTCTGGCTTGGTCCATCGAAAACAAAGTGGACCTGATTCATATCCAGCCAGGCAAGCCCATACAGAATGCGCATGTGGAGAGCTTTAACGGACGATTACGCGATGAGTGCTTGAACGTCGAGCTGGTTCTGGAACCTGTTCGATGCGCGGCGAAAGATTGAATAGTGGCGAAACGACTACAATTGCCAACGGCCGCATTCCAGCCTGGGTTATCGAACGCCCAGAGGAGTTTGCGCGTCAGGCCGCCCCTTCGCCTTCGACCAGTGTATTCGACTGTTTATGTCGCATTCCGCTGGTCGCTCAGAGTCCCTCGAAGACGCGCCGTGAGGCAGGGCAGTCGATGTTTGTGCTCGATCTAGCTGGCCCAGCGTACCGACGAGGGCCGAGGCGGCGAAGTTTAGATAATTGGATCTTGCGCTTGGCCGAAATGCTCAGATGTCTTGACCGCCGCGGGGCTGCGTACGCTCCGATCGACTCGAGATAGGAACCAGCTCGAGTCTAGACCAGCGAGTTTGCCCCGAAGTCACTGGATAGTCCAGCGCCGAAACCGACATGCGGTGGGGCAAGCCATGGAACGGGAACTGGCGATCGAGAAAGATCAGGCGGTGTTGCCATAGCTCAAAACGCGTCATGGTGCGACAACGGTAAGCCGGCCATATTCCTGGGCATATCTGAAATCCTAAGAATTATCCGCGTCAGAGAAACATCGAGAAATTCGCTCGGTTGAGCTCACTGAGTCTGTGATCGCCGCCCCACCTACATCGGCGCACAAATCTAAACGTAGACCGGCTCCCCACACGGCCTACGAAAAGGAAAAACCAATGGATGCAATGTCCATCGAAATTTGGCCTCTCTCTCTCCTCCAACATCACCAAGGACAACTAAGGAAGAACGACCATGCGGTGAAACGCATGGTGGAGTCTATCCGTGTCTACGGATTCCGAATTCCCCTGCTCGCGACTAGAGCGGGCGAGATCATTGACGGGCATTTGCGCGCCAAAGCTGCAGGTGAGCTCGGATTGACAGAAGTGCCGGTCATCGTTTGCGATGGGTGGACGCCCGAGCAAGTGCGAGCGTTCCGGCTACTTGTGAACCGGTCTGCGAGCTGGGCCGAATGGGACTGGACCGCCGTGGCCCAAGAATTAGCGGAACTCCAGCAGCACAACTATGATCTGCGTCTGACCGGCTTCGATCCCGGGGAAATCTGCGACCTCCTACGACCGCGCGAAAACCCGGAATCCTCATCTCAAGCCAATCACGAATCGGAGTCAGTCGTCACCAGCCTCGGTGACGTGTGGCTGCTCGGCGATCACCGCGTGCTCTGCGGCGATTCAACGGATGCCACAGCAGTCGATGCTCTGCTCCGGGGAGTTGCACCTGTCCTCATGGTCACGGACCCTCCTTATGGGGTCAACTACAATCCACAGTGGCGAGAACAGGCGGGTTTGGGCGCGCAGCGCCAGACCGGTCTGGTCCAGAATGATCATCGCGTCGATTGGGCGGATGCTTTTCAGCTCTTCCCGGGTAACGTCGCTTACGTCTGGCACGCAGGCCTGTTTGCCGGTGCCGTGGCAGCCTCGCTCGAGCGCTGCAGCTTCGAGATCCGCTCCCAAATTATCTGGGCCAAGCAGCACTTTGCCCTCAGCCGCGGACACTACCATTGGCAACATGAGCCCTGCTGGTATGCCGTACGCAAGGGAGCCAAGGGGCTTTGGACCGGGGACCGGAAACAGTCCACACTGTGGGAAGTCTCGAACCTCAATCCGTTTGGCGGGCAAAGCACCGATACCATCACTGGCCATGGGACGCAAAAGCCTGTCGAGCTGATGCGACGGCCGATACTCAACCACACGGAACCCTCCGAGTTGATCTACGATCCGTTTCTGGGTTCCGGGACCACGTTAATTGCGGCGGAAGAGACCGGACGAGTCTGCTACGGCCTGGAAATCGACCCGGTGTACGTCGACGCCATTGTCGGGCGCTGGGAACGGCTAACCGGGCGGCCCGCCGTTCGGGAAGCGGATGGCCGAGCCTTCTCCTCATTGCGGAAGCAGGGAACAGTAGAGCAAGCCGAGGAGGTGACCGGTGCCGCGGCCTAGCTTCCAACCCACCGACGAAGAACGCAAACGCGTAAGATCGCTGAGCGCACTCGGAATGCGGCACGAAGATATCTGTCTCCTGATTGGGCTCCGATCCCCCAAGTCTCTGCGCAAGCACTTTCCCGAGGAACTCTCGGCCGGTATGGCCGAAGCGAATGCTGTGGTGGCCCGCATGGCATATGAGATGGCCATCTCGGGGCGCTGTCCCGCGATGACTTTCTTTTGGATCAAATGCAACATCCAGCCGCCCGAGCCGGTCGAGGACGACGAGCCGCAGAAGAACTGGACCTCGGAACTTCATTTCCTGGACAAGGACGGTGTTCCCACGGCGGAGCCGCAGGTGACCCATGGGAAGGCGTAGACGGCAAGCGACTGACGGTCAGCGGCAGACGGTTAGAGCCTTGGCGGGCTATGGGCTGTCGCGGAAAGACATCACGAAGGTCATCGGACTCGACTCTGTGGACGCGTTGCGCCAGCACTTCGATGACGAGCTCACCCTGGGGCCGCTCGAGGCACGCTCGAACGTCATGAGCACCTTGTTCCGGATGGCCACCTCGGGCCGGAACCCGGCCGCGATTATGTTCTGGCTGAAGACCCGGGCCGGCTGGAGCGAACGGGGCCCTCGGGAGGAAACGAAAGCACCGACCCATACAATCTGGACCATCCAGGAGTATGCCCCTCCTCGCTCCCCGGAGCAACAGAAACTAGTTGAGGAACTGCTGCGACGGCACGACGCACCGTCTCCTCCGTCGACCCGGTGGGAGGGGGATCCGGGTTGGAACGAAGATGAGGAGGACGAGGCGCCCCGCCGCCGCCCACGCTTCAACTGATCACCGCCACCGCCTCGCAGGATGGGATGGGCTGACCCGTGTCCATCCTGCGTGCCGATCTCGATCGTCTTGCTTGTTGTCTCGGTTGAGCCTTGACATCGTTCGCTCTCGCCTGGGCATAAGCAAGAAAGCAACAGCAAAACGCTTGAGAATCTGTCAGGGCGGCGCTTGCGAACAAATGTGGCAAAGCTCCGTATTTTTTGGCGTATGCCGGTGTGCCGTGGCCTGACTTGCAGTTGAGCGCATTCTTCAATGCCACCCTTGAGACCCAGCAATCTGGAACGCCTTCGCGCAACAAACGGCCATCCATTGCGAGCGAGGGCACACCCCATCCCAGATCCGATCGAGTCGAGGAGTAGTGAAGCCGGTCGACGCAGACAGGCCTGCCTGTCGTTCCGAGTTGACTGGACCTCCGCTGCACTGAACGGTATCCCTTCGATTTGCTCTGCTCTTAGTCCGCTAATCGACCTCCAGACGGTGGAACAAACGCAGGTTGCTGTCACTAAATTGCTTTTCGCTTGACCCACTTCCGCCCGAGCTGACCGAAGCCGAGGCAGGTTTGCCGCACTGACAAGATTGCCTGCAATGCATCTGGGAAATGCATAGAGTTAGGCAGACCTCCGGTATTCTGCTCAGCTCCGCTTAGTTCTTCAGTCCCTGACAAACGGATACGAATAGCCGTAACGTATGCAGTTGATCCCGAACAAACGGGACGAGAGAACCGGAAGCAGGAGGTAGGCGTAAGCATGCGGCGCACGCGGCGTGAATAGTACTTGAAATGCGAATTGTCGGTATTCTTCCGATCGCGAAAAATTCCAGTGATCAGGGACCCGCTTAGATCAAAGAACAAGTCGACGCCGACCCACAAAGAGGTACGCCCAGTACATGTTGAACGAAAACGAGCAATAGCGATTTCGGGCAATCCGTCAAGTTTCGGGATACGCTATGAGCGTCGCGACGACGGAATCGCCGGGCCGGCGCTCGCAACCGACCTGGTCTTCTAAGTTCTCGGTCTCGCTCTCCTTCCAGTACGGGCTATTGAACATTTCCCTTCAGGTCCGCAGCTGATCAAGATTGAAGAGTCTCTTCTGATCGGATAGGCTAGGCGATATCGGCGGCCGGTTCACACTTTTCTTCGCGGTCACTTCGCTACCCACTGAACGCTTCCGCTTACCGAGAGACACACCTTGTAGATGCTCGTGCTTGTTGTCGTGTCGACCCAGATATTACCGATATCATTCGAGCCGTTGGACTTCTGACAGGTGTATGGATCGGTGGCGCCGACCGAAGGAATGATGCCTTTGTACGGCGAACCATTCTGGCTTGCAATCCATCTCTGTTTTGCATCGTCGTAACTGAGAATTCCGAACTTAGTGATCGGACTAGGCGATTGTGCCGTGCCCTTCGTAAGCACAGTGTAGAATCCGTTTGTCGTCGAATCCTGCATGGAGATTGCGTTGTACCCGAAGCTCTGGAATCCCTGCAGTGTCTTCGTTGTGTCCGGATACCGGTTGTTTCGGGACAGTAACGCGGGAGCGCCGTAGATGGTATTCTGCCCCATGACCGGGATGTATACGCCGCCTTCGAACTTGTTGCTCTCTACTACCACTGATCCGCCGCCGCCAGTAAACTGAATAGCCGCACTTCCTGGCTTGGGAAATACGGCGGCGATACGATTGCTTGCGATTTCTCCTCCGTACGCCATCACGCCTTTGAAGAACTGAATACAATTCTCCGAGTCGTTGTCGTTAATCAAGATCGGATCGGTGGGGTAGGCCTCGATATGGATGACGTTGCTCTGGAATTGGTTATGTAGTAGGTCGGACGAGCCGTTGAGAAGCTGAATACCACGAGAACAATCGCTGATGTTGTTGTTCAGATACAGGTGCTTTTTTGGGCAATAATATAGTTGACAACTCATCGGATTCCGGCTACTTGAAGCATGGGACCGACACACTTCAAGAGGCAATCCTCTACTTCGCGAGTCCTGACAACTGCCGCGAATATCTGGTAGCGCACCGCTGGCCCAATGGCGTTACGTGCCCACGTTGCGGCAGCAAGAACGTTCTCTTTCAAGCGAAGTACAACCGCTGGCAGTGTGGCAGCAAGCACGACCTACGCCAGTTCACCTCCAAAACCGGAACCATCTTCGAAGACTCTCCGCTCGGTCTGGACAAGTGGCTGTGGCGATGTGGATGGTTGTGAACTGCAAGAACGGAGTTAGCTCCTACGAGATTCATCGCGCTATTGGCATTACTCAGAAGTCGGCATGGTTCATGGATCACCGGATTCGGCTAGCGCTCGGCATGGCGCCGAAGCACGACAAACTTCTGGCGAAGTGGAAGCGGACGAGACCTTCATCGGCGGCAAGGCGCGGAATATGCACTCGCAAGCGCAAGCGCCGAATCACCGGGACCGGCGGCAAAGATAAGACGGCAGTGATGGGAATCCTGGAGCGCGGCGGGAAAGTGCGGACCACGTCGTCGAGAACCGCAAGAAGAAAGCGCTTCAGGCGGAAGTCAAGAAGCACGTCGAGGCCGGTTCCGCGCTCTACACCGATTCGCTGCTTTCCTACGAGGCTTGGCTGAGGATTACGCTCATCAGGTTATCGACCATGCCGTGCAGTACGTTGATGGCAAGGTTCACACGAACGGCCTTGAGAACTTCTGGTGCCTCTGAAGCGCGGCATCAACGGAACCTATGTCAGCGTCGAACCGTTCCATCTGTTCCGCTACCTCGACGAACAGACGTTCCGCTACAACCATCGCAAAATGACCGACGGAGAGCGGTTCAGCATTGCAGTAACGGGCATCGTCGGCAAGCGGCTTACATACGAGAGTTGACCGGCAAAGATGCCGCAAGGAAGCGTGAGCGCTTCCTTATCGCAAACCCGCCCGGGGAAAGTTGTCATCCAAAGTCGATAGCGACTGACGTGACACGTTCATCGTCGTAGGTAAAGAGAAATCGCACCGACGGCATGCCGCCGTAAAGAGTTATGGTAATCGCAGAAAGTGACGTTCCGGGGATTTTTGGAAGCAGTTCAGGGCTTCTTGCAAGTACAAAGCCAACTGATTCCATTATGGCGTCTCTTCGCTGGTAGGAAACCGCAAGCTTATCCAACTGCTCCGAAAAAAGCGGTTCCTCAAATAGATCACGCAACTTATCGGGTTGCGTAGCCCGTGCTCTCCAGCAAACTTTTGTATGCGAGAAGATCTCCCTCGTCCGTTAGTGGTTTGTCCGACAGGAAGATGGACCCATAGCAGGAATTCGCTCATGCATGCGCGCCGCCTGCCATCCGAGTTCTAAATGGCTGAAGTCGCTCACTCCTTCTGCCGTGGAACTGCTGAACATTTCGATGACCTTGTCAACAAGCTGAAGTTGCTCGGGTGCAAACACCTGAGTCCTTGCGTTCCGTCTAGGTACAGGGCGGTGTTGCGCTTTCCCATTTCGTAACGGCACTTTCTTTATAGCCAATTCCCCGGCCTTTATCATCTCTTCGCGGATTTGGACAATACCCACAGGCGCAGGACCGTTTTCGAGCTTTTGATACCTGAACCCAGTGATCGGGGAATCGAGGGGAGCGTTACGCCAAGAAGTCGCAGTAAAACAGAATCTTGTTTAGCTTGATGGCACCGAATTTAGGAAGCGCGGCGCATTTCTCACTGACGTACAAAAGAAGTTCTTCGAAACGTTTCCGATCTAGAGTCCATCTTTCCATGCGTCTAGTTTTAGTTTAGCAATGCAAGCGGCAAAGTATATCATACTTGGGCTGGACCTTTTGCAACGGAACCGATAGACTATGTTTTGGCTTGCATGAATGCGCGACATTGACATCCGACCAACCTTGCGCACGGAATTGCGTTCCCGAATTCAGCACCAACTCTTTGATCGTTGATGCGTTGGTTGTTCCCGGCGGGAATGCTCGCATTGATATGGCTGTGGGTAAACGGAGCGCTTCATGGCTTCGAGATCAAGAGCAACGCAGATTCCTTGAGTAGATTACAGGCGCAAAGCAGGGCGTACGGCTTGATTTTCGATTTCGTTAATTTGGTTCGTGGAACACGCCACGACAAAGTAACGTCTTTGATCCCCGACTGGTGGGGAGTATATGAAGCGGTAGACACTGGCAGAGCGGTAAAGCTTGAAAAGCAGCGAGATGCTTCTGAAAACCCTTCCGTAGATCCAGGTTTATTGATTCGCTTGCTCTGGCGTAGCGAGGTCGAAAATCTACTTCGGCTTTGCGGTGCTGAAGGAATTAACTCAAAGCTAAAAGCTTACGAGGTAGACCGGTTGGCATTGGAAACTGTTCCCGCCGATGAGATGAAACACTATGTCAGGGAGACGCTGAAGAAAAGACCTAATCTTGGAGACTTTGATGCGATACGAACGTAATGTGGTGGGTGAAACCGACCTGCTTCCAAAAGGTAGCCGAGTTCGATGGGGTCTGAGCTTCAATCCCGCAGTCATCGATGTACTCGTCGGCACTAGAGAAGTCTCGACCACAGAAAAAATCGTGGCATCGCGCCTTCTTGCATAGTGACTTCATCAGGGCGGCAATCGTTTTAGTTGGTTCTCTCATGTCTATCATTCCGCCTCTGAAAATCGCCCATTCGTTTTCGATTGTGTATCTTAGATTCGCTTTCCCGCTATTCCCGCCCGACTCGCTCAATTCGGGATTTTGCATCCCATAATCGCCATATCGAATTGTTCGCAATAGGGAACCGCTCTTTTGCATCTTTGCCCAAAGCTCCCATTCATGCCGTTTGAGCGTACTGAATCCTTCAGCAACGCCTCTTAGATCTGGCGGAAAGCTGCCTGCGGTGAGTGTGATACTTCGTAAGCGTACGGCGAGACCGTCTAGCGCAGCGAGGCGAAGTTGCGGGATGCTTCGGGATGAACGCATCGACGCCAGCCGAGAGCAAGTCACAACCAGGAGAAACGAAGCGGAGACAGTGGTCAGACGAAGAGCGCGACCTGATCGTGCGGGCTTCGCTGAAGAAAGGTACGACCGTGAATGCCGTCGCCCGGTTGTACGGCGTGCAGCCGTGGCAGATTTACGAATGGCGCAAGAAGGCCCGTCAAGCCGCACAGCAGAGCAAGACAGCAACTTTGGTTCCGGTTCACGTGACGGAACCTGATAAGCTGCACAGTAGAGCCGAAGCAAAGCTGCAGTGTCGTGATCGAAGCGCAGAGTACGCGGATCACGATCAATGGCCTGATCGATGCCGTTGTCGTGCGCACTGTTCTTGGAGTGCCTGGCGCGATGATCGCGCCGCCAGCGAACGCCCGCATCTGGATCGCCGCTGGTGTGACGGACCTGCGGCGCGGATTCGGCGGATTAAGTGCGCTTGTGCAGACAGCGCTGGAGCAGGATCCGTATGCCGGCCACGTATTCGTGTTTCGTGGCAGGCGCGGCGACTTGATCAAGCTGCTGTGGTGGGATGGCGATGGGCTTTGTCTATTCGCAAAGCGGTTAGAGCGCGGCCGTTTCGTTTGGCCGAAGACGGACAGCGGCACGGTTGCACTCACGCGGGCACAGTTATCGATGCTGCTGGAGGGCATCGATTGGCGTCAACCAGCACGCACCTGGAAGCCGGAGATGGCCGTCTAAGTCTAACAACAGAAAGCAGTGGATATGTTTCGGTAACACTGCTGACAAGGCAATCAAGCTGTGGCATAGTTCGAACATGGCTGCCGCTACAGCGCCAGATCTGAGTGCACTCGACATCGACGCGTTACGCGCTATGGTGCTCGAGCAGCATGCAGTGATCGAACGTCTGCAGACGATGATCGCGCACCTGCGCCGGATGCAGTTCGGGCGCAAGTCGGAGAAGATCGATCGCCAAGTGGAGCAGCTCGAGTTGGAACTCGAGGAACTGGAATCGGCCAAGGCAGCTCGGCTGGAAGAGTTGGAGCGCAAGCTGGAACCGGTGAAGGCCGCGGCTGTTGCCGCGGTCAGAAAGCCAGTTCGCCGACCGCTGCCTGAACCATCTGCCGCGTGAAGTGGAAACGCATATGCCCGCCGCGCAAGGTTGTCCGGCCTGCGGTGCGGAACTGAACAAGCTCGGCGAGGACGTCTCCGAAGTGCTGGAATGGGTTCCTGCCAGCTTCAAAGTGATTCGGCATGTTCGCCCGAAGATGTGTTGCACCAAGTGCGACGTGATCGTGCAAGCGGAAGCGCCGAGCCGGCCGATTGCACGCGGCATGGCAGGTCCGGGGCTGCTGGCCCATGTTCTCGTTGCGAAGTATGCAGACCACCTGCCGTTGAATCGTCAATCGGAGATCTACGCGCGAGAAGGTGTGGAACTGGAGCGCTCCACTCTTGCCGATTGGGTGGGCTCTGCGAGTGGGCTCCTGGAACCGCTGAACGAAGCATTGCGCAAGCACGTCATGAGCGCAGCGAAGTTGCATGCCGACGATACGCCTGTTCCAGTGCTAGAGCCAGGCAAAGGACGCACCAAGACGGGACGATTGTGGACCTATGTGCGGGATGAACGGCCCGCGGGACAAACAACAGCGCCGGCTGTGTGGTTTGCATACACTCCGGACCGCTCGGGCAAGCATCCGATGCAGCATCTCGCAAAGTTTCAAGGGCACGCTGCAAGCGGATGCGTACGCTGGCTTCAATCGCCTGTACGACAGCGGCGAGGTGAAGGAAGCTGCCTGCTGGGCGCATGTCCGCCGCAAGTTCTTCGACATCGAACAGGCACATGCGTCACCGCTTGCCGGAGAAGCCCTGAAGCGAATCGCTGAACTCTACGTTCTCGAGAATGACATTCGAGGACGTTCCCCGGATGAGCGGAAGGAAGTTCGCCAGGCCCAGTCCGTTCCTCTGATCGCCGGCCTGCATGAGTGGATGCAACGGACGCTCGCGAAAGTGTCGCGCAAGTCTGACATCGCGGGTGCGATCAGCTATGCTCTGGGGCGCTGGCCTGCCTTGCTGCGCTACTGCGATGACGGCTTGCTCGAGTCGACAACAACGCCGCCGAGAGAGCCTTGCGCGCTGTTG
>CAVSTJ010000004.1:0-457967 GCA_963730795.1 uncultured Acidobacteriaceae bacterium | reverse complement strand
CTGAGCGCCCACCGGCCAACCGACATCGTTGCCGGCACGATCACCAGCGAACTTCGCTGACTGGCCAGGAGCTCAAGGATAGAGTAGCCAGCATCATGGCCAGCCCGGACAAGCTGCAGTTCGTCTTGGGCCTTGGGCCGACCGCCGGCACGACCAGCAAGCACCGCGCCGGCTACGACAGCGACCTGGCCCAGTCCGCGGCCATCGACACCCTTGAGTTGGAGCGGATCACGGTGCCGACCTTGATCGTTCAGGGCAGCGCGGACACCGATCTCCCGCCAGCGGACAGCGATTATGCGGCGGCCACCGTTTCCGGTGCTCGTCTGGTCACTCTCGACGGTGGCAGTCACCTCGCCTTTTACACCCACCCCGACGCTGCCGCTGTACAACGGCAGGCCATGAAGTTTCTGCTCGGCGCGGCCAACTAGACCTCCGACTGGCACGTTCGCATTGGCCGGCGCCAGCGCTTGCCGCGAGGCCGCGAGTCAATGCTTGGCCGGCGCGCTCGAATGTTCCGGCTGCGCGTCGGCGTCGGCGTCGGCGTTGGCGAATGGTGCGTCTTTGGTCTCCGGTCCGAGAGCGGCGCCGGTCGCGACTTGAGCTACGGCGAGCACGACCAGCACGACCGGCGCCAAGGTGGTCGGGAACGACGTGTCGTAGCCCGCTCAGGTAGAACGCGTAGAACGCGGGGATGACCAAGGCCATGCTGTAACCGACTCCGAAGCCGGTGGCTCGCACGTCGGAGGGGAAGCGTTCGGTGAGGTGAGCCGGTTGTCGGGCCGAACGATCCGACCGTCGCCACGCCGACCAGGGGAGTCAAGCACGAGCGCGCCGGCCAATACGCCAGTAGCCTCGTCACGAGGACGGCGTACAGGCCGGAGCCGAAGCCGGCCACGACCACGCCGTAGACGATGGTAGAACGGGTGGCGCCCCCACCGTTGGGAAGCTGGGCCCATAGAGCACGAAGGACACGGCGATCACGACGGACTCGACGGCCATGACCAGTGAGACGTGTGGTCCGTTGAGGTCGAGTCTGGTCCGTAACAGCGTGGGCAGTACGGCCGAGACCATGTTGTTGGCCAGCCACACGCCGGTCATGAGGACGAGTACCTGAAGCAGGGCGCGGCGATGGCGACCAGTGAGCAGTTCGATCAATGGTGGCGTGTTGGGTCGGCGGTCGCTTCCGGTCGTTCGGTTCGACGACGAAGCGCCGGTACGTGAACGCCAGGGCGAAGCCGAGCGCGGCGACCGCAGCGAACGGAATGCAGCCAACCCCACTGCGCGTAGCTGGAATGTATACCCGCTGGACGGCCAGACGTCTTGAAGCAGCAACGTCACGAGGGCGAGGAGGGCGTAAGCCGCCGGCGAAGCACTGAGGATTCGCCCGGCGATCAGACCTCGGCGCCGCAGGCTAGAGCCGACTCCATCGCGAGAGGCACCGACGCCGTGTACGGCGCCGCCGAGGAAGAAGACCCGTTCACCGCCCGCAAGAAGATGAGGCCGCCGATCGAGGCGTAACCCAATCGTCGTCGACTCCGGGCAGAACCGCGATCACAAACCGTCACCACGGAGAAGCCGATTGTTGCTTGTCTGCGTCGCGCCAGCGCCAGGCCGACCCGGTAGGCGACGTGACCGAAAACAGCGGCGCCAGATCGTCGGGTGACCAGCGCGGCGGCGAAGATCAGCGCGGTCAGCAGGTCCGATGTGCCGTGACCGGAGCCGGCCGGGACGAAGTAGCCGCCGATCGAGGCAAGAACGAGCACCGGCAGGTCGATGTTCAGTTGGTCGACGAAGAAGGCCAGGATGCCGGCCCGGAGGGCGACGGTCCGCACTGCTGCGATGCCGGGCCCACCATGCGCGAATCCTATTGGCTGGTAGGTCGCCTAGGCGGCGGTCGGCCGAACTCGACTTCGTCGACTGGCGGCCTCGACCGGTGGATCGGCGAGATACTGTTCGACGAGCTCACGGAACTGGTCGGTGCCTCGACGTTGACGAGATGCCCCGCATTCGGAAGAACTCCAAGCTTGGGTTGGTCGATCTGGTCTGCGATCAATCGCAGATCGCTTGGGCGACGAGACGGTCCTCCGCACTCCCGATGACCAGAGTCGGCGCCGTGATCCGCGCCATGTCCGCTCGAGCATCGAAGGCACGCTGAGCCAGGTAGAGCGACCGCCACGCCTCGAGTGTCTGGTCGTCTGGCGCGTCCCACCAGCACGTCGGAACTCGTCGTTGGCTGGCTCGGTGAGGAATCTGATGGAGAACAACCAGGGGTAGATCAACCGGAACATCTGCTTTGCATCGCCAGACTGTTCGTAACCGGCCAGTACGGCGTCGAGGAACAGCCGCGCCTGAGCGTTCATCTGGGCATAGGTCGACGCCAGCACCAGGCGACCCATCCGTTGGGGATAGCGGAGCGCGAAGGCCGCGCGACGTTGCCACCCATCGAGAAACCGAGCAGATCGGCCGAGTCGAGCCCGCGTCGTCGAGCACAGCGGCCACATCATCGGCTAGGTCGGTCATGGTGTATCGCGCAGCGCACGCCGGGGTTGAGCCCGAGCCACGCAGATCTATCGCGATCAGACGGCGCCGCGGGGCCCAAGCGTCGATCTCTGCGGCCCAGAACCCACGTCTCCGCCTAATCCGTGCAGTAGCACGAGCGGTGCACCGGCGCCGGCATCAACCCAATGGATGGGCCCCGCTGGCCCGGTGGCATACGGCATATCAGGCTCCAGAGGTCCCCTCGAGCGAATAGCGGTAGCGAGGCGAGTCGGTCGGCTGCGGTGTCGATGTCGTCCATACGGGCGGCGCGGAAGCGCGCGTTCGCGCCTCAGCGGCGATCCGCACCTCCGCCGGGGCGGTCCCGGGGCGGCCGGCCGAAAATGGCGGGGCGGGCGCGTACTCGATGGCCAGTTGAATGCCCTCGGCGACCGTCTCTCCGGCGAGTTCGGCGACGATGGTCAAGGCGAAGTCGATGCCGGCGGTGACGCCGCCACCGGTGATGATGTTTCCGTCTCGGACGACTCGGTGTTCGTCGGGGGTCGCGCCAAACGCGGACCAGCAGGTCACGCCACGCCCAGTGGGAGGCGGCGCGCTTGCCGACGAGCAGACCAGCAGCTCCGAGGACAAGCGACCCGGTGCAGACCGACGTGACGTAGCGTGCGGTCGCCGCCAACCGCCGGAGATGATCGATCAGGACCTCGTCGACGCCAGCAGCCGCGGCACCCATACCACCCGGTACGAACAGAACGTCACAGGCAGCGGACCTGGCTGAGCGGCACCGTTCCGGCGAAACGCAGCCCGTCGTCGCTCGTGATCTCATCCCCGGCGACCGAAGCGACGATGACCTCGGCGCCGGGGAAGCGGGTGAAGACGGTGTGCGGAGCCGGTGAAATCAAGCTGGGTCACATTGGGGTAGAGGACTTCCACGAAACGGATAGCCATCTCATAATAGTAGCCACCGCCGCTGCCAGTCGAGGCCTTGAGTCGGTGTCCTCGGAGGGTAGCCAGTTGCCATGCTGTCCCGACGGGACGCGCCGCGGCAGTTTGACCCGAGCGATCGGGCCGGCGGCCGGGTCCTCAGCCGCAAAGACCAGCAATTGGCTGGTGAGGGTGGATCTGGTCGGTGGCAATCGTGATCCACCAGCCGTGGGTGGGATCGGTATCGCCCGGCCGGGGCACGAACGTCTGCTCGCCCACCGACAGTCGCGCGCCCTCGCCCCAGTGCGCGAGTCTCTGGCTGTGGGTGTCGTACCAGGCCAGGGTGTCCTGCCCGCCGGGGATGTCGCGCCGAGGTGGTCGATGTTGCGATCCACCGGTGTGGCCTGGTGATGAGCCGGTCATCGATGCGCGGGAACCCCAGGGGGCGGTCGATGAGCGTCTCGTGGCGCACCGTGCCGCGCCCGGGTCGAGCCGCATCCGCGCCAGGCTCCGGTCAGGCAGTCCGGGTAGAAAACCACCAGGATTGCTCCAGCGCGCGTAGTCCAACACCACGCCGACAGAACCATCCGCAACGGACTCGTCATAGGCATTGGCGGTGTGCCAGAGCCAGAACGTGTCGGTGTCCAGCCAGCGCACCGGATCCCCATTGCGGGGGATCAGGGCAATTCGGGCGCCTTGATCCGGTTGCCACGCCAACGCCGAGCCATGGCGAGCCGCCGTGGCAAAGTCGAAGAAGAGTGGGGCGACGACGAGTACGACATAGGTCGGCGTAAGCGCCATGTCGTGGATCATCGTGGGCCGATCAAGACCTGCCACTGGTGTCGCAGCCCGCGCCGTCATTCCGTCGGGGTCGATGACCGACCAGGTGAGGTACGGCTCGGAGAAGTCCGTAGCAGAAGACCACCATCTCGCCGGTGAGGGGGTCGATCTTTGGGTGCGCAGTGATCCCCGCCGGCAGAGTGTCACAGAAGGTTTCTCGACCGACCGTAGCCAGCGTTGGCGACAGCAGGTACGGGCTGGCCGATTGGCCCAGGGCGAGCAGTTTCCCGGCATGCCGGACGATGTTGATCGTGGGCATGTCCTTTGTCGTGTTAGCTAGCGCCGGTCCGACCAATTCCGCCCCGGGCCGGTAGCCAAAATTGCCGATACCGGGCCAGATAGCGTGGCCGGCGGCCTCCTCGGCGACTACCGACGGGGTGCGGACGAACTGATTGGTGTAGCGAACTCGTCTGTCTCGGATCTGAACCCGGTGGATCATGCCGTCGCCGTCGATCGGGTAGGTGTAGGTACCCAGGGAGCGAAGCGCGGGTTGGGACCGTTACGGACGTAGTCGCCGTCGATCTCGTAGGGCAGTTTCCCCTCGACCTTCAGGTCGATCTCGTCGACCTCCTCCGTCACGGGGGCGAACACGCCCCGCAGGAACGGCTCGGTGCTGGGGTCGACCGGCTTCGGCGCGAGGAGGTGGTCATCGTACCCGGCCTGATCCGGGTGGCCGGACGAGGCGTCGGCGACGATGGCTCGGTCCTCTTCGTGGCCCCGAGCACCAGCAGCACGGGGAGCACCCAGTTGAAGAACAGGTCGACCGGCCGCGCACCGGCGTGGGCTGCCGAGGTGGGAGCGAGATGGCCAGCGAACAGGTGGCCGAGGCCCATCACGAGGATGGCGGCACCCCAGACAGCGCTGACCCGCCGGTTGATGGCCCGGAAGATCGGGCGAATGCCAGTACTCGCGGGGTAGATTCGCGAGCGTACTGCTCGGTGAACGGCACGAACGCACCGAGACCAGCATGACCACGCCGAGCACCAATGCGGCCCCGCCGCGGCCGAAGTCGACGACGTGGGCGTCCGTAGCCGTTTACCGCCGGTGGCCGGCCACGGTCATCGCGCCGAAGGTGATGATACCGGTCAGGTCGACCAGCTTGATTGCCCGTCTTGCTGTTCTTGACGGCGAAGAAGACGGCGAGCGCGGTGGCCGCCAGGCACGCGGCGGCCGCACCCTGGGTACCCGTCGGTTCGCGAGGACGCTGAAGGCGATCCAGGGCACGAAGCTGAGAAACATCTTCTTGTTGTTCATGACTGGCCCTTCCTGCTCTGCTGAAGTTCGGCCACCGTTTGTGGCGCAACATCAGTCTCAGCGAGACCAGCACTGCGCGCCCTGGAAGAAAACTCCAGTCCTTCACCAGGCGCTACGCAACGGCTCGAGAGCCGGGTCGGCCCGGCCAAGGTGGAAAGTCGGTTCGAATCGCTGCGCTGGGTCCACACGCGGGGGTCGGCGGCCGTCCGCGCCGTCAGCCGCCGCCCCCCGAGACTGGAGATTTGTGCCAGGGCGCACTGGCCACTTCGGCGAATAGAAAGAGCACGTCAACCACCGATGCCCGTCTTTTTTGGAGATTGCCATGCGTTCACTGTCATCAGTACTCATCGCCGGCGCCGCCGCTATCGCTGTCGTGGCCGTCGCTGGCTGCAGTTCGTCCTCGGCTCCCTCCCGCTGAAGCTCCAGCAGTCCGTCGATCTTGAGTCCGACCACGCCCACGACGCTGATGGTCCCGACCGACAGCCCGTACTACACGCTGCTCGTCGAGGGCACCCAGCCCCGCGTCGGCTACGCCCAGAAGCCGAACGGCTGCTTGTGAAGTCGAGCGCGAAGTGTGCGAACGCCGACCTCAGTGGCGCGATGCTGCGGGGCGCGTGTTCCAGTACGGCGACCTGGCCGGCGCGAACCTTTCCGGCGCCACTGTCGCGCTGGCCGGGTTCACCTATGCCTCGATGGCCAACGGCGACCTGAGCAACACCACGCTGACCGGCGTATCTCTCAACGAGATGTACGCGCCCGGGTTGTCGCTGAAGAACGCGAAACTCCAGCTGGGCGGTATCGACAACTCCGACCTGACCGGAGCAAACCTCCAAGGCCTGGACGCCAACTTCGGCGCCGTCGTCGGCTCGAACCTCAGCCACGCCGATCTCACCGGCGCGAACCTGTCCGACACCGACTTCAACGGCGACGACATCACCGGTGCGAACCTGACCAACGCGAACCTCTCCAACGGCGACCTGACCGGTTCGGTGCTAGCCGGCGCGACCTTGGCCGGGTGACCTACTGCAACACGCTGATGCCCGACGGCAGCGTCAATCACCCGCAGAAGGCTTGTGCCCGGGCCAGGGGACGACAGCCGGCTACCGGTAGAAGCCGATCCCGCTGCCGAGCCGCAGCAACGTGTTCTACGGCGCCATCAATGCGCTGCTCAACGGCAGCCAGCTCGAGCCGCCGGCGGCGGTCTCAATGGCTGCAAGATCGAGGCCTACACCAAGTGCGCCGAGCGCGAAGTTGTCGAACACCCACCTGCAGGGCGGATTTCTCGGCTATGCCACCCTACGACAAGGCCAACCTGTCCGGCAGCAACTCCCACCTCGGCAGCATCGCCTACGGCCACGCCCACCGGAGCGAACTTCACCGGCATCGCCCTCGGGGGCCACCTCGGCCGTGAACGCGACCATGGACAACGCCATCTTCGATGGCGCCGGCTTGACCCTGACCAACCTGGTCGGCGCCAGCCTGGTCGGGGCGTCCTACGTGCACGCCGATGGGCGGCTCGGCGCCTTCACCAACGCCAACCTGCGCG
This sequence comes from uncultured Acidobacteriaceae bacterium, assembly GCA_963730795.1. GTDB lineage: Bacteria > Acidobacteriota > Terriglobia > Bryobacterales > Bryobacteraceae > Bog-105. The sequence goes on along the minus strand of CAVSTJ010000004.1, from coordinate 450,910 downwards.
ACGCCGAATCTGACCGGCGGCAACTTCAGTGAGGCCTCGTTCACCGGCGCCAACCTGACCGGCGCGAACCTGTCGGGGGCGAACCTGGCCCAGGCCAAGCAATACGTTTCTGGTATTTGCCTGTTCTGGTTAAACTATCGTCTTGCTGACCATTCACGGTGACCACGCTGCCACTGCCAGCCGTTCATCCTGCGCTGCCGGTTCCGGCCACAGAATATAAGCCGGTGTTACCCGACATGACGAATTATCACGTCGTCACGCTGGATTCCGCCTGTTACGTTGCGAGCGGCGGACCCGTGGGACAGTACCTGGGCGATGCGATCGGCGACGCTGCCAATCATCAGGCTGAATACGGGACCCACATCGTTGCTCCGCACGGTGCGAACTGCACCCAGTTGGCGCAATTGAATACGGACTCGGAAAACGTCACTCACTTCGATCCCAGCCAAGTTAGTTTAACCGATAGCTCCATCACGTTCACGACTTCGCAGCTTTCACAAATGATGGGGTCTGATCAGATCAACGAAGGGCAACAGTTTACGTTCTCGGTTTACTATGGCGGTCTGCCCGGTTCCGCCTCTCAGTGGCCGACAGTCGACCCGCCGCTGAGTTGCACAGGCATGATTCCCGGCGTCGTGTACTACGCGCACCTTCCCAACGCGGCCGATCACACGAAAATCCAGTTAGCTTGCAATGCTCCGCTTGGGCAAAGCACCGCTGACGGTACCGCTTCGAAGCTGATGGTATTTGCTAATGGAGGCGGCGGCAGCTATTTCAAAGCACAGCGTTATCCCACAACTCTGAATTGGATCGTGCTTGACACAGACGTTCCCGATTCTCAATTTGCTCCTGTAGGAACTCGAGTCGGGCCGCAATGGGCATCCAAGATGCCCCGCATGACGCACATCTATAAAGGAGTGGGCACGCCCTCAGGCATGGGCAATGTTCCCGCTAGCAGCGGTGTTCTTCCTATTCAGCTTAATCTGCAATCGAATGACGGTAACGAACAGAGAACTGTCTCGAACGTCTGGATCCGCCGCTGGGAATTCACAGAGGGAGATGACCTCGACTCCGACACATCCATCGATCCCCTCTGGTATCGTTCGCAGCTAAATACCGGTCCGACGAGTAAGGACATCGTTTTCGATCAAGATTATATACACGGGCTCGGCGCTCCGCATCGAACCTGGCGTCCGATCAGCAGTTTCGACGGACACAACATGGCGCTGATCAACTCCTATGTCAGCGACCTCGATATGTTCCAAAGCGATATGCAAGGACTAGTGGTTCAGCAACTAAGTGCGACGTCATTCAAAGTCAGCGCCGGAACCCACGGACTCAATGGTCTCCACCTCTATTCGCAACCCGGAGACATTACGGTGAGTATGAGTACCGGCGCTAATGGCGGATCGATCATGATTTACGCCTCCCTGGATGGATCGAAGCTAAATGTTTCACTGCCGCCCGGCGTAACCGGTACCTGCACCGGAGGCCCTTGCAACATCTTCACGTCTTATGACCGATCGACCAATATGGGTAACGGGGTATTCGACAGTAGCGGTAGCAGTACGTACCCAAACACGATCGGAGGCAGTAGCCTCTACTGGGTGGATCCTCTCTTCAATACCTCGAACTCACAAACGGGGGCTACCAGCCTTCTCGCTAACGTCATGGATCCGTCCCGGGCGGACCTTACCGCCGCACCTATATGGTTTCCGCAACCTGTAGAACTGGGAGTGCGCTTCCAATCTGACGCGAGTGGATACATCACAGGAATTCGCTTCTTTAAAGATTCACGTGATACCAACCTTACCCACACGATGAGCCTTTGGGACAACACTGGGCTAAAGATTGCGTCTGGAACGACCGTAACCGAAAGCGGACAAGGCTGGCAGACTGCGACCTTTACCGCTCCTGTTGCGATTCAGGCAAACACAATCTATACGGCATCCTATTTTTCGAGCGCAGGTGGCCTGTACGCAGACAATTTCTATCTGAACCAGAATGCCGTGAACGGGCATCTTTCTGCGCTCGCCAGCTACACGGCATCCGGTGGCGGCTGCTGGTCGGGCGACAGTTGGCCGAAGAATTGGGCTGGACGAACGAGTGTCGGCATCATCGGATGCGTAACGCTGACCAGCGGTTCTATCAGCAACGTGCAACGCGCAGACGCCAGAACGTCCACATTCGGCGAGATTAACTCTCAGTCCGGATGCAACTGCTTTATCGCCGGGATCGGACCTGGACCATGGCTGATTCAGAACAACTTTCTGAGCACGACCGGCAACGGATTCCATCACGACGAGGGCGGTATTGCGGGTGATCACTATCGAACTGGAACGCGCGATGGTACGGCATTCTGGATTCGCGGAGATTACCTTTATCGCAGGAACTACTTCGAGGTTCCGTTGAGCCATATGTCGAGCCAACCGCCGCCTACGGATCCAACGCGTAATTCTGACTACGACTCAGCTTACGACCCGACGCTCTACGCGCTTTCCAATCACTTGTACTATCAACACCGGCAGCCGTTCGAGTTCAAGTCCGGCCACCGCATCAACGTTGACGGGAACGTATTTAGCGGCGGGTTCACCAACACCGCTTCCAGCATCTTCGTCGCGATGACCTCCGTTTGCGACGAAGGCATCCAGGATGCATCGTTCACAAACAACACCTTCCAGCACGGACCGGGATTATTAGTGGCCATGTCATCGACGGCCGGTGGCTGCATGCAAACTCCGCCGCCCAAACGGTTCCTGTTCAAGAACAATCTGGCTTGGGACATCCGGCAGAGCTACTTCGCTCCGGGCGGTCCCCAGAACCCTGGTGCGGGCTGGTTGTTTGAAGCGATTGGATCAGAGGATGCGACGGTGCTTCACAACACAATTTTCTTTAATCACGGTAGAGCGTCCGCCGTCTCCTACCTGTTCGACGAGAAGACGGAAGGCGTGAAGATCAAAGACAACATTCTTTTCATATCTGCCGGGAGTGGCGGGGCCGGATTCCGCCAGGAGTCAGCAGGCACCTTCTTCTCCGGGCCGAATGCATGTGCTCAAGTCGCCTCCGGGCAGGCTTTCGCCGATTGTGAAATGCCGGGGAATGACATTTCGAACAACCTGTTCCTTGCCGATTCGCCGAAGGCCACCGTTCAATCGTGGTGGCCGAACGGAAAGAACTTCGTACCCGACGATCCTACAGATCAGACTTCCGCGAAATGGTTCAATATCTCGTCGGCTTGGGACAGCTCAATCGCTACCTCGTACACGCCCTATTCTTCTCCGTTCGCCAAGCCCAACTTTCACCTGCGAAGCGATTCGCAGTTCATCTCGGGTGGTGCGGTCCGGGCCAGCGACGGAACCAGTCTGGGTGCGGATATTGACGCGATGGAAGCTGCTCAAGGAAAGGTAACCCTAGTCGGTGTCGGGAATTCCTCTATCACTACCTCGTCAGCGAGCGTCGTTTTCGTTGCTCCTGACGCCCAAGCGTGCCCGGTGGATTTCAGCAGTACCGATCCCACTCTGGTCAACAACTTCACGCGGGTGAACGATGCAGCCGGAACCCCGGTTCGCAACGTTCCACTCACGTCGCTCTCCTCTCACACAACCTACTACTACAGAGTCAACTGTGCGGTTCAACAGCCGACCGGCCAATTCAGAACCAAATAACCGTTACCAATCAACAAATGAGAAAGGGGGGTACAGCGCTATGCTGTATCCCCCTTTTTTGCATTTACCGGAAATTTCCTGCCACTCCTAGCACAGCTCCTCGTCAAAGCCGATAAGTTTACGTTGTAGGCTGAAGCAAGTAGATGTCTGCATCATTCATAGATCGCCATTGGCGCTGGTTGCTTGTCGCGATCGTACTGGTTTATTTCTCGCTTGCACTGGGCCGGGCTTACTCCACCCAGCCTTGGAACGACGAAGCCTGGTATGCCTCACCGTCGTGGAGTCTCATCCACCATGGCGACACCGGCACGCCCATCATTGAGACTACCGGCAAGTTCTGGAAGGGCATGAACCATATCACCTACTGGGTGGTGCCGCTTCAATTCTTCGTCCAGGTGCCTTGGATCGAGGTGTTTGGTTTCGGTCTGATGACGATGCGCCTCTTCGCGATCTGTTGGGGGCTGGTTGCATTGCTCGCGTGGGCGCGCATCGTGTTTCTGCTTTCCAGGAGTATCCCCGCCGCTTTGCTGACGGCCTTGTTTCTCGCCTGCGATTACCAGTTTGCATCTCAGATGGCTCTGGCCCGAATGGACGCGATGGCCGTCGCTCTGGCTACGCTTGCCATTCTTTCCTATCTCGAACTGCGGGATCGAAGTTTCATGTGCGCGATCATCGTCTCGCAAGCGGCAGTCGCGGCTTGCGGGCTTACCCATCCCACTGCCGGCGTCCCGGCCTTTGTTGCGGTTCTGATTCTCACTCTTGTGCTCGATTTCTCCCGCATTCGTGTCGTCCACGTAGCCGCCGCCGCCATCCCTTACCTTCTCGGGGCTGCCTTCTGGGGCTGGTACATAAGCTACGCACCTGATCTGTTCCGGGCTCAGTTTTTCGGAAATGTCACCGACATCGATCGTCTCGGCGGCTTTGCTCATCCGTTTCGCGCCGTAGAAAGGGAAGTCGGACGGTACATGGGAATGTCTGGTTTTGGGCCGACGATGAATCCGCTCTACAGAATCAAGATCATCGCCGTTCTGACCTACTTCGTTGCCGTCATCGGGCTGTTCGCTAGCCCCGAGATGCGACGTCGGAAAGGCATTCGGACCCTGTTAATCCTCTGGACGGTCTATTTCCTTGCCATGACCTTCTACGACAACACCAAAGAGGTCAAGTACGCTATTCACATCGTTGCTTTCTATGACGCGATCCTAGCGATCTGGATAACGCATGCTTTCAGCAAAGGGAATGCTCAGCGGCTGCTCGCCGCAGCCTGCGGACTCGCCTTTATCGTTGTGAGCGTCGGTGGAGTGGCATACACGTCTCTGGTGAAGGATGATTATCATCACATGTATCTGCCGACGGCAAATTTCTTGAAGCACGAGGCGGCGCCGCAGGATTTGATCATGGCCGGATCCGAGTTCGGCTTTGCTTTAGGCTTCGACAGGAACATGGTAGACGACAACGATTTCACCTACCAGACGCACAAGAAGCCAGTGTTTATCGTCATGAGCAACGGGTACCGAGGCGTCCTGCTGCATGACAGGATCGTGCACCCGGAGATTGCCGCTTATTTCAACGATCTTCTCCAGCACGGTTACGAGCCGGTGTTCAAGCAAGGCGAGTATCAGGTCTTCGAGAGCAAAGATAAACTCGACCGGCAGAAACGCGCGACGAACTCTCAGTGACTGCTTGTCACTGAAGAGGGCACCTGCACCAGCGGTCGCTTATTCCGCTGTGCCTTGCGGCGTGTTCTCCACGTCAAGACTCTCGTGACTCCGTAATTCCAAACGGAGCCTACCGCCAGTCCCCAGAGGCCCGCCACGTACCAGACCGCTCCTGCGTTCCGGGCATAATCTGCCAGCGTCAAATTGATCAGCAATCCGACCGAGCAGGCAAGGCAGAACAGGATCAGCCCCTCCAGAATCCGCCAGCCCCGAAGACGCCGGTCACGGTAAGTTATCAGGTTGTTGAGCAGAAAATTGACCACCATGGCCACCAAAGCCGCAATTGCCTGGCTTGGCTTAAACGACAGATGGAGCCAAAACAATTCCAGCCCGAGCGTTGCCAGATGGAGAACCACACCAATACATCCCACCAGGACAAACAGCACGAACGAAGCGGGGATATACTCGCCGATCAGCTTGTCGAGAAGCAACTGAAGGTACTCAATCCCGACAAGAATATCGAGCTTGCTCTCACCGCGTTGCCGCGTCCGAAACTGATACGGTACTTCGGCGATCTGCACGCGGACGCTTCGACGACGCGAGCAGGTCAACAAGTATTTTGAAACCGATGCCCGATACGTTGTGAACGACTTCCATCAGGAACGATCGCGTGAGCAGGAAAAACCCACTCATCGGATCGGTAATCTCGCAGCCGCAAATTTTCGTGCTGAAACGGCGCCCGATCATGCTTAAGCGGACGCGACTACGGGCAAATTCGCCCATGCTCCCGCCCTCCACATTGCGACTGCCGACGACAACGTCCAGAGCATCAGTCTTCAGCCTGTCCAGCATGGCCGGAATAATCCGCTCGTCATGCTGCAGATCGGCGTCCATGACGCACAGGTAGGGCGCGGCCGAAGCCAGCATACCTTCGAGGCATGCGGAAGCCAACCCACGCCGATTCACCCGGTGAACGATTCGCACGTTGGGATTGGCCAGCGAAACCTCACGGACCAGGTCCGCCGTTCCGTCCGGAGAGTCATCGTCAACGAAGATCACTTCGTAACGAACGCCGGAGAGAGCTGAGGCGAGCAGGTCCAGGAGTGGCACAACGTTATCCCGTTCCTTGAATGTGGGTACAACAACTGCTAGCTCGATCACTTCTACTCTTTCCCTTCTGACGAAGTGTCTTTACCGCGGCACAAATCTTTCAGCAACTGCCTGAGAGGCCTTGGTCGCGAGATCTTCAATCTCGGATCCCTGTCCGGCACGCTCAACGATTTCGAGCAGGCCCGCCGCCGTTTTGCGGAACACAGTTACGTTGTGAGATGTGGCCGCTTCGTCTGCGGTTCGTCCCACGATCCATATCCCGTCTGGTACCAGACTGCTAAGAACAGCGCGAACACCCTCCCGAAGCCGATCCTCCGAGAAGTAAGCCCGGTTGTAGATGTTCATGGTGCGAATCACGCTGCAGGACTGGGCGGACGGCTCAAACGCTGAATGGCTTCGAATCGAAAAACGGCTGTCCTCGTTCGCGAGTCGCCGCGCTTCCGGGTGGACCAGGGGAAGTTTCCGGATTTCGAACCCGTTCGTCTCCTGAGGAGCGCGCTCCGAAAGCGAGGCAGAGGAGGCGAGATTCAGGGAAGATCGTACACGGTTCCAAGCTCTTTGAGCGCGCCCCGCAAGCAGCCAGTTGAAGAAGAATAGTTTCGACTCGGGTTGACTTAAACGCACGACGAACGGCGGACGGACGTACTGTAGCGGTGTACCGTCCGGCTCGACGATGAAACGCTCTTCGTTCAACTTCTTTTTCGCTTCCAGTAAGAACAGGAGCAGGTCGGAGGCGACGAACTCAAGGTGAGGAAAAAGGGCGAAAAGCTCCATTGCCCATTCCGCCGAAGTCAGGCAGTCCGAAGCCGCCCAATCTTCTACATGCAGAGCCTGGGACGCCGGAAAAGCGTTGGCGTAACACATGGTTGACGATCGGGTTTAACGCGCGGAATCGCTGGCGATAGGTGGTACGGTAGACACCGCTCGAGAGCCGGACATGCGGCATCAGCTTTTCGAACAGGATCACATCTTCCGGCGACGGGTTGTCCGGAAGGGCCAGCAATTGCAGAGAAACCCGGGTATGCGAGAGCCGGCGCAAAAGCCGTGCCAGGGTACCCGACGGGGGCGCCGCCAGAAAATTTGCTCTTTTCCAGACTCCCGGCTTAAGCATGCGCGTCCTGCGGCTTCCCGTTACGCTTACCGAGGACTTCCAGATAAAGTGACTCGGTGCGAGCGAGCGCAATTTTCATCGAAAAGCGCTCTCGAGCCGTGACCGCCGCCCGTTCACGAAACTGAGCGCGGAGAGCCGGGTCCAAAACAGCCAATCGCATCATCGCGGTCAGTTCCTCCGGTTTCTTCGAATCGAAGATCAAGCCGTCTTGCATATGCGTGATCGAGTTCGGGGATTCCGCCCACGTTCGAGCCAATAGGGCAGCAACCGCACGCCATCGCCTCGAGCAGCCCGTTCGGGAAGCTTTCGGAGGAAGAACTATTGATGTAAATGTCCAGTGTGCGCATCCAATCTGCTACATCAGCCTGGCCGGGGACGAACATGCAGACATCAGTTAGCCCGAGGCTGTCGCGCAACTCCGTCAAGGGCTCCACTTCCGGCCCGCTGCCGACCAGAAGCAGGCGGGCATTGCGATCCTCCCTGAAAACCTCCGCAAAGGAACGCATCACCCAATCCATACGCTTCTCCCAGCGCATGACGCACACCGAGCCGACGATCACGGACGCATCCCGGAATGGCTCCGGCCGATGTGGCGGGCCCGGGTAGAATTGCTCTGTGTCGACTCCGTTGTACGAGAGATAGATCTTGCGAGGAGCAAGCTTGGCTTCCTGCTCGAGAGATTTACCGACAGCTTTCGAATTCACCACGACCGCATCGGACAGCCAGTCAGTCACGCGCAAAGCTCTTCGTTCCCGCTGCGGATACATGTCGCGAAACGACAGTTGGCTTGTGATCACACGGGGAACCCGGTACCAGCGTGCGACCGGCGCGCCGAACAGATCTGTGGGAACGTCGAACGCGTGAATCAGCCGGATCTTGTGTTTGCGAACGTAGTCTCCGAGAATCCGGGCGCCCCGGACCGTTGATGCATTGCCGAACGACGTCACCGGCACGTGAACGACATTCACTCCGGCAGCCGCTACTTCGGGAGTGCGGAACCCGCCTTGGTGGAAAACGGCGACGTGAGGCTCAAAACGAGTCCGGTCCAGTCCAATTGCAATTTTTGCGGCATCGCGTTCGCAGCCGCCGTGGTCGAGCGAACGCACCATCAGAAGAACAGGAATTGGTGACAAGTTAACGAATCATTCCAAAATTGGCGGGACAGGCGCCCTTGCCGGATTTATCTGATCCGGCACTCATGTCGATCCACGGTCGGAGCTTATCCCGCTTCTCCGATTCTTACTACCTCCAGATTACTATCGGCAGCCCTCGCATTTGTAAGATGAAGTCGATGAGGAAAATCCGGCTGTCACTCGAGCGAAGAAATCGCCCGTTAGGGATGTACTAGCCGTATATGGGAGTGAATGATCGCATTGAGTGGCCGGACGGCCGCGAATTTGCGTTTACCGTTTTCGATGATCCCGATGCGCAGACATACGAAACGACCCGGGTTGTCTATTCTTTCCTGGCTGACATTGGCCTGCGAACGACGGTTGCCGTTTGGCCGCTCGGTGTTCGACGAGAGGTGAATTCCGGGGGCGAGACCTGTGCCAACCCTCAATACCGCGAGTTTCTGGTCGAACTGCAACGCAAAGGTTTTGAGATCGGCTTCCATCATGCATTCCCCCATTCGGCGACACGAGAAGAAACGATCGAAGCTCTCGACACCTTCCGGCAATACTTTGGAACCTTCCCCCGTTCCATGGCCAACCACTACAACGAGGAAGCCATCTATTGGGGGAGCGCGCGGGTAGGCGGCTGGAGGCGTTTCGTTTACAACCTGACTACGCGCTGGAAGAACGAAGGCCGCTTCTTCGGTCATGTGCCGGGCCATCGCGCGTTCTGGGGCGATATCTGCCGGGAACGCATTGCTTACTGCAGGAACTTCGTCTTTTCCGATATCAACACGTTGGCCGCGACGCCGTTCATCCCGTATTCCGATCCCGCACGACCCTACGTCAATGAGTGGTTCTCTTCGTCCGAAGGGCATCAGGCGCCGAGTTTCCTCAAGACGCTAAGCGAGCGCAACCAGGACAAACTGCAATCGGAAGGCGGCGCATCGATCATGTATACCCATTTCGGTCACGGCTTCGTGCGGGACGGCCAGCTCAATCCCGAGTTTCGACGGCTCATGGAGAGAATCGCCAAGAAGCCCGGTTGGTTCGTTCCGGTCTCAACTTTGCTTGATTTTCTTAAGGCGAGAAATGGAACGACAGTTCTGAATGCCCGTTCACGCAGTTCGCTTGAAAGTCGCTGGTTATGGGAGAAGTTATTCCGCGGAACCTCGTAACGAGGTAGCCCACTAGCTCCGCAACATCTCCATGCCGCTTAAATTCGTACCAAGTTCAGCCGAATACTCGGCCGCCATTGCAGATTTCAATCGACGGCTGCAAGAGCGAAATGCCCCAACAGCCTTCCTGCTTTCCGAAGAGTTGATGCGGGAAGAATCGGAATCCTCCATTCGCCGGCTGCAGTTTCTGGCGACGGACGGCGACGCTGTCCGAGGAGGCGTCATTGAGCTGGACCAGCCGGGTTGGCTGAACGGTGAGCCGGTCCGGGCTCTAAATTACCAATCACCATTGTCGGAGGGAATTGCCGATAGCAGGTATGCCGCGGTTGGATTGCAGATTGTCCGGTTCATGCAGGGGCGCGGCCCGGCCGTCTACATCGTTGGAATGGGCTCGACTTCCAATCCTTTGCCGCGTCTTCTGAAAGCTGCCGGATGGAGTCTTGTAGATATTCCATTTCTGTACCGTGTTCACAAGGCAAGCTCGTTCTTGCGGGAGCTACGTCCTCTGCGCTCCAGTTTCCCTAAGCGGCTGGCGGCCGATCTTGCCCGCTGGACCGGGTTAGGGGCCGTCGCTATCGGCGTGAAACAGCGCTCACAGATCAAGCCGCAAGCGACGATTCGCGCGCAGGCAAGCTGGGGCGATTGGGCGGATGAATTGTGGTCTCGCGCTCGCGAAAAATGCTCGTTTGCTGTCGAACGTGACCGCAAAAGTCTCGAATGGATGTATCCGGCAGGCGATCCGCGGACGCGCATCTTTCTCGTGGAGCAGGGAAGTGAAGCGGTGGGCTGGGCGGCTTGCTTCGACACGCGCATGGAAAACAACCGCTATTTCGGCAATATGCGCGTCGGTTCTATTCTCGATTGCGTCGCTCTCGACGGTCATGAAGCTGAAACGGCGTCTCTTGTAGATAGTCAACTTGGGATGGCGGGCTGCGATCTGGTCCTTGTGAATCACAGCCATACGGACTGGGTGAAGGGCTTCGAACGCGCCGGGTTCTCGCGCGGTCCGTCGAATTACCTTCTTGGGATGTCGAAGCGCCTGACGGATGCTGTGCGATCGTCACCGGCGGGCGGCGACCGCATGCATATCACGCGAGGCGACGGCGACGGGCGAGTTCATCTCTAGCTGCGACGGAGCGCCGTTCGCAATTTAAGAATTTTGGCCGTAGTAAGCGGCCGGACCGTGCTTGCGCAGAAAATGCTTGTCGCGAAGCACCTCTGAAATGCCCTCGACCTCTCGATTGATCGTCAGCGTCAGGTACGCCATGTGGGCCACTTCCTCCACAATGGCGGCATTGTAGGCTGCATCGGCCGGTGTTTTGCCCCAACAGAAAGGCGCATGCCCCTGGACGAGAACACCTGGCGTGGCGAGCGGATTGAGATCCTGAAATCGTTTGACGATCACCTGCCCGGTGTTCCATTCGTATTGGTCTTCGATCTCGCCTGGAACCATGGATGGTGTCACCGGGATCGCACCTTGAAAATAGTCCGCGTGCGTGGTACCCAGGCAGGGGATCGGTTTCCCGGCTTGCGCCCATGCTGTTGCATACCGGGAATGAGTATGAACAACGCCGCCGACTCCCGCGAACGCCTGATAGAGCGACAGGTGCGTCGCGAGATCGGATGACGGCCGGAGAGTTCCTTCCACAATCTGGCCCTGCAGATCGGTGACGACCATGTCCCCTGGCGTCATCGTCTCGTACGGAACACCGCTGGGCTTGATCACGACCAGCCCGGATGCCACGGTCATAGCCGCTGGCGTTCCCAAACGTAAAGAGAACCAGACCCTTTCGAACCAGATCCCGATTCGCTTCGAATACTTCTTCTCGCAGGCTGGGGAGTTTCATGAATGCTGTCGTACTTCCATCGCTATCTTACGAAGAGACGGGAGCACATCGCCGATCTCAACGGCAGCCGAATTCTGCGCGCCGAATCCGAAGTAGAGCTTGCGATACAGCGGGAACAAACGGTCGTAGATCCCGGCGCTCTTTTCGTCCGGTTCAAACACGCGGAACTTCGGGCAAAGTGCGTCCTGCGCCGCTTCGATGGAGTCGAACGCCTTCACCGCCTGGAAAGCAAAAATCGCCGAGCCCAGGCTGGTGACGTCCCCGGCCGGCACGAGGATGGGCTTTCTCAGAACGTTGGCATAGATCTGGTTCAAGGTGTCGTTCCGTTGCGGAATGCCGCCGCCATTGATGATGCGGTTGATCACGGTGCCGTGCTCTTCCATGCGCTCGAGGATGATCCGGGTGTGAAAGGCAGTGCCCTCGATTGCCGCAAAGAGTTCGTCAGCGGGCGTGGAGGTCAGGTGCCACCCAAGCGTCATTCCGCCCAACTCCGGATTCACCAGGACCGTGCGATCGCCATTGTCCCAGGTAAAGCGCAGCAGGCCGGTCTGGCCGGCGCGATACGATGTCACTTCCTGCGCAAGAGCTCCCGCCGTTGAGCCGGCCCGGCGCGCGATCGATTCAAAAAGTCGCCCACCGCCGAAAGCCCCGCTTCGATACCGGTAAGTTGAGGATCGACAGAACCGGGGACGACGCCGCAAACGCCCGGAACCAGACTCGTGTTATCGCTCAGGCCGATGATGCATGTCGAAGTGCCGACGACGTTCACGACATCGCCCAGCCGAATCCCCGCGCCAACCGCATCCCAATGCGCGTCGAAGGCGCCAATCGGGACGACAACGCCGGACGATAAACCCAGCTTTTCCGCCCACTCGTCGCTGACTGTGCCGGCGATCGAGTCGGATTTCAGATACCGGCCGGCCAACTTCGCCCGAACACCTGTCAGAAGCGGATCCACATAAGGTGAGAAACTCTTCGGGAGGCAACCCCCCGAGTGATTCGTTCCACATCCACTTATGCCCCATGGCACAGATGCTGCGCGGTGCTTCTGGAAGCGTCTGGATACCGCACAGGGTTGCCGCCACGTAGTCACAATGTTCGAAAGCCGATACCAGCTTGCCGGCGCGGTCCCGATTGTTCCGCAGCCAATGCAGAAGCTTTGAGAATCCCCACTCCGATGAGTAGACGCCGCCGCACCATTGAATGGCTTCGAGTCCAAACTCGTGCGCCTTACGGGTGATCTCGGCAGCTTCTCTCCAGGCGCGGTGATCGCACCACAGATAATACTCGTCGAGCGGTTGAAGATTCTCACCCACCGGAATAACGCTCGATCCGGTTGTGTCGAGCGCGATGGCTCGAACGCTCGAGCCCTTCACGCCTGCAGAAGCGAGGGCCTTGGACATGGCACTTGCGAGAGCGGCCATGTGATCCGTGTGGCTTTGCGTGGCTTGGTCGGGATCGCTGCGGCTTCGATGAAGGGCGTACTCAGCCGTGGCAGCGCCCAAGCGTCCTTTATCCCGATCAAATATCGAAACCCTGACGCTCAAGGTTCCAAAATCGACACCTGCGACAACTGTGCTCATCTGAGCCGGCCGTCTACGACTTCTTCGGGAAGAATCGGATGAAGTAAAAGAGACCGATGATCAGGAGCATCAAGCCCCACCAGAGGCTTGCGTGAAGTTCGGCCAGGACGGGAGGGTGAGCGGGAGGCGAAATCAACTCGTAAACGCCGGTACCCGTAATCAGGACGCCGTAGATCGTCAGGAGAACGCCGATGAAAAACCAGATAGAAAGAAAGCCGGTGCCGTGCATGTGTATTTCCTACCAGAAAATGATATTCAGAATTGCGAAGACAAGCGACACAACGACAGCCCAGAAGATCGGGCGCTGGACGAGAGAAAGGCCGTGCTCCGAGGGTATCTCCGTTGCACCGTAAACCAATCCAACCAGCTCAGAATCCGGTTTGGGCCTGCGTCGCCATGCTGACGACGACCGTAACGATCACGCAGATCAGCCAAGACCAGAGAGCACGGTACATGTTTTCAGCCATGTCCCGCGCGTTCGTAGAGAAAGCGATATAGCGAAGCGCGCTGTGGTCCAGTTGCACCCAGACGAACATCGCGATAGAGGAAACGGTTCCGGCAAGCAGGCCCCAGAACCCCGCCGGACCCGTCGCGCGCTTCCAGAGCATGCCCAGGATCACCGTGCCAAACAGAGGAGCGATGAAGAAGCTGAACAGCGCCTGGACATAATCCATGATGCTCTGGAACTGCATCACAAAGTAAGCAGTTCCAATACTGACGAGAACGCCGATCACGGTGCACCAGCGTCCCATGGCGACGTAATGGGCGTCCGTACGCATCCTTCTTGATCAGCGCGCGATAGATATCGTAGGTCCATACGGTAGCGAAGGCACTGACGTTGCCCGCCATGCCGGACATGAATCCGGCGATCAGCGCTGTTATTCCCAAGCCCAGAAGTCCCGGCCCACAGTAGCGCGCCAGCATAATAGGAAGCACTTCGTTATAGGTATGCGCGCCTGCGGTTGCTTGCGACTCACCGACGAGCTTCTCGGGCAGTACCGCCAAAGCCAGCAGCCCCGGCAGAATTACGATGAACGGCACGGCCATCTTAAAGGCAGCGCCAATGACCGGCGCCATCTTGGCGCTTCGCAGATCCTTGGCGGAGAGCACGCGCTGGACGACCAGAAAGTCAGTTGTCCAATAGCCGAACGAGATCACAAAACCGAAGCCCAGCAGAATGCCGGTCCAGTGAATTCCCATCGGGTTGGCTGTGAACGATCCGAGTCCGCTCCAAAGGTGCGTGATAGTCCTGCTCCGGGAAGTTCTGGTGGATGCGGTGCGACCATGCCGCTGCCAGCCTCCTGCCTCCACTAGATCCGAGGATCGGAGATGACGATCGCGCCCAGCCAGATCAGAAAAAACTGCAGAACCTCGTTGAATATGGCCGAAAGCAGACCGCCCAGAAACACGTACGCCGCAACCGTGATGGACGAAACCCAGATGCTGAAATTGATATCCCAGCCGAGAATGATGCGCATCACGAGCGCCATGGAGTACATATTGATGCCGCTCATCAAAACCGTCATAAGGCCGAATGAGACTGCCGAAAGCGCGCGGGCTGGCTCGCCGAAGCGCAATTTCAGGTAACCAGGAACCGAGTGCGTTTTCGAGATGTAGTAAAAGGGCATCATCACGATGCCGAGAAACAACATCGCGGGAATGGCGCCGATCCAATACCAATGCGTCGCCAGAATTCCATACTGGTACGCCGAAGCTGCCCAACCCATCAATTCCAGCGAGCCGAGATTCGCAGCGACAAAGCTCAATCCCGCGATCCAGGCGCTCATGTCGCGTCCGGCCAGGAAGAAATCTTCGCCGGTTTTGGTGAAGCGCTTCAGGTAAAGCCCGATACCCAGAACCATCAGGAAGTAAATCCCGATGATGAGCAGGTCGACCGGGCTGAGGGAAAGTAGCTGCTGTGGTGTCTGCACGATTCGAGTGTCCACGCGATTGTATCCAACTTGCCTTTGGTTCCGCCGCGATGACGGGAGGATGCGCAGCGCCAGATCCAATTATTTTGCCGTCGATGCTCGAGCCGGAGCTTTGCCAATCGCGAGACCCGACGGTTTATAGTCGATGATTACCGCTATCTCATCAATTTATGAACAGTTCCTCTTCCGACCACCGTTGCTGAACACAGCACCGGCTTTATTCGCGAACTGGGGCTGTTCGATTCCGTCATGATCGTGATCGGCACCATGATCGGGTCGGGAATTTTCATTGTTCCGGCGGAGATGTCGCGGCTGCTCGGTGGCGGCGGCTGGCTGCTTGGTTGCGTGGGCCGTGACCGGCGTGTTGACGATCGCGGCGGCCATCTCCTACGGCGAACTGGCTTCGATGATGCCGGAAGCCGGTGGCATGTACGTCTACCTCCGCGAGGCCTTTTCTCCGCTTTGGGGCTTCCTCTATGGTTGGACGCTTTTCACCGTTATCCAAACCGGAACAATTGCGGCTGTTGCGGTGGCTTTCGCTCGGTTTGCGGGTCTTCTGTTCCCGGCTATCGGGGAGACGTCGTACATCATCCCTCCAATCCATATTTCATCCGGCTATGCCCTTTCGCTTTCCACCGCGCAAGTGGTTGCGATTGCCGTTATTGCTTTGCTGACCTGGACGAACAGTTTAGGCGTGCGGTACGGAAAGATTGTCCAAAACCTGTTTACGGTCGCCAAAACCGGCGCCCTTGCCGCTCTGATCCTGCTCGGCATTTTTGTGGGCAGGAATCCAGCCGCGATGTCGGCAAATTTCGGGCACTTCTGGGAACAGGTCAGTCTGGCTCCCATCACGTCGACTCTGACTGCCGTCTCGGCTTACGGGTTGTTTATTGCCATCTGTATCTCGCAATCGGGTTCTATGTTTTCGGCCGACTCCTGGCACGACATCACCTTCGCTGCGGGCGAGGTGAAAGACCCGAGGCGAACGCTTGCCGCGCGCTCTGATCATCGGCGTTGTTGCCGTGATCGTGCTCTATCTGCTGGCGAATCTGAGCTACCTGTTTACGCTGCCCATCACGGCCATTCAGCAGGCGCCTTCGGATCGGGTGGCGACCGCGGTGCTCGACGCCATAGCCCCAGGTTGGGGAAGCGCTTTGATGGCCGGCGCGATCATGATCTCAACTTTCGGCTGCGTGAACAGTCTGGTGCTGGCCGGCCCGCGAGTTTACTACGCCATGGCGCAGAACGGACTGTTTCTCAGAAGCGCCGCCACGCTGAACAAAGCGAACGTGCCCGGCCGATCGCTCCTGGTGCAGGGGTTATGGGCGTCGGCTCTTGTTCTGCCGAGAACCTTCAACACAGCCACCGGCCAATACGGAAATCTCTATTCGAATCTGCTCGACTACGTGATTTCCGCCGCACTGATCTTCTACATCCTGACCATTGCCGGCGTCATCCGCCTTCGGATTACGAAGCCGGAAGCGGAGAGACCGTATCGCGCTTGGGGATACCCGGTCGTGCCTCTGCTCTATATCGTTGGCGCGACGGCCATTCTGATCGCGCTTTTCTCCTATCGCGCGGCGAGTACCTGGCCGGGACTCCTGATCGTGCTCATTGGCGTTCCCATTTACTACGCAATTCGCGGTCAGCAAACGCGCGTAAGTTAGTTGAGCTATCCGGCCGCGGGACCAGGGACCGCGCCTTGGCCGAGCCATTCCCCCAGCAGCGTGTCGGGATCACTCGCAAGGTCCAGCGGGTGAGAGACCGTGACGCCGTCAGTCGACACGAACTCGTATTGAATGCCGGTTCGTGTCGGACGAATCTCGCACCAGCGGCCTTTTGCCTCCAGCCGCAGGTTGTTCTCAAGCCAGGCGATGTAGATCTTCGACCGGAGGCGGTGTCCAGCAACGGCCGCCTTCTCGAACAGGTTCTGAACGTAGGCCGATTTCTTAAGCGTTTCCGCCCAGGGCGCGATCTCGCTCGCCAGGCGCCGCGCTTCGGTTTGCCGGGCGGCAGCAGAAGGATCGCGCTCCTGCTGCTGCTCCAGATTCTTTAGCGAATTCTCAAGGTTATCTAGGAAATCCATAGTGTGTTGCCGTCCTCTCCATGCTGGAAGGCAGTTACGCCTGCTGTGGAGCAGACGGAACGTCAGACTGAATCATCCGCAGCCGCAATAAACACCACGCGGTGATCGCGATCTCGTAACAGATGAACACGATATTGATGATGCCAACTGCCTCTGTGTTCTTCACGAATGAAAACACCAGAGAAGAAAAGCAGTTAACGACCTCGGCCAAAAACGACAGCTCAAAATACCGCATCCAGACGAACGTATTGTTAGGCAGTTCCAATTTCTGAACTCGCAAGATCCGCTGCAGCGGTAAACAGGAAAGCCAGGCTGGCGGTCGAAGCTCCCGCCCAGAGAATTACCGCGACCGTGCCGACCGCAGTCGCGTTGGTCGAAGAATCACCGCTATCTTCCGAGCCGACGATCAACAGTCCGAGTATGGAGGTAAGAACCAGCCCGGAAATTAACCGCCCCATGGCCATTTTCCTGAGCTTGCCGATCTGATCGGCCATCTGCTCGAACACGTTCCAGGCAATCAGCGGGTAAATGAATATGTAAAGAAACCGCGAGTAAATGAAAACCCGCATGTTCTCCTCTGAATTCGTGCCCAGCCAAAGGCCAACAACGTCATAAAACAGGGCCAAGCCGCAAGCCAGAGTCACAAAAAAGTAGATCTTGTGAAGCCTGAGCTGCAGGACGCGAAGGAGCAACAACCCGTCCAGGGCAGTGCCCGTGATTTCCAACCAGTGTGTGGTTTGTTCTAACATCCTCTTCAACCATTTGAACCCATCGCCTCGTGAGGAGTTCGGCCCAGCCTTGGATCAGCCGCCGGAGCGCAGGATCGTTTCGGCGGGCAATCAAGCATCTAAACGCAGGGAGCAGGGAACGGACGGCGGTCGTGGTCCCTCGGTCTTCTAGAATCGAATAAATCAGGCTTGAGACGAAAGTAGCGTCTTTGCGTCTTTGGCCAGACCTGGCAAGGAGAGTTGTTGGAAACCGCAATACTCGCGTTAGAAGACGGGACGATTTTCGAGGGCGTAAGCTACGGAGCGCCGGTTCAAAGAATTGGCGAAGTGGTATTCAATACGGCCATCACGGGATATCAGGAGATCTTTACCGATCCCTCGTATTGTGGCCAGATCGTTGTCCTTACCTACCCGCAGATTGGCAATTACGGCAGCAATCTTTTTGATTCAGAGGCCGGCGCGCCCTATATCGAAGGCCTTGTTGTCCGTGAGATTTCCCCGATCGCGAGTAACTGGAGGTCGGACGACCGGGCCGAACACTTCCTCGCAAAGCACGGCATTCCTGTCATTGCTGAAGTGGACACGCGGAAGTTAGTGCGCCTGCTCCGTGACCGTGGAGCAATGCGCGGTGTTATCGGCGTCGGCGAACCTGATCGCGACAAACTCGTCGCCATCGCGCGCCAATCGCCCACCATGGCAGGACAAAACCTCATTTCCAGAGTCACTACGCGGACAAGTTACGAGTGGAGTGAGGGCATTCCGCCCGTAACCTCATCGGACAGGGCTCCGGCGCCGCAAGAGGTCCGAAATCACGTGATCGCTTACGATTTCGGCATCAAGCGAAACATTCTGCGGCACTTGGTTCAACTTGGATCGAAAGTCACTGTCGTCCCTGCAGATACGAGCAGCGAGGACGTCCTGGCCCTCAAACCGGACGGCGTGTTTTTGTCCAACGGACCCGGCGATCCCGAGCCACTCGAGCGGCAAGCTACGGAAGTACGGAAGATGATCGGCAAGGTGCCTGTCTTCGGCATTTGTCTGGGCCACCAGGTTCTGGGTCTTGCCCTGGGCGGGAAGACGTACAAACTGAAATTCGGGCATCATGGGGCCAATCATCCCGTGTTGAACCGTGACACGGGGAAAGTGGAGATCACATCGCAGAATCATGGCTTTTGCGTCGATCCCGATTCTCTCGCCGATGCCGACATTGAAATAACTCACACCAACCTCAACGATGGGACTGTGGAGGGTTTCCGCCACCGGCGCGAGCCTGTCTTCTGCGTCCAATATCATCCGGAGGCGGCACCGGGACCGCACGATTCCCATTACCTCTTTCAGAATTTTGCGAAAGCAATGGACGAGCGGAAGTAAATCAGTAGTCCGTTCCCTTTACGGCTGGGCAAAACTGCTTGCCTCACTCCGGTACACTAAAGTGATCGGTCGGCCGATCGATTCAGTTCTGGCATCGCCAGACAATCCAGGAGTTTCTTGTTGAACGGAGTAGTTCTGGCCTCCGAAGGTTTAACAATCTTCGCGGGTGCAGGCCTTGGGAGACCTGCACGCGGCGGAAAGCAGGCTCTTTTCCTTCCCCTGCCGTTACGGACGCAAGTGCCGCCATTCACCAATTCCAATCGCAGTATCCAAGGAGAATTCGGCAATGCCTAAGCGAACCGACCTCCACCGGATCATGATCATCGGCTCCGGGCCTATCGTCATCGGCCAGGCGTGCGAGTTTGATTACTCGGGCACGCAGGCATGCAAGGCGTTGCGCCAGGAAGGCTACGAGGTTGTCCTGATTAATTCCAATCCGGCAACCATCATGACCGACCCCGAATTGGCAGATCGTACCTATGTCGAGCCGCTCAGTCTTGCCTATGCGACCGAAGTGATCCGGCGCGAGCGTCCGCAAGCCTTACTGTCGACTGTTGGCGGCCAAACGGCACTGAATCTGGCTGTCGAGTTGGCGGAAGCCGGCGTTCTCGAAGAGTACGGAGTCGAGCTCATCGGGGCGAAGATCGACGCCATTAAGAAGGCGGAAGACCGGCTGCTGTTCAAAGACGCCATGCGGAAGATCGGTCTCGACATGACGCAGTCTCTGCTCGTGAACAATGTCGAAGCTGGCCTTGGTTTCGCTGAGCGGATCGGATACCCAATCATCTTGCGTCCGAGCTTCACCATGGGCGGAAGCGGCGGAGGCATCGCCTATAACCGCGAAGACCTGATCGAGATCCTCGAGCGCGGAGTCGACCTGTCTCCGGTGCATGAAGTTCTGATCGAAGAGAGCGTACTGGGCTGGAAAGAGTATGAGCTCGAAGTCATGCGCGATCTCGTCGGGAACGGAATCATTGTCTGTTCCATCGAGAACTTCGACCCGATGGGCGTGCACACCGGCGACTCTATTACGGTGGCACCTGCCCAGACTCTGACCGATCGTGAATACCAGATGATGCGCGACGCCGCGCTTCGCTGCCTCAACGAGATCGGCGTCGACACCGGCGGATCAAACGTGCAGTTTGCGATCAACCCGGAGAACGGGCGCATGGTCATCGTTGAGATGAACCCGAGAGTTTCGAGAAGCTCTGCGCTTGCCTCCAAGGCGACGGGATTCCCGATCGCAAAGATTGCGGCGAAACTGGCTGTCGGGTACCGCCTCGACGAAATCAAAAACGACATCACTCGCGCTACGCCCGCGTGCTTTGAGCCGACGATCGACTACGTTGTCGTAAAGATCCCGCGCTGGCAGTTTGAAAAGTTCCCCGGCGCCGAACCGGTTCTCGGTACGCAGATGAAGTCCGTCGGCGAAGTGATGGCGATTGGCCGAACTTTCAAGCAGGCACTCGGTAAAGGACTGCGGAGCCTGGAGACCGGTAAGGCGGCGGGCTCGGTTTCGATGAAGACCGAGCTGATTGCGAAGCGCCTGATTACTCCCAATCCTGAACGTCTCGACTATATCCGCTTCGCGTTCGACGGAGGTTACTCGGTTGAACAGGTCCACGAGATGACGAGTATCGACCGCTGGTTCCTTGAGCAGGTCGCGGAAACCGTAGCTCTTGAGAAATCACTGGAAGGGCGCACTCTCGACAGCATCGACGGTCGCGAATTCAGGAAGCTGAAGCGTAACGGATTAGGCGATACGCAGATCAGCTTGCGGCTGGGCGTGGAGTCGCTTGCAGTGAGGGAAGCACGCAAGAAACTTGGCGTGCAGGCCGTGTTTAATCGCGTGGATACCTGCGCGGCTGAGTTTGAGAGCTTCACTCCCTACATGTACTCGAGCTACGAGTCAGAGGACGAGTCAGCTCCCACCGACCGCAAGAAGGTGATGATCCTCGGCAGCGGTCCGAATCGCATCGGGCAGGGCATCGAATTCGACTATTGCTGCTGCCATGCGTCGTTCGCTCTACAGGACTTTGGCTATGAATCCATCATGGTCAACTGCAATCCGGAAACCGTTTCGACCGATTACGACACAAGCGATCGCCTCTACTTTGAACCGCTGACGCAAGAAGAGGTTCTGAATATCTATGACACGGAAAAGCCGGACGGGCTCATTGTGCAGTTTGGTGGGCAGACGCCGCTGAACCTTGCCATGCCCCTCAAGCGGCTTGGGCTTCCGATCATTGGAACGGATCCCAGCAATATCGATCTTGCGGAAGATCGGAAGTTATTCGGCAAACTCCTGTCTGAACTGCAGATTCCGTCGCCACCCCACGGAACCGCGACTAATGTTGAGGAAGCTTGTGAAGTGGCGCGCAGCCTTGGCTTTCCTGTGCTTGTGCGGCCCTCGTATGTGCTGGGCGGCCGGGCCATGGTGATCGCGTATTCCGAAGAGACCGTCCGCCGGTACATGCAGGAAGCGGTCAACTTCTCTGTGAAACGTCCCGTGTTGATCGATCGTTTTCTGGAAGACGCGACTGAAGTCGACGTTGACGCTTTGTGCGATGGGGAAAATGTGCTGATTGCCGGCATCATGGAACACATCGAAGAAGCGGGCGTTCATTCGGGCGACAGTTCATGCGTCCTTCCTGCGATCTCGATCCAACCGGAAACCCTCAGGACGATCGAGGACTACACGGCTAAACTCGCCCGGGCGCTCAACGTGATCGGACTCATGAACGTTCAATACGCGCTCAAGAAAGGTGAAGTGTACGTTCTCGAAGTGAATCCGAGAGCTTCCCGAACAGTTCCCTTTGTTAGTAAAGCCACCGGTGTACCGCTTCCGAAGGTCGCCGTCGGGTTGATGCTTGGGAAAAAGCTGCCTGAGCTCTCGCATCTCACAGGTGGAATCGTGAACGGGGTCTTGCCGGTGCCCAGCTACTTCGTGAAGAGCCCGGTGTTCCCGTTTGCAAAGTTCCCCGGCGTCGATCCGGCGCTTGGACCGGAGATGCGGTCCACTGGTGAAGTCATGGGTGTAGGCGAGAATTTTGGTGAAGCATTCGCAAAGGCGCAGTTAGCCGCGGGCACGCCAATTCCCGATTCCGGGGCGCTCTTCATGAGCGTCAATGACCGGGACAAACCCGGCGCCGTTCCCATCGCAAAGCGTTTTCATGAGTTCGGCTTCGAGATTTTCGCTACGCGTGGAACCGCATCGGTTCTGAGAGCGGCAGGCATCCCGTGCAAAACGGTGTTCAAGGTGAATGAAGGGCGGCCGAACGCTGTTGACTGGCTGAAGGCCGGTAAGTTGAACCTGGTCATCTACACGACCACGGGAAGTCACTCGTTTCCAGACGAACAGACCATCCGGAGAAATGCCGTGCTTTACCGCACCGTTTGTATCACGACCATGAGTGCCGCGAGAGCTGCCGTCGAAGCGATTGCGTCCCGGCGGCGCGACCCTGTCCGGATCTGGAATCTGCAGGAACTGCATGCGGCAGCGGCTGTAGGTGTGGCGGGGAAGGCCTAGCCGCGTTGAGGCGGAATCGATAAATCTGTGGCCTGCTGCCAAACACTGACTCTCTAGAACTGCGGCGAGCAGAGCTGCTTCTTTAATGGTGTTTGCGGTTGATCCGGCGCTGTGCTGTGCCTGTTAGCATAGGGGACAAACAGAAGCCACTCCTCCCCTATGCCCTGGATTCGATTTGGACCATTCGACTCAACGCGCACATGCGCGTCTGGCTCTGTCTGTTAGTAAAGCGGGAATTTGATCACTCGTGATCAAATCCAGGAAGCACCACCAATGTTGCCGGCGAATACATCCGTCGTAACTGTCAAGGCTTACTAATACGGGGCGTATTACAAGCCATACGGATTTTTAGTGACCTGAGCTAATGCTGTCAGGCGCCTGTACCCGCCGCTCTATAAGCGGGAACGAAGATTTCGGTGACGAACTGCTCGAAGGTTGTGGGCGTCGTATTGCTTGCTGAGCGCGGCTCCAGAGAGCGGACCTGGCCGGTGTTCTGAGCGTCTACCATTTCGGCCATTAACGCCGCGACATTTTGGGCCCATCCCATTTGCTCGATAAACCCTGCAAATTGCTCGCTGGAGATGACCTGGTAATGAAGATCAGGCTTGCCAATAGCGGCGCCTATGATGGCTGTCATTTCAAGGTACGTCAGATCGCGTTGACCCTGAAGATCGCGGGTTTGATGGCCCGTGAAATCGAGTCGCAGAAGAGCGTCGAGGGCGGCGTTGCCGATATCGATGGTTGCGACGAGGGGGAGTTTGAGATCGGGCTTAAGTGGGCCGACGAGCGTACCCATTTGATGGATCACGCCGGCTTGTCCAAGAGTGTTCTCCATGAAATAGCCGGCGCGGAGAGAAAGGGAGTTCAGCGACTTGATCTGTTTGAGGCGCTCTTCGAGGAAGTGAAGACCCAGTATGGGACCGGTTTTAGCATCTTTGTCGGCACCGAAGCTGCTGAGCGCGACGACATGCTTTACCGAAGTGTTCGCTTCCAGCGCGGACCCGTACACCTCCGTGAGCTTTCTCTGATAGCCGCGGAAATCGGGATCGGTCATTGCGGGCGGGATCATAAGATAAGCGGCTTCAACGTCGGCAAAAGCCCTGTCGGCAATGTCTTGGGAAGTAATATCGCCGATAACTGTCTCAGCACCGAGAGACGCCAGTTCTTTCAGCTTTTCCTGACCGCGCGCGACGACTCGCACTTTCTTGCCTTGTTTTAAGAGGCCTTTAGCAACTAGCGAGCCGGTATTACCGGTGGCTCCGGTGATCAAGTACATTTGTGACTCCTTGCCAGTTGATGCGTGTTCATTGCGCCAAGGTGCACTCCTCAGAACGGACCATTGAATAGATCCGCCTTAATGGCGAAGGGTTTACGTTCCGGTTAGCTCCGGATTTTGCCCGTCGGGCGATTGAATCCTACTCGCCCCCGAAGATGTGGTGCTCTTCGGCAGCTTCGAAAAATGGATCCGGCGTGAACCGATATACGGCCAGGTTCGTTCCAGATCAGTGGTGATGCCGGAATGCTGAGTTCCTGGTAAAAGGGACGAACTCCTGGACGAAGAAAAATGCGGCATCCCCCACGAGCGAGAGTCCACCGCGTTCAAACCCGTCCGCTATGCCTCCGTTTCCTTTCGGCTGCCAGGCGTTTGCAAGGAATCCGGCAGCAAAGGCGCTGATGATCCTGCTCGAAGCAACCGTGGCATGCCCGTCGTCCTCTTTTGCTATGACTACCTGCGTGAGGACGTTCCGAAGCCTCGGAGCGAAATCGATTTGGGACGAAGGGAAATAACGCGGATCCTGATGCAGAAGATCATCGAGACCTAACGCAAACACCTGACGGGATGTTCCCCCTGCGAAGCCCGAGACGTAGCGTTTTCCATAACCACTCCAGTGGGACCCCCACGCGTCCGGCACATCGAACCCTTGCGCTATGCCGGCGCTAACGGCACTGCCCAAGAAACCGCGGACCCCGAACTGCTCTACCACTCTGTAGCGGAATTTTTCATCTGGCGTCGCCTTCTTCGCGGTCAGTGTGTTTTCGAGAAGGCCCGGAACCGGCGGCATCACTGGAGCGCCCGGCTGGCTTGGAACCACCTGGGCACGTACCCCTAAGCAGAGGGCAAAAGCCAGCGGAAGATACCGATACTTTGCAACCAAATTTCAGTTTAGTCGCCGCAAAATCAAAGGACAGGTTCCTGGAAGAGCCGGATGCCTGCAATTCCGGCAGCACCCGCTTCCATACAGCCCGCAGCGTTGTCCCAATTGATGCCACCGAGCGCCAGGACCGGCTTGCCGAGAGAGCACGCCACCCTCAGAGGCTCTAACCCGAGAGGTGTTCCTTTCCCGGGGCTCGCGTAGACGGGTCCAAATGTAACAAAATCCGCGTCCGTGCTCTTTATGTCAGCAAGGGTGTGACACGAGCGAATGACCAGCAGTCCTGGCAGCGTTTCAGCCGGCGCGGACGACGGTAGGTGAACCCCATCCGCGCCGCAGGCGAAGGCGATGTCCGCGCGCTCATTCACGAGAACTCGCGTCCCAAGAGGTTTGCGGACGCCGGATTCTCTTGTTTCGAGCACCGCCAACGTAAATTCAAACAGCTCTCTTGCGCTGAGATCCTTCTCTCTGATTTGAATAAAGTCGACTCCCAGGTGCATCTGGTCTCGAATCACCTCCAGCAAAGGACGAAACCCGCCCACCGCTTTTCGATCTGTTATGTAGTAGCGTTTCACGACGTGTAAGTTGGAGTAACTAAGATCAGTATCTGTCACCCGAGGAAGTGGGCCGATGCTGGAGGGATGTGAACAGTTACCTGCGCCGGCCTGCCAAGCGCCAGCCATTGATCCTGGCTTAGAGTCAGAGAGAGTTGAGCATCCAGTTCCAAGCGGACTCCTTCCGCCGCTGGTGTGGCGCGAAGAACTGACAACGAAAAGCAGTTCACTGACGTTGTGGGTTCCTCTACGAGCGTGAGCTCAGAGTTCCGAACGCAAACGTGCCCGCGGTCTCCGATCAAGTGGCCGGGCAAGTACGGTGCTTGGACGACGATTCCGGAAGCTGAAATCCGGCTGAGATTTCGGGTTGGATCCAAAGCTGTAATCTCTCCGGGGATGCAGCTATAGATTCCGAGCGAACGAGCCATGCTGAGATTTGCCGGCTTGGCGAGAATATCCTGGCGCGTACCGCTTTGCACAACCTTGCCATCCTCGATGTAAAACACGTACTCCGCGAGACGGAGGCATTCGTTCAGATCGTGTGTCACAAGCAGAAGCGGAATGTTGAGCCGCTCCCGCAGCGTATCGAAGAGCCGGTAGAAGTTATCCCGAAGCCGGGCATCCAGACCGCGCGTTGGTTCGTCGAGGAGCAGAATCTGCGGCTCATTGATCAGCACCCGCGCCAGTGCGGCACGTTGCTTTTGACCGCCCGAGAGCTGGCCTGGTCTTCGCTCCGCCAAGCCTGTCAGTTCGAAGGTCTCCAGGATGTCATTGATCGCCCGCCGCCGCGCCAGCCCGCTCCGTGCCGTCCACTTCTGCCGAGGTCTGGATGCCGCGGCAAACAGCAGATTCTGCCGGATCGTCATGTGTGGGAACAAGGCATGTTCCTGGGACACATACCCGCACCGCCGGTAGCGCGGAGGCCTGCTGATCTTCTCGCGGCGGTCGAAAAACAGCTCATCATTGATGAGAATCCTGCCCTCGTCCGGTTGCACGAACCCCGCGATACAGGTCAAGGTGAGCGTCTTGCCCGCTCCGCTTGGGCCAAGCAGCGCCACCGCTCTGCTTTCAGTTTCAAGATGGAGGTCGAGACGGAACTTCTCGAGAGACCCGGGTACCGAAAAGGTCTTCAGAACGCGAGCGTCGATAAACTTCACGCTCCCTCGCGCCGTCTGGAGGAGCGCAAGAGATAGCTCCCCGGCCAAAGCAGGGCAAGAGCCGCGACCGAAACGACCAGAACCAGAGTCCGCGCAAGTTGGCCGTTCCCGGATTCAACCGCGTCGTAAATAGCCACCGATAGTGTTTGGGTTTGACCGGGAATATTACCGGCAACCATGATCGTCACACCAAAGTCCCCCAGAGAACGTGCAAAAGCCAGAGCCGCCAGCGGATAAAGGCCGCTCTGGGCCAGGGGGAGCGTGACTTTCCAGAAGGTTCGCCATTCCGAAGCCCCAAAGCCTTGCGCCGCCCACTCATATCGATAGTCGACCTCTTCGAGCACCGCCCGAGCCGCCTTCAGGTAAATGGGGGCAGAGTGCAAGAACGCAGCTACTACTGCCGCCTGCCAGGTAAACACGAGTGGATGCCCGAACACATTCCTCATAAATGCGGCCAAGGGGCGAAGATCGTCCGACTGTTACCAGCAGGTAGTAACCAAGCACGGTCGGCGGAAGTACTAAAGGAAGAGTAAATAGTGAATCAAGCAGATTCTTGCCTGCGAACTTGCGATGTGAAAGCAAATAGGCCAAAGAGGTGCCGATGATCACTACCAGCACTGTCGACAGAGCGGCGACGCGTAAGCTCAGATAGAGAGGAAACCAATCCACGCGCGAGTTCAGGTCCATACCCTCGGCAAAAGAGCGATTATAGCGATGCCCTTTCCGGGACGATTCGCCAATTGTATGTATTTTGTGAAAGAACGCGTCAGTAAGGGATTGAAACCGGAGCCGCCCGGCGTTATCATGCGGCCAATAGGTAAATTTTTGCGGCTGGCCAGGAAGCCAACTGCGCAAGGGTGGAAATGACAGCTTAAAACCGGAAGCTTAAAGGATAGCTTCCACCAAGTTTGAAAGGGGGCGATGCCCACCATGAATTATCCAGTTCATATACTGATCTGCGCTGTACTGCTAATGACAACAATAGGGTTGTATCTGTATCGCCGCTGGTTGGAAAACCACGAAGATCACTACATTCACCTACATAACGATTCTCACGATTCGGCCATCATCAATGCACAGGCCAGCATGTGCAAACGTTGCGAAACCGTAGACAAAGTCAAATACGCGACGCTAACCGCCACTATTCTCTATGCGCTGGCAATCGCCGGGATGGCGACTTACGAAGCCTGGAACAGGGCTGGCGCCTAAGTCTGTTTAGTTAGCGTCACTTCCGGCTGCACGTTCGAAGGCATTTGATCTGAAAGCACGACTCGCCGAGGGTCTTGACCAGACTCCCGGCGCGCCGATGCTGTCCGCATCCGGACGAACACAAGGCGCAGAATCGCAAGCACCGGGACCGAGAAGAACATACCGGGAACGCCCGCCAACGCGTCTCCCGCAAGCACTCCGAAGAGAACGAGCAATGGATGTATCTCAATGCCCGAACTCATGAGATAGGGATTCAAAACGTAGTCCTGGAACACCCGGAAACCCGCCCAGAAGATCACGATCCAAAGTAGGCCGCCCGATCCTGTTACCAGACAGACGGCAAGCAAAATCGCCAAAGCAGCCGCAGGTCCGATCACGGGGATAAACTCCATAAGTGCGGACACGCCCGCCAGAAGGAGTTCGTACGGATACCGGAGCACGCTGAGAAAAATTGCCCAGGCGCAGAAGGAGGAGATGGAGAGTAAAGCAAGTGCCCGGATGTAGTTCCTCAGCACCTCATGGATGTCGTCCAGAATGCGATCCAGCATGGCTCGGTTCTGAGCTTTATCGACCAGGCACACCAGGGAACTGCGTATAGCTCGAGCATCCTTCAGAAAGAAGAACGCCAGGATCGGAATGAGGATAATCGGCAGGGTTGCGTTCAATCCGGTCAACACTCGCGATCCCGCTTCTTGCAGAAAGGGCACTACACTCGCTTGCAGATTGGTCGCAACTTTGTTGAGAACCGGGATCACCTGTTCCCGCATCGGTTCCGCCCACGTCGGGAGAGGGAATTTCGCCAGATTGCCGCCGCTGATCAACCCTGGCAAACGGCTGGACAAGCTAATGGCCTGTGACGCCACCGCGGGCACAAGCTGGAATCCAATCAGAACCAGCAGCCCTATCAAGCAGGCAATAAACGATCGCGAGCGCTAAGCCTCGCCGCCGCTTAATAAACCGTTCCACCAGGCCCACCAACGGACTGAGCATGTAGGCGAAAAACACCGCCGCCGCAAATACAACGACCGTTGACCGGATAAACCAGATGACTGTCAAGCGTCAGACCGAACAGAAACACTGTCCACGCGACCCGCAGGGCGCGATGATCAATCCCCATCATGGTTGTTAGACTAACAACTGCCGGAAACCATGCAGAGATCTCCGCGCGATCTAAAGCGCCTTTGTGAAGATCTCGCCGCCTTGGAAGCGAACCTGCGCCTTGGCGGCGGACCGAAAAAGATCGACAAACAGCATAGTGAAGGGAAGCTCACAGCCCGTGAGCGTATCGAGCGCCTGCTCGATCCCGGGGAACGTTCGCTCGAGATCGGTTTACTGTTCGGTTACGACAAATACGACGGCCAGGCGCCTGCAGCCGGCGTGATCACCACGGTCGGCAAAATCGAAGGACGTCCGGCGATCATTGTTGCGAACGATGCCACCGTTAAGGCTGGCGCGTGGTGGCCGGAGACAATCACGAAAATCCTGCGAGCGCAGGAAATCGCCATGCGGAACCGGCTGCCGATTGTTTACCTTGTCGATTCAGCCGGCGTGAATCTTCCGCTGCAGGACTCGATTTTCCCCGGGCAGTATGGGGCAGCCCGCATCTTCTACTACAACTCGCTGATGCGGCGCCGTTTTCGCATCCCCCAGATTGCTGCCGTCATGGGTCCATGTATCGCCGGCGGAGCTTATCTTCCCGCGCTCAGCGACGTCGTGATCATGGTGGAAGGCACCAGCTTCATGGGACTGGGCGGGCCGAATCTCGTAAAGGGCGCCGTTGGACAAGTGACGGACGCTGAAACGCTGGGAGGTGCAAAGATGCACACCAGTGTGAGCGGGGTGGCTCATTACCGGGCTTCGAATGATGACGATTGTCTCGCACTGATCCGGCGGCAGTTCAGGCACATGCCCGCCCCTCCCGCCCAAGCCGCGCCGGGTGCGCCTCCAAGCTCCGATGCCGAGAGCATCTATGGCATCATCCCCGCAGACCACCGCTTGCCCTATCGGATTGAAGACCTGTTGGATCGCATCCTGGATGCGGGGGAGCTTCTGGAATTCCAGCCCGACTACGCGCCCGAAATGTTGTGCGCGGTAAGCAAGCTGAACGGAACCACAGTCGGCGTCATCGCCAACCGGCGCGGCTTTCTGAAAGCTGCAGCCGGTCCTCGTATCGGGGGCATTGTTTACGCCGAATCTGCTCGCAAGGTCGCCTACTTTGTAGAAAACGCGGAGCGCCATCGCATGCCGCTTCTCTACATTCAGGACGTCTCCGGGTTCATGGTTGGTGTGGGTCCCGAAAGCGAGGGAATTATTCGAGCCGGCGCCGAAATGGTCGAGACGATGGCGATCGCAACCGTGCCGAAAATCACCCTGATTGTGAATCACGCGAGCGGCGCCGGGTACTACGCGATGGCCGGCCAGGGCTTTGACCCGAACTTCACATTAAGCTGGCCAAGCGCCCGCATCGGAGTGATGGAAGGCGATTCGGCGGTTCAGGCGATGTTCGGTCCCGAGCTCGAAAAGCTCAAGTCGGCCGGCAAACCAGTCCCACCCGAACTCGAGGCAAAGATCCAGGGGACGAGAGAAGACTACGATCGTTGGCTCGATGCAAAGCATGCGGCCGCGCGGGGCCACTGCGACGCCCTGATCGATCCCAAAGAGACACGCGCCATCCTCAGCCTTCTGCTTGAAGTCACTTCGGCTAATGCCGGTGGCGACCATTTGCCAGTGCAGCTTTTTTCATCACATCAAGCTTTTGGGCCATCGACACACGTCACAGGCGGTACGAACTCGCGGAGCATGGAGTAGCATAAACGCTGTAATGCAGCTCATAGTGGAAAGAAAGCACCGGATTCTTCGCTTAACGCTGAATCGGCCGGAAAAACGCAACGCGCTTACAAGCGGTATGTGTCAGGCGATTGTTGATGCCGTGGAGTCCGCTCAGGCGGATGATGATGTGGCGACGGTGCTGTTGATGGCGAACGGCCATGTCTTCTGTGCAGGAATG
The DNA here is from genome assembly GCA_963730795.1 of uncultured Acidobacteriaceae bacterium. Classification (GTDB taxonomy): domain Bacteria; phylum Acidobacteriota; class Terriglobia; order Bryobacterales; family Bryobacteraceae; genus Bog-105. Next base: position 419,921 of record CAVSTJ010000004.1, on the reverse strand, counting down.
GACCTGGACGAGGCAAGCGATCTGGAAGTCGGGAAGCTCGATCAGGTCCACGAAAGCCTCTTCACTCTGGGCATTACTTCGCGCAAGCCGATTGTGGTTAGTGTGAATGGTGCGGCGTTGGGAGGCGGCTTAGGGCTGGTAGCGCAGGGTCACGTCGTGACGGCCTCGTCTGGAGCTGTGTTTGGGCTTCCGGAGATTCGGATCGGCCTCTGGCCATTCCTCATCTACCGCGCGGTAGAGAATGCCATCGGTGCGCGGCGTACTCTCGAATTGAGCCTGACGGGCCGCTTGTTCCACGCTCAGGAAGCTTTGCATTGGGGGTTGGTCCAGACGATCGCGCCGGCCGGCGAGGTATGCGATAGAGCGAAAGGGCTCGCTGTGGATCTCGCCAGAACGAGTCCTATGGCGCTTCGAGCCGGTTTGGAATACGTGCAGCGGGCGCGCGGTGCTGACTCGGCTTCTGCCGGGCAGATTTCGAGAGAACTTCGTAGTCAACTGATGGAGACGGATGACTTCAAGGAAGGCTATACGGCTTTCAAGGAGAAACGTGAACCGCGGTGGCCCAGCATGCCGAACGGCTTCTACAATTATCCCGGAAGCCTGGGGCGGCCTCCCCGCGCTGAGCAGGACCTGGGCACGGGAGAGTAGCTTCAAGGCGTTCCTCATCGTTGCTGTAGCGGCGGTCTGCTTCGCCGTTCCGGCCCGGGCTCAACCGAACCTAACTTTCTACAGGGACGTTCTGCCGATTCTTCAAGCGCACTGCCAGGGATGCCATCGCGCAGGAGAAATGGCGCCCATGCCGCTCGAGACCTATCGGCAAACCCGGAGCTTTGCCTCTGCTATCAAAAGGGCAACCTCGATGAAAACCATGCCGCCCTGGTTTGCCGACCCGTGTTGCGGCCACTTCTCGAACGACCCGTCATTAAGTGCCGAGCAGATCAAAACGCTTGCGCGCTGGGCGGACGAAGGCGCTCCGGAGGGAAAAGTCGCAGATACGCCGCCGCCCGTGAGAAGGGCTACGGGGTGGAACATCGATGGACCAGACGCTGTGTTGCGCATGACGTCTGCGAAACGCATTCCTGCCACGGGTGATGTGCCGTACCAATACATCATCATCCCGACGGAATTTAAGACTGACCATTGGGTGCGCATGTCGGAGATCCGGCCCGGTAACCCGATGGTTGTGCACCACGCCGTCGCTTACATCCGGGAGCCCAATTCGTCCTGGTTACGAGGCGCTCCTGTGGGTGTTCCGTTTAGCGCGGACGACCTTGCCGATCCTGCGCTACGCCGCGACGCCATGTGGACCGCAAGCGACATTCTGCTGGTCTATGCTCCCGGCAGCCTTCCCGATCAGTGGCCTCACGATTTCGCAAAGCTTGTTCCTGCCGGATCCGATATCGTTCTGCAGATGCATTACACGACACATGGGACCGCAACATCCGATCAAACCAGCGTGGGCCTCGCGTTCAGCAAAACGCCCCCGCTTAAACGCGTTCTCACGCTTCAATTAACGAACGATCGTTTCTTAATCCCGCCGGGAGATCCGGACCACCATGTGGAAGTTCACGGGAGCATCCCGAACGACGCGCTTCTTCTGAGCTTCTTTCCGCACATGCATCTGCGGGGGAAGTCTTTCGAATACAAGCTGCTTCGAAGAGGGCAGACGCCTCAAACGCTGCTCCGCGTGCCTCACTACAGCTTTTATTGGCAACTCAGTTATCGGCTTGCCGAGCCCATTCAGTTACACGCCGGCGATGTCCTGCAGGCCCTCGCTACCTTCGACAACTCCCGAGCCAATCCTCACAATCCCGATCCCGATTCCGCAGTCACCTGGGGCGAACAAACGTGGGCCGAGATGATGGTCGGTTTCTTCGATATCGCGGTCGACCGGGGAACGGATAAAGAGCAGTTCTTCATTCGTTCACGCGTGCACACCGGCAAATAAGAGCGCTGCACAGATCCGGAATTGGGCTCGGCTGTTTGGCTCCCCTTTGCATTCTACATATCGTGTTGATAATATGTAGGGCGTCTAGGAGAGAGAAAATGCCGAGCGACAAATCCGAGCTGCTTCAGGGTACGTTGGACATGCTCATCTTGAAGATTGTCGCTCTCGGGCCAGTACACGGCTACGGCATCTCGCTGCGCATCCGTCAAATCTCCCGGGATGTTCTGCAAGTGCAGCAGGGCTCGCTCTATCCCGCCCTGCACCGGTTAGAGAGGCGCGGTTGGCTCAGCGCGGATTGGGGCGAATCGGAGAACGGACGGCAGGCGAAGTTCTATAAGGTATCCGCGCAAGGCCGCCGGCAACTAGCCGTCGAAGAATCGAACTGGACGCGTCTGGCAGAAGCCATCACACTCATCCTGCAAACGGCGAAGTAAAAACCCGTGAAACTCGTCGATTTCTTCCTGCGCAAATCAGTCATCGAACAGCAGTTGAACGGCGAGCTGGGGTTTCATCTTGATTCCCTCATCAATGAGAAAATCGCAGCCGGCCTTTCGGCGGAAGAAGCTCGTCGGCAAGCGTTCATCGAATTTGGCGGTGCAGAGCAGGTAAAAGAGGAGTGCAGGGCCGTGCACCGTCTTCCTTTCTTCGAAAGCGCAATCGCAAATCTGAGGTCTGCGGTGCGCTTTATGCGGAAATCGCCCGGGTTTTCGGCAGCTATCATCTTGACGCTTGCACTGGGAATCGGCGCAAACAGCGCTGTTTTCTCTGCCATTGACGCCATCCTGTTACGTCCGCTCCCGTATCCGAATGGTTCCGAACTCGTCGTTCTTCATCAGTACAATCGCACCGAAAAGAACTCATCACGCCCAATCGCGCCAGTTCGGCTTGAGGAATGGAACCGCTATAACTCAACGCTCCAGGCGCTCGCGGGCGCTTACACGCAGGACCTGTCCGAGACTTCCGGTTCCTTGCCCGAGCGCCTGCTAGAGGCAGATATCACGCCTCGCTTTCTTCAGGTCCTGGGCATTTCGCCGGAGTTGGGTCGTGATCTGACGCCCGCGGAAGAGCACGTGGGAGGACCAAAAGTCGTACTGATCAGCGATCGGCTTTGGCGCAGACGTTTCGCTGGCGATCCAAACGTGTTAGGCCAAACCCTTCGCCTGGAGTCTACATCCGCCACCATCGTAGGTGTCCTGCCGCCTACTGTGCAGTTTCCCGATAAGCGTGTCGATCTGTGGTGGCCGGTTCCTATGAACGCCGCCATTGCTCAAAATCGTTCATTCACCTGGTTCACCGGGATTGGACGCCTCAAGCCCGGCATTACGGCTGCCCAATGTCTGTCCGATCTCAACAATGTGCAACGAATGTTGGGTCGACAGTTCCCCCAAACCGATCGCGATCTCGCGGTTGAGGTCCAGCCGCTAAAGGAGACGATTGTGGCTGGTGTGCGGCGCTCACTGTGGATTGTATTTGGGTCAGTGACCCTCTTGCTCCTGATCGCCTGCACGAATATCGCCGCGCTGTTGCTGTCCCGCACAACCGAACGGGCGCATGAAATCTCCATCCGTTGTTCGTTCGGCGCTTCGCGCGGTTCGGTCATCGCGCAGCTTCTTACGGAAACATGTCTGCTTGCCTTTGCAGGTTCGGCCCTGGGGCTCGTATTTGCCGAAGCGGGCATTCAAGTCTTCCATCATTTGGCTAAGACTCTCCCGCGCACTGAAGAGGTGACGCTCGACTGGCGTCTTGCTCTCTATACTCTTGCGTGCGCGCTACTCACCACTCTGCTTTGCGGTCTTGTTCCCGCCCTCGCTGCCTCACGCCGTTCGATCTCTTCGACGCTTGCTTCGCGCGGCCGAACACAGGTTTCAGTCCGGTCGTCTCTTCACTGGAGTCTGGTCGGCGTGCAAGTCGCATTGGCGGTCACTCTCCTCGTAGGAGCCGGGCTTATGGCGCGCAGTTTTCAGCAACTCGGCCGCGTTTCACCCGGCTTCGATCCAACTCACGTTCTGACCTTTCGGCTCAGCGGCAATTACGCCGAAACAAACGATCAGAAGAAGATGCACGAACACATGAAGCTGGCGCTCGCCGGTGTGGCGTCCGTTCCGGGTGTGGCCTCGGCGGCGATCAGCGCAACTGTTCCCGGTGCCGCGAGGGGATTCCCGATCGAATTGAAAGTCACTGACGCGACGATCCCGGCTGACCACAAGATTGTCGCCGACGAGAAGATCATTTACGGCGGGTATTTTGAGACGCTGCGCATCCCCTTGCTTGCCGGGAACAGTTGCAAAGCGGACACGCTCTGGGCAACCGCCGTCGTCAATCGCAGCTTCGTCCAAAGCTATTTCCCAACGCAAACTGCCATTGGCCACCACGTTCAAGTCACGTCGTTCGATGCGAAGCCCGAGATTGTCGGGGTGGTTGCAGATGCGCGTGAAAATGGCTTAAACCACGAACCCGTTCCGACCCTATACTGGTGCTCGAGCAACGCGAATCCGTCGCCCTACTTCCTGCTTCGTACTCATGGTGATCCGAGTAACGTCGCCCACTCCATTGTTCGGAAGATCCATGAGCTCGAACCGAGTCGTTCCGTGTTTGAAGTGATGCCGCTTCCGGAGCATCTATCTGACTACAATGCGGAGAACCGTTTCCGGACATTGTTGTTGATGTCGTTTGCGCTTACCGCCGTATTGCTGGCCGTTATCGGGCTGTATGGAACAACTGCTTATCTCATCGGACTGCGGCTTCGCGAAATCGGGTTACGGATTGCGCTCGGAGCACTCCCTGGCCAGATCCGGACGAAATTTGTGAAACAGGCGGCAAGTGTTTCCCTTGCTGGCTGCATTGCCGGATTGGCCATGGCCGCGGCTCTCTCTCGTCTCCTCGCCGGAATGCTTTATGACGTTTCGCGTTTGGACCCGGCTACGTACTTCGGTGTAGCAATCGGAACGCTCAGTGTGACTGCGATTGCTGCTGCTTTGCCCGCAACCCGGGCTGCCCGTCTCGATCCTATGCAGGTTTTGCGGAACGAGTAATCGGCCGCACAAGAACGTAGCAAACCTATCTCGTAGGTGTGAACTCGTGTAACTCGAAGGAGCCGCGCACCACGGCCCGCATCTCTTCGAGCGAATGGATTTGACCGGTGCCCATGGCCTGAGTCAGCGCATTGCCGAGCGCTGTCGCCTCTGCCGGACCGGCCACGACACGACGCCTGGTTCGATCCGCCACCATTTGATTCAGCAGTGCATTTTGCGAGCCTCCTCCAACGATATGAATGGTGTGGATACTTTTCTTTGTCAAACGCTCAAGCAGCTCGAGGACTTGGCGATAACGCTCAGCTAAGCTCTGGAGGATCACGCGCGTCGTACTGCCCACACTGCCCGGCACCTCTTGTCCGCTTGCCTGGCAGAACTGACGGATGCGTTCGGGGTGATCTCCAGGTGAGACGAATTGGTCGAGATCCAGAATGGTGTCGATGGTATCTGCCTCGAAGGCGTGTCCGGCTAGCTCGGCGTAGGTATACTCGGCCCCGGCCTTGGCCCAGGCACGCCGGCATTCCTGCAATACCCACAAACCCGGGATATTTTTGAGGAAACGCACGGTGCCGGCGACACCGATTTCGTTCGTGAAGTTCGCTCCCAGCGATTCTTCATTGATGATAGGGGCACTTGTTTCCACGCCCATCAGAGACCATGTCCCTGAGCTGATGTAACACCACCCGTCTCCCACGGCCGGTACTGCAGCGACAGCCGACGCGGTATCGTGCGAGCCCGTCGTATAGACAAGGGTTTCGCGCTTCAGTCCACAGCGGTTTGCGGCATACGGCAGAACAGGTCCAAGTTCAATCGCTGGATCCACCAGCTCTGGAAAGAAGCTGCCCGAAATGCCGAGCTTCCGCATCATGTCAGTCGCAAAGCCCTTCTTCACCGGGTTGTAGAACTGCGACGTGCTTGCAATCGTGCGTTCTGCCGCATAGGTACCGGTAAGAAAGTAATTGAAGAGATCCGGCATGAACAGCAGCTTCGAAGCTCGATCGAGTATCTCGGGCGAATCGCGGCGCATCACCCACAACTGGTACAGCGAATTGATCTCCATGAACTGAATTCCGGTCTCGCGGAAGATCTCGTCCCGAGGTACCAGCTCAAACACCTGCTTCAGGGTGCCGAGATTACGGCTATCCCGATAGTGTCGCGGCATGTGCAGCAATTCGCCGTCTGCCCCGACGAGCCCGAAATCCACGCCCCACGTATCGATGGCGATTCCATCAATCTCCTCGACAGCCTTCGCACCGCAGCGAATGCCCTCACACATCTCATGAAAAAGCCGGAGAGTGTCCCAGTAGAGGCCGGTTGGGAGCTGAACGGGGATGTTAGGAAATCGATGGAGTTCCTGGAGTTCGATTCGTCCCTTGGCGACTTGAGCCAGTATGGCCCGCCCGCTCTCTGCGCCCAGGTCAAGCGCAAGATAATGCCGGTTCATCGTCAGTGAGTATAACGTTCAGGTTTCTCGTGCCCCCTGTCAATTCGCGGCTTAGCCTTTTTCGCCTTCGCCGGCCCACTTGTCGTAAATCGCTGCAACCAGATCGTCCAGTGCGCGATCGGGATCTGGAGCAACCAGTACCTCCCGATTAAAAGCCGCAAACAGCGGCAAGCCGAACGGAGAAGGGCGGGGAAGATCGTAGATCTCGACAGGTGTTTCGTGTATTCTCGCGGCTTCTTCGAGCGCGCGGTACACGTCGCACTGGTCTTCCATCACCTCGCGTACGGCTTCTCTCACCAGCGGGTGATCCGGTTCGTGCTCCATCAGCGTTTTATAGAGCAGGCTGCCGTTCCATGTGGCGGCTTTTGCGGAGACGTTGCCTCTGGTCGTCCTGCGAGGCAGAAGCTGCCCGATTTCCGCAATGTGCCGGAATGAGGTGCCAAGTGTTTCGGTTGTAGATAGCGTCCGTCGCAGATCTTCAGCGAAGTTGGCCGGATTGAAAGCGGATCGCAGGATCGATGCGTCGGCCTTGACGCGTGAATCGAGAGAAAGCAGAAAGCTGTGATCGTCGAAATTCGCGACCACGCTCTCTCCCTTTGAAAGACGCGCACCAACCACCCAGGCAAGCGAGCGGTTCACAGCGCGCCCGGCCACTACGTGAACCAGCAGCAGCATATTGCGGCCGTTTACCAGCCGCTCTACCAGCACCGGCGAATCCGTCGGCACCGGCAGAGCGTTCGAATGGCGCCGAATGAATGCCGCGATGCGCGACGATACATTCTCGTCGACGCTTGTACGTGCTCTGGAGAAACCGGGCGCAACCCTCCGGGCCGGATTGCTCGAAGGCAGTGCGCAAACCACGTCGAAGCCGCAGCTCTTCTTGCGCCATCTGGGATGTCAGGGGCATCTTGTTCCCCATCCAGCGCGGTGTTTTGACCTGTTCGCCTTTCGCGGCTTCCACCACGGCGATGTTGCCGTGCACCCTGGCAAGACGAACCGCCTTCCCGCCCATAATGAAAGCCTCGTTCGGTTGCAGGCTGGCTATGAATGCTTCTTCTACGGCTCCCAGTTGCCGGTTGCGGTTCGAAATCACCTTCATCTCGAAATCCGTGCTGATCACGCCCGCGTTCATGTAGTAGTCGCGCGCTGTTTTGGTGTTCGCGACCTTGAACTTGCCGTCCTGGAGAATGATTTTTCCATACGTTCCATAAGGACCGAGCACCTTCCCGATACCGGCAAGGTAATTCAGTACATCGTCGAAATCGCTTCGGGTCAAATCCTGAAATGGGCCGGCTCCGGTCACCAAGCGGAACGCTTCATCGGTGCTCCATTCCCCCTCGATGCTCATCCCGAGAAGCACTTGCGCCAGAACATCGAGCGGTACGCCGGGAATACGCAGCGCATCGAGCCGGCCCTCTTTTGCCGCTTCGCGAAGGGCTACGCACTCCACCAGATCCGGCAGACTCAGCGGCACCAGTGCGCCCGAAGCAACCCCATCGACACGATGGCCGCTGCGCCCCAGGCGCTGCAATGCCCGGCTGACTCCTCTCGGCGTTCCCACCAGGACGACTTGATCCACGCTCGAGAAATCGACGCCCATCTCCAGGCTGCTCGAAGCCACAACGGCACGCCAGAATCCGGTCTTCAGCCCGTCTTCGATCTCTTCGCGGCCTTTGCGATCTACCGAGCCGTGATGCACAGCAATGCGGTCTTCGAGCTCCGGCAGAAGAATGTTGAGCGCCAGCCCGAGGCGTTCCACGGCAGACCGTGTCGTGAGAAAGATAAGGCTGCACTGGGCCTGCTGAACGAGGCCCGCGACCGTTGGCGCAATCCGAAACGAGTTGTATCCGGCCGGCGGCAGCCAGGCTCCCGGCTCAGGCGGAACGATCTCCAGCCGGTGAGATTTCCGAATGTCAGCCGTTGCTACTTCGCAAGAGCGATCGCCGCAGAGCAGCTTCTGAATGGCTTCGACCGGCCACGCAGTCGCGGATACCCCAATTCGTTGCACGGGCCGTTTCACGCGGTGTTCCAAACGCTCGAGACACAAAGCGAGCAGCGACCCGCGCTTATTTTCGGCGAAGGAATGGATTTCATCGACCACGACCGTATCGGGATCGAACCCGCGTTCTCGCCAGGTTCCTTGCGAAAGGATGGAACTGAGGCTTTCGGGCGTGGTTAGAAGCAGATGCGGACGATTGCGCTTCTGACGAGTGCGATCGGCCAGTGCTGTGTCGCCGGTCCTCACTTCCATTTGAATCTGTTGTGCCGCCGGCAGCCTGGAGTTCAAGGCGTCGAGCGCCGGACTCAGATTCCGGTAGATGTCGTTATCCAGAGCCTTCAGCGGCGACACGTAGATTGCGCAAACGGCGTTCGGTAGACTTCCGCTTGTTGCCCGGCTGGCAAGTCTCGAGAGCACAGATAAGAACGCGGCCAGCGTCTTTCCGCTTCCTGTAGGAGCTAAGATCAGCGTGTTGCTGCCCGCAAGCGTGTGGGGCAATGCTTCGCGCTGAATCTCGCTCAGTCCGGCAAAATGGCTTTGGAACCAGTCGGCAAGTGCAGGGTGAAGCGAACGGAGCAGGTCCTGTTCGCTCGCGGTTTGACCTCCGCGCGCTTTGGAGGCCTGTTTACTGGACCGTCGCTTGGTAGAGGGCTTCGACTCGCGCGATATCATCGCAGTCTCCAGGTTTCTTGTCTCGACGCCAGCGCAAAATGCGGGGGAATCGGAGCGCATATCCGCTTTTATGCCGAGAGCTCTTCTGCACTCCGTCGAATGCGACTTCGAGCACCGCTTCGGGACGCACCACCATCACGGGTCCGAATCGATCAGTCGAAGCTGCACGCAGAACCTTGGTCAATTCTTTGACTTCCACGTCAGTCAGTCCGCTGTACGCCTTGCCGACATTGACGAATCCCTGCGGAGAGCGCACAGCGAACGTGTAATCCGAGAACACCGTTGCCCGGCGGCCGCTCCCTTGTTCTGCGGATGTAATGACGACGTCCAGTGTCCCAAACGGCCTCTTCAGCTTCTGCCAGGCGCCTCCACGTTTCCCGGGTTCGTAAACGCTGCCCCGCCGTTTCAGCAATAAACCCTCGTTTCCGCGTTCGCGCGCCTCGCGTAAAAAGCCGGTCGATACCCTCGTGATCGCTCGCTTGCAATTGAGGCGAAAGAAGAATCGGTGAGGGTTCACCGCCGATCGTTTCAAGCAGCATCTGACGGCGCTCTTCGATCGGCGCGTGCAGAAGCAGCCGGTCATTGTGGAGCAGCATGTCATAGCCCATAAATACGACCGGCACCTCCGCCATCAGAGTCGCCCGGACGTTCTTGCGGGCGAGCCGCTGTTGCAGAACGTTGAAGTTCAAGGCGCGGCCGTCGCGCCAGGCGAGAATTTCGCCATCGATCAATCCGTTTCCCCCAAGCGCTTCAAACGCCCGCTTGAGTTCCGGAAACGCGAACGTGACCTCTTCCATTCCTCGCGAGTAGATGCGAGCGTAACCCGATTGGTAATGCACCTGAGATCGGATGCCGTCGTATTTATCTTCAATGATCCAGTCGGCGGGCGAGGGAAGGTCTTCCAGGTTCTCGAGCGGCTTCGCCAGCATGAACTCCATCGGGTGGAAGAGCCGCGCCTCAATGGCGGAGAGTTCTCCGTGGCGAGCGGCGAGTGCTACGCGCGCCAGATCGCCGAGCCGATTGGCGGCATCGCGAACTGCCTCCGCGGGAACATCGCAAGCTAATGCGATCGCCTCCTCCACTTGCCTTGCCATAAGGCCGATGCGGAGGCCCCGCGTGATTACCTTGACGAAATACTTCACCGTCAGAGCTTCCGTCTGGCGGTACGTCGTCACAAGTAAATCGCGCTTCCGTGCTGTTGCCCGGGCCCGGAACAGTTGCTGATACACCTCGTTCGCCGCTTGCAGTGTGAAGGGCCGCGGCTCCGAGATTCCGCGGAGAAGAAGCCCCGTTGTCTCCCCCATGTCGCCCACTTCGGCGTGGCAAACGCGCAGCGTCTCGAGATCCCAGCCGCTCGCGACCTGTACCGCATCGCGCAGCACGCTGTGTCCAATGGAGAGGCGCGTCTTCTCCTCCAGTTCGAAGAGGCTATGGTTCACGACGCCCTCAAGAGCAGGCCCGGCGCTCAAGAATTGCACCGCCAGTTCCAGATCCCGGTCCTCGAGAGTACGAAAGTAATCCGCCAGTATGGCTACCTTTTTCAAGCGGCTCGCATGGCTGGCGATCTCCTCGCAGACCAGCGCCAGGCGGTCCATCAGCCTTCGGCCTCGATGTTCGTGCGAGCGCTTCCGCGGAGTGGCGCAGCCGCAGAATAGCCTTTGGCCTGCAGAATCTTCGCAAACGGGACCGTGTATCCGTGAACCACATCCACATGCTTCGGCGCGCATTTCTCGACGGTAGTCAGGAGCTCGTTGAAATCCGCGTGGTCTGAGTACGGGATCAGCCGCTCAGCGCCGCTGCGGGATCGGGCATTATCCAGTGCGGCCCATCCCGAAACATAAGCCAACCGTATGTTTTTTCCACTCGCCTCCAGAACGTTCCCGTGCGAAGGCACAACGACCAATGCTTTGCCCGCTGTCTCACGCGAGTCGTACGGTTCCCAGCCCGGGAACTCATAACCGTAATCCTGGTACACGGGAATGAATTTCGCGATCGCGCCGTGTACAGAGGTGCGGATGCCGCCCTGGCAAAGGACGTGGGCGATCTCTTGCCCGCGCCCCAGCGGATAACCGATGAAGGCCGGTACGGCGCCGTCGTCCAGACATTCGCGCGCAAAGCTGACGATCTGGGTGGCGGCAACCTCACGATCCAGCAGTTTATAAATGGGCAGCCCGAACGTTGACTCGATGATCAGACGGTCGCATTGAATCGGCTGCGTGGAGTCTCCGCAAAGGGGCTGACGCAGTTTCATGTCGCCCGTGTAAACCAGGCGCTCGCCGCGGTACTCGACCAGAAGTTGTGCTGCACCCAGAATATGGCTCGCCGGGTAGGCAGTCAAAGCCGCTCCGTTCCAATCCATGCTCTCGCCGAAATCAAGCGGGAACGTTTCCGGCTCTTTCTGTTCTTCCTCAAGCCAGAGCCTCATCCGGTAAATGCGGAGTGTGGCGGAGGTCCCGATTACCTGGCCATGACAGCCACGCGCGTGGTCGCTATGTCCGTGGGAAATCCAAGTGGCTGAGCAGGGTTCTGTGTTGTCCAGCCAAAGCTCAATCTCGGGAAGATAGATGCCGGAGTCCCGAAACTCAACCTGCATGAAATCGGCTCATTGGTCCAGAAATAGCGCGCACAGCCGGTCAATGAAGTCGCGAACCGCGGATTCGGGGGCCAGCGTTCCATTCACCATGATGCTAAAGGCAATGGTGCGGCGGCTTTTTGTTTCTAAGTAGCCGCTTAGGGCATTGACATGGGAGAGCGAACCCGTTTTCGCGTGCACCCGCTGAGATCCGGACAGGTGACGAAAACGATGTTCGAGCGAGCCGTCCCAGCCGCCGACCGGGAGAGACTCCAGCCACACCTCCCGCTCCGGACGCGTCCACATGTAACGCAGAAGCGTGACGGTCGAGTGCGGAGTCGTGAGGTCGCTTCTCGACAACCCGGATCCGTCCGATGAGCTGAATCCCGTGCCCTTACGAGTCACCCCCGCTTCGGCAAGAAACGCTTCGCGCTCCTTCTGCCCATTCTCACGCGATCCCGTGCCAGTCCTGGCGAAAGCAACTTCCCTCAACAGCATCTCGGCATGTAGGTTTTGACTCACTTTGTTCACGATTTGGATGAGCTGACCTAAAGGCAGAGAGTCGCGGCTGGCTACGGACGTACTTTCCGGTGCAGCGCTTAGGTATTCGCTTCGAGCCTCTCCACGCACCGACAATGCCGCGCTCGCGCAAGACATCGATCAAGGCCTGCGCAGCAAAGCGGGCAGGATCCATCACGGAAAACTCCTCGCTCCACTCGCTTGCTGAATCAGAGATAGTGCCATAGAGAACCAGCTCGTTCGAGCCGAGAGGTCTGCGGAATTCAATATGGGTAGGCTTCGAGGTGTCGGTCACAACCTGGTTCAGGACGACCAAACCGCTGGAAGATGGCCTGAGTTCCACCTCCGCGAGTTCACCATTCCCGGTAGGGCGCAGAACGAGGGAAACCGAGTTGTCGTTCAGAGTTAACGAAGAAACGGGGGCTCCGTAATCGTAATTGCTATCGTCGATGGTCCATCCCTCCGGAAACAGTTCCGGTCCGTAACGCGAGCCAATGCCTGTCACATCACCGTTGATCTCGCGAACGCCTGCTTCGAATAGTTTGTCTGCCAGCGCGCGCAATCCGTTCAGCGGATCCCCGTCGTGCCCGTCCACCTGGTAGGGCAGGGGACGCGCCGACAAGTTCGGGTCGCCGCCACCGACAAAAATAAGATCTGGAATGGCGGCCTGCCCTGGCCGAAAACTCCCTGTCGTCCGCAGCTCCGTGTGAAATCGATACTCGCTCCCGAGCCGGACAAGTGCCAGAGAAGTTGTATACAGCTTCATGTTCGAAGCCGGTACAAAATCGCTGTCCGCATCTCTTGACGCAAGAACGGCGCCGGTATCGACGTCGGCAAATGAATATCCAACCCGCCCATGCTGGAGCACGGCATTCGAATCGGCAACCAGCTTCGCTGCAGCCGCGTTCAGATCAGCCGATTTGCTATCAACCGCGCACAAGTGAGTGAGCAGGACCGCCGCCAGCACGTGCCGAGTAGCGATGGACAACTATCGTTTCCCCGCCGCAGCGGCGGCCGACGCTGCCTCTACATCGCTTGTTTGTTTCTGCGCACGAGTTCCCATTAGTTTCGCTTCGAACATGAGCAATAGCGTCAAACCCAGGACGGCAACGGAGCCGAACGCCGGCACCAGCATCAAATATTGGATTCCCCAAAAGCTGTCGACGTAGCTGATTAACCAGGGAGCACACATCGCTCCCGTCATTGCGATCGAAAAGATTCCGTTGTAAAAGCCGGGGTGGTACGAGAAGCGATCATCCAGCGTTTCTGCGAGCAAAGGATAAATCGGCGCGAATCCGGCGCCTATTGCGATCACGGCAAGGGAGGCGACAGCAATCGACCCCGTCAAGCTCAGCAGCAGATAGCCGCCCATGGAGAGCGCCGTCCCACCCAGCAGCAAACGCCGGTGACTCACGGACGGAATGAGTCTGCGACCAAGGACGCGACCGGCCGTCAGGGCAAGGAAGTAAATAGCCAGAGCCAGAACCGCCCAGACCGGGTTCGTACCCAGGCGGCGTATCAGGAAGATCGGAAGCCAGCCCGCAATCACCCATTCATTTCCAAATTGGAAGAAGAGCAGCAGGCTGAACAGCACGGCGGCGATACTGCGGAGGTCGCTCAAAGCTCGCCGGGATTTCTCTTCTTCGGGCCGGGTCCGGAAGGGAACACGGGCGGCGGGAAATCGGCTCTTCCAGAACAGAATCGCGAAGATAAACGGGACAGCCGGCGAGAGCCGATCGGCCCCACACTGAAGTAAAGACAGAATACGTGGCCGCTACGGTCAAGGTCGCGAGTGCGCAGCCCAGGCCGAACATGGCTCCGGTGATGTTGATCGGCCCATGCTGGTGAATTTCGGAAGTAGGGCTCGAGCACGTACAACAGCGAAGCCCCTAAGCCGCCTCCGGCTAAGCCCAGCAGTGCCAAGCCGCCAATCCGGTATTCGACGGGCGATGGTGGAGGGACGAAGGCAAGCGCCAGGAGAGCGGCGCAACCGAAGAGGCAGCTTGCGATGGCTGTCCACCGGAGCGGAAACCGGCGAAGCAACGGTTGAGAAAGGAGCGCTCCGGCCACGCACCCGGCGTTCAGACCCAGGAAATGCAGGCCAATGAGTCCAGGCTCGGTGTCAATGTGATACTGCCAGGCAACCAGCAGCGACCCGATGATCCCGGCAAATAGTCCTAATAAAGTAAATCCACTGGTCCAATCGCGGACGCGCTCTGGCACGAAAATTTCCTGGTCAGACGGTGTGCCGAAGTCGTTGACACACCTCATATTCAGCTTATACAATCAAGACATCACTGAAAAAGGAGGTGGTCCAGTCTAATGAATTCTGGTAGTGACTGTAGCATACAAGACCCGCGCGAGGTGGCCGACTTCTAAAGTCGCCGTTCTATAGTTCAGTTCTCGTTCAGTGACGAGGCCGAAGTTCCAGTGGATCGGCCGCCCCGTCGCGCGAAACGTAGGCTAGAGTAAAGCCAAAGCAAGAATGAAGGCCCTGGTTTCTGTGTTAGCAGAACCCAGGGCCTTCTGCTATGCATCCAACTGTTAAAATAGGTTGTTTACCAAAAGTTTCGAAAGGATTTTAAGTCAATGAAAGCTGGGATCCATCCCGCTTACGAGCCTGTCAACGTCGTCTGTGCCTGCGGATCGAAGTTCCAGACCCGTTCCACTCACAAAGGCGATCTCCGGGTCGAAATCTGCTCAAGCTGCCATCCGTTCTTCACCGGCCGCCAGAAGCTGATTGATACCGAAGGCCGCGTCGATCGCTTCCAGAAGAAAGCCGCTAAGGCTCGCGAGATTCAGGCGCAAAAGAAAGCGGCGACTGATGCCAAGGCCGCCAGCAAGAAAGTACAGTAGTTCCCGGAGCTAACTGAACTCTGGTTTCACCACCTCGGTCCAGTTAGCTCCTCAATTCCCACCACCGGGCGCCCAACTTTACTGGGGTGCCACCAGCCCTTTCCGGATTGCGAAGAGCACCAGCTCTGCCGTCCGATGAATATTCATTTTCTCCATCAAATTAGCCCGGTGAACGGAAACCGTGTTCACGCTCAACTCAAGAAGTGCCGCGATCTCTTTGTTTGATCGGCCCTGCGCAATCAATTGCAGTACCTGCTTCTCGCGTGCCGTCAACCGGTGCAGTTCGTCTTCCTGCTCGTGCGCGACATACTTCAGACCGGAACCGATGTACCGCTTGCCTTCCGAAACCACTTTGATTGCACCCACCAGATCGACGTCGATCGCACTCTTTAGCAGGTAGCCCTTGGCGCCGGCATCGAGCGCATTGCGGACATAGTTATCATCCGAATGCATGCTGAGAATCAGGACTTGCGTCTCCGGCAAGCTCTTCACGATCTCTTTCGTCGCTTGCACACCGTCGAGCTGCGGCATGGACAAGTCCATCACGACCACTTGCGGCTTCAGTTCATTTGCCATGTGTATGGCCTCGACGCCGTTGCTCGCCTCGCCTACCACCTTCATCCCGTCGTCCTCGAGAATGCGTCGAAAGCCGCGCCGGACGAGACTGTGATCGTCAACCAACAAAACAGAAATGTCTTCACTCATGAGTTCGGAAATGCCACCTCTCCAATTCTTTGATCTTGTGTGATGTTGCTTAACGCCTCCTCCGCGGGGAAGGGCACTGTAACGGAAACTGTTGTGCCGCCGTTTGGCACTGAATCGATCTTCAACTGGCCCCCGATGATAGAGGCGCGTTCGCGCATAGCAATCAAACCCAGCCCAGGATCGGTCCCTCTCTTGACGGAAGGCAAACCAATTCCGAAATCGCGAATGCTTAGGGTTAAAAGGTCCGGTGTAAACGATACCTTTACTTCCGCCGTTTTGGTGCTCGAATGCTTGGCCGCGTTGTTCAACGCCTCCTGCATAATGCGGAAGCAGTTGATGGCAAGCTGGCCAGTGACTCTCACGGGTGTTCCTTCCACAATGGCGCGCGTTTGAATGCCTGTCTGCTTTTGGAACACATCCGCATACCACTCGATGCCCTTGGCCAGCCCGTAGTCGTCGAGCACGGCAGGATGCAACATCTGGGACAAGCTCCGCATTTTTTCAAGCGTGCTGTGGGTGATTTCCCGAACCTCCGTCAGCTCCGTGCGAAAGGGCGAATCCGGCGCCAGGCCCTTCCGCTCGGCCCGAGCCAGCATGGTCGAGACTGCCGTCAGGATTTGGCCGAACTCGTCATGCAGCTCTCGGGAGACAGAGCGCAACACCTCTTCTTGCACCGTGATTAAGCGCTCTGCCAGAACTCGCCGCTGCCGCGACAAAGACTCGAGCTTCTCGAAAATCCGGCGATTCGAATACATCAGATAGGAACTGGTGAGAACAATCGCCACCATGGTCCCGGCAAGAAAGGCGTAAATGTTGCGCTCCACTCCGTCGTAAATGGAGGCAATCTTCTGGTCGGCACGTTCTTCTGCTTCGTTGTTTCGCTCGAGCAAGGACAATACAAGAGCGGCTGCATCGGCCTGTTCTGAAGAAAGGCGAGTCGATGCAAGGGTTCTTGCTCCCGCCTCGTTTCCTTCTCTTGCCAGCCGGAAGACCTCGTCCGACGTCCCGCGCAAGTCTTCCAGGCTGCGAGTTAATTTGCGCTGCCGCTCGGGCTTACGCGTAACTGGGGCCAGCCTGATTTCCTGCTTGATGGAATCCTCGAGATCCGCGCACAATCGTTCGAATTCGGCCTGATATTGGCTGACTTTCGAGGTTCCGGAGACATGAACCATGTCTCGCAACTTCAATCCCACAGCATTCAGGTCGTTCTGTACCTGTAGCAGCAAGAGGGAGTCATGCCGGTTCATGTCGATCGTCTGTGCCTGCAACCTCCGCAAGCCAGTTAACTGATGTAAGGCGTACCACGAGAATCCGGTGACCGCGGCAAGCGTAATCAGGAGGCCGAGAAGTGAGCGAACAGTGGGCGACCTAAGCATGTCGCGGCAAGCAAAACGTCATTACTTAGACTGACGAAACGAAACAGCCCTATGTTGCTGGTATTTCCGGAAAAAGACGCAGGTTTTCTGCGAGTGTCTACTCTGAGGCTACTGACGCCGACAGCGCGGTGCCGGAATCGGCGGCTGGTGCGGGTAGCCGCGAACTCATCGCAAATCGTAATTCCTCGATCCCTGCGCCGGTGGCGCTTGAGATCTGGAAGAACGGGAGTCCGTGCTCCTGAGCCTTCATCCGCACGGCCTCGATACGCGTCGGGTCCTGGCAGGCGTCGATTTTCGAAGCGACTACCAGCATCGGCTTTTGAGCGAGCTCGGCGTTGAAGCTTGCCAGTTCTGTAAGGATTACGTCGAAGTCGTGCGCAGGGTCGCGGCCGCTGAAGTCCGAAACATCCACAAGGTGGACCAGTAGACGCGTACGCTCGACGTGCCGCAGAAATCGGATTCCGAGGCCATGGCCTTCGTGGGCGCCCTCAATCAGACCCGGAATATCGGCCAGAACGAACGTTCTGTCGCCGGCTTGCAACCACGCCAAGATTCGGCTCAAGCGTGGTAAACGGGTAATCGGCGATCTTGGGTTTAGCCGCAGATAAACGCGAGATCAAGGTTGATTTCCCGGCGTTCGGGAACCCGACGAGCGCCACGTCGGCCAGCAGCTTCAGCTCGAGCCGAAGCTTGAGGGCATCACCGGGCTTTCCGTCCTCATGCTCCGTCGGTGCCTGGTGAGTAGAAGTAGCGAAGCGGGCGTTGCCGCGGCCGCCTCTACCGCCGTGAGCAACGGTGAACTTCTCTCCGGGGCTGGTCAAATCGACGATCTTTTCACCAGTCTCGGCGTCGTAGATGACGGTCCCCACGGGCACCGGGACTTCGATGCTCCTGCCTTCCCGGCCCGTGCGATTGCTGCCCTCTCCGTGCCGGCCTCGCTCGGCTGAGTGCTCCGGGTTGTACCGGAGATGAAGAAGCGTGTTGTAGTGTTCGCTCGCGGTGAAGACGACATCGCCTCCCCGGCCGCCGTCGCCGCCGCTTGGTCCGCCTCTGGGCACAAACTTCTCGCGTCGAAACGCAAGGCAGCCGTTACCGCCGTCGCCGGCCTTCACCGTAATCAGAACTTCGTCGATAAACACTGTTTGGAAAAGAGAAAGCGAGCCCGGGAAAGGCTCGCCTCGTATTAAGTCAAGTATGGCCGATACGGCCGGTTGGATTTGACTAGGAGACCGCTTCAGGGGCGGTGATGATGTTGACGAATTTACCCATGCGACCACGATCACGGAATTCCACCGTCCCCGGAACCGTCGCGAACAGGGTATCGTCTTTACCCAATCCTACGTTCTTGCCCGGCTTATAACGTGTTCCGCGCTGCCGCACAATGATGGAACCGCCGGTAACTACCTCGCCCGAGAACACTTTGATCCCGAGGCGCTGGGAATTGGAATCGCGGCCGTTTTTAGAGCTGCCTAAACCTTTTTTGTGTGCCATCTAAAACTCCTTGGACCCGCGTCGCCGCTAGGCCAGAATCTCCTCAACGCTCACACGCGTATAGTTCTGGCGGTGTCCGATGGTGCGCTTGTACTGCTTCTTGCGCTTGAACTTGAAGACCAGAATCTTGTCGCCACGGCCGTGCGCCGCGATCTTTCCGCGTACTCGCGCCGTCTTGAGCGCATCGCCCAGGACTAACTCGTTGGCTTCGTTCGACAAAGCCAGAATTCGATCGAACTCAACAGCGCTTCCGATATCTCCGGCCAGAGTATCCACTTCGATGGTTTGACCGGGCGACACGCGATATTGCTTACCGCCGGTTTCGATGACAGCGTACATTTCAGAACCTTGTTTTATTGGGATTTCGGCCAATTTCGAATCTCGATGGCGTTCCCGGCCTCAAAAAGCGCACAGAATCACCTGGCCCGAAATAATCCGAACCAGCCCATGATAGCAAATTGGCCTGAATTTAGTACCGGGTTACGGGCAACGCCTCGGAGACGAGCGGATTGTCCCTCACTGAGACGTAAGGAAGAGCGAAGCGTTCCCGGCGAGAGACTCCACCTGACCCCCCGTCATTGATCCCGTGAACCACGGGGGAGCCCTCTGAGCACCTTTAGACTTCTCCGCTTACCTTTCGGCACCGGAGCATGAGCACAGGCACTACCCTCTGGGCTCCATGACATTGATTATCGGATCAAAATAAGAGAGCCAGGCGGATACCCTCGCGGAGAACGCTTCTCACACAGGATAGCAACGAGATCACCGCGTATGATGAACCTGGTAATAGTGCAGATGGCGGCCGGACGCATGCACGCTCAACGCAGACACGTATCATAAAATTTGTACCGAAAATCTCTCTCCTGCCTCGCTCTCCTGACGTCCTTTGCAGCCTTTTCGCTCGCGCAAACGAAGCCCATCAGCATCTCTGTCGATCTGACGGACGCCCCGCGCAAGATTCTCCATGCGCAGTTGTCCTACCCGGTGAAGCCCGGACCTCTCACACTGGTCTACCCGAAGTGGATTCCCGGTGAACACGGGCCGACAGGGCCAATCGACAACCTGGCGGGCGTGGAGTTTTCGGCCAACGGAAAACCCATTTCCTGGCGCAGGGACGACGTCAACATGTATGCCTTCCATCTCGACATCCCGCCTGGCGTGACCACCGTGGAGGCAAAACTCGACTTTCTGGCAACGGCGGCCTCGAGTGGTTTTTCGGCGGGCGCATCCACCAGCGCCAATTTATGCCTCCTGAGCTGGAACGAACTTCTGCTCTACCCGGAAGGCTATTCGGCGTCGGAAGTTCGCTTTGCGCCAACACTCAAAGTTCCCGAAGGCTGGCAGTTTGGCACGGCTCTTACGGCTTCGGGGAAGACTGGCGATTCCGCCAGCTTCCAACCCGTCACGTTAGAAACCTTGGTCGATTCGCCCGTGATCTCGGGGCGCTACTTCAAGGAGATACCGCTCGCGCCGGACGTGACGCCGAAGCACTTCCTGGATATGGCTGCCGATGGTCCTGAAGATCTGAACATCAGCAAGGAGAATCTTGCCGCCATTCACAACCTGGTGCTCGAGGCGGGCAAGCTGTATGACTCCCATCACTTCGACAGCTACCACTTCCTTCTGACTCTGAGCGATAGCGTTGCCCATTTCGGTCTCGAACACCACCAGTCGAGTGATGATCGCGTGCACGCGAGAACGTTAATCGACGAAGATCTGAAACTGCTCAGTGCAGATCTTCTGCCCCACGAATTTACTCATTCCTGGAACGGCAAATATCGCCGGCCCGCTGGTCTGGTTACGCCGGATTACCAGCAGCCGATGAAGGGCGAATTGCTGTGGGTATACGAAGGGCTGACGCAATATCTGGGCGACGTGCTCGCCGCACGGAGTGGCCTCTGGACGGCAGATCAATACAAGTCGTACATAGCCGCTTCTGCTGCGGAACTGGACCGCAGGCCCGGCCGCACCTGGCGCGATCTGGAAGATACCGCCGTCGCCGCGCAAACGCTCTATAGTTCCGGCGGCGGTTGGGATAACTGGCGTCGCTCGGTGGATTACTACCCGGAAGGCGAACTGATCTGGCTTGAGGCGGACGTCACGATACGCAAGTTGTCCGGCGGCAAAAAGTCACTGAACGACTTCTGCGCGCGCTTCCTCGGCGTCGGCGGAAACACGGGTCCGAAACTCCTGCCTTACAACTTTCAGGATGTCGTCGAGGCACTGAACGCGGTCCAGCCATTTGACTGGGCTTCTTTCCTGAAGGAGCGGATTACGTCGAAGGTGAACCATGCTCCTACCGGAGGCATCAGCGGCGGCGGTTACCAGCTTACGTTCGATGAGAAGCCCAATGAAATTACACGCGCCGAGGAGTCGCGGAGACACGGGGTCGATGCCTGGTACTCTCTGGGCCTGATAACCGGAACCGACAACGTCATTGAGGACGTTCTGGTGAACTCACCTGCATTCCAGGCCGGTATTGGCCCCGGGATGAAAGTGGTTGCCGTGAACGGCCGGGGCGCCTCGGATGAACTGCTGCGCGCCGCCATTAACGACACCAAAACGGGCTCGCAATCGGTCGAACTCATTCTGGAAAATACCGGCTTCTTCAAAGTGGTGAAGATCGACTATCACGGCGGCGCCAAGTATCCTCACCTCACGCGCGAAGGCTCGGGTGATGCTCTCCTGGACGAAATCCTTAAGCCGCTGGCCAACCATCCGGAGATCAAATCCGCCGAGTAGGAGACGAGCCCGGATACCCTGTACAAGTATGGAGTTCATCACCGTCGATCGCTGGCCCCCTCCCGAACCTGTCGACTTTAGGCCCGAGCTTGAAGCGGGAAACGTCCTCTTCTTCCCCGCGTGTCCTTTTGCATTCCCGGAAGACCACAAGCATTTTCTCCGGAACATCAATTTCGCCGGGGGCGCCGTTCATAAGAACGTGGCATACCGGCCGGCGAGCGATCGTGTGACGGGCGTCCAACTGGATGGGGAAAAAACACAGCGGCTCCTCTCGATCCTTCGGGAGTTCTCCCGCAGCATCGTCCAATTCACGGGCGAACTGCTGCCGGAGTACGCGGCAGATTGGAAATTGGACTATGCCAGCTTTCGCCCGCTCGAAGAAGAGAATCGGGACCTGCCCACAAACAAGCGCAACGATCTGATCCACACGGATGCGTTTCCTTCCCGGCCGACGAACGGCGACCTGATCATGCGGGTGTTTACCAACATTCACCCGACCAAGACGAGAAACTGGATCACTACAGATCCGTTTGAAACCGTTGCCCGGCAGTATGCCCGCCAGGCCGGTCTCGACAGCATCGCCGGCACCGCAAACTCCGCGAGCGGCCGGTTTCTGAACGAATCTGCCCGGGTGTTGCATGGGCTCGGACTACCTGTCGTGCCGCGCTCCGCTTACGACAAATTCATGCTGCACTTCCACGAGTATCTGAAGCGCAACACGGGTTTCCAGCAGAACTCAAAGAAGTACGCCTTCAACTTTCCCCCGGGGGCCCTCTGGCTTACCTTCACTGACGTTGTGCCCCATTCCGTGTTGTCGGGCCAGCACGCTCTCGAACAAACGTTCATCATCGCGAGAAAATCAATGGCTAACCCGGATCGTGCTCCGGTGGCAATTCTGGAGCGGATGTGCGGCAAGCCGATGCTGCTTCCGAACTAGTCAGTCGCCTTTGACCGCGGGCTGGCATTCCGGACACCAGTAGAGTTTTCTTCCGATGAACTCCTGCCGGCTGACCTCCGTGCCGCAGATAAAGCAGGGAAGCCGGTGCCGGCGGTATACGTAATGCGTTTCCCCTCGCCGGGCCTTGCCCTTCGAATGGGGGCGGTCAGCGGGACGCGTGGTAACGATCCGGCGATCGATCATGCCCGCCCGCATCAGTTCCTCCGCGTCTTTCCAGAGCTTCACAAGCTCTCTCTTCGAGACCGTGTTTCCTGGGCGGAAAGGACTCAGCCGTGCCCGGAACAAAAGCTCGGCGCGATAGATGTTTCCAATGCCGCTGATAACCGCCTGATCCATCAGTAGTCCGCCTACCGGAGCGCGGCTCGCCAGGATACGCGTAACTGCCGCTCCGGGATCAGCGTCTTCGCGCAAAGGGTCCGGCCCGATGCGAGCGACCAATTTCTCCCGCTCCGCCATCGTCAGCACTTCGCAAGCCGTGGGTCCACGAAGCTCGAGCCAGTGCTGCCGGGAAGAGAAACGCAAACGGAGCGCGCCGCGCGGCTCGGGAAATGGAATCTCGCCGGTGCGGAACTTGCCGTAGAGTCCCAAGTGAATATGGAGGTGCCGGCCTGAACCGAAGTCGTAGAACAGGTGTTTGCCGTAAGCGTCGACGGATCGGAGTTTTTTTCTGTTCAGTAGCGCAGCACCTTCTTCGAATCGGCCATTAGGCCCTTCCACCGTGACGATGCGGCCTAGAAACAGTTCGGCGTGTTGAATGGCATGACGATGAAGTTCGTTTCCTTCGGGCATTTCCGTTGTAAGTTGTTGGATGATTCTCACGGGAGGAAGATCTGACAATTACGGACGCGCAACCGGCGCTTCGCGCGCGGCTCCCTCCGGCGTGGCTGATTGGAATGCAGGCGCTGCCGTTCGGTTTGGTTCTGGGATTCGCCATCACGGCGCTCCCGTTTCTTCTGTCCCACTCGGGCGTCCCAACAGATCGTGTGGCGGTGGTCAGCGCCGTCGTCCTCTCGGCGAACTCCTGGGGCTCAGTGTTCAATCCGGTTCTCGACGTGGGGCTCACGCGCCGGGCTTACTTCTGGCTTACTGCCGCCGTCTCGGCCATTTGCATGGCAGCCGCGCTCTGGAGTCTCGCGGCGGGCCACATCCGGCCGGTTGCGGTCTTACTCGTCGCCGCCGTGCTGGCCATCGTTCTCAACTCTGGCGCGGTCCAAGGCTGGACGGCCGAATTCGTTCCTGAAAGTCTCCGCGGCGCTGTTGGCGGATGGTTCAACGTCTGCGTATCTTGGCGCGGGTGCCCTCGGTTCGCTTATTGTGATGAAGTTGGCGAGCCGTGTTTCGACGGGAACTCTCGGGGTTGCGATTGCCTGCGCCATACTCGCCAGCGCTCTGCCGACGCTGTGGTTCCCAAAGCCTCGACCCTCAGCGTTCCGCCTCCGGCAAATCTTCTCAGATACCACCCGGGCCATCTGGCGCGTCTCCGGGCGGCGCGAAAGCCTCGTGGGATTTGCCCTGTTTCTGAGTCCTGCAAGCTGCGTTGCCGCTATCAACCTCTTCTCTGCTTTGGGTAAAGACTTCGGTGCAGGTCCAGATCTCGTCATCTGGGTAACGGGAGGGGGTTGTGCAATCAGCACTTCTCTTGGCGCTCTGGCGGGTGGCTACGCCGCCGGACGTCTGCCTCGCGGATATATTTATCTCGGGGCAGGGATGGCTGCTGCCGCGTGTGCCCTGACAGCGGCGTTTCTCCCCCATACTCCGGTTTCGTTCACCGTGTCCGTTCTGCTTTATAACGCGATCGCCGGCATTTCCTACGCGGCGTTCACGGCTCTTGCACTCGAGCTCATCGGCACCGGTAACCCGGTGGCCAGCACGCAAATGGGTCTTTTCACAATGACTGGCAATGCCGCCATCAGCTACATGACCTGGTTCGACGGGCTCGGTTATCACGCCTATGGAGTGACGGGCCTGCTCGCGGCAGACGGATGCGCCAGTCTTGCCGCGGCCGTGCCGTTGTGGTTCCTCGTCCGCCGGCACCGCCGCACGCGCAACCTGCAACGGAAGTGAATCGCTGATAGCATATTGCGCATGTTCAAGCTGATCGCTCTGTCCCTAGCAGCAGCCATTTCGTTGACCGCGGCTGACCTGCCGACCAAGAAATATCTCAATGCGGCTGCGATCAAGGCGATGGTAGCCGGCGCGGAAGCGGAAGCCGCAAAGCGCAACGTGAATGTCACCATGTGCATCGTGGACGAGAGCGGAAATCTGCTCTTTTTCCAAAAGGGCGACAAGGTGTCGCTAAGCACCATCGACTTCGCGCAAAAGAAAGCACGGCACGCGGCCACCTATCGCAAGCCTTCCGCAGCCGGGGCTGAAACAGTCAAAAAGGGCGACGTGTCGGTGCTGAGTTTTCCTAATTACTTCCCTAATCAGGGCGGCTTGCCGATCGTGGTCGACGGAGAACTACTGGGAGGTTTTGCCTGTAGCGGATCTAAATCCGAAATCGATGAAGCCGTGGCCCAAGCCGGAATCGATGCTTTGCTCCGGGACTTTTCAAAAACCCCACCAAGTAAGTGATCTCATTTCGCCTTGGAGGCGACCGGAATTGTAGTCAATTTGACCGGTAACCCTCGAGCTGATCGGCCTCGAGGCGCGGATGAAAGAGGATCATTCCAAAGACGTCTAACTGCACGATGGAAGCTTTGCTTTTCGACGTGAATGGAACGCTGCTCGACACGCGAGCACTTGAGGGATCGTTCCGCCGTGTCTTTGGACGCACGTACTCTGTCGAGCAATGGTTTCAGCAGGTAATCGGTTATTCCATGGCTTTCAGCATGTCCGGGGAGTACCAGCCATTTGAGGAGATTGCGAAATCCGTGCTTAAATGGCCGCAAACGTTCGCGGCCTGGATCTCAAACCTCGCGATGAGGCGAGAGTTGCCGAAACAATGGCGCGCCTGCCTCCGTTCGCGGACGTGAAGAGGGCGCTATTGCGGTTTAAGCGAAGCAACTTTCGGGTCGTAGCGCTTTCGAACTCCTCGACGGCCAGTCTGGATAAGCAACTGCGAAATGCAGGTATTCGCGACATGTTCGATGAGGTGTTCTCGGTTGACATGGTACGTTGCTTCAAACCAGCGCGGGAGCCTTACCAAGCCGTCGCGCAGTCGCTCGGTTTAAAACCGGCGCAGATCCTCATGGTTGCAGCCCACCATTGGGACTTGCTGGGCGCCGCGCGAGCGGGCTGCCGGACCGCGTTCCTTCGCAGGCCGGGCAGTGGGCTTCTTCCTTGTGCTCCGAAACCTGAGTACGTGGCCGAAAATTTGTCGGATCTTGCAACGCAACTGGTTGGCGGCGATCGCTCGACGGCAGATGAACTCAGCCCAATGGTCGTAGCCGCGGCCGCTGCGCTAGGCTGTGGCATCGTCGCGGTCTCTCGATTCGTCTCACTCCGTTCCCGGGACTCATCGTGAGAGTCTGCTTCCGGCTATTCCCCGGCGGCTTTGGTATTGAACATGGACTTCACGACGTCCGAGAGCTTCATGAATTCCTCGTACTCCGAAGGTTTGCGGAAATATCCATTTGCCCCCAGATTCATCATCTTTTCGCGATCCAGAGGCGAATTGGACGTAGATACCACAAGAACTCTCGCGTCCACGCATTTCGGCAGTTGACGGAGGTATTTCAGAACCTCGCTACCCAACCGCTTGGGCAGATTGATATCGAGTACGACCAGAGCGGGACAGGGGGCGTCTGCCTTGTCTTCAAGCTCATCCAGCAAGTGGATTGCCTCTTCCCCGTCCTTCGCCAAGTGCACGGCTAATGGGAGGCCGGTTGCTGCCAGGGCTTCTCGGATCAGAAAGACATCAGAGTCATTGTCCTCGACCACCAACACGTAACTTGCCTTGTCGGCTGTCTTCTCCCGCTGGGATTGTAAATCGGAACGTAGATCCTTGTCCGGGCTCGGAGTCGACCCAGATCCGGCCACCATACTGGTCCACGATTCGTCGGCAAATGGCCAATCCAATGCCGGTACCGGAGTACTGATCGGCGGTGTGCAGACGTTTGAAAAGCCCAAAGATGTTCTCCTTATACTGCGGGTCGATGCCAATACCGTTATCGCTGATGGCGAACCCCCAAAATGCGTTCTGCCGCTTGGCGGTCACGTGCACCGTTGGGGGGTGGTCAGGGCTACGGTATTTGATCGCATTCCCGATAATGTTCTGAAATAACTGCTGCAGATGCAGCGGATGGGCTGAAACGGTCGGCAATGAATCCGACGTGATGATGGCGCCGGCTTCAGCAACTGCACCGCTCAAATTAGCGAGCGTAGTTTGCAGGGCTTCATTTGCGTCGCCTGATTCGTCCGCGTAGTCAACGCAGGATGCTCTCGTATAACTCAGGAGATCGCGCACGAGCATCTCCATGCGGGTTGCTCCCTCCTGGACGAAGGTCAAGAACAATTTCGCTTCCCCATTCACGATCTCGGCATGCCGTCTCGAAAGGAGTTCGCTATAGATCTTGATGCTACGGAGGGGCTCCTGCAGATCATGGCTGGCCGAAAACGCGAACTGCTCAAGGTCGTAGTTCGCGCGCCGCAAATCGTCTTGTACCCGCTTCTGCTCGTCGATGTCGGTACAAGAACCAAACCACTTTAGGGAACCGGTGTTGTTATCCCGAACTGCCACGGCGCGTGAGATGAACCAGCGCCAGCGGTTCTCGTGGCGATCGAACAGGCGGTACTCCACGTTGTAGGGCTGTCCGGATCGTACCGACTCGTTCCAGGTTTTGTGCCAATCTTCGAGATCGTCGGGGTGGAGAATGCGTTCAAAACTTGCATCCCCATAGCGGTCCCGGTCGAACCCCGTGAATTGGTACCAGCGGCTGTTGAAATAGTCGATGAAGCCATCGGCGCGCGCAGTCCATACGATCTGGGGCATCGCGTCGGCCAACTGCCGGAAGCGTGCCTCGCTTTCTAGCAGGACGGCTTCCAGTCGTTTACTTTCCGAGATATCGCGCGCGATCTTGGAGGCGCCGACAATCTTCCCCCGTGGATCTTTCACCGGGGAGATGGTGAGAGAAATGTCGAGCAGCGTGCCATCTTTCCGCCTTCGTTTCGTCTCGAAGTGGTGGACGCGCTCGCCTCTGCGAAGCCGGGAAAGGATGTCCGGCTCCTCGTTCTTGCGGTTGTCAGGGATCAGGAGGGAGGCGACCTCCTGTCCGATAGCCTCGGATGCGGTATACCCGAAGAGCCTTTGCGCGCTCAGATTCCAGCTTGTGATGACCCCATTCAGGTCCTTGCTGATGATCGCGTCATCGGACGAATCCACGATGGCGCTGAGGAGCAAGCTGGCGTTGTCCGCCCGTTTTCTGTTCGTGATGTCTCGGGTAATTGCAAGCTGGGCGATGCTGCCGTCCCGGTACGGAATGGGAGCGGCGTAGGTCTCCATCAACGATCTGATGCCCGTCAGTCCAACCATCTCGAACTCGAGGCAGTCCCGCTCTCCGTTGCAGATCCTGGTATTGAATTCGCGGAACCGGTCACGACTTTCCGGGGCGATAAGGTCCAGAACGTCCCGCCCAAGAACCTCCTCCGTCGAAGAGGCGCCCACCATTGCGAGTCCGGGCTTATTCATGAACAGCAGCTCCCGCTCGGCAGAGACGATCTTGATGCATTCCGGGATCGTTTCGACCATGGCCCGGAACTGCTCCTTCCATTCCGCCTCGGCCCTTTTCTGTTCCGTGCGATCGATCAGCAAGTTGACCGCGCCGGTAATACGGCCCGTGGCATCCCGAACCACCGCGGGATAGGCTGCAAACCAGAAGCGCGTGCCGTCGGGCCGCTCGGCAAGGCATTCCGCACCGGCAGGGGCTTCTCCGGATTTGAGCGCGATGGCCATTGGACATGTCTCAGGAGGCAAAGGCGTGCCATCCGCCGTGTACAACCGCCAGGTCACGCACCACCGGTCCGTTCCGAGTTCGGGCACGCGCCCGGAAAGCTTCACCGCGGCGGCATTGAACCAGGTGAGCGTTCCTTCCGCGTCGGTCGAATAGGCGGCTACCGGAAGTGCCTCAAACAACGTCCGAAAGCCGTCGTGGCCGTTGCCGGCGGCGGCCATCAGCACGCTACCGTAATCGGGATCCTGTGCAGTCACACGATACCTCCCTTAATTTGTTTGTTCCGGACTCGCGACGATGCGGAATCGGCAGCGGCGAATAATACGAAGCCTGCGGCCGGGGTACAGAAACAACCGAAGGTGCCAAAGGGTGGGAACCGGCACTCGGGAAGGCGGTCGGAGTCAAGCTTGCTCATCATAAAGGTCCAGCCACTCTATGCGGAATAAATTAACCGATGCCCCTGATCTCACGTTCGAACCGGACGCGTGGACTACGGCAAAACTGCTGGTGAGTTCGTGCCCCGCTACAAGTTCATTTGTGCTACGAACAATAATAACCGCCGGGGAGGGTCCGCGCCGCGGTCCCCGGTCAGCCACATCGTAAACCCGCACCTCTACCCTGTACCTCGTAGGCCTTTGGCTGCATCAAACGAGTCAGGCACGTAAGTGCTTGTTCCAGCTAAACTAGAAGTACAGTAACGAAATTATGCTTGAAGGCGCGCTCGCCAAGGTTTTTGGCACTAAACATGACCGGGAGATCAAGGCGATACGTCCCCTCGTTGCGGCAATCAACGATCTGGAGCCTCAGCTACAGAAGCTTTCGGATGCGGATCTTGCTGCAAAGACGGTCGATTTTAAGCAACGGATAGCCAACGGCGCCAGTCTCGACGACATCCTGATTGAGGCGTTCGGTGTGGCCAGGGAAGCGGGTCGCCGCGTCCTCAATATGCGCCACTTCGACGTTCAGCTTATCGGTGGCATCGTCCTTCACAAAGGCCGGATCGCCGAAATGAAGACCGGCGAAGGCAAAACGCTTGTTGCTACCCTGCCCAGTTATCTGAATGCGCTCGGGGGGAAAGGCGTCCACGTCGTTACCGTAAATGACTACCTGGCCCGCCGCGACTCGGAGTGGATGGGCCGGATGCACCGCTTCCTCGGGCTGACGGTGGGCAACATTGTCCACGATCTCGACGAGGACCAGCGCCGGGTAGCGTACAACGCGGATATCACCTACGGCACAAACAACGAGTTTGGCTTCGATTACCTGCGCGACAACATGAAGTTCCGTCTGGAAGATTATGTCCAGCGCGATTTCAATTTCGCCATCGTGGACGAAGTTGACTCCATTCTGATCGACGAAGCGCGAACCCCGCTTATCATCGCGGGCCCGAGCGAAGAATCCACGGACAAGTATTACCGGGTCAATCGGATCATTCCTTACCTCGAACGCGGCGAGGTCATCGAAGGGAAGGAACCGGGCCAGTCGCGGACCACGGGTGATTTCACGGTCGATGAGAAGCACCGCTCGGTTGCCTTGACCGAAGAAGGCGTGATCAAAGTCGAAAAGTTGCTCAATACCGGCAACCTTTACGATCCCGCCAATATCGAGATGAACCATCACGTGCAGCAGGGGCTGCGCGCGCACATCCTCTATCAACGTGATCGCGATTACGTGGTGCAGGAAGGCCAGGTCATCATCGTCGACGAATTCACCGGCCGCCTCATGCCGGGCCGTCGCTGGAGCGATGGGCTGCACCAGGCAGTCGAAGCCAAGGAAAACGTCAAAATCGAGCGGGAAACCCAGACGCTCGCCAGTATCACCTTCCAGAACTTCTTCCGTATGTATAAGAAGTTGGCTGGAATGACCGGTACGGCCGATACGGAAGCGGCCGAGTTCGGCAAGATCTATAACCTCGACGTAACCGTAATTCCGACGAATCGCCCCATGATTCGCATCGAGAATGCTGACGTCGTCTACCGGACGGAAGACGAGAAATTCCGGAACGCCGCCAAGGAAATCAAGGTTCTGCACGAGAAGGGTCAGCCGGTTCTGGTCGGCACCATCTCGGTTGACAAGTCGGAACGCCTGGCCACTGTTCTTCGCAAGATGGGCGTAAAGCACGAGGTGCTGAACGCCAAGAACCACGAGCGCGAAGCCCACATCGTGGCCCAGGCCGGCCGCAAAGGCGCGGTCACGGTCTCGACCAACATGGCCGGCCGCGGTACCGATATCCTGCTGGGCGGCAATCCGGATTTCCTGCTGGAAGATCGTTTGCGGAAGCAGGGCAGGACTCAGGACATGCTCTCCGCCGACGAGCTAGCGGCGCTGAAAGAACAGATTCTGGCCGAGATAAAAGTGGAGCACGACGAGGTAGTCGGTCTCGGCGGTTTGCATATTCTTGGCACCGAGCGGCACGAATCCCGGCGTATCGATAACCAGTTACGCGGTCGAGCGGGCCGCCAGGGCGACCCCGGCAGTTCGCGTTTTTACCTCTCTCTGCAGGACGACCTTCTTCGAATCTTTGGCGGCGAGCGCATGCAGAATCTGATGCTGCGCCTCGGCATGGAAGAAGACGTGCCGATCGAGTCGGGCCTGATCACAAAACGCATTGCTGCCGCGCAGAAGGCGGTCGAAGCCCAGCACTTTGCATCCCGCAAACACGTCCTCGAATACGACGACGTCATGAACAAACAGCGCCAGGCTGTTTACTCCATGCGCCGCCAACTCCTGGACGGGCACGCGGATCAGCGAGACCGCGTCGTCGACATTATCAATGGCATTATTGCCAGCTTCGTTGATCAGTTCTGCCCCGAAAATGCGCGTGTTGACCAGTTCGATCTGTCCGGCTTACAGACGGCGATATTGAACCAGTTCGGCGCCAAAATCGAGCTCGACGATTACGCTGGCCTTGAGCGACGTGACATCGAACCGAAGCTGCAAGAGTTCGTCATGGAGCGTTACAACGAGAAAGAGCGGATGATCGGCGCCGAAAACCTCCGGCAGGCCGAGCGCATCATCATGCTCAACGTTGTCGACAACCAGTGGAAAGACCACCTCCTGTCGATGGACCACTTGAAGGAGGGCATCGGGCTGCGCGGGTATGGCCAGAAGGATCCTCTGATCGAGTACAAAAAAGAGTCCTTCACCATGTTCCAGGACATGATGGATCGCATCGAAGACGAGACGATCCGGTACCTGTTCTTCATGCGCATCGAGACAGGGAATTCGTCCGGGATTCCGCTGCCTTATCCCGAGACGGAAGACGACGATGACGAGGAGGACGAGGACCAGGGGTCCGGCGGTAGCGACGGCGGCGAGCCCGCGCTTGTTGCCGCCAACGTTCAGAGCCAAAAGGAACTGCAGGCCCAGAAGGAAGCCCAGCAGTCGGTGCTCGATCTGACGCGGAATATCCAGCGCAAGAAGGACCGTGAACTGGCCCAACTTCAGACTCTGGGGGCCAATGCGGATGGGGGAACCCAACGCCCGCAAACGGTGTCTAAGACGGCGAAGGTCGGCCGGAATGAACTGTGCCCGTGCGGCAGCGGAAAGAAATACAAGCGATGTTGCGGTGCTCTCGCCTAGTCTCTCTCTTTTTATTAGCTTTTGCAGGTTTACTGAACGCGAGCGATGCGGATCTCTGGAACGAGTATGGGCTCGTTCATACCGGGACAACGCATCGCGGCGACCAGACTGTCACGGCCTACCAGCTTAAAGACCTGACCGGGGCAGTAGCTGCCTTTGAGTGGCTGCGGTCGCCCGAAGCCAAAACGTGTCAACTGACGACTTTCTGTTCCCAGGACCCGAAGCGGACAACAATCTCGGATGCCAATTACGTTGTGACGTTCGAAGGACGGGCTCCGACCCAGGCCGAGGTAGACGAGACTTTGAAGTCTCTCCCGGACAAACACTCGACGAGCCTTCCCGCCATTGTCTCGTTCCTGCCCAAAGAGGGCCGGGTTCCGAATTCGCCCCGGTATATCCTCGGTCCTGTCTCCCTCAACGCGTTTGCGCCTGAGCTGGCAGCGACAAACCCGGGATTTGATCAGGGAGCGGAAGCACAGGTTGCGACCTATCGGCTGAAGGGCGGCGCGCCTGTTCGTTTAGCGCTTTTCTACTACCCAACTCCGGAAATGGCGCGGATGCACATCGCCGGGTTTCAGAAGGCGGCGGGCATGCACGTGAAGCGCTCTGCCGTTCTGGTCGCGGCCGTTTTCGGGTCTGCTTCTGACGAGCAGGCCGACACCTTGCTGAGCCGGGTGCAGTACGAAGCCAAGATCACCTGGAACGAAGTGCCGCCGCCGAGCCCGATAAAACCCCTCTACCGGCTGCTCGTCGACATCCTCTACATCAGCGTCCTGCTGTCGGTTCTATGTCTTGCTGCTGGTTTGGTTTACGCCGGTATCAGGGTTTATCGCCGACGCTACGGAACGCTCGATTCCGAGGAGGCGATGACCACCTTAAATCTTACCGGAACGGGTCACTGAGTAGCTCGCAAGTTATAGAGTCAAAACACTTTAAGTTGGGGCTGCAGTGCCCGCGGACAGGTGTTTTTCATCCCGTTGTTGAGCGGAGGTCGCGTCCTACTCTCCTCTAAATGGTTTGTACGCTACTACTTACAAGGTCTTTTAATTTCGGGGGAAAAATGCCCTTGACTTCACCTCAAGCTCGCCCTAAACTCCAATCACAAACAGGTTTTGATGGCTGCGAGGCCGTCGAATCTGATTCTCCCATTAAACGTAGATCCTGGTCAGCCAGGGTAAGAAGTATGCTCATTCGCAAGAATGAGCATTTTCTTTTCCGGCACCTGAGCGCTAGCCGGGCGACCCGATGAGACCGCCGCCTCCCAAATCTACGGAGGTTCCCCAGACCTGGCGCGAGCGGTTCCAGGCTCTCCGCAACGTTCCTCCTTTGCTGAAGATGGTCTGGCAGACCAGTCCCAGCCTCAGCCTTTCGACTATCTTCCTCCGCTGTCTTTCGGCATTTTTCCCTCTCGCGACGCTTTGGATTTCGAAGCTGATCATCGACCTGGTGGTCAGGGCAATCAGTCACAAGCCGGTCGATCATGCCGCGATCTGGAAGCTGCTCGCCCTCGAACTGCTGGTTGCGATCGCGTCCGACACCACCGGCCGCTTCATTTCCCTGGTCGATAGCCTTCTCGGAGACCAGTTCACGAATTACATTAGCGTTCGGCTGATGGAGCACGCTAACTCACTGGATCTACTGGCGTTTGAAGACCCGGTGTTCTACGACAAGATGGAACGGGCGCGCCGCCAGACGACAGCGAGGCTCGGAATGCTGGCCGGTCTGGCCGGAATGGCGCAGCAACTCCTCACCCTGCTGTCGCTCCTCTCTGCCGTGATTCTGTTCTCACCCTGGCTGCTGCTCCTGCTCGTTGCCGCCACCATTCCGGTGTTCTTCGGCGAAACCCGCTTCGCCATGCTGAACTACTCCATGCTGTACCGCTATACCCCGGAGCGGCGTGAGCTGGATTACCTTCGCTTTCTCGGAGCGAGCAATCAAAGCGCAAAAGAAGTCAAGATCTTCGGCCTAGGCAAATACCTTGCCGACCGCTCCCGAGCGCTCTTCGAGCGTTTCTACGCCGAGAACAAGCATTTGGCGACGAAGCGGGCAGTTCATGGAACGCTTCTGAATCTGGTACCCACGGGCGCCTATTACACCGCCTACGCCCTGATCATTCTACGGGCGCTCTCGGGCGTGTTAACTGTAGGGGACTTAACATTGATGGTCGGAGCTTTCTCCCGCTCGCGAAACATCATGGAGGGGCTTGTCTCGGGCCTCGTGGGCATTTCGGAACAGGCTCTGTTCATCAAAGACCTGTTCGAATTTTTCGATACGAAGCCAAGTATCGTTTCCTCGCCTGGAGCACTGCCCGCGCCTCGACCGATCCGGGAGGGCTTCGAATTCGAGAATGTCTCTTTCAGCTATCCGGATTCGGACCGAATGGTTCTCGACCGGGTCAGCTTCCGGTTCGGGAGAGACGAGCGAATCGCGCTCGTGGGCGAAAACGGCGCGGGGAAAACCACGCTAGTGAAACTGCTCGCCCGACTTTACGACCCGACGGACGGCCGGATTCTGCTGGACGGAGTCGACCTGCGGGAATACGATCGCGGAAGACCTGCGGCACGAGATCGGCGTAATTTTCCAGGACTACATGAGATATGACATGTTAGCTTCTGAAAACATTGGGTTTGGACGTATCGACGGATTGGAGGATGCGGCCCGGATCGAGCGTTCTGCCGAGAAAAGCCTAGCGGCGGACGTGATCTCGAAACTGCCCGAAAACTACCGTCAGATGCTCGGGCGGCGCTTCGAAGGCGGTGTTGATCTTTCGACCGGCCAATGGCAGAAGATAGCGCTGGCGCGCGCTTATATGCGGGATGCGCAGATCCTGATTCTCGATGAGCCGACCGCCAGTCTCGACGCTCGGGCGGAGTTCGAAGTTTATCAGCGGTTTGTCGATCTGACGGCGGGCAAGATGGCGGTCCTGATCTCGCATCGGTTTTCCACCGTGCGGATGGCCGACCGGATCCTGGTGCTCGAGAATGGAAAGATCGCAGAGCAGGGATCTCATGCAGAGCTTGTCAGGCTGGGTCGTAAGTACGCGGAATTATTCGAGTTACAGGCTGCGGGGTATCGTTAAGAGAGCTCGCCTCAACCTTGCGGGAGAAGCTTGCTTTTCTCGAATTCTGTTAAGGTTTTATTGCTTGTTTCTCGTCATGCGTGCCTCACTCCTTTTCCTGACGGCTTCTTTCCTTTGGGCCCAAGCTGTGCCGGGCGACGGCGTCCTGCCTCTGATGCCGATGCCAGCCTCGGTGGGCACCGGGAACGGCACCGGGGTGGTGATCGACGCGAATTTCAGCGTTTCTCTATCGGGGGCAGGCGCTAGCGATCTCCGTCTTCGGGATCTGGCGGCTCGGACGGCCTCGCGCCTGTCGCGCCAGACAGGAATGCCGATTCTTCCGCGTGTCGTTGCCGGTCCGAATGCAACGCTCAATATCGTCGTCGAAGGCAAGGACCACAAAGCTCCACAGCGTTTGGGCGATGACGAGCGCTACTCGCTGCAAGCCGGCGACAACAAGATCCGGCTCTCCGCAGACGCGCCTCTCGGAGTGCTCCGCGGGGTGGAGACCTTCTTGCAATTAGTAGCTCCGAACCCGCCGGGATCCATCGGTTGGTCTGTTCCTCCGGTAACCATCCGCGATCAGCCGCGATTCCCTTGGCGCGGTCTTTCGCTCGACGTCTCCCGGCATTTCATCCCGATCGAAGGAGTGAAGCGGACGATCGACGGCTTGGCGGCAGTAAAGCTGAACGTTCTTCACTGGCATCTTTCGGACGATCAAGGCTTCCGCATCGAGAGCAAGAAATTCCCCCGCCTGCAACAGTACGGATCCGACGGGCAGTTTTACACGCAGGCCGAGGTGCGCGACGTGATCGAGTATGCACGGAACCGCGGGATACGCATTGTCCCGGAATTCGATATTCCCGGCCACGCGACGAGCTGGCTGCCGGGTTATCCGGCCCTGGCGAGCGGTAAAGGACCGTACGAGATCGTGCACTCGCACGGAATCCTGACGGCTGTCATTGATCCGACGAAGGAATCCACGTACCGTTTCATGGACGGCTTCATCGGTGAGATGGCGAAGCTCTTCCCTGACGAGTATTTCCATATCGGTGGAGATGAGGTAAATCCCCGCGAGTGGCGGTCCAATCCCAAAGTCCAGAGCTTCATGAAGAAGCGCCACATCCCGGACGAGAAGGCGCTGCAGGTTTACTTCAATCAGCGGCTGTTGAAGATCGTCACCAAGCACGGCAAACACATGGAGGGGTGGGACGAGGTTCTCCAGCCCAATTTGCCGAAGAGTGTTGTTATTCAATCCTGGCGCGGACAGGAATCCCTGTGGCAGGCGGCACGGGAAGGATTCCAGGGCATCCTGTCTGCCGGATACTATCTGGACCTGATGCAGCCGGCTTCGCAACACTACGCGATTGATCCTCTGGTTCTTCCTCCCGCCAGAAGAGAGCGTCTCGAGAAAGAGAACAAGCCGATTCCGCAAGAAATTACTCCTGCGGAAGCGAAGAACGTTCTCGGCGGAGAAGCTGCAATGTGGGAAGAGCTGGCCACGGCGGAGAACCTGGACGCGAAGCTATGGCCCCGGCTGGCGGCGATTGCGGAACGCTTCTGGTCACCGCAGTCGACGACGGACGTTGCTTCTATGTACCGGAGGCTGGAGGCGACAAACCGGTGGCTGCAATGGCTAGGCCTGACGCAAAGATCGAACCTGGAACTGATGCGCCAGCGCATCGCCGGTTCTGTGCCGCGCTCTACGCTCGACGAGTTCGTGGCCATTCTCGAGCCGGTCAAAGGATATGCCCGTCACGCCCAGAACTATTCGAGCTCCACACCGCTGAACCGGCTCGTCGACTCCATTCCGCCCGAGAGCAATGCCGCTCGGGAGTTCAACAACGCGGTCGACCGGTATTTGTCTGGAACGGAGGCCTCTCCGGAATCTCTCATGAGGCAACTCGTTCAATGGCATGACAATGCGGAGCAGATACTCCCTCTGCTGCGGAACAATTCATTACTCGAAGAGAATATTCCGCTTGGGGAGGCGATTGTGGCTTTGTGCCAGATTGGACAGGACGCGATCGCCGCGCATTCGCCAAATCACCCCGACGCATTGAAACCGGATGCGGCGGCGAAAGTGGCCTCTGCTTCAGAACGCAAAGGGGATATCCTGATTCAGATCGCGCCCGGCATTCAGAAGCTTGTGGATGCCGCCGCGCCTAAACCGGCAGCAAACTGAGCGCAGCTTCGAGCTCGGACCGAGTATGCGCGTCACCCTTTCGCGTGGTGACCTCGATCCCTTTCTCATACATGCGCCGGGCTTCGTCCACCTGCCCAAGCCTCTCGTAAGCCTGGCCGCCATGGAAATAAGCCGCGGCGTACGCATCGTCGTGCGAAAGAAGATGGTTAAATTCCGTGATGGCTCCCGCGAAGTCGCCAGTCTTCACCAGCTCCATCGCTAAGCCGTAGCGAGCAAACGTGTTATTGGGATTTTCGCTGAGCATTTGCTGCAGCATGTCGAGGCGATTCGTAGCCATTCGTTCGCATTGTCCCACTTCCGCTGAAATCCGCGTCTACCGGGGCATGGGCGATTCCACAATCATGAAGGTCGAGTCCGAGCACTCACCCACCGGCAAGCTTGGGCAGAAGTATCTTGCATCCGGCAAATCAATCTCTATGCGCCTTTGGGATGAAACGGGCGGTTCCCACAAAGAGCAGAACGTTGCACGCGATTACGAGGTGGTCGGCTTCGTTCTGGAGGGCAGCGCCAAGCTCGAGCTGGAAGGACAGACGATCCAGTTAAAAGCTGGTGACAGTTGGGTTGTGCCGAAGGGTGCAAAACACACTTATCACGTCGATGGTCGTTTCAAGGCCGTCGAAGCGACCCATCCGCCCGCTCAAGTGCACAGCCGGGACGAGTAGGTTGGCGGCGCTATGAATGTTAGTCGTAGCGCCACATCTTCATGCTTCTGAGATCGAAGGCGTAGGCGCCGGTAGAAAGAATCGAAAGGCCAACGGTGCTGTCGAAATGTATGCCGGAAGTGTAAAGATGGTCTGCTCGAAAGATCGGTGCAGCAGTGGCAACGGGCTTTCCTTCGAAAAATACCGGTGCCGTTTCGAGGTAGGGTAGCTTGCTTCCCCGGTAAGTGCTCGCACTCATTTGAGTATTCCCGGCGGGCATGCCCGTCAATTTGATCGTCGCGACCGAACCCTGGAAAAGAGTGTCCAGTTGTGCCCGGAGCGGCACATTACCTACAGCGAAGCCGTCTGTGGTCAATGTCCTCA
Organism: uncultured Acidobacteriaceae bacterium; assembly: GCA_963730795.1. Taxonomy (GTDB): domain Bacteria; phylum Acidobacteriota; class Terriglobia; order Bryobacterales; family Bryobacteraceae; genus Bog-105. Next base: position 381,845 of record CAVSTJ010000004.1, on the reverse strand, counting down.
GGTCAGACACATCCGCTGCTTTGCTGTCTTGAAGCTGACTGCAGTTGCCTGGACAGGCAGGCGACTTTAAAGGCTCTGCGGAAATTTCGATCACGTGTCCGGGGATGTTGAGCACCAGCAGCCGCTCACCGAATGCGTTGTACGACAGCGTGCCATCAACCGGAGGACTCAGTGCCTCGGGTGACGTCCCAAGCAGTTCGTTCAAGGTCCCACGAATAGAGAAGATGTCGCTCAACTCAATCGAGCCGAGCTTGAGCTGCCGTACCTTTCCAAACTCCTTCGGATTGCGTTGGGCGTCGGCCTTGGCGGCGCCAGCGGGAGAAAGATAAGAATTCTGGTCAGCCAGGCTGATGAGCAATTTAAGCTTGCTGCCACCGAACGTAGCGTCCACGCACGGCAGACCGGAACAGCTCTGTAGAGGGAAGTTTGAGTGTCTCGGGCTTATCAACGCGACGGCACGCTAGCGAAGTGAGGTATAAAGCTCCGATAAGGACGAAACCGGTACGTCGCAGCCTACTTCTCCGATGATTGATCCGTAGGCTGGCGTTCTCCGCCGTCGCGGTCTAAGTGCTTCTCCGCCTCAGGTTTGGCTACTTCGTCCTGTTCGGCGGTTTGCTTATCTTTCGGGTCGGCTTTGGCCATGATCATTCAGAGAGTCCTTTCATTGCTTAGACGTGAAAGAAACGAAGGCTGGGACATTCGAATTCGCGGATGCACCTTCTGCCGAGCTGCCTTGTACTTTTCCCCCAAAATTCAGCATCCGCTCCACTTTGCCTAGCCGAACGCGCAACGACCAGAGCTGTCATCCCTCAAAAGATGAAGTATCAGGCTATCGTCCTCACCGCGATGCTGGTATTTACCGGAGTATTTGAAGCGCCTCAACCAGCCGATATACCATGTACTTCCTGGTTCGCAGGGCGGCGCACTTGGCGGAGCGGGAGGAATCGCACCTCCCTTTGCGGTGCTCAGTAGCCGCGATATCGTTTGAGCAGCGCTTGGAGGTACGCTATGTGCGGCAACCATCGACATGGAAGCCACAGCGGAACCGAACCGCACCATAGCATCAGCCAACCGGGAGCTATTCAGCCACGCACCAAGCCTGAACTATCGAATGTAGCAATGGTCATAAGGCGCGGCATGCATATACAAACTGCCGTTTCGCGGATTCCCATTGCGATGCATTCCGCGCGGGGTGTGGGCAGGCCGAGCGCTTTGAGCCCAGCCAGCAGTCTCCCGGAATAAGAGGTTTTCCTTTGATGCGCGCCTCCTATGCATCACTTCGCCGGGCGAACTTGCGAGGTCAGGAAGTCTACGACACGCTCGAAGGGATCGAAGCCAAAGCTGCGAGCGATCGGTGCGCGCAGATTCGAATTGGCGTTCACGTCGTAGAACAAGATGCGGCCATCCGGCGCCTCCAAATACTCAATTCCGCCGACGTCCAATCCACCGGCCGCCATCAGCTTCTTACCGGCCTCCACGGCAGCATCTGGAACTTCGGGATAGGGATGAAATTCGACAGGTTGGACTGGAGCCGGGCCGGGCACTTCGCACACGGAAGTTCCGTCACCATCCGGGTTACATACCTCTGATGGGCAGAGATTGAAGGCGCCATGAGAGATCACGCGCATGGCATAGAGCAAGCTGCCGCCAAGAAACTCCATACGTACGATTCCTTGCGACATGTCCACAGGCACATACTCCTGGAGGGTGAGCAGGTTGTCCGGAAACCACAACTCGGGACGCTCGCGCAACGTTCGTACGAGTTCATCGGCGGAGTGGAGCAGATACATGCGCGCTCCGCTGCCGCCCTGCTCCGGTTTCAGAAGAGCCGGCCAGCGGTCGCCCCACCCCGCGATCGCCGCATCCACATCGTTGAACGCGAGTGTGCGTGGATGGGGTATACCCAACTTGCACATCAGCGCCGCCTGCGTGCTTTTGCTTAAGCTCGAGCGCAAAAGCTCGGGAGCCGTTGAGCACTCGCGCACCGCCCAGTTCGAGTGAACGCATGAACGAGAGCGCGAAGGGCACAGCACGGACATTCCCTCGCACGTAAGCGCTAGGGCTCGCCTGATTGAAGTAGAGCGGCGCTTCCGGCACCGTGTCCGGGTCGAAGGAGCCTCGCTTCAAATCAAACGTTCCGAATCTGATACCCCTGCGTTCCAGCGCCGAGAAGAGCGGCTTTTGCCATTCCGGGTGTTCGAACAAGACGACAAGGTCTGGGCGCATCGGGTCCCTTCATTATCTCGAAACAGACGAAGCGAGCTAATTGTTATCTCCCCTTTCCGCATCCATGAGCCTGAGCGAAGCGTGATCGGTCGGGCATGCACAAGACAGAACAGGCGTAACGATGCTGTCCGCCTTGGTGACCTTCTTCGAGAACTTGTTAGGCACTTGAATAATCATTTCTGTGCATCCCCTCTATGTCGGAGAGCGACATTGACAAGCCGCATGCAATCTGTATCCTTGAGGCATGGAAGTCCCCCTCAATCCCGACGTGCAAAGCAAGCTAACCCAGATTGCTGCCGCGCGTGGCAGGGCGGTTGAATCAGTGGCCCGCGAAGCGATTGAGCGATTTGTCAATTACGATGACTGGTTTACCCACGAAGTGGGCAAGGGCATTGCCGCTGCCGATCGGGGCGACCTGATCGAACATGAGGACGTCCGCCAGCAGATTGATGGCTGGTTCCCCATCTGATGCGGGTCCGCTGGGCTTCCCCGGCACGCGACGATTTAAAAGGAATTTTCGACTACATCGGGAAGCACGACGGCATGCCACGTGCCCGCGAACTTACGATGCGCATTCTTGAATCGGTAAAAGCCTTATCGCACATGCCTAATCGCGGACGCATAGGCCGCGTAGAAGGGACCCGCGAGCTAATTCTTTCGGGGTTGCCGTTTCTTGCCGTTTATCGTGTCCAATCGAGTGCGGTTGAAGTGCTGCGTATTCTACACGGTGCGCAGCTATGGCCTTAAGGCACATGAAAAAAGGGAGAGGTAAGAAACGTTAGGCACGTTTGCAGTAATTACGAGCACCCACTAGCCGCATGGACCAATGAATGACAGAAGCGTTGCCACATGTCCAGACGACGGTTTGTTTATGGCCATCATAGGTCCTGATGTTCTGGTGTAGAGAGCGACAGAGCGAAACAATCTTCCGTGAAAAGCAGGCCAGGATTGAGCAAGTTATATGTTTCTTAACATTGTTCGAGCAAGAACGCTCCTGCGCGACGATGAGCGGCGCATCCACGGAAAATCGACTGAAGCTTTGGATTTGAGCCGCCCGCCGGAGCTAATAAAGCAGCTTGCGTGTGCCGATTAGGAAATCAGTCCATCTAACCTCGCGATGCAGTTCTTTCTCCTCGCAATCGCGGCTCTTCTGTTTTCGTTTGGGGGATTAGCCATGAAGGCTTCCGCCGGGCTTACCCGGATGGCTCCGAGTGCCGCCGTATTCATCTTGTTTTGTGCCGGAGCGGCGTGCCAGGCTTTCGGGATGCGCCGTACGGAGATGGGGGTTGCCTACATTTCGGTGCTCGGGCTAGAGGCGGTCACGGCCTTCGCGTTGAGTTCCCTGGTACTAGGAGAAAGAGTTACAATCTCGAAAGTAGGCGCTCTCCTTCTCATCGTCGGAGGGATTGCGTTGCTCGACCGCCAGTGAAGGAGCACCTGATGGCAGCAGCTTTGCAAACACCGAAAATCGGATCGCAGCGAGGGGAAGACACACGGCGCCTTCGGGATCTTGCGGGCGTTGGGCGCTCGATCGAGGCCGATCTGCGAAGCCTGAGTGTGCAGACCGTCGCGGAGTTGGCCGCCCGGGATGGTGACCAGCTCTATCGCCAACTTTGTGACCAGACAGGTACGAGGCAGGATCCTTGTGTGCTGGATACGTTCCGCTGCGCGGTTGCGCAAGCACGCGATTCCAACTTGCCTCAGGAACAGCGCAATTGGTGGTGGTGGTCGCGCCAACGAAAGCAGGGAAGTATCCAGTAGCCTGCGATACTTGCAGGTATGCCGTGCCGGTACTTCGAGCCGCTGCAGATCGTTGCGGCTCCTTTTCACCCCAATGCCCGGCTACCGCTCATCGACGAGTACGACGGGCTCTGTCATGCAGACACTGAGCCGGTTTATGTTCCCGCCGAGAGCCGGTTCCCAGGCTGCAATCATGGCAATCGCGACAATTTCTGTGGGCGATTTCCTGACGGTGGCGAGCGAGTTGTCCTGCGCTTAACCGTCGCGAAGCAGGAAGCCGATGCGCTTGAGATTCTCGCGGTAGAAGAAGCCAATCACAGCCCGGTGCGATCGCGAACGGTTCGATTCCTGCTTCCGAGTGAAGAGCTGATGCCGGATCTTGCCGAGGCCTGCCAGCGCGCCCAGTGTGTTGCGTTTTGTCGCAGTTACCTCAAAAGGTCTGCCGGGCAATCAAGGTAAAAAAGAATGGCCGACACATCTCAACTTGTGGTGCCGGGAGGCACCGGGGAACAGATTCGCACAGTGGCGCAGTCCAGATCGGATTATGCCGAGATTTGCCTTCCGAACGACGCGAATACTCTCGGCAACATGCTGGGCGGACACGTGATGCATCTGGTGGATCTCTGCGGAGCAATCGCCGGCATGAGGCATGCCCGCTGTGCGGTCGTCACTGCATCGATCGATCAGATGACGTTTCTTCACCCGGTACACGTGGGAGAACTCGTGCGCTTGAAATCGCAAGTGAACCGGGTGTTCCGAACCTCTATGGAGGTGGGTGTGAAGGTGTGGGTCGAAAATCTGACGACGGGAACGTTGCGGCACACTTCGTCCGCTTATCTAACCTTCGTCGGGTTGGACGCGGCAGGCAGCAAGGTGCTGTTGCCGCCTGCGGTGCCGGAGTCGGAAGAAGACAAGCGCCGATACGCCGAAGCAGCGGAGCGTCGAGCGTACCGGCTTGCCGGGAAAGCAAAGACCAGGAGCGGATCGAGTTAAATCGCCGTCAGGCTACTCAGCCTCGCTCTTATAGATGTACTTGATGCAGTGCTTATAAAGCAGCAGGTTGGGCGCGCCGATGCGATTCAACTTAACGCATTCGCGATCGTACCACTCGATGATTCCTTCTAGCTGTTCTCCATCCGTCAGCAAGACAGTCATACGCGTCTTGCTCTGCATCTGCTTCGAATAGTAGAACTGCTCAGCATTAGTCTGGTCCGGGGGGGCACTTTTTTTGGCCGAAACCGGACGCCTCGCATTCTCTTTCAAATCCCCGGTTGCCGCCGTGCGCGTCGGCTTTCTGGTGAGCGAATCTAATCGCCTCTCCTCAAACATTTGTTTCTCGATTTTACTAGTAGATGGTTCGCCCACTGTGAATGCGAGCGAATAGTTGCTAGTTTAGGTGCTCGTTGGGAGGGAGGGGTTACGCAAATTCATAACAAGCGCGTCCAATGCTGCCGTTTTTTGGATATTGCGCCGTACCATTACTAATAATTCGTCGATTTGTACCGTCGCGCGCTCGATCCATGAAAAGCTGACTGCGCCGGCGATCTGGGCTAGCCGCGTCTGGATGTCCCGATTACTTACGGGGCGCCGACCGTACCAGACTGCCAGGATATCTCGAAGAAGGAGATAGCCGAGCCTCAGGTACACTTCGAGCTTCTCGGACCGGCTGGCATTGAAGCTTTCCGATTGGCCGACCCAGGTGGAGAAAGGTGTCAGTCCGGCAGCGCACTCGAACGCCGCCAGCATAAGCGCCCGCCGGGACCGTAGTTCCTCGATATCGAGGGTAGCGGCGAGCCCGGGACTGCCTTCCGCCAGGCCGATGCGGATTTGCGCCTCAGTTAAGTGGCGAGCCGCCGCGAATTCCTCCATTTCGGCATCGGAAAGGCGCGACATCTGAAGGACCACGGACCGCGATCGTATGGTCGGCAGCAAGTCGTACAGGTTTTCCGCCGTGGCGATCAGGACGAGGTGATCCGGTGGCTCTTCGAGCACCTTGAGCAGCGAATTGGCAGACTGTTCGTTCGCCCTTTCAAGATGGTCGATCAGAAAAACACGGTGCGATCCGCGGGACGGTTTCAGTTGCGAGCGTTCCCGCAGGAGCCGGATCTGCTGTATCGTGAGTTGCCGCAAGGGACCATCGGGTGCGAACGTGACGAAATCCGGATGAGTCGAGAAGAACAGCGGATCGTCGTTGCGTTTGTCGGAGGTCCACTTCTCACGGCCTTCGATGCTTTCGATATTCTGCGGCAGGCTAAGGTCGTCGCGCTCGATCTTATCCGGGTCTCCCAGAAGGGCGGCAGCAAACCGGCGTGCCAGAGTGGCTTTGCCTACTCCTTCCGGTCCGCTGAGCAGGAGCGTTTGAGAGATGCGCCTGTCGTCGACCATCTTTGCCAAGGTCGCGGCCGCGGCGGCATTGCCGTAGAAATTCGGGAACGACGTCACGCCTCTACGACCTCTTTCGGTTTGGCAACAGTCGCATTCAGAAGAGGAGACACTTCGGCCCAGACCCGATTGAACACGGTTGCCGGGTCGCCCGAACCGTCCACCATCCGGAACCGGTTCGGTTCGGTTTCCGCGATGGTGCGGTATGCCTCGCCTACTTTGCGGTGAAAGTCCAGGGACTGACGGTCGATCCTGGCTTCCTGATCGCCAGCGGCGATTCTGCGGTTTCTTGAATTAGCGCGAAGCAATCCCGTCTCGATATCGATGGACACACAAACGGTCAAATCCGGACGGAGGTCGCCAAGAGCGAGGCGATGCAGAGCCGTGACGGTAGAGAAGCCTAACCCGCGGGCGGCGCCCTGATAAGCCAGCGACGAGTCGGTCCAGCGATCGCTCAAGACGACGTCGCCGCGCAGTAGCGCTGGTCGAATGATCTCGGCGGCGGCCTGTGTGCGGGATGCGAACATCAGCAGAAGCTCCGTCTCGGATGCCATCTCGCTGTTTGCGGGGTCCAGCAGGATGCGGCGTATATCTTTGCCGATGGGTGTAGCGCCGGGCTCCTGGTTCGGGATGACCCGAATCCCGAGTTCCTCGAGGCGCGATCGGAGAAGCCGGAGCTGCGTTGTCTTGCCGCTGCCTTCGGTGCCTTCAAACGTGATGAACAGGCCCGGCTGGCTCCCCTGTTTCGAAGGCTCAATCATAAACGAAATGCAGCAGGGTCTTCAGATCTTCCCAGGCTTCCCGGCGCGCAGTCTGATTGTATTGGCGCAGCAGATAGGAAGGATGATACGTCACCATCACGGGAATGCCGTGCCATGTCTGCCATTGGCCCTCGAAGTTTCGTGATGCCTTCTTTCGAGTTGAGGAGGGCCTTCATGGCCGTAGAACCCAGGGCGCAGATGGCTTTCGGTTTGATGGCCATGAGCTGGCGGAAGAGAAACTGCCCGCAGGTCTGCATCTCATCGGGAAGAGGCGTACGGTTCTCCGGTGGCCTGCACTTCACGACATTGCAGATGTAGACGTCGGCGCGCGTGATGGGAATGCCCTCTTTGGACGCGGTGTTATCGATCATCTGGGTCAGCAGTTGTCCTGCGCGACCCACAAACGGCAATCCCGATTCGTCCTCGTCCGCTCCCGGACCTTCGCCTACGAACACCAGCCGTGACTTCTCGTTCCCGGAACCGAAGACGACGTTCATGCGCTTCTCATGCAGCCGGCACCGCGTGCAGTCGCCTATGTCCAGGCGAATCATGTCGAGTGTGTCTCCTTCCGGCGCCAGGCCGGGGAGGACAACGGCGGGAGGTGTCGTTTCTTTCGCGGGAGCTGGGGCTTCCGCCGGTTGAATGGTGCGAGAAATCTTTGGGCGCGGCAAGGAGGTGTAGATAGAGTCGAAGCCGAGATCCCGATAAAACGCGAGATAGTCTCGAATCTGGTCCTTTGTCATGCAGTGTCTGAGACTAGCAACTCGGAAGAGCGCACGGACAGGCGAAGCAGCGCAATTTGGTCCAGAATCTGGCCCGCGATTTTTGCCTTCGAAGCAGGACCCGCATGTACCGTCTGACCGGCACGTGTGACCATCTCAACTTCGTTATTGTCCGACTCGAAGCCGAGGCCGTCACGGCCCACCAGATTCGCCACCACCATGTCGCACTGCTTCGAAACGAGTTTGCGGCGGGCTTCTTCGACGAGATTCTGCGTCTCGGCCGCAAAACCGATCAGCAGGCGGTCACCCTTGCGTTCGCCGACCTCGGCGAGAATGTCAGGAGTCGGATCCAGCTCCAGGGACAAGCGGGTTGCTGTTTTCTTTAGCTTCTGGCGCGGAACTTCGGCCACGTGATAGTCCGCAACGGCAGCACTCTTCACGATGATCGTGGCTTTTTCAAGATGACCGAGGACAGCTTGACGCATCTCACGCGCCGTTTGCACGGGAACGAGTTCTACGCGCGGCGGTGGCGGGATATTCACCGGTCCCGAGACCAGCACGACGTGAGCCCCGCGCTGTTCGGCGGCTTCGGCGATGGCGTAACCCATTTTGCCGCTAGAACGATTACTGATGAACCGTACAGGATCGATCGGTTCCTGCGTCGGACCGGCCGTCACGAGAAATGACTCACCCGCCATATCCTGCCGGACGCGAACCCACGAATCGACGAACTCTGCAATCCTGGCTGGATCGGGCAAACGACCTGCTCCCGTCACTCCGCAGGCCAGCCAACCTTCATCGGGATCGATGATGGAGCAGCCGCGACTGCGCAGTTGACGCAAGTTTTCCTGAGTCGCCGGGTGATCCCACATCTGGGTGTTCATTGCCGGTGCGATAGCGATCTTGCCCCGGAACGCAAGGTAGAGCGTGGACAGAAAATCGTCGGCGAGACCATGAGCGAACTTGGCGACCAGATCGGCTGTCGCGGGCGCGACCAACAGCACATCGTTCTCTTGCGCGACGCTGATGTGCTCCACGGCGCTCGATAGTGTTTCGCTGGCACTATCCGCCGCGAACAGATCGGTGATGACCTTCCGGCCGCTGAGCGTGGCGAAGGTGAGGGGCTGAACAAACTCGCGCGCCGCGCGCGTCATGACCACCTGTACTTCGTGCCCACGAGCCTGCAGCGATCGCACGAGCTCCGCCGCTTTATAAGCAGCGATGCCTCCGCCAACCCCGAGAACGACGCGCATGCCGAAGTTATTCCGCTGCGGGAACACCCTCGGCTTCGAGCTGATTCAGATCGGTGTAGGGAACGAGGCCTCGCCGGGCTTCTTCCATGGCAAGTGTAGTCGGCTTTTTGTTGGTCGCAGGCAAAACGCTCCTTTGTCCGCCCTGCAACTGACGGGCCCGCTTGGCCGCGACGATGATGAAGCGGTAGGTGCTGCCCGTCGCATCATCGGGAATGGAGTACATGGTGTTTTTCGTTTTGTCTGACATGGAATAACCTCGGTATAAAACAATGCTCCGGCTGCCGGAGCCCTAAAACAGGGACAGTGAACGATCTTCGAAACTCTCCAGGATGGGACGAATCTGCTGTTCCATGCGAACACGCCGTACGCGTTCCGCCACGACGATTGCCCAAAGAGTGTTCACAGATTCCTCCACCTGGTGGTTGACGAGCACATAATCGTACTGCTCGTAATTTCGAATTTCCTCTGCCGCGTCTCGCAGGCGCCGCCGGATGCCTTCCTCCGAATCCTCCGATCGCGAACGTAAGCGCTGCTCCAGAATGTCGCGGGACGGGGCCAGGATGAAAATAGAAACGGCCTCCGGGATGCTCTTTTTTAATTGTCTCGCACCTTGTACATCGATGTCGAGGATCAGGTCTTTCCCCTCGCGTTTTGCCTGGTCAAGTACGCTGCGGTGAGTGCCGTAGTAGTTTCCAAATACCTCAGCGTGCTCGAGAAACTCGCCGCGATCCCGCCGGTCTTCGAACTCTTTGCGTGAGATATAGACGTAGCTGTCGCCGGGTTTCTCATTGCCGCGGGGGCTTCGGGTGGTGTAAGAAACGGAAAACCGTAAACCAGAATCATTGGCCAGCAGTCGGGATACGAGGGTCGACTTCCCCGAACCGGACGGCGCCGAGATGATGAAAACGGTTGACATAAGGACGGAAGTGGCTGTACGGGAAAGACTTAGGGTGTCTATTCCAGATTCAGAGACTGTTCCCGCATCCTCTCGATGTTAGCTTTCGCAGCGAGACCAAGGCTCGTGATTTGAATCCCAAGATCCCCGATAGTCGAACTCTTGGAAAGTATAGTATTCGTTTCCCGGTTTATCTCTTGCAGCAGAAAGTCCAGCCGCTTGCCGACTTCTCCGCCCGTTTCGAGAAGACGCCGCAGCTCCGCCGAGTGAACCTGAAGACGTGTCAACTCTTCCTGGACGTCCGATTTGTCCGCGAGCAGCGTTGCCTCTTCCAGCCAACGTGCGTCGGGCAGGTGCACTTCCTCCAGCAGCGCTTTCAAGCGGTCCCGGAGCCGAGCAGTCAGGTAGGGAACGATCTCTTTCCGGATCGCGCTCATGGCACGAACGCTCTCCTCGAGGAGAGTCAAGTTCGGCCTTGATCGCTTCGACCAGCGCCGCACCCTTCGCGTTCGCGGTACGTGTTCAATTCGTCAGCACAGGCCGCAGTGACCCCGAGCACTTCAGCGCCGAAATCATCCCCAAGCGTCACTGATTGCCGCGTGCTTTCGAGCACGCCGGGAAGGCCAAAGAAAACGTTCAAATCCGGAAGCGATTGAAGTCCAAACTCTGCATTGGCCTCACGGAAGGACAGAAGAAGTCTCTCCAGCAGATCCTTGTTGTAAGAGGCCCGTTCCGACCCACCCTGAGACGCGAGCGAGAGCCTGACTTCCACATGGCCGCGCCCGATCTTCTTTTTCAAGAGTGCCCGGAGCGAGTTCTCGAACGATCCGAATTCTCCGGGGAAGTAGAAGTGCAGATCGAGCCCGCGTCCATTGACGCTGCGCAAAGAGCACGTCAGTTCGCCGGCGCTCGTCCCCTGACGCACGAGTGCATAGCCGGTCATGCTGCGCACGGGGGCCGAAGGATCTTGGGAGGGAGCGGTCACGAGAGCGGGTCCGTTTTCCTAACCTGCCACACCGGCCGGATCGGCGTATTGCATCTCGTAGAGACGGCGGTAAACACCTCCGTGCGCGAGCAGTTCGTCGTGCGTGCCAACCTCCGCAATCCTGCCGGCGTTCAGCACCACGATCTTATTTGCCTGGCGAATGGTGGAGAGGCGGTGCGCGATCACGAGAACGGTTCGACGTTTCATCAAGGCGATGAGGGCCTGCTGGACCAGGCGCTCGGACTCGGTGTCAAGGTGAGATGTTGCTTCGTCAAGAATCAGAATCGGCGCGTCTTTCAACAGGGCGCGGGCAATGGCCAGGCGCTGGCGTTGACCGCCGCTAAGCTTCAGGCCGCGCTCTCCAATGTGTGTTTTGTAGCCCTCGGGCAATTGCAGGATGAAGTCATGGGCAAGCGCTTGCTTTGCGGCAGCGAAGACTTCCTCCGCCTTAGCCTCCGGGCACCCGTAGGCGATGTTATCGAAGACAGTGTCGTTGAAGAGGAACGTGTCCTGTGCAACGATGCTGATGTTTTCGCGAAGGCTGATCAACTGGAGATCCCGAATGTCGACGCCGTCGATCAGGATTTGTCCGTCGGTCACATCGTAGAAGCGCGGGACGAGATTGGCGAGCGTCGTTTTGCCTGCACCGCTCGACCCGACAAGGGCCACAATCTCGCCCGCTTTTACTTCCAGATCAATGCCGTTTAGGACGAGGCGATCACGAGCGGCCGGATAACGGAAGCCGACACCGTTAAACCGGATGCTCTTTTCGAATCGGGAAAGCCGTTTCGCGCCTTCCTTATCGACCACGTGCTGGTGATCGTCAAGATACGAGAACACCTTCAGGGCTGCGCCAATGCCTTGCTGGAAGATGTTGTGGATGTTGGTGAGGCGCTTGATCGGTTCGTAGAGAAACGTCAGCGCAACGATAAATCCGGTGAAGTCGCCGGCCGTCATGGCGGAGCTTTTCACCTGCTGGCGAGCAAACCAAAGCAGAAAGATGATGGTGGAAGCACCGAAAAATTCGATGATGGGCGAAGCGAGCGCTTGCTGGGCGACGTATTTGAGGTTGCCGGTCTTTAACCGCTGAGCGGCGACGCGGAATCGCCGGCTTTCGAAATCTTCAGCGCCGAAGCTCTTGACCACCTGGTGACCGGATAGCGTTTCCTGAAGAATCTGATTGAGCCCTGCCGCCATGTCCTGCGCATGACGAGTTGTCTTGCGAATCTTGCTGCCCAACCGGATCGTTACAACTGCCACCAAAGGAAACACGAGGAACGCGATCAACGAGAGCCGCCAATTCATGCTCACCAAAGCCAGCAGGAGAAAGACGGCCGTAAACATCTGGCGCAACCAGTCGGCCAGCATGGTGGAAACGGCGACCTGAATGCGATCGATGTCGTTCATGATGGACGACATGATTTCGCCCGTGCTCTGGCGCTCGAAGAAGTGGGAATCCTGCCGGAGAACGCGATCGAAGACCTCCTGGCGGAGATCCATAATGGCGCTGACGCCTACCCAGTTGACCAGATAGTTGCCGAGATAATCACACACGCCCTTTGCCAAAAAGCAGAACAGGATTCCAACCGCCACCATGGTCCAGATATTGGTGATGGCAGACGGAATCAGACTTTGAAGGGTGATGTTGATGGAGGTGTGGGGAATGGAAAGCAGAACGGCGGGATCGTTGTCGCCTGGATTCGGCCGCAAGTACCCGCTCGAGAATCAGCGGGATGAGCTTGACGAGAAGGCCCTGCGACAGGCCCACGATCGCCATGAACAAAACGGAGGCGAACAAGGCTGGAAGATAAGGCCGGGCATACCGAAGGAGGCGGTACAGATCTTTCAAGCGTGCGCCTTCTCAAAGACTTGCAGACGTTCGAGAGCCGCAATCACTCGCGAAACATTCACGTTGCCGAGTCCGTCTGGAGCGACGATAACTTCGGATTCGGTTCGCCAGGGAGACCAGATGGCGGGATTCGAGCTGCCAAAGAGAACGACGGTGGGACGCCCGAAGGCAGCGGCCATGTGGGCCGGGCCACTGTCATTGCCGATGAAGAACGCCGCCCTGGAAATTAGCGTTTTCGCGGATTCCAAATCGCCGCGCCACACGGTGTGGGTCTGAAACGCGGAGGCGTCGTCGCTCGGACCGGCAAGGAAAACAGGCTTGATCTGCCAAAGATTCAGGTAACGCGCCACTTCACAGAACCGATCAGCCGGCCATAGCTTCGAAGGCTCGGATGCAAAGGGATGAATTACTGCATAGCGTCCCTCAAACGCCGGATCACTGGACCGCGGCGCGTCGGGGAGGAACAGCTCAGCCCGTGGGATTGGCTGAGTGGGTACGCCTAACGCGAAGAACGCCGAAGCCATATGCTCCGCGGTGTGTACGGTCCTGTTTACGCCAAGAATCCGCTGAGCTCGAGGGATTTTTACGTTATAAGCAAACGTGAAACTGTGGTGTGCGAATCCGGCCCGCCAGGGCGCTCCCGAGAGTGCGGTGATCCACTGGCTTCGCGAACCCCCGTGCAGATTCAAGCACAGCGCCGATTTCCAGCGCCGGACCGCTTGCCAGGAAGGAGCGAGAAGGGAACTGACCGCCGGGTTTCCGTCGAATACCGCGCGAAAACGGTTTTCTACGGCAACGCCAAGCGAGAGATCAGGACGAGCTTTTTTAAGCAGCGTTAATCCGGGTGTGGTTAAGACACAATCTCCCAGCGATCGCAGGCGAATGATTGCGACGCGGGAACCCTCCGGAAGCTGCTCGAGCACCGTCATGGCGGTTAAGCTTCAACGGTGGCCTGATCGACCATCATGATCGGGATGTCGTCGCGCACCGGGTAGACCCGATGGCACGAGATGCACTTCAGTCCGCTTCCGTCTTCCTTGAGGACGACCTTGGCCTTACAGAGGGGGCAAACAAGGATTTCCAGGAGCCGTTCACTAATTGCCATGGAACCACCAGTTTATCAGCCGGATGGTCCTAATACGGCGACACATTTGTATTGCACCTGCACGATCGCTAAGCCGGTTTCTGTTCCCGCCGAAATCGCACTGCACTCCTTAGGCAATACCATATTCAGTGCTGGTACTGGATACGGTATGATCACATTTCGTGGAAAAGGCGCGCAAGATCACCGTAGAGATCCCGGCTGAACTGCTTGACAAGGCGCAACGAGCCAGTGGTAGTGGCATTACGCAGACGGTTCGCACAGGTTTGCAACTCGTTGCCGCGTCGCAGACCTATGCAAAGCTTCGAGGATTACGCGGTAAAGCGCGCTTCACTCGAGCAGCAGAGGATTTGAAGGCCGATCGATGATCGCCGCTGACACGAGTACCTGGATTGCCTTCTTTCAAAACGAGCCGGGCGAAGACGTCGAGCTACTTGACGGTGCACTGAAAGACAGCCAGGTCCTCATGGCTCCGCCGGTTTTGAGTGAACTGCTGAGCGATCCGGGCATGTCCCCCGAATTGTCCAGGAGTCTCGCCGAACTCCCCCTCATTGAACTCCAGCTTGGATTTTGGGAACGTGCGGGTCTACTTCGCGCAAAGGTCTTGGCGAGAGCTCGCAAGGCCCGCCTGGGTGATGCGCTGATTGCCCAAAGTTGCCTGGATGCTGGTATTCCGCTCCTGACACGAGATGGTGCTTTTCGTGCATTTGCGAGTGTGGCGGCTCTCAAAATTCTTATCGACGCCGACGCCTGACTACCGGGCCGAAATACCCAATTGAGGCCAGCATTGCACCTGCGCGATCGATAAGCCGGTTTCTGTTCCCGCCGAAGCGGGAGGCAACCATTCCTCTAGGCCTGCCATTACTGGCAAGCTCCAGCGACCTACCCGGAAGTTTGAACGGAGCGGGCCACTCCTCCTCCCCTATTTGGTCTTGCTTCGCATGGGGTTTACCCTGCCAGCCTGATTACTCAGGCCGCGGTGCGCTCTTACCGCACCTTTTCACCCTTACTCCAGCCCGCAGAACGGACCGAAGCGGTATTTTCTCTGTGGCACTTGCCGTAGCAGTACGCTTAAACGCACGCCCCCGGCCGTTAGCCGGCATGCCGCCCTATGAAGACCGGACTTTCCTCCCGACACGTCCGCAAGCGAACGCATCCAGCGGTTGCCTGATCGCGCAGGCGAACTGTTTATCAGTATGGCAAAACTAAGAGAGTGGAACGAGTGTTCGTCCAGAGTTTTGGGTGTCGAGCGTCGCAGGCAGACGGGGCTGCGGTGGAAGCTTCCTTTCGCGATCGCGGCGTGGTCCCGGTACGAGATCCCGGAGCCGCGGATCTTCTGGTCGTAAACACCTGCACCGTAACGCACTCGGCCGACGTTGACGCGCGACGCACCATCCGCAACTTTCATCGGGATTACCCGGACGCAAAGATTCTGGTCACCGGTTGTTACGCGCAACGCGCCCCGGACGAACTGATCGGCATTGAAGGCGTGCAATGGGTGGTCGGCAACGCGGATAAAGCCGGGATCGCATCTCTCGTTCTAGAGAGTCGCGAGGCTTATCACGGCGGTGTGGCCGTCAGCAGCTTCGATCCCCATGCCGCTTTTCTCGCATCGCCGGTGCGGGACATTCGCGAGGATCGTACGCGCCCCAATCTGAAGGTGCAGGACGGGTGCAGCAATCGCTGTTCCTTCTGCATCATCCCGAGCGTTCGTGGCAGAAGCCGTAGCGCGCCAGCGGAGAATGTGGTCGAGCAAGTGCTCGAACTAGCGAAGCGCTATTGCGAAGTGGTCCTCACCGGAATCAACCTCGGGCGCTGGGGACGTGATTTGCCGGGAGGCTTTCGCTTCGTCGATCTCCTCAAGACACTGTTGCGCGAAACCCAAGTGCGACGCCTTCGGATTAGTTCAGTCGAGCCTATGGACTGGAGCGAAGCTTTGCTGCAATTTGTTGCGGATGAGGCCCGGATCGCCGATCACGTTCATCTGCCACTGCAGTCCGGTTCGGATGCAGTTTTGAAACGCATGTTCCGGAAGTACAGAACTCGTCATTATGCAACGCGTGTTGAACGCGCGCGGAAGCTGATGCCCGATGCCGCGATCGGAGCGGACGTGATGACGGGCTTTCCCGGCGAGACCGATACCGAATTTGAAGAGACGGTTCGCTTCCTTGAAGACCAGCCGTTTACCTATCTGCACGTGTTCACGTATTCGGAACGTCCGGGAACTGCGGCTGCCTCCCATGGAAATTCAGTTCCTCCGGCAATCCGCCGCGAGAGAACGCAGTTTCTGCGTCAAATATCCGATCGTAAGAATCTCGAGTTCCGCCGCCGTATGATCGGCAAGACCCTGTCGGCCGTAACCCTGGAAGAGGAAGGCGTGGCGATGACATCGAATTTCCTGCGAGTCGCCATGGCGGAACGTCGTGAGCCCAACCAGATTGTTTCTCTCAACATCGGTTCCTCCCACGATTCTTGTTTGCAGGAAAGCAGTTGCTTCCAGATACTGCGGACTTGGTCAGCCTGAGATGCAACGCTGAAATCCAGCTCTTCTGTGGTCTCCGCAACGCAGAAGATGCATGGCGGGTTACAGTCCGATGAACATTTCTCTGCCGCGGTAAAAGCAACGTATAATCTCGGAGGAGTTTGACCATGAACGATACATTGACTGTCGGAAAAAAGCTCGTTGCGCTCTGTCGCGAAGGTAAGATGCTGGAGGCAGTTGATGCCCTCTACAGCCCTGAGATTGTAAGCATCGAAGCAGCAAGCGGTGGGCCGTCTATGCCTGCACGTATGGAGGGCCTGGACGCAATCAAAGGCAAGAACGATTGGTGGGTGAAGAACCACGATGTTCACGGTGCCAACGTTGAGGGTCCTTACCCGCACGGAGATCGTTTCATCGTTCGATTCACATTCGATGTCACCGGCCAAGGCAGGGCCGATGGCAGGGAAAAGAATGAATCTGGATGAGGCTGCGTTGTACACAGTCAAAGACGGAAAGATCGTCCAGGAAGAATTCTTCTACGATATGGGCAGTTGACCTGCGTTAGCAAGATACGAATGCCCAAGTAGCACCGAGGTGCTGCCGAAGCTTTCGCGCTGTCCCGGCCGGCGCACGCTTCTCCAGCACCGCTCTTGCGATTCCAGCCAGAGCCGACAGAAAGACAAACGCAAGCGTCTGCCGATCCGAGTTTGCGAGTTCAGGACAGGTATCGAGCATCTCAATCAGAGCGCCCTGGAGCGGCTTCGAGAACTTGTTCATCAGCGCTTCGCCATTGAGATCCGCCGATACGGCATAGAGCGCAAGTGAAATGTCGCGCCTCTCGAACTTTGCGCGGAAGAAGGCCTCGACAACCGCTTCGACCATAACTCGCAGGGGTTGGTGATGATTTTCACCACAGGCCGTTGCAACCGAATTGGTAAGCTCGCCCAGGTGCCGCTTTAAAACGGCAAACAACAGAGACTGTTTATTAGGGAAGTATTGGTAGAGTGTGCCCACGGACACGCCAGCCCGCTGCGCTACTCGAACTGTAGTCAACCGTTCGGCTCCGAAACCCAATAGAACCTGAACCGTTGCTTCGTAGATTGCCTCGACCGTAACGGCAGAACGCGCTTGGACCGGCGTCTTTCTAGGCTTCAGCGCAATGCCGATGCGATTGGACATATGCGGATTGTAAACCCGAATATTCCTTCGGATATCGTTGTGAGCACGTGGGCTCGCCAAGCTTCAGAGGTCGAAGGGACCGTACCGCGAAATCAGGCCCATGTTTCCTTCACACCGTCCAACTTGCGATCAAGATAGGTTGCGGCACTGATAAGAGCGAGATGAGTTAAGGCTTGAGGAAAGTTGCCGAGATGCTCACCGCTGCTCCCGAGCTGTTCCGAATACAGCCCTAGATGATTGGCGTAGCCGAGCGTCGTATCAAAAAGCAAACGGGCTTTTTCGAGTTGCCCTGCTCGTGCCAGACACTCAATCAGCCAGAAAGAACAGGCTGTGAAGCTGCCTTCTCCTCCGGTAATTCCATCCTCGCCAGGGATGTAACGAAACACGAAGCTGTCTTGCGTCAATTGCTCCTGGATGCGTTCGAGTGTGGAGAGCCAGCGCGGATCGGTGGGGCTAATGTAGCGAAGCATCGGCATCAGGAGAAGGGAAGCGTCCAATGTCTTTTCCCCTTTGACCTGCACGAACGACTTCAGTTCGTCATCCCAGAAATTGTTTAGGATGTCCGCGTCAATTTCCCGGCGAATGTCGTACCAATCTGAAATCGGTGCGTCCAGTGAACGTTTCTCCGAAAGGCGGATCACCCGGTCGAAGGCGACCCAACACATCAGGCGCGAATGAAGCAGGTGTTTTCGCCCGGCCCGGAACTCCCAAATCCCTTCATCCGCCCGGTTCCAATTGTCTTTCAGCCAGGTCATGACTTTGATGACACGTTGCCAGCCGTCTTTCGATATTCCAGACGAATACTTGTTCGAAAGATAAACAGCATCCATGATCTCCCCATAGATGTCGAGTTGCAACTGCTCCGTGGCGCGGTTGCCAATACGCACGGGCCGGGACTGCATATAGCCGGAGAGATGAGTCAGTTCAATTTCATCAAGATGATCCCCTCCATCCGGCCGGTAGACGACGCGCAGCGGGCCATCCTGTCCTTCTTGTTTCAACCCGTCCGTCAATCGCTCGCGCAGCCAGCGGGTATAGCTCCGAATTTCACCGGAAAGCCCAAGACGTACCAGAGCATAGAGACAGAATGAGGAGTCGCGCAGCCAGGTGTAGCGGTAATCCCAGTTCCGTGTACCGCCGATCTCTTCGGGCAGTCCGAACGTTACTGCGGCAACCGTCGAACCGTGTTCCTGCGACAACAAAAGCTTCAAGACCAGGGCAGAGCGATTGACCATTTCGCGCCAGCGCCCCTTGTATGTGGACTGCTTAATCCAGTCGCGCCAGAACCGGGAGGACGTATCGAAGCAGTTATTGACCGCTTCCGTGTTGAGTAGCTCTGCCGAGCCAAGTTCTTCTTCCCTGACGGAGCCGAATGCGAGGGCGACGGTCTCGCCTTTCTGAAGAACAAAATCCGCCACCGCGTCGCAACCTTCAGTGTCGAGCGGCACCGTCGCATGGAGCGCCATGGAAGGCAGATCTTCACCTTCGGGGCGGAAGCAGACTGCGTTGCCCTGTTTGCAGACGGCATGGGTCCGGCGGCCGTAGTCGAACCGGGGCGCGCATCGGATTTTCATGCGGACCGGTCCCTTAACAGCTTTTATCTTACGGATGATCTGGTGGGCATAAGCAGGGTTACCTGTTCCATCCTGGTCGACGGGCATGAAGTCGATCACTTCCACAACGGCCTCGTTCGACAGATACCGGGTTAGCAGAATATTGGTATCCGGGAGGTAATGCTGCTTATAGCGGATCGCTTTCAGCTCAGGCTCAATGCGGAAAAATCCCCCCCGATCTGGGTCCAGCAGGCCTGCAAATACGCTCGGGGAGTAGAAGTGAGGAAAGCAAAAGAAGTCGATGGTGCCATCCAACGAAACGGTCGCAGCGGACCGCATGTTGCCGATTACCCCATGATTCTCAATCGAATCGCTCGAGACGCAAATATCCAAACGCGAGAATTCCCCCAGCATCCAGCGTAAAACTACGGAATTGAGATAGGATGACTTTTCGCCGCGTCTTTCTTTCTTCGAACCTTGTCTAATCTCTTTATGAGCAAGCTCGACGAACTCGAGAAAACGAAGCACGGTTCGACGGATCTTCCGGTGCTGGAGGTGATCTTACAGCGCTGGAGCCCCCGTGCATTCAGCGAGATTACCGTTAGTGAATCAGATTTAGCGACGCTGTTTACCGCAGCGTCCTGGGCGGCGTCCTCGTTCAACGAACAGCCTTGGCGTTTTCTCGTGGGACGAAAAGGTGAAGAGACCTGGAATAAGATCTTCGGTTGTCTGTCACCGGCAAACCAGGGTTGGACCAAAGCCGCGCCGGTCTTGTATGTCGCGATTGCGAAGAAGACGTTCAGCCATAATGGATCGCCGAACCGGGTCGCTGTGCATGATGTGGGTGCAGCCTGTGCCACTCTGTCTTTGCAGGCTACTGCCATGGGGCTTCACACACACGGCATGGCGGGATTTGAGCCTCAAGCGCTACGAGACACCTTCAGCATCCCAAGCGACTATGATCCGATTTCGTGCTGGGCACTCGGCTATGCCGGGGAACCTGATACACTCGCCGAAAATTACCGCAAAACTGAAGTTCAGCCGCGTACCCGAAAGCCGGTCGAGGCATTTGTTTTCACCGAATGGGAACAGGCCTTGAAACTGTAGGCGCCTTCCGCAGCAAAGCATCCGTTCCGGGCGCTAAGTCATAATAGTCCTCGATCCTTCCTCGTCGAAGCCCTATCTCAATTTCCGAGGATTTTATGCGCTTAGTCGCTGTCTTGTTATCAGTCGCAGCTACGCAGTCGGTAGCGCTCTGGGGTGCGGAGTTCGATCTGCCCGCGTCGCCTTCAACGGTTGCCTGGGGGTATTACTCTGCGCATGTCAAGCCGGCCTTGACCATCCACTCGGGTGACACGGTTCGTGTTCATACGCTCTCGACGTGCTCTATCGAACGAATGGAGGCGGGAGGTGTGCCGCCGAACACCATCCCGCAATACGATCGCGACATTCATGAGCAGGTAAAAGAAAAAGGGCCGGGCGGCCACATCCTTACCGGTCCCATCGAAATCACGGAAGCGGAACCCGGGGATGTGCTGGAGGTGCAGATCCAGAAGATCGACATCGACGTGCCGTACGCCTGTAACAGTTTCGGCCCGGGCCGCGGATTTCTTCCAAACGACTTCCCTTACCAGCGCACCAAGGTGATTCCTCTCGATCGTGAACATATGCTGGCGAAGTTCGCACCGGGCATCAACATCCCGCTTACATCCGTTCTTCGGCAGCATGGGCGTAGCGCTGTCCGCAGGTAAGTTAAACAGCGGGCCGCCCTGGATGCACGCCGGGAACATGGATAACAGAGAGTTAGTGGCCGGAACGACGCTTTACATACCTGTTCACGCTAAAGGGGCGTTCTTCGAAGCGGGAGACGGACACGCAGGGCAGGGAAACGGAGAGGTGGACATTACCGCACTTGAGACCTGGCTGACCGGGACGTTTAAGTTTGTGGTCCACAAAGACCAGCACCTGCTTTGGCCTCGCGGCGAAACTCCGACGAGCTACATCTCCATGGGCTTCGACGAAGATCTGAAAACGGCAGCAGAAATGGCGGTCCGCAACATGATCGATTTTCTTGTGACGGAAAAGCATCTCAGCCGCGATGACGCGTATGCTTTGACCAGCACAGCGATTGATGTCGATATCACTCAGTTAGTCGACGGCAAAGTCGGCGTTCATGCCATGTGCCCGAAGAATATCTTCAGCAAAGCCGAATAACGCTGGTGGGTCTCCCTGAAGCAGAAAGCCCCGCTCGATTGCAGCGGGGCTTTTCCGTTCCGGGTTCTAGAGCTTGCGTTAAAAGATAAACTTCACGAGCAAGCGGCCCTGAAACCCCGGATTAAACAGATCGGACATGCCGAAACGCGGATCGTAGGCACTGGCGCCCGCTGTTGTTGCATTGATCAGCGACTGGTAATTGTAGCCGTTGAAGAGATTCACATTCGACAGATTGATGGCGGAATCCGGAGCACTGGGGCTTCCTACTCCGCGATTGAGCCAGTCGAAAATATGCCGGGACGTCTTCTGGTTCAAGACGTTGGTTGCGTTCGCTTCGAAACGAAGCCTTTTCGTCTCACCGAGCTTGAACTCATGCGCAAGCATCAGGTCGGTCTGGGTAAGGTGGGCAGTGCGGCCGAGGTCTCCGCGCCCATTCACAAACACTTGGATCCCATTTGTGGTGCTGACCAAAGTGCTGAGCGGCGTTCCGCTGGCGCCGTAGAAGAATGTGCCGATGTCAGTGGCATCCCCAACGGCCCCAATTCTTCGTGTACGAGCCATAGACTTTGAACACGTTCGGGCGGTCCGTTGCGAGATTCCCGGTGACGAAGTTACCTTTGGAATCGAACAAACCTTCATCCAGATCCCAAGCGCGGGTTGCACTACCTCCGGGACGGGCGATGCTTCCGCTAGCCTGCTGTGTCGTGGTCTCCGAAAGCCCGCTTGTCGGAGTGTAAATTTCATCGGAGTTGCCCAGCCCGGCATAGTTTCCATACAGCCGGCTGCGGACATAGCTGGCCCCTCCGGAAAACCCGCGGCTGAATCGTTTGTTAATCGATAGCTCAAGAGCGTTGTAGGTTCGCTGTGCGGGCGGCGTCGGGAAGTTATTGGGTGTGGCGCCGCTGCTCAAAAATGTCTTGGCAATTCCGTACCCCGGATTGACGAATTGATAAACTTCATCGCCGTTGACCAGCGTGCCCATGTCTTCGATGGCTCGCACCAGATCGTTGCGAACGAAGTTGGCGCGCGCAACGATTGACGAGGAAAGCTGATATTCGACACCTGCATTGATCAGGTCGGTTGCGAACGGCTTCAGGTTCGGGTCGACGCTGTCGAAGTTCGGAACGCGACGGTCGCGGTAAGCACTGTACGGCCACAAATTGGTTCCCGGGCGTGTTGGTGCCGCTCAAGGAGCGAACGTCCAGGGTGTCGAGCGAGCGATAAACCACGGTCCAGAAATCACCGCCGAAGGATCCTCGTGACAATTCGTAGGGAATCCAGTTATAGAGGCGGTTGTAGCTGCCGTAAGCCTTCAACTTTCCATTGCCGAGCACATCCCAGGAGATTCCCACGCGCGGCGAGATTTTGTCCTGGAAACCGAAGGAGAAAGCATTGTCGCGGATACTGCGAATGAACGACGGAACATGCTCATTCTCAGTCCGAAGTCCCAGCGTGAGTGAAACTCTGGGATGAATGCGCCAGTGATCCTGAAGATAGAGGCTGTTCATCGTACCGCCGGTGCTGCCGCGCGTTCCGATGTTGTCCACCTCGTAGTAACCGTATTTCCCTGTTTCGGGAGTGTTCAGAGCTCCGGTCGGAATAAACGGGCGATTCCAATAGACGAACACGTAGCCATTCTGCGGGTAGGAAACGTTCACCTTATTGACGTTCTTGATGAGCCCGTAACCGCCCTTGATGTCGTGAGAACCCCAGAAGCTACCTACGTATTTGCCGGCATCTACGTTGAAATAAGAACGCGTGGCAATGTCATAGAAGGTCTGTTGCGTCCGCGGAGTGGTTGAGTAGCCTGTCTGTTGACTTGCCAGGTCGGCAGGCAAACCGGCGATTCCGGTGGGAGCGCTCTCAAACGTCACGCTGCTGACCGGCGGAATACCCCAGGTGCGGAAAGTTGTCCCAGAATCTTCCACCTTTGAAAGTAATCAGAGTCGTAGGCGTTAAGGTCCAGTCGACCTGAGCGCTGTAATTACTTTGAGGCTGCGTCCAACCTTGAGTTTTGAGCGGTTGATCTGATGCACGAGACGTGATCACATCGTTGCCGTATCCATCGTATCCAGGAAGCAAACCTTCGGTGCGGGTGGGCGTCCACAGCCAATTTGCATTGACCCGCAGAGATGGTAGCGGGTTGTATGTCAGCTTATTAAATAGCTGTTGCGTGGTGGACTGCTGCTTGAAAGTGTCGGGCTCAAGACCGTTGCTGAAGCGGTAATCCTGGCTGCGGCGCACAATCTGCGGAGAGTATGACGTGAAGAAGAAGAGTTTGTTCTTCAGAATCGGACCGCCGATGGAACCACCAAACTCATGCGTGTCGTTCTGCGGTTTGGCATCCTGCTGATAGGTCGGGTTCGTTCCCGTCGTGAACTGATTCAGCAGCAGCAGCCGCTGAACGGGACCTGCGGAGATGGCATTCCCGAAGTAATAATAATGAGCTTCCCCGTGGAAAGCGTTTCCACCTGAACGAGTAACTGCATTGATGACGCCACCGGTGGCTCCGCCATATTGCGCATCGATACCGCCCGTTAGAACCTGGACTTCCTGAATAAATTCGAAGGCTGAATTCTGGCGTGAGCGCCCGTCGACCAGGCTGTTGGTAGTTACACCATCGA
Organism: uncultured Acidobacteriaceae bacterium; assembly: GCA_963730795.1. Lineage (GTDB taxonomy): Bacteria > Acidobacteriota > Terriglobia > Bryobacterales > Bryobacteraceae > Bog-105. The sequence goes on along the minus strand of CAVSTJ010000004.1, from coordinate 357,878 downwards.
TAAAAAATTGATTCTCGGCCCCGCTTGCTCCATTAATCTGGTAGCCGCCTTCTATCTGCCCGTTGTTAACGGACGGAGCCAGGAGAGCAAGAGACTGAAAACTTCGGGACTTCGGAAGGTTGTTGAATTCTTCCGCGTTGATGTTATTCGATCGCGTGACGCCCGTGGTGTCGATCAGTGGGGCGGACTCAGTTACTTCAACCGAGCTCTGAGTTGCACCAACCCGCAACTGCATATCCACCTTAAACTGCTGGCCGACAACAGCTAAAGCGTCGGGCAGCTCGGCTTTGCTGAAGCCGGTCTCTTCAAACGCAAAGCTATAGTGGCCCGGTTCTACCGAACGAAATACGTAGGAACCAGACCCGTCCGTGGTCGTCTTGTACTCACGGCCGGACTCTTTGTTGGCGATCGTCACTGTTGCGCCCGGCAGCACAGCGCCGCTCGGATCTGTTACAGTGCCCAGGAACGAGCCGAATCGCTCTTGGGCCAAGAGCGAATATGTGCTAAGTATTGCGACGAACAGAAAGAAGGAAATTGCGCGCTGGAACCGAAGAACCCCAATTCTCGCGATTCCTAAGTCGTCGCAGCGAGTCGCGCGAGGACTGAAATGAATGCATCAAAACTCCTATTGAAGTCTGTGGCGGGTGGACAAGAGGTACAACGGAAGATGTTGTGCGGCTGGCGTCTCGGCAGAACGCATGCAGCCTATCCCCACTGCGACACGATCGTGTCGCCCCCAACTAACCTGTGAAGATTGCCAGCAATCACTTGGCCGTTGCATGACTAAGTCGCGTGAAAGCGTGAACGCGACTCATTCCAGAGAAGTTAGTCGTAAGCGAGACAAAATAAATATCGCTTCCTTACTTCCTCGAGACGCGCGACGGCGCCAAGGCGATATGAGTATTAGAGAGCAACTATGACGGTATGGAACTGAAGGACGGCCCGGGGGACCTCCCAACCAGGTCCGGCTCGTCCGAGCCCGGTTCCCTGCCTTCAGCCAGGAGTACTGAGGATATCATAGGAAAGCGGGTTCAAATCCGGGCTGTCAAGGCATTCGGCAGCGCCCGGCTTCTCGACGGTTTAACCGGGACCGTGGTAGCGCTCCATCCCATCGCTTCCGGCTGGGTGAAACTCGATCTAGACGAGAACTCCGCGTACTCCCCACCGGGACTGGAGCGTCGCAGTAGATCGGCTTGTTCTTGTCGACGGGTGAGCTGCCGGGGGGTTCTTCACTTAGGCCGGTTATCGCCGACTAATCAACACGCAAGCCGTACTTCTCCATGCGATAAATCAGAGTCTTCCGGCTGAGGTCGAGATATTGCGCTGCTTTCGTCTGATTGCCGCCGCACTTCTCGAGTGCTTTCACGATGAGTTCCTTCTCCAAACCTTCGAGGCTGATTCCTTCCGGAGGGAGTTGGAGATTGAGTGAGCCAACGCCGGTATGGACAGGGCGTAGAAACTCCGGCAAGTCAGCGAGGGTGACCTCGGTACCGCGGCTCAGCACCACAATCCTTTCCAGGACATTCTCCAATTCGCGGATGTTTCCCGGCCAGGAATAGCGGCTGAAGTAGGAGAGCAGGCCAGGCGGGAGGTTCAACTCCGGCCGGCCAAGTTTCTTTTTATTCGATTCGAAAAAGTAGCGGACAAGGTCTCCGATGTCCTCTGCACGCTCGCGGAGAGGCGGCAAGGTGATCGGAATTACGGCCAGCCGGTAATACAGGTCTTCCCGAAATTGTCCCGACTGCATCATTGTCTTCAGATTTCGATTGGTAGCGGCGACGATCCTTACATCCACCTTTACGGGTTCCAATGCCCCGAGCTTTTCCATTTCGCCTTCCTGAATCAGGCGCAGAAGCTTGACCTGAAGATCGAGCGGCAGTTCCCCGATTTCGTCGAGGAAGAGCGTTCCCCCATCGGCGTTCTCGATCTTTCCGCGCTTATGCTCGACGGCACCGGTGAAGGCGCCTCGCCGATAGCCGAAGAGTTCACTTTCGATAAGATCCTTCGGAATAGCGCCGCAGTTAATTGCCAGAAACGGCTGGCCCTTGCGCAGGCTGTTCTGATGGATGGCACGCGCCAACAACTCTTTTCCCGTGCCGGTGTCTCCCTGAATCAACACGGTTGCCTCGCTCTGAGCCGCCCGCGCCGCCATGTCGAGGACGTTGAGCAGGGACGGAGAGCGTCCGATGATCGCGTCGAATCCGTATTTGCCGTCAAGACTATCGCGGAGTCGGTTCACCTCCTCTATCAGGCGCGTATGCTCTAGTGCCCGATCCACGACGAGCGACAGTTCGGCAAATTGAACGGGCTTCGTGACGTAATGGTATGCGCCTGCATGCATGGCTTCGACGGCGTTTTCGATGGTTCCAAAGGCGGTCATTACGATCACGGCGATCTCGGGCCATTGTTTATGGATCTGCTTGAGCAACTCCACGCCGTTCATGCCGCCCATGCGCAGGTCTGTCAGAACGAGATGGTAATCTCCCGTTTCGAGCATTTGGAGAGCTTCTTCCGCGGCACCCGCCAGGCGTGTTTCATATCCCTGCCGCTGCAATTGCACCTGCATCACGCGGCGCAGACTGGCTTCGTCGTCAACTACTAAAATTCGCGCTGTTTTCATCTATGGGTGTTCCCCGTCGAGCGGCAAGCGTATGACAAACGTGCAGCCTTGGGGAGAGTTACTTTCAATGGCGAGTTCGCCGCCGTGTTGCTCAACGATCTGGTAGGCGATCGGCAGTCCCAGGCCAGTTCCATTCTGTTTCGTGGTGTAGAAGGGATCGAAAACTTCATCGACCCGTTCGGCCGGGATACCCGGTCCAGTGTCTTTGACCCGCAAGAACAAACGATCGGCGCTCATCCCGGCTGAAACCGTTACTTCACCGCCGCCCGGCATTGCCTGGATAGCATTGAGAACAAGATTCAGCAGCACCTGCTTCATCTGTTCCGGATCACACTTAACAGACGCAACGGTCTCTTCGAATGTGCGGAGCAAGGTGACGTTATTTTGGCCTGCAACCTGGCGCACGAGGTTCAGGACGGAGTCGGTCAAATCCGCCGGATCTGTCGAGATCATCTGTGGTGCTCGCGGACGGGCGAATTCGAGAAATTGCGTCACCAGCCCGTTCAGTCGCGCCGTTTCCTTCCGGATAATATCCAGGAACTCAGAAGCGCGCGCAGGGTCAGACTCGGTCTGAGCCACGTAGGCCGCGCCTTCGATGCTGGCGAGCGGATTGCGGATCTCGTGAGCCAGACCCGCTGACATGTGGCCGAGCGCGGTCATGCGTCCTGCCCGCTTCAGATGCTCGACGTTGTTCTGGAGTTCCCGGTAGACCTCTTCGAGTCGTGTGGCAGTGGTCCGCAAACTTTCCCGCTGCTTCCGTTCCCGTTCGGAGAGCACACCCGTCAAAACTCCGACCAGGCAAAACATCAGTGCTTCGAGATAACGATCGATCCAATCGAACGGGCCAAGCGTTTCGTGGCGCAGCAGGTAAACGAGGCTCGACAGGGCCGAAACAACCGCTCCGCCTCGCCAGCCTAACGACAACCCGGCCACAATGATGGGGAAATAGAACAGGCGCTGAAGGATGTAGTGCCAGTGCTCCAGTTCGTCTGGCGTCAGATAGAGGGCAACGGTAGTGAGCGTAAACGTAGACGCGATGGCGACGAAGCTTCGGGACGTAATTCCCGGAAAGCGATGCGCCCTTTCATCCGCTTTTGTCACTTAGCAACCTCATTTCAACATGTCATGCCTCTTTTCGGGCGTGTCAGTGGCCGAGGACGGGCATTCCCGCACAGGTTCCGGGAGTAACTGTTCCGCTAAACCATTGTGAATAAACACTTCCAGGCTACCGCCGCGTTTGGTTCTTCCCATGCCAATAGGAGGGAGAGAGCCAATAAGCGAGGACAAACATGAAGGGACTCATTGAAGGAATTAAGAAGTTTCGTACAGACGTATTTCCAGCAAACTCGGGGTTGTTCAGTAAATTAGCGTCGGGGCAGGCGCCGCAAGCGCTGTTCATAACCTGTGCCGATTCCCGGATAGTTCCCCATCTGATCACGCAAACGGAACCGGGTGACCTGTTCATATGCCGTACGGTGGGCAATCTGATCCCGCCGTATGGTCAGAGCGACGGTAGCGTTGCGTCCGCGATCGAATACGCCGTCGCTGCTCTAAACGTCTCGAACGTGATTGTCTGCGGCCATTCCGATTGCGGGGCCATGAAGGCGCTTCTTCATCCCGAGGCAACGGAAAGCCTACCGCAGACGCGCTCCTGGCTGCGGTATGGAGAGGCTGCCAGCGAGATTGTCCGGGGTACGGGATTGGCTACGGCCGGACCCGAGCAATTGTCCGCACTGGTCGAAGAGAATGTGGTGACCCAACTGGAACACCTGAAAACTCATCCTTCGGTGGCAGCGCGAGTGGCCCGGGGGAACCTGCAACTGTACGGCCTGGTTTACTCCATTCATAGCGGGGAGATCACGTCCTACGACTTCGCTACGGAGCGTTTCACTCCTGTTGACGGAAGACTTGCTTCAGCGACGCCGAAACTCCGTGTGATGACGGCGAGAAAGGAAGTCGCTTAAGCATGGCGAGTAACTTGGTCGCGACTCCCAGCGGCAAGGAGAATTCAAGTGCCCCGAAGGCCGCCGTCTCTTCGCATGCCGGTGCGGATCTGATTGCTTCGCTGGTCGTGTTCCTGGTAGCGCTGCCGCTCTGCATGGGGATTGCGATCGCGTCCGGTGTGCCGCCGGCGTTGGGTATCCTGACCGGCATCATCGGCGGTATTGTTGTCGGAACTTTGAGTGGCTCTCCGCTCCAAGTCAGCGGTCCCGCCGCTGGTCTGTCCGTAGTTGTCTTTGAAACGGTGCACAAATTCGGAGTCGAGATGCTTGCACCAATTTTGCTTTTGGCAGGTTCGCTTCAGCTTGTCGGTGGATGGCTGAAGCTTGGCCGCTGGTTTCGCGCCATTTCGCCGGCTGTGATCTATGGAATGCTTTCGGGTATTGGCATCCTGATCATCGCCGGTCAGTTTCATGTAATGGTTGACGACAAACCGCGGCCGTCCGGGATGGCAAACTTACTCGCCATCCCGGAATCTTTCTGGAAGGGCTTGTACCCCCAGGACGGGACTGTTCACCATCTTGCGGCCTTTATCGGCGTATTGACGCTCGCTTCAATTTTGCTCTGGAACCGATTTAGACCCGGCAAGCTTAAGGTCATACCCGGTTCACTTGTTGGTGTCGTTGCGGGAACAGCGGCGGCCTACTTCCTGAAGCTTCCCATCAAACATGTTGATCTTCCGGCCAATCTTTTTGAAAGCTTCCGAATTCCGGATGCGGGTTCAATCGGACACATGGCCGATCCAGCCATCATCCTGGCAGCAGTCACAATCGCGGTCGTGGCCAGTGCAGAGACCTTACTGTCCGCGGCTGCGGTCGATCGCATGCATAACGGACCGCGAACCAACTATGACCGCGAATTAAGCGCCCAAGGTGTTGGCAATGCGCTCTGCGGGGTGTTTGGCGCTCTGCCGATGACAGGTGTCATTGTTCGAAGTTCGGCAAACGTGGCCGCGGGCGCCAAAACCAGGCTCTCGGCCGATCACCCATGGCGTTTGGCTCCTGGCTTTAGTTTGGTTTTTCCCGAACGTTCTGATGTTGATACCGACGGCGAGCCTGGCAGGCATTCTGGTCTTCACGGGATTCAAGCTGGTGGAAGTGCACAGGATTAAGAAGCTGGCGGAATATGGCAAGTTTCCCGTCGTAATCTACGCGGCCACTATCTTGGGTATTGTGGGTAAAGATCTGCTCACCGGCGTGCTCATCGGTCTCTCGCTGACGCTTCTGAAAGTTCTATACAAAGCAACGATGCTAAGGGTAGACGTGGTTCATTCGGACGAAAGCGGAAAAGTTGATATCACGCTGCACGGGATGGCGACGTTTCTAAGGCTGCCGAAACTACATGAGGTATTCGATCGCCTGCCGCAGGACAGCGTGATTCACCTGCACGTAGAGAACGTGCATTACATCGACCACACCTGTTTCGAGATGCTTCAAAGCGCCGCCTCACAACGCGCCCAGCGGGGCGGTGAAATTGTTGCTCCCTGGGACCAGTTGGCGAACCGGTTCCACCTCCGGCAACTGCGCGCCGTCTAGCGCGGACTAAAGCGGAGACCTTCGGCTGATCCCGCCTGAGGAAGGCGGACGAGCTTGAGCCAGAATTCTTCGAGCGACTGCATCATTCGAAACATGGAGTCGATCTCGAGCGGCTTGGTGAGATAGCAATTTGCGTGAAGGCCATAAGCATTCAAGACGTCCTGCTCATTGTCCGAAGTTGTTAACACGATGATTGGGATCATCCTGAGTTCCGGATCGCTCTTCAATTCAAGCAGGACTTGCCGGCCATCCTTCTTGGGAAGATTCAAATCCAACAGTATGATGTCCGGAGTTATCGCTTCCGCGAATCTTCCTTGCTTCCGAAGGAACTGCAGACCTGCCACACCATCTTCTGCGATATGGATCGTGTGGCGGAATCTGGATTCCGACAAGGCCTCTTGGACCAGCCTTACGTCAGCAGGATTGTCTTCGACAAGCAGGATTTGCAATTCGTGCCTCAACTAGCGATCACCTACAGTTAAGTCTACCTTGTCTCAGCGATCTCGGTGGTGAGTCCGCCGGCCGAATTGGGGAGCGCCTCCCCTGGCCGTTTGGGAATCGTAAACGAGAAGGTTGAGCCCACTCCGGGTTCCGAAGTTGCCCAGATCCGCCCGCCATGCGCCTCAACGATACGTTTGCAGATCGCGAGTCCGATGCCGGTGCCGGGGTATGTGCCGACGCTATGCAGACGCTGGAAGATGATAAAAATCTTCTCTCCGAACTCCGGTTCGAAGCCGATGCCATCGTCGGTGACCGTGATGAGCCACTGATTCTCCTCGGCCGTCGCTCGGATTGCGATAGCGGGCGGTACGCCTGGCTTGCTGAACTTTAGAGCGTTCGTGATCAGATTTTCGAGTACCTGAAGTATCCTCGTCCGGTCGGCCCTTATCCGCGGCAGACCATCGCTCCTGATCTCTGCGCGCTTTTCCTGAATCGCCGCTGCTAGGTCATCCTTCACTTCTTCGAGCAACGCACCCAAATTGAAAGTTTCGTAACGCAGTTTTTGCGCATCCGTTCGCGAATAGCGAAGCAGATCCTGCACTTGACTCTGCATGCGTTTTGCCCCGCCCACGATCATTTTGAGGTAGACGCCCGCATCGCCCTCGAGCTTACTGCCGTGCCGCCGTTCGAGCAGACCGGCATAGCTCGCGACGGTTCTGAGCGGCTCCTGCAAATCGTGACTTGCGACATGCGCGAAGCGGCTTAAATCTTCGTTGGATTTTTTCAACTGCTCGTTCGCATCCGAAAGTTCGGAGGTTCGCTCCTCGACTCGCCGCTCCAGTTCCTCGTTAAGACTCCGAATTTCAGCTTCTGCTGTGTCGCGCTCAAGTCCGTAGCGAAGTAGCACTTTGTAAGCGCGGTAAAGAAGCGCGACATTGATTAAGAGTCCGGCAATAAAAGAAACTCCGAGTTGGAACTCGGCCATATCCTGGTTCTTCAGCCGCACGGCGAGCAGTCTCTGTTCTTCGCGCTTCAGTCCCGAGATCAGTGCCCGTATGCTCGTCATCAACAGACTGCCCTGACGCCTCAAGGGGGTCGCGATGGGGACGACGGGAGTTGGGGCGGCCTGACGTAGAGTGATAAGCTTTTCCAGCCCGTCGATCCGTTGCGTCACTGTTGGATCAAGCTCGTCCATGCGCCTTTCTTGGGTAGGGTTGTCCGCGACCGCGGACCTCACCTGGGCAAGCTGTTTCGCGATCCGCGCCTTCACGGATCTGAACTCGGTTACGTAGTGTTCTTCTCCGGTAAGGAAAAAGGCACGCTGACTACTTTCCGCCTCGGTTATGAGGAGTAATATCTGGTCCACTTCGGCGAGAACGTCCTGGGTATGCGTCACCCATCGAATGCTGGATCGGTAATACTCGGCAAACCAGAGAACAAGGATGCCCAGGAGAAACGGGACCAGTAAAACCAGGAAGTACGCTCTCCGCGTTCGGTGGGCTATTGTGCGTTGCACGCTATAAGCCTGATTGGGGCTATCTCACCTGGCAGAGAGAAACGGGGAGAGCTCGCCAGCTCCCTCTCGTCAAAATACCTGCATTGCATCTGCTGCTTCGATTGTATACATTGCCGGAGCACGACCCAAGCAATTTGGGAGGAAGTCGCCAAATGCGGTTTCGCCTGCAGTGTTGAACCAGCTCAGGTTCCCCTGTAAGTTGGGCTAGGTCGCCCCAATGAACCATCTGCTCCCGGTCGAACTCCTCATTATCTTTGGAACCGCGAAGCTTCTATCTGAGCTCTTCGAAAAATTCGGACAACCGGGGCTGGTGGGAGAGATTCTGGCGGGAGTAGTGCTTGGTCCGGCGGTACTCAACTGGATTCCTCCGAATACGGTACTCGATGCCCTCTCGGAACTCGGGATTTTATTCCTGCTATTCCGGGTTGGACTTGAGGTGAGAGCTTCCGAGCTGTTCAAGGTAGGCAAAGTTGCCCTGCTCGTTGCTTTTACTGGCGTCCTGCTCCCGCTGGTTTCAGGTTGGGCGCTTCTGAGTTACTGGGGAATGGGCAATGTCGAATCGCTGTTCACCGGGGCCGCAATGGTGGCGACCAGTGTGGGGATCACGGCCCAGGTACTCTCAGCAAAAGGACTGTTGCATGAGCGTGCGAGTAAGGTCATTCTGGCGGCGGCCGTAATCGACGACGTTCTTGGCCTGCTCGTTCTTGCGGTTGTGGCTAGCGTGGCGAAGGGGCGGATAGAAATCTCCAGCATTCTCGTCACTACACTAACGGCGGGAGGATTCACGCTTCTCATCGCCCGTTATGGGTCACGTGCAGTCAAACGGGTTGTTCCGCACATAGAACGCAAACTGTCGGCAAAAGATTCTCAGTTCCACTTTGCCCTGCTGATTGTGTTTTCGTTATCCGTGCTTTCCGACTACATCGGTATCGCAGCGATCGTGGGCTCGTTCCTGGCCGGCCTTGCTTTTTCTGACTCTGTAGACCGGCGAGTGAAAGACCTGTCTCACGGTGTAGCGGAACTACTCGTGCCGTTCTTCCTGGCCGGTATCGGTCTCCATCTGCATGCGGCTGTGCTTACGAATTGGCCGACGGTGGGCCTTGCCCTCGCGCTGACCGTCGTCGCGATGCTCACAAAGCTGTTGGGGTGTGGTATCCCCGCACTCATGCTGGGTCGGAAGGACGCGCTTCGAATTGGTATCGGCATGGCACCCCGCGGCGAAGTGGGTATGGTCGTCGCACAACTTGGATTGAGCTTGGGAATCGTCGGCGAGTCTGTCTATGGTGCGGTTGTGTTTATGGCGGTCGCTACGACGGTACTCGCTCCACCGCTCCTCAAACGAGCGTACTCAGGCTGCGAGAAACCTGCGGAGCAGGAACAGTTCGCGCTGAGCTAGAGAGCTTCCGTGGAGAACGCATAGAATTGCTACATCGTGCTCTCGTATTGGTCCTTTACTTTCCCGAAGCTTACTTGCAGCCGGCCTTTGTGCGGGGCCCATCACGCTCCAAAGCTTCGCCCAGGACTCGACCGGTTACGACCAGCCGTACCGGCCGCAGTATCACTTTTCTCCGCAAAGAAACTGGACCAACGATCCGAATGGTCCGGTTTACTTTGACGGCGAGTATCACCTCTTCTATCAGTACAATCCGTTCGGAGACCGGTGGGGGCACATGAGCTGGGGCCATGCGGTTAGCCCAGATCTCATTCACTGGAAGGAACTGCCGGTGGCGTTGCCGGAGGAGAGCGGCGTAATGATCTTCACCGGCAGCACCGTTGTCGACCGGCAAAACAGCAGCGGTTTCTGCCAAGGCGGAAAGCCGTGCCTGGTAGCTATCTATACCGGGCATACGCCGGCAACCAAGACGAACAAAGCGCTGCAGACGCAAAACTTGGCGTTCAGTAACGACAAGGGGCGTACGTGGACAAAGTATCGCGCTAATCCCGTACTGAATCTCAACATGCCCGATTTTCGTGATCCGGACGTCTTCTGGTCTGATTCGGGCAAACGATGGATTATGGCTGTCTCGCTTCCGAACGATCACAAGGTGCGCTTTTACGGTTCAGCGAACTTGAAAAGCTGGACGCATCTCAGCGACTTCGGCCCGGCCGGAGCCGTTTCCGGGCAGTGGGAATGTCCCAATCTTGTAGTCGCTGCCGCTCGACGGAAATCCGCATAAGACCAAGTGGGTTCTGAAGGTCGGTCTGAATCCAGGAGGTCTACAAGGCGGCTCAGGGGAGCAATACTTCGTGGGGCAGTTCGATGGAACGAGATTCATTAACGAGAACGTCGGATCGGTCCCTCTCTGGAGCGACTACGGAAAAGATTGCTACTGCGCGCTGACGTTCAACGATCTGCCGCGAGAGAAGAAGCCCGTGATGATCGGGTGGATGAACAATTGGCAATATGCGGACAAGGTCCCAACAAGTCCCTGGCGAGGCCAGATGACAATACCTCGTGAAATTACATTGAGGACGTTTCCCGAGGGTATCCGGCTGGTTCAGACTCCGGTAAATCCACTCGAAAATTCGGGAGGAAAACGCTACGTCTGGAAGGGCTCGGCAGCAGAGGTCAACAAAGCCATCGCGGGCAATCCCATGCGAACGCATAGCTTTAAGCTGAACGCTACCTTCGAGATCGGTAAGTCGAAAGAGATCGGGCTTAAATTATTTGGGAATAGACGGAACTTACACATCAGTCGCGTTCGATGTGGACCGCGGAGAAGTGTACGTCGACCGGTCTCACTCAGGAATTACCAGCTTCAGCAAAGACTTTCCGGCGAAAGTTGCTGCGCCGCTTCACATCAATTCGCGTAAGCTTCAATTGGAGTTACTGGCGGATCGAAACTCGCTGGAAGTATTTGCGGACGGAGGACATGTCGCCCTCACTAATTTGGTGTTCCCGGAACAGGGTGCGTATGGCCTGGAGGCGTTCTCGAGCGATCCGGCGAGCACAGTAGAAGTCGAAGGATGGACCGTTCCGTCGATCTGGACTCGTTCGTCAGCGCGGTAGAAAGGATTCGCTACTTCAACAGTCCTTTGTCTTCGGACACGGTCACAAACTGGTCAGCAGACATGCCGGACAGTTTCTGATGTGCTCCACTCGGCCAATCGATTTCGAGGCCGGTAACCCGATCGTCCTTCCCCAGGCCAAATGTCAAGGCAAGATCACTTTGCGAGCAATAACTGCCACCGCTTCGCATCATGTCGGACTGCTTTCCTGAAGCACTTTGGACTCGAACCACTGCGCCTAAGCCACTCCGGTTCGACTTCGATCCGACAAGCCGCACGTTGAGCCAATGATTACGATTGCCTCCGTCATTGCGGTACAGGCAGGCCGGTCCGTTGTTCGTCGAAACGATGATGTCCTGGTCGCCATCGTGATCGAAATCCGCGTGTGCCGCGCCCCGGGCAACAATAGGGCGCGAAAAGTCAGATCCAAGAGCCGTGGATACGTTCTCGAACCGGCCCTTTCCCAGGTTTCTGAACATGAGGGGCGACTCTTTGTATTTCACTTTGGGTTGAATGCGCTCGATCTCAACCTCGGTATGCCCGTTGGCTGCGAAGATGTCGGGGTATCCGTCGAGATCGAAGTCGAAGAAAAACACACCGAAGGTAAGACTAAGCAGGCTGGAACGTCCCACGCTCGAACTCGGCGCTTCATCAACAAAGAGACCCGATCCTTCGTTGTGATACAGCCCGAGCATCTGATTGGAGAAGTTCCCGATCAGCAGGTGCTGGTAACCTGAGCGGTCATAGTCGCTGGCGTCCACTCCCATGGCCCCGCGCGCGACACCATCTTCGCCATAGGCCACCCCAGCGGCGACGCCGCCCTCCGTAAATGTGCCGTTGTGATTATTCCGGTACAGCTTGTTCGGCTGTGTATCGTTCGAGACGAAGATGTCGGGCCAGCCATCGTTATCGACGTCCAGAATCGAAACACCAAGCGACTTGCTAGTCGGGTCTGCGATTCCAGCCTTCTTCCCGACTTCTTCGAATTTGCCATTGCCGAGATTGTGAAACAGGCGGGAAGGGGCGCCTTTCGAAGATTCGGGCGTGCAGTAGGATTTGGTAGATCCGTCCATGGAACACCAGAGATCGGTGGCGGGAGTCCACTCGATATAGTTAGCGACGAACAGATCTGCCTTGCCGTCGCGGTCGTAATCGAGCCATGCTGCGGATGTTCCGAAGTTGGCGTTTCGAATCCCGGACGCGGCGGTGACATCGCGGAACCGATTGGAACCTTCATTGTGGAACAGGTGGTCGCCTTCTAGCGCTGTCACGTAGATGTCGGGCCGGCCGTCATTGTCGTAATCAGCGACGGCAACTCCCATCGCATACATTTCGACATCAAAGCCGCTGCCGGCAGTGACGTCCGTGAAGGTGCCGTTGCGGTTGTTCCGGTAAATAGCGCTTAGATAATGTTTGCCGCTGGGATTCCAGTCTTTGCAATTGAGCAGGATGATCTCGGGCCAACCGTCACCATCGAGATCGACGAAGGCCGTACCTGAGCCCATGGTCTCGGGCAGATACTTCTTTCCAAAACCGCCGTTGTGATGAACGAATTTCAACCCGGCAGATTTGGAAACTTCCGTGAAATGAACTGCTGGCTCTCCGACCGGGAGCGCAACCGCACACAGCATGAGACCCAGAAATGAAAGAACAAACCTCATGGATTTCGAAGATCTACGCTCTCGTGATCATGGATGCTCTGGCGTTCGTTATTGTCTTCCGGGCTCAGCAGGCGGGCGCGAGCGGTGAGCGTCTGCGCAGATTCGTCTGCTTTGAAGCGACGAAACAGAACCTCCTCCCGTTCAGCGCTGGCCCGGTCGCCCAGCCCGCGATAGCAGAGCATTCGTGTGTAATGCATTTGAAGATCTTCCGGATCTACCTGACTGACGTGATTCAAAGCCACCAAAGCGTCTTTGTACTTCCGCTGGAGGAACAAGATGCGTCCAATCTGGTTCACAACCACGCGATCCCGGGGATACTTCGATTCGGCAATCCGGAGCGAGTCGCAGCGCGGCGTCATAGTCTCCGTCCGCCTTTTCGATCAGTGCGCGGAAATAGTAAATCCTTGCGAGCGAAGAATCGAGCGCGAGCGCCTTAGCAATGAAGGGCTTGGCAGCGTCGGTTTCGCCTTCCTGGATCAGTGCTCTCGCAATGTTGAGCCAACCGTCGGCATATTTGCTGTCGGCCTCGGTCACTTTCCGAAAAGCGTACTCGGCGGCTTTGAGATCGCCTTGCAGAAGCAAACCGATTCCATAATCGTTCCATCGCTCCCGGTCCGCCGCACCTGCCACGGGCTTCCATTCCGATTTGCCCAGAGGTACCGTTGCCGTGGCCTGCGCGATTACTGTGATCGGCAGATCCGGTATGCGGTCCTTGATCTTTCCTGAGACATTCTGCGGAATGTTTTGCGTCAGGAAAGAATATTTCAAACCGTTGTGATTGACGTCGAGCAGACCCGGCTTTTGATCCGGTTCGGGCTCTCCGGCGTAAGAATACTGCGTGTAGTAATGCGCGAACTTGCGGTAATTCAGTTTTGCTGTAAACGTGATCGGGCCTTGAGCATCGGAAGGCACCTTCACGCGGAAGTGTGCCACATCGGCCGCGCCCGGGGGAATCAGATGGACGTATAAAACCGAGCGCATTTGAAACGCATTGCGCTTGTTGATGGGATTGCCGTCTCCGTCCAATTGATACGACTTGTAGAAATGCGCACCCGGCTCGACGGGGCCCTTGCCGTTCTCTTCGACGCGGCCGCTCCAGAAAACAGGGCGCCCGGTCGCGTCGCAACCTTCGAGTTCGAGCCAGACATCGAATGCATCCACTGTGCCGCCCGGAAAGAAGTGCCCGATTTTGCGAGTTCTGACGACCACATCCACCCGGGCCGTCTGTCCCGGACTCAGCTTGGCATGCGCGTGATCGATCGGCGCCGCCATATCGCCAACCTCGCGCAGCACTGCTGGCCCGCATGCTCCGCCTCTTCACCCACGGCGAAGCTGGACATGGTTTGCGGCGTGTCGGTTTTGCGGCGAACCATTTCCGCATCACCGGACCGTCGCGGATACGGAGAAACTGCGAAGATGTCGACGGTCATGAAGCCGGACTTCAGAAAAGCTTCGGTTGCGGCGCGCTGCTCCTCTCCTGGTTCACGATCGCGAATGCGGTATTGGCCGCGGCGAAGCGGTGGGAATGAACCTTACCGTTGTGATTTCCGGGGTCGCGTGCCGGAACCAGAGGCATGTGGCAGCCGGAGCAGGTGCTCGATTGCTTCGGGTAGTAAAAAGATCGGGCGCCCTGGCCGCTGACGCCGCTCGCCTGCCAGTTGTCGTAATCGTTGAAGCCGCGTACCCAGCGATAGTTGTTCACGGGAACATCCAGATGCACTTTGTGGCAGGAGGCGCAAAACTCCGCAGAATCCTGCCGCATGAATGGCTTCAGGAAAGTTTGGCGATGGGGCTCGGGATTCAGATACGTCAGGAAATGGTTCAGCTTATGGAGGTACGGATTCTTGCTGTTGGCAAGCTCATGAAGCGGCGGATACTCCATGGTGAAGCCGGCGTTGCCCATTGAGCTGCCCACCTGAGCGATGGAGTGGCACGACATGCAGCCAAGCCCGTTCTGCGCTTCCGGCGTGTCGATCTGTTCCTTCACCGGGCGCTCCCACCGGCCGTTCAGAAGCAGCGCGTGATCGTGGCATCCGGCGCACCACTTGCTGGATTGCGTGCCGGAGACTTCCTGCATATATTCGATCGACTTCCGATAGAACTGATTATTGAAAGAAGCGAAGTGGTGTGCCGAGCTGTTCCACTCTTTGTAGATTTCCTTATGGCATTCGCCGCAGCCCTTTGAATCCATAAAGAAGTCTGCAGGAATCGTCTTGCCCGTATTGGTTTGGATAGACGAAGGGAAAAAAGGGCCTTGCGGTCCGCCGCCCTCGCCGTTCATCGAAACCGGCGCGACCAGGGGATTGCGGATGCGATCCGCAGGATTGGGATGGAGCCGCCGGTATAGAGTTCGGTCCGGCTACGCCCAGAATCAATAGTCCCAAGAAGCCTGCGTACAGCCCCGGACGCTTTGCGTAAGTTCCGATCAGGACGACGGCCGCTAAGGCAGCGAAGATGTGTGACCACAGAACCCATCGGAGGTCACTGGTGTTTCCTGCCACGGCCAGATACAAGCCGAAAGCGGAAGATACAAGCAAAACCAGAAGAGCGGGCTTTCGCCGCAGCAGCACCAGCGCGACAACCGAGAGGGCCAATCCAAGGACCAGGTGCAGCAGCACATTGCCCATGTAGAACACCGTCGCCGGGTGCACAGCCGAGATGTAGGCTGTATTGACCAGCAGAACCGCGAATATCGCCCAAAACCACTTCATTCTGTAGGCAACCCCGTAAGCGGCCTGATCAGGCGCAAAGCAGGACGAGTCTGATACCGGCGGAGATAGTCGCGATGGGAGGCGTCATCCGGGAAATGCTCGTCTTTCCCATAAGGATACGCGCTCATTTTATGGAACGGAAGGGGCTCTACGGACTGTGAATAGGCGGTATTTGGATCGGCGTCCTTAGCCCAGCCGTCTACAAGCAGCAGGAAGTCTCGTTTCCATCCGGCAGGGAGGGCAGGGAGGTTGCCCGAGGGATAGTGGAGGATCACCTCGTCGCCCGATCCCATGACGAGAAGACGGTCGTCGATACTCGTGACAAGTTCACGAACGTCGCCGTAGCGCGTGTACATCCCGCTCGTCGGGTTCCAACTGGAGAGCGGCATCAATCGTTCGTAGTCGAAACGTTCCGGTTGCTTTCTTTCCGGGTGGATGACCGGTGTCGAGAAACCGCGGAAGTGGGAGTCGGCCCGTTCTGCGTCGATGCGGGTCATGTGTGTGTCCGGAGTTCCCGAATTTTCGCTCAGAAAAATTTCGTCCCAGTATACGCAGAGATTCGTGACGATCCTGACCTCTCGCGATGAAGACAGGAATTTACCGGAGAGATCGACTGCAATCGTCTTGGGCTTACCCGACGGAATCCCCAGGTCGTCGATGACCGTTTGCCACTTGCCCGCAGCATCCTTGACCTGAAGATACGGAAACACCAGGCCGCCGCCTTTCCGCTGTGACTCTCCGAGAAAGGTGCTTCCATCCGCCCAGTCGACCCATCCGTTGAGGATCAGGACAGCTTGATTGTTCGCGGCAGCGGAACCGAAGTCGAGATCGAGAGTGTGCGTTTCGGCGACTCCCGCGTAATTGCGCGGGAACGCGGCCGGGTATTCCAGATCGTGATGCAGAAGCGACCGTAGGACATCTTTCCCTTTTCCGTCCCGTGCGGAACGAGGATAGAGGCGGCGCTCCGCCCCGAAAAGTCGAAATTCAGGGAAGGGCGGCGACTTGAATTTATCGTTGGTGAAGATCTCCGTTTTCGCTGGATGGTCCAGGGCAATCAACTGGATTTGATCCAGGTACGACACCTCGTGCAGTTCCTCCGTAATCCGCACTTCGTAACTGCCATCCCGGCTCTGAAGGGCTTCGCCTGGAATCTGGATGTATTCGTCGTGGTCCACAGGGAAATACTTCCCGTCCGCAGAGCTTGCCCCGAGCGGCGCCACCCCGAGAACGTCGGTGATGAATTCGAACCCGCGGCCGTTCCAGGTAAAGATCATCGGACACGAACCCGACAAGCCGCTGAGCCTCTTCGATTGACAGCACCTCGTCAGTTTTCTTTTGCGGCTCGTTCTGGATCAGACCGTTTGGCCACGTAATACGGACGGTATCGGCCTCTCCATAGCCGCGCATCGCGAAATACAAGCGGCGAGCCGGCATAGACTTTCTTCTGATACAGCGCCCCCGCTTTCACCTCCACAATGGCAGCGTTCGCCGTCTTAAGATTCTTTATGCCGCGCAGCCCTACGGTGAGCGAGTGTTGACCGGCGGCTGTGCTCCGCTGCATGTAATGAAGAGAGCCATCAACGCCAAGCACTGCGAAATTAGCCCCGAGCGGAACGACTTCTCGCGGCTCCGGCGCCGCAGCGCGCACCCATTCACCGTCTGCAAGACTCGCCGCGATGGAGACCCCGGAAGGGATCGCCGCGGGTTTCAACGTGCCTTCTACGTTTCTTAAATACTCTAGGCCGGACGGAGTAAGAGCACCAATATCGAGCAAGCCGTCGTGGTCGAAGTCTGCCGTGGTCAGACCGTAGCCCCCTGGCTTGGCATCGTTGACGGTAACTGCCTGGAACACGCCGTTCAGCATGTCTTTGTAAATGACCGGAGGGCTGTTCTCGTAGGTCACGAAGAGGTCGCGCGCGGCAGTTTCGGAGCGAAGTGCAAACTCTACCGCGTCGACCGGTGTTCCCGGGGCAAATGGGAACGACCGCGTGACGTCCAGAAATGTTCCGTCTCCGTTGTTGCGCATCAGGACAGAATGGTCGCCGAGGAGCATGAGATCGAGATCGTAGTCGTGGTCGAAATCGATCCAGATCGCCTTCCGGTATTTGCCTTCGGGCAAGGGGATTTTGGCCGGCGCAAACGAGCCGTTATCGTTGCGGTAAATGGTGGCGCCGGAACTCGTAATGACGCACAGATCCGGATGGCCGTCGTTGTCGTAGTCGCCAGGCTCGATCGAGACGATACTTCCGATCTTCTCCAAACCCTGTGCAATCTTGGCTGAACCGTTCGCGCCGAAGCGTTGCACGCCCGTTTGCGTCCAGGCCAGGAGATCGTTATCCAGATTTGCAATGCCAAGAAAAGCTGGAGTTAAGACACGGTCGCGGAACTGAACCTCCGGAACCGGCTCGGCCGCGGGCGTGGGCTCAAGCGTGTCCAGGATCTCCGTGTAGTTGTTCGCCTCCATGTCCTCCGGGATAGGTGCTCCCGCCTGGCGCTTTTTGACCTCCTGGAAAACCGCGAGTTCCCGGTTGGCATCCTCCTGCCGCTGCGTCTGGCGATAGGCGGTATAGAGCTGGAAGTGCGGTCCCGCGAGGTTCGGGTCGAGCTTTTCGGACTGTTCAAACTCGTGGAGCGCTTCGGGCAGCTTGCCCTCGAGTTTGTAAAGTGCGCCCAGATTGTAGTGCGCTTTCGCATCTCCCGGGACAAGTTGGACCATCCGCCCCATCTGCTCGATCCCGGTCGCGTAATCCCCATTGCGCTTGGCAACGATGCCAAGATTGAACCAGGTGTGAGGGATGGCAGGGTCCTGCTTCTGGGCTCTGGCGAAGCTCGTTGACGCCCGCCTCGGTTTCTCCGGCACGGAGGAGCGCCAGCCCATAGTTCACTCGCTCCCGGGCGGAGTTCGGAGCCAGATCAAGCGCCTGTTTAAACTGTTGGACCGCTTCCCGTTGCGTCGTCGGGTTCTCGTAAAAGGCTTTGCCGAGGTTCCGTAGATGCCAGAGCTTGTCCTGGTAGGGTGAAGCGCCCGATGCCAGAAAGGCCAAAGCCAAAGTTAGCGATCTCCGCACAGGATCTCAGCATATCGTGTGATTTTTGAGTCACTTCTTGAGCTTTTGAGAAAGCTGGAGCATAGCCCGTCCCTCCTCGGCTCGTCCTTCCTGAACAAGGGTCTGGCCCAGGAGGTAGTGCGCCGATGAGTTATTGGGATCAAGCTGGATGGCGCGGCGTAAAACTCCTTCCGCGTTCGACAGTTCCTTTTGCTGTAGATAACCTTTTCCGAGCAAAATGTAAGGACCGCTGTAAGTCGGGTTAAGCCACACTGACTTCTGCAGGAGCGGGATTGCGGTGGCCCACTGTACCTGACGGGAGTAAGCGTCACCTAATTTGTAGTAAGCCATTGCAAACGACGGATTGATCTCGATTTCTGTCTTAAGCTCCTCGATAGCTTTCTCCGTCTCCCCCTTGAATGTAAGTAGTTCTCCCAGTAAGTAGTGCGCCTCCGGAATGCGTGCGTCGATACCGATCGCTGTCCTTGCTTCCGCCTCGGCCTCTTCGAGAAGCTCCTGGCGCATCATCAATTGGGAAGCGAGTAAGTGAGCGGCGGCGGATGTTGGGGGCACACCGAACATCTCGGCGAAGTAAATAACTCCGGATTTTAAATCTCGGGACTTCAGGGCGCTGTTGCCTAACATATATAATGTCTCGCCGGTGCGCGGAGCCTGCTTGAGCGCGGCTATCGACTCTTCATAACGGCCCATCAGATACAGACTCTGTCCTAGCAGCAGGGCCGATTGGCGGTACGCGATGGAATCGGGAGCTTCGGACGCCATCGCCTTGCGGAAAGAGCTCGGCGGCGCCCTTGTAATCTTTCGTCGCATATTGGCGCAGCGCTGTTTGGTGATCTGGATTTAAGCCAGCCTGTGGATCAGAAGCGGTGGACTGCCCTTGTCCGGAGAGTATCCAAATAAACCCGAATGCAAGCCAGAGCCGCCCCATGCGGCCAGTATAGGTCGGGTGCTTTCAGGTTCTACGGAAAGTTAACAGTATCAGTGCGTTGTACGAAACATTTCACAATCATTTCACTTCCAACGATCGGCTAAATACACTAGACTAGCCGCAGGGGTCGGGTAAAACCGGTGTAACAACCGGCAAGAGGTTGTACTTTCCGAGGTGAAGGTATGCGAAGTCGCTTAGTTAGAGTTGTAAGCCTTCTTGGGTTTAGCATTGCTTTACTTCTTAGTTCGGCAAATTCACTGAAATCCCAACAAGTATTCGGACGAATTTTCGGGACCATAACGGATGCCACGGGCGGCGCGGTTCCCAACGCTAAGGTCACGATTACCGATCAGAACAAGGGAACCACGTTCGAGGCTACGTCGAACGAGTCGGGTAACTACGAACGGGGACAGTTAATCCCGGGGACGTATACCGTTTTGGTTGAGGCGCCCGGATTCAACAAGGCAACCGCGAAAGATATCACCGTTCAGGTGGACAACGCAGCACGTGTGGATACCACGCTGCAAGCCGGAAACGTGAGCGAGACCGTCGAAGTAACCGCAGCCGCGCCTACGTTGCAAGCCGACCGGGCCGACGTTTCCACAACCTTCAGTTCGCAGCAATTGCTCGATCTCCCGAGTCTCGGCCGAAACGCACAAGCGTATGAGTTGCTCATGCCGGGTACTTCTCGAGCCAACTTTGCGCACGCTTCGAGTGAGGATCCCCAGGGAAGCGCGCAGGTTGAAGTTAATGGCCAGCACTTCAGCAGTACGGGATATCAACTCGACGGAACGGAAAACCAGGACCCGATTCTAGGAATCACCGTCATCAATCCGAATCTCGACGCTCTGAATGAATTGAAGATCTCCGCCCAGGACTACGATGCAGAGTTTGGCTATGCCGGTGCCGGGATTCAGAACTCTTCGACTAAGTCAGGGACGAATAGCTTCCACTTCTCGGCTTTTGATTACCTTCGGAACAACTCGCCCGGCTTTACTACCTTTGCAAGGGATCCGTTTGCCGAACCCAATGGCGCCCCACCGTTCAAATACAACCAATTCGGCGGTTCCTTTGGCGGCAAAATTATCAAGGATAAGTTGTTTTACTTCGCGGATGCGGAGCTGGTCCGCCAACGGCAAAACGGATCGGTGCAAACCGTCGTACCTACGCAACTTGCCCGGACAGGCGACTTCAGCCAGTATCTGGCCGCGAGTTCGCAAAACACAATCTACGATCCGTTGAGTGGGAATGCGAACGGGACCGGTCGAACACCTTTCCCGGGGAACCGGATTCCGGTTGGCCGTCTCAGTCAACAGGCGCTGAACATCCTACAGTATTTCCCCTTGCCGAATTTGAGCCCGGCAAACCCACTGCTACCCAACTATGCGGCATCCGGCGGAGCGTCGTTCGATGCCAATAAGTGGGACACCCGCATCGACGACTTTCTCAATGAGAAAACAACGATATTCGGCCGCTATAGCAACCATCAGTTTGAGCGTGGAGCGGTGGGCGCCTTTGGTTCGCTCGCGGGCGGTCCCTCGTTCAATGGAGTGAGTTTCTCTGGTAACTCATTCGTTCGCAACCAAAGCATTGCATTCGGAACGACCCATACCTTCAGCCCCACACTCGTGAACGAATTCCGTTTCGGATGGATGAAATATCACGTGCAGACCACTCCGAATGGAGTGGGCACTGCTCCCGCCCAGCAGGCTGGCATTCCTGGCCTGAATCTCGACAACTTTTACACGTCGGGTCTGCCTTATTTCGCGTTCAACGATAACAACAACAACCCGCTAACGAATCTGGGTTACGCGCTTGGAAACGGTTCTTTCAACGGTCCGCAGTGCAACTGTCCTCTGACGGAAAATGAGGGGCAATACCAGTTCACTGATAATCTTTCTAAGATCGTCGGGAATCATAGCTTCAAGTTTGGAGCTGACATTCGTTATGCGAAGAACCTTCGTGTCCCCAGCGACCAACACCGGGCCGGCGAGCTGATCTTTCAACCCGCTAACACCGGTCTTGTGAGTACGGCCGGTGCCGCCACTCAACAGGGACTCTCCTTTGCTTCCTTCATGCTTGGCAACGTCAGCAGTTTTCAGCGCTACGTCAGTTCGAGCACTACCGCTGCCGAACACCAGCGGCGGTGGTTCTACTATGGCCAGGATTCCTGGCGCATCACGCCTAAACTGACGGTCAATATCGGCTTGCGTTGGGAGCTTATTTTCCCGGAGGAGGTGAACGGAGCCGGGAACGGTGCTCAGCTCGACCTTCGCACGGGGTTGATCAACGTCTTCGGCATCGGCAACGTTTCCGTTCACGGCGTGCAGAGCATGAACTACCTCAACCTCGCACCCCGATTGGGCATCGCGTATCAAGTAACTCCTAAGACGGTTGTGCGTGCCGGCTACGGCTGGTCCTACGGACTGGGGACCTTTGGGGCGACTTTCGGACATAACGTGACCCAGAATCCGCCAGTTCTAACGAGTCAGAACTTGAATCCTGCGACGGCCTTCGGAACCGTCTTCACCTTGGCGCAAGGCCCGCCATCGCCGCCTGTAACAGTCGTTCCAAGTTCCGGACAGTTTCTCCTGCCGAACGGGATTACCGGCAAGGCGCGTCCGTTGGATGTCCGGTTGCCACGGGTGGAAGCCTACAATCTCACAGTCGAAAGGCAGATTGCTGATAAGACCTCACTTTCAGTCGGGTACGTCGGAAACGTCGGAAGACATGTCGGAAGAGGATCCGGCAGTGGCTTCGATATGAACGTTAACTCGCCCGCCTGGATTCCAGGTGTGTCAAGTCAGGATGTGAGGCGTCCCTACTACGCCTTGTACGGCTGGACACAAAACATCCAGTTCTATTGCATGTGCGCGACTAACTACTACAACTCCCTCCAGGTGCAGTTGAAGCGTTCGTTCTCGCGTGGATACGCGGTACAGCTAAGCTATACCTGGCAAGACGCGGTGGGAGACGAATCGGACGATTACACGTTCAACTACAATCGCGCCCTCGGGAGAGGCCGGGAAGACAGTATCGCCGACCATGCGCTCATCGTTGCCCAAACCTTCGAGATTCCCTTCGGAAAAGGGCGGAAGTTCGGAAGCCAGATGAACCGCGCGTTCGATGCCGTTGTCGGCGGTTGGGACCTTATGGGCAACACAACGTTCTACAGTGGTCTACCCTTCACTCCGACGATCGGCAATGCCGGGACTGCACTTCGCCCTGACGTCGGTCCAGGCAGCCGGCCCGATCTCGGTTCCGGTGACCCGTATGCAGCCGTTCAGAATCGGGATCATTGGCTAAATTCCGCACTTGGTTCAGCTCTTACCAGCGCCTTTCTGCTGCCAGCTAACAACGTTTTTGGAAACTACGGTTTCAACACTCTCCGAGGCCCGATCTTTATCAACCAGGACATTAGTCTGACCAAGAGTTTCCACCTTACCGAACGCCTGAAGTGGGAGTTGCGAGGCGAAGCGTACAATTTGTTCAACCACACTAATCTTGGTCTGCCCAACACCAACGTGAACGGTAATAACGCCGGGCAAATCACTGCTCTCGCATTCGGTTCGACAATGCGCCGCATGCAGTTTGGAATGCGCCTGGATTTTTGACGTCCTAGCAGTTTCACATAGCAAAACAGGGAGCAGCCTAAGTGCTGCTCCTTCTTTTTTTGGGCTGACCTACTCCGGGTGGCCGGAGGATCGAGCGCTGGGGATGGGATTCGGCATTGTGCCGCCTCTCATGCCCTGCTCAAGCGTATTCGAGAGTTGGGCGTCGGCATCGTGTTTCAGCCGGGCACCAGAGGCAAATGCTTCCTGGCTGCCTTCTTTGTCGCCTTTGATTCGTAGAATTTGTCCGAGCGAGTTGTAGGGGCCCGGCGTTGTTGGATCCAGCCGGATTGCTTCCCGTAATTCAGCGATTGCCTCGTCCAGATTCCCGCTCTGCCTTAACGCAATACCCAGCGTGTAGTGAGCTTCCGCATAGTCGGGCCGGAGCCGAATGGCAGCACGCATTTGCTCGATGGTGCCCGCGAAGTCTCCCAGTTGCCAGTCGGTGATCCCGAGCGTGTAACGTGCCTCGGGCAGCGAAGGGTCGAGCCGTATTGCTTCCGCCAATTCTTTTTGTGCGGAC
This sequence comes from uncultured Acidobacteriaceae bacterium, assembly GCA_963730795.1. Lineage (GTDB taxonomy): Bacteria > Acidobacteriota > Terriglobia > Bryobacterales > Bryobacteraceae > Bog-105. The sequence goes on along the minus strand of CAVSTJ010000004.1, from coordinate 334,254 downwards.
TCGATCTGGTCGGTCATTTTCAAAGCGATGCCCAGATCGTAGTGAGCAGCAGGGGAATTCGCATCCTGAGCGAGGGCCTTCCGGAAATCTGTCGCGGCCTCCTCATACTTGCCCAGCTTCAGGTGCGCGTACCCGATATTGACCCAGGCATCAGCGTTCTTGGGGTCGTGCTGAAGTATGTTCCGAAACTCGTCAATGGCTGCATCAGCTCGGCGAGTTTCAATCAGCATCAGGGCGTAGTCTCGCCGGTACGTGTCGTTGCCGGGCTGAATCTGAAGGGCGCGCTCGTAAGCGGAACTTGCCCCGGCGAGATCACGGTTTTGCTGTAAGGCTCTGCCGAGCAAATTCCAAGCTTCCGCGTTCGCTCCCGGCAGCCTGGTTGCTTCGGCAAGTTCGTGGGCTGCTTTCTCGAAATCAGCAAGCTCCAGGTACGCGGCGCCCAGGCGATACCGGTAGTCGAACGTCGCCGGACTGAGCTTGACGGCAGCCTCCAATTCAGACAGCGCCGCCACGCGAAGCTGGCTAATCCACAGGGCCACTCCCAGATGGTAATGAGCAACGGCAAGCTGCGGATCCTTTGTCACGGCAGATCGAAAATGCCGGACAGCTTCGTCTCCCTGACCCAGCACCTGGTAGAGAAAACCGATGCGGTCTTCCGCCAATGCAGAGTTAGAGCTCGTCTGTGATGCTTCCGCGAGGGTCTTCAAAGCGCCTGCCGAATTGCCTTGCCGGGCGAGTTGTTCCGCTTTCGCTGCGAGTTCAAGGCCCTGATCCGCCTGAAGAGCTCGAGCGAGACAAAACGCGAGAGGCAGGGCGAGTCGCATGCGCAAAGCACTGCCATTATAAGCGTCAGAGGTGCTCCGAAACGAGTCGCATACACTGAGACGAGCAGGGCACTTGGTCTCTTGTCTATTCACTCCCGTAGAAGCCTACTGAAGTCGCTCTGCGCTACTGTTCCGGTGTTTGCTTTCGATCAGTTGGCGCGCGCTATGCCGCCCTCACTTGGGGTTCGATTCGTAAATATCGCCAGGCAAGCCGGACTGACGACCAAGACGATTTTCGGTGCGGAAAAGAAAAATAAATACCTGCTCGAGACGACGGGTTGCGGCGTCGCCTTCATCGATTACGACAACGATGGCTGGCTGGATATATTCTTTGTCAACGGTACGAGGTTTGAATCCGAGCAAGCTGCCGGGCCGCGGCCGATCAGCAGGCTCTATAAGAACAATCGCGACGGTACGTTCACGGACGTGACGGTGAAAGCCGGTGTGGGTCGGACGGGTTGGGGCCAAGGCGTATGTTCGGGCGATTTCAACAACGACGGATTCGAAGACCTCTTTGTGACGTATTGGGGTGATTGCGCGCTCTACCGGAATAACGGAGATGGAACGTTTACCGATATCGCAGGGCAGGCCGGCGTGACTACCAGGACCACGACAGGCCTCCGCCGATGGAACACCGGATGTGCGTTTGTCGACTATGACCGCGACGGGCACCTGGACCTGTTCGTCGCGAACTATATCGACTTCGATCCGAAGACGGCGCCGCTTCCCGAGAGCGGCCCCTGTTTATACAAAGGACTTACGGTCGCATGCGGTCCACCGGGCTTGGTGGGCGGGAAAGATATCTTATTCCACAACAACGGAAACGGCACCTTCAGCGACGTCTCCGAGCGTTCCGGCATTCTCCGCAAGGAAGGAACGTATGGACTGGGAGTGCTGGTCGGCGATTTCGATAATGACGGTTGGCCCGATATCTACGTGGCTGACGATTCAAGTCCTTCCGCGCTGTTCAAAAACAATCATGATGGAACGTTTACAGATATCGGCGTAGAGGCCGGAGTGGCATTCGGGCCGGATGGGAAAACCCAGGCTGGCATGGGAGTTTCTGCTGCCGATATCTATGGCGACGGCAATCTGGCGATCTTTAAAACCAACTTTGCCGGAGACACTTCAACGCTTTACAAGAATGGCGGCAAGGGGCTGTTCGAAGACGTCACGTTTCAATCCGGCTTGGGACGCAATACTCGATTCCTTGGTTGGGGCGCCAGCTTTCTTGACTTCGACAACGATGGCTGGCCGGACATTTTGACATGTAACGGGCATGTCTATCCCGAGGTAAGTGAAAGCGCGAATGAGTCTGGTTATCGCGAGCGTAAGGTGCTATATCGCAACAACGGCGCGGGCAAATTTGCCGATGTGTCGCTGGATGCAGGTCCCGGCATTCTGGAATTGGTTTCCGGACGCGGCTGTGCGATCGGCGATTTCAACAACGATGGCAACCTGGATGTGGTCGTCAATTGTGTGAACGACTATCCGCAGCTATTGCGATGCGATAGCACGCTCAAGAACCATTGGATCAAGGTGAAAACTGTAGGGGTCAAGAGCAATCGTTCAGGCATCGGGGCAAGAGTCTTTTGCACGGCCGAAGGCGGTCACCGCCAGATGAACGAAGTCCGCAGCGGCGGCAGTTACATCTCTCAAAGCGATTTGCGGCTTCACTTCGGTCTTGGAGCGGCGGCCAAAGCAGATATCGAAGTTCATTGGCCGAGCGGTCAGGTGGATAAGTTGCCTGGCGTGGACGCGAACCAGGTAATTACCGTTACTGAAGGACAACGCCGTTCGTGAGACGCCCGATTTAGAGCAATGAAGTCCCGGCGTGATCTTCTACTAGCTCTGGCGGCGCTGCCGATTTTCGGGCAAGGTGTTTCTACACGCACGGCTCGTCCGACGCCGCGAGGAAAGCCGTCGGGCTTACCGTTCCATTCAAAGCTGACGGACGTTGCGGCGGAGGCTGGTCTCCGCGCACCCGTAATCTACGGCGAAGTCGATCATAAAACATACGGCGTTGAGTCGGTCGGCTGTGGAGTCGCTTTCATTGATTACGACAATGACGGCTGGCTCGATATCTTTATCCTGAGCGGTAAGCGATGGAATGAAGCTACGCCCGAGAGCACGAATCGGCTCTATCGCAATAACCGCGACGGCACGTTCACCGACGTGACGGAACAAGCCGGTCTCCACAAGCTCGGCTGGGCATCCGCAGTCTGTGTAGGCGACTTCAACAACGACGGATTTGATGATCTTTTTGTCACGTTCTGGGGGCAGAATGTCCTATACCGGAACAACGGCAATGGGACGTTCACGGACGTGACGGCGAAAGCGGGACTGCTCCACCCGACCGATCGCTGGTGTTCCGGTTGTTCTTTCTTCCAAAGCACGCGTAACGGACAACTCGACCTGGTCGTGGGCACCTATGTGGATTTTCATCCGGAGAAAACGGCAAAGCCGGGCGAGAATCCAAACTGCAATTGGAAGGGGATTGAGGTCTATTGCGGGCCCCGTGGAGAGCCACCCGGCCGCGTTTACCTTTACCGGAACAATGGCGACGGCACGTTCACCGATGTGAGTGAAAAATCCGGTGTAGCCAAGCTCTCGGGCAGCTACTGTATGACAATAAGCTGCGCAGATTTCTCCAATTCCGGCTCGCAGGATATCTTCATCGCGTGTGACTCCACTCCAAGCTTCCTGCTCCGCAATAAAGGCGACGGAACGTTCGAAGATGTGGGGCTCGAAAGCGGTGTTGCTCTAAACGAAGACGGGATGGAGCAGGCCGGCATGGGCATTGGCATCGGCGACTTCAACCTGGATGGCAAGCTGGACATCTTCAAGACTCATTTTGCGGATGACACGAACATCCTGTATCAGAACAGCGGAAAGAATGCTTTTGACGATGTCACGGTCCGCGCCAATCTGGGCGTGGAAGTCCGCTACACGGGGTGGGGCGCCGGCATCGTTGATCTGGACAATGACGGGTTTCCCGATCTGTTTCTTGTGACCGGTAGCGTTTATCCGGAAGTCGCGAGCAAGCTACCTGCGTATCCGCTTAAGACGCCGCGCGTTGTCTTTCGGAATCTCGGCAATGGACGCTTCGAAGAACTGATTGAGCAGGCTGGCCCCGGTGTTGCAGCACAGCACTGCAGCCGTGGTTGTGCGTTCGGTGACTTCGACAACGACGGCGACATCGATATGGTGATCGTCAATCTAAACGAGCCGCCTTCGCTGTTGCGCAACGATGTGACAGGCGGCGGGAATTGGTCAAAGGTGAAGCTAGTTGGGGAGAAATCGAACCGTAGTGCGATTGGCGCTCGCGTTACAGCACGCTATGGCGGCAAGATCCAGGCCCAGCAAGTGCTGAGTCAGGCGAGTTTCTTTTCGGCGAATGACAAGCGGCTGCATTTCGGCCTCGGCTCGGCGGAGACCGTCGACCTGGAGATTCAATGGCCAAATGGCGCTAAAGAAACGTTTGCTCAAGATTCCATCCAACCGGCTGGTCACAATACGCGAAGGCTTTGGGGTGGTGAAAACCGAGTCATTCCCGCTCGAGGCGCATTCCAGCCTCAAGTAGCGAGTGTTCTTCCCAGGGTCTTCCCACCAATTGAACGCCGATGGGCATTCCAGCTTTCGACCGTCCTTGCGGAACGGCCAGCCCGGGCATTCCGAGCAGGTTGAACGTTGAAGAAGGTGACATGGCGGTGTGAAGTTCCGTGCCGCGCAACGTATGGTGGAGCGGCGCGGTGACGGTGCAGACCGGAGCAAGAAGAATCGGGTATTGTTCCATCTGCGCCAAGAGCCCCGTCCGCATCTGATCTCGTGCAATGAGATTGCTGACGATCTCTCGAGCAGTCGGCTCAGGTTGCTCGAGCGCTTCGTACATCAGATCGGTGGACGTCCAGTGCGCCTCCTCCTCATGTCCACGAATCAGCTCGCGCGTGAACGGTGCGAAGATCCGTTCAAAAAAGAACCACCAAAGCTCGCGAGCGCGTTCGAGGCCCTTAGGTGCGAACAATTCCACGCGATAGCCGGAGTTGCGAAGCTTTTCAGCGGCGGCTTCGATGGCGGAGCGAATATCCGGATGGAATGGAACGTCGTCGAAGCCAAACCAAACTCCGATAGCCTCGACGTTCGGCGTCGAGTTGGAGACGGCGACGGGGGCGGAGAAGGGATCACGCCAGTCGTGGCCTGCAACAACCGAGTAAAGGAGGGAAACGTCTTCCGCGCTTCGTGCCATGGGACCGCCAACACCAAGCAGTCCGCCTGGATGCGCAATCTCCGGGAAGTGACCCGCCGCGGAGACTCGGCCGGGCGTTGGCTTCAGACCGGCGATTCCACAGTAATGTGCGGGAACCCGGATGGAACCTCCGCCATCGCTGCCCATGCCGCCCGGCGAACAATACGTTGCAATGGCTGCTGCCTCTCCACCGCTTGAGCCTCCAGCCGTTCGAGTAACGTCGAGAGGGTGATTGGTGCGGCCGGTAAGGAAGTTATCGGTTTCGTAGTTGTTCAGAAACTCCGGCGCATTTGTTTTTCCCACGATGATGGCCCCCGCGGCGCGTAGGCGTGCAACGGCCGTGGAGTCGCTTCTGGCAACGTGACCGAGACGGAAGCGACTGCCACATAGCGTCGGTTGGCCCGCAACGTCGAAACTGTCCTTGATCGTGACGGGTATTCCGTGTAGCGGACCGAGGTCGCCCGGCCGCGTCGAGTGCATCCGTTGCTTCTTTGGCGGCTGGCGCGAGCACTCTCTTCGTAAACCGCAACGAATGCATTGATTCGCTCCTGCTCTTTACGAATTTGTGCGAGATGCGCATCGACAAGCTCTGCCGGTGAGAAGCTTTCGAGTCCGGATTGCCTTGACCATATCGGTCAGGGACAGAAGGTTTGGTGAATTAGACAAGATACGAGAGATGGGCGTCACTGTTGCGTAATGCGTCGAGAGTCTCTTTCGCGAGTTCCCAGTCGCCAACGATCGGGTATTCGAGTAGAGCCAGTGCCGCCAGTGAACTGGAGCCCGTGACTGCCGCACGAATCAATGTGCGCTCATACGCCTTCACCGAAAGCACAAGGCCTCGCACCGACTCGGGAAGCTCGCCTACAGGTCTCGGAGCCGGACCACTCTGCGAAATGTCGCACAGAACTTCGACGATATCGTCATCATTCAAGCCGTTGATGGTTCCACGATTCCGCACGTTGACGACCACCTGTTTTGGCTGTGACGACGTGAGCCCGAGCATGACATCGACCGCGATGCGATGATATCCAGTTGCCAATGTGAAGGGATCTTCGGCTCGTAACGAAGACGAGAATGCGGAGCCCCCTTGCGCCTCGAGCTGCATGTACGAACTGTTCCTCTGATTGAGATAGCTGCGATAAGTCTCGAGACCGGTCCGGGGATCTTCGGCTTTCAATTGATGGAACAGCGATCTGTTCAATTTCTCCAGCTCCTCGCCCCTGCTTGCTCCGGCCTTCTGTTGGTTCTTAAGCGCGCGGCGCTGGCTGTAATAGAAGAACAGATATTCAGTCGGTATTAGACGCAGAGTGTGAATCAGTTGCGGATCGAACAGGTCCGCTGAGTAGATTCGCCGCAGCAACTCCAGATCATCCAACACGCGACCGGTGATGTCTTCGCCCCGAAGCCGGATCCGGCTGATCCAACCGAGGTGGTTCAGGCCGGCATAATCGAAGCTCATGTATTCAAGGGGCTCGCCTGAGGCTGAGGCAATCTGGTGAAAGAGTTCGGCAGGCGTGTCGCAGATTCCAATCACCTTCACTTTCGTGTGATTGGACAGGGCTTGTGTAATCAGGCCGGCGGGATTCGTGAAGTTGATGAACCAGGCGTCAGGCGCAATTGTTTCGACAAGTCTGGCCTGCTCAAGGATGGCTGGGAGCGTTCGCAGGGCCATCGCCGCACCACCGGGTCCGGTAGTCTCCTGACCCGCAAGTCCATGTTCGATCGCGATTCTTTCGTCACGCGCTCGCGCCGCAATCCCGCCGACCCGGATACTGTTCAGAACGTAGTGTGCGCCTTCCAGCGCTCTCTCGAGACTTGTTTCAACCTCAATGGCGGGAGATTCCGGGAACTGACGCGATACTTCCCCGCACAGCCCGGCGATTACGTTCAAGCGTTCCCCGTCGATGTCGAAAAGCGTGATCCTGTCGATTCCCAGCGCCGATTGCGACTGCACCAGCCCATAAATCAGCAAGGGCGTGCGCACGCCGCCGGCTCCAATGACGACCACCTTACGCATGCTGTAACCTCTTGAGTTCGCGTTCTATCTCTGCCGGCCTTGGAAAGCCAGCGATACCGCCATACGCCAGGGTTGAAAATGCACCGCAGATATTTCCTTGGGTCAGACAGGCCTCAGGACTCTTTCCGGCAAGCCACGCATGGAGGAAGCCCGCGTCGAAACAGTCTCCTGCGCCGGTCGTATCCACGGGTTTCACGTTTGGAGGCTTTGCGAACAACACTGACTCGTGAGACGAGAACGCCGACCCTTCGCTCCCCAGCTTCAACGCCACGCGCTCGCACACCGGCGGCTTGGAAGCGTTCCAGAACGGCGCTTGGGCTTTCCTCGCCTGTGAGCTTTTGCGCTTCGGGCAGATTGGGAAAGAAGATGTCGACGTGCTGCAAAATAGCCATCACCTCAGGATGGCTTAGCCAGTCCTCGCGCCAGCCTACGTCGAGCGAGATCGTGGATCCCTTCCCGTGCAATTGCTCGCATAGTTCAATCGCGTTTACCGGCAAAGGTGCGTACGCAAGGTGTACGTGCCTGGGCGCTTTCCAAGCAGAGCTGCGGACGTCTTCGAGCAAGGATTCTTCGAGAGCGAAGTTCGCCCCCTGATAGGAAAGGAAAGACCGATCGTGCGAGGTTGTCGCGACGACGGTGATGGCGGTTGGTTCCGTCGGGTGAAATCGCACCTGCGTTGTATCGACGTGTTCCGCTTGCAACCGCTCTTTCACCCACTCTCCTGCGTCGTCGCCAACCAGCCCATACACACCGCATGACATCTCGAGTCGGGCAAGCCCGCATGCCGTGATTGAGGTGCCGCCGCCTATGTCTCGCGAGAAACGGGTCGCGAAGACTTCCCGGCCCGGCTGCGGAAGTGCATCGAAACCGCTCAAGAGCAAGTCTATATAGAGCTCGCCGGCGACCAGTACGTCGATCATGCTGCGAGTACCTGACGCGCTTCAAACGGCCATTCGCCGACACGCCGTGCTCTCCACATGTACATCAGCACGCCGATGATCAGGAGCAGAAAGCCACCCAGGATGTAAACAAGTCCACTCGCGACCAGAATGTAAAGCCATCCGACCAGGGCGACCGTCCCTGTCAGGTAGAACAACGGCATCTTGAACGGGCGTTCGATATCGGGCCGATATCTCCGGATAAGAAATAAGCCGATGATCTGGGCGATGAACTGTACCAGCACCTGGATCACGATGAGTGCGTTGATCAATACTTCGAGCTCGAGAAAGCACGCAAGAGCGGAACAGACACCCATGAAGACGAGAGAGAAGGTCGGAAATCGTCCCGTCGAATGTAAGCGCGCGAAGGGCCGGAAGAATTGCCCTTCCACCGCGGCCGCGAATGGCACCCGCGAATAGCCAAGCAGCAACGCGAATATGGAACCGAAGGTAGTCCAGAGTATGAGCACGGTTGCAAATTGTGCAGCTCTCAGACCGTATAGCCGCTCCATAAAGGTCGAAACGATGGAGTTCGAGTGCATCGCTTCCCGCCAGGGAACAACGCCAATGATCGTGATGTTCATCGTCAGGTACAGAGTCGCGACCACCACGACAGAAGTGATGATGGACCAGGGAACCGTAACTGCTGGCCGCTTTACTTCACCCGCGAAAAAACAGACGTTGTTATAGCCGCCGTAATCGTACATCGCAATGAGGGTCGCGCCTCCGACACTCCAGAAAAGTGCTTTGGGAGAGGCCAGAGAACCGGGCGCGAAATCGAAGGCCCGATGGCTGTCGAAGTTCATGAGACCGGCCAGCGAAATCCAGGCCAGCGTGCCGAGAACCACCGACCACATGATCACCGAGAGGCGCCCGACGGAGCGGATATCGCGATACAGCAGCGCCGTGATCACTGCGCAAACGGCAATCCCGATTGCCTTCTCTTCCCAGAACGAGATGTTGTGGAAAAGAAACTTGAGGTATTCCGCAAATCCAATTGCGCCGGTCGCGACGGACAAGGGCGCCAGGAAAATGACCTGCCAGATGAAGAGAAAGCTCATGAGGCGACCGAGGCGATTGGGGCCGTACGCTTCGGATAAGTAGCGGATTGAACCCCCTGTTCCCGGCATGGCCGCGCCCAGTTCTGCCCAAACCATTCCGTCGCACAGCGCCACGATGGCGCCCAGAATCCAGCCGAACAACGCTATGGGTCCGTTCGCCTTGCTCAAGAGGAGCGGAATTGTGATAAACGGCCCAACTCCGATCATCTCCAACATGTTGGCCGCGGTAGCTTGGAGGAATCCAATGCCGCGTATGAGTTGTGGCTCGGTCGAGTCAGGCAAATTTATAGGGTATGACACGGCCGGTTTGCGAACGGCCATTGCGCTAATTCTGCTCGCCTCTCTCGCTTGGGCGCAAGCCGAATTGCAACAAGCACTGACGCTGACTCGCGCAGGCCGGTTTCGAGAAGCAAGAGAAGTAATAAAGAGCGTACCCGCTCCCGTCCAGATTCCACAGCAGATTGCCTATCATCGGCTGAAGGCGGCAATCGCTTCCGGTCTCCAGGACAACGACACGGCGGCAGAAGAGATGGAGGCCGCGCTTGCCTTGTCGCCGGAAGACCGGTCGTTGCTTCTCGCCGCTGCCGTTTCTGAAGACCAGGCAGGACGCTTTGAGCAGGCGATCGCCCTTCTCTCCAAAGCGCCAGACAACGCAGACGCGAGAGGGCTGTTGGCACAACTCCTTGAGAAACGAGGCCGTCATGCCGAATCGATCAGCGCCTACCGGGATGCAATCCGTCTCGATCCCGCGCGGGAAGCGTTCCGGGTAGCACTCGGCAGGGAACTGATTGCACTCGGGGCCTTCGATCAGGCAAGTTCCGAATTACACGATTCACTCGCGACATTTCCGCGCTCCGCTCCACTTCTGACTCTTTTGGGCATTCTTGAGTACTCTGGCGGCCAGACCGGCGCAGCAACCCAGATGCTCTCGCGAGCCATTGCGGCCGATTCCAACTATCAACCGGCTTATCGTTCACTTGCGAAAATCGTCCTCGACTCGTCCGGAACTCCCGCCGAGGAGGAAGTGAGTTTACTCTGCCGCTGGGACAAGGCCACGTGTAGTGCGCTTCAATTGCGCCTGGCACGGTACCGGAACGATAAAGACTCAGAAACGCGATCCATTGCCGAACTCCGCAGTGCGCCGTCCGGGAATGCGACAGCCGCATGTGCGTTAGGGCAGGCATACGCGTGGAACGGGCTGGCGCAGCAAGCTCGCCCGGCCATGGAGACTTGCGTCAAGCTTGATCCCACCCCTCAGAATCACTATCGGCTTGGCTCAGATCTACCGTAAGTTGGGCCAAACGGCATTGGCAGATGGGCAATTGGAAGCCAGGAACAAATTGTTGAAAGCTCTATCCGATCAGACGGCCAGGGCGGCCGATTCTCTCACTGCGCTTGAGGCTCAGATCAAGTAGCGGAACGCAACCGGCCGGCGCCGCTATTTGCTGCCCGCCCCCAACTTATTTACAGGATCACATTTTTATGTTACGATTCCGCAACTAGTTGTGTTATCTCCAACTTGGAGGGAGACTTATTCATGCTGCGGGGAAACGGTTGGTCACTCACCTTGTCGAGAGCTCTTGCCACTGTAGTCTGGCTCTCTTCCGCAAGCGTTCCACTACTTGCTCAAATTGACACCGGCTCAATCGTCGGGACCGTGCGAGATGCGAGCGGCGCTGTCGTTTCGAACGCCACATTGACAGCCACCAACACCGCTACGCAAATTGCGCTGACAACCAAGACCAACGAGAGTGGCCAATATCAGTTCACGGCCGTTCGCGTTGGTACCTATTCTGTGAAAGCCGCCATGGCCGGGTTTAGCTCGCAGGCGTTTCCCAACGTACAGGTGGACGTGCAATCCCGGCCGTCGATCGACTTCACGTTGCAGGTCGGTAATGTTACACAGACGCTCGAGGTGAAAGAGCAAACTCCTATCCTGGATACGCAAACCTCCGATGTGGGCGGCGTGGTTCACCAGCAGCAGATTGTCGATCTGCCGCTCAATGGACGCCGCTACTCCGATTTAGCGTTGCTCGAACCGGGTATCCAGCGAAACCTGACAAACACGAATAACACAGCTCCCGATCGCTTCAGTTCGAACGGCAATCTCGAGACGCAGAATTACTTTGCACTGGACGGCGTAGACAACAATTCGGGATCCACAAACCTACAGGAAGGGTCGGTCCAAGCTGTGCAGCCGCCGCCCGACGCGCTGCAGGAGTTCCGCGTTCAAACCCGGACTTATTCGGCCGAATTCGGGACCTCTGCCGGTGCCGTCATCAACGCGACCATCAAGAGCGGCTCGAATGCGTTTCATGGAGATGTCTGGGAGTTCCTGCGCAACAGTGATCTCGACTCCAATGCGTTCTTCAACAATCTGAACGGCGTCGGGCGCGGGCACTTCAGCCAAAATCAGTTCGGCGGAACAATTGGCGGTCCGGTCATCAAGAACAGGACGTTCTTCTTCTTCGACATGCAGAATTTCACGAGCCGCCGCGCCACCACTGTGTTTTCGACCGTTCCGACGCCGCTGATGAAGACGGGTAACTTCACGGAGTTACCGGCTGCGCTTCCGACATCGGTACCCTCGCAGAGCGGCTGTATAGCCGGGAAGGTCATCGCGACATCCTGTCTCGATCCCACAGGTCTGAAGCTGTTGGCGCTTTACCCGAATCCGAACGTTCCGTCCGCTGTCGCCCGGCAGGGAATCGCTGGAAGTTGGACCGGCGGCAGTAATTATCAGTACCAATATTCGGTCCCGACCGATACTTACTCCTACGACGTTCGAATCGATCACAACATAAACGCTAATAATCGGATCTTTGGCCGATTCAGCGATTACACGGTAGATCGGCAGGATCCGCCATGGACATCGAATCCCGTTGCCGGTAACGGCAATTTTGCGACGCAGTATCACATACGTGGAAAATCGGTTGCACTCGGCTGGACCGATGTTATCTCGCCGTCAGTTCTGAACGAACTGCGTGGAGGCTTCAGCCGTGACAATGCTCATAGTGATCCGCTCGGGTTGACGCTCGGTACTTCGTCTGCTGGAGACTATGGCCTGACTGGCATTCCCGCCGGTCCGTTCAGTGCCGGCGTTCCGCCAATCAACATCAGCGGATTACAGCGTCTGGGAACGGCGCCTTGGCGCCCACAGGTGCAGATCGCCCAGGTGTGGCAGTTGCTTGATACCGTGAGCTGGCTCAAAGGCTCTCACAGTATGAAGTTCGGCTTCGAGCACCGCCATACGAGCGACAATTTCCTGGACGCACAATCTCTGCAGGGCCAGATTACAGCCACGGGCATTTACACGGGCAACAATGGATCGGGAATACCGGACTTCCTTTTGGGTGATGTCAGCACGGCATCGTTCACTACTCCCGCCGTCGTACACAACTACCGTGTGGCGTATAACTTCTTTGCGCAAGATAGCTGGCGAGTCCGTAAAAACCTGACGATCAATTATGGAATCCGCTATGAGCTGTTCTCGCCGATCTTGAACCACCAGAATGCTCTGGCTAACTTTACGGCCGCAAATGGCGGTGGTTTTGTCCAGGCGAAAGATGGCGATTGGGCCTCTCGCTCCCTTATCCAGCCGGACAAGAACGACTGGGCACCGCGCATCGGATTCAGCTATCAGGCGCTCGATCGATTCGTGTTGCGCGGCGGCTACGGTATCTTCTACCAGCACGATGTCAGGATCGGTTCGGAAAGCGTCCTCGGTGAGAATCCTCCGTTTTTCCTTGACCAGTCCGTTTCGCAATCGTTTGGAAGTACCACGCCGGTTTTCCTGTTGAAAAACGGATTCCCAACTTCACAGTTCGGAACGACTTTCGTTGATCTGACCAAGCTGCAGATTCGCGCTCAGGATCCCAATCAGCGGACGCCCTACGTGCAGCAGGCGAGTTTCGGGCCGCAGATACAGTTGAGCTCGTCGCACAGTTCTCGATATCTCCTATGTCGGGAATTTCGGCCGGAAAGAGGATCGATTGAGGAATGCAAACCAGGCTCTATTGACCGGGTTCAGCGCCACCGGCACGCCGCTGATTCAGTTTCCTTACGCCAATCTGAACACGAGCCTGACCACGTTAAGCGGCACTAATCACGCGTTCCTCGAATTGGCCACAAACGACGGCAATACGAATTACAACGGCCTCCTGGTTTCTCTGAGGAAGCGTTTCGACAAGGGCCTGGGTTATGGAATCAGCTACACCTGGAGCAAGAACTTCTCTGATTACGTCGATAACCTGACCGGTGGTTCGACGCCAGCCTACGCCTACAACTACAGTCTGGAGCGCAGCTTTTCACCCTTCGACACCACACATCGTCTGGTGGGCAACGTCGTTTGGAGCCTGCCGATCGGGAAAGGCGGTATGATCCTCAACAATGGCGGTGCAGCGAGCCGGTTGATCGGCGGTTGGCAGGTCAACAGTATCGTGACTTTGCAGACCGGTACGCCATTCACAGTTACGGCCAGCGACTTCAGCCAGACCGGCGCCAACCACGCGAGCAGAGCGAGCTGCATCGGAAATCCCTATATCGGGGCGAGTACGAATCCGTCTCAAATCGCGGGGAACGCCGCGCCGAGCTTCTTCCTTAATCCGGCAGCATTTTCCATTCCTGCAACAGGAACGTTTGGCAACGTGTGCTCCGCGGTCGTTTCACGGTCCTGGGATAGAGAACGTGGATCTGAGCCTGTTCAAGCAATTCGCCATACACGAAGCATGGAGGATTGAACTCAGAAGCGAATTCTTCAATGCCTTCAATCACGCGAACTTCACTAATCCGAACTCGGCTTACAGTCCAACCTCACTAGGCTCTTTCGGCAAAGTGTTCAATACGACGACTGATCCTCGTGAAATCCAATTTGCGCTTAAGCTGTACTTCTGAGCACTGCCCTGTTTGCATGTTAAAAACGCTTTCCCTTTTCCTCGTTGCTGTTGCAGCGTACGGACAGCTTCCGTATGCCACCACGATCAAACCTGCGCTTGACGCTCACGAGATCCCCGCGAACCGGGGAGCTAGCGCGCTCTGGCAGAGCTTGAAAAAGCTGGGCACGCGAGCGAGCTTGATCATGTTCACCGCCCATCCGGATGACGAGGACGGCGGGATGCTGGCCTATGAGTCGCGCGGCGTGGGCGCTCGAGTGGCTCTTCTGACTCTCAATCGCGGCGAGGGCGGAGCGAACGTGATGTCGTCCGATTACTTCGATGCTCTCGGCCTGGTGCGGACGATGGAGTTGCTGGCCGCCGACCGATACTACGGTGTTGACCAATATTGGACGCGCGTTATCGATTACGGCTTTTCGAAGACGAAGGCCGAATCGATCAAGATGTGGACCCACGATCGTGTTCTCTCCGATGAGGTTCGAGTTGTTCGAATGGTGCGCCCGCTTGTGATCACTTCCGTGTTCGTGGGCGGTCCGAGTGATGGGCACGGCAACCATCAAACGGCGGGCGCCATGGCGCAAGAGGCATTCAAAGCCGCGGGCGATCCGAACATGTTTCCGGATCAGATCAAGGCCGGCCTGCAACCGTGGACGCCCCTCAAAGTCTATGCGCGGCAGCCCTTTTCCCGTAGAGGCGGTGGGGATGCGACAGCCGTGAACGTGCAGATCCCGGAGGGCACTTACGATCCCTTGCTGGGTGTCTCTTACCTTCAACTGGCAAGAGACGGACTCGGCTACCAGAAGTCACAGAATGGGGGCGGATCCATTCCAAAGGATGGGCAGATGCTTAGCGGCTATCACCGCTTCGGCTCCGTCATCCCGGCGAAGGAGAAAGAAGAGAGCTTCTTTGATGGGATCGACATCTCTTTGGCCGGTATCGTTCCCAATGGCGCGGGGGCTGACGCGGCGTTTCTGCGGTCCGGGCTAGAGAAAATCAACGCCGCCGTGCAAACCGCCACCTCAAAATTCTCGGCCACGGAACCGGAGAAGTGTGCGCCTGCTTTGGCTGCAGGCCTCAAAGAGACTCTCGCGCTTCTTTCTGCGGTCGATTCCAGCCATCTGACTCCGGCGCAGAAGTTCGACGTTCACCATGAACTCGAGATCAAGAGAGTACAGTTCAACAATGCGCTTGCCGAGGCGCTCGACCTTTCCGTCGCTGCTACGGTGACGACGAAGGCTGAGCCGAATCCCTTGATGATGATGTTCATGGGTGATCCGGAAACGTTTCGGACCGCCATTCCTGGCCAGCAGTTTCCTGTTCGGGTTCATGTTAATAACGCCAGCAAAACTCCCGTCGAGCTTACAAAAGCCAGCGTCGAATCGTACGGGCAAAAAACGCCTTGGGTAGCAAAGCCGGCCGGAGCGGCAGATGCGCAAACGATAGGGGACAACAAACCAGTCGAACGCCGGTTTGATGTGACCGTTCCTGAAGATGCGCAATTTACGAAGCCCTACTTTGCGCGTCCTGACATCGAGCAGTCCTATTACAACATCCTCGACGAGCGGTATCTCAGCCAGCCCCTCGCTCCCTATCCGCTCTGTGCGTGGGCGGATTTCGAGTTCCAGGGTGTGCCGATCCGCGTCGGGCAATACGTGCAAACCGTGCAAAGAGTGACGGGGGAGGGAAGTGTCCTTGAGCCTTTGACCGTTGCTCCGGCCATTGGTGTCTCGATTTCGCCTCGTACCGGCATCGTCCCGCTGGGCTCCAAAGATTTTCCGGTAGCTGCCGTCGTACACAGCAATGTAAAAGGGCCGGCAAAAGGCAAATTAGAACTGAAGCTTCCGGAAGGCTGGACTGCCAAGCCTGCCTCGACAGAATTCTCAATCGCTGACGACGGTCAGGACCAGGCACTCAACTTTGTGGTTACGCCTTCCGCCTTGAGTGAACAGAAGTATCAGGTGAAGGCCGTTGCTGAATATCAAGGCAAGGAGTACAACGAAGGCTATCAAGTTACCGGGTATCCCGGGTTGCGGCCTTACTTCCTGTATCGCGCAGCTAACTACCAGACTGCGGGTGTGGATGTACAGGTTGCGCCTGATCTGAAAGTTGCTTACGTTATGGGCAGCGGTGACGACGTACCCGCTTCTCTCGCTCACTTAGGCGTGAATGTAAGTTTCCTCGGACAGTCTGATCTCGCGACCGGAGATCTGAGTAAGTACGACGCCATCCTTCTGGGAGTTCGCACTTATGCAGCGCGTGACGATCTGCGCATCTACAACAACCGCATTCTGGACTATGTGAAAAATGGCGGAGTCGTTATCGTTCAGTACAACACTCCCGAGTTCGATCACAACTATGGTCCGTATCCGTACACCATGACTTCCAATCCGGAAGAAGTGACGGACGAGGCTTCCCAGGTCCAGATTCTGGAGCCCCAGAATCCCGTCTTTACCTGGCCGAACAAGATTACGACTAAGGACTTTACCGGCTGGGTGGAAGAGCGCGGTTCGAAGTGGATGCAATCCTGGGATTCTCATTACCAGGCGCTTCTCGAGACGCACGATGAAGGCCAGGCGCCGCAACGAGGCGGCCTGTTGTATGCGAAGTACGGGAAAGGCATCTACGTCTATAACGCGTACGCCTTTTACCGTGAGCTGCCGGAAGGTGTTCCGGGTGCCTATCGCATATTCGCCAACATGATCAGCCTGGCCAAGAACCCCAACGTCCGTCAATAGCGGCTACTTACGATAATCTAACGGCGGCTTCTGGCCGGCCGGGATGCCTGACTCGTAAGACTTGCCTGCAAGTTGATGTTTGAAGTCCGCCTTTGCATCCGCGACAAGCTGTGGATTCGAGAAAAGATCTGCGGCGGTGATCGCAATCGCCTTCGCAGCCGTAAGCATCCCTTTTTGGCCGATGGTCATTCCGGCACACGCAGTGGCTTGCCACGTGTGAGCTGCAACTCCGGGAACGAAAGTGGCGGCCGAGAAGCCGATGGTCGGAACATTCCAGCTTACGTCGCCGACGTCGGTGGAAGCGCTCGGAGCATTCGGATCATAAGGACGAAGGGGTCTGACTGTCGCGGTGGAAGCAATGTCTTCCGCTGCGCCGGGAGGCAAACTCTTCTGCAACTCTTCCGCAAAGTGCTTCTCTTCCGGAGTGTAGGAGAAACCGCCCACTTCTTCGAGGTCCTTCTGTGCCACCTTGGCCAACGGATCGTTACCGATGATATTCGAATCGCTGCTGATGATCCGCATATCGAGTGTCGTCTCCGTCATCATTGCTGCGCCATTGGCCACTTTCTCGATGCGAGTCCAGATGCCATTCAGTGTTGTCGAGCTTGGGCTGCGCGCCATAAGGTAGAGTTCTGCATACTCCGGAACTACGTTCGGAGCCATGCCTCCGTTCGTCACGATGTAGTGGATGCGGGTATTGCTTGGGACGTGTTCACGCATGAACTCAAGCCCGTTCCCCATAAGCATGACTGCGTCCAGTGCCGAGCGGCCGCGATCGGGAGCCGCGGCGGCGTGAGCAGCAATGCCGTGAAACTTGAACTTGGCTGACGTGACGGCGAGCGCTCCGCCGTTGTTCACGCTGTTTCGATTTCCAGGATGCCAGTGGAGAACGACATCGACATCCTGAAAGAGACCGGCACGGAGCATGTAGACCTTGCCCGAACCGCCCTCTTCTGCCGGCGTACCGTAGTAACGCAGAGTGCCGGCAACATGTGCCTTCTCCATGTACTCTTTCAGCGCTACGGCAGCGAGCGCAGCACCGGATCCGAGAAGATTGTGACCGCATCCATGGCCCGGTGCCGAGTCAACGATCGGACTCCGATCAGGAACAGCGGCTTGCGAGAGCCCGGGTAAAGCATCGAATTCGCCCAGAATCGCAATGACGGGCTTGCCCTGTCCGTAGCTTGCAACAAAGCCCGTCGGCTCGTCAGCGACGCCTGACTGAATCTGAAACCCGGCTTTCTTAAGCTCGCCCGAAAGCAGGGCTGAGCTCTTTTCTTCGTGATAACCGAGTTCAGCATAGTTCCAGATTGTTTTGGACGCGGCGGTAAAGTCGCCTTTATGCTGCTCGACAAGCTGCTGGATTTCGTTATGCGAAGGCGTTTGCGCAAAGACGTTCATCGCACACGCGAATAGGACAAGGGCGGAAGAACGGAGGAACGAACGTTGATAGATGGTCACGGGAATTTGAACCAGTGTAACCAGAACTTCGAGTTTCAGCACTCACGATCTGAGACAAGGTCGCCCTACTCGCGGTAGGTAACCGTCGCTTTCGGCCGTTCATCCACGGTGAGGCTAAAAACGTCCGGCCGGGCGTAGTGCCCCGTCACATCGAGGTCGAACTTGCCTCGTGCAATTTCGCCCAGGTTCAATTCGGCGGTAAGAACACATTCGCCGGTTCGGGCCGGCCCGGCAAGAATCTCACCCAGAGGCGAAACAATCACGCTTCCACCCCCAATCAGCACGGTACCGGCGTCATCACCCTGGATGGGGTGATACCAGGACGGACAATCGGAACGCAACAGATATTGACACGCACTCAAAACAAAGCAGCGGCCTTCGAGCGCGATATGGCGCATCGTCGATTGCCAAACTTCACGATCGTCCACTGTAGGAGCGCACCAGATGTTCACACCTTTCGCATACATTGAGGTGCGGAACAGCGGCATGTAGTTCTCCCAGCAGATAGCGGCGCCCACCACTCCGGCTTCGGTCTGGAACGCCGGCATCGTCGAGCCATCGCCCATTCCCCAGATCAAGCGCTCCGAGGCTGTGGGTACGAGCTTTCTGTGCTTGCCCCGAAGCTGTCCATCCGGGCCGAAAAACAGAACGGAACAGTACAATGTGCCCCCTGCGCGCTCGATTGCACCCAGCACGAGTTCAACTCCCAGGCCAGCAACCAAATCGCCGACCGCAGCCGTTTCAGGGCCGGGCACATCGATGGCTGCTTCGTAGTAAGCACGAAACTGGTCACGGCCTTCCGACGAGCGAGAACCAACGGCCGCGCCGAAGGTTATGCCCTTGGGATAACCACCGAGGTAGGCTTCGGGGAAGAGAATCAGCTTTGCACCGCGCTCTGCCGACTCGCGACAGAGCATCTCCAGCTTCTGGAGAGTGCGGCGTGTATCAAAGAGAACCGTGCCGGCTTGCGCTACTGCAACTGTAACCGCGTTCAATCCTCTATAGTAGCCGCGGCACCTCGCCACCCGGAATGGTAACGCTCACGTTTTGAACCAATCCGCCGATAAGACCCGATATGGTCGTATTCACCAAACGGCGCGAGTTGTTGGCCGCGCTCGGCACGGCGATGCTGGTTGCCTCGGCTGGTTGTGACAAGGAAGCTAAACCTGCCCCAACCGCGACACTGACGAATAATGAAGGGGTACACACGGCGATGAAGACCCTCATTGGTGCAGTGGGTTCATTGCAGAGCAACGTGGGGCAATTTGCCGTTGAGAACTGGAGAGAGGTAGTACCGAACGTAAGGACTTCTGCGTCCGACGTCGAACTGGCGCTTTCCTCGCTTAGAACAGCACTCGGGTACAGTGAATGACCTCGGGATAAGAATTGTAGCCGCCAGTATCGGCGCGGGGTCTTCATCGCTCTTGTGGCGATGTATGCCCAACGAGCAGAACTCCGGTGTTCCGTCCTTTCTGCCCGGGGATTTCAACAGAACGACTCTAAACGCCGGCCCGACAGATCTGGCTCAGGGGTATGCGTTCAGGAAGTCGACAGGCCTTGGAGGGGGAAATACGGTTACAAGCTGATTGGCGTTCTTGATACTATCCGCGAGTGGCTCGGCTGGAGCACCTGGAACAGATAAATCGCAAAGAATCTATCAACCAGATGCAGCCACTGCGGGCATGGGTATGGCGCAAAGGCTTGGGATATCACGTCGCGGATGCCCGAAGTGCGGCGGCGAGGCTCAATGATCGCCGATCTAGACCACTGTATCTAAGCCGTATCGAATGCCACGGCGAAGAGTCTTTCGAACGAGATTGAAATCTGCTTTTGACCCGCACGGACGCAAGTTGGTCGGCCAAGTTGTCGCATTTTGCGAAGGCATCGACCGCCATTATCTCCTCGCTCTTATCGCGATCTTGTTGGGAGTGGGCATCCTCTTGCAAATTGTTTACGGGTGACCGCTAGTCTCATCGAGCGAGCACTAGGGCCGAAGCTATAAGGCTCCCTCTGGAAAATGCGGGCAAAACCCCGGACACCTCACCAATAGAGACAATTTTGCGAGCTGGTTCTGATCAGATCAGAAGTGCGTCGTGCGGTAGCGTGGCATCGCCGCTACCAGAAACAGGCACAAGGCTTTCTACCGAATGTGCCTGACTTCTCCGCAGGTCGTCGCCAGCTTTCCCTAACTTCGAAAACGGCAGATTAATGGGCTGTATGCTGACGCTTCACCCGCAACAATCTTCGGCCCGTCGAGCCTGCCAACGGGAACTGATAGAACTGGAGCCGAAGACGAGAGTTGAACTCGTGACCTACGGTTTACGAAACCGTTGCTCTACCAACTGAGCTACTTCGGCCTTGATTTTGATCCTACCAAACTGATTCTGCGATTTCGGGCGACCAGCGTGTCCCGGCTTACCTCGTCCGGAACTCACCGTGAGACGATGCCTAGTACACCCCGGAAGAGAGGCGAACTATGGAAAGAAA
The DNA here is from genome assembly GCA_963730795.1 of uncultured Acidobacteriaceae bacterium. Classification (GTDB taxonomy): domain Bacteria; phylum Acidobacteriota; class Terriglobia; order Bryobacterales; family Bryobacteraceae; genus Bog-105. Next base: position 313,593 of record CAVSTJ010000004.1, on the reverse strand, counting down.
ACTAATTTGCGCCGCAGGCTTCGTGCTTTTCGGTTCTGTTCTGCTTTGTGGCGCGGAGACACCAAAAGCCGCCTTGTTGGTCCTGGCGAAAACCGATCGCACGCTCTCAATCGTGGATCCCTCCACGTTGAAAGTGACGGGCCAGGTCCCCTCCGGACCCGATCCCCACGAGGTGATCGCTTCCGACGATGGGCATTACGCTTACATCTCAAACTATGGGGGAGGCGCCTACAACACCATCACCGCAGTCGACCTCTCAAAGCCGCAGGCGCTGCCGCCCATTGATCTCGGCGCTCTTCGCGGCCCACATGGGCTGACCTACGTCGCGGGAAGGCTCTGGTTCACCGCGGAAGGCGCGAAAGCAGTCGGCAGCTATGATCCAGCCTCCTCCAAGATTGACTGGATCGTCGGAACGGGGCAGAACCGTACGCACATGATCTACATGGCCCCAGATCTTAGCCGCTTCATAACGACCAACATAGCCTCGGCCACGATTACGATCGGCGAAAAGCAGGCTCCGCGCAATTCCCCCAACCCTCAACCAAAGTTGCCGGGCGGTGAATGGAACGAAACGGTGATTCCGGTCGGCAAAGGCGGCGAGGGCTTCGACGTCTCTCCGAACGGGAAGGAGATCTGGGTGGCGAATGCGCAGGACGGCACGATCTCGATCGTGGACTTCGCGGAAAAGAAGCCGCTCCAGACCTTGGAAGCCAACGTAAAAGGGGCAAACCGTCTCAAATTCACCCCCGATGGCAAGCAGGTGTTCGTCTCCAGCTTGAGCAGCCCGGATCTGGCCATCTTCGACGCCGCCGGACGGAAAGAAACGAAGCGCGTGAAGATCGGCCATGGGGCTGCAGGGCTTCTGATGCAGCCGGATGGTTCACGCGCCTATGTCGCGTGCACGCCGGATAGCTACGTCGTCGTCATCGATCTGAAAACTCTTGAAGTTGCGGGCCACATTGAGGCGGGCAAGCAGCCGGACGGTCTTGCCTGGGTGGTCCGAAAATAAGTTTGATAAGACCCGCGGGAATGAGCCTCTAAGAGAGCTTTGCGTTTGCCAGCGATGCCGTTGCGAGCGAACCGCCCAGCCCCATTGTCTCGACCGCAGACGAAGGCACGATCACCATCGATCCTCGCTCTTTTATCGCTTCGTACAGCATGTTCATGGCGCGAAGGTGAAGCGCCACGGGGTTGTTCTGATAGGTAAGAGCGGCTTGAGAAAACTTCTCCGAGATCTCTGTTTCCGCTTGTCCCAGGATGATGCGAGCCTGACGCTCCCGTTCGGCCTGGGCTTGCCGTGACATCGCGTCTTCGAGCGCTTGCGGGATGCGCACGTCCCGGATTTCCACCGACTGTATGGTGATTCCCCAGGGATTGGTCTTTTCGTCAAGGATTTTCTGCAGTTCGCGGCCCATCGACTCGCGTTCCGTCACCATCTGGCTAAGCTCGTGGCGGCCGATCGATTCCCGGAGACCCGTCTGGGCGCTCATCATGATGGCGTCAACAAAATCTTGCACTTCGAGAATGGATTTCTCAGCGTTCCATACCAGCCAGAAGACAATTGCGTCCACATTGACCGGAACAGTGTCGCGCGTCAGAGTGGATTCGGCTGTTACATTTGCGACGCGCACGCGCTGATCAACGTACCGGCTCAGCGTGTCGATCACTGGAATGATATGAAACACGCCGGGTCCCCGAAGCCCTGCGTAACGGCCCAGCCGCAGCACAGCAACTCTCTCCCACGGGTTCGCAATCTTGATCGCAAGGAGAAGATAGAGCCCGACGAGCAGTCCCACGAAGAGCGGGCCGCGGTTGTTCGTCCACGTCGTCAAACCGTACCCAACGCCACTCGAGATGACAAACAACGCGAGGGCCATCCCACTCACCCCGTTTTTATTCAAAAGCGAAAACATCTCATTTCCTCCTCTTTGGTCCTGCTGTCTGCATTTCCCGTAGTTGAGCGACCGCCTCGTCGAGCGTGAATCCTTCGGCACCGATCCGGGCGAGAAAGTCGCCGACGAGTTGTCCCAAGCGCCGTTCCCCTTCGCCTTCCCGGCCGTCCGGTCTCACTTGGCCGATGAAGGTTCCGGTTCCTTGCTGCGTTTCGAGCACTCCCCGAATCTCGAGCTCCCGGTAAGCACGAATAACGGTGTTGGGATTGATGGAAAGGTCAACGGCAAGCTGCCGCACAGTGGGGAGTTGATCGCCGGCCCGCAACGCGTCCCGGGCCATGGCCGCCGTGACCTGGTCGATGATCTGGCGATAAACGGGCACACCGCTGGCCCCATCCAGTCGGAACTGGAATCGTCTGCGGGTTTCAGATGCCGCTGCCATTGGATATATAGTGTACTAGTTATCTAGGACAATCAAGAGGAATCTTAACCACTGCCGCGCGAGCGGTACCACGGCTGGCATCCAGAAATCCCGTACTATGCCGCCCCGAACTCGGACAATATACGCAAAGGTTCTTACGCGTTGCCTCAAAAGCCGATAAGCTCAAGTCAGCAGCATAAGATTCAGTGGCATGGATTCGATCCAAGATGTCAATCAGCGAACGGTAGCGGGCGAACACCGCCGAGGTGTTTGGGCCTGGATCGGCATCTCTGCGCTGATCGCTCTCGTGACGTTCTTGATCGTCGCGGAGATCATGATCGAACGTGCCGGTCCCATCTTGAAAGGCCGTGTCATAGAAACGCTCAGCACGCGCTTTAACGGCCGCGTGGAGCTGGATAACTTCAACGTTTCCGTCTTACGCGGACTCGAGATAACGGGGGACCGCCTGCGAATCTTCCCGCCCGACGCCGTTGTGTCTGCCGGAGCCACCCAACCGCTGATTGCGATCGATCACTTCACTTTTCACTCAGGCGTCATCGGCCTCATCTTCAAGCCCATGCACCTCCGGGCAGTTTATGTGACCGGGCTGCACATCAATGTTCCTCCTCGTGAGTTGCGCGATAAGAGTCAAAGGGTGGAAGGCCGCAAGGGCAAGGTCAAGATTGCCGTCGACCAAATCATCTGTGACCAATCCCGGCTGATCATCGGCACTCTGAAGCCGAATAAGGACCCAAAGGACTTCGAGCTCAAACATATTGAACTGCACGATGTCGGCCCGAATGCGCCCTGGAGCTATCAGGCCACCTTGACCAATGCGGTTCCGCGCGGCGACATTCAAGCCAAAGGTTTCTTCGGACCGTGGAACACCGATAGCCCCGGGGACTCTGCCGTCACTGGTCACTACACCTTCGATCACGCCGATCTGAACCCCATCAAGGGCATCGGAGGCATACTCTCCTCTATCGGGGACTTCAAGGGACAACTGGACAAGATCGAGGTGGATGGAACAACGGAGACTCCCGAGTTCTCGCTCGATACGGCGAACCATCCGCTTCCACTTCACACCGAGTTTCACGCCGTGGTGGACGGGATTACTGGTGACACTTATCTCCAACCCATCCACGCCAAACTAGGGCAATCCAGGTTCACGACCAGCGGAGCGGTCATCAACATCAAAGGTAAGGGCCACACGGTGGATCTGGACGTGGAGATTCCGGCGGGACAATTGCGTGACTTCCTCGAACTTGCGGTGAAGACTGAACCGCCCGTGATGGCGGCCGTCATAGCGACGAAAACCAAGCTTCATATCCGTCCGGGAAAGGAGAGCGTTACGCAGAGATTGAGCTTCAACGGTACGTTCACCCTCAAAAACATTCGCTTCACTAATCCGAAGGTACAGGACAAAGTGGATATGCTGAGCCTCCGTGCGCGAGGAGATCCGAAAGATGCGAAGCCCGGTGCAGCGGACGTTGAGTCGCAGATGAGGGGCACGTTTCTTATGAACCGGAGCCTCATTCGTTTCAGCAATCTGAGCTATACGCTGCCTGGCGGCCGGATCAACTTGACCGGCGCGTACTCGATGGACGGTCAACAGTTCAACTTCGCAGGACAAGTCTTCACCCGGGCAACGTTACCCCACATGGTTGCGTCGCGCTGGAAATCGCTGTTGCTGCGGCCGATCTCTCCGTTCTTCAAAGGACCCAACGGAGGCGCCGAAATACCCGTCAAAATTACCGGAACGAGATCAGCGCCGAAGTTCGGCCTGAATCTCTTCGGGAAGGAAGAAGACGCCCAGCACCGGTAGCGCTAGCTGGCTCGCTCGTCAAGAGCTATAGAGATTCGTCTCGATGAACTTGTTGCGGAACTTACCCGCTGGATCGTAGGTCTTCAGCAGATCTTTGAAGCCGTTCAGCTTGGCATATTGCGCCTGCACCCGCGATGGCGCCATGGTGAACAGCTTCGCCCAGTGCGGACGCGCGTCGAACGGCTTCAGCTTCTCCTCAATTTGAGGCAGGAGCGCCTTGACCGATTGCCACTCCGGTTTCCACGTGAAGTGAATGGTCATTGCTGCCCGGTCGAAGCAAGGACTCATCCAAAGGTCATCGGCGGCGATGGTTCGAAATTCAGTGATGAATAAGTGTGGCGTGACTTTATCGCGCAGTTGCTCCACCGCAAGGATGGCCTCGTACGCCTTCTCGCGCGGAACGAAGTACTCAGACTGCAGCTCGGCGCCGCTGCTGGGCGTAAAGTTCATGCGGAAATGGGGAAGCCTCTCGTACCAGGGTCCGGGAATGCCCATCTGCTCCGTGCAGTTTTCGGCGGAGTGACCGGCCAGGGGGTGAAGCTTGTGGGTGGCCAGTTTAGCTCCGAAGAAATCGGGTTTCATCTCAGGTGTTTTGCCGTTTTCAATCCGGCGCTTGAGCCAGACCTGAGTTGCGCGGTGATTCTGCCAATCGGTGAAAAGACTGACGCTGTACGCGCTCGCGAAAATCTCGTCCAGATGCTTTTCCAACTGGCCGAAAGGCAGGTTTTCATAGACCACCTGGCTCATATCAAACGTGGGTATCACGTCCAGCGTGATCTTCGACACAACACCGAGAGCGCCGAGTCCAACCACGGCGCCATGGAAGCGCTCGCCGTCGCGGTGACGAGACAGGTTCACAATTTCACCGTTTGCCGTTACGACTTCAAGGCCGGAAACGGCCGTCGACAGATTGCCGTTCTTGCTGCCTGAGCCGTGGGTGGCCGTTGCACAAGCACCAACAACGGTCACGTGGGGCAGCGACGCCAGGTTGTGAACCGCAAAACCGTTGCTTTGCAGGTAAGGCGCCAGCTTGCCATAACGCACACCGGCTCCCACCGTTACCGTCCGCGATTTCTTGTCGACGCTCATCGATTCCAGGTTCTCGAGAGAAACCTGAGCCGACGTACTGTCCGCAATCGAATTGAAACGAGTGCCGCGCCCCAAGCGCGCGAAGCTTGTCGCACTTTCTTACCACCTGCTGCAGCTCCTCGACCGTCTTCGGCTTTTCCAGGTGGTCGGTGCTGTATTTGTAATTGCCAGCCCAGTTCGTCCGAGCTTCCTTTTGCGCATCCGCCTTAGTCATCCCGGACAAAAGCGTACCAGTCAGAAGAGCGCCCGAGCTCTTTAAGAAGCTTCTTTTGTTCATTGCCACTCAGTTTATCCCCCGCTGGTTGCAGTCGCCCTCGGCTGGAAGTGTTAATCTAATCCGCGTGCAGCGCCTGCTCGATGCCCTCCGCGACGAACGCTCCACCGTCACGCTCGACCTTGCCGCTCTCGAGATGGCCAGCATTGAGTTTCCAGGTCTCGACGTGGAAGCATCCCTCCAACGCCTGGACGGCCTGGCGCAACAGATTGGTGCTCAACTAACCCCGAATGCTACCGGTCTAGACTTTATCAAAGCAGCGAACGAATTACTGTTCGATGTGATGCAATTTCGCGGGAATGAAAACGAGTATTACGATCCCCGCAATAGCTGTCTGAATTCAGTCCTCATGCGCCGGCTTGGCATTCCTATCACTTTGTCTGTCGTCTATATCGAAGTGGCGCGCCGCTTGGGACGGTCTGTCTATGGGGTGGGTCTGCCGGGCCACTTCATTGTGGCTTATGAGGATCGGGAATCCCGGTACTGGATCGATCCCTTCCACAACGGCCGCATCCTGACGTTTGCCGATTGCTCGGCGCTCGCCAAGGAGTCCGCCAACGTTGATCTTCGGGCAAATCCCGCAGTGCTGTCCGCGGTCAATACCAGGCAGATCCTCGTCCGCATGTTGAGCAACCTGAAAGCGATCTATCTGCGCGGGGAGGCGTTCGGCAAAGCTCGGGAGGTGCTCACTCTGCTGATTGAAGCCATGCCGGATTATGCGGAAGAATACCGGCAGCGCGGCATCGTTCACATGCGGCTTGGCAATCACCGGGCGGCCAAAGAAGACCTGGATACCTACCTCCGGCTGGAGCCCAATGCACCGGAACGGGAACAGGTGAAGAAACAGTTGGTTTTGATCGAGCGTTGGAAAGCCGGTATGAACTAAAGCGCGGGCTCTTAACTCGCTTTACTCAGTTCCGCCACTTTAGCCGCGATGACCCGCAGATCCTTCACGAAAAGCTCGTATTCCATCTCTGAGCGTTCTTGAGCCCGCAGAATGGCAGAAGGATGAATGGTGGCGACAATCTCCTTCGCCCACCGATGGGGAAAGAACTTGCCACGCTCGGTCGTGACTCGAAAATCCCGTCCCATGAGGGACTGGGCAGCCGTAGCGCCCAGGCAGACCAACAGTTCCGGTTCAATCGCGCCAAGTTCCGCTTCGAGCCAGGGACGGCATGCGGAAATCTCGATACCGGTCGGCTTGGCGTGGATGCGGCGCTTACCGCGTTCGATGAACTTGAAATGCTTCACCGCGTTCGTGACGTAAATCTTTTCCCGATCGAGCCCGCTTTCGTGCATGGCCTTGCTCAGCAGGCGCCCGGCCGGACCAATGAAAGGATGACCCTTCACATCTTCCTCGTCCCCAGGTTGCTCGCCTACCATCACCACCTTGGCATCACTCGGACCTTCTCCGAACACGACCTGAGTCGCGTGCTGATAAAGATCACAGCCGCGGCAGCCAGGGGCCGCGTGCCGTAATTGATCAAGGGCACGGGTCGCCGGAATAAACGGCGCCGCCGAAGTTGCCTGACTTCTTGCCATCTCAGTCACTCTCCCATCTGCGTTTGCCAGAAGGCTTGGAATAATCTGCGCCTCGGGCAGCGTCGCCCAGTGGCGGACCGGCATCTCTGCCTTCATCGCCTTTATCTTGACGCGCGCCGGATTGAAAATAGAGGCATAGTAATCACGCCATAAATCCTCAAGCGTGTCTTCCCCGGGTGCTTCGGACCTGGGAACTCCGGGGCCAAAGGTCAGCTCTTCCAGATCCCAACGTGCACTGCGGTCGGGCGTCAGGATGGACCAGCGCATGGCACCGAAGCGATCCGCAAACCAAGGGGCAAGCGCCTCGACAATGTGGTGATCTGGTTTGTGCCATGCGACAAACTCCTCCGGATTTGAGCCTTGGACGCGTCGAAAGCGCACGAACGCCTTCATCTTGTGCATGTCTCGCGCGACGGCCTTCGCCATCAGATTCAGTTCGCGGACATCCTCGTCGATGTCAATCTTCAGAAGGTTCCGCTCGCCTCGGGTAATACGATACAGAACGCGGTAGAGGAGATCCCAGCGGCGATCCTCCCGGTGCATGGCAACGGTTCGGGCGAGAGCGAGGAAGTCTTTGGGAACTGTAGATGCGGGTTTTGCGGACGGAACTTCAAGCGGCTGATCAAAGAGGCCGGGCGTCCATGCCACGTCTCCAGGCGGGACATCTGCGGCGAGCAGGTTCCGAGCCGCGGAACGCCAGCTTGCGAAATCCGTGGCGGAAACGGATCTCATAGCTCTCCCGACCGCGCCGAGTCTGCCGCATCGAAAAGACCGAGTTGTTCGGTCTGCGGTTTGAACTTGGCCGGCAGCTTTGGACTGTCGATTGTATGAACCGCCGGATTATGGTCCGACGTCACGATGAAGTATTGCGCCTTCTTAACGGAAATCTTGAGCTTGGCCAGATCCGCTAACGTGAGCGCGCGATACCGTCTGATCTTCAAGATTCGTTGCACGTTCCGAACGCCAAAGCCCGGAACCCGAAGGAGCGCTGCTTTTCCGGCTTTGTTCACGTCGACAGGATAGAAATCCCGGTTGCGAAGCGCCCAGGTTAGCTTCGGATCCCGATCAAGCGCCAGGTTCCGGTCTTCGGGCGTCGTCAACTCATCCGCTGTAAACCCGTAAAACCGCATCAACCAGTCTGCCTGATAGAGTCTGTGCTCTCGAACTAACGGGATCTTTTTGAGGGGCAGGGAAGGGTCGGCATGCGGGATGGGACTGAAGGCCGAGTAGTACGCACGCCGCAGATTGTATTCCTTGTAGAGATGGGCCGATTTGTCGAGCAGAACGGCATCCGCCGCATCGGTTGCGCCCACAATGAATTGCGTACTTTGGCCGGCGGGGGCGAATCGAGGCGTTTTGCCGCCTCGCGTCGTTTTGTCTTTCGCGTCGAGAATGCCGTGCGCAATCTGGCGCATTGACATCTCGATCTCGCGGTGAGTTTTCGCCGGAGCCAGTTGCGCCAGATCGCTGTCACGCGCTAATTCAACGTTCGCGCTCAACCGGTCGGCCCAGCTACCCGCCTGCTGCATCAGTTCCTCGGAAGCTCCCGGGACGGCCTTCAGGTGAATGTAGCCTCCAAATCCGTGGTCAATCCGGAGCAGTTTGGCGACCCGAACCAACTGTTCCATCGTGTAATCGGGGCTCTGGATGATTCCTGAACTGAGAAACAGGCCCTCAATATAGTTCCGTTTGTAGAACTCGATCGTCAGGAACGCGACTTCTTCCGGCGTGAAGCGGGCGCGTTTGGTGTCGCTCGAGACCCGGTTGACACAGTAACTGCAGTCGTAAACGCAGTAATTTGTGAGAAGCAGTTTGAGCAGCGAGACACAGCGCCCGTCGGGCGTGTAGCTGTGGCAGATGCCCATCCCGTCCGTATTGCCAATCCCGCCCTGGACCCGTGCGCGTTTCGAGCCGCTGCTGGCGCAGGAAGCGTCATATTTGGCGGCATCGGCCAGAACGCGCAACTTTTCTCTAATCTCCACCTGAAGATTAGACGTCCGCTTCAATCCAGCGGTTTTAAAGGATTTAGAGGCGGATTTAACCCCGAACGATTTCGCGGCCCGGAACTTCCTTCTGTCCGGCTTTTTCGAAGTCGGTTTCGTCTTCCGAGAGCTCATTGCCCATGCGGAAATCCCGGAAGTTATCTGCCGAATCGAACGGTGGATCGAACGGTTCCGAGACGATCTTGACGTTTGATGACAGGCTCGGAATCAGGTTCTCGCTAACGGCAATGTGAACCAACTCGAGCGTGTTGCGAATCCGGCAATAAGTGACTGCCGACAAGTCAGTTTTTCCGACCGTCGGAGCCAATTTCGTCATGACTTCACGGTCGTTATCGAAGTGAATGGGCGTCCGGATCGCGGCGGGCGTAGACGCTGTCAACGAGTTGATGATCGTCGGGTTCCAGTTGATGCCGTTCAGCATCCGTGCGTGGACAACATCCGCCAAGCCGAGGCCGACGGCGCTGCCGTAGCTGAGATCGGTGATACCGCGCGCGTAGATTCGATGAACGCGTGGAAGATCTGGAAATGGATTATAGTGCGCCTGAACACTGCGATTGATCACCTTCGTGTCCATGCCTGCGCCGCTGATGTTCTTGCCGATCTCATCCACGATCAGAATGTCGATCTCAGGCGCGGGAAGCTTCGCCATCCAGGATTTTACCTCGCGAAGAATTGCTTCTTCCTGCGCGACTACGGCGTCGCGGCCTTTCGAGAAATCAACGGCAATCAATCCCGCGGTTTCATGGTGAGCACCTTCTTCGATCGCCATGCCGCCGAGAATTTTTCCCGTTTCGACAACTTTCGACCCGACACTTCGAATCACCTGCTCGAGACCCAACTGATAGGCGAATGTGTGATACTGGCGGGCTCCGGCGAACTTGCCGAGGCCGATCGCCATCATCTTGAATAATCCGCTTTCGAGCGCGCCCGAAAAGTCGGTGTGCCACTTCACCCGGCCGACCAGAAAAATGCCGTCCGCTTCGAAAGCGTTCTTGTCGCAGAAAGCCTCTATGCCTTCCGGTGTTTTGCCAAGAGATACCACTTCGAGCGAGCTAATGACCGGCGCGCCCACGGTCGCTTCGTGAATTCCGTAATGCGCCAGGACGTCGGCCTGCCCTTCTGCCGTGGCGGCGCCGTGGCTACCCATTGCCGGGAAGATGAATGGTTGCGCTCCCTTTTCTTTCCAGAACTCAACCACGGATTTCACGATCGTGGCGATGTTCGAGATACCCCGGCTACCTACCCCGATTGCGATACGTGCTCCCTTCGGGATGCGGGCGGTGATACCGGACCCGGATAATTCCTGGCGAATATGGCCGGGAATGTCTTGGATTGCGCGGTTCGGGAAGTGCTGCTCGGCAAGGACGAATCGGGGGAGATTCATCTTTTCAGCTTACTCCCCCGCTTGCTTTCGCTTGTAGCCAAAGAAAGTGGGCCTATTCGCTCCAGCTTTGTTCCAGCATGGTCGTGTACTCGCCCGATGCGTAAAGATCGAACACAAACTCGTGCGATTCGGCACGCTCAAATCCGGTATCGCGCATACGCATCTCGAACCATTGGTCAAGGTGGCGATGGTACCGGCGCAAAAAATCGGCTGAAAAATTCTCCGGGCCCGGAAAGTCGCGGAAAATGCTGTGCAGCCCGATCGAGCGGCGGAACAGAGCACAAAAATCGGCAACGCCCCACGCCTCCAGCTTTGCTTTCACATGCTGCGGAACATACTGGACGAGGAAAGCCCCAAATGTTTCCGGACGTATGCGGCGCCCGGAGAATTGGCCGGAAAGCTCCACACTCTCAGCAGATTGTTCCATCCAACGGGTCAAGTCCTTGCCGATATAGAACAGCATGCGCAGTTCGGCATACCGCCCGCGTAAGAGCTGTTCATCTAAATCGTGGGAAGCGCCCTCAGGACGTGGCAGAAAACCCTGCAGCGCAAGACTCGCCCGCGAACTCGCCATGAGAACCGAGGTATCCTCCGGACCAGAGAAGGGATGCAGAATCAGCGGTGGTAGCCGAAATGCTTCCACATCAGAGAAATTGGGTTGGGGTTCCACGGTTGCCTTCACTTATTGCCGCCTAGCTGTTTACGTATCGTGAACTTGAATTTGTGCTTCACTCTACCTACCTATCGGCGGAAGGTGCGGACAGCTTAACACGCTGGAACGCCCAAACCATTCATTTCGTACCAGTTTTTGCGCCCGGAGTCACCATTACGGGAGATGGAGATTTTACTGAGTCCGGACCGGGTATTTCTCTGGGCCGATTCAACTCGAGCTGGATGATCGCATCGAGATTGCTCCACGGCACCGCCCCGCTTACCATCCGTCCATTGATGAAGAAAGTGGGCGTTTGCTGGATTCCCAATCCCGTACCCGCCTTCAGGCTCTCCTTTACTTCCTCAGCCGTTGCGTGCGAATCAAGACACGACGACACCTTGGCGGCATCGAGCTTTTGGGTTTTCGAGAACTCCAGAGTCTTATCACGCAGGTTAGCTTCGCTGATTTCTCCCTGATGCTCGAAGATCCAATCGTGGAAAGCCCAAAACGCCTGCGGATTCCCATCTCCGACACAGTGCGAAGCCTCCGCCCCGGCAACCGCCCATTTGTGGATAGCTGCAATTGGGAAATCCTTAAAAATCACGCGCACATCGTTCCCATACTTCTTCGGCAGGTCTTCCCGAATCGTTTTAGCGAAAGAACGGCAATAGGGGCACTGGAAATCGCTAAACACGACGGTCGTAATTTTGGCGTTTGCCGGTCCATACGAAGGACCGTCGGTTGGCAGATGCAGTAAGGTATCGAGCCAAGGCGACTCGTTCAGGTTCCACAAAGAACCGCTCGAGAATTGCTGCCCGTCCCCGCTGACGAAGTAAATCTTATCGATGGCCTGCTGGCCAAGGCTCAGGTGGACGACAACCCGGGACAGACCCTTGAATGCGCTCGGCGTGGGATCTTCGATGACCATCTTCACAACCGGCGTGTAGCCTTCGGTGTATCGGATAAAGGCCTCGAGCCGGGTCTTGTCGATGCTAACGGTTGGCGGGTCGGCTGCGATCGCCGGGCGAGCTACGGAAGCGACTCCAAGGATGACGGCGAGCATCGACGCGAGCAGGGATTGGCGCAGCATTCACCAACAGTGTAGGGGATGGTGGCTGACGATGCCTCGGGTCTTCGCGGATCGTACACAGGCCAACGGGCCTGCCCTCGGAGAGGTGTCAGGCCATCTGGTCTACGGCCTGGATCAGCGCCTTGATGTAGCCGTAACAGTAGGCGAATGATTGCAGTCCGTTCGGGTCATTCGGTGCGACCGGCACATGATCCGGCATCAGCATGTACGGGTAGCCAACTTCCTTGTAAACCTGTATGGCTTTCACGAAGTTGACATCCCCTTCGTCCGGGTAGACTTCCACAAACTCGTCCCGGTGCCCTCGAATGTTCCGGAAATGTACATTGAAAATCTTTTGTCGCGAACCGAAGTAGCGGATGACGTCAAAGATTTCTTTGCCCGGGTCGGCCAGCATCTCTGAGACGGTACCCTGGCAGAAATTGAGACCGTGGTACGGGCTTTCACGAATGGAGACAAATCTTTTCAAGCCATCGACTGTTCCCAGCACTCGTGTGACTCCCTGGTAGCCTTCGGGCGGCACTCCCGGGTCATGCGGATGGCAAGCCATCCGGATTTTGTTCTCATTGGCAACTGGAATGATCCGGTCCAGGAAGTACGTAATCCGTTCCCAAGCCTGGTCGGCATTTACCTGTCCAGCTTTCGTTAACGGCGGATCCGGGTGAGCATCGGCCAGCTTCCACGTGCTGTAGGTGGCATCTCCACGGCCGGGTGTCCGCCCAATCCGAATTACGCCCAGAATGCTCATGTTGTATTTGATAGAAGGGATGCCCGCCTTCGCGCAGTTCTCGATCATCTTCTGGAGTGACTCGATATCCCGATCACGTTCTGGACTCTGGGCCAGCATGATGGCGGGATGCTTCTCTCGATCGATGTGGCTCGATTCCAGAAACGGAGGCGCAGTGCATTCCACGGTGATGCCGTTTCTTTCGGCCAGGTCTTTCATCCGGCTTAGCTCATCGACCGTGGCATAGATCCGGCCCTCGGCAATCTGCGGGTATGCGCAGATATTTCGCACGCCATACCGCGCCAGGTACTTTAAGTGAGTCTCGTTCGTCGGAGCACTCTGGCAGCCCAGCTTCATCTGCGCAGTTTTGGGCCGGCTGTCGGCGGCGGGCTTGCCTTGTACTTGCTCTGAGACCAGGCCTGTCGTTAGGCCGACTCCCGCTACACCGGCGGACGATAAAAATTGTCTACGATCCACTTGTTCCTCGCCTGGAACACAACTTTATCGCACGTCTCAAATGGAAACGGCAATTTGAGCTTGCCATCAACGGCTGGCGGAACACATTCTTCGTCGAACCTTGCAAGTGCCGGAGAAACGTTATATAACTCAAGACCAAACCTGCTCTGTGGAGGGTCTTTCGCTTGAAACGCTTCTTTGGCATCGCCTTGCTCGCCGCTTTGCTCAGCTTCGGACAAACCGAGCGTGGCAATATTACCGGCATTGTCACTGACAACACGGGCGCCGCCATACCCAATGCCGCGGTCAACATCATCAGCAAAGCGACCAATACCGCCGAGCACGTGCTCAGTACCAGCACCGGCGAGTACAACGCGGCCAACTTACAGCCAGGTTCTTACCGCGTGGAAGTGTCCGTCTCGGGGTTTAGCACCTTCATACTCGACAACGTTGTTCTTACTGCCGGTGCTACCGTGCGGGCCGATGCGAAGCTTCGACTGGGAAACCTCAGCGAAACGGTTGAAGTGTCCGCCCAGCCGATCCAAATGCAGACAGAGGATGCGCGCGTCTCCAATGCCGTCCAGAACAGGCTGGTGGATGAGTTGCCTCTCGTCGTTGGCGGGGCGCTACGCAGCCCGTTCGATCTCGTCTCAACGGTTCCCGAAGCGAAGGGCAGCGGCAATGCTCTTTCTCTCGGCGGTGGACCGGCAGCAAGTTGGAGCGCAACTCTCGACGGGCTTTCCGTCAACACAAACCGTTCCGCGGACGCGACGGAGACCGCCTATCTCACTCCTTCGGTCGAGTCCATCACCGAGTTCTCTGTCGACACGAACGGCTTCAAAGCAGAATTCGGCCAGGCGGGAGGCGGCGTCATTACGTTTGTTTCCAAGTCGGGAACGAATGCTTTGCACGGGACTGCTTACGAGTTCCTCCGCAATGACGTTCTTGATGCGCGTGGCTTCTTTGCGCCTACTCGCTCCATCTACAAGCAAAGCGATTTCGGTGCTTCCGCCGGCGGACCCGTGATTGTGCCTAAGCTCTACAACGGACGCAATCGCACGTTCTTCTTCGTTTCCTACGAGGGATTCCGGAACCGCCTCGGTGCAAACGGCACGGTGCTTTCCGTGCCTACGCCGGAGATGTATACCGGCGACTTCTCGAAGTGGGTGAACTCGCGCGGCGCCCCCATTCCGATTTACGATCCCCGCAGCACGCAAGCGAGTACGTCCGGCGGTTTCACTCGCTCGCCTTTCCCGGGCAACAAGATTCCGGTCTCCGCCTTCAGTAATGTTGCGAGACAGATTCTTCCGTTTGCCCAGAGCATAACGCCGAATCGCCCCGGGCTGGTTCCCGGAACTCCCGGCTATATCACGAACAATTACGTTACGAACGGCGGCGATACGGAAAGCCCTACCGACAAGGGGAGCGTGAAGATCGACCAGAACTTTGGATCGAACCATCACCTCGGGTTCCTGTATAACAAGACCCGCTACAATTCGGAGCCTGGTCCTGCTGGTCCTACTGGTCTCCCCGAGCCCTTGTGGAATGGTCAGGTATCCGATTACCAGGCTTCGCTCTATCGCCTCAGCTATGACTGGACCCTCTCACCTCGCATGTTCAACCACTTCGCGATCGGTGGCAACCAGTTCTACAAAAATAGCTACTCGCCTAATTAGGGCAGAACTGGAAGGACAAGGTATGCATCCCGAATGCCGTCGATTGCAGCGTCAATTTTCCGGTGTTGACGTTTACTGAATTCACCGGTTGGGGCAGCACTGCCTACAACGGAACCGAGCAACCATCCTGGTCGCTGAAAGATGATCTCAGCTTCAATCACGGCGCGCACTCGTTGAAGTTTGGCTACGCTTTTGAAAGCCAGCGCGCCAATGGTTTTGGGCAACAGAACATCGCCGGACAGGCTGCGTTTAGTTTTCTGGAGACTGGCGTGCCGGGCGCTACCACCTTCACCAGCGGCAGTTCCTTCGCGTCCTTCCTGCTCGGCGCAGCGGATAGCGGAGCCACGGAAACAATCCGCTATCTTCCGCAAACCTTTGCCTATCACGGATTTTATGCGCAAGACGACTGGCATGTGAACCGCAAGCTGACCCTCAATCTCGGTCTGCGTTATGAGTTCACGCTGCCGCCCGTTGCGGGTGGCGACCAGTACTCCGACTTCTCGCCCACTACTCCGAATCCTGCTGTCAATAATTATCCCGGCGCACTCGTGTTCGCCGGCTTCGGTCCTGGCCGCCAGAACACCCACAGCCTTATTCCGGGCTGGTACGGAGCATGGGGCCCTCGTTTGGGTCTGGCATACGCGGTCAACCCGAAAACTACTATCCGCGCCGCGGCTGCCCGCTCGTTCAGTCGCGTCACCGTAGTCGCAAGCAGCAGTCACTACGCGGGCTTCATCGGGCAATACGCGTTCAACTCAACGAACCAGGGCATCACTCCCGCGTTCTATCTCGACTCCGGCTTGCCCTCTTATCCGCTTCCGCCACAGATCAATCCGTCCTTTGCCAACAACTCCAATGTGGACTATTGGCAGGGTCAGGATGCGACCCGTGCGCCCGAGGCTTACAACTGGACGTTTTCTATCCAGCGCGAGATATCCCCCAGCACCATCTTCGAAGCTGATTACAACGCCGTGGTCGGAGCCCACCTTCAGAGCGGCATCGTCAACATCAACCAGGTACCGATGTCGACCGTGAATCAGCTCATTCAAACCTACGGCACCACGCAGGCCATCAACATTCTCAACTCGAACATCACGTCAGCAACTGCTCTGGCCGCGGGCATTACGCCACCGTATGCGAATTTCACCAACTCTGCGATACAACGCACGCAATCTGTCGCTCAGGCTCTGCGCCCCTATCCCCAGTACCTCAACATCGATACGAGTCAGAGCGGTGGTGATAAGAGCGGTCATTCAAGCTATCACGCTGCCGTTGTCAAGTTGAACCGCCGTTTCAATAACGGTCTGATGTTCCAGTGGAGCTATGCCTTTTCCAAATTGCTCACCGATTCCGACACGTATTACGCGAACCTCGGATATGCCGAAGACCAAGGCAATCGAAAGCTGGAGAAGTCGATTGGTGAATACGACCAAACACACGTATTCAAGTTCAATACGCTCTACGAACTTCCGTTCGGCGTCGGTCGCCGCTGGCTGACGCACGGCGTTGCGAGTCAGGTGCTCGGAGGGTGGCGCATCAGCGCAATCCAGGTCTACTCCACGGGGTTCCCGATCGGGGTTGTAAGGAACGCCCCGCTTCCAATCTTTAACGGATCCAACCGCCCCTATATCAGCAGCTATGACTGGAAGTCCAACTGGACGGGAGATTTCGATCCGGCTACCGACAGCTATCTAAACGCTGCCGCGTTTCCGACCCAGCCGCGCAACCTTTTAGGCAACGCGACCCGTTACAATCCTCTGGTTCGGTCATTCCCTAATTTGAACGAAAATGTCAGCCTGGGCAAATCGTTCAACTTCACCGAGCGCTTGCGCCTCGATTTCCGCGCGGAGGCTTTCAATCTTTTCAACCGGGTTGTGTTCGCTGCGCCTTCGTCGACCTGCTCTAATCTCAGCAGCACCTGCTTTGGCGCAATCACGAGCCAGTACAACACGCCCCGGCAAATGCAGATGGCGCTAAAACTGTATTGGTAGCCCAACATAGGCCACAGCGAGAACGGCCCGTTGCGGAAGACGACAATATTCCTTTCGCCAACCTACAATAAAGGTTGCCGCTGACGCGCCGCTACTTACTATTCGCCACGCTTGCGATCGCCATTGCGTCGCTCTATCTCTATCAGTTGGATGGCTTTGGTGTCTACGGACCGGACGAGCCCCGCTACGCAGCGATTGGCAGGGCCATGGCCCAGAGCGGCGATTTCGTGACCCCAAAGCTTTGGGGTTCGCCCTGGTTTGAAAAGCCACCCCTCTTGTATTGGATGACGGCGGCCGGCACCGCGCTCGGCCTGAGCCCCGATCTTTGTGGCCGCCTGCCAGTTGCCACCTTGAGTCTGACGTCGCTTGCAATCTGGTTCGAGTTGTTGCGGCGCGAATTCAACTGGCGCGTCGCGGGTGTTTCGATTGCTTTGCTCGCGACCTCGGCCTGGTGGCTTGCTTTTAGCGGCCTGTGCGTAACAGATCTGCCTTTGGCGGTTTTCTTTTCTTTCGCGGTGCTGCTTTCTCTGCCGCTTCTGAGGGCAGAACCCGATACGCGGCACCTTTTTCTACGCTTCGGTGCCATCGGCGCTTGCTTCGGCTTGGCGGCTTTGGCCAAAGGCCTGGTTCCGGTTGCGCTCGCGGTACCCTTCGCCTGGTTCCTTCGCCGTTACTGGCGCGGATGGCTGATCTCTTCTGCCAGTTTCGCTGTTGTCGCGCTGCCCTGGTACATCGCAGTCTATCTGCGAAACGGCTTCCCGTTTATCCAGGATTTTTTCATCAAACATCACCTTGAGCGCGTCTATTCGGCTTCGTTGCTGCACGTCCAACCCGCCTACTATTACCTGCTCATCTTTCTTGCTGCCGTATTTCCCTGGACCGCCTTGATCGGCTTGCTCCTGCGACCTGGACAAACCTGGGACACCCGGCGGCGATTCCTGCTCTCAGTCGTCGTGTGGGGCCTTGTGTTTTTCAGCATTCCGCTGAACAAGCTGCCTGGCTATCTGCTTCCCTTGCTGCCGAGTTTCTTTGCCCTTGTGGGAAGTGTTTTCGAACATCGGCGTCTGGGCGAGATCTCCCGGGGCTGGCTACTTGCTTCCGCCTTACTGATTGCCTGTATACCGCTGCTTGTGTCGGTACTGCCTGCGTTGCTGGCAGCGGGAAAGTTGACGGCGACCAGCCTCGCGCCGCCGACACGAACCGAGGTGTTCTACCTCAGTATTCCGATCGTACTTGCGCTGCTCCCACGCCGTTCCTGGGCTGGCTTGTTGCTTATCCTGTGCGTCATACCGGAAGGGCTTTATCTGAAAGCCGCGACTTTTCCCGCGATTGATGCCAACGTTTCGGCTCGCTCATTGTGGCGGAAGATCCATCCCATCGCGGATGAGATCTGTGATGGTGGAACCAATCGGGATTGGATCTTCGGCCTCAGTTACTATCGCGGTGCGACGTTTCCGCCTTGTAATCAGGGCAAGTTCCCGTACGCTCTTCGCACCCGCCGCCGCGGTGTTCCTGATCTCGATCAGCTTCGGTAGGGAAATATCTTAAGCAGCGCGCGTGGTGGACTGCTCGCGCCGTGCTTTTTTGCGCGCGAGTCCTGCCACTAAGAACAGGCCGCTGGCGAGCAGCAGAAAGGTGTCGGGCTCCGGAACAGGAGCGGCGTCGCTCCTGAGAAACTCGTGCCGTCCTATGTCCCCCGAAGATGACGATATCTGGAGGTCCGAAGGATCCCAGGCATGAGAATGGCTCTGGGGGAGCTCGCAGAGCCACGGCGGCGTGTTCTCTGTGATCGGTGGCACCGTGATGGGAGTTGCCGTCGTGATTACTCCCGCCAGCAAGAAAGTCGAAAGGATCTTCATTTTGGATTGCTCTCTCCTCGAATGCCTCGGGAGAGAACTGCTGATTAGCCATCGGCCGCTTTTACCATTCGGATTAGGTAGGTTGGCCAAATCGCCGGGCCTACCGACGAAGGTGGACAATTGTTAGGTGATTCTGCGTCAAGAAGGAATATGAGCGAAACGAAACGGTTAGGAAACAGTGACTTGGACATCACGGCACTCGGCGTGGGTGCGTGGGCCATGGGCGGCAGCGGCTGGAAATTCGGCTGGGGCGACCAGGACGACAAGGATTCAAGCGCGGCAATACGAGCGGCGATCGATGCCGGAATGAATTGGATCGATACGGCGGCCGTTTACGGACTTGGCCACTCCGAAGAGATCGTCGGAAAAACCCTAAAGGAAGTCTCTCGGAAGCCGTACGTTTTCACCAAATGCGAGCGCCGCTGGAACGAGGATGGATCCATTTTCCCGTCGCTAAAAGCAGAGTCCATCCGCAAAGAATGCGAGAACAGCCTCCGGCGCTTAGGTGTTGAACAGATCGATCTTTACCAGATTCACTGGCCTGAGCCGGAAGGGGAGATCGAAGAGGGCTGGACCGAAATGGCCCGGTTGAAAGAAGAAGGCAAAGTACGCTGGATCGGCGTTTCGAACTTCAATGTCGAGCAACTGAAGCGGGCTCAGGCCATTGCGCCGGTCACGTCGCTCCAGCCGCCCTATTCTCTCCTCGTCAGAAAGGCGGAACCCGAGATTCTTCCGTTCGCGAAAGCAAACAACATAGGGGTGATTGTTTATTCGCCTATGCGCGCCGGATTGTTGACCGGAAAAATGACGAAGGAACGCGCGGAGAGCTTGCCGCAGGATGACTGGCGCAGCCGCGACAAGGATTTCCAGGAGCCTCAGCTCAGCCGTAACCTCCAGCTTGTAGAGATCCTGAAGACGATTGCAGATCGCAATGGCAGAAATCCCGGCGAGGTTGCGCTTGCCTGGACACTCCGAAACCCTGCCGTGACCGCAGCGATTGTCGGCTTGCGGCGCGCGGACCAGGTGAATGGAGTGATCGGCGCTCTGACGTATCGGTTGTCGGACGAAGATCTCGCCCAGATTGAGGGCTTCTTCAGCGATTCCGCCTCGACGACCAGCGCCACTTCCGCGTAATCAGGAGAAAAATATCTCCGGATCGGCTTCGGTCAAATCTCGAAGGAGGACATCCGGCGAGACTGCGGCAAGCTCTTCGGCCGAGCTGATCCCGGTAGCGACGGCGACGGACTGGAATCCGTTCGCCTTGGCTGCCGCCACGTCGTTCTGATGATCGCCTACGAGTGATATGCGGCGAAAGGAGCCGTTCCTCTCGCCCAGACTTGCACGGAGCGCTGCTTCCCGCGCCAAGTCCGCCCTTGTGTGACCGTCTTCAGAGAACGCATCGATTGAGAAGTAGTGCCAGAGGCCCGCTAGCTCCAGCTTGCGCCGGCCGATCTCACGAAGATTTCCGCTGACGACGCCTAAGATCGCGCCTCGTGACTTCAGCTCGTCGAGGATGCCGGGCAACCCCGGGCAGACCCGATCGCGCAAATCCGCAGGGCAATTTTCTCGGTAGCTGGTGTGGCAGGCCGTTGCGATTTCAGTCAACCGGTGACTTATGTCGTCGACACTCCAGCCTGTGCGGCCCAGCATGAGAGCAATCAGATCGCGGTCGAGAGTGCCGGCAGTGGCGATCCCTTCCATGCTGGTTTCGACACCTGTCACCTGCCGGATACCGGCGATCAGCGCGTCTTTGTGATGGCGTCCCGCACCGCGAATGAGAGTGCCGTCGATATCGAAGAGGACCAGCGCCGTCCGTTCAGGCACCGGGCAAAAGTTTTGGAAGCAGAGCCGAAAGCAGCTTCACGAATGTTCCGGAGGTGCGTTGTCCAATTTCGAGAACCTCCTGGTGGTCGAGTTTTTCCTTCGTTAATCCCGCCGCGGCGTTTGTCACGCAGGAGATTCCGAGGACTTTCATGCCCATGTGGTTCGCAGCGATGGTTTCCGCGACAGTGGACATTCCGACCAGGTCGGCACCGATTGTCTCGAGATAGCGGATTTCCGCGGGTGTCTCATAACTCGGGCCAAGCAGACCGGCGTAAACGCCCTCGTGCAGGGTGATCCCTAACTGCTCTGCGGTTTGCCGTGCCGTCAGCCGCAGCTTTGGACAATAAGCTTCGGTCATGTCGGGGAAGCGTGGTCCGAGCTTATTATCGTTCGGACCGACCAGCGGGTTCGCGCCCTGCAGATTGATGTGATCCGAGATGGAAACCAGAGAGCCC
Source organism: uncultured Acidobacteriaceae bacterium (assembly GCA_963730795.1). Classification (GTDB taxonomy): domain Bacteria; phylum Acidobacteriota; class Terriglobia; order Bryobacterales; family Bryobacteraceae; genus Bog-105. The sequence goes on along the minus strand of CAVSTJ010000004.1, from coordinate 292,436 downwards.
TTCGAATACGCCGGATTGATCCCGCCTGCCGCATTGGTCAGGACGACGCGCTCGACACCGAGTTCGCGAAAAAGCCTGATTCCGGCTGTCGCTTCCCGCGCCGAATAGCCTTCGTAAAGGTGGAAGCGGCCGGACATGACAATCACGTCGCCGACGATCCTGCCGTTCACGCCCAAAACACCCGCGACGAGTTCGCCCGCGTGGCCAATGGCGGTAGCTTTCGGGAACTCAGGGATTTCTCCGTACGGAATTCTGACACTGTTCGCGATTGTGTCTGCGAACGCGCCGAGGCCGCTTCCGAGCACAACGCCTACCTTCGGGCGAATGGATGTCTGAATCTCAACGAATCGCGCTGCGTCTTTCATGTTACTTGTCGTTTTCGTAGTGGAAGTGGCAGACACAGAAGGAGATCTCTACAGAAGTATCCCAGCGATACAGGCGGACATGAAGTTTGCCAGGGTCCCTACAATCATCGCCTTAAATCCTAGCCTCGCCAGATCTGATTTGCGGGAGGGAGCCAGACCTCCGATGCCACCAATCTGTATCGCGATCGAACTCAGATTAGCGAACCCGCAAAGCGCGAAGGTTGCAATCACAAACGAACGCGGGTCGAGTGCCGCTTTTACTTTCCCCAGATCCACAAAAGCCACGAACTCGTTCAGGACCATGCGGGTGCCGAGCAGGTTCCCGACAGTGGCGCAATCTTTCCATTCCACACCCAGCAGCCAGGCGATGGGAGCGAACACCAACGCCAGAATCTGCTGAAGAGAGGCCGGAAACCAGCCGATGTAGGCATGGATCAATCCGAATCCTCCGTTTACCATGGCGATCAATGCAAGAAAGGCGATGAGCATCCCGGCAATATTGAGCGCCAGTTGCAGACCGTCGCCCGCGCCGCGTGCCGCTGCATCCACGATGTTGACACCCGGCCTCTCCACTTCGACCCTGATGGTGCCGGCAGTGAGCGGTTCGCCCGTCTCAGGCACAAACATTTTCGCCAGCATGATGGTGGCCGGTGCGGTCATGATCACCGCTGTCAGCAGATGGGAGATGGAGACGCCCGCAATGGCTACGTAAGCGGCCATGACGGCTCCGGAAACGTGCGCCATGCCGCTGGTCATGATGGTGAACAGTTCCGACTCCGTCAGCGTTTCGAGAAAGGGCCGGATCGTGACCGGCGCCTCGGTTTGACCCATGACGATGCTGGCGGCAACACAGGTGGATTCGGCGCCGCTCGTTCCCATGAAGCGCTGCATTACCACCGCCATAGCTTTGACGAACAACTGCATGACGCCGAGGTAATACAGAATCGCGAAGAACGAGCAGATGAAGATGACGATCGGAAGAACCTGAAACGCGAAGATGACTCCGAACTGCTGTGTTCTGGCTCCCAGCTTGTCACCGAAAACAAAGGTAGATCCAGCGGTTGTGTAGTTCAACATGGCGTTCACGAACAGGCTGACGCCGTAGAACAACTCACCGAACCTGGTCTTCAGGACCAGGAACGCGAACGCAAACTGCAGAACGACGCCCCACACCAGCACGCGCCTCTGGATTGCCGACCGGCGAGTGGAGAAAAGGAACGCGCAGGCGACGAATTGCCAGGAGGCCGAGTATCCCGTGTAATCTCGCCATCAACGCGTCAATATGATGAGGCTAGCTGACAACTTCGAGGATCAGGTCCCTCTCGTCAACCGGCTGTTGCGAGATCTTAAAGGCGTCTTCCACCAGTTCGGCAGCGGCCTCCAAGCGCTCATCGCTCGTGTGATAAATCCGGCACAGGATACTGCCCGGATCGATCTTCTGGCCCGACCTTCACTTCGAGAATGACGCCGACCGCAGGGTCGATGGAGTCTTCCTTTGTGTCTCGTCCCGCGCCGATCATCGAAGAAGCCTGGCCGATCAGTTCCGCGTCGATGCCGCTGATGTAGCCACCCCGGCTGGTGGTGATTTCCTGCGCGCCAGTGGCGTTCGGAAGCAGTTCGAAGCGGTCGAGCACTTGCGGGTTGCCGCCCTGCGCCGCGATGACTTCCTTGAATTTGCGGTAGCCCGAGCCATCGAGCAGTTTTGCCTGCGCGAATTCGCGGGCTTCATCCAGCGTCTTGGTGATCTTGCCGAGGAAGATCATGCGCGCAGCAAGTTCGAGCGACAAGCCGGGTAAGATCGGCAGGGCCGGCGTTTTGCAGTGTCTGCGAAACCTCCATCACCTCAAGAGCGTTGCCGATGGCGTATCCGAGCGGCTGGCTCATGTCGGTGATCAGGGCTTGTACCCGTTTGTCCAAACGGCGGCCGATGCCCACCATCATCTGGGCCAAGCGGCGCGCTTCCACCTGCTTCTTCATGAACGCGCCGGAGCCGACCTTTACGTCCAGAACCAGCGCGTCTAAGCCGACCGCCAGTTTCTTCGACATGATGGACGAAGCAATCAGTGGGATGGATTCCACGGTCGCGGTGGCATCCCGCAACGAGTAGAATTTGCCATCGGCGGGAGCAATCTCCGGAGTTTGGCCGATGAAGGCAAGCTTATGCTGTGCCAGTAACTCGCGGAATTCATCGATGGTGAGATCGGTCCGGAATCCGGGGATCGACTCCAGCTTGTCCAGCGTGCCCCCGGTGTGGCCAAGCGCACGCCCCGAGATCATCGGAACAACGACGCCGGCGGCCGCGGCAATCGGCGAAGCAATCAGGCTTGTTTTGTCACCAACGCCACCGGTAGAGTGCTTATCCACCTTGACGCCCGGAATGGAGGACAGATCGAGCAGTTGAACCCGAGTTCACCATGACTCAGTCATTGCGCTCACTTCCCGATCCGACATTCCGGAGAAAAACACGGCCATCAGGAATGCCGAGATTTGATAATCGGGGATCTCGCCGCGCGTGTAGCCATCTACAAGGAACTGCAGTTCCTCGGGAGATAGTTCCTCTCCGTCTCGCTTGCGGTGAATCAGGTCAACTGTACGCATTTTCGACTAATAAGCGTAACATTCTCAATCGTAAAGGTCCCGTCGCTCTGACTATTTACAGCGCATTTGTAAGGCGAGGCGTGCCTGGACCGGGATAGCCTTACAACGTACCTGAAATATAGGCCGGAAGACTCGCAGGCCGGCAGCCGCATGCCGACGTAAAACGTGCCGAACAGCGCGTAGACGGCACTTACTTCGTCGAAACGCATCTCGTAGATCAGCTTCTTGAAGACGAGTGGCTCGTCGGCGAAAAGATCGACGCCCCACTCCCAATCGTCGAAGCCGATCGAGCCGGTGATGATCTGTCTGACGGAATCCGCATAGCGGCGTCCGATCATGCCATGCTCGTGCATCATGCGCTGGCGTTCGGCCATGGGCACCTGATACCAGTTTTTCTCTTCGGCGCGCTTGCGATCCATCGGATAGAAGCAGATATATTTGCCCGAGGGGATCTCGGGATAGAGGCGCGACGCCATGGCGGCACTCTGACGTTCGATCACCTCGGCCACGCCCCCATTCCACTCGGGCGTGTACGGCTCTAAGCCCTTCTCGGAGAGTTGCCGTAGGTCTTCGCGGAAGACTCGTAAAGTCCGAGTTCCACCACGGATAAGTAGGAGTGGGTCGGCTCCAGGTACTCCGCCAATCGGAGTTGATTTAGCGAGTACTCCACCCGATGCAGTTCCTCGAGCGTGTCCCGGAAATGCAGGATCAGCAGGTCTCCCTTATGACCGATGAGAGAAAAGATGGCGGACTGGCTGGGGTGCCCGCTTGCGGCAGGAGCTTCAAGCGGCGATAGTGCGGAAACGGCGTCCTCCAGGATTCTTGTCTGCTGGTCCTGCGGTAGAGCCCGCCACTCTGTTCGCCGCAGCCGAAACATCTGGTGAAGGGCCCAGGAACCCTCGAGGGTCAGCGGAACGGCCGGTAGTTCAGCCATGAACGGTTGCGTCCTCCACGGCCGGAAGCCCGGGCATTTCATGAGGGAAGCGGCCCTCGAATATCTCTCCGAACAGCTCAACGTCTCTTCATGGATGTGTCCGTTATCCGCCAGCAGATTTTTCCCGTGAAGGTCCAGCGGTTCCCCTTTCATCCCCGAAACCCGGCCGCCCGCCTCTTCCACCAGCAATGTGCCGGCCGCCATGTCCCACGGATTCAAGCCGAACTCCCAGAATGCCTCGAGCCGTCCGCAGGCCGTATAGGCAAGATCGATGGCCGCAGAACCACCGCGCCGCACGCCATGGGTCAGCATCGCAAGCTGGTAATAGAAGTGGATATTGACGTTCTGGCTTCGCTTGCGGCTTGGAAATCCGGTCGAAACGAGCGCATCATTCAGCGTTTGTGCGGGACTGACCTGGATAGGAGCACCGTTCAATCGCGCGCCCGCACCGCGTTCGGCGGCAAACAATTCGCGGTTTAAGGGGTCATACACCACGCCGGCGATCACTTCACCGCGGCGTGCGAGCGCCAGTGTCACGTTCCACAGCGGATATCCGTGGGCGAAATTCGTCGTGCCGTCCAGCGGGTCGACATACCAACGCAACTCGGCGTCCATCTCGGCGCGGCCGCCTTCTTCGGCAACAATTCCATGCTCCGGAAAGCGCTCGCGCAGCCGTTTCACCATCAGCTTTTCACTGGCGCGATCAGCGGCTGTCACCAGGTCGTAATCGCCCTTCAACTCGAAACTGACACCGCGATGAGCCATGAGAATCTGCCCGGCCTCGCGGGCAATCTCGATGGCAGTGTCCAGAAAACTGTCCATACGTTCACTTCACCACAACCCCAAACCGTGGAGACGTAATACTGGCAGCAGCTCTGATACAGAGGATTTGTATCATAATTCCGCAAGGCCTCCCTCACTATGGATCGAACGACGCGCCGTGACTTCCTCGCCGCTTCCGCTGCGCTGGCAATGCCGCAGTTACCGCGGACTGAAACATCGGCCAACGAGAGACGAAGCGCCGAGCGATTTACCCTGTGGTATGACAAGCCCGCTGCGCAGTGGGTTGATGCGCTGCCAATCGGAAACGGACGTCTCGGCGCGATGGTGTTTGGTGCCGGTGACGATGGCTCGCCCGCAAAAGAGTTGTTGCAATTAAACGAGGACACTCTCTGGTCCGGTAGTCCCCGCGATGGCAACAATCGGGATGCCAAGAAGTACCTGGCCGACATCCGTCGCGCTGTTTTGGAGGAACATGACTACCACCGGGCCGACCAACTCTGTCGAAAGATGCAGGGCTTATTTGCGGAAGCTTACCAGCCGCTGGGCAATCTGCGATTTAGCTTGCACCATCCGGGCGAGGTTAAGAACTACCGGCGCGAGTTGGACCTGGAGACCGCCTGCGCCCGCACGTCTTACACGGCTAATGAGGTACGCTTCGATCGCCTGGCGTTTGTCTCCGCTCCGGATCAGGTGATCGCCGTCCGCATAACAGCTAGCGTCCCTGGCCAACTAAACTGCACCATCACTCTAGATGGTCCGCTGCAAACGGCTGTGTCAAGTCCCGGACCTCATCGCTTGCTTCTGATCGGAAAGGCAGCGTCGCATGTCGCCGGGGCAGGTCATCCCGGGAGTGAAAAGCCAGTGACCTTCTCAGACCGCAGAGGCGAAGGAATGTACTTTGCCGCAGTTCTTGAGGTGCAGGTCGAAGGAGGTCAAGTTGAAACCCTTCCCGACCGCCTGGAGATCAAGAACGCTACTGCGCTCTCTGTTCTGCTGAGCGCTTCTACCGGGTACCGGGGCTTTCAGCTCCCGCCCGATACACCGATTGACGATATAGTTGCCCGGGTCCGTACACAGCTCGACTCTGCAGCCAGTAAGAGTTTCGAAGAACTGCGCGAGCGTCAGCAGAGCGATCACAAACGACTGTTCAGTCGCGTCTCTCTCGCACTGGGTCCGCGCAAACAGCCTGGCGACCAGCCAACTGACCAGCGGCTGAAGCAGGTGGGAACTGCGCTGGATCCTTCCCTCATGGCTCTTTATTTCCAATACGGCCGCTATTTGCTGATCAGCAGTTCTCGTCCGGGATCGCAGGCGGCCAACCTGCAAGGCATCTGGAACGCCCAGATTACGCCGCCCTGGAGCTCAAATTGGACGGCCAACATCAACGTCCAGATGAACTATTGGCCAGCCGAGACCTGCAACCTGAGTGAGTGTGCGGAGCCTTTGTTCGATCTCATCAACGGCGTCAGCGAATGTGGCAAACGGGCAGCGGACGAAACCTACGGTCTGCCAGGTTGGGTGTCCCACCACAACATTGATATCTGGCGGGCAGCAAACCCGGTCGGCGAGGGCGTCGGGCAGCCCACTTGGGCGAACTGGAACATGAGCGGCCCTTGGCTTTGTCAGCATCTCTTCGAGCATTATCTGTTCACAGGCGATACTGAGTTTCTTCGCCAACGGGCCTATCCCGTCATGCGCGGCGCAGCCGAATTCTGTCTCGCCTGGCTCATAGAAGACGGCGCGGGACGTCTCACAACTTGTCCCTCCGAATCCACCGAAAACAATTTCATGGCGCCGGATGGAAAACCCGCGATGACAAGCGCCGGCTGCACGATGGACATGGCCCTGATCCGCGAACTTTTCACGAATTGCAAAGCCGCAGCGGAGATCCTCGGAACAGATGCCGAGTTCGCTTCTAAGATTTCGGCGGCAGCGAAGCGCCTAATCCCGTATCAAGTCGGCAAGGAAGGGCAGCTTCAGGAATGGTCAATTGATTTCGAAGAAAGCACGCCGGGCCAGCGCCACATGTCGCACCTGTATGGGCTGTACCCTGGCAATCGAGATTACGCCGTCCGGAACGCCTCGACTGGCCAAAGCAGCGCGCGTGTCGCTGGAGCGCCGTCTGGCGAATGGAGGCGCTTATACGGGTTGGAGCAGGGCCTGGGCGATCGGATTTTGGGCGCGCTTAGGGGACGGCGATCAGGCGTGGGAATCCCTTTCCATGCTCATGCAGCACAGCACTAACATCAATCTGTTCGACACTCATCCCGCTAAGGGCGGCCCGATCTTCCAGATAGATGGCAACTTCGGGACGACTGCAGCGATTGCGGAAATGCTGATTCAGAGCCATGCAGGCAGCGTCGATCTTCTGCCGGCGTTGCCATCGGTCTGGGCTGAAGGAGAAGTTACCGGCCTGTGCGCGCGCGGCGGACTTACTGTTGATATGCAATGGTCTGGCGGTAAGATAACCGGTTGTACGATTGCTTCTAAGTTGAAAGGTGACCACACGATCCGCGCGCCTCAAGGGCAGCGGATTGTGGACGTTGTCTCGAAGGGCGGATCAAGCTTGCTGAAGCAAGAAGCAGGGGCGAGATCCGTGCGTTGCCGGTTTGAGGCAGGACAACTGCACCGTGTAGCGTTCGCGGCGGATTCCGAGTAACAAAGTCCGTAGTCATGCCGCATGACCGTCATCTCGTGATAGTCAAAGCTATGGAATGTAACTGAGAAAAACGGCGCCAAGCTATGTAGAAACTGCTGAACGGCTCCCACTTACTCGGGCAACTGAACGACAGCATTCGATAGACGGATGGCTATGGTTCGTAATATCCTGTCCTCGCATTTACCTTCAGTTTCGGGTCATGGAGTTCGACTCGTATGGGATGAAACAGGCGGGATTGCTGGCGAACCTCCCGCGGGTAAAAGCCCAACAGATATTGCGTTCGTAATTCGAGAAGGATATCGGCAAACGCGGTATCCAGTTGCCCAAATCCTTCAGGATTGAAGATCCTGCCTCCAGTAGAGGCCGCCAGCGTAGCAAGGGCGTGCTCTCCGCCCGTGTTCCGTCCCGCGTCCCCTTGTACGGGAATCACGACGATCGGGTACAGCACGGCATCTGCCTCCTGGGCGGCCACGAGCGCATCCTGGTACTTCTTCAAGCTGGTTGTGTCGCCGCCGTCCGTCACGATGATCATGACGTGCCGGCCTTCGCGATGGCCCAGCGTTTCGCTTGCAAGAAAGATTGCGTCGTAGAGCGACGTTCCGCCCTCGCCCTGGAGAGCCCGAAGTGCGCGTTCCGCGTGCGCTTTGTTCCGGCTGAAATCCAGTTCGAGGTTTGTGCGCCAATTGAAGCTGAAGAGCTCAAACGCATCCTCCGGATTACCGGATTTCAGCAGACTGGTGATGAAGCGTTGGACGGATTGGACCTCATATCGCAGATCGATGCGCGTACTTCCGCTTGTGTCGATTAAGACCGCAACGGAAAGCGGCAACGATGTGTTGCGCTCAAATACGGCAATCTGCTGCGGCGTCCCAGTGTCCGAAATCTGAAAATCGGATTTGCCGAGATCCGTCACGAGTTTGCCATTTTGATCTCGAACGGAGACGAGCAGGCGCACGAGATCGACCTTGATCGAGAACGTCGGTGTCTGATCTTGAGCCCCTTCGCGAGCCGGAGTAGCGGGTTTGAACTGAGCCGAAGCAACCGACACGCAGATGATGGCAAGTGCCGCCGCGACGTACGGGAGAATCTTACGGACCATTTCTCGATGCACGCAGCAGCAGGGCGTGATCCCACTCGCCGTCAACCCAGACGGCACCGTCGGCGAAGTACTCTTTCTTCCAGATCGGAACTTCGCGCTTCAAGCGATTGATGGCTTCGAGCGCAGCGTCAAATGCAGGTTTACGATGGGGTGCAGTCGCGGCGATCACAACGCTCGCCTCTCCCACCTGCAAAGAGCCCAACCTGTGGATGATACCGATGCGGCCGATGGCAAACTGCTCAACAATTTCCCGTCCGATACGCTTCATACGATCGAGCGCCATCCCCTCGTATCCCTCGTACTCTAGGTGTGTCGTCTCACGGCCCTTTCGTGTTGTTCCGGACCACGCCTTCGAAGATGACAACGCCGCCGTCTTCCGGCCGCTGAATCTGGCGGGCCAGTTTCGACCCGTCGATGACACTACGGGTCAACTCGAAGACGTGACCTTCGGCATCTCTTGCCCCTGTCGCTTCCTCCACTGACCGGAGGGAGAAACGCGACCTCATCGTTGTCGGTCAAAAGGGTCTCCGCCGGCGCAAATTCCTGATTACGTGCAAATAGAATCGACGGACGCTTTGCCCGGAGGGTTTCGAAGCGCTGGGAGTACCGATCGAACAAGGCTCCGAGCGTAGTATTCGGCTCGACTTCTACCGACTCTTCGGGCCGGCCGACCATGTCTTTCAAGATCCCGAAGAAGAGCACCGTCACCCGCATGACCAAATGCTAGCAAGGACTTTCGGTCGCGGGCTCGTACGTGGGCGATACCTGGCCGTCGTGGTCTGGCAGTGAATTTCCGGCTCTAACTAGTTCGAGGCTTGCTCACTAAAGCCGCAATGAGGCTCAGAAGGGCAGCAAGAGACAACCAAAAGGTCGGTGCCGCCCTGTTTCCGGTCAGGTGAATCAGATAAGTTGCGAGAGCGGGTGTAAACCCGCCGAAAAAGGCAGTCGCCAAGCTGTACGAAAGCGCGAATCCGGTAGTCCGTATCTTCTGCGGCATGGTGCCGATCACAAACGGAACCATGGCGCCGTTGTAAAGGCCGTAAAACGGTGAATACCAAAGTTCGACGATCAGCAGCCTGAGGAAACTCGGCGCCGCAACCAGCCACGCCATGGTGGGCCACGCTGTCAAGAGGCAGACGATCGGCATGGCGATCAACAAAGGACGACTTCCTATCCGATCCGAGAGTGCGCCGCCGGCTAACAGCCAGATGAAATTAGAAACGCCAATGCAAAGAGTAACGGCGAACGTGTCCATAGCCTTCAGGTGAAGCGCGGTTTTCCCGAACGTTGGCGTATAGGCGGTAATGAGGTAGAAAGTAACCGTCGTTAGCACGGCCAGCATCATGCCGAGCAAAATCAGCCGCCAGTTCTGCTGAACTACGCGGAAACTCTCCCGTGTGGACTGAGTGCGCTCGCCCTTTTGGAATGCCTCGGTCTCTTCGAGCGAGCTGCGCAGCCAGAGAAGGACCGGAATGATAAAACAGCCGAGAAGAAACGGTACACGCCAGCCCCACGCGTTCATCTCGGCGGGTGAAAGCTTCGCAGTCAGTACCATTCCCATCACCGCCGTAAACACGACCGCTACCTGCTGGCTGGCGGACTGCCAGGCAGTGTAGAAGCCCCGCTTACCTTCAGTCGCGATCTCGGACAAGTAGACCGACACGCCGCCGAGTTCCACGCCGGCGGATAGACCTTGCAGCAGACGGCCGGCCAAGACGGTCAAGGGAGCGAGAAGTCCGATGGTGGCGTACTTCGGAGTCACCGCCATGGACATGGTTCCGAGCGCCATCAGAAGCAGCGTCAACATGAGACCCTTACGGCGTCCCTGGCGATCGATGTATGCACCCAGGATGAGTGCGCCGAGAGGACGCATCAGGTATCCGGCGCCAAACGTCATGAGCGACAGCATCAACGACGAGAACTGATTATGCAGCGGAAAGAATGCGTCCGCTATGTACGTTGCATAGTACCCGTACACGATGAAGTCGTACATCTCGATGAAGTTGCCGCTCGAGACGCGAACGATCTTACCGACGGTTGCGCGACGCCTCGTGTTGGGATCCGAGGCGTCCGAGGAGATCTTTTCGTCCAGCACAGAATGCTAGGGAGACGCTGGAGATTCTTGAATTGAATCAAACATCGGAAAAAGATGAGTGTCCGCGGCGCTCACGAACGCCGCGGCTTGATCAAAAGCTGATCCGCCCGCCCAACTGAATCGAGCGAGGCCCCGCACCTTCAGCGCTCTGAAGACTGCTGATTGTCCCGAACGGTGCAGTGCCCAGAACCAGGTTCGGTACACCGTAATTCGGGTGGTTGAACAGATTCGAAGCGGAAGCGCCCAGCCGCAAGCTTAAACGTTCTTTGAGCCGGAAACTCCGGTAGAGAGATAACGCCACTGTTTGCGTTCCTGGTCCGACGACCGCGCCGACCTGTGAATCTCCGAAACGGCCGATGTTATTCGCCGGGATGGCAAACGCAGCGGGATTGATCCATTGGCGGATGCTCTGGTTCGCCGGAACTACGGACGTGCCGCTGACGATATCGGCCCGCGCAGCACCGGTCGAGTTGTCGTACGAATTAGCGAAGTTGGTACCCGAAGGATCAGCACCGGGAGCGAGTACGGTCAGGAAAGGGCCGGTTTGGAACGTCAATACGCCGGCAATTTCCCATCCGCCAGCCACCTGGTTCACAAATCTGGCTACCTGTGTGGCTGGACGTCTCATATAGAAACGTGCTCAGGAAGCGATTGCGCCTGGTATAAGGTACATTGCCGTAATCCAGGTAGGCGTCATACGAATTAGTGATGTATCCTCCGCCAGCCCCGGCGAAAGCTGTGGGATTATAGCCGCCGATGTCAGATAGATTCTTGGCGAAGTTGTAACTCACGTTGAATTGCAGGCCTCGCGACATACGTTTGTTCGCGGCTACGGTAAACGACTGGTAATTACTTACGCCGCCGTTTTCATAGTTGTTGATCGCCGACCAGATAGGATAAGGCCCGGTCAGTTTCGCCGTGGCATAACCAACCGTGTTGGCTCGCACCTGTGTGAGGTCGTTGAAAACCGCGAGATCGCGTCCATGGCTTCCGTCATACGACAAGCGCAGTCCGGTGCTAAATCCTAAATCGCGCTCCACCGTCAGATTCCATTGCTGGATATACGGGTCCTTGTAATTGATGCTGTATGAGTATTGAAACGCCTGCGAACCCGGCTGCGCAAGATTCGATGGGAACGGATACGGGAACGTGTATTGAGCCTGCCCGTTCGTGATCTTGTTCGTGAACTGTCCTACGTCGCTCGATTGCACGCCCCAAGCGCCTGAAACAAGCTGGCCCAGCGTTGTTTCAATGAATCTTCCATAGCCGCCCCGAACGACCGTTTTGCCGTCTTGGGTGGCGCGCCACGCGAATCCGATACGGGGAGCGAAATCAGTCTTCTGCGCATAGCGAAGCGTCTGAGGAAGCCCGGCTTGGGTGGCGGTAAAGATAGGTGTCGGAGCGATCGACTGCGCAAACGCCGGGAATCACTAGCTTGAGCCCTTGGTCCGGAACCACAACTGCGCCGGGAACTGTTGCTCCGTTCACGACGGAAGTGTAGTTCGGCAGGAAATTAGCGGTGTTGTAGAGATGATCGCCGAACATCGGATGATATTCCCAGCGCAAGCCGTAATTCAGAGTCAGGCGCGGCGTCACTTTCCAGTCATCCTGGGCATAAGTGGCGTAACTGCTCGAATAAGCCTGGGTGTTTGGCTGCAAAGTACGAGCGAGCGTATCGCTGTCGGGTACTCCCAGGAGGAATGCCGCGTAAGGATTGTTGATGACGGAAGTTACTGAGTTATTGAAGGTGTAAACACCGAGGAAATCGAAACCGAATGCATCGGTGTAGAGCGCCGTCAGATAGCGGAAATCACCGCCGAACTTAAGTGTATGTCCACCTCGCGTCAGCGTGAAGTTATCCAGAAGTTGTGTGGTTTGTGTGTTGCTGATAGAGGAGTAAGCGCCGCCTGTGCTCTGGAACCCGGAAATCTTAAAGTTCGGGTTCGTGTTGACGCCAGTGAGATCCTGGTTGAGGTAAGGAAGGATTCCCACCTGGCCCGCAATGGTGGTGGCATCGATTCCCGGGATGCTCGCGGCATGGCTGCCGGTCCAGCCCACTCGAAATTCATTCACCATGTGCGAGTTGATCACGTAATTGTGCGCACCGGTCAGACTCCAGTCATTCTCTGGCGCAAGCGTGGGCCCCGTGAGCGCGCGAGGCAGTGGGAGCATTCTGGACGTCCCGGCGCTTGTAAGTCAAGCGCGCAAAGGCTGATTGCTTCGATGTAATATTCTGATCCAGCCGAATATCACCCTGGTTGCTGCTGATGGGCGACGGATAATTCGTCACGTAATTATTCGCGATCGCATTCGGCCCTCCCGTGTTGGGCAAGGGGAAAAGATATTTCAACGCATTCAGCGAAATCGGAGAAATTGAGCTGAGCGGTATCTGGTTGTTGGGGAAGGGAATGCCTTGCGTATTGCGAACCACCTTCGGCAGATACACCGACAGATCTCCGCTTCGTAGGGCGAGCGATGGCACGCTTTCGGTCAAAACAGTTTCTCGCGGCAGCCGCAATCCCTCGTAGGTCGCGAAGAAGAAAGTCTTGTCTTTACCGTTATAGATTTTCGGGATGATGACGGGTCCGCCGATGGAACCACCGAAATCGTTCATGATCAGCTTGGGAACGGTAGCGCTGAAGGTATTGCGTGCAGCAAAGTAGGAGTTCTGATGATTCTCGAACAGCGACGCCGTGCACCACATTCGTGCCGCCTCTCGAGATGGTCGTGATATCGCTGATGCCACCGAATTCCGCCGTGTTATTGATCTCGCTGACCCGTATCTCGGCGATACCGTCAAAGGCCGGGAACAACTCCGCGATCGGAGCCGTGCTGCGCGCGCTCATCGTGCTGATGCCGTCGATGCTCATTGACAGCATGCTCGGCTTTCCGCCGGCAACGGAGAGATTGCCGCTGTTATCGATCTCGACGCCCGGTTGCGTTGTCAGCGTAGTAAGTGCACTGGTCGATCCGGCAGCGCGCGACGCAATGGCGACCGGCAAGTCGATCAATTCTTTGCCCTGTTTACTCTCGGCGATATTCGAAACTTCGGTATTGATCGGTGTTACCTGGGAAGTGTTCACCTCCACCGTCTGCGTCTGGGCGCCTAACGTAAGCGTTCCGTCCACGCGGATGCGTTTGGCGCGCCTGAAGCGGAATATCCGTGTAGACAGCCTTCTTGAATCCGGGCAGGTCAATCGTTATGTCGTACGTGCCCGGCTCGAGATTGACAGCCGTATACGTGCCGGTTGAGTCGGTAGTCGTCGTACGCGTCGCGGATGTTCCTGCGTTCGTGACGGTGACGGTGCAGTTCACCAGCGCGCCTCCCGACGGATCTTTCACGGTGCCGACAAAGGAGCCGAAGGTAGATTGAGCCGGGCTAAACCCAGCAAACAGCAGCGCCAGAGCCGCGAGGGGCAGAAGTTTCTTGGGGAACGGACAAACAGCGAGCACTAGACCTCTTCGAAGCGTTTGATTTCAGAGACAAGCCTGAGGGCGGGGACGAATGTCAGTCAGGAGTCGCTGGTTGCAGAGCATAGCATCTGGCCATTTCATGAGTCAAATGGCAAGCGCGACGTTACGCGATCTGGTATACAGGTGGTCTGGCTTTTGTCCCGCTTCGAAGCACGTACCGACTCGCTCGAAGCGCTTCGCCGGCTAAATTCCGCGTCGAGTTTGGCGTTCCATCGGACGAACCGGCATCTGGTTCACAGGAGAATGCATGACCAAACGATTCGCGGCGTGTAAGCTGTTTGCGCTTCTCGTCCCGACCTTCCTCTACTCTCAAGTAACCGCGCTTCGCGTCGGACATCTGGTCAATCCGGAATCCGGAGTCGCAACCGCAAATCAGGTGATCCTGATTGAGGGCGGGAGATTCACGGCCATCGGTGCGAATACGTCCATCCCGCCGGGAGCCGAAGTAATCGACCTCTCGAAAGAGTATGTGACCCCGGGACTCGTCGACGCGCATAACCACTTAGCGCTGACTTACAAGGAAGAGCCCGAGCATAACAGCTACTACCTGACGAGCGTTCTCGATTCAACCGCCATCCGGGCGATTCAGGCGGCCTCGAACGGAATCACGATGCTCAACGCGGGATTCACGATGGAGCGGGATCTCGGCAACAATGCGAATTACGCCGACACCGCATTGCGCGTGGCCATCGAGCAGGGTTGGATACCAGGGCCTACGGTGATTAACTCGGGTATTATCATTGGCGGCTTCGGAGGCCAGTTCCAACCTGTTCCCGAGCGTGAGAGCCTGATTTATCCGGAATATCTGAATGCCGACACCAACGACGAGATTGTCAAAGCGGTGCGGCGCAACATTCTTTTCGGTGCGAAAATCATCAAGATTTGTGTGGATTGCAAGTCCTACGGCTACACAGTCGATGAGATGAAGCTATTCATTTCTGAGGCAGCGAAGTCGGGCTTGAAAGTGGCAGGCCACGTCCAGACTCATGCCGGCGCACTGCGGGCGATCGAAGCCGGTATCTGGTCCATCGAGCATTCGAACGCACTCGATGACGAGGCCCACAAGCTGATGGCGCAGAAAGGTATTTGGCGAGTGGGAACAGAGACTCCGCTGACCGATTACCACACCACAAATTCGCCACAAGCCCAGCAGCGCTTTAAGCGGCAGGAAGACGGAATCAAGAACGCTTATGCCAATCACGTCAAGATGGCGTTCTCAACGGATGCCGATTATTACATCCCGGGCATGACTCGCGGCCAGGTTGTGATTGATTTCTTGAAGAGCTGGAAAGCCGCCGATATTCCGTCGCCCGAGATTCTTAAAGATCATGACCGTGAATGGCTACGCCGTCTGCGAGATGACCGACAAGCGCGGTCCAATCAAGGTAGGCTTGCCCGCGGACCTGATTGCCGTCAATGGCAATCCGCTCGACAATATCGACGCGCTACGAGACGTCCGCTTCGTCATGAAAGACGGAGTGGTCTTCAAGCGCGACGGCGTTATGACTCCGGAGAAGTTCTTCCACAGTGGTCCGGTTCCGCCGGCCGCCTGGCGAGTTCACTAGCATGCTTGCGATTCGCCGGGATCACCAGACCCGGCAACCATTAGCGGAGACCATCGGCTGGCCGGCTGAGCATCCGAAAGCCTGGGCGAACTGGCCCTGATTTTGCAATGTCCCGATTACCCGAAACTGGCTGGGCGAGTGAGGATTCGTCCGCACCATATCGCGCAAGAACTCCGGCCGTTCGCTTCCGCAGTAGATCTGCGCGAATCCCAGATAGAAACGCTGCTGCGGCGTAAAGCCATCCAGCTTTTCTTTACTGACTGACTTATTTTCGAGTGCTCCAAGCAGAGCCATGTAGGCGAGCCGGATGCCCGCATTGTCTGCTCCGTTTTCACCTAATGTCAGCCGGCCATTCACATTGGCTCCTTCCGTCGGACTGAACTTCGAATACTCGTTGGCTATGCAATCCGCGCGCTTGTTGAATTCCGCCGCGTCTTGTCCCGTCCACCAGTCGCGAAGATTGCCGTCGGCATCGAAGTGCCGGCCCTCATCGTCGAAGCCATGTGTTAGCTCATGACCAATCACGGTGCCAATGGCTCCGAAACTTACGGCCATGTCGGCGCTGTTGTTGTAAAAAGGCGGCTGCAGGATGCCCGCCGGAAAGTTGATGTTGTTTTCCTGAGGACTGTAGTAAGCGTTCACCGTAGGCGGCGTCATGTGGAACTCGGAACGATCGACGGGCGTGCCAATCTTGCTCAACCGGCGTCTTATCTCAAACTCGCGGCTCCGTTCTTCATTCCCGACCGGATCACCCGCTTTCACCACAACTCCGGAATAGTCGCGCCAGCGGTCAGGATAGCCGATCTTGTTGGTAACGCCCTTCAGCTTTGCTAAAGCTTGCTCCTTCGTGGCGTTGCTCATCCACGTTAGGGAATCGATGTCGACCGCCATCTGCTTCTCGATCGCCTCGCCAAGCTGCCTCGTCTTCTCCCTGGCTTCGCTTCCGAATGCTTTTTCGACGTATTTCTGACCCAGCGCCTCTCCGAGATTCCTGTCCACGGCGGACGTACAGCGCTGCCAGCGAGGTGCTATTTCCCGGGATCCAGTTAAGATGCGGCCGTAGAAGTCAAAATTTTCGGATACGAACGCCTTCGAAAGCAGATCTGCTTTGCTGGAAACGTAGTGCCACATCAGATAGCTTTTCAGGTTGTCCAGGGTGGTGGATTCGAGTGCCGTATTTAGATTCCGAAAGAAGTCCGGCTCCTCCACGTTCAAGCTGTCGAAATGCGGAGTGGCACGATCCTTGAAGTACGCGCCGAAGTCGAACTCCGGCGTCAACGCTTGCAATTGCGCGACAGTCATCCTATGGCGAGTACTGTTCGGATCTCGCATCGCAACGCGATCGAGGGACGACTTCGCCAGCCCTGTTTCAATCTGCATAATCGCGTTGGCCTGCCGGTCGGCATCGGCTAGGAGGCGTTCCCACGAGTCCCAACATGCGCGAGATATGCGCGACATACTTGGACCGGATCGCTTCGTCTTTTGGCTGCAGGTAGTAGGTTTTATCGGGCAGCCCGAGGCCACCTTGCTCAATATCAGCCGAGTGAACGGTGGACTTGTCGAGGTCTGGTGGCGCTTCGAATTCGAAGAAAGCGGTTACGCCCTGGTTATGGAGCCAAGCCACTTCGCCTACCAGATCCGCTTTGTCATGCAAGCGAGCGATCCGGGCCAGACCAGGCTCAATCGGGGTATAACCGGCTTTCTCGATTGCCCCTTCGTCCATGCAGGACTGGTAAAACGCCCCAAGTTTTTGATCGACCGCAGAGCGGCTCTGGTTCTTCGCAGAGTCTTCTAAGATTTGCCGTGACACCTCCCGGTTGCGATCCTGCAGTTCGTTGAATCGGCCCCAGCGTGGATATTGAGCCGGTATGGGATGCGCTTTGTTCCAGTTCCCGCAGGCGTAATGGAAAAAATCCTGACAGGGGTCAACGCTTTTGTCCATGGCGTTCAGGTCCACGCCGCTGGAGGGAGCAGTTGACTGACCGGCAGCAAAGAGGCATACGCCGAGGGAACTCAGGATCAGCCGAAAGGCGTGACTCATGGCGCTGAACATTTTGTCACAGATGAAAGCTGTCCGCGTTCGTTTTCGTTTTGGGAGAGCGTACGCACCACCTCTCGAACTCAGCCGACCACTGCGCTTCTACGCCTACAGCTATAGTCAGAAGCAAGGGAGCACGATTGGAGGACCAGGAATGTCACGCCAAGCACCGGACAAGTTTTCGCGTGCGCTATGCCGAAACGGATCAGATGGGCGTTGTCTACCACGCAAATTATCTGGTCTGGATGGAGATCGGGCGTGTCGAGTTGGTCAGATCGCGCGGCTTTAATTACAGAGATCTGGAAGCCGCCGAAGGTATTTCCCTGGGTGTCGTGGAGGTTTCCTGCCGGTATCATTTTCCGGCGCGCTATGACCAGGAGATTGTCGTCGAGACTGAAGTAATCAGCTCAAGCTCGCGAATGATCGAGTTTGCTTATCGCATTCTCGTCGCCGGCACAGAGAAACTGCTTGCTCGGGGTTCTACAAGGCACATATGGCTCAGCCGGGACATGCGGCCTTCGAGATTGCCGGAGAAATATCACGCCGTTCTCCGCGTCGGATAAGAGGAAGTCGAATGATCCACGTAATCTTGCCCGTTGGCCAACTGAAGTGCAATTGCTCAATTTTCGGCGACGAAGGCACACGCGAAGCCATCGTTGTCGACCCAGGTGATGAAATCGACAAAATCACTGACGTGCTGAAACAGCATCAGCTCACGGTGACGGCGATCGTTATCACACATGCTCACATTGACCACGTGGCGGGTGCTCAGAAGCTGCGGGCTCTCACCGGCGCTCCGGTGTACATGAACGAGAGCGACCGTGACTTATTGAATCACCTTGATGTGCAGGCAACTTGGCTGGGAGTAGAGCCGCCCCCGCGCCCGGAAGTGGACCAGGCAACTGCAGACGGGACGAAGCTCCAACTCGCAGGCACGGAGTTTCAGGTGATACACACGCCCGGCCATACGCAAGGAAGCCTTTGTCTCTGGATTCCCAGTCAAAACACCCTTGTCGCCGGGGATACCCTTTTTCGGGATTCAATCGGACGTACTGATCTGCCCGGCGGCGACGGTCGAATGATTTTGCAATCGATCAAGACTCGGCTGCTGGACCTCCCCGAGAGTGCCGTCGTGATTCCGGGCCACGGGCCGCGTACGACCATCGGACGAGAGAAAGAACGTAATCCGTTCCTCCAGAATCTTTGACGCAACGCCATTTCGCTACCATGGCAACGATGAAAGGCGCTCTCGTTCTGCTCGCCGTTTCTTTGCTCTCCGCGGCAGATAACCTCCAGATCTTCGGCCACCAGTGGTCCGTTCCGACGGGCAGCGATTGGGAGATTCAAAAAGAAAACGGGACGCCGCTTCTGCACATGAAGATCGGCCGCGAGCCTTTGGCCTCGGGTCCAAGGCGTCCGTTTCAATTCGCAATTGCCGATACTGCCCCTTTCGGCAAAGTTACCGTTGAGGCGGACGTTCGGCCTCTTAAGCGCTCGGTCATCATCGTGTACGCGTACCAGGATGCGGCGCATTTCAACTACGCGCATATTTCGGCGGACATCAAAGCTCCTGTGCACAACGGGATTTTCCACGTCTACGGGGGCGAGCGCGTCCGTATCAGTCCCCGCCGCGGTCCCGCAGCGTTCCCCGAGATCAACCGCTGGTATCACGTCAAACTGGTGCAAGACGGCGCGACGGGCGCGGTCGATGTCACGGTGGACGGGAAGGCAGTGCCCGATCTTCACGCGGTCGATCTGAGTCTCACGACGGGCAAGGTCGGGATCGGGTCGTTTGACGAGACCGGAGACTTCAAGAACGTGAAGATCACCGGTGCTCCGGCCCCGGCTTCATAGGCGATTTTGCTAGCTCGCCGAGACCTCGGCGCGGTTCTTCTTCATCTGCTCGAGAACGCTGCTGATCAGCTCCTTGGCATCGCCCAAAGTCTTCGTGATGATTTGAATATCCATGGCCGGCTTGCCAAGCTGCCGGGCGCTCTGGCAATACACTCCGTGCTGGCCCACAAGTACCAGCGCGTCCGTGATGCAATCGAGAGTCACTGCCAGCCGCCCGCGTTCCGGTCCCATCATGAACTCGTAGCGCTCAAGATCTTCCCGGCGTTCTTCGTACACAGTCATTGCCCCAATTCTCCCATGCGAACTCGCGCCTACTGCCCTGATGGCCCACTACACTGAATGCAGCGTTAGCCATGCATTTTCCTTCCTGGCCACAATCGGATGAACGCGAGGCCGAGCTGCTGCGGATGGTCCTCGACAGCCCGCAATGGGGCGGATTCCACCCCTTTGTTGCCGAGTTCGAGGCCAGCTTTGCTCAGTATCAGCATGCCCGGCATGGCATTGCCGCTTTTAACGGAACAGTGACGTTGGAGCTAGCGCTCGAGCTGCTGGGAATCGGGAGTGGGGATGAGGTGATCGTTCCCGCCATTTCCTTCATCTCTACGGCTACGGCTGTTTCGCGGGTCGGCGCCATCCCCGTGTTTGTCGATATCGGGCAGGATAGTTATAATCTCGACCCGGATCGGGTACGGGAAGCCATCACGGAACGAACCAAGGCCGTCATGGCCGTACACTTTGGCGGCACGATTTGCGACGTGGATGAGCTTGAGCGAATCTGTCGTGAGCACCGGCTGCACCTGATCGAAGATGCCGCTCACGCACAGGGGTCCGAATGGCGCGGCAAGAGAGCGGGAAGCTTCGGCCTGCTAGGCTCCTTCAGCTTCCAGAACGGAAAGGTCCTCTGCGCGGGAGAAGGCGGCATGCTCGTCACCTCTGACGACTCGCTGGCCGAAGCAGCACGCTCGATTGTGAACTGTGGACGCACACCGGGCAGAAGCTTCTACGAGCACAACCGGCTGGGGACCAACTACCGTTTAGGCGCGTTTCAAGCGGCGGTCCTGCTGGCCCAGTTCGAACGGCTTCCGGATCAGATCGCCCACCGTACCAGGAATGCGGCATTACTGAAAAATGCCTTGTCAGATGTCGAAGAAATCGTTTGGCAAACGCAACCGGACGCCATAACCCAGAATTCCTGGTACCTCACCGTCGGCCGGCTGCGCGGACCGGATATAAGCCGCGATGCCTTCGTCCGAAGCTTAACGGACGCCGGCGTACCTTGCACGCCCTTTTACCCGCATACGCTTTACCAGAATCCGGTTTACACGAAAGAGAAATGCCGGGTCATGGCATGCCCGGTCGCGGAAAGCAGTTTGGGGGACTCCTTCTGGTTTCCGCACCGTGTGCTTCTGGCGGACGAAGAAACGATCGTTCGAGTGGCCGGCGCGATTCGGGAGGCGCTCGTCCGTAGCTCAGCCGCTACTTCGAGGCGCTTTTAAGAGTGGACGTTTCGGCAGACCCAGCCGACAGGTCGGGTGTCGGACCCCCAGTGATCTTGAACTCCGTTGAGCCGGGATGAACCCGGCCGAGACGTTTCTCGATCTCCACTTCCTGAGTCTTCGGATCATGCTCCAGGCGTTCGATCCGGCGCTTCTTATTTTCGATATCGCGGCTCAGATTCGCATTTTGTTCTTCCAGCGTGCGAATCTGCTGGCGCTTCTCACTGAGAGCGGACAGACCTTGGGGCCCTCTGAGCATGATGGTTGCGTAGGCGGCAAGTCCCACCAGGGCGGCGAAAGCTGCAACGGGCCGGAGAATGGCTGATGACAACGACGAATCCTCTTACATTTCTTTATAAACTTGTTTGGGCCAAAGATCTATATGGAAGTGAAAATTAAATGACTGGCTGCATCGTTCTCCTGTGTACATGCGCCAATGAGGAGGAGGCGCGGCGGTTGGCGGAAGCTCTCGTCGAATCGAAACTGGCGGCCTGCGTCAATCTGCTGTCCGGAATTCAAAGCGTCTATCGCTGGGAAGGCAAAGTCGAGACGGCCCGCGAAGTTCTTTTGCTGATCAAATCGACCGCCGCGCGTTTCGACGAGTTGCGGGATCGCATTACGGAACTGCACAGCTACGACACTCCTGAGGTGATCGCCCTTCCGATTACCGCCGGTTCCGACAAATACCTGGATTGGATCCGGGGAGAAACAGTTTCTGCCGGATGAGCCCGGTGGACATCTGATTCACTCGTACAATCGTCTACATGCACTCCGCCCCGACGCGTGCCTTTCTTTTATCCCTGCTTTGGGTTGGTCTCGGGTTCGCTCAGGACAAGCCGCTCACCGGTTTGCCTTACACGCCCAGCCTGAGCACGCAATCGATGGATCGCAGTGTCGACCCCTGCATCGATTTCTATAAGTACGCTTGCGGCGGGTGGATCAAACAGAATCCCATTCCTGCGGATCAGGCGCGCTGGGACGTCTACAGCAAATTAACGGACGAGAATCTGCGCTATCTCTGGGGAATCCTGGAGGCAGCAGCCCAGCCAAGCCCCTCGCAGGTCTGCCAATGAACAAAGAATCGGCGATTT
The DNA here is from genome assembly GCA_963730795.1 of uncultured Acidobacteriaceae bacterium. GTDB lineage: Bacteria > Acidobacteriota > Terriglobia > Bryobacterales > Bryobacteraceae > Bog-105. The sequence continues at coordinate 270,385 of CAVSTJ010000004.1, read as the reverse complement.
CTTTCGGGCGTGCATGGATACGAAAGCCGTCGAGCAGCTAGGCACCAAGCCGATCGATCCCGCTTTAGCAAGGATTGCGGCGCTTCGGTCCATCAACGACCTCTCCGCTTATGTGGCCGAGCAGCATCGAACCGGGATTGATCGTGACGTCTTGTTCGGCTTTTCTTCCGATCCCGATTTCGACAATTCATCCCAGCAGATTGCTTTCGCAACAGCCGGTGGCCTCGGTCTACCGGATCGAGACTATTATTCGAAGCCGGACGCGAAAAGCCAGGAGATCCGGCAACGATATCTGCAGCACATCTCCCGGATCTTTGGAATGATCGGCGAATCTGCACCCGATGCCCAGAGCGATGCGGCGAACGTGATGGCCATCGAAACATCGCTCGCGGAGGCGTCTCTTACGCGTGTCGAAAAGCGCGATCCCTATGCCCTCAAGCACAAGCTGTCGCGCGATGCTTTGCGCCAACTCACGCCTGCGTTCGATTGGGACGAATATCTGGGCAAGCTGGACACGCCCACGTTCGACCAGGTGAACGTAACGGAACCCAAGTTTTTCGAAAGACTGAATAAAGAACTTACGGAACGGAAATTACCTGCCTGGCGCGCCTACCTGCGATGGCACCTGCTGAGTGCGAACTCTCCGTATCTCTCGCCTGAACTAGAACGCGCACACTTTAGCTTTTATGGCGAATACCTGCGCGGTCTGAAAGAAATGCCTCCGCGCTGGAAAACGTGCACCCGGTTGATTGATCGTAATCTTGGCGAAGCACTCGGCCAGGTATTCGTCGCTAAGACATTCACGCCCCAGACGAAGGCGGATGCTCTGAAGATGACGACTGAAATCGAGGCCGAGATGGAGCGTGACATCAAGGACCTGCAATGGATGAGCGAGCAAACTAAACGCCAGGCCCTTACCAAACTACACGGAATCGTAAACAAGATCGGTTATCCCGATCAGTGGCGAGACTACAGTGCCGTGCAGGTTTCACCGTCAGACTTCATCGGCGACCTTGCGCACGCGACAGAGTTTGATGTGCAACGCGAGTTGAAGAAGATCGGCAAGCCGGTAGACCGTCGCGAGTGGCACATGAGTCCGCCTACCGTGAACGCATACTACGATCCTCAGACAAACGACATCAACTTTCCTGCCGGTGTTCTCCAGCCGCCGCTCTTCGATCCCAAGATGGATGCGGCGCCGAATTACGGGAATACCGGCTCTACCATTGGCCATGAACTCACGCATGGTTTCGACGATGAAGGTCGCCAGTTCGATGCCAGTGGCAACTTGAAGGACTGGTGGACACCCGAGGACGCGAAGAAGTTCGACGAGCGCACCGCCTGTGTTCGGGATCAGTACGCACGCTACGTGATCATCGACGACATTCACATCAACAGCAAGCTGACGCTGGGTGAGGATGTTGCGGATCTCGGGGGTACTTTCCTCGCCTATGTCGCCTGGAAACGCGCCACCGCCGGCCAAGATCTGCAGCCGGTGGACGGGCTCACGCCGGACCAGAGATTCTTCATCGGCATGGCGCAGTGGGCTTGCGGCGATGCCCGGCCGGAGATCAAGCGGATGTATGCACTCACTGATCCCCACTCGCCCGATGAATATCGCGTCAATGGCCTGGTCACGAACTTACCCGAATTTGGTAAAGCCTTCGGGTGCAAGGCGGGCCAGCCCATGATGAGTGCCAACGGATGCCGGGTATGGTAACGATCTCAACTTATTGATAAAAGTTGCGATTCCAGGCGTGACGCCTCAGGATCCCCATAGTTTTCGTGTCGAGCGATCCGGCTGCTGCCGCGCGGCAACTGCTTTCCACAGTGCTGATGCGGCGCATTCCTGGAATCACACTTGTCACGGCACGATGAGATAGGCAGAAGCGCAACGCGATCTCCGGGAGAGTGCCCGGTGTGCCGGCCAGGTCGGCTTTAAGCGCGTTTACATGTTCTACCACCTGGCGCTTTCGGTCGTCACGAAAGTAGGAATCCCGAAACTCGCCTGGTTGAAATGCCGTGTCTTCGGTAATGGTACCGGTGAGCCCACCCTCATCCAACGGGACACGAGCAAGTACGCCCACTTTCAATTTCTCGCAAAGTGGAAACAGGTTCTTCTCGGGTGTCTGGTCAAAGATGTTGTAAATGACCTGAACGGCTGTGAACAAACCGGTCTTCACTGCTTCTAAAGCCGAGTCCGGATCGTGTTCTGAAATGGATACGCCGAAGTACCTGACTTTGCCACTACGTTTCAGGTCTTCCACTGCGCGCCGCCACTCGTCCCTCGGTGTCCAGGCATCCGTCCAGACATGAAACTGCTGCAGATAGATCTGTTCGATACCGAGATTCTTCAGGCTTTCGTCCGTGCATCGCACGATGTGGTTATAGGGGAACACCTCTTCGATACCGATCGAAGGGGAAGCCGGCCATAGTTTATTTTTGGGTGGTACTTTTGTCGCTACATACACTCGCCGGAACGAGTGGCGCACAGCTTGGCCCAACAGTCGCTCGCTATGGCCGTCACCATAGGCCAACGCCGTGTCGACAAGATTAACCCCGAGCTCGAATGACCGCTTCAACGCACTGAGAGACTCGTCGTCTTTACCGCCTTGCCATTGTTTTCCGCCGATGCCCCATGCACCGAACCCTATTTCGCTGATCTCTGCTTCCGTGTGTCCCAGTTTCCTATAGCGCATCTATCTCCTCCAGGGTAGTGAATGAGAGACCTAGCCAAGCACTGGTACTTCTTTGAGCGCCCAAGCGTGACAAGATGAAGGGGCGCGGCAGCGATGACCTGCGGAGTATTTAGAGGAGAGATCAGAGTAGGATGGCGACCCAAATGGTTGTTGGCCTGATCGCACTTCTATGTGCCGCGGCAGTGTCCGAACCACTTGCCACCGGCGCAAATCGGCAAACGAACCGCCCTTTGAAAAGGATCAAAGTGATCGAAATTGATGAGACGGCAAACGGGCGGGAAGTTCATCTGCGAGTAGGCGATGAACTCAAATTGAGCTTACGCGAGAACCGGTCAACCGGATATGCGTGGCAATTGATAGATGGCCCGGATTCGGCACTCCACGTGATCGCCGATTCGTTCGAAACGGCCGCAACGTCCCGGCCTGGTACTCCCGGCGAGCGGCATTGGACGTTTCGCGCCTTCGATTCCGGTCACGCTCATATCGAACTGCAGTCGAAGCGAAGTTGGGAGGACGGGCCGTCAGGTAAGCGCTTCAAATGCAACGTGCTTATTGACCAGCCCGCCCGATAAGATTCGCTATTCAACCGTCCGGATAGTCCAGAAGTCGTTCGCCAGGCGATGATTTGAGACGTAGGCGTAAGGCATCTTGAAGTAGCCCTTCAGCCCCCACGAGGTACCCCACGAGTTTCGAATTGTAAACTGCTCGGTGTCGTCGTCGTACCCGACCGCCATCACTGCGTGTCCTCCGAGCGCCCGCTCCCGGGATTTCGGCATGGGTACGATACCCGACTTGGCAACTTCCGGGCCTTCGAATGCCTCGTATACAGTGAATCCAAACACAAACGGGAATCCGGAAGCGATACAGCCTTTCATTGTGTTCAGGTCCTGGATGAGCCGCTGGTATAAAACGACTTTGTGCTTAGCGGCATCAGCGAAGCACGGGTCACTGGGTTTCACCGCGAACTTCGCAATGTCGTAGGGCCAATCCTTCTCGGAGCAAACGCCAATGCTTGCGATACTCTTGATTCCGTCACGAATCTGCGCCCCGGAGTCCGAAGCGACTGTGCCTTCGATTACTCGTTCGTTGTAGTAGATGAAGAGCCGCGAAGGGGTGAAATCCGGAAGGTGCTGCTTTAGAAGATCGAATTCGACCGCGCCTGCAATGGCGTTCCCAGTGCAACTACCCAGTTCCCCTTGATCATATATAGGGGGACACTGCTGTGTTAGATCCGCCTTCGACGGAACTTCCTTCTGAATCGGCGATGGTGCTGCAAACAGAAGGTCTCTGTGATCCGGTAAATCCGGAATCCATCCGTAGCGTTTTATCCGGCGAGGTTCCGTCGGCTGAATAGGGCCGGGCGCAGTACTCATTAATTAACTCCCAAGGTAAGTGACTATACAGGTGTGAATTGGTTCGCGTTATGGGCGCAAAACGCTGCTGTCCGCGTTGCAGGTTGGCGCAAACTGACCGGGCAAGCATGCGCACCACACTATATAGCATCAGGAATGTGTACCGTTCCTCGAAGCGCCTGGCGGCGGTCTCATTGGAAAAAGAAAACGCTCGAAACGCCGAGGAGAGTAGGCGTCGCGAGCGTTTTCTCTTTCGTGTAAACTTTTGTTGCCCGTGGGACCGGTGCGGCCGAAAGGGAAAATCTGTCCTGCAGTCTAAATGAACCTAGTTCCCCGACAACCTAAGTAATCCGGCGCACTAATTGACGGAAACCGTATCGTTTGTACTTGCGGCTTCGCCAGGGCTGGGATGCGGTGTATTCGCGGTACGTTCTCCTGCAGCCGAGCGCAGTATCTCAGGCGAAGGAATGGTCAACATGCGGCGGGACAGTTTGATGAGTCCTCGGCGCTCGAGTTGATTCAGCGTTGTCGACGTGGTCTCGCGAGTTGCCCCGACGAGATCGGCGAGCTCCAACTGGGTAATTGGTATCTGTGATCCGGAACCATCCGCAAGCGGCTTCACTAATGTCGCTAAATCCGCAAGGAAGTTCAGGACACGGTATTCCACATCATGAAGACAAAGCAGTTCCACTTTGCGCGCCAGAGCTTTGTTCCGTTCTAACAGGTAAGAGATAAACCAAAGCCCCCAATCCGCATGAGCACCTAGCGCTGTTTTCAACGCCAGCTTCGGGATTCGATAGACATTCGCCGGCGTGAGGATTTCAACCTCGGTCTCGTAGTGGGATTCATCTCCACCAAGCACCTCTTCGCCAACTAAATCACCGTGGCCGCGTATGCTCAAAATGATGCGATCACCAGCGGCGTTCGTCCGAGTCATCTTCGCTAGGCCTTCCTCAAGAAAGTAGAGAAAGTCCGCCGGCTGGTCCTGCGAATAGAGTATGGTCGCCCTGCGAAGGTCAAGCATACTCTCGACCTCTGGGATCTGCAGCAGCGCGCCACGAATTGTTGGCTCAACAGAATTCACTTAATATGTTTCCCCGTTTGATCAATTATATAGGGACGAGACAGCTTAGCACGCAAGCAGTACTTAGCAATTGTGCGACTAAGTACTGTTTTCATTAAGTAAAGAAAAGGTCAGTATTCTTGCTAACTGTTTGAGCTAAGTTCGATTACGAATGTCTCTGGCTAGCTCTGCAGCTTTCAAAAATTGTTGCGCCAACATATCAGAGGTCAACTGATTCCGGAGCGAGTTCAAGCTGGAAATAAATGCGTCCAATGCATCGCTTACCGAGTCGTAGTTTGTACCAAGAATACTAGTCCAGAGATCGGGCGAACTTAGCGCAAGCCGCGTCATGTCTAGTAGTCCTGGCCCAACGACTTTTTGCAAGTCCGCGGAACGTTGATCCGCAAGCGTCTTCGCGAGAGCCGTTGAGAGTAGCTGGGGCAAATGGGAAGTGAAAGCGATCGCAGTGTCGTGCTCTTCGGGCGACATGCGCACGATCTGAACCTCAAGGCTTTGCAGTAGCTGTTCGAAGTGTGACGAGAACGGTGATTTGCGTGTCGGATCTGTCAGCACGTAAGGACGTCCGCAAAAGAGTTCCGGATCGGCATTCTCAACTCCGCGCAGCTCTTTGCCGGCCATCGGGTGACCTCCGATGAAAGCTGCCGACGTCAACGCGTCGCGTGCCGCCTGCACGATGGCGCGCTTTGTGCTTCCGGCATCTGTAATCAGAGTGCCGGGACGGGCGAGAGGACCGATGGTGCGAAGCGTCTCTATGATGCCGTCAACTCGATCCGCTAGGTACAGCAGGTCGCTCTCTTCACAAGCCGTCTGAAGGGATACGCCGCGAGAGATCGCGCCGCACTCGATCGCTTTGCCGATAACGGAAGGTGAGGATACGCCGACTATGTCTCCTTGAAATCCTCGCTTTCGAATGGCGAGAGCAAATGATCCGCCAATCAGGCCGACCCCAATAACGGCAACGGTTCTAATCTGCTGGTCTGCGGCCTCAGGCATTGCGCCCGATGGCACTCGCGATCGCCTGCACTTCGGTCATCATCTTTGAAAACTGATCGGGACGCAGTGTTTGCGCTCCGTCACTGATGGCCCGATCCGGATCGGGATGAACCTCGATGAGCAGTCCGTCCGCACCCGCTGCAACCGATGCGCGAGCCATCGCTAGAACATAATCACGTTTGCCGGTGCCGTGAGAAGGGTCAGCAATAACAGGCAAATGAGTGAGGCGCTTGAGAACCGGTATCGCGGAAATATCCATCGTGTTGCGCGTGCTTGTTTCGAAGGTGCGTATACCGCGCTCGCAGAGAAGAACCTGGTAATTGCCGCCCGACATGATGTACTCCGCCGAAAGAAGCAGCTCTTCGATGGTGGCGGCGATTCCGCGTTTCAACAGGACAGGCTTTCTCACCTTACCGAGTTCGCGCAGCAGATTGAAGTTCTGCATATTGCGCGCGCCAACCTGCAGAATGTCGGAGTATTCGACCAGAAGCGGTATCTGGACCTGATCCATCACTTCACTGATCGTCAGCAGGCCGTGCCGGTCAGCAGCCGCGCGCATCAGCTTCAGTCCTTCCTCGCCGAGTCCTTGAAAGCTGTACGGGGAGCTTCTGGGTTTGAATGCGCCGCCCCGAATGATCTGCGCTCCTGCCTTCGCTACGATTGCGGCAGTTTCCTCGATCTGCGCCTCAGTCTCGATGCTGCAGGGGCCGGCCATTGTGATGACCTTTGCGCCCCCGATCTCCACATCGCCGGTCTTGATGATTGTGCCGCCGGGATTGAAATGGCGGCTCGCGAGTTTATAAGCAGAAACAATGCGATGGCACTCTTTGACTCCCGTCATTACCTCAAGTGCTGCGGGATCGAAATCGTCCTGTGGCCCCACACCGCCGAGAACCGTATGTCGCACACCGGTAGAACGATGAACCGTGAAGCCCATCTCCACGAGCCGGCTGATTACTGCCTCCGTCTGAGCTTCGGAGGCGCCTTCCTGCATAACGACAAGCATGCCGCTATGAGTCCTTCCCCAAGATTTTCAATTTCTGAACTGTTCTCATTTCGTCGATAATGCGCTCGAAGATCCTTCGCACAGCATCGGGACCAAGCGGGCCGGTGTTGTGCGCGGTTACGTTCTCGAATACCTGGTCTTCGCGCTTAGGCTCGTAAACAGCCATTTGCAGGGTCTGTTTGATACGGCCAATCTCTTCCACGATGGTAGTACGGTGATTCAAAAGCTCGAGAATCTCCCGGTCAAGCTGGTCGATCCGCTCGCGGCATCGGCCTAAGTCGTCAATTCCCGGCGTGCTCATGCGGAACGGAGCGGAGCGGAAAGGTTGCGAACGAAGTGCTCCAGTTTCTGCGGAAGGGCTTCGTCGGTCGAATGTTCTTCGATGAAGCGCACAATTGCGCTGCCTACAACCACTCCGTCGGCGATGGCCCCTACTTCGGCTACCTGTTGAGGCGTGCTGATGCCAAATCCAACCGCAATGGGAAGCTTCGTCAAGCTTCGCATTTTCTGCGTCAATGGAATGGCGGAACTGGAAACGGAGGACTGCTCGCCCGTGATTCCGGTCCGCGACACCAGATAAACAAAACCGGAAGACTGTTCAGCCACTCGCTGCAGTCTGCTTTCTGAGCTGGTTGGCGCTGCCAGGAAGACTGTGTCGAGTCCCTGGGCACGAACGCGGCGCACTGCGTCTTCGGCTTCTTCAATGCAAAGATCGGTCATCAATACGCCGTCGACTCCCGCCTGTGCCGAATCCTTAGCGAGCGCATCGAAGCCGTACCGGAGAAGGGGATTCAAGTAACTGAAAAGCAGAATCGGTATCTCCGATTTGCGCCGAACCTCGCGTACGATCTCCAGCACCTTACGCATGGTCGTTCCGGCCCGCAAAGCGCGGTCTGAGGCGCGCTGGATAACGGGCCCGTCGGCGATCGGGTCTGAGAAAGGTACTCCGAGTTCAATCAGGTCAGCACCGCCGCGCTCGAGCGCCAGGACCAAAGAGGCGGTGACTTCGGGCCAGGGGTCGCCGGCGGTGATGTAAGCAATGAACGCTTTACGATTTTCGGCCTTACAGCGCTCAAAGAGTCCGCCGATCCGAGTTCCGGTTTGAACTGCCATCAGTGGTTCCTCGCGGCTTCGTTCTGCCGTGGGTCGGAAGCACCGTCGAGCTCCGGCATGTTTTCGCGATAGATGTCGATATCCTTATCGCCGCGCCCCGAAACATTCACGATGTAAGTCGCTCCCTTTTCGGAGGGAGCGCGCCTGATCGCCTCAGCCACGGCGTGCGAGGATTCGAGCGCCGGAATAATTCCTTCCGTCCGGGCTAGCATCATGGCGGCGTCAAGCGCCTGGGCATCGCTGATCGAAACGTACTCCGCCCGGTCCTGATCGTGGAGATAAGCGTGTTCAGGACCGACGGAAGCATAATCGAGTCCCGCCGAGACGGAATGTGTGAGACCAACCTGTCCTTCTTCGTCCTGCAGAAGGTAGCTGAACGCGCCGTGCAATACGCCCGGAGATCCGCCGCTGAAGCGCGCTGCATGATCTCCTAATTTGGTGCTCCGGCCACCGGCTTCGACCCCCAGCAGACGCACCGAACTGTCCTGCACGAAAGGATAGAAGATGCCGATTGCATTGCTGCCACCGCCGACACAGGCAATCACAAGATCCGGCAGCTTGCCGATCTGGTTCAACGCCTGCGCCCGTGCTTCGTCTCCGATGACGCGGTGGAAGTCACGCACCATCATTGGATAGGGATGGGCTCCCAGCGCTGAGCCGAGAAGGTAATGCGTGGACTCGACGTTCGTCACCCAATCCCGCATGGCTTCGCTGATGGCGTCCTTCAATGTCCGGCTGCCATTCGAAACACCGACCACGTTCGCCCCGAGAAGACGCATCCGGAAAACATTCAGCCGCTGTCGCCGCATGTCTTCCTCGCCCATGTAGATGATGCACTCCATGCCGGTGAGCGCACACACGGTCGCGGTTGCGACTCCATGCTGACCGGCACCCGTTTCAGCGATGATTCTCTTTTTGCCCATACGCCGGGCAAGCAGAATCTGACCGAGGCAGTTGTTGATCTTGTGCGCTCCAGTGTGGAGCAGATCCTCGCGCTTCAACCAGAGTTCGGCTCCGCCCAGCTTTTCAGTCAGGCGCCGGGCTAAGAAAAGCGGCGTCGGACGTCCGGCATAATTCCGCAGCAGATCGCTCAGTTCAGCGGTAAACGCGGGATCCTGCCGCGCCGCCGCATAAGCCTTCTCCAGCTCCTCGAGAGGCGACATGAGCACTTCGGGAACGTAGCGGCCTCCATAAGGGCCGAAGTGTCCTAGCGTATCTGGAACTGTGGTGGGATTCATGTTCTTATCTCCGCGGGACTCTGGATTGTGGCTTCTCGAAGCGCCGCTCCGACGAAGGCACGCACCCGCTCCGCATCTTTTCTTCCCGGTCGGCTCTCCAGGCGTGAGCAAGCATCCACGCCCCAAGGCCGAGCTGCCCGTATTGCTTCGGCCACGTTTGAAGCGTCCAGCCCTCCGGCCAGAATGGCGCGGCGGGGAAACGCAGCCGCTAACGACCAATCGAAGGTACGGCCCGAGCCGCCGAATTCGGGAGAAGGCGAGTCGAGCAGGAAAGCTTCGACGTTCGCTTCTTCACCGGAAATAGTCGCTGGAAGAACAACGCTGCGCCAGACCCGAGTGCCGCGCGGGGGCGGAGGGCAATTGTCGCCATGCAACTGGATTACATCCAGCGGCAATGCGCTGATGGCCTCGTTCAGCTCAGCTTCGGTGGGATTCACGAAAACCCCAACACGCAGGTAATCGCCTGCGAGCGCGGCCATCAGGCGCCCGGCACGATCGAAACTCAGGTAACGCGGACTCTGCCCGTAGAAGTTAAATCCAAGCGCATTTGCTCCGGCCGCGAGAGCCGCTTGTCCGTCTTCTTCTTCCGTGATGCCACAGACCTTTACAACAAAATCAATCTCGGCGGCGGATCTCATATCGTGCTCGCTGGTGTCGTTGTTCCAGTCAGACTGCGCAGGGCAGCGGCGGGATCGGGCGATCGCATCAGGGATTCACCAACCAGGAAAGCATTGAATCCAGCGTTGCGCAGAAGCTCGACGTCTTCGAAAGTATGAATGCCGCTCTCGCTTACACGGATGACGCTCGACGGCATCAGATAGCTGAGACGCAGCGACGTGTCGAGTCTTACTTCAAAGGTCTGTAGATCCCGATTATTCACGCCGATTATTTCGGCGCCGGAGTCGATCGCCTTTGAGAGTTCGTCCCCGTCGTGTACTTCGACGAGCGCAGCAAGTCCAAAGCTCGCGGCCAGTTCACGAAGCGCGGTCAACTCTTCTGTGTCGAGAATGGCAGCGATCAACAGAATGGCATCGGCGCCGTGCGCAGCCGCTTCAATCACCTGTATGCGGTCGATCGTAAAGTCCTTCCGGAGAACCGGAATCGAAACGGCTGCCTTGGCAGCTTCCATGTCGTGCAGCGATCCCTGGAAGTACTCTTTGTCCGTCAAAACAGACAAGCAGGCCGCGCCACCTTCTTCGTAGGCATGCGCGATAAAAGCCGGGTGAAAATCGGGTTGGAGAACGCCACGACTGGGAGAGGCCTTCTTCACTTCAGCAATGATGGCGGGACTCGTATTCCTCAGTGCGTCCGCAAAAGGCCGTGGTTGCACTTTCCGCTCGTGGGCCTGCGCTTCGAGAATAGCCGCACGGGGGTGGAGGTCGGCTACTTCACGCCTCTTGTTTTCAACGATTTCGGCCAGTATGCCGGTTGTGGTGCGAACGGCCATCGTGGGTCGCTTCTGGATTCCTCATCGTAACAAGGTCAGGACGCCGCACGGGTGAAACGCCTTCACCAGCCGCCTGAATACGCAGCCCTCCAGCGTCACTTCCAGTCTGGGGATGTATGTAGGATACGAATAAGGTTGACCATCTCAGGATCAACCGGGTAAACGATAACGTACGGCAATGGCAACATAGACACTACTTTCCGTAGCGCACAGCCTCAAGCACTTCGAGCCGCTTCGTCAAAGCGCGGATCTGCTCAGCCTGTTCTGAGATCACGCGATGTTCTTTCTGCAGCTCGTTCAACAAGAGAGCCGGCAGTTCGTGGTACTGCACCGATTCGATCCTGCCGTTTCCATCGTGTACCACCAGTTCCGGCAAAATCGTGTCGACGTCTTCGGCAATCAGCCCGTATTGAAGCGGTTTGCTTCCGTCGCTCGCAGGCTGCCGGTACCGGAATTGAACGGGTTGCAGATCCATCAGGCGATTGCTCGCCTCTCCAATCTCCCGGATATCTTCTTTGTATCGCCGCGAAGACGAGAATGTGCCCAGGTGTCCTGTCGAGTCGATCAGGACCTGCGAGCCGCCGGGCGCGAGATTGCCGGTGATGCCGGCGACATACGTGTTCAATTGAGTGCCGGGCGTCCCTATTCGAATCGCGTTTGATTCTCCGGCAACGCCTACGTGCCCGATTGCGATGTTGTTTGAACCGTTGATCTGGCTTCCCGCGCTGTTGCCAAGGGCAATATTGCTGTTTCCCGTTGTGTTGGTAGAAAGCGCGCTGTTTCCAAGCGCCACGTTGCCTTGTCCGGCCGTGTCGTTCGCCATGGCTTGCATGCCCACGGCAGTGTTGCAGCAGTTGGTTGTATGATTCCAAAGCGCTTGAAAGCCGAGGGCCGTATTGTTGTTTGCGATGCCATTGTTTAACAGCGATTGCATGCCCACGGCAGTGTTGGACGAACCGGAGGCGTTATTGCTCAGGGCCGAAGCGCCGACCGCCACATTGTCATTTCCATCCACGTTTGCAGAGAGAGCATTTGAGCCCGTGGCGGTGTTGCCCGTTCCCGAGCTGTTGTAGATCAGGCCGTTAAACCCTACCGCCGTGTTTTGTGTTCCTGCGCTTGACGCACCCGTTCCGAAGGCCACGCTCTGCAGGCCGGTCGTGCTTTGCGCCACGGTAGCAGGCACCTGCTGGATGATCGTGGTCGTAACCTGCTGAGGCTGTTGCTCCTGCACGAAGTACCCGTTTACATCCACAATCATGTCCGTATCGCCGTCGGCGTACACCGACACGGCGCCGTTCACTCCGGCGGGCACAATCGCCGCATTTGCAACTACCGCACCACTGTAAGAGTTCAGCGTGGACACAACCGGCTGTGCCTGTCCCCAGGGCCAGATCGTCAGATATGGCATCGGTCCGCGAGGCACGACAGTGATGTTCAAGGAATACGCCAGAGCGCCGGACGGAATGCCGCAATTGCTCGACAAAACCGCGAACGTTCTTATCGATTTGCCCGGCAAGTACGGCGTACCCAGACCTGCGCCGAATCCCCCATTACGCGTATCAATAATTCGACAGGGCGTGAGCGACACAAAATTCGATACCGTCTGTCCCCGCAAGGGTGATAGTGCGGCCATCCCGGCAAGCAGGGCGACGAGTGCCGTCGACTTTGAAATGACTCTTCCTGAAACGTGCGGGGGAAACATAGCGATCCGTAAACAACGGTGTTTCTTACAACTCGCTCATCTCTTCGGAAAAGACAGGGAGCATGTCACCCTGGTAGGAAACTCCCTAGAGGTTTCATGGCATCAAACATAAATCCTTACAGCAAGTACTTGGGCGATCAAGATCCGTTAGAGGTAATCGCCAACACTCCCGGGCGCGTGAGTAAGCTGTTCGAACAGTTGGGTCACGACGGACAGGCGAAGACGTATGCACCGGGAAAGTGGTCGGCGCGTGAGATCATCTGCCATCTCGCAGACTGCGAAGTTGCGTTTGGTTTCCGGTTACGCCAGACATTAGCCGAGCCCAGCCACGTCATTCAGCCGTTTGACCAGGAGCTCTGGGCCAAACGTTACGGCTCGCTCGACGGGGCCGCCGCTCTTTCGGCGTTCGTCACGCTTCGAAGGTGGAACGAGGCGCTCCTGAAGACACTTTCCCCCGAAGATTTCAATATCCCGGCATCACATCCGGAGCGGGGCGCCATGACCTTCCGAAACATAGTGGAGACCATGGGAGGACACGACCTGAACCATCTCGGCCAACTCGAAACGATCGCGTCGAAGGGCGTTTCGAAGTAGCGAGCGAACCGCCTAAGGTGTGGCGTGCTTGCGTGCTAATTGCGTGCGCATGCCCGATTTCAGCAGTTTCTCTTTTGGGGTTTCGGAATCTCTCAACCACTTCACGTTCCTCCGGCAGGGGCTCGCCCGGGCTTCTTTGCCGAAGTTCGCCACGTCCTTGCTCTTTCCGTCCCGGTAGCGTTGGCAGAGCTGGGATGGATTTCCATGAACGTGGTGGACACGATCATGGTTGCCGACCTTGGTGCAAGCGCTATCGGCGCCATTGCTATTGGCGGCAGCGCGTTCTACTCTTTCGCCGTTTTCGGCATGGGCCTGCTGCTGGGCCTGGACACTCTGGTTGCCCAGGCACACGGGGCCGGCGACCGCGATGATACTCATCGGTCATTAGCCCAGGGCATCTACATCGCTCTACTCTTGACGCCACCGCTGATGCTTATCTTTGCCGTACTTCCGCTGGCGTTTCGGCCCGCCGGTCTGGACGAATCAGTCAGCAGTCTTGCCGCCCAATTCATTCGGCACCTTAGCTACAGTACTCTGCCGCTTTTACTCTATGGAGCCTTTCGGCGTTACCTTCAGGCGACCGGGCACGCTCGTCCCGTCACGTTTGTTTTGATTACCGCGAACGTCGTGAACTGGCTGTTCAACTGGCTCTTGATCAAAGGGCACTGGGGCATGCCGGCCCTTGGCGTTGCGGGGTCTGCCCTCTCCACCGTTCTTGCACGTCTGTATATGGCGGCGAGTCTCGGGTTGTTCATCTGGTGGTTCGAACGGAACCTGAATCCGGGACCATCTGATATCTTCCGCAACCTTGAGCGGTCACGCATCGCCCTACTGCTCAGGATCGGTTTCCCCGCGGCCACGCCAGATTCTGCTCGAAATTTCAGCGTTCGGGACCGCAGCGTTCTTTGCGGGGCGCCTGGCTCCGGCGGCGCTTGCCGCTCACCAGATCGCCATTAGTGTTGCCGCCGTCAGTTACATGATCCCACTTGGAATCTCCTCCGCGGCCGCGGTCATGGTTGGCCATGCGGTCGGCTCGCGCGAACTGCTTACTGCCCGGAGACGTGGATTCATTGCCATTGGCGTAGGAGCCGTTACGGCGCTGCTGGCGGCCGCGCTGTTCCTGCGGTATCCTCTCGCCATTCTTCGTATCTACACTCGCGACCAGGCAATTCTCGCGGTTGCGGCGAAGCTACTCGCGCTTGCCGCAATCTTTCAACTGTTTGACAGTGTCCAGACGGTCACAACCGGCGCGCTTCGCGGACTTGGAAATACTCACGCTGCCATGATCATCAACCTTGTCGGGTATTGGCTTCTCGGGCTACCCGTTGGTTGGTTTCTCTGCTTCCGTTTTGGCCAAGGCGTATATGGGATCTGGTGGGGCCTCACGCTTTCGCTCGCGGCCATCGCCACCTCGCGTCTTCTTTTACTGGATGCGCGCTTCTGCAACTGCGGAGGGACGCTGCCCGCGCATAGAAACTACATAACTTACTTCGCGAATAGATCGGTGGCGGGAACAACCGCGGGCCGCTTGCCTGCCGCGAACCGGAACGCCTCAATGCCGAACGTCCGCTGCCCATTCGGATCGTCGAAGAACAGCTTCTTCAGACCGGGAAACTGCGTTCGATGCGCCTCAAACGCTCTTACCTTCTGCTCTTTCCAGCGCTCGACATCAATGACGAAATCGAAGCCGGGAAGCTCGCGGGGATCAGCGTCCCCGGGAAGCCGGAACAGGATGGTCGGCGGCGTCCAAAGAAGCCGTTTGACTTCGTAAGGCTCGCCCGCATGGGCAAACCATCTCGGGTCCGCAGCAATTGTCACGGCGTCGCTGACGAAGCGGCTGATCGCGATGTGATCCGGATGCTGGTTTGCGCCGTGCGGATCGAACGTAATCACGATGTCCGGTCGAACGTGCCGGATCGAGGTCACGAGTTGAACGCGCATCTCCTCTATCGGTGCTTCCGAGAGCTTCTTATCCTGGTAAGGAAGAAATTGGATGTGCGCGCCTCCAATTGCGTCCATCGCATTGTGCAATTCCCGCTCGCGAACAGCCGGGAGCTCTTCCGGTGTGCAGCAGCCGCCGGACTTTCCCTGATCCCCACGCGTGGCACAGAGTACGTGAATCTCAACGCCTAGTTCGCGGTATTTCGCGAAGGTTCCTGCAGCAAAGAACGTTTCGTCGTCCGGATGCGC
The DNA here is from genome assembly GCA_963730795.1 of uncultured Acidobacteriaceae bacterium. GTDB lineage: Bacteria > Acidobacteriota > Terriglobia > Bryobacterales > Bryobacteraceae > Bog-105. The sequence goes on along the minus strand of CAVSTJ010000004.1, from coordinate 254,967 downwards.
GCCTATGAAAAGAATCCGCTTCAACTCTCAGGATAGAAGCTGCCGCGATCCTACATCTTCGAAATCAGGTGGTTCAGTATCGAGTCGAGAAGCAGATCCGCACCAGGCATAGCAGGAGCCGAGAGATAGGGTCCCCACATTTCACGCAGCATCTGGTTCAAGCGCTTGCGGATCCCTGCTTTGAATGCCTGGAGATCGGCGGTCGGGACCTGGCTCAACCGCAGGCCGTCAAGCCGCGGGTCGATGGGATGGATGGGCGTGCCGGAGAAACGGAGCGGCCCCAGTGCGCCGGCTTTATTCAGCGCAGCGTCGGTCAGGATTTTCCGCGCATGCGCGCGCCCCACATCATAGTCGTGATCGCGAAAACGCTGATCGAAGAACCCGAGGAAAGCTTGTAATCCAGCGCCCGCCAACTCGCTGTCCATTGCGGTGATGCCGTAGATTGTCATGTAGTCCCGGGCACCCAGTCCTGCAGCGGCTTCAAAGGCGAGAACACTGTCGCGAAAGGCCTGGTCCGCATTGCCGGCAACACCAGAAAGATCCGACATCTCGGCCTTATACTGATGGGCGATACGCGACTGGGCGTCTGGCAACTTCTCCGGCTTTGCCGCACCCGGCGACTGATGTTCGCCGTCCTTGAAGAAGAGCCGGAGTAACGACTGCGCAGTCGTTGCTAGCGCCGGAACGTCGATTTCCTTAGCAATAATCGCGTCCTTCAGCCCGGCGGCCCGCAGATCAAGCAGAGCAACGCGCTCGTTCATCCGTCCTGCCGTGATCCAATCCTGAAACGACGCCTGTCCTAACACCAAATCAATCAGGCGACGCATCAGATGTACATAATCCGCGTTAGCCTCGTGAAATCCATCGGCATTTTCCGGATCTTTAGCGTGTGGTGAGACGAACAGGTAGAAGCGATCTTCCTGATCCTGGTGGCAATCCATGAGATCCACCAGGTTTTTGGCCATTCCTAACGGCTGATTCTGGAGAATACCGCCATCTGAATAGGTAAAAGTTGTCGGGTCGTGCTGCCATGGCTCCCGATTCTGCTCCGGGTAATCGTATGGCTCGTTGCAGCAGGATCGTTGCACATCGCGAGCCCGGAAAGCGATAGGGAAGGCTCCGCATGCCACTGCTGCCTGCCGGAGAGGTTCCCAGAATTCCTGGTTATCGGCACTCGCGCCTACTACATGACGCGTCAATTGATCGGCATGATCGGTGTAGGCGAACTTGCCGCTTGGGGTGACGGTATAGCCATACGAAACCCCATTCAGATTCGTTAGCGCCACACCAACCCGAAGCTCGTCCCGAACTGCGGCGTGCCGGTGCGCTGCGGCGGGAGCGGCGCCCCCGTATCGGGTGCACAAAGCCTCTCGAGAAATGGCGTCGATCAGGTTCGAAGAGAAAAGCGAATGCAGCGCCGGCTCGTCGTCTCCGGTATCCTGCAGACCGGCCAAACTGATTCGTTTCACCCACGTGTTGTAGAGCGGGTTGTCGTATGCACCGCGAAATTCATCTGCCCCGTAAAGCAGCTTCTGGGCCAGAATAATCGCGGTCATTCCTCCGGCTGACGCACCGGTCAGCACATCCAGGACGATCTTTTGACTGTCGTCGGTGAGAGGGTCGCCGTTATGTTGCCGGATGGCATCCAGCACCTCCCAGAGAACGCCGGCTTCGTAGCTGCCCAGCGATACGGCACCGGCAATCGTGATAGCGAGTCTCTTCGGCATAGGTGTTTCTGCTGTACCTCCCTACTTTAGGAAGAATACAGGCTTCTAGAGACGCTTTTTCAGGTGTGAATACCGGGCTGGCTGCGCAGCCTATTTGCTTTTGGCGGAAACGACCGGAGTTGGCTGCGGAACGGTATTGCTGTAGTGCTGGGTCAAATAGTCAATCAAGATTTTGCGGTCCGGCACAACTGCACCCCAGCCAATCATCTTGTCGACTTCCTTCTGCCACGCCGCCGTCGAGAGCCGTTGCGATTCGATCAGGCGGAGGCTGTGGCAAAGCTGGCAGGAACGCTCCTCGGCTTTCTTCCCCTCTTCTCCACTTGTCTTGTGCGCCGAAGGTGGAAAGGTTTGCGGTAAGACAAATTGCGGATAGGAGGAAACAAACGCGCTTTCTCAAGACCCAGCCTCCACCAGCAAGCCAATCCGATCGACAGCGTTAAACAGGTAGCCCGACGGATTCCAGGTTGGCACCAGGGGCTGAGTTCGGCCTTCCGTATCCGTCGCGCGAGAAAGCACCGTATAGTAACCGGGACGCGGCGGCGTCCATTCGGATGCCCACAGCCGCCATGTGAAAGGCAGATCTTTCCCTGTGAGCCGGGCGGCCTGCCACGTGACACCGGAATCCGTCGACACTTCGACTTTTGCGACACGTTTATCGCCTGCCCACGCCACACCGCGAAGAGCGACTGCCCTGAGTGGCACCTTGTCGCCGTCCGAATGCCCCGTTATGTACGACTTCACCGGCATGGCCTCGATCACTTCCAGATCGGACGCGTCCACCGCCGAGCCGGGCGGCCCTGGATGCTTCGGAAACCGGTAGGCGGGGTTCATGAAAAACCCGGTGTTCGGCGTCTGATCGACCGACAGATAGTTGACCCACTTCACCCAGCTTGTTCCATCCCAGCCGGGCACGATCAACCGGAGAGGAAAGCCGTGGAGCGGGGGCAATGGCTCGCCATTCATTTTAAGAGCGAGTACCGTCGCCGGGTCTAACGCCTTTTTCATCGGAAGCGAGCGGATGAAATCGGGTGTCTTTGCAAGCCCGTTGTCCGCACCGTTTGACGTGACATACGCGGCGTTCAGGTCTGCACCCGCCAGCTTCAACACATCGGACACACGCGGGCCCGTCCATTCTGCATTTCCGATAGCACCGCGGCCCCATTGAACACCCGGAACGCGGGGAGAAAAGAACGCGCGGCCATTGCCCGTACACTCGAGCACTGCAGGAACGGTAAATTGCGGCAATTGCCGCAGTTGAGAAAGCGTGACGTTCATCTCCTTTCCCACTCGCCCCGTCAGAGCCAGCTTGAAGCCTGCCTCGTCAACGGTCGGCCTTGGCAGATGCTGGCGTACGAAGAAGGCGTCAACGGGCGTTAGCCATTCGTTCAGATAGGCGACCGGACTCTCCAGGTCCTCGGGTCGGTCATTGTGAACAATCATGGACCGCTTGCCGGGAATTACCATCGCCTCGGAACCGTCGAAGCCCCTTGCCGCGGCGGTGGCCGCGTACAAGGCCGCGAGCGCTTGCCGACGGCTGGTCAGTACACGCTTCATCGTGCTTTAGGCTTCCTTTCCTGTTCAGTATGCCCGATCAGAAGCCGTGGTCCACGTTCCTCAGAACGAAGAGGCATCAAAGGGCCTGGGCAGCAATTCACCTAGAGGCATGGTCAACCGCGCTCCGGCCAGATTCGAGAGGATCAGCTCAGCGTTGCCGCAAAACTCCCAAAGAATCTGTCGGCAAGCTCCGCAAGGGGGTGTCAGCGACTTCGCGTCTGTCACGACGGCGACTCGCTTGAGTCTTCCCGCGCCTTCAGAAATTGCCTTGAACACCGCTACTCGTTCCGCACACATGGTTAACCCGAAGGATGCGTTCTCGATATTGCAGCCGGTGAAGATTCTTCCGTATTCGTCTTCGATCGCCGCGCCGACCTTAAACCCGGAATACGGAACGTGAGCATAGGAGCGCGCCTCACTGGCGGCCCGGACAACGCCGTAATCGTCCATTCTCCTTATCAGACCACGATCCACTGAAACGCACAGTGCCAAAAATAGAAGATTAAGCCGAAATGCCAGACGAATTAAAACGCGTGTTGTGGAATTAATTCCGGCAAGCGAGACCTTTTATTACCTACCCCGTACGGGCTGATATGTCGAGATCTTGTACTGCTTCGAGATTGTCGCTCCGCCTGAACTCGCGTGTTTGTTGCGAATGCAGTTCTAAGAGTTCCGCGCATGTCTGTCCTTCCGAACAGCCGTTCAGATCGTCCCAGCCCGAAATCTGCTCTGAGTTCTATGAGTAGGGGTTATTTGCAATATTCCAGCAAAATTTTATTCTTCAGAAAACGACAAATCATTTCCAAACAATTAGCGGCGGAAATAGGCGAGTCGCGCTTTTATCTTCGGAGGAATATCATGCTTAAGACATTCAAATCAGTCGCCCTCATGGGCGCGGCTCTCTTTCTCTCGGTACCTGGCTTTGCCAGCACCTATTTTGTTGGATTCGAAGACACCGTAAGCCATAGTGATCACGACTACAACGACGTTGTTTTCTCATTAGCAGGAAACGGATTGACCCTGCACACGACCGACGGAGCGTGGTACAGCCAGCCTGTTCTCGGAACCAGCGGCAATCCTTTCTGGAATAACGCGTCTGGCGACGGATCCAAATACAATGTCGGTTACTGCATCTACGGCGGAGGCGCCTGCAACGGTGGCGCTGCTCTTGATGCCGGCGCGAATTACCTGGCGAAAGCGGGCAACTCAGGCGCCAGTGCCACCAACGTGTACTTCACCAGCGACGGCCGGGTCTCCGCTGACGTCGATCTCGAGATCAGTTCCGATACAGACGTTATTGGCTGGTACAGCTTGACAAACCCGGACGACATTCACTGGCTGAATGCTGTGGGACAGACGGGCGACTTCCACTTTAGTCCTCAGGGCAGCTTCGGCATTGCTGCCAACAACGGGATCTTTGCGCAGGGTCAGACGTTTTACTCATCTCAAGTACTCCGCAACACTACTTCCGAATTTGCTTTCTTCGGAAACAATGTATCGCCTGCTCCCGAGCCCGGCGCAATGGGTCTGGTAGGCGGCGGATTGCTTGCGGCCGGTTTCTTCTTCCGTAAGCGGCAAGTCAAGGCCTAGGCATCGGCGGCTTCAACTTCCAAACCTCAACAATCGAACCCGGTACCGTCCAGAGAAATACTGGCGGTGCCGGGATTTCGCGTATTTAAGGCGTCTGCGACGGGTATGATCATGAGATCAATCCCATACGGTACCTGTGTTCCCGCTCAACGAGCATCATCGCCAGTTCCTAGAGCGGCGCGCTTCGATCATACTGCTGTGGCTACTCATTGCAGTCACGATCGCGTCGCCGGCCTCGGACTCCCATCCACGGAGCGGGGCGATTCTCGCCCTGGTTGTTTTGATCGCAATCGGCGTAGGTGCGAGCTTAAGAGGCAACAGACGGGTCGTGGTTCTTGTGGCCATGCCTCTCTCCGTTTTATGGCTGGCTGCTCGATTACTTGAGGAATTCGGAACGGGCCGGCATCCCTACAATCACTTAGCGCATGTGTTCGGACTGTTGCTTTCCTGCACTTTGCTCTGGGCAATATCCCATCGGCTTCGCAATACTTCTGAACTGACGGGCAGCGTCTTAGCCGAGGCTTTCATTAGTTATCTGCTCATTGCAACGGCCTTCTCTCAGATCTACTGGATCGTCAACGAGCTTGTGCCGAACCCGTTCAATCTGCCCATCCCTTCAACTCAAGGCGCGACGTTTCTGTACTTCAGCATGATCACCTTGAGCGGCGTAGGATATGGCGACATCCTGCCCGTCAATCCTTATATCCGCATTGTTGCGGCCTTGGAAAGCATGACGGGTATCTTCTATGTCGCTGTCGTCGTGGCCAGGCTCGTGTCGTCCTATCCTCGGCGAGAAAATGATCGAACGCCCTTTGCCTGAATTCTGCAGGTAAGAAGACGTAAGCTCCTAGTTTAAGTTCCTAAGTAGCTATTTATCCGGTCTATCTGAAACTCGTAGTTTTTCACTCAAAATGAGGACTTTAGTTCCATTTAGAATCGTGCCGCTTTCCGGTAGTATGTGGGTATCAGGAGGTTCCATGGGGTCCTCTACTCAGGAACTTGGGCACAGAATCACGGACGAATTGACCGACGTTTTTCTTAATTTCGTAGCGGCAGATCACGCTTATCGTAAATTCCGCCTCGAATTTGCTGATGACGACGGGTTTGACCTCGATAAACCGTTTCTCTCATGGGTGCCGATCTCCACACAATAAGAACTGTCTGAGCGCCTGCCACGGCGAAACTATCTGCACACCCACACGGTCTTACTGGGCAGGAGGCCAACATGAGTCCTGACCAGACGGCTGGCGGCGCCCGCGAGATAGAGGGCGAAGCCGAGGCTCAGACCGGAAACGTGACCGGCGGCCCAGGCATTCAGGCCGACGACATTGAACATCCAGTCACAAAAAAGACAGAGGAACCCGCAGATAATCGGATGGACACTGCGAGGCGAACCGTATCTGCAGGGACCAGCGACCGCTAATTCTTCTTCGTCGCTCCTTTAACGATCGGGGAGCCGTACGGCTCCCCCACTTTTTGTCGACTCTCTTACCCTTCTTGCGTTCCACGACACTCTGATCGCAGAAGCGTTATCCTGTCCTGGTGGCCGACAGCCCTGGATTGTTTTTTCAAGAGGCTTTGCAGCGGGTCGATGCGTTAGAAACAAAGGTCGACCGTCTCCAATGGTGTTTATTGGCGGCTATCTGTCTGCTTGTCGCCGGTCTTATCCTCGAGTACTACGAATACCTCCCGAAAGGGCTTATCACTGCTGCCCGCCGGCATCGCCTGGCGTTTCCGATCTCTCCATCACAAACACGTGCCGCAGAAAGTCGGCAGATGCGTTGTCGTTTTAGCGCTTGGCACATTGGCTACGGTCGACTTTGCGTCCATGTGGGCGCAAACCCGGCTTCGTGAAGCGAACAGTCAAGTGATTCTGGCCTTCAATAACAAGCTGTCGGGGGAGGGCGCAAGAGTAAGCTACCTGCTGGGCGATCGCCGGCGCGCGATCATTGCTCCGCTCAAGAAATACCAGGGAGAAAGAGTCGAAGTGCGTTACTGCGAGGAGAGCAGCGGTGACCACGAGATTAACGACTTCATCGGCCTGTTGAACGCCCCTGTTCTTCGAGCTTCCGGTTGGCGGATCAGCAAGCCCACTCCGGTAAACTGCCAAAGCAAAAACGGCGTCATGGTCCAGGTTTTGCCTAGCTCGAGCAGCCGCACGAAAAACGCAGCGAAGTCTCTCGTCTCCGCCCTCATGAACAACCATCTGGACGTCTTCGGCGGGCGCGTCCTCGATTGGCCGGACGGTGATCCGTTGCCGAGAGATTCAAATACGGTTGTTGTTTACGTATTCCCCCGTTCGTGATGGCTCGGCGAAGCCATACGTCCATTCGCAGCAAGCGCCACGCATTTCGATTGACACTGGTCATGCCGGAGGTCACAATCGAATGCTTAGCGTCCAATGAAAAACTCTCTCCGTTCGTTCTGGACTGCCCCCGTCGCCAGCACCTGTTTCGCCCTGATTTTCTATCTCCTCCAGTTTCGCCGCCCAGCCCGCTGCTTCGAAACCGGCTCCCCTCCAGAAAAACGATGAAGAATACGGGAAGCTCATCAAACAATATCTGCAGGATCCGCGTGTCACGACAGAACTTGTGGATCACCTTCCCGCTTCAGATACCGTTCCCACCCCTTTGAAGTTCTTCGGCAGAATCCCGGGAACACCCGGCGAGCTGACTTACGCGAAAGATATCTACCGCTACTACGAGGCTTTGGCAAAGGTCTCGCCGCGGGCGCGCTTCTGGAAAATCGGGCAGACCGAAGAGGGCCGCGATCAGGTCATCCTGGCCATTGCGGACGAGAAGACAATCAAACAGCTCGATCGCTACAAGGACATGCTGGCTGCACTTGGCGACCCGCGCAAAACCACGGCGGAGCAGGCCGAGAAGATCATTCACACTGGTAAGCCGATCTACTGGCTCAATAGCGGCATTCATTCGCCTGAAACCGGAGGGCCGGAGATGCTGATTGAACTCGCTTACCGGCTAATTGTCGAAGAGACCCCGTTCATTCAGTCCATCCGGAATAACATGATCACCTTTATCACGCCCGTGATCGAAGTCGATGGGCGTGAGAAGGAAGTCGACACTTACTACTACGGCAAGAAAACCGGTAAGCCGCGGCCGCCTCTTATGTACTGGGGCAAATACGTCCAGCACGATAACAATCGCGACGGCATGGGTCAATATCTCAAGCTCACCCAGAACATTACTCGGAACATGCTCGAGTGGCATCCGACGGTTCTGCATGATCTTCACGAAGCGCAGTCTTATCTGTATGTCTCCACCGGCACCGGTCCTTACAACAATTCGCTCGATCCCATCCAGGTGAATGAGTGGTGGCTGCTGGCCGAAACCGAAGTGATGGAGATGGCCAAACGCGAAGTACCGGGCGTGTGGACCTACGGTTTCTATGATGGCTGGGTCCCAATTATCTGTTCTGGATCGCGATTACCCATAATTCGTTCGGCCGCTTCTATGAAGTGCAGAGCTACGGTCCGGATGTCAACAAGAATCTGCGTCTGCCGGCGACGACTACCAGCCGCGAATGGTTCCGGCCAAATCCTCCGCTGCCTTCCATCAGTTGGGGACCGAGCAACAACACGAACATCCAGGAATCCACCCTTCTGATTCGCGTTGAACAAAGTCGCCAACGAACACGAAGCTGTATCTCCAGAACTACTGGATGAAGACGAAGCGCTCGGTTGACAAGGGCAAGAACGGTCCGGTCTATGCGTGGGTGCTTCCGGCCGATCAGCGGCGCAGTACGGATGCGGCCGATATGGTCAATGCGCTTGCGCCATCAGGGATTGGAGATTCACAAGGCGAGCGCTTCGCTCGATGCGGGCTCCGACAAAAGTCGCTTCGGGCGACTACATTATTCGCGCCGATCAACCCTATCGCGAGCTTGCCGACATGTACCTGTCGGTGCAGAACTATCCAGTCGCGAATCCGCGGCCGTACGATGACACGGGCTGGACCATGCAGTACATGCGCGATCTGAAACTCGAGACCGTAACGGACAAGTCAATATTGACTGCATCCATGTCGTTACTGACGGGAGACGCATTGCCCGCGGGCTCCATAGAAGGCAGCGGCGATGTTCTGGTTCTGAACCATACCGCCGAGAACAATTTGATGGCCTTCCGTTTCAAGAACAAAGATGTGAAGATGTCGGCAGCGGACGAGGCGATTTCGAACTCAGCGGCCGTAAATTCGGCCGCAGGCTCCTTCATCATTGCGGGCGCAGACCGGGGCAAGCTCGAACCTTCGTCTCAAGGAGTTGGGTCTTATAGCCTATGCCACAGCGTTCCGCTCCCGCCGTGAAATCTCACGACCTCGATATCCCGCGCATTGGCTATGTGCACTCCTGGTCGCGCACGCAAGATGAAGGCTGGGTACGCGCAGCCGCGCTCGATCACTACGGCGTTCCGTATACCTACTTCGCCGACCAGAAATTGCGGGAAGGCAATCTCCGCTCGAAGTATGACGTCATTCTCTTTCCTCACGTCGGCGGCACGTCCCAGTCTCAAGTAAACGGCATTCCGAAGACCGGCCCTGATCCCATTCCGTATAAGAAGTCCGAGCTAACCCCTAACCTCGGCTTCGTCGATCAAAGCGATGACATTCGCGGCGGCATGGGCATTGAAGGCATGCGGAGAACTGGCGAAATTTGTCAATGAGGGCGGAACGCTGATTACGGAAGGCTCCACCGCGGCGTCTTATGGCGGATTATGGGCTTGCGTCAGGAGTTACGGTCGACCACCCGGAACAGTTGGCCGCTCGTGGAACCATTCTTGCGCGGCATGATTTCAGATCACCAAAGTCCGATCATGTATGGCTACGACGGTAAAGATCTGCCGATCTACTTCAGCCAGGATCCGGTGCTGACTGTCGGCGCGGCAGGTCCGGCCTGGCCTCGGTGGTGGCGGCGGGGGCGGGTGGTCTTCGCGGCGGACAGGCTGCAGGTTTTGGGCAGAACGTGACGCCGAATGCCACGCCCGTCCCGATCTCGCCTTACGATGGCTCAACGATACTTCCTCCGTCGAAGGAAGCGAGTCCCGTCGATGAGGCTGAGAGCATGCGTCAAATGATGAGAGCGTTCGGGGGAGAGGTGGAAGGCGCGAGGCCGCGCGTCGTCATGCAGTTCCCGGCAAATCCGAACGAGATGCTGCTGTCCGGCATGCTCGCGGGCGGGCAGACGCTATCACGCAAAGCGCTGGCGGTCGATGCGCCGCTCGGCAAAGGTCACATCGTGATGTTTGCGCTGCGACCGTTCTGGCGCTGGCAAACGCAGGGCACTTACTTCCTCGGCTTCAACGCCATCCTTAACTGGAACGATCTGGACGCCGGCAAAGCTGAGCCGGCGGCCAAGACGAGCCACCGCTCAGTGAATAGAGGCGGAAGTCGTGGACTTCCGCTCCATATCGTTGTAGTTCAGGATGGCGTTGAACAACATCCTGAACTCGCCAAGGTTCTGCCAGCGGTAGCAGGGGTTGGTTGCGAACAACACCACGCGGCCGGAGTTAACCGGGACATCCACAATCGCCGGCCTGCCGCGGATCTCGTTTGCGCCTTTCATAAACCCGCTGAGAACGGAATCATCGCCTCCCGGGAAACGCATCAGCACTTCGTCGCGATCGCTCTGCTGAACCGTCAACAGAGGACCGCTTGCCCAACGGACAGGCAGCGTCTTCTCGGTGTAGCCGTAGAAGATGGGATGCGTCGGTCGAACTACTTCAGCTTTTACAATCGGCCCGGGAGCGTAAAACTGAGGGCTGGTTCGCGCTGCTTCAACGCGGCGCGTTAATCCGAACTCCGGCGGGAAGCCGCTCGAGACACCAAACGTGATCAGCGTTCCGCCCGCTTCCACAAACTTCTGTAAAGCAACGACGCCTTCGAGCCCCATGCCGCCCGTGATGTCAGGAGAGGAGCCATAATCGCCGAGAAACTTGAATTGGTCGGTCTTGGTATAGGCAAGTGGCTGCTTCTTCGGCTCAATGTCATACACCAAGCCCTTTGCCGTGCGTGCCTGGCTGGGAATCACGATCACGTCGTAAGCCGCACGCAGATCGCCCTGCTTCAAGCGCTCTTTGTAGATCAGGTCGTAAGCGACGTCGTAGTGATCGAACGCATAGCGCACCCAGCCCACATCCTGCGTGCTTCCCCAAGTGCTGTACATCGCCAGGCGCGGCAGATCTGCATTGTGCATCGGGACCGCAGGTTCAGCTTGCAGAGCGACGACACTCAGACCGAGCGAACCAGCGGCAGACTTCAGCTCGATCGAACGATCTGCCCGGCATGATGAAAGATCCTGCGGGTATCGTCTGCTCACCGGATTTGAACGACTCCTCCGCAATCCGGACCGGAACGCTCCTTCAACTGATAGCGCAGCGTCACCATGTTGGCCGACCCGTTATCTGCCACTGCGTACAACCGGCACGCGAATGTGCCCGGCAGACTCGCTTCTGCCGTGATACGAATCGACCGGTTGCACCGGCGCGCTCAGAATCGAGCGATCCGCGCTCTCGACGATCTTGGTATGCGTCATCAGACCCATCGTCCAGGCCGCATCGTCATAAGTGCGAAGACTGGTATCCGGATACATCTGCTTCTCGAGCAGGATCTTCGCCAGACGGCCGTAAGGCTGATCTCGTTTGACCACGAGCGAACCCGCCGGAAACGTGCCTTCGTTCAGCTTCAGCTCGGCTGAAGTCTTCCCGATCTCGATGCCTTGCATGCGCAGGATCTTGACCACGAATGCAACTCGCGTCAGGATCAGCCTGGCCGGCCGGAATGACGTAGCCAAACGGAGCTTCCTTCTTCCCGGCTTCGATCGAGTTCCGGCTCTTGTGATAAAAGTTATCGAGCACGATCTGGGGAAAAGCGGAAGCTAACTGCAGTCCGGTCAGAACGCCGGTCTCCATGTAGTTCGTGTTGTTGCGCATCGACCAGTCCACTTCCTTGTAAGGAGGCAGAGGCCGGTACCATTCGCGATCGGTAGGCTGACCGCCGCGCTCCGATCCGCCCGGATTGCCGCCGCCGCCCGGACCTGCGTTCACTCGCCGATGCATTGTGTTGGCGCCACCGTTGCCGAACGTCTCGTACATGCGCAGCATGCCGTTGTGGTTCGACGACATGAAGCCGAGATACCCGGGAGACCACATGTCGACGTAAGCATGCGTCCAGACGCCGGGCATGCCGTACTTGATCATCTGCGCCATCTCAAAATTCGAGAACCATGGCAGTTCGCCGTACAGAATAGGGTCGAGCGTCGGGTTTTGCGGGGCCTGGCCGCTGAACGTGTACATGAACGGCACCGATTCGTGCAGTTCATGCATGATCGGCGGATGCCATTCGAGATACCACGAGAGCAGCCGCTGCATGGGAAGCTGCGAGTAATTGATGTCGCGGTTGTCGTCGTGGAAGATGTATTTGCCCCAATACGGCGGGCCGCCCATGTTGTCCTGCTCGCCCGTCTCGTTGATCTTGTATCGGTAATACCAGTCGGCGTAGCGGTCCCGTCCGTCCGGATCGGCCGCTGGAGTGATCGACACAATCAGATGGTCGCGAATGCCCTTGACGAGCGGACTGTCCTCCGTCACCAGCCGGTAAGCCAGCTCCATCAGCATCTCCGGAGGCCCGGTCTCGCCGCTATGCAAGCCGCCCATCAGGTGGTAAATCGGCTTTGCCTTCGCGATAATCTCGCCGGCTTGCGTATCGTTGATCTTGCGCGGATCGGCAAGTTGAGCCAGATACCCGCGATAGGTCTCGAGATTCCGAATTGTGTCTTCCGAACCAATGAAAACAACGATGCACTCCCGGCCCTCGTCCGTCTTGCCGATGTCGAGCACCTTCACGCGCGGCGACTTAGCGGCGAGCGCACGATAGTACCGCGTCAGGTCCGCGTAGTAAGTCAGCTTTTTCGGCGCGCCGACATAATGCCCGAGAACATCTTTAGGCGAAGGAACATCCGTCGACTTCGGCAGATGATCGACCAGTGGGCTGATGAACTCAGGCCGGGTGGTCCATTCCTTCACCGACTTCGCGAACTCATCGTCCATCTGTTGCGCGGAAGCGATAGAAGTGAAAGCGAGAGCGAACAGACAGGGCAGCAGTGCAGCGCGGCCAGGCTTCTGGTGCAAGAGAGACTCCTCAATGAAAGATACAGAGTGTACGCGACGTGGCGCTGCCGGGCAAAAAGCACCGGACAGTAATCGACGGAACTAACATCGTCGCATCATATGCCGCTGGTACTTCGGAAGCGAAAGCCTGTGTTAGTATTTCTTTACAAACCCGGGGCGATGCCGCCCCGTCATTCACCTTCTAAATGTTTCAGAGAGTTCTTCTCGTCGTTCCCTGCCTGTGTCTCCTTGCAGCCTTCCCTTCGTTTGGACAGAAATCGTCCAAGCCTCCCGATCAGGGTGCCCCGGCGCCTCCTTTTAACCCTCCGCCCACGATCGTGAGTACGCCGCCACCCCCGGCCGAGCCGCCGATCCTCGAAGACGGCGGATTTTCTATTCAGCCGGATTACTGGCTGAATCGCGCTCAGCCCAGAATTCATGGCGGCGCAGCCGCGACGGCGAGCGGGGATTTGAAATATACGGGCGATGCGAACGCCAGCTTGGGCGGTGAAATCGGCATTCCCACGGGGCACTCGAATACCCTTCGGATCTCTTACTTCCGCGTGCAGGGGCTCACGAACGCCACGCTGTCGAACGATCAGACCATCTATTCGGAACCTTATTCGGCCGGCGACTACCTCAACGCGAACTATCTGATTCAGGGAGCGAAGATCTCCTGGGATTACCTGTCCTACACGTGGCATAAGCGACCGGGCGCCATTCGCTTGAAAACTCTTTATGAAGTGCAACTGGTCAACGCCGGCGTGAATGCAATCGCTCCGTTCAAAGCTGTCACCACCGATTCGAGCGGGAATACCAACGACAACACCGCGCATGGAACCAGCAACCTGATCCTGCCCACCTTCGGATTAGGGCTCGAACAGAAACTCGGCAATCATTTCCGCTGGGAAGCAAAGGCCTCCGGGTTCGGCCTTCCTTATCGTGGAGATATCTGGGACGCCCAGGCGCTTGGTCGCGATTCGTGTCAAGCAGTTCGAAGTGATGGGCGGCGAGAAGGCATTCCACTTCAAGACGTCGCCGAAATCAGCAATGTATATGGCGGATACCCTGTCGGGTGTGTTCGTGGGTGTGCGCTACTACTGGGGCGTGGAGTAGCCGGAATTTAGCCCAGTTCTACCAGAATCTTCGTAATCGATTCGGGAGATTGGTTCCAGGCGGCGAGTGCCTTTCCGGCGTCCTCGAGAGGCACGGTTTTCGAGATGGTCGCTTCTACCGGAAATTTGCCCTGTTGAAGCATGCCGATGACGCCGGGAAATTCGTCCAGATAGTTCCGGGAACCGAGAATGTCGAGCTCTTTATGAACGAACAGCTTTGTGTCGAAGCTGATCGGTTCTTTGGCCCATCCGATGTAGGCGACGCGCCCCGTATGCGCCACCTCGTCCACCGCCAGCCGGTAGGTGTCCGGAATCCCGACTGCCTCGATCACGACATCCGGCCCGCGACCGTCGGTTAACCGCAGTAGTTCCGCGTGCACGTCCTGAGCGTTCGACTGTATCGAGCATTCAGCGCCGGCTTGCCTGGCCAGAGCCAGTTTGCGTTCGTCAAGATCGATTGAGATGGCACGGGCGCCCCGGGCAGCCGCCGACGCAATTGCGCCCAAACCCACCATTCCCGCGCCGATCACGGCCACCACGTCATCAGCACTTACGCGCGCTCGAGCGGCGGCGTGAAAGCCGACTGCCAATGGCTCGACTACGCTCAACTCCCGAAGCGAGAGTCCAGCCGACCTGACGACCTTCTGCCAGGAAATGGTGAAGAAGTTCTTCATCGCTCCATCCCGCTGTACGCCGAAGGTCTCGTTGTATTTGCAGGCGTTCGTCCGGCCACGTAAGCAGGAAGCGCAGCGGCCGCAACTCGTGTTCGGATAGGCAGTGACGTCGAGTCCCGGTTGAAACTCGTTCGGCACTCCCTCGCCTACCGCAACGATGGTCGCGGCGATCTCGTGGCCGGGGATCTCTGGGATAGCTGACCAGCGGATTCTTGCCTCGAAAGGTGCTGAGATCGGTCCCGCATAAACCGATGATTCGCGTTTTCAGTAACACTTCGCCGGGTTGCGGAGACGGTTCGGGGAGATCGCGAAGCTCTGAGCTCCCGGGTTCGGTAATGTAGAAGGCTTTCATCTAATTGGCAGGCGGAAGACAGGCTATCACGCTATCGATTTCTTCCGCAGTGATGTAGAAGTGTGGCGAGACTCGAACCCACTCCTGCCGCGGCGTCGCCAATATCTTCTGCGCCTTTAGAGCGCTTACGATCGCGCCGCTGTCCATCGAAGGGTGCCGGAAACTTACGATTCCCGAGCCGGTGGCGCGAGTGCGGCGAACCAGGACGTTCGTATCCCCGATCGCGAACTCCCTCTTCAATCTGCTGGGCAAGAGCATCCACAGCGGCTGCAATCTCGGGAACTCCGGCCTCCAGAATAAGCTCGAGTGCCGCGCGCAAGCCATAGCATCCGACCGTGTTCAAGGTTCCGCATTCATATCGCCCCGCATCCGGGCCGCAGCGTCATGTCGCGCTTACCGTAGTCGAAATAGTTCGCCGGATTCGTCCAGCCGAACTCTGGCGGCCGTATCGTGTCCTGCCATTTCTTTCGCACATACAGGATCCCGTTGCCTTCGGGGCCCAGCATCCACTTATGTCCGTCGGCGGCTAAGGCATCGATCTCGCATTGCTGAACATCGAGGGGAAAAACGCCCATCCCCTGGATGGCATCGACGAAGAAAAAACAGCCGTTGTCCCGGCAAAGCTTCCCGATGGTCGGCAGGTCGACCCGGTATCCGCTCAGGTAATTGACGAAGCTGATGGCCAGAAGACGCGCCCCGGGCAGGGCAGCGGCGACCGTCTCAATGGGATCGTAGATGGAAAGCCACTTCAACTTCACTCCGCGTGCTTCGAGACGCAGCCAGGGGTAGTAATTCGCAGGGAATTCTTCACGAAATGCCACCACCTGGTCTCCTGGTTCCCAGGGAAAGCCCTCGGCGATGAACGAGATCCCCTCCGAGGTGTTCTTTACAATCGCGATTTCGTCTTTCCCGGCGTTGATCAGGCGGGCTGCGGCTGTCCGCAGATCGCTGTAACACTTCATCCACTCGGTGTAATGGAGGGAGCCGACGTGGCACGCCTGTTCCGTCAGTTCCTTCATGGCGTTAGCGGCTCTCCGGCTTAGCGGTGCCACTGCGGCGTGATTCAGGTAAATGAGCTGCTCCGTAACCGGAAACTCTTCTCTAAATCGTTGAAGTACGGGTGATGGGGCGTCCAGGCAAGCTTTCGAACTTTCTTCGAAACCCATAACTCCGAGCATACGTTAGTGATGACAGGACCCGGTGCGTTTAGGAACAGCCATGAGTCGTCGTTTTGGTTCTATACTGGGTGCAGGCGAATTCTGTTTGCAACTGCCCAGGCATCATCTGAGACGTGCCGCGGCAGAGGAGTCATAATGCGTCGCTTTTCTTTCGTTCGATCTTCCGTGAGCATTGTGCTTTCGGCTCTCTTATTGGCTCCCGCCGGCGCCTTCGCCGCACCGAGCGACAAGGACACTTCCGACACCACTAAAGACACAAGCAAAGACAGCGATTCGAAGAAAAAGGGCAGCAAAAACGATCCCGATGATATCGGGGACCGGAATGTCAGCGGGAAGGTGAACTTTTACTCCCTTGAGAAGGAAATCGCCCTCGGTAAACAGCTTGCCCAGCAGGTTCAGCAGCAGTCGAAGGTGATCAACGATCCGGTCGTTTCCGAATACGTAAATCGGGTCGGCCAGAACATCGTCCGGAACTCGGACGCAAAGGTTCCCTTCACCATCAAGGTGATTGAGGATCCCGTGGTGAACGCATTTGCATTACCGGGTGGATTTTTCTTTGTTCAATCCGGGTTGATCCTGAAGGCCGACACGGAAGCGGAACTGGCTGGCGTCATGGCTCACGAGATTGCTCACGTTGCGGCTCGTCATGCGACGCGCCAGGCAACTCGTGGTGAAATCGCTCAGCTCGCCACCATTCCACTGATTTTCATGGGTGGCGCCGCCGCATACGGCATCTACCAGGCTTCGGGACTTCTGGTGCCGCTCACATTTTTGAAGTTCAGCCGCAGCCAGGAAGCGGAAGCCGATTTCCTTGGGCTCCAGTACATGTACAAAACCGGCTACGATCCCAACGGGTTCGTCGATTTCTTCGAGAAGATCGAAACGCTAGAGAAGCGCAAACCCGGCACGGTGTCGAAGATGTTCTCCACTCATCCGCCGACGGAGGACCGCATTGTCAAGACGCAGAAAGAAGTCACTGAGCTGAAGCCGCGGCCGGAGTATGTGGTCACCACGTCAGAATTCAACGACGTGAAAGCGCGTCTGGCCATGCTTGAGAATCAGCGCCGTCCGGATAAAGACACCGGAGACCCGAACAAGCCCACCCTGCGCCGCAATCCGAACTCAAACGCTCCTATTGAGGACGAGACCGATCCGACCAAGAAGTCTAAGGGTGACGATGACGATCGGCCGAAGCTGAAGAGACGGCCATCGGATACGAGCGATCCCAGCAGCACGACCACCTCAACCGATAAGCCCTAAAGCGGTCGGGTGGTCATGACAATCGCTGTTTCCCTCGGGTTTTCGTAGTAGTCGAAACGATACCCGAGTTCGCGAAAGCCTGATTTCTTGTAAAGCGCTTTCGCCGCCACATTCGAAGCCCGGACTTCCAAAAAGAAGATTCCGGGCTTTTGCATTTCTTGTCGAAGCAGGGAAGCTCCGACGCCACGCCGGCGAAAGCCGCTTCGAACAGCTAGGTTTATGATTTCGCGCTCGGCAGGGTGCCCCGGAGCTACGGGTGCAATCTGCCGTGAGACGAGAAAACCCTGGATTCGTCCCTCTTCTTCCGCTACAAGGCACTGGTATCGGATGAAATCTGAGGGTAGCCAGGGCGAATGAGAGAAGGCTTCGTTCTCAATTTCCGCTAATTGCTCGAGATCCGATTTCATTGCCTCTCTGATCAACGAGAGGGCCTCGTCTGAAGCGTCAGCACGGTACCGTCGATGTGCAGAGATTCGTCGGGCTGGGCAGAGTAAGTGACTATCACCGGGATGGCCGGCTTCTGATCGCCACAGCTTAGCCCGGCGTCGGCGGAATTCGCAACAAAGAGCGTCAACTCATGATTGTGCGTATCCTTCACCCGGAGGCGAGCATTTTTGCCCACGCAATCAACCCGGGTTAATTGGCCGCGGAGCTCCTTTTTTGGCACGACCTGATTCCAGGGAACGACCTCGGTGGGAGCTTTGCCGCCGGCTTCGGCATCGAGAGAAGCATTAGCTTTAGATTCCGCCGCCTTGACCCGGTCAGCCTGGGATTGTTGCGCCCTTTGGTCCGCAAGGTGGGCTGCATTCCGTTCCTGTAACCGCGCTTTCTCGGCAGCATCCAGGCGGGCCGTCTCGTTGTCCAGTCGCATCTGGTGAATCTCATCGCGTCCTTTCTCCGTTGCGGCAGATTCTTCAGCCCGCAGCCAACTTCCTTGCGCGACCGAAGCATGGCCGTTTGCTATCTGCGCCTTTGCCAGTGCAATCCAGTACTTGGTTTCGCGTGGATTGATTTCGGTCGCCCTCTTGATGAGAGCTTCGCGTTCGCCCTTGTCTTCCGTTTCCTGCGCCTGCCGGAATACCGGCTCGGCCCAACGCGGATTTAGAGTGGCCGCCTTTTTCAAAAGCGCAATCATTCGTTCGGTCGGCAGGTCTTCAGCAGAGGCGAAGTACACCGGGGCGCTCCGGCTTCCGGCCTCCGCCGCGGAATCCAGGTATTTCGTTGCGTCACTGTTTTCGAGCACGGCAAGCTGGGCCAATCCCTCAAATCCGAGAGGAACGGTCGTACCGCCCGCATCGATGGCCGCCTGATACGCAGCGCGCGCTCCCTTGGCATCGCCCGGCAGCCTGGCATCGGCCAGATAGATCTGGATTTCCGTATCCGCAACCGAGTGCTCTCCAAAGTCGCGTTTCGGGTTCAGCGGTCGTCCCGAAACGGAACCCGACGGCCACTTGTTCGAGCTCACTATGGCTTCTGCTTCTTTCTCGAGTTCGTCCGTAGGACGCCCGAATGCGTTGCTTTCGGCGGAACGCAACGAACTACCGCCCTTGAGTGCGGCTATGAAGATGTGGAAGCTCGCCGAGTATTCAAATTTCGTCGCAAACAGCTCCATACGGGCTGTCGCCAGGTCGAGATGGGCCGGTGTTCCGCCCCAGGTAACGCGGCTGCCATTTGCCTCCAGCGTGTCGAACAACTGGTCTAAACCGGACTCAACCTCGGGAGGCAGTCGCACTGTGTTTGCGTCGAGCATCAGTCCGGCGACTTGCCCGAGCGGTACCTTTGCCGCGGTGGGACAGATCAGGGTGTACTGAGAGTGGAGAACGACTGCGTTTTCCCATTGAAAAATCGGCTCCTCGGTTTGCGATACGAACCCAAACGGCCGGTAAGAGCGCCAGGCCGGTGTCTCGGGTCCCGGGCGGGAGACCACCGTACAATTGGCGCCTTTCCCGAAAAGATCAGTGATGATCACCCGGAACGGCCAGGCGGCTCCCAGGTCCTTTTGCTCCAACAAGCCGCCCAGTACCCAGCGCGTCTGTTCCAGTTGGGTCAGAATGTCTCTCGCCCGGCCAAGATCGTCCTGGGTATCGACGTAGAAAGGCCCGACGTTGAGTTCGGTCCAATTGCTGCGGGCTGCGCTCGAAGGTAGCGCCGCGCAAGATCAGTGCAGATGCAACGGGGAGCGCCGCCCTATGTGCGCGCTGGAGTCGTGACCACAATCGCGCGAGCAGCCTGTTGCGATTTCCCGAGGTAGGAATGGGGCTCTGAAGAGTCGAAGTAGACACTATCTCCGGCTTCAAGGATGTGCTCGTTTGATTGATAGTTTATCGCGAGGGTGCCGCTGAGCACGTGCACGAATTCCGACCCCTCATGCTGATGGTCACGAGGATCAACCGCTGGAGAAGCAGGAAACTCGGCCAGATAGGCGGATACCGTCTTGTCCGTCGCACCATAAGCCAGCACTTCGAAGTAGTAGGCGGGCTGCGGATTTTCGGGCGCCTCCGGGAAGCGGAGCCGTTCCGGACCGCGAATGACTGAGAAATTCTTCTTCTGTCGCTTTTCGCCGAAGAAGAACTCGAGGCCTACGTCGAAAACGGTAGCAATACGCGCCAGAGTCGGGAGTGTAGGAATCAGCTTCCCGTTCTCCAATTGCGATAGCATGGACGCAGATAGCCCGGTGTGCTTGCCAAGGTCCACGAGCGCGATCTTCTTTCCGCAGCCGCAAATGGCGAAGCTTAGCACCGATGTCGTAGTTGCCGACGATCCGGCGGATCATCTCGTCGCCGTTTTCAGCTCCTCTCAAACTCACTTCAACCTGACTTAATCCTACGGGATCGTTTTTAACGTGGCTTAAACAGATTTCATTGTCAGCTACAGAATCTGCTGCTACCGCCTTAGAGTTGTCCATAGGGGCTCATTCCGATGGATTCTCACGACCGGGCGCAGATGCAAAACCGTTTAAAGTTACAACTTAGCGATGATACCCTCGTCGAACACTGCACGAGCGGCGACGAAGCCGCATTCGACGAGTTGATGAAGCGCCATCATCCTACAGCGATGAAAGTAGCTTACTCCATCGTCCGGAACCGGCAAGATGCCGAGGACGAAGTGCAAAATGCTTTCTGGAAAGCTTACAAACACATGGGGCAATTTAACCGTGAATCAAAGTTCTCGACCTGGCTCACGCGCATCGTTGTGAACCAGTGCCTGATGAAGCTAAGGCGCAGCCGCAAGGTTCACTACTTGTATATCGGTGATTCGAGCACGGCGGAAGATTTCGTCAACGTCGAATTACGGGATAGTCGGCATACTCCCGAGGAGGATGTTGGGGAATCGGAGGTACACGACGTGCTTTTCCACGAAATTCGTAGAACTCCGCCTCTTCTCCGGAACGTGTTTTTACTTCGTGACGTGCAACAGATACCGATGCCCCAGGTGGCAGAGATGCTCGGAATCTCTGTCGCGGCCGCTAAGAGCCGATTGCTGCGGGCACGCTCGGAACTGCGCAGCCGCATGAACCGGCACTGTTGCCGGTCGGGCACCGCCGCGCTCAGCGGATGATTGCCGGCCAAATACACTGAAGTGAAAAGGACGCTGTGTAAACCAGCGTCCTTTCTTTTTAGAATTTCGAGAACGAACTACTTATCGGGAGTGACCTTTTTGTCGTTGGGAACAACGGCATTCTTCACGCCTTTGGCTACGTTCTTGGCGGCATGGCCAGTCCCTTCACCCATCTTCGCGACGCCCTTGCCGACACCCTTACCGAAATCCACGGCACCCTCGCCTACTTCGCCGTGCTTGATATCGGTTCCAGCGTCCTTCGTTCCATCGGCAACCTTCTTGCCTCCCTTGGAATACGAATTCTTGATGTTTTCCCCGGAAGTAGCAATCTGTTCGTGGCTCTCCTGCTGCTTCACCCCAAGTGCATCAAGAGTCTTCCGTCCCAGCCTGCCATCCGCCGTAATGTTTTGCTGGGCCTGATACTTCTTCACGGCCGCTCTCGTTGCCGGTCCGTTGATCCCATCTACGGGACCAGGATCAAAGCCCTTGTCCTTCAGAGCTTGTTGTGCGTCACGGATTGTGCCGCCACCTTGGGCCAGGGCGGGAATTGCAGATAGAGAGACAGCCAATATAGATGAAAATAAAATTTTTCGCATTCTTTCCTCCGCTCTGTCGCGCAGAGCAATTGCGTTTTACTGACCCGAAACTAAAATTCGAACCCCGAACGCAATTTCATTGATACCCGTAAGACTTACGGGCGGGGAAAATGTAACGCAACGCTTTGAGCTTATTGCGTTAAGTACGATTAATGGCTGCGGCTCGATTGAAAGATTGAGAGTTCAATTCGAAATCTTCCGGCTGACCCTCGTTGTTTCTTCCCGGTCCATTTGGACGGCAACGAAACGCTGTCTCCTGCCTCGGAACGCTCCCATAGGAAGGCCCGCGAGCGTGGAGCGTTTGACCGCCTTCACGAGATGCGGGTCAAACCATCGGCCCGCTATGCTCAACGGAACTTGCCCGGCGGCCTGTGGACAGGTCCGGGGAAGTGTTCACCGTCCATCTATTGATCGCTCCGGCCGTCATAAGAGTGAATCTTCGAATTAAGAGGCGATGTTAGGGTGGGAGAAATCGTGCACAAGCCATTTCCGGGTTTTCTCCATCGCGTTCGTGCTGCCGCTCTGCCTCTTGTCGTTGCCGTTGCTGTCCTATGGCAAGGGACGACGCTCCTGTTCTCCAGCCCGGGAGACTCGATCGTGTCGTTCTCGAATGACTTCTGGAAGTGGCGCTCGCGCTACCAGCCCTTTTCGCAGGACGATATCCCGCGTGTAGAACATCCGTCCGGCCAGCGCGACTGGTCCGCTTCCGCCATTGCGAAGCAGCGGCAGGAGTTGACGGCGTTAGACCAGCGCTGGAAGAATCTGCCGCATCAGAAGTTGCCTGTTTCCGAACAGGTCGACTACCGCTTGCTTGGTTCAGCGCTGGCACGGGTGCATTGGGAGCTGGAGATCAACAAGCGCTGGGAGAGGGACCCCACATTTTACGTAGACCAGGCGATCACCGGAGTGCTTGAGGCTTTGCTTGCGCCGCCGCCTTTCACCGCACAGCGGAGCCAACAGATTGTGGAGCGGATGGAGAATATCCCAGCCTTGTTCCGGGAAGGCATGGCGAACCTGCACCCCGCCAAACCGTTTGCTGAATTGGCGCTTGGAGAACTTCGCGATATCAGACCGAAGCTGACGGGCGTTGCCCAAGAAGTTGGGCCAATGCTGACGCCGAGCGGTAACAAATCGGCTGCAGCGCTGAAATCAGAGTTGACGAAGGCGGCAGCGGAAGCTGCGGCTGCCGCGGAAACTTATCGCGATTGGCTGGGAAAGAATCTTTCGTCTTATCCGGCGAAAAGCGCTGTCGGACGTGAGAATTACCTCTTCTTCCTGCGCAAGGTTGCCCTGAATCCTTACACGCCGGAACAGTTGCTTTCGATGAGCCGCCAGGAATGGTCGCGAGCTGTGGCGTTCGAGCAGTATGAACACCAACGGGATCTGGGTAAGCCGGAGCTTCCACTCGCAAAGAACTTCGAGGATCAGCGCAAGAAGACGCAGGCGGCCGAGGAATCCATACGACGCTTCTTGAATGAGAAGGGAATTCTTACGGTCCCTGCCGATATCCCGCATTATGTCGTGAAGCCAATTCCGAAATACCTGTCTTATCTGGAAGGCTTTGGGGAATTGGACGATTTCACATCGCTCACGCGACTGAAAGAGGAAGGCCTGCGCTGGACTCCCGAGCCGTCGCCGAAACTCGGGTATTTCGCATTGGCCACGGCCAAAGATCCGCGTCCGCTGATCATTCACGAAGGCGTTCCCGGTCATTACTTCCAGATGAGCCTTGCCTGGAGACATCCTGATCCCGTGCGCCGCGCGTACTACGATTCAGGCGCCAATGAAGGCATTGGTTTTTATGCCGAAGAGATGATGCTTCAGGCCGGGCTCTTCGATGACAGTCCGAAAAGCCGGGAAATCATCTACAACTTTATGCGGCTTCGAGCTCTGCGCGTAGAAGTGGACGTGAAACTTGCGCTGGGAGAGTTCAGCATCGAACAGGGCGCAGACTATCTGACCAAATCTGTTCCGATGGACGCAGAGACTGCTCACGAGGAAGCTCGCCTGTTCGCGTCCACTCCGGGCCAGGCAATCACTTACCAGATCGGTAAGATTCAGATCATGCGTTTCTTGGCGGATGCGCGGACAAAACAGGGCAATGCATTTCGTCTGCAGGCATTTCATGATTATCTGTGGAAGAACGGCAATGTACCTTTGTCCTTGCAGCGCTGGGAGTACCTCGGCTTGACAGATGAAGTGCCGGCGCTTGCTCCCTGATTCGCATCCGTGGCTTGGTCCCAATGAGAATCCATACCCTTCGATCACGTTCGCTGCTGACTCTGGCTGTTCTTACGCTTGCCTTCCGTGCCGCAGGCTTAGAAAAGCAACCGGCTTCCGAGTACCACGCGCGCCGGGTGGCGCTTGCCTCCAAGCTGAAGGGCGGGGCAGCCCTGATCTTTTCGGCAGATGAGCCCACGATGAATTATTTGTCGTGGCGGCAGGATGAAGACTTCTACTACTTGACGGGATGGAACGAGCCGGGGGCTGCGTTGCTGGTGGAATCTGAAACGGAGAAGCGAAAACCAGTGACGGGAACGCAGAGAGCCAGGCCGCTCCGCCGCAGCCTTATCGTGAAATCCTGTTCCTGCGTGCTCGCAATCCGCGGCTCGAAGCGTACAAGGGCGTCGGTATCTATGCCACAACACCTGACGTGGCCAAGCTTGCCGGTGTAGACGAAGTGCGGCCGATGACAGATTTGCAGGCGGAACTGGTGCGCCTGGTGTTGCCCGACGGAAACAGCCCCACCGCGCGACGGCCTCCCAGGATTGCAGTGATTCCGGACGATGCAAAAGCAAAAAGCTCGTTGGATCTTGTGGGGAGTACCATTCAATCGCCGCTACCGGCACCACGCGATCTGCGGGCGATGACGGCGGAGCTTCGAGTTACTAAGTCACGGGGAGAAATCGCCCTGTTGCGGAAAGCAGCAGAAGCGTCCGTTGCCGCTCACCAAGCGGTTCTCAAGGCCGTGGAACCGGGTGTTTCGGAGCGCTCGATCAGCGGCCTGATCGATTACAAGCTGAAGCAGTACGGATGTGAGCGGCCAAGTTATCCCTCCATCGTGGGATCGGGAGCGAATGCCGCCGTCCTGCACTACATGGCGGACGAGAACACGATGGAGGCCGGAGGGTTGGTAGTGATCGACGCTGCCGGCGAATTCTCAATGTATGGGAGCGATATCACGCGTACGCTTCCTGTGAATGGGCACTTTACGCCGCGGCAACGCGAGATTTACAATGTCGTGCTCGGGGCGCAGCGGGCCGCGATCGCCGCATTCGTTTCGGGCAAGTCGTACATGGGAAGCGACACGAAGAAAAACGATCTGAACTCTCTGAACAAGGTTGCTTACGACTACGTGAACACGCACGGAAAGGATCTGCAGGGAGCGCCGCTCGGGAAATATTGGCTTCACGGCCTTGGGCATTCTGTCGGCATCGACGTGCATGATCCGTATGACATCAACAAGCCGTTCGGACCGGGTTCAGTGTTCACGATTGAACCCGGGATCTACATTCCGGAAGAGAAGATCGGCATCCGGATCGAGGACACGTTCTACGTCGACCCCAAAGGCAAGCTGATCAACCTAACCGGTGCGCTACCCCATACCGCGGATGAGGTTGAAGCCGCCATGAAGCACTAGCGACGACCTAGAAGCTCGCGTCTCAGCGGGTGCGAAAGCGATCGTTTAACTTCGAGAGGCTCGTCTCGAGCGAAGGTTTCTGGCGGACTGGTGGTTGCGCCGGAACGCCTTTGATCTTCGGCAGCGAGGATGCCTGGAGCGCTTTGATCGAGAGTGAGATGCGTTTGGTCTTCGGATCGGCAGACAGCACCTTCACGCGTACGATTTCGCCTACCTTCACCGCTTCATTCGGATCTTTGATGAACTTCGTCGAAAGCTCGCTGACGTGGACCAGGCCGTCCTGGTGAACTCCGACATCGACGAACGCACCGAAGTTGGTGACGTTCGTTACGACACCTTCGAGGATCATTTCGGGAGCAAGGTCGGAGATCTTGTCGATACCTGCCTGAAAGCGCGGCGCAACAAACTGGTTACGCGGATCGCGGCCAGGTTTACGCAGTTCGTCCTGGATGTCGCGGAGCGTATACATACCCACCTTCTCCGTTTGGAAGCCTTCCAGTTTGACTGTTTCCGCTAAAGAGGGCCGGGCTATCAGGTCCGCAATACTCACGCGCAAAGAGGCGGCGATCTTCTCGACGATCGGATACGACTCCGGGTGTACGGCGGTGATGTCGAGCGGGTTTTCACCATCGCGTATGCGGAGGAAGCCAGCGGATTGTTCGAAGGTCTTCGGCCCGAAGCCCGGGACCGCCATCAATTGCACTCGCGACCGGAAACGCCCGTTGTCATTGCGGAATTCAACGATTTTTTGGGCAGTTCTTTCGTTGATTCCCGCAACATGCCGAAGCAGGGCGAAAGAAGCCGTGTTCAAGTCGACGCCCACGCGGTTGACGCAGGTCTCAACGGTGCTCTCCAGTGCTTCCCCGAGCCGGCGCTGGTCCACATCATGCTGGTATTGGCCGACGCCGATCGATTTCGGGTCGATCTTGACCAGCTCAGCCAGCGGATCCTGCAGCCGGCGAGCAATTGAAATTGCGCCGCGCACAGTCAGATCCAAATCGGGAAACTCCTGGCGTGCAATCTCGGAAGCAGAGTAAATGGACGCTCCTGATTCATTCACAACCACGCTGAAGACGTTCGAAAGTGCAGCCTCTCGCAAAAAGCTGGTGACGAAAGCCGATGCCTCGCGCGATCCGGTTCCGTTGCCGATCGCAATGGCCCGGACATTGTACTTGGCGACCAGTGCTTTCAGTAACCGCGCCGAGCCCTCGACATCATTCTTAGGTTCGAGTGGATACATCACGCCGTGGTCAAGAAATCTGCCCGTCTCATCCACGACTGCAACTTTGCAGCCCGTCCGCAAGCCTGGATCGACACCGATCACGCCCAGGGCGCCCGCAGGCGGTGCCAGCAGCAGATTCTGCAGATTCTCTCGAAACACGCGGATCGCCTCGGCATCGGCACGCTCTTTTAATTCCAATCGAACTTCTGTCTGTATCGAGAGGTTCAGAAGACGTTTCCAGGAGTCGTCGATTGCCGCTTCGAGTTCCGCCGTCCAGTCTCCGGGTGAGCGTAGAATTTTGCTTTTCAGGTAAGAGAGTGCGCGCGCCGGGTCGAGTTCGATCTGGAAGTACAGAATGTTCTCGTTCGTGCCGCGCCTGATGGCGAGCATGCGATGCGAAGGAATCTTGGCGGCGGGCTCGCGGTAGTCGAAGTACATCTTGAACTTGCCATCCGGGTCTTCGGCGCCCTCTACGGCATGGCTGACCACGACACCCTCCGACAACATCAGTTGGCGAAGATAACCGCGGAACTCTGCGGTTTCGCTGATCTTTTCAGCGATGATGTGCCGGGCCCCTTCGAGCGCTTCCTCAACGGAGACGGCGCCGCCCTCGGAGTTGACGAACTGTCCGGCGTAGGCGAGAAGAGAAACGTCGCGGACCTCCTGAGCCCAGAGATAGTCGGCAAGCGGCTCAAGCCCTTTCTCGCGAGCAATGGACGCCTTTGTGCGCCGTTTGGGACGGAACGGGAGGTAAAGATCCTCAAGTACGCTCTTCTCGAGCGCGCTTTCGATTTGCGCCTGCAACTCAGCGGTCAACTTGCCCTGTTCGCGAATGCTGTTCAGAACAGTGGCGCGGCGTTCTTCCAGTTCTTTGAAGTACCCTGCTCGCTCCTCGATTGCGCCGATTGCGACCTCGTCGAGGTTGCCCGTTACTTCCTTCCGGTATCTCGCAATGAAGGGAACGGTGCCGCCTTCGGCAAGCAGCGCGAGCGTGGCGGCGACGCTTTGCGCGGGAAGGGTCAGTTGTTGAGCGATCGTTCCTACGATCGCGGGGGGTAAACGGTCCTGCTGTGACATCGGTCGGGCGGAACTTCAATGATAGAAGATGATCGAACGACAAGAGCGATTATCGAAGCAGAAGGTTGCGCAGGGTGCGCAAATCCCGCAGTATGCGCTGGCTTGCCTCGGAATGGGTCTTAAGCTGGGTGAGTTTATGCACAACCAGCCGAAGCGCTTCTTCCTGCCGGGAGTCATCGGTCTGGTCGGCCGCAAGCAGGGTTCCGATTTCAGCTTGCGTCTTTTCGATTTCACCGTGAAGGAGCTGCATGAATTCCTCTGCGCTCTCAATGGTCTCGAACGGTGAATGTTCCATCCCTGTAGCATGCAACATTCCGACTCTGCATCGCAGCCGTATTTAGTTTGTGAAGGCTTCTGAGCGTTTCAGGGACTCGAATTCGCTAGGCTGGTTTTACGGGCGGCTATCGCGGAATGAATAAGCGCAAAATCGGAATATCCTTAGTCGTCCTCGCCATCCTGGTCGTGTGCGTGCTTATGCTTCGATCGGGCCTGTCTTGGCCCTGGCGTCCGCAATCGCTTTCAACACCCTCCGTTGTCACACAAATCAGGCAATTGAATCAGCTTGCGACGGTACGCTTCAGCATCCAGCGCGTAGTGGGTTTAACCGAACCCAAGGTCCCTTTGGGTGAAGAATCGATTCTGCTCATTGTGCAAGGTGATGTGCAGGCGGGTGTCGACCTTGCGGATCTAAGAGCGGAAGATGTCCTGCTTTCCGGCAAAGCCGCCATTGTCCGATTGCCTCCGCCCAAGGTGTTGACCAGTTATCTGGACGAGAGTCAGACCAAGGTGTGGGACCGGCATGTGACCTGGTGGACGCCGTGGGTTCCGTACAGTCCCGACCTGGAGCACCGTGCTCGCCTGCAGGCGCTCGATGAAATTCAAAAAGCAGCAATCAAGATGGGAATACTGGATCGCGCTGCGCAAAATGCGGAGAACGCCATCCGCCAACTTCTTCTAGCCTTTCAGATCGACGTGAAATTTAATGGTCAGGGCGCGTAATCGCCGGCCTCGAAACTACGGAGCTGAAGGCGGTGGAACGCGCCGCTTTGTCACTTGTTCGAATGCATAACCGAGCTCGAGGAGCTTCGGTTCGCTGCAGGCCATTCCGGTGAAAGCAACACCGAACGGCGCAGGCTTCGTTTCAAATCCTGCCGGAGCGGGAGGTGTCAGCGTGTTGGGAATCATGCCGAATGGAACGAGAACAGTTGGGTAACCGGGTTTCGCCGCAATCGCCGCACCGCTTGCGCCGGGGAACAGCAAAGCATCCAGGTGATTCGTCTTCATGGCTGCATCGATCCCTTGAGCGCCCGCGATCTCGATGTCTTTCGCCCGATCCGCCAGGTAGCGCGCGCGGTCGGCGTCGACATCCATCTCATCCGAGATGTCCAGATTCGATTGCCCGAAGCGAATGGCGCCGCCCTGGATATGCGTGATGTTCCACTCCCGCAGTTCGGTCAAGGTTTTTACTGGGGCCGAAGCGCCAAGCGTTTTCAGGAAATTATTGAAGTCGCGCTTCATGCCGTACTTCAGCACGACGGAGCAGTTCGCATCTTTACCCTTGACGTTCGCGGCACCCGAACACTGGCCCCATTGGAGAAAGTTCTTGTCTATGTCTTTGCTCAAAACACTGGGGATTTCGACGGGATCAACAATCACGGCGCCGTGCTGTTTGAGGATGTCGATAGCCTCGCTCATCACCCGCGTTTCTTCCGGCGTCAGACCGCCGCCGCGACGTCCGAATCCACCTCCCGTTCCAAAGGGTGCACCAGGAGGTCGCGTCGAAGGACCTCCGGTTGCGGCGCCCTCGCGTGGCGTGGTCTCGGAAGGCGCTGCTCCTCCGGGCGGAGTAATCCGGTCATAGAAAAACGCCCGCGGAATACCGATGCGAGCCCCTTTCAGCCCGTCAAGGTTGAGAAACTTCGTGTAATCGCGACCGGGCGGCGGAGTGCAGGTCTTGGTTGCGGGATCGTTCGGATCCGGAGCCGGGCTCTCAAGAGCACCCAGCATGATCGCGACATCCGTGACAGTTTTGGCCATGGGCCCGGCCGTGTCCTGATCGGCCGTGATCGGAATGACGCCATAGCGGCTTATCCGTCCGACGGTCGGCTTTACTGCCGCCAGCATGTTCTGGTTCGATGGGCTCAGAATGGACCCCGAGGTTTCGCTTCCGATGTTGCCCGCCCACAAATTTGCCGCGGTGCCAGCACCAGAACTCGAGCCTCCGGTCTGCAGTACCGGTCGTCCGTCGCCAGTTGCCTCTCGCGGGTCGCGCCTGGGATCGTACGGGTTATAGGCGAAGCCTCGCACCGCATTGTAGTTGCCGGGCATAGGCGTTGGGCCGCCCGCCACCCAGTTAGCCAGTTCGGAGAGCGTCGTTTTCGCGATGATCACCGCGCCGGCGTCACGTAAGTTCTTCACGAGCGTGGCGTCATAGGGAGGCATGTAGCCGTCGAACGCCAGCGCACCTCCCGTGGTCACGATGTCGTGCGTCAGAACGTTGTCTTTGAGCGCAATGGGAATGCCGTGCAGAGGTCCGCGTACGCGTCCGGCTGCTCGCTCCCGATCGCTCTCGTCTGCTTCGGCGAGAGCATTCGGATTCACCGTGATTACCGCATGCAGTTTGTTTTCGTACAGCGCGATGCGGGTCAGGTACTGGACGACCAGCTCACGTGATGTGAGACGGCCGGTTTCCATCGCCTTCCGCATGTCGGGGATGGAAGCCTCCACGACGTTGAAGGGCGGAAGCTTGGCAGGCTCAGGAGCCGGGGCCGGCTTGGCCTGCTTCTTCGTTTTCGCGTGCGCCACTCCTGTGGACGCAGAGGTGTAAAGGCAGGCTGCTGCCAGGGCGGAAAGTATGAACCGTTTCATCCGAGAACTCCGACTAGAATGCCAGACGCAGAGCGAATTGAATCTGGCGCGAACTCGCTCGTGCGTCCTGAACGCCAGCCGACGTGATCTTCCCGAAGACGGAGCTGGTGGTGGTTACGTTCGGGTTATCGAAATTCGGGTGGTTGAAGAGGTTGAATACTTCCGAACGGAATTGCAGAAAGCGAGTCTCCTTGCCGAGCGTGAAGTTCTTCAGGAGGGCGAAGTCGAAGTTGTGTGTCGGAGCGCCGATGATGATGTCCCGGCCGGCCGTTCCGTAGCGCCCTGTGAAGTTGCTGGTGAAGCAAGAGGTGTTGAACCAGAGTGCCGGGTCGTGGTTGAAGTCGTTCGGGTTGCAAATGGCATCGGGGCGAGTGCCGGTCTGCGTTCCCGACAACTGTAATCCGGTGGTCGGATCAAGCGGATTTCCAGATTGTATCGAGACGATACCGTTCGTCTGCCAACCCCCGAGGATCGCATTCATGAACGTTGGACTGGCGGAGCCGAACTGGCGGCCGTGTCCGTAAGGCAGATCGTAGGTGTAACTGCCAACGAAACGGTTGCGGGCATCAAAGGTTGAGAGGCCTCGCTCCAGATGGAAGTTAGTGACGTCAACAGTGCTGTTGTTCCACAAGGACGCATCGTCGATGGATTTGGAATACGTGTACGACACAAGGAAACTCAATCCTTGTGAGAAACGTTTTTCGACACTGGCCTGCAAAGCGTGATAGATAGACGACGCGCTGGGCGAGCGGACACTGATACTCGCGTAGCTCGGGTACTTGCGCAAGGACTGAGTAAATGAGGTCGTTGGTCCGGGTGCGTTGTAATCGTACGCGCGATCGAGATGTGTGCCCTTCGAACCAACGTAGCCGAGCGTTAAGCCCATAGCCGAAGGCAGTTGGTGCTGAATGTTGAAGTTCCACTGCTGGACATAACCGTCACGGAACGGGTTCTCGACCCAGGACGCGCTCGGGATCGCAGCACCCGCGGAAGTTCCGCCATAGGGATTCGCAATGTTGATGTTCGGAACGCCGGTGGTGCTCTGATTGACCGAGTAACCCGGTGAGGAACGGCGCCGTCAGAGCCGAGTTGAGAATGACATTCAGCAGTTTGACGTCCCAGAACAATCCATACCCGCCGCGAAAGACCGTACTCGGTCCGAAGGGTGTGTAAGCAAAACCAAACCGGGGAGAAAACTCCCGCTTCGACGAGTTATAGATGCTCGGATTGTCAGGTGTCGAACGCGTAAGTAAGGAAGCGGAGTGGAGTTCGGGAAGTTAGGATCAAACGTCGCCAGGTGATTGTACTTATCCGTAGTTGGCGCGTTGTATTCCCAGCGCAATCCAAGATTCAACGTCAGATTCGGTAACACCCGGAAATCATCCTGAGCGTAAAGATTCGTCGAGGTCTGTCGCAGCCCGGCAACCGTCGTTGCACTGATGCCCGCGAAGGACCGGCTGACGCTTGCCGTGTATGGATAACCCATCAGCAGATCCGCGATGGCATTGCCCGTGTTCGCTACCGAGTTCACTACGCCGGTGCTGGACGTTGTTACCTGGGCTGAGTAAAACGGATTGAAGTTGAGGGTTCCGCGTGCGCTTGAGTCGAAGAGGAAGTTCTCCTGGAAACGGCGGATCTCAGTCCCGAATTTGAATGTGTGCTTACCGGTCGTCCAGGAAAACGAATCGGCCCATTCGTAGGTGTTATCGTGACGATCCTGGGGAAGATTGGTTGCTTCACCGATGCGGTCATAGCCAGTCGGGTTGATGATAGGAACACCGAAGTCAATCGGATTCCGGGATGTGCCCAGGATGCCGAGCTGCGATGAAATGTCGTTTCCGGAGTTCTGCTGGAAGATGCCGCCGCGAACTCGTGTAAACGAAATCCGCGCCTCGTTGACCTTGTTAGGCCCGAGCAAAGCAATATAGTCGAGCACGCCTTGCTGACCGCCATTGGGAGTGTTACAGCCGTAGCCCGGGAGGTTATTGGCACCGGCGCAGAAAGAGTCGAAGGTATCGAATCTGTTCTCTTTGCTGAAGCTGTAACGGCCGAACAGCGAATTCTTTTCGTTGAAGCGATGGTCGAGACGCACCGTGAACTGATCGAAGTCGTCTCGCTTCGTCGGACTTGACGTGAACAGACCATTCGCGGACGAACTTCCCACACCGTTCGGATTTGGGTATAAGTTCAGAACGTTCTGTCCTACCTGGCTGATTTGACTTGCAGGAATGACATTTCCGGCGAAGGGGTCGCGTACCAGCGCTCCCGCCGCATTGCGATGTAGCGACCCGGGATTGTAAATGATGGTAGACAGAGCTGAGAAGTCCCCGGCTTTCATGGCTGCCGTCGGGACGGTGCCGACCTTTGTAATTGCCTGGCGAATACGGCTGCTTTCGAAGTTCCCGAAGAAGAACGTCTTGTTCTTCTTGATGGGTCCGCCGAAGGAAGCTCCATATTGATTCCGCTTGTATTCCGGAATGGGGCCCGGCCGGTCGAAGAAGTTCTTTGCGTCTAGATTGCTGTTGCGGAAATACTCATACAGCACGCCGTGATAGCCGTTCGTTCCTGCTTTTGTCGCGATATTGATCTGCGCGCCCGGGCTGCGTCCGAATTCAGCCGAGTAAGTGCTGGCTTGAACCTTGAACTCCTGAATCGCTTCCGTCGAGATTGCGACGGCGTACTGGTTGATGGCGAGATCATTATTGTCCATTCCATCCAGCAGGAAGTTATTCGACTGTTCGCGTGCGCCGTTTACCGATATCGAGCCGCCTTGCGTCTGATTCTGTGAGCCCTTGACGCCCTGGTTTGCGCCAGGAACAAGAAGATTCAGTTGTAAGAAGTTCCGGCCATTCAGAGGAAGCTCAGTCACCTTCTTGTTATCGACAACGTTGCCTAAGGTCGAAGAATCCGTGCTTACAACAGGAGCTGTCTCCTCCACAGCCACAGTCTCGGTCAACTGGCCAACAGGCATCACGATGTCGATGCGAAGCCGATCGTCGACACGCAGCTCTACGCCGGTGCGTTCTGTTTTCTTGAAGCCGCTTTGCTCGACGCTAACGAGATACGGGCCGACGGGCAACTGCGGTATGGAATATTCGCCGGCTTCGTTCGTCACTTCGGTTCGCTTCAAACCGGTGGCAGTCTGCTGGACAGTCACCTGTGCGCCCTTGATAACGGCGCCCGAAGTATCGCTCACCGTACCAAGAATGGTTCCTCTTACCGACTGACTAAAGCCCCTGCTGGCAATAAAGAAAAAGCAAAAAATAAGAACTAAATGCGCCGTGCGCGCCATGTCCCCTCCCAGGGTTGATCACCATGTCGCGGTCCACAGCGCGCATAGCAGTGGAACCCTACCTGGACCTCAAAAGAGGAACGACGGTTTTCAGATTACTGGATTATGACATAAGATCTATTTCCAGTAGGCTCGGAAATAGCAAACGAATGTTAGCGGGAGGCGTAAGTTGTTGCTTCGTATCTTTTTGTCGATCGTGTTCGCCGCTCTGATGCAAGGTGCACCTCTTAGTGGCGCAGCTTGCGGAGCGCATGGAAAGGGAGAAAGCATGCTCGTAAATGGAGCGTGGTTACTCAGTCATGTCCATGACAAGAACTTGGTGGTCCTCGCAGTTGGCAAACAGCAAGAGTATGTCGAGGGTCACATTCCCGGTTCCGGATACCTGGAATCCGCGGACCTGCGCACCAGTACACCGGCCGCAGACAGCAATGCTCTGATCCTGGAGCTTCCGCCTCCCGAGCAGGTGCGAGACGTCCTCGCGAAAGCAGGTGTCGGCAACAGCTCTCACGTCGTTCTTTACTCGACAGGCGATAACGCCACGATGACCGCGCGAATGTATCTGACGTTGGACGCTATGGGCCTGGGCGCGTCGACATCGGTCCTTGATGGAGGTCTTCCGCTCTGGAAGCGCGAAGGCCGTGAGGTGACCCGGGACGTTCAAGTTGCAGTGCCCGGAAAACTGCAGCTTTGTCCGCAGAGCGATGTTGTCGCCGGTCTTGAATACGTTCGCTCTCAACTGCGTAAACCAAACGCAACGATCGTGGATGCGCGATTACCCGAGTTCTACTCGGGCGAGAAGATACCAGCGCAACGGAGAGCCGGCCATATCCCAGGTGCCGTTAACATCCCGTTCGCTTCCTTATTAGACGAGAATGGACGGTTGTTACCGGCCGACGTGCTGCGCCAGAAATTTGAGGGAGCCGGCGCCCATCCGGGAACACAGGTGATTACGTATTGCCACATCGGGCAGCAAGCGAGTTTGGCGTATTTTGCCGCAAGATACATTGGTTACGACGCGCGCATGTTCGACGGTTCCTGGCAGGAATGGAGCACACACTCCGAGCTTCCGGCCGAAACCTCCGCCAAGCCGGCCCAGCACTGACGTTTGCTTGACAACCCGGCGGGCGGGCAGTATAGTCCGACTGTAATTCTTCGTTCGAATTTCTCTACGAGGTAATGTGTGAAATCCATTCGGTCCCGCTGTTTCCCGGTCCGCCTTATCGCCACTCCTACGGTACTGCTACTAGCGCTGGGCCTGGTTCAAGGCCAGGACGATGTCACGGCAAAGCCGCCCGGATACTCCACCGATTCTTGCGATTGGCTCCGCAGCACCGGATTTCAATTTGCCGGGGGTAGATGGTAAAAATCACAGCCTGAAGGAGTACGGATCCGCCAAAGTCCTGGCCATCGTCTTCACTTGCAACCACTGTCCGGTGGCGCAGATGTACGAGAAGCGCATCAAACAACTGACGTCGGATTACCGGGACAAGGGCGTGGCAGTTGTGGCGATCAATCCGAATGCGCCGAACGCAGTCCACTTGTCAGAAATGGGCTATACCGACCTCGGGGACACGCTCGCCGACATGAAGTTACGTGCCCAATACCGTCACTTCAACTTTCCCTATCTTTCCGATGGCGAAAACCAGAAGGTCGCGCTGAAATATGGACCCGTCGCGACTCCTCATGTTTTCGTCTTCGATAAAGACCGGAAGTTGCGTTACGAAGGGCGTGTGGACAGCAATCAACGGGAAGAACTCGCGACCAAGCACGAGGCACGGGACGCTATCGACGCGGTACTCGCAGGCAAAACTGTTGCTGTTGAGCATGCCCCGGCTGTGGGCTGCTCAACCAAATGGGCTTACAAAGAAGCAGGCACCAAAGCAGAGCTCGCCAAGGAAGCGGCAGAGCCCGTAAACGTGGAACTCGCGTCTGCCGAGCAGTTGAAGACCATCCGTAAGAACGCCGGGACCGATAAGCTTTTGCTGGTTAATTTCTGGGCAACGTGGTGTGGCCCGTGCGTCGGCGAATTTCCGGAGCTGCAGAAGATGGTCCGGCAATTCCGCGCGCGGCAGATCAACATCGTGACGCTCAGCGTTAACGCGCCGGATGAAAAGGACATGGTGCTGTCGTTCCTGAAGAAGGAGCATGCGTTCAACAGGAATCTCCTCTTCAACAGCAATGATGCGGCGGAAGCTGCGCCTGCGTTCAATGCCGGTTGGTCGGGCGCCGTTCCTTACACCGTTCTCATCGGAATGAAAGGCGAGTTGCTCTATCACAGCCAGGGCGCCATGGACCCCATCGACGTGAAACGAGCCATCCTGA
Organism: uncultured Acidobacteriaceae bacterium; assembly: GCA_963730795.1. Taxonomy (GTDB): domain Bacteria; phylum Acidobacteriota; class Terriglobia; order Bryobacterales; family Bryobacteraceae; genus Bog-105. The sequence continues at coordinate 218,823 of CAVSTJ010000004.1, read as the reverse complement.
AATACTTGCCTGATGACCATTACAAGGGTCAGAACGCGTATTGGAACAGCTCGTTTTAGCTGCCTCGCTTGTTTATTTCTTCAGGTTCGTCTCGAATAACTTATAGATTCGTTTGTACTCGTCCGTCCAGCTCGCGGGCTCTTTGAACCCGTGGTCCTCAACCGGGTAAACGGCGAGTTCCCAGTTGTCCTTGTGGAGTTCGATCAACCGCTCCACAAGCCGCACGGTGTCAACGAAGTGAACGTTGGTATCGACCATGCCGTGGCAGATAAGCAGCGCACCCTTCAGCCGATCGGCGAAGAAGATCGGCGATGACTGCTTATAAGCTTCGGCATCTTTCTGCGGGAAGTTCAGAATGTTGCCTGTGTACCCCTGGTTGTAAAGCGCCCAATCGCTTACCGGGCGAAGTGCCGCACCGGCCGCGAATACGTCGGGTTGCGTAAACATCGCCATCAGGGTGATAAACCCGCCGTAACTTCCACCGTAGAGTCCGATTCGTTTCGGATCAACACCCTGCTCGGAGACAAGCCACTTCGCGGCGTCCACCTGGTCGTCGAGATCCTTGCCGCCCATATGACGGTAGATAGCGGTCCGCCAATCGCGGCCGTAACCTTTCGAACCGCGATAGTCGATATCGAGAACCACGTATCCGTGATCCATCAGGAAATGGTGGAAGAGATACTCGTGGTAGTAACTGCTCGACCAGCCCTTATGTACGTTCTGCAAGTAACCGGCTCCGTGCACGAAGATCACGGCCGGACCGCCCTTGCGGACGTGAGCCGGCTTGTACAGATGGCCGGGAACTTCGGCGCCATCACTGGCGTGGATCTTCACGATAGGAGGATCGATCCACGCATAATTGCTGAATTCAGGCGAAGGTGAAGTCGTGACCTTCGTGGGGGCGGCACCGGGTTCGTTTTGCTGGATGTACAGCTCCGGGGGTTTGTTGGTGTACGAGTATACGTCCGCGATCCACCGGTTATCCGGCGAAAGAGTAAGCGCGTGCATGCCTGCGGCTTTGGTGATCCTGGTTGCCTCGCCTCCGGTTACGTTTAGTGCCCACAGGTTACGCTCGGCGTACTCAGTCGCCTGACTCGAGGTCAAGTAGAACTTGGACTTGTCGCGCGAAAGCTCAACCTTGTCGATCTCGAACTTACCCGAAGTAAGCTGTTTGGGCGCTCCTCCGGAGAACGGCACTTCATAGAGGTGGTTGAAGCCGTCCTTCTCGGACGTGAAGTAATACGTCTGGTTGTCGGCAAGCCAGCCCTGGCCGCCACCCGGTCCGCCCACCCATGCCGGATCCTCATCCTTAAACAACGAGCGAACTTTCGCCGTAGCGGGATCCAGCGCCAAAATCCAACAGCTCTTGTTGTTCTGTGAACGCGCAGTGAAAACGCCTTTGGTGCCGTCTTCCGAAAAGGCAACGAGCGGCGCGCCGAAAGCAGCGGGACCAAAACCACCACCCCGTCCTGCGCAAGGGCCGCCATCTTCAATTTCTGCAGCCGGCGTTCCGAGGTCTCCGTGATCCACCGTCTTCACTTCACCCGTAACGGTATTGATGATCGTCAGGTGCCGCTGTCCAAGGTCATCGCCCACGCGCGTCCGGCCGGGAATGTCTTCGGGGAAGCTTGAATCCGTGATCCAGTTCGGCACATTGTCCGGCTTCGCATTTGGCGACGGGAATCACTGCCACAGCAAACACATACTTCCCATCGGGCGACAACTGCATTTGCGTCAAGCTTTGGCGCGCCTGCAAGGTATAGGGTTTGCGCGGATTCAGTTTCTTCCGGCGTTCCGCATTTTCTTTCTCGAGCTTCTCCCGGTTGCGCACCGTTTCGAAGAGTTCCGCCTGTTCCTTCTTCAGGTATTCCTGGCTGTCGGTTCCCTTTGGAGGAGCATCGGGATCGGCAGTAGCCGCCGCACCTTGACCCCTTTGTCCGCGTCCGCCGCCACCTCCGCCCCCTGCACCGGCAGCGGGTTGGACACCGGGTGCTGCAGCGGCCCTGATATCCGTGAGTTGTTCGAGTTCACCGTCCTCGAGCGAGAGCCGAAACAAATTCAGTCCCCGTTGAAAGGTGATGTGGTGTCCGTCGGGAAGAAAGCGGGGGTTGGTCTCGGCTTCCGAAGTTTTTGTTACCTGCCGGCGCTTGCCGGTTGCACTGTCGACGACGACAATATCTCCGTCCTGCGAGAAAACGCTGAGAGTGTGCTCCCGGTTGGTGTCAGCGAATGCAGGCGGTGCCTCGTGAGCTTCCTCTTCGGATAACTTGCGCAAGCCCGAGCCGTCCCGATTGACTTCGTAGGTATCGGCAGGAGCGCTCGGCGGATCGGAAGCCTTCTTCCATTGGAAATAGATCTTCGAACTATCACCCGACCAGCGCACTTGCGCAGGCTCCGTGCCCACGAGACTTGGACCTCGCATCAGGTTGTCGATCGTGAGTGCAAATTTTCCGTCTCCATTCGCTGCCGCCGTGATCGGCTGAAGCAACAGAACGTAGGCGAGCAAAAGGCTGACAATGGGGCGCAACATTTTTAGCAAATATAGCGCGTCTCTAATTCATCAAGGCCGTTGGTCGCGCAAAGAGGCCTGCTGTGGATCAGGCGGGCCGAGGCTTGTCAGTCACTCCGCCGCGCGTCTTTAATCGAGAGACACCACGATCCGTAACCCCGTTTTCTACTGTACGGGTCATCCTCAATTTGCAACAACACATCGAGCCGATTGTTTGGTTCGAAGAGGCCGGCGCGGTCGCCGAAATTCCAGGCTTTCGCAAATAGCGTGCGGCCCTCATGGCGCAGAGGAACGCTCAAATGCTTACCTCCTGTCAGGGTTCGCGGCGGACCCGCAACGCTCACATCGAATGCGGCAATGAGCGGGGATGAGTTGCCAAAGCCGAACGGCCCCAGGGAAAGCACGTCTGCCACGCAGGTATCCGTCAATTCAGGGAAGCTTGCAGTGGCATCGACCGTGTATCGTGGACGCAAATGATCGCTCGTCAGAAGCTGCGAGCCGATGTCGCCAAATCTCCTGCGGAACTCGGGAATGTGCGCAGCCCGAAGCGTAAGGCCCGCAGCCTGGCGATGGCCGCCGAACTTGGTGAAAAGTTCGGGCATGGTTTCGAGCGCTCCCAGCAAGTGAAAATCGGGAATGCTGCGTCCCGAACCTGTGAAGCAGGGCTCGTTATCGGGACCGTCCTGCCCGTTACTGAGCACAAACACAGGCCGGCAAAAGCGCTCGACTAACCGGCTAGCCACAATACCAAGAACGCCGAGATGCCAGTTCTCGCCCGAGAAGACGAGCGCGGGTGCGTCGAGTTCCGCCGCAGTTTCCTCGCATTGCTTCAGGATGCTTTCGACAATGGCAACTTCCACCTGCTGCCGTTCCCGATTCTGAAGATCCAGTTGTTCGGCAAGAGCCTGGGCGCGTGCAGGGTCGGCCGTGAGGAACAGTTCGATGACATCGCGAGCGGTATCCATCCGGCCGGCCGCATTGATCCGTGGAGCGAGCCGGAACGCCACCTGATGGGCGGAAGGCACTTCGCCCTCGTCGAGTCCCGGCCACCCGAAGCAGCGAGCGCAAGCCGTGATTGCGCACGTCCCGCAGACCTGACAAGCCTCTTCTGACGACCGTCCGATTTTCCCCGTTAAGAGGAACGATGTCGGCCACCGTTGCTATGGCAACCGGTTTCAGGAACGAGTCTAAGAGCGCCGCCTGTCGCTTTGCGGGCAAATCGCTTCGCTCAAGAAGAGCCTGCACCAGCTTCAGCGTTACGCCGGCGCCGCACAAGTCCTTAAACGGGTACTGGCAATCAGGCCGATTCGGGTTAAGAACAGCCAGTGCCGGCGGAAGTTCCGCCTCCGGCAGGTGATGATCGGTAACGATCACATCGATCCCGACGGTCTGCGCATGACGCACAACCTGAAGCGCCCGTATGCCCGTGTCTACGCTGACCACCAGGCTAACGCCCATTTCGGCGGCCCGCTCGATCACTTCGGCCTTCATGCCATAGCCTTCGGTTAACCGGTGCGGTATGTAGTAGTCGGCGATGCCCCCGAGAATTTCGATGGCCTTTTTGAGGATGACGATCGAAGCTGTCCCATCTACGTCGTAGTCGCCATAGATCAGGATCCGCTCGCGATTCCGCACGGCTTTGCCCAGGCGCTCCACGGCTGGTTCCATGTCGCGGAGCAGGGAGGGGTCGTGCAGGGGCGAAGCGTCCGCGCGAAGAAACTCACGGGCGGCATGAAGATCGGTGTAGCCGCGGTTAGCCAGGATTTCAGCCGCCAGGCGTGCGATACCCAAGCCTGCTTGCAACTGCGAAACGATCGACTCAGAGGAAGACGGGAGTAGCCAACGTGCCTGCGGGCGCACCCAGCGCGACGCGGTGGAAACTGGAATGGTCAATTCTTTGAAAAGTACCCGCCGAGCGGGTCGTCGTCTCCGGTCTCTTCCTCGGTGGCAATGTCGAGCTCCGCCAGAATATCGTTGAGCGATTTGTACCAGTCCGTGTGAAGCCCAAACAGGAAGACTTGAGAATCCAGCGTGAACGATAGTTCGACTGAACAGGTGAAGCCCTCATAGGCCTGCAACTGCCGCAGCCGGGTCTCGAAATTACGTTTCTCTTCGCGCGTCAGATCGCTCGCGTCCAACTGCTCGAGTGCTTCGTCGATCTGATCCAAGGAAAAGGCGAGGTAGCTGAAAACAAGAAGTTTTGCACCTGCCTTTCGGCCCGCGGAGACAAACTCGCGGAAGTCGGGATGACTCTCCACATCCCAAGCGACCTGTGTCATCGTGTCGATCGCTCGATGGTACCCGAAGAAAACAGGGATGTCGGACGCGTCCAGATAGGTTTGAATCTCCGCTCTAAGCGACTCAAGATCAACAGCCATCCGCTTCACCGTATCAGATTGCCGGTCCTTGACATTTCTTCACTGGGGGGAGGGGTCGCGCGGCTCTCGTGGCGGTAACCTCGTCTCGACGGGGGACATCGTACAAAGTACACCTTAACGGAAGATCAGATTGTCTTTTTTCCATCGTCCTCCTTTACTCGCCTTAATCCTGTTGCTGGTGAGCTTCGCCACGGCCTTTGGACAGAGCGGATTTGTTAAATCTTCCGATCAGCCCATCCCCGGCGCAACGGTAACGGCCACCCAGGGTTCGCAAACTGTCTCGACGATCACGGATGCGGACGGTCACTACGCCTTCGGCTCGTTGCCAGCCGGCACATGGTCGGTGCAAATCGAGATGTTCGGGTTTGAAAAGACCAAGAAGGACATCGATTTCGCAACCGTTTCCGGACCCGTGAACTTTGACCTGAAGCTTACGGAACCACAGTTCATGCGCCGCATGGGCCAGTCGGCGGGAGGCGCCGGTGGTCCTGGTCAACGTCCCGGCTTTGGGCCGGGTGGCGGCCAATCTCGAGGCGCAGGCACTCCCGGCGCAAACGGCCAAGCTTCCCGCGCCGCAAACGGTACCGGGCAAGGAACGGGCGCACGGTCCGGAGGAGACAACGCCAACCAGACTGTCGACCAGGAGCTTCAGAACGAGCTGAACGGACAAAACACGGCCGTGCCCGCGACGGCGAACGCGGGCGAGAGCAGCAACGAATCATTCCTGGTTTCGGGTAGCTTGAGCCCCGGCATGGCTCCGGGCAGCCAGGCGGATTCCGGGCCGGACATGCGCATGGGCGATCCGAATGGGTTCGGTGGGCCGGGCCAACAACTCGGTGCGGATGGAACGCCAGCGCAACCGGGACAATTGGCCCAGGCGGGCGCTGGCGGCCCGGGTGGAGGCGGTTTCGGCGGCGGTGGTTTTGGAGGCGGTGGGTGGTTTTGGCGGCGGACCCGGAGGAGGTGGCGGTGGTTTTGGTGGAAGAGGCGGTGGAGGCGGCCCGGGAGCACGAGGCGGCAGACGGCCGGGACAAGTAGCCGGTGCTACCTTCGGCAACCGGCGCAGGAGAAACCAGGGAATTCACGGCCAGGCATCGTTCACGCTGACGAATTCCGCCGTGAACGCCGAACCGTTCTCCATCAACGGCCTCAACGTTCCGCAGGCGGCTTACGCCCAGAGCCGGTTCAGCCTTATCGTCGGCGGTCCGCTCGTCATTCCAAAGCTCGCCCACGATCCGAAAACTCAGTTCTTCGTAACGTATTTCGGTACTCGCGCGCGCAATCCGCGTCTGTTCACGCAAACAGTTCCGAACGCGTTGCAGAGAACCGGCGATTTCTCCCAATCCACTCAGTCGCTTGGCACATCGGCTACGAGTGTTCCTGTCGCGATCTTCGACCCAACTACGGGTGCACAGTTCCCGAACAACGCGATTCCCGTAAGCCGATTGAATCCGGCGGCACTGCGTCTTCTGCAGTTCTATCCTTTGCCGAATCAGGCGGGACTGACCAACAACTATCAATATGAAACGGCTCAGGCGTCGAATACCGACAACCTGGGAGTCAGACTGCAACGAAGCGTGACCGCTAAGGATCGGCTCGCGTTGAACGTCCAATATCAACGCCGCCAAGGCACGACGGCGCAGGCCTTCGGGTACTCCGACGATACGAATGGATACGGCCTGAATACCCAGGTGCAGTGGACCCGCAATCTGACGACGAAATCGGTGCTGACCACGCAGGTCCGGTTTAACCGCAACTACAACCAGATCGTTCCATACTTTTCCCTCATCCCGAACGTCGCCGCGCAACTGAACATCCAGGGAATTTCGACCAATCCTCTCAATGCCGGACCGCCGACACTAAACTTCACAAACTTCGGCTCGCTGAGCGACAGTAATCCGACGTTGAATAGAAATCAGTCGCAGGGAATAAGCCAGAGCGTCAGCTTGCTCAGAGGCCTCCATTCGCTTACGTTCGGATACGGATACTCCCGCGCGGATCAAAGTGCACAAACGTCTTCGAACGGACGCGGAACGCTGAACTTTACAGGCCTGGCGACGAGCCAGATCGGAAGCAACGGTCAGCCCATCACCGGTACCGGCTATGATCTGGCCGATCTGCTGCTTGGCTCGCCACAGTCCGGTTCCATCCAGTACAGCCAGCAAAGCAACTACTTCCAGCAGAACCAGCTTAACTTTTACGCGCAGGATCAGTGGAAGTTGAAGCCCAACCTGACGCTTCTGTTCGGTGTTCGCTATGAGTATTTCTCTCCGTTCTCCGAAAAGTATGGACGGGCCGCGAATCTCGATATTGCGCCCGGATTCACCAACGTCTCCCAGGTGACGCCATCGACGCCCGGCCTCTACACAGGTCAGTTTCCGAGCGGTCTCATCAATCCGGACCGTAATAACTGGTCGCCCCGGCTTGCGCTTGGCCTGGAAGCTTCCGTTCAAACGGTCCACGCTGTTTCGCGCAGGGTACGGCATCTATTACAACGGGCAAATCTACACGCAATTCACCAACATCCTGGCCCAGCAACCGCCGTTTGCCGTTTCGAGCAGCATCAATACCAGTGCGACCCGGCCATTATCGATACTCAACGCATTTACGAACGTGGCGGCGAGCGATGTGACCAACACGTTTGCAGTTGACCGCTACTACCGGACGCCTTACGCCGGCACCTGGAATGCTTCTTTGCAACGCGATCTCGCCGGCGGCTTCTTCGTTGAGCTCGGGTATCTGGGCACAAAGGGAACCCGCCTCGATCTTCGAACTACGCCGAACCAGGGAAGCACGCTTAACGCTCGCGCAACGCAATCAGTTAGGCAATGCCGTAGGGTTCACCTACGATCAATCAGACGGCAACTCCATTTTTCACTCCGGCCACGTACGCGTGGTGCGACGATTCAACAGGGGTATTTCGCTGAACGCCTTCTATCAGTACGCGAAGTCGATTGACGACTCCTCCACGTTCGGAGGAGCAGGGAATACGGTCGCACAGAACTGGCTGGATACGTCGGCCGAGCGCGGACTTTCAAGCTTCGACGTGCGCCACCAACTCTCTTCCACCTTCGTCTGGACATCGCCGGTTGCCGGCCCCGGAAATCACATGGCGGCTGACAGTGTTACAGGGCGATTGTTGAAAGATTGGCAGATCAGCGGCGGCATCACCGCTCAAACAGGAAATCCGCTCACGGCCCGAGTGCTCGGCAACTCGCAGCGCTTAGCGCAGACCGGAGGCACCGGCAGTGGCGAGCAGAGGCAACCGGCCTGCCCATCGATACGAGTGGCGGTCTCTTTGACCTGAACGCCTTCACTGTACCGGTTGCTGGAACTTTTGGAAATGCCGGCAGGAACACCATTCCGGGACCCGGGCTGTTCAACCTCAATCTCGCTTTTGCGCGGTCATTCAACCTCTCGGAGCGGCGTCGAGTCGAGTTCCGAGTCGAGTCGAACAACGTGCTGAATCACGTCAACTACACGAGCTATTACACGGTCGTAAACTCTGTGAACTACGGTTTGCCCAGCGCGGCAGGCTCTATGCGCACGTTAGATGCAGTCCTGAGGTTCAGATTTTGAAACCGCTTTCGTCCTTTCTCTCGTTCCTCTTGCTCCTGCAGTCGCTCGTCGGCCAGACGCAGCCGCCGCGCGCGACGTTCTCGATGACAACGAGTGTAGTGGTCGTTAATGTCACGGTCTTGGACCGCAACGGAAAGCCCATCGAGAGCCTGACGAAAGACGACTTTCAGATTTTCGAAGACGGGAAACCGCAGCGGCTTCAGGCGGTGGATCTGCAGCGCCTGACTGCGAGAGTTCTTCCGCCGGTCGATCAAGCGCCGGCTGAACCGCCGGCGCCGAAAGGCTACAATCCCGATGCCGATAAGGCGAGCATCCGGAACAGCATGCTCTCGAAGTACCAGGATCGCCGGTTGATGATCCTGCTGTTCGATTTTGGGTCGATGCAGCCCGCGGAACAGATCCGGGCGAAAGATGCAGCCGTCAAGTTTCTGAGTACGCAAATGACGGCAAGTGACACCGTTTCGATCATGACGTACGGGAGCGAACTCAAGACCGCCCTCGATTTCACGTCCGACCGAGATCTGCTCATCAACACGATTAACAAGTTCCGGATCGGAGAGTCGAGCGAGAACGCGGACGCGGCCAGCACCGGTGCGGACGATCAGGACACGAGCGGCGACTTCACTGCGGACGAAACCGAATTCAACATCTTCAACGCCGACTTGAAGCTGGCGGCACTCGAAGACGCGGCGCGAAAACTGGCGCAGTATCCGGAAAAAAAGGCGCTGATTTACTTCTCGAGCGGGATTCAGAAGAGCGGCGTCGACAACCAATCGCAGTTGCGCGCGACTGTGAATACGGCAATACGTTCCAATGTCGCGTTCTACCCGATTGACGCGCGAGGGCTTTCGGCCCTGGTTCCGGGCGGTGACGCTACCCAGGCGGGAGCTGCCGGTAACGGCCTCTATAACGGGTCGGGCCAGCGGTCACAGCGTGACAATTTCAACAATCAACAGGAAACACTCGCTTCTCTTGCCATGGACACTGGCGGAAAGGCGCTGCTCGATTCAAACGATCTGACAACGGGCATCCGGCAGGTTCAGCAGGATTTTTCCAGCTACTACGTTCTCTCTTACGTCAGCACGAATACGGCGCAGGATGGCCGCTACCGGCGGATTCAGGTAAAGCTCTCGGGCAAAGCAGCCGAGCTTCGCGCAAAGTTGGATTACCGGCAAGGCTACTACGGGCCCACCACGTTCGCCCGTATGCGCGATGTGGACAAGGAGTCTCAGTTATCTCAGGCGCTCATGTCTGATAACCCTGTCACCGACCTGCCGATCTCGGTTGAGATCGACTACTTCCGTCTGGAGAAGACAAAGTACTTCGTGCCTATTTCGGTCAAGATTCCCGGCTCGGCTCTCGCATTCCACAACAAGGGCGCGAAACAGGCAACGGAACTGGACTTCATTGCCGAAGTCTTCGACGCCCGAAATCGTCCCGCGTCTACTGTGCGCGACACAATCCCTCTGAAGGTTGCCAGCGACGTTGCGGGACAAGTCGTGCGGAAGAGTATTCAGTACGATACCGGAGCCACTTTGACGCCCGGGCGGTACAAGCTTCGCTTTGTGGCGAGAGAAAACGGCGAGGGCAAGGTAGGAACTTTTGAAGGTTCGTTCACGGTCCCGGACCTCACGGCCGGCAAGACCCTCCAGGTCAGCTCTGTTGTCCTGAGCAATCAGCGCGACCCTGTGGCGCAGCAGGTCGCGGGCGTTAAGAACGATAAGAAAGCGCTGGCTGTCAATCCGCTCATCGATAACGGTCAGAAGCTTGTCCCAAGCGTGACCAGAGTCTTCCGTCCAGGGCAGAACATGCTGGTCTATCTCGAAGTCTACGATCCGACCATTCCCGATTATCTGCCTGAGAATTTCCGGAGAGCAAACGTACAGGCAAACCTTACGCTTTACCAGGACAACAAGAAGGTCTTCGAAACGCCTGCCGTACGCGCGAATCGTATGAACGACAAGCGGCCCGGTACGTTGCCGGTCTGGCTCCAGGTTCCAATGTCGAAGTTGAAGCCGGGCAAATACGATTGCCAGGTGAACGTCATCGACCAGTTCGGGCGAAAATTTGCTTTTCCGCGCACGACCTTGGCCGTCATTCCTGACGCAAATACGCCGCCGCCCGCCAAATCCTAAATACTTTGATGTTGTTGTCGAAGTAATCTGAGCCGCGGTCACGCTCAGCCAGCGCGTTCCGCCACAAGTACTCGAACGTCCTCAGGGTTTGGATTATCCCTGTAGGGATAGTGTATATAGCTGGTACAATAGCGGTATGAAAGTCGGTTATGGACGGATCGTAACCAGACTGCCATTTGCCTCGAAGCAGGTGGTAGTTGCCCTCGGATTATTCGTTCTTCCGATCAGCCTGTGCCTGGAAAAAGCTGGAAGTGCGCCTAGTGTTCAGGCGCCCGTTAAAGCTACTTCCCGCGTCGCTCCTCGACCTGCCGATCCGCGAACGGAACGTCTCAAAAACTTCTTTTCGAGCCTTCACTGTCCGGTCTCGTACCTCTCGGCTGATTTCATCCATGCAGCGGACGAGAATGGTCTTGACTGGCGGCTTCTTCCCAGCATCTCCGTCATCGAGTCAGGCGGCGGCAAGGCCTACAAGAACAACAATATCTTCGGCTGGGCCAATGGTGATTACCTGTTCTCAACCTTGAACGCAGGTATTCACGAAGTAGCGTACAAGTTGGGCAGAAGTCCGCTCTACCGGAATCGCGACGTGCCGGGCAAGCTCCACCTCTATAATCCGAACGAGGAGTACGCGACCAACGTGATGACGGTGATGAACCGGATCAGCCCGGTTGTTCACTTGTCAAAGGTGAGCCGAGCCAAGGGTCAGCAAAGCACGGTCTCCTACGGGACCGACTAAAGACCTTCACAGTTAGTTGATAGCTTAAGCCGGTGAGCCCACCGGAGCCGCAGATTGGACCAGGGCCTCTGTTCCTACTCGCGAACAGAAATCTCCGAAGTCTTCTCCCGGCATTCTCTGTGCTTTGAAAAGCTCGAAGGCGGGCCGCAGCCGGGAAGCGATCTCCGCACCTCTTACCCCTTGCGCGTAAACAGAACCCATGCGAGTACCCATTGGGGACGCGCCAAGGTAGATGGTGTACATGTCGACACTCATGCCAACAATGCCGATTTCCGCCGTGTAGGGTCTGGAGCAGCCGTTTGGGCAGCCGCTGGTTCGTAAGCGGACGATTTCTTCCGGAAGACCGGCCGCGCTTAATTCCCGTTGTACGTCCGCGGCCAGCTTAGGCATAACGCGTTCGGATTCAGTAAGCGCGAGCCCGCAAGTCGGAAGCGCCGGGCACGCCATAGCATACCGGAGAACCGGCGCCAGTGTAGCCGGATCCGCCAAGCCGCAGCCGGCGAGCAGACCTGCGATTTCCTGCTTCTTCGCATCGTCAATGCCGCAGAGATAAAGGTTCTGCTGGCACGTAAGACGAACCTCCAGGCCGTACCGCTCGACAATTTCTCTCAACCCGGACCGGAAGCGATGCTTGGCACTGAAGTCTTTGATGCGCCCGCTGATGATCCGCACACCAACAAACCAGACCGGACTACCAGCAGCATCCACCGCTTGTTGATGCCATCCCAGATAATCATCGGCACGGGTCCAAACCAGAGGTTTCGGAGCAGGCAAAGGCCCTGCCGACGCGAGCTTCGAGCTCCCCTTTAAACTTTGGCACGCCCCAGTCGTCCAGAACGTACTTCAGCCGGGCTAGTTTGCGGTTGGTGCGATTTCCAAAATCTCTGTGGATGGTTACGATTGCAGCGCAAACCTCGAGGAGTTCCTCACGGCTCGGCCCGATCGTGCAGATTGGATCGGCGAGCCTCGGATGGGAAGCCTTGATTCCGGCGCTTTGCCCCATTCCGCCGCCGGCCACGATCGTGAAGCCCGTCAGTTCTCCAGCCTGGAAATGGGGAACAATTCCGATATCGTTAGCATAGATATCGGTGGTGTTGTCGCCCTCGAATGCGAAGCCGATCTTGAATTTGCGCGGCAGATAAGTCGGGCCGTAAAGCGGTTCAACTTCTCCTTCCGGCTCCGACACGTCGGCCACCTTCTCGCCATCCAGCCAGACTTCGTAGTACGCCGTTGTTTTTGGCTTTAAGTTGCTGGATAGGAATGCAACGATCGGCTGGATGTCCCGGCGGTTTTCCGTCTCGAAAGGCGCCGGGCACGCAATTACGTTGCGGACGACGTCTCCACAAGCAGCCAAAGTGGACAGATAGCTCTCGTTTAGCCCCTGGATCATCTCACGAACCCGGCTTTTGGGGACATGGTGATACTGGATGTCCTGACGAGTGGTGATGCGAAGCGACTCGTCTGCGAGCGAGGCCAGACGGTCGAGAGTTAAATACTGCTCCGACGTAAGCACTCCGCCGGGAACGCCGACGCGAACCATGGCGCTGTATTGCTTGGGGCCGGACTTGCGAGCGTCGCGGTCGTCCTGCTGGTAGATGCCGTGGAATTTCAGCACACCGATCGCGGGCTTCGAGAACATCTCTTCGGAATTTTCGAGTTCCTCTCGAAGGCTTCCACGAAGGTAATTGGCGTCGATTTTCGCCTGCTCCGCGGCAGGACGTGCTTTCTCCATCTACTCTATAGACTAGCGCGCCATCAGAACGATTCCATACCGTTTTGACGAGAAACGGGCGGAGGTATTACCGGCCGAAGCTGCTCGCGCTCCGGCGTCCTGGGGGCGGAGGAGGTGGCGGGGGCGGCTCCTCGACTATTACTTTCTTGGGCCGGGCATCCAGCCGGGCGGCGATCAGTTCTTTGTAGATCTTGTCGAACTTCGCGGTTCCGGGCTGGCCGCCTTGCTCCATTACATCCTGCGGGGTTACTTCTTGCGCGGTCGGCAGATACTTCTGGAAGTAGTTTTTCAGCCGATCAACGATGATCCGCTGGCTGGATTTCATCGAGGCATAGATCAGAACTTCGCCGGGAACCTTGGACAGGAGGGCGTACAACGCTGAGGGCCGGTTGATCTTTGCGGCCGCCAGTTCCTTTTCGAATTTCGCGGCGCGAGCTTCGAGTTTCTGGGCTGCGTCGGCGACGCCCTTTTCCAGACCCACGGTAGCGATCATCTGGTTGCGCTCTTTGCCCGAGAGCTTTTCGAAAAGCAGAGCGAGAAAGAGCACATAGTAGTCAACTGAGATCCGCAGACCATACGGAACGGCCTGCAGAGCTTTTTGCAGTTTGGCCAAAGACGAAAAATTAAGCTTTGCGCCCGCGAGTGCCGGCGAGAACAGCGAAAGCAGTCCTTCCTCGTCCAGAGCTTTGACGATCTCACCCGCAGAGGGCTCAATGGCTATCTGACGAAGTTCATTCTCGAGGGTTGAGGCGCCGATCTTCAGTTCCAGCTTGGCTTCTCTGGCGTTTTTGTATTGCGCCCAGAGCCGTTCGTCAACGGTGAAGGAAAACCTGGAGCGGAACCGGATCAGCCGCAAGATGCGCGAAGGATCATCATAGAGCGCATGATTGGTTACGCCGCGGAGCTCTTTCCGTGCCAGATCTCCAAGGCCGTTGCAGGGGTCGAGAAGGAGACCGCGAGAAGCTTTACCGAGCGATAGGGCGATGGCGTCAATCGTGAAATCCCTGCCGCGCAAATCGTCGTGGATCGAGGCGGGTTGAACCTGAGACTTGCTCCCAGGCTTGTGATGCGTTTCCTCCCGCGCCATTGAAATACTGGCTCCCACGTTGCCCGCCAGGCGGATTTCCGCGCATTTCCGATGATCGTTGATTGAAATGATCTCGGCGCCCTTAGTCTCGGCGAGAGATTTCGCAATCTTCAGGGCTGGACCTTCAACGGTAAAGTCGAGATCGCGGATGGGATAACCACCCATCATGTCGCGCATGGCTCCGCCCGTGAGAAAGAGATTCAAACCGGCCTCCTCGGCTGCGTCCCGAACCGAGGAAACTGCCTGGGTTTGCTCTCCACTGAGGTGGCTATCGAGCATGAACATGTAGTCACTCATGGCCTACTTAGCTCCTAACCTTTGGGCGCTGCGCGGTGATGACCGTCCTCGTGCTTCTCTAGGGTGATGCTGGTCGACTGTCTCACGCAAGCGGCTTTGCATAACGTGTGTATAGATCTGTGTTGTGCCGAGGTCTGCATGGCCCAGCATGAGCTGGACGCTTCTCAGATCGGCGCCACCCTCGAGGAGGTGCGTGGCGAATGTATGGCGCAGAACGTGCGGGCTGAGCGAACGGTAGATACCGGCAGATTTTCCGTGCACGCGCAACAGCTTCCAAAAGCCCTGGCGTGTCATTCCTTTTCCCCGCGCCGTTACAAACAGAAACGGGCTTACCCGTCCCTTGAGGAGGAGCGGCCGTTCATGCTGGCGATAGGTATCTACGGCTGCCAAGGCTTCGCGGCCGATGGGCACCAGTCGCTGCTTGTTGCCTTTTCCCAGCACTCGTAGAAGGCCCCCATCTTCATCGAGATCCGAAATTCGGAGGCCGATCAGTTCGCTGACCCGGATTCCTGTGGCGTAGAGAAGGCTGATCATCGCCCGGTCTCTTACGCCGGTCGCTTTATCCAGCTCCGGCGCTTCGAGAAGGTTGTCCACGCGAGCACGGCCGAGAAATTTGGGCAAAGGCGCTCCGATTTTAGGGGCTACCAGAAGCTCAGCCGGGTTTGCCGCGAGGACATTCTCGTCGATCAGAAACGAGAAAAGTCCTCGGATTACAGTCACTTGGCGTGCTATGGACCGGTTGGATAATCCGCTTTCGCGGAGGTGGTCCAGGTATTTTCGAAGGGTCGCGAGATCGACCGCATCCAGCGTTACTTTGCCTAAGAACGACTCAAGACTCTGCAGATCACGCCGGTACGCATCCAGAGTATTGCGGGAGAGGCCCTTCTCCGTCTGGCAGAAATGTAAATAAGCTCTTCTCTTCGCGTCGAGACTAAGAGAAGGCTCCATTCTGATCAATGATACAATGTCGCGGAAGATGTTTGAAACATCTAGTTAAAACTCTTATTTCATTGGCCTTTATCACCGCGAAACGCGTCTTCCTGTATCGCTTCGACCGGCTTCCGATCGAAGGCTTCGCCAGCGGTTCGCTGTCCGGCGGCCCGCTTGAGGTTATTACCCAAGGGGGTAGTCTCCAGCCATTGGCCCCGTCCGAGATCAAGGCGCTCTGCTTTGTCTCGGAAGCGGGAAAGGCCGATCTGTTCAGTTCCGATCCGCTGTTCCAGCGTCGCCCGAAGCTGCCGGGCCTGTGGACCCGGTTTACTTTCCGGGATGGTGAAAAGCTGGACGGTATTCTACCCCACAATCTGCTCGACTGGCCGGAACAGGGCTATTTGCTAATACCGCCCAAAGCTTCTTCGACGCGGCAGCGCGTGTTTATACCGCGTTCGGCCTTGCTGGATGCGGAGTGCCTGGGCGTTGTAGGACGCCGCGCCGCCCTCGGTACAAAGAGATCTTCGAGCGCCGCCATTACACCGGGCGAACAACTGCCTATGTTTGATTCGCAGCAGTAGCGAGCACGTCTCTCCCTAGCTTGCGAAGCTTGAATGACTTAAGCGCTTCCCATTCCTGCCCGTCGTTGTCCATCCAGAGCAGAACGAGTTCGCGGACCGGGAAGGAACGCGCCGATTCGCTGTCCTTCCAGAGTTGGACGGCGCGCTCCAACAGCTCTGGAAGAGAGGAAGATTCGAAGGGACCCGCGACCGTGACATGGGGCGTGAATTCGTAGGCTTCGCGGTAGTGCAATTCTCCGGTATTCAGGGAAACGTGCAACTGCCTGAGCACATCTGAACCGGAGTCAACGCCCAGATAAAGCACATTGGTCGCGGGAAACGACAGAACGTCAGTCAACTCGACCGCGAACTCGGGGTAAGGCGCGAGTGTGGCAGCGATGTACCGCTCAACCGCCTCGATCCCTGCCCGTAGAGGTCTGGGCGGGAGAATTGTAATGTGAGGATGCGCCGAGTAAGAGCTGCTAAGCACCTGTCTGAACTTTTGCAAAGTAGTATTGAGCGGTTCAGGCAGATAGCAGACAAGAGCAATCAAGCCACCATCAGGCATCTGTGTCATCAGGGGTCGAAAGTTAGTACTGATTAGAGTTCTTGAGGAGCGGGATCAAACGAGGATTCGCAAATAACCGGGGAGTTGGCAGTCCTCTCGGCCTTCGGTTCGGGTACAAACCATTGAGCAGGTTCGAAACCGATGTACTTTGTTATGAGCAACGAGCTGGGCGTTCCTTCATTGAACTGGGATTCGAGCACATCGCCTGGACGCATTGCATTTCCGTCTGCAGAGAGGAATTTCCAGGCGGCGTAGGGCGTTTCTGCCTCGATTTCTTCACCGAAATCATAATCTTTAGGTCTGATAACCGCCAAGCCCCCGGTATGAGCAGCCCAGCGAAAACTCTCGAATGGCGCTTGTTTGATTCGATGAATGCGGTAGCGCGGCATTACGGAACAGTCTACCGCGGAGTATTGTTATTTGCCTAGGTCTAAGTAAGACCGGCGCGTTTGTGAAAATGTTGACGGGTATTTCGTCTCGTTGAATGAAGAAATTCTGGTTAGTTGCGGTCCTGTTAGTCCTCCTCCTGTCGTGGTGGGCTTTCGCTCACCAGCAGACGATTCCGGAGGTGCATTTTGCCAGAGTCACGCAGACGCGGATTGAAAGCACTATCTCGACCAATGGCAAGGTAGAGCCTTTCGATTGGGCTGCGGCGCGAGCAGAAAGCCCGGGCGTCGTGCGCGCAATCTCGGTCCAACGGGGCGCAAACGTGCAAGCCGGCCAGACACTGATCACTCTCGACACTACTGCCGCCCAGGCGGAACTGGCGGCTGCGGAAGCGCGCGCCGAAGAAGCACGCGCCGAACTCGATGTGCTCCAACAGGGAGGCCGGGCCTCTCAGTTAAGTAGTCTGGCCAGTTCCACCACCTCCGCAGAAGCCGCGATCGCAATCGCGCAACGGAATTACGACTCTTTACAGCGTCTACAGCGGAGCCAAGCCGCAACCGCGATCCAAGTGCAGGAAGCGAAGGATGCGCTCGACCGCGCTAAGCAACAGCTTGCGGCCTATCAGGCGCAACGGCAGACGCTAGTGACCTCGGGCGATAAGGCTGTAGCCCAAGCGAGATTGCGAGACGCCGAAGCCGCCGTTGCCGCAGCGAAGCACCGTTTGTCTCTCGGCGTCATCCGGTCGCCCATGAATGGCACGGTTTATCAATTTGATTTGAAGGTAGGCGCCTACTTACAGGCAGGAGACCTGGTGGCTCTTGTAGGAAATCTCGACCGGCTGAAAGTGACCGTTTACGTCGACGAGCCGGACCTCGGACGATTGTCCGAGCATCTCCCGGTTGAGATTACCTGGGACGCGAGACCGGGCCAGAAGTGGACAGGCCAAGTGGATAAACTGCCGACCCAGGTGGTTGCTCTTGGCACGCGGACGGTCGGCGAAGTGACAACCGCAATCGAGAATCCTCAACATGATTTGCTGCCGGGCGTCTCGGTGAACGCCAAGATCACCGCCAGCGTCGCCGGCGAAGCGCTCACGATACCCAAAGCCGCACTACGTTCGCTTCACGGCACGAGCGGAGTGTTCCGATTGTCAGACAAGACGCTCGCGTGGACCCCGATCAGGACCGGGATCAGCGACGTCAACAATGTTCAGGTCGTCTCAGGTCTACATAAGGGCGACGAGGTTGCCGATCGAGTAGTGAACCCGAGCGACGCCGAACTCCTGAACGGCATGAAGGTAAAGCCGAACCGGGAGTAGGGCCGCCCGGCGTTCCCTTGGCGTTACTGTAGATTTACGAGATCGGATGATTCGGCCGACTGCGCCAGCACCTCGGCCGCGTCGGAATCAGTGAACTCCTGAGTCTTTGCCGAGTGATTCATGGAGCAGAACTTCGGACCGCACATAGAGCAGAAAGCCGCGTCCTTGAAGCCTTCTTCCGGGAGTGTTTCGTCGTGCATGGCCTGGGCAGTCTCGGGATCAAGCGAGAGCGCGAACTGCTGGCGCCAATCGAAGTTGAAGCGCGCGCGGGATAGCTCATCGTCCCGGTCGCGAGCGCCCTTCCTGTGGCGCGCTATATCGGCGGCGTGTGCAGCAATCTTGTAAGCAATGATTCCCTGCTTGACGTCTTCCCGGTTCGGCAAGCCAAGATGCTCTTTAGGCGTGACGTAGCAGAGCATAGAGGCCCCGTGCCAGCCGATCATGGCGGCCCCAATGGCTGACGTGATGTGATCGTAGCCGGGAGCGATGTCGGTCACGAGCGGCCCCAGCGTATAGAACGGCGCCTCGTAGCAAAGCTCCTTCTCTTTCTCCACCTGCAATGCAATCTGATCGAGCGGGATATGGCCCGGCCCTTCGATCATGACCTGAACGTCGTATTCCCAGGATTTCTTGGTCAACTCGCCCAGCGTCTTTAATTCGGCGAATTGTGCCGCGTCACTCGCGTCCGCGAGACATCCGGGACGAAGCCCGTCGCCAAGCGAAAAGCTGACGTCGTGTTTCTGGAAAATTTTGCAGATTTCGTCGAAGTGCTCATAGAGGAAGTTCTGCCGGTGGTTCTTCACCATCCACTCCGCGAGAATGGCTCCTCCACGGCTGACGATTCCGGTGATGCGGTTCCTTGTCAGCGGGACGTATTGAACAAGAACTCCCGCATGGATCGTCATGTAATCGACGCCCTGTTCCGCCTGCTCCTCGATCACTTCAAGCATGACGTTCAGATTCAAGTCCTCGACGCGGCGCACCCGGCTCAGAGCTTCATATATCGGAACGGTGCCGATGGGCACAGGAGACGCTTCGATGATTGCTTTCCGGATACGCGGGATGTCGCCCCCGGTGGACAGATCCATCACCGTGTCGGCGCCGTACTTCACGGCATACGAGAGTTTCGCAAGTTCCTCGTCGATATTCGAAGTTGTCGAAGAGTTCCCGATGTTGGCGTTTATCTTGCATTTCGAAGCTACGCCAATACACATCGGCTCCAGACTACTGTGGTGAATGTTGGCGGGGATTATCATGCGCCCGGCGGCAACTTCAGCGCGAATCAGTTCAGCCGAGAGATTTTCCCGCTTCGCGATCCATTCCATTTCACCCGTGATCTGGCCCTTGCGGGCGTAATGGATCTGGGTCCGGACGGGATCGTTCATGCGAGACGCTGTCCACTCGTTGCGATGCATGCTCCGATTATAGGTCGAGCAGCGTAAGACAAAGCGCAGAGCCCGGTGAAGTCTCTCGGCTGCGAAGGATCGCGCGAAGTTTCAATTAAGCCTGCCCCATCTGAATACCGGCCGCAAATACCCGGTGATTGTTCAAGTGAACGGCGAACCGCGCAAGCCTTGTGATCAAGTGCTGGTACCGCAAAAGGAACAGTTCATTTGTCAGGCTCATCGTTGCTATGCTCAAAACCGCCAGCTTAACGCTTCACCTGTCTTTCCCAGTGATCAACTGCTTTAAGCTTTGGCGATTCCATCTCATAGTCTCGATCCCTAACCTTGTCCTATCACTGTAGAATTCACAGCCCGAATTTTCTGCGTTCATATTCATTTTGCTCTTACCCTTCCGCTTACTCCTTACCGGAGCTTTTCTTGCCTCGGCTCTCCCGCGCGTTTCCGCGGACACTGGCGTTTATACCTGGCGCAACGATATTGCGCGAACAGGACAGAATCTAAACGAACAGATCCTCACGCCGGAAAACGTCAACGCGAGCTCTTTTGGCAAGCTCTTTTCGATCCCGGTGGATGGTCAAGTCTATGCTCAGCCTCTATACGTGCCAAATGTGCCGATAGCGGGGCGCGGTACCCACAATGTTCTGTTCATCGCAACGGAACACGACACCGTGTACGCGTTCGATGCGGATTCTGTCAGCGGTGATAATGCTAATCCTCTTTGGCAGGCGAGCATGCTCGATACGGCGCGAGGCGCCGCTCCAGGTGCCACCACAGAAGGCAGCGCCGATGCGAGTCAGGTGGATATCGTTCCTGAGATCGGTATCACGGGAACGCCCGTGATCGATCCAAACACCGGAACACTCTACGTGATTGCGAAGTCGTGGGAGAACGACTCTGTTGTCGCAACGGCTTCACGCACTCGATATCACGAGCGGCGCGGAACGTCCGAACAGTCCGGTACTGATTCAGGCCTCCGTCCCGGGAAATGGCAACGGAAGCGTAGACGGAGTGTTAAAGCTCGACCTTCGATGGGCCCATAATCGCGCGGGTTTGCTGCTATTGAACGGAATCGTTTATATCGGCTTCGGTTCTCATGGAGACAATGGACCCTGGCATGGCTGGATCCTCTCGTATGACGCAGCGACGCTCCAGCAGAGAGGTGTCTACTGTCCCACGCCTAATGGCATCGGGTCCGGCTTCTGGATGTCGGGGGCGGGATTAGCGGCTGAGGTCGTCGATCCGGACAATCAACCCTTCGGGCGCATGTTCGCCGCCACGGGTAACGGTTCCTTCAGCGCCCAACCGCCATTCAGCAATGACCAGAACTTCAGCGACGACATACTGCATCTCGACCTGACGAACGGCCAGCCAACCGGTGGTCGATTCCTTCACGCCCTTTTCTGAAGCTGATATCAACTGGTCGGATGAAGACCTGGGAGCAGGCGGTGTTCTTCTGCTGCCCGATCAGGCTGGAGACCATCCGCATCTTCTGGTGGAAGTTGGTAAGCAGGGCATTGTGTACCTGGTGGACCGCGACAACATGGGTGCATTTGCGGAAGGCGAAGACCATATCGTTCAACGGCTGACGGGACAAGTCCTGGGCTTGTGGAGCACTCCCGCCTACTGGAATGGCCATGTTTATTTTGCGGGTGCCGGCGACAAGTTGAAGTCCTTCTCGTTGACGAATGGCTTGTTGTCGTGGAGTGCCGATTCTTCTTCCGACCGAGGCTATCGGCTACCCGGGAGCTTCCCCTGCCATCTCGGCCAACGGCAACGCGGACGGTATTGTCTGGACGGTGGACAGCAATGCTTTTGGAAACGGCGGAAGTGCCATTCTAGCCGCTCACGATGCGAACGACGTCTCTCGAACGCTTTATTCTTCAGCCAAAGCCCTGCTCGCGATGATCCGGGCGGTGCGATCAAGTTCGTTGTTCCGACTGTGGCGAACGGAAAAGTGTATGTCGGTGCAAACCGGGTGGTCAGCGTATATGGGCTTCTACTCTCGTGGCAACCGACCGCTGCGGCTCCGGTGTTTAATCCGGGCGCAGGAGTTCTTCGTCGATGCTCTCAGCGTGGCGATCACCAGTTCGAACCCTGGAGCATCGATCTACTACACAACTGACGGATCCGCTCCGAACGTCAGTTCCAATCTGTACACAGGGCCGATCACTCATCGCTTCGACAACAACTCTCACTGCGTTTGCCACTGGGACAGGCTATCTGCCCAGCGCGGCCGAGCACAGCTATTTTCACGAAGGAACCACGCGCATCCGTGCCCGTCCTTTCGAGCCCTGCCGGGACATACAGCTCGCCTCAGCAGGTAACGATCACAGACTCGGCACCAGGCGCGGTCATTCATTACACGCTGGACGGAAGTACACCCGATACAAACGTCTCCTGTCTATCAGGATCCGCTCACAATCGCCAGCGATTGCACTCTCAGTGCGATGGCGGCTGCTCCAGGTCTCGCAAGCAGTGCCGTCGCAACGGCACACTACGCTTTCACTACGGCGACTCCGATCTTCGATTTCAGCAACGGCTTCAGCACCTCGACGAACGGCTCCGACGACCAATCCACAGATGATCCTGAATGGAAGTACCCGCCTCGATGATACGCGTTTGCAATTAACGGACGGTGGTTATTACGAGGCCGGAACCGCTTACTATTCACAACCGATTGACATCCGCTCATTTACGACAGACTTCTCGTTTCAAATCTCGAATGCGGGAGCAGACGGCTTTACGTTCACCGATTCAAGCGAGTGGACCGAACGCCATGGGAGGCGTGGGCGGCGCGCTCGGCTTTGGGCAAGACGGGAGCAATCCCGGAATTCCAAATAGTGTCGCCATCAAATTCGACGTCTACGACAACATGGGAGAGGGTAACGACTCGACCGGCCTCTTCATCAACGGCGCCCCGCCGCTGACGCCGAGCATTGACCTTCGCAGCGGCGGTATCGATCTAAGGAGCGGCGACACCATGCAGGTGCATCTTGCCTATGACGGTACCGTGCTTACCCTGACGATCACAGACGGCGTTACTTACACCACCTACTCGACCAGTTTCACCATCGATATCCCCGGCACCGTTGCCTCGCCGAGTGCGTACGTCGGTTTCACAGGAGGGACCGGTGGAGCGACTGCCAGCCAAAAGATTATGAGTTGGACTTTCAACGGGCCGGTCTCCTCTTCCTCCCCACTGAAGACCACGAGTGCCGGGCTGCAGAATTGAAATTCGCGTTAGCTGTCGCGATCGCTCTGTGCTGCCGGGCGTCTGCATTCGACGCATCTCCGAACGCGAACCCTCCCGCCGTTTGGAGCAGTGACGGAAAAGCGTTGGCCTACTTCTCTGCCGGTCCTGAACCCTGAACTCCGGTTGGCCGCAGTATCGTCGCGCTCTTCGGACTTGTTGCTGAGCCGTGAGACTTTGGCTCGATTGCTTGGCCCATACAGTGCAAGCGAGAAGGTGGCGCGCCGGCGGCTCCTCTGGCCAAGGGCTTCGGATGGGCTGATCCTTGCCAATTCGCAGCGGATCGTGCGTGTCGAGATGCAAACGCATGCCTCCCGTGTTCTCATCTCCAGTGACGACCCGATCGGTTCGATTGAGGCTTCTCCCGACGGACGCTGGATCAGTTTCATTCGCCAATGCAGAATTCAGATCCTGAATCTCAAAACAGGCTCCGTTCGCCCGTTGAACGCGAAGCAATCGGTCGGGTTTGTTCGAGGGGACCGTTCATCCGGATATCCAGCGCGCCTTCGACATTGCTGCAGGGTACTGGTGGGCGCCTGATTCTTCGGCGATTGCCTATATGGAATCGGAGGTGGCAGCCGAAGCCGCTGATGATCCGGTTCGCCATTGCCTCCGGCTCGCCTATCCGTCTGCTCGATCGCCGCCGGCAAGAGCCATCCCGATCGACTTGGGCGGCGTTAACGAAAGCTATCTTCCTCGCGTCCAATGGTTCCCGGACGGCAAACGGCTGCTGGTTCAGATCCTGAATCGAGAGCAGACCTCCCTATCTGTGTGGATCGCGCCTTCGTCCGAGCAAGCAAGCAACGCTGCTATTGAAGGAAACCGACCCGTACTGGATCAATATCGGAGACATAGCCTACCTATTTCAAGACGGTGCTCATCTGCTTTGGTCAAGTGAGCGCTCCGGGTACCGCCATCTCTATCTCTACGATCTTCGAAGCGCATGTCATCCGCGCGGTTACCGCCGGTGCATGGGAGGTGAGCGGCTCTCTCTTACGTAGACGAACGCCGCTCGCGAGGTCTATTTCACAGGCACTCTCAGTAGTCCGACAGAACGCCAGTGTTGTACCGTGCTTCGCTGGACGGCCAAGCTGTTTCGCGAGTAAGCGAGCGGCAGTGGAACACATGCAATCTCATTTGCGCCTAACGGGACAGCGTTACATCGATACCTGGTCCAATATCGACAATCCGCCGGTCCGTTCCGTGCACGAGCCGGACGGGACATTGCTGCTCGACTTCGACGCTCCTGCTCGCTGCGCGAGCACAGCGCTCCTTCCTACTTCGCAGTTTCTGACGGTCAAGGCTCATGACGGTGTTCGCCTGGATAGCTCTGTTAATTCGCCCGAACGGTCTGAATGCCGACGGGCAAATATCCGGTGATCGTCGAAGTGAACGGCGAACCGCGAAAGCAGTCAGTTCGTAATGCATGGGATAGCGCGAAGAGCGCATGGCGGCAGACGATGGCGGAGCGCGGATTCGTGATTCTGGTGCTTGATTGCCGCGGAGTCCGGCGGACACGGGCATCGATTTGAAGAGCCGCTTCATTACCGGCTTGGCGCTCAGGAGATATCGGATTTCAGAGACGCCGTGGACTGGCTGCGCCGGTTGCCGTACATAGATTCCGCTCGTGTTGGAGTTTGGGGTGCAACTTACAACGGGTTTCTGGCGCTCGATGCGATCTTCACGGATTCCGGGCAGATTAAAGCCGCCGTGGCTGATTCTCCAATCCTCGATTGGAAGCAACAGAGTGCTTCATTTGTTGAACGTTATCGGCATACCAGAACTCACCGCGACGAATATGAGAAATCGTCCGCGCTTGAGTCTGCGCAACGCTTCACGGGCAGGCTGCCCTGTTCTGGACACCGGAAGAACCTGACGGTTCAGATCGCCGGTCTCAGTTGCGTTTGCGCGCCGCCTGGCCGCGTCTTCAACTCGAGGCCGTTTTGACGTACTTCCCGCTGTGGGGAAGGGCGTAATGGTCGAAGTCCTTTGCCAGGCGCTCCAATTGGCCTGCGACGAGATCGCCGGTAATCGGCAGGCCATGGCCGGGCGCGATGGTCTGGGGACGCAGCTCCGCAAGCTGTTGGACGGAGAAGCGAGCCGAGTTCCAATCGGGAGTGTAGTACGACGGAGGTCCGTGCAACTCGGGCTTTTGCTTCGCAACCGCGAGGAATGATTCCTGCTTGGTAGTGCAGAAAGCATCGCCGGGCAAAAGCAGCTTGTCGTCCTCCCGATAGAGGGATACATGCCCCGGTGCGTGGCCGGGCGTGTGCAGATAGCGCCAGCCAGGGAGAGTCGGAACGGAACCATCTTCCGGGAGTGCCTTAGCACGGCCGCCGAGGTGAGCGGAGGTTCTGGGATAGAGCGGCGACATGACAGCCATGAGGCCGCCTCCTACTCCAGGATCCGGGGGCGGGTATTTCAACTCGCCGCTCAGGTAGGGGAGTTCGTTGCGGTGGGCGTAGACCGGAACGTCCCAGGATTCCAGCAGGGTTTCGATCGCTCCTACGTGGTCAAAGTGACCGTGCGTGAGCACAATTGCGTTGGGTTTCGTGCCTTTACCGAAAAGATCTTCCGCCCAGGATTTGACCTTTCCAGCCGAGAGCGGAAGCGCAGTGTCAATCAGTGTCCAGCCGCCTGTTGCCGACTGCACCGCATAGATATTTACGAAAAGGACCCGGAGGCCTTTCACACCGGGAGCAACGTCGTTCAACGCGACAACTTCATAGGATGGCAGTGGGATAGCGTCCATAACGAACTCCTTATGTCATAGATGCAACTTACGGAGAAGCATCTCCGGTACGAAAGCCAACTCCGCTGTCACTCGTGTTTGTAACAGTCTGTGCTAATGCACGATCTACTCAACTGGGGAAGGGAACCACACAAACATGAAGAAAACGTCGATCTGGTGCGTCGCAGCACTCTCAGGAGCTCTCCTGCTGGCAACGGCCTGCTCCAACAACAGCAAGGTGGCAGAGCACTCCGCGGTGGAAAGCACTGGCGACGGCAAGGGAGTTGCCCCTTCGTCGGCCGCAGCGAAGCAAGCGGATCGGGCCATGGTGCGGTTTGTGAACGGCACGACGACAAAGAAAGATGTCGCGTTTGGCGATGCGACAGCCTTCGACGGCGTAGGCGATCGGGACATTACGGAATACAAAGAGCTGCCGGCCGAACGGCACGAGTTCAAGCTGATGGCTCATGGCGGGGCGAACGAGGTTCTGGCGACCGACAGCGAAGGTCTGAGCGCGGGCAAGCATTACACACTGCTTGCCGTCACGGATAAGGCAGGCAAGGTAACGTTGCATAATGTCGACGACGATCTCACCCCGCCGGACGCCGGAAAAGCTAAAGTACGGGTGATTAATCTCGCTCGCGGTATGGCGAAAATCGACCTCTACGGCGGAACGGGAAAAGATGCGATTGTCAGCGGTGCCACACTGAATTCGCCCACAGATTATAAAACTGTAGATCCTGCTGAAGCGGCGTTGAGCGTTCGGAACGGGACGAGCAAGAAGAACTCAGTACCGATCAAGGACGTCAATCTGAAATCCGGCAAGCTCTATACCATTCTGGTGTTTCAGGACAAAAAGGGCATGCTCAAGACCAAGACGATCGAAGATGCTTTTTCCGCAGCGCCAAATGGCGTTACTAAAGCAAATTCGTAAGTCCGGAAGCGAACTCTAGCGGAACGAGCCACTCCAACGAAGGCCAATGCGCCAGAGGCGTGGCTCGCCCGTATTTGGTGTAGGAGTGAGTGCCACCAGAAAGCTACGATCAAGCAGATTCTCAACCGAAGCAAGGGCCGAAAGCTTAGTGGTAATGCGATGTTCAGCGGTGAGCTGAAGAGCTGCGTAGCCGGGCAGTTTGAATTGATTAAGATCATCATCAAACTGGAGCCCGAAAGCGCGGACCCCGCCCGAGATGAGAGTCTTCTTTGCGTGGAAAGTAAGCTGAGCGGTCCCTTGTTGTTTGGGAACCTGGGCCAGCCGCGGTCCTGTTGTAAGTCGCGCATCGGCGAATAAGTACCCGGCTTCGCCTGTCCAGGAGCGCCACTTGTGGGAGGCACTAACCTCGACGCCTCTGGAGAAGCCACTCGGAAAGTTGATACGCTGCCGGAGAATGAGCGCCGGTGTTGTGCTGATGGTTCCGTTTCCAATCAGGTTTGAGAGTTCATTACGGAACAGCGTGACTGAGACCCGGGAGCTTTCGCCGATCCAATCGGCCCCGGTTTCGACTCCCACCAAACCCTCGGATTGCAAGGCTGCGTTTGCTAAAGTAAGGGCATTGCCGACACGAAAGTTGCGGTAGAGTTCATTCAAAGTCGGCGCGCGAAACGTGCGATATCCGGAAGCTCGAAAACGAAGCTGCTTGTAGCCGTAAGCGACACCGCCGTTTGGGCTGACGAAAGTGGCGCCACCGACGCCAGTGTATTGGTGCCGGATCCCGGCGAAAAACCGTACCGGGCCGAAGCTGATGTCCGCCTGTCCAAAGACACCATGTTTCAGGAGCGTTCCGCCTCCAGGTGTGAGAATACGCGTGTTGTACGAATAGTCATAACTCACCCCGTGTGTGTCGTCGACATCCGCCCCGGCGATCGCGTTCCAGTTATAGTGTTTTGACTGTCCATGGTGTTGCCCGTAGAGCGCTCCACCGTAATCTTCTACCGGAACTGTTTGCTTGGAAGTTAAAGTCTCAGTGTTTCGATTGAGCGCAACACTCGAGAAGGTGCTGTGGAACTGTTCACGGGTGTGATACGCAATGACCGAGATCTTGTCGTTCGACCAGTTGTGGGAGTAGTTAACGCCGAGAGTGCCGAGACCGGTTGAATTCTTCGTCAACTGAGTTCCGTTGTGGCGGGCTTCGGCGAGAACGTCCCCGTGGAAGGAAAACCGGTTCGAATCGCCAAGGTAATCCAGATGAATGTCGCCCGTGGCAAAGCGTACGTTCGCTTTATCGTCTGCTCGTCCGCGTAAGGAATCGGGAACGATGTAATAGCCGTCGGTAGTGAATCCTCTTGCGTGAACGGTAAAGCCCCACCGGCCCCAGGTATTGGAGTACGCAGCCGAAGCGTCCTGCGTGCCTGCGTTGCCAGCCAGGAAGTTGACAGAATAGGTGGTCTTGTTGGGCGGGCGGGGCGAACAGCGAGATGTTGCCGCCTAGTGCACGATCTCCGAATACGGCGGTGGTGCCTCCGCGATCAACTTCCACGCGATCTACGAAGGCGGGATCGATTCGCGTCCAGTACACCCAACCTCCGAAGGGATCATTCAGCGGTATCCCATCCCACAGCACCAGCGTTCTGCTGGCTCCGGACGACCCAGTGGCACGCAGCGATACGCCTTGCGTGGTGGGGTTCGCGACCACACTCGACGATCGCCGGAATAAGCTGAACCCAGGCACCTGCCGCAGCCGGTCATCCAGATTGCTGCCGGGTATGGCTTGCAGTTGTTCCTGATCGATAACACTGATCGATGCCGGACTCTCGCTTGTCAAAGAACCAACCACCGTGACGGTTGTGGTTAAGGCTGGCTGTGCAGTTTTTTTATCTGGTGTAGACGAGGCCTGTCCATTGGCGTTGGCCGCATCAGTCCCCGTTTGACCCAGACAGACCCAGGTTCCTACCACAATCAAAACGACGGTCTTAAGATAGCTCATTTGAGAGGCACGAGAAAACATCGCGCTCACCAAGGAACAAAATGTTTGGGGAGACGTATCTTTAGAGTACATGGCAACGGAGTACGCCCTTGAAGCGGAGAGCCTGTGCAAGACTTACCGGTCGCGCTGGAGAGGTCGCGAGATTGCGGCGGTCTCCGACCTGACGTTGTCCGTACCTTTGGGAGCAAAATTCGGGCTGTTAGGCCCGAACGGAGCAGGCAAAACAACCTTCGTAAAAATGCTGCTGTCTGCCGTTATTCCAACCAGCGGAGCAGCGAGAATATTCGGGCAGGACGCTCGCTTGCCCGCGGCAAGAAGACCTGTGGGATACCTTCCCGAGAACCACCGCTTCCCCACGTATCTGAACGGCGCAGGAATGCTGGATTTCTACGGAGCGCTCTCCGGGATGAGTGGACAGGAGAGAGCGGCTCGTGTTCCCGAACTTTTGAAGCAGGTTGGTCTCGAAGGCTGGGGCGATGTGCGGATCAAGAAGTACTCGAAGGGCATGCTGCAAAGGCTTGGACTGGCACAAGCTCTGATGCACCGTCCGCGCCTCCTCATTCTGGACGAGCCGACCGACGGTGTTGATCCCGTGGGACGCCGCGAAATCCGAGATACTTTGAACGGCCTTACGGGAACAGGCGTTACCGTGTTCATTAACTCTCATCTGCTATCGGAGGTGGAGAGCTTCTGTGATTACGTCGCAATCCTCCACGGGGGCAAGCTGGCTGTTGAAGGACGGATAAGCGCATTGCTTGCAGGAAGAGGTTATGCCATCACGGCGAGCAATTTACCCGAGAATGTAACCAGAAGCCTGCAAGGTCGTGCTTTTACGATTCAGAGAATGGAGCAGCGGGACGGTGGAAATCCGCGCAGGAAATCTGGAGGCGGCAAATGAAGCAATTGATGTTATCCGGGCCGGCGGAGCGTCTAGTCGAGAGCGTGAAAAACGAAAGCAGCAGTCTCGAAGACGTCTTCATACAAGCTACTCGCCGGGAAAAAGCCGCATGACCGATACTGTTCCGGTCTCGAAAGGCCGCGTTCTGCTGGCCCTAATAGACGACACGTTCCAGGAGGCGCGTGCGCGTTGGTTATTCTGGGGATTATTTGGCCTCTCGACTCTTCTGATCCTGCTCTTCCTGTTTGTCCTCAAGATTGATTTAGTGGAGGGCGCTGTTTCTCTGTTCGGCGTCGAATCAACCACCCGGACGGTCGACATTCACCGCTTCGTGACCTCCTCATATTCGTGGGTTTCGGTGGTTCTCTATATCTGGGGCACGTTTCTCGCAATTTTTGCCTCTTCGGGTCTCATTCCGAGTGTTCTTGAGCCGGGGCGGATCTCGCTGTTGCTATCCAAGCCTGTTACCCGGCCAATGCTGTTGATCGGGCGGTATCTCGGGAACGTTCTTATCGTGGGAGCAAACCATGCTTACCTCATCTGTAGCGTGTGGATTGTGATCGGAATCAAAACCGGTATCTGGGAAGGACGATTCCTGCTTTCGATTGCGGCGAGTGTGTTTATCTTCTCGGTACTGCTATGCGTCGTCGTTCTTGTGGGCGTGGTATCGGAAAGCGCCGCTCTTTCGGTGATGATCTCGGTTGCGATCATGCTGGTCAGCACGATCTTGGGACAGCGGCAGCTTGTGGTGCGGCTGCTCAGTTCAGAGTGGTCGCGGAATCTGTGGCAGGCGCTTTATTGGATTGTGCCGAAAGTTTACGACCTGGCGGGTGCGTTGCGGCAGATCATTGTGTTTGATCGCGAGGTCGATTGGTTCACCCCCGTCTGGACTTCGGCGATTTTCGGAGCGGCTACGCTTTCCGCCGCTCTTTACATCTTTAAAAGGCGGGATTTCTAATGAAGCGGCAAATTGCCGCAGCCGGCGTTCTATGGCTTGCGACCATCGCGATGACAGGTTGCTCGCATCCGGCGGCGAGCGGGATTAGCCTTGACGAGGCGTTCAAGCCTCTGATCAGTCCCTCAACCACCGTCTATGGCCGGCGTAGATCTCGAAGCGCTAAAAGCCTCTCCGATTTACGCGAAGTATAAGAGCGATCTGAACCTTTGGGGGATTAGACCAATTCGGGCAGGAGTTCGGAGTGGATCCTGCGCGAGACTTGCGGGAGTTGCTCTACGTATCGGACGGAAACAAGCAATATTACATGGCTCGTGGAACATTTCGCGGACCAGAGATCGAACGTAAGCTGCAAAGCAAGGGGTTGAAAGCAACGTCTTATAAAGGCTTCCAAGTCTGGGGCGATCCGCAGAATTCTCTGGTGCTGTTGAAAGGGTCGGTCGCTGTAATGGGGTCCGCTGATGGCGTTCGTGAGGCCATCGATACGAATGCCGAAGGACGAGGTGAAGTGCCCGAAGAAATGGCGGAGGTTCTCCGGTCAATGCCAAAGGGCGATCAGGTGTGGCTGGTCAGTCGTAGCGGCCTGCCCTTCGCTTCGGCGGCAACGCGGACTGATATTCGATCTGCCCTGTCAAACATCATCGATTTCGTAAAGACAACCACCGGTAGTATCCGCTTCGACACTGGCATCCGTCTGCAAGCGGCTTTCGGTTGTGTGTCGGCCGACGGCGCTACACGCGTCAACGATGCCCTGCGAGGTACGGTTGCGATTGGCCGGCTTTCGACGAAAGACAGCGAAGCTTCGCTCTTGAAGATGTATGACGCTGTGCAGATTGAGCGAAAAGAAAATACGGTCCGCGTCAATGCGCAACTCACTGGCCAGCAGGTGGAAGAACTGGTTAACCGTTTTCTGAAGCGCTAAGGGCTGGTGCGGGATTATAAGCACTGTACGCCTTATCAAGGATTTGCACGACGTGCGCTACTTCCTGACCTTGGCCGTATAGGCGGGATCCGGCCATGAGCTGGATCATGCATCCCGGGTTTGCAGTAACGATGATGGATGCCTTCGTGGTGTCGATCGAAGCCATTTTTCTCTCGAGGATGCGCATCGCCATTTCGTTTTGCACGACGTTGTAAACACCGGCACTTCCGCAGCAAAGGTCCGACATCGGCATTTCCTGCAGTTTCAGCCCGGGCACCGCTTTGAGCAGTTTGCGGGGAGCCGCCTTGATCTTCTGTCCGTGCGCCAAATGGCAGGAATCCTGATAAGTGACTACGGCGTTGACGGGACCCATTGCCGGATTGAGCTCGATGGAGGCAAGAAACTCGTTAATGTCCTTCATCTTCGACGTGAACTGGGCGGCTCTATCGGCGTAAGCAGGGTCGTGGTGAAGAATCTGGTGATATTCCTTCAGAGTTGACCCGCATCCGGCTGTGTTGGTCAGAATAGCGTCGAACTCGGCAGGATTTACCGCGTTGATGTTGTTTCTGGCGAGAGATTCGGCCTGGTGCTTCAGACCGGCATGCAAATGAAGCGCACCGCAACAATTCTGCGCCGATGGGATTACGACGTCGCAGCCGTTTGCCTGAAGCACTCTCACCGTAGCTTCGTTCAGCCGGGCAAACGAGATGTTGGCAATGCATCCGGCGAGGAAAGCGACCCGGTAGCGCCGGTCGCCCTTCGCGGGGAACGTCTTGCCAATGTTCGAGAAGAAGAAAGGGATTTCTGCCGGAGGAGTAAGCGCTTCGAGGCTGGAGAGTCTGCCGAACGGTTTTAGAATGCCCGTGGCACGGACGAGCCACTGCAATCCGCTTGCCTGATAAACGTACAGAGCGGCTCCCGCAATCTGGAGCGCCATGCGCGATTGAATGGTCCGAAATGCCAGTTCCTTCAATCGCTGGGAGAAGGACTTCTTCCTGCTTCTTGCAACCTCAATCTGATTCCGCGCAGCCTCGATCATGCGGCCATAGGGAACACCCGACGGGCAGGCCGTCTCGCATCCACGGCACGCCAGGCACAGCTCCATATGCTGGATATAAGCAGGTGTGATTGGCGCTCCCGCCGCCACTGCGTTCATCTGATAAACGCGGCCGCGGGGCGAGTCCATCTCGAGACCAAGGTCACGGTAGGTAGGACAGGCGTTCAGACACAAGCCGCAGTGGACGCATTTGTCCAGGTCTTCCTGAGCCGGGCCTTCGCTCCGGTCTGCCCGAATTTCCAGGAGTTCAGAGCTTGCCATAAAGACGCGAGCGGTTCAACAGTTTAGCAGGGTCGAACATTCTTTTTATCTTTTCCATCATGGCAAATGCAGCGGAAGAGCCCGCGCTTTTGCCTTCGATCCATAATTCGTTTGCGGAACGTATATCGTCGGGCGCATGCTCGACGACTGCGGTCCAGCCACGCTCGGCTGCCGTGGCAAGGATCGGCGGCGCCGGGCGCCATGAGCTTAGATAAACGTACGAGACACCCGAGCCGGCCCGGCAGACAACCGTACCCGGCACCAATTTCAGGAGCGGTCCGATTTCGCTGAGGGGTGTTCCCAGGCGAATTACCACGCCTCCGGGTTGCCGGCGCAGGAAGTCAGCCGGAAAATCGGTCATGCATTTCCACCAGGCTGTCTCAGTCCTCGCCTTTCACGCTTTGCGAACCGCTGAGCTCGCGCTCATAGCGGGCCAGTACTCGAGGCGATCCAGCGGCGCGAATCGCAAGAACGAAGCCTTTGCCATCGACTCTCGCGGCAGCGGGCGGCGACAGGATATCGATTGAAGTGGGTCTTAACTGCGTCTCGCGGACCACCCGATGGTGCTTTTGCATGATGGAGTCCAGGTCACTCGAAGCGTACAGAAAGGTCTGTGTTTCCTCGGGTAGCGCATGCACGCGGAAGTTGACGCTCGCGATCGCCGCAAGAGTTCCGAAACTGCCGATCATCATCTTGCCCATATCCAGGCCGGCAACGTTCTTCACGACCATGCCGCCGGTCTTGATCAACTTCCCCTCGAGCGTGGCGAAAGTCATGCCGATCACCATGTCTCGCGCCGTTCCGTAAGTCCTCCGCATGGGCCCGCTCACATTCGAAGCCACGACGCCTCCCACGGTGGCATCCTCTGAAAAAGGCGGATCAAGTGCGATCATCTGGCGCTCACGACGCAAGAAGTTCTGGAGCGCACTGAACTGCATTCCGGCTTCGACGCTAATGGTCAAATCGTCCCGTTCATACAGCAGAACTTTAGCGAGAGCGGTGGTGGATACTGTGACTTCGGCCGGCAGAATCGGACCGGCCATCAGCCGTTTTGAGTTTCTGCCGAAGATGTTGATTGTCTTCGATGCCTGAGCGGAACTCCTCAGAGTTTCCGCCAGTTCCTCGGGCGACGTAGGTTTCAGGGCAGGCATAAAGAGTGTCGGGGGACGCTATCCCAAATCGTATCCAGTTGGGCCTCTTCGTCCCATGGGGCGGGCCCATACTGCGGGTGTTAAGATCGCCTCAGTATCCCACGCCTATGGCAGCCTGATTGCCGTTGTTCAGCACGGGCAACGGGCGATCTCTATGGATTTTGAATTTTCAACTGAGCAGATTCAGCTCCGAAGGCTGGTTCGGGAGTTCGCGGAAAAGGAAATCGGTCCCCACGTTCTGGAATGGGACGAGGCTCAAACATTTCCGTTAGAAATTGTGAAGACTGCGGGCGAGATGGGTCTTCTGGGTGCGATCTTTCCGGAAGATCTCGGCGGCTCGGGCTACGGGTATATCGATTACTCGATCATCATCGAAGAACTGGCCCGCGTTGATCCAAGCGTCGCCTTGATCGTCGCGGCCCACAACTCGCTTTGCACAAATCACATCTACCTGGCGGGAAACGAGGAGCAACGCCGCAAGTACATCCCGAAGCTTGCCACGGGGGAGTGGATTGGTTGCTGGTCACTGACCGAACCCGAGGCCGGATCCGATGCGGCGGGAACTAGAACGACCGCGATCTTGAAGGACAACGAGTGGGTTATGAATGGCGGAAAGACGTTTACGACAAACGCCCACTACGCGGATGTATGCGTGGCCATGGCCGTCACGGACAGATCTGCCTCCCAGCATGGGATCTCTGCTTTCATCCTCGAGAAGGGAACCCCCGGGTTCACTGTAGGCAAGAAGGAGAACAAGCTCGGAATGCGTGCAAGCGCCACGGGCGAGGTCCTTTTTTCGCAATGCCGCTTACCGGTTTCCCAGCTTCTCGGCAAGCAAGGTGACGGGTTCGTCGACAGCCTCCGCATTTTGGATGGAGGCCGGATCTCAATCGCTGCGCTGGCCATCGGTACCGCGCAAGGTGCTTACGAGCAGGCACTCAAATATGCCAAGCACCGGCGGCAATTCGGCCGCTT
The DNA here is from genome assembly GCA_963730795.1 of uncultured Acidobacteriaceae bacterium. Lineage (GTDB taxonomy): Bacteria > Acidobacteriota > Terriglobia > Bryobacterales > Bryobacteraceae > Bog-105. The sequence goes on along the minus strand of CAVSTJ010000004.1, from coordinate 184,077 downwards.
TATCTCTGAGTTTCAGGCGATTCAAGACAAACTGGCCAACATGGCGACCTCCATTGAGGCTGCGCGTTGGCTGACTTATTCGGCTGGTGCAAAGAAAGATGCGGGCAAACGAGTAACGAAAGAATCGGCGATGGCAAAGCTGTTTGCGTCGGAGATGGCGGTACAGGTCGCCGATCAGGCGTTGCAGATTCATGGCGGCTACGGATTCATCAAGGACTACCCGGTCGAGAAGTTCTATCGCGACGTGAAACTCTGTACCATTGGCGAAGGGACCAGCGAGATACAGCGACTGGTGATCGCGCGTCAACTCCTGAAAGAATAACTTGCGAAAGATGGATCCATTGGCGGGCGCCGATTTCGCCGGGAACACTCGTGCTCTCGCCAGGGCCGCTACGCTGATCGAATCTCAAGCGGAGGACGGCCGCAAGCTCATTTCGTCCTTATTCGCCAGGACGGGCCGCGCCACTCTCATTGGTATTACGGGGCCACCGGGCGCTGGCAAAAGCACGCTTGTCGACCAACTGATCCGCCAGTTAAGAGCACGCGGAGGCAAGGTAGGCGTGATTGCTGTCGATCCCAGCAGCCCGTACACGAACGGCGCCATCCTCGGAGACCGGATTCGGCTCGGAGATCATTTCGGCGATCCGGGCGTATTTATACGCTCGATGGCGACCCGCGGTAAGCTTGGCGGCCTGGCACGGAGCACGGTAGAGTTGTCGCTCCTGCTCGATGCAGCCGGCTTCGACACGATCCTGATTGAGACCGTCGGCGTCGGCCAGGACGAAGTGGACATCGCTGGAGTGGCGGATGTGACGGTTGTGGTTCTTGTCCCGGGGCTGGGCGACGATGTGCAGGCGATCAAGGCCGGTATCATAGAAATCGCGGACGTGCTTGTCGTTAACAAGGCGGATCTCCCGGGCGCAGACCGTCTGGAAGAAGAACTGCGAGCTATGCAATCCCTGACAAAGACATCTCAGCCGGCGCCAATCGTGCGAGTGATTGCGTCGCAAGGCTCGGGTGTGGACCAGCTACTTGAGCGCGTCGGTGAGATTTCGAAGGCACGCCAAGACGGACGCTGACCGGATCGGGATCTGGTCGGCGCGATTGCGGGAGATGCTCCGGGAATCGCTCATGTCTGACGTAAGCCCGGCCGAGCTTAAGAAGCATGCTGCCAGTGTTGCGGCTCGCGAGGAAGATCCATACGAAGCCTTGGCGCAACTAAGATCTTCGTTGCTGACGAACGGATCCAGATGAGCGTAGAGGTCGATCATCTGGGTATCGCGGTTCGTAGCCTGGCCGAGGGACTCAAATTCTACGAAGGCGCGCTCGGAATGAGCGTGAGTTTGCGGGAAACGGTGGAATCGGAAGGTGTGCACGTTGCGATGCTTCCGGCGGGCTCCTCAGCCGGGGCGCCACGAATCGAACTGCTTGAGGCTGCGCACGAAGCCTCTACCATTGCGAAGTTCGTGGGTTCGCGGGGGCCGGGCTTGCACCACGTTGCGCTGCGAGTGGATGACCTGGAAGCGGCTTTCGACCGTCTTACGAGCAGTGGCTATCGAGTGCTTCACGAACCTAGAATCGGAGCGGGAGGACACCAGTACGTGTTTGTCCATCCACAATCAACCGGCGGCGTGCTGCTTGAGTTGATACAAAAGTAAGTCGTTATAGGAAGGGAACTGAGAGATTTGGAAGCGAGAGCAAGCGTCGGCATTATCGGAGGCAGTGGTCTGTATTCGATGCCGGGCTTTGAGGCACAGCAGGAAGTACGATTGACGACCCCATGGGGAGAACCGTCCGACCCTTACGTAGTCGGGAAGTTGGAAGGCGTGGACGTGGCGTTCCTGGCGAGGCATGGAAAGGGCCACCGCCTGTTGCCGACGGAACTGAACTTCCGGGCCAATATCTATGGCATGAAGATGCTCGGTGTGGAACGCATCGTCTCTCTGAGTGCGGTTGGATCCTTGAAGGAAGAACATGCTCCGCTCGATTTTGTGGTACCGGACCAGTTCTTCGACAGGACCAAGGGGCGGATCTCCACATTTTTCGGCGAAGGACTGGTCGCTCATGTGAGCTTCGCCGATCCCATCTGCCCGGACATGGCCTCTGTTGTGGTCGAATCCGGTAAACAGTTAGGCATCACAACAAAGAATGGCGGCACTTATCTGTGCATGGAGGGTCCGGCGTTTTCGACGCGCGCCGAATCGAACATCTACCGCAGTTGGGGCATGGACGTCATTGGCATGACGAACCTTCAGGAAGCGAAACTGGCTCGCGAGGCCGAGATCTGCTACGTCACGATTGCCATGGTGACCGACTACGATTGCTGGCACGAAGGTCACGACGCAGTGACGGTCGATCAGATCATTGGAACACTGACGCAGAACGCAGCTAATGCTTGCCGACTGGTTCGGCACGTCGTCGGAGCGCTTCCGCCCAGGAACTGCAAATGCGGATCAGCTTTGCGACACGCAATCATCACAGATCGAAGCGCAATTCCGGCAGGTGTGCTGAAGAAGCTGGAGCTAATCGTTGGTAAGTATACCGGCAGTTGAGCTTGCAAACGAAATTCTGCAGGACTGCCTTCAGTACGGCACGTGGCCGCTGCGCACTCTCGAAACACTGATCGACCGCGCCCTCAATACCGAAGATTCCTTCCTCGAAGTTGCGGCGACACGAGCTCTGTTTGGCATCGTGGTCGAAGGGCTGGCCGACCGCTTCGAACCGAAACTTTGCGGGTTTTACGCCGAGATGTTCAGCCATCTGGTTGCACGGGCCTTGCCCGAATTCCAAGCCGGAGATCTGCTGCGCAGGTTCAACCAGGTGCGACAGACGCACCGGTTTTGGGGCGGGGAAGTGAAGCGCGTTTACATCCTGTCCCGAGTCACCCTGGGAGCGGATGTCGCAGTCACGAGTGTCGTTATGTCGGGCTTGAAAGCGCGCTTTCCGGAAGCCGAGATCTGTCTGGTCGGTCCCACGAAGAATGCCGAGCTGTTCTCGCGCGATCCCAGGGTGGTTTCAGTGCCGATCATCTACGAGCGTTCCGGCACTCTCCGGCGGCGTCTGGCTGCGGCGCTAGAGCTGCGGGAATTGGTGGAGCAGGTGGACGCGATCGTAGTGGATCCGGATTCGCGTCTGACGCAGTTGGGCATAATTCCGTGCTGCGACGATTCGCGTTACTACTATTTTGAGAGTCGCGCCTTTGGAGGTTCCTCCGACGTGTCGCTTCCGGCATTGACGGCGAATTGGCTCGAGGAAGTATTCGGAATCGAGACTGCAGCACCCTATGTCGCGCCGGAGACGACGGAGAAAGTTGCTGATATTTGCCTGAGCTGGGGTGTGGGCGAAAACGAAGACAAGCGCCTGAGCGATGAGTTCGAAGCCGAAGCGGTCGCCGCGCTGCTCGAGAAAGGCGAAACGGTATTGCTCGATCGCGGGGCTGGCGGGGATGAAGGTGCCCGCGCAGATCAATTGCATCGGAAGTTCAATTCACCGCGTTTGAAGCTACATACGGGCAGCTACGCATCGTTCGCGAGTCATATCGCCCAAAGCCGCTTGTATGTAGGGTACGATTCCGCGGGCCAGCACGTTGCGTCCGCGGCTCAAGTGCCGCTGATCTCGATTTTCGGGGGCTATTCCTGCGAGCGAATGATGTGCCGCTGGCGTCCGACAGGTCCTAATGCAACCGTAATCCCGTTTGACGAAGACAACCGGGAGCGCGCGGCAAGAGCCGCCCTGGATGCTATTGCGGCTTCTTGAAGGTTGGCGGGGGAGCAGTCGGCACTGCCCAGGGATTGCTCGTTGAATTCGAACTCGCGGGCTTTGAAGCGTCTGCTTTCTTGTCGCTGTCGTTCTTCGAGGACGAAGCCGTCGCCGGCTCTTCTTTGCTGTCGGGCAGCGGAGGCGGAGGCGGGGCATTGGGATCCATGTCATAGGTGATCGCGGATTCCGTCCCAAACTTCCGGTAATTCCGGAACTCCAGTTCGTTCTTGCTTTTTTCCCGCCCGGCGGTCATGTACAGCTTAGCGGCTTGAGGAGTGACGTACTGCTGTCCATTGATGTCGACCAGATCGTAATCCAGTATTTCCGTCGCCTGCCTCACCGGGAAGCTCTGCGGGATGTCCACAGCTTCGAAAGTAAGTCTGGAGATTTCTCCCGTATCCGGATCTCCGTAAATCAGGCCTCGGTAAGCCGTGTAGATTCGCTGTTCGTCACCTGGACCGGAACTGTAGGAAATAGAGTAGCCGGACCGGCCGCTCCCAATGGCGTAATTGAAAACCGCCATACGACGCCCTCGCAACGTCGCCCAATGGTCCCAGTTGAATTGAGCTTCGCTCTTGTCTTCGAAGATCTCCCGCATCATGCTGCCAAACTCGCCCTGCGAGATCGCGCCTCCGCCCGCCGCGGCGCGTTCGATGCTGGTGTCCTCCATATGCCCGTTGACGGAGTAGACCTTGTACGACTCCTGTCCCTGGTTGTAACTGACTCGGGCCAGAACGTTGCCCACACTCCGGTAATGATCCGCGTTGGTCGGGTCCACGTATCGCCGGATCACTTCCACACAAAGGAAGTTGGGCAGATTCTTGGTATAACCCAGCGCGTAGTCCTTGATCAGGCCCAGTATCTGCTGCTGGCGAACGGAATCGGGGGGTGGAATTTCTGCCGCCCGGGTATTTAACCGCACGGTTGGCGTGTCTCCAGTCGCCGCACTGTCCGGCACCGTCCCCGGAGAATAAGTTGCGTCGTGGGTGGGCGGCTTTAGCGCCGCTGCCTCGTCGCGGAGTTCCTGCAGGGCAGCCACGGTCTTCGGCTTCGCGCCTTGCGCTTCGAGATCTAAGATCGTCTTGTCGGTCAGCTTCTCTGATAGCTTTACTTTCTTGACGTAAGCGGCAATCTGTTTGTCCGTATGCTGATTGAGAGCCATCTCGGACCGAATAAAGTCAACAAGTTGCTGGACGTTCATCTCGGTTTGTGCCTGCAGGCCTAAAGCCGCCGACAGCAGCAGAGTTGAAACAAGACGCAACTTCATAACTCATATTTTGACGCACTGAGGGCCCGCGAGGTTGCCCTATGGGTGAATTCGCTCTTGTTTATCGAGCTCGATGGTCACGTTTCCGATCGGAAATCCGAGCTGAAGCCGGATCTGGACGGGTATCCGCTCCTGGTCTTCCGTGACCCAGACGAAGAGCCTGCCCCTTCTCCGGTACAGGACGTTGTCAAAGAGAAAAGCCTCATAGCGGATAGTCTGGTATTTCTTGCCCTCGAAGCTGAGACTTTCGCGAGCCTGGCTTTCGATTCGCGCATTGACCAGCTTCTTACCATCGGTAATCGGGATGGTGGTGGATTTTCCGGGCTCCAGGCGAAGCAAGCGCAAGGACGCAAGAGCGCCCGCGATTTCTCGTGTGCATGGCGGGACGTCCAGCTCTTTCTGGACGGTTGAGTTCTTGACCAGATCTTTTTCTTCGTACCGGAGCCGGCCGGCATTCTCGAACCAGGTACGCGCGATAACGTGCCGCTTATTCTCCTGAGCGTCCATTTCAGAGTCCGCCAGGCAGAACTTCCGGTCAGTGGCTACCTTGTAGGTATCCGTTACCCGGTAGAGACGGGCCAGAACCCCTGCGCTTTCGATGTTCAGATTGGTGTGCCACTTCGCGTCAGGCGTTGACGTCAGGTCCAAGGTCGCGGTGCCTGCCGTGATAAGGCGCCACTCGACCCGATAGACAAGTCTCTCCGGAAACGGGAAGTCGCCGGTCTCGGCTCCCGATCCTGCCGAGGAACCGGACTGATTAAAAACCGGTCCAGCCAGGGCTGCGGCGACACAAAGCATGCGAACCAGGGGATACCGAAACATGCAGGTCCGAATCTTATCTTCCAAGCCGGGGTGCAAAGCTTCGATGGTGAAATGTCATTTCGAGCGAGTTGAACAAGCTTCAGTTTGCCAGACCTGTGCGAGACACAGCACGGGAGCGAAGTACGACCTGATTTCCTAGAAATCGATGGAGGCCAACAGGTCGGAAGGCTTTCTGTTGAATGCTCGCGAGATGGCGAGTAGACTCTCCACGCTCGGCAGGTTGGTTCCGCGTTCGATGGAGCTGATTTGCGAGACGCTCAGCTTGGCTGCGGTAGCCAGCTCTTTGAGCGACCAATTGCGCTCGACTCGCAGCAACTTGATGCAATGCCCCAGCCGCTTTCGCAGCCGCTCCTGCGGCGTGGAGCCCAAGCCAAATTGCTCGATGGCATTGCCGAGCGTTTGCCGGAGCTGCTGGATGGAGAAAGGTTTCGCGAGGTAATCGAAGACGCGCAGCCGGAAAGTGGCGCGCATGCTCTCGAGTGAAGGATAGCCGGTGACGACGATGATACAGAGCTCAGGCCATTGAGATAGGAGGTCCTCGACCACGCTTTCGCCGCTGGTAGCTCCCATCTTCATGTCAAGCAGCACAATCTCGGGAACGCGATCCTGAATCGAAGCGAAGAGCGTACTTGCATCGGCAAATGAACGAACGGAATACTTGCCTTCATCCCTTAACAGGTCTTCGATATAGTTGCGGAAATCCAGATCATCGTCCAGAACGACGACGTCCACCAATCCGCTTTCGACCTCAGTCTCACTCATGCATGGATCTCAGCTTTGCTCAAACGTTACGACTAGCCGAGAGAAGGAGGCTTCGCCTTCGGCAATATGACGCGCAGGGCTGCACCGCCCGAAGGTCTATTATCAGCCGTGATGGATCCGCCATGCTGCGTTACAATCCCCTCCGCCACTGTCAGTCCCAAGCCGGTGCCCCGAGAGTCCAACCTGGTAGTGACGAAGGCTTTAAAAAGATTGTTCAGGACGTGACCGGGTATGCCGGGCCCATTATCCAGAACCGTGCAGCAGATCCACTCCTGATTTCCGCGTGTGAACGACTTCGATTCCACGCGAATTTCCCCTTCATTCGGAACGGCAAGCAAGGCATTGCGCAAAAGGTTGACGAATACTTGAACCAGACGATCAGAGTTACCCGGAACCGCGTCGTTCTCGCCGATGTCGTTATGAAACGAAATGGCGGAGGCCTTCTCGTCGATCGCGACCAATCCCCAGCTTTCATCCACGATCGGTCGGAGGAGGACCGCTTCAGTCTCTTTGGTCCGTAAGCGCGCGAAATCGACCAGACCCTCGCTGATCTTACGCAGGCGCTGAGTGACTCGAAGCATCCTCGCGAGCCGGTCCAGCGTATGGGTGTCATGCTCTGTCTCAAGCAGCTTCTCAATTGAACCCTGGAGGACGGCGAGGGGTGTGTTCAGCTCGTGAGCGACGCTCGTGCTGAGAAGTCCTAAACTCACCAGCCGGTCTTGTTCCTCGATCTTTTGCAATGCGCTCGCGAGATCGTCTTCCTGCCGCCTCAACTCGATCACAGTCGAGTTCCTCGAGTGCATGATGCGGCCGATCTCATCCTTCGTGATGAAGCGCCCGTCGATCAACTCGTTTTCACGGTCGCCGGTTTGCGTAGCCTGATCTGCCTGGAGCATCAGGCGTATGGGGCCGTATACATATTGGGGCATGATGATGAATTCCAGGAACATGATGGAAAGAACATAGATGGTGCCCAATACTAAAAACAAACTGATACGGGACCTCCGCAAGCTGGTGTCGTAAACATCGAACGACAGAGTCAGGCGCTCGAACCGGTCCGGCGAGTTGCTTCGCCGGAAAATGGTATCCCGCTGCTGCCGCCAGATGCCCGTCGGATGCTCGCGTAAATATCTGCTTCCCTCGTCCGATAACTTAAGCTGCCTGGCGGATCCGAGTTCCAGTTCGAAGATTTTGGAATCGAGCTTGGCTTGATCGGCGGTGAGGAGACCTTCGCGAAACATGCGCTCATAGAGCCTGTGTTCACGATCCCGGGTTGCCTCCAACTGGTTCGAAAGCAGCGGAATGGAGGAGAAATAAACCGACACCGCCAGCACGGCGAAGAAGAAGTTGTGCAGAATGATGAGCTTTGGCCGGACCTTAAGTCCATCAAAGGCCCGGAGTGGGGCGCTCCGGCGTGCTTCCCGCCTAGAGTTGCTGAGGTGTGAGCTCATCTCTGCGCTCAAGTTCCTGCTCCTTGTACTGGAGCTGATAGAGCTTCCAGTAAATTCCGCGCTGCGCCAACAGTTGCTGATGGCTACCCATTTCCCGCAATTTACCTTTGTGCATCACCAGAATCTTGTCCGCACTCTGAATCGTTGACAGGCGATGTGCGATTACAAGCGATGTACGGCCCGACATCATACGCGAAAGAGCATCGCGGACCTTTAATTCGGTTTCGGTATCGACGCTTGAGGTCGCCTCGTCGAGGATCAGGATACGCGGCTGGTGAGCCAGGGCGCGAGCGAAGCTGATGAGCTGTTTCTGTCCGGTAGAGAAGCCGTCCCCGCGTTCGCGCACATCCGTTTCAAAGCCTTCAGGCAGTTCGTCGACGAAATCGAGGAGATTTACCTGCCGGGCGGCGTCGCTGACGTGCTGAACGGTCAAGCCGCTCGTTCCTAAGCGGATGTTCGAATCGAGTGTTCCGGTAAACAGATAAGGGTCCTGAAGCACGACCCCAAAGACCCGCCGCAGATCGTATAAGTCGAGATCTCTGATATCTGTGCCGCCGACCCGGATAGCGCCACGTCCCACGTCGTAGAACCGCAGGAGCAGATTGGTGATGGTCGTTTTGCCGGCCCCGGTGTGTCCCACTACTGCCGCCGTTTCACCAGGTGCAATGCGAAAGCTGACGTCCCGCAGCACCCAATCCTCGCCGTTATACGCAAACCAGACATGATCAAATTCGATGTCGAGCGGTCCGGCCGATACCGGACGAGGCGCTGCGGGTTCAACGATTTCGGGTTGTGTATCGAGGAGCTTGAAGATTCTTTCCGATGCAGCCATCGCACCCTGCAGGATGTTGTATTTCTCGCTCAAATCCTGAATGGGGCGAAAGAAACGAAGCCCATACTGAAAGAACGCCACAAGAACACCAAGGGTCAGGGCTCCGTGGCGGATTTGAAATCCGCCGTACGCGAGCAGAAGAGCCAGCGCAAGCATTCCCAGGAATTCAATCACCGGATAGAACCAGCCGTAAGCGACGATTGAGTCCTTGAACGCCAACATATGATCCCGGTTGACGGCGTCGAACTCTTGCTTACTTTTCTCTTCCCGATTGAACAACTGCAACACTGCAATTCCCGCGATATGCTCTTGCAGGTACGCATTGATTTTCGCGACGGCTACCCGGATTTTCCGGTAACTCTGAGAAGCGGTGCGCCGGAACTGCGCCGTCACCAGAATGACGATCGGCATGACCGCGAGCATCAAACCCGTCATTCCCGGACTCATGCGAAACATTGCCAGCAGGACGAATGAAAGCATGAGCAGGTCGCCGACAATGGTGACCAGACCTGACGAGAAGAGATCGTTCAGTACGTCGACGTCCGTGGTCACTCGAGTCACAATCCGGCCAACCGGGTTCTTGTCGAAGTACTTCAAATCGAGCCTCTGAAGATGGCTCATCAATTCCTTCCGCAGGTCGAACATCGCCCATTGACCGGTCAATTGCATGAGGTACGTTTGACCGAAATCAAACAGAAATCCGAAGGCAATGACGCCAAAGTAAATGCCCGCAAGCTGAGTTAATCCGGTCCAGGGATCGCTCGACAACCACCGTGTAAGAAACGGCAGCACTGGAACTTCGTGGGACGGAACCAGGTATTTGTCGATGGCAACTTTTGTCAGCAGTGGACCCGTGACTTGAAAAACGGAATCCACCAGAAGCAAAAGAAGTGAGACTGCGATAATCGATTTGTACGGCTTCATGTAAGCGAGAAGCCGCCGCATCAGGCGGGCGTCGTACGCTTTTCCGAGTACCTCTTCTTCCAACGTTTGCTCCGCAAAAAAGTGTAGTCCGAGTGGTTTTCGGATGCAGTACCAGACTAGCGTAGGCTCGCCCGGATCTTAACTTCTATGAAATCTCTGAACGGCCTTGTGCGAATCGACAAGCCGGCTGGTTGCACCAGTCATGACGTGGTAAATCGATGGAGGAGGATCAGTTCCATTAAGCGAGTTGGACATCTTGGCACGCTTGACCCGATGGCGACCGGGTTGCTTCTTCTCCTGTCGGGAACTGCGACCCGGTTGGCGCCGTTTTATGTGCACTCGGAGAAAACGTACCTGGCCAACATCAGGTTCGGTGTTCTTTCCGATACCTACGACGCGGAAGGCGAGGTACGCGAAACGGGATTGCCTGTGCCGAATGACCGGGCCGCCGTTGACAGAGCCCTTGACCGGTTTCGGGGCAAGTTTCTGCAGACGCCTCCTTCTGTGTCGGCGAAGAAGGTGCGAGGCACACCGGCATATAAGCTTGTCCGCAAAGAGATAGAGTTTGAGCTGAAACCGGTTGAAGTCCACGTTCTTCTCTGGAGTTACGGCATTTTGAGAACGGGCTGGCAGAGATCCTCGTCCGGTGCTCAGCCGGTACCTACATACGCAGCATTGCGCATGACCTGGGTCAAGCTCTCGGCTGCGGAGCGTTATTGAGCGGCCTGCGCCGTCTGCAGATTAGCGAGTTCCGCGTTGAGGATGCAATGACGCTGGAACAGATAGAAGATCTCAGGAACGCAGACCAACTGTCCAAAGCCGTTCTCGGTGGAGGTACGCTGTTGCCTGATGTTCCAGCGGAGCACTATCCGGATGAGGCAATCACTCAGATACGCCAGGGCCGCGACTTCCATGCGTCTCCGTTTGTGATTCCTCCGGGAACTCCACTCATCAAAGCATTGGATGCTTCGGGTGAGCTGGTGGCCATTGGCGAAATGACGATCCCGAACTCTTATCATCCGAAGATCGTTCTATAACGCCCGACGGCTACTTGCGGGAGCGGATTGACTCTCTTCTTCTCTTCGCCCAGCCTGACTTTTCGATCTGGTGAGCGCGGCCAATCGCAAGCGCGTCCGGTTCTACATTTTTCGTCACCGTCGAACCGGCGGCAACATAGGCGCCCGCTCCGATAGAGACCGGGGCTACGAGTGTGGAATTGCTTCCGATGAACGCGGCTTCGCCGATCGCGGTCCGGTGTTTTTGAGATCCATCGAAGTTGCAGGTGATGGTGCCCGCGCCGATATTGGTCTCGGCGCCGATATCGGAATCTCCCAGGTAAGCCAAATGCCCGGCCTTCGCACCGCGCCGAAAAATCGTATTCTTCAGTTCGACGAAGTTGCCTATGTGAATATCCGGTTCGGTCTCGGTACCCGCACGCAGACGGGAAAACGGACCAATGTTGCCGCCCGGTCCCATCTTGGCGGAATCCGCAACCACGTAGGGAAGGATCACCACGTCGTCCGCGACCTCGCAATCTCGAAGTACGGTTCCGGAACCGATACGGCATCCGCTGCCAATACGGGTTTTGCCGCGAAGCTGAACACCCGGCTCGAGGTAACTGTCCTGGCCGACTTCGACTTCCACATCCACACTGATGCTTTCCGGTTTCTCCATCGTCACGCCCGCGAGCATCAATTCGGTGGCCTTACGCAAGCGGAGCAGACGATCCGCGACCGATAACTCGAGTCGTGTATTGATACCTAGCAACTCCGTTTCATCCGCGACGAAATAGGGCGATACCGGGAATCCATGGGAGCTGAGAATCTCCACCATATCGGTCAGGTAGTACTCACCTGCAGCGTTGTTGGGTTCGACAAGCTGGATATGATCCCAGAAGTGTTTGGCGTTGAAGCTGTAAACACCCGGGTTTACTTGCCGGATCAGGACCTGTTCCGGAGTGGCTGATTTTTGTTCTACGACTGACGCAATATTGCCCGCGCTGTCACGCAGAATGCGCCCGTATCCGGTGGGATCGCTCAGCTCAGTGACAACAATGCTGCCGCCTTCCGATTTCCAACTCTGTTCGAGCAAGCCTCTGAGGGTTGAGGCGGTTACGAGCGGGCCATCGCCGTTCAGGATCACCAGGCGTCCCTCGCGAGTCGATGCCTCGCTGCGAGCGCAAAGCACTGCGTGTCCCGTGCCCTTCTGTTCGCGCTGCTCCGCGAACCGGATACCCGGAACGGGCACACTTGCCTTAACGGTCTCAGACTGATGGCCTACCACTACGATGATTCTTTCTGGAGGCGCCACGCTTCTTGCAGCCCGTATGACATGGTTCAGCAGTGTGTCCCCACCTGCTTCGTGCAGTACCTTAGCTTTTTTCGATCTCATGCGCGTGCCGAGACCGGCTGCCATGATCACCACGGTTACGTTATCGTTCATTGAAGTTTCTTCTTTGCGCTCAGGGCCAGTTTTCGCACTTGCAGAGCCCGTGATCGCGCCGCTAAATCCATGACGACCTCGGCTAAAGCGGCCGGGTCATGTCTCACCTTCTGAGTGACGGCCGTATCGCCCAAGAGATCGGCCGTTACCACTTTGATTCCTAAAGTCGTCAATGTCTCGAAGTCGTTCTGCACCGGTTTCACCTGAGCCTGCGCATAGCGCTTGCGGAGAACCTCCGGAATCGGCGCACTATTCAGGACGGCGCAGTCCACTACGTTGGTCCGGGCGTGCTGGTTGAGAGCCTGCACATGCTGCGAGGCAGTGAAATTGATGGTTTCTCCCGGTTGCCACATCAGGTTCACGAAATACGCCTTGAGAGCACGCGATTCTGCGATTGCCTCCGAAACACCTCTCACCAGGAGATTGGGAATGACGCTCGTGTAAAGCGAACCCGGTCCCATAGTAATCAGGTCAGCCTGAGCGATCGCCTCGAGCGTGTCGGGGAGCGGTTCGCAGTCGTCCGGTTCAATCGAGATGGAGCGTATGGGCTTCCTGCTCTTGCTGATCTTGCTTTCGCCGCGGACGATCGTCTCGTCCTCGAGAGTGGCTCTGAGGACGACATTCGCGGAGGTTGCAGGAAAGATCCGGCCTCGGATGGCAAGAATTTCCGACGACAACTTGACCGCCTGAGAGAAGTCGCCGGTGATCTGATGCATCGCTGTCAAAAACAGATTTCCGAAGCTGTGGCCTTTGAGCCCGCGTCCACTCGCAAAGCGGTATTGAAACAACTGCGACAGAAGATCCGTGTCTTCCGACAGCGCCGTCATGCAGTTACGGATGTCGCCCGGCGGCAGGATGTCGAAGTCGCGGCGCAGTCGGCCGGAGCTCCCACCGTCGTCCGTCACTGTAACCAGAGCGGTGATATCAAGCGGGGGTTTGGTTCCTGTAGCGCTTTCCGGGCTCGTTCTAGCGTGCCTTTTCAGTCCGGAAAGGAGTGTGGATAATCCTGTGCCACCTCCGATCGCTACGACCCGCAGAGGAGTCTTCAAGGGATTGGTCCCATTTGAGTATGTAGGGAGCTGTTGTTCGGTGTCGCCTGTTTCAGAATCTTGCGACCATTTCCCGGACTGAGAACAACTGTGGGTGCGACGCTCCAGCGCGAGCCGATTCGGCTCTAGCGCCGCCGTCGGGGCTTTTCTTCCTCTTCTTCGTAGACCGGAACCGAATCAAGATCTTCCGCCTCAAAAACCTGGCCGCATTCTAAGCAGCGAAGGTATTCCACACCATCGCGACGATAGAGAAATTCGGTTCGCTCGTGCTGACAACCCTGCATAGCGAAATAACACCTATTCTAGACTGCACAAGTCTCCTGTCAAGTGCAACTTGAGCTTTTTCCATAAGCCCGGTTTGTACTCCCACCCACCCACCGATTGTAAAATGCCTTTGTCGATTACGTCTGTCTGTGCAAATTTCGCCTTCCATTTCGATTCCGCTTCAGAGTTTCGAGGCCCAGGAACGTGCCGCTCAGCTTCCGAAAGGCCCCGGCATTTACGTTTTCCGCGCCCGAGGCGAAATCGTTCACATCGGCTGGTCCCCGCATCTTAAGGGGAGAATTGCTCGTTTATTGGAGCGAAGTACCGGAAGCAGTACTCTCGGCGCCCGCATGAGGGATGCGGGTCTGGTCCTGGAATGCTGGGCCACCGGATCACGCCTGGAATCGTCTCTGGTGATGTATCAGGTGTTACTGTCCGAATGCCCGGCTGATTACCGGAAACGTTTGCGTTTAACTCTCCCCTGGTTTGTGGCCGTGACTACCCGAGATCCATTCCCACGTCTCGCGGTCGCGAATCGCATCCCGCCCGGACATGAACCGGTCTTCGGTCCCTTCAAGTCTCGCGAAGGGGCACAGAGCTACGCGGATGACGTTCTCGGATGCTTCGGTATGCGCCGCTGCGCCGACCCGCTGGCCGTCCACCCTGACCATCCCGGTTGCATATATGGCGAGATCAAACAGTGCCTTAGACCCTGCCAGGCCGCTGTCAGCGAAGCCGATTACATGGCAGAGGTACAGCGAGTCCATAGCTTTCTCGCGACGAACGGAGACAGTAGCTTGCGCGTCCTCGTTAAAACGAGAGATGAGGCCGCTCGTGCGCTCCAGTTTGAGAACGCAGCGAATCTCCACAAGATGATTGCGAGAATCAAGGAGATCGGAAGGGACAGAGACGACCTGGTTTGTGACGCCAGACTGGTGGCCGGCTTCGCTTTCACAAAGGGAATCGGCCCGCGTGTTCTGCGTCTGTGGCCGATGGTGAACGGGTTGTGGCAGCAGCCGCAGCAGATGACCGTCGAAGAAAACGCCACGCCCGAATCAATGACCGAGAGCCTTAAAGATTGGCTACCGTCATTAACCGCCGACAGCCAGGGAATGAAAGGCGACCCTGCGGAGCATCTCGCCATTCTGGTCCGCTGGTATTACTCGTCGTGGCGCGACGGTCACTGGTATCCGTTTCGCTCCGACAGGAAAATCAGCTTCCGGCGCATCAGCAAGGCCGTTCTGGAGATGCTGACGGACGGACCCACCGTGTAGAATCGTGCGTCGGGTCAGTGCGTCAGATGCCGCCGCTGCGGTGCAGCCTCGGCAATTGCTCCAACGCTGATTCCGGCATGGAAAGCGAGAAATGCACGTTCTGGCCGCTTGCCGTCACGAGCATCTGATTCAATGCCGAGGCAAGCAAGGCGCTGTTCGGATCCGATTGGCCCTTCGACTGGAGGAGGCTCGCGCCGAAACGGATCACGTCAGCGAGAGAGGAGGCATCCTTTTCTGATTGCGCTACTGCATCAACCGTGATCTCTACAGAGCTACCAAATCGAACTCCTCCGCTGGCGGCAGATATCGTCTGGAGCATTCGGGACTCGCGAACGGAATCGTCCGCGCCCGGGTGTAAGGGCATCGGGATCCGCGAGGCTGGAACGGCGGAGGCGAACCACACATCATTGCCGGTTCCCGCCTGGGAGATCAGTTGCTGGAGCTGAGGACTGATTGGCGCCGGTGTTGACCGGTTCGCCACAACCTTCTGCAACTCTGCAATCGACCCGGTTGCGAACACATTGTTCTCGACGAAAGCAAAGCCGTTTTTCTGGCTCGCTGCCCCTTGGGTATAGAGGTCTACGCCGGAGAAGGACTGTACCACAGCCCCTTTCGCGAGTGCCGCACTTCGGATCTTACCCTGGTCGAACGTCCCCCTCGCAAGAACCACCATTGACGCATCGTGTCTTCCAGTAACGGACGAAACACCCGCGTAGATGATAGATTCCAAATCTCGCTTGGGATCGAAGCCCGTTTCTGCCGTGAGTTGCTCGAGCCCGCCTGCGCGGCCGTTGAAGCGCGTAGAAAGGTACTGCCCGAGCTCGGAATTCCGCGAAGAGGTGACGTTAATTCCGGCGACGAACTGGGAATCACCGGGAACGAGTGCCAGGAGGCCGCTGTCCGCCGCCGCAAATGAGCAAACGGCAGCGCTAAAGAAGGTTGCGACTACCGCACCGACAGTTCGAATCGTCATCGTACCTAATTAACGCATAAGGACGCCCGAAAGTTCACTTGGAGAAAAAAGAAAGAACTAGCTTGCCGCCAGCTCTCGCAGTTCAGTGTCAGCCGTGGAAAGGTCTAGCGGGAACTCGAACCAGAATGTTGCTCCGGGGTTTGGCGTGTTATTACGGGTCCCGATTTGCCCTCCCATAAGCTCGACGAGCTGTTTGCAAATTGTGAGCCCGAGCCCCGTGCCGCCGTACTTGCGCCTGGTTGTTCCGTCGGCCTGGAAGAAGGCTTCGAAAATGCGCTCTCGAACCGCCTCGGCTACCCCGATGCCCGAATCTATGACCTCGCAACAGAGACGCGTGCCATCTTCGGATACGCCCAGTTTCACTTGTACACAGCCCGCAGCAGTGAATTTGATGGCATTCGCTACCAGATTGGTCAGTATCTGTTTGAACCGGACGCTATCTCCGGAAACGTACTCCGGGGCGTCCGGAGCCACATCTAATGTAAGCGGGAGATCTTTGCAGTCGGCCCGAAGCTTGAGCAGTTTGATGACGGAATTGACGCTCTCTTTCAGATCGAACCGCTCTAGCACCATGGACAAACGACCAGCTTCGATCTGGGACAGATCGAGAAGGTCATTGATGATCGTTAGCAGGTCATTTGCGCATTCGCTGACCGCTTCGGCATAGCCCCGCTGCTCGGTATCCAGATTGGTACTTTTGAGCAGGTTCATCATGCCCATGATGCCGTTCATGGGCGTGCGCAGCTCGTGGGACGTATTCGCGAGGAACTGTTCCTTCAACTGCGTTGCCTCTTGAGCGAGCCGGAGCGCCGTCCGCAGTTCTTCATTCTTCCCCTGCAGCTCTTCGGCAGACTCGAGCAGCTTCTGTTGGGCCAGTTTCCGCTCGGTAATATCGCGGCCGAAATTCTGAATGGCCACCGGATGTCCGCGCCGGTAGATGACGCGGGTGCTGACCTCCAGAAACCGGCGGTGGCCCGATTTCGAGAGAATCGGAAGCTCGTAATGCTGGGTGGCGCTTCCGCCTAAGCGGGTCCTGATATTGTCGAGTGTCTGGTTTCTCGCTTCGGGTGCGACAAGCACCTCAAAGCTTTTGCCAATCACCTCACTGCGGGAATAGTCGGTTAAATATTCGGCTGCCCGATTGACCGCGATGATGTTGCCCTTCAGGTCATGCAGGAAGATAACGTCGTTCGCGTTCTCGAATAACTCCCGATAACGCTCTTCGCTGGCTCGCAGGGCCTCTTCCGCCTGGTGGCGGGCCGTTTCGTCCTGAATCAACGCTATTCTCGCGTCCGCGCCATGTACCTCAAACGGAAAACACATCATACGCACGAACAGCTCGCCGTTTGCCCCTGTCCGATGCACAGCGGGGCCGATCGAGTTAACCGTCTTTCGAAGCTCAGACTGGAGATCTATGCCTTGTATTGACTGGTGGGGAACGAAGAAATCTAGAATACTTACCCCGCGCATTTGCTCGGGTGTATAGCCGTATAGCGAAAGTGCTGTGTTGTTTGCGTCGATAATCTGAAAAGATTTAACGTCGTAAACCAGCGTCGGAGCTGCAATCTCGGAGTTGAGCCGCTCGAAGGCCGGGGTCTGTCCTGCCAGGCGCTCGACGGTACGCTCCAACTCAACTACCCGAGCCAGTAACTGCTCGGGAGTAAGCTCTTCCAGGTAGCCATAGGAGGCAAAACGCTCGACTTCATCACCTGAAGCAGCACCAGGGTTCGTTTCCCTCACCTGTGCTTGCCTGGAAGAATCAGCGTCCGTTCGACCTGAAGCCCCGACGAGTTCGGATCCGTCGCTCCGCCGCAACACAATGTCTCTAATTTACCAGCGATTTTCATTCCTGGAAACCTGATCTGTCCGAATTGGGGAGGTATGTTCTCTCCCATTCAGAGTTTTAGGGTTCAAGGCTGAAAGGTGATGGTGGAATTCGCTTCAAATTTCCGGTAACCATCGAATAGCATTTCATTCTTCAGCCGACCGGACCTGATCGTCATTTCGACGGACGCCGCGGACGGCAGCAGGTAGTCCACGCCACCAATCACGACCTTGTCGTAGTCGATGACCGTCCGGGAGCTCTCTGTCTCGAGTTCAGGCGGGATCTCTGAAAGTTCTTTGGTGATCCGTACAACAGCGCCAGTTGCCGGGTCGGCGAAAACCTCTCCGTAGTAAGCGACAAAGGCGGCTGCGAGGTAATCCCGGCTCAAGCGGAGCGTGGAATGTTCCTTGTCGACCGAGTACTTAACCGCTGCTACATCGCGGCCGCGTAAACTGTCGAATCCTGCCCAGGTGATTTCTGCCGAACTGTCGGGCCCCAGGATGTTGGCCAAGAGAATGCCGAATTCGCCTTCGGTGGTCAGCTCGTTCCGGGTTCCTCGCCACCTGCCATTCGAAACCGGCTTCCCATTCACCGCCTGGACGGTCCTCTTCTCTTTACCGCCGGCAAATACAAGCTGGGCCGCTTGAGTATCCTTCCTGCGCCAGCGATCTCCCTTTCGTCCCGCAATAGAGCGTGTCGTGGTTTGCGTGCAGAGAAAGTTGGGTAGCCGCTCGATGTAATCGGCAGCATAGTTTCGCATCTTCGCGACGATCTCGGCCGGCTCTGCCGGGGGTGCCTGGTGCTGCTGTTCAACAGCTCGCAACGCTGGCGTGGAGTAACTTTGGGCAAGCGCCAAAGTGAGGGCGAGTTTCAGGAGGTGCTTCATCACGCCTCTTGCATTCCTAACACACCGGACGACATTACGTCCGCACGCCTTTGGCAGACAGATGCGAGGACGCTATGCCATTACCGACAACCGTAGTGTCCCCGCTAAGATCGGTCGCCTATTTATTACCTTGAACGAACGAAGCGACACTGTCTTTGTCAACGACAAACGAACCCGTATCGACAAAGGTAGGCACGGGAGACTTCGGATCCTGCATAAAGTTCGCCGTAAGCGAGGCTGGCTTGTTGTGATGCAGATCGTCGAGCAGCTTTGCGCCGTAGTAGCCCATCGTGAACGGTTTCTGAGCAATGGTGGCCGAGATAACGCCTTTCTGGATGAGATCGATAGTTCGCTGATCGGTATCCATGGCAATCACTTTCACTTTGCCGCCCATGTTCTGGCGATTGACAACTTCACCGACTTCGGGGCAGGAAATTGCTTCAAGGCACACGAACGCATCCACTTTGCTCTTGTTATCAAGCATTTGTTTTGCCGTATCGAAAGCGATGGTAGGATCGGCCTTCATATCCACCACTTGTGTAACTTTCAATCCTTGCTGTTCGGCGATTGCGTCTTGAAAGCCGTGCAGGCGGTCTTTCAGGTTAAGCTGGCTCGGGATCGTCAGGATGACAATATTCCCCTTACCGCCCAGAAGCTTCCCAGCTAATTTCCCGCCTAACGTTCCGGCCTTGTAGTTGTCGGTTCCAATGAAAAAGAGCCTCTTACTATCGGGGGCATCGGAGTCCATGGTGATAACAGGAATCCCCTGCGCAAGTGCCGAGTTGATGTCTGGCGTCATGAGCCCCGCGTCGGCCGCCGAGATTAGAATCCCTGCGGGCTTTTGAGCGACGGCTCTCTGAAACTCGTCGTGTTCGGCCTTTGTGTCATAGGTGTCGGGCCCGTCCATTTCGGCCTTCACCTTCATCTCGCTCGCAGCATGGTTGAGTCCCGATAGAGCCGTCTGCCAGTAGGGCAGCTTGGTATTTGCTGCAACCAGTATGTATTTTTCGGTGGGTTCGTGCGGGTTCGCCGCGCAGCCTGTCATCGTGATGATTGCAGCAGAAAAAGCGCTTGCAACCAGTGCCCGTTTTGCAACTTTCATTTGTTTCCCTAGCGCCGGAGTATAGCATGCAGGAACGCCCTACAGTTAGTATTCTGTTGAAAACGCGTAGCTTTGCTGTGTCTTGTGAACCTCCATGTCTTTGGAGGAGCGCAAAAGAAACGCGGTGGCAACATCCTGTTACGTCTGCATACTTCTCTCCATAGATTAGCGTCCGGCCGTAGCGAAGCATCAAGCCCTTCGGCAGTCTCATCTTTCGAGCACAGACGTTGGTCTCGGGCGTCAAGTTCAAGGCGTTACCTCATCAGCAGAACCACCGAAAGCTCAATCGGGAGTCGTCGCGGGAGCGGCGATTCCGACGAGCTATATTGAACTTTTCACGACCACAGATCAACTGTTTGGTCTGCGCTACAATCACTTGACAGTGGCGCTGTGGCGGAACTGGCAGACGCAGCAGACTCAAAATCTGCCGGGGATCACTCCCCGTCTCGGTTCGACCCCGAGCAGCGCCACCATCTTCTTCCGGGCAAGCCGCGGGACCGAATGTATTGTTCCCTGGATGCCGGGACATTGAACCCCTAAACTCATCAGATTTACTGGTTCTGGCCGTAACGGGTCCGGCACGAACCCTTGGAATCACCAGCCAGTCAATTCTCTGAGCCGTATAGGCCGGAGAAGTCTCGAGCGCGAATGCCCGCGCACAGAAGACAGATATATCGCGGCGCGACAACGAGCGCTCAGGCGACCTTATGCGCCTGGATGAACTCGCGTGTTAATTCGCTGCTCATACCCGGGGCTTCGGGCGCCAACACCTCTCCGTTCACCATTTTCTGCTTCCCGCCTGACTCCATGTAGATGGCGTTCGGCATTGCGCAAAGAATATTCATGTTTACCGGACCGCCTCCATGGCTTGCCAACTCTACGCCGAAGCCGTCGGCAATCGCTCCGATCTCAATCCATTCCGTCGGGCCCCCCGCTCGTCGGTTGTCCGGCTGAACGACGTCGGCGCCCTTCTTAAGAAGCAGATCCATGAAAGCGTGTTTGTTGTATTCGTTCTCGCCCGTCGCGATCCGCATATCAAGTGCGGCGGCAACTTCGGCGTAACCCTCGTGGTCCCAGGGCGGAAGTGGCTCTTCAAACCAGAAGCAACCTAGTTCCTGATAGGCGCGACCTCGCCGGATGGCCTCCACGCGATTGTAGGCCTGGTTCGCGTCAACCAGAATGCGGATGTCCTTGCCCGCTGTTTTCCGGCCGACCTCGATACGTTCTACATCGTCATCTAAACCAAAACGGCCGACCTTCACCTTGAATGCTCGATACCCGATTTCGAGAGTTTCGTTGATCGTGCGTTTGTACTGCGAGTGATCCTTATCGTTCTCGCGATACCAGCCGCACATCGCGTAAGCCGGCATGCGGTCCCGCGCCGCGCCAAGCATCTTGTACACGGGCAGCCCAGCCGCCTTCCCGAGAATGTCCCAAACGGCAATATCAACCAGCGACATCGCGAACTGCGTAACGCCTTGCACGCCCTGATACTCAAGCGCACGCCAGAGATCAGCGCGGATCCGGCGGGGGAAAGCTGGGTCCTTGCCGATAAGAACCGGCTTGATTTCGCTGTTCGAGGATGGTCTGGACGACCCGCGGACCGCCCGGAACGGCGGCAAAGTTGCTATAGCCCCAGCCCGTGATCCCGGCGTCGGTGAGCACGCGGAGCACGACTCCGCCCGACGTGGAGCCGAAATCGTGAATCGCATCGCCCGTAAATTCGGCTTGTGGAAGACGCAGAAGATCGGTTTCAATTCCTGTGATCTTGATCTGCTTCTTCGCTTCTTCGGCTTTCCCGAACGCGCGACTGAGCGGAACAGCAGCGGCCAGCGAACAAAGAGTACGTCGTGTCAACATGTCACCTTTTCAAGCGTAAATTGCCGCGATTTCGTAATCGAGTACGCTCGGGATGGTGAACTCGATGTGCCCATCCGTCACCTGGAACGGCGTATCGGCTTCGGCCCGCAATAGTTCTACGCGATTCGGCTTCGCGCCGTTTGGAAGCCGCATGCGTACCTTCTGTTCTCCAATAGGAAAGAACTCTCGAATCCATCCTCTATGCATCGCCGGATTCGTATAGTTCAGAACGTGGACCGCAAAACCCATCTCGGTCTGCCACGCAAAGGATTCAATGACGCCCTTGCCTTCCACTGTCACAGGTGCGTCTCCGTCCAGAAGCCAGGTTATTGAATTTCGTAAGAGACGGTCGAGATCAGTATGTCCGGTCTTCCACATAGTGCGTTCGACATCACCAGGAAAGTAGATGGTTCTGCTTTTGCCATTCTCGCGAATAACAACAGCCGGTTCCGTGGTGTGTGACTGGGGCGGATAAGACAGCTCCGGCGGATAAGCGGGATAACCGGGTACGACCGTAAGCACCTGGCTTGAGGACGACTTCACGGGTAGACGGTACTCAGCTCCCGGTATCCAGTTGGTGTCGGTAAACCCGCTCAAAATAGGGTGCTGACCCTCAATCCTCGCGTAGTAAGGATTGCCGATTGTGCCAATCACTTCGCCGTTCTTCGAAATCCCGAGCACGTCAGCCAGGCCGAAATCTTTGCGCCGCTGATTCCGCTCGGTATACATGCTGGTTTCAAACGTTGCCAGCAAGGAACCACCCGAATTGACGTAAGCCTTCAATTGAGCGCATTGCTCATCGCTTAAAAGCGCCGTGTTGGGCAGAATCAGAGCCTTGTACTTCTTGAGATTTTCCGGGCCGAGGTCATCTTCGTGTACGAAGTCAAACAGGAAGCGGCCATCGAGAAGCGCATAGTAGATGCCGTCAATGTATTGTTGAGAGCTGCCCTTATAGGGCGTCTTGTAGAACAATTGCGTGCGCTGGCCCATTACGACGCCCAGATTCGCAATCGGCTGTTTATTGAACAGATGCTTCTCGTGTTTGGCAAGCCAGTTGAAGTATTCCCGGCCCGGCTCCTGCCACCGGCGATCTTCGCCCAGACCTGTTTCGCCTCCGATGAAGTGGTACCAGGGAACCATACCGCTCGCCACCGTTTCATCCATCCACATCTGAGCCTCTTGCGGACTCTTCGAAGCGTTGCGCCAGCGCGGAGTGCCGGTTGACCAGGCCGCTGTAACGTTCGTGCTGGTTTTGCCCTTCATGACTGAACTGCAGACGCGACCCTGCAACGAGCAGCCCCAGATGGGAGTATCATCGCCGCCGCGGCCCTGATTGTCGCAGTTGAACCAATATGTCTTATCGCCCAGCGTCTTCAGATTCGCTGTGCAACGGATGGAGCCGCCCAGATTGCCGAAGTAAAGATTCTCGGGTTTCTTCTCTTTCGCGATGCCGTCGTAAAGGTTCCAAAGTTCCATGACGCGAGCGTTGAACTGATCCCAGTAGTCGACCGTTCCGCCCGTAGCCAGCTTCTTGCAGTTGTCGCAGCGGCACTCGGGAAGACGTCCGAGCGGCGGCCAGCCATTCGTAAAGATGCCATCGACGTCATATCGCGAGTTCACTTCGCGCATGATGGCCGGAATGTGCTCAGTGAAATAAGTGCTGAACATGCATGTCCGGTAGAGCCGCGGGTCTTCGGTGTGACGCGCGAATTCTCCCCGTTCATTCTTCTCGAACCACTCCGGATGAGGCTTCAACGCGTCTTCCCATTCGAGATCCGGGCTCATGCGGGCCAACACGCGCATGCCGCGTTTCTTCGCGGCAGTACAGCAGTCGCCGAAGAAGTCGCGATCGCCAAGAAACTTCCCGTGTTTGTGATACGGAACCTTTGACGGATAGAAGGCAAGAATGCCCGTAACACTGATCTGCACGGCATCCACCTTCAAGCTGGCCCAGTAATCTGCCCATTCCTCGACATTCATGGACACCGGGTCGTGTTCGGTCATGTTGATCTGGCCCATGCGGCGGATTCTCTGGTGCCAGGGAACCTGAGTCGTTGGCGGCCGGAGCGGAACCGGCAACAATCGATCCGGCAAGGGCTGCGCCCGGGAATTTTGACGAATTGCCTGCGATTCATGGTGTGTCTTTCGGATTAGAAGGTTAAGCGCACGCCGAGTTGTAGTTGTCGCGGAATGTTCGACTGCCCGTTATTTCGCAGCAGCGCACCAAAATTGGCGTTCGTCGGGTCGGTCACGGGATCGCCGCCGAAAATCGGGTGATTGAATAGGTTGAACGCCTCGACCCGAAGCTGAATCATGTAGTTCTCGTGAATGGTTGTGTTCTTTGCCAGTGTGACGTTGAACTCCGGTCCCCAACGATCCCGTAAGTTGCCGAAATATTGTGACGCTGTGCGCAATGCAAAAGCCGGCAGAATCTGAAAGACCGGCTGTTCCCCGGCAGCGACATTTCGAACAGCTCCGGTCGCATCAATCAGTCCCGTCTTAAACATGCGATCCCACGTGGGATCAGCAAGACGCGGATCACCGAGTACAGCGACGCCGCCTGCGCTGGTAAGCCCGATGGTTGTCGTTCCCGGCGGAACCGTCATGGGCGTTCCTGACCGGAAGGTCGTATTCGTGGCGAGTTGCCAACCGCCGACCACCCGGCCTACAAGTGCGTTCGAACTGTTTACGAACTTCCGGCCCGGGCCGAACGGCAGTTCGTAGATTGCAGCGATGACGAGGTGCTGCGGTTGATCCCAGGGCACCAGGCTGCGGGATGGAGCAGGATCCTGGGGATTCAAGTAAGTGACTGCCTGCATGTTCTTCGACAAGGTGTACGAACCATTGATGAGCAGGCCTCGCGAGTAACGTTTTTCGAGCTTGACTTGAAGCGAGTTATACCAGAATCGCCCCGTTGGTTGATCCTGGATCGTGATGCTCCCAAATTCCGGGTAAGGGCGCAGGAGTTGCTGCCGAGGAATGGTGGAGCCGTTGTAACTTGTGCCGGCAAGCAGGTTGGATAGCGGGTTTGCAACTTGTCCTGTCAGATAAGTAGGGTTGCCTCCTTGCAGGACGTTTCCAAGCGCCATGTTTGCAGCCGACAGCTCATTTACTCCGTGAGTAGTGGGAATATCGATGCTTCTCGACCCTACGTACGATGCCTCCATTACGATCTGACCCGGAAACTGCTGCTGAATGCCGAAAGAAAACGTATGGACGTATCCGTACGCGCCGGTTGGATCGGAGTAAGTTAAGTTCTGGCCAAGCAAAGTTGACAGACCTGCGCTCGATCCCGAAGGACCTAGCACCCCATTGGGAAAGGGATTTGACAAGGAAGTGGCCGGTGTCCTTCCGGCGTCGAGCGAAGACACGAACGCGGTCGATTGACTGAAGCCTAATGTGCTCCCGGTCGAGACTGTGTTGATGTACGAAATCCCGTAGCCACCACGAAGCACGGTTTTAGGAGTTAGTTGGAACGCTGCGCCGATTCGAGGCTGCCAGTTATTCCAATCAGTGTTGAACGGCGAATTGGGCAGGCCATTCTTGCCAACGAAACCGATACCCCCGTAGACCTTGTAGCCCGGAAACAAGGTCTGGTTCACGCTGTTCGAAATCGGGTTCACCTGATTCGACAAGAAGCCATAGTTGGAACGGTTGTACTTCTCCGTGACGGGTGCGTTGATGTCCCATCGGATGCCTACGTTCATGGTCAACCGGCGGGAAACCTTGATGTCGTCCTGAATGAAGGGTGCGTAGTATTTGAAGCTGTAATAGGGACTGGCAACCACGTCGGCTTCGCCGGACGCAGCCGTCCCAAGGAGCAGGGAGGCGATGGCGTTGCCGCTGAGCGCATCCTGAGTCAGATAATTGCTGCGCGTGAAGCCGCGGTCGATACTGAACAGGCTGCCACTGCCAACGGATTGGTAATTGGCGTAGCGGTTCCAGCGGAAGTCCAAACCGAAACGCAGGGAGTGGCGGCCCTGAACGGTACTCAATGTCGGCTGAAGCGCAATGGTGGTGTTCCCCGTGTACCAGATGTTGCCGGACGAAGGTCCGAGATATTTGTAGCTATTGATCGTGAAGCTTGGAAACCGGTTTGGCTCCTGGAGCTGATTGATAAGGCTCTGCGGGAATCCGATGACCGAAGCATTGTAGCTTCCCCAGTTATAGGGTTTGTAGTTTTGCACCCAGCGGAGGATCGACGCACGCAGGTCGAAGGTCGTGTTCGCGCTCAGAACGGTCACGGAGTCGAAAAGGAAGCCGTTATTCCCTTTAACACCCTCTCGCAGGTCAGCTCCATAGCCGGGAATGCCGTTTGAGTTCTGGTGAAGCGTTTGGCTATTCCAGATGTAACGTCCGAAGATACGCTCCTTCTCGCCGAAATTGTGATCGACGCGCGCAACGAAGTTGTGGAAGTCGTACCAGGTAACGTCGTTCTGATAGAAGAAGTTGTTCTGCCACGGCACGGAGCCAGCCGTGGTTGTGTTGGGAAGTGGATAGAGGTTGGCAACCGCTTGGCCGACCGGGTCGATGCGGTTGGCCGGAATCTTGTTCCCAGGAAAGGGGTCCCGAACCCAATTACTGCCAACGGCGTGGCCGGATGCCGGATCGTAGATAGGCATCAACTGTCCTGTCGCACTAAACGTCTGCGAAAAGTCACCGGCCCTTTGCGCTGCCGTGGGCACCGACGAGATGTCGTTGGTCGGAAAGACGATGTTCTGTTGGTAGCTTTCCCAGGATGTGAAGAAAAACGTGCGGTCCTTGCCGTTGTAAACCTTGGGTATCCAGACCGGCGCGCCGAAGCTGAATCCGTATTGGTCGAGGGTATTGTAGTCGCGAGCGGTGATGCCCTTTGAATTATTCGCAAAGGTGTTGGCGTTCAACCAGGGCCGCTTTTAGGAATTCATACCCGGAGCCGTGCATTTGGTTCGTTCCGCTATTCGTCACAATGCTGATGACGCCTCCGCCGTTGTGGCCGTATTGCGCATCGTAAGCATTCGCGATCACCTTCAGTTCGCGGACAGCATCGCTGGGAGGAACGAATGCGATGCTCGGCTGGGATTGATAAACGACCGTATTGGGAGATCCATCCAGCAGGAACTCAGTACTGAGTGAGGTGCTGCCGTTGATAGACCAGGTGGTTAAACCGGAGTTGGAGAAGGGCGTAAGGTCATAGCGCGGATTGGTTGCAACCACGCCGGGGGCAAGAGCTGCGAGAAGAATCGGCGTTCGGGTGATGGTTGGCAACTCCGCCACTGCTTTTGTTTCGATGACGGCGCCCCGATCCGCTTTCTCTGCTTCAAGCAGCGGAGCCTCGCTTGCCACCGTTACTGTTTCGGCCTGATTACCAAGCTGGAGCGGGACGTCCAGCGTGGCGGACTGGTTTGTCTCGAGCTGTATGCCTTCGCGAACGTACTTGCGGAAGCCGCTCATCTCGGCGGTCAGGCGGTAGTTGCCCGGGTTCACAAAGAGAAAGTGATATTGCCCAAGCTGATTGCTTTGCGTCGTGATTTCCACAGACGTGTCCACATTGACTAACCGTAAGGTTGCGTCTGAAACGGCTGCTCCCGATTGATCTGTTATCGTGCCACTCAACGTAGCTCGGGTCTCTTGCGCGACAGACGGAAGAGAGAGAAAGCACCCCGCCATCAGCAGGGCGAGAACAAAGGACGAACGACTCGGCGCCATTGTGTACCTTTCTTTCACGGACTGGGTGTCTGACAAAGTATCACGGCTGGTTAGACCAAATACATTAAAACCCGCTGAACATCGCATGGAAATAGGGGCCGGGAGGCTAGTGATTATTTTGGGCGCAGTGAGCGCGACCGCTCATCGTCTCAGCACGTGAGACGAATCAGCGACGAAGGCCCATTGAGCCTGAACGACCGGTCTGTTTCGTTATCATGCGTGCATGGAGAATCGAAGGGAAGTCCTCGGTTGGCTGGCGATTGCTGCGAGTGCCGGAAGTCCGCTGATGGCGGAGGGCGGACAACACTTACGCGATGAAGTAGTCTCGAAGGACAAAGCGAAACTCACCCGTGATCCGTTCGGCGATACGCGTGTGTTCTTCGAAGGACCTACATCGCAACTGAAATCGATGACGGCCGGCAGCCTGCTGCTGAAGCCCGGAATGGAGCCGCATCCGCCACACCAGCATCCCGAAGAGGAAATCATGATCGTCACAACCGGTAGCGGAGAGATCCTCGTGGGAGGCAAGCAGGTAAAGGTTGGTCCGGGCTCTATGATGTACTGCGAGTCAAACCAACTGCACGGCGTGAAAAATACCGGCTCCGAGCCGCTGCTGTTCTATTACTGCAAGTGGATGGCGTGAATTAAAAATCCGGTTCGCTTTGAGAACGGAGGATTGGAGCCACGACTTCCGCCAAAGCCTTCCCGAGCTTCAAGTGCTGATCAGCATCCATATGTACACCGTCTTGCGGGCTGGTGGTTGTGACGTTCTCCGCGTCAAAGAGTTTGCAGTCCAACGCTGACGCTGCCTGTGCATAAGCCTCGCCAAGACCGGCGCTGCGCTCTTCAGCGCCGCGAAACTTCGGAGCGATGGTGCCCTTGGGCGATCGAACCCTGGGCGGGCAAATCAAGAGAATAGGCGGAACAGGCATGCCAGGTTCAATCGGGGCATTGCGTATCGCATTCACCAAAGTGGTAACGCCCTGAGCAACCGACCAGGCGTCGTTGTATGGGTGTGAAAACTGAAAATCGTTAGAGCCCAGAAACAGGATGACAAGCGATAGCGGGGAATGAATCTCCATCACCTGTGCGAGCCCAATTAATCCGTTGCGGCCGGGTTTGAACGGATCTTCCCACACGGTGCGCCGCCCGTTCAGGCAGTTTTCCATTACCCGTAGACGCATCCCGGAGGCGCTCAACGACTTTTCCAACACGCCAGGCCAACGGCTTGCGAACGGCAACCGCTGCCGCGCATTGGGAACGATTCCCCAACTTAGTGAGTCACCATAAACCAGAACACGATACATGCGATTGTTCAGTTTACCTGCGTCCCGCAACCCGTCCCGGGCCAGGAAGAAAGTAGTATCGTTACTCAGAGATAGACTGAGGAAATTTCTTGAAGAAAACACGGCTTTTGATAATGTTTGCCGCGCTGCTGCAGATCTGCGCGGCGGCGGACGTTACGGGAAACTGGCTTGCAACCGAAGAACAGTCCGACGGCACTGTGCGTCGAACCTACCTGAACCTGAAGCAGGACGGTTCACAGATTACGGGGACCGGCCGTCTGGGTTCCAACTATTTCGTAGTCAAGGCGAGCACGAGTGAAGGCACGGATGCTTACTCCTTGACGGCGAACTCAGGCCGTCCGAACGCCCGGGATGTGAAGATCGGCATCAAGCTTGTCGGAGATCAACTGCAGATTGAGACAACGCGCCGCCCCAACGAGCCTCCGGTGCAACTTGTGGCTCACCGGGTGGCTGCCGGCGAAGGTGCCAGGCCGGCGGCCCTGCCATTGCCAGAACTCCACAAAGTTCCGTATAACGGCCTCGCCAAGACACCGCCGATGGGATGGAACAGTTGGAACAAATTTGCCGGGAAGGTCGATGACCCCGGGGTGCGTGCTGCTGCCGACGCAATGGTCGCGAGCGGTATGAAAGACGCCGGCTATCAGTACATCAACATCGACGACACATGGGAATTGGATCGCGACGCCCAAGGAAACATCCGCACAAATAAGAAATTCCCCGATATGAAGGCGCTTGCCGACTACGTGCACAGCAAAGGGCTCAAGATCGGAATCTATTCGTCACCCGGCCCGAACACCTGTGCGGGTTACGAGGGCAGTTACGGTCATGAGTTGCAGGACGCGCGCACCTACGCTGGCTGGGGTATCGACTATCTGAAGTACGACTGGTGCGGCGCCGGAAACATCTACAAAGACTCGGACATGCAGGCTGTTTACCAGAAGATGGGTGATGCTCTACATTCTGTCGGACGCCCGATCGTGTTCAGCCTTTGCCAGTACGGACGGTCGGACGTTTGGAAGTGGGGACCCGATGTTGGGGGGAATCTTTGGCGGACAACCGGCGATATTCGCGATGCCTGGGATTCGATGACGAAGATCGGCTTCAATCAGAACGATCTCGCACCCTACGCGGCGCCCGGACACTGGAACGATCCCGACATGCTCGAGATCGGCAACGGCCACATGACCGATACCGAGTATCAGACGCACATGAGTCTGTGGTCGATGCTCGCCGCTCCTTTGCTTGCGGGAAACGATCTGCAAAGTCAGACGAAAGAGACGCTGGCCATTCTGACAAACCGCGATGTGATTGCGGTGGATCAGGACCCGGCCGGGAAACAAGGCAAGAGGCTGTCGCAATCGGGAGAACAGCGAGATCTGGATTCGCGACCTCGCGGATGGTAGTAAGGCGGTTGCGTTCTTCAATCGGGGAGAGGCCACGGCTGAAGTAAGCGTCAAGTGGTCCGATGCCGGATTGCACTCAGCTCCGAAAAAAGCCAGGGATCTTTGGTTGCACAAGGACGTCCAGTTAAACGGGCCCGAATACAAGGCTTCTGTTCCGTCGCACGGCGTCGTGATGCTTCGAGTTCGCTCATAAACAAAAGAAGGTACGAGCCGTTCTGGCTTGTACCTTCCCTGTAAGTCCGACGGCTTCCCGTTTAGGTTGAGAGTCAGGCTTTCTTCTTCTTGGGCTTCTTCGTTTCTTTCTTGCGGTCCATTCCTTTAGCCAAGATCTATCCTCCTCAACTTGATTATGAACCCGTGTTCAAACAGAACGAGAACAGACTGTCGCCGGCCGCCACAAGAAGGTATTGCTTGCCGTCGATCATGTAGGTGATGGGGCCTGCGCTCGGGGTCGCCGTGAGGCTGGAATGCCACAGGATCTTGCCTGCCTTCGCATCGAAAGCGATCAGATTGTTGTTGTTACTCGTAAAAAGCAGATTGCCGGCAGTGGAGAGGTTCGAGACTACTCCCGTACCGCTTGGCCACTTGTGTTTCCACGCGATGTTCCCCGTCTTGTAGTCGATGGCGAGTAGAGCTCCGGCGTCGCCGCCTACAACGCTGTCCAAACCGGCCCAGCCTTCGGGCTTCTCGTCCGTATCGGTCAGGTAATACAGGCTGTAAAGTCTGTTCGTTCCCACGTAAAACAACCCGGTATCCGGATTGAAGGTGGGAGCCGGCCAGTTAGTCGCGCCGTTGCTCGGCGGGGAAACCAGAACGCCGTCGGTCGCAGGGTATTTTTCCGGGTTCGGAATGGGCTGACCGTTCGCGTTCAAACCCTTCGTCCAGTTCAAGGAATCGATCATCGGCTTGGTCACAATGTGTTTGCCGTTGGTCCGGTCCAGAAGAAAGAAGAATCCGTTGCGGCTCGCCTGTGCCAGTAGTTTCCGTGGCTTCCCGTCTATCTCGCCATCAATGAGAACAGGGGTCTCCTGAGCATCCCAATCGTGGACGTCATGAGGAGAGACCTGGTAATACCAGACGAGCTTTCCCGTGTCGGGATTTAGCGCGACAATGGAGCACGTGTAAAGGTTGTCTCCCTTGCGGTTCTTCTCGGCCATCACTGGGTTGGGATTGCCTGTTCCCAGATAGTAGAGGTTCAGCTCAGGATCGTAGGTGCCGGGCATCCAGGTTTGACCCGTTCCGTGCTCGGCGGCAGATTCATCCGGCCATGTTGCGAGGGCCGGGTCGCCTTTACGCGGCGTACTCCACCATTTCCACTGGATCGCCCCCGTTTCGGGATCGTGCGATTCGAGAAAGCCGGGATTATCCAGATGGTCTCCGCCAATGCCGACAAGGATGTGGTTGCCGATAACAACAGGAGCCGCCGTGGACGTGTAATCGAGCTTCGGGTCGGCAATTTGAACCTTCCACTTCTCTTTCCCCGTTCTTGCGTCCAGGCAGATCAGATGGCTGTCCGGGCTCTCAAAGTAGAGCCAGTTCTCGTACATCCCAACCCCGCGATTTCCAATAGTGCTGCCCGTGTTCGGCGGATATTGGTAGTGCCAAAGCTCGCGCCCGGTCCTGACATCCGCTGCCCAGACATTGTTCGGAGCGGTGAAATAAAGGACGTCGTTCACGAGTAACGGAGTCGATTTGATCTGTACACCGGTGGCGGCGTTGGTGCTGGTGACGCGCGTCGCCCAGGCAAGCGAGAGGTTGCGAACGTTGCCGGACGTAATCTGGTTCAGCTTGCTGTAACGGCGCCCCGAGTAATCGCCGTTATAAGTAGGCCAGGCATTCGGCGGCTGTTTCAGCAAAGTGGCAGGATCGAGTTCCTGACCGAGCGCAATCGCGCAGATGGTTGGGGCAAGGCAGAGCAAAAACTTGGCGCGCATGGCTATTTTAAACTCGCAAGGTACGCAGTCATGTTGTGTATGTCTGCATCAGTGTATTTCCCGAGCATTTCCGAGTGCTTTTGTAGGGGGTCGTCGACCTCGACTTTGACAGAACCGTCATTCCGGTCAAAGGAATGGAAACGATTCTCGGAGTCTCTGAGAGAGACCGCGAAGTCGTCGATACGGTCGATGGTTCCGCTGATCTTTTGGCCCGAGGCAAGCGTGACCGTGACCTTGGGAGCTAGTTTGGCAGCGTCCGCCGCATTGCCGCCCCGTCGCGCGGACCGGGGATAAATCCATCGAGCCTGCAACGCCAGAGGATCATATTTGGCACCGATCCCGGCGAGATCCTTCGATGGCGAGTGGCAGGAACTGCAGCCGCCCGCTCCGTTGAAATAAGCCGCGCCTTGTTTGGGATCGCCAGTCAACACATCTTTGAAAACGTAAGTGTTTCGATGACCAGCTTGAAACGTGCGCACATGCAGCCAAGCCACGACGTCGGAGATCTGCGTTTCGGTCAGGGGCAGCTTCGGCATGCCTTTGTCGGGCCGGCCTTCCCGGACGACAGGTGCGATCAGGTTTCCTTTTTCGTCGTCCAGAACCAGAAGGGAACGAACGAGATTCGGCGCGCCCGGGCCTCCTTTAGCCGCTGCACCGTGACACCCGGCGCAATAGGTCCCAAAGGTCTTCCCTCCGCGTTCCACCGCGGCGGGATCCTGTTTCGAAGCCGCAATAGCAGCCGGGGTGAGCCCGTCCACCGTTTTTGCCGTATTCGCATCTTTGACCGTGGGACGAGCCGGGAAAGTAGCCGCGGGTTCCTGACCCGCCGGCAAGCCCTTCGCGGACGTGAGAAATAAGGCGACCCACAACATTCGCCTAAACTGCACCTTCAACATGTAAGCTTGAAAACCCCTGCTACCTCAGTATATTTTGCGCGCATTGGCGCACCCGCTACCGTATAGAAATGAAAGTGATTTCGTCAAAAGAGCTGTTGACGACCAAGATCTTTTCCGTAGTGGAGGAAGTAGCGAAAGATCCTAGCGGTTTTGAGATACAACGCGCGATTGTACGGCACGCCGGTTCCGCGGTGATCATGATTGTCGATGAAAAGGAGCGCATCTTACTGGTGAAGCAGTATCGCCTCCCTGCGCAGAAGGAGCTTTGGGAACTCCCGGCCGGCCGCTTGGATCCGGGTGAAAATGCGTTGCAGGCTGCGAAGCGGGAACTACGGGAAGAGACAGGCTTTCGCGCAAAGAAATGGACCAAGCTGACGAGCTTCTGGGCGAGTCCCGGATACGTTGAGGAGAAGATGAACGTTTTCCTTGCGACCGAGCTGACGGAGGGAGAGCAGGAGCCGATGGACGACGAACGAATCGAGATGAAATGGTTTACGCGCAAAGATTTGCATTCGGCCATTCTTGACGGCAGGATTTCGGATGCGAAGACTCAGATCGGGTTCTTTTTCTGGCTGGAGCATCGGAAGCTGAATCGCGCGAGCGCCGGCCGCTAGAACGTGAGGGATTCGATTTTGAGGGGGCGCTCCATCAATTCGCGGAGTGCCACCTGGGGTTCTTTTCCGTCGAAGAGTATCTCGTGCATCTTGTTAATAATCGGCAGGTCCAGTTCCAGTCGCTCGCCCAGTTCGAAAGCGGCGGCGCAGGTGCCCACGCCTTCAGCAACCATGCTCATGCGGCTGAGAATGGAGCTGAGTTTTTCACCGCGGCCAAGCTGTACGCCAACGGAACGGTTGCGTGAAAGATCGCCCGTAGCAGTTAAAACAAGGTCTCCCAATCCTGCCAACCCGCTTAAAGTGTGAGCGCTTCCGCCCAGACGGACGGCAACGCGCATGATCTCCGCCAGCCCGCGTGTAATGAGCGCGGCGACGCTGTTGCTGCCTAGACCAAGGCCCTGGCAGATGCCTGCACCAATCGCAATAACGTTCTTGAGAGCGGCTCCGGTCTCAACGCCGATCACGTCCTGTGTGGCGTAGAAACGCAAGTGGGGTGTAGCAAGCGCGCGCTGAATCTCTTCGGCGAAGCTCAGGTCTTCGGAGGCAACGATGACGGCCGCCGGCTGCCCTTCCGCAACTTCCCGCGCAAATGTTGGGCCCGAGATAACCGCAATGGGCTTGTCTGTATGCCATTCGAGCGCATCGCGCACAACGGTCGACATTCGGACCAAACTACCTTCTTCAATACCCTTCGTAGCGCTGACGAGTTTTGCGCCCGCCGGCACGTGCGGCCGGAGAGTCTTGAGTGTGCTTCGAAGAAAAGCAGAAGGAATGACGCTGATCACCAGTTGGGCGCTGTCGAGACAACCTTGCTCATCGGCGCTAACGGAGACGTTTCGAGGGATGGAGAATCCCGGGAGATAGCGTGTGTTCTCGCGCGTTGCTTCAACTGCTGCGGCGAGATCGGCATGGTGAGCCCATAACCTGATCGCATCGAAACGGCCGGATAACGCGATTGCGAGGGCCGTTCCCCAGCTACCGGCTCCCAGAATGCAGCATGTTTCTGGCCGGGCAGTTGAGACCTTGCCGCCAACGGTATCGCTAGGCAGCCTTGCCGCCCTTCAGCGTGAACGCGTGTTCTTTCCCTTTCAACAGCCTTTCGATATTGGCCTTGTGACGAAAAATGATCAGAAGTGAAGTGACGGTCCCGGCCACCAGGATAGGAAGCGGATAACTCTGCAAGCGCCAAAGAATAAGAGGGAACACAACCGCTCCCAGGATAGAAGCGAGCGAAACATATCGGGTTAAGGGCAAAGACCAGGAAGAAGGCGACTGTTGTGATGGCAAGAGCTAACGGCGCAACGTAGAGAAATGCGCCCACGAAACAGGCCACAGCTTTGCCACCTTTGAAGCCCAGGAACACGGGATAACAATGCCCAAGCACCACGGCGACGACGGCAAGTCGCCAGCGCCGTTGGGTCATTGCGATTCACCAGGCCCGCAATCAGTACAGCCAGGTAGCCTTTCAGAATGTCGAGAAGAAGAACGATGATGCCGGCCTTTCCTCCCGACGTACGGTGAACGTTGGTGGCGCCGATATTGCCGCTGCCCATGCTGCGGATGTCTTTTCCGCTGGCGAGGCGAACGAACCAATAACCGAAGGGAAGTCCTCCCAGCAGATACGCCAGAAGAGTGGTGAGGAGGATAGGCAAGGATACGGACACGGTTGGTTAATTAAGAGGCAGCAAGCACGGCTTCGAAGCGGAAGTCTTTGAGTTTACGGTAAATGCTTGCGTTCGATCCCGGATCGCTCCGATACAGGCTAAAGGAGTGGACTTCGAAGGCGCCGAACGAACCGGGTTCAAACGTTGCGAGCGTCTGGCGCAAGCGCTGCAGCGGCACGGGACGCTTGATGCGCGCCATTGTCAGGTGCGGCGTGTACGCTCGCTTTTCTGTGGCTAAACCCAGTCGCTCCAGGCAATTCTTCGTATCTTCACCTAGCTTCTGCAGCGCGTCGCAAGGTTCCGTACCGAGGGACAGCACGTGCGGCGATCGAGAGTTCGGAAACCAGCAGAAATCTGCCAGTTTCACTTCGAAGCTGTCACGAGGCGACAAGGACGACAGTTCTCCTGTGAGCTCGTCGAATCGCGGCTCAGGCCAGCTACCGATGAAACTGGTCGTAATATGCAGATTGTCCAGCGGACTCCAGTTGATCTGGGCTTCGGGCCGCAACGCGCTCAACAATCGTTCGAGGCGAAGCAGCAGGGGGGCAGGCAACTCGATTGCCGTGAAAAGTCTCATGTCGAAGCTCGTGCTAATGTTCTAACGTATTTTGCCATTGCGTGACAAATCCGCTTTGCGGAGTAAGCGAAACGAGCGTTCGGGCGCCGCAGATCCATGGCCGTACGAGCGCCTTTTAGCCGAAACGAAGCCGATGAGTCTGCTCGACTTTGAGAAGCCCGCAACGGAGCTGGCGCAGACGCTGTTGGGCTGCGTCTTGCGTCACGGGACCGTAGCCGGAATGATCGTTGAAACCGAGGCGTATCTGGGACCGGGCGATCTCGCGGCACATGCTTCTAAGGGGAAGACAGAACGGACAAAAGTTCTCTTCGGACCGGCCGGTCACGCTTATGTGTACTTCATTTACGGCATGCATGAGTGCTTAAACGTCGTAGCCGACCGCGAAGGTTCTCCCGGTTGTGTCCTGATCCGCGCGCTTGAACCGCTGTCGGGCTTAGAAGAAATGTACGAACGCCGAAACTGGCACGGTTCTCCGATCGGACTTGCCAATGGGCCGGGCAAATTGACGCAAGCGCTTGCCATCACCCGAAAGCAGTATGGAGAGCGGCTGGACACTGGAGATTTGACGGTTCGGGAATGGCGCGAGAAGCCGTCCTTCGAGATCGCGGCGACTCCGCGCATCGGCATTACGCAATGTGCGGATTGGCCGTTACGTTTCGTCTGGGCAAACCATCCCTGCTTGAGCCGGCGCAATCTGTAGCGTGCTGTGTAACAAGATGGTTGGAATGCTACGGCGAACAACCACTGTCATTGCACTCCTTGCCTTATCGTTCGGAGCCGCTGCCGACGAGTCACAGCTTCAGTCCCGATTGAATGCAAAGATTTCCCCATTCCCGGGCAACGTCACTCTTTACGCCAAGAATTTACGCACTGGATCGAGCCTTCGGGATTCAAGGAGAAAAGCCGGTGCGGACCGCCAGCACGATCAAATTGGCAATCATGACGGAGTGTTTTGCCGAAGCGGCCGAAGGCAAGCTGAAACTGTCAGAGCCGATTAAGCTGCGCGCGAGCGAAAAAGTATCGGGGAGCGGCATCCTGCAAGAACTGTCCGATGACATTTCGCTACCGCTCCGTGATGTCGTGGATCTCATGATCGTGCTCAGCGATAACACCGCTACAAATCTGATTCTCGATCGCATCGGCGGCAACGCGGTCAACGGGCGTATGGCTGCGCTTGGGTTGACTCAGACGCGGGTTATGAGAAAGATTCTCGGTGACGGGTCGAAGTTGAAAAGCGAAGTGAGTGGTGTCACGGAAGAAGGCTGCGCAAACCCGAAAACAAGAAGTGGGGTATCGGACGCAGCAGCCCGCGTGAGATGGTGTCCTTGCTTGAGAAGCTCTATCGCGGCGAGCTTGTCAGCAAGGCCGCTTCGGATGAGATGATCGAGATCCTCAAACGTCAGCGCGACAGAAACGGGATCGGGCGCGACATGAAAGACGTCACCATTGCGAGCAAATCCGGAGCCCTTGAACACCTTCGAAGCGACGTGGGCATCATCTACTCGAAGGACGGCCCCATTGCGATGGCCATTACGGTCGACAACATACGCGATGTGAACTGGACATCCGACAACCCGGCTCTCCTGCTTCTATCGGAAGTCTCAGAGATCCTGGTTCAGGGACTAGGGTGAGCCGCTCTATCCCAGCCATGTTCTAGAATGTTTTGCCAGCACATGTCGAGAGCATTTCTAATTCTTTGCGCTGCAACCAGCCTGGTTAGCATGGCCGCAGCCCAACAAAACGATTGGCAGCCTGGGCCTGGGCTGACGCAAACCAAAATCTGGCCGGGCGAGGTGCCCGATGCCAAGCCTGCTGCCGGCCCTGAACGAAACGTGACTACGCCGCAAGACGGAATGCCGGGCGGGAAGGCAGTGGTTCGGTTAGCTGACGTAGTGTCACCGACCATCACACGCTACCCGCCCAAGGGTCAAAATACCGGG
Organism: uncultured Acidobacteriaceae bacterium; assembly: GCA_963730795.1. Lineage (GTDB taxonomy): Bacteria > Acidobacteriota > Terriglobia > Bryobacterales > Bryobacteraceae > Bog-105. The sequence continues at coordinate 146,562 of CAVSTJ010000004.1, read as the reverse complement.
GTCGCGGCGCTGGTTTTCCCTGGGGGTGGCTATCGCCGTCTCTCGATGGATCTGGAAGGAAGCGAGATCTGCGATTGGCTCACAGGCGCAGGCGTCACTTGCGTGCTCTTGAAGTACCGGGTTCCGGACTCCGGCCCTTATCCGAAATCACCCGCGGCTTTGGAAGATGCGCAACGCGCTTTGGGCCTGGTCCGATCACACGCAGCAGAGTGGCAGATCAATCCCGAGAAGATCGGGGTGATCGGTTTCAGCGCCGGGGCACACCTGGCCGCAGCACTGAGTACGCATTTCGATCAGCGCCTTTACCCAACTCAGGACGCCGCCGACGCAGTGAGCTGCCGTCCGAATTTCGCCATGGTCATTTATCCGGGCTATACCTCTGGATCTCCGGAAACGCTGACTCCCAGTCCTGACTTGAAGGTCTCGAAAGAAACGCCGCCGACCTTCTTATTGCAAACCGAAGATGACAACACGGCTCACGTGGAGAGTTCGCTCGCCTATTACGCTGCGCTCAAGAACGCCGGTGCTCCGGTTGAGATGCATTTATTCACGCAGGGCGGCCATGGGTATGGTCTCCGGAAGACGGGCCTTCCCGTTGCGGACTGGCCGAGCCTGGCAGAGACCTGGCTAAGAACGATCAAGATGCTGCCGCCTGGTACGCCCGTCGGGCACTGAACGGTAGTAACCAATCAGCCTCTTCCCATGCCGGAGTACCATTCCATACCCCTGTCCCATAGACCCGGGCTATCCCTATGAATACGACGATCAGGCGAATGAAGATGAAGGGCAGATGCGCGTTTCCTGTCTTCCGCTTGCAACTTTGGTCACAGCGAGTACGCTCTTTTTTCTGTTCCCGCGTTTGTCGTCCGCCGATGCCATCTCCGGAAGCGTGTCGTGTTCTGCCCCTTCGGGCGACTATGGCAATCTGACTCAAGTACAACAGACATCTTCGACTGGATGTAACGTTCAGACAGCCATCACAAACGTCCCCTCTACGACTGCTCTGTGGGGATCTGTGGAACTCGCACGAGCATTCGTTTCAGGCAACTATTCGTTGTCTTCGAACGAAGTCTCAGGTGACCTAAGCGGTAACACTTACGCGTATCCGCATTCAACCGCAAGCGCTCAGATCACGTTCTCCGAAGCCTTCACCACTGATGGTCCGGAGAGAACGGGTCTGGTAAGAGGCTATTTCTATCCGGACACGTTCCGGTACGGAGGCAGTATAAGCGCCAGCATTGTGTCCCCGACACTCCTATACCCGACGTTCACCGAAGCAGCACCGAACATCACCTTCGAGCTTGGCGAGCCGTTTACGTTGACCATCGTGGGAACGGCAAACGCACTCTCGGACGACGGAACGCCTTCGTTCGCCGAGTTCGACATTCCGTTCCATCTTGCGTTCTTCGAAGCTGACGGCGTCACACCGGTTGCTCTGACCGAATTCAAAGCAGTTCCCGACGTTGCAGATGCTCCGGAACCGGCCAGCGTGGCCCTATGTTTGATTGGAGTGATTGGCGCCGTCGCATTCGGTACCAGAAGCAAACCTGCCGCCTAAGGAATGGTTCGGCAGTACTCCGCGCATGTACGGCGGTTACTGCGGCAGATACCACTCTTGATGTGCAGACATCTCTCCACATAGGAAACATCCCGTGACTTTCCACTGTTGGTGGCATTCCGGGCAGAGTCCGCGAGTATCGAAGCTATTCCATTGATGCCCGCAGTTGCAGGACCAGAGATTGCTCTGCACGCGGTATCCATTCACAGTTGGGGCAGCGAACACCAGGGATCAGCGGGACCTAACAGTTCATCGAGTTCAGCGGGAGAATGTTCTTGCCGTCCCTTGGAGAAGCGCTTGACTGTGAGTCCGCCGATCTGCGGCAAGTCCTCTGCACCGGCGCAAAGCTCAATTTGTGCAAAGAGACGAAGGTCCGGGTCGGGAACGCTATCCAGATGTTTCACCGCAGCCAGACCCTGATGCTGGCCTGCCTTGAAGAGGATGTTACGGAATTCGCTCGCTGACGGCCAGCAGTCTTTGGGCGCTACATTCGGGTTCTTTGGGTGGCTGTCTTTCCCGTAATTTTTTGTAGGCTTCACGAAACGCGGCTTTGAAATCGTTCGCCAGCGCTTCTGGCATCGGAATCACCGCCCAAGAGCCGACCAACATGGAGTCGTCCCGGGCACGGTCGAACTTAGGCGTTTCTTCCTGCACCGACAGCATCCCCAGGGAAACCGCTTCGCTGCTGCGGCGAGTTGCGGGTGGCTTTCGAAGGGCCTCGCGCGAGCTCCGGTTCGAGTGCTTGCAACGCAGGCACCAACTGGAAAACCAGAAGCTCGTTCTCGGAGGCGAGTTCCGGATCAGCGGGATTGCCTGTCAGCGGAAATCGACGAGGCTGGCACTTCGCTTCGAGAGCCCACTCCAACAGCTCTCCTAGGATCGGCCGGGCCTTTTCCCCGGCAAGAGCGTCCAATAACGTCCGAAGAGGCGTTGAATGCCCGTCCGCGGGTTCTTCGTCGTTTGGGCCTCCGCCGGAGACGCGCTCTTTCCAGGCCCGCGCGGCCGCTCTGAGAAGGCCCAGCCGGGTCGAATCATCGCGGCACTCGCGAGCTACATTGTTGACAAAATCCAAAGGAAAGCGGTCTCCCAGCAACGGATCGTTCAGGTAGGCGATCGTGTCGCTCGCGTGACCGTGTTGCGCCATCGCGTTGACCAGACCCACGACCGCTCCGGCAAACGGGTCGTTTTTTCTGCGCTCAGCATAAAGCCGGAGTGCCTGCTTGGGGGAGACGGCCGCCGCCAAGATAAACGGCGTTACCGAGAAGCAGCGATGAAGCGTTTGGGTTCAGTTCTCTCGCGAGGCTGATTCCCGCGTTCCAGAAGTTGTTCGGCCACCGTCTGGTCGGACCGGGCTACGACGCGTGCGATACGCATCAGGGCCCGCGGCGCGGACTGCCGGCTCTGAACGCTCCGCCTGTTCAAGGGCGGTGGACAGGAGCTGCTGTGAAATGAGCGCAGTCATGGACAGGCAGTGCCGGAAGTCTTGTGGCCAGCCATGGAGTGCAGGTAATCGACGATCAATCCGATGTCTTTGTCCGGCAGCGAATCGAAGTTCGGCATTTTCGTCGCGCTCCGAACGCTGCTGGCTTTTGTAATGAATCGCCGAAGGAGCCGTGGGTTCCAGTACTCCGTCACGCTGCAAGGAGAATTCAATTCCGGTCCGAATGTCCCTCCGACTCCATTGAGGGCGTGGCACTTCAAGCAATGCGTAACAAAAAGCTGCTGCCCAGGTTGCGAGTTGCCCGGAGCGAGACCGGCGAGCGCTTCAGAGGAAGACACCAGTTCAATGGCAACCATTTGGAATGGCCACGGATACTCTTCGGGATCGCCTGGAGGCGAGAGCCAGACCAGATAGCTGGGGGCTGGCGTGGACGCACTTCCGCTGTCCGGCAATGGCTGCCAGTCTTCGCCCTGAGAAGCATTCGCATCACGGAACGCGACCAGCGCCTTCGCTCCGAGCGCGCGTGTCAGAGGCATGATCGGAAGATACCCGTCCTGACAGCGGAAACGGACGTAGATATCGGAGTCCGCATGCCCACCACGCCCCAGATCCTTCAGTACGTCAACCAGCCAGACACCCTGGTAGCGCTGGGTCCGTTTGTAGACGGGATCCTGCACCTCGGCGGAGGCAAGCGGATGCTGTTTGCGCACTTTAGCGATCGACTGTTCGTTGATAGAAAGAACTGCGAACGGTGCTCCCGTCGCAACGGCACACCAAGCCAGCATCACCGGGCAGATCGCGGCGATCCGGGTAAATTTACCTGCTTTCGATCTCGTCTTCGTGGCTTGCCAAGTATACTTCGAGGCTGCAGGTTCTATTTCGGTTGGGCGGTATCGGAACGCAGCGTCGGATACTTGATCCCGAGCTGATCCAGATAGGTTGGATACTTGTCCGGATCGTAGTAGAACTTCTTCATCTCGGGGCGATACTGCTCCATGATTTTCTGATTGAGCCAGAGCGCAGGTTGATCCTGGGGACGGATTAAAGGCGTGTACTTGACATCCTTCGTCTGCTCGTCGCGGTAATAATGCCAGGCTTTCTCGACCATCTCGGGGTGAAGCAGGATGTCGATCATCGTCATGGCCTGTACCTTGGCTCCGGCAACAACGCCCTTGTGCGCGATGGGAGTCGCCATGGAGATAGCGTTGGCCCAGTTGTGCCCGGGAAGGTTCGGGATGTTGGACGGGTAGCGAAGAGTCACCGTCGGAACGTTCCAGGAGATATCGCCGATATCGTCCGATCCGCCTCCCATTTTGCGCTCCTCGGGAATTGGTCCTGCCAAGTCGGCGACCTTGGTTGCCAAACCCTTTTCCGGGACCTTCAGCTCTTTCTGGAGTCCCTTCGCAAGTGCCTGATCCGCTTCGCTCCACTCGGGCAGCCCTACTTTTTTAACGTTCTCGTACATTGCCTCTGCAATGGGCTTGTTGAAGTAAGGCGGCCACGCCGAGCCCAGCACACGGGAGGTGAATTTCGTATCCGTCATGAGAGTCGCACCTTGCGCCATCTTGTCTCCCGTCTCCCATAGCTCCTTGATGTGCGGATAGTCCATCTCGCGGAAGTAATACCAGACCGAGGCGGTGGGCGGAACTACATTGGGCTGGTCTCCTCCGTTCGGAATGACATAGTGCGATCGCTGCTGGAGCCGGAGGTGTTCACGGCGGAAATTCCAGCCGACATCCATCAATTCGACTGCGTCAAGCGCGCTACGACCTCGCCAGGGAGCCGCAGCCGCATGAGCGCTTTCACCTGTGAAGTCATACTCGACGGAAACAAGCCCATTTTGAGCACCGCTGCCCCACGAGACGTTCAGGTTGTCCCCGACATGCGTAAACAGCACGACGTCGACGTCCTTGAACATCCCCGCGCGAACGTAGTAAGCCTTGGTTCCGACCAGTTCTTCGGCAACACCGGGCCACACGCGAATCGTCCCTTTCAGGTGTTCGCGTTCCATCAGCTTCTTGACCGCAATCGCAGCCACCAGATTCAGGGGCTCGCCCGAATTATGCCCTTCACCGTGCCCCGGAGCGCCGGCAATAATTGGATCGTGGTAAGCCACGCCGGGTTTTTGGGATGCCTGAGGAATGCAATCGATGTCTGACCCTAAGGCGATGACGGGCTTACCCTCTCCCCAACTGGCAACCCAAGCGGTTGGAATTCCTGCGACCCCGCGCTCGACTTTGAAGCCTTCTTTTTCGAGAACGCCGGTCAGGTACTTCGAGGTTTCCACTTCCTGGAATCCAAGCTCGCCGAAGCTGAAGACCATGTCGTTCATGACTTGTGCTTGCTTCTTCATGCCATCGATCTGGCCCATGAGATCTGACTTGAGTGCCGCTTCGCGCTGAGGATCAGCTCCAAAACTGCTGTTGGCGATGGCCGATCCAATGAGGATTGTGAGGAATAGACGAGAGGTTGCCCTTCGGTTCATAGGTGGAAGGGACAGTATACGAAAACGGGACAGGGAGGCGTCGAAAGAAGTTTGACTGAGGGTTATCCGGGAAACCTTGAGGGAAGGCTTCCCGGATAGAAAGCAGAAGCGATCAGTAGCGGTAGTGGTCCGCTTTGTAAGGGCCTTCCGGCGCAACGCCGAGGTACTCGGCCTGCTTCGGAGTGAGCGTCGTAAGCTTGACGCCGATCTTCTCAAGGTGCAGCCGGGCTACTTCCTCGTCCAGTTTCTTGGGCAGGGTGTAAACACCGACCTTGTAGGTGTCGCGATTGTTCCAGAGGTCGATTTGAGCAAGCGTCTGGTTGGAGAAGCTGTTGCTCATGACGAAGCTCGGGTGACCGGTCGCGCAGCCCAGGTTGACGAGCCGTCCCTCGGCAAGCATGAAAATGCTGTGCCCGTCGGGGAAGGTATACATGTCGACCTGCGGCTTGATGTTGGTGCGCTTGACTGCCGTATCTTCGTTCAGCCGGTCGACCTGGATTTCGTTATCGAAGTGGCCGATGTTGCAGACAATGGCCTGATCCTTCATGTACTGCATGTGCTCGAGCGTGATGATGTCGAGGTTGCCGGTACAGGTGACGTAGATGTCGCCGCGGCCGAGAGTGTCTTCGATCGTCGTCACTTCGAAGCCTTCCATGGCTGCCTGGAGCGCGTTGATGGGATCGATTTCGGTGACGATGATGCGTGCGCCCATACCGCGAAGCGAGTGCGCAGAACCTTTTCCGACATCTCCATAACCACAGATCACGGCAACCTTACCCGCCACCATGACATCCGTTGCGCGCTTGATTCCGTCGGCGAGCGACTCGCGGCAACCGTACAGGTTGTCGAACTTAGATTTCGTGACTGAGTCGTTAACGTTGATGGCAGGAACCAGCAGGGTACCGGCTTCCTGCATTTTGTAAAGCCGGTGAACGCCCGTGGTCGTCTCTTCGGAAACGCCGCGCCATTCTTTGGCCATCTTGTGCCAGCGCTGGGGATCTTCGGCGTGAACCTTTTTCAGGAGATCCTTGATTACTCTTTCTTCCAGGCTCGAGGAAGGCGTGTTCACCCAATCGCTTCCATTCTCAAGCTCATAGCCCTTGTGGATTAGCAACGTAACGTCTCCGCCGTCGTCAACCACAAGCTGGGGACCTGTGCCATTCCCATGGCTCAGCGCCTGGTAAGTGCACCACCAGTATTCTTCGAGTGATTCGCCCTTCCACGCAAACACCGGAACGCCGGCGGCGGCAATGGCGGCTGCCGCATGGTCCTGGGTGGAGAAGATGTTGCAGCTTGCCCATCGGACATCTGCGCCGAGATCAACCAATGTCTCGATCAGCACGGCAGTTTGGATCGTCATGTGAAGCGACCCGGTGACTCGCACACCAGCGAGCGGTCTCTGCGGGGCGTATTTCTGCCGGATGGCCATCAGGCCCGGCATCTCATGCTCCGCAATGGAGATTTCCTTCCGACCCCAGTCGGCAAGGTTTAAGTCCGCGACCTTGTACTCGGTCGCAGTCCGATTCAGTGTTGCACTTCCCATATTTGAACCTCGTCTGACATTATATCCACAAATCTTGATATGTTGATGGATAGTGTCGCAAATTCTTCGCTCGCTTCGGCTACTCAGTGATCCCACTCGGGTACGCCTTTTGCTCCTCCTCGAGAGCGAAGAGCTGTCGGTTGCCGAACTACAGACGATTTTGGCAAAAGGCCAAAGCCAGATCTCTACTCACTTATCGCAATTGAAGCGCGTAGGCCTGGTGGAAGATCGGCGCACGGGCAAAAATATTTTCTACCGCCTCAAATCTGCTGCGGATGGTGAGGGCAGTCTGATTGAGGAATTGCTGGACCTGCTTCGGAATGCGGCCTCCGAAATTACGGAAGTCGCTGAGGACCGGGAAGCGCTGGCATTGGTCCTGGACAAGCGTCGCGATCGCATGCGCAGCTATTTTGACGGGCTGGCGGGCAGGTTCGGGCGCGAATACCTGCCCGGGAGATCCTGGCAAGGCCTGGCCGAGGCGCTATTAACCCTCATGCCGCCCATAGTTATTGCAGATCTGGGGGCCGGGGAGGGCACATTTTCACAGTTGCTTGCCAAAAGAGCAGAGCGCGTAATTGCCATCGACACATCCGAACGCATGGTCGATTTCGGTGCGAAGCTGGCTGAGAAACATGGCGTAAGCAATCTCGAATACCGCCTGGGAGACATGGAAGCTGTTCCGGTGGAAGACGGTGAAGTTGATCTCGCGTTTTTCAGTCAATCTCTTCACCACGCGCTGAACCCGGAGCGGGCCGTCGCCGAAGCCTGGCGGATTCTACGTCCGGGCGGTCGAGTCGCCATTCTGGATCTCCTTCGCCACCAGTTCGAGGAAGCTCGCGAGATGTATGCGGACGTTTGGCTCGGCTTTACCGAACTGGAGCTGCGCCGATTTCTTGAGAACGTGGGTTTCCGCGATGTGTCCACCTCGATCGTTCACCGGGAACCGGAGGCTCCGCATTTTGAGACCCTGCTTGCCGTGGGCACTAAGAACGGCTAGGCCGCCTCGACTTCTTGTTGTTCTGCCTGCGCGACCGCTGCGTAGCCCACGCCGATCACGCTGACAAACATCATCAGAACTTCGCTATCGCCCAGGTTGTACTCAAGAAGACCGCCCACCAGGGCCGCAATTGTAACCGCAATGGTGCCATGGAGGAAGAACAGCCGGAGCGACCGCGTTCTGGGTTCGCTTCGGATGGCGCGCCCGCAGTCCCAAACGGCGAGACCGATGGCCGAAAGGATGAAAAGCAAGCCCGGTATGCCCCGTTCCGCCGCGTACTGAACGTAGATATTGTGCAGGTGGCCGTAATAGCCCACGGGCAGCGGCCGCTTGATATCGGACGGAACGTAGCGATCAAATTGCCGGCCAATCTGCTCTGGACCGATACCAAAAACCGGATGCGCTTCGATCATGCGCAGCCCGGTAGAGAACGTCACCAACCGATGGCGGTTCGAGTCTGTCTCTCCATGAGGAGAAAAGACGGAAGTAAGCCGTTCGCGGGTAGCGGAAGGCGCAAGCGCGAACGCAAGCGCAACCAGAACGGGTAAGGCCAGTGTCATTTTCGGACGCCAGCACCAGACCAGGTAGAGAACGGCACAAGCGGAGGCGAACCAGATGCTGCGCGTTTCCCCCAGCAGAATAGAGACGGATAAGATTGCGACGGCCGCCCAACTCACCCAAGCGGGCATGGTCCGGTCAGAAAAGAAGACTTGCGCGAGAACCAGACAAAGGACGCTGAGCTGCAGTGCGCCGAAGGTCATCCAATGGCTTTCGAAACCCGTGATTCTATGTCCGACATAGGTAACGTAGAAGTTCTCGCCGGTTTTCCGCGCCGTCTCATATTTATGGATGAACTGTTCGAATCCCAAAAGAGCTGAGGCGGTGGCAGTGGCGGTCCAACCGATCAACAAATAGAACGCTTTTCCAAGCTGCCGGGCGAAAACCGTGTAGATGAGGGGAATGAATAGAAAGAGGACCAGCTTCTTGATCTGAGCCCGGCCGGTCCAGGGATCAGGGCAGACCAGATCGGCCAATATTGTCCAGGCTGCGAAGGCTGCGAGAGGCACCCAGATTCGGGGAAACCGTAACTTTCTCCGGTAGATCAAAAGAAGCAGCAGCGCTACGCCGAGAAGGAACTCGCTGATGCTGATTGAGATGTGAATGAAGGCGGCGGCGGCTGTTGTAACCCCGACCAGAACACGATTCTGCGCCTCTTCGCGTCCAGACATGAAGGCTCAGTATGACAGAATGAGCGATTTATCCTGTGGACCTTTTCTTACTCAGACACGGCATCGCGGAAGACCCTAAACCCGGAGAGGGCGATGCCGGACGAGCCTTGACGGCAGAAGGCCGACGCAGACTTCGGGATGTGCTGGAGGTCGCCCGCGAGGCTGAAGTTGAGCCAACTCTGATCCTGGCGAGCCCGCTTAAAAGAGCGATTGAGACGGCTGAGATTGCGGCGAAAGTCCTGGACTACAAGGGAGAAATCTTCCGGACGAAGGTGTTACAACCTGAATCCGGTCCGGAGGAAGTCTGGCAGGAGATTCGCGGGCATCGGGCGGAAACGTCTCTCTTACTCGCCGGCCATGAGCCTCTGTTCGGCCGTCTGGCGGCTTACTTGCTAGGTGATCCTTCGGTACTCGTCGACTTCAAGAAGGGAGCGCTCATGAAACTAACGGTCCATAGCTTTCCACCTCTGCCCAGAGCCGTGCTTGGCTGGTATCTGACGCCCAAAGTGGTTCCAAAGAGATGATTGTCAGCCGGCTGATGTTTATCATGTAAGTAGGTCTTCAGCATGGGCAACTCTCGCGTGTTTAGTGTGGGCGCACTCACGCGGCACGGTCTGCTCGTTGCTTTTCTCCTGTCCGCTTGTTCCGCCGAAGCGCAAACCGCTACCCCGCAGGGATCCCAACCAGGAGTCGATAAAAAAACGACCGGCGATAGTCCAATCGAGTTTCAGTCTCACGGGATGGACTATGAGGCGCTGACAAAGAACGGCATCACCGTCATGTTTGCAACGCTTCCGCCGCACATCCGGGATTTCAACATCGTCCAGGTCACCGTAACGAACGGGTCATTAGTGTCTTGGACCGTGAAGCCCGGCGATTTCAGTTATGTGAGGCAGACCGGAGTGACGCTGCAGCCGGTTTCTGCCGATGAAGTGGTCGAGTCTCTTCTGCAGAAGGCGAGCAGGAACGACGTTATCAAGCTTCAGCTCCTCTACGAGGACAGTATCTATGGCTTGTCGAATTTCCGCTCGACCAATGGATACGAGCAGCGGCGCGAAGCGGCTATGGCCCAATTTGTGAATCGAAGCTTTAAGGCGGCCGCCGCGGCGTCTGCAATCACCTTGGTGCCTGCAAAATTGAAACCTGGCGACAGCACGGATGGCGCAGTATTTTTTGAGAATAAGAGCAAGGAAAAAAATCTCGGCCCGGGCCGTCTGATCGCAAGAACGTGCGGTGAGACGTTCATCTTTGAGGTCTATCCGGAGATCAAACTTCACTAGTGAGCGCGCAACGACCGGCCTCCGGCTACATCGATTTACATTCACATACAACCGAGTCCGACGGAACTTATACTCCCGAGGAGATTGTCGAATTAGCCGTGAGCGGCGGGCTGGATGCGCTCGCGATTACGGATCACGACACATTCTCCGGGTTCGAGAAGGCATTGCCCTTTGCCGAAAAGGCCGGGCTCGATCTCGTCCGCGGCATCGAATTGAATTCGCGTCTTAACCTGTCGGGAAGCTACGAATACAGGCATCTTCATCTGCTCGGTTATTTCCCGTCAAAACCGCCATCGAAGGAGTTTGTCGACTGGCTTGAGGGTGAGCGCCAAGACAGGCGAAATCGGAATCGAAAGTTAGCGAGCGCCCTTCAGGAGCAAGGAATTCAAGTGACCCTGGAGGAGGTAGAGGCGCGGGGCAAGAGTCTGGCCGGTAGAGCTCATTTTGCGCAGCTCCTGATAGAGAAAGGGTATGTTCGAAATTTTGAGGAGGCATTTCGCAGGTTCCTCGGTGAAAACGCACCCAGCTACGTTGAGCGACAGAGCCAGACGACAGAGCAGGCCATATCACGCGTGAGTGCGGCCGGCGGCGTTCCTGTCGTTGCCCATCCGGTGCGGCTGTCGCTCTCGAGAGAAGCGGAACGTGTGGAGCTTACGCGTTTGAAATCGGCTGGGTTGCTAGGTTTGGAGGTCTATCACTCTGACCAGGGGCCGGAACTCCAGGCCCACTACCGTCAACTCGCCGAAGAACTCGATCTTCTGCCCTACGGGCGGATCGGATTTTCACGGCAAAATCAAGCCGGACATTCAACTCGGCACAGGGCTGCGAGGCAACGTTCGGGTTCCGGCAGATTTTCTTTCGCGAATGCGCCACTTCGTACAATGAGGATTGTCCGAGGCACTTCCCAGACTTCGCTTTAATCTCGACTTTATGCCTTCGTCCGACCCAGAACGGCCGGGCTTGTACATTCGGGATCCATACCACTATTCGGACGCGACGCTACTTGTCCCGCCGCCGCTTGTTCAGGCTCTCGACTGCTTCGACGGGCAGCAGACCACACTTGATCTGCGTTCGGAACTGGTCAGGATCACCGGCGAGATACAGGTAGGCGAAATCGAACAGCACCTGTACGATGCGCTGAACGAAGCCGGTTTCCTGGAAAATGATCGCTATCGGGAGTTGAAGTACAAGCGCGAGCAGGAGTTTGCGGCGGAGCCCGAGCGTGAAGCTGCCTTCGCAGGCTCAGCCTATCCCGAAGACCGTTCCGGCTTGTCTGCTTTGCTCGGCCGGCGTGTCGGGGAAGCCAAAGGCGAAGGAGGCACCATTGCCATTGCGGCGCCGCATGCAAGTCCGGATGGCGGCTGGGATAGCTATCGGGCCGCGTACCAGGCGCTGCCGTCGCGCGAAGAAGCGCAGGGGAAAACGTTCATCATTCTCGGCACATCTCACTACGGTGCGCCAGAGCGTTTTGGGTTGACGCGGAAACAATTCGTGACTCCCTTTGGCGCAGCACGAACGAACACGGCGCTTGTCGACGAACTAGACGCGAAGGCCGCGGGCGCGATCCGGATGGAGGATTATTGCCACGCCGTCGAGCACTCCATCGAATTTCAAGTGGTCTTTCTCCAGCACATCTATGGCGCTGACGTTCAGATCCTGCCGATTCTATGCGGCCCGTTCGTGAAGAGCGTTTACGGCTCCGGGATGCCGGAGGATACTGATCACGTGGCGCGTTTCTTTGACGCACTTGGTTCGATAGGAGCGCGTGAGGCGAACAAGTTGTTCTGGGTCTTAGGCGTAGATATGGCGCATATGGGCCGCCGCTACGGTGACACTTTGCGCGCGACAGCAAACATGGGCGAGATGATGGCCATTGAGCAGCGCGATCGGGATCGGATCAGTAAGCTCGAATCCGGCGACCGCAAGGCCTATTGGGAACTCGTGCAGGAGGGCCACGACGACCTGAAATGGTGCGGCTCAGCTCCCTTTTATACTTTCCTCAAATCCGTGCCGGATGCACGGGGACAACTCCTCAAGTATCAGCACTGGCAGATTGACCCGCAAAGCGTGGTTACGTTCGGAGCGATGAAATTTACGAAGTAAGGATGAAGCGGATCAATATTGTCCGCCACCCCACCAGTATCCGGGGCGAACTCGTACTTTCAAGCCCGGCCGGTTCACGTCGACCTTGATGGTGTGGAAGCCGGGTTCTTTGCTGGTTTCCTGGTTGGGCGTGTAGCTCAGAAGGTACTGGCTGTTCAGATCTTTCCCGATATCGGTAATGGCGTTCTCAAGCGCCTTGTCCGTAGCAAAGCTGTAGATCTGGCCGCCGGTGAAGTAGCTGAGGGCTTCTGCCGGTGTCTTCCTGAACAGATCATGGATGCCCCGCAGAATCGGCGGTCCGGCATTCAGGATGTTCCCGGTTTGCTGTTGGACGTTTGACGTTTCGGATCTTGGCCCGGTGCCGATCAGATTTGGTTGTGCCTCCGGCGGGATCCGGCCGTTTGTTGGGGCGGGGTAATCCATCTTCTTCATCAAGGCCGTCATCACCTTGGAGATATCCACGCAGTAAACAATGACGTTGTCGAACTGCATCTGGCGCACAGTGGGCTGCAGATGCGACTCGCTTCCTTTATCGATGTTCCGGCTGATGAGCAGGATCACGTGGCGGCGCTCGTTCTTGATATCGTGCCGCTTCAACATGTGGTCGGCTTCGAGAACTGCATCGACCAATCGAGCTTGGGATGAACCGGCCGTCAGCTTCTGCATCCCGTCATCCAGCTTGTCAGGGTCCTGCGTGAAATCCTGCAAAAGCGTCATGCGGTGATCGAAAGCGAGGATTGCGACGTCACCTCCCTCGCCTGTCACCAAACCGTGCAACAGCACGCCTGCTTTTTTCAGCTTGGGAAGAAATGGCTCAATTTCAGAGTTCGCCTGCACAACCATGGCCACAGACATTGGCAACTGGGTGAACTCGGCCGAGATCTTTTGAGGTTTATCGTTGTCGTAGAGCGAAAACTCATTCGCCAGCAGCCCGTTCACATAACCGTGACCGTCCGGGTCGAGAACAGTGGTCGGAACAAGCACAGTCCTGACCGTCGCGCGACCGATGACCGGTCCGTTGTCAACGCCGACATCGCCAATGATTGGTTGTGACGTTTGCGAACTCTGTTTCGCAGCCTTCTCAGGGCTTATCGGCGCCGGTCCAAGCTGACCAGGTTGCGGAGGCGGTCCAGAAGGGAGCCGTCCAGGCTGAATCTGGCAAATAGAAGGCACACTAAGGGCCAACATCGCCCAAAACCACAGTACTGGTTTCCCGGACCTCTGAATCATCATTGATGAGATGCCTCGTGAGTCTTCTGAGTTTCGGGCACGGTCCGATCGCCCGCCGGTCCGGTTCCGGAGTGTTCCGTACGCCCGGCAAGCAGGTCGATAATGTGAGGCACTAAATGCTCGATGGCTCGCAGGGAATCGACAGCGCCTTTGGGAGAACCCGGAAGATTAACAATCAGACTGCGACCTCGGCTGCCAGCAACCGCACGAGACAGAACGGAAAATGGCGTTTGCTCCAGCCCCCGCAGGCGCATGAGTTCGGGCAGGCCGGGTATCATTCGCTCGATCACATCGACTGTTGCCTCAGGCGTGACATCACGAGGAGCGACACCAGTGCCACCGGTGGTCAGGATGAGGTCCGCCACGTGTTCATCGGCCCAGGTTCGTATTTGTTCAGAGATACGGCTTCGCTCGTCAGGGACAACCGCCTGCGCCACTGCTGTCCATCCCAGATCCCGGCAATGCGCCACTATAGCCGGTCCCGAGAGGTCCTCGCGAGTTCCCTGAACAGCAGAATCGCTTACGGTCAAAACGGCAACGCGAATCATCGGCCTTCCTCACGCCGGAAAGTGCCCGACTTCCCGCCCGTCTTTTCCAGCAGACGAACCTCACGAATCTCGATACTCTTGTCCAGAGCTTTGGTCATGTCGTAGATGGTCAGCGCCGCCACGCAGGCAGCCGTCATGGCCTCCATCTCAACTCCGGTACGGGCTACCGTCGAAGCTGTCGCGACGACTTCGACGCCGCTGTCGTCGAGCGTTAATTCAATATCAACTTTCGTCAGGGGAAGCGGGTGGCAAAGGGGGATCAGATCAGATGTCTTCTTCGCCGCCATGATTCCGGCGATGCGAGCCACTTCGAGCGGATCGCCCTTCTTGTTCGTGGGTAGCGCTTCGAGGACGGCCTTGTTGAGCACGACGTACGCCCGGGCCACGGCAGTCCGCTGGGTTTCAGTCTTTGCCCCGACATCCACCATGGACACCTTGCCTGCCGAATCGTAGTGGGACAGCTTGCTTTCCATACGAAGTTCCTTGGCCCTAAGGCTTCAGCATGACCCGGATGGTATCTCCGATATCCCAGGTCTCCCGATCGTGATCGGCCACGAGAAAAACGTTAGCCCGGGCCAGGGCAGGGATGTCGCTGGAGCCTTGCCAGGGAATGTGACGCAAACTCTGGCCGTCGGCAGCCAGACGAGCCGGAAGGAAGCGGGTGAGTCCGAGTTTGTGTCGGAATGGCGCTTCGAAGCGTGCAAGGAGAAAGGGCAGTAAGGGCTCACTTTGGCCACAAAGAAGTTCCAGTGCAGGGCGGGCAAAGAGCTGATAGGTGATCAGAGAAGATCCCGGGTTGCCGGGCAATCCGAAAACGGGTATGTCGTTCCACGTGCCGAAGGCGGTAGGCTGGCCGGGCTGCACGCGCACACGCTGGAAGTGAAATTCTACGCCAAGCTTGCGTAAGGACGGTTTGACCAGATCGTATTTGCCTGCGGAAACGCCGCCGCTGATAAGAAGCATGTCGTGCTCCAAACCACGCTTGAGCAGGGGCAGAAGCGCCTCTTCCGTGTCTCGCGCAATCGGCAGGATTGTTGGCGAACCTCCCGAAGCACGGACGAGAGAAGCCAGCATGAATGAATTCGAGTTCCGGATCTGATGCGGCTCCGGCGTCTCTTCGAGATCAACGATCTCGTCTCCGGTGGCCAGGATCGCGACGGAGGGCTGCCGCAGGACAGGAACACTTGTGTGGCCCGTCATAGCGAGACTCGCAATGTGGCTCCCGTCAATTTTTACGCCGGCCGGAATCAAAATCGCGCCGCGCGCCGCCTCGGCACCTTGGGGATTGATGAACTGTCCAGGCTCGGCGGGGCGGTCGACGACAATCGAGTCACCCTGCCGGAGGACGTGCTCAACCATGACCACCGCGTCGGCACTTTCGGGAACTGCCGCGCCGGTCATGATCTCCAACGCCTCTCCGCGGTCCAGAGCGGCTGATTCTTCCTCGCCGGCCCGGATTTCGCCTCGGACTTTGACCGTGCCGGGAACGTCGGCCGCATGAACCGCGAAGCCATCCCGTAATGACCGGCGCAGGCTGGGATAATCGCGGTCCGCCAAAACAGCTTCGGAAAGCACGCGTCCATGCGCCTGTTCAAGCGGGACTGATTCGCTTTTTGAGTCGCGCCCGAGAGAGCGCACGATATCGATAACCTTCTTACGCGCGATCTCCCAGGGGAGAGTTTCGGGCGTGGCAGTTTCCGGCACGCTTGGATTGTACCTTCATCGGGCGCTGAGCTCAGACGGGCAGTTTAGTTCGTTGAACCCGACCGGGAATCCATCAGGTTCTTTCTGAAGAATTCATCGACACGCCGCCATGCATCCCGCAGGACAGGCTCGCGATCGAAGTAGTGAAATTCGCCGGGATACATCATGAAATCGACCAGCTCACCCTTGTGGAGCTTCAATGCCGCATCGATCAGCCGGACCGATTCCAGATAGGGCACGTTCACGTCGGCCGTTCCATGAAGTACCAGCAGCGGGCGCTGCAGCCGGTCCAGATGTGAGATGGGAGAGGCCTTGTCGTAAACCTGCGGGTTCTCATCCGGAGTTCCAATGCGGCTTGCTGTCCACGCGCCGTGATACGGATCCTCATAATACATGCGGTAATCAACTACGCCGGCTACGTCTACGGCGGCTCGAAATAGAGTGGGCTGGTCTGTGGCTGCGATCAGGGTGAAGAACCCGCCATAGCTGAGGCCCCAAACGCCCATCCGGTCTCCGTCCACATAGGGAAGGCTCTTAAGGTAATTGCCGGCCATCCAGGCGTCCTTTGCATCCTTACCGCCTACATCCATGTAGACAGCTTCGCGCCAGTCACGGCCATAGCCAATGCTGCCCCGGTAATCCGGCGCAAAGACTACGTAGCCCTGCTGCAGAAGATATTGGTGGAAGCTGTAGTACACGGCATAATTGCGCTGCACGTGCCAGCCGTCGTAATTCTGATTGACTCCATCGCCGTGAATCCAGACAACCGCCGGATGCTTCTTGCTGCGGTCGAGGTTCTTCGGAACAAACAGCCAACCGGGTACGGGTTGTCCGTCGGCGCCGGGAAAGTGGACGTACTCCGGTTCGACAAACGAATTTCCCTCGAATTCCGGACCCATGGAATCGGTCAGGCGCCGGGGCTTCGACTCGTTCTTTACGCTGATGGCAAAGAGGTCGGCGCTGTGTTGAGGATCGGTGTGCTGATAGATAAGGGAGTCGCCTCCGGCAGTCCAGACGGGTGCCGTGTTTGTACCCTTACCGGACGTAATCGTGCGTATCGTGGCACGTTTCGGATCACCGTTAAGCGTGATAACAGAGAGTTGCCGGTCGCCCGGATGATCGGGTAAGTTGGCATCGAAAGCAATTGCTTTGCTGTCAGGAGACCAGACAGGCCGCCAGGCTTCGAACTTTCCCTTTGTCATTTGGACCGCGTCACCGCCGGTCGCGGGCATGACGTAGATGTGATCCCAGCCATCCCGATCGCTCAGGAACATGATCCATTTGCCGTCCGGGGAGGGTTGGGCAGCATCTCCGGTGCCGCCCGGTATGCTCCAAAATTTATCGTCCGTGTCTTCGTGAATTACTCGTACGGCGCCCGTCGAAACGTCTGCCAGGTAAGTGCTGCGTGTCTTGAAGTCCTTCGACGTGCGATCGAATACGACATGGCCCGGATCAACCCACCTTGCTCCTCCGAATCCGCCCGGAGCTTGCAGTGCGACGGGTTCACTACCCTGCATCGAGGCTACAAAGTGACTGCCGCCGGCTCGCTCGGTGATCGTGTAGATGATCTTCGCGCCGGAGTATTCGGGTGTTTGCTCATGACGTATGGTTTTTGCTCCGCCGGTGTAGAAGATGTGCTTGGCATCGGGAGACCAGACCAGTCCGCCGATACTCGTGTTGTCATGCGCTATTTTGTTCGGCGCTCCGCTGCTCTCGAGCGTGCTGACGACCAGATCGGCTCCTTGGCCCCTGGTGCCGCGAACGAACGCCAATTGCTTTCGATCCGGCGACAGGGCAAAGTTTGAACCACGAGTGCCGGTACTAGCGGCGGCGGAAGCAGCTTTCCCGTTCGTAATATCGACTTTCCAAAGCTCTCCGGCATGCGGGAAGAATATGGCCTTTCCGTCCGCGCTCCAGAAAGGTTCGCTTACCTGACCAGAGGGAAATGCCGTCAACTTCTCCGGAGCGCTTGTCTCTCCCGAGGTCGAGACCAGATAGAGGTTCCAAACGCCGAGCTCGTCCCAAACAAACGCGACATATTTCCCGTCTGGCGAGGGTACGGGGCTTGATGGATGTTTGATCTGCATCAAGCGATCGATCGTCAGAGGGGCAGAATTCAGCGCCGGCACGATCCAGCCGACAAGAACAATCGCAAACACTACCGTGCGGGCGCACGCTCTTCCGGATCGAAACATTGTTTTAGAATTCTACCCTTTCGCGCGAGTCTTGATTTCGGAAACAAACATCGGTCCGGAGTAATTCCGCAAGCTACGGAGTAACACCGGGAGCCGATGTTCGAGTAACTATACGCTAAGCAACTATTCGGTCGGGTTCTTAGGCAAGGCGCTCGAGAGAAACTCTCCTACGTCGTGGCGCAGTTTCGTATGCGACGTACTGTCGATGTACAACATGTGTCCCGATTCGTAGTAGGCCCAAGAGATCCGTTTATGCATGTCGGGATTCAGCCCCATGTGACTGAACGTGTATTGGACTGCATAGAATGGGGTCGCCAAATCGTAATACGCAGCCGCGACTAACACCTTCATGTATGGATTCTTAGTTAGCGCATTCCGGAGCAGGCTGGTGGTATCGCCAAAGCCATTCTGAACTTCATAATTCCAGGGCTGGATACCGCCGCTCGGATAATAGAACATGTCCGTCTTGTAATTCAGTTCGGTCCGAATGTAATTGGTAAAGGCCGCCATGAACGGCGGAGTGATTTCCGTGCTGGACGGATCGAATTCGCTTGTTTCACCGGTGTTGAGCGCAGACGCTCCGGTGATCCGCCCGTCGTAACGCCCAATCGTCTGGTTCCTGTCTCGCAGCAGTTGGCGCGAGAAATGCTGCACGTCGTAGCGAAGGTTGCTCTGTTCGATGTACTGCGCCTCAAGTCCCGTGTAGCGAACGAGTTTATCCGCAATCGCTTTGCGCTCCGCGGCCGGTAGCCCGTCTCCCTTATTCAAAGCAATCGCATATTCACCGGTAGCGAAATCCTGCACTTCCCGCAGAAACGACTTCAAGTCTTTCTTCTGACAATCAGGCGCGACCTTTTTGTGATACCAGGCGTCTGCTGCGTACGTTGGGAGTTCCAACTCGTAAACCAGGTCGTCGCTGCGGCTCCAGATCGTTTCCAGGTTGAGCGTGGTGCCGATCAGCACGATTCCGTTGAATGCGAGGCCGCGATCAATCAGGTAACCTGCCAATCCGGCTGCGCGAAACGTACCATAGCTCTCGCCGGCGATGAACAAGGGCGACAATTCGCGATTACTACGCGAAACATATAACCTCATGAACTCGCCGACAGACTGGATGTCGCCATTCACGCTATTCATCCGGCGCGCCACCTCCACTGTCTTTGCCCGGCTGTAACCTGTTCCGACGGGGTCGATGAAGACAAGATCAGTCATGCCCAGCCAGGTATCCTGGTTGTCTTTGATCTGATACGGCGGAGGAGGCATCATGCCGTTTGGCATCAGTTTGGGACTGCGCGGCCCCATGCCACCCATGTGGACCCACATTGAGGCTGATCCGGGTCCGCCATTGAAGCAGAAGGTAAGTGGCCGTTTCGAGACATCGCTCACGCCGTCGAGCGTGTACGCCATGTAAAAGATGTGGGCTTCCGTTTCTCCCGACGTGTTTTGCAGCGGCATTTGTGCCACTGTCGCCGTGTAGTTGATGGTCTTGCCACCGACCGAGATGGAATGGTGAGTAACGACGGGGGTCTCATCAATCTCGCCGCCAACGGCCGGTGCCGGTCCGGGTACTCCGGGCCTCGCGGTTCGTCCGGGCTGCGCTGCAGGAGCGGAGGGTGCTGGGGCTGTGGTCGTTGTTGCAGGCAAGGCCTGTCTTGCAGGTTGCTGAGGAGTTTGAGGCGCCTGAGGGGCCAGCAAAAGCAGGAACAATGAAACACTTAACATTGGGTCAATGATAAACAATTGGCCCAGAAACTCTGAGTAGCCGGCTAAATTACCTGGCGTCCTCCGGCGGCTGCAGCAGCGATGGTCCGCACTCGGCTCAGGCTGATCACCGGTCCCGTGAAGGTGGCGCGCGCTTCCGATCTGTTTCCGGTCAACAGATCCATTGCGATAAGGCCCCAGGGACGCCCAAACTCCTCTTTCGTGTCGGCAGCAACACGCTTCAGGTATTGCGCCAGGTCTGATCGTAGTTTCTGGAATTCCTCGTTCCTGGAATCAACGGCCGGAGTTCTGAGCAGGAAATTGCGGACTGTCATCAAAGCTCGGCCCGTTTCGCTCATGGTTGCGGCCCACCAAATGATGGTTGAGTAGTCTGCTGTCACTACGCCGATCTGCAAAGCGCTTGCTTCCGGAAGGAGCGTGCGGAATTTGGATTGTCCGCCGTCTTTCATCGTCTTCCAAAGCTCATCGTTCTGTAACGGCCTCAGGCGCACCGGGTCGGCCGTTCCGCCTCGTTTAGCTGCGATTTGCATGGCCTCGCGCCCGATGTTCTCGTATTCGGCCTGGGCCCTTGGATTGTCGTTCGCGATGAACAGAGCTGTCGCAAGCGAGTCGTTGTAATCCGCGCTTGCGTACGCGATCGTCCGGCCGAACTGGGTCGTGCCTTGTATCAGGTCGTGCTGCTCGGCGCGAGTCATCAGTCCCAGTCCGACCGCGACACCGAGTTCGTCCGCCATGGTCTCCCGATTCGTCTGGTCGTGAAGTTCAGAGTAGATGTGACTGGACCGCAGAACCGGCGGCGTGACTATTGATCCCGAGGCGCGATAGGCCGCGGTTATCAGCAGGCTTGACGCTAAGATCCTGCGCACCTGCTTGGGGTCGGCTTGGTTGGGCGTACCCCCCACGTTGACGACGCCCGCCTGAAGCTGGCTCGCCGTAACCGTGTCACTCAGGATCAACTCACCGGTCTCCGGATCGTAAAGAACCTTGCCCTTCGTCACCAGCTTGGAAATAGAGATGGAATTGTAAATACCGAGAAGGTTGACTTTGAAAGTGCGCTTACTCTGTCGTAAGTTCGTGAAGATACTCCGGACGGGTTTGATGCCGCGAGGTAATAACTCTTCTGCGTGTCACGAGCGCAGTCAGGTCACCGCGAAGTGCCGTTTGCACTGCCTCTTCGCCGTTCTGATCGAGAGCGCTGAGATCAATCTCGTATAGAAACGCGGCCTGACTCGCATCTGAGGTCCCAAGTTCGTAGGAAGTACCGACCTCGAGCGTGCGTTCAATTGCAGCTTGAACCGTGGCCTGAATGGAGGCAATCGTGGTGGAGTCTACGTTGGCCTGTTTCAGTTCCTTGAAGTCAGATTCGGCATCAGGGCTCAGAGCCGAGATGATTTGGCCGAATATGTCATCGCCGCCGCCGATCGAAAGCGAGAGCCCGGCCGAAAGCTTAGCAGTGGCGTTCCATTCCTTGCCGTGCTCTTTGAAGTAGCCCAGGCGGACTGTCGTTCCGCTTATCTTGCGTACCCTGATCTCGTAATCGCCGAACAACCGGAAGGACGCACCGACCTGGAACGAGGCACCGTCTGAAACCTGAATGGCGCCAAACGGCCCGGGAAGCTCGGCCGTCGCCAAAGGGTTTGAAAGCGCTAACAGATTAGCTGAGGCGGAGAATTTAAGGCTTCCGGATCCCGAAACTTTGATTACGCTGTCCGGTACCATCGCCGCGAGATCGGAGACGGAAGCAGGCACCTGAAAAGCCGCGAATGTTTCCTTGATCGCACTGAGAAATGTCGGGGCTTCCGGTTCGAGAGAAAACTTTCGATAGTTGACAAGCGTAAGGGAAGAGTCGGCGGCGAAACCGAAGTTGACGCCGGATACTCCTGCCGAGACGGCTGGTCCGGCGCTGGCAACGAACCCAGCAGAAACGTAACGTTCCGTTTGTTTTACCGGGACATCTTCGTCATACTTATCCGGGCTGAAAAGCGAATCGGTTTGCCCGGGATCTAGATGCGGGTCGGGAACAAAGACCTCGATTCTGCCGCTGATGCCGGCCTTTATTGTCAGCGAGATATTGTCCGCAATAACCGGCAAGGGACGAGCTGTATTCAGATCGGCGTGCAACGAAGTAAAGGCGGGATCGGCAAGAGATAAGGGCGCGAATTGATGTAGCTTCCCATCCGGATTCAGGAACTCCACAGCCGATTTGAAGTATTTCGCAATGCCCGATGTGTCGCCCGGCTTCACCTCGATATCGAGGTCTAAGTTGTCTCTGATACTGATGTCCGGCAAAGGCGGTCCTCCGATTCATGCGCCGGTAATTTTCACAGCGTCGGGATTGTTCCACCATCATACGTCCCAAACGATCCTTGCGGGAGTGCGCCGGTCCTCACGGTGCGTAGCGGGCTCGGTTTGTTGGCTAAGAAGCGACGCGAAGGACCCGCTAAACGCTTTTCAGCGCTTCTTCGAAGGCAACTTCGTCTGACCGGGAGAGATCAGCCTTCAGCATGCTGCCCATCTGATTCATTGCGAAATTATGCTCGTTGCAGTTGCAAGCCGCAACGCAATCGGAAGGGACAACCAGTTCCAGGTCTCTCATATAGGCGTCGTTTGCAGTAAAAAGGACGCAGCTATTCGTAGAAACGCCAGTAAGAATCAGCCGGTTCGTTCCCAGATGCTTGAGCAGGATCTCGAGTGGAGTCTGGTAGAAGCCCGAGTGCTTTGGCTTCAGGACAAAGTAGTCATCTTCCGCCGGAATCAACTGCTGAACGAACGGACGTCCCCTGACGGCGTCCCGGAGGCAATGCTGAACGATGTCATCAAACTTGGATTGCCAACGGCGGAAGTTGTCGTTCACATAAATTGCCGGAACACCGGCGGCGCGCGCTCGCTTCTTGAGTCGCGCGATATTAGGAGCGATTTTTATCGCCTGTTGAAACAGTTCATCCCCGCGGGGAAACTCAAAGTCGTTAATTACATCGATCAGCAACAAGGCCGTGTCGTGAGTGTCAGGCGCACTGCCGTGCAGATCGTGCTGCTTGCCCGGTTGTGGTGTCACGTTTCTAATGTAACCGTAGGAGATTTGCCGGATCTCTGATGTAAAATCCCGATCGAATCAGGCTGTTTTGGGAAGAGATGCCTTTGGCGAACTCATGACCAGCCTGCCGTGGTGAACACCCTTTGTTCCAATCAGCAGATCCGCCAGTTTCCGGACGTGACTGGACTTTCCGCGCACCACCAGAACCTCCAGACAGGTGTGGTGATCGAGGTGTGCGTGCGTTGTTGCAATAACAACGTCGTGGTGATCGTGCTGGAGCTTCGTCAACTTGTCCGGCAGCAGGCGGGAGTGATGGTCATAGATCAGCGTGATGCTTCCCACAACGAGAGCATCCGGGTCTTCAACCGCTGCCGTAATCAGGCGGTCACGTATCAGGTCCCGGAACGCTTCGGAACGATTGCTGTAGCCTTGCTTAGCAATGAAGCGGTCAAAACGGGTCAGGAGATCGGAATCAATCGCGACGCCCGTCCGTGTCAGCTCTCCCATGATTTCTTCCCTATCATAGTCTCGCGTCCGGCGTAACACGTTGTCACCTAAAGTGTTACGCTGGTTCCGAATCCCGTTCAACTAACGTGGTGCGTGCACGCTCAGGCGTCCACTCTAATTGGGTCATGCACATTCCCGACGGCTATCTGAGTCCCAGCACATGTGCCGGTCTGTACCTGGCGGCGACTCCGTTTTGGTATGTGGCGATGAAGCGGGTGAGGGCGAAACTCGCAACACAAGCGATACCTCTGGTTGCTGTCTTCTCAGCGTTCTCATTCGTTCTGATGATGTTCAACTTGCCGCTGCCGGGTGGGACGACGGGACACGCGGTAGGCATGGGTGTTTCGTCCATCGTTCTTGGTCCGTGGATGTCGACCCTCGCCATTTCCATGGCCTTGCTCGTCCAGGCGGTCTTCTTTGGAGATGGCGGCATCTCCGCGTACGGAGCCAACTGCTTCAACATGGCTATCGCTGGTTCCTTTGCGGCTTACGCCGTCTATAGAGTTGGGACTCTCCGAGCCGGCGTTTCCTCTTCGCGGCGTGTTCTGGTTGCCGGCCTCGCGGGATATGCAGGTATCAATCTGGCAGCGCTCCTCGCGGCTGTCGAATTTGGTATTCAACCGCTGTTTTTTCACGACACGAACGGCACGCCTCTCTACGCGCCCTATCCCCTGAGCGTCTCCATTCCGGCAATGATGATTGGACATCTCACGTTCGCCGGTTTTGCTGAATTTCTTGTCTCGGCTGGAATCGTAAAGTACCTCGGAAGCGTCGATCCGGCTCTCTTGCAGCAAGCGCCGGACACTGCCAGCGTTCCCGGTGCGCACAGCCGTACCCCATAGCGGCGCGTTTGCGCTCCGGAAGCTTTGGGTCGTCTTAGCAATCGCTCTGTGCCTGACACCACTGGGAATACTGGCGATCGGAAAGGCTTGGGGCGAATGGAGGCCGGTCGATTTCTCGAACCCCGCGGTCCGTTCTGCGATGGCCGCGGCATCGGGCAATCACCCGGCACCAAATCGGGCTCCTGCCGGCCTTGAGCGTATGTCACGATTTTGGCGAGCACCTCTCGCCGACTATGAACTGGCGTTTATCCGGAACTCTTCCGCCGCTTACTTCACTTCTGCGATGCTCGGCGTTTGCCTGGTGATTGCATTGGCAAGTCTGATCACTTTTCTCGCAAGCCGGGGCACCTTGCCTCGACAGCAAACTCCTCCAGATCGGAAAGCGTACGCAGTCGAAAAGAACGTTCAACAACTTCCTCGAGAAAACGATGGATGGCTTGCTGGTCAGCATGCAACAGGCGCTTGTGGCTGAGGAGATCGCCCGTTCGGAAGGTTTTCTTCAACGTATCGATCCAAGAGTGAAGCTGTTCGGTCTCGTGGCTCTGGTGCTAACGTCGATTGCGGTCCATCGACTTACCATTCTGTTCGCGCTCTTCAGTGTAGGCGTGCTGCTCGGCGCCTTTTCGCGCGTATCGCCAGTCTTTCTTCTGAAACGAATCTGGCTCCCGGTCCTCGCCTTCACGGGTGTGCTGGCCATACCGGCATTGTTCACGGTTGCGGGCGATCCGTTCACCCAGTTGCCGGTGCTCGGTTGGACCATCACGTTTCCGGGACTGTTCAGTGCGCTGCTTTTGATCGCTCGGGCCGAGACAGCGAGCACATTCTCTCTACTGCTCGTCGTCTGCACGCCGTGGAACCAATTGCTGCGGGCGCTCCGCTTCTGCAAGGTTCCCGCAGCCGCGATCGTCATTCTGCAGATGACCCATCGCTACATTTTCCTGCTGGTAGAAACCGCGCATAACATGTTGGAAGCGCGCCGGGCGAGATTAGTTGGTCAACTCAACGGGAGCGAGCAGCGCCGTCTGATAGCGGCAACCGCTGGCGTTCTTTTGGACAAAACGCTTCATCTTGGGCAGGAAGTCCACTCAGCCATGCAGGCCCGAGGCTTTCGTGGCGACGTTTATCTCCTGGATGATCCGCACATTCGTGTCCGGGACGGAGCAGCCCTAGCCGGTTGCGTTGCTATCGCCGGATTACTCGTTTGGCTGGGACAATAGAGCTTGAACCGTTCGGATTACACGTTCTCTCTCCGCGATGTCTGGTACGCGTACAAGAGCCATCCCGGCACTCAAGGGCGTTTCTCTCGAAGTGAAGCAGGGGGAGCGTGTTGCGCTTCTCGGTCCCAACGGTTCAGGCAAATCGACGTTATTGCGCCTGCTCGCTGCTCTCTCCTTTGCGCAGCGGGGAGAGGTGTTGTTTCACGGTGAAAGCCTGAGCGAATCCAGGTTCGCGGAAGAAGAGTTCTCAACCGGCTTTCGGCGCCGCGTTGGAATTGTGTTTCAAAATCCTGACGTTCAGCTCTTCAATGCGAGCGTTCTCGAGGAGGTTGCCTTCGGGCCTTTACAAATGCGCTGGCCGAAGGAGAAGGTTCGTGAGCGTGTCGAGGCAGTGCTGGTGCAAATGGGAATCGCCGAACTTCGGGACCGCCCGCCCCACCGGCTTTCCGGCGGCGAGAAGAAGAGGGTCGCGCTTGCGTCAGTCCTGGTTCTCGATCCTGAAGTGATCCTGCTCGACGAACCCACGGCCGGACTCGATCCGGACAGCCAGAATGAATTGCTCCGGCTGCTAGCTTCCTGGGCTGGGAGCTCACGTACCGTGGTCATTTCGACTCACGATCTCGACACCCTGGAAGATGTCGCGGACCGCTGTTACATTTTGAACCGAGGTGAAATCGCCGCTGAAGGTGAGCCTCTTCAAGTTCTTCACGATGTCGCCCTGCTCGAGCGTACAAACCTGCTCCGTCCACACCGCCACGTGCACCAGCCGGACGCGGCCTCTCCGCATCCTCACATCCACGCAGATCGAGGCTGATACGTCTACGGTTGCGGTTGCCCAAAACGGGTGCATTTAGAATGGAGTTCACCTGAAGGAGGTGCACATGCTTCGGCTCGCGTTGATGGCGTTGCTCGGCGTTCTACCGCTCTTTTCACAGGCGAAGAAGATCCTGGTTGCCTACAACAACCCGGACCTGGTAGAAAAACTTCGCGCCACGGGGCCGGAGGTCAGTGTTGTTCCTGTCACTCAGGAGAACGTGATGAGCGAGATCGGCGATGCAGATGCGTTCGTCGGAGAGATCACTTCGTCCCAGGTGCGCGCGGCCAAGAACTTGAAATGGGTTGCGATCATGAGCGCCGGCGTTGAGCGTGTGCTCTTTCCGAAGGACGGCTCGGACGACCTGCGTCGTAGCAACATCACTCTCACGAACAACAAGGTTGTGCAAGGCCCCGAGATCGCCGACCATGCGCTTGCCATGCTCCTGATGCTTTCGCGCAACCTGTACGTTCTCTACAAAAACGATCAGCAGCAGGTCTGGGATCCCAAGGCCTTTCACGGTATCGAACTGCGGGGGAAGACGGCTGTGGTCGTCGGGGTCGGTGGTGTCGGTTCGCAGATCGCTTTGCGGGCAAATGCATTTGGAATGAAAGTGATCGGGGTCGATCCCGAAGATAAGCCGTTTCTACCGTTCGTTGATCGACTGGTCAAGCCAGATCAACTCGATGAAGTGCTTCCGCTCGCCGATGCCCTGTTCCTCTCGGTTCCGGATACACCGAAGAGTCACAAGATGATTGGAGAACGCCAGTTTCAGCTTTTGAAGAAGGATTCGTACTTCATTGCAGTCAGCCGCGGCGGTATCTACGAAATGCCCGCTCTGGTGAAGGCGCTCGATGAGAAGCGTCTGGCGGGTGCAGGAGTTGACGTAACCGATCCGGAGCCTCTGCCCAAAGGGCACGCGCTTTGGCAATTTCCAAACGCCATTGTCACTCCGCACATCGCCGGGCGCTCAGATCAGGACGCTTCCCGGATGGTCGGCACGATTGTCGAAAATGCGCGGCGGTTTGTCGCCGGCAAACCCATGATCAACGTAGTCGACAAACAGAAAGGCTACTGACCACTGGTGATTGCGGCCCTGTTTTGTTGCGGTGACAGGTAGTGGATCGTCAGGAACACTTCATGTGATTCCGGCGTTGTACCTGGCTCCACCACTGCTCCCATCGGCCCGGCTTTCCACTTCGAAGCGTATTGAAGCGCCGAGTTATTAAGCGACGGATTACTTGATGCAAGCAATTCCAGATCGCTTAAACGCCCTTTCGGCGACTGCATCCCGTGAATCACCACCACCTGCGGCTGATCGATGGTTATGCCGTTCGGCGCAGGGGCATTCGCGTGATAATGCCAGGGCGGACTCATTGCCGGTCCCATTCCGATGGTATTGAGGCCCGTGGACTGGAAGGCGGCAGCATCCTTAACGGGATCCGCGACGCTTACCGTGCGCGCTTCGATTACAGGCTGGCCGGCTTGCGTAATTGTGAATTTGCCGGGAACGATCGTGTCGTGAAATTGAATTGCGCTTCCGTAATCGTAATGGATGTAGAGACCCGGTAGCGGCGAGTACGTCACAACGGTTTTCGATTTGGGATCGATGCAGTACTCAGCCTCGTCCCAGGATCGCCCGCCTGAGACCGTCCTTCCCATCATGTTGTGGGCAACCAGTACGCATGTAAGATCAAGTCCGTCAAGGTTGCCGGAAGCATGCCGGACAGATGCCCTGGGTCCAAAGCTCGACTCGGTGAAAAACATCGCCGCGCGGGCTTGCGCCAGGCGCATGGGGAGATTATCAGTCGATCGATTACTGTAAAGAACTTTGTTCAGGATCAGATGTACGGCAGAATAGCCCGGGCCTTGAGCGGTCCAACGGTACACGTTTGCGCCCGGCGAGATGTCTTCCATTTCCCAGCTTCCGTCTGAGCTTCCGCTACCCAGCGCATTGAAGGCGGTTTTTATGTCGTACGGTTGAACTCGGACATTCGAGTGCCTGCGAGACTCTGTGACGAGAGTTACGATATCGCCCCTCTCCTTCGCATCCTCGATTGATTGTGCGTCACCTGTAACAAGTTCGAAACGCTCAGCCGACACGGCGGGTTCGTTGAGCTGGGTTGTGCCCCCGCCCATCGGCACGGATAGCCGGGCAGGCGTTTGGGCAATCAGGGCGGATTGATAAAGAAACAATCCGAAAACTAGGGCACCGAGCCGGAAACATTCGGAATAGCGAGCTGGCAAACCGGCACCTCCCTACCTACAAGGTAACCCGGGAATGTTTCGCCGAGCTTTCGGCTGCCTTTAAACCGGTACTAAGCCCCGGCGCATGCCAATGGCTACTGCTTCCGCCCGGCTGCCCGCGCCGAGTTTGGAAAGAATTTGAGCAACGTGAAACTTGGCCGTGTGGTCTGAAATGCCGAGGTTTTTGGCTATCTGTTTGTTGCCGAGCCCGTCAGCCAGCATGCGCAATACCTCCGATTCCCGGGGCGTCAACGCTTCGCCTCCAGAGTCCTCCTGTTGCTTTCTCCGATCGTAGTTGAAGAGCCGCTTTGCCTGGTTCCTCGTGAGAACGACCAAGTTCTCGGCCACGGCCTCGACCGCAGCCGAAAGCTCGGGGCCGGTCGGATTGGCAGGCAGCCAGCCGCGCACCGCGTCTCGAAGACTGCCATCCGTTCCCGTTTCATCACCCACGAGTATTACCGGAGGGCCGTGTCCGGGCAGGGAACGGGCCAGCGCGGGAGATGTCGCGATGATCACGTCCGTGTATGCCAACGGAATCTCCCGCTCGCCATGTACTCGAACACCAAGACTAACTACCTGGACTCGATCGTCATCGGCTAGTAACTCCGAAAGAACTCGCCCTTGTGAGGCCGTATCCGCGAGAATGCCAACACGGATCAAGCGGCACTCAAGTCCGATTTACGCTCGAGCCTCAAAGCAACGCGGCGGCGAGTTCGTTGGCCGGCGCGGTAGAACTCGAGGGTAACCACCGCCCCAACGCTTTCCTGCGTCACGCTCTCGAGATCCTCGACCGTCCGGAATCGTTGGTTGTTCGCGCCGATCAGGACATCTCCCGGCAGGAGCGATGCTCGTTCGGCTGCTCCTCCAGGAATGATTTCGCAGAATCATCATTCCGGTCGCCTTCGCGTCCAAGCCGATGGGCCGTACCACAACCCCTAGACTCGCACCAGACCGGCTGCGCCTGAGAAACATCTGAACGGTCCGGCTCGGTATCGCCAGTGCCAAACCGCCGCTGATCACCATGGTGTTGATACCTACGACCTGTCCGCGGTAGTCGGCCAGCGGTCCACCTGAATTCCCCGGCGCCAAACGCACATCGGCATAGATTCCGGTCTGCCCGGCCATAAGCAGGTGCGACTCCGACCGAATGCACAATGCCGCTCGACACTGCACCAACGAACCCGAGCGGATTGCCGACGGCCACCACCGGAGTTCCGGGCCGCAGCGCGTTCGAATCACCCAGAGTGGCAGCCGGTGCTCGCAAGCCCTGAACACTCAAAAGCGCCAAATCGCGCCGGTGATCTATTTCCAAGACGCTTGCAGGAAGGCGATCGCCTTCCCACGACGCAACCGTCAACGATGTGCCCCGCACAACATGCGCGTTCGTGACAACCTGGCCTTCCGTGATGACCGTGCCTGTGCCGGTTCCTGAACTTCCAGGCTGAACCGCTCAGCACTTCGACTGTGGATCGGCGGAGCATTTCTACGATCCGCCCTGGTACTGGAAGCGCCATCTTACTTACCTCGATTAGGGCGTTCCACGACCGTGATTTCGCTTTCTATCTTCTCCCCGCCCCGAATGAGCAGAGCGTTCACCTGCCGTCCTACGCTGTCGCCGCGCAAAATCGCCTGGAGTTCATCAACATCGAGAACGGGCGTGCCGTTCAGTTTGACAAGGATGTCCCCCAGTTGCCAGCCCGCCTTCTCGGCCGGCGAATCGGTTTCTACGCTCAGCAGGATCAACCCGTATTCGCAATCGAGACCGAGCTTTTCCTGAAGGGACGACGGAATCGGAACCGCCTGCGTGCCGACTCCCAGATAGCCGCGGCGGATTCGGCCTTGATGCAGCAGTTCGTCAGCAATGCGTTTCAAGGTAGAAACCGGAATAGCTATTGCCGCATGCCGCGAGAGGGCCGGAGTCGCCATGCCGATAAGTCGACCGTCGGCGCATACCACTGCCGCACCAGATTGAGACGGATATAGATTTACGTCCAGACGGAGGAACTGGTCAAGAGTTCCACCGCGCCAAGTTCGCCGGGACCCGCCCACCGCACCCATGATTCCCATGCTGGCGGAAGGGCCGGCGTCCGTAGTCAAGCCCACAACGGCTAGCAAGTCTCCAGCTTTGATCGCGCCTGGATCTTGCGATGCAAGCGGCTGGACGGGAAGATCGTCAGCCTTTAGAATTGCGACGTCCAGGCCGGGCTCCCGGCCAATCACAGTACCCGTCGATTGCGCCCCTGAAGCCGTCTGTAACGGAATGCCCGAGTCCCGCTTTACGGCATGATTGGCAGCGGCCACCAGATTCTCACCCAGGCTGACTCCGCTGGTGGTTCGATACGCCGCGGCTTTGATGGCAACGACGCCGCCTGAAGCCTTGGCCACAAGCTCGACTAATGCTTGCGACAGATTGCCTAGATTCGCTAGTAACTGCACTCATGGCTACAGTGTGCGCCGGTTACAGCCGAGAGCACATCAGCCATTCGGGCAGGGAACGCAGATTTATTGCACCCGCCACTCCTGTATCCCTGCCGAGGCGTCGGGCTGCAGATCCAGAATGAGGCGGAGCGAGCCGGTTTCTACAGGCTTGAACTCGACGCGATTGTATTGATCTTTCCGAACCGGGTAACTGCCTTGCGCTTCGACCGGCTTCCATTCATCTCCGTCGCGGTACAAAAGCTTCCAGCTTCTTGGCAGCTTGATTTGTCTGCCGCTTGCTTCTGCGAACCAGTAGACGTCGGAACTGTGCACCGTGGTCTTCTGTGGGAAATCGTATTGAATCCACTCGCTCGAACCTTTTTTCGGCAGCCAATCGTAGAAGGAACTGGTGTCGGTTGACGATGCCGGCTCTTCCTGGTCAGCTACGAGTCGTCGGATCCCGAACCCCGTTCTCGGCTACCGTAGGTCCCGACGAGCGTCACTTTGCTTCTTGTCGCCAAGGTGGGATATGGCGTAGGATGTGCCGCAGATTGCGAGGCGGCAATCCAGACCTCCATCTGGCCCGGGCCGCGATTCGCCCAAGCGTAGTAAGGAATGGCGGTGAACGGTTCTCGCGTGTGCTTCAGGTTATGTTTTTCGTCGTAACTGAAACCATCCGCCTGACCCTTGATCACCTCGATCCCATTCAGTAACGCAGGTTCGAAGTGTGCGGCGAGTTTCTCGTCCCGGCTCAGGACGATGTTGCGGACATGCTTATCAGGACTGTCGACCCATTCGGCTGCATACACCAACGGACCTCGCTGCAGCGCGACGCGTCCAGTATCCGCACTGACCTTCGAATTCGCGACAACACGGCGAACGGGCATGGGTAAATTCAGTTCCACTACATCGCCCTTCTTCCAGGTTCGAGCAACGACGGCATACCCGGCATCCAATTTCAACGGTTCTTCCCGGCCATTCACCTTCAGATGAGCCGGCAGCGCCGCGTTCCCTTCTGCAAAGCGATAGAGATCGCCCGGAACCACTTCGTTGCGCGCCCAACCTGGAACTCTCATGCGCAGAGTGAACTGGCTGGGCTGCTCCGGATTGAGCGTGACCTTCACGTCTCCCTCCCATGGATAGCGAGTTTCCTGCATGACATTTAACTTCTGCCCGGAAGGCAAGGCGAGGTCTGCTGTGTTGCTCATGTAGAGATTCACATAGAGGTCTCGTCCGCGTTGGGCATAGACGTAGCCGGGAACCGAAGGCATAAATCGAGTGATGTTGCCCGGACAGCAGGCAACCCCGAACCAGGGACTCCGTTGATGCTGGCCATTCGACTCGAGCGGATTCGGATAGAAGTAGGTTTTGCCGTCGAGCGATACACCCGAGATCAGCCCGTTGTACAGCGTGCGCTCGAAAACGTCCACATACTTCGCATCTCCATGGAGCAGGAACAATCTCTGATTCCAGAAGTCGTTGCCCACGGCCGCGCAAGTCTCGTTGTAAGCCGACATGTTCGGTAACTGATAATCGGCCCCGAATGCCTCGCCTTCGCCAAGCGCTCCAATCCCGCCGGTAATGTAGAGTTTCTTGTCCACTACGTTCTGCCAGA
The DNA here is from genome assembly GCA_963730795.1 of uncultured Acidobacteriaceae bacterium. Classification (GTDB taxonomy): domain Bacteria; phylum Acidobacteriota; class Terriglobia; order Bryobacterales; family Bryobacteraceae; genus Bog-105. Next base: position 113,833 of record CAVSTJ010000004.1, on the reverse strand, counting down.
TTGTGTCGATTGCCTTCAGGTAGGCCGCATCACCGGTCAGCGCGGCCACGTCGGCCATTCCTGAATACATGTAAGTCGCGCGTACGGCGTGTCCTTCCGCCTCAGTCTGGTCAACTACGGCCAGGTCCGCCTGATTGTAGGCGCGCCCGCCTGGACCGCGGCTGTCGAGAAAGAACTTCGCCAACTCCAGATATTGCGTCCTGCCGGTGACCCGGTAGAGCTTCACGAGACCCATTTCGACAATCTGGTGGCCGGAGTAGATTTTCCGTTTGCCGGGACCAAATGTTCTGACCAGCAAATCGGCACTTCTCAGCGCGACATCCAGCAGTTTCCGCTCACCGGTCGCCTGATAGTTCGCGACCGCCGCTTCGTACAGGTGCCCCAGATTGTAGAGTTCATGACTCAAAACTTCTTCGTTTTGCCACCGTTGCGTACCGGCCCATGGGTGGGGATGTTGCGGGTCGATGGTTCTTGTTGTGTAGAGATACCCATCGGGCTCTTGCGCCGCGGCGATTTTATCGATCAGGCTATCGACATAAGCCTTCAACTTAGGGTCGGGGTTGACACGAAGCGTGTATGACGCCCCTTCAATCACCTTGTAAGGATCGGTGTCGTCGAAAGGGAATGGCGGGTAATGCTTGTCCTTGATGTTTACGCCTCTAAGCACTTCGGCAGCGCGAACAAAGTTCTCGATTCGTCCCGTCCGTTCACACTGGTCGAAAGCTGTCGGAATGCTGACTTTCCGGTTGATCTCAATCTTGGGAGCCCAGAACCGATCGTCCACGTGCACTTGAGTAAAGGGAACGGGTTGGATCGGGTAGTCGCGTTTGACGGTTGCCTCTTCTGCGGGAGTCCCTTTGCTCTGGGATTGCATCGGAGAGGCGAACGCGGCAAGCAGACCGAAACAAAAGAAAAGACCGGGTTGAAGTCGCATAACGTGGGAGCTTCCAGAATAGAGCCAAAGCAAATTGTATAGTGAGTCTATTCGTTGCGTCTCTCGAGCTTCTTCAAGGGGATGGTAAGGGGAGGAACTTTGAAATTCACGTGCATCTTGGCTCTTGTGTGTTTGGGAGCGTTTCTGGCCGAAGCGCAAAGCAAAACGCCTCAAACGCTCAAAGGGATCTTGTTGGAGTCGCTTCGCACGACCCACAATCAGAAAGAATGGTTTGTTCCGGTGGACGTTGCCGTTGCCGGAGTTACTCCCGAGCAGGCGAAATGGCGTGATAAGAGCGGGAACCACTCTATCGGTCAACTAACGAACCATCTGGCTTTCTGGAACTCCGAGCAGTTGGCGAAGTTCAAGGGCGAAAAGCCGCCCGCGTTCGACGGGAACAATGAGGAGACGTTCAACAGCTTCGACAGCAAAACTTGGAACGAGACCGTCAAGAGACTGGACAATGTGCTTACCGACTGGGAAAAGGCGGTCGAAGGAGCCGACGAGACGAAGCTGAAGCTCTGGGCTTCCGTCATTGAGCATATCGGCACTCACAACGCGTATCACATCGGGCAGATCGTTTACATACGGCGACTGCAAGGATCATGGGATGCTTCTAAAGGCGTCAAATAATTTCTGTCCTTTAGCGTTAGAGTTCGGCTGATCTTTTCAGCCGCTCGATTTCCGTCCGCCTTGCCATTGCAATTGCGATCGGCATGCTTGTTGGTCTGGAGCGCGAGTGGTCTCAAAAGGATTTGGGCACACGCACATTTGGAATCACCGCCATGGCGGGAACAATCAGTGTTCTCGCCGGCCCTGCCTTCGCGTATCTCTCCTTCGGCGGTTTCCTCCTGATTGTTGCCTTGGCCGCTCTGCGCAATATTCGCGACGGAAGGCCAGTTGCCACGACCACATCCGCAGCGGTCATCGTGACGTTCCTGTTAGGTGCCCTCGTGGGTCAAGGCCACCGCTACACACCTGTAGCGGCTGCCCTGGTGATGACCATGCTTCTCTCGCTAAAGCCGGCGCTGACGCATTTCGCAGGCGAACTACAGGTGAGCGAGGTGCGCGGCGCGGTGATCCTCGGCATGCTCGCATTTGTCATCTATCCGGCTCTGCCAGATCACCCGATCGATCCTTGGCAGCTAATCAACCCGCGTGCAGCATGGCTCACCGTGGTCGTCATTGCCGTGCTTGGGTTCGCTAATTATCTGCTCCTTAAGCTCTACGCCGGGCGGGGCCTGTATTACAGCGCTGTGCTTGGCGGAATGGTGAACAGTACGGCAACTATCGCCGAGTTGTCACAGTTCTTGACCGGTTCTCAGCCGGGCGAGGTAGCGATCGCGACCGTTATCGATCTTCTGACGGTACTTGCGATGTTTATTCGAAATCTGTTGATTCTTGCGATTTTTGCGCGCGCGGCTGTCGTTTATGCCGCCGGGCCAATCGCCGCGATGACTTTGGTTGCATTGATCATTCTTCTCCTGCAAAGGCGCGGAAACAACGCAAACGTTGGAGACGTGAAACTGTCTTCGCCTCTCTCCCTTCCCAAGGTGTTGAAGTTTGGAGCGATCTTCCTCGCGATCTCCGTCATCGGAAATATTGGACAACGCTATCTTGGTCATCTTGGATTTCTGTTTGTCAGCGTGATTGGTGGAGTGGTCTCAAGCGCAAGCACGACCGGCGCGGCAGCTACGCTCGCCGTTGCTGGCAAGATTACTCCGGAAACGGCAGGTATCGCCACCGTATTGACTTCCATGACAAGTGCGCTTTCGAACTTGCCTCTGCTTCACGGTCAAATCAGACAATGGACTGTGACCCGTCGCCTCGGCGCGTTATCGCTGGCGATTGTTGCCGCCGGCATCCTGACCATGTTGATCCAAGGTAAGTTCTAGCTGAAAGATTTTCGGCTATTGCAGTATGTCCCCGATCGGGCGGTCGGCGTTTGGAAGCTGGATACCCAGCAGACGTGCCAATGTCGCCGCAATTCTGGTGTTGTGTAGCGGCTCGAGCGTGAGGCCTTTCTTGATCCCGTAACCGCTGGCGATGAAAATGGCTTGCATCTCAGGATCCGTGTTTAGATAGCCGTGGGCACCGGTAGGAGGCTCGACTGCCTCGACTGCCGGTCCGGTTCCCTTTCGCTCTCCCCCGAAACCGTACCCCGATTTGGCGAGAACAATCAGGTCAGGCATTTGCGGGTTAACGCTCGGAAGCGGAAGCCCCAGGGACGGGAAGTCGGATGGTCCCAATACCCGTTCGACGCCTTCCGTCGCCGCGAAAGTGGCCGCAAGCTTCTTGGTTATGAGGTCTTTTTTCCCTCCGCCGCGGACATAAATCATGCCGCTTCCGCCTTCTGGAACAACTTGAACCTCCGGGCCGATACCAGCCCCGTTCAGCACATTCCGTAACCAGATCTGTTTCGTGACGCTCTTGAAGCCATGATCGGAAACGACGATAAACGTGGTCCGTTCCAGCATGCCGGCAGCTTTGGTCGCGTCGACAAGCTGCCGCACACAGCCGTCCAGGAAGGCGATAGCGTCATAACTTGCCAACGTCCTGGGTGCGTACGTATGGTGCGTGCTGTCAAGGCTTAACAGGTGAAACAAAAGCAGATTCGGCTTGTGCTCTCGGATGAGATACGCTGCCGCCCGCGTCCAGATCTGGTCCCGCCAGACGATTGACGGATGGCCATCATTGCTGATCTCGTCCGGCTTTAGAAGTCCTTTCGCCACCATCTCTTTGACGAGAGGATCGGAGTCAGTGGCCTTTTCAGGGAAGGCCCACGTAATCCCGGGAGCGTCGTTGATCGCAACCCAATCCACTTGCGCAGTCGTTAGTCCCGCTTGCTTGGCGAGATCGTACACGGTGGTCTCATGCACCATTTGGAGCTTAGGCACAGTCGCATCGATCTTTACGGCGAATGGATTCTCCTGCTTTCGCAGAACTCCGTTGTAGAGAACGCCGTGCTTTCGAGCGTCGACACCCGTGACCATCGTTGTGTGATTGGGCCAGGTCCAGGTCGGATTGATCGGCTGCATCGATTTTGCCCAACTCCCGGAGTGCATAAGTTCGCGCAGAGTCGGAATGGGAAGCTTAGGGTCTTCAAGATCGTACGCCGGAAAACCATCGAGACTGATCAAGATCACAGAGCGATCTTTGGCCGGAATCGGCACTGCCGCATTGGCGGCGGCCGTTGCAACGATGAAAAGGCACGCGTAAGCCAGGATGGAAACGAAAAGCCTGCTCTTGGTCATGGCTTGAGAACTGTGCGGTCGATCCAGACAATGTGATCCCAGCTCAACAGCTTCTCGGTACCGTCAAATAGCTTTGCGTAGCTTCCTCCCGATCCCTTGAACGAAAAGCTTTTCACTCGATCCGGAGGCGTGGTGGTCGTATTGCGCAGGATGTCGAGCGATTGCGCTTGTCTTGAGATCTGGTAAACATCCGGGTTTTTTGCCGAGTAAAACTTTACGTCGGCAGGGTTCGTCCGGTTCACCGGGCCGCGCTCGAACTTTATGTGCAGCTCCAGGTGTTCACCGGAAGCAGCCTCAAAGGTCCAGTCCTGAGAATCAGTTTGCGCTTCAGCCGCCGCCGTCGATCGTTCGACCCGGTGCATTTTTGCGGCGAGGTAAACGCCGAAGGGCCCTGGGGCATCCGCAGGATCTTCCGTAATGCCGCCGATCACGAGCTGAACGCTCTCGCCCGCTCCGTTTTTCACCGGCGCTACCAAGTACACAAGCCGGTTCGATCCTTTTCCAACCGGTTTCCCGTCAGGCCCGTTGACGGTAATCCGATCAATGAAGACCGCCCGCAGATTGCAGTCTTTTGCCGGGCCTTGCGTGGCCACGTTCGGAGTCCAGCCCGCCGGAAGATAGCTTTTCAGCACGGCATCCGGAACCAGCAAGTCGAGTTGGAACCGGGTCTCAACACTCCTCTCGACCGCGGTTTCCGCGAGGACGGTGTGTGTGAGACCGGATAAAAGGAAGAGAACGAAGGTTGCCCTCACGACACTTCTATCGATTGTGTGCTTTCTCAATGCGCCTCTCTTGCCCGAGCCGCTGAGGCGAGCCCGGCAGAGTAAACGATATCAGGTGCGCTCCCGCTCTAATTTGGCCTGCGCATCACAGGCGGACCTCTGTTTTTACAAGAATTTTACATAGCCAGAGAACACCTTAGCCCCGATCCAAAATATTGTGGTGGAGACTCGCGATTTTACCCACGAAGGTTGACTATCATGTGTTCTCTAAGCCTCTTTTCGAAGCGCTCTCTCCTGTTATCTTCAGCGTTTTTTCTCATTTCCCGAAACGCCCTACCGGATGCATTCGCACAGACGAATTTAGTTTCGAGCGTCCCTGGTCTTGCATCGGTGACGGACTCAAACCTTCGAAATCCCTGGGGCATGTCATTCTCCGCAACCAGCCCATTCTGGACTTCGAACCAGGCAACGAACACCTCGACTCTTTACGGCGCCACCGGCACTCCTAACGCTTTGGTCGTGAGCGTTCCCGGCGGTCCGACGGGACAGGTTTTTGCAGGCGGGACTTCGTTCCTTGAACCGAACGGTTCAACGCCGAACTTCGTCTTCGCCACGATCAGCGGTTCGATCTACGCCTGGAACAACGGGAACGGCACCACTGCGCAACTCACCGCCACGACTGCCGGAGCAACCTACACGGGACTTGCCATTGGCAGCAACACGTCGGGCAGTTTCCTCTATGCCGCTAATGTGCGAGGCACAATCGATGTTTTCAACTCGAGCTTCGGACGGGCGACGCTAGCGGGGTCTTTCACGGATCCGAATCTTCCCGCGGGCTACACGCCATACAACATACAGAACGTTAACGGATTGCTGTATGTGGAATATCAGAACGGCGCCCAGGCCGGTACCGGCGGTCTCGGCACCGGAATTGTAAGCGTTTTCGATACCAATGGCGTCTTTCAGCGACGCTTAATCGGCACGGGCGGACAGCTTGATCAGCCCTGGGGAATTGTTGTAGCTCCGGCAAGCTGGGGAGCGTTCGCCAACGATTTGCTGGTTGGAAACTTCGGCAACGGTGAGATCAATGCATTCAATCCGGTAACCGGAGCCTTCGTCGGAACGGTAACGGACAGCAACGGACAGCCGATTGTGAACAGCGGGCTCTGGGCTCTTGGTACCCGGAATGCGCCCGGATTCGATCCGAATGCTGTCTACTTCACGGCCGGTATCAACGGCGAAGCAGACGGTTTGCTCGGCAGTATCACGCCTACGCCGGAGCCATTTTCGCTCGGGATGATCGCGCTTGGAGGTTTAACGATCGCAGCTATCGGGCGTCGCCGGCTCCGCAGCCGGTAGCTCCGAACCCATGGCCCGGCGCTTCTCTTCGAGGTGCGGAGAAGCGCCCGGCCTCCTCCCTGACAAGCACCTTGCAAGCTGTATTCGTCCTGGAATTTGTCTTTCCTCCTCCTCGGCATAACCTGAATCCGAGCCTCAGCTCTCCCCTCACCTATTTCTCCGATATCTCTTCGCGATACTGGGAAGGGATCAGTTTGTATGATCCTCCTTAGGATCAATAAATGGCTTCAACTGTAATTGGCCCGCGGGTCGCGCGCCCAGCGCGCTTTTTTGCCTCTACGAACGGCAAGAAGGTCGTGATGGGACTAACAGGCTTTATTCTTTTTGCCTTTGTTGTCGGCCACATGATGGGCAACATGCAAATCTACGCGGGCGCGGAAAGATTCAACGCGTACGGGCACTTTCTTCACGGCGTTCCAGAGTTGTTGTGGATTGTCCGGATCGGGCTCCTCGCGGCAGTCGGTCTTCACATCTGGGCTTCCGTCGGCTTGGCATCCAGAAAGCTTTCTGCCCGGCCGGTCGGATATGCTCAGCGCCGCAATACCGTCTCCACTTACGCGTCGCGGACCATGTACTGGAGCGGTCCCATCCTGCTCGCCTTCGTGATTTATCACCTCCTCCACTTGACTGTAGGCGTAGTCCATCCCGGAAGCAGATTCGAGGAGGGCGATGTTTACGGAAACACGGTCGGCGGCTTTCAGGTCTGGTACGTTTCGGCCTGGTACATATTCAGCATGATCCTGTTAGGACTTCACCTCCGGCATGGGGTCTGGAGCATGTTTCAGTCTCTCGGTATCAACCATCCCCGGCATACGCCGATCCTACGCAAATTCGCGTTCATCTTCGCAGTTATCGTAACTGGAGGCTTTATCTCCATACCGATCAGCGTTCTTCTGGGACTCGTTAAGTAAATCAATGGAACTCAACTCGCGTCTTCCTTCTGGCCCTATTGAGACGGCTTGGGATCGCACTCGCTTCGACATGAAGCTGGTCAACCCTGCCAATAAACGCCGTCACTCCGTGATCGTTGTCGGTTCTGGACTTGCCGGCGGATCTGCGGCGGCAACTCTGGGCGAACTCGGTTATAAAGTTAGCTGTTTCTGCTTCCAGGATTCGCCGCGCCGCGCCCACTCGATTGCGGCACAGGGCGGGATCAACGCCGCCAAAAATTATCAAAACGATGGCGACAGCATCTACCGTCTTTTTTACGACACCGTAAAGGGCGGCGACTTCCGGGCGCGCGAGGCCAACGTGTACCGCCTGGCTCAGATCAGCGTCGAAATCATCGATCAGTGCGTGGCTCAGGGCGTTCCGTTCGCTCGGGAATACGGCGGGACCTTGACGAACCGTTCGTTCGGAGGCGCGCAAGTCTCCCGAACGTTCTATGCGCGAGGACAGACAGGGCAGCAACTGCTACTCGGCGCTTACCAGGCGCTCGAGCGTCAGGTGGAAACCGGCAGTGTCGCGATGTACCCCCGAACCGAGATGCTCGATCTGATTGTGATCGATGGCCGAGCTCGAGGTATCGTGACTCGCCATCTGGTGACGGGGGAGATGAACGTCCATCTTGCCGATGCCGTCCTGCTTGCGACGGGCGGGTACGGAAACGTTTTTTACCTGTCGACCAACGCGAAGGGCTCGAATGTGACGGCTGCCTGGCGTGCTCACAAGCGCGGCGCGCTGTTCGCGAATCCCTGCTACACGCAGATTCACCCCACCTGCATCCCTGTTTCGGGCGACTATCAATCCAAGCTCACTCTGATGAGCGAGTCGCTACGAAACGACGGCCGCATCTGGGTGCCAAAACAGAAAGGGGACAAGCGTAGCCCCGATCAGATACCCGGAAGGCGAGCGCGATTACTATCTTGGAGCGCCGCTATCCGAGCTTCGGCAACCTCGTTCCGCGCGACGTAGCTTCGCGTAATGCCAAACAGGTCTGCGATGAAGGACGCGGGGTCGGCGAAACCGGGCTCGGCGTTTACCTCGATTTCGGGGCCGCCATCGAACGCCTTGGGCGCAAAACGATCGAAGAGCGCTACGGAAACCTGTTCGACATGTACCAACGCATCACGGATGAAGACCCGTACAAAGTCCCTATGCGTATCTATCCGGCCATTCACTACACCATGGGCGGGCTTTGGGTGGATTACCACCTGATGAGCACCATTCCGGGCCTGTTTGTTCTCGGGGAAGCGAACTTCTCCGATCACGGCGCAAACCGGCTCGGTGCCAGTGCTCTGATGCAAGGTCTTTCGGATGGCTATTTCGTCATTCCGTACACGCTAGGGCGATTATCTGGCCAACAACAAGCTGGAGCCTATCCCTTGTCGCATCCGGAAGTTCGCAACACCGTGATTTCGGCTGAGAGCACGTTGAAGCGTCTTCTCAGCGTGAACGGACGCCGCACGGTCGATTCGTTCCACCGCCAGCTCGGGAAAATCGTCTGGGATTACTGCGGAATGTCTCGAAACGCCGCCGGTTTGCGAATCTGCCATCGGGCAGATCCAGAATTGCAGGAGGAATATTGGCAGAACGTGCGGGTTCCTGGTACCGGAGACGACTTCAATCAGAGCCTGGAGAAGGCCGGACGCGTAGCCGACTTCTTCGAACTGGCTGAGTTGATGTGTGTGGATGCGCTCGAGAGAAACGAGTCGTGTGGCGGCCATTTCCGCGAGGAGTATCAGACTCCGGACGGCGAAGCCCAGCGCGATGACGAACACTTCTCGTATGTCGCGGCGTGGGGATATAACGGGGCCGGGTAATCGGGAGACGCTCGTGAAAGAGCCGCTCGAGTTCGACTATGTGCACCCGTCGCAGAGGAGCTATAAGTAGATGAAACTGACTCTCAAGGTATGGCGGCAGACGAGCCGCAAAGAGTCGGGCAACTTTGTCAGTTATCCGGTCGAGGCCAATCCGGACATGTCCGATGCTTGAACTGCTCGACGTGCTTAATGAAGAACTGATCGAAAAGGGCGACGATCCTATAGCCTTCGAGCACGATTGCCGGGAAGGTATTTGCGGTTCGTGCGGATTCATGATCAATGGCATTGCGCACGGCCCTTTGCCCGCGACCACCGTTTGCCAGTTGACCGTGCGCCACTTCAAAGATGGCGAGGAACTCACATTTGAGCCCTGGCGTGCTCGTCCGTTCCCGGTCATCAAGGATCTCGCCGTCGACCGCCGCTCGTTCGATCGCATTATTGCGTCGGGTGGATATATCTCGGTTTCGACCGGTAGCGCTCCCGACGGCAACGCGATTCTGGTTCCGAAGGAGGCATCGGACCGTGCCATGGATGCCGCTGCCTGTATCGGCTGTGGCGCCTGTGTGGCGGCCTGCCCAAATGCCTCCGCCGCCCTGTTCACTGGAGCCAAGATTGCCCATCTCGGCATCCTGCCGCAAGGTAAACCGGAGCGGGACATGCGGGCAATCCGCATGGTGACCCAGATGAACGAAGAGGGTTTCGGCGGCTGCACCAACATCGGCGAATGCACGGGTGTTTGCCCTAAAGGAGATCCCGCTCGAAGTGATCGCGGCCATGAACCGGGACTATCTTCGCGGAAGCTGGCGCGAACGTGATAACGTCGTCACGCCGCTCAAACCGTTCACGGAATGGAGCACCGGATCGAAGCTTCAGATCGATCCTGCCTCCGCTGACGGCTAAGGATGTAGTGAGGGCTTAATCTGCGACGGTAATCGTCGGCCGCTGACGCTGCTTGCTGGCTTCAGCGCGCTCGATTACCGTCTGCGCAAGTGTCGCGAACAGTTCAGCCTGTTTGGAAGCGGCTTGCGTTGTGATGGGCTGCCCGGAATCTCCGCCCTCGCGGGTAGCCGGATCTAGCGGTATCTCCGCAAGCAGTGGGACGTTCATGGTCTGAGCGGTGCGCGCACCGCCGCCTTTCCCGAAGATGTAGAGCTTCTCCCCGTTGTGTTCGAGGTAGCTCATGTTTTCCACGATGCCGAGAACCGGCTCGCGTACCTGTTCAAACATGAGCACGGCTTTGCGCGCATCTTCGAGCGATACGTCCGAAGGTGTCGTAACCACGACTGCGCCTGTGAGCGGCGTCGTTTGTATGAGAGTTAGTTGCACGTCTCCTGTGCCCGGAGGAAGGTCGATCACCAGGTAATCGAGTTCTCCCCAATCGACGCTGCGTAGAAACTGCTGGATAACGCTATTGAGCATGGGGCCGCGCCATACCAGAGGTTTGTCCCCCGGATTAAGGAATCCCATGGACATCAGCTTGATGCCGTGCGCTTCGAGAGGCTGAATGCGTTGGCCGATGGCATGCGGAGTCTGACGTACGCCCATCATGAGCGGCACGTTCGGACCATACACATCGGCATCGAGCAGACCGACTTTGTGGCCCAACTTAGAGAGACTGATGGCAAGATTAACGGCAACGGTACTTTTACCGACGCCACCTTTGCCCGAGCCCACAGCAATGATGTGTTCCACTCCCGGAATCGGAAGCTTCGGTTGCTCCGGAGGAGCTTGAGGACCCATACCCTCAAGCTAACATCAGACCCGGTTGTACCTTCAGATCGAGACCTGCGAACTCTTTTCGCATGAACTTGGGAAAGGCGGCGGCTGCAATCATCGCGGCATTGTCTGTGGACAAGCTCCGAGATGGGAAGTAGAACGACAGTCCGCGCGCATTCCCGGCCTGGGCCCGCAGGCCTGCGTTGCATGCCACGCCGCCCGCAACGATGACCGAATCCGCTCCGATTTGATCGGCAGAAACGTAAGTCCGCCGAAGAAGCTCCTCGATGACGGTCGCCTGGAAGCTGGCCAGCATATCGAGGGTTCGCTGCGGAGTTACCGCCAGCCATCCATCGAGAGTCGTATCCGTGTTCTGCTCTGCGCCGGGCAGTTTCTTCCGCCATTCCGGGCTGGCTCTCGGTCCATCGCAGAACGGCGGTCTTCAATCCGCTGAACGAGAAATCCAGTTCGTTGCCCTTCATCTTCGCCAACGTAAATTTCACCGCTTTCGGATTTCCGTAAGGGGCCAATTGATCAACGAGAGGCCCACCGGGATAGCCGAACCCGAGCAGCTTTGCGACCTTGTCGTATGCTTCTCCGGCAGCATCGTCCCGGGTCTTGCCCATCAGGCGATACACACCCGGTTCCCGAACTTCGAACAGGTGGGTGTGCCCGCCGCTGACCACCAAAGCCAGCGCTGGAAAAGTCACCTCAGAGTGCTCCAGGAGCACGGAATGGATGTGCCCCTCGACGTGGTTGACTGCGATGAGCGGGATGCCTGCAGCGAAACTGATCGCCTTTCCGTACGTCACTCCGACCAGCAGAGATCCGATCAGCCCCGGCCCTGCAGTGACTGCGACAGCATCGAGGGACGGGAAGTCCACCCCCGCTTGATCGAGCGCTTCTCGAACAACGGGCACCACCGCTCGAAGATGCTCCCGCGAGGCGAGCTCAGGAACAACCCCTCCGTACCGGGCGTGGACGAGCTGCGAAGCCACCACGTTGGAGCGGACCACCGTCCCGTTCTCAACAACGGACGCTGCTGTTTCGTCGCACGAACTTTCGATTCCTAAAATAAGTGTTTGGCCCAAGTCTCTGATTTCAATTATGAGCTGCCTGAGGCACTCATCGCCCAGGAGCCGCTTCCGGACCGGTCCGCCTCACGCATGCTGGTTGTCTCGCGGGAAACCCAATCCTTTCACGACGATCTGTTTTCAAATTTCCCGAAATATCTTCGCGCCGACGATTGCCTGGTCCTGAACAATACGCGCGTTTTTCCGGCCAGACTTCGCGGACGTCGCAACACCCTGTCCGGAGCTGAGATCGAAGTGCTTCTGGTGCGTGCGCTCGACCCGGAAGAGAAGCGCTGGTTGGTTCTGGCCAAGCCAGGCAAGCGGGTGCGCAAGGGAGATAAATTGCTGTTCGGACTCGGCCTGGAGGCGGCGGTGGAAGAGCAGGGCGAATATGGTGAACGCATCGATTCGCTTCCAGGCGGATGAACCGGTAAGGCCCATCCTGGAACAAATCGGACAAATCCCGCTGCCGCCCTACATCCATCGGTCTCCAGATATTCACGACCGCGAGCGCTATCAGACGGTCTTTGGGGAAAGGCAAGGCTCCGCGGCCGCTCCGACGGCAGGGCTGCATTTCACTCCGGAGATGCTCGCTCGCTGCAGGGCGGCGGGTGCCGCCATCGCTTATGTCACTTTGCACGTTGGCTTGGGAACGTTTGCGCCCTTGCGTGAGCAGAATCTCTCACAGATAAAGCTTCACGAAGAGTACTTTGAGATCCCTCCGGATGCCGCGGATACCATGCGTACAGCGCAGCGCCTTGTCACGGTGGGCACAACGTGCGTGCGAACCCTCGAGACGGCAATGTTGCGGGCGGGGCTTCAGCCAATGAGCGGGGAGACAAACTTGTTCATCCACCCGGGATTCCATTTCCGGGCTACGGGAGCGATGCTCACCAACTTCCACCTGCCACAGTCGAGTCTGCTGATGCTGGTGTGCGCCTTGGGCGGGAAGGACCTGATTATGGCTGCTTACAACCATGCCGTCCGCGAATCCTACCGCTTCTTCTCTTACGGAGACTGTATGTTGATCCTGTAGGGATCACTCTTTCTCGGCGATGAGGCCAAGCTCCTTCTTGGCATTTTCGTGAATGAAGTAATCCGGGTGGTCATCGAATTTGCGCTTGCATTCCGGTGAGCAGAACGGGTAAACACGCCCGTTATAGTCAGAGAAATTCCTCGGCTTTTCTTCCGCAATCTGCTCGCCGCAAACCAGGTCCGTGCCCACGCCCCAAGTGTATCTTCACGGTTCTCCGGATGCCCGAGTCAGCTAATTTTGGCTTCGAGTTCGGCCCAACGCTCATACAGTTGATCAACAGTCGCTTGCGCCTCCTCGATGCCGCGAAGTGCCTCTTGCAAACGTTTCGGATCGCGCGCGACTTCGCTGTCTTCGAGGAGCCCTCGCTTCGAGGCAAGCACGTCCTCAGCGGTCGAAATCCGGTCTTCGATCGTCTCGAAGTCACGGTTGTCCAGATACGAGAGCTTCTTCTTTACCGCTGGCGCGGCGGCGGCTGAGTTTTCGCCGTGCCCGAAGCAGGTGTCGGCAATTTGCTCTTGCCCTTTTGCTCGGATTGCCAGTCTTCCCACTGGCCGAGATCGGCGAAGCTGCCCGCGTTCCCTGCGCCATCCAGGCCCCAAACGATCGTCGACACCCGGTCGAGCATGTAGCGGTCGTGCGTCACCAGTACGAGCGCTCCCCTGAACTCAAGCAGACTCTCCTCAAGGACCTCTAGCGTCGGGATGTCAAGGTCGTTGGTCGGCTCATCGAGAAGAAGCAAATCCGCCGGTTCCAGCATCAATCGTGCAATCAACACCCTGGCTCGTTCGCCGCCGGAAAGGCGTCCCACAGGCTGATTCAGTTGCTCGCTGGTGAAAGCAAACCGCGCAGCCCACGAGGCGACGTGAATCGTGTTGTCGCCGTAGAGTACCGAATCGCTGTGCGGAGCAAGCGCTCGCCTCAGACTGACATCCGGATCGAGAATCCTGTTCTGATCGAAATAGACGATCCGCAAAGACTCGGCACGGACGATCTCGCCGGTGCTCGGCTTCACCTCGTCGCGTAAAAGCCGCAGCAGCGTGGTTTTTCCACTGCCGTTGGGCCCCACAAGTCCAACCCTCGTCCCAGCAGTCATCACGAAGTTCAGGTCGCGCAGAATAGTGCGGCCATCAATGTCGAATGCAGCCGACTTCAGTTCGACAAGCCGCTTGGTCTTGCGATCGGTAGCCGTGAAATCGATGTCGGTTCGAGAACTACGCGTCCTCGAGTTCAGATCGCTGAGTTGTCCAATCAGCTCATGAGCTTTGTCGATCCGAGCCTTTGCTTTAGTCGCCCGTGCTTTCGGCCCGCGGCGAAGCCATTCGATTTCGTTACGGACCCGGTTGTGAAGCGACTCCTGCTGCTTGTTCTGAGCCTCGAGAAACTCGTCCTTTTTCTCCAGGAAGTAGCTGTATTTACCTGCGACGCGAAAGATCCCTTCGGGATAAATACGATTTAACTCGGCTATTTCGGTCGCGACGTTCTCAAGAAAATAGCGGTCATGGCTGACCACGACGGAGGAAAACTGAGCATTCAGCAGCAGTCTTTCCAGCCATTCAATGCCCTCGATGTCCAGATGGTTCGTTGGTTCGTCGAGGAACAACAGATCAGGGGACAGGGCAAGCGCGCTGGCAATTGCCAGGCGTTTCCGCCAACCGCCGGAGAGACTCATCGCAGCCGCGTCGAAATCCTCAAATCCAGCACGGCCCAACGTCTCCGCCAGGCGCCCTTCCCGCTCTGCAGGCGTAAGCGAAGTCTCGCGCAGTGCGTCTTCCATCACCGAACGCACTGTCTGGCCGGCATGGAATTCAGATTGCTGCGCCACGTAAGCAACGCGAGTATTTTTTCGCAGCGCAACAGTTCCTGCGTCGGGCTCACGCTGGCCGGCGACAATCTCCAGAAGCGTGGACTTCCCTGAACCATTCGGGCCAATCAGTCCAAGCCGTTGCCCTTCCGAGACGTTGAAAGAGAGATTTTCGAAGAGCGGAACCGCCCCGTACGATTGCTTCAGGCCGGTCGCATTCAATAGAAGAGCCACTGTCTTCTATTTTCTTATGGGAGGAAAAATAACTTAAACGTGTTCAGCCGGTTCAGCGATGCCGTAAGCCCTGTGAACGTCGTCGAGAGTCAAAACGCCGAGCACGTTGTCAGGGCGCAGCCGGCTGACGACCGTTACGCTTGGCTGTACTGCGAGAAGGCGTAGAGCCGCGTCCAACGGTTCGTCCGGAAAAAGCGAAATGCCACCTTCTGTGCTCTCATGCGCGTGGGCCGTGAGCAGTGCATCCTCGACACGAAGCGGCTGGAAGGTGCGTTTCTCCTCCGCTGTGGGCAGGTTGACACCCTCCAGTTGCGCCAGCATCTTGAAGAACGGCGTTGAATGCAAGCGACGCGAAACGAGGTACGAGGTTACGTTCGCAATCATGACCGGAAGAATGATTACGTAGCTGGCACTCATTTCGAACACCATGAAGATGGAAGTGATGGGCGCGCGGAAAACGCCGGCGAAAAAGGTCCCCATACCCACGAGAATGTAGGATTCTTCAGGCGCAGCGCCGTAAGGCGAGTAACGATGGGCGAAGCCTCCCAGCGCTCCGCCCACCATCGCTCCGATGAAGAGAGCCGGCGCGAACATTCCACCCGGAGTTTCCGCGCTGAAACACAACAATGTGACGAACAGCTTGGCAAGCCCAATATAGAGGAGCACGTCCCACGTGAACTGCCCATGCAAGGCGCTGTTGATCGCCTCGTAGCCCGCGCCCATGACCTCGGGAAACCAGAGACCGACCACACCGGTCAGGAAACCGGCGGCGGCCGGCAGCCCGTAGACCTTCCAATCGGGGACGTGTTCGATTCTCCTCTTCATGTCCTCGATGAGGCGAATGAACAGGGCAGAGAGAGCGCCGCTGATTAGGCCGATGCCGGCATAAATCAGTAATTCGGAGGCGCTTGCGATCTCAAAGGCCGGAATCCGGAAGAGAGGCTCATTCCCGAGGAACGCACGCATCGTAACTACCGCGGAAACGGCTGCGAGAACAATCGATCCCACCGCCGTTGCGCTCCAGTCCGCCAGCACTTCTTCCATAACGAACAGAACGCCGCTGATGGGAGTGTTGAATGCGGCTGCGATCCCGGCCGCTGCGCCCACCGGTGCGATCAGCCGCATATTGTTCCGGGGCAGGTGGAAGAGCCGGCCAATTCTCGAAGCTACCCCTGCGCCCATCTGAAGCGAAGGGTCTTCGGGTCCCAATGAATTTCCGGTGCCGATGGAAATGGCGCACGCAAGAAATTTACCGACTATGGTCGTAGAGGAAACGTAGCCTTCAGAGCTGTAAACGGCGATCTTTGTCTGATTGACGCCACTGCCGCGTGCCAGGGGGAAAATTACCCGGACAATGAACACCGCGATGACTGCCCCGATCGCGGGACTCACCAATCTTGCAAACCGGTAACGCCCGGCAAGAGCTCCGAGCGTGCTCCAGCTTGTGAAGTCGATGAGAATGTGAAACAGGACAATCAGAAGGCCCGAAAAGACACCGATCACAAGTGCCAGGACCAGAAAACGTTGCGTATCGGAGACGCCGAAATAGCTGAGGGTGGATTGCAGGCGCCGGGCGGAAGACCACCGTTGCCTGAAATCGCTCGATTGGGTCGAATCTGGAATGCCGTTATTCACGCACCATCCTGTCCATAACGCGCGAAACTGCCTGGTCAGACGGGATACCGTCCGGGCAAATAGCTGTCTGATCCTTCCAGAGCTCTTTGGCTAGGTTCTGCATTTCGAACGGCACATCGGCATTCTTACTCTGCTCACCTTTGAGGAGGTTGTCCGCCCCCGCAAGCCGGTCATCGGTTCCAATGCCACCTGAGCATTGCCGGAGAAGATAAACAACCCGCCGCAACAGATTCGTGCTGCGGCGGCGCCGTTCGGCACTGCTCAAAGCCGGAAGGTCGGGGTCCATGTCGATGATTGAATTGGTCAGGGCAAGTGAACTTGCGGCGGCCTTTGCCTGTGGATCTAATTTCAGGGCACGTTCGAACTCGTGCCGGGCCGAGACAAACTCGCCCGACGCAAGGAACGCCTCGCCGAGACCCCGATGCGGTGTTGCGTCCTTTGGGGCGACCCGGATCGCCTCTCTAAAGATTTGTGCCGCCTCCGAAGGCGCCTGATCCCGCAGAAGCGCAAAGCCGACATCGAGCTTTCCGCTAGGACTTACCGAGGTATTGGCGTAAAGAGTCATCAACTCTCCCACCGCCTCTTCCCGCCGCCCTGCCTTCTCCAGCAGATTGATCAGTTCCCATCGGGCTGTGGCGCGTTCCGCGAGCTTGTTAGGGGGCCAATATTCATAAACTGCACGTTGATAGTAGTCGATAGCCGCGGCCGTGTGCTTCTGGCGCTCTGCGAGGTGAGCACGCATACGGTTGAGGACGCCGTTGGTCGGATCCTCCTGAAGAAGCTGTTCGATGTGTGACTCGGCCTCTTCGAAGCGTCCGGAGCCAATCAGGGCCGAGGCGAAAGAGATACGGTAATCAGTGTCGTCCGGCGCGAAAAGAAGCGCTCTGCGGTACTCCTCAACGGCAGCCTCGATGTCTCCCGAACTCTCCAGCCGTTGGCCCTCCGCGTAGTGTCGCTGACCCAGATTCGTTCTTTGGTGCTTATAGAACGAGGTGCAGAAACCCGTGATGGCGAACATCCCGACCAGCAGCGCAGAAATCAACCCTGTAGAACGAAAATTGTTTCTCTCAAAGAGCAACTCAGACCCACTTACCAGCATAGAAGATTCGAAGTATCGGACTTCACGTCTCAATACACGATCCCGTTCGCTTGCTACAATCAGCGGCGTGTCTGCTCCTGCTGTTGACGTTGCTCACGCCTCCAACCGTCTGAAAGCTCTCATCCGGGAGTGCCCCGACTTCCCCAAACCCGGCATCAACTTCTACGACATCACGACGCTGCTGAAGGACAAGGACGGTTTCCGCGAAACCATCGAGTCTCTGACCGCGCATTATCGCGGGCGTCCCATCGACGTGGTAATCGGAATCGAGGCCCGCGGGTATTTCTTCGCTCCGGCCATGGCTCACGCGCTCGGTGCGGGATTCGTCCCGGTCAGGAAACCGAAGAAGTTGCCCTCTGTTGTCCGCAGTATCGAGTACGAACTCGAATACGGGACCGACAAGCTGGAAATTCACGCAGACGGCATAGAGGCCGGTCAGAATGTATTGATTATCGATGATGTGCTGGCGACGGGCGGTACTGCAAGCGCCGTGGCGCGTCTGGTGAACGAGTGCGGCGGAAAAGTCATGGGCTTGGGCTTCGTTCTTGAACTTGCCTTTCTGAAGGGGCGGGACAGACTGGCAGGCTACGACGTTTTCTCACTGCTCCAGTACTGACGGTGGAAGTAACAGTTCCTTCGTTAGCGAAAATCAACCTTGATCTTCGCGTGCTATTCAAAAGAAGCGACGGTTATCACGAGCTGAGAAGCTTATTTCAGACGGTCAGCCTGAAAGACACGATCGGCATACATTTCGAGACCGCCAGACGCTCCGAGGTGGCACTCGACAGCTCTGTCGATATCCCCGACAACCTCGTGCTACGAGCGGCCAGGCTGGTCAGCGAGGAGCTGAACATCAAGGCACGCATCCGGTTCAAGCTGCAAAAACGCATTCCGATGGGAGCGGGCTTGGGCGGAGGCTCGAGCAATGCCGCCGCGGCACTGATCGCGATTCCTGCGCTGGCGGGAAAGCGCGTGCCATTAGGCCGGCTGATTGGTTGGGCGGAGCGGCTTGGCAGCGACGTGCCGTTTTTCCTCCTGGGCGGGACCGCCGTTGGACTGGGCCGGGGAACGGAACTGTACCCCGTACCAGATCAACCGCGCCGGCATGTTCTTGTGGTGTCTACCGGGGTTCACGTCTCGACTGCGGAGGCCTACAACCGGCTAGGCCGCAAGCCTGTACCCTCAACTGTTACAAGTACGTTGACTTCGCCCCTTGAGTTCCCTATCCTGAGAGAGTTTCAAACGATCGCCTGGACGCTGGACCGATCCGATCTTCGTCAAATTCCGTTCGCCAACGACTTTGAAAAACCTGTTTTCGAGACCCATGGAGAGATCCCCGCGGTGGCACGCAAGCTTCGCCGCGCGGGTGCCAAGCCAGTGCTCATGACCGGCAGTGGCTCTGCCGTGTTTGGGATCTTCGAAACCGCTGCCGAAGCCAAAGCTGCCGCTCAGTCGTTTCCGCCGGGTACTGCTTTCCCATCACGTTTCGTGGATCGCCGGCAGTACCGGAACCTCTGGGTCCGAGCCTTAGGTCCCGCAGCGGGCGCCAGTTGCTTCGCTCACTCCGAATAACCGACGATGTCTGCCTCTAAACCAGCCCGAGCCCTGTTCACCGATTTCAAGGTTTTTAGCGGCACCGCTAACCGCCCGCTCGCCGAGGAAATATGTCTCGCTTTGGGCTGTCCCCTTGGGGAGATGATGATCAAGAGTTTCGCGGACGGCGAGACGCACCTGCAGATTGGAGAAAATGTTCGCGGAATGGACGTTTTCCTCGTGCAGCCGACGTCCAGTCCGGTGGATCACCACATGATGGAACTGCTGCTGATGATCGACGCATTCAAGCGCGCCAGTGCGGAGAGGATCACGGCAGTGTTACCCTATTATGGGTATGCGCGGCAGGATCGAAAAGACCGGCCGCGTATGCCGATTTCGGCCAAACTGGTAGCGAGTCTTCTGGAGCGGGCTGGAGCGAGCCGGGTTTTGGCGCTCGATCTGCACGCCGCTCAAATCCAAGGCTTCTTCGATATTCCGGTAGACCATCTGTTTTCGGCGCCGGTCATGATCGAATACTTCAAGGAACGCTACCGGCAGGATGATTTGACTGTGGTATCGCCCGATGCGGGTGGTGTGGAACGAGCCCGTTCTTTCGCTAAGCGGCTGAACTGTCCGCTGGCGATTATCGACAAGCGGCGGACTGACGTGAACGTGGCGGAAGTAATGAACATCATCGGCAACGTTAGCGACCGGCACTGCCTGATGGTGGACGATCTTGTAGATACGGCGGGTACGCTCGTGAAAGGTGTTGAGGCGCTGCTCGGGCAGGGCGCTAAATCCGTGACCGCTTGCGCTACGCATGCGGTGCTCTCAGGGTCGGCGGTGGAAAGGATTAGTGCGTCGCCACTAGACGAGTTGGTTGTAACGAATTCGATTCGTCACGAGGATCAGGCTGCGAGATGCAGTAAGATTCGGACACTCTCGGTGGCATCGCTGTTGGCAAGGGCGATTCAATCGATCCACGATGGTGGTTCGATCAGCACCTTGTTCATTTAGTTGTTGGGATTCGCAAAAGAGCGAAAAATCAAGTCAGGGGCCGGCGCTCGGTGAGTAGTGGCAGGCAGCCGTCCTGGCGAAGAGGTGAAAGATGGTTAAGGATTTAAAAGTTGCGGCGCAGACACGAGATTCGCGCGGCAAGAATGAAGCGCGGCGACTACGCGTAAAGGGTTTTGTTCCTGCTGTTGTTTACGGCGGCACCGGCGAGCCCGCGCCTGTTTCGGTTGATCCCAAAGAGATCAACAAGATTCTGAACAGCCGAACCGGGCACAACACGATTTTCCACTTGAGCATTACTGGCGGCGAAGACACTCCGGTCATGATTGTGGACTGGCAGCATGAGCCCATCAAAGAATCTCTGCTCCATGTCGATCTGAAGCGGATCGATCTGAGCCAGCGGATCACGGTGAAAGTGCCGGTGGTTACTGTCGGCGATCCTAAGGGCGTTAAGCTGCAGGGCGGTATTCACGAGATCATCACTCGCGAAATCGAAATCGAGTGCCTCCCGAACGACATTCCTGAGCAGTTTGAAGTGAACGTCGCTGACCTCTCCATCGGTCAGAGCATCCGTGCCGGAGACATCCCGCTGGTCGGGTTCCATGACGCTTGCTGAGTCCTGCCGACGCCGTAATCTCGCACGTCATCTCGTTGCGCGCCGAGGAAACAACGACTGCCGAAACAGGTGGCACAGCGGCGACTGCTGCTGCTGAGCCCGAAGTCGTTAAGAAGGGCAAGAAGGAAGACGAGGGCGGGGAAGCACCAGCGAAGAAGAAGTAATCTTCGTCTCTGCCTCGAATGGCTGAGCGCTCTCTTTCGGATCCGGGCAAGGAACAGGACGATGTCGGGAATGGTATTGACCGTTCCTCACTCGTCTGCGTTGCAGGGCTCGGGAATCCGGGTACTCGGTTCGAGGCAAGTCCCCATAATGTTGGATTCTGGGTAGTCGATGCGCTTGCGCGGCGCTTCGACATCCGGATGAAGGCTGAAGGCGAGACTCTGATTGGAAGCGGCCGGATCGGGACACGAAGTGCTCTTCTGGTCAAACCGCAGACTTTCATGAATCTCTCGGGCCAGGGTGTTGCGGCTCGCGCTGCGGTTCCGCAAGCTGAGCCCAAGCGATCTGGTTGTTGTATACGATGAGCTCGATCTGCCTTGGACCGCTCTGCGGATTAAGGTAGGCGGCTCGGCGGCTGGACACAACGGTGTCAAGTCGATCATTGGTTCGCTCAAGACAGAGATGTTTACCCGGGTTCGGGTGGGTATACGCCCGAAGCACCCCGTGTCAGATGCGGCTAAATACGTTCTCTCTCCTTTGGAGAGAGAATTGAAAGTGGACGAGGAAGAGGTTGTGTCTTATACCGCGGACGCAATCGAATCTCTTGTCGCCGAAGGCGCCGAAAAGGCCATGGCGAAATTCAATCGCCGCGCCCGAGGCTTAACAAACGAGGAAGAATGAGAATTTACGAAGAGTTGTTCATTGTTCGTCCGGATGCGACTGATGAAGAAATCGATCCGGTCATCGAGCAGTTGAAGAACATTGTCACCCAAGCTGGGGGCACGCTGGACAAAACCGAAAAGTGGGGCGTTCGAAAGCTCGCTTACCGGTTGGCAAAACACAACGAAGGTCAGTACATCCTTCTCCAATTCACCGTCAACGCCGACACCGTTCGTGAGATCGAACGCCGTCTGCGCGTTGCCGATCTCGTGCTCAAATTTCTGACGGTGCGTATTGACGAGAAGATGAAGCGCATCGAGAAACGGAAAAAGGCTCGCGAGAAGCGTGCAGCCCGAAAGCCACCACCAGCTCCTTCCGTCCCTGCAATGGCTTCACCGGCTCTGCCGCATGAAGCACCGCCGCCGATACCGGGTGCTCCAGGAGCGCCAGGAGCGCCGGCTGCAGCTCCCGCCAATACGGGCGAGAGCGTAGAGGAAAGGTAAAGGAGAATTCTCATGGCTGAACAAAGAGGCGGCCGCCCCATCGCGGCTTCGCAACGCCCGACCGGTGGCGACAAAGCAATTGCAACCGGGAAGAAACAGTATTTTCGTCGTAAGAAGGTCTGCCGGTTTTGTGTCGACAAAGTTGATGACATCAACTACAAGGACTCCAAGCTACTCGGCAGCTTCATCTCCGAACGCGGCAAGATCACGCCCCGCCGGATTTCGGGCGTCTGCACGCCGCACCAGAAGCGTTTAAGCGAAGCAATCAAACAGGCGCGTAACATCGCACTTCTGCCGTTTGCTTCCCGTGTCTGAGGAATCACATCATGGAAGTAATTCTTAGAGAAGACGTCGAAAAGGTCGGCGCGCGCGGCGCGGTGGTTAGGGTTGCGGACGGCTATGCACGGAATTACCTGCTGCCCAAGCGCCTGGCGGTCGCTGCCAGTGAATCAAACAAGAAGATCGTCGAACAGGAGCGGGACGCACACCTTCGCCGGGAAGCGAAGCTCCAGTCGGAAGCCGAGGGCTTAGGCCAGCTTCTTGGGAACGTTGTTTTGACCTTCAAGCGCCGCGTTGGTGAAAACGATCAACTCTTTGGCTCGGTAACGGCCAAAGACATCGCGGATGCGCTCGAGGCTCAGAAGTATCACGTGGAGCGTCGCCGTGTTCTCCTTGAAGAACCGATCCATACGTTAGGCGAGCACACGGTCACTCTGCGGCTTCACCGTGATGTGACCGGGCAGATCAAGGTCGTAGTTGAACCTGAGTAGCTGCCATTGATCCTCGACCCCGATAAACTTTCCGATGTGCCGCCGGCGGAGGTGCTGGCGGCCGCTTCGAAGGGCCAGTTAGGGCTGGATCATCGCTTTCTTCACGCTCTCCTGGACCGTCCGGAGGAAGCTCTTCCGGCGGTCCTCGAGTTTTCGCGCCGCAATCTTGCGGAAGATACGGTCGACCTCTCGCCCGATCTCATCCTGCTGTTCCGTCATTGGAAACGGCCGGAAGGCCTCGAGTTCATCCTCAGATACATCGAGGAAGATCCGACGGATGTACCGGATGAGGCGATTGAAGCTCTCGTGGCAATTGGCGCACCCGCTCTCGAGCCGCTGCTTAAACTCTATGCTGAGCTTGAGGAAGAGAATAGCGGTGAAATCGCCTTTGTTCTCGCCAACCTCGGCGTAAAAGATCCACGCATTCTCCAGCTTCTGCTGGACCGCATCGAGTTCGATCTCTCGGACACTGTCCTGCTGCTCGTTTCTTACGGCGATCCGCAGGCGCGGGAGGCTTTGCAAGCGCAGGCGTCGAAGCTGCCGGAAACGGATGTGCAGCTCAAGAAAGAGATCGATGAGGCGATCAACAGCCTCGGAGAGAGCGACCGGGAGAAGCCGGAAACCGCCGTTAAGAGCGAGGAGCCGGACATCTGGGCTCTTTATCCCGAAAAGGCCGACCTTCCCCTGGAGTTCCTGGAACGCGACGAGCGCTTAGGGCTCTTTGATAGTTCCGTTTCGGCAGAAGTAAGGGCAGCGGCGGCTGGATCGTTCTTCAATCTTGATCTTTCACCCGAGGAGAGAGCCGAGCTTCTGAAAGCGGCGACTCACGACCCGGACCCGACTGTGCGCGCCCGGTGCTGGGAATCTCTGATGAACAGCACGGAGGACGCAAAGGTGATGGAGTCGATGTTGGGAGCGCTCCGGAATCCTGAACTCGCGATCGAAGAACGAGGTGGTTTGCTTGTCGGGCTGGCGCCGGAGAGCGGATCGTAACGAAGTTCGCGAGGCCATCAACAAGTTGTACGCGGACGAACGCGGGCGCGCGAAGGCTCTTGAGGCGATGTGGCGATCTTTACACCCCGCTTTCCGTAACAATTTTGCGCAGCATCTCGGAGACCCGGACGTTGAGGTGAGAAGAAGCGCTGTTTGGGGCGTGGGCTATTACGGTCTCCGAACAGAACTCGATCGCCTGCGCACCCTGTTCGACGACGAAGATCTTCGTTCGGACGCTATCTTCGCGTACGCGCTGGCGCTACCCGGTGATACCTCACGCGGCAGAGTCAAAGGCCTTTTTGAACGCGTGAAAAAGGATGCTCGGGGATTATCGGAAGTCGAAGAAGCTCTGGTGAAGGCTGCATTAGACGAGCGTCTGATGCTCGCCGGTAAAGAGCCTTTCTTTAGTGCCGAAGAAGACTAGCGCGATCGCCTAGTCCTTCGCCGGTTCGCGCTTTACCAGCCGTCCATTATGGAAGATCATTTCGATCTTCTCCGTATTTGCTATATCCTTCGACGGATCTCCGTTCAGCACCAGCAAGTCTGCCTGTTTACCCGCCTGGATCGTCCCGGTTTTTTCTTCAATGTGCAGCATGGCTGCCGTCGACTGTGTCGCGCAGTGAATTGCTTCGACTGGGGACAAACCGGCATCGACGAGAAGCTGCAGTTCACGATGTTCGGCAAAACCAGGCACCCGATAGGGATTGGCTCCGGAATCCGTACCGAAGGCAAGGGCCACAGTTGCGTCGTGGAGCTTCCGGACGTTCTCCTTCGCGATCTCTAACGCCTTTTTGTGAGTCTGGGTGGCGGGATCCTTTGCCACACTTGAGCGATACGAATCCGAATCCAGCGCAGCCTTGAGAGGCTGGTTTGAAACAAATTGGAAGAATGGTGATCTCACCCATTCCGGATGCTCCGCGAAGCCGTAAAACGATTCTTCAAGCTGCAGAGTCGGTATGTAGTAGACCTTTTTGCTTTTGATAAGGCTCACGGTATCGGCGTCGAGAACGCCGTCCCGGACACTGTGAGCGAGAATGTCGATACCGTCGTCCAGAAGCTTCTTCGCGTCACTTCGATAATAGACGTGGGCCGCCACCCGAAGATTGAGCTTGTGAGCTTCGTCAATGGCCGCAGCCTCGACCTCCATGTTCGGCCGAGGCAGCTTCCCGAGATTATCGTCGACCCACAACTTGATCAGATCGGGAGAGTGCGTCCCCATCTCGCGGACAGCGGCGCGGGCCTCTTCCGGGGTCCTGGGCCGATACACCTGGTCGGGGCCAACCTTAACCGGTGGAACGCCGCCGGGAACGCCAATACCGCGGCCGGCAGTCAGCACCGTCGCTCCCGGCTCTTCGCCTTTCTCCTGATCGGATCGGATCTTGTACAGCAGATCCTTGTTCATGCCTAGCGAGATCATGGTGGTCACACCGTAGTCTTCGTATTGAACAAGCTGGCGCATGACGTTGACGCCCGTGTAGTTAGAGGGTGCGACGCCGGTGCCTTTCACCAATCCCACGTGGCCGTGACCATTGATGAGGCCGGGAATCACAGTTTTCCCGGACAGGCGGAATACTCTGGCGCCGCTCGTGTCGCCGGCTTGTGCTCCGGCGCGAACAATCTTTCCGTTGCGAACGACGACCGTGGCATGCTCAACCGGGGCGTGACCGGTGCCGTCGATTAAGCGTACATCGGACAGAACAAAGCTGTTGTTCTGTCCGGCAGCCGCTGCGGCAATTAAAAGGCTAAGGGCAAGAGAACGCTTCACGAGGTGTATGACGCCCGAAACCGCGCAGGTGAATCAGAGTGATCCAGCGGGCTCAGGCTCATTTTGCATCATCGGACGATTCAGATTGCTGTGCGATCTGCTGTAAAGGAAGTAGATTGCGAGCCCGATGAGCATCCATCCAAACGCGGTTAACTGTGTCCGGTTATCGAGCGATATGATCATGCCGCTGCAGATGAGAATACCCAGGATCGGCACAACAGGCACAAGGGGCGTACGGAAAGGACGAGCCCTGGCCGGGTCGGAGCGCCGCATGATGAGCACCCCGATGCAAACCAGAACGAAAGCAAAGAGCGTGCCAATGGACGTTAAGTCGCCCGCAAGCGAGCCAGGGATGAATCCGGCAAACAAGCCGACAAACACGAACAGCACCAGGTTGCATTTGTAAGGCGTGCGGAAACGCGGATGTATCTCGGAGAAGAGCTTCGGAAGCAAACCGTCGTTCGCCATGGAGAAGAAAACCCGGCTCTGTCCCATCAGCATGACCAGGATCACGGACGAGAAGCCTGCAAGAATCGCCACCGTGATAGCGGTTGCCAGCCAGGCGTAACCCGGCATGTAGTGCAGAACCGCGTAAGCAACGGAAGCCTCTTTGCCGGCCACCTTAAACTCCTGCCAGTTGCAAATACCGGTAAGAACATACCCGAACAGAATGTAGAGGACCGTGCAGAGTGCAAGCGAACCCATGATGCCAATCGGCATGTCACGGGCCGGATCCTTCGTCTCCTGGGCTGCGGTCGAAACTGCGTCAAAACCGATGAAGGCGAAGAAGACGATACCGGCACCGCCTATCACTCCACCCCAGCCGTGTTTGAAGAACGCCTCGTGCCCGGCAACCGTCGCGGGTACTAAGTAAGGCGTAAAATTCGCGTGATTGATGAACTGCCAGCCCAAAGCTACGAAGGTCACTACGATCGCAAGCTTAATAATGACGATGACCATGTTCACCGAGGCCGATTCCTGCGTGCCTTTGATCAGCAGGATGGTCAGCAAGGCAAGAATCAACAGGGCAGGTGCGTTGAAGATCCCATGGACGCCAGCGGCATTTGCTTCCATTGGGGAATGACACCACTCGAAGGGTATTCTTCCGCCGAGCAGACTGTTCAAGTACTCACTCCAACTAATAGCGACGGTAGCCGCGCCAAGCGCGTATTCGAGCACCAGGGCCCATCCGATAATCCACGCGACAAACTCACCCATGGTCGTGTAGGCATATGTATAAGCACTGCCGGCAATCGGAATCATTGCCGCAAATTCGGCGTAACAGAGACCCGCAAATGCACAACCAATCGCAGCTACGATGAAGGACAAGGTCACCGCAGGCCCCGCAGCCTCGGCGGAAGCCGCCGCGGTGCGCACGAACAATCCTGCGCCAATAATGGCGCCGACGCCGAGAGCGACCAGGCTCTTTGCAGTTAACGTTCGCTTTAGGCCGCTCTCGGAAGCTTGCTGCAGGAGCAGGGCCAAAGACTTCTTACGAGTAAGGCTCATGAATACACGATAGGCTAACAAACACCTAAGTAAGGAAGCAACGACGCG
Source organism: uncultured Acidobacteriaceae bacterium (assembly GCA_963730795.1). Lineage (GTDB taxonomy): Bacteria > Acidobacteriota > Terriglobia > Bryobacterales > Bryobacteraceae > Bog-105. Next base: position 86,635 of record CAVSTJ010000004.1, on the reverse strand, counting down.
GGCGAAGGTACTACTATGCTAGAGCGCTGGAACAGCCCCGGAGAGGGCAGCGATGTTTGTCTCGCGTGCGAGGGGCGAAGCGGAGCCGCTTGCCGGGTTGGCGAGGTAGGGTACAAACGAAGGCGTCCGGTAGCTTCCATCAATAAACCTGATAAACCCCACCCAGATTTCCGTGGCCTTCGCGGGAAGCGGCAGTAGCTCTTGGGGCGTCCCGGCACCCAAACGCCGCCCGAAGCCGACGATTGTTCCCGAGCTATCGACAAAGATCACGTCGTTCCTCCCTCTTCGGCCGATGTTGGCAGCCCACCCGACGATTGACACTCCTCCCTTAACAGGCGTCATCCTGATGACACCGCCAGATTCGAGCGCAGTCCCAACATGTGGGAAGAGCGATCGGAATGGTTGTCCGGGAAAGCCGGCCTCGCGCTCGGAGAAGATTGACTTACGGCTCGATCGCAGAATCGGCAGATAGCTTTCAATAAACTCCTCTTTCGGGAAAACACTGCCTAGCAATGCGGGATCGACGAGACCATTTTCGAGGCTTACGGTTGCCCACTGCTGATGGGAGACATAGTTGTCGTTCGTCCTCAACCACCGGCCCAGCCTTACCTGCATGAAGCCAACGGCAATGGCGGTTACCAACAAGATCACGGGAGGCGAGAACAATCTCCACTTCTGCGTGAACGAGAAAGCTATCGCCAATGGCACCAGCACAGCCCATCCCACCAGCGGCAAGGTGACGTAACGCGCCGCTTTTGCGCCGGAAAACCCGAGGTCTGCCAAATCCACTCTCCCGATGCTCGTTAACGCTGCCGTCAGAAGAAGAAAAGCGAAGTATCCGAGCGAAACGACTTCGAACGGGGATGGGGGACGAATCCGCCGCCGAATCGTGCTTGCAAAACACGCCAGCCAGATCCCGAGACTGACGGTCCCGAATAGAAAGCCGAAAACCGGATTCCGCAGCACCCCGAAGGGCATGCTGAGGTACGACACTACAAATCCTGTGCAGTAGATCGGGTGCTGGAGCGCCAGGAGCGGCGAAGCGCTGGGCCTTTGATACCCGACGGCAAACAATCCGATGCTGAGGGCCGCGGATATCGCGATTGCAATCAGATGAGTGCGCCGGCCACGGACAAGCGCAGCGGCCGCCAGGAGGATGGGCCAAAGCAAAAGCCCATTGGCAGATGAAAACGTTCCTACGACCGCACATCCGATCGCAACCGCTAACCATCTCCGGCCTGCTCGCCCGTTGACCCTCATCACCGACGTGAGCGCCAATACTACGGCCAACTGCAGCAGCGTCCATTGCAGCAGGAACGGAGTGCCCAGCACAAATGCACTCAAAGGCCAGCCTGCGATCACGCCTCCGAGCAAGAGAGCTTGTGTTTTAGCCCGGGACGAGAGGCCGGCACCGCGCCAGAAAGCGGACGCTACAAGCGAGACCGCTCCCGCATAGCAGAAGAAACTGACAACCAGGGGTAGCACCTGCCGCCCGCTGAAACATCAACTGGTCGAGCGCAAAAACGATTTCGGGAAAAACGATTCTATGCTCATTGTGCTGGCGCCATAACCAACTGAAGTTGCCGGCCTGCAGAGCGGGAAGGTCCTCTACGACCCGCCAGTAATCGGAAACTGGTAAAGGATTGTAGTAGCGAATGATGTGGGCTACCGTCGAGCACCAGTTGAATGCGAACCAACCCAATAAGATGACTGAAAAGGTGGCGCTGAGAACGTTGCGACGACTTCGGTCAGGTTGGATTAACAATCGTCAGCTCGCGCTCGAACACTTTGCAAACGGAAGAAATTAGTCTGAACCCGTTTGCCTCAGCCATTCTAAGGCGAGCGACCGGACGCCCTCGAATTGATCGGGAAGAATGCCCGCAACGGTTGCCACCGAGTCCGCTCCCGCCAGGAGTGTTTCCGATACGTTGGCGAGAGTGATGCCGCCGATTGCAACCAGCGGCTTCCTCGTCAGACTCCGAAGCGCATGCAGCCCTTCCGGGCCGACCACCGGATCGGGATGCGCTTTCGACCGGGTCTCGTAAATCGGTCCCAACGCAAGATAATCAACCGGCTCCTCGTTGCCTTGCTCCAGTTGCGTTCGGTTGTGAGTGGAGAAGCCGATGACTCCGTCGCTCACGATTTTCCGCGCTGCCGCGGGTGGCAAATCGGTTTGGCCAAGGTGCACGGCGGCATCGAGCAGATTTGCGAAATCCACCCGATCGTTGATAACGAATGACGCTCCCGCAGCCTTCGCTAAGGCGGCTATGCCTTTCGCTTCATCGAATCGTGCTTGCGTCCACTTGCCTTTGTGGCGGTACTGCAGGATGCGCACTCCGGCCGCCAGCAGTGCTTCGCTGAACGCCAATGCCGGCCAGCCGCGCCTTCCGAGCGCATCCGTGTCGACGATCGGGTAAAACCGGGGAAGTTCGAAAGGATCTCGTGAAGAGGGCAAAGTCAGTGAGAGTCGACCAGTGTTGACGCTGCATCATCGGTCCCGGAGAACGGAACTTGTTTTGTGATTTGAATACCGAAGCCTTCGAGACCGACAATCTTTCTCGGATGATTCGTTAGGAGATGAATGGTGGAGAGCCCCAGGTCCGAGAGGATCTGCGCGCCGACCCCCGTATCGTGTTGAAGCGGCTGATGACCTACAGCCGGCGTGAACGTGGACTGATTCCGCCCATGCGTCAACAGCTCTCGATGGCCATCGCGCGGGACGCTCTGCAACCCGGATCCCGACTGGTGAAGGTAAATCAAGACACCATATGGGGATTGCGATATCTCGCGGAGAGCCGCCTGAACGAGTTGGTGGCAATCGCAATCGAGCGACGCGAAGACATCACCGTACACGCAGCGGGAATGGACCCGCACCAGAACATCCGGTTTTCCGGAAACATCGCCGTGGATCAAGGCAAGATGACTCTCGCCGTCGACTTCGCTTCGATACTGAATGGTTCTGAATTCTCCGAACGCCGTCCGGATACTTCCGACAGCTTGCCGCTCCACGAGCTTTTCGGTCTGAGTGCGATACCGGATCAGCTCCGCCACCGAAATCATCTTGAGGCCGTACTGCCGGCAGAAATCGGCAAGTTCCGGCACGCGAGCCATGGTGCCATCCGCGTTCATGATTTCGCAGATAACGCCGCCCGGGTTCAATCCGGCAAGACGGGCAAGGTCGACGGCGGCTTCCGTTTGCCCCGACCGCACGAGTACTCCACCGGCCCGTGCGCGCAAGGGAAACACATGTCCGGGCCTGGCGAGATCTTGTGGCCGGCATTGAGGATCGATCGCAACCCGGATGGTGTGCGACCGGTCATAGGCCGAGATGCCGGTCGAGACGCCCTCGGCCGCGTCTATGGCTTCGCAGAAAGCGGTACCGAAGCGTGCCGTGTTCACTGGCGACATCGGCTGAAGATCCAGGCGGTCGCAGATTTCGGGAGCGAGGGCCAGACAGATCAAGCCACGGCCGTGTGTAGCCATGAAGTTGATTGCTTCGGGAGTAATTCTCTCCGCCGCAATCGTCAGATCACCCTCGTTTTCGCGATCCTCGTCGTCTACGACGATCACGATCCTGCCAGCCCGGAAATCCTCGATGGCCTCGGCAACAGAGGCAAAGATCGCTTCGGTTTGGGAAGCAGCACTCATCTACGAGTTCAGTCGCTACGAGGCTACTGCCACGCCGTACTTCTCATACCAGGGTTTGGCTGGTCGGATGGCTTGATTGACCGCCTCGATGTTCTTAACGCCTTTGTCCAGCAGCCAATCTTCCAGTGCCTTCGCGCCCGATTTGGCATAAACCGGGATCCCCTCTTTCCAGGTCGCGCGTCCGCACAGAACGCCCGAGTAGTCCGTTCCTGCTTCCGCAGCCATGTTCAGCGATTCCACGAACTGCGCATTGCCAACGCCGGCGCTCAAATAGATAAAGGGCTTCTGCGCAACCTCGGCAGCCCGGCGGTAATGATTGAGCGCTTCTTTACGCGTGTAGGCAGCCTGCCCTTTGAAGACGCTGCTGCCTTCGACGAATTCGGCGTTCACCGGCACTTCCACCTTCAGAACGTCCACCTTGTATTGCGGTTTGCCAAACTCCTGCATCGATCCGATGACAACGTCGGGTTTGGCCTTGGCGTACTCGAGACCTTTCTCGTCTCCGCCCTTCGGATCGTAGCCGACAAATTCCAGAAAGAACGGTATGTCATGGGTCTCGCACTCGGCACCAATCCGCTCGATGAACGCATGCTTGATGTCGTTAACGTCTTTGTCGTCGAACGGAGAGTAATAGATCAGGATCTTAACTGCATCTGCTCCGAAATCCTTGATGCGTTTCGCGGACAGATGAGGAAGAAGATCGGGAAGGCGGCCCGGTTTCGTGTTGTCGTAGCCGCTCTCTTCATAGGCAAGAAGCAATCCGGTATTCTTCTGGCGCGCTTGGGCGGCAGGCAGGCCGAATTCGGGGTCCAGCAGAATGGCGCTCGCGTGTTGGGTGAGAACTTTCGAGACGGCGACTTTGAACTCGCTCATCATCTCATCCGTCACTTCCTTCTGATCGACTCCCTTGGCAGAAGCAATGCTCTTACGTAAACTTCCGCGCTGGTCCATCGCCGCGGCGGCGATCACACCTTTGTCATTAGAAAGTGCCTGAAAATGCTTGATTTTGCCTTCGGAAAGTTGCATCGTGGTCCCCTCCGGGATGGGTGGATGAATCGAGTTCAGTATAGCGAAGGAGAAGCCTTACACCACCGCTCCACCCGACGCCAATACTTCTTCGCAACTGCGACGTCGCGCATTATCTGCCCACGCAGTTCCTCGGAGCTTGTGAACTGACGTTCAGCGCGGATGTAATGGAGGAAGTCGACCGCGATGTTTGACGGATCCGGTGGTTCGAACGCGCTCAGAATGTACGTTTCAATCGTGTAATCCTCGCCGCCAAACGTAGGCCGCGTTCCGACGTTGGTGATCGATTCCCAAGTCCGGGAGCCTGACAAATCTCGCGTCCGAGTCACGTACACTCCGGGCGGCAAAACCTGATTCGGTTCGGGGCGCAGGTTGAGTGTAGGCACCGTCTGCTTCGATCCGATTCCGCGCCCTGATACGACCGGACCGGACAGGGAGAACGGGCGTCCCAGCAGGCGATTTGCACGGACGATCTGGCCCGCTTCAACGTACTGCCGGACGCTGGTACTCGAAACCACTTCGCCCCGGCATGTAACGGGTTTGAGGCAATGCGCCAGATAGCCGTAGCTACTTCCAAGCTCCCGCAACGTTTCGCAGTCCCCGCTCTTCCTGCAGCCAAACCGAAAGTTCTCCCCGACAAAGACGGCCTTCGCTCGCAAGGAGTCAACGACCACGCTTCTGACGAAATCCTCGGGAGACAGTCGCGCTAATTGTGGCGTGAACGGCAGAACGTGAACGTATGTGATTCCTGCGGTCTGCAGTAATCGCACCCTCTCCTCAGGACGGCAGATCTGGCGCGGTACCCGGTCGGGCGCCACGACCGCCGTCGGGTGAGGATCGAAGGTTAAGACCGCGGGTTCGAGGCCATGCTCGGCTGCGAAACGGACTGCCTCTCCCACTAACGCCTGGTGACCCAGGTGCACACCGTCGAAGTTGCCGATCGCCAGCGCTCGTCCGTTTTTCCCCGCACTTTGGACGCCGCTCAAGGCTGGTCTCCGTAGCCGATCGGAATCTCCAGTCCGTCGAAAGCCATATGAACGTGAGGCGGCAAGCTGGCCTCGACCTTTGCATGAAGTAGATCGTGCGAAATGTGTGTAAAGTAAGCTCTTTTAGGCTTCAATAGGTCTACTGTGCGTAACGATTCTTCGACTGTTGAGTGCGTTGGATGAGGATTGTGGCGCAGGGCATCCAGAAAAAGCACATCCAGTCCCTGAAGCTTGGCGAGGCTGGCTTCGGGTATCACGCTGTGGTCTGTCAGGTATGCGCAATCCCCGAAACGGAAGCCGTGGATCGTCGTCCGGCCGTGCGAAACCGGAATGGGCTGGATTTCGATGCCTGCGGCCAGAAATGGTTCATCCGTAAACAGGTTGGGGCACAACCGGGGCCGGCTTGATTCTGAAGGTAAGACATCAAAAACGTACCGGAAGGTGCGCTCGATCGTTTCCCAGGCTTCCGCCGCGGCAAAAATAGGTATTGCCTGTCTTTGCATGAAGTTGAACGGCCTAACATCATCTAATCCTAGAATATGGTCGGCGTGAGCGTGCGTGTACAGAATGCCGTCGATGTGATCGATGGCGTAGCGAAGAGCCTGGTACCGCAGATCGGGTGAGGTATCGATGAGCAGCCGCTTGTCGCCTAACCGGAGGAGAACGGACAGGCCGCAGCCTGCGGTCGCGGCTGTCTGTTGAAGTGCAAACTTTGCAGTGACACCCGATCATGGGTACACCGACGCTGGTGCCGGAGCCGAGCACGAGGATAGAGGCGTGCTCGAAGGGATTGGGCATCTATTCGGTCTTTGAGCCCTTGCCGCCGTCCGGGGTGATGATCAGGGGCCCAGTGTTTTCTCGAAGCTCATCCGCGCGCATTGCCCGTTTCGCCTCCGCGGCTCAGGTCCTCGACGATCTGGACGTAGCGAAAGCGCAGTTCAGTTAAGCCATTCTCGAGCAGGCGTTGTTCTTCGACCGTCAGGTTCCCTTTGGTCTTCTCGCCGAGCATTGCGAGCAGGTCGATGGAGTGCCTTGCGAGGGGCAGGTTCGGCTCCGCCGATTCGTCTTCGCCGCCCAGATCGATCAAGCCAAGCTGCACTTGCGCTTGCATCAGGATGGATTCGACGAGGAACAAAAAATCGGCTGGCGGAATAGGAAATTGCGATGGATCGGCGGCCACGTATACGCGCTCCCTTCGCTATTTTGTCAGACACTCTCCCAGAACTTACGGGACGCAAATGCCCCGGTGTTCTCGCTATATTCGGGAGATGCCGGAGTCTCATGAGGAAGCGGGTAAGAGGTTCAGCGAGTTAGTCACCCTGATGGCCCGGCTGCGGGCTCCGGGCGGCTGCCCCTGGGATCGGAAGCAAACTTTCGATTCCATTAAGCCGTACACGCTCGAAGAAACGTACGAAGTTCTGGACGCAATTGACAAGCGCGACTGGGCCGGGTTGTCCGAAGAGCTCGGAGACTTGTTGCTGCAACCGGTGTTCCTCGCCGCTATTGCTGAAGAGGAAGGCCTGTTCACGATTGCCGACTCGCTCGGGGCGATCAACGAAAAGCTGGTGCGGCGGCATCCTCACATTTTCGGGAACGCAAAGGCCGAAACTGCCGAAGACGTGAAGGTCCGCTGGGATCAGATCAAGGCGCAGGAAAAGGCCGGAACAGCGCAGGAGGCGGACCGGTCTATCCTGGACGGCACGCCCCGGAATCTCCCGGCTTTGATGGAAGCTGAGAAGATATCCGCCAAGGCTGCGGACGTCGGTTTCGAATGGCCAACCGTCGACGGTGTTTTAGAGAAACTCGTGGAGGAAGGCAGGGAACTGACGGAAGCTGCCCGGCACAACGACGCGAGCGAGATCGAGCACGAGATCGGAGACCTGCTGTTCACGCTCGTCAATCTCGCGCGGTTTCACCGTGTCGATCCGGAACAGGCACTGCGGAAAACGAGCGCCCGCTTCCGCCGGCGGTTTGCTTACCTGGAACAAACAGTCGCCGGCGAAGGTGGTGAACTCCGTTCCACGTCGCTCGACCGGATGGAAGAACTTTGGCAGGAAGCAAAGAGAAATGAGAAAGCTCCTCCTTCGGAGCAGTCCGTGCCCTCAGGCCTTCCCACCTCGTAATCGACCGGATACTTTCTCCACTTCGCGCATGAGGCGAAGCGTGTTTCCGCCGTAGATCTTCCGAATATCGTCCGGAGAGTACCCTTTGAGCAATAAAGCACGAGTGAGGTTTGGGAATTTCGAGACATCATCGAGACCCTCGGGCGTGCAGGTGATCCCATCGAAGTCTGTCCCGATGCCGATCGCATTGATACCGGCAATCTGGCGAACATGATCGATATGGGCGACCAGATCGGCGAGCGTGGCTCGCACCGGTGCATCTTTTGGAGCGTCGGCGGATTTTTGAGAGATGAAGTTGCAATAGATGTTCATCTGAATCACGCCGCCCTTTTTGGCGAGGGCGCGAATCATGTCGTCCGTCATGTTGCGGGGCGCGTTTGTTAAAGCCCGGCAGGCCGAATGCGACGCGATGATGGGCGCCTCGCTGGTCTCAAGCGCGTCGTAAAAGGTTTTGTCAGCCACGTGGGAGATGTCGACCATCATGCCCAGCCGGTTCATCTCGCGGACGATGTCCTTCCCAAGCGGGGTTAAGCCGTTGTGGTGCTGAATCTTGTCGTTTGTGATGTCGCCGGACGAATCGGCCCAGCTATTGGTGTTCCAGTGGGTCAGGGTCATGTAGCGGACTCCAAGCCGATAGTAGTCACGCAGCAGCCGCGGACTATCTTCAATCGCGTGTCCGCCCTCAATGCCCATCAGGGCGGCGATCTTGCCCTGACGATGCGCTCGTTCGATGTCCGCCGCTGTTAGCGCTTGCGCGAAATCTTTCGGATACCGGTCGATGATGTCGTGCTGGACCGTATCGATCATCTGCAGAGCGCGGTTGGCTGAATGATTTCCTTCGACGTAGGTCGCCGCGACATAGACCGAGAAGAAGACGGCCCCCACACCGCCCGCGCGCAGCCGCGGAATGTCCGTGTGATCTTTCGGCGCGTTCGCAATGTCGGTGCCATCCACGGTGAAAGACGGAGTGTCGTTATGCGTGTCGATCAGGATGGCTGACTTTCTGATCTTTTCGACCGTGGCATCCAGCTTCTTCCCGTCCGGCATCTTCGGGGCGGCATTCGCAGCGATCAGAACAGCAAAGGGAAGGAGGAACAGGCGTCGGGTCAAGTTTTCAGAATACAATCGAATTGAACGATGAATGAAGCCGTTTTTGATTCCCCTGCGCCGGCCGCGATTTCCGGCCATCGAAACTGGAGGTACTACGCTGTTGCTGTTTCGGCGGTCCTGCTGGGCATCATCTTCCTGGTTTCCGGAGGCTGGAAGGTTCTTCAGCCGTTCAAAACCGGTGAGCTGTTAGAGCAGGCGCAAGTTCCCGGGGGCCTCGGCACTCTGGGTGCTTCGGTGCTGGGAACGCTGGAGCTGTTTGCTGCGTTCCTGCTCTTTACTCCACGCTACCGGAAATGGGGCGGGATACTCGGCTCGGCACTGATGCTTTTCTTCATCGCCTGGATCGCTTTCTACTACAACAAGCTGGTGGGGCACGAGTGTAGCTGCTTTCCGATCATCAAGCGTGCCGTCGGCCCGGGCTTCTTTGTCAGTGACGGAGTGATGTTGCTGTTCGGATTGGTCGCCGCAGCATGGGCGCCGGCCGTGAAGGCGATTCGAGTGCCTGCAATGGCTTTGGGAGCACTCGTGGTGCTCGCAGCCGCAAGCTTTGGTGTCGGCGCCGTGCAGCGCAAGAACGTTGAGATGCCATACCCGGTCGCCGTGGCAGGCAAACCGACCGATCTCCGCAACGGCAAGGTATTTCTTTTCTTCTACGACCCTATGTGCTCGCATTGCGATGCCGCATCGAAGTTTCTGTCTACGCTTACCTGGAAAGACACTCGCATCGTTGCGATTCCGACAAACGACCCGCAATTCGCCGCGGCTTTTCTCCACGACACAAAGCTTAAAGCGGATACCAGCTTGGATACCGCGAAGCTGAGGGCGAAATTCCGCTTCGTCGATCCGCCGTACGGCGTTGCTCTGGTGGACGGTCAGGTGAAAGAAAGCTTTGGGCAGGCGCAGTTCAATGCTCCGTCGCCGAAGTCGGAGCTGGCGAAGCTAGGCTTCGTGCAATAGGGCGGGCGCACTTTTCTTTCCGTAGATAATTGCGCGGGAACCACGGCGATACTGTTCGTAATCTTCTCCTGCCGATGGAAGAACCGTTACATTTTCAAACCCGAAGTGCTTCAGAAGAAACAGGAGCGCATTCAGAGACGGCACTAACGCCACGCTCGTAGAGCCACCCTCGCGGCCGGCAGGGTAATCGGGTGTAAGTGCGAATACACCTTCAACTGGTCGCTGGCTTTGATAATTCCCGTCTTCGATCCGGCCAGTGACGTCATAGGGAAACACTTGCGTCTCGATCAGAATGTGCTTCCGGCAGAGCTGGGAGGCGAGCCGTAGCACGTGAATGGGATCTTCCATGTGATAGATCAGACCGTACACGAGCACAAAATCGGAGCACCACTTCTCTTCGAACGTCGCCGTCTGCAAATCTGCAGATCTATACTCAACGTTTCGTACATTGAGAACATCCGTTATCAGCTTCGCCGCTTCCAGGCTTTCACGGCGAATTTCTAAACCACGGACAAACGAGAAATGCTTTGCCAGCTCAAGCGAGAAATACCCTTCGTGAGATGCAAAGTCGGTGGCGGTGAGGTCCGCTGCATCGGGAACATGCTGACGAATGACATCGAGCAGAAGTCGTCGCCGAGTGTAGTGCACAGGCCGCCAGTCTTCGGGCACATCAGTCCGCGTCCGAGTACCATCCGGCAACTCGAATTCGTAGAACCAGGTCCGTTCCTTCACTGCACGGAGCTTTTCAGCTCCGGTTGTTCCCGTCATGACGAGAACAGGATACCGTCACCCGCCACTAATTTCGACGCTTGATGCCTTTTCCCGGCGCGACGTTTGCAACGAGCTTTCCGCCTCGGACCACAGGAACTCCGTTCACAAAAACGTAAGGGATCCCGTCCGAGTATTGAGCGGGATTTTCGAATGTGGCGCGATCGGTGACGTGGGCCGGGTCGAAGACCGTGATATCCGCGTCCGCCCCGATGCGAATCCGGCCCTTGGTGTCCAGTTTGACGCGCTGCGCCGGTAGCAGCGTCATCTTGCGCAAGGCATCCATCAGAGAGACCGCGTGCTGCTCCCGCACGTAACGGCCTAGAACGCGCGCATAACAGCCTGCGGCTCTCGGATGGCCTTTACCTTCTTCGAGAATGCCGTCGCTCGCGATCATGACGCTCGGGTCCGCCATGGCCATCTTTACTGCCGTTTCCGGAATGCTGTGAATCGCAACCATGCCGCCCTGCCGGCGGTAACGTTCGAAGGTCTCTTTGGTGAGGCGTTCACCGGTCGCAGCCCATTGCAGGTCACCATAGGAGATGCCGCCCTGATGTTCCTGCCACCCTGGGTTAAAGATTGCCGACGAGAGATCCGTCATTCCGGCGGTATAAGAATACGCTTCGGTGGTTACGTCGAGACCGTGCTGTTTCGCTCCGGAGATCATGCTGAGCGCGAGCGGCGTTTGCCCCAGGGCCATACTCGTGATGTGAACGATGTGGAGCGATGCGCCCGTCGACGGCCGCATCCGCTATAACCTCCTGCAATGCGTCGACGACACCGGGCTCTACCGGTCCGCCATTTCGCATGTGAACGAAGCAGGTTACCTTGTGTTCGCCAGCCGTCCGGAAGACTTCGAGGATCTGCTCGCGCGTGTCGTGCGGAACGTATGCGATTCCCAGGCCTACGCCTAGCGCACCTTCCCGCAGGCCCTGCTCAATGCGTGCCAGGATTTCCCGCTGCTGTTGAGGGGTGGGAGCGTTCTCCGCCGCACGATCGCGAGGCAGCAGCCGTCCGGAGTCACCCATAACCGCGATGCTTGCCGGTATGTGCCCGCTGCTCGCTCCGAAGTTGATCAATGCTTTGCCCGCGCGTTCGGCGTACCAGGGCTGGACGGGCGACGCTCCGACCTCCAGTTCCAAAGCTGTCGTCACACCGTCACGTGCCTTGAAGCGGTAATTCTCGGGTGTCTGCCCGTGAGAGTGCAGGTCGATAAAGCCCGGTGCAACAACCAAACCCTTGGCGTCGATAACGGTCTTCGCGGAGAGGACTCCCGTTGAGATAGCTGTAATCCGTCCGTCCCGCACTCCGACGCTTCGAACTGCATCCAGTCCACTTTCCGGATCCATCACATGTCCGTTCAAGATGGCGAGGTCGAACTGCTGGGAAATGGCGGGGAACGCCAGACTGAAGAGAACGCAAAACCGGAGCATCCACACTCCGGTGATCATACTTCGGAACGCTTCTCAAACAAGTAACGGCATAACAGGCGCTTGGATTTCGAAGGTATGCTGCGAGAGTTCGGCGGCCTGCCCTAGGCTAAAGATACTTGCAAAATGCAAGTGAATCCTGATACTGTGTCCGGTGTGTCTGAAACCGAGGGGGAAAAGCGCCGATCCGGATGTCCGGTTAGCATCTCGCTCGAAGTGTTTGGCGACCGGTGGTCGTTGCTGCTCGTGCGGGATCTGATGGTGCGTGGTTACCGGACCTTCAAGGAGTTCGCTGAATCCGGCGAGGGAATCGCCACGAACATCCTTTCGGACCGGCTCAAAAAGCTACAGGCGGCCGGTATCGTTGTTGCGTCCGAAGAACCGGCCGATTTCCGGCGAGTTCACTACGAGTTGACGGAGAAGGGCATCTCGCTGGCCCCGGTCATCCTCGAGCTGTTGATTTGGGCGGCTCACTACGAAGAGACGGGGGCACCGTGCGCGGTCATTGAGCACATGGAGCGGAATCGCGAACAGGTCCTCGCCGAAGTTCACCGGCGTTGGCTCGAGAAGGATCGCACGCCGATATTGCCAAGGTTTAAAACACAGAAAGAACTGAAAGGAGCACAAGGGGATGAGCAAAGTTCGAGTGCTGGTAGGAACCCGAAAAGGGGCGTTCATATTGTCCGCGGACGGAAAGCGTCAAGACTGGACGGTTGAGGGGCCGCACTTTGCGGGATGGGAGATCTATCACATGAAGGGGTCTCCGGCGGATCCGGATTCTATCTACGCATCACAATCCAGCGGCTGGTTCGGGCAGGTGATGCAGCGGTCGAGCGATGGGGGTAAGACCTGGAATCCCGTCGGGAATCAATTTCCCTATGACGGCATCCCAGGCACTCACCAGTGGTACGACGGCAAGCCGCATCCATGGGAATTCAAGCGAGTCTGGCATCTGGAGCCGTCATTGACCGACCCCGAGACAGTGTACGCGGGTGTCGAAGATGCGGCGCTGTTCCGCTCGTCAGACGGCGGGAAAACCTGGTCCGAACTGTCGGGGTTGCGAAACCATGGCACAGGCCCAAGATGGCAACCCGGTGCCGGCGGCATGTGCCTGCACACGATTGTTCTCGACCCAAGCAATCCGGAGCGCATTTATACCGCAATCTCTGCTGCCGGCGCGTTTCGCAGCGATGACGCCGGTTCCACCTGGAAGCCCATCACGCGGGGTCTGAACTCAAACTTCCTTCCTGACCCGACGGCCGAGGTAGGGCATTGCGTGCATCGCATCGCCATGCACGGTTCGCGTCCGGAAACTCTCTTCATGCAGAAGCACTGGGATGTGATGCGGACCGACGACGCAGGCGAAAACTGGCGGGAGGTCAGCGGCAATCTGCCGACAGATTTCGGATTTGTGATCGACGTCCACGCTCACCATCCGGAGACCGTTTATGTCGTTCCGATCAAGAGCGATTCCGAGCATTTCCCGCCGGAAGGAAAACTGCGGGTTTTCCGGAGCCGGACGGGCGGCGACGAATGGGAGGCCCTTACGTCCGGTCTGCCACAGGAAAATTGTTATGTGAACGTGTTGCGTGACGCAATGGCTGTGGATTCACTTGACTCCTGCGGCATTTACTTCGGGACCACTGGCGGCCAGGTGTATGGGTCGGCAGACGGCGGCGACACCTGGGCGCCTATTGTGCGGGATCTGCCTGCCGTGCTCTCGGTTGAGGTTCAGACACTCGCATGATCCGCGTCGTGCTTCCGGCTCACTTGCGGAATCTGGCGCAAGTGGAAGACGAAATCACTCTCGCGATCGCGGGTCCCGTCACGCAACGCTCGGTCCTGGATGCACTAGAAGCTTCGTTTCCAACCCTGCGCGGCACAATCCGCGATTACACAACACAAAAGCGGCGCCCGTTTATACGATTTTTCGGCTGTTCCGAAGATCTTTCTCACGACTCTCCGGACACGCCTTTACCGGAAAAAGTAGCGGACGGAAGCGAGCCGTTCCTGGTTGTCGGCGCGATTGCCGGCGGCTAGCTCTTCTGAGTGAAGGGCAAGGGCCCAACCAAGGCGCGAGCATGAGCTGCTCTGCCCCACAGTCTCAGGAAACCCTGTAAGCTGATTGGCATGAACCCGCCGTTTTTGGGGCCGAAGACCAGAAAAGCTCCGGAGACCGGGAACGCCTTGGGCGTTTCGGTTGGAACCGGTGCGCCTCCGGTGTACCAGCCTGCGGGCGGCTACGCCTGCGCGACATCGCGTGGCGTAGCTCCAATGCCGCGTTCCGGTGCATCGTCGATGCCGGTGCACCACGCTCCTATCCCGGCCGTTCCCGCTTCGCGTGCGCGGACAATTCAGCGGCTACCTGACTATTCGAAGCTGCCCGGTAACGTTCTGGGACAAATAGGCAGCCTCCTGGGAGGACAAGACCGCGTTAATTTTCGGGCCACGAACACGCACGTCAACAGGATGGTGATGAACGTCCCGAACCTCACCGGGACCGCCACCATGACGCAGGAACATCATGGCGACTATACCTATGGGGGCGTGCTCGACAAACTGGATCCATTCCTGACGGGGAAGCTTCTGGGCCCTGACAAGGCTCCCGTGCCGAAGGAGAGGATCGATATAGAGTTCCGTAACCGCGTGGCGATCGCCATCCGGGGTTGGAACTGTCAGTCCAGCATTATGAATCATCTGCTGGTGCTGATCTCGTCGCAGCAGCCCGCCGTGTCGACCCAGCAATGGGTGCAGAACGCCAACCAAACCTGGCGGCGCGTGCAGCCCCTGGAGGCCCATATTCTTGAGGTGTTTCTTGCACGGCGCGACGCGATCGCAAAGCGGCTTGTCTCCGCCAAGCATACGATGGATCTCCGCATTCGCGATATGCACCACCTGCCCAACCCGGTGAAGATCGTGTACTGGCAGGGCGCGGGCAAGAAGGCGAAGAAGGTGGGTGAGGGAACGTCGCAGAGGATCGTTTGGCAGGACGTGCTCACCTCTTGCAGGAGAGCGGTAAGAGCCGCACTGACCGGCGCCCAACCGGCACCTCCACCTCACAACTGGAAGGACCTCAGTCTCAACGAGCACCTGCTGACCGACGCGGTGCTGAAGGATCTTATCACTAAGAAGGTTCTCGATGCCGATGGCACCGTGAACACCCGGGCGACCGGCGAGTGGAAGCCGGGCGTGAAGTGCACGCTGGAGCTGAAGTGGGGGAACGCAACCATCACCCAATCGCTGAGTGGCAAGTCCATCGACAATGACTGGAACTTTGCTCTGGGCCATCTCCGCTTCATGATGTTCACCGAGTGGAAGGTGTGTTACGGCCTCCTGACCGGGCAACTTTAGAGTCGTTTCGTACTGAGTTCTAAACCGTCCAATTGGCTTGAGTCGGGTGGCTAGCCTGTTCCGATACTCCGGCTAATTTTGCGGCCCGTTACACTAACCCCTTGACGCGAGTTCGCTACAAGGTGGTTGCGTTTACCATGACGCTCGCCGCCGTCACTTATCTGGATCGGGTCTGCATTTCGATTCTCGCCCCGAGCATCATGCGCGATCTGAAGCTGTCCCAGATCCAGATGAGTTACGTGTTCAGTGCCTTCACGCTTGCGTATGCGATCTTCGAGATTCCGACTGCACGTTGGGCCGACCGCATCGGCAGCCGGAAGGTGCTTACCCGGATTGTCGTGTGGTGGTCCGCATTCACCATGGCGACGGCGGGCGCTTTCAGCTACGGCGCTTTGCTCGTCATACGTTTCCTGTTCGGCATAGGCGAGGCTGGTGCATGGCCGAACGCAGCCAGAGTGTTTCGCCCGTTGGGTTCCGGCCCGGGAAAGAGGGCGGGTGCAGGGATTATTCTTTGCGGGGGCTCATTTGTCCGGCGGTCTAACGCCCATGTTCGTTGCGTACCTGGCTACGTTTCTGCACTGGCGAACGATTTTTCTTCTGCTTGGTTCCGTAGGTCTCTTCTGGGCAGTTGCCTGGTTCTTCTGGTTTCGCGATGAACCCCGCGAACACACAAGCGTCTCGCCCGAAGAACGGGACATGATCGAAGCGGAGCGCGGTTTGCCGCCGGGCCATGCAGGCTCCTGGAAAGAAGTATTGAGGACCAGAAGTCTCGTTCCGCTCTGCATTCAATATTTCGCGAATACCTACGGGTTCTTTTTCTTCATCAGTTGGTTGCCTACTTATCTCGAGAAGTCGCGTGGGATGGCGAATGTGGAACTGGCGCTTTTTGCCGGTCTGCCGCTTCTTCTGAGCGTGGTAGCGGACATCACCGGCGGACTAACTACGGATGCACTTTCGAAGCATTTCGGATTGCGAATCGGGCGCTGCGGAGTGGGCGCAGTCGCTTATTTCCTGGCCGCAATCGGCATGGCTGCTGGAACTTTGGTTGCGAATGGACGGCTTGCCGGGCTCTTGATCGCTGTCGGCGGGGCGCTATCCATGTTCACTCTTGCCCCTGCCTGGGCAACAGCGATTCATCTCGGCGGAAAGAACTCGGGAGCCTTGAGCGCGACCATGAACACGGCGGGTCAGGTTGGCGGCATGCTCAGTCCCATCGTTCTCGCCTATATCGTCGACCGGTGGGGAAACTGGAGCATGCCGCTCCACATACTTTCCGGCCTCTATCTGATAGCGGCGGTGAGTTGGTTGCTAATCCGGCCCGAACGCGCTGAAGATGATAAAACACTCCTAAGTGCTTAAGACTCTCGATATCCTGCTCGGGCTTTCCGTGGTCATGCTGATGGTCAGCCTGATCGTCACCGTGCTGACCGAGACGGTCACGAGTCTTCTCCAGATGCGGGGGAAGCATCTGTTCGAAGGAGTCGTTGGTCTTCTCCAGCAAGTGGACCGGGATCTTCCTAATCACGTGGTAAACGCGATCGCAACCGCCATCCTGACCCATCCTTTGATCCGGTCGAAGGGCTGCCGCTTCGGTGCCGTGATTCATCGCGAGGAGCTGACGAAGCTCGTTCTTGAACTGGCAGCAGACGAAGGTCCGCAACGGCTGACGCCGGAAATTATGACGGGATTGAAGGATATGCTGCGCCGGAATGGCATAGCCGACCCGAAGAAGACGCTGGAGGACGTAAGGGCGGTTGCTCTGCGACTCGAGCTATCTCACCCTGAGCTGTCGAACAACCTCCGGTACTCGACCGCCTTCCTGGAGAAGGCTAATAGCGCGTTCATCGCAAAGATTCACGGCTGGTTCGATCAAACAATCGATCGCGTGGCCGACCGATTTACGCGAGCGACACGAATTGTGACATTTTGCGGCTCGTTGCTCATTGCGCTTCTGTTACAGCTCGATACCGCGCAGCTTGTAAACCGGCTCTCGGAAGATTCGAATCTCAGAGGCGAGCTTGTGAAGCGCGCGATGCCGATTAACGAGAGAAACGTCGCACCGACCCTTGATAACTCCTCCCCGGGCTTAGTGCCTGCGCTTAGCGATCCTGATCGCGAGCGGCTACGCCAACTCGCGCAGGATGACATCATCGAATTTCCGACGAGCATCCGGGCGTGGACGGGCCGCTGGTCTCGAGACAACTTCTTCATGAAGTTTCTTGGGATCGTTTTGACTGCTACCCTACTGAGCCTGGGTGCACCCTTCTGGTATAGCGCTCTCAAAAATCTGATCCGTTTGCGCTCTCTGATTGCTCAGAAAGACGACGAGCAACGGGAGAACCGACAGGTAATGAAGGTTACCGCAATCCCCGGAACCGTCGACCCGGCTAGGGTAGAACGAACGGACAACTGACTTTGGAACGAAGACAATTTTTTCAACGCGCCGGTATGTCAATTGCTGCCGCCTACACCGCGAAACTCAATGCCGCAGCCGGGGACCACGTCGTCGTGATTGGGGCCGGAATCATCGGCAGCTCGATTTCCTATCACCTCGCAAAGCGCGGCGCTCGCGTCACCCTTCTCGAGCGGGAACGTCCTGCGGCAGGCACCACCAGGAACTCATTCGCGTGGCTGAATGCAAGCAGCAAATCGCCCCGTGCTTACTACGAACTGAACCTCGCCGGTATGCTCGGCTGGCGAAGGCTTGCGATCGACATCGGGCCTTCTTTACCGATTCAGTGGGGAGGCGGGCTGCAATGGTGCAAACCCGACAGCGAAGCTCAGGAATCGATGAAGAGACGGGTAGCGGAGAGGCAAAGTTGGGGTTATTCGATCGACATGATCGATCGCGATCAGTTCACCCGGCTGACCCCTTACGCTACGCCGGGTGATTTCGGGTGCGCGAACTTCGCCGATCAGGAGGGAACGGTTGATCCAGTCGTTGCGGCGGAAACACTTGTTGCTAAAGGCCGTGAGTTTGGTGTTGAAGTTGTCTATCCGTGCGAGATCAAATCATTCCAGACGTTAGCGGGGCGCGTGAAAGCTGTCGAGACATCGTCCGGCACTATCGCGGCCGATACGGTCGTGCTTGCCACGGGAAATGAGACTGAACGGCTGGCCCGGAGTCTCGGTCTGGCAGTTCCGCTGAAAGTTTCGAAGGGAATCCTGGCCCACAGCAGCCCTCAGAAGCACTTTCTGAGCCGCGTCCTCATGCCTCCCAGCGCTGAAATCAAGCAAAACCTGGATGGACGAATCGTCACCGGATTCAACTTCGACGATACCGGCGACCTGGAACCGACGAAAGAGCTTGGCTCCCAATATTTGAAGACGGCAGCGCAGTATGTGCCCGCGTGTCGAGACTCGCAAGTGGAGTTCATGACGCTCGGCTATCGCGTGATGCCGAAAGATAATTACCCGATCGTCGGACGATTTGAGAAGTACCCCAACCTCTACGTCGCCGCTCTGCATAGCGGTATGACTATGGCCCCGATTATCGGACAATTTGCCGCTCTTGAGATCCTGGACGGAGCCAGAGTCGACATGCTTGCTCCTTATCGGCCTGAGCGCTTCAGTTGAACGGATGGCGGAGATCGAAAAACCGGCGGTCACGCGCCACCGTATCGGGCCTCGCTTCGCAATAGCGCTGGCCGTGTTCGGCTTCTTCGCCATAGGCCTGGTGTTTTTGCCTCGTCTTGGGTTCGAATACGACGAGGTGATGTTTGCATCTCTGATCTTTCACCCGAGTAAAAGCCTCTTTGCCGCCCGCATCTCTCACCATTTCGTTCCGCTGATGGAGATGAGCTATATAGGGGCGCTCAAAGTTTGGCTGTACTGGCCACTGCTGAAGGTTTTGCATCCCGGAGTGTACGCGATACGCCTCCCAATGCTGATTCTGTCGAGTCTTACGGTGCTTCTGGTTGCGGAAACCGTGCGACGCCGAACGACGGTGGGTGCCGCGGTCTTTACCGCCCTGCTGCTGGCGACGGACATAAATTTTCTTTTGTGCTCGACCTTCGATTGGGGTCCGGTGGCCGTGCAGAATTTTCTCCTATCGGTGGCTGTGTATTGCATCCTGGTTCATCGGAAGACGGTCTTCGGGCTTTCGTGCGCAGCCTTCGCTCTTGGGCTGGCGTTGTGGGACAAGGCGATCTTTCTGTGGATTTTGACCGGTCTGTGCCTTTCCGGTCTCACGTTCGGATTTGGAGTGCTAAAGCGCGAAGCAAGTGCGAGAAAAGTTGCTGCAGCAGCCATCGCCTTCACCATTGCCATTTTGCCCCTACTTATCTACAACGTGAAGCGCCCGAATCAAACACTCGGCGGTAACGCACATTTCACGTCCCACGAGCTCCGCCCGAAGTTCACCTTCGTGCGATTCGCGTTGAACGGCCAGGCTTTCCAGCACTTTTTCGCGGACGACTCTGCTCCCGCCCATCACACTGCGGATCGAAATACCATTCGTAACCAAAGCCCGGTGGTAGGGCTCTCGCATAGCCCTTCAAGCTGGCGCTTCCCTGCATTTGGCTTACTGCTCGTTGCCGGAATAGGCTGCGCACGAGGCGAAAAACGGCGCTTGATCTTGTGGTTGACGTGCGCGGTAGTACTCGCATGGCTGCAATCGGCAATGACGGTGAACGCCGGAGTATTCGTTCACCATGTCGTGATTTTTTATCCCGCTTTGTTTGTTGCCGTAGGGATTGCAGTGGCAGAGATCGCTTACCGGCTCGGCCGGTACGGAACGTTGTTCCTGACCGTCGCCGGTGTTTTGCTCTGCGGAGCCGGCTTGAATACCATCTATGCGCAGTTCCGCGATTTGCAGCAGTTTAGCCCGACAACGTTCTGGACCGACGCAGATGAGGGTCTGGCTCAATATCTCGTGGCGCATCCTGCGCGGCAAATCTTAATTGCAGATTGGGGTATTGCAATGCAAGCCGACGTGCGTACAAACGGTTCACTTCCTATCGAGGAAATCAGCTTCAGCTTGAAAGACGGGCATTGCACACCGCAGGAAGCTCGTGGGTGGGCGCAATCGCGTTCGCCGATCGTTCTCCATACGGCGAATCACGAAATGTTTCCGCAGCAGCGAGAAAAGCTAGCTGCACTTGCGAAAGCGAGCGGACTGGCCGTGGTCCCAATGGCAACGGTCAGCGACCGCGGAGGCCACCCTATGTTTGAGATCGATGAGCTTGCGTTTACGCCCGGCGTCTAAGACGAATGCCGGGCTTTAGATCTTGAGAAAGATCTTGCGTCGGTACATCCAAAGCAGCATGGCGAAATAGACGAGCAAAACGGATCCGCCGAACACGAGCGGCTGTAATCCGGCGCCCAGGCTTGTGAATATTCGGTCGCCAAGATGGATTCGCAAGCTACTACCGACGAAGTCTTCGCCCAAATGAGCAAGCAAGTAAGCGGCGATCGAGTTCATTCCGACAACGACCAGCGGAAAAGCCCAGCGGCGGTAGCGCTTCCATTCAATCACCCATGTGAAACCGGCCAGGAACAGGAAGCAAATGCCGCCGCTAAAGAGCGTCCAGGCGGGGGTCCAGATGCGCTTGACGATGGGACAGACGCCGGTCGCATGCAGGATCAGCGCCAGAGCAATTCCAGCCAAACCAAATCCTGTAAGCCGCTTCAAAACGGAAATTTGTTCGCCCGTTCGAATCCAGCGGCCCGCGATGAGCCCGAGGATCATGGTTCCGAGCGTAGGAATGAAGCTCAGGGTCAGATAACCGCCGCTGTTCGCCACAAACGGCTTAGATCGGGGAAAGAGATTTAAGAACCATTGATCGAAAGCGTTCCCGAGATTGCTGTTCTTATTCCAGTGGGAAGCGAAGCCGGAGAAGTTGTGGTGCCAATCCGGCGGAACGCCGACGGCAGCGTACGGGAAAGTTCGGCCCCGGCGCAGGATAGAGTGCCCAGGCAAGCCAATATCCGAAGAGAATCAGCCCGAAAGTGCCCCACTGCCAACGCGGCGAACAAAATCCGAGCAGGAAAAGAAACGGATAACCGAGACCGATCTGGGTCAGCGTGTCCTCGAAGGTGAAGTAGGTCTGGGTGCTATGCATGGAGCGGAGAAATATTCCGAGAGCCACCAAGAGGAACGATCGCCAAAGCGCATGAGCAAAAAGCGTACGGAACTGGGCGCCCTTCCTCATCCGGCTGGCAAGCGAATAGGGAAGCGCAACACCCACCAGGAGGGAGAACGACGGCTGGATCAGGTCATGGAGCGAACAACCGGACCATTCCACGTGCGTCTGGTTGTAGCCGAGAAAGGCCCAGAATGCGTTGCCCGGAAAGGCACGCGAGACTTCCGCTAAGCGGAGAACCTCCGCCATCATCAGGAGCATGACGAAGCCCCGATATGCATCGATCGCGATGTTTCGGGGCGGAACTGGTCCCGAGGACGCCGGCGCAACGATGCTGATTTCGTTCGCCGGACTGGCTGCAATTGAGTCGGTTAGCTGGGGCATTTCCCAAACCGCCTTTCCCGGATCTAGAATAAACCCATGGATCTTATGGTGAACGGTGTGCGCTCCCGGGTCGAAACGGATCCGGAGCGGCCACTCCTTTGGGTGCTCCGGAACGAACTTGACCTGACGGGTGCCAAGTACGGCTGCGGCGAGGGCCAGTGCGGCGCCTGTACCGTGCTGATCGACGGAGTGGCACACCGGTCTTGCCTCACTCCAGTGGGCTCGGTCACCGGAAAAGAGATCACAACCATTGAAGGTTTGGCAGACGGGGCACGCCTCCATCCGCTGCAGCAGGCCTTTCGTTGATTGCGACGCGATGCAGTGCGGCTACTGCACGCCCGGCATGATCATGCAAAGCGCGGGGCTTCTCCGGAGAGATCCATCGCCCTCCGAGGCGGAGATTCGAGGCGAACTCGAAGGCAATATCTGCCGCTGCGGCACCCAGAACCGTATTGTGGCGGCGGTTCAAAAGGCGGCACACACGATCGGTGCGGTGGCTAAGGATGGTCGGCATGTCTGAAGCGCTTCTCGAAGTCAAAGAAGAATTCGGCCGCTCACACGGACCGCCGCGGGTTCCTGAAGTCCATCGGGGGCGGCCTGGTTGTGCTTTTCGCGCTCGATGCCGAAGTCTCGGGACAAGAATCCGGAAGCGGCGGGCGTGCTGCGGGGCAGAAGCTGCCGGAGAACGTTGCCGCGTGGCTGCACATTGCGCCAGACGGTACGGTCGAGGCGTTTACGGGTAAGGTGGAAGTCGGCCAAAACATCCGGACATCCCTCACGCAGGCAGTCGCGGACGAGTTACGATGCCCGGCCGGCGCAGTACATCTCGTGATGGGCGATACCGCTCGCACGCCTTGGGACATGGGTACATTCGGTAGCCGCACGACGCCGACGATGGCTCCCGAGCTGCGCCGCATGGCCGCAACTGCCCGCGAGACCATGGTCGATCAGGCAGCGAAGACATGGGGTATCGATCGATCGCGACTGCAGGTAGAGAATAACTGCGTTTGCGACAAATCCTCAGGCAAGAAGGCGAGCTTCGGCGAGCTAGCCGCCAAGATCGACTGGGTGAACGTTGTCGGCCAGAAAGACATCGTCACGCCGCCCAGTCAATGGCAGGTTGCGGGTAAGAGCTTACCGAAGGTAAACGGGAGTGAGATCGTCACCGGCAAGCATAAATATGCTTCCGACCTGAAGATGGCCGGGATGCTCTATGGGCGCGTGCTGCGTCCGCCAAGCTTCGGCGCAAAGCTGGTTTCGGCCGACACAACGGCCGCCTCAAAGATTCCGGGCGTCACGGTCGTTCGCGATGGGGATTTCATTGGTGTAGCTGCCACGGATGAAGGGAAAGCCCAGAAAGCGCTGTTGAGCATCGACGCGAAATGGGACACGCAGCCTCAGATATCGGCCCGTGAGCTGTTCCCGTATATCAAGAAAGGCGCCGAAGCCGCATCCCGGGTGCCGCATCACAGGCGGATGGCCATCCTTTATCGACGAGCTATACGGTTGCTTACATCGCGCACGTGCCGCTTGAACCGCGTGCTGCCGTAGCGAAATTCGACGGTGACAAGCTGACGGTTTGGACGGGCACGCAACGCCCGTTTGGGGTACGCGGTGAACTCGCAACGGCTTTGGGCACTACGGAAGATCATGTGCGAGTGATCATGCCCGATACCGGGTCGGGGTACGGCGGTAAGCACAACGGCGAGTGCGCGATTGAGGCGGCGAAACTTGCCCGAGGCGCAGGAAAACCGGTAAAGCTCATCTGGACTCGCGAAGAGGAGTTCACGTGGGCTTATCTCCGGCCCGCGGGCGTTATTGATGTTCGGAGCAATGCGGCTCAAGATGGAACCCTGAAAAGCTGGGAGTTCCACAATTACATGTCCGGACCTTCCGGGTTGCCCACTCCTTACGAGGTCCCTCAGAAGGACGAGCACTTTCATCCCGTCAAATCTCCTTTGCGCGAAGGATCGTATCGGGGCCTCGCTTCAACGGCAAACCACTTTGCTCGTGAATCGCACATGGATGAACTGGCGGCTGCGGCTGGAATGGATCCCCTGGCATTCCGGTTGAAGAACCTGAAAAACGAGCGCTTAACGGCTGTTCTCACGGCGGCAGCGGATCGTTTCGGCTGGGGCAAAGAGAAATCTACTCCGTCGCGCGGTTTCGGCTTGGCTTGCGGGGCAGAGAAGGGCGGCTACGTTGCATGCTGTGCGGAAGTGTCGGTCGGTTCCGGCAGACAGCTTCGCGTTGAGCGCGTCGTCTCGGCGTGGGATTGTGGAGCGATTGTGAATCCCGAGCACCTGAAAAATCAGGTGGAAGGCGCGATCGTTATGGGCCTCGGCGGAGCGCTATTTGAAGCCATCGACTTCGCAAACGGGCGCATCCTGAACGGCCGGTTATCTCAGTATCGTGTTCCGCGCTTCAGCGACGTTCCTCGGATCGAGATCGTTCTGCTTGACCGCAAGGACATACCGTCGGCGGGAGCGGGAGAAACGCCGATCGTCGGGATTGCTCCGGCGCTGGCGAACGCCATTTTCAGTTCGACAGGACTGCGCATTCGCTCGCTGCCCATGTTGCCGGCGTTCCGGGCAATGTAGACAGAGGTGGATGGTCCTTCAGCCCATCCACTGCGGATTCTTCGCCGTACCGTCGAAAACGTTCGTTGTCTTGAATTTCTCGAGACGGCCGGTCAGAGCGACCTCTCTTGTCTTATCTGTGAGGGCGGCCATCTGGGTCTTGGTCATGGGCTTGAACGTGCGCGCAGCTTCGAGAGCCTGTTCCAAACGCTCCATGGTGTCGCAGCCCGTGATGACAACCGTGGTTGGCTGACTGAGAGCGTAGTGCAAGGCCTCAATCGCCGTGACCAGGCCGCTCTGTGGGATCTCGCCTTCCGCCAGCGGCTTCATGCCCAACAAGGCAATACCCTGTGCCACTAGCCTCGGAACCACTTCTTTCGTGAAGCTTCGGAAGTTCGCGTCCAACACGTTGATCGGCATCTGGGCGGAATCGAAATGGAACTGGTGTTGTGCCGCAAGGTCGAGCATGCGGAGGTGTACGACCGGATCCTTGTGGCCGGTGAAGCCGATAAATCGTATCTTGCCGGCCTTCTTCGCCTCCAGCAGCGCTTCGAGCGGTCCATCCGGAGCAAAGAAGCGGTCGGGATCCTCCAGCCGGATGTTCTCGTGGAACTGAATCAGATCGATATGGTCCGTCTGCAAACGGCGGAGTGACTCGTCGATCTGACTGGCCGTTGCTGCTTTTGTCCGGCCATCGAACTTGGTCATCAGGAAGACCTTTTGCCGGTACCCATCGCGCGAGTGCCTTGCCCATGACGACTTCACTTTTGCCGTCGTGATAATCCCAGCAATTGTCCATGAACGTGATCCCGCGATCAATGGCAGACCGGACGATGCGGATGCCTTCGTTCTCGTCTTTCGGATTGCCGACGTGAGAACCGCCCAGCCCTATGGCGGAGACTTTGATTCCTGTTTTCCCAAACTGCCGATAGATCATGTCACCGGACCGGGACTCCTGAGGAGAACCGGCGGCGGGAAGGCCAGCCGCGAGCGTCGTTGTGGCGAGAGCACCGATAATTTCGCGCCTGTTTGGGTTATCGTTCGATGGCATTCACTAGACCTCGGTCGTTAGATCCGTACGGGGCCGGTTCATTACGCCCCCAAGCGAGGGCGGATCGCTAGGCGCTCGCGCTAAACGTATAGGGCGGACGTTGGGGCCTGCTCAGCATGGAGTTCGCTTCGTCGTCGTTCTTGAAGCGCTCTTTTGCCGGATCCCAATACAGCTTGCGCTTCGTTTTCATCGCGATGTGGTGGAGCAGGCAGGTGGAGCAGGCACGATGCCCGATCTCGACCGGAGCGATCGGCGCTTTTCTGGTTCGAATGCAGTCCAGCCAGTTACCGTGTTGGTCGTCGCTTTTATAAAGGTGAACTTCGTTCGGTCCAATCACGCTATCGAGAATTTTCGGATCGCTCGCCACGAGCGGTTTCGGCTTCTCTCCCGGCGCCGCACCCGGATCGCTTGCCGTTACGGTTTCGTCGCGCGTAACGAAGATCCAACCCTTGCTTCCGTAGAACTTGATGCCGTTCGGGTAATCGCCGGAGATTGCCATAGTAACGCCGTTCGCGTATCTGGCCTCGGTCTTGAATTTCCCGTGCACATTCCACAGTCCATGGGTCGGGAACTCTGCCGTGCCCCAAATTTCGACCGGTCCTGTGTACTCGGTATTCATGCCCCAATGCGCGGTATCGACGTGGTGAGCGCCCCAGCCGGTAATCATCCCGGCACCGAACTGCTCACAACGCAGCCAGCCCGGACGGTCGAAGCTGTTTTGCGGATGCACGCGCATCTCGGTGTAATAAACAACGGGCGTCGATCCAAGCCACGCGTCGTAGTTCAAGTTAGGCGGCACGGGCATTTCGGGAGCGTCCGGGCCCGCTGGGTCGCCCGGTAGTCCGATCTCGACATGCTTCAGATCGCCAATGCGGCCGTTTCGGACCAACTCGCAGGCCCGGTGAAATTGCTTCCATGAACGCTGTTGCGAGCCGATCTGAAGAATGCGGTCGGTCCCCTGAACAGCATTGCTCAGGTAGCGCCCATCCGCAATTGTCAGCGAGGCGGGCTTTTGCAGGTAGACATCTTTTCCCGCGCGCACCGCATCCACGGCAACCAGAGCGTGCTGGTGATCGGGCGTCGAAATGATAACCGCGTCTATGTCTTTACTAGCCAGAAGTTCGTGATGGCTTCCGTAACCTTTCACTCCGGTGAACGGCTTACCCGTCTTCTTCTGTGTAGTAGTCGTTGACGTACTGCTTTCCGAGTTCGACGCGTTTCGAATCCAGATCGCACACGGCAACAATCTGCGCCGAATCGTATTTCCATGTCCCGGGCAGATCATGCACACGGGAGATACGGCCGGTACCGATGGTTCCGATATTGATGCGGTTGCTCGGAGCATTCTGTCCGAACACCGTTGCGGGGACGATTGCCGGAAAGCCCGCGGCGGCCGCACCGGCGAATCCCGCTTTCACGAATGAGCGCCGCGATACGTGTTTCTTCGCTGCCATTCTTCACCTCTCTTAAGTTTTGCGCGTTCCGTGTTCTGTCAGGACGTCGTGAAGTGCAACATCCTGGCATTTTTCTGAGCTTTCAATACGAGCTCGGTCGCGAGCAGAGCCTGCTCCTGGTCCTGCGCTACGTGGGTACGATTGACAATGTCACTGACGAACTGTTGGCCGAAAGGTAAGTCCAGGTTGTTGCAATCGATGTACCGGGCTTGTTTCTGATCGACGATGAACAGGTGGTTACCGGCCTTCTGCCGCGCGACATCGGTATATTTGCGGAGCTCGATGTAGCCCTCCGTGCCCACGATAAAAAGGCGGCCATCGCCCCAGACGCCTAATCCGGCAGGCGTAAACCAATCCACGCGAACATAACCGGCGCCTCCGTTTCCATGGAGCATCATGTCACCGAAATCCTGGAATTTCGGTTTGTCCGGATGGTTCACATTGGCGATCTGCGAAGCGGTCACGTCCGCCGTTGTCGATCCCGTGTAGTAGACGAACTGATCGGCCTGATGGGAGCCGATGTCGCAGAGGATGCCGCCATAACGCTGGGGATCCCAGAACCACTCGGGCCGGGGCCGGCTGTGCGGTTGATTGATCTGGTGAGGGGCAAGATTTACGGTCTGGACAACGCGACCGATTGCTCCGGATTTCACAAGCTCGCCAGCCTTCACCGCGGCCTTCACCTCAAGCCGCTCGGAGTACATGATCCCGAAAATCCGGTTTGTCTCTTTGATTGTCCTGCGCACTTCCGCCAACTGCTCCAGGGTGGTCATGGCGGGTTTATCGCTGAGGAAGTCCTTGCCATGCCGCATGACGCGGATACCAACGGCGGCGCGCTGGTCTGGAATGGCAGCGCTCGCAACAAGCTGAATGGAAGGGTCATTCAGGATCTCGTCTTCACTTTTTGCGACTTTCACGCCTCCAAATCGCTTGGTGAATTCCGCCAGTCCTCCCGGATCTGTTGAATGAACCGACACCAGTTCACCGCCGCCGCGCTGTATCGCTGCCGTAATGCCGAGAATGTGATTGTGGTCGGTACCAATGACCGCGAATTTAATGTGGTCCTTCGGCTTGGCGGATTCCTGTCCACCGGCCTCGGCCACTTGGTAGTCAATCTTTCCTTCGTAGGGTGAGCCGAACGCGGAAAACGGCAAAGCGGAAACTAATCCGGCTGAACTTGTCGCTTTCAGGAACGCACGTCGCCTGAAATCATTTGTTCTCGGCATTGTAGTGAGCGTTTCTCCTTCAATTTTCTCCGATATGAGCTGAGGGCTATCGCAGGTTCTCGGCCATCCAACTACCGACAATCCAGTTCAGGGTCGATTCAGGGAGGCGATTATAGTCCCAAGGCTCATTGAGCTCGAGCTTTTTAGGGGCTCCATAAAGAGCATAAACCCCGCGCGCCTCGCCGACTGCCGTTCGAACGTCGCCCGGATTGGCATCGCGGTCCAACTGCGGCTGGACCACTAAAAGGGGACGGGGCGCAATCAATCCGATAAGGTCCTCGAAGTCATACGGTATTCTTCGCTCCTGGCCGATAAAGAAACCAAGCCGCGGGATGAAGTCGTGGTCGTGACTGTAGCGTGCGATGCCGCCGGCGCCTCTGTCTGCCGTATCGGTTCGCATGGGCGTGAACCCGCAAACCGAGATAACGCCCTTGACGCGGGAATCGAGAGCGGCCGTATACAGGCCGAGAGTCGCGCCCATCGAGTACCCGAAGAGATAGATCCGTTCGGGATCAACACGCTTATTCGCCTGTGCCGCATCGATTGCGGCGCGAGTGTCTACCGTCATTTGGCCGAACTCCGACCAATGCGGATAGCGATCGGAGAAGTGTTTCGCGTCGAGTACACGCTTGCCGAACCCGATCTGGTCGAAGGCAAAGACGGCGTATCCAGCTTTCACCAGCGCGAGGATCGGATTGAGATCGGCACGCCGGGTCGACCACAGGTATCCGCTCGCGTACCCTTCGCTATGCAGGTAGATCACGGTGGGAAGCTTGGCATCGGCGGGAGCCGAAGCCGGATAGAACAGGTCGCCGATAATGCCTCCGCCAAAGCGGATGCCGGTCTGCACGGCGGCGAGATCGCTCTCCGGTTTTCTCCAGCCCCAGGCAGCGCCCGATTTGAGCACCTGGGCCAGCATTTCGTCCGGGGGCGCAGGCGGCAGCGGACGGTTGGCAAAAGGTCCGGAAGGAACGGGCGGCGGCACGACTGGCGGCTGATCGCCGAGCGCCCATTGCACCGACTTCCGTATCTCCGCGGACTTCATTTCCCAATCTTCTGGAGATTTGATCGTGCCACCGCCAGATGCTTTCAGGAGATCTCCAGCCTTGTGCTCGGGATATCTCTTGAGATCCACCGACTCGCCACCGCGGGTCTTCCAACGATCAAAGTCATGGTCGTAAATGAGATTCGAAGACCACGTTTTGTCCGAACGTCCGAACTGAATGTCGAGCCAATCGAAATATTCCTGATGATCCACTGCACCAATGGCGTGACCACCCGGCCGCGTCTTGATTCCGATTCGCTCCGGGTGATGGAGGAACTTATAGGCTTTCATGGCTGAGTAGTACGCCTGCTCGTCTGCCCATGAACCTTCGACCGTATCGTTCAGCGCATACGAGACAAGAAGCGGACGGGGAGCAACAAGCGCCAGCAGCAAGTTGCCGTCAACCGGCAAGCGATCCTCCCGCCCAGAGAAGAAACGCAGGCGCGGATGGTACCAGGTGAAAAAACGCCCCGTCAGATCTTCGACGCCCTGTGTTTCGCCTTTCTCGCCGCCATACCGATACGGGTAGGTGCCGCCTGCGCCCGAACTCGACGGGATAACTGCGCTGATGCGGTCGTCAAACGCTGCGGCGATGAGAGCCTGTTTGCCATCCCGAGAATGCCCCGTGATTGCAATGCGTTGCGTATCAACTTCAGGTACGGTCTCCAGGTAGTCAACTGCAATTGATCCGGCCCAGGCGCGCACCGGGATATCCGCGAGATCGTTGCTGGGATAAAGAGCGGCTGCAAGCGCGACCGAGTCGTCCTGGAAATCGCTGCCGGCATATTGAACACACATATACCCGCGCCCGAGAGCCATACCGGCCATATTGCGCACTCCCGGCCCGAGGAGAACAGGGAAGGGGCCCTTTCCTGGCGGAATCACCAGTTCGACTCGTAACTTGCCTTTCTCAAACTCGAGCCTCACGTTTCGAATGCGGGCGCCTCCGGTGTTCTCATCGCTGACGACAACGGCCCGGAGAATCTTAGGACGGGGAGGAAACGTTCCGAGTATGTACTTCTGAAATTGTTCACGGATCTCCGCTCGTCGCGCCTGCCATTCGTCATTCGTGCGCACCGGCTTTCCGTTTAGAAATTGAAGCGGTTCCGGCAGCCGGTTGTTCCTAGGCAGCGCGTCGAAGTCCGGCGGAAGTTCTCCGGTCTTGGCGAGCCAGTCATCAAAGGCTTTCACATCGGGCAAGATCGCTTGCAGTTTCTTCAGATACTCGCGGCGCTCTTCTACCGTCATCGGGGTCAGCGGGACAGTAGCGATCGAGAGCAGCAATAACCATCGAGCGGCACGAAACATCATGGACCCTTCCTTGCGATTGACTCGAGTTAAAACGTTAGTTTCATTGCCATCTGCATCACGCGTGCCGGAAGCGTGCTGGTGATGACCCCGGCGGTGGCGGTGCCGATCGTGGCGTTTGGATTATTGAAACGCGTGTTGTTAAAGGAGTTGAAGGTTTCCCAGCGATAGGTTAGTCGCCAGCTCTCGCGAATTCGGAAGTCGCGATGAAGCCCAAGATCGACGTTGAAGAACCCGGGCCCTTGCAGTGTATACGTGCCGGCATTCCCGAATGTGTACTGGGCCGGGATGCCGAACGCCTGAACATTGAACCAGCGATCGATCGTCCTCTGATCGTTGGGCAAGTTTGGATTTGACAATACGTTGGGGCGTTCTGTCGCCGTTACATTTCCAGAGGTCGTCGTCGTGTTGGAAGTAGCAGTGGCAAGACTCGGCGAGAATGGTTGGCCGCTGTAGATGCTCCAGACGCCTGAAAGGCGCCAGCCGCCGAAAACACCGCCCAGAAAGCCGGTGCTCAAGTACTTCTGGCCAGCCCCGAACGGCAGTTGATAAACGTGATTGATCACGAGCATATGCCGGCGATCCTCCGGTGCGTTGCCCCATTCGCAGGCTGAACAGTAGGAGTTTTGTGGACGGCTGGTAAATGCCGGACCTCGTGTATTCGTCAGATTGTGCGACCAGGTATAAGCCAGGCCACCCGTGAAGTTTTTCGAGTATTGCCTCCGCAACGTTACTTGCAGCGAGTGGTATTTCGCGGCGCCCCAGTTGCTGCGGTAGTCTACGTCTCCTAAGAGCGGATTTCGGGGATAGAACGGTCTGCGTGGATCAAAACCTCCCGGCCCGGGCAGCGGTTGATTCGCATTCAGAGCATTGATCATGTCCAGAGTCCTTGTACCGACGTAGCTGACGTCCAAGAGCAGGCTGGACATCAGTTCCCGCTGGATGCCGAAGCTCCACTGCATCGATTTAGCCAGTCTCATTCCAGGGTCGTACGCCAGAACGTATCCGGTGTTGAGCGTACTTGGGTTGGTCAACGAGGGATTTGTCGGCAAAGGCAAGCCGGCTGCGATCGTCAGAGGCGGCGGACCATTTTGATCAGTCGTGATCGTCTGACCCAGCGTCATCGGAGGATTTTGGTGCAGTTCCTTGCCCATGTTCCAGCTCTCGACATAGAAAATGCCCCCTCCGGTTCGTAAGACAGTTTTGTTGTCTTTGGTGAGAACGTAGGCTATGCCCAGGCGCGGGGCGAAGTTGTTTGTATCGAGCCGGACCAGTGACCGGCTGGCACCGTTCACACCCGCGACGTCGAATATTCCGGTCGAAAGATTGAAGTTGGCCCAACGGTTATTTACTTCGTATGGCGGCGACTGCATTTCGTGTCTTAGACCAAATGTCAGGGTGAGACGATTTGTCGCTCTCCAAGTGTCGTCAACGAAGAATCCGGTCTCCCACATGCGAGCACCAAAAACTCCTGTTTGCACGCTGCGGGTAATACCGTTTGCGGCTCCAAGTGCGAAATCGGCGAGTACGCTTCCGCCCGTAGTGCTTCCAATCTGGCGCGTGAATTGTCCATTAAAGCTGTACTGCCCGCGCGCCGCTTGTACGGTGTACCCGTTGAAGTCGTGCCGGATGAAGCGGCCGCCAAACTTCAGGCTATGAGAGCCCTTTACGAGCGAGAGCACGTCTTCGTACTGGTAGGAAGTGGTGTGGTTCGAGTCTGGAAATTGCCCGGCGTTTCCAATCGTGTTGAAACCGGTCAACGTATAGGTCGGAAGGCCTGTCGTGCGATCGCTGATATTGATTCCAGGAATGCCCAACTGCGCAGCCAGAGGTTGATCCCATCCATTCGTCAGCGTGTCGTCGTAGCGGGGCCGCACTACCCCAATTCGCACCTCGTTGACCGTCGTCGCTCCGATGACCTTTACATAATTTGCAGTGGCTGACCAGTTTCCGAGATTGGTGACGAGACCGCCGCTGAGGTACGGTCCCACCGGTATGATCGGGTTCGGCGCACTCGGGAGCGTTCCGGCATTGAGGCCGTACGTATTGAGCCGGCTGTACTTGAAGAAAAGGCGGTCAGAACCGCTCAGGTTCTGGTCGACGCGAATGTCGAATTGGTTGTCATTCTCACGATTGGCCGGGTTGAACGTGAAATTGCGCGTTGTTCCGGGAGCGTTGGGCAAAGGAACCAGCGTCTGCAACTTCACTGCAATCGGGTCCAGGTATTGTGTCGGGATGCGGTTTCCGGCAAAAGGCGCGCGTGTTTGCTGCCCGTTGACCGTGCTAACTGCGTACGGATTGTAAATGGGAGTAGAAAGCGTGCTGAAGTTGCCGGTTTCGATGGCACGTGCCTGATCTGCAGTGGGTAGCGTCGAGACGACTGTTGTGGGCTGAACGATGCGCGTGCCCTGGTAATCGCCGAAGATGAACGTCTTGTCGTGCCGGACGGGACCACCGATGATTCCACCAAACTCATTGCGGCGGAATGCCGGCCTGGCAACTCCTCCAGCGTTGTTGAAGAACGTATTGGCGTCCATTTTGTCGTTACGCAAGAACTCGTATAAATCGCCGTGATACTCGTTGGTTCCGCTCTTTGTCTGGACGACCGTCACCGCTCCTGCCGCGGCGCCGTATTCCGCAGAGTAATTGCTGGCCAGCACGCGCACTTCCTGGATGGAGTCAACCGTGGGCACGATCACGAGATAGTTGACCCACATATCGCGATCGACAATGCCGTCGATCAGGTAGCTGTTGTTGTTTGAAACAGACCCGTTCACGCTGACATTGACGTTGGTGCGTTGTCCGGAGTATGCCCCGACGGCTGCGGTCATGACGGGACTCGACGGGGACGCGCCCGTAGTCAAAGGCAGAAGCTGTGTAAAGGAGCGGCCATTGAGCGGTGTTTCGAGAATCTCCTTGTTTGTGACAAGCGTTGAGACTGCGGCTGTCTGGGACTGGAGAACGGGAGCCTGGCCGGTTACTTCCACTGTCTCGTGAACGCTGCCCACAGTCAGCCGCAAGTCGAGCGTCACAGTATCAGCGGTTGTCAACTGAACACCGCGCCGAACCAGCCGCTCGAAGCCGGGTTGCTCGACGATGGCGGTCACACTGCCAGTAGGAAAGGCGTTGGCGAAGTATTGCCCGTTGGAGTTTGTTGTGACAGAGCGCGAGAACTGGGTCGCCTCATGCGTCAGGGTGATTGTGGCCCCTGGTACGACGGCACCCGCCTGATCGGTTACCGTCCCGACGACGGTTCCGCTTTCCGCCTGTCCCAGGAGGTGGGACGCCGACAAAACCAGCGCTAAGGCAGCGACTACTGCGGACGAGGAACTCGGCATAGAATTCATACCCTTTCTGCTTCGAGGCAGGCGATGTTCCGGGAGGAACAAATATTCTTTCTACAGTCGAAGAAATTATAGGGCCCTGAGCTGGTTTGTCAAGTCGCAGGGTAATGAGGACTGCCCGAAATGACCAAAGATTGTGTATTTGAAACTCAAACTTGAACCTGATACACTCGTGCGCGTCCCGTGAAAGCGAATCTTGAAATCGGAACGTGTTCCCGGTCGTTGAGAACGATCTGGCTTTCAGTCGAGGCAACCGGGTAACGGGTGGCGAAGCCTCGCAAAAAAGGACCGCAAGCTGCGTCGAGCGAAGTCGTTCGAGATATTAATCGCCGGATTGTCCTGAATCTAATCCGGATGCGGCAGCCCGTCTCCCGCGCCGACCTGGCTCGCGTTTCCGGAATGCAGCCGAGCACAATTTCGCTGATTGTTGAACAGCTAATTGGGGAAAACTGGGTGCTCGAGCGGGAGATGGGACGCTTGCCCCGGGGCCGCCGGCCAACGTTCCTCCGCCTTAACGACGAGAGGGTCATCATCGGCGTGGACATCCGTCCCAACCAGACCACGGTAGCGCTCGCCGACGCCAATGGGAAGTTCACGGCGCAGGAAGTGATCGTGACGACCCGCGATCCCGAATTAACTTTCGGCCCGCTGATCGAATGCCTTCAGCGCATGATATCCGCATGCAAGGGCCGGAAAATCGAAGGAATTGGGGTCAGCGTTCCCGGGCGATTCAACAGCACTTCGGACCGGCTGATCTTCGCGCCTAATCTCGGCTGGAAAGATGTTGAGATTAGTTCGAGGATCGAAGAAGCGACCGGGTTAGAAGTGGAGTTGGAGAACGCCGCAAACGCATGTGCTCTTGCATCCGTCTGGTTTGATCACGATATCCCATCGCGTAGTCTGGTAGCGATTACGGTCTCCGAGGGAATCGGAACCGGCATATTGAGCAACGGGCAACTGGTCCGCGGATCGAACGGCATGGCAGGCGAGTTCGGGCACGTTCAGCTTGATCCAAACGGTCCTGAATGCGGGTGCGGAAGCAGAGGATGCTGGGAGGCCTTCGCATCGAATCAGGCGGCATTGCGCTATTACGAGAACGGCGGCCCGTCAACGGCGAGGACCTTCGCTGACATTCTTAGCCGGGCTGAACAAGGCGACCGGCGTGCGTCCCAGGCGCTCGAGAAAATGGCGCACTATCTGGGCCGGGGAATGAGAATCATCGTGGCCGGACTTGCACCGGAACGAATCATCATCGTGGGCGAACTCACCCGGGCCTGGAAGCGCTTCGGTCCGATTATCGAAGCAGAGGTCAAAGCTCAGATGCTGCCCGGTGGAGTTCCCCCGCATGTGATACCTGCCGACGAAGGCGGGATGGCCCGCCTCCGAGGAACGATCGCCCTGGTGCTCCAAAAGGACTTCGGCTCGAACGCCGGCAGCCGATCGAATGGACTACTAGCTCCAGCGGCTGGAAAGATCTGCGATCCTCCGCACGGCTTCGTGCAGATTTTCGAGAGAATTGGCATAGCTGAAACGAATGTAGTTCTTCCCGTACTCGCCAAACGATCCCCCGTCGAGACCCGCCACCCCGGCTTCCTCCAGCAGCATGTTCGCCAGTTGGCTAGAAGGAATGCCGGTACCCTCCACATTCGGAAATGCATAGAAAGCGCCGCCCGGCAGCGGGCACCGGAACCCCGGAATCCGATCGAGTTCGGCACAGAAGATGTCCCGGCGACGGCGAAACTCCGCGACCATCCCGTCCACCGCATCCTGTGGGCCGCATACCGCAGCCA
This sequence comes from uncultured Acidobacteriaceae bacterium, assembly GCA_963730795.1. Lineage (GTDB taxonomy): Bacteria > Acidobacteriota > Terriglobia > Bryobacterales > Bryobacteraceae > Bog-105. The sequence continues at coordinate 50,972 of CAVSTJ010000004.1, read as the reverse complement.
GAGCCGCCTTCTGAGTGAAGCTCGCTGTGCACGAATTGGAGTTGACCATCAGCTTGTTGACAGCGTCGGCGATCCATTCGGGCATCACTCCATAGCCAATGCGCCATCCCGTCATGGCGTAGGTCTTCGAGAATCCATCCAGAATGATTGTCTTTTCGAGCATCCCGGGTAAGCTGGCAATCGACGGAGGCGCCGAATCAGTGTAGTAGATACGCCTGTAAATCTCGTCTGAAAGCACGATGAGGTCGCGGTTCTCGACCAAACGCGCTATCTCGCGCAGGTCTTCTTCCGGAATTTGCCCGCCCGTGGGGTTCTGAGGCGAATTCAAGATCAGCATGCGAGTGCGATCGGTGATTCGATCACGGAGGATATCGAGATCGAACGAAAATCCGCGCTTTTCAAGCAACGGAATCGGTACCAGCTTGGCCCCGAGATAATTCGCCACTGATCGGTAAATTGGAAATCCCGGGTCAGGGTAGATCACCTCGTCGCCTGGTTCAAGCAAAGCGAGCATGGCAAAAAACATGATCGGCTTGCCTCCGGGGGTGATGCAAACGTGCTGCGGACCAACCGCGATTTGGCGCGTCCGGGAAATCTCTTCCGCTATCGCTTCCCGTAGGTCCGGCAACCCCTGTGTCGGACCGTAATGAGTCCAACCTTCGTCGAGGGCTCTCTTTCCCGCTTCGACGATATGAGGCGGTGTCGGGAAATCGGGTTCGCCAATCTCCAGGTGTATAACGCTCTTGCCTTTGGCCTCGAGGGCCTTTGCCCGGACCAGAACATCGAAGGCCGATTCGACCCCGATCCGGCTCATACGATCAGCTAGTCTCATTTCGGGTTGCAGTGGAACCACCTTTGATTAATCATTAGTATTTCAAGGACAACAAGCGCGGAATGAGGACAGTAATTAAGCCCCAGAGCTCGGCAAGCACTCCCGAAGAATTGTATCTTGATCTCCTAAAGCGAATCCTTACTCGCGCTTTGATAGCCAACGATCTGGAGCGGCACACGATTGTCCCTGCTGGTCCCAAATCGCGAGTTATCCACGGCTTGAATCGATTCGCAGCACATCTCAAGCTAGAAGCAGTCCGGCTCGTCAAAACGACGGAGGAAGATTACCTGGAGTCCGGTCACGAAGCGTGTAAGCGTGCGGAATCTGCTGAGACCATGCTCGGACTCCGGCAGCTTGAACACGTACAAGAGTGCATTGTGGACGTACTGCAGAATGGTGTGCCGGGGGACTTACTCGAAGCAGGTGTCTGGCGAGGAGGAATGGCTATCTTCATGCGCGGTGCGTTGCGCGCTTACGGAGCCAGGGACAGGATTGTCTGGGCGGCCGATTCTTTTGCAGGTCTCCCCCAACCTGACGAAGGACAAGAATACGATCAATGGAGCGAAGGAGACATGGCGGTATCGCTTGAGGAAGTTCGGCAGAACTTCGAGCGCTACGGGTTGCTGGACGGTCAGGTCCGGTTTCTTAAAGGGTTCTTCGGAGACACTCTGCCCCACGCGCCAATAGAACGGCTGGCTATCCTGCGCGTCGACGCTGATCTGTATAGCTCAACAATGGACGTCCTGAATAACCTTTACAAGCGGCTGTCCTCCGGCGGGTATGCGATCTTCGACGACTACCAGAATCTTCCCGATTGCAGACGAGCTATTAATGAATTCCGGGCAGCACACGGCATCCGGGAAGAAATCAGGAAAATTGACTCACGAGCAGTATATTGGCGGCGAGGGGATTGACTCGCCGCGGATACACCGGTTCTTAATTGCCTGCCGTGGAAGCTTCCGCTTCCGGTTTGGGCAGCGACACCTTATTCCAGTCCGGCGGCTCCACTCCGAGCAGGTTATGGACGAAGTAATCGTCCCGATAGTGTTCCGCGTTGAGGATGGCAACTCCATGGTTCTGGCCAGGGATGTATAGCATGTCGAAATGCTTGTGAGCTTTCACCAGCGCGTTAACGACCTGCATTGACGATGCGGGATCGACGTTGCTGTCCATTTCTCCGATGATGATGAGCGCCTTGCCCTGCAGACGATAAGCGTTGTCAACGTTAGAGGAGGCAGAGTACTGCGGGCCAAGCGGCCAGCTCATCCACTGCTCGTTCCACCAGAGCTTGTCCATGCGATTGTCGTGGCAACCGCTGTTCGTCACAACGACTTTGTAAAACTCGGGGTGAAACAGGACGCCGCCGAGCGAGTTTTGTCCACCGGCTGACGTGCCGAAGATTCCGACCCGCGAGATGTCATAGGACGGATACTTAGCCGCAACGGCCTTGTGCCAGAGAATTCGATCCGGGAAGCCGGCGTCCCCAATGTTCTTGAACGCCACATCGTGGAAAGCCTTCGAACGGTTGCTGGTGCCCATTCCGTCGATATGAACCACGATGAATCCAAGTTCTGCGAGCGCCTGGTCGGCCGACACCGCGCTATAGGTCTTCGGCACGAACGAGCCTTGCGGCCCGGCATAGATATTCTCGATGACCGGATACTTCTTTGCGGGATCGAAGTTCAGCGGACGGATGATGACGCCCCAGATGTCGGTCTTTCCATCGCGGCCTTTCGCGACGAAGACCTCAGGATATTTAAAGCCGGCAGCACGCAGAGCGGAATCATCGCCTTTGTCCAGCTCGGCAATGACCTTCTGGTCTTCACTGCGCCGCAACTGAGCAACAGGCGGTAAATCGACCCGCTGCCATGTGTCCACGTAATATTTGTGATCGCGCGAGAACGTTACCGTGTGTGTACCGTTGGCATCGGTCAGCGGCGTGAGACCTGTGCCGTCGAAGTTGATCCGGTAAGCCTGCGTGAAATAGGGGTCCTGATCCGGATTTACACCGCCAGCTTCGAACCAGATCTGGCGCTTGTTATCGTCTACGAAATCGACGTTCCGGACAATCCAGTTGCCTTTTGTAATTTGATTCTTCACCTTTCCGGTCATCCCGTCGTACAGGTAGAGGTGTTCCCATCCGTCGCGCTCGGAGGCCCAGATGATCTCCTTGCCATCGTTTACGTCATGCCTGTATTTGCGGCCGGCTGAAAGTCCAGGTCCAAGATTGTTGTAGTAGAAGAACGTGTTCGTCGTTTCCGCAATCAGCGGACGCGTGCTGCCCGTTTGCGCATCCACCTCGATCACGGTATAAGCCTGGTGCCCGCGCTGATTGTACTCAAACGTAAAGCCGCGATTGTCTTTCCACCAGACCGGCGGGCTCAGAGAATACGGATTTGGAAACAGCGCATGATCGATGGCGATCTCTTTTTTTGTCGCAAGGTCGAACAGAGCAGGGTACGCGATATCGAGAGCATCGCCGGGCTTTCGGTAATGAATCGACATGTGCTTCGGCTGAATCTGGTCCGCCGGTGATGATTCGATATACATCACCTCACGGTCGTAGCCGGGCCGGGTATGATAAGCGGCGAGTTTATTGGAGTCGGGAGACCATGCGATGCTCCGCAACGTGTAATAGTTCCCTTCGGATCCATCGAAGCTGAGAGGCGTACCGGGATGATTCCCAACCGGCTTGATGAAGACGTTGTAGTTCTGAATGAATGCTTCCCACTTGCCGTCGAACGAGGCACAAACCTCCGGAGGCTCAGGGGCGAGCTGACCGGGAAATTGCGACCCAACGCCCAACTCCGCCGCGCGATTCAGGCGGCTCTGCGACGAGCGCCTGGGTTGCCCGGCACAGGAACGGGGCGCCTGCCCGTAGCGGCCCTCGTCTCCGTTTTGCGGCGAAGGAGGCTGGTATTCGAGACCATCGGCCGGATCTCCACCAACCTCCTGCGGGTAGACGAGAGAGTCCGGATCCGTCGCATCGGGACCTACGTCTCGAAAGCCGGCTACCACAGGTGGGATGCTGCCTTCCTTGCTGCATGTGTAGTCGCTCAGTGTGCATTTGTACATGGACCCGCCGGTGCCGAAGCGGATGGCCTTCTCGCCCTCCACGAAGGTTAAGGGAGAACTCGTTGGAATGGATCCATCGACCGGGCGCCGTGCCGCCGCACGGGCGTTCGGGTCGGGCGCAAAGGGCAGCTTCAGCCCGGTGTAGCTCTTGCCGGTAGCGGTTGAAATCGCAGCCGCAAGTTTGTCGTGGTCGAAAGCAAGTTTCTTCGTTCCCGTGCCGGCATCGACAAGCACGAACTCGGTTCCGCCTTTCACTGCACGCGGGTACCAGAGATGGTCCGCCTCTCCGATCCACGTGATGGACCCGGGCGTGTTGACGACAAGGCTGCGAGCTTTCGCTTGCAAGCCTTGCCCCCTTTCGTAGTCCGCCAATGTTCCCTGGGCGAGAAGGGGCATCGTTATGGGCAGCAGGCTGAAGACAGCCAGGGCCGAGCGCCTGGTGAGCGAATGTAAGAGCTTAAAACGCATGTGTTTCTAATTGGACGAGCAGGGATTTGTTAAGAGGCGTGTCTAGACGCAAAAGGTTACGTCTGAGAAGCCTTTAAGCGACGACCGCCTGTGATTCGGAGTCTTCCTCATCGCCGAACAAACGCTCAAGATTTGTTCTCAGGATTTGCTCGGCTTGATTCTGATTCAGTCCGATCTCGTAAAGCGCTGTCACCTGGGCATCGAAGATGGCGGAATGCCAGCCGCGGGGAAAGAAGCTGGAGTCCGTTCCAAACAAAATGCGCTCGGTGCCCACCACGCTTATGGCGCGCTGATAAATATCTCGCAGGTTCAAATCTTCATACAAACCCCAGCGGTTCGAACTCGACGTATCGAGAAATACGTTTTCGCAGAGGTCGGCTAACATCAGCGCTTCGCGAAACATTCCCGCTCCGAAGTGGGGCACGATAAAACGGATTTGCGGAAAGTGAAGAGCAACCGGATGGAGATCGAGAGGATTGGAATACCGAAGATCGAATTGCGCCGGCAACGCGAGTTTCTTGCGAACGCCCACGCTCAGCGCACCGCAATGCACGAAAACGGTCAACCCGGAATCCGACGCCATCTCGAGAATGGGGACGAGCCTCGCGTCTGTGATTGAGTAGGTGTGCATGGCGGGAAACAGACACACGCAATCGAGATAGCGATTGGTCATGGCTGCCCGCATACGGTCCATTGCGTCGGGCTTGGTCGGATCGAGCATGAAGAATCCGAAGAATCGATTCGGGTATGCCTCAACCGCTGCGGCCACGCTTGCCTCATCGCCATGGCTGCTTGCTATCAGGCAGGCCCGCCGCACATCAAAGCGGTCCAGTTCGGTTAGCCATTGTCTAGCCAGGGCCACCGGATCCGGGCCCGGAATGTCCCAGCCGAGCACCGGCGCAAGCGCATGGGCAGAATCAAGCTTTTTCGCCTGGCTCAGCCCGGTGTAGAAGCTATGCGAGAAGAAGTGGATATGTGCGTCATTAACGGAGAGTTCGCCCCAAGGGGTATTCGCCATGCTTCGGCTATTTTATCTGGCGAGAGCAAAAGCGCGCGGGCAGAGACGCCTCCCACTCGATTAACTGAGATTAATAGCTTCACCTCGTGTTTTTCGACGTCTTGTTGCGGGGGAGCGGCGTCGAAGGAGCAGGGAGCTAAGCACACTCCTTCGAACTGAGGAGGTTCCAATGTCAAGGAAGTTTGGGGCTCTAGGACTGATGTTGACCGCAGGGTTGCTGTTCATTCATCCGTCGCTAGGGAATGCACAAGAGCGATACGATCGGGGCAGTTATTACTACAACTACGATCGAGGCGGAAATCGTGACTACCGGGACGATCGCGACTATGATCGTCACCGAATCCGGGAAGAACGCGAAGCAAGGAAGTGGCGCGAGAAAGAACTTCGCGAGAGGGAAAAGTGGGAACGCCGGAATTACCGCGACAGCTACAACAGCTATCGGGGCTACGGATCGCCAAGCTATGGCTACCGGGACCCATACAGGCCATACTGACGCCTGAATAACAAGAGAACCCTGACGGCAGTAGTTAAGCTGCCGTCAGGGCCAGAAACAAACAAACTATCAGACTGTTATTTACTAAGTGAAGCTACAATGCGCTGCGCCGTCCGGTTAGTAAGCTAACCAGGAACAAGATCAGAAAGACAGCGAAACAAATCTTCGCTACGACGGCTGCGGTGGAAGCAACTCCCCAGAAGCCTAAAAGGCCGGCAAGTAATGCGACAAGTAGAAACACCCAGGTGTACCAGAGCATTCGTTAATTCTCTCCTCGCAAGTCTAATAAGCAACTCAGTTGCCAAGTGCAATACCGGTCTTCTAAGTGAGTAAGGCCACTCTAAAACCGCTATTTTCCGGATTCTAGCGCCTGGAGGCCGGTATCTTACCCGGGCTTACTTCGAGGCGGGTTGAAGATTTTTCGCTAGTTCGGAAGTTTTAACCGCCCTGGTGCTCGCCGGAGTGCCAAGAAGCTGGTTTCTGATCTGTATGCCAGCCAGGGGATCGAGCATGGCAGCGGTTGCAAGCTGTACGTGGTGTGCTCCCGCTTCCAGCCGGGATTGCAAATCGACTGCCGAGAAAACGCCTCCAACTCCGATCAAGCGGATGGGAAGCTGACGCCTTGTGATCAGGGTTTTCAGGACCCTCACTTCGTCCTGGCAACGGTCACGGATACACATGCCTCCGATTCCTCTCGTCAACCCGCCGAACAGTGAAGCATTGCCGTCCGTTACAGCGGCCGAGATACTGTTTGTGGTGCTTAGAGCGTCAATCTGACCGGAAACAGCGCCAAGGAAGGCGTCCGCTTCGACTTCTTCTCCAAATAGCCCGATCTTGAGCACGATCGGGGTGTTTCGGACGGCTTGGCGGATGGCTTGAGAAACGAGCCGCGAAGCTTCCGGCGATGTGTAGAGCTGGCCTTCGCTTGTGCAGACATTCGGACACGAGAGATTCGCCTCGACGACCTGCGCGCCTGCTTCCTTTGCCCAGTAGGCGCATTGGGCAAAATCCTGCGCAATCGAATCGAGAGTCGAATCTTCTTGCGGGCTGGCGACCACCGAGACGACAAGCACCTGGCCGGGCGAGAGGCCCTTTCTGGCCTTCTCAACGTCGGCTCTCCAGACGGAAGGCTCTTTCGAAGGCATGCCGAACGAGATTGCCCAGGACTTGGTGCGTTCGGGCGAATCCGCGGCGAGAACAAGGTCATTCCTGCCCGTTAGCTGGCCGGCGGAAATGGGCAGGAGATTCGGGAGCTCGTAGCAAGGGCGGCTGATGGACCGCACGGTTTTATAAGTAAGAACATCGAACCCGAGCCTTGCGTAGTGAAGGATCCAGGCGCTGTTGAGGAGCGGGCCGGCCGGCATTCCAAGCGGCGAATTGACCGGAATCCCGCAAAAATCCCAGCTTCCCGGGACCGGCGGTACCTCGCCCGCCCAAGGACTCGCCGGAGAGTTGGTGTAATTCCAATCGTAAGAGCGGCGGTAGTCGTAGACTTGAGGCGTTTCAGAAGCCGAAACAGGCATAAGTAGCTGAATTTATGGTAAGCCTCGCTTGGCGATGAGGTGAGAGTCAGAGAACATCTAGGGAGAGGAGAACGATTGTGCGAATTTCCCGAAGACAGTTGGCGGCCTTGCTTCCGGCCTTGTCCATCGAGGCTCAGGACTCAGCGGCGGCTCGAAGCCGTGAACCAGAGATGCACTCGGCCGGGTACGACTTTGCGAGCTTGCCGGAGCGCACGAGTGCCAATGGCAAGATGAAGTCGCGCCCGGTGTTTCACGGAGTTACGACCCGAGGACAACGCCTGACGATGCACATCAGCGAACTAGCGCCGGGCGAAGCGCCTCACGCACCGGAACGTCAGCCCCACGAAGAAGTGATCGTGATCCGCGAAGGGACGCTCGAAGCTAACCTGAACGGAAAGGTGGTTCGGCTTGGGCCGGGTTCGGTGATTTTCTCCGCTTACAACGAGTTAAATGGCTGGCGCAATGTCGGCACGACACCAGCACAATATTATGTGCTTTCGCTCGAAGAACATTCGTAGGCCAGAGCGCCCGGATCGTTCAGGCTGGCGGCTCAGGGCGGAAGAGAGACTCGTTTGCGTAGCGCTCACCCGTGAATGTGCCCGGCCGGAAGGCCTCGTCCATGGCAAGTTTCTCCTCTTCCGAGAGCCGGATCTGTAAAGCTCCGAGATTCTCTTCCAGATGCGAGACCGACTTGGTTCCGGGAATCGCGATCGTACTCTGTCCTTGTGCCAGAACCCATGCCAAGGCAAGTTGCGCGGGGGAACACGCCTTCTGGTCTGCAGTCATTTGCAGGCTGGATAAGCGGCGTGAGTTCGCTTCAAAATTTGTGGGCAGGAATCGCGGAAGCTGACTGCGGAAGTCTCCACCCTCGATGGCACCGGAAGAAAGCTTGCCAGAAAAGAACCCGCGGCCGAGCGGGCTGAAAGCGACGAAGGCGATCCCCAGCTCGTGGCACAGCGGGAAGATGGCCCCTTCCGGTTCCCGCGTCCATAACGAATACTCGGACTGAAGCGCAGCAATGGGATGGACTGCGAACGCTCGCCACACCTGCTCCGGTGTTGCTTCGGACAAGCCCAAATAGCGGACCTTGCCCTCGCCGACTAGTTGCGCCATGGCACCCACGGTTTCTTCAATGGGGATTTTCGGGTCGACGCGATGGAGGTAGTACAGGTCGATCACGTCCGTCCGGAGCCGCCGTAAGCTGTCCTCGCAGGCGCGCCGCACATGATCGGGATGTCCGTTCAGGTCTACCGGCTTACCGTCCTTGTCCCACACGAAGCCGAACTTGGTTCCGATAACCGCCTCTTTGCGGCGTCCTGCAAGGGCACGGCCGACCAGCAGCTCATTCTGGCCGGCGCCATACTCGTCTGCCGTATCGAGCAAATTACAACCGAGGTCAAGCGCCCGCTGAATTGTTCTGATCGATTCCGAATCATCGGCTCTCCCGTAAGCATTGGAGAGACCGAAACAGCCCAGGCCAAGAGCGGAGATTTCCAGGCCGCCGAGTCCCAGAGTTCGCCTTCCGTTAGGCGCAGACAAATGAGAGCGCTCAGTTTCCGCCATTCGGCTTAGACGCTTCCGGACCCGGAGGCGGTGTCGAATGGTGTTGCGGGATTTCTTTGCCGTAATAGACGTCCATCGGGATGTGATGATCCGGATAGACCTTGGCTAACAGATGGTAGAGCGTCGGATCGTACTCGAGAAGATCGCGAGGCGTCATGATTCGCTTGCTTCCGTCCGTATAAGAGAAGTTCGAGTAGAACCAGAACTGCGTTCCCTCGGCCCAATACTCTGCCACCGTGTTCGCACCGTAGCTGTTCTTCCAAAGTCCGAGGCCCATGGCATCTTCGTAAGCCTGCTGGATGTCCGCATACAGCTTTGGATCGGCGTTCTTGATCCCAATGTTGTGGATGCCGTGCGAGAACTCATGAACGAAGATATTCTCGCCGTAATAACGGGTACCCGGATATCCGAGCAGGTTTTCTTCGGCGCAAGAAGTAGGGTTACCGCCCATCCCGCGAGCCCGGCTGTTCCAATACTGCGCATCGGTCATCTTGGCGATACGGTCATAATTCTTGCGCTCGCCTTCGGTCAGGCGCCGGTCTGTGATGGCCGGCTTTTTCCAGTCGCGATGTTCGGGCAGATCCATAGTGCCTTCCGATTCGGCCATGACCTCGACTTTAAAGAAATGCGCAATCATTGCCTCGCGGAGATCGGATCGCTTGGCAAGCATATGATCTACAATGTCGCGCGCCACGATGAGCGCCAGATCGGGTACTTTTTCCGAACTGAGAACCGGGATTCCGGTTGCATCTGTGTACTTCGTGTAGAACGGATCGGCACGAACGGTCGGAGGCGGAGAGGAGATGTTCGCTGCGAAGTAGTCCGAGAGGAGCGGCTTTGGGCGCTCAGCGGCAGGCTGCTCGGCCAAAAGAAAGCCGGTGACTGCAATGGCAGCCACCGGCAGGAGAAGGTAGGTCGAACGAACGGAAATCACTGTCTTAAAACTGAATGTAAGCGCGAAGCTGAATGTTCCGGGAAGCAACCTGTATCTGGTTTGTTTGCCCGAAGGAAGTCGAGTTGATGTTCAGCGTGGTTGCAGTACCGACGGTTGAACTAGTGCCAGGCGTCGCACTGAATACCGGATGATTGAACACGTTGATCGCCTCGGCTTGGATGCCGAACCGGAAGCGCTCCTTAATCGGAATTTCTTTGGAGATAGCCGCATCCGTGGTTACAATGCCCGGTCCGTAAAGGAAGACATTGGCTCCGAGGGTACCGGGAATCTGATTGGCCGAGAGGTATTGCGGATTTGCGCGGCCATCCGAGCCGATGAGCGACGGATTGACAAAGTTAACCGATCCACGATTCGGGCTATTGCCGATCGAATTGAACATGCTCTGAAGCTGGTTTACCGTGATGCCGTTCAGGGCAATGCCGGCGTCCGCCAGATTGTTGAACGTGTTGTATACCGGGCTGCCGGTTCCAGTTCCGGTCACCAGCTTGAAGGCGTGTCCCGAGGTCCAGCGATGAATGCCGGAGATGTTCCATCCTCCGACTACCGCATCCAGCACAGGATTCGAGATGTTGAGACCACGGCCTTTGCCGACGGGAAGGGAATAAGTCCAGTAACCCTGGAAAGTATGCCGGATGTCAAATGGCGTCGGACCGTAATCAAGTCTCGAATTTCGCAGAGTCCGAACCTGCGAAGTGGCCGTCTGGTCACTGCTGTTGAACACGTTGCTCATGGTGTGGCTCCAGGTATAGTTTGCGTTGAAAGACAAACCATGAGTCACTGCTTTGCGAAGCTCGATCTGCAGTCCATTGTAGTTGCTATTGCCGTCGTCGGTTTGATAATACCGATTTGCGGCGTACGGATTAGCCTGGAAGAAATTGATGGGATAGGGACCGGCGGCGTTGTAGCCGTTACCCGCGCACGGGCCGAAGTTACTGCCTACCAAACGGCAATAGTAAGTAACGGTGCTGGCCAGTGTTTGAGCAAATGCACCGGCTTGGCCTTGCTGTAATTGAGTGACGAAGGTACCGTTGGTGAAAGACGCCGGCAGGGCCGCCTGGGAACCGCGAGCACCGAACGCCGTTTGCATGATGGGCAATGGAACCTGACCAGGCAACCCGTTGTTTGCGAAACCGGTACGGCCATTTGCCGTATTGATGTTCAGATTGCTCTGGGCGTTGACAAACTCCTGCAAAAATCCATTCTCGAAGATGTTGGTTTCCTGCGTGTTGTAGTAGTGCCACATGTGAGTGGCTTTATTGCCTACGTAGCGCGCTTCGAGCACCATCGACTTTGAAAGTTCCCGCTGAACTCCAAAGCTCCAGTTCTGTACGTAAGGAACCCGCAGATGTGGATCAACCGCGTAGATGCTCTTATTAAACGCGAATCCTGCTTCGGGAAGAGTGGTAGAGAAGGCGGACGGCAATCCCGGGATGGACGGAATAGGTGAACTGAGGCTTAATGCACCGGGCGCAAATCCGGTCTGGCCTGGGCTCAGGCTCAGAGATTGCGTCGAACCGTAGTTGCCGGACATCACGTTCGAGATTGCATTCATACCTTCGTCGTAGAAATTGACGCCGTAGCTCCCGCGTATAACCGTTCCGTGCCCGAGCAGCTTGCCTAAGAGCCCGTCCTCATAACCAGGGTTCCAGGCGAAACCGAAGTTCGGTGCGGGCTGTTTGTAATCGGCTGCGTATGCCGACGACTGTTGGGTTAAAACAGGATTCTGAACACCGGTCAGAACTCCAGGCTGGAAATTACCAACAGAAGGTCCATAGAAGTTGGCGATATCGGGAACCAGGTCGATATTGTTGGTGTTGCTGACTGGAGTCGTAAATTGCCACCGCAAGCCGTAGTTCAGTGTGAGATGCGGAGTAACGTGGAACGAGTCTTGTGCGAAGATTCCGCTGGTCGTGTAAGCGAACCGTTGCGTGATAGGAGCGAACGGCGTGTATTGATGAGTATTCTCATCCACGTTCAATCCTCCTGAGATCAAGCTTAAGCGGCCGGTCAGAGTCGCATACAATTGCGCTGCGTTGGCGAGATCGGTGCTCGCGATAGCGGGGAAGTTCGCGTTTGTGAATACGCTCGAGTTGATCGGGTCGCTCGAGGCTACGCCCAGGTTGTACTGTGTTACGCCGCCGCCGCCCGGAGCATTCCAGCTTGTTTCGTAGAAGCTCGAATGCAGCCAACTGGCGCCGATCGAGATCGAATGTTTGCCTTTGAGCCAGGTGAAATTGTCTTTGAACTGGTAGACCGGATTGTTACGGATGAACGGAGTTTGAGTCGGAATGGTAGGCGTGACCGACAATCCGAGGTTCACATACCGGTTCCCGTACGGTGCCCACTGGCTCACATCCGTTCCCTGATAGAAATACTCTCCGTTGCTCTGGACACCGAAAGTTGCCGAGTTCAGCATGCTCGAGTTGATGGTCCAGTCAACTGTGTTAGAAGCTATGTACGTCGTGATCTTGTAGGCATTTCCCTGAACCGGCAGGTCGGGGTACTGAGGATAGGCCGAGGTGTTGTTGTAGCGCAGATTCCAAGTACCATGCCATGCGACCTTTGGAGCAATCTGGTAGTCGACGCGAGTGGTCGGGTAGTACGTGTTGTTCGTGATCGGCTGGTTCCAGGTGAGCGTCTGATGGATCAAGTCAGTTGTGCTTGACGTGAGGACCCCTTTGGACAGCGTGCCGTTGGCGGTTCCAAGCAGATTCGCCACTGTTGGATCGACCGTCCCGGAGTATCCGTTGCGGGCAGCCAGAGTGAGGAGATTGACGTTGTGTGTAACTTTGTCGGTACCCACGTACGAAAAGGTTCCCCCTTGCGCCTGTTGGGTCAGGACTGTTGCCGTGGAAACTCGGGAACTGGGAATGGGCGTTGCCTCAAAGTTCGCAAAGAAGAAGAGGCGATGTTTGAAGTAAGGAACAAACGGAATCGGAAGCGGGCCACCCAGATTGCCACCGACGTCATTCTGCCTGAGCTTTGATTTAGCCAGCCCCAGGCTGTTATTGAAGAAGCTATTGGCGTTCAGAGCGTCGTTTTGAAACTGCTCGAACACTTTGAAGTGGTAATCTTCAGTGCCGCGCTTGGTCACGAACTGAATCTGCATCGCGCCGTCGCCAGACGCGTCGGCTCCCGTTCCACCGGTAGTGACGGTGACTTCCTGGATAGCGTCGAGGCGGGCCGTCGCGAACGCAAAGAAACTCGTTCCGCCGCTCTTGAAACGCTGGGAGTTGTTGTTCATGCCATCCATTGAGATATTCATGGAGGCATTCGGGAGTCCGTTGAACGTGCTCGTACGGCCGGATTGATCGTTCACACCCGCGTTCTGATTGCCGGGCATCAGCGTTGCAAACTGCAACGTGTCGCGGCCACGCAGCGGGAGTGTCTGGAGTTCTTTGTTTTGGACCGTGAGCGAAAGCTGGCTCGCTGAGGTTTCGAGTACCGGGGCCTCGCCTTGCACTTCAACGGTATCGACCACGTTGCCAACATTCAGGGTGACCGGCTGATCCGTGATTCGGGAAGTCGCAATAACGATCTTTGAAAGCAGGGCCTTCTGAAATCCCGCCTTCGACACCGTCAGATCGTACGTGCCTGCTTGTAGAGCGAGAAACGTGTAGTGACCATCTTCGCCGGACGCGCCTGTCTTTTCGATTCCTGTTCCTGTGTCTCGCAAAACAAGGCCAGCGCCGGGAATGACAGCGCCGCTCGAGTCGGAAACTACACCTTGCAACTGGCCCGCAGCGCTGCCGCTTACCTGCGCGGAAGCGACTGATACGAAGGCACAGGCCAGGGCCACGAACGTGAAGCTTTGCGTGAATTTCAGATAACTTCTCAAGATCTAAATCTCCCGAATTGAAGTTTGGACGAGACTGTAACGACGAGGGTACTGAGAACGCGCGAGTTGAGAACGCTCAGAATCGGCCCGAAAGCAATAACCGTATTCGGGAGTATAAGGCTCTGGGACAGTATTGTCAATTGTTGTACGCGCAATTGTATACAATGCTCTTTCCGCGTGGCCCAGAAAAACAGAGCATTCCATTCACTGATCCCCGGTCTAGCGATCACCGCAGTGCTATTTCTTCTTTGCAGCGCCGATTCGCGATTCTCCCATGCCCTGAAAGCGCAAGGGAACAGCACGTCGGATAAAGTAGCCCGCTTCGATACATCCCTTCCGTTGCGGGATCTCTCCATTCGCGCCGCTGAATCTTCGAACGGCTGCGCCGAAGCGCGCGCTGATTGTGGGATTTCTCCGCCCGATCCGGATTCTGCCGACCCGGAAGAGCAAGACGCCAAGCCGGAACACCCGTTGTCTGTGGCGCCGGCTGCGGGTGCATCCATCGAACAGACCGAGCCCGGTGCCAAGCCGCCTATGGCAAAGGTTGAGAGTTTCGATGGGCTCGGGTTCGGCTTTACCGGGCCGCAAGGGACAGCACGAATGCGCAACCCTTCCGACAACACACTTGCTATTGGGCCGAATCACATTGTGCAGATTGTGAATTCCCGGATGGCCGTTTTCTCGAAGAAGGGCGCACAGTTCGGGCAGACCGGAAAGGTCTTATACGGGCCGGTGCGAACCAACACCATATTCGAAGGTTTCGGCGGGCAGTGCGAAACGCAGACGAGCGGGGATTCGGTTGTTCGTTATGACCAATTAGCAGACCGTTGGCTGTACGTGCTGCCTATATTCAAGCGGCCGGCCGGGGATCCTAAGGGTCCGTTCTATATGTGTTACGCCGTTAGCACTGGGCCTGATCCCTTGGGCCCGTATCATCGCTACGCATTCGAGCGCCCGCTGTTTCCTGATTATCCCCGGCCTGCGATCTGGCCCGATGGTTATTACATCCCGACCAGTACCGGCGATAACGTCATCGAGAAACACGCCTGCGTTGCAGATCGCGAAAAGATGTTGAAAGGCTTGCCAGCCACTGAGCAATGCGTGATTGTGGAAGGCGTTAATTTCCTGAACAACGCCGATATCGACGGCCACACTTTACCGCCGCCCGGCGCCCCGAACATCATGCTCGCTGCGGGGGGAACCCAACTCAAGAATGTGTTCGAAGACGACGGCATCTATGCTTACCAGTTCCATGTGGATTGGGAGGACAAGGCGAACACAAAAGTGACAGGCCCGTCCAAACTGAATGTTGCTCCGTATCACTATCTTTGCGACGGCCAGTTGACGAAGTGCGTACCGCAGCCCGGTACGGACGTGCGTCTCGATGCCCAAGGCGACAAGCTCATGCAACGGCTGGTGTATCGAAATCTCGGCAGCTACGAAACGCTGGCTGTCGTTCACTCAATTAACAGCAAAGCGGGAGGGGGCGGAGTGCGTTGGTATGAATTCAGGCTGGATAAGAACCGGGAGCCCAGGCTGTTTCAACAGGGCACATACGCTCCCGATAAGTTCTATCGCTGGATGGGAAGTATCGACATCGATCACCAGGGAAACATCGGTGTCGGGTACTCGTTTGGCGGAGCCCCCAACTTCGCCGGACAACGCTTTGCGGGAAGGCTTGTTTCTGATAAGCCAGGCACCCTGACGTTTCGTGAAACCGTCCTGGCCGAGGGCGAAGCGGCCCAGACGAATACTCTTCGCTGGCAAGACTATACGACGACAGCGATGGACCCGAGTGACGATTGTTCCTTCTGGTACGTAGGCGATTACCTGAAACGTGGCGCGGACAGTTACTCCACCCGGATCGGGGCCTTTCGCATGCCCGGTTGCCTCCAGGGCACGGTCTCGGGAAGCGCTTATTACGATTTGAATCACGATGGGCGGCGCGAGAAGGGCGAACCAGGCTTGGCGGGACTGACGATTGAGTATTCAGGGAAGACGCCGGGTCGAGTAAAGACAGATCCCCAAGGGTCGTTTGAAGTGTCTGTGCCGGCGGATCCGGCGTACGATGATCCCACCTACACCATTGCCCAGCAACCACGCGGAAGCAAAATCTGGACACGAACCAGGTCGAGCGAAGCGGCAATACCTAGCGTCAATTTGGCGCCGAATGGGATGGACTATACGGTCCAGTTGGCAGTTGCACGGACAGTTGCTGATGTTGATTTCGGGAACGTTTGTACCGTCCGGAACCAGGGTGGAAAAGACGCCCGGTTCTGGTCGAAGAAAGACAGCAAACTGCCAAGCGGCGATTGGCAAAGCGTCCTCAGTTCGAGGCTGTACCTGGCGAATCGCGATGGGGCCCGCTTCGCTGTTTCGTCTTCCGGCTCGGCGAGTGCCGAGCAACTGCGGCAGTATCTTCGGGGCGCGGGATCGCACGGGACCTCTGCGCTATCGGCCCAACTTGCGGCAACGGAGTTGAATGTGATGTCAGGAACTCAGGACGAAAAGGCTACGGTCCATGATCCGGTCTTGAAGGACTGGACATCAGTGGACAACCTGGTTGAGAGAGCAAGCAAAGTGGTTGCTGCGACTGCACGCGACGCTCAACGGGACCAGGTGGAACAGTACCTGAAGGCGCTTGAAGACCTCAATCGAAACCGGTTGGAGGTTACGCCTTCCCAACCGGAACGATGCGGGCCGCCGAGATAGGTTCCGCGGCCCGCGTTCGCTCTAGTGCGCTCCGACCATTTGCGGACGTGTTGCCAGACTATCTGCCACAAGCTTCTTGGTTTGCGTAAGTTCGTCGCCGGTCAAGGTGAGGCGAGGAGGCCGTACGCGCTGGCTACCCATGCCAACTTCTTCCTGAACAAGCTTGATCAATTGCACGAACTTCGGAACGGTATCGAGACGCAGCAGCGGCAGGAACCAGCGGTACAGTTCAAACGCTTCTTGAGTCTTTCCGTCGCGGGCGAGTTCGAACAACCGGACCGATTCCTCCGGGAAGGCATTCACGAGACCGGCAATCCAGCCGATGGCACCGGCATAGATGGCCTCAACAATCGCGTCGTCAACACCCACGGCGATCTCAAGACGATCTCCAGCGACTGCTCGGAGAGCAGACACGCGGCGGACGTCGGCGCTCGATTCCTTGATGGCATGGAGGTTAGGAAATTCACTTAGTAGTTCACTTACCTGCTCAGGGAGGAAATCGGTTGTGTAAGCGATCGGGTTGTTGTAAAGCATGCACGACAAAGTCGTGTTAGAAAGAATGGCGCTGACGTGAGCTTTCGTCTCGCGCCAGTCACCGATGTAGACGTACGGCGGCAGGACCATCAGTCCGTTGCAACCGCGTTCCTCGGCTGATTTAGCGATGCTGATTGCGTCCGCGGTGCTGAGCGAAGAGATTCCCGCCACGACAGAAGCGCGGTCTCCGATTGCCTTGATGCAGGTTTCAAGAACCTGATTTTTCTCCGCCTCCGTAAGCGTTGCCCCTTCGCCTAGCGAGCCGAGCGCAACAACTCCTTTGCATCCGTTGTCGACCAGCCACTTGCAGTGAGTGGCAAGAAAGCCGTGATCTACGCTGAGATCCGCATTGAAGGGGGTGGTGATTGCGGGAAGGACTCCCCGCCAGTTCATTTTTTTCATTGTGGTATTGGTGCCGCCTCCTCTGGAACGGCTTCGTCTATGACGAGACTTCGAACCCTCGCCGGGAAGATGGGCGGACGGATCGATTCCGCACGCCATCCAAAAAGAAACTGAGTTGCAGGTCCGCAGACACGGCCCTGGCAGGGCCCCATGCCGCAGCGCGTATGTAATTTCGCCGCGCGAAAGGAAGAGACATCTTTCAGACGCCCGAAGCTGACATCTTCGCAGCGGCATACAAACGTGTCATCTTTCGGCAGCGCCCTCAATTCAGGGCGAAGCGCAAAGGCGGTGTTGAGGCGATCCGCGAAATCGCGCGCGTTCTTTCGGGCGGCAGATAAGTGCCGGGCACGATCCTCGCTGCCCGCAGCGGAGTATCCGGCAATCTCGCCTTCGACAAGCGAGAGATCCACGCCGCCGATTCCTGTGCATTCACCCACGCAGTAGATATCCTCAACTGACGTCCTTCCGTAATCATCGACTTCGACCACATCGTTTTGGATACGGCAGTTGAGAAGGGAAGGTAGTTCGACATTCGGGTAAAGACCGAAGGCGATACCGGCGTAATCGCACTGTTCGGTCCATCGGCGATCGCCCTGGCGCAGAACTAAACGCTCGAGTTGCCCATTTCCTTCCGCCCCTTCAACCCAGCAGCCGTAACGGTAGGGGATCCCAAGCAGCGAATACTGCAGGGCAGCAGCTTGCGACACTTTGGCCGGATGGCGCAGAAGGCCGAAGGCGAAGCGCATGACGGACTGCCGGGTGGCCTGTTCGGCGATCAGCTTTACGTTTGCACCTAGCTTCCGGAGACTCGCGGCAACGGCTAAGAGCAGCGGCCCGCTTCCGGCAATCACGACGGACTTGCCGGTCATGGGCAGACCCGACTTTGCTAAGGCCTGCAGTCCACCAACGCCTGCGATTCCCGGTAGCGTCCAGTTAGGAAAGGGCAGAAAGATCTCTCTCGCACCTGCGGCAATAATGAGCTTCTTATACCGAAGCTCAAAGCTATGCTCCCAGGTTTCGACCAGCAGGGATTTGTTTGAAGCCGCTCCGGAAACGACCTGAGCACCAGCGAGAACCGGAACATCAGCTTTGCGGAAACGTTCGAACCAAAGGGCCGCCTGGCGATCTCTATGGGCGTTCTGGCCTCCGCGCCAGATTTGGCCTCCGGAGATGGGGTTATCGTCAATGACCAAAACCTTCGCGCCGCTCTCGCGAGCGCGGACGCTTGCCGCCATTCCGGCGGGGCCTGCGCCGATAACCAGAACTTCGGATTCAGTCATATCGGGCCGGAACGCGCCTATCACGACGTTAAGACCACCATGCCTTCGTTCACGAGTATCTGACAACTTCGGGAATCGGGGCGGCCGTCGATTGTGACGCGACATTCGAAGCAGATTCCCATGCCGCAGAGGGCGGCGCGCGGCTGCCCTGCAACTGACGTTCTGAACTTCGAGTGCCCGGTTAGAAACACAGCAGCAGCCACAGTCGTACCCACTGGTACGGTCAGTTCACGTCCGTCAATGTTGGCGCGCACGGTGTCAGGCATGGGAGACGTAGGTGCGGTCGGGAACATAGGGACTGCGATCAATCCTGGACGATGTGCCGAGTACTTCGTCCTTCAGTAGACGTGCTGTTGCGAGAGACGTCGAAATGCCGAGGCCTTCGTGGCCCGTTGCAAGATACACATTGCGGAAACCCGGACAAACGCCGATTAACGGTAATTTGTCCGGTGTTGCCGCTCTGAAACCGGTCCAGGTGCGAATGGCGGAGATGTCGGCGATCTCGGGCATGTATTCGATGGCGCGGTTCAGCATGCGGCGGAGCATGTGCCGTTCCGCGGCCGGGTCTTCGACGCCGAACTGGCGAGAGGAGCCGATGAGAATCTGCCCAGTGAGTCTCGGTTGAGCATTGAACGCAACGGAATCGGATGTGGACGAATGCGCGCTTTTCAGGTACCCCAACTCGATCAACTGATGGCGCAGAAATCCCGGGCGTCGATCAGTGATCAACAGATGACCTTTGCGCGGCTTGAGTGCGAGCTCGGGGAGAAGCTTCGCCGTTTCGATCCCGGCCGCCAAGACGGTAAAGCCCGCAGTAATAACAGAACCGTCTGCCCTTCGCACTCCGGAGTCCGTCACATCCACAACGGGCGAGTTAAAGAAGACCTCGCCGCCTCGGGCGACCGACTGTTCGATCAGGTAGCGAGCGGCGCAAGGCGGATAGCAAACGCTGTCGCGAGGCATCAGCAGGGCACCAGCGAGCCCCGGGCGGAGGTGCGGTTCAGCTTCCGCTAACTGTTTGCCGTCCAGGATTTCCACTGGAAGTGCGCGTTCCGAATAAAACTTGTATTTGCGTTCCACTTCGACAAACTCTTCGTCATCCGCCGCGACCCACAGCGACCCACAAGGAAGATACTCGGCATCGTCCGGTAATTCTGCTGCAAGCTGAATCCACAGTTCCTGGGAATAAGAAGTAAGCGCAAATTGGGCATCAGAGTCGTCCATGACTGCGATGTGACCCATCCCAGCGGCTGTGGCTCCGCCGCCAGAGTAGTCATGGCGTTCACATACCGCCACTCGCATACCCGCTTCGGCAAGTTCTCTTGCGCAGGCTGCACCTACTATTCCGGCCCCTACGACAACGGCATCGAAGGAACGTTCACTCATTGTATACAATGACGTATTCTATCTCGTGAGACAACTCCGTCGCATCCAAATTGTTGACTCCCACACGGGGGGTGAGCCCACACGCGTCGTGATCGAGGGAGGGCCGCCACTTGGAACAGGACCTCTGGCCAGCCGCCTGGCTTTATTCAAGAATGAGTTCGATCATTTTCGCTCTGCGATCGTGAACGAACCCCGGGGCTCAGACGCGGTAGTGGGCGCGCTGTTATGCGAACCGGTGGATCGCAATTGTTCGGCTGGAGTCATCTTCTTCAACAATGCCGGGTACTTGGGGATGTGCGGTCACGGAACGATCGGCTTGGTCGTGACGCTTGGCACATCTTGGCAGGCTCGGAGTTGGCACGCACCGTATTGAGACACCTGTCGGTATTGTGGAAGCACACTTACATGGCAGCGGGGAGGTGACGGTTAGTAATGTTGCCAGTTACCGAACCCAAAATGACGTCTCAATTCCGGTCGAAGGATTCGGCACTGTCACCGGCGACGTAGCCTGGGGCGGCAATTGGTTTTTCCTGACGTACGATTGCCCCTTCGAACTTTCGCTCAACAACCTGGAGCGACTAACAGATTACTCCTGGAAGATTCGGCAGGCTTTGAAAGCAAACGGCATCACAGGGGAAGACGGAGAGCAGATCGACCATATCGAGCTGTACGGTCCGCCTACGGTACCGGGAGCAGATAGCAAGAACTTTGTTTTATGTCCGGGCAAGAGCTACGACCGTTCGCCGTGCGGCACAGGTACGAGTGCGAAGCTCGCCTGCCTGTATGCGTCGGGCAAGTTGACCGAGGGACAAATCTGGCGTCAAGAGAGCTTAATTGGGAGTGTGTTCGAGGCTTCGATCACTGTCAAGCAAGGGATCGTATTTCCTCACATTCGCGGCTCAGCATTCGTCACGAGTGAAGGCCAGTTGATCATTGATGATAACGATCCGTTTCAGTGGGGCATTCGAGAGTCGGATACGCGGGCTGTTGTTGAGATCGCCGGGCCCTGATATTCAGAGGGCAGTGCAGGACATAACGCAATGCATAGAAGAGCTTTTGCCGTTTCGGTTGCCGGCGCTTCGAGCAACTTGCTTTTCGCGAGCCCTCAGAATGGCTCTACTAGTTCCGATCCGATAGGACGACTGAAACCAATGATCTCGGACATTCCTGCCATCAGTAAGGAAGAGCGGGCGGGACGAATGGAAAAGGCCCGCCGCCTGATGAGCGACAATCGGCTCGGCGCCATCTTCCTGGAACCCGGGTCGAGTCTGGACTACTTCACCGGTGTCCGTTGGGGTCACAGCGAACGCGTGTTCGGCATGGTGTTCCCAGCGAAGGGTGAACCGATCTTCGTCGTTCCCGGATTTGAGGAGCAGAGGGCGAAGGAACTCATTGACCCGACGAGCGAAGTGCGCGTCTGGCAGGAAGATGAAAGTCCGGCAGCCCGCATTGCCCAGGCTTTCAAGGATCGCGGTGTTTCCTCCGGCCGGATCGGGATGGAAGAGACGGTCAGGTTTTTTGTCTTCGACAACTTACGGAAGGCCAATCCTCAATTGGAATTCGTGAGTGCCGATCCGGTCACTGCGGGGTGCCGAATGGTGAAATCGCCGGCGGAAATCGCAATTCTTACGCGGGCGAATCACGTTGCTTTGAAGGGTGTTGCGACAGCGGCCAAGACTCTGCACGAGGGAATCACTCACCTACAGTTCAAAGCGAATTGCGAGCGCGCCATGCTTGCTCTCGGATGCCGCGGAGACGCAACGATTACGTTCGGCGAGTCGACCGCTCTTCCGCACGGAAGCATCACTCCTCAGAAGCTGAAGGAGGGCGACATGATCGTGCTCGACGCAGTTTGCGATCTGCACGGATACAGCGCGGATATCACCCGCTCCTTCGTTTTCGGCAAGCCTTCTGCACGGCAGCGGCAGATCTGGGAACTGGAACGCAAAACTCAGGACGCCGCGCTCGCCGCGGTTAGGCCCGGGGCTCCTTGCGAAGCGATCGACGCTGCAGCCCGGAAGGTGTTGGCCGGCGCGGGATTCGGGCCTGATTACAAGCTTCCCGGTCTGCCTCATCGCACTGGGCACGGCATCGGTATGGATGTTCATGAGTGGCCTTACCTGGTGCGCGGGAACAAACTGCCGATGCAGCCGGGCATGTGCTTCAGCGATGAACCTATGATCGTCATTCCCGGCGAATTTGGACTGCGACTGGAGGATTGTTTCCACGTTACCGAATCGGGTGGTATGACATTCACGCCGCAGAGTCCTTCGATTGACGATCCGTTCGGCGGGGTCGAGAACTTGTAACCGCGGCGGAATTCACTCATCTGGTTTAAAACTATGAAACAAGTTTGGGCCATAATCGCAGCCTCGCTGCTTTTTGTCCCCGGTGCGGCAAGGTGTGCGGAAGCGCTATCGTATGCCGAGCTTCTGAACTCGATTGAATTCAGAAATCTGGGACCATTCCGGGCGGGTTCGTGGGTCCCCGATATTGCCGTTCCTGAGACCCCGGCGAAGGCACACCTGCGCACGTTTTATGTGGCGGCCCGAACAGGCGGACTCTGGAAGACAACGAATAACGGCACTACGTTTCAGCCGATGACCGACAAGCAGGGCATCATGTCTATCGGTGCGGTGGCCGTTGCTCCTTCGGACGAGAACATCGTCTGGCTGGGAGGCGGCGACGCCTCTAATACTCGGAGTGCCTATTATGGCGGCGGAGTATTTCGTTCTCCTGATGGCGGCCGCACGTGGGAGCACATGGGGCTGGACGACACTCAGCATGTGGCGAGGATTGTCATCCATCCATCTCATCCCGACACCGTTTATGTTGCTGCGCTCGGGCACCTGTACACACCGAATGAAGAGCGCGGTGTCTTCAAGACGATCAATGGCGGGAAAACCTGGACCAAAGTTCTTTACAGCGGACCAAATGTTGGAGCTGTTGATTTAGTCATGGATCGGCGTGATCCGAACGTTCTGTTTGCCGCGACGAACGACTTTCAGCGCTTCCCTTGGACATTTCGTGACGGAGGACCTGGAAGCGCAATTTACAAGACCACCGACGCCGGCGCACATTGGACGAAGCTGTCAGGCGGCCTGCCATCCGGCAAGATTGGACGTATTGGACTAGATATTTGCCGCACCCGGCCCAACGTTCTCTATGCCGTGCTGGACAATTTCAACTCCAATCCTGGCGCAGATGGAAGCGTCGGAAGCGCTGCCTCGCGACAAGTGGTCGGTGGCGAAGTTTACAGAACAGACGACAGCGGTGCGACGTGGCGGAAGATGAACGCCGCAAACGAAGACGTCAGCCGAAAAACGGGCTACGCCTTCAATCAGATTCGAGTGGATCCGAACAATGCCGAGCGAATCTTTATCACCGGGTCCAATCTGATTAGCTCGGAAGACGGCGGAAAATCCTGGGCCGGGCTGGGGCAGGGCGGGGCGGCACGCAATGACCGGCGGCCCTTCCGTCGGGCGTTCGGCGACTTCCGAACGCTTTGGATTGATCCTGAGGATTCCGATCACATGATGGCGGGATCTGACGGTGGTGTCTTCGTTTCTTACGACCGCGGAAAGACGTGTGATCACTTCTCTAATCTGCAGCTCGGGGAGGTGTATGCGCTGGGAGCGGACATGGAGAAGCCGTACAGGATTTTCGAAGGGCTTCAGGATCACGAATCATGGATGGGCCCCAGCAACGGACCGAGCGGGTCTGTGGGCATTGAAGACTGGAAAACGGTCGGCATCGGTGACGGGATGTATAACTCGCCGGACCCGGAAGGCCGGTACACATATAACGATCAGGAGTTTGGTCATCCGGTCCGCGTCGATCTTCAGCTTCGAACGAGGACCGTCATTGCACCAACTGCAGCGTCCGGAAAGCCCCCGCTCCGAATTAACTGGACGGCACCGCTTCGGCTCTCTCCTCACGACAACAAGACGATTTATTTCGGAGCGGAGATGGTGTTCCGTTCACGGGATCGCGGCGATCACTGGGAAGCGATCAGTCCTGATCTGACGACGAACGATCCAACCAAGATTTCAGGGCCGCGTGCAGCCATTCAGCACTGCACGATTGTGACTCTAGGGGAGTCACCCGTTAAAGCGGATGTTATCTGGGTAGGAACGGACGACGGCAAAGTTCAACTGACGCAAGACGGCGGAACGCATTGGAGCGACGTTACAGCCTATGTGGCGACCGCCGGAGGCCCCGAAGACGCTTGGGTCACTCGGGTTCTTCCTTCGAAGTTTGAGGCCAGGCACGGCTTATGTAACGAAGAGCCGGAGAAGACAGGATGACTTCCGTCCATACGTCTTGAGAACAACGGACTTCGGCAAATCGTGGACGATGGTCACGGAAGGGTTTCCGGCGGGCGCAGCGGCCAACGTTATTGCAGAGGATAACTCGAATCCAGATGTCCTGTTTGCCGGTACGGACGTGGGGCTATTTGTTTCATTCGACAGAGCCCAGCACTGGGAAGCATTCAAAGCCAATGTGCCACCCGCCCCAGTACACGACCTGTTGGTGCATCCACGTGAGAACGACCTGATTGTGGGTACATTTGGACGTGGTATCTGGGTAGCGAATGTCAGTCCCTTGCGCGATTTCGCCAAAGCCTTACATGCTGAGACGGCTTACCTGTTTCCAGTTCAATCCTTCACGGAACGGCGGGATGTGGCCTGGGGCAATTATGCGCTTTACGGTGACCGCTATCCTGTGACACGGAATGAAGCCAACGGAATGACGATTGTTTTTTCGGCTCCGAAAGTCGCGCAGAGCGAAGTTAAATTGGAGATTGCAGACAGCACGGGGAAGGTCGTACGACACCTGAACCCGCCGTCTCGAGCCGGCTTGAATAGAGTGGTGTGGCTCCTGGATGACGATGGCAACGTGCCAGTTCCGGCAGGCGACTACCAGGTTACGCTGAGTTCCGCGGGCAAAACGATGACGCAGGCTGCGCGTTTGAACGAGCGGGCACCCGAAGATTCGCCACGCCCCAATCGGTATCGGCGCGGAAATTAGTACCTTGGCCCAGAGCTGAGCGAAGACTTCACTTACCGGGCTTCTTGCCTAGTTGCTTGAAGATGGAGTTGAGTGGGTTCTGATCCTGACTTCCCTGGGTATTAGGCTTTTGCGGCTGCTGCCCACCGAGAGCCTGGTTCAGCACGCTACCGACTCCCTTTTTCCCGCTGATTGCGCCGACAAGGCCAGAGCTGAGTTTTGCGGGATCACCCGACGTGGGCAGGAGATTCTTGACCTTCATCTGCGCAAGCGCCTGCACGTCGGGCGTGAACACGGGATGAGCGGTTGTACCGGTGACGTTAACAGGAACCACGAGCTCACCTTTGGAGTTGGAAAGAGCTGTGTTTAAAAAGCCACCGATGCCCGAGCCCCCTACAGTTTGGCTGGTCTGACTGCCCAGAACGGCATTTACGTGCATGTTAAGCCCCTGATTGACCAAGTTGACCTGCCCATTCGCTGCAAGCGACCCCGCGTCCAAGGCCGCTGTCAGGTTGTTGGTTGACGCTACGCCGTCCTTTATGAGCAGAGTTCCAGAGAATTTGCGCAACGCGGTGCTCGATCCGGACTGAGCGGGTGCGCTATTTAGAAACTTACCGATTTTTCCCACTTCGTTGAGGATATTGACGTTTTTGAGTTGCCCATTCGTGATCTGGAACTCAAGATTTCCGTTGAGAGTTTTAGCGATATCGGCAGATGGGCCAAGAGCGAAAGTAAGAGCGGTATTTGCGCTCAGTGTTCCGTATAGGGTGTCCCGAACTGAGCTCACAGCGGACAGGAGAGCGTTAGAATCCACTCCGGACAGCTTCGAATGAACCGAGCAAAGAGGCTTTGCTGGACGAACATCGACGGTGAGAGATCCATCCTCTTTCCCACTGAATAAATCGGCGGTTAATGGAGACAGTTGTACGACGCCGTGGTCGAGCTTGCAGGAAGCGTGAACGTTGGTAAGGACAAGGTCTTCTGACTTGATTCGACCGGCAGCGAGAGTTCCGGAGCCTGTCATCTCGTTGAGCAAACTTGGTTGATTTCCAGCCTTTGGAGCAGCGGATTTGGCCGAACCGGCGTTAGAAGTGAGACTCTCTAATTCCGCCGTGTCGATGTTGTCGGCTGATAAGGCGAATGCCAATTGCGGAGCCGAGAAGTTCTTTGCAGATAGATTTCCATGAAGCGTCGTGCTACCGATAGCAGCATTCAAGGAAGTGATTGAAGCACTGTTTTGGGCGAACTGCAGAGATGCAGAGCTGACGGTCACCGGTTTGGTAAGCGCAGGAGTCTTCAAGATGGCACCCGCAACGGTCCCGGTGCCGGAGAAGGATAAGTTTGACGGATTCGCCGTGGGGCCTTGAACGTGAACGTTCATGGAGAGAGTGCCGGTGGCGGACGCGCCATTTGTGCCATTGACTCCGTAGGCTTTTGCCATGTTCAGGAGTTCTGCGATGTTTGCGTTCGAGGTGCTGACTCGTTGCGTCCACTGCCCGGTTCGGTGAAGCATAGTGTGAGAGCGAACCGGCCAGGTTTAACGAAGTTGATCCACTCTGGGCAGTAAACGGCTGCGCCCGGATCACATCGGGTGAGAGCGCGATGTTGATTGCCGCTACTTTGACTGGCTGCTTGATCTCTCCCCCACTGACGTCCAAATCTCTTGCGCTGAAGGAACCGTTCAGTTGTGGAGCAGTTGCCGCGCCCGTAGCCGTGATATCCGCGGAGACTGTCCCTTTGATCTGATACGCCGGATTGAAGGCAATTCCGAGTGCGCCAGAGAGCTTCGCCAATTCCATCAACGACGAATTGGAAGTGCGAAGGTGAACGTTCAAGTTCGCCGGCTTTTTGCCCCCATCAACCTGTCCGGTAGCTGTAAACGACGTGGCACCCAGGTTGAATGAACCTGAACGAATCTGCAATTGCTCTGTTGCCCTGTTTGCGCTTAGGTCAAACTGAGACGCGATAGGGAAGGGTAGTTTGTTGCCACGCAGTTCCGGGTGGTCGAGCTTAACATCACCTTTTAGGTTCACCAGTTCCTTTTCCGTTGATACGTCGGAATCCGCAGTAAGAATGCCGTCAGTATCAGGAGGAAGAAGGCCAGGAGAGAGGCGATTCAAAGCAGCGATTGAAACTTCTTTCGCTTTTAAGTGACCAGTGACGGGCGTGGCAGCGGCATTGGCAGCTTGGATGGGACCGACTTTACCTTTAAACGCAAACTCCTGCCGGCCCTGACCCGGTAAACTGAGCCCCAATTCCAGCCCGAAACGCTTGCCCGGCCCATAGCCATCCACGTTTAGATTGATTCCGTTGTAAACGACTCTGGGCTCAGCGGCAAGCTGGTCAGTGAGTCCAACCTTTCCGTCTTTGATCTCCAGATTGTCAAGGGCGAACTGGTCTGAGTTGCTGGATTTCCCGCTATTTGTCCCTAGTGTTGAGAAATTCCAAACGCCTTTCGCATTCTTGATTAGTTCGATCTGAGGTTCATCAAGCACCAAGCTCTTCACCTCCGGGCTACCGGTTATGAGAGAAAAGAGCCCGACACTCACAAAAACCTCTTGCGCCTGAGCGAATGGTTTGCCGGTCGAGAAGGCAGGATCCTCCCCAATCGAGAAAGACTGTATTTTGATCGAAAGCGGGAGGACGCGGAGTCCCAGGTGTCCTAAGCTGACCTGTCGATTCAATTTGGTCTGCAATTCGGATTGAACCTTTGGACGGAACCGATCGACGGTGCTGCTCAGGATCGCAATCGCAACAATCACGACAGCGAAGACCACCAACGCGGAAATTACCAGAGTGCGGCGCATCAGACTGTAGACGCCCTCCAGCATAAGCCATTAACAACTTTTAAAGCGGGTTAGGGAATCGAGAGCTCAAGTACGCCTTGGGATCCAACCTCCTCCCACTGTCAGGCGACTTTGTATGCCAAGTTGGTGCGAGAACGCCTCCTAACGGTTTTGAAAGGCGATTCTGCTTAATCACAGCACTGCTAAAAAAAATATCTCCTTCCACAGCAACAATTTACGTACTGCCGACTGAGCGCGGCGCGCGAACCCCGATCTACAGTCATTGGCGTGCAGGGAACGGATTGGAAAAAGTGCGGCTCACGGGACGGAAGAGCTGAATGATTGAGATCGACCGAGAGCATCCCGATCATAAGCGCCGGCAGCACATGCTCCGAATGTACCGTGACCTGTACACGGGCGGTCTGGAATTTAAGCAACGTGGGAGCGAGTATCTACTGAGGCGGCAGAAAGAGCCTCTGGACGTGTATGGAGAACGACTTCAACGAGTTTTCTACCAAAACTATATTGGCTCCATCGTTGATTGGTACGCATCAACTTTGTTTCGCCGTGAACCGAGTATTCAACTCGAGGGTGGTCTAGAAAACGGGAAGCGCTTCCTGTCCGAGTTTGTAGACAACTGCGACCGGCGCGGTACAAGGCTGACGGACTTTTTCCGGCAATGTCTAATCGACACGCTGATTGCCGGTCAGACCCACATATTAGTTGACTTCCCACGGATTTCAAACGTTCCGAACAACAGAGCGGAAGAGGACGCCACCGGGCTTTCGCGCGCATACATCGTTCAGTACCAATCTGAGGACCTAATTAACTGGTGCGTCGACGAGTGCGGCGATTACGAATGGGTCGTTCTTCGCCAAAAGGTGAGACGCCAGCCCAAAGTCGACTCCGCGCAGGTGGTTGAGGAGACGTATTGGCGATATTACGATCGGTCAGAATATCGGGTCTACCGTAGAGTTGAAGGTGAGAGCTCGACCGGCGTCGTTTTGATCGACAGCGGTTCGCACGCATTCAGTCGCGAACAGCGCGTTCCTCTTATAACGATGCAGGTGAGTGAAGGCTTGTGGCTGATGAACAAAGCAGCCCACCTGCAGTTAGAGCACTTTAACAAATCAAATGCATTGAGCTGGGCTATCACTATGGGCCTGTTTGCGATGCCGGTCATTTACTCGGATCGCGAATGGAACCAGATCGTCGGCGAAAGCTATTACATTCAACTCGGGCCAACTGATCGGTTCGGGTGGACTGAGCCGGACGGCAAGGTTTATCAGATTGCAGCTAACAACCTGGAGTCCCTGAAGGAAGAGATCTACCGAGTCTGTTACTTGACGCAAGCTTCGGGCGAGATGGTAAGCGGACATGCACAATCAGCCGTAAGCAAGCAAATGGATTTCGCCATCACGCAAGAGGTCCTTCGGACCTACAGCGCAGTGATACGGGAATGCATCCGTCAGGTTTTGAATGCGATAAGCAGTGCGCGGCAAGACGGCGTGCTTATCGCGGTTTCCGGACTGGACGAAGTTGACATTGGAGACTTCGCAACGGACCTGCAAGACGCAAAGGATCTCCTGCAAATAGGTATTGAATCGCCGACGCTGAAGCGCCAGGTGTACCAACGCCTCGCTCTCAAGTATCTGAACGATGCACGGCAGGACATGAAGGATCAAATTGCGCGAGAAATCAACACGCAATTCAGCATATAGGAAAGGATTTGAATGTTAGATCAAGGGCAACAAGAAGGTCAGCCAACGAAAGCGATCGATGTTCGCGATGTAGTGCGGCAAGCTCTAGAAGAGTTTGTCCGCGGTGAAAATCAGAAATCTGAACCCGCCTACAAAGCTGAACTCGAAGACGAGCGCAGACGAAGAGAGTCTCTCGAGGGTCGTCTCAACCAGTTGGTAGAAGAGAATCGCAAGACACGCGCTCAGGCCGAAGAAGCTGATCGGAACTCGCAAATACGGAGTGAGCTGCAGAAACTCGGCGTTGCCAAAGTTGATCTCGCATTCCGGGCTGTGAAAGACGAGATCGTGCGGACCGAAGACGGTCGCCTATTAGCGCGCGATAACGATAACAGCATGCAGGATTACCTTTCTAAGTTCGTGCAAGAGAATCCCGAACTGCTGCCGGCTCGGATCGCGGGAGGCAGTGGAGCGCAATCAGCATCCAAGGCGGCCAGTGGCGTTTCAGCAGTGGACATCAACTCAATCCGTCCCGGAATGAGTAAAGACGAACTCGATCAAGTGCGACAAGAAATCTCGCGTCTGGCTTCACAAGCCATGCGTGGGATCTAAGATCGCTCGCTACCCCTAACAGTAGAATTTGTCCCCTACTTACCCGAAGCGTCGGCTGAGAAGAGGGAAGTTCCTGCGGCGGGAAGGTACGTCGCACTTCAAACTAGGAGACCTATGTCATTAATCACATCTGCCAATCTGGCAAACGCGATTGTTAAGCTGGTTGCCGCCGATGCACTACCAGCACTTACTGGAAATCTGGTAATGGGCAATCTGGTGAATCGGGATTACGAGCCGGTTCTCGCCCACGCTGGCGACACGGTTAACGTGCCGATTCCTCCGGTTCTCGTTGCGAATAACATCGCAGAAGGCGGGACGGTTACGCCTCAGAACCCAAGCCTGGGCAACGCACAGATTGTGCTTAACACTCACGCAGAGGCGACGTTTCAGCTTCCCGACGTTACGAAAGCAATTGCGTATCCAGAGCTTCTCAAAGCGTACATGCAACCGGCTGTGATCGCGTTGGCAGAACGGGTTGAGCGAGACCTTTTGAATTTATACGGTCAATTTACCGCCAACACGCCGGTCGGAACGCCGGGTAGCACTATCACGGAGGCAACGATCGACGGAGCCGAAACGGCTCTGTTCGCCGCTAAGGTTCCGGCGACGGCCCCGAAGTATCTTGTCGTTGATTCGAACACATATTCGCAAATTCGACAGATTCCAAGGTTTAGCGAATACTACTCCTCGGGCGAGGCTGGTCTGAAGGCGCTGGTTGAAGGCAATGTCGGAAAGATGAAGGACTTCTTCATTTTCCGTTCGCAGTTTGTACCGACCACAGGAACTACCACGACTAACACGCACAACCTCGCGTTCACCCGCGATGCGCTCGGCTTGGTTGTTCGCAGATTACCCCAGCCGTTACCCGGTACGGGAGCAGTGGCCGAGTATGCGGAAATGGGCAACTTCGGTATCCGCGTGGTGATGAGTTATCAGCCGAACACCTTGTCTCAGCAGTTCACGGTTGACATGCTATACGGTTGTGGCGTACTTCGCAATAACTTTGCCGTTCAAGTCAACAGTTAAGAGATACAAGTAAGTGAAATCAAGGGGGCTACACCTGTGGCTCCCTATTGCGGTTTAGGAGCCGAACTATGGACGTGAAGCAGTATTTTCGCCGCCTTCGTGAAGTCGAAGAAAGCTTTGTGGATAAATACCCTGTGGTGATCAGTCTGGAGACTCCCGATGGGGGAAAGGCCGGTCTTATCGCGGAAACGTCAAGCCACGTTGCGGCCAAGATGATCGTAGAGGGCAGAGCTGTTCTGGCGAATGCAGAACAGAAAGCCGCTTATTACGAACACCATGAAGCTACAAAACGGGCAGCCGAGAAGGCCGAGCTCGCAAAGCGTGTTCAAGTTGCGATTATCGCCGATCCAGAATTTCAAGCCCAGGCAACCGGGAAGAGACCGGCGAGCTCTCCCGTCTAAGTAAGCATGGCCCTCTTCACTGATACTGATGTTGTGACTCTTGACGACTTACTACAGTTCGAGAGTTCATTAGTTCAAGTCTCCTCAACGCATGGTATCGACGTGGAGACTAAGATCCGGCTGGCCGTTGATGAAATCGGAGACAAAATTCTTTTGTCTTTCCTGCAAGCGGGGGCACCAGGTCAGTGGACGGGCACAACCGAGCTTGGCTTGGGAAATGTGGTCGTCAGCTCACCTCTGTATCGCTGGGTCTGTTTCAACTCTTTGGCGCGCGTTTACGCAGAAGCATACAACGTTCAGCTAAATACAAGGTTTCAAGGCAAGTGGACGGAGTATCAGCAGCAGGCAAGCCAAGCCTTCAATCTTGTCATGGCTTCTGGAATCGGTGTGGTCATTCATCCGCTTCCGAAGCCAGCGCTTCCGACCATTACTGTTTTACAGGGGGACATAGCTCTCCCTGCCATCTTTGCCCAGGTGTCCTGGACAGGTAGCCAGAACCAAGAGAGTGCGCCGAGCCCAATCGCTGGTGCGGTGCTGAACGGCGCCGCCGGGGTACAAATCGGCTTTTCCGAAATCGCGACGAATATCCCTGGGAATGCATCTGGTTGGAACGTTTACGCTGGCACCGTTCAGGGGAGCCTCACTTTACAGACCAGAACCCCTTTAAGCCTTGATCAACCCTGGCAGATGCCGAGTTCCGGTATCGCTAGCGGGCCAGGGCCGAGCGCGGGGCAAGCCGCCAACCTCACAATCGTCTTTTCTAAAAGGCTCCAGAGAGGATAGCCATGTTGCCCTTCACGCTCTTGGCCATCCAAAAAGTATCGGACCTGCTTACATCGAACTCAGCGCTAAATCAAGAACTCGCGAGCTTTGCCAACTCGGCTACCGGTATTCCCACCATTGACCCAGGGCAGGTGATTTTGAGCTCAGCCGCAAATGATGTGGGAGACACTGATTCGAGGTTGGGTTATCCCAGGGTTTGTTTGTATAGCTCGGGGTTCAGGAATTCGCAATTAGAAAAGTTCTGCTCGACGTCTGGCGTCCTTAGCGGGATTGCAGACATTTGGACGAGCGCAGATCTTGTGGATGATACGGACCGCTGGATCCACTACTATGTCGAGGCTGTTAGCGCCTTGCTTAGGAAAAGCGCCGGCGATTGGGGTGACGGAATCTTTTTTCCTGGTCGTTTACGATGTGCAATTTCAACCGCCTAAGGCTGGTGGGAGTGGGTTTCGTACAACTCGCGAGGCTCAAATTTGACCTCATCGTTAGCCAGGAGTAAACAGTGTCGAGCTATATACGTTCTAATTCCAACCGATTTTACGCCGCGGTCGAACCTTCGTTTGGTGTAGCTGCGCAAGTGACGTCGTCTGATCGCTTTCCAGCGACGCGGGTACGAGCTCAGCAGGTCGTAGAAAGTACTAGTCGCCTTGACAAAACCGGGACGCGGACCATGACTACAGCCGCTTTCGACGGGCGACGCCGGACTGCATTCGAAGTTCGGACTTACCTGTCGACTTGGGCTAGCACGGCGCAAGTGCCTTACAGTTCGCTGTTTCAGGCCGCAATGGGAGCTGATGCTGAAGTGGGTCAGAGCTTACTGATTGATTCCGCTTTGAGTTCGGTTACTTTCAAAACCACCACGCCCCACGGGAGGGCGGTGGGATCAGCGGTTTCTGATGGACAGGAAATAAGGTTTGTGACGTCTGTGGTCGATCAGTATCAACTGACAGTTAATGCGCCATTCTCCAGACTGCTCGCAAGCGGAACCCAGTTGACACCGACCGTTACTTACAGGTTGGCCACGGACTTGCCAAGTATCAGCATTTACGACTACTGGGACCCGATCACGGCCGTTAGCAGGATTGTAACCGGTGCGGCAGTCAACACGATGGAAATTTCGGTGAACGGGGACCAGCACGAATTCACATTCACTGGACCGGCAGCGGACCTAGTTGATTCGGCAACCTTCACCACTGGGACCGCCGGTCTTGATGGATTTCCTGCCGAGCCTGGGATTCAGCCGACAAGACCTGGGGCCGTGCCCGGACACTTAGGTCAGGCTTGGCTAGGCGGAACAGCGAGCCAGTTCTTTACAGTCACGGAGGCGACCATCCAACTTCAGAACAGCATCGAGCTTAGGAATCAGGAGTTTGGTTCTTCGTATCCCCGAGCCGCCGTTCCTGGCTTCAGGCAGGTAAACACCACATTCTCGTTATTTGCTCAAGATGACAGTCAGACACTCGCACTCTATTCAGCAGCAAAAACCGCAATGCTATTTCGATGATGCTTCAGATGGGCAAACAGCAGGGTCAATTATTAGGCGCTTATCTGCCCAGCGTTGTGCCGGTGATCCCGGCCTTTGACGATTCAGAAACCCGCTTGCGGTGGCGGTTCAAAAACAATCTGGCACAAGGTACGTCCGATGATGAACTTTATATCGCGTTCGCCTAAGCCCTTTGAATGTGCCAGCCACGTCTGGCATGAGAGCTTAAACTACAGAGGCGTACGCTTCGCAACAAGACAGATTTCGCTTGCCGGTCGAATTGAGCTGACCAGGATGATCCAAGAGCTCATACACATGAATGAATTTCTGCGAGCGGGCGATTCGCTTGAGCAGTCGAAGGCTTCGTTAGCCGATCTGCTTGCCAGAAAGGTGTATGTGGAGTGGGGCATTTCGGAACTCGAAGGTCTGAAAATAGACGGCGTTCCCGCTTCGATTCAGGATCTGATCGAACGAGGCCCCGAAGGCTTGTGCGAAGAAATCGCTCATACGATTCAGAGTGAGCTCGTACTGTCAGAGGAAGAACGAAAAAACTTCTAATCGCATTCCATTTCCAGTTCTCTTCACCAGCCGCGTGGAAATGCGATACCTGCAGGGCAAGCGGCTTGGTAACCGTGCGGAATTGTGGCTGGAGCAAGCACAAGAGTTCACCAGTCGCCCCTGTATGGGCAAGGCGGAGCATTGTTTGCTTTGAATGTCCAAAATCAATTGTCACGAGCCAAACCACCTATTTCTTAGATCAGTTCAAGGCATGGAAGCAATATGACTTGGGAGTCCCTGCATGGCTTCCAGCCAAGCTGGCTGATGCACTGCTTGTACTAAACCAGGAATTAAGTCTAGAAAATCAACATGGCGAAACGCAAAAGCAGCAGCAATTCCAGCAGGAAGGGCGGCAATAGCCCGTCTATCGATCTTCTAAGATCCGCGAATGAGGCAACAAGCACGCGAACCTTGAAGGCTAATGGCTCTAGCGACCTGACCAGGTTGCAGATGGGCAGCCAAGCAAGCGCCAAGCCTCTTCAATTTGGCTCCCCTTCAGACAAGGGAAGTAGAAGTTCGTCAGGTAATAAGAATACAAGTTCTTGGACAGGTCTGTTGAGCAGCATCTCCAGCGGCGGGATTTCGGATCTACTTGGAGGAGGCGGGCTTCTGAACGCCGGCTTGGATCTTTTGACGAATGGATTCGAGAGTCTTTTCGGAGGCAAAACGGAATCCGCTGTCCAGCCCCTTACGAGGTTCGCGCTTCCCGACGCTCAGGACCAGACTATGTATGTGAATAATGCGCAGACGGCAAGCAGCTCCAATGGGCCTTCGGGAATATACAGCAACTCCCAATCAGCGCAGTTTGGCCAGACAAACAAAGCAGATATCATCCAGACAGTCAAGAATGCCCTCCTTACGTCCAGTAGTTTGAACGACGTCATAGGCGATCTTTAATGGCTTCTTTCCCTCTACTCAGCTCGGGAGCAATCAGTCAGTACCCGACCGAGATTTACCGTGGCCAAAGTATTGGCGTAATTCGGTTCTTGGACGGTTCCGATCAGAGGTATGTTCAAACGGCGCGACGGCTTCGGAGATGGCGAATTGATCTCACATTGCTCTCGAACGAAGAGATCTGTGCGCTCGAGACGTTTTTTGGTGAGCAAAAGGGAATGTTCTCACCTTTCACGTTTAAGGATCCCGCAAGCAACACTCAGGTTCAGAATTGCAGACTTGCCAACACTGCGCTTACGACGGAGTACCTGGGCCTCAATGCAAACTCCACCTCGTTCTGGATCGTAGAGACGAATGGCTGATCTCTTCTTCCCTCAACTGAATACTGGCGCCGTTGCCCAATACCCAATCCGTAAAGTAGCTCTTACGAGAACGATATCGAACGTTCTCCCTGGCGGAGACATCTTAGTCTATCCAGATGACGCTGCAAGCAGAACGACTTGGAATTGGGAATACGCAGGTCTCACCGATGATGAGCTCGGCAGGCTTCAGAACTTTTTTGACCTTTGCGCTGGCCCCCTCAAATCCTTCACATTCCTAGCTCCAACAGGGAATCTCCTTTCAAGTAGTTCTAGTTTCCAGGCGTCCGCGTGGCAGTTATCTAGTGCGATCACACTTATCGGGGAATCAGCAGGACCTCTTTCCACTGCAACAGCTTCAACACTGATAAACAACGCTCAAACGGTACAGGAACTTGAGCAGACCCTTAACGTCCCGGGTAATTACAGCTATTGTTATTCCCTGTACGTCAGTAGCGTAACCCCACAAGAAGTGACCCTCTTCCGGCGTGGTATGCATTCAGAAGCAGCCACCTCATTCAACGCCGGTCCTGACTGGAAGCGGATCTGGACGACGGGTAATCTGCAAGACGAGTCTACCGGATTCTCCGTCGGGCTCAAATTGTCGCCCGGCCAGGAGCTCTCAATATCTGCCGCACAACTAGAGGCGCAGCCGGGTGTATCACCGTACCGCAACACCTTACAAAACGGCGACATATATCCAAACGCGCACTGGGCCTCCGAGGAACTAAACGTCAGGTACCTTGGCCCAAACAGTATTTCGGTCAGTGTGTCAATTGAGGCTTAAGCCTCAGGCTCTCTCGATGCAAACCATCAACCAACTCAAGCAACAAGGTGTTTCCGACACTCCGCTCGTCCTTTTTGAATGTTTGATGCCTAGCGGAGATGTCGAGCGTTGGAGCACGCATGAGGTGGTGTTGTCAGGGAACACATACTCGGCACGGGTCCTCCGACACGATCTATTCGAAATGCAATTGTCAGCCGACGATGCTATGGACGGCGTCACCCAGCTCTCTTTAACGCTGGCAAATGCGGACTCGTTCCTCTCGGAGCTGAACGCCGGGATCGGCTTTAAAGGATCGCAACTTACGGTTTACTTTGCTTTCGCAGATCTTAACAGTTCAATGGTCAGCAGCGAGATCATCGTTCTTTTTAAGGGAGTCGCCGGAGATCCGGACGAAATAACAGAGTCTTCATTGACTCTGAGCTTCTTAAATAAACTGAGCTTGCAGAAGGTTCCTCTTCCCTGAGGTGAGAATTCAACGGAACTGTCCTTGGACGTTTCCCGCTTCAGCCGAGCAAAGAACAGAGGCAGTAAATGGCGGAGCCAGCGGGAGATATTCCCGGTTCTTTCGTTGCGGATACTCGCCGGATGCCGCAGGGGGCACCGGAAACCTGAACGCTAACCAGCCATTTGTGAGTTGTGATAAAACCCGAATTCAATGTATTGAACGTGGGATGTTTGATCATGACTTGTCTGGCAATACAACCCGACGATTTGGAGGATTCGAGTTTGTACCGTCAGTGACAAACGTGCGGACCGCCGGAGACAAGACGTACCATCTCTCGCCTTTGCTCAGCAACCTGGCGAAATACAACGACCCCGTCCCCCTGGTATACGGCACTGGATGGCTGAAGGCACCGCTAATTTTTGCTCGCAACGACGGCAATCTAACCCACATGGAGGTCGTTCTGGCCTCTGGCGGTATTCAGAATGTTCTGAAGGTAATCGTCAACGACGTAGAAATCCCGCAGGCTATCGACGGGACTGATATGACCGCCACGGGTTGGTATTCCATATTGTCCTCTGGTTCCAGAGTCGGCTCGTTCAATATGACCTTCACGGATGCCGATGGAAATCCGCTTGGCGATCCCTACGGGAGTATAGCCATGCTCTCGATCGTGGTTCCAAATCGCATTTGTACAGGTACGTCGATACCGACTGTACAAGTTCTTATGCAAGGCCTTCAGCTTGATAGTTTTGGCAGCAATGGTGAATACTTGCAGACCGGTTTCTCGAACAATCCAGCATGGGTAATACTCGACTTGCTAAGACGATGTGGTTGGATCACGAGCGATTTAGATCTCCCCTCGTTTGCTGCTGCCGCAGCATACTGCCAGGAGCTGATCAACACAACCGATCCGAACGGCAACGCCCTACTAGTTCCCAGATACGGCTGCAATTTGATCTTAACTAAGCGACAGAGTGCTGCGAGTGTGATCCGCGGAATCCGAGTTGGATCCGGCCTGATGGTGCGTTATGGTACGAGCGGTCTGCTGCAACTACTACCGGAGACAACGATAGCAGCTCAACAGCCGAGTTTACCCGACGGCAGCAACAGCACGAGTACGACAATCAGTGGATGGCCAACCTACGAATTCAGCGACAGCTCGGCCGCATTCTCCGGCATCGTTCGAAGGCCTGATGGAAGCGCATCGCTGCGCATCACGTCGAGAAGCATAGCGGAGATCTCAAACCGCTTAAGCGTCGAATTCCAAGATGAAGCCAATGAGTACCAACAAGACTCGCTTTCATTTGTGAGTCAAGACGATGTCGGCCTCATCGGGTACGAGGTGAGTAGCCAATCAACAGCTCTGGGGCTCCCCAACTACAATCAGGCAAGCCGGGTCTTACTTCGGCAACTGGATAAGCTGACAAAGGGGAACCTGTTTGTAGAATTTCAAGCTAGCTTTCAGGCAATAAAGATCCGACCAGGTGACATAATAACTGTAACTTACGTCAAAGAAGGTTTTGACCGTACTCCCTTCCGTGTTACTAAGGTTGCGCCTTCTCTAAACTATCAGCTTGTCACACTCTTAGCGCAGATTCATAATGACGACTGGTATAGCGACAGTCTAGCCACGTTAGAGGCCGCTGGAAGGCAACCATCCACTCAGATTCAGATTCCAAGGCCTCTTGTGGGTTTGAAAGCCCGCTTGGATTCCACGGGGATTGCGGAAGGTTTTGATTTCGGGATCGACGAAGAGATTCAGGCAAACCAGGACGGGTCAGCTACGGACACGATTTCCGTCTCATTCGCAGAGCCAAGCAAGCCGACGAATCAGACGATCAGCTTACCCCTTCTAAATCTTGCGCCTATCGTAGAAACAGCGGGCGGAAGTTTGCCAGCCGGACAAGTATTCTACTATGCGATCACCGCCAGTGACGCTACTGGTTTAGAAGGAAGTCCATCATTTATCGTCAGGGCGCAGATAACAAGCGGAACTAATTCAAATTCGGTCACGATATCTGACTTGAGCTTCCCGCGCTTAGCGCAAAGCTTCAATGTGTACCGAGGTTTCAATCCGCAATCGCTTTACCAGATCTCATCGGGCGTAAAAGTTGCCGCTGCATTTACCGACACTAGGTCTTCCAGCCCGTCCCCAAGGTCTTCCAGATAGCAGCTTCGATCATGCCAACTTTTATTATCGTTACGAATATGCGGGCCCATTCGTCTCGACAGCCGCGTCCAGACAGACCATAAGCTGTCAAGACATGGGTGCGACCGTCCAAGCGTACGTGAATATGATGGTACGCATCATTGAGGGCGCTGGTGAAGGTCAGGAACGCCAAATTGCGTCAAATGATGCCACGACGATCACTACCTCACTACCTTGGACGACCGTTCCGGACAAGACGAGTCAATTCGTTATTTCCGAGGCTTCTTGGAAGTTTGGCGCCGTATCCGTCGCGAGTCCAGCTAAGTTTCAGTTACCATATCGGGCGGGAACTGTACTGCAGATATCTGGACGTGCGGCCAACGTATTGAACCAAGAGAGCTCGCCTGATTTGTGTCCGCTCACCCGGATATCCCTCGGAGGGCAGGAACCTGATTTCGGAGTACCGGGCCTACCTGCTTTTACACTGAACGCTCCTGGCTCCGGTGAGCTTACGCTTTCAGGTGTCGGGTTTACAGACACGAAAAACGTCGGTTCCGTTACTAGTGGCACGTTGAGCCTTTACTTCATTGATGAATTAGCAGGACCGAGTAGCTATGCGCTTTCGGCGGCCATAGATGCCGAAGTGGCGACGTTACCGTTGAACCGAGCTACAACCGACCTTGTGGGCACCATTGTCCAAATAGGAACAGAACTGGTCTCCGTACTAAGTGTTGACGTCTCTGCAGGTACTTGCACGGTCCTGCGAGGAATATTGAACTCCACCATTGGACCCCATACAGCCACGGAGAGCCTAGTAGCCGTGCAACGCTCGGTAATTATCGTTCCATTTGCAATCAATTTCTTTGAAAATCGGGCGTCGATAAATTATCTGCACTCGTTTGTTTTGCCGGACACTCGAATCACTGCTTCCGAGTTCTTCGTCACCAACTCATTTGGAAATAGTCAAGTTCAGCAGCAGTGCTACACCGAACTTCCCGATCGTGGCATGCGAACGCTCTCCGGCGGTCAGTTTGCACTACAGATCAACGGTTCAATCACAACACAAGTGAGCGCGGCGCCGCCGTTGGTTATTCAAGCCGACCACGCAGTTCGGGATATTCGCGCCGATCTAGGGCGAGCGGCGCAAGGCTACAATCTGGCGGTTCAGGTTCTGCAAGAAGGCCAAGCCTATTGCTTAATTCAAATTGCCTCAAACGATACAGTGTCGGCTCTTCTGGATGGTGTTGATCTGCCCGCGTTGAGAAAGCTTTCACCTCTCAATATAAACGTCTCGTTACAGCCGGTTGACGGTTTTCAAGGCACGCCAGTACCGCCGAAAGATCTAACCGTCACGATTCGACTTTAGTTGCAGGTCACGTCTGGTCACGAATGTCACTCAGCCAGACCAGTGGAAGTATAGCAACTGAAGCGGAATTTGCCTTCTGCGAGCGGCACGCTCCGCAAGCTCATGAATGATTGTCGCCGAAATTGGCACTCGATTGACCTGCTCGAAGATCCGACCTTGCCGGACCGAACTGAGCCACTCTAAACTGGGTTTTCCGAAGCAACAGAGCTTGCCGAAGGATGACGAGCAGTGAAGAACAGCAGGTTTAGCGAAGAACAGATTATCGAGATCCTGAAGCAGAGCGAAGCGGGAGCCGAGACCAGCGACTTGTGTCGACAATATCGTATCAGCACGGCAAATTTTATGGCTGGCGTTGTAAGTGCAGTGGCTAGAGATGAGTGAAGCCAACGGCTGAAGCAACCGGAACAAGAAAACGCGAAGCTGAAGCGGATTGTAGCCGATCAAGCGCTCGACATTACGCCTTTGAAGGATCGGGCTGGAAAGAATGCTAAGCCCGGGGTCCTCAACTGGCGGAGCGGATCGCCGCGCTCGCTACGGCTAGGCCGCGTCGACTGGCACCATTTTGACAGGCAGGTCACGCGAGCTTAGATCTAAACTCCAGCAATACGAGCACTGTTGCCGACTTCACCGCTTCTGGATAGAGAAAGACACCAGTACGCGAGACAAGCAATCCAGACTACCGTGTCGATCTCTCGTGCAAGAAGCACTGTTCCGATTCCCTTGTAGCCAAACACACGAACTGCCGTTAACATACTAATCCCAAAAAGAATAGCCGCGCCTTGGCTTATCATTGCCACGTTTCTAGGAATCCTGACTGGGTGATACAACACAAACG
Organism: uncultured Acidobacteriaceae bacterium; assembly: GCA_963730795.1. Classification (GTDB taxonomy): domain Bacteria; phylum Acidobacteriota; class Terriglobia; order Bryobacterales; family Bryobacteraceae; genus Bog-105. Next base: position 9,702 of record CAVSTJ010000004.1, on the reverse strand, counting down.
CAACAACTAAGATGAGAGCGAATCCTGACCGCCAGCATAAGCGCTCACGATGACCGATAATGTCACGGAGGAGAATCTCGATGTTTACGCCAAAGGGAAAATTCGACTGGTACGAACTCATGACCAGCGACACAGAAGCGGCAGGCAAGTTCTATTCTGACGTCATTGGCTGGTCGATCAGAGAGATCACGGGAGCAAACGGTATTCGCTACACCACCTTCAACCTTGGTGACGTCGGCGTGGCTGGCATGTTACACATTCCCGGACACACCTCATGGATCGGCTACATAGCTGTCGACGACGTCGATGCTCATATTGAAAAGATCGTCGAAGCCGGCGGCAAGCTCTGGAAACCAGCTACCGACGTTCCTGGCACACTTCGCTTCGCGGTCATGCCCGACCCTCAGGCGCCGCCATTGTGGTCTTTACACCTCACCCCGCAATGCCGTCGCCTGAACGCCCAGCGCCACCCACCCCCGGCACCATCGGTTGGCATGAACTCTACACAACGGATCTTGAGGGCGGGTTTGATTTCTACAACAAGCTCTTTGGTTGGAGTAAGGTCGTCGATATGGACATGGGACCAATGGGTACTTATCGCATTTTCGACGAGGGCGAACACAAACCAATGGGTGACGGCGGCATGATGACCAAGGCTCCCCACATTCCGGCATCATTTTGGAATTTCTATTTCAATGTCGACTCCATCAAGGCGGCCATCCAACGTGTTGAATCCGGCGGAGGGAAAGTCATCAACGGTCCCATGCAGGTGCCCGGCGGCGGGTGGATCATCCAAGCCCAGGACCCTCAGGGGGCGATGTTCTCTCTCGTCAGTAACAATGAATAAATCGGCAACCAGATAAATCGCGGTCATCGCTCAAGTTTGGAACGGGAGGCTGAGGCAAAGAAGTGCCCGTTCCAGACCTGATTGTTCATCCTGTGCCACCATGAGCCTGAGTGGGCCCAAGACAATGCCAACCGGTGCAGAACTATTCGTAGAAGCAATCAGACAAACTCGAAATACAAAAGATCTTCACTCTCGTTGGCGATCATCTCAACCCACTCTTGTCGGCCGCTTCCCGACTTGACTTCGAGATCATTCATCTGCGCCACGAGGCGGCGGTGGTCCATGCTGCCGACGCCTATGCCCGCGCGACGCGTAAACCTGCTCTCTCGCTTGTTACAGGCGGGCCTGGACACACAAATTCGCTGACCGGGCTTGCCACTGCCTACATGGCGGCCAGTCCCGTTATCGCAATAAGCGGCAGCCGTCCTAGCTCGCTGGCCGAGCGTCAGGCTTTCCAGGACATCGATCAGATTGGCATGGCAAAGCCGGTGGTGAAATGGGCCGCTCAACCGAATTCGGCCGCGCAGATTCCGCTTTATCTTTCTCGTGCGTACCTCGAGGCCTCAACGGGGCGGATGGGACCCGTCCACCTTACAATCCCTGTAGACGTGTTCTCGGCAGAGGCTCCTTCCACGCCTGTGCCATTGCCGTTGCATGCAGGACGACCGACTCCCGCGCCGGACCATGTCCGGATGGCGCTTCACCTGCTGCGCTCCTCCAAACGGCCATGGTGATTGCGGGTAGCGGCGCGGGGTGGGCGGATTGCGGGGCAGAGCTGAAACAGTTTATCGATCTCGCATCTCTGCCGCTTTTCACGATTGGAATGGCGCGTGGCCTTGTGCCAGACAACCGCGAATTCTGCTTCGGATACGCGGGCCCGGCATTGAATCGGGCATGTCACAAAAGCTTTCAGGAAGCCGATTTGTTTCTGATTCTGGGTAAGCGAATCGACTTCTGTCTTAGCTGCGGAAGCCCTCGCGTTTTTCCTTCTGAGGCGAAATTTATTCAGGTCGACATCCACCCGCAGGAGCTTGGAATGAATCGCTCTCTCGATCTCGGCATTTGCGCGGATCTCAAGCAAACGCTTACGGCTATCCTCCAGGCCCACGTAGGCGACCAGCCTCCGCGCACGGCGTGGCTGACCCGGCTTCGCTTCTTGCAAAAAGAATGGCAATCCACGATCAGAAGTTATTCACTCGACAGCCAAAGACCCTTGCATCCTGCCGCTGTTTATCCGGAAATCCTGCGTGCTCTCCCTCCGGACGCACTGTTGTCGTGGGATGGCGGCTACTTTATCCATTGGGGGCGAGCGCTCACGCCGGCCCTTCACCCTGATGGATGGGTACGATTGGGCCCGCTCGGCACAATCGGTGCCGCGCTTCCCAACGGAATCACTCTCAAATTGGCAAATCCCAACAAGCCCGTTGTGATTCTTACCGGTGATGGAGCATTGGGCTTCTACATCGCCGAGATCGACACGGCCGTCCGCTACAAGCTTCCATTGGTGCTCATCGTGGGAAACGACGCCGGATGGGGGCTGGAGCGTGAACTGCAGAGCGCGGTCGAAGGAACCACAGTGGCGTGTGAATTACGGTCTACTCGCTACGACCGAGTAGTTGAGGCGTTTGGTGGAGCAGGCGAGACTGTCGAATCGCTGGAACAGATCTTCCCGGCCGTCCAGCGCGCTTTCCAGTCGGGTGTTCCCTATTGCCTCAATGTACTCATCCGTGGGGCGAGATCGCCGTTCACAGACTGGACCCTCTCCAATAAGCTGCGAGAACCTAAGTCTTCGGTAGCAGAATCGGGAGCTCCGAGTCAGTGAATCTCGGGCTCTGGTATCGCCGCATCGCTTGCCAGAAAATCGAAGTCGCAGCCTTTGTGAGCTTGCGTGACCCGCTCGCTGTAGAGAGCCCCATACCCTCGCTTGTAGCGAGGCGCCGGACGGCGCCATGCGGCTCGACGACTCGCTAGCTCATTCGAATCGACGAGCACATTCAAACTTCTATTCGGCACGTCCAACGAGATCGGATCGCCGTCTCGTACGAGCGCAAGCGGTCCGCCGATGTAACTCTCCGGAGCGACATGCAGCACACAGGTACCGTACGAGGTGCCGCTCATGCGCGCATCCGAAATCCTCACCATGTCCCGTACTCCCTTTTGCAGCAGCTTACGTGGGATGGGCAGCATCCCCCATTCCGGCATTCCGGGACCTCCCAATGGTCCTGCGTTTTGTAGAACGAGAACAGAATCTTGTGTGACGTCTAAGTCTTCTCGATTAATACGCGCGTCCAAGTCCTCATAATCTGAAAAAACGACGGCCGGGCCAGTATGCTGCAGCAGGCGTGGATCTGCGGCCGAGACCTTAATCACCGCTCCATCCGGCGCCAGATTTCCATACAGCACGGCCGTGCCTCCGCTCGCCAGAATCGGATTGCACCGCGGCCTGATTACTTCGGAGTTGTTCAGAGATGCTCCTTCCAGATTCTCGCCTACAGTGCGGCCACTCACCGTCATACACTCGAGATGAAGAAGATCCGGAATCTGGGCCATCAACGCGCGCAGTCCGCCCGCGTAATAGAAGTCTTCCATAAGGAACTTGCCAGAAGGACGAATGTTCGCCAGGACAGGCACTCGCTGCGAGACCTGATCGAAGACTTCAAGCTTCAAATCCAAACCGCACCGGCCAGCCAAAGCAATCAGATGAATCAGAGCGTTGGTGGAACCACCAATGGCCATGTCTACCGTAATCGCATTCTCGAAGGCACTCATGGTTAGCAGATCCTTCGGCCGGACATCCTCCCAGATCATTTTTACTATGCGCTCTCCGCAATCCATTGCCATCCGAACATGACCGGAATCCACAGCCGGAATGGACGACGCACCCGGAAGGGTGAGGCCAAGCGCTTCGGCCAAGGCGGTCATGGTAGCGGCGGTGCCCATTGTCATACAGAATCCGGGAGACCGCGCGATACCAGCTTCCATTTCATTCCACTCGTCCTCGCTGATCGTACCTGCACATCTTTCGGCCCAATATTTCCAGAGATCGGTTCCACTGCCGAGCGGCGCACCTTTCCAGTTCCCCCGTAACATCGGCCCGGCTGGTAGGTAAACGAACGGCAGATTCATGCTGATTCCGCCCATCAGCAAGCCGGGCGTTGTCTTGTCGCAACCGCCCATCAGCACGGCACCGTCGATCGGCAAGCTCCGGAGGTTCTCCTCCGTGTCCATAGCGAGCAGGTTGCGATACAGCATCGGGCTCGGTTTCATGTATGTTTCCGTGATGGAAAAGGCCGGGATCTCTAGCGGGAGTGCACCCGCCTGCCACACGGCCCGCTTCACGGCCTCGGCTCTTTCACGAAGATGTGCGTGACAGGGATTGATCTCGCTCCACGTGTTGACAATCGCAACAACGGGCTTGCCGACGAAATCCTCTCGTCGGTATCCCAATTGCTGCATCCGAGATCGATGGCCGAACCCGCGCATGCTCGCAGGGCCGAACCAGCGAAAACTTCGAAGCGTTTCAGGTGTTTTGCTCATGTCTTTTGGCGAGCGGACGCGCTCTCGATGCGTCTGCCGGAATCAGCATATATCGAGTGGAGTTGATACAAGATATGAGTTCTCTCTGCGAGGCTCGTCACCACGACATCGTCACACCTGTAAGTGATGCACAGGTACAGAGCGCACCGTGCTCAAACCCCCAACCCGTTACTTCGTGTCCATTGATTGGCGCCATGTCCGGATCAAAGTCTGCAACTCATCCGCAACTTTGGGGAACTCGTGGCGAAGATTGTGCGACTCACCTGGATCGTTATCAACGTTGGAAAGGAAAACCGCATCATCGCCCGTCAGTGGTTTGTCGCCGGACGGGGAGCCGTCATGAGTGACTCCGTTGAGAACCAGCTTCCACTGTGCCTGGCGGATTGCGAGTTGCGGGCCTTCCGACCACGCCACATAGTCATGAGGCGAACGCGCGCCGGCGGTGAGCACGGGCCAAATATCACGGCCGTCGAAGGTTCGATCTGACGGTAGAGGGACTCCTGCAAGCTGGCAAGCGGTGGGAAAAATATCGGCGGTCATTAATATCTGTCGATTGCTTTGTCCCGAAGGGATTCGACCGGGCCAGTTGACCAGCGCGGGAACGTGCATTCCGCCGTCAAAGGTACTGAACTTATATCCACGGAAAGGCGTGTTGCGGCCGGCCGTTGCCGGTTGATTGTTCAAGCCGGCACGGCGCTCGGTGGTCGCGCCGTTGTCGCCCAGAAGAAAAATCAGTGTGTTATCGCGTCGACCCGTGCGATCGAGGGTGGCGAGAATTTCGCCAATGGCATCATCTGCCGCCGAAAGCATGGCGGCATACATCTGGCGTTCGCGCGGCAGGTTCGCAAATCGATTCACATACTTTGCGGGCGCATGCATGGGATAGTGGACTGCGTTGAAGGCGGTGTAAAGGAATACCGGTTTGTCACGGGGCGCGTGATTCAGGAATCCGCAAGCCTCCTGCCCGATGCGCTCGGTCAGGTATTGACCGTCTTCAAAGATTTCATCGCGATTGCGCCACAGATCGTGGAAGTTGGCAACACGCGGTTCACCCCAGTAATAACGGTGAGAGAAGTAATCGACACAGCCTTCGTGAAAGCCGTAAAAGTAATCGAAGCCGTGAGCGTTGGGAACAGTCTCGGGAGTACTGCCCAAGTGCCACTTTCCGGTTAGTGCGGTGGTGTAACCGGCTCCTTTCAGCGCAGCCGCCAGCGTGACTTCGGAAGCGGGCAAAGGCGTTCCGTTTTTTTCCACGCCCGCGCGGATCGGGCAGCGACCCGTCATGAGTGCCGAGCGCGCCGGAGCACACACGGGCGCATTTGAATACCAGTTGTGACATACAGTACCGCCCGCGGCCAGGCGGTCAATATTGGGCGTTTTCAGGTCAGACGCTCCCAGGTAGCCGAAGTCATGGACGCCGAGATCGTCAAACAGGATGACGACTACATTCGGCTTTTGTGGCGATGGTGCTGCATCAAGTGGAAGCTGCGCGGCGGCAACCGTGGCCCTGATAAGAGTGCGCCGGGTGAGAGATTGGCTCATTGTGTCTTCCCCTCTTCAAAATTGGATGTGAATCGCGAACTGAAGCTTGCGGTTGTCATTCGACGTTGCCGTAATCACGCCATTCGTCGTGTTACCGACCGTTGATCCCGGCGCCGCAAATTGCGGGTGATTAGCGGCGTTGAAGCCTTCGGCTCGGAAGGTTAAGACTGTCGCGTGTTCAATGGGCAAACGGAAGTCGCGCTGGACGCTGATGTCCAGATTATTGAGACCCGGCCCTCGCAGGATATTACGGCCGGCATTGCCAAACGCATAGGACGGACCCGCGACGAAGCAGGATGTGTCAAACCACCTCGTCAGAGACGGATTGGGAAGGCTGCCGCTGCAAACCGCATTCGGCCGGGTGACCGTTCCGGCATTCGCGGCATCGAACGAAAGCGCGGGAGTAAAAGGAAGTCCGGTTTGCGCCTGATAAATAGGAACGGCTCGCCAGCCGCCCAGGAGCATGGAGCCGGCGCGTGAGTTGCTGAGGTAAGGTTTGCCTTTGCCGAACGGAAGCTCGAAGGAACCCGCGAGGACGAAACGCAACCGGACATCGTTGTCCGAAGAGGCACGATTGGCGTTGCGATTGTAGTTGTCCTGAATCGTCCCTCCACTGCCGCAACCATCACACAGGTCAAGGGCCGGATTCTGGATGTCAATGGCGTGGCCATAAGTGAATGTAGATAAGAACGAAACGCCACTGGCATACCGTTTCTCAAGCCGCGCAGACATTCCGTGGTACGAACTCATATTCCAATTGCCGACCTGCTTTACGGAAGCATCGGTAAACGCGATCAGAGGGCGGCGCGAATTAACGCTGGTAGCAGAAAGAACCATCGGCTGATTTGCTTCGCCGAGTCCGAGAAATTGGACGCCGTGGTTGCCCACGTAATTGACTTCCGCAAGCATGCTCCAGGGTAGGGTCTTTTGCACACTGAAATTCCATTGCTGCACGTAGGGTGTTTTGGTGTTGGACGGCCAGCTTACAAGCTGTGCAGTTGCCGAAGGCACGAGCACGAAGGATGCGGGATTAATCGCCGTCGGGCGCGGAATGGTGACGCCCGAGTTGAGCACGAAGCCGCTGGCAGGATTGAGCTGGTCACTGCTGATGGTTTGTGAGCCGTAACCATAGAACGGCGGATTGCTGGTCATGCGATTCGTGACGCCCGTACCTTCATCCTGCGCATAGAAAATGCCATATGACGAGCGAATGACGAGATCACCGGCTCCGGGAACATGCCATGCCACCCCGACGCGAGGTGCCACATTGTTATCGTCGCCCGAAATCAAAGATCTCGGCAGACGTTTATCTCCGGCCAGGACGAATTGTCCGTAGAGGGGATTGCCCGCATCAAGGATCAGGTTCGCCATATGATTTTGCGTTTCGATGTAAGGCGCCGAGTATTCATAGCGCACGCCGAGATTAATCGTCAGTTGGGAGTTGACGGTCCATTGATCCTGGAAATAGCCGCCGCCAAACCAGCCGCGTTCAACTGCTTTGGCCGTGGTGCCGGTCGTGAGCGAGTTCGCGTCGCCAAGCAAAAGATCAGCCAAAGCATTCCCGGAATTGGAGCGGGATTGTGGATTCTGAGTAAAAACGCCTGTGAAGCCGAACGAACTGCGGCCGTTGCTGGTGGCAAAGGTGTCTGGACGGATCAACATGAACTCGCCCCCAAATTTGAAGACGTGTGCACCAAATGATTTAGAAAGGTTGTCCGACCAGTCCCAAACGCCCGACGATTTGCGAAGAGGGCTGTTCGTGCAGCAACTCGCCTGTGCACCGTAGGCCGCGTAATTCGAAATGTTGAAGGTTGGCGTGCCACTGTCGACGAGGGGATCGAGACTGCCGGGAATGATTTCATTCCGCGCAACGGTTGCGTCCTGGGCCATTGTGATTGTGGTCCAGGTAAAGCGAAGCTCGTTGATGAACGTGGGACTTAGCGTGCGCGTGTAGCCAAGGCCGGCGCTGGTGGAATCGGTTTGACGGCTGATCGGGTCGCCGTTGGGAGCAGGCAGAGCGGCATCCGTGTCAAGCGGCCCGCTTGTGCGGGAGTAGCGGGCGAACACGGAATCTTTGCTGCTCGCCTGAACATCTCCGCGTACGACGCCGTTTTTCGTATTCTGTCGCTGCGCCACATTGGCTGTGAAGAGATTCGAGGAGCCCAGGACATTCGGCAAGGGGTAACTGTTGGCGATGGCAACGCCAATCGGATTCAACTGACTGGCCGGGATTGTGTTTCCCGGAAACTGTGTGCGGATGTAGCCCGAGCCGCTTGGATTGACACGGGTCGTAGAGGGATCGAAAACAGGAGTGGCGCCGAAGATGCCGGTCCGTTGAGCGAGCGTAGGAACATTCGAGGTGGTTGTGGTTTCGCTGCGGTTTGCGTAGCCTTCATACGCACCGAACAGCCAAATGCGATCTTTCTTCATCGGGCCACCCAGCGAACCTCCATACTGATTACGGACCAGCAAGGGGCGAGTCTGGGCGAAGAAGTTGATGGCGTCCAGGCGTCCATTCCGAAAAAATTCGTAGGCAGAGCCATGGATTTCGTTGGTGCCGTTCTTCGTGATCGCATTGACAACACCTCCGGCCGCGGCTCCGAACTCCGCGGAGTAATTGCTGGTCTGAACCGTGAATTCGTTGAGAGCATCCACAGGCGGCCGGACCATGTCGCGCGTGCGATTGTCCAGGCCACGCAGATAGTTCTCATTACGCGCGCCGTCGAGAAGAAACGCGTTCTGCAGCCCCGTGTTGCCATATGCGGAAAAGGTCTGGTCGCGGCTACCGTTGGAAGGGATAGCGCCGGCGGTCAGATTGGCCACAGCGAGATAGTTGCGACCGTTCAGGGGCAATTCAATAAGCTGGCGGGATGTGATGACCTGAGCCAAAGTAGCCGATTTGTCTTCGACCAATGCCGCTTGGCCGACAACCGTAATTTCCTGATTGGAGCTGCCGGTTTCGAGCGTTATCTGAACGTTCTGGACGGAACCGACTGCCACGGGGATACTACGACGCAAGGTGGTCTTAAAGCCGGGCGAGGTCACCGATATGTCATAGTCACCGGGCGGAATAAGCGGGACGTTAGCCAAGCCGCGATCGTTGCTCGAGAGACTGCGAAGGACGTTGCCCGTTTGGGATCCAGTGACCGTAACTGCGGCGTTCGGAACGACTGCACCACTGGCGTCAAGAATCGTGACGGAAAGTTCCCCAGTTGACGTTTGAGCGTCGGAGAGCCTGGACAAGGAGGCAACTACAGCTAAGACGAGAAGCGGGAAGACAAGGAGCTTACGGAGGTGCATATTTGTCAGAAATCTGTGAGGGTCCTTCAATTCAGCTATTAGATCAGGCGCCAAGGGAAACGTGCCAAGACTAGAACGACTCAGCGTACGAGTCCCAAAAATCCAACGGCTTTCGATCTAATCGGGACGCGACAATCATACATGGCTCGCAACACAGGCATATCTTGAAGAGACATGGGAACACGGTGACTGATTTGAGACCGAGTCTACTCGAGGTTCCGAAGGCGCGCCCACGGACACTGAACATGAATGCCCTCTCGTTCGGCGGTCCGCTCTAAAACCCAGCGTCATGCTTCGGCTTCGTTTAGGATCGAAAGATTCGCGTGTCGGACGACGAACTTGCAATACGCAACCTGATCGAAAGATGGTGTCGAGCCACCGAGGCGGGGGACACGGACGCGCTCGCGCCGCTAATGGCGGACGACATGGTTTTCCTGGCGCCTGGTCGCGAGCCGTTCGGCAAGCGGGAGTTTCTG
>CAVSTJ010000003.1:0-171564 GCA_963730795.1 uncultured Acidobacteriaceae bacterium | reverse complement strand
CGCGGAATTCCTCAACCAGGAACCCACCACGTCGATAGCTGCTTAAGCGCGCCATTCACGCCCCGCTCCTTACGGTACTGTAAAGCGCGCCCGCATACGCCCAGCGGTATTGCCTACGAGCTTCCGGATGTGAAGACGGCGCTATCCACGGCTTGCTTGAAGTGCTCGATGGCAGATGTATAATCCAGTCTTAACAGGCTCAGCTCAGCGCGTTGTGCATGCGTCGTAGCCGCATTCAGGCTGCGTTTTCTAAGATAACGGCTAGTATCCGGCTGGCAGCGAACGCGACCGACAAATCGCGGCCAGTTCGTCTCCTTGAGGAGCGTTGAGGATCAATCCGATGGAAGTAGCCACACTGATATCGGCACATCTCAGTTAGTAACATATACCTGCAATAAGCTACTCTTATTGCGTTTCGAGCTATGGCCTACTAAGTTAGGCGCTCAAGGCGCGTAGTATGTCGATACATCCAGGACCAAGTGACTACGTCCGGCAGTAAAGACTTTTACTCCTCCGCTCCTGGTCGGGACGACTGCCATGTTCGAGGTGACGCTACCATCGGGAGCGTTTAACGTAGAAACTTCGGGACGTGCTTCGCTATTATTCGGCCAAAGAGTCATATATTGCAATGAACTTGCCGGTATCACAGTGGCATTCATCACAACCGCTTGAGCCGAGGCCGGTATCCCGCACGACCCTAACAAAGTGATTTGCGATTCCCCCTGAATCTCATTGTCACTATCATCACCAGAGCCATGGCCCCCAGAGCGGCTGTCGAAGATTCGGCAAGGTGGCACGGGATAGAGGGACAGGCCTCCGGCGGCCGGTGCAGCGTAATAACCGTCAACATCAAGGACGAGATCAGTGTCTTGCGTTGCAAAGACAGAGATATCCCCGCCCTGGCCGGCAGGAATGATCGCAGCATTTGCAGTGATCTCTCCGGTGGGTGCGTTCAGCGTTGAGACACCTGGACGTGATTGACCAGAGGGCCAGATCGTCAGATAACTGAGAGGTGAGTGTGGGATGCTCGTGACATTCATTGAGTAGGCCTGCGCATCCGAAGGAATCTGGCAGGCGCTGCTTGTAATAAGTAGCTCCCGTTCGCGGCCACCGTTCAGGTAGGGGCCACCTAAACTGCCCGTCGCATCTCGCGTGTCCAACACGCGACAAGGAGAAAGCGGGTAATAAGCAAGCGCAGTGATGTTGGTTGCAGCAACGAAGTAGCCGTTGATGTCGATCACTACGTGACTTTCATTTGTAACGTAGACGCTCACCGCTCCATTGATACCAGCGGGGACAATGGCCGCGTTAGCTTTCACGCGTCCGTCTGAATTTAGAGTAGAAACCGTCGGCTGCACTTGCCCGGTGGGCCAGAGCGTCAGATATCCAAGCGGTCCTGAGGGCACAACGGTAATGTTCATCGAATACGCAAGCGCATTGCCCGGCACATTACACTGACCGCCGGGTATGTCAAACTCGCGAGATTCCGAATCCTTCATAACCGGTCCACCATACGGTCCTGCGAAGTTACGAGTGTCCACAACGCGGCACGGAGCTACGGGAATAAAGCGGAGCGATGCCGGCGACGTTGGCGGCCCGGAAGGTGGTGCAGGCGTCGAGGTCCCTGGGGTGGCGATCAACTGCACAGAGCCATTGGCAGACGTTCCATTCAGCGAAGCCGTTAGACCAACGCTCGTATTTGCGGTCACGGTTGCCGCGGTGATGGCAAAGGTCGCCGTTACTGCTCCTTGTGGAACAACTACGGCTTCAGGTACCGACAGCACGCCAGGATTGGCGCTGGTCAAATGCACGGCGGCTCCGCCGGTTGTTGCTGCGGAAGTCAGCCGAACGAGGCCGTTTCCTGTGGATCCGCCCACGATTGGGTCCGCGCCCACGAAATTCGGAACGACCGTCACCGGAGCGGGCGCCGGAGAGCCGGCGGCCACGAGCGTGAAATCGATCTCGTACCAATTGATTGTCGCGCCTCCTCCACCTCCCCCGTCCGAATGGTTCGAAGAAATCTCCAGTTCATCCCCAAAGCGAAGGGCTGCCGTGTCTCCCCCGGGCAGAAGTGCGGATCCCTGGCCAGAGTTCAGCGTATCCGTCAAGAGCAGTCCTGCTGTACCTGTTCCAGGCTGGAGGTAGTACAGAATGTTTGCGAATGTGGAACCCGCATTCCAATTTGAAGCGATGCCATGCCGCAGACCGACTGAATGAAGCAGTCGCCCTCCGCCGGATACGGCAACATCGAACGTCACGTTTTGAATAAGGTTATTCGAACCTGAAGAGCCTCCTGAAGAGCTTCCGTAATAAGGTTTCGGTGCGCCGTCCTCCCCTCCGATGGGAGTAAATACTAATCCAACGCCCCCGTTCGACAGGCTGATCGTACTTACAGCCAAATCGCTACCGTCGCCGGTATTGGCGCCTTCCGAGTAGCCGTAAGCTACCTGAACCGGAAGTTGAAAGTTACTCAATACGACATCTCCAGCGAGCAGCGATGCGTGCGTTTGATAGAGTTGCTTGACCGTTACGCCATTCCCGTCGGCGGCAGCGAGACAAGTGAAGAGGATTGCAAGGAAAGAAACTTGCAGGAATCTCTGGGACCCCATCAAGTGACTTAGGAAACGGGCCGCGGGTCTGAGGCCGAGTTGCAGAAGATAATCTTCCTCGATCCGGTGGCAGGTGGTTTGAAACATGTATTACCCCCCAAGGCTTGCGCAGTAATAGAACTCAAGCCTAGGAAGATCTTAGATTTTCAGCTTCTTTGAGTTGTAGCTGTTTCTGTAAAACGTATGTAAAAGCACCGTCCTGGCATGAGCCGGAGTTTCGTCGAGTTGGTGGCGAGCAAGCAGTATTGGGGAAAAGTGATGAGCCATTTGCAGACACGAGTGACCGGCTCAAGCTGCGGAAACTTGGTATCCGCTGAGGCACTCGGCCAGTCAGGTGGACCCTACCGTGGCGGTGCCGGGTATCGAGATGCATACGGGGAAGATGACGGTGGTGGAAGCCACCGAATTCTTTGTTAACGAAGGTTATCAGGTGCGGCCGATGGCAGAGAAGCAGGCCAAGCGCAGTACATTCAACCCTCAAGCAGTAAGGCGGAAAGGCCGAAGCGCCCGGTGGAACTTGCTGCGTCGTCCGATCCATCAACTCATGGCTCACCGGGTGCCCACCTGCCGTGTAGAGCCCAGTTTACTTGAGAGCGTGAGAACGAAGATTTGGCTCCTCAGGTAGGATTCGAACCTACAACCCTTCGGTTAACAGCCGAATGCTCTGCCGTTGAGCTACTGAGGAGCATCTGCAGGTTTCAGGTTCAACTTCGACCGAACCAACTGCAAAACCTATTAAATCATACGACCTGTCTTCCACCAAACCTAGTCACCCTTCCCGCCCTCTCCAGCGCACTTGCACCCTCGGAAACGGAACCCTTTCTGAATGCTACGCTGAAATTTCCCATGCAACTTGAGAAGGTATACGAGCCCCAGCGCCTGGAGCCGCACTGGGCTCAGTGGTGGATTGAAACAGGTATCTACCAGGTGGATGCGACACAGGCAAAGGGTCGCCCGGTCTTCTCGATTGTCATTCCTCCTCCCAACGTCACCGGTTCTCTCCATATCGGGCACATGCTCGACCACACCATCATGGATGTGGCCGTGCGCTGGCATCGCATGCGTGGTGAACTGACCTTGTGGGTGCCCGGAAGTGATCACGCGGGTATCGCCACCCAGATGGTTGTCGAACGCCAACTCGCGGCGGAGGGCCTAACCAGGCAACAATTAGGCCGCTGCGAATTTGAACGCCGCGTCTGGCAGTGGAAAGAAGAGTACGGCGGACGCATCAACAACCAGATCCGCCGTGAAGGCGCGAGCGTCGACTGGTCACGCGAACGCTTTACGATGGACGCCGGCCTGTCCCGCGCGGTTCGCGAAACGTTCGTTCAACTCTGGGAAAAAGGACTCATCTATCGCGGCGAGTACATGGTCAATTGGTGTCCTGGATGCCAGACCGCCATCTCGGATGTCGAAACCATCCACGAAACAGTGGAAGGACACCTGTGGCATATCCGTTACCCGCTCACGACTGGCGACGGGTATCTGACTGTGGCGACCACTCGTCCGGAAACGATGCTCGGCGATACGGCGGTCGTCGTAAATCCGGAAGATAAGCGCTATCAGCCATCTGCATGGAGCAACAGTACGGCTGCCGCTTGTGGGCCGAGAGATCCCGATCGTGCCTGACACGATGGCTGATCCGGCATTTGGTACGGGCGTTGTGAAAATCACACCGGCCCATGACCCGAACGATTTCGAGGCAGGGAAGAGACACGGCCTGCCATCCGTGAAAGTCATCGGCGAAGACGCGCGGATGACTGCGGCCGCAGGCCAATATGCCGGCCTTGACCGGTTTGAGGCTCGCAAACGCATTGTGGCCAGGCTCGAAGAAGAAGGGTTCCTCGAGAAAGTGGAGCCTTATCAGGTCAGCCTCAGCAAATGCGATCGCAGCAAGGACATCATCGAACCGCTCGTATCCAATCAGTGGTTCGTTAAAACCAAACCGCTGGCGGAAAAGGCCATGGAAGCTGTGCGAAGCGGCAAGATCCGGTTTCGTTCCCGATGATCGCGAAGTTGTCTTCTTCCAGTGGATGGAAAACATCCGCGACTGGTGCATTTCCCGCCAGCTTTGGTGGGGTCACCGGATCCCTGCTTGGCATTGCCGCAATTGCAGCGAGATCACAGTCGCACGTGAGATTCCGGCGGTTTGTTCGCATTGCCAGTCGACCGAAATCGAACAGGACACCGACGTTCTGGATACCTGGTTCAGTTCCGGGCTGTGGCCTTTCTCAACCTTGGGTTGGCCGGACCAAACCGAAGATCTGAAGACGTTCTACCCGACATCGCTTCTGATCACCGGCTTCGACATCTTGTTCTTCTGGGTATGCCGGATGATGATGCTCGGGATTGAATGCACGGGAGACGTGCCGTTCCGCGAAGTCCACATGCACGGACTGGTGCGCGACGCCGAGCGGCAGAAGATGTCGAAGACCAAAGGCAATGTGGTCGATCCGCTCGAGATCATCGAGCGTTCCGGCACGGACTCGCTTCGTGTGGCGCTCTTGATCTCAGCCGCGACGGGATCTGATATCGCTCTGAAAGCCGGACCGGATTGATGCTGCGCGATCCTTCGCAAACAAAATCTGGAATGCTTCGCGATGGCTGTTCATGAACATGGAGCGATCCCAGGTCACGGGCTGGACGCCGCCATCGGGCGACATCGCGAATCCCTCAAATGCAACGGAAGACCAGTGGATCTTCGAGCGTTTTGAAAACGCCCGGGATGTGACGGCGCGAGCTCTCGAAAACCATCGCTACC
This sequence comes from uncultured Acidobacteriaceae bacterium, assembly GCA_963730795.1. GTDB lineage: Bacteria > Acidobacteriota > Terriglobia > Bryobacterales > Bryobacteraceae > Bog-105. The sequence continues at coordinate 166,194 of CAVSTJ010000003.1, read as the reverse complement.
ACGAAGCGACTCAAACTCTTTGGGATTTCTTCTGGCATGATTTCTGTGACTGGTATCTCGAAGCGAAGAAGCTGCGTTTCCGCGAGAACTCGGGCATCGACCAACATTGGCAGGCAGTGCTGACCATCTACGAAGCCACGCTTACGGCTGCTGCATCCGTTCATGCCTTTCCTGACGGAAGAACTCTGGCAGCGATTGATTCACACTCACAGCTCTGGAGACGGACAGCCGAAATCTATCTCGCTGGCCGCGTATCCTACTCAAATCGCAACGTCTCAAGCGGCATCTACGGGCGCCAGGAGCTTCACTCTACTGCAAGAGGTAGTCACTGCTGCGCAGGGAATTGCGCGCCGACCATAAGCTGGATCCGAAATCCATCATTCCGGCGAGTATCCGGTTCAGAGATTTCGCCTTTCACGACGATGATCTACCGGTTGTCGGTGCTCTCGCCAAGATCACGCTCGATCAGAAAGCAGGAGCAGATCTACCGGAAGGGCTGGCTCGTTCAACGGCGGATTTTGACCTGCACTTGTACGCTGCTTCTCCGTCACAGAACGGAGCGACCTCAAACGAAGGGCGAGCGCGGGTCTTGAAAGAAACTGCAAAGCTCGAATCGCTAATCGAAAATTCACAGCCGCCAGCTTGGAGACGAAACGTTTACGAGCCGCGCGCCCGCGAAAGTGGTGGAAGGTCTAAGGACGAAGTTGGCCGGCTATGAGACCCAGCTAAAGAAGTACCGCGATCAGCTTGGGGACAATTAGGCGATGTTCGACACGGACCACCCCGAGATCCGGGGCGCCATTGAAAGTGCGCTTGCCGAAGACATCGGGTCCGGAGACATAACGTCGCGGCTGACCGTGCCTGAGAACCTTCAAGCCCGTGGAACCTTTCTCGCGAAGCAGGAGATGGTTCTTGCAGGAATTGAGATCCTGCCGTTTGTTTACGAAGTTTGCGGCGGAGCGAAGGTGCAAGTCCTGCGCCCGAGCGGCTCATCGATTATGCCCGGCGACGTTCTTGCTAAGGTCGACGGCCCGGCCAGGACTCTGCTCGCGTGTGAGCGTACCGCACTAAATTTCCTCCAACGGCTGAGTGGGGTCGCGACTCTGGCTCGCCATTACGCGGACGCTGTGGCCGGGACGAAGGCAAAGATTCTTGACACGCGCAAGACAACTCCAGGTCTGCGCGAACTCGAGAAGCGCGCCTCTGCCGCAGGCGGCGCCACCAATCACAGGCGCGGTCTATTCGACGCGATTCTTATTAAGAACAACCACATCACGGCCGCCGGTGGAGTTACTCAGGCGCTGAATAACGCGAGCAGTTTCGCCGGACCGATTGAGATTGAAGTGAGGACGCGGGGAGAACTCGACGAGGCGCTCGCTGCGGGTGCGAAGCATCTGCTGCTCGACAATCTGTCTCCCGCAGAAGCAGCGGAGTGGATCCGGTACATCGATGGGCGCGCTGTGGTTGAGCTTTCGGGCGGCATCAATCTGAGCACCGTTCGGGCGTACGCGGAAGCCGGTCCGGATTTTATCTCCTGCGGCGCCATCACACACTCTGCGACCGCGGTGGATATTAGCTTCCGGCTTGAATTAAGTCCTTCGCATGCCGCTTGACGTCAGCTTCCTCCGGGAGCAGCGGCCGTTAACGAACCTGCACTACTTTCCGGCAATAGGCTCAACAATGACGGAAGCATCGCGGCTGGCCCGTGAAGGTGCGCCTCACGGAACGGCTGTGATCGCGGAGCAGCAGACCGCGGGTCTAGGAAGGATGGGCCGCGTCTGGACCTCAGAGGCAGAGGTCGGGATTTACTGTTCAGTGATTCTGCGACTGTCGCTTCCGCAGGCCCATTACCCGTTGTCAGCTTGCTGCTGGGTGTGGCGACCTCCGAGGCAATTCAAAGTTCAACGGGTATTGCCTGTGATCTGCGATGGCCGAATGACGTTCTGGTGGATGGGCGCAAGGTGGCCGGCGTTCTGGCGCATTTGGCTGAAAACTGCGTCGTGGCCGGCATTGGCATCAATGTGAATAACACCTCTTTTGAACCCAACCTCCGAACGCCCGCGACATCTCTGCGCCTTGCAGGCGGCAGGGAAGTGCCGCGAGAGCCTGTTCTCCTGAAGCTGCTCGATGCCATCGATTTCTTCTGTGATCTTGTGACCAGAGAGGGTCCGGCAAGCATTCTTCAGACATTTACGGCCGGTTCAAGCTACGTTTGGGATCGGCGGGTGTCTGTCGAAGAGGACGGCGTCAACGGCATAACGGCTGGTTTGGATGAGAATGGATTTCTGCTGGTCCAAACTGATGACGGCACACTGCGAAGAATAGCCAGCGGCGGGATTCGGCTGGCCTGAGTTGGAACCGATGGGGCAAACGGAACCCGGGTCAGCCGGACAGGACTGGCCCGAGAATTACTTCAACTACTTCACTGAAATTGAGGAGCATTTCCGCCGGGTGCGGGGAACGGGCCTCTTTCTGCTCTCGCCTCTCGACTGGGCTTTGATCGAAAACTGGCGGACAGGAGGAGTTCCCCTCGAAGCGGTCCTGAAGGGAATCGACGCAGCATTTGAGAAGTGGAACAGCCGTAAATCCAAAAGGCGGCTTATCAATTCCGTGGCTTATTGCACCCAAGCCGTCATGGAAGCTGCGCAGAGGGCAACCAGAGTGGAACCGGTTCCGGGCAGCGGAGACTCGCCTTTCGCGTCGGGTGAAATTGCGCGCCATCTCAGGTCCGCGGCAACTGTGTTCAAGTCTTCGGACGATACTGCTCTTGCGGAAATAGGCGCCTCTCTAGACAAGCTGGCCGAAGACGACGGGCAGCACGCGCGAGATCTTGAATCTCTTGAACAACGGCTTACCGCGCTCGAGGAGAAGGCCGTCGCCATCTTGCGTTCGAAGCAGAGCGAAGAAGCTCTCTTTGAGCTGCGCCGGCAACTGAACGAGGAACTCCGGATGTTCCGGAGCAAGATGACGGCGGACCAAATAGCGGCCCTGGAACGCCGGTATCTGGATACCGCGCTACTCGAGCGAGCCAAGCTACCCAGACTCAGTTTGTTCTATCTCCACTGACTCTGATAAAGTTGCCTGGGAATGGCCACAACCGAGCTGCGCACCGGGACAACACCAATACAGCAGCCGCGACCACTTCACTGGGTTGCCCTCGGGTTGCTGGTTCTTTCGGTCTGCATTAACTACGTCGATCGCGGCAACTTAGGCGTGGCGGCGAAAAGTATTCAGGACGAGCTGCGTTTCACGCCCGAGCAGTTGGGCGTCCTGCTGGGCGGTTTTTTTTGGACCTACTCCCTGTTTCAGATGGCGGCCGGCAAAATGATGGACCGCTGGGATGTGAACTGGCTTTATGCCGGTGGATTTTTGGTCTGGTCGGCCGCCACTGGCGCAACGGGATTCGCGGGTTCGTTCGGCGTCATTTTGCTGTTGCGATTGCTCCTCGGTGCCGGTGAGTCAATTGCCTATCCGGCCTATTCGAAGATCATTGCCAGCACGTTCCCCGAAAGCTTGCGCGGTACCGCGAACGCGCTGATTGACTCGGGTTCGAAAGTCGGACCGGCTCTTGGCATTCTGCTCGGCGTCAAAATGATCCAGGCATGGTCCTGGCGACCTATGTTTCTGGTGGTGGGCGGAGCTAGCTTGCTTTGGCTTGTGCCTTGGTGTCTGGTTGTCCGCCGCTTCCGAAACCGGCGGAAGAGACGCAAACGACGCAACCGTCACCCACCTATGGCCAGTTGATTCGCAAGCCGCGCCGTGTGGGGAACCGTTCTCGGGCTGTTTGGCGGGAACTACACCTGGTATCTGTTTCTGACCTGGCTCCCTTACTATTTCGAGACGGATCGTCATTACACGAAGGACCATCTTGCAATCTTCGGATCCTTGCCGTTCTGGACTGTTGCAGTTGCGTCCATGTCGTTCGGGCTGGCCGCCGATGCCCTGATTCGCAGAGGACGGCATCGCCGGACGCGTCAGAAAGACTTTTGTATCTCTCGGCCTGCTGGGCTGTTGTATCTTTGTGATCCCGGCGGTGCTCATTCGTGAAGAATGGATTTCGAATAGCTTTTTTGTCCTCGGTTGCATTTGCCTGGGAGGCTTCTCTTCAAACCACTGGGCTTATTCTCAGACACTGGCCGGGGTGCGCGCCGCCGGCAAGTGGACGGGTTTCGAAAACTGTTTGGGCAACTTCTCAGGCGTGATCGGCCCCTGGGTGAGTGGTTACACGTTGCAGAAAACCCATTCCTTCATCCCTGCCTTTGTCGTCGCGGCTGTGGTGTTGTTGATTGGGGCATTCGGGTTTTCGTTCGTAGTCGGAAATCCGGAAGAGGTCGACTGGACGAACTCGCACGCTCAGAAGCAAATTTGAACCAGAAATGCATTTTATTCGTCTTATATTTTGTTAATGTAGAAGTGTCCCTTAGAGATTTGGTTCAATTTTAGAACAGCGAGCCCGTAGGCTTGCAGTTCTTTCGGCTTGGCGCACCTCATCTTGGTGCCGTGCGCCCCCCGGTGGGCCACCTTCCTCCGAGTAGCCCACCGGAGCTTAAGCTGCAACGGTCTTTCCAACCGACTAACGTAATTCGAAATGCTGGCCTGTAGGTTGCGCTGGCAATCTCAGTCAATACCCGCCTTTTTCGCCAGTCCCACCAATTCGTGTTTACGAAACGCGGCCCGGACCGAGATAGGCCCGTCGTGCAGCGTGATCCGCTGCCATCGGAAAAGCGGCCGCGTAGCGGGAAGAAACAAATACGGCAACACGTGGCGCTCCAGGTCGCAAACCAGGATCGCCCTCCTCGCTACCGTGTACATCCCTCGAAGCAGTTCAACCACCGCGGAATCCTCGAAGTGGTGTAGAAATAACGAGTTCAGAACAAAATCAAAGCTGTTTTCAGCAAAAGGAAGACGGAACGCGTCCGCCAGGATCTTCGGTTTGGGAGCCGCCGCCAGATTTACCGCGTTGTAGTCCGCACAGGTCACGGAGGCGTTCGGAAAGGCGCGTGTGATGACCCGTGCCGTGTCTCCGGATGCGGCGCCCACATCGAGCAGCGTGAATGACTCGGAAGGCTTGGCAACACTCCCCACCAGCTTCCGGACCGTCGAGTGTCCACCGAAGTTTGTATTAATCCGAACCAGATCCGCAAGGTTCTTCCGGGCCTCCTCCGGCTCTGCGTGGTCAAGTAGCTCGGGTTGGATGACACGCGATCGAAAGATCATGAATTGCTCATTACAGCACCCGCCGGACTCCGTCGGGATAGTGATACAACGTGAAGGCAGCATATGGGTGAACAGCGGCTCTCTCGACGTCAGATGATTAGCAGGACAGCAGCAACCGGCGCGCTCCTGCCCGCCTTGGGAGCTTCTCAGACTCCGGCGGCGCCGCCAGCCGAAAACACCGGCCCGACCACTTCGACTGCCGCCGACCGTCGAACGGCGTATGCAGTGGTGGCACGAGGCACGCTTCGGCATGTTCATTCATTTCGGCCTCTATAGCGTTCTAGGACGCCATGAATGGGCCATGGAGCAGGAAGGCATCCCGATTGCCGAGTACCAGAAGCTCGCGGCACAGTTCAATCCTCGACCGCACGCGGCTCGAGCCTGGGCAAAGCTCGCGAAAACGGCGGGGATGAAGTATATGGTGATGACCACCAAGCACCATGAAGGGTTCTGCCTTTTCAATACCAAGCTGACGAACTACTGCGCGCCGAAACACGCAGCCGGACGGGACCTGGTGGCCGAGTTCGTCGAGGCCGCCCGCGGTGAGGGGATGCACGTCGGCTTCTACTATTCGCTGATGGATTGGCACCACCCGGACGGAGCACGCTGCAAGACAGACGAAGCAGCCCGGCGGCGCTTTGTCGACTACATTCACGGCCAAGTCCGGGAGCTGTGTTCGAATTACGGGAAACTCGACGTGCTCTGGTATGACGTCAATTGGCCTCTGACCCCGGAAGGCTGGGAATCGGTGAAGATGAACCGCATGGTCCGGCAGCTTCAGCCCGGCATCCTGATCAACAATCGCTCCGGCATTCCGGAGGACTTCACAACTCCCGAACAACGGATCCAGGCCTCAGCAGCGCCGTGGGAGGCGTGCATGACGATGAACGACAGTTGGGGTTATCAATCGGGAGACGATAACTGGAAGTCGCCCAAAACGATCGTCCGCAACCTTCTGACCTGCACGCGTGATGGGGGAAACTATCTTCTGAATATCGGGCCCAGGGGCGATGGCTCGATCCCGGAACGGAGCGTTCGACATACTGACCGATGTCGGGCGATGGACCAGCCGGAATGGCGACCTGGTCCATAAGGCCGACCGCTGTACGCGTAAAGCGCTCGGAGTCGGCCCTGTTTACGCGCCAGGGAAATACTTTGTACGCCCACGTCTATTTCTGGAACGGTCCGGTCTTCTCGATCGGAGGACTGCAGAGCAAGGTACTTTCGGCCAAACTGCACGTTTCCGGTCAGCCTGTTACTTTTGAACAGGACCAGTTTCGCGTCAGATTCACGAACCTGCCTGCCCAAGCGCCGGATCCGATCGCGACCGTCATCGCCATCGAGTGTGAGGGTGAACCGACGCAGGACCAGATGCTCATACGAATAAATCGCAAGCGGGAGAGTGTGTAATTTGGACGTTTTCGTTCCGGATTCAGGGTGGATCGAAGCTATTTGCGGGCCGATGTTTTCGGGTAAAAGTGAAGAGCTGATTCGTCGTCTCCGCCGTGCAATCATTGCCCGGAGAAAGGTTCAGGTCTTCAAGCCTGCCCTTGACAACCGGTATTCCGACAGTGAGATCGTCAGCCATGCGGATTCCCGGATGCGTTCGGAGTCGGTGGAGAATGCCTCTGAGATTCTCGAGGCGCGCTGGATCCGCGAACGCGGGTAGTTGGCGTGGACGAGTCGAACTTTTTCGGTCCGGATCTTGTTTCGGTCGCCTCGCAGTTGGCCGATACTCGTAAGCAGGTGATCATCGCGGGCCTCGACACCGACTTTATGGGGCGTCCGTTCGCGCCTATGCCCGACCTGCTTGCGATTTCCGAATCCATCACGAAAATGCTGGCGATCTGCGTTCAGTGTGGGGCCCCGGCCAAGCACACACAGCGCCTGATCGGCTCGGACGACCTTATCTTGGTCGGTGCCGCCGACGCGTATGAGGCGCGCTGCCGACGCTGTTTCGAGCCTGGCGTTCCGAGCCAGGAGAACCTCGCATTATTCCCCGATTTCCTTTCTGACCGCTCGAGGCTCCTGGAATTGAAACATAATAGGTAGTAGACACGTCACCCTAGCTATCATTGAGCTATATTGCGCTTTTCAAAGCGAGCTAATTTGATGACCGTCACTGATAAGTGAGTATATGAGCACACCGCAGCAGCCTACCTATATCATTCCTTCCCCAGCAGGTCCGAACTGGAAAACGCCTGTACTGATCGGGGTTTTAGGCCTTCTGGCCGCCGCCAACATCTATCTTTTTGTTCAACTGAACCATTTTCCGTGCCGATAGCGCGACCCAGGTTGGAAAGCTAAACGCCACGTTGGAGCAGATGAAGCTCGATTCCTCCGAAGCCGTTCAGCAATCGACCCGCCGCGTTGAAGCGCTACAGGGTGAACTCGCACAGTCTCGCCGTGCCGCTCAGATGGCTGTCGGACAGGCGAAGGTGGATGCGCAGCGCCGCGTTCAGAGCTTGCAGGACAAAGTGGCCCAGGAGCAGGCGGCGCAACAACAGGCAATCACTGCTGTGAAGCAGACCGCCGATACTGCAACTACCCAGATTGCGAGTGTTTCGACCGATGTTGGCACCGTGAAGACGGACGTACAAAACACCAAATCCCAGTTGGATCAGACCATCTCGACTCTGAAACGCGCCACGGGTGAATTAGATAGCCATTCGAGCCTGATCGCGACGAACGGCAAAGAACTGCAGGCTCTCAAGGAACTCGGAGAGCGGAACTACGCAGAGTTCACGATCGTAAAATCGAAGAAGCCGACACGGGTCGCGGACGTGCTCGTAGAACTGAGGAAGGTCGATACCAAAGCGCAACCGGTTCACCATTGCGATCACGGCCGACGACAAGACGGTCGAGAAGAAGGACCGGACCTTGAACGAACCCATCCAGTTCTACACGCTCAAGGCGCAGCCAGCCGGATGAAATCGTGATCAATCAGGTGAAGAAAGACACCATCGTGGGCTATCTGGCGACTCCGAAGGTGCAGAACGGCCGGGCGAGTACAGGGACAGGTTCGGGTTTGTAAACCGGCTTAACGCCAGAAATCGATTTGGAGAAAAAGTGAGATATCCGGAACAGCTAGTTGCCCCGATGAGGGTGGACCTGACGCAGTATGGCGTCGTCGAGGCGAGAACGCCCGAAGAAGTAAACCGCGTACTCGGTGCCGGAACAGGTAACGTTCTGATGGTTGTGAACTCTGTCTGTGGTTGCGCGGCCGGTAAAGCGCGTCCTGCCGTCGGAATGGCGCTGGGTCATCAGAACCGGCCCGATACGGTCGCCACCGTGTTTGCAGGCGCCGATGTGGAAGCAGTGAATCGAGTTCGCGAGTTGTTGCCCGGTGTACCGCCGTCTTCACCGTCCATGGCTCTTTTCCGCGACGGCAAGCCCGTGTTCATGCTTCACCGGCATCAGATCGAAATGCGGCAAGCGCCTGAAATCGCCAGCGCTTCTCAGAGAAGCTTTCGATCAGTACTGCGTTCCGGCGAAGCAGTAATCCGTTCGATTCACCGGCCGGTAAAGGCCATTTTCATCGATATACTTTCTGACGGCGTCCGCTAGCTCCGGGGTGCTTTGCCCCTCGGCTATGCGGGCGCGGATTGTTGTGCTCGCAACCGGCAGATCCAGACCGTCGAGACGGATGACCTGTGCACCGTCCGGGATGTGATAGGTCTCGCCGGGTCTTGAGACCACAATGAACGTCGTCAGCTTCAGCACGTCCTGCCAGCGATGCCACGTCTCGAGATCGGCGAAGGCATCCGAACCGATCAGAAAGAAGAGTTGGTCGTCGCTGTCCATCTCTCCCCGAAACCGCTCGAGCGTTGACGACCGTGTAGCTGCGGGCCGCACCCTCCTCAAGGCGCGACGGGACAAATCCCGGATACGGCTTGCACGCGATTTCCACCATTCGAAAGCGATCCTCGAACGAGGTCAGGCTGGCGTTGTCCTTATGGGGTGGGTTAGCGGCCGGAATGAACAGCACTTCGTCTAGAGCCAACCGCTCTTGGGCAGCCTCGCGCAATCTGCAGATGGGCATTGTGAATCGGATCGAAGGTGCCCCCAAAGAGGCAGATGCGCCGGCTGTGTCCCATCAGGAGTGGTCTGCCGCCTTCCGGCTCGAGATCTGTTCCTTGGCGGCCTGGCTGGCCAGTTCGTCGCAACGGTTGTTGTCTTCGTGCGAGGCGTGTCCTTTGGTCCACTCCCACTTCACCTTATGAGTGCTCACCAGGCCATCGAGTTCCGTCCAGAGATCCTGGTTCACCACCGGCTTTTTGTCGGAGGTTTTCCAACCATTTCGCTTCCAGCCGTGGATCCAGGTTGTGATCCCGTTCTTCAGGTAGTTCGAGTCCGTCACGACCTCGACCGACGCAGCTTTCTTTCAACAGCCGCAGACCCTCGATCGCGGCGGTCAGCTCCATCCGGTTATTCGTGGTGTGTGGCTCGGAACCGAAGATTTCGCGCTTGTGTTCGCCGTAGCGCAGAATACAAGCCCAGCCGCCCTTGCCGGGATTGCCCAGGCAAGCGCCATCTGTGATCAAGTTGAACCTGCTTCAAGCGACTTCAGCGCACTCCAGTGTCTCGCTCCTGGCGAGCTGATCGCTAAAGAATGCGTCGACGATTTCGAGAATCTGACTGATCGATTGCGCTCGATAGATCTCGGTCCGCAGCTTCGAACCGTTGCGCACGCCGTGGGTGAAGTACGTGGCGAATTGCTTCATCTTGCCGATCGCGTCACTCTCACCGTGCTCCTGGAGCATGGAGTAATAAGTCTTCATCATGCGGTAGCGCTCGCGATCCGGAGGTATGGTGTACGTGCCGGTCCGAATGTACTCGTCGATCTGATGGAAGATCCAGGGATTGTAGGAAGCGGCGCGCCCGATCATGACGGCATCACAGCCGGTTTCGCCGGTACATACGAACAGCGTCTTCCGGCTTTTCGATATCGCCATTGCCGATCACCGGGAATCCGAACCGCAGACTTCACTTCGGCGATGCGGGACCAGTCCGACCGGCCGCTATAGCCTTGTTCGCGGGTGCGCGGATGGAGAGCGACCGCCGCCAGTCCGCAATCCTCGGCGATCTGCGCCATCCGGACCGCCACCAGTTCGCTGGTCGTTCCAGCCGGCGCGAAACTTACATGTCAGCGGAATCGTGATGGCCGAACGCACCGGCACGTAGAATCTCTTCCACCAGCGGCAGATCACGCAGCAGACCCGACCCACCATTGCACTTCACGACCTTGTTCACCGGACAGCCGAAATTGATGTCGACGATGTCGAAGCCGCGGTCCTCGCAGACCTGCGCCGCCTCCGCCATCACTTTCGGATCGGATCCAAAAAGCTGGCAGGTGATCGGGTGCTCCTCCGGTCTCGAAGTAGAGGTAGCGAAAGTTCCGATTGGGTTTACGGGCAGTCCTGGTGCTCACCACGCCGTGGGAACTGGTGAACTCCGTCATCAACAGCCCGCAGCCGCCCTGATTCCGAATCAGCCGCCGAAAGACCGTGTCGGTTACGCCCGCCATAGGCGCCAGAACCGTCGCCGGGCTGATCGGCACTGTCCCAACCCGAAACGAGCGGGGAAAGTTAAGACCATTACTCTCCGTCATTCGAATGACCTTATTTTAACCGTCTCGGGGCGAAATCTCTTTTGGCCGCTGACACGTCACCCATGCAGTGGGGACAAGCTTGTGGACACAAGAGCAATCGGCAAAGTTGTTGGGGCATTCTTATTCGGCGTGTGCTGGTGCTAGGAGGGGCCATTCTGCACTCAAGGGAGACGGCCGTGAAAAGCGCCGTCCAGCCGGCAACGAGGTCACGGGCGGCGTCCGTTCAACCAGCAAAGAGCGTTCAGGAGCCCAGCGCCCGAGCGGTTCCTCCGGAAGAAACGGCAGGGAAGACCGAGGAGCCACCTCCACCCCTGCCCGCGCCTGCTGAGCCCGTAGCCGCGCCGCCCTACGTACAAAGGAAGGCTGCCGTCCCGGTCACAATTCGCAAGCACGCTGTCCCTGCAACGCAAATTGCCGAGCTACGAACCGGTCCGCCTTTCCCGGCACAGACACCCGGACCGGCTCGACAGCGTATCCTCAGTTGTTCCTCCAGCAACGCCGCCTCTTCCGCAACAGAGCACGGCAGCGGCTGTGACCTTGAACACGACGCAGCCCGCTCCTGTGACGCAAGTTCAGCCTGCCGGACCAACTCTATCGACCTCACCTCTGACGACTTCACCTTTGACGACCCCGCCGTGTCGACCTCCAGCCCCGCCTACCGCCGGCCGCGGCGCACGAGCCGCATGTCGTGACCCTGCCCGCCGGAACGACTCTTAGCATCCGTTTGGGCGAAACCTTAACCAGCGAGCACAACAGTAACGGGGACACGTTCGCGGGAACGCTCGACGCGCCCGTAATCGCGGACGGGTTCATCATTGCTGAGCGCCGGTCGAGAGTAGCCGGACGGATCATTCAGTCGAGCCGGGCGGGACGGGTGAAAGGCCTGGCCAATCTCGAGCTGGCCGTTTCGGAGATCAACACGACCGACGGTCAGCGTGTGCCGGTTGAGACTGATTCGTATCAGAAGTGGGGCAACAGCTCGGCGAAGAGCGACACGGCCAAAGTAGCCGGCGCTGCTGCTGTCGGAGCGATAATCGGCGCCATTGCAGGCGGCGGAATGGGTGCAGCCATCGGAGCCGGAGCGGGCGGCGCAGCGGGTACCGGCGTTGCGCTGGGCACGCGCGGTAGTGCTGTGTCGATTCCAAGCGAGTCCATACTCACCTTTCGGCTTGCCCGCGCAGTCACGATCACAGAAAAGTTTAATTAGCCGGCAGGTCCGCGCCTTCGTCGGCTGGCAGCAAACGCCACTTCGCGCTGTCCGGTTTCCTCGGAGCGGCGTCGAGTTCCTCGGTTCTGGCGATCACCTCAGAATTAGCGGGCCGTAGATCCTGAAACCGCCGGGCCTGCGACAGCACTTTCTTCTCGAGAGAGCCAAGCGTGTCGTTATAAGTCGAGACAGTCTTCCCGATAGCGTCTCCCAGCCGTTCAAAGTGCGAGTGCATCGTGCTGAGACGGCGATAGAGTTCAAGGCCCGTTTCCCGAATCTGTTCCGCATTCTCCGCCAGCGCGTGCTGACGCCAACCGTGGGCCACGGTCAGCAACAGTGAGATTAGGGTCAAAGGCGTAGCCAGGAGCACCCTCTTCTCAACGCCGAAGTCGATCAGAGTGGGATCATGTTCGACCGCAGCGCTAAACAGGGATTCGAGAGGCAGGAAGGCGACGACGAACTCGGGGGAGCAGGGAAGCCGCTCCCAATACGCTTTCTCTCCGAGTGACTTGACGTGAGTACGGACCTGGCGCGCGTGATCGATCAGATATCTTCGCCGCTCCCCTTCATCTTGTGTTTCGGCGGCTTTGAGGTATGCCTCGAGTGAGACTTTGGCGTCCACGATCACCTGGCACTCATTCGGTAATCGCACCGTCAGGTCGGGGCGCTGATTCGTCTCGCCGAAGAGTGTCTTTTGTTCCGAGAAATCGCAGTACTCGAGCATCCCGGCGAGCTCTACCACGCGCCGAAGCTGCATCTCGCCCCAACGGCCACGCTGGATGGGGGAGCGCAGCGCCGTCTTCAACTGTTCCGTCGATTCGCGAACTCGCTCCTGAAGTTGGGTGAGAGCGCCGACTTGAGCAGAAAGCTCAGAGTAGGCGCCTATTCGGGCTCGCTCAACCGCTTGAACCTGATCCTCGAAACGCCTCAATGACTGGCTCACGGGTTCGATAATGTGCTGTATCTGGTCCCTGCTGTGATCAAGAAAGAGTTGACTGTTCGAGTGGAGCGCGTCCGCAGCTAAAGCACGGAACTTCTCCTCAAGCTGTCCCTGGGTTTTGGTCAGCAGGGCTGCTTGTGCTTCCGCTATGCGCCGGGTACTTGCGGCTTCGCTCTCCTTCTCGATTGCGATCCGCCTGGCCTGCTCCGAGTTCCTCCCTCTGAGAGAGAGTCTCTTCGTCGCAGCTTTTCTGCCGCCTGACGCCAACGCCTCGCTTCAGCGAAGAAGTAAGCGGCGACAGCTACGGCGGCTACAAAGCCCAGAAAGACAAGCGGCATGGATGCTCAAGCATCAGGATTTAGGCCCGGCTTGGAAGGACGTTTCGCGCTTGAAGAGCTCAAGCGAATTGAACACAATTGGACAATAAACGGCGCGGTCCGCCATGTGCCACATCCGGCTTACAAGCGATCCGCTACCCTTCACGAGGTGAGGAAAAAGCTGGCACGTCTGTGGGCGTGACTCGTAGACGGAGCACAGGTTCCCTTCGAGGAAAATGCAGCCATTCTCGTTGCGCTTCAGGATGCGCCCTTCGTCCGGTGTTTCGACCGTATAATCACGGACGAATTCATGGAACTTCAACCCGAGAAAGCGGCAAAGATGATCTATATCGCGGTCCGTGACCTGCGTGGTGGCAACCCGGCAGCAATTAGCGCACGAGGTGCAATCAATCTGATCTTCCACTTCCTGCGCAATCGCTTTGAAGCGGCGTTCGACGAAATTGTGCCGCCTGAGCCACGCGCGGAATCGCTTGTTTTCCTCGCGGTTCTTCTCCCCGTAGCGCTTAATCTGTACGAGGTCTGTTAACACCCTTCCATTATCTCAGGCTTTATCGCCCGATCGAACACTCCCGGGCCATTTTGTTTTGGAATGCGCTTAAGCCGGATAATGGAATTGTGACCGATCAACTCTATCTTTCTATCTGGCTCGATCGACACGCTCAGGCAAACCGGCTCCGCTATTTCCGCCAGGTCTTGAGCTCATTTCCGTTCTCTCAGCGAGAGCAGCCGCAGTCGACCTTCTCCGTCCAGGCCATCGACTTGACTGAACCTGCTCTGCTCGAAAAAGCACTAAACGGTCCCATCGATTTTGAAGAGATCGAGCCCATCTTTGCCGAATATCAGGGCGACGATATTGCCTTTGAGCTCGAAAGCTGGTGGGATCTCTGGCAGTTCGACGGCGACTGGAAGTTGAAGCCCGCCCGGGTAAGCCTATCTTGCTTCAGCCGGCAGTTCGATAACGGGACTGATGTCGATAAGACGGAGCAGGAAGACCTGAGGATTGATTTCGGCGTCGACAGTAGTTTCCTTCCGAACCCCGATGTTCCTGGCAGCGCACGCCTCATCGAATCGAATATCAAGAGCTTGCTCCGATTAGTGCACGAGGTTGAATCGATTCTTCCGGCGCGCAAGCGGATTCTTGGAACCGAGTCGGGTGAGAACTTCGCGGAACGTCTTCAACAGACGCTGACTGCCTCGGGTGGTGTTCAGTAGCTTGCTGATTAGTACAGAGTGACCGGGACGCTCCGGGAACTGAACGTAAGACCAAACGAAAGGCGATTGTCCACGATAGAGGGATACGGAGTCAGGGTGCCGTACCGGACATAGTCATACCGGAAGTTGCTCCCGATGAAGCGCATTAACTGGTAGCTGTAGGATGCGCCGAATCCTCCTGCGCTGTAGCTGTAAGAAACCGTATTGGCTGCACTCTTCAGCCGGTACCAGTTGCCGCCGAAGCTGACGTTCGAGCGCCGGAAACTCTTCGAATATGTACCGTTCATAAACTGATTGCGCGAAGCAAGGTAATAGCCATTGCCCGAGATGATGCTCTGGCCGCCGCTCGCGGAGAGTTGGAAGCGCCGGAAAATCCGGCTCACTGTTCCGCTGAATGCCGGGAAGTTTGAGGAAGTATTGTACTGGCCGACAACATAGCCGCCCGCTCCCACATTTCCTGTCAAGGCACTCACCGGGATTGAAATAAAGCCGGAGATGTTGCTGTGTGTGATCCCGCCGGACACCGTCAGGAACCAGTGATGGGGAAACTGATGAAATACGGATCCGGTAACACTATTCAGACGCGAATCTCCAGAACCGTGTTGATAGGTGAAACCACTAGCTCCATAATCCGCGCTGATCGTCGTCCGCGCCGTCATCCGGTAGTTCACCGCGACATCGCCGGAAGCGCCCGTAGCGCCAATCGCATTTACGTAACTGTAGCGCTGCAGAAAGAAATTGCCGGAGACGACATAACTGAGCCGGCGTGACTGCTGATAAGCGAGACTCGCGCCTGCCGATGCGTATCTGGTATTGGCGCTGAAAGGGTTAGTTGCGACCGCATTGGGGCCCTGTGATGCAGTACCGAGATAGCCGGTTCCATAGAGCACCGTTCCCGCGTTTCCGAACAGGCCCATCGTCCAGCGCCGCGAAAGGTGCCGGCTATAAGCAACTGCGAGATTCTGATCGGTCCCGTTCGAGAATAAGGGGCTATTGTAGTTCCGGTAATTCCCTGAATAACTGATGGAGAACGTTGCTTTGCGGAACCTATGGTACCCGGACAAGCCGCCGCCGATCTGGTAACCGAACCCTCCGTTGTTTACCTGTTGTCCGCTGCTGTTGACCGTCGGCGCGTAGCTGTCATAAACGCCATTGACGATCCCAAAGTAGTTGAAATAGTTATTGTTTTCGAAGAACTGGCTGGCGAGCGTGACGGGATTGTAACTGATGGGGTTATCCATCTGCGGGCCTTCCTGCGCAAACACCGGCGCGGCCGCCACAGACAGCAACATGAGAACCCGAATCTTCACCTATCCCCCTTCAACTCGCTAAGCACTTGTTTCCACAATATGTTACCCACGCGCCCTTCCAGTCTGCCCAATAGGCGTAAGGGTGTCAACTAAGGAAGTGCCACATGCACGTTGGTACTCTCAGACTTGCGCGTTGCACTCATCGGTTACGGCAATGTAGGAAAGGCTTTTGCCCGGCTCCTCTGGCAGAAGCGTGGTGTCTATCCTTTTCGTATCGTCGGAATCCATACGGCGACTCGGGGCACCGCCTACAATCATCGTGGACTTGATCTCAACCCCGAGTTTGGACCCGCCGCTGCTTCCGCCGGTGAGTTTCTCGACCGGTCACGGCCTGAAGTAGCCATCGAGATCACGACTTTGAATCCCAGAACCGGTGAGCCCGCGATTTCGCACATACGTGCTGCAATCGACCGTCACCTGCATATCATCACGGCGAACAAGGGGCCGATTGCCCATGCGTACGCCGCACTGAATGCGGAAGCAAAGCTGGCACAAGTCGAGTTTCGCTTCGAATCGACCGTGATGGATGGCGCGCCAGTTTTCAATACCGTACGCAACAACCTTCCCGGCGTTACGATTCTGGGCTTCACGGGTGCTCTGAACTCTACTTCGAAGATCGTAGTGGCTGCCATGGAGCGCGGCCTGTCGATGGACGACGGCATTCGCGAGGCACAAGCATTGGGGATCACGGAGGCTGATGCGTCTTACGACATTGAAGGTTGGGATTCGGCGGCAAAGACAGCCGCACTTGCAAACGTATTGATGGATGCGCGGATTACTCCGGAGCAAGTCGAGCGCCGGGGAATTAGCGATTTGACGACGGACGAGGCTCTCGCCCTGGCCCGATCAGGTCAAACGACGGTGCTCGTCAGCAAGGGCGAGCGCATTGCCGATACGGTGCGGTTACAAGTAAGACCGGAAGTTATCGCGCAAACCGACCTGCTGGCCACAGCCAAAGGAACATCGAACCTTCTGCTGTTCCACACCGATCTGATGGGAACCATTGGTACGGTCTCGATCAATCCGGGAGTTGAACAGACTGCCTATGGCCTGTTTATCGATCTTGTCGATGTTGCGCGCTCGGTCTAGCTGAGCAGCTCCTTCACGTTTTCGAGATCGGCAGGCGTGCCGAAAGAGACACCTTTAAGCATAGGATCGATGCTGCGGCAAAGACCAACGAGCACGGTGCCGGCACCGACCTCAACGAAACGCTTGACTCCTCGTTGCGCAAGCGCCCTCACCGAGTCAGTCCATAAGACGGGATTAGGAATCTGCTGATACAGGCTCTCGCGAGCGGCATCGCCCGTCGTGATTTCGCTGGCACGCCAATTCGTGATTAGCGGGAAAGATAAATCACTGAACCGGGTACGGTCCAACTCCGCCTTCATGTTTTCCTGGGCAGGCTTCATCAAAGGCGAGTGGAAGGGAGCGCTTACTGCGAGAGCAATGGCACGTTTTGCCCCAGCACTTTTTGCGAGTTCCATTGCACGCGCTACCGCAACAGCATGGCCCGCGATGACTATCTGGTCCGGAGAGTTAAAGTTTGCTGCCGCAACGACATGTCCGTTTTGCGCCTCCCCCAACACCGCTTCCAGCTTGCCTTGCGGAAGCTTCAATATCGCAGCCATGGCACCTTCGCCCTGCGGAACAGCTTCCTGCATGTAGCGTCCCCTTTTGTTGACCAGCACAACCGCGTCTTCAAACTCAATTGCACCTGCCGCCACAAGGGCCGAGTATTCGCCCAGACTGTGGCCTGCGACAACGGCCGGCGAGAAACCCGCTTCCTTAAGAACTGCGTTGGCAGCGGCCGACACAGTCAGGATCGCGGGCTGCGTCAGCTCCGTTTTCTTTAACGTTTCTTCCGGTCCATCGAAGCAAAGCTCAGAGATCTTGAACCCAAGTGCGCGGTCTGCCCGTTCAAATATCTGGCGCGCTATCGGGTACTGCTCGTAAAGCTCCTTGCCCATCCCGACAAACTGCGAGCCTTGCCCCGGAAATAAGAAAGCTATGTCGCTCATGCGCCCACGATTCGCCCGTTCATGTGTGTCAGTGCGAAACTGTTCCCTTCATTAAAGTTTTACAACGTTGCGCTGCTTCCACCCACAAGATCCATCTATTCCCGAAGCCGCAAGGCTCCTTCGTGCGTCACATTAGTGTCAGGAGTACTGAGGGAATCGCTTAGATCGCCGGGATTTTCGGTGGTTGGACCGGAACCGAGGGACTTCTGGACTATAGTGAAATCAATCATGAAGAAAAAATCGACCGCAGAGCCAATCATTGCACCGGAGATCCTGGATTTGGCCAAGAAGTCGGTCGAGTCCGAGCGAGCGGCTGCCCCCAAAAGATGCGCTGTGTGCGGCACGCTCTGCACTCCTTTGGCCGGCCCTCCCATCCCTAACGACGAGAACCTTTGCTGGGTCTGTCGAAGGTTAAAAATCAGCGCCTGGCGCGAGGCGGACCAGCAAATTTCCGCACAGGAATAAACCTAATCTCCGTTACGCATTCAGCATGGCAGAAGTGTCTGGATGCTTCTTGTGCCACTGCGTGTGCCCTTGGAAAAGCTTCGCGGCGGCAATTACGCTGTGGTCCGCGCCTCCGCGGCCAAGAAACTGAATCGCAATCGGCAGCCCCTTGCTGTTGAGCCCGCACGGTACGGCAAGCGCTGGTAATCCACACAGACTAGATACGCCATCGGGAGCGGCGCTGCTTGTTGCGCGCTGGCGCTGACCTTCCTGATTTCGCCGCTGCCGCTGGGTATTAGGCGGAGTCTCGGGCGGATTCTTCGGAAGCGGCTGAGCCACATTGGACTGGCCTGCCGCAGTCAGAACATCGAATGAGTCGAAGAGTTTATCTACTCTTTGTTGCAGAAATGCACGAACTCGCTGCACCTGCAGATAATCACTCGAAGAGAACGTCTCGCTGGCATAACCATTGATCTGTCCCAAGGGGTCGACCAGCTTCGCACAATCGCCCGATCGGATCAGGTTCTGGAAAGCCGAAGCAGCTTCCATCAGGATGGTGAGTTCGGCGGCCTCTTCGAAAGGACCGTCGGGCATCGCAACCTCGGAAACGCGAGCTCCAGCTTTCTTTAGTACCTCGACGCCTTCTTCAAACGACTTCTGCACTTCCGGATCGATGCGGTTCCAGATGTTCGTCAGGACGCCTATGCGCAATGGCTTCCCCGGTTCCAGTTCGGGTGCCGGATACCGGAAGTGCGGCTCAGCGTGGAACAGCGAATCATGATCGCGAGGGTCGTGTCCGGCAATCACCGAAAGAATGCGTCCGCAATCGTCCGCTGTCCTCGCCATAGGACCGAGTTTGTCCATGGACCAGGCGATAGCCATCGCTCCATATCTGCTAACGCGGCCGAAACTGGGCCGCATGCCGGAAATGCCACACCACGAGGTAGGACAGATGATGGAACCGCGTGTATCAGAGCCCAGAGCCCACGGCGCCAGCCCTGCTGCGACAATTGCGCCCGATCCGCTGGACGAACCGCACGTCCAACACTCCGTGTTCCAGGGGTTCTTGCAGGGTCCGGTGAGCGATGCGTTTCCGTTCGAATATCCAAGACCGCCGGCGAGCTCGATCATGGCCGCTTTGCCGATTAATACCGCACCGGCATTGTTCAGCTTTCTCCACGATGGTCGCGTCGCAGTCGATCGTCTGATTGGCGAACGGAGGTGCTCCCCAGGTGGTCTTGTAGCCTTTCACCGCAATCAGATCTTTCAGAGCGTATGGCACACCGTGCAAGGGGCCGCGGTGATGTTTGGCGAGTATCTCCTTCTCAGCCTTTCGCGCCTGTTCGAGAGCGAGTTCCGGCGTGAGGGTAGCGAAAGCATTTAGCTTAGGTCCAATTTTCTGAGCGCGGTCAAGATAACTCTGCGCCAGCTCAACCGGAGAGAAGGACCGCCGCCGTAAATGGGCTTGCAACTCGCGAACAGAGAGATATAAGACTTCTTCACCCAGCATGTTCAGCCGTCTTCGAACAGGTTTGATTGTCTGTTACTTTCTCGACCGCCAGCTTCAAGCTGGTAGCCGGAGTGTCTCCGTTTTCGAGAGGAAAGCTGCGGACTGCACTCAACATGCGCACGTTCTGGGTCAATACGCGACGTAGCCGTTGACGCTGGGCGTCGGAAAGCCGGTCGCCGTATCGGCGTACAGCCTCGCCCAACCTCGCTTCCACCTCAGCAGATTGTTCGGGCGGGAGATCCGGCGAGTCCGTTTGCGGAATTCCACCGGCCTCCATACTCTGCGGCGCCGGTGACGTGTAGCTGCGACAGCTCCCAGGCCAAACTTTCTTCGAGAGACTCTCAACTTGTCCACCCTCTCTTTGCTCATATGGACCTTACCAGAGTCCTTGCACCTTCATCCAGTCGGCCAATCGCTCGGGCCAGGTACGCAGCACGGGATCGAACGGAGCAAGCCCCACGCCGTGCGCCCCTTTTAGGTAGATGTGCATCTCGGCGGGAACGCCAGCCTTGCGCAACGCGGAATAGAACATGATGCTGTTCTCGACCGGTACCGTTTTGTCTTCTGTCGTGTGAAAAAGAAAAGTAGGCGGAGTCTTTGCCGTTACCTGCGTCTCGTTCGAAAGCTGGTCCACAAGCGCGGGATCAGGGCTGTCGCCAAGAAGATTGACGCGCGAGCCGACGTGCGCAAGCGGATCGTGCAGTGTGATCACCGGATAAGCCAGAATCAGGAAGTCCGGCCGGGAGCTCTGTTGATCCAATACATTCGGCGCTGACTTATTCCCGTCATCGAAGTGAGTTCCTGCCGTGGAAGCCAGGTGCCCTCCGGCGGAGAAGCCCCAGATTCCGATTCGATCAGGCCTGATGCTGTACTCGGATGCATGCGCACGAACGTAACGGATGGCGCGCTGCGCATCGCTTATTTCTGCTGGATGGTGATACTTCGGCCCGAGCCGGTACTTCAGCACGAAAGCTGAAATACCAAGATGGTTGAGCCAGACGGCAACGTCCGAACCTTCCTTCACCATTGCCAAATTACGGTATCCACCGCCGGGACACACAATGACTGCGGTCGGAACCGCACCTGGTCCTTTGGCCGGGAAAGGCGTCAGAGTGGGCTTGTCGACGTCCTCATTTCCAAGGGCTCCCGGAGCTCCGTCCGGCCAGAGGAGCATAGGCTGGGGCGCTTGTGTCTGCGCCAATAGCGGAGCCAGGGAAGAGATGAGAAGGCAAGCCGCTCGTAATGACCGGAATCGCGCAACCGAACTTGGGTAGGACATTCCTACAGAGTAGGAGATCGACTTTTAAATGCGATCAACCTTCGCGAAGAGCTTGTGCCGGCGAAACGGACGCCGCGCGGTATGCAGGCAGAAATGAGGCAAGAAGAGCCACACCGGACAAGAGCGCGATGGCCGATACAGTGACGCTGCCGTCGATGCTCTTAGTGCCGTAGAGCAGGGCTTCGAGCGTCCTGTTGATCGCAAGGCTGGCTAGCCACCCGCCGAGCAAGCCTATGAAAACGGGAACCGCCGCCTCCCGTAAAACCGAAAGATAGATACGTTCGCGAGTTGCCCCTATCGCCATGCGTACACCGATCTCCTGCTTCCGGGTTGCCACGGCGTAGCTCAGAATGCCGTATATGCCGAGGCCTGCCAGAAACAAGGCGACGATGCCAAACCCGATCAGGAGCTGAGTTTCAAAGCGCTCGGAAGACACGCTATCGGCCACTTGAGAGTCCAGTGACTTGACTCGCGCAATCAGCGCCCCCGCATCGCAGTCCCAAATGGCTTTGCGTATCGCAATGGCAAGGGTCTCGTCTCCTTGCATGCTTCGCACGAGGAAGTAGGCCGGGTATTGAGGGAAGTCCGAATAGAAAAAATAGACCATATTCGCCGGCGGAAGCTTGAGCGAGTTATTATGCGCATCGGCGACCACTCCGATAACGGTGTATTTCGAATCGCGCCATTGAATCTGGCGTCCTACCGGATTTTCGCCCGGCCATACGCGTGCGGCCGTCGTTTCGGAGATGACGACGCTTTTGGCCGGACGATCACGCTCCTCGAAAGTCCGCCCGGCGATAACAGGTTCGCGGATCGTTTCGAAGTAACCGGGACTCACCCATCGCCAATTCGAAAGGGGAGGGTTGTGCTCCGGACGATCGGCTCGAACGATGCCGTTGATCCAGGTTTCTCCTTCGAGCGGCATTGCACTCACCAACCCCACTGAGTCCACCCCTGGTACCGTCCGCAGCTTCGCAAGCATGCGATCGATAACGGCAGTTGATTGCCCCTGCGCTTTGAAAGCCGCGACGGACGGCGTGATCTCCGCCACGACAACATGGTGGGTATCAAAGCCTCTCTCTCCGCGCAGCAGTTGCAACAGGTTCTTCGCGAACAGTCCGGTAATCATTAGCAACGCGGTGCAGGCAAAAACCTGAAGCCCGATCAGCCAGAAACGCATTTCTCGGCCTTTCCTCGTGCCCTGTGTCCGGTTGCTGCTACTCTGCAAGGCCTCTTGAGGATCAACGCGCAGCAGACGAAGCGCGGGCAGAACGCCGAAGATCAATCCGGAAATTGTGATGAGAGCTACTGCAAAGAGTAATACGGACGTATCCATGCCGATCTCCGTCATCCGGGGCAACTCGATGGGTGCATACCGCAAGAACGCAGCAACGGCAACACTCGTGAGCCACATACCACCCAGCGCTCCCACCAGCCCGAGCAGTACGGTTTCCGCCAGTGAACTCCAGAGGAGTTGCAAGCGGTTCGCTCCCAGGGCGCTGCGGACGGCTGCTTCTTTCTCGCGGGATATCGCGCGGGCGAGTTGCGTGTTTGCAAGGTTAACGCTGGCCATCGCCACCAGGCCGATTACGCACGCGAGCAGGAGCGACAAACCACTCCGGGATCCACCCACCATGGCTTCCTGCATGGGCTGAACGTAGGCTTCTAAGGCACCGCGTGGGTCGCTTGGCTTCTCCCCGGCGGGCATCTCGCGGAGGATCTCTTCATCCGCGCTATCGAGCTCGGATTCGGCACGCCTGACGCTAACTCCCGGCTTAAGACGTGCCAAGGCCAGGTAATTGCCGTAATCACTGTTCCAACCGAAATTGTTCGGGTCAACGTAGATCGGTCGTAGCACTTCGATCTCCGGACTTCCGCTTCGAGCCTGCGACGACGGGAAAGAACTTAACACGCTCTTCTTCGGGAAGCGAAAACTTTCGGGCAAAACTCCGACGATACGGTAGGGCACATCGCCCAGCCGCAAGGGCTTTCCGATCACGTCCGTGTTGCCATTGAATAAGCTCTGCCAGAGTCCGAAGGTCAGAATAACGACGTCTTCGTGACCCTTCTGGGCATCTTCCGGTAGGAAATCGCGACCGAGGAGCGGCTTAACTCTGAGCAGGCTGAGAAGATTCGAAGAAGTTCTCACCGTGCCGATCAGCCGCGGATGCTCGGTCGGGTTTAGCGAGACGCCAGTAATTCCCTGGCGCAGGAGAGCCATCTCACTCACGGCCGAGACGCGATTTCGCCAGAAGTCTACGTGGCGAGGATTCGGTCCCGTGTATCCGGAGCCTAAGTATTTCACCCGCTCCCAGATGACAACCAGTTGCCCGCTGTCCCGATAGGATAGCGGCTTCAGAACCACCGACTCGACCACAGTGAAGACGGCAGCACTCCCGCCTATTCCGAGCGCGAGAGTGAGTGCAGCGATGCTGGTGAATCCGAGTTCTTTCGACAGCCGTCGCACCGCATAAACAAGCTCGCTCCAGAACACGAGACTGGGCCGTGCATGTGAGGGTCCGATTTGTCAGGTCAAAGAAGTGCTTAACTGTTAGAAAACCATCGGGACATTCCGTTCGTCTGCCCGGATCCGGAACTGCCGTGTGCGTTTCCGAACAGTCGGTGCTTTTGTCAAAGCACTTTAATCGTCTGCGACTCACCAGGGCTTGCAACCGGAAGCGCGGGCCGGAAGCTGCGGAACAAGCTCTCGTACAAATCAGCAAATCGAGTTCTCTCGATCAGGAAACTCAGGACCGAGGTCAGGACGATGCTGAGGAACACCACGCAATACGTGATGGCCTGAAGGGCCTCTCCGCCTGCGAGATGTTGTTCAAGCGGCAGCGACGCAAGAACGACGGCAGCCAGCCCCTTAGGGCTTAGGATCGCCACCAGAGAAGCGTCGCGCCTTGGCGTTGTCCGGCGATCCAGTCCGAACCACGTTGCCGGAATGCGCAGGAGGAAGATCAACACCGTCAGCACCAAGCCGATATAGACCAGCCGGAAGTCCGTAAAGCGAATGGAGACGCCAACGTAAACGAAGAAGAATGTCTTGAGCAGGAAGACAGCCTCGCCCATGAAAATGCGCTCCGTTTCATTCAGCGTGATCGCGTCCTGAGGCAGGTACCGGCGCATCCAGAAAATGCCATGGAACACCTGGATGTTTCCCAGAACGGCTCCGAATACAGCAGCCGCAACGTAGCCGCTAAATCCGAGAAGTTCCACGGATCCAAAAAGGACAAACACAAAGGCGGGTGTCGTGAAGATCGAGTTTTCGAGTCCGCGGATCCGGCGCAGCATGGCGGACCAGAGAAATGCGCCTGCCAGCCCGGCCAGACCGGCGAGGAGCAATGTAGCGATCAAATTGCCGATCATCGGACCCAAGCGAAGGCCGCCCATGCGGAAGCTGTCGAGAAAACCCATCGCGACGACGATACTGAGCACATCGCTTACGGCAGATTCCAGGAACACGATTGTCTTTGAAGACTCCTGCATGCTCAAGCGGCGGGCAAGCGGCACAATCACGGCCGGAGACGTAGAACCGATGATGGCCCCCAGAGTGAACGTCAGCCGATAATCCAGGTGCAAGAGGTAGTGGGCTGCTATTCCTACCGCCAACATCGTCAGAAGGAAATTGGTGAGTGTCAGCGTTAAGGTCGACCGCACCACCCCGCGCAGAATCTTGAGGTCGATGCTCAAGCCCGCCTCGAAAAGAATAATGACGAGGGTAACCGTGGCAAACACCGGTCCCACGGCACCAAAGTTTTCAGGCGTGACGAGATGCAGCACCGGCCCCAGTAGGAGGCCGATGATCGTAAGAAGCAGAACGTCGGGAACTCTGGTCCGGCTGAAAAGGCCCGTGAACGCATGCGCCACGAAGATAAGAAATCCTACAACGAGGATGTTAGTGGCTACATGCATGTTCTAAGCGGCGAAGGTATTACTGACCTCCTGTGGGGACGGAAAAACAAGAAGCGTGCCGGATAAGTGGCAGCTATGAACGGTGCTTCAGGCGGCGTGCGCGCGCCGCATATCGGTTTAGAACACTATGTAATTCGCTCGCGGCAGCGGGCCAGGCAACGTCCCGCCCCATGATTTCCTTATTAGTCAAACGGCGGCCGAAGATCTCGGCATTATCATCCACGTCCTGACGCAGCGTAGCGCCGCTTAGAGAAACACCGGCAAATGCGCCTCGCGCTCGTGAGTACGAGAGCATTTCTGCACGAAAGCTTGCGTCCGTCTGCGCCGTGGAAGATCGCCCAACAGGTCCGCCCGCCACTTCAGCCGCTCCGCCTAATGTGAAACGTGACGACAACAAATGATTCTCGCCTTTTGAATTCATCACGAGCAGAACAAGATCTGTTTCCAGCAGTCCGATCTGGAAGCCAACGCTTCCTCCTTCCACCCGAACCGCCGCCGGTGCTGTCCAATCCGCTCCACGCCTGCAAGAGAAGAAGCCCTTCCCATATTTTCCGCCCCCGATGAAGGCGGCTTGTTTCAGTCCGGGCACAATCACAATACAATGTGCACGCGCCAGGAGGTTCGAGGGGATTCCCTTATCAGGAGCCGACATGACCTCCGACAGGACGCTCGCCGCGGCATTCAGACGCTGGTTCGAATCCTCCGCCAGGAGAACCGTCGGTAAGCAGACCAGAAGTGCAGCAATAATTCTTTTCAATAGTAACTCCGTTTGACGTCCCTAAATACTGCGAACGGGCATGCTCATGATATCGTCCACACGCATAGACTCTTTCACGACGAAAGGCTCTCCGTATTTTACGCCGATGAGATTGCCATAAAACCGGGCGACAGAAGCCAGCCTCTCCCGGACTTCCTCATGCGATGGAAAGAGATCGGCGGCTTCGCTTCCGTTCCCGTATTGAGAGGAATAGCTCAGCAAAGCGGCCATCCGGCGCTCGAACTGACGCGTGACATCGACGACGAACGAGGGTGGGACGTTCGCGTATAGCGAGGAATAGAGAATCTTGAACGGACGATGAGGCGGAACATCTTCCTCCAGCTTTTTGAGTCCGGCAAGAAAGCAAGCTTCGTAACCGATCTCGGCAGCTCGATAGTGATCCGGATGGCGGCCGGTCCAGTAGGGAAGAATCACCACGCGCGGCTGGAGCCGGCGAATGACACCAGCCAACGTCATTCGTGCGCCAATGTTGTTTTCGAGCCGCGCATCCGGCCAGCGTAGGTTCTCACGCCAGGCAAGCCCGAGAAGTTCCGCCGCCGCCTTCGATTCTCGAATCCGCAGCTCCGGTGTGCCGCGGGTGCCCATGTCTCCGGCCGTGAGATCAAGCACGCCCGTTCGGTAACCGAGTTCGCCCGATCGCAGAAGTGTTCCGCCGCAGGTCTGCTCCACGTCATCCGGATGCGCCGCAATCGCCAGGACATCAAGAGGGCGTAGATTTTCGAAAGGCTCGTTTGGATCATGCATAGTGGTGGCGGTGCTCGCGTTAGAAGCCGGAGGCGTACCTACAAGTATGCAGGTGGTCAGTATCGCGAGCGAAGGCGGCGGTCGGCGAACAACCGCACAAAAAGAAGACCGGCCAGGAAGCCGCCGACGTGCGCAAACCAGGCGATTCCCTGGCCTTGCGCTCGTGCGGTGAGCGAGCCCAAGCCGCTCACGAGTTGGATGGCAAACCAATACAGGAGCATGAATGCTGCGGGAAGCTCCAATGTGGTGATGAAAATAAAGAAGACCAGCGTGATCACTCGAGCGCGAGGATATAAATACAAAAACGCGCCCATCACACCCGCGATCGCACCGCTGGCGCCCACCGTTGGAACTGAACTTCCCAAACTGACGAACAACTGAACCAGCGCCGAAGCCACTCCGCTGATCAGGTAAAAGGCCAGGTACCGAGCTGCTCCGAGCGCCTCTTCCAAGTAAGACCCGAAAACCCAGAGAAACCACATGTTCCCGATGAGATGAAACCAGCCGCCATGGAGAAACATGGAGGTGATCAGGGAGGACTGGTGAAACTGGTCGGGAACGAGCGCGTAGCGCCAGACGAAAATGCGCTGCGCGTATTCGGGAAGCGCGTTCTCGTAGAGCAGCGTGAACAGGTTAATCGCAATCAGAACAAGCGTGATAACCGGAGTTGTTCTGCGGAGAAGTAGAACCCGCAGCGGGATCATTTCGCTCCTGGCGCGGCAGCGACTAACTCGCCTGCTCGCTCAGCGACGGCGGAATCAATCCTGCGCTTCAGCCTTCCGGCCTTCGCGTTCCTGAGGAGCGTTTCCACTTCCTCACGGACAGCGATATGGCCCCGCGCGCCCACTCCCGTGCAGTTCAGAGCGGCAGCCGCGTTAGAGAAATCGAGCGCATCGGCCATCTCCATTCCTTCCACCATGGCGCAGCAGAATGCACCATGAAACGCATCGCCCGCCCCCGTCGTGTCGGCGCATGTAATCTCAAATGCCGGAGAGTAGAACCATTTGCCTCGGTAGAGTGCGAGCGCTCCGAAGTCACCAAGCGTCATCGCGGAGACCGTCAAATTGTATTGCGTCTGCAACTGCCGAAGTGAGACAAACGGATCCGCTTCTCCCGTATACTTGGCAGGCCAGCCCGACCCCGCAACCAGATAGTCGACGTTTCTCAGCACGGATTCGAACCCGGGATAGACAGTATCCACGTCAATCGACACCGGAACGCCGTGCCTGCGTGCGACGGCTGCCGCATGGGAGGCGGCGTCGGTGTCGTAGCCATCGATATGCAGAATACGGGAATTGCGGATGTCTTCGTCCTGAATCTCGGAGGGCAGAAGTTTGAGGCAATCGGCGCGGTGCCACAAGACCGTGCGCTCGCCCGTGCGTCCGTCGATCAGGATGTAAGCCGTCTGGTTGGGGCAGTCTTTCCTGACGATCAGCCCGCTTGTATCCACGCCGGTCCCTTCCAGGCTCTGGCGTTGGATTTGGCCGCGCAGGTCGTCGCCAATGGTACCGACGTATTTTGTCCGCAGACCCAGTCGGGCGCAGCTCACGACCGCGGTGGCGACCTGGCCTCCGGGGCTTAGCATTTCACCCTGGAACGGTATTTTCCCTGCGTAAGGGGGAAACTCGTTTAGCAGGATGAGGGTGTCTGTCGCGTTGAGCCCAATGCCCAACACATCGAAAAGTGCACTCAAAAGGCGGCTATTTCTTTATGGAATCGGGCACCTGGTAGAGGTAAATGGTGTGAGTGGCACCACGATAGCCACTTGTTTCCATCGTCTCCACCGGTTTCCATCCGGGTACCGGATAGTCATAGGATACAACCCGGGCATGCGGACGAAGGAAATGCTCCAGATTCGGACGGACGGTATCGTTTGCCGTAGTCGCAAGATAAAGCGTCACTACGTCCGCCTGACTCAGATCCGTCTTCATGAAATCGCCGTGAATGATCGTAACGCGTTTCTGGAGGCCTTCTTTTTTGACCTTTTCCGCAACGGATCTGGCAAGATTCTCGGAAATTTCAATGCCGACAGCCTTCACCTTATAGCGCTGCGCCGCTGCGATCACAATACGTCCGTCACCGCAGCCGAGATCGTATAACGTCTCCCCTGGCTTTAGATTGGCGGCTTCGAGCATCTTGTCCACCGCATGCTCAGGCGCAGCCACATACGGAGCCAGATTGTTCCGATAATCCTTCCAGCTTGCCTGTTGGGCGGAAGAGAGGAAGGGCAGCAGAAGCGTAAGCGACAATACTGAGGACGACCGAGCAAGCCAGACCTGTGCCGAGACCATCGTTTCCCCTAACTTTCTAAGCTTAACGTAAGTAGACGTCCCTTCGTCTAGTGTGTTCCAGTGCCTACACCAGCCGCTACCGCCAGTGCGTGTTGACGTTTGGTTCGTGCAATGCGAGAAAACATTTCGGAAGTTGAGACCCAAAGATCTCGCGGGCGGGAAATGGTGTATTCGGTACCTTTAAAAGCGCGGATCGCATGGCTGATCGAATCCTTCCAAGGCACCGCTTGCGGATTCAGATTGTAGTTCATATAGAACACGGGACACTCAATATCTCCGATGCGGCGGAGATCTTCCTGGGGTACATCCGCGCTTAACATTGCCTTGGGTCCGGCGAAGATGACCGCGTCAGGATGAGCGTTGTCGGCCACTTCCGTTTGAATGAGATCTTCAAGGAAATCGGTCTCGCTGTGCTTCTCGCTCAGCTTCGCCACGTTGACGGTTCCGAGCTTCATGTTCTGCAGCGCCTTACCCAAAGCCGGAAAGTCGATGCGATCCGCAGTTTCCTGTCGGTAGACGACTCGGTTTTCTCCGATATTAAAGGCGACGAGCGAGACCCGGCCGACGTGTGTATCGCGTTGGATCGTCTTAAGAATGCTGACCAGCGCTTCCGTATCGCTGCGCTGAAGCGTAGCGGCGGTTGAGTCCTGGGGCGCGAAATTGACGAGAAGTTTAAGATTGACCCCATCGGACTGGCGGGAGGGCAGGGAAGCGGAATCGTTCACAAACGGCTCAGGCGCTGTCTCCGCAATCTGGTCAGGATCGATAAACAGAGGCATGGGTTTGTCTTTGGCCGCCAAGGACGCTTCGACGTCCCACCCGGAGGAACAGACCCGTTCCAGTTTGTCGCGCATCAGCCACTCGACCCGATACCTGCCGGGACCGACGTCGATGGTCCCTTGCAGAGTGGCGTCGCCCTTCGCGTCGTCCTCTACAACGGGGACACGGAAATGCTGCACAAAGTATGCCGCGTGGTCTTTGTTGTCCTGAGGATAAACACGGAATACGACGCTAAGAGTGCTGCCGTCCCCGGAAAGTTCACGCAGCGGGATAGTCACGTCGTAACCGCTGTGAAACCGAAGATCGAAGCCAAGTTCGGCTTTACGGCCCGCGACCGTGCAAGGCAGATCTTTCCGGAAATCAGGAGATTCAAAAACGGCGGCGTCGCTGGGCAGCAGGGTGATGGGTTCACCCGGTTGCACGGGCTTCAGCAGCATCTGACCGAGCCCGGAACTGGCCGTAGAACACAGCGCAACACACAAACACAACACGCACTTTCGACTCAGCCGGGCCGGCTGAGCGACTCCAGTGTCAGGCGAACACGATTGGGATAACCGCGATGCCATAATCCCCCAAGATCTTGGTGCTGTCTTCGGACGGCTCGATGAGAGTGCCCGTCCTCTGGTTTCAATATTATGCCCCAACCATCCTGAAACCGCAGTGGCTTTCACGACCTTTTTACAATCTCCTTCTTTCGAGCCCAGTACCGGAGGGTCTAATCGCACCGTTGGACGCCGAAGAAATCAATCTCTACATCTGTGATGATTCACAGCCTCAACGGATCGCGGCCGGTCGGACGAGCGCTCGTTACAGGCCGAAGCCAGATCTTCTCCTTTGTGTTAAAGTTCGAGTGATTATGGCTTCCCGCAGCGTAAACAAGGTGATCCTTGTAGGCAATCTGGGCCGAGATGCCGAGACTAAATTCACGCCGTCCGGAGCGTCCGTCACGAAGTTTGCGGTAGCTACGACCCGCAGTTGGAAAGATCAGGCGACGAATGAGTGGAAGGAAGAAACAAACTGGACCAACGTTGTCGTCTGGCGCCAGGAGAACCTTGCCAATTACCTGACGAAAGGTAAACAGGTGTACGTCGAAGGCCGGCTGCAGACTCGCAGCTACGACGACAAGGATGGCAAGAAAGTCTATACAACGGAGGTTGTCGCGGACGAGGTTATCCTGCTGGGCGGTCGCGGAGGCGACGCTGGTTCCGGACAGGACTTTGGAGCTCCGGCAGGTGCCGCCCGGAATACAGGCCGAGGACGCGCGCCCGCCCCTGGTGGTTCAGCAGCGCCGGATGACGATCCATTCGGTGGATCGATGGGCATCACCGACGACGACGTTCCTTTCTAACGAATTTCTAAGCTAGCCTTCGGCTTGCCCGTTATTCGCCACTGTCCTCTTGGGCGGTCACACCAGACAACAAAAAAAGTTTGCGCCCTTCGGTCCCCGGAGCTCCCGGCTCTGAACGCACGACCGAGATCGCCCGGCAGGTTAGTATTCAGAGATGGCTCAGCCCAACTCCACGCATCGCTCTTTAACGCCATTTCAGGTGCTTATCATCGAAAACGATCCTGCAGCATCGCGACTGACACAAGAAGCGTTTCGGGAGACGGGCATCACAGAAGGTGTGCGGTGCGTACGCGATGGAGATGAGGCGCTTGCCCTGCTCAGGGGGCACGGCCCATACGCCGGCTTGCCACATCCCGATATCATATTTCTAGACCTTCACTTGCCCAAAAAGTCGGGGTTGGAGGTGCTGCGAGAAATAAAAGCCAACAAGCATCTGCAAACCATACCGGTTGTGGTGATTTCGGGATCGGATGATCCCCGCGAAGTGAGAGAAGCTTACGAGTTGCACGCAAGCTGCTACATTCGCAAACCGAACGATCTCCATCAGTTTCTCCGGTTCATCGCCGTCTGTTATGAGTTCTGGGGCACTGTGGTGACTTTGCCTCCCAAACCGGAGAGCATAGGAAAAGGAACTGGGTGAAATTTGCCTCTGTTCAATAGTTCGTCTATTTCAGAAGCCCGTTTGATCAACGAGCCAGGGTTCGCGGTCATAGGTTTGACCGTCAAGACAAGCAATCAACAGGAAATGTCCGGATCGGGCGGCCAATTGGGGCCACTCTGGCGGAATTTCATGGCCGAAAGCGACGCGCGCATTCCGGGCGATCCGGATCGCTCGAGCATCGTCTGTGTATACACCGGATACGAGAGCGACGAGAATGGCCCCTATAAGGTGGTATTGGGCCGACCGGTCGAAGATCCGACGGTTGAAATTCCGCACGGCCTCGAGCGCATCGATATTGCAGGTGGTCAGTACCTGGTCTTTCACGCACTCGACCGCAATCCGGAATCGATACGGGAAACCTGGTCACGTGTCCACGACTACTTCCGCGGCAACCCCAGTCAGCGGCGCACGTTCACGACGGATTTCGACAGGTACGGACCGAATGGTGTCGATATCTACGTAGCTGTCAGGTAACACTCCTAACCGCGAGGGATGCGGACGCTATCATTAGGTCTCAACGGACCTATGAAACAGCTTCTGCTTGCGCTATTTACGGCGCAACTCGCTCTCTCTCAAGAAACGCCCACGGAACGGCAAGCCGCCAAGGATGTCGTGGCGAGACTCAACACTCTCGAGAAGTCGCTCAATATAGATCAACTGGTTTCCAAACTAACTGCCCCGAACGCAAAACGAGACAAGGTCGTCCAGAGAGCCAAGCAGTTGATGGACACCGAGATGATCCAGTTGGGCGATCAGATCACGCGCGATCCGGAGATCGGCTTCAAGGAAGATCGCGCCGTCAAGGTTTTGATGGCGCGCTTAACCAAGTACGGGTTTGAACCCGAAGCCGGCATTGGCGGCATGAGGACTGCCTTTATCGCGAAGTACAAGCGAAAGGGCGATTTGGCAACTCAGCCTGGCCCGCATCTTGGGCGTGATTCTTGAGTACGACGCGCTTCGCGGAACGAAAGGCGCGTTTCACGGCGACCAGCACAGTACGCAAGGTCCAATCGGCATGGCCGCGGCGATTGCCATCTCTGAGTATCTGGACGAGGCGAAATTACCCGGAAGCGTAACCGTGTTCGGCACACCCGGCGAAGAGATGATGCCTCCCGTAGCGAAAACCGAGATGTTCAAGGCCGATGCGTTCCGGGGTATCGACGTTCTGATGCGTAGCCACGCGGCGAGCGCAACCACGCGGCCTGCACCTGGATTCGGCACTTGCTGCCTGAACATCGACGGTGTGAAATACACGTTCAGTGGAGCGCCTGCCCACCAGATGACGCCATGGGCCGGTCGCAACGCGCTCGAAGCCGTCATTCATTTCTTCGAAAACATAGACAGCATTCGAGGATCGATCCGTCCCGAAGCACGTATTCAAGGGATCATCGCCGAAGGTGGCGCGGCGCCGAATGTTGTTCCGGACCGGACGGTGGCAGATTTCTACATCCGGTATCCCGATGAAGTTTATCTGCGGCAGGTACGAGAATTTGTAGATAACGCCGCCAAGGCCGCCGCGCTTTCTACCGGTACCAAAGTAAAAATCGACAACTACGGCCAACTGCGCGATGGCATCTCGGTGTCCACACTCGCGGAACCCGCCTTTGCGTATATGAAGATGTACGGTGCCACGGGTGTGCAGACGGAGCCCGGCAAGCCGCAGGGATATGAAGAAACCGGCAGCGTATCCCGCGAGATTCCAGGCATCGGGTTCTCGGCGAAAACCTCAAACTGGGCTAATCACACTTACGAAATGGAAGCCGATACGCTGACGGACGTTGGCCACAACGGCTTCATCACGGACGCGCAGTCAATGGCTGCTCTCCTGTTCGACGTCGCAACCCGGCCCGAATACCTGGCGCAGGTCAAAGGGGAGTTCGGCGCGATAAAAGCTCTTTTCGCCGACTATCAGAGCGCGCTTCAGAAAGCGTATACGGTGCCCGCGGTGCCCGATCCGAAGTAAGGTCGCATTCTTCATTTCCGACTTCGATATAAGAGAAGGGTTATGCAAAACGCGAATTGCGACATTGGACTGATTGGCCTTGCCGTCATGGGACAGAACCTGGTTCTGAATATGAACGACCATGGCTACAAAGTCGCTGTCTTCAACCGAACAGTTTCGAAAGTGGACGACTTCGTACAGAACGAAGCGAAGGGCACTCAAGTCGTCGGAACGCATTCGATTGAAGAACTGGCCCAATCATTGAAGCGCCCGCGGCGAATCATGCTGATGGTGAAAGCCGGCAGCACGGTTGACGACATGATCAATCAGATCGTGCCGCATCTCGAAAAGGGCGACATCATCATCGACGGCGGGAACTCGCTGTTCACCGACAGCAATCGCCGCACGAAAGATCTCCGCGATAAAGGAATTCTGTTCATCGGTACCGGCGTTTCCGGCGGCGAAGAAGGCGCCCGCAACGGCCCTTCCATCATGCCGGGAGGCAATCCGGAAGCATGGCCGCACGTGAAAGATATTTTCCAATCCATTGCGGCAAAAGTCGACGACGGCACGCCTTGCTGTGACTGGGTTGGCGAGGACGGAGCGGGCCATTACGTGAAGATGGTCCACAACGGCATCGAATACGGCGACATGCAACTGATCTGCGAGGCCTACCAGTTGCTTCGGGACGGTCTTGGCTTGAGCGCCGACGAGCTGCACGAGGTATTCGCTGATTGGAACAAGGGCGAACTCGACAGCTTCCTCATCGAGATCACGGCCGAGATCCTTTCGAAGAAGAGCGACGAAGACAACGTGCCCATGGTGGACAAAATTCTGGACACCGCGGGACAGAAGGGCACTGGGAAATGGACGGCCATCAGCGCGCTTGACCTCGGTATGCCGGTTACCTTAATCGGCGAAGCCGTCTTTGCCCGCTGCCTCTCGGCGATCAAGGATGAGCGTGTTCGAGCTTCTAAGCTGCTGACCGGCCCTGAGAAAACCCAGAGCAAGAATGACCGGAAGAGCTTCATCGAAGACGTTCGGCGTGCTCTCTACTGCTCGAAGATGATTTCGTACGCGCAAGGCTATATGCTGCTGCGGGAAGCGGGCAAGGAAGAGAAGTGGAATTTGAACATGGGCGGGATTGCGCTCATGTGGCGCGGCGGCTGTATCATTCGTAGCCGTTTCCTGAGCAAAATCAAAGACGCCTACGACCGCAACCCGGACTCGAGAATCTCCTGCTTGACGACTTCTTCCGGGACGTTCTGAACAACTACCAAACTTCCTGGCGTCATGCGCTCATGCATGCGATTGAGTTCGGCGTACCGACGCCGGCCTTCTCCACGGCGCTTGCCTTCTTCGACGGGTATCGATCGGAACGTCTCCCGGCGAATCTTCTGCAGGCCCAGCGCGACTTCTTTGGCGCCCATACCTACGAGCGGGTCGACAAACCGCGCGGTCAGTTCTTCCACACGAATTGGACCGGCCGGGGCGGGCGCGTCTCGTCGGGAACTTATAACGCATAGAGAAGCTGCAGACCTCGATTCCGGCAACAGATTACCGGTTTCGAGTGTCTAGCAAACATTGGAGATAACATGAGCTACGGCTTAGAGATTCGCCCGGAAGGCGCCCTCGACTTTCTTTCGGTTGGCGCGTTGATTCATCGATTGGATCCCGGCATCATTCCATTCCGGAAAGCCAAGGAATGTCAGATTCACGTTAGCGGAGGTGAGTTCAACGTAGCCGCTAATCTTTCCGACTGTTTCGGATTGCAGACCGGAATTGCAACCGCCATGGTCGATTACCCGATTGGGGACCTTATTGCAGAACAGGTCCGAGCCATGGGCGTGCGACCGTTTTATAAGCATTTCAAGCACGACGGCGTCTCCGGGCCGAACATGGCTACGGTCTACAGCGACCGGGGACAGGGATTGCGTGCGCCGGTGGTGTTTTACAACCGGAGCAACGAAGCGGCCGCTCAGTTGAAACCCGGCGATTTCAATTGGAACGCGATCTTCTCGGGTGGAGTTCGCTGGTTTCATAGCGGCGGGATTTTTGCCGCGCTTTCGGCAACCACGTCCGAGCTCATCATCGAAGCCATGCAGGCAGCCAAGGCTGCGGGTGCCATTACTTCGTTTGACCTCAACTATCGGGCGAAGCTTTGGAACGTTCTTGGAGGGCCGGACAAGGCGGTCGAGCAGATTGGCCGGATTGTCAAAAACGTCGACGTCCTGGTTGGCAACGAGGAAGACCTTCAAATGGGTCTGGGTATCCCGGGACCGGAGGTTGCAGCGAAATCGAAACTCGATCCAAGTGCATTTTTCGGCATGATGGACAAAGTTCGCCAGAAACACCCGCAAGTGAAGATCGTCGCTACTACTCTTCGGGAAGTCCATTCCACGAACCGGCATAGCTGGAGCGCAGTAGCCTGGATCAACGGAAAGACGCACCAGGCTCCGACCGCTGAACTCGACGTCTACGACCGGGTCGGGGGAGGAGACGGCTTTGCGGCCGGATTCATCTATGGGCTCCTGAAAGGCGAGTCCGAGGATAATGCCGTCCGGTTAGGCTGGGCGCACGGTGCACTGCTTACCTCGTTTCCGGGCGACACGACGATGGCGACGCTCGATCAGGTTCGGTCGCTAGCCACTGGTGGATCGGCCCGTATTCAGCGTTAGATACACTACTCATTCGTGCCGCGGCGGGCGTAACTGCCCGTCGCTTTCGCGATGCTATGATCATGGCTGAAAGTTCCTCAGCCCATGCGGACGCTCCCTTTTCTTCGCGTTCTTGTGTCTAGCGTCCTCTCAGGTAGGAAGTTACTGTTTCCCCATGGCTTAGGCGCGAGTGTCATCTTTCTAGCCGCCCTCTCCTTCCGTATTACTTCTATGGCCAGGAGGCAGGTTCTGCCGCCCAAAAAGAGCAGAAGTCTACCGAAGCCGGTGGAGAAAACGTACACGTAGAAACGCGCAATACCGGCAAGGCGGCGGCTGCTCCGGATACCCGGCCTGTAGACATCAGAATCAACAAAACTCTCGTTCTGATTAATGTCACTGTTACCGACCCGCTGAACCGCTTTGTGACAGGTCTAGAGAAAGAACATTTCCGCGTATTCGAGGACAAAGTCGAACAGGAGATCAGTAACTTCTCGAGCGAAGATGCGCCAATCTCTATTGGCTTGGTGTTCGACACCAGCGGCAGCATGGGACCCAAGCTCCAGAAATCGCGTCAGGCGGCCATCGAGTTTTTCAAGACGTCAAATCCGTCGGACGAATTCTTCCTGGTGCAGTTCAATGATCGGCCCGAGTTGAGCGTTCCTTTTACTACCGACACTGCGAAGATTCAGAGCGCCCTGACATTCACCCAGTCGAAGGGGCGAACGGCCTTGCTCGACAGCGTCTATCTTGCGATGCATGAAATGAAGAAGGCCAAGAATCCGAGGAAGGCTCTTCTGATCATCTCGGACGGCGGTGATAACAGCAGCCGGTACACGGAGACTGAGATCAAGAACGCGGTGCGGGAAGCTGACGTGCAGATTTTTGCGATTGGGATTTTCGAATCGATGGGAGCGCGTGGACGAACTCCGGAAGAGGCTGCCGGACCGGGCTTGTTGACCGATCTGGCTGAGCAGACTGGAGGCCGGCCTTATGCCGTAGAAAATGTGGCGGAGTTGCCCGACATCGCGGCTAAAATTGGTATAGAGCTCCGCAACGAATACATTCTTGGATATACGCCGAAAAACCGGGAGCGTGACGGGAAATATCGAAAGGTGCTCGTTAAGCTGAATCAGCCACGAGGGCTTCCTCCGCTGAAAGCTTTCTTCCGCCTTGGCTATTATGCGCCCACTCAGTAGCAGCAGGTTCAAAGGGCTCGTCTTTTGTGCGACTGCCTCTCTGCTTTGCAGCTTTTTCCTCCTATCGAGCGCTTCTGCGCAGTTCCGGTCGGATACGCGCCTGGTGGTTCTTCATGCCAGCGTAAACGACCGCAAAGGCAAGCTGCTTACGAACCTAAACCGGGATGCGTTCAAGGTCTTCGAGAACGGGCAACCGCAAGACGTCAAGGTTTTCAAACGTGAGGACGTTCCGGTTTCGTTGGGCATCATCATTGATGACAGCGGCAGCATGATGAGCAAACGGAGCCGCGTGGAAGCGGCCGCGCTGGCGATGGTCCGCGAGTCGAATCCGCAAGACGAGGTGTTCATCGTCAATTTCAACGATGAAGCCTTCCTGGATGTGCCGTTCACAAACGACATCAAGAAAATGGAGCAGGGCTTGGCCCGGATTGATTCGCGGGGTGGTACCGCCATGCGCGATGCCATCGGCATGTCGCTCGATTACGTGAAGAAAGAGGGCAAGCGCGACAAGAAGGTTCTTCTTGTGATTACGGACGGCAACGATAATGCGAGCGGCGCCTCACTCGAAAAGATCGTCGCGCGCTCGAATCAGAACGACGTGCTGGTGTATGCCATTGGTTTGTTCACGGAAGAAGAAAAGCGCGAGGCCTCGAAAGCCCGGCGTGCCTTAAACGAGTTAACTACGGCAACCGGTGGGCTGGCGTTTTACCCGAAGGAAGTGGCAGAAGTGCAGTCGCTTGCTGTCGAGGTCGCACACGACATTCGCAACCAATACACGATCGCCTATACGCCCACCATTCAAGCGCTGGACGGCAGCTACAGGCAGATTCGGGTGGTGGTTGACGCTCCGGGGAAGCCGACAGTGCGGACTCGGACGGGTTACTACGCCACACCGGATTCGGCAACTCTGAAAGAGCCCTCGCCCGTGACGCCGGACAGTTCACAGCGCCCGAAGTTCGAATAGTTTGCGATAGCAATGCTCCGGTTCCTCTGGATTGCTTCGCGGGGCTACCGTCTCCGGCCATGGGAATCACCCTATCTGCGATGGCGGATTGAGACCTATGCGGGTATCCCGGCAGAATCGATCACGAGAGATCATCTTCCTGCGTTTCGTATGGGCGGAACGGCGATCGCTGTGGCAATACCTGCGCTGGGTGAGCCGAATGCGGCGCACGTACCTCGCGCGATAAGCGACGCAAACTAGCTCCACACGTACTTGTGCTGGACCCAAAAGAAAAGAGCCCCTCCGCGCGGGAGGGGCTCTTAGCAAGTCTCCTAGGGAAGGAGACCGTCTGATTATTTACTTATTGCTTGGGCGGTCCGCCGGGGCCCCGGAATCGGCCCGAACGGCCCGTCGGCGCGTCCTGGACCGTGTAGTCCGAAGGCACTTGAAAGAGAGAGGCGGGGGGGTCGGCACGCTGGATATTCGCCAACGAGTACGTTGAATTGCCCATGCGCGGATCGTACCGTTTTGCAACAACGATTATCTGCAGGTCCGGAGAATACCAGGTCTCGCTTGTGGACACAATCGGTTGCGCATTGCCCATTGTCCCGGCCGGGATGGTATGAGTGACGCTCTTCCCTTGCGCCGTGACACCGGCAATGGTCTGCGTACCCAGATCCGTTGTCGTTACATTTGCAGAGTCCCTCGGGCCATGCGGTGTCGAACCAGTCGGAGGGAGTACCCGACGGCGGCGTCCGGATGGCGCGCCTGGTTGCCACCTTGGTATTGGCATTCAGGACATAGGAGTATCCAGCCACGGGATCATTAATAAACGTGACTACCACCGGGCCCTGCTGTCCCAATGGCCCACCAGTAATGGTCTCCTGCGAATAGAGACGTCCAACCGCGTCGCGAGAGATATGTCCCGTCGTACTGTGCTGGACGGTATTCCCATCGCTTAACGTTTGGACAGATTGGTTGCTGACGTCAGCCGAATACGGAGCGCCCGTCACCACCTTCCCGAATCCGCCGCCAAATCCCGGACCCATATGTCCGAACGGCCCGCCGCCGGGACCGCCCATGCCGCGCGGTCCCGGTGGTGGACCACCGCTTTGCGCGTAAATAGAAGCAGTGGATAGCACTAGCCCAACTGCAGCAATCTTCACCAGACTTCTCATATTCACTCCTGATCCGCAACTCACCCGAGCTACTTGCCTAAGTTAATCGAAACTCACAACGTGGACGGCAACGGGTTGCCCGTCCAGCCCTAACAGCACATCGGCCAGAACCGACTCGTCCGGCTGTGCTACCCGATTTGCAATCGGTTCGAGAACAATTCCCGCTTCAGCCAGCGACGACACCGGAACCTGCATCTGCACAATCCGGCGCGCGTTCACCGGAAGTTCCGGGTTTGAGAAAGGAAGAGAAACGAACGTCTCGCCATCGATCTCGAAAGCAGCAGCACTTGTTCCTTCTCTCATCGCCGGCATCACTGTCTTGCTTCCATTTCCCAGACGAATGGGCGGTGGAAGATACAATACGCCGACCGCAAGCGCCGCCGCTGCCGCAAGACCCCACCAGCCGAGTGTCCGCATCGGCTTTGGCGACGGGACGCGAAATCTGGCTTCGGTTCACCCGATCAATCTTCGATACCAAGCTCCTGCCGTTCCGAAACGTCGAAGGTAGGGCACAGCGACTCAACAAACTGGTCAAAACTGGACGAAACCCTGCGTAGCTCAGCGAAGCGATGGGTACACGAAGAGCAGTCCGCCAGATGCTTTTCTGCGGCAACAGCCTCTCCCGGAGGCAGCTCATCATCAATGAACTGAACCAACAGACTATTCGGAAGATGGCCATCCGTTGTTGAAGAAAGCGGCGACATCATAGCAGTTCCTTGAGCCTCTCCAGCCCTCTCTGAACGTTCTCACCCACGGTCGAAACGGACAGATTCAGCACCTCTCCGATCTCCCGATACTTCAGTCCCCGCGTCCTCAAAGCCAGGCAATCCCTTTGAGCGGGGCTCAGCTCTTCGAGGGCCAGCTTGAATCTCATGTTCCTCTCCGCTGCCAATATTCCGTCTTCAGCAGAGATGGCTGGATCCCGCAAATCGTCAGATTCCGTCACGTCCGGCAAGTAGTCCGTTCGGACGGTGCGAGCCGAACTTCGCAGGTTACGAACTAAATTGTGAGCCACCCGGTAAAGCCAAGCCCGCAAATTCGTCCGCTCACCGCCGGAAAGGAGATGCTGGTGCACCCGCAAGAAGCTTTCTTGCACGATCTCCCCCACGGTGTCCGCATCCATCCCCAGGAAAGCGACGTAGCGCCGGAGACTCAGGTGGTCTCGATCATAAAGATCAAGAACAATGCGGCGGAGTGAGGTGTCCTCCAGAAACTCTGTTTCCCATGTTGCCGCTGGCAACGAGAGGGCGTCAGCTTGCTCCATACGCTTATCTCAATGTAAGCGTTTCAACCAGCAAAAGCTTCACCAGCGAATTCCGAGATGTCAGCAAGGGCCACAAGGAGGTACTTGGGGAGTTGCACTTGGGGTTGGGGGTTACCCCCTTGCGGCTTGCTGTCTCGCATGCTAGTTGCCTATGAAACAAATGAGCGGCTGAGTTTTCCGGTCTGGGTGAAGAAATTTTTTTCTGCCTCTGCGCTTCTTGCTACAGTAGCTCAAACGTATTATGTCCACATTGGCTCACCGAGAGCTTAACGCCGACCTTCGATTTCCCGTTGGCCGCTATCGGCCCCCGAGCGAAATCACCGAGGCCCTTCGGAACGAATGGATCGGTGATCTCGAGTCGCTACCGGGAAATCTCAGAAGCGCAGTCGCCGGGCTCTCTGAACAGCAACTCGACACGCCCTATCGCCCGGGCGGGCTGGACAGTCCGGCAAGTGGTCCATCACCTGCCTGATAGCCACATAAACAGCTATGTCCGGTTCCGGCTCGCTCTGACAGAAGATTCGCCGACGATCAAACCGTACGCAGAGTCTCAGTGGGCGGAACTTCCGGATGCCAGGACATCCCCGGCCGAGCCCTCTCTGATCCTGCTGGATGGGCTACACCGTCGATTCACAGCGCTGCTTCGGTCGTTGACTCCGGATGACTTTGCCAAGACCTTCCGTCATCCTGAACTGGGCGAAGTCCGATTAGATTGGACTCTCGGCCTGTATGCCTGGCACAGCCGTCACCATGTCGCCCACATCGCCAACTTGCGCCTGCGTGAAGGCTGGTGATCACTTCTTTTCTTTGACTGGGCGATGGCTTCGGTGTTCGGCCGGGCGAACGTGGTCTGGCGGGCTCAGATTAAAGGCACTGATGACAAGTGCGAGATGAGAGAACGCCTGGGGAAAATTTCCAAGCTGGCGGCTTTCGGTAGGATCGTACTCTTCCGAGAGAAGACCCACATCGTTACGGAGCGATAGCAGGTACTCGAAGAGCTGCTTCGCTTCGTCGTGCCTGCCCTGCTGAACGTAGTTATCCACCAGCCAGAAGCTACAGGCCAGGAAGACGCCTTCGCTGCCCGGTAGACCGTCCACCGCCGTATGCGTCTCGTAGCGCGCCACCAGCCGGTTACGGACAAGTCTTTTTTCAATCGCAGCGATTGTGCTCTTGATACGAGGATCCTCGGGCGGAAGAAATCCGACGAGCGGCAGAAGTAACAAGCTGGCATCCAGATCTTTACTTCCGTAGTACTGGACGAAGGAATTCAGCTCCTTGCTGAAGCCGAACCGGCAAACTTCTTCGTGTATGTCGTTGCGAAGTCGAATCCAGCGCTCGAGCGGGCCCTCTTCCCCAAACTCCTGAATGGTGCGTATGGCACGGTCGACGGCCACCCAGGCCATCACTTTGGAATGCACGAAATGCCGGCGCGGTCCGCGGATTTCCCAGATGCCATCATCAGGCTTCGACCAGAGCGTCTCGAGCGTCAGCACGAGGGAACGCTCCAGGTTCCAGGCGGCTTCGAGTTTCTCTAAGCCTCTGCATCGCGCCTGGTAGAAAGCATCCAGTACCTCGCCATATACGTCTAGCTGTAGCTGCTCGGAAGCGGCATTGCCGATCCGGACGGGTTGCGATCCCTCGTAGCCGGCCAA
The DNA here is from genome assembly GCA_963730795.1 of uncultured Acidobacteriaceae bacterium. Classification (GTDB taxonomy): domain Bacteria; phylum Acidobacteriota; class Terriglobia; order Bryobacterales; family Bryobacteraceae; genus Bog-105. Next base: position 123,756 of record CAVSTJ010000003.1, on the reverse strand, counting down.
CTGCGGAATCTCGAATTCGGTGAGCCGCCTTTCGCCGTCCACCCCATACATGATTTGCATCTGGTCCGGACTGCCGGCGATGGCACGTATGAGCCAATCACGCCAGGCCTTCGCCTCGTCCATGAAGCCGGTTTCCATGAGGGCAAAGAGCGTGAACGTCGAGTCGCGCAACCAGCAATAGCGGTAATCCCAGTTGCGGACCCCGCCGATTTCTTCGGGTAACGAAGTGGTTGCTGCGGCTACGATACCGCCGGTCGCGTGATGAGTAAGCGCCTTCAGCGTGAGGATCGAGCGAAGAACAGCGTCTGTATACGGCCCAGGCGGCGTGTGCTTTTGAGACCAGCGAGACCAGGCTTTCGTGACGTTCTCGGCCACCGTTTTCGCGTCAGGTTGAGAATGAATTTGTAGATAGGATTTCGACCAGGTAAAAACGAAGGGGACTTCTTCGCCCTCCGCTACCTCAAACTCGGACCGAGTACGCATGTCCTCGCCATGAAGCTCGACCGGAGTCTGCATCTGCACCTGGTCGGGACCTGCCACAGCCTGCCACTTGCCTTCCTTGGTACGAGTCACCCAGGGAATAATGCTTCCGTACCCGTATCGCAGGACCAGATCCATCACCATCGAGACCCGGCCGCGAACACCGCGTACGATCCTGACCAGATCCTGCAGTTCTCCGCGCCGGTCCATGCAGTCGATGAGAACGACGGCGCCTTGCTCCGTCACGAATTCCGTCTCGAGCACCATCGTGCCCGGGCGGTAGCGTCTCGAAACGCTGAGCTTTTCGTGTTTGGGGCCGATCAGCCAGCGGCCGTTTGCGACTTCGCCGAGGAGCGATGCGAAACAGGCCGGGCTGTCAAATCGCGGCAAACACAGCCAGTCGATGGAACCGTTGCGACCGACAAGCGCAGCCGTCGCGTTGTTCCCAATCAGGGCATAGTCCTCGATCAGTTGTGCCATGCGAGAGAAGGGTATCGAGAGCTAATTCGAATTGAACTCGAGAACAACCTTGATGTCGTCGGGTTGCCGCTGCAGAGCAGACTTCCAGTTCGCCAAAGGCTCTCTGCGTGAGATCAAACGGGAAAGCCAGTCCCGGTCAGCCTTGAGGAGGAACTTCTCGGCCATTTGCCAGTGTTGGCGGTTCGCATTCACTGATCCGAAGATCACCTGATTGTCGAGCACCATGGTGCGGTTGATTGTCCCGATGTCGATGCTGACGTCCTGATTATGAGAAGACACGCCCGCGAGGCAAAGAATTCCGTCGTTGCCCATTTGAGTAATGGCTTCGACAATAACGGACGCAACGCCTGTGCATTCGATGGTGATGTCGGGGCAGAAGCCAATCTTCTGGAGCGGGCCGGTGTGATAGTGGGCGCCCAAATCTTCCACGAGCTTGGGTTTCAGGCCATGCTCGATTCGATCAAGAACGTGAACTTCGAGCCCACGCTGAACGCCGATCATGGCCGCCAGCAAACCGATCGGACCTGCACCAGTGATTAAGGCCGTTTTGGGTTTCCAGGCGGCCCGTTCACCGATCTTCGTGACGTGGTCCCAAGCCTTGGACACTACACTTGTGGGTTCCATCAGAACGCCCACGTTTCGAAGCGAAGCATCCAGGCGAACGGAGTAATCCGGCTCCACGCGCCAGGTTTCTGACCCGAAACCATTCCGTTCTTTGATGCCGCGTTCCGTGTACTTGCCGTTGCGGCACATGTCGAACTGGCCTACCGCACAGGCAGAGCAGGGAACCGGGTCGGGCCGGCGCACGATGCCAACAATCAGGTCGCCTTTTGAGTAGCCGCTATTTTCCGGCGCTTCCTGCACTTGTCCCAAGGATTCGTGACCGATGACGAGATGATCACTGCCGGGCGGCGCCCAACCATACTCGGCGGAGATGAGCTCGAAATCGGTCCCGCACAATCCAAGCTCGAGCGCTTTAACGACTATGCTTCCATCACTCGCTGCTGGCTCGGGAACATCGAGCACTTGCGCTGAATTCGCTTTGCCTGGCTCTATGGTGAGGGCTTTCATGGCTTTGAAATTTCCTTATCGAATGCTTTCGACAAGGAAAGCGTGTACACACTGGCACCCGGCGTCCCGAGGCACGTACCGTAGACGGCGATCTGGGCAGATTGGTAACAGTTCAGGTACGATCTTGGCTTGGCGGAAGGTAGCGTGCACATCACCTCATTCTGAACGAAGCGTAAAACGCCCGGAGCTGTTTCGGATAATCGTTGCCGGCAACAGGTAACAAATCATTGTGATTCGCTCCTTTCACCTGCCAGAACGTCTTAGGCTGATTTGCGTGGTCGAACACCTCTCGTCCCTGCGAGAAGGGCACGATCTCATCGGCGTCGCCATGGATGATGAGCAGCGGAACGTGAATACCGCTGATCCTTCGCTCCGTGTTGAATCCATGCGCCAGCACCGGACCTAGAACGGGGACGACTTGCCCGGCCATGCGGCTCAACGACGCAAACGGCGATTCGAGAACCAGAGCGGCACATTCCCGGCGAGAGGCGAGTTCAGCGGCGACGGCTGTTCCGAGCGATTCGCCATGCACGATAATCCGGCCGGGCGGGTATCCGCGTCGTATTAACTCGTCGTAAGCTGCATCGGCATCCTGATAAAGTCCGTGTTCGGTTGGATGTCCCTCGCTCTTGCCGTATCCGCGATAATCGAGAACCAGAATGGCAGATCCGGCCTCTTTGACGGCCTCCGCATGATCGACCCGATGAGTGACGTTGCCGGCGTTTCCATGCAGGAACAATGTGGCGTATTTTGCCTCCGGTAGCGGGAACCACCAGGCATTCAGCTTTGTGCCGTTTTTCGCGGTAAGCCAAACGTCGTCTGCACCGGCTCTGTGCTGCCCGTCCCAATCGCCACCCGGGTAGCGCATCGGATAATACACGAACTGACCGACGAATCTCTGCAACATTGCGGGAAGAAATGCCGGCGCTGTAAGGATGACGCCGGTCACGATCAAGATCTTCGCTGAAACCCGGCCCTCGTACCGTCTGAACAGCAAGGGCATCGCTCAATCCGACGCAAGCTTCTGGATGATGGCTTCGATTCCGGTGACCGCGCGCGCAAGACGGTCGTAGTCGAGTTTATCCGGAGTGTCCTGGGCCGTGTGATAGTACGGATAGCGGTAGGGAGCGGTATCCGTGAGCATAAGCGCCTTGTAACCGAACTGCCAGAACGACCAGTGATCCGACCAGCCGACGCCGGGTATGGAAGCGGGCGCGGCGGCGCCGACGCCGGGCAGGGAAGTCGCGGACCGGAAGCTTTTGAGAGCAGAACGGAGAAGCGAGGCTGATCTGAAATTCGCCACGAAACCCAGGAAGTTGCCCCGGTCCGGATAGCCCGGATGGAACCCGATCGGATATGTTTGGCTCCCTTGCTCCTCGGAGTAATACCCGATGGTTTCCAGAGACAACATCGCGCTCACACGTTCTTTGCGTTCGTGACACCGTTTCGCATACACCATGCTGCCCATTGCGGCAGTCTGGAAGTACGGCGGTTCTTCGTTCGTAAAGAAAACCCAACGAATGGTGCTCTTCAGCCTGGCACCCGAAAGCAATCGCGCAAGCTGAAGAGTAGCCGCAACACCGCTCGCGTTATCGTTCGCTCCTGGAAGCCCTCCAGCCGTGTCGTAATGAGCTCCGACGATGATGATTCGGGAGGCATCGCCCGTTCCGCGGAGCTCTGCTTCGATGTTCTGGAACTGTTTGCCATCCGCGGAGAACCACTGGCGGTCCGGGCTATAGGAGGCAGACCGTAACTCGCCGGCGATATAGTCCGCCGCTCGTCCGAGTGCGTCGTACTTGGCCGCATCTCTTCCGCCGATTGTTTCCGCAAGCATTGCGACGTCAGACCGCAAGCGATTCCGAAGGTCAAGTTCTCTCTCCGTCAGAGGTGAGAGCTTCTCCACTCGATTCTTTACTGGCATTGGTTCATACCGGAATGCGAGTCCCACAACCAGCACGACCACGGAGCCGAGCAGCAGCGGGTACTTACGCATACCTCTAAGACGCGGCTCTTTACCGGACCTTTTCAAGGACGTTCCGGCTTGTGAAACACGAGACGCGCAATCGTCAGCCTGACAGGCCGAACCTGATCGTATTTTGGAAAAATTACGGATGTCCGTCGGCGAGGAAGCGGCCAATCTTTTCGTTCAGAAACTTACCGTCTTCCGGGCTCGCCGCCGCGCCGGCCGGGTGTCCCCACAAGGATGGAATGGGCACGAGATAACCGTGTGGGATGAACGGAGCTTCGTATCGTGCATCTTCGAGCGGGAAGTAAAGATCCGTCTCCGATGGCATGTAGAGGAACGGCACCTTGATCGACCGGAGAGCCTTCTCGACATCGCCTCCAAAGCCGGGTGTCAATCCAACGTCGTGGTGCTCCCAGGTATGCATCTGGCAGATCAGGTCGTTAGCGTCGCCTCCGGGGATGAATCGCGTTCGGAACCGTTCCATGACGCTCTCAAAGGTCGTACCGGGAGGTGCGTTCGTGCGCCAGAGTTCCTTTCGCCACCACTCTTGTGAGTAGAGCCAGCCGGCCCAAACCATTCCAAACGCGGAGAGTCCCTTTTGCGGTGGAGTCTTATAGTCGCCACCCTGAAAAGCTTCGTCCGCAGTCAACGCTGCAATCTGACCCTCCAGTCGGACAATGCCATGTCCATACGTTTTGGCTGTCCCGGAAGTGGCGACAACGCGGTCTTCAAAATCGGGATAACTGACTGCCCATTGAAACGCCTGCTGAGCACCCATGGAGAAGCCAATCACCGCTCGAAGATGAGTGATATGCAGTTCGTCCGTCAACAGTTTGTGTACCGCCTGCACATTGTCCCGAATGGTGACGAGTGGAAAACGCGGTCCGTGAAATGGCTCCGGCGTATTGCTCGGCGAGGACGATCTTCCGTTGCCGAATAACTCCGTTGCCACGAGAAAGAGTTGCGATGTGTCCAGGCATTTCCCCGGTCCGATCAGCCACTCATAGCCACGAAACTTGGCCATGTAGTGGGACGGAAGAAGAATGGCGTTGTCGTGAGCCGCATTCAATGTTCCATAGGTACCGTAGGTGATCCGGGCCTCCGGCAGCGTCGTGCCGCTTTCGGTTTTGAAATCATGAATGACAAACTCGTGTTCCTCGGCTTTGTTTACGGGCTTCTGAGCGCAAAGAAACTGCGCGAGGAGATAAACGAGTGCAAGCTTTTTCAAGGCCCTCAGGATACATCATTGAAGCACGTCTAGAATAAAACTCATCCCCAAGCTGGCGATAACTCGTGGCTGATTCAACACCTAAATTCGACGAAGTACAGGCAGCGCGATTCGCCGCTCTGGCACTCGGCTGTGTTCATAAGGAATACCCCAACAAGATTGCTCATTCGCTTGACCTCGGATGCCGATGTCCGGCCGCCGCGAGAATTGACGCCGGTTTTCTATGGCTGTTACGACTGGCACTCCGCTGTACATGGGCATTGGCTTCTGGTGCGGCTGTCGCGGCTGTTTCCTAACGCGGCGTTTGTTCCGGATGCGATGCGAAGCCTGAACGGGAGTTTCACGCGTCCGAAAATCGCAGGCGAAGTGGCGTACGTCAGCGGGAAAGATCGCTACTCGTTTGAAAGGCCGTACGGTCTGGCGTGGTTCCTTCAGCTTGTGGCGGAGTTGAAGGAGTGGGGAACGGCGGAGGCGCGTCAGTGGTCGGCGGCGCTGAGTCCCGCTGGAAACCGCAGTGGTCGCGCGTCTCTCAGAATGGCTACCCAAACTGGAACATCCCATCCGGACGGGCGAACACAACAACACTGCTTTTTCATTGGGGTTGATGCTCGACTATGCGCGGATCATGGATAATTCGAGCTTCGGCCGCCTGGTTGAGTCGCGCGCGAGAGCTTATTACGTTCGCGACAAGGATTGCCCACTGGCCTATGAGCCTTCGGGCGAGGACTTCCTTTCGCCCTGCCTTGCGGAGGCGGATGTGGTGCGGCGTATCCTGCCTTCCTCTGAATTCGTGTCCTGGTTTAACAACTTTCTTCCGCATATCGATCTGCAACCGACTTACGTGGCGGACCCTTCCGATGGGAAACTCGGACATCTGATTGGGCTGAATCTCAGCCGAGCCTGGATGCTCGGAGGCATCCTGTCCAAATTACCTGCCGGCGATGCACGGCCGAGCGCAACTTTCCGCATTGGCGGACAAACTCCGTGAGGCGGGATTGAGCAGCATCACAAGCGAGCATTATGAAGGTACACACTGGCTCGGTACTTTCGCCGTCTACCTGGTGAGCGGCCGCGGATTGCGGTAAGATCCACCGGCTGACTTCTAGCAGTTTTCAAGGCGTATGGCCGGGCTTGCTCTCCAGCAATACTTCTTTCACAACTTTGCCTATCTGCAGAAACTCGTCAAGATCGAGGGGCTTTATGATGTACCGGCCCACACCCAACTCGGCGCATTTGTCGAAGTCCTGCGATGCGGCCGACGAGGTCATGACCGCTACGGTGAGCTCTGAGAGATCCGGATTCTGCCGCAGGGCTTCCAGTATTTCGCAGCCGCCGATCTTCGGCAAATTCAAATCCAAGACGAGGAGATCCGGCACGCGGGTCGCAGTCCGTTTTGTATCGGTTTTGGCAAAAGCCAGCGCGCGTCCTCCATCATCAATCACCGTCATCTCGAAGATGAGTCCGGCACGCTGCAACGCTCGCCGGAAAAGGTATATGTCTGCAGCATTATCCTCGACAAGAAGAATGTGAAAACGTTTTTGCATCCGGCGCGTCACTCATGTCTTCTGTGCGCCGCCCCGTATCGTGAAGTAAAATTTGGCTCCTTCACCTGACTGCGACTCCACCCAGATGCGGCCTCCATAGTGCTCGACAACACGTTGGCAGATGGCAAGACCCATACCCGTTCCGGAGATGGCCTGTCCGTGAAGCCGCTTAAACACGCCGAAAACCAGTGCATGGTAGTCCGGGGCGATGCCGAGACCGTTGTCGGCCACAGCGAAGCGAAATGAGTTGTCTATCGGCTCAGCAGAGATATGTATCCGGGGCGTCTGATCTCCGCGATATTTGATTGCATTACCCATCAGATTCTGGAAAAGCTGCACGAAATGTGCTCGTTGGCCTTCAACCTCCGGCAGTTGCCCAGTCGTGATCACGGCCGAACTCTCCTCGATCGCTATCTTGAGGTTCTGCTTCACGTCGGCGACAATCGCGTTCAGATCGATGAGTTCTTTCGCTTTCCCCCTGTCGACGTCCGCTTCAGCGTAGGAAAGCAAATCCATCAAGAGGTCGCGCATCTGCTTCGCGCCCCTGGTTATGAAGTCCAAACACACCCGTGCCTCGCCCTCGAGCGGGCCGGGGTAGCCTCTGACAAGAAGCTGTGAGTACGCAGTAATCATCCGTAGTGGCTCCTGGAGATCGTGGCTGGCGGCAAAGGCGAATTGCTTAAGATCCTCGTTTGCTCGCCATAACTCCTTCGCATAACGTTCCTTTTTTTCCACTTCCGCTTCGAGGTCGGCGGTCCGAGCGTGGATGCGGGATTCAAGCAGCCGGTTTGCCTTCCGCAGTTCTTCCTGAGCCGTGGACAGTTCACGGTTGGCTTCGCTCATAGCAAGCAGGAGACCTTCGTTGGCGCGACCCAGCCGAAGGGAGCTTATGGTTGCGCGATTGGCAACTCTTGACGAGGCGATCATCACGATGAAAAAGAAGCAGCCCAGAATTCCGAAGAATTTGTTTGGGGCGCCTTCAAGACAGAGAAAGCGGATAGAAGCCGGCAGTACGAGAAGGGCACAGAATGCGAACGAAAGGCCTTGCGAGGGGGCTAAGACGGTCGCGCTGCCACCTACCATTCCGCAGAGAACAATGGCTGTATAGGCTCGCCCTGTCTGATTCAATCGCGCCAAAAATGCGAGTGGGAATGCGGCCCACAGGACCGACGCGGCGATAAGCCCGATTCCAAATCGCCGGAGCTCCCGATCTTCCGTATGCATCGTTGAGGTCCGGAAGCGATGGAGAAAGATATCTAAACCACGGAGGACGAGGACGGCTGTTATCAGCAGCCACCAGATTTCGACCGAAGTCGAAGGGAGTTGTCCGACAGAGATAAAAGCGAGGCCGGAGGAAGCGAAAAGAGAAACCGCAACGCTCCCGATGCCGTACCGGTAAAGTAGATCAGCAGCGTCTCTGTCAGCCACAGCGGGCGTGTCGCGTGGGGAGATATGATCCCTCGTCAACATTCTCAAGAAACGCACTTCGGCAAACAGGGCCCTCGCAAACCGGCCTTTCCAAAACAAGGCTTGAACCAGCAGCGGCGAAGTAGCGCGCGCTTTTGTGGTGGCCGGGAGGACGCGCGGCGACCTCACTAGTATATTCCGATTGAAGCGCTGTGTCCGGGCCGGTGAGAAGTCTAAAACCTGCAGCCTGCCACGTACCCTAAAGTAAAGTGACAACCACGTTCATGCAAACGATGAGAAGAGAGCGGCCTCAGTCTTGAAAGCCCTGGTCAAAGCACGCAACGCTCCAGGCCTCGAGTTGCTCGACGTGCCTGAGCCGAACTACGGCATAAACGACGTCCTGATCCGGGTAACGCATACGGGTATCTGCGGCACCGACCTCCACATTTACGAGTGGGATCAGTGGGCTCAGCAGACGATCCCGGTACCCATGGTGATCGGGCACGAGTTTGTGGGCGAAATTGTTGCCGTGGGTTCGAACGTCAGCGATTTTCATCCGGGAGAAGTCGTAAGCGGAGAAGGGCACGTGGTCTGTGGGCGGTGCCGAAACTGCCTTGCGGGACGCCGCCATCTCTGCGCGCATACGCAAGGCGTCGGCGTGAACAGGCCGGGTGCCTTCGCTGAATACATCTGTCTGCCCATGACCAATATCTGGCGGCATGATCCGAAGATCAACCGCGAGATTGCCGCCATATTCGATCCGTTCGGGAATGCAGTGCATACTGCGCTCTCGTTTCCGCTGCTTGGGGAAGACGTGGTCATCACCGGCGCTGGTCCAATCGGGCTGATGGCCATTCCGGTTGCGAGACATGCGGGCGCACGGTTTGTCGCCGTAACAGATTTGAATCCGTATCGGCTCGATCTGGCCCGTAAGCTGGGCGCGACCATTGCCGCGAATGCAGCCGAAACGTCACTTGCCACTGTACAGACGCAACTCGGGATGCACGAGGGTTTCGATGTCGGATTGGAAATGTCGGGAAGCCCGAAAGCCTTCCGGGAGATGTTAGGCAACATGAGCCATGGCGCCAAAATCGCGATGCTTGGTATTCCGGCCTCGGACATGAGCATCGATTGGCGTCAGGTCATTTTTAATATGCTCACGATCAAGGGCATCTATGGCCGTGAGATGTACGAGACTTGGTACAAGATGACCGTAATGCTCGAGAGCGGGTTGGACATTACGCCGGTGATCACGCATCGTTTCCCCTATCAGGACTTCGAACAGGGATTTGCTGCCATGCGGTCCGGGAACTCGGGAAAAGTGCTTCTGCAGTGGGCTGACCCGCGCTAGCGCTCCACATCGGTTCCTCCTTTTCTGCGCGATGAAGACGAGCATTTTCGACATATTTAAGATCGGGATCGGCCCTTCCAGTTCCCACACGGTGGGACCGATGCGCGCAGCAGGCAGGTTCGTCCGGGAACTGGACAGCGGAAATCTGCTCGGTTCAGTCGTTCGCGTGCTCTCAGAGTTGTTCGGATCGCTCGCCCTAACCGGCGTGGGACACGGAACAGACCGTGCGGTTCTGCTGGGGCTCTCGGGCGAAGTTCCGGACGAGATTGAAACATCGGCAATTGACGCCGCTTCTGCTTGAGATCCGCGGCAGCGGGTATTTGAAACTCGCGGGGAAGAAGGCGATCAAGTTCAACGAACCTGCCGATCTGCTCTTCCACAACGATCAGATTCTGCCGGGCCATCCGAACGGGATGCGATTCCAGGCGTTTGACGAAAATGGCAACTGCCTTCTCGCGCCAGGTCTACTACTCGGTCGGAGGCGGATTCATTGTTCTGGAGGGCGAAAGCCTTAGCGGCGCAGCCCCGCTTTCCGTGCCATATCCATTTTCAAATGGCGAAGAACTGTTAAGCGTCAGTGAAGAACATGGATTGTCCATTGCGCAATTGATATTGGCCAACGAAGCAGCTTTGCGCAGCGAGGCGGAGGTGCGGGAGCGCATCGTTCGCATCTGGACCGTGATGAACGAATCCATCGATCGCGGCCTCAGGACGGAGGGGATCCTTCCTGGCGGCCTTGGGGTCAGACGAAGAGCACCCCGGCTCTGGAAACAGGTTGAGCAACGATCGGGGCTGGATCCTTTCGGGTCGATGGATCTGGTAAACGTTTTCGCCATGGCTGTAAATGAGGAGAACGCAGCCGGAGGCAGAGTTGTAACTGCTCCTACGAATGGCGCGTCGGGATTACTGCCGGCGGTTGCTCGTTATTATCTTTCGTCGGTCCCGAACGCATCCGCAGAAGGACTGGAGCGGTTTCTCTTAACTTCGGGCGCTATCGGCATCCTCTACAAGGAAAACGCGTCGATCTCGGGCGCTGAAGTTGGGTGTCAGGGCGAGGTCGGCGTGGCCTGCTCCATGGCCGCCGCCGGCCTTGCAGCGCGCGCTGGGAGCTTCGAACGAAGCAATCGAGCACGCAGCCGAAATTGGCATGGAGCACCACCTCGGTATGACCTGTGACCCGATTGGCGGCCTGGTTCAGATACCCTGCATCGAACGAAACGCGATCGGTGCCGTGAAGGCTATCAACGCTTGCCGTATGGCAATGCACGAACAGGAGGGCCACAAGGTGTCACTCGATCAGGTGATTCGGACGATGTACCAGACCGGTTTAGATATGCAGTCGCGCTACAAGGAAACCGCGCTCGCCGGTCTGGCTGTAAACGTAAAAGATTGTTGAGGGATCGAAGCTTATGTACGGAGAGGCGCAGGCAGTATTCACAAACAGGCTGAAGGAAATCGAGGCGGGAGGGCTCTATAAGCGGGAGCGAACCATCGATAGCCCTCAGCAGGCAGAAATAGCGGTTGCGGGTGGCCAGCGCGTCCTAAACTTCTGCGCGAATAATTACCTGGGACTGGCTGATAACAAACAGGTTATTCGTGCGGCCACGGCGGCCTTGAGCGAGTGGGGTTATGGGCTGGCGAGTGTGCGATTTATCTGCGGAACCCAGAACATTCACAAGCGCCTGGAGTCCCGCCTGAGTGAGTTTCTCGGCATGGAGGACACGATTCTGTACTCCTCGTGCTTTGACGCGAACGGGGGTCTGTTCGAGACCTTGCTGGATGCCGAGGACGCCGTCATCTCCGACGAGCTGAATCACGCAAGCATCATTGATGGCGTCCGTCTTTGTAAAGCGTCGCGATATCGCTACAAACACGGCGACATGGCGGATCTCGAAGCGAAGCTCAAGGAGGCAAACGGCGCAAGGATGCGCCTGATTGCGACGGATGGCGTCTTTTCTATGGACGGCTATCTCGCGCGGCTGCCGGCTATTTGCGATCTGGCGGAGCGGTACAAAGCGCTCGTCATGGTGGATGACTCTCATGCGGTCGGGTTTATGGGGGCGTCCGGGCGCGGAACACACGAGCATCTGGGCGTCATGGGCCGGGTGGATCTTATTACGGGAACACTTGGCAAAGCGCTCGGGGGCGCCAGCGGCGGTTATACCAGCGGCCGCAAAGAAATGGTGGACCTCCTGCGCCAGAGGTCCCGGCCTTACTTGTTTTCGAACAGTCTCGCTCCGCCCATTGTGGCTGCCTCGTTAACGGTTCTCGACCTGATTGGCGACCTGGCGGAATTGAGAGAACGTCTGTTCAGTAATACAAAACTTTTTCGTGAGCGGATGACCGGTTACGGATTCGAAATTTTGCCGGGCGAGCACCCGATTGTGCCCGTTATGCTCGGCGATGCGTCTGTCGCAACTCGGATGGCGGATCTGCTCCTCAAGAAAGGCGTGTACGTGATCGGTTTCTCCTATCCGGTGGTCCCGCAGGGCAAAGCTCGGATTCGCGTACAGATCTCTGCAGCGCACACCCGGGACGAGATAGAGTTCGCCGCCGAGCAGTTTGCTGCATCAAAACGGGAGATGGGACTGTAACACGAAATGAAGCGTCGACTTGCAGTATGCGCTGCTCTGCTGGCGTCTGGCGTCGGCGGCGGCAACTCCACCCTGGAAGGGAAAGAACCCCGACCCGAGTAAGTGGACGCCCGCCGAGGTGGACCAAATTCTCCAGAACTCACCCTGGAGTCAGCGAGCTGATGCCGAGTTTCCGGAGCGAAGAGACGACGAGCCCGTATCCGCCCTTGAGCTTCCGGGAGCTTCGCAGGCGGGTTTACCCGGCCGCAAGGGAGCAACGGATGGCCGCTGGGACGGCGGAGTTGGAAAGAACACGGGTCGCGGACAACTTCCAACGTTACCGGTACTTGTTCGCTGGGATAGCGCCGCGCCGGTACGGCAGGCACTAGCTAAGTCGCACGAAAGTACTCCGGAAGATAGTGCAAGAGATTACATCATCACTGTTACTGGGCTTGTCTCGGCCGGCAAAGACCAACCAGTAGAAGCGCTGATGGAGCGTTCGGTGCTCAAGGTACCCGGGAAGCCTCCCATACCTCCGGAAGACGCCAAAGTAGACGGGAAGACGGGCACTTTACGTTTGTACTTCCCTCGTTCGGCGGGAATCACTTTGAGTGATAAAGACGTTTTCTTTTCAACGCGTTTTGGTTCGTTGACGGTTAGTAGAAGGTTCCACTTAGCTGAAATGCGCTATCAAGGACGTCTAGAACTCTAGGGTCCGAGCGCGACTCTCGAAAAGTTGCGCATCGCTGAACCAGCTATTACCATAGTGCGGGCGAACCAAAATTGACTCCCGTGCATCCAACTGTTTGGAGGATTATCTATGAACAGACATAAGCAGCTCATCCATGACCGTTACGAGGCCCTGATGTTTGCTAAATCGCCGGAGGCCGGACGGAAAGCAGCTCGTGAACTCGTGCAGATAGTCCTCGGCGACGAGGCTCTTTCCTTGCCGCTTGAAGACGCTCTCCGAGAGTGTTGTCGCAAGCTGAGGCCTTCCAAAGATCCCCGCGAGCAAGCCCGCTTCGAAGCAGAGTTTGTCGAGATGGGTCTCTGGCCTGACGGTTCACAGCGTATCGCTGCTTAGTGGCCCGCAAAGGCGAATCGAGGAACCTTGCCGACCCCTCTTGAAGTAATTGCCAGCTACCTGGCTGATTCCATCTCGGCCGAGAGAAGTCTCGAGACGCAATTTCGAGGCTGTTCGAAAGACGGGGATGACGCAGAGGTCCAGAATTACTTTGGGACTTCTGCAGAGTTGGCCGGTGCGCATGTCCAGACGCTCGAGGCTCGGCTCGCTGCTCTGAATGGAACGGAGCATCGGGGCAATCATCTGGTTGCCGAGATGCTCGCCATGGCTCCGAAAGTAGCGCAGATCGGTCACATCTCCGAAGAGCGAATTACTCAGAACTTGATCAAAGGATTCTCGCTCAGCAGGAGTGGGTGCGCGATGTATCTGGCCCTGCAATCTGCAGCACGAGCGGCGGGCGACGAGCAAACCGCCGAGCTGGCCAGGCGATTGGCGTCCGAACAGGAGACTGCCGCCGAGCACTTCTGGCGGTTCCTGCCATCCCGTTCGAAGATCGCTTTCAACGTTCTCACCGCGGGTGAGGTCGATCCTGCCATTGAGACCCGGGCGCCTGACGACCGCGTGACCGAAACACTCTCGTGAAGCTTTTCTATGCCGAAGCGACGCAGCTCGTACAGCAAAGCCAAATCTGTTAAAGCGGTTGCACGCGAGCGCATCGGCACTCCTCCTCCGTCCCGTCCGATACTCGACAAGACTCACCGCCCCAAGCCGAAGCATAAAAATCTCATTCTTCGCGACGAATAGGGCAAAGGCGGGCACATGAGCAAAGAGCCCGTGAATGGCGAGCCGATGGGCAGCGCCACCATCGTTCAAATCGTTGAAGTGGGCCCGCGAGATGGCCTGCAAAACGAAAGAAAGCTCCTTCCCGTCGATCTCAAGGTCGAGCTAGTGGAAGCCCTTGCCGCCACAGGACTGCGGCGGATTGAAGCCGGGAGCTTTGTGTCTGCGAAACAGGTGCCGAAAATGGCCGATTCGGCGGAAGTATTCCGGCGCCTGAAAGTACATCCGGGTGTCTCCTACTCAGCTCTCGTAGCAAACAAAAGCGGGCTGGAAGCTGCGATGTCGGCGGGAGTGCGTGAGATCGCTGTGTTCGCCGCTGCCTCCGAGACGTTTTCCAGGAAAAACATTAACTGCTCGATTGCGGACAGCCTGATTCGCTACGGCGAAGTTGTAAGTGAGGCGTTGCGGCACGGAGTTCGAGTGCGAGGCTACGTCTCGTGTGTTCTCGGTTGTCCCTATGAAGGCTATGTATCGCCAGTTCAAGTAGCGTCGGTAGCGCGTAGCCTGTTCGAAATGGGCTGCTTTGAAGTTTCGCTCGGTGACACCATCGGCTCGGGTACGCCTGACAGCACAACCGAACTTCTCCGTACTTTAACCGGGTCGCTCTCTCCCGAGCGGCTGGCCGTACACTTCCATGACACGGCGGGTAAAGCGCTCGAAAACATTGCTGTGGCTCTCGGCTTCGGGATTCGGGTGATCGATACCAGCATTGCGGGACTGGGAGGCTGTCCGTTCGCGCCTGGATCGCCGGGCAATGTAGCCACCGAGCGGGTAGCGGCGGCATTGCACGCCAGAGGATTCGAGACGGGAATTGACGAGTCGAGGCTAGCCGCTGTAGCGCAACGTGTTGCGGATATGCTGGGAAAGCGCCCAGTGTGTCCGGCGCAAGCTACCGGTGAATAAGATACGCACGACCTCTGATCAGGCTGTCGAACCCATCTTCGACGGCGCAACGATCATGCTAGGCGGATTTGGGCTGTGCGGCATCCCAGAGAACCTGATCGCGGCCCTCGTCAGGAAGGGCGTCCGCGGGCTTCACACCATCAGCAACAACATGGGAGTCGATGGCTTCGGCATGGGCCTGATGCTCGAGGCAGGTTTGATTGACTCGCACATTGGCAGTTACGTCGGCGAAAATAAGCTTCTTGAATCGCTCGTTGTCGCAAACAAATTGAAGGTGACGCTGATTCCTCAAGGCACTCTTGCGGAACGCATACGCGCGGGCGGTGCCGGCATCCCCGCCTTCTACACGCCGACCGGCGTCGGAACGGCCATTGCCGAAGGCAAGGAAGTCCGCGAATTCGACGGTCAGCAATATCTGCTCGAACGTGCATTGAAAGCCGATTTCGCACTGGTGAAGGCGTGGAAGGGCGATGAATCCGGAAATCTGGTCTACCGGAGGACGGCCTGCAACTTCAACCCGGTCATGGCTACCGCTGCCGCGGTTACGATCGCCGAAGTAGAACAGCTTGTGCCGGTGGGCGACATTCCGCCGGAGCTGGTTGCCACTCCCGGTATTTACGTGAAGGCGATCGTGCGGGGCGAGAAGTACGAGCGGCGCATTGAGCGCCGGGTGGTTCGAAAGCAGGCTCCGTGAGAGATCAGGATTCATTGAAGCGGGACCGGATTGTTCGGCGGGTCGCGCAAGAACTTCAGAACGGGTTTTACGTGAACCTGGGAATCGGACTTCCGACCTTGGTTGCCAATTGCGTTCCGCCCGGAGTAGAGGTAATCCTGCAATCGGAAAACGGCATGTTGGGAGTTGGGCCCTATCCGGTTGAAGGAACAGAGGATGCGGATCTCATCAACGCAGGCAAAGAAACCGTGAGCGAATTGCCCGGCACCTCATATTTTTCGAGTGCCGATTCCTTTGCCATGATTCGGGGCGGACACATCGATCTCAGCGTGCTCGGCGCCATGGAAGTAGACGAAGAAGGCAATCTGGCCAACTGGATGGTGCCCGGTAAACTAGTGAAGGGCATGGGGGGCGCCATGGACCTCGTCGCCGGAGCACGCCGCGTCATCGTGGCCATGGAACACAGCACCAAAGCGGGAGAGCCCAAAATTCTCCGGCGTTGCAGGCTGCCGATTACCGGGCTGGGCGTGGTTCAGTCGATTGTGACGGAACTGGCGGTGATCCGAGTCACGAAAGATGGCCTGATCCTGGAAGAAATTGCTCCGGAAGTTTCGAGTGAGTGACCTGCAACAGATGACCGAGGCTACGCTGCACCTGGCGCCTACGCTGAAGCTTATTGAACGGCTGAGCGTCCGGGGCCGGATCGCCCTGTTCGCCGGTATTCAACCTGCCACATATACGTCTGCTTCATTCTTTGCATTTCGTGTGTCTATAGCGAGAGCGAAAGCGACGCCGCGGCTGTTCTGGGGTTTGGTTGCAGTCCTGGCCTTTGCCATTCCGCTAAATCTAAAAAATCGTCACGTTTGAAGAATGTCATCTTCCAAAAAAATACAAGTTCAAGAGGGAAATCCGTTTCCTCGCGGCGCATCCTGGGACGGGAGGGGAACAAATTTTGCTCTGTTCTCCGCTCACGCAACCAAAGTCGAAGTTTGTCTGTTCGATGCGGAGGAGCGAGAGGTCGAGCGTATCGAACTGCCGGAATATACGAACCAGATCTGGCACGGATATCTGCCGGGCGTAACCCCGGGCACGATCTACGGCTATCGCGTCCATGGGCCATACGATCCCGAAGCCGGGCACCGTTTCAATCCGAATAAACTGCTCCTTGACCCGTATGCTTGTGCTCACACGGGCAAGCTGATTTGGAATCCGGCGGTCTTTGGATACGTGATGGAGTCGGGAGATGACCTCACGTTTGACGAACGCGACAGCGCTCCGTACATGCCGAAGTGCACCGTCGTCGACCCGCTCTTTGACTGGAAGGGAAACCCGGGAAGAAATCCGATTGCCTGGGACGACACGATCATCTACGAAACGCATGTTCGCGGTTTCACGAAGCTGCATCCGGATGTGCCGCCCGACCTGAGGGGTACCTACGCAGGCATGGGTTGCCCGCAGATAACCGGTTACATCAAATCGCTCGGAGTAACTTCCGTCGAACTGCTGCCCATTCACACTTTCATTGACGACAGCCAATTGCTGGAAAAGGGCCTTGTTAACTATTGGGGCTATAACACGATCGGCTTCTTTGCACCTGATCCCAGGTATGCCGCAGCCATACACGACAGTTTGCGCGAATTCAAAGAGATGGTCGCCAAGCTTCACGAAGCCGGATTGGAAGTGATCCTGGATGTGGTTTACAACCACACCGCCGAGGGAAATGAGCGTGGTCCGACGCTCTCTTTCAAGGGCATCGACAATTCGAGCTATTACCGTCTACTTCCCGACCAGCCGCGCTATTACATCAACGATACCGGAACGGGTAACACTCTGAACCTGAGCCATCCACGAGTCATTCAGATGGTGACGGACAGCCTGCGTTATTGGGTGGAGCAGACTCACGTGGACGGTTTCCGTTTCGATCTGGGAACAATTCTGGCGCGCGAGCCGAACGGATTCGACAATCAAAGTGGGTTCCTGAAAGCTTGCAGCCAGGATCCGGTGCTGGGGACAGTGAAACTGATCGCGGAGCCGTGGGATTGCGGGCCCGGAGGCTATCAGGTGGGCGGCTTTCCACCGGGATGGGCGGAGTGGAACGACAAATTCAGCGACACGGTCCGCGACTTTTGGAAGGGCTCTGCATCCGCCGCTGCTCTAGCCGAGCGTTTGTGCGCGTCCGGTCAGACGTTCAACCATCAAGGGCGCAAGGCCCTGGGCTTGTGTCAATTTCATCACTGCCCACGACGGCTTCACGCTCAACGATCTCGTCACCTATAACGAAAAGCACAACGAGGCGAACGGAGAAGACAACAAGGACGGCAGTTCCGATAACCGTTCATGGAACTGTGGTTTCGAAGGACCGACAGATGATCCCGAAATCAACCGCCTGCGTGAGCGCCAGATACGGAACATGTTGACCACGCTGCTGTTCTCGCAAGGTACGCCCATGGTTCTCGCCGGGGACGAATTCGGCCGCACGCAGGGAGGCAATAACAACGCGTATTGCCAAGACAACGAAGTGGGCTGGGTTAACTGGAAGCTTGAGGATAAAGGGAAGGCGCTGGTTGATTTCGTTCGGCGGCTGACTCACTTACGGCACAAATATCCCATCTTGCGAAGGAACCGGTTTCTCACCGGCGAATACGTCGAGGAGTTGGGCGTAAAGGATGTCACGTGGATCCATCCTTCCGGAACAGAGATCACCCAGGACCAGTGGACAGATGAGTTGCGGTGCTTCGGGATGCTTCTGGATGGACGAGCGCAAACGACTGGTATTCGTCAGCAGGGTCATGAAGCGACGCTGTTACTCGTGATCAACGTTCATCACGAAGACCAGGAGTTGAAGCTGCCCGAGTCGCCCGGAAGCGACGAGTGGTCGCTGATTCTCGACACGAACGATCCTGGATGTGACGAGCATTGCCGGACCCTTACCGCCGGCCAGGTACACCAAGCCCCTGCACGGTCGATCCAGGCCTTTGTACTGGCAACGAAAGATGACTCACAAAGTCAGTAGTACCTCTAGGTAATCTCGCTTTCACTTGCCCGTCTCACATGTACGCGCTAACGCGTACAGAGGAGCAACGTTTAAAGTCATGAAGAAAGTATTCTACTCGCTTCTTCTAAGTGCCGTCTCAGTTCCGTTGATTGCTGTAGGACTGCCAGTAGGGCAATCGGGCTCAGGAGGCGGAAGCGGATCTGGAAGCTCAGGCGGAACCCAGTCAGCAGGTCGGGCGGGCCAATCAGGTTCCGGTAGCGGATCTTCCGGAAGCAGCAGCCAATCGGGCAGCGGATCTTCCGGAAGCGGTCAGTCGGGTTCCGGCGGCAGTGGATCTTCCGGAAGCGGATCCATGGGCAGCGGATCCATGGGCAGCGGACTCTGATAGCTCGGGAACCTCAAACACAACCAAGCGAAAAGGGAAACGCGGAAAGAGCGGCTCGACTTCGAGTGGCGGATCGACTGGATCGACCGGCACTTCCGAGCGTTAGTCACTAAGACTGAAATTATCGTGTAGGGAGGCCACGTTATTAGCCTCCCTTTTTTTCTTTCCGCGGACTGGTCGACGGAATGAACTCCCACGACTGGTTCATGTAGTCTGAATACGAGTTCATGATCAATCGACGTGAATTGAGCCGGGCGCTCGCGATTGGATTGAGTGCCGGCGCAGGCCGCGTACTTGGCGGGAAACGAACACCTGCCGGTAACGGCACCTCCCCCTGGACGAAGACACTCCCCGGAATCTGGAAGACCACCATCGGTATACCGGAAGCGTATACGCCGGTTCGCTCGCGGCTCATTCCTCCAGCAGAGGACAAGCTAGCCCAATTACCAGACGTAGCCGCACCACTTCTTGCCCCAATCGCGGGAACAATCACAGACCGTGGATGTGTTCTTCGGGTGCCCATGCCTCCCGGGGAACTGATTTATGGCTTCGGTCTGCAACTACTCTCGTTCTCACAACGCGGCAAAAAGAAGACCATTCGAGTCAACGCTGATCCAAAGCTCGATACCGGAGATTCACACGCGCCGGTGCCGTTTTATGTCACGACCCGAGGCTACGGTCTGCTGGTTGATAGTGCGCGGCACGTGGACTTCTATTGCGGGGATGCGCGCCGAAAGCCATCCCGGCCGGAGCGAACTACATCGGGTGCGGTTAACACCCCGGACGCCACGCGTAAGCTAGCCCTGCAGGACCAGGGCGAGATCACGATCGAAGTGCCGAGGGCAAAGGGCGTAGACGTTTATCTTTTCGCGGGTCCGTCGATGAGACAAGCCGTCCAGCGCTATAACCTGTTTGCGGGCGGCGGACTGGTGCCTCCCGAATGGGGCCTTGGCTTCTGGTATCGCGCCGAGCAGCACGACGACAGCGAAAGCGTCAAGAAACTCGCGGGTGAGTTTCGGGATCGCAAGATCCCGTGTGACGTGATTGGCCTCGAGCCGGGCTGGCAAACCCACGCGTACTCGTGCAGCTTCGCCTGGGATTCCGCCCGTTTTCCGCAGCCGCAAAGTTTCGTCAAAGATCTTTCGGACCAAGGTTTCCAGATCAACCTCTGGGAGCATGCCTTCACGCATCCTTCATCGCCGCTCTTTGAAGCTCTGCTGCCACACTCCGGCGATTACGGAGTGTGGGGAGGGCTTGTGCCTGATTTTGCAGGCGAGAAGGCGCGGGACGTCTTCGGTGATTACCACGGACGCACGTTGGTTGATATCGGGGTGTCCGGTTTCAAGCTGGATGAATGTGATAGCTCCGACTACACGGGCGGCTGGTCGTTTCCCGATTTCTCCCGGTTCCCGTCGGGAGTGGACGGGGAGCAGATGCATGCGGTCTTCGGGTTGCGCTACCAGCAAGCCGTGTGGCAGCAATTCAAGAAGCGCGGACGGGCCACATATGGGCTTGTTCGTTCGAGCGGCGCCCTTGCGACACCCTATCCGTTTGTCTTGTACAGCGATCTGTATGAGCACCGCGATTTTATCCGCGCCCTTGTGAACTCCGGGTTCTCGGGCCTGCTCTGGTGCCCGGAAGTCAGGGATGCAAAAAACGCCGAGGATTTGCTCCGCCGCCTCGAAAGCGTTGTCTTCTCGCCGCTTGCCATGGTGAACGCCTGGTACATCAAGAATCCGCCCTGGAAGCAAATTGACCGCGTCAAGAACAACGCCGGTCAGTTGGAGGATGATTGGCAGACTCTCGAGGCGCGTTGCCGGGAAATCATCGGCTGGCGCATGCAGCTTGTGCCCTATCTGCTTTCCGCTTTTGAGTCCTACCAGGCGAGCGGCATGCCTCCGTTCCGCGCTTTGATCCTGGATCAGTCCGGACAGATCCAGCCTTAGCGGATGTCGACGACGAATATATGATTGGCGACCGGATGTTAGTTGCACCCTTATTCGCGGGCGAGTCAGAAAGAAAGATCACTCTTCCTGAAGGCTCCTGGTGCGACTTCTGGACGGGGAAACCCGTGAGCGCCAGTTCCTTTTCCGTACCGGGGACAACGGAGAAGATTCCGGTCTTTGTGAAGAGCGGCTCGGTTTTGCCGCTGGCTCAGATTGGCCCCCACGCCGGAACTCCCGAAAGCGCCAGATTGACGGTAAGAGTATATGGAGATGGATCGATACCTTGGAAAACCAGCAGAGCGGCCGGCCGGGAACTAATGCTGAGCTGGGATGACCGGGCCAAGAAAGGCAACGTTCAGCAGGGGGCCGGGGCGACCAGGTACACAGTTGCCGCCTGGGAGCAGATCGGGAAAAACGTGTAGGCCGCCTTGCGTTCCGATGAATAGCATCAAATCTTTTGATTTGAATGCTCGCGTGGGTACGTTCTAGAGTTTATTATGGCGACAGCAATGGTTTTTGATCCCCCAACCTCACAGGTCCCGATCCTACACCGAGTCAGCAACATCGTCAGCTCCGAGCTTTCGTTGGACGAAATGCTTGGCGAAATTGTAGGTCTCACGGTTCAAGTGACGGAATGTGATGCTTGCCTTGTGTATTTAATCGAACGCGAGACGAGCGAAATCGTCCTACGCGCTTCGCAAGTTCCTCATCAGGTCGATCTCGGCAACATTCGGTTGAAGGTTGGCGAAGGTATTACTGGATGGGTCGTTGAACACCATTCGGTGGTCGCATTGCCGGAAAATGCCGGTTCGGACCGGCGCTTCAAGAAGTTCCAGGCTCTGGTAGAAGACACGTACGAAGCGTTCCTTTCGGTGCCTTTGCTGAGCCGGGGTGAAGTGATTGGCGTTATCAACGTTCACCACCGCGAGCCCCACTTCCACACTCCAAACGAGATTTCACTTCTTACCTTTATCGGGGAACAGATGGGCGGCGCCATCTCTAAATCCGTTCTCGAGGAAGAGAATGCTCGCCTCCAGGAAGAAACAGCAGAGATGCGGCGCCAGCTCGAAACTCGAAAGATTGTCGAGCGGGCCAAGGGCATTCTCCAGCATCGCCACAGCCTGACGGAGGAGGAAGCGTATTTGCGGCTTCGTAATGAAAGCCGGCGGCTGCGTCGTCCCATGCGTGAACTGGCCGAAGCGATCATTCTCTCGGAAGATTTGAGCCGCAAGAGCGAAAGCCTCTAGATCCTTACGTCTTTGTGCCGCACCGGGCTTTTCAAAGCCCCGTGTGGCGCTGTTTTCATACAATCGGATTTGGTCCCGGAGTTCAAACCGCTTTTCCGAAATCCGCATTTCCTGACCATCGCCGGAAATTTCTGGAAGCGGCGTTTGGACGAGAATCGCTTTCCGCCCGTTCGGCGCACCTATCGAATCACCGACCAGGTTTCTGTCCTGGCTCTCGAGCAGCAACCGGAGTTCGCAGCGAAAGGGCAGCTTCTGCTGCTACATGGTCTGGAAGGTTCGGCTGATTCCGGATACATGCGAAGCTTTGCCCAAGCAGCGCTGCAGTCGGGCTTTGGTGTGCACCGGCTCAACCTTCGTAGCTGTGGAGGGACGGAAGCCTTCTCGGAAACGATGTATCATTCCGGGCTTACCGCCGATACGATCGTCGTAGCGAAGGATCTGCAGGACAAGTACAAACAACCGATATTCCTCCTCGGTTTCTCGCTCGGGGGCAATGTGGTCCTGAAACTTGCGGGAGAACTCGGGCATACGCATCTGCTTAACGGCGTGTGTGCGGTTTCACCTCCGATCGACCTGGCACGCTGTGTAAAGGCCATCGGGAAGCGGGAGAACACGCTGTATGCTCGCCGCTTTCTCAACAGGCTGAAAAATCGCATTGTGCGGAAGAGCCTGACTTCTCCACAGACTTACTCGACGGAACGTCTTAGCTCCGTGCATACTATCTGGGGATTCGATGACGTCTACACAGCTCCGTTGTTCGGATTCGGAACCGCCGAGAACTACTACCGGACGCAGTCTGCGCAGCATTTCCTCCGCGACATCCGCGTGCCCGCATTGATCGTGACCGCCCAGGACGACCCGCTGGTTCCATTCGAGATGTTCGATCATCCCGCCTTGCGGGAAAATCCGGCGCTTACACTCGCCGCTACCAAACATGGAGGCCATCTTGGATTCCTGGCCAGGAGCGGGCCCCGGTTCTGGGTGGAAAAGTTTGTGTTGCACTGGATTGATAATCTTCTTCACGAGCATGCCGGGAAGGGAACTGAGCCCAATCTGGTTGCGGCTGGATAAATCACTGTGGCGAAAAAGATAGCTCCGCGGAGCGCCTCCTTCTTCGAAGCCGGGCGTATTGCAATTGAATCTTTGGGAAAAAACAAGCTACGAAGCTTCCTGACCCTGCTCGGGATCATTCTCGCCACCTCCACTCTCATTTCGGTTACTGCGCTGATTCACGGGATGAATTTGTACATCTCAGAGAAGGTTTCGACTATGGGCTCCGACGGTTTCAGGGTGAACCGCGTGGTCTGGCTGGGTCAGGGCGACTTCAAGAAGCTACTGCTCATGTCGAAGCGCAACCCGGTGATCAAGCGCGAAGAGTATCAGTTCATCAAGGACAACAGCACGCTGCTAAAAGGTATCGGAATCATGGCTACCACCTCGGTGCGGGCTGGATTCCAGGGTCAGAACCTTGAGGGCGTGAATCTTCAGGGCATAACCGCAAACGTGCCGGCACTCAATAACGTGCAGATCGAGAGCGGCACGGGTATCACGGAGAATCAGGTCGCCCGTCATGCCTACGTGGCCTTTATCGGGTCGGACATAAAGAACAAGTTTTTCCCCAACCGGGACCCGATTGGGCGATCGATACAGATCAACGGCGTGCCTTTCGAAGTGGTCGCAGTGGCCAAACAGCTTGGCAGCGTCTTTGGGCAATCCCAGGACAACTTCATCATGATTCCCGACGAGACATACTTCAAAATGTTTGGCGCGCAAAAGGGCATGACGTTGCTCGCGAAAGCGATCGACCAGGAGCACCTGATGCAGGCGCAGGACGAGGTCACGATGCTGCTTCGCGCCTTCCGGCATCTTCGCCCGGATCAGGAGGACAATTTCGGAATCCTTTCGTCGGATTCCATAGCCAGCCTGTGGCAACGGATGACGGCCGCTATCGCCGCTACCGCCGTCGGCATCGTATCGGTGTTCATGGTTGTGGGTGGAATTGTCATCATGAACATCATGCTTGCCGCCGTGACGGAGAGAACTCACGAGATCGGGATCAGAAAATCCCTGGGCGCGCGGAGAGGTGACATTCTCAACCAATTTCTGGTGGAATCGGCAACACTGTCCGCAACCGGCGGCCTTATCGGTGTGCTCATCGCGTGGGCTCTGGCGGTGATTATACGGAACACCGCCTCTATTCCGATGGCTCTTCCCCTCGCGTCGGTGGCGATTGGCGTGGGGCTATCTGCGGTGGTGGGCCTGTTTTTCGGCATCTATCCTGCTAGGCAAGCCTCCAGACTCGACCCCATCGAAGCGCTGAGAATGGAGTGAACGATTGAACTATCGAGCTCTGTTTAACGCCACGTCGCTTGCGCTGCAAACGATTCGTGCGCATAAGACTCGCGCGTTCCTGACGGTTTTGGGCGTCGTGATGGGAACTGGGACCATCATTGGCGTGGGTTCGATACTGACCGGTTTCGATTCGACCATCACTTCAGTTATCAAGAGTTTCGGCCCAAACTCGATCATGATCAGAAAGCTCCCGTTTGGCGTGCAGACAAATGCTCTCGTGGGGGAAGAGCGTACTCGAAAAGAGTTCGTGTACGAAAATGTGGTCGACATTCGCAAGAAATGTCAGGCTTGCGACCGCGTTTCTCCAATGCTGATGGTCAGGGATAGCCAGATCTTAACGGTCAAATACAAGGCCAATGATCGTTCCGGCATCAATCTCATGGGCGTAGAGGAGGAATACGCCGAGCAGGGGCAAGTGGACATGCGCAGCGGGCGCTTCTTCACGAACGAGGAAGGCCGGCGGCGCGCGCCCCTGGCTGTGATCGGGGCGGATATAACGAATAGTCTTTTTCCCAACGTCGAAGCGGTAGGCAAATGGATTGACGTGAACGGGCATCAGTTCGAAGTGGTCGGGACGATGAATCGTCCTGCGGCCTCTTTCTTCGGACAAGACGATCTCCGCGTGGTCATACCGTTCTTCACGTTCCAGAAGGACTACCCGCAGACGAAAGACGTCACGATTGTTGTGAACGCCAAAGAAGGGCAATTGACTCCGGCGATGGACGAGGCCCGGGTTATCTTGAGGATCGACCGCCGGCTTCCGTATTCGAAGCCCGACAATTTCGCGATGTCCACGGCCGACCAGATGGTCGCCGACTTCCGGCAGATTACCTCGATGGTGGCGATCGTCATGGTGGTTCTGAGTTCGATCGGGCTGCTTGTCGGCGGGATCGGCGTCATGAACATCATGCTCGTATCTGTAACTGAGCGAACCAAGGAAATTGGAATACGCAAGGCGATTGGAGCCAAGAAGTCGGACATCGTCCTGCAATTCCTGATCGAAGCCGTTGCTCTGACCGGGATGGGAGGCCTCGCCGGGATCAGCTTCGGGTGGATTGTTGCCTTGCTGAGCCGGCTCATCTTTCCGACACTCCCTACCAGTGTGCCCTTATGGGCAGCTTTGCTCGGGTTGATTGTCTCGGCAGGCACGGGTCTGTTCTTCGGTATCTGGCCGGCCAGTAAAGCCGCCAGGCTCGACCCGGTGGATGCGCTGCGATACGAATAGCCGGCCCGTGCGCCGAGCCTACAGCATCGATTTCCCGCCCTCGCTGATGTAGTTCTTATTCCAGGCGGGTATCTCCACCTTCACGTCACCCTTCACAATCGCTTGGCAACCCAGGCGCGACCGCAACGTAAGACCTGGAGCCATATCGAGGCGATCCAATTCGTCGTCTTCGGCTTCGCTCAAATTCTTTTCGCCTTCAAGAACGATTACGTGGCATGTTGTACAAGCGCAACTTCCGCCGCAAGCGTGCTCCAGATGGATATCGAAATTCAAAGCTATGTCCAGCAGAGAGCTTCGTTTTCCGTGATCACTGTAAGGCATTTTGCCGGATTCGAATTCTACGGTCTTGTTTTCCGGCATGAAAGTCACTTTCGGCACACCTCATTGTAACGGCTAAGACGAACTGGACCGGAGCAACGCAGAGCGGGGAAAATAGCTCCTGCATACTGAAACTTAGTGTTCCAAAACATCGAAGAACGATTGATCGAGCAAGTTGAACGAAGTTTGGCGGCGAAGTACGATATCCGGGCGAAAGTTTCGCTTGAACAGCCGAAGCAGAACTCGTTTGGCGAACTTGCTATTCCGGTTGCCTTTCAGCTTGCGCGCCAATTGCGGAAGCCTCCTCGCCAAATCGCGGGTGAGATTGCGGAAGGTCTGTCCGATTTGCCAGGCGTTGCCTCCATTGAGATTGCCGGGAACGGCTATATCAACGTGCGTCTCGACCGGGGCGCATTTGGCAGTGCAGCACTTCGCGACGTGGCAACGACCAGCGAGGCTGAGAAGCGCGACAAAATCATCGTTGAACACACGAACATCAATCCCAACAAAGCTGCCCATATCGGGCATCTGCGGAACGCGGTCCTGGGCGACACGTTTGTTCGGATGCTGCGGCGACCAGGAACGCTGGGTCGAAGTGCAGAACTACATCGACAACACCGGCGTACAAGTGGCGGATGTGGTGGTCGGGTTCCACTTTCTCGAGAGGAAAGAGCGCGGGCGATGTGCAGCGGCTGATCGCGGATCCACGGTGCGCTTTGATTATCTTGTGCTGGGATCTGTACGCGCGCACGTCCGCGTACTACAAAGAACATCCGGAAGCGCTTGCAGTGGCGGGCGGAAACGCTTGCACGCCATCGAAGCCGGGTCGGGAGAACTGCCGAGATCTTGGCCACCTTGTGGCGGATACCATTGTGGACGCCCATCTGAAGACCATGATCCGGCTTGGCATTGAATACGACGTTCTGCCGCGCGAAAGCGAGATTCTGCACCTTCAGTTTTGGGCCACGGCGTTCGAACTGTTGAAGGAGCGGAAGGCGATTTACTTCGAAACGCAAGGCAAAAACAAGGGCTGCTGGGTGATGCCGGCGTCCGCCTTCAAGAACATCGGACAGCAGAAGACGAGAGCGACGCGGAGAGTCCGAAGACGACAGCAAGGTCATCGTTCGGTCGAACGGCACGGTGACCTATGTCGGCAAAGATATCGCCTATCAGCTTTGGAAGTTCGGCCTTCTCGGCAAGGATTTCTACTACCGGCCTTGGTGAGCTATCCGGACGGCCATGAGGTTTGGGTCACCACCGACCAGCCCGGTCGAGACCGCGGCGCAGCAAGTTCGGCCACGGCTCGCGCGTTTACAACGTGATCGATTCACGGCAGTCCTACCTGCAGGACGTCGTGGTTGCCGGCTTGCGCGCGCTTGAATTACAACAAGCAAGCCGAATGCCTCCAGTCCACTTCTCCTACGAGATGGTTGCGTTGACTCCGCGAACTTGCCTTGAAATGGGCATCACGCTGTCGGACGAGGATCGAATGCGGCCCTACGTCGAAGTCTCCGGCCGCAAGGGGCTGGGCGTGAAAGCCGACGACCTCATCGACAAGCTCATCGAAACTGCGCTTGCAGAGGTGGTCGACCGTCACCCGGCGAGCAGCTCCGGAAGAGCAGCGCAAGGTAGCCGAGCAAATCGCAGTCGGCGCACTACGCTACTTCATGCTGAAATTCACCCGGAATTCCGTGATCGCCTTCGATTTCCATGAAGCGCTCAGCTTCGAAGGTGAAACCGGTCCGTATGTGCAGTACGCCGCTCTCCGGGCGGCGAACATCCTCCGCAAGTTTGTAGATCGCGGGGAGATCTCTGCCGGACTTCGAACGGATTCTCTCGAAGGAAGCGCTTGCGCGCCACCTTGCAAACAGAAAGTTTGTGGCAACTGCTGCTGCTGGCGTCCAAAGCCGAAAGCACCGTAGGGCGAGCCATTGTTTCCGGCGAACCGGCGCATGTTGCGAAGTACGCGTTTCAGTTGGCGCAGTCGTTCAACACCTTCTATCACGACCAGCCGGTGATCACGGAGGAAGATGCGGAACGACGCGCGTTTCTGCTCTGGCTTACGCAATACGTCCGTAAACAATTACTCAGAACCCTCGATGTGCTGGGGATTGAGCAGCCCCTGTATATGTAAGGCGAGTGTCATCTTACACTAAGAATGTAATGGCCAGTAAGAACAGTTTCGGAGCTGCAGGGACGCTGCGCGTCAACGACCGCGATTACCAGATTTACCGGTTGCACGCACTCGAGGGCAAAGGCGGGATCAAAATCGCCAGGATCCCGTATTCCATCAAAGTCCTGCTCGAGAATCTGCTTCGATTCGAGGATGATCGTACCGTCAAGGCCAGCGACATCGAGTATGTGGCCCATTGGGATTCGAAGACCTCGGCACAGGAGATTCAGTTCCGTCCGGCGCGCACTCTGCTCCAGGACTTTACCGGGGTTCCGTGCGTTGTCGACCTGGCCGCCATGCGCGACGCGCTGAAGCGGCTGGGCGCTAATCCTGAACTGGCGAATCCGCTGATTCCGGCCGATCTTGTGATTGACCATTCGGTTCAGGTCGATGAGTACGGTTCGGCCCGTGCCTTCAGTGAGAATGCGCTGCTCGAGTTTTCGCGCAACCAGGAACGCTACGCGTTTCTCCGCTGGGGACAGAAGGCCTTCAGCAATTTTCGCGTGGTGCCGCCCGATACCGGGATTGTTCACCAGGTGAACTTGGAGTACCTGGCTAGTGTCGTGTTCAGCGACTCGTCCAAAGGTGTGCTCCAGGCCTATCCGGACACCCTGATGGGTACCGACTCCCATACGACCATGATCAACGGCGTGGGCGTCGTGGGTTGGGGTGTCGGCGGTATCGAAGCGGAGGCCTGTATGCTGGGCCAACCGATCTCGATGCTGCTGCCTCAGGTGGTGGGATTTAAGCTTAGCGGGAAACTACCGGCGGGCGCGACCGCCACCGATCTGGTGCTCACTGTCACCCAGATGCTCCGCAAACGAGGCGTGGTGGGTAAATTTGTGGAGTTCTACGGTCCGGGAGTTGCCGCGCTGCCGCTGGCAGACCGCGCGACCATCAGCAATATGGCTCCCGAATACGGAGCCACGATCGGATTCTTCCCGATCGACGAACAAACGCTTGAGTATCTACGCCTGACAAATAGATCGCCCGAACAGGTTGCACTGGTCGAAGCGTATGCGAAGGAGCAAGGGCTTTTCTTGACGCCCGATTCTCCGGATCCTGTGTACACGGACACACTCTCGCTTGACCTTTCGAAGGTTATGCCTTCGCTTGCCGGTCCGCGCCGGCCGCAGGATCGAATTGAGCTGCATGACGTCCGCTCGAACTTCCTGAGCAGCTTGACGGAGGCCCAGAAATCCGCGGACGTCAGCGTGAACAGCCATCACGAGAAGATTGAGGACGGAGCGGTTGTGATTGCCGCGATCACCAGTTGCACGAACACCTCGAATCCGTCGGTTATGGTCGCGGCTGGACTGCTTGCGAAGAAGGCGGTTGAAAAGGGACTGACGGCGAAGCCTTGGGTGAAGACCTCTCTCGCGCCCGGATCGAAGGTCGTCACCGATTACCTGACCGATGCCGGACTGATGACCTATCTCGAGGCTCTGAATTTCCATCTGGTCGGCTATGGCTGTACCACGTGTATTGGAAACAGCGGACCGCTGCCCGAGAACGTAGCTTCTGCTGTTCAAAGGGCAAACTCAACGTAGCGGCCGTGCTGAGCGGAAACCGGAACTTCGAAGGGCGTGTAAACCCGCTGGTGCGTTCCAACTATCTAGCGTCACCGCCTCTGGTGGTTGCTTACGCGATCGCGGGCAGGGTCGATATCGATCTCACTAAAGACCCGCTCGGCAAAGATCAGAAGGGTAAGAAAGTTTACCTGAAAGATATCTGGCCCACCCATCAGGAGGTCGACGCGGTTGTGAAGGCGTCGGCACGAACGGAGTTTTTCGCCAAAGAGTACGCGGAAGTGTTCGAAGGCGACAAGAACTGGAGTTCGTTGAAGGTGCCGACCGGCAGCATCTACGAGTGGACCAAAGACTCGACTTACATCAAGCAGCCGCCCTACTTCGAGACTCTGGTGGATCCGCTGACCTTCGTTCGCGATCTCGGTGGTCTGCGAGCACTGGCGATCTTGGGTGATTCCGTTACCACCGATCACATATCCCCGGCCGGTTCGATTGCGCTCGATAGTCCTGCTGCCAAGTACCTGATGAGCCTCGGTGTAAAGCCGTCGGATTTCAACAGCTACGGAGCACGGCGCGGAAACCACGAAGTGATGGTTCGCGGCACCTTCGCAAATATTCGACTGAAAAATCAGATGGTGCCCGGCGTCGAAGGCGGATTGACACGGCACATGCCGGATGGCGAACCGATGTCCATCTACGACGCCGCGATGAAGTACAAGGCCGAGCAGATTCCGCTGATTGTGATCGCCGGCAAGGAATACGGTTCGGGCTCTTCTCGCGACTGGGCTGCCAAGGGCACGCTTCTCCTGGGAGTTCGGGCGGTCATTGCGGAGAGTTTCGAACGTATTCACCGCTCGAATCTTGTGCAGATGGGTGTTTTGCCGCTCCAGTTCACTGAAGGCGAATCCCGCGAGACCTTGGGTTTGACAGGCGAGGAGACGTATTCGATACTCGATGTCCCTGCTGCCGTTCATGGGACCGGAACCGTGAGGGTCGTAGCCGATGGGCCGGATGGGACAAAGAAAGAGTTCACTGCCAAAACTCGCATCGACACGCCGCAGGAAGCTGAATACTATCGGAACGGCGGCATCCTTCCCTACGTTTTGCGACAGCTTATCGCAACCAACGTTGCAGCCTAGGTAAAGCCGGTTAAGGCTCGGTAAACCCACCAGGCATGAAACTGCGGACACCGCTGCTTGTGTCAGCCGGCATAATCCATCGGGATGGACAGGTCCTGGTCGGACAACGCCGGCGAGCCGACCGCCACCCGTTGAAATGGGAATTCCCGGGCGGTAAGGTCGAACAGGGCGAAACGCCGCAGCAGGCTCTCGTCCGGGAGCTTCGGGAGGAGTTGCAGATCGAAGCGACCGTCGGAAGCGAACTGGCGCGCTACGAACACGAGTACCCCAGCGGAAGCCGGGTCCACCTTCTGTTTTTTGCGATTCCGGCCTATACAGGCCAAGTGAAGGGGCAGGTGTTCGAACAGATCCAGTGGGTTGACCTGCACAGCCTGCCTGGTTTTGATTTCCTCGATGGCGATTTCGATTTTGTGCGCCGGTTAGCACGCGGCGACTTTCGCAGCGTTTTGAAGTGACCGTGGGGCGCGCTTCAGTCGAGATCGAAAGGCCGCTTGGGAGCGGGCGCAGAAGGATCTTCCTTGGCCTGCCGCAGGAGTTCCTCGAATTTCTTCTCCCGAACCTGCTCGCTCGCGCGGTGGGAGGCAAAGCTCTTTTCGAAGACATCGTTGCGTCGCGCTGCTTCGCCCTTTAGCTGTTGAACGGCAATGCTGAGATCTTCAATCAGCGGCTTCTTCTCCATCTCGCGATGATTGATGACGAGTTGCGAAGCGCTATCGATCTGGAGCGTAGCGTCGCAACAGGGACACTTGATTTCGAAGATCTTACCCTCGGATTCAGCCATATCGGAATCGTAGCGCAAGCTGCTGTTATCCTTCGGTTTGTCGCCGCATGGAGTCCTTACTTCAGTGGATCTCACAATACGGCTACGCGGGTCTATTCGTGCTTCTCGTGCTCGGCATCGTGGGTTTGCCGGTACCGGACGAGACCTTGCTGGTTTTCTCGGGCTACCTGATATCAAAAGGGCGATGGAACCCGCTCTTTGCATTTGCTTCCGCGTTTGCGGGCTCCGTATGCGGAATCTCCATCAGTTATCTGCTCGGCCGAACCGTGGGTCATGCCGCCATCGAACGGTACGGTAAGCTGATTCACCTCACTCCCGCAAAGATCGAGTTGGTTCACCAGTGGTTCAGACGCTTCGGGAACTGGCTGTTAAGCATCGGATATTTCATCCCAGGAGTTCGTCACTTCACAGCGCTGGTGGCAGGCATGTCCGGTCTGGAATTTCGGGTCTTCGCGCCGTTCGCATACGTCGGAGCAGCCATCTGGGTGGCATGTTTTCTTTCTCTGGGGTACTGGTTCGGCGAGAACTGGCATTCCATCGTCCTCCTGACCCACCGCTACACCGTTACGGCCGTCTTACTACTCTGCGGTATTGCGGCGATCCTATGGTTTGCGGCAAATCGAATGCGTCGCGGGCGCATCCTCAGAGAACGTTTATCCCAGGAATCGAATGCCCGCGATTAAACTAATGTTCAGTGAGGGTTTATGTCCATCGTTAAGGTGCTCCTGTCCGTTCTTTTGTTTGCTGCCTTGTCCGGAGCGCAAGCGCCTCAGGCCGCGAGTTCACAGACCGGCTTGGACCTTGACGGGATGGATAAAACCGTGGATCCCTGCCAGGATTTCTATAAATACGCTTGCGGGAACTGGCTGAAGAATCATCCCATCCCTGCGGACGAGAGTAGCTGGGGCACGTTCAACCAGTTGTTCGAGCGCAACCAGGCCGTTCTCCGCCAGATTCTCGAAGACTCGATGGCACATCCGGACCGATCTTCCGTCGATCAGAAAATTGGTGGGTTTTATCAGTCCTGTACGGATGAGGCTGCGATCGAAAAGCGTGGGACGACCCCCCTGAAACCCGAACTGGACCGGATTGCCGCCCTTTCGAATAAGCAGCAGATATCGGACGAAGTTGCGCGGTTGCACAATCAGCAGGTATACGTATTCTTCAATTTCGGCCCGGATGCCGATCCGAAGAATGCCTCGATGGACATCGCAGAGATGGATCAAGGCGGACTTGGCCTTCCCGAAAAGGACTTTTACTTCCGTACGGATGCCCGATCGGAGGAAGTAAGGAAAAAATACGTTACCCATATCGGGAAGATGTTCGAGCTGATCGGAATTCCTCCCCAGGAAGCTCCCGCGAGGGCTGCCAAGGTCATGGCCATCGAAACGGCATTAGCCAAGAACTCGCTGGACGTTACCTCCAGGCGCAATCCGCAGTTGCTCGTGCACGAAATGAGCAAGTCAGAATTCGCTGCGCTGGCGCCGAATTTCAACTTCAATCAGTTTTTCACCCGGATGTCCACGCCTGAATTCACGAAGCTGAATGTGGCGGTGCCGGACTTCTTCAAGGGCTTCAACGCGCTCCTCGAAACGCAAACGATGGGAGACCTGAAGGACTATCTCGTTTGGCACTACGTGCACGCGAGCTCAAATCTCCTGCCGAAGAATTTCGTCGATGAAACGTTCAATTTCTTCGGACGCACGCTGTCAGGTACAAAGGAGCTCAGGCCTCGCTGGAAACGCTGTGTTTCTGCGACAGACGACGAATTGGGCGAGGCTCTTGGGCAGAAGTTCGTGGAGAAGACTTTCGGACAAGAGGGAAAAGAGCGAACGCTCGCCCTGGTCAATGAGATCGAGAAGCAGATGTCAATCGACATCAACTCTCTCACGTGGATGAGCCCGGAGACGAAGAAGGCTGCTCTTGTAAAGCTGCAGGCCGTCACAAATAAGATCGGCTACCCGGACAAATGGCGCGACTACTCGAGCATCTCGATCGTAAAAGACGATTACTTCGGAAACTGGTACCGGTCGAACGAATTCGAGAGCAAACGCCAGCGGGACAAGATCGGGAAGCCGGTCGATAAACAGGAGTGGGCCATGACTCCGCCCACTGTGAACGCGTACTACAACCCGAGCGAGAACAACATCAACTTCCCGGCCGGCATCCTGCAACCGCCTTTCTACTCGAACAAGGCTTCTGATGCCGTTAACTATGGAGCTGTGGGTGTCGTGGTCGGCCACGAGCTGACGCACGGCTTCGACGATCAAGGCAGACAATTCGACGCCAAAGGAAATCTGAAAGACTGGTGGCAGAAACAGGACGAACAGCAGTTTCAGAAGCTCGCCGATTGCTTTGTGAACGAATACGGCGGTTTCAGTCCTGCGCCGGGGGTCGAACTGAACGGTAAGCTTACGCTGGGTGAAAACACCGCCGACAACGGGGGAATTCGGCTGGCGTATCTGGCTCTGATGGACGACCTGGCTAAACGGAGCATTCCGGTGACGCAAAAGACTGATGGATTCACCCAGGCACAACAGTTCTTCATCGGCTACGGTCAACTGTGGTGCGAGAACGTACGGCCGGAAAGAGCTCGCCTGTGGGCGCAGACCGATCCCCACTCGCCGGGCCAATTCCGGACGAATGGCGTGGTCAGTAACCTGCCCGCATTCAGCGAGGCGTTCGGTTGCAAGGCGGGCGACAAGATGTATGCGGCGCGCGGTTGCCGGGTTTGGTAAGGAACGCATGGGAGAGACAACGTTGACGGATGTGAATACGGCAAATCCTCTTTTGACGAGAGAGATGCCGGTTCCTTTTGATTCCATAAAGGCCGAGATGGTCGAACCGGCCATTCAAGTCCTGATAGACCAGAGCAGGGAAGCGCTGTCCAAGATTGCGTCCGGACAGACGCCCAGGACGTACCTGGACATCTTGATGGCGCTTGACCGGGTCACCGAACCGCTCGACTTCGCCATCAGCACGGTGCGCCATCTGGAGGGTGTGGCTACTACGCCGGAACTCCGTGCGGCTTATAACGCCGTACAAGGCCCGGTTAGCGTGTTCTACAGTTCTATTCCGTTGAACTCGGAGCTTTGGTCGGCGGTAAAGGCGGTTGCCGAAAGCGAGTGAAGCGAAGCAATTGGGCAAACCGCACAAACGCTACCTGCAAAAAACGGTGACTGGTTTCCGGCGTGCGGGTGCCGATCTGAGCCCGGAAGACAAGCGAGAGCTGGAGAAAATCGACGTTGAGCTTACTCGAATCACCACCAAGTTCTCCGAAAACGTTCTCGACGCAACCAATGCCTTCGAGTTGTTGATCACCGAGGAGGGACGCCTATCCGGACTTCCGCAGTCTGCAATGGCCGCGGCCCGGGAGAGTGCGAAAGCAAAGGCGCTCGCCGGTTGGCGGTTCACGTTACAAGCGCCCAGTTATGTCGCCGCTATGACGTACCTGGACGACCGGCAACTGCGAGCCGAGTTATGGGACGCGTCGAACCGGCGCGGATTGGAAGATCCGTTTGATAATCGCACTCTTATAACGGAGATCCTGGCGCTACGGCGGAAGAAGGCTCGCTTGCTCGGCTACAAAGATTTCGCCGACCTGGTGCTTGAGGAGCGTATGGCCCATACGGGACAGCACGCGCAGGATTTCCTCGAGGAGTTGGGCCGCAAAACGCTGCCGTTCTTCGAGCGCGAAAACAGGGAACTCGCCGGGCTGGCCGGCACGTACGGTATTGATCGGATCGAGCCCTGGGATCTTGCTTACCTGGCCGAGAAACAGCGTTTGAAGACGTATGACTTCGACGAAGAGGAGCTGCGGCCCTATTTTGAGCTCGACCGTGTTGTTGCCGGCATGTTCGATATCTTCGGCCGAATCCTTGGCATCCGAGTGGTTCAGGAGCGAGACATACCCGGGTGGGATCCGGCAGTGAAGTACTACCGGATTGAGGATACGAGCTCGGGTTTGTTACTCGGCGGCTTCTATTCCGACTGGTTTCCGCGCGAAAACAAGCGGGGCGGCGCCTGGATGGATTCGCTCATGACCGGCAATCCGGACGCGGGCCAGCCGCATCTTGGCTTGATCTGCGGCAATCTGACGCCTCCCGTTGAGGGCCGCCCGTCTCTGCTGACCCATCGTGAAGTAGAGACGGTGTTCCACGAGTTTGGCCACCTTCTGCACCATGCATTGAGCCGTGTTCCCGTGCGGAGCCTGGCTGGTACCAACGTACCCTGGGACTTCGTCGAACTACCGTCCCAGATTATGGAGAACTGGTGTATGGAACGGGAATCTCTCGATCTGTTTGCCCGGCATTATGAGACCGGTGAACGGATTCCGGAAGAGCTGTTCCAGAAGATGCGGCGTGCCCGCACATTCCGGAGCGCCAATATGCAGATGAGACAGTTGGGATTGGGCTTGGTGGACTTGCGGCTGCACCGGGAATACGATCCGGCCGGTACCGTGGACGTTATGGAATTCGCCCGGGAAGTTCTACAAAACTATATGCCGGTGACACTGCCGTCCTCGTACGGTCTCATTGCAAGTTTCACGCATCTCTTCGCAAGTCCTGTAGCATATGGCGCCGGTTATTACTCTTACAAATGGGCGGAAGTGTTAGATGCCGATGCTTTCACACGCTTCCACCGGGAAGGGATATTCAATGCTGCAACTGGAGCCGATTACCGCCACAAGATTCTCGAACAGGGCGACAGCGAAGATCCGAGCTTGCTGTACCGCAGTTTTGTCGGGCGTGACCCCGACGCGAACGCTTTGCTTGAAAGGCTCGGCCTCATAGCCGCATAGCATGAATTCCGGCACGAGTGAAGGCAGGGAGCCGCGGGAAGAATCCGTACAAACGCTCCAGGCCGACCTCCAAACTTGCAGGGCAGAGAAGGAAGATGCCGAGCGGAAAGCCGAGCGGTATCTTGCGGCCGCCGAAGAAATGGAGACTCTGGCCTATGCCGTTGCGCATGACCTGAAGAGTCCGCTTCGGAGCATGCTGAGCTTCACCCAGTTGTTAACGCGGCGGTTGCCGGATGACCCGGACATACGGGAGTACGCCGGCCACATCATCTCGGGGGCCGCAGAAATGCAGGCTGTTATTGATGCTGTCCAGAAGCTGGCGAACATCGCACGACCCAAGAGAACCAACAGCCGAACGGCTATCCGGCTGGACGTCATTGTCCAACTGGCGTTGCTGGGATTGCAGACGAAGCTGAAAGATTGCGGCGCCAAGGTGCATTTCGATGAATTGCCCCAAGTCTCCGTCGATGAATCGCAATTCAAGGAACTATTCGAGAATCTGATCGGCAACAGTCTTCTATACCGTGGATCGGAGCCGCCCAATATCGAGATACGCGCCGAAGGAACCGAAGACGAGTACACGATTTCGGTTCAGGATAACGGAGTCGGCATCGAGGAGCCTTACCAGGAGAAGGTTTTCCGGCCGTTTTCGCGGTTGCATAACAAGGATTACCCAGGCGTTGGCTTAGGCCTGACCATCAGCCGGAAAATCGTCGAGACGCACGGCGGCCGGATGTGGGTGGAGAGCGACGGTCAGACGGGATCGACATTCCGGTTCACGCTTCCTGCGCAGCAATAGGAACTGACTCGGTCTAAATCCATCACGTCTGGTTGTTTTCGGCCGGTGGCTTAGCCCCAAACACCTGATTGGCCGTGGTTTAGGGTTGGCAATCAACGTGTACTAAGGAGGCTGTCGAATGCCACGCAGCGTACATCTTTGGGTAGCCCTGACCGCCGCACTACTGACCGGTATAGAGGGCCGTGCGCAATTCAAACCCGCGCCGCCGTCTTATCAGCAGCAGCAGCCGGCCTATTCGCCAGCCGCCCAGATCACCCCGCCGAACGGCCAGGAGTCGCTCGAGGACCCGGAAGCTCCAGCCGACCAGCAACACGGCGTAGCCCGGCTCAGTGTGGTTCTTGGTGAGGTTGGCATCCGCCGGGGAGATACATCCGAGGTCGTGGCTGCGATTCCAAACGCTCCTCTGCAAAAGGGCGATAGCGTTCAAACATCACCGACCGGAGCGGCCGAGGTACAACTTGACGGCGCAAACGTGATCCGGATTGCCGAAAACAGCGAGATCGGGTTTTCCGATCTGCAGTTCCGGCGTGCTCAGATCCAGCTTACGGCGGGTAGCGCTCTATACCGGGTATTTCAGCCATCGGACATGGATGTAGAGATCGACACGCCGAGTGTCGCGGTACGTCCTCTCGGTGTCAGTGCGATTCGTATCACGCTGCTTGACGGCGGAGTTGCAAGAATCGCCGTGTATGCGGGATCCGCCGAGATGCTGGGGCCGCAAGGGTCACAACCATTGCAGGCCGGCAGTACCGTTCTCGCCCGCATGGGTCCATCGGGGCCCGAGTTTCAGCAAACCGCCTCGTCGCCTCAGGATCAGTTTGACGGTTGGAGTTCCTCCCGCGATCAGGAACTGCTGAATTCTCCGAGTGTTCCGCTGGTCGGGCCTGAGGTGAGCGGATCGGAAGACCTGGACCGGAACGGTAACTGGGTTCCATCCCAATACGGCCAAGTCTGGGAGCCGCGGGATGTAGGTGCGGAGTGGGCGCCGTACAGCAATGGGCAATGGGCTTGGGAGAACTATTACGGATGGACGTGGGTCGACTACTCGCCCTGGGGCTGGGCACCTTATCATTACGGACGTTGGTTCCGCAACGGTAGCTACGGTTGGTGCTGGTGGCCGGGTCAACGCGGTATAGGCCATGTGTGGCGTCCTGCCTTAGTCGGATTCTTCGGTTCCGGCGGAGGGCTTGGCTGGGTAGCGCTAGCTCCCCACGAGAGCTTTCAGGCATGGTGGGGACGGAGAAGCTGGATTGGCGGCAACCGGTATGGAAATGCTGGTGTTCATTTCCAAAATGCAGGGTTCCGTGGCGCTGCGCTCTTCGCGCAGGGCGGGAACTTCTCTGGCCCGCACCAACGGTTCGGGTGGGCGACGGCCGACCAGCTTCGGACGGCAACGCGCTTTGACGGACGTCTGCCGGTGACTCCCAATCAAAGCAGCTACCGGTTCTCGAACCAGGCGTTTGTTCCCAATCGGGGCGGGCGTGTTTCGACGATGACGCGGCAGCAGCCCGGGTTTAGCGTCTCGCCGCGCTCGAGCTCTTCACCATCGGTTTCAGGCGGGCTCGCCAATGGCTGGCAGAGATTTGGGGATCCGGGAGCCCAGCGGAATGCTGAGCGTAGCTCGTTCACAGCGACTTCGCGTGGCGAGAGCGGCTGGCACCAGTTTGGCCGTCCACCCTCGCAGCCGCAAGCGCAGCAGCAGGCTAATCGGAGCTTTGCG
Source organism: uncultured Acidobacteriaceae bacterium (assembly GCA_963730795.1). Taxonomy (GTDB): domain Bacteria; phylum Acidobacteriota; class Terriglobia; order Bryobacterales; family Bryobacteraceae; genus Bog-105. The sequence goes on along the minus strand of CAVSTJ010000003.1, from coordinate 84,806 downwards.
ACGAGGAATTCCTACCAGGCAGCAGCACCGAGATCAGCCCCGGCGCAAGGAGCAGCAGGATCCAATTGGAGGTCGTTTAGCAGTAGGCCGAGCGGTCAAACCTGGTCTGGGCAGGGCGGGGGATCGGGCGGCGGCGCAGCGCGGTACGCAGCGCCCGCACAATCATACCGGCAGCAAGCAGCACCTTCGACGCCGCACTACACACCGCCAGCCCGGGAGTCTTTCCATAGTTCCGGCGGCGGAGGGAACCAGGTTCGACAACCGGCGGCGCATAGTGCACCCAGCGGAGGGGGTGGCGGTGGTAATCATGGTGGCGGAGGAGGCAGGCCGAGCGGCGGCGGTGGTGGGGGCGGGCACTCGAGGCGGTAGGTCAGGGAAGTGGCGGACGAGCGGCGAACCGCGATAGCGGAATGCAATAAGGCTCTAAGGCGAAGGGCCGAGGCATGGCCGGAAAGACATAGTTCAAGAAACACTTGAAGGCGGCGAACATATTAGCGCCCTCGACAACAATCAACGTCAGAATGTTCTCCCTGCTGTCAGAGAGAATGTCGACCAGGATCAAATGTATACACCGATCAGTTAACGTGTTACTTCGGATTACGAGCTGAATACGAACATGGCGTGATCAAGCACGCCGAGATGTACGCGAACGGCCAAATCCATACCAATGGGCTGGAGAACTTCTGGTCACTCCTGAAGCTTGGACACAGAACACTTAATTTGACGTGGGTAAGTCATGAGCGCTGAAGGGTCAACTTCCAGTACCTGACGAATTCCTCGATTGCATTTCGGTCGCGGTCTTGGGAGGCAATGCTTTTCAGCTCTTCCGGATCGAGAGCGACTTAACGATCCTTCTCGTCGTAGCCTTTGAGAACCGAATTGTGGCGGAAGAAATTCGCTCGGACCCTGCGCGCAAGTTGGCTTGCTGGATGGGAACAAGGCCCGCTTCGATCGTAACGGTGGAGGAGCAAGCTTCGGTTAGCCAGCCAGCCAAGGCTTTGTCAGACAGAGTAAGCCGGTCGACCCGACTCGCCGATGTCAGTAGAGCAGGTAAGGCTTGCGTCGTTCGGCGAACTGGCTCGCCTGCTCTTGAGCTTTTGACCAGATTGCACTTGCATCTGTTCCATTCTTCAATTCATTTAGTACCGCATGATTACCAATCAACTGCCGGCATTTCTCGAAATCGATTTTCCCCGGAAATAGTTTCTGTAGCGCTGCTGCGAGTTCGATTCCCAGCCTCGTACTATCGAAAGCATCACGATCGGTGATGATGAAACGCACGCCGGCGACCTCGACATCCTTCAGGTTCGAGGAAGAAGGCCGGAAACGCGTAGGATAGACTCGCACACCCGGGATGGAGCGCGAGTTCAGAAGCTGCGCCAACGCCGGTCCATCAATCCAATCGGCGCCAATTTGCTCAAATGGAGCATCCGTCCCGCGACCCACCGAATAATTCTTAGCGTATTCGATCATCCCCACTCCTGGGTAAAGCAGCGCCGCATTTAAACTCCGCATGTTCGGTGATGGATTTACCCAGGTCAAAGTTGTCGCGTCAAACCAGTCACCACGCTCCCAGTTCTTGAGCTTGATGACTCGAAGATCGGCTCCCCAATGCTGTTCCGCATTCGCCATCGTCGCCAGTTCTCCGAAAGTCATTCCGTGCCGTAGCGGCATTTCATAACAACCGGTGAAGGAATGCAAGTCCTTCTCGAGCATGGGGCCTTCCACGTGTGTTCCGGTGATCGGGTTTGGGCGATCCAACACGAAGAAAGGCTTCTTGGCCTTGCCCGATTCTTCCACTGCGTATAGCAGAGTACAGGAGTAAGTCCAAAAGCGTGTGCCGACATCCTGGATGTCGTAAACCACTGCATCCAGGTTCCGCATCTGCTCGGCCGTGAGCCGCCGTTTTCCCGGTTCATACAGACTTACGACCGGTAGTCCCGTTGACGAGTCCTTTGTGTCGGGGATATTTTCCGTGTCTTGCGACATGGAGAATCCATGTTCTGGCGAGAAGAGACTCACCACCTTCACGCCCGCCGCAAGCATCGCGTCTACGTCGCGGCGTCCCGCGCGATCGAAGCCGGTCTGGTTCGTGAGTAAGCCGATACGTTTGCCCTTCAGCTCTGCGAAGCCGTCTTCCTCCAGCACGTCAATACCGGCCAGAGTTTTTACATCGCGATTCACGCCTGCCGCCATGGTCTCGTTGTAGCTGGCGGGCGATACGGTCCCGGGCAGATTGAGTCCAAATGCCGCTGCTACCGCCGTTGCTCCGCTCGAATGTGGTACCAACTGTTCAGCGGAGGGAGCCTGAGCAAAACTAGCGGAAATCGACAGCAGCAAAGCGACGATGGAAGTCTTCATTTAGCTTGAACTTCAGACTAACTAACGGACACAACTAAGCCAACGCACACCTTCGGCGCGGTTGGATTAGCGAAGTATATTTACACCCTAATAGTGGTATAAATATACTTCGCTGAGCAGAGCCTGATAGACTGTTCTGGCGATGTCAGATCAACCTGCCGTTAAGACGCAGATCTACACAAACCTGATTCTGTGCGAAAGCGTAATTCGGAATCAGAACAATATTCTTACTGCGGTTCGAATTGCTAATGGTTTTACTCAGCAACCATTCAGGTTTGTTCCCGCCTCGCAGATGGCTCATTTGATGAAGAACACCCGGATTACTTCTTTCCACCCTTTAACGTCTCGATGATCTGCAACTTTTATTGCAACCAACCAGTGCAATTCGGGGTAACCATCCGTGCCATACAGCCAGATGGACATGAGGTTATGATTACCCGTCTCCGATTGCTTGCACGATATCTGAGGGCTCATACGCCAGACCCTTAACGTCAGGGGCAATATAACCACTCAAGATTCGGGTCTTTTCTGGTTCGAAGTGCTTGTCAACGGCGAGCTTGCCAATAAAGCTCCACTTAAGATTGACCGAGTGCGAAATGAATCTCAGGAAGATTCGGCGGAGGTATCAGACGGAGTTTCGGCCATCCCTTCCGAACGTCCGGACGAGCGCTAGGATACTCCTCAAGGTTTACGGGAATAGGTCGTGAGTACTCAGAGAAGGTGCTCTTCGCAACAAGGAAGTAGTGAAATTCCTTCATCTGCCGAACTACGAAAGGGCCAATGGCATTCGCCAGCTCCTTGGCAGCGGAAGCCTCATCTAGGCCATCGAAACGATACGCCGACAGGACGCCTTCTATCTCAAAGATGGCCTGTTGCGCCTTCTGAGTCTGAATCTCTGTGGAAATTTCGAGACGCGCCGACGAAACCAGCTTTCGAATTCGTCCACCGACAACTCACCTGCTGCAATTTTGCCTATCTGATCTGAGATTTCGACGGGCTTAAGCATGGCGTCCAATCGGCTTCGTAACAATGTCAATAATACCTCTATTGAGGTGGCCCTGTGTGACTGGCACCTCCGCAAGGTCTTTTGGGATAAACGCCTTCTCCCCCGCGTAAAGTCGGGCGAGTTTGCGATCAAGCTAGGTCCGATCAGGCCACGAAAGTACCCGACTGTTTCTTCGCCAGCGCCCTACAATCAGGAATTTGTTATCTATGACGTTGCTTCTAATGAGGAAATTGCTCGTTGTCACCAGCTTCTTGAAGCTGACCGGGTAACTTTGGCCGGGAGTAAAAAGCCCGACCCGAAACAGATAAGAATAGGTAGTTAGTTACCACCAACTCGGCAAGCAAAATCCTGATTGTGCCCATTGCTTAGTCGGAATATCGAAGACCCCTGACCAGCCAACGATTGTGCCATGATGCACATATATGAAGCCGCAGACAGACATGGTCGAAGGCCGAAGCCTTCACGCGACTGAGAACGCGATGAAGAAAGTTCTATCCGTTCCGAAGGCCGAAATTCAGCGGCGGATCGCGGAGCACAAAAAGGAAGCGGCTCTCAATCCGAACAAGCGCGGCCCGAAACCGAAATCACAGACACATCCGCCTGGATGATTCGGCGGATGTGGGCCTTCAACTCGCGAGCCCTTCAACGAAAGTTGGTGGATGTAAATCTGAGGTCCAAACGTGAGATCGACGGCTGAATCTGGACTGCGATGACGAGCCTGACATCGTTGGTCTGAAAGTCCACCCCCTATCGGTTTTAAAAGATAATCGGTTTCCACGGATACCTTTGTGATTAGCTTGTCATCTTGCAACAAACAGTAGAATGGCTCCTCATCTTCGCTCGGGATGTCATACCCGCCAAGTTCATCTTTATCATTGGGCATTCGCAATGCATCGAAGAGAGTCTTTAGTCGGTTGTCAATATCTCCCGACTGTACCAATGACCCCGGTGGATCTGAACGTAGGAATAGGATGTCCAGCCCGCAGTAGCTAACATTAAGATCATCCGTAACGAGCGGAACAAACCTATATCCAGATCGAGAGAATCTTTCGGCTAGCGCTTCTACTCGGCTTTTGTCCGGTCCTCGATTGATCTCAAGGAGTTGCAGCGGGGGAGAGCGCATCTCGGACAATCTCGGGGCTGATGTTCCAAAGACGTCGCAATTGCGAATGAAACACGCGCCGAATTTCGTGCTTCTGTGCTTGGCTCTCGTGTTGTTCCGAGAGGCACCTAAGAGAACCCCTTCGTATGTTAAGCCGGAATTCCAATCGCTCAACCTCTGCGGTTCCATCCGGATCGTTGTCGAGAATAATCCGTCTGGGGTGCGAACCACGCCCCGGAAATGATGGCTGCCAGATCGAAGTGCCCATCTGCTCCATAGAAGCAATATTTCATAATCCGTTCTTGCTCTGCTTCCCCCGCCCTTCGCGTTTAGCTTCCTTCTTAGAAAGCTTCCGTTTCTCCCTCCTTCCCGGTCAGTTCCTTGTAGGTCAATCGCCGACCGATGATTTGCTTCATTGCGCTTCGAACCGCTCTCCATCGTGCTCATCCTTGCGATGGTTGTAGCGAAACACTTGTTCGTCCACGTAGCGGAACAGATGGAACGGCTCGACCGAAACGTAGGTCCCGCCCAGTCCGCGCTTCAGGAGTGCCCCAGAAGTTCTCCAGCCCGTTGGTATGGATCTGGCCGTTCACATACTTCTCAGCGTGGTTGATGATGCCGTGCTCGTATTCGGCCTGAAGTCCGAAGTAAGACCTTAACTGATCGGTGTAAACGCTTGATCCTGCTTCGACATTCTCGCGAATTGCCGGGACAACGTTCTGGCGTTGGTTGTTGTCGATCACCCGAGCGCGGATGTGTCCGCCACGTTCCAGTATTCCTTGCACTGCGATCTTTCCCGCCATGCCGCCGCCCTTGCCTTCGAGCTTCTTGGCCTTGTGGGATTTGTGCATGTTGCGTGCTTTCCCGCCGATGTACGACTCGTCGATTTCGACTTCGCCCGAGAGCTTTCCGCCCTTGCGGTCATCCTGCATAGCAAGCCGCGCACGCTGGAGCATGAACCATGCAGTCTTTTGGGTAACGCCCATAGCGCGGTGAATCTCCCAGGACGAAATACCGTTCTCGGAGTTCACGACCAGCCACATCACCGGAAGCCACTTGTCTAAGCCGATAGGGGAATCTTCCAAGATGGTTCCGACCTTGAGCGAGAACTTCTGTTTCGGATGCTTGACGTAACACTTGAAGACTTTGGCGTTCGGAAGATAGGCCACATCTTCCGAGCCACAATGAGGGCAACGCACCTTGCCATCCGGCCAGCGCAACTTCATCATGAACGCGTGGCAGTTGTCCGCGTTCGAGAAGTAAACGATGGCTTCTTGGAGAGTTTTAGGTGCCCGTTCCATGTATCAACTGTACCCGGAATGGGCTGTGTCAGTCAAGTATATTTATACCAAATAGTTTACATAATATGTGTTATCGGCCATATGCCATCGGCTCTCTCGTGATACCGTGGAAAGCGGCAGCATGTGCCCTCGTTGTCACTCGACCGACCTCAGCCGCTCCCGGCATCGTAAACTTTGGGATTTCGCCATGCGCCTCTGGAACATGAAGCCGATCCGCTGCCGGCAATGCCGCGCGCGCTTCTATTTGCCGTCACAGCTTGCGTCCCAAGTCGAAGCCGAACGCCACTGGACCGTCGCTGCGCGACGCCTTCGACGTGAGCGATAACCGCCGGTCGATATAATCGCTGCATGCTGCAGCCAACCGAGAAAATCTGGCACAACGGCCAGCTCATCCCGTGGAACGACGCCCAAATACATGTCCTTTCGCACGTAGTCAGCTATGGAAGCTCTGTATTTGAAGGTGTCCGGTGCTATGAAACAAGCCGCGGGCCAGCTCTTTTTCGTGCTCGCGACCACGCTCAGCGGCTTGTCGACTCAGCCAAGATTTATCGCATGGCGGTCCCGTTCTCAATCGATCATCTCGTCAGCGCGTTCTCTGAAATCATTACGGCTAACAATCTGGAGTCCTGCTATCTCCGGCCGATCGTTCTTCGCGGCTACGGTGACGTGGGCGTTTTGCCTTATAAGAACCCGATTGAGACCTATATTGCCTGCTACCCGTGGGGTAAGTACCTGGGCAACGAGGCGCTGGCCGACGGTGTCGACGTTTGCATCTCCTCATGGAACCGGATCGCACCGAACACTCTTCCCGCTCTTGCCAAGGCCGGCGCGAATTATATGAATTCGCAGCTCATCAGGATGGAAGCCGCAGAAAACGGATACGCCGAAGGTATCGCGCTCGATGCAAACGGATATGTCAGCGAAGGATCCGGCGAGAACATCTTTTTGGTTCGAGGCGGAAAACTGCTGACGCCGCCACTGGGCGCTTCCGTCCTCCCTGGCATTACACGGGACACCATTGTGACGATTGCGAAGCAACTCTCGATACCGGTGGTCGAAACGATCATTCCGCGAGAGATGCTCTACATTGCCGACGAAGTCTTCTTCACCGGAACGGCCGCCGAAGTGACACCGATCCGATCCGTCGACCGCATTACGGTTGGCAATGGACGGAGAGGCCCCATTACTGAGCAGATTCAGACGCGTTATTTCGAACTTGTCAAAGGGGAAACTCAGGACGAGTTTGGCTGGCTCACTTACGTGACGGGCACGCGCGCAAATCAGCCAGTACACGCCTGACCTGCGGCTTAGCAGGCGTCCGCACTTCAAACTCACCGTCGCCGATGAGCGTTTCAGAGAATCATGTAATCGGAAGAGCTCCCGGGAGCTCTTCTGTTATCCGATGCGAGTGGCAGGGCCTGGCTGTTTCGGCAGTCGATGAACTGATCTCGCCTCCGGACGTCCAACACTATCTGACACCTGGATTCATTGATCTCCAGGTGAACGGGTTTGCCGGCGTCGATTTCAACGACCCGACGATTTCAAGCGAAGACATTTCCCGCGCGATTCGGAAGATGTTCCGCACCGGAGTCACCCGATTCTTCCCCACTATCATTACCGCTTCTGAAGAGAACATTACCGCTTGCCTGCGAAACCTGAGCGCAGCGAAAGCGGAGTTCCTGCGCCACGGACTGGCCGAGGGACACGCCATGGAAGCGTTTCATGTGGAAGGCCCTCACATCTCGCCCGAGTCCGGTCCGCGCGGTGCTCATCCGGTTGAGTACGTCAGGGCGCCTGATCCAAGCGAGTTCGAGCGATGGCAGGAAGCCGCCGACGGCAATGTGCGCATCGTGACTCTCTCGCCGGAATGGGATGGCGCATCGGGTTATGTGAATCGTCTGGTTCGATCAGGCGTCGTGCCTAGCATCGGCCACACGATGGCAGATGCCCGCGCGATCGAGGCAGCAGTGGACGCGGGGGCCTCCATGTCAACTCACCTTGGCAACGCCGCACATCCATTGCTTCACAAGACGCAAAACTACATCTGGCATCAACTCGCGGAAGACCGGCTCGCCGCTAGTTTCATCTATGATGAGATCCACATCCCGCGCGACTTTTTCCGTTCTGCGATTCGTGCAAAAGGCGTTGATCGTTCCATCCTGGTTACGGATGCAGTGATGCCGGCCATGTGTCTGCCTGGGGCTTATCGACTCGGCACCCTGGAAGTGGACCTGCTTGAGAACGGCAGCGTGGTGATGAAAGGCGGAAACCGGCTGGCGGGCTCAGCTCTACGGATGGATCGTGCGATCAGTAACACTGTACGCTCGGGAGGATTCTCCTTACGGGATGCGGTGACGATGTCAACGATTAATCCCGCTCGAAGCGGCCGGATCGGCGGACGGCAGCGCGGGCTCAGTCCCGGAGAGAAGGCCGACTTTGTTGTTTTCGAATGGGATAAAACAGGTGAGACTGTGAAGATCTCCGAAACCATTGTTGCTGGTCAGCGAGTCTTCCAAGCAGACATTTGACAGCGAAGCCCGCCTGAGGTTCTCATCGTTGTCGTTCTGGAGGCTGTGTGACACATTTTAAATCTGCAAGGCGATACTTATCCGCTGCAATTCTCCTCGTTCTATGCCTGGGTGCCTCGTTTGGTCAAACAAGCGCGAAGAAAAGTACAACTACCAAGACAACATACAAGCCAGGCCGCTGACTCAAAGAAGCCTGATCTTATTGACATCAATACGGCGAGCAAAGATCAGCTCGCTTCCCTGCCCGGCATTGGCGCCGTTTACTCGCAGAAGATCATCGACGGGCGTCCGTATCGAGTCAAAACGGATCTTGTGAGGAAGAACATTCTTCCGCAGTCTACCTACGGCAAGATTGCTGGAATGATCATTGCGCGGCAATCGAAAGCGAGCACCAAGTAAACTGGCAGTTGGGCGTACGTTGCCTCGCGGTATCTGAATCCGCGGAACGAACTTTCAGTAAACAATCGCAATCTGTGGAGGTCTTGTACGGCGTTTGAGTCCTCCCAGATTTCACATGGAGATTTTTGAATGGCATTTACACTCCCTCCTCTGCCTTACGCCTTCGATGCGTTGGAACCCTACATCGATAAGGCGACGATGGAAATTCACCACGGCAAACATCACGCTGCTTACGTTACAAACCTGAACAAAGCTCTTGAGTCGGCTCCGGAGCTGCAATCTAAATCGATTGAAGACATCTTGAAAGACTTCGCATCAGTGCCGGAGCCCATCAAGACGGCGGTTCGCAACAATGGTGGCGGCCACGCGAATCACTCTTTGTTCTGGACCTTGCTTGCTAAAGATCAAGGCGGTCCCAAGGGCGATATCGAAAGCGTGATTACGTCGAACTTCGGCAGCTTCGATTCTTTCAAAGAGAAGTTCGCAGCCGCAGCAACCGGACGCTTTGGTTCGGGCTGGGCGTGGCTGGTGAAGGACTCATCCGGAAAATTCGAGATTACTTCGACAGCCAATCAGGACAGTCCTTATATGGAAGGCAAGAAGCCGATTCTCGGACTCGACGTCTGGGAACACGCTTACTATCTGAAATACCAAAACCGCCGTCCCGAATACATTTCGGCCTGGTGGAACATCATCAACTGGAACACGGTTAACGAGCAGTTGAAGTAATAGGGAGAGAGACGAAGCGCGCAAGAATTCAGGCTTCGTCTCTGTTCTCGAACAAGCCGAGTGTTTGAAAGTGTTGTCTCGTCCCTTCGAGGCTGGTGTGATGGATGGCGGTGAAACCGAGGTCCCGCGCTGCGTCCACGAACATTTCGCGGTCGTCGACATAGATGGATTCAGAAGCTTCCGCTTGCGCTAGATCCAGCGCCAGGCGCCAGATTTCGCGGTCGGGTTTTCTCAGTCCTGTGAAATGGGAGATCACCATGAAATCGCAAAGATGTCTCAAGCCGAATTTCTTTACGCGGTGCGCGGTAATTCCCTGCCCCTCGTTGCTGATCAAGGCAAGCCCCAGGTTGTTAGCGGTTCTTATTCGCTGAAAGAATTCGATATTCTCCGGCCACGGCTCAGAAGCTTCATAGGCGAAATCGCGAACGTGTTCTAGGGTGAAAGCGCGCGGAGCGAAGAATATAACGCGCGTGAGATATTCCTCGAAAGTGAGGAAGCCTCTTTCAAAACTGTCGAACATGAGATGGTGGCGGCGTTCGATTTCGTCAGACTCGAGTCCGAACTCCGCACAGAGAGAACTCCGCACACGTGCATCCCATCCATTGGTCCCCAGAACGCCTCCGATATCCGAGTAGAGCATGCGGTAGCGAGGATGGGACATCGTCATCAGGGTCGCATAGAACAACACGCGTGGCGGAGTATTCTAGAATGAAACAGAACGTCAGGGGCGCGTAGCTCAGTTGGTTAGAGCGCCTGCTTCACACGCAGGAGGCCCGGGGTTCGAGTCCCTGCGCGCCCACCATATCAAACTCTTCAAGTACTGCTGATTAGCAAGCACTCGCAACCCTGAACCATCTGCGACTGTGTGCTGCCGCCTCGCAGCCCAAATCTGAATGCGTTCGCCGGGCGATGGATTCGCTCCATTAAACACGATACGTTATTGAAGTTGATTCTGTTTGGTGAGAGGTCACTGCGACGCACAGTAATTAAACTCTTAATGCATTACCAATTCGAACGCAATCACGAAATGCATGTTTGAGACGGATTTGCAAGCTGCCGGACCTCATCCGCAGCTTTCTCAACTGTTGGGGTACTGAACTTCTTGACCCCCGGAATCGGGTTTCTTCCTGGGCAGTGGTTTACTTACCTCGATCCTTTCTATAGAGTCCGATTCGCAAAGCCTGGTTGGCGTTGACTGTACAGCTAAGACTCTTACGGTCGTGGCGGACCAACCGACTAATCTGACCGTTGAAATCCGAAAAAAGGGAGCATCTGTCGCGGCCTGCAGTATGTCGAGCAACTCATCTTCTTCTGCTCCGGGTCTATCGGTGAGCCTCTCAACGACTGATCTTATCGCTTACCGCGTCTTGGGTACGACCTTTCTGAACACGAGGCTTCGAGCAGCGATCTCCTGCCAGTAGGGTCGGAATTTGAAAGTCCCCCGGATGGCCAAGTGTTCGCTCTCGAGGAAGCAATGCTAAATCGCCGTTCAAGGTCTCTTTCCTACCGGATTCGTTCGATCTCGCTAATCTGGTAAGAGGACAACTGGTCGCCACAAGTACATCGAAGCGAGGGCTCGGTTGACATACAGATGCCGGTCGGCAATAAGGTTTCAAATTCCGTACAGTACTCCGCCTGCCGCTGAGCTCTGAAACCACGGCCAGTGAAAAGTGTCTTTTATCCAGGGCAGAATAGCCCAACGAGAGGAACAGAATGCGAAAATTTGCAACCGCAACAATCCTGGGAATAAGCCTACTCACCCCATTTGCAACTCTACAGGCCCAAGAGCGTCCGCGACACGAATGGAATGCGTCCGAGGATTCATCTTGGCGTCAGTATCTGCAAGAACATCACAGGAAGTATCACGATTGGTCAAAGGCAAAGAAGCGGGAACAAGAGGAATACTGGAAATGGCGCGACGCGCACCGCGACGGGCACAGATAACTCCGCAACTGCGGAGCGTGCCGCAATTTCGAATGATGCAGTAGCTTGAGCTAAGGTTTACATTTGCAGGGCACCCAAACTGGACCCCGTCACCGACCAGTCGGGAGCGGTTCTTTCTCGAAGTGCAGCACGTCTATCCGTTCCATTCATGTGGCGAGGTGCCAATCGCGCATTCCAGACGCTACAACTCTGTTTTGGCGAGCTTGTCAGGATCGAACCTGGAGCGCCACCGTCCGAACTGGGCGTGTTCCATGTTTCGGCCGAACGGTGATGCGTTCCCTCGCGCTCCCAGTTATGTCTGGAGTTCGGGCAAATCAGTACTATACGTTCGGCTAGGCGCCGGGCCGGCAGAGGACGCGAATTCGAAGATACGGGCGTTGCTGCGTCACACACGAACGAGAGCTGCCGCGGTTTTCACCGATGAAACGAACTTGCATCCGTCATTCGTCCGATTAGGTAAGTTGAGATCAGTGTGCCGGTCCCGCGCCAGTCTCTGCCATGCCGCTCACGGTACCCAATAAGCGGGGTGGAACGCCTTAGTTGGCAGCACGGTAAACATCGTTGAACAAGCAGTGTAAGCAAAGGCCGCGTAGGCAAACAGCCGTAGCGCGGCAAGATAGCTGCTGGTCTGCAATGCAGATAGTAGCGAGACCAAGCTGGGTGCGTCGCACTTGCACCCGTACGCTTGCGCGCAGCTATAAATGACCGGGATTCCACGTTCCGCTCCAATTTCAAGCAGGCATCCAAATTTGCTGGCAGACCGGCTTGATCCACGGCAAGGATGGCGCGGTCACGGCGAAGCCCGGCTCCGCGCTCGATGCGCAAGGGAAGACGGCTGATTGGCATGGGCATGGCAACAGGCATCTGGGAGGCTATGCAGAGGCCGGCAAAGGCGAAAGCCGCTCTCGGTCTCGACGGAAGACTCACCGTGAGCAGCGCGACGGCGGACATCGGCACAGGCACGTATACAGTCATGACCCAAGTCGCCGCGGAGACACTGGGATTGAATGCGGCGGACGTAACGTTCAGGCTCGGCGACTCTTCCCTGCCCGAAGCGCCAATCGAAGGCGGCTCGGCAACTGTGGCTTCGGTCGGAACTGCCGTGCAACAGTCTTGCCAAAAGGTCCGGGATCGCCTGATCAAAATTGCCATCTCCGCTCCCGATTCGCCCCTGGTCAGCCTGAGAAGCCAAGATGTCGCCGTCGCGAATGGTGAGATCGTCCATCGACATGACCCGTCGCGGCGTGTCTCCTTTCAGCATGTAATGCGATTTGGGAATCTGCTCCATATCGAAGAGAAGGCCTCTGCCTTTCCACGCACCCTGATTCAAAGCAGGTACACGAGGTGCGTTCACTCCGGCGTTTTTGTCGAGGGTCGTTTCTGCTGTTGCGGGGGGCAGGGTTATAAATCCGAAAACGGCAAGGAGCCAGGTGCTTGGGGCTATCGTGATGGGCATTGGAATGGCGCTGGAAGAAGAGTCGCACATGGATGAGAGGTTAGGACGCTTGATGAATCATGACTTGTCTGAATACCATGTGCCAGTGAACCCCGATATTCACGATATCGAGGTCCTGTTCGTAGAAGAAAAGGATGACATTGTGAATCCGCTAGGAGCAAAAGGGTTGGGCGAGATCGGAATCGTTGGAGTCGCCGCAGCGGTTGCAAACGCAATCTTCCATGCAACCGGCGTTAGGGTGCGAGATCTTCCAATCACAATCGATAAGGTCATGGCCGGATTGAGGTCTGAAGCGATCTCATGGTTTTAAGAACTGTCCCACGATCAACTGCGATTCTAACCAGCTCTCAGAGGTGAAGCCGGCCTCGCACACTTTCATTCAATCGCAGAAAGCGGCTGAGCCGCCGTATGCGGCCGTCTTTCAAGCTGAACATTCGCGGCTTGCGGGCGCTCTCGCATCAAAACTACGCGGCGACGTGTTCGGTGCACTCCCCTTCGGAGTGATTCAGGCCATTGGAGAGCACGACTTCGGCTGGAAAGTGAGCGACGAGAGCCAGATCAATTCTCTGTCCCAACGGGAGCCACGCCCATTTCCAAAACTTAGTACCGAAAACACGCTTCCTTCCTGGAATGAATCTGTTGCGCATGCGTATGTGAGTTGGGGCAGCTTCAATATGTGATGGTGAGCCGGCACTTCACCTTGCTTGGGGCAGCCGACCTTGGACGTGCAGAGTTCGTAGAAGGCGAAAATCGGTGCCGGGTAGAAGTTGAGCGTTCGCTCGCGTGCAGCACCGAGGACTTAAATCGTTGGACAGCCGCGATCGGCTTCTGTGATTTGCTCTCGCTCTATCTTTGTTCGGGATCCCGAACACCGGTCGAGTTCCCCTTGGCGCATCCAGCGGACCCTGCAGCCCCAGAAGCGCAAAAGGTCACACTCATCTGGAAGAGCAATTCGCCCCAGTTTTCAGTCCCGATTCTGGAATCCGAGGCAACCCCTTCGTTGAATGTACTCAACTATACGGGCTAAAGTTCCGAGCTAAGGCCCGTGAAAGTAGAGTGGACGTTCGTCTGAGTTGCTACTGCAGCTATGGGGCGCGACATAAGAGGATGGGCCGCGCTGTCCGGGATTGCGGTAGGCCATTTCCTCCAACGGTCCAAAGCAGATGCAATACATACTTCGTTAGAGGAACGGCCTTGCTAATCCGTATCACACGCCACGGATTGAGCGGAAACTTAATGCCGAAAATGAACAACAACGACCCGGTCCTTATCGGCCATGGGCTCCGAAGCGGCTGCGCATCAAGGATCTGAGATGTTCGGTGAGAACCGGCGGGCGGATGTCGCCCTCGGCAGCACACCCATCTTGATCCGGCCTAGCATTGTGCGGAGTAGCAAGGAAACCGTGAACGTCTCCGTCCGGCGTTACGCCGAAGCCGGAAATTTCACCTTGTGCGTTGATCGTGGTTGGCCATAGAAGATACAGAGGAGAATTGAGCGCGAGATCGTTCAGGTTCTTTGGATCCCGTCCGTCCTGCCAAAGCACCGGGCTGGGAACGCCATCAGCATCGAACGACTGCCCTACGGCGTCACCGTGATCGTTGATTGCCACAGCACCGCCGCCTGTTCCCGCGGGAAGCAGGCCCAGCATGCGGACGCCAGTGTTTCTGCTCCAGAGGAATGGTAAGAACGAACCGCCCGGCTGATTCGCACCGCCAACTACTTGGCTCTTATTGTTGATTGACAGAGCGATGCCTCCAAACTCGTGGTCGGGGTCTAGTTCACCGATGTTCAACGGCGATCCATTCTCATCCCAGAGCACCGCGTGCGCGCCGTGTCCGAGCGGAAGGAGACCGGTATCTGCGCAGCTACCCGAGGTACCTACCGCTTCGCCCCGATCGTTTATCCAGATCGACATTGAAACGGTGTCCCCGGAAAGCGGACGAAGCCGCCGCATCTCAATGGGCTTCGTTCCCCACCCGCCGCTCGATCTCGTTTTCCAAACCACGGCTTCGAAGTCAAGCTTCTGGGGGGCTGCACAGACGGGATCGATTGTGCCGGTCTCTGCCCAACCGGAAATCTCGCCCCGATTGTTGATTCCGCCTATGGCGCCGTTAATGCCGCCCAAGAGTGGAAGCTGCATCAGAGTATTGTTCTGCCAGGCAAAGGGGAGACACTTTCGGTCAGTCCCGTAGCCACAAAAATTCTCCGCATTTGGGTCCGTCTCCGAAATCTCGGATTGGACCGTAGCCAGACCCTTCTCATTGATCCCATAGGTCGCGCTATTCACACCGGCGGGAGTGCCGATCAGGATTGGGTTACTCCAGCCCTTCACCCAAATGACGGCTCGCTGTGTGGCATCTGTGATGTTCGACTGACCGCCTATCAGATCAATGTTGTTCACAGAGAACGCTTGGCTGAAGTTTCCACCGTCCAGCGGCTTGAGATCAGTGATCTTGTAGTGTTGTTGCGCGGTCGCGAGAGCCGCCAGTCCAATCGCGGGTAAGCAGGTTCGGAATATCGGGTTCATATTTTCTCTTCTTGTCCTTTCGAAGGTCTTCATTTGCCCTCACGAAAGGAATCGAGAAACTCAGTCGAAAGATGTCATCACTGGAAAAGAAATCTTCGCGAATAGTGGAGAAGCCTATTCTGGGGCCTAACAACCTTCGTGATAGACTCACGAGACTCTGGCACTTAACTCGGGCCATTTGGTCTATGGAGGCGCTACCTACCCACGAAATAACCGATTTGCTCGAAGCATGGAATCGCGGAGATGAACAGGCACTCCAGAAGCTGACCCCGTTCATTTATGAAGAGCTGTACCGCTCCGCCAAACGCTTTATTTCCCGGGGCCGGCGCGACAACTCTATGCAAACCACCGCACTCATCAACGAGTTATACGTTCGGATGCTCGACGTGAAGCGGGTCTCATGGCAGAATCGTGCGCATTTCTTCGCGATTTGCGCCCGGCAAATGAGGAACATTCTGGTGGACTTCTTTCGAGCCCGGCAGTATCAAAAACGCGGAGGAGGCGCTGCCCGAATTACGTTCGATGAGTCGCTTGCAGTGTCGCGGGAAGCTGGCCGCGATCTGGTGGCGGTGGACGAAGCGTTGAACCGCTTGACAGCAATCGACGCGCGAAAGGGCCAAGTGGTTGAACTTCGCTTTTTTGGCGGCTTGAGTGTGAAGGAAACTGCTGAGGTGTTGAAAATCTCTCCCGAAACGGTGATGCGGGATTGGAAGTTTGCGAAGGTATGGTTGCTGGGCGAGTTGAACCCGTAGAGACTGGATGCAGGCAGAGCGCTGGCGGCAAATCGACGAGATCTTCCACTCGGCGCTAAAAGTGGAAGAAAGGCGGCGAGCCGCTTTTCTTCATCAGACATGCTCAGGTGACGAGAACCTTCGATTAGAACTGGAACGCCTGCTCGCTTTGCACGCAAGGGCGGAGAATTTTCTTGAATCCGCGGCCGTAGACGTCGCAGCTCGGGCGCTGTCTGAGTCGACACACTTCTCCGATGATCGATTGAACGAGGAGCCTGCCGTGCTCGGGCAAACGATTTCGCACTATCGGATCGTGGCCAAACTCGGCAGGGGCGGCATGGGATTTGTGTACGAGGCCGAAGACATGCGCCTGGGGCGGCGAGTTGCACTGAAGTTTCTGCCCGCGAATCGTGCTCGCCATCCGAGAGCGTTGGAGCGCTTTGAACGTGAGGCGCGCACCGCCTCTTCTCTAAACCACCAGAACATCTGCACCATTCACGAAGTGGAAGAGCATGACAATCAACCCGTCATAGTCATGGAACTGCTGGAAGGCCAAAGTCTTCAGCAGAGGATTCGCGACGGACCAATGGGCGTCCCTGAGTTGCTGGAGATTGGTGTGCAAATCTCGGATGCTCTCGAAGCTGCGCATGCCAAGGGAGTCGTTCACCGCGACATCAAACCGGGAAACATCTTCCTTATTGGATCCGAGCGTGCGCAGGTGAAGGTATTGGACTTCGGTTTGGCAAAGTGGATGCCCGAGCTGACGACCGAGAGCCGGCACGAGGACGAGTCACTCACGTTCGAGGGCACGATCGCCGGGACAACTGCTTATATGTCTCCCGAGCAGGCCCGGGGTGAGGAGCTCGATGGCCGCAGCGACCTGTTTTCGCTCGGCGTCCTGCTAAGCGAGCTAGCGACGGGCCTGCAACCGTTTGCCCGAAGTAACAAGCTATTGACTATTGATGCTATTCTAAACGCCGATCCGCCCGCTCCTAGTACCGCGAATCCGGAACTGCCGCGCCGAATTAGATCGCATCATCGGCCGGATGCTGGAGAAGCGCCGCGAACTCCGGTTCTCGAGCGCAGAAGCTGTTCGCACGGATTTGAGAAAGCTCCAGACGGAGCTCTCGAACGGTCTGGCTCATACCAAGCGCCGCGCGCGCATAAGTCGGGCTCGGGCCTTGACTGTTTTGGCTTGCCTGGTCGCAATTGGACTCGCGGCGGGTCTGTTTTTCTCTGTTCGGCGCAAGCACGTGATAGGTGCGAAGGACACGATTGTCCTGGCTGAATTCGAAAACAAGACCGGCGACCGCGTTTTCGACGATACGCTTCGCCAGGGCCTGGCGATTGAACTCGAGCAGTCTCCGTTCCTCAGCCTGGTTCCCGACGAGCGAATACAGGCGGCTCTCGCACTGATGAACCGGCCCGCAGACGCAAAGCTGACTTTCGAGACTGCGAGGGAGATATGCGAGAGGACAGGCGCGGCGGCAACTCTCGAAGGGTCGATCACAAGCTTCGGTAGCCGGTATGTTTTGGGCCTGCGAGCGAAGAACTGCCGGAGCGGTGACATCATCTACGACGAACAGGTGCAGGCGGCCAGAAAAGAGGACGTCTTAAATGTTCTAAGCCAGATTTCCAGAAAGTTCCGGACGCAAGTGGGCGAATCGCTCACCACCGTCAAAGAACTTGCAACTCCTCTCGCTGAGGCCACTACACCTTCTCTTGAAGCCTTGAAGCAATACAGTGCCGCTCTTCAAAATCGCGCTCTCACCAGATCCCGCGGGCGCCGTACCGCTGCTTCAGCATGCTATTGAAATCGACCCTCAGTTCGCGATGGCATATGCGTTACTCGGACGTTCGTACGGCGATACGTGGGAGTCTGCTCTGGCGGCGCAAAATATCAGAAAGGCGTATCAGTTGCGAAACCGCGCCAGCGATCGGGAGCGTTTCTTCATCACTCTGGCCTACGATCTTCAGGTAACCGGAAACCTCGAGAAGGCTCGTAGAATGGGTGAGCTGTGGGCACAGACGTATCCCCGCGATCGAGATGCGCACGCACTGTTGTCCGGCATTTACCAGGGTTTCGGCCAGTACGAAAAGGGTGCCGCCGAAGGTAAGCGTTGTATCGAAGCGGATTCGAATTTCCCTCCGGGATACGCGAATCTGGCATGGGCGAACGTTTTCCTCGAACGTTTCAGCGAGGCCGGTAAAGTCATCCAACAAGCCAAGGAGCACAAATTTGAATTTCCTGATTTGATTTTGCTGCCCTATTACATCGCCTTTTTGAATGGCGACAAGGCCGGAATGGAACAGCAATTCAATCTGGCTCGGGACAGGCCCGGCGCAGAGGATTGGCTATCGAACGCACAGGGTTTCGTATTGGCCTCGGCTGGACACCTGCAGGCGGCCAGGACCATGTCGCGCCGGGCCGCCGGCATCGCGCAACAAGGCGGACAGAAAGAGCGGGCGGCTATGTTCGAAGCGGGGTCGGCGGTGCGCGAGGCATTGTTCGGGAACGCAAACGAGGCCGGAAGAAGCGCTACGGCAGCACTGGCGCTTTCGAGCGCTCGCGATGTCGAGTACGGCGCCGCGTTTGCCGCGGCAATTTCGGCAGATCTGACACGATCGCAGTCGCTCGCAAATGATCTTGAACGTCGCTTTCCCGAAGACACGTGTTCGAATTTCAGCTATGTACCTGTTCTCCGGGCGCTCGCGTTTCTCCATAAAGGCGATTCCGCCGCTGCCATCGACTTGTTACAAGTCTCTGCTCCTTACGAAATGGGCATGCCCTGCAGTTGGTTTGGCTTTTTCGGTAACCTCTATCCCGCCTATGTTCGCGGAATGGCCTATTTATCCGCACGCCGAGGTGTGGACGCCGTTGCAGAATTCCGGAAAGTCGTTGGAGATTCAGCCCTTGTCTGGAGCGATCCGGTGGGCGTACTGGCTCGTTTGCAGTTAGCGCGAGCATTAGCGCTTTCAGGCAATGCAGCCGAAGCTAAATCTAATTATCAGAGTTTTCTCTCGCGCTGGAAAGATGCCGATCCCGACATTCCGATCCTGCAGCAAGCAAAAGCAGAATATGCCAGACTTCCGTAAGGCCAAACCTACCTGTGCGAATCATTGCACGATTAGCGCGAGGCCGAAGGACGCTGCTCTTACACTCGGACAAATTGTTTGGATGGAGTAAACGTGTTTTTCGCGGATCGCGTATGAATATAAACAGTACGCCGATACCAGCAGTTAGCCGATTGATCGGCGATCTGCGAAACCGCCATCACAACCCGGGAATCTCCCACACGTTGGCACTTACTGTCCAATCCGCAAAGGCGACGTGCCGACCGTCGGGCGACGGAACGGCATAGGTAGCCGTATTCGACTCCATCAGATTCGTGCGCACTCGTCCTTCGAGATCGACATAGTAAAGCACACCGCGATTGGCATCACTGACCGCAACGTACCAGCCTTTTCCGTCCGCTGCCCAGACTACGCCCGACAAGTTCTTGAGCGTTTTGACCGTCACAACTTTCTCGGAGTCCCGGCACGTGCATCGAGCGGCACCAGTCGAATCGTGGCCTTGCGCGGATCGTGATTCGGGATGGCAATCTGCGATCCATCGGGCGAGATATCCCAGTCCGCCACGATTGCAGGACTCCAGGCGGTTTTCGCCAACTCCCGACCCTTTCCACCCGCAGGATTCAGATCCCAAAACAAGAATTGCCCATTCTGAACTGTTCGAGTAACGCAGCGGCCGGTAGCTCCCAGCGCGCAAGCAAATTCGCCCTGCAACGGCTGGTTCGCCAGAAGGATTTTTGCGGGCCCACCCTTCATCGGGAACCGCATTACGTTCCATCCGCTCGCCGAAATTTGTTCGTTATAGAAAATCCATTTGCCATCTGGCGTTATCCGCGGCAAGGCTTTATAGCGATTCGAGAGTACCAGCGGCTGAGCTTCGCTTCCGTCGATCTCTTGACGGAATAGATCGAAGGTGCGGTTTCGAGAGGATTCAAAAATCAGCGATCGACTATCCGGGGTCCAGGCATGCGGATATTCGTCGGCGTCACTGAACGTCAAGCGCCGGATTCTGGTGAAGCGAGGGTATTGGTTGGCTGGCGGCAAATCGGCGACATAAATGTTGGGATGGCTATCTACGTCACGCACCGCAACCACTTCCTTACCGTCCGGTGAGGCGGAAATCTGCTTCAGTTTGTAGTCTTGGTGGGTCAACTGCTGAGGCGAATTCAGGAACCTTCCTGTGTGTGGATCCGTGCGTACCTTCCAGAGATCGTAAACCAGAGATCGCTCCGGCGTGTTGCGGAGAAACAGAATAGTTCCATCGTTCAAACCGCATGCCGATTCCATGGTGAAATCTTTCGCCGAAACCACCAATTGGCCCGACTCTACATCGACCGATTCGTAGTGACGACGATATGCATTTAGAGCTAGAAAAGCGTTCGGATTGGCGGCCAAATCAGCCGTTGGCACATACTCTACGCGCTGGAATGTGATCCTTTTTCCGTCTGGCGACCAAACAAGTGAGGTGAAGGAAGTGGTGTCACCGCCACTCCGAATCTCACGGCGGTTACCACCGGTGACGGAAACCACCGAAAGGAGCGACCCGTCCGTGCTGGTGAAAGCGATCCGAGCTCCGTCAGGTGACGGAACTCCGTTCCTTCCTCCAGTCGCCACCTTGTTCTGGTTTGCCGCCTTCTGCTGGGGTGACCCAAATGCCTGGTTCGTATTGGTCCGGCGCACGCGGTCATCGATCCCTCAAGCAGGATTTTCGATCCGTCCTTGAACCAAGCGATCCGATCAACTCGCAGGCCCCTCGGCATCTGCAGAGGTTGTGTGAGGCCGTCGCTCGTACGACGCCGGTATACAGCGCCGGAGAGCGTCGCAAAAAGCAACGTTTTCCCATCAGCCGAAATCGCGGCAGCAGTGACTCGATTCTCATTCACCTGGTGCGTTAACTGCAGAAACTGCGGCTCCCTCTCCGGGAAGAGCCTGTCGCGAAGTATGTAGGTGGCCACGCCCGCGACGGCGATCAGTGCCAAAGCTACCGCCACCCACATGGTGAAATGGGCATGCCGGCCCCGTTCACTCGCGGCGGCGAGCGAAAGCTGCTGTTCCACTTCCGAGGCTGATGGCCGATTGCCCGGATCTTTATGCAGCATCCGAAGGAGAAGTGTCCCTAGCCCGGCGGGAATTTTTCGATCGAACGAAGAAGGTGGTTTGGGCTCCGCATCCGCGATTGCGCGGAGTGTGTCGATCGGGGACGCGGATCGAAACGGATGCGTACCCGTTGCCAGCTCGTATAAGACTAGCCCCATGGAAAACACGTCGCTGGCGCTCGTGGCCTGTTCGCCGCGAGCTTGCTCCGGAGACATGTAGTCGAGCGTTCCGCCTGACCCGGACAATCGCCCGGAACTTTCCATATGATCGCTATCCCATTGGCCCGCGATCCCGAAGTCCAACACCTTCAGGATTCCGTCATCGCGCACCATCAGATTCTCCGGCTTTATATCGCGGTGGATGATCTTGCGTCCATGCGCGGCCGCGAGTGCTTGCGCGATCTGTCGGCCCCAAAGAATAATGTCGCGCGATGTCCTGCGGCTTGCCACAAAAGTGGCGAAGCGAACACCCCTCCACTAACTCCATGGCGATTGCCACATCCTCGTTCACGCGAATGAGTTCATATACCGTGACGATGTGCGGGTGATTCAGCGCGGAGGCCGCTCTTGCTTCCCGCATCAACCGCTCTACTGGTCGACTGCCGGTAGACATCTCTGGGTTCAGAAACTTGATCGCCACTTTGCGGCTCAGCTCGGGGTCATCGGCTGCGTACACCTCTCCCATGCCTCCGATGCCCAATAACCCACCGACTTCATATCGTCCAAAACGGGTGCCGCTTCTCGCTCCGACTTTTGGAAGTAGCGCGTCCAGGTTCGTCTGCGCCTCCGCGAGCATCGAAGTGACTTCGTTCAGGATTTCCGGTTCGGCCTCGTAGGCGGCAAGAATGGATTGTCTTTCTTCGGACGACAAATCAGCGGCTGCTGCGTAGGCTTTCCATGCCAGCCGCCACTGCTCCTCGGTCATCAGGCGGCCGTGCCTGCCAGTTCACTGGAAAGCCACCTCTTGGCGAAAGTCCAAAGATTCGCGACCGTGCGCGGCGCGCAACCCAACTGCTGCGCTATTTCATCGCCGGTCAGTCCTTCGAAGACGCGCATCTCGATCACGGAGCGGAGCTTGGGATCAATGGCACCGAGTCGCGCGAGCACTTGTTCTACGAATTGCACATCCGCGATCCCGCTTTGAGCCAGGTCTGGCATGTCATGCATCTGTGTTTTTTCAGCCCGGCGATAGAGCGGACGGGAGTGGTCGATGAGAAGGTGCTTCATTACGTGCCCGGCCAAGACCCAGGAACGCGGCCTTCTCTTCATCCGCGCGACCATCATTCCCGAGCGCCTTGATCTTGACCAGAGCGAGGTAGAGTTCGTTGACGAGCAATGTGGGCTGCCAGGTATGCTCGGTGCGTTCGCCCTTCATTCTCGCCGCGGCCAGCTTCCGTAACTCCGGGTACAGTAGCTCTACCAATCTGTCCGCGGCCGCTTTATCGCCCCTTCGAAAATCCGCCATAAGCCGGGCAATCGTGTCTGGCTCGGAGGATCTTTCGTACATGCAGTGCGGGCTAATTTTAGCAATCGAAGAAAAAAATCTGCTGATCGTTGCAGAATGCGTACTCCTGCTCTCGCTTGTCTCTATGACGGCTAATTTTGCAGGGGACCCCGTATGGACGGTTGACCCGGTCGGATACTCGCGTCCGCGAGCGAAAGAAACGAAGCAATGAACATCAGAATCCTCACAATACCGCTGATTCTTACCCTGGGGTCAGCCACGTTCGGTGAAGCTGCGCACGGTCCGACAGAACGCAAGTCGGAAGAAAGAGAAAAGCCGGAAGTGCTCTACGTCTGGGCGGGTGATCAAGCGCGCCAGGCACCGGATTTTCTGGCCGTCATCGACTTCGATGAGGATTCCCGAACTTATGGACGTGTTATCAATACCGTGCCGCTTCCGCCGCCAGGCAATTCCGGCAACGAACCGCACCACTGTCACCTGAATTCGACCAAGACCGTTCTGGCTTGCGGGGGGCTGCTCAGCCTCTTGAAAGGGCAGAACGGAATTTTCTTCTTCGACGTGAGCAATGCGAAGAAACCACGGTTCATGTTCTCTGCCAAAGCCGTGGAATCGAGCATGACCGACGACTTTCTGCCGCTTGAAAACGGCGGCTTTTTGATTACGCAGATGGGCTCGGCTACTGGCATGGCGCCCGGCCGCGTCGCAGAATTCGACGGTCGCATGCATTTCGTCGCGAATCACTTTGGCACTGTGTCGTTGTTCCAGGAGTGGCCTAGTATGCCGCCGGTGGACGGGTTCAACCCACACGGCATTTCCGCGCGTCCGGATTTGAACCTGATGATGACCTCGGACTTCATCCTTCCCGGCAGCACGCTCATGGGTTCCATGGGACCCGTCTTGCGGAGTTCCGTGCGCATCTGGAACTTCCGGGAACGTAAAATCACCAAGACTATCGACCTGTTTGCTCCAGACGGCAGTCCTGCGCAGGGCACGATGGACGTGAAGATGCTCCCTAACGATCAGCATGGCTATGGGTATACAGCGGGCATGTTTGACGGACACATCTATCTGATCGATCCCGTAGGAGGCACTGGTATTCCAGTGTTTGATCTTTCCACTGTTGAGCCCCGTGTAAGCACACCAGTGCCCGGCGGAATGGGCCAGATCATGGCCACACCGCAATCTGGCGACCGCCTGATTGTGGGTACGTTCATGGCTGGACAAATCGTCATGTTGGACACCACGGACCACTTCAATCCGAAGCAGGTATCGGTCGTCAGCTTCGGCGCGAACGCTGGGCCGCACAACCTGGTGCTGAGCGATGATGATCGTCGCCTCGTGGTGACCGACTACTTCCTTGATGAAGATGAATTCGGAATTATCCACTATGAGGGCGACCACAAAGTTCACGTTCTCAACGTCAGGCACGACAAGCTTACCGAAGACAAACGGTTTAATCTTGACTTCAACACGGCCTTCAAAACAGGTCCGGCACGTCCTCACGGCATCGCAATGAAATAGCTCGGGCGTCCAGCATTATTTGCGGGTACCGCTGACGCACTGCTCTCCTCGTAAAGAATGCTTCCTGGTAACGTCAGCTTCCGCACTTCCAGACATTCCGAACTCCCGTGGAATCTACAATATGTCTCGTCACCATCTCGGGACCTGGTGTGGTTCGATCTACCTGATGCCTAATTGCGACAGTATTCTTGAAACCACCGCATGGTGGCGTATGGAGTCAAAAGTCGGATCGAGCAATTCTGTTAGTTTGGACGCACGTTCTTCGAGAGAACGCTCGAGCCACTCCACTGCCTGGTTTTCATTTTCGAGAGAAAGGTATATGACTGCCAGCTCATAGGCGCTCACGTACCTCTCTTGCCTTAGTTCATGGAGTTGAGCCAACACGGCGAGTGCTTCGTCGCGACGCCCCGCGCACCCGTAGGTGTAACCAACGTGCGCTGCGAAGGGAAGTTGATTTCGAGATAATGCACATGCGGCTTCTGCTTCGCACACGGCCGCGTCATAATCGCCCACGCCACAGAGAGTGCGCGACAGGATGTAATGCGCAAATGGGCTATTTGGATCCAGTTCAACAGCCTCTTTGGCCGCGTTAACTCCTGCGGAGAACTGCCTGGCTTTGAAGTATGTCAATCCAAGGAATGCATTGATTACTACAGAGAGAGGGTCAAGCGTTCGTGCCTTCTCTACGGAAGCGACAGCCTCCGCATTACGGCCCATCTGACTGAGGTGCGAACCATACCATTGATAACCAATCGACGAGTTAGGATTAAGCTCGAGTGCGCGCTTCAATTTCTGTTCAGCACCGATCATCTCCCAGAAATATACGCTTAAAACCATACCCAGGGAAGTGTGGGCGCCGGATAGATTCCCGTCGAGAAGAAGCGCCTTTTCTGCAGCCACCCGCGCGCTCGGAAAGACTTCACGTGGTTGTCGCAGCCCGAAGATACCAAGCATTATCTGAGCGTCGGCGAAGCCCACGTAGGGCTCGGGATAGGCAGCATCGAGTATGGCGGCTCGGTTAAATTGCTCGATGCTTTTCTCGAGGTCAACTTCAGTCCGCCGTTCCCAGAAAAGCCTCCCTTTCAGACATGCTTGATACGCGTCTGGGTGTACTCGCTCGGCACGCTCAGTTAAGGAGTTTCGATTGGTCACCAGCTTCGCATGCAGCTCGGCCGCCACTGCACTCGCAATTCTGCGCTGTAGGGTTACGATTTCGTCCAGTTCGGCTTCGTAAGAACCGAACCAGATTGAGTGCTCCGAGAGAGCCTCGATCAAGTGGACTCTAATCGCTAGTTTTTTGTCCGAAACAACGACAGATCCGTGAAGAACTGCATCGACGTTTAACAGACGTGCGATTTCTTGAATGGTCTGATCGCTATTTTTAAACCGGCGGGAAGAGGTTGGGGAAATTACATGCAATCCACTTATCTGGGCAATGGCGTTTATAAGCTCATCGCTGATGCCGTCTGCCCAGTGGCTCCTGGATGGGTCGCCTGACTGGTCCACTAACGGAATCAGGGCAAGAGACCGTAGCTCATAAACCAATGGTGCAATCCAGCGATAGCCGCGTTTTGGAAGAGTCTCGATAAATCGTGGGCTTTCGGAGCGATCACCCAAAGCATCGCGTAGCCGGTTGACGGCTTTGTTTAGACCCCGCTCAGAATCAATAAAGGCGAGTTCCGGCCAGATTTTGTTCTTCAATACCTCGCGAGTAATTAATTGACCAGGCTTTTGCAGCAACGCTTCTAATACCGCGAAAGGCTGGGCCTGCATGGCTACGCTTACACCATAGCGCCGTATCTGGCGAGAATGAAAGTCAGCTTCAAAGTTCCCGAATTTGATCGCCGCACTCATCTGAAACTACCCTCTAACGCTTCAGCCACGCTTTGCTGTTGACTTGCCATGCGCCACCAACTCGCCACAATTCCGTCACATTCTCGGAATTGTCAGAACGCAGGGGAAGTTCATAGAATGCATATGACTATGGGATTAAATCGTGGAACAAGTCTCAGAAGCCCTTTAGGCGCAGGAACTACGAGAATAGCGCTTGCCTACCAGGCTCTCGAGGGCAGGGCGATGCGTGTAGAGTACGGTATTGTCAGATCAGAAAGGACGAGAATATGACTTTGAGGAATGCCGAGACCACTTGATGGGTCAAGCGAGTTTCCAACGATTCGCGATCGAGGAACGGATGCTATTGCCGTGGAGCATGGGATCAATCGTTGGGGAGAAGCGATAGGTTCCGACCGCCACAAGGCGTGGACAAAGATTTCGGGCAGTGACACGATGGGGGATTGGTCGATGTTTGAGGCCATCGTGCCTCCACGTCATGGTGTGCCTCTCCACCTCCATGAAGCACAGGACGAATGGTTTTGGGTACTGAGCGGAAAATTCAACTTCGAAGTAGGCGGCAAGATCCACCAATTAACGCCTGGAGCTTGTCTGCTAGCACCCAGAGAGATACCGCATTGTTGGCAGAATGTGGACACTTCGGTCGGACGCCTGCTCGCAATGGTCCAGCCTGCGGGCTCCCTGGAGAAATTCTTTGATGCCCTTTACGCACTTTCACCAGAGGATTACAACAGTGCGCAGCTAGTCACAGAGTTGTTTGAGCAGAACGGGATGAAGATCTTGGGGCCTGGACTCGAAGGTACTCAGTTCTGATTGAGGGGATGTGATGACGCGTGTCGAAGTCGATAAGTCGGAGACCTCTTCCCTCCCCATCTAAATCTCTGAGAACTGCAGTTCACGTTCCGTCGGCACAGGTCGTGCTACCGGTTCGCCAGCTTCCCGTTTTGGACCGAACCTTTTCGTGGCACCATATCGGGGCGGTTCGCGATGTCGTAAACCAGCGCCGCAATCACGGCAGAGCATTGCATCAGGTCCTCGGGCACTGCATGCGAATATGTGTCGATGTCCGAGTGATGAACCATTGAACCGTAATCCAACGGGTCCTGGATGAACTGGAATCCGGGTATGCCGGCTTCATCGAACGAGAGGTGATCGGTTCCTCCGGTGCTTTTCAAACTCAATGTCGTCACGCCCATGTCGCGGAAAGGCGCCAGCCATTTCTCAAACAGAGGCCGGATCGCGTCGTTCCCTTCCAGATAAACGCCACGTATTTTTCCGCTGCCGTTATCGAGGTTCAAATAGGCATCCAACTTCGCCTGCTCCGGTTTCACTTCGCCCGTCTTCACATCGGCAAAATGCTGCTTCACATACGCGCGTGAGCCGAAGAGGCCTTGCTCCTCGCCGCTCCAAAGCGCAATGCGCACCGTGCGCTCCATGGGAAGGTTCAGCTTCTTCAGGATGCGCATCACTTCAATCATGACGGCGCTTCCGGCTCCGTTATCGTTTGCGCCCGTGGCGCTGTGCCAGGAATCGAAGTGCGCGCCGATCATCACCACCTCGTCCGGCTTCTTCGTGCCGGGAATCTCCGCGACGACATTGTGCGCATCGACATCATGATCGGAGTACTCTGTCTTCAGGTCCAGCCTGACCGTGACCGGCTGCTTCTTCTCCACCAGGCGCTCCATCCGTGAGTACTGTTCTTCCGTGACAACGAACGTCGGAGGAGCCATCGGTTTGTCCGTTTTGAAAGACCCTGCCGCTTCCGCATTTAACCGTCCGTCGTGCGCTCTCGAGTCCGATCTGAGAACCGCCGCGACTCCTTCGGATTTCAGAAATGCACCAAGATCGGCGGCGCTTTTGTCGGACTTGTCGTAGATCAAGTTCCACGTCGAGTTCGACAATGTTTCCAAGTACTTACGAGCTTCTTCCGGATCTTCGGGGATCTGCAGCTCATCCAGATTGGTAATGTGCCGCTTGATGGAAGGCGCCGGCGCCCCCGCGATTTGGGCGAGCTGTGCGTCTGTGTAACGTTCGAACGGAGCCTTCGTGTCGGGCTTGGGCTGCCTGGCGTCGGTCAGCAGCGCAATCTTGCCTTTCAGCTTTCCCTGCCATTCCTTCTTATACTTGTCGATAGCTTCGTCGTACTTCTTGAAGTCGGTCCAGCGGACGTTCGGCAGCGGAGCATAGGCGAGCTCTCCCGATTCAACCCCGCTACTAGGAGAACTCCACGCCAGCGGTACCACAACCAAATGCGAATAGCGCGGCTTGAGCATGTCCACCGTGTAGGATTCGATCGACCAGCTTCGGCCGAACGGTCCCCAAGCCTCCTCGTGCACGTTCGCAAGGCCCATGTCCTTCATGGCCTGCATAGCCCATTGCGCCGCCTGATCCCACTCGGGAGATGCGGTGAGCCGTGGTCCATAGAGGTCCGAAATGTTGGCGAGTTCATCCATCACTTTCGAATTGTCGAAAGCCTCTACCTTGATTCTGTGAATGACGGGCAGATTGTTGTCGTCCTGAGCCTGAAGAGCCACCCAGGAAACGCCCACAACTGCAGCAACGGCGAGAAGACGGCGCATTGGTCGTTTGTAGCACGAATCGAGCGACGTAAGCGACACGCTGGCACGCGTGCGTAAGATGAGGAGTGCTTTAGCGTTTTCGCGTTGCTGGCTGCGGCGTTCGCTTCGGTTGTAAGTCGAATTGCTAGAGCGGCTAGTAGTGAATAATCGGCTGCCCTCTTCGGACCGCCTCATTTGTGGACATCGGACCTTCACCGCCGGACCGAAAGCAAACACTCCGAGATACGAAGATCCAATGTCACGAGGCCGGGTCGCCAACCTTAGTTCCGCGACAGCTCTTGAATCCGACTTTGAGGGTCCACCACAGATGAAGAGCTGGCAAGGAACTTCGGACTAGTCTGCGCCCCTGATAGGACGCTCACCGAATAGCACCGCTCCTGTCGCCGCCGAAGTTTGCAGCAGCCCGGACTGGCTTCGCGGCATTAGTGCATATTTAGAGTGCCGCCGCTCGCAGTGGGGCAGGTACCGGCCGGCCGCTTCTCTCCATGCGGCGTATCTGGTGTCGCGCTCGGCGACGCGCGGACCGGTCCTGTGACTGTGCTTCTGTCAGGCACCAGTTGTAGCAGGCCTGCGCGCCCGCTTCTCCGAGTCTGGTGCTCAGCACGTCGATGGTGGCTTCTAAACCGGGCAGCGTATACGTCTGGTTATGGCCAAAATTGACCCGTGATGCGTTGTTGTTCCCTTGTTTGTAGTGCGGTTGGTGGACGCCCGGTCCAACATGCAAGTGATGATTGGCAGCCGAGCCGATCATTAAAGGCTGTACCACCGCCGCTTGAGGCCGATACACCGGCGGGGGAGCGAGCCCCGGGCTCCGTTGAATGGGCGCGCCTGCATTCGCCCGGTATACACCTGGCGCCGCTACCGCGATCGGGCGATACACAGCAGGGGGCTCGAGCTGCTTACGCTGAACCGAGGTTGTCCCCGGCTGTTGAACTGGCGCCTGAAAAGCCGCCGGAGGAGTGCTCAAATTTTTCAAATACAAAGACCTCCGATAACAACTCTTACATAGAAATTGTTTAGGCGGAAAGCCCAAACAGGTAATTGGAAGCTTTTAAGGCATAAATAATCGCGATTATCCGACGGAATTAGAGCGTTCTCTACTTTTAATGGGGTAATTTCCGAGATTAACACGAAAGATTTGTGATTCGGCTTTGCAGGGAGGAAGTAATGCCGGCGACGCACTCGCATTCAGATCACCGCACGCTTAAGCGCCTCGAAGCCTTCTCGATCACCTCCACGACGTGCCTCTTATGCTGAGATTGCGCCAAACAACGTTAAAGCTTTAATCCGTACCGCTTGTTCGGGACCCTGGTGCCTGGACGGCCAGCGTTCCTCGCAGCCGGATGTCCTCCGACGAAGATCCAACAAGGACGTCGAACTTACCAGCTTCAACGCTAAAATCGTGGACCCTGACATCGTAGAACGCGAGTTGCTGGATCGGAAGACGGAAGCGAAGTGTCGTTGTTTCGCCCGGTTGCAAACTGATACGTTGAAAAGCTCGGAGGGTTTTGATGGGTTGATAGGTAACGCTCTTCTCCTGGTGTGTGTAGAGTTGAGCGACTTCCGAACCGGGTAATTTTCCGGTATTCCGTAAGTCGAACGATACTTCAGCGTCGCCTCTCGGTCCCGACGCCTTAAAGGTGATCTTGAGATTGCTGTAGCTGAACGTGGTGTAACTCAGGCCGTGCCCGAAGGGATACAGCGGCACGCCTTTAAAGTACTGGTAAGTAAAACCTTTGCTGACATCGTACTCGTTCTGCGGGCGGCACGCCATCCAGATTGGCGTAGACGGTGTAAGGCACGCGTCCACCCGGGTCATCGATCCCGAATAATACGCGCGCAACGGCGTCGCCCCCGACTTCGCCTGGATACCATGCTTCCAAAATGGCCGGCACATGATCGTGCGCCCAGCCGACCGCAAGCGGACCTGCGTTCATCAGGACAAGCACGGTTTTCGGATTGGCTCCGTATATCGCTTCGAGAAGTTGCTCTTGCGCGCCCGGTAAATTCAAATCGCGACGATCTCTCCCTTCGGCTTCGACCCGGAGATTGGTCCCAAGGCAAAGCACGACGAGATCACTATGCTTCGCTAGGGCGACGGCACGCTCTTCCGCTTCCGCGTTACGTGGATCGACGAACCCCGCCCCGCTTTCGTAAGCGACTTTTACAGCGCTCCCAAGCAGATTGCGAAGCCCTGCAGAAACACTTGTTTTACGGGCTGGCTTGCCATAGTAGTTGCCGGTTTCGTAATCATCTCCACCCGCTGGGCCAATCACCGCGACGGAGCGAATACCGTCCTCTTTCAGAGGAAGAAATCGCTGGCGGTTGCTCAGTAGCGTCATTGATTCGGCAGCGACCTGGTCAGTAAGTTTCAGGTGCTCAGGAGATCGTACGACGTCCATTCCGATTTTGCTGTACGGGCTCATTTCGGGAGGGTCAAAAGCGCCGAGTCGAAAGCCAACCCGCAGAACATTACGCAAAGCGCGGTTGAGCTCCTGTTCGGTCAGGAGGCCGCGCTTTACAGCCAGCGGGAGGTTCGTTTCAAACTCCGGATCGTCCGAGTCGTTGCCGGCCTTAATCGCCGCCGCGGCCGCCACGACTGGATCTTCGGTGAAGTGTTGCCCGGGCTCCAACGCGTTATTCCGCGATCCCGTCAGGAGAGCCACCGCTCCTAAATCATCCGTTACAAAGCCGTCAAAGCCCCACTTCTTGCGCAGGATATCCGTGAGCAGAAAGCGATTTACGGCGTTGGGCGTGCCGTTGATCGCGTTGTAACTCGACATAACTGATTGCGCATGGGCCTCGGTGATAGCTGCACGCCAGTGAGGGAGCCAGAACTCAAACAGATTTCGTTCGTCTACAACGGCGCTTAAATGCTGGCGTCCGGTCTCGACATTGTTCACCGCAAAGTGCTTGACCGTGGATGCCAGCTTCAGATGGTTGATGTCATCGCCTTGCAATCCCCGCACATAGGCGACGGCCATTCGTCCGGTCAAATAGGGATCCTCGCTAAAAACTTCCTGGACGCGTCCCCAACGAGGATCCCGACTGATGTTGATGACCGGAGAACGAAACACGAGCCCGTGCGTGGTGCGCGGCCCTTCGGCGTGAGCGTTATACAGCGCGCGCGCCTCGTCGCTCATCGCAGTCGCTACCCGGTGCATTAGTTCCGGATCCCAAGTGGCGCCCATTGCAATGGCTGCCGGGAAGAGTGTAGTGGGCTCCTTGGACCACACTCCATGAAGCGTCTGATTCCAGCCGCCCCACATCGGAATGCCGAGTCTCGTCAAGCCGTGGTTTGTGTGATTGAGCTGTTGCGCTTTCTCTTCGAGGCTGAGGCGACCAATCAGGTCACTGATGCGCTCTTCTATCGGGCGTTTCGTATCCCGAAAAGGCAGCGGTGACAAGGCCTGCCCGGCACAAACTACCGCACCTGCTAGCAAGCTGAAGGCTCCTAAAAGCCTCACGGCAACTCCATACAACGAGATGGCTCAGACACACCGGAGATTATATGCCGAGCTCAACGGCAGGCACTGTTTTCACCACCGCGTTCTCACGCTCTCAGGTAATCGACATAACCGGGTCGCCATCCGATTCAATGAGGGCCCGAAACGGCATGCTCTGGCAATCCGTAGTGTCGACGCAGTACGTTGCGCCACGCAGCGAAGACCACGCCCTGATCCGATCGGAATTGGTTTGGCATGTAGGAATAGATCTCCTTGCTAGGGACCAGCGCGGCGGAAATCCCACCCCCGGCCGACTCTAGCAATTGCGCCAGCACAGACCAATTCGTGCTATCGAACCGCGGATCAGCAATGATGGCCATGAATAGCTCCGGAGTGTCAGATCGCGCCTCAAGGTCGATGAGTCGCACGAATGCCTGCCGGGGGCTTGGGTTTTGTGAAGGCGACAACCTGTAGAACCAGTCAATCAGGAAATTCTTCGCGCTTGCACCACGCAGCTTCCAAAGATCCACCCCCAACGGAATTTGCTCCCAGTCGTTCCAGTGGCGCTGCGACGGCAGGAACAACGCGAGGTCGGTCTGCAGCTGCGCCGCTCCCACCATGGGATTCTCGATTCCCAGTAACCAGTCAGAGGCGGCGATCCATTCTTGGGCGGAACCATGGAAGAGCTGCGGGTTCTGGAAAGCGTTCGCGCGAAGCACAGGTCCATCAGTTGGCCTCAGAAGTTGTGAGGCATGGTTGAGGATGAACGCCGAAATTGGAAAGAGTACTTCGCCACGGGGGTCGGCCTGGGTGAAACGTAGATCGGGGTCTGTAGAGATCGGTTCGAGCAGCAGGAATTTCATGAGTTCGGCCGGTCCGATTGCCTTTGCCGCGTGCAAGAGGGCAGCCTCGGAGATTACACCCTCCTCCTGCCCAAAGACCTCGCCGAAGACTGCATAAAGGAGCACCCACTCGCGGTCCGGCGACGGGAGAACATTAATCTGCGCGAGGACGGAATCGACGTCGCTCTTATATTGCGGACTCAGGGGTATGCAGTTACGCGTTGAACGCTTGAGCTTTACCAAGAACCAACTGGCGCTGTGGGCGCGGTCTTTGCGCTGGTCCCAATAGTGTTGGAAGATTTGGGACAGCTCTGGGGCTGGAGCGTCTTCCCTGGTTTTTTCGCCGCTCGAATGCAGGTACACGGCATCCAGATAGAAGTGGATCATTGCCCTTGTCACCTGGCCAACGGTCTGCGGTCCTTCTATTTCTTCGCGCAGGACCGGAGGACTCAGCGCGGGTGAGCTCTTCGAATCAGGCAAATCGGGGAACTTCAGGGCATAAGCGCTCAAGGAATCGTGGAGATCCGTGAAAGATGCGGCGTTGTCGCCGATCAGTGAAGCAAGATAGGGCAAATCCTGCGGATCTTCGCGAACGAACAAAGCGCCGAGCACTATGGTCCGAACCTTGGGGTTGGGAGCGCGCAGGAGCAGATGAAGCTCGTCTGGGCTGTCACCCAGGGCTTTCAGATCTGAAAAGAGCTTGGCCTGCTCCGCGACAAGGTCCGATGGAATTCCAAACCCCTGGAGCGGGCGGTTGCTGATGATGGCGTGGGTGGCGAAATGGGTCAGTTGTCCAGCGATGACGTCGACTCGCGCTCGTAGCACCTGCGGATCCGGTGAAGCGTTTGCGGTGGCCAACCCGATCGGGAGTAAGACGATTGCGAGCCACCACGCTCCTCTACGGCCTGTCGTGTGCATGATGATCTCCGGCGCCTGGATCTGCGGAGTTGGGTGGTTTACGCCAAAGCCCCTTTTCGGCGGGCCGGTGCAAGTGCTTCGCCATCTCGGCTGCTACACACATGCGTTGCCATCTCCAATCATCGTCTGCTCTCCCTAGGGTGGGCAGCAAGTCAGTTTTCGTTGAAAGCAGTACTCACACGGTAGCGTACAAAAATCCATGACGCTCGCTGCCACAGAGTTCCTGAGGTGGAGCGCTAAAGCGACTGGCGAGAAAGGCGAAGCGGCGGGTGCAGACAAAGGCTCTCGGAAACACGAGGGGGGAAGAATTGCTGCCCCGGCATTCGCAGTCGTGTGTCTACACGCCCTTCTTACCGCTCGGGTCCGTATTAGTGACTGTGCCAACCGATACACAACAAAACTCAGCTATTATCAGCAGCCCATCTCCGCTGTCGGCCCAAACCCGTCCACCTTTGAGCGGGCCATCAGCGTTATTTCTCCATAGCCGCATCCCCACACCCACCAGCGGCTTCCTTCTAGTCGCAACCTGTAGCGTCGCAACGGTTCTTCAGAATCTAAGTGGCAATACCTTCAAATACCAGCGCGAGGAATATCCGCAAATCAGGATCGAAGTGGTGGCAATGGCGAAGGCTTTGACCGCAGTACGCCCCGCATATTTTGAGCCCTTTCAACGTCTACACGGTCTGAAAGTGCCCTGCAGTGGGATCGGCTTGCAACTTGCAAGCGCACACTGGACCGTTTCGGAGGAACCATCTGGGACGACTCTCCTCTAGGAGAAAGTTTAATATGCTAATTCACATTAAATGCCCTGAAGGAGCACTCCTGAACTCTCGGCAGCAGGTGCCGCGAAACCGATGTAGCGTATGGTGAGAACGTACTTCTTCGGGGAAAAGGGGATCAGGGTTGCGGGTTCATTTAATAAATCCAAGCGATACGGCATTCGGCACTGCCGTTATTACGCCACGTTGGCTTTTTGTTTTAGCGGCCGCTACGCCGGAAGAATTTGGGGATCCCGTCTTATGTGATGAGACGGTTGAAGCGCTTGACTTGAGCTCGATTCAAGGGGGCGATATTGTCGGCATCGGTATCCACACTGGAAATGCACTGCGAGGTTATGCGCTCGGACGTCTTGCAAAGCAGCGAGGCGCGTTCGTCATTTTTGGGGGCATCCATTCGACCCTGTTCCCGGAGGAGGCCTTCGAGCGCGGCGGGGCCGATTGCGTGGTGAAGGGAGATGGAGATTTGGCCTGGGGTCAAGCTCTTCGCGATTACAGAAACGGAGCGGCCCAACGTCTCTATGAAGGCGGCCGAGTTGAAGCCGAGCAGTTCAAGGTGGCGCGCTGGGACCTCCTCGATGCAACTAAGTATATGTGGGCTTCGGTGCAGACCGTCCGAGGATGCGCAAAGCACTGTTCCTTCTGCTCTGTGTGGCGCACGGACGGCCAGCGTCCGCGGCAAAGGCCCTCCGACCCTATCATCGACGAGATTGTGGAACTCCGCCGCCGTGGTTTCCGCTTCATCGCACTGGCTGACGACAACTTTTACCCAGTCTCGCTCACGGATATAAAACTCGCGGAGCGGCAGAACAATGCCGCA
Source organism: uncultured Acidobacteriaceae bacterium (assembly GCA_963730795.1). Taxonomy (GTDB): domain Bacteria; phylum Acidobacteriota; class Terriglobia; order Bryobacterales; family Bryobacteraceae; genus Bog-105. The sequence continues at coordinate 49,336 of CAVSTJ010000003.1, read as the reverse complement.
AAAGTCGCAGGCTTGAAAGCCATTAGAGCGGAGCGATTTGAATTGATGGAACGCTTGGCCGAACTGCCTAAGGGTATGGTGTTCTTTACCCAAATTACAATGGAGGCCGCCGAAGACCCCGAATTTCTCGATGCAATGCGCAAAGCACGTATTATGGGTGCGCTGGTCGGGGTGGAAGCGGTCACAGCGGAGGGACTGAAAGCCGTATTCAAGGACTTCAATCTATCGGGCGAAAACCTGGTTCAGCGCCTCCGCCAGTTTCAAGAACACGGAGTCCATGTACTCGGATCCTTCATCTTCGGGCTACCTACCGATCGCGCCGACACTTTTCAAGCGACACAAGAGCTGGCGAAACGCTCGGGCATAGCGTTTGCCCAATTTGTGATGCTCACGCCTTTCTGCGGCACGGTCGACTTTGAGCGCTGGGAAAAGAGCCTCGGCGACGATCCACCCCAAGTAGAAGGGATTCCGATCACGCGTTACTGGCTTATCCCGCCAGACAAAAGGCCAAAAATGTTTATGCCCCATCCGACCATGAGTTCGGAGGACATGCGAACCAGAACCCAAGGTGTTTGGGACAATTTCTATAGCCTGCCTGCAATCTGGAAACGATCGGCCTGTACGCCAACACTGCGGGCTCGCCTGGCATTCGTCTTCATCTCGAAGCTGTACCGCCATATGTATGCGACTACAGGCATCGCCACCGATAGCGCACGCCGCCAACGAGCAAATTTGTGGGCGAGGCGCATCGCCAAAGTGACGCGACGATTATTCCAGGCGGAGCCGATGCCGGACCTGCAAGTGCCGCGCAGAGTGCGGAATACCAAGACTGCCGATCCGCTTCAAGTGCTGCGCTAGCTTCCACGGCGAGAGGACTCCCTTTCGTGAGCCCTCTCGCCTGAGCAGCGGCCGTCACGCGCCAATGGACATTCCGGCCGCCTTCCAGAGCCCTAGGCACTTGGATGGCCCGGGGAACTCTCCCTCTCAGGGTTCGCGTCGATATTGAACGGAACGATACTGATACGGTGCTAGCGCATCCAGGCCAACGTAACGAATAACCGGTCATAAGGTCTTCGCCAATAAATCTGTCCGTGCGTAATGTTCAAAGGAGCTGGAAGCTCATCTGTATCATCGACATGATCACGACGGGGTTATCGCCCCGAAGCGCGGGTTGAAACCGCCAGAAAGGCAAGACCTTCAGTGCGTTCTCGTCGAGGCCGTAGGGGAGAGCATGTACCAGCTTCGCTTGATGTATTCGGCCGTCAGCGCCTATGACGACGCTGACAACCACCGATCCACTGACGCGATGATTGCGAGCTCCGGGAGTGTAGAAGCCATCTACACGCAGGAGCGTCACGGGCGGCTTTATCGCAGTCGTCAGTCTGACAGCTTCTACACTGTCCGGCGCCGGCATCAGGTTGAAGGGTATGCCTCGTTCGGCAAGAAACTGCTCCGGAGTCTGAAGCACTCTGTGGATATCCGCTGCCAGAGAATCCGATGGCTCGTCGGCCGTGAATCCGGTAACTTCGAGGACACCCTCGTCGCCCGTCGAGCAGCCATGGCTTCTTCCATTAACAAGGACAGCATAACCGACATATTGCAGCCGAAGTTCGGCCGTCCCTGACCTCCAGCTAGCTGCTTTGACATAAGCAGCGACATCGCACGATCCCGATATCCTGCCGAGAAGCGATCTCTTGAGCTTTATCTTGCCTTCTCGCGCTACTCGCGCCAGCATGAATGGCTGACCCACGAAGGACTGCAATTCGTCTTGAGGGTTGCGAGAGAATGCGAGTGCTGGAACGAGCATCGAAAGGAGCAGCAGCGTGGCCTTCGACCTTAAGAATTCAGCAAGGCGGACTTCAGCAGACTTAACCATTCGTTTGTGCCCTTTGGAAACCGCTGAACAAGCTCGGATTCCTCAGAACTCGCTGCATTCCATGCGCCAAATCAGGCAATCCGCCACTCAGCGAATGGTCGCTACTGCTGAATACTCACCGTCCTTCCACGCTTCGCCGGGCGGTCTTGGAACGGCAGAAGAGATCCAGACCAACAGCCCGTTCCGGATAACGGCGGCTCCTTGTCATAGCCGTCCATCGTAAAGCGTTGAGATCCAAGGACCAAAGCCTATTGGAGACAGAATTCTGTGATACAGTAAGGCGCGGTATGGCATCGTCCGTGCGTCCAAAGCCGACGAAGGCGTCTGGATTTTCCGAAGAAGACTGTCTAGCGGTTCTCCGTCGGGTTTCCGGAAGCAAGTTGCTGGAGAAATCGGTTAGATCTCGCGAACTGCTGACGTTTCTCTGCCATTTCGGACTCAATCATAAGGACGAGCCCCTTCCTGAGCAGCGGATCGGGGAAACGGTGTTTGGTCGTGAGGCTGGTTATGACACGACTACTGACACGATTGCCCGGGTCCAGGTTTCGCAACTGAGAAAGAAGCTAAAGGAATACTTCAGTTCGGAAGGTTCCGCTGAGCAGATCATAATTGAGATTCCGCCCGGCTCGTACCTCCCGGTATTCCGCCCCCGAGAAGCAAATCACGTTGCGTTTGCTCCGGCAGCCGTGCAAACGTTTTTGCCGCCACCTCGATCGCAAACCAGCAGAGGTCTTTATGCTGGTTTTGCCGTGGTATCGTTCTGCCTGGGCGCGTCACTTTGGGCTCTGATTGGCGGCCAGTTCACCAGAAATTCTGCTCTCGGAAGCGGCGCTCCGTGGGACACTCTCTGGCGCCCGTTTCTGGGGGATGCCCATTACCTACCCGTTGTCATTTCCGATGCCAATTTGATGATGGTGTCTCGCCTTTTGGGAAGGTTGATTACTCTTCACGAATACCGGGATCCCAACTACCCAGCTTCGGTCATTGATCTGTTTGCGGATCCAAGGAGCAGAGAAGTTGCGAAGACGATTCTCGGCAACTACTACACCGGGGTTCAAGACACTCGCGTGGTGAACGACTTGTCCTCTGTGACGCTGCGGTATGGGACGCCGGTGACGGTTCTGCCCGCGCGCGAGTTTCGGATGATTACTGGTGTTTCCGGCAACGTGGTTCTGATTGGACACAACCATGGAAACCCGTGGTTCGAGTTGTTCGACGGCCAAATGAATTTTCATTACGTCTGGCCGCGAGGCGCCGAGGAACCTCTAATCGCAAACCGTCATCCGCGGCAGGGCGAAAGCGAAGCTTATCCAGTGGTCTTTCAGAAATCAGGTTATTGCCTGGTGAGTCTACGGCCACGACCGGACCGGCACGGCGATGCTCTGCTGATCATTGGGACGGACCTCTCTTCGCTTGATGCCGGTGGGCGATTCCTTACAGAACCGAACTGGCTAAGAGTCCTTTATTCGACTCTTCATCTACGCTCTTTCTCTCGAGTCCCGTATTTTGAGATCCTTCTCAAGACCGACCTTCTCACCAGCACTTCTCCCGGTTTTCAGATAGTTGCTTCGCGTGTCGAATAGCCCCGCGGTGTCTTGCTTGCAGGCATGTTTCTCCGAAAATTCTCAGTGAATTCCTTGGTGCGAGCCGCCTTGGGGTTCTATATTGGCGGCATAAGGGATCTCTACCGTGAGGGTTTGTGACGTTATCTAGTCGATCGGCAGTATTCTGTTCTTTCTTACTAATTTCCGCCCATATGGGCGTTGCGCAAAGAATCACCGGGTCGATTGCGGGCACAGTCAAAGACCCCACCGGAGCGGTTGTCCCCGGCGCCACGGTTCAAGTGATCAATGCGGGCACGCAGGCGACCGCGAAGCAGGTCACTGACCAGGGCGGCCATTTCGTAGCGCCTACCCTACCACCGGGTCAATACAATCTCTCAATTCAAGCGAACGGCTTCAAAAAGCTCGACCGCTCGGGCATCAACCTAGATGTCGATCAGACCGTTTCTCTCGATTTGAGCCTGCAGATCGGTTCAACGAATGAGACGGTGCAAGTCAGTGGCGAGGCACCGCTTCTCGACACAACCTCCGCGGAACTGGGGCAGGTCATCAGCGATAAAGATATCGTTAATCTGCCGCTTAACCAGAGGAATCCCTTCAGCTTGATTTTGTTGGCGCCCGGTGTCAGCGGTTCGATCGGCTCCAGCTTCACCGGGCTAGCTATCAACGTTAACGGGGGCCGGCAAGGCAGTACAGACGTGCTTCTTGACGGAATACCCTCGACGCCTCCGACCGACGATTTTAACGTGCTAACAATTTTCCCCTCCGTGGACGCGGTCCAGGAGTTTAAAGTTCAAACCAGCAGTTATTCCGCCCAGTTTGGAATCAGTGGCGGCGGCATCATCAACTTGATCTACAAGTCGGGAACAAACAACTTTCACGGCTCGCTTTACGAGTTCCTTCGGAACTCGGTACTCGATTCGAATAACTTCTTCTCTAACCAGAACGGCATCCCGTTAGCAAGTTTTAAACGAAACCAGTTTGGAGTGACAGTTGGCGGACCTGTCATCATCCCGAAGCTGTATAACGGCCGGAACAAGACGTTCTTCTTCGCTGATTACGAGGGGCTCCGGCAGAGATCGGCTTCGACGGCAACGAATACGGTCCCCACGGCTGCAGAACGAAGCGGGAATTTTTCGCAGGACACCACGTCGACCGGAGCACGTATTAATATCTACGATCCGGTTTCAACAACGCAAGTTGGCTCCACCTATACGCGGGTACCATTTCCCAACAATACAATCCCGGCAAGCCGGCTCGATCCTGTTTCGGCCAATATCCTTAAGTACTGGCCCTCTCCGAACACGGCGGGGACAAACGGCACTCAGGTGAACAACTGGTTCGGTTCCTCGGTAGCGCCCTACGATATCGATCAAGGCGACATCAAAGTCGATCAGATCATCTCGGATAAGCAGCGGATGTCGATTCGCTTTTCTAAACGTAATCCGACGAGCGCTCCGGCGATTTACTTCCCTAGCAGCATTGCGATAGCGCAGAACGGCTCAACCAATACGCAGAATGCCATTGCCGGTGCTTTCGATTATGTGTATACGGTCAGCCCGACGTACCTGATGGAGTTTCGTGCCGGTGTCAGCCACCTCTATTACACGACCGCTACCACTTCGGATGGATTTGATCCTACACAATTAGGATTTCCTACATATCTTCGAAATACCGCGAATGCTTTGGCGTTCCCGTCGATCGAGCCTTCCGGCTATCTGAGCATTGGAGCCGGCAATCAATTATCCCAAGGGTCACTCGGCATGCTCGTGGATACTTATGCGCTGAATAACACCAAGACCTTTTCAAAACACACGCTGAACTTCGGCGCAGAGGTCAGAGCATATGCAAACAATACAAACCAGACCGGCCGATCCACTGGTGACTTTACGTTTTATCCGCTACTCACCCAGGGGCCGAACGCGCAATCCTCATCCAGTACATCTGGCGATGGTTTTGCGTCATTCCTTCTCGGACTAGGAAGCGGAAGTTCCGGCGCGGGCGGCGGCACCGTGACGCATAATTTCAAGATCATCGACACCGTCAGCCAGTACCTCGGCGCTTACTTCCAGGACGACTGGAAAGTCACGAGCAAGCTGACATTGAATCTCGGTTTGCGCTATGACCTTTTCTTCCCGCGTACCGAACGGCACGATCGCATGACCTATTTGGACTTCGCCGATCCATCCCCTTTGGCCGCGGTGACTGGCTTGCCTCTGAAGGCTGGACTGGCCTACGTAGGAGTCAACGGGAATTCGAGGACTGCGACCTTTACCGAACTTCTAAATTTCTCGCCGCGGTTCGGATTGGCTTACCAGGCAACGAAAAGCATGGTCTTTCGCGGGGGCTACGGAATCATTTATAGCGATTCGCCGACAGAAGCTGCCGCGACGATCAACCCGACTGGGTATCGAACGGACTCCACATATTATGGAACGCTGGACGGCTTAACACCCAATAACTACCTTTCGAATCCGTTTCCAGGAAGCTCATTCGTGCCGGTCACAGGAAATACGTTAGGTTTGCTTACAGCGGTCGGGCAAGGCATCTCGTCCACTACACAGTATTCGCCTAATCCGTATTCCGAAAACTGGAATTTCGGCATGGATTATCAATTGCCGGGTAATTGGCTCCTGAGCGGTGCGTACGCGGGCAGCCATGGTGTTAGCCTCACGTATACCCAGAGCCTGAATCAACTACCCGATTCGGACCTGGCGCTCGGCTCAAAGCTACTTACCACGGTTAACAACCCGTTTTACGGATTGATTACCGGCAGCACGCCACTCGCCTCTCGAACTATCCAGGAAAGATACCTGCTGGCTCCCTACCCTCAATTCACGGGCGTTAGCCTTTATACCGTTCCTGGCGCCAGTTCCATGTATCATTCAGTGCAATTGAAGTTGAATAAGCGATTCAGTAACGGTCTCACTTTGCTCCTGTCGTTTACCGGCAGCAAGTTGATGGACGATTCTTCTTCGAATAACAGCAATTTCAACGGCAGCGGCACCGCCCAAGACGCATACAATCGACGAGCCGATTGGTCGCTGTCAACCATTGATGTTTCCAAACGCTTTGTCGGTAGTTTTGTTTACAATCTGCCGTTCGGCCATGGCCAGCACTTTGGGAGTAAGTGGAACCGCGTCACAGATTCCGTTCTTGGCGGTTGGCAGGTGAACGGGATTGTAACTGCTCAAACCGGCATTCCACTGGCTCTCTCCGCAACCAATAATGCGAATATCTTCAATCCAGGGGAGCGGCCAAACAGCAACGGGCAGAACGCCGGACTGAGTGGAAGTGTTGAAAGCCGGTTGACAAAATACTTCAACACATCGGTTTTCAGCCAACCGGCGACGTACACCTTTGGGAACGTATCAAGAACCTTGCCGAACCTTCGGGCTCCCGGGCTCCGTAATATCGATTTCTCGTTATTCAAGAATTTCGCGCTGACGGAACGATGGAAACTCGAAGTGCGGGCAGAGTCATTTAACCTTTCCAACACTCCTCAATTCGGAGCGCCCAATACGAGCGTGACTTCCACCTCTTTCGGCGTTATCACGACCCAGGTAAACTCACCTCGGCAGAATCAGATCGCGATGAAGCTTTTGTTTTAGGCGAGCCGCTCAATGAACCGGCGTGAGTTCACCCTCGGCCCGCTCGCTGCGCGGGTGGCCCTGTCCACAGGTATTACGCAGGGCTCCTGGATTCCTACCCGGCCGCGGCTTTTTTACAATGCCAGAGATATCGCTCGTCTTCGGTTACCGGCGAAATCCGACCCCAAATGGTCCAAGCTACTGACGCAAGCGGATCAGTTGCTCACCACGGATTTCATTCCAGAATCGGTTGCAGAACGCGGTTCGGGAGACGATGCCAGTTTTGGACGACCGTCACAGCAAATCGCCAACATGGCTTTTGTGCTGGGACTGGCATTTCACGTTACAAACAAGGAGCAGTATGCGGCCAAGCTTCGCCAGGCCATGCTCCACTTTTCTGCTTATCGTGCCTGGCACGGACCGGGTTTCACCAAACGCGAGGTGCCCTGGCATTCCGAACTCAACACTGCGCGCTTCTGTGTTGGCATGGGCGCCGGATACGACGCTCTGTACAACTATCTTTCGTCGTCCGACCGCCAAACGATTGCAGAGGCTCTGGTGCGCAAGGGAATTCTCCCGAGCTTCGAAGATTGGGTTTCTCCAGAGACTCGCATTCATGCACTCGATTCGATGGGACATAACTGGTGGGCGGTCTGCGTTTCGAGTGCCGGGATAGCAGCTCTTTCTTTGCTAGGCGATGACAAGCGTGCACCGGATTGGATCGATCAGGTCGACCGCAGCATGACTGCCTGGTTCGGTTACCGCGGGAATGTTCTACAAAACAAGAGCATCACCTTCGATGCAGCCGGCGCGTTTTACGAGAGCGTAAATTACGCCAGGTATGCGTTATTTGAGTACCTTCGCTACCGCTTAGCGCACGCTAATGTTCTGCCGCACGAAAAGCAGCCGGAATATCCTCCACTCTCGAAGGCATGCGGGTTTTTCTGCCAAACGTTTTATCCGAGTTCAGTAGCTCCGTTGACTGTCAACTTCGGCGACAGTTCTATTCATCTGCTGGTCTCGGATACTGTCCGTCTGCTTAACGAGTGCGGGTTCGGGAGTACCGCCGCGGGTTGGTACCTCTCTAAGGCTCGTTCGGCATCGGAAGCTCTCGATCCGCTTGAGCTTTTGACCCGGAAGACGATTCCCACCTCATCATCGCCACATCTACCGCTATCGGTCCTGTATGGGCAGATCGGGTGGTCTGTGTTGCGCAGTTCCTGGAACGACGACGCCACTATGCTGGCGGTGAAATCAGGATTTACCTGGAATCACGCTCACGCTGATGCGGGGTCGTTCATTCTGTTTCACGCGGGTGTCCCCTTACTGATCGATTCGGGAACCTGTAGCTATGGAAATCCGGCGTACACCGGATTACTACGTTCAAAGCGAAGCTCACAACGTTGTTCTCTTCAATGGCCAAGGTGAGCCGCGCGAAGATCATTTGAGGGGCGTCAAATTCCCGGGTCAGCTTCATAGCCTGATCGACGATCTCGGCGTCAGATACGTTTACGCTGACGCGACCGGCCCGATGGCGGCATTGCTGACTCGCAACTACCGCCACTGGCTATGGACTGAAGGCGTCATCCTCATCTTCGACGACTTGATGTCGCATGATGCCGGCACCTTCGACTGGCTTCTTCACTACGAGGGCAATGCGCAGGAGATCGGTAATGGCGTGTCAATCAGTAATGGAGTAGCACGGGCGACGGTGCAATTTCTTTATCCGAAGGAATTGGAAATACGGCATGAAGAAGGTCGAGCCGACCATCAACCGGACAAGAAAATTCCCTATTTGGCATTCAGGACCCGCGAGAAAGCTCGCGTTCAGAAGTTCTTGACGGCCGTTATTCCCGAAACGCCCGGAGGACAACCCAGCCCCGAGGTTGAGCTTGTCGAAGCCCAAAACAGTTTGGGTGTGCGCATTACGAATGGGAACGGCCTGACGGACGTTTACCTCAATCTTGAAGCCGACGGACGGCGCATGCACCTCAATTCAAATAACACCATCGCAGGTTGGGAAACAGATGCTTACCTGTTAGCGTTTAGCCGGCCTCAACAAAACGGAGACGATCCGGCGGCGGTGACCCGATTCTTTGTTTCCGGTGCGAGCTATCTCAGGCGCGGTGGACGCGTTTACCTCGATTCGTTAACCAAAGTCGATCGGGTCTGGCGCAATTCGTGACGTGCGGGTATGAATAGAAGAAATTTCCTCTGGGGTGCAAGCGCAGCCCTTAGCGTTAACGCCGCTGCCAGGGCACAGGGGTCGAAGCTTCCAACGTCTCACGGCAAGTTTGTGCATCCTGGCATCTTGCAAAGGACATCGGATCTGGACTACATGAAGTCGAAGATCCTCGCCGGAGAAGATCCGTGGAAATCTGCCTGGGATAAATTGCTTGCGGAGAAGTATTCGTCGCTTGACTTCAAGCCGGAGCCTGTCACCCATATTGTTCGCGGCTCATATGGAGCGGGTAAGAAGGGTGATGTCGAACTCAACGCCAGCATGGAAGCCGCGAACAGCCACGCTCTGCAGTGGTATGTGACACGCAAAGAAGCACATGCCCAAAAAGCTTTGGAGATTCTGGACGCCTGGTCGACGACTCTTGCCGATTTCTCTGCGAACGATGCAATGCTTCTTGCCGGATGGACGGGCGGCAACTTGTGCAACACAGCCGAAATTCTGCGAGCCACCTACGCTGGCACGCCGGCTGACGTCATTCGCCGATTCAAGCGCATGATGCTGACGGTATATGTCCCGTTGCTGTACCCCTTTTTTCCGGAGGCTAACGGGAATTGGGATGCCGCCATTATGTTTACGTTGTTGTCGATCTCTGTGTTTTGTGAGGATCGCCAGCTAATGGACCGAGTTCTTCATCATTATCGGTTCGGCACCGGCAATAGCGGAATCACCCGTTATGTTTATCCGAATGGCCAGTGCGAAGAGAACAGGCGCGATCAGGGCCACACGCAACTCGGCCTCGGTTATTTCTCGCTCACTGCCCTGGTCGCATGGAATCAAGGCATTGATCTCTTTTCCGAAGGGGAGAACCGGCTGGCCCTTGGCTTCGAGTACACCTCGCGCTTCATGCTCGGCGAGGATGTATTTGCATACGAGAGCATCTCCCAGAATGGGCGCGGGCGATTCGAAGACTGGTACGAAGCCGCATTGCAACACTACCGGTACGAAAAGCACATTGAGATGCCGTATACGGAGAAGGCCTGCTTAAGTTCTCGCCCCAAGTCTCGCCGCGTGCTCACGCTTTACCGGGGAGAAGGCGTCAATACTCCTTCAAAGAATTTATCGCCAACTCCGGTTCCGAGCGTAACTGCGAAGGAGGCAGGAGCCGCTCTGGCAAGCCCAACAAATGGAAGGGGTGTCGCGCCCGGTGAATCTCTTCAAGAAGCACTCGATCGAGCTTCTGCTTCCGGCGGCGTTGTCACGCTTGCGCCGGGTCTTCATTCCTTAACGGCAACTTTGAGAATCACGAGTGGAGTGACACTTGTTGGTTCGGGACGGGATAGCATCCTTTTCCTCACGCCACCAGCGCAGGGCCCGGCCATTACCAATGCCGATCCCGATTTGCACGATGTCGTGCTGCGCAATTTTCTGATTGAGGGCGGAATTGAACCGCACGCTTCGCGAGACCCGAATCAAGATGCCCGTCCACGCCATTCACAGTTAGCGCCTTCACGAGGCGGCATATCGCTCGTCACCGATGTGAACTCCAAGCTGAAAAGTTTAACTCTGGACCACCTCACAGTGAAGAACTGTACGGAAAGCGCTGTCGAGATCTTCGGCGCCGACGGAGTTCACATTATCGGGTGCGATTTTTCCGGCAGTGGAGGCGCTGTCGCTCCCGGAGCCGGGCAGCACCATAACCTTAAGCTCACCCATGTCTCCAACTGTGAAGTGACGGGAAGCCGATTGACCGATTCTCTTTGTGGCCATGGTATCGCCTTGACCTTCTGTCGAGACGTTGCGGTTCGCGATTGCGAGTTGGCGCGCAATGCGATGAATGGAGTCCGCGTTGCGGAATCACAGGCCGTCACAATCACCGAAAGTCTAGCCGAAGGAAACGGCGGCGCAGGCGTTGCGCAGGAAACCTGGATGGACGGTAATCTTCAGATCGTGGTGCACAACAATAAGCTGCAGAACAACGCGGCTTAGTTTACGCAAGCTGTTGAGCCCACCGCTTTCAGGCGAAAAGCTCTCCAGTTAAATGCGGCGGGCGCGCATGAATCGGCGACAGCGGGCCGTTGCTCGACTCCCATCACAGCGAAGCCACGGCACCGTCCTCGTGAAATGCCGTCACGAACGGGCGCGTGCCCTGGAACGGGTACCGCTTCAGCGCCGCTTCACTGATATCGACGCCCAGGCCGGGCCTGGTGGGCAGCGGGTAGCGCCCCTCCACCATGCGCATCGCGGGAAATCCCATCAGGTCCTCCCAGACGCGATTCTTCTCATCCGCCTGAACGAAACCGCAGATTTCCTGGGCCAGGAAGTTGGGACCCGCCGCGTCGACATGGAGACTGGCAATGCCGCCGATCGGTCCTTCGCAGGCATGCGGCGCCATGCGAATGCCAGAGGCTTCGGCCGTTGCCGAAACCTTCCACAACGCTGTTACGCCGCCAACGTGCGCAATATCGGGCTGCAGAATATCGATCACGCCCATGTCGATCAGTTCTGCGTACCCGTAAGACGCGATCAGCCGTTCGCCCGTAGCGATCGGCGTTGTGGAGTGGCGGACGGCGCGGGCCATCGCCCGAACGTTTTCCGGAGGGCAGATCTCTTCGGCGAACAACAGATGCAACGGCTCAATTTCACGGAGGATGATCGCTGCAACTGTTGGACTCGGCCGCGCGTGGAAATCGACTGCGAAATCCAGATCAGGCCCCAGGCCTTCGCGCAACATCTCCATGTGCGCGACCGCGCGTTTGATTTTGGCGTTGGTTTCGACCGCATTCGAGTAAATCGGGTAGTTGGAACTTCAGCGCGGTCACGCCAGCCGCCTTCGTTTTGTCGCGAAGCTCCCGCGCCTCTGCGAGCGTCCAGGCGTCCGCGTGATAATAACCGCGTACGCCGCGCGGATCGACCGGGCCGCCCAGCATCTCATAAACCGGCATGTTCATCACCTTGCCGCGTATGTCCCATAGCGCCTGATCGATTCCTGAAATCGCCGATCCCAGCACCGGACCACCGCGGTAAAAGCTGCCGATGTACATCAACTGATAAAGATGCTCCACCTGCATGGGATCGCTTCCAATGATCAGATCTTTCAGGTCCATCACGCATGCCATCGCCGCGCTGGCCTTACCTTCGAGCGTGGCCTCACCCCAGCCGGTCACGCCTTCATTGGTTTCAATTTTGACGAACACATAGGGCCGGTCGGCCTGCGCGATCCGCTCGTCGAGCGTGACCCCGAAGACGCGCATGTTAGTGATGCGCAACTTCGATGTGACATCGCGAAATGCCGCGGCGCCAGGCGGTTTGTTCTTCGCGGTCACAACCTGGAGCGCGCAGCCGCAATCCTGTAACGGAGATGAATTTGCGCGCCGCCGCCCAGGAGATGCAGTCAAAGCTCCCGCTGCGGTCAGGGCGTCAGGAGTTCCCGTCGCTTCATATACGCTCCTCGCTTGCGGCGTCCAACGCGCTCTCGTTCACTTCGAATCCCAGGCCGGGACGATTCACAAGGCGAAGAAACCTTGAGCTCCGCGTTTCTTTGAGCCCTGAGGTGATCTCCGCGCGCATGGATGCGTCCCGATCGGACGCAGGCACAGGAACCTGTTGCGCGTAAGCGTGAATCAAAGAGGCATTCAGATGAATTCCGGCCATCGTACCGATCGGCCCGCCATTGTGGAACGGCGCAATCCCGACATAATGAGTTTCGGCGAGAGCGGCTATACGTCTGATTTTCGCGACACTATTCAGCGCGAGGTTCGGGCGCACAATGTTCACCGAGCCGCTGGCGAGCAGACTCTGGAAACCGGAGATATCGGTGATGTTCCGGCCGAGTCCGATGGGCATTACGGATTCGTCCACGATCTTCGCCAGCGCATCCTGAGTGATAACGCTAGTGGGCTCATCGAACCAGATCGGGTGGGAGCGCTCGAGAGCAACTGCTACGGTTGCGGCATCTCCCGGCGTCATCGCTCCGGAGCCGTCGAGCACCCATTCGGCTGAAGGGCCGGCCAGTGCCTGCATGTCCGCCAAGTGCTTTCTCACAAGGTCAACGTAGGCTTGAAGAGGAATCATCGAGTCCCGCAGCGGAGCCGCAGTAGTAAAGGCCTGCATGCCCTGACGTTTGGCGCGCTCCAGAGATGGCGCGGATTCCGCGACTGTCGACCCCTCGAGATGGCCGAGCAGACGCGCTTTAAATCGGACGGGGCCGCCCAGGTATTGATAGGTAGGCAGGTTTTTCGCCCGGCTCACCAGGTCGAGCATTGCGTTGTTGACCGCCGCTTCGAGTGACGGTGTGCGCATTAGCGCCGAGCGAATAAATTCGGATTCAGTCGCTCGGCGGCCCATGGTGAGAGACCGCGCCGCGATGATTTCCGCGGCAAGCGCGGAACCGCCCTCGCCATAACCCAGTGTTCCTCCCTCCGACCGAAGGCGCACCACGGTGTAGCGGCGATTGGAAACCGGTTCCTTTACGCGCCAGGCTTGGAACTGCACGATTTTTAAGGGATGATCACCTGCAAGCGGAGGAGCGAACGCGACAGACCAAGCCTCCGGAGACTTACGCGTTTTGGTTTTCATATGCTATTAGATCCCGACACGGACCTCGTGAATCCAAGCAGGGCCGGGAGCACTCGCGAATATCGCAATGTCCGAAACTCGATGCAAGCCGCGCAACTGCGCCGGGCACGACTGAAACAAGTTCTCTCGAACCATTCCCTGGCTCCCGAACGCTCGCCGGGGTCGGCCTATGAGGCTCCACATTATGGGGAGACCAGATTATCATGCGTAAGGCAGAAGCAAGCAAATCTCCTCGAGCTTCAATGTGGCTATGCCGGAACCGGATTGCCATCGCATGGTGCTGATCCTGGCGCCCTCCTAATCGAGATCTTAAGGATCTCTCCCGCCGCCCGTCTACCGGCCCCACCCTCCCGTTGCCGCGCAGTTAAGCCTGCGGCGCCGCCGGCATACAGACCAAGTAATGGTCACTCATCAGCGGCCCCGGCCCGGTTGCGCGCGCCACCTGTATAACGCTGCAACCACGAAGCTCGTCCAACCAAAGGTAGTCCAGAGAATGGAGATGGATTGGGACAGCAAGTTCAACGGATTCCTCAGACGAGAGAATACCTACGTGAAAGCACCCGCCGTACTACTCACGTCAACCTCCGACGATGAGCGGGAAAGAGGCGTCATCCACACCTCGATGCGAAACTACTACGGCAACGATTTTAACTTCAAGAACAAATCCACCATCGCCTATGACCCGGAGAAGCTCGAGTTGAGCGGCGTGAAGATAGGGGGAACTCGACGCGGCGGTCCAGCCCGGCGGGGTGCTCGTTGTCAGTACACATGGAAACATACGCTGGCTCTTCGGCAATCGCCCCGGCATTGAGCGCCGTCCTCGGACCGAAGTACGTCGTCCTCGGCTTCAATCACCTTCTGCAACAGTCGACCCATATCAGGTTCCCAGCACGACTCCCCCGGTCAAGGGCTCGCTCACAGCGCAGAACCGTTGCGGGTCGATAAAACCCGCCCCCACTACAAAGAGCTATTCGGGGGCCATAAGCCGGAACTGTACCGGACGAACTCCTTCTCACATCTGAAACAGTTCAAGTAAGAGCCGAAGAGCGCAGAATCAGATGGGTGATAAATCGGCCTGAGTCTGTCGCCAAATCGATACCATGGTCCGTATAATTCTGAAATGAGTCGTTTCATCATGGAGCATTTACCGCGGGCGGTAGCAGTGTACGGGGTAGCTCCATTGGAGTACGAACAGGCTAAGCAGTGGCTGCGAAAAGGGAATCCAGTATCGACCATCCGGACGACAGAGATGATCGCGGCGGTGCAGGCGGGCTTCGGGTTCACGTTATCGCAATCAGATGCGTCTGTGGCCCTTAAACCCGGTGATGAAGCACTTCTGATCACGTTGTCTTTCAGCGTGTTGCTGGCTTGGGCCGAAGAGAACATTGCACCGCTGCCAGAAGACTGGCGATGCATCTCGCTCAGAGTGCGTCCTCCCGAATCCCTTTCGATGCCTGAGAATGAGCTGGTCACCTCTGTCGATCTTGTCTCAGAAGATCCTGTTTAAGCAGGAATGGGCCTAGGCGCAATCGGCTGGGCGACGAGGCACCCCGGCGTGAAGGAACGCCGGTTCAAAGGCCAACTCTTGATGGGATGTGAAGGCAGCGAATAGGGCGGCGAGTAAGTCGCTCGATAATCGAACTTCTGCGTCCGTTGACAACGGGGGAACTTACTTCCCGTACTGATCGGCCGCTTTGGCGATTGCCGGCCCGGCCTTCGCCAGGTCTTGTGGATTCATGATCGGCCTGAACCAGACTTTGGCGTTGAAAGCTAAAAACCAAGGCTCGGAAAACGACGGAATCTCGGATGAATCTTTCATATCGAATATGATCGAGCCCGAACGCTGCCCATAATCGTCAGCGTAAAAGTAGGCTGCTTCTGGTTTGAGATCGTTTAGAATCCGCTCGATCGTTGAACCCAGCGTTCCTGCCTTGGCGGCGGCATTGGCCGCCTCGACGGGAAGTGATACGCGCATTAACATTCGCATGCAGTTTCCTCCGGTGGAAAGGGTGCCAGTGATTATACATGAGCCAAACTTGCGAGCAGCCGCACCAGGAAGTAGCGAAATAAGACACAGCCGCCGCTCCGCTTCTACACTGATGGAGGAGGCGCAACGCGCATGAATCCTGGACCTTCTGTCCAAGCCGAGGATGTAAGCGAGGACGTACGCACACTGCAGCGAGACGGGATTGTCGGAAAGAAATCCGCGTTCTCACGGGAATGGGTTGACCAACTCAGGGAAGATATGATGACGGCTTTCTGGGAAGCGATCCGAAGGCCGGGTGGCGCGGTCGGCCGTGGTCCTCGTCGATGGTACGTCGAGCTTCATCCGCAAGCGATAAGCGGCTTTGTGGACCTGGTGACGCATCCATGGGTGGTCGCAATGTCTGAGGCTGCGTTGGGCCCCGAATACCAGATTGTCGAGATTGGCTTCGACACGCCTTTCCAAGGTGCAAAGGTTCAGCCATGGCACCGCGACTTTCCTTCGACGAAGGAGGCGTGGGAAGATCACCGGATCACGTCGCTCGCCTTCAACATTACGGGCGTGGACGTGACGCCAGACATGGGACCGTTTGAAATTGCGTCTGGCACGCAATGGGATGATGGGCGTTCCTGGAACGCGGAAATGTTTCCGGACCAGTCGCTCTGGCCGCGTTTCGAACAACTCGGAGTACGCAAGTATCCGCAGATGGGAGACATATCGTGCCGCTCGGCGCTGACCGTACACCGCGGGACAACGCATGCTTCACCCATCGCTCGTCCCGTGCTTGTGCTTGGAGTAGACGCCCCAGGTGCCGGCCACGCGGAGCTACATGACATGACGGTGACGAAGGAGTTTTACGATGGTCTTCCGGAATGGCTTCGCCAGCGGCTGGTGTGCCGAGTGGTCGACAAGCTCGAACCGATAACCCAGAAGCACGATATCGAAGGGCTGGTAATGGGCTAAGCACAGTCTCGTCGGACCTGTCCGGCGACTCGCTTGCCGATCTCGCCAGAGTCATTCGTTGTGAGTTGGTTAATGACTTGGGCTAGACACCCTCAGCACTATTGCCGGCCCAGACCGGCCGCCCAATTCTGAAGCACAGTCAAAGGTTGCGACGCAAGGCGATCCGTCCGGATCTGCACCAGAAAACGTAGCCCGTCGGACGAAACGTCATAAGCCAAAATCGAGAACGGACCGATAATCTGCTGCTCTTCACCAAGCCGCACATTGTCGCCTTTCGTGTTTATCGCAGCACTTAAAAGTCGTCTGCCGGATTGGTAGAAAATTTCACGCCCGTCTCTGCGCCACCGCACCGACGCCCCTCCGGTAGTCGATACTTGCCGTCTCCAGCCCGGGGAAGCGGTCTCCGTCCTGAACGGAACAACGTAAATTTCACTTCGCCCCGACTCTTTCGATTCATATGCCACCCACCTTCCGTCAGGCGAGAATTGCCCATGGCTGTCTCCGTCTGTCGTTGTTTGCAAAGGAAATGGCTTCAATCGGTCGCCGATCGCCTCAACGCTCAACGGCAACACCCAGATACTCGAGTGCAACTCCAAGCTAGTCTCATCTTGCATGTCGTTGTTGGCAACGAGATCGTAGAGCAGGTACTTGCCATCCGGAGACCAACTGGTGGGGTACTTATCGTATCCATCGGCATACAGAAGTTGTTCTGGTTGGCTCCCATATGACGCACGCCGGTAGAGATCGAAACGTCCTTTCCGAGCCGATGCAAACGCGATCCCTTGGCCGTCAGGAGACCAGATTGGAGCAACATCCTTCGCGGGATCGAGTGTCACCCTGGTACGCTGGGCTTCTTCGGTGCCAAATAGCCAGATGTCGCTATTGTTCAGTTCTCGATCCGCAAGGGCAACTGTTCTTTCGTCCGGCGACAGGTTTGGCGGATAGCGGAAATGCGTCGGCCAAACTCCGCCTACGGTTGACAGTCGGGTGCCACTGCGATCAAGCCAGACGAGTTCCAGCGGCGGCACCCCGCCAGTCGAGAAATAAACCAGTGGGCCGTTTTCGGCTGCCGAGAAATTTCCCCAGCGGCCGAATGGTTCAATCTGGTCAACCAGCGGGATGGCGGCTCCAGTAATCATTAGCTTTCTAGCACTGAAAGGCTGTGCAAAAAGAGTGCCCTCGCGCACATACAACAGCCGTCCCCCAGAGAACATGGCATTCGAATCGGCTTCGAAGAGGACCTTGCTTGCTTTCGAATCGAGGGAACCGGCTTGGACGAGAACGCGGTCCGACCGAGTTCTAGCGGTGACAAACAGAAAGTGATTTCCGTCTGGCAAAAACCAGGGAAATAGTGGCGTCCCTGCTTCGGTCTTGGTCACCGGTACCGGCGACCCACCTTTATCCCCAACCCGGTAAATTCCCTCTTGTGTCGCAAATAGAATCACTCCATCGCGGCTCCAGTCGCCCCCCAGACCCTGTTTGGCAGAACACAATGTGATTACGCGGCCGGGGCTTGCAGGTCCGCCTACGTCGATTCTCTTAAGCTTGTTGTCTGCAAAGAAGGCAATCGACCGCCCATCGGGCGACCAGAAGGGCATGGCCGATCCTTCCCCGTCCGTACCTGCAAGCGGCACTGGAGCTACCGCATCCAGCGATCTCATCCAAAGAGTCCACCGCTCCGAGCCTGTCCTTTAGGCCGCGAAGACGAATCGGCTTCCGTCGGGCGATACAGCAGGAGACGGAAGAGCTCCAAAGAGCGTGTTTTCAGGCGGCAAAACGGAGAACCGCAGCTCTTGGAGTTGAGCCGGCTTCACCCAGCTACGCCAAAGGAAAAGACCGGCTGCAACAAATAGAGCCACTCCCGCCGCGATCCACCCCGTCCGGGATTCGAACGTGTTTCGCGCTCGGGTTGTCGGTTCTTCCTGTACCTCCGGATCGCCCAACCGCTCGACCGTGCCCAGGAATCGATAGCCCCGCTTGGCAAGCGTCTCGATATAGGTGGGCGCTTCCGCCGATTCTCCTAGCGCACTGTGCAGCCGCTTAACCGCCGCATTAATGCTGTGGTCAAACTCCACGACGGTGTTATCGGGCCATAACTTCTCGCGGATCTCGTGCCGCAACACTACTTCGCCGGGACGCTCCAGCAGCATGAGCAAAATCTGAAACGACTGTTCCTGAAGCCGAAGCGTGGTTCCGTTTTCACGGAGCTCGCCCGCCCGCACGTTCAGCTCGAATGGTCCGAAGCGCAAAGCTCGTCGCTGGGTCACACCTAGCTCCTACTAGATCGCCTTTTTTCGGTTCCAGTCTACATCGAAAGCGCCAGCTTTTCCTCCCATAACCGCCAAATCACCTAGAAATCACTCGAAATTCGCTTACACGTCCGAAGTTCTGCATCGAAGTACCCAACCGAAAAACCGATACTGCCGACCAGACGTTGATGACAAAGGCAGAGGTACTCATGCTTGTGGCCGCCCTTGCGAGGGCCAAGATTACGCCGTTCGAGCACCCTCGCCGTTGGAATATTCGAATATGCACCCAAATCGAGGTGTGGGATCCAAACCTCGACGTGCTCCATGCGTAGCCGCTGACAGGCCGGATGTTGGCCAGCGCTGATGTGAATGTGAGCTGGCAGAATGTGGAGTCTCAAAAGTACGGCCGGGCCTGCACTGCCGGTCCCTCCGACGATTTGCAGATCGTCGTGATCGTGGCTTCGGGAACGCCCGCATTCACTCACCCCGGAGCATTGGCATATGCTCAACTCGACGGGGAAAGTCGCGTCATCGTCTTCTTCGACCGGGTCGCAAACATGGCCCATCGCGGCGCCGCGCACAGGTTACTGGCTCACGTCATGGCACATGAGATCACACACCTGCTCCAGAACATAGAGCGACACTCCGACAAGGGCATTATGAAGGCGAAATGGTCCCGGGGAGACCTCGATCTCATGGACTATAAATACCTGAGCTTCACCCGGGATGACTTGGATCTCATTTATCGGGGCATGGCTGCACGAATCTCGGCAACCGCGCCGCGCGCTAACTTACTCCCGCCGTGAACAAGTGCGGAGATCACGCGCTGCCTATGCCTCTCGCAAAATGCCGAATTAGCTGAGATGGTGAGGTTTGGACACAATATGGCATGGCTGGGAGAAGCCGCCCTTATGGCGCGTAGTGTTCAGTTTTACTTCGAGCCGAGCAGGATGGGATCAGTCTCGACAAGTGTGAGTGACTTGACCATTTGCTGCGTCCGCTCCTTGTACTTCTTGAAGTGCGGAGACTGCAGATGCGCTTGATAGGAAGCGGCACTTGCGGTAAGTCTCGAAAAGTCGAATCTGTTCTGGATGGCCTTTCAGCGAGACCGCATACAAGGTCAGCACGCCGGGCTCCTTCCTGATGGACTCCGAGATCTCTTCCTTCAGGGCTGCCTTGTACGCGTCTAGCTGATCAGGATAGATTTCCAGCTCTGCAATTCTCACCATTCGGTCGTCCGACGGCTGCGAAAGTCCACGCCGGACTCCAAGGAAAAGACAGGAAGCGATCACCGACATTCCAAGGACGAGTGCTCGTTTGGTTTTCATACGTAACTCAATGAAGGCGGCTCGGCCGCGTGTAGCAGCTTCAGCTACGCTGCGTGTGCCCTGCTTCGATGTTTTAACATCGCGGATTGGGGGCAGCCCGAAAAATCTGCTGTACTCCCGGCTGAACTGGCTCAGGTTCCCGTAACCGACTTCGTACGCAGCGGTCGTAGCATCCAGTCCGTCCATCAGCATCCGCTCACGCGCGGTTTGTAGCCGCAATTGCTTTTGATACTGCAGTGGACTCATCCCTGTAAGAGCCCGGAATTGATGGTGAAGTGTTGAAACACCCATCCTTACTGTAGAAGCGAGTGCTTCCATGTGCAGAGGCTTCGCATAGTTCTCTCTCAGCCAGGAGATGGCTCGCGCTGTTCGTTGCACCAAATCCCCGCTGGTTGCGATAGCGCGTAGTCTGCCCGCCTGCGGTGTCTGAAGGATCCGATACAGGATCTCGCGGTGAGCCAAGGGACCGAGAAATGAAATGTCCTCCGGTGTATCGAGAAGCTCAAGCATACGCATCGCGGCTCTAAGCAATCCCACGGTCGTCTCGCCAACGGCGAGGCCTTGACGATGCGCAGAGGGCGGCCCCTCTGGAATGTCATCCCGGCTTAGGACCTCGCGAACCGTCGGCATGTCGAGGCGCAAGAAAATGCATAGCAGCGGCGTCTCCTCAGAAGCTTCGATGATCTGGCTCTGCGCGGGCACATCGATTGAGGAAAGCAGGAACGAGGAACCGTCACACAGATACTCCGTTCCGCCGAGCAGAATGCGCTTGCGTCCCTGGACAAAGATGCTCAGACCCGGTTCATAAGATGCGCGGAAGCAAGCGGTTGGACTCGTCCGGTGATAGAGGAAGAGTCCTGGAATCGGCGTCGGATGCTCTCCAGGCTTCTCCGCCAGCTGCTTGATTCGCTGGGCAAGAGAGCCCCTCATTTCGATTACGGACAGATCGGACAATCCCGCATCTTTCTTGGGCTTCGGCATCCTTCGTCTCCAAAACACAGCGTACCTCGGCACAGGCAGGTACTTGTACGAAATCCAACGAGCAGACAGGATCGTGCAAACAATCGGCAGGATCGGGAAAGCCTCGGCGCCCCTAAGCTCAATAACCTTGAGGTGGAGGAGAAAGGCTTGAACATGAGGAACTGGCTTGCCGCTTCAGCAATCTTGCTGCTTACCAGTGCAATAGCTGGCGTAGCTGTTGCCCAGACAGGCACTCCGCAAATCACGATCACGCCGAGCGCAGAGCAAAAGGTGATTACCGGCTCCCCTGAACGATTTACTGGTTCCGTTCGTGTGCAGTCACTTTTCGATCCGACTGATCCAAGCCGCACCAGCGGTGGAGCAGTCACCTTTCAGCCGGGCGCGCGGTCGGCTTGGCACACACACCCACTCGGTCAAATCCTGATTGTGACGGACGGCGAGGGATGGTTACAGCAGTGGGGCGGACCCGTCCAGGTCATACGCAAGGGAGATGTCGTTTGGATTCCGCCCGGAGTCAAGCACTGGCACGGAGCCACGCCGACCACCGCGATGACTCACATCGCTGTTCAGGAGACTCTCAACGGCGTCGCCGTGAACTGGCTCGAACACGTCACCAATGAGCAGTACCGACTCAGCAAATAGGACAACAAGTAGGAGAAAGAAAATCACATGAACATCTCGTTCGAGAACAAAGTTGCACTCGTGACAGGAGCCGCATCCGGACTGGGACTCGCTACAGCAAAGGCTTTTGCTGAAGCCGGTGCGCGCGTGGTCTTGGCTGACTGGAACGAAAAGGAAGTGCAATCCGCGGCCAAAGAAATCGCCGGCAAAGGACATAAGACACTGGCGATCCGATGCGATGTATCCGATGATGCGCAGGTGGAAGCAATGGTGAAACAGACTGTCGCCGCCTTTGGACAACTGGATGCCGCCTACAACAATGCCGGCGTTCAGAATGTCCTCGCCGAAACTGCGGATACGACCCGCGAAGACTATGACCGGGTGATGGGCATCAATCTGCGCGGTGTCTGGAGCTCGATGAAATTCGAACTGCAGCAGATGCGCAAACAAGGGAGTGGCGCTATCGTAAATTGCTCTTCACTGGGAGGACTCGTTGGCGGTGCAGAGCGTGGCATCTATCATGCTGCGAAACACGGGGTCATCGGATTCACCAAGAGCGCGGCGCTCGAATACGGGACCCGTGGCATTCGGGTTAATGCCGTGTGCCCTGGCCTGATCTGGACGCCGATGGCTGACCAGATGGTGGCAAGCGGTCAAGGTGACGCACTGAAAGGCATGGAGAAGATGATCCCAATGGGACGTGTGGGTCGGCCTGAGGAGATCGCTGATGCAGTCCTGTATCTGTGCAGTTCGGCCGCGAGCTACATCACGGGCCAGTCGATCTCAGTCGACGGCGGCTTCGTGATGCGGTAACGAGGAGGTTTAATATGCGTGGAACTGTACTGTATGGAAAAGAGGACATCCGCTTCGAAGACGTCCCGGAACCTAAAATCGTTCAGCCAACCGACGCCATCATCCGCATCTCCGCCACTTGCGTCTGTGGCTCCGATCTCTGGAGTTATCGCGGCATCAATCCGCTGACGGGACCGACGCCAATGGGGCACGAGTACTGCGGCATTGTGGAAGAAGTAGGCAGCGCCGTCACGTCTGTCAAAATAGGCCAGTTTGTCGTCGGCTCCTTCTTCGCCTCAGACAACACCTGCCCTCACTGCTGTTTCGGCTATCAGACCTCATGTCAGCAGAAGGAATTTATCACCCGTGCGCAGGCGCCTGTGTTGCGCGTCCCACTTGCGGACGGGACGCTCGTGCCCGCACCGGGAACGCCTCCGAAGGAGATGATCCCTCATCTACTAGCAGCGTCAGACGTTCTTGGTACGGGTTGGTTCGCTGCGGACGCGGCGAAAGTAAGTCCCGGCGCGACAGTTGTCGTTGTTGGCGACGGAGCCGTGGGCCTTTTAGCAGTCCTCTCCGCAAAGCAGATGGGGGCCGAGAGAATCATCGCGATGAGCCGTCATGAGAAGCGACAGAAGCTCGCTCGGGAGTTCGGTGCGACTGATATCGTCGCCGAACGCGGGGATGAAGGTGTAGCACGCATCCGGGACATCACTAAAGCCATCGGCGCTGATGCCGTGCTCGAATGCGTCGGGACGCAGGAGTCAATGATGCAGGCAATTCGCTCGACCCGTCCAGGTGGCTATGTCAGCTACGTCGGTGTTCCACATGGCGTGGAACTCGATGGCGAACAGCTGTTCTTCTCACATGTTCATCTTCACGGCGGTCCTGCTCCCGTTCGTCGCTTTCTCCCGCATCTCATGATCTGGTGTGGGCCGGGAAGATTCATCCTGGAAAAGTTTTCGACCTTACTCTCCCTTTGGAAAACGTCGCAGAAGCGTACCGCGCCATGGACGACAGAAGCGCAATCAAAGCCCTCCTTCAACCCTAACCAAAAGGTATCGGCGATCTATGCGCGCGGAACAACTTGAAAAATTCTGGAGAACCAATGAGTCCTCGCGACGTGATGCGATAAAGACGACTGCCGCCCTCATAGCTTCTGGTTTGTCCGGAGCGGCTCCAGCAATCACACAGGAGAAAACAATGACAGATACAAACAATGCCCAGGTACTGCCTTCGGTGCTGACTTATGACGATGTACGAGCGGTCTCGCCGGCGCTGGAGCAGTATACGAAGGGTCCGCTGCTTGACGGTCTGTGGAAGCGTCCCGAGCTTTCGCCGCGCGATCGCAGCGTCGTCACAGTGGCAGCATTGATCGCCCGCATACAGACAATCGAGATGCCCTTCCATTTCGCTTTGGCCCTCGACAACGGTGTGAAGCCGGGTGAACTGTCTGAGATCATCACGCACCTTGCCTTCTACTCCGGCTGGGCAAACGCGATGTCAGCGGTCGCCGTCGCGAAGGATATCTTTCATCAGCGTGGAATCGGGATCGATCAGCTTCCACCTGCGAAGGACAAGCCGCTGCCGCTGAATGAAGAAGCAGAGAAGCAGCGGGCAACGCAGGTCAGACGCCAACTTCGGAGCCACAGCGCCAGGGCTCGTCGAGAACACGACAGACCTGCTGTTCCGCGATCTTTGGCTTCGCCCGGCACTCGCTCCGCGCGACCGCAGCTTGGTTACCGTGAGTGCGTTGATAGCCGCAGGCCAGGTTGCGCAGATCACCTATCATCTCGGTCGGGCGATGGACAACGGCCTCACACAGCCGCAGGCGTCCGAGGTGCTGACACACATCGCCTTCTACGCGGGCTGGCCCTGCGCTTTTTCCGCTTTGCCTGTTGTGAAAGATGTCTTCGAAAAGCGGCAGAAGCACTAGAGCTTCGAGGCACAGAGATTGAACAAATGAGCACCTGGACAAGTGACGAATTGAAAAAGATCGGCACAACGAATATCGGCACACCTACTTGGATCTGGTCAGTCGTTGTGAACGACTCGCTCTATGTGCGCGCATACAACGGTACGGCTTCACGCTGGTATAGAGCCGCGATGGAGCAGAAGCGCGGCCGGATCACAGCGGCGGGAATGACGAAGGACGTGACATTCGAGCCGGTCGACGATTCCATGAACGATCGGATTGATGACGCGTATCGAGCGAAGTACAAGACCAGCCCTTATCTTCCGCCGATGACCAGCCAGCGTAGCCGTTCCGCAACGGTGAAGATAGAACCCAGGCACCCGTAAATATCCAGCATTCTGGAGCGTGAAGGAGAGGAGATAAGAACTTGGAAATCAAACGAGTGGGAACACAGGCATCCGGGAAGGGACCTGCTGATTGGTTTACCGGTATCGTGCGCGTCGATCCGTTGTTTCAAGCGCCTGACCCGGCGCTGGTATCCGGCGCGAGCGTTACCTTTGAGCCCGGCGCACGCACAGCGTGGCACACTCATCCGCTTGGTCAGACTCTGATCGTGACGGCCGGTGCTGGTTGGGTCCAACTGGAAGGTGGCCCCGTCCATAACATCCATCCGGGCGATGTTGTTTGGTTTGCGCCCGGTGAAAAGCATTGGCATGGCGCCACGTCCACGACGGCCATGACTCATATTGCGATACAGGAGAAGCTTGACGGCAAAGTTGTCGATTGGATGGAGCATGTGACGGACGAGCAATATTTAGAGGCTCGCCGGTAAGGTCGTAAGCGAGATGAGGGAAGTATGCAAACGAGGATGCTAGGAAACAGTGGGCTCGAGGTCTCAGCTATCGGGCTGGGATGCATGCGCATGAGCGCGGGCCACGGAGAAGGTGAGCGGCACCAAAGAGGAGATGATTGCCCTCTTACGCGACGCAGTCGAACGGGGAATCACCTTCTTCGACACGGCGCAGGTATACGGTCCATTTGTGAATGAAGAGCTAGTCGGTGAAGCGCTCGCCCCGTTGCGAGACCGCGTCGTGATTGCGACTAAGTTCGGCTTCGATTTTGGGCCGAACGCAGACTCCAAGCCGCAGGGTCTGTGCAGCCGGCCCGATTACATCCGGCAGACTGTAGAAGGCTCGCTGAAGCGGCTCCGCGTCGAATCGATCGATCTACTGTATCAGCATCGCGTTGACCCTGACGTGCCCATTGAAGAAGTTGCCGGCACGGTAAAAGATCTGATCCAGCAGGGCAAGGTGAAGCATTTCGGGCTCTCGGAAGCAGGCGCGCAGACGATCCGGCGAGCACATGCCGTTCAGCCCGTGACCGCGCTGCAGAGCGAGTACTCACTGTGGTGGAAGCGCCCCGAGCAAGAGATAATCCCGACACTTGAGGAACTGGGCATCGGCCTCGTTCCTTACAGTCCTCTGGGAAAGGGATATCTCACCGGAACGATCACAGAGGAAACGAAGTTCGACCCCGACGATAATCGTGGGACATTTCCGCGGTTCTCGCCGGACGCTCTGAAGGCCAATCGTCGCTTGGCGGAGGTCATCCAGGCGTTCGCCGAGCGGAAGCGCGCAACGTCTGCCCAGGTAGCACTCGCCTGGCTGCTTGCACAGAAACCTTGGATCGTTCCGATTCCCGGTACCACAAGATTGCATCGGCTGGACGAGAACATTGGATCAACTAGCGTCGAACTCACAGCCGACGATCTTCAGGAGCTGGACCGAGCGATCTCCCAAATTTCCGTAGAAGGCGACCGCTATCCGCCGGAGCTCGAGCGCATGACTTATAGATAGGGACGCGACTACGGTTGGGAACTCATTTTTGTGTCCGACGCAATGCGGAGCCTGAACTGCCTACCGCGTAGGTCATGTCAAACGGCGGATGCGTGCGAGGTGCGCACCGTCTGGCGAGAGCACGGGACGAACGGCGCCGTGACATCCCGTGCTTACCTGCGCAAGCTCTCCATTGCGGCGATCGAACCGTCATAACTCGGAGCGCCGCTAGAAACGCGGGGGCTCTCGGCGGATTCCTTCAACTAGACTTCCCCTTAGAAGCTAGTCGAGTCGCCTAGCGGCGCGGTTCGGGATGCTCCGAGAGATAGATTGCTGATTCCAGGTTGGCTTTCGCCTCTGCGAATCCGGGATTAGTTTGGAGGGCCATCTTGAACTCGGCAATCGCGTCGGGCAGCCGGCCTGATTGAGCGAGGGCCCCCCCGAGATTGTTGTGGGCTTCAGCGTAGTCTGGCGCGATCTGCAGCGCACTCCGGTAGGCGGAAATCGAATCCTCAAAGCGCCCCATCTTCGACAGTACGATTCCGAGATTGTTGTACGCAGCGGCGAGCTCCGGTTTGATCCGGATCGCTTCATTGCACTCCGTCATCGCGGCGTCAAGCTTGCCGGGCATTTCTGAAAGTGCCCGGCATAGATCATTGTGCGCCTCGGCGAACTCCGGCTCGATCCGCACTGCGGTCTGGAATTCATGGATCGCGTCCGGCAGCCGGCCTTGCATCTGAGAAAGCGCGATACCGAGGTTATGATGGGCTTCGGCGAGGCTCGGATCGATCCTCAGCGCAGCCTGGTATTCCCGGACAGCCTCCGGCACTCTGCCCGGAATGCGCACAAGAACATTGGCCAGATTGTAGTGTCCGTGAGCGTAGTGCGGATCGAGTTGCACGGACGTCTCGAGTTCTCGTGCCGCTTCGGGAAGACGGCCGGGAACCTGGGCGAGTGCGTTTCCCAGGTTATTGTGCGTCTCGGCGAAATTGGGATAGATCCGCAAGGACGCCTCATATTCTGATATCGCCTCAGGAAGTGCGTCGGGTCTTCCGGCGAGTAGCTTCGCCAAATTGTGATGCGCCATCCAACTGTTCGGATTGCGCGCCAACGTACTACGGTAAAGCGTCTCTTCATCAACGTAAATTCCACTTTGCCGCCAACAAAGAATGCCTAGCACGAGCACCGCGATCGCGGGGATCAACTTTGCCGCCTGCCCGGCAGTCACCGTGATCAACCCCGATGCGGCAGGCACAATGATCCCGAGCATTGCCAAGTATTCAAAGTGATCTGCGACGTAGGAAAACCGGAAGGGGTAAACGTTCAGGAACCCGAGCACTGGAAATAGCGTTCCGCAAAAGAACAGCAAGCCTGCGAGCGGTCCACGCGAGCGGCGCGCCAAGAATCCCAACCCAACAGCGGTCGCTAGGACAGCCAATGGGAAAAGGTACTGCCACCACTGGTGAGCGTCGATCGACCAGCGCGGATAAGTGAAAATGAGGTCAACCGGAAAGACAACTTTGGCCGCGTAAAAGCAGATGACCCGTCCGGCGAGTAGCACGCGCCCCACGAAATTTAAATCGAAGTCTGTCCCGTGCGCCCCAACCAGCCGCCATTCTACCCATGCCGTGAACATTCCCGCGGAGGCGCCGAAGATGAACCAGGGAATCAGCGGCACCACATCGCGCTTCCATCCGATGCGTCCGTACTTCCACCACAACAACACCAACAGCGCCGCCGGAAGCGTCGCAGTCACGGTTTTCGTCATTACGGCCGCTGCGAACGCCCCCGCCGCCAGTAAATAGTCAGAGCGCTTTCGCGTCGTATCGAAACGTAAATACACCAGCGCGGAAACGAGAAAGAAAACAGCCGAGAGCGTGCTCTTCTGTTCCGAGATCCAGGCCACAGCCTCTACGCATACAGGGTGGAGCGCATAGATGAATGCGGCGAGCCACGCGCCGGGCAGAGTAAGCCGCTGTCCGATCCTCGCCACTAAGCATGCCGCCGTAGCGTGTAACGCTAGATTCACCAAGTGATAGCCGGTGGTTGCATCGCCCCAAATCCGGTGCTCGACCCAGAAGGCACTATGCAGCAACGGATAGTATTGCTGCGTCGCCATCACATCTGTCCAGATCCGCCACAGGCCGTGGAGAGTCTGCAAATCCGGCCGTGTGACATGGCTGCGGTCGTCCCATAGCAAGCCGCCTTGAAGCGCCGGGAAATAGGCAAGAAACACGCAGGCGAAGATGGAAGCGTAAGGAGCCACACCGCGCAGACGGAATGATCCCGCAGGCGCAATGGCGGAGGCACTCTTTATTGGGCTCAGCCGCGCCCGCGCGGTCGAAGCGCGTCTCTTAGCCATCGGCTCGATTGTAACGACGGATAGGCACTCGTCTTCGAATTGTGTAACAATATCCCGCAAGATGCGCAAGCTCCTTCTTACATTTG
This sequence comes from uncultured Acidobacteriaceae bacterium, assembly GCA_963730795.1. Classification (GTDB taxonomy): domain Bacteria; phylum Acidobacteriota; class Terriglobia; order Bryobacterales; family Bryobacteraceae; genus Bog-105. The sequence goes on along the minus strand of CAVSTJ010000003.1, from coordinate 20,435 downwards.
CTTGCGTCACTGTGCTCCATGCAGCGCGCTTTGACGTCACCACTCCCGGAAAAATCGTTCGTGTGACCGATCCCCAGATCTCGCCGAACGGAAATTTTGTATACATCGTCGTCTCCCGCGCGAACTTCAATAACGACCTTTGGGAACCGCAGCTCGTCCGCGTCGACATCGCCAGTAAGTCACAGCGACTCATGACCGCCGGCCTCCGGGGCATCAGTTCGCCGCGATTCTCGCCTGACGGTACGACAGTCGCGTTTCTCGCCAACGTCGAAGGCAAGCCACAGGTTCACATCATGCCAGTGGACGGCGGCTCGCCGAAGCAGGTCACAACGTCGAAGGTCGGTGTCCAGCATTTTCGCTGGCGCCCTGATGGAAAAGCGTTCGCTTACGCGGCGCTCGATGAAGATCAACCCAAGGAGGGTCCAGAACGTTTCAATCGTAGTTTCGAGATTCAGAACAACGATTATCTGCGCCAGTCCGCGCCGAAGTCGTCGCACCTATGGCTGGTAGAGATCGACGGAGCTACACGCCGCATCACCTCGGGCGCGTGGACCATGCCGATCGCCTATCCGCCGGGACCCGCGCCATCGCCGATCACCTGGATGCCGGATGGAAAATCTGTCGTCATCATGAAGCTGGCGTCGCCTTACTCGGGTGATTTCGAACAAGCTTCGATGCAAATGGTGGACATGGAGACCGGAGCGATGCACCCGATCACGGGCCGGACGCATGGCGAATCGCAGCCCGAAATTTCGCCCGATGGCACCAAGGTTCTGTACTGGTATCCGCGCGACGGGAAGCGGGGCAACGTGACCGAGCTCTACCTCTCGCCAACTGCCGGCGGTCCGGGCCGCAGCCTGACCCAGCCGCTCGATCGCCACATGCTGCGCGGCATCTGGCTGCCCGATAGCAAAAACCTGTTGGTCGCGGCGAACGACCATACGACGACAGCCGTTTGGACCCAGCCGATCGACGGTCCCGCCAAGCGCCTCGATTTGGGCAAGCTGATCGCATCCGCCTCATACGGTCTCGACGCATCCGTGAGTCGCGACGGTCACATTGCGATCGTCGCCGGCGAAACGCAGCGGCCGAACGAGCTGTACTACATGGCCTCGCTGACGGCGAAACCCGAACGGCTAACGGATTTCAACGCGTCGATCTCCGCGCTTGAGCTGGGACGCACAGAGAGCATTGACTGGGAACTCGACGGCTTCAAGGAAGACGGCGTCGTAACCTATCCACCCGATTATCAAGGCGGTCAAAAATATCCCTTGATTCTCTACATTCACGGCGGCCCGACCGGAACATCGAAGGAAGCCTTTTCGACCCGGTCGCAGTTGCTCGCCGCGCAAGGATGGATCGTTTTCGAACCAAACTATCGCGGCAGCGACAACCTGGGTAACGCGTACAAGTCTGCGATTGAAGGCGACGCTGGTGTGGGTCCCGGCCGCGATGTGATGGCGGGCATCGAGGTGCTAAAGAAGCGCGGAGTGGTCGACGAATCTCGGTTGGCCGTCTCCGGGTGGTCCTACGGCGGATACATGACGAGTTGGATGATCGGCAACTATCCAGGCATTTGGAAAGCTGCCGTGGCCGGTGCATCCGTAACGGATTGGATCGACATGTACAACCTGGGAGATTCGAACGTCCGCCGCGTCAGCACACTGGGCGGCTCGCCCTATCAGGACGAGAAGATCTACAAATCGGCCTTGGCGCAGTCGCCGATTACCTACGATCTCAAGGCGCGCACTCCGACTCTGATCCTCGCGCTGACCGGAGATTATCGCGTGCCTATCGTGCAGTCCTACCGGCTCTACCATATCCTGCGGGACAACGGCGTGCCGACTAAGTTCATCGCCTATCCGTTGACTGGCCACAATCCGAACGACCCTGTCCATCAACAGGACGTTGATCGCCGTTGGGTCGACTGGCTGAAGACCTATCTCGACGCGAACCCGAAAGCCGATTGAGTTTGGAAGTATTTACTGGGATCAACGCTCGCTATTGCTTGTGTTGATCCCAGTAATCAGTTGGCCGGTCGTCTGTGCGGAGGGCATCACGATTGACCCAATAGTTTTCACCAAAAGCTTTCTTTTGAGGCCAGATTTCATCCAGGCTGTTGCCATCCCAAAGAGTTCCGCCCTTCATCACATACAAGATGTCGGCGGTGTTGTGAATGTCGTCCAGGGGATTCGAATTAAGGACGATCAGGTCAGCGATCTTAGTCGGTTCGAGTGTACCCAGGTCTTTTTCGACGCCGAGAAAATGTGCACCGTGAACGCTGGCCATCTCCAACGCGCCCATGGGGCCCATTGCCGAGGCGGCCATCCAGATGTCCCAGTGTGAGCCGATACCATGCTGCTGGCCGTGGGCTCCGACTGCTCCGTAACCTCCCGCCGCTGTAACATCGGCGATCGATTGCGCAATCAGGGGAAAACTATAATCCGTCGGCGGCCGATAGGTGAAACGTCGGGTATGCGGTATCACCTGGCGCCATGGCATGAAGCGGAGCAGCTTTTCATCGTTCCAGAGATTGTTCTGCTGGAAGAAGTATTCTTCGTTCCACGGGCCCGGACCACCGACCGCAAAGGTCGGTGAGTAGACGATCTTCGCCTGCCCGAAGAATTTGGTGACGTCTCCATAAAGAGGCACGATACCCATCGGATGCTCAAATCCCGTTTGACCGTCCATCACCATGGAAAGGTTGTATTCAAGGCCGCCCCCTTCACCGGTGACCATCACGCCTCCTTTTTTGCGCGCGATGTCGGAGATCCACTGGCGCTGGTCGCGGCGGGGTTGCTGGTACTGCTTCAGCGACACTGCGCCCCAGGAAATCAAGCGGTTAATGTTCTCCTCAGTTACCTGGTAGCTGGTGAGATCGTTCTGCCGCGGCCCATCGCCGCGATAGAGCGGATCACCCGTGCTGAAGCTGCGGGGTCCAATCAGCATGCCGGCCTCGGTCAACTCGTCAACAGGAAACACGTTCTGTGACCACATTGAAGGATTCATCGTGGTTGTGACTCCGTAGGCGAGATAAATCGCAGCCTCGAAATCGTGGGGCGGGATGATGCCTTGATGCTCGCGATGATAATGAGCGTGCATGTCGATGATGCCGGGAATAATGGTCTTCCCCGACACGTTGATGACACGGCTCATGCCGGAAGTATTGCAGTCGCCCACACAAGTAATGCGGCTTCCGTTCACCACGACCGTGCCCTTCTCGATGACCTTGCGATTTTGCAAAGTGATAATACGCGCGCCCGTCAGGGCAATGCTGCCCTTGGGGACGTCGCGCGCTACTTTCAGCTTTATCTCGGTTGTGGTCGTTTGCGCGGTATCGGCGTTGTAAGCGTAGTAGTGGGCGCCACTGCCAAATTCAACGGTGGTCGCACTTCGCCAGCGCGGGAAATCGCCGCCTTCGCGGCTGAGCTGCTTGATGGCGAGTCCAGGCTTCTTCTTATCCACGCGAATAGGTTCGCCGCCGCCGATCCAGGGAAGCGGCATCAAGTAGACGTTGTCGCCCTCCTGGAACGCCACCCACTTGCCGTCGGGCGAGGGGACCACCTCATCGGCAAACGGAAACTTCAAGTGCACGCGCCGGTCGGTTCCATCCATCTTCAAGGAGATCAGTTCGGTGACTTGCTCGTCCCGTCCGTTGATTTTCTCCGTCTTGGTCTCCGGATAGAAAATGCGGGACTGCGGGCCAAAGGAAGGGGGCACGATGGGACGCCGCGAACTCGATTCAAACCCTCGGCCAAAAGGCTTGTCGACTTTGACGACGAAGTCCGGGGCGCCTCCGGACGAGGGCGCGCGCACCAGCTCATACCAGAGATTAAAGCCGAGCGTGCGCCCGCGCGCAGTTTCGCCGGACCCGCGTGCCAGGATGATTTGCTTACCGTCGGGACTCCACACCGGGTTCATGTACTCGCCCGATTCCGGCACGAGTTGCTCCGGATCTCCTCCGTTTGCCCTGACCTTCCACAGAAAGCCGTGTTCCCGCTCGTCTCTCGTCGTGAACGCGACCCATTGGCCGTCGGGAGACCAGGCCGGCGTGTACTCGAAGGGCATGAAGGAAGCGGAGGTCAGCCGGCGGGGAGTGCCGTTGGGAAGATCCATGGTGTAGATCTTTCCAACGGCCTGGAAGACCAACTTAGTCCCATCGGGTGACGCAGTGTGCCAGCGAGCGAACTTGACGTCGAATGGATCATCGCTTATTCGGAAAGGCGCGTAAGCCATCTCCGAGATAGTGCGATGGACGCGTGCCGAAAACGAAATGGTCTCCACATGACCGTCTTTCAGATACACGCGGCGCAGCTTGCCACCTTCCGAGATGACGATCGACTGCGCGTCACGCGCCCAACTATAGCCCGGGAGGACGCGCAGCGAATAACTGCCCTCGGAGCCGTCCGTCTCAACCGGATCCATGAGAACACGCTCGGAGCCGTGTTGGAGATCGCGCAGCCAGAGTGCGTTGCGCGGACCGTACTTGTGTCCCTTATAGGAAATGGTGCCGTTCGGGATGCGGCGGGTGAAGGCGAGCCAGCGCCCATCCGGGGAAATCTCCGGCGCCAGAGCGCCCCCGCTTGAGCCGCGAATCAGACGATCCGCCATGTCGTCGGTGATCTCCAGAGTCTCGCCGGTCGTACGGTCCAGCCGCCTCAATTGGAACGAGCCCTTGATGAGATCTGGTAAGGCCGGCGCTTCCGGGCCGAGCAGCATATGGTAATACACATACCTTCCGTCCGGCGAGACCGAAGGATTTCCCGGACGCTTCACCTCCGGACCCAAAAGCTTCACGCCCTCTCCACCCTGGTACGAATACATCCAGATACCCGTTGTCCCTTGCCTGCCCTCGTTCGGCCGCATGTCCTGCCTGTAGACAACGATGTATTGACTGTCCGGAGTCCACACCGGTTCGGATACGCGGATGTCGCGGTCGACGAAAACAGGCGTTGGATGCGAGCCGTCAGGGTCCATGAGCCACAGGTTATTTTGACCCTTGCGGTCTGAGATGAACGCGATGCGCTTCCCGTCGGGCGAGTAACGCGGATGATAGTTCACGGCCACGCCGCTATCTTGCGTCAGACATTCAGCCTGACCTCCCTGACTCCGGACGCGATAAACCTGTCCGAGCAGGTCGAAGGCAATCCACTGTCCGTCGGGCGATATGTCGACGGACATCCACGTACCTTCATTTGTCGTGAAGTCGATTTCTCGTGTACGACCGCGCGCTTTGGTCACATCCCACGTTTCCGGTGACTGCGCAAGGCCCACGCAGGAAAACAGCAGTAGCACTCTACAAAAGCGGCCCAACATAGAAGACTCCTTCACGGCATAGAACTTAAAGGCGCACTGCAAATTTTGAATTGGGCGAGGCGGGTTGAACTGAAATTACAAAAGACAGTTCATGACGTGGGCTCGCTATCTTGAAAACATCGGAACGTCTTCAAGGAACGGGCCTATAGTGTACGCCTGCCTGTAACAGTTATCAATCGCTGTGTCGTGTCAGAGCGAAGGATTTGCGATTATCGTGCTCATCAAATGTTTTGATGATTTAGACTACGGTTTCTAATGACGACCTAATTAAATTACTGTAGGATTGTTTGTCATCCCGCGCCAAGAAGCGCTTTCCTAACACTTTCGATCCACGTCGGATTGTTCGATCGGGCTGGATCGGCGGCTCGCAACAATTTTGAACAACCGCATGAGCAGATGATGCTCCGGCGTGCAGCCTTGGGAGAACAACTATGCGCAGGTTCAGTGTGATGCTGTTTGCTTCGGCGACGATGTTCGCAGCGAAGCCGGATTTCAACGCTGACACTTTGTGGCAGATGCGTTCGGCAGCGGATCCGCAAATCACCAGGGACGGCAAAAGCATCATCTACGTTCTGAACTGGAGCGACAAGATGGTCGACCAGCGTTTCAGCAATTTGTGGATGGTATCGAGCGACGGTAAAGATAACCGGCCGCTGACGACCGGTTCTTATCGCGATAGCTCGCCGCGAATTTCTCCAGACGGAACGCGTCTGGCATATGTTTCGAATCGCAGCGGCAAAAACCAGATCCATGTGCGCTGGCTCGATACGGGGCAGGAAGCGCAGATTTCCGAACTGCAACAAGGTCCCTCCAACATTGCCTGGTCGCCTGACGGGAAATGGATTGGCTACACGGCACGCGTTCCCGCGAAGAATGATTTCTCGATTCACCTGCCCGAGAAACCAGCGGGTGCGAAATGGCAGGACCCGCCGATCGTGATCACGAAACTGCGCTGGACCGCAGACGGCACAGGCATCCTGCAGCCCGGCTATACGCACATTTTCGCGATTCCGGCCGTGGGCGGAGCGCCGAAGCAGATCAGCAGCGGCGATTACAATCACAACGGCGAATTCTCCTGGTCCGACGACGGGAAATGGATTTACACCACGACGAATCGCATCCCTGACGCAGAGTATTCGCTCGAGGGTGGTGACATCTACGCCTACTCGGTTGAGGACGGTTCGGTGAAGCAGTTGACGAATCGCAAGGGTCCGGACACGGACCCGGTGCCCGGTCCCGGCGGCAAGAAAATCGCATACGTCGGTCATGACTGGAAGTTTCAGAGCTACACCGTCAACCACCTGTACCTGATGGATCCGGACGGAAGCAACCCGAAAAACATCACGGCTTCGCTTGATCGAGACGTTCGCTCGCCCCACTGGTCGTGGGACGGAAAAACCATCTACTTTCTAGTCGAGGATCACGGTAGCACCCAACTGTACTCAGTGGATGTCGAATCCGGGACATACAAACCAGTTACCAAAGGAGTACAGCAGTTAGGTGGTGGCGGCGGATTCTCGATCGCCCGCAACGCAATGGTCGCAACCATCCGCTCCACTCCCGAATCGCCTGGCGACGTTGTAGTCTTGCCGGCCAATCGCCAGTCCGAGCCAACGCCGCTGACCGCGATCAACGAAAGCCTCATGGCCCAGTATCAATTGGGCGCGGTTGAGGAATTGACGTTCGACTCTTTCGACGGAAAGGCCATGCAGGGCTGGATCATTAAGCCTCCCAATTTCGATTCATCAAAGAAATACGCATTCATTCTGGACATCCATGGCGGTCCGCACAGTATGTACGGCGTTAGTTTCCAGCATGAACTTCAGGTACAGGCTGCGCATGGTTTCGTCGTGCTGTACATGAACCCCCGGGGTTCGACCGGCTATGGGGAAGAGTTCGGAAATGTGATCCACACTCATTACCCCGGCGACGATTTCAAGGACTTGATGATCGGCGTCGACAAGATGATCAGTAAGGGCTACATCGATCCGAAGAAGTTATGCGTTACAGGCGGCAGCGGTGGAGGATTGCTGACGGCCTGGGCGATCGGCCACACCGACCGTTTCGCCGCGGCGGTTTCCCAGTTCCCCGTCACCGATTGGGTGACACAGGCGGGTACCGCAGACGGCGGATTCACGCATTCCGCGCTGTGGATGAAGACGCTCCCTTGGGACAATCCGCAGCAGCTTATCGAACACTCGCCTATCTATTTCGCCAAGAATTTCAAGACTCCCACGATGGTGATCACGGGGGAGTCGGACCGGCGCACGCCGATCGCGGAAAGCGAAGAGCTTTACTTCGCGCTCAAAGCACAGAAGGTCCCTTCGGTGTTAGTTCGCGTTCCGAATGAGTTTCACGGTATCAACGTCTATACCAGCCATCACATCGACAAGATTGAATACATCCTTGCCTGGATGGAGAAGTACACCAAGTAAGTGCTCAAAAGAATAGAAGGCGCAGGCCTCTTGCTCACTTAAGGTCGTTTCGGTAGCTTCCTTTAGAAGCTTTCGCGACGTTTCAGCGGTGGCGTAGAACGCCGGTCGCGGGTATTGCGCCGGCAGGGTCAGGGAAAGTGTCTCTCGACGGCCGAGGCCAGTGGAGCCTTGCGTCGAAGCGGCAAGACCCAAGCAGGGAATTTTAACGACGAAAGTCGAAGGAGCATTTTCATGGGGACGAATTTTGGGTTTGGTCGACACAGCTTCTGGGCCACGCTCGCGCTGGTCATTTTTACGGGACTATTTGCGATTGCGCCAACACTGACGGCGCAATCAACGACTTCTGGCAAGGTCCAGGGTACGGTCACGGATCAGAGCGGGGCCGTCGTGCCGCAAGCTGAACTCCAGTTGGTGAACGTCGGCACGAATGCGACTCAAACCGTGACGAGCGATGCATCGGGCAGCTACATATTCGCCTCGGTGACGCCAGGGACCTACCGGCTTACGGTCCGCATGACCGGGTTCCGGACCGCGAGCGTGACGGACTTGGTTGTGGATGTCGAAAAAACCAACACCGTTCCCGTGAACCTCGAAGTGGGCGGCGATAAGGAGGTGGTTGAGGTGACGGCCAGCGCTGCGGCACAGTTGCAGACAACCGATGCCCAGATCGGAAACGTGATCGAGACCAGCAACATTTTGCGTCTTCCGACCCTTAACCGCGATGCGGTTGGACTGATGAATCTCCAGCCGGGCGTAGTAGCGGGCGGCGACGGACTGAATATGCGCGTCAGCGGCGCCATCGACGATCAGAACACCGTGACACTCGACGGCATCGATATCACGGCGAATCTGGTTGCGGCCAGCACATCTATTCCCACGCCGGCCGATAGCGTAGAGGAGTTCCGCGCCAACGTTGCCAACCCCAGCGCCAACCTGATGCGCGGTTCCGGCGGCCAAATCACTCTCATCGGACGCCGCGGCTCGAACGCGATGCACGGGGCCCTGTACGAGTTTCTGCAGAACAACGACTTGAATGCCAATACATGGGACAACAACCGCGCCGGGCTGGCCAAGGCGATCATCCATGACAACCGTTACGGCGGCCGCTTGGGCGGCCCCATCCAGAAGAACAAGACCTTCTTCTTCGGCAACTATGAAGCGCGCCGGTTTAACAGCACCGCGCAGGTAACGCGCACGGTTCCCACCGCAACTTTGCGGCAAGGCATTATCCAGATTCAGAACGGCTCGTCCCTCGAGCAATTCAATTTGAAAACCGCAAGCGTCTGCGGAACGAACGGTAACTCGGCCTGCGACCCGCGCGGTCTGGGACTGGATCCGTCGGTAGCGGCCCAATGGGCACAGATGCCGCTTCCGAACCTGGCCGGCGGCGACGGATTAAACACCGGTAGCTACCTGGCGAACATTGCCGTGCCTACTAAGACCGACTACGGCGTCCTGCGCCTGGACCACGTATTTAACGAGAAGCTGACGTTAAATACGAGCCTCACTTACTTTCGTTCCGATGTCCAGTCTTCCACCCAGGTTTCCATCGATAACGGCCTTTCTTCTTCCGTGCGCACCTCACCGCAGCGCGTCATCGTGCCCACGGCATCGCTGACCTGGCAGATATCGCCCACGCTTCTGAACGTGTTCCGCCTGGGTTGGGTGCGCGATACCAGCCAGGGCAACGCGCAATCGCCGACGATATCCGCTGGGATTCTGAAGACCGCCGGGTCGCAGACCGCGGCTGGACCGGTTGCGCTATTGGTGGGCAGCGGAGTCAGCAGTTTCCTGGACTCGCCAATCGACATGGATACGTCGCGCGCGCGTTATCAGGCGCAGTGGCAGCAGGACCGCCAACTGATCGACGACATGACCAAGATCTGGGGTAAGCACCAGATCCAGTTCGGAGGGCAGGTCAACTCGCTCCCGTTCACCCACGTTCGCGCCGACAAGGTTTATGGGGGAACCATCACGTCGCTGACCGCGGCCATCGATGGTGATCAAACGTACTTGTCGATTCCCGCCGCGAATCGGCCGCTTGCCTGCGGCGGTTCAGTGACCGCCAACTGCATTCCTTCGACTCAAGCGACCAACTGGGACCGGTATTACGCCTCGATCCTGGGCTTGGTAGACAACGTCGGCGTCCTCTCCGTTCGCGATCAGAACTTGCAGCCGCTGCCGTTCGGAACAAATTTATATAACGACACCAACGAGTGGGCCTTCTACTACTATGCCCAGGATTCCTGGCGCATTAAGCCGTCGCTGACCCTGAACTTCGGTCTCTCCTATGGTTGGCAGACGGCGCCAAAAGAAGTAGCCAACCGGCAAATCATCCAGACTTACGCCTCCAATGGCCAGATCGTAAACGGAACGCAATTCATGGCGGCAAAACAGCAAGCGGCTCTGGCAGGACAAATCTACAACCCGACGTTTGCATGGGAAACAGTCGGCGCCGCGGGCAGGCCGGTTTACAACACAGACTTTGGCGACATCGCTCCGCGCGCTTCGCTCGCCTGGAATCCGTCGGCAAAGAACGGCATGATGGGCAGGTTTCTCGGCGACCACAAGACGGTGATCCGCGGCGGTTTCGGCATGGTTTATGACCGCAGCCTCACGGTACAGGGCATTGAAATCCCGATGCTGGGCATCGGATTCGGGTCGAACATTTTCCAGGCCGCGCCCCTGTGTAATTCCACCGGAGGGGGCGGAACAGGATGTAACGCGTCTGTCGGCAATACCAATCCGGGGCTTTCCAGCTTTCGCGTGGGAATCGATGGAACGCTTCCGCTTCCGGTCGCATCCGCCGCTACCTCTCCGATCATCCCGGCCCCCGGCGCCGAAGTTTACACAGTCGGTGTAGATCCGGCCATGAAGGTCGGGCGCAGCTATAATTTCGACTTCAGTATTCAGCGCGAGTTGCCCGGCAACATGATCATTGAATTCGCCTACATCGGCCGTATGGGACGACGCCTGCCGGAAGATGTGAATCTGAACTCGGCGCCGTACATGTTTGTTGATAACGCCTCGGGCCAATCCTTCGCGCAGGCTTACGACGCGGTCGCTAACTCACTCCGCGCGGGCAAAACACCCGCTGCCCAACCATTTTTCGAAAACCAGTTCCCCGGACTCGCTAAGCAGCAGGGCACAGCGAGCGCGACGGCGTACATCACTTCGAAGAACTCCTCGTTTTTCTCGCAAGGCAGTGTCGGGCAGCTCTTTCTCAACCTGGACACGTATCGTCGTACGCTCGGCTTGCAGGCGTATGATAGCGACCAGGCGCAGGTTGAGTATCTGCGAACTTACAACGGATACTCGAACTACAATGCCGGGGTTGTGACACTCACCAAGCGGATGTCGCACGGCTTCATGATCAGTGGCAATTACACATATTCGAAGTCGCTTGATGACGCCGTCTCGAATCAGAACTCCGCCTCAGGTTATTCGAACAGCTTCAATACCGCCACCAACTACGGACCCACCCCCTACGATCGGCGTCACGTCATCAACGCCTATTACCAGTACGATCTCCCGGCAGGAAGGGGGCACTTTGTTCATGGCGGCAAGGTTATCGACCAGATCATCGGAGGATGGTACACCTCGGGCATTTTCACCGCGTGGAGCGGATTGCCGGTCTATGTGACGGAAGGATCGCAGGTTTGGGGCGGCGGCACCTCGATCACGGGCGCTGCCGATTACATGGTTCCCCTCAACGGGCTTCCCGCAACCGGGTTGAATCAAAACGTCTCCAATACGACGACCTGCAGCAACAACTTCATCAATGGAGTTGTTGGCAGCAGCGTAGGAGGCACGACCGGAACTAACCGCGACATCTTCGCCAATCCCGGAGCCGCACTGTGCGACTTCAACTACATTCAGCTCGCTACCTCGGGACGCACCGGCCGCGCCAACCCGATGCGAGGTCTGTCCTTCTGGAACCTCGACATGCGGGTCGGCAAGACGGTCGCCATTAAGGAACGGACGAAGCTGGGATTCTCGGCGGATTTCTTTAACATCTTCAATCACGAGAACTTCGCCAACCCCACGATTAACGTCACCAGTCCGGCGACCTTCGGTGTGATCACCGCAACCTATACGCCTCCCAATCGGACCAACAGCGCACGCTGGATTGAAATGGGCTTGCGTCTGGACTTCTAGCCGCGGCTTCTTTACGGGAACGGAAAAAGAAAGGTGCGGCTGTGCATACCCTATCTGAGTCTTACGCGAATTGCAGATGTTTAGCTAAATTGTGCCAGAGGAGAACCCACGCCTCGAGACCAATGCGGAAACGCTCGGGACGGTAAAACTCATTGGGGGCATGGATATCTTCGTCAGCGGTGCTGAAGGAGAAAAAAATTGTATCGGCACCGAGCACTTCGCGAAAAGTTGTCGTGATGGGGACGGTGCCGCCCATGCCGACAAACTCAGGAGGCATTCCGAAGACTTGAGAAAGTGTGTCGGCGGCTGCGCGCACCGCCGGGCTGTCCGGGGAAACACGATATGCCATGGCGCCGTCGTGCCCTTCCTCGATGGCCAGACTTATACCGGGAGGGCAATGCTGTTCGAGATGATGCCGCAACTTGCCAATCACATCATCCGGCCGCTGGTTGGGGACGAGGCGGCAAGTCAGTTTTACATGTGCTTCGCTCGGCAGCACGGTCTTCCCTCCTGGCCCCTGATAACCTCCGTAGAAGCCATTGACCTCAATCGTCGGACGATACCACTGACGCTCCAGCATGCCGTAGCCTGGTTCACCAAATCCGGCCGAGGCGCCCACGTCGGACAGATACTTCTTCTCATCGAACGAGAGTTGATCGAGCGCTTTTCGTAGGGCCGGATCGAGCCCTTCAACGTCGTCATAGAATCCCGCTACGGCGACTTTTCCACCATCATGTAACGAGGCGACAAGCTCCGCGGCAGCATGCAGCGGGTTGGCTAGTCCTCCGCCATGACGGCCGGAATGCAAATCTTTGCCTGGACCGCGTACCGTAAATGAAAGTCCGGCCAAGCCGCGCGAACTGACGTTGATGCTTGGTACTTCAGGCCTCCACATGCCTCCATCAGCCGACAACACGACGTCGCACGCCAGCGCGTCGCGATGTTCGCGCACCAGTTGAGGAAGATCAACGCTCCCGATTTCCTCCTCTGCCTCGAAGATGAACCGCAAGTTGACGGGTGGTTTCTCTCCCGCCGAAAAGAATGCTTCTGCCGCAAGGATCGGCAGCAGCATCGAAGCCTTGTCGTCGCTGACGCCGCGCCCGTACAGTCGTCCGTTTCGAGCGGTGAGGATAAAGGGCGGCGAGTGCCATAGCTCGATGGGATCGGGGGGCTGTACGTCCATGTGGCCGTAGACGAGGACGGTTGGTGCGCCGGGTGCGCCGTTCCAACTTCCAAATACAGCAGGATGATGCGGCGTCTCCCATTTCTCGACTTCGATTGGACCTGCTTTGCGCAGCCGCTGGGCGACCCAGTCGGCGGCTCGCTGGACGTCGCTTTTGTGGGCCGGGTCGGTGCTTACCGATGGGATCGCCACGAACTCCGCCAGATCACGGAGGTAAGGGTCGTGATTATCGGCCAGCACCTTCAATACGGCATCCATTCCCATGTCTCCCTGTTGGTTCATGCTGCGTCACCTTTGACTTGCAGCGCGCTAAACATTCACGCGCCGACGGCTAAGAGTGGATCCGTGTCATTGATGGCCAGCGAGGAAACGATAAAGAGCACGCGGCCGTCGGCAGGACTGATGGCCTGTTGAAGCACGCGCCCTTCGTAGTCTGTGATGCGTCCGAGTTCCTGCCCAGCACTGACTTCTTCGCCCACAGCAACACCCGGATACCAGAACCCTTCATGCTCGCTGCGCAGCCAGAGAAAGCGCTCCAACAACGTGGACGGCAGAGATTCGGGAGTGCCTCCGGGAATCATCGCGAGGTAGCGCATCAAGCGCTGGACGCCATCGGAAAGCAGAGCAACATCCTCAGGCGTCCAGATACCTTGGCCACCTGCTTCTGCCAAAATGGACGGAATGCCGGCGCCGGCAGCCGCGCAAAACGTGGAACCTGGAGTCTCGCTGCGGACCAGATAAGAAATCCCAAACACCTGGGCCATCTCAAGCGATAGTTGATCGACGCGGTCGCTGCCGGAACGGAAGAAGATCGTAAAAGGGACGAGCGCTTCGATGAGATCGCCGCCGTGGAGGTCAACGTAGTACTCGGCCTGACGGATCACGTTGCCGAACACCCAATTGGCGATTTGCTCGGAGGCCGTGCCGAGTGCCTGCCCTGGGAAGACCCGGTTGAGATTTTTGCCGTCGAGCGCGCAGACGTAAATCGAGCGGGCGCGAAAGGAGGGCATATTCATCACGGGCACCACGATCACCTGGCCGCGCAAACCTTAGGGTCGAGGGACTGTCCAAGCTCGAGCGCGGCCGCGATGCTCGCATATTCGGCACCATGAACTCCGGCAGTGACGACGAGAGTCGGGCCATCTTCGCTTCCGTTGATGAGCCAGGTCGGCAGGCGATAGGGGCGGCCGTCCACCGGAAATTCGTTCACCCCGAAACATTTCTCCCCGGATTTGGCCGAGAGCGAGCCGACCTTCAATACTTCCTTCGACATTGAGTTACCTCGTACAAAATTGTCCACCTTAGCGGCCCCCGTCAATCGCGAGCGTTTGGCCGGTGATCCAACCGGCCTGCTCGCTGGCCAGGAACAACACGCCATTCGCGATGTCCTCTGGCGAACCGAGCCGCTTCAAGGCGATATTTTCAATTAGCCGATTCTGTCCTTCCGGCCCGTAGGACTGCCACTGCTTCTCGGTGGTGGGGTTCGACCGCACGAAGCCAGGCGCTATGCAGTTCACCGTGATGTTCCATGGCCCAAGCTCGTGCGCCAATTGCCGGGTCAGCCCGATTTGTCCTGCTTTCGCGGAGGCATAGGCTTGGATGCCGGTGAGGCTAATACCCAAGCCGGCGCCGCTCGAAATATTGACGATACGACCGTAGTGCTTCGCCTTCATCGCGGGCGCTACTGCCTGGCTGCAGTAGAAAGTGCCGTCGAGATTTGCGGCGAAGACTACCTTCCATTCAGCAGCGGAGACTTCTTCGAGCGGCCGGCCGGTTTGGCCCATCACGCCTCCAGCATTGTTCACCAGAATGTCGATCTGGCCGCTCGCCTCCAGCGTCTCGGCAACAAGATTGTGGACAGACGGAGCGTCACTCACATCAAGCGCATGAATACCCAACGGGGTCCCTTGCTCTGCAGCGAGTCGTGCTGTTTCTTCCAGTCCGTTCTCCAGAACGTCGCACGCCACCACGTTCGCGCCGAGAATGGCAAAGTTCAGGGCAATGGCTCGGCCGAAGCCGTGTGCGGCTCCGGTCACGATCACAGTTCGGTCGGTCAAAACGGATCAGCATGCGTGTGTAACACCGAAATTGAAGATTGCTGGCATGGCGATTGGGGAGTAGTTTAGTGGGCCAGCCGATCCAGGTTGTCCACAGCTTGTGGGCGAGCCGCGCTCTCGACTTCTTGCATGAGAGCAATGAGACGTTCCAGGTAAGGAATGGCAATACCCCGCTGACGGGCCAGATTCACGATCGGGGCAAACTGGGCGTCGCATTCAGTCTTTCGGTGGTGAATGGCAATGTCGCGCCATACGCCGCTATGCGTCTTTGCCGAGCGGCGATTGAACGCCACCATCGCATCGAATGAGGCATCGATAGCCACGGCGGTCCCGTTTGTCCCAAAAGCAGCGGGATCGTAACCGTTGAAGCTCATCGGCATCTACCCCCTCAGCGGCAGCAACCGCCATAACTTCCCGCGCCAGTGCCGTGAGGACCGGTCGCGCATCTCGCGAATCGAGTACCTCAACGATGCTCGACGGTGTGAGAGCGCTCGCGAAGAGCAGAGAGCCATAGCCCATTTTGCCCCACAGGTAACCCCAGATGTTGTCGGTGGTGATCGCTCCCGGCTCAAAGTGCAATAGGGTCCGGTGTACGCGCCGAAGGCGTTCGGTTTGACTGCCGTCCAGTTCACCGACAACCACTGCGCCCCGACCGCCGAAGTGCACGACTCCCGGCTCCAGGACGTCTGCTCCGAAATTGATAAAAGCTCCCATGGTGCGTTCGCGGCCCACGACTTGGGAGATCATAAGCTCGTTGAAACCGTTCTGCAGAGATACGACCACGCCATCGGGGGCGAGGTGTGGCAGAAGTTGCCGAGCGGCGGTCTCTGTGTGCAGCGCCTTGGTGCACAGAAAGATAGTCTTCCAGACGCCAACGAGGTCGTCCGGCGTACCAATGCGCACGCGGCTGCGTGAAAGTTTCGATTGGGCCAGTGATGGTTAAACCGCGCTCGCGGACAGCCTGCACGTGATCGCGATTAGCGTCTACGGCACTGATGTCAATCCCGGCCCGGCTTAGATAGGCGGCGACGGTGCCGCCGATGGCGCCCACGCCCCAGATCAGAATCCCATCGGCTGAACTGACTGAATCCGAGGTTATGGCCATGGTCCTTCCAGTGCTTCGCGGGTTTCCTCTACGCCAACACGCCACAGTTGCAGCATTTGCTCATCCGGCTTCTGGTAAGCACCGCCAAAATTGCCGTCCCCGAGGTAAGCACGCACACCAGTGGCATCCATCAGGCGCATGCTTGCGATATCAATCATCGGCTTCTGTCCGTCCGGCGCCGTAACGCCATGCAGTCTTGTCCACGGGAAGTTCTCCATCCACGATCCATGCGACGCAACTGGATCGATCGCCTCCGCCGCCGCCGCGGTTTTCGGCGCATTCCACCAGTTGTGCCACTTTACGGTTATCCCGGGATGATCGTTCATCCACTCCTGCAGGATCGAACCTCCCGGAATGTTGCCGCCGTGGCCATTGACAAACAAGACGCGAGTGAATCCAGTGCCGGCGAGGCTATCGAGTATATCCGCGACAATGCGTTGATAAGTTTCCAGGCGCAAACTAATGCTGCCTGGGAAGCGGCGGAAGTACGGCGTGATGCCATAGCTGAGTGCGGGAAATACCGGTACCCCGAGGGGTTCAGCCGCCTCGCAGGCGACGCGCTCCGACAAAATAGCATCCACAGCGAGGGATAAGTACCCATGCTGCTCGACGCTACCCATAGGCACGACGGCTCGCTTGTCATTGCTTAACCTTTCTTCGACCTGCATCCAGTTCATGTCAGCGATTTTCATGGTGTTTTAATTTCTTCTCAGCGAGTTTGCGATTGTTAGCGGCGTTGCGAACAGTACCGGTAACATAACAATTCTTCCCCGGAACTCTTAGCGAGAGAGAGTCACAGCCGAGTTGTGATTGTCTCCAGGCCATGCGCATCCGGGCCCGTCTCCGCCCGCCACAGAGCAAACGCGCACAACACCGACAGCAGCGCAATCCCGGTGAACATCAACATGCCGGCATGATACCCAGCGGCATTCGTCGCGCTCGCCAGCCAGTGGTCATTTGCCCATCCGATCGAGAGATTAATGATCGCAAGCCCGAGCTGTTGCACGGAGTCGAGCATCCCGTTGGCCAGGCCAAGGTTCGATTCCTCCACTATGTAAACTAGCGCCGGCCACATGATCGCCGGCACAAGAGCGAACGCGACTCCCATCATCGCCATGGGAATCACTGCCGGGATGCTGGTGTAGCTCAGCATCGGGAACACGGGCACGATCAACAAGGAGCCGAAGATCATCAGCAGCGAGCGATGGGCGTAGCGGTCGGCGAGAATACCGAATATCGGCATGCCGATCAGTGAGAATAGCGGTTCCATTCCTACCAGCAAAGAGGCAGTTTGCGGAGAGACGTGCCGTGCCTCAATGAGGAACTTTTGTGCGAAGGTCTCGAAAGGAAAGATGCAACCGTAAAAAGTGAGGCAGAGCGCTGCGATCAGCCAGAATGATCGGTTGAAGCGGAGCGCATCGCGAAGTCGAAGTTTTTTCTCGCCGCCGGTATGGGCGAGCCGAAATCTCCGCGCACCGCGCGTGTCGAGTATCCAGTAGAGCGCCGCACCCAGCAGGCAAAAGCCACCAAAGCCGACGCCCATCAGCAGAGGCCAGCGCCAGTACGCGTAAGCGCTCGCCGCCCAAGTGGGCGAAATTTGAGCGCTGAGCGACCCTAACCGCGCCGCCAACGCACGGAGGCCGAACGCCAGGCTCAGTTCGTCGTGCCAGAACCAGCGCGCTACACCAACGTTGGCCGTGAGTGCTAGCGCTTCACCTCCCACCCCGACCAGGAGGCGGCCGGCAGCCATGATATTCAATCGCGGACTGAGTGCGGTGCAAACAAGTCCCAGAAAGATCAGTACGGCAAAAATCGAAAGCGATTTTCGGGTACCCAAACGGTCGATGATCACGCCGCAGATGAGCATGGCGACGATGTTGGGAAGGCTATAGGCGGCCTGCAAAAGACCGATATCCGAATTCGAGAAATGGAGTTGGCTGGCAAGTAGTGGCGCGAGCGGCCCGATGTAGTCAAACGCATAGTAGCCGCCGTAGCAAGCGATGCCGATTACCGCGAGAACCAGCCATCGCGAAGTACGGGACGGAGTAGGTTTCTCGAGCGCAGCACCTTCCATCTGAGAGTCGGGAACTGACAGGGGGCCATCCTTTCACGGACATGCCGGAGGCATGTAGCGACTTGCTTCACCGTACTAGCTCTCTAAAGACAGCGCGGAGCATTCGTCAGCCGATGGACGGTGAGTATAGCGAATCTAGCACAAGCAATATTGTTGCCGCAGCAAGGGCAGCGATTGCACCAACCTCCCATCCTTGCACCAACTTTTATGCGGGCCGTTGCTGGCGAGAGTGTTGGGGGCACAGCTTCAACTTCATTAGTATTGCCGGCAGCACGAGCTGAGTAGCCGTGAGGCAAACCTCGAATCTGCGAGCGCCCGCTGCGAACATCTCAACACAAAGCGTCCATCGTCAGTTCTTCGAAAGAACCTGATCGGCTCGTGCTACAGCACCACGCAAAACCGGCGTAGCCGCGCCGAACGGTTTTGTGAGATCGATCAAGGAATCGTGCTTGAACCACATAATACTGTTCGCAATGGCTGACTGTTTCCCCATTTAGACCCGCGAGCCACAGGTACGTTCATCGCTGCAAACCACTCGGTGGCATGTTGAACTTTCCGGGCCATACGGGGTCGCAGGATAATCCGGTCGAACACTGGCTGCATTCGTTCAGTTTGGATGACCGAAAAGTGATGCGAACTGAAACCAGTTACTCAATCAGACGAGTAGCGATTAGCTTAGAGGTTTCCGGCGTGCCGGCGAGAGCGTTCGATTCCAAAAGCAGTTCGAAATAGCGAACGTGATCAGGACGTGTGCCGATCTTTGTCAGAAACTCCTGAAAGTCTGCGCCCGTGACGTATTCGCCAGCAGCTTGTGTCCCGATCAGAGACGTACCGCCGATCATGAGCACGTTGCCGGAGCGATTGAGATTCGGGACCAGCGCGACGATGGCATACGTCTTGCTCGCACTGTATCCGCGACCTTGCGGTACGTAAACCAACTGCTCACCCGCGTGGGGATGGCGGTTGCGGATGCGGGGCGGTTCTCCGTTCGGGAACTCCCAGGCGAAGTTCAGCTCGTTTGCGAATAAGTCGGCCCAAGGATTGGCTCGTGAGCTGCCGAGAAGGACGAAATTGTTGCTTTTGAAGTCTTCCATGATGAGCGTGCGCGGCGTCCTGATGAAGACGCGGTCCGCGACGTCGCGTCCCATCTGCAGAAATCTGGAAATGAGATACACGTCGGCAACGCTCGTGTACTGCTTGTCAGGCAACACTCGCGCAAGCAGACGCGTCTCGGGCGGCGCAGCGGGATTGTCCGCGCCGTAGCGGCGATTGACGTAATCGGCGAGCGAGATGGGGGAGTTTGTCAGGTCCTGGAGCAGGGCGAGAGCAGAATCCGCACACACGAGATACGTTCGGCTTTTTCCGTCGAAGAGGTAGTTCCAAAGCGGCGGCGAATTTTGGCCGGGGCGATTGCGGGTATGGACGGCCACATAGCCCCAGGTAGCCAGGCAGATACAGAGAACCGCGAGGGCAGCCGAAACACTGCGCCAGAAGGTGGCAGACCGGTGCAATGGACTGACTGGGGCCGGTGAGGGCGGAACGGCTTCGACGCAAGGCGGTACCGGTGCCGAGGGCGGAAGTTCGAGGGCCGCGGGTTCGAACACCGGCAGGTAAGAGCCCTTCGGGATTGAGAGCACGATCGGCTCGTCTCGTCCCTCGCCGCTGAAGTAATGCGCAAGGCGTTTGCGCAGAATGCCGGCCTCAACGCGGACAATGTTGTCTTCCGCGGGAGTGTAGTCCTGAGGACGGCGGAAGACTTCGCACCCTATGCGCTGCTCTTTCAGATCTTCGAAAGCGTTGTCGATGCCACGCCTACCTATATAGAGCAGTAGTTCCCGAAGCCGGGGCGAGCGGCGAAACGAGGAGCTTGCGGCAATCCGAAGCACCAATGCCCAGCGTTCCTCTTTCGTGGCGGGCGGAGACGACGCGGGGGTCTGCTCGCACGTGTGGCTCGACTGGGGCACGGTGAATCCTCAGTATACGATCAGACGCGGAGACCGGTTCCAGACGGCACTGGCGGCCCGAACGGCCCTTTCCCAGCGAACTTACTGTAAATTGCCAGTAACATTCACTTGTCACAATTGATTATGGGGGCAAAACTTGAATC
>CAVSTJ010000002.1:0-91023 GCA_963730795.1 uncultured Acidobacteriaceae bacterium | reverse complement strand
GGGATGCGAATCTCGTAATGTAAGCGGCTGTCAGGTCGCAACGCAAAGCTGTCTAGGGTTCGTATACGGCATCATAGGCGCATGTCTAGCGGCTTCGATCTCAACGGCTACCCAGTGGTCGCTTTCATCCCGACGCTTAATCCTGACCGTGCGAAGGCTTTCTATCGCGACGTCCTGGGCTTGCGTCTTACTGCCGAACAACTGCCATTTGCGCTTGTGTTCGACGCGCACGGAATTACATTGCGTGTCACGGTTGTGAACGAACTAACCCCACCTCCTTACACCGCTCTGGGATGGGAAGTCCCGAATATACGTGGCGCAGTAATGGCCTTGACGCAGAAAGGAGCTAGGTTTGAGAGATATCCCAATATGACTCAGGACGAACTGGGTATTTGGATTGCCCCCGGGGGTACCAGGGTCGCGTGGTTCCGAGATCCCGATGGCAACATATTGAGTCTTTCGCAACATTAGAAAAAGCGGTTCACACGGGAACGATCTTATCTAGGCTGGCGCCGCCCTTTCGCCGCGAGCACTTCATTGATTATTTCCGCCACCGCCCGGATATCTTCCTCTTTAGCGGCATAAATCCCCAGCGCTCCGGCTTCCGTGTCCCACTCGAGCCGCTTCGCGAGTTCGCGGTCTCGCTTCTTTACGTTGCTTTTGATACACCGTTCTGCATCGTAGTTCGTCGGGAGCCCCAGTGCGGGAGCGAGGCTCTGAAAGATAGACCATTGCTGCAAACCAAAGCCGGGCCTTTGCAACGTCACTCCACCCACAATCTCCTCGGATACGTTCAACCGCAGGTTGGAAGCCGCATGGTAAATTTCCAGGTCCGGGCGAGCGGCCCGTAGCAACTCGACATCGCCGCCAATCCTCGAATGAAGGTGCACTTTCCGAAGCTTGGGAAGGTTCAGTAGCGGCGTGAGGTCGCCATCTTCAATCGTTGTTTCCCGCAGCGTAAGCTCCTCGAGTGCCGAGGCCGAGGCGAGTGGTCGGATCGTGGGAAGGCGAACCGGCGCTGCGTCCGTCGCGGAGCTGTCTATTGTGAACGATTTTAAACCGGAGATTCCGGCGATCGCAGCAAGGTCCATTCCGGAATCGGCCATGCGCAATGTAAGCTTTCGTAATGCGGCGAGCTCACGAAGAGGGGAAAGGTCCGCCAGCGACAGATTGATCAGCGTCAGCTCTTCCAGCATGCGGCAATTCTCCAGCCCCGCCAGCGAGCGCACTCCACGGCCCGCCAAAATTAAAACTCGGAGGTGTCGCCAGGTATTCAACCGTCGCAGATTCGAGATCTGCACCTCGATCAGATGCGCTTCTTTCAGCCCCGTGCACGCTCGCAGGGTCGCCCAACCTTTCGCGGGCCCTCTCACATGTAGATACTCCAGGCTGTCCATTCCGGAAATCACATCGAGCGATTCCCGGAACAGGTCCAGTCGAAGTTTGCGCATTGCCCTCATTCTTTCGAGCGGCGTGATGCTCTTGCAGGACCAGCGGCTCACGGCGAGCTTCCGCATCTGCTCCGCGGGAAGGCTGGCCAGATCGAGGCGGCTGCCACCTTGAGTCCGAAGGGCGTACAAGGACTCAAGTCCGGATAGGTGGTGCAAGGTCGCCGGATCGGGCAAAGGAGCGTGCGAGTCCAACAGCAGCTCCCTGATATGAGGGAGCTCTCGACCTGTACGCAGACCGGCCGACGCCACAACCGAGTCGACGGAAGGGAAGTCGGCAAGCACGTCGAGTTCGATGGTAGACATTGAGGTCAACTGCGGATCGTGCGCGGCCAGCACCTGCACATCGCCGGGAGCGACGGATTCGAGGGGTACGATGGCACCTTGCCTTTGCAGCGGCAGCTTCTTCCGTGCAATACCTTCCAGGAAATCCTCAAAGGTGTATCGGTGGATGGCAATAGGCCGCTCGAATCGCGCTGAACCGGCCGGCAGAAAGAAACGCATATTGTGTTTCAACCGGCGATTCGTCTGTTACGAGTGTTATGCTGCCGCATTCGAACACCCTCCCAAGCTGGCACGGCCTGCGGCTCTGCTGACGACATACGACACATATAGCATTCCGTGTCAGTCCTGCGAAAAGCCACTTGGCGATCCCAATATGTCCATTTCAGTCACTTGAGGAAAGGCGAAGCCATCCAGTAAGGCCGATTGGGTAAAGGCTGAAACCGGGCGTGCCTATGACTAGCGATCTGAAGAGATAATCAGTTTCGGCTCTGTGTCAGAGGAAGTATTCGCCGCATCCTCAGGTATCACCAGCCCGGCATGAATTCCAGGGTGCGATCCGTAACGGATGGCAAAGCTCTTCGTCAATTCCGCTCCGAAAAAGAAGATTTGACCCGAGTAGTAGACCCACAATACAAGGACAACAATGGAGGCAAATGCGCCGTAGGTGGATGCGAAACTTGCTTTTCCCAGATACAGCCCTAGCAGGACCTTGCCAAGTGTGAACAGCAAAGAGGTTGCGGCGCCGCCCAGAACAACATCACGCCATTCGATCAGGACGTCCGGCAGCAGCTTGTACATCGCTGCAAATAAAAATGTAATTACCACGAAGGAGATAAGTGAGTTGATTATGTGCAGCGTTATTTCGGGTGCAGGAAGGAGAGAGGAAGAGATTTGGCCGAGCGCCGCGATCCAGGCAGTTATCGCGAGCGAGACAACGAGTAAAAAACCGATTGCGAGCACCAGTGCAAACGAAAATAGCCGTTCTTTGACGAAGCTCATGACCTTCTTCACTCCGCTCAAGCTGGCATTCGGAACTTCCCAAATTGTATTCAGGGCATCCCGAAGTTCAATGAGCACTCCGGACGCGCCAAACAACAGAGTCACGGAACCGATGACAGTTGCAATGAGACCATGAGTGGGGTTGCGGGCGCCGTTAAGAAGCGCCTCGCTGGCGGCCGCTGCCTGGGCGCCGACCAGCAGTTGAATCTGTTGCACGATTTGGTGCTCAGCGGACCTTCGTCCGAATACAAGGCCCACAATCGAGATCACAACCAGCAGCAGAGGAGTAAGGGAGAGGAGCGTGTAAAACGCCAAAGCTGCTCCGAGCCGGGGAGCCTTATGCTTGCTCCACCCGTCGACGCTATCGGAGAACAGCAATCTGAGGTCCCACCAGCACAGGGAGTTGAGATCCTTTCTGCGGCGTCGCGCACCGCCGGCCGGGGTGGCAAACTCGCTGCCGCCCGGTTCAAGTATTTCTCCAGTCCTGCGATCGTCAGGTGACAAGACGTGTTCCTCGAGATGTGGCGTTCGGCCACGTTCCATTTTCGCGCAATGCTCGCCGTGACAATGCCGGAAGCATCAAAAGTATTCGGAATTGACCGGGGCCCCTCCTTTTCCACTGGCAAATATCGTTCATATCGAACCCTCGTTCCATGGGCGCCAGGGCGCCTATCCATGCCTCTGGTAGTACAGCCGTCTCGGCCCGTAAAAACCTTTACCGGTCTGCGAAATGTCTAAATGTGTGATCGGAGATCGCGATCGCAATACGGCAGAAATCCTGGCGTATTTTCTTAGGGTCGATCTGCCAACCGGCTATGTGAACTCGCTTTCGTTTGAGCCGGGCTCACAATTTCTCTTGCAGCGCTCCTGAAGACGCAGCCCGGGCAGCCCAGGGATGAAGAAATCGCTAGCCGCCCGCGGCCGCCTTCGGAGATCTCGACAACGATGGACGTCTCGGCATCGTCTCTACGAACCTGGGAGAAAAAGTTTACCTCCTGCGCGATGAAACGGAGAGCGCGAATGGGTGAATTAAGCTTGAGTTCGCCAGGAAGAAGTCGAATCGCTACTTATTAGCGGCAGCGACAACATTCCGAGCGGTCGAGCCGATTTTACGGGACCGAGAGGACTCTGGACCCCGGATGAAGACTATTGGGGACAAACATGAGAACCAAATTGGACAAGCTTGCGCTGGCGATAACGCTGACCGGCATCGCGTTAACAATGGCCAGATCTGCCAGCGGGGCTCCGCCACGGCCGCAAGGCCCATGTGATATCTACGATGCGGCCGGTAAGTCGTGCGTGGCCGCCCACAGCACCACTCGCGCCTTGTATGCCTCCTACAACGGCCCGCTCTATCAAGTTCTAAGACAGTCGGACGGCAAAACCTTGGACATTGGCATCGTGCAGCCCGCCGATGCGCCGGAGCCGAATGGGGGCGGATACGCCAACGCAGCCGCGCAGGACGCATTCTGCGCCAACACATACTGCTGGATCACCATCATCTACGATCAATCTCCCAAGCACAATAACCTTATCCAGCCGCCTCGCGGCGGATTTAGCGGACCGTCTATGGGTGGGTTTAACAACCTTCCGATCGCCGATATGGCACCAGTCACAATCATGGGCCACAAAGTCTACGGCGTTTTCATCTCACCCGGCATGGGTCTCCGCCAAAATGACGTGAAGGGCACCGCAGTCGACGACCAGGCGGAGGGGCAGTACTGGGTCATCAACGGCCATCACTATAACTCGGGCTGCTGCTTCGATTACGGCAACGCCGAGATCGACAGCCGCGACGATGACAACGGCACGATGGAGACCACCTACTACGGCAACGCTACTCCCTGGTATCACGGAAATCCGCCCGGCCCCTGGGTCATGACCGACCAGGAAAATAATCTCGTCGGATGTGTGAATCCGGATGGATCTAAGCTGTGCGCAAATCTGCCGAACATCACCTGGCGCTTCGTGACTGCGATTGCCAAGGGCGAACCGCATCACTGGACTTCCATGGGCGGAGATGCGCAGCGGGGCGCATTGAAGGTAATGTTCGATGGACCCCGCATTGATGCCACCTATGATCCGATGCGCAAACAGGGGGCGATCCTGTTGGGCAACGGCGGCGACAACAGCGTGGGATCGCAGGGTACCTTCTACGAAGGCGCGATGACGGCGGCAGGCACATTCCCGTCCGACGCAACCGACCAACTCGTACAAGCGAATGTGGTAGCAGCCAAGTACGACGTTCCGCGGCTCAGTCTGGCGCCGACCACGGCCGTCGCAGCTCCACCAGGTCTGCAGACGTTCTCACCGGGTTCCTCGCACGACGCGACCTTGACGTTTATCAATACGACCGCGACGCCCGTCACTGCGGTCAAGCTAAGCATTTCTGTGCCCGGGCAGGATTGGAAGTCGATCGTTTCCGGCACGACCGACGCGGCAAAGACGTTCGCCGATCCCGTCAGACCGGGTGCGAGCGTGAGTGCAAAGTTCAGAATTACATCGGGGCCGACCCCTTTCAATGGCGATCTGGTGGGCACTGTGTCCTGGATGAACTCGAACGGCCGGACGCAATCCGAGAGAACGGCGGAAAAGGTCCGCAACGTGAGCCCGGTCAAGATCAACGAGTTCCGCCTGAGCGCCGGTTCTGCCAATAACTCGAGCGACTCGTTCATCGAACTCTACAACGCCGGCACGAGCAGCCTCGACCTCTCCAACTGGACACTGACGGAGCATCCGACGCAGCAGGCTATCTTTTCTTCGGTGCAGATTCCGTCGGGCACAAAGCTGGCACCCGGCGGCTTCTATCTCTTGGGTCTTTCCAACTCTGGACTGGTGGTCGGAGCGCGCGCCGGCGAGAGCACCGTCTACGTCAGGAATACAACCGGGATGTCGGTCGGCGATACCATTTCAATCGACATCGGCGCCGGGGTCGAGACCCGCAAGATCGTAAAACTCGGCACTGCGGCCGGGAACAGTACGACCTTGTGGCAACCCTTGCCCGATGGTCCGGTCGTCACAATTCCCGCAGGCTCAATCAATATGCCGGTCACGAGCGTCTCCGGCTTCGTGGCTGGGGAGAAAGTCGCTCTCGGGCATGGCGCGACTTTTCCGTCAACGGGAAGAAGCGTAGAGCAGTACGAAGTGGTTACGGTGAAGGAGGTCGGCAAACCGGGTACGCAAGCCTTTCTGGGCGAGGATGCGCGCGCAGGCTCGACTAACATCAAGGTCACTTCCGTGGCCAATATCT
Source organism: uncultured Acidobacteriaceae bacterium (assembly GCA_963730795.1). Lineage (GTDB taxonomy): Bacteria > Acidobacteriota > Terriglobia > Bryobacterales > Bryobacteraceae > Bog-105. The sequence goes on along the minus strand of CAVSTJ010000002.1, from coordinate 85,041 downwards.
CGGTAGGTGACAAGATCAGGTTGGACATCGAGAGCGTCGGCCATGGAATTGAGACCGTGACGGTGACGCGCGTTGGCACACCGGCGATCCGCACGAACCTCACGGCTGATGCAAGAGCTGGCTCCACCAATATCAAGGTTAGGAGCGTCACCGGTTTTGCTGTCGGTGACAAGCTGACGATTGGCACGCCCGCAAACCGGGAAACTGTCACGCTCACAGCAATCGGAGCATCGGGTTCCACCGGCGCCGCCCTCGAATTTACACCGGCTCTCGCCCGGACGCATATCAGCCGCGAGCTGGCGGTAACTCCGGGAACGGGCCTCGATCTGGCCGCGCCGCTGCAGTTCGATCACGCGGCCAATCTTCCCTTCAGTGCCCGGGGAACTGGGATCAGCTTCACGCCCGAGACGGCCTTTGCTCACTTGAGCAACGAGCCCGTTCAGCCACTCGGCACTGGCATTACGCTCGACCGTCCCCTGGCAAAGGACCATGGCATTGATGCGGTTGTGCGAGACGCCGTCGTCAAGAATGCTGGCTACCAGGGGACTCCGGAACCCAACCAGTGGTTTGGAGGCCCGCTCCTTTCAACCAGCAGTGTCACGTCTGCAGGCCTCCCGGTCTCGATCAGTAACGGCAGTATTGTGCTGCGCGACGCTGCAGGAATGGTTGTGGATAGCCTCAACTACGGTGTTCTTGTCGAGCCATGGGCCGCCGAGGGATACCAAGCTAAATCCGGAGCAGGTCAGAATGGCTGCCTGGTGCCCGCGCCCGCCTCGGCCGGTGGCTTCGGACCGGCGTCTTCGCCCGTGTCTGCGACCAACAGGAGCGCGGGCCGCTTTCCTGATGGCTTGGACACCGATAGCAACTGCACCGACTTCCGGCTACAACCCGCTACCACCCTGCCGACCGGTTCGGCTGCCGGTGCGATCAACATCAAGGTCTCCAGCGTGACAGATTTCTCGGTCGGCCAGACGATTAGGGTCGATACGGGTGAGGATCTTGAAACGGCGATCATCGCGACAATTGGTACCGCAGGCGCCTCCACGACTGGCGGAGCCACCCCGGCGGGCGCGACGGTTATTCCCGTCCCCAACGTGTCAGGTTTTGAAACCGGCCAGAGCATCACGATCGACAGCGGCGTTAACCAGGAGACCGCGCTTGTGGCTTCCATCGCTCGCGGCAGAGCCGGCGCCAGTGTTACCGTCGCCGCACCACTTAAATTCGCGCACGCGGCCGGTGCACAGGTCTCAGGGAGCGGTATCGCTCTTAAATCGGCATTGAGCCGCGCTCATCGCATGGGTGCGCCAGTCACCAGCGAAGTTCCCACGCCTGGTGCGCCCAACAAATATTACGCGAGCGCTCATTAGTAAGCCGTGGAGGCAAATCAAGGAAGGGGCAAAGATGTGACAACGCACTGGGAAGCATTATCCGTTGTGCGTATCTTGTCTTATAACGCGCCTGACGGGAACAATTATTAAGGTTGCCAATATGGTTCAGGTGTTACGAGGTAGCTGACCGGGACATCTTGGAAGAAAGTCTTCAACCAGGCGGCACAGTAAGCCATTCCGGCCTGCTCAGACTCAATGTGTCCTACGAGAATCAGCGCTTTGTGTCGACCTTGTGCCGCTGCATCCGAAGCGTATTCAATGGTTTCCCATTCCGGAACTTCCCCGATCACCAATGCTTCCACATCATCGCGTCTGAGTAGCGGAAGGTGTCGTTGTGTACCAGCGGCACCCGGCAACAGTGCGACATGAGTCACTTCCAGTTCAGGATTCCCCACGACCCGGATCGTTTTGACGCCGAGCCGTTGTTGTATGGTTCTGGCCAGGTCGCGAACAGTCGTCGCCGGTAAAGCGAAGAGGTGGGGGTCCGTGATACTCTCGTTGCCTTCCCATTGCAAGGCATCAGCCATCCCGCGCAAGATACCGTCCGGCTTCATCATGTGCCAGTGATCGTGGAAACGCCAGATTACGAGATGATGTTCGGCAATGAACTTTTCTTTCTCGCGCCAGACCGGGTCATTAGTCGCCTCGAAGTTTTCCGTTTTGTCCAGGTGGCTGTAGAATGTCGGCTCGTGGGTGATGATGAGGTTTGCGTTTTGTTCGGCGGCCCTTTTCAGTACTTCGAAGGTGGCCATCATGGTAGTTGCAATACCGGTGATGGGCGTATCCGGGTCTCCCGCCTTAAATGTGTCGACCGTCTCGCCTTTCCACGACACCTCGCTGTGTTGCTGTATGCGAGCGATAATCTCCCGTGCTGTGGGCGGCTTCGGCGTCTGTCCTGACAGAAACGCCGAGGCAGCAAGAAAGAGAGTGAAAGTCTTAATTGTCAAACGCCCATCATAGCTTCGAAGATGATTTGCTCGGACGATCGGGGCCACTTTCCGCATTGGCGGCGAAACCCGCATGCCGAAGTGCTACCAATGCATAACCTGACCGCCATCAACATTGATAGTCTGGCCGGTTATTTGCGCGGCCCGTGCGGACGAAAGAAATACCACGGTGTCCGCGATATCGTCCACCCCCTGCCAGCGGCCGAGAGGCACGACAGATCGCACCTTTTCGTCTCCCCATGCTTCATAAGTTCGACGCATCTCCGGAGCTTGCTGATCGTTCCATGCCTGCCAAACTCCTCGGTTCAAAGGTGTACGTACCATGCCGGGATTGACGACGTTTACACGCACGTTGTGCGGGGCCAAGTCTTTGGCTAAACACTGTGCAAAGTTTATGCTGGCGGCTTTGCTTGCGCTGTAAGGCGGGTCCGTTTGCGAGCCAATCTGGCCGGCTACGGATCCCACGAAGATCATGGTCCCGTCTCGCCGCTCGATCATGCCAGGTGCAATCGCGTGGGCCACATTCACCATTCCCATCACATTCACATCCAGAACCTTCAACCAATCGCTCGGCTTCAGGTTTGTGAAAGGATAACCGAACTTACCTGAACCTATGGCCGCTGCATGAACCAGGTGTGAGACCGGCCCTAATGTCTCCTCGGTCTGGCGTAGTGCCGCTCCCATGGCTGTGGCATCGCGGACGTCAGCAACGACGTGGTGTATCTTAGCGCCGGTTTCAACGGCGATCGTGTCAGCCGTCAGTCGCACATTCTCGGAATGATCCCACAGCGAAATGAGACAACCTTCAAGCGCCAACATGCGGGCACATGCGCAGCCGATTCCGCTCGCTCCGCCGGTGACCACGGCTACTCTTCCACTTAGTTCCAGTTGCATGTTCGGCCGGCACCGCTACTGCGCCGTGTATCCGCCGTCCATCATTAGAACGGCGCCGGTGAAGAACGTTGCGTAATCGCTTGCCAGGTAGGCGAAGAATGCTGCTACCTCTTCGGGTCTCGCAATCCTGCCAATCGGATGATTGCTGCGAAGCGTCTTCCAAAATCCTTCTTCGTCTCCCGACGCTTTTGCTGCCCAGTGAACCATCGGCGTATCCACCGTGCCGCATCCAACGGCATTTACCCGGATGTTGTATTTTGCGTAGTCAATGGCCATCTGGCGTGTCATCTGGTGCAGCGCACCCTTCGAGGGACCGTAAGCTCCTTGCGCCCAAATTCCCGCTTCGCCCGAGATCGATCCTGTCATGAGGATCAACCCTCCGTGCTGTTTGATCATTATGGGAATCAGATATCGAGCGGCCCAGTATGTTGCTTTCACATTCGTGTCCATCACCGCATCCCATTCTTCGGGTGTGTGTTCGTGGATCGGGCGAACCACGCTTGTGCCGGCATTGCTGATGAAGACGTCGATACGGCCGAATTTCTGCATTGCAATCCTGGTGAACTCTTCCGCAGTTTTCTCCAGGCGCACGTCGCCATGGATAAAAACCAGCTTTGAGCCGAACTTTTCTTGGTGCCGACGCAATTCTTCGGGAACTTCCGGCTGCCGGTCCACCAGCACGAGTCCTGTCACGCCGCATTCCAGAAATCGATGCGTGATCGCCATTCCAATTCCGGAGAATGCGCCAGTAACGACGGCGACTTTGTTTTCGAGGGAAATGTTCATGAGTTCGCGGCAGCCAGGTTTGCCGATGATCAGTTTACTTTGAGTGGAGCGGGCTTGGTGAATATCAAGACAACCGGAGGCTGCCAGGCGCCTCAAACCATGTCAGGAATTCGATGGAGCGGCCAATCTGCCGTTGAGATCGCCGACGACGCGAACCGACGAGGCAAATCCGACCGCAGGATTTTGTTCTCCGCGATCAGGATAGTGATCCTGTCGGAAAAGTTGGCGAGTGTGCCGCGCATTGTCGTTTTAGATGCGTCGGGATATCTAACTGCGGGTACTTGATTCTTATTACTGTTGATATATACTATTTTCCGCTGCGCTTTTGGGGCAACTTTAGTTGGCCGCTTCGACCAACCGTCTGAAAAGAGGCTAAGTATGAGGAATCAGCTGTTCAACGTACGAACACTACTGCTGTTAATGGGCTTGCTGCAAGGGGCGAGTCTCAGGGCACAAGCAGTGTATGGGGGCATCGTTGGCACCATAACTGACCCGTCGGGTGCTGCGGTTGTCAAGGCGGCTGTTACGATCGCCGATACCGGAAAGGGCGTTAACTTTAGCACCATAACCAATGACTCCGGCAACTACACCCAGACCCATCTCATTGCGGGCGTCTATGAAGTTCGCGTGGAGGCACCCGGCTTCCAGGCCTATCTTCAGAAGAATGTAAAGGTCGAAGTAGATTCCACTACCCAGGTGAACGCACAACTCGTGGTAGGCAGCGTAGGCGAGACCGTGAATGTAACCGGAGAAGCTCCGCTCCTCAAAACGGAGAAGGGCGAAGTCTCGGACACCTTAAGCACGAAGACGGTTTCCGAGATACCGGTACTCGGGCGCGATATGAGCCGTTTGTATTTCCTGGTGCCGGGCGTGCAAGCCACCGGTACGACTGGCGCGAACGAGCAGCCCCAGGACACCTTTCGTCCTTCAATCGGAGGGCAATATTGGGGCGGCATCTCGTTCCAGTTGGACGGCACGGATAATCGTGATTCTGTGTTGGGTGAGCCGATCATCACGCCCAACCTCGATGCCACTTCGGAGTTGAAAATCACGACCACTGCCTATGACGCGGAGTTCGGACAAGCGAGCCAGGCTATCATTTCGGTCACGACAAAGTCGGGCAGCAATGATCTCCACGGCTCGGGCTTTTGGTATCGCCGCGATCAACGGGGCGCCGCCCGGGATCCTTTCTCGCAAAGTACGGCTATCACTGGAACGAATGGGGTGTTTATCCCGCCAAACGTGTGGAATCAATTCGGCGGGTCAGTCGGTGGAAAGATACAAAAAGACAAGACATTCTTTTTCACGGATTACCAGGGCACACGACAAAAGAACAGCGGCTCTTTGTTGACTCGCGTGCCGACCGCCGCGGAACGCGCCGGCGATCTGAGCGACCTGACAACGGACTTTTTCAATCCCGGATGTACGGGAACCACTTGCCTGACACCCGCGCAGCGTCAGGCATATGTCGGCCGGCAAATCCCCACGTCGCAGTTGTCGCCGCAAGCTTTGTATTTACTGAACAATTTCATACCTTTGCCGAATGTTCCCAACGCAGTGGGATCGAATCCGAACTACAGCGCATCGGGAAGTGGAATCGTGAATTGGGACGGCTACGACGTACGGATTGACCGGTATCAGACGGAAAAGATGCATATGTTCGGCAGGTACAGCTTTCTACAGGTTGACCAGGCAATTCCGGGCGCCTTTGGATTTGAGGCCGGGGGGCCCAGCTTTGCCACTACAACGTACGCTGCTTCGTCATTCCTTCGCGACCAGAGCCTGTCTTACGGTATCGATTACATTATTCGCCCTGATTGGCTCGCTGACTTTCGATTTGGTTTTTTCCGCTATCGTGTCGCAGTGAATCCGAACGGCTTGGGCACGACTCCCGCCAAGGACGCAGGCATACCCGGATTGAACAACGACCCTGTCTACACGTCCGGCATGCCTTACTTTAATCTGCAGGGCACGGGCGGAACTGCTACCGGCGGCTTCCGGTTTGGATATGCTCTGGGCACCAATTCCTGTAACTGCCCGCTGGACGAGCAGGAGAATGAATTCCAGTGGGTCGGTAACGTAACCCACCAGTACGGGAACCATTCCACAAAGTTCGGCGCGGATTTCCGCTATGCCATGAATCTGCGAATACCGAGCGACTCTCACCGTGCCGGTGAGTTAACGTTTGACCCGAGCACTACGCAAGGGCCCAATGGCGGCGGACTGTCGCTCGCTTCGTATCTACTGGGCGATGTGAATTCGTTTACCCGGTATGTCAGCAATGCGACGGATGCGGCCGAACGCCAGCATCGCTTCTTCACATACGTTCAGGACACTTGGCGCCTTACACCGAAGCTAACCCTGAATTACGGACTGCGTTGGGAAATTTACTTCCCGCAGTACGTGAACGGCCCGAATAAAGGCGCATTCCAAAGCCTTTCGACCGGAGAGGTTCGGGTCGTCGGCCAAAACGGGATCGGGCTGAATGGAAATATGGGGGCTAGCTTGACGCAATTTGCGCCACGCGTCGGACTGGCTTATCAGACAGGAAAAAATACGGTTGTTCGCGCCGGCTATGGCCGTTCCTACGACGTGGGAGTGTTCGGCGTTTCTTTCGGGCACAACGTGACGCAGAATGTGCCGGTATTGGCGAATCAGTCGCTGAATCCCGCCAATCCCTGGCTTCCGGTCTTCACGCTATCGCAAGGGCCGCCTTCGCTCGATCCGAGTTCGATCCTGGCGACAGCGCCTAAGGGGGCCACGGGCAATCCGATATTGCCCAACGGCATCTCTCCCAACGTGCTGCCGATTTCTTCGAACAACACCATCCGGCTGCCAACCATCGACGCGTGGAACATCTCGGTGGAACACCAGCTCGCTTCAAACGCTGTGGTTTCGGTTGCTTATGTCGGGAACCATGGCTATCACGTGACGGCAGGCGGAACGAATTACAACATCAATCAGCCCAGCATCGTCGGATTCGGGACTCTCAGCACCAATCAGCGGAGATTCTTCTACCCGACGTACGGCTGGACGCAGACCATCAAGTATTTTGCCGACGACTCTACCGTAAAGTTCAATTCGTTGCAGTTGCGCGGCGAAAAACGTTTCTCGAACGGTTTGACGTTCCAGGGGAATTTTACGTGGGCCAGCGCCTTCGACTACGCCAACGATTACTATTTCTGGAATCACGACATCGACTACGGACGTGAGGGTGGGGTTCGGCGGTTCGTCTTCAACTTTACCCATGTCTATGAGCTTCCGTTCGGCAAGGGTCACCACTACATGAGCGGAGCATCACGATTGACGGAGGCTCTTGTTGGCGGTTGGCAATTGTCCGGTGTGTGGCTGTACGAGTCGGGGATACCCTTCACGCCCTCTTATCTGGATTGCGGTAAGGATGAGGATACCGGTCCATGCCGTCCTAACCTTGTCGGAAATCCGAACATAGCCAACCCCACCAGGGATCAATGGTTTGCGACTGCGACCGCGGGAACGTCCGGAACGGGATGTATCGCAAGCGGAACCGCCACTGCGGAACTGAACGCAAATGGCTGCACGCGAGGACCCTGGAGCCGGCCTGCCGCAGGAACGTTCGGAAACGCCACTCGTGACGGATTCTTCGGACCGCGAATGTTCAACGCGGACGCGTCACTTAATAAGACCCTCTACGTCACAGAACGGGTGACGGCGCAATTCCGGGCCGAATTATTTAACGCTTTCAATCACGTCAACCTTGGGCAACCTAATACCCAGGTCGATAGCCCGACAGCCGGGAAAATCACCGGCTTAGCAACCTTGTCTCAGATGCGGAGATGGCAGTACGGGTTACGGTTTACGTTCTGAAGCCAGATCTTCTCTAGAGGCTGTCGCTTCAGCGTTCTTTGCTCCGCGCCTGTGGGCAGCATTTGCTGCGCAACCGAAGCTACTATGTGCAGGCAGCCCAAGCGTCCGGTTCTCACCACCGGAGTAGGATGCTGCTGGGGAGTGCTCTGCGGAGCAAGCGAGCGTCGCGCGCACGGCGTTCATACGTCGACTAGCTTAGTCGAAAGGTCTTCGACGGCGTGTACCAGATCCGGGAGTTTACTCATCTGCCCGAACACGAGCTCCGCACCTGCACTGGTTAGCGACTCCGCATGGCCCGGCCGACTGTGGGCGCCGCCTGTAAATCCGAACACCCGCATGCCGGCGCGAACGGCGGAGCGAACCCCAGGAACACTATCCTCAATGACCAGGCATCTTGCTGGAGGAACATGCATCCACCCGGCCGCAAAAATAAAGATGTCGGGTTCTGGCTTGCCGCGCGCCACAGAGGTCGCGCTGATCACGTTCGGCGCGAACCGGTCGTAAAGACCAACCTGCTGCAACCCCATCTTGAGCTTCTCCGGGCAACTGCTGGAGGCGACACAGATGGGCTTATGAATAGCGTCAAGAGCCTCGTGGACTCCCGCCATGATCTTCAGTTCTTGCGCATAAGCCTCTTCCGTCCGACGATCGACGAGAGCTTTGTATTCCTCCGGTAATGGCCGACGCATTTCCGCTTCGATCTCGGCCCGCATCTCGCGATCCGGCCTTCCCGCGAACCTGTCGATCACCTGTTCTGTTGTAATCGGGTAACCCAGACGCGTCAGTTCCTGGGCCGCGATCCGGCAGACAACGATCTCGCTCTCAATCAACACACCGTCGCAATCGAAGATGATCAAGTCAATCTCATCGATCACTTAGTACACATCCTGCCATCATTGAACCTCTAAGGACGAAATTCTCCGCGCTGAAGCATTTGCTCTATGTCTTCGAGGCTTTTGCCCGCGGTTTTCCGGAACACGCGGATAGGTGAAGATCCAGGCGACCACATTCATCCCTGCGTATACCAGCATTGTGCCTCCTTCGGTGAGCCGATGGATTAAGCTGAGCGCAATCACGGTCACCAGCAGGTCGGCCCACACGACGGCTGCTGGTGCCTGCTCCGCGAACGGAAAGCGGATACATCTCGGAGCCGGACAGCCAGCCTACCACCTGAATTCCGCCGGCGTTGAAGAACATGTAAACGACAAGGCAGGCAACCACTATCCAGGCATTCCGCTTGTTTGCCACGTGAAAGAGGAACGCAGCAGCAAAGGCGGCGAGTGCGAGGGCAGCGCTGGCAACATCGATAGCGATAGGCGCCGGCGTTCACACGATCGACGATCATCAGCCCTATGGTCGTCATCAAGGCGTAAACAACGGCCAGCCAGAGACTCGCGTGTAGCGCCGATTCGTGGCTGAAACCAACACCGGTCAAGAACGTGGGTGTCGACCAGTGGAGGCCTGCTCGAGAAGGTCCAGTACAAAGCGTTCCACACTTACACGGACGGCGACATCGAACGCGTGATAGAGCAGCAGCATCGGATTCCGCTTTCGAGAAGACAGGAGCGGTTGTTACCGCATCAGTTGTGAATGCGGCCAATTATGCCAGTGTTGTGCAGGGCCTGAACAGTCTCGCTCAGATAATGGAAAGCCGCGGAAGCTCGAAAAACGTCTTTCTTGTCCCTTGCGAGAACACCGTCAGTGCTGCGTTGCGCTCAGCTTTTGAGTTACTTGTCGGGGGAGTCTGTGCAGGCGGAGATTAAAAAGTTCAACTCAGCTCACGATAGCTCATTCCGCGCGGATCTCGACCACGGCCACGGTATAGGGTTCCAGATCCACGGAGAAGTCTTTCGCGTAATTCAACGGTCGCGTAATCGGAGTGATCGCATCCGGATGCTCCAGGGACGCAGAATCCTTCAGACCTGCGCTGATTGTATGTAATCTCGCGACAGCTTTGTCGGGAACGCCGGCCCCCTGAAGTCGCACGAGTAGGATGTTCCGCTCCGCTCGATAATTAACCGCCTTGACGATCAGGCGTTGTTCGTCAGAGCTTGCCGTGGCGATGGCGTCTACCGAGCCGGGTAGCCAGTCTTCCGGCTTCATCGTCGAGATCTGGTCAAATAATCGCTTCCGGTCGGGAATGTCCCGGAAGGATCCGGTGGAGGAGGCAAGGTAGCGTTGCGCGTAATGCTCGCGAAAGAGCTTTTCGACCACATAGCCATTGGCTGGGAACCACGAGACGTGATCGTGATAGATGAACGAAGTCCAGGTTGGATCGTCCGTCGTATTTCGCATGAGCAGGGCGGGGCAAGTCATCGTCAGACCAGGGCTGAGTTCCTCATAGAGCATAAGGCTACCGGCCGCATGGAGTCCCGCTCGCCAATCATGGGTCTGCTGTAGGCTCCACTCCAGGACACCGATCTCTATGCGCGGATGCTTGGAGGAACGGACATAGTCTCGCAGCTTTGTGAGGTAGTCACGGATGCGCCTCAGCCCTGTCTCGAAGTTCTCGGGCTCGTATTCGTAGTTGTGACACCCAAGTACGTCGAAGTTCTCCCCCGCGAGGTCGATGACTGTCTCGCTCCAGCGCATATCGTTGGACCGCTTTTGCCCGCATGCGACGATGCGCGCTTCGGGAGCAATAGCCCGCAGCCGTCTACCGTAGACGTTGACGATCTCCGCATACTTCTCGGCCGTGAAGCCGTTGTTCATGGGTTCGTTGTCGATCTGGAACAACTTCACTCCGTAGGGCTCGGGATGTCCGTTGGATGCCCGAAGCTTTCCCAAAGCGGTGGTGGGCGGGTCGTTCAGATAGTGGACCCACTCCATGGCGTATTCGACTTGCTCAGGGTTCGTGCCGGGCGCCGCCAACGTAATCAGAGGTTCGGCGTTGAGCTTCCGGCAAAGCCCCAGAAACTCATCCGTTCCAAATCCGAAGTAATCTGAGTAGCCGCCCCAGAAAGTGTTGGGATGGTATCCACGCGCGGCATAGCGGCCGACGCCCTCTTTCCATTTGTATGTAGAAGCGAAGGATCCGCCAGGCCAGCGGAGGAAGGACGGACGGAGATCACGGAGTGCTTGCAGCAGGTCTGGGCGGAGCATGCCGTCGCGGCGGACGTCGGCGCGCATCATTGAAACGAAATCGAGCAAGAGCGTGCCATTACCTGCTGCAGCAATCTCGATCGATGCTTGTGTATCCCGCACAGCGCTAGTGAATGAAAAAGGGATCTCCTGCCAACCCGAGTCCGTGACGGCGAGCGGTATCGAAGCGATCGAACTACCTTGGGACGTTTGGACGCGAAGCGTAAACTGCGGAGAGCCTTCGTCGCGTTTGACCCACAGCGAGCCATCATACTTGAATCCTGCGTCGAGAAAAATGCGACCTTGCCGGATGCCCGCATGGCCGCCGCCGACTTCGAGACGTACGCTCTGTTTCCCGTTCTGGAACTCAACGTCGGCGATCTCGACTCTGCCCCGATCCGAGAACGATTCCCAATAGATCTTGAAGTCTTCGCCCTCGAACCCAGCGCCGCGAATCTGTTCGGCGAAGAGCCCGTCCTCCACTGAATGGTTAATATGCTCAAGAAATTGGCCGTAAATTCGCTCGTCGATGCGACTCGTGACTCTGTCCGTATCGACGAGCAGGACAGCGACTCTCGCTTCCTCCGTGGTCGGAGCAGCGCTCGGGAGCAGCGGGCCTGAGAGGAGCCGGTTATACGCAGCGGACACCGGGACCGCCGCGCTGGCGCTCATCGAGCTCGTGAGAAACTTTCTTCTATTCACGCACGATCCTCGTCCTTCGGGCACCGAACCATCTCTTTTCAACAAGCGACAAAGCCAATTCGGCGGCTAGCCCAATGTCCTTGAGGCGGATTTCCACGAGTTCGATTATGACGCATGCTTCGAAGGGCTAATGCCCGGCGTTGGAGATGTTTTTTCTTACAAACTTTTCCTCAAGACTACCCTCAGGAGTGCACTAATACGGCTCTTTAAGAACAGGAAAACCCATGCGGATTGGTGATTCCCGGGCCGGTCTCAACCACTGACCCAAACTCAATCTTCCCTCATAGACTCTGAAAAGGCTATCAACGCGGCCTTATCTTCAGTCGACGGCTGATAGGGGAGCAAGGACAAAATCGCAGAGAGCTTCGCGGCTACGGTGTGAGGGAGCCAGCTTAGAAGATGCCCTGGTCAAAAAAAGGCGATGCTGCTCATCTTGGGGCGGATTTCCCCGGCCATCCCGATTTGCTCGAAAGCTATCTCGACGGCCCCACGAAGCATTACTTCCTATGTACGGAAGCCGATCTATTCAAGAGAAGGCGCAAACAGTACCGCTGTCGATTCCATTTCGGTGGCAAACACGCCCGGCCTGTTCGGCGGGGAAGGTCTTGTCTTTCAGAAGCGCGCCCGCTTTTGTCATTTGCACGGTAAACGCGGATTGATTGGAAGTTGGTACATCACGGACCAAGGGCCGCCCCGCATTGGCGTGAGAGAGTCGGACGGATTGATCACCAGACAATCATGCCGGATTCGTGCCGCATTTTCTGGAGCGAGAGATACTGAGGCGAATTGCCAACGCAAGAACAAACGACAGGAGAGCATGGCGCAACAGAAACCAGACGACTCGACGCTTGAGAAGTATCGGGCGGCGAAAGAAACGATCCGGGAACTTGAAAAGGCCGCGAGGCAGGAGCTCATAGAGAAGTACCATGCATTGATGGGCGAAGCTACAGGCATCCAGAAGGAATTGAAGGAGGTCTTTAACTATAGAATCAGGCCGACCTCGCTGAAGTCCCGAAAGCCCCGTTCGAAGCCACTAGCAACCCGGCAACAGCCGAAGCCCGATAACAGCAAGCAGATCGGTCGCCTGAAAAAGCGCATCGAAACGGCTCGTCAGAATCTGGCCCGGGCAGCGGATCCCAAAGCGGGCAGGGTCTTCCAAGATCGGATCGTCGAATTAGAAGACGAACTTCGACTGTTAACGACGAACGATTGATTGGGCCAATGAGGTCCTATCCGGTAAGCACTGTGAGGCCGCATAAGTTCGACTTGCTGTTACTTAAAGCTTCCGACACATGGGTCATAATTCTGGCCCTTCAGGAAGGCGGAGTTTGGTGATGCCCTGAAGGGATGCTGAGGTCGTAAGCATTACTTCATCGCTCATCAGGTCGAATAACAGCGAAGTAATTACTTGCCGCGTGACCGCCATGGTTTTACTAGGATACGCTCCGGACGCTAGATTGTAAGCAATTACTTTCAGTAAAGGTCAGTCATTCGTTTTCTAACTGACCAATTACGTTTTTTTCGTTGATTGAGAAACTTATCGTCCTCTGTGGGACCGATCGCCATCAATGGTAACCTTCTGAGAGCTTGAAAACAACAGAGGGGGTTACGCGCATGATTCTGTACTCACAGTTGTCCTACAAAAGACCTTGGAGGCGCGGGTGAATTGCGAAGGCTGTACTCTTTGGATCACCGGATTGTCAGGCGCGGGAAAGACCACAACTGCGCGGCTCGTAGCTGAACGGCTTCGAGATTGCGGAAAGCTGGTTGAGATCTTGGACGGAGATCTGGTCCGCCAACACCTCTGCAAGGATCTGGGCTTTAGCAAACAGGATCGGGATGAGAACATCCGGCGTGTCGGGTTCGTTTGCAACCTTCTTTCGCGCAACGGTGTTTTGGCGATTGCGGCTGTCATCTCTCCATATCGTGAAATGCGCGATCAACTCCGGAAGGAAATCGCGAATTTCATCGAAATTTACATGGAATGTTCACTAGAGGTTCTCGCAGCGCGCGATGTCAAAGGCCTGTACCGAAAGGCTTTGGCCGGCGAGATAACGAACTTCACCGGTGTCTCTGATCCTTACGAGCCGCCGATCTCTCCACATGTCGTGATCCATTCTGCCACGGAGAGTCCGGTTCAGGGGGTTGACAGAATCTGGGCTGTGCTGAAGGACAAGGGCCTCGTTCCGGGATGATAAAACTGCATGTCCATACAAGTGAATCGGATGGAACACTTTGCCCAGCGGACGTGATCCTCAAGGCGAAGCGCGCAGGCGTGACTGTACTCGCAGTCACTGATCACGACACCTTCTCGGGTTACGACGCGGCGGTGTCCGTTGCCCGCCAGTACGGGGTCGAGCTTGTCTGTGGTATCGAGCTCTCCACCAAGTTTGAGGGCTAATCGGTCCACCTGCTTGCCTATTATCTGGATGGCTGTCCAGCCGAGGCACAAGCCTAGGTCGAACAGATGCAAGCCTCCCGATATGACCGCAACCAGCGGCTCGTGGCGCGCTTGCGGCAAGCAGGGTTCGATATCCGGTACGAAGAGGTCCACGAGAAGGGCCGAAAGATGGCGGGCAGACCACATTTCGCTCAGGTTCTCCTCGAGAAGGGCTATGTCAAGAGCATTCAAGAAGCGTTCGACAAGTATCTAGATGTATCGAGTTCATGCTATGTTGACCGGCTGGAGCCACAGCTCGAGTTGTGTATCGCACAAGTGCGTGCTCAGGGAGGCATCACATCTCTTGCTCACCCCGTGCGTATCAAAGGTAATTTCGATCAGGTTTTACCCCGGTTGTGTGGGTATGGTCTTGATGCGATCGAGGTTTGTCACAGTGATCACACGAGTGGAGCAGTGGAGATGTATCTTCGATTAGCTCAGCGGTACAAGCTCGCCGTAACCGGAGGCTCTGACTTCACGGCGACGTGAAGCCTGGCATCAAGCTCGGTACTGGTCGCGGTAATCTTAGCATTCCTGCTGGAGTGTTCTTGTCGATCGAAGAGCACGCTCATCACACTGGTCGGCGCGGCCGCTAGCTTAGGGGCACATCTGAGGCTTAGCTAACTCACTAGCCAAGGTGTCTGCCAGGGATTTGCATGCTCGGAGGATCCGACGAGCAAACTCTGGAACCAGTTGTTCGCCTCGGCGACCGACTGGTCCGGCCTGATTTCACTTTTTACTTGTGCGATCAGGTTTCAGTCAGTACAATTCGATGTTACCGGGACGTCAAGTTTCAGAGTTACTGGCGGCCCCAACAACTTTTTCCACCTTCACACGATTATTTAGTCGGGTTTGGACCGGTTCTGGACCCAAACCACGAGAGAGGACCGACGGAATGTCGAGCAACATCGCACACCCATTCGCCTATCTGGAGAGTGCCTTGGAGTTCATTGTTCTCCTGCAGGGCGAGGTCGTGGAAGCTTCGATAGAAGCTCGGGGAACACTTAACGACTGTCCGATGGCGAGTCACGCAAAGGAAGTCAAACTTGCGTTGCTCAGACTTCACCAACTCTCTTTCACTTTGAGCAGTGCTCGTGAGATTCTAAACGATTTGACGAGGCTTCGGGCGACGGTCAAAGGTGATTCAGTCACTTGGCGCGACAAGCAGTTACGGCCCGCCCGTGACCAAACCCCGCGATTAATTGAGTAAGTTGATGATCGACCTCAGTCTCCAGATTCCCCTCACCTTCTGCCGATTCCGGCACCGGCAACTGGCGGCGGCGCTTCTGCTCATGGGTTCAGCGCACCTCGCGCTCGGAACATCTGAGCTCTTACAGTCGCGGGCACCGGGGCAGGGGAGCCCGTGTGCGGTCAAGGAACTCAGGAAGAGTGAGGTCCAAGGCTTGGTCGTGTATTCTAGCGATCATCAACGGTACCTGGTCAACAAAAAAGACGCAATGAATGTCGCTCAAATCTACATCGGCGTTGATGGTAGCCAGAATGTTAAATGTATAACCTGCGACGAGGTTCCTGGAGGGCCGAATCCGAAGCGCTTCAAAATGCAGCCACATTGGCACCCATCCGGCCGATGGATTTTTCTTGCAGTGGAACGCGACAAGTACTCTAAGCCACCGCTCTTGGGTTTGAGCAAAACCTATGTTGAAGGCGAGTTACAAAGCGGTTTATGGACCAACATGTACGCGGTTTCGCCGGACGGTTTGCAATGGTTTCGACTGACTGATTTCAAATCGGGAACTAAGGGAGTTGCAGATGGATTCACTGGACCTGCGTTTACGCCTGACGGCCACAAAGCCGTCTGGTCCCAAATCGTCGATGGAAATGTCTTCAAGTTCTGGCCGTTTGGGCGATGGGAACTGGTTTTGGCAGATTTCCAAGAAGTGGACGGGAGGCCGACCTTCGTTCATACCAGGGACATCACACCACCAGGCATGAACTGGAATGAACCAGGAAACTTCCATCCGGACAGCGAGACGCTTCTGCTGAGTGGTTCGGTCGAGAAGGACGCTCAAGGGATGGATCAGTATCTGTTGAACATAACAAGCGGTATCCTCACCAACCTGACTCGATCTCCTACTGTATGGGACGAGCACGGCCGCTTCTCTCCTGACGGAAGAACAATCCTGCTGATGAGTGCAAATCCGTACCGCGCCGACCCAAACGCCTCAAAAGTTCTGAAGATCAAAACAGAGTTCATGCTGATGAACGCGGACGGCAGCGGCTTGACACAGCTAACTCATTTCAGAGAGCCAGGGTATCCGGAGTATTCCAAGAAAGGGGGAATTGCAGCGAGCCCCGAGTGGAGTCCCGACGGCCGCTCCGCCGGTCTTAGGCAGCTTTCCTTCCCGGAATATGAATACTGGGATGTAGTTTTTCAGGGAGCTTGCGGAAGGCAAGCTGCCGGGAAATGAGGTCCGGTTCGGAGGCGCTACAGAGCGTGCTCCTGAAGCGAGATCAGAACAACATCGGTACTAAAGACGTATTAGAATGCTGAAGGTCCTCATTGACATAGGGCCCGTAGCGCTGTAGGCTATGTTTCATACCGAAATTAGAAGTTAGGCTGAGCGAGTGCGCTTTCCCCACGCGCCGGTAAGAGTAATTGTTAGGTTACTTCACTGCGTGTTAGTTATAGGGCGGCAAAAAAGCGGCGGAGCTTGGCCAAAAAAATTTACTGATAGAAAGAAAAGTTTTCTATGCAGTTCGACTCTCCATGCCCTTGGCTGGCGCTCCAGGTAAGAACGCGCAGCGAAATACTAGTTCAAGATGCTCTCCGGCGGAAGTCGTTTGAGACTTTCCTGCCTACCTACAAAGAACTCCGACATTATCCGGGACGCGTGCGGAAGGTGGATGCCGCCCTGTTTCCGGGATATCTGTTCTGCCGAGTCGACCCCGAAGAAACGCTCGCCGTGCTTACCACACCGGGCGTGTTCGATGTGGTTCGTGCCGGTGAAAAGCTACTCCCAATTGAGGACGAAGAGCTTGCCGCCATTCGTCATCTGCTCGCGTCGAATTCCGAAGTGACACCCTGGGCGTATCTCAAAGCGGGCGAACAAGTGTACGTCTACCGCGGACCCCTGACCGGTATCGAAGGCGTGTTGGTTAGTGAAAAAGGCCACGACCGACTTGTCTTATCGATTTCACTGCTGCAGCGATCCGTCTCAGTAGAGGTCGACAGAACTTGTGTGCGGCCAGTGAAAGACCGCAATCTTCCCAACATTATTAGTGGAGTCTCGTTACAGGACAATGAACGATTGGCGGAACATGAGCCGGGGAATCGCAACATTTAGCGTTCCTATCCAGTGGTCAACTTTCCCGGTTTAGCCTCCGGACATTCTTAACTTCGCTTTAATCCCGTCGCAACAAAAGCCGCGAAACGTGTCTTTCGGAAGCAGCAGCTTCCGATTTGCTCGAGAGAGAAGCTTGGAGCTTAGCCTGCTCCTTCCCATCCGATTGACGATATGTGTAACCTGAGCTCCGTTACATTTGAGTCAATCTTTTAGGTATTTCATAACACCACGATCTGTGTTTCAATAACTAACTAACCCAGCTTCATGCACTCGTTAGTTCCGGTGCGTAAGTAACGAGATAAAGCGATGTTAAATACATTCCAGATCGCCACCTTGACTCCAGGTCTTCTCCAGCCCTCGATAGCCATTGCAACTCATCGAGCGGGAGGATTAGCCATCCTGGATTTTGAATACGTTCGCGACGAAGACGCGGCCGTACGTGCCATTGATAAGTTGAATCAAGTTCTTCCTCAGGGATTTGGCGTAAAACTCAGTGGAGCTACACCAGGCCTCATTGCACGTTTGAGTTCGAGGCTGCCCAGCAATCTCAAGACGGTCGTTTTCACCTGTAGTGACCCCAAAGAACTGGGGCATGGAGCGCAAGCTCTCCGTGAAAAGAGCGTTTCCATACTGCTCGAAGCGCGATGTTTAGAACACGCTCAGATCGCGGCAGCGCTTGGCTTCAGTGGAGTAATAGCGAAGGGCCATGAGGCTGGAGGCCGGGTAGCGAACGAAACCACATTTGTTCTTCTGCAGCGCTTCAAAACTGAGGTTCAGTTGCCGGTCTGGGTTCAGGGCGGTATCGGACTGCATACGGCGGCCGCCTGTGTCGTCGGCGGAGCAGCGGGTCTCGTGCTGGACTCGCAGTTAGCGCTGACGCGGGAGTCGTGCCTGCCGGAACCAATCAAAGCAAAGATCGCTTCCATGGATGGCAGCGAGACCGTCTGTCTGGGCGAGCAGCTCGGGGAAGCTTACCGCATGTACTTCCGACCCGGGCACACGGCTGTAAAGGCGCTAGGTGAGATCGAAACGCGCTTAGCGGTGGATGATCGTCAGGCGGAAGAAGTTCTTGAATCATGGCGTGAAGCAATCGTGGAACGCGCCGGGTGGGAATCCGAGCAGAAGGTTCTGATGCTCGGTCAGGATGCCGCGTTCGCTGCATCTCTGGCCCAGCGCTTCCGGACGGTGGCTGGTGTGTTGCAGGCAATGCGGGATGCGGTCCGAACACACTGCGAGAACGCAGAGAGATTGCGGCCCTTGGATGAGAACTCCGCAATGGCCCGTTCGCACGGTACACGGTACCCGATCCTGCAAGGTCCAATGACGCGGGTTAGTGATGTTCCGGAGTTCGCAGGCCGGGTTGCTGAAGAAGGCGCGCTTCCTTTTTTGGCTCTGGCACTGATGAGGGGACCCGAGGTGGAAGCACTCCTGGCGGAAACCCAGATCCGTCTGCGAAATCTGCCCTGGGGCGTCGGAATTCTCGGATTCGTTCCAGCCGAGCTCCGCGAGGAACAGATGGAAGTGGTCCGGAAGTACCGCCCGCCCTTTGCGCTGATTGCTGGCGGCAGACCGGACCAGGCACGTACGCTCGAGTCGAATGGAATCATCAGCTACCTACATGTGCCCTCGCCGGGCTTGTTACAGATGTTTGTTCAGCAAGGAGCACGCCGCTTCGTTTTCGAAGGTCGTGAGTGCGGAGGGCATGTAGGTCCACGCGCCAGCTTCGTGTTGTGGAACCAGATGGTCGATGTGCTCCTGAATGCACCCGCACTGGACGCGACGCCCGAAGATTTCCATGTTGTATTCGCCGGCGGCATTCACGATGCACTCTCGGCGGCCATGGTCTCAGTGATCGCGGCGCCTTTAGCCGAACGCGGAGTTCGTGTTGGTGTCCTGCTCGGGACCGCCTATCTATTCACTCAAGAAGCCGTAGCCTCCGGAGCTATCCGTGAAGCCTTTCAGGAACAGGCTCAAAAATGCAGCCGCACGGTGCTGCTCGAAACCGGCCCGGGTCATGCCACACGCTGCGTTGATACGCCCTACTTGAGTGCGTTCGTGAAAGAGAAGAAGCGCTTGTTGAAATCTGGCGCTTCAGCGGAAGAGACGAGGATGGCTCTTGAGGACCTCAATCTCGGCCGTCTCAGAATCGCCTCGAAAGGCGTCACGCGCCATCCCCGGTTTGGCACCGATCCTGCTGCGCCCAAGCTAGTCGAAATCCAAAAGACCGAACAAGTGAGTCAGGGCATGTACATGATCGGCCAAGTGGCTGCCCTCCGCGGTTCGGTTTGTACCATTGCGGCTCTGCACCGCGACGTGGCTGTAGAAGGTTCGAAGAAGCTCGAAGGCTTGCGTGAGCGCTTTCCTGAAGTCCCAACGCAACGTCCCGCCCAGGCGCCTTCCGATGTGGCGATAGTCGGCATGGCATGCATTTTGCCGAAAGCGCCCGACCTTGAGACCTTTTGGGAGAACATCCTCTGCAAGGTTGATGCAATCAGCGAGATTCCGAAAGAGCGATGGAACTCGGACCTGTACTTTGACTCTGACCCGAAAGCGAAAGACAAGATCTATTCGAAATGGGGCGGCTTTATCGATGACGTTGCTTTTGACCCAGTTCAGTACGGGATGCCGCCTGCAAGCCTGCGTTCGATCGAGCCGGTCCAGCTTCTCACCCTCGAAGTGGTGCGTGCGGCACTGAAAGATGCCGGTTACCTGGACCGTCCATTTGCACGGGAACGGACCTCGGTTATTCTCGGCGCTGGCGGAGGAGCTGCCGACCTGGGGCTGGCGTATGGCGCACGCTCTTTTATGCCCGTGCTTGAAGATCTGCCGGAATTCCGCGGCCGTACCAGCGAGATTGTGGATCGCCTGGATGGGCGGCTCCCGGAGTGGACGGAAGACTCATTCGCAGGAATATTAGCGAATGTTTCGGCTGGACGCGTCGCAAACCGCTTCGATCTGGGAGGCAGCAACTTCACGGTTGACGCTGCCTGCGCTTCCTCTCTGGCGGCGGTATCGCTCGCGCTCAAAGAACTGGAATGCCATACGAGCGACATGGTGATTGTGGGCGGAATCGACACCATGCAAAATCCGTTCACATACCTTTGCTTCAGCAAAACCCACGCGCTCTCGCCTCGCGGCCGGTGCCGCACGTTCGATGAGAGCGCAGATGGAATTGCCATCAGCGAAGGCATCGCAATGATGGTGTTCAAGCGATTGGCGGATGCAGAGCGGGACGGCGACCGCATCTACGCAGTCATCAAAGGCGCTGGAAGCTCAAGCGATGGAAAAGACCGCGGGCTGACGGCGCCCCGCCCTGAGGGTCAGGCACGCGCTCTGAATCGCGCGTACGCCAAGGCTGGACTGTCACCCGCGACGGTGGGACTGATTGAAGCTCACGGAACGGGTACCGTGGCGGGGGATGGCGCGGAAGTCCAGGCGCTCACACAAGTGTTCTCCGACGCTCGAGCTCCCCTTCAGAGCTGCGCCATCGGCTCTGTCAAGTCAATGGTCGGGCATACGAAATGCAGTGCCGGTGCCGTTGGCCTGGTCAAGGCTGCGCTGGCACTTCACCATAAGGTGCTGCCGCCGACGTTAGGTGTTGAGAAGCCGAATCCTCGTGCGCGCTTTCCTGAGACGCCGTTCTTCGTTAATACGGAAGCGCAAGCCTGGCTGAACGGGCTTGCCCAGAATCCGCGCCGCGCGGGCGTAAGCGCATTCGGTTTCGGCGGTACGAATTTTCACGTGGTAGTCGAGGAATACACGGGCACGCCAGCTTCGGCTCAACCAACCCGGACCCGGCAGTGGTCAGATGAGCTTTTCGTGTGGCGAGCCGAGAACCGGCAGGCCCTACTTCAAACGGTTGAGACCTGGGATGAGGCACTTCGTGTACCGACGGCGCCGATCTTGCGGGATCTGGCCTTCACAGCGTGGAAGCAGGCCGAAGAGTTATCTGCTGGAGCTCGCAAGTCTGCCCTGCAGCTCGCGATCGTCGCGAGTTCGGTCGATGATCTTAAGCAAAAACTGGCTTCGGCCCGGAAGAGCCTCGTGCAGTCCGAAGTTGCCCGAATCAGCGATCCCCGTGGGATTTACTTTTCCCAAGAACCGCTGGGTTCACAAGGAAAGGTAGCATTCCTATTTCCCGGGCAAGGTTCGCAATACCCGCACATGTTGCAGGATCTTCTCATTTATTTCCCGGAGATGCAGGAAGTATTTGAAAGCGCCAACGCCGCCCTCGGCGAACGGCTGGAAAAGCCGTTGAGTTCCTACGTTTTTCCGCCTCCCAGTTTCAACACTCAGGAAGCAGACAATCGTCAATGTGCGCTGACAGAAACGCACATCGCACAACCAGCGCTAGGAGCCGCCGGTCTGGCTATGTCTGGCTTGCTAGGAGAATTAGGTCTCAAACCGGACATGGTTGCCGGTCACAGCTACGGAGAGTATGTGGCCTTAGCTGCGGCCGGAGCGTTTAGTCCCGAAACACTCATTGCGATTTCGGAGGCACGGGGTCGCTTTATCGTTGACGCGGCTGGCGGAGAGCCGGGCGTAATGGCGGCGATCGAAGCTGATGCCGTAACAGTGGCGGCTGTTGTTGATGGCATCCAGGGGGTGTGCATCGCGAACGCGAACGCCCCTCGCCAGATAGTTATATCCGGGACGAAGGCCGGCGTGGAAGAAGCTCTCAAGCAGTTTGGCGCGAGAGGCACGTCCGTGCGCAGAATCCCTGTGGCATGTGCCTTCCACTCGCCGACCGTTTCGGGCGCGCAGCAGGGCTTGGCTCAGTTCCTTTCGGGTGTGAAGGTAGGAACACCTACTATTCCGGTCTATTCGAATACCACGGCAGAGCCTTATCCAACAGAGCCCGATGCAATTGTGACGAGGCTTCTAGAACACCTGGTCCGGCCAGTAGAGTTTGCGCGCGAAATCGAATCCATGTATGACGCAGGCGCGCGGATCTTTGTAGAGGCGGGCCCGCGTGGCGTTCTAACAGGCTTGGTGGACAAGATTCTGGGAGACCGTCCGAAGCTCGCAGTGGCATCAAACCAGAGCGGGAGGCCAGGTCTAACGCAAGTCCTCCACCTGCTTGCACAGCTTGCTGCGCAAGGCGTGAGCGTAAAGCTCGATCGTTTATATCGCGGCCGGTCGAGCCGGCGTCTGGATCTCGGCGCGCTCGGGCAGGACAACGAAAAGCAATTATCCCCATCCGTATGGTTGGTCAATGGCGCGCGCGCCAAGCCGCTGAAGGAAGTAGCGGGCCGCAACGGCCGCGCGAACGGTTCTCAAAAAATGGATTCTTCAAAACACCCGAAAGAGAGTACAGCGGGGCTGAGCGTGCCGCCCATTCCCGCACCGGTTAACGGTTCTGCGGCAGCATCCCATCAGGGGGCAGCACCGCCTTCGCCGCCTCCTGTCCAACCCTCACCGGTAGTTCTCAATGGTTCTCACGAACCAGCACCTGCGGTCACTCGCTCCCTGGATAACGTCTCGCACGTGGTGGTGCACTTCCAGCAGATAATGACGCGTTTTCTGGATGTCCAACAAACCGTCATGATCAATTACCTGGAGGGCCAGTCAACTCCCTCTACCCTCGAGCCTGCGCTGCGCGAGCTCGCCCCTCGGCCTCAGGCTGAGCCGACCCGCGATCTCTTCGCGTTGCAACACTTTGTAGCGGCCGAGCCCCTCATTCCTCAACCTGTCACGCAACCCGAAATCGCCGTTTCTGCCGCGCCCGTTGCGGCGCACGCCCTTAAGTCAACTCCGGGTCCACTTCCATCTGAGAAGTCGGCTGGCAAGACGGACCCCGCGACCGAGCTCACCAAGCGATTGTTGACCATTGTGAGCGATAGGACCGGTTACCCGCCGGAGATGCTGGATCTCCAACTCGACTTGGAGGCTGATTTAGGCATCGACTCGATCAAACGAGTCGAAATTTTGGGAACTTTCCAACAGTCCTTCGCAGAGATGGGTATCAATGCCGGAGAAGGCTTGATGGAAGGGCTTTCTGGTATTAGGACCTTGCAAGGCGTCATCGATCGAGTTGCGGAGCAGATTGGCGCGGAAGCGCCCACTTCTGTGTCCTCTGCGGAGATGAGTGTTCCTAAAGCTGGCGCCCCGAGCAGGGAACAGTTGACCGCACGATTGCTCGCTACAGTGAGCGATCGGACCGGATATCCGCCCGAGATGCTGGACGTAGATGCGGACATGGAGGCGGACCTCGGAATCGACTCCATCAAGCGAGTCGAGATATTGGGCAACTTCCAGCAAGCACTCTTCGAACTCGGACAAGCAACCCACGAGGGAATGATCGAGCAACTCGCGGGAATGCATACCTTGCGCGGCATCATCGATTGTGTCTTGCAAGTTGCTCAGAAAAAGCCGGTGTCCGGCGACAGTGAGCCGGCGACTGCCGACAAATCGGATGAGCACTTCAGAGCGACGGCAGGCGTTTCAACTTCGAACGACCATAAGCGAGAAACGGCGAACATCGGACGTTTCACATTGGCTGCCGTTGAGAGGCCGCTAGCTGGTGCCCTGCAGCCCGTGGCGAAGGACCGAACCGTCCTGATTACCGATGACGGGCGCGGTATCGCGACCGCCTTGGGCGAGGAGTTGCACCGCCGTGGACACCATGTCGTCACAGTAGCTATGGGCGAACGAGTTCAAGAGCGGGCGAGCGGATTTTACGAAGCTGATTTAGGTTCGCCGGAAGCGGTCAACCAGCTCATTTCTCTCGTGAATGAACGCCAGGGGGCGATCGGCGCTATCGTTCATCTCTACCCGTTGGCGAATAGACCATCTCCTCGAAATCTGGCCCTCGAAGACAGTAGCCAAAAGCTAATGGTAGGCACGAAGAGCCTGTTCTATCTCGCAAAGGCAGCAGGCAAGCAACTGCGGGAGGCCGGGCAAAACAAAGGAGCATCTCTGATTGCGGCGACAGGGATGGGCGGCGCTTTCATGACTGGCTTGTCTCCCGACTCTCCGGTTTCGTACCCGGATCACGGCGGCATTGCTGGACTTACGAAAACGCTCGCCATCGAATGGCCGGAAGTGAGGATCCGGGTCGTCGATCTCAACCCGGAGGAGAACGGACAAGATCTCGCTGACCATCTCTTGGGCGAAATGAACGTCGCGGAAGAAGGCCACACGGAAATCGGGTATCAAGGCGCTCGTCGTCTTTGTCTGGATCTGAATCTCACCGCTCCAGAGAGGAAGGGAAAACCTGCGCTCGCCATCGATAGCTCTTCGGTAGTTCTCGTAACGGGCGGTGCGCGTGGAATCGGGGCGCGCGCGGCGCATCGGATCGCAGAACGTTACGGGTCCACGATCGTGCTGATAGGCCGGACCCCTATGCCCGAGGCACAGGAGTCCGCGGAAACATCTCAACTAAGTTCACCCAAAGAACTGAAAGCTGCGCTCATGGAATCCATGCGCCGGGGCGGGGACCAGGTGACACCGGCGCGTGTCGAACAGGCCTATGCGCGGCTCATGAGTGAACGCGAAATTCGTCAGAATCTGAAGGAGCTTCGAAAGCTCGGCGGAGCGGTGCACTACGAGACCGTTGACGTACGCGATGCCGAGGCATTCGCCTCGGTCATCGACAGCATCTACGAACGCTTCGGCCGGTTGGATGGCGTAATCCATGCCGCGGGTGTCATTGAAGACAAGCTCGTGCAAGACAAAACCGTCGAATCGTTCGATCGCGTCTTCGATACCAAGGTCAACAGCGCCTTCACTCTGACGCGCAAGCTTCATTCGGAGAGTCTCCAGTTTCTCGTGTTCTTTACGTCTGTAGCGGGGCGATTCGGCAACCGCGGGCAGGGAGACTATGCGGCGGCGAACGAAGTGCTGAACAAGCTCGCGGTATCTCTTGACCGCAGTTGGCCGGGGCGCGTGGTGGCAATGAATTGGGGACCCTGGGATAGCCCGGGCATGGTCTCGGAAGAAGTTCGCCGGCAATTCGTCGAACGCGGCGTCGAGTTGATTCCTCCGGAGGTCGGGCTCCAGATGCTCGAAGACGAGTTGAATTTTGGACATCGGGGCGAAGCCGAGGTCGTCATTGGAGGAGCCGGATGGAGTCCTGTCAAGCAACATGCGGAGTCTTTCGGCGATTGGCCTCTCCTCCCGCGGATCAGCTCATCGGGGGTTAATGGCACTCGGGAATTCGTCTGCGAGTTGGACCCAGTTCACGACCGTTACCTGGACGACCACCGAATTGACGGACGCCCTGTTCTGCCACTAGCTGTCGCGTCTGAGCTGATGGCCGAAGTGGTGGCGCAGAACTGGCCTGAGTTGCAGTTCACGTCGATCCGCGACCTGCAGCTTTTAAAGGGAATCGTCCTCGATAAAGAACACGGGAACATTCGAATCGTCTCGAAATCGCAGTCGGTAAGCGAGCCGAACAAAACGAGCGTAGCTGTGGAGTTGGTGAGCGCCGAACAGCCGTATCGAGTGCATTACCGGGCGACTGTCGAACTTGCACAGGGGTTGCCTCAAACGCCACCTCGTGAGCCGGTTCTGCTCTCGGATGGCGGTGCATTCCGCTTGACACGCGAAGACTTCTACAATCAGTGGTTATTTCACGGCCCATTGCTGCAGGGAATTAGCAGGATCGAGAGTATTGGACCGAGTGGAATCACAGCCCTGCTGGCAAGGTCGCGGCCGTCTGACCTTGTGGCAGGAGATCCCAAGCGCCCATGGCTGATCGATCCCCTTATGTTCGATAGCGCTTTGCAATTGCTTGTTGTCTGGGCGCGGGAACACTGGGACATGACCGCGTTACCCTCCGGCTTCCAGAGCTATTCACGCTTCGGCGAGCCATCCAGCGGGCCGGTGTTGTGCGAAATGAGAATTCGGCCGAACACTGGTTCCCAGACGATACATGCCGACATTTTCTTCATCGACGCAGCAACCCGACGTGTCTTTGCTGTTCTGGACGACATGCAGGGCGCGTGCAGCACAGCGTTAAACCGCCTTGCGAGAAAGTCGATGACCGCTGCTGTCGGGCTTGGCTCATGAAGGTCAGCACCGAGGCAGAAAAGGAACTACCTCAGCTTAAAGGCGATGTGGCCATCGTCGGGATGAGCTGCCTCTTTGCGGGCGCACCCGATCTCTACAGTTATTGGCGCAACATCGTTTCGAAGGTAGATTCCATCTCTGACCCGTCCTCAGATGCCTGGGATGTGAACGTATTCTACGATCCATCGTCCAAGTCGAACGACCGCGTTTATTGTAAGCGCGGCGGATACATCAATGATTTAGCCGAATTCCGCCCCGCGGATTTTGGCGTCATGCCGGTCACGGTGGACGGCGGAGAACCAGACCAGTGGCTGGCGGTGCGAGTCGCGTTTCAGGCGCTCGCGGATGCAGGGTACCGGGAGTCCCCCAAAGAACATCTGCGCGCCGAGGTCATCCTCGGGAAGGGCACCTACGTTAACCGTGGCAATCTGACGGTCGGCTATCACGGGATGGTGGTAGAGCAATTGCTCCAGGTGCTTCGGAACCTTCATCCCGAGTACAGCGAGGCGGAAGTCAACCAGATCAAGCAGGAATTGAAAGGCGGATTGCCTCCGTTCAATGCGGATACGGCGCCCGCGCTGATAGGCAACATCATCGCCGGTCGCATTGCCAATCGGCTCGATCTGATGGGACCGAGTTTTACCGTAGACGCAGCTTGCGCGTCCGCACTGGTTGCCTTAGATATAGGCGTTCGCGACCTACTAACCGGTAAGTGCGACTTGGTACTCGCGGGAGGAGCAAACGTTAACGCGCCACTCCCAACCTTGAGTCTCTTTTGTCAATTGGGCGCCTTATCCCGGCAGGAACGTATTCGACCCTTTGACAAGGACGCAGATGGCACCATTCTTGGCGAAGGCCTAGGAATGGTTGTCCTAAAGCGGCGAAAGGACGCCGAGCGGGACGGCGATCGAATCTATGCCTTGATCAAGGGCGTCGGTATTGCCAGCGACGGCCGCGCGCTGCACGTCATGGCCCCACGTATCGAAGGCGAGGAGCTTGCGTTGCGCCGCGCCTACGAGATGGCCGATGTTTCGCCTGCGAGCGTCGGCTTGATCGAGGCACACGGCACGGCTACTCCGGTGGGTGATGTGACGGAGCTGCAGGCGCTACACCGGGTCTTCGGGGAGCGGCATGGCTTATTGCCGAGCTGTGCGATCGGCTCCGTCAAGTCCATGATCGGACACACAATGCCAGCCGCGGGTATCGCCGGAGTGATCAAAACGGCACTCGCTCTCTACCACCGTGTGTTGCCGCCCACTCTGAATTGCGAGAAGCCGAATCCCGCTCTGCAACTTGAAAAGACGCCGTTCTACGTCAACACCGAAGTGCGGCCATGGTTCCACGGAGCTGAAACGCCGCGCCGGGCCGGCGTGAATTCATTTGGTTTTGGCGGAATCAACGGTCACGCGGTGCTCGAGGAGTATTCCGGTGAAACAGAGGACCACAGTTACCTTCTCGAATGGGATACGGAAGCTATCATTCTCGAAGCTTCATCACGACAAGGATTGATTGATGAAGGCAACCGACTTCGGGACTACCTGAAGGAGGCTAGTAAGGTCGTCCTCAAGGACGTCGCATATACGCTCAGCAAAGAACTGGAAGGCCGGTCTTCTCGTCTTGCGATCGTCGCTGAATCCAAACAGGATCTGGACGCGAAGCTCGCACATGCCCTAGACCGTCTTGCCGACCCCAAATGTCGGCAGATCAAGGACAACCGGGGTATCTATTTCTTCGATGAGCCGCTCAAGGGCAAGCTCGCCTTCCTTTTCCCGGGTGAAGGCGCTCAATACCCCAACATGTTGCTTGACCTCTGTCTTCATTTCCCGGAGGTGAGACGGTGCTTCGAGCTAGCAGATCGCGCTCTTAGCCACCAGTCACCCGAATGCTGGCCCAGCGAGTTTATCTTTCCTCGTTCGCTCTTGTCCGACATTGAGCTCTCGGAGGTACAGAAACGGATCTGGGGTATAGAGGGTGCTGTCGGCAGCGTCCTCATCGGCAACCTAGCCCTTTGGACACTGTTGCGGCGACTCGAGATACGCCCCGACGCAATTGTTGGACATAGCACCGGCGACTACTCGGCAATGCTTGCTGCAAATATCATCGAGCTGACGAGCGACGCCACCTATCTCGAAACAATCCTGGAACTGAATCAGGCACATGTTCGGGTCGAAAAAGAAACCTCTGTACCTGAAGCTGCTTTGCTGGCCATTGCGGCTGATTCCGCAACCGTCAGCTCCATGATCGATGCTCTCGGCGGGGAACTTTATCTCGCGATGGACAACTGCCCTCATCAGAGTGTTCTCGTCGGTAGCAAAGACCAGATCGAGCAGGCAATAAAATACGTTCAGCAACGCGGGCTCATTTATGAAGTCCTGCCATTCGACCGGCCATATCACACGCCGATGTTCCGGGCTTACGCAGAAGGTGCCGCTCGTGAGTTTTTTTCACGTCTTCGAATTTCCGCACCTCAGATCGAAACGTATTCCTGTACCACAGCAGCCCTCTATCCGAATAGCGGAGATGAGATCCGGGAGTTGTATATAGCGCATTGGGTGCTCCCCGTATTGTTCGGCAAGACGATCGAGACCATGTACGCGGACGGAGTGCGGACCTTTGTTGAAGTAGGGCCGCGCGGCAACCTGACCGCGTTCGTGGGCGACATTCTCCGCAGCAAGCCTCATCTTGCGATGCCGGCCAACATCGCGCGCCGCTCGGGCATAACACAAATCAATCATCTGGTTAGTATTCTGGCCGCCCAAGGGATAGGGATGCGTCTCGACTATCTCTACGCCCGTCGCGATCCGAGCCCGGTGTCCTTCGAAAATCCGAAACCGCCAGCAAAGAGTGTTTCGCCGGCAATGAAGGTGGTCCTTTCGTTGCCTCCGCTCAAAGTGGCGCCCCGGCCGCCAGCCGCGCCTCAAAGCTCGAAGCCGAGCACTGCGGCCGTTCCGCACAACGGCGATTCCCATGCCGGCCCTAGCCGAAAGATTGAAATCCCGTTGCCGGCTGCAACCCGTCCACAACCTATCCGTCCCCGTGCCTCCGCAAACGGGACGACGTTGGTGATGGAAGAGTACATGAAAGGGATGGAGAAGTTCCTCAACGTGGAACAGCAGATGATGGCGAGTTTCCTTGGTGTCGCCCGAGCTGCCGGAAGTAGTAAAGCCGGTACGATGTCGAGGCAATCTGCTGGAGCCGTCTTCCCGCTACTCGGAGCCATCACCTCGCTATCGCCGGGCCAGGAGCTGACGGCCGTTCGTCATCTCAACCTGGAGGATGATCTTTTCCTCCGCGAACACGCCTTAGGCGGACCGGTGTCGACAATGGATCCGACGCTGCGTCCCATGATCGTCCTGCCTCTGACAATGAGCATGGAACTGCTCGCGGAAGCGGCTTCTGCGTTAATGCCGGGCAAAGTGCTTATTGGCATGCGTGACGTTCAGGCCCATCACTGGATAAGAGTAGATGAGGCGTCCTCCGAACTCCAGATCTCAGCCAGAAGACTCGCCACGTCAAATGACGAAGTCGAGGTTCAGATTCGTGACGTCGCCCCGTCAACCGGGGAAAAGAGCACTGTCAACACGCCGGCGGTTCGGGGAATCATGATTTTCGCCGACGGGTATCCGAAGCCTCCGGTTGCGCGCTCCGTTTTCGCTCGCGGCCGAACGGGTTTCAAGCCTGGCCTCCGCCGATCTATACGACGGGCGATTGATGTTTCATGGTCCTTGCTTCCAGGGAGTGGCGAGCGTAGATCGCTCGGGCCAAGACGGCGTATCCGCCCATCTGAGAATACTGCCAACCAATAATCTCTTCAGGTCGAACCCCGAGCCATCCTTCGTTACCGATCCCGTCGCGCTCGACGCTGCGGGTCAACTTGTAGGCTTCTGGGCCGCTGAGTACCTGGAATCGGGCTTTGTCGTGTTTCCGTACCGGCTGGAAACTCTTCGCATTTACGGACCCAATCGCCCCGCCGGAGAACAACTCAGTTGCCGGTTGAAGCTGCAGATGATCGGCAATGAGCGCATTCGCTCAACCATCGAAGTCCTGGGGAGTGATGGATCATTATGGATGGAAGTCCGCGGGTGGGAAGATCGCCGCTTCGATCCGCCGAAGCGATTTCACCACGCCTGGATTGCTCCCGGTGAAGCGCTGATTAGCGAGTCCTGGGAGACGCCGCTTCGTGGCATACCGGCCAGGGATAGCCTCGAGTGTTATCGGGTTGAAAGCCTGTTCGAACCTGGCGACGGCCTCTGGACGGACCTGTGGGCTTCTCTCGTACTCTCGCGAGAGGAAAGAAAATTCTTTTCGCAACGGCAGAGTCCTGAAAAACGACGCTTGGAGTGGTTGAGTGGCAGGACTGCCGCCAAGGATGCAATTCGCTCGCTGCTAAAGCGGCATTACGGACTAGAGTTGTTGCCTGCAGATATTGAGATCGTTCAGGACGAGCATGGCAAGCCGTTTGCCCAAGGATCGTGGCTGAAACGGTTGCGAACTGCTCCGGGTTTGTCTCTGACGCATTCCAACGGAACTGCCGTCGCTGTCGCCGGCAATGGAAACAGCGGCTCCTTCGGCATTGATATCCAAGCTATACGCGAACTCGCGTCAAGCTTTGTCAATGTTGCGTTTACCTCTGACGAGCGGCTACTTCTTGCAAACATCTCCGAATCAAACCGGCCTGAATGGGTACTAAGGCTGTGGTGTACGAAAGAGGCTGTTGCAAAAGCTCTTGGTCGCGGACTTCTCGAAGGACCGAGTAGCGTACGAATAATCTCGGTTGACGCAAAGACGGGCATTGTTCGAGCCGCTCCTTCCGGGAAACTCGCCGCCGAAGTTCCCCAAGCTTTGCAGAGTGAACTCGTTACCTACACAGCGCGGGAAGGGGAATACGTCTTCGCAACATCATTTTATGAAAGAGGAACTGATGAGCGCAGTTGATCAACCGACAGTCATGACCGACGTGGTCAACCTACTCAGCCAATTGTCCCGGGATTGGGAGTACTCGGGAGAGATAACGCCCGATACGCTACTGTTCGCCGATTTAGGGTTTGAGTCCATTGACACTGTGGTGCTGGCCTCGTTTGTGCAGGAGCATTATGGCCGCCCCATGCCGTTTCCGCAATTGCTCGCAGATATAGGTCGGAGAGATGTCAAGGACCTAACTATAGGTGAACTTGTCGGATTTGTTCACAGCCACTTGAATGGGGCGGCTGCAGGGGTTGCCCGATGACCAGGCGTACATTTCTCATCGGCCTGGACGGAGCTACGTTCTCGGTCCTTGACCCGCTCATCGAAGCGGGCGTCATGCCCTCACTGAAGAAGTTGTTCGCGTCCGGTACGCGTGCGGAACTCGCCTCGGTGATTCCCCCGCTTACTCCACCCGCCTGGACATCGCTCATGACCGGCCGCAGTCCCGGGAATCATGGCATCTTCGACTTCTTACGCTTTCAATTTTGTTCAGACGGGCATCAGCTTCGAGTAGTGAGTTCCGAAGACGTCGCTTCTGAAACGATCTGGTCCATCCTCACGCGGCACGAGCGAACGGCCACGGTGCTGAATTTCCCGTCTACCTTCCCGGCCCCGAAAATCCTAGGCAGTGTCGTTCCCGGCTGGGTGCCGTGGCGCCATCTTCGGCTCGCGTGTTATCCCAAGTCCCTGTACGAACAGCTTTCGGCTCTTCCTGGCTTCAATGCGAAAGAAATGGCCATGGATATGGCGCTCGAAGAGAGAGCGCTTGAGGGCTGTACACGCGAGGAAGACTACGAAAGTTGGATTATCTTACATACTCGCAGAGAGCGGCAATGGTTCAATGTGCTTCGCTACCTGATGCAAACGGACCCATGCGATTTGACGGCAGTCCTGTTTGACGGAGTGGATAAGCTGCAGCATGTTTGCTGGCGTTTTCTGGACTCAAGCTTGTTTCCATCTTCACCGTCCGTCTGGGAGCTTCGGGCTCGTCAGTTGTGCCTGGAATACTTCCGCGAGATTGACCAGTTTATCGGGGAGATCGTCGCGACCGGCGGACCAGAGGCGAGCGTGGTTGTCGCTTCCGATCACGGCTTCGGGCCAACGGAAGAAGTCTTCTATTTGAATGCCTGGCTTCACCAACACGGGTATTTAGCCTGGACTGATAACGCCACCGTTGACCAGAAACACGCAGAGACTCTTGGTATCGGGACGATGGCAAAGCGGTTCTATCAAATCGATTGGGACAGAACCACCGCCTATTGCCCGACTCCGAGCAGCAACGGGATCTACATCGTACCGCGGACAGCCAAGGGAAAAGGAGTGGCTGCCGCTGACTATGAAGGCTTCCGGCGTGAATTGAAGGACCGCTTGCTCGAATTCGCTCGATCCCGTGACCGGAAGAAAAGTCGTGTCTCAGATCTGGACGCGAGAGGAAGCGTTTGCCGGTGATCAGATGCGAGCAGCCCCGGATTTGACGTTGATGCTCAGGGATGGCGGCCTAGTGTCAATTCTGCCTTCCGAAGTCCTCTCTGAGGCCCCGCAAAGAATTGAGTGGCGCGCATCGTCCGCAAGGCGTGTTTGCGGCTTCAGGCCCTGGAATACGGCGGGGTGCCTCCGTGCCGTCGCTTTCCATCCTCGATGTTGCACCGCTGCTCCTTCACTCATTGGAAATCCCGATTCCGATCGATTTCGAAGGCCGCGTGCCGGGCGAACTGTTTGAGCCTGGATACCTGCAATCGCATCCAGTGCGCTTCGGAGCGTCTACGCAAGCTGGTTCGGATAGTAGTTCAGAAGAAGCGCCAGCTATTGATGCCAACGTTGCTGCGGAAGTGATGCAGCACTTACGTGCACTCGGATATGTGGAATGAGGAGAAATTCTTAGTTGCCTAAAGCGCTCGTTAACGGGTTTAATCTACATTTTCAGCAATTCGGGGAAGGGCCAAACCTCGTGATGATTCACGGCATGACTGGGAATCTGGCGATCTGGCACCTCGAGATTGTGCCGGCGCTGATGTCCGAGTACCGGCTCGCAACTTACGATTTGCGCGGTCATGGATATAGCGACGTACCGCCGACCGGTTACACCACGGCGGATCACGCGTCGGACCTGCGCCAGCTTCTGGATGCATTGGGAATCGAGCGGGCGCACATCATGGGACACAGCTTCGGTGCGGATGTCGCCCTGCACTTCGCGATTGCTTACCCCGACCGGGTGGACCGCCTGATACTGATTGAGCCAGCCATTGCGGCGCTGATCCCGTTGCGCGAGCGAGAGGATTGGGCCGGCTGGCAATATTGGCGGGATAAGTTGGCTCTGGGCGGAGTGGTAGTTCCGCGAGAGAAATGGTACGACACGGAATACTTGGTTCGCGCCAGTGTCGGACTTCCCATGCTGTTCGGCTATAGGAAGGGTCGCGCCCGTCGTGCTGCGCCGCTGGTGAGACTGATGGATACGACCACGGCCGCGAAGGATTATTGCGAGTTGGCCGGTATGACGCTCGACGCGATAAACAAAGTTCAGCATCAGACGCTCGTGATCTACGGGGAGGATTCCGTGTTCCTCGACACATACGAGTATTTGCGAGATCACTTGGTCAACTCCACATGCACGCTCATTTCGGGGAGTGAGCATTTCGGACCGATCGAGCGTCCGGACCTGTTGCTGCAGAATGTAAGAAAGTTCCTGGAGGCTGCTGAAACCATGCGTGAGAGCAGGGAGCCCGAGCAACTTCTAGCGAACTCGTGATCAAGGACAGTAGGCTCGGAAATCAGCAAATGAGAGAAACAATGAAGGGCGCGGCCATCCTCATCACCGGAGCTTCGACTGGGCTCGGAAAAGAGATGGCCTTGTATCTCGCCGAACGCGGATTCAAGGTGTATGCGACGGTCCGGGACATGGGCGGATCCGAAAGCCTGCTCAGTGCTGCCAGAGATCGAGGCGTGGATCTCAGGGTAATGTCACTCGACGTCACCGATCGAGACAGCATCCGTGCAGTCGTTGACTCGATCGTCGCCGAGGCTGGTGCAATCTACGGTGTCATCAACAATGCCGGTGTGGGCTTGCGCGGCTACTTCGAGGATTTGGATTACGATGAGATCCGCCGTTTGTTTGAGGCAAACCTTTTCGGAGTGATGGAAGTAACCCGGGCGGTGCTCCCTCATATGCGAAAGGCGAGGAACGGCCGGATCATTCTGATGAGTTCGGTAGGAGGTCGGATCGGCTCACTGGGTGTGAGCGCCTACTGTTCTACCAAGTTTGCGGTGGAGGGTTTTGGCGAGTCACTCTTCATGGAGTTGGCACCGTTGGGAATCAACGTTGTCCTGGTTGAACCAGGCATTATCAAGACGGAGCGCTGGACAATCAACCGTGGTCTTGCTGCGCGGGCAGGTGATCCGAATAGCCCCTATGCGGCGTGGTTCTCTCGATCTGAACAGGAGTCGGACAAATTAGTTCAGGCATCTACCGCGACGCCCGGCGATGTTGCGGCGGTCGTCTATGGTGCTTTAACTGCTAAGAATCCGAACCTCCGCTACATGGTCGGCCGGAAGGCGAAACTTGCCGTGGCTCTCCGAAGGTGGTTGCCGGGAGATTTGTTCGAACGGATCTACTTCCGCACCGTGATCCGCCGTGCAACTCAGAGCGCTCCGCCACTCAGCGCTAAACCTGCGCTGAGAGACTGATCCGAACCGAAGGTACGTAGACGAAGGAATGGCTAAATTTCTGTTTGCAGTGTGGCCTTTCCCGGGTCACGTCAATCCGGCGATCGCCTTGGCTCATGCGCTTCAGGCGCGCGGTCACGAGGCCGGTTTCTATAGTGGTTCATCGGTGCGCAGTGTGATCGAGGGCGAAGGGTTTGCGTTTTTTCCCTTCAAACGAGTCGATGAGGAGAGAGTTCGGGAACTCGCATCGTCCGACGACTTTGCTTATTCGCCTTCGCTCCTTAAACAGTTGAAGCGCGCACGCAAGCTCCAGACGAGATTTCGCGAGTGGCTGCTCGATACCGTTCCAGATCAGATTCAGGATCTCGACCTCTTGCTCGAGGAGTGGCGCCCGGAGGTGTTGATCTGCGACCCGGCGTTTTGGGGGCCCATCATCGTGCTTCACGAGGCCAGGCAGATTCCTGTTGCCGTTATGTCAATTCTTGCTGCTTGCATTCTGCCAGGACGGGATGCCCCATTCTGGGGTCAGGGTTTGCCCAAACCACGCAACGCCGCTCATGCGTTTGCAGTCAAGACTGAAATTCATGGTCGTGTCGTGGCTCTCGACTGGGTTCAGAGCGCAGGTGAATATCATTCGCAAGCGGTACGGTTTGCCGCCCGTGAGCTGTTCTGTTACGGAGTACGCCGGCCAGATGCCGCTCTATCTTGTCCCGAGCACGCCGGAGTACGATTATCAGCGCCGCGATTTGCCTCATTCTGTTCAATATGTGGGTCCGTGCCTCTGGGATAAGCCTAATCAGATAGGGCCAGCCGAATGGATCGCGCAGCTTGCCCCGGACAAGCCCTTGATTTACGTCACGGAGGCGACCATTGGAACGCAGGAACCTTTCTTGCTGAAAGCGGCGTTGCGTGCATTCGGAGATGGACCCTTTGAGGTCGTTATGACAACGGGAAAACAGCGGGATCCCGCGGCGCTGAATCTAGGCCCGGTTTATCCGAATGTGCGTGTCGAGTCGTATGTGCCGCAGAGCGATTTGTTGCCTAAAACTGCCGTAATGGTGACTCTGGGCGGGTCGGGTGGCGTGCTTGCGGCTCTCAAAGCCGGTATCCCTCTGGTCATTGTGCCAACCGAGTGGGACAGACCGGAAAACGCGCAACGAGTGGTTGAGGCCGGGGCCGGCCTTCGCATTACGCCAACGCGATGTACGCCGCAGCGGCTTAGGGCTGCTGTCGAACGCGTGCTGAACGAGCCATCGTTTCGCCGGAACGCCCAGCGCCTTGCCCGCTCATTCACCGAATACGAGGGTCCGAGCAGGGCTGCCAAGATGCTGGAAAACCTAAGCGCCACCGCAGCAGGCGGCAGTGTTCGTCTCTCACAAATGAATCCATCATTAGTGCCGTTAACGATGGGCCAGGGAGGTAGCGACTAATGGCGCGTTTCCTTGTCACGTGTTGGCCGTTCGTTGGACACCTATATCCCCAGATCAGCATCGCGCACGCGCTGCGCGATCGCGGTCACGATGTTGCCTTCTACAGCCACGAATCCACGCGTCCAGTGGTCGAAGGAGAAGGCTTCAAGCTGTTCCCATTCATTCATGTTGACGACCAGCGCTACGAGCGTATCCACGCGCTTGAAGCCAAAGTACCGGCTACTCAACCGAAACGTCAAACTCTCTCCGTTGCGATGCGGGCCTATCGCGACATGCTCGCTGACTCCATTCCGGAGCAGGTCGACAGACCTGAAGCCGATCCTCGAGGAATGGCAACCTGAGGCTTTGGTTACGGATCCTGCAATGTGGGGTTCCATATTGGTTATTTGGGAGCTTACCGGTTTACCGGTTGCCCTTTCGTCGACGATGATGGGCTCTCTGATTCCGGGACCGGATGCGCCACCCTGGGGTCCCGGACTCCCACCGCCCCGGAACTTCAGAACGAGGCTGCTTGCGCGCGCAACCGAGTTAGCCATCGACGTAATCGCTTACCGCATGCGCCAGCAAGTCAATCGGATCAGGGCCCGATACGGTTTGAAGCCTATGGGTGGTTCGATCAACGCCTTCAGCGGGCGCTTGCCGCTATACCTCATCCCGAGCATTCCGGAACTCGATTACGAACGTCACGATCAACCGTCGAACGTGCATTATGTCGGTCCATGCGTATGGACCAGACCTGGGGGAGCACCCCAGCCACAGTGGCTGAACGAGCTTACAAAGACGCGGCCATGGGTTCACGCAACAGAAGGTACGGCGCAGTATCAAGAACCGTTCTTGTTGCGTGCGACCGCAGCAGGACTGGCGAATGAGGCGGTCGAAGTAATCCTGACAACGGGCCAGTCAAGGGATCCTAAAACGTTGGGCCTCGATCCTCTTCCAACAAACGTGCGAGTCGAACGGTGGCTCAGCCATGAGGATTTGCTGCCCCATTGTGCCGTCGTGGTAACCACCGGAGGGCCAGCCACCGTTATGGCTGCGCTGAAGGCTGGTGTGCCGCTATTGATGGTCCCGACATTCTGGGAAAAGAGTGATAATGCTCAGCGCGTTGTAGAAGCCGGCGTTGGAATTCGGCTTGCGCCCCGGAAGTGTACACCGGATCGCGTCCGTGCTGCTGTTATGAGATTGCTCAAAGAGCCTCATTTTCGAGCGAATGCCCGACGCATCGCTGAGAAATTGGCGCAGGCGCCGGGCCCGGCACACGCTGCTGAGTTGCTGGAGTCCCTCGCCGTGAAATCGCCCCGAGCGATGGAAGAGGCCTCAACCAGTCTGGTATTGTAATCCGGTCTCCCAAATACATTGTCTGGTTTTGCCAGAGCGCTGCGGCCGCGAGAATCGCGCCTCAGACACACAAGTCCCGCGTTTGCCTGAAGTAAAAGTAATCCCAAGAATAGGACGTAGTTGTATTCATGAACAAAACACAGCACCAACGAGCAGCCCTCATCGCCGCTGGACTGATAACCGTGTCCCTCACGCTCGGCGCGTCCCTTACAAGGGCGCAAAACAGCACACGACCCATAACCGCAAGTAACTTTTATGGAGGCCGCACCTCGCGGCTTCGGAGACCGAAACAACAGTTGGCCGCAAGCCATGATCTGGTGGAACAATGCGCTATACGTCGGTACGAGCCGGCAGTCGCTTTGTAGCAGTTGGGATGCGGTCTGGCAATACGTAAGTATCAACGTCAGCGCCAGTCTGGCGAATACCTATTTGCCCTACCCACCTACTGACCCGGATCTTTCGTGTGCTCCCGACCCAGCGGATCTAAGCCTTCAGGCTGAGATCTGGCGCTGGACTCAGAGCGGCGGCTGGCAACGAGTATTTCAGTCGCCTCTCGCGCTCGATAATCCCGGAGCCGGTGTTCCTGCTTTTCCGCCTCGCCCAGGAAAGAAACTCCCGTACGAGATGGCTATTCGGGATTTCACAACTTACACGGAACCAGATGGCACGCAGGCTTTGTACGCGTTCGGCGTGAATACCACCATCATCTATGATCGAACAAAGCTGCCGCCTCCCCGCATCCTACGCAGCACTGACGGCATCAACTTCTCGCCCTTACCACAAACGCCTGGAACGTTCCTGGGAGATCTTCCGTTCAACTCCGATCATTCCAGTTTTCGCGCGGCGACTTCCTACAACGGAAAGCTGTTTGCCCTGTGCGGGCCAGCTTTCGGCCAGGGCTCGCTGATCGCCTCAGCCAACCCGTCGCAGGGCGACAATTCATGGTTTCTAGCAGGCGACGCAAACCCCATTTACTATGAGCTTGAGGTTTTTAATGGATGGTTATACCTGGGCGGCTTTGATCCTGTCGGCGGCTACTCAGTAGTCAAGACGAAGGCCGAGGGATCACCGCCGTACCAGTTCATCACCGTGGTGCCCGCTGGTGGAGGATTGAGTCCCGCTACCGCGAGCAAGTCTGTCGTGAGCATGCATGTATACGGAGGGCAGTTGTACGTTGGGACGGCAACATTTACGGAAATCGTTCGAATCAACCCTGACGACACATGGGATTTGGTGGTCGGGGCGCCCCGATCCGTGCCTGCTGCGAACGGCTCTTCCGCGATGAAGTATCCCAGCAGCGGCCTTGAGGCCGGGTTCGGTCTTACTCTGAACGATCATGCGTGGCAAATGGACGACCCATTCAGGTATCTGTATATCGGAACATACAACGCGAGCACAGCAGCGCGATTCGATAGTAATTACGGACCACTGTTGGCGGCAAACATGGGAGCACAGCTTTACCGCACGCAGGACGCGTGGTATTTCAGTCCGATGACTCTGAATGGCTTTACAGACAAGGGCGATCCATTGGGGGGTAAGTTCGACTACGGCTTCCGTTCTATGGCTTACACCCCTCACGGTATGTTTGTTGGCTCGGTGAACGATTACTACGGGCTTATGATTTTTCAGGCCAATACTCGAGGATCGTCGGCACCGGACCCTCCGGGTCGTCTGGAGATGGAACCGGCAAAAAATGGCAACCCACTTCTCTCATGGAACAGCGTGGGCGGCGCGAAGATCTACCACGTCTGGCGTGCCCAGCTAAGTCTCTGCCTAGTGCGAGACAACGTGAGTGTTGAAGGCTGGAATCTGCAGTACGGGAACAAGATCCCCGATCAGTGCGTGGGTCCATGGACCGATATCGCAGATGTAAGTACCACCATTTTCTTCGACTCAACGGCCCAAGCCGGGCAGAAATACATGTACTATGTCACCGCAGAGAAAAAGAACAGCGCACCGTCGGATCCTTCCAATTTAGTGGCTTTCCCCATGAACACCCCCCCAGTGACGTTCAGCCAACTGCTGGACCAAGTACAAGTCTGGACTGCGCGGGGACGATTTACCTCAAGTAGCGGCTCGGCCGGTGCTACGCAGAAACTTGTCGCTGCACAGCAGCAGGCGGCAGCCTGCCAGATCAACGGAGCGGTAAAGCAACTCAGTACCCCTTCACTCCAGGATCCCGAATCAACCGACGCCGATGTTCTATACAGCAAGCTCGTAAGACGGCTCCAGCTCTACACTCAATTTCCCCAACAGGTAACTTCGAGTGAGTTCTGTACGGGAAGCCAGCCGTAGTAAAGCCACTCGACGCGCATGCGTATCGATGTCTTAGCTATCGGCTCCAGGGGCGATGTTCAACCCTACATCGCCCTGTGCATTGGTCTGCGGGACGCGGGTCACCGGGTGCGGATCGTCACGCTCGGTGGCTTTGAGGATCTCGTTCAGCCGTACGGACTCCATCACCTTTCAATTGGCGGCAGACCGCTCGACATGGCGAACACCGATGCGGGACGCGAGTGGGTCCGCGGCCGAACCACCGCCGCGGGTTTTCTGAAAGGTTTTGTGCGCCTTGCCGGATCCCTTATCGAAGAGGGAATGGCTACGTATTGGCGCGATTGCAGCGACGTGGAAGCGATCGTCGTCTCGGGAATGGGTATTCTTTTAGGCGTTCACATTGCCGAACGGCTCAATGTCCCTTTGATACGGGTTCAGACCAGCCCGTTCGCGCGGACGCAATATGATTGGGCTGGAAAAAAGAATGTAGCAACCACTCTTGAGAGGAGAGTGGACTGCGTTCCAACATGCCGTGTTCCGGACGGTGATGTGGAGCATGCTTCGGCGGAACACAAATGCGGCACGCACAACTGTACTCGGGTTGCATCCTTTGCCGCTGATGGAACCCTTTAAGGTCTTGGACCGGAGGCGCCTTCCTATCCTCGACGCCTATAGCGCTGCGGTTGTACCGCGACCACCTGACTGGAATGAGTGGATTCATGTTACCGGTTATTGGTTCTTGAACGATGGTTCAGATTGGGTACCGCCGGCAGAATTGGTCGATTTTCTCGAATCCGGTCCACCCCCGGTCTTCGTCGGTTTCGGCAGTACACCTTTTCCGCAGCCCGAAGTATCTACCCGGTTGGTGGTTCGAGCTCTCGAACGTGCACATAAGCGCGGAGTAATTCTGGCAGGCGGGAGCGGACTATCCACGGGAAGGCTTAGTGATGACGTTATCAGTTTGAACTCGGTGCCGCACGCCTGGCTTTTCTCCCGTGTCTGTGCAGCGGTTCATCATGGGGGAGCCGGCGTAACGGGAGCGGCATTACGCGCCGGGTTGCCTGCCGCCGTTGTGCCCGTGTTTGCGGACCAACCTTTCTGGGCAAGTCGAGTATATGATCTTGGCGCTGGTCCACGTCCGATTCCTGCCAAACAATTGACCGAGAATTCCTTGACCGAAGCGGTTCAGGCAACTTCGAATAAGGAGATGCGCGGCCGCGCTGCTGAGCTTGGCAGGCGCATAGGTCAGGAGAGCGGAGTCCTAAGTGCCGTGGAGATAATTCAGCAGAGTGTAGCGAACGCGGCACGGATGTGAGATGCCGTGGATACCGGGACAAGTTTTGCAGATGTACTTCGAGGAGAATGTATTGGACACAGGGCAAAATAATTTCATAACCGTTGTTTCAGGTCTTCCCAGATCCGGAACATCCATGATGATGCGCATGCTCGAAAGCGGCGGGATCCCTGTACTCACTGACGGATTCAGGAAGGCAGACGAAGATAATCCGCGTGGCTACTACGAGTTCGAGGCCGTCAAGCGGATGGACAAGGACGCCTCGTGGCTGCCTCATGCTCTTGGGAAGGCCGTAAAGGTCATCTATGTATTGCTCTATGCCTTACCCGCGGATCAGATGTATAAGGTCATTTTCATGAGGCGGAACCTCAACGAGGTAATCGCGTCCCAAAAGGTAATGCTTCGCAGACGGCAAGAACAAAGCTCTCTTAGCCCAGAACAGTTGGCGGGGTCGTTCGATGAGCAGCTTCAAAAGCTATACAGTTGGATGGAGAGGAAAAGCAATTTCGAGATTCTTTATCTGGACTACGATAACGTTTTGGGGCAGCCCGGACAGACGGTCTCCGAAATTAGCCGATTCCTTGATCTTCGGCTGGATACCGACGCCATGATGGGCGTGATTGATCCCTCACTCTACCGGAACCGTTCTGCGGCCTTTGAGAGCAATTGCGATGCCATGTCCATGCCAAGATAACCGCAACTGGGAGACTAAGACACGTGACGAAAGGTGAGTTTTTACGAGAGCTGGAGGTTCAAATGGAATTGCCTAGCGGCAGCCTGAATGAACACAAACGGTTGACGGAAATAGAAGGCTGGGATTCAATGGCCGCTGTCTTGTTCATTGCTCTTGCAGACGAGAAAACTGGAGTGGCCGTCTCGGGCGACAGAATCGCCAAATCAAAGACAGTCTCAGATCTCCTTGGTTTGCTCGGTGACCGATTAGCCGCTTGACTCAAAACGAATCACGCTGGAGCGAGCGAATGAACAGTCGCGGAGCCAGAATATGAAAGCTTTTCTCGCGGCCATTCGAACAACGCTTCCGGAGACGGTTCTCGACAACGAGCAGTTGGCTTCCCAGTACGAAGGATGGTCGGCCGACAAAATCTACGCAAAAACGGGCATTCGAACCAGGCGCATCGCTGCCCCCGATGAATGCGCCTCGGATCTTGCAGTGCGTGCGGTGAAAAAGTTGGCTGAGGACACGGGTATCGAGCGTTCGAGCATCGATTATCTTCTCTGCTGCACGCAGACTCCGGACTACATCCTCCCAACAACCGCCTGTGTTCTGCAGCACCGCCTTGGGTTGCCAATTTCTTGTGGGGCCCTCGACTTCAATCTCGGGTGTTCAGGATACGTGTATGGACTTGGATTGGCGAAAGCCCTGATAGACAGCGGGCAGGCGACGACAATTATCCTGATCACCTCAGACACCTATAGCAAACTGCTGAATCCGGCCGACAAGAGTGTGCGCACGCTGTTCGGCGACGGGGCGGCCGCTACGTTAGTGGTCGGACGGGAGCAGGAATCCTTAATCGGTCCGTTTGTCTACGGCACGGACGGCGCTGGTGCCGGGAATCTGATAGTTCCCACCGGTGGCATGCGTCGATCGATTGTCGCTGAGGCGGAGCTGGTATCAGACGAAAGCGGCAACGCACGGACCGTAAATGACCTGTACATGAATGGTGCAGAAATCTTCAACTTCACTTTGCGTATGGTGCCGGATGCAATAACAAAACTGCTCAACAAGACTGGCATCAGCATGGAACAGGTGGACCTGTTTGTGTTTCATCAGGCAAATCGTTTCATGCTCGACCACCTGCGGCGAAAGTTGCATATCCCCGAGGAAAAATTCGTCTTTGCAATGGAGTACGTCGGTAATACCGTATCCTCGTCAATCCCAATGGCCTTGGAGCACGCCGAGACTCAGGGGCAGCTTAAGCCTGGAGCGCTTGTCATGTTAGTCGGGTTCGGCGTTGGCTATTCGTGGGCAGCCACGCTCATCCGCTGGGGGCCGGCTTCGTTTTGATCTGTCGTGCCATCGGGTGAGAGCATCCGTCCAGCTTTCTCCGAACAGGCGATATCGAGATGTTTGCGGACAGCCAACTGAAGCCGCTCCCAGAAGGACGGTTCAAGACCGTCTCCCCCGAAGCCGATGTTCAGTTGTTGTCCCATCACCAGTCCTTCCATCACAAGCCACGGCCCAACAGCGTCGTTCTTGAACATGAGCGTACAACCGCGGGGTCGAAGGCTCCCATAGGTATCACGCACGTTCAGCAAACCGTAGCTCGTGGCGAGTAGCGTTACCCGGGTATTAGAGCCTGGCAGTCTCCGCAACCCACTTACGAAGAGGCGGCGCTCCAGCAGCGACATCAGGTTGTAGTAGAAGGAAGGTCCTTCGTGTTGTACAAAGGCCTGAACTTTTCCTTGCACAGATCTTGCGAAATGCCAGAAATCGAGATTCTTGCGTACTTCGAAGAGCTCGTTCATCACGCTGACGAAGCAGCCAAGATCACGGTCCGTGACCGGTCCTTCCGCCCCGACGAGCGCTTCGCGAAGATTGAGCGGGAACTGGCATTTAAATAAAGCCTCTTCTACTGGCAGGCAATCCATAAGGCCACAACATACCGCGGCCACCATCGCCCCATTTACGGATGTTTTCTCGATCCGGCAGCGCCGAACGAACCTCGAAGTATCCGCGCGAGAAAATATCCAATGCACCCATTGCGATTGCGGAGTAATGCCAGCCGACTCGGGCAGCGGAGTCGGGCGTGAACGCTTTTCCTCGCGCTGGATCCGCAAGAACCTTCGGAATAACCAGCCGCGGTCACGCCATCTACGGGAGGTTTTCGCGTTTGCTGCTGTGAATGCAGGAAGAACCGGACGCGGTGGCAATTGCAGATTCTGTTCGGCATTTGCATACTC
This sequence comes from uncultured Acidobacteriaceae bacterium, assembly GCA_963730795.1. Lineage (GTDB taxonomy): Bacteria > Acidobacteriota > Terriglobia > Bryobacterales > Bryobacteraceae > Bog-105. The sequence continues at coordinate 40,757 of CAVSTJ010000002.1, read as the reverse complement.
CGTCAGGAGATCGTCTATGAGCATGATGGCCGATAAACCGTCTGCAATCGCATGATGCACTGCGAGGATGAGATCAGATTGGCTCTGTGACCGATTGCGGAAGACGGTCACGGCCGCGAATGGTCCACGTACTGGGAATTCAAGCTCGAGCAGCCGCCGCGTTTCTTCGCGCCAAGGCGACTCCTCCTCGTCGTAGTCTCGTATCTCAAACGCAATCGGTGGGCTCGCGTCACTAACCTCGTACTGAAGCCGCCCATGCTCATCCTCGGCAACCACAGCTCGCAGCTTCGGGTGGTGCCGCTGAACCTCACGAAGGGCGATGAGTAGGAGCTTTGCCTCAACGCAGCCCGTGACCCGAAATAGCAGGATCACGCGGAAGATGCCCCGCGAACCCTCTTCAAGCCGCCAGAACATACTTTCGACCGGGCTGAGCGGAAAGGATTTCAGTGGCTCATGTCTTTGCGGAGTATCTGAAAGCATGCTTCAGTGGTAGTTCGTCTCGTTTAGACAACGTAGTATACCAGTGACAAGCTAACGACTTATGACTCCACGACGAAAGCCACTTGACCTCACCGGCCGCACCGTATTGGTGACGGGCGGCTCGTCCGGTATCGGACGTGAGACAGCAGTCGTGCTGAGTGAACTTGGGTGCCGCGTTGTTGTGAGCGGCCGGAGGGCTGAGCAGCTCAAAGCGACGCTCGTGCGAATGACAGACGGTGCACACGCGACCGAGCCGTTCGACTTAGCGGATCTCGACGCTATTCCCGCATGGATCAAGTCCTTGGCAGATCTCTATGGCCCGTTCGATGGTCTGGTTCACGCAGCCGGCATTCGGAAGACCGTGGGGCTTCGCGGATTGTCACCCGAGGTTCTGCATGAGACCTTTCGGGTGAACTTCGATAGTGCGGTGATTCTTGCCAAGGGCTTTCGGCAGAAGAGATGCTGCGCACCCAGCAGCAGCGTTGTCTTCGTCAGTTCTGTCAGTGCGATTGTCGGCTCGCCCGGCACGTCGGCGTACGCTGCATCGAAAGCTGCCCTGATCGGGCTGACCAGGAGTCTCGCAATCGAGTTAGCGCGGGAGGGCATCAGAGTGAACTGCATCGCTCCGGGTATGGTGCAGTCCGAGATGACTGACCAGATTCGAACATCCCTCAGCGAGGAGCAGTTCGCGGGCATCGTGGCCCAACACCCTTTGGGACTCGGCACCACCTGGGACGTGGCGTGCGCGGCTGCGTACCTCATCTCCGATGCGGGCCGCTGGATGACTGGCCAGACGCTGGTGCTTGACGGCGGCTTCTCGGCTCATTAAGTGAGCAGCGCCTATACAGCGCCGGAAGGGATATGGATCTGAGCACCGCGTCGCCACCCAAGCGTGTCGGATACTCCAAGGCACTACTTCTCAATCAGCCTGGGTGAGGGCAGAGGGATGAGGCTGCGGGCTCGGTGTACTCATGTGTGTGCGAACGCGAGTTCCGTGTAGTACTCGGCCCATCGCTGTGTAGCGAACGAACCGATCGTATGTCAGCAGGAGCACGGCGAAGATGAGAGAGGTCGAGCAGACTACCTTCGTGAGAGCTGAAGCTTGCCAGTTGCGGAGCAAGGCAGGCATCAACATTGCCAGTGGATAATGCATTAGATACACCCAATAAGAGGAATCCGCAAGGTATGTAAGGCGCCGGCTTGGACCTACATTCTGGCAGGCCGTCATCAGGAGCATGACCGTAGACCACACGGTTAAAGCCGTGAACAATGCAATTCCCAGGTCAAGCACTTGCGCGCTCTGATGCAATCCGAATTTATTGCGCCTTTGAAGCAACAGAACAGTGGCTAACATGAAGATCGGCAGCGCGAGCTTCTCCCCTTGCATCCTGTTGACCAGAAAAGGCAATAGATCGCGCCGCCGATAGATGAGCCAGCCCACGGCATAGAACCATCCGTACGCGAGCACTACCCAAAACCACGGGACAAGACTGGTCGGGTAGGGAATCACCGCAAATGGCATCTGGTTGAGTGTTGCTGCGGTGGGTACGGCGAGGACAAAAATTCGAAGTCTGGACCAAAGCACCTTATTCGTCACGTAATCAATGCGGGTTGCGAAGCCTCTCAGGAGGTCCATGAGTACCGCTCCGCACAGGGAGAACAACATCAGGTATTCAAGGAACCAGAGATGGATCGACACCTCCGGTAACCAACCCACGTTAATTTGGAACGACGTGATCGCATCCAAAGTGGGCGTCAGTGCATTCCCGCCTTCGCTTGCAAAGTGGTTGTAGATGCCTGCAAAGGCCGACATCGGCAGCAGTACCGTTTGTGCTAGCAACCACACCAGTCCGATCCGTCGCGATCGAATATGCAAGAACTTACGTGTGCCCTCTCGCCCCCATATCATGCCCGACAAAAAGCCGGAGAGCAGGAAGAACATTGGCATCCGAAAGTAATGCAAGAGAAACGCAGTAATAAATAAGAAAAGGCTTCTTTGTTGCGTAACGTAGTAGCCGCGCATCGGAAGTCCTGTGTACGGCAGCGAAACGTGAAACACGATGCCGAGCAGAATCATGGATGCCCGGAGCGCATCAAGGCCGTAGTATCGGCGGGCTAAGAGTCCCATTCAGCCAGTGCGAAGTGTAGCATCGGGACGCGATTGGGTCCACTGAACCTTCCGACTATTTTGTGTTGCTGAGGAGCCCCTTGGCACAACTCGTGTTCGTCAGCCGCGAAGGTCAGTCTCGAGTAAGTAGTGAATCGCTATAGGCTATCAGCACCTCACGACTCCGGATTTCACCTCCTTACTCCGCAACGTGCCAGAAGCCCGAGGTTTGCCTCATAAGAAAAACCCTTCAACGCTCTAAGGAATCGCAAAATTGTTCAGTGGTAACGGGGGTCGCACTCTGACCTCTTGCGAGGCGGATTAAATACAGATAATTTCGGTTGGAATTGACACGGTATTCGCAGAGAATTACCGTGCAACTCCAGTCATCAGCCCTGCTATTCCTCAGTCTTTTCTTTGTATCGCAAACCTCCGCTCAGGACCCGCTTTCGGTACAGAGCATTCGGCCATCTGCTCAAGGCGGACTTACAATCCCGTCTCCGAATGGCACACAATACCTGGTGAACAAAAAAGATGCGACCGGCGTTGCCCAGATCTATGTCGGGCCGAAAGGCGGCGCCGCGGTTTGCATTACCTGCACGGACCAATTGAATGCGCCGAAGGCGGGTTTGTTCAAAATGCAGCCGCACTGGCATCCGAGCGGGAAATGGATTTTTGTGGCAGTCCAGCAAGAAAACTTTGTCATGCCGTGGTATGCCAACTCAACCATCGTTGAGGGGTGGCTGCAATGTGGTTTGTGGACGGACCTATGGGTCACCACGCCTGACGGATCCACGTGGTACAAGCTCCAGGATTTTGGTCCCACGAATCCAAGCAACGCAACCGGCTTTACCGGGCCAGCGATTACGCCCGATGGGATGACGGCTGTCTGGGCGCAAATCGTGGACGGCAATGTCTTTGCTTATACCTTCGGAAAGTGGCAACTCATTGCGGCTGACTTCACGCAGGCTGGTGGCGTGCCAAAGCTGGCGAACTTACGAAATATCACACCGCCGAATACGGATTGGGTGGAACCGGGCAACTTTTCGCCCAATGGGCACGACCTCGTGCTGACGGCGGATACGGGATTCCCGAATCATGCCTCCGTGCAAGGGCAGGATCAGTTTGTCTTGAACATCCTTACGGGACAAATAACCAACCTGACTAACTCCCCGGACGTCTGGGATGAGCATGGCGTTTTTTCTCCCGACGGAAAGACCATCCTCTATATGAGTTCCGCTCCGTATCCGGGCGCCAATCAAGTCTGGTTCCTGAAAACCGAATTCATGCTTATGAATGCAGACGGCTCGAATCGCAGGCAACTCACGCACTTCAACACGTTCCGCTGGCCTCAGGATCCTGAGTTTTCGTGGCAGCCAAGCGTAGCGGCGAATGGCGAATGGAGCCTGGATTGTACGACGGTCAGCGTCCAGAACTTGTTTTTTCCGAATTACAAGAGTTGGGACATCACGTTTCAGGGGAGTTGCGGGCGCTGACCGGTTTCAACTAAGTAGTCGGTGTTGCCGGACACAGGGGTGCGCTAACTCGTAAGCAACACCCCAGAGAAAGGCGATTGGTTATTGGCTAAAGCAACAGCCACCAGTTCTTTTCTTATCTCACTAGCATCTTCTCTCGCATTGGTGATACATTGTAGCCTCCGGTATCTAGAATCTCTGGTTATTTAGAGCATCCACATCTGGTTCGAACGGATCGATGAGGTTTGAGATGCATGCCGCTGCGAAGGTGCAACAAGTAGATGAGAAGGACGCTGATCACAGGACTTACCGGTCAAGACGGCAGTTATCTGGCCGAATATCTGTTAGATCTTGGGTACGAGGTTCATGGTCTGGTACGGCGGGTGGCATTGGAACAGCCGGATCAGCGATTATCGCGCGTGCAACACCTTCTGGATCGTCTGAAACTTCATGCCGGAAGCTTAGAAAGTTATCCTAGTCTCTATCAGATATTGAGTCGCCACCAGTTTGACGAATGCTACCACCTAGCCGCCCAAAGTTTCGTGGCGGAAAGCTTCGCTGATGGCTTCTCTACGATGAACACGAACAGTAACGGTACGCATTATCTGTTGGCTGCTCTTCGCGAACTTCAACCGTCATGCCGGTTCTACTTTGCTGGGTCCAGCGAAATGTTCGGTAAGGTGCGGGAAACGCCGCAAACTGAGACCACGCCGTTTCACCCGCGAAGCCCGTACGGAATCAGCAAAATCGCCGGCTACTACCTAAGCCTGAATTATCGCGAGGCGTACGGGATGTTTTGCGCAGCCGGCTTGCTATTCAATCACGAAAGCCCACGTCGGGGATTCGAATTTGTCACTCGTAAGATCACCCACAGCGTTGCGCGTATCAAATTTGGCCTCGCATCCGAACTCCGTCTCGGTAATCTTGATGCGCGCCGCGATTGGGGTCATGCTGCAGATTACGTTCGCGCGATGCACCTCATGCTGCAACAGCCAGAGGCAGATGATTATGTGATCGCAACCGGAGAAACGCACTCCGTCCGCGAGTTCTGTGAGCAGGCCTTCGCAGAAGCTGATCTTGATTACCGGGACTTTGTTCGCGTCGATCCCAGCTTCTATCGTCCGGCGGAAGTCGACCTCCTGGTAGGCAATCCGGCCAAAGCCATAAAGCAACTTAACTGGAAGCCGTCTTACACCTTTCAGGAATTAGTGCGTGAGATGGTTGGTCACGATCTAGATCTGATAAAAAGCAAAGCACTCAATATGCCAGCGTCGTTTACCGGCTCGGGCGCAAACCTGTCAACGCCATCCATATCAGTGCTTGCCGCATTGGCCTGAGACTTCAGCCCGCCGCGCCCAGCGGCTTGGCAAGGCAGTTCTGCAGCGAACTCATTAGACGGTCGGTGTAGATATCCCACGAGTACTCCTGAGCTAGCTCCCGATTGTGGGCACCCATCCGTCGGCATCGCTCAGGATCGTTCCATAACTCGCGAACCGCCTGCACGATGCCGGGTACGTCGCCGGGCGCCACGGATAGTCCGTCAAAAGGAAGCGGCACGGACGAGATGACAGCACATCCGGAAGCCATCGCCTCGATAAGTGCGACCCCCATCGTCTCGCCCCTGGTTGGGAACAGGAAAATGCGGGCCTTTCCAAATTCTGCGCGCAGCGGCTGGCCTCGTTTATAATCCAGAAACTCGACATTGGAAGGAGATTGAGCTTCAACTTTCTCCCGTAAGGCCCCCCACCCCATGATTCGAAAACGAACATGGGGAAGCTCTCTTGCGGCTGCCATCACTTCAAAAATGCCCTTGCGCTTATCGAGCTTGCCAGTTACAAAGACAACGTTCTCCTTGTGCTTAGCCGGCGCATATTCCGGAAGCTCAATTCCGGGCGACGCGACAGTCGAGCGGGCGGCGGGGATCCCTGTGTTGTTGAGCCCAAACTGGCGTGAAAATTCGGTTAGAAAAATCCATCGATCGAAAGGACGCGTCAGGAGGAAGCGCTCCCAGCGCACAAACATCTCACCAATCAAGGGTGGCCGCATCGTTTTCCAAACGTCTCCGAACAGAGCGAGCACAATGCAGATGACCGGCTTCTTGCAATCTTTCCCGGCCGAATAGGATGGCAGGCACCCGTGGTACGTCGCAGTGAGGATTGCGTCAACGTCTCTTGCCTCTTCGGCCACTGCGCGACGGGCAAAGTTGAGGCGATAGCGGCTGATTGGAAGGCGTAGAGTTGGTATACCGGCGAACTCCCGAACGGATGGATCGCCCGTGGTGAGCACACGGATCTCCACGCCCCGCGACTGCAGAGCTTGCGCGGTTCTCAACATCACGTACTCGCCGCCTCCGTTATAGTCCGGCGGGAACCGTTCATGCACAATGAGGATTTTCACACTTTTGCTCTTCGCCGAGCGTCCTTTTCTGCAGGCGCACACTCTTCATATAGCCGCTCGTAATCCCGGCCGACAAAGTTCCAGTCGAACCGCCGAACAGCGGCGCGGCACTGCAAAGGGAGATCGGAATTCCTTTGTAAATCGACTACGTCTTTGATTGACTGTGCCAAACCGCGGATGTTGGTCATTGCCTTTCCCTTTTGAAGGGCCGCAAATACCCGGCCGGTTGCTGGTGTCACAACATCTGCACTCCCGATCTCGGAACTGCTCACCACGGGCGTTCCCGACGCCAGCGACTCGACCAGCACCATTCCGAAGGACTCCTCAACCGATGGAAGAACCGTCACCGCCGCCGCAGCGTAGATGGCGGGCAGATCGTCCAATTTACCAGAGCCCAGAAACTGCACATCGCCTCGATAACGAGGATCAACGGCTGCCAAGATGCCTGACTGGATCTGGACTGAATCGCGCCCACAATATCGGAGTCTCGCGTCGGGAACATCTTCTTTAACGAGATTGAAAGCTTTCGCTAGCGGAAGGGCTCCCTTGCGCGGTTCGTCCAAGGCACCCATGAATAAGATGACTGGTTTCGTTAACTCGCGAGAGTGCTGCTGTTCAGCGGTAAAGCTTTTTGTATAGGAGGGTATGGGCAACACGAGCGCGGGTTTCTGTAAATTGGCGAAAGCCATCTCATAGCGGCGTGCAGCATACTGGCTGACAACCAGAATGCGGGACGCGTGGCGGATGGCATTTCGCACGATACGCGTTTCGAGTGGATACCGGCGGATCCAACGCCCGAATGGAACGCCAGTGAGGTGGAAGATGCAGGGTGTGGAGGGGGCGCTTTTCTGTGCACCTAGGACGTCCGAATGGTAGAGGCAGTGAATGAGATCGAATCGGTGGCAGGCGAGAAAGTCTTCACAGACTTTCGAGAACGTCGATTCGGGACGGGCAAACGGTGCGGCATAGCGGTGCACGGGAATCTGGCGCTTGCGTACAATGTGAACGCCGGAGACGACCTCTCGCTCGTCCCCGACCGGGCTGGTGCTGAGCACGGTTACGTCGTGACCGCGCAGGGCCATATAGCCCGAAAGTTCTGCGAGAAATCGCTCAGAACCGCGGCGGACATACGGCCAGCAATATGGGTGAGTGATTAGTATTCGCACGGGGCAGGAAGGAGGCTGGTGGCTGCACGCTCTTGTAAGGCGGGCAACATGCCTGCGACGAACACCAGCGTATACATACAAATTTCGATCCAAAGAGAAAACTCAGTAAAGTCGTTGGCCATTTCGGCGAGAAGGCCGAAAACGAAGCCGAGCATAACGGCTCGTCCTATGCGGTCGAGTTTACGGACCGACGCGAATGCCGCGACCATGCAGCCAACAAGAAAAAACAGAAATGCCGCAAGACCTAACGTTCCCGTTTCCGCCCACACCAGTAAGTAGACGTTATGAACGGCAGTCAGCATGTTGTCCATCGCAAGAAGTTGGGCTGCGAAATCGTGGTTATACGCCGGGTAAGCGAGCGTGTAGTTGTTGAGGCCCACCCCTAAGATCACGTGATCAGTGGCTATCGAAACCGCAGAGTGGTTCAGATGTGATCGAAGGTCCCACGAAAGTTGCCAATCGGTGCGAATACGATCCATGATGCTCTCGCGAAACACCAGGAACACGCTTCCGGCGACAACGATGCCTGTCGCGGCGATGAGGAAGGCTTTACGCGCAGGAATGAATCTGTATACAACGGCCGAAATAAGTGCGAGCCCACACCCTGCGCCGAAACTGACCATGGCAGCCCGTGACATGGTCGCGCCAAGTCCACCTGCGCCGACCAGAAAAACGGTGGTCCAGTACAGCTTCCGCCAGCGCCCTGAGTCGGCGCAAGCCAGCAAGCCGAAGATGGGAAGCAGGAGCAACAGATAACCTGCCAGATAGTTCGGATGGCCGGTAAGACCAGCTCCGCGGAAGAGTGTTCCTGATTGGAGATCCTGCGTAAGTGCCTGCTCACCGCCAGCCCCGAGTATGCCGAGTTTATCCATCCCTAGGTTCGACCGCGTGGCCGCCTGGGCTATGGCCAGACTGGCTTCGATGAGAACGGACGCGGAGAGCCCAAAGAGTGCTAGCAATACCTGGCCCGCCCGCAAACGATAAACCACGTAAAGCAAGACCAGGAATACCTTACCCCAGCGGATCCACTCGCAAACTCCCCAGAATGGCTTCTCAGCGCCGAGAACCGTCATGCCGCCGATCACCAGAAAGGGAACCAGTAAAGCCGGAAGCAGTCCGGACCGTTTGCGGACTTCGTTGCCACGCCACCAATCGAAGAACCATAGAATCAGTAGCGCCAATAGCGGCACCTCGAGAGCCATCGAGTAGATCCCGATTGCCCCGCCTCCGTGCAAGGGCTCCAGCCGTTGATAAAAGGCGTGCATGGGAAGTGGGATCGCCACTATCAAAGCAAGGAGACAGACTTCCTTCCTATATTTAGAAGCCGCTATCAACAGGACAAATAGCAAACCGGCCAGCGCGGGCCCGTAAGCCTTGGGCGATGATTCGCGTGCCATTGCGATAGTTATCCCGACGAGCAATCCCAGCGCAATGCCGGTTACCGGCCTAACCCAGTCAGTGCTGATTCCCGTTGAGTTCATGGAACTCGCGTGAACTCAATGGCAGTAACCGATCGAGATTTAAACGTGAACTTGCAATGCGGACCGGCCGACGCGAAATCTTGAGCTGCGGGAACAACTGTGCCCGGGCGGCCTGAGTAGAGCATCGGATTCCCGGACGCTTCTTTCTGTTTTGCCGGGTTTTGCATATCACGCCCGTTGTTTGCATCAGGACTGTCGGCGGTAAGCAGCCAAACCCTAGCCGAACGTCTTGGCACATATCCGTTGATGTTGATGGAGGTGGATATGGGATCGCGCAGATTCTTATTCACTACTATTGCGTAGAGCTTGGAACCGTCCTCATTCAGGGAGGCGACGCAATCGAGAAAGGGCACTCGACCCTCCGGAGTGATCAAGCCAATCGGCTTCGAGCTATAGGACGGCCCGGAAACGCTGGTTTCGACGAGCTTCGTGCCAAAATGCCGGGAGTACATTTGGAATGCGTAGTAGACAGGTTTGGGTTCGGCATCCGGCCCATTTATCCACCCCATGAAGTTGGCCTCGGTCAATTTGAAAAAATTTGTAATTTCGACCCGCGGCGTTCGCAGGAAGGTCTGCATCAAACTGGCTACGTATAAACCACTCGCGAGTGTCTTCTGGTGGTCGATGTACGGGCTGGAAGGGAGAAAAGCAAATAGTGGACCCCACTCGGTCACGGCTATTCCAATATGGGAAGCCCTCGAGCCGCCGTATCTATCGATATCCTCCCCAATCTGCCTCAGATTGCGCTCGACCTGTAAAGGGAAAGCCAACATAGCGGCATAGACGTCTTCCACTGATCCCGGCGGACTTCCCGCCACAACGAGCGGAGCGTATCCGTTGTGAACGGAAAGAAAATCGATTTCGCCCGCTGTTTGCTCAAGCAGGGTTTGCTCCCAATTTTCATCATGTAGCAACCGGTAAAGCCCGAAATTATGTCCGCTTACAGCACCGATGCGGATAGTGGGATCAACCGCCCGCATTGCAGTGGCGTAGCGCTTAAATCGCTGTGCGTACTCGTCGGGATCCAGATAGGAATCGGAGGGCGTAGGAAGACTGCGGTCCGGTTTGATGTACTGTTCGTTGCCGATTTCCCAGTTGCGAATCAGGAACGGCTCGCGAGACCCGTTCCGGGCGCGTTCGGGCATGTCGCGGCGATTGCAATAGGCCACCCAATCGGCCGCCTCCTGCACAGTGCCGGTGACAACGTTAACTTGAAGGAGCGGCTCTGCACCCAATGAGCGGCAGAACCGCACGAGTTCGTGGGTTCCGAAAACGACTTGCGAACTACCAGAATCGAGAACATAGTGGCGGGTCGGCCGGCTTTCAATGGGTCCGATCCCGTCCTGCCAATGGTAGTAATCTGCAAAACCGCCGCCCGGGTAGCGCACGACACTGATGCCCAGGTCCTTGGCGCGCTTTACAATTTCGTCGCGCGCGGAATAGGTACTCTTGTCCCACAACGTGTTTCCGTCCCGCACCCATTCGACGTTGGTCCCGAACATCAGGTTGGGAATTTGCCGCAGCACGCGAGATGCATTGATCTCGATAACAGCGGAACCTGCTGATGTGGAGTCCGGCGCTTGGACATCCGGGGCTGGGCCTTTTTGTACCCCGCCCGCAACAGGCGCGCTCGGCCCCGCATACAAGTCGGCAAATGAAACGGATCCGGAGGTCGAAGGCGTCACCACCCCAAACAGCAACTTTGCAGCACGTTTGGGGATATCCAGTTCAGTTTGTTGAGCCTGAAACTCACTCGTAGTGTCGAGCTGCCGGAGGACAACGTTCCGAGTCGGCCTTCCTTTTTCGTCAAGGGCAAACGCTAGGACGACTCCGAATGCACCTTCGCACTTCATCGAAGCGCGAATAGTAAGCCGGCGGCCCGCCCACTCACCAATCGAAATGACCTGACCGATTCCGAGCGGCTTATCCTTATTCGTATTTCTCGCGTTCGGCGACAAACGCAACGCAAACCCTGAGCGCGCCTGGCCGTTCCGCTCCACGTTGACAGTCCCATCTCCGGCAAGTGCTGGATCGAATGTCCAGCCGTGATCGCTTCCGCCGTCCTCATGAAATTGTCCATTGATCAGCAGGTTTCCGTTCTGGGCGTGCACTGGGCGCCCGAACGATGTCAGAATGAGCAGGGCAATCCCGACCGAAGTCGCGCTCCTACGTCTCATGTTGTCCTTTGCGGCAGAATAGTCGATTGGGGCGCGACGGCTTCCAGGGTTGCCATGACATCGCCACCCGGGCCCCGAAAGCCTTTTTCAAAGAGATGCCAAAGTTCGCTGTCGGGCGTCCGGCGGGAACGTTGTACTTCGGAACGTCTACGGATTGTCCCCGACAGGTGCCGGATGTTCCATAGAATGGCCTGCAGTAGCGGTCGTCTTTCGCGGCGGAAAGCCAGTTCCACACATGAAAGTGCCAGATAGACAACTCCATATCGCAAAAGCGACGTTCGCTGGTAGTTCACAAGGAGAGAGCGAATACGATTTCGGCGCAGTAAGTACAGGATTCGCTCACGCTCTTGGCGCGGGTTGAAAGTGCCGTGTACGTCGTGAACGGCGATGGCCGCAGGATTACATACAACTTGAAACCCACAGATGTTAGCTCGCCAACCGAAATCGCTGTCCTCACCAGCGGCAAACATTATGTCGTCGAAGACACCCGACCTCTCGACGAGCGCACGACGGACTAAGATGGCTGATGTATTCGCCCACAGGCAGCGTCGTAATTCAGAATGCACATTCGCCGGTTCCCCTTGACCACCGTCCCAGCTCACGCCGTACCGATTCATAGCGCCATAGCTGGCACAAAGTATGGTGGGGTGTTTTCTGTACAAGAGAAGGGAACCGGCGATGCCAATGCTTTCACGCTGCCGCATCAGCTTGAGTTGGATCTCCGCCCAATTCGGATCGAGTGAAACGTCGCTATCGATCAAAGCAGTGAAGGGCGACGCGCTTGCACGCAAGCCAATGCTGCGGCTAGCGGCCGGACCTGAGTCCGACACTTTGCAGACTACCTGGGTCCACGGGAACTCTTTGCGAACAAAATCCGTAGTCCCATCCTCTGAGCCGCCGTCGATCACGAAGCAGGCAAAGTCGCGCACCGTTTGCGCCTGGATGCTTTCCAAGGTTTTGCCCACAACTGTGCGATTGTTTCGCACGGGTACGACGAATGTGATCTGGGGAGTGTGCTCCATGAGTCCTAAGCGCTACAACATCTGATAAATGGATTCCGGAATCATGAACCGCCTCCTATTCAGAACGCCGGCCACGATCGAAATTTTGTCTCTCTTTGCCTCTTCTTTCAGCCGTTCCAGCACTTCGGTACGGGTGCTCTGCCACCGCGCCACAACGACTACGCCATTGGAGGTCTGGCCCAGCTTGGTACGAAGATAAGCGGGCATGGAAACACCGGCATCGACAAGAAGAAACTCGCAGTCAGGGAAGCTTCCCAGAACAGAAGGTATTTCTTTAGGGAACGAGGGCAGTATTCCTGGATTCGAACCGCGGAGAGACACCACAGACAGAGTCGAACAAACTTCCCAAAAGTCCGCTTTCACCTCTGGACTGAGCGAAACCTGCCGCGGCGATCCCGCGACATGCTTCATGGCTGCCAACACCGGTCCAGACTCCAGATCGACAATCAGCGTTTTCCGTCCAAAGTCGCGTGACAAGGCAGTTCCTACGCCGCTCACCACCGTAGTTGCTCCCGCCCGAGCGCTGGCCGCCTGAAACACAAACACAGCGCAATTCTTGGTTCGGCGTGCGCTCTCGAGCTTAGCCGCCAAAGGCAGGAAGTCCGCGCTAGAACTGCTGACCACATCTGCGGCGCTGCGAGCTCGGCGATCGAGAGAAACAGAACCCCATAACGGGCTACCGAGATAAGTCTCGACGTCCTCTGTGTTGCCGACGCTGTGATCGAGCGAATCGAAGAGAAAAGCTAAGCCGATCGCCAGTAACATTCCAATAGCCAGCGCACTCCCTACGAGATAGGTTTTTCGTATGCCGGAGGAGACGATCGGATCTACTGCGGGGTCTACCACCTCGATGCTCGATATGTTGTGAGAATCAAGAGCCTCAGAGGCCTTCGCTTCGTGGGCGTTTCGCCTGTGAAGCCGGTAGTTCTCATCGGCGAGCGCTACTTCCCGCGTAAGCTCATTCCATGAGACCTCGGCGGAACGCAGCTTGACAAGCTGATCGTCATAGTCAGCTAACGTCTTTCGCTCGCCCTCAAGCTTTGCCCTGGAACTCGCCAGGAACTGGTTCGTCTCAAGAAGTGCTTTCTGCGTGTCTAGGTAATTTGTATTAACCGCCGTGGTTTGAGACTGTTCGACAGTCTCCTGCGTGTGAGCGAGCATTTGGTCCATCTTCGCTAGCTGCGCGTTCGTATCCTCGATCAGAGGGCTGCCGGATTCATATTTGGAAAGCAGTTTCTGTCGTTCCAGTTCGGCCTCGGCCTTACGTTGTGCAAGATGGTCCAACTGTTCGTTGCGCTGGCTCATCTTGCTGGTCACAAGCGTTGGGGACAATTGCTGGATCTGGCGCTGTAGCAACTCTGCCTTTGCCTCGGCTGCGGTGACGATGTTTTCCGTTTCGAGAGCGGCTCGCTGAGCATCAGAGCGGGTTTTCAAGATGAGGCTTGTCTGTTCAGCCAGCGAGGAAATATCAAAATGCCCCTTAAGGGATGCGAGCTTTTCTTCCGCGTCATGCAACTGCTTCCCGGACACTTGTGCCTGCTCATTGAAGAAACTGGCCTCGCCTGAAATGTGGCCCAACTTCAAGCGGCTTTCCTTGTACGAATCGATCAACGTGTTGACTATTAATCCGGCGCCCTGCTTAATCGGGGACACCAACGTGACTTTCACTACGCTGGAGTCCTTTACGGTTTCCACCTTAAGGCCGCGGACAATTTGGACCACTGCTTTCTCTTTAAGAGTGAGGGAATCTTTGAGTCCGAATCCAATCTCGACAGCTTCTAACTGATCGGCCGCGCGGTGATACAGCCGTTTTGCCTCAAACTTGATCCGTGGGACCAGCGCCGAAGGAGGAATTGTCGGCGCCGGCGCGTCGAGATGCAAGGACCTGACCAGTTGGCTCACCAGAGCATAGCTTTTGATCAACTCCGCTTCGGTATTGATGTCCGGCATCTCATGCGGTAAGACCCGAGTCGTTGAAGGGGACAGAGATGTCCTCGGATCGGAAGATTCACGCGTGAACTTAATAATTATCTTTGCAGAGGTCTCATAATCATCCGAGCGTATCCAGAGCCACCCCAATGTGCCGAGTACGGTAGCCGACAAAGTACAGATCAACAGCCACTTATAACGAAAGATAACGGTAAGAAAGTCGCGCAATGTAAATCGCTGAACCGTTCTTGCGTCTTCGCTCTCGGTTTGTTCAAAGACGACATCGTTATTGGGCGGCGATGAAGGACGGTCTTGCATGCTCCGACTCCTACTGCGGGGCCGCCGTACTTTGAAAGCTGACGACGTTGTGCAGATTGTAAGGAAAGTATAGGCTTCTTGGGACGATATTGTTTATGTACTGTTCCACGAAGGTTCCCACTTGTGCGATCCGGGTACGCGGCACGTAGATTACGTCATATGCTTCAAGGAGCATATCCGGCGCCTTTCCTTTAAGCAGGTTCTTCAAGGAGACGGGCGTTACGGTAGCTGTATTCGACCCTCCGTAGCGAACGAGCAGCACTTGGGTTGCGCAACCGGTCGGTCTAATTCCTCCCGCACTTACGACGGCTTGAGTGAGTGTCATGTGCCCGGCGATGGGGACGACGCCAGGCGCGAAAACCTCACCCGTCACGAAGACTCGTTGGCTGGAGAAATTGCGCATGATCGCGACAACCTCTGGACGCTTTAAGATCTGTGCGTAGCGGGACGATACGAGCTGGGCAAGAGACTCGGGCGTCTCACCGTTCGCTGCGACATCGCCAATCATCGCCAGTGAAAGAAAGCCGTCTGGGCGTACAGTTACCAGCTCATTCAACTCCTTGTTGAACGTAAATTTGAACTCTACTGAGTCGCCAGGATTAACGTGATAGCTTGTTTGACCGCCTTCCCTTCCAGTTGCCGTAGATTGTCTTTGGGACGGCGCACTGGTTGCTGCAAGCTGGTTTATCTGTGCTTCGATGCTCCTATTTACCGTGACCAGACAAACGATGAGGCCAATTGGTATAAAGTGACGGAACCTCATTAATTCTCCGGTTACTCGTGTAACCCTGAATGCAGGATGGGAAAAACAGCACCCGCCGCCACGGCATTCATCAAGGGCGGGAGGGCGGATTCGGAGCTGCGCCGGACGATGTGGGACGGCATTTCTGCAAACTGGCCCATGCTGTGTTCGTAGCGCATGGATGGAGATGAAACACTAAACGGTATGGCCAGCTTGGCGCGGACGTCCGTCTCTACGAAATTTCTTAGTTTGACTAGCTCCTGTTGCGACAATGCGTCTGAAAAGACGAACGATTGGTAACCTCCGTTAGGATCTCCCTTGTAGTAGTCAGAAGTGACCGTGTAATCAAGATCGTAAGCATACAGCCGGTCCCCGTTGATTGTATACACCCACAGGTCCTCGGTATTGTCGTGCGGAACGGCTTGATCATAGTACGGAGTGCCAGGATAGGGTGTAATGATGGTTACATCGAAGTCGTCCGGCTTGACTTCCAATAACCATTGATGACTCTGCCCGACGGTATCGGCTGACTCTCCGGGGTGTCCGACCGACATCAGGGCCTTAATTTTGAGTTTGTGACGCCGGGCGATCTCGATGCACCGAGTATTCTCTTCGAGCGTCGCTTTCTTATTGATGTTCTTGAGAATTCTAGGTGCGGCAGATTCAAAGCCGGTCAGGATCCAACGGAAACCTGCCTGGTACATTGCCTCGGCTTGTTCATCTGTGAACAGCTCCGCTTTGATGAATCCGCGAAGGCGCCATTCGACCCCACGCTCTTCGGCGGCGTGAGCCAACATCCGCATGAGCGGTACCATTTTCGGATTGACGTTAAGCTCGTCATCATACAGCATGAAGCCTGTTACGCCATATTGTTCATACAGATGAACCACTTCAGCAACCACGCCTTGGCTCGCCCGCATGCGGGTCCGGCGCAGCATGGGCGAATCTCGCCCGCCGCAGAAACCACACTCGAAGGGGCAGCCTAACTGGGCGATAAGACTCATGGCCCGTACACCGTCGATTGTGTAACGATAAGTGTCCACGGCTACTAGGTGGCGGGCCGGTAAAGGCAATTCGGCCAGCATGGCACTGGTTAAGAATAAGAATGACTTCGGATCGTCTGCATCTATCAACGGTGGTGAGTTTTCCTGGATGGCGTGAAAGATAGATTGCTCTCCGTCTCCGGCGACCAGAACGTCAAAGACGCGTTCTAATTGCTCGAACGCCTTTCTCACCCGTCCTTCGACGCCGAGCCTGAGTTCCCGCTTGCGCGCCGCGTTCACCAGAGTGACGTGTGGTCCGCCCAGGATTAGACGGGCGTCCGGACGTACGGAACGTATTGCGTCCGAAATACGAATGGTGGCCGGTAGCTGCGGAGTAGTGGCCGTCAGACCGAAGATGTTCGCGTTGGAACGCGCTGCGTGGTCCCGAGCCGCCTCAATGAAATTCTCGATACCGGAGAGGTCAACCATCTCGACACAGTAACCCGCCTTCTCCAGTACTGCTGCAATTTTCAGGATGCCTAATGTCATGAACACCCGCTCGTCCAGCAGGAACACAGACGGGGGCGTGAGCAGACAGATTGTCGGTTTCATGTCTTGCATCCTCTTCTTGTGGGTTAACTTTTCTTCCCAACGGCACGCCGCGCCACAAGCCGCTCAAAGTAATCGTCGATCACCGTGTGGAAATTAGCCCAGTCATATCGTTTCGACTGCGCAACACCCGCTTTGCCGATCGTTCTTACTAGTAGAGGATTGTCAGCCAAGTGTTCCATAGTATCCGCAAATGATTCCGGCTCGGGCTCGAGGAGAAAGCCGGTGTGCCCATGTTCAATCAATTCCCGGGGACCGCCCCTGTTTACCGCTAGGACGGGCTTCCCTGACGCCATTGCTTCTACCGGAATAAGACCCATGTCTTCGTTGAAAGGCGTGTAAAGCACGGAGTAACAGGCCTGGTAAAACTCACGCATCTCACCATCGGTAGGATTGACCACTATGCGTATGTCGTTCCGTCCATCGATCATTCGCTCGAGGCGTTCCAAATAGGACTTGCTCTTTTCATCTACGAAGCCCGCTACGACGAGTTGATAATGCGCATGATCCGGCCGACGCTTCTTGAATTCCAGGAACGAGCGAATGCCGAGCTCGGTATTCTTGGTCCACATGATTCTGCCGGGATGGAAGAAGAAGGGCGAGTACCGCCCCGATGGTTGCAGTTTCTGCGTATCGATTCCGGCATAGAGAACCGACATTCTGTTGGGGGAGCACAAATTTCCAGTTAGAATTCGCTTTTCCACTTCCCGGCTGATCGCGAACACATGGTCGTAAACCTTCCATGCCTGGCGGTCGACAACCCGGAACATCGTATTGAGACAGGCAAGCACAGCCCTTTTAGTCCAGGAGGCTTCAGTCATAGCCAGATATTTCTGGCGATAATGCGGGTCGAAGGTCACTCGTAAGGGCGTAAAGCAGTAACAGGCCGTCGGAATGGTGTGATTGCGGAAAAGAACCAAGTCGCCCAATCCTTCACAGAACACCAGGGCCGCCTGATATCCTTCGAGCGGAAGCTTCTGCATTACGATCCGGTAACCGGCTTTGGCTACGTGGAGCAAGCTTCGCCTGACGGGTATCTTCGCTAATTCGATGATTTTCGCGTTCTGAAGCTCCGGGTATGTGGCTTCGGCATCATAGCGATTCGTTATTATCGTCCAGTCATGGCGGCTGCGCGAAACGAGCTCGAAGATCGTCCGCTCGCCTCCGCTCTTTAGGTACAACCAGGGATAATAAATAGCCAAACGAAGCGGCTGAGCCGAAGGAGCGCGGAGATCCGCGGCTTTAACGGTTTGGGTGCTCAATGCGCTCCGTCCCCCTTCAAGACCGCCGGCAGCGTCCTGAGCAGTATCTTCAAATCAAGACGGAAAGACCAATTGTCTACGTAATCCAGATCCTGTTCGGCCATCACCTCAAAATCCTGCTCGCGGCCCTCAACTTGCCACCAGCCGGTAAGTCCAGGCATGACGTGGAAGCGCCGATAGAATTTAGCATCTTGCATTTGGTCAGCGACCCACAACGGGATGGGACGGGGGCCAACCAGGCTCATCTCTCCCATCAACACGTTTAGGAACTGGGGCAGTTCATCCAGGCTGGTTTTTCTGAGAAAGCCGCCAATCGGCGTGAGACGCGGGTCGCGAATGATTTTGAAGCTAATGCCCCGGGCGTTGTTCAACCGGTGGACTTCGTGCCGAAGTTGCTCCGCGTTCTCAACCATCGTCCTGAACTTCCACATCATGAATTCGCGGCGGCGCAACCCAATGCGCGATTGCCGAAAGAACACAGGACCTCGGGAAGTGGTCTTCACCAGTAGCGCGATGACTGCAAATACCGGTGCGGTCACAAGCAACAGGAGAAGAGCAACGCTGAAATCCAGCAGGCGCTTGGCTAGACGCCAGTGCCACCGATGCGCGCGGTGGCAGTTGTAAGCGAGTGACAGCCTGGCAGCGTCTCGAGACACAAGGCCGAACTCAGCGCCGAGCAACTCCAGGTGGACGGTAACGGGGATACCTAAAGAACAAGCGACTTTGTGGATTTCCGGCAGTTCTGGGAATCCGCTCCGAATTGCGGCTGCAACGTGCAACTCGTCAATGCAGTGCTCGACTATGATGCTTCGGAGGTCGTAAATCCATCCCAGAAAAGAGATCGAATCCAAAGTCGGATCCTGTGGGTCGCCGCCCACCCTGCCGACCAGAAAGTAGTCGTCGCTAGCCACTAACTTGTGGGCGGCTGCAAGAGCGAATGTGCCTGTCCCAACAAGCAAGCTCCGCCTCTTCCGATGCAACGAAGCCGGTCCGATAGCTTTAAGCCCGGTAGCCGGGGTGACAACACCACCCGAGATATGGATATGTGTACTCAAGTTGCATCCCGCACGTAGCGATAATTGCTCGCTAAGTAAGTTTCGCTGATTTGCCGATTGAGCTAGTGTGGACGAACCGCCACACAGGGTCAAGAGCTGAAAGTGGGCTTCGTGCGAATCGGTTCGCAATGTGGTACTGAGTTGTGCTCGCCCTAGTACTTAAAAGAAGATTGTTTCTTGGATGACCCGCGCTAGCGATATGAATACTGGCACAATATTCATACTTACAACGATCCTTCCGTATGTGACCCTCTGACCTATCAGTTTTTCAGGGTAACTAGATATCGAGCTAGGCTAAGCAGGCGCGGAGTTATCGGGTCTAGGCTTAGGCCAATTGAATCTCTGGCCGGTGCCGGACGTATGCTTTCGTTCTGTCGGACACAACTCAACGGGCGGAGAACCACCAGAGGATGTAGTTCGTCCCGCTGATTAAGACAAGGAGTCCCATCATGAGCGACGATTCCGAAATGAGCGCACTTCTTAGCTTCTCCGCTCGCATCGGACTTGAACCGACGCTCGTGCAGGCAAGCACAGGAAATGTCTCGATAAAGACCAATGAGCGTCTTTGGGTGAAAGCATCCGGCACATGGCTCGCCGATGCAGAAACATGCGACATTCTCATCCCGCTCGACCTGGCCTGTGTTCGTCGCAGTGTTTTTGATCACCTCGATCTTTCAACCGAGCACGGCGACCCGGGTCGCCAGCCTTCTATAGAGACGGCAATGCACGCAGTGCTACCGTACAGGATCGTTGTTCATGTGCACTCGGTCAACTCGATAGCATACGGAGTACGCCAAGACGCTCCGGTGCTCGCAGCGCAGGGCCTAAAGGGTCTCAATTGGGCATGGATACCGTACGTGGCCTCCGGCTTACCGCTGGCACACGCCGTTCACGACGCCTTACAGAGGTCACCAGGCACTGACGTGTTCTTGTTGGGGAACCATGGCCTTGTAATCTGTGCGGACACCTCACAAGCGGCAGAATCCCTGCTTTGGGAGGTCGAGGGGAGATTGGAAATTCAACCTCGACCTTCGCCGGACCCGAACTATGCAGTTCTGAAGGAACTTGCGAGCCGGGCAGGCTGGCGGTTACCAAAACACGAGTTGCTCCATTCTCTTGGCACTGACGGGATTTCCCGCAAGCTATTAGCAGGAGGAATCCTTTATCCTTGCCAGGCACTCTTTTGGACAGATGAATCTCCAGGCGTCTTCACGTCGGCCACCCCGGATTTAGCCTTGCAACAAATGACGGCAAGTCCCCAGAAGCGCTCGTTCCTGATTGTAGATGGTTGCGGGGTGATTGTGAGCCGGCGCCTAAGCGCCGCCGAGTACGATGTCCTGCTCGGGCTGGCACATGTAGCGCAGCGGGTAGACAGATACTTTCCGATTCGTTATCTTACAGATTCTGAATTGTTCGGCGTTAGTACGAATAGCGGTGGCTATCGAGCTCGGTCCGAGAGGGCTGGCTCGTTCATCTGGTAGCGTATTGAGTCTGTCGTTCTGACGGGTGCCAATTCACTTACGTGCCGACACGAGAAGGTGTACCATGGAAGATCCTTTAACAGCGCTTGGAGTTGTGACTGGCGGTAGGTCCAGTCCTGCAAACGCGTTTCCCGATGTCGGTTCGCTGACTAACTTGGAAACTCGCGTTAAGGAGATCAATTGGTATCACACTCTGGATCTCGGCGGCGGCGTGCGTACTCACGGCGTTTTTGATCACCGTGCTATTCTTGACGACTACCCGGTTCCGAGTCGTCTGGACGGGCTCAGAGTGTTGGATGTCGCCACGTTCGACGGTTATTGGGCCTTTGAGATGGAGCGTCGAGGTGCCTCTGAAGTTGTTGCTTTAGATGTGTCATGCGCACGCGAGCTGGACCTGCCGCGTAAGCAGCGCACGGCAATGACGGATGCGCAACTGGATGCACCGTTTGGCCGGGGATTCTCCCTGGCGCACGAAGCATACGGATCGAAAGTCAAACGCATCGAGATGAGTGTTTACGATCTCAGCGCCAAGCAACTGGGAACTTTCGATCTTGTTCACACCGGTAGTCTTCTACTTCATTTAAAAAATCCTGTCCTTGCTCTTGAAAGGATTCGGGAGGTGAGCGGAGGGCAAGCAGTGTTTACCGATTGTTACAACCGTAAGTTGCCATTCAATCTCATGCGTTACCTCGGAGGTGGGGATAACTGCGCTTGGTGGGGTATGAGTTTGGCTTGTCTTACACAGATGATCGAGGACGCTGGTTACGAGAGGGTGGAGTTGAAGAAGAAATTCATCTTGAAGCATTCTTCTACAGGCCAACGGGTAGCTCATGCAAGCTACCTTGCGCATTGCTAAAGAGCTTCTGAAACACGAATTGGTCTGAGCTACGCGCGGAGTTCGGTCCCTAAGCTGGTGAGGCCTGCGTCGTTGGTCTTCGGAGTGTGTTGCGCAAGCT
The DNA here is from genome assembly GCA_963730795.1 of uncultured Acidobacteriaceae bacterium. Classification (GTDB taxonomy): domain Bacteria; phylum Acidobacteriota; class Terriglobia; order Bryobacterales; family Bryobacteraceae; genus Bog-105. The sequence continues at coordinate 19,117 of CAVSTJ010000002.1, read as the reverse complement.
GGCGAGAAGGCTGCTTTCGAGCCACCAGATCAGCAGCAGATACGTGGCCACATATACGCTGACCTCTAGCCCCCAAGCAACGAAGGTATTCGCGGCTCCTTGTGCGACTAACCGAAGAATGAGAACGGCCATTATCGCTCCCGATCCGGCAAGAGTGGAACGCCAGATAATGTTCATCATCGACGTCTCGAGCTGCAGCTTCGCAAAATAGAAGTTCCGAACAACAAAACCAACCAGATTTACGAGGACAACCCCCGCCGCCACCCCGGGCCGTCCCATGAAGTAGGTTAAGGGACAAAGGATGAGTAGAAACGACATTCCGTAGATCATAGAAAAGCGGAATATCGGTCCAGTTTGGCCAATTGCACGGAAGAGCACCTCCCAGTTGAAGGCCACCGCACCAAGCAATATCCCGATCGCGTGAGCCTGCAAATAGAGTTCTGCGCCTTCCCAGCGGGGCGTTAGTATGAGCCTCACAATCTGGTGAGAGAAGATCAGCAAGGAACAGGCGGCGGCTGAGAAGAATATCATGGCGGCTCGGGTCGACGCGGAAAATAGCAGACTTAGTTGCTCGCGCGATCCGGAAACGCGACACAACATAGGGAATATCGTCTGGGCGAAAACCATCTCGATCAGAGGAGCAGTGTGCGCAATCTGCTCGGCAGATTTGTACTGCCCAAGTTGCTGAACGGACAGAGTTACCGAGATAATGAACACGCTCCCTTGCTCGACAGCAATGAGGGCGACCCGCGATGCCCAGACCGGCCAACAGAAGGTTAGGAACAGCTTGACGTCATCGCGACGGCAGTTCCAAGCCGGAAGCTGCGCGACAAGAATCCAGGCTGGGACGCAGGTGGTCAGCAGTCCGACTAGGGCTCCGAACGCGAGCGACCGGGCTCCGTAGCCCCACTGAGCCATGCTGATGGTCACCGCGAACGACATGGCTTTCCCGAGGAAGACCAGAAGACGGTGCTGGAAGTACTCAAGATCCCGATAGAGGAGAAAGAGCGGCAGTCGCAGAACTCCCCCAAAAGCTTGTAAACTCATTAGCCGCACTAGATTGGTTAGCTGAGGCAGGTTGTAGAAATGCGCTAAGCTTGGAGCCAAAAGAAAAACAGCCAACCATATTGGAATCGCCGCAAAGGTCTGTAATGTAAGTGCGGCATGAAATGCTTTGGGGATCGGCAGCGATGTCTGCTGAACTAAGCGATCTCCAATTCCGAAATCGGAGATGAGCTCCAACATAGCGGCGATCGCGGCAGCGACGGCGAATTCGCCCATTTCGCCTGGTCCAAGTAGCCGCATCGCGAGCAGAGATTGCAAAACGGTGAGCAACCCTCCGAGTGCGGCGAAGATGCCATTACTCAAGGCGCCAACGACGAGCTTGCGTTTCGGAACCAAAGCTTTAGAATTGCATGTTACTCGACTTGACGAGCTTTTCGACGCCGACCCTCCCAATAATGAAGCGGTAAAGCAGAGTTAACAGTCCGACCGGTACTTCATCGCGGTTGGTAACGTGAAAAGCCCTTGACTCTTTTCGGAATAACCTGCATTATGTTCTGAAGTTACAAGACACTTTTAGAATGTAAGTCGCAAGACTTCAAGTCATCATTACTGCCCGGAAGCATACTCGAGACGCCAGATCGGAGCGGATTAGGACAGATGGAACGACCAAAGGTTGTCATACTGTGCGGAGGGAAGGGCACTCGCTCGTATCCGTTCACGGAGTACTATCCGAAGGTGATGATGCCGATCGCAGGCACACCCATCATTGTGCACCTGATGCGCATCTACGCGACGCAGGGCTTTACGGAGTTCGTCTTGGCCGCCGGGCACCGTAAAGAGATGCTGACCGATTACTTCGACGGGCGGTTTTCGGATTGGAAAGTTCGAATCGTCGACACGGGCGAGGATGCTGACACGGGAGAGCGCATCTTGCGCTGCGGGACCTATGTGGGAGAGCGTTTCTTTGCTACTTATGGCGATGGGTTGGGAAACATCGACCTGCACCGCTTGCTTGACATGCACAAAAAAGCTAATGTTCTAGCAACCCTCAGCACTGTCCCGCTTCGATCCCAGTATGGGTTGGTGGTGTTTAACGATCAGTCTTTGGTACAACGATTTGAAGAAAAGCCGATCGTTGAGGATTACTGGATAAACGCCGGCTTCTTTGTTTTTGAAAAGCAGGCTTTCTTCGAGTGGCATGGGCGGAATCTCGAACAAGAGGTGCTGCCCGCGTTTGCAAGCCGGGGGTTACTTCAGGTTTGTCAGCACACCGACTTCTGGAAGTCGATGGACACCAGTAAGGACCAGCAGGAGCTAGAGAAGATTGCAGCCGGGGGAAGGCTTCCATGGTTGAACTGCAAACCGATGGCGGCCACCGCGTGACAACTCCGAAGGACTTCTGGCGAAACCGCAAGGTGCTGGTGACCGGCGCAACGGGCCTTCTTGGTAGTTGGCTGGTGCCGGAACTCCTTAACCGGGGGGCCTCCGTGGTAGTGCTGGTCCGGGATCAGGTTTCTAGCAGTTTTGTCATTCGGGGCCGATGGCTGAAACAAGTTGTCGTCGTTCTCGGATCCCTTACGGAAGAAGGTTTGCTGGCGCGGGCACTGTCGGAACACTCCATTCAAACTGTGTTTCATCTCGGTGCCCAGACGCTGGTGGGCGTCGCGAAAGTCAATCCTGTCGGCACCCTCGAGGCGAACGTGCGCGGTACTTGGTTGTTGTTAGAGGCCGCTCGGCAGGTGGAAGTGCAACAGGTCGTGGTGGCGTCTTCCGGCAAAGCCTACGGCGAGTCCTGCCACTTACCGTATCGGGAAGACCACCCTCTTGTGGGGAGATACCCATACGACGTTTCGAAAAGTTGTACCGACTTGATCACCGCCATGTACGCCTGCAGTTATGGTCTTCCCGCGACTATTGTGCGCTGCGGAAATCTTTTCGGCGGCGGCGATCTCAATTTCAGCCGCCTTATTCCTGGAGTAATTCAAGCTACATTACACGATCGGCGGTTCCTTATCAGGAGCGACGGAAAGTTCATTCGCGACTTCTTATATGTCGAGGATGCCGCCGCGGCATATTTATGGCTGGCGGAATGCATGGCCACGGACTCTTCTTTGAACGGGGAAGCATTCAACTTTGGCTTAGAGCTTCGCCCTACGATGCTTGACCTTACGGAGAAGATTACCAGGATGATGAATCGGTCGGATCTGGAGCCCATTGTTCAGAACGTTGTATCAGCGGAAATCCGGGAACAGACGCTGGATACGAGCAAGGCTCGGGAACGCCTTTGCTGGGTGCCTCGCTTCACCATGGAGGAAGGCCTCGCGAGAACTATCGATTGGTACCGCGAGTATTTCGGTCACAGCACTTGCCGGCAAGAGGCTGCGCAGACGGTTGCTGTTTGACAAATCTTAGCAGGAGGGGTGATGCCCGTACGAGTAATCCTGGCTGACCTTCGCTACAACTACTCAGGCGTGCTCGCGAACGACTGCATGCCTCTAGGAATCGCTTACATGAAAGCGGTGATGGATCGCGAATACACGTCTCGCGAAGTGGTTTCCCGACTATTCGTGTACCCGGAACGACTGCTCGAAGCATTGAAGGCGGATCCTCCCGATGTCCTGATGCTGAGTAACTATGTTTGGAACGAGGCTCTTAGCCATCACTTTTGCAAAATAGCGAAGCAAATCAATCCCAAGATTCTAACCGTGTTGGGAGGTCCGAACATCTCTATGGAGCCGGAACGTCAGATCCGCTATCTGGCGGCGGCGCCTTACTTGGATGTGTATGCCCTCGGAGAGGGTGACTTTCTAGCTAGCAATATCCTCGCCAGCTTTATGAACGCTGAGCTATCGCTGTCGGCCTTGGCCTCGCATGGTTTGGACTCCTGTGTGTACCGGGACCCGGCCGGGAATGCAGTCATGCAACCTGACGAAGCCGCGGCACAAGGAAGTAGAGGAGATCCCGTCGCCTTGGCTGACCGGGATACAGGATGAATTCTTTGACGGCAAGCTCGCGCCGATGATTGAGACCAATCGAGGTTGTCCGTTCACATGTACCTTCTGCGTGCAGGGTACAAATTTCTACACGAAAGTACATAACTTCAGCGTTGAACGCATGAAGGAAGAAGTTCGCTACATTGCGCGAAAGATACGTCAGTGTTCTCCAAACATGGGGACGCTGCGCATAGCCGATTCGAACTACGGCATGTTCGAGCGCGATATCGAAATCTCCGGCTATATCGGACAGATGCAGCGAGACTACGGCTGGCCGACATTCATTGATGCCACTACGGGGAAAAACCGTCCCGATCGAATTATCAAATCAGTCGAGCAGGTTAGCGGGGCACTGGTGCTGTACCAGGCCGTGCAATCGCTGGACGAGGAAGTTCTTCGGAAGGTGAAGCGCCAGACCATCAAACTGGAGGGTTACAAGGCACTCGAAGTGCATATGCGGGGTCGCGGTTTGCGCTCCGTGTCCGATCTGATTCTCGGTCTTCCGGGTGAATCGCTGACATCCCACCTCCGCGGACTGCATTCTCTGCTTGACAGCAACATTCATCAAATGCATAACTTTCAGGCCATGATGCTGAAGGGAGCCGAGATGGAAACGTCGGAATCTCGTGACCTGTTTAAGTTTGCAACGCGCTTCCGCGTCTTGCCAAAAAACTTCGGCATTTACGACGGCGAAAAGGTTTTCGATGTGGAAGAGATTGTAGTGGCGACCGACACGCTGCCCTTTGAGGATTATGTGACCGCGCGCAAGTGGCACCTTGTGAGTAGCGTGTTTTGGAATGACGGGTGGTTCGAACACGTGGTTCGGTTCGCTCGCCGATGGGGAATCAAAAACTCCGAATGGTGGTCTTGCATGCTACCCGCTATGGAGCAAGGATCATCTGACATGCGGGGTTTCCTCGATAGCTTTGTCGCTGAGACGATGGGCGAGCTGTTTATTACCCGTGATGATTGCGTCGCGTTCTACTCTCATGAGAAGAACTTCGAGAAGTTACAGAATGGGGAGATCGGCGACAACCTAATGTATCGTTACCGTGCCATCGCTTCTTTCCACTTGTGGGACGCAGTATGCTCAACCGCGATGTGCGTGACGAAGAATCTTCTGGTTAAGCACGGTGCCGACAGAGAAATTGAAGGATTCGATCTTTTCTGGGAGCAGTTCGCCGAGTTTACACGGCTGCAGCATGCGTCCGGTACTACCCTGGACGAGATCATGGCATCTCCCTACATCCAGTTCGATTATGATTTTCCGGCTTGGCTCTCCAACGCTGAGTCAGCAGACCCGAACGAGTTCCGGCTGGGCGAGAGCCGCCGGTTCTCCTTCCGTTTGACGGAAGAAGGGACCCGCGAGTTAAGGAGTGCTATGGCCGTTTGGACCACTCATATCAAGGGCCTCTCAAAGCTGGTGACGCGGGTCAAACTGGATTGGCAAGTGCGGCAGTGTCAAGCAGAGGAGGAGTGTTTCGCGGTCTAAACCTCGCTCGAATGTTCGGCTAAAGCCGGCTATACCCCTGTTAGATTTATGGGCGGAAACTGGACGGCAGTGCTCGGCCGAATGGCACGAATGAGGAACAAGATAGGTATGCAAAGCGGCATGAACGCGAACGGAAGCAGGATTGCCAGAACACAATGCCGCAAACGCGGAATACGGCCGGGCCTTTGCGATGGTACGCTGCAGGCCGGCAGATAAACCATCAAGCCGTAGACGATCACCCACATCCCGATTTGTGCGATCTGCGTCACTCCCCCGTAAATCATCTCCATCAGTGTGCCTGTGAGGCCAAACAAAACAAATACGGTGGATGGCTGGAAGCGATAGCGCTGCAGAAGAAAGGCCCACGCCAGGAAGGCTGGCGTTATCACAATTAGGCTATGGCCTAAGATGACGTCCCAGTAGTTACTTGATGCAGTAATGTAAACTTCCCCCAATTGCACACCCAAAAGAGGAGCGGAGTTCGTCATGAATGTTGTGACAGCCTCTTCTATCATGCCCATGGCGACGCAAAATAGAACAAATCTTTGAAACCAAAACGATGGATTCTCTTTCCCCCATCGCTCGATAAGGTTACCCGCTCGCCATGCGACAGTCCCTCCTATAACGACCCAAATTAGATAGACTCCAAGCATCATTCCCAGGAGGGCCGCTAGCCTTACCTGCTCGTGGCGATAAGTCAGAAAGCTGAACACCGCGGTCAAGGCAAGGAAGTGTATCCCTGCCGCTCCGGCTATCAATGTGATTAGCACCTTTGCGGTGAGCTTTCCAGAAACGGACAAGCTCTGCGATTGCAAAACGCAACTCACCCCACGGGCTGCCTGTTCAGGGAGCAAAATAACCCGATAGATCCAGAATCAAGTGTGTAGAGTTGGAAGTGAAGGCATTGGCAGCGCCGCCGGAGCCTGGCACAATAGCCATGTTGGAAGTGACCGTTCCGTCATAAGCGTTGAGTGTGGACGCATTTGGCTGAGTGCTTCCCCCTGCCCAAAGCGTAAGCCATCCGAGCGTGCTCGACGGAATCACGGTCGCATTAAGAACCAGCGCCTGTGCGGTCGCGGGTACGCCACAAGAACTGTCCATTGTTAGTCCCAGCGTTCCCGCGAGCGGCTGCGCGGATGATTGGGTGCGCGTATCGAAGCCCCTGCAAGGGGATAGAGGGTAAAACGAAAGAGCATTGGTGGTAGGGGACGCGAAATATCCGTTGATATCGATAACGAGATCGGTATCATTCGTCGCAAAAATCGAGATCGCACCATTGGTTCCAGCCGGCACAATGGCCGCATTCGCCGTGACGGCTCCTGTAGGTGCATTGAGGGTAGAAACGACGGGAAGGCTTTGCCCGGTAGGCCATGCTGTCAAGTACCCGAGTGGGCCCTTCGGCACTGCCGTGAAATTGACGGAATACGCTTGTGCATTGCGCCGGCACCTGACATGCGCTCGTAAGCACTGGGAAGTCTCTCGTTTGTCCCGCGGCCAATGCGAGTCCTCCGAGTGGGCCGACCGCCGATCGCGTATCCGCGACGCGACAGGGCGCGAGTGGATAAAAGGCCAATGCAGATGGTGTTGTCGTCGGTACAAAGTAGCCATTGATGTCGAAAATCACGTCTGTATCATCGGTCGCGAAAGCACTTATACCGCCATTCGTGCCCGCCGGTATGATGACCGCGTTCGCTTTGATACGGCCATCAAAGGAGTTGAGAGTCGAAACAGTCGGCTGCGGCTGTCCGCTGGGCCAGATTGTCAACCATTGCAGTGGCTTGCTGGGAACCACCGTGACATTCAGCGAATAAGCAGCGGCCGTGGCCGGAATGCCGCACGCGCTGTTTGGAACGAGATAGTCGCGGGTTGTCTGGCTTCCGACGAGCGGGCCACCGAAGGCGCCATTAGGATTACGCGTGTCAGCAACTCGGCACGGCGTCACGGGAACAAAGCGTAGGGCGACCTGGGTACCTGTTCCGGCTCCTGACTCCAACACCGTAAAGGTTTGGCCGGCAATAGTCAGCGTGCCCGTTCGTGCCGCTGTTAAAGGATTTGCCGCGACAGACAGACTGATGGTTCCGCTGTCCGAACCGGCAAGCCCTGAGGTGACCGAGATCCAATCCACGTTACTTGTCGCTCCCCACGCACAGTGATTTGGATCCGATATGGATATGGAAGATGTCCCCCCGTCGACACCCATATTCAGAGAAGAGGAAGAAAGAGAAACGCCACAGGCTGGTCCGAGTGGATTGATGTTAACCAGCTCAACCGACATCACAGAATGTGGCTGGAACGTGTAGGTGAATGTTTGTCCGAAGGAGGTTTGGGGAACATGAATCAACTGAACCTCGCTCGGAGATCCCTTGTAGAATCGCGGATTCAGAGCATCTTGCATCTGGGGACTCCAATTACCGGGAGGGAAGTCGTTCCCGGTGTTCGCATCAATTCCAGTTCCGAGCAGCGCCCACACACTGCCGTCTGGAGCGGGATTAAAGCCTTTAAGCTGAATGGTCGCCGTGATGGGGAGGTCGAAGTGCTTATTGATGCCCATAATGTAAAGCCTTTGTCCATCAGCACTCAAGCTACTGATAACTTCCAGATACGGAACGTTAGGCTCCGCAGGAACGACGCCGATCGCCGGACTGTTGTATGTCGGTACGGATACAGATGAGGGCACAAGCAGAGAACCGAAATGCTGTGTATACAACTGCATAGCGTAATAGGACGCCTCGGGATAGTAGATACCGTTCCTCTTCCCAAGCCAGGCGGACACGTTGTTGTCCAAAAGCGAGAACATATTAGCGATTTCCATCCTGGGCGACTCAATATATGCTTTGAGCGTGCTGGCGACGAAAATGGCTGAGCCCAGCGTTCTCGTGTGCAAGGCGTAGGGACTGTCAAAAAGGTTATATAGAGGTCCCCATTCTGTGACAGCGAGCCGAATCTGGGATGCGCGGCTACCAGCGTACGTATCAATTTCATCGCTTAGCGACTGCAAATTCTGGGCAATGTTGAGGGGAGCCGCAAAGAGAGCCGAATAAACGGTACGGACGTCATCGCTTGAAAAGCCATTCACTGGAGCGTATGAATTGTGGACAGAAAAGTAATCCATATTCGGAGCCGCTTGAGTCAGCAGTGTTTGGTCCCATCCGGGATAGCTTTGGTTCAGGAAATTGCCACCGATCGCAATTACCTTGATATTAGGATCCACCTGCTTCATCGCAGTAGAGAAATCGATCAATTTCGGCGTGTAGGTACTGGGAGGGAATGTGTAGAACGGAACAGAGGCGCGATCGAAGGGTTGTAATAAAGCTCATTTCCCACCTCCCAATATTTGACTTGCTCGCCTGTACGGTTAACATACTTAACCCAATTTGCTGCTTCTGCAGCGGTTCCACTCCCGGCGTTCACGGTGATCAATGCTTGACCGCCAGTCGCGGATGCATATTGCAGTGCTTCGTCCGTACCTACGTCGTTATTACCTAAAGGTCCACCGTCCCAGAGAGGCGACAGCGGTCGCGAGGCCCGCGGGCCTACGCCGTTTATCCAGTGATACGAATCGGAGTAGATGCCACCCGGGAACCGATACAACGAAGGACCAAGGGCAATAGAGTTCGACAACACACCCAGATCGAAGGTATTGGTGCCAGTGTTCCAAAGGCCTGTCCCCTCCTCTATGTATTGCAAGTTAGTGCCGTAGAGAGTCCTGGGGATAACGCGCTTGATTTGGCTCGCATCAACAGTCACTTGTGCGGTGAGCGAACCAGTCTGGGCACCGCATGGCAGCGAGACGGCCATCACCACGAAAATCAAAGCGAAATTCTGAGCTTTTAGCGCAAGCTTACAAAACATCAGTTTTTTATTCCTTAACAAGGAAAGTCCAAGCTTGTCCCGCGATAGTCGCGGCGTACAACCTTTTCCGAGGTTGAAATAACGCCTTGACCCGATGCCGGTACAACAGGTTATCACCAATCTTGCCTTTTTTGAAGATTTTTTTAAGTTCTCTTGCGAGTAGAAGTTCGTCTCACGTTCCAGGTTGCGGAAGTCAATCAGCGGTTGTCTCCGCAAAGGCGCAATAGGCGAATGGCGGCGAATAAGTTAATATCCGATTCCGGCCATCTTGCTTGGAGTCTCGCGCTGGATGCCTGAAGTTATTAGGAGAAAAGCTTTTCCCGAACGAATCTTTTACAAACTGGCCCAGTAATTGAATCGCCTGGATACAACTGCGAATGTGAAACTCCCACCGCTCCGGATAGCTGCCCTTCGTTTAACACGGGGGAATCACGTGCCGAGTAACCGGATCCCGACATACTTATTATCGAGAACTATGGAGAACTATCCTGTCGCGCAGAGATATGAATGTCAGGCAAGCCCTCCTCTGACTCCGTTTCCTGTCGCGCAGGACCAGCGCTATCGGCAATGACTCTTGGGGGTCAGCTTTTTCTCACCCCATCGGTATCGATTGGACTGGTGGTTGCGATCACAACGACCCATCGAATCCTGCGCACCAACGATGACGTAATATTCAGCGCGCCAGGGCACCACGTCGACGCTGCGTAAGCGATCTCATATGCTCGGTCGCAATCGGATCAGTACTCGCGGTTCGATTGCTACGGACAACGTCGCTCCAGATCAGAACGCAAACCGAATCCGGAACTGCACTTGACGCGGAGTGGTCGTGAGCGCTGTGGAGCGTCCATAGGTCGTCGAGGCGATATTGATGCCGCTGATCCCGAAAGTTCCGCCAGTCGGAACCTGGAAAATCGGATGGTTAAACGCGTTCACCATTTCCGCCCGGATCTCCATCCGAATTCTTTCGCGGAAAATCGGCACCGCTTTGGCGATGGACAGGTCGTCTGTGATGAAGTGCGGACCGTATAAGTAGACGAAGCTTCCAAACTGACCTGCGGTTGTGGGAAGCGCCAGGAAATTAGCGTTCGCCCGCCCGTCAGATCCGATGGTTGCCGGATTCACGAAATACACGTACGGATTGCCTGTTTTGTACACACCCACTTCGCTCTGAAGCACCGATCGATTAGCGTTGGCGACGACTCCAGAATCCTGTTGATTCACAGTCAGATATCCACTGCTGAGTTTGAAAGGTAATCCCGTCTGGGCGCGGAAAATCGAGCCCAAAGTCCATCCGCCGGCGATGGCATCGACAATCGCATTGTTCGCGGAGAACATGCGTCCCTCTGCCAAACGGAATGTCGTAAGTTCCATAAATCTGAACAACGTGCCGAAGATCAAAAGGCGACGGGCCCTTATCAAGGTTGCGGTTTCTGAGAGTGGTGAAGTTGACGATGTTGTCTACGGTTTTGCTATATCGATCCGTAAGCGAATGGGACCACGTGTAGTTCGCGTTAAGGGTCAATCCGTGCCAGGTTCGCTGCCGTAGTTCCACCTGAAGCGAGTTGTAATCGGAGTACGAATTGGAACTCAGGAGATTAGCAGTCGCGACATACGGATTCAGTTGGAAGAAATTGATCGGGTAAGCGCCCGGCGCCGTCTTTGTTGTACAAGGACTGAAGTTGCTTCCCACCATATTGCAGAAGTAAGTGGCGCTTTGGGCCATGGTGTTGGCCATCGATCCAGCTTGGCCCGATTGGAGCAGGCTGACGAAGCTGGTGTTGGAATATCCTTGCGCAGCGGGCAATCCGGCGAAAGCCGCATTAAAGATCGGCGTAGCGGCCTGACCCGCCAGACCATTGTTGGCAAAACTCCCGGCACGCCCATTTGCGTTATTGATCGCTAGGTTCTTCTGCGCGGCTTGAAACTGGCTCAGGAAACCGTTCTCGTAGATGTTGACTTCGTTCATGGTTGGTGGCGTGCCACAGGTTGACGCCGCGGTTCCCTGCGTATCGCACTTCCAGGACCGTGCCTTCTTTGATTTCTCGTTGAATGCTGGCCGACCAAGTCTGTACGTAGGGGGCCTTGATGTTCGGGTCGATGCTGCCAACGGTTCGATTCGCGAAAGCAAAGTTCGACAAAGGAAGCGGAAAGCTGAAAGAGGTCGGGAACGCGGTTGCAGCCGGTAAGCGCGTCCCCGAGGCTCAGTGAGCCGGGCGTGAAGTTGCTTCCCGACGAGAGCGTAGCAGTCTGTGTAGTTCCCGGATTGTTACCCACCAAGTCGGTGAAACTGAGCATTCCTTCCGAGTAGTAGCTAAGCGAGTAGCCGGCGCGGATCACCGATTTCTTATCGCCGAGCAGGCTTCCCAGCCAACCCTGCTGGAAGCTGGGGTTCCATGCCAATCCGACGTGAGGCGCCGGATTGATGAAGTCGGCATTGTAAGCCTTTGAGCGTTGATAAATGCTGGGTTGGCAAGTCCCTGGAGGGAACCCGGATTGAAGAGGTTCGGCGCAATTGATCCGCCGATCGAGCCGGACGGCCCAAAGAGATCGGCCACTGTGGGACTCGTGTAGGTCCCATTCGGATTTTCGTTGTCGCCCTGGAAGTCCCAACGGAGACCGTAATTCAGCGTTAACGATCGATTCACGCGCCAGGAATCGGCGAAGTAGAGGCCAAACGAAGTCATCAACTCGTTTGTGAAAATGCGGCTGAAAATTGGCATAGGTATGAGTGGCGGCATCCAGGTTGCGAGTCGTGGTCACCGTATTAATTCGACCCGTAAGGAGCGCATACAGATTTGTGGCGTCCGCCAAATTGGTCGCGCTAATTGCCGGGAAGATTCGACAGAATTGAATATCGTATTGACCGGATCTGCTGAATTCACCGCAAAGGTGTATCTGGGAATACCAGCCGCACCCGTACTCGAGGTGTGCATGTAGCTGTGGATCCAGTTGCCGCCGAAAGAAAATGAATGGTTTCCTTTCTCAAGCCTCAGGTTGTCGAACAAGTTAAAGACAGGGTTGTTTCGCGCCGTAAACGTGTTGCCTTGCTGCAGACCGTTCAGCTCTTCCAGTCCGCTCGCGAAATTGAGTGGGAAAGTCAGGAGCCGGGGTTGAAATGTGCTGATATCAAATCCGGTAGAGAAAGTTTCTTGGGTGCCCTGAATGCCGTAGTTGAAATCGTTGACGAGGTTCGGCTTGATTGTCCAGGTAAGACCCGCGGTAGCGATGTAGGGATTGGCGATCTGACCGTACGATTGTTGCTGTTGAAACGATCCCGGCAGCGTCGTGCCCCGGAAGCCGGCTGCGTTGACTTGCCTGACGTATGTATCCGAGACATTGAATCTCAGGTTCTGCGTGATCAGCCAGTCAACCTTACCCATCGGATAGTAATTCGTTGTTGGCTGTGGTGCAGTCCACACAAGCGAATTTCTGATGAGATCGGAAGGAGAGATTGCCCCGGCGGAAGTAGACGCCTGAATTTTCTGGAGCTGCGCGCCGATGATCGGATTTACAGTGCTTGTAAATCCGTTTCGTCCTGCAAGCGAGAGAAGATTAACAGCTGCGAGTCACGCCATCGCTTCCGATGTAGGAATAGTTGCCGGCTTGCGCGGCAGGATTGAGAACGACAGCCGAGTACTGTCCGGAAGAAGGTGTAATTTGTTCGGCGTAGTTCACGAAGAAAAAGAGCCTGTTCTTCAGAATCGGGCCGCCGATATTGCCGCCCTGATCGTTCTGGATGTAAACTGGCCGCTTAATTCTATTGGCGTTGTTGAACCAGTCGTTTGCATTGAGAGCCGAGTTGATGTGCTGCCAGAACGCCTCTCCGTGAAACGAATTCGTGCCGGATTTTGAGACGTATTGGATCTGCATGGAGCCTTGACCGGTGCTGTTATCGGAACTGAGATTTGATGTGCTAACCGTAACCTCCTGGACCGTCTCGAGCCGCGGCGTGACGAATGCGTAAAAACTAGTACCGCCGCTCTTAAATCGCTGGGCATTGTTGGCGATTCCATTCAGAGTGATGTTTATAGCTCCGCCCGGCATACCTTCGAACGTGCTGTCGCGCGACGTGACGCCTTGCTGCGCACCCGCAGAAAGCAGTGCAAATGGCAAGGTGTCGCGACCCGTGAGTGGCAGATCCTGTAGCGCTTTCTGGTCTACCGTATTTGAGATGGTTGTGCTGGAGGTCTGCAACACGGGCGCCGAACCAGTGACCTCGACCGTCTCCGTGACCGATCCGACCTTCAACGTGACGATCTGGTTCGTGGTTCTAGCGGCATTTACAACGATGCCGTTGTAGGCGCCCTTGTCGAACCCTTTCAGCGTTGCAGTCAGATTGTACGTGCCCGGCTGGAGCGTGGTGAATACGAATCCGCCGTCGGGAGAGGATGTGGCGGTCTGGGACGTTTTTGTTTCGTTGCTTTCTATCTTGACTTCGACACCCGCGATAGCCGCGCCGGAGCCATCCTGGACGGACCCCACGACCTGACCCGTGGTCGAGACCTGGGCGTGCAGAGAGCAAAGAGCCGTGAGGATAAAGAATACGAACCCGTAAACTTTATTGGCTTTCAAGATTGAATACAAGCTATGGGACCGCATCTGATCCCTCCTTTTCAAAAACGATCGAACACACGAGACTGCCCTAATGTAGTATTTCGAGGGCCTTAGACGAGATAGGAGTCAGTATAACCTTCACCTCGTCGATCTCTTGTTTAGCAGTAACCAGCAGTAGGCCGCAGACCGAACTAAAACGCCACCTACCCTCCGGCGGGTGGACCCAATGGTCTCCAAGAATGGCGTAGACGCCCGCGTCGAAGAGCCCATCCGTGCGCCCTGATTTCCGTGCGAGGTGGAATACGAATTTGGACGAAGAAAGTGGGAATAGAGAGTTGCGAGAAACAAATACTCGGAGTGGTGAAGCAGTTACAGGCGGGCTCACGGGCAATCAGAGGTCAACGCGCCATTGCTCAAGACTCCCGTGCGATATTGTGCAGCGTAGGGCTCGAACTGGGCGAACGAGACTCGGAGTTATAAATAGCCCAGCACGAGCCCTTCGAAGTCGTGCTTCGAGTTGCTAGGCAAGAGATCTGCTCTAGAAAGGTCGAGAGCGACGAAGTTCCGCCGGCAAGGACCCGAAAGTCCCTGCCGCATTCATCCACTAACGGGAGCTGAGAGCTGATTGTGTTCTACTGGCCCGGAGAAGCTGTTCAGCTCTGTTCCAGTCCTCTTCGGGTGATCCCACGACACAGCCTCGCTGTTGCCACAGCTCATAAGCGAGATTTGCAATCGCTTGCTGTTGAGTGTTGTTAGTCGTCTGCTGCTGCGTTTGTCTTTCGATTTCCGCCTGTAGTTGATTTGCTTGCTGAGGTGAATCGGGGATTGCTAGGCGTGGAGAACTCATTGCTTGCTCCTTGGAAGATCGTTCCCGAGAACGGGGGGAGGGATTCTGATAGCTCCTAACCGGCAGCTTCAGAACGTGGTAGGACTGAGCACCTATTCTAGCTCAGAGAAGAGATGCCGTCGAGAGCGAATCCACATCTGCCGTACGATTCATGGTGTAGCTCCATCGCCATTCCAGGATTCGAGGTAGAAGGCCCGCTCTCTTTCTCGCCAAAGTCTATCGGGAAAGAGGCACAACTCTCGCGTTTCGTCTAGCGAGCTCAGCCCTTCACTGCTGGCAAGGTGTCGAAGCCGGGTGCTCCGGGTCGACGACATTCGGTATGCCACCCAAACAGAACCACGTCGATTCGAGCTTATTACCCCGAACCGTAACGCTGCGAAATCCTGAGAGTGAGCCGCCCAGCGGCATCCCCACAGCTCCGGTCACGACCTCCGTCAAGGGCCCGTCCGTCCCTCCGGCGTTCCTGTGATAGTGGCCCGCGAACACATACCGCACCCCGGATTGCTCGAGTAAGTCCAGGTACCGGCGGCGAGTTGCCTGCGGAATGTTGAAATACTCATCCGCTTCGTTCCCATCCTTGATGAAGAAGGGTATGTGCTGGAAGACAACGACCTGTTGCCGGCCGTTCCCCTTCGCCTCCGCCAACGTCTTCTTGAGCCAGTCTTCCTGTGCATTCGCCGCTGCTGTGACGTGCTCTGGACTCCGAATGAGATTCGAATCCAGAACAATGCCCAGCATCTCGCCGCTCGAAAACGTGTAGTAATCCCGGCCGATATTGTTCCGGAAGGCCTCGATGCTCGCGGACGTGGGTTCGTTGCCGATGTCGTGGTTCCCGGCAACGCTGTAGACGGGAATGGCCGGGTCTAGTTGTTTCAGCACGCGTTTGTATTCCGCGATCTCGTCCGCATCGCCACCCTTGTTCACCAGATCACCGCAGATCACAACGAATCTCGGATGCAGCCGGTTCACGTTCGCGATGGCAAATTCGAAATTCGCCGTCTCCTGCTTGAAGTTTTGATCCTTGGCATACATCCCAAACTGCGGATCAGACATCACAACGAAAAACCACGGCTGTTGCGCGACCGCTACCTTGGCAAGTAACAGCAGTACGAGCGGCAAAAGCACCCGGAAGGGAAATGAGTTAGAACTCAAAACGCCCCACCAGTTGCAGAATGCGCGGATCGCCGGCGCCGGTTATTCGTCCGAACGTTGTCGCGCTGCTGACGTTGTTACCCGGCTGATTGAAATGCACATTGTTCGGCAGATTGAATGCTTCTGCTCGAAATTGGAACCGCATTCTCTCCTTGATCGGGAAATTTCTTTGCAGTCCCATGTCGAGATTGAAGTAAACAGGGTTACGCAGCAGATTGCGAGGCGAGCTTCCAAACGTACCCAGTGCATTCGCCGTGAACGCCGCGGTATTGAAATACTGGCTGATGGTCTGCGCAGTCGAACGGCTGGGCAGATACGGATTCCCGATCAGGTCCGCCCGGTCCAGGCCAACGCCCGACAATGACCGGTCCTGTCCCGAGATGATCGTGAATGGCGTCCCGCTCCGCCACGTCAGGATCCCAGTGACTCCCCATCCGCCGAGAACCGAACGTACCAGGCGCGGCCCGAAACTGACTTTGGGCAAGTCCCAGATTCCGTTGAGCGTGAAGTTATTCGGAGTGTCGAAATCCGATGGCCCGTAATTGAACGCCCTGTTCAACGGATCAGGTGAAGATAGCGAAAATTGTTGGTCCGCCGACTGGTTGTCGAGCGACTTCGACCGCGTGTAATTCGCCACAAACGTCACTCCATGGCTAAGTCGCTTCTCGAGCGACATCTGCAGCGCGTTGTAATTCGATACGCCGCCATTCGTCATCTGAATCAACGAAGCGTAATACGGATACAGCGGCCTTCTCTGGTTCGTATTGCTGATCGTTGCGCCCGGCCGATAAATGGCCGGATTTTCCTCTTCGAAGTACTGCAGGTGCACGCCGCGGTTGCCCACATACGACACGCGCGCGATCAGGTCCGTCGCAAGTTGCTGCTCAATGGTGAAATTCACAGATTCCATGTGCCCCAGCCGCCAGTTCGGATTGAAGTACTGAAACGTAAGCGGCAGCGCAAACGCGGCATTCGTGCCCGGGTTGACCGGCGCGAACGGGGGAAATGGATTCTGAGAGCCTGCGCTTCCGTATGGGTTCGCAAACTGCACGCCGAAGAGTTGCACTGACGGGCTGAACGGCGCGTTCTGGACGAAGTTGTTATACAGCTTCATGAACGGCATCAGGTAAAACATCCCGATGCCTCCGCGCACGACAGTCGAATGAGGACCTTGCCGGGCTGTGTACGAAATGCCGATCCGGGGAGAAAAGTTCCCCAGGTTGTTGTGCATCCCACCCGCCGGGAAGCCCGGGTCCCCGACAAACTCTAACCCCGGCGGTGCGTTCGGAAAGCGCTGTGAGTGAGCACCCGGAAGATAGCCGCCCACCTGTTGCGCAACCGGATCCGTATAGGGCAGGAACGGCTCCCATCGCAGCCCGAGGTTGAGCGTAAGATTCGGCCGCACCTTCCATGCATCCTGAACGAACGCGGCATACTGTTGCCCTCGAGTGAACTTGACCTTGCCCGCCGATTGAGTGAACGTCGAAACGTCCCCCAGCAGGAAATCCGCCAGACCGTTGCCCGTGAAGCTACCGTTGAATGCGTAGAGCGGCTCTTCCTGATAACCTGTGCGCGAATCGAAACGAATGTAAGGATCGATTTCCGCCCCGATGAACAGCGAATGACTTCCGTGAACGTAATTCAGTAGCTCCGAAGCCTGCACATCTTCGCGCAGCCATTTACCCGGCGGCTGAGGTGATCCACTTCCCCAGCCCGAAAATCCGGTCACGCTGACACCCGTCTCCAGAAACTCCGGAGCCGGTCTCGCCACATTGGGATTACCGAAATCGAAGATCGAAAAAGGTGCGGTCCTGGTTTGGTTCGAATTCAGCACCAATCCGTCGATCACAAACGAGTTCACCAGCCTCGGCGTGATGCTGAAGGTGTCGCTGATCTTCCCCTCGCTTGTCGTCTGCACCTGGCCCAGGCGATAATTCAGCAGCGTGTTATTCCCGTTCCAACCCGGGTCCGTGTAGTTCACGAAGAACGTGCTCACCGAGATCTGATGCCGTCCCAGCGTGTAATCGACCTTCGCGAGGCCCTGGTGATTTCGGCTCTGGCTCGGCTGTGAATAGAGCAGCAGTCCCGTCGGATCCTCCGAAGTCGGAACCTTCGCCAGCATCGCCGCACTCAGCGGAGAAATCAGAGCCTCCGGGAATCTGATTATTCTGGAAGGCTCGCCCGGTCGCCGGATTGGTGATCGCTTTCATTCCGGCGAAGTTGCCCGTTCGTTCGGCGGCCGTTGGCACGAAAGCCGTGTTTCCATAACGTGACGTTGTTGATCGTGGTCCCCTGATAGCTCGCGAAATAGAACAGCTTGTTCTTGATGATCGGTCCGCCGATCGTTCCGCCGAACTGGTTCCGCTTGAGTGCGTCCTGCTGCGCGGCAAAGAAATTCCGCGCGTTCAGGTCGCCATTCCGGACGTACTCGAACAGCGAGCCATGCAATTGATTCGCGCCCGATTTTGTCACGATGTTGACGATCGCACCGCCTGCGCCTCCATACCGCGCATCGAAATTATTCGTCTGCACACTGAACTCGGCCAGCGCATCGGGATTCGGGAAGGTTGCGTTCACGTTCGTGATGGGGTCGTCGTGCGGCGCGCCATCCAGTTTGTAAGCGACTTGATCCCCGTACGTGCCGTTCACCGAAATCGCAATCGAATCGGAAGTGGTGGCATAGGTGCCCGTGTCCTCCCCTTTGCCTGGCACAGTCCCGGGCGCCATATACACCAAAGTCGCCGCGTTCCGCCCGTTCAGTGGAAGATTCCCGACATACTTTTCCCCCACAATCTGGCGCAGCGTCCCCGACTCCGTATCCACCATGGACGCGTTTGCCTCCACCGTGACCTCCTGTTGAGACGACTGCACGGTGAGCTGAACGTTTGCCGTCGCCGGTGCGTTCACGTCGAGCGTAATCCCAGTCTGGCGGTATCGTGCAAATCCGGGCGCGGACGCAGTCAAGTCATACCGTCCGGGCGGTAGAAAATTGAACTGGTAGCGCCCCTGCTGGTCGGTGACCACACTCTTTGATACCTGCGTCGCTGTATTCTGAAGCTCCACTGTGACGGACGGAACTACTGCGCCTGCAGGATCCGTAACGCTACCGGCAATCGAAGCCGTCGGCACCACCTGCGACCACGCGGCCGTGCCGGTCAACAACGTAGCGGCGATCGCAGCAAAGACAACTCTCCCCATAAACTCTTTCAAGCGGACCTCTCG
>CAVSTJ010000001.1:0-2399371 GCA_963730795.1 uncultured Acidobacteriaceae bacterium | reverse complement strand
GCCTTGGGGCTTGATCCGATCTTTGCTGACTTCACAGAGTTTCCCGAACTGACGCCCAATCTGATAAGAGCCTTCATCGATTCACAACTGGAGCGATTGGCCGGTTTGGGGTATAAGGTAGACAGTTGCCTGGTCGATGTTGGCGAAACCGCCGAAGCCGTCCTTGTAGAGCATCTCAAGTCGCAAAGGTTCGATTGCGTCGTTATCGGCGCCGGACTTCGGGCGCCAAAGCATCTGCTGTTGTTCGAGAAGTTGCTCAACCTTGTCCATACACAAGCGCCTGACGCGAAGATCTGTTTCAATACCGCGCCTGCTGACACGGCAGAAGCAGTGCAGCGCTGGCTCTAGCTTCTCGGAGCACAAACAAGCTGCGGCGACGGGAATGGGCTGAGCCTCAGTGCCGAAGCCGTTCCGCTTCGGGAAAGCACCGCATCCTCCTCAGCAGAAATGAGGCAGACCTCAACTGCTAAGGACAGGCCTCAACGCGTAGAACCAGACACGTGCCATTTTCTCTGCGCCTCCTCCATTGGGATGCACATGATCTTCGATTGTGTCGGTACGGGGATTGAACAGCGAGGCCTGGTCCACCGAAATGACCGGCGAGCGCGGTGTGTTCAGCTTGTGGCAGAGTTGGGCCAACTGCCGGTTGAGCTCGGGAATGTAGGAGTACTTTGGCAACTTGCCACTCGGGATCACTTGGGCCACCAGAATGACGACGCGAGGATTGATGGCCCTTGCGCTTTCGACGATTCGTTGCGTGCTCTGCACAATGCCAGGCACCGGATGCTCCTCTACCGTGTGATTGTGTCCCGCATGCAGGAGGATGATATCGGCTAGGTTCGCTGAGTACCATCGAGGAAAATTAGCAGCAAGATATTCGATCGACTTTCCCGGATAACCTTCATGATGGAGTTGTGGTTCATCCTCTGGCGTCGATTGAGTGCCGACCCAGCGCACGTGGTAGCCCGACCGTTTGAAGCATGCGAGCAAGCGGTCCGCGATAGGAATGAAAGAGTGCTCCACCAGCAGTTATGGAATCTCCTAAGGGCATGATCGTCCATGTCTTTTCCTTCCGCGAACAGGACGGAACGCTTAGCCCAATCGAAAGCGCGAGGAAGAACCGCCGGTCCATACCTCAGGCCGCACCGATCGCTGGCGCCTGATACTGACGGATCTGCCGGATCAGCAAGAGCGCAAGAGGGTGGAGGAAACCCATTGCGACAAACACCGGTGCGTACGAGTAGTGTGTTACCGAGAAACCAACCAACCCGGTGGAGAGCAATCCGCCCAGACCACTGCCAGCGGCAACAATACCGAACACGGTACCAACCAGCCGCTTTGGATAGAGATCGAGGATCAGGCTACTCAACGACGTTTGCCAAGACAAGTGACCGAAGGTAGCGATTGAAGCGATGAATACGGCTGTCCAGGCCGAGGAGGCAAGGACAACGAACGGACTGGACAAAAGTAATAAGGCCGAAACGGTCATTAAGCGCACGCGCGCCCGGGCCGGGACAATGCCTCTGCTGATGAGGACCGATGAGAAGTAGCCGGCCGCGAGAGCGCCAAGATCGGCAGCCAGGTAGACGACCCACGCCGTGCGGCCAACGGCCGAAAGGGTCAGATGCCGTGAGTCAGAAAGATACTTTGGAAACCAGAAGAGGTAGAAGTACCAGACGGGATCGGTGATCAGGCGTCCGAATAAAAGCAGCCATGTATGCGAGCGGCCCAGGGCGGCTTTCCATGGGTGCGGTTCGACGGCGAGCTCTCGCGGATCGGCCAGCGGCTTCGGTCGTTTCGAAAGAATGAGCCACGGCACAAGCCAGAGCAGACCTAAGCTGCCCGTGCAAACAAAAGCCGAGCGCCAGCCGAATTGCGTTGCCGCGAGTGCGACCAGCGGTGGTGCGAGCGCCGCACCCAACGTGGCACCGGCGGTATAGATCCCGATCACCAAACCCTGCTCGCGCGGAGGGAACCACTCCGACACTGCTTTCGGCGCAGCGGTGTAATTGCCCGGTTCGCCGATTCCCAGAAGAAAGCGAAAGAACCCTAACGACAGTGCAGACCGGCTGAGTGCGGTCATCACGTCGGAGATGGACCACCATGCCACGAAGAGCGTCATGCTGACACGTGAGCCAAGCCAGTCTGTCAACCTTCCGGCAGCGATGTAACTCAGCGTATAAGCGAGCAAGAACGCCTGAACGACGTAGCTGTACTGCAGGTCTGAAATCTTGAGATCGTTCTGTATGGTGCGCGCCAGGATCGACAGATTCTGACGGTCCATGTAATTGATGATGGTGGAGAAGAAGAGGAGAGCGGCAATTCCCCATCGCCAGGGCGAAGTCGCACCGCTTCCCTCAGTGGACTTCATAGTTCTCGCCGGGTGAGATCGGGAATTCGAAGGCTCCTGCGCTCATCTGGCTGCGGGGAGCGACACCCCTTTCCGTTTTGACCGACAGATGACGCCAGTCATTCACGTTCAGGTGAATCTCGCTTTTGGACACTCCGTCCGGATAGATGAAGGTGGATTGCGCTTGCTCGCGCACCGGATAGATTCGGGCAACCAGCTTGCCGCCGCGTTTTTCGATGACGATTCCGGTGCCGCCCACAAACAGTGGAGTTTTTCCAGGCGGGAGCGGGTAATCTGTCAGAGTTTTTGGACCCTCCAACTTCTTTCCGGTGTCGTATTCGATCCAAACACCCGCGGGGAGATAGACGTCCCGCGTTCCCGCCGTTTCGAAATCATTTCCATACAGCGGGGTAGCCAGCAGCGAATCACCGATCATCCATTCATAGCCTCGTACCCGATCGTTCTCACGCCCGTAGACAGTGCTGTCCTCGGCGAACGCAATGGGAAGCGGCGTCATGGTCCAGGGGTATCCATCCAGGTAAAAGCGAATGGCCTGACTGTAGATGTAGGGCTGGAGGCGATCGTGTAACTGCGCCGCGGCCAGCATCACCTTTTCCACTTGCCTATCGTTGAACGTCCACGGTCCCTGTCCCATGCTCATGGACGGGTGGACCGAAGCCCACTGGGCGTTGCGCATCATGTAGGTCTTCATGCGCGGTGTCACCTTCAGATCGAAGTGGCCTTCGCCGAAGGTGCCGCCGACGATGTCCGGATAGACAAGCGGGAATCCCGAATAGGAGAGAGCTAACGCGTTCACCGGGCCACGATCCTGATTCTGGTCGTAGTTGAAGTCATTGACGCGATGCAGATCCGCGGCAGAAGCGAGATAGGCATTGCGCCCCATGATGAACTGACCTTCGCGCATCAGAGCCTCATTGACCGAATCGAGCTTGTCGTCGCCGAGATCATATTTGCCGAAGCCGTAGACGTCTTCCTTGTAACCATCGACGCCGTACTGTCCCCAACGATGCACTAAGTCAACGAACCAGTTGACTGCCTGCGGCTTGAGCCAATCAAGAAAGTAGATGGGGCTCTTGGGCCAGCCAAACCGCATGACCTTCGGCTGGCCGGCTTCCTCCACGAAGTATCCGTTCTTTACGCCTTCAGCCGCAAACGGCCCGTCGGTGATGAATGTCGTTCGCAGACCCTGAAAGTACTTCAGGCCCTTTGAATGGAAGTAGGCGATGAAGCTGGTTGGGTTCGGATAGCGTTTCGGATCATAGAGGCCAAAGCTGGTGGTTTCGTGCATTCGGTCTTCGGCATTCGGCCAGAAGCCTGACCCGACGACCATCCATTTGAGAGGGTAGCCATCGGCCAGGTAATGATCGATGTTGTCGGTGACCGTCTTCTGGTCGGTGTCCCAAGCCAAAGCGCCGAAAGCCTCCCAGCCGACTCCAAAGAAATCGTACTTGGGTTTCATCACCGGGAAGCCATACAGATTCCGGGATGTCAGGAATTGCCGGTAGATCTCTCGCGTGGTTCCCAGAAAGATGCTGAAGCGAACGGAGCCTGTGACTCGCCGGGAACCCTGCGTACATTCCGCCGCCGTACTTCGAACGATCTTTGCCCGAGGCTCCCAAACGATGAAAGCGAAATGCTGTTTGGGGTAGATGGCAAAATTCGACACCATGCGACTGAGCCCTTGCCCGGACAGGAAATGGTCGTTTGAATAGCCGGTGATCTCGGTGTTGAAACCCGGACGCCCAACGACCGCCTGATCGCCCAACCCGAAGCCTGGGCCGGTGCCCGCGAACCGCATCAGTACGGCCCCGGGTTCAGCGGGTTGGACGACAACATCGATTTGATTGGTCGTTATCTGGATGTCCAGGCGTGCCGATTTGCCTGACGCGGTGCGCACCGTGAGCTGACTCTGACCATTCACGCCAGAGGATTCGTTGACGATACTGACGGGTTCGGGGTGATCGGGATCTCCGAGGAGAAGACCTCCGTCCGGGTGCGGCGCTATCGAAGTGCCGCCGTGCTCAATGGCGATTCGTAAGGGCGATCCATCGAACGTCAGCTTTGAATCGCCCGCTTGTAGGACCGTCCCTCGTGCTTGCGGCAGGCAATCAGAGAAAAAAGACACAGATGTAAGGCGACCGGGAGAAGGGACAGCAGCCTCAATGGGATTTCTCGCTTTGATAGACAGCCGCGAAATCGACGAGCATCTTTCCCGGAAGCTTGCTGTCATCGATTTTGATTCCATGCAGTTCGTAGCCAAGTGCCGTGAGCCACAGATTGATGTCGTCGTGCTCTCCGTCGCTCAACGGGTAATCGAACTGGCAACGAAGATCGCCGTCGAGGTAATACTTTACTTTTGTCTCGGTGTACTCGAAGCCATAGGTATGGAAGTCGGTCGTTGCATCGACGCCGAGCGGTCCTCGGCCCACCCCCGCCGTGCAACTGCGATTTTGATTGTGCGCTGGTCCCTGCCAAATGATGAGACCCATGCGACCCTTCCATGTTGTGTCGGAATCAAACTCCAGACCATCGATTTCGGTTCTGATATTGGGCGGATAGGTAGTGCTGCCATCCCCGACAGCCATGGCCCAGATCGACTCATGCCAGCCAGCGCCGCCGAAGAGCTTTGCTCTGGCTTCGAAGTATCCGTAGTGGAAGTGATCCTTCGTGATGACGCCGCTACCGGTGTATTGTTTTCCCCGGTCCGCTCCCTTGCGCATCCAGAGCACGAGGTTTCCGTTTTCGACTTTGACGTTCTGGGGAAGTTGGGAGCTTGAGGCCTTGACGTCCGTCCGATACATCCACTTCGACGTATTCAAGGCAGAGCCATCGAAGTTGTCCAGAAACTTCAGCTTGTAGCCCGACGGCGGAAATGATCCTTTGGGCTTGTCTTGGGCCGAGGCGACCCAGGCTATAAGCGAGAAGCCCACGCACACCATCAGATGGAGATTAACTTTCATAACACCTCAGTTCGAAAATGGCCGCAGGCATTCCGCGGGTCTCAAGCACGTCAAGCTTCAGAGTGGTCGTGAGGACGGGCGTGTTCAAGATATGCGACACGGTCGTCGAGTGATTCTCGGCCGTAATCAATTCTTCGCTATCACTCGAGAGGCGGTATCGCTTTACACAGAACGGTATTTCGCGTTCAGGGTGGCCCATCAGGACCGACTCGAGCGGATGATCGTAATCGGTATCGAATGTGATCTCGATTTTGCCTATCCGTTTTGGTTCGTCCCAGCGAAGAAGCAAGGAGGGGAACGCGTCGTCCTCAGCAGCTACCCACGCATTCGGACGGACAGTTGGACGTGCTTCGCCATTGGCAACATTCGCGGCGCGAAACGGATGAAGAGGCGGATCGATCCGAAGCGCCAGATTCTTCCCGCCGGGCCGTCTCGCCGGTAACCAGAACTCAAAGGTATCGATACCGCTTCCGTCAGGCGCATGCTGGGTCGCCGCTTTCGCAACCGCCGCATTTTGTGAATGCGATAGCGACAGAACCCCGGTCACCCGCTGTGCACTGGTCCCGACTGTTACGAGCGGGTTCGCCAGCAGGCAGTAACTCACGTAGCGGTCCGACGCAACGGAGACGTGAGGCCGGATCGAAATCTGCTGCAGCGAACCCGGTAAGAGCTCAAGCTCCTCTTTATGGAGCACAACATCGGGCGTGAAGTTCGACGGCTTCGAGGATTCCCTCACTTCGACCTGGATGGTGGTCCGCTCGCCGGTCTGGCAGAACAGCGTAACGGTGGGCAAGGGGCCGGCCGGAACGGGAAGGAGCATGGCGCGCGAGGCTGTCAGCGGCACCGTGTCACCGTCCGCTTTCAGTTCCTGGAGGACGTACTCGCTCGAAGCAGTGATTTGAGATTGGGGCGTAAGGTCGGCGGGATCATTCAGAACAAAGCCGGGAAGGTACTGCCCTGCCCTCATCAACCGCCGCTGCAACTCTTCCATTCGAGAGTTCTCCTGCAGTGCCCGAGGCTCAACGCCGAACTCGTGGCACACCGCGGCGGCCATGCCAACGGCCTGTGCGTTATGCCCGCAGGTTGCCATGACCCGTGTGGATCCGAACGCGACGTGGGAAACGCTGATGATGCGGCCGGTCAGGAACAGGTTGTCGATGTTCGAACTATAGAAGCAGCCGTACGGAATTCCGTAGACACCTTTGGCGTGCCATTGAGCGCAGCCCGGGCGATTGCTGTAAACGCCTTCCGCGGGATGGAGGTCAATGGCCCAGCCGCCGAAAGAAACGGTATCGCGATGGTGGCGTTGTTCGACAACGTCCTGCTGCGTGAGAATAGTGTCGCCTTCGAAGCGCCGACTCTCGCGCTTTCCCGGGATGGTTCCCACCCACTCCAGCGTCAGATTCTCGGCTTCGGGGAACTGGCCCGAGTTCTTGATGTAGTTCCAGACCCCGTAGGCGATCCTCCACAATTCCCACTTGATTTTTTCGCTTTCGGCGATCGTATCCAGTTCGCCGCCCCATTCCAACCACCAAAAACTGCATCCCGAATCGGAAGCGCGAATGTCGCGGAACCGCGGGATTTTGGTGATGTCCTTGAGAGCGAATGCGGGAGGCACATAACGGACCGGCCGACCTACGTTCTTGCTGTAGAAATACAGGGAGTGCCCAAGCAGTTCATTCGTTCCCCGCTCGGGCGCCATGCCTTCTCCAAACTCGTCTCGACCTTCGCTGCCCATGCGAAAGGCTGCGCCCGCCAGGAAGCCGACGATCCCGTCGCCAGATGCGTCACAGAAGAGCGGCGACGCGATGCGATAGCGCGTCTGGTTCTGGGAGCAATAAGCACTTACGGACGCAATGCGCGACCCGTTGGTCTTCTCCACTTCATCAACGGCCGTATTCAGCAGTAACGTGATGTTTGTTTCCGAATAGACCTTCTCGAGCAGGATGGTGTCGAGTACCAGCGGATTGCCTTCCGGGTTGCGATAGAGATTTTCGACCAGGATTTCATCGATGACGCCCCCTTCGCGGGCCCAACGATTGTTGTTGCCCATGTGCGAAGTGGCGCCGAGAATCCAGAGACGCACTTCACTCGACGCGTTGCCACCCAACACAGGGCGGTCTTGGACCAGGACGACGGAAATGCCAGCGCGCGCCGCCGTGATTGCCGCACATACTCCGGCGATACCGCCTCCCACGACGGCAAAATCCGTTTGTAAAGAGACAACTTTCAGTGGGCGAACAGTCTGGTGGCCAGAGCTTCTGATGAACATTAGTCTAGGAGTCTAAATGAATGATGCCCCGCTGTAAGGCGAGAACGAGTGCCTGAGTACGATCTCGAGCGCCAAGCTTTTCGAGCATATTACTGATATGGATGCGAACGGTTTTCTCTGCAACCTGAATCCGGTTCGCGATATCGATTGTGCTCAGCCCTTCCGCCAACAATTGCAGCACGGCCTTTTCGCGAGGCGTTATCGGAGGGCCGGCCGTGCGGTTTGCCAGTTTGCCTTCGAGCCATTCCGGTACGTATCGTCCCCCTGAGGCCACAACCGTCAAAGCGTGTGCCAGTTGAGGTCCATCGGCGTCCTTCGTCAAGTAGCCTCGCGCTCCGGCATGAATTGCTTCGTAGATATCTTCGCTGCCCTGGAAATTACTCAATACGAGGATGCGGGCGGCGGGGAACTCGGAATGTATTCCTCGAATCGCATTGAAGCCGGATACGCCGTTGAGCTTCAGATCCATGATGACGACATCGGGCCGATGCTCGCGGTACAGGCGAATGGCTTCATCGCCAGCGTTTGTTTCCGCAACAACTTCGAAGCCGGATAGAGTGCTGAGCATGCCGCGTAAAGCAATACGGGCCAAGAAGTGATCTTCGGCGATCAGGACACGAAAGACTCGATTCATCGGGGAAGCGGCACCACCGCATGGACGACTGTTCCTTTCCCGGGCTCGCTCGAACACCGGAGTGTTCCTCCCAGTTTTTGCGCCCGTTCCCGCATGCCCAGAATGCCGAAGTGGCCGGGCGCAGGAGGCACTGATTGCTGGCTGGCAAAACCGACTCCGTTGTCCTGCACCGAGAGGGAGAGTTGCCCGGCGTTGCAATCCAGAAGGACGGTGACGCGAGAGGCATGGCCGTGGCGCATAGCATTCGAGGTAGCTTCCTGACAGATGCGGACAAGATCCGCACCGTACCCGACGGGAAGACGGGGAAGCTTCTCATTGACGTTCAGTTCGGCTTGCACTTCGGTTCCAAGAGTAATTCTGCGCAGGGCTTCCTCGATCGCTTGCGGCAGTTGTGGTTCATTTGCCGGGTCATCCCGAAGATCACCGATGGCGCGGCGGGCTTCATCGCGACAGTATCGAAGCATACCGCGCGCTTCTTTCAGCTTGTCCGAGACCTTTGCCTCGGAGCAGACCTGGACGGCCGCATCGACTTGCCACGCCACGGCGGACAAACCCGCAAGAAGCGTATCGTGCCATTCACGGGCAATGCGATTTCGTTCTTCGAGAACAGATTTATAACTGGTCCGAATCACCCGTAGCCGCAACTGAAACAGAGCCAGGACGGCGCCGGCGAATGCGAGGATGAGAGCGACGCGAAACCAAAGACGCTGATACAAATGTGGCCGTTGTTCGACCGAAATTCCTGTCGGAAGACTCCATTCATCCGCTGCGTCGCGTGCCGCGACCAGGAGGCGAAACTTGCCGGGAGCCAAGTGGCTGTAGTGCGCGATTCTTTGGGAGCCGGATTCGATCCATTTGTCTTCGAAGCCTTCGAGACGGTAGCGGAACCGAACTCCTTCCGCCGGCCCGAGCCGGATCGCGGTAAAGCGAGCTTCCAATTCGTGATCGCCGGGCGGGAGTTGGATGGGCTTGTCAGGGCTGATCGGCTTACCATCCAGGATCGCTTCCTCAATCAGAGGGCGCGGCGGCAACAGGTTGTCTTTTCTGGACGGATCAATCTGTATGAATCCCTTGGCGGTGGGAACCCAGAGCGTACCGTCCGGCATCGTCCAACTCTGGGGCTGCTTGGCACAGCGGCACTCGACGGTCCGCATTCCTTCGGCGACACCGTAGGATGTCAAGGTGACAGAACCAGTGCCCGATGCCAGGACGGCGTCGACATCCTTCATGCGTCCCCGCGCCAGACCGCGGCCCGTGCCAAACCAGACACTGCCTCGGCCGTCCTCCTGAATACTGAAAATCTCCGAAGGGGGAAGGTTGGACAGGTCGAGTCGCCTTGTCGTTCCAGCATCGTAGACGTAGACTTTCCGACCGTTCGAAGCCATCCAGATTCGTCCGCGCTCATCCTGCGAAATGGTAGTGACCCCTCGCGCAGAGCCCTTGACGAGAAAAGGTTGCAGCTGCGAAAGACCGTCGGATTGCCACACACCACGCTCGGTGCCGATCCAGACGATACCGCTCCGGTCCTGCTTCAGGGCAGTAACGCTCTCCGAAGAGAGAAGCTGTTTTGGCGTAGACGTTCTGGGATCGCCCGATGGGAAGATGAACAGGCCCAGACCCTCCTTCGCTAACCAAAGACTTCCATCGCGAGGGATGAGTATGTGCGTGATGGGAGCGTCGGGGCTATCGAGGCGAACCTCCTTCGCACGGGTTTGACCATGCGGTAAGAGCCAGAGGTTATGGAACGTGCCGATCCACAAATCGTTGTTCTTGTTTGTCCCGAGCGCCGTCACCAGAACTCCGAGCGGAGACTGCGGCAAGGGCTGGCTATGAACCACGCCGTTCTGCCAATGATAAAGTCCGCTGCGCCAGGTTCCCAACCAGACACCGTTGCCGCCGTCTCCCGCAGCAACCGAAGCGCAATTACCGTTCAAGCCTTCAGGGATCCCCACCGGCTTTAATGCAGTTGCGCGAAAGCGAGTAAGACCGCCACCGCGAGTGCCAACCCAGACGTTATGTTCGTTGTCTTCGCTGACGGTTCGAACAAAGTCATCCGCAAGCTCACGACGGGATGACAGGCTTTCCACTCGTTCTCCCGTTACACGATAGAGACCTGCTCCCCAAGTACCCAGCCAAAGCGAGCCATCGGAAACGCCGCGCGCAGTGACTACCGGACCTTTCACCTCCGGCACCAGTTTGCCTGTGCATGTGGCGCCGGAACAAAACAGCCGATAAAAGCCGGCGGTCGTGCCGAGGTAGAGATGGTGCTTCGCTTTCCAGAAGTACGCAGTGATCGGGGAGCCTTTCACATTTGGGGTTTCGATCTTTTCGGAACGGCCGGCCGCTGTAGCGATACAAACCATCAGAGGACGCGAACAAGACAGCCGATGAATCGTCCTCGGTGATGGATTGCCAGCCATATCCATTTGTGTTGCCGCCCGGAATGACCAACTGCGCTCGATTTCCGGTGATATGCTCTAACCCGCTCGCCGAGGACAGCCAGATGCCTCCGTGGTGGTCATCGAGCATTGAGTAAATGGTTGTCGCGTTCAGCCCTTTCGAGGGTCCCCAAACTTCGACATGGTTTGCCTTGATCTGCCGGAGTCCGTTCAGGTAAGTGCCGATCCACAGGGAACCATCAGAGGTGCGGAGCAACGAGTAAATCCAAAGGTCACCGACTCGCGAAAAGGGGGTAAAGCGTGTGCCGTCGAAGCGAGCGAGACCGGTTTGTGTGCCTACCAGGAGATAGCGGTCTGAATCAAGAGAAGTGGCCGTAACGTAGTTATGAGGCAGGCCATCTTCGATTTGCCACACGCGGCGATGCCACTGCGAGAGCAGCCAATTCCGGCCCGTGTCCTCCACAGACGCAGGGTTAGCCTTCACCAAACAGGACATTGCCAACAAGGCAACACCTGCCAATAACCTGCGAACCTTCATTTGTTCGCTATCTACGATATCGAATCTTCGAGGTTAAGCCAGTACGTAGAGTAACTCTCGCCAAGCCTGATCCTTTTTTACATGTTGACTAGGACATTTGACCTAGATAAGAGCCTACTTTTTGCCATAGCATCGGGAGAGCTATGTCGTTCTCCCGTCGTGCGATTCTGGCCGCGCTTGCCGGATCAGGCTCCGCTGCACTCGCCCAAAGTTTTCTACCAGGCATACCCGATGTGGGTTTTCGAGCCGACAATGTTCCCGAACGCACAGAATGCGGTATCGGGGCACTGATGCCCTGGGCAGATGGTCTATACGCCATCACTTATAACTCCCACAAGAAGGCAACCGGAACCGGCTTGGGCCTGTACCGAATGGATGAAAACCTGAAGCTGGAGAAGCTCCACCTTCATAACGGCACGCACGCGAACCGGCTGGTACACCACGAGTCGAATCAGTGTTTCATCGGGCCCTACGTGATCGATAGCGGCGGGCAATGGAAGTTTATTGAGGCGTTCGAAGACCACCGCCTGACCTCCACCATGCGGCACCTGACGGATCCAGCCAATCGAGTCTATTTCCAAACGATGGAGGGGCTCCTCTTCGAGATGGATGTCCGCTCTGTGAAGCCGAAGCTGCTGTTCGACCTGACGAAGGAGATGAACATCTCGCAGCGGCCGCATTTCAAGGGCGGGTATACGGCACAGAATCGCGTGGTCGTGACCAACAACGGCTTCTACGCCTATGGCGATGAGAACGCCGGACTCTTTGAGTGGGATGGCGGCAAATCCTGGCGTAGACTTTCCAACAAGCCCCATATGGATGTCGCGGCGCGACAGAACATGGGCAATGTCCTGTTCTCGACAGGCTGGGATGAATCTTCGGTTGTGCTGGATGCCCTGGTGGACGGCAAATGGCAGAAATATCGACTGCCGAAGGCTTCTCACGCCATGGAGCAGGCCTGGCAAACGGAATGGATGCGCATCCGCGAAGTAGAAACCGAACACTTTATGATGGACATCCAAGGGATGTTCTACGAACTGCAGCCGCTGGCCTTCGAAGGTCGCGTGTGGGGTGTCAAGCCTGTCTGTCAGCATCTGCGGGTCATTCCGGATTACTGCTCCTTCCGCGGGCTGCTTGCGCTTGGTGGTAACGAAACTACGCCGAACGACGACAACAACGCTGTGGTGGGGCAGCCGCAAAGCGGAGTCTGGTTTGGTAAGACCGATGATCTCTGGAGCTGGGGAAAACCGAAGGGATGGGGTGGCCCCTGGCGTAACGCGTCCGTTCAAGCGGGAACACCTTCGGACCCGTTCCTGTTCACAGGTTTCGAACACAAGGCACTCCATCTACTGGCGGATCACAGTGTAGAGATTGAGATTCAGATTGATTTTCTGGGGAACGGAACCTGGGTCAAGTTCGACAACGTCAAAGTGGGCTCAGGTGAATACAAGTTTTTTCCGTTTCCCGATGCCTTTTCGGCGCATTGGGTGCGGCTGATTCCGAACTCTAGCTGTAAGCTGACTGCTGAATTCATGTTCACGTAAAAGTTTGTGCGTTGGTGATAGCGTAAGGGGCTTCTCTATGTTGAGCTTTAATCGAAAACTCTGGCTTGTATGGTTTGTTGTTGGATGCGTGCTACCGGCATTTGCGCAACAAGGCCGCGGCGTTATCTTCGGCACCGTGTCTGATCCCAGTGGCGCTCCTATTGTTGGCGCGACCGTACAGATCAAAGAAGTGGATACCGGAACGGTTTCCAATGTGGTTTCAGGATCACAGGGCGACTATGTGAGTCCCGGTGTTGCCCCAGGGAACTACACTGTCACAGTGGATCAGACCGGCTTCAAGTCTTTGATTCGTAGCGGACTCGTGGTGCAGGTCGATCAGCGCGCGGAAGTCAATCTGCAGTTGCAAGTGGGCAGCGTGCAGGAGAAGGTCGAAGTCACGGCTGACGCGCCTCTGGTGGATACCGGAAGCGCAACCATCGGAGACGTTATAGAAAATAAGCGGGTCGCGGACTTGCCCCTTAACGGGCGTAATGCTCTGGCCCTTATGTTCCTCGCCCCAAACGTTAAGTCGGGTGCAGGACCTACCAACAGCGGATTCGCAGATCGCGGAATTGCCCTCTCGGAAGTGAGTATCAATGGCGGCCCCCTCTCGATCAACAACTTCTTGCTCGACGGAGGCAATAACAACCAATCTTTCGTTCAGGATCTGAACGTAAATCCGACTGTTGACGCGATCCAGGAATTTAAAGTGCAAAGCGGCGTGATGTCCGCCGAATACGGCTTTACTTTAGGCGGAGTGGTGAACATTGTTTCCAAATCCGGAACCAACGCGTATCACGGAACGGCTTACGAATTTGTTCGGAATAATTACTTCGACGCGAGGAATGCTTTCGCAGCGAACGTCACACCCTTCCACTACAACCAATACGGTGGGGCCATCGGCGGTCCGTTGACGATTCCCAAGGTTTACAACGCCCGGAACAAAACATTTTTCTTCTTCAATATCGAAGAGTGGCAGTATCAATTTGCCAACAGCATCATCACCTCGGTGCCAACGCTTGCTCAGCGCGGCGGAGACTTGTCGGGACTGCTGACCAGTACTGGCGCACTCACTCCCATCTACGATCCGACCACCACGCAAGCGAACGTGAACGGAAGCGGCTTCACGCGCACTCAGTTTCCCGGGAATAAAATCCCTGTCACTCAGTTGGATCCGGTTGCGCTCAATTACCTGAAATTTGTACCTCTGCCGAACCGGGCACCTTCGAACTTATTTACCAACGCGAACAACTACATCGGCACTTCGCCAGCGCACTTACACATGCAGCAGTATCTCGTCAAAGTGGACCACCACTTCAACGAGAAGAACTCGATGTTTGTGCGGTATATGTACTACAACGAATTCAACGATAACGGCGGGGGCACTATCTACAATGATCCTCGCTTCCAATACCGCTATGACAATCTAGAAGCACGAAATGCCATTATCGGAGACACCCACAGCTTCACACCGACTCTCTTCAACGATTTTCGTATAGGCGTCGCACGCAACTACTTTCCTTTTCAGACTGCCAGCTACAAGAGCAATATTGTTTCAGAGTTAGGACTGCCATCCTCCGTACCGAACTTAGAGATGCCGGTCTTCAGCGGCACAGGTCTACCGGGAACGGGAGACGGCAGCGTAGGAGTGCGTGGTCAGACAACCTGGCAATTAGTCGATTCTGTTACTTGGGTTCTTGGGCAGCACACCTTGAAGATGGGCTATGAAGGCCGCCTGCAACAAGCCAACAACTTTCAACCGAGCAATCTCTCCGGCACGTACAATTTCAACGCTACCCTTACTGGAAATCCGCTTTCACCTTCGGGCACAGGAAGTGGTCTCGCGTCCTTCCTCTTAGGGGATGTTGCTTCGGGCAGCATCAGCACCTTTCTGGGAGAGGCCGAAAAGGGCCATTCGGAAAGCGTCTTCATCCAGGACGACTGGCGCGCAACTTCACGCCTCACCATCAATCTAGGGCTTCGGTACGACTATCAACCCTGGCCGACGGAACGCAACAACGGGCTCTCAAACTTCAACCCCTATGCGATCAATCCACTCAATGGACTTCGTGGAGATGTGATCTATGCCGGCCAAGGGTTCACGGGATCTTCGCTGGGCTATGCACCTCCACTCTCCTTCGGTCCCCGCGCGGGCTTTGCCTGGGACATATTCGGGAAAGGAAAGACGGTTTTCCGTGGCGGTTACGGCCTTTATTACGAAAATATCTTTCAACGCGATTTCTTCGGGAACACGGCAGGATTCGCCAACACAACGACAAACTACACCGCTCCGGGAAGCAACACGAATTTCCCTGCGTTCCTCTTAAAGAATGGTTTGCCTTCACCTCCGATCCAGCCCATCGGCAGTGCTCTTGGACCGAGTGCGTTCCTGGGACAAGCGGTTAGTTACGACCAGGGTGGCGAGCCCCAGCCGAAGTCCCAGCAGTGGGATGCTTCGTTACAGCAGCAACTCAAGGGCGGGTGGATGGTTGAGGTGGCCTATTCGGCGAATCACTCGAGCCATCTGCTTTCGGGTAGCTACGATCTGAACCAATTGAGTCCGCAGTACCTTTCACTGGGAAATGCGCTCCAGAACACAGTTCGAAATCCTTATGCGGGTATCGTTCCCGGGTCCCTGGGATCGTCCACGATCACGTTGCTGCAATCGCTGAAGCAGTTCCCGTACTACTCTTCCGTGACGGTTCGAAATCCGCACCTCGGAGATTCGATTTACCATTCCGGTCTTCTGTCCGTAAACAAGCGTTTCACCAATGGTCTCGTTTTGCTCGCTTCTTACACCAAGGCCAAGCTCATCAGCAACAGCGTTTCTATCCCGGTCAACTTTGGAGCTGCGCTGGTGGCAAACGCAACGATCACCGGCTATCAGAACGGTCTCTACAATCGAGCCGCAGAGCGGTCCGTGGATCCAACGGATGTCGCTCAGCGATTCGTGCTCAGCGGAGTGTACGAATTGCCTGTCGGCAGGGGGAAAGCCTTGAATATTTCGAATCCTGTTCTGAACGCAATCATCGGCGGGTGGCAGACCCAGGGTATTCTGACGATCCAGGGTGGCTTACCCATAGCGGTCACCGGCGCCAATAACAACTTGGCAACACGGCCCAACAGCACGGGGCAATCAGCCAAGCTGAGCGACCCGAATCAGTATGCATGGTTCAACACGAGCGTTTTCGTTAATCCGCCGAATTACACATATGGGAACTCCCCGCGCACCCTTCCGGATGTGCGTGGCCCCGGTGCCGTCAACATCGATGCCTCGCTCATCAAAAGTTTTCACATTTGGGAACGATTCGGGATCGAGATTCGAGGCGAGGCCTTCAATATCGCCAACCACGTGAACCTTGGAATGCCGAACGCCGCGTTTGTGGCCGGATCAAATGGCGCTAATACCAGTTCCACCTTCGGCACGATTACATCCGCACTACCCGCGCGGACGCTGCAATTAGGAGCAAAGGTAAACTTCTAAGTTTCTCTGATGGCGCTATGCCCCTCTCCCGGCGGCAGCTTTTCCCTCTGGCAGCTCTAACGGCGACCAGCCTTGCCCAGGCTCAGTCGATTCGCGAGAGGTTGAGAATCACCGGTTTCGTCATCCACAAGGTCAGCTTGCGGTGGCGTGATCTCCTGTTTCTGGAAGTGCAAACCGACGGTGGTCTTACGGGATTGGGAGAGGCAACGCTCGAGGGTCGCTCTGACCTGGTTGAGACTGCGCTCCGCTGGTTGGAGAAAGACTTTGTCGGCCGGGACCCGAGTGGTCCTGAAGAGCATTGGGATCGAGCTTACTATCAACTCTCGCGCTGGCGTAGTGGTGCTGCCATTATGTCGGCAATTTCGGCGGTCGACATTGCTCTTTGGGATCTCGCAGGCAAGCGGCTTGGCGTTCCGGTGTGGCGGTTGCTAGGTGGCTCGTTGCGCACAAAAAGCCGCGTCTACTACACGCATTGGGGCGCTACGCTGGAAAGCAAACGCTCTCCTGAAGCATTCAGGGATTGGGCAATAGAGACGAAGAAAAACGGGTGGACGGCCGTAAAATGGACGCTTGCGAACAATGGTTCAGAAGCCGAACGCATCGCCCAATCCGTCTCAGAGATTGAAGCGGTCCGCAAGGCGGTCGGAAACTCTCTCGATATTTGCCTGGAAGCAGCCGAGACCTTCAGTCCACGTTCGGCTGTGCAGTTCATTCGAGCCGTGTCGCCGTTTAACCCTCTATGGATCGAAGAGCCCACACTTCGAGAGAATCCTTCCGGATTGGGCGAAGTTGCTGGGAAAAGCTCCGTCCCAATAGCCAGCGGAGAAGGCCTGTTTTCTCGTTTTGAATTCAAAGCTCTGCTCGACGCGCATGGAGCGTCGGTCGTACAACCGGACGTGCTACACGCGGGTGGCATCACAGAAATTCGCAAGATCGCTAACCTCGCGGAAACGTATGGAATCGAGATTGCGCCTCACCAATGCAGCGGGCCTATTGGGCACGTCGCCTCCCTTAGCGCGATGTCGGTATGCCGCAACTTTCTGATCCAGGAGTGGGAAGCGGCAGACGATCTTATCTACCGCGAGATGACGAGCAACACTTATCCGGTTCAGAGCCAAGGATATGTGGCGTTGTCCGAAGCTCCGGGATTAGGGCTGCAGCTCGATCTTCGAGAGTTTGCGCGTAGATTTCCATATGGGGAAACCCGCCGGAAAGCGCTGCTACGGTAGCGGCATAGGATGAAAATTGTTGTCCGAAGTGCTGAAGGGAAGCTAGCGCCGTAGGCACGAAGCGTATTTGCACCGTACACAGCGTATTGGCGGAAAGCTGAAATTCAAAGCATATGAGTTGCTCACAACCGAGTAGTCTCGCGTCGTGCTTACGCGCGAGAGCGTAGGCACTATGTTGACCGAGAGCAAAGCGGTCTGCGAGCTATCAGCGGGAGACTTACCGGCGCGAAGCCGGTGACGCGTATTGCGGAACCTCGCAGATGACGGAACCTGGGTTTTCGCGATGGAAAGATCGCTTGCGCTATCCACCGCCGCGCCGGCAGGGTAACTAATGTTGGCACTGAAGGCGAGACGGGCGTCGCCGCTGAACTTGAGGTCCATGGGCCGCCAGGGTCAGAATGATGCCGCTCGAATTCGTTTTAAGGACAATAAATTTCTTATGTCGGTAATCACAGGTTGCCTGAACTGCGCTTCTTCGGCGGACCCATCGCAGAAGAGACAGCGGAGATGCTGGGAATCTTATTGCGCACGATGCATCGGGAGTGGGGCCTTGCGCGCGCCTGGCCTTTACACGTGCCGCCGCAACCTGGGTATGCCGTTGCCTTTTGGACCGCTCCAATTAAAACTTATCAGCGGCACCGGTTGTATCTGTTGCGCTCTGAACCGTCTCCGTCCCGGTGAGTCTGTAAAGTACTGCTATCGAGTCGGCCTGTGCTGGAACCCCAGCGCGATAAGAGCGGCGAGGCGGTTGGATCTGCTGCAAATGAGACACCCTCCCATTAGATACGCAAGGTAATTCCACGGATATGTGGCAACTCCGAACCGCCGAGGGAGAGACTATCCGGAGCTTTCGTCCACTGAGACCGGGTCTGGGCGATTCGAGTTCGTTATGGAGCCTCCTTCGCGATCGTTTTCGTTCCTTCGGAGTTCGAACGCGCGGGCGGAAGAGACGCAGCGGCAAGTCTTGAAGGAGAAATGGATCCGGTATGCGTTTTAAAATGGTAAGTGCAACTTCTCTCCCCGGCGACTCCAAGTGTGACCCCGCGGTTGTGGGTTCCGCGCCAGGTGCTGGTCACGCCGGAAGCGCTGCGCTGGAAGCATGGCCAGACGATGGTGGAACGCGCCGCCGCCTTCGGATCCGAAATCGTCGAACTCAAGAGTAACCGCCTGACCGGTTTACGCGGTGGCACCGAACGCGAGGAATACGTGCGCGCAAAGACGACACTCGCGGTAGTGGTCGCTCCCGCAAGCGCCCGCAAGTTACAACCGATACCGCCCAGTGCGGACTGGCAGTTTCACATTGCCGAGGGATGCCCGGCGCATTGCCAATACTGTTACCTTGCGGGTTCGCTCAGCGGCCCACCTGTGACACGCGTGTACGCCAACTTGCCCGAGATTTTGGATGGCCTTCCCAACTTCCTGGGTGCCGGCCAAGTGACCTCAGCCTCCGGCGACCGCCGCGCCGAAGGCACTACCTTTGAAGTTTCTTGCTACACCGATCCGCTCGGTATCGAACACTTGACCGGCTCGCTGGCCGAGTGCATCCGCTTCTTCGGCGAGTGGAACGCTCCCGTCCAATTGCGCTGGACCACCAAGTTCGATGCCGTCGACCCTCTCTTAGCGATCAAACACGAAGGAAGGACGCGCGTGCGTTTTTCGGTGAATGCACGCTCGGTGGCGCGCAACTTCGAAGGAGGAACCGCGTCCGTACGAGCGCGACTTGAGGCGCTGCGGCAAATGGCGGGTGCCGGCTATCCGGTCGGATTAACCATCGCACCCATCATGCCCGTCGAGAACTGGCGTGAGGAGTACCGGGAGCTGCTTCGAGACACTCGAGCCGCGGTCGCGGATGTTCCTGAAATCGACTTAACAGTCGAAATGATCACGCACCGGTTCACCGCGAAATCGAAACTGGTGCAGTTGGCTTGGTATCCCAAGACAACGCTCAGTCTCGATGAGAACCTTCGGACAAAAAAGATGACGAAGTTCGGCTCTCCGAAGTTTGTTTATCCCAAGGACGTGACCGGCGAGATGCGCTCCTGGTTCGAATCGGCGATAGCCGAAGAGCTGCCTTCCGCACGCACTCTGTATTGGACTTAGCCGTGTCGCGCTTCGCAGTACCCTACACTGTTGTGAATAATGCGGAGCGTATTTTTTCTTCTACTTCCTTTTCTGGTCCACGCTCAGACCTACGATTTACTGATTCAAAACGGTAAGATCTTCGACGGCGCCGGGAATCCCTGGTTCCGTGGCGACATCGCTGTACGCGGCGACGCGATTGCTGCCATCGGGTATTTGCCTGATGCGAAAGCGACGGTGCGGATCGACGCAAAAGGGATGGCTGTGGCGCCCGGTTTCATCGACATTCATTCGCATGGCCGCCGCGGCATATTCCAGGTGCCCAGCGCTGCAAATTACCTCCAGGAAGGCGTTACGACAATCATTGAGGGCCCGGACGGCAGTTCGCCCATTCCTCTTGCTCCGTTTCTGAAGAAGGTCGCGGCAACGCCGATTTCCATCAATTTCGCCAGCTTTGTCGGGCATGGATCTTTGCGCTCGACCGTGATGGGACTGGTCAATCGGAAGTCCACACCCGAGGAACTGGACAAGATGAAGGCGCTTGCCCGCCAGGCGATGCTTGACGGAGCGGTGGGTCTATCCACGGGGCTGTTTTATGTGCCGGGAAATTTTGCGAACACGGAAGAGGTAATCGAGATTGCGAAGGTGGTTGGTGCGATGGGTGGATTTCATCAGTCGCATATGAGAGACGAGACAGACCACATTGAAGATTCGGTACGCGAGACGATTCGAATCGGTGAAGAAGGGCACCTGCCCACGCAGATCACACACCACAAGGTGATCGGCTCCGCGAATTGGGGCAAGAGTGCGGAGACACTGAGACTGGTGGAAGAAGCGCGTACGCGTGGAGTCGATGTGACCATCGATCAGTATCCGTACACCGCTTCGAGTACCGGCATCGCTGCGCTATTTCCGCAATGGTCGCTCGAGGGTGGCAATGAGGCCGTGGTTGAGCGACTGCATGCGCCAAGCGCCCGGGCCAAAATCAAAACCGAGATCGTGCACAACATCAAAGATGGACGCGGCGGCGGAGACCCGAAGAATGTTGTCATTGTGAACTGCGGCTTCGATCCCAGCCTTGCCGGAAAAAGTCTTTCCGACCTGACGAAGGCGCGCGGCGTGGACGTGAACAACGACACGGCTGCGGAAACAGCGATGGGGCTGCAGGAGAAGGGCGGTTGCTCAGCGGTTTACCATGCCATCGACGAAGCGGACATCGAACGGATCATGCGCTCGCCTTACACGATGATTGCTTCGGATGGTGATATTCCCGTATTCGGCAAGCAGGCGCCTCATCCGCGCAGTTACGGCACCTTCGCCCGCGTGCTCGGCGTGTACGTTCGTGAACGCAAGACCATCACACTGCAAGATGCTATTCACCGGATGTCGGGAATGCCGGCCGAGCGGCTCACGTTCGGAGATCGTGGGCTTCTGCGGCCTGGCATGAAAGCCGATATTGTGGTGTTCGACCCTGCCACAGTCGCGGACCGCGCGACGTTTGACCAACCACATCAGTACTCGGTGGGATTTCATTACGTCGTCGTCAACGGAAAGCTGGCGCTGAAAGACGGACAGGTAACGAGTGAACGCCCGGGGCGCGTTCTATATGGACCGGCTTACCGGCGCTCGAGCACTGAAGTGAGTTCCAGGAGCAACTAGCGCTTTGTTCTCTATGCCACAATATGTGCTCAGCCCGCTTTCTTATGAACGCCTCCGCCGCTGCCCGCCCGCCTGATTTCGATCATCTTCTCAGCCCGGCGAACATTAGTAACCCGTTTCCGATGTACGCACGGCTTCGGGAAGAGAGCCCGGTCCATTGGAATACCCACTTCGGAACCTGGCTGCTCACAAGCTACAGCGACGTTCGTAGCGCTTTCGGCGACCGCGCGAGATTTTCTTCTCAGACGGGCGAGGCAATACGGTTACGGGCTGCCGGTTTCCCTCCGGAGGCGATGCGCGATTTAGAGGTTGGGTACCGCTTCTTCTATCGGCAAATTCAAACCTTCGACGCGCCCGAGCATACAATCCAACGCTCCCTCATCGCGAAAGCGTTCACGCCGAAGGTGATCGAGGATTTGCGGGGACTGATACAGACGAGAGTCGATCGCCTGATGGGGGACATGCTGAGCCAAGGCGAATGCGATTTCGTTGCGCAATTCGCTTACCCGCTTCCTTCGCTCGTCATCTTCGACTTATTGGGTGTTCCTGAGGAGCACTATCCGGTGCTACGCGCCTCCGCATCGGCTTTCTCGCGCTTTCCTGCTGCGATCTTCTCCCGGGATTTTTCTGTTCTGGCAGAGATTGCCGGCAACCTTGCCAATACCGAGAGCGTGCTGCTCAACCTGCTCGCGGAGCGGCGGCGCTCACCGAAAGCGGACCTTATTTCCGCGCTAGTGTCGGTGCGCGAAGGTGCGGACGCTCTGTCTGACGATGACATTGTTGTGCTCTGCAATTTTCTTCTCTTTGCCGGGCACGAAACGACAGCGAATCTACTCGGCGGCTCCGTGCTACATCTCCTCCGGGAGCGCTCACATTGGAATCAGTTACGCGACAATCGCGAATTGCTACCCAACGCGGTAGAGGAATTGCTTCGTTTCATAAGTCCAGTGCTCAGCATAGCCAGAGTTTTGACGGAGGACTTCGAGTGTCGCGGGACGTTGATGAAGAAAGGCGATCGTATTCAGCTTAGTGTGGGTGCGGCGAATCATGATCCAGCGCAATTCTTGGATCCCGAGAACCTCAAGCTCGATCGCGCAAATCCGCAATCCGTGGCATTCGGGTACGGACCTCATTACTGCATCGGCGCAGGACTGGCTCGCCTCGAAGCTCAACTCGCGCTTGCGTCAT
The DNA here is from genome assembly GCA_963730795.1 of uncultured Acidobacteriaceae bacterium. Taxonomy (GTDB): domain Bacteria; phylum Acidobacteriota; class Terriglobia; order Bryobacterales; family Bryobacteraceae; genus Bog-105. The sequence goes on along the minus strand of CAVSTJ010000001.1, from coordinate 2,377,014 downwards.
TGATCCAGCACGTGCCGGAAATGCAACTTCGTACCGAAGCGGTTGAGTATCATCCGGTGTTCTATCTGCGGGCCTTGAAGTCGCTGCCGATTTCGACGCGTTAACGAGACACCTCGGCGAAGACCTTCCCCAAGCCAATCCCGCGACCTGCCCGTGGTAAAAAGGTGAGGCGGTCATCGCAGTGAGCGCTAAGCCTTGGGTTCACAGGCCTGGACGCTACGAATGTAGAGTTACCGTCCACGATCGGCCAACTCAAGTCTCACGTAGCTGTTATCAGCTATTTAATTGCAACCGCTCGCATAGGAGAAACGAAGTCCGATCATGTTTGGACGTGCAAACTGGGCCATAGTCGGCCTGGCTAAAGATTCGCTCGAGACGTTTCGATCAAACCTGGAAGACCGGGGCCTCATGATTGCAGTTTCGCAATTAGCGGCATCCGCGGTTACTCGGCACAGCAAGGTAGATGCGGTGGGCATCAATCCCTTCAGCGCTCCACGTTTAGACGAGCAGCACCCAATCGGTTTGGATGGAGAACAGGAACTCGCGCGGTACGCGGGCTTGGACCCGGAAGCGCGGTCCAGTTCCAATGTTTCTGCTCAAGTCCTCGAGAGTGAGGGCTATGGCCTCACCCCCTCCAGCTTCGAAATTCATGCGACGCTGCCCTGGTTTGGGCTGTGGGCAGTTGCGAATCAATGGAAAGACGTAAGCGATCTGGCCTCAATCAAAGAGCAGCATTCGTATTCGGCACTGGAGAGACCATACAAGTTCTTAGGAGCAACCGACAAGAAGACTGTCGACGGGGAGATTCAGGGCGTTACCGCGGCCGTCCGGAAACAGCTTCCTGTGCTGCTCGATTTCAATGAAGGCCGGGTCTATATCGAGAGCGGCAGCAAGAAAGCCATCTACGGCGTCATACAACTCCTGCAAAAGATGGGAGCTGAGATTATTCCGGTGGGCTGGGTTTACAACGGAGCTAATTGGCCTGGTCAGATTCTGAGTAAGCTGTACGAAGGCACTCAATACCTGAGCGATTTCCAGAAGCGCGCAGACGAAGCGACGCGATTCCGGCCGAAGGAGATCGAAAAGCTAGAGGACAAAGAACTGGAGGCAATCGTTGCGAATTATTTCTCCATGACAGAGCTTCCGGGAGAACTATGGGCCGGGCTGTCAGCGCCCGCGCAGATTCGGTTGCATGCAACCAGCCAGCCAATCACGATACGATCTCCCATGAGCGCAACTACGCTGCTGGCTATGACGAGCGACGCACAAATCTTCTCCGGGTCTATCACGTTTCAAGAGCGCGTCACGTATCTCAGTAAGAAGGGTGAGGCACGCACTTTCCGTAAAGATGTTTTGGCCCTGGACATCAACGACGCCATCAACCTTACGGAAGTTGGAGCAGCCATGCTCCGCGGCTTCGACATACCTGCGTTGCGAAAAGAGATGCAGCGTGAGATCCGCAAAACGAAGCAGGTGCCTTCTATTGACGAGTTTTGGAGCACCTGGCTGCATCAGATGAACAACGCGGTACGAACGCTTGAGTTCAGCTTTCGCGAGATTCTCGAGCTTGGTGCGAAGGATAAAGGCGGCATCCTGCCGATGCACGCCCCATCGAGCGAGGAACTACTGGAAACAGTGAACGCCTGACGCGGTCACCTCTACTTCTCCGCAATCAAGGTGATTTTATGAATGGCCGGCGGCTCGGCGAAATACTCGTCCGCCTTCGCCATCAGAGCTTTCGCAATCTCGCCATTGAGATGGGCATCGCGTCCGGCTTCATCGTCGAACGTGTCGAAGACTCCAAATACACCCGGCTTGTCCTCTTTGAAGCCATACCAGTTCACTGTTCCGGTTTCCGCTTTGGCCATCGTGCCACCCTGTTTCAGAAACGCCTCCACCTCGGCTTCTTTGCCCGGCTTAGCCTTCAGTTCCGCGTAAAGCGCATACTTCGCCATTTCGTATTTCTCCTGCAGTGATTGTCGCAAGGTGGCGAGATCGAGCCTGCCGGTGGTCGATCGTGCTAGCCGCGTTCCAGGAGAACGTGGGTCGCGCGCTCTCCAGCCGCCGTCCGCACGATTCGAAAGCCCAGCCTCGGAAGATTGATCCCGGTCAGGAGGTGCTCTCCTTCACCAAGCAGGACGGGCGAGAACGCCAGGTGCATTTGGTCTACCTGGCCTGCGGTCAGGTACTCGCGGACGGTCGAGACGCCGCCGCCGATCCGCACGTCCCGGCCGCTTGCCGCATGCCGCGCTTGCTCCAATGCAGCACCGGGACCCTCGGGGACGAAGTAGAACGTTGTGCCGCCCTTCATCTGCAACGGCGGGCGAGGGTAATGGGTGAGCACGAAAACTGGCACGTGATACGGCGGCTCGTCGCCCCACCAACCCTTCCACTCTTCGTCTTTCCAGGCACCGCGTATCGGCCCGAACATGTTGCGGCCCAGGATCCAGGCCCCGATATTTTCAAACGAGCTCACGGCGAAATCATTGTCGACCCCTTCGCTGCCATCCGCCAAACCGTGGGTCGCGGCAAACGCCGCCGTCTTCATGAACCAGGAGTGAAGTCCAAAACCCCCGACGCCAAGCGGATTGTCCAGGTCCTGGTGCGGGCCTGCGCCGAACCCATCCAAGGAGACCGAGAATGCAGCAACCTTTACTTTGCTCATAAATCAAGAAAGCCGATTCAGTTCTTCACGCGACTAACGCGCGTGCAGGTGCCTGCAACTAAAATCCATCCCAGATCAGAGCAGGAAAGGTGGCAGTCCGCTTGAATCCTACTGACTCGTAGAGGCGGATCGCATGTTGGTTGGACGCTGTAACGGTCAGGCTCACTGTTGTACACCCCATGGTGCGAAGCCTGATCAGAGCACGCCGCAGAAGCTCATAACCCAGATGCGCGCCTCGTATGGCGGGAAGAACACAAAGCTGGGTAATGTGTCCTGAGGCGGGGGAAACCATACTCGCGAGGCACGCCCCGGAGATCCTCCCAGTATGAGTGTCGTGAGCGACAACCGAGGCCTCGGGAGAGAACACTCCGCAACCCGGGTAACGAATAATATTCGTCAGGAAGTGGCGAGCGCCCGGGATGGTCCGATACTGATCGTTGATCTCTCCGTCCACGTGCCCCCGATAGGCAGCGGCCACGAGATGAGCGGTTTCTTCCTGGTAGCGCTCGGTCCAAGGGTGAAAGGTCGTCGCTGAATCCGTGCTGATCGGTTTCAGGGCCGGGATCGCCTGCGCTTCCAGGCTCATGAAGAGCCGATCGTGACGGCTGAGAAAGCGGTTGAAAGGAAGCGGCCCTGTCTGGTGACGCAGGAGCATGAGCTGCGATTCAATACGCTTCACTCCCGTTGTATGCATAAGGCCTTGAACCACCGATCCTAGTAGCAGTCCTTCGTTCTCAGGCCCGCCAAACTCGTCCTTGAGGTACAAGTCGCCGATCAGCCCCTTGCGTCCTTCGCAAACACAATACGTGTATCCAACCACCGAATGCCCGACCCGCAAAGCGTAACCCACCAGGGAATGAACCAGAAGGAAGCGGCGCAGCAGATCAGCAGAGGGCCTGAAATCCCAATGAAACTTGTCCCTCCAGACTGCTATTTCTTCTCCGAACAGAGTGTCGAACTCGCCGACATTCAGGCAGGAAAGCTCTACGACTTCCGGTAACTTCGGATCGGAGAGAGCAGCCATTCGTTTAGGCTACACGTTCACGGTTTGTGCGGATAACGAGGAGAGAATACGATCGCTACGGAGGAAGTCGCCAATGCGGCGCACGGCCTCTTTTGTTCGCGGGATATCTTCGATGAGACTGAAGCGGACGAAGCCCTCACCCATGGGCCCGAACCCGATTCCCGGCGAGAGAGCCACGCCCGCTTCCTTGAGCAGAAGCTTCGTGAATTCGAGTGACCCGAGTGCCGCGAACGGCTCCGGAATGGCCGCCCAGACAAACATGGTGGCTTTCGGAGCGGGCACGTTCCACCCCGCCGCCTTCAGACTTTCGATCAGCACGTCGCGGCGTTCCTGATAGATGGCCCGAATCTCACCGGGCGCTTCATCGCACTCGAGCAAGGCGGTGGTTGCGGCAATCTGGATCGGTTGGAAGGTTCCGTAATCGAGATAGCTTTTAATACGCGTGAGCGCGGAGATCAGCTTCTGATTACCCAGACAAAATCCAACTCGCCAGCCGGCCATGTTGTAGGTCTTGGTCATCGAATAGATTTCGACCGCGCAATCCTTCGCACCCTCCACCTCGAAAATGCTAGGCGGGCGGTATCCGTCGAATCCGAGCTCAGCGTACGCGAAGTCGTGGATGACGTAAGAACCATGCTGGCGCGCGAGTTCCACAATCTCACGCATAAACGGAAGATCGACGGAGATCGTGGTCGGGTTGTGAGGGAAGGAAATCAGAATGAATTTCGGTTTGACCGCTGCCGTGCGATACAGATCCTTCAGGCCGCGCAGGAACGTTTCGGCATCAGGCATGGGAAGCATGTGAGCCTGGCCTTCGGCCATAATGACGCCGTATTGGTGAATCGGATAAGCCGGGTTCGGAGAGACCACAACGTCGCCGGGCCCAATCGTGGCGAACATCAGGTGAGCAAGGGCGTCTTTTGCACCGATTGTGACGATAGCCTCGGTGTCGCTGTTCAGCTTGACGCCGTACTTCTTGGCGTAGTGGGCAACAATCGCCCCGCGTAATGCGGGAATGCCGCGCGACATCGAATAGCGATGATTAAGCGGGTTCTTCGCTTCCTCAATCAGCTTTTCAACCACTCGAGATGGAGTGGCACCGTCGGGATTTCCCATCCCCATATCGATGATGTCTTCGCCGGCGGCTCGGGCCGCATCGCGAAGCTCATTCACGATGGCAAACACGTAGGGCGGCAGCTTTTTGATCCGGTAGAAATCTTCGCCTGAAGGAAGCGGCATTACTCCTTCAGTGTAACCAGAGAAGCATCGGCCTTAGCTTCAAGCAAAACCACGAATTATCCGGACCGGCAATAGGATGATTGCACTTACCAGCGCAAGAGCTCCACCCACGGCAATGCCTAGGATTCGAAACGGCAGGAGAATGATCCACACGAGAGGGTAAAGCACCAAGGCCAGCAGAGCCAGAGGCCAGCAAAAGATAAACAAAACGCACCACAGGATGAAGGTGAGCATAGACGTACGTTGTATGGTTACGCAGAACGGGCGCTTCAAGTTCCCTTCCCGTGTACGGCTACTCTGGCAATGTGAAAAGTTACCGGAAAGAGCTTTGGTTCGAAGTTCCGAGCCGCCGCGGGTTCGTCAACATCACTGGCCAGGTACAAGACTGCTTGCGCGCGAGTGAAGTTCGAGAGGGACTGGTCCTGGTGAATGCAATGCACATCACGGCTTCCGTTTTCATCAATGACAACGAATCGGGATTGCACCAGGATTACGAGAAGTGGTTGGAGAAATTGGCGCCGCATGAGCCTGTTGCCGGCTATCGTCATAACCTGACAGGCGAAGACAACGCGGACGCCCATATGAAGCGCCAGATCATGGGCCGCGAAGTCGTGGTCGCAATTACGGGAGGACAGCTCGATTTCGGGCCATGGGAGCAAATCTTCTATGGCGAGTTTGACGGAAGGCGGCGGAAACGAGTGCTGGTAAAGATTATCGGCGACTAAAAACGGCGGGCTGCTTTGCAGAATGGCAATTGCCAATCCTCCGCTCTGAGATTCTAAATTGGGAGGGAAGAAGATTGGTGAACGAACTAACGGCAGCGGCTGCTGGGACTATTACGCTGGGCGGAGATCTGACCGTTAACAGGCTGGGTTACGGGGCCATGCGCATTACGGGCAAAGGCATATGGGGGCCGCCCGAAAACAAGGATGAAGCGATCCGGACGCTGAGGCGGGCAGTCGAACTGGGCGTGAACTTCATCGATACTGCGGATTCCTATGGCCCGTATGTTTCCGAGGAACTGATCGGCGAAGCGCTCGCTCCGTACAAAAGCGGCGTAGTCATTGCGACCAAGGCCGGATGGGAGCGGCCGGGCCCGTTTCAATGGACCCACAATTCGAGTCCGGCCCACATGCGGCAGGCTCTCGAAGGCAGCCTGAAACGCCTGAAGCTCGACCGGATTGATGTGTTCCAGTTGCATACTCCAGATCACTCGGTTTCGTTCGACGCTTCGATGACAGCGCTGGCCATCATGCGGGAAGAAGGCAAGATCCGCCACGTGGCGCTCTCGAATGTCACGCTTGAGCACATTGAGCGCGCACGGAAGATCGTTCCGATTGTTTCGATCCAGAACCGCTATAGCTTCGCGGATCGCGAGTGGGACGAGGTAGTGAATTACTGCGCGGCAAACGGCATAGCATTCATACCGTGGGCGCCTCTCGCAGGCGGCCGGCGTGCCCACGACGTTCTGGCTGGGGTCGCTTCCCGCTTGCATGCCTCGGCACAGCAAGTTGCTCTTGCATGGCTGCTGAAGCGCTCGCCCATCATGTTGCCCATTCCCGGCACGTCGTCGGTGAAGCATCTGGAAGAAAACATCGCAGCCGCTTCACTGAACCTGCCGGACGCGGAGTTCAAAGAACTCTCCGAGGTGAAGCCCGATCCGGTCGTCTACCGGTAACGAGCGCTGTGCGCCGGCGCTACTGAGTTGCCGGCCGAGCCTTCGCCTGGGCTTCTCGATAGTCCCGGGTTTTGGGATTTTTGACGTTCCACTGCGGCGCTCGTGTGCTGTTTGCAATATCAAGCAGGCCGAGCGCCACCGCGCGATCTACTTTCGCCATGTTGGCGTAGTCAATCTTTGGCCACTCGTCTCCGAGCCCGTGGTAATCCGGATAGTCGAAGGCGACGCACAACGTGTGGGCAGGAACGCCATGTTCCGCCAGCGCCGCGTTGTCACTACGCTCGAAATAAGCGTCGCTACCCTCCTTATCCAGGTAGATGGTGACACCAATGCGCCGTCCGGCATCCCCAAGAAATTTTGTCACGTCCGAGTAATCGAACCCGGTCAGGGTTGCGTTGCTGACCTGCTTTCCGACAGTGGAATCGGTACGGCCGACCTGCTCCAGATTCACATCGGCAACGGTCTTGCCGATCGGGAACACCGGGTGGCGTCCGTAGTAACCCGATCCGATGTCTCCGCGCTCTTCGCCGAAAAACGTAACGAAGACAATCGAACGCTTCGGGTGAGTCTTCATGCGCCCGAATGCTTTAGCGATCTCAATGACTGAAACAGTGCCGCTGCCGTCATCGTTGGCGCCGTTATAGATGTGATCCTTGCTGTCCTTCGCAGGAGGTTGCGGGCTCAATACGTTGCCCGTATCGGTTGTCCCGATATGGTCGTAATGCGCAGTCAACAGGACGCAGGTATCTTTCAGTTTCGGATCTGAACCGCGGAGAATACCGACAACATTCTTGAGAGTTACCCGATGATCGTCCGGAGCGGGTAAGTCGAACGAAACGGTCCGCGTCTCTCCGTTGCCGCTTGGAGCTTCAAGCCACTTCCTGAGTTCATCGGAATCAGCAAGGACAACCGGGACTCCTCCGGCGCTCTCCCCTTCGGAGATCAGCCTTGCTTCGGAGCGGCGACGGGAACGGCCTACGAGCAACTCCAACTTCGCATGAGCCGCAGAAAGTGCGCTGTCAAACGCTCGCGATTTCCGTATCCATTCCTTTCTCCGTTGATCGTCCATTTCCCCCGGCGGTTGGGCAGAAGCAACTACGGTCTTGCCGGTCAGACTAAGCCCGCCAAGCACCTCCGGGTCTCTCGAGCGGACTACAACAACAGGACAACGTTCCAGAACCTCGGCCTTGTCGGCATTCGCGATCTGAATGTTGGCTGCTGGAACGGTGCCCTCTTGCGAGCCATCGTAGAGTTTCATCTCCGTGCCTGCTTTGGGCATGCTACGGTCGACCATCTTGGCCAACTGGAAGTAGTCCTGGTCACCTCCGGGCTCAAGACCGGCGGCGCGAAATTGTGCGGCAATGAATTCGGCGGCCACGTCGAGTCCGGGCGAAGGTGTGTACCGGCCAGCTAAAGCATCAGACGCGAGAAAAGACAGATCGCCTCTCAGGTCCGAGGCCGCGATGGAGTTGATGGCTGCCGGAATGGGAGCTGGCGCCGGAGCAGGTGGCCGGGCCGGTGTCGTCGGCGTCTGGCCAAGAAGAACGGCCACTGCGACACAACAGGAGACAGTGCCGGATAGAACCTTTGCGGCTCGACGCGAAGCAGGAGTCATTTCGAAATTATTGCTCCCCAGCGGCGCCCGGCTTTGCTTGTATTACTCGAACCGTTTCGCCGTCCACCAGCGAGTCAGGCGGATTGGCAATGACAGCAGTATTTTCGTCTGCGCCCGACAGCACTTCAATGGTCGCCCCGAAATCCCGCCCCAAAGTGACGGGAATCAAGGCGGCCCGGTTCTCACCTTTCACGACGGGCAGACGGATACCCTCACTGCGGAAAAGCAGACAAGCGCTTGGAATTGTGAGCGCCGACTGTGCGCCCTTCACCTTGAAATGAACTTCGGTATAAGCGTTGGGCATCAGCAGGCCGGTCGAATTATTCACGTCCACTTCCACAAGCAAGGTGCGCGTCGTGGGGTCAAGAGCATCGGCCGTACGCACCAGGGAGCCCGGGAAACGGCGGCCGGGCAACTCTGGAAGCGTGAGGTCCGCGTTCAGACCGGACGTCGTCGCGTGAGAATACGTCTGCGGTACATTTACGAACACACGAAGCTTGTTGATGGAGGCCACGTGAAAGAGTTCGCGGTTCTGGCCAACGGCTGAGCCGGAAGCGATCAACTGTCCGACATCGGTGTTTCTCGCGGTAACGACCCCGTCAAAGGGAACGTAGATCTTCTCAAAGGCGACCATTTCCTGCATCCGCTTCACGTTCGCCTCGGCTGATTTGACGGCGGTGACTCGTGCAGCGGCAGTTTGAACGGCATTATCGACGTCCTGCTTTGCTACCGAGTCGGACTTCAGAAGATCCGTATAACGCTCCGCAGTCAATTGCGCCAGCTTCAAGTTTGCTTCCGCAGTGCCCAGTTCTTCGCGCGCTTGCTGAAGCTGCTGATCTACCTCGGGGCTCTCAATTTCCGCCAGCAATTGACCCGTCTTTACGCGAGAGCCGATATCGAAATACCACTTTTTCAGATACCCGGACGTTCTGGCATAAATGGGAGCATCCATGAAAGCCTGAATATTGCCGGGCAGCACCAGTTCCTGCGAACCGGACTGACGCTGGGGATGAACGATCGTGACGGCCGGCTCTGCGGCGAAACTCGTTTGCTGACGAAGGACCGTTTTGGCCTTCAGGCGCGGCAGTATGCCGGACACGACAAGGGCACCAGCTATGGCCAAAACAACTACGAGACCGAGGAGAACGCGAAGGCGCGGCATGGATTAACTGGCCCTCCGTTTCCCGTGTACCAGGCTGAAGAAAACCGGAACAAAGAAGAGGGTCGCGACTGTCGCGAACAAGAGTCCGCCGATCACGGCGCGGCCTAATGGCGCGTTCTGCTCGCTGCCCTCCCCGATTCCCAGGGCCATTGGCATCATTCCCATCATCATGGCGAGAGCCGTCATCAGTACCGGCCGAAAACGCGTCACACCAGCCAGAAGCGCCGCATCCGCAGCCGTATCCACATCCGGAAGCTGCTCCTTGGCGAAGCTCACGACCAGAATACTGTTTGCGGTAGCCACGCCCATGCACATAATCGATCCGGTTAAGGCAGGCACACTCAACGTTGTGTGCGTTAAAAAGAGGAGCCACGCGATCCCGGACAGTGCGGCAGGCAGGGCGGCGATGATCACGAAAGGATCCAGCCAGGATTGAAAGTTGATAACAATCAGCATGTAAACGAGCACGATAGAAAAGGCGAGACCACCGATCAAGCCGCGGAAGGAGGATCGCATCGTCTCGACCTGGCCGCGCACAACGACGCGCGAGCCGCGCACGAGCTTCGATCTGTTTTGATCGACGATACGCTCGATTTCTTTCGAAACGCTGCCTAGATCGGTTCCCTGCACGCTTCCGTAAACATCGATCACGGGAGCAATTCCATAGTGATTCACCGTTGCCAGTCCGTTGCCTCTCTGGATAGACGCGAGATTCGCCAGAATCTGCGGCTTATCACCGGGCGAGGTCACAGGGATGTTACCGAGACCACCGAGCGAATCCACCTCGTACTGAGGCGATTGCGCAACGATGTTATAGCTGACGCCCGTCCGAGGGTTGAGCCAGAACGTAGGCGAAGTCTGGAAGCTTCCGCTCAGCGAAACAAGCACGTTGCCGGCAACGTCGCGCGTGCTGTATCCCACCTGATCGGCCTTCGAGCGGTTGATGTCGAGGAAGAGCTTGGGTTGATTAAACGGCTGCTGAATGCGAAGGTCCGTCACGCCGGGAATGTACTTAACCTGTTGCAGCAACTGCGAAGCGAAGTCACGGTTGGCCGCCATATTTGCACCGAGCACTTGAATATCGATAGGAGCAGGAAGGCCGAAGTTCAGAATCTGGCTGACCAGATCGGCAGGAAGGAAGTAGAACAAAGTTCCCGGAAACTGGTTCGGCAAAGCATTGCGAAGCTTTGTTACGTACTCTGCGGTAGGCCGGTGATCTTCTTTGAGAGAGACGAGTATGTCTGCATCGGCAGGCCCGATGGTTCCGTTGTTGTTGTACGAGGTATTCGTACCGCTATAGGGCAATCCGATATTGTCCAGGATGTTTTCGAGTTCGTCCGCGGGAATGATTCTGCGCATCCGGGCTTCGATCAGGTCGCAGAGCCTTGCAGTCTCTTCAATTCTGGTACCGGTCTGCGCCCGGATGTGCATTCTGATCTGTCCGCTGTCAGAAGCCGGGAAGAAATCCTGTCCCAGCCACGGGATAAGCGCCATCGAAGCCAGACAGCCCAGGAAGAACAAGGACACGAACAGGCCCTGATGGTGGATGCAGCGAAGCAGCAGCGACTGGTAACCCAAGCGGAGCTTCTCGAATCCGCGTTCAAAAGCGAGTTGCATGCGCGTGAACGGGTTGCGTAAATCCGCGTGTGCAACGGCGTCGTGATGGGAGTGGCCGCTGAGCAGATACTTTGCAAGGGTCGGCACGATCGTCCGGGAGAGGATATAGGACGCAATCATGGCGAACGAGACGGCCTCGGCCAGTGGAACGAAAAGGTAACGCGCGACACCCGTCAGGAAAAACATCGGCACGAAAACGATGCAGATGCTGATGGTGGAGACGAAGGCCGGAATCGCGATCTGGGCAGCTCCATCGAGAATCGCCTGCTCGATCTCTTTGCCCATCTCGAAGTTCCGGTTGATGTTTTCGATCTCGACGGTCGCATCGTCCACCAGGATTCCGACCGCGAGCGCCAGGCCGCCCAAGGTCATGATGTTGATGGTTTCCCCGAGGGCGCTCAGCGCAATGATGGAGCAGATGATGGACAGCGGAATCGAGATCGCGATGATCAACGTGCTCCGCCAGCTACCCAGGAACAGCAGGATCATGAGAGCCGTCAGACACGCCGCAATGATGGCTTCGCGCACCACAGCGTTAATCGAGGCGCGAACGAAGATCGACTGATCGGCAATCGGCGTGATGCGCAACTCGGGTGGAAGCGTAGCAGCGACGAGCGGCAGCATTTTCCGGATTCCGGCGATGATATCGAGCGTCGACTCGTTGCCCGACTTCAGAATCGTCATCATCGAACTGCGCTGGCCGTCGGACCGGACCACATTCGTCTGCGGAGGGTATCCGTCGCGAACGTGAGCAACGTCGTGGATGTAGATGGTCGCTCCGTTCTGCGTTTTGATCGGCAGATCGTTCAGCTCGGCAACGGAACGCGGGCTGCCATTGATCTCCACGTCATATTCGAGCGGCCCGATTTTAGCCGTTCCACTCGGCAGGATCACATTCTGGTTGCCGATCGCGTTGACAACCTCCGTGGCGGCCAGACCCTTCGACTGCAGGGCTCTGGTATCCAGATCGACCATGATCTGCCGCTGTTTTCCCCCGTAAGAGTTCGGAATGGCCGTCCCCGGCACGGTGATGAGCTGCGTTCGAATGAAGTTAGAGCCGAAGTCAAAAAGTTGTTGTTCACTCAGGCCCTTGCCCGATAAAGCCAATTGCAGGATGGGGACGGTAGACGCGTTGTAACTGAGGATGTTCGGGGGCGTCGTTCCGGGCGGCAGGAATTTAAGCTGCGTCTGGGCCACGGCGGCCACTTGGGCCAGGGCCGTGTTCAGATTCGCATGCGGCTGAAAAAAGATCTTTATAACCGCGATACCGTTCATCGACTGCGACTCGATGTGCTCGATATTGTTGACGGTCGTGGTGGTCATGCGCTCGCTGTAGTACACGATGCGATTGGACATCTCTTGCGCGGAGAGTCCTGTGTACTGCCATACGATGCTCACTACCGGAATATCTATGTTGGGGAAGATGTCGGTGGGAGTTCTCATGACTACGATCGGAGCCAGGAGCAGCAACATCAAAGACAACACAACGAACGTGTACGGTCGCCGGAGAGCGAGCCGAACAATCCACATACTTCTCTAGTACCTTCCTCGAGAGAAACGCCTTGCGGGCCAGGTGAGTGCTCACGAACCGTTCGACCGGGTCAGGATCGTGGTCACTGAACTTTAATTATCGAACATTGCTCATCCGAAGATGTTCCAGGCATTCTCAAACCGATGATTCTGTGTATAGAATGTTCAAGCGAACGGAGGCGGGATGATCAACGTTATCACGGTCGAGCGGGAATACGGCTCGGGGGGCGGCAAGATCGCCCGGATGCTGTCTGAGCGTCTCGGATGGTCTCTTTGGGACCGTGAGATCACAAACGAGATTGCACGCCGTCTGAAATGCGATGCGCACTCGGTGGAGGAACGGGAAGAGCGCCTGGACCCGACGTATTACCGGCTTCTCAAAGTCTTCATGCGAGGCAGCTACGAAGCCAGTTTCTCCGGTTCGAATCTGGAACTGTTGGACGCGGAGGGCTTGTTCCGCCTTTTCGAAACCGTGGTGAAAGAGATCGCAAAGCGCGGCAATTGTGTCATCGTGGGCCGTGCTTCGTCCTATTATCTCCGGGACTACAAGAACGCGCTCCGGGTGTTTGTTTACGCTCCCCCGGAGGATAAGATCCGCCGCTTAACCGTCCAGGGCAGAACCCGGCGGGAAGCCGAGGAACTGGTAACGACAGTCGACGCGGAACGCGCAGCTTTCGTCAAGAAGTATCACGCGAAGACTTGGCCTTTGCGAGAGCTGTACCATCTGATGCTCAACTCGCAAGTCGGTGATGAGCTGGTTTTGAAGATGATTTTGACCGAGATGGAGTTGTTGAACGGGAAAGTCGCGAACGTCTCAGCCTGATTGGGAAGGTTCTCTCAGATAGCCCGGTTTTTCCAGCGCAAACCGGCAGGTAGCCAATCTTCTTCCGAGGCAAGGTGTTCATCCGGTAATCACCGCACTGGATCATCATAAGAAAGTGCCCGCCTTGTCGCCTAGCCCCAAACGTCTGTTCTGCGTTGTTTGTAAGGATCTACCTGGCATAACGGTTTACGACGCCGATACTCACACGCGCGTCGCTCAGGCGGTCACGCCGGGGAAAATCAATCCGCATGAGGCGGCGTTTTCGCGGGATGGGCGGGTGGTCTATGTTCCAATCTATGGAACGTCCGGAGTGGGCAAACCGGGCGAGCATGGGCACACGCTGCACGTCTTCGACACATTGACGGGAGCGGAACTGGCATCGCTCGATACTGGCGAGTACAAGCGGCCCCACTGCGTAGTTATAGGACAGGAAACCGGCACCGTTTACCTGAGCGCCGAACTGGCGGAGTCGCTCATCCTCGTCGACCCGACCCGGCCAGCGATCGCCGGAGCCGTTCCGACCGGCTCGAACACATCGCACATGTTCGCCGTCACGCACGATGAGCGAAAGGCCTACGTCAGTAATGTCCGCTCAAAGAGTGTTTCGGTTCTCGATATGAAAAAACGCACTCTCGAAGCTACGATCCCGACCGAAGGCGAGAACCAACGAATGACGCTTAGTCCGGACGAGAGATGGTTTGTGACGAATCTTGGCCAGGCCGGCAAGATTGCGTTTTTTCGGACATCGGACAATGAGCTCGACTTCACGATTCCGGTGGACGGGACGCCCTTCGTTGCGAAGTTCAGCGGGGACGGCAAGTTTCTGTACGGGGCGGGATTTGCCGGCCCGCGCAAGCTCGCTACCTGGAAGATCGACGTTTCAAAACGCACAATTGCCGGCTCTCTTGCCGAGGGGCTGGGAGAAGATCCGGGTTCGCTCGAGGTGAGTCCTTTTACGGGCGCCGTTTACGTCAGCGATCAGCCGACGAACACGATCCACCAGATCGACCCGGATACCTGGACCGTGACGGGCACCATCCGGACGGAAAAAACTCCGGACGCGATGGACTTCGTCGCCCTCCAGTAAGCCTACGGCTCGGTAGAGAACCGGAAAAGAGTGGTCTCGTGGAACTGGTCACCCGGCTTCAACACCGTAGACGGAAACGCCGGCTTGTTGGGTGAATCCGGGAAGTGCTGTGTTTCGACGCAGAACCCGAAGCGGAATTTATACGTCACACCGCCCTTTCCCGTCACCGTGCCGTCCAGATGGTTGCCCGTATAAAATTGCATACCCGGCTGAGTCGTTAGGACCTCCAGTTTGCGGCCGGTCACGGGATCGATCACGGAAGCGGCCGGGCGAAGCCCGCGCCCATTCAGCACGAAATTGTGGTCGTAACCCCACCCTAGCTTCAACTGCTCGTAATCCTCATCGATGCGGGCTCCAATGCGCTGCCGCTGCCTCAGATCGAACGGGGTTCCCGAGACATCGCGGAGTTCACCTGTCGGAATCAGGTTCGAATCAACGGGCGTGAAACGGTCTGCATGGATCGTGACCAGGTGGTCAAGAATATTGCCTGCGAATTGACCCGTCAAGTCGAAATACGAATGGTTTGTGAGATTCAGGACGGTGTCTTTGTCCGTCGAAGCCCGGTAATCCATCGCAAGCTCGTTGTTTTCGTTCAAGCTGTAGGTAACGGCAGCTTTCAGCGTTCCGGGGTAGCCCTCTTCGCCGTCTCTGCTGACGTATTGCAATTCAAGCGCAAGACCGCTTCCAGTGTCGACGACCTGGCTTTCCCAAACCACCTTGTCGAACCCGCGTAATCCGCCGTGCAATGCATTGGGACCGTTATTCCGGGCGAGTTCGTAGGTGTGGCCATTCAGCTCGAATTTTCCGTTTGCGATGCGGTTCGCATAGCGGCCGACCAGCGCACCAAAGAACGGGTTCTTTTGCAGGTAGCCGTCGAGATTGTCGAAGCCAAGTACGATGTCGGCAAAATTCCCGGTGCGGTCGGCGGTCTTGAGTGAAACGAGACGTCCCCCGAAATCCGTGATCTTCGCTTCGGTTCCTGCTGCGTTCGTCAATGTGTAGAGGCTGACCGCCTGCCCGGAGGAATCAGCGCCCCAGTCTTCTTTTCGTATGTCGGGTTTGCTCATAGCTTCCTCGACCACTGTAACCGCAGATCACTTCGAAAGGACTGCCTCGATTTGTCGTCTCGTAGTAATTTTTCCCGGCTATAGTCGAAAGATATGATTTCAGGACTTCTACGGTGCTGTATTCTCGTTATTCTTTCCCTTGCCGCCACGTCCCTCGGCTTTTCTCAATCAGAGGTCGGTACAACTTCGCTTAACGGAACGGTGACAGATCCGGCTGGCGCCGTCGTTCCCAACGCGCAGGTGACGGCCAAGAGCAATACGACCGGATTTACACGCCAGGCCGAAACCACGGGCGCGGGCTTCTATAGCCTGTCGGGCCTGCCGGTCGGAACGTATGAAGTCTCTGTGACCTCTTCCGGGTTCAAGCCGGTTCGTATCGCCAGCGTGAATCTGTCTGTCGGCGCAGCAGGGACACTGAATGTCAGTCTTCAAGTTGGCTCCGCAACGGCTGAAGTGACGGTGCTAGGAGACGCACCGATCGTCGAGACAAGCCGGACGGTTACAAGTACAGCCATCTCCACCAGGCAGGTAGAGAATCTGCCGATCAACGGCCGCAACTTTCTGGATTTCACGTTGCTGACGCCCGGGGTGGTTCGCGATCCTACACGAACGGGCGATCTCTCGTTTGGCGGCCAGCGCGGCACCTCGAACAGCCTTCTGATTGACGGCTCCGACGCAAACAATACGTTTTATGGACAGTCCGTCGGCAGGGCCGGAACAGGCCGGAACCCCTATTCCTTCAGCGAGGATGCCATCCAGGAACTGCAAGTCAATACGAACAACTATGCCGCCGAGATCGGACGCGCCGGAGGCGGCGTGATCAACGTGATCACCAAATCAGGCACCAATAGTTTCCATGGCGACGCGTTT
Source organism: uncultured Acidobacteriaceae bacterium (assembly GCA_963730795.1). Classification (GTDB taxonomy): domain Bacteria; phylum Acidobacteriota; class Terriglobia; order Bryobacterales; family Bryobacteraceae; genus Bog-105. Next base: position 2,360,637 of record CAVSTJ010000001.1, on the reverse strand, counting down.
GAGTTCTATCGCGACAAGTCCCTGAACGCGAACACCTGGGATAACAATGCGCAAGGCAGGCCCAAACGCGCGTACCATTTCAATCAGTTCGGTGGCGATATCGGCGGCCCGGTGCTGAAGAACAAAGCCTTCTTCTTCTTTGATTACGACGGCCAGCGCAACACGACTCCGAACGTCGTCACGCCCGGTGTGTTTCCGGCAGCCAACGACACGATCGGCCAACAGGTGCTGGCCAGCCTCGCGCCTTACCTGACTTCCTACGTCAATTCACTCAACAACGATGTCTACCTTGGCAAGGTCGATTGGAACATTACGGACAATCAACACATCACCTTCCGTTACAACGCAAATCGCTTCAAGGGCCTGAACTACGAAAACGCGGGTGCAACCAGCGCCCAGGGCCATACAGGAAACAGCAATGTTTCAACGGACAATGCAGGCTTCATTTACACCGCGGCATTCACGCCGACCAGCCTGCTTGAAGCGCGCTTCTTTTACACGCGCGACGATGAGCCAGGGGAGGCGAACTCTTCGGCGCCCGAAACCATCATCCAGCAAAACGGGCAAACGGTGCTGAGTTTTGGGCGGAACAGCTACAGCCCCCGTTACACAAACGTCAGCACCTATCAACCCACGGTCACGTTCTCACTGACCAAAGGCGCTCACACGATGCGTGCGGGAGCCGACGTAATCTTCCAGAAAATTGGCAATTTCTTTCCGGGAAATTTCAGCGGCTCGTATACGTTCCCGAGCTTCGCCGCCTATGCTGCCAACCAGCCGAACCAGTTCACCCAGGCTTTTGCCGGATCAGGGACCACCGGAGCTACCAGTAACCCGAACGTAAACGAATACGCCTTTTTCTTCCAGGACAGTTGGCGAGCGACAAGCAAGCTAACCCTGAACTACGGAATCCGGTACGACTTGTTCAATTACGCTCAACCGTCCGTGTCCAATCCGAACGCAAGCCTGGCAGCACTGGGCCTTAGCACCAACCGCATCCATATCGATCGCACTGACTACTCGCCGCGATTCGGCTTTGCGTATGCGCCGACCGCTGATGGCCGCACAGTTATCCGCGGCGGCTATGGAATCTTCTATGCCGTGACGCCTTCGATTTTCACCGGAACTGCGTTCACCCAGAACGGCATTCAGGTGCAGACGTTTACGTATACGGCTCCCGCCACGCCGATTCCGGTTACCTATCCCAACCTGCTCGCCGGGATTCCAACCGTGAACCGGACGCCCAGCCTGTTTATCTTTGCGAAGGATTTTCGCAATGCGCAGACGCAGCAATGGAATTTCAACATTCAACGCCAGCTAGGGAATAACTACTCCATCACGCTCGGGTATCTTGGCGTAAAGGGCTCGCACCTGTCTCGCGCCCGCGATATTAACCTGTTCCCGGCCGTCCCCGTCACATCGGTTGCTACGCCCGCCGGAGGTGTTGCGCTGACCTACATGCGCCACCCGAACGGCCGTCCTTACGCGGCATTCCAGCGCATCATGCTTGCCGACAGCGGCGGGAATTCGATCTATCACGCCGGCTTCGTTCAGCTTACGAAGCGTTTCTCGCATAGCTTCCTCCTGCAAACGTCCTACACCTGGTCGCATGCAATCGACGACAATCCTGATGCCACGCAAGTAGTGGTGGGAACCGACGACGCCGAAGAGCGTGCAGGATTCTCTGCTTCCGAATCTCGACAGAGGCAATGGGAACTCTGACGTGCGAAGCCGCTTTGTGTTCTCCGGTGTTTGGGACTGGAACTTCGTACCGTCCGGTGCGAACCCTATTTTGCGCCACGCGGTCAATGGGTGGCAGCTCTCCACCATTGCCACGCTACAAAGTGGACGGCCCTATAACTCCACCATCGGAGGCACACCAGACATCAACAATGACGGCAACACGAGAAGCGATCGAACGCCAGGAGAAGCCCGCAACGCGCTGCGCGGACCAAACTTCCTGAACGACGACGTACGTCTTTCGCGATTCTTCCCGCTTGGTTCGGAACGCGTGCGGCTCCAGCTCATCGGAGAGGCGTTCAACATCACCAACCGGACGAATTTCATCAGCCTCAGGACGACGCAGTACAACTTTACCGGGAATAGTTTCGTACCTGTCAGCAACTTCCTGACGCCTGCAGTGGGCAGTGCAGCCGGTGATCCGCGGATCTTACAACTCGCGGCGAAGATTGTTTTCTGACGAAAGCGGGCGGAGACCGTTCAAGACTAAAGCACTCAGAAGCAACGGGGCAACAGTGATCCAGACAGCCCCGTTGTAGAGCCGCTGCTCGGCAAGATAACCGATAAGCGGCGAGATGACGGTTTGAAGAATGCCGTAGGCGCAGGTGAGGGCTGCAATCGCGAAGCCTGCCTGCGCAGCGCCGAACAAGTCTATCGGTAGAGCGTAGATGTTTACGCTGCCTGCCAGAAGAAAAAAGAAATTGGCGGAAATGAGAACCGTTGCCCACTTGATGTCCGGCGCAACTGGCAACAGCAAGGCGACAGTGGAAGCGAACGCGCTGATCCACACGGCTCGCCTTCTTGCCAGAACGGGAGCAGCGTTTCTTCTAATCCACAGAAGCGAAAGCCACCCCCCGAAGAACCCACCGAAGTTGGACACGAGCGGCGGAATCCAACTGTAGTTGTTCGCGGTTCGCAGATCCACTCGGTACACGCCCATGAGATAGAACGTCATCCAATTTGACCAGAGCGAATAGCCGCCCATCCAGAGGACGTTTGCAATTACCAGACGCAGCAACGCCGGATCGCGCAACAGCCGGAACGAAGATGAGGTCTTGGGCGGCAGCGCCGCAGCTTCGGCCTGTGCTGGAATGGAACGGCTCACGACGAGCCAAACGGGTATCCACAGCAGACTCAGAGCTCCGGTAACCATAAAGGGCATCCGCCACGAATAGGTCATCGCCATGGCCGTCCAGATGGGCGCCAGCGCCAACCCGATGCTCAACCCGATCTGGTTGACGGCTGCGCCCAAGGCATGCTCGCTGGGCTTCAAGTAGAGTCCGTTCACTTTGCCCACAGAAGGTACGCCTGCCGATTCGCCGGCGGCAAGCGCGGACCGGCAGAAGAACAGGCCGGGGATTGATTTCACCAGTCCGGTCCCGATACCCGCCAACGACCACCATCCGACCGCAATCGAGATCGCCCGGTTCACACCCAAACGGTCGAGCATCCAACCCGCGAATAGCGAGGCCGCGGCATAGGTGACCGACGCGGCAGACAAAACCCAGCCGAATGCGACTTTGTTCATCCCGAGTTCGGAGATGATCAGCGGACCCAACTGATTGAGAAGAAATCGATCCACGTAGTTGAGAGTGGACGAAAAGACAAACACGCTGAACGCGATCCAGCGAAGTGGGTGATAACGCATTCGTATTTCGGAACGCCTATCATCGAAGAGAGATGGCGGCGCAGAAGGATGAGAGTAGCAGACTGCGAAGGCGCAACTTTATCCGGACGGTCGCTGCCCTTCCGGCGGCTGCAGCGGTGAAAGCTTCCGGGGCCGGCGAGGGTAGCATTACCGATATTCCCGGCATCCGCGTAGGACACTTCACCGACTCGCGACGGCCTACTGGCTGCACGGTTGTTCTGTTTGACAATGGCGCAGTAGGAGGCGTGGATGTGCGGGGGGCCGCGCCTGGAACGCGTGAAACGGATCTGCTCAATCCCCTCAACACGGTTCAGCAAATCAATGCCATCCTGCTTTCGGGCGGGAGCGCGTTCGGGCTCGATGCTGCTACGGGTGTGATGCGCTTCCTTGAAGAGCACGGCAAAGGTTTTCAGGCGGGCCGCTACATTGTTCCAATCGTGCCCGCAGCCATTTTGTTCGATCTGGGATTGGGTGACGGCAAGATCCGGCCCGATGCCCAGGCTGGCTACGCCGCGTGCAGGAATGCTGCCGAGAAATTCGAACAAGGCAACGTCGGCGCAGGCGCGGGAGCCACTGTTGGAAAGATGTTTGGCCCCGGCTTCTCTATGAAGTCAGGATTGGGAACTGCCAGCATCAAAATCACGGATTCCGGGCTGATTGTCGCTGCGATCGTGGCCGTGAATGCGGTTGGGGATGTCATGGATCACCAATCAGGAAAGCTTCTCGCCGGAGCACGAACGGCCGACGGACGAGGATTACGCAACACCATGGCAAGCCTGCTGGAGGGAACCGGCTCTCACGGGCAAGCGGGTTCGAATAGTACGCTTGGCGTTGTCGCAACGAATGCCACGTTGAGCAAAAGCGAAGTGAATAAAGTCGCTCAAATGGCGCACGACGGACTCGCACGCTCCATCTCGCCCGTCCACACCGGTATGGATGGCGATACTGTCTTCGCTGCGGCGACCGGAGCGCTGGCCTCCAAAGCAGATGTGTCAAAAGTCGGTGCCATTGCTGCAGAAGCACTGGCGCGGGCAGTAAAACAAGCAGTGCTCTCGGCAACCTCTATTCCCGGCTACCCGGCTCACCGGGACTTAACGCTTACTTAGAGCGCCTTCCTACTGCCAGCGAAAGCTGCGAGTCGTGAACTGATCGTTTTCGATCGCCACAGTTTCTTCGTGCCGTCCGGCGCCGTTCACAACCGCCAACTGGTGCGTACCGATGGGCAATCGGATGGTAACGGGCGTGGCCCCGTACTGCTTGCCGTCCACGATGACCGTCGATCCACTGGGCTCCGTCGTCACAAGCAGAACCCCCATGCTTTGCGCGAGAAACACGGTGAACTGCTTCTCGTCCGGAACCGTGAAGATGCGGCGGGCAGTATCGAAACCTTTCAACTCAGCCGTCAGTGTGTGGCGGCCTGGAGAGAGGATTGTGTTACAAGGCGCCTGACAGGCACCTTCGAAACGATTGTCAATCACGATCCGGGCACCGGGCGGCTGCGTCGTAATCGAGACATCCACTGGTCCCGGCAACGAAGCTGGCGGACGCAGCGGTGATGTGTTTGGGGCCGCAGTTTCAGTTTCGGCTCGTTTCGAAATCGACGCTGAGCGCCGCTGCTCCGCAGTATCACCCCGGGTTGTGTTCTTTGTGTGTGGAACAGGTTCAGCGTCCTGAGTTGAAGAGCTCGTGACGACCGGCGCAGACGGCTCGCGGTTCGATAGCTTTGCCAGGGAAAACACAAGGGCAGCAATAATCACACCGGCCGCAAGAACCAGCACTGCCCGATTGCGCCAGATGGCAAACCGAGCGTCCCTTTCAGCATCGTCGTCGTCGTCAAATCGCGTTCGACGCGGAAGAGGCGGAAACTCCGGTTCAGGCGGCCCCTCGATAACAACGGACTGTACCGGGTTGGTTGCAATCGGCTCCTCGTCCTGGCGCGGCGCGCTCGCAGGCCGAAGAAAGCCAAGCGGTTCGGAAACAGAAGCGGCGGCCCCCGCGACCGTTGCCATCGTTTTTGCCTCTGTCTCGGCGGAACGAGCGGGTTGCCAGGTTTCGGACGCGTTCAAGGTTTCGCCCAATGCAGCTACGAATTCAGTACACGTCGCAAACCGGTGCTCCGGGTCCTTTGCCAACGCCCGCGCAATCACTGCGTCGACTTCCGTCGGAAGGGATGCGTTCAGCTCATGAGGAGGACTAGGATCCTGCTTGCAAACCTGATAGAAGAGCGTTGCCAGGCTTTCAGCACGAAACGGTTTCGTGCCCGTCAGGGTTTCGTACACCACTACCGCGAACGAAAACTGATCTGAGCGGCCATCGACGGCTAACCCCTGAATCTGCTCCGGCGCCATGTAGTTCGGCGTGCCGATCATGGTTCCGCTATGCGTCGTATCTTGCGAAATGAATTTCGAGATGCCAAAATCGGAGATCTTCGCAAGACCTGCGTGGTCGTGCTCCGAAGAGATCAGGATGTTGGCAGACTTGATGTCGCGGTGAATAACGCCTTTCCGGTGCGCGTAATCCAAGGCATCGGCAATCTGCCCCAGGTAGCGCAGCGTTTGATTGCGCTCGGGAAGTTGCCCGTCCCTCAGCATGTCCCCAAGTGATGGGCCTTGCACATACTCCATCACGATGAACGCGCTTCCTTCTTCTTCGAGCACGTCGTAGATCGTGATGATGTTCGGGTGCGAGAGCAGGCCCGCCGATCGGGCTTCCTGCAGAAGACGCTCCCGGACGCGCTGCCGTTCAGCAGGATCGGCGAAGTCCGTCAGGCGAATCGCTTTGATGGCGACGGTGCGGCCGATCGTTGGATCGAGGGACCGGTATACCGTCCCCATCGCTCCAGCGCCTAATTGCTCGATGACATAGTAGCGCCCAATCTGCCTCAAACCACTTCAGTATATCGCCGTGAAAACTTCTTAACTGCCTAAAAAGATTAGGGAAATTGGCCGGGTCTGGCCGCTTGTTAGGATGAGAATAACCCGCATGATTCCCCCTGCAATCCAAGAAGGGCTGACCTTCGATGACGTGCTTCTGCAACCGGCACACAGCTTGATTGCACCCTCGGAAGCGGAAACCAGTACCCGGCTGACCGCTCAGATTGACTTAAAGATCCCCATCATCAGCGCCGCGATGGACACTGTGACGGAGTCCCACATGGCCATTGCTCTCGCCCAACAGGGTGGTATCGGCATTGTTCACCGCAATATGCCGATCGACCGGCAAGCTGAAGAAGTCGACCGTGTCAAACGAAGTGAAAGCGGCATGATTGTTGATCCGGTTACAATCGAGCCCGACCGTAAGATCTCGGAAGCTTTGGAAGTGATGCGGCTTTACCGCATCTCCGGCATTCCCGTAACGACTCACGGCAAGCTGGTTGGAATTCTGACGAATCGTGACCTGCGCTTCGAGACACGGTACGACCTCCCGATTTCGGAAGTGATGACGAAGGACGAGCTCATCACTGTTCCCGTCGGCACAACCCTTGAAGAAGCGCAGAAAATCCTGCATAAGCATAGGGTTGAGAAGCTGCTCGTCGTGGACGAGCACTTCGTGCTGAAGGGTCTGATCACAGTAAAAGACATTCAGAAAAAGTTAAAGTACCCGAATGCCGCGAAGGACCTGCAGGGGCGGTTGCGAGTTGCGGCGGCGATCGGGTCGAGCGGCGACTTTCTCGAACGCGCGCAAGAGCTCGTGCGCATGAAGGTTGACGCCATCGCAATCGACTCGGCGCACGGACACAGCCAGCGGGTGATGGACGCCATTAAGGCCGTGAAAAGCCGCTTCCCGGAAGTGCAGCTCCTTGCGGGCAACGTAGGGTCGTACGAAGGCGCTCGCGACCTCATCAGGCTGGGTGCGGACGGTGTCAAGGTCGGCATCGGACCAGGATCGATCTGCACAACAAGAGTGGTGAGCGGAGCAGGTGTACCGCAAATCACGGCCATCGCGGAGTGCTCGAAAGCGACGCGCGAAGCCGGAGTTCCGTTGATTTCCGACGGCGGTATCAAGTACTCGGGCGATATCACAAAGGCGATTGCAGCCGGTGCTGATTCCGTCATGATCGGCAGTTTGTTGGCGGGCACGGACGAGAGCCCGGGAGAAACCATCCTTTACCAGGGGCGCACCTTCAAGAGTTATCGGGGCATGGGCTCGATGGGCGCTATGCCCGGCAATTCCGACCGGTATGGGCAAACCGCGAATGGAAAGCTTGTTCCGGAAGGTATCGAGGGCCGGGTGCCCTACAAGGGTCCTCTCGCCGAGCTCGTGTATCAGCTAGTGGGCGGTCTTCGTTCCGGCATGGGCTATTGCGGCTGCGCGACCATAGGCGAACTGCAGGAACGCGCCAAGTTCCTGCGAGTCACGGTCGCAGGTCTGCGCGAGAGCCACGTTCATGACGTCATCATCACGAAAGAAGCGCCGAACTATCGCCTGGAGTAGGCGCGACGCGGTTACTGGCGCGCAGGCAACGCAGACTCTATATCCGTGTGAAGAAAATCTTGGCCCTTGTAAAGAAGGGGCAATCCCAAATGTTTGGCGGTTGCGTACACCAGGCAGTCTCCAAAGTTAAGACCGGCTTTGTGCCGCCCCTTTCCGAAGCGGCGAAATGCATCGACTGCCCGGTAGGCAATCTCAGCGTCGAGTGCTACAACTTGAGCGTCGAAACTGTCTATCAACTCTCCCAAGTCCTTGGAGAGTGACCGGCCGAGAGCCGTAATGTTTGATTCCACCAGAACGCTCGCCGGCAAGCGGATGCGGTTGTGTACGAGCACGTCCAGGAATCTCTCGCCTTCCGGCTCAGATTGGAGAACCGCAAACAAAGCCGAAGTATCAACAACAATCATTCAAAGATCGCGTCTGCTTCCTCCTTAGTGATCGGAGGGAGATTTAGCTTCCTGTTCTTTTCCATGATGCGGCGAGCTACCGCCTCAAGGTTTTCGTTCTTATAAGCCCGCTCCTCCTGCTGCACCGCTTCCCGCAGCAGTCTGCGCATGGCCTCCGTCTTCGACATTCCCGTCGCCTTCACATATCGATTCATCAGGTCGGTGACTTCAGGATCATTGATATGAAGCGCCATGTACAATATTGTACATTTTTGTACAGACCTCGCGAAACCAAAAAAAAGGCGGCTCACCTGGACGGCCTTCGAGAGACCGTCCGGGCTTGCCGCCTCAATGACAAACGGAAGATTAGGTTAGCTGGCTAGTGCCAGAGACCGAACATTGATGTTCGGGATAACGAGTGAAAGCACTTCCTCCACCCGATCCACGAAGTGGAACTGCATCTCCTGCCGCACGTGATCCGGGAGTTCGCGCAGGTCCTTTTTGTTGGCTTGCGGAAGGACCACCCGACGGATTCCGGCTCTCCTTGCGGCGAGCACCTTCTCTTTGATTCCGCCGATCGGCAGGACTAGGCCTGCCAGCGTCACCTCGCCCGTCATGGCGATGTCGCTGCGAGCCGGAAGTCCGGTATAGAGCGACGCCATCGCCGAGGTCATCGTCACGCCAGCCGAAGGACCATCCTTGGGGATTGCGCCCGCGGGCACGTGAACGTGAACGCCGTTGGTTTTGATCTTTTCCGGATCAACTCCGAGATCGGCCGCATGCGCCCAGATATAACTCTGTGCGATCTTTGCCGATTCCTGCATGACCTCGCCGAGTTGCCCGGTCATCGTCAGGCCCTTACCTTCAGGAAGCAGCGCGCTCTCGATATAGAGAACATCGCCGCCGCTTTCGGTCCAGGCCAACCCCGTCACAACACCCGGAGGAACGGTCTTCCTCATCTGCTCGGGCAGGAAGATCTCCGGTCCCAGCAGATCGCCCAAAGCATCGGGAACAATCGTGACGCGTTCCGCCTGGCCTTCTGCGATCTGGAGCGTCACTTTACGAGTGACTCGTGCAATGGCGCGTTCCAAGGCGCCGTAAGCCGGCCTCTCGCGTGTAACCGCTGATGATTGCCTTCAGGCCGTCGTCGGTGAACTCAATCTGTTCATCCGTCAGACCTGTCGCTTTCATCTGTTTCGGAATCAGATAACGACGTGCAATCTGACCCTTCTCTTCCTCGCTATAGCCCGAGAGCCGGAGGATTTCCATACGATCGAGCAGCGGCTGCGGAATGGTATCGAGCGAGTTGGCAGTCGTGATGAACAGAACCTTCGACAAGTCGAAAGCCATATCCAGGTAGTTGTCCCGGAAGGTCTTGTTCTGCTCAGGATCGAGCACCTCTAATAGAGCGGCAGACGGGTCGCCACGGAAGTCCCGGCCGAGCTTGTCGATCTCGTCCAGCAACAGCACCGGGTTCGACGCACCGGCTCTCCGCATCGCCTGCAGAAGCCGTCCGGCCATTGCGCCGATATACGTACGCCTGTGACCGCGCAGTTCCGCTTCGTCGTGCAGACCACCCAGGCTGAAACGCTCGAACTTCCGTCCAAGCGCCCGCGCCACGGACTGGCCGAGCGAGGTTTTACCGACTCCCGGAGGCCCGACAAGGCACAGAATCGGAGCCTTGGCGTCGGGGTTCCTCTTCAGAACACTCAGGTGTTCGAGGATACGCTCTTTGATTTCTTTCAGACCGAAGTGGTCATCATCAAGAACCTTACGAGCGTTGCCGAGATCCAGATTGTCTTCCGTTTGGCTGTTCCAGGGAAGGTCCAGAACGAATTCGAGATAGGTTCGTGTGACGTGGAAGTCGGGTGCGCCTGCGGGAAGCCGCTCCAGGCGTCCGAGTTCACGTTCAAATTCTTTTTTTGCCTCTTCGGGCAGGCTCAATTTCGAGTAGCGTTCGCGAATCAGCTCGATTTCAGCCTTGTCCGCATCTTTCTCGCCGAGTTCCTGCTGGATGGCGCGCAACTGCTGGCGCAGATGGTATTCGCGTTGCTCCTTCGACATTTCGTCGCGAGCCGTAGACGCGATCTTCTGCCGGAGTTCCAGAACCTGCAGCTCGTGCGACAGGTAGGAGTGAATCAGCCGAAGCGCATCCACCCGGGTCTCCGCTTCCAGCAGCTTCTGCTCACGCGCCATGTCCAGGCTGAAGATACTCGCCAGAAGGTAAGCAAGTTGCAGCGGGTCGCTATTGGCCGCGAGCATACGCGTCAGCTCGGAAGCCGATTGGGGCTGTGCGAGCGAGATCGCCTTGGCGGACAACTCGAGCAGGGCGCCCGAAAGCGCCTCCAACTCCGAACCGCCGTCTTGTGGGGTTTCGAGAGCGCGATACTTAGCCGAGAGATATGGGGCTGTCGACTCGAGCTTCACGAGTACCGCTCGCTCGACGCCCAGGACCAGAATCTCGAGGATGCCTTCGCCCGGACGCGATTGCTTTCGGATAACTGCTTTGGTTCCGATCGTATAGAGATCGTCTTGTTCCGGGGATTCTAACTGCGGATCGCGCTGCCCGACGAGCAGAATCTCCTTCGCCTCCGTTTTCAGCGCTGCCTCTACCGCCTTGACCGAGCTTTCACGCCCGACTGACAGCGGTAGCAACAACCCCGGAAAGAGGATTGTGTTCTTCAGCGGTAGAACCGGAAGAATGGAAGTTTCTTGGTTAACGTTAGTCATTTTCCTGACTTCTAACGGTTGGATGTCAGGATGCAGGTCCAAGCTACAATTATCTGCGCCGGAGGGACTCAAGGCACTGTAGTCTAGCCCATATACGCCGACTAGCCGCCCACCTTAACGGGAATGAGGCTGGACGGCTGGACTCGTGGACACGTAGCCGTTTAGGAGCTGCCGGTTGCGGGGATTGCAGTTCACGTAATATCCTGCCCCGGTCCTCTGGTCGTAGACCGAACTGCCCCGTCGCCGCCCGTCGCAGGCGCGCTCGATTGCTCTAAGCACTCCGGCCCGGTCCGAAGCCCGGAAATACGGCTTCACGGCCTTCAATCCGTCGCGCGCAGGATCGGCTTTCATTGGAATGAATCGCTTATAGTCGCTCCTGCTGTCTGCGACCCCGCGCACCTCCTGCCCTGCGCAGGAGATTAGACCTGCGGAAACGGAGACCAGCAAAACGAATGAAGGAATAGTGAGGCGCACCTTCCCGTTGGATGCTGCGTCCCCGGCAAAAACTTTCGTACTGAACTCTCTTAGCCGCAAATTTATTTGGGTGCAAGGGTAATGGCCCCGCGATTCGAGTCCGATAACTCCCATGTACTCGGCGGCCCTTGGCTACTACGGATGCTGCCGAAGTTTAGGAGAAGTGAGAGTAAGGATGAGAAAACTAGCAGCTCTTTTCATTGCCACGGCAATCATCTGCTCGGCCGGTCCCGGGAAAAAGAAACTGTCCGCTGAGTTGAAAAGCGGGAACGTAAACGGCCTTGTTCAGGCCATTGTGCAGTGGAATGCCGGCGTTACTTCCGATACTGCCGCCAAAATCGTTGGACTCGGTGGAACGGTTGTATCGGAGTTCCCCGCCGTCCACTCGGGCGTTTACCTGGTGCCTTCGTCAGCACTCGAGGCTCTCGACGACGATGAAGATGTGAAGTTCGTTTCGGTTGACCGCAAGCTGCACAAGAAATCCGCCGTTGTCGCACCTGGCGTGATGCCCTCCACCATCAATGCCCCTGCAGTCTGGAATGCCGGGTACAACGGCAAAGGCGTCGGAGTCGCTGTACTTGACAGCGGTATCAACCAGGACGACAACTTAGGCGTGTATACGAATGCTCCGGTTTACACCGAGGACTTCACGGTGACGATTCCCGTTCAACCCGATGGAAAACTCGGGGCCAAGCCAGCCAGCTACGGACTGGATTGGTATGGTCACGGTCAGCATATCGCCGGCATCATTGCTTCGAATGGCAAAACCTCAAATTGCTCAAGTTGTACCCAGGTTATTGCGGGTGTGGCGCCTGGCGTCAATCTGATCAACCTGAAGGTGCTGGATGCCAACGGCGAAGGGTCGGACAGCTACGTGATCGCGGCGATCAATCGTGCAATTACGCTAAAAGGTACGTACAACATCCGGGTTATGAACCTCTCCCTGGGTCGTCCGGTATTCGAGAGCTACCAGCAAGACCCGCTCTGCCAGGCAGTGGAAGCAGCTTGGAATGCCGGTATCGTTGTAGTTGTGTCGGCAGGGAATAACGGCCGCGACAACACGTACGGCAACGACGGATACGGCACGGTCGAAGCTCCAGGAAACGATCCCTACGTCCTGACGGTGGGCGCGATGCGGGACATGGGAACCGCCACGCGTTCTGACGATCTTCTGGCCAGCTACAGCTCTAAAGGGCCTACCTCGATCGACCATATTGCTAAGCCCGACCTCGTAGCTCCCGGCAATCAGATCATCTCCTTGCTTGCGCCGAATGGAACGCTGGCGCTCGGTGATCCGCAAAACCTCGCAGCAATGAACAAATACCAGAGTCCTGCTCCCCCGTTGGCTAACATTCCTGTCCAGCCAGCCTACGACTCCTCGTCGAACAAACAGCCACCGGGAGTGAAAGTGGGGGGCGGCTACTCTAATAAATACTTCATCTTGAACGGAACCAGCATGGCGGCAGCGGTAGTAAGCGGCGCGGCCGCGGATCTGATCCAGGCTGCTCCCTCGCTCACGCCGGATCAAGTGAAAATGCTCCTGATGCGGACAGCTTCGAAGACCTTCCCGACCGTGAGCACCGTGACCGACCCGACCACAGGACAGACCTTCACAAGCTACTACGACGTGTTCAGTGTCGGTGCGGGCTACCTGGACCTCGCGGCCGCACTCAACGGAGTGAAGCAAGTACCGACGGGCTTAACTGCAATTTCCCCAACTGCGGTTTACGACAACAAGAGCGGCAGCGTTTCGCTCTCCTTCGACCCCAGCTCGGTCTTCTCCGACAAAGCGATGTGGGGCGCCAGTACACTCGCATCCAATAAGGCGATGTGGGGCGCGAGCGGAGTCTGGGGCAGCTCGATTGTGGACAGCAATAAAGCGATGTGGGGCGCCAGTTCGGTTTGGGGTGCGGCCTCTCCGAATGCCAATAAAGCCCTCTGGGGTGCGAACGCAGTCTGGACGAACAAAGCACTTTGGGGAGCGAGCAGCTTGGCCACCTCTCAAAGCATCATGATCGGTGGGGAGAATTAGAGTTTGCGGGCTGAGTTCACGCTTGAGATCCGAACGGATTTCAAGCGTAACCAGCGCTGGGTCCAAGCCTCTAAATCGATAAACTATATCCAGAATTTTATGAGACACCCGTTGCTGGATCGCCTCAGGCGCGAAACGGCAAGCCTACATCAAACCCTTGAGACTGGCCTGAACCTGTTACGTCCGGAAATGACCCTCGATGAATACCAAGCTATTCTCGAGGGTTTTTATGGCTTTTATAGACCCTGGGAGGAAAAAGTCCAGGCACGGATTGATGAACTGCTTCCGCGGTTTACGCAGGAGCGCCGCAAGGTTCCCATGCTGGAGCGGGATCTTCAATTCCTTCGAACTGATCTCAGCAGGATTCCCGCGTGCCCCGCTCTTCCGGACACCAGTTCAGTTCCCGGCGTTCTTGGTTCGCTGTATGTCTTGGAAGGCTCAACTTAGGCGGCCAGATCCTGAGCCGGCACTTCCGTGATCAGTTTGGCCTTTCGCCCGCTAAAGGCTGCTCTTTCTTCTCCAGTTACGGCGAGGCCGTCGGGCAGCGCTGGCGGACATTTTGCGAGCGGCTGGCGTGCTATTCCGCACCCGAGACGGATTCGTCCATCGTGGACTCAGCCATCGAGACCTTTCAAATTCTCGAGAGCTGGTTGGGACAGAAATGCCCGGTGACGGCCTACAACACCGGCATGGTCCAGCAGAATACTGCACCCTGACCGGGCTCCGATTGCGCCCAGATCCGTCCGCCGAAACTGCCGACGATCTTGCGGCAGATTGCCAGCCCAAGCCCGGATCCGGACTCTGAATTGCTGTGCAGACGATAAAACGATTGGAAGATTGCTTCCGCCTGTGACGCTTCAAATCCGGCACCGTTATCCCGGACCGAGATCACCCACTCTCTCCCCCGCTTTTCAGCCGCGATTTCGACCACCGGCGTACGATCCGCCGGACAATACTTCAGCGCGTTCGAGATAAGGTTCTGGAACACACGTACCAACTGGTCGAGATGGGCGCGAACCTCGGGCAGCGCACCGCACCGGATGTCTGCGTTCCGCTCAACGGCAGTGCTGCGAATGTTGGAAAGAGCCATGTTCACTGCTTCATTCATCGCGACAATCTCCGCCGGCTTTTCCCGCCGTCCGGTTCGGGCAAAGTCGAGCAGAGAGCGGATGAGAGCGCTCATGCGCTTTGTCGCGTCTATGATGTACTGAACCATCTCGGCGGAATCGGGATCGAGTTCTGCCTGCTTCTGACGGAAGACTAATTCCGTATACACGGTAATGGTCCTGAGCGGCTCCTGCAGGTCGTGACCGGCCGTGGCGGCGAAATGCTCCAGCTCCTCGTTGCTACGGACCAGAGCAGCATTCAAACGTGACACCTCGGCGGCCCGGTGCTTCAGCAAGGCTTGCGACATATCTTCGCGGAGGGCGAGAACATGGTCGAACTCGATCGGTTTCCAGCGAGCCGACTGACCGACGACCTGTTCCTGCCAGAGCGCGAACGACCGGCGTGGGTGCAGCGTTACTTTTCCGGTCTCGGACGAGATCTCGGCCGGCTTGACAGGATTACCGGCCCAATTCACCGTTTGGCGGACTTCAGGCCGGAACCAGATGACCGTTTCCGGACTACTCTGCGCTACTCGCAGGGCAAAAATGCCCGCGGCACGGTCGGCGATCGCCTCTGCCCCCGGATATTCGCGACATAGGCAATGAGTCGACCAGACTGGCCGCCAAGGCTGTTTTCCGATCCAGCGGCAAAGATCTTCCACCTGTTCATGGGAGGGAGTTCGGCCGTGCAGCTCGGTCCGGCTGGCGGTACATAGCGCAACGCCTTCCGCCTCAATACCGCTCAGCAAGTTCGGTTCGCCGCCCATCAGTGCCGTCGAATAGTCGCCCGATTGAGAAAGCCGCGACCGCAGTTCAGACCGGACGTTTGCCAATGTTTCGGCGTACTGCTTGCTTTCCGCCTCTTCCTTCATTCCAACCTGCAACCCCACAAAGCGAACCAGTATTTCGCCGGCGATACGGGTCTGGCGCGTAAGGATCTTCGGAGAACCGTGGTGGCAAGCCACAAGTCCCCAAAGGCGCCCCTGATCGAGGATCGAGAAAGACAGAGAAGCCGCGACACCCATGTTGCGCAGGTACTCGAGGTGGATCGGCGATGTCGCCCGGAGCGCGCACAGGCTTAGATCTAAAGGCCGGTTGGTTCTGGGGTTCAGCGCCGGTTCCAGACGAACCGGAGCAGCATGCACGTCGGCAGTGGCACGGAACGGATTGGAGCGATAGAGTTCGCGAGCCTGGGCGGGAATATCGGACGCGGGATAGCGCAGCCCCAGATACGGATCGAGGCCCGGAGCAAGTGCCTCGGCGATGACGACGCCGGTCTCGTCCTCAAGAAACCGGTAGATCATGACGCGGTCACACTGCGTGAGCAGCCGGAAAGAATCTGCTGCCCCTTGGCAAAATGAGCCGAGAGACTCCCAGGAATCAAGATCGGCCACGGCTTTCCGAACTATGTCCTGGCTACTGGAAGACGCTGAAGTCCCGTCCGGATCAGGTTCTAATTCAAGCAGCAGAACATCGTCCCGTCGATGGATCGCCGCCGACCAGTGATCGGAGCCCGAGATGCGGACTTGCGGCAGGTAATGAGGACGTCGATCTAACGTCCGCGCAGGGAGCAGAGTAGCCAGAGTATTTGTGGCATCTTCTCCTATTACGTCCCGAAGGCGTGAGCCCAATACCGGCTTGTTGCCTAAAACCAAATGCATTCGCGCATTTTCACTCGCTTGAACAATCACGAGCTCTGGTTCTTCCAACACCAGAAGAACGCCATGCGGCTGAATTGCACCCGGTATGTGAATGGGCTCCCGATCGCAGTTGGTCAGATCGATCGAAGAAGTTGGCATTCTGGGGGAGTCTGGAAGCGGCGCTCCCAGAGAGTTTCTCTACGTGGAATCTTATCAACGCCTTTGTCGAGAGCGTCCCTGTGACTCTATAAAAAAGAAAGCCCGGACTCAATCTCACGATTGAATCCGGGCAAAGGAGGAGCCAGTTTTGTTTACTTGCTCTTCAGGACAGTGAAACCGGTCTGGCCGCTGACGTTATAGGTCAGAAGCACCGGCTTGCCTTGGGCCTGCGACACCAGGCGCCGAAACTCCTGCGCGCTGGTTACGGGCTTGCGATCGACAGCCGTGATTACCATTCCGCGGCCCAGAGTCTCCGCTGCCGGGCTGCTCTGGTCAACGTCCGTTACCACGACGCCCTTTGTTCCGGCGGTCACGCCAACCTGCTCGGCATTCTCAGCGCTAAGCGTTTCTACCGTGACACCCCGAACGGAAACATTGCCGGGATTGCCATTATCGGAGTCGCCATTCTTGTCGTTGTCGCCGCCCTTTTTGTTGTCATCGTCCCAATCCGTACCGGATGGACGCTGGCCAAGAGTGACAGTCACCTTCCTCGCCGCTCCGTCACGCATGACGTCGAGAGTAACCGAGGTGCCCGGCGCGTGAGAGATAACGTTCATCGTTAAATCGTCGCTGCCTTCCACCTTCTTGCCATCGATTGCCGTGATCACGTCGCCCTGCTGCAATCCAGCCTTTGCGCCGGGATCGCCGGGGGTCAGACTTGCAACCACTGCGCCCTTCGAATCCTTCAGGTTCATCGCCTGCGCCATATCGGCATTCAGGCTTTGCAGCCTCACACCCATGTAGCCGCGAGTCACCTTGCCGCCCTTAATCAACTGGTCAGCCACCTGCTTCGCGAGGTTTGAAGGCACGGCGAAGCCGATTCCAATATTGCCGCCTTCCCCGCCAAGACCGGAGTTCCCGGACAGGATAGCCGTATTCATTCCGATCAGCTCGCCTTTGGCGTTGATAAGAGCGCCACCGGAGTTGCCGGGATTGATCGCGGCGTCCGTCTGAATGAAGTTCTGGATGTACGTGTTGCGCTCGAGGGACCGTCCCTTCGCGCTGATGATGCCCATCGTTACTGTGTGATCCTGGCCGAACGGGTTGCCGATCGCGAAGCAAAGATCGCCTACCCGGGCCGCCTCGGAGTTTGCATACCCGAGAGTCGGCAGACTCGGAAGCACTGATCTTGACGACTGCTACGTCCGTTTGAGGATCAGCACCGATCAGCTTGCCGGTAAAATCCCGGCCGTCTGATAGTTCGACCTTCAGCGTCGTCGCTTTATCGATGACGTGGTTGTTGGTAAGAATGTAGCCGTCATTCGAAATAATGACGCCCGATCCCAGACCGCCTTCGCGCCGGTCGCGAGGCCGGCTGTTTCCCTGGCCGCCAAAGAACTGCCGGAAGAACGGATCCGACATCATCGGATTGTTACCGTTACCCCCCTGCTGCTCCGACGCCTTGATGACGCGCGTGGAACTGATCTTGACGACAGCGGGAGACGCTTTCTCGATCATGTCCGCGAACGAATTCGAGAGCGTGTTCAGGCGCTGAGCGCTCGCACTCGTATCCGCACGGGCCGTCACCGCAACCGGAGCATTCCCGTGAGTCGCCACCGCGAGAGCCGCTATGAGGCCGCCGCCGATGGATGCCGCTACCAGCGTTAAGACTGCTGTCGAGCGGCGAAATTGAACTACGTTTGCCATTTCTCTAAAAATCCTTTCTCTTAGCTTCCGTTCGATGTAACGGCCGCTTGACCCACTACATTGGACGCACGAATCTGCATTTCGATTTACACTCGGCTTGCATGAGCCCCGACCGGGGTTTCTTCACCCACTTGCGGGGTGAAAACAAACCCGGGACCGTCCGGAGCTACATCGAGAAGCAGTGTCTGCCCGTCCCTAATTTCGCCACCAACGATTCTTTTTGCCAATGGCGTTTCGATCTCTCTTTGAATCGCCCGTTTCAGCGGCCGCGCCCCGTACGTCGGATCGTAGCCGTTTCTTACTAGACGTGTCCTTGCCTCGTCCGTCAGCCGTAACTGAATATGTTTCTCTTCCAGTCGCGCCCGCAGCCCTGCCAACTGGATTTCGACGATCTCCTTCAGGTGCTCTTCAGACAACGCGTGGAACACGATAATTTCATCCAACCGGTTCAGAAACTCCGGACGGAAGTCGCTCCGGAGCTCGCTCAGTACCGAATCCTTCATTCGCCGGTATTCTTCGCCGTCGAAGGCTCCCTCGATATTCGAGGATCCGATGACTGCCAATGTTAGACGTCATGATCACGATTACGTTCTTGAAATCGACAGTTCTTCCCTGCCCGTCCGTAAGTCGTCCGTCGTCCAGCAGTTGCAGCAATGCATTGAACACGTCGCGGTGCGCTTTTTCGATTTCGTCGAAGAGCACCACCGAATAGGGACGCCTGCGGACCGCTTCCGTGAGCTGTCCACCCTCGTCGTAGCCCACGTATCCGGGAGGCGCGCCAATCAGCCGCGACACGGAGTGCTTCTCCTGGTATTCCGACATGTCGATCCGGATCATCGCCCGTTCGTCGTCGAACATGAACTCTGCCAGAGCCCGCGCCAGTTCGGTCTTCCCGACACCGGTCGGGCCTAAGAACAGGAAGCTGCCAATCGGCCGCTTCGGATCTTTCAGACCCGATCTGGCACGCAAAACCGCCTCGGCGACTGCCAAAACCGCTTCTTCCTGACCGATTACGCGTTTGTGCAGCTCATCTTCCAGAGCGAGGAGCTTCTTCATCTCGCCTTCGAGCAGCTTCGAAACCGGAACACCTGTCCAGCGGCTGACAACCTCGGCGATATCCTCCTCGTCTACTTCCTCTTTGAGTAGCCGGGTGCCGCCCGCGTTGCCGGAAACTCGTTCCTGCTCCGCCACAAACTGCTTTTCGAGCGTAGTCAGACGCCCGTACTTCAATTCGGCAGCTTTATTCAGGTCATAGGCGCGTTCCGCTTGGCCAATCTCCACCTTTACAGCGTCAATCTGCTCCCGGAGAGCCCGCACTCGCTGCACTGCTTCTTTCTCGGTTTGCCATTGCGCCTGGAGAGCCGTCGATTGCGTCTTCAGCTCGGCCAGCTCACGCTCGATGCGGTTCAGCCGCTCTTTCGAGACAGAATCGGTCTCCTTTTTCAACGCCTCGCGCTCGATTTCGAGCTGCATCGTGCGCCGGAGGATCTCGTCCAGTTCGGCCGGCATGGAATCGATTTCAGTCCGCAGCTTTGCCGCTGCTTCGTCGACAAGATCGATCGCCTTATCGGGTAAGAACCGGTCCGTGATGTAGCGGTTGGACAAAACGGCCGCCGCTACCAGGCCTGTGTCCTTAATTCGAATGCCGTGGTGAAGCTCGTAGCGTTCGCGCAAACCGCGCAGAATCGAGATCGTGTCTTCCACGCTCGGCTGATCCACAAATACCGTCTGGAAGCGCCGTTCCAGCGCCGCATCCTTCTCGATGTACTTGCGGTATTCATCCAGGGTGGTGGCCCCGATGCAATGCAGTTCGCCGCGCGCGAGCATTGGTTTCAGCAGGTTGCCGGCGTCCATCGCGCCTTCGGCTTTGCCCGCCCCAACCACCGTGTGCAGCTCGTCAATGAAAAGGATGATCCGGCCTTCGGAAGATTGAACCTCTTTCAGAACCGCTTTCAGCCGCTCCTCGAACTCGCCCCGGAACTTCGCACCGGCGATCAGCGCGCCCATATCGAGCGACACGACCTGCTTGTCTTTCAGTCCCTCGGGAACGTCGCCTCGGACGATCCGCTGTGCCAGCCCTTCGACGATGGCCGTCTTTCCGACGCCCGGCTCGCCAATCAAAACGGGATTGTTTTTGGTTCTGCGCGAAAGAACCTGAATTACGCGCCGGATCTCCTCGTCGCGCCCGATCACCGGATCGAGCTTGCCTTTCGATGCCGCAATCGTCAGGTCGCGACCGTATTTTTCGAGCGCTTCGTAGGTGGTTTCGGGATTCTGCGTCGTCACACGCTGATTCCCTCTGACGTCGACAAGCGCTTTCATCAGGCGATCGCGGGTCAACCCGAATTCCTTCAACAGGTTCCCAGCCGTGCCGGAGTCTTCCGCTGTTGCAAGCAACAGGTGTTCAATCGAGACGTACTCGTCCTTCAGGCGCTTGGCTTGCTCTTCAGCAACGGTCAGCAACCGGGAGAGACGGTTTGTGACATAAACCTGGTCGGGGCGGGTCCCGCCGCCGCTCACTTTCGGGAGTTTCTCGAGGTCCTGCTTCAGGCGCCGGTGCAAACTCTCAACGGGCACGTCGGCACGCATGAGGATGGAAGGCGCAAGCCCGCCCTCTTGCTGGAGCATGGCAAGGAGCAGGTGCTCCACATCCACCTGTTGATTTCCGTAACTAATAGCGAGGCTTTGGGCCTCGCGAATGGCTTCCTGTGACTTCTCTGTAAGCCGATTAAAATCCATAGATCTTCGATCCTGAATTCAGTATAGACCTTAGTAAAACGGAATGCAATTATCTTAGCAAGTTTGACTCATATTTATCTGGCCGCCCGTCGGACCCGTTGCGCTACAGTGGAACTGGTCCCGGCAATGATGTGTCGTACGCTCAGGCGCCTCCTCGCAACTGCTTGCATTTTCTGTACTTATCCTGCTTTCGGCTGGTGGGAGACCGGCCACCGGACGGTGGCTCGGATTGCAGCAGCTCACCTGACCCCTGCCGCCCGTATCCGGATCGCCCGGATCCTGAACGTTCCCGATAACCTGGACGCGATTGCGGACGCTCTCGCCGCCGGCTCGACTTGGGCTGACGAGATCAAGAAGGAAACTCACACCGATGACTGGCATTTCATCGATGTGACCCTGCAGGATTCGCGTTCGGACATGGGGAAACGCTGTAAAGATGACAACTGTGTTCTGGCGCGGATCCGGCTCTTCACGGCGCAGCTTGCCGCGCAAAAAGCCGATGGCCGGTGGAGCGAATCCGACGCGCTCCGGTTTCTGGTCCATTTCATAGGGGATGTTCATCAACCTCTGCACGCGATTTCGGACGCCGACCTGGGCGGCAACTGCGAGCGAATCGATCCTCCCATCAATGAGGCGAAAAGCATTCACGGACTTTGGGACGGGGGCATTGTCAACGCTCTCGACGCGAGCGATCAGGTCTTGGCTTCCCGGATCGACAGCTACATCGCTGCGCTCAGCGAATCGGAACGAAAAAATCTGTCGTCCGGATCGGTAGAAGACTGGACTTGGGAGTCACACGAACTTGCCCGGAAGGTCATTTACGAGAAACTGCACATTCCTACCGAGCCGGCGCTGTTTCCGAACGGCTGCGCCGAAGCGCCTGCCGAGATCACCAGCTTCAAGGCTCAGATCGATTCGCTCTACGTGGACGACATGAAACCCCTTGTCCGGGATCAACTGGCGAAAGCGGGTCTGAGGCTGGCAAAAGTACTGAACGAATCGCTCTAGGTCTCGGCGGAAATCGTCACCGGCTCCGGCAGTTCCTTTGCCGTTCCCGCTGGTAAAGTGACCTCAAACCTGGACCCCTGACCCAGACGGCTATTTACCCGGATCTCCCCTCCGTGTGCCTTGACGATGGCGGAAACGAAACTTAGCCCCAGGCCCAGCCCCTTCTCCGGATTCGGATCGGGGACGCGATAGAAGCGATCGAAGATGTGAGGCAGATGATCGGGCGGAATGCCAACCCCGGAATCCTCGACGACGAGCCTGGCGTAGGACCCCGCCTGCTCGGCGTAAGCTCGCACCCAGCCCCCGACCGGCGTATATTTGATCGCGTTCGAGAGTAGATTCGTAACGACACGCTCCATCTGGGTACGATCGACTTCGCAAAATACAGGGCCTTTTTCCACCTGAGTTAAGCGGATGTTGCTCGCTTCGGCAGGAATCTGGAACTGCTCGACCAGGTCCCTGACAAGATCGCTGAGGTCCTGCGGCGAGCGGTTCATAGGAACCTGGCCGGACTCCGATTGCGAGAGCAGCAGGAGGGCCCGGACCAGATTCGACAACCGCTCGACATCCTGCAGGGCATTTTCGATGGCTTCCTGAAGCTGTTCCTTGCTCTTCGCGGTGAAAAGAGCAACCTCAAGCTGTCCCTGGATCGCGGTCAGAGGAGTTCTCAGTTCGTGAGAAACGTCGGTCGAGAACTGGCGCATCTGATCGAATGAGGCTTTCAGGCGCCGGCTCATTTCGTTGAAAGACTCGATCAGGCGGTCCAGTTCATCGTCTACGCCGCGTTTTGGAATCTGTAAGCCTAAGTTGGACCCGGTGATCTCTCCGGCCGCGCTTTCGACCGACTGCAGAGCGCGCAGCGCGGCCCCCGCCGAAAACCAACTGATCAGGGTACAGAAAAGCAGAGCTAGCGGCAGGAAGATCAAGAAGGTTTTCCTAAATTTCCGAAGAACTTGCTGATCTTCCGTTACAGCCCGGCCCTCAGCCACGTACCATTTGTGCTGATTTTTTGGATCCGTCATGGTACTGCTGATTACCTGGTAGCTGATGCCATCCGAATCGGTGATGGTTTTCGTGACCGGTTCGTGGGTCAGCGCCATCTGCGCTAATTCGGAGAGGATTACTTTGCGGTCCACCAACGGTTTGAGTGAGGGGTCGGAGCTTTTGTTGATTCGGCCCTTGTCATCGGCAACCACGAACACGGCCTGGAGGCGTGCCACTTCCGCCTCTTCCTCCGGATCGGCCCGGTTTACGTCCCAGTAAGGCTGGCCGTCATCGTGAAAGTAGATCCAGCCCTTTAGCGACCCAAGCTGTTCCTTTAACTGGTCTCTGCTTTGGTTCTCCAGAATTCCGCTCAGGATTCGGGTTCCGCCCAGACCCACAATGGTCAAAACAGTCGCTAAGAGAAGGAGAAAAGTGCTCGCAAGCTGGAATCGAAGCGTCCGGAAAAAAGCGGTTCTCGAAAGCCACTTGGACTGCATTTCTCCCTCTGCTTAGAAAACGACGTTGTCCATGGCCGTTGTCGTTGCGGCGGGCTCCGGCAGGTCCAGCATGTAGCCGATGCCGCGCACGGTGTGGATCATCTTGGTCGTGAACTTGTCGTCGATTTTGCTGCGCAGGTGCCGGATGTAGACGTCGACGATGTTCGTGAGCCCGTCGTAGTCCATATCCCAAACGTGCTCGACGATCATGGTCCGGCTGAGTGGGCGCCCCCGGTTCCGCATCATATATTCGAGAATGCTGAACTCCTTGGGAGCGAGTTCGATGCTGTCGTTATTCCGCGTGACCTTTCGGCGAATGCAATCGAGCGTCAAGTCGCCTACCTGGAGGCGCTCGGGCGTCGGTTGACCACGCCGGAGAAGGACACGAGCCCTGGCCAGCAGTTCGACAAACGCAAACGGCTTTACCAGGTAGTCGTCCGCACCCTGCTCCAGTCCCTTTACGCGATCATCAACGGAATCGCGCGCGCTCAAGATAAGAACCGGGGGAATGGTCTTACGATTCTTTATCTTCTGCAGGACCTGCAGGCCGTCCAGGTCCGGCAGGCCTAGATCAAGGACAACCAGATCGTATTCGGTGGTGTGGACTCTCTCAATGGCATCGCCGCCCAAGTGAACCACATCGACGGCGTACCCTGCGCTTTGCAAACCTCGCGAGAGGAAATCTGCGATCCGCTTTTCATCTTCAACGACCAACACTCGCATAATTTCTGACTAAAGTTTATCCGAGACACTTTTCTGCGAAAAAACGGGTTACCCGCCGGTCGGACTCCCTGCCTGAACGGGACTGGGGGCGCGAAGGCGGAAGGGCCAAACACGGCGCTTTGTGCGCAGAACGGACAACAGCACCATGAGACCGATGAGCACAATTGTGAATGTCACAACCTGAGAAACGTCCAGTTTTTCTTTGAGGAGGCCGAACCAACGCCCATAGACGAGTTCGATGTGTACCCAGTAAACCAGCAGGGACGTTAAGCCCAACTGGCGGCACAAACTCCACCGGACAACGCCCGTTCTCATCCACAGATAAGCAACGGAAAGGATGCAGAGCACCACCCCAAGTTTGAAGGTGGTCAACGCCGGACTGTCCAGCCAGAAATCGACCTTTGAGTAGACGGAATACGGCAGATTTGCCAACTGGTATGCCGCCACGGTCAGGCCAACACCCAGGCCGAGGGTCCAGCCCATCACTCGCTCCAGATTCTCCGGTTTTGCCAGCCGGATTACGCTTCCGGTCGCCATTCCGAAGGCCAGAAAGGCCGCCCAGGGGAAGAACGGAAACCCTGCATAGCTCGGAACGAAGTAAGCACTGAGAAACGCGGGGGCGGTCGAGAAATCGATGGTACGGACGACTGGCGAGAGGGCAGCGATCACCATGCCCAGAACGGTGCAGAGCCGGACGCGATCAAGCGTCGTAAAGACCGCCATTGGAGCGAAAATCAGCATCGACATCCCCATGCAGTTAAGAATGTCGACCCGGAGCAGTTCGCTTGCGGGGCTGGTCGGGTAGCCGAAAAGGTAGAGCTGTACCCGGAACAGGAAGGCCAGAATGAACAGATAACGCGATCTTTTCAGCGCCGCCACGATCCGGGCCTTCGTGGACGCACCCTTACTTTCCTGGCTATCCATCAGAAACGCAAAGGTGATGCCGGTCAGCAGAAGGAAAATCGCCGGGGTAGTCCGCCGGCAAACTGCGAAAGAGTGTAAGGTCCCTTGTCTCGCAGGTCCGGCCGTGTGAAGGAGTGAAAGGTGTGCCCCTGGAGCATGATGACGGCGGCGAAACCGCGCGTCCAATCGATGAACGCTAAACGGTCCGCCGTCTTCACCGTCTTGTGTTCCGCCAAAAGGGTTGTCCCTAATCGCCCTTCTTTGCCGCGTTCGAGGCCATTTTGGCGCCCTTTTTCTTGGCGGTATTTGCCGGGATCTTGAACTCGAGCGGCGTTTTCATTTCCGGGTTGATCTGCACGTCGCTGTATGTGACCTGCCGGTAGTTGCCGGACGCCTTGGATTCACTGAACTTCTGCTGCACCGGATAGGTCGCATCGGCGGGAATCCAAAGCTGCACCTCACTCAACTTGCTCTTCAGCTCCGGATCTTTGGGAATGAGCTGAAGTTTGGTCGTACTCCGTCCGGCGAGGGTTTCCGTCCCCTGCACGGCGATGACGTAGCTTGCCTGTAAGTCTTTTCCCGAGGACCCGAAGCCTAAAAGGAGGAATTGGTTCAAGACGTCGGCGTTCTTGCCGACTGCGTAATCCTGAACCTCCTTCGTGTTCGGGTAATAGATCTTCAGGTTTTTGCCTTGGAAGCTGACGACTCTGGCATTCTCGGGTAGCGCAGAGAAGTCAATGATCGCGCGAACATCGTTGGGCTTAAGCCGCTGCATCTGCAGGGTGCCTCGCTCCGTCGTAGTGTCCGAGAGTATCGCGGTGTAGTTGACGAGGACCAAATTGGCAGTCGCGCCATGAAAATTGGGCGCTGACTTGTCCATCCTGGTCAAAATACTTTCGAGCGATTCGCCGAACACTTGAGAAGTGCACGCAATCGTACAGAGCACGAGTAGAACGAGCTTCACCATCTTGATTGAGAGACGCGAAAACTACGGAGTAGAATACGCGATGAAACCTTTTACTTCTTTTTCAGTTTCATCCCAGATTGGCTCAACCCGCTGAACTGCAACTTTTCGACCAAATCGTTCGCGGATTAGAGTGGCAGTACGGGCAGCGCGGCCGTTCTCGCTTACGCCGGACAACAGTTCACTTTCGATGAAGAACCGGCTCAAGCCGTGAGAAGCGGTCATCAGAACGATACCCGAGGCTTTGGGCTGGTCGCGAAAGAATTCGCGGGGAGTAGCAAAAATAAAGAGCAGGATCAGTGCGACAACGACATCATAAGGCCAGGAAGCACGGGGAAAATCCCAAAAAACGAGGCGACGCGCTAAACTAACCCCGCCTGCGTCTTGGCTCCGGCCCTGCACTAAAGGAAGTTTAGCATCCGAATCAGTACTTGCGCATGATGGCCAGGACTCGTCCCTGAATCTGGAGATTCTCCGGTTTCACGTAGATTGGGCCCATAGCCGCGTTTGCGGGCTGGAGCCGTACTTGCCCGTCGGGCTCGGCGTAGTAGCGCTTGAGAGTTGCTTCCGACCCGTCCACCAACGCAACCACAATTTCGCCGTTACGAGCCTGGTTGGTCTTTTCAATCAGTACGAAATCGCCGTTGCAGATGTGATCTTCAATCATAGATTCCCCGCGGACCTGGAGAGCAAAAGTATTTTCCTGCCCGGCGAAGTCGGAGAAGTGCAACGTCTCCTGGTTTGGGATAGCCTCTACCGGTACACCGGCAGCAATTCGTCCAAGCAGAGGAATGGCTGGTGAGGTTTCCTGCGGACGGCGCGCCCGTTCTTCACTGAAGAATCGGTCTCCAATCTCGAGCGAACGGCTATGGTTGTAACTCCGGCGAAGGTACTGCTTGCTTTCAAGAGCCTGGATGTGTTTATGGACCGTTGCCAGCGAAGCCAAGCCTAGCCCCGATGCGATCTCTTCGTAACTAGGGCTGTAACCGTGATCTGAGATGAACTGAGACAGGAAGTCCATGACTTCCTTCTGACGGCGCGTGAGTGCCATGGGGAGGTCTCCTCCTTCACACTATAGGCGAACAAATAACGAATAGCAAAGAAATAGATTTAATATTCGTTACGCACGAGCCGAATTAACGGCACAGCGTTCTTTTACATGGGTGTTGCCTGAAAATAAATTGTCGGGAGACTGGTTTTGGACGAACGCAGACCGTCCTCCCCGGAACTAGGGATTGTACGCATTCCCTAACCGATTTGAGTCTCTTACATTTAGAGGAGTTGCAATGACCTCGTTCCGGCTGTTCCCTTGGATCTAGCTCTGTGGCCACATGACAGAAACAGAATAGCCGGACGTTGAAACGCGCTCATCCTCCGATGGAGGTCAGCGCCGGATGTTACTCCAAAGGACATTCCCACATTGCTCTCGAGGAGAACCTACTCCCGCGCTATGCCGAGCGGGGCTCCGGGAACTCGCGGTTGAACTCCCTTCGGTGGCGACTAGTTGAAGTTGGTACCGCACATGCCGCCGCCGCAGCACATGCCTGCTCCGCAATCTGCGGCCGGTTGCGCCTGGCTCTTCGTGCCTCCGTTCCGGGCGGCAAATGTGGAGTAGCGGGTAGTGAGATGCTTCTGGCCACAATGCGGACATTCCACCGCATCGGCCTCGGCGCTTCGGCGAACTAACTTTTCGAAGTTCGTACCGCAGTCGTCGCAAGAGTACTCGAAGATTGGCATCGCGTTTTCATTATAGATTTGAGATAGGCGTGTTCGCATCCTTTAACAAAGAAGCGACGTCAAAAGAAGTCAGAAGGTGGAACTATGAATCGTAGAGCATTTCTCGCCGCCGCCGGCCCGTTCGGAGTCCTGGGATTTGCACTGGCTGGTGGACTGCCGTCCTTCGGCTCCGGCAAGAAGACGTTTGTAAAACTCGTGACGTTTGGCGATTCTGGTGACCGAAGGGAAGTTGTGGAAGAAGAGAAGGTCCGAAAGACCGACGCGGAGTGGAAGGCGCAGCTCACGCCCGATCAGTACGAAGTGACGCGGCATGAAGGCACTGAACGGCCGTTCTCAGGCAAGTACTGGAACAACCACGAGCACGGAATTTACCGCTGTATCTGCTGTGAGAATGCTTTGTTTTTGTCCGACACAAAGTTTGAATCGGGAACAGGCTGGCCCAGTTTCTGGCAGCCGATCGCGAAGGAAAACGTGGTAAGCCGCACGGACGGCTCCCTGGGAATGGATCGCACGGAAGTACGGTGTGCGAAGTGTGATGCTCACCTGGGACATGTATTCGACGATGGCCCGCGTCCGACCGGCTTGCGCTATTGCATGAATTCGGCTGCGCTCGATTTCAAGAAGTCGTAGTTACCTGTTGGGACACACATTAACCGGGAACTTCCGCTTCCATCCGAAGTTCCGATCGAAGTCTCTTCAAGACACTCGCGATCTCATCATTTACCTTCCGCCTGAATATGAGGAAAGCTCCGGCGAGCGATACCCCGTTCTGTACCTGCATGACGGCCAGAACCTGTTTGACGCCTCAACAGCGTTTGGGAATCAGGAGTGGGGCGTTGACGAGGCCGCCGAGGAACTGATTGCTGCCGGCGCCATCGAGCCTTTGATCATCGTCGGTATCTATAACGCCGGAGAACAGCGACTGGAAGAATACACGCATGTTCGCAACCGGAGAGGCCAAGGCGGCAGGGCGAGACGGCATGCGCAATTCGTCGTCGATGAACTGAAGCCTTTCATCGACTCCACTTACCGGACCCGGGCCGATCCGGCAAATACCGGTCTTGGCGGATCGTCTCTGGGCGGACTTGTCACCCTCTATATGGGGCTGCACTATCCGCAGATCTTCGGGAAGTTAATCGCGATGTCTCCTTCGGTGTGGTGGGCGCGGCGTGCCATTCTTCGGGAAATTAAGAAAGCGCAAGGCAAATTCAATCAGAAGATCTGGCTGGACGTCGGGACCTGTGAAGGTGACGAACCGGACTCTTGCGTTCGCAACGTTCGCGATCTGAAAGACGCGTTGGTTCTGCGGGGTTGGGAATTGGGCGCCGACCTTAAGTTCGTGGAAGACGAGGGCGCGGGTCATGATGAGAGAGCCTGGGGTTTCCGGATCCGCGACGCTCTGACCTTCCTTTTCCCTGCGCTGGAAGGCGCAAGAGAGCAGACAGGCCAACTAACCGGCGAACTTCAGTCCGCGTTTTTTCGTAGGATGGAGTGACGTTCCATGGCCTTCTGCACGAATTGCGGTACTCAAATCCCCGACACATCACGTTTCTGCCCGAATTGCGGGTCTCAATCGGGAGGAGCGGCAAGTCCGGGCGTGACTCCCTATGTTCCGCCCGTGATCTCGGCAGAGCCCCTGAAATATGACATCGAAGGTCATAATCTTCAGATCGCCCGAGTGCATTTGAATCCCGGCCAGGAAATCTACGCCGAAGCCGGAAAGATGATCTACAAGTCGGCCAATGTGGAATGGGCGACGCGCATGTCGGGACAAAGTTGGGGCGACAAGATCATCGGCGCCATCAAGCGGAAATTGATGGGCGAGTCCCTGTTCTTTACTTATTTCCATTCCAATTTGGGGACCGGGCAGGTTGGGTTTGCGGGGCACTATCCGGGCAAAATCCAGGTCTTCGATCTCGCTGCGGGCCAGACCATGATGGTCCAGCGCGACGGTTTTCTGTTCGCGCAAAGCTCGGTGACCCTCGACATCGCAATGGTTCGCCGCCTGGGGGCCGGTTTACTCGGCGGCGAAGGCTTCATCCTTCAAAAGCTAACGGGCCCAGGACTGGTTTTCGTCCATGCCGGCGGCGATCATGTGGATTTCGCGCTCGGCCCGGGTGAAACGCTGCAGGTTCAAACCGGGCACCTTGTGGCTTTCGAACCGACGGTGAACTACGACGTGCAACTGGTTGGAAACATCCGAACGGCAATCTTCGGCGGTGAAGGCTTGTTTCTGACTACGCTGACGGGACCGGGACGAGTCATTCTGCAAAGCATGACGCTCGAGCGCCTGCGTCACGAGTTAGCGCCGGCAGAACACCGCCATAACGGCAGTGAACGCAATCCGCTAGGTGCCATTGCGAGCGGCGATCTGAGCAGTTTCTTCCGAAGCGACGACTAGCGGCTCAGGCTTAAGCCGGTACAATAGTGGTTCCCCCACTTGAATTCCTTTGTCCAAATTCAACCGGCTCCGAGTGCAAGTCCGCGCCTTCCCGATTGGCTTCGGAAAGGCCGAACGCATTTCCAGTCCGTCCATCTCCTGAAAACGGAACTCCGTTCCCGCAACCTTCACACGGTTTGCGAATCGGCTCGTTGTCCCAACATTCATGAATGCTTCCATCGCGGAGCGGCGACGTTCATGATTCTGGGCAATCTCTGTACCAGAGGATGCGCGTTCTGCTCCGTCCCGAAAGGCTCGCCGCTCAAGCGGGAATTTCAGCTTGATCCCAATGAACCGGCGCATGTGGCGGAAATGGCGCAGAAGATGAAGCTGCGCTATGTCGTGATCACATCAGTGAATCGCGATGACTTGCCCGATGGCGGTTCGGAGCATTTTGCCGAGACCGTTCGCCAGGTTCGTTGCGCTTTGCCGGACGCGCAAGTGGAGGTGCTCACACCGGATTTCTGCGGTGACACCGATGCGGTCGCGCGTGTTCTCGATGCCGGGCCGCATGTCTTCAACCACAATATGGAAACAGTGAGCCGGCTCTACTCGCGGGTGCGGCCACAAGCGAATTACGAGCAATCGCTGGATGTGCTGCGCTTCGCCAAGGGCTATCGGCCGCAGGCATTGACGAAATCCGGCCTGATGGTCGGGTTGGGCGAGCAGATCGAAGAAGTACACGGTCTGCTGCGCGATCTTGTCCGCGCCAGTGTCGATGTAGGAACGATCGGACAGTATCTGCAACCGACCCGCCGGAATCGCAAGGTGTCTGAATTCGTGACGCCCGCGCAGTTCGACGCTTATCGCGACTACGGATTGTCGGCGGGTCTCAAGATGGTCTTCAGCGGTCCGCTTGTGCGGAGTTCGTACATGGCCGACCGCGTGAGCGAAGAAGCAACCCTGGTGAATGGCTGAAGCAGCAGGGAGCCGGGCTCCTGCTTCGCCGCTCGAGCTGGTCCTTCACACCTTAGGCGCGCTGCTTTCGGCGGTGCTGCTGCTCCTGATCTTTCCCCGCTTCAACATCCACCTGCTCGCTCCGGTGGCGTTGACGCCGCTATTGGTCGTGGTAGCCCGATCCGAAAACGCCTGGCAGCGCTTCCTCTACGGCTGGGCTGCCGGGATCTTCTACTGGTCTTTTCTTTGCACCTGGATTCAGTTTGTACTCGAGGCGCATGGCGGCATGGGCCAGTGGGGCAGTTGGGGATCGTTCATCCTCTTCGCCCTGCTGAAGGGTCTTCACCTTGCCGTCTTCAGTCTTCTGGCCGGGCCGTTGATGAAGAGGCGTTATGCCGTTTTGGCCGTCCCGGCGCTCTGGACCGGACTTGAGCGCACCCATGGGACGTTCGGGTTTGCATGGCTCGATTTGGGCAACGCCGGCATCAGCATGTCTCTTCCGCTGCGGCTTGCGCCGTTCGTCGGGGTTTACGGTCTTTCCTTCGTATTCTGCGCCCTTGCGACGGCACTGGCTTGTGTGGTCCTGCGTTATCCGAGAACGCGCCTTCTGCCGCTTGCCGCATTCCCGCTTCTCTGGCTTTTACCCGAGATACCGCAGCAGCTTCGGGCGCCCGAAACGGCGCTTGTGGTCCAGCCGAACATTGATCCGGATACGCAGTGGAGCGGAGCAGAACGGGAAGCAACCGAAAACCGATTGTCACTGCTTTCGCGCGCGGTAGCCAGCCCGCTCGTGATCTGGCCCGAGCTACCGGCGCCGTTGTACTTCTACAACGACCGGGAATTTCGGACTGCTGCCATCAACATCGCACTGCGCGGCAGCTACTTCCTGTTCGGAACTGTCGCCTATACGGGCGAGCATCAGCCGCTGAATTCGGCCGTACTTTTAAAGCCTGACGGTTCGGAGGCGGGCCGTTACGACAAGATTGACCTGGTGCCATTTGGCGAGTTCGTTCCCAGCGCTTTTTCGTTCGTCAACCGAATCACGCAAGAAGCGGGGGATTTCGCGCCCGGACACGACGTCAAGGTGATGAACGCAGCCGGGCACCGGCTCGGAACGTTCATTTGCTATGAATCGGCATTCCCCGATCTGGTGCGCCAGTTCTCCCGCCAAGGTGCCGATGTGCTTATCAATCTGTCGAACGACGCTTATTTTGGCCCGTCGAAAGCTCACGAACAGCACTTGTCTCTCGTGCGTATGAGAGCGGTGGAATCCCGGCGTTTCATCGTGCGCGCAACCAACGATGGCATCACGGCCGTGATCGATCCGGCCGGGCGTATTGTGAAGCAACTTCCGTCTTACCGCGAGATGGCCGCGATTGTGCACTTCGGAACCGTTCGGGAGACGACCTTTTATGCACGGCACGGCGACTGGTTCGCCTGGGGCTGCCTTGTGGTGGGGCTGCTGCTATGTGTCGGCCAACGTCGCTTGCGCGGAATGACCGGCTTCCGGACTTAGCAGCAAGGTGTGCAGAGCAAACTTCCGATACTCGGATGTCGGCTGCTGTAATCCAGCAACTCAGGACGGTGAGGCAGGCGGCCACGGTAACAACTCCGATGCTGCTTCAGTGACACGCTCAGGAAACGTGGCTGCGTAGTTGCCCCGCACTGCCCTCAGCTTCTCTCTGTGGTTCTGAAGAATGCTTGCGCAATCTTTCATGGAATTTGGCTGGTCCCATGTGCGGTCAACAACCGCAGGGCTTGTGAAACTAGCTTGGACTCATCCGACGCCGAAGCCATCGGCAAGCTTTGAACACGTCCAGAGGTGATAATCCATCAGAATCATCCACCGGATTAGCACTGGATCTGAGGGAGGCTGGCTATCTGGACTCGACCATCTTTGGCTGAATGGAGCTTTGGCTGCCTCACTTTCTGGAAGGTACCTGTCAATGAAGGAAAGAAGGCATATTGCCTCACTTGCCTGCGAGATCACGATACCGATCTCGGTCATGAAAAGGTCTGATGTGGGGCTTTCTTTAAGAACTGCTCGATGCCAGCATTGGGGTTCTGTTAGCCAATCCCGGTGCTCATCTATCCGCTGACTCACTGCGTCGATCTTGTCAGCGTACAAAGCCATCTGGGACTGCACATGCGCAAGCCCCGCCAGTGTTTGCCCACGATTCTGATCCAGCTTTGCCTCGACCGCCCCTATGCGTTCGCGGCTGGTGACAGGTAGTTTGATCCAAGAAGGCTTCCATCTCGGCCAATTGCAAACAACCGTCAACCAGGCAAATCCAGCCAAAAGTCCATACGTCAGATGCTTATCTAAGAAGCTAATGACTGCTGCAATCCATACCAGGGCAAGCTGTTCGTTGGAAACGTGACCAAGCACTACATCCAACAAGACAATCCATCCTGGAATGCTCCAGCCAGAGAATAATCGCCTAAGCATGCTGGCAAAATCTTATCCCTAGGTGCGCGAAGCATGCTATTGTCGCGCGAATTTCACGCGCACCGACTACTGGATGACCTTTGCTCCTGTCTCTAACCTTCGCGGGACGTGAATCGAGACGTATGGCCTACTAAACGGCAGGCATACTGGAGGAACAACCTCAATGACCACCTGTAAAGCCGCGGTACTCGAAGCCTTTAAGCAGCCTTTGACCATTCATGAATACCCGGTTCCAGAGGTGGACACAGGTGAAGCGCTGGTTCGGGTCGAGATGGCCGGCATTTGCGGTACCGACGTGCACCTTTGCGATGGCGAGCTGAATATACCGATCCCGGTGATTCTGGGTCACGAAACGGTAGGCCGAATCGAAGCGTTGGGGGGCGGACTCGAAAAGGATTGGCGCGGAGTTCCACTCGCCGTTGGTGACCGGATCACGTGGGCAAGCTCCATTGTTTGCGGCGAGTGCTACTACTGCCGATTGAAGCGCCAGCCGACTCGCTGCCTGTTCAGAAAAGCTTATGGCATTTCTTACTCCGCAGCGGAAGCTCCACATCTTCGGGGCGGCTATGCGCAATTCATTTTGTTGCGTGCGGGAACGTCGATATTTCGCTTACCTGAGACGATTCCCACCGAGAGCGTTGTAGGAGCGGGATGCGCTCTGACCACGGTCCTTCATGGCTTCGAGCACACTCGGGTTGAGCCCGGCGACACCGTCGTTATTCAGGGCACCGGACCGGTGGGTCTGGCGGCTGTTGCCGTCGCGATTCAGGCGGGTGCCGGGCGCGTCATCGTAATTGGCGCTCCCAAGCGGCGACTGGAGCTGGCTCGGCACTTCGGCGCACACGTAGCGATTTCGGTCGAAGAAGTTCGAAGCGTTGCGGAACGAAAAGAGCGCGTATTGGCGGAAACCGGTCCGTACGGCGCGGACGTTGTCATTGAGTGCGTCGGCCGTCCTGCCGCGGTACCGGAAGGCTGGGAACTCTGTCGCGATGGCGGGAAATGCCTTGTACTGGGTCAGTATGCCGACGCGGGCACGATCGAGATCAACCCCCACATGATTACCCGCAAACAGCTTCAGATCTCGGGTAGTTGGGGCTTCGAACCGCGCCACGTCGACCGTGCGCTGACAATGCTCGAAAATCCTCACTGGCGTGAGCGGTTTGCCTCCGAAGTCACTCATCGATTCCCGCTCGACCAGGCAAGTGAAGCTTTGGAAACGGCACGCAAGCAGGACGCCGGAAAAACCGTCATCACGCCTTAGCCGCTATACCGTTCCGGCTTGCAGCCGTGCGGGCGAACCCATCTAGGCACGCTCCAATCCGGCGGCACGTTCACGTCGCGCAGCCCTCCATTCCATATACTGTTTGTTTCATGGCAATCAAAGATCTCGATCGCGCTTTAGGATTCAATACCCGTGCCTTGCACACGGGTTACGATCCCGATCCGACTACCCACGCCCGAGCTGTCCCTATTTACCAGACCACATCGTTCACGTTCGACGACACGGAACACGCCGCACGTTTATTTGGATTGCAGGAGTTCGGTAACATCTACTCCCGGATCATGAATCCGACCACGGCCGTGCTCGAAGAACGAGTGGCCTCGCTTGAGGGCGGAGTAGCAGCGCTGGCGCTTTCGAGCGGACAGGCCGCACAGTTTATCGCAATCTCGACAATTGCCGAACCGGGCGATCAGATTGTTGCGTCGAGCACGCTTTATGGCGGTACCTTCACACAGCTCGATGTCACGATGCGGCGGCTGGGCTACGACGTGGTGTTTGTCGAACCGGACAATCCGGAGAATTTCCGTAAGGCAATCACGCCCAAGACCAGGATGCTGTACGGAGAAACGATCAGTAATCCGAGGAGCAATGTTCTCGATATCGCAGCGGTGGCGAAGATTGCGCACGAAAGCGGCGTGCCGCTGGTTATCGACAATACCTTCGCTACTCCTTACGTCACGCGACCTATCGAACACGGGGCGGACGTAGTCGTGCATTCGCTAACCAAGTTCATGGGCGGCCACGGAACGTCTATTGGCGGGATTATCGTGGACAGCGGCAATTTCCCCTGGAACAACGGAAAATTCAAACACTTCACCGATCCGTCCCCGGCTTACCACGGCATGAAGTTCTGGGACACGTTCGGCAAGATCAGCTTTATCATCCGGGCGCGAGTGGAAGGCCTGCGAGATCTGGGTCCGTGCGTAAGCCCGTTCAACTCATTTCTGTTCCTGCAAGGAATTGAAACACTCGGGATGCGTATGGAACGGCATCTCGAAAATGCGCTTCGCGTGGCGCAGCACCTTGAGAAACACCCGAAAGTGAGTTGGATCAAATACGCATCTCTCCCCGGCAATCCGTACCATCCGCTAGCCGAGAAATACACGCCCAAAGGTGCGGGTGCAGTTTTTTCGTTCGGGCTGAAGGAAGGCTTCGAAGCGGGCAAACGGTTCATCAACAATCTCAAGATCTTTTCTCATCTCGCGAATGTTGGTGACTCGCGAAGCCTGGTCATTCATCCGGCCTCAACTACTCACCAGCAGCTAGGACTGGCCGAACAGGAAGCAGCGGGTGTTACTCCAGAACTTATTCGAGTCTCAATCGGACTGGAAGACTTGGAAGATCTGGTCTGGGATATCGATCAGGCCCTCGGATAGAGGGATAAGCGCCTCTGCGGGCACTGCGGAGAGCCTACTGACGTTTCGTTCGCCGTGATGTGTCAGCCTTCCCGCGCACGACTTGCGTCACTAACTGTGCACTCTTCTCAAGATGGCTGGCCATTGCGGCGCGGGCTGCAGCCGCATCTCGCGCTCTTATCGCCCGAAACACCTCTTCATGCTGCCCAAGCACTTTGCCGGGAACTTGCGGGATCAGAAGCTTAAGCTGCAGCCATTGGCGCAGCAGGTTCCGAAGCAGTTGCACGGCGTTTCGCATCACCTCGTTGTGAGCGGCGCGAGCGACGGCCAGATGGAACTGCATGTCCGCATCGATTGGCGATTCACCGCTGGCGATACAGTTCCGCATGTCCTCCACGGTCTTGCCGATTTCGTCGATCTCGGAGTCCGAAGCCCGCTCGGCCGCTAAGCCGGCCAGATCCCGCTCGAGGAACAGGCGGGCCTCCATGATGTCTCGAAGTTCCGCATCGTGCGTGCCTGTGAATGCCCAAAGCAGGGGACGCGACAAGAACTCAGAGCGGTCACAAACGAAGGTTCCATCGCCGACACGGCTATCCAGCATGCCAATGAGCTCCATCGCTTTGAGAGCCTCTCGAAGCGATGTCCTGGCAATTCCAAGCTGCTGGCAGAGTTCACGCTCGGGCGGTATGCGATCGCCCACTTTCCAGCTTCCGTGGACCACGTAGGAAATCAGCTCTTCAAATGCAGAGGCTGTCAGGGTGGTGTCAGGAGAGGCGACAACGGACCGGATCGCTTCGACGCGCCTCGGCAAAACCGACCCGTTTCTTCGAGGTTTCCGAGGCACCGTGGATTCGAGTGCGATATCTGTAGTACTATTCCGTGTAACCGCTTTAGTGGTCATACCAATAGGAGAGCTCGTGGATGGGGCAAGATCGACAGTGCCTGAAAGACTGTTTGCCTGTCAACTGAGCACCGAAGGGAGATGGTCCGGAGCCTGCAGCATAGGTCGGGTGAGCATCCGTCTTTATTGTCCGGGATCTGAGCCAAGCTTTCAATCGAACTGATGTGTAGGAAGCGGGTATTGCGATGGAGAAGGGGTCTGTCATGTGCACAAGTATTCGCTACTTTCTTTTTTTACTGCTGAGCGCTGCAACTGCTGCAGCGCAGGTGGCCAGCGGGACCATCACCGGTACCGTTCACGACACGAGCGGAGCCGTAGTCCAGGGTGCAAAGGTCACGCTCCTGCAGAAGGAAACATCTGAATCTCGCGAGGTCGTGACGAATGACCACGGTGAGTTCAATGCCTCAAACCTGCACATTGGGCAATACTCTGTGACCGTGACGATGAACGGCTTCAAGAGCCAGGTCTTTAACGGTGTTGTGCTTGCAGTAGACCAGGTATTAAACCTCCCTGCTGTACTGCAGCCGGGCGTAGTGACGGAAACGGTGGAGGTGACCGGTGCAGTTCCCCTCGTGGATACCGCAACCTCGTCCTTAGGGCAGGTGATCGATAACAAGAAGATCAACGATCTTCCTCTGAACGGCAGAAATGTCTGGGCGCTGGGACTTCTGTCCGGTAATGCGGTGCCCGTAAAAGGCCTGAATTCTAACCTTCCGTTCACTGCGGGCGGAGGACGCTATCAGACGAACGATATTCTCCTCGACGGGATCGACAACAACACCATCGCGACGGCCGGCGGGATTGGCTACAACGGCATCAACTTTTCGCCCTCGGTGGATGCGGTCGCGGAGTTCAAAGTAAAAACCAACAACTACAGTGCGGAGTTTGGGCGATCTGCCGGAACCATCGTCAGCGCCATCACGAAATCCGGAACGAACGCGCTGCATGGCGATCTTTGGGAATTTGTTCGCAACAATGTCTTCGACGCGAACAACTTCTTCTCGAATGCATCGGGGACGCCACGTCAGCCCTTCAAGCAGAACCAGTTCGGGTTTACGCTCGGAGGGCCGATTGTTCTGCCGAAGCTCTACAACGGCCACAACCGAACGTTTTTCTTTGTGGATTATGAAGGACTGAGACGAGTCACTTCAGCCTCTTCGACCATCATTGACCTTCCGCCGCCGGCGTTCCGCACTGGCGATTTCTCTGCATACCCGTACACCATCTACGATCCCCGGACCCGTGCACTCAACGCCCGCGGCCAGGTAGTCGCGTCGCCTTTCGCCGGCAACAAGATTCCTACAGCACTCCTGAACCCGGGCGCCCTGGCCACCCTGGCCTTGTTACCTCAACCGAATTACGGCCCCCCGGGGGCACAGGCCGCCAATTACCTTTTCACAGGACGGCAGCCGTTCAACAGCGACCAGTTCGATGTCCGCGGCGATCATCAGATCTCTTCGAATAACAGCATGTTTGCTCGCGTTTCCCGGAGCATCCAGACGAGTACAAATCCGGGTAGTTTCAGCGGCTTCCTCGGCGCGGGGACGGACAACATCAACAATTCCGTGAACGCGGTCTTGAACGACGTTCATATCTTTACGCCTTCGCTGGTGAACGAGGCGCGCTTTGGGTATACGCGTCATAACGGGAGCCAAGTCGTTCTCAATGCCGACGAAGGCGCCGCCTTTGCGCGGCAGAATGGCATCGCCGTGTACCCGTTCCCGGCCCAGACTTATCCCCAGACTCTGTTCTCATATTCGGGATCGTCGACCGGCGGTTCACAGGAATTCAGCACTCTAGGTTCCGGTGGTCCGAACCTGAACATAGAGAATCTATTCGAAGGCGCGGACGATCTCTCGTGGACTAAAGGAAAGCACTCCCTCAAAATGGGCGCAGACGTGCGGCGAGACCGTTTCGACACCGTTTACGGCGGAGGAGAGACGGTATACGGCTCCATATTCACTTCCTCAACCGGAGCCGCGAACTCCGGGGCGCCGCTCGCCGACTTCCTGCTTGGCGATCCGGCACAGGTCACAGGAACGCAACTGCTCGATTGGGCACGCATGCGCCAACTGTACTTCGGC
This sequence comes from uncultured Acidobacteriaceae bacterium, assembly GCA_963730795.1. GTDB lineage: Bacteria > Acidobacteriota > Terriglobia > Bryobacterales > Bryobacteraceae > Bog-105. The sequence goes on along the minus strand of CAVSTJ010000001.1, from coordinate 2,321,621 downwards.
ACTTACATCCAGGACGACTGGAAGGTAAGCCGCCAGCTTACGGTGAACATCGGGCTCCGCTACGAGTTGTACACGCAACCGGTCGATGCCCGGAACCGCGGTGCGTCTGTTCGATGCGGCCACGGGACAGTTTGTCGTCCCAGGCCAGAACGGCTTTTCACGCTCGATCGTGGATAGCCATCCTTTGAATTTCGCTCCACGGCTCGGCTTTGCATACAGTCCGACCAGCCGCTGGACGATGAGAGGCGGAGCGGGTCTCTTCTATGGTCCGCGCGAACAGAATCAATCCGCTACGGTATTCGGCGCCAATCCGCCCAATGCGCCCACGGTAGTTTCACCCGCGATCAGCGCAACCGGCACTGTGACGCCGCCCATCACCATTGGTTCGCCCATCCAGATAGGTCCGAATTCGGCGGACCTGAGTACTTTCAACGCACGCAATCCGCTCGGGCTTCTGATTAGAACCGCAGATTTCGCAAATAGCCGGCCCGCGCAGGTTTACATGTGGAACTTCGGCCTCCAGTATCAACTGGCGAAGAATATGGTGCTCGAAGCGGCTTATTCCGCTATGCGCGGCACCCACCTTACGAGCCGGGTCAACCTGAACCAGATCCCCTGGGCCAAAGCTCTGGCAGGAGGAACGACGCAAGCGGACCGCCTATTCCCCAATGTGGGCAACCAGGTTGTGATGGATTCTTCGAACGGGAACAATCTCTACAACGCTCTAAACCTTCGCGTCGAAAAGAAACTCAGTGCAGGTTTCAACTTCCTGGCCAATTACACCTGGTCGAAAAATCTGGAGTCGAACGGCTCGGGCGGCAACACTTCGTTTAATCAGAGCGGCGGCACCACGAACCCGCTGGATAGCTGGAATCTTCAGAAAGAGAAGTCGTATGCGCCTCTCGACGTTCCACACGTCTTTGTCGCAAGCGCAGGTTACGAACTGCCCTTCGGCCGAGGAAAACGCTTTCTGTCGCAAAAGGGAATCGCGAGCGCAGTATTGGGCGGATGGCAGCTCAACGGTATCGTCAGTCTGCAGAGCGGGCTACCAACCGATATCCGCACCAGTCTTATCCCGGCAACGAATCAGCTATTCGCCACCTTCAACGTTCCCAATGGCGTTCAGGGAGTCTCGATGTACCTCCCGAATGCCGGGCCCGACGGATTCTTCAATCCGGCGGCATTTTCGCAACCTACATCGGTTTTAAACGTCAATGGAACTGCGCTTACACAATTCGGAACACTGGCCAGGCGGGCTGCACGCGGGCCGGCAACGGAGAATCTTGATTTCTCGATTTTCAGGAATTTCGCTTTCGCCGAACGGTTCAATCTGCAAGTTCGAGCCGAATCCTTCAACCTGACGAATACTCCCGCATTCTTCCTGCCGTCGGCAAACAGTCCGTCGTTGACCATCGGCAATCCGACATTCGGGAAATTGAACTCTTCCGCTGCCACGGGGCGGCAACTGCAATTCGGGCTCAAACTTTACTTCTAATCTCCAAAAGCATGAATCGTCGCACATTTCTCCAAACGTCTGCCGCCAGCGCCCTGCTTCCGGCCGCCGTTCGCTCCGAAGGAACGGCAGGTTGGTATGACCGCCCCATGCGTTGGGCGCAGGTTGCGTTTGTCGAAGACGACCCCGGCAATTACAACCGGCAGTTTTGGCTCGATTACTTCAAGCGAACCCATTGCGACGCTGCCTGTCTAAGTGCCGGGGGCTGTGTCGCTTTCTATCCGACCAAGATTCCGATGCATTACCGGAGTAAGTGGCTGGGCGACAAGGATACGTTCGGCGATCTCGTCAAGGGCTGCCGCGAATTGGGCATGAACGTTGTCGCACGCACCGATCCACACGCTGTCCATCAGGATGTCTACGATGCACATCCGGATTGGATCGCAGTCGATGCGGAAGGCAACAAACGACGTCACTGGTCAGACAAAGAACTCTGGGTGACGTGCGCGCTTGGACCGTACAACTTCGATTACATGACGAAAGTGACGGAAGAGATCGTCACCATGTACAAGGTTGACGGAATCTTCACGAACCGCTGGGCCGGTTCAGGCATGTGCTATTGCGAGCACTGCCAGGAAAACTTCCGGAAGTTCTCAAACATGGACCTGCCCCGGACGCTCAATCCGCAGGATCCCGCCCGGCGCCAATATATTCTTTGGCATCAGGCACGCCTGTTCGAACTGTGGCGGCTTTGGGACGCAAAGATCAAAGCCATAAACCCGAACGCCAGTTACATCGCAAACGGTGGCGGAGGTGCTCTCAGCGAGCTGGATATGAAGACGGTCGGTGAACTCGCGCCGACGCTGTTTGCAGATCGCCAGGCACGCAGAGGCCTGATGCCGCCGTGGGCTAACGGCAAGAACGGCAAAGAGTACCGTGCCACCTTGGGGCGGAAGGCCATCGCCGGGATTTTCAGCGTAGGTTTGGAAGAAGAGTACCGCTGGAAAGATTCGGTGCAAAACGGCGATGAGATCCGGCTCTGGGTGGCGGATGGCATCGCTCAGGATCTTCGGCCATGGTTCACGAAGTTCAACGCCAAGCCGATCGACAAGCGATGGCTGCCGGTTGTCGAGACCATGTACCAATGGCACCACGCGAATGAGAAGTACTTGAGGAATGAGAAACCGCTCGCGAAGGTCGGCATGGTTTACTCGCAGCAGAGCGCCCAGTTCTATGGCGGCGAAAAGGCCAGAGCCAAGGTGGAAGACCCGGAACTCGGCTTCTATCACGCCATGGTAGAAGGCCGGATCCCGTTCGAGATGGTGCATGACAGGCTTCTCGACGAAGAACACCTGAAGCCCTTTCGCACGCTGGTACTACCGAATATTGCCGCGCTCTCCAACAGCCAATGCGAGCAGTTGCAGAGCTTCGTACAAAGAGGCGGAAGCCTTGTAGCTACCTATGAAACGTCGCTCTATGATGAGTGGGGTGTTCGCCGCAAGGACTTCGGGCTGGCTTCGCTTTTTGGCGTTTCCTTCAACGGGAAAGTCGACGAGCGCATCATGAACTCCTATCTGACTCTCGAGCGCGACCCGGCGACCGGTCAGTTCCATCCGCTTTTACATGGTTTTGAGGATGCGACTCGAATCATAAACGGTAGTAGCCGCGTGGAAGTTGAGCCGCACGCGCAGTTTCGTTCCGCCGTTTCTCCCCTCACGGTGGTTCCGAGTTATCCGGACCTTCCCATGGAGTCCGTTTATCCACGGCCGAGCAAGAAAAAAGAAGCGGGTGTCTACATCCGCCAAATAGGTGCCGGTCGGGTTGTTTACTTCCCGTGGGATATCGATCGCATCTTCTGGCAGGTGCTGGACCTGGACCACTCGAAGCTTCTGCGTAACGCAGTGAACTGGGCGACGAGCGAACCGCAGCCGTTGAGCGTAGAAGGCAAGGGCATGCTGGACGTTTCGGCCTGGACTCAGAAGGATTCGATGACGGTCCACCTTGTGAACCTCACGAATCCGATGATGATGAAAGGCCCCGTTCGCGAGATCATTCCCATCTCGGCCCAAAAGGTACGAGTACAGGCGCCCGCGGGACGGCGCATCAGCAAGGCACACCTGCTGGTAGCAAAGCGCGAAGTGCCATTCCAGCAATCGAATGGGTTCCTGCAACTGGAAGTGCCGTCGATCGAACTGCACGAAGTTGTGGCGTTTGACTTCGCGGTGTAAGGGCCCGAGTTACTGCACTCGCAGGGTCAACGACTGCGATTGACTCTCACCTTTGTCGTTCGAGGCAGTAATGGTGTAGGTGGTGGTCTTCCTGGGCGCGATGTCCAGGCAGTGCCGGTAAGAAGGCTTCAATACTTCCGCGGGAGGTGGATCGAGCTTGACGCTGGTCGCGTTGACCACGCCGTAACAGAGCTGGGTCGTTTCTCCGCGTTTCAGGGAAGAAGTGGCGATGCTGAACGTGGAGAACTTAATCTCGCCTGACCCAAAGATCTGGTTCGCCACGCGCTTCCGCTGATCGTCCTGCTTCTTTTCAATTGCCTGCTCCGCTTCCTGCGACCGCTGGTGGCGGGAGTAGAACGTCCAGGCGACATACAACGCGGCGATAATGATGCCCACGGACGTGACCCGCAGCAAAAGTGGAAAAATCGATCCCTGTTTGGGACTCGGGTGCATCACCAGGGTCGGTTAACGCCATCGTTACCTTCTAGAGGCATGCGGCTCGCCCTTCGTTTCCTTTGCCACTCGACGATGCGGCCGGTTTGATGAGAAGGTGGAGCTTCGGTATACTGGCGTACAAACGGCGAATCCCTCTCTTGCTCGATACACAAGAACAGCTCGCCCGCTTGCGCCAGCGAATTGCGGGAATAGATCGGAAGTATTCAGGCCCACGCGAAGAACGCACCCGGCCGGCGGCTGAACCGTTTCCGGCAACGACACGCTGCTTCATAGAAGAATGGGCTGAGGGCGCGGTCGCGTCGAATGAGCACGGCGAGCACTTCCAGATGGAGCGGCTCTTCCCGTCGCATAAACGCCACGGCGCGGCGGATATCGGGGCACTAGCTGAAATGCCGCACGACTTCCTTGACGCCGTTAGCGAGAATGGCATCCGCTCCGTTCCGCCTCATCGCTGGGCTTTTCTCGATACCGAGACGACCGGGTTGGCAGGCGGATCAGGAACCTACGCCTTTTTGGTAGGCATCGGCCGCATTACAGCCGAAGGTTTTCGTGTGCGGCAGTTCTTCATGCGGGATTACGTTGAAGAGCGCAGCTCTCTCGCGGCGTTAGAAGAACATCTGAAAGATTTCGACGTCCTCATCACCTACAACGGCAAGAGCTACGACCAACCGCTGCTCGAGACGCGTTTCCGGATGAATCGCATGAAGCCGCCGTTCGGAAGCCTGAGCCATCTTGATCTCCTGTATGGATCGCGAAGGCTCTGGAAGCTTCGTCTCGAAAACTGCCGGCTGATTCAGCTTGAGGAGCAGATCCTGGGTGTCGTTCGGGAAGGTGACCTGCCCGGAGATCTGATTCCTTACGTTTACTTCGAATACGTCCGTTCGCGCGAGGCGCACAGGATGGTACCGGTGTTCCATCACAACGCCATGGACATCCTGACCTTGGCTTGTCTGACGGCGATTGTTCCCGCCGCTTTCCGGAGCCACGACGGCGAGTCCCTCGCAAAAATCGGCGTGCACCGGGGCGAAGATCTCTCTGGAATCGCGCGCTGGCTGATGGCGTCGCGGGAATTCGAAGCAGCTTTAGCCTTGATGAAGCGGTCGATCGCTGCAGGGCTTCCCGACCGGTTGCTCTTCCGGTCGCTGTGGGACACGGCCGTTCTCGAAAAGAAATGCGGGCGGCGCGACGCTGCGCTCAACGTATTTGCCGAACTGGCCGGATGCAAGAACGACTACCGTGTCAGTGCACTCGAAGAACTGGCTAAGTTCTACGAGCACGAGGAGAAGAATCTTCCCCTGGCGCTTGATTTCACATGCAGAGCGCTTGCGTTGCTGCCGACACCAGCTTTGCTGCAGCGCAAGGCGAGATTAGAAAAGCGCCTGCTCCGGCCGGCTCCTCGTCGCCTTTTCAAGCAGATTTGATTTCCGTCCAGTAACGGTCACGAATCCGTTGCGCATTGACGGAGAGCGCTCGAAACCACTCGCCCCGACGCAGGACGTCTGCGCTCGGATAAAGGATCGGGTTGTTGCGTTCGCCCTCAGGAAGTAGCGCCCGAGCGGCGGCGTTTGCCGTCCCGGCATGCACTTCGGATGCGACGGCAGCGGCCGTGCGTGCTTCGAGCATGTAATCGAGGAACTGATAGGCCAACTCCTGGTGTTTGCTTTCCCGCAGAATCGAAACATTGTCGGCGTATAGCGCGAAGCCTTCACGGGGGAATACAAAGGAAAGGTGGGGGTTGCTGCTGATCGCCACCTGTGCAACCTGAGCCCACATTTGCGCCACCAGCACGTCGCCCGCGACAATCTGGTCCCGCACCTCTTCGTTCAGATAAGCGCGGAGAAGCGGTTTCTGCTGAATGGCCAGATCGCGTGCCCTCTTCAGTTCGTCTTCATCGCCCGAATTGACCGACAGCCGAAGGCGCTTCAGACAAGCCGCGAACACTTCGGCAGGATCGTCGAGCATCGTCACGCGCCTGGAATACGAGTCGGTCCATAGATCGGCCCAGGACTGCGGGGCGCGGGCAACTGCATCCGAAAAGATGATGCCCGTGGCGCTATGCATGTAGGGGATGCACCACGTGAGACCCGGATCCCACTCCGGAGAGCGGAAGCGGGCCTCCAAGTTACCGATGTTATGCAGTTTCCGAGCGTCGAGCGGCAGAAGCAGGTCCAGATCTCTCATCGGCTGGACAAAGCTGTTGGACGGAAAGACAACATCCCAGCCTGAGTTCCCGCTTAGCACCTTGGCCAGCATCTCTTCGGCGCTGGCATACACGCCGTACCGCACCTCGCATCCGTAGCGCTTTTCAAATTCCGGAATCGTGTCGCGCGCCACATAGTTGTCCCAGTTGTAAATATTCAACCGGGGTTTGCGGCCCGACGTACAACTCGTGACAGCACTCGAGAGCCCGAAGAGGAAGATGCGACGGTTCATCGCGTGACTCGTTCAGCCCTTGAGCCTAGCCCTCGACCGCTGCTCCATCCGGTCCGCGGTCAGGATGAATCCCCCGAGTGCGAGTGTGATGAGTACGGAAAGCGCGTTCACTTCGGGGCTCACTCCTTTTCTGGCCATGGCGTAGATCAACATGGGCAGCGTCTGGGAATCAATGCCGGCCACGAGGCTCGTGATCACGTAATCATCAAACGAAACGGTGAAGCACAGCAGAGCGGCTGCTAATACTCCTGGCATTAATAGTGGGAGCGTGACGTGCCAGAAGGCTCCCCACGGCGTTGCCCCGAGATCGAGCGCAGCATCCTCCAGGTCGCGATCGAACTGGCGAAGCCGCGATAAGACAACTAACACCACGTACACAAGTGAGAAAGAAACATGCGCCAGGATGACGGTATGCATTCCGAGCCGCAGGTGAACAGCCCGGAACAGAAGCTGAAACAGCAGCAGAAGAGAAACACCGGTTAGGACTTCCGGTGTAACTAAGGAAAGATAGAGCGAATTAGTAAGTACCGGTGCTTTCCTTTTCCAAAGCGAGTAAGCGGCCAGTGTACCGACGGCAGTCGAGATGGCGGTGGCCGAGCCGGCGACGATCAAGCTATTCAGCGTACCCTCCCAGAGCAGACCGTCGGCAAAGACCTGAACGTACCATTGCCACGTGAACCCGGTCCAGCTCGCAATCCTGCTCGCATTGAAGCTGAATACGCCCAGAACAATGAGTGGCGCATAGAGAAATGCATACGCCAAAGCCGCGTACAGGAGAAGACTGCGTTTCAGAGCAAATCCTCCGCATGCTTGCGAACCCGGCGCGTAACAGCAAGTACAATCGCCATGAAAACCAACGAAATCGCAGCGCCGAAGGGCCAATCGCGCGCGGCAGTGAATTGATTTTGCACCAGGTTGCCCAGCATTACGGTTTTACCGCCGCCCATCAGGTCGGGTGTCAGGTACGCGCCAAGGCACGGAATGAAGACGAGCACGCATCCTGCGACAATGCCGGGCTTGGCCAGAGGAACAGCCACTTTCCACGCCGCTACCCAAGGCGTCGCTCCAAGGTCTTCCGCGGCGTCGAGCAGGGCAGGATCAAGCTTTTCAAGCGTGGCGTAGATGGGAAGCACCATGAAGGGTAGATACCCGTAGACAAGTCCAAGAATCACGGCGCCATCGTTGAAGAGTAACGGCAATGGCTTAGAAATCACTCCAATGCGTTCGAGCACGACATTAATAAGCCCCGTATCCCGAAGCAGGAACATCCAAGCGTAGGTTCGGATGAGAAAACTGGTCCAGAACGGAAGCGTAACAAGGTTGATGAGAAGAGTTTTTGCTCGTGCGTATCGGGCGATATAGAACGCGAGAGGGAAGGCCGCTACGAGACAAATCGCAGTGGAGGCAGCAGCGATCCAGACGGAGCGGAGAAGTATCTGGAGGTAGAGAGGATCGACGGCTCTGCCGTATGCGTCGAGCGTGAACGGCCGGGAAGCACCTCCGTACGCACCGCGCGTGAGAAAGCTGTAGGCGAAGATGATGGCCAGAGGCAGATAGAACAACGCGGCCATCACGAGTTCCGCGGGAGCACGAAAGAGCCGGGGAAGTGGAATCAAGCTATGGCCTCATCCCGGCAAAGTTCGTCGGCCTTCTTCCAGCAGACGTGTACCGTTTGGTCGATTTGTACCTGGTTATCGGAGGGCAACACTTCGACCCGGCAGCGCCCGCCGGTTGTGAGCTGCACATCAATGAGCAAGCGATTTCCGAGAAACGTCAGACTTTCGACCCGTGCCTCTTTCCGGAGCCAATCCGAACCAGTATCCGGACTCACTCGCAAATTCTCAGGCCGAACTCCAATGCCGTCAATCCAGTTCACTTCGCCTAAAAACTCTGCGACAAAGCGGCAATTGGGTTCGCGGTACAAACTTTCAGGCGTGCCTGCCTGAATCAGCTTGCCCGCTTTCATGACACCCATCCGGTCAGAGACCGCCATCGCCTCTTCCTGATCATGTGTGATGAACAGGAACGTGATACCAGCATTTCTCTGCAGCGCCTTCAAATCCTGGCGTAACTGTTTACGAATCTGGGGATCGAGCGCCGACAATGGCTCGTCGAGCAAGAGCACTTGCGGTTCGAGGACGAGGGCTCGCGCAAGGGCCACACGCTGCTTCTCGCCGCCGGACAATTCGCGCGGATAGCGCGACTCTTTTCCTTCGAGCTGTACCGTACCTAGCACCCGATCGACTTTCTCGCGGATCTCCATTTTCGTCCATTTACCGCTCCGGGCAAGTCCGAATCCCACGTTTTGACTTGCCGTGAGATGCGGAAAGAGAGCATAGCTTTGAAACACAGTACTCACGTTGCGTCGGTATGGCGGAATTTCGCTCACACCGGCGCCGTTCAGGAAGATCTCACCGGATGTCGGACTCTCGAAACCGGCTATCATCCGGAGCGTGGTGCTCTTGCCGCAGCCGGACGGACCGACAAGAGAGAAAAACTCCCCGGGTGCAAGCGCGAGGGAAAGATTATCCACAGCGCAATGAGCAGCAAATATTTTGGTGACGGCGCGGAGCTCCAGAACCTCGTTCACTTCGGAATGTCAATCCTACCGCAAAGAGTACCTATGGCCGCGATGAGAGAACGTGGTTTAATCCGGAGAGAAGATGAATCTTCCGCTTTCGGCAATCCTCATTGTTAGCGTGACGCCCGGCGCCTGGGCAACTGGCGCCGACGACCAACCCTCTACGATGATCCGAATGGTTGTCCGGGTGATGGGACCGGGAATCAAGCCCGGCAGCTTCCCTGCCCTGCCGAAAACTATCTACCGCGCGGGTGCCCATCATGCCCGGATCGAAGATCCTCCTGACGCACGGCAAAGACTTCAGAAGCTGACGATCATTTCGGAACCTGACGCATACAGCGCGAACCTGATTACCAAGCGCGGCACTCACGTCATCGACCAGGGCGGGCCAGATGACCTGCATCTCCCTGTCGTGCTGCCCTTCGATCCCAAGCATCGCTTACGAAAGCTGGACCGCCTGGAATTCGGCGACGAATATAGCTTCTTTGAAGATGCCGGCGCCCCGAAGCAACCCGGGCCCGTGATCAACAGCAAGCCCACGGATGCCATGCGGCTGCCCGAGGCCGATGGGAATGCCACCCTGGTGCTTCGCTCAGGAACGGAAATTCCGATTACCCTAAGCTGGCACAGCGACGACGGCGACTACAAATACGAGTACATCGAGTACAAAGAACTCCCTTACGATCCCAGTCTGTTCAAGAGGCCTGAGGGTATTACGTACCGCGAGATCCAGCCCGACACGACAGGACGGGACTGAAATTCCTCGGTTGGTTTTGCGCTTCGCCTCATCTAACGATTGTGATGAGCGGAGGCAAACTCGATCGACGTGAGGTGCTACTAACGATGGGCGCAGGATTTGTCGCTTCCGGTGCGAGTTCTGGCGCAGCAGCCGACTCGAACGACAACGGTTTCTACAAGACCTTGGGGCACACGGGTGAAAAGGTGTCCTGTATCGGAATGGGTGGCTTTCACCTGGGTAAATCGACCCTGAGTGAGGGCGACGCAATCAAGTTGATCCATTCGGGAGTCGACCGGGGAATCAACTTCCTCGATAATTCCTGGGATTACAACAAAGGCGAGAGCGAGGTGCGGATGGGCAAAGCACTCGCGCAGGGCGGTTATCGCAAACGCGTTCTCCTGATGACCAAGATCGACGGTCGCACAAAGGAAGAAGCGAACAAGCAGATTGAACAGTCGCTGAAGCGGTTGCAGACGGACCATGTAGACGTCCTGCAATTTCACGAGGTCATCCGCTTCGATGATCCGGATCGAATCTTCGCCCAGGGTGGCGCGATGGAGGCGTTTCTGGACGCAAAGAAAGCCGGGAAGACTCGCTATATCGGCTTTACGGGCCACAAAGACCCGCGCATTCACCTGTACATGCTGGAGGTGGCCGATAAGCACGGCTTCACCTTCGACACGGTCCAGATGCCCGTCAACGTCATGGATGCGCATTTCCGCAGCTTTGAGAAAGCAGTGATTCCGGAGTTGCAGAAGAAGAACATCGGCCTGCTCGGTATGAAGAGCATGGGCGACACGACAATCTTAAAAAGCGGCAAAGCGACAGCGATGGAGTGTCTGCACTATGCACTCACGCGTCCGACATCGGTCGTGATTACCGGGATCGATAAACCGGAAATTCTGGACCAGGCGCTGAAGGCGGCTCACAGCTATAAGCAGGTTTCGACCGAGCAGATCTCGGCTCTGCTGGCACGCACCGCTCCAGCGGCGGCAGACGGCCGATGGGAACTATTTAAAACGAGCGCGCACTTCGACAGCACGGCGAAAAATCCCGACTGGCTGGGCGCCGAAAGTCCGCACGTCAAGGCCGTCGCTCCGCCCGCTTAACCGACTCTGCTGCTTAGCTCTGATACGCTGAGGCAAAATGCGTTTGCCTCGCGTTCCGAGTCTTATCGTTGCTCTTTTTGCCGTCACGCGCACGGCTTTGCCCGCTCCGCCAGCCGCCACGCCGAAACCCAAGCTGGTCGTCAGTATCATCATCGACCAGTTCCGCTACGATTACCTGACCCGGTTCCGTAGCGACTATCATGGCGGCCTCCACCAACTCATGACGGAGGGTGCGGACTTCACCAATGCCTTTTATCAGCAGGTGCCCACAGTAACCGCAGTGGGCCACAGTCTCTTCATGTCGGGCGCCATGCCCGCCGTGAGTGGAATCGTAAACTAATTCCTGGTACGACCGCTCAGAGAACCAGATCGTCACAAGCGTCTGTGATTGGAACGAGAAGACGGTCGGGGGACGCAGCTGGTGAAAAGAAAGGCCGTCAATGCACCGACGCCGATCCGGCATCGCCTCGCAGACTTCTGGTGAGCACATTGGGAGACGAGCTATTGACGGCTAGCCCGCAGTCCAAAGTAATTGGCATCTCTATCAAGGCGCGCGGTGCGATACTTCCTTCCGGCCACCGCGCTGCCGGCGCATATTGGTTCGATGATGCCAGCGGAAACTTTGTCACCAGCACGTATTACATGTCCGAGCTGCCGGGCTGGGCCAGTACGTTCAACGAAAAGAAGCTTGCCGCGAAATACCTGGACCAGCCTTGGGCAGCATTTCCTAACTGGAAGATAAAAGCGGCCGAGGGAAGCGCAACGCCTTATCAGAACATCGAGGCAAGCCCCTGGGGAAACGAACTGATCGAGCAATTTGCAGAGGGTGCGATTGCGGGCGAGCAATTAGGACAACGAGGCGCCCTCGATCTCCTGACCGTCTCATTCTCTTCGAACGACTATGTCGGCCACAGAGTGGGTCCTGATGCTCCGGAAGTCCGGGATATGGCTATCCGTGTCGATCAGTTATTAGGCAAGCTGTTCCGAACTATCGATTCGAAAGTAGGGCTGAAGAACACAATCATCGTGCTGTCTGCCGATCACGGAGTCGCACCCAGACCGGACGAGAAGGGCAAAATGCCCGGCGGCTACTTCACCGCGAAGGCCGAGAACGTCGTCTCGGCAGCCCTGAGCAAGCAGTTCGGGAAAGGCAACTGGGTGATCCCGGGAGGCGGCGAGTCGACTCTCTACTTGAATTATGAGACGCTCGGAAACGCAAAGAATGCGGACGGCAAACCGGTCACAATCGAGGACGTATCCGCGGTTGCGAAGCGCGCCATCTTCGAGGCCAAAGATCTGCATGCCGCTCGCGTTTACTCGCGGGAACAATTGGATAACGGAGTGAACGGCGACTATATCGCTCAAGCGGAGATGAACGGCTATTATCCCGCCCGCAGCGGTGATCTTTTCATCATCTATGAGCCGTACTTCATACCCGGCTCAAGCGGAACCAGCCACTACACGCCGTATGCCTATGACCGCCACGTACCCATTCTCTTTATGGGCCCAGGAGTGAAGCCGGGCGAGTACAACGCAACCGTCGCTCCGAACGATATTGCACCTACGCTCGCGACGATGATCTCGACCCAGACACCAAGCGGGTCGGGTGGAAAAGTCCTGACCGAAATGCTCACACGCTAGCGGATGCGCTGCGCATGGGGACGGGAGAAGTCTCCGAAGCCGGGCGGAGAATCGCCACCGAGTCAGCCGGAAGCTCTAATAGGCCCGGCCGCGCTTGCCAGCCCGGCTCCGAGCAAAACACATTCTCCACAGGCACGAAAGTCGGGATCGCTTGCCGGTCATTCGCGAAGTTGCAGACTACTTCAACTTCGCCTCGCTGCACGGAAAGCCAGTGAGCACGCGGATCACACCGTACCTGCACACGATCGCGCCTTCCGTCCGTTAAAGAGGAAGTTGATTTCCGCAGCGCAATCAGATCCTTGTACCACTGCAGCATGGCTGCATGGTCGCCACTTCCCACCTCATCCCATTTGAGCTTCGAGCGACGGAATGTCTCCTCTTCTTGCGGGTCAGGCACCTCTTCGGGCCTCCAGCCGAACGCCTTGAACTCGTTCCTCCGGCCTTCCGAAACCAGCCGCGCGAGTTCTTTGTCTTCGTGTTGCGCAAAGTATTGGAAAGGGCTGGACGCACTATATTCTTCGCCCATAAACAGCATGGGAATAAACGGCGACGTCAACATCAGTGCAGCCGCAATCTTCTGCCGTCCCAGATTCACCAACTGCGATAAGCGTTCACCTTGTGCGCGATTACCAACCTGGTCGTGATTTTGCGTGAAGACAACGAAGTGATGGCCGGACAAATTTGAGGGGCTTCGGCCGAAGTAACGGTCACGGTGTTTGGAATAGCCGCCATCGTACACATAGCCGTTCGCGATCGCTTTTGCCAGATGCTCGAAGGTACCGAAGTCTTCGTAGTAGCCTTTCTGCTCGCCCGTCAACACGGAGTGAAGTGCGTGATGGAACTCGTCACACCATTGGGCGTCGATCCCATACCCTCCGGCCTCTCTGCTCGTCACAATCCGCGGGTCGTTCAGGTCGCTCTCCGCAATCAGCACGAAGTGTTTGCCGAGTTGTGAAGAAAGAGCCTCCACCTCGCGGGATAATTCTTCGAGAAAGTGAAACGCCGAATTATCCACAAAGGCGTGCACGGCGTCGAGCCGCAAGCCGTCGAAGTGATAATCGCGCAGCCACATGAGCGCGTTGTCAATGAAGAAACTTCCGGACCTCGTGGCTTCCGTTGCTATCGAGATTGACCGCGGCGCCCCAAGGTGTCTTGTGCTTTTCCGTGTAGTACGGTCCGAAGCTACTCAGGTAATTTCCGACCGGGCCGAAATGGTTATAAACCACGTCGAGCAACACCGCGAGCCCCTGTTCATGACAGGCGTTAACGAGACTTTCTCAGATCATCGGGTGTCCCGTACTGGTGGTGCGGTGCATATAAATCGACGCCGTCGTAGCCCCAGCCCCAAGGTCCGGAAAATTCATTGACCGGCATGATCTCGACGTGAGTGACGCCGAGTTCCAGCAGATAAGGTATCTTCTCAATGGCGGCGGTAAACGTTCCCTCGGGTGTAAACGTACCGGTATGCAGTTCGTAGATGATGGCGCTCGCGAGCGGCCTTGCCTGCCAGTTTTTGTCAGTCCATTTGAAGCTGGAATGATCGACAACCCGCGACGGGCCATTTACACCTTGGGGCTGCCAAGCGGACCTCGGATCGGGTTTCGGATCACCGTCATCGATAACAAAGAAGTAATCGGTACCGGTATTTGCTTCGGCGACCGAGGTGTTCCACCAGCCGCGCTCACCAGCCTGCATACCATACTTCTTGTCTCCAATCTGCACGCTCATTGACTTCGCGAGCGGTGCCCAAACCTGGAATTTGTGCATCGTAATTGCTACTTCCTGACCAGCAGCTCTACCGGGAAATCTTTTAAGAGCTCACTCACTTGTTTCTTTCCGCCGGAGTAACTCGAGTTACCCAAAGCGCTATGCCACTGCCCGTCCGGGAGACTAATCGACGTATCACCCCAGTGCCCGCCGAGAGCCATCACGAGCCTCGGTGCTAAAACCAAAATGTTTTCTCCTCTTAAGTAACTAACCAGATGTTCCGCTTTTTCGCCTGTCGCCTTCATCGGCCGGTACGCAGCCTCGGGACCGAAATCCTCGGGCTGTTGCTGGCGGAGCCGTACTACCTTTGACAACACCAGCAGTTTCGGCAGGCCGTCGTCCTGGCGCTTCCAAGCCTCGCGCAGAGTTAAGTTAGGTAATTCCGAGAGAAGCCGTCGTCGAAGACAGTAGTCCACCGGTCTTCGATTGTCGGGGTCCACTAAGCTGAGATCCCATAATTCGGTTCCCTGATACATGTCGGGAATACCAGGGGACGTGAGCTTCAGGAGGAGCAAGGTCAACGAATTGACGCGCCCGGGCTCTACCAATGGCTGCAGGAAGGACTCGAAGGCGCTCAAAAATCGATCGCTTTTGTACAGGCCTTCGATGAACGCCTTTGTGCCTTCTTCGAAGCTCTTGTTCGGCAACAACCAGGACGTGGCGTTCTTCGCCTCCCGGCTTGCCTTTTCAACATAAGCAAGAAGCCGTTCCTGCGTGATGGGCCATGTCCCGATCAAGGTCTGATAAATGAGGTACTCGGTATTCGGCTCCGGTGCTCCGTCCTGCTTAAGCCCGGCATTCATCTCGTTCCAGCTTTTCAAAGCCGCTTCCCACTGGCCGGGAATTTCAGAAAGCAGGCTGATGCGGGCCCGGACATCCTCACTGCGCTTGGTGTCGTGTGTGGATGAGGACAGCATCGTGTGCGGATGTGAATGTTGCGTTTCGGCACACCAGGCATGAAATTTCTCAGGCGCGATTCCGAAAACGCCAGGATCCCCACCTACCTCATTGAGCGAGATGAGCCGGTTGTAGTTGTAGAAGACTGTATCTTCGACGCCTTTCGCCATGGCCGGGCCTGTGAACTGTTGGAAGCGCTCCACGAACTCCGCCTCTTTCGGGCCGCGCTCTTTGAGCAGGAGAACCTGTCCCAGAAAGTCGAAGAGATCAGGATCGAGCTCAGGCCGGTTCTGCTTAGCGGCATTCACCGCCTCATTCACATAACATTCATCGTCGGCCGTGATCTCTTCCCGATCCGGAACAACGTACGTACGGTAGACCGGGAAGCAAGCAACTAACTCGCGGATAGAGCGGATTACATCCTGTCGCGTGAAGTCCCGGCGGTCCCGGTGAGACTTGCATACCTCGAGGAACAACGTTGTCAAACGGTTGACATCACTCCCAAGCAGGTCTCGAAGCACACGATGTTTCTTATCCCGGCACATGGCCGGATAATCGGTGGTTTCTCCCGTGAACTCCGTGTAGATACGGTTAAACTCCTGCTCGTTCGCTGAATTCACGAGCAGCCCTCCGGCTTGATTCAGGTAATCGTAGCCAGTGGTTCCGTCGATTGGCCATTCGGGACGTAGCTTCTCCCCGGGTTCAAGAATCTTTTCTCCCAGAATCCAGACATCCGGCGACTCTCTTCGCAGATGCTCGAAGTACGCTCGAGGATCCTGTAATCCGTCTGGATGATCCACCCGGATGCCGTCAAGGACACCTTCTCGCAGCCAGCGCAGAACCAGGGCGTGGGTATCGGCAAACACCTGTTCCCGTTCCATGCGAAGACCGACAAGCGTATTGACGTCGAAGAATCTGCGATAGATAAGGTCTTGCTCTGCCGTTCGCCAGTAAGCAAGGCGGAAGTTCTGGCGCTCCAGGAAGTCGTGCAGCCGGTCGGTGTTCCTGTTGAGCTCCTTGATCTCCGCGTCCACGGCATCGGCAATATGGGGCACTTCTTTCAAGCGATTGTCAAGCAGCCCCTGGACGATTGCCTTGTCACGGTGTCTTCTAGCCAGGCTTGCCGGGTCAGTGGCCGAAGCGGCGGGCAGGAGATCGAGAGCATCGGACAGGAAGGCAAGATAATCGGAGCCGCTCCGGGACGCGGCCGCCGACAGGATGCAAGGAAGCGATCTAGGCGCCACAGGAAGTTCGTTGTCAAAGTATTTGACAATGAATTCAGCATCGTGTCTTCCGATCTGGAGCTCACGCCGTGCTAAAACACGCCCGTAGTGATCGCCCAGAATCGGAACGAGCATCTTGTTGTGAAGCGCCGATTCCGTGGTATTCCAATCAATATCGAAATAGCTGGCATAGCGGCTGGATGGACCATTTTCAAGCACATCCCACCACCACCGATTCCGGCGGCCGCTGATAGCCATGTGGTTCGGAACTATATCGAGCACTTGGCCCAGCCTGCAGGCGCCTAATGTTCTTGCAGAAACGATCGTGCGCTTCGGCGCCGCCTAGCTCCTCATTTACCTTGTTATGGTCGACGACATCGTAGCCATGTTTGCTGCCAGGTGCGGCTTGCAAATAAGGAGAACAGTACACGTGGGAGATTCCAAGTTGCTGAAGATAATCAGCAATCTCGGAGGCAGCATCAAACCCGAATTCGGCGTGCAATTGAAGACGGTAAGTGGCTGTCGGGATTCTCGGCATCCTTGGTGAGAGCCAAGGACGTGGAACATTGTTTCGTAGGGGTGTTCCCAGTTAGAAACCTTTAGAGGTACTTGACAAAAACAACTTCGTTTCCATTTTCGTTGTAAATCAATTCATCCGCAATTTGGCGCACCAACATAATCCCAAAACCGCCCGGCCGTAGCCCCTTGCGCAGGCGGAACTTGGTGTGCCGTAAGGGATCCTCGGGCGGGTTATTGACCGCAGCATGCAGTACGCGCTTCATGGAAAAGCCTGGTCCGGCGTCGCGTGTCTGGAACAGGATCATCCTTGGACTCCTGATGTAGCTGAGTTCCACTCCGCATTGGGGTACAGCTTTGCAACCATGCTCGATGGCATTCGAGAGTAGCTCGTCCATGGCCGTGGCCAGTTCCTCGGAAAGGTCCAATGGCAAGTCGGCTTCCATTTGCGACCGCAGAAAAGCGACCACGCGTTCCTTCAATGCAAGGTCGGGTGCGATATGGAGGCAGATCCATCCGGGAGAAGACGACCGTACCTCAACATTATCTAATCCGGAGAACACTTCCCGGGCGCCAGGGCGCTTCATGTCTCTTCGCCCGTCGATCTCACACCATCGCTGACCTTTGAAGTGCTATTTTCAAAGCAGTTAACATGCGTTTCAATCTTCTTGTAACGGGAGCCCTCCTTTTCGCGACAAGCCTCCTCGGTGCGAAGAAGGTTATATCTCCCAATACAAGTGCCAGCAATGAACAGGTCGATGTGATTGCGACCATTTTCATGACGGAGGAGGAGATAACGCAAAAGTTGGGAGTGGACCCGGGAAAAGGCATCGCGCTGATGCAGGTAAAGGTCATCCCGAAAACAAACGATCCAGTGCAGATCAGCCCCGATGACTTTATCCTCCTGGCGCATGACGATGGCGAACGCGCGAAGCCGTTCGACCCGGCCCAGATTGCGGGACAAGGCACTCTGGTTGTAAGCAGCGCAACGGACAAAACGAAAAAGCAATCCTCGGGCTTTGGCGGGTTCGGTGGAATGATCGGAGGCGGCAGTGGATCATCGCCCGGTAATTCAAAGCCCACCACCCTCAGCACGAAGATGGAGACGAAAAGCCAGGGTAACGACAAACTCCTGGAAGCATTGAAGGCTAAACAGTTTCCTCAGAAGGATACGAATCAGCCGGTAGAAGGCTACCTGTATTTTCCGCTCGACGGCAAGCACAAGCTGAAGAACATGGCCCTACTGTACCGAGGTCCAGCCGGGCGGCTAGACCTCGAATTTGAACATTAATCCGGTATCCGCCGGCTATTGCTTCTCGATGGAGGAAACGGTGAGGACGCCGTCCTGGACCGTACCGTCGATCTTTACTTCCTCTCCCAGGTGGGCCGTAGCCTTGTCCTTTGAAGCGGAGTCAAATTTCATGACCTTGCCGTCGCTGACAAGAACAGGGTCCGAGCCGCCGCCGACGCACTTCTTAATGCAGGCCGTGTTTGCGTCGCTGACCTTGTTATGAGCCTTCCCGCAATGCGCGTCCGAAATGTAACCGGTCACCTGCTCGCCAAAGGCCGAGACACTTGCCAGGCTGGCGGCCGCGGCCGAGATCAACAAGAACTTTTTCATAGATTCTCCTTACTTCTACTGGGACGATAGTATCGCGAACCGGATGAGGTTCGGTAATTAAACCTCGAGAATGACCGGCAGAATCAACGGCCGCCTCTGGTTTTGCTTGTTCAGGAAGCGCTTCAGGTCCATCCGGATCTTCTCCTGCATAACACCCCAATCGCTTCGCTCCTCCGCGCTGGAGTTCTCTAACGTGCGCGCAACCACGCCGCGCGCTTCCTGGAGAAGTGCCGCGCCATCGCCGGTTACGAAGCCCCGGCTGACAATCTCCGGAAGGCCCTCGCTCTTGCCGGTATGCTTATTGATCGCGATGATGGGGATTACAAATCCGTCTTCCGAAAGATGGCGGCGATCGCGAATGATGATGTCCTCGACGACATCATCCAAGGATCCCGAATCAATGCAGATCCGGCCGACCGTAATGCGTCCTCCGCGCCTGGCACCCATGTGGTCAATCTCGAGGGTATCGCCGGTTTCGAGTACGAACGTCTCCTCCAGACCGGCAAAGCGCAGGTGTTGAGCAAGGGCAGCGTGGCGCGTCAGTTGCCGGTATTCGCCGTGGAGAGGGACGAAGTAGCGGGGACGTACCAGATTGAGCACCAACTTCAGCTCTTCTTCGCTGGCATGGCCGGAGACGTGAATGGGCGGCTTCATCGTGCCGTAGACGAGGTCGGCTCCCCGGCGGGCGAGATGGTTCATCATCCGGAAGATTGCTTTTTCGTTACCGGGAATAATGCGGGCACTGAACGCAACCGTGTCTCCGGGCTGCAGATAAAGATGCTTATGATTGTCGACAGCTACGCGCGACATGGCAGACATGGGCTCGCCTTGCGTGCCCGAGACAACAACGGCCACCTTTTCCGGTGGCATCTGCATGATGTCCTGCGGCCGTAACAGCGTTGAATCCGGTATCGAGAGCAGGCCGAGATTGTGTGCAATTTCCGTGACGTTCAGCATGCTTCGCCCAAGGAACGCCACTTTGCGCCCGTATTCGCTCGCGAGATCAAGAATCTGCTGGAGCCGGTGCACCGAACTGCTGAAGCAGGAGATAACGAGACGCTTCTCGCAACGAGAAAAAAGCTCTTCCAGGCGAGGTCGTACGGCCCGCTCGCTCTCCGTAAATCCCGGGCGGTCTACATTTGTCGAATCCGACATAAGCAGCAGCACGCCGCGTTTGCCGTACTCGGCCAAGGTATGCAGATCGAACAGTTCATTATCGGTCGGCGTCGGATCGACCTTGAAGTCACCCGTGTGGATGATTACGCCGAGCGGAGTTGTAACAGCGAGGGCTACCGCACTAACAATCGAATGCGTAACGCGTATGAACTCGACCGAAAACGGACCTAACGTGACCTTGTCGCCCGCCTTGACGACGTTCAATCGGGTCTCGTCCAATAACTCGTGCTCTTCCAGCCGGCGTTCCACGAGAGCCAAAGTGAACTCTGTTCCGTAGATCGGAATATTCAGCGAGGAGAGAAGAAACGGGATACCGCCGATGTGGTCTTCATGGCCGTGGGTCAGCAGGAGTCCACGGACTTTGGAGGCATTCTGTTCAAGGTAGGTGAAATCGGGCGTGACTATATCGACGCCAAGCAACTCGGATTCCGGGAACATCATTCCCGCATCGATGACGATGATGTCATCGCCGTACTGGATTGCCATGGAGTTCATCCCGAACTCCCCAAGTCCTCCTAAAGGAAGAATCTGTAACTTGCTATCAGGCATTGCGAGGGAGCCGGAACAGCACAATCCGGCTTAGGAAGCTAAAGGTTATCATGCCGCGTGATCAGCCGTGGGAAGAGAGATTGATCACACACCTGGAAAATTAACTAGCTATTCACGCAACCTCTCATCGCACCGCGACTCTAATCCTTGACAATTCCAAGACAGGGCAAGATTTATGGACCGTCGAAAATTCTTCCGATCGTTGGCCGGTTCCGGTGCTGTGGGCTGGTTCGTGTCGCGATTCCCTCAAGCCGAGGCCGCGACCCAGTCGCCCTACCCGAATCCGGTACCGCTCCTTTCGTCCTCGGCAAGCGCGGGTCTGAGTTCGGCGGATGTGAACGCTTTATTCACGGTCAATACGTACGCAACACCGGAAGAGCAGGCGCAGACGTTTCCGCAGAGCGTTGCTTCCGGGGATCCTAGCGTAAACGGGATTGTTCTATGGACACGAGTTGACCCCGTGTTTCAGTCCGCCGGAGATCAGCTTGCGTGGCAGATTGCGGCGGGTCCGGATTTCAGCGCAGTGCTCCTGCAGGGGGTGGCCACACTGGCCGCAACAAGCGACAACACTGCGAAGCTCCCTGTGACTGCGCCGGGTGTTCTGGATCCGTACACAATTTACTATTACCGCTTCATCTACGGCGGAATTGCCACTCGCACCGGACGGTTCAAAACGCTTCCTCGTCCGTCCCACAATCTGCCTGCACTAAACTTTGGTTTCGTTGTTTGCCAGGACTATGGCAACGGCTATTACACCGCTCTCGCGCACTTAGCCCAGGAAGAGGTCGACTATGTCCTCCACCTGGGCGACTACATCTATGAGAGCGTTGCCAGTAACTTCCAAGGGAATCCCGCCCGTATGGTCCCGCCGCTCCCAAGCGGAAACACGACGGCTTCAGACATCAACGACTATCGCCATCTCTATCAGGTTTACCGTAGCGACCCGAATCAACAGGCCGTACATGAACGCTTTGCGTACATACAGCTTTGGGACGATCACGAGTTCGCCAACGATTGTCATCAGGATTTCCATCCGGATAACAACACCGCCCCGAACACGCCAGATACACCTCAGCCGACGCTTCGCAAAGCCGCCAATCAGGCTTGGTCCGAGTACGGTCTGGCCGATGTTGCTTTCAACCCGAGTGGGGATTGGGAGACATCCATTCAGGTGTACCGTAAATTCAGCTTCGGCAGCCTTGCCGACCTGATTGTGACGGACGAACGGCTGTATCGGGACGGCCCCCCGTGTGGCAATGATCAGGCATTTCAGCGATATTTCTCACCCGGCTGCGTGCAGCTTCTGAATCCTAACCGTACGATGCTGGGCGCTACGCAGAAGCAATGGTTTCTAAACCAGGTAACGGGGTCGGGAGCTACCTGGAAGCTTTGGGCAAATGAAGTGATGCTGATGCAGTTGAAGCTCGCCGGCTTTATCTACGTGAGCCTCGATCAATGGGACGGTTACGGGAAAGAACGGCAAGCTCTGCTGAACAGTATCGGTCAGGCCGGAGTGCAGAACTTCGTTGCACTTACTGGTGATTTGCACACATTCCTCGCTGGCTATCTCAAACCCGATTTCGACAATCTCTTGGCTGCGCCTGTGGGGATCGAGCTAATGGTAGGGTCGATCAGTTCCGCCAACCTTGCCGAGGAGATCACGTCGGCATTAGACTTGCCCAGTTGTCCTTTGCCGGGCAAGCTGTTTGGCGTTCCTCCGAATCTACTGGAACCGCTGATTCGCGCAAATAATCCGCATATTCAGTATTGGGACTCTTCCACCCACGGCTACGCCCTGCTCTCGCTGTCGCGCAGTCGTCTGGTGTGTACATTCAAGGCCGTTACCTCGGTACGCACACCGACGGCTGACGTTGTCACTTTGCGCACCTTCACGATCCCGGCTGGGAAGATTCAGCTCTCACAGAGTTAGAGCCGGTTCACCGGTCAGCGCTGCGGATTGCGGCCTTTGCGCGATCAACCCAGGTTTCATACACGTAGCGATCACGCTCCGAGGACCAAACGGGCTCGGGTAGAGCATGGAGTAAGTCACGGTTAATGGCGGGAATATCATTACCCAGCGCTAACGTTCCACCTTCTCCGGTTTCGTTCGTCAAACTGGCAGACCTGATTCCATTGCGGGCCGCCCAGTCGGCGATGTGAGTCTCCGGCATGCTCTCAATTTGATCCGCGGACCAGTTCGGGAAGCGAAGCGTCTTTGCGAGCCACAAGGCAACAGGCTTTGTCACGAAATAGGGGCGATGCCCTCCATTCGGGGTAAAACCGAAGTCGAAAACGTGTTTCGGTGAGCCAAGCAGGTCCGCGGTCGCTTGGTGAAGTTGTTTGAAGAAATCCGGACCATGATGAACGATGTCGACAACGTTATCGGCTGTGCCATTCCAAACCAGCGTAGGCCCGTTTTTGGCCTGTAACGCAAAGATTGTCGGGCCGCGGTCACCCAAAACCTTCAAAGACTGATAAGGTATCGCCTGGCACATTTTCTTGCCGCTGGAATCCCAGTAACCACCCGGTCCGTCGAGGTCTCCCCCGCCGACCAGAACACAGTCTCTGACGTGATCGTCTGCGGCACAAGCGATCGAACTGATGAACGATCCCATGGAGTAACCGAGGACAGCAATCCGGCTTTTATCAACGTCCTTACGCCGGCCCAGGTATTTGACCCCGGACATAACGTCTTCCACCATCAAGCCGCCCATGCGGCGTGCCATATCGTCGGGAGCGATATAGGAGTCGTGCTGACTGGTTCCTGATTCCCGCAGGTGGTTGCGCTCGAATTCTCCGATCGGATCGTAGGTCAGAACCACGGCCCCGGCTCTTGCGTAGAGGATGCCGGCCCAGTACGCGTACCACGAGGATTTGTCTCCTCCGTGCCCATTCACGATTACTAGCGCCGGACGCCGCATTCTCTCTGCGTTCTGCCGGACGATAAACGATTGCCGGAACTCTCAAGTCGTACGCGGTGGCATAGGAAACGCGATCTGCCGAGACACCGGGTGCAGGTGAAAACGTGCCGTACAACTTCGCTTCGGATCTCGGTAAGGATTGCGAGATATGGAGAACGTCTCGAATCTGGCCGCGGAGAGCTTTCCAGTCCTTACGTTCGGTGCCATGCGCATAGGGAATAAGTAGAAGAAGCAGACCGGCGCGAAGAGACTTCATCCGCATACATGGTAACGGAAAGTTCGGCGTTCAGCCGGATGGCTACCATGGGGATAAGAACGAGGAGATGCGTGAAGAAATCTGTTCTAATCCCATATCGCAACCCGGCAAAATTGAAAACGTACGAAGAGGCGGCGCGCGCTGGTGGATTAGAACCGGTATCGGCATTCGTTCTGAAGCCGCCAAGTCTGGACGGGATGGCAGGGCTGCTGCTCATGGGCGGGACCGATGTGAACCCCAAGCTGTATGGAGCGTCGCCCGAACCGGAGGTAGACGAGCCGGACGACGAGCGGGATGCAGTCGAGTGGCGGCTCATCGACGAAGCTCTTGAACGCGATCTGCCGATTCTCGCAATCTGCCGTGGGCTGCAGATGCTGAATGTTCATCACGGCGGCTCGCTGCGCCAGCACCTCGGATCTCCGAGACATGACACGGAGTTTGACGACAAGTCGACAGTTGCGCATGAGGTGGCGATTGAGCCGGAGAGCCATCTGGCGGAGATTACTGGGTCGACCAGGCTGCGGGTGAACTCAAGGCACCATCAAGCCGTAGACAGGTTGGGCGAAGGACTGCGAATTTCGGCTCGCGACGCAGAGGACAATACCATCGAGGCTCTGGAGCAGCCAAACCGCCGCTTTGTTATCGCGGTGCAATGGCACCCTGAAGATCAGGTCTTCAAGGAACCAGAACAGCGCAGATTGTTCGAGCGCTTTGCCCAGGCCTGCGGCGGAGCCTAGCGTTCTTAACCGGCAAAAAACGATCGCCGCGTGGGTATGGGGATCGGTAGTGGCCAGGACATCATCGCGAGATGATCGTAAGCCCAGAAGTTGATCAAAGGAATTCCGCGCGAGTCTGCAAGCCGGAACTCCGCCGGCCAAGGACAGCCACCGTTGAACCACGGAACCAGATACGCGACGTCTGCGATGTCCCATGCCATGGGCGAAGTGAGTGCAAAGTAGATCGCCTCTTCGGCAAGGTCCAGATGATGATATTGCGCACTCCAGCTTAGGGCCTCGACCTTGAAACGGTCGAATCCGCTTGTCGCTTTTGTCTGCCAGGCCGCCGGCAAGTTGACAGCAGCATTGAGGCGGCCGCCCTGAGGACTGGGAACAAATTCGCCTGAATAGCAGACAGCGTTGTTGACGTCGTTCGGGTACAGGATCTCGAATTTAGCCGCAGGATATGCCGCGAGCACCTCGGCACGGATTGCGTCGATGTGGCTTTTCAACTGATTGGCCAGGAAGTTTACGTCGGCGCCGCCATTCACGGTGGGGTCGTCATTCTGGCACGTAAATCTATAAAGCGGTCGGCCCAGAGCGGTTTGCGCTGCCGCTGCGGTTACCGGGTCGTAATATGCCATGGACCCGCCGACGGCTCGTCCAGTGCCCGATATCCATGCACCGTTCGCTGATACGGGAATTGTGAAGTGATACGGATCAGTGACGGTAATTGTCCATGTGCCGTTAGCCGAGCTGCATCCCCGGATACCGGTTAACACGACTCGGTCCCCCGTCTGCATATCGTGCGGGTTCGCGAGGCCGATACTTACGGGATCGGTATACGAACAGTAGCCCACAGGCTGCGACATCGAAGAGAAGAACCACCACAGGAACTCTCCGAACTGGAGCCACGGAACCAGACCCGCCTGACTTTGCATCTGTGCCATCTGTTTGAAGACAGATTTCTGATACGCAGCAATCGTGGGTATCGGAGGACACTGGGATGACGAGAGCTTTGCGAACCCGGTGTCGGTGGTCACGGGAGTGCCGTCCGCATAACGCGCAGTCCACGTATTCGCTGCCGTGCCGTCATCTGGCGGATTGACGAGTTCCATGGAAAACGACGTTGTGACCGCCAAATTCTGCCCTGCGGCGAGGCTGAAGAAATCGGAGTGCCATGCCCGAATCGGGAAATTGATAGGATTTGACGCAAGCGGATCGATCTGCCAGGTTCCATCCACGCCAACGCCCAAGTTGCCAGTGCCCGTCACGGTGCCCGTTGCTGACGGTTGATCCTGGATTAGATCGAGAACGTCTCCCCAGTTCGGAGTACGCGTATGAATCGTGAGCTGGCCGGGACCCGCCCTTTCCGCCCACATCGAGACACTGGCCGAGTTGATGTACTGAACGAAATGGGTGGCAATGGTATCCACTGTGTCCCAGGTCGTGACTGACTTATGGAGCGGGAATCTGCTCGTCCCGCTGCCGAGAGCAAGCGTAGCGACATCTCCTGGCGCCCAGGTTCCGCCAAACGAGACTACCGCCGAGTTCCACACTCCACCTACCCGTTTGCGTTGATTCCACCAGAAAACGCCCAGGTACTCGTTGATCTGTCCGCGAAAGCCTAACTTTATCAAATGCCAAAGAAGACGCTGGGGACTGACCTTGTAAGTGGCGTCCGTGTCGTAGTCCAGAGCCGGGCTGACATTGGCATAAGTAACTGGGGCATCCACAAAGTCGGACGGAACGGCGGCGTCCAGGTAGTCGAACACAAACTGGCCCGGCGTAGTTGTCTTTACCAAAACGCTGTGAATTCCGGCAGATACGGAAGAACGCAGCAAACGTCTCGTTACCAGTTCCGACGTGACCGGCAGGGAGCACGAAAGCTCTGTGGGTGCGTCACCATCCAGGCTGATGGCGACGGAAGCGCGACCGGGAAAGAACGAGGTGCCCAGATAGATGTCGTGGGTCGAATGTGCTGTGTAAGTGATCGTAACTGAGTCGCCCAGATCGGAAGTAACCTGACCGAAACCTTGCCAATAGTTGTTTGCGGGTATCAGAGACCAACCAGACCCTGTGTATTGGCACGCGTTGTCTGAGTCATTGCCAATCCGAAGGCTGGCGGGCCCGGCACACCGCAGCAGTCGCTTGCTGAGGGGGTCCTGGACAAGCCAGTTACTGAAAGTAGCGGTCCATTCCGTGTCGGCATAGACGGAAGCAGCCGTAAGTTGTGGAGCAAAGGTGATCCAGACTTGCCGGATTTGGTCAATGCCGAGCGCGCTGAAATCAAGAGAGATATTCCAAACCACGTCGTCTGAGTTCCCGCCGGACAACTGCACCTCGGGGTGATCGACGGCCAGCGTGACGTTACCCGGCCTGATGACCATGTACGTGCTTACGCAGTTCCCATCCGAACCGCCAGATTCGGCAAGATAAGGAACTGTACGGCCATCCACCGCCTGAGCAGGCGCGGTCAGGGTAAGCGATGTAGGGCTGGTTACGGCCGCCACTACATAAGCGACGCCGCCAAGGTAGATGGTGGAGCCCGAGGCAATCCCTGGAAACTTTATCCCTTCCGTCCACTGCACCGTGGCTCCCGAAACTGTCCCTGTCCCAGTCCGCGCACTCTTCAGGGTCAACTTGCCGCTCGAGTCTGCCGAAGCAATCACGGATATGCTGTGGTTTGAGAACGTCGACCAGTCGTAGGCGTTAATCCCGTTGGCTAAGGTCTGGGCGACGTAGGCCGCCGACTCTCCACCTCCCGCAACGAAATCAAAGCTCGCGTTGTTTACGAATAGCGTAATCCTGTCATAGATGGTGCAGCCGTTCGGAGCCGAGATAATATAGGTTCCCTGCGCTACCGCGTAATTACCGCTCACCAATGTGGCGTGATCCCAAAG
This sequence comes from uncultured Acidobacteriaceae bacterium, assembly GCA_963730795.1. Taxonomy (GTDB): domain Bacteria; phylum Acidobacteriota; class Terriglobia; order Bryobacterales; family Bryobacteraceae; genus Bog-105. The sequence goes on along the minus strand of CAVSTJ010000001.1, from coordinate 2,294,436 downwards.
CGGAATGCGCGTCGTCGATTCGTCTTTCCTGATTACATCCAATTGGGACCAGTCGATCCAGGAATACTTGGACGAGTCTAGCGGCTGCAGACCACGATAAGAGACATTGAACGAAAGTGCGATTCCGGACAGGTCGAAGTCGGGTAGATAGCGGACCGAGTAATGTTCAAAGATGTTGTCAGCATCGTACAGAACGAGCACACAAAAATCCGCCATATCGCGGAAAACGCCCGAAACGCTAAAACCTGTGGGACTGGCTCCGTAAAGAGCTGCCGCCGAACCAACACCCGTGAAGCCGCGGAGGTAAATTGTGCGATCAGGCTGAAATTTTGCGATTTGTTCTGTGCTCATGGTCGGGCGAACACTCAGGCGCGGAACCTTCCCGGGCGTCCAAGGTCAGCCGGAGCGTAGCATCCGACGACAAGTGAGCAGAACTATGACGATTGAAAATTGCCTGTAAGCAAATGAGGAAACAGAAGAAAAAAGATTAGGAAGAGCTGTGACTGGATGTTGTCGGCTTCTAACTCACGCCTCGGCGCTTCCTCGGCCTCACACTGAACAGATCTCGAAGGCTTGCTCCAGACTGCGAATGGGAGGGGTCTTCACGGGTGTGAATTCGTGCGATAGGAAACCTTGGAAGTTCAGATCCGCAATTGCTGTCGCGACGGCTCGCCAGTTGACCTCTTGGGTGTTGTCAAGTTCATGACGACCGGGATTTCCGCCGGTATGGAAGTGGCCGATATAGGCGATATTCTCACGGATGGTTCGAATGAGATCGCCTTCCATGATCTGCATATGATAGATGTCGTACAGCAATTTCACGCGCGGCGAGTTCACACGCTTCACTAGTTCGACACCCCAGGCAGAGTGATCCGCCATGTAGTCTTTATGGTTCACCTTGCTGTTTAGCAGTTCCAGATTGATCGTGACGCCTTTTTCCTCAGCAAATGATTTGATCTTGTTCAGGCCAGTCGCACAGTTCTCGAGTCCTTCAGCGTCCGGCATGCCCTTCCGATTACCCGAAAAGGTAATTACGTTTGGAACTCCCGCAGCAGCAGCGAGCGTGATGTCGTTCTTCACGCTATTCAGTACTCGCTCGTGATTCTCAAGGCGGTTCAGTCCGATGGGTATCGTGTTGGGATCGGTTCCGGAAGTCATGGATGGGACAAGACCATGCTTTTTCACGGTGGCGTACTGGTCCGGCGTGACGAGATCAATTCCCTTCAGGCCGATGCGAGTTGCCTCCGTGCACAACTCATCAAGGCTGAACCACTTTTGATAAGTCCAGTAAGAGACGCCCTGCTTCAAACGTCCGCCCGCGGTTTCAGCAGCAAGAGCTAAGGGAGAACGCACTAGCGCTAGTCCAGTGCCGATCGTCGCCGCTGACCGCAGGACTCCTCTACGATTCATTGGGAAAATCGTATCAGACGTTTTCAAAACGCCTTGAGACAGGTTGCCGTTACCGCGCGTTGCGGGTCATGTTAGAGAGCACAGAGGCTAAGGCCACAGTGCCGAGAGATTTGACCAGCGTAGGATGTTGCGCATAGAAGTTGCTGGCTGTCTCGATGATGGAAGGGTTGGTTTTTTCCGCTTGCTGAGCAAGATCGTGGACAGCTTCGGGGGACACCTGCTGCGCTTGCTCGGGAGTAATTTGACCGCTTCCCTGCTGGCCACCCAAAAGCCCGCCCAACATGCCGCCTGCCGCTCCTGGTCCAACGGCGCTCAACAGATGGTTCAGGATACCTGCCCGCTGCTGTCCGTTAGAGTTAGAGAAAAGGCTGCCGATCATTTGGCCGAAAGGCGGGGTCGCGTCCGAGCGGAAGGCGCCGGCAAGGCCACCAGCCAAGTGATCCTGAGAAGCGTTTTGCGCCACGTGATCGAAATCTTGTTCGGGATTCGCGGTGCTACTTGCACCTCCCGCGTACTGTTGAAGCATTCCTACTAAATCGCTGAGAGCCATAGTTTCCACTCGTTAAGATGCGTGCTGTCACAAATAGCTTCGCTCCAACCGCCACAGATTCGCGCTTTTGGCGGGGGAACAGATCAGGCGAGCGCAAGCGCCCGCCTGACTTCGCACTATTGTTGCTGCTAACGACCGGTGTTTGTCGCTTTTCTGACTTGCTCGGGAGTGATCTCTTCGACCTCGACGTCGGTTCTCCGAACGCTGTCCCTGATTTTTTCAGTGCGTTCCGTCACGTCTTTGCCTACGACCACTTCCTCAACAACACGCGCCTGCTTCGAAACAACGGGCTCTTCGGCGGTCTCCGTCAATTCGACAGTCCCCTCCTTGAAAGCCTGAAAATCGGCTTCGGACGCGGGGCGATTTACAGCGTTTCGTTGCACGCGGACGTGTTCTTCCCGGAGTTGGACGTTCTCTTCGATCGGTCTTTCGGTGACGTGAGAATAGATGCGGACACCTCCGCGGCTCACTTCGCGCTTGCCGACCTGCAACTCTTCTTCTACGACCGGAATCGCTACATCGCCGGTCCTCGCCGTTCCGGCAGAGGTTTCCAAATTTCTCGAGGTACCCGTCGTTCCACGTTCAAAGTCTGAAGCGCCGTATTGCTCCAGTAAGGCTCGTGTACTATCTACGCGTTCGTCAGGCACGGTGACCGATAACAGAGCGCCTCCGCTTGTTACACCTTGGCCGTAGTAGTCCTGCTCGCTTTCATCGGCATCCGTCAAAGAACCAAAGAAGTGCTTGATCGAGCCCATGATGCCGGATTCGTGAGCGGACGAAGTCGAGGAGGCGTATCCGCCACTTCCCGCCGCATCTTGATTACTATTACTATTGTTTGCGATGATGCGGACGTCGCCGTCGGCATATCCTTGCTTCAACAGCTCACGCTGTACATTTTGCGCCTCGCTGACGCTTCTGAAAGTTGCTATTAGAGTCTTAGACATTATTTTCTTCTCCTGATAAAACGGACTTACTCTGGCCGCTCTTCGCCGGCTTCGTTTTGAATTCCTACATTCTGGCGTTCCACGGTTACCTGTTCGGAACGCAACGTAACGTTCTCCTGGTGAACAGTGGTGGATTGAAGTTTTGTGATCCTCACCTCTTCGATAAGACGAAGCTGCTTTGTCATCACAAGTACCTCCTCCACCACAGATATAACGGTGACGTCGCCTTCGGTACGAACCGAAGGCGGGTGCTCTACGATCACATTCATCGGCACGCGCTCCACATGCAGCGTCTCGGCCGTTAACGGTTCCGACACCGCAACGTCGTGTTCGCGTACCGATTTCTGAACACGGACCAGACCTGTCGCGACAAGTTCCTTGGATACTTCCAGGTATTCTTCGACAACAGGAATGACGAACGTGTTTTGCCGCCCTTGTGAAGACAAATCTTCGCTCGGGTTGCCCGAACCCAGATCGGTCACTATCTGCTCGGCAGCCATTTCACCGCACTCTCTCCTCGGTTCTTCATGGCGATCATGGTTCGGGATTTAAACCGGCCTCCGGAATTCGAAGCCAACACAACGTGTGCACGACAAGTGGATTGCATCAGTGCCTATGTGGTTACGAATACTTCTGTAAGTTTTTGCAGTTGATAAAAGCATGTACCCCGGCACTGACATTTGGCAGAAACCCAGAAGAGCTACGAGTTGCTTCCTGGGATGAATGTTACTCGGACGGTTTTTACTCGGTTCGCGTTATTACTGCCCAAGTAAGTGGCAGGGTTGGAACCGAAAGTACAAGAGCCGCAGGTATAAGCAATACTCTGAATCGTAAGAACGTCCAGAAGCTCAGATCCCAGCCTTCACGCTTGATTGCGAACAGCTAGTGGATCGTAGTTAGAGAACCGGTCACCGAGAGATGAGAGCCAACCGAATCACGTCAGGGCCTACGGCTCCAGCCGCCTTAGCTGAGAAGGGCTCACTATTTACGTCCGTGTCTACGCGACCGGTTAGAGGTTTCCTGGAGAGCCAACGCAAAAGGAGGAATGTGAGTGGGTCTGGTGGTAGCCACCCAAAGCATTGCCTCGGTTTTCCTGGCTGGCAACTACGTCAGGAGTCACCGTTTGTCGGCCGGCTCTTCAAAGTTTCATTCACGACATCGCCGATTTTCAGAAAATCATCGAAATCGTCGGGCTTTAAGAAATAATGCGCCGCACCGAGCGCAAAAGCATCCTCCCGATCCTTAGGTCTGGAAGACGAAGTGATGACGATCACCGGCGTGGCTATGCGCGCCGTGCAGCCCCGAAGCCTCTGCATGACTTCTAGACCACCTGCCTTTGGCATATTCAGGTCGAGCAGCATCAGATCCGGCCACGGTCCGCCTCCCCGATCCAGTTCGTCGACGTAAGTAAGCATGCTCCCGCCATCTTCGAAGACCTTAAGCTCGAACCCCGGAAGACTCTGCTCAAGGGCCATCCGGACGACCAATACATCTGCAGGATTATCTTCCGCAATGACGATCTGACAATTACCGCTCATGCGGCTCCGGCACTGCCGGTAGCAGAAAGTGAAAAGTGGCTCCCGGAGCCTAGTTCGGACTCTACCCATATACGGCCGCCATAACGTTCAACGATCTTCTGGCAAATAGCGAGACCGATTCCGGTGCCGCTATATTTGCCGCGTCTGCCGTGCAGACGCTTAAACAGACCAAAGATCTGATCGTGATATTGAGGTTCGATGCCGATTCCGTTGTCGAGCACCTGGAAGTGCCAGAAAGATCTCTCCCGGCGAGCGCTCAAACCAACTCTGGGTGGTTCGAAGTCCTTTCGATACTTCAGTGCATTCCCAATCAGGTTCTGGAAAAGCTGCCGGACATGGACGGCATTCACCGCGACCACCGGCAAATCGCCATTGGTGACGGTGGCTCCGCTCCCCTTGATTTCCCGATCGAGATCTCGCAGAACTTCTTCGAAAATCCCGATGCAATCGACCGGCTGTACTTCCGTTGTCAGCGTGGCTGCCTGCGTGTATGCAAGCAGGTCGGCAAGCATTGAGGATATTCTTCTTGCGCCCTCGGCCAGATGCTCAACGTATTCCTGCGCTGACGGTTCCAATCTCTGGCCATAGCGCTTCCTGAGCATTTCGCTGTAGATCACAATGTTCCGGAGCGGCTCCTTCAGATCATGCGAAGCAGAGTATGCGAACTGCTCTAAATCTTCATTCGCCCGGCGAAGATCGTCCTCAACCCGCTTTTGCCGATCGATGTCGGTGGATGTACCGAACCATCTGATAATCTCGCCGGACGCATTTCGAACCGGTAGAGCTCGTCCGATGAACCATCTCCATTTCGTTTCTCGCCGGTCCCAGTAACGGAACTCGAGTTCATACATGTCACCGTTCCGCAAAGCGGCAGACCAGACATCACGGATCACCGGAATATCATCCGGGAAGATGAGTGGCATCCAACTTTCATCACCCTTGGTCGAACGATCGAATCCGGTGAATTCGTACCAGCGTTCGTTGTAGTAATCCACGTAGCCATCGGGACGCGCTGTCCAGACAATCTGCGGCATTGAATCTGCCAGTTGGCGGAATCGCGCTTCGCTGTCCCGTAGAGCTTGAGCAGCCAGTTCCCGCTCCGTAGTGTCGGTTATGAAGGCAACGGACAAGAGTCCCTGTCTCGTATCAACGTAGCTAAAGCTGATCTCTACCGGGAACTTGCTTCCGTCTTTACGCTGGGCAACAAGCATCTGGTGCGCCGCCATACGCTGCTGGGGCGAAGCAGGCGTCTCTGGTGCGGCACTACCTACTGGGTCCGAATGCAAATGCGAGGGCAACAAGTCTTCCACCGGATGCGCCAGCAGTTCTTCACGCGAGTAACCAAGGGCCTGTTCGGCCATCTTGTTCACGATCCGAATCGTTCCTCCGGCATCGAATCCGATGATGGCTTGTGATGCGGTTTCGAGTAAGGCGCGAATAGTGGCGTCGTTCTCGCGAATCGCCTGTTCGGCCCGGCGCTGCTCCGTGATGTCGGTGGCGGCGAGAACCCCGGCTATGACTTTCCCATCCCCATCCCGGACCGGAGCCGCATTATTCAAAACCAGGCGGCGTTCGTTTGAACCAAACCGCTGAATTTCCACGAGTTGATCCTTCACAACTTCGCCATTCAGGAGCGCTCGCGAGATGGCCCACTCGTAGGGTTCGATGCGGTTCTTAGTTTCGGGCCAGAAGCCCACCCATTCGGGATTTTGTTCCCAGCTCAGAGTTTCAGGAGCAACGCCCCACAATTCGCGATGGGCCTGATTCTCGCGAATGAGATGCCCGCGAGGATCGGAGATGACCACAGCCACAGGAAGAGCGTCCAGAACGCCATTCAGAGTAGCTTCACTCGTTCTCACCGCGTGTTCCGTCCGAACTCTCTCCGTCACATCCGCGGAAGCAACCACCCCGCCAATAATTTGTCCTCCGGCGTTCCGCACCGGCGCGGCCGAGAGTTCAAGAATGGCTCGCTTACCATCCTGGAACCGTTCGATGTCGACTCGCTCCTCCGTACTGACTTCGCCCTTGAGAATCGCCCGGCTCAAGGCCCACTGTTCCGGTTGAATGCGCTCACCCGTATCGGGCCAGTAGCCAACCCACTCCTGATATCCGGCGATATTCTTTGACGCCGGCGCACCATGACCCCAAATCCGGTTGCTCGCACGATTCATGCGAACGATGCGGCCGTCGGGATCCGCAATGATGATGGACACGGGCAGAGCATCCAGAACCGCATCAAGCAGGTCGTTCACACCAGAGAATTGGCGCTCCAGTTGTGCATTCAGCTCTCGAACCTTTTCCTCGGCTCGCCTGCGTTCTCCGATCTCGGCGGCGAGCGTTGCATTTTGATCCCGAAGCAATTGAGCACTCGGGAGCCGCTTTGCTTCAGGGAGCAGGCGAAGAAGGAGAAGCGCCGTTGGAAACGACACAAGAGCCGTGATGCCCTTTACCAAACCATCGAGGCGGTATACCGGATGCCACAACACGACAACGGAAAGCAGATGGGTAGCGCCGCACGAGACGATGAATAACCCGAACAGCGAAAACATCCACGGGTAGACGAGATCGCGTCGAACTCGAATCAGGTAGATAAGACCCAACGGGATCAGGAAATACGAGAACGCGATCACCAGATCTGAAATTTCATGAAGCCAGATCACCTCTGGCAGCCGGAGACAATAGCCGTGCGGCATAAAGTCCGTGCTGAACAGCTTCGAAAAGAATCCGATCATTTAGAAGTGCCTTGCGAGCCAGCCTCAAGGCCGGGAGCCTCGAGCGGTCCGCGAGTCTTGTCAACGGAGGCAAGCAGTGCTTTTCTGATAAAGCGAGCGGAAATGTTAGCCATAGACCCGGCCAACCTGCTGCACGACGGCAAAACTCTTCAGGAAAAAACGTCAGGACACTAATTCAAAGTATTTTCGGTTTCGCTCGGGTAGCCTGTCCTGTCCAGGAAATTCGTGTTATGACAATCGGGCAATTTGCATCACACGTGCACGACGGCAGGATCGTTCTGAGCTCTCCCCGATGGCCGAAGGATATCACGTTACGGGGTTCAGAATTCCACCATGGGCCACGCTTTGGCGTCCAAGAAGAAGGACGCAATGAAGTTAAGGAAAAGACCTGCCGATTGACTCGCCGACGAAGCGAGATCTGTTCGGCTCGCCAGTCGGCTTCGGCGTGGCGAATGAAAAGCTCGGGTGGCCTTTGGCCGGCTGTCCGATTCACCTCGGCATAGCATAGCGACATGCGACCTGGTCTCTGTTCATCCACTCCAGCAGGATCGCTGGACGGCGCACTCGCGGAATTGGCCGTTCTTCTCGGCCCGCGAGTGACAACGTCGGCAATTCAGCGCGAGCACCATAGCCACGGCGAGTCGTACCATGCACCCGCGTTGCCGGACATCGTCTGCTTCCCGAGGGAAACGCGCGAGGTTAGCGAAATCATGCAGATCAGTGCCCGGCACAACGTCCCGGTCATTCCCTTCGGCGCTGGCACTTCGGTGGAAGGTCACGTCAATGCGCTGCACGGTGGAATATCGGTCGACCTTCGCAAGCTGAACCGGGTTCAACGCATCAGTGTGGAGGATTGTGATGCGACCGTGGAGGCGGGCGTCACGCGCCTGGAGTTGATCAAAGCTTTGGAGAACACGGGGCTCACGTTTTTTGTCGACCCGGGAGCCGACGCCACCATAGGCGGCATGGCCAGTACTCGAGCTTCCGGCACAACTGCCGTGCGATATGGAACAATGCGTGAAAACGTGTTGGGCCTGACGGCAGTGCTGGCGGACGGACAAGTGATTCAAACCGGCAGCCGGGCGCGCAAATCTTCGGCCGGGTACGATCTGACCCACTTATTCGTAGGTTCGGAGGGAACTCTAGGCATCATTACTGAAGTAACGCTTCGGCTACATCCTTTGCCGGAGGCTATCTCGGTCGCAGTCTGCTCCTTCGGCAGCGTAGCGGGTGCGATCGACACGGTGATAGAAGGGATGCAATTGGGCGCCGGACTGGCGCGCGTCGAATTCGTCGACGACCACCAAATCGAGGCGATCAATCGATACTCCGGCATGGACCTGCCCGTCCGGCCCACTCTCCTGTTCGAATGGCACGGCATGAGTCAACGCGAAGTGGAAGAAAGGGCCGAACTGCTGCAATCTTTGGCCACCGAGCACGGAAGCCATGATTTTCAATGGAAAACGGATCCCGAAGAGAGGGCGCAACTATGGAGTGCGCGCCACCATGCTTACTTCGCGAGCCGGGCTTTGCGACCGGGCGCAGAGGTGCTCACGACGGACGTGTGTGTTCCGATTTCGCGTCTCGCCGAGTGCATTACCGAGACCAGAAACGACCTGGCGCATTTCTCGTTTCCCGCCACCATCGTCGGCCATGTGGGAGACGGGAATTTTCATGTGCTGTGCGTCATTGATCCCAAGGCTCCCGCAGAACTCGAAGAGGCGGATCGATTCTCGGAACGCACCGTCGAGCGGGCGCTTCGCATGGGAGGCACCTGCAGCGGCGAACATGGTGTCGGGATTGGAAAGAAGAAGTTTCTGATGGACGAACACGGCCCGGCGTTGGAAGTAATGCGGATGATCAAGCGGGCGCTCGACCCTGATAATCGAATGAATCCCGGCAAGATTTTCGATATGAATGAAGCAGTAATCTCTGATGACGAGAGTGAGTGAATGAGTGATCGGCAATTTGTGCGGTCAGTTCGTGCCCGTTCCGCTTCTTTCTCTCCGGACATTGCGCCAGCCATGTACGCGAATTGCTCCTCGAAACGCGGAAGGCGCTGGCCTTGCCTTATCGCAAGAGGATTACGCTCAGCACCTGATTCGATAGTCAGGTCGGTTCGCCTCATCAACTTTATGCAGCACGACCTCGGCTATGTTGATCTCGAGGAGACAACCTTGCAGCCTCTTCAAATCGACTAAAAGAATCAAAGATCCGACCTATTTAAATGAAAGACTTTAGCTATTCGTGCCAGCATTTTCGGTCCGATTTCGTCAGAGTCGTGAAAGGCCCAAGTAGCCTCGCCCCACTGAGCGTGCACCATCTGTTTGTGTGACCCGCCCTTTTCTTCTTTTACGGTCCAACCGTGCTCAGCAATGCTCGGAAAACGGGTCGAGCCTTGGTGCTGGGCCACGCACTCACGCAGTGGCAAAAGAGACCCTGGAGGTCCCTATCTTTGATTCTTCAATCTGATCGGCGATAACTCGGAAGGCGACGCCAACGTTTGCTCTTCTTGCTCATGGAACCACGGATTCCACCAGGCAGTGTCTGGTTTCTGCCGCAGGATCCTAAACAAGAAGCATCCGCTCACCCCTTCTCCCATATGATGGCTTGCGTACTGTGTACTCCGCTCATGCCATGGTGCGTGCCTCACCGGCAGCATTCTGCTTACCAGTCTGGGCGGAACGCCGCCCGAAGTCCTGGAAGTATCTCGCTTTATGTGACTTCCGCAACATCCTCCGAGCTCCTGCCGACGCCATACGTACTTCTACGACTGAAAATGCTCTGTCGGAGACATTCAGTTCAGCTTACGACACCGAGACAAACTAGAATTCGGCGAAATGTTCCCGCGCCGAGTAGTTTCACCTGATCAATGAAAAGCCCTGACTTAAGTGTTCGACAATAACGGGACCATATGATCATCGGACCGTTTCGGTGCCTGACGGCAAATCCAACTCCATTTGGCAACACATCTGCACCGGGGAAAACCCTCAGTTTCATAAGCCCGCGTCTTATATGTACGCCGCTTTCTTTTGGCGGAGGAAGAGGGATTCGAACCCCCGGAACCCTTTCGAGTTCAACGGTTTTCAAGACCGCCGGATTAAACCGCTCTCCCATTCCTCCGCTCACAATCTTACCTGATTTTCACTTCATGAACCTGCCCGGAGATACCGGGCCGTGACATACTCCGTTAATGGTTTGGAGCAGAATCCCGGTAATTGGCTTCTTCCTTTTCGCCTTAGCCGGCAGTGCTGCGGGGCCGCCGGCAGGAGAAGTGAACGGACCGCTGGAGGTCACCTCGCTCTTAGGGCGGAAACTCTACGCGTTGCCAGATTCGAACGAATTGATTGCCACCGCGAAGGCCCTGTTGGCGACAGATCCCAACAATGTCCCACTCCGCCTGAAGCTCGCGCGCGCCCAAGCCGCTAGGCGGCAATACAGGGAGGCAGTAACCACTTGTGCCGAGGGTCTTCAATATGCGCCAGGGAACGCGGACCTGTACCTGGAGAAAGGACACCGGGAACTTGGACTTCGCGACTTCAACCAAGGGCTCACCGATCTGACTCAGGCAGTTCGCCTCGATCCGCAGAATCTGGACGCGCAATACCACCTCGGAATGGCGCATTACTTCCTGCGAAATTTCAAGGAAGCGGCGGCGGGATTCGAACGCGCCCTTAACCTGGCGAAAAGCTCGGATAGCGTCATCGATTGCTCGAACTGGCTCTATGTTTCGCTCCAGCGGTCGGGAAATCCGCAGCGAGCGGCGGACGTCCTAAGCAAGATCGGACCCGATATCAAAAACACCGAGCCCCACCTGTTGTTTTACCTTCGCTTGCTGCACTTCTATCAGGGAAAACTGCCGGAGCAGAAGCTGCTGCCTCCCTCGCCTAAGGGCCCGTCCGATGTCGAAGGCGAACTGTCCTTCAATACCGTGAATTATGGTGTCGGCAACTGGCATCTTTATCACGGAGATCGAGGGAAGGCGGACGGATTCTTCCGTCGTGCGGTTGCGGGTTATGCTTGGAACTCTTGGGGGTTTATAGGATCTGAACTGGAGCTATCGGGGAAATCTCGTTAGGAGAAGCTTTTCACCATGTCAACCATAGTGCGACGCGCGCACGTCTTATTTATGCTGGCGCTGCTTGCTGGCGTAAGTTCATCAGCGCAAGAGAGCGGCTGGATCAGTATGTTCGATGGCAAGTCGCTCGACGGCTGGAAGGCGAACGCTCATCCTGAATCCTGGAGCGTGAAAGACGGAGCTATTGTCGGCGACGGAGAAGCAAGCCATTTGTTCTGGATGGTTCGGGAATGCGGCGACTGCGAGTTCAAAGCGGAAGCAAAGATCAGCGACGGTGGAAACTCCGGAATGTACTTTCGAACAGCGTTCGGGCCTGGATTCCCCAAGGGATATGAAGCGCAGGTGAACAGCACGCATAAGGATCCGGTACGCACGGGAAGCTTGTACAATTTCGTCAAAGTCTTGGATGAACTCGTCCCTCCCGATACGTGGTTCACCCAGCACATCATTGCGCGAGGCAATCACATCGTGATCGAAGTAAACGGGAAGAAGACGGTCGACTTCGTCGACGAGAAGAATACCTTCACAAGCGGCTACCTGGCTCTGCAGCAGCACAATAAAGGCAGCATCGTCATGTTTCGAAATCTGATGATGAAGCCGCTTCAGTAACGTTCAGCCTCAGTTTTCACAGGAGCAATAGAAATCTTCATGAGGTTTGTTTGCAAGAGCTCGATTCAACCTCTGGGCCGGCAGAAGGCTGGCCGCAATCTGACGGTACGATTCACGACAGCCGTCCTGTTGGGCGGAATCATCATCTCGGCAGGTGCCGCCCAGGAAGCCGCTTCGGATGCGAGTAAGCGATGGTTTGCGCACGTGCAATACCTCGCTGACGACCGGCTGGAAGGGCGTTTAACCGGTTCGGAGGGATACCGGAAGGCAGCGCAATACGTTGCCGACCATTTCAAGCAGTACGGTCTGGAACCTGCCGGTACTCAAGGTTATTTCCAGCCGGTCAAATTCGACGTTCAGCACGTCATTGCCGCCGAATCCAAGCTGGGCTTAAAGAATGGCGGATCCGAAACATCAGTTCGTCTCGGTGAAAGCGCATTGCTCGGCAGCCGCCTGCCGCAACCGAAGCAAATCACCGCACCTCTCGTATTTGTCGGGTACGGCTTGCACATCCCGGAGGCTCACTACGACGATTTCGCTGGAGTTGACGTGCGGGGCAAAGTGATTGTGTATATCAATGGCGGCCCAGCCAACATCTCCGGCGCTCTGAAGGCGACCGCCCGTTCTCCGCAAGAGTTCGTCAGCTTCGTCGAGAAACAAGGAGCCGTAGGCACCATCACGATCCCAAATCCGAAGTCGATGGATATCCCCTGGGACCGGATGAAACTAGCTGCCTCCCAGGCTGGTATGCGGATCGCCGACCCCGCATTGCAGGATTCTCGCGGGTCCATGTTCACGGCAACGTGGAATCCGGCGCATGCAGACGAATTGCTGACTGGTTCGGGCCACAAAATCGCAGATCTGCTCGCATTGGCCGACGCAGGCAAGCCGATGCCTCATTTTGCATTGAAGCCTACCGTGGTGGCAAGCGTCGCCACTAAGACCGAAGAGGTGGAATCACCAAACGTGGTTGGCATTCTTCGTGGCAGCGATCCGAAGTTAAAGAACGAGTATGTGGCCTACAGCGCTCATCTTGATCACGTTGGTGTGGGGGAGCCGATCAAAGGCGACAAGATCTACAACGGTGCTATGGATAACGCGTCGGGTATAGCCAGCATGCTTGACGTAGCCGAGACGCTCCATAATTCAGGCACAAAGCTGAAGCGATCGGTTCTCTTCGTAGCCGTTTGTGCAGAGGAAAAGGGACTACTTGGCTCCCGGTACTTTGCGCAAAGGCCGACAGTGCCCAAGAACGCGATTGTGGCCGACCTGAACACGGATATGTTCCTGCCGATCTTTCCGCTCAACTACCTTGTGGTCTATGGGGCGGATGAATCGACCTTAGGCGACGATATCAAGGCGGCCGCTGCTCCGCTCGATGTACGAGTTATCCCCGATCGTGCCCCGGATCGCAATATCTTCATCCGGAGCGACCAGTACAACTTTATTCGCGCGGGTGTCCCGTCCATCATGCCGGATTTCGGGGCCGTGGCGAACTCACCGGAAGAAAAGGCTCATGCCGAGTGGCTCAAGAACCGTTACCATGCGCCTTCCGACGACGCAAAGCAACCGATTGACCTTGCTGCTGTCGCAAAGTTCGACAAGCTGATGCTGCACGTTGTGGAGCGTGTCGCGAATGCGCCGGGTAAGCCGGCCTGGAAGCCTGACAGTTACTTTCGTAAATTCGCTCAGTCCAAAACGACCGAATGAGTCGGATCCTGCTTATCCTGCGCGTTTATTTTCACTGACGAATCACCATGGGACGCGAAGCTTCTTGCCGTTGCCGATGGGGAACTGAAGAAGCGGATGTCCGGGTGCTCCTTGAGACTCATGAGATGATCCTGCGCGGCGGGATGCGACGGAAGGTTCCGCTCAGTTCCATTTGCGACTTAGTAGCAGACACGGAAGGGCTCACGTTCCGAGTTGATGCGGATTGCGTGAAGCTAAACCTGGGTGGAGAAGCGGCTGCTCGTTGGGCGCGAGCTATGCTCCAGCCCCCGAGTCTTGCGAGTAAGCTTGGCATCCTGCATGGAAAGCGGGTCAAGGTGCTCGGCACTATAGAAGATGAAGCGCTCAAGAAAGCGTTAGCCCAAGCGGGTCCGGCTCGGAACAGCGAGCCGGAGATCATTCTCATTCTGGCGCGAACACCCGAAGAACTGGACAGGTTCTACATGGATTGCGAAGTCGAACGGAATGCGGGTGCGTCGATCTGGATAATTTACCCGAAAGGTAAAGGGAAAGGACTCAGCGAATCACACGTACGCACTACCCTACGGGCACGTGGCATGGTGGATACAAAGGTAGCGAGCGTATCTGAAGCCTTAACGGCGCTTCACTTCGCACGTCGAAAAGCGGCCAGGAACTAGCAGTCAATCCAGGCGCGCTTCTCGTTGCTTTCCGAAACCTTCTCGAGCAGGATCATACCGTGCAACCCATCTTCAAAGGTCGGGTAATCCACCGGAGCCGAAGGGTCGGCAACCTTCGCATAAAAGCGCTTGAATAACTGCTTGTGTGAATCGTCGTAGCCTTCACTGTGACCGCCAGGCAGGTCAGCAAAGGTCGCTGCGGCTGGATAGAACAGGGAAGCATCCTTAACAATGATCTGGTTGGGCTCGTTTCGATGCCCAATCCATAGCTGGTCGGGCGACTCCTGATTCCAGGCCACCCCTGCCTTGGTTCCGAAGATCTCAATGGTAAACCGGTTTTTGCGTCCGGCTGACATCTGGCTGACGGTGAAGGCGCCTCGAGCTTTCTGGCCCAGGTGCAGCATCACGACACCGAAATCCTCGGTATCGACGTCGAAGCTTTCATATTGAGCCGCAGCCGCCTTGGAAAAAGTCTCGACGGAACCGGTGGGCCGCTTACGTTTGTCGTAGAACCTGGCAAGTTCGGCGCATACCGCCGTAATTGGTTGCCCGGTCAGGTGCTGGATCATGTCCATCCAATGCGATCCGATGTCACCCATTACGCGTAGCTTCCCGTTCGATTCGGAAGCAAGACGCCAATTCCAATCGGTTTCGTAGAGCAACCAGTCCTGCGAATATGTGCCTTGCACGATCAGGATGTCGCCGAGGTCACCGGCTGCGATCATCTGCCGGATCTGCTGAACGACCGGATAATAGCGAAGATTATGTTGAACGGCATTAACCGTTTTCTTCGCCGCTGCAGCCGCCACCAACTTCTTCGCCTCCTCCACGTTCATCGTCATCGGCTTTTCGCAGAGGACAGCTTTCCCTGCCTCAACGGCGGCAAGGGCCATCGGAAAGTGCTGTACGTTCGGGGTACAGATGTGAACCGCCTGAATCTCAGGATTCTTTAAGACCTCGCCGAGATCGCTGGTGGCAAACGGAACGTCGATACTCGCAGCGAACTTCTGTGCAGTTTCAGGGCGGCTGCCGACAATGGCGGCGACTTCGACATATCCGAGCCTGCGCACGTTCTCCGCATGGACTTTGCCCATGAATCCAGTTCCTACGATCGCGGTTTTTATCTTTGGCATCGAATTGGCTATCTCTCTCCAGAACACTCTATAACGCGCGATTATCCGCCCATCCCGCCGATAGCAAGTGTTAGCCTGTTGAGAACTATTGCATGGTGATTCGTATCCGATTGGGGACGCGACACAGCATCGTCGATCTACAGTCCCAGATGGCGTTAGCTTTGGCAGCTCTTTTCGCACCCTCCGCGCTGCTTGCGTTCACAATCTGTTTCTGGAGTTTCGCAGCCGAGTTGGGCCTGGTGGGTGAATTCTACGTAACGGCTGGAATCTTCTCCCACTGGCAGATCTGGCTACTCACCTCTCTCCTTCTTCTTGTCACCGCCCGATTGCTGTCGAGTTACGGTTCAGCGAACGCCGAATTATCGGGCCAACGAAATTCCAATTTTCATAACTCTAACCCGCATTTTGCGGAAAAATAGTATCGGTAATTTCCTTCCGGCCGGTAAATCTGCAGGCGTAAATTGCCGGGATTGAACCTGTTGTCAGCGGGTTACGCTCCGATCCTCAAGCCATTTCAGGACCGCCGCACGTCGGAATCATTCGGCCTTTCGCGTGCATCGAATTGATCGACAAGGCCAGATCATTAAGATGTCTGAGATCCGAACAACAGGAATTGCGGTAAGAATTGAGCCCTTCCGTGCCTGGGTGGGTGCCGGGGCACAATCCACCTTTGACACGTTAGGGGAAGCCGGGAAGTGGTTCGGCGACACCGCGCAGAAGTTCGCCTCCCTGCTGTCCGACCTGATGGGGCCCGGTATTTTTACGGCTTACTCGCTAACGGCCTGGAGTTTGGCAAGCAATCTCGGTTGGACTGGTCCTTTTCTGGTTACCACCGGACCTTTATCCAACTGGCTCGTTTGGCTTGGGTTTGCAGTCACCCTCAACGTAGCGGCCGGCATTCTGAAGCGCCGCACGCAGACCGAGATTGTCCGCCCCGGCCATTCGGCTGGACGCTAACCTACAACACGCACCGTTCAAAGCGGTCGAATCCCATTGCGGAATCGGCTTTGTTACTCTCAAGTGAGGCTTTTCCGGTTCCATGCCTTTCAGTTCGCGTTCCTACGTGAATAGGTACGTGCCCTCAAACCGATTTCCGACGGGTTTGAAGTGGCTGCTAATTACGAACATTAGCATTTTCGTATTTACTTACATCCTCAAGGCCAGTGAGACCGGCCTGTTTCTACAGAACTTTGCGCTCGTCCCCGCGCAGGTAGTTCAAACCTTTGCCGTTTGGCAACTCGTCACCTATATGTTCCTCCATTCGGTGGACAACTTTGGCCACATTTTGTGGAACATGTTGGGCCTCTGGATGTTCGGGGCAGAGATCGAACGCCTCTGGGGAACAACCAAGTTTCTCCGGTTCTACTTCACTTGCGGGATCAGCGCCGCCGTGATCGTCATCATTGCTGCTTACCTGTTTGGGTTCCAGGACGTCGCAACCATAGGTTCCTCGGGAGCGGTTTACGGTGTACTGGTGGCGTACGGGATTTTGTTTCCCGACCGGACGGTCCTTTTCGGGTTTCTAATCCCTATAAAGTCCAAGTACTTCGTCATGATCATCGGCGGCATTGTGCTGCTTCAGTCCTATACGGCTACGGTCGGTGGACAGAGGGGCGCAGCGGTTGTCTGTCACCTGGGGGGCCTGCTGACAGGTTTTCTTCTGCTTCGCGGACGTAAGCTGCGGATCCGGGTCCGGCAGCCGGTCGCGGGAGCATACAAGGAATGGAAGCTTCGGCGAGCCAAAAAGAAGTTCGAGGTTTACCTGCGGAAACAGGACACCAAACGTGACCCGTGGGTTCATTGATCAGTCTAAAGGGGTAAGAGGATGAAGTACTGTAATCGCGGGATCGGAGCAGCGCTGGGGCTCACTGTGGCCTTGGCAAGCGGCGGTTTGTTTGGTCTCCAGGGAGGACAGGAGGGGCCGAAATCTCAAAGCAGCGATTCAGTCGCGAAGCCAAAGAAAGCCCCTACTGACACCACTCCTCCGGAACAAGAAAAGCCACCTATTCCCTCTGAATTTAAAAAGCAGAAGGAAACGCCGCCCGACACGCCTACGTTTCAATCGAACGCGACCACGGTGACGGTGGATGTCTCGGTATTGGACGACAAGAACCGATTCATCCCGCGCATACCGCAGGGCAACTTCCGGGTGCTGGAAGACGGCGTGCCCCAGCAGATTGCACAATTCGGGCAGGGCGAGGCGCCCATGACCATCTGTATGCTGATTGAATTCAGCGGCAGGTTCCAGGCGTATTGGTCCCAGGGCTGGTACGAAACACTACAGGCTTCTTATGGCTTTCTGCAGACGTTAAAGCCAGATGACAACGTCGCAGTTGTCGCTTATGATCTTCGGCCTACGATTCTTTCCGATTTCTCTCCCGATAAGAGAAAGGCGGAAGAAGCGATGGCGCGCCTGCGCATCCCCGGCTTCAGCGAATCGAACGTATTTGACGCACTGACCGACATGGCCAGCCGCATGGAGGCAATCGAGGGCAGGAAGGCGATTCTGTTGATGGGCACGGGACTCGATACCTTCAGCAAGATTACTTTCGACAAGACGAGGAAGATGCTGCAGGAATCCGGCGTTCCTATTTACACCATCAGCCTTCTGCAAATCGCTCGCATCATGGCCGAGAGTAACGGCGCGATGGGTCCGATTGCCAATATGGATTTCCTGCAGGCTGACAACGAGATGAGAACGTTTGCCAAAGAAACCGGCGGCATGTCATTCTTCCCGCGGTTCGTCGGCGAATACCCTTCTGTATTCCGGCAGATTGAGGATGCGATGCGGAGCCAGTATGCGTTGGCCTATCATCCAACGAACACTGCTCGGGACGGCAAGTTCCGGCGCATCAAAGTAGAGTTAGTGAACCCGGATACGAATGAACCGCTCCGGGTAACGAACGACAAGGGCAAACCTGTCAAGTATCAGGTCGTGGCAAAGGCCGGATATAAGGCCCCCAAAGAAGTAGACTAGGTTAGGGCTGTCCGCCTTTAGTGTCAAGCGCTAAAAGCTCAACCATTTGAGCGGTTTAGGAAAGCGTTGACACGTCTTCTTTCCGTTTGTTAATTTCACATGTCTCGATGCACTCTGCCTCCACCCGCCGCGGCCCTGATCCAGCAAGAATTTTGCTGGTAGACGACAATACCGACGGCAATTCCGCCCGCCAGTCCGTTTTTGAGGAACTGGGATACCAAGTCTTCTCCGCCCGTTGTGGCCGCGAAGCACTTCAGGTATTGGAACAGCACTCCATAGATTTGATCATCACGGATTACAGGATGTCTCCGGTGAATGGCTTGGAACTCATCGCCAAAGTTCGTCAGGCGAGCCACGCTCTTCCGGTCGTTCTGCTCACTGGTTTCGCAGAAAGCCTCGGCCTCACGCCCGAGAATACGGGCGCTAACATCGTCCTGCAAAAAAGCTCCCGAGAGCTCCCGACCTTGCTGCGAACCGCTAAAAAGCTCTTACACCCGCCGAAAAAGCCAGCCCGGTCTTGCGCGGGGCAGAAGCCTCTCAGGCGTGCGCATTCCGCTGGTTCCTAGCATTTATCGCAGATTGTAAAACTCCGCTTCTACACTGGAAGCAATGCTTTTCCGCGCCACTTTGGGGTTGGTGTTTGTTCTTACACTCTCTGCGGCATCGCCCGAGGCTGAAGAGTCTCGCGCGGCTGCCGTGCGGCCCGCGAATTCAAGCGGCAACATAGCCAGCCAGAGCCGCCGGTCGGCAACAAGCGCCGGTTCGACCGCTTTGCGTGCGCTCTCTCTTCACGATCGGATTGCACAATTGTTCATCGTGCGCGGCTACGGCGATTACCCGTCGAGCAGCGATCCGGAGTATCAACGTTTTTTGAAATGGATCCGCGAAGACCGCGTGGGCGGATTCATTGTGGCAGGCCGCATCAGGAACGGGAACGTCATCAACGCTCAACCGTTCGAGATGGCGGCATTCATCAATCACATGCAGCGGATCGCGAAAACTCCGCTCTTCGTTGGCGTCTGATTTCGAGCGTGGTGCTTCCGCGCGAGTTGGCGAGACCGCCCCTTTTCCTTACATGATGGCGTTCGGGGCAGCGAACGATCTGGCCGCCACGAAGGAGCTGGGCAAAATCACGGCGAGAGAAGCGCGCGCGCTCGGGGTTAATTGGGTTTTCGCTCCCGATGCGGATGTGAACAACAATCCGGATAATCCCATCATCAACGTACGCTCGTTTAGTGCCTCGCCCCAAATGGTAGCGGCACACGTATCAGCGTTCATTGACGGAGCTCATTCGGACCCGTCGCGCTACCTGCTTGTCACGCCCAAGCATTTCCCCGGTCACGGCGACACCGCGGAAGACAGCCACATGCAATTGGCAAAGCTAGCGGAGACCAAAGAGCGGATTGAGTCTTTGGAGTTGGTGCCCTTCCGGGCTGCCATCCAACACGGCGCGGACGCCATTATGACGGCGCACATGTCCGTTCCTGCCTTCGATCAGATAGACACTCCGGCCACGCTCTCCCCGAACATCCTCACCGGACTTTTACGGAATGAACTTGGTTTCTCGGGCCTGGTGGTAACGGATGCCCTCGAGATGCAGGCGATCACGTCGTCGTTTTCTCAAGGCGAGGCCGCCGTGAGAGCGATTGAAGCAGGTGCCGATGTACTGCTGATGCCTACGGATCCCGGGGCTTGTATCCGGGCAATTATGGCGGCCGTTGCGCATGGAAGAATTACGCGTACGCGCATCGACGTGAGCGCAGCGAAAGTGTTGGCGGCGAAGCGGCGCGTTGGGCTCTACCGTAGCCGAACGGTCGATCTCGACACTATCACCGAGCAACTCGACCAGAGAAAAACCAATGCGCTGGCGCAACGAGTCGCAAATGGCGCAGTCACTCTCGTGAAGGATACCCGTCATCTTTTTCCAGTGCCCGCCATGACCGGCTCCTGTCTGGTCGTTATGGGTGAAAGCACGTTCACGCAGAGAGGCGAGATACTTGCGACCGAGCTACAGCGCGGCGGCATGCACGATTTGAAGATCTACGTTGTAACGCCCGCCGTCACCGACCCTGTTCTGAAGGCCGTGGTTGAGGATGCATCGCACTGCGGCCAGATCTACGTAGCAGCCTTCATCACTGTTGCCGCAAATCGGGGGAACGTCGCTCTCGAAGGCGGACTGGGTCTGTTTTTGACGAAGCTGATTGCGGGACCATCGCCGGTAGCCCTGATCTCGCTCGGAAACCCGTATCTTCTGCGCGATTATCCTGCCGTCAGCGCTTATGCGGCGACGTTCAGCACCACCGGGAGCTCAGAGATTGCTGCTGCCAAGGCGATTCTCGGCGAAATTCCGATTACCGGGACACTACCGGTCTCGATCCCCGGAATCGCAAATATTGGCGACGGACTGCGTGTAGCGGCAAGAGCCCGCAGCACATCTAACTGACCGGAACAATGCAGATCACCTGGCTAGGACATGCAACATTCGAGATTGGCTTCGAAGGCGGAGAAGTGCTCCTCCTCGATCCGTGGATTGAAGGCAACCCGGCGTATCCGAAGGGCTACGAACTGAAGAAGGTGGACGCCATCGCACTTTCGCATGCCCACTTCGACCACTCAGACGCCGTGCTTTCCGTAGCGCAAAAGTTCTCCCCGAAAGTGGTTGCCATCTTCGAAACGGCGAAATACTTCGAGAACAAAGGCGATCAAGAACACGATCGGGATCAATAAAGGCGGTACGGTCGACCTGGGTTTCGTCAAGCTGACCATGACGAACGCCCTTCACAGTTGTTCGATTAAAGACGGCGACAACCTGCTTTACGGCGGCGAGGCCGCAGGGTACGTGCTCACGACTAAAGACGGGAGGAAGGCTTATTTCGCCGGGGACACCGCTCTATTCGGAGACATGGCGCTGATTGGAGATTTCTTCAAACCTGAACTGGCTTTCCTTCCCATTGGAGACCACTTCACTATGGGTCCCGAGCAAGCCGCGCAGGCTGCCCGGATGCTGAAGGTGAAGAGCGTTATCCCGATGCACTATGGCACTTTCCCGGCACTTACCGGCACGCCCGAGGCTTTGGAAGCAGAGCTAGGCAACGACGGCATCAAAGTAATCACACTGAAACAGGCAAAACCGTTCACCTGGTGATCGCTCGAGCGCTCTAGTAGCGTTGAACCTAGTAGCGTTGAACAATGACTTCGCGAAAACCTGTTTTGCGAAGGGCATCTCGCGTCGAAGCCAGATCGCCGGCGTCGCGGATGGGCCCGACGATCACGCGGTAGAGCGAAGCGTTCCCGGGCTTGGGAACAGCATGGGCCCGGAATCCCTTTTTGTGCAGCACATCGGCGAGGCCCTCTGCTTCGCCGCGCCCTAGCGCGACTACCTGGAGGTATTGGGATCCCGGTTGTGGCTGATAACTGCCCGCAGCGGCGGAATCAGCCGCTCCAGATGCTTTGGATTCGTGCGCCGTTTTCGGTCTTGCGCGAGCCTAACGGTGTATCTGAACTCCCGCTGCCGGCCAGTTCGTGAGACCCCGGGTTCGACTTAACCACCGGCTCCCGCTCACCGGATGCGCGGCCTTCTTCGCCGGAACTCCCCGATTCTCCCGGAATGGTATGCGTCTCGCCCGCGGATACGCTTTGGCTCGCCCGATGGCGCAGCAACCGCTGCCGTCTCCGGGCCAGTCGAGGCCTTTTTCGTTGAGGAACTGCGGCCGACCATGTAGCCGCCGTAGAATGCCACGCCCAGCAGGAGAGCAACGGCAAAGAAGATGCCCAAGAGCTGCTTATTGCCCAGCAGGATCTCGGATTCGCGATCATTCGTTCGCAACATTTCTTATACGAATTGTACTGGAAATCGGCAACGACCGGAATGATAACCTGACGGCATACCCCCAAAGCTCGCTATGAAATCTAGTTTCAGGCCAGTTGCGGCCGTTGTTGCTGCTGCTGCGGCCTCTTTATTGGCCCTTTTTCTGTCTCCACTGTCCGGAAGCGCTGCCGCCGCGGCAGACAAACCAGGTGGACTGCCCGGAATGCCTCCGGTTACCGACCCGTCGAATCTGTACGCCGCGGCCGGGGCAGGCATGGTGAGCGCGAGCATACGTTCTTATCCGTCGCTTGTCTATGTCCCAAATACGAAGAGCGATACCGTCGATGTGATCGATCCCAAGACTTACAAAGTTGTGGATCATTTCGCCCTGCCAAAGGGCAATCGCACCGGGCGTCTCGAGCCGCAACACGTGGTGCCCTCCTGGGATATGAAGAAGCTCTGGGTCGCTCAGGACCTGGGTGACCAGTTAACCGCTATTGATCCCGCGACTGGTAAGCACGGCGCGACCATTCATGTGGACGATCCGTACAATATGTACTTCACGCCGGATGGCAAGTACGCGATCATCATGGCCGAGCGGGAAAAGCGTATCGACTTTCGTGACGCACAGACGATGGCGGTGGTCAATCGCGTTCCGGTGAATTGCGCCGGTGTAAATCATGCCGATTTCTCGCCCGATGGACGCTATATGCTGGCGACCTGCGAATTCTCGAGCGAGATGATCAAGGTCGACATCGCAGCGCAGAAGGTGCTTGGACATCTTCGGCTGACGCCGAAGGGCATGCCGCAGGATTGCCGGATTTCACCGGATGGCAAAGTATTCTACGTCGCGAACATGGACTCAAATGGCGTTCACGTGATAGACGGCGATCAGTTCAAGCAGATCGATTTCATTCCGACGGGCGTGGGCGCTCACGGACTTTACTTCAGCCGCGATTCGAAGTACATGTATGTTTCAAACCGCGGAACGGCGACCGATCACTCCGACGGCTCTATTTCGCTGATTGATCTGAAGACGAGAAAAGTGGCAACTCGTTGGCCCATCCCGGGCGGCGGAAGCCCGGATATGGGCGGCGTCTCTGCGGACGGAAAAGAGCTTTGGCTTTCCGGACGTTACAACAGCGAAGTGTATGTGTTTGACACGGCAACGGGAAAAGTAAAGGCACGCATCAAGGTCGGCGATGGTCCGCATGGGCTGTGTGTTTATCCTCAGCCGGGCCGCTACTCGCTGGGACATACCGGCAACATGCGGTAGACAGAGGTGAATCCCACGTCACCAGAGCCTTGGCTGCGAGGTCCTCTCCCCAACGTTCATCCGGCTGTTATGCCGGTCCTGTTTAGCTTCGAACAGGTGCGCGAAGATCTGGACAAGCACACGCGAGGTCTCTCGGACGCGCAGGTGTGGACGCGGACCGGTGGTGGGACGCTGGGTTTCCACCTGAAGCATCTTGCCGGAAGTGTAGACCGGATCAGCACGTACCTGATCGGCGAAACCCTGAGCGAGACGTCAGCTTCAACAGCTTTCTTCCGAATCGGACGGGCAAGGCAGCCTGGGAGAGTTGCTGGACAACATCTATCGCAGCCTGCAAAAGGGAGAAGAACGACTCCGGCAAGTGGATCCGGCACAGTTGTTTGACTTCCGGGGCGTAGGGCGGAAGCGCTTGCCATCGACCGTGATCGGCCTGCTGGTGCATCTCGCCGAACACACACAGAGGCACTTAGGGCAAGCGATTACTCTCGCGCAATTGCTGCAAGCGTTGCATTCTCATTCTTCCGAAGCCGCTGATGAGCACTAGCTTCAGCTCGCTGCTTCGCACGAACCGGAATTATCGCTTTACCTGGTTTGGACAAATCGTCAGCGAGGTCGGCGATCACTTTAACAACATCGCGGTCCTTAGCCTCGCCATCGA
Organism: uncultured Acidobacteriaceae bacterium; assembly: GCA_963730795.1. Lineage (GTDB taxonomy): Bacteria > Acidobacteriota > Terriglobia > Bryobacterales > Bryobacteraceae > Bog-105. The sequence goes on along the minus strand of CAVSTJ010000001.1, from coordinate 2,270,360 downwards.
GATGACTCACAATGGCGGCGTGGTCGCGGGCGTCATGTTGTCCCGCGCGATACCGGCCGTTCTGATTGGTCCGCTCGCGGGCGTCTGGCTGGACCGTTTCGACCGGCGCCGCATCATGATTGCCAGCGATCTGGTTCGGGGTGTGATCGCTCTTGGATTCATTGCCGCCTTCGTTTACCGGCAGATCTGGCTGCTGTACGCTTTGAGCGCTCTCCTCATGATGGCTTCGCCATTCTTCACTAGCGGACGTTCGGCTATTTTGCCCTCCATTGCGACGCCCGAAGAGCTGCACACGGCCAACTCCCTCACGCAGACAACGGGCTGGATCACTCTTGCGGTCGGAGCTTTCTTTGGCGGAACTACCGTCGGCAAAGTTCGGCTACGAAGTAGCGTTCCTGTTTAACTCGCTTTCCTTCTTTTTCTCCGGATTCTGCATATCGCGGCTCCGCTCTCCTGAGGGTCACTTCCGGGCGAAGCGCGTCGCAGACACTGGCTTGAACGAAACTACCGTTGCGAGGCCCTGGCACGAATACCGGGAGGGCTTGGCCTATATGGCAAGCAGTCCACTCATCCTCGGTATCGCGTTGATCGGCGTCGGTTGGGCGAGCGGGGGCGGCGCTGCGCAGGTCCTGTTCACTCTGTTCAGCGAAGTCGTATTCAAACGCGGCGCTCAAGGACTCGGACAACTATGGGGAATTGCGGGGGTCGGGCTGCTGATCGGAGGCATTGTTGGAAACCGCCTGGGAAAAAGGATCAGCTTCAATGCCTACAAGAAAACGGTTTTCTTCTGTTATCTGCTGCACGGAGGATCGTACATCCTCTTCAGCCAGATGCCGTCATGGGGACTTGCGCTTTTCTTCATGGGACTGTCTCGCGCAGCAGTGGCCGTGAGTTCTGTCCTGAACTGGTCCAATCTTCTGACGCACGTCGATAGCCGCTACCGGGGTCGAGTTTTCTCCACGATCGAGACCATGAACTGGTCGACGATGATGCTTTCCATGCTGGGCGCTGGTGTGGCTTCTGAGAAATTCAGCATCCGAGCCATCGGCGCTGTCTCGGGATTACTCAGCTCTTCGACGGCAATCTTCTGGGGATGGGCAAATTGGACCGGGAAACTTCCGGAGCCGGCGCGAACGCAAGATGATGATCGCGTCGAGATCCACGGCGACGTGGCAGCGAGCGGCTAGCATCGCTAGCCCGGAGCGTCAGAGAATACTCATCGACTGGACTTTGACAGTGTTGCCGTCCAGATCGCCGCGGACGATAACTCGCAAATCGTTCTTGTCGTGGCTGTTGCCAAGCAGTTCGCGCGCCTGATCGTTGCCTGCTTTATCCAGACGATAGAACTTCTTGTCGCTTGTAATCAATCCGTATTCGCTACGACCGGGGTTCTTCATAAGAGAACAGCTTCCGTCCTGCTTCAGCGTTTTCTCCCGGCCATCCCGGACCATCTTTTCCGTACATCTCCAGTCGGCCAGAACTCCTTGCAGTTCCGCAGCACTGACAGAAAACACGCACACTAAAGGAACGAAAACCAGAAGAATTGCCCGTCTCATTTGTACGCTGCCCCTCCACTCGAACTTGCGCAAATGCTCTCATTCCTCTGACGCTTTTTCGGCGTCTGCGATGCTGAAATAATTAGGAACTTTACTATTTTCCGCGAATCAAACGTCTGTGCTTGAAGCCCAGCGGCACTCGTTCTATCGCTCGTTATTAAGAGATGAGGGCCCACGATACGAAGGTTTCGACCTTGCTTCCTCGCGTGTGGTTTTGGATCTCGCGCTGACGTATGAGGCTCTACACCAGATCCTGGCCCGGTATATGGCCGAGTTCGGGTTATCGAAGTCGACTTACAACGTTCTGATGCTGCTACGGAACGGTCCGAAAGAAGGTATGCAACTTCACGATCTCGGCGAGATGTTAATCGTCAGCCGTGCGAACATTACTGGTCTGATCGATTCTCTTGAAGAGCGGGGATGGGTAAAGCGTCTGGTGGATGAAACGGACCGGCGCGTTCGTTACGCTCAAATTACTCGGCACGGGGAAAAGTTGCTGGATGATTTTGCTCCCATTCACTTCAAGAACATCGGTATTCTCACCCAGGGGCTCACCTCCGAGGAAAAGAGCGTTCTCGCAACTCTGTTGGCGAGAATGAGGCACAGTTTCACAGCGCATGCGGACAAATGCGTGCGGCAAAGCATAGATCTGAGAAAGAGGTCGAAGGAGTAGAAGGCCGGTATGGCGGAAGAGCAATCTCAAGAGCAGCACGGCGAGAGCGAAGGGAAGAACGGCGAAGAGGAGACGCGCGCCAGACGGAAGCGCTCTGACCCGCGCCGGAAGAGGACGGTGCGTCTTATCGTTATTGCCGTCCTGGTGGTCGCTATTATTGTCGCGATTCCCGTTTACTCTTACTATTCCGTTCGCGAGTCGACCGACGACGCACAAGTGGACGGGCACGTGATACCGATCAGTCCGCGTATCGGCGGCAATGTTCTGTCGGTTCTGATCAACGACAATCAAACGGTGCGGGCAGGCCAGGAGCTTGTCCGGCTCGATCCCGCCGACTACAAGGTAGCCGTGGCTCAAGCGGAAGCTCAATTTTCGGGTTCGGAAGCGGATACGCTCGAGTCCGAGCAGAACGTTCCTGTCACCAACATCACAACCTCCGGCCAGATCAGTACAAGCGTCACGCAGGAGCAACAGGCAAGGGCATCCGTGAATGCAGCGGAAAAAGGAGTTGAGGCTGCTCGCGCCAGATTGAACGCTGCCAACGCGACGTTAGCCCAACGCCAGGCAAACTTCGTCAAGGCGCAGAAAGATCTTGCCCGCTTTAAGTCTCTCGTCGACAAGGACGAAATTTCTAAGCAGGAGTACGACGCCGCGGTAGCTTCGGCGGACGCGAACGCTGCACAGGTAGTTTCCGCGCAGGCCGACGTTCTCGAGGCCCAGCACATCCTGGACCAGTCAGCGGCGCAGGTTGACGAGGCAAAAGCAAGGCTGGCAACCACAGCTATTCAACGTCACCAGAGCGAACAGTTGGAATCGCGGCAGCGGGCCGTTACTGCGGCCCGTTATGAAAGCGCGAAAGCTACAGCCAAACAGCGCCGAGCTGACCTGGACCAGGCCAAGCTCAACCTGGACTACACCATCCTGAAGGCGCCTGCGGACGGCGTGGTAAGCCGCAAGACTGCAGAACCTGGTATTCAGGTGGCGCCGGGACAGCAGCTCATGGCGCTGGTTCCGCTCGAAGACGTCTGGGTTACAGCCAATTTCAAAGAGACTCAGCTCACAAAAATGCGCGTCGGCCAGCGGGTTGAAATAGAAGTGGATGCCTATGGCGGAGGCAGGAAATACCTGGGACACATCGACAGCATCGCAGCCGCCTCGGGGGCGAAATTCAGCTTGCTCCCGCCTGAGAACGCAACCGGGAATTACGTGAAAGTTGTACAGCGGGTGCCGGTAAAGATCGTCCTCGAGCCGGGCGAAAATCGCGAGCACCGGCTAATTCCGGGTATGTCGGTGGTACCCACCGTCCTACTGAACAGCGATAACAACGGCCCACCGCTCTAGAGCCGGACTGCCAACCCGGTGGACTAACTAGCGCTGCTCGCGAGTGTCTGCGTTCCGGCGGCCACGCGGGAGTCGCGCGCAAGATCCAGACTAAGTGGCAGAGTGAAGTAGAAAGTTGAGCCCAACGCCGGCCTTTGATTCCGCCCAGATCCGGCCGCCATGGCGTTCGACGACCCTGCGCGAGATGGACAAACCCATTCCAGTTCCGTCCGGCACTTCGTTCACGTGCAACCGCTGGAATAAACCAAAGATCCGGCCGGCGTATTGCTGATCGAATCCCCGGCCGTTATCGGAGATGCTGAATACCCATTCCGTGGCACTCTGCTGGGCCCCGACGCGGATAGAGCAGAGGCTTTTCGCTGCGATACTTGATGGCATTCGAAAGCAGATTTTCCAGCACCTGCATAAACTGAAGGCGGTCAACAACAAGCGCAGGGAGTTTTCCTTCAACAACGATTTGCGCTTTGCTCTCGCGCAGAGAGGCCTGAAGACTCGTCTGTGCGTCGGAGATCATGGCTTCGAAGGAGACCGGTTCTGTCGGTTGCCCTTCCCTTCTTAGCCTGACCAATGCCAGAAGTCCATTGATGAGATCCGTCATTCTGCGGGACGAATTGACGATGTATCCAATAAATTCGTCGGCATCTTCGTCTAACCTGCCCTTATAACGCGCTTCGAGTAGTTGGCTGAAGCTGGTGACAGTCCGGAGCGGTTCCTGAAGATCGTGGCTCGCTACATAAGCGAACTGCTGTAGTTCGTCGTTTGCCGAACGAAGGTCGCGTGTGCGGTCGTCCACCTGAGTTTCCAATTGGGCGTTGAGTTCCTGCAAACGGCCGTACATGACGTCCCGGGCTTTCAACGAATCGAACGCTGCACCGTAGACGCGTATCAGAAGAATCAACATCAAGCTGGTTCCTATGGCGAAGATGAAGAACGCGCTTGTGTTGAGCCTCGTTTGGGCTTTCGCATAGCGCACCTGCTCCTGGTTAAGGCGCTGGTGAAGGTCGCGAATGGAACGTCTGATCTCGTTCATGGTGCGTTCGGCCACCTCGGGACGTTCCGCCTTTCTCAAGGCAGCGAGGCCGCCGGACCGCTCCAGATTTGTGACGCGCTCGCCTTCTTCCACGCGTGCACGGACCAGAGAGGCAAAATGCGATACGCGATCCTGCAGGTCTTTCCGTTGGTCCTTCGCCGCCTCAGCAGTGGTCTCAAGAAGCTCAGGCATGCTCGCGGAGGCCTGCCGAACGGGATTCAGGTATTGCGGGTCAGCCGTAAGCAGAAACCCCCGTTCACCAGCGTCTACGTCGCCTGCAACGGCTCTAAGGCCGTCGAGGTTGATGAACAAGTTCTCGATCTCCAGGAACTTCGCCGTCCGGTACTCGGTTACAGTCGTCACCGCGAAAAACAGCAGCGAGAAACAGATCGGAATCGAGAACAGAACAGCGAGACGTCGCCTGGTGGGTATCTGCGAAGTCATAGTTCGGGCCGCCACTAACCGGCTGAACTGGCGTCAAAGACAGTAAGAACTCGGGCGCGGCGGCAAACTCACCCGGAACCGGTCAATCGGTGTATCTACTACAGAGTGCGTTGCTGAGGCAACACGGCCTCAGGCGCTCTCCCACTCTTTGGACCTTGAGTTTCAATACTTTGTTTCAGCCGACGGCCAAGTAAATTACACAGAGGCCAAGACGGCGTGGCGGCGCAGGACTTGCGACCGGAAGGTAAACTGGTGTTGAGAAGCATAAACTGCAAGTGCTCCCAACCCCCTTCGATGGCCATCCAAACCCTCTTCGGTAGTGTTCCGACTGAACCGACGCTCCTTGACCGGCTGAAAGCCGGCGTGCAAAAGACGCGGTCGGGATTAGTTGACCGACTGGAAGACGTACTCTCCGGGAAGAAAGAGATCGATGCCGAACTGCTTGAGGAATTGGAGTACACGTTGATCACAGCGGATCTTGGCGTTCGAACGGTGCAGGAGATCATTGACCGGATTCATGCGCGCATCGATCGCAAGATGACGAGCGACGCCGGCGAAATTCGCGGCTTGATCCGGGAGCACCTGCAAGAGGTTCTACAGGCCTCGGAGACACCGATTCGCGTTGTCCGAACGCCCCCGGCGGTGGTTATGCTCGTCGGCATCAATGGAGCAGGCAAAACAACAACCGTCGGCAAGCTCGCCAACCGCTTTCTTGGTGAGGGGCGGAAGGTGCTGCTGTGTGCGGCTGATACCTTTCGCGCCGCTGCCATCGAGCAACTTGAGGTCTGGGCCGAACGTGCCGGCGTCGATGTCGTGCGTCAGAAAACGGGCGCTGATCCGAGTGCCGTGGTCTTTGACGCGTTACAGGCAGCCAAGGCGCGTGGGAGCGATTACGTCATCGTGGACACCGCCGGACGGCTGCATACAAAAGAAAACCTGATGGCTGAACTCGAAAAGATGCGCCGGACTTGCCAGCGCATTCTGCCGGGTTCTCCCCACGAGGTCTGGCTGGTTCTGGACGCCACAACGGGTCAGAATGGCCTCGAACAGGCCAGAAAGTTCACGGAATCGGCCGGAGTTACAGGCATAATTCTGACCAAGCTGGACGGCACCGCAAAGGGTGGAGTGGTGGTCGCGATAGCGCGCGAGTTGAATCTTCCGATCCGATTCGTGGGCGTGGGCGAGAAAATCGACGATCTGCTCCCCTTTGAGCCCGACAAGTTCATTCAGTCGCTGTTCGATTAGCGCGGGCCTGTTTCCATGACTTCATTCATGCAGCAGGCCCTCGGTCTTGCGGCCGAAGGCAAGGGTCTCACCAGTCCGAACCCTACGGTAGGCGCCGTGTTGGAGAAAGACGGGCAGGTTCTAGGGCAGGGTTTCCACACCTGGTCAGGAAGAGACCACGCCGAGATCGTCGCTTTGCGGCAAGCAGGCGAGGCGGCTCGAGGCGGAACCCTTTACGTCACCCTTGAGCCCTGCTCTCATTTTGGCCGTACCCAGCCCTGCGCTGACGCGGTCATCGCGGCGGGAGTTGCGCGCGTGGTAGCGGCCATGCAGGACCCGAATCCGCTTGTGAGCGGCGCGGGTTTTCGCAAGCTACAAGAGGCCGGTATCGACGTTGTTCTCGATCGTGACCACACCGAGGCGGCCGAACAAGTGAACGAGCCTTTCATTCATTTCATGAAAACCGGCAAGCCGCTGGTGACGGTGAAGGCCGCTCTGACGCTCGATGGAAAAATCGCGGCGCCGCAGGACAACGTTGGTTGGATCACGAGCGCCATAGCACGGGCGGACGTACAGCAGGTCCGTCACTTCTCGGACGCCATCCTGACGGGCCTGGGCACCGTGCTCGAGGACGACTGCCTTCTGACGGATCGTTCCGGGCTTGAGCGCAGCCGTCCCTTACTGCGCATCGTTCTCGATTCCCAGCTTCGGATTCCGCTCGGATCGAAAATGGTGACCAGCGCGAAAAATGATGTGCTCGTGGTTGGGACTTCTATCGCTCCCATTGAGCGCCGGAAAGCTCTCGAAGCAGCAGGTATTCAGGTACTGATCAGCGACGGCCCGGGCGGGCGTACCGATCCCCACAAGATTCTCGAGTATCTGGCTCAACATCGGTATTTGTCGCTCATGGTTGAAGCCGGAAGCAAGGTCAACTGGACCATGCTCGACTCCCAGATCGCAGACAAGATCCTGTTTTATTACGCACCGAAGATCCTTGGCGGTCTCAAGAGCCTGCCGGTAGCCGGAGGACAGGGACGGATGAAACGGTCGGATGCGCTGTTGCTCGATCGCCTGACCATTCATCCGGTTTCAAAGAATGAGTTCGCCGTGGAGGCGTACGTTGTAAAAAGCTGATGTTCACCGGGATCATCGAAGAATTAGGACGAGTCGCGAGCCTGACGGAGGGTCAAACCGGAGCTTCACTGGTTGTACTGTGCTCAAGAGTGCTCCAGGATGCCACGGTTGGGGCAAGCATTGCCGTCAATGGCGCGTGCCTGACCGCTGTCGAAATCTGGGCGGACCGGTTCCGTGCCGATCTCGCGCCTGAAACGCTGAAACGGACCAACCTGGGCGGACTGGTGACAGGCTCGTTCGTCAATCTGGAGCGTCCGCTTCGTGCCAATGGACGGTTGGACGGCCACTTTGTCCTAGGCCATATAGACAGCACGGCCGAAATCGTTGCGTTAGATGCCCTGGGAAACGACAACTGGTGGCTGCGTGTTCGAGTTCCCGCGCACCTGACCCGCTATATCGTCAGCAAAGGCTCGCTGGCGGTGGACGGGATCAGCCTGACAGTCGCGGAGATCGAAGGCGAGATCGTCAGCTTCACAGTGATTCCCCATACCTACGATCACACCACCCTACACACGTACGGTAAAGGGTCGCCTGTCAACATCGAGGTCGATATCCTGGCCAAACACCTGGAGCGCTTGCTCCCGGGCGCGTAATCGGTTTCATCGGCCGGGCCAGCAATCCCCTCCCGATACCTTTCGAACCCCCTTTTTCGTTTCGCTGCCGGACGCCGCTGAGAAACTGTCCGGGGGCATAAAATCCTTCGTGTCGAAAACGCGCCACCGCTCGCCCTCCCGCGCGATGAACAGCCGCAACGCGACCAACGCACCCGGTCCCTGCATATAGGAAATTCGCATCGAGTGTGTTCCCGGTTCGAGTTCGACTTCGGCCTCGCAGCCCAGGGGCGGATGAATCCCATCGTTGTTGATAACGGAGCGGCCGTCTATGTATAGCTTCGAGCCGTCGTCGGAGGTCACACCGAATCTGTAACGCGCTCGCGACGGAACAAAGAAACGGCCGGCGTAGTCAATGGCGAACCATTCGAGGCGTCCGGTGATTCCCGGGAAGCCTTCTCTAAAATCACGCGGCGGAATATTCAGACGGGTTGTGTATATAGTGCCGACCGGTTTCAGATGCTTGAAATTCGGCAGTAAGTCCGTGCCCGGACGGACAAAGTAGATGTTCCCGCGCAGGCCCGAAGATTCTATGACTGTGGTTCCAAACGTCGGGATCTGGTTGTCCGATGGGTTTTGTCCACCCTTGCAGATGACGCAAATAGCCAAGGCGAAATGCCAGGGAATGTTTCGCTGGCAGATGGATAGAAACCCGCGGAGACGGCCCAAACTCCGCGGGGAACGCACGCTTAGCTCTGCAGTTCTTCCCGTATTTCTTCCGCGGCTTTGCGGGCAGCTTTCACCGCGTCGGGAGGAAAGCTGATAGCGCCGACTTTGGCATGACCGCCGCCGCCGTAGCGCTCGCAAATCGTCGCAAGATTGTGGCGCAGCGGCTCGCGGACCCAGGGATTCGACCCGACCGAGACCTTCGTCCGGTAACTGGAACTCAAGACAGAAACCGTGTAAGCGGAGTCAGAGAACAGGTAATACGGAATGAACTTGTTGTAGCCTTCGATTCCGTAGTTGACCAGATCGAAGAAAATGACGCCGCGCTCGCAGCTTGCTTCTTTGCGGATAACGTCGATGTTGCGCAGATGAGTCTGATGAAGCTCGTTGTAGGTAGCAGCAATTTCCGGATCGGCGATGATCTCGGTCAGAGATTGATTCTGCATCGCGTGAATCACCTTGTGCACCAGATGGGAGCCGCGGCTTCCTTCGATGACCAGAGTGAGTTTCATAGCAGGCGCCTTCATCTCAACGGCCGCTTCCGCGCTTTCGTAGAGAGCTCCGTCCACAATGTCGGCCCATGTCACTAACTCTTCCAGGTCGGGCGCGACGAAGCCATACTGCTGGCCGACGACGGTCGAAATAAACTTGGTGCAGGAGCGATAACTCGGATCGAACAGCTTCCTACCGGACGTGTCGTGGCGGAAGTGCTCGGCGTCTTCCGGACTCAGAAAGGCACTTTGGTGGTGATCGAACCACCAGGTGAGATTGGGGTGCGTGGCGTATTTGAAATCGACAATCGCGTTGATATCACCGTCGAACAGGCGATCTTCGAACAACTGATCCGCCCTGTGAGCGAGCCCTGTATACAAAAACTGAGCCTCGGGATAGAACCTGCTTCGCAGGAAACGAGTCACATAAGCGGCAGACGCCGTTCCATCAAAGCAATGGTCATGATATAAAACTCGCACCTTCATCAAATAGCGTTTGTCTCCAGAAAACCTTTTAGATTGCCTGACGGGACGGTGAAAAGCAAGCGATGAGCGATAATTAGTGTTTCGAGTGATTTCTGCCCCGACGCGGATTTCTCTTCTCATCGGCCCTGTTTTGACCCCCTGATTGCACAAGCCGGGCCGAAATTCGTATTGTTAGATTTGACCCGGACGAAATGCTGAAAACAAAAGAAGAACGGCAGAATGACCTGAATCCGCAGGAGACCTCGGAATGGCTGGAAGCCCTGGATCAGGTTGTTGACGAGTTCGGCCCGGACCGGGCCCATTATCTGCTCGAACAGTTGCTCAGCCGAGCGGCTGATTTTGGGGTTTCCGCGCCCCGTGTTCGCTCGCCTTATGTGAACACGATCCCCGCGCACGAAGAGGTGCCGTATCCCGGAGATCGTGCCGTAGAGCGCCGACTTAAGAGCTTAATTCGCTGGAACGCGGCGGCTATGGTCGTGCGGGCGAACAAACACGACGCCAATATTGGTGGGCATATTTCTACCTATGCCTCCCTCGCTACGCTGAGCGAAGTCGGGTTCAATCACTTCTTCCGGGCCAGCTATGGCGACGAGCCGGGCGATCTCGTCTATTACCAGGGCCATGCTTCTCCCGGTGTGTATGCACGCGCCTTCCTCGAAGGCCGTCTCAGCGAGCAGCACCTGCTAAATTTCCGCCACGAGCTGCGGGACACTCCAGGGCTGTCGTCCTATCCTCACCCCTGGCTGATGCCGGATTTCTGGCAATTCCCGACGGTATCCATGGGCTTGGGCCCCATCAACTCGATCTACAACGCGAGATTTCTGCGCTATCTGGAAAATCGGGAGATCATACCTCGAACGGACCGAAAGGTGTACGCGTTCCTGGGTGACGGGGAGATGGACGAGCCCGAATCGACCGGAGCGCTCCATATCGCATCTCGCGAAAAACTGGACAACCTGATCTTCATCATCAACTGCAACTTGCAGCGGCTGGATGGTCCGGTCAGAGGCAACGGAAGCGTCATTCGCGAATACGAAAGCATCTTCCGCGGCGCGGGCTGGAACGTCATCAAGGTCCTTTGGGGCAGCGATTGGGATGAGCTTTTCGCCCGGGATACCAGCGGCTTGCTTCTGAAGCGCATGGAAGAGTGCGTCGACGGGGAATATCAGAATTTTAAAGCCCGGGGCGGCGCTTATGTCCGCAAAGAGTTCTTTGGCAAATATCCGGAACTTCTGAAACTCGTCGAGGATAAATCCGACGACGAATTGGCCCGGCTGCGACGCGGCGGCCACGACCCCGTGAAGGTCTACAACGCCTTCAAGCGCGCGGTATCCACCGTGGGTCAACCGACGGTCATCCTGGCGAAAACGGTCAAGGGCTACGGCTTGGGCGAGGCCGGCGAAGGCAAGAACATCACGCACCAGCAGAAAAAGCTGAATGAAGAGGAGCTTTTCTACCTTTCGAACCGTTTTGACCTGAACCTGCCGAAGGAGATGATCCACGAGATTGCCTTCCTTCGGCCGGACGAGAACAGCCCGGAGATCAAGTATCTCAAGGAACGGCGTAAGGTGCTCGGGGGCTATATCCCCACTCGCAACCCGAAACACATCAGCGTCACGAGCCCCGCCATCGAAACATTCACGGAAGCGATCGGCGGATCCCGGGGCCGCGAAGCCTCCACCACCACGGCGTTCGTATCCGTGCTGAAAGCGCTGCTCAAAGTACCGGAGCTCGGGAAGTACATCGTGCCCATCATTCCGGATGAGGCGCGCACGTTCGGCATGGAATCCATGTTCCGTGAGCGCGGTATTTACGCGCCGAGCGGGCAGCTTTATAAGCCTGTGGATAGCGACGTTCTGATGTACTACAAAGAGGCACAGAACGGGCAGATTCTCGAAGAAGGCATCACCGAAGCCGGCAGCATGGCCTCCTTTACGGCAGCCGGCACCGCGTACGCCAACGTCGGTGTTCCGACGATTCCGTTTTTCATTTATTACTCGATGTTCGGGTTCCAGCGCATCGGCGACCAGATCTGGGCTTTCGCTGACTCCCGCGGAAAAGGCTTCCTGATTGGCGGCACCGCCGGCAGAACCACGCTGCTGGGCGAAGGATTACAGCACGACGACGGGCATAGCCATGTTCTCTCGAGCGTGGTCCCCACGTGCAGGAGCTATGATCCAGCGTTTGGTTACGAGATCGCGGTCATTGTGCAGGACGGCATCCGGCGCATGTATGAGAAGGGCGAGGATCACTTCTACTACATCACCGTCGGCAACGAGAATTATGTGCAGCCTGCGATTCCAGATCGCCCGGGTATTCACGACGGAATCCTGCGCGGCTTGTACCTATACAAGGCCTCCGATACCGGAGCTTCGCAAGTCACTCTCTTCGGCAGCGGTGCCATTCTTAACGAGGCATTGAAGGCCCAGCGCATTCTTGCGGAGAAGTACGGGGTGGGCGCGAACGTCTGGAGCGCGACCAGTTATACCGAGCTCCGGCGGGACGCCCTGACGACCGACCGCTGGAACCGCCTGCATCCAAATCAACCGCAGCGCAAGCCCTATCTGTTAGAGGCGCTCGGCGAACTGGACCAGCCGGTGATTGCCGCCTCGGACTACATGAAGATCGTTGCGGATCAGATTTCTCCCTGGCTCCCCGGAAAACTAACGGCTCTGGGCACCGATGGTTTCGGACGCAGTGAAAATCGCGAACACTTGCGTCGCTTCTTCGAAGTGGATGGGGAAAGCATTGCCGCGGCGGCCCTCTCGAGACTCGCTTCGTGGGGACGTTTCGATCGTAATCGGGCTGCGCAGGCAGCTTCAGAGCTAGGGATCAACGCCGAAAGCCTCGACCCCTCTACCATCTAAATTCACTAGCTTCTCTCTTCGCAAATTTACCGGACGTGCGTCCTGCTGAAACCTACTCAGCCCGGACGCACGTCTTTTATTTTGTAAGCCCACGGCATTGCTGACGACGCGAAGACTACAAATCAAGATCGAACTTAGACGTCGTCACTAAGGCAATAGCCGCGTGTAACTAGGAGAAGTAAGTTGAAACTACTAAGATCTATCTCACCGGTCTTGCTCGCGGTGTGTTTAAGTGCGGGTTTGGCCTCGGCACAAAGCGTATATTTCGGAGTTGGAACAACTCATCTCAGTTCCAACGGACAAACGATTGACACATTCGGCACCGGCAATGCCTTCGGAACACCGTCCATGACGGGCGCGTTCGGAAAGGTTGGCGGTGACTTCATGATTACGCCCCATTTCGGAATCGGGGCTGAAACTGACTTCCGTTTTTCACAAGGCGCGTATGCCGGCTTAACCTACCGGCCGGTTTTCTACGACTTCAACGCAATCTACACGCCTATACGCTCTTATAAGAGAGTGGTTCCCGAGTTTCAGGGCGGACTAGGCGCGGTGAATACGCGTTTCTTCTATAACTCGCAGTATTGCGATGCATTTGCCGGTTGCTCGTCGAGCAATCAGTTTCTCGAAAGCTCTAATCACTTCCAGGTACACATGGCGGCAGGCGTGCGGTTCTATGCAACCTCGCATTTGTTCATCCGGCCGCAAATTGACGTACACTACGTCGACAACTTCTTCCAGTTTGGTAGTAACTGGGTACCGGAGTACGGCGCCTCGATCGGCTGGCGATTCGGCGAACGCTAGTAAGCGAGTTGAAGCGGGAGGACCTGAATTTATCTCAGGTCCTCCCGCTTCACGGTTTCCATTTACGTTCTAATTTACAGGTACGTCACGATTCTTGGGATCTGAGCAATCGTGAGTACGCTGCCGCTTGCGCAAAAATTCCCCAAGCAAACACGCTGCTGCGAACGAAGACGATTCGCGCCGGTGATTCAACTCGGCCACACTCCCTTTGCGCAGCAAGAAGAGATCACCGGTGCCTTCACCCACACTACGGCACGCCGAACGCTTCCTCACCAATTAGAAATCCCAGAGCTATCGATCGCGCGTTAGAGTATTGTGTTCTTGAGAATCAATCAGAGGCCTACTGCCCCCAATAAGTGCGTAGAGCCCTAATGTGTGGTGCGCCCGGAGAGGCTCGAACTCCCGACCTAATGATTCGAAGTCATTCGCTCTATCCAACTGAGCTACGGGCGCGCGCTTTGATCTGACGACCCTATTATACGAATGGCACAATTAGAAGAGTGAGCTGATGCAACTCAGTTCACTCTGGTACGGATGACAGGCCCGATCGAAACCGAAGTCAAAATCGCCGTAGGACAACCTGAGTCCGTTCGCAGCCTGCTGACCTCGCGCGGTTTTCGCGAATCCGTCTCCAGGCGCTTCGAAGTAAACACGTTGTACGATACGCCAGAGTCCCGATTACGGCAAAACTCCATGCTGCTGCGGATCCGCGAAGTGGGTGGCGGTTGCATCCTGACGTGGAAGGGACCGGGACAAACGGGCACTCACAAGAGCCGTCCCGAAATCGAAACGTCTGCTGAATCCGCCGCGAAACTCGGGAAAATTTTCACGGAAATCGGCTTTCAACCGACGTTCCGTTATGAAAAATTCCGCACGGAGTACAAAACCGCGCCGGATGCGCCCGGTGTCGTTACTCTGGACGAGACTCCGATCGGCAATTTTCTCGAGCTGGAAGGGCCCGGCGACTGGATCGACAGTACCGCTACTGCACTCGGTTTCACGCCGGGAGATTATATTTTAGAGAGCTATGGCAGACTCTATATAGCTGACTGCCAGCGCCGCGGCGTGGAGCCCGGCAACATGATTTTCCTTTCGAAAGGTAAACGGTAGCCCGAGCCTGCTGCGTCGCAGTTCTCTCGTAAGCGTATTTTAAGATGGCTCAAACACTAACTGCTGACGCGGCTCTGATTGATCGAGCAACGACCGACCTGAACCGGGTGCGCGATGAGATCGGTAAGATTATCGTTGGCCAGACTGAGGTAATCGACGGAGTTTTGATCTGCCTGATCGCAGGCGGCCACGTTCTCCTCGAAGGAGTCCCCGGCCTCGGTAAAACAACCCTCCTCCGAACTCTCTCGCGTGTGCTGGAGTTGCGTTATTCACGTATCCAGTTCACTCCCGACCTCATGCCCGGCGACATCGTCGGAAGCATGGTGATGGAAAGCGACGATCACGGGCACAAGAACCTCCGCTTTCAAGCCGGCCCTATCTTCGCCAATCTCGTGCTGGCTGACGAGATCAATCGCGCGACTCCAAAGACGCAGTCGGCTCTGCTCGAGGCGATGCAGGAGCGTACAGTCACCAGCGGTACGTCTACTTATAACCTCGACATCCCTTTTCTGGTCATGGCGACCCAGAACCCGATTGAGATGGAAGGTACCTATCCGCTTCCGGAAGCTCAACTCGACCGCTTCCTCATGAAAGTTCTGGTTTCCTTTCCCTCCCGAACGGACCTGAGCAAAATCGTCGACTTCACGACCAAGCGCGACGACGTTGAGGTGCGCCAGGTGCTCGACCGACAGGGAATTGCTGATCTCAAAGCCATCTGCAAGCAGGTTGTTGTTGCTCCGCACGTTCAGGAGCTTGCGATCGATCTTGTGATGGCGACGCAGCCCGGTGCGGAGAAGACGCCGGAAATCACCAACCGCTACGTTCGCTACGGCAGTTCGCCGCGCGGTGCGCAGGCCCTGATCGAATGTGGACGAGTGATGGCCATTATGCGTCATCGCATGCACCTGAGCGCCGATGATCTGGTTACCGTGGCTCCTGCCGTGCTGCGCCATCGCATGATCCTGAATTTCGACGCGCATGCGGATGGCGAAAACACCGAAACCATCATGACGAAGCTCTTGGAGCGCGTTCTCCCAAGAGCCTGATTCCATCTCCGCGGGTTCCAGATTCATGCCAGAACCGCTTGTTGATCGTCATTTCCTGGAACGGCTTGAACGCCTGACTCTTCACTGGCAAAAGTCGTTTCCTGGGCTTGTCGGCGGACATAATCTTTCGCACCTTGCCGGCCCGGGCCAGGAGTTCCTGGACCATCGCGGGTTCCATCAGGGTGATGACCTGCGTTCGGTCAATTGGCGCGCCTTCATGCGCTTCGAAAAGTTGTTCATGAAGATGTTCCAACTGGAGCCTCGCGTGCCCGTTCGACTTCTTCTGGACACCAGCGAATCCATGACGGCCGGCACCAGGCACGGCGAACCAACAAAGTTCGATTACGTCCGCAAACTGGCGGCTGCGCTCGTCTATGTCGGATTGGTTCGGCTCGACAGTATCCTGCTGCAGCCTTTCTCGTCACGGCTTCACGATCCTTTGCTGTGCAGCGGCGGCCGCCATCGATTCCAACCGGCTGAAAATTTTCTGCGAGGCTTGAAAGCAGGGGGAGCCACCGATTTCTTCAAGGTCTCCCGGCAGTATTTGAACACCTATCCGCAGCGCGGCCTGATCATCGTTCTTTCTGATTTTCTGGACGAAGGCGATTGCCTGCGAGCCCTGCAGTACCTCGCTGATTTCGGTCACGAACTGATGCTCGTCCAGGTTTGGGGAGACGAAGACCGCACGCCCTCCGATAGCGGCGACGTGGAATTGGTTGATGCAGAATCAGGATCTCTGCTGAAGATTTCGCTCGACGCCTTTGCCCGCGAACAATACACGGCGGCGTTCGATGCATATTCGGACCAGGTGAAGCATTTGGCCCTACGGAACGGCGGACGCTACTCCGGGCTCCCGACAAGCACAGGCATCGAAGAGGCTATGTTCGGGCGGCTCATGACGGCTGGAGGAAAACCTTAGTTTAATGTTCTTTCTCAATCTGAGCGCCACGGAATTTTTGGCACTGCTCGGGACGCTTGGCGGCCTTGTCACTGCGCTGTACCTGTTCGACCGTACGAAGCGAAAACGAGTTGTTTCGACACTGCGATTCTGGACGTCCGCAGGCGCCGCGGAAGATCAGCCACGCCGCAAGAAGGTGAACCAGCCGTGGTCGCTCGTCCTGCAGTTACTAAGTCTGCTTTGTCTCTTGCTTGCCATCGCTCAACTCAACTGGGGCACGCGCGAGTTCCGATCGCGTGACCATGTTGTTCTCGTGGATACCTCCGCTTGGGCCGGTGCACAGGAATCGGGTGGAAAGATGATTGATCGCGAGCGGGACGCAGCGCGGACTTATTTTGCCGGGCTACGACCGGGTGACCGTGTGCTTCTGGTTGCAGCCGACGCTCTCTCCACCCCGGTCACGGCATTCACTTCCGACCGCGCCCGCCTGCGTTCCGGGCTCGCCAGCTTGAAAGAGGGCTTTTCTTCGCTGAACGTTGCCGGAGCACTCGCTTATGCCAGGCAGGCCCAGGAGTCGTCCGGAGGCCGGGCCGGCGAGATCGTCTATATCGGGCCTGCTCGCGCTGATCTCGAAACTGCTGCTGTTGCGCTGCCGGCAAATCTGCGGCTCATCAAGGTGCCGTCCGATGTCCAGAACTGCGGTATCCGTAGCGTCGCGGTGCGCCGCAGTGAAGAGGACGCCAGCTCGTGGCAGGCAACCGTCACACTCAGGAACGATGGAACGGCCGCGCGTACTCTGCAGCTCCGCACACAGTTTGCCGGCACAAAGTTCGCACCGCGAAGCTACGTGGTAAAGCCCGGCGCTGAAATGGAAGCGCGATATGACTTCGTCACTAACACGGCCGGCCTGTTACGGGCAGAGATTTTTCCGCATGATGCTCTCCCGATCGACGACAGCGCGTCTTTGCAACTTCCGAATAACGGCGCGCTGAAAGTTGCGGCTTACACTCGCCGCAAAGAATTGCTCAGCCCTCTGCTCGCTGCTGATCACCGTCTCAGTGTGGAATACCTGGATCCCGCTCAGTACGGAGGAGCGCCGAAAGCAGACGCCTTCATCCTGGACAGCTTTTCTCCCAAAACGTTGCCCTCGCGTCCCAGCCTCTGGATCGATCCTCCAAAGCAAAACGCTCCTTTCCCGGTGAAAGGAACAGTCAACCAGGCGACGATCACACAGTGGAAATCCGGCCTCGAGCTGGGAGCCGGCCTGCATACGAAAGAAGAGCGTCTTCCCACTGCCGAGGTGTTCCAACCGGCGCCGGGTGACGTGCCGTTTGCAAGCGTAGCCTCCGGGCCAATCATCGTATTAAGACCGCGCTCGTCGGCGGGCGCCAAACTTGCCGTGATCGGGTTCGATCCTCTGCACCCCGAACTCCGCTTCACGCTTACTACGCCGCTGGTATTTGCAAACCTGCTGAGCTGGCTTTCCCCGGAGTCATTCCGAACCATGGACTTCATGGCGAGGAGAGTGGGAGCCGCTTCCGTTGCGCTCGACGAAGGAGAATCCGGGAATCGGCTGCAAGTGACAAACGCGAGGGGACTCGCGATACCATTCACGCTCAGCGAAAACTCGGTACAGCTATTTGCCGGCGAGCCGGACGTGATTCGGATCGTTTCTGAAGATCGCGAACGGGTTCTTAGCCTGACCTTGCCTGATGTCGCCCGGGATGTCTGGGCTCCCGCCAAAGTGGCCAGCGGTCTGCCGCCGAGCGCGACCTATCTCCCGACTTCCACGGATCTGTGGAAGTTTCTAGCCTGCCTTGGAGGGCTTGGATTGCTGGCTGAGTGGTATCTCTTCGGAGGCGGCCGGCGGCCCAGCGTGATCAGAAGCCGGCCTTCTCAGCCGGGCTTTTCACCACCCGCTGCCAGGGATTGACGTCGAGAAAAAAGAAGAACTGGTCTCCCGCTGATGTTTGCTCATCCGCTTTTCATTCTTTTAGCCTTTGTCCCTCCCATTTGGGCCGCTCTGTCCTGGGCGCGCTCACGGTCGCGGCTGTCGCTAATTCTGAAAGCAGTTACCTTTTCTGCTATTTTGCTCGCCCTGAGTGAACCGGCGATCAACCTTCCAAAGACGCGAACGGCTACGGCGGTTCTGGTCGATACCTCCGGCAGCATTAGCGATGCTGATCTGGCACGCGCCTCTTCGCTGGTGCAGGACATGTACCGCGCGAAAGGCGGGAACTGGATCAAGATCGTGCCGTTCGACAGCCGTACGCGTGCATTGCCGGACGGCGCCTCCCTGGCGAACATCCGCTTCGAGCGCGCAAGCGATGGTTCGGGGGCCGCTACCGATCTTGAGAACGCGCTATTCAGCAGTATGTCGGCGATGCCTGCCGACTACATCCCTCGTCTCGCGCTTGTGAGTGACGGTAACGAGAACCAGGGCAGCAGCGCTCGCGCCATTGCTCAATTGCAGCGTCTGCATGTGCCGGTCGACACGTTCTCGCTATCTGGACATCCGCAGGGAGGTATCAGATTGCAGTCTTTGTCGATGCCGGAAGAGGCGTACGCCGGCGAGCAAATCCCAATCGATCTCACCGTTACTTCACCAGTTGCCGCGCGCGGCTCGGTCGAACTCTCTGCGGAAGGCAAGGCGCTTGGAACCAGCGCGGTGGTTCTAAATCCTGGCCCTAACGTTCTACGTGTCCACGCCCGAGTAAACTCGACGGGCGTTACCAGCGTTTCCGGCCGGCTGATTGCGACCGGTGCCGGCGAACTTCCCTTCGAAGGTGCGGTCAAGCTCAAACGTGCCAAGCTCCTCTATTTGTCGCAGGATCCCGCAGGATCTGACTCAAACCTTCTGGGCGCCTTCGGAAAGGCTGAATACGAGCTATCCCGCGACCCTTCTCAACTGGATAAGGATCTCACCGCATTTCAGTTGATCGTCTTGAACAACCTTGACCTTGCCAGCTTCTCCGAAGGTCAGAAATCGCGGCTTGAAAGCTATGTGCGTGGCGGCGGCGGCCTGTTGCTCATCGGTGGAGAACGACAGGTTTACAAGGAAGACAAGCAGATGGATGCTCTTGACCGCGTGCTGCCGGCGAAACTCGCGCCGCCGCGGTCTCCCGAAGGGACCTGCGTCGCTCTGATCATCGACAAATCTTCCTCCATGGAAGGGCGCAAGATTGAGCTCGCCCGTCTCTCCGCGATTGGTGTTGTCGATCATCTTCGTCCTGTCGACACGATTGGAGTTTTGATCTTCGATAACTCCTTCCAATGGGCTGTTCCGGTTCGTAAAGCAGAAGACAAGTCGCTGATCCGGCGCCTGATCTCGGGCATCACGCCGGATGGCGGCACGCAAATCGCACCGGCATTGACCGAAGCCTACAAGCGCGTTCTTCCTTCGAAGGCTAGCTTTAAGCACATCGTGTTGCTGACGGACGGCATCTCGGAGGAAGGCGACAGTCTCGACCTCGCGAAAGAAGCGTACGGACATCAGGTCACGATTTCGACCGTCGGTCTCGGACAGGATGTCAATCGTGCCTATCTGGAACGGATCGCAAACACGTCCGGCGGCCGGAGTTACTTCCTGAACGACCCGCAAGGGCTGGAACAGATCCTGCTCAAAGATGTGAAAGACTTCAGCGGGTCCACCACCATCGAAAAACCGTTGACGCCGATGGTTGCGCATGATGCCGAGATTCTGCAAGGTGTCGCCATGGCGTCGGCGCCTGCTCTGAAAGGCTATGCCCGGTTTACCGCAAAGCCTTCTTCCGACGTGGTCCTCAACGTGGATCCGGACAAGAAAGATCCTCTCTACGTGCGTTGGCAATACGGCCTGGGACGAGCAGCCGTTTTTACTTCGGACGCGAAAAGCCGCTGGGCGGAGGCCTGGGTCTCCTGGCCGGGCTTCGACAAGTTCTGGATCAACCTCACACGCGACTTACTTGCTCACAACGATTCCAGCGAAACGAGCGCTCGCTACGATAACGCCGACTCGAGTGTGGAGGTGACTTATCGCATTCCATCCGGCAGCCCGGAGCCTACCGCAATCCCCGAGATCTTCATCATGGGCCCGAATGGGTTCCACAAGAACATCCCGGTGACGAAGTCTGCTCCCCATGTTTACACCGGAACTCTGCGCACCGGTAAACTGCGTGGCGTGTATCGGATCAGGCCCGTTTCGGACAATGCTGCCTTTCCGGAAATCGGATTGTATCGCCCCGAGGAAGAATTTCAGGAACGCGGCTCGAATGACAAATTGCTCCGTCAGATCTCGACCTTCACGGGCGGGCGTTTCAATCCGGCGCCTTCGTCCGTCTTTGAAACCGGCGGCCGCTCCATCTATCAACCGGTTCAGTTTTGGCCTGCTTTGCTTGGCTTGGCGGTTGCATTGACGATCGGCGAACTCGTGGCTCGCAAGTGGAGCGGATTAACATCGCGCTTCCGCCGCACCTGACGCTTGGCCTGGTTTGCATGCCGCGGCTAGTGACAGTGCCGCTCCTTGCCTGGCTCATCCGGGATGGATACTCTGTTTATTGGAAACTCGCATAGGCCACGAAGCAAATTTCCGAGCCCTCCTCGACGCACTCCGCGATTGCGTTCTGATCGTTGACGATTCAGGATCTTGTGTCGACGCCAGTCAAAGTTTCTGCCGCATGCTTCGAACTTCACGCGAGCAACTGGTCGGGACTCGTTTCAAAGATATCCTGCCGCGCGAAACGGCCGAGCAATCCGATCAGGTTCTGGACAAATTGAAACGAGGAGAAGGCCTCGGCCGCAACTTCTCTCTGCTCGCCTCGAACGGCAATATTGTCAGCCTTGAGTTGGTCTGGTCAAGCGAGTATCTGCCCCAGCTCTACTTGTGTGCTTTCACAGAGAGCAGACGAGAAGACTCGGTCATCCGGGAAAGTGAGCTTCGCTATCGGACACTCGCCGAATCACTGCCGCAGCTAGTTTGGACGGCGCTCCCCAACGGCGAATGCGATTACCTCAGCCGCCAGTGGGTAGAATACACTGGCGTTCCCGAAGCTGATCAACTTGGGTATCGCTGGCTCGACGTTGTCATGCACCCTGACGACCGCGACCTCACCAGGGCCGCGTGGATCACCGCAGTATCGGATCTGGCTGCTTACGACCTCGAGTACCGGTTGCGCCGGCACGACGGAACCTATCGCTGGTTCAAGACCCGCGGAACCCCTGTACGCGATTGTGGGGGTGAAATCGTTAAGTGGTTCGGAACCTGTACGGACATTGACGACCAGAAGAAAGCAGCCGAGGAGCGCCAAAATCTTTGGGTTCGGGAACGAGCGGCTCGAGCCCGCGCGGAACTTCTGAATCAGGTCGGTGTCTTGATCAACTCCGAGCTCGATGGACAAAAGCTTGCGCAGCGCGTAACGGACTTGGCGACCCAACTTTTGGGTGCTGAGTTTGGGTCCTTCTTTCACAATGTCGTGAATGATGTCGGAGAAAGCTACCTGCTTTACACGCTCTCCGGTGCTCCTCACGAGGCCTTCTCGAAATTTCCCATGCCGCGCAACACTGAGGTGTTCGGCCCCACATTTCGTGGCGAGGGGATCATCCGCTCCGATGACATCACAAAGGACACCCGGTATGGCAGAAACGCTCCTTACAAAGGAATGCCCGAGGGCCATTTACCCTTAAGGAGCTACCTCGCTGCTCCTGTCATCTCGCGCTTCGGCGAGGTCGCGGGCGGTCTGTTCTTCGGGCACTCCGGAGTCGGAGTATTCAATGAAGAGCATGAGGAGCTGATAAAAGGTTTGGCATCTCACGCCGCCATCGCTCTCGATAACGCCACGCTCTTCAGTCAGTTGGGGCAGGAAAAGAATCGCGCGCAAGAGGCCTTGACGGCATTGCAGCACGCGAACGAGGAACTCAGGCGAGCCAATACAGACCTTGAGCAATTTGCATACTCAGCCTCTCACGATCTTCAGGAACCGCTCAGGATGGTATCCATCTACAGCGAACTGTTGAGAAAACGATTCAGCGACAAGCTTGGTCCCGAAGGTGATGAATTCATCCGCTACGCCGTTGAAGGTGCAATCCGGATGGAGCATCTCGTCCGGGATCTGCTCGCCTACACCGCGGCTTCTGCATCATCCCCCATCTCTGCTCCGCCGGTACGCGTGCGAGATGCCTTGGACCACGCACTTTCGAGCTTACGAGCTGCCATCACGGAGACCGGTGCAACCATTACTTCTTCTGACCTGCCGAGCGTTAGTGGCGTTCACAAAGTGCATCTCGAGCAGGTGTATCAGAACCTCATCAGTAATGCTTTGAAGTATCGGAGTGAGAACCCCCCGGTGATTCATATTTCGGCAGAGTTGTCGGGAGATGAGTGGATGTTTTCTGTTGCGGATAACGGCATTGGCATCGACCCTCAATACAAGGATCTGATCTTCGGGATTTTCAAGCGGCTCCACACGTCGCGGGAATACTCCGGCACTGGAATCGGTCTCGCAATCTGTCAGAAAATCGTCGAGCGAGCCGGCGGACGTATTTGGGTAGAATCCCAAGTGGGGCGAGGCGCAACGTTCTTCTTCACCATTCCCGATCGCAAGCTGCCAAGTCCTGCGGTACCCGTGGTCTGATCTTTACTCTGGGTAGCAACATGAAAGGCAATTCCTGGCTGGCCTGGTGGTACTTGGCGATTGCCATCGGCTTTCTTTTACTCGCCCTTGACCACCTTATTACTCACGACCGGCCATTGCTCATCGTTGTTCGCTTGATCCTTGCAAGCGGCTTCGGCTTGCTTTCTTATATGGAATTCAACGCTAAGAAGAGATGATGTGGAGATGACGAAGTCTCGAAGGGCTTTTCTCCAGGCTGCCTCCTCGTTGACTCTAAACGTGTCCGGCGTCTCCGCTCTCGAAGCTCAAAGCTCAACCGATCTGCCGCCCGGCGCGCCACCCGCCTTCAACACCGGTCCCGCAATCGGCCCAACTGTTTCCCCAACCACCTTCGCGGAAGCGGAAAAGCTGGTGCAGGTAACTCTGACGAAGCCTCAGCGCGCCATGGCTGCCGCCAGTTGGCGGACATCGATGGCTTCGCTCTACGAGCGCAGAACGGGACCCCGTAAAGTATCGCTCGAACCTAATCTCGCGCCCTGGTCCAACTGGGATCCGTTGTCTGCCGGAACTTCGGCAGGTCCCTCGGAAAACCGCTTCATCCGCAGTGCCGCTGATCCGGGGCATGTTCCGTCCAGCGACGAAGATATCGCATTCGCACCGGTAGCGCATTTATCGCGATGGATTGAACGCCGTCAATTGACTTCTGAGCGCCTCACGCGCTTGTACCTGGCACGGCTCGAGCGTTTCGACCCGAAGCTGCGCTGTGTAATCACATTGATGACCGAGCGCGCACTTCGGCAAGCGCAGGAAGCCGATCGGGAGATCGCTGCCGGACGGTATCGCGGCCCTCTGCATGGCATCCCGTGGGGAGCGAAGGATCTCCTCGACACCGCAGGTGTTCCGACCACGTATGGTGCCGAGCCTTTCCGTAACCGGGTTCCTACGCAGGATGCAGCCGTTGTAAAACGCTTGAACGATGCCGGTGCAATCCTGATTGCGAAGCTGAGTCTCGGAGCGTTGGCGCTGAACGATATCTGGTTCGGAGGTCAGACAATGAATCCATGGCTTCTCGAGGAAGGAGCTTCCGGTTCAAGTGCAGGGCCCGGAGCAGCAACGGCAGCAGGCCTGGTCGGATTCGCTATCGGTAGCGAGACTGGCGGCAGTATCGTCAGTCCCAGCATGCGTTGCGGCGTAGTCGGACTGCGTCCCACCTTTGGCCGTGTGCCACGGACCGGCGCCATGACTCTCTGCTGGTCCCTCGACAAACTCGGCCCCATGACGCGCAGCGTAGAAGATTCGCTGTTGGTGCTGCAAGCCGTTTCGGGACCCGACAAGGGCGACCTTTCGAGTGTGCCGAGCAAGCTTGCATTCGACGCCAATCACTCGGTCAAGGGACTACGGTTGGGCTATATCGCGAAATGGATGCGTGAGGCTCCGGCCACTGAGGTAGATCGTGCTGCTCTCGAAACCGCGCGCAAATTGGGTATGGTCGCCGTGCCGGTTTCGCTTCCGGATTGGCCTTACGATTCGCTCAATACCATCCTGTTTTCCGAAGGCGCAGCGGCTTTTGAAGAGCTGACGCTCAGCGGCCGCACGGATCAACTGAAGGTGCAAACACCGGATGCGTGGCCCAACATCTTTCGTCAGGCGCGTTTTCTTTCGGCCGTTGACTTCGTGCAATCCGACCGCTTCCGACGCAAAGTGGCAGGCGAGATGGCGCGTGTCTTTCGTGACGTCGACCTTATGCTCGTCCCGTCCTTGCGAGACGAGATTCTCGTCATCACGAACTTCACCGGCCACCCCTCGCTCACGCTGCGAGCTGGCTTCGTGAAAGTTTCAGAAGCACGAAGCGACTGGGCCCCCGATCCGGGCAGACCTCTTCCGAAGTTTTCGCCGCCGCGCCGCGTGCCTCACGGCGTGACGCTGATTGGCAGGCTCTTCGACGAGGGCACGTTGGGCAGCGCCGGACTGGCGCTCGAGCGTGAGTTCGGCGTACAGGCCGAGCGTCCACCGGGATTCTGAACGCCGCTCGGCTGGCTTGCCCAACCCCATCCATGGCAAGATACAAAGATGTCTAAGGTGGCCTCCTGCCTGTTGCTTCTTGCCGTATCTCTCACCGCGGCGAACCTTCTTCCGCCCGAAAAAGATCAGAAACTGGCTCGCGAGATCTACAAAGAGATGGTAGAGAGCAAATCGGGCTTCTCTACGGGCGAGACGACAACCATTGCAAAGGCCGTTGCCGCCCGGCTCAAAGCCGAAGGATTTCCGGATTCCGACATCTACCTCGGCGGAGCAATCCCCAGGAAGTACAACGTAGTCGTCCGGTATCACGGAACCGGCGCGCGGAAGCCGATTCTCCTGTTGGCTCACACGGACGTTGTCGAAGCGAAGCGCGATGACTGGACGATGGATCCTTTTCAGTTCATCGAAAAAGATGGCTACTTCTATGGGCGCGGAACTTCGGACGACAAAGCGCAGGCGGCAGTCTGGGTGGCGAATCTGATCCGTTACAAGCGCGAAGGGTTCCGGCCTGACCGCGACTTAATTCTCGCTCTTACGGCAGACGAAGAGGGAGGAGGCCCATACAACGGAGTCGACTGGCTCCTGAAGAACCAGCGTCCGTTGATTGATTCTGCTTTCTGCCTGAACGAAGGGGGCCGCGGAGAAATGGATGGCAACAAACGGATCGCCAACGATATGGGATTGGCAGAGAAAACGTATGCCGATTTCCGTTTGGAAGTCCGAAACAAGGGCGGACATAGTTCTCGCCCGGTTCCTGACAATGCTATTTACCATCTTGCGGGCGCTCTTTATCGTCTCTCCAGTTTTGCGTTCCCCATGCAGTTAAACGACGTGACTCGCGCCTACTTCAGCCAGATGGCCAAGATCGAAAAAGGCCCGATGGCTGCTGACTTGGCGGCTGTTGCACAGGGCTCGCAGGAAGCAATGAAAAGAGTGGCTGCTCAAAACCCGGGAATGAACTCGACCTTGCGAACCACCTGTGTAGCGACGCAGCTCGAGGGTGGACACGCGCCAAACGCTTTGCCGCAATTAGCAGCCGCCAACGTAAACTGCCGCATCTTCCCTGACGACACGGTCGAATACGTACTCGCCACGCTGAAGAAAGTAGTCGCCGACGATCAGGTAATCGTCTCGATCAAGGAGGACGAAGGCAAAGCGCCCCCGTCCCCGATGAGCCCCGAAATCATGAAAGCGTTCAGCCAGATTACGGACACGATGTGGCCTGGCGTCATTACGCTGCCCAGCATGGCAACCGGCGCCTCCGACGGACGATATCTGCGCGAATCCGGTATCCCGACCTACGGTATTCAGGGCTTTTTCATCGATCGCAACGACGTGCGCGCGCACGGCCGCGACGAACGCATGGGCGTTCAGTCCTTCTATGAAGGGCCAGACCTTCCTTTACGAACTGGTCAAGAAACTTTCGAGCGGATCTTAGCTCAGACGGACGGAACTGAGCCACTCTAGCTTAGGTTTTCCGAAGCGGAAGATGGCGAGCGCGAAGACTGATGAAGTCAGTGACAACGGCCGATAGCGAGCGGGAACGTATCGATATCGCCTTCGTCCGGAAAAACATAGGCAGCATTCGTCATTTATCTGACCCGGATGCGCTTGCAGCGTTCACGGATGGCAGAGGCGTCTTCGACGTTGACCCACACTGCCGAAAGTTAGATGCCTTCATCTAGCAAACACGGTCTGGATGCCGTCATTGACTCAGATTGTCTTTTACCCTGCGCCGATCCCCAAGCTGGGAAGCGCCCGGTCTACTTCGCTCGAGCACGCTGGCG
Organism: uncultured Acidobacteriaceae bacterium; assembly: GCA_963730795.1. Lineage (GTDB taxonomy): Bacteria > Acidobacteriota > Terriglobia > Bryobacterales > Bryobacteraceae > Bog-105. The sequence continues at coordinate 2,243,583 of CAVSTJ010000001.1, read as the reverse complement.
AAAACGTTCTACATTCAGCCCTGATCAGGTTGCCTGAATGTTGCGCCTAGCGGCGAGTACGTTTGCCGACGCCCCAAATAGAAACGGCCCACTCTTTCGAGTGGGCCGTTTTGTCTTCTAACTTTGATCGAGAGCGAACTAGTCGCCCATCGCGCCGACTTCTTCCTGCTTTTCAGCAGCAGGTGTCGGTTTTGCTGGAGCGGAGTTCAGAAGCCCATCGAGCGGTACGAAGCCTTCCAGCTTCTTCTCGCCCAGAACGTGTTCACGATACAGACGAGCCATCTTCTCGTCTTCCAGCTTCTTGCGAAGAGCCTCGTCACGCGCCCGCATCTTTTCTTCGCGAGCCGTTTTCGCAATGCCCTTGTCGTCGAGATCGTGCTGGCGGTCGGCCTTTACGTGCTCCTCAACCAGAACCAGGTTGTGGTCCTTGCTCGCAAGCGGTACAGCCTTGTTGCCGGCGAAGATCTCGTGGCGGCCCTTCTCCTCGTACCACTTGGTGAGCGTAGCCGTCATGTGCATCTTCTCGATGATGTTGCGCCAGCCCACGCCAGTGTTATAGGCGCAGAACGAAATCTCGCCTTCCTGGGTCGCGTAAGGAATGATGCACTGTTCGGTACGGCGGAAATCGTAGTTGAACAGATCCTGGAACCACATACCGGCGATGAACAGGAAGTTCCAGCGATCGCCGCGACGCTTTTGGATGTCGTGCATCGTCCGGTCGCCGGTGACTTTGCCGTAACCGCCGGTCTGCGCCGTCTTCGACATACCGAAGCACTTGTCAAACTTCGCGATCAGGTCGGAGAGCTTGAAGTGCGTCGGCGCTTTGAACGGATTGTAATTGCGGAGCAGGGCAAGGCTGACGCCGAGAACCGACAGCTTTCGTCCTCGGGCAGCGTCATTGATCCGCGCGATGTCTTTCGCGAGTTGATCGGCATGCAGAAACGCCGTTACCGGAACGTGCTCCTTGGTTTCCTTGTCGCACATCACGGCCATGCCGATACCGCAGTTCGGATGGCAGCCGCAGCTCAGCTGACCCCAATCCGCCGCCGGTCCGTGAACCAGATCGGCGAAGTCGGAGAACGTGCTCATGAAGCTGATCGGGAACCAGTCGCGGACCGGCTCGCCGATGCCCGTCTGGTTCTTCACGTCATGCGCCAGGTGAGACAGCGTGTAGCGCTGTGCCTCGCGCCGTTCGTCCGTAACTGCTTCGTCGCGGCCCGTGAACGAAACCGGCTGGAACGAAAGGAACGGAATCTTCTTCGGATTGTCGAGCGCGAACTGAACTACGCGTCCAACCTGCTCGTTGTTGACGCCGTTGATGATCGTGATAACCGGAACGATGTCGACGCCGTTGCTCCAGAGGTTCTCGATGGCGCGCAGCTTAACGTCGAAGAGATTGCCGACCGCGCGATGCGAATTGGCAGCATTTCCGATGCCGTCGAACTGCAGATAGGCGTATCGCAAGCCGGCCTCCGCCGCCTCTTTACAAAAATCCGGGCGCTTCGCGAACTCAATGCCGTTGGTAGCGGCCTGCACGCTGTTGTAGCCCACCTTGCGGGCATAACGAACGGCGTCCAGGAAGTATGGGGAGAGCGTCGGCTCACCGCCCGAGAACTGTACGGACATCTGCCGGCGCGGCTTGATCGAAATCGCGTTGTCGAGGAGCTGCTGAATGTCTTCCCAGCTCAACTCGTGCACGAAACCGACCTGGTTGGCGTCCATGAAGCACGGATCGCACATCATGTTGCAGCGGTTCGTCAGATCGATCGTGAGTACCGATCCGCGACCGTGCGTGATGGTGCTGGTGCCGTGATTGTGAAGTGTTTCGTCGTTGTGGGCGCGGATGTCGCGGCCTGGAAATACGTCTTCCAGGTGCTTCGAGAACGCCGGATCGATCGACATCAGGTCTTCGAATTGCCCGTGAATCGAGCATTCCTTGACCATCAGGATCTTGCCGTCGCGCTCAACGATCTTCGCCTTGATTTCGCCGACGGGCTGGTTCAGGAGGATCTTATAATCCACTTCCCCGTCCACGATCTTCTGACGGATTTCGGGAATGCAGCGCGGGCAGAGTGAATCCGTCTCGCGCGGCCAGCCGAGTGGCGGCTTCGTCTTCTCGTAACTCTTCAGCAGCGGCTTCTCGGACCATTTCGGCGTGAATGACGGATTCTGGTTGATCTGATTGAACCGATCAAAGATGTGCCACGCGGCATTCGCGCCGACGGTTACAGCCTTTTCGAAATACTTAATAGGTTTATGCATTGCTTCCGAACTAGAGAAACAGCTCCTCCCGCAAACTTGGCTGCATCAGCCAGATAAGTCCTAGTATAGGGACCGCTTATACGACCTGTTAGCGTCTCGTATCGAACAGCATCGTTCAGGGGTTGTATGGGTGCTTTAGCGGCCTGAAAAGCACCCGGTAAAAGCCCCAAAGACTTCGGGATCAGCAACTTAAGCCTCGGCACGGCTGGCGTTCGCCGGGACAGATTGGCTCGCTCCCGCCCACTCGCGTTCTAAGCGGCAGGAATGACCTCTGCCTCAATTTTCTGCTGGTCCAGCGTCCGGAGGTCGTACTGCATTTGAAGCCGCAGCCAGAACTCCGGGGATGCTCCGAAGTATCTACCGAGACGGGCCGATGTATCCGCGGAAATTCCGCGTTTCCCGTGCACAATGGCGTGGATCCGCGTCGCCGGTACACGCAACGCCCGCGCCAGTGCCTGGAGCGAGAGATTTCGCTCCTCTAGCTCTTCTCTGAGCATCAGTCCCGGATGACTCATCAATGTTTTCTTAGGCATCGTATCCCTTTCTCAGGGATAGTCCGTTATCTCGACCCGGCAGGCATTTTCGCCTTTCCATTCGAAGCAGATTCGATACTGATCGTTAATCCTAATGCTGTACTGACCCTTTCGGTCACTGGCTAGAGCCTCCAGACGATTTCCGCGCACTGAGCGCAGATCTTTGAGCGACATAGCAGCGTCGAGCATTCCCAGTCGATTCAAGGCGCGAGTGGCGATACTCGCAAATCTTTTGCAGAACTCCTCATTCCACACCATCTCGGTTTCCTTGTCATGGAAACTCCTGATGGCCATTACGCAAAGCGTAACACGTGACTCGTAACGGGAGCAAGGGTTTGAAGACCGCGAAGCCCCGATTCGCCCTCCATCCATTATGTCCTGCTTTATCTCTTTAGCGCACCGTAATCAGGCCCCGGCCAATCGCGCTACATGAAAGTAATCGATTTCTGCTCGCAGGCTTAAGCATCGAAGCGCGGACTCCCAACCTACGTTGTTCCATTCTTCTCCGAACTTACCAACGGGGAAACCGACAGTTCCCAGGTCTGCCCAATCAGATCCCGGCCGAAGCTATGGTGCGGTTCTTCGTGAGTCAGAACGTAGCCCTCGGCTTCATAAAGATGTCGCGCTGCATGCAAGACATCGTTTGTCCAAAGCGAGATCTTCTTGTATCCAGCGCCACGTGCAAAGTCTGTGCATTCGTGCACCAGCCGCCGCCCAATGCCAAATCCCTGAGCCTCTTTCGTCACCAGCAGCAGCCGCAGTTTGGCCACATACTTGGGCATCTCCGGATGCCTTACCAGCATGACCGAACCGGCGCGCTCGCTTTGGCGTTCGGCAATCCAGCAGCGCTCGCGGCTTGGGTCGTATCTGTCGATGAAGTCGGCTGCAATACGGGCCACGAAGGCCTCGAACGTTCCATCCCAACCGTATTCCTCGGCGTACATACGACCGTGCTCACTGACAATCCAACCCAGGTCGCCGGGCTCATGCTGGCGAAGTCGGTAGCCCGGCTCGCTCTCTTCCTTTCCCGTAAGCAGGGCCTCAATGCTCTGCATAGCCTTCGTCAATTGCGTTCTGCCTTCTCGTCGACATGCCTTCGAGAAGCCCGGCGATTTCTTCGTTCGTACCGGATTCAAGTTTGGAAACAGCCTTACTTCCGGCCGCTGTCAACGTAAGAAAGCTTTGCCGGCGGTCGGCTTCCGACGTTTTACGCACGACCAGCTTTCGTTCGGCAAATGTTTGCAGAATGCGGCTCAGATATCCGGGATCAAGCGCGAGATCCTCCGCGATTCCTTTGGCAGTAGGTCCGGTACGGTGAGCAATCTCGTACAGTACACGCGCTTCGACCAGGGAGTACGGACTCCTGGCCAATCCTTTATTCAATGTGCCGATCGTCTTTGTGTAGAAACGGTTGAAGTGTCGGACTGCTTCAATGTTTCTCGCACCCATAGCTTAGGGCTATTCTGTGCGAGTTAGTTGACGTTGTCAACTAATAACTCTTGCCATATGTGCTAATGCGACGCGGTGAAGTTACACTCCCACCTAGGCCGCGTATGGGCTTCCAACACTGCCGGCATGGTGGAGCACGGCGCTCCGCTCACGTCCGCAGATAGCTACGTCCCTTCCAGGTGGCGGGCGTCCCCACCAGCGATCGCGCAAGAGCGCACCACTGCAGTGCCAGGAACACGAGAATCGCCCATGGATGTAAGACCGCGGTCGTCCACGGCTGCCGGAACCGTGCGGCTCCCACAAGTCTTGGCGCCAGCGATAACCCTGCCGCAAAGAGCGCGAGAAAGGACGTGTAGTCTGCCGTATGGCCAGAAACTGTGGCCACAAGCAACGCGAACGGCAGTACGTGCCCTCCGAGCAACAGAACCGTGAAAACAAAGATGCGTGCCGGGGCCGCCACACCTTCTGTCGCATTCTTCAGCAGACCTTCGAAGACTTCGGACCGGTTCCGGTACATGCGGCAATCGGCAACAGACGTCGCGTCGCAGAGATCGGTATAGAAACCCGCCCGTCGAAATGCCCTCGGAAGCGAGATGCCGTCGTGTCGCGACTCGCGAATGGCACCGTGTCCTCCAATGGCCCAGTACGCGGAACGCCGAGCGACAAAAAGCTGTCCGCATCCGGCGCCGAGCGAAGGATCAATGCGGCTGCGCATCAGATCGATTGGCAGAAAGCCGAGCAGCAGAAAGTGCATCAAAGGCAGCAACAACCGCTCGTAAAACGAGTGCACTTCCTGATGGGGAAATCCACTGACGAGCTGTGCATCGCTCCAGTGAAGAAACTCAACCATCCGCGACAGTCCGGACGGGTGGAGTCGCACGTCCGCATCCAGAAATACCAGGATTTCGTGCGAAGCGAGCCGGGCAAGCGTACAGCACGCGAACTGCTTCCCGCACCAGCCGGCCGGCAACTCCGGTGCAAACTCTAACCGGAGCCGCGCATCGTGAGCCATCTCGCGAACAATCTGGCTCGTTCGATCCTCCGAATGATCGTCGAGAACGATCAACTCCAGATCGACATCGCGGCTCGACAGAACTGATTCGACGGCGGCGCGAATCGAGCGTTCCTCGTTGCGTGCGGGGATGAGCACCGAGAGGAAAGGCCTTCCCTCTGTTTCCCGCGGCCAGGCGGGCGGTCTATAAAGCTGAACGTTCCGAAAGAACAGAACTGCGTTTAACAGGGCAATGGAAAAGGCAACGCAAGCAAGAGTCGCCAGAATCATCGAGAGCCAAGCCCGTGCTCAGCTCGGAAGCGCTTGCCGCGCGCGTAGGACTTCACCGCGCGCCAAATGTCATAAACGCCACCCACTCCCGCTGCGCCCGACAACAACTCTTCGAAATGGCTCTCCTGCCCGGTTTTTACTCGTTCGGCGAGATAATCCTGCGTGCTCTCGACAGATGCCGCGAAGATGCGCGTCCAATCGGCCGCCGTCCGCTCTGGCTCGTTGCTGATTTCCATCGGCTCTCCGAAGCACGCGAATGCTTCGGGCGTTCGCTCCCGCCAGAATGAGTATTCAAGCGCAAGCGGCAGCATGATAAACCGCGACGAAGAGCGCGCCAAGTGGCCGGCACCGGCTTGAAATTTGGTCGGGCGCACGCGGGCGTCTTCGAATTGGCCCTGTGCCGTTACCCAAAGAGCGCAGCCCGGAGTGGATAGTGCAGCCCGGCCGATTTGCAGAAATCGAAACGCGCCCTCCCGTGTCTCGGGAGCTATTCCAAAAAATCCCAGCCTTTCGAAAAACTTGTATTTGCTGAGACCCGCCGCCGCGATCGGACCATAATGGCGGCGATCGGCGAAGAGCTTCTGGCTTAAGTAAACAGCAACGATTGGGTCCCACCACGACGGATGATTCAGGCAGATCAGGAGAGGCGAATCGCCCAACTCAGCGACAGGCGATTGTTCCAGAAGGTACAGCCGGTGGAAGTGGCGGCGCAGATAGTGGCCGCAGTACCGCGCAAACAAACGCAATTGCCAGGTTGTCACGTGAGGCAAAGCGAGATCGGTGATAGCCGGCACTGCTTCGTTCGCTCCCGCTCGCCTGCTCGCGTTCATGCCGTTGCGGCGTGGGCCAACTCCCTTTCCACAACTCGATCCGCATCCAGTTTGTCAGCCGCAATCCAGCCGGACATCAGCACCATGGGCATCCCGGGCCCGGGGTGAGCAGCGCCCCCGGCCAGATACAACCCTTTCACATCCGGGCTGTGGTTGGCCGGCTTGAAACCGCCCTGTAAGCGGCCGTGGCTTGCAATCCCGTAGATGGCTCCATTCAAGACCCCGTAGCGATCATGGATATCCTGCGGCGTCAGGTAACGCTCGGTCCTGATGTGAGATTCCAAATCCTTGAGCCCCGCTGTCCGCGCCAGCTTATCAAAGATCACTCTGCGATATTCCGGATACATCGCACGCCAGTCATGGCCGGGCCGGAGGTAAGGCGTGTGAACAAGGATGTAAAGCGCTTCCCCACCCGGGGGAGCAACTCCGGGCTCCGTGCGCGCAGGCGCGCACAAATAAGCCGTGGGATCGGGAGCCAGCCGTCCTTTGTCGTAAATCGCGTGAAACTCCTCATGCGGGTCGCGAGAGAAGACAAAGTTATGGTGATCGAGCTGCTCGTAACGTCTATCAAGCCCGAGATAAATCACCACTCCCGAGCAAGCCGGCTCATACGAACGTCTCCGCTCGAAGCGCCTGGCCGGTTCGCCGCCAATCAGTTCCCGATGCGTACGCACGGCATCCGAATTAGCTACTACCGCCCCGAGGGGAACGAATTCGCCACTCTCTGTCACGAGCCCGCGAACCCGGCCCTCCTCAATAACAATGCGCTCCACCGGGCAGTCTGTCCGGATTGCAACGCCCAGCTCTATCGCAAGTCTCGTCAGCGCATTCGGAATGGCCCGGGTGCCTCCCATCGGGTACCAGACGCCTTCTTCCGCTTGCATATGGGCGATGGCGCAAAGAATGGCGGGCGTCTTCTCGGGCGAAGAACCCACGTACTGCACCATGTGGTCAAGCATTTGAGCCACACGCTTGTCCTTGATCTCTTTCCGGATTGTGCCCGCGACTGTATGCCCCAGGCGCATGCGGCTTACGTCTTTCAACAACGACAGATTGAAGGCCGAACCGGTCTCAAACGTGTCCTTGATTGAGCCCACCGATCGCCAGAAGAAGAACCGGTTCGAGATCTGATGCAACTCCTCCGACATGGAGGAAAACTTCTCGTATCCCGGGCTGGTACCGGGCGAGAAGCTATCGAGTTCGGCCTTCATGCGCGGCTGATCTCCATATAGATCAAGCACACTGCCGTCTTCGAAGAACGATCTCCATTGCGGCTCGAGTGGCACGAGATTGAGATATCGCGACAGATCTCGGTCGGCTTCGTTGAAAATTTTGCGCAGCACCGAAGGGCAGATCAGAATCGTCGGTCCCATATCGAACCGGTATCCGTCCTCGTTGAGCACGGCCGCTTTCCCACCCACCCAGTGGTTCTTTTCGAACAACGAAACTTTGTATCCGCGCGCCGCCAGAACGCACGCTGCACTAAGGCCGCCGAGGCCTGACCCGATTACCCCGATCGTTGAACTCATGTTCTTTCCTTCTCCCTGCTCTTTTGGATCAAGCTTTCCGCTTCTGCTCTATGCGACCGCCGCCGCCGCAGCAGCCGGTGTCAAAGCCTCCTGAGACGGAACTCGGATGCCAAGATCCTGAAGCAGCAATCTCGTGCTGATCCGCGCCGATTCAAAAATCACCGGCAATCCGCTACCCGGGTGCGTGCTGCCGCCCACCAGGTAAACCGAATCGAGTTCATCAAACCGGTTCCGCGGCCGAAGGTGAAGCATTTGAGACCAGTTATGAGCAAGGCCGAACACCGACCCACGCGCCACCTGAAAACCCGTGTCCCAGTCGTCGGGAGTCAGAATCCGCTCATATTCGATTCGCGACTCCAGATCGTGCAGGCCGATCGACTCCAGCTTTTTCAAGACCACTTGCCGATATCGCGGGCCTTCTTTCTGCCAATCTACTGATGGATGTTGATGGGTCACAGGAACCAGAACATACACCGTACTCTTACCGGAGGGCGCAAGACTCCGGTCCGTTACACAAGCATTCTGCACGTAAATCGATGGGTCTTCCGACAGAACATGACGCCGCGCAATGTCCTGCATGTTTTTCTCGTAATCTTTGGCGATGTAGATCGTGTGATGCGCGAAGTTTTCGTACGTGCCGCGAACTCCGAGATACATCATGTACGCCGAACATGACATTCGCTTCTTCGACAGCTTCGAATCGGTCCATCTGCGCCTTAGTTGATCGGGCACCATCCGCGACATGGCGCGCGCAAAGTCGGCATTGATCACGACTGCGTCGGCTTTATACTCACCGCTGCCGGTACGTGCACCCGTTGCCTTTCGGCCCTGAAAGGTAAGCCGCTCGACGGGCTCGTTCAGCCGAATATCGACTCCCATTTGCTTCGCGATCCGCCCCAGTGCCGTCGTCACGGAGCCGCATCCGCCAACCGGATGGTACACACCGTATTCGTATTCGAGAAACGAGAGAATTGTAAACAGGCCCGGGCATTCGAATGGAGACATCCCCAGGTATTTCGATTGGAAGGAGAACGCCAGCCTGACCCGTTCATCCGAGAAGTACCGGCGTAGTTCAGCATCGAGCGACCGCCACGGCTTCAACGTGGGCAGAAGCTGCAAAAGTCCGGGCCGTATCGTGCTTCTCCAACTGTCGAAGGATGCCTCGAGGAACGGTTTGAATTTGCTGAGCTTCTCCCGGTTGTCGGATAGAAAACGCCGCATATTTGGTGCGTCCTGCGGGCACACGCGCGCGATTTCCCGTTCCATCCTCTCTGTATTGGGCGTCGACAGCATATCGCCGCCGCTCCCGAACACCAGCCGGTATTGCGGATCGAGCTTGATCAAGTCAAGCTCGCGCCAAAGGTCATAACCGGCGCTGGCCAGTATGCTTTCGAGAACTTGCGGGTAATGAAAGAACGTAGGACCGTAGTCGAAACGGAAGCCGTTCGCATGAAAGCAGGATGTTCGGCCTCCCACCTGGGCGGCACGTTCGAGTAGTGTCACCCGCACTCCCGCTTTCGCCAAAAGAATCGCAGCCGTTAGGCCTCCAGGTCCGGCGCCTATGATCAGAGCGTGACGAGCCAAGCAAGATCTCCTTTGCGAGGCTTAAAACTTAAGCTTCGCTTAACCTCATAGACTGCCTCTGAATGACAGGCGATGTATGTTTTAGTGATTTGCCGGAGCTAGCTTGGCCGGATGGGAAGAAATCTACGTAGCGTTACGTGTGCGAGATCAGCGAGTGCGATTCCCGGCACGCCTTTGAGCAGTAATAGACCGTGGATCCCGAAAGATCCCGGCGAAATGGCGTGGTTTCGGGAACAAAAGTACCGCAGACCGGATCGCGGTGCAGCGTACCGCTGGTTCGCGTACGCTCTTCCGGCTTGGCGCTGTTTGGAGGTTGAGCTTGAGGTTTGCTGCCGAAAGCTGCTGTGGAGAAGGATCGGAGAATAGAGGTGATAATTGCCCGAGCCAGCAGAAGTACGGTGATGGTGATGATGGCTTCGAGCGCAACGCGGATCATGAGTTGAAATCAGAGCGGATCCGACGAACCGGGATCCGCTCTGAGCCAGGACAATTTACTTCTTTTTCTTTGCGCCCGGAACAGTAACCTTGGTCTGCACCTGTTCGCCCATGGCCGACAACATCGCTGTTGCTTCCTGCGCATGAGGCCCGCTAGGTTGCAGTTCCATGTACTTCTGCAGTGCCGGGGCGGTGTCTGGGGGATAAGTCTGCTTACCCGACTTCGGATCTACAGATCCCTTCATCATCAGCGTGCTGCCAAGCTGATACCAGGCTTCTGCATAGCTCGGATCCGCATCGGTCGCCTTCTTGAAGAACTCGGAAGCCTTGTCGGCGGAACCGGAGTTGACGAGATTAGCGCCCATGTTGAAGTAAGCCTTCGACGCCATTTGCGGATTCAACTGCGCGGCCTTGGTAAGGGCCTCGGTGGCTTCCGGAATCTTCTTTTGAGCACCATAGATGTTGCCCAACTGGTTGTAAACGGCCGCGTCGTCGGGCTTGATGGCAAGTGACTTCTTATAAGCTTCGATCGCCTGATCGTAGGACTTGTTGCGGTCGTCGCCGGTTTGCGAACTGGCCAGACCCGAATATGCCTCGCCTAAGCTGTCCCAAACTGCTACCTGCGTCGCGTCCATTTCGCCGGCTTTGTTGAAGTTATCAATCGCCGTCTGGTACATGGGCGCGCGCTTGGTCTTGTCCGGCTCGGCCTGCGCTTGCTTCATGGCATCTTGTCCGACATTGAAGGCGTCGTTCAGGGCCTTGTTCTTCTTCATCGCCTCGGAACGTTGCTTCAGAGCCGCATCATACTGAGCCTTTTGCTCTTTGCTCATGCCCTTGGCCTGTTCTTCGGTTACTTGGCCGGAGTTGTTGGCCTGGGTGGTGGCAGCCTGTTGCTGAGCTACTTTGGCCAAGTCGAAGTCTACGGTCGTGGAGTCGCCGTATTTCGACTTTACTCCGCCAACCTTGTCCATTACCTTGCCATCGACTTCACAGGAAACGTCGTACGTACCGAAAGGCAAGCCGGTGTAGAGCCAGTGGCCCTTCTTGTCCGACTTGACCTGGTAGTGTCCTTTGATATCTGTTCGGTCCAGTTTGATGACGGCACCCTTGAGAGGTTGACCGCTCGGGTCCTTTACATTTCCCTCAAGCGTCGTCGTTTGGGCCCAAGCTGAGCAAGCAAACAGGGCAACTAGACCAGCGAAAGAAAGCTGCTGTCGCAACCGGGCGATCATAATGATTCTTCTCCTACTTCCAAGGATTTCGATCTCAGGATACTACGAGTTTGCAATGAAAACGGCTGCCGAACTCCGGACATGGCAACGGGTTGCCCGTCAAGTCGCAAGCGCGTTGCCCTGTCATTTTGGCCGGCAGCAACCTCCGGGCCCCTCCACGCATCGAAGTCCTTGAGTGTTCGAGAGTTTACTACAATCGAACGAACAGGGGAAATTGCGGTGTTTAGGCTAGGTTTAGTCGGGGTTGTCGTTGTCTTAGTCGGGGCCAGTGTTTTCGCTCACGATCTCAACAAAGCGGAGGAACTGTATCGCCATACGGCTTACGAAGAGTCCCTCAACCTCCTAGACAAGAAAAGTCCCGACGCTGCTACGAACTTTCTCGTAGGCCGTAACTACTTCATGCTAGGCGACTTCAAGAAAGCCGTAGAGTACATGGGAAAAGCGGCCTCGATCAGTCCTGAGAACAGCGAATATATGGATTGGCTAGGCCGTGCCTATGGGCGCCGTGCCGAAATGTCCAACATCTTGAGTGCTCCCGGTTACGCACTCAAGGCTCGCGACGCCTTCCAGGACGCGGTCCGGCTGGATGCGAAAAACAGCGAAGCTCTGAGCGATCTTTTCGATTACTACTTGAACGCTCCCGGTTTTATGGGCGGCGGTTACGAGAAAGCCCTGGATGTTGCCGACAAGATCGCGGCCATCGACCCTCCCGAGGGTTTCCACGTTAAGGCACTCCTTGCGCAGCACCGCAAGGAATACGGTGACGCGGAAGAGGCGCTGCGGAAAGCAGTAGCCGTGGCTCCCCACGAGATTGGTCACATGCTCACGCTGGCAAAATTCCTTGCGAATCAAGGCAGAACGCGCGAGTCCGATGCCGTCTTCGCTGCCGCTGAAAGGGCTCACCCCACTGCGCCGCAAATCTGGTTCGCCCGGGCTGACACCCTAATCAAGCACAAACGCAATCTGGACGAAGCAAAGAACCTGCTGCAGAAATACGTTCAGGCTTCCATCACAGTCGACGATCCTCCGAAAGAAGAGGCGGCTCGCCTTCTGAAGCAAGTAGCACAATAACTATTTAGCTCTTCAGCAAGTTCGAGCGTTCTCACGCCGCAGGTCCTGCATGCACATTTCCGAAGCGATATCCTTCAGCCTCCAGGCTCTTCGCGCCAATCGCTTCCGGACCTTCCTGACCGCTCTCGGGCTGATCATCGGCAATGCGTCGGTGATCCTGGTGGTCACCATCTCTCTTGCCTCGCGCGATCTCATTCTCGACCAGATACGAGGCATCGGCTCTAATCTCGTCTACGCGAGTTACGAGGCCGGTGGCCAGAATACGGCCAAAGTCGAAGGAGATTTCGTCAAAATCGCCGATGTTCAGGCGCTAAGGGATGCCCTGGGCAATCGCATCGTCGCGGCCACCGCAGTGATGCCCATGAGCAGCGAGATCGTCGTGAACGGAAAGATCAGACCCGTCAATATTGATGGCGTCGATCAGAGCTATGCGACGGTCAGAAACCTCGTGATGCTGAATGGCCGCGATCTCGATCAGAGCGATGTCACTCTTCGGGCGCGAGTGGCCATGATCACGGACAAACTGGCGATCCGCCTGTTCGGCAGCAAAGACGCCGCACTCGGGCAGACGCTCAAGATCAGCCAGCTCCAATTCACCGTCATCGGCGTTTTCCGGGAAAAGACCAGCACCTTCGGGCAAGGTGAAATTACGGACGAAACGATCCTTATTCCGATCACCGTGATGCGGTACTTCCTTCAATTCGAAAGAGTCGAGCCTGTTTATCTGCAGGTCAGGGATGCCGACGACGTGCCCGCCGTCACGGATGAGGTGACGGAAGTTCTGCATCAGCGACACCGTGCGGGCGCGAACTACAACGTCCAAAATCTGAAGGCGATTCTCGACACCGCCGATACCATCGCGACGGTCCTGACAATTGTGCTGGTTATCGTCTCGGCCATCGCACTCGTGATCTCCGGCATCGGCATCATGAACATCATGCTCGTCACCGTGACCGAGCGCACTCGCGAGATCGGCTTACGGATGGCGGTCGGAGCGTCGCGCCGCGAGGTACTTCTTCAGTTCCTGGTTGAATCGGTCATTATCAGCCTGGTGGGCGGAACGATGGGCATTGTTCTCGGCCTGGCGCTGCCGCTCAGCATCCGGCTTTTCACGAATCAGGTGAACGTCCCGATTTCGCCTATTTCGGTGATTGTCGCTTTTGGAGTTTCCTTCGGGGTCGGTGTCGGATTTGGCCTGTTACCGGCCCGTCGCGCTTCTCAGCTCAATCCCACCGAAGCTCTGCGGTACGAGTAATTGCAGAAGCGTGAAAGCAGATCTACCACGCCGAAGGCGGGTCGCTGGCAGGAAAGCTGTCTTCAACAGTGACGTCGTGCGCCTGGTCCACTCGTCCTTTTCCGCTCGGGTCGGAGAGCCCGTTTGATTTAGCCCAAAGTGCCAGTCCCATAATCGGGAGGGCAATGCCGATCAGAAAGTACGCAAACTTCATTCCGCGGGTTTGTGCTTCAGTCATTTCTATCTTCCCCTTGGACGCATTTTCCGGATAAGTGCTTCACACCGTTGATGCCTGAATCCATTTGCCCAGTATGGCGTAACGGTGTCGCCGCGTCGTGTACGGAGGACGTCGAATTCGGGTGTGCGCTGAACGGTTGGCAGTCATGCTCTCCAGCGCCGTGCGGAGTTCCCTTCAATCGGTCGTCCGCCGCGAACCGGGGCGAACTGGTTGAGCAGGCAATGGTATCGATTCAGTTCAAACCGAGCACACTAGAGCCCAACCGCAATGGCGCCCAAACTCCAAGACTCCGCAGCCTCGCTGCCCCTACATGGAATCCGAGCATCTTCTCAAACAACTGCGGATCCTGAGACAAGCCGCCCAAAACTCGCCTGCGCAGTTGGTCATGACTGCTCAGAGTGGAGAGTACGGCTGCCATAAACATAGGCCGTCGCATGATAGCCGCATGCTTTCGACCGTAATCAGCAAGCTCACCCGCCGCCAGACTCTCCGAAATTGCCTCTGCCTGCCGCAGCCCGATGCAGATACCTTCGCCGGTGATCGCATCCACCGATCCTGACGCGTCGCCAACCAGCGCGATGTGGCCGGCGCAGACTCTCCGTAAGCGGCGCGATGCAGTCAATGATCCACGCACGCTGGTGGTTGCCGCGGACGCAGGCAGCGAGTCATTGCATGACGGAAAGCAAGACAGCAACTGCCGATACTCCGCCTCTTTCCGGTTTGTGATGACTGCCACCGAGATTTCATTCCCGGCGACGGGCGTAATGTAGCATTGCCCGGTCTCGCTCCAAAGAACCTGCACATGCTCCGGCGGTGATGGAACTGCGAAATGCTGCCGCAGGGCAACTCGTTCCCGATTCCACAAATAGCGGTCTAAACCGGCCCATCGTCTCACTTGCGAGTGAAGCCCGTCGGCACCGATAATCCAACGGGCGTGAATCGTAACATTCCGGCAGACCACCTGATGACCGTCGATGCTTTTCACCGGCGTGTCCCAAAGAAGGTCCGCCCCAATCTCTTCCGCCCGCTCCGAGAGCAGCCGCTGCAGCGTTGTTCGCCTCACGCCCCATCCGCCGCCGGACGGAAAAGGTGCGGATACCCGGTTCCACGCATCGCTGAATTCAATGCCCCGAAAAAGCCCTCGTTCGCCCGAAGGAATAATGACGCCCAGCCGGCGGAGTCGCTCAATGGCATCGGGAAGTAATCCTTCGCCACACGCCTTATCGATCGGGGGCCGCCGCCCATCCAGCACAACCGTACGAAAGCCGCGCCGGCCCGTTTCGATAGCAGTTGCGAGTCCCGCAGGACCGCCTCCGACCACCGCTACGTCGTATGAAGCTGGCATTCCGGTTTATGACCGCCGATTCGTCACCACTGCAAAAGGATCAGCTCCGAACAGAAGCCCGGTCCCATTGCCGCCAGGATACTGTAACTCGACGCTGGAGGGCGCCGGTTGAGGAGAAAATCCTGCAACACGAAGAGCACTGATGCGGAGGATAAGTTGCCGATCCGGCGCAGGCAATCCCAGGAAGCCGCAAGCGCATCCGTTGGAAGTTGCAATGCGTCGGCAGTGGCTTCCAGAATGGCCGGGCCGCCCGTATGCATGATCCAGCTTGTGATGTCGCTCCGGCATAATCTATTGCTTGCGAGAAAGGCGTCCACGTCCGGCCCGAGATACTGGCGCACGATATCGGGCACCTTCGGCGAGAGAACGATCTCGAAGCCGTTTTCTGTGATGTCCCAGCCCATCGCATCTTCTGTCTGCGGGATAAAAGTTTGATCGCGTGGCCAGAATGCGCGGCCCTGAGGCCGGCAGATCGTCACCGGCCACCACCACCGCAGCCGCGCCATCGCCAAACAAAGCGGTTGCAATCACATTCGGCATGGAGAGGTTGTCAGCCTGAACCGTGAGGGAGCAAAGTTCAACGGAGAGCAGAACAGCAGCTTGATCCGGATAAGCCCGCACATAGTCTGCGGCGCGTGCAATACCTGCGGCTCCCGCCACGCAACCGAGTCCAAAGATCGGCACCCGTTTCAGCGTTCGAGGCAAACCCAGCATGTTGGCAATTCGTGCGTCAATGGATGGATTTGCGATCCCTGTAATCGAAACGAAGAAGATTGCCCCTAGCTGTTCTTTTTTGAGCTCAGCCTTTTCCAACGCTTCTTTGAGTGCCTGGCAGCCAAGCTCGCGTGCGCTCGCGATCCATGCGTCGTTCTTTTCGCGAAAGCTGGCGAGCGCCGGATACGCCTCCACCGGCAGGCAGAGATGCCGTTGCTCAACTCCCACCCTTCGAAACAGCCGATCCAAAATCTGAGGATTATCGAGTTTCTTGTCCCACTCCAAATGAGCAGCCTGGAGCAAGATCTCCTGTTCGTAGCGGCGACCGGGAAGAGCCGTCGCGAGACTTGCAATTCGCATTGTGAGGATTTGTTGATCGAAGCTGACTGGGTTTCGAGTGTTGCGCGAGCGCTACGGTAATTCAGTAGCTTTTCCAGGGAACAACCTGCCGCCCTCTCTCGCAGTCGACGATAGCACAGGAAAATCGATGGCTGTCTGAGGTCTGCGCCAGGAATTCTTACCTGGAAGTTCGAAGCTTTCCCAGAGAAGGAATGGCATTCTCTATATGTGGACCGGAGGATGAACGATCCGCTTCAGATGGATTCTGAGGCCCAATCAACCATCGAACGCTTAGCGCCGCCGTGTCGAAGAACTCGAGGAGCAACTTGCCGATTCGGGACGGTCGGGAACCCGAGCACGGGCGAACCGGTGGAAGCGCGCCCAAGCCGGGCGCGGGAACATGCGTGAGAAGGTCCGGATAACGGCTGGGGCGTCCGGCATCGGAACCTGGGATTGGGATCTGCTCACAAACAAGGTGACTTGGTCTCCCGAACTCTATCGCGTTCTGGAAATCTCGGAAGAGGTGGAACCCTCGCTCGAAATCTGGGAGCGATCCGTCCATCCGGAGGACCGGGAGAGCACCTACCACCTACTCAAAGAAGCGCTTGAAAGTGGAAACGTTCTGGATACGGAGTTCAGGATGCTCACTCCGAACGGAACGGTGCGCTGGATCTGTAGCTTGGCCCGTGTGTTTCGTGACGAGTTTGGCAAACCCGTTCGACTGTCCGGCATCAACATCGACCTCACTGCGCGCAAAGAGGGCGAGCAGCGGGCTGCATTTCTCCTCCAGCTCGAAGATGCAACTCGCCCGATCACGGATCCTCACGAAATCATGCAGACCGCCGCCCGGCTTCTTGGCGAGTACCTGAAAGTGAACCGCTGCGCGTATGCCGAAGTGGAAGAAGATGAAGACACCTTCGACATCACGGGCGATTTCACGCTGGACGTGCCCAGCATCGTAGGCCGTTACACCTTCACTCAATTTGGAGCGGAATGCCTTCGGCTCATGCGTCAGGGTCAGCCCTACACCGTAGAAGATTCCGAATCCGACGGACGCACCGAAGAAGTACGCGATTCTTATCGGCGTACTCTCATCCGCTCCGTTATTTGCGTTCCGCTGCTCAAGCGGGGGCGCTTTGCCGCCGCTATGGCAGTCCACACTGCAACGTGCCGCAACTGGCGCCCGGAGGAAATCGAGCTCGTGCGCGTCGTTGCGAACCGCTGCTGGGAATCCATGGAACGCGCCCGCGCCGAAACGGAACTGCGCAGCCAGTGGCAAACCTTCGACACCCTGATATCAAATGTTCCCGATCTCATGTGTACGTTCGGCGTCGATGGCCGCTTTACCTATGCAAATTCTGCCCTGCTCCAGGTCTGGCGAAAGTCGCTTTCGGATGTGATCGGCAGGAACACCATCGAACTCGGCTATCCCGCCGAATTGGCGAGCCGCCTTCAGGGCGAAGTCGAGGAGGTCATTCGCACCGCCCGATCCGTACGGAATCACACTCCATTCACGTCTGCAAACGGAGAGACCCGAACCTATGAGTACATTCTTTCCCCGGTGTTCTCATGGAGAGGGCTGGTTGAAGCCGTTACGTCTTCTGCCCGCGATGTGACGGATCACGAACGTGTGCAACGCGTACTCGCAGACAACCAGGAACGTTTGCGGCAAGTGTTCCGGCAGGCACCCGTCGCCATCGTGGTCCTTCGAGGCCGCGAACTGGTCATCGAACTGGCAAATCCCTCCTACGAGGCCATGGTTCAGCGAACGAACCTGGTCGGGCGTCCCCTCGCCGTAGCCATTCCAGGGCTGGGCCGCCATGTCTGGGAAGCTTTTTATCAAGTTCTCGATACCGGTGAACCGTTCGTCGCCAACGAGTGGCTGATTCCTTTCGACCAGGATGGCGATGCCCGGCCCGAAGACCACTGGTTCAACGTCGTCTTCCATCCTCTACGCGAAACCGACAATGAAATTAGCGGGGTGGTCGCCGTATGCAGTGAAGTGACTGCTCAGGTCGTCGCGCGCAAGGAACTCGAAAAAGCGCAATCGTGAACTGGAAGAGTTTGCCTATGTGGCCAGCCACGATCTGCAAGAGCCTCTGCGCATGATTGGCATTTATACCCAGGTGCTTCTGCGGCATCTTCCCGATAACCAGCAGGCCAGGGAATCCGGTGGCTTCATCCAGCAAGGCGTTCTCCGTATGGAGCAACTGATCCAGGATCTTCTGTCCTATTCACGCACGATTCATACCGATGGTGCAGATCTGGGCATCGCCGATCTGAACGAATCGTTCGGGCAGGCTATGGCCACCATGGAAAGCCGGATCGTGGAATCCGGTGCTCAGGTATCGGCATCGACTCTGCCACAGCTTCGAGGAGACGTAACGCAATGGGCGCTCGTTTTCCAGAATCTGCTTTCGAACTCCCTCAAGTATTGCCAGCCCGATGTTTCGCCCGTCATTCACGTCTCGGCCCAAAAAGACGGCGAGGCCTGGATCGTGACGGTGAGCGACAACGGAATCGGCTTCGAACAGCAATACGCTGGACGCATTTTCATGCTCTTCAAGCGGCTTCACAAGGATGAATACCCGGGCACTGGACTGGGCCTGGCAATCTGTCAACGCATCGTGGAGCGCTATGGCGGCCGTATCTGGGCGGAAGGCCGCCATGGCAGCGGCGCAACCTTCTACATCTCTACCCCTCAGGCCTGAAGCTGCGGTCAAGACAGATAGAGCTTCTTCTGCGATCAATACGCCCGGGCTTCTGCGTCTTTCCTGATATGAGCGAAAACGAAAAAACCGTCAAGGCGCTTCACGACCTGATTGCCACGTCCAACGACGCTGCCGAGGGATTTGCGAAGGCCGCGAAAGGCGTCCACGATACCGAACTCAGCAACTGGCTTGCCGCCGCGTCGAACCAGCGGGAGAGCTTTTCCGGCGATCTCACGAAAGAGCTCAAGAACATGGGGGAAGAACCCCGGCTTGATCTGCACGTCGGCGGAATTCTTCACAAGGGCTGGGTGGATCTCGAGCAGCGTCTCCGCTCAACCGAACAGCATCTCCATTCGAAAGACGATAAGGAGATCATCCGCGAGTGCATCGCTGGAGAATCCGGGTCTCTAAGCCACTTCGATCATGCACTTGCGCAAAACTTAAACGAGGATACGCGCGCGCTCGTTGTGGAGCAGCGAACCAGAGTCGACGACGACCTCACCTACCTGCAGAGCAAGGCCGGCCGGAGCCAGACGCAATCGGCCTGAACCGGCGGAGCCGATACGTCTTCCTACGCGCCGCAATTCGATCGTTTTGGGGGGCCAGCCTATTGCTTCTCGAAGGCCTCGGCCGCCTTCTTTAAACGCTTAATGGCTTTCGAGGGACCGCCGAGCCCAGTCACCTTGAACTTCTTGCCTCGGCTCTTGTTGTAGGCAACAAAAAATTCCTCAACCTGCTTCAGCACCGATTGATTCACTTCCGTGACGGAGTGTATGTTTTCGTGGTTATAGGAGTGGATTGCAACTCCGATCAGACGGTCGTTCGGTGTAGTCTTGCCATCTTGGGTCTGCTCTGCTTCCATGATTCCAATCAGACGCACGGAAAGAACACATCCCACGTGGGCAGGTTCGTCCATCAAAACCATGATGTCCAGCGGATCTCCGTCTTCAGCCACTGTGGAAGGCACGAAGCCGAAATCGAACGGAAAGCTCAGTCCTTCGGCAAGTAAGCCGCCGAGAGTGAAGGACTCGATTTTCGGGTCGTAATCGAATTTGTTGCGGCGCCCTTTAGGCGTTTCAATGACAACACGGCAGGATCCCTTCTTCGGATCCATTTCGTGGGACAGGCTGGCGAGATTCAACTATCAGACTATACTGAAGACCGCCTTCGCGGGCTCACATCAGGCACTTACTTCAAGTAACGAGCGCCGCTGGATACCGTCTTCGGTGAAATTATCGGGACTAAGCCACGCTTCGAGTTTTTCCTTCCGCGCCGGCCATTCGGAATCGAGCATTGAGTACCACGCCGTATCCCGGTTCTTTCCCTTCACAATCATGTGCTGGCGAAACATCGCCCTCGAAAGTGAACCCGAGCCGCTCCGCCGCCCGCCGCGACGGCGCATTCAGGGCATTGCATTTCCACTCGTAGCGCCGGTAGTGCAGATCGTCAAACGCATAACGGGCCAGGAGATACATTGCTTCTGTCGCTGCCGCCGTTCGCTGCAAAGAGCGTGAATAGTGAATTCCTCCCACCTCGACGACTCGGTTGGGAACGTCGATCCGCATCAGTGATGCGATCCCAAGCGCCAGGCCTGAGTCTTTTCCTGTGATCGCGTAACAGACCGCATCGCTCCCGGTTGCCTTGCGCGACAGATAGGCGTCGAAACTGGCGCGTTGGGCAAAAGGTCCGTCGGGCAGGTACTGCCACAGCGATTCGTTTTCCTCACCGGACAAACCCTGCCAAAGAGCATCGCCGTGCACGTTAGGATTTAAGGGCTCCAGGATCACCAGCCTGCCTGCCAGGCTGGTCCGTTCGGGAGAAAGCGCCGGGGAAGTATCCATGGACGCTACGTTACGTCATTCCCCCGCGAAATATGTCAGGATAGATTGCGGCCATAAATCCGGGTAGGATCGGATAATTCCTAAGGAAAACATTACGTCCATTACCGGGTGAATAAGAACAAATGTTCATATTCCGTTCCAGAAAGTAAGGGATATACAAACTATCCCGTCATTTATAATCAGCTACTTGCGGACATGTAAAATCGTTCAGAAAGTGGCCAATGCGTTGCTGTACTATCAGTCCTAAACGTGAACAAGACCCAGCCCATGAACTACAAGCGCCTCAGCAACCACTTCACTGAAGACCTGATTGAAGAGCGGCACTTCGGCCGCCTGTCGCCGAGCGACACCCAGATGTTTGATCTTCACGCGCGCTTGTGCCAATCGTGCGCGGTGAAACTTCATAACGAGCGCATGTTCATCTTCGCGATGCAGGCTGCACTCGAGAGACCCGAACCGTTCGAAAATCGCGACGGCGCGACATTCCAGGTCGCTGCCTACGCGGCAGCTTAGTCCGGGCGCTTTTCTTCTTCTACTCTGAGCCGATTTTGACTTCTTCACCGCGTAAAACGGTGAGAGATCAAGATCGAAGATGCCCGCCCAGCTAGCTTATTTAGAAGAAATTTCGACGCCCACCGTCCCTTCGGCTCTACTGAAAAAATCCATTTGGTTCATGGGCAGCCTCATGACCGTTCACGTTGATTCGGCTGCGACAAATGGAAGTTCGGCCCTGATCGAGATGGTCGGTGGTCCCGGAGTTGAGCCCCCGTTCCACTCCCACCGGAACGAAGATGAGATGTTTTACCTCATCGAAGGGTCCTTAAAGCTCTTTCGCGGGCAGGAAGAGCTTACGCTGAGGCCCGGTGAGTCCGGATTCTTGCCCAGAGGCATCCCCCACACTTTTAAGATTGTTTCGCCTATCGCGCGCTGGCTCGTTTACATGACACCGGGCGGTTTTGAAGAGTTTTTCCGGGCCGTCGGCAGACCCGCGGAGCACTTTGTGGTTGAAGAAAACCCCGCTCCGCCCGACTTCGGCCATATGATAGCGACCGGCGAGCGGCTCGGCCTGCAATTCTTCCCCGAGATGACTCAGGCTTCCTAATCAACTACTTCGACCCGATCGCCCGGTCGTATTGTTCCTTCAGCCAGGACGGTTGCGTAAATTCCGACCCGGCCTTCGTGGGACCTTGCGACCAGCTTCATGAGTTCAGGGTTGGGTGCGGACGTATCGGGATCGAGAGTGATCATCTTGCACCTGACGTCCCGCTCGACGGCGGCGAGAACAACGTCCGGCCCGATTCTTACGTGATGGCCGACGAGCTGATCCTCGGCAAAGCCCTGTTCTCCTTCAAAATCAACGCAGAGATTGGCGCGAAAGCGGCGTTTATCCACGTCGGTGCCAAGTTCCGCCGTTAATTGCCGGACGGTTTGCAGCGAGATCAACGAGACCGGGTTGCAATCCGTCAAAGCCCGTTCGGACTGCAGCAATCCCAATTCAAAGCGGCCGGGCAGATCTGCCGTTAGAGATTCGAGGAGGCGCGGGTCGGTGATCTCGAACTTTTCACCCGACGGAGTCTCGACTTCCAGATCCGTCACGCTGCCGTCCCGGTGAGCCGGACGACACAGCAGAACGTGACCTTGCTCGCGGGCAGTAAAGTACGGGAAATCCGGGCGCGCGCGGGGGTTACCGATGGCAAACACCCGATCACCGCGTAGTCCACCGAACCCGATGAACGCTTCCTGAAGCTCTTCGCCGCGCATGCTTTTGACGGGATACCGCCACACGCTCTCTATCCGGCCTACGAAGTTCATTACCAAACTCCTAGAACATTCTAGGGCTATTCACGCGCTGGTTGTTCGCCGATAAGAACCCATGCTTCCGAGATTTCTCCTGGCAGCGTGCTGCGCCGCTGGCCTTTTCGTCGTCTTCAAACTGATCCGACTCCTCGGGAACGGACCTCTAGGGCATCGGACCGCGGAGGACGGCGAGGGCAATACCGGCTCCGTTCGAATGGACGGATAGCCAACCTGTACTGGAACCGCCTCAAGCCAACCCTTTCCGGTCGCCCGATTTAGTCATAATCTGCTGTAATAGGACGGGGAAGGGGGTTCTTCATGTTCAAGACCCGAGGTGCTGTCTAGAAATGGCTGGTGCGGTCAGCAGGCGAGATTTTTCCCGAATTGGTGCGCTGGCCGGGCTAGGAGCGGCTATGGCCGCGAACGCCCGCAGCGGACAATTCGACTATCCCTGGAAGCTTGGGGTTATTTCGGACGAAGTAAGTCCCGATCTTTCGAAGACTTTAGCGACTTTCTACCCGAAGTACCATCTCGAATGGACCGAGATCCGCAACGTTACTCTCGACGGGAAAAGCAGCTATGTTTACCGGACTGCGTCGCCGGATCAGGCGCGCGAGATCCGCAAGCAGTTGGACGACGCTCACGTGAAGCTTGCGGCTTTGGATACTGCCGTATATAAGATTGCTTTGCCGGGGACAAAGCCGCTCGGAAAGAACTCTGCCGACCTACATCCGCCGCAGGGCGAGTATGACCGGCAGTTAGAAGATTTGAAACGCGCCGCGGACACGGCACACGCGCTGGGAACGAACCGGCTTCGAATCTTCACGTTCTCGCGGGTCGCCGATCCGGATTCTATCTTCAGTCGCATTGTGGACGAGCTGGGCAAGGCGTTGGCGGTTGCGAAAGAGCAGGACGTTGTGCTGATGGTCGAGAACGAGTTCTCGTGCAACACTGCTACCGGTACAGAATCCGCCAAGCTGTTTAAAGCAGTTTCAGACCGCCGCCTGATGCACGTCTGGGATCCGGGGAACTGCTATGAGGCTGGGGAAGAACCGTTTCCCAAGGCTTGGGACCAGCTTGATCCCAGCCGGATTGCACATATCCATCTGAAAGACGCCGAAGGTCACTCCTGGAAGCCTGTCGGAGCCGGAAAGATCGACTTCCTCGGGCAATTCAAAGCGCTTAAAAAGATCAAATATGCAGGGACCTTATCCCTGGAAACGCACTACAAAAATGCACAACGAGACATCTATACGTCGAGTGTGGAGTCGATGGATGGACTCTTCAATGTGCTTAAGAATGTTTAGCCAGCGGATGCCCGCTTTCCGGGGATCTGTGTTCGCCTGACCCTCGCCTTCGCGAGTGACTCCGTAGAGAGGTTTCAATATGCAAGAAAGATTAGAGAGACCAGGACGTCGCACCTTCCTGAAGACGAGTGCGGCCGCTCTGGCAACAACGGCTTCCGCAAAACGGATTCTGGGAGCCAATGACCGCGTCCGTGTTGCTGTCGTTGGACTGAACGGCCGCGGATGGAATCACGTCACCGGCTACCACGCGCTTTCGGGTGTGGAATTAGCCGCCTTCTGCGATGTTGACGAGAACGTACTGCAGAAACGGATAGACGGCGCTGAAAAGCTGGGCGTAGCCAAGCCGCAAACCTTCACTGATTTCCGGAAGGTGCTTGAAGACAAGAACATCGACGCGGTCTCGATCGCCACGCCGAACCATTGGCACTCGTTGATGGGCATCTGGGCGGCGCAAGCCGGAAAAGATATCTACATCGAGAAGCCTTGCTCGCACAACTGGTGGGAGGGCCGGCAGCTTGTCCAGGCCATCAATAAGTACAAGGTGATCTGCGAACACGGAAGCCAATGCCGGTCGAGCGCAGCCATCCGTGAGGCTATGGACAAGATGAAGACGGGCACGATTGGCGACGTGTACATGGCTCGCGGTCTCTGCTACAAGTGGCGCGCCTCGATCGGCCACGCTAATCCGGAGCCTGTACCGCCTGGAGTGCATTACGACATGTGGACCGGGCCTGCGCCCATGAAGCCGTTCACAAAGAACCGTTTCCATTACAACTGGCATTGGATCTGGGACACCGGGAATGGCGACCTGGGAAACCAGGGCATCCATGAAGTGGATCTTGCCCGCTGGGGCTTGGGCGTTACCTTGCCGGTGAAGGTATCCGCGATCGGAGGCCATTTCCTATTCGACGATGACCAGCAGACGCCGAACACGTTGACGGTTGCCTACGAATTCAGAACGCCCGAAGGCAAGACCAAGATGATGAACTTCGAGGTCCGGGGCTGGATTACGAATCACGAAGCGGAAATCGGGACCGACAAGTTCGGCGGCGCCGGTGTACCTGCCGCGGGCCTGGACGATACGACGCCCGTGAAGAAAAAGGCAGCCGGTCCGGCCGGAAATACCGGGAAGCCGAGCACCATCGGCAACCTGTATTACGGAAAAGAGGGCTACCTGGCCATCTCGAACTACGATTCCTACAAAGCCTTCCTGGGACCGAACGAAGAGGCGGGTCCTTCAAAGGAAGCGCCAGTCAAGAACGAGCATTTCCAGAACTTCATTGACTGCGTCCGCAGCCGGAAGGCCGAAGATCTGCATGCTCCGATTCTCGAGGGCCATCTGTCCGCGACGTTGGTCCATCTCGCCAACGCCTCTTACCGCTTGGGACGAACCATTCACTTCGATCCGGACACGGAATCAGTGGTGAATGACAAGGAAGCGACGGCCATGTTGAAGGGCACCTATCGCGCGCCTTACATTGTTCCCGAAAAGGTCTAAACCTTCCGCTTTCTGCTGCCGGTGCTACCTGTGTACCGGCAGCAGATCCTCCCGAAATCAGCTATTTCCCTCCTCCCAGCATTCTGCCCGCTACTCCAGGCCGTTCTAAGACATCCAAGGGACAGCAATGAATGCCGCCGCGCCCTCAAAGTCCTCAGAATCTGCCCCTGCCGAAAGAGATCCTGTCTGCGGCATGCAGGTCCAGCCGGATCGTGCAGCAGGAAAAAGCGACTTTAAAGGCAAAAACTACTACTTCTGCGGGTTAGGCTGCAAAAAGAAGTTTGACGCCGATCCGGATCGTTATCTGCAACCGAAGCCGCCTGCTCCGCTGACCCAACTCACGTCTATCAGCCTGCCGATTCCGACACGCGCCCAGGAATCCGTTGGCAGCGGGGAAACGGCGGGCTCCGAGTATACGTGTCCGATGCATCCTGAGGTTCGCCAAAAGGGACCGGGATCATGTCCGAAATGCGGAATGGCACTCGAGCCGGTCGAGGCAACAGCGGATGAATCGAACGACGAACTCCACGACATGGGGCGCCGGTTCTGGATTTCGGCTGTCCTTACGGCGCCCTTGCTCGCCATTATGGTGCTCGAGATGACGTCGGGACGGATGATGGATGCTCTCTCCCACGCTTCGTGGCTCGGCTGGCTCCAGTTTGCGCTGGCAACGCCGGTTGTTCTATGGGGAGGCGCGCCGTTTTTCGAGCGGGGCTGGCAGTCGATAGTCACCCGCTATCTGAACATGTTTACGCTGATTGCGCTCGGCACGGGTGCGTCGTATCTCTTCAGCATCTTCGCGTTGTTTCTGCCAAGCCTGATACCCGCCGCCTTCCGCTCGGAGCACGGTTCCCTGCCCTTGTACTTCGAACCTGCGGCCGTTATTACGACATTAGTTCTGTTGGGCCAGGTCCTGGAGCTTCGAGCACGGGCAAGAACGGGCAGCGCAATCCGTTCGCTTTTAAACCTGAGCCCCAAGACGGCACGTATCGTCGAGAACGGCTCCGAGCGCGACGTTCCTCTCGAAGAAGTCAGCGTTGGAGATCGCCTGCGTGTCCGGCCGGGAGAAAAGGTACCGGTCGATGGTGTTGTTGTGGAAGGCCGCAGTTCGGTCGACGAATCGATGTTGACGGGAGAAGCGATCCCGGTCGAGAAGATAGAAGGCTCGCATGTAGCAGGAGGAACGGTCAACGCCACTGGAAGTTTTGTGCTGCGAGCTGAGCGGGTCGGCCGCGACACTCTTTTGAGCCAGATAGTACGGCTGGTCAACGAGGCCCAACGCACACGTGCACCGATCCAGCGGCTGGCGGATAAAGTAGCGTCCTACTTTGTGCCCGCTGTGGTTCTTGCTTCCGCCATCACGTTCATCGTTTGGGCTGTCTGGGGACCGGAGCCGCGACTGTGGCATGCATTCGTGAACTCGGTCGCAGTGCTGATTATTGCGTGTCCGTGCGCGCTTGGCCTGGCGACTCCCATGTCCATCATGGTGGGTACCGGACGTGGAGCAACGGAAGGTGTGCTGATCCGGAACGCAGAAGCACTCGAGACGCTTCACAAGATTCAAACGGTGGTGATCGACAAGACTGGCACCGTCACCGAAGGCAAGCCAAAGTTAACGCGAGTCGCCGGGCTGAACGGTTTTTCCGAGGCTGAGCTTCTTCAGCTTGCCGCAAGCCTGGAACAAAGAAGTGAACACCCTCTCAGCACGGCCGTGGTTGCTGCGGCGAGAGAACGCGATATCACATTGATCGATCCCGACAATTTCGAGTCCAGCACCGGCGCCGGCGTGAAGGGGATTGTATTGGGACGAACGGTTGCAGTCGGGAATGAGAGTCTTTTGAGGTCGTCGGATGTAGATCTCGCAAAGCTATCCAGCTTAGTGAGTGAGGACGGGGCCCCGGATTCTTCGATTCTTGTCGCGGTGAATGGAGCATTGGCTGGTGCGCTCTTCGTCGCCGATCCAATCCGATCCTCCAGCGCCGAAGCTGTCCGCATGCTCCACAGCGAAAAAGTGAAGATTGTGATGGCTACGGGCGACCGGCGTGCGACGGCTGAGCACGTGGCGTCGCAGTTAGGAATTGATGACGTTCAAGCCGGGATTACGCCGCTGGGCAAAGCGGAACTGGTGAAAAAGCTCCAAAGCCAAGGGCAGACTGTTGCGATGGCGGGCGATGGAATCAACGACGCTCCCGCACTGGCGGCGGCGAATGTGGGGATCGCGATGGGCACGGGGACAGATATCGCAATCGAAAGTGCGGGCATCACACTGCTTCGTTCGGATCTTCGAGGCGTTGTTGGTGCGCTTCGTCTAAGCCGCGCCACCATGCGAAATATTCGCCAGAACCTGTTCTTCGCGTTTGTCTATAACGTGGTGGGTGTTCCGGTTGCCGCCGGCATCCTGTATCCCTTCTTTGGAGTCCTACTCAGCCCGATGATCGCGAGTGCCGCGATGACGTTCAGCTCAGTGTCGGTCATCGGCAACGCACTGCGCTTACGGTCGACGAAACTGTAAGGACGGGCCAAGTTGAGCCGCGGCTCGGCGAATTGATGGATAATCAAGCGAAGCCTCAACCGGCTCCGCCGCCGGAATCAGCTCAGCTATGACTTCCCTGACCCGGCCCGACGTGTCCGAGAAGGCTCTCGGATTGCACGACCAGACATTAGACGAACGGCTTCTCTATCTGGAGAAGGTTCTGAACAGTCAAACCTTCCGCCGTTCGAGCCGGATCAGCCGTTTTCTGCGGTTTCTGGTATCCCGCACGCTGGATGCACCGGCAGAGGTCCCGAAAGAATATGCGCTTGGGATCGAAGTCTTCGATCGCGCAAGCGACTACGACCCTCGGCTTGATCCAATTGTCCGCGTGGAGGCGCGCCGGCTGCGGGCCAAACTTGAGCAGTATTACGACAGCGAAGGCACCCTTGATCATCTCCGCATCTCGATGCCGAGCCGGGGCTACAAGCTGGAATTCGTACTGAATGAGGAGCGGGCTGAGCCCATCATTTCCTTGGCCTCTCCCGTGCCCAATGCTGGTTTTACGGCCGTTCTGCCCCTGGTGTCGGTGGACCAGGACACGAAGTCCAGGCACTTCGCAGAAGGTTTAACGGACGAACTTGCGTTCCAACTCTCAGCCCTGGCGGGGCTCAAGATTGTTGCCCGTACCTCGACATTTCAGTTCAAGGACCGTTGCGCTGATGTGCGAGAGATAGGGGCGGAACTGGGCGCTGAATACATCGTCGAGGGCAGCCTGCGGCGAGAAGGCACGTGGGCACGCATCCTGATTCAGGTTGTTCACGTTTCCTCCGGCATCCGTGTATGGTCCGGCGATTACGACGAGAAAATATCGTCCGTCCTGGCGACCCAGAAGTCGCTGGCTCAGAGAATAGTGACGGATTTCACGCCGGCACTCCAACAGGCAGTCGCCGTACCCGCGCGAAATCCGTCCAACGACATCCGTACTGTTTTTGCCTTGTACCAGAAGGGCCGCCGCTATCTGGACTATAGGACTGAGCAGGGGATCCGGCGGAGCATCGAATACTTTCAGCAAGCAATCGCGTGCGACTCGCAATCGGCACTAGCCTACGCGGGCTTAGCCGATGGCTACAGCCTGGCCGCACGTTATGACGTGTTCCCGCCTCAGGAGTCGTGGATTAAAGCCCGGACCGCCGCAATGGACGCGATCCGAATCGATAGCACGCTCGCCGAAGCCCACGCGGCTCTCGCGTTTGTTCAGCTCCATCACAGCCGCGATTGGCTAAGCGCTGAACGCGAGTTCCGGGCCGCCATCCAATTGAATCCGCATTATGCCCCCGCTCGCCGCTGGTATGGGTGGTGCCTCGCCGCGAGTGGCCGGGCGGATCTGGCGATTGTGAGTTTCAGACGCGCCCTGCACCTGGATCCGCTGTCGCCGAATGCTAACGTCGACCTGGCCTTGGCGCTATATTTCTCGCGGAATTACCGCGAGTGTATCTCGCAATGCGAAAGAACGCTCCAGTTGACGCCGGGCTTTTACCGGGCACACCAACTTTTAGGATTGAGCTACCTGCAGACGGGAGATTACAACCAGGCTCTTGCACGGTTCCAGGCTGCAATTGACGCGGCGGGGCGGAACACAAGAATCCTGGCTCTCATGGCGCATGCATACGCAGCCATGGGCAATACAAATGATGTCACGCAACTTTGTTTCGAAGTAGAAAGCTCGACTCCCGGGAAAGTATCCGCCATGGACTCCTGCCTGCTCTACTCAGCCGTTGGAGATCTTGATCGCGCCTTTGAATACCTGGAACGCGCCTTCTCCGAAGCGGACGGTGAGCTTATCTGGCTCTCGGTGGATCCGATTTATGAATGCCTGCGCCAGGATTCCCGATTCGCAGCTTTCTCCGAGAGAGTTCCCGTAGCCGCCGTGCATGGGACTGAACTGAACACGCTACTGTAACAAGCAAGTTTTTACCTTCCCTCCCTCGACAAGCTTCGATATCCTCGATCCAGCTCAACTCAATTAAGATCGCGACTCTGGGTATTGTCGCGGTCGATTGTCGCTTCGGAGGGACTATGGGAAGACACATGACAAGGATGCTCGCGGCCGTAGGCCTGAGTGTTCTTATTGCAACGGGGGCATTCGCGCAGTCAGCCACTGCAACGCTTTCAGGAACTGTGAGCGATTCGCAAGGTGCGGTAGTGCCGCAGGCCGCGGTGAACGTCATCGATCTTGCGACGCAGCAAACGCGCCAAACAACAACCGGCGGTTCTGGCGAATATACAATTTCGAATCTACCGGTCAGCAGTTACCGCCTGGAAGCGACTGCACAGGGGTTTAAGAAGGCTGTTTACCCTTCCATCACTCTTCAGGTCAACCAGACGGCTCAGTTAAACATCACTCTTGACCTTGGATCTATCACGGAGCAGGTGAACGTCACGTCAGACGTGCCGCTCCTGGCCACGGAAACGTCTTCGGTCGGCCAGGTTGTGGAGAACCGCTCAATTCAAAGTCTGGCACTGAACGGGCGGCAGTTCTGGCAGTTGGTGGCTCTTGTTCCCGGCGCCAGTTACACGCCGGGCGGTCAAGGGACCAGAACCGGCGGCGGTTCGATTCGTTCTTCTGCCGTCAACGTCCAAATCAATGGGACGGGTTTTATCTATAACGGCTGGCTACTGGATGGATCTGACATCACGGAATATGAGCAAGGGGGCACGAACATTCAGCCCAACGTTGACGCCTTGGCAGAGTTCAAGGTGTTCACGGCCAACATGCCCGCGGAGTATGGCCACACACCGAATATCGTGAGCGCGATCACCAAGAGCGGTACCAATGCTGTTCACGGGACTGCTTTTGAGTTCCTTCGCAATGATGCCTTCGATGCACGGAACTTCTTTGCCGTCAGTAAGAATGTTCTCAAGCGGAACCAATTTGGCGGAACCATTGGCGGCCCGATTGTAAAGAACAAGGTTTTCTTTTTCGCGGATATCGAGAAGACCACACAGCGCCAAGGGATTGTGTTCAACGACACCTTGCCGACGAACGCGATGCGAGCCGGCAACTTCCAAGGCATGAAGGCTTTGACAGATCCGACTGGCGGCTCTATCATCAGCAACGTCATCCCCGTTTCGAAAATCTCTCCGCAGGCGAGCTACTTTCTGAAGTACATGCCGACCCAGACACAGGGCACATTCAATGCTCCGCAGGCACTCGACGTCTACAAGGGCGATGTAAAGATCGATGCCCAGGTAACGAATGCGGACCGGCTCTCCGGCCGTTATTCGATCGCCGACAACCTCGAAGGTGATCCCAACGCTTACCCCACGCTGGGTGTTCAGCCCTTACACAGCCGAGGGCAGAACGCGGTGCTTTCCTGGACACGAATCATCAGCCCCAAGTGGCTGAACGAGGCGCGCTTTGCCTACTATCGGGATTACTTTCTTTTCGGCGCAGTTCTTCCGGGAACCAACTTTCTGCAACAGGCAGGCATCACCGGGTTTGAACAGACGCAGATCAGCCCGAGCTTTCCCTTGATCACGATTTCCGGCTACACCGGATTCAATGGATCGGGCAGCAATAGTCTGCCGAAAGCGAACCGGATCCGCACCTGGCAGTACAGCGACTCGGTCAGCTTCACGAGCGGACGCCACAACATGAAGTTCGGAGGCCAACTGTACCACCAGACACATGGCTTCTTCAACGGACAATCGCAGGAAGGCCAGTTCGCGTTTTCCACCAACTACACGGGCAACGCCTTTGCCGATTACCTTCTCGGCCTTCCCACGTCTGTGTTTCGCGCTTATCCTCTGGAACTATATGGAAACTACACGGACCAGTGGGCGGCTTTTGCACAAGACGACTTCCGTGTTTCGAAAAACCTGACCGTCAATCTGGGTCTGCGGTGGGCTTACAACCCTTTCTTCAACGGCATCAACGGGCAGACATCGGCGTTTGACTACGCATCCGGCAAAGTCGTTATTCCCACAACGAGCACCGGGGCTTTGATCGACCCGATTCCGCAACCGGAGACGCCACTTTTGCTGCCGCTCTTCAGCGATCGGCTGATTGGCACGAATGCACTCGGACTTCCCGCCTCCATTCGCAAGACGGGCTCGGGGCAATTTCTTCCTCGGTTCGGATTTGCATGGAAGCCGGGCGGAACTGACCGGGTGGTCGTGCGTGGAGCTTATGGCCTTTTCGATGAGTATCTCGATACGAATCTCACTCTGCAATGGGCCAAAGTGCCACCCTTCGAGATCACGCAAACGATCAATAACACCACTCCGGCACCTACATTTAATTGGGCAAATCCATTCCAGGGCCAGCCGCTGGTAGCCGGGAATCCGAATCCCGGAAAGCCGTGTCCAGTCAGCGGAATGGTGTTGCTTACCTGTGTAGCGCCGAATGTTTTCTCTGCTCCGGGTCAATTGAACCAGACCTACATGCAGCAGTGGAACTTCTCGCTCCAAACTCAGATAGTCAATAATCTTTCGCTCACGACTGCGTACGTAGGAAACAAGACGACTCACCAGCAACTGATCTCGGTGCCTGACAACGTACCTGATCCCGGGCCCGGCACAATACAGAACCGGCGGCCCTATCCGCAATGGGGTCAGTTCTCGATGGGCGAAACGAACGGCAATGCAAGCTACAACGCCCTGCAAGTAACACTCGAGAAGCGTTTCTCCTCGGGGTATCAGGCGCTCCTCTCGTACACGTGGAGCAAGTGCATTGACGAAGGCAGCAATCAGAGTGGGCCGATCACAGTCTCGTTCCTCTCCGCGAACCGCGCCGCATGCGACTTTAACTCTCCCCAGAACTTGACGATCAGCTCCGTCTACGAGCTTCCGTTCGGTCGTCAGCGCAAGTTTCTCTCCGGTGCGAACGGGTTTGTCGATGCGTTCGTCGGGGGATGGGAGATCGCGGGCATTCTGACGAATCGTTCGGGCCTGCCTTTCACTCCGACTATCTCCGGAGATCAAGCCAATACCGGTGTGGGAAACCAGCGGCCGACATTAGTGGGCGATCCTACTTTGGCGAACCCGACGGTGCAGAGCTGGTTCAACGTGAGCGCATTCGCAACGCCTACCCGGTACACATATGGCAATGCGGGCCGGAACATACTGACAGCCGACAACCTGGTGCAGCTTGATATGACACTCGAGAAGCGGTTTCGAATTCTCGAAAATCAGCAACTCGAGTTTAGGGCTGAGGCGTTCAACATTGCGAACCACCCGACGTTCTCTGCGCCCAACTCCACCATCGGATCCTCTTCCGCAGGCCTGTAACCAGCACGCTTGAATTCAAATCGCATCCTGCAACTTGCGTTGAAGTTTTATTTTTAATGTGCGCGGTTAGAGAGTACTGAGCGAATTGATGAAAGGGACTGAATCAGGGCCGATTTCCGGGGAAACATCTGCGGTTCTCCGGAAGGCCGCCCGTCGCATCATCCCGATCCTTTTCATCTGCTACATACTCGCGTATCTGGACCGTATCAACGTAGGCTTTGCCAAGCTTCAGATGCAGCAGGATCTCGGGATGAGCGATTCTGTCTACGGAACCGGGGCGGGCATCTTTTTTCTTGGATACTTTATCTTCGAAGTACCCGCGAACATGATCCTGCAAAGGATCGGAGCCCGGGTGTGGCTGAGCTCCATCATGATGCTCTGGGGAGCCATCTCGGCTGCGAACATGCTCGTGCAGACAGCGGCCGGATTTTACACAGTCTCGGCTTCTTCTCGGCGTCGTCGAGGCAGGCTTTTTTCCGGGAGTCATTCTTTTCCTGACCTTCTGGTTTCCGCGACAATACCGGACGAGGATGACGGCGGCGTTCATGTCTGCGATCCCTTTGTCCGGAGCCATTGGCGGTCCGATCTCCGGATGGATTCTGGGGCGGATGTCGAGCTTCGGAGGACTTCGCGGATGGCAGTGGCTTTTCCTTCTGGAGGGTCTGCCATCGGTGGTAGCCGGAGCAGTCGCTTATTTTGTCCTCGAAGATGGACCATCAAAAGCGCGCTGGTTGACGGCAGCGGAACAAGAAACTCTTCAGAAGTCCCTCGCCCAAGAGGAGCACGCGAAAACCGGCGAAGGGAACCGATTGCGGACCATGTCGGACGCCTTCAGAAGCCCGGCGATCTGGGTTTTAGCAGCGATCTTTTTCGGGTTCGCGGCCGGCAGCTACGCTGTGGGGTTCTGGCTTCCGCAACTGTTGAAAGACAAATTCACATCGGATCCGGTTGAGATCGGGTGGTTATCTGCAGTGCCGTGGTCGGTTGGTGCAATCGCCATGATTGTCTGTGGGCGCCTTAGCGATCAATCGGGGCAGTACCGGCGATACGTTCTGGTGGCGGGCATCGTCGGCGCGCTTGCGTTCGCTATCTCCGCATATCCGGGTCAGCCGAAAGCCGCAAGCCTCCTGGCACTAACAGTAGCGACGGCAGGCGTGATGGTCAGCATATCCACTTTTTGGGCGCTCCCAACGAGTCTGCTGTCGGCGTCTGCTGCCGCTTCGGGTATTGCCTGGATCAACTCGCTCGGTAGCTTGTCGGGGTACCTGTGTCCCGTCCGTGGTGGGTTTGATTCGAGATCGAACTCATAGCATGACGCCGGCCCTTCTCATGCTTTCCGGATGCTGCCTGGCCGCGTCACTGGCTGTGCTCACACTCAAAAAGATCGACACGACAGGCGCTTCCAGCCTGATCGGCAACGCGGCGGCATCCGGGACGCCGGGCGCTTCACATCAAGAGATCGGAGTTTTGAATGAACGATAAACAACTGCATTGCTCGCTTCAACTGCATATCGCTTTTAGCAACGGAGAGGTGAACAATGGCTGAAAACGGTCTTGACCGGCGGACTTTTTTGGGCGCGATGGGAGCGGGTACGGTTGCGGCAGCGAATGCTGCTGGCGCGCCAGATCCCCAAGCTGCTGCAGCGCCGGCGAAGGAGGCTAAACTGACCACGCCTATCGGCATCCAGATCGGGTCCATCTCGTTTATCGACGAAGGAACGGAAAAGGTTCTGGACATCCTGGAAGAAAAAGCTTGCGTGAATACGTTGTTCCTAGCGACATTCACGTATGGAAACGGAATCGCAAGCCGCCAGTTGCCGGGTCATCCCCTTCCCGATCACGGTCCGCAGAAGTACGACGAAAGCTTTCATGGCGGCAACTATGCGACGCCGCACATGCAGTACTACAAAGACACCGTGATCAAGGACGTCAAGGCGCCGGACCATGGCAAGAACTTCGACATCCTTGAGCACGTGATTCCCGTGGCAAAGAAACGCGGAGTGAAGGTCTATACGTGGAGTGAAGACGTGTGGGCCGCTTCCGTACCGAACGTCGAGAAAATTCAGGAACGCGATCTCTACGGCCGTAATGCGCACACGGTTTGCTTCAACAATCCCGATCATCACAACTTTCTGATGGGCCTGATGGAGGATTTCACCCGCTCCTATGATCTCGATGGCATCATGTGGGGCTCGGAGCGCTATGGCGCTTTCGGAAACATGGTGGAATCCGTTCATAACCGCAACGGTAACGATCCTTCGCGGGTCACATGCTTCTGCACGTTCTGCCAGGAGAAAGCGCGCAAGCGCGGCATCAATGTGCAGAGAGCTTTCGACGGCTTCCACATGCTCGAAGCCTGGTGTAAGTCCTGCCGGGGCGGCCAGCGGCCCACGGACGGCTACTACAGCACGCTCTGGCGTGTTCTGTTCAAATACCCGGAGATTCTGGCGTGGGAAACGATGTGGAACGACAGCGTTCATGAGACCTACGAGTCGATCTACAAGCTGGTCAAAGGGATTAAACCCGAGATGAAGGTCGGCTGGCATGTCTGGCATGCTCACAGCTTCAGCCCGTTCTTCCGTGCGCAGACTGACGTCGCGGAACTCAGCAAGTATTCCGACTACCTGAAGATGACCGTGTACCACAATCTGGGCGGCACACGCATGGAAACGTATATTACAAGCACGCGCAACACGATTTACGGAGACATGCCAATTGACGAAGCGCTGCAATTCGAATACCGCATCATGAATTACCGCGAGCGCGGCTATCCTGAGCTGCCGTATACGGGGTTGTCTCCCGATTACGTGTACCGGGAAACGAAGCGGTCGGTCGAAGGAGCACAAGGCACTAAGACTGAAATCTGGCCCGGCATCGACGTGGACATTTCGAACATGGACCCGAATTTTAGTCGCTGCACTCCACCCGTCATCAAGGACGTCACGAAGGAAGCATTCCGCGGGGGCGGCAAGGGACTGGTCATTTCGCGAAAGTATTCCGAGATGAAACTTGCGAATCTCGGTGCTGTCGGCGATGCCATCCGCGAGTTGAAGCTCACTTAGCGGCGGGCGACGTTGTTCAGCTTCAATCCGCTTCCAGCGTCCACCAATGAATACGCAGCTTGAAGGCGTAATCGACATCCATTGTCACTGCGGCCCTGACAGTATACGCCGCAACCTTGACGCAGCCGAACTCGCCGAGATGGCTCTAGCCCGGGGAATGCGTGGAATCGTTCTGAAAAATCACTACGAACCCACGGCTTCCCTGGCCTACATGGTCCGGAAACAGGTGCCGAAGATCGCAAGTTTCGGCGGTATTACGCTCAATCTCGCAAGCGGCGGTATGAACGCAGATGCCGTCGAACATATGGCCTGCGTGGATGGCAATTGGGGTCGATTTGTATGGATGGGATCTCTCGATACCGAAAGCCATCTCCGTTATCTCGGCCAAAATCGGACTTGCGTCGCGGTGTCTCGCAATGGCTGTTTGTTGCCCGCAGTCAAGGAAGTACTTGCCGTCATCGCTCGTCATCAACTCGTCTTAGCCACCGGGCACTGCACCGCTGAAGAAGGGATACTGCTGGTGC
The DNA here is from genome assembly GCA_963730795.1 of uncultured Acidobacteriaceae bacterium. Classification (GTDB taxonomy): domain Bacteria; phylum Acidobacteriota; class Terriglobia; order Bryobacterales; family Bryobacteraceae; genus Bog-105. Next base: position 2,207,004 of record CAVSTJ010000001.1, on the reverse strand, counting down.
GAGAAGCCCGGAAACTTGGGATCCGCAACATCCTGGTCACTCATGCCATGATGGCGCCTACGCACATGCCCCTGTCGTCCATGTGTGAAGCAGCGGATCTGGGGGCCTTTATCGAGTTTGTCTATAACGGCCTGATCGGGGTTCACAAAGAATTCGAACCGCAGGATTACGCCGAAGCAATCCGAGCAATCGGCGCCGAGCGCTGCATACTCGCAAGCGACCTGGGTCAGGCTACGAATCCGCCGCACCCGGAGGGCTTAATGTCGTTCTTCAAAGCGTTGCAAAAAGAGGGTCTGCGGGACGGGGAGATCGATCGCATGACGAAGCGCAACCCAGCGGTACTGCTCGGTCTCGAGTAGCAGCCTTACTTAGAGGCGGCGTATTTTTCGTATTCCGCCTTGAGGCCGGCACGTTCCGCATCTCCAGGATGAACGAGGATTCGATAACGGAACCGTAAGCTCTGGTTCGGCTCGAAGGTCTGTCCGCCATCCGGAATGGCCCCGCCGGTAAACTCTCGGAGGCCAAAAATGTTTGCCGCGAACAGACCGTACCCGCGAGCTTGCCAGTGCGTGGGGTGACCTGGATTCTCTGGATGGTCGAAGATGGCCACGCCGACTTGTTGGCCTTCGATCTCACCTGAATAGTCCATCCAGTCAGCACTTTTGCCCCAGCATCCGGCCTCGTGTTTGCAGCCACTGGCACTGGTCATCAAACCGGTTCGCGGCGGGCTGGACGGCAGTTTAGGGCTGGGCTCCTGAAGGCCGTCGGCCAGACGTATCGAGAAGAGTCCATCGCGATGATCTCCGAAATGAACGGCTACGGACGGAGTCAAAGTGAAATCGAAGTCAATGATCCGATTCGGCTGGCCCGCGTAGAACACCATGCGCCGCTTCTCGACAAGTAAAGTCTTGCCGGAAGGATCAAGCCACGCCAGAGTCGCTTCGACTGTGCCGGACTCTTTCCCGCTCTTGAGACGGTCGATGTGTTTTACGACAATCGTGCCCCGATTCGGTGTTGTGTAGTTCTTTTCGTTCGCGTAGAAGTTGAAACCATTCACATCGGTGTGCCCGAACCACACGCCGCGATGTTCAGGATGGTCGGTTGTTTCTCCGGGAACGATCTGCATGGGATAGCGGCGCGTGACGATCACGCCGGATGCGGAGCGAATAGGATCGAGGTAAGGCTTCGTTACTTCCGGACCGTAGACAAAGTCGGTGAACGGTTGCCCGTCGATAGAAACCTGCACGCGATCGACTCCATGCTGCTTTACGGAAACCTGGCCGTTAAACGTGGCGCAACTAAGCAGCGCGAGTAGGGCGATGCGGTTCATCTCTGCGGCGCTTACCAGATCAGCTTCAAACCGAGTTGGATGTCGCGTGAGGTGTTGACGGTACTCGTGATGGAACCGAAGCCCGTAGCTCCAAACAGCCGGTTAGGCGTGGCAAACTGCGGATGATTGGCAATGTTGTAGAACTCGGCCCTAAACTGGGCAATTCGCTTGCCTTCTCCGTCGATGGGGAAGTTCTTGAAGGCCGCGAAATCGAAGTTGACGAGCCCGGGACCAATCATGGTGTTCCGTCCAAGGTTTCCGAATGCATAGCCAAGCGGAAGGGCGAAGGCCGAGGTGTTGAACCAGCGTTGCACGGAGCGCTGGTCGGCCGCCAGTGCCGGATTGATGCCGGTAGAGTTTGGACGCGGGCCGCCTGAGTTGCTGTTCGATTGATCGAAGCTGCTGTTGATCGTGAACGGCGTACCCGTCTGCACGGTCGTTAATCCGTTCACCTGCCAGCCGCCGACAATCATGTCCGTCAGTCTTCCCGAATGAGAGAGGATCGCGCGGCCACGGCCAAACGGCAACTGATACACGTAGCTTGCAATGAAGCGGTTCTTGATGTTGGTGGATGCAAGACCACGCTCCGCGGCATAGTTGTAAACACTCTGCGGCTGATTGGGATCGGTGTTGTTCGTTAGCTGTGTTTCTTCGTTGTCGTCGATGGTTTTGGCGTACGAATCAGACAGCAGCAGGGTCCCGGCGTTGCCGAAATTCTTCTGCATCTTCATTTGCAGGGCATTGTAGATGGAATTACCGCGCGGCATCTGGAACAGGATGTCGCCCCAACCCGGATAGGGCCGCCTCGTATTGACGGAACCCGCCGCGGGCAGAGGCTGGTTGATGTTAGTGTTCGCAAGCAGCTTGTGGGCGCCGTTCCCCACGTAAGCAGCCTCGAAGAGAATGTCGGAGACTTGCTGCTGAATTGTGAAGTTCCACTGTTCGCTATACGCCGCCGGGAGATTGGCAGGACGTCCGTTGATGCTCAGGAATTTGTTTCGAAAGTCTGTAGTTGGCGGGTAGGGACTGAAGCCGGCATCGAGCAAGGGCGACGTGGTGAGGAACGTTTGATCGCTTGCCAGCGTTCTGAGCGAAACGCGAGGCGGATTGAACATGAGCACGTGCTCGCCAGCATCTTCGAGCGTATAGTACATGCCGAAACCGGCGCGGATGACAGTCTTCGACAGAGCGCGATACGCTAAGCCGACCCGAGGAGCCCAGTTATTCCGGTCCGGATAAGACAATGCTTGGTCGAATATGCTGCCCGCCTTTGCGAAGATCAGGTTATTACTAGCGGGATCGAAGTTCGTGAGCCGGTTTGCGGTTGCAGTTACAGGAGTAACGTATTCGTAGCGCAAGCCGATATTCAATGTCAGCCGCGACGAGACCTTCCAATCGTCTTGCACGAAAGCACTGTAGTTCCTGATTCGCGCGCCATCACTCACCACGGAGCCGATGCTCGACGAATCCGCAGCCCCCAGGAGAAAATCTCCTAACGCGCTTCCCGTTCCGGAACGGCTCAAAGGGTTCTGTGTGAAAACGCCATCGAAGGTGAACGCACCGCGCGGAGAGGACCCCTGATTCTCATTTAACTGGGTTCGCCGGTGGTCGAAGCCCATCTTGATGGTGTGGCCGCCTTTGATGAGTGTCAGATTGTCCACCAACTGGTAGACGTTTTGCCCGTTATGACGGTCGATGTTATCTCCGAGCGAGGAAAATCCGGTAATGGAGATGGTCGGCAAACCGTTCGCACCCGGGTTGTCGGGTACGCCGGGGATGCCGTAGGCGCTCGCAATGTTCTTGTCTCCACTGTTGGTCTGAATAATCTTGTAGAGCCGGTTATAGCCGGTCCGAAACTCGTTGACCACCGTAGGCGAGAAGGTGTGTATGTAGCCCAAAGCGGCACCGCTGCCGTATGTAATCGTCGGTTGAGAGTTCGGATCGTTGAAATAACCACCCAGCGGCAAACCCGGAATGTTCCATGGCTGGTAAACGGCGTCGTGCGAGTTGCTGTACCGCACAAACATCGTGTCTTTGTCCGAGAATGTCTGGTCGACCTTGATATCCCCTTTGTTTTCGTTCTCGCTTCGCTTGGGGTTAAGGACAAAGTTATTGGCCGTGCCGCTCGCGTTCGGGAGCGGTTCAAACGCAAGCAGTTTCGTGGCGGCCGGACTGAATCGGGTTGCCGGAATCTGATTACCGGCAAAGAGAGTTCTGACAGCTTTGCCGTCGGGACCGACCACCGTGGTTGCCGGGTCATAGATAGGAGACAGACCGGAGAAGTTCCCACTTCGTTGTGCAAGAGTCGGCACAGTGAGTACGTCCGTCACGCCTTTCCTGATTCGTGTTCCCTGGTAATCACCGAAGAAGAACGTTCGATTTCTGCCGTGATAGATCTTCGGAATGATCACCGGGCCGCCAACGGAGAAGCCGAATTGATTCTGCTGGAATTGTGGCTTTACGCGCCCGGAGTTGAAATACTGATTGGCATCGAGTGTCGAGTTCCGGAGAAATTCAAAGGCGGTTCCGTGAAGATCATTGGTCCCGGACCGTATGGTCATGTTGATCGTTCCACCAAGGCTGCGACCGAACTCCGCCGGCAAGAGACTGGTTTGCACTTTGAACTCTTCTATTGCATCCGGGGAAGGAACGATAGCGGTATAGGTGCTGTCCGTTGTGTTGTTGTTGATTCCATCGAGTATGAAAGTGTTGTTTTCGTTCCGATTGCCATTGATGCTGATGAACAGTGGAGCATAGGTGGAGCTATTTGGCGGCGGAACGTAGGCTCCAGGCGCCGTCACAATCAATTGCGTAAAGTTGCGGCCATTCAGAGGGAGATCAACTACACTTTTGCGAGTGATCACGGCGCCCAACTGGCTGGATTCTGCTTCGAGTAGCGGAGCTTCAGCGGTTACCTGAACAGTCTGATTGATGTTCCCGACCGTCATGCGAAAGTCCACCGTCACGCGATCCTGAACCTGGAGCGTAATTCCGCTTCGTAGCTGGCGCTGAAATCCAGGGGCCTCCACTGCCACGTCGTATTTGCCGACCCGGAGGGAAGGTGCAACGTAAAGGCCATTCGAGTCAGTTGTTACCTTCGTCCCGACATTCGTGGCCGGATCCGTCAGGGTGACTGTGGCACCCGCAATCGGCGCTTGGCTCGGATCGGTAACACTGCCTGAAACCGTGCCTTCCTGAGCGGCACTGATTCCGGCAAACAAGCTGCCCAGCAGCATGGCTAGCGCAAACGGCTTCATAGATGTCGAGGACTCCAGAGGACGAGATGTGGTTCGAACTAAAGGGCCAGGAACGAATCCTGGTGATGTTGGAGATAGAGGTCGAGCGCCGTCTTGTTGTGAGCAGACAAACGCTCGCTCATTTCGCGCATCTCGTCCGGCGGTAACGGTTTGAAGTCGCGAGTGAGTTGCGTGTTCTGCGCGATCGTCTGAAGTGTCGGCATACCTACCGAAACTGTGGACACCGGCAACGACATTGCGTAGTAGAGAAGCTTTTCGGGCGCTACCTGCCCCATGAGTCCGTCGGCTGCGAAAACTTTCATGGCAATAACGCCTAAGTTCTTCCGTTTGGCAACAGGAAGCGCCAGTGTTTCGAAGCTCGGCTTGATATCCGGATCTATGACCATTGAGCCACCGCCGAGAGCATTGTGTCCGGACTTCATACCGACGAGCGCTGCATTCAGGGCCATCTGTACACAATCAAAATCGTGCCGCTCCAGAGCGGTTTTGAGCGCAACCGGAGCTTCGTGACAGGTGATGCCGATGAAGCGGGTTACTTTCTGATCCCGCAGCTTCAGAAGAGTATTGAGGATCCCGTCTTTCGCCTCGATTTTCGCCAGGTCGTCTTCGCCCCGAAGTTGATGGATGTGAATCAGGTCCAGACGGTCGCGCTGCAGACGTTTGAGGCTGCCTTCGATGATGGCTTTCACCTTCTCGCCGTCGCGCTCCTGCATTTTGGTCGAGATGAAGACGTCGTTCTTTGAAGCGAGCGCCTTGCCGACGCGCGTTTCACTCAAGCCATTGGCGTACGCGTAAGCGGTGTCGAAGTACCTTACGCCGAGGTCGTAGGCTCGCCCCACCGCTTCCAGCGCCCGATCTTCCTCCTGATAGGACAGAAAGCGGCTGCCGCAGCCAAAAGCAAGAGCGGATACATGGACGCCAGTGCGCCCCAAGGTGCGAGTGGGTAGAGAAGTTGCTGAAGGAGTGGCAGCGCCCCTGAGTTGAGTCGCCGCTAAGCTGCCGGCAGCAGCACCAGTGCCTAGGAAAGTACGCCGAGATAAGCCCATAATTCTCCCTCTGCTCCGGGTCGCTAAGTGGGCTAACGAAATCCAAAGCTAGAAGACCGCGATCCTGAGCTGAAAGGATCGTAACAGGACGCGAGCGGATAAAGAAATGTAAGTTTTCAATTGTTACGGTAAGGGCAAAGTAAAAACAGTGGCCGAGCGATCGAAGTGGAATGATGTGAAATGTAGCCATTGCTCGTCGCTATCTGTATGCCAGCTAATTTGTTCGTTGACGTCACGGGCCCGGAGAAAGGCCCCGCTCTCGTGTTTTCTCACGCCTTGGGCGGAGATCTAAGCATGTGGGATCGACAAATAGCGGTATTTGCCGGCAAGTACCGGATTTTGAGGTACGATCTGCGCGGTCACGGGCGGTCGCCCCAAAGCACTACGAACTTCACCGTCGAGGATCTTGCCAGGGATGTATTGACTCTGCTTGATGATGCGGGGATCGAGCGCGCGCATTTCTGTGGACTCTCTTTGGGAGGCATGATCGGACAATGGCTGGGCCTGCATGCTCCGGAGCGGCTTCTCGGTCTGGTGCTCGTCGACACCGCTCCGCGCATGGGCGATCCGGAGCAATGGGACGCGCGGATCAAACAGATTGAGCAAGGTGGAATGTCCGCTATTTCGGGCGCCACCATGGAGCGATGGTTCACCGAAAGCTTCCGGAACCGCGAGCCGGAAACGGTCGCTCGCATTCGTTCGATCTTGGAAGCTACATCGCCAGCCGGTTATATCTCCTGCGCGAAGGTTGTCCGGGAAGCTGCTTTTACGGGACTCCAGAAGGAAGAGTTGAACAGAATAAAAGTGCCTGCACTTGTGATCACGGGCAAGTTCGATTCGGCAGCAAAGCCGGAGGATTGCCGGGAGATGGCCCGGCACATCCCAAATAGCCGGTACATCGAGTTAGACGCTGCCCACATCTCTCCGGTCGAAGCAAGCGCAGAGTTCAGCGATGCGCTGCAAACCTTCCTCGACCCGCAAAACGTGTAGGAACGCGATCCTCTGCCTAGAGTGTCTTTTTCAGGTAAGTAACGAGTTGGTTCTCGCTTTTAGCATTCCGTTCTTCATCCAACACGAACCCGAGATCTAAGTACATCTGTTTCGCGATCGCCATGGAATGTGGTTCGGTATCGAGACACGCGACCCTGTACCCGTTGTGGCGAGCCCGTTCGAGCGCGGCGGTGACCAGGAGTTTGCCTAGACCCTTTCCGCGGTAGGCGGAGCTTACGAACAAGCGCTTGATTTCACAGCAGGGCGAGCCGGGAGTTCCCAGTACCCGATAGGCGATGCACCCTGCGCCTTGATTTCCGTCCGTGCCGAGAAGCACCTCCCCGCCCTTCTCCGTGTACGCTACCGGCAGGCTCGCAATCTCGTCTTCCAAGCGGCTAAAACAGAATAGTGCGGGTCCACCGCTGGTTTGAAGGAACTCTCCGTACGAGCGGAAGAGAGCCCGAACCTCGTGGAGCAATTCCGGGGCTGATTGAGGAGTCACTGACTCGATCCTCACCATCAGAGCATTCTAAAGCAACTCTTTGCGCCGGAGAATCTAATCCGGTTCGCTGAAGACGTAAAGCGCGCTTCCGCCGCACACAGCAACGTATTGCTTACCGTTCACGGCGTAAGTCATCGGCCCGCTGGCGATCGTTCCGCCAAGGTTTGTGTGCCAAAGCGGTGTACCATCTCTTGCGTCAAGCGCGAAGAAGTTTCCTTCGCCGGCCGCCTCCGAACACCAGGTCAGACGCCGTACTCAGAACCCCGCTCTCGGTGAAGTCGGCCATTTTGTATTCCCACTTCTTTTTGCCAGTTTGGGGAACGATCGCAATCAGAGCGCCATAACCTTCGTCTTCGGTTTTGAAGTTGGAGGAGTTGCCGTATTCGCCCGTTGCAAACCCATCTTCGCGCTGCGGTGGCGGAGCATGAGCACCGGTGACACGGCCTATACCGGTATAACGCTCGCCTTCGTGCCAGACGGCCGGCGCCTTGGCGGAGTACTGCGACCCGTTCTGCCAGGTTGAAACATAGAAGAGCTGTGTGCGCGGACTGAATGATGGCGAATACCAGTTAGTTCCTCCTTGCACGGTGGGCTGAATGAATGTCCCTTCCGTGCTCGACGTAAAATCGGGCGCCTTCAGGGCCCGTCCATTTTCGTCGAAACCAACGTTCCAATTTTGTCTGACAAAGGCTTTGCCGAGAAGGAATTTTCCGGAGGCGCGATCGAGCACATAGTAGAAGCCATTTCGATTCGCCCACAGCAACACTTTGCGCTGTTGACCTTGCCAGTCGATCTGCGCAAGGACCGGGATCTGAACAGAATCCCAGCCAAATTCATCGCCGGGAGTGAACTGGTAGTGCCACTTCAGCTTGCCCGTATCGGCGTCAAGAGCAACCACCGAGTCGCCGTAAAGGTTATCGCCGGGTGCGCGCCCATCTCCGTTCCAACCCGGATTCGGATTGCCGGTTCCCCAAAAGGTCAGATTGGTTTCGGGATCGTAGGAACCCGTCACCCAGATGGACCCGCCGCCGTGCTTCCAGGACTCTCCCGGCCACGTTTCGTTGCCCGGTTCTCCGGGTTCGGGAATGGTGTTGAACCGCCAGAGTTCTTTTCCGGTTTTTACATCATAAGCGCCAATCCAACAGTTCGCGCCTTCTTCGTTCGTAGCCGGTCCAAGGATAAGCTTGTCTTTCACCACCAGTGGGGCAACATTGAGCTGATAACCCTTCTGCCATGCCGCTACAATGTGGTCCCAGTTCTGGCGGCCGCTCATCGTGTCGATCGAAATCAGGTGGCCGTCGATCGTAGCCCAAAAGAGCGTCTCTCCCGCGATTGCCAACCCCTTGTTCATCGGGAGCACAAACGCGGCTTTTGGGTCGGCCGTATGAGTGAAAGTCCAGAAGGATCGGCCGGTGACTGCATCAACTGCCCTGATTTCGCTGGTGGTGCCGGTGTACAGAACGCCATCCACTACGAGGGGCGTGTTTTCGATCTTGTAAGTTGTCTTCGGCGCGTAGACCCACTTCAACTGGAGCTTCTTTACATTCTCTTTTGTGATTTGGGTCAGCTCACTGTAACGCCGGCTTGCATAACCACCGGAGTATGTGAGCCAGTTCTGTGGCTCCGCTTCGGCATGTAGTATCCGTTCGTAGGTGACGGGCGCCGCAGCCAGCGCTGCTGCCAAAAAAAGAAGTAACGATGCCCGATGGTTAATCCAGCAAGCCAAAGACATAAACTGCAGCCCCCTCCGCAACCGCTGCAAAGTTCAAGGCTGTGACTCTCCTTTGAGAGAAGCCAGATATTGAGTCAGGTCTGCAACGTCAGATGGCGATAATCTATTCGCGTACGAAGGCATCAGGCCCTTGGTCAGGATAGTGTACTCGCGAAGATCAGACCGCAGGAAAGACCGCAACTGTTCTTTCGAATCGATCACCTGAACACTGAAGGCATCCTGATTTAAGAGCCTGCCCGTCATGCTTGTTCCGTCTTTAAGTGCCAGACGCGCATACCGGTTTTGAGGAAGCACTTCCTGGTCAGGCGCAACAATGGCTCGCTGTAACTCGGTGTGGGAGCGACTGCTACCAACTTCCGTGAGGTCCGGCCCCGCCCTCGATCCGCTCTGCCCAATCCGATGGCACCCGGAGCATCCGTTAGCAGCGTAAACAGCTTTGCCATGGCCGGCATCTCCTGGCTTGGATGAGGGCTCGCCCACTTTTGGCGGGGCGGAAGGCGCAGGATTAACGGGGGCCGGAGAAGTCGAAGTGCGCGCGGGAGTACTCGGTCCGAAGTTGGTGGTAAGGTAGTCGACCACCTGCTTCATGTCGTCCTGCTTTCCTTGTGCACCTCGCGCAACCATGTCTGCCACCACGCCCGTCCATCCGTCCTTGTCGTGCCGGGTTCCGGTTACAAGATCCAGAGAATGACAGTTGCGGCAGATGCGCTCGAACTGCTCTTTGCCCTTTCCTTCCGGCAAGCCTTGCGCACGGGCAGGTATCGGCATGATGAAGAGCGTCAAGGCGCCGATTCCGCATAGCAACCTCGCTGAGTGGTTGTGGTTCATTCCCTTCTCCTCGGAATTCGTGACACGTGCGCCGTCGAGACCCGGCAGAGTGCTTCCGCGCCCGTTAAGTCACACCGTGAGCTTCCGCAGAAATTTGCAGCTTTCCCGGAGCTGATCGAGAGAATCTGACGGCCACGCCGAGGCCGGAACGCCCTGCAGTGTACCGGCCCCGTACGCAGCAACTTCAGCGAAGTAGTTGACGATGGGCGCCTTCTTCGCGAGCGTGAAGATCGTCTTCCAATCGAGAATTCCTTGTCCGACCGGAACGCTCGTTTTACCCGGCAGATAGTCTTTCGCGTGCATCGAGAAGTATCGATCGGAATACTTCTCCAGATAAGCGGTCGCGTTAGCACCCGCAAAGGTCAGGTTTCCGACGTCGATCTGGAACCGCACCAGCTTGGGATCGGTGTTGGCCATGAGTACGTCATACGGTACGACACCTCCGACCGGGGCAAACTCCAGATCGTGATTGTGGTATCCCAATTGAAAACCTTCGAGCTGTACACGTTTGCCCAGGGCATTCAGTTGATCTGCTTGCCACTTCCAATCGTCCGCACTGGCGCGATGACCAGCGGCAGGCGCGCAGATGATGTACTTCAAGCCTAAGCCGCGGGCGTAGGCAATGGTTTCTTTGAAAGTGTCATGCAGCTCAGCGTAATAGAACTGGCAGTTTTCGGCGGTCATCCCAAACGAGTCAAGCGTTTGGCGAACCTCTTTCCCGGACAGCCTCCCGAGATCTGACTTCTCGTAACCGTAGCCCTTGAAGGAGACGAGATCAACGGCTTCGAAGCCCATCTCGCGCAACTGCTTCCAGCCGCCGAGCCAATCTTTTGCTAGCAGGAATCTGGCGTCGTAACCCTGAAACCCAATGGGTAAACCTAAGGGCTCCGACTCGCCGAGCCGGAGGGAGGCGACGATTCCAGCTCCCGAAGCGGCAGCGCAGTGCAGAAATGTCCTTCGTGTCTGTTTAGAAACAAAGGCTCCATTCTTCACGACGTGCGCGAGCCAACCGCGGCCCTTTCAGGCCCTTTTTCCCACTCCCAACGCATCAGCGCCGCTTTACCCAGAAACTCGTGGCTGATGTATCTGGCAGCCGTCGCGGACTCGCCCTGAATAGTTGCAATAGCAAACTTAACCAGATCGGGGCCATAAAGTTCCGGGTGAAACGAAACCGTTCCGATGCAAGGAGATTCGGGGTCTGCTGCCAGGCGCATCATCTCTTCGCTGCCGCCGTGGCCGATGATCGCGACGTCGGATGCCTTCGAGTCTCGAACGGCATCTGCCGCCCCCATTGCGCTTTCGTCATTAATGGCCGCGATGAGCACGCGCTTGCCTGGACAACGCTGAAGACACTTTTCAACGGCGGCTTTCGAGCTGGACTTTTCACCTCCGCCATCCAGATGCTGTACGCATTTTTCGCCAAGGCGGCCAAGACGTTCTTCTATCCCCTGAACCACACCGATCAGCCTGCTTTGCACGGTTCGGCCGGCATGGGGAGACTCGAGTAACAGGACGGCATCGGGTTTACCGTGCCAGCGTTCCGCCGCGTACTCTGCTAAATGCCGGCCCGCGGAATGACCTGCGCGGTAATTGTTCACGCCGAAGTAGTACGTTCCATGATGCGGATTCACCACCGAGATCAACGGAATATGCGCCCGCGCAAAGTTATCCGCAATGACAGGCGCGCTCTGCTCATAGAGCTGAAATTCGACTGCTACGTCTACCTTCTCCTCTACCATCGATTCAGCATTTCTGATCGCGGTTTCCGCACAGCGATTGTTGTCCCACACCAGAAGCTGAATCCCGGCATTCGCGGCCGCATGGCGCAAGCTTTTCTCGATCTCGACCGCAAGCGAAACGTGCTTGCTCAGATTGGCAAAGCCCAATTTGAGTCGCCGACGGGAACGATTCAGGCGATAGCTCCGGCGCGACTGTAACAGGTATTCGCGGCAGACCAGCGTGTGAAGGATTCGATAAGCCGTCGTGTGCGGCACGTTCGTACGCTGGACAACCTGTTCCAGCGTCAGCTCTTCCAGGTCGGATCTGAAGCAGTCCAGGATGTCGATTGTTTTAGCGACGACGGGAACCCAGTACTTGTCAGTCTTGCGACTACTCTGCAATTTCAGTTCGGTTCCATTTTGTTTCACCTTGGAAACTCCCTTGACACTTACTGCAGAGTGAGTATATTACGTAACGGGACAAATTTGGAAATTTGTTCAGTTTGGAACTCGGACCAGGTTTGCTTTAGCCCGGCAAAAAGTCCAAGTTGATTTTTATGCGTCTATAGGGAGCCACGGTTTGAAAATCGGATACTACTTTTTTACTGTTTTCTTAGGCATCATTCTCGCTGTCCACCTCGCCATGAATGGCCGCGTGGGTAGCGCTCTCGGCAATCCGAGAGTTGGTAACGCGGTCTTTTGGACTATCGGCGCGGTTGCGGCAATCCTGATCGGACTCACCGGCTGGCGCACAGGCGCGCTGGATGGCTTGAAGTCCGTTTCTCCCATTCTTCTGACCGCGGGCGCCCTGGGGGCTTGTCTGGTGTTTGCCATCGCCTGGATGCTTCCAAACGTTGGCGCGCGATTCGTGTTTATCACGTTGATTGCCGGCCAGGTTTTGGGCGGGATGATACTCTCTCACTTCGGCTGGCTTGGCTCTCCGGTGCAGCAGATTACGCTGACAAACGTTCTCGGGGCCGTGATCATGCTGGTGGGCGTTGCTGTAGCTACCTACACGCGCTAGTTTGACCGGAACCATCCGTTTCGCGGAAGAGAGACATAAGTGAATACAGTACAGCTAGGCAAATCGGGCGTTCACGTGAGCGCCCTGGCGCTGGGTACAGATCTGTTTGGAACCAAGATCGACCGTGAGACTTGCTTCGGACTTCTCGACTACTTCGCCGAACAGGGCGGGACCTTCCTGGATACCGCTAACTTTTATGCAAGTTGGCTGCCCGGATGCAAAGGTGGCGAGAGCGAAACCACGATCGGTGATTGGATCAAGTTGCGCGGCAGCCGGGAGCGCATGGCAATCGCGACCAAACTCGCCTTTGACTATCCGGGGTGTAGCGGCGGATTGAGCTCGGACGAGATTCAAAGAGAATGCGAAAAAAGTTTGCGGCGTCTGCAAAGCGACCGTATCGACCTCTATTACTCGCATCGGGATGATCGCGAAACACCGCTCGAGGAGACGATGGAGGCGTTCCACCAGCTCATCAAAGCGGGAAAGGTACGTGCCGTTGGAGCAAGTAATCTCCGCGTGTGGCGGATTGCCGAGGCAAACGCAATCAGCCGCGAGAAGGGCTGGACGGGCTACTCGGCGGTTGAGCAAAGGTACACCTACCTGCGGCCACGACATGGCGCGGATTTCGGGCCTCAACTCGTAATCGGTGATGAGATGAAAGATTTCGCCGAGAATAGCGGAGTGACGCTGATTGGGTACTCTGTGCTGCTTCGGGGCGCTTACACGCGATCGGATCGCGAGTTGCCTGTGCAATTCGCAGGTCCCGACGGGAATGAGCGGCTGGAAGCGCTGCGGCAGGTGGCGGCGGAGGCGGGCTGCAGCCCCAATCAGGCGATCATCGCCTGGATGCGGCAGAGTGTTCCGCCAGTACTGCCGATTGTGGCTGCGAGCCGGAAGGAACATCTGGGAGAAAATATCGCAGCTCTCAAGGTCGTGCTCTCCGCCGAACAAATGGAGCGATTGAACTCGGCGGGCAACGCTGACGCTAAACAGGGCTGGATCCAGCCTGTTTAGCCCGCATCGCCACAGCTCTGCACATCAGGAAGACATCTATGCCCAGTGATCATGTGATTCTGAATGTCCACCTTCAGGCTGCAGCCGGCCGGGAGGAAGAAGCCGCCACTCAGCTTCGGAAGTTGGTGGCCCCAACGCGCAGTGAGCCGGGCTGCGTGACATATCTGCTCCATCGCGATCCTCAGGACCCGGCAAAGTTTATGTTCTACGAAGAATTCAGGAGCCAGGAAGCTCTTCAGGAACACAACCGGTCCCCTCACCTTCAGGCATGGGTAGCGTATCAGGCGGCTCATGAAGGTGTGATCGAAAAGTCCACCCTGACTTACTGGAGAACGCTGGTGTAACTGCGTCTCCGAACTGGCCGGGGTCCGCTTATGAGCCTGACTGAAATGTATGGGAGCGGCGGTACAGGACTCTTGCTATGAAGAGCCGGACTCAGTATAGTGACTGCACAGCTTTCGCCTGATTGCAGTTCTTAAGGGAACTTGCGTTGGAAGGGCTGTAGATCTGACTGTTTTCCAACGTGAGAGCACGACCGATTTCATGTCCAAACCGCTTCGTTGTTGCCGCTATCCAGGGCAGTACATCTGCCCTCTTTTCGACTGGAAACGATTCAGCAGCCGAATTCCTCCGAGTATTCGAAAGTATCAATGAAAGCTGTCGTTAAATACGCGCCCGGCGAGGGTAACGTTGGGATTGTTGATGTTAAAGAGCCCGAATGCGGTGATGATCAGGTAAAGATTGAAGTCGGCTACTGCGGAGTTTGCGGGACCGATATCCACGTCTGGCATGACACCTTTCGCAACTACCCGCCTGTCATCCTGGGCCACGAATTCTCCGGCACAGTAGTCGAAGTAGGGAAGAACGTGTCGGAAGTCCGCGTGGGCGAGCGTGCGGCAGGCCTTGGGGCCACTGCGGTCACCTGCGGACAATGCGAATACTGTCTGTCCGGGTATTTCATCTTCTGCTCGAATCGCCGGGGCATGGGCCACGGCGTGAACGGCGCCCTCACCCGCTATACGCTCCTCCGTCCTGATCAGGTTTATCGGGTGCCAGATAGTTTTTCTCTGGAAGAAGCGGCGCTCAGCGAGCCGTTCGCGGCCGCGGTTCAGGCGGTAACAGAAGTGACGGAAGTGCGCCTGGGAGATGTTGTCCTGGTTTCCGGCCCCGGTCCCATTGGCCTCCTGTGCTTGAAATTACTGGTTGCGGAGGGCGTGAAAGCAATCGTCGCGGGAGCAGATGGAGACGACGGAAGACTGGAAGCCGCGAGGAATATCGGCGCTTTCGCGACAGTCAATGTTTCAAAACAAAACCTGGCGGAGTTCGTTCGTGAACAGACCAAAGGCATGGGCGTGGATGTTGCGTTCGAGTGCTCTGGTAACCCGGGTTCGGTTCGGGGCTGCCTTGAATCGTTACGACCGAAGGGTCAATATACCCAGGTCGGCATCTGTGGCCGGGAGATCCAATTTCCCGTCGATCTGATCTTTTATAAACAGCTCACAATGCGCGGATCCATCTGCTACACCGCGAAAACCTGGAGCCGCATGATGAAGATCTTTGAGCAGGGTCGCGTACGCCTGAATGATCTTGTCTCCACCAAGCTGCCCATCTCCGAGTGGCGCACGGCCTTCGAATTGTGTACGGACAAGAAGGCGCTCAAAGTATTGATGTACCCGATCGAATAAACCGGGCTGATCTTACCCGAAAGACCGCCCATCACCTCAGGATGGAAGACATGCCTACCTTAGCGACCGTCGAGAACGCGACAGACTACAAGAGCCCGCTTTTCAAGATGACGCAGACCACAAACACCTGCCTCTGGAACGACTCTGCAACCCTCACGGAATTGACTTACTCCATTGAGCACGGCGGAGTGGGCGCCACCTGCAACCCTGTCATCGTCCTCGACACTTTGAAGAAGGAACCTCAAATCTGGAAAGAAAGAATATCGGCCCTTGCACGGGAGATGCCGACGGCCACGGAAGATGAAATCGGCTGGACCATTGTGCGGGAGATCTCAGCAACCCGCGCAAAGCTTCTGCAAAAAGTATTCGAGGAACACCGGGGCAGGAACGGTAGACTCTCCATCCAAACGGATCCACGTCTGTACCGGAACGCCAAGGCAATCGTGGCACAAGGCATTCAATTTGACCAACTCGGACCGAACATGATCGTGAAGGTACCGGTTACGTCGGCAGGAGTGGAAGCCATAGAAGAACTGACTTATCGCGGCGTGAGCATCAACGCGACTGTATCGTTCACTCTTCCTCAATGCATTCAGGTAGCGGAAGCTGTTGAGCGCGGGCTGAAGCGGAGAGAGTCGGAAGGGAAAGACATCTCTACCATGGGTTCCGTTTGTACCATCATGGTCGGGCGGTTGGACGATTGGCTGAAGGTGGTCGCTGAGAAGCGGGACATCACACTCGATCCCGGTTATCTGGAGTGGGCCGGCGTGGCGGTGTTCAAGAAAGCCTACAAGCTCTTCCGGGAACGAGGCTATCGCATTCGTCTGCTCTCGGCAGCTTTCCGGAATCATATGCATTGGAGTGAGTTCATCGGCGGTGATGTTGTCATCTCGCCGCCCTGGAAGTGGCAGGTTCGGTTTAATGCGTCCGACGTAGAGATCGTGCCCCGGATCGACGAACCCGTGGATGAAAAAATCGTGGACGAACTGCTGCGAAAATTCCCGGATTTCAAGCGGGCGTATGAAGCAGACGGATTGTCAGTGGACGAGTTCGAGTCCTATGCGCCGACCACCAGAACGCTCCGGCAGTTTGTAGAAGCGTGCCACGAACTAGCCGGCCAGGTACGCGACATCATGCTTCCAAATCCGGACGCTGCGCTCGCTTAATAGATGTGCATTGGTGAGCTTTTCTACACCAGTCCATGGCCATTACTGATCGGAGTCGTCCAGTTTCGCTACCTGCCGGATTCGGACAACGTGATGTCGCGTATCAGCTTGCCGTCTGCATCCCGCGTTTTGAAAGTTGTGGCCCCACCTTCGGCGTATTGAAGGACCGCGCGTTCCTTTTCTCGCGTATCCAATAAACGAAGAAAGGCTTTGCCTCCGTTTGTGCCCATCTCGATTCCGTTACTATCTGCCGCAATGCCCGGTGGGTATTCGATTCGCATTCCCGCGAAGCCTGTTTTGTCATCGACGATCGCGGCCCAAGCGTCCAGGCCGGGACGATCCAGCGTAATCAGCGCTCTCCCGTTCGCCAACCAGCCATAAGCTCCACGTTCGTTTCCTTCGCCATCGTGAATTACGACGCCGAACCCGGAAGCGATCCGGTGGGTAGTTGTGACAACCCGGCCGGCGACCTGTGGCTCCGGTTCCTCTCCCAATGTCAGCCGGTCGTGTCCCTGCCCATCCAGGAAAACGATAGCAGTCGTGGTCGAATCTTGACGGCGCCTCCCTTGCACCCTGGGAAATGGTGCTCCGACCAGGATTCTCGGCTTGCCTTCTCCGTCCTCGATAATCAAGCCGCGGGTTCGAAGGATGTTGTCCGTGCTTTTGGCTTCAACGGTTTTGTTGTACCCTGCAACGAAGCAGGCCGCAGTCAGTAAAGCGAGTTGCAAGAGGCAAAGACTCCGAAGTCGGGACGCCTTTATCTCGAGCGCAGCGAGTCTCTCGTCGAAGGCAGTGGTTGTCATATGAGATGCTCAAGGACTCCACAATACTAGGCATGGCATGACAAACACCACCTGGCTTAGAGACACATCGTCATGGACGTCTTGCGCCGGAGGCGCTTTCCTGCTGCTTGTGAGTAGCCTGAATGCCGCAACTCCGAATGGGATTGCACAAGGTAAGAGCCTCTATCAGGCACAGTGTGCCCCGTGTCACGGCATGACCGGCGAGGGCGGCTACGGCCCTACGCTGAATCGCGTAAGACTGCTGCACGCTCCAGACCACGCAACCCTGTTCCGCGTGGTGAAAGGCGGCATTCCCGGGACGAACATGCCCGGCTTTGGCCTCCTCCCTGACGCGGAGATCGAAGAAGTTGCACAATATGTCCGGACTTTGGGCACGGTGGAGAAGACTGCGCTTCCCGGCGATGCCAGGAACGGCGAACTCGTATTCGAGTCAAAGGGTGGGTGCACCGGTTGCCACATTGTAGAGGGACGAGGCAACGGCTTCGGGCCCGAGCTGACGGAAGTGGGAGCAAGACGTAATGTGGCCTATCTGCGGACGAAACTGCTGGATCCCGGAACCAGCATTGCAGAGAACTACTGGACAGTGCAGGTCGTGAAGAGGAACGGCGAGACACTCAACGGTCTGTGGGTCAACGAAGATTCGTTCACTCTCCAACTGCGGGATGCATCGGGGCGCATTCACTCGTTTCGCAAAGGTGACCTGAAGGAAAGCAAGCGCCTGGATCATACTTCGCTGATGCCCTCGTACTCGCAGACGTTGACGAAGAGTGAAATCGAGGATGTGGTGTCTTATCTCGCCGAAAGAGGTGCTCAGTGATGCGTTCCGCTATCGCGCTTTCTTTCCTCCTCTCGATTGCCTCAGCGGTATCGGGCCAAGTCACCTACCGGCAACTCGTTGACGCGGCGAAAACGCCCGAAAATTGGCTCACCTATGCGGGCAATCTGAACGGCCAGCGCTTTTCGCCATTAGCGGAAATCTCATCGGCGAACGTGGCTCGGCTGCGTGTCAAATGGATGTATCAGATGGGTGGCGGACTCTCGTCGGAAGGAACTCCGCTTGTCGCCGGGGACATCATGTACATCACCGAATCCCCGTCGACTGTCATTGCGCTCGATGTGCGAACGGGGCGGCCGCTCTGGCGATGGGAGCGCCCGATTCCCGCTGATCTCAAAACGCTAGGTTTCGGGCGGACCAATCGCGGCGTAGCTCTTTTGGGCGACAAGGTTTATGTCGGAACACTGGATGCACACCTGGTGGCACTCGACGCAAAGACGGGCGCAGTGCGATGGAATACCAAGGTCGCAGAGTATAAGACCTCCCATTGCATCACCGGTGCTCCGCTTGCGATAAACGGAAAAATTCTGACGGGAGTGAGTGGCGGCGAGGCCGGTATACGAGGCTTTGTTGACGCATACGATGCACAAACCGGAGAACGCATCTGGCGTACCTGGACCGTTCCTGGTCCAGGCGAAACGGGCGGCGAGACGTGGGGTTCGGGTGAAAGCTGGAAGACTGGAGGCGGTCCCACCTGGGTGACAGGGTCATACGATCCGGAGTTGAATCTGATTTACTGGGGTACCGGTAATCCGGGACCGGACTGGAACAGTGATACCCGGCCCGGCGACAACTTATACACATGCAGCCTGCTTGCGCTCGATCCGGATCACGGAACGATCAAATGGCACTTTCAATTTACCCCGCACGATGAGCACGATTGGGATTCGACACACACGCCTATGTTGTTCGAATCGACGGTAGCGGGTCGTCGACGGAAGCTTGTTGCCGTCGCTAATCGAAACGGCTTCTATTATCTGCTCGATCGAACCAATGGAGAGTTTCTGGCCGGAAAAGCATATGCACGGCAGACCTGGGCGAAGGGACTCGACAGTAAGGGACGTCCCGAAGTGCTGCCCGGCGTCTCACCCACAAGGGAGGGCAATCTTGTTTATCCGAGCTTACAGGGTGCAACAAACTGGTTCAGCAGTTCCTTCAGCCCTGAGACAGGGTTCGTCTACATTCCCGTGCGCGAAATGGGATCGTACTTCTTCAAAACCGATCCCACCTATGTGCCCGGGACGATGTTTACCGGGGGAGGCGAGCGCATTGCTGATAAGGACAAAACGTTCGGGAACATTCGCGCAATCGATGCCTTGACAGGGAACTGGAAATGGGACTTCCGATTAGAGTCCCCACCCTGGTGCGGCGTTTTGTCCACGGCAGGCGGTTTGGTATTCAGCGGCAGTAACGAAGGAAACTTCTTCGCGCTCGACGCTCAAAACGGTAAGCCACTGTGGGACTTTCAAACCGGCGGTCCCGTTCGTGCAAACCCGATGAGCTTCGCCAGCGATGGACACCAGCGAATTGCCATTGCAGCGGCGCGCTCGATCATTGTTTTCGGGCTCGATTGAAGCGAAGGGAAGAGTTGGCTGCTTCGCGTCCGTTCGGCTTTCGGCGAAAGCATTTAGAAAGCAACGGAAGGTAGATAAGCTCCCCTGGGCTCGTTGTACAGCCCCATGGTCATCAGAGTCATCGGCTGTACCACACGAAGTCCACTCTCCAGACACCACCGAAGCAGTGATGAGTTGCGCGCCGGAACGAGAATGCCAGGCCCGCCAAAACTTTCAGCCCCGCTTAAGAGAGCCTGCAAATCCAGATTCGATTCGGCTACTGCATGTCCAAAGAAACCCAAGCCGCTAGAATACGCCGTAATCCGACCTTCGCGTTCTGCTACCGACGCAGTGTGTTGACGAATGGCGTCTCTCAACTCACCCGAACGATGATGGCCATGCACCGCTTCGCAGAGTTGCGCGGTAGCCCCGAGATCGGCTTCGGTTGCCTCCCGAACTGTCCATCCATTTGGCACGCTCCCAATGGGTTCGCCCTGCACAACCGAAAGTGGCTCGCGCACATCGAACCCGAGCTTCGTGTAAAGCGAGAGCGAGCGGTTATGAAATGCCGCCTGCACAAGTCGCACTCCTGGGAAAGAGCGCTCGTATGCGCGATCGATAACAGCGCGCATCAGCATACGTCCAACCGAGCGATTCTGCACGTCAGGTACCACCGTGATGGGTCCGACACCGGCGATGGTCGAACGCTCGTCCAGACAATTGCTCCCGACCACGTCGCCCTCAATCTCCGCGACGACGCTGTAGAAGCCCGGGTGAGAAAAGAGTATTTTGAGAAAGCCAATGCCGACTTCGGCAGAAGGAATATCGGGCGGGAATCGATGTTGTTCGTTGATGGCTGTGAAAGCTTCATAGCAGATGCGGCCGCAACGGTAAGCGTCCTCCGGTGAGGCGCGCCGGATCAGAATTTCATTGACGGCTGTCGAACTATTCATCTCTAAGCCTCATGATGCACTTAACGACGATGGTATAAGATTCGCCTGGTGCAGCCGTTCAGAAATGATCTACTTGAGGAGCGAGCATGAATCGAAGAACCTATTTGCGCCGGAGTGAGGCGAGTGTTCAGAGTGCCCCCATCATTCACCGGGCGCCCAAGAAAGCGATCAGGCTTCGAACAGATTTTTCCGAGAGGAACCCAGCAACGGCTTGAGATACTTTGATTTTCGATCGGTAACGGCAAAAAGGGGCTTCGTGTGCCTGCCGGGAAGAGAACCATGTGCCCCGACACTCATTGGTCCACGTTTGCGTGCGGTCCAATTATTAACTCTGTTTCTGCTCGGGTCGGCGGCAATCTGGGCCCAACCCGCCGATATCGGACGACAAACATTCGAGACCGTCTGCGGGCGATGCCATGGAGGTGACGGAAGGGGCGGGGAGATGGGGCCGCCGATCCTGGTCAGGTTGCGCAAGTATCGCGATGACCAACTCGTCTATCTCATTCACAACGGACTACCCAATCGGGGCATGCCGCCTAATCAGGTCGCAGAACCTGCGCTCGGCAGGCTGATTGCTTATCTGCGGCAGATGCAGAACGAAGCAGGCTCGCAAGCCGTTCAGCGTAGTGTGAGTCTGACGGACGGAAGCCGGTTACAAGGAGAAGTTCTTGCGGAAGGCTTCGATGATCTGCAGCTTCTCACCCCAGACAAGCAAGTTCATCTTCTTCGACGATCCGGGCAGGGCTTTCGTGAGGTTACATCCGATACCGATTGGCCTACCTACAACGGACAAACTGGTGGGAACCGCTATACGACACTGACGCAGATCAACAAACAAAACGTGAAGGAACTTGCACCCCGGTGGACATTCACGGTGCCTAACGCGGGAAGACTGCAAGTGACTCCGGTCGTAGTTGGCGGCTTGATGTACGTCACGGCTGCGAACCAGTGCTACGCACTCGATGCGGGCAGCGGACGCCAGATCTGGCATTGGGAGAGGCAACGGGAACGGGGTCAAACCACTAGCGGTGGCAGCAATCGTGGCGCGGCAGTCGCCGGAGACCGTGTCTTCCTCCAGACCGACAACGCGCACGTCGTGGCACTGAATCGAATGACGGGCGATCTGCTCTGGGAATCAGAGATCGCCGATTGGCATAAGAACTACTTTTCCACCTCTGCGCCTTTAACAGCAGGCAATTTGGTGATTGCTGGGGTAGGGGGAGGTGAGCACGGTGCCAACGGAATCTTAGTGGCTTTCGACCAGGAGACCGGGAAAGAAGCTTGGCGCTTCAACACCGTACCCAAGCCCGGCGAACCTGGATTTGAGTCGTGGCAAGGCCGGGAACCCGCGCATGGGGGCGCCCCCACCTGGTTCACGGGCAGCTATGACAGCGAACTCGATACGGTTTACTGGCCCACCGGCAATCCGAGCGAAGAGTACAACGGGGATCTCAGGCAAGGTGACAACTTGTACTCCGATTGCATTCTCGCCCTGGATCGAAAGACCGGCAAGTTGAAGTGGCACTACCAATTCACTCCGCACGACCTGTGGGATTGGGACTCGACGGAAACCTCCATCGTGACAAACCAAGTTGTGGGAAGGGACCGAAAGAAAGCTCTTGCTCCATGCGGACCGGAACGGCTTCTTCTACGTTTTTGATCGAACGGACGGAAAGCTTCTGCTGGCTCGACAATTTCTGAAAAATCTCACCTGGGCCAGCGGCATTGGTCCCGACGGACGCCCTCGCAAGCTGCCCAACCAGACACCCACAACGCAAGGCACGAAGGTCTGTCCCTCCCAGGACGGCGCTACCAATTGGTATTCACCGTCGTTTAACCCGTCCTCAGGGCTTTTCTTCTTTCAGACTTTCGAGAAATGCAGCATCTACAAAAAGGCGGAAGGCGGCGAGTGGGAAGCGGGCAAGACCTTCCTCGGCGGGTCGCAAACTATCGCGCCGGAACCAACCCCGGAGAGGATTCTGCGAGCTCTGGATATTCACTCGGGCCGTTCTGTTTGGGAATTACCGCAACCCGGGCCTGCGCAGTCCTGGGGCGGAACACTCGCGACAGCAACCGGCTTGGTGGTCTTCGGCTCGGAAACAGGAGAGCTGGTGGCTGCGGACGGAAGCAATGGACGCCGTCTGTGGAACTTTCCAACTAACGAAGAGTGGCGGGCATCTCCGATGACCTACTCGTTCGATAGCAAGCAGTACATCGCGGTAGCGGCCGGTTCAACTATATTGGCCTTCGGGCTTGTGGAGTGAGTTAGCACCGCGGGTGCTTTTGGTTGGCAGGACTCCCATGCGTCCTGCCAACCATTTGATTGCTGATTTTTACGCTACCGGAGCTGGTTCCGGCATGCCCTTCATTTTTTCCATTTGCTTCGTCATGCTCTCCCGGACACGCTTGCCGTAGTCCGGATCGCATTGCGTGAACATCTCGATCATCTTGTCCTGGATGTCTTTCCGGCAGCCGCTCAGACCGGCACCAAGATTGTTGACGAGCTCTTCACGTTCCCACTCTTCAAACGAGCGATAACGTTCGCCCGCCTGCTTGAAATCGTTCGTGCGGTCGATTGTCTCGCGCACCAGGTTCCCCTGAACGAACGGTGTGTGATGTTTCCCGGCAGGAGAAGCTTCTTTCAGTCCACCCAGCGAGCTTGGCTCGTAATTGATATGCGGATTCGGGCTGAAATCCACTTGTGTCGTCATGGCGCCATCGCGTTGGTTCGTGGCGACGTGCACCTTCGGCTTGTTGATGGGCACCTGCAGGTAATTGGGTCCGACGCGATAGCGTTGCGTGTCCGAGTACGACAGCGTCCGGCCTTGCAGCATCTTATCGTCGGAGAAGTCCAGTCCGTCAACGAGAACGCCCGTTCCGAATGCAGCCTGTTCCACTTCGGCAAAGTAGTTGACCGGGTTCTTGTCGAGAACCATGCGTCCAACCGGACGGAACGGGAACTGATCCTGCGGCCAGATCTTCGTATCGTCCAGTGGATCGAAATCCAGCTCCGGATGCTCTCCATCCGGCATGATCTGGACACTCAGTTCCCACTCGGGATAATCACCGCGCTCGATAGCTTCATACAAGTCGCGCGTCGCGTGGTTATGATCCTTCGCCTGAATCTCGGCAGCCTGTGCCGCCGTCAGATTGCGCACGCCTTGTTTCGGAATCCAGTGATACTTAACGAGCACGCCTTCGCCGTCGTTGTTGTACCACTTGTAGGTGTTAACACCGGAGCCCTCCATCGAACGGTAATTGGCCGGGATGCCCCAGGGGCTGAATAGCCAGGTCACCATGTGCATGGCTTCCGGAGTATGGCTCCAAAAGTCGAAGATGCGCCGCGGATCCTGAATGTTCGTCACGGGATCCGGTTTTTGTGAGTGAATGAAGTCCGGGAACTTGATCGCATCACGAATGAAGAAGACCTTCAAGTTGTTGCCGACCAGATCCCAATTGCCGTCTTCCGTGTAGAACTTAACGGCAAAGCCGCGAGGATCCCGCAACGTCTCTGGTGACCCGGTTGCCCCGGCAACGGTCGAGAAACGAACGAAGACCGGAGTCCGCTTTCCTTTTTGCTGGAACAGCTTCGCCCGCGTGTACTTCGCGATCGGTTCTTCGCCCACGGTGCCGTAAGCCTCGAAGTAGCCGTGTGCGCCGGCCCCGCGGGCATGTACTACGCGCTCCGGTATGCGCTCGCGGTCGAAATGGGTTATTTTTTCGAGAAATTGATAGTTCTCGAGAGTTGTCGGACCGCGCGACCCAACGGTCCGCAGGTTCTGGTTGTCGTAGACGGGGTGACCCTGTCGTGTGGTTAATGTGTCGGACTGGCCCTCTTGCCCAGAGGAGGGTTTTCCATTCAAATGTGGTTTTTTGTCTTCCATGATTGCGCTCCTTTGATGCTCTCCGCTCTAACCCCGAAAGAAGATTCGATTCGGCAAGGCCCGGCGAAGTGGCAAAACTCGCGGTGGATTCCCTCCCTAGATTCTCCCATTTATCGAGAGGCGGACGGGCCTAAATATGAGCGAAGCGGACTCAAGGAGGTGCGCTGGGCTTACAGCCGAACGCTGGCGTCGGGTGCGTGCCTCATTTCGGCGGACAAAGTTGCCAGAGCACTGGCATTCCTCGTCAGAACAGATAATTATGCGAGTGCGAGATTCAAGTTCTCGATGGCTTCGTCGATTTCCGCGGTGTTCTTGTAACCCACGGTAACGGAATTTACACCGGCATTTTTGAACGCGTACTTCATAGCAGCCTGGCGGTCTTCGCGGTTCGTGAATCTTCCCTCACCGACCAGCTTCATGCTGATGACACCAAGGCCGTTCTGGCGTACTTGCCGGACGTGGCTGACCACTTCATTCACATTGCCCGGGCCGCTCGTATTGTAGTCTTCCGCGTCCATAGCGGTGCCCTTGTGATTCATTCGAATCATTGCTACTTGTAACCACTTGGTATCAGGTACTCGACGCAAGGCAGGCAGTCCATGAACGGAGGCGCCGCGCACCAGCACCTCTTTCTTCGACTGCGCTTCGGCTATGCCGTCCTCCCACCGCGTACTGTCGGTCGGCCATGACGAAACGTGTTGCCAGTGCAGCAGCAGGATGTCGAAATAGTCCGTGTTCGCCAATTTCCGGAGTTCGTCAATCTTCGCCTGGGGATCTACGCCTTCATGTGTCGTTGTCACCTTTGACATAAGGCGATAGCTGTCCCGCGGAATGCCTTTCAAGGCCACTCCGAGCATCTTGTGCATCTCTCCATACGACTCGGCAGTTTCGAAGAAGCGAATGCCGCGATCGTAGGCGTACCGTACCAGCCGCGTAAATTGATCCTGCCCCAGTTCGCGCTGTACTTTGCCGCTGGAAGTTCCGGTTCCGAATGCGAGGCGTGTCACCTTCAGATCGGAGTTTCCGAGCGTGACCCAATCGGTCGCAGTTTGTGTTGCACCCTTGATGGGAAGGCTTGCCACCCCGGCAAACTGCGTAAGTGCAACTCCCGTTTTCAGGAAATTACGTCGGGAACAATGGCCCATGGTTGTTTTCCTCCGCTGGCCGGATGCTACCACATTTCGTAGCAGAGCCGGAGCCTCAAGCTTAATTCAAGCGATCTTACTGGGAACGCTTTATTTCGTCGGTACGGTGCTCACGTCTGAGGGTTTCACCTCCGTGCTGCCATGCGACACGAGAAGGGTGTTAAACCGCGTGAGATCGGTCTTAAGTGCGTCCTGATATTTCGTGACGATTGTTTCCAGCCGCGCCGAAAGTACTTTGAATACCTCGTATTCCTGGTCCGTCGGAGGATTGTCGCCAGTTTCAATTGCCCGGGCCAACGCTGCAATCTGATTATTTAGCTTGATCGGGAAGTTTAAGGGATCCTCGTTCGCGCGGTTGCGTATCTGGTAGATCTCTTCCTCGAGGGTGGACAGCTTGTCTCGCAAAGAGGCACCGGCGGAAACCACGCTTTCGTCCTTCACCTTGTCAGCGCGCTCCTTTGCCTCTTTGTTGATCTTGCGAATCGCAATCACCATCTCATCCGCCTGGCTTACCTGATCGCGAACCTGCGAGGCAAATTGGAACTGCTGCTGTAATTGCGCCACAGTTACCGGCGACCTGGGATCGAGTTGTAACGCCAGTGGCTGAGTGTCTGTTTTGCCGAGAGCCGTCACGCGAACCTGGTAGTCGCCGGGCACTGCCATGGGGCCTTGCTCCGCTCGCGCGCCCCACATGATCTCGCCCTCGAACACCGTGGCGCCTGGGTACCGCAGATCCCAGTTGAAGCGGTTGGTCCCGGCCTTTCTGCCCGGAGGAGACGTTCGCGGCGGACCAAAGTCGCTGTCTTCCTCTTCCCCGCCCTTCTTTTTATCTGCCTCTGCCGAGCTTTCGAAAGTGCGCACTTCGTGACCAGCGGCGTCGAGGATCGTGACTTTCACCGAGTCAGCATCCTTCGCCAGGAAATAGTCGATGGTAGCGGGCCGGTAAGAACGGATCGCAGCACTCGGCTTGAAAACGTGGAGAGCGGAAGCCGTAATGTCTGGCTCTACCTGCCGAAGCATGGTGATGTCGTCCAGGACGTAAAATGAACGGCCGTGTGTCGCGACCACGAGATCGTCGCCGGCAAGGACAAGATCTGCCACTTGCGTATCCGGCATATTCAACCGCAGTGACTGCCAGTGATCGCCGTCATCGAAGGAAACGTAGATGCTATGCTCCGTCCCGGCATAGAGCAAGCCTTTGCGCTTTGGATCTTCGCGCGCAACATGAACGTAGTCATTCTCCGGAATGCCAGTCACGATCTTTTGCCACGTCTTCCCAAAATCGTGCGTCCGGAAAATGTAAGGCTTACGATCGTCCAACTGATAACGTTTGGCGGCAAGATATGCTGTCCCCGGTTCATGGGGGGACGCATCGATCATACTGATCCGGCTGAATTCGGGCAGTTCTTTCGGCGTGATGTTAGCCCAGTTTTTTCCTCCGTCACGCGTAATGTAGGCAAGTCCATCGTCCGAGCCCGTCCAGATTGTGTTGGCGTCCTGCAGAGAGGGCGCAATGGTGAAGATCGTGCCGTAGATCTCCGGTCCATTCTGATCTTTGGTGATGGGACCGCCTGAATCGCCGAGCGTCTTTGGATCCGCGCGAGTTAAATCAGGACTGATCTGCTCCCAGCTTTGTCCGTCGTTCGTCGTCTTCCAAAGGTGTTGTGACGATGTGTAGAGCACCTTCGGATCCTGTGGCGAGAAAACGATGGGGTAAGTCCACTGCCAGCGTTCTTTCAACGATGAAGCCGGCATTCCGGAGAAGAACAAGGGGTACACCTGGACGTCGCGCATTTCGCCCGTACGCCGGTCGAAGCGTGTCAGTAATGCGCCCTGGCTTCCGGCGTAGAAAATGTTAGGGTCCTTAGGATCCGGGGCAATGTAGCCGCTCTCGCCTCCGCCCACAGAGTAGAGCGGTGCGAACATGTTCGATCCAACACCGAACCGGCGCCCTCCTGCAGCGCTCTGAACGCAGACAGTAGTGTTGTCCTGTTGTGCGCCGCAAACCTGATAGGGGATATCTTTCGTTACGGCGACGTGGTAAAGCTGAGCCGTCGGAAACTCCAGTCCGGTCCAGGTCGCACCGCCGTTGAGCGTGACCGTACCGCCGCCATCGTTGCTGTTCAACATGCGGCGATTGTTCGTCGGATCGATCCAAAGGTCGTGATGATCGCCATGCGGAGTTCGAATCGGCTTCCATGTCTTCCCAGCGTCGGTTGACTTGAGGAAGGCCACATCCATGTCGTAGATCGTGTCTTTTTCTTTCGGATCAGCCTGGATGCGCGAAAAATAGAACGCCCGCTGCAGCGCGCGGCGATCCTGACTCACAAGCGTCCAGCTCCCTCCTGCGTTGTCGGAGCGGAACAAACCTCCGTCACTCGCTTCGACCATGGCCCAAACGCGATTGGAGTCCGCGCCCGATATCGTGAAACAGATCTTGCCGATGATCCCCTTCGGGAGCCCGTCGTTGCGCGTGATCTCCGTCCAGTGATCGCCGCCATCGGTCGATTTGAACAAACCGCTGCCCGGGCCGCCATCGTTCAGGAGCCAGGGTGTCCGGTAGACGTCCCACAAAGACGCAAACATCACTTTCGGATTATGCGGATCAAGCGCCAGATCGATACCGCCGGAATGATCGTCCCGGTAGAGAATTTTCTTCCACGTCTTTCCGCCGTCTTGCGAACGGAAGATACCGCGATCTTCATTCGGTCCATACGGATGGCCGAGCGCAGCGACATACACCAGGTCGGGGTTCTTAGGGTCGATACGAATTTTCGCGATGGCTTGCGTGTTTTGAAGACCCATCTTGTGCCAGGTCTTCCCCGCATCGGTGGACTTGTACACGCCGTCACCTTGCATGATGTTGCCGCGCAGCTCCGCCTCACCCGTGCCGATATAGACGACGTCAGGATTGGACTCGGAGACCGCCACCGCACCGACAGAGGAACTGGTGAGTTGGCCATCCGTAACCGGCTTCCAACTCGTGCCGCCATCCGTGGTTTTCCAAAGACCGCCGCCCACGGCTCCGAAATAGTATTCATTAGGCCGGCTTGGAGATCCGGCACCTGTCAACGAGCGGCCGCCCCGGTTAGGCCCGATATTCCGCCATTTGAGGGCTCCAAACGTTGTCGGTGCGTAGTCGGCCCGGCAAAGGCCGACCGCAAGCGTGCAGAAAACTAATAATCTCGAAATCATTCCTGATTGGATCCTCGCTGGATTTGGCCTCGTTTACGACAGGGGAAGCGAGCTCTAGAACGCGAATATGCGGAAAATACAAGATAGCGCAGCGACTAAAGAGAACTGCCGCGGCTCGACGGAAGGGAACTTAAAACGCGGGCCAATGTTTTGACGGGTCCAAGACGTGGGCAACTTGGAGATGCGGAGAGATCATGCCGGGCCGACAAGCTAAATTCGCCGCTTTGTTCCTAAGAATCAGGTAATTTCGACTTACTGCGAAATCACCATGGTGGATGTGCCCGCCAAGTTGATGGTTCTTGCCGACACAAATGGAATCGACAAGGCAAATTGACATTGCACCTGAACCTTAACGGTGTTACCCGGACTATTATTCCCATTGGGCCACGTCGGGGTCACTGTCACTGAACCCGAACTCATGCCTGGGTATCCCAATCCTTGAACATAGGTTTGAATTGCCGAAGCGGATGCGTTGCAGCTTGTCAAACTCGGAGTATTGGTACAGGAAGTCGATCCACGCACCATAGCCCATCGAGCACCTTCCCGTGCGGCTTCGGATACGTAGTTGTAGGTATATAGGGCGAGAGACAACTGCAGGATGCCAAATAGCATCGAAAAAAGAATCGCGCAGCTCAACGCAAACTCAACCAGATTTGCACCACACTCGCAAGCAAGTGCCTTAAGTAGTCGCGCTTGTCTGCTTTCGCCGCAGAACGTACCTCGTTTACACCGCGACGAAAACAACGGGTGAGTAGCCTGGAAACCCGGTCTTACGCTTTTATCCTCGGACTTCAGCCCATTCATCGTTGCAGCGGTGCTGCATCGCTTCATTGGTTGACGACCTTCTGGCTCGCGGAACCGTGGAGGGTGAAGGTCGTAGGAATCCCTGGCAGATGAATAAGGGGATCGAAGGTTGCTTGCGTGGTGACCGTCACAGTCTGCTCAACGCTGCCTGTGGCGCAATTTCCGGCCGAACACGTTGTTCCATTGGAACAACTACAGGCGTATGCAACTCCGGGTGTTCCTAACGTGATGTCTGGAGATTCATTTGTGGCGGCCGTTCGAATCGAGGTTACGTCAATTGCATTGGCACGGCTTTGAGCAGCGTACTGTACACCGGCCTTGGCTGCATTTGCTACTTCGGCGGCCGCGTAAGCTACGCGGGCAAGCTCGGCAGCCCCCAGTAACATAGTCACCAATAGCGGAAGGCTAAGTGCAAGCTCTATTAATGCCTGCCCGGCATTTCCGGGCAGCGACACGCTCCGGAATCTACATTCCTGGGAAAGCGGGCGCGGTCGTCGCGTTCTGATGAACATTTTGTCTCCTGTCACTCGACAAGCGTAACTACTCTCAGCGGACTAGTTGAGTGCGATTGACTGTAGTTTGTAATTGTAACTGTGGCTGTCTTGTCTTTTAACGTACCGACAATCAGGTCGGTAGTGAATGAAACACCGCCACTCTTGTCACCCCCGCTGTCCTGGAAGTATAGTTCTGCGCTCGGAGCGTAGATAATTCCAGTCAGACTTCCACTGGAATCACCCTTTTGCATTGAGATCGTGCTGCTGTTGGTAGCCGGTTCCATCAGGGCTATGCCGTTATAGGTGCCCGAGGTTGGCGCGACAAGATTCAGAACCGTCCCGGTGTTGACACTAAAGCTGCCGCTCTGAACATCAAGGGTAGTGCCGCCTACGCCCGATGTAACGGTGCCGCCAAGGGTAACACCGTTCTCGAAAACATAAGTTCCCGTCCCCAGCGTGACATTGTTCATGGTCACGGCCTTTGAGTAACAGATAACACCTCCGACGGGAGAAGCTACGTTTCCTGTTAAAGATGTTGCCGTACTGGTGTTAGAGCAACCACTGGCAGGGGTCGGCCCGGCGATGTTCAGCGGGTCGCTGATTGGTGCAATACCTGTAAGAGGAGCGGGACTGCTGTCGCCAGTCTGTCCGCCTGCTCCACCGACCACAGAGACAGAACCGGCCGTAAGACTTCCGCCGCCCCCCGTGAAATTCAATGCATCACTATCGCTAGAATCGACGACTATCCCGCAATTTGAGGCGGTGAAATCAAAAGACCCTTGCAAGTCCATTGCAGGACTTCCATTCGGGCTCAATACATATACGCAGCCCCCGGTAGTGCCTGGAGAGCCAGCCACTGCTCTGGCACCCACGGTGATCGAACTCCTATTGAAAAGGTTCATTAGGAAGACCACGTTTGGTTGCGTGATGATGGCCTCACAGAAGGTGGCGCCGCCCCCGGTGTTGGGTCCGCTCGTGGGTGGACAGTTAATCGCCACTCCAACGCCGTTGGCCCCGTTGGTAAATCCATTGCGAGTGGCGTCTGCGGAGCCCGCACTCTGGGCCGATGTAACCGAGTGATTATAAAGGTAATCGAGCGCCGCGCCCATCGCGGCAGCATCGGCTGCGATCTGTACATGCCTCTTTGCGACGAAAAGGACTCCAATCTCAACCGCAAGTGCCAGGAAGCCCACCAACATCGGTATGGCGAGCGCCACCATTATGACGACCTGGCCACTCTCATCTCGACGGGTTTTCACAATACTCCAAAGGCCTTGCAGGGTAACACGGACACCAAACAGCCATGTGCCTCCGATCCCTGGGAAATCTCAACCCAATCGTAAGAAGTCCGCTACTATCAGCCTGTTGGGAGCGGCAAGCCATAGTACCGAGATAATTTTTCATGACAGGATCCGCGCGAGTTCGTCGGAAGCGATCACGCTGCGTACCAACTGAATGATCCGGTCGTTCGATAAACACCCGGAATTGGTGGATTGCTGCGCGAAGCCTCGCCAGCGCGAGCAGCCGGAAAACGAACAGGGAATTTCCACGGCCAGAGACAATGCAATCTACTACCCGAATCGGGTGGACCTCAAAACCAGTCATTTAGCGCTTCCGGGTTGAGTACTTCCGTTTACATCCTCAGATTTCCCGTAGCCTATAGAGATCAGAAGCCTCGTCACCCTGTACCGGGGACAGACCTGTATCGTACGCATTCCTCATTCGTGACGTCGGAAAAGGTGCGAATGAAGGCACGGCCTCAGGGGATACCGTCTAAACCGGCAGACGAAAACGCAGCGGGCAAACTATTTCTCTCACAAAATGCAGTTCACATGCATATCTTGTTCGAGATAAACAAGTGAGCCGGGGCGAGGCTCGAACCCGCGACCACCGCATTCAAAGTGCGATGCGCTATCGTTCCGTGTCCGGCTACCCATCTCGCTGTAGGGGCGATCACCAGGTGTAGCCATGCCAGAAACAATCAAACCTGCCAGTCCCTCCAAATCTCTGCTGTTCGCCCTAAACACAATCTTTTTTGCAGGCAGCGCGATTTTTCTTTGCCGTGCTCCTTGTCGTGTTTCCGATCAAGTTCCGTTGGAGTGAGATATCCATGTCGCTCTACCTCGCCCTTTGCCACATGGAGCTACTGATGCTCTATGGCCTTTACCGCCAGTTCCACCGCTCTGCCAACCCGGTTCGTGAACTTTTCCTATTTATAACGCCGCTCGTTGGGGTGTTTCTAAGGAAATAGAGGACAGACGAGGCTTCGAGAAAGTGAGCCGGGCGGGGCTCGAACCCGCGACCACCGCATTAAAAGTGCGATGCTCTACCAACTGAGCTACCGGCCCGCGTGGGGGGTTAAGCCTCACCCAAGAATATCATCCGAACTCGCCACCGGACTTTCTCTGTCCTTCTGGAAGAGAATCGATAAGTGCAGAGTCGCCACCTCCTTCTTCTTTTGGCCTTACCACTAGCCGCTCAACCGACGGTCCGGTATGAACTGAGCTTCCCCAATGCGGTGCACCATGAAGCGGAAGTGGAAGCGATTTTCGAAGGCGTGCCTGCGCAGGCTCTCGATGTCGTGATGAGCAGGTCTTCACCGGGCCGTTACGCTCTTCATGAATTCGCGAAGAACGTCTACTCGGTCCGTGTGAGCGATGGGAACGGCCACGAACTGAAATCTGTACAGGTGGATCCATCCTCGTGGCGGGTTGAGGGTCATAACGGCACGGTCCATTTTCATTACACGCTTTTTGGAGATCGCACGGACGGCACATACGCGGGGATCGACGAGACTCACGCTCACCTGAACATGCCGGCGACCCTCGTCTGGGCTCGCGGTCTGGAAAAGGCCCCCATCACGGTCCGGTTTGTTCTGCCGGAAGGCAAAAACTGGAAAGTCGCCACGCAGTTGGTTCCGCAAAAAGACGGCACGTGGTTCGCCCCCAACTTGGATCGTTTGATGGATGGCCCGGCGGAGTTAAGCGTCCACGACCTGCCCGAGTGGAAGATCGAGGATGCCACGTTTCGATTGGCGCTCCATCACACGGGTACGGCCGCGGAGGCAGCCCAGTTCGCCCACATGTGCGAAGCGGTTGTGCTCGAAGAAGAAGGCGTATTCGGTGCTTTGCCCAAATACGACGATGGCGCTTACACCTTTCTGCTGGATGTTCTCCCGTATGCCTCGTTCGACGGAATGGAGCATCGAGACTCCACCGTTATCACTGGCGTTGGCGACGTATTGCGGGGACGCGGAGAGGGCATGATCGGAGCCGCGGCCCACGAGTTCTTTCATTCCTGGAATGTGAAGCGGATGCGTCCGAAGACACTCGAGCCGTTCGATTACGAAAGAGCCAACATGTCGGGCGAACTCTGGTTTGCCGAGGGATTTACCAACTACTATGGTCCGCTGGCGCTCGAAAGGTCTGGAATAGGGAGGCTGAACCAGTTCACACACCATATGGGCAGCGCTGTGAATGCTGTTCTCACTTCTCCCGGCAGGTTGATTCACAGCCCCGCAGAAATGAGTCGCATGGCTCCGTTTGTCGACGCCGCCACTTCCATCGATTCACCCAACTTCGGCAATACCTTCATTTCGTATTACACCTACGGTCAGGCGCTCGCGTTCGGTTTGGACCTCACTATTCGTAAGCAATTTCCCGGCAAGTCTCTCGATGACTGGATGCGTACGGTGTGGCACGAACACCCGGATGTGGACCGGCCGTATACGCTCGCCGATTTGGAGCACGCCCTTGCCGAAGCAACGGGCGATTCAGCCTTCGCCACAGAGTTCTTCGACCGCCATGTGACTGGCAAAGAACCGCTTGATTACGCGAGCGCGGTGGCGCCGGCCGGGCTTATGCTGCGCAAGGCTCACAGCGGTAAGGCGTGGTGGGGCAAGGAGCAGGTCAGCTTTTCCCCTAGCGGAGCCGAGATCAAATCAGAAACGAGCAAGGGCTCACCTCTGTACCAGGCTGGTCTCGAACGTGGAGACCGGATCGTTTCGGTCAACGGAAACGCGATCACCGCCGATGCAACGCTCGAGGGCATTTTAGGAAAACACAAGCCGGGGGATAACCTCGCGCTGCATGTGCAAAGCCGCGGGGGAGAGCGCGACCTCCGCCTGACGCTTTCGGAAGATCCGCAACTCGAGATCGTCACATTCGAAGAGGCAGGCCAGACCCTCACACCAGAGATCAAAGCATTTAGAGAAGCCTGGCTCGGCTCAAAAGCCCTACATCCGCTTCCCAAGCTGGAGCGGGTAGAATAGCAGCGGAAACGGAGGTTCATCCATCGCGTGGACAGACGAACTTTTCTCAACTCCTCTTTAGCAGCCTCGACCACCCTTGCGCTTGAAAATGCTCAAGGAGCATCGGCCGCGGCGGCAGAAGGCCAAGGAGGCCAGCGAGAGTATTACGAGCTTCGACGCTATCAGCTCCGATCGGGACCTGGGCCGAAGCTGGTGGAGAAGTTCATGGCCGAAACACTTATCCCCGGCCTCAACAAATTAGGCCTCAAACCGATCGGAGCTTTCACGCTCACTCTGGGCCCTCAAACTCCCGCGCTGTATCTCCTGATCCCTTCCGCTTCTCTTGATCTGCTTGCGAACGCGGAGGCACGGCTCGCACAAGAGGACGACTACATGAGAACGGGTGCGGCTTTCCTCGCTGCTCCTGCCAAAGAGCCCGCCTACGAACGGATGGAGAGCTCCCTCATGATCGCCTTTGAAGGATGGCCGAAGCTCGTCGTCCCGCCCGTCACAGCGCAAAACGGCAAACGCATCTTTCAATTGAGAACCTATGAAAGCCCGAGCTTCAAAGCGCACCGTACGAAGATCAAGATGTTCCACAGCGGCGAATTCGAGATCTTCCGCAAGTCCGGCTTTTGGCAGGTCTTCTTCGGTGACACGCTGATTGGCCCTCGCTTGCCGAACCTGACATACCTGCTGAGCTATCCCGATCTGGGTGAGCTCAATGCCAAGTGGGACGCCTTCTTCTCAAGCCCGGAATGGAAGAAACTAGCCGCCTCCCCTGAATTCAATTACGAAGCTACGGTCTCGAACGTGACTAACCTGATTCTTACGCCCACTTCGTATTCACAGATCTGACCGCACGTGTCCATCGCGCCCGAATTACTACAACAGCATTGGGATTACAACGTCTGGGCCACTGCCAGACTGCTCGATGCCGCCGAACAACTCTCACCGGAAGAGTTGACGCGCGACTTCAAGACAGCAGACGGCAGCGTGCTCGAGACCCTGGCTCATCTGTTCTGGTCGGAAACGATCTGGCTCAACCGCTTCAAGCAGCTTCCTCCGCCCTCACGCCCAGAAAAGGGTGCCTATGGGCTCGACTACCTGCGGCAGCACTGGCCCGCTTTGCATGAAGACTGGCGGCAGTATCTTGCCGGTGTAAGCGACGGAAGCGAGAGGCTTACCTACAAAGACTTGAAAGGGCAAGAGTGGACGCACTCGCTGTGGGTGCTGCTGTCTCACGTTGTGAATCACTCCACTCATCATCGCGGTCAAGTATCGGGTTTCTTGCGCGCCATGGGTCATCCTCCGCCCTCCCTCGACCTGGTTGCGTATCATCGGCAACGATCCTCCTAGCTCGCGAAACTTCCCTGCCGGCGATTGCCATAGTAGGAGGTGTACACAAACGCGCTCATTGACGAGAAGAGCCCGTACTTACGACAGCATGCGCACAACCCTGTGCAATGGCTGCCCTGGGGCCCTGCGGCTTTCGAAGCATCCCGGCGCGAAGACAAGCCCATCTTTCTATCCATTGGTTACTCGACTTGCCACTGGTGTCATGTCATGGCGCACGAATCATTCGAGGACGCCAACACTGCCGAAATCCTGAACCGCTACTTCGTACCCGTTAAGGTGGATCGCGAAGAACGGCCCGATGTGGATCGCATCTATATGCTGTTTGTCCAGGCGACCACCGGGAGCGGCGGCTGGCCGATGTCCGTGTGGCTGACTCCCGACTTAAAACCGTTTTTTGGCGGCACCTACTTTCCCCCAGATGGCCGGTATGGCCGTCCGGGTTTTCGAGACCTGCTGGCTCATCTTGCTCGGGTCTGGCGCGAAGAGCGTGGGAGTGTTGAAAGCTCAAGCAGCAACGTTACAGAACAACTCCGGTCTATTGCAGCCGGCAAAACATCAGCTCAGACGCTTGACAAGAAATTGTTCGAGTCTGCTTATTGGCATTTCCGTCGGGCATTCGATCCCCACTGGGGCGGATTCGGGGACGCACCGAAATTCCCGAGGCCTGCCGCTCTGCTCTACCTGCTCCGCTATGGCCACGAAGAAAAGAGCGAAGAAGCTGTCGAGATGGTCACGAGGACGCTGGAAGGAATGGCTGCCGGCGGGATGCATGATCACCTCGGTGGAGGTTTCCATCGCTACTCGGTCGACGAGAGATGGTTCGTTCCCCATTTCGAGAAGATGCTGTACGACCAGGCTCAACTCGCCATGGCTTATCTCGAAGCCTTTCAGATCACGCGAAAACCAGCATTCGCCGGCACGGCGGAGCGGATCCTTCACTACGTCCTCCGGGATCTGACCGACCCTGAAGGCGGCTTCTACTCGGGCGAAGACGCCGATAGTACTGATCCCGAGGACCCGAATGCGCATCGGGAGGGCGCCTTCTACGTCTGGCGCAAAACCGAAATCGACGAGCTTCTCGGAACCGATGCCGAAAGTTTCTCGCAACATTACGGAGTGCAGGCGGGCGGCAATGTGGAGAATGATCCGCACGGAGAATTCGGAGGCTTCAACATCCTTTACACAGAGTTGCCGCCCCCAAATGACGATCGAAATTCAGCCGAGTCACCCGAGGATCCGTGGCAGCCTGCAAGCGAAAAGCTGTTCCACCGGCGCGAAAGGCGGCCGCGGCCTCATCTCGATAACAAGGTCTTGACCTCCTGGAACGCGCTCATGATCTCAGCGTTCATAAAGACCGCCGGCGTTCTCGGCAAGCCGGAGTATTTGGAGTCTGGACGCAAAGCGCTCGACTTTCTGATAACAAGGATGTTCGACAAGCAATCCGGTACGCTTCTCCGGCGCTACTGCGAGGGCGAGGCTGCAATTCCCGGATTCGCCGACGACTACGCGTTCTTTGCGGCGGCACTCCTCGACATGTTTGAGGCGACCGGGGAAGCTCGGTACCTCAGCTTGGCGCTACAACTCGCGACCGAGGGCCTCAGCGCGTTCGAAGATACGATGCAAGGCGGTTTTTTCAGTACGCGAGAAGGCTCCGAGGACATCTTGCTGCGTATGAAAGACGATTACGATGGCGCGGAGCCCTCAGCCAACTCAGTCGCTGTCGACGTGCTGCTCAGGCTCTCGCATTGGACGGGACGGGATGATTTATACCGGCGTGCCGAGCGAGCGCTGCTATCTTTCGGTTCTAAAGTTCAGGCGCAGCCCACCATGGCCCCGCAACTCTTAGCATCTCTCGGCAGATACTTGAGACCACCGGAACAGATCGTGATCCGATGCCAGGACGGCGGCTTGAATGACCCCGCCGTTGCGGAAGCTGCCCGCAGCAAGCGGATCGAATATCAGCCATACAGCGCAGTTCTCGTCATCACCGACACCGGATCCAAAGCATTGGCAGAACTGGCTCCCGCCTTGAGCAGTCTGGACCGGAAAGGAGCGGCAACGCTGTACCGCTGTAAGAATCTCACGTGCGAGCTGCCGGAAGAGCTCGGGTAATTCGAGTAAGCGCGTTCCTTGGTAAACTGTGCCAGATGGCAGACGCTAAACAAACGGCCCGAAGCACTATATTGCAGGGAAAAGAAGTAAGTCTTGTGGGCCCAGAGTTAAAGGTTGGCGATAAAGCGCCAAATTTCAGTGTTGTGGACAGCACGCTCCAAGCCGTCGATCTCGCCGGCACTGGTAGCGGCATGCGGATTTTCAGTGTTGTGCCTTCGTTAGACACGCCCGTCTGCGATGCGCAAACAAAGCGGTTCGAGGAAGAAGCCGACAAGCTGAACGAGGTCAAGATCTACACCATCAGCATGGATCTTCCCTTCGCTCAAAAACGCTGGTGTGGAAACTTCGGGATCAACAAGGTTACTATGTTGTCCGATCACAGGTCCGGCTCATTTGGGGAGAACTACGGAACACTGATCCCGGATGTTCGGATTGAGAGCCGGGCGATTTTCGTGGTCGACGGAAGCAACGTATTGCGCCACGTTGAGTACGTGAAAGCGGTGGGCGAGCACCCGGATTATGAAGCTGCTCTGAAAGCAGCGAAAACGGCCAGCTAGCGCCCTTGAACGTTAGCTAGTAACTGCCACCCGTACCAGCGGTCGCCGTCATCGTCTGCGGCCGCCGTACGGCTGGATGCGGTAACGTAGCCGTCATAAACCAGAAGCCCTCAATCGCACGAACCACATCGATGTATTCGTTCAGATTGCCAGGCTTGGCTATGTAGCAGTTTGCATTCAGGGAGTAGGCTCGAGAGATATCGTCGTCAGCCTTGGAACTGGTCATCACCAGGACGGGAATCTGCTTGAGCGCAGGATCCGATTTCATCTCCGCAAGAACTTCACATCCATTTTTCTTGGGAAGATTCAGGTCCAGCAACACCAGATCGGGGCGTTCTAAAGAGTCGTACTCTGACGCGTGCAGGTAATCTAAACCCTCTACTCCGTCCCGCGCTACCGAGAGCCGCACCGGAACTGGCGTGTCTTTCAGCGCCTCACGAATGAGTCTTACATCACTCGGAGAATCTTCGATGACGAGTATCCGGAGCTCCCTCATACCAAAGTGACCATTGTTACTGCTAACTCCTCCTGCATTTGATGCGCCAAAGCTATAAGTAATTGTTCTGGAAAAGGAAGACGCCTGAATCGGTGTCATCTATCCTCAATTTCAGGTAATATCTACGTCCTAAAACTCCGAATGTCGGCAAAAAACGGCGCGAATTAGAAGGAGTAGGCCAGCGCATTGACAGACGGCTAAGCGCTTTCTTATCATTGACCTTGCTCCTGCAGGTAGCCTGCCTGAGCTCGAAACACGGAGGCTTTGTGATTAAGTTAGACATCATCAACGAGGTGGTTGGCCGTACCGGAATCACGAAGACGAAGGCAGAAATGGCCGTCGAGACGGTGTTCGAGACAATGAAGAAGGCCCTTAAGAATGGAGATCGAATCGAACTGCGTGGATTTGGGATTTTCAACGTACGGCCCAGGAAAACGGGGATCGGCAGGAATCCCCGGACGGGTGCCGAAGTCGCCATCCCGCCCGGAAAAGCGGTGCGGTTCAAGCCTGGAAAAGAGCTGCAGACCTTGCAGTAGAAGTGATGGCTAAGCCGGGCCTCGCCGACCGGATACAGCTTTTGGTCTCGAGCGCCGGAAGAAACTCACCTGTACGGGATTGGGAGCAGCCGGTCCCGCAGGAAAATCAAAAACGCCCGCGGTGGTGGCTACACATTGGGCTGCTCTGCCTCACTCTTCTTTCAACGACCGTATTCGGGTATGCGCTCCATCGGAGCTTTTGGCAGGGATCCGGCCTGAACGATGAATTTGTCATCTCCGGCTACCGGCTCTTGTTCCACGGTGACGCTCGCTTGCTGGCCGGCTGTGCGTACTCCATTCCGCTGATTCTGATTCTGCTCGCCCACGAACTGGGGCACTACATTACCTGTAAGCGCTGGGGAGTCTCTGCTACGCTTCCGTTCTTCGCCCCTTCGCCGACCCTGCTGGGGACAATCGGGGCCTTCATCTGGGTGAAATCGCCCATTTATCGGACGCGCAGTCTCTTCGATATCGGGATCTCAGGACCGATCGCGGGTTTTGCCATCGCTTTGCCCTTCCTCGTGGCGGGAGTGGGACTCTCGCACACTTGCCCGGGCGGACAGGCCACTGCCTCCTTTGTGTTTGGGACTCCATGGCTCCTCCGGTTATTCGAAGCGGTCCGCTTCCCCGGTGTTCACCCTTCGGATATCTGCTTGCATCCTGTGGCGATGGCTGCCTGGGCGGGATTGCTGGCAACCGCCATCAATCTGCTGCCCGTGGGTCAACTGGATGGCGGGCACATCGTCTACGCGGTCTTTGGAAAGGAAGTTCACGCGCTTTTTTCCTGGGGCGTCGTCGTCACCCTGGCGGTGGGCGGGCTGTTCTACTGGCCCTGGTGGGTTTGGGCTGTGGCCATGTTCTTCTTCCGCAGGCACCCGCTTATCTTTGACGCGCAGCCGCTCGGAACGCGGCGCCGGTTGATTGCTTCTCTTGGACTTATTCTGTTTGTTCTGTCGTTTTCTCCCATCCCAGTTCGAGTCGGGTGATTAACGCGGAGCTATGAAGATTTCGGCCACCATCATTACGTTCAACGAAGAGCGCAACATAGCCCGCGTGATTGAGAGCCTCCGTTGTTGCGATGAGATTTTAGTCCTCGATAGCGGGTCGAATGACCGAACCGTCGAGATCGCAACCAAGCTGGGGGCGCGTGTGGTCGAGGCTTCGTGGAACGGCTACGCGGCGCAAAAGAATATCGCGGCCGAACTGGCAAGCCACGACTGGATTCTCTCGCTTGATGCCGACGAGAGCTTAAGCGAAGCCCTCGAAGCGGAGATCTGGCAAATCAAGAAGTCCGGGCCCAAGTTCGACGGCTATACGGTTCCCAGATTGGCGCAGTATCTGGGACGCTGGATCCTTCACTGCGGTTGGCATCCGGACCGAAAAGTAAGGCTTTTCGACCGGACGAAAGGCGAAATGGGTGGGGACTTTTGTCCATGAATCGGTAAAAGTGGAAGGGCATGTAGGCCATCTCCGATCAAACCTGTTGCACTTCACCTGCAATTCGCTTTCGGAACACCTGCGATCCATGGATCGTTACACTACGCTCGCAGCCCAGGAGATCGTCTCTCTTGGCAGGCAGCCAAGCTTCGCACGCCTTTCCCTTGACCCTTTGTGGACTTTTTTCCGCACCTACGTACTCCGGCTCGGGTTCCTGGACGGTACGGAAGGCCTGATCATTGCTTACATGGCGGCCTTTTACAATTTTGTGAAGTATTCCAAAGCCCGGCATATGAGCCCGGGCCGAAAACCGTAGGTGCGGATTCTCCACATCGACACGGGAGGGGAAATGCGCGGCGGTCAGTACCAGGTGCTGCTTTTGCTGAACGGTCTGCGCGAGAAAGGACACGACCCGGTTTTGTTGGCCAGAAAAGGTGCCCCCTTGTGGAAAGCCGCGGAGGCGGCCGGCTATCTGGTGGCACCCGCTTCACTCCATAACGTCTGGAAATGGTCACAAGCGTCGGCGGTTGTCCATGCGCATGATGCCAAGGGGCATACGCTCGCGGCCCTTGCGTCGGCAAGACGATTTGTGGTTTCCCGCCGAGTAGCTTTCCCGGTGAAGCGGACACTATTGTCGCGTTGGAAATACCGTCGCGCTGCGGCGTACCTGGCCGTGTCCGAGTATGTTGCGGGTGAACTTCGAAAGGCATCCGTTCCCGCGGCGAAAATCACGGTCGTTTACGACGGAGTAGCGCCGGGACCAGTCGCAGAAGGCTGGGACCCAAGCTACCCGGTCGTAGGCTTGCAATCCGCGGATCCGGGGAAGATGGGCACGCTCCTCGCGGAGGCGGCCGCGCTGGCCGGCATCGAGCTTGAATTCAGCAGAGATCTTCCTGCCGCACTGCGCCGCGCCTCCGCTTTTGTGTATCTCTCCCGTTCGGAGGGCCTCGGATCAGCGGCTCTCCTCGCCATGAGCATGGGTGTGCCGGTGATTGCGAGCCGGGTCGAAGGTCTTGCGGAAGTTTTCATTGACGGTTCTTCGGGGTTGTACGTCCCGAACGACGCCGGGAAGATTGCGCAAGCGATCCGTACACTCTTAAGTAATCGCGAATTGGCGCTTCGGCTTCGAGAGGGTGGAATCGCCAGAGTTGCCGAGCGGTTCAGCACCGAACGAATGGTCGCGGATACTCTTCGCGTCTACGAGAGGGCGCTTGGCTGACCTTCCGCCGGTATTTCTCCTCTCGCTTGCAGCCTTGTTCGGGTTGGCGGTAGGCAGTTTCTTGAACGTCTGCATTTACCGCGTTCCCCGTGACCTCTCGGTCGTCCATCCGCGCTCGTTTTGTCCATCCTGCGACGCTCCTGTCGCTTGGTACGACAACATCCCCGTGTTGAGCTTTCTGAAGCTTCGGGGTCGCTGCCGGCATTGCCGGAACCCGATTGGCACATCTTACGTTTTTGTTGAGCTGGTTACGGCTGTCACCTTCGTTGCCGTTGTTTCCAGGTATGGGATCTCTCTTGCCGCTGCGAAATGGATCGTCTATGAGTGTCTGCTCATTGTTCTGTTTTGGACGGATTGGTACGAGCGGATTTTGCCGGACGAGTTCACGCTTGGGGGATCGGTGGTTGGCCTTATCTTAGCCTTTGTGGTTGGCGTACCGGGGATCGCGGGAGAGTTTCTCCTTAGCAACCGGGGATGGAGGATCGAATCACTCTTCAACTCCATCCTGGGAGGTTTACTAGCCGCCTTGCCTATCTGGCTCCTTGGGTTCCTCTACGAAAAGGTGAGAAAGCGAGAGGGCTTGGGGTTTGGTGACGTCAAGTTGCTTCTGCTTCTTGGTGTCTTTCTGGGACCCGAAAACGCGTTATCCGCCTTGACCCTGGGCACAGTCGCGGGCGCCCTCTTCGGCATCTTTCAAGTTCTGGTCCGTCGCAAAGAAGCGTGGAACTATGCTCTGCCCTTGGGCAGCTTCCTGAGCGCCGCGGGCTATCTCATTCCGCTTGTTGCCCGCCTCAGCCTGACCCCTGGGGTTTTGCCCAGAAGATGATGGTAAGCGGGTCAACTCGTTTCGTAATCTAGTATGGGGTTTGATTAAAGATGAAGGAACTGCTTCAGTCACTGAAGCCTGGTGAGCGCGACTGGCGAATTGCCACTCAACTCGATCCGAAGCGCCTCCCCGCGCACGTGGCCATCATCATGGACGGCAACGGCCGCTGGGCGAAGCAACGCAATCTCCCACGAATCATCGGGCATAAAGCCGGAGTAAGTGCGGTCCGCACTACGGTGGAGACCTGTGCTCAACTTGGTCTCGAAGCCCTTACCCTGTACGCTTTCTCAGTTGAGAACTGGAAGCGTCCCCGCCATGAGATCGATGGTCTATGGCGTTTACTCGTCGTATATCTACGGCGCGAGCTCGTTACTCTGATGGAGAACGAAATTCAGCTCGTGGCCATCGGCAGGCTGGAGTCTCTCCCCGATTCGATCCAGGCTGAACTCGAGAGCGTGATGAAGAGAACCGCTGTGAACCGCGGTATGCGCTTGAACCTGGCCATCAATTACGGCGGCAGAACCGAGCTCATCGATGCGGTAAATTCGATTCTCGAGAATGCAAGGCTCGAAGGTAATCTCAATTCACTCGAGATTACGGAAGAAGCCATCTCCTCCCATCTCTATACCGCTGGCTTGAAGGATCCTGACCTGCTGATCCGAACGTCCGGAGAAATGCGAGTCAGCAACTTCCTCCTGTGGCAGATTGCCTACTCGGAGCTTTACGTAACGGATACTCTGTGGCCTGATTTCACCAGAACGAATCTACTCGAAGCGATCTTCGATTACCAGAATCGCGAAAGGCGGTTCGGCGGTCTGACGCGAACCGGTGTAGTTCCTCCCGAAGGTCCCGGCCTGTCCCTCGACGAAGAGCTGTTCCCATTGCCGCTCGCGTAGTGAGATAAGTCCGGTTCAGCCACTATGGTTCGCCTCCTGACAGCCTTGGCGCTCATTATCCTTGCGCTGTACCTGATCTGGCTTACACCCTCACCTGTCTTCGTCGCTGCGGCTCTGGCATTCGGCTGTATGTGTTACTGGGAGTTCGGGAACATCGCAGTGGCGCATGGCATTGAACGTCCCGGCCTGGTCGGATTTCTCATCGGGCTCTGCATCGTCGTCTTCCCGCGGCAGGCATTTCTCGGCTGCGCTTTACTGCTGCTCCTGCAGTTGGCGTTGTATCTCCGGCTTCCCGACCTTCGGCATATCCTGCCGGCAGCGGCCGCATTGTTCATGGGCGCTGTCTATGCATTTGCTCCCTGGCACTTTGCTGCTCAGTTGCGCGACGTCAGCCCTCACCTGTTGTTTTTCGCTCTTGCGTTGAATTGGGTAGGAGACTCCGCCGCCTATTACGCGGGCCGTAGGTTTGGAAAGCACAAGCTTGCACCTCGTATCAGTCCTGGCAAAAGCTGGGAGGGAGCGGTGGCGTCCGTAGCCGGATCGTTGTTGTTCGGGATTGTCTACCTATATGAAGTTATACCCAGGCTCTCCACCACCTATGTAACTTGCATGCCCAGCGTCTCCCTGTTGTTTGTATGCACTCTGTCGGTAGCGGGGAATGTTGCTGGCCAACTCGGGGATCTCGCCGAATCCTCAATGAAAAGAGGCGCTGGACTCAAGGACAGCGGGAACCTTCTCCCCGGACATGGAGGTTTCCTGGACAGGCTGGACAGCAGCATGTTTGCTCTTCCGGTGATTTACGCAATTTATAGGGCTTGGCCTAATTAGAAGAGCTTACTAAGATTTTATATCATCTATTACCTGCACTTATTCCCGGCCTAAGTAGTACATCTTCCTATCCTAAGTAATGCATTCTAGGCCGTTTTTACTAGCTCTTTTCACGCTCTTAATCGGAAACCAACGCGGAAATTGAATCATCTCAGATGCATAAGGTTGGTTTACGCAAAGAGCAAATGAGCATAAATAAAAAATCGTATTTAGTTGCATTGGGTCTAATGACCGCAGGACTGGCACTTGGACAGACTTCCGAGCACATGCCCGTTACCTTAGGGCTTAAGGTTGGAATTCCGGTAACGGACATGTTCAGTACCTCCAACACTGGAGGATTGTCTGCGGGGTCTTCAAGCTCGACTGGAATTCCAGGATCTAATTATTCAAGCCATACACCGCGCTATATTCTGGGCGCCAGCGCCGAGTTCCACATGCCGCTCCATCTCCGGTTCGAGGTCGACGCTCTCTACAAAAGAGGTGGTTACGACAATTCGATCCGGTTGGCCGCTGGAACAGCCTA
Source organism: uncultured Acidobacteriaceae bacterium (assembly GCA_963730795.1). Lineage (GTDB taxonomy): Bacteria > Acidobacteriota > Terriglobia > Bryobacterales > Bryobacteraceae > Bog-105. Next base: position 2,162,008 of record CAVSTJ010000001.1, on the reverse strand, counting down.
TCTGCCGACGTCACTGAACTGGTGGGAAGTCCCAGGTGTATTCAAATACAACGTCGCCATGGGTCACTTCCGGCCCTTCATCGACTTCGGTGCGACGCTTCGGCACATCTCGACAATCACGCAAACGGCATTCATTCCCGGCAACTTCCAGGGCATCATTTCCGATAACGCGGGTGATCTACACAATCGCAACTCCGTCGGTGGAGTGGCCGGATTTGGAATCACCTTCAAGAAGGGACCCTTCGAACTTACACCCGAGGCACGTTACACCCGGTGGGCTAACCAAGCATTTGCCAGCAACAACGGCGGCCTGCGCACCAATTTGGATCAGGGCGACATCCTGCTCGGAATCAGTTTCTAACTAACTTCAGCAGCTTGCAGGAGTTTGCGGGAGAGAGCGGGCAAATGCGGCTCTCTCCCTTTTAATGGATTGTGCGCGTCTTCCGGTTCATGTAGTCCATCGAGTAAGTAATTACCCAGAGTGTACGGCGTAGTGAAATACGCTTTGCCTGAACACATCTGAGTTACTTTCTGGACGAACTGAATAAGGCCGTAGTCGCTGGCCAGCATGAACGTGTTGATCAGAATCCCCTGCCGCTTGCATCGTCCCACCTCTTCCAGGGTTTGACTGATGACGAGGGGATCCAAGCCGAAAGCGTTCTTATAAATTCTTCCGTCTTCAAGAGTCAAGGCAGATGGCTTACCGTCCGTGATCATGACGATCTGCTTCATGTCCTTGCGTTCCTGAGCGAGCAAACTTTGAGCCAGAATCAGGCCCGCTCGCGTGTTCGTGTAGTACGGTCCCACCTGGACCCTGGCAAGATCTGAGACTCGCATCTCCTCGGCTGAGTCGTGAAAGAGCACGCAGCGAAGACTATCGCCCGGATACTGCGTTCGAATCAAGTGAGCAAGCGCAAGCGCAACTCTCTTCGCAGGCGTGAATCGATCCTCCCCGTAGAGAATCATGCTGTGGCTGCAATCGAGCATCAGCACGGTCGCGCACGAGCTCTGATATTCCGATTGATGGACGTGAAGATCGGAGTACTCAAGATTTAGCGGCAGCGAGAGCCCTTCGCGCTGTAGCGCGGAGAAAAGTGTCTGGCTGATGTCGAGATTCAGAGTGTCCCCGAACTCATATTGCTTGGCGCCGCCGCTTACATCGACTCCGGTTGCCAGATCGCGAGTATCATGCGCGCCAAAGCTCGACTTACCGAGTGAGCCGAGAAGGTCCTTCAGAGTTTTGAAACCAAGGAAATCGACGGCCTTGTCCGTAACTTCGAACCGAACTTCACCTTCCGGACCGTCCTTGCCTCCGCCTGATGGCTCATCCTGAGCCTGACCCTCCTTGCTGATCAGTCCCGCTTCTTCGAGCTTCTCGACCAGCCGGTTTACCAGTTGCTCGCGCCGCTCCTCCGACATCTGGCTCAGGCGCTCCCGCATTGCTTCCAATTGGTCGGGATCGAACAACTCACCGCTTTCGAGTGCTTGCTCAATGGCTCGCTTCAGCTCTTCGAGAGTGTGTTGATCGAACTCAGTCGCCTGAAAGTAAGGATCCTGAAACCCGCTTTGGAGCAGGTAATCCGAGAGGGCACGAAGAAGATCTTCCATCTCGATGCCGAGATCTTCTTCGGAGAACTTGCTGTACGAGACCTTTCTCATAAGCTTCCTCGCCTCAGTTCAGATTCCGCCGGCCGCCTCCAGCATTGCCGCCGCCGCGACGGGCATCGAAACCCCGCCTTCCGGACTCTTCGCGCTCGTCTCGCGATCGCTCTTCGCGAGAGCTACGGTCGCCGGCAACATACTCCAGTTCTTCATTCCTGCTGATGCGACGGTGTGAATACAATCCTTCGAGGATGAACTCGCCCGCAGCCGCTCGCAGCGCATCGCTCTCACTCACGCCCAGGCCAAGTTTGCCCGTCGCTTCGAGAAGATCCTGAATCTGCGACAACTGACGCAGCAGTTCTGCCGACGGCATAGCTTCGTCGAGTTTCAGCGCTCCGCCGAGTTCAAACCACTGCACGATCTGGCGAAAATTCACGCCTTCAAAGTACGAAGAGAAGACCTTCCCCACAGCACTTCGAATGAGCTCGCGGCCAATGGCATCGCCGCCTTTGAGTTCGCCTTCGTATTCAAGCTCCAGCTTTCCCGTGATCGAAGTCAAAGCAGCGTAAAGGTCCAGAATCCGCGGAACTGCCTCAGACTCTTTGGCTCGCAAAGCCCGCCGTTCGGCGTTCGAAACAACGTTCTCGAGAACTGAGATGGGTAACCGCTGAGATACGCCCGAACGTTTGTCAACACGTTTGTCTTCTCGCGCCAGGAAAGCAATCTGCTCGACAACCTCCCGGATATAGGGAGGAACCTCAACCGAAACGGGCGACCGTCTTGCTGTCCAGGCTTCTTGCGTTGTAATGTCGATTCCCTGCTCGACCGACAAGGGATAGTGCGTTCGAATTTCGCTTCCGATGCGATCTTTCAAGGGCGTGATGATCTTGCCCCGAGCCGTGTAATCCTCCGGGTTCGCGGTGAAAACCAGCATCACATCGAGCGGGAGGCGGACAGGATATCCCTTGATCTGGATATCGCCTTCCTGCATAACATTGAAGAGTCCAACCTGAACCTTTCCGGCAAGATCGGGCAGTTCATTGACAATAAACAATCCCCGGTTTGCACGCGGCAGCAGGCCGTAGTGAATCGTCAATTCGCTTGCGATGTCCTGGCCCGCCCGCGCTGCTTTTATAGGATCGATGTCGCCGATCATGTCAGCGATCGTTACGTCGGGCGTCGCCAGCTTCTCGACATAGCGCGTCTCGCGGTCAAGCCATGCGAGCGGTGTTTCATCGCCGAGAGTCGCTACCTTCTCGCGGCATCTTTGACACAGCGGGCGCAAAGGATGATCTCGTATCTCGCATCCCGCTATATAGGGCATATGCGGATCAAGAAGGCTGGTCAGCATGCGAGCCAGACGCGTCTTGGCCTGTCCTCGCAGACCCAGAAGAATGAAATTGTGCCGTGAAAGAATGGCATTCACGACTTGAGGGATAACGGTGTCGTCGTAACCGACCACACCGGGAAAGAGCGTCTCGCCACTTTCCAATTTCTCCAGCAGATTCGATCGGAGTTCTTCTTTCAGAGTTCGATCGAGGCGAAACTGATGGAACAAGCTGCTGGTGCGGAGTTCGCCAAGCGTCCGCGGCAACTCGGAATTAGACATTGAAGGGTGGGGTAGGTTTCAGTCACAAGTCTAGCAGTGTATTTCGGGAGCCAGACTGTAACCCGCTCTCGCGTGTGCGCAAGTGTGATATGTTCTCGGGGTCGTGAAAGAGCGGGAACTCAATTCGGCCGATTATCCGCTGCACTGGCGCGAGCTTCAGCAAGTCGGTTTGAACGCTTATGAGGCACGCTCGTACCTGGTGTTGATGGGGCATCCTCGATTCAAGGCTTTGGAGCTCGCAGCTCGAGCCCACGTCCCGCGGCAGAAGATTTATGAGGTCCTCGACAGCCTTGTCGAGAAGGGTTTCGCGCAGGTGGTCCAGGAGAAGACAAAGCTCTTTTCGGCTGTCGATCCTGCATTGTCGATTCCCGGGTTTCTGGCACGGCGAAGCAGGATGCTGCAGAATGAGCTCACTGAGCAGTCTCGCCTGGCAAGCGGCCTTGTGGACGACTTACAGCAGGCCTACAATCAGGGCCAGACCGGCAAAGGCGCGCTCGACTTTTTAAGTCTCGTCAGTGACCCGACTCAAACCGGTATTCACTATCGCAGGATGTTGAAGGCTGTCGCTTCCACTTACGACGAATTTATTCAGCCACCATTTGCCGTCAATGCGCTTGATGAGCGGTTATTAGAAGATGCAGCCGGGCGCGGAGTCCATTGCAGGCTCCTCGTGGATAGCGCCCTCACTGACCGGGAGCAACGCGCCCAGCTCGCCGACCAGAGTGATTTCGGGGTGGAAGTCCGCTTTCTGGACAACCTTCCTTTGAAGCTCGCTTTATTCGACGTGAATTCCGGACTGATTGCATTGCCTGATCCCGTACAAACGAAGCCGTCCTGGACATCGGTCGTATTCGAACATAAGGGCTTTGCTGAAGCGATGTCCGGCTTGTTTGAGAACTACTGGTGCCGCGCCGTGCAACGCATCGCGTCGTAGACGAGAATGGTTATCGATTATCCGCCGAAGTAGGCCTCGCGCCCCGCTTACTCGCCTCGAACTTTGAGAAGCACGTCGTCGCGATCGACGAACTGAATGGCGCGCATCCCGAGAACTTCGGCGCCCTGCACGTTCGCAATACGGTCATCCAGGAACAACGTACGCTCCGGAGCCGTTCCAATGCCCTCGAGGCACTGCTCGTAGATAACTGCGTCCGGCTTCACGGCGCCCACGTCGAAGGAAAGGGTCACCTGGTCGAAGACAGATAGCCGGTCGGTTCGCGAGCGTAAGGCTAAGCCAAGGTCCGCCGGCATGTTTGACAACATGGCCACTCGCTTCCCGGCTCTCCGCAACTCCGCGATCCAGTCCCACATCACGGCGTCGTAATTCATCCAGCTTTCCGTGTCCCGATCAGTCAGGTCCTGGATCTGACTCGCGTTCAACTTGACGCCAGCCGTCCGGGCGATTTGCTCCCAATACTCGACTCCGGAGACGGAACCTTTGTCATACTCGATCCGCTCCGCCCAATACAGCTCAGTGAACTGTTCGCGAGGGATCTTTGCAATGTTCGCCATCGCGGCCTGATCTTCGTCGGTCTGATGAAAGACCAGAACACCACCGTAATCGAAGATAAAGCCGTCGAATTCGCTAACGATTGCCATCAACCAACTGTTCCCGTCTGGAGCGAATCTCCCGAACCGCGTAGATCCGCCGCCCCTGGCTCTCGAAATACGTGCGCATAAGTACTTCGCCGATTAAGCCGACAGAGAAAAGCATAAGACCGGCGAACCAAAGCATTGCACCCGCGATAAGCAAAGGTCCATGCTCCGCAATGATGTCGTGTCCCCAGATCTTCTTAAGCAGGATGCCGAAAAGGATGACGCTGCCAAGGCCGATTCCGGCCATGCCCCATTTCCCGAAAAAGTGCATGGGACGAGTGAGGTAACGCAGGAGAAAGCCGATGGTGATGATGTCAAAGAACACCCGGAAGGTGCGGCCCAAGCCATAGTGCGACGCACCATTCGGACGCTCGATGTTCTTGATCGGAACTTCGATAACGCGTGCCCCGTAGAAACTGGCGAGTGCCGGAATGAAGCGGTGGAGTTCGCCGTACAGGTTTACGTCTTTCAGAACTTCCGATCGATACGCTTTGAAGGTCGTGCCGAAATCGTGGAGATCCACGCCCGACGTCCTCTTCATCAGCCAATTCGCGATGCGCGATGGAATCTTGCGCGTGACTGCATTATCGACTCGGTTCTTGCGCCACCCGCTCGCGATATCCCAGCCGGCATCGATCTTCTCGAGCAGGAGCGGAATGTCCTCGGGATCATGCTGAAGATCGCCGTCGAGCGAGATAATAACCTCGCCCTGCGCCTCGTCAAAACCCGCTGCCAACGCCGCCGTCTGTCCGAAATTCCGGCGCAGGCGCAGCACTTTCAGATGGTGATCTGTCTCGACAAGGTTCGCCAGCAGGTCAAAACTCCGGTCTGTCGAAGCATCGTCCACGAAAAGAATCTCGTAAGGACGATGGATCGCCTCAAGGACCGCGGTCAAACGGTCGTAGAGGGGGAGTATTGCCGGCTCCTCATTGTGAATGGGGATGACAATCGAAAGCATTGGTTCCGGTATTACTCCAGTGTAGCTAACGATTTACAGGCCTAGGATTTATCCGAGCTAAGTCGGCCCGTTCTTCTACCGTTACTTGCTAAAATAGAGGAACAACGCATCGCAGGTAAGCCTTTTCATTTGCAACGAGTTGCAACCCCTTACCCGCCCTAGGAGTTACTTTGGCAGATCAAGAAGTGCCGCCGGGAAGTCTGTTCCCGCCGGGCGACAATACGCGCCTGATCCCGATCAACATCGAAGACGAGATGAAGCGCTCGTATCTCGATTACGCGATGAGCGTGATCGTAGGCCGAGCCCTTCCCGATGTGAGGGACGGCTTAAAACCGGTACATCGCCGGATCCTCTTTGGCCTGCACGAAATGGGGCTGCACTACAATCGCCCCACGCGAAAGTGCGCGAAAATCGTGGGCGAAGTCTTAGGTAAGTACCACCCGCACGGCGACGCGCCTGTGTACGACTCGTTGGTCCGTATGGCGCAGCCGTTTTCTCTGCGCTACCCGCTCATCGATGGGCAAGGTAACTTCGGTTCAGTCGACGGCGATCCACCGGCGGCAATGCGGTACACCGAAGCCCGTCTGGCGCGGATAGCCGGGACTCTTCTCGAGGACATCGACAAAGATACTGTCGATTTCCGGCCGAATTACGACGACAGCGAGCACGAACCTGAAGTACTTCCCACGCGGGTGCCGAACCTGCTTATCAACGGCTCTTCAGGAATCGCGGTGGGCATGGCGACAAACATCCCGCCGCATAACCTGCGCGAAATTATCGACGTCACGGTTGCGCTGATTGAGGACTCCCATCTCTCCATGGCGAAGGTGCTCGAGATGGCGCCGGGGCCCGATTTCCCGACGGGCGGCTTCCTTCTGGGCCGCCAGGGCATTGCCGACTACTACCTCAGGGGCCGCGGAAGCCTCAAGCTTCGCGCCAAAGCTGCCATCGAAAAGAGCGGGAAGGACCGGGAAGCGATCATCGTCACCGAGATCCCGTTCCAGGTAAATAAAGCCCGGCTCCTTGAACATGTAGCCAGCCTTGTCTCTGAGAAAAAGCTGGAAGGCATCTCAGACGCGCGCGACGAAAGCGATCGCGACGGCATGCGCATCGTTTTCGAGCTGAAGCGCGGCGAGCAAGCCGAGATCGTTCTCAACAACCTGTATAAGCAGACGCAGATGCAGGTCAACTTCGGCGTCATCATGCTCGCGATCGTCAACGGTCAACCGCGCGAGCTCGGCTTGATCGACGTCATCAAGCGGTTCATCGAACATCGCATTGACGTTGTTCGTCGGCGGACCGATTACCTGCTCCGCAAAGCGCGCGAACGGGAGCACATCCTGCTCGGATTCCAGAAGGCTCTGGACAACCTCGACGCGGTGATTACGCTTGATCCGCGCGGCCGGAAGCACCAAGGAAGCGCACGAGCGGCTGGTTGCGCAGTTTGAATTCTCAGACCGTCAGGCGAAGGCAATCCTCGAACTGCAATTGCAGCGCTTAACCGGGCTGGAGCGGCAGAAGATTCTGGACGATCTGGCCGAGATTCAGCGCATGATCGGCGAGTATCTCGAGATTCTCGGATCGGAGAAGGTGCTCAGGAGCTTGGTTGTCAAAGAACTCCGCGAAGTTCAAAAGGAGTTTGGGGACGAACGGCGGACCCAGATCATTGAGGATTCGGGCGAGATCCGTCTGGAAGATCTTGTTCAGATGGAGGATGTCGCCGTTACGGTGTCTCGCGGCGGTTATCTGAAGCGCACCTCGATCGATACCTACGCCCGGCAGACGCGGGGCGGCAAGGGCCGCATCGGGATGGGCACGCGCTCAGAAGACGTCGTCGAGCATCTCGTCATCGCCTCGACCCACGCCTACCTTCTGATTTTCACGAGCAAAGGCCGCGTCTACTGGCTCAAGATCTACGAGATCCCGGACGCCGGCACGACCGGAAAGGGCAAACACATCTCGGGCTTAATCAGCCTGCAGCCGGACGAGAATGTGAAGGCCTTCCTGCCCGTGAAGGATTTTGTCGAAGGGAAGTTCATCGTCATGGTGACCCGCCAAGGCGTCATCAAGAAATGCGAATTGACTGAATTCGACAATCCTCTTTCGCGCGGCATCATCGCGCTCGGATTGGATGACGGGGATGAACTGCTCGGCGCCACGATCACGACCGGGAATAACTACATCTTCCTCGGGTCTCATGAGGGAATGGCAATCCGGTTCAATGAACAGGACGTCCGTGCCATGGGCCGCCAGGCGCGTGGTGTCCGGGCCATGGATCTGGATGATGGCGATTACCTCATCGGTCTCGAAGTGGTCGAGAAGGAAGGACTCATCCTTTCCATCTCCGAAAACGGCTATGGCAAGCGTACGTCGCTCGAGGATTACCGCCTAACCAGCAGGGGCCGCAAAGGCGTCATCAACATGAAGACCACCGCAAAGATCGGCAAGGTGGTTGCCGTTCTCTGCGTCAGCGAAAAATCGGAGCTGATGATCATTACGAAGGACGGTAAGATCATCCGCCTGGATTCCGGTCTGATTCGCCAGGCAGGCCGCTCGACGCAGGGCGTTCGCCTGGTGCGCTTGGAAGAGAGCGATCAGGTCGCCGCAGCCTCCGTCATCCCGGAAGCCGAGAGCGAGGTCGTTAAGAGCGGTGAACTGCCGCTGCAATAACGCAGAGTAACGAGTCCGGGAGGAAGCGGCGAAAGCTTTCTCCCGGGGCTCCGGAAGCGGTATCGAAGAGAGCTAGAATTGAAGCTCTGCCGGATCGTTCCCGGCCTTCTCGCAGGCAGACGTGAATCCAATCGAACAAACGCCAAAACGATCAAACAACGAGGAAACTTGTCCGTTGTGCAAAGGTGTCGAGTGGGTATTCACGGTCAATGAGGGCATCAGTTCCGCTAAACGCTGCGAGTGCTTCGAAAAGCGGTTGAGCGCAAAGGTTCTGCCCCAGGCCAACATACCTGCCAAGTACGGCAGGTGTAGCTTCGACAATTTCTCAAACCACGATGCGGACGAGACCGCTTCTAAGTCGCTCGCTTCCGCGATGCTGGTGGCATCGAGCTTTGCCCGTGATTTCCCGCAAAGGTCGGATCCGCGGGGCCTTCTGATCCATGGCGGCAACGGTATCGGCAAGACCCACCTTGCCGTGGCCGCGCTCCGGCGCATTCTGGGGAACGGCGTTGAGGCCCGGTTCATCAATTACCAGGCTCTTCTCGAACTCATCCGGTCCGGCTACGACAAGCCGTTCGGCGAGAGTCGAACCGCAAAGTACGAGGAACTTGAGCAGCTTAACCTCCTGCTCATTGACGATCTGGGTGCCAATCGAGTCACTGACTGGGTCGAGGACACGATCACACAACTGATTGCTTTCCGCCACGATCATCAACTACCGACAATCGTGACCACGAACTACACTCCCTACGCCTCGTCGGTCGGGTACTTGGGGGACCGCATCGGTGAACGGGCTACTTCGCGGCTCCGCGAGATGTGCAAGGTCGTCGCCATGCCCAACGTCACGGATAAACGTGGAACAGACCCGCACGCCCGCTTCCCTTCCACCCTGTTACCGATGTAACCGCTGCTCACTGGCTATATACTTCGAATATGGCCACCCTTGTCAGCCTCCAGGCCCAACCCATCGTTCATGACCCGGCGGCGTTGGCGGCTAAACAAGAATCGCTTTTCGGCATTTTGCGGTCCTTACGACGCGTAATCGTGGCCTATTCCGGCGGTACCGACTCTGCCTACCTGGCGTGGGCAAGTCACCGGGTGTTAGGCTCCGGAGCTGTCGCCATTACGGCGGATTCGGCGTCCATTCCTGCTTCCCACAAGCGTTTTGCCGAGGATTTCGCGACGGAATGCGGGTTTCGGCACGAATACGTCGAAACTCACGAGTTTGATAACCCCGACTATGTCAAAAACGACATAAATCGCTGTTTCCACTGTAAAGATGAGCTGTTTGCCTGCCTGGAAGTGTACGCCGCCGAGCACGGCTACGAGCACATTGTTTATGGCGTAAACAAAGATGACTTGGGCGACTACCGTCCCGGCCAAAAAGCGGCTAAGCTCCACAGCGTAAAGGCGCCGTTGGTCGAGGCGAATCTGAGTAAGGCCGAAATTCGGGAACTGTCGCGGCAAGCCGGGCTGTCGAGCTGGGATCGGCCCGCCTCCGCCTGCCTGAGTTCACGCATTCCCTATGGGACGGCCGTTACACCACGGACGATCTCAATTGTGGAGCAGGGTGAGGAGGCTGTTCGGAGCCTGGGATTCCGGCAGTTCCGGGTTCGCTTCCACGGCGAGCTGGTACGGCTTGAAATCGCGAAGGATGAAATGCCGAAGGCCTTCACGCTCGAAAACGCCGCAGCATTTACCCGGATTTTCAAGGAGCTTGGATTCCTGTACGTGACGATCGACGCGGAAGGATACCGCCAGGGATCGCTGAATGCAGGGCTGACCCGAGCCTAGGGTCTGCGCTTTCGCGTTAGCTAGGAACTTTTTTCGGCCGGAGTCGAAGCAGGCGTGGTGCTGGGTTTGGACGAATCGCCGGACGAACTCGAATTATCGGACCCTGAATCCGATTTCTTTGAGGCTCCTCCCCCGGCTGAATTACCACCCTTCGCGTAATCATTGACATACCATCCGCTCCCTTTGAACTGCAAGGCTGGAGCGGAGAGAATACGGTGCACTTTGCCGCCGCACTTCTCATGAACGGCAACCGGTTCATCTGCGAACTTCTGGATTACCTCGAACAAATCACCGCAGTTTTCACATTCGTATTCGTAAAGAGGCATAACGTTCTATCTAAAAAACCAGCTATTTACCCGGACTCTTCTGCAGGATCGGATGAGAACCGTTAATAGGCCCATCCACCTGATTCAGCAGTTGCGCGATGGTGGTCTTTCCTGTCACCAGTTCGACCGACTGCTTCAGTAGATTGTCTTCCACCGTCTTAGGAGCACTTCCCGGAATCGGATTTCCATCCTGGTCGAGTTCCGGGCTGTTGTCGTTTTCAGCCAACTGAACGCTCGGAACCACTCCCGTATCCTGGATCGCTTTTCCCGAAGGGGAGTAATACTTGGCGACCGACAGGATCACCGCGCCGCCGTCTTCCATCTGGATGGTTTTCCGTAAACTGGCGTCTCCGAAGCTTCGTTCTCCAACAACCTGAGCACGCTTATCATCCATCAGGGCGGCGGCAGCAATCTCAGCGCCACCGGCAGTCGAGCGATTCGTGATCACCACAAGCGGCCCGGTCCAGACGGAATCGTGATCGTTGGCGACAAAATCCTTCTTAGGCATTTTCTGCCCTTGCAGGTAAGTGATTTCGCCGTTTTGCAGGAACAGATTGGCTAACGCAACACCACGTTCCTGATCGCCAGTCGAGCAGTGCCGCAGGTCAAGAACGACATACTTGGCTCCCTGCTTCCTCAGGTCTTCAAGGCTGCTCTTTATCTGGGCGAGGCGATTTGCGGCGAGACTCGTGACGTGAAGGTAGCCGACGCTATCCGGCATCAGCTTAGAGGTGACTTCGGGATATGGAACATTCGTCCGTACGAGGGACATCTTTTGCGGGTCTGGATTCCGAAGCCGAAGCACCGTGACATCCACCTTTGTATTTGCGTCGCCCCGGAGGAGCTGTTCCGCATACGCCAGGGGCATGTCGCGGGTAGCGACATTATTGATGCTCTCGATGAGGTCACCCGTTCCGATATTTGCCTTCTCGGCCGGCGAACCAGGCAACACGTCTACCACGGCGACATAGCCGAACCGCTTCGCCAGGACTAGTCCTAATCCAGCCTTCGCACTGTCTTCGCTCTTGACGAACTGCCGATATTGGTCGGCGTTGAGGTAACTGGCAAACGGATCAACCGATTCCAGAAGCCCGTTAATAGCGCCAAGCGTAACGCTTTTCATATCAGGCTCTTCGACGTACTCCATCTTGATACGTTCGAGAACCTCGGTATAGACCTTCAGGTGTCCGTAGACATCGTCGGCCGCAACCGCTCGGCCGTTCTTTGCTCCGAGCAGAAGAAGAAAAACGATAAAGCTGGAGCTGCCCAGTACCGTCCACTTAAAGCGATTGTTCATCAGAAATCCAGAGCGAGGCAGGGTTCAACTTGAGTATAGCCAATAAAACACAGATTACCTTCCGTTTCAGGTAAAGTCGAAGGTCCCCGCAGGGATTGAGACGCTTGGGAGAAAGATACGTTTGGGGTCAGGCCGAAAGTTGCTGGAGACTGTGGAACGCTTCCACGTTTTCCTTCCCATCCGGGTTAACGGCCAGACGGGCGGTGAAGTGGAAAGTACTGCCCTCATTCGGTTTGCTTTCGACCCACAGCGAACCACCCATCATCACCGCCAATTGATAGGAGATGGTTAGACCCAACCCGGTTCCGCCATAACGTCTGGTGGACGACGAGTCGGCCTGCGAAAATGCTTCGAAGATAGTCCGCTGCTTCTCCGGAATTATCCCGATACCGGTGTCGGTCACGGTAAAGTGCAGGTTCACTTCGCCGGATTTAGGTTCAGTTGCCGCCAACCGTAGCAGGACTCCGCCCGTGCTGGTGAATTTTAGTGCATTATCGAGCAGGTTGAGCAATACCTGGCGGATTCTGAGCGGATCGCCTATCAGTTTGTCGGGGACGGAATCCGCAATGTCACAGTCCAGGCTCAGGCTCTTCTGGCGGGCTCGTATCTGCAGCGATCGGACGAGCTCACGAACACAGTTCCCGATCCCGAACTGCGTGTGATCGATCGTTAATTTCCGCGCCTCAATCTTCGAGAAATCCAAGATATCGTTGATGATCGAGAGCAACGAGTCCGCCGAATATTTCACGATTTCGAGGTACTCGCGCTGTTCGGCATCCAGCTCCGTCGCAAGAGTTACTTCGGTCATGCCGAGAATCCCGTTGATGGGAGTTCGGATTTCATGGCTCATGTTCGCCAGGAATTCGCTTTTTGCGCGGCTTCCCGCTTCCGCTGCTTCCTTCGCCAGTATCAGTTGCTCTTCGGCTTGCCGGCGAATGTCGATTTCTTCGCCCAGAGCTGTGTTGGCAAAGGTGAGCTCTCGCGTTCTCTCCTGGACCCGCAGATCGAGTTCATCTCGCGATTCCCGGAGTTTGGCTTCGCTCTCACGTAGGGCGGAGGTTCGCTCGTCCACGATTTCGATGAGCTTCTGTTCGCGCATGGCAATTTGCTCCATGCGGATCCGGTAAGCGAGGGCACAGAAGCTTAGAATCCCGAACGCCACACCGACAAAGAAGATCTTCGTTTCGTAGAAATGAGGGGCCAAAGTAATGGGCAGCGTTGCGTTCTGAGCACCCCATTTGTCCTCGAGTCCGACCTGAACTAGAAACCTGTACTCGCCATGCGGAATGTTCGTGTAATAGGCGGTTCGACGGGTTCCCGACTCGACCCAATCCTTGTCGAAACCCTCCAGCATGTACCGGAATTTCAGTTTTTCAGGAACCAGAAAGCTGGGCGCCGTGAACTGAAATTCAAGCCGTCCTTTTGCCGGGGGAAGCGAGAGTGCTTTTCCTACCGGAAAGTCCCGTCCGTCAACAGACACGCGCTCGAGCACGATATTCGGCCGGACGGCGGTGTTGTCAACTTTGCCCGGATCGACAATGGCGACGCCGGATGCGGTAGGCATCAACAATTTCCCGTTTTTTGTTCGCCACCCGGCCGGCTGAAATCCTCCGTTACACTCCTGGGTTCGCATGCCGTCTTTGGCATCGTAGTGAACTGGCGACAGTGCGGTTAGTTGTCCGGACGCGACGCTGTTCAATTGAGCCTTGCTGTAACGCGTGACACCCTTGTTCGAAGTCAGCCAGATATGGCCCCGCTTATCGTCGAGCGCGGTGAAAACACTTTCTGAGTACATGCCGGCCACCGATGCGAAGCTGGTGATCTTACCGTTGCGCAGAAGATTCAGGCCGCCATTGTTGGTAGCGAGCCACAGCGAGTCGTCATCATCGTCGCTAATCGAGAAGACAATGTCACTCGAAAGACCGTCCTTCGTGGTGTAGCTGTGGAACTTGCCGTTGATGAAACTGTTCAAGCCGCCGCCCGCGGTACCGATCCACAACACACCCCGTTTATCCTCCTGAATACAGAGAACGAAATCATTCGAAAGACCGCTTTTTGTGGTGTATGTCGTGAAATGAGAACCATCGAAACGGCTCAACCCGGCTCTGGTTCCGACCCACACACTACCCTCACGGTCGGCATACGTAACCATGATGAAATCGCTGGGTATTCCGTCCTTCAATGTGAAGTTGTGAATCTTGCCGTCGCTGATCTCCGCCAAGCCGCGCCGGGTGCCTACCCAGATGCTTCCTTTCAGGTCTTGCGTGATGGAGAAGATGAAGTTGTCGGGAAGGCCATTCGCCTTGGTGAAGAGCACGCTCCGTTCCCTTTCCCGTTTGACCAGGCCCTGGTCCGTACCGATCCAGAGCGCACCTTCCTTGTCTTCGAATACCGGCAGAACAGTATTGCTCGGCAGGCCGTCTTTCGCTGTGATGTTGCTGAAAGCCGCTTGTTTAAGAACGCTCAATCCGCGGCCCGCCATGCCGGCCCACAGGTTCCCCTCCCGATCCTCGAAGATGGACCAGATAGGCTTTCCAAGCAGTCCCCCTTCGTCAAGGTAACTGGAGATCCGGCCATTGACGAGCCGGTTCAGGCCGCCGGTATCCGTTCCAATCCAAAGTGTGCCGGCTCGGTCCGTCTGGAGCGAGAAGACCTCGTTTCCGCTCAAGCCCTCTTTGGTTGTGAAATTCTCGATCCCGGAGGATCCGATCCTGCTGAGCCCGCCGGTTGTTCCAGCCCAGACCGTTCCCTGGCTGTCGACCTTGACCGCACGCACGAAATCGTTGGCTAGTCCGTCTTTGATTCCCAGGTTGTGAAACTTGCCTTGCGAAAAGCGGCTCAGACCGCGATGCGTTCCAATCCAGATTGCTCCCCCTGATCCTCCGCAATAGAGAACACCGCGTTGTCAGGCAGTCCGTCAGCCGTGGTGAAGGCTTGGAATTTGCCGTCTTTACGGCAGAGCAGGCCTCCGCCATCGGTACCAACCCACAACGATCCTTTGCTGTCCTCGAAGATCGAAGTGACGTTGGACCGCTGCCGTCCCTCTCCTCCTGAAAATGAGGTGAATGTGCCGCCTCTCATTCGGAAAATTCCAGCGCCCTGTGTACCTACCCAAAGATCGCCCCAATGATCGACCAGTAAGGCGCGAATGACCTGGCTGCTGAGGCTGGAGTTCTGTTTGTCGAAGACGGTAAAGCGCATGCCGTCAAATCGCGCCAGACCCTCCTCGGTTCCCACCCAGAGATAGCCTTCTTTGGTTTGCGCGATCGACGTGATGGAGTTCTGTGGGAGTCCTTGCCCGGATTGCCAATTCTCATGCGTGAACTCGTTGATCGATTTGGCCGTGCTCAGGCTGGCGGAAAGTCGGAAAGGAAGCGTCAGCAGCGCCAGCAGACACGCTACCGCTCTCACTCGCTGGCGAGAACGGTTGCCGTACTCGCAGGCGTGCATCCTTTCAAACTCGCGCTCTGAAGAAAAGAACAAAATGGGGCCTGAAAACGCGGTGCCTCGAACAGCGCATTTTTCTCTAAAAACTCAACCTGTTCGCCGAAAATACGCGCGCTGAAAAGTCAACGAGATTTCCCTGACTTGGGTACACAAACCTGGCATTTAGCCCGATAAGGTCTTGGCGAAGCTTAGCTCGGCTATCCAGCACTCATCCATCCGACCTTAGCCTTCCGAAAGAGACTAAATGATAAGAACAATAGGATTTTTTTTAGGCTCGGTGGTACTTGCGTTTTCTGCAAACGCACAACACCGAAAACTGTCGTCCGAGTTCGACGGACTCGAACCTAACAGCAGCGTCAAAGTGATCATCAAGTGGAACAAGAAACCAGACGCGGCTAGTGAAAACAAGGTACTGAAGCGAGGCGGACGGGTTCGCTCGAGATTCAGTGCTTTTGCGGCGGGCGGCTACGAACTGTCGGCACGGAACGTTCGCGAGCTCGCGAAGGATCCCGAGGTCCAGCACATCTCGCTCGATCACACGGTTCTAGCCCGTCTGGATAACACGGCTGCCGCCATGAATGCGGCTTCGGCGTGGACCGCAGGATTCGTTGGAAGCGGCGTCGGTGTTGCGGTTCTTGACAGTGGCATGAATGCTTCTCCCGATCTGGCTGGTTCACGGATCGTGCATAACGAAGACTTTATCGATCCCAACTCGCAAGCCTCTGGGCAAGATCTTTTTGGTCACGGACAACATGTCGCCGGCATCATAGGCGCGAGCGGAACCGGTTCTACCTGCACCAACTGTATCCGGACGTTCAAAGGGATCGCTCCGGGTGTCAATCTGATCAATCTACGCGTACTCGACGCGAATGGTGCAGGCACGGACAGCACCGTGATCGCCGCCCTCGAGAGAGCCATCGAATTGAAAGACACCTACAACATTCGTGTCGTCAACCTGTCGCTCGGACGCCCCGTTTACGAGAGCTATCAGGTCGACCCGCTTTGCCAGGCTGTCGAAGCTGCTTGGAAAGCAGGTATTGTGGTGGTCGTGGCGGCCGGAAATGACGGACGCGACTATGCGTTCGGGACTTCCGGATACGGGACCATCAACGCTCCGGGCAATGACCCCTACGTCATTACCGTAGGCGCCATGAAGGCGATGGGAACACCCGACCGCACAGATGACTTGATTGCCAGCTACAGCTCGAAGGGCCCCAGCTTGATTGATCACGTCGTGAAGCCGGATATCCTGGCCGCGGGAAACCAGGTAGTGTCCTTGATGGTGCCGGGTGCAACCTTAGAGACCGAGTTTGGCTCGACGAATAGCGTCTCCAGCTCGTATTATCTGACCGGCCTGACGAATACGGCCGCGGCACAAACGTCGAGCGACTACTTTATTCTGAGCGGGACCAGCATGTCGACGGCGGCCGTCAGCGGCGCGGCGGCAGACTTGATACAGGCGCGGCCCAATCTTACTCCCGACCAGGTGAAGATCCTGATGATGGGAACGGCTTACAAGACCTTCCCACAGAGCAGCTCCGTGTACGACGCGGCCAGCGGCCAGACATATACTTCCTACTACGACATCTTCACCGTAGGCGCGGGATATCTGGATCTCGCAGCGGCGCTCGCAGCCATCGACACTGTTCCTTCCACAGGTACCGCCTTGTCACCGGTCGCTTCCTATGACTTCAGCACGGGAGCCGTTACCGTCACTTTCGATCCGTCCACCGTGTTTGGCAATCAAGGTCTGTGGGGCGCTCAAGGACTCTGGGGAGCTCAGGGACTCTGGGGTGCACAAGGCTTATGGGGCGCGCAAGGACTCTGGGGCGCACAAGGACTCTGGGGTGCACAAGGACTCTGGGGTGCACAAGGACTCTGGGGAGCTCAAGGCTTGTGGGGTGCGCAAGGTCTGTGGGGTGCGCAAGGTCTGTGGGGTGCACAAGGACTCTGGGGTGCACAAGGACTTTGGGGTGCTCAAGGACTTTGGGGTGCACAAGGACTCTGGGGCGCCGGCGCCACCATCCAGGGCGAGAAGTAATAGAAGCCCGTTTGTCCAAAGCAAAGCCCCGGTCAGCCATGCCGCTGACCGGGGCTTTTTCTTTCGCATCCTTTGTTCGTGGACACGTACAAACGGAACATGTGCCAAGCCAAACTATTCAGTCGTAGGGGTTAGGGTCTGGCTGGTGGTGCGGAAACTGCATAGTCGTGCTCGGCAACATTTGGGAGAAGCGTTTCGATGCGTAACGTTCCACAGTATACGGCGTGTCCGAAACTACGGTTGTGGACATAAAGAGAGCTCTGTCGAGGCTGGGTATCTCGACGGCAATCGACGGCAGTGCGTCTGTTCCCAAAACATTACTCAGCTTCCTCTGCATATTTGCCGTTGCCTTCTGGCTGATCCTATTCCGGCGAGGCATTCTTCTCCCGGACAGAGTCGAGGATTTCACAGGCTTCATAGTAGGTGCGAAGCTTCTGGGAACGCCAAACCTCTACGATGTCAATTCCAATCTTGTGACTCAGCAGGCTTTGGCGGGCGAAACCTCTTACGGTGTCATGTATGTAAGGCTTCCATTCGTAGCGGCGTTTAGTAAGCCGTTCACCCAAATCAGGTACGCATGGGCGATTGCGGCTTGGAAGTCGCTCATGATTCTTTGCCTGATTGGGGCTGTCTTTATCCTTCCGGAAGTACCGCGCCGCTATCGGTCCCTTGCCGTTTGCACTTCGTTACCAGCCGCCATGGGTGTCTGGCTTGCCAATGATGCACCACTTTTATTCTTAGCCATCGCATTGTCTCTTCGCTTCTGGAAGCAAGAGAGAGAAGTGCCTGCTGGCATGGCGCTAGGCCTATTGCTCTGCAAATTCCATTTCTTGTCAGTCTTGCCTCTCGTTCTCCTGCAGCCCAGATATCGACGCCTCCTGTTCGGTTTCGGTTCGGCATGCGCCGCGCTACTTGTCGTCAGCTTCGCGGTACAGCCGGACTGGGTAAGGCTGTATCTCAACGTCGTTTTCATGCCGCACGGCAACCTTAGCGCGCGTGCGTCGATGATGCCGGATATAGAAGGAGCGTTCTCCTGGACGGGCCACGCTTTGTGGTTCGTTGTTCTTGGCGCACTTTTCCTCTTTTGGCAAATGTGGCCTATCTGCCGGAGGCTACCGTTCGAACTCGCGATGCCCACTTCTATCGTTGCTGGAGTCCTTATCGCGCCACACGCGAACTCACTCGATGGAACGCTGATGATCCCAGCCTTTCTCTTTATTGCCTTAAGAGTGGACCGCTTGAGGATGGCAGCGATCATTATGCTTTCACCCATAGCCGCCTTCTTGTACTGCATTGGTCCAAAGACTTGGGGGCCTCTTCTGTTTGTGTGTGGTTCGATGTGGCTGATTTCGAGCCTGGCTTCATCAGCGCGGAAGGTAAGGCTGGTCCCCGGCGGACTATCTCGCGATCCGCAACACTCCCGGCACACGTAAAACAGGAACCGCCGTCGCGCGAATAACCTGCACGCTCTCCTTGCCTGCTGCTGCCGTAGAGGGAACTATTGAGCTTTCTCTTACCAGATGTATTGCTTGGCGGAGGCACGGCGCTCGTGGCTGTCGAGGACATGAACCACCCGCACCTTCTTCAGTTGCGTTGGCGAGAGCTGACCTACCGGAACG
Source organism: uncultured Acidobacteriaceae bacterium (assembly GCA_963730795.1). GTDB lineage: Bacteria > Acidobacteriota > Terriglobia > Bryobacterales > Bryobacteraceae > Bog-105. The sequence goes on along the minus strand of CAVSTJ010000001.1, from coordinate 2,143,052 downwards.
TATCTGATTTTTCGATTGAAGCGAGCCGCGAGTTGACGAAACATGCTGCGAGGCGGCTTCTTCGCCACGTAAAGAACGTCCTTGTGAATCGAATAATCGAGTGCCGCCATAAGCAGACGCTCGGCTTTTGTTTCGGCGAGCTCGTAATCGGGATCATCCCAGACGTTGTACATCCTCCTAGGAGGGAGAGTCATCAACAACCCGCCGTACTCCGCGCGGCCGATTCCCGGACCAACGATATGATCAAAGGGAGGCGTGGAGTAGAACGCCATGTCCGATTCGTTCTGATGTTCTCCGAGCCAGGTGGTCAGGTAGGTGTACTTATCTTCCCGGTCTTCGTCGAAGATGATAACCACAGCGCCGATCTCACCCGAATGTCTGGAGGCCTCGCGCACGAAAAGCGCTCCCTCGTGCCAGTTCCGCACCGTCTCGCGCAGATCGATGCCATCCAGCATGGACGTGCTGAAACGTTCCGTGTGAGAGCGCTCTTCCGAGATGGTTCGATTGGCGAAGCCTTTTAATTGCAGACCGAAATTCTCGATTACTAAATCCTCGGGAGGGTAAGAGCAAATGGATGCGCCATCCGTTTGGCTGGCCCACTCGCCTTCGTACTCCTCGCGCTTGCGCCGTTTCAAACCAGCCGGGCGGAGCATCTGTTTCACACGCGGCAGGCGGCGGCGAATGCGCAACTTTCGCGTCCTGGACCACATGTCCTCTCCGCTGATGTTCACGGTTTCCAAAGCTTCGTCTTCGGTCTGTTGAACACTGAAGCGATTGGCCGTCTGCCAGACTTCGTAGGCGTAATTGTCGTCGACGATCGACCGCGCCGCAAGCGTCAGGTCGTAAGTGCCGGGAAGCAAGTCACCATCGAGGGCTGCCAGATTTCTGCTGAAGCGTGCCACCGACAGGCGTTGCCACGAGCGCATCTTCTCGCCCGTATTGATCTCATATTCCCGCTCGGCATCTTTCAACAGCGCAGATTGCCAGGTCCGGCGGTCGGAAACAAAATCGCTTAAATCCGGCCGGGCTCGCTCATAGATCTCCTGATAGAACGGCGGCTCGCTGCCTACCTCGGCCAGACAATCGGGATGCAGGTTGAACAACTCAGTGTTGTCGAACAGGCGTGTTCGGGGCCCTTCAGGTTCTTCCTGCGGAACGTCCATTGCGTCCAGCAACGGGTCAAGCGAAGAGAGAGAAACCACCACACAAACGGAGGCAAATGGCACCGCGCCTTGAAGTTTCCAGGCCATCCCGTTCGCGCCTGTGTCCCCGCCCGTGCTTCGCCCGCTTCTGGAAATCCGGTACTCGTCTATAAATCGTCCGAATCCGATGTACTCAACCGAAGCCGCGTCCGGGTAGCGAGCTGGAAATTGCGATATGGAGCGAACGGCCGGTTCGAGAAATATCGTTTCAGCTCCCACCTCGGCGGCCGTGCGCAAGGCCTCCACAAAAGGATCGCCGGGTTCAATTGGAATGTAATGAGGCGCCTCGTCGTCCTCGTCGGGTTGAATCACTGCGACCGACCACTGAGGCATGCGATCGATGGCCTTCCGGTACGAGGATTCGAGCGGGCCTGGTAGCTCGACCGCAACCACCTCGGGTCGGGTTTCGAGCAAAAACTGGCGCACGCGACGGGCAAACTCGATGCGGCCCGGCACTACCGGAAGATAAGTCAGGTTCCCTCGGACGAGGGTTCCAGCCTGCAACGGCTCTTCGAACATAGCGGCTCCGCCGGTCAGCGGCGCAGGCTATAGCGCTGCGCTTCCTCGCCCAGAATAGCCAGTACAGCCGGCCGGAAAAGAGCTCGATGAGAACTCCCCAATTCCTGTGCGAGCTTCATCAGATAACGAGCGATGTTTAAACCATCCCGGACCGTATAGCTTTCGTCCGCGGCGTGGGCTTGCTGCAGGAAATCGGTCACATATTGCAGCACTTCATCCGGAGCAAAGGGCAGGTTCTCCCGCAGGATCGCCATTTCTTCTTCCCGCTCCGGAAAATCAATCAGAATCTGCGGCTGCAGACGGGAGTGAATGTACTCCGGCAGATCGAACGTGGACGCATCGTCATTCATCGTTGTTACCAGCCGGAAATTAGCGTGAGCCTTGATTTTGATACCGGCGACCACAGATTCAACGTACCTGCGAGTATCGAGAAGCGATGCGAGACTAGCCCAGCTTTTCTCGCTCATCCGGTTCCCTTCATCGAGAATGGCAACGCCGCCCCGAATCATGGCCGTCAACAGCGGAGAGGCCACATACTTCAGGCGCGAAACGCCCTCAATGACGGGCGTGACGATCAGATCTTCCGGACGGGTATCGACGGTAGCCTGCATGATGTAAACGTCACGGCCCAAGCGCTTTGCAGCGGCATAGGCCAATGTTGTTTTACCCACGCCGGGTTTTCCGAGGAGTCTCGGTGTCATCGGGACGTCCCGCTCGTGGATGACCATCCAGGCGGCAAGCAACTGTCGAAGCGGCTCTTCCTGGCCGATCCACTGCACGTCCAGTTCATCGGGATGAGCTAATTGGAGGTCGACACCTTCTACGGCAGTCTTCATGTGTTCGCGTATCTCTGTTCGGGTTTCTACGCCATAGCGCTACGCGCTCGAGCCTAGAACTAAAGGTTATCCTCTTCATCGTAGAATGAGAGAACTTCATGGATGATACGGCTAGTTCAGCGCATCGGCCAACACTCTCCCCGTCGTGGAGAGAAGCTTGAGTTCGGTTGAAGGGCAATACGCGATCTGGACCGATCCCGAGACGTCGCACAACGTTAAGTACTCGTTACCTTTGTTCCACGATCTGGATTTCCAGGTCAATGAAGCGTACCGGCGCATTCCGCACGGTGGCGTTGAGATTGGTGGCGTTCTGTATGGCCGCTTTGAACCGAACGGGGTCGCGATTGAAGCGTTCCGGCCGATCGAATGCGAGCACGCCTCCGGACCTTCGTTCCTGCTGTCACCGAACGATCTCGCGAAGATGGCAGAAGCTGTTAACGAAGCGCAATCGGACTCCGAGCTAAAAGGGCTGGAGCGGGTTGGTTGGTTCGTTTCGCATACGCGCAGCGCGCTTGAGATGAGTGCGCGGGAAAGCGAGATTTTCGACCGCTATTTCCCTGGGCCCGGCCGAGTCACGCTGCTGATCAGGCCGGAACGCTTCCAGCCTACGCGGCTTGTCTTTTCGGTTCGCAAACCGGACGGACAAACTCCGAAAAGGGACCTCCAGCATGCGGTGATTCTCCCCCTTCCCGGCCGTGCGAGTTCGGCAGCGCCGGTTCAAGCCATTCCCGCGCCGGACCGGAAGGAGATCCTGCGCCGGCAAACCTCGCAGGAGCGGCCGGCCGCTACCGAGATCAAGCTGAACTTGCCGCCGGTGCCTCCCGCAAGCGCACCGGCTCTACCGGCGAAACCCGTGAACGAACCAGCCCCCACGGTCGACGACATCCGCCGCCGCCGCGCCGAGCATCTGCGGAGTTCCATTGCAGAAGAAGAATGGCGGAGCAACGCTGCAGCCGAAACGGCCCGGGAGTGTCACAAGTAAGTCGACAAATATCAGCCTTGCTTTAGTGTTGGTTTTCGCCTCTCTGCTCGGATGCGCAGCCGGCTACTGGGCTTACCTTCAGCTTCCGCCTGCAACCATTCCTTTACGAGTTGAAAAGCTTCCGAGCGCGGTTCTGGTCCTGTGGCCGGCGGAGCAAACGCGAGGATCAAACCTGGCGGCAATCCGCATTGATGACGGGCAGGCGATGCCGCTTACCGATCAACAGAAAACGTCCGGCCAGATTCAAATCAACCCGGCGTCCGATAACGTCAAGGTCGAACTCATTTCGCATCACGCCTTACGCGATTCGCGCGGCATCATTCGCTATCTTCGAGCGGTAACTCCGCCGCCCGCTGCTCCTCCCGTGACAGCCCCACCAGGTCAGGGTTCCACAGCTAAGCCCGCGGGCGTGCCCGAAGAAGAACGTTGAATTTCTAGATGGTAGTTCGAAGGTCCTCGCCCGTCATATGCCGGGGCTTTTCGAGTCCCAGAATGCCGAGCACGGTCGGAGCCACATCCTTCAAGGCTCCGGAAGGCTGCAACGCAACGCGATCGTCCGTCATGTAGATGAATGGGACCGGATTCGTGGTGTGGTACGTATGGGGGCCGCCGGTTTTCGGGTCGACCATCATCTCAGCATTGCCGTGATCGGCAGTAACCAGCCAGCTACCGCCCGAACGTTTCAGGGCAGAATAGATCTCGCCGAGGCCAGCATCCACCGCTTCGCAAGCGGCAATTGTGGGCTCCAGCTTGCCCGAATGCGCCACCATGTCGGCGTTTGCGAAGTTCATCACAATCAAGTCGAAATCTGCACTCTCGATCGCATTCACTACTTTGCCAGTGATGCCGGCAGCGCTCATTTGCGGGAGCAGATCGTAGGTCGCCACCTTAGGCGAGGCAACTAACTCGCGATCTTCACCCCCGTAGGGACGCTCGTTCCCGCCATTGAAGAAATAAGTGACGTGCGCATACTTCTCCGTTTCCGCAACCCGCAGGTTCTTCCACTGGGCTCGCTCCATCACTTCCGCGAGTATGTTGTCCGGGTGTTCGGGCGGCAGCACGAAGGGTAAGCCGAAACTGCGATCGTACTGAGTCATCATCGTGTACGTCAGATTCTTCGGCACCAGCGAGCGGGCAGGCGTTTCGAGCACCGGATCAGTGAATGCCATGGTGATCTCGCGAGCCCGATCAGCGCGATAGTTGTACATGATGATGCTGTCGTCGTCCTGCACTAACCCGACCGGCTCTTCCCGTTCGTTCACGATGGTTATGGGCTCGACAAACTCGTCCGTAACGCCCTTTTCGTAGGACGCCTTGATAGCATCGGTTGCGGATCTCGCCTTGATTCCGTTGCCAAGCGCGATGGCTCCAAACGCACGTTCGACACGGTCCCAGCGCTTATCGCGATCCATGGCGTAATAACGTCCGGAGACCGAAGCGATACGCCCGCAGCCGAGTTCGGAACACTTCCGCTCGACTTCTTCCAGGTAGCGCAGGCCACTTTCGGGAGGCGTGTCCCGCCCGTCGGTGAAGACGTGAAGATAGACGTCTTTCAACCCGCGATCTTTTGCCATCTTGAGCAGAGCGAAGAGGTGGCTCAATTGCGCGTGCACGCCGCCATCGCTACACAGCCCCATCAGATGAAGCCGATGCCCTTCCGCCTTCACCATTGCGTTCTGAAGAACGGCATTCGAGGTCAGCTCACCGGAACTGATCATCATGTCGATCCGGGTTACATCCATATGGATGACGCGCCCCGCGCCCATGTTCATGTGCCCGACTTCGCTGTTGCCCATCTGTCCCTCGGGCAACCCAACGGAGGGGCCGGAGGTGTTGATCAACGTGTGCGGGAAAGTCGCCAGCAGGTGATCGTAAGTGGGCTTTCGCGCGAGTGCAATCGCGTTCGCTTCCGTCGCCGGCGAGTATCCCCAGCCATCCAGAATCGTGAGGACGAGCGGTTTCTTCTTTGCCATCGGGCTGCTATTGGCGGAACGCTTTCCTGCCTAGATAGACCGCGGCAGGTCCGAGTTCTTCCTCGATACGAAGGAGCTGATTGTATTTTGCGATCCGGTCGGTACGGCTGGCGGAACCGGTTTTGATCTGACCCGCGTTGGTCGCGACGGCAAGATCGGCGATAAATACGTCTTCCGTTTCGCCCGAGCGATGCGAAACCATCGCGGTGTAATTAGCGCTTGCGGCGAGACGCATGGCTTCGAGCGTTTCGGTGATCGAGCCAATCTGGTTCACCTTCACCAGAATGGAGTTTCCGACACCGCGGTCGATTCCCTGCTGCAGTCGCTCGGAATTGGTGACAAAGAGATCGTCTCCGACGAGCTGGATCTTTTTGCCCAGAGCGTCGGTAAGAGCCTTCCAACCATCCCAATCGTCTTCGGCCATACCGTCTTCGATCGAGACGATCGGATATTGCCGCACCCAGTTCGCCCAGAATTCGACCATCTGCTCAGAAGTCTTTTCGCTCTTATCCGACTTCTTGAAGACATAGCGATTTTTCGCTTTGTCGTAGAATTCGCTCGAAGCGGGATCAAGGGCAATGGAGATCTGTTCGCCCGGCTTGTAGCCCGCACCCGAGATCGCTTCGGTGAGAACTTCCAGGGCCTCTTCGTTCGACTTCAAACTCGGGGCAAAACCGCCTTCGTCGCCGACCGCAGTGGAATACCCGCGCTTTTTCAGCACGCCTTTTAAGGTGTGGAAGGTTTCGGCGCCCATGCGCAGCGCTTCCGAGAAACTGGAGGCACCGATCGGGGCCAGCATGAACTCCTGCAGATCAACAGAACTATCGGCGTGTGCTCCACCGTTGATCACGTTCATCATGGGGACCGGTAGAACCCGGGCCGCCACACCGCCCAGATAACGATAGAGCGGAGTCATTTCCGAATCTGCGGATGCCCGGGCCGCAGCCATGGACACAGCCAGAATTGCGTTGGCACCCAGTTTGCTCTTATTTGGCGTGCCGTCGAGGGACAGCATGGTGTGGTCAATCAGAGTCTGGTCGGCGGCGTCGAGCCCGACGAGAGCAGGCGAAATTTTGGCAGAGATGTTCTCGGCTGCATTGCGGGTTCCCTTTCCGAGATACCGCTTCTTGTCTCCGTCCCGCAGTTCGACGGCCTCGTGCTCACCGGTCGAAGCGCCCGAAGGAACGGCAGCCCGGCCAAGAGTTCCATCGGCCAGATGAATGTCAGCTTCTACCGTAGGATTTCCGCGAGAATCCAGGATCTCCCGCCCTACAACTTTTACGATTTCCATTGAGGTGAATTCTCACTGTAGCAAGCGAGCGCGGCCTCCTCAGGTACCGGATAAACGGCAAAAACAGCCCAGGCCGCTTAAGCAATGTAAAATGGAAGTTGCTGGAAGGTGGTGAGTTTTAGTTGGCAGAAGTTCATCTGCAAGAGGGCGAGACCCTCGAAAGCGCCTTGCGCCGCTTTAAGCGCAAAGTGCAGCAAGAAGACATTGTAAAAGAAATCAAACGGCATTCGTTTTATTTGAAGCCGGGAGAAAAACGCCGCACCAAAGAAGCACTAGCCCGGAAACGGAACCGTAAAAAACGTCCGCGCGAGATTGAGTAGCTTAACTCAATAACTACCAAAGCCCGTCGGTTTCTCTCGAAACGGCGGGCTTTTTAGCGTAATCTGGATAGACTATGATAATTCTCCGCGAGGCCGGCGCTAATAACGCCAACGTCTCCAGGCACTTGGTGTCCGCGGGAGTGAAACTCATCGTCTTTATCCTCTCGGGCGTTCTTTGTTCGGCAGCCACGATATATGACAGCGGAGTTGTTGCACTTGCGGGCTCCGACCCCGTCCAGATGGGCAGGTTGAGCAGAACGGGTGTCCCGAGCGACTGGTCTACGCCAAAAGATTTCCCCGGAGTGGTGAATCCGACCGTTTCCTACCACTACGAAACGTTTGTTCTCACCACTGTCCTGTATCCATTCCTCCAGATTTCTGTCGACGACCTGAGTGGTACGGCTCAGACGTTTGCATCGGCCTATCTCAACTCATACACCCCGAGTAACATCGCACCCAACAACGGATTGGATGTGAATTACTTGGGAGATGCAGGCAATTCGGGTGACCTTTTCGGAAATCCGCGGGCATTTCAGGTGACCGTGCCGATCGGGAGCACGTTGGTGTTGGTGGTCAATGATGCTTCCGTTACAGGGGCCGGCATTGGGCAACCGTTTCGCCTTACTGTGGAGGGTTTCACAGATACCAGCTTTAGTGACGCTCCAGAACCCGCTACATTCGGATTTGTCCTGGCTGCTCTTGGTGCGGGCGCACTGCTAGCTCGGAAGCGGGAGGCTGCTGAGAGTTGCAGCCTCCCCTTCGAGAAGTAGGTGACCATTCCTACGGAGTGGGCGACATGGCAGCCCGGACGGCACCGGGCGCCATAGTAATGCCGTATCCGGAATCCCGATCCGGACCAGGAGCCATTGCGTCGAGGGCCGTGTTGGTCATGATCTGCCGAATTTGACTGTTTGTCAGCAGTGGATTTGTGGATTTGACTAAAGCCGCGATCGCTGCGGCATGAGGCGTTGCGGCCGAGGTACCGAAAAACGGCAGGAATCCAGGTGTCTTCGTGAAAACCCCATCCGCTGCCGTCAGATCCGGCTTTTGCAGGCTCGTTCCGCCGCTTGTCGAGAACAACAAGTTGCCGGGAGTAATGGCCGATCCGTCCGGATTGTAAAAGATCTTCCGGGGTCCGTCCGAACTGAAGCTCTCTGTCGGATTCTCGGAACCGGTAAACGCTTGCGTGCCGGCGTGACGCGCTGTTCCAGGCCGTCGCTGCCATCGAAATCGTGTTCAGCCCGGCATTATGGCCATAGGACGCACCGGATGTTGCTATCGCAAGTCTTCCGCCGGCCGAGTCAATGTGCAGTGCCCGAGCTGCGCCGTTGTATAGAACGACTACGACGCGGTCGCCTGGGGCAGCGCAATAACCGCTTGCGGTCGCCGTCCCACAATTTTCACCTTCGTAGACCAACTCGAACGGATCCTGCGATCCCGTTTGCGTGTCAAAAGAAGCGGCCTTGAGCGTTGTCCCTGTGCTGTCGAAAACGAAGAGGTCGTAATCGTTATTGCTGTGGCCGGTAGGATCAGACCAGTGGAGACCCAACCAGGAACCGATTGAAGTTACGACATTGTAAGTTCGAACTGTTCCGGAAGCTCCGAAATCGTGAAGGCGAACCGGCTTGCCTTCGACCGTGTTCAGAAGCGTCCCGGCATCGCCACCGTCTTTGAAATCGCCCTCCCATGTTCCCGAGGTACCGTACGTGACGTTACCAAGGTTCCCTGCCGCCGAGAAGTAAAGCGCTCCGCTTGCGGTGACGTCGTTCACTGCTTGGGCAACAATGCCGTCCTGAAATGCAGGTTCATCCGCATACGTTACGTCATCGACAATGATGTCGCATCCGTAAACGTTTCGCAGAATACGAATATTGTTGGCGAAGCTATCTTCGCCGGCATAAGCGCTGGCAAAGAATAGCTTGGCTCCAGGAGCAAGGTCGTGAACAATTTCCATCATGGCCGTGCCCTCGTTCTCGCCATCGGAGGGTCCTTCCTGCCCAGGCACAACCGTTACGTCAGCCGGGAGATCTCCGCTCGCGATCAAAGCAGCAACACGATCCGGCAGAGCGCTGTCAGACAGCACACCGACCCTTACTCCGGTCCCGTCGATACCGCCCGGAACCACTTGATTCGCAGCGTGAGCCACAAATCCCTGGCTCGTAATGGATCCGAGGAAAGGCGCGAGGTGGAGAGAATTCACGAGCGAGAACTGCCGAGCGGAACGCGACCGCAATAGCCGGGCGGACAACAATCCGTTCTTGTGAACTGGAGTTGCCGGGCGGATCGACTGTACTTCCGCCAACTGAGCCAAAGCTTCAAGATTCAGAATCGAGAGCCTGGCTCGGATTGCGCCGTTGCGTCCGGAACTGTACACGACCTCTCCGCCAAGCGCCGCAATCTGCCGTTCCGCGGTCGCAGTCGAGGTTGTCTTCAGATCGATCAGAGCAAGTCCGCCCGTTTCGGTCTTGATCGCGTGAAATAAAGCTCGCGGCACACCTGCCGCGGTCTGGTTGCGAGCCGCCATGGCTCCCAGGATTAATGAAGAAGATAATTTCCTTTGCGTCTTATTCAGCGAACGTTTAATGGTTAAAACATCGTTGATTTGCCGCGCCGCCGCGTCAGGCAAGTTCTGGCTAAATACGGGAGCCGCAACGCTTGACAGGACCAGCGCCTGCAATAATTGACACCGAAACCGCTTATTTTTCAGAAATAACACTCCGCTTCTACCCGCAAACAGGTAATGATCTGAAATAACACAAAATTCAGAACCGGACAACGAATAAGAAAAGCACGCCAGGTACAACTCTTTCGCCCGCAACGGATACAATCCTTCGAAAGGTCATGAGGCAATGAACCGGATGGAGGCAAGTCATTGAAGCGAAACCCTGCGGAAGTAACCCGCGGACAGGCGGTGGCGGTCGTTGGCACGGGACTGGTGGGCAGTGGATGGGCTATTGTCTTCGCGCGCGGGGGCTTAACGGTAAGGCTGTTTGACGCTCAGCCGGGAGCAGGCGCCTCGGCACTACGGACGATCGAAGAACAGCTCAAAGCTCTTCACGCTTCGGGGTTAATTGAGGATGCCGAAGGGACACGGCAGAGAATTACGGTGGCCGGCACGTTAGCCGAGGCAGTCGACGGAACAGCCTACGTGCAGGAATGCGTTTTCGAGCGCGTAGACGTAAAACGCGAGGTCATGCAAAGTCTGGACCGCGTGTGCCCCGCGCAAACCGTTATCGGCAGTTCCACATCCGGCATTCCTGCGTCTCAGTTTGCCTCCGGGTTGGGGATTTCTTCGCGTGTTTTAATCGCGCATCCTGTGAATCCGCCTTATCTTGTGCCTGTGGTCGAACTCGTGCCATCGCCCGAGACTGCGCCGGAATCGGTCGAGTTTGTGCGTGAGCTGATGGAATCGCTTGGCCAGAGCGTGGTGCATGTCCGAAAGGAAATCGAAGGGTTTGTGCTGAACCGGCTCCAGGGAGTGCTGCTGAGGGAAGCGTGGGCGCTGGTGCAGGATGGCGTCGCGTCCTGCGAGGACATCGACAAGACGGTACGTGACGGCCTCGGCTGGCGCTGGTCCTTCATGGGCCCTTTCGAAACCATCGACTTGAATGCACCCGGAGGCGTCAAAGATTACGCCGTCCGCCTGGGACCGCTCTACCATGCGATCGCACGCTCCCGCGATCAACGCGAGGCATGGTCTCCTGAATTGATGGACGAAGTCGAGAAGCAGCGGCGCGATCTCCTTCCATTCGACCAATTGGCAGAGCGTCGGGCGTGGAGAGATCGCCGGCTCATGGACATGGCAGCAAATCTCAAGAAAGAGGGCGGCTGACGTGCATTCTTTGTTTCGCCTTGACGGTCTCACTGCGATTGTCACAGGCGCATCCCGCGGCATCGGCGAGGGTTGTGCAAAGCTGCTTGCCGATTGCGGCGCTCACGTCACGCTCATCGCCCGAAACGAGAGCGATCTCGAGAGAGTGACAGCCGAAATCCGGCAAGGAGGCGGCAGCGCTGATTACTGGGCTATGGATCTCCGGTCTCTTGACCATTTCAAGCAACGACTGCGGAGTTTGCCGGCGCTGGACATCCTGGTGAATAACGTCGGCATCAACAAGCCTCAACATTTTCTGGATGTGGACCCCGATACGTTCGATGAAGTCTTCGAAGTCAACGTCAGGCTTAGTTTTTTCTGCGCACAGGCTGCAGCGGCGCGAATGGTCGAAACCGGACGGCGCGGCTCGATCGTTATGATTTCGTCACAATCCGGCCACGTCGCGCTTCCGGAGCGAACCGTCTACTGTTCAACGAAGTTCGCGATGGAGGGAATGACGAAATCAATTGCTTTGGATCTAGCGAAATTCGGAATACGGGTAAACTCTGTGGCTCCGACGTTTGTTGCCACACCGTTAACGACGCCTTTCCTGGCCAATCCACAATTTCGAGACTATGTGGAGTCGAGCATTCCACTCGGACGCATGGCAACGGTGGAAGAGGTTGCAGCAGCGGTAGTGTATCTTGCTTCACCCGCCAGCCGCATCGTGACGGGAACCAGCATTGTGGTCGATGGCGGCTGGACAATGAAGTAGCCTGCTCGTTTATGTGAAGGCGTTTCCGCCGCTATGACCTTCCCCTTAACAATCCGGACAGTTTCGGTGAGAATAGGACATGTCCTCGGCCATCCTATCTAGCGCACTTGATCCCAAGACCCAGGCTTTTCCGGAACTCACACCCGCTCAGATTGACCGCATTCGTCCTCTGGGAAAAGTGCGAACCGTAGAAAGCGGCGAAATCCTCTTCCAGCCGAGCGACGAAACAATCCCGTTCTACGTTGTCCTCTCGGGCGAGCTGAAGATTGTGCAGCCCAGCCTGGACGGGGAGCGAACAATTGCGATGCACGGGCCCGGCCACTTCTCCGGCGAGATTTCGATGATCTCGGGGCAGCGGTCTTTAGTGCTGGCTCTGGTCTCGGAGCCGGGCGATTTCCTTGAGCTCGATAACGACGCAATGCGCGTGTTGGTGGCGCGAGACGCCGAACTCAGCGAAATTCTTCTGCGGGCTTTTATTCTCCGGCGGCTAGCGCTCATCAAGCAGGGTTTCGGAAACCTTGTGCTCATGGGATCGAGACATTCTGCCCAGACTTTGCAACTGCGTGAATTCCTGAGCCGCAACGCTCATCCCTTTACGTACATCGATCTCGACACGGACGCGAGCGCGCAGGCAATACTCGACCGGTTTGGTGTCCAGGCGTCGGAAGTGCCGGTGATCATCTGCAACGCGGGCACGGTGCTCCGAAACCCCTCGGTTCAGGGTCTCGCCAAGTGTCTCGGGCTCAACAGTGCGATCGACGCAACACACGTGCGCGACCTGGTGATTGTCGGCGCCGGTCCGGCAGGGCTTGCGGCTGCGGTATATGCGGCCTCCGAAGGCTTGGACGTGGTGATGATCGAAACCAGTGCTCCCGGCGGCCAGGCAGGATCGAGCTCGAAAATTGAGAACTACCTGGGATTTCCGACGGGCGTTTCAGGCCAGGAACTTGCGGCGCGCGCGACGACACAGGCGCAGAAATTCGGCGCGAATATGATGATTGCGCGCACGATCGTGCAACTCGATTGCGATAGTCATCCCTATCGCGTCATCCTCGATGGCGGAGATGCAATGCTGACACGCGCCATCGTCATTGCTACGGGCGCGCAGTACAACAAACCCAATCTGCCGGATTTAGAACGGTACGAGGGCGACGGCATTTATTACGGCGCCACGTACATCGAATCGCAACTGTGCGGCAACGAAGAAGTGATCGTGGTCGGAGGCGGAAATTCCGCGGGTCAGGCGGCCGTCTTTCTCTCTCAGACAGCGCGCAAAGTCCATTTGCTTGTGCGGTCAGGCGAGTTGAGCAGCACCATGTCCCGGTACCTGATACAGCGCCTGGTGGAGAATCCGCTTATCGAACTGCATCTGCGCACTGAAATCGTCGCCCTCGAAGGCGAAAGCCGGCTGGAGCGCGTGACATGGCAGGACAAGCGAACGGGCCAGATCTCGTCGCATCCGATTCAGCATATTTTCGTGATGACCGGTGCTTCGCCGAGGACCGAATGGCTCCGCGGGTGCCTCGCGCTGGACGAGAAGGGCTTTATCCTCACCGGGCGCGATCTGGAGCTACACGAGGAGAAAATGGAGAGCCCTCGCTGGCCGCTGAAGCGTACGCCGCAGATGCTCGAAACCAGCCTGCCGAGCGTTTTTGCGGTCGGTGATGTTCGATCGGGCAACGTGAAGCGGGTAGCCTCGGCCGTCGGGGAAGGCGCTATTGCGGTCCATATGGTCCACCGGAATCTGGCCGAGATTTAGAGCTATAAACCGGAACACTCAACTCTGGTCTTTGACCGTTTGCAGGCGGGCCGCCGCAAAGCGTCCGAGCTTCTTCAGCAGATGAACCAATTCCCTCCGTTCGGCCGGTTCCAAAACCGCCATGGTCTCTTCCATGTCTGCAACGTGCCGGCTGAAAGCGCATTCGATCACGCGCTGGCCCTTCGTAGTCAGTTGCACGAGACGCGCCCGAAGATCTTGCGGATGGCGCACTCTGGCGACTAATTTCTTCGCTTCCAGACGGTCGATTGCGGTTGTAATGGAGCCGCTTGTCAGCAGGATTCTCTTTCCCACAACGTTAATAGGCTGCGGGCCTTTGTGCAGGAGCAGTTCGAGAACCGCAAAGTCCGAAAGCCCCAGTCCAACGCCGGAGATACTGGCCCTTGCGTTCTGTTCGACGGATTTGGCTGCTTTCGAAAGAACCAGCCAGACGTGAGTGGCGGAATCGTCGAACTCCCGTCGAGGGCCGGGCTGCACGCGCTCGCTTGAATCCTGGTTGTGCTTCTTCACATCTACCTTGATGTCAAGATATACTTTGACACATCCCGATCAGGACAGAATCCAATGAAAACAACTTACAAAATCGACCCGGCACACTCGAGTGCAAACTTTGTCGTGCGCCATATGATGATCACGAACGTCCGAGGAGGGTTCAGCGGCGTTGAGGGGACAATCGAGTTCGATGCCCAGAATCCGACGGACGCTCGCATAGAGGCGGTGATCCAGACAGCAAAGATCAATACGCTCGATGAAAATCGGGATGCGCATCTCAAAAGCGCGGATTTCCTGGATGCTGAGCAGTTTTCAACCATGACCTTCAAGAGCAAGAAGGTAGTAGCCGCGGGCGAGGGCGAATGGAAGGTTACTGGCGATCTCACGATCCATGGGGTCACAAAAGAGGTTGTTCTGAACGTGGAAGGACCCACGGCAGAAGGTAAGGATCCATTCGGAAACGTGCGGATTGGCGCCTCCGCCACTACCAAGATCAAGCGCAGCGACTTCGGTTTGACCTGGAACGCGGCCCTCGAAACCGGTGGTATTCTCATAGGCGACGATTTGAAGATCGAGCTGGAAATCTCGGCTATCCGAGCGGAAGCTTCCGCAGCAGCGTAAGGCTGACCAAACAGTGAAACAGTGCACGCATACTGACCAGATCCAGGATGTGAAACCTCACACGCGCGGTTGTGAGGATTGCATGAAAACTGGCGATCACTGGGTTCATCTCCGCCTATGCATGGTTTGCGGACATGTGGGCTGTTGTGACTCCTCAAAGAACAAGCACGCAACCAAGCACTTCCACCATTCGAATCACCCGATCATGAAATCCTTTGAACCCGGCGAAGACTGGGGCTGGTGCTTCGTAGATCAGGTTGAACTGGATTTCAGCTAGTTCGTGAGCGCTCGCCGTTCAGCGCTTCTGAAGCTTGGCGACCGTTTCAATGTGATAGGTCTGCGGGAACAGGTCGGCCATGATCAGATCTGTCACTTCGTAGTGAGGCAGGAGCGCACGTAAATCGCGGGCCAGCGTCGTTGGGTCGCAACTCACGATCACCATCTTCGATGGCCTGATGCGAATCAGTTCGGCCGTAGTCTCTTTGCCGAGCCCGGATCTTGGAGGATCTGCGATCAGCAGATCGGGAGAGGTGTGCAGATTCCGCAGAAACTCCTCCGCAGTGCTCTTGTGAGCTTCAATGCGGGTACCAGCCTCGCGGGCGTTGAACTCCAGATCGCGGTACGCGGAGCCGCCGCGCTCGACAGAGATGACGCTCTGGAAGCGTTGGGCGAGCGGGATGCTGAAAAGTCCGGCTCCGGAATAGAGATCAACTGCAGTTTCACCGGTATCCGAGCCAATGACTTCCTGCATGAGCGGCTCGACCAGGAAGCGGTTGACCTGAAAGAACGACCCTCCGCTGAGACGGAACTGAATGCCGCCGGCCTGATAGGTGATCGGCCCGTCTGCAACATTCGGAAGGAAAGTTTTGCACCAGTCAAAGAAACGCTTCGAAACCGGGCGGTTTGACTCGGTGACATTCAGTTGAATCTCTGATTCGTTCGTGAACACTTCGAGCGATCGCAGGAACTTCGGCCAGGCGTCTTGTTTAACTGCCTTCTGCAGGCTCCGGATCACCTCGTTCAGAACGGGCGAGGAAATTTCGCAATGCGCGATGGGATAGATGTCGTGGGAAGCGGCCCGGCGATAGCCAACGGTCCCGTCTTCGAAGTGAAGCTGAATGCGATTCCGGTAGTACCAGGGATCCCCTGTTAACTCCCTGATCTCCCCTTCGTATTTGAATCCCCCCTGGCGCTGCAGCGTTTCGCTGAGTATGGCCTTCTTCTCGAGGACCTGGAGAGAATAATCGAGATGCTGGTAGTGGCATCCACCGCATTTGCCAAAGCCGAAATACTCGCATTTCGGCATCACTCTTCCAGGCGCGGATTCGACTAGCTCGAGATCTTTCCCCCGGAGCAGGCCTGCATTGACCCTTTCGGGTTGTATCGTGACCAGGTCTCCCCGGAGAACATAGGGAACCAGTGCAACCTGCCCGTCTATGCGCGCCAGGCCGTCGCCGCCATACACTAGCTTTTCGATGCGAACAGTCTTGGCCGCGCCCGTTTCTTGATCCTGCAATTCTCTCCTCATCCCTTACGATTAAGATTCACCCAAACGAATGAAAGCACGCGTTCTGTCTGGCGTCCAGCCCAGTGGCAATTTACACATTGGTAATTATCTGGGAGCTCTGAAAAGCTGGGCCGAGATCCAGAGCCTTTACGAAAGCATCTTCTGCATTGTCGATCTGCACGCCATCACGGTCTATCAAGACCCGAAAGAACTCCTATCAAAGATACGTGAAACAGCGGCCTTGTTCCTGGCTGCCGGCATCGATCCCCAGCAATCGTCCGTTATTGTTCAATCCAGCGTTTCCGGTCATGCTGAGCTAGCCTGGCTACTCACTTGCGTTACGCCGCTCGGCTGGCTGCAGCGCATGACCCAGTTCAAGGCCAAAGCCGAGAAACAGGAAACGATCGGCGACGGCATTCTGCAATATCCGGTCCTGATGGCTGCAGACATCCTGTTGTATCAGGCAGGCATCGTTCCTGTTGGAGAGGACCAATCGCAGCATCTGGAATTGGCGCGCGACATTGCCCAACGTTTCAATAGCCTTTACGGGGAAACCTTCGTCATGCCCGCTACTCATCTTCCCACTGTGGGCGCGCGCATCATGGGTCTGGATGACCCGACGCAAAAGATGAGCAAGTCCGTGACAAGTCCCAACCACGCGATTGCCCTACTGGATGAACCGAAGGTGATCGCCAAAAAGATCGCTCGCGCCACCACAGACTCGTTACCCGCGATCGACCCGGAAAATATGGGCCCCGGTATCGCTAACCTTCTCAGCATTGCCCAGGCCTGCGATCCGTCTTTCACAAAGGAAATGGCAGCCGGCATGCGCTACGGCGACTTCAAGAAACGAGTGGCAGAGATTCTGGTTTCCCGCCTCGAGCCGATTCAAGAGCGCTATCGTCGAGTGGTTGCAGATCCGTCCTACATTGATTCCGTGCTGGCAGAAGGACGGGCGAGGGTACTCCCGCTGGCGGAAGACACGGTACGTCGGGCGAAAATCGCGATGGGACTCTACGCGTAAGCTCCTGCGTGCTGAAGTGATCCGGGCTCGAGATGGGCGCGCGCGACCGCTTGGAGTCGTGTGAGCTTTCCGGCGTTATCATGGGGTTGCTTGGGTACGCAGGTCGAACCGATAGGGGCGGTTGATCGCAACAATAAGTTCAGATCGTGGGCGATCATCATCGCCACTAATCTGATCTCGTTGATCTGTTTGTCATGGGCCCTGAATGGTGCGGGCCTGAACCGCATCTGGGGCGAAGCCCGGCACATGCACTGGCGCTGGGTGCTGATCGCCGTTGTCTCCGATGTGGTTGTTTACCTGTTTCACGCGCTCCGGTGGCAACTGCTTCTGGCCCCGGTCAAGAAAGTTGCATTCGCCCACTGCGCGGAGGCCATCTACGTCGGGCTTTTTGCGAACGAAACGATTCCTCTGAGAGCGGGAGAACTCATCCGCTGCTTCCTACTTTCGAAGTCGAGCGAGATCCCGCTGTCTGTCTCCTTTGCTTCCGCTTTGATTGAACGCATCCTTGATGGCGTCTGGCTGATGCTGTGCTTCTTCGTCTGCCTCAAAGTAGAAACGCTGCCGGGCGTTCTCGTGAAAGGCGGCTGCATCCTGGGCGTGTTGATCGTGCTCCTGGGGTTGATATTGGCCTACGCGATGTACGCCAAACAGCAATCACTCCATCGATTCCTGGGAATGTCCTGGCCTCGCTGGCTCGACACACTCATTGAAGATCTCCACCTGATCGGCCACTCACGGTACCTTTACTTCTCATTCCTCGTCAGCGGCGTTTACATGCTGTCGCAGATGATTCCTATTTACGCCATTGTGCGCGCCAGCGACTTGAACGTACCCTGGATGGCTTCATTCCTCATTCTGGTTCTGCTCCGGTTGAGCGGCGTAGTACCGCAAGCGCCCAGCAATCTTGGTTCTTTCCAATGGGTAACGGCCAAAACCCTCATGATGTTCGGTCTTGTGTCGGCGCACGCCAAGCGATTCTCTCTTATCCTCTGGGCTGCCCTTACCCTGCCCCTGATTGTCGCGGGATTCATTGCTCTAACGCTCGAAGGCGTAAACCTGAGCCATCTTCACAAAGAAGCTGCTGCTTCCGCCAAGAGGCGAAAAGACATCTAAGCTTCTCGCCGATTCCCCGCTAGAATGTGTTTGGGGAAAGTTGCTGAGTGCTCGGCTTACTGGTTTTGCTGGCTGCATCGACTGCCGGAGGCGCCGATCTACAAACGGAGGGACTGCAGGCGCTCGATCACCAGCAGTTTGCACAGGCCGAGCAAATCTTCTCGAAGCTCGCAGCCCAGGACCCGAAAGACTTCACCGCCTTCTTCAATCTCGCTTTGGCGGAAAGCGGCCTCGGGAAACGTGACGAAGCCATCCGGGACTACCGCAAGGTTCTGGAGCTGAAGCCGAATCTATTCGAAGCCGAGCTTAACCTGGGCATCCTCTACCTGCGGGGCAAGCAAAACGCAGAAGCGATACCAATACTCGAAGATGCCGTCAAGCAGAAACCGGACCAGCCGCGGCCGAAGCGCTACCTTGCTGATGCGCTCCTGGCGTCGGGCAAAGCACCGGAAGCGGGCAATCTCTACAAACAAGCACTGCAAAGCGATCCTAAGCTCGCGGCGGCCGAATTGGGTTTGGGAGAGAGCCTGATGGCGCAGGGCGCTTTGGATGAAGCCGCACCGCATTTCCGTCAAGCCGCCGCACTCGACGCGAATTTGAAGTCGTACCTTCTGGAACTGGCGACGGCTTTCGAGAAGGCGAACCGGCCTGCCGACGCCGTTCCGCTGCTCAAAGAGTTTCCTTCCGATCCCGCCGCCCGCGAGGAATTGGGCAGGCTATACCTCGGCCTTAATCGCCCGGGCGATGCCGTCACAGAGTTTGAGCAGAGTGTAGCCCTTTCTCCCACTCCGGCGAACCGGCTTGCCCTGGCAACGGCATACCTGAAAAACAACCAGCCTGACCTTGCGGCGCCCATCCTGGAACAGGCGCTTGCATCGGCGCCGAACGATTACGAACTGCGCATGGTGGTCGGCCGGCTTCGGCGGGACCGTCATAAGTACGTAGAGGCGGCTCAGGAATTCATGACTGCGACACGGATCAAGCCCGATTCGGTCGAGGCCTGGAACGAAGCCGCGACCGCTTTTGTTCTGTCGGACCAATACCCGGAAGCGCTTGCTGCTCTCGACAAAGTTCATAGCCTGAACGGTGATACTCCGGGAGACCTCTATTATCGGGCCGTCGTTTACGATAAGCTTCACCAGATAAAGCCGGCGTTAGCCAGCTACGAGCGATTTCTGCAATCGAGCTCGGGGAAGTTCCCTGACCAGGAATTTATTGCGCGCCAAAGGAGTAGAATCCTTGCAAAAGAGGCGAACCGTTAAATCATTCGAAGGCCTGATCGTTCGGGTTACGTTCGGCATTCACCTGTGCGTGTTGGGCCTTATCGCTGTATCTGCCATGAGCGCCCGGCCGGCTCAGGTGGACCCCAGGGACGAACACGATCCGGCAAAACGTTCCGAGAAGTGCCTGGAAGCGGCGGAAACGGCTTTCGACAGCGCTCGCTCTGCCTACGCGAAAGACGACGTTCACGCTGGCAACGCGAACCTGGACGAGATGATGGCGGCTCTTGCACAACTGCGTTTCGACTCTGGATACGGTCCACAAGAGCCGGCTTTATAAGCGGGCCGAAATGCGGGTATCTTTCCTTCAGCGGCGTCTCCAGAATCTGCTCGATGACATCTCGGTTACTCAGCGCGGGTGGGCCGAACAGACCGGGCGAAAACTGGAGGAAATCCACGATAAGCTTTTGGAAGGAGCCATGAAGAAATGAAGTGTCTCGCCTTCCTCGTGATGTCGGCCTGCCCTTTGTTCCTGTGCGCTCAAACGGCGGATCGGGACTTCATCACTCCGAACGAAGTGGATCAGATTCGAACGGCCCAGGAGCCGAACGACCGGATCGCGCTCTATATCCATTTCGCAAAAACACGCATGGATCTGGTCCAGCACTACCTTGGGCAGGACAAACCGGGTCGAAGTATCTTTATTCACAACGCACTCGAGGATTACTCCAAAATCATCGAAGCCATTGATTCGGTAACGGACGATGCGCTTCGGCACAATCGCCCGGTCGACAAAGGGATGATCGCGCTGGTGAATGCAGAGAAGGAATTTCTCGACCAGCTCAGCAAGATCGAAGATGCCAGCCCGCGCGACTTTGACCGCTATAAATTCGTACTCTCCGAGGCCATCGACACGACGCGTGACAGCCGGGAACTCTCGCTGGCGGATTCCGCGAAGCGAAGCACTGAACTCAGCGCAAAAGATACGAAAGAAAAGTCGGAGCGGGAATCGGTCATGACCACGAAGGAGGTCGCTTCGAGGAAGAAGGAAGCGGAAAAGACCTCTGGGATCCGGAGAAAAAGAAGATTCCGTCCCTCTACCGTCCGGGCGAAAAGCCGCCCCCGCCGCAGCAATAACAACGGAAGCTCGCGGTTTCTGTCGTACCCTGAAGGTAGGAAGACTCCGTTTGGCTCATCACCACCATGTTCCCAGCACCGGGTGGATTCTGTATGCATCCACAGCCATTACGCTAGGGTTTACCGCTTTAGAGATTGTGACCGGGTTGCGGTCTCACAGTCTGGCGCTCCTGTCGGACGCCGGGCATAACTTTACCGATGCGCTCGCGTTGGTGCTGGCTGCGTTCGGGTTCTACCTGCAAAGCAAGCCCGCCAATAGCGTAAAGACATACGGATACCAGCGCGCGGGGGTGATTGCGGCGTTTCTGAATGCGTCGACATTGATCCTCATCTCGATCGGAATCACGTGCGAGGCCGTTTCTAGATTCGTCCACCCGGAACTTCCGAATGACCGCACCATGATGTGGGTTGCCGCGCTCGGACTGCTAGTGAATGGCGCTATTGTGCTTGCGCTGCATCGCGGCCATCAGCACGATTTGAACATCAGAGCTGCCGTGATCCACATGGCAGGGGATGCGGTAGGCGCAGTCGCCATCATCCTCGGAGCGGTAGCGATCCATTACACCGGTGTAAGCTATGTCGACCCTGTACTTTCGATCATCCTGGCAATCTTCATCGTCTACACGGCGTGGGACGTTGTGGGCGAGTCGCTGAACATCCTGCTCGAAGGCCTTCCACGCGGACTTGAACTGCCCCAAATCACGCAGGCTCTGGGCGGAATCAACGGCGTGCTCGATGTGCACGATCTTCACGTATGGAGTCTGGGCTCGAACACCCACGCGCTCAGCTCGCACGTTCTTATTGAGGACATGCCGCCTTCCGAGAGCGAAACGATTCTGAAGCGCATTAACGAAGCGCTCTGCGATTTAGGAATTCACCACTCGACAATTCAGTTCGAGCATGTCCCGTGTGTTCTCTCCGATGGCGGCTGCCACATGGTCTCGGATCACCGGCACGCCGGACACAACCACGGCTAAATTTCGCCCGAGATCAGACCGAGCATTCGCTTGTGGAAGTCTGCGGCGGCATGACAGTCGGCTGTAACGACAAGAACGGTGTCGTCCCCCGCCACTGTCCCGACTACCTGTTCGAGCTCCTGGCGGTCAATGCTGACGGCCAGCGCGCTGGCATGTCCGGGAGAGGTGCGCAGGACCACCAGGTTTTGAGCCACACGGATATCCTGCAGGTACTCATTGGCGATGTCCGAAAGACGCGGCCCGCTGGGATCCTTCGACAGTTGCCGGTAACCTTCGGCTGTCTTCACCAGCCCTAGTTCGCGCATATCACGCGACAGCGTCACTTGAGTCGTATGAATCCCGAGTTCACCCAGCTCGCGCGCCAACTCCTCCTGCGTGTAGATTGGTTTCGCCCGGATCGTTTGGATGATTTGACCTTGGCGGAAACTCTTATTCATACGCTCACTGCAGGCGGCGGCGGAGATCTTCCAAGCGGCGGCGCGCGTCGGCCATGGCAGTTGCTACGGCTTCCGGCCCGGTGCCGCCGGGAAGATTCCTGCTCTTCATGCCTTCTTTGGGCTCGAGTAGCCGTGCCATCTCGCCCTTGAACTCAGGCGCAAACGTCGATCAGCTTCTCAGCGTTCCAATCGGAAGGTTTCTTGCCGCTTTTCGTGCTTTCGAGAACAAGCTTGCCTACCAATTGGTGAGCCCGGTGGAACGGAACACCGCTGCGTGCCAGTTCTTCCGCCAGATCCGTTGCTACCACCCAACTTTCTTCGGCAGCCTCGAGCGGCACCTCGGGCTTGAGAGTCACGGAGGAAGCTACCACCGCGGCCATACGGAGCGAGCCCGACGTTTGATAGAACGCGTCAAACAGCGGCTCCTTATCTTCCTGCATGTCCCGGTTGTACGTCATGGGAAGACCTTTCATCGTGACGAACAATGAGGTGAGGTCGCCGAACACTCGCCCGGATTTGCCGCGGATCAGTTCGAGAGAATCAGGATTCTTCTTCTGCGGCATCAGGCTCGATCCGCTCGTGACGCCGTCGCCGAGCGTCATCCAATCGAACTCTTCGCTCGAATAGAGGATCCAGTCTTCAGCTAGCCGGCTGAAGTGGAGCATGACCGTGCTGCAGGAATACAGGAAGTCGAGAGCGAAGTCCCGATCGCCGGAAACGTCCAGGCTGTTCCGCGTGATAGCGGCAAAGTGCAGATCCCGTGCGATCTCTTCGCGGTCGAACGGGAAGCCGCTGCCGGCCAGCGCCCCTGAGCCCAGCGGGAGAGTATTGATGCGTGCTCGGGCTTGCTGCAGCCGTTCGGCGTCTCTCGAGAACATCTCGAAATAGGCGAGCAGGTAATGCTGCCACAGCACTGCCTGGGCCCGCCGCAGGTGTGTGTACCCGGGCACCACGGCTTCGGAATACTTTTCGCCTAACGCAAGCAGCGCCTCGAGCAGGCCGGCAATGTCGTCGAGCAGCGTGTCCACCGCTGCCCGGAGGTAAAGCCGGACGTCCACAGAGACCTGCTCATTCCTGCTGCGTCCGGTGTGGATCTTCGCGGAGAGACCGCCTACTTTTTCCCCGAGCTTCCGGATCACGAAGGTGTGAACATCCTCGTCGTTCGCACCCTCGAGATACTTGGGATCTTTTGCTTCTTCGCCGATCTCCGCGAAGGCTTCGATCAGCCGCCTGCATTCTTCTTCCGTGAGAATGCCCTGGGCTCGCAAAGCACGTGCAAAGGCCTGCGAACCCTCCACATCGGCGAAGATCAGCTTGCGATCGAAATGGAGCGAGCCGGAGAAGGTCTCAAAGACCTCCGAAGGGCCCGCCTCGAATCTGCCGCCCCACAGTTTCATGTGTGAATTACTGCTTCTTCAACAGCGCTTCCACCTTGATGGGAAGCCCGATGAGATTGATGAATCCGAGCGCATCCTTCTGGTCATAGCTCGCACCCATTGTGAAGCTCGCAATATCGAGACTGTACAAAGAGTTCGGACTCTTTCTGCTCAAGGGTTGAAGGTTGCCTTTATAGAGCTGCATCGTGACGGTCCCGGTTACCGGCTCCGCTACTTTGGCGAAGAACGCGTCCAGCGCCTCACGCAACGGCGTGAACCACAGCCCGTTGTAAACCATCTCCGCGTAATCGAGAGCCAGCTTTTCTTTGTAGTGAAGCGTGGTTCTGTCGAGCGTTAACGATTCGATCTCTCGCACCGCAGCCATCAGGATGGTTCCGCCGGGCGTCTCGTAACAGCCGCGCGATTTCATTCCCACGAACCGGTTCTCCACGAGATCGATCCGTCCGATTCCGTTCTCACCGCCGATCCGGTTCAGCTCTTCGAGCAACGCCAGGCCGCTTAGATTCCGGTCTCCATTCAAAGACACCGGAACACCCGCTTCGAAGCCAATGGTGACTTCCGCCGGCTTATCTGGTGCCTGCGCGGGACTCTTGCTGAGCATCCAGATCCCATCGGGTGCGGCGTTCGCCGGATCCTCCAGCTCGCCTCCTTCGTGGGAGATGTGCCAGATATTGCGATCGCGGCTATAGATCTTGGTAGTGGATTGTGCAATCGGAACGTTATGCGACTTCGCGTATTCGATAGCGTCCTCGCGGGAAACGATGTCCCACTCGCGCCACGGAGCAATGACGTTGAGATGCGGCGCGATCGCTTTGTACGTCAGCTCGAACCGCACCTGATCATTTCCCTTCCCTGTGCAGCCGTGGGCCAACGCATCGCATCCGGTCTTCAGGGCAACTTCCGCCTGCCGCTTCGCGAGCAACGGCCGGGCGATAGACGTACCGAGCAGATATTTATGTTCGTACACGCCGCCGGAGCGCACCAGCTTCCAGAGATACTCGGTGACAAACTCCTCGCGCATGTCCTCGACGTAGACTTCGGAAGCGCCCGTCTTCAGGGCTTTCTCTTTCAACCCGTCGAGTTCTTCGCCACCCTGGCCGATGTCGCCGCAGACGGCAACAATCTCGCAACCGTAGTGCTCTTTGAGCCAGGGAATGATGATGGACGTGTCGAGGCCGCCCGAATACGCAAGGGCTACTTTCTTCGCAGTTACTTTGTTCATCTCTAAGTTCGAATCCTCTCTATTGGAGCAGCTTCCGCCGTCAAGGCACACCTCGGATTCACATCCGCAGCCGGAGGCTTTCAGTTGCTTACTGCAATAAGGTCAACAGCAGAGCTTTTTGCACGTGAAGGCGATTCTCCGCCTCGTCGAACGCGACGCTCTGCCGCGACTCCATAACATCGTCTGTTACTTCCAGGCCGCGTTTAGCCGGGAGACAGTGCATAAAGACAGCGTCGGACGATGCACGGCTCATGAGTGCCGCGTTCACCTGGTAGCGCGCGAACAACTGCTTACGCCGGGTGGCCTCGGCTTCCTGGCCCATACTGGCCCAGACGTCTGTATAAACAGCGTTTGCGCCGTAGACCGCTGCTTCGGGATCGTTTGTGATCTCAATAGTCCCGCCGCTTGCTTGTGCCAAACCCGTCGCCTGCTTGACGATGGGCGCTTGCGGCTCATAACCCGGAGGAGTAGCCACCGTGCAGTGCATTCCGAGGCGTGCTCCGCAAAGCATCAGCGAGTGAGCGACGTTGTTGCCGTCGCCGACATAAACGAGCTTGAGGCCTTTCAGCTTTCCGAAGTGCTCCTGCAGCGTGAAAACGTCCGCCAGTGCCTGGCAAGGATGAAAGGTATCGCTCAGGGCATTGACCACAGGGATTCCAGACCAAAACGCCAGGTCTTCGATGGTTTTCTGCTCAAACGTTCGGGCGACAATGCAATCCGTCCAGCGTGCCAGATTCCGTGCGACGTCTTTCAGCGGTTCGCGTTCGGCGATCATTCCGGTCTGCGTCACGCAATCTCCGCCCAACTGTTTCATCGCGAGCTCGAAAGTCAGCCGAGTGCGTAGTGATGGCTTTTCAAACAGGAGCGAAGCGTACTTACCTTTCAGGGCGGAGGCGAACTGCTGGCGATTACGCTTCACCTCGCCTGTCAACTGGAGCAGCTTTAGAAGCTGGTCGGTGGAGAGGTCCAGATCGTGCCGGAAGGTAGGGGCACTAAGTTGGGAGACGGAGGGTGACGCGGAAGCTGTCATGGGATCGCTAGCCTTGAACTGAATGTTTATTCACTCTAATGAATAATTACACAATGTCTTGGAATGTGGCAAGCGGGAGCGGGCGGGTGGTAGTGTCCTGCTCTGCGTTGCTGGGGTGAGCGCGGGACCTCATCATTTCCTGTTGAAAACACCTCCAGCTCGCGGCGACAATGATGATATCACAGTGATATCATCAAACTGATATCAAGAATTAAACGTGAACAGGCATTCGAACACGCTGGAAGCAATTTTTGAAAAGCGAGCCAACATTGAGTGGGCTGACATTGAATCCATGTTGAAGCACTTTGGCGCCGAGATCAGCGAGGGGCGTGGCTCGAGGGTGCGGATCGCTTTGAATGGAGTGAGAGCGGTATTTCACCGGCCTCATCCACAAAAGGAAACAGACCGGGGAGCGGTTGCTTCCATGCAAAGATTCCTGCGTGAAGCTGGCATCGGAAAAGGAGGGCCAAAGAAGTGAACTATAAAGGATACGAAGCTGTTGTGAAGTTCGACGAGGATGCTCACACCTTTCACGGGGATGTCATCAACACTAGAGATGTGATTACATTTCAGGGAGCATCGGTAGGTGAACTTGAGCAAGCGTTCAAAGACTCGGTCGATGATTATCTTGAATTCTGCGCTTCCCGAGGCGAGCAACCTGAAAAGCCTTTTTCGGGCAAGTTTATGGTCCGCTTAACACCAGCAACGCATCGCGATATTGCGCTACAGGCCCGCCGTGAGGGAAAGAGCGTTAATAAGTACGTTGCTGATGTCCTTCGCCACGCCCAAGCAAAAAACGCAGGTTAATACATCGGGATTAGCGTTCCGAATTGTCAGCTTGAAGCTGAATGGTTTCCGGATCGTCCACATGTGATCCGTGATCCCCGCCTCCATCGCGGGAGTCTCGCGCAAGCTTGCGTGAAGTTTGCAGAAGTTGTAGTTGGCGAAGTGCAGCGCGGTAGCGGCCATGTGACTCTCTAGTTTGTTTGAGAATTCATTAAATCGAACTCCGCATAGTAAGGTGTGCCGTTCCACAACTGAAGTGCCGATGAGTTTTTCAGGGTTTCCGCTAACGATAACTGGGACAGCATCCACGCATTCAGCCGGTGAATAGCGCTGTTTCGCGCGGAGAACCTGTAGGTTTTGATCAGTTGCGCGATGTCCACGCGATCCGAGATCAGTGGCGTCACATACGTTGTGGCTAGTCAAATGCTCCTGAGCTTGGCCGTCCGGAGTTTTCTTGGCCGTAAAGATCGCAACTACCTTTTTACTCCAGGACTGAACCATGATGGGACATGAAGACAAGAGAAACTCCTGAGCCGTTGTCTCGGCTTTCGGAGCGGACGGGGACATACCGGAACAGAGCCGCAGGGCAGCACGCAAATGGCGCAGGAAGCCGCCAGCCAAAGTGCTGCAATCTGCGAGTACTCCTGTGAACTGATCGAGAGAACAAACGCCACGGTTAAGCAGACTCGCGAACTGTTACGGGCGCAAGAGGCTTTGGACAACTAAACAGGAGCGGCGCATCAACCCGTCGCGTCATTCAACCGTTGTCGTTTTGAGATTGACCTTTCGCTCCGACTGATCGAGCATTGCACGGTCTTGTTCTCCACCTGCATCCACAAGGGTCGTGCACGGTCGCATCGCCCCCCTCCAGAGGTTTTTCAAGAGCTCGACTTATAGCAAGGCGCGGGGCTTTCAGCCTTTCTTCAGAAAAGCGACGTAGACTAAGCCCCATTATGGGTTACGGGTCCGACGCTACTCCGAGATTCGAAACACAAGCCGGTCCCCCTCCCGGCGCCGAAACGCTCTTCGCGCTGCAACACAGACTTGAGGAACTAGAACAGACGATGGGGAGATTAGAGAATCTTGCAAAGGATCAGTCGTTCACTCTCGCACAGATTCAGATCGACCGGTCTAGCGACAGAACCAACACCTGGGCGCTCTTGTTCGTAGGCGCTGCGCTTGTGGCAGGATGTATCTTTCACTCGCCCATCACGAACTGGCTCTTTTCCCATTAATGCTCAAGCCAGGAAGCGGCCGGTAGATCGCCTGACGCGCATTCTTGTGTGGCCGAACTTAAAGAGAGCGGGTGCCAAGCACGTTTTCTGCGGCGCCGCTGTGACTTGTCCGGCGCTCTCCTTGGTAGGGCCTGACGCGAGCCATGCCCTACTGACCACAACCGTAAGCGCCCGGCTGGTTCTGCTTCTACCACGTGGCCACAAAGCTAGATCCAAGTGAACCGCCGAACGCATGTCGCGACAGTCTTATTCTAGAACCTCAGAGCTACAGGAACTTCGCAATTAGCAATCGCATGGATAAAGAGTTGATCCGTCCACTCTGGCCGCTTCTCTTATTCATCCAGCGGCCAGCATAGAGCCAAATAGACAAGGGGCCAACCTTCACCTTCCATCTGCTCTCGAATTTGACGGGTACTCCTTCGCTCGCCAACTGGCGTAGCTCTTCCGTTCGGCGTGCCCCGGCGCTTTTCCTTTGGTTCGAAGCATCACATGGGCTACGGTTAACTGACCGCACGCACTCTCCTTCATCGAATCAGGAGAGATATCTGCTATCAGTACGACCGCCCCAAATCAGGTCTTCAGCGTATGGAGGACCAGATAATCCTACTAGATGGGGATATTTCCTGCTCGCCTTTCGTAATGGCGTGTTCTCCCAATCGGATACGGACTTGCCTCGCCCACTAGTCTTCGCCCAGAACTGGCGTGATTTCGCCGTGCTACCTGAGCGGATTGTTCATCCGCCCACACTTCTTGGCAGTGTCAGATATCGTCCAAACCCCCAAAGGGGATTCCGGCACCTCCGATCCAGCCGAGTGCGTTAATGCAGAATTCCTGGACCGTGAAGAGTCGGCGACGACGCTATCGGATTTGATTTGCCTCGACGCCGCCATCCCAAGTAAGGTGGAACGAACAGGCTCAGACCCGAAGTAGAAAGCCAAACTCGTTCTGTCTACATGTAGCGGGATAGGTGTGATTCAGTTTGAGAATGACTCGCCAGAAGTCCGGTTTGTTGCGGCAGGCGGTGGAAGTCGAGAGCATTGATGCTGGATCTTATGTGCCGTCAGCCTTTCGCGGCAGCCTTCGCAGTCTAGCCTTAGTCGCTCTGTCTCGAGTGCTTGCCGCAGATACTCCCCGGTACCTCGTGCGCTGGTCAATTCTCGCACTGCTTCCTGGTAAAGAGCCACGGACTGCTTATATTCGTCAAGCAGCCGCGATTGTTCCTCACACGTCACATTGAGTTAGACTGCGCACGTATAAGTGCGGGTGCAGAAGATTTAGAGTTAGGGGCAGAGTGGCGACACAGAAGTTGTCGTGGCTACACTCGGTTGCGACTGCCAAGGCAGTCGAACTCGGTTGGGAAATCTATCTGGTTCGGGCTCCGCAGCGGCGGCAAATGCTGGACAGCTTATTGGGGCCGGAAAGTATCCAAAATGTCTTATGCCCCAGAGTTCTGCACAACAACTCACTAATAAGTTTCAGGTGTTGCCTCCTTGCGCTACGAAGAAAGGTAGACTCGCGGGCCGATACTTCTCACACGAGATGCTGCGCCTGGATTTTTCTGAGCTTCGCAAGCGTCGCCTCCGATGTGACCGCAAGGCTAAAAGAGAAGCGGTTCGAGCATCCGAAAGCCTAGACAGAGGCCAAACAGCACCGCAGCAATGAAAACTGACCAGAGAAACTTTGTCCATACTGACTTGTCGGACTGGCGTCGGACAAATCGAAACCAGGATGGTTCCGGTTGCCAGGTAAGATTTGCTCTTAGCGTGGCGTATCGCCGACTCTTTTGCTACCTGGATTTGCGTTCGGCCCGGCAGGGTCGGGCGGCATCTTTTTACTTGTAGGCTCGTCTCTGCGTTCTGCATTTATGTAGAAACAGAACGGAATTGCAATGAGTGACACTAATACGGCTGCGAAACTCGGCATACGGCTTAGAAGTAGTGCCCACGCGAGAAGATCCTCTCAGCGAATTCTCCGTGCCGAATACGAGCTGCCGTTTAATTTCTGGAACAGGGCACCCAATCGACCACGCGCTCGACCAGACGATCTTTACGATCCTCGAGATGCATCGCCCGGAATGTGCGGTAGACCTCGTCCGCAACGGAAAAGAAGTGGTGGAGCTCCCTGAGTTCGTTCGCCGTCGTCTTGCCCAAATCATTCGGCCGATTCATACCCGATTCGACCTAGGAGCCGCTTTACTGTTACACAGAAATTGCCCCACGATTTTTGCCTGGTAGTAAATCGATCAGCACTCTGAAGCAGGAAGGCAGCACATTTGCGAGCAGTCGTCCTAGCTAAGATCGAAGGATGACCTCTCCGCTCGAATTTGGAGCCGTTCTCCGTGCATAAGTTGCTGGTTATGAAGTTCGGCGGTACGAGCATGGGGAGCGCCGAACGGATGCAGGTAGCTTCTGGCCTGATCTCCAATCAGTCATCCCAGCGGCCGGTTCTGGTAGTGGTCTCGGCCATGTCCAAGATTACGGATCTGCTGCTCGATACGCTCCGTCGGGCCGAGGTGGGCGATGAGGCAGGCGTTACGGCCGGCCTGGAACTGCTGAAAAAACGGCACGTGACCGCTTGCAAGGAACTGTTCGCGGATACCGGGGCATCCGAATTCGGCCGCATCGCGGCCACTTCCGTCGACTCTCTGGTCTCTGAGTTCCGCCGGATTGCTCACGGGGTTCTCATGTTGGGTGAACGTCCGCCGCGTTCCGTGGATGAAGCTCTTTCGATCGGAGAACGACTGTCTTCGGTCATTCTCGCGAATTTTTTACTATCGCAAGGTATTCGGGCGGTGGCCGTCAACGCGGCAGAGGTCGTCGTGACGGACGCCGTGTTCGGCAACGCTTCTCCCCAGAGCGAACCGACCCGGGCCCGCTGCATAGCCCGCTTGCTTCCCCTCCTCGAAGCCGGGGTGGTGCCGATTGTCACCGGTTTCAACGGCGCTACGGAGGACGGGCGTCCCACAACGCTCGGGCGCGGGGGGTCGGATTTTTCCGCGTCCATCCTGTCTGCAGCCCTGGATGCCGAGGAGCTCTGGATCTGGACCGATGTCGACGGCATTATGACCGCCGATCCTCGCCTTGTCACGGATGCAGCCGTTCTTGACGAAGTGACCTATGCCGAGGCGGCCGAACTCGCCTATAACGGCGCGAAGGTGCTCCATCCGCGCACGCTTGCACCGCTGGCCGACAAGAGGATTCCGGTCTGGAGCAAGAACAGTTTCGCTCCGGAGAAGCCCGGCACCAGGATCATCACGCATGTAGAGGAGCCGCGAGGCGTTCGAGCCGTCACGTCGATGTCGAACGTGGCACTCGTTTCAATGGAGCCGGCCAGCGCTGTGCTAACCGGCACCCGCGTTATGGCTCGCACGCTCGATGCCCTTGCGCTGGCGAACGTCGAGATTCTCGTGTTCAGCAGCTCCAGCTACCGGCAGAGCTTTTGCTTTCTGATCCGCAAGCACGATCTCGATGCCGCGCTTGAAGCGTTGGCGTCCAACTTGTCTATCGAGCTGGCACATGGGTATCTGAAGCCGATTCAGGTGGACGAGAATGTCGGCCTCATCGCTGTCGTAGGAGAAGGCATGCGGGGCACTCCGGGGCTTGCGGGCCGGGTGTTTACGGCAATCTCCCGTGAACGGATCAACATCATCGCGATTGCGCAAGGCTCAAGCGAAATCACGATCGGGATTATCGTTCGGCTGGATGGCCTGGAGCGCGCCGTACAAGCCGTGCACCAGGAATGTCATCTCGGGTCGCCGCATCTGGCAGCAACGCTGACCTGAGTGC
Source organism: uncultured Acidobacteriaceae bacterium (assembly GCA_963730795.1). Classification (GTDB taxonomy): domain Bacteria; phylum Acidobacteriota; class Terriglobia; order Bryobacterales; family Bryobacteraceae; genus Bog-105. Next base: position 2,111,583 of record CAVSTJ010000001.1, on the reverse strand, counting down.
TTACGTTAAGCCGGGTTGGGCTCCGGCACTCGACTGCTGGCCTGGTGGACGCGCAAGCGCCGAAGCGTAAACGGAATGCCCGTAAACTCGAGAGCTTCGGAGAGCATTGCTTCCACTTCGGTGAAGTTCTGCTCGGCAAAGGCAACCACGGACGGCCCCGCCCCGCTCAGGCAGACACCGAGAAGGTCCGGATGTTCCAGCCCCAGACGCACGCTCCAGACCAGGAACCAGACACTGGCGAAAGGGCTGGTGCAAACGATCCTGAAGCGCTTCCCGCAGCAAGGCAAAACGGCCCGTCTGCAGGCAATGCAGCAACAGGGCGATGTGCTGCAGATTGAAGACAGCATCCTCGCGCAGGATGCGTTCCGGCAAAACTCCGCGGGCCTCGTGAGTGGAAAGCGCATAACGCGGAGTCAGCACAAGCAACTGCAACTGGGCAGGCCACTCCATCTGGACGGCGACCACGGAGCGGTCCGAAAGCTGGCAGCTTAAGGTCAGACCGCCGAGGAGAGCTGCGGCCACGTTGTCAGGATGGTTCTCGAGCGCGCAGGCGGCGTTCAACAGTCCTTGCGCGGGCAGCGGACCCGCGATGGCTTCGAACAGTCGCAGACCAGCCACCGTGGCCGCAGCACTGCTCCCCAATCCCGATTTCATTGGTATGTCGCTTCTCACCTCAACGGCAAGAGAGGGGAAACTGTTGCTTCTCTGATTGGCCAGGAAACGGAAGGCGCGTTCGATGTAATTTTCGCCATCCAGTTTCTCGTTCACGAACTCAAACTGGAGTTCGCCCTGCCCTGGCAACACCTGCTACGTGCAGGTGCAGATAAAGCTGGACGGCAACCGCCAGAGTATCGAACCCTGGGCCAAGATTCGCCACCGAAGCCGGGACGCTCAGATCGAAGGAGTTGCCGTCCTTCAATCCCGGGTGAAAGTCCGTCAAGCGAGCGCCACAGCTTTAGGCATTGCCTCTTCCTGCCGGGGTTGATGCTTGATGATGTACTCGGTGTCCTTGAGTACGTGGCCGGTCAGCACCGCAGCAACGGTCGCGTGCCGGTCAAGCTTGCCGGCATCGACGAGTTTTCGAATCCCGGCGAGTGTGGTGGCGGAAGCAGGCTCGCATCCGATTCCATCCCTCCCGATTTCCCTTTTGGCTTGCCCAATTTCCTCATCGGTCACATCCATAACAAAACCGTCCGTCAACTCAATGGCTTCCAAAGCCTTCTTCCAGGATCGAGGGTTTCCAATCCGGATAGCGGTTGCGACTGTTTCGGGCTGGAGCACTGCCTCCAACTCTTCAGCCCGGGATTCCCACATTCTGGCGAGCGGATTTGCTCCTTGCGCTTGAACAATAACCATTCGGGGGAGCTTGTTCAGAAAGCCGTAGGACTGCAATTCACGAAGCGCTTTGCCGAATGCCGAAGAATTGCCGAGATTTCCGCCGGGTACGAACAGGTAATCCGGCGGCTGCCAATCATACTGCTCCATCATCTCGAACATCGCCGTTTTCTGGCCCTCAATACGAAACGGATTGATGGAGTTCAGGAAGTACAGGTTCGAATCCGCGCTGTCGAGCAACTGATTCAATGCATCGTCGAAACTGCCTTCGATCTGTACCACTTCGGCGCCGTAGTCGAGCGCCTGGGCAAGTTTATTCGCCGAAGCTTGCCCGGCCGGCAGATAAACCCTGGCCCTCATGCCGCCGCGAGCCGCGTACGCTGCCAGCGCAGCCGCTGTGTTTCCGGTAGAGGCGCAGGCCACGGTTCGGGCGCCGGTAAACTTCGCCTCCGTCATTCCGGCCGTCATGCCTAAATCTTTAAACGATCCGGTTGGATTGAATCCGAGGTGCTTGAACCTGAGATCCCGAATGCCCGCCCACTCTCTCGTTTTCTGACCTGTGATGAGCGGGATATTGCCCTCGCCGAGCGTGACAAGCCCGGATTCGTAAGGCGGGAGGAACTCCCGGAAACGCCAGACGCCGCTAGCATCCGCCGGATCCCATGAACGGCGCCGGTCTATCCAGGTGGACTTCAAGGCCGGAACATCCAGATCCTGGACGTCTACGACAACTTCCAGCAGACCTGCGCAGCGCGGGCACGCGAGCGAGCGGTCGTGCAGATCTAAAATGGCTCCGCAGGTCCTGGAGCTGCATCGTAAATAGTTCGTTCGGCGCAAATCGACTTAAAGATAGCGTATCCTGCAAGCCGGAAACACTACGCGCGGGCTGTCAAGCCGACATAGACTGCGGGATACTGTCTCTGTCTCCTGTGTCCACGAATTCGAAACCCAGCAATCCCTCAGCACTCAAAGTTGTAGTCGCAACCACGGTAGCGCTGTCGTTCATCAGCTACTGGCGCGGCGCTGCCATCGTGCTCAGCGATCTTGCGTCGTCCATGTTCTACGCCGGTGGAATTGCCGAGCAGGCAGTCGGCAAATCCGCAGCCTGGTATGTGCTCGGCGTCATGATTTTCAGCTTCGCTGTACGTTCCGTGTACATGGAAAGCTGCGGCATGTTCGTACGTGGAGGTGTCTACGTAGTTGTTCGGGACAGCATGGGACCCTTTGCGGCACGCTTGTCTGTCTCAGCTCTCGTTTTCGACTACATACTGACAGGGCCGATCAGTTCCGTTACCGCAGGCCAGTACCTGGGCCGGTTGCTCGAAGAGCTTTTCGGATTCGCGCACATGAATGTACACGTGAATCCGAATTTGTTTGCGGCTGTTTTCGGCGTCGTCGTGACGATTTACTTCTGGCGCAGCAACATCAGGGGCATTGAAGAATCAAGCTCGGCCGCGCTGAAGATCATGCAGATTACGACCGTCATGGTCGTCATGTTGTTGATCTGGTGCCCGCTGACCATTCTTCTGCAAGGCAAATGGAACTTTCCGCCCTCTCCTGTTCCGAGCCACATCGCTCTTAACAATGAGTCGCTCGGCTGGTTCAAAGGGACTCGCTACGTTAACTTCCCGATCGTACTGATCATCATCGCTTTCGGTCATTCGCTGTTGTCGATGAGCGGCTTCGAAACCTTAGCGCAGGTGTATCGGGAGATCGCCTCGCCGAAGTTGAAGAACCTGAAGCTTGCGGCTAATATCGTTTGCGTTTACGCCATCATCTCCACCGGACTGATCACGCTTTTCGCGGTCATGATCATTCCGGATGACGTTCGAAAGACATACGTAAACAATCTCCTGGGCGGCCTGGCAATGAATCTGGCCGGCCCTGAACTTCTGCGTCTTCTGTTCCACATCTTTGTTGTTGTGGTTGGCGTATTGATTCTTGCGGGCGCGGTCAACACGTCCATCATCGGCGCTAACGGCGTCCTGAACCGGGTGGCGGAAGACGGCGTCCTGCTCGACTGGTTCCGCAGGCCCCATACCAAGTTCGGCACGACGCATAACATCATCAACGCGATCGTATTGATGCAGATCGGGACCATTGTTTTAAGCCGGGGTGATCTGTATCTGCTTGGTGAAGCGTACGCGTTCGGCGTCGTGTGGAGCTTCGCCTTGAAGGCGCTAGGCGTTCTTGCGCTTCGCTTCCAGCGTCATGACCAGGAATACAAAGTGCCGCTCAACATCAGGATCGCGGGCTACGAAATACCGATCGGATTAGGCGTCACGACGCTGATACTGCTTACGCACCGCGATCGTCAATCTGTTCTCGAAGAAGTACGCAACCATGTATGGCGTTGCGTTTACCATTGCCTTCTTCCTGATCTTCACCATCTCTGAACACGTCAACAGACGGAAGCACAAGAACCTCAAAGAACATCAACTGGAGCACTTCAATCTACAGGCGCAGCCGCGTATTGAAGCCGGGTCCTTGCATGTTCGCCCCGGCTGCGTGCTGGTTGCGGTTCGAAACGCGGCCAATATGCAGCATCTGCGGCGCACACTGCAGAAGACAGACCTGCGGCGCAATGACATTGTCGTTATGACGGTCCGGCTGATGGCTCCCGATAGCGAGTACGCGCTCAAAGGCGAACAGGTATTCGGTACCGACGAGGGCTCGCTATTCACTAGCGTTGTGACCATGGCGGAAAAGGAAGGCAAGCCGGTAGAACTTCTTGTTGTTCCGGCCATTGATCCTTTCGATGCCCTGGTTCAGACGGCAAATCAATTGAAGATATCCCGGCTGGTGACGGGCGTTTCGCCGCGTATGAGTTCCGATGAGCTGGCTCGCCGTATCGGACTCGCTTGGGAGCGGCTTCCCGAACCCCGGCATGCATTCTCGCTTGAGATCATCACTCCGGACCGGCCCTCGACATTTGTAAACCTCGGTCCGCACCCGCCCCGCCTGTGGCCGGAAGATATCGACAAGCTTCACGATCTGTGGCTGCGCTTGAGCGCGGAAGACGCACTGGGGTCGAAGCTTCACCATCGGGACGTGGTCGGGCTCGCCTTGCGCCTGCTTGAAAAAGAGTTAAGCGGGCCTGAGCGGGAATTCGTTCTTCGGCAATTGAACGAAGAACTGGGCACTCATGCCGTCTGAGGCGGCTAACCTTCGGTTAAGAACGCTTCGCCTTCCGCCGAGTTCCTGAAATCGATCTCGGCCGAATGCAGAATCTGTCTGCCCTCAGCCTGAGTTTCTGCTACATACAGCAAGATGTCAGCGATTGCATCAACGGCGCACGTATATGGGTCGTTGATGCTTGAGGGTTTGTACTTCTTCACGATCTCCTCTCCGCGTTTCTTGCGTTCTCGAATGGTTGCCATAATGAACGATTTTCCCCAACGGAGGCCAAGAGTGCCTGCCGCACAGCCTCGATGATACTGCAAGCTCAGACGCGCTCAGAATCTGGTACGTAACAAAGGTCCTCGGCAGCAATCCTACTTAAAAAGCGATGACCTCCCTACGCTCTGTGCTCTTTCCGATGCTCCTCCTGTGTCTTCCGTATCAGATCGGATGGGCGCAAACGCACAATCTCACCGAGGTCTTCCACGATGACCACTTTCAACTCACAGGTGTGACCGTCTCAAAATCGGGGAGGCTGTTCGTCAATTATCCGCGTTGGTCCGATACTTACCGGTATGCGGTGGTCGAAATCACAAAAGACGGTTCGGCCAAACCGTTTCCGGATCAGGACTGGAATGTATGGGACTTGAAGCCGGCCACTGCGGGCAAGCATTTCGTCTGCGTCCAGAGCATCGTTGTGGACGATTCCGATACGCTTTGGGTCGTCGATCCTGCTGCACCCTTGCTTACCGCTGTTATACCTGGAGGGGCGAAGCTAGTCGCCATCGATCTGAAGACGAACCGTGTCACGCGCGTCATCAACTTCGGGTCCGACGTAGTGAAACCTGAAAGCTATCTGAACGACGTGCGAATCGACGTTCCTCGCCACACGGCGTATATGACCGACAGCGGTCCGGGCGGCATTGTCATCGTTGATCTCTCGACAGGCAAAGCCCATCGTGCACTGGACGATGTGCCTGCGACAAAGTTCGAGAAAGGTGTTCAGATCGTCATTGATGGTAAGCCGGTGCTCGGTCCCAACAAGAAGCCGCCGAGTTTCAACTCAGATGGGATTGCTCTGTCACCGGACGGGAACTATCTCTACTTTCAGGCGGTGACCGCCAAGACCCTGTACAGAGTCAAGACGAGTGCTTTGCGGGACAATCCAGCCGGAGCAGCATCTTCTGTCGAGAAGGTGGCACAGACGTTTCCGGTAGATGGGCTTTGGATGGACAAGAAGGGCCGGCTCTACTTGAGCGACATGACGCACGATGCCGTTTCGCGTTTAATGCCGAACGGAAAAATCGAAACGCTTGTGACGGATAAGCGATTACAGTGGCCCGATACGTTCAGTGAAGGTCCGGACGGCTCCATTTACATTACCGCTTCCCACATCAACGACTCCCCTAAATTCAACGACGGCCTGAGCGTTCGGAAAGCTGCCCTATACCGTGTTCAAGTTGAATCCATAATCAGCGCGCGAACGGCAGTGTTTCCGCGCAGTTCTAAACTTGGGTAATTTGGAACTGCAAGACAGAGGGCGAAGTGGTCCCCGGTTCGACGCCATTGATGTCCTTCGTGGAGTTTCCATCCTCGCGGTCATCCTTCTGCATATCAACATCCGGATGCGTGTGGCAGGGTTCCCGTTCCAGTCACGATTCCCGCCGTGGCTGTTTCATTTCCTGTTCACGAACGGCAACAACGGAGTGTCTGTCTTCTTCGCCATTTCGGGCTTCCTGATTACGACTACTTCCTTACGCCGGTTCGGCTCGCTCGAGCATGTCAACGCACGTACGTTTTATCGAATCCGTTTCGCTCGTATTGCGCCGCTGTTGCTGCTCGTACTGCTCATCCTCAGCGTGCTTCACCTCGTCCACGCTCCGGGCTTCTATATACAGCCTGCAAAAACAACCCTCTCTCGGGCCCTGTTCGCGGCAGTCACGTTCCACCTCAACTGGCTCGAAGCGGTTCACGGGTTTCTTCCACCCAATTGGGATGTACTTTGGTCGCTGTCGGTCGAAGAGGCTTTCTATCTTTTCTTCCCACTCGTCTGCCTGGTGAATCGCAACCGGAATGGCAGGTTTGTGTTTTCCGCGGTTCTGTTCCTGCTCGTTGCAGCCGGACCGTTTGCGCGTACCATCTGGACAAACAACGACATATGGCGCGAGAAATCTTACCTTGGAGGTGCCGACGGTATCGCGCTAGGTTGCCTGAGTGCTTTGTTCGCGGACTGGCTTCGACGCAAAAGAGAGGAACACGCCTGGATTGGCGGCGACTGGTGGTTTGGACCGCTGCAGATACTCGGCGCCGCGCTTTTGATCTTTATTGCGCTTTGGCCGCACTGGGCTATCACGAAGTACGTCGGCATCTACGGCCTGGATGGAAGCCTGCTGGCGTTAGGGGCTTGCGCCATTGCTATCCCGTCCGTGCTCAAATCCGCTCGCGGACGGGGTTGGACCAGACCGTTGCGCTGGTTCGGACGCAATAGCTACGAAGTGTATATGACGCACGAGTTCATCGTGGTGTGGACCGTCGCACTCTATGTGAAACTCCACTCGGGTTCCCTCAGCATCTGGATATTCGCCGTTTTGCTGATCTCCGGATTTCTGGGCGCGGGTGTTGCGCGTTTTTACTCTGAGCCGCTCAACCGGAGATTGCGCGGACAACGGCGCAAACGAGCTTCGCTGGCATTGAACGCGAACTTAGAAGAAGCTGTCTAAATCTTTGGTTTCTTGTGCCGATTGGCGAAATGACGAGAGATATCGGGCCAAAATTCAAAGAATGCGGCCCCGATTGCTCCCTCGGCAGAAACGGTAAGCGCTCGTTGCACGGTCAGTCCCGCTCCGCGATCGCTCTCGGGATAGTAGAGATTGGAGATTGTGCCTGCGGCGAAATTCCCCAAAATATTGGAATAGCTTGGCTGCCAGCGTCCGTTATCACCTTTACAGCGAACCGTCGATATCATCGCGTACCAGATCCGGCTCTTTGCCGAACCTGTTCCTTTGCGGAAATAACGAGGATCTTGATGGAACAGAACCGGCAAGAGTGCGTTCCCTAGGATCGTCCCGTCGAAAGTGTCTGCGTAAGAAGCACCGAAACGCTTTGAATACCCGGCTACGCCCTGGCCATATCCGTGGTAATCGTCTTGAAGCTGGTTGATGCCTGCGTCCACCGCCGCAGCAAGGAACGTGAACGGATCCGTGGTGCTCTTGAAGGCTAACCGGAACTTCTGACTTGGTGTGAGAGGTGCAGCATTCTGAGTATTCGAGGAATTGAACGCCGGAATAATGCCCAGCACCCGTTGGTGTTCCTCTCGTTTCAATTCCACTTCGGCGCGCTCACGCTTCTCTTCCTTCTGCTCTTCTTCCAGCTCTTCAGTCTCCTCCGCGTGCTGCTGCTCCACTTTCTTGGGTAGCTCTTGTCCGGGCTGGGGACCGGTTTGCTCGGTTTTCGGCTTCGTACGTTCTTTGTTCTCCGTACCAGCCTCCTGCGCACAAGCGGCAGAGGACCATAAAAGCAGGATCAGGCAGGCGCAGATAAGCCCGAAACCGCGAAAAACTGTTTTGTAGGGCAATTACTAAAGTAACGTAAAAGTGCCGAGGAGTTTTACGGTACCGTCACCGGCTCAAGACGGACTCAAAAAAAGCAATCGCCCGCGGGTCGTGAGATTGCCCCAACCAGAAGAATGCCTGCTTTCGAACTTCCGGATTCTTCTGCGTTCGCGCCACCTCGATCAGTTTCGGGATGCCTTCGTCTTTCGGCAATCGGGACAGGGCGAAAACGGCCTGGCGCTTCACCTTTGTATCGGGATCGTTCTGGATTGCGTCCGTGATCGCCGCAGTCGCCTGCTCCCCAGCGCGATCTGCCAGCCAGAAAAGGGCCTCCCGGCGCACCTGACTTGCGGGCGCAGATTTGGCCAGATTCGCCAGGACCTGAACCGGCTGGGATCCGCTGTGCCGGGAAATGGCCAGAAGGGCGCCATTTGAGACATGAGAGACGGAATTTGAGACCTGCGTCTCGAGATAACGCAGGCTGGCGTCGGGCGGAACCCCTGTGATCCAGGTAAATGGCAGACCGCCGGCGTCGAGCGGGCACTGGAGCGAATAGACGTGAATCTTGCCTACGGCGCCGTTCTCAACGCGGAACAAGATACCAACTTCCGAGGGCCCTTCCAGCTCAATCGGTCTCGGCTTCGCGCCGCTGTTGACCGTAACGGACGCTTGACCCTCGAGCCCGCAGCCGTAACTGCTCCCGTTCCCCAGCAACATCCACCGTCCCCGTGCGGAGCCGCTTTCACGGCGTAACCAAACCAGCGGGGCGAAACGCTTCGTGCAGCGCCGGCAAGATCTCCTGAAAATGCCCGGGCCTCGAAACTGGCATTCGTCACTGCGGGTTGCGAGCCTTGAGCGAAACAGGCTGCTGATAACAGAAGCGCGAGAGTGAGCGGTCTCACTTCAGCACCTCCAGCATGTAGTCGGTGACCTCTTTTGAATGCAGGAGTGACATCTTTCCGACAGCTTTTTCCTTGAGCTGTGGATCTTTCTCGCTTCTGGCGATATCGACCAGAGCCTTGCCATCCTGCTGTATGAACAGCGCATTCAGGACTGCGCTCTTTACTTCCGGATTGGAATCCGACTTATAAATCGAAACCAGCGTGTCACCCGAACCGTTGTCCCGGATCAATCCCAGCGATTTGATAGCCGTCACCCGCAATTGCGGATCCTTCTCCGTTCGCGCCAGTTCGCCCAGGCGGCCTGTGTTGTGGCTCAGAAACATCGACTTTAAGATCGCGCTCTTATCTTCGGTGGAGTTACTCGATTGATAAAGCTGCCACAGATCGTCCTGTCCGCCACTCAGTGCGAGTTGACGAATCGCTTCGGCACGCAGTTGAGGGTTTTTCTCCGTTTTGGCTATATTGACCAGAAAAGATCGGGAGCCTGAGCGCATGAAGCTCTGGAGGATAGCCCGTTTGACCCGTTCGTCATTCGATCGGCTGTAGAGCCCTTCCAACTCCTTGCGAGCATCGTCGCTTCCCATCATCCCGACGTAGCGTATGGCCCTCATTTGTAAATCCGGGTTGGCGGAATTGGCGGCCACCGTCCCCAGCAGCTTGCGAGCCTCCGGCGAGGAGTTCTGGGTCAAGACGAACAATGCCTTCTCTTTCACCTTGACGGAGCTGTTGCCCGCGAGCACCTTCTGCAACGCGGGATAAGCCGTGCTCGGGTCGGATTGCAGCAGGCTGTTGATAGCAATCAGCTTGATCTCTTCGTCTGCTTCAGCACCCGGATTGACAGGTGATCCGGCTTGCGCACGAACTTCCACATCAAGGGCCTGGGCATCGCCGAGCCACCGGCTGGCGGGATATAAATGCCGCAATTCCCCGATGGTAGACAGCGCGTCTTCGCGGTTCGCCGCCCGGCTCTGCGCGTAAGCCTTCCAGTAGAGCGCCGCATCGGCATCGCTCCCTTTACGTTCGGCCACCACCTGGAACGATTCGATCGCCCGATCCCAGCGGTGCGAGTCCAACGCGCTTAAGCCTCGCTGGTAATCGCGGTCTTCGCGCGTCTCGTCGCGTGAGCGAGACTGGAAATCGCGTCTCAGTGAGTTCGACGAAGTCCAGTTTGGAAACTGGAGCCTAACATCCTGCGCCAGGAGAGGCGCCGCTAGCCCAAGCGCCAGGAGACAAGTCTTCTTCATAATTTCCTTTCCTCCCTCCGGAGGTCATCGTCAGTAATCCTTACTTTGAAAAGCAGCCCTTGCTCGTCAATGCGCTTCTGCAAAGCCGAGAGGTCATCCGCGGAGAAGTTTGCCGATGCATTCGCGACCGATAGCAGGATGCGTTCAAGATCGTCGAGCAAAGCGCCCCGGGATGCATCGCCGGCGCGATTGCTTGCCAGACGGAGCAGCCGGTTATCGTCCGCCAGATCCCTGGCTGTTTCCTGAGCGCTCTTGAGAGCGTCCGGGCCAGGTTTCGCATTGGCCACCTCTGCCAGCAGAACTTCAGAGCGGTCGAGATGTTCGCTCAAGGTATCGAAGAGAACCCGAGCCTGTGCCTGAGACGAAATGCCATGCGTTCCGTTCGAGCGATGATTCGACAAGCCGAAGGAAATAGCGAGAACGAGAAGGCTTGCCAGCGCGGCGGCCGCCAGTGTCATCGGTCTGAAGAAAAGGGAGGTCCATCTTCTCTTCTCCGGCAGTCGCTGGGAAATCTTCGTCCAGATCCGCTCTTCGAAATTCGGATCCGGTTCCGGCACATTGTAGTGTTGTACCGACCCGAGGAGGTCTTGCAAACGCCCGAGATTCGCTCGGCAATCGACGCAGGCGTGTAGGTGATCCTCTACCGCGGAGGTACGTTCGCCGTAGTAAGCCTCGGTCAGTTCTTCGTCGGTGAGATGTCTCAACGTGTCACCCCCCACGCCGGCTGCAGCGCGCGCCGAAGCTTCTGTACCGCCCGGAAGACGCTGTGTTTCGCCGCGTTTTGTTGCACCCCAAGCGCACGCGCAATCTCGTCTACGTTGCATCCGTCGAAGTGACGGAGCGTGAATGCAACTCGCTCCATTTCGCTCAATTGCTCCAACGCCGGTTTCAGAAGCTGAGTAATCTGGCCGCTGTGGGTCAAACGCTCCGGATCCGGTTCCGGCGCAGCAACCCTGTCGATCCAACTTTTTGCCCTGTCATCTCCGAGAGGTTCACGTTGCCTTTCGCGCGTTTTGCGGGCCCGAATCAGATCAAGACTGCAATTCGCACAGATCCGGTGGAGCCATGTAGAAAACGACGAACGGCCGTCGAATTGTCCGATTTGTTTGTAGGCGCGTAGGAATGTCTCCTGGACCACGTCTTCCGCGTCTCCTTCGTTTCCAGTCATGCGATAGGCCAAACGAAATACCGCCCGGCCGTGGCGATCCACAAGCACACGAAAGGCGTTCCGATCGCCCTTCCGCGTTTCAGCAGCGGCCGCCTCATCCGTCCATTCCATTCGGCTGGTCATTTAGACTCAGGAAGGTAGGCGCGGTTAGCTGCGTGCCACCGATTTTCCTGCCCAATTCTTCCCAATCTGCCATGCGAGCGATCTCTCTGACAGCTTTTCTCCTCCTTTGCGCGTGCGCCGGCCAGTTGCCGCCCGGCGTCCCGCATTACGTTGGCCAGATCGTCCACAGCTACCCGCACGATAGCCTGGCATTCACAGAAGGATTGTTCTATCTGAATGGAGCTCTGTACGAAAGTACGGGGCTCGAAGGGCACTCGTCAGTTCGGCGCGTACGGCTTGAGACGGGCGAAGTTCTACAGAAGTATGATCTGCCCGGTGCCTACTTCGGAGAAGGCATTGTGAACTGGAAGGATCAGATCCTGCAGTTGACCTGGCAAACCCAGGTCGGCTTCGTATATGACCTGAAAACCTTCGAAAAGAAAAGGGAATTCCGCTATCCCGGCGAAGGATGGGCGCTCACCCAGGACGGGCACCGCCTCATCATGGACGACGGGACGTCTCAAATTCGCTTCTGGAATCCGGACTCGCTAGCGGAAATGGGGCGGATTACGGTTACAGACGGCGGGCGCCCGGTGGCCAATCTGAACGAGCTGGAATGGGTAGATGGTGAGATCTATGCAAATATCTGGGGTACGACCCGCATCGCCCGGATCAATCCCGAAAGCGGTAAGGTGGTCGGCTGGATCGATCTGAGTGAAGTTGAAAAGTCGAGCGGCGCCGATGCGAACTCCGATTCTGTCCTGAACGGCATCGCCTATGACTCCAAGTCTCACCGGCTATTTATCACGGGCAAACGATGGCCGAAGCTTTTCGAGATCCGGCTCGTCCGCGCGGGTTGAAGCTGTATCAGGACGACGCCGGGCGCCGGCTCCCGCCCAAAGCGATCGCTATCAGTACCAGGAATAAGCCGGCCACCCCTACGTTTGGGAAGTATTGATGGCCCGCGATATGTGGCAGGGAAGCAGGATCACCAGCCCACAGAGTTGCGCCGGGAAGTAAATACGTCACAAAGAAAAAGGGCGTCCAGAACGAAATGGAGATCGCGGCTGAAGCAATCAGGGAAACCGCCGGCTCCTTGGAATTTCTCCACAACAGCCAAAGGCAGGTTCCGGAAGCTCCGGCGAGCAGAAACAGAAGAAGCGCTCCGTGAAAGCGCGCGTGCGGATGCCAGGCCGGGTTTAGCAAGTGGTTCGGAGTCCAGTCAAGCAGGAATCCAAGGACTGCCTGCGCCACGAGAACGAACGTCATCAGAATTTTCCCAAACTGCCGCATCTGTACCCTTTAGGTTAACGGTCGCTTACTAATGTTGAGAGTACAATCTCGCAGATGACGGTGTCAAGATTGTCGGACCGCTAAGGATTCCGCTGTAGCAGGGTGGCGATTACCTGCCTGAGATACCGGCTGTTTGTCGATGCATTCGGAGTTTGAAAGAACTGTTGCGTGAACGACCGAAAGAACACCGCCGAAATCAGAAGGCTTGCGGCCATCGAAGGGTCGAGGCTCTTCGGGACACGTCCCAGGTCCTGCTCGGCCTGAAGATAACGAGCAATTGTGGCAGTCGCGCGATGCGGTCCTTTGTCATCACGGAGGAGGGACTCGCGATAGCTGTCCAGGACGTCTCGCTCGGCGAAAAGGCCGGCAATCATCGGGATTACCCGTCCCTCGAAAGCGATCATTCCCTTGGCAGCCGCTTCCAGGTTCTCTTCGGGCGTTTTGCGGCCGACCGACGCCGATAGGGTACGGAAGGGTTCCAACATGTCGGGCAGGCTCTCTCCGAGAACAGCCAGAAGCAGTTCGAGGCGGCTCTTGAAATGCACGTAGATCGCAGCTTCGGAGCAGCCGACCTGCGCGGCTACCCGCCGGGTCGTGACAGCAGAGAGACCCTTTGTGCGCAGCAGTTCTTCAGCCGCGGCAACAATCTGGTCTCTGCGATTTGTTCTGCGTGACGCTCGGTTTGCGGTCTGAAGTGTCGCGGACTTCCATCAAGGGATTGGAGGTTTTCAGTGTGACACGGAAGACCGCTACCGTCTCGTCCGCCCTCAACTGCTAACGTGGGAAGTTTTGGGGCTGCCCTCGGAGGGCACCTGGAGGTAAGGAACCATTGTCGAGTCCATTGTTGATCGCAAAGGGAAAGGAAGAGCTTTACCTGCTGCCCGGTATGGCAAACCGGCATGGCTTAGTGGCCGGCGCAACCGGCACGGGCAAAACGGTCACGCTACAAGTAATGGCGGAGCGCTTCAGCCGTATCGGCGTTCCCGTATTTGCCGCCGACGTCAAGGGTGACCTTTCCGGGATTGCAAAGCCGGGAAAGGAAAACCCAAAAATCAAGGCACGAGTGGCTCAGCTTGCCCTTCCGGACTTCCGCTTCGAGGGCTGTCCGGTCACGTTCTGGGACGTGTTCGGCGAACAGGGCCACCCCATACGGGCAACCGTATCGGAAATGGGACCGCTCCTGCTCAGCCGCATTCTGAACCTGAACGATACGCAGTCTGGCGTGCTGTCGCTGGTCTTCAAGATCGCCGACGACAACGGCTTACTGTTGCTGGATCTGAAGGATCTGCAGGCGGTTCTGCAGTTTGTCGCGGCCGGTGCGAAAGAATACCGCACCCAATACGGGAACATATCGGCAGCGAGCGTGGGCGCGATTCAAAGGAATCTGGTCACCCTCGAAAGCCAGGGCGGCGAACACTTTTTGGGAGAACCTGCCCTAAACATCGACGACTTGCTGCAAACCGATGGAAACGGGCGGGGAGTGGTCAACCTGCTCGCCGCCGATAAGCTGCTTGCGGCGCCGCAGCTCTATGCGACATTCCTCCTGTGGCTCCTCTCGGAATTATTTGAACGTCTTCCCGAGGTCGGGGACCCGGACAAACCGAAGCTGGTGTTCTTTTTTGATGAAGCTCACCTGCTCTTCCGCGATCAGCCGGCGGTTTTGCAATCCAAGATCGAAAGCGTGGTGCGGCTGATTCGCTCGAAGGGAGTGGGCGTTTATTTCGTCACGCAAAATCCGCTCGATGTACCGGAAACCGTTCTGGGCCAACTTGGCAATCGAGTACAGCACGCGCTGCGCGCCTTTACCCCACGCGATCAGAAAGCAGTGAGGGCCGCGGCAGAGACGTTTCGTACCAATCCCGAACTGGACGTGGCGACCGAGATCACCAAACTCGAAGTCGGAGAAGCGCTCGTTTCCTTTCTAGACGAGAAAGGCGCGCCAGGCGTGGTGGAACGTGCGCTGGTCTGCCCGCCGGAAGGCCAGATCGGACCGATTACGCCTGACGAACGGCAAGCCTTCATGAAGAACTCGATTGTGGCGGGTGTTTACGACCAAACGATTGATCGCGAATCCGCTTACGAGAAGCTCAAGAACCGCGCACAGGGGAAAACGGCTTCCGTGGCCGCCGACGCGCCAGCGGCGCCGCGCAGTGCTGCACCGGCGAGCGGGAGCCCGACCGAAGCTGCTGGAGGCGGAATCTGGGGAAGCCTGGGCGGCCTGCTTACCGGGACAACCGGTCCGCGAGGCGGCCGCCGCAGCGATTCGGTCGTAGAAGCCATGTTGAAAAGCGGAGCACGCTCAGTGGGAACCCAGCTTGGCCACGAGATCGTTCGCGGAGTGCTGGGTTCGCTGCTCGGCGGATCCGGCCGGTCGAGAGGCTAGCAGAGGTGGTCGGAAAATTCTTAGAATGGAAGCGTGGCACGAGGCTGGGAAAGCAAATCCGTTGAAGAACAGATGGACGCTGCCGAAAGCCGCAAGGCAGCCGGAGCACAGCCGAAGCTAAACGAGGCACAGATTCGTTTAGAGCGGGAACGGGAGAGTATCGAACTCTCTCGCGGCCGCATTCTTCGTGAGCTCGAAGCTGCCCGCCATCCCCGGCATCGCGAGCAGCTTTCCGAAGCTCTCAGTTTTCTCGACCGACGGCTCTCTGAATTGCAGAACCAGTCCGACCGGTCTTAGCCGAGCTTCCACCCTTTGCGGACGACCGGCTTCAGCAGCTCATTCGCCTCTGAGTTATTGGTGATCTTCATCTTGTCGCAATCCCACTCCAGCTTGCAGTTCAACCGGATAGCGATGGCTCCTAACGCGATCCACTCGGTGAACGGCGAAGACACACTGAAGTTGGAGCACGCGGGATCTCCGCCTTTGCAGGAACGAATCCAGTCCCGGTAGTGACCGGGGGAGCGCGGAAGAAACTCGGGCGGAAACTCGTAATCCTTCATCCGCTCCACAGGGACCAATCGCGTCCATTCACCATACGTGCCGGTGGTGATCATCCCCTTCTCGCCCTTGAAAAGGCTGCCGTTTGTTCCGGTGTTGATCAACTTCATCCACTGAGCTTCTTTGCGCGCGTGCTCATCCTGGGGTTCAGCGGAAGCGCGAGAAGCTCTGGCCGGCGGCGGCGTATCTTTCGGATTGAAGAAGTCTTCGGTAAAGACACCGCCCTGAATCTGGCGCTCTCTGGGTTTAAGAGGCGACGCCGAGGAGATTCGCCGACTACGCGGCAGATCGCCCAGGATCTCCTCTTTTGGCGCGCCCGGGAAAGTTGGCTGTTCTTCTCGCATTGCGTCGTACCAGAAGATTTTCACCGGCGGCATGTTGTCGCGGGCAGGAAAATCGAACCGGACCACTGATTTGCTCGGGAAGTAGATATCGCCGCTGTCTTCCTGACTGATGCATTCGACGCTGGTCGGTGCGCCGAGCCGCAACGCCATGTTCGGAGCGCCCAGGATGTGGCAAGCCATGTCGCCCAACGATCCGGACCCGAAGTCGAAGAAACCACGCCAGCTAAAAGGCAAATAATCGTCGCTGAACGGGCGTTCCTTTGCCACGCCCAGCCACAGATCCCAATCGAGGGTACCCGGGACCGGACCCGTTGCCGGCGGTTCCTTGATTCCTTGGGGCCATGCCGGACGATTTGTCCAGGCGTGAACCTCAGTGACATCACCGATCGCGCCAGACCAGATCATCTCGGCGCATTGGCGGGTACCTTCGTTCGAGTAGCCCTGATTCCCCATCTGGGTGGCGACCTTGTATTTCTCGGCTGCCTTCGCCAGCTCTCTGCACTCCCAAACCGTATGAGCCAGCGGTTTCTGTATGTAAACGTGCTTCCCGCGTTCCATTGCAGCCAGACCGACAGCCGTGTGCATGTGGTCGGGAATCGTGACGATTACCGCGTCAATGTTGGCGTTTTCCTTGTCGAACATGACCCGGAAGTCTTTGTATTTGGGGGCATTCGGGAATTGCGCATAGATCTTCGCGGCGCGCTTGTCGTCGACGTCACATAGCGCAACGATATTTTCCGTTTCGGAGCACGCCTGGATGTCGCTGGCCGCTTTTCCTCCAGCGCCGACCGATGCAATGTTCAATTTTTCGTTCGGCGACTTGTACCCAAGTTTTTTGAGCGACGGAACACTCCCGAATCCGCCGGCCGGGATAGCGCCCGCAAGGAGGCTTCCGTAGAAGAAATAGCGTCTGCTGATTCCATCACGCTTCATATGCTTGTTTCACCCTATTCGGATCATATCCCCAGGGCTGCGGACAGACGGATGGGAATCACTTCCAGTCTCCCGAAATTGTTTAGAGACTATCCTTCTCCCCCTACCTGTAAGGACATTTCCTTCAGGAGAAACCTTCCCATCGGAACGGTCAAATTTACACACCTCGTCTAAGACATGACTTCTGCACCGATCCATCTCTATGCGCCGGTAGCGGTCGAAGAGTGCTTGTATTCCGGAGCGACTGCAACCCTCGACGAAGTGAAGTTGGGTGGCGCGTACCCGGAAGTACGACACGCCGAGGACCTCTCGTCTATCTCTATGTCTTCTAACCTCTTAGCGCTCAGCGGAGTTCTTTCAGGCGGCACCCTGGCGGCCGCTCCCGAGACGCGCCTTTCCCGAGGAGTTCGCGAGCAGTCGAGCCATCCTTCAATTTGCCTCGCCAAGCGCGCTTTCGATGTTGTTTTCGCCTTTTGCGCGATACTTACTTTTTTACCGATCCTGCTCGCTTGCGCCATTGCAATGAAGGCAGAATCTGCCGGGCCCTTATTCTTCCGGCAGCGCCGGTTGGGAACAAACGGGCAACCGTTCCAGATTCTTAAGTTCCGGACCATGGTGCCAAACGCCGAAACAGTGTTGTCCGCCTATCTGGCACTCGATCCGAAGGCGAAAGCCGAGTGGGAAGCCGATCGAAAGCTGAGAAACGACCCGCGCATCACTCGCGCAGGCGCCATCATGCGCAAGTTCAGCCTCGACGAAGTACCTCAGTTCTGGAACGTCTTGAAGGGTGAAATGAGCATCGTTGGCCCGAGGCCGATCGTGCAAGCGGAAATCCAATACTACGGTGATGATTTCCGCACCTATGCCAACGTTCGCCCGGGAATCACCGGGCTCTGGCAGGTCTCCGGCCGAAACGACGTCAGCTACCCCAATCGCGTCGGCATGGACTGTAAGTATGTTCGTTCCTGGTCTTTAGCGATGGATTTCGGAATCATCCTGAAAACCGTTTCGACTGTTGTCCGCGCAGCCGGCGCTTATTAAAGACGAAACGACACCTGGACCCACTACTTGTCCAGATAGGGACAAGTGTCGCAAGAAATTACGCCTGAGCAGGAACACTCGACAGCCGGCAAATTCTCAAGTAAGCGGCTGAAGAGCCTCGACGGACTCCGCGGCATTGCTGTGCTGTCCGTCATTGCCTTTCACACGCTTAGAGTCACCGGAAATGAAGGACTGTGGGGAAAAGCCTTTGCCCGGCTGCAAGAGACCGCCTGGGCCGGGGTCGATCTTTTCTTCGTCCTTTCGGGATTCCTGATTACCGGCATTCTGCTGGACACACGCGAATCACCTGATTACTTCAAGACCTTCTTCGTACGCCGGTTCTTACGGATTTTTCCTCTATACTACGCAGTTCTCGGTGTAGCGATCCTAATGGTTCCCGCGATGATTGGGTCGGCTCATCTGCCGGACATCTACAGCCGATTGGTCGCGAACCAAGTTTGGCTCTGGACGTACACCGCGAATTATCTTCAGGCCACAGGCGCCCATACCCTGCCGGGATTTGGACATTTCTGGTCTCTCGCCATCGAAGAGCAGTTCTATTTTGTCTGGCCGGCTGTGGTTTACTTTGCCACGCGCCGGAAGTTGTTTCACGTCTGCCTGGGCGTTTGCCTGCTTTCCCCGGTGCTCAGGCTGATTCTGATTGAGTTCGGCGGAATTCGGGAATGGGCGATACGGCAATATACCTTTACAAGAGCCGACTCGCTTCTTGCCGGAGCTCTGGTTGCTCTCCTTCTGCGCCAACCTGAGTTGCTTTGTCAGTTTCGCCGGGTGATTATCGGGGCCATCGCTTTCTCGTGCCTGGCTCTCGCCGCGATCGCGATCCGGAATCATTACCTGCCTTACGAGGCGACCGAAACTGTCGTGATTGGCTATTCGTGCTTAGCCGTCTTGTTTGCCGCCCTCGTTTATCAATTGGCAGCACGTGAGCTTCGGTTCGCTCGATTCCTTTCCTCATCTACATTGCGGTGGTTCGGCCGCTATAGCTACGGCATCTACATTTTCCATTGGCCGATTGCGCAGGCCTATCGTGCGGCTCTTGAGCCGAAGCTTGCGCGAATGTTGGGATCACAGTTCTATCCGGCCGAGTGCGGTTATCTGATCGTCACATGTGTCAGCGCCACGGCCGCCTTCCTGAGCTGGCATGTCTTCGAAGTGAGATTCCTCAAGTTGAAGGAGTACTTTACTTACTCAACTCCGAAACGAAGGGATAAGGCTTCGGCTGTATTACTCGATACACAGTTGGCTGAGTTGACAGAGGTGAATGGTTAATGATTGCGCGCTCTCTTAAATTGCTCTTACCGCTATCGCTCGTGTTCGGCAGCGCGCTTTTCGGGCAGATGATCGGCACTGCGGGGGCATCGCTTGCTTCCGAGGACAGGTCGCCCTTCTTCAACAATCTTTCGCTAGAGCCGGTCGGTCCGGGAGATCTGCTTTATCTCTCGGTCACGAATTGGACGGAAGCGACACGCAGCTATAGAATCGCCCAGGACGGCACCATCTCGTTTCCAATGTTGGGCCATAGCCTGCAAGTCTCCGGTCTGAGCGCACCCGAGATCGAGAAGACGATCAGCGGCACACTGACCAAAGAAAAAATTCTGGTCAACCCGATTGTCACCGTTAATGTAGTTGAGTATCGAAGCAAAGCGGTCGAGGTTGCCGGTGCGGTTCACCATCCCTTGACATTCCAGGCAATCGGACACGTTCGGCTTCTGGACGCCATATCCAGGGCCGAGGGCGTTTCTCCTGAGGCCGGCACCGAAGTTCTTCTCTATCGGTCGGCCGAGAATGGCGGATCGGGTGAGGTCCAACATATATCTCTTAAGCACCTGATCGACGGCTCAGATCCTTCTCTCAATCAGGTTCTGCACGGCGGTGAGCAGATCACAATTCCCCAGGCAGGAAAGCTCTACATCCTGGGAAATGTGAAGCTGCCCGGCGCATACGCCATCACAGAGGCCGAAGGCATGACGGTGCTGAAAGCGCTGGCTCTATGCCAGGGCATGCTGCCCTATTCTCACAACTCAGCGATCATCTTCCGTCCGAAGAAAGATTCCACTCAGCGGGAAGAACTTACGGTTTCGGTGAAAGAGATTGTTAAACATCATTCCCCCGACGTAGCCCTGAACGCAAACGACATCCTCTATTTTCCTGACAACTCAGGAAAGAAGATTACGGCTGAAGTTTTAACGAGAATCGGCGCATTCGGCAGCGCGACCGGCTCGGGCTTACTTATTTTCCGCTAGTTACTTCTTGAGTGCCAGCTTATGAGCGAAATTAAAGAGATCTCAAATTTTGTAGAGGGTGGGGACCGCAGCATCGCGCCGCGTTTCGTCCCCAGCCCGACTCGCGCCGAGAAAACAGCGCAACTTGCTCCTGCCTTGGGAGCTCCGCTCCAACTTGCTGATGCTCAGGCCGGTGTGTCGCTTCGTTACTTCGGGAAAAGAATCCGCCGCTACTCGTGGACGATTGCCGGAATCATGGCGCTCGCGCTCTGCGGAACATTCCTCGTTACGCTCGCGATTCAGCCTTTGTATGAATCCACAGTCACCTTAAAGGTGGAACGTCGAAGTAACAACGGGTATATAGGCGTCCAGGCACTTATGCCTCCGGCTGGCGATTCGGATCAGTTGATGAATACTCAACTCGATCTTATCCAATCAGACTCGGTTCTCCGTCCCGCAACAGAACAGTTTCATTTACTCGAACTCGAGAAGCAGTACAAAGGTCTCTCTCCGGAAGAGCAAGGGAGAAAGCGGAACTCGCCGATCAAGTTGAAGCGTTTGACCGTGTCTCACCTTCCGAATACCTATATCCTTC
Source organism: uncultured Acidobacteriaceae bacterium (assembly GCA_963730795.1). GTDB lineage: Bacteria > Acidobacteriota > Terriglobia > Bryobacterales > Bryobacteraceae > Bog-105. The sequence continues at coordinate 2,090,771 of CAVSTJ010000001.1, read as the reverse complement.
GTGTAAGCTACCGTGCGCCCGACCCGGCTCTTGCTGCCGACGTCGTCAACACCATTGCGAAGTCATACATCGCGCACGCCTTCGATACCCGCGACCGCTCTTCCGATCTCGTGGCACAAGTTGTCAATCGGCAAATGGAAGACCTGCGAAACAAGATGACGGCATCCGCCCTGGCGCTTGTCCAGTTCGAGAAAGAACTGAACATTGTCGATCCTGAAGCGCGTGTCAACATCCTCTCCTCCAGGCTGCTGCAACTCAATACGGATTTCACATCGGCTCAAGCCGATCGCCTTCGTAAGGAGGCGGTGTTGGAAGCAACGAAGGCGGGAACGATTGCCGCGGCTGAAGCCTCTGGACATGGGCAACCGCTCGAGCGTTCAGTAGACCGTACAAATGAAGCTCGACAGCAGTTCGCTGCGGTTCGCGCTATCTACGGTGAGAATCACCCCGAGTACCAGAAGGCTCTGACCGAGAAGAATGAGCTCGAGGGGCAGATGAAAGAACTGCAAACCACCAGCCAGCAGAGGGTGGAATCAGATTATCGTCAAGCTCTGACTCGCGAACAGCTCAGCGGCGCCCTGCTCTCGGAAACCAGGAACGAAGTCGAACGGCTTTCGGCGCGCTCACATGAATACGTGCAACTGAAGACCGAAGCAGAGAATTACAAAAAGCTTTACGACGACCTGCAGCGCGTTACACGAGAAGAGGAAATCAATCGCAGCTTCCAGGACAACATTATTCAGGTCGCTGACTCCGCGCGACCCTCGGCAAAGGCCGCCACGCCGAAGCTGGCCGTTAATTTAGCGGTCGCCTTCCTGCTATCCGGCTTTCTGGGGTTTGTCGGTTGCACGCTGCACGACACCATGGCTGCCAAAGTGGTTTCGGCGGAAGACGTGAAACATCAGCTCAACCTGCACGTGTTAGCGACGGTTCCGAAATTTACCAAAGCGCAGCTTCTGTTGCCCGGCAGAGCCGAGGAATTGCCCTTGCTGGGCGAAGGCAGCCCTCATTCAAACGCACAGGCTTCGTTGGATTTCGAAGATGCCATCCGGCATTTGCGCAATACGGTGGATCTTTCCGGAGCAGGATCAAAGTTCCGCTCACTTCTCTTAACGAGTTCGGTAGCCGGGGAAGGCAAATCGACAATCGCCTCCGGACTGGCTTTGGCCTACGCGACCGCCGGACGCAAAACACTGGTCATCGACGCCGATCTGCGACGCCCCTCGCTTCACACCCTCTTCGGAACTACGAAGGACAACGGACTCGCCGATGTTCTCTCCGGAACAGCGTCGTGGCAGGAGAACCTGATCAAAGTGGCTCGCGAGCCCTTGTACTTTCTGCCTGCGGGCAAGCTCTCTCGCCGCGCTTTGGATCGCATCGGAGAAGGATTGCCTGACTTACTTGACGATCTATACGGCGAATTCGATCTCGTGATCATTGATGGTCCGCCGCTGCTTGGCGTGCCGGAAACAATCCAGCTCGCGAAATGTGCCGGGGGAGTTCTGATGGTGGCGCGGTCGGGATCGGCTAAGGTGCCTCTGATTAATGAGGCGGCCTCACCCCTCATTCGAGTCCACGCGAACGTAGTCGGCTTAGTTCTCAATCAAGTCAAGAAGGATCGTCTTTTCAAAGATCTGCGTTACTACCGTCCGGCAGTGGTCGACGCTGCTTGAGCTGAAGCGCCAGATGAATAGATTCATCAAGAAGCTTAGCTCCCCTTCTCTGCTCCTTGTGGTGTTCACTCTCGGAACAGGAGCGATCTTCAAGATTTCGGCCTTTGCGAGAGAAGCCTTCATTGCATCGCGTTTTGGCTTGTCCTCTCTCACGGACGCGTACTTCGCCCTTCAGCAACTGCCCATCACACTGGCGACCTTCATGTTCGGAGCGTTCGCTCTTGCTTTTACACCGGCGTACGCGCACGAACAGCGAAGGAACGGGGACGTTCGCTGGCTTCCAGGTCTGCTTCTCTACGGAGCGATGTTTGGGTTACTGCTGACGGCTTTGACGATTGTGGCTTCGCCGCTTTTGCTTGGCTTGTTCACCGCGTCACCTGACGCCGGAACGCAATCGACGTTGAGCATTCTGAGTGTTTGCTACGCACCCATCATTGCGATTGGCATCTGCGCAGGCATCTCTACAAGCTACGGACGTAATCTCTGGTCCATGACACTGACGGGCTTGCCATATCTGGTGATGACAATCGCTTTGTTGCTGATCTACGCTGGCCATCAATTGGGGGGCCTAAGTCTGCCTATCTCAATGGCGGCCGGCTTCGTCGCAGTCGGAGTTTTTAGCGTTATCAAGATCTTTCGGGAAGAGAAAGCGGCAAAGGTAACAGGCAGCCTGCGGCCATGGCGTTTTGCCGAATTCCGTACCTTCCTCCGTCAATTGGGCGCTTCCTCTGTTGAGAGCCTGGGATTCACGGGTAATCAATTTCTGCTGATCCACTTCCTCGCGTTGTCCGGCACGGGCGCTATCTCGGCCAACAATTGCGCTTCACGGATTGGAATGCTCGGTTATAGCCTGATGGCGCAACCGCTGGGCCAATACATACAGGGCCGAATGTGCGTCACTCGCGAAGAGGACCGGCAAAAGCAATTTCAGAAGTTTCTTCTCACCATGGCGGTTGTAAGCGTCTCGTTGGCCGCTCTCGTATTTTTTGCGCGTTACGGCATCGCGCAAGCCGTTTACATGCGCGGGAAATTTTCCGTAGCAGCACTGAACGAAGTGGTCTCGATTCTCCCGGCATGGCTCGCGTACTTCATTGTTTTGTCTCTAAACTCGTGCGTCGCCAAGTACCTGTTCATTTCATCCCGAGGCTCGTCTTACACGCGCAATATGCTGTGCGGCTATGGATTGGCTAACGGGCTGCGTTTCGCGCTGGCGGGACGCTGGGATGCGTCGTACATGATCTGGTGTGCAGTCCTGGGCGAAGGTCTGGCATTTCTTGTCAATCTGAGCGGTTGCCTGGGAACAGGGAAACGACGCCTGGCCATCCTCGTTCCAGCGGCTGAAGGGCAACAGATCTAGGATGTTGTCTCTGAGGGGCATGGCGCCTTTCTGCTCGCGGGTGCTCGGTTTCTCGATTCCGCTGCTGCTGGCGCTCCACTGGCCTGTGATCGCCTGCCATGTGAATGCGGTCGTGATGCTCGCGGCCCTGCGTGCCGGGCTGCTCGGGGCTTCCCTGCTCCTCCTGCTGCTTTGGGCCGGAACAGGAATCAGCCGTTCGGAACTCAGGTGGGCATCCGCGCTCGCCGCTTTTCTCCTCGTCTATCTCGTTTCAGCACTCTGCGGAACAAACATCGGGCGTGGACTGCAGGATTGGGCGCGTGTAGCAACGGCGATGTTTGCCGGTTTCGGCGTTGCAAGAGCTTTACGTCACGGGCCGACAGCAAAGGCATTCGGCATTTCTTTGATCCTTGCGAGCGTTATCTCCTGCGCATTGGTTCTGGTCGTTTACTGGCACTACATGGGCTTGCGAGCTCCAGACTACGAGAGCCTGCGCATCTTCAAACAATCCGCATTGCGCGGTTCGGGCATAGCACTGAACCCGCTGGCAAGCGCCGCCTTCCTGTTTTGCCTGATGGGAATGTGCATGCTTCCGCCAAGTTGGTTTTTGTACGCAGTCGCCGCGTTCGTCCTTGTTGTTGTCGGCGGACTGACAGGTTCGCGTGCACCGATCGCACTGCTCGTCGGGTGCGGCGCTGCCCTGCTTTTCATCAACGCTGCCAGGAGCCGGCAGATGACGAATCGCGTCGCAGCCTGGGGTTCGCTCCTGCTTGGAACCATATTGATCACCGTTGTACTTTCGCTGGCCACTCCCTACAAGATCTCCGACGCTACCGAGGGACGCTACGACGTCTGGACAGTCGGATGGGCCAAGTTCGTCGAAAGCCCGATCTTTGGTCACGGCCCGGAATCCTGGCGGGATGATCTGTTTTCGCGCCTTCCCGGCTACTACAAACGGACCGCTGGACTTCAGAAGCTTAAAGCCGGCGGTTATCACAGCGAATACGTAACGCTTCTGGCCGAAGGCGGTATCTTGTGTTTCGTCTCAGCCCTCATTTTTTTGGTGCTGCTAGTGCGCGATAGCCTGCGAACGGCCTTCCACGCTGAACGGAAGCGCTACCGCGGCCAATTCATCGCTTTTACCTGCCTGTTTCTTTGCGTGAGAGCAATGATCGAGATCCCAGGACTATTTGGTTACGGCCAGGACGTCACCGATTACCTGGCGTACCTGTTTGTAGCCGTTGTAGCCAGTCGCATGTCCCTTCTTGAACCAACATTGGCATTCGCCGCGGAAAGTGCTCGGATATTCTTCCCGCCGATTTCGGTTGCGGCTCTCCGGCCAGAGACGCCATAAGCATGCACGAACGAATTGTCGTTTACACGCCTGAACCTGCCTCCGGAGCCGCGCGCTACGTCTTCGAACTGGTGAAATCGCTGCGGGAGGCGGGAGCCTCGGTGCTGTTATTTTGTCCTGCGAATTTCGCGTATGCGGAGGATCTCGCCACGTCTGGGATTTCCGTTTCATACTCCGCAACGAGAGGCACGGAACCCGGTTCGCTCCTAACGCGAGTTACACGTAATCTACGTTTCTTCGCCTTCCATTTTCTTCGCCAATTACCGCTATGCAGACCCGGCGACGTATTTCACGTACAGTTCCCGCTCTATTTCCCATTAGGGCTGGTTTCATTCGTGGTGGCGAAATCACGCGGAAGCAGAGTTGTCTTCACAGCGCATGACCCGGTACCGCATAAGTGGCTGCTACCCGCTTGGCTTCGAATTCTCGAACGCGGAACGCTCAGCCTTGCTTATAGTCTCAGCGACTCCATCATCGTGCACAATGAGGCCGACCGCAGCCTCCTGATAAAAGATTTCGGGCAACCCGCCGCAAAGATATCCGTCGTTCCTCACGGTCCTCTCTCGCTCGGTGATGCCGGGCGTCCCTTTAAAACCGGAAGCCAGCTTGAGCTGTTGCTTTTCGGCTCGATTCGGGAAGACAAAGGCATCCATCTTGCAATCGAAGCCGTCCAGTGCCTGAACGCGCAAGGCAAGCCGGTGCGACTCACCGTTGCGGGCGCCCTCGCAAACGCCCGGGAAGCAGAGTATTGGGAGCACTGTAAGGCCCTGATTGCCGAGGCCGGCGATTGCATTCGCGTGTATGAACGGTTTATTGCCGACGATGAACTCCCCGCTCTCCTGGGAGATTGCCATGCCATGCTTCTGCCCTATACAGGCGGAAATTCCGAAAGCGGAGTCGCGGCACTTGCCCTGGCAAACGAACGCGCCATTATTGCGAGAAATGTGGGCGGTTTACACACTTTATTAGCAGCGGCCGATTTGGGTATCGCGATTGAAGCTTCTACGCCGGAAGCGGTTGAGGATGCGATCGGAACTGCGCTCCGCCTGGGCCTCGAAGCTCTACAGGAAAAGGGCGCAAACGGGGCAAAGCTGATGAACTCCACCCGTTCCTGGGCCGAAATCGGCAGGACAACGGTGAATCTCTACGCGCGAGTGAACTCGCACGCAATTTAGCTGCCGCCAGGAAGCGGGATGCATTTACAACCATCTACCTCAGGAGGCGCGCCGTTACTACCGAATTGAATCTTTCCGCACCGCCCGGACGGGTCTTGATGTTGATCACGACTCTGACGTTCGGAGGGGCGGAGACGCAAGTCGTCCGGTTAGCTACTGAGTTGAAGTGGAGAAAGTGGGACGTTGCGATCGCCTGCATGATTGCTCCGTCGTGTCACACGGAAGTGCTCAAGCAACACGGCATCCCGATTTATTCGTTAGGAATGAACCGAGGCGTACCCGATCCTCGTGCCGTGCTCCGGTTGGCGAAGCTCATTCGCGAATTCGCGCCCGACGTCGTCCATGCCCACATGGTGCATGCGAATCTCCTCGCCCGCTTCACGCGGCTGATCCGGTCAATACCCGTTCTTATCTGTACCGCGCACAACCTGCGTGAAACTTCGGAGAAGGGCGGCCCGACCTGGCACAAAGAGCTGCTCTACCGCACCACTGACTTTCTCGCCGATCGTACGACCATCATCTGCAACGCGGCTTACGAACGCTACATCAAGACCAAGGCAGTACCGGCCGGCAAGCTGCAGATGATTCCGAACGGGGTGGATACGGATAAGTTTGCGCCCTCAAACGAAGTTCGCGACCGTGTACGAAAGGACCTGAACCTCCGTAACAGCTTCGTCTGGCTCGCAGTAGGACGGTTAGTGGAGCAGAAGGATTATCCCAACCTGTTTTCCGCTCTCACTCGGATGCCGGAAGGCGATTGGCGAGTGCTTATCGCTGGAAACGGGCCACTCGAGGCAAACCTCAAGGAGCTGGTTGCAAGTCTGGCGCTCACAGATCGAGTGCAGTTCATCGGCACTCGCCCGGATATGGAAAACCTCTTCAAGGCCTGCGACGGATATGTCATGTCATCGTGCTTCGAGGGACTCTCGATGGCCTTGCTCGAAGCTTCAGCTACGGGACTTGCCGCCGTTGTGACCGACGTTGGAGGGAATCGGGACCTGGTACGGCACGAAGAGACCGGCTATGTCGTACCGAAAGCCAATCCCCAGGCTTTGGCGAGAGCCATGGCCAGAGTGATGGAACTTCCTGACATCGATCGACAGGAACTCGGGCTTGCAGCTCGCCGCCATTGCGTTGAAAACTACCGGTTCCAGACCGTAGGAGAAGAGTGGGTGCGTTTATACCGCCACTTCATCGCTCTCAACAGCCCGCGGCTATGGCGGCCCGCCATCGCGAAAAATGCGCGTTGATCAAGGACTAACTTAAATGAAGATTTTGTACGTAATCACCCGTTCCGAGCGCGGGGGAGCGCAAATCCACTTACTGGACCTGCTGAAGAATCTACCTTCAAGATGTAGTCCAATACTTGCTACCGGAGAAGGTGGATACCTGGAGGAAGAGGCAGAGCGACTCGGCGTCCCGGTTCACCGGATTCCCCATCTTCGCCAGCCCATTTCCCCGGTGAATGACTTACTCGCATTTCTGGAGATTGCGGCTCTCATCACGGCGGAATCCCCGGATCTTATTCACGCTCACACATCAAAAGCTGGTTTGCTGGCAAGAGTTGCCGGCTGGTTTACCGGCACACCGACGGTGTTCACGGCCCATACCTGGAGTTTTGCCGACGGAATCTCATGGCTTCAACGCCGCATATCGATTCCAATGGAACGATTCGCCGGACGTATAGGTAGCAAAGTGATTACCGTCTCTCGCGCGAACGAGGGAATTGCGGTTCGAGAACGAATCACTGGCCGCGAGAATCTGCAAACTATCTGGAACGGCATCCCGGATACGGACCGGCAAGCAAAGCCAGGAGTGGCTGAGATTCCGAAGATACTGATGGTTGCACGGTTCGCTCCCCAGAAAGACCAAATGTCACTGGTGCAAGCGTTGTCTGGAATTGATCTTCCATGGCGCCTTGCATTCGTCGGAGATGGAACCTACGAGATCTGAAGTCGAAGCGGAAGTTCAAAAACTTCGCTTATCCGATCGGATTGATTTTCTTGGCGATCGCGGCGATATTGCGGACCTGCTGGCAACCTCCGATTTGTTCGTGCTCTCTACGAAATGGGAAGGCCTGCCGCTAAGCATCCTTGAAGCGATGCGCGCCGGCTTACCTGTTATCACGAGCGATGTAGGCGGCTGCTCCGAAGCCGTGGAGCACGGGATCACCGGATTTCTGACGCCACCTTCAAACGTGGGTAAACTCCGCGAAAATATTGAGACGGCGCTCTCTTCGAAGTCACTGCTTAAATCGATGGGACAAGCTGGCCGGGAAAGATTCTGCCAGGATTTCCGGATCGAAAGCATGATGAGAAAACTCATGAAGGTTTATCACGAAGCGATACCTGCTCCGCCGCGTGAGTCAGTTACAACCGCACTAAGTCTTACCCGCACTTCCGAGCGGCTCATACCGTAGTCATGGCTGAAAACGTTTCCAGCCAAGCGCCCCGAAACAGCGCAGCCGCGCGAATCTACCGCGGCATCCGAAGCTTCCTCGCGCTGCCGCTCCTGTTACCTTACTTTTTGTCAAACGGGAAGGAACTCATTTGCGCCGATTCTGAGCGCTGGATGGATCTTCTCCAGATGGCGCAGAGATCACCCCTCGGCAACGTGCTGTTCCTTCTTGGCAACTATCCGGAGTTCCGAAATCTCTACTACTTCCGGCTTCGGCGCGGAAACCTCGTAGGAGGCGCGGCTTCACTATTTCTAAGAGGATTCTTCAAAGGGGAATCTACGCTGCATCTGAGGGCGTCCGAAATCGGACCCGGATTTTTTATACAACACGGGTATGCGACGAGCATAGGCGCCCATAGCATCGGCAGGGATTGCAGCGTGAATCAACTCGTGGTGATTGGTTGGACTGATCGCACGCGAGGCCCCATCCTGGGTGATAATGTGAGTGTCAAAGCGGGCGCAAAGGTTCTTGGCCCGATCACGATAAGCGACAACGTTACCGTCGGAGCTAACGCTGTTGTGACGAAAGACGTCCCCGCAAACTGCGTCGTCGCCGGTGTGCCTGCCAGAATCATACGCCGGAATGGCGTACGGGTGGACGAGCCTCTTCCCTCAAGATCGAAATCGAAGGAATCCTTCCGTCTCTCTTCTATCACTGATGAACAAGTTCAAACTGACTCGAAGGCACTGGATCTCGACGTTGCCCTTAGTAGGAACGGCAACGGCGATGGCATTCCGGGCGCAGAGCGAGCCGGAAACACGGTTTAGTCAATTAACAGCCGATCAGTCACCCGTACTTGGGGTATGTCATCTTGGCTTTCTTCCGAATGCGCGTAAACGAATCATTGTTCGTGGTGCAGTTGCAAGCGGTGAAAAGATCACGCTGCTTACTCCTGATGGCAACACTCGCGGGCTGAACTTTTCCCCGGGAGATTCGTATGATCTCGGCTCCGGGAGCGTCGCAGATTTCAGCGATATCACCGCATCGGGCACTTACCAGGCAACCTTCCGTAGCGAGCAGTCGATACCGTTCACAATAGGCCCAAACGTCTGGCAGCAGGCCTTAACAGTGCTTGCGGGCTACCAAGGGCAGCAGCGCTGCGGATCCGTAACGCACCGGTCCAACCGGCCGGCCTGCCATCTGGACGACGCGCGCAGACGCGACAATGGAGATCGGGTAGACACAGCCGGAGGATGGCACGACGCGGGCGACCTACGAAAGTGGATGGACGCGACGCTGATGGACATGTTCGGCCTGCTATCGATTCTTCGCAATCTAAGCTCGTTTCCATCTTCAGGAGCGCTAAGTAAGTCAGCCCTACTCGCAGAAGTCAAATACGGTAACACTTACTTTCTGAAAATGCAGGACACGGATGGCTTGGTGTGGGCCGACGTTGGAGGCGGAATCAATGGCGATAATAGCGACAATCATTGGACGGACAACGTCGCTGGAACGGCAGATGACCGCTGGATCAACATAGACAAGAAACCCGGCATACAGGCGATGTTCGTGATGGCCGAGGCGCTGGCGTCTGAGGTATTTGCCGCTTCGGATTCCACTTACTCAGCGCGGTGTATGGATGCGGCCGCGCGCTGCTGGTCGGTGAGCAACAGGACGGGACCCAATACACTCGACCTTGCCTGGTGGGTAATGGCGGCGACAGAGATGTACCGGATCACCGGGAAAGATATTTATCGCGACGAATTGATCCGGTTAGCCAGCCAGGTGGCGTCGCTCCAATTCACATCTCCACCTAACGCGCAGATGACGCTGCGAGGCTTTTTCCCCATGTGGCCGGGCAATGTTCAGCCATTACGCGACCCGGTTCATTCAGCTTTGCCCGCTTACTGCTTGCTTCGCGCATCGAAGGTTATTTCTGGAGCAAGCTCAGTTCTAAGCACTCGTTGGGGCGCGGCGGCAAAACTTTATCTCGACGGCTACCTGGTACCGATGGCCGCGAAATCCGCTTACTCCGTCCTTCCCTATGGGCTGTTTCTGCAGTCCCCTACGACTGATCTCTACCGGCCTTTAGGTGGCGGATACACGTATCGTTTCTTCATGCCCGTGAAGGATACGTCACGATTGTGGGCGGGATTGAATTCTCACTTGCTAGGGCACGCGCTTCTTCTCCTCGAAGCCGGAAGTCAGTTCGGAGACTCGCGTTATCGCGATCTTGCGTTTTCGCAATTGGAGTGGGTATTCGGGGCAAACCCGTTTTCTGCTTCGCTCACGACGGGCTTAGGCGCCCGCCAGCCTGTTCCTTTCTCTCCGTTCGTCGGGCCCATTACAGGCGGCGTTATGAACGGAATCTGCGGGGATGACCAGGACAGACCCATTCTCGATTCGCAAACGGCCGCGGACTGGCACACGAATGAATATTGGAGCCCGCACGTGGGATATTGCCAGTGGATCCTCTCCTCACTGGCCGGCGGAACCGCCTAAGTTGCCGTGGTAATTTAGAGTTATCTCATCGCTCCGGCAATGCGACAGCAGATCCTGGACCTTTAGCTCAGTTGGTTAGAGTACTTCCTTGACACGGAAGGGGTCAGTGGTTCGAGTCCACTAAGGTCCACCATCTCCAAGCGCCCGCCAGCGAGCCATTGAAGACCTACTCCATGTCCGGATACGGACCTTTGCCGCCCTCTGCAATGAAGCGGTCGATCCTAGCTTCGAGCACGGGAAGAGGCACCGCACCAAGATCCAGAACCGTATCGTGAAAGGCACGGATATTGAACTGCATCCCGAGCGCCGCTTCGGCTTTGTGCCGAGCCTTCCAGATTGTCATCTCGCCGAGATAGTAAGCCAGCGCCTGGCCGGGCCACGAGATGTAGCGATCCACTTCGGTTTCTATCTCATGGTCAGCCAGGGCCGTGTTCTCGTGCAGATATTTTTGGGCTTGCTCGCGCGTCCATCCCTGGGAGTGAATGCCCGTATCGACCACTAATCGAGCCGCACGCCAGGCCTGATAGCTCAACATTCCGAACGTTTCGTAGGGAGTGTGGTAAATCCCCATTTCGACGCCTAAGCGCTCGCAATACAGGCCCCAGCCCTCTCCAAATGCCGAGATGCCTACACGCCGGAACGGCGGCACGTCCTTGTGTTCCTGGTTGATAGAACCTTGAAACGCGTGCCCGGGTGCCGATTCATGCAGTGTCAAAGCAGGAAGACTGTACAGCGCACGGGAAGGAAGATCATACGTATTCACGAGATACGTCCCGGCGCCGCCTCGCCCGGACGTGTAGAAGGGCGCCTGATCGGGAGGCACCGGGATGATGGCGAAACGCTGGCGCGGCAAGAAGCCGAAATACTGCGATGCCTTTGCGTCGAATTGCTTGGCGATATACGAGGCACGCATCAGCAACTCTTCCGGAGTCTTGGCATAAAACTGCGGATCGGTACGGAGAAACTGCAGGAACGCAGGAAAATCACCCTGAAAACCGGTCTTCTTCATCACGTCGAGCATTTCGGCGTGGATCTTGCGCCCTTCGTCCAATCCGATCTGGTGAATCTCGGCGGGCGTCAAAGTTGTGGTTGTGAACTCAAGAATCTTCGACTGGTAATACTCTTTGCCATTCGGAAGTGATTCTGCCGCGAGTTCTGTCCGCGCGTTTGGAAAGTACTCGCTTCTCACGAACTTCAGAAGGCTTGCATAGGAAGGCATCACCGAATTGCGGATCGCTTTCAATGCCTCGGATCGCAGTTCCGCCTGCTCACTCGCGGGGATCGCGGCCGGCATGTCTTTGAAGGGAGCGAAAAAGATGGTTTCTTCCGGAGATTTCGCTTCGGCCACGGAGGCGATGGACGAGTCACGTCCACTCAAGGTGACTTTGGGTGGCGTGAACTTCCTGGCGAGCCCCTCCTTCATGTTGACGATCTCCTCATCGAAGAACCGCGGGACATCGTTCATTTGAGCTATGAAGTTGTTGTAGTCCTTTATGGTCCGAAAAGGTCTGCGTGCAACGCCCGTGATGCTGGACCAGAATGCTGTGTCGGCATTCAGCGGCTTCTCGTATTCGCGAAAGCGCTGATTGTTCAGGAGAACCTGGATCTGGTTGCGGTAAACGTCATAGTTGATCTGATCCGCCGGGGACAGAGATGCCCGATCGATCTTTCCAAGTTGCGCCAGCACATCCGTCCAGTAAGCCGTTCGCGCCTCCTGGGTTTTGACGGAAACCGCTGATAAACGCGGATTCACACCCCGGCGGCCGCCCAGTCCGTCTCCGCCGCTGCCTTCCGAGTTTTGGGATTGCCGAAACGCCCACTCCTTCGTATAGATGGCTTTGAACTGCGCCTCCGCGGCGCTATCGGCCCAAACCGTTGAGCCCAGGACGAGCAATAGAGCCGCCCGGCTAAACGCTGCTTTGGTTGTTGTCATGAATTGTGCTTGTCTCGACAGTTGAAAGTTCAGATTGCGTCCGAAACGGAAGGAAGCGGGAAATCGGTGGCGACGAGCGAAGGGGCAATCATCATGCCGCCTTCCAGACCTCTCACGCGTACCGCTTGTCCCAGCATCTTGGTGTTCTTCAGGAGCTTGACAGGGCTCTCCATGAAACGGAAGTTCATGACCGGCTGAGTGATTTTTCCGTTCTCGATCAGGAACACACCGTCGCGCGTCAATCCGGTGTGTTGCAAAGTTTGTTGATTGACGAAGCGGATGTACCAGAAGTGAGTAATCAGTAAGCCGCGATCGACGGACGCGATCAGCTTTTCGAGCGGAGCATCGCTGCCCTCAAGGATGAGGCTGGTCGCGCCACCAAAGCCGAACCCACCACCGCCGCGTCCTCCGCCACCGCCGCCGGCTCCGGGGGTCGGCTCTTTGCCCGTTTTTGCCGCCCAGTAACGGTCATACGCCAAGTTCGCGATCGTGCCCTTATCAATCCATGTCATTGCCTTCGTCGGCAATAGATCGGGAGTCCAGGGAGACGAAGGCTGGCGGCCATCGAAGGGATCACTACGAAAGGTGATGAACTCCGGAAACACCTTCTCGCCCAGCAGATTACCGCCCCCTCGTTTGCTCAGGAACGTGCGGCCTTCTTCCGTGCTCCGGGCCGAGAACGCGCCCGCCATCAACCGCACCAGGTCGCCGGCCGCCGTCGGTTCGAGCACGACCGTGTAGTTTCCCGGCTCCAGCTTCACGGCGCCTTTCCAGCGCAGGCATTTCTCGATGGCCGTATCAGCTAACTTGCCGCTATCGATCTCCGAAAGTTTGGTCGAGGGCTGGCCCGCCCAGCCGGAACTTGTTCCGTCAGACATGCGAACCGTCGTCGTCAATTGCGAATCAGCCGCATTGTGGAAGCCAAAAAGTCCGGCTTTATTGGCTACGGCACTGACCTGGTGAGAACGCAGGATCAATCCTGCCGCAACCAGTTTCTGCCGTGCTGATGCGTCGACGATCTTCTTGACGTGCGGGATCATCTGCGGGGATCGCGCATTGGCTGTCGACTCGTCGAAATCATGGACCGCCGGGAATTGCTGGGATCCAGGCGGCGGCACTCGCTCAGGATTGGGAGGTGAAATGGTTGCCAGTTCTTCCGCCTTCTTCACGGCCTTACTGAGCGTTGCGTCATCGAAATCATTGACCGAATACGAGCCTGTTTGCCCGTCGCGGGATACGCTGACCGACACGGAATGACGCCGGCTGAAAGCAGCCGTTGTGATTCCATTGTTGGCGAATCGTGTATAAGCCTCTTCCCGATCGCTAATGTTCACCTCACATTCCGGATAATCGGTCAGCTTGATCAGCTTGGCGGCGAGGCTCTGCGCTTCTTCTCTGGTCATCATGCGGATAGTCCTTGTCGGTCAGTCGGTGAGGAGCACATTGATCTGGCGGAAGCGCGTCGGCGAACAGCCGTGGCTAATGGAATTGATCTGCGTCGGCTCGCCTTTCGCATCACCAGTGGTCCCATATTGGCGCCAATACGCGGGTCCAGCGGTGCCGTCACAGGCCTGCCAGAAGTCCGATGTGCGGGCCTGATAGGAGACGCGGGATATCATGTTTCCCTTCTTGCCGCCCTTGATCTCCCAAAAGGCGTCACCGCCGAACTGGAAGTTATATCGCTGCTGATCGATTGAGTAACTGCCGCGGCCATCAATGAGCACGCCATCATCAATACCGGAGATTAAGCTTTCGAGAGTGGTATCCGACGGACCGGGCCGGAGCGACACGTTCGGCATGCGCTGGAACGGAACGGTCGCCCAGGAATCCGCCTGGCAGCAGCCATGAGACTCCTTGTCGCCCACCAGATGCGCCTGTTCTCTCGTGGTTTGATAATTGCGGAAGATGCCTTTATCAATGATGGTGAAGGTTGTAGTCTTTACGCCATCGTCGTCATATCCGCAAGTGGCCAGCGCCCTTGGTGCGGTGCGGTCGCCCACGAACGTGCAGTGTTCACTGGCGATTCGTTTTCCGATCTTATCGGGTGTGATGTAACTGGTACCGGCGTAATTGGCTTCATACCCGAGGGCTCGATCGAGTTCGGTCGGATGAGCAACGCTTTCATGAATCGTAAGCATTAGATGATTCGGCATGAGAATCAAGTCTTTCTTGCCGGGCGTGACAGGTGGCGCCGTCAGATGCTCGACGACCTCTTCGCGAATGCGCTCGGCGTTCTCTTCGAGGTTCATCTCCGGCACATATTCCCATCCCGCCGACGCCTGTGTCGGAACGTAGCTGCGGGACCGCGACACGTTGTTCTTCCGATCGACCGCATTCGCGTCGACATTGCCGTAAATCTGTACAATGTACTGCTGAATTGAAGAGCCTTCGGTGGAAGCGAAGTATTTATCTTCGCTTCGCAGGCTCAGGCCGGCAGCCCCGGAAAACACTTTCGGGTTCTTCTTCACCTGCTCCGTCACGCGCCGCATCAAATCCAGCTTTTCCGCCATGGGCACTTCAAACGGATCCTTGTCGAACGGAGTTGCCCATCGGTCACGATATGCCTTGACGGGCGCCAACTGAATGGGCTTCGGTTGGATTGCAGAATTGGCTTTCGCGACGATGACTGCTTCTTTCGTAATATTTGCGATTTCTTCCTGGGTGACAACGGGAGACGCTGCAAATCCCCACGCACCGTCTACGATGACCCGCACGCCGAATCCGAAACTGGAATCTTCCATTACGTTCGGAACCGCCAGTGTCTTGCCGGTGCCGCGTTCCGGTGAAAGACGCAGGCCGATCCGCTGTTCGCGCAGGCGAACGATACGGATGTCACAGTAGGTCGCCTTGTATTTTTTCGACTCACGCAGGGCGGCTGCACCCAGCTTCTCGAGATCTGCGGACGGCGTCTTCGATTGATCGGGTGCCCCGAAGAGATTCGTAGCGAAAACAGCCGAACTGGCAAGGAAATCCCTGCGGGTGAGCATATTGACGTAGTGTACAAGGCGAGGAGAAAGCGCCCTGCCGGCCCAGCTCAGCCCTGAAACGTCCAACAGCGGCGCGGACGGTCGGCACCTTCGATCGCAAGGGCGGCACAGACATCGTCAGGCAGAGCGATATCGCTTACGTGATAACTGCCAGAGCACGAGTGTTCGAGCAGAACGTCATGCGAGATATGTGGCGACACGGAAACAGAGAACGACCGGAGAGAACACGCCAATCCTTGCCCGAGAGCCTTAACGTAAGACTCCTTTCCGAGCCCAGCAGCGGATAAAAGCCCGATGACGCATCTGTTCCGAAACCCCGGAAAGCCCTTCGTACTCGCTCGGGGCGAAAAATCGCCGTGCAATGGCCATGTAATCGACAACTTCTTGTCGTGTCTCAACATCCACGCCGATTTCAGAACCGCAGGCGATCGCGAGAATTCCAAAAGCCCCTGAATGGGAGACGTTAAAGCGCAGGTCGGGCTGGTTCTGGTGGTTCGCCAGGGCGGGCTTGCCCTGCTCTCCATAGGTGAAGACCAGCGAGCCTGGTGAGATTTGAAGATAACGCGAAAGCACCGACCGCAGCGCAGCTCGCATTGCAATGAAGCGGTGACGGCTATGCGAGTGGATCAGTTTGGCAGCGCGTGCCTGCTCGTCGGGAGCAAGCGACGATTCATCGGCCGGAAGGAGATCGGGAAGAACACGCCACAGATGCACCTGCCCTTGCGGCGGCTCTGGGGCAGCAGGAGGACTACCCCACGTATTGCCATCGACTTCAGAAAGTGGACTCAATCTAGAGCTGCCTGGGTACAGGGAACGCAATTACGACGGAAAACCCGCGAAGCCGAAGGACAAAAGAGAGCAGGCGCACGTAAGATCATCTTATATTTCGGCGGCTATAATGACCGCGTGATTCAATCGATCAATCCTGCGACTGAACAAGTTGAACGCACGTTTTCCCCGTTGAACGACGCGGAGTTGGACGATCGTATTGAGCGCTCCCGCACAGCCTTTCTTCGTTTCCGCAACACGCCGTTCCGCGAGAGAAAGCAATATCTATTGAACGCGGCGGAGCTTCTCGAAAAGGATACGGAACGCCTCGGGAGAACCATCACGCTCGAGATGGGTAAGCCGATCAAAGCGGCGAAGGGCGAGATTCGTGAAGTGCGCAACCGCGTTTCGCTATTACGCTGAGCGCGGAGAGGAGCTACTCGCACCGGAACAGATCGATACAGGCGTTAAGGGTAGCGGAATCCGATACTATCCGCTCGGTCCCGTGCTCGCCATCATGCCCTGGAACTTCCCGTTCTGGCAGACGGTTCGATTCGCTGCGCCTGCCTTGGCAGCGGGAAATGTAGCGTTATTGAAGCATGCTCCGAGCGTTCCTCAATGTGCACTACTGCTCGAACAATTGTTCAAAGATGCGGGCTTCCCTCCCGATGTTTTTCAAACGCTGCTCATCGACACGGAGCAGACCGGCAAGGTCATCGCCGATTTCCGAGTGAAAGCCGTCACCTTAACGGGCAGTGAGCGTGCGGGCTCTCAAGTGGCGAGACAGGCAGGCGAGCACTTGAAGCGCGTCGTGCTCGAACTCGGCGGCAGCGATCCGTTCATTGTCATGCCTTCGGCTGATCTCGCTTCGGCGGTTCGTACGGCCGTTGAAGCGCGCCTTATCAACTGCGGACAGTCGTGCATTGCGGCCAAGCGATTCATCGTGCACGATTCGATTGCGGATGAGTTTGAGCGTTTATTCGTCGAACTTGATGGAATCTTTTCAAGTCGGCGACCCGATGGATGAGAACACCCAGATGGGCCCTCTCGCAGCGAAACATATCCTGGACAATCTGGAGCGGCAGGTTCGCGATGCGGTCCGGATGGGTGCCCGGGTGCTGACCGGCGGCGGTCGAATGCAGCGGCCCGGGTATTTTTTCCAGCCGACGGTGCTGGCCGATGTCGAAACCCGATTCGCCCGCTTATCGCGAAGAGCTATTTGGACCCGTGGCGGTTCTTTTTCGCGTGAAAAGTTTCGAAGCCGCCATGGAACTCGCAAACGACACCAACTTTGGTCTCGGCGCGAGCATCTGGACCAATGATCCTGCCGAACAGAACCGGTTCATCGACGAAATCGAATCGGGTATGGCGTTTGTGAACGCATTGGTCGCCTCTGACGCGCGTCTGCCGTTCGGCGGTATCAAGAATTCCGGATTCGGCCGCGAACTCGGCGCTTACGGCATGCGTGAGTTCGTGAATGCAAAGACCTTCGTTGTGAAGTGAAGGGACTGCAAGCTCAGCTCATAAACCAGCCGCCATTGACGTTCACTGTCTGGCCCGTGATGTAAGCGTTTTTAACCAGCATAGAGGTGACTTCACCAACTTCATCGGGAGTTCCAAATCTGCCCACGGGAATCAGATCAGGCTTGGCATTGATGTTTCCGGTTACCATCTCCGTCTCGACAAGAGCAGGTGCGATCGCATTGACCGTGATGCCTTCCTTCGCGAGCCGCGCGGCATAGAAATGCGTCAGCCCCAACATACCGGCTTTTGACGAAGCATAATGCGGGCCGATCACGCCTCCAATCTGCGCTGCAACCGAGGACAGGTTCACGATGCGGCCCCACTTACGCTTACGCATGCCGGGCAGTACAGCTTGGGTCATGAGAAAGCAGGATTTAAGATTTGTGTCCAGAACCTCGTCCCAATCTTCCTCGCGAATGGCTTCAATCGGCTGCACGCGAGCGATTCCAGCATTGTTGATCAGGATTTCAACTGTTCCCAAGCGGCTCTCGGTTTCGCTTATTAACTTCTCGACTTGTTGTTTGACGGATACATCGGCTTGTATCGAAAAGCAGCGACGCCCTAATCGCAGGATCTCTTCTTTTACGCCGTCCGCTTCCGCCTCTCGATTGAAATAATTCACCACCACGTCGGCTCCGTCCCGAGCTAATGCCAAAGCAATCGCCCGTCCGATACCGCGGCTCGATCCTGTCACCAGAGCCACTTTTCCCCTCAGTGAATCCATGGGGGGAAGAGTAGCAGGTGTGACATCCTTTCGAAGGAGAGGTCCCATGAAACTCCTGATGGTTCTAGCCGGCGCCGGTTCACTGTTGATCGGCCAAGAGACAAGACGGGAAATCGTGAACGCAGCCAGCAATCCCGCGGACGACAAAAAAGAGCTCAGCCCGAGTGTTCCAGACGTTTACGCCATTAACGGTCAATTCCAGCGAGTCACGATTCTGCGCTTCAAGTACAAAACCGATCTGCTCGCCGGACTGGAAAAGATGGTGAAGGAGCAGAAGATCAAGAACGCTGTCGTTCTCTCGGCGGCCGGATCTGTGACGGGCTACCAGGTGCACCAGGTGAGCAACCGCGAGTTCCCTTCAAAGAACACGTTCGTCAAGAATCCAACTGCTCCCGCCGACCTGATCGGCATGAATGGCTACGTCATCGACGGAAAGCTTCATGCTCACATCACGCTGGCTAATCCGGAGAAGGCCTTTGGAGGACACCTGGAGCCCGGAACTACGGTATTTACCTTCGCCATTGTGACGCTTGGGGTGTTAGGAGACGACACCGACCTGCGCAAGGTGGACGACAAGAGCTATCGCTAGAGCCTCGCAACTTCGGGCAAAAAAAGAGGCGTGGAAGCATGCTCCCACGCCTTTGATAGTTGAAGGATTCAGTTAGAAAATGAGCCGCAGCGCGCCTTCGAGGATTCGCGGATCGCTGGCGGAACTGATCGTGCCGAAAGAAGCGCTATCAACCGTGTTGTTCGGGTAGTTGAAGTTTGCGTGATTCAGGGTGTTGTACGCTTGCGCCCTGAATTGCACACCAACTCGCTCCGTGATCCTGAACAGCCGAACCACTGCCGTGTCCAGATTGACAAGTCCCGGGCCGTTGATAATGTTACGTCCGGCGTTACCGAAGTTGCCGTTGCCAGGGCTCACGAAGGCAGATTTATTGAACCACATCTGAGGAGTTTGAGGACCGTTATTCGGATCGGCTATTACGTTCGGACGGTCATGGAGATTCAGCGTTCCGCTCACGTTTCCCGAGTAATAAGGCGTGATGGGCGTTCCGGTTTGTGCGCTGAACAGAGCCGAGATCTGCCACCCACCGATAATCTGAGACAAGAAGCCTTGCGAAACAAACCGCTTTCCTTTCCCGAAGGGCAGTTCATACACCGGGCTGAAGACGAATCGATACTTCACGTCGAAGTCGGAGCGACCTCGTTCCGAAGCCAGATCGTAGGAGTTTTGGGCCAGCGTGCTCGACGCATTGGTGCTGGTCGCAATGCCGTTTCCGTCATCAATTGAGCGTCCCCAAACAAACGTGGAAAGCAAGCTGAGACCTGAGCTGTACCGCTTCTCCACCTTTGCCTGGAGCGAATTGTAGTCCGAATTGCCGACGCTTTCGGCGAATGTGATATTTCCGAAACCCGCATACGGTCTTGCTAAGGTCAGGCCGGAAACTCCCGACGGTAGCGGCTCGTTGATATTGCGGTTAATCGGTAAGTGAGTGCCCTTGGTGCCGAAGTAAGTCAGATCAATCACCAGGTTGGATGCTAATTGGTGTTGAATTCCGAAGGTCCACTCATTGACAGTGGCGTTCTTGAAGTTTTGCGCAACGCCGAACGGAGCGGAAGATGTGCCGGCGTTCGCGGCAGGAAACGCATTGGCAAATCCGACGATCGGACTTACGTTAGTCGAGGTGTATGTCTGCGGGTTGCGCATGGGCGGGTTATAGAAGATCGCCAGAATTCCGTTCCCGGAAGTATGCGCGTTATAAAAGATGCCCGTTCCGCCTCGGATAACCGTTTTGGAATTGCCGAACGGCTGCCAGGCGAATCCAAGCCGTGGCGCAAAGTTGTGGTACTGGGTTTGCCAGAGAGCACTACCGAATCCATTTTGGCCGGCTTTGACAATGCCCCGAGTAGCAGGGTCGAAGGAGGAGATGTTGTTGTACTTCTCGGTGGTTGGTGTAAACACTTCCCAGCGCAGTCCCAGGTTCAAAGTGAGATTGCTGGTCACCTTGTAATCGTCCTGAGCAAACAGACCGACCGTGGTCGTCTGCTGATACCAGTTCGCCGGATAGGTGAGCGAACGCTGTGAGTTTGCGGGTCGCCCTAGAAGAACATCGGCCAGGGCATAGCCGGAAGAGGGATAAGTCGTGGCGTTGCTCGTGAAAGTATAAGAGCCGATTCCGTATTGCACGTAGTACTGGGAGGAACGGAATTGCGATGCGTCAACACCGAACTTGAAACTGTGCTTACCGTGGGACCAAACCATTGAATCACCGAGAATGAACGTGTTGTCCCACCGCTTCTGCGGCAAGTTGGTCGCGTTGCCCAGAGTTTCGAAGCTCGTGATCGAGACCGCCGGAACACCACCGTCGTAAGGTCCACCGGCATTCGCTGGGATGTTATAGGTCTGGTTGAACGGAATCCCGGGATTCTCTACAATTCGCGGCTGAATCAACCGGTTCAGGCCAATACGGAATTCGTTCACGAGAGTCGGAGCGAAAACGTGCGTTTCAGTGAGTCCGTAGAGATGAGAAATCTGATTGGTATAGCAACCGAAGCCGGGTAAGTGCCGTGCGCCGCAAAGCGTGTTGCTGGGCTCGAACGAAGGATCGTTGAAGTAATTCGCTGTCACTCGTAGCGTGTCCTTCTCGGTAAACGTGTGGTCAAAGCGGAGGCTGCCCTCGTCCATTGTTTCCCGCTTGATCTCGCTGAATACGTAGTTATTGGAAGGCGCCGCACCAAAAGCCGTCGGGAGCGTGGGCGTCGGATAGTAACTCAGAAGCGCCCGTCCCGCAGGGTCAATTTCGCTTTGCGGAATGATGTTGCCCGCGTAAGGCGTCTTCGTACCCGGCCGCAAGATCGGCGTGCTCAAACCGCTAAAATCGCCGTTGCGCATTGCAAGGGTTGGAACCGTTGCTTGCGTCACGATGTCCTGACGCAACCGGAATCCCTCGTAGCTGGCGAAAAAGAACGTCTTGTTTTTCTTGATCGGACCGCCGATCGTCGCACCGAATTGATTTCTCTTGAAAGGCGGCGTAGGAGTGTTGGGGCTCAGGAAGAAGTTGCGGGCATCTACGTCCGCGTTGCGCAGATATTCGAAAGCGGAGCCGTGGAACTGGTTACTTCCGGAACGAATCTGCACCTGTACCTGGCCGCCGGAACCATAGCCGAACTCGGCCGCATAGACGCCGGTGAGAACCTTAAATTCCTGAATGGCATCGATGGACGGCCGGAACACCGGAGCGCTAACGTCCTGGTTGTTGTTGTTGAATCCGTTCAATGTGAAGTTGTTCGAGACTTCGCTGGCGCCCGCTACGTTGAAGCCGCCGCGGAAACTCAAGGTCGAGTTCTGCACGGGCGGAGTAACGCCGGGCACGAGAATCGCAAGCGAATAGAATTGGCGTCCGTTCACGGGAATCTCGGTCACATGCTGGTTATCGACGACCGTTCCCACCGAAGCTGAATCCGTCTGAGTGACGGGGGCTTCGGCCGTTACTTCCATCACATCAGAGACCCGGCCGAGAGCGAGGGTGAAGTCCACGCGTGCGGTCTGTCCTACCTGTAGGGTCAGTCCCGTTTGAACTTGTTTCTTGAAGCCGCCTGCTTCAACGCTGATATCGTATTGGCCGACATCAAGGAGCGGAACTGAGTATTCGCCGTCTTTGTTAGTCAGCGCATCGTGGGAGATGTTTGTGCCTGTGTTTCGAATAGAGACTTTGGCTCCGCCAACAACCGCACCCGTAGGATCCTTCACAGTTCCCGACATGGTGGCGGTAGGCGTTTGTGCAAACGTGCATACCGTAAGTAGAAGTAGAGAAAACAGTACTCTTCGCAAATTCAAGCCTTTAATTTATGGTTAGCGTGGCGCGGACGAGTCCGCAAAGGAGTAGGAGGGGTGCAGACGAGGCACAAACTCGCCCTGACCTGACTCAAGAAAATTCGACCCTATTGATGACGAGTCTAGCGTGAACACGTGAGCATGTCTATCTACGAGTGGTCAAAATCGGTCAAATAAATTTTTTGATTGAGCCTCAGCAACAGGCTCAAAGCTTCTCGAGTTAGGGTAATAGAAATGATTGGTCGGCGCAGATTTATTCGGAATACCGCGGCTGCAGGTGCGGCATTGATCTCCGGGTCTCGATTACATGGCGAGACGCCTGACGTTAACGCACTGCAGGCGGAAATAGAAAAGCACCACGACGAGAACGTCCGGCGAATACAGGATTGGATCCGGCAGCCGTCCATCGCGGCCGAGAACCGCGGCATGACCGAGGGCTGCGACATGATGATGCGTTTGCTTCGGGAAGCCGGATTCGACGCGGTGAACAAGGTTCCGACTGAAGGTCATCCGGGCGTCTTCGCAACGCTTGATGCAGGCGCCCCGCGTACCGTTGGCATCTACTTCATGTACGACGTCAAGCAGGTGGATCCGTCCGAGTGGTCTGCTCCTCCCTGGGATGCGGCTCTGGTGGACAAGCCCGGACTTGGCAAGGTCCTGGTTGGACGTGGGGCGGTAAACACAAAGGGCCCGCAAGGAGCATTCCTCGCCGCGCTGCACGCGTTCAAGAGCGCAGGGCGCAAACTCCCCGTCAACGTTGTGTTTGTCGCCGAGGGCGAAGAAGAGATTGGTTCGCCGCACTTCCCGCAGATCGTGCGCCGTCCCGAAACGCTTGCAGCTCTAAGTAAGTGCCTCGGCGTGTTTATGCCCATGGCTACCCAGGCACTCGATGGAAGCGTGACCATCAATCTCGGCGCTAAGGGAGTAGTGGAGCTCGAGTTGGTTTCAAGCGCTGAGAAATGGGGTCGTGGTCCGAAAGAGGATCTGCATTCGAGCAACGAAGCCCGTGTCGACAGCCCCGCATGGCATCTGATCGAAGCACTGGCGACGCTGGTCGGACCCGACGGACATACGCCGGCCGTCGAAGGCTTTCTGGATAAGGCTCGCCCACTTACTCCGGGCGAGAAGTCCATGATCCGCGAGGCGACGAAACGCATGAACGAATCGATGATCATGAAGCAGGAGGGCGTCCAGCACTGGGTTCATAACGTGGACTTCCTCGAATCGCAGGAACTGCTGGTCTCAAAGCCAACCATCAACATCGAAGGTCTGGTCGGCGGATACACGGGACCGGGCGGCAAGACGGTTCTTCCCCATAAAGCGGTTGCCAAAATCGACATGCGTCTGGTCCCGAACTTAACCGCGGCAGACGCACTCGCTGCTCTGAAAGCGCATCTCGCTAAACACGGCTTCAGCGACATCGAAGTCAACATGACGGGCGGCTACAACCCGACATCCACAGCGGCCGACTCGGCACTGATTCGCGCGGAACAGTCAGTCTACAAGCGGTCCGGATATGATCCGATCCTTTGGCCGAGGCTGGCCGGCTCCTGGCCTGGCTATGTATTCACGGACGACCCGGTGAAGCTGCCGGCAGGTCATTTCGGGCTCGGATTAGGGAACGGCGCACATGCACCGAACGAATACTACGTGATTGAGTCAGCGAATCCGAAGATCAAAGGGATCGATGGCGCCGTTCGTTCGCACGTCGATTTCTTGTACGAACTCGCAACCGTACCCATGACTTAAAGAGGGGGCGACTTGCCCCTTCGCATCCCGACACCATCTGATACAAATCTCTGGCTGTTGAAACGTTACAATGCTGGTCGGGGCAGAAGCCGTACGCACGCCGGAGCCTGAAAACCGGCTGCCACGTTAGCACTATTCAGGAGACTCGATTCGATGAATTTGCAAGGAAGACTCGTCGGGGTTGCGACTCTTTTCCTCGTTTGCACTTCAAGCCACGCGGCAGATTGGCTCACCGACGGCGGAAATCAGCAGCGTACGGCCTGGCAAAAGGACGAGAAAATCCTCTCAAAGAGCAATGTCAAAGACATGAAGCTCTTGTGGAAGATCCATCTCGATAACCAGCCCAGGCAGATGCACTCTTTGTTCCCGCCCTTAATTGTCGGGAAGGTGAATACACCAAACGGGGTCAAAGAGGTTGCAATTGACGCGGGCGTGTCTGACAACCTCTTCGCGATTGATGTCGAAACCGGCCAGGTGATCTGGAAAAAACACTTTGAAAACACCTGGACTCCCCCGCCTATACCCGCCCGCGGCGGCGGAATTCTGTGCCCCGGCGGGCTGACCGCAACGCCCGTAATCATTCCGGCTGACACGCCAGGAAAGTACACCATCCTTGCGATCTCCTGGGACGGCCGTCTGCATCAGGTAAACGTCGCTGACGGAGAAGAGGTGGCAACGCCCTCGAAATTTGTTCCGCCGAATGGAAAACCATACGCGCTGAACTATCGGGATGGCGTGATCTACACGCATACCGCGCAAGGCTGCGGAGGCAATCCGAACGTGGCGTATGCCTACGACATGGCGACGAAGAAAGTAGGCACCTGGGGACCCGCCGGCGGTGGTATGTGGGGACGCACCGGCCCTGCGCTCAGCAAAGACGGAACCATGTACACAGGAACCGGCGACGGCCGCTGGGATCCGGAGAACGGAAGCTTCGGCGACGGCATGGTTGGACTCAAGCAGAATCCCGAAACCAAAGCTCTCGAGTTGGTGGACTACTTCGCTCCGACGAACGCTGAGTGGCTTTACTCCCGCGATCTCGACATGCAGGTAACACCGGCCATCTTTCCATTTCAAGGGCAAAGAGCTGATGGTGGACGCGAGTAAAGAATGCCGAGTGTTCCTGATGGATACGGCGTCGATTGGCGGCGACGATCATCGCCACCCTCTGTTCACAACTCCCTTGATCTGCAATGAAGACGTGAATTTTGCGTCGGCGGGTATCTGGGGCGCCCTGGCGAGTTGGGAAGACGCCAAAGGAACGCGCTGGGTGTTGAGTCCGTTTTGGGGCGCTAAACATTCCAAATTCTCAGCCCCCATCGAAAACGGAACGGTCAAGGATGGTGCCATTGTGGCCTTCAAAGTGGAAGAAAAGAACGGCAAGATTCAGTTGAATCCGGCCTGGATTTCTCGCGACATGAACCGCGCCGAACCGCCCGTGATTGCAAACGGCGTGGTCTACGCCTACGGCAGTGGCGAAGACACCGATCAAGCTTATCCGGATGTGGGTCTCGACGACGTAGCGGAAAGACGTATTCCAGGATCGACACATGCCGTCCTCTACGCTCTGGACGCGATGACCGGCAAGGAACTGTGGTCGAGTGGCAATGAAATCACTTCCTGGAATCATTGGAGCGGGCTTTCGGTTGCGAATGGTCGCGTCTATATAGGAACTTTCGACAGCAATCTTTACTGTTACGGCCTCAAGAAGTAGCGGGATAGCGCAATGAGACGAGCAGGCGGAAGTTTGGCCTCTCTGTTGTTCCTGAGTTCGCTGCTCCCTGCGCAGACTCCAGAGAACAACGACAAGGTTCAGACGCTTGAACGCGAAGTGGAAGCTGCACGCCATCGCTTAATGGACTGGGCCGGTCTTACGCGCTATGGCAGCGACGATACGGAAATACCTCCACCCAAGCCGGATGAAAACAGGGTCGTCTTTCTTGGCGACGACATCACGGAAAAGTGGGAAGGGCCATTCTTCCCCGGCAAGCCGTACATCAATCGCGGCATCGAGCGGCAAACAACGCCGCAGATGCTAGTCCGGTTCCAACAGGATGTGGTGGCGCTTCACCCGAAAGCCGTTGTGATTCAGGGCGGCTCGAACGATCTGGCAGGGTTTACCGGTCCGGCAACAGACGTCACAATCGGCGAGAATCTCACGTCGATGATTCAGATTGCGAAAGCGAACGGAATCCACGTTGTCCTGGCGTCGGTGACTCCCGTCTGCGACTGCTTTAACAACCAGACAGCCCGGCGTCCTCAGGGAAAAATTATCGGGCTCAACGGATCAATCAAGCGCCTGGCTGCGGCAAACGGCGTTGTCTACCTCGACTACTACTCGGCCTTGGCGAATGGCCGGGATTTTAAGAAAGAACTGACGAGCGATGGGCTTCATCCTAATGAGGCCGGGTATCGGGTAATGGCGCCTCTGGCCGAAGATGCGATCGGGAAGGCTTTGGTCCAGGGAAAATGAACCCAGTGATGTTCAAATCTGAAGGAGCTTAGCGATGAGAAAACTGAATAGCCGTTCCCTGCTCTGCGCTGCTGGTTTGGCTGTGTGTGTCACCGTCAGCCACGCGCAATTCGGCCGGGGAGACTCTACCTGGGCAACCAGTGGGGCAGACGCGCAACGCTCATCCTGGGTGCGAACCGACGCAAAGATTTCGAAAGAAGGCGTTACCAAGCCCGACTTCCGTTTCTTGTGGAAGCTAAAGCTTGGGGACAATGCGCAAGTCAATTCACTCACACCCGCGGTTTTGCTGACCAAATATATCGGTTACCGAGGGTTCCGGGACTTGGCGCTGGTCGAGAGCAACAACGACAAGGTGTATGGCATTGACGTTGATCTGGGACGAATCGAGTGGAGCGCGCCGCTGAAAGCGCAAGGTGGTGGCAGTTGCGCCACAGACCTGAGTGCGGGTTTGGCGCGTCCCACAGTGGCATCGTTTCCTTCCGGCATGATGGGAGCCGGACCTGGACGGGGCGGCCCGGCGCACAGCGCAGTTGGCGAATCGGACGGAGGCCCAGCCACCCTGGCGCAACCACCGGCTGTCCCCCGGCCACAAACCGCGCCGCCTCCGGCCGTTGCACCACGCAGCCCAGCGGCGGTCTTAGGCAGCAATGCTCCTGGTGAACCGGGTTCGGGCGGTGTTGCGCCTGCACCTAAACGTTCGCCCATCACCATGCACACGGTGGGCTCTGATGGCATGGTTCACACCATGTATGTCTCGAATGGGATTGAGCCTGAACCGCCCGTTGAATTTCTGCCGCCGGGCAGCGCAGCGCGGGGGTTCATTGTCATTGGCAACATGGCTTACGCGGCAGTCAATGGCTGCAGCGGAGGGAGCGGCGGCGTCCGGGCGTTGGACCTGACTTCGAAGCAGCTTGCGAAATGGGATGCGACGAGCGAAATCGCGGGCTCTGAAGGTCCGGCGTTTGGTCCTGATGGCACGGTCTTCGTGACCACGACGAGCGGTGAAATGGTGGCGCTCGATAGCAAAACGCTCGAAGTGAAGGACAAGTACACAGCGAAGCAGCCATTCATCACATCACCTGTCGTGTTTCAGTTCCGGCAAAGAGTGTTGGCCGTGGCCGCAACCAAGGATGGGAGTTTGCAACTTATGGATACGAAGTCGCTGGGTGGAGAAGATCACCAGACCCCGCTTTCAACGACACCCGCTCTTGGTAAAGCTGCCATCATCTCGGGAGCAGTCGCAACATTTCAGGATGTAGGCGGCCGCCGCTGGATCCTGGCGCCCATTGCAGGATCGAAAGGGGCGGAGTCGAATTTCATTGGGAGCAATAACGGCCCAGTCACTAAAGGTGCCATTGCCGCATGGCAGGTAACGGAAGCAAACGGGGCTTTATCGCTGGTTCCGGCTTGGATCTCTCGTGACGTCCCGGCACCTTCGGTTCCCACCGTGGTAAACGGCGTAGTCTTTGCTGTTGCTAATGGAGGTGAAGAGCCAGGGACGAAAGCCTCCCGCCGTTCCTCGCCGGCGGTGATCTATGCATTCGACGGCTCCGGAGGTAAAGAGCTTTGGAATAGCGGAAAGGCAATCACAGCGTCCGCACATCACGGACACCTCTCAGCCGGCGGGAGTCAGCTTTATTTAGGAACAGACGACGGAATATTTTACGCCTTCGGTTCCTGGATCGAACGGCAATAGGAACGCGTCTTTCGGATAGGTTCAACACTATGTCTCTCCCTTCAATCTCTCTTGGCTCTGCCGTTCGGGGGTTTCTCTTTTCAGTGGCAATGATTGCCTGTTCGGGCGCAACTGCCTCGGCGCAGAATCTTCCGGATGGACCGGGCAAAGCGGAAACTTTAAAAGTTTGCAGCGGTTGTCACGAGGTTACGCGAGCGACTTCGATGCACCTGGACCGCGCGGCCTGGCAAAGCGAGATGGAAAAGATGATCTCGCTCGGCGCGAAAGGATCACCGGAAGAGTTCGAAAGTATCCTGAACTATCTCTCGAAGAGCTTCCCTGCCGAAGAGGTACCAAAGGTGCGCATCAACACTGCGCGGCCGATAGAACTCGAAGCCGGTCTTACCTTGAGGCGCTCACAGGCTGCCGCTCTCGTGGCGTACCGGGCGAAGCATGGACCTTTTAGGTCCATCGAAGATCTCAAGGATGTACCGGGCCTCGACTTCGCCTACATGGAATCGAAAAAAGATCGTATTACCTTTGAATAAGACCAGCCCGCACCTCATACTTATGGCCGATTGAGGCTGCTATCGCGGGCGTGCGAGCATCGGCATGCGGCCTGAAAATCAAAAATCGCTGATCTGGCTGAGCAAGTACCTTTCTCTTGCCCTCACACTGCCGGCTTCCGTCCTCGCCGGTTACATATTGGGCGCGGTTGCCGATCACTGGATCCACATGCCGGTCTTGCGTGCAGTGGGCATCCTGCTGGGCATGGGAGCCGGATTGATTCAGATCGTCCGGGAAGTTTCCCGCGACGAGCGGCGAGCGGGGGACGACTCATGACACTCGGCAGCAGGTCGATCACGGTTGGGCAACTCTATCGCCTGACGCTCTTCTTCGCCTTGGCTGGAACCGTTGCTTATTTCGTGTATGGCGGGTTTCGCCCTGCTTTGGCCTTTGCCCTCGGATCAGCTACGTCTTTTCTGAACCTGTGGCTGTTCAACCGTTTGGCCAGCGGAATTGAGCCGGGTGAAGGTTCGAAGAAGCCCTGGCAGGCGGGGGCTTTTGCCGGCCGGTATCTCATTTTCTTCGCAGCCGGCTATGTTATAGTCAAGGCTTTGGACGTCAGTCCTTTACCGGTAGTCTTCGGCCTTTTCGCCAGCACTGCGGCGGTCCTGCTGTCATCAGTCCTCGAATTATTCGGAAGCTTCTCCGGAAGGAATCGTCCATAAAAGTCAGCATGCACGAACTCTGGATCACCAATCTTTTCAATCGGGCTCTGTCCGGGCCCGCGAACGCTGTTCTTGATGCAGTGCACTTTCCGGCGCAAAACCATGCAAATCCGTGGACGGATTGGATGGTTTGCGAGCTCGTTGTCGTGCTGTTTATCGTGGTTCTCTTCGGTCTGTTGCGCAGCAGGCTTTCGGTCGACCGCCCGGGCAAGCTGCAGCACGTCATGGAATTGACGTACGAATTTGTGCATGCCTCTGCAGAAGAAGTGGTGGGCCATGAAGGGCCACGTTACGTTGCGTTTTTTGGTACGCTGTTCGTCTTCATCCTGCTGATGAACCTGCTCGGACTGGTGCCTGGCTTCGTAGTCGCCGACCGGATACGACCATGGTGCCGCTCGGCCTGGCTGTGGTGACGTTCTTCTTCTATCACGGAACGGGCTTGCGAGCGAATGGCGCTGGATATATGAAACAGTTCATGGGCCCGATGCTGGCGCTTGCGCCGTTGATGCTCCCGATTGAAATCATCAGCCACTTTGCGCGTCCGCTTTCCCTCACCATTCGTCTTTACGCAAATATGTTTGCGGGCGAAAAGGTATATCTAACTTTCTCATGCTCACGAAGTTGATTGTGCCGGTCGCGTTTATCGCGCTGCACATGTTCGTGGCATTCCTGCAGGCTTACATTTTCATGTTGCTCGCGATGGTCTACGTAGGCGGGGCCGTTTCGCACGAGCACTAAAGAGCTCTTACCCGCTTCCAGTGTGAGCGCCCGGCGTCCCAACGTACGGTGTCGAACCACCTCCTGGTCGCAACTTACATAAGGAGAAACAATGAAGAATAAACTGATGATGCTTGCCGTGACCTTGATGGTGCTCGCAAGCCCGATTTTTGCTCAAGAGGCGAACAACAACGCCGGAGCAGCCGACGCAAATCGCCGGGCTGCGGCCTACATCGCCATGGGAATCGCCGCCGGACTCTGCGGTCTTGGTCAGGGACGCGCAACCGCTTCCGCTGCTGAAGCCATGGCGCGCAATCCGGGAGCCGTTGCGGCCATCCGCGTCGCTCTGATTCTTGGTCTCGTGCTGATCGAATCCCTGGCGCTGTACACCCTCGTCATTACGTTCATCGCAAGATAAACAGATGTATCCTGAAAAGCCTGCTGACTCTCCGGCGTCGGCAGGCTTCTTTGCGTTTAGGGAGGGAAATTGAAACTTAACGGGATCTTCACCGCATTTGCGACTCCGTTCGACTTCGCAGGCAATCTCTATAAGGCGAAAGTCTTCCATAACGTCCAGAAACTCGATGCCGTGGCTTTAACCGGCCACACAGTCTGCGGCTCTACAGGCGAAACGCCGCTGCTCGGAGTGGATGAGCGGATCCAACTGATGGAGTGGGTGCGCGAAGCAAGCGCCGAAGGCAAGACGCTGATCGCTGGAGTGGGAGCGGAAGGTGTACGCGAAACCGTAAAGCTGGCAAACCGAGCTGCGGAAATCGGATATCACTTTGCGCTGGCTATCGGTCCGTTCTACTACAAAGTGCAGATGCACCGGCCCGAAACACAAGCCCTTTATTTCCGCTCGGTCGCCGATCAATCAAAGCTCCCGGTTCTGCTTTACAACATCCCGCAAGTGACTGGCTATCACTTGCCGCCCGAAACCGTGGCTGAACTTTCCCATCATCCGAATATTGCCGGCATGAAGGACAGTTCGGGAAATCTAGAGAAGTTGCGCGAAACACTGGCCCTCGTGAAACCCGGATTTCAGGTACTCACCGGGTCTGGGGCAAGCTTTTGGGATGCTCTCGAGATGGGGGCAAGCGGAGCGATCCTCGGCGTGGCGAATGCCATTCCTTACGCCTGTGTAACCGTCTGGGAGGCGTTCCGCACGCGGCAGCATCTGGCTGGGC
Organism: uncultured Acidobacteriaceae bacterium; assembly: GCA_963730795.1. GTDB lineage: Bacteria > Acidobacteriota > Terriglobia > Bryobacterales > Bryobacteraceae > Bog-105. The sequence goes on along the minus strand of CAVSTJ010000001.1, from coordinate 2,059,526 downwards.
GGGACTGGCAGGACCGTATCGCCGTTCCCGCCAAGCTGATCGGAACGAAACACGGCATTCCCGGTCTGAAACACGCCATGGATCTGAACGGATACTACGGAGGTCCTCCTCGCCTTCCCTTTGCCTCCCCTCGCCCGAAGCGCGCGCCGAGATCGAAGAAGCTTTCAAGAGAACTCCGAAGCTAGTCAGCAACTCGCATGCCCAAGACAGATCCTGAATACACCGTGGTCAACGAGACCCGAAACCGCACCATTGCCAACCGTGTGCGGCTGGCCTCGACGAGTGCAACACGGCGCAAAGGACTGCTCGGCGTGTCGCACCTGGACGAGAATTCAGGGCTGTGGATCCGTCCTTGCGAGGCCGTTCACACCTTCTGGATGCGGATGGCCATCGACACGGTGTTTCTCGATCGGCAAGGCCGCGTGAAGAAGATCCGGGCAAACCTCAAACCCTGGCGACTGGCCGTTTGTTTGCCGGCGCATTCTGTAGTAGAGCTCGCGGCCGGCGTCCTTGAAAAATCAGGTACGCAGGTGGGCGATGCTTTGCGTTTCGAGCGTAACGGAAACGCCTGACAAGCTGGGACGCTAGCGCCGAGATCTAGCAGTAGCGGCGGAAATTCGGAAGCAAAGCAAGCGTAATCGATGCTACAATTTGGCAACTAAGCTGTTCAGCTTATCTACAGTCTCCGCGGCGGTACCGTTTCATGTCTCAGTTTCCAAAAGCTCTTCTGTCTATAGCCATTCCTGTCCTCGCTTTAAACGCATTCGGTCAGCCTGGATTGCTGCCACCCATGACTCGCCATGTTCGTGAAGTGACACGGACCGGAGAGGCTCGGTTCGTACAGAGGCTGCCTCTCGATCAGGTCATGCAGCTCGATCTCGTCCTGCCGCTCAGCGATCAGGCGGGCCTGGATGCGTTCCTGACGGCCGTCAATGATCCGTCAAGCGCCAATCTATCACCATTACGTCACTCCCGCCGAATTTACCGCCCGGTTCGGCCCCACGCAGGCGCAATATGACGCTGTTGTGAATTTCGCAAAAGAGAGCGGGTTCACGATCACAGGCGGCACTCGCAATGCCATGGACGTACAGGTTGCCGCGCCCGTGATGGCGATCGAAAATGCACTTCACATCACGATGGGCACGTACCAGCACCCGACGGAGAACCGCACCTTTTATGCACCTGATCGCGAGCCCACCCTCGCACTTCCGTTTCAGATCTGGCACGTCTCAGGTTTGAATAATTACTCCATTCCGCACCCGCTGATTGAGAAGCGCAGCGACTATGCCCAGGCGCATGGGATGAGTTCCGCAGACGTGGTGACGCATGCAACAACCGGGTCGGGCCCTTCGCAGTCATTTCTTGGTAGTGACATGCGCCCTGCTTACTATGGCAGCGGCACTTTGACCGGTACCGGCCAGACGCTTGGATTGCTCGAATACCAGGGCACGAACTTGAGTGATGTGAATACTTATTACAAAAACGCGAATCAGACCGCGCCGTCCGCAAATCCAGCCGCGCCGCCCATTACGCCCGTGCTCTTGTCCGTCGACGGCTCCAGCACAGCCTGCACAGGGAATTGCAGCGATGACACTGAACCTACCATTGACATCACCCAGGCATTGGGCATGGCACCCGGCCTGAAGGCGCTTGTGGTCTACATCGGGTCTACCGATACCGCGATCCTCGGCGCTATGACCACGACCGACAAGTACCCGGATCTGCCGCTGACCATAGGCTGCTCCTGGGGTTGGTCGCCTGCTGATCCGAGCGCGATCGATGTGTACTTCAAGAAAATGCAGGCACAGGGCCAAACGTTCTTCACAGCATCCGGCGACAATTCAACCTGGAGCAGGCGCAACTATGAATGGCCAGCCGACGATCCTTACGTTGTCACGGTGGGCGGAACGGACTTGGTTACCACGCAGGCCGGAGGTGGTTGGTCGATGGAAACGGCATGGGCGGACAGCGGCGGCGGCGTTTCGACCGATAGCATTCCAATTCCTTCCTGGCAAAACATTCCGGCGGTCACGAACAATCACAACGGTGCTTCGTCCACGCTCCGCAACGGGCCGGACGTAGCGGCGAACGCGAATTTTAGTTTTTATGTTTGCGCCAACGGCAAAGCCTGTACGGCTAATGCATACGGAGGAACCAGTTTCGCCGCGCCGATGTGGGCTGCTTACGTCGCGTTAGCGAACCAGCAGGCGGCAACGAGTGGCATGAGTCCGGCCGGGTTCATCAATCCCACTATTTACGCCCAGAACGTAACCTCAAGTTACGCAACCAATTTTCACGACATCACAAGCGGCACGTCCGGAAGCTACTCGGCCGTGACTGGTTACGACCTTGTTACCGGCTGGGGCAGTCCCACCCCTGCGTTACTCGGTGCACTTACCGGTCAGCAGTCAACTGCCTCGCCCTCAATCGCCCTGTCCGTCAATCCTGCTTCAGGATCGATTGCTAGGGGCTCTACCGGCACCGCTACGGTAAGCGTCCAAGCCTCCGGGTTCAGTTCATCAGTAGCTCTCTCGGCTTCCGGAGCACCTTCCGGCATGACAGTCAGCTTCAATCCATCCTCCGTCGCAACTGGTAGTTCATCAGCGATGACAGTAAAAGTCGCTAGTACCACCCACAAGGCGTCTTACACTATTACGATCTCGGGAACCGGTGGTGGCGTAACAAACACGACGACGTTCCCGGTCACTGTCCGTTAAGCAGCAAAGGTGGAAGGCGAGGCCGGGTGAGGCCGGCATAGGCCTGAATACAGTGGCTCGTACTCACCCTGCCGCATCGCGCCAGCCGCCTCGGCTGCCTGTTTCCGCGAGCAGAAGCAAGGGTACACAACACCCAAGCCCTTGAGCCGCTCCAGAGCGCAGGCGTATTCGCCCAGGTGCTCGGATTGGCGTCGGACCGGCAGTTCCCACGCTCAAGCCCAGCCATGCGAGATCCTCGTAGATCGCCGCTTCGTATTCGGGCCGGCAACGCTCGGGATCGATGTCTTCGATCCGCAAAAGAAAACGCCCGCTCCTTTCTTACGCAATTCGGAATGCAGTTAGCGGCCGAGAGGGCGTGCCCCAGATGCAAATAGCCGGTGGGACTAGGGGCGAAACGCGTAACGACCGTGCTCATTGTCTTTCTCCTTCACGCATGGGGCCGCGCCCGAGAACGAGAGCGACGAATTTGCTCTCGGTAAGTACAAGGCGGAACGCAAACGCGATTTAATAGAACGCATGAAGAGTTCTCTCCGTTACGCCCTGGTCGGCGTAGCCCTCCTCGGCCTCGGACCGGCGAGCTACGCGGCTCCCAACATCCGGGTCATGATCCTAGACGGCGAAAGCGGCGGCCCGTACCACAATTGGAAGGCAACCACCCCGGTGCTGAAAAAGATCCTGGAAGATACCGGGATGTTCGAAGTCGAGGTCGTCACAGCGCCTCGCCATGATGGAGATTTCAGTAACTTCCATCCAAGATTCAGTGATTACAAAGTTATCGTCTCCAACCTGGACGCGCCGGACGGAGGATGGAGCGAGGAAACAAAGTCCGCGTTTGAACATTATGTCAATGGAGGCGGAGGCTTCGTCGTTTATCATGCAGCGGACAACGCGTTTCCGGACTGGGCCGCTTACAACCAGATGATTGGTATCGGGGGCTGGCGTAATCGCACCGAAGCGGCCGGACCTCACTGGTACTACAAAGACGGAAAACTGGCAAGCGACACGCAACCCGGACCTGCGGGCCGGCACGGGCAGCGGCTTCCCTTCCAGGTGGTAATCAGGGATCCGAACCACCCTATCACCAAGGGATTGCCGCACACCTGGATGCACGCCGGAGATGAGTTATACAACACGCTCAAAGGACCTGGGAAGAACATGGACGTCCTTGCCACCGCATTTTCCGATCCGGCGAACAAAGGGACCGGCTTCGACGAACCGATGTTGATGGCTCTGCATTACGGAAAGGGCCGCGTTTTCCATACAACAATGGGCCACGACGTCGCAGCAATCGCGTCCGTCGACTTCATTACCACTTTCCAGCGCGGAACAGAGTGGGCCGCAACCGGTAAAGTGACTCAGAAAGTGCCCGCAGATTTCCCGACCGCCGACAAGGTCAGCACGCGGGCGGATATTCTGCAGATGGCGCCCGCCCAAGGCCAGTAATCGCACTTACTGGTCCGTGGCCGATGTTTTCGGAGCGGCGTTTTCGGGAAGGCTCCAGGCAAAGAGAACGCCGCCACTGCCCATGAGCACGTATTGGCGTCCGTCAAGCTCATACGTGACGGGCGAGCTTTGAATGGGCGAGCCCGTGCCGGAGTGCCAGAGCGTCTTCCCCGTCGCTGTGTCGATCCCAAGCGCGTTCCGTGCGCATCCCCGGTAAAAGTGAGGCCAGACTCCGTCGTCAGAACGCCTGCCCCTGCTGCACCCTGGCCAAGCTCATGCTCCCACCGGATCTCTCCGGTCTTGTAATCGATGGCTTCGAGAATAGACTTGCTCCAGACGCTGTAATCCGCGCCGGACCACCCATAGGCTCCGTCCGCCGGCTTGGAGAAGTAAATCGAGTAACTCGGCTTGGCGCTCACCAGAAAAAGCCCGGTTTTCGGGTCGAAGCTCGGGGCGCGATAGTTGGTCAACCCGCCCTCATCGGGAGCGATCAGCCGCCCGTCGGGAGTCGGCTCCTTATCCACATTCGGAATGGGCCGGCCTTGGTTGTCGACGCCCTTTGACCAGTTCACAGGGCCGAAAGGTTTAGTGAGAAGGCTTTTTCCCGTGGTGCGATCAAGCACAAAGAAGTAGCCATTGCGCGAAGCTTGCATTAACAGCTTCCGTGGCTGACCCCCAAACTCACCGTCGTAAAGGACCGGGGTCTCGACGGCATCCCAGTCGTGGGTGTCATGCGGCGAGGGCTGGAAGGACCAGACCAGCTTTCCCGTTTCGGGATTGAGCGCGACGATGCTGCAGGTATAGGCATTATCACCAGGACGCGGTTTGCCCGTCAGTACCGGAGTCGGATTTCCCGTACCCCAATAGAGAAGCTTCAGGTCCGGATCGTAGGTGCCCGTCATCCACGTCATTCCGCCTGTGGTTGAGTTAGGCGTTCCGGCCGGCGGCACGCTATCCCATTGCCATTGCGTCTTTCCCGTCTCGGGATCGATCGAGCGCAAGAAGCCGCTGAGATTGTCGAAGTCACCCGACACGCCCACGAGCACGTGATTCCCAATCACCAGGGGAGACATCGTCGACCAGTAACCTTTTTTCGAATCGGCGAGCGTGACATTCCAGCGCACCGTGCCATCCTTGGCGTTCAGCGAAAGAAGGTGGGCATCGGGCGTCGTGTAGAAGATCCAATCGCCGTACATCGAGACTCCGCGATGGCCGATATGGAATCCCTTGTTTGCGGGATAGGAATAATGCCAGAGCTGGTGGCCCGAGCGCGCGTCGACGGCCCAGACATTATCCGGGCTGGTGAGATACAGAATGCCGTTCACCAGGAGGGGCGTCGCCTTAAGATTCGTTACCTGACCGGTCTGGAATGCCCAAGCCAGGCTCAACTGCCCGACGTTGTCACGCGTGACTTGCGTCAGCGGACTATGGCGCATTCCGGAGTAGTCGCCGTGATACGCCGGCCAGGAGTCCTTCGGCGGCTTCATCAGATCGGCAGGATCCAGGCCCTGAGAAAACAGAGAGGCCGCCAGCGCAAGTCCGGAGGTGAGCAGAATGGACAATCGCGGAAAGTGCATGAAATTTGGATCCCTTACTTAAGTGTCTGCAGATACGCCATCAGGTTGTGAATATCGTCGTCGCTGTACTTCGTCAGCAGAGTATGATGCGCTTCTGCGGGATTATCGACGGTGAATTTCACGCTTGAAATAGGCCAGGACTGATACCAGCCATAGCTGTCTTTCAGTCCGATTACGAACTCGTCCTGGTAGGCAAGCTTGCCCGTGACTTGCTTCCCGGAGGGCAGCGTCACCGTCACTTTACCCGCGGCGTCCCTTGGATACAGGAACCGCTGTTCGAGCCTGAGTCCCACGAACCGTGTAGCTATGCCCTTTAAATCGCCCGTTGGTGAGTGGCACGAGGCACAATTCGCAGCAAAATACTTCTGTCCTGCCTCGAGATTGCCCGTTTGCAGATCTGCGACATCTACTCCCCGCCGGCCGCCCTTCTGGCTCTCTGCCTTCGTCTTCTGGTCATGAATGAACGCCACAATTCCGGCAAGATCCATCTCCGGGAGGTTGAAACGGGGCATCCCTTTCTCCGGGCGTCCATTGCGGACCACGTCACCGATCTTGTTTCCTTTCACGTCCTCAGTAACGAGTTGAGACCGGGTCAAATCCGGCCCGCTTTCCCCGCCCCCTGCGTCTTTTCCATGGCAAAACCCGCAGTTTTGCCCGAAGACGGCCTGCCCATTTTTGACGAGCTCAGGCGGGTAAGTCTCAGTGTTCGCGGCCGCGTTGGCTTTCGAATCCTGCCGGGGAATACTGGGCGTCTGAACACCCTGGTTCGTGGTCTGAGGTGGCGTACCGGCGCTTTGACCGAAGAGAAAACATGAGCCGGCGAGGTTGAACACAAGCGCCAGCCGGCTGAGGCGTTGGGCGGAATGGTTGATCATCGTGGATACGGCTCGAGAGATGCCTCAAGACCAATTTTTTCTAGCCTATCGTATGAGAACGGGGCGACTGCCCGGCTCGTTTCTTACTTGTTTTGCTCGTGAGAGTACCGCTTCCAGATCTCCGGGTCGGTCAGCATCTGAATAAAGATTCCGCCGACCACAGAACGCGCCTGGAAGCCGGACTGTTTGGCCGTTTTCGTGTCGTACCAGTCGGTAAGCGGCACCCGCGACGGGGATTCCTGAGCGAATCGATACGCCGGAGCGAAGATGCTCGCAAATACGGAGGGAGAACCGGACAAACTCGCCGTCCAGGCAAGCCAATCGATTTTCGTGTAATCCGCCCGGTTATCGAGCGGAAGACCATACCGGTTCACGTGCGATTTGTAGGACGCGAGTTCGCGCTCGGCGATCGTGCGGAGGAAACAGGTTCAGACCGAGCAACTTATCCCAGACCAGGTTGTACTTCTGGCTCCAGGTGCCCGGCCTGTCGAAAGCCAGCCGGAAATGATCCCCTTCGAGGCCCATCTTTTCCCAACGTTGAACGTAATCTTTAGCCAGTTGAGAGTATTGCTTCTGCACATCGGCGTGTCCAAGCTGGCCTGCCAGCTTACCGAAAGCGCCCATCGCCAGAATGGCTTTGATCGACAGGTTGGCGTTGTGTGCCAGGTGTCCGGCGAAGTCATCGGTCGAAAGCTGGTTCTCCGGATCGAGCCCTTTCGCGCGCAGAAATTCCGCCCATTTGTACAGAAGAGGCCAATACTCTTTTGCAAAGTCAGCGTTTCCGTCCACCTGGGCAAGACCGGCAATCATCAGCAGCATGTTGCCGCTTTCCTCAACCGGCATCTGGTCCTCTTCCGTCTTCTCGCCTCCGCCATACTGTTGACCGTCCGCAAGCGGATAACGGCCGAGATCATGCGGAGCGAAAGGAAACTTCCAGCGCGGAAGGCTGGCGTAATCCAGAACCGGCTTGAGCTGCGCCTTCAAGAGCCGCGGATTGAAGAGAAGGAAAAAAGGCGAACTGGGATAGGTAACGTCGACGGTATCAATGGATCCGTTGCTGAAGTTCTCCTTAGAGAAATACAGCGGGCTTCCGTCCAGGTCGACCACGAGCTTGTGGGCCGCAATGGTCTGGGGGAAAGCAAGCGCGCAGAGTTTGGCGTATTCCTCGCCGCCCACTTTCGTCAGATCGGCCATGAGCTGGCGATCGAAATCGGCCGATTGCTTTTCGAGCGAATCGTAGTCGTTGAGTGCGGCGGTTAAGAGTTCGCCAACCTGCGTGCCATCGCGACGCCAATACGGCAGCAGACGACGATAGAAATATTCAATGGCAAAAGATATCGTCGTAAGCGAGCGCCAAGTGGCGGGACACCGGCGAGGAGCCGACCGAGCCGAGATCGAATGTCTCCGCCAGCACCGGCATCGGCTGCGCGTAGGGTCGATACAGAGCATCTTCATCGGAACCAGACAGGCGGCCGGACGATGAGAACTGCTTCATGCGCTCCCGAACGGCCCGTTGCCGCTTCGGAAGAGTTGCTGCCCGCCGGGGCCACGAGGTAGAGATAACCCCAATCGATCCGAAGATTATCGCCTGATTTCTGCAGAACGGGCTGCTCCTGGCTGCCCAGACGAAGCACTTGCAGGTTCTGGTAGTGGAGTCTGCCCCAAATGATCGGCTGCTCCGGAACGTCAACCGAAAGCTCGTAAGACGCATCGAAGTAAACCTGCACGCTGTGGTTTTTCGCATCGAGCGACTGAGCGCTCCAGGTCAGATACGTCACGGGTCGCGAAACCATCTCGAGGCTACCTGGCAGCGACGGATTCAGGAAGACAAGAGAGAGTCGAATGCCCGCACCTTCGAACTCATAGCGGGTGTGAGTCGGCAGAACCTCAAGCTTTGTCTGCGCGAGCGCAGGCGTAGTGCGAGGATCGGCACCCATAATGCGATACGTGGCGCCGTCCACTCTGACAAGACTGGACAGGGATTGCACCGATCCCGTCCAGTGCTTGGTTCGCTGGTCCGTCAATTTGTCGGCCATGGACCATACGCTGAAGTACGGATCATGAACAACCAGAGGCACAGCGGGAGGCCGGAAATCTGCCGCTGACAGCCCAACCGATGTGAGCAGCAGACTCCCTAGAGCGAGAAGATATCTTGGCAGTTGTTCCATGCAACCACTAATTGTGCGGGAGACTTTACAGGCTGTAGGTCCGTCCGCGGTGAGCGCCGATCAGGATCTGGAACAAGCGATGAGCAATCAACTCGTGAAGCGAGAGCAGTTCCCGATTTGCCTTTACAACGGAGTTGACGTCTTTAGGATCGCCGCCTCCGCCAGCTTTAAGGGCATCGGTTGCTTCTTTAATGATCGGATCCGAAATCACTTCCCCGGCCATCTCCCAGAGAGTGATGAAGCGGTCGACCATCGTGGGCACGCTGACCGCCCAAACACCATGGTTGCTTGTGGTACGTGGCGGCTTGTAGTCGAGATTGAACGGGCCGTTGTAATTGTGAGAGCGCAGCAGCACCAACACATTCAGCCAATCGAGCGGATTGACAAGGCCGATCGCAATATCGACGTCATGCTTCAGCCTATACCCGTCGTTGATGTCGAAGTGAAACAGCTTGCCGCACACAAGAGCGCGAGCGAGCGACGCACGCACCGAGGCGCCCCACATCAGCTCATGCAGGTATTCCGGATTCAAACCAACCATGTCCGGGTACTTGAGAAGACCTGATGAAATGAAAGCCAGCATTGCATCCGACGTGGGCAGCAGGATCTCGCCCTGCGGCTCGAACGGTTTGGCCTCCATGCAATGCTTCAGCGTTGGCCGGTTCTTTTTCTTCGCGATCTCGATATCGGTTTCGCAGGCCGCATTGAGGCCATCGGCGAACCAGCGAAGCGTTTGCGTTTCTTCCACAACACCGGCAATGTAGTAGCCGAGCGAACCCGGCCAATAAACGCAATACTGCGCTCCCAGTTCGTGACCAATACTCACCGTGTTCGATAAGCGCCGCTTTGCGTATTCGCGAACCTCGGGCGCCTCGGCGGCCGGACCCGCCGCCCAGACCGCGTGATGGAAAGTCTCGGTCGTCACCATCGAGCACTTCATCTCGTTCTTGGCGAGGCTTTGTTTGATTCGCTCGACAATCTCATCCTGGCGCGGCGTAAACAGATCATCTGTCGGAATGACGTCTGTGTCGTGGGTGCACCAGTAGCCAACGCCCACCTTGTTGTATTCTTCGATGACGGTTTCAAAGGTCAGCGGGCTTCGCACCGGTGCATGAAAGACGGCTTGTCCTTCGTAAGAGGGCGCCCATTGCGGTCCGGTAATGAAGTAACGACGCCGGACTTCCGGCGAATAACCGCCTCCGCAGGCCTGGGTGAGCCGATCGACGAGGGCGGTTTGCTTTTCTTGTGGAATGGCGGTCATAAGATTCTGGGCAAACAGTTAGAAGCTTACACGACGAGAAGGTTTTACTTGAACGTAATCGACGATGGCCCGCTCGCCGGCGTCCGGTTGCCCGATGATTCTGATTTCATCGCCAGGCCGGAGCGGAACGCCTTCTACCGTGCGCCGCGTGCTGGTGTGCGCATTCGCTTTCGGCGTGGGCAGCTTGTCATCGGCAGCCCATTGATCCACCAACTGATTTCCCACAAGAAGCTCAAAATGCGCGATTCCGTTGTTCTGGTCGAAATATTGGACGCCGATGTCATACCAGCCGGGTTGTCCATCCCAACGGGTCACGGCAGAGCATTTCGCCGCCGGACACGCTACGGCCTTTCCGCCCGAAGCGCCCTCCCAGGGCGTTATCGCCTCGACCGTATAACCGTCGAGCGACATCGATTCCGCTTCTAAGCGCCCGGGATGGTGGCCTACTCGCCCCTTTGCGTCAGGTATCTGCGAGGTTTTGAAGAACCAGTCGTTTACGTCGTCGCGCCAGACCTCAGCGTAAGCGGCCTGGTATTCGAGTTTGTTCAGGACGGCGGTCCAACGCTCCTCGTCCACAAGTCCATGCAACCGACGCCACTTCTCAGGGAACCGTTGCGCCTCAGCGGCTCCCTCGTAATGTGAATCGTAAATATGCTGGATCACTGTTTTGCCGGAATGCAGCACGTGCGTGTAAGGAACGTGATGCATGAACAGCAAAAGATTGTCGGGACACGTTGCCAGGGACTCGTACATTTGCGCGAGCGGCGGAGAATACTGGCCGATGTAGCCTGTCCCCGTCGCGACGGTGCGGTCCATGCCGATTCCCTTTTCGTCAGCACGGTGCCATTGGCCCCATCCGTTCCGTTCGGACGATTCGATTCCGGGACCATAATGGACGCCGATGATATCGGTCAATCCGCCGGCACCGAGTGGCCCCGTGTAGTTCTCATACACGCGCCATGAGCGGAGTTCGAGATCGTTGACAGTGTCGACCACCTGGGCATCGTGCCCGAACGTCATTCGCGTCCATTCATTCACGATTTCGCGCGAACCCAGATCGGAATTCCAGGCGATACGGCCGAACCCGTAAAGATTCGCCATTGCAAGGTCAAAGCCGAGCCAGTTACGGTCGAGACCGACATTCGTCACTGCAACCAGTCCGCCGACCGGGCGACCGAAAGTCTTGCCCGACACGATCTCTTTCACGGGCGTGCTCCGGTTCTTATCCGCATGCAAATCGGTATCGAGAACTTCTTTCCACATCGGAAGCAGGAAGCAAAGTTGGCGCTGCTGGCCCGTGTACTCCTGCGTTACCTGGAACTCGAGCGTCTCGTTGGTATGCTTCAGAGCGCCGATGAGCGGCGAAACAGGCTCGCGCACCTGAAAGTCGATCGGGCCTTCTTTAATCTGCACCAGGACGTTGTCGTCGAACTGGCCGTCAAGCTTGGCGAAGTTATCGTAAGCGGCGCGCGCACGGTCGTTTTTCAGATTGCGCCAGTCCATGTGATGGTCGTAGACGAACCCGCGATAGACCAGCACGCCGCCATGAGGCTTCAGAGCGCGCGCGATGACATTTGCCGCATCCGCGTGAGTCCGTCCATAGGTGGATGGACCGACACGGCCCTCTGAATCAGCCTTCAGGACAATGCCTCCAAGGTCGGGAATGGCTTGATAGATCTCGTCCACTTTGCCCTTCCACCAAGCCGCCACTTTCGGATCAACAGGATCGAACGTATCCAGATGACCCAGGATCTTCGGGCTGCTGAAGTCGACCGAAACCGAAAGTCTGACTCCCCAGGGACGGAACACATCGGCAATCCTTGCCAATTCCGGCAGAAACTCAGGCGAGATTGCTTTCGGGTTGGCATTCACGTTGTTCACCGTACAGCCATTGATGCCGACAGACGCCAGCAATCGTGCGTAATCGGCCGCACGCGTCAGATCGGCGCGGACGTTGCCGTTATCGAAGAAAATGGACCGGCCTGCGTACCCGCGTTCGATCGTGCCGTCGAGATTGTTCCACTCATTCGTCCAACGGATCGATGCCGCGGGACTCTCCTCCTCGTTCAGATAAGCGACTTCACGGTGCAGTGCGATCTTCCGAAGCAGCGCGAACGTTCCAAACAGGACACCGCGATCGTTCGCGCCTGCAACCAGCAGAACGGGATGTCCGTGGATGGCTGCCGTCTTCAGCAAATAACCGTCCGCAGCCAAGCGACTGCGGAAGTGAAGGATCGGAAACCAGCGGCTTGATTGCGTCGAGAGTCCCGAGAACGATGGCGCCTTCGTCAGACGGCACCTGCGTCGTCTGGCGGAGATGCCGCCCCAGCATGCCTTGAATGCCGCGACTCAGTTCTGCGCTTGCACTCGTGAGAACCGGCGAGGAGTTCAAAGTGACCATCGTCGCGGGCAGTTCGGCATACATTTGGCGAACCGAAGGATCGTCGATCGAAGCGTACCGAAGCCAGGCGTCATACCCGGACTCCGCGTAAACAACGGCAGCAGGCAGGAACAACACTGCCGCGAGGAACGACATTCGGTTCATGGCAGGTGGTTAGATCGTATCTAGCCACCCTCCGTTGCTATCTGAGCTTTGGCCGCCGTTCGTCGCGAGGGTCGGCCCAGCGATCGTTCGGGATGATGGGCGCCCAACCTGGCCGTAAAGGATCCTGATCGTAGGGATAGCCGCCGCACTCCTTGTAGAGTTCCTGGTATTGCCGGAGTTTTTCACGGTCCAGCTTGATACCAAGCCCTGGGGTGTCCGGCACGGCAATTGAGCCGCCCTCATACTTCATCAAGCCGCCCTCAATAATGTCGTCGGCCAGATGGTGATAGTGAGCGTCACCTGCAAACGAAAGATTGGGAATGACCGCACCCATATGCAGCATGGTCGCCAGTTGAATGCCGAGTTCGCCCGAAGAGTGCACCGCGACACCAATTTGAAATGTCTCGCAGATTCCTCCAGCCTTGATGCACGGCCGGATACCGCCCCAGAAAGTTGTGTCCAGGAGAACGACGTCAACCGCCGTATCGAGGATGTTTGCCGAAAGCTGTTCGAAATTCACGACAACCGTATTGGTCGCGAGCGGGATACGTACCATCTGCCGGACGCGCCGCATACCATTGAGACCGTATACCGGGTCTTCGAGGTAATCGTTGCGAAGATCCTCGATCGCTTGACCGACTCGGATAGCTTGCTCCGTTGACCAGGCGCCGTTCGGGTCGATTCGCACGCCGTCCTGCGGAAACGCGTTCGCTAACGCGCGGAAGGCCTCGATCTCGTAATCGGGATGAAAGACGCCGGCCTTCAGCTTGTGGCTTGTGAAGCCATACTGCTCTTTCAACTGGCGTGCGTAAGCCACCAGTTGGTCCGCTGTACGAACCTCGCCGTCTCCAAATTCGTTGCCGTAGCGCCAGAAACAATACGAGGCGAATGGAACCCGGTCGCGCACTTTGCCGCCGAGAATGGCGTGGACCGGCACACCCCAGGCTTGCCCCATGATGTCGAGGCACGCAAACTCGAGTGCGGCCAGTAACTGGGTTCGATTGTTGTAGAGAGAGGCCGTCGGATTCGCAATGCGAAACCGCATCTCTTCGAGACGCACAGGGTCGTGGCCAACAAGATATGTTTTCAGCGAACGAATCGCAGCTTCGGCAGATTCTCCGCCCCCGCCCATCTCTCCGAGGCCTACATAACCGTTGTCCGTTTCAACTTCCACAATGGTGCGAACGAATCGGCCCCAATGGCAACCGTTTCCGTGGCGAAGAGCAGCGTGCAAAGGGACGGTAACGGTATAAGCGCGAATATCTGCGATCTTCATAGCGACGTTGGCGATTTTCAGCCTCAGTATAGCTTCGAAGATCAGCGGACAAATGCCGTGTAGAGGCGACAGAACCTGGTTGAAGTTTTAGAGCGGAACCGGATCGAGGGTAACTGTCCTCGTGCGCCAGCCGAAGAAGGCCAGAGGGGCAGCCACCAGCAGCAAAACGCAGATCAGGGCGACGCATCCGGGCCAACCTGCAGCTTTCCAGATAACGCCCGGAAGCACACCACCCACGGTGCCGCCGATGTAGTAACTGCAGATGTAGAGGCCGGCCGCTGAGACTCGGCTACCGCCCGGAGCGGCGTCCCGCAAGAAGCTGTTGGCACAGGTCTGCGCGATAAAGACCCCGGCGCTCGCAATCGACAACCCGACTCCAACTGCCAGCAGTGAATGGATAAGAGTGATGATCACGCCCGCAAGGCAAAGCGTGATGGCGCCAAGCATTCCATGCCGTAGCCCGACACGCGCCAATACAGTGCCTACGGCCAAGGTTGCAAAGAGCCCGAACAGGTAGACCGAAAAGAAGTAACTGAGCGCGCTTGTAGAGAGCTGGAAAGGTGCGCCTGCAAGATAGAACGTCACGTAGCTGAAAGCGGAAACGAGCGTGAACAGCATGCAGAAACCGATTCCGAAGGTTGCCAGAAGCCGCGGATTCCGGAGGTTCGCAATCATTGGCGCCAGGACGGAAACACGCTTGTCGGATTTCCCCTTGCGTGTGCCCGGCCTCAGCAGGCGACTGGTAACAATCGCACCCGCTGCTCCACCAATCGCAAGGACCAGAAACATGAAACGCCAGCCGAAGCGCTCGGCTAGAAGGCCGCCGGATACTCGGCCGGCAAACCCGCCGAAGACGGTACCAGCTACATAGATGCTCATCACTCGCGGCACCTGGAGAGGCTGCCACTCTTCCGTGATGTACGCGATCGTGATGATGAAAATGCCAGGCGTCAGTAGGCCCTGAAGGAAGCGCCACAATGCGAGCTCCGCGCAGACCGCTTGCCGTCGCGGTAAGGGCGACCGCAACGGCAAGAGCCCACATGGCAATGATGATGGTGCGCTTGCGGTCAAGACGCTCGCCGAACATCGCCAGAAGCGCCGCCGAAACGGCAACGCCCAATGTGGATGCGCTAATCGTCAGCCCTACGCTCGCTTCCGAAGCGTGGAAGAATCGAGACAGCAAAGGCAGCAGAGGTTGCGTGCAGTACAGTTCCAGAAACGAGAACATACCGCACAGGAAAACCGCAAATACGGCACCCGCGGGCCCTAAGCCACTCTTCCTGCTGGATGGTCTGATTTGGGGCGACTCTAGCTCCTCTGAAACTGGCTCTAAAAGGGACGCAGGCACTCACTTATTCGATGCCGCGTACCTGGCAAATGTCGCAGAACTCACACCATTGGGCCGAAGCTTGCTAGGCTCAAATCCGTTCGAGTTCGCTCCGATTGCAGTTCGTGCGGAGAATTCCCGACTCCGACCAAGCGAGCTGATCCCAACGAATTCGATATCCAACGCCTTTCGTCCAGATGCGCTGAAGACCCCACAGGCGCTCAAGAGCGGCCTTTCTTCCGGCCAGCAAATGAGTGATCTGGTCACCTTCAGCTTCAAACTCGCCCACGCGGCCGACAAAAGCACCAGAAGCATCGATCACACGCCGCCCAATCTGCAACTCTAAATGCACCTGGTCCTCATGAAAAGGGTATTTTACTGATGAACCCCGCCAGACGCTTCTCGACGCGGAGCAGAGGCGTACTGTCGGCATCAAGATCGAGATCAATATCGATGCCCACGTCGCGAACTTTCGACCAAGGGATACGAAATGAGGTGGTCCAGCGCTGCAACAGCCGTGCCAAGGCCGGATGGATTCTTCGAACCTTGGGCGCCAGACCGGTCTCAATGCAGACAATCTTCGGCGGAGCGCTCGCTTGGATCTCGACGATAATGCTATCCGCCTTTCCGATCTTCACCTTGTTGCGATCCACGAGTTGATTATCCAGAACGTCGCGCATCAGCCGCATTTCAGCCCCCCAGAACTTGCAGCGGTATAGATACAGCAGCAAGAATAAAAGCAATCACGACGATGGCGATCACAAGCAGGTTCGCCGGCCAGTTATTCGTATGGTGCTTCAGGTAATGCTCGTCGTTCATCAGTGCGAGAAACGGGAATGCAATAGCTGGTAGGGTCAAACAGCTTGCCGCCATCGTGAACATCGTCAGTTTCAACGGATTCAGTCCGGTGAGAACCAGTGCGATGCCGATGATAATTGCGACTGAATACGTAGCAGAAAACCGCGCCTGTTTCCGGGCGGCGGAAGTGGCGCCCCAGTTCCAGCCGAACACCTGGGCGGTTACATAGGCAGCCCCCATGCTCACTTCAACCGCAGCGCCAAAGCTTGCGATGCCGAGTGAAAGGACAAACAAAAGCAAGCCCGCCGCGTGCCCATAAACCGGCTCCAGCATCTTCGCCGCTTGTCCATAATCGGAGACATGAATGCCGGACGGGCCTAGCGTTGCCGCAGCGGTGATCAATACGCCCGCGGCAACCAAGCGCTCCAAACCCCATTCCGAAAATCGCGACAATGCGGTTCAGTCCCAGCGAGTCCTCGTGCATACCATCCTCGATGACGCCTGAAGAGTAGAAGAAGAACATGTAGGGACTCATAATGGCCCCGATAATCGCAACGGCGGTGTACCAATAAGCTGCGGCATGGCCGTGGGGCGCTAGCGGGAGAAGACCACGAACAAGATCCGGAACAGCGGTGTGGACGCGCACGGCCGATAGGACAAAGGCCAATGTAATAAGGCCGGCGAACGACACCGCACGTTCTATGAAACCGAAGCTTCGCGTCCAGATCAGCAGCCAGCAGAGAAGCCCAACAGGGATGGCCCACCACTGAAAGGCGATGCCGGATTCCAGTTGTAGAGCAACGGATGCGCCGCCAATCTCGGACCCAAGAATTAAGAGATCGAGAACGAGCCCGACGGCCAGAATGGGCAATGAGATCGCTACTCCGAAACGCTCGTGGATAGCGTCGCGCAAAGCGTGTCCACTTACAATTGCGACGCGCCCAGCCATCTCCATCAGCACCATAGAGCAAAGAGTGCCCGCGAGCAGCGCCCACAGCAGCGCGTAACGAAATTGCGCACCAGCCTCGGCCGTCGTAGCCAGAGCTCCGGCATCGAGAAAGCCGCCTACGCTAGTCGTAACGCCCAACGCGATTCTGAAGAAATTGCGCATACGGAGTTAGTCGACGGAACGCACCGGCACCATGCTGACGTCATGAAGCCGCCAATCGACGCTGCCCACGATTGCTCTTGCTTGCGCCATCCGCTCCAGTAGATCGCGGTCGTCGCGTGGCTCAATGAACGCTTCACCGGTCACCACATCTCCGTCCTCTCGCAGCCGAACTCGCGCTTTGGCCACCCAGTCAAGTTGTTCCAGCGCCTTCTGTAGCCGGTCGATGGCGGGATCCTCCTCCTGGTCCTCGATGTTCGACGGCCTTCTGTTCATTAGTTGAGACACGCTGTTGCGCAGGTTCACGTATCCGTCTTTGATGATCTCGAGAGAAATGAAAGCGGCCGCAGCGGCATCCGTCCACCAGAATCCGTAAGCAATTCCGGCAATTCCAACGGCACCTGCAACCCCGGACAACCAATCTCCCTTGTTCAACTCAGCCGATACATGCAGCGCTTTATCGTTCAATTCGGACGCAAGCGGCACTTTCATGCGGCCTAAAATCATGGGCGGAATCACGCTGTAGATCAGAGCGGCAATCATCATCCAGCCCAGCCAGACTTGCCTTCCGAAAAGGTGAACTGTTTGCACGATGGGATGCTCAGCAGTCACGAGCTTCACAACGGAGTCGCCCAGGATGTACAGACCAAAGCCGAGCAGCGTTATCGCTCCAGACATAAAACCAACCAGGACTGCACGCCGATATCCGTACGGGAACGCCTCGTCCGGCGGCTTATGCCGGAAGTGCACGCCCAGAAGGAAGGAACAAGACGGTACAAGGCTTAAAGTGTCTTCAATCCACATCGCTTTCATAGTCTGGGATGAACCCATCACCAGCGCCATGACGACAATGATGGAAAGCAGAAAGGCGATAAAGATCCACTCGATGTGCTTCGCTCTTTGGAGCGCCTGCTGTTTATCGGCAGGGAGTTCATATCTGGCGCCGATGGCATTCATTGCTGAGCCTCTCGCTTGAGAAGCGCTACGACGTTTTGCTTCTGGCCTTCCAGGTAATCGCTTACCCGCTTCAACCACCCGTTCTCTCCTGGCGGGACCGCGATGACATGCTGCTTTTCGAATACATGAAACTTCGTCTTGGTGAATCCCTTGTCTTCTAATGACCAAATGGGAGCAACGAACCGGTCCATTGAACTGGAAAAGATTCGCTGTTCGAACAGGAATCGCACCTTTTCTTTGCGCGTAAGCCGCGACCGCCTCGCCTTCCGGCACCGCGACGTGCAGACCTCGCAGCGTGCCTGGTGGCTGCGCTCCGGAAGGCATACCGAGAACAAACGACTCCTTGAAATACGGACTTGTCAGCCCGACCCGTTTCGACCAGGGAGTGGACGCGTCCAACCCCGCAATCACAAGGTCCAGTTCAAACCGCTCGAGCGCTTCCATGTGCCTTTGATCGCTTCCCCAAAACCACTTCGGACTGGCTCCCTGCGAAGCCGCAAACTTCCGGATGAGCGCAACTTCGAGGCCGGCCGGTTCGCCGGTCGTGCGAATCACCCAGGGAGGATCTTCCACTACTCCCACACGCACCTGATGTTCCCGTTCAACACGTTCCGTAGTTCTCTCCGGATCTCGCGGCAATCCGCCGCAAGCACACGTCAGCAAGGAAACTATGTACACGAAATAAAGTACGCCTCGGCCTCTCGTCCGCCACGCCGGATTTGGGGAGTGGAAGGAATCCTTCATTCCTCTTTCCGTGATGTTGTAAGGGCGAATACGATCTCACTCGCAAGAGTGTCAGTAAAAACCAATCTTTTGCCGGAAGGAATAGAATCACCCGTAAATGCAATTCCCCACAGTTCGACTCTGTTTGATTCTGCTGCTGGTGGCGCGAACTGAGGCGGCAACAACATCCGACCACATTGCGGCAGTTGAGAGTGGGCTGCTTCCTGCCGTAATCATCAAAGGCCGGCCCGGTCCCGCATAACACTATCGCTGAACGAATGAAGGCGCTCAGTGTTCGCGGCGTCAGTATTGCAGTGATCAACAACTACCAGATTGAATGGGCGAAGGGCTATGGTTTCGCCGATCTCGAGTCGAAGCGCCCGGTCGAGCTAACAACACTATTCCAGGCCGGATCCATCAGCAAGCCGGTTGCGGCGGTAGCGGCCATGAAGCTAGTCGAGGAAGGGAAACTCGCTCTCGACTCGGACATCAATACGTTCCTGACCAGTTGGAAACTTCCGGAGAATGAGTTCACAAAAGATAAAAAGGTGACGCTGCGCGAAATCCTCAGCCACAGCGCCGGACTGACTGTCCATGGCTTTCCCGGTTACGCCGCAGGCGAAGTTGTACCTGATTTAGTACAGATCCTGAATGGTGTAAAACCAGCGAATACGGAGCCGATCCGTGTGGATGTTCTGCCTGGTTCTATCTGGCGCTATTCGGGAGGCGGTTACACCATCATGCAACTCGCGATGACCGACGTTACGGGCAAATCTTTTCCCGAGATTATGCGCGACACCGTTCTAAGCAAAGCTGGTATGCGGGACAGCACCTACCAGAACCCGCTCCCTTCGAAGCTCAGCGGCATCGCCGCCACCGGCTACAGGAGAGATGGAACGCCGATTCCCGGTCGTTATCACACCTATCCGGAGATGGCCGCGGCCGGCCTTTGGACAACGGCGTCTGATCTGGCGCGTTTCGGGATTGAGATTCAGAAGTCCCGGGAGGGACGCTCGAATAAGATTCTGAAACAAACGACCGTAGAAGAGATGCTTACGGAGCAGAAGAAACCATATGGTCTTGGCTTTGCACTGGCTCCGAACTGGTTCTCGCACGGGGGCGCCGATGAGGGTTTTCAAGCCTCATTTGGCTGCTCCCATGACGGGAAAGGCATCGTGATTATGACGAATTCGGATAGCGGGGGACGACTGGCACAAGAGATTGAGTTGGGTTTTGCGGCCGCTTATGGGCTAAGTGAAAAGCCGGTGGAGCGCACAATGACGCCGCTACCCGTGACGGCTCTGGAGAAGTTAACGGGTGATTACAAGAGCGAACCTCTTGGCAAAATCACCGTCCGAGCGGAAAGCGATCACCTGGTCATAAGTAATGAGCGGATCGGTTCTCTTCAGTTCTTCCCAATGACGGGCGAAACGTTCTTCTCACTGCTCGGCACTCCTGACGTAACGTTCACGCGCGATGAAGGTGGAGTTGCAAGTGGTTTGAGTCTAGGCAATGTGAAAGCGAAGAAGTTGTAAAAAGCATATGGTGTCACCAGACCTTCCTGATTTGAAATAGAATGCAGCGGTACGGGAGATTACGAATGCCAACCTATATCGCGATGCTGAAGTGGACTCCGCAAGGACTTCAGAATGTTAAGCAGAGTCCATCCCGGCTGGATGCGGCCCGCAAAGGCTTCGAAGCCGCTGGCGTAAAAATCAAAGACTTCTATATGGTCATGGGCCAGTACGACATGATCTTGACCGCGGAAGCTTCGGACGATAGCTCGCTTGCGAAAGCCATACTCGCAATAGCGGCTTCGGGGAGTATCTCATCGGAGACGTGCCGCGCCTTCACAGAAGCCGAGTACCGCGAGATTGTCGGTGGATTGGGGTAATCGGGCAAGCGTCAATGCCGCTCGGCCTTACAGTTGCTCTTCTTGCCGTTGATTGCGTCCGCTAGTGCCTGTCCCTCGGCTTGCGGGAACGGCCCGATGAGGAAACCCGTGCCGGTAATTGGATCGAGGATCTTCGGCACCTTCACGACTCGCCCATTCACGATATACGCTAGTCGTTGACCTGTATGAGAAGCCGTGAACGCCTGGATGCGCTTCGCGCTTTCTCTTGTCAGATTAACGTTCAGAACAATTTGACCTTCCGTGAGGGACACGTTGGCGCTGGTGAAATCGTTGAAGGTCAGCAACGGATGTTTGTCGACATAGAGGATCGCGGCTTCCGACCGAACCGCTCGGGCTGAGCTCTCGGATTTGCCGACGACCTGATGAACTTGCATGCTCGGACACGTCCCCGCCGAACCGGAGTGCACGGCAGCAGTTAGAGCGGCGGCGGAAACTAGCATCGAAGCAAGCCAACAACTCACACCCACATCTTCGCGTAGGAGCAAGCGGTATTCCGGCCCTCGCAATCGGACGGATATGTTATCCTCACGCACACGTTCGTGCCCCCGGGCTCTCGGCTGAGCAACGGTTCTAATCCGGACAGTATTCGACAGGAGTGAATCTTCCCATGCTTACAAAAGTCGTCGCGGTGGCGGTGTTTTTTGCCGCTGCTGGTCTTCCGGCAGAAGAGCCGGTGGATCTGCAAATTCTCAGCCGCATCAAGGCCGAAGCTTTTCAGAATTCGCAAGCTATGGACGACCTCTTTTATCTGTCGGATGTCTATGGCCCTCGCTTAACCAATTCGCCCGGCCATCGGGCTGCGGCAGACTGGGTTGTCAAGCGGCTGGAGAGCTACGGACTGCAGAACGTCAAGCTTGAGAAGTGGGGCCCTTCGGACAGAGCTGGCAATTGAAACATTTCTCCGCACATCTGCTTGAACCGCAATACGCGCCGCTCATAGGATTCCCGCTCGCCTGGACTCCGGGTACGAACGGCGTCGTCACTGGTGAACCCGTGCTCGTATCGATTCACAACGAGGGTGACTGGGCAAAATACAAAGGCAAGTTAAAGGGGAAGGTAGTGCTGACCATGGAGCCTAAGGCAATCGCAATGGTTACGCAGCCTCTTGCCAGAAGATTGACGTCCGAAGAACTCCTCGCGCGCTCGACGGTTGCTGACCCGGCGCACATGGGGCCGGCGGGACCGGCTGCGGCTGCGGCGGCTGTACCGCCTGTCGACCGCCAAGCGGCTGCAAAATTCAAGACAGCGACTTACCAGTTTCTAAAAAATGAGGGGGCGCTGGTTGTCTTAGAGTACGGCTACAATGGCGACGGCGGAACGGTGTTCGCCTCGTCCGGAGGATCGCGCGACATCAAGGATCCTGTTCCGCCGCCGATCGTAGCGCTCACGCCCGAACACTACAACCGCATCGCACGGCTGGCGGAAAGGAAGATTCCGGTCAAGCTTGAATTCGATATACAGACGGAGTTCCTTAAAGGAGACACCGATTCTTTCAACGTCGTCGGCGAGATTCCCGGGGGCAGTAAAAAAGATGAGATTGTCATGCTGGGAGCGCATCTGGACTCCTGGCATGGCGGTACCGGTGCCACGGACAACGCCACCGGGTCATCCGTCGCCATTGAGGCAGTGCGCATCCTGACGCAGCTCCATCTGAAACTCGACAGAACGGTAAGAATCGCGTTGTGGAGCGGCGAGGAAGAAGGGCTTCTGGGTTCAAAGGCGTACGTACAGAACCATTTCGCCGTGCGCGACACAATGGAGCGCAAACCTGAATACAACAAGCTCTCGGCGTACTACAACGACGACACAGGCACGGGGCGGTTTCGGGGAATCAGCGTCGGCGGAAACGATATGGCTAAGCCTATCTTCGAAGCGTGGCTTGCGCCCCTGCGTGATTTAGAAGCAACGACGGTCGCCGGAGCAACTGCCCCGCCCACTCGGCAACCCGGCGGTACCGATCACACATCATTCACCTGGATCGGCTTACCGGGTTTCGGATTTATTCAGGATCCGATGGAGTATCAAACGCGAACTCACCACTCCAACATGGATCTGTATGATCGTGTGCAGCCCGGCGACCTGATGCAGGGCTCAGCCATCATGGCTTGGTTCGTGTACAACACGGCAATTCGTCCGGAGTTGATGCCCCGGTTAGATCCTCCGCCGCCTGCTAAGCCAGCATCCTCGGGCAATCCGACGAACTAGGAATCTGAGTGTGCGGACCCTCTCCGTGCGGTAAGAGGCCCGAGGACTCAGCCACAATGTATTTACTGGCGGTGCCAGCCGGGACGGGCCGCGAGAAGTAATATCCCTGTCCGTACTCGCAATTCCAGAGTTCAAGCTCATCGGCTTGCCGGGCTGTCTCAATGCCTTCAGCCATTACCTGAAGCCTGAGGCTGTGAGCCAGAGCGAGAATAGCTTTGGTAATGAGACTACTACTGGGCTGCTCCATCTGGCCCACGAACGAACGATCGATCTTCAATCCGCTTAATGCGAATTGATGCAAGCTGCTGAGTGAAGAGTACCCGGTTCCGAAGTCATCCAGCCAAACCTGCACCTTCAAACGCCTCAGGTCTTCGAGTACACGGGCGGTAAGTTCGGGCTTATCAATCACGGATGTTTCTGTTATTTCAAGGTGCAATGCCTCGGGGGGTAACTGATGCCGTTGCAGACAGTCATGGACGCGAGCTGGAATTTCTTCTCTTCCGATCTGCGCACTCGCCATATTGACGTGCATCCTGAGTGCTCCTGCCCCGGGAATCTCTCGTCGCCACGTCGCGAGCTGCTGGCAAGCTTGGTCCAGAACCCAATCTCCAATCGGTATGATGAGTCCGGTTTCTTCTGCTACGGACACAAACTCACCTGGTGCGATTAAGCCACGCTTTGGATGACGCCATCGAACGAGCGCTTCGAACCCGACAAGCTTCCGTGAGCTTAATGCCACCTGAGGCTGATAGTAGATAACGAACTGCTGCTCATCTACAGCGGTACTGACTTCGCCTGCCAGCGTGAATCTGCTCATCCAATGCTGGAGCCCGGGCTGAGAGACTTGGCGCGTACCGCTGCCCAAAGACTGCAGCAGGTTGGTAATCTCAAGCCGGCGTGCATATAAGCGGTTCAATAGTTCTTCCGTTAATGCCTCAGAGGAAATCGCTGACAAACTCTCCCGGGCTGGCTTGTGTTTTGTCCTCATTGCACTGGCTCCATTCGCGGATCATCCAACTTGGGAAGAACGATCCCAACCCCACGCTCGCCCTTGATATCGATAAAGAGCCGCAGGTTTTCGCCATAGCTGAAGTCAAGATAGAACTCGCCCAGCTCGTTTGCGCGCGTCTTCTGCACGACCTTCTCGGGGCTCAGGAGAACGATTTCCGCCCCGCTGATCTGGGCCACTGAATTATTGCTGGCAAGTATCTGGCCTGTCAGCAGATATTGATGCTGAAGCGTGTCGGATTCAAGCTGGAGGTCGACAACAAACGAGCCGGATTCTACCGTAATCTGCCGGCTCGATCTTCCCGAGGAACGTACACCGGCCAACGCCGGCTGGGTAAAGCTGTCGAAAAGAACCGTGGCAAAATCCGCAACTTTGCTCCACCACGGAACGGGTTTATCGTAAGGAAAGGCGTCCTTTACCGAATTAGTGGCTGGCGCGGAGGGCTGGTAATCCTTCTCGCGCCGAAGCAACTCATAAACATGACCCCAAAACCTGGACGAAGACTTACATTCCTCGCAAATCTCTGCTGAAGCTCGCATCGAATTAGCTCTTTCCGGTGGTATCAATCCTCGGGCGAAATCCACCCACTCTACTACTGAGAAATGGCTCATTTAGGCTGCCAGTGAACCGGACGTCCCGATTCCTGATACAAGGGCGCGAGATCCTTCAGAAAATACAAAAAAATAGCGGCGGGTCAGAGACTACAACTCCTCGCAATAAACTTAAACGGCGCCCAGTGATATGGATGAGGGTAGCGCTCGCGCACCTTCTTCGTTGCTATCTGGACGGCGTTGATTTTTCCGTGGTTTTGCAGCTCGGAATAGAATTGGCGCATGAATTCCGCTGTACTTCGGTCGTCGACATCCCATAGCGACAGGAGTAGCGAACACGCGCCGGCATGCAACAAGCCGCGCGTCAGACCAATAAGCTCATCTCCTTCTTCGACAGCGTTCATGCCCGTTACACATCCACTCAAAGTCAGCAAATCTACGGACAGATTCATCCGATACAGATCGTAAAGGTTTAAAGGCCCGTCGCCAAGTTGAATGGCAGAAAACAAAGGACTATCGGGCCGAAACTGACCGTGGCTCGCTATGTGGATGAATCTGCAGGCCTGGCCTTCTTCGAACAGCCTCTGCGCGGTCGCTTCCGATCCGAAGAGCAGTTTTGACCGGGGCACGACTTTCGCCACCGCTTCCACCTCTTCCCGTATGAATGGCGTCCGAAGATCATCAATCCCCAGTACTAGTGACGGCGCTTCGTTGCTGAATCTCCTGCGTTGACCGTAGGCAAAGATGCTCGCACTGGGTGCATAGCAGATTCCGAAGCGATCGATCAGATATTCGCTTCCGTCAAAAAGTGCATGGAAGGGCAAAGAATGCAACGGCCCAAACGGGACAATGACAAGGCTTGTCGCTTCGAGAAGTTCTTCGAAAGGCCTGATCAGTTTCTCATATAACCCCTGCAGATGGCTATGAACCGATCGCAGAAGGGCGGGAGCAAACCTTGCTCGATACACTTCATCAAGATGACTCTTCGAAAGCTGGAATTTGAGCAATCTCAGAGCCTGGAAGACGTCGCCCGAGGAAGCGAGACGGACAAATCGCATCGCCTCCGTGGTGATGACGGCGGCGTAGATGTAATCTTCCAGAGCGAAGTACTCGACGAGTGCCTTTTCCGGTCCTAAAGACGTGTCTGATCTCTTCGAGGGTGGCTGCCCTTGAGTTCCGCAGTGCCGCACCGACATCCGCAGAAAGCGGCGCTTCGAGCAGAAGACTTACGAGTTGCCGTTCCCGCTGTTTTGCTTCGGAACTCAGCCTGCTTCGCTGATCTTGCGATAACCCGTCGCGCGAGAGTTGCTCGCGCTCGAGGCGATTGTAATACCAGTTCAGCTCAGCACGTAATTCGCGCGCACGGTGTCTGTCCTGGTGCCCGAGGAACTGAGTCCAACGGGAGACGGCCCGCCTACGAGCAGGTCCCGCAACGTCCGCGATTTCGCCGATTCTACGTGTGAAAACGCTTCCTCCGCTGAGCATCCGCTGTCCACCCGCTCCAGGCAGAGTTTAGTCATGCGGGCGTAAACATCGGTCCGGCTATGCATGAAGCCGATCTTCAGCTCCTCTTTCGCGAGACTGCTTCGCAATGCCTCTAAAGCGTCTCGGGCGCTCTGGTACGCCTGGTAAGCCGCATCCGGATTGTTTAACGCCTCGAAGACTTGACCCTGCAGGAATCGCGCTTGATGTACCAGGTTGGGAATATCGACATTTTCCAGGATTGCGAGCGCCTTGTCGCAATATTCTGTTGCCGCATTAGGCTCACCCTTCAGAAGCGAGATTCTGGCCAACAGCAACAAACAGTGGACCTGCTTGCTTGGCATAGGAGCCGAAGCGAAGAATTGCTCTGCGACCGATGCAAAATGCTGGGCCTGTACCAATTCGTCCTGCTCAACCAGAACCACCGCACGATACAGGTCGAGAAGGTAGGCCCAGACTTGGTTGTTCTCGTTTCGTAGCAGTTCCCTTGCCTCGCCAAAGAGTGCCAGGGGCTTAGAGTAATTTCCTCCTAACGTTAATGCGATGGCAAGGTTTACCAGCGATCGTGCGGACTCAAAGTTCATTCCGAGCTGCTGGAAGCGGCGATAACTGTTCTCCGCCATCTCGGCAGCTTCCGAAATCAGTCTGAGTTCGAGGTAAATCTCGGATTGATCCAAGTCGCACAACGAGAGGTGATAAGCATCTCCATTCGTGCTACATGCTTCGCGAACTGAGCTCAACAGCTTCAGCGCTTTTGTATAGTCACCGCGAAGATAGTAGAGATACGCCGCATTGTAATCGGCCTGGGCCGTTAGTAGCGGCATGTCGTTTTGCTCGCAGAAGTTGCGCACGCGCTCGTAGACTTTTAGTGCACGCGGGAAGTCATCAAGTGCAATCAAGCAAACCGCCATGTTGTGAAGCGCCACGCCTATTGCTTCCGTATCTCTGTGCGGCAGCAGTTCTTCGTAAGCCCGCTCATAAGCGGCCAGCGCCTCGGCGAAACGGTTTTGCCGGTGGTAGAGGTTGGCGACATTGATTTCAAGACGAGCCAGGCGCAGCGTCTCACCAATCGTCAGGAAGATCTCTCGTGCCCTGCCCGCCGCAAAAAACGCAGCTTCGTACTCGCCAAGCAGCGCCAGGGACTGGATGGAACTGCTCAAAGTGCGGCCCACTTCATCCAATTTTCCGGCCGCTTCGAAAAGTCCGGCAGCTCGACTGAATAGTTCAGTAGCAGCTTTGCAGTCCCCCTTGAACCACATTGCATTTGCCTTGGCGCGTAACCCCCGCGCGAGAGCTATGTCGTCTTTGAGGATGCTAGCGATGGCGAGCGCCGCGTCGGCCAGGAGCACAGCTTGGGGAACATCAACTCTGACCGTTGTACGAACAGCTTCGGCTAATCCCTCGACGACACCGGCGTCGACCAGTTCGGGATGCAGAGCCAGGAAAGCGCTCTGGCTATCCGCATCTACAAGGTGCCCCAACTCGAGGCAAAGTTCACGGATTTGAGGCTCCATCGGTTACCAGATCAGAGGAACTTCTTCCGATCCAGAGATTGGCGGAGCTTTTCCAGGCAACGACCGCGAGTAGCTCCGATCGATCCCGTGGCCAATCCCACGGCACGCGCCGCTTCCGCATAGGGCATCGGGGGATTTGTGAAAAACAATAGCTCAATGAGCCGTTTACATTCGGGCGATTGCTCGTTCACGACGGCCCTTATCATCTGCTCGCGCTCAAGCTCCTGAAGGAGTTTGTCCGGCAATTTGTCCGAGTCTTCCGTTTGTTGGTTTTCGTCGATCTCCTCGCCCGTGAACCGCCGCTGCTTCCGCCTCCATCCCAGGCATTGATGAGAGGTTGAGCGAATCAACCATGCGGCGAGCGCTCTCGGTTCGCGTACATTCCCAAGCTCATTCAGAAGGGTCAGGCATACCGATTGAAAGATCTCATTCGCATCCTCGGGTGAGAAACCTCGTTTTACGGGAATGGAGTAAATGAGGTTCTTATACTTGTCGATCAACGCGGACCACGCTGACTTACTTCCGTTGAGACACTCCCGCACAAGTACTTCGTCTTCTTGCGCCCGATCCTCTGTGAATGTCTCGGAACCTTCGAACGTCATTAGCGTCCGGTCGTCCCCTGAAAGCTTCGCCTGAAAAGCTGATCAGCATTCCACAGCGTGGAGTCGGGGAGTTTGGCTGGATGAAAGTTTCCAATCGAGTTCTTGGCGCCCACCAGAATATTGGGGCTGGTCAAAAAAATGACCGGCTTGTTTCTCCATAAGATTTCCTGCACCTGATCGAACAACCGCTTTCGCTCGATGGAGGTTCGTGCGGTGAGTTGCTGTCCCATCAATGCATCCATCTGCATCTGCCAGCCCGGAATTTCTCCGGGTTTTAAGCTCCAGACGTGGTTAGCACCCGTCGAGAGCAGGAGGCTCGTCTCCGTATTTGGATCCGCATCACCGTCGGACAGAGTTAGGATTGCAGCATCGTAGTCAAAGCTGGAAAAGATTCTGTTGGCGTAGCTGCGGAACTCGAGAGTGTTCAACCGGACCTGGATGCCCAGTTCCTTCAGGTCTTGCTGTATAAGAACGCCGATCTGCTGTTGCTGGGGATTGGCGGTATGCACGAGCAGTGAAAACTCGACGCTTTTTCCTCCGGAGTCGCGGAGCAAACCGCTCGGCGACCATGAAAATCCAGCTTTCTGCAGCCACTCCCGGGCCCGGGCCAGCGACCGGGCGGGAGAAGGCAGCCTGCCGTTGGCCCAAAAGCTGTTCGTAGACGACATCGGTACTGATAGCGGAGTTGCATGGCCTCTATAAACCAGCCGCACTATACTATCGCGGTCAATCAGTTCCGATACAGCCTGACGGAATCCCACCTGGCTAAACCACTTCTGCTTCTCCGTCAACTCTGAGCTTTGGTGCGCGTTCAGGTTGAAGAAGAGAAACGTATACTCATAACCCGGTCCAAGATCGGAAATGCGATAGTCCCGCTTCCGTTCGTCCGGCTTGAGAGCCTCAAAATCCGCTGGTGCAATGCGGTTCAGCATGTCCGTTTCGCCGGACAAAAAGCGCATTGCTTCCGCTTCGCTATTCGGGACAATTTCGGAAATGACCTCATCGAGATAAGGAAGCTTCTGCCCTGCCGAATCTGTTTTCCAGTAGAAAGGGTTCCGCTCGAGAACGACCTTTTGCCCCGGCACAAATTGTTTCAGTCGAAAAGGTCCCAATCCCACAATCTGCTTGGGATCTGTGTTCACGCCCCAGGCGGTTGCTAGCTGACCCGATTTCGCCATCCCTTGCAGGACATGACGGGGCAGAATCGGAATACTGTCGAAAACCCTCTCTCCGGCCGCGTAGCGGGAGGGAAGCGTGAAGGTAACGGTGTAGGCGTCCACTTTGTGGACTTTGATCGGCACACCAGAAACCAGCAGCAAATCTCTTTGCGCTGCATGGAGAGTTTCGTCCAGATACGACTCGAAACTGAATACAACGTCATCCGCGTCGAACGGGTGGCCATCCGAAAAGCGCACGCCGCGCCGCAGCATGAGGGTGTATGTGCGTGCGTTCTCCGAGAGGCTCCAGGACTTCGCGAGAGCAGGCTCCGCCTGGAAATTACTTTGGTTTATATGGATGAGATCTGCGCCGAGGAGGTTGATGATCTTCCGCGTCGTGATATCTGCCGGAAGCATGGGGTTGAAGGTTTTCGGCTCGGACCGCTGGCTCACAACCAAGCGGCCTCCACACACTCCCGGCTGCCCCGAACTCGTAAGAAAGTCCCCGTTCAGGGGCGCATGGGCGCAGGCCCGAACCCAGCCCGCCCCCGGGTCTCCATGAACGAGAGATCCCAAGCTCAAAATGGCAAAGATGGGTGTGAGAAGCGTCGAGCTTGCGATTGCATTCTGAAGAGCTTGGTTCATCTGCACACTAAACACAACACGTAAAGCGGAAATGCCATTCGCATTGTGCCCTAAAACAGACGAAAGTTAAGTAGTTCGCCTTTTAATGAATGTAAATAGCCCATCATACGCCAGCAAAACCATAAAAAGGGCGAAAGCGGGCGCAAACAACCACCAGTGCGGATCAGAAACGAAAAGCTGAAGGTCCCCAAGCATGTTGCCCCAGCTAGCAATCGGCTCGCTTACGCCTAGCCCCAGAAACGAAAGCGTAACTTCAGCCAGGATGTACTGCGGGATGTAAACGGAAAGTTGCGTCAGGGCAACACCCAATAAAGATGGCAGGATGTGCCTGCGGAACAGGTAAATGTCCGATCCGCCAAAGCTTCGCGCGGCAAGCACATACTCCGATTCTTTGACGCTCAGAACGATTCCACGGGCCAATCGCGCCGGGCGCGCCCATCCGACCAAACCCATCAACACGGCAATAAAGAGATAGGTCTGCCGGGAATCCATCCGGAGAGGCAAAGCAGCGCGAACCGCAAGCAGCAAATACAGCCAGGGCATCGCCAGGAACACGTCGCTGAGCCGCATGACAACCGCGTCGATCGAACGGCCGTAATAACCGGAAACTCCTCCGAGGATGACACCTAAGGAGACGGATATCAGCGCCGCAGCGAACGAGGACAACAACGATATCTGGCTACCGTAGATCAGACGGGAGAAGACATCCCGGCCGAAAACATCAGTCCCGAGCACGAAGATTCGCGCTGGCCGCTCCACGCCGAATAAGTGGACCCGGGCAGGCACGATCCCAAAGACGCTATAAGGCTCACCGGGCAGGAGAAAGTGTATTGGATAAGGGGACCGTGTATCTTCCTGGTACTCGGCGAAGCTGCCCGTCCGCGCGGTTGATCGGTAGACAAACGGATGTAGGTGAAACCGCCCACTTCGCTCAAACAGATGAATCCGCGTCGGCGCTAGAAAGCTGAGGTCGCGATTCTGAGTTTCAAATCTGTACGGGGCAACGAAACCACCGAACAGAGCCGACCCATAGCAGGCGGCAAGAATGATGACACTTAGAACGGGAACTTTGCCCAGCTTCATCTACTCAAGCCTGATGCGAGGGTCGGCGGCATAAAGGAGAATATCTGCCATCAGCGTTCCCAGCAGGAAAAAGGCAGTTGAGAGCAGAGCAGAATCCACCACCAGAAAGAAATCGCGCGCTTGAACGGCTTCAAGCATCAACTGCCCAAGGCCCGGCCAACCGAACACGGCTTCGGTCAAAAGAGAAGAGCTCACCAGCATGCCGACCGATGTCCCAAACAGAGTGATTAGCGGATTGGCCGCTGCCGGAAACGCATGGTGAAGAAGGATTCGAAGCGGTGAGATTCCGTATCCGGCGGCTGCTTCGATGAACGGCGACCGGAGCGCATCAGCAACAGCGGTACGCACATGCGAGAGAAGCAGCGGCGCTGAGCCGGCGGCCAATGCAAGGCTTGGAAGGGCGATGTGCCTTGCCAGATCTTGAACTTGAGTCCACAAGCTCGCGTCGGCATCCAGATTGGATTGCAACCCTCCCAGCGGGAAGTATCCCGTTCGAGCGGCGAACACCAGCAGGCAAAGAGCAAGCACGACCTCAGGTGTGGCAAGCAGCAGCGCGTTAACCGCTGTCAGGACCTTGTCGGCCAGGCCGCCCTGATTCATCGCGGCCCATCCGCCCCAAACGAGTGCGGTGAGCCACGCAAGACCCATCGCAATACCGGTTAACAACAAGGTGTTTCGAAAGCGGGAGATCAGGATGGGACCGGCTGGAGTGTTGTAAGCGAAAGAGAAGCCCCATTGCCCCCTTGGGATCGATGTGATCCATTGCAAGTACCGCTCCGGCAACGGGCGGTCCAGTCCATATTGGGTTCGCAGTTTCGCTAAGCTTTGCGGTGAGATTGCAGAACTCACTCTCATCTCATCAAAGTAGTCACCCGGGGCGATGCTGGCTAGCGTAAACGCGAGCAGAGACGCAAACAACAAGATGAGAAAGGCGTGGAGAAAACGGCGGGAGAGAAATCTTACTAGCTGTCGAAACAAAGAATCCGCCTCTCAAAGCTCAAGCGGAGAGATTGGGTGTTCTCTGTCCGGTCGCTGTTCCAGCGATGTACGAATTGGAAAGGATGCTCGATTCCGTTATCTTGCCATCCCGCATAACCACGATCTCATCGGTCAGGTCTTTTGCCATGTTTAAGTCATGAGTGATGAACAAGTATGACTTCAGGCGTGAAGACTGTAAGTTGAGAATAAGATCTAAAATATCCGCGCGAGTCGCCGGGTCGAGTCCCGCAAACGCTTCGTCGAAGATGACGACATCGGGATCAAGTATCATCGCACGCGCAATCGCTAATCGTTGACGCTGGCCACCACTGAACTGCGAGGGGAGTCTGGTTGCCCATCGAGAAGATAGCCCAACCTGCTCCATCCAGTTCAGGACCCTTTCGCGGCGTTCCCTTTTCGAGCCCGTGCGAAGGATTCGCAGCGGTTCGCCGACAATTTCCTCGGCCGGGAGATGAGGATCCATTGCCGTTGCCGAATGTTGAAAAACGAGTTGAATGCGGCGCCGGATGGGCGTGAGTTGCCCCGCGGAGAGACTTAGCACGTCTCTCCCGTTGAACAGGATCTCTCCCGAATCAGGATTGTCGAGCCGCGCTATGCATCGCGCTAACGTCGATTTTCCCGAGCCGGATTCGCCCACAACGGCGACCGTATGCCCCCGCAGGAGGTGGAAGTCAATGCCCGCGAGCGCAGCAACTCGATGACGAGCAAAGGACAACGTGTTCCCCCGGGAGTACGACTTATACAAGCGGCGCACCTCGACAACGGATTCTTCGGGAGAGCGTTGAGCACCTACCGGATCCTGACCGAAGGACAGTGTCCGCGTACGTTTGCTTCCAACGTCTGGACAAGAGCTCAAATAAAGATCTCCGGGAGTAGCGGTCTCCGTCAATCGTCCGTCGCTCATGGACGCAAGGCGATCGGTAACACCGCGCAGGAGTTCCAGGTTGTGAGAGATAAAGATAAGCGAGAGATTCAGTTCGTCCCGAAGCCTCAGCAGAAGTTGGACAATTTCGGCTTGAGTTTGGACATCTAGAGCACTCGTCGGTTCGTCCGCGATCAGCAGGGCCGGGCGGCAGACCAACGCTTGAGCGATGACGACCCGCTGTCTCTGACCGCCACTAAGCTGGTGCGGATAGGAGTGAAAGATCGCGGCCTGATCCAGACGCACTTTGGCCAGCATGCGCCTCGCTTGCTCCCGATGCTGACGCATGTTCCCGGGAATATGTGCCCGAAGCACTTCCACGATTTGTCGTTCCACCGTCAGGACCGGGTTCAGCGCCAGTTCCGGCTCTTGACTGATAAACGCCAGATCCCGGCCACGTATGCTTTGCAGCTTTGCCGGCTGGAGCGCAAGAATCTCCGTTTCCCGGAAACAAATCGAGCCGGATTTTACCTCGCAATCCTTAGAGTCAAGACGCAGTAGACTGCGAGCCAGCGTCGTCTTGCCTGAGCCGGATTTGCCACAAATTCCAAGACTCTCACCGGGAGTAAGCGAGAACGTGACGCCAGCCACCGCGGGCGTGGATGCCTCACGGTATTGAATCGTGAGATCACGAACCGCTAGTAAGGATCCGCTCATCCTGGCAATGGCCGAAGTTACGGCAGATTAAGACTGATGCCGAGCAAGTTGTTGGAAGCGGCCTTCAGGGCCTGCAGCGCGTCTATCCGGCCATTTCCAGCGTTCGAATTGATGGGCTGGGCATGTGCTGCCGCGCCAGAGCTCGTGGACTGATTCGAGAAGGCATTCACGCTGCGCATGGCGGCGGCCAAGCCGGAAACAAAGGGAGTGCTGAACGAAGTGCCCCAACACGCAGCATAAGTCGAGAAGGGATACGTGGTCACCACACCCTCTCCTGGCGCAGCGACCCAAACAAGCTGCGGACCGTAATTAGAGAAGGTTGAGAGCTGATCGTCGTTTGTGGTCGAAGCCACTCCCATCACTGTGCTGAGAGCAGCCGGGTATACCAGCGTATTCTGGCCATTATTGCCGGCCGCCGCCACTGAAACAGTGCCCGACAGGTTTGCAGTGGCCAGCGCCCTGTTCACTTCCGGCGAGTACGCCGCCAGATGAAAACTCATGTTGAATACGTTGGCGTGCATCGAGATTGCGTAATAGATACCTCGCAGGATATCGGAAGTATAGCCGGTGCCATCCGCCTTGAATACCTTGATGGGGAGAATTTTGGCTGTTGGCGCGACCAGGTGAATGATGCCCGCTACCATTGTTCCGTGGCCGAAATCGGGGGCCTGCTGTCCGTCCACAACGGCTGCGGTTGATTGATCGACGACGGCCGCGGTCGACTGATCGACCATTCCAGAATTGCTGTTCATCCAAATTGCCGGCACTCCGCTTACGAACGGCGCGGTGCTGAGCGATACATCCAGCGTCTCGTCGGCCCCTGATTGGTTGCGGGTAAAGTCGTATCCCGGCAGGAGAACCGGTTTCAGCACCGGGTGATTAGGATCAACGCCGGTATCAATCACCGCAACCACGCCAGACCCGGTCGCCCCAGGGTACGTTGCCCTCAAATCAGCCAGCCGAATTTTCTGTGTTGCCGGTTGATTGACATAACCTTGCGGGACCATGGCTCCGTAATACGGCATGGGGGCAGTATCTTGGAGCGCAGCCGGTACGGCAGGCGCGGAATCCGCCGTATGGGCCACCAGATCGGGCTCCACCCCGAGTACTCCAAGTGCGGTGCTCAAGATATTGAGTCCTATAACCGGATCGAGCGCATCCGGCGTTGTGACGACATACAGTTGTCCCGCGGACCCGTCAATTGCCTCAACGACGTTGAAACCCGTAAGTAATGCGACCAGTTGAATGGCGGATGAATTCGAAACGCGGACGATAAACCGTCCCGCTGCTTCGGCAGGTATCCCAGGGAGAAGGACTGCGAGGCAGAAAACGAGCGCACTCAAGCGCACGGCACTTCGGCGAAAGATTTCAGGCAAGCAACGTCTTTCCATGATGCGTAAGGGAATTCCTAACGCTGAAAAAGTACATTCGATGGTTGGAATTTTTTGACCGACTAGCGATTTACTAGAAATAATACGGGTTTTATCGTAAAAGAGAATATTTCTTAATATTTCTTTATCCCTCACTCGAGGGCGACCGTCATACCTGCTCAATATCAATTAGGCTTATAAGTAGATAGACGTTCGAAAATCCTGGCGAAGTAAAGTCGCTCGCAATTCGAGCGCTCCAAAACATGTTGCATGTCTTTAACTCTTGCTTACCAAAAACAACGGTCTCCGAGGCGTCCGCTTAAGGATCAGGAAATCATCCTAGAGGCTCGGCTCAACCTACTTGCCCTGGAATACGGGTACCGATATCGGTTGGACGTCCGCACGAAGAGCGGAACCGAGCGAGTTGAATTCGTTCGGACCTTACGAGAGGCCCGATTCGTAGGCATCCCGGTTCGCCGGAGCGGAGGATGCGTAGAATTTTCGAAAATCGATGGTGACGGAACCTTAAAACGCCACTGCTGGTAGGGCAAATGGCCCGGATCTCTGGATCGCGCCAACAATACAGGGCACAAAAGGGCTGTTTAGCTAGTGAGTCAGATCGCAAACACGCTTAGCTACCTACCAGGAGGATTGCCGGAGTGTGAACGAGGGCGAATCAATCGGGTGCGGCGTGGGAAGCTTTGATAAAGAAGCTGGTAGCGCTAAGGGGAATCGAACCCCTATTTAAGCCTTGAGAGGGCTCTGTCCTAACCGTTAGACGATAGCGCCACAGAGGCGACTACGCTTCCAGTATACCGCTCGCCCCTCTTCGGCTCTTTTGGCTAACCGCAAGCGCGGCAAATCGGTTAAAGGGCCATAGGAAGAGGCAGGCCGCACTTCGCTAGCGCTCGTCCGATCAAAACCAAAGCTTCTGGTTCGGAACTGATTTTGCGACCGAAGTTTCCAGCACCAGCATGCTGCGCGCACGCTCGAGCATCTTCTTCTCGCGGAAAGACAAAGGCTTTTCGGTTTGAATCATGATCAAACCCTTAAAAACCTCTGCGATTTCGAGAAGGCTTCCGCCTTTCATCTTCTCGCAATTTTCTTTGAAGCGATCTTTCCAGTCCTGCGCGTATGTAGGGCGGACCGCAGCAAGGTAATTAAGTACGCGGCTGATCTCGCTGCACTTCGTGACTTTTCGCAGCCCCACGTCCTGGACGTGTGAGAAAGGCACCATCACGGTCATGCTGCTCGGAGACAGCCTCAGCAGATAGAACTGCTCCTGCTGAGTGCCAAAAGAACGCAGGCTGATGTTCTCGATTGTTCCCACGCCGTGGTTTGGATAAACCACCTTCTCGCCCACTTGAAAGGTCATGCGCGGACCTCTTTCGATTTGAAGTAAGACTGACTTGGTACAGGTCGAATGTTAAACCTATATGAACCTATCAGTCAAGCAAAAAAGACTAGCTCCACCCACCGATGGGTAGTGTACGCGTCCGAAGGCATCCGAATTACGGCAGTTTCAGACGACATTCCAGCGGTCTGCCACCTCGGTTTAGGTGCTATCACCATCATGGGACCGGAGTAGCGCGGTACTATCTTTACTGCTAAAGTGCCAATTGACCCCGACGCCTCGTCGCGCTCGCCAATTTAGCTCAAAGGAGAGTCGACAATTGCGAAAAACGTTCCTATTACTTTCTGCGCCGCATTCGCTCGTCGCCGATCAACTCAAATATCAAAAGCCATCCAAAGAGATCCTGGACATTCTTAACGCGCCGGCGCCGCCCGTTCTGGCGGTCAATCCGACGCGGACCTACGCCTCGCTCTCCCAAATGGTCCGGTATCCGTCCATTGCCGAGGTATCGGAGCCCATGCTGCGGATTGCCGGCATGCGCATCGATCCACGGACCAACGGTCTTCATCTCGCGCCGCATAGCTCAATCGGTCAAGCTCATCAAGCTGCCGGAGGGCACCCAGCAAGATCTTGCTGCCCCCGCCTGGCGCATTGGTCAGCGAACTGCGCTGGTCCGACAACGGCGACGCACTTCGCGTTCACCAACACGACGCCTCACGGAATTGAGCTTTGGATCGGCGATCCTTCGACGGAAAGGCGCACAAGATATCCGGGTATAGCAGTAAACGCCGTCTTGGGTGAGCCCATCGATTGGATGCCGGACAATCGGACGCTCCTCGTGAAAGCTGTTCCGTCCAGAAGAGGTCCTGCGCCCGAAGAACCCAAGGTTCCGCTCGGTCCACACGTGCAGGAGAGCGCCGGCCACGCAATGGGTGTCGCCACGTATGAAGACCTGCTCCAGAATCCGCATGACGAAGATCTTTACGAATACTACGCGACCTCCCAACTGGTCTCGATCGATACGTCGACAGGCAAGGTTACGCCGCTCGGCAAATCGGGCATTTTGGAAGACGTCGATATTTCGCCGGATGGCAAAGACCTACTGGTTACCCGGGAACACAGGCCGTTCTCCTATCTGCACCCGGCCCGCGAGTTCCCGAAAGAAGTCGAGATCTGGGACGTGACGGGAAGGATGGTCCACACGGTGGCGAGCGTGCCGCTGCCGGAGCGGGTACCGCTTGGCGGCGTGCAGCCTGGACCCCGCCAATTCCGCTGGATTCCAACCGAAACAGCCGCCGTGATGTGGGTGGAAGCGCTGGATGGCGGCAACCCCAAAGAGAAAGTTCCGCATCGCGATCGCGTCGTGGCGTCTGAAAGCTCCGTTCAACGGGTGAGCCGGTCGAAGTATTCAAGACCGAAGAGCGCTACTCGGGCATGCAGTTCGGCAAGAACTTCGCGCTTGATCGAAGACACGGCGCGAATTTCCCGCATTGTCCGGACGTTCAAAATCGATCCGACTAAACCGGATAGAGAAGCGAAGCTCATCTGGAGCCGTAACGCCCAGGATCGCTATAAGGATCCGGGCCGGCCGGTGACCAGCAAGGGCACCGTGAACGCTGCCGCATTCCCGGGCGCAGCGGTCGCCGGAACGCTCGGGCGCGCGAGGCGGAGAACTTCTGGAATCGGGCAATTTCATTTTTCTGAATGGAGCCGGCGCCTCGTCGAAAGGCGACCATCCGTTCCTGGATCGGTTCGATCTCACAACCGGCAAATCGGAACGCATTTTCCAATGCCCGGATGATGTTTACGAAACAGTCGAAGCCGTGATCAACAACGACGGGACGACGCTTCATCACGCGCCGGGAAAGCCCAACCGAGCCGCCGAACTTCTACCTGCATGACGGGGCGACCGTAAAAGCTCTCACCGTCGTTCAAAGACCCGACGCCGCAGCTTCGCAAGATTCAGAAAGCAACTGGTCACGTACAAGCGCGCGGATGGCGTGCCGCTTTCGATGGAGCTGTATCTTCCGCCGGATTACAAACCGGGAACCAAAGCTGCCTGCCGTGATGTGGGCGTATCCGCGCGAATACAATGACGCCGATACAGCAGGACAGGTGCAGGGTTCGACAAAGCGCTTCACGACGATCACCGGTTACTCGGAGTTGTTCTTTCTCCTGGATGGCTATGCGGTTCTTGAGAACGCCGCCATGCCGGTGGTCGGGACAATCGACGTCGTAAACAACACGTACGTGGAACAGATCGTCGCAGACGCCAAGGCGGCCATTGATAAGGCGAGCGAAATGGGCGTTATCGATCCCAACCGCGTGGGGGTGGGCGGCCACAGCTATGGAGCCTTCATGACGGCTAATCTGCTGGCGCACTGCCGGTTATTCAAAGCGGGCATTGCGGAGAGCGGCGCGTACAACAGAACGCTGACTCCATTCGGGTTCCAGAGCGAGCGCCGGGCCTTCTGGGAAGCGAAAGATACCTACCTGAACATGTCGCCATTTGTGTTTGCGAACCAGATCAAGGATCCGATCCTGCTGATCCACGGCGAAGCGGACGACAACTCCGGAACATTTCCCATTCAGAGCGACCGCATGTATCAGGCGCTTAGCGGAAACGGCGCCACGGTTCGCCTGGTGTTCTTGCCGGATGAAGCACACGGCTATCGGGCAAAGGAAACGATCGAACACATCCTTTGGGAGAAGTCACGGTGGTTCGACATGTACGTCAAGAACGCACCCGCCACGGTTTCTGCATCCGCCGGAAACAACTAACTACTCAGAAAGAAGAGGCGAGGAACAACATGTTTCTCGCCTCTTGCTGACTTAAAGGATGTTTGCGGACCAGCCCTCGAGAATCGCCTTCACCTTCTGGCAGAACTGATCCGCCAGAGCCCCATCGATCAGCCGGTGATCGAACGTGAGAGCCAGGTGAGCCTGGGAACGAATCGCAATGGCATCTCCGTCAATCACGGCCGGAACCTTCTCAACGGCACCGACACCCAGAATCGCAACTTGCGGTTGATTGATCACGGGTGTGGCGAAGATGCTGCCGAAGCTGCCGAAGTTCGTGATCGAGAACGTTCCACCCGCAACCTCATCCGGCTTCAATTGGCGTGAGCGCGCTCGCGTTGCAAGATCGACAATTGATCGTCTGCAAGCCAGCTACGTTCTTTTCGTCCGCATTTCGGATGACCGGAACAATCAGGCCACCTTCAAGCGCCACCGCGATTCCGAGATTGATGTCTCGGTGATAGACGATGTTTTTGCCGTCAATCGAAGCGTTGAAGATCGGGAAATGCCCGCAGCGCTTCGGCGGTAGCAGCCGTGACAAATGGCAAGAACGTAAGTGAAAATCCGTTGCGCGCCTGGAACTCGGCTTTTGATTTCTCGCGAAGCTTTGCCACCTTCGTCATATCGACGCGATGAACGGTCGTGACATGAGCAGACGTGCGCTTGCTCATGATCATGTGCTCCGCAATCTTCTGGCGCATGGTGCTCATGGGCTCGGTGCGCGTCTTTGCGGATTCGGCAAGCGGCAGAGGCGAAGGCGCCTGCTGTTGCGGCGGGAGCCTGCGGCGGCGGTTCTACCGGATACGGCCCGGCGCTAGTTGCCTTCGGCTCGGGAGGCGGCGCGGCGTAGGTCTTCGCCGCTTGCGACGACATATGAGCTTCTACGTCGTGCTTCGTGATGCGCCCGCCAACGCCAGTGCCTCGGATCTGCGAAAGATCGATGTTGTATTCGCGAGCCATCTTCCGCACGAGAGGCGACAACGGGCCCTGGTCGTCGCTTCCGTCCGGCTGTGCGCTCGGAGCTGGAGGAGCTGGCGCCTGCGGGGCGGGAGTGCTCGGGTACGGACCAGCGCCGCTCGGCGCCGGAGCTGGAGGTGGTGCAGCTTCGTGAAGAGCCTTGCGCCCGGGCGGAAGGCCCTACATCGGCAGGGGACGGGCTTGAGGCTGGAGCGGGCGGTGGCGGTGGCAGGTGCTGCCTGCTGTGGAGGCGGCAGGAGGTGGCGCAGCCTGTTGCGCAGCGAGCAGCGGCGGCAGGAGCAGCCCCATTCGCATCTCCGATACGCGCGACGACAGAGTTGATCGCGACGGTTGTCCCTTCCTGGACGAGAATCTCGCTCAAGACACCCGCGGCAGGCGATGGGATCTCGGTATCCACCTTGTCGGTCGAGATCTCGAACAGAGGCTCATCGCGCTCCACCTTCTCGCCCGGCTTTTTCAGCCATCGAGTCAGCGTACCCTCAACAATGCTTTCGCCCATCTGGGGCATTACGACATCAGTCATGAAATCTCCTCGAAACTCTCCTGGGCAAACCGCACTCGGTAGCCGAAAGTCTTCGCGAACGCTCCAGCCACGGCGCTCATCATGTCCTCACGGGTTGCGTTCTACACCAAGACTGCGCAGCGAACAAACCGGCTTCGTTAAACCACACGGAACAATATACTTGAAATAACTCAGATCGGTGTCGACATTCAGCGCGAAGCCATGCGACGTGATCCAGCGGCTGATGTGGATTCCGATTGCGGCGATTTTCGCACCTCGAACCCATACTCCTTCGTATCCTTTTTGCGGCAACCGCTCCGCTTCCACCTCCACTGTTGAAAGCGCTTGAATCAGAGCGTCCTCCACGCCTCGGAAAAAGGCGTGAACATCGCGCCTCCATTCTCGCAGATCAAAGATCGGATAACCGACCAACTGACCGGGCCCATGATAAGTCACATCCCCGCCCCGATTGGTTTCAAAAAACTCGATTCCGGTTCGCGCAAGAACGTCTGGACCCGGCAAGCAGGTGGTGCTCGTTCCCGTTGCGGCCCATCGTGATCACATGCGGATGCTCGACGAACAGCAGGGTGTCCTTGCCTGCGCCGCGCTTTCGTTCCTCGACTAATCTCTCCTGTATCCGCAGAGCCTCGCGCGTACCGCATCCGGCCCAGGTCCACGGCTTCGAGAGATCGCTCGCCGTCACTCATGTAATTGCTTTTCTGAGCTTAGATATTGATCGCCAGACCGTAGACGTTATTGAACGCTTCGCCGATCGCCTCGTAGATGGTTGGGTGAGCGTGGATGGTCTGCATCATCGATTCGACCGTGGCTTCCGCTTCCATGGCGGTTACGGCTTCGGCGATCAATTCAAAGGCCTCGGGTCCGATGATATGAACGCCCAGAATTTCGCCAAAGGTCTCGTCCGCGATGACCTTCACGAAGCCTTCGTGCTTGTCCAGAATGGTGGCTTTGCTGTTGCCGACGAACGGAAACTTGCCGACCTTGACTTTGAATCCTTGCGCTTTGCGCCTGCGCCTCCGACAGCCCGACGCTTCCGATGCCGGGATCCGTGTAAGTGGCGCCCGGAATGCGATTGCGGTTGATGGGCCGCGCCGGTTTGCCGGCAATATTACCCACCGCGACCATGCCCTCGGCCGTTGCGACGTGTGCAAGCTGCGGCGTTCCGGCGACGATGTCGCCAATTGCGTACAAGCCCGGCTCGCCCGTTCGCTGCTGGCCGTCAACGACGACGAAACCGCGGTCCACCTGCGCCTTTGTATTCTCAAGCCCGATGTTATCCGTGTTCGGCCGGCGCCCGACCGCAACCAGCAGCTTTTCGAACTGCATCTCCTCTTTGTTGCCGTTAGCCAGCGTCGCCGTTAGCGACACACCGTTCGCATCCTTGCGGATGTTCTCGGCCTTCGCACCCGTCTCGATGCGAATCCCGGTCTTCTTGAAGTGCTTCTCGAGCTCTTTCGAGATCTCCTCGTCTTCGACGGGAACAAGCCGCGGCAACATCTCGAGAATCGTTACTTTCGTTCCGAAGCGGTTGAAGATGGACGCAAATTCCACGCCGACTGCCCCCGCGCCGATGATCCCGAGGCTCTTCGGGATGGCGGGGAAGATCCAGAATTTCGATGTTCGTCAGAATCTGATTCGCATCGGACTGCAATCCCGGGCAGCATGCGCGCTTCCGAGCCCGTCGCCAGAATGATGTTCTTCGCTTCGACGGTTTGCGGTCCCTTGTCCGTTTGGACTTCGATCTTCCCGCCGCCCTGCAGACGCGCATAGCCCTTGATGACATCCACTTTGTTCTTGCGCATCAGGAACTCGATGCCTTTCGAGTGCTTGGTGACGATCTTGTTTTTGCGATCCATTACCTTCGGAAACTCAAGCTGCGGATCTTTGCACTGGATGCCCTGTGCGCCCGGGTTCTTGAAGTAGTCCCAAACGTCCGCCGTGTGAAGGAGCGCCTTGGTCGGAATACAGCCCACCAGGAGGCAAGTGCCACCTAACCGCGGCTGCTTCTCGATCATTGCTGTTTTCAGACCGTACTGACCGGCTCGAACAGCCGCAGAATAGCCGCCCGGACCGCTTCCAATCACCACGACGTCGTATGTCATTTTCTCTTTCAGTTTAGCATTCGGCCCTTATTTTTCATTGGTTTCCAAGGCGGATAGTACAAACGTGAGCAGGCCGCGCTGAGCATGGAAACGAAGCTGGTTTCCGGTACGTATGATGAAAGTAGAGCTATGCGTTCACTTTCGGCGGCGGCGCTGATTTTGCTCGGCGCCTTTGGGAGCGCCGCTCAGAATACCGGTCCCGCCAAATCCGCGAAAAGAGAGCCGCCTCCGGGCGTTATCCACACCGTCAGCGTCAAAGGGAATCGCCTTTATCCGGCCGCCGGCATTATCAGTGAATCCGGATTGAAAACAGGGGACCGCGCCACTGCCGCGACGGTAGAAGCTGCGCGGAAAAAGCTGCTCGGGACGGAGTTATTCACCAACGTCGCAGACGAATACCGGTTCAGTAGCGGCAATCCTCCGGGCTACGACGTCACGTTCGAGGTGACTGAGAATGAGCAACTCTTTCCCATGCGTTTCGAACGTCTTGGCGTCCCTCCCGAGACCATTCGGCAATACCTGCAGGAGCATGTGCCGCTGTATTCTGAGCGGATTCCGGGTACCCAACAAGTGTTGAACCGCTACACAGCCGCCGTCCAGGAACTCGTGGCGAAAACGAATCCCGCGGTTAAGGTTAAGGCTCAAGTCTCGAATGACGACCCGAAAGAATTGACGGTTCTCTTCACAACCAACGCTCCCGCCCCGACCATTTCACAGGTGCAAGTCAGCGGCAATCAGGCCGTCGATTCGGGAACGATTCTGCGGGCCGTGAACCTGGTTGCGGTCGGCGTTCCTCTTTCCGATGCACGGCTCCAGATGATCCTCGACAAGGCGATCAAACCGCTGTACGCGGCGAAAGGCTACGCCGCCGTTACCTTTCCCAAGATCGAGACGCAGCCATCAACCTCCAATTTGGGCGTTGTGGTCAAAGTGGAAATCAAAGAAGGCCCGCTGTTCAAGTTCGGGAGTATCCGCTTTCGCGGTAACGGAATGGATCAGGAAGAGATCCGATCCAACCTCCCGTTTAAACCCGGCCAAACCTTCAACGGTGATCAAGTCGAAAGTTTCCGCATCGATCTGATTCATCGCATGAAACGGCGGGGATTGCTGGATGCGAATATCACGAGCGAACCCGAAGCGGACGACACCAAACGGACCGTGAACGTCGTTTACAACGTCACTCCCGGAGCCGTTTATACCTTTCAGAAGCTGGACATCCGGGGCTTGGATATAAACACCGAGCCCGCGGTCGCGAAGCTTTGGGGAGAGAAGCCCGGCACGCCATTCAATCCTGATTACCCGGAGTTCTTCCTCAAGCGCGTGAAAGAGCAAGGCATTCTGGACAACTTGTCGGAAACGAAGTCCGACTATTCTTCCGACGCCTCCAGCCATAACGTGACCGTTTACCTGACGTTCAAAGGTGGAGAACCGAAGACGGAGGACGAGCGGAAGAAAAAAGAGAAGAAGAACAGCGCCGGAGACGCGGCGATCCTACCTATACCCCCGAGAATGTCGCAACCAGCGGCAGGTGATCCGAAGCGAGCAGGGCCAGCCTTGTTCGATGAAGATGCATTTCCAGCAGCTTGAAATCAGGGTCGTAGTAGACGTGATCGAGATGCATGAAGGGAAGGAGACCCGGATACGTCCTCCTGCGCTTCAGGTGCATAGCGATATCGGCGCTCTCGAAATGCTGGCTTAGCATTCGCGTAGCCAGTCCGCGCGTCCATTCGTTGAAATCGCCGGTAATGATGCGCTGCCCTCTGATTTCGTCTGCCAACAAGACCTCGGCCGATAGCAGCGCTCGCGCTTGCGCCCGGCGTTCGGGGTAAGACGTTCCCAAGTGGACGGTGAAGAAGTGAACGGTTTTGCCCGACGGGAATCGCAATGACACGCGAAGGCACTGGCGGCTCTCTCGCCCCGGCACTGTCAGGTCATAGCTCTGGGTAGCAAGGACCGGCAGCCTCGAGAATACGGCGTTGCCATAGGGTTCGCCGGCGTGCTGGCGCGCGGATCCGAAAGTAAACGGAATCTCCAGGCGTTTTGAAATCTCGGCCGCCTGCGACAGCAGAATTTCCTGGGTCGCAAATACCTCAGCATTGAGGCCGGCCAGAACTT
The DNA here is from genome assembly GCA_963730795.1 of uncultured Acidobacteriaceae bacterium. Lineage (GTDB taxonomy): Bacteria > Acidobacteriota > Terriglobia > Bryobacterales > Bryobacteraceae > Bog-105. The sequence goes on along the minus strand of CAVSTJ010000001.1, from coordinate 2,014,769 downwards.
CCGATATCCGGGCCGGACTCACCCGCCAGTCCATGCCTTTGCACTTATGGACGTTGTAAGTGACGATCCGGAACGGCGTCATTCCTGGCGCTCGAGCAAGGAAAAAAGACGGTCCGCGATACGGAACCTGCTCTTCTCGCACCATTCCGCATACGTAATCTCCCGGCTGTTTGCGAGATCGGTCTCGAAGTCCTGCGTCATCCGGCGCGTCAACGCTCGGTCCATAACGGCCAGATTGACTTCATCGTTAATGGAGAAAGAGCGATAGTCGAAGTTGGTTGAGCCGACGACCGTCCACATATCGTCGATCATCATCGTCTTCGTGTGGTTCATGGACGGCAGATACTCGTAAATCCTGATGCCATGCTTCAGCAGAGATCCATAGAGCTGACGGCTTGACGCACGAGTCATCTTCTGGTCATTGTTATCTCCCGGCGTGAGCACCTTCACCTCAATATTCCGTTCCCGGGCAGCACGAATGATTGCTCGACGCGCGCTCCCCGAGGGAAGAAAATATGGACTCGAAATATAGAATGCACTTGCGGGCGCTCGTGATCAGAAGCTGAAACAGGATCCGCGCCTGGGTCGCTCCACCCGAAGGCGTGCTTGCGACGACCAAGGCGGGCGCGCCGTGGCCATCCTCTTCACTTGTGACGTAATCATCGCCTGCCAGGATCTCTCCGGACACACGCAGCCAGTTTTGCGCAAAGACAGCCTGCAACGCGGCCGCGGACGGGCCCTCGACACGCACCATCATGTCGCGCCAGCGTTTCCCTTTCACTCCATCCCTCAGCCACCAATCGGCTATACCCCGGCCACCAATGAAACCGACGGTTCCGTCTATGATCAGCAACTCACGATGGGTGCGGTTGTTGAATTGAGGGATGTAGCGGATCCGCAGCGGGTGATACCACCGGAGTTCTCCACCGGCGTCGAGCAATTCCTTCAGATAGCGGCGGGACGTGCTGAAACTGCCGATGTAGTCGAGGGTCAGTCGAACTCGCACGCCGGCGCGGGCGCGCTCGGCCAAGGCACTGATATAGCGCTTGGCGATATCGCTCCTGTGAAAGATATATGCCTCAAGGTTGATACTGCTCTGCGCGAGCGCGATTGCCTGCAGTTCGGCTTCGTAAAAACAAGGCCCGTTCGTAAGGACTTCGAAAGTTGTTGCCATGCAGCAGCTTGGCTTCGGTCAGGAATGCGAGCAGGGCCGCAAATTCAGGGTCGTCCAGAGCCGTACGTGGCGGCTCTTTCACGTCGTAGGGCAGACCCCGGCCAAAGAAAGCCAGATAAAGATTGATTCCTTGCAGCGCAATCGCGATCAGGGCGACGATGAGGAACGCTGTATGCAAAGCGGCCTACAGAACGGGAAGAACTTTCAGAGGTACTTCGACCCACGCTCGAAGCGTGATTTGAAGTGGCAACGCCAAAAACTAAAATACACGGTGCGCTAGAGAGTTGCGAGGCGCGCGGATTGAGGTTGGAAGACGAAGGGGAGGAGAAGGAGGCCGGTTGTGCCGGCCTCCTTCGTTTGAGGAATTAGGTTCTTAGAAGAACACGCGCAGTCCAAACTCCATATTGCGTGGAGTGTTGGCTTGGGTCGTGATCTTACCGAAGTTGGTTAAGTTATTGAGGCTGAGGTTAGTCGTGCTGTTAGTGGACGTACCCACCGGATCACCTAATTGCACGTGATTCAACACGTTCGTCACCTGGAAGCTAAGGGTGGCGCCCACTCGGCCTTCCTTCCAGATTCCAATGGTCTTCAAAGCTTGGGCGTCCAGATTCCAGGTACCCTGGCCTCTGATGTTGCCGTAGCCTCCACAGCTAGTGTCGTAACCGAGTACGCAAGGGCGGAAGAGACTCGCGATATTGGCGGGATTGCTAAATGCATTCACACCGGTCGCGTTATTCGTGCCGACGCCGTTGGAGCCTTTCACGTTATAGTTTGCGCTCGTGCCGCCGCTATAGTAGTACCCGGTAGAGACCGCGTACTCGCTATAAGAGCTGATGCCGCTCGAACTGGATTCGCCAAACGCCTGGCAGCCGTTCGTGCAGACTCCGCCCTCTGTGTAAGTGATGCCTCGAGGCGGCCCGCTCTGAGCGGTGAACAGTGGCGAAATGGTCCAGCCGCCAAGAAGATGGCCGACAACGCCTTTCTGCGTTTTGAAAAACGGAGCCTGGTAGGTAACGGCCAGGTTGTAAATAAGTTTTATATCGAAGCTGTTCGGACCGTAGTTTGCGCCAACGTTGTACGCGTCGAGTTGAGTGTAAGAGCTACTCGCCTGTGTTACTGCAGACGTACCGAGCGCACGATCCCACGTGACGTTTGAAATAATGCTTGCTCCGTGGTAATCACGCGCACGCCAGGTCACAAACATAGCATTGTAGTTACCGTATCCGTTGCTCGCAATCAGACCTGTGGACGACATCTGATTGGTATCGAGCATGGTGTTGCCCAAGGTCCAGGACGAGGCGCCATTCATTGTCTTCCAGAGATTCGAAACCTGAGTGTTCTTGAAGTTGGAAGCCGCAACAGACACCAGTTTGGCAGTGCAACTGGCAGAGCCACGGCAATAACTTGAATTCGCGCCTCCGAGAGCCGATTCGAAGAACGGCTGGACGGGAACAGCGGTCGTGGTCGCGAAATTGTTCGCCGCAAGAGCGAAGTAAGTGGAGGCATAGGCCTGTGCGAACGTCTGGCCGCCCAGGGTCGTCATGTACGGTACAGCGTCGAGATTTACCTCGCCCATTTCGTTCTTGATGATGCGTCCGATGTAGCCTACCTCGAGCGTGTTATGGGTACCGATGGCCCGCTGGATCGAGAACGTGAAGTTGTCCGTCTTCTCGGGCCGGACATTTGGATCGAGCGAACTTGGATCCTGCGCGTAAGCTCCGTTGATACCGGGATAGAAAGGTTGCGCCAGAGTTGGCGTTGCTGCCGGCAGCGGTGCAGTGTTGCCATCCGTTCCGATACGGAACGCAGTAGCCGGAGTAACGTTCCCGCTTCCAAGGCACTGGCCATTGCTCGATGCTCCGATGCAACTGACCGCCTGCAGGAGTCCCGGCCCCAGCAGCGGAACGAGAACCAGGTCTACACCATTCAAACGGCCGTAGATTCTGCCGTAACCGCCCCGGATCACAGTTTTGCCATCGCCAAGAAACTTGCCGAGCACGCCGTTGCTGTACTTGGGGTTCCAAGCCAGAGCTGCTCGCGGACTCCATTGATCCCAAACGGGATTGTAGGGATACTTCCGGCCGGTGTTTTTGATTGTTTCGTAGCCGAGCACCGGGTTGTAGACCTGGCCGGCGAGAGCCGCCGCTTTACGCTTCGCCAGATAGCTTGCTTGGTCAACAACCGCGCCGCTTTGATCCACAAGCATCACTTGATTGCCGTTTAATTCGTAAGGCGGCATCTCCAACGCGTAAGAAAGACCGTAAGTCAGAGTGAGAGACGGCTTCAAGTGCCAGGAATCACTGATATAGAGGTTATAAGTAGGGATAACGCTGCGCTCATACGCAACACTGCCGACAGGCTGCAACTGTAGATTGGATCCCGATCGCGTGTAATTCACCTGCGGCTGGCTCACAATGCCGAGGACTTCCGCCGACAGATTCTGGTAATTCGTGTACTGGCTCGAAGGCATCCCATTCGGATAGGTGTAGCTATTGAAATTCAGTCCGTTACTGCCGACCTGGTAAACAACCGCGTTATTCACGCCGTTGCCGTTATCGGTCCGCATATGGAAGTCGTAATTTCTCTGGTACAGACCACCGAACTGGATGATGTGGCTGCCTTTAATCATGGTCAGGTCATCCTTGAGCATGTGATCCTGGCCGTCCCAGAACCGCTGACGTACGCTTTGCGTGTTCACGTTGTACGGAATGAGCGCACTCGTGCTTTCGGACGACGTGGAACTTGCACCGGGCGCGATCTCGACCGCACCACCTAAACCGGCAATCTGCGGAGGAGCGTTTACGCTTCCCCACTGCCAGAAGTTCCGTGTGTAGCTCCAGGTAAATGTATTCGTGGCAGACGGAGAAAGGACTGTGGTGAGTCCCGCAACATACATGGATGGAACCTGAGTTCTGGGCGCAACCGCGGTGGGCTGACCCAACACGTCGCCAGGCAACCCTCCACCGATGTCAACCTGATTGTTCGTGAGGTTTACCAACCGCATTGAACGATAGCTGCTCATGAACTTCCATTTGTCGCCAAAGTCATGATCGATGCGTCCCACATAAGTGTCAGTATTCAGAGGCGTGCTAATCGTGGACTGATATCCGAGCACGTTAAGGCCATCGGCTCCTCCCGACGCATACGTCGGATCGTTGCCCTTCGGCATCTGAGTGTTCCAAATTTGCCGGACGATAGGGTTGATGCCTATGCCTCGCGGATCGCAAGCTCCCGTGCCGCAAAGAGCCGGTTGATATGTTCTTCCGTTCACGGTGACCGCAACGGGGTTCAAGTTGTAGGCCTGCGTCACATTGTTCGAGTCGACAACCTGGATCACGCCTGCTTTCAACAGGTCGGATGGGACGGGCCTTTCATATGTGACGGAATTGGGAAACCGGAAACCTTCATAGTTGAAGAAGAAGAACCAGCGCCCGCCAAGGAAACTCTTGTTGGTGATGGGACCGCCGAGTGCCCCGCCCCACCGGTCGCGATGGTTGGACGGCAGGGGCGTGTATGCCAGCGTCGTTCCGTTCGGGCCATTCGAGGGCGTGTGATTATTGACCCAGGTATTCGCCGCTCCAAGGTTACTGGCGAAGTAATACCCGTAAGCCGCACCGTGGAATTGAGACTGGCCGCGCTTCGTGACCATCTGGATCTGACTTCCAAGACCGTTGTTCACATCTGCGGTCTGGTTGAAGGAATTGACTTTAAACTCTTCGATGCTTTCGACAGGAGTGGGAACAACGCCTGCGGAGGAGCCGCCCGTCTGTGTACCGCCGAGCCCGGTGAAGTTTGTCGTGTACGAGGTACTGTTACCCGACATATCGTCGGTGTTCTGCCCGCCATCGATTGTGTAAGTGTTTTGGTCCTGAACGGCGCCTGCGGTGTAACCGCCCATCGTCACACCAGGTTGGAGCACTGCGAGTGTGGCAACATCGCGGCCCAGATTCGGCAGGCCTTCGATATCCTTTGCGGACATGGTCGTGCCGACAGCAGCATTCGTTGTCTGTAGCTCCGCGGCAGCCTGCGCTTGAACTTCCACAGTCGTTGCGGTGGAACCCACCTGGAGTACCGCATTGAGCGTGAGATTCGTTCCAATCTGTACCTGCTGTGAGGGAATCCGGTACGCTTGGAAGCCTTCCTTACTGAACGTGACCGTGTAGGTGCCGGGCGACACATTGGCAAAAACGTAGCGGCCTACGTCGTTGGTTCTTGTCGTCTGGCTTTGATTAGTCGAGTTATCGATCAGTTTGACCTCGGTCGCAGGAACGGATGCGCCTTGCTGATCGGTAGCTTGACCGGTTATCGTCGCCGTCGACGTTGCCTGTCCCCACGCCACACAACCGGCGCCGGTCAGAACGAGGAGGGAAAGGGACCCGTAAAAGAGCCGAAGGCCGAAAAGCGGGACCAGAACACTTGCGAGCTTTCGCTGTCGAAGCATAAGCAACTCCTTTGTAGAACTTGAAGGCCTAACAAGCGCAACTTGGGGCTGTAGTAAGAACTCTGAAGTAATGCCATAAAGAATAACAAAGGGAGTTCCCGGAATTGGGACAAAGTCACGACTGCAGCGAAAAAAATGTACTAGAAACTGTTCAGTTTCAGGATGGCCGAACACTTAGATCACCGGAAGAAAGAAGCCATCGTAAAGCTGAAGTGCAACGAAATCGCAGTTCGTCCGTAGGTTAGCGGCATTACTGGAAGAAGTGAGGCGTGACTTTAGGTGGCCTGGTTTACAGGGGCAGTCCTTACGGTTACTCTTGAGGCGCTCAGCGACGATTCCACACGGGAAGCCGGCCCGGAATCGCTATCACGCCTTTACGACAGTTAGTTGCTTGACGAACTCCGGGTCGAAGTCGATGCCCATGCCAGGGCCGGTGGGCACTGGGATAGCTCCGTTTTTGATGATGAATTGCGGCGAATACCATGACTCCGCTTTCTGAGGCTTGCGCCAGACATACTCCATGTACGGCCCTGTGCCTTTGGTGCTGGAGGCAAATTGCAGGACATTCACGGAAGTGGATCCTGTCTGCGTATTGTGGGGAACAATCCACATGTTAGCTTTCCGGGCCATTCTCGCGACACGAGCCGCCCGCACGAAACCACCACAGTAATTCAGATCGGGTTGAACAACATCCATCACGTGGTTATCGATCAGCCACTGGAACTGCCATAACGTCGAGTTCTGCTCGCCGTAAGCAACTTTCAGATCGAGCGCGTCGGTCACCTTCCTGGTCTCGCTGAGTTCTTCCCAGGGACAGGGCTCTTCGTACCAGACGAACCCATGAGCTTCGAGCATCTTGCCAACCTCGATCGCCTTCGGTGCTGTATAAGAACCGTTCGCGTCGGAGTAGAGCAGCACTTTCCCGCCGAGCTTCTTTTGCGCAAGAGCCACCATTTTCTCGGTGCGGCCCGGGTAAGGGTCGCCGTTCTCGCTCATGCGCCCGCCAATCTTGAACTTGACGGCTTTCGCGCCAGTGACTTCGACACCCTGGACGTAGACTTCCACCTCGTCTTCGGCCGTCGTGTCCCGCTCGGACCCGGAAAGGTAGACGGGAATCTCTTTCTTGAGAACGCCGCCCATCAATTCCCCCGCGGGTTTGTTGGCGATTCGGCCAAGTAAGTCGAAGATGCTGTGCTCGACGTAAGCAACAGGGGCCCAGAAAGCCTGGCCGGCCATCTTGTAGTTCATCCCTTGCTCGTAAACGCCATCCACCAGATGCTCCAGATCACGAGCGTCCTTGCCAATGAAGTATGGAATCACTGCACCGAGAAGCATCGGCACGTAATACTCCATGTTCTTCGTCTCCGCGATGCCAACGGCCCCGTCGGTCGAGCGGGTGCGAACAAAGTACTTCTTTTTTCCTTGTAGGAGTTCGATGGACTGAATCTTGACCGGATGAGGGAAGAACTTGTGCAGATCAAAAACCGGTTTGTCGTATTCGGGCGGGGTGTAAGGAATCTTTTCTGAACCTCTCGCGCCCAAGAGCACCCGCCAAGAAACTTGCGTACGCGGATGAAGCGAGAAAATCCCGTCGTTTCATGATTCGCCTCCTAAAGGCTGGCCTGGTAAACGATCAAACAGAATCCTACCGACTTAGCTTATTGATAATGGAATCCGGGTCGAATACGCAGCCGCCCCAGATTCCTCCGCTTGCCTGCTGCAAGGCGGCCCATAAGCGGGTGTCGTTCGGGAGCGCGGGATCCGGCCGCAAATCAGAACGGACCGGCCGTTGCAGTAACCGGCGGTGTCCTTCCTCCGCGTCGAAAGTCTCTCCGTTCTCGCCAACGAAGTTCACGTGGCCTTGCAGGGTATTCCGGTCGATAATGATTTCGATCACGTCGCCATCCCGCAGCTTACCGACAGGGCCGCCAGCTAATGCCTCGGGCGAGACGTGACCGATGCACGCCCCTGTGGAGACGCCACTGAATCGAGCGTCCGTAAGAACAGCGACGTGCTTGCCGAATGGCAGATGCTTCAGGGCTGACGTAATTTGATACGTCTCTTCCATGCCTGAGCCAAGAGGCCCGCGGCAAATCAGCACGATCACATCGCCTTCGCGAACGATCTTCTTCTTGATAGCGTCGATGGTGTCGTGCTCGGTCAGGAAAATCCGCGCGGGACCACGCTTCCGGTAAACGCCGTCCTCGTCAACTACGGTGGGATCGATGGAAGTACTCTTCACTACCGAGCCTTCGGGCGCGAGATTCCCGTGAGGGAAGCAGATGGTCGAGGTCAGGCCCCGTGTCTTCGCGGTTTTCGGCGACATGATGACGTCGTCCGGATCGATTCCATCGAGTGTCGTCAGCTCCGAACGGAACTGCCGGCGTCGTTCGGAATCCTGCCACCAGTCGAGCACCATATCCAGTGTTTCGCCCGAAACGGTTTGTGCCTTGGTATTAAGGAGACCCGCCTCGCGCAAATGCAGCATGACCTCCGGGACTCCCCCCGCAAGGAACACCTGCACTGTCGGATGGTTTCTAGGCCCGTTCGGCAGGGCATCGACAATGCGAGGAACGCTGCAGTTGACCCGGCTCCAGTCTGCGACGCTCGGCCGGCGAATACCGGCGGCATGGGCAATTGCCGGGATGTGAAGAAGCAGATTGGTGGATCCGCCAAACGCAGCATAGACAACCATGGCATTCTCGATTGCACTCTGCGTCATGATGTCGCGCGTGTTGATATTCAGCTCGATCATGCGCAAAGCGGCGCGGGCCGAGCGGCGCGCCATGTCGAGCCATACCGGTTCTCCGGATGGAGCCAGTGCCGCATGAGGCAAGGTCAAGCCGAGCGCTTCAGCCACCACTTGCGAGGTCGCGGCCGTACCTAGAAACTGACAACCACCGCCGGGCGAGGCACAGGCGCGGCAGCCGGCTTCCGCGGCCTCTTCCAACGTGACAAGCCCATGAGCAAAGCGCGCACCCATGGATTGCACCTTGCCGGCATCCTCACTCGACTCGGGCATCAGCGTGACGCCGCCCGGGACCAGAACACAAGGCAGGCCAGGCGTTCCGGCCAAGCGCCATCATCATGGCCGGCAGACCTTTATCACAAGTAGCGACGCCCACCACTGCGTTTCTTGTCGGCAACGAGCGGATCAGTCTACGAAAAATAATGGCCGCGTCGTTTCGATACGGAAGCGAATCGAACATTCCTGTCGTTCCTTGCGATCGGCCGTCGCAGGGATCCGTACAGGCGCCGGCAAATGGAATGACTCTGTTTGCTTTCAGTTCTCGCGCCGCTTCCGCAACAAGCAGGCCGACTTCCCAATGCCCGGTGTGATAGCCAAGCGCGATGGGGGTGCCATTCTCAGCCCGCACGCCGCCGTGCGTGGACAGAATAAGAACCTGTTTCCCGCCAAGCGCTTCAGGTGCCCATCCCATCCCGGCATTTTGGGACCACCCAAAAAGATTTCCCGAAGGTTCCTGGATCAGCATCTCTGGTGTGATCGGAAGGGTACCGGCAGGACCAGGCGCGTGGGTTCGAACGGAAAAAATCGCGGGATTCCCCGAATCAAAAACATCTTTTACGTTCATCTCGATTTCACTTCAAAGCAACTTGCTTTCGGTACACTTGAATCACTCTCTCACATGCCTGGCCAAGCTCCCGAAAGCCATTCAAAACCAGGCATGGTGGCTATTTATCCAGGCTCATTTGACCCGCTGACCAACGGACATCTGGACGTTATCGCGCGCGGCAGCAAGCTGGTCGGCCGCCTGATTGTGGCTGTTTTGACCAATACGCAGAAAGTAACCCCGCTGTTTCAAGTGCCTGAGCGTCTCGAAATTATAAGAGAGGCGACGGCCCACCTGCCCAATGTCGAAGTCGATGGATTTCGAGGTCTGCTGGTCGATTACGCCGCGCAACAAAACGCGACCGTGATCCTTCGCGGAATCCGCGCCATCTCCGACTATGAGAATGAGCTGCAGATGGCGCTACTGAATCGCCGGATGCGGCCGGAACTAGAAACCGTGTTCCTGATGGCCAGCGAGGAATATTCATTCGTCAGCTCCCGGATGATTCGAGAGATCGTCCAGCTCGGGGGAGACGTCACAAGCTTTGTTCCTCCGATCGTGCGGGCCCGCCTTCAGGCCAAAATTTCCCCGGCGCGTTAGCCTGACGCGTTAGATTGATAAGAAGCACCCTATGCAAGCAACATCAGAGATCGCCGAACGAATATCCAGCATTAGCGTCTCCTCTACGCTGAAGGTCTCGGCCGACGCGGACCGCCTGCGCCGTGAGGGTGCCGATGTTGTCGATTTCGGAGCGGGAGAACCCGATTTTCCAACTCCGGAGAACATCAAACAGGCCGCAGTCGACGCAATCTCATCGAACTTCACCAAATACACCAACGCTGGAGGCACTCCGGAGCTTCGCGCCGCCATTTGCCAACGGCACAAGCAGGATTTCGGAACCCAGTACACGCCCGCCGAATGCATGGTCACGGTAGGTGGCAAGCATGCGATCTTCAACCTGATTCAGGCTCTGGTCGATCCAGGCGACGAAGTCATCATCCCGGCTCCCTACTGGGTCACTTATAAAGATGTCGTGAACTACGCCGGCGGACACTGCGTGTTCGTCGAAACGGACGAGCGAAACGGATTCGAAGTGACCGCCAGCATGATCGAGCGGCATCTTTCCGAGCGCACGAAACTGGTCATCATCAATTCGCCGAATAACCCGAGCGGGTCGGTCCTCGATGACAGCGAGTTCAGAAAAATCTTCGAGGTGACGTCCAAACGCGACGTGTACCTCATGACGGACGAATGTTATTGCCAGTTTGTCTATCAAAGCAAACCCTTTTCGATCGCCTCCGCTCCGGGAGCAAAAGACAAGGTCGTCGTGGCCGGGTCGCTCTCGAAAACTTATGCAATGACGGGCTGGCGCATCGGCTTTGCTCTCGCGCCCCAGGAAATTATCGGAGCCATGATGAAGCTGCAGAGCCACAGCACATCCAATCCGACGTCTATCGCACAGAAAGCTGCCATTGAGGCAATGACCGGCCCGCAGGACTCGGTTGCGACCATGCTGGCGGAATACCGGAAGCGCAGAGATTTCGTGGTTGCCCGGCTCCAGAAGATCCCGGGCGTCCAGATCAGTACGCCCAAAGGTGCCTTTTACGCTTATCCGAATATCAGCGTGGCCTTCGGCAGTGGACGGGTAAAGACCGCAATGGAGTTTGCAAGCGAGTTGCTGGCGAAGTCTTACGTGGCCGTTGTACCGGGTGAGGCATTCGGAACGAATGAGCACGTTCGGATTTCGTACGCGACATCAATGACTGAACTCGAACGCGGCCTCGACCGGATAGAGAAGTTTATCGACACGCTAAGAGCATAGAATGAAGCCGCTGCTCTCTTTCATTTTGCTTGCGGCGGCTTCCCTTCCCGGGCTGGCGCAATCATCACCGAAATTCGACTATTACCTGCTGACGCTATCGTGGTCGCCCGAGTATTGTCACGGCCACACAAGCAGCACACAGTGCGCTTCGGATAAACACTTCGGGTTCGTGGTTCACGGATTATGGCCGGAATACAAAACCGGTAGCGGTCCACAACATTGCGGGACCCAGCCCGGCCTTTCCAATCCAGCCAGTATGCTCGACATCATGCCCGATCTTGGTTTGATACAGCACGAGTGGACAACTCACGGTACTTGCTCGGGCCTGAATGCTGATGGGTATTTCGGACTCATTCGCAATGCCTTCGCAAAGATAAACCAGCCCACCCAACTGACCTCGGCAAAGACGCAACAAACGCTATCGCCCCACCAGGTGAAGCAGGCATTTGAGCAGGCTAATCCGCAGCTCAACGACTCTGAACTGATGATCAACTGCGCGAGCAACTACCTGCAGGCCGTCGAGATCTGTTTAAGCAAAAGCTTACAACCGATGACGTGCCCGGCGCCTCGCGACTGCCGGGCCTCAACCATCCGCGTTCCGCCGATTCACTGACCTTTGTTGGCGGAAAGCCCGGTCACTGTAGCATCAGTGTTGTGGGCAAAACGAATTCCGTAGACGCCGTCCGTTGACTTGAGCTTGCCTGCCGTGACGAGAGCCGACTTGTCGTAAGTGGCAACTTCCGTACCGTTGATGGAGCACGATACTTTGTCGCCCTTCACCGACATTGCGATTTCCTGCGAAACCGGCTCTCCCTGCGCTGCAGCCTTGTGCACAGCAGGGTTAGCCTCGCCGCGGCGCCCGTTCATCTGGAACGGCTCGGGACCAAATCCACGGACGATGAAGTTGCCGTTGCCGTAAGCGGCGCAATACAGGTAACTCTGCGAATCGGTCCCCAGATCGTTGCCTGCGATGAAGATTCCGTACGGATGGGGATGGCTGTTCAGGTTCATGTACTTCGGCTCGTTGAACGTCGCTTTGACGGTGTAGTCACCGGAAGCCTTGTTCGCCGGGTTCCAGTAGCTGACCGCAGGCCCGGTTGTTACGTGCAGCGCGCCGCCTTCCTCCGTCAACTTGGCGCTGTCGAGTTTCGCCCCGTTTTTCTCTTCATTTGCGTCGATTTTCCCGGTCCAGCCTGGAACCGAAATACCGCCCCCCGTAACGGCGCGTGATGTCTCCGATTGCGCCTGGGCGCACACCGTCATAGGAGAGAGAGCTAACAGAGAAACTGCAAAAAGGGAACTACAGAGAAGACGCATGGTGAATCCTTTCATTCCAAAACGTTCGGAACGACAATTATATGCGCTTTTACAAGAGAGTTACCGGAAGCTTGTCGAGATCGAAGTATATGCGATCTCCAAATTCTGGATGGACGGCGCAAGATGCCGTCCGCGAGATTAGCCGACTGAAGAGATCAAGCCCGACGATCTTCGTCGCTTGGGTGCCGCTGACGATTCCCGGATCTTGAGAGTGGCCGGAAGCCGAACGTCGAGCAGACGACGCGATGTCAGACCATTTTTTATCCGCTCTATGAGAATTTGTGCGGCCTTGGAACCAATCTCGTGCGCGGGTTGAACCACGGAGGTAATGCCCGGCCGGAAAATATCATCGGCACTCAGTTCGTCAAAGGTCGCAAACGCGATATCTTCCGGCGTACTCAGTCCGCAGGCTACGATACATCTCAAGGCACCTAAACCGGTAACGCCGTTTGTGCAGAACAACGCAGAAGGACGTCCGGCGGCGCGCAGCAGGTTTTGCTCGCACGCCAACTTCACCTCGTCGGCGCGAAGCTTAGTTTCCCAGATCAGTGAACTAACGGGCTGAATACCGGCGCGTTTCAGGGCCGTCTTATAACCTGCCAAACGCTCTCTTTCGTTACGCAGCGTGAGGGGACCAGTCACAATGGCAATGCGGCGGTGACCTCGCGAAATGAGATGGGACACAGCCATATCCGCTGCTGCGGAATCTTCCACACAAACGGAATCAACTTCTACTCCGTCCGGTAAGCGATCTAAGCAGACCACAGGTATCCCGGATGCGATCAACTTCCGAACTTGCACCTCCGAACCTTGGCCGGATGCGATCACCAACAACACGCCATCCACTCTTTGAGAACGCAGAAGAGACAAAACCTCTTTCTGCCTGGTGGTGCTGTCGTCCGAATTGACGGCGATCACCGAATAGCCGAGGGCACGTGCGGCCGCCTCGGCGCTTCGGATCACTTGCGGGTAGAAAGGAATGGTCATGTCCGGAACCACAATCCCAAGCGTCCGGGTGGTTCGCGTCTTCAGACTTCTCGCAATGTGATTCGGATGATAATCGAGTTTGCTGATGGCCGCGAGAACCTTTTCGCGAAGCCCCACGCTCACCGGCACTGAGCCACCGATCACGTGCGATACGGTCCCAATGGAAACTCCGGCCAGTTCAGCTACCTCTTTGATAGTGGACATAACGGCTTCGGGTTTAGAAATTATACCTGTCTATGTTGTCCTTTCGAAAGATGACCGGTTTGCCTAAGATGATGTCGCTGCCTTGGATCGCAAGTTTTCCGAGCTCTGGTACCTCTAGGACAGACTGGCCCGGCCGCAGAGTTTTGCGCACCAGAGCGGCAGGCGCCGCAACGGCGAGGTAGCCCAAATTCTTGGTATCCCACAACACGACCGCCTGGATGTAGCCGCCATGGACGTAGGGTTTGCACAGATTAGGAAGCGATAAACCCAGCACTTTCACGTCAGTTCTTCCCGACTGCTTAATTGCTTCTCCCATGCCCGGAACCGCGGGCGCAGAAATACCGATGACAGCCTTCAGCGCCGGATATACCTTTAGCAAGGTCTGCGTCTCTGAGAACGCCTTGTCGCGATCGTCGTCACTGGGCCGAACCGTCACGAGCTTCAGATTCGGGTGCGCTTTGGCGATACGTTGCCGCATGAACGCGATCCAGATATTTTGATTCGCGGCGCTCAATGCGCCAGTAATGATCGCAACTTGTCCCGAGTCGCCGATCAATTGTGCCGTTTCATCTACCAGAGTGTTGCCGATATCCTCTGGTGTCGCCTGGTTGATGAAGTAGTCCCTGGCATTTGCCTCGGCGTCGGCGTCCCACGTGACTACCTTGATGCCGCGCGCACGCGCCTTACGAAGGACGGTCGAAATTCCAGGTGCGTTCTCAACGCTGACGGAGATCGCGTCGACTCCGCGCGTGATCCAGCCCTCGACCACCTCGTTTTGCTTGGCTGCATCCAGCCCTGTCGGACCATCCCAGATCAAGTCCACGTTCAACTTCTTCGCAGCCTCTTCGGCTCCGACCCGGCAGCTAATAAAGTAAGGATCGCCTTTGGCTTTCGGCATGACGCCCACGAGTACGCGTCCTCCGCTCTTGCCGGCGCTCCCGGCTTGCGTGTGCCGGTAGCTCGCGACCGCGCCAATCATCAGGACTGCCAGTCCCAATCCAGCCATGGCCCAAAGACTGCGTCTTTTGTATGTTGTTTCCCCGTCCTGCGTGCGCGCAAGGCTCTGCCGGTGTGCGAAATGGTCGAACGCAATCGTCAACACGAGCAGGATGCCTGTGGCGATTCCTGCCACCTCGGCAGGCCATCCGGAGAGGCGCAATCCGTTCTGAAGAATCACGGTTGCAATCAGTCCAAGCAGCGTGCCGCCGATTGTTCCCGAACCGCCAAAGATCGACGTTCCGCCCAGAACAACCGCTGTGATTGCGATCAGCTCATATCCATTTCCGGCATCCGATTTGGCTTGGCCCAGGTGGGCTACGTAAACGAGACCGGCGACTCCCGCAGAAAAGCCGGACAGCAGATACACCAGGGCGAGGCGTTTGACAACGGGAATGGCAGCGTAACGCGCCGCTTCGAACGAGTGACCAATGGCATAGATGCCGCGGCCGATTACGGTCCGGTGAAGCAGAACGTAGAAACCCACGGCAAACACGAACGCCACCACCGCCTGGGTAGGCAGAAAGCCCCCGATATAGCCTTGGCCCAGATAAAGAAAACTCGCCGGAAAGTCGGAATAATTGCGCGCACCCTTCGTTACTGCCTCGGCCAGTCCGCGAAAAAGAGAATACGTTCCGAGCGTAACGATGAGCGGCGAAACGCGCAGTCGCGAAATTAGAAGGGCATTGACCCCTCCTCCCAGTAAGCTCACGGCCAGGGTCGCAAGAGCGGCCAGCGCAACCGGCCAATGCGCATCCTGAGACAAAGCGCCAAACGTTACGGCACAAAGCCCCATGGTCGAGCCGACCGAGAGGTCGATCCCGCCGGTCACAATGACGGGGGTTAGAGCCAGCGCGAGTAATCCGATTTCGACTCCCAGCCGTATGCACTCAAACAGATTCGGGAGCGAGAAGAAGTTTTGACCGGTGACGCTGAAGAAGGCGATCTCAAATAAGATCACCACCAGCAGAATGAGTTCTTGTTTGCTATTGCTTCTCACGTGTGTGCCGCAATAAAGGTCTGCGCAGCGGGTGCCCCAATACAGATACCGGCAATCCGCGTTGCCAAACTACCACACCCGAATGTTCGAAGGACCGCTAAGCTTTTTCGCCGGGCGCCAGGACGTCGTAAGGACGCATCATCTCGTTATCCTCGTGCTCAAGGATGTGACAGTGCCAGACATAACGGCCGGCAAACCCCTCGAACGGGACGATGATGCGGGTAACCATCTTCGGATGAGCCTGGACGGTGTCCTTCCATCCGCCTTCTCCCGGCGAGGGCGGGACCGCATCGCCCGTGTAGCGGAGTTTCTGGTGGGTCTGGTACTCGGTGTCGTCGAACGGACGCCGGTCCAGGATCTGGAAGCGAACGAGATGAAGGTGGATGGGGTGAGAGTCTTCGGTCAGGTTCACAAAAGCCCAGATCTCTGTCGTCCCAAGCACAGGTTTCTCTGTCACAGGCTCGTGCCATCGTGCTCCGTTCAGAAGATGAATCATCGGGGCGGCAAGTACATCGACGTTCTCTTCCAGAGTCAGGTAGCGGGTACGAACGGCTTGGGACTCGGCGATCTTCGGAACATCTCTCAACCTCTCGGGCAATGGTTTCGCCGCAACAGCCGTCGACCGTCGTGCGACTCGAAACTGCATCACCTCGACCACTCCATTCTGGAGCACGATCTGCTCTCCCTGGAATCGGGAAAAGTCGAGGACGATGTCGGCTCTTTCTGCCGGAGCCAAAAACAAGGTCTTCAAGTGGACGGGCCCCGGTAATAGGCCTCCGTCCGTTCCGATCTGTGAAAATTCGGCTCCGTTCGCGAGCGAAAGGTTGTAAAACCTGGCATTCGACACATTGGCGATCCGGAACCGGTACGCTCGCGGATCCACCTCAAGGTAAGGCAGAATCTTTCCATTCACGAGATAAGCGTTGCCGAAGAACTCCGGCAGCCAGGGTGCATTTTCGGTGTCAGCCACGGGATAGTAGAGCTGCCCATCGTGCGTGAACATGCGATCGAAAAGAACCAGCGGAATCTCATATTCTCCGCGCGGCAGATCTAGCGCGTCCTCTTCCGCATCCCGAATGACGTAGAGGCCGAATAATCCCGCCATCATGTTCAGGCGGTTGATGCCCATGGCGTGGTCGTGATACCAGAGCAGCGAGGCATCCTGGCCGTTCGGATAGCGGTACGTGACTGAGCGGCCGGATGGATACCAGTTCTCGGGATATCCGTCGCTGACGGGCGGCGCCTTCGCTCCGTGAAGATGAACTACGGTTCGAACTTCGGGTTTGTCCGCCTCGGCTCCCATCAGGTTGTGATCGACAGCGAACATGTGCTTCACGGGCAGTTCATTGGGCCAGTCCACGAGAATCTCCTGGCCTCTTCGCACCTCGATCGTCGGACCCGGCACACTGCCGTCGTAACCCCACATGCGCGTCTCCGGCAGATCCCGGTGAACCTTGACGGAAGCTGCACGCATGGGGACGCGATAGTAGGGCAGCTTTTCTCCCGGTTTGTCGGGATGCGGTCGTACGCCGATTGGTTTGGCAAGCGGCAATCGAGGCAGCGGGTCGACGAACTTCGCCAGTTTCTCCACATCAACCGTCGGCGGGACCCTTCGAGACGGCACACCGGGCTGGTTGTGACCATGCGCCGCGAGGACTTTTGCTGTCGCCGCAGCGCGACAAGAAATTTACGTCGGTTGATTGGGATTCTCCTAAGCCTTCACCACGTGACGGCGTGGCAAATAAAAAAATAGAGCGGATGAGCCAAAGCTCCCCGCTCTCATAAGTCAAGTTTAGTGCCTCGGTGGATCTTACGGAAGTGGTTGTCCCGTCGTTTCCGAGAGAATGTATGGTGTCAGGTTTGGCGTTTGCGTAAAGTCGAACAGGCCGTTGATCGATCCCGCAATTGAGTCGAATGAGCCTTGCCCAATGCGCTGACCGCCGAGCCAGTTATCTTCAATGAAACGCAGAATCGAACTCTGGTCCGTCAGCGTGTGATCGACGTAATTGTGCCGGGCCCAAGGCGAGATCACCACAAGCGGCATGCGTACGCCGTAGCCGCAGCGCCCGTGTGAAAGTCCGCCGTTCACGCCGGACAGTGAAGGTACACCGTTGCCGCAGAGATTCGTGCCGTTCAGCGTATCTGAAGGCGTACCGGAGGCATTGACAATGGTCGGAACAGCGTGGTCGTACCAGCCGTCCGAGTCATCGTAAGCAACGACAACAGCCGTGTTTGCCCAAGCATTGTGCTGTTGCAGGTAATTCACAACGTGTACAACGAATTGCTGCTCATCAAGCGGGTTTGAATTGCCGGGATGAGCATCCTGATAAGAAGGCGCCTTGAGGAAGGACACAGCCGGAAGTGAGCCTGCGTCAACGGCACGATACCAGTCGTCAGTGTCGTACTGGTGATTCGCGACACCATTGAATCCGATCTCTGATACGGACGCCGGCGGCGTGTGGCGGGGATTTGCGGTTGATGGATAGTATTGGAACGGCTGATGATGCGGAACGTAGTCCTTCGCCACCACTCCTACAAAGGGCGATGTGGTGCTCCGATTACAACCGGTTGTTCCATTCGTGTTTGTGGTCACAAGATTGAAACCGCCGTTGAACCAACCCCATGACACGTTAACCGAGTTCAGGAGATCGCCAACATTTTTGCCCTTCATGAGGTTCTGTGTTGTTGTAGCCGAGGAGCAGACATCATTAAGAGGATCGGTGTCGCCGATCATGCTCATGTCGCCGTGCAGATCGCTGATCAAACTGCTACCGGCGATTCCGTTGGTAGCGGAAACCCCGTTGGTCTGACCCGAGATGAGATTGATGGCGCCTGGAGTCGACGGGCCGAATACGGTACCGAATGAGTTATCGCTCATTGCGTAATGTTGAGCGTAATTCCACAAAGCCGTGACGGTGTTGCCGTCGTAGTAACCCATTACCAAGCCCTTCGTGGACACAACCGAAGGATAGCCCTTGGGAGGAGTACCGGCCTTTCCAGTCTGCAATGGGAAGAGATCCATGGCGAAGTTGTCGAAACGAAGATTGCTCCGCCGTATAATTGTGACCTTGATCAGCAGTGAGTGCCTGAGACCGGTCGAGGCGGAAAGGATTCGCTGCACCCGCGCCGTTCGCCGGATTCAGATTCGGATTGTTGTTCAGCAGCGCCGGAGTCAGACCGTTTACGGCCGGAGTTCCCGGGAGAGCTGTGAATCGGGGTTCGCCCGGTGGATTGAGTGCGTTCGGATAGGTACCAAAGTAGTGATCGAACGATTCATTTTCACCGAAGATAACGACCAGGTGCTGAATCGGTGTAGCTGTCACGCCGGGTGTCTGGGCCAGCGCGATATTGGGCTGGATCGATCCCAAGGTGAGCAGCCCGCATAGAGAGACGGCAAGAATCCGTTCCATTAGTTCTTCTCCTTCCGCTTCATCGAACAAACACCTACACCTACAAGGCCTGCGCCTAGCAGCGCGAAACTGGCCGGCTCAGGGATGGAAGCACTCCCCGAAAGAAACTGCACGTCGTCGATACCGCCGTTGCCTGCGATCTCGAGAGTCTTAATGGTGGCCGCTGTGTCTGTAATCACGTAGTAAGCGTTGAAGGCAGATAGACCGTTGCTCGGGACCGTTACCGAATAGCTGCCAAGCAAGTTGTTGGAACCACCTAGTGCCCGTAGCGTGAAGTTGTTTGACGATCCGGCTAGCAAGCCGACACCAATTCCGCTCGTCGGCTGAGTGAGGGTGATAAGAATATCGATGTTTGAGAAATCGAGAGCGCCGATGTAGTTCGGCTGGGATTGTCCGCTGTATGGCACGACCGCCGGAGCTGTCGTTCCATTGATCGCCGTTATTGAAGTGACACCTGAAGCGGCGTAGGACGAAGCACTAAGAGGTGAATTGGGTGTTAGTTCGTCGAAGTTTAACAACGTTCCGAACGTAGGCGACAAGCCGGTCGGTGTACCGGTAGTATTGTCGCTTGAATTGGGGCTGCCGATAATTAGAGTGGCGGCCGGGCTCAGAACACCCACGAAAAAGCAGAGTGCCCAAGCTCCTAATTGGCTTCGCAATTGAAAGTAGTACCTCCGTGAACGAGGCTACTGACAAATCGCTACAGATCAATGACAGGCGAGTGAACAGTACGTTTCCCAGCCGTTTGAAAGCGGGCTTGCTGGTTCCGCGGTTGTCAGGCTGCAACGAATCGTTTTTTTCGATGGCGGAGAGCAGCGTCGAACAACACGGTGAGGAGAATGATGGCGCCCTGAATGGCCTTTTCCCAGAATGGATTTGTTCCAAGGTAGGTCAGTGCCGGCCCGATGCTTCCAAGCAGGATGACACCGATGAAAGTACCGGGCAAACTACCACGTCCACCAGTGATGGAGGTTCCGCCGACAACGACAGCGGCAATCGCTTCGAGTTCCAATCCGTTGCCACTATTCGCGGGAACGTCAGAGAAGCGAATTGCATTTAAGAACGATGCCAAGCCAGTCAGAGCACCAAGAAGCATAAACACGGCAAAGGTCGTTTGAGCCGTAGGGAGCCCGGCGAGGCGCGCAGCCTCCTTGTTCGAACCCGTCGCAAAAACCATGCGGCCTGCGGCAAGATGACGTGATCCCCACCACAAGACGCTGAACACGGCCAGGGCCGAAATCACAATCGCAACCTGTCCACCGGCCTGCCCCAGACCGGCCCATTGGAAGCTACCAGGCAGTCCTTCGACCCACGCCCCCCCAGTGATCCATCGCAAAGCTTCACGCCAGGCCACCATGGTCGCGAGCGTGACGACAATCGAGGGGATCTGAAGGAATGAAACGAGGGCTCCATTGCATGAGCCCAAAGCGGATCCGATGATAAGGGCAGCGAGAGGAAGCACGACGACGGGTACACCGGCCTTCGACAGAAGGCCACAACAGACGCCCACGACAGCGAATAATGAACCCACGGATATATCGATTTCAGCAACAACGATCACCAGCGTCATGCCCGCCGCAACCATCAGAACCGGGACATTTGTGAGCGCAAGGTCGCGCAGGTTCTGCACGCCATAGAACTGGGGCGCCGCGAAGGCCAGAAACGCATATAGAAGGATAAGAGCAATCAGGCTCGGCCATTCACGCCGGAAATGCACGTTGATCCTCCTGCTGTTTGACTTCCGGTTTCTCTCCCTGTTTAACTTCGGCGAGCGGATGTCCCAGAGCGAGCGCCAGGATAGCGTAGGGTGTTGCTTCAGTGCGGTCGAGAATACCTGCGATCTTTCCACCCGACATGACGGCCACGCGATCGCTCATTCCGAGCACCTCCGTTGTCTCGGACGAAATCATAAGAATCGCCATGCCCTGGTTCGCAAGCTCGCGCATGAGACGGTAGATTTCAGCCTTCGCTCCGACGTCGATACCCTGCGTTGGCTCGTCCAGAATCAGGATCTTGGGCCGGGTCATCAGCCAGCGGGCGAGAGCAACCTTCTGCTGATTGCCTCCCGACAAGCTTCGAACGGGAGCATCGGTCGAAGAAGTTTTGATTCTGAGTTTCTCCGCAAAATCACGAGCCGTTGCGTTTTCCGCTTCAAAGCGCAGGAATCCGTACTCGGAGACCTGGCGCAAACTCGCCAAAGTGGTGTTACTCGCGACCGACATCCCGAGAATCACGCCGTGGCTGCGCCGGTCTTCGGGCACATAGGCGATCCCGGCACGAACGGCATCCGAGGCAGACCGGATCTCCATCTTTTGGCCGTCGATCAGAACCTCGCCCGTATCCATCGGAGCAAGGCCAAAGATCAATTCCGCGAGTTGAGTTCTCCCGGATCCAACCAATCCGGCCAGGCTCAGAACTTCTCCCCGTTTCACCGCGAGACTGACGTTCTTCACGCCTAAGGCCGCGGAGCTGACCCCTCTTACTTCGAGGGCGACCTCGCCTGCCGTGAATTGGCTCGGAGGGAACGTCGCATCCATGTCGCGCCCAACCATGAGCCGAATCAGGTCGTCCGTCCCCGTTCCCTCCATCGGGCGTGTCTCTATGCTGTTTCCGTCGCGCAACACTGTCACACGATGAGCAAGCCGGAAGAGTTCTTCGAAGCGGTGGGAGATGTAGACTACGGCCGTTCCCGCCGCGCGCACCTCGTCTATGATGCGGAACAGATTTTCCGCGTCCTGTTCCCCGAGCGATGCGGTTGGTTCGTCGAGGATTAGCACCGACGTGTTCGCGTCCAGAGCTTTGGCGATCTCTACCAACTGTTGCTCGGGCATGCTCAATTCGCCCGCAAGCGTGGTTGGTTGAATACGGGCGCCCACCCGGCGCAAGAGATCACTGGCAGTCCTGGTGCGCGTCTTCCACCCGACGCGGTGCCATGGACGACGTGTTTCTTTCCCAAGCGCCAGGTTCTCGGCCACGGTCAGATCGGGGAACAAGGCAGGCTCCTGGTACACCACACTGATACCAAGCGCACGAGTTCGTGCGGGCGAAGTGGCTTCGAGCCGTTCACCTCGTAGCCAGATCTCTCCGGAATCCGGCTGTATCGCGCCGGTTAAAACTTTAATCAGGGTCGATTTCCCCGCCCCGTTCTCGCCGACCAGCCCATGGACCTCACCGGCCAAGAGTTGCAGCGAGACGCCCTTCAAAGCACGAATTCCCCCGAAGGATTTGGTAATGTTTCGAGCCTCGAGAACTACGCCGGCTCCCGTCGGTAAGGTTTGGGGAATTGCCTGTCCGGTCACGAAGTTCGCCTTCCGAAGTTGTACCATCCGCGCGAAAGAAGCTGAGCTACCATGAAGCCGGAATACCATGCTCGAAGACATCAAGATCGCTGACGCCCCGGGAGGTCGGGCTTGAGAACGCGATGGTTCTACGCGTTTTTCTTCATCTCCGGTTTTTGCAGTCTGATCTACGAAGTCGTCTGGTTACGGCTCAGCATGGCCAACTTTGGCGTGACTACTCCGATGGTCTCGATCGTGTTGTCTGTGTTCATGACGGGGCTGGGCCTGGGTTCGTGGCTCGGTGGAATTCTAATCCGCCGCTTTGAGCACTCGTCGCCAGCGGTTCCGCTGCGCCTATACGGAACGCTGGAGTTGATCATCGGGTGCTCGGGTTTTATCGCACCAGCGCTTATTGTCTTTGGATATCAACTTCTCCGGGATGCCGGGAAGAGTTTGGCTTGGGGCTCGTCGGTTTATTACCTCTTGTCCGGAGCCTGGATCTTAGTCGCCTTACTGCCCTGGACCACTTGCATGGGCGCGACATTCCCGTTTGCGATGGCGGCCATTCGCAGGCTTCACAGCGAAGCGGCAGAGCACTCTTTCAGCTACTTATATCTTGCGAATGTTCTGGGCGCGATTCTGGGAACTCTGATTCCTGCGTTTGTCCTGATCGAGCTGTTCGGATTTCGTAGAACCCTTTACATCGCCAGTGCCTTGAATGCTTTGCTCGCCCTGGGAGTATTTGTCTTGAGCTCCTCCCGTTTGGTGAACTCCGCCGAAGCAACTTCTCCGGCCGACATTTCGCAACCTAAAGGACAACCGTCTCGTGGATCCGAAGCACTGGTCCTTCTATTCACCACAGGCCTGTGCAGTATGGCCATGGAAGTGGTGTGGGTGCGGGAATACACCGTTTACCTGGGGAATGTGGTGTATGCATTCGCAACGATTCTTGCGCTCTATCTCGCTGCGACTTTCCTGGGGTCCTACGTCTATCGGCGGCGCGTTCGTTCCCGGGAAACCAGCACCTTCGGGCTGGCTTGGGTACCGCTCGGCCTGGTGGCTCTACTTCCGCTTTTGTTTGCAGACCCGCGGCTCCCCATTCCCGAGGTGGTCGACAGCACCGCGCAAAGCTTGGCGTTCGGTGCCGTTCGCGCCGTTCTCGGGATCGCGGGATTCAGTGGCTTAGTTGGGTTTCTCACCCCCATGCTGGTTGATCGCTGGTCAGGCGGAAATCCGGAACTGGCCGGGAAAGCCTATGGCATTAATGTGGTCGGCTCAGTTCTCGGGCCGCTGGTTGCGGGATTCTGGATTCTGCCTGTTGCCGGCGAGCGCTGGGGGCTTGTGCTGATGTCGATACCGCTCTTCGCTGCCGGGTTTGTTGCGGCGAGCCGCGCCTCCCGTTCGGCTGTGCCGATTTTCAATCTGCCGCCCGCCGGCTTGTTCGCGGCGACCGTGGGAATGGCCCTGCTCCTGACACTCGCCACAAAGGACTACGCAACAAAATACCCCCGGCGCGTCGAACTTCGAGATCACACCGCGACAGTGATTGCCACCGGCGAAGGCATGCATAAAAGGCTGCTCGTTAATGGAACCGGCATGACGAAGCTGACAACCATCACGAAACTGATGGCTCACATGCCGCTAGCTTTTCTGGGCAGACCCGCCAAGAACGGATTAGTGATCTGTTTCGGAATGGGGACCACGTTCAGGTCCATGCTGTCCTGGGGTATCGATGTCACCGTGGTTGAACTTGTACCAAGCGTTCCGAAGCTGTTCGGATACTTCCACCCGGACGGGCCCGATCTGCTGAAATTGCCACGAGCGCACGTTGTGATTGACGATGGCCGCCGTTATCTCGAGCGCTCAAACGAGCAATTCGACGTGATCGCCGCTGACCCGCCCCCGCCGATTGGTGCTCCTGCTTCAAGCTTGCTTTACTCGCAAGAATTTTATGCGATCCTCAAGCCACACCTGCGGCCCGGCGGTATCGTCCAGGTGTGGTGTCCCGGCGGAGATGACGCAACCATGGCGTCGATAGCGAAAGCGCTGAGGAATGCCTTCCCGTACGTTCATGGCTATCTGGGAATCGAGGGCTGGGGTGTTCATTTTCTGGCCAGCATGCAACCGATACCAGTCCCGTCTCCGGAAGAACTGGCTCGAAGAATGCCGCCGGCAGCAGCGAAAGACCTTCTGGAGTGGAATCCCGACTCCACCACAACAGACTTGTTCGACAACATGCTGAGCGATCCGGAAACCCTGGGCGAGTTCATTACGTTAAAGCCCACAGTTCCGCCCATCGCCGACGATCGACCGATTAACGAGTACTTCCTTTTGCGATCGGCCGACCCCAAAATCCCGATTTAGGGCTGGCTAAAACGTTATTCGGTCTTTCGCGCTCTCAATCTTGGCCGAGTCTACGCCTGGAACCTTTTCGACCTGCTCAACCGTCTTGAAGGGTCCGCTGCGTTCGCGAAAAGCAACAATCGCCTGGGCGTCCTTCATCGCAATATCGAGAGCGGTTTTGATTTCTTCGGCCCCGGCCTTGTTTACGTTCACCGTCACGACCGAACTTTCCCCTTTGGGAGGAAAATTCTTCGCGAGGTACTGTACGATCTCGCCGAACTCTTCCTCCGAGCCTTGCGCGCCGCGTTGGACCATGTTGAGCACCACCTGTGTCCAGCCGTCGACCGTGTTGCCACGCCCCAGCACCATTTGTGGACCGTGACAAACACTGCAGATGCGAAGAAAAGTGTCTTTGCCTTGCCCATCCGGGAACGATTGCCCCTGCTGTTGAGCCTGCAACAGCCCCGCACCTGCAATCACTAGAGCAGCGGCACGTTGCCCGTGTCGCCAGGGGAAGTGGCGTGTCAGTCTCCTTCCGGCGCCGGACATCTTTGCGAGTTCGCCATGAATGCTCATGATCTTCCGGCCTCATTTTATCTTCTGAAGACGTCTCCGAACCCTCGCAATATCCAGTAAGCGCTCCAAATTGCTGTGATATACAAGTACCGGTTGAAACGATACAGACTCCCAGCAGTTGTGCACCCTGAGCGCCTTCGCCCTTCCCGTTTGCTCGCCTGGACGATCGTGAAATGTTACCTGGTGGTCGTGCCTTTCGCATGTCTCAGCTCATGGCGGCGGAATGGCCAACAGACGGCGGCAGTCCTAAACGAAACGGCTGGCAGAAGGACGAGAAGATCTTAGCCCCGGCGAACGTCAAAGACCTGAAGCTGATCTGGAAAATCAAGCTCGACAATGAGCCCCGAGAGATGCACTCTTTGTTTCCGCCGCTGATTGTCGAAGGTATCGCGACACCCCAGGGAACGAAGCAGGTTGTTATTGAGGCGGGCTCGTCCGACAACATCTACGCCATTGATGTCCAATCCGGCACGTTACTTTGGCAGAAGCATTTCTCGTATGCATCCAAGGTGCCCCAACTGGGGGGACGCGGACCGCTCTGCCCGGGCGGCCTGGTTGCCACGCCGACGGTAGGTCCGCCGGACGCCTCAGGGAAACGGCCGATCTACGCCGCTTCGAGCGACGGGATGTTGCACACCATGAACGTTGCCGATGGTGAAGATCTGGCAGCACCTGTTAATTTTCTGCCGCCCAATGCCAAAGCTTACTCGCTGAATCTTTGGGAAAACGTTCTCTACAGCACCACTGCCCAGAGTTGCGGAGGGAACCCGAACGAGTTTTGGGCACTTGACCTTGGCAGCCCGGACAAGAAAGTGACGCGGTTTGACCCCGGCGGGCACGGAGGTCTTTGGGGACGTTCCGGCGCGTCCATCGGATCGGACGGAACTCTCTACGCGCCGACGGGAGACGGGCCGTTCGATCCGGAGAAGCACATCCTGAGCGAATCGATTGTCGCCGTGACGCCCAAGGATCTGAAGCTCAAAGACTACTTTTCCCCGTTGAATGCCGCATTTCTCTGGAAACGCGATCTCGACATGGAGGTCACGCCCGCGATCTTCAACTATAAAGGTCAGGAGCTGCTGGCTACGTCGAGCAAGGAGTGCCGCGTCTTCCTTCTGGATTCGAAATCGCTTGGTGGTGCCGATCACCGGACTCCCCTGGACCGAACGCCTCTGGTTTGTAACGAGGAAGTGAACTTTGCAGGAACGGGCGTTTGGGGCAGCATGGCGAGTTGGGAAGACCCGGACGGCACCGTGTGGGTATTGGTTCCGTTCTGGGGACCGGCCGCTTCAACCTTTAAACCGCAATTCTCCTACGGCGCCGTTCAGCATGGCGGAGTGGCCGCTTTCAAAGTCGAAGACAAGAATGGCAAACCAGGATTGACGCCGGTATGGATCTCGCGCGATATGCCGATGGGCGAGCCACCGGTCGTTGCGAACGGGGTTGTTTTTGCATATGGCAGCGGCGAAAACAACGTCCAGGTAACACCCGAACTCGGGCTTGCGTACAACACATCGCCGAACAGGGTTAAAGCCTCCGGTCACGCGATCCTCTATGCGCTCGATGCCAAGACAGGGAAGGAATTATGGTCGAGCGGAGATCAGATCGCTTCGTTCGCTCACTTCAGTGGGCTTTCGGTTGCGAATGGCCGCGTGTACCTGGGCACCTACGACAGCGTTCTCTATTCGTTTGGACTCCCGGGGAAGTAGATGAACCCATCGCGCTCAAGTCATTTCCACTACAAGTTTTTCGTTGCTGCGGCATTCCTTGTCCTCACGAATACGAGTGCGCTTCAGGCGCAGATGGGAGAAACCACGGACTGGTGGTCTTACGGCGGTGACGCACAGAGGACCGGGTGGGAGAAAACAGACCAAAAATTCACGAAGGCCGATGTGCCGAGTTTTCGTTTGCTCTGGAAAATGAGAATCGCGAACAATGCGAGCGGACCGCGCACCTTGATGCCGCCCGTTATTCTGGGAAATCTGATCGGCTCGCGTGGCTTTAAAGAATTGGCTTTCGTGGCGAGCAGTTCCGGCCATCTGGCCAGCATCGACGCCGACCTTGCCCGCATGTATTGGGAGAAGGATCTCGGGTCTGCGCCGGCAAAAGCAAGCAAAGGCTCTTCCGCATGTTCAGCGGGCTTAACCGCCATGCCGACGCTGGCCGCCCCTTTCGTCTTCCGATTTGGCGCACCGGCAGCTCCCAGCCCCACCCCGCCGAGCACTACAACTGCACCCTCGACAAATCCCGTTCGCGACGCGGCCAGCACCCAGAGCCCGGGAGGCCCGCCGCGGCCCGGCGGCGCTAATCCCGGACCTGCCAGTGGTCCGGGTTCCCAAGCGCAAAGATCAGCCGCTGCTCCGGGACCCGCGATTCCGCCGGCCATGGCACGACTTTTTGAGCCGAAGCCGATCTACGTTCTTACAGGTGAGGGTACGCTACACAAGCTAAATGTCGACAGCGGTGCCGACATGCAGCCGCCTGTAGCATTCCTGCCGCCGAATGCAAACGCTCACAGTCTCAACATCGCCGATTCCGTGGTTTATACGACTACCACGTCCAACTGTGGGGGCGTTCCGAACGCAGTTTGGGCAATCGACCTCAGCAAGCCTTCACCGAACCAGGCGGTCTCGTTTCCACTGAACGGTGCCGATCTCACGGGGATCGGCGGCCCGGTGCTCGGCACCGACGGCACTGTTTACGTGCAGACGAGAGATGGCGATTTGAACGCCGCAGCGAACCAATACGGCAGTGCCGTTCTAGCCTTAACAGCAAAAGAGCTGAAGCTGAAAGGGTACTTTGCTCTACCTCGTACCCAGTCCGGGCGAAGCAATCCTGAGTTGAATGGCACCAGCCCGATGGTTTTTGTACGCAAGGGAAAAGACTTGATCGTAACCGCCGCGAAAGATAGCCGCCTATACGTTCTCGATGCAAGCTCATTCGGAGGATCTTCGAATAGCACCCCTCTCTTCCGTACCGCCCCGCTGGCGAAAACCGACGTGCCGCTCGAGACGGGAGGAGTGTGGGGTGGACTCTCAACGTGGGAGACAACGAACGGCACCCGTTACGTTCTCGCGCCTGTTTGGGGCCAATTGAATCCTGAGCTAAATCCGCCCTCTGATAACGGTGAAGTGAAATCGGGAGCGATTGTCGCGTTCAGACTGGACGAAACGGATGGTAAACCGAACCTGACACTCGCCTGGGTTTCAAGGAACATGAGTTCGCCGGCTCCTCCGGTGATTGCACAGGGCGTGGTATTCGCGTTGTCGAATGGGAGCTCGGGCCGCAAAGCGAAAAAGGGCGGGGCAGATCACGCAACGCTCTACGCTTTGGACGCACTAACGGGAAAAGAATTGTACTCGACCGGTGACCAAGTCAAAGTACCGGGCGCGCTTACGGGTGTGTCGATTGCGAATGGCCGAGTCTATTTCACAACCACAGACCACACCATCTGGGCATTTGGGAAGTACCTGGAAACGGGGCGCTAGCGCATTCGCGACTGATCGGAATATCGCTTAAAGTAAAGCGGTGACAGCCGTTGAGGCATACGACCTCGTAACACAAGGCGGGGCGAGCGATTTCCGGCAGTTGATTCAAGTCTGTGCGGCCCTGGGCGAATATTGCCTGATCGGGGGCTTGGCAGTGAACTGCTATGTCGAACCGGTCTATACCTTGGACGCAGACATCGTCTTCGTCGCTAGCGCGCTGTCAGAATTAACTGCGCTCCTGTCTCGGGAGGGCTTTAAAGTTGAAGAACACGTGCATTCGGTGAAAGCCACGCCGCCCGGAAGCGAGCTTCGGATCCAATTTACGACGGATGATCGCTACCAGGTATTCATTCCTCGTGCTGTCGAAATCGAGGTTCTGGGGGCTCGTGTTCGGGTTGCTTCTTTGGAGGATGTCGCACAAGGAAAACTTTGGGCCTACTCCGATCCGAAACGCCGATTTAGCAAGCGCAAAAAAGATGAACTGGACCTAATACGGCTCGCGGAAGTGTACCCGCATCTCAAGTCCGGTTATCCTCGGGAACTCGTCGAGTCCATCGAACGAGGATAGCCGGACCTCCCATCGGCTACGTAGCCCTAGGCGGCAGGCCTGCCAATGGGAGCATCCGGATTCTCCGGTCCAAAGTGCTTCAACATGACGAGATTTTCACGGTCGCTCTTATTGGTAATCACGACGCCTTCTTTGGCCCGATCTGCACTGACAAAGAACTCATCTTTCGTCATCTGACCAAACCGTATCAGCGTGGGTGTTTCGGCTTCGTGTTTGCCGAAGGTTCCGTAGCCTTGAACCACGATCACGCCATGAGCTGCCGAGTCTTTGACCGTGACTGATTTGCCCGGGAAGACGGTTAGCTCTTTTGCCGAATAATGAGGAGTTGAGTAGACGACCCAGCTTTCGGAATAGCCGGACTGCTTCATCTCTTCCTGCGACCTTACTGGATGCGGATCAAACAGGCGATTAGCCGAGAAGTTCGGATCAACGTTGGCTTCCCAGTCCATCATCTCGATCAGGTAGTCGAGGTCATGTGCATGCTCCTCGGGAACATCCTTCACGAGAAGATCCCAAGGCACATGGCGCCCCTCGACCATCGACTGATACATAGCAAACACGTCCGAGTTGACCTGCGGCTCATAGGTAACCAGCGAGCCCGGGGCATGGAGGATTCCCGGATCCACCTGCCACCCGCTTCCCGGTTTCAACTTGTAGGCGCGGGAAAGGTAAAGGATCTCGTTATCGCCTTCATTCCAGCGTTCGAGACAGCGGCGCACTTCATCCTTCTTGGTGCCGGGATTCAGACCCATGAAGGTATACGGGAAAGTTATTCCCCTTGAAGTTGTATTGAGGCGGGAAGTAATAGGCCTCGGGCTTACCTTTCTGCTTCACCCGCCCGGCAAATTCGTCGTTCTGGTGAAGATGATGCGGGATCGGTCCGAGGTTATCGAAAAACTTGCACAGAAGATTGAAGCCGCCGTGCTTCGACATAACGTCGGCGCCGAGATACTGGTCACCGGCGGTCTCAATCGCCTCCTTGAGCAAGGCTTTTTGCCCGTTGAACTCGATGTAACTGAGACCCTCATCTTCTGCCGTCAGTGGACCGTTCGCGGCTTTGGTCGTGGAAGAGAACCATCGCTCATCAATGCCACCCCGGTGCGCACCCAAAGCATAAAGATCACGCGGATCAAGTTTCAAGCGGCCGCCCGGCATCAGAAAGGAGCGCGGCACCCAGCACGGCGCGAGCCGGACAATTCCGTCGCCAGCCTTTAGCGCTTCCAGAACAAGTTTGTTGTTAGACATGACAGATTTGCGTTCGTTGATTAAGAAGTGGCTCGCTCAAAGGCCTCGAGAGATTCTGGGACTGCCGAAGCTTGCCCGATTGCACAATGATATTCGATCGAAACCTTGGTTTTCGCCGGAATCCAGCGGTAGCAAGGCACTCCGAAAAGCTTCCCGCGGTCGATCATCTCCCGCCGGCTTTCCGGAAACGGCGATACGCCAAACTCCATACCTAAAGTGGTCGTACGGCGGTTCCACGGTTTGCCTGCCCGGCTTTCGTTCTCTTCCCAAATACCGAGCCATGGGAATTCAGCCGTCTTCCAAACGTATCCAATTACAACGCCCGAGCGCGGGGAGTAAGCAAAAAACCAGGCTTGCGGTGATTCTTCGATCGAGAAGATGAGCGGTGTAACCACCGGAAGACGGAGCACTGTTGAAGATCTGGAGGTCTCGCTTTTCGCCGCCAGGCTCCGGTAGCCATGGCCAATCAAATTCGACACCGTCTGGCGTACGGGAGCGCTTGGCTGTTGTTCGAATCTGAGTGGTGCCGCGCTCGACAAACGGCGCTCCGAGTGTCGCGTGCTGGGTCCATGCTATGGGACGGTCCAATATCGACAGGTTCTCGACTGTTTCGCTGATGTGGACTTTCCTGCCCTCAAGCCGGATGTGACGCTCAAAGGCGAGTTGAGCAAACGGGAGTGTCACGCGCGCCGTGAGGTGCTGGCCTTCGGCGGAAACGTCGAAGTCCTGAAGCGCGGCTTCGCCGTGAACCACCAGCCCCGCGCGAGCCTCTTCTTCGGATGGTGGGCCAAACAGATCCAGGCAAAGATTGTGCCCCATGATTCCCGCGAGCAGCTTGCTTTCAGCATCATTGCCGTATTCGGGATACTTTTCCGGCGTATACTGCCCGACGTCAATAGATGGCCACGGCGGATTCCAAAGCGGATTCACACCGCTCTTCTTATCCAGGATTTCGGCAATATGGCCGCCTTGCACCGAGACCGTCACTCGAACTTGGTCGTTCTCGATTTGTGCTGCTGGAAGGTTACGAAAAAGGGTCATCGCACTCTGCAGTTCAGCTTCAAAGGAGGAGAAGCGTTCTCTTTCTCCTCCCCAGAAGCTAATCAGAAGCTTAGCCGAAGAGCGAGTTGCAGGCTGCGCGGATCGTTAGCTTGAGTCTTTGCGACTTGGCCGAACGCGCCCGAGTTAATGGAGGTAGTCGGAGAGCCAAACCAAGGTGTGTTTGTTAAGTTGAACGCCTCGGCGCGGAACTGCAGGCGCACCGCCTCTGTCAGGCTGAAGGTCTTAAACAGGGACGCATTCACCTGGTGGGGTCGAGGAACCCGAATTCCAGGCAAGAACGCGCTCAAAGTGGTTAGTTGGTAAGGACTCTGGATGAGCCAGGCGGCGGGTTGCGAAGCGCTGGCGCAGTTTTGGCGTGCGCCGGTCAAAGTGACCGTACAAGTATTGAATTGGGCGCTGAAGCGATCCGTCGTGTTGATCGCCGGATTGATGCCGGTCGATATCGCGCCGCCTGACCAGGTTGTCGTAGACGTTTGGTCAGGCCCCGGTATTGTCCCGCCGCCGGTGGTCGGAGCAGGCATGGGGAATCCCGATTGGAGGTAAACCATCGCGTTTACTTCCCATCCGCCCAGGACAATGTTGCGAATCACCTTTGTCTTTGAAGAACGGCAGCGAATATCCTCCGGCAATCGAGAAGCGGTGCGGAGCGTCGAAGCTACTGAGCCCCCGGGCAGGACTGCCGAACGGATTTTGGTTGTTCAGATAACTCGTGGCTTCCAAAGCTTTGGAATACGTGTAGCTCCCGATAATATATAGCCCCTTGGACAAGCGCTTATCGAGGTTCACTTGCAGCGAATCGTAGGAGGAATACCCATACGAATTGTTCAATGAGGTGACATTCAGGAATTGCGGGAACGGAAGCAGCAGTTGCTGAACCGTCGTGTTCTGGGTATTCAGAGTCCCTGAGACGCGGCCAGAGAATGGATTCGGCACTGATGCAAGAAGTCCGGTTCCTAGCGAGAGAGCGGAAGCCGGAATTACGTTGATCTGCTTCGAGACTTCCAGATCCTCGGTGCGACTCCCGGCATAGCCCACGCTCAACAACATCTTTGCTGGGAGCTGTTGTTGAATCTGGGCCGAGAACTGATGGACATAGGGTATTTTCCGGTCGGGATTGCTGTACGTCAAACTCTGGCCAATCAGAGTCCCGAGGCCCTGAGAACTGCCGACCGGCTGAAGAATTCCAGACGGATAAGGGTTGTTCAGGTAATTGAGAGGAACCAGTCCGGCATTGTTCACGGAGGACACGAAGCTAGTGCTGGTGCTAAATCCGTTGTTCTGTCCTATATCCATAGTTGGCAGATAAGTGATTCCATAGCCGCCACGGAAAACGGTGCGCGATGTGATCTTGTAAGCCAGTCCAAAACGGGGCTGCCAATTGTTGAGATCCCGCCGGAACGGAAGTCGATTGCTTGCGCTGTTGCCGGTGAACAAAAGCCCGCCGTTTAGAGTTCGGAATCCGGGAATCTGCAACGGGCTCAGAGCGTTGGTATCGAAACCGGCGTTTTGCCGATTCAACCTTTCCGAAAGTGGCGATTCATAGTCCCAGCGCACGCCCAGATTGAGAGTCAATCGGCTGTTCACACGCCAGTCATCCTGGAAAAACCCCGCATAGTAGAGGCTTTGATACGCGTACGCCGCGTTGATCGGTACACTGCCGCTAGCCGGGGCGCCCAACATGAAAGACGCGAAGGCATCACCGGACAGATTGTCCGCTTGCACCGGGTTGGCTTGCGTGTACCCGTTATTGAAGGCGAAGGTGCCCGCTGAAGAAGTAGGATTGGCAACGTTCTCCCGGAGGTTCCGGAAATTGAAGCCGACCCTCACAGAATGCGCGTTGAAGGTTTTCGACAGAGTCTCGGCCCAGGAGGACGTGTTGGTGTACGTATAGGTGCTGCCGGTATAACCGAATCCGGAAAAGTTGCCGTTCGAGTAATACGACCCCACGTTCATGTAAGGGAACGATGGAGTGGCGAGTTGAGCGGCGAACGAGGCGGGAAATCCGAGCTGGGTCGGATCGAAGCCGACGGCATGACGCGCGATCGCAAACACGTGGCGCACGAACGACACTCGAGTATCAAGTACAGTCGTGGGCGAGAGGATGGTCGTGAGATCGGTGATGACAGCCGTATTCGTCCGCCAATGTAAATACAGTGGCGATGCCGCGCCGACGAAACCGGCTGTGTCGTTCACCTCATGGCGATTACTGCGAACCACGTCCGCGAAGAACTTGTTCTGCTCATTGAAAGCGTGGTCGAAACGGAAGGTGTGAATATCATATTTGTCACTTCTCGTGTTGCTGGGATCGCTGAAGTTATTCTGGCCGAATCCGTTGCCGGGAACGTTGGGAAGCGGCAGATACGCCAGCATGTTCCGAGACACGCTGTTGATTCGATTTTGCGGGATGATGTTCCCCGCGAACGGCGTTCTCGAATATGTGGTAACGCCATTTACCGTTGTCGCAACCGTGCTAAGCGGATCGTAAATCGTTACGTGCTGGCCGCTGGAATTTAACAGCCCCGAGAAATCGCCAATGCGCTCCGCCGGGGTCGCTACGGTATAAGTCTGTGCGTATGGAACGCTGTCGCGGATGTCCTCCCAGTTGTACATGAAGAAGGTGCGATTCCGTCCGTCATAGAGTTTCGGAATATAGAACGGCCCTTCCACTTCGACTCCCGGCTCATTCCAATGGAACGGGACCTTGCCTTGACCCGAGAGATTTCCATCGAATGAGTTGGCGTTGAGAACCGTGTTGCGCCAATAGTCATACAGGTTGGCGTGGAAAGTGTTTGTCCCGCTCTTCAGGCCAACGTTAACAGTGCCGCCTCCAGTGCGTCCATACTGCGCATCGTAGGTGCTGGTCTGCACCTTCGATTCGGAGACTGCATCCGGAGGAGGGGCAAGCGTTAAGTTGTTCGGTTGCGTAAACGACTCGCTCGAGGTGTTCGGCGCGCCATCCAGTAGGAACTCATTTGTAAAGGCGCGGCTCCCGTTGATGTTGTAGGAATCCATGCCGCCGTTGTCAAAAGGGCGATCGGACCGGCTGGATAGCGCAACGTTGTGCTGAACGCCCGAGGCCAAGGTCGTGAGCTCGAATGGATTACGGCCTAGCAACGGCAGTTGAGCCGTTGCAGTCGCACCTATCGTTTGGCCCGAGATCCGCATTCGCGCTTTGAATCTGCTGGCCCGAAGCTTCTACGGTAATCTGCTCGGAAACGCCCCCGACCTGCAGTGTGAAGTCGACCTGTTGCCGATCTCCCACATTCAATTCGACATTTGTCCTGGTTTCCGTCTTGAAACCGGAAAAAGTAGCCGTTATCGAATAACGTCCGGGTTCAAGAAACGGAGTTGTGTAAGTACCTTCGCTAGTGGTCAAGGTGCTGACAGTAACTCCAGTCGCCTGATTCTTGATATCGATCTTTGCACCCGCTACTTTTGCACCTGAGGGGTCACCAACTGCTCCCGTTACGGTGGCGCGGAATTCTTGAGCTGGCGCAGTAAAAGGTAGCAGGATCAGCCCTAAGCTCAGCCCCACGAGGTTCAGTCCCAGGAACTTACGACCGCTCGAAACGAATGCGCCTACACGGAGCATTAAAGCCTCTGACATGAGAGACTCCCTTCCAGAGTTTTTGTGAAACCAGGCCCGTTTGAAACGTTACAATACTGGAGGCGATTGTAGGGACTCTTCGAAGTCAAGTCAATATCATGAAATACAAGTTGAATCCTCGCCGGTCAGCTTCGAAGCTTGAAATGATCCGTGTAGGATACGCTTCGGAGTTGAGACGACTCAAGTCAAACTCCACGATGAGGCCTTCCCATGAGTAATAGATTCCCGTTTCTGCACAATGCCATGTGGCCCGGCTTAGTTGGGAAAGGTGGCGATGCGGAACCGCCCATTGATTTAGAAACCATGCTGGAACTGACCGCTGCCGCCGAAGTAGATGGCGTTAAGTTCGACGGCGTCGATCTGTTCCTTTCCCTGCCCCACACCGATATCGATTCTTCCGACGACGACCTGAAACGGCTGGCTGAGAATCTGCAGTCGAAAGGGCTGCGAGCGGGCTCACTTGTCGCGCCGGTTTGGCCTCCTACAGGAGGCTCGGCAATGGGCAATGAAACTGAGCGCGGACGTTTCCTCCAGCAAGTGGAGAAGTCCTGCCGCATTGGGGGCAAGCTGCGTGATTTAGGTGTTCGCCAATATGGGGTGATCCGAATCGACTCCGCAACCGGACCTGGCGAATGGGCGAAGAATCCGGAGGAAAATACTAAACGCATTGCGGACACTTTCCGGCAGGCCTGCGACATCGCCGAAGACTTCGGGGAGCGATTAGCCGCTGAGGGTGAAATCTGCTGGGCGGGAATGCATAGCTGGCGGCGAAATGTGGAACTGCTGGAACTGGTCGACAGGCCGAAGACACTAGGCTTTCAGGCCGACATGGCTCACACGATGCTTTTCACTATGGGCTATAACGCGCCTGAGGATCGACTGCTGCCCGATAACTTCGACTGGTCGGACCACGACAAGCTCGCGGCAGCGTACAAGAAGGTAGCCAACGCTCTGCGGCCCTGGACGATCGACTTTCACGTCGCCCAGAATGACGGCACGGTGAAAGGCTCAGGCTCTCACGACAAGACCGGGAAGCACTGCCTGCCTTTTGATCCAAACGGAAGGCTCGACGTAGTACGCGATGCTGGCGCCTGGATGCGCGACGATAGCGGCAACGTAACCCGTGCGTTCCAGCACATCTGCTGGGACGGCTGTATGTTCCCCAATTCCGTGATGGAAAAGCCGGGAACATGGAATGACATTCTCAAAGTGATGATTGCGGTGCGCGAAGCACACGGATGGAACTGATGGCGGACAAGATCAGGATCGGATTGATCGGTTGCGGCTTTATGGGCCGCACCCATTCGAACGCATTCGCCCAGGCGCCGAAGTTTTTCAAACTTCCTTACCGCCCCGTGCTGAAACTAGCCTGCGCCCGGAACGCCGAACGTGCCCAGACCTTCGCTGCCAATTGGGGCTACGAAGGTTTCGAGACCGATTGGCGATCCGTTGTCCATTCTCCGGAGATCGACCTCGTCGACATCGCAACGCCGAATGACACACACGCCGAAATCGCTCTGGAGGCGGCGAGGGCGGGCAAGATGGTGATGTGTGAGAAGCCCCTCGGGAGAACCGTCAAAGAGTCGGAATCCATGGTTCAAGCGGTCGAAGAAGCGAAAGTACCCAACATGGTCTGGTACAACTACCGTCGCGCTCCCGCCGTCGTACTAGCCAAGAACCTGATCGACGCTGGGAAACTCGGGAAAAATCTTTCACTACCGCACCGTCTTCCTTCAGGACTGGACGATTTCGGCAGATCTCCCGCAGGGTGGCGAGGCACTTTGGCGATTGGACGTCAACGTCGCAGGAAGCGGCGTAACGGGTGACCTGCTGGCACACAATATCGACACAGCCTTATGGCTGAACGGACCCATTCACGAAGTGAGTGCGATGACCGAGACCTTTATCAAGTCTCGCAAGCACAATCTGACGGGGAAGGAAGAGCCAGTCGGCATTGACGATGCAAGTGCATTCCTTGCGCGATTCCGTAACGGGTCGATCGCAACCTTTGAAGCTACTCGTTACGCGCGGGGACACAAAGCGCTGTACACGCTTGAGATCAACGGGGAGTTCGCCTCACTGCGCTGGAATCTTCATGATCTGCACCGGCTCGAATACTTCGACTATCGCGATGAAGGTCCGCTCCGCGGCTGGAGAAGCATTCACATCACGGATAGCGACCACCCTTATATGAAGAACTGGTGGGTTCCCGGCCTTCAGATCGGCTACGAGCACACCTTTATTCACCAGGCGGCTGATTTCATCGCTGGCTTAGGAGAGGGTAAAAGTGCTTCGCCGACATTCCGGGAAGCTTTGCTGACGGACGACGTTACCGAAGCAGTGTTGAGCTCTGCCCGCAATCGCAAGTGGGAAACAATCAGAGAGCGTTGAACGGCGGATGAAATCGGTATCCGACTAGATTTGAAGCGCTTTGACGTCTGCCTTACTGGCGTAATACTGCTGTAACACTCGGTAGCTATTCTACTCGGCACGAAAGGTCGTTTTCGACATGGCTGCTGCTGCTCCAGTATCCGCAACTTCCCACATCGCTTCTGGTTCCGGTTCACTTTTAGATTCGAAGATTAAAAAAACGCCCGGCAAGCTAGGCGCGATCGCATTCGGACTCGCCTTACTAGGCGGGGCGATTTACGCGGGATCTCAGCTAGTCTCGGATCTTGGGCAAGTACACAGCACGTCAGCTTTGCCCTACGTTCTCCTGGGCTTTGCCCTTTTAACTGCTCTAGGCTTTGAATTCGTGAACGGTTTCCATGATACGGCGAATGCCGTAGCAACGGTGATCTACACACATACGCTTGAACCTCACCTGGCAGTAGTCTGGTCGGGCACCTGGAACTTCATCGGCGTGCTCACATCAACCGGAGCAGTCGCCTTTGGAGTGGTCTCGCTACTACCCGTTGAATTGATTCTTCGAGTCGGGAGCGGCGCCGGATTTTCCATGATCTTCGCTCTCCTGGTCGCAGCCATCATTTGGAATCTCGCCACCTGGTACTTCGGACTGCCGAATTCGAGTTCGCATACTTTGATCGGCTCCATCATCGGGGTCGGCTTAACGAATCAGCTCATGGAAGCAAAAAGCGGCGTTTCGGGCGTGGATTGGAGTCAGGCGCTCAACGTCGGGAAAAGTCTTCTGTTCTCGCCTATGGTTGGCTTCCTGTTCTCGGCACTTTTCCTGTTCGTGATGAAGAAAGTCGTCCACAATCGAAAGCTTTACAAGGAGCCTGAGGGCACGGAGCCGCCGCCCTTCTGGATCCGTGCCCTCCTGTTCTTCACGTGTACGGGAGTTAGCTTCGCGCACGGCTCCAATGACGGTCAAAAGGGAATGGGTCTGATCATGCTCATCCTGATCGGCACAGTACCTACCGCTTACGCGCTCAACCACGCCGTGGCTTTTCAGGAAGTGCAGAACTTCATCGCTGTCTCAGAGAAAGCAGAACATACACTCGAGAAGTACGCCGGACAGGCGGGCATCTCGCAGGCTCCCCCAACCATCCCGACTCAGGCGAAACAGAACGACTGGGTGCCGCCGGAGCAATTGCCGCTCGAGCGAGTCATTTCCGATCGCAAGGTGAATCCGGAGACGCCGGTCCAACTCAGCCGCCTGATCGAGATCATCAAGGACCAGGTCTCGGGTTATAAGACACTGGCGGCCATTCCGCCTACCCAGAGCCGGAACGTTCGCAACCAGATGTATGTCGTGAGCGAGACTCTGCGGGTAATGGAAACGATCAAGAATCCGGCGTTCTCGGAAGAGGACAAAGCGGCGCTGACAAATTACAAGAAGCAAGTGGACCACGCCACGAAGTTCATTCCAGGCTGGGTGAAAGTTGCTGTGGCTCTGGCGCTCGGCTTAGGGACCATGGTGGGCTGGAAGCGCATCGTTGTGACCGTTGGCGAGCGTATCGGGAAAGAGCACCTTACGTATGCGCAGGGTGCATCCGCAGAACTGGTCGCAATGGGGACAATACTCGCAGCGGACCGCTTCGGGCTTCCGGTCAGTACGACGCACGTACTAACTTCGGGCGTTGCCGGCACCATGGCCGAGAATGGGGCGGGACTACAGTGGGGCACGGTACGTGCACTCGTCGCAGCATGGATCCTCACCCTGCCCTGCTCGATTCTTCTCGCCGGCGGTTTGTATTGGACCTTCCGCCACGCATTCTGAGCGGCCTTGCAGACGCGGGGTTCGCTCCCGGGCGCAACCGCCAGGTTAGCTGGCGCTAAAAGGCGCGAACACGGTGTTTGTCTGATCCATTTCGCGGGAACGAATTGCCTTCAGGGTAAAGTTCTGAGGTAGGGAAGACCGGCACAGTGGCAGATCAAAGTCGAAGAGAATTCATCGGGCGAACGGCTGCTTTGGCAGGGATAGCGGCAGGACAAACTGCGAGCGCGGGTCAGGCTGCAAAAACCGGGCGTCCCAATCTCGTCTACGTCTTTGCCGATCAGCTTCGGTACTTCTCGTGTGGATATGCGGGAGACGAATATGCCCGTACGCCGAATATCGACCGGCTTGCGGCGCAAGGGTGCAATTTCCACCAGGCCATCTCTTCAACTCCGGTATGTGCACCGTACCGGGCATCGTTGTTCACGGGAAAGTATCAGTCCAGCACCGGGATGGTGATCAACGAGCTGCGCCTCAGCCCCGAGCATGAATGTTTCGGGCACGTGCTGACTCGAAATAGCTATCGGACTGCTTACATCGGCAAATGGCATCTTTGGGCGAACGAACTCGGACACCATGAGCTAACTCGCAATGCATTTGTGCCGCCCGGCCCTTACCGCCTGGGTTTCGACGGCCTTTGGCAGGCTTACAACTTCAACCACGAATACTACAATTCACCGTATTTCGAGAACGACACAACTCGACATATCCGCAAGCAGTACGAACCGGACGGGCAAACCGATGTTGCGATTCAGTTCCTGGAAGATGCGGCTAAACGTGACGAGCCGTTCGCGCTGTTCGTCTCGTGGGGCCCTCCGCACGATCCATGGGACGAAAAAAACGTGCGTCCCGATGACCTGGAACTGTTCAGTAACATCACCCTACCCAAACGTCCGAATTACTCCGAGACACCCGATCCTTACGCGGA
The DNA here is from genome assembly GCA_963730795.1 of uncultured Acidobacteriaceae bacterium. Taxonomy (GTDB): domain Bacteria; phylum Acidobacteriota; class Terriglobia; order Bryobacterales; family Bryobacteraceae; genus Bog-105. The sequence continues at coordinate 1,974,571 of CAVSTJ010000001.1, read as the reverse complement.
CAATTGGGCACGCATCACGCCTGAATACCCGACGCAAGTCGACGCATTTCAACGCACTTACTACGCACAAAGTGCAGGCATCGACCGCTGTGTCGGACGAATCATCGACGCTCTCGACAAACACGGCCTGGCTGAAAACACGATCCTGGTTTTTACCTCGGATCACGGCGAGATGTTCGGAGCGCATGGCAGACGCGCGAAGTACATCTTCTACGAGGAAGCGGCCCGGATACCGTTCCTGATCCGATGGCCGACGCACATCCCTGCCAAGCAAGTCTCCGATGCATTGCTCGGCACGCCCGACATCATGCCCACAATTCTGTCCATGATGAACCTGCCTGTCCCAAAGTCGGTCGAGGGTGTCGACCTAAGCCATCACGCACTTGGAAGGCCGGGAACGTCGCCCGAAGCAGCCTATATGCAAGGGATGGGTACCACGGCAGCGTGGACGGACGGCACAGAATGGCGGGCACTCCGCGACCTTGACTATACCTATGCGACTTATCGCCGTGACGGACGCGAGTTGCTGTTTCACAACCGGAACGATCCCTACCAGATGCGTGATCTCGCAAGCGGGAAATCAAACGGTTCGGTTCTGAAGCACTATCGCGAGATGTTACAGAAATGGCGGACGGAGCAGAACGACACCTTCGAAGCTTGTACCTGGTATCGGGACCGTTGGACTCGGGATCGAAACATCACGTCGACGGCTCGAGGCACCAGCCAGAATCTCCAGGCGCTCAACGCGGTGATGAAGCGCTGGTATCCGAATGGTCAGGCGAACTAGCCTTCGCTACGTTCGCGTTTGTCCCGGTTGACCGCTTTACAACTGTGAGCACGATCTTCGAAGCGAACTGCTGCGAATGGTGTACAGAATTGTGCGCCACAACCCCGGTCGTCTCGTCGTAGTTCCTGCCGCCGGTATTCATGTTGCGATCGAAACGCGGGAAGTTGCTGCTTGAGATCTCAATCCTGATGCGATGGCCTGCGGAGAAATAGTTGCTGGTGGTCATTGGTTGCAGCATTACCGGATAAACCTTCCCATTCTCCATCCAGACGGGCGGCTTGTCGTATCCATCCCGATAACGAAGCCGCTGGATGGTCTCGTCGAGATTGTAAGCTGTTCCGTCCGGCAGCACGTCGACCAGCTTGATTGTGATGTCCGTATCCTTCGCATCCGAAGACACATATAAGGTCGGCTCTACGGGTCCGCTCACTTCGAGCGCCTCTTTCAGCGGCTCCGACGTATAGACGAGGATGTCGTTCCTCGTTTCCATTGCGCGCTGATCGAACGCACCGCCGGTCACGGCAGTGCCAGTACAGCAAACGTTGCCGCCATAAGACGGAACCGGATTCATGGGGTCGTAAACGAAGCTGTCCGGTTTGTCCGTCCCAGTGGTGCTAAGCCGCTAATGTGCCGTCGCCGTAAACGGTATTCGCTTTACCACCGCTCGAGAGATAAAAGGTCATCGGTTGAGCGCCCTCGGGCGGCCACGTATTCGAAGTTTGCCACTTATTCAGGCCCATTGTGTAGTAACGCACTTTGGGCGTTTTCTCGAGGATCTGGTTGTCGTCACCCTTTAGAAAGTGATCGAACCAGCCGTAGGTGAGTGCGTCGTAATCCAGACGCGCATCGCCCATGTCGCGCTCGCCCACAAATGTGTGTTCCGAAGCGCGCTTATAGCTGCAGTGCAGGGTGGGAGCGATTACCGCATACTGCTGGTTGGCGATGTCCGGCCTGGCAGTCTTCCGAACGAAGTTGTAGGCGGCCAGATTCGGTCCGATTGAAACGTCGTACCAGGACATAAACCACAGGCCGGGAATATTGATCGGCTTATCATCGTGCCACAGGCCGCCTCGATACCAGGCCGGATTATTCGGACTTCGTGTAATCATGGCGCCTTCGGTTGGCACCGGCATGGGGTCGGCAAAAATACCCTTGGGCCCGTTCACCGCCTTGATGATGTCCATCTCCGGAAGATGGCGGAGTGCCTTGGCCCAATCGACCGGCGGCTGTTGCTGGGCAAGGTCGAAGGATTTCGAGACCCGGATCAGATCCTGTTGCGACGTATTCGGCGAAAACATCGGTCTCACCTGGTTCTGTTCACCATAGAGCCAGGCAATAAACAGCATCTGGACAGCGCCGCCGCGATACCAATTTCCCTGCTCGTAGTAAGGAGCGACACGGCCCACGCCGGCCCCGAACCCTTGCGGGATCATCGTGGTGAATGCAGGATTGCCGAGTGCGGCCACACCCATCTGCCATTCCGCCGTCGACGAACATCCGATCGTGCCCACTTTGCCGTTCGACCAGGCCTGAGAAGACATCCACGTGATAGCGTCTGATCCGTCGGACAAAGGCGCCCCCAAGATGTCGTAGTTCCCCTCGGAAAAGAAGTGACCGCGTTCATTCATCTCGACATAGGCATACCCTCGCTTCACGGCATCGAGTTCAGCCGACATATCACGCGGAACGCCATTCTGCACATCCCAGTAATTGAAGTTATAGGGCGTGCGCACGAAGATGATCGGGTACTTCTTTGATTCGTCTTTGGGCCGGTATATGTCGGTCGCCATCCGCTTTCCATCGCTCATCGCGACCATGACCTTACGATCGATGACGGCCACAGCTTCCAGTTCTTTCTCGAGCGCATTACGCCGCGCCACCACGTCTGCGGACAAGGCGGAACCTCGCTGCTGGGCCAAAGCCACCGAGCCTGACGCGGCGATGACAGCCAGTATCCAGATGCCGGTTCTCTTTCGAAGTTGTTTCATGCCGTTGCCAGGCTCCTCCGTTCGACAATGCGCCGCCCAAACACGCTAAGCAAGCTTCAGCACCGTTTGCTTCTCGATCTTTGCCTCATCCAGCTCGATACCGAACCCTGGACCCTCGGGCAGCTTAAGCCGTGCGTTGACCGGTTTCGGCGGATTCTTCTCAAAGTGATAATACGTACGCATTTTGTTGATGAGGTATTCGGCCAGGGGGAACGTCATAGGTGATTGACTGGCGATCAGATGCATCGCCGCGTGGAGACTATGCCCATGCGGAATCACGGGAACGTCGTGAAGGGACGCCACTGTTCCGACCCTGAGCAGTTCCGAAATCCCGCCGCACCATTCGGGATCCGACTGCACGACCGAGATTGCCCCGGCCTGTAAGTACCGTTCCACCTCCCATCGTCCATAGAAATGCTCTCCCGAGGCAACGGGGATGGTTGTGCCTTGCCGCAACCGGACGAATCCATCGATCTTCTCGGGATGCGTCGCCTCCTCGATCCAGCGCGGCCGGTACTTCTCGACCTGGTGCGCCCATTCGAGAGCGTAGCTCGAATCCCAGCCGCTATAGGCGTCGAACATCAACTCGGTACTGTCGCCCAGAGTCTCCCGCAAGATCTGAACCAATTGCACATTCTTCTGCATGCCTTCGGGACCGGATCCAGGCCCGTAAGCCATGAACCACTTCTGATAGCGGTAACCTTCGGCCTGCAGTGCTCGACAGCGGGTTCGAACTGCGTCGGGCTCCAGTGAAAAGCCAAGGCAGCTCGCGTAGCACTCCACCGTCTGTCTTGTCGGGCCGCCTAACAATCGATACACAGGAACGCCGTAGTAGCGCCCGCGCAAATCCCAAAGCGTATTATCAACAGCGCTGATCGCCATCAGGAAAATGCCTTCACGCGAATGGCGATTCGAGCGATACATCTGGTCCCACAAAGTCTCGCCGGCTAGCGGATCTTTGCCAATCAGGAACCCCCGCAATTGTTCGCCGACCACAATGGCGGCTTCCTTTTCGAACGGACCATACAGTCCGAAGAGGTCCCCGTTCGTCTTGATTCGCAGGTAAATCGCTTTGTAAGGAAGCTTCTTTGTCCCGCCGGGCTTGTCCCCATACGGCGCCGGCCGCAAGTTGTCATACACATCAAGGGGATTCACTTGCGGCTGGCGATTGACGCCTGACTCACCCTCGTAATGCCCCTCGAGTTCGCTCAGCTCGAGATCAGTGATCTTGAACCGGCTGCCTTTTTCCTGCAGGTATCCGCCGGCTTCCAGAAAACGGCTGCCGGCAAGCGAGCCCGTAAGAGCGAGGCCGAAACTGCGACGGCTGATGGAAGGCATTCCTGTATTAAATCAGGTGAGACGGGTACTGTGAGATCCAACGTACCAGTTCAGAATGCATTGCAGGATCTTAATTTTACGTGCTGTAACTACCCACAGGGTAAAGGATCTAAACAAATGGAGAGTCGAATTATGAGAAAGCTACTTCTGATATTGCCGATGAGCGGAGCGTTGCTCCTGTCAACCAATCTGTTCGCACAGGATCGCGATCATCATGACGAACATCAGGATAACCGCCATCATGTCTACGACAAGCACCATAAGGACTACCACGACTTCGACGAACACGAAGATCGCGCGTGGCGGATCTATTGGCAGCAGAAACATCACAACTACGTCGATTGGGACCGCGCCTCAGAACGTGATCGGCAGGATTACTGGAACTGGCGCCACAATCACTCGGACTCTGTTCTGCAGATCAATATCCGCTAAGCCACGCCGGTTTCACTGTTAAGCTGATGTTCTGACTTAACGGACCATGAAACTTGGCGTCAATACACTGATCTGGTCGGAAGGGTTTGACTCGAGCCACGTCAAGCTCTTCGGACCGATCAAAGAGGCCGGATTTGACGGGATGGAGTTTCCGCTGTTCACTCCGAATCCCCGGCCCAATGTCGAAATCCGGCAAGCGCTCGAGCAGATTGGGCTCGAGTGTACGTTCTGTACTATCCTCCCGCCGGGTTTCAATACGATTAGCGACGATAGCGCCGTACGGGCCAGGTCGAAGCAATATTGGATCGACACGGTCCGCACGGTTGCTGAGATGGGCGGGAAGATTCTGTGTGGTCCCTTGTATTCGCCTGTCGGGCACTTCGCCGGCAGGCGCAGGACGCCTGACGAGTGGCGATGGGCTGTGGAGTGCTTCACGGAATTAGGCTCTACCCTGAGCGACTATGACGTGACGATAGCGATTGAGCCGTTAAATCGTTACGAGACGTATTTCCTCAACACCGCCGCCGATACAGTCGCGCTCTGCGAACAGATCAACCATCCTAAAATCGGCATGCTCTTCGATACCTACCACGCCAACATCGAGGAGAAACATGTAGGCGAAGCGCTCCGGCAGAGCGGCCCCTATCTGCGCCACGTGCATACGTGCGAAAACGACCGCGGCATCCCGGGAACGGGTCATGTCGATTGGAATTCCGTCTTCAGCACCTTGCATGACCTTCACTATGATGGGTGGCTTACGATAGAAGGCTTTGGTTTCTCCCTAGGTGCTCTCTCGTCTGCGGCTTCTATCTGGAGAGATCTGGCGCCGACCTCGGGAGCAATTGCGTTCGACGGGGTTAAATTTTTGCAAGCGCGAATGAAACCGGACCGCTAGGGCGTCCCCGGGGCGCAGATCTTACACAAGTCTTACAATCCAAATCACCTTTTCTTGCTACTTTCAGAATGTATAAGCATGGAGAAGGCTCCGAAGCACATTCGAATCCCGAGTATTTATGATGGTCAGCCGGTCAATTGGGCGACCTCGATAGCGTTGGCATTTCTGCACACCGGTGCGATTGCAGCGCTGTTTTTTACAACCTGGCGTTCTGTCCTGGTGGCTGCGTTTCTTTATTGGTTGTCGATCGGTCTTGGTATCAGCCTGGGTTACCACCGCCTGCATACCCACCGTTCCTACAAGATTGCTAAGCCCCTCGAATATTTCCTCGCCTTTTGTGGAGCGATGACGCTCGAAGGCGGTCCAATCTCCTGGGTGGCGACTCATCGTCTCCACCATCAACTCTCCGATCATGAAGGCGACCCACATTCGCCGCGCGATGGGGCCTGGTGGGCTCATGCGGGATGGCTGTTGTTCGGCGAGTCCGCTCAGTACAACACGCGGCTCATGACGAAGTACGCGCCGGACCTCGCAAAGGACCGGTTTTACATCCTGTTGAACAACTATCATTGGGTTCCACTCGTAGTAACCAGTGCCATTCTCTTCGCCGTTGGAGGCTGGTCTCTCTTTCTCTGGGGCACTTGCGTTCGTGTTGTTGTCGGACTTCATGCTACCTGGCTGGTGAATTCGGCTACCCACATGTGGGGATCCAGACGGTTTATTACTCGAGATGACTCCCGGAACAATTGGTGGGTCGCGCTTCTCACGTTTGGAGAAGGTTGGCATAATAATCACCACGCTAATCCCAGTTCCGCGCGCCATGGTCTTGCCTGGTACGAATTCGATCCTTCCTGGCTGCAACTGAAGGTTCTCAAGGCCCTTGGAATTGCAAAGTCGATTCAGGTGGCAAAGATCCCCACCGAGCAGCAACAACGCAAAGCAGCTTAGTTCCGATGCGCTGCTCGAGCAGGAGCAGTTGATAATCGGAAAGAGATGGTAGTTGCGGGCCGCAGAAAATCGATTGCGTTTTTCATCGCTCTCGGCGTCGGCCTCATTGTATTCACACTCCTTCTTTACGTCGGCTGGGTTTTACTGGATTGGCGAGCCGGAATCCTTCTCTTCTTCGGGATTCTGCTGCTCGCCTTTATCATTGGCGGAGTTGTTCTGAACACCATTTTTCTTGTCCGGGAAATCCGCCGGAATGAGCAGCATGACGCGTTCATCAATGCGGTAACCCACGAACTCAAGACACCTGTTGCGTCCATCCGGCTTTACCTGGAGACTCTGCTGAGCCGCCCGGTGGAAGAGCAAAAGCGGGCTGAGTTTTACCGGATCATGCTCGAGGACAGCGATCGGCTGCTGTCGACGATCGAACAGGTATTGCGTACAGGACGAGTCGGACCTTCGAACCGCCTCGTGAATTCGTCTCCGGTCGATCTTAGCGGGCTGCTTGAAGAATGCGTGGTTCGTGCCCGTACGCTTCACGGACTCTCTCGCGAAGCATTGCGCTGTAAGGCGCCCCCAAACCTGACGGTCCTGGGCGATGTTGAGGAGCTGAGAGCGGCCGTTTTCAATCTGATCGACAATGCGGTCAAGTATTCGGGGGCGAATGTGAACATCGCAGCGGAGCTCTCCGAAACCGAAGGCCGGTATGCGGTGTTGGCGGTCCGCGATCGTGGCATCGGCATTCCGAAAGGCGAGTTGAAGCGCATTTTCAAACGCTTCTACCGTATTGCGGAATCGAAATCGGTCCGTGTCACCGGAACGGGGCTCGGGCTTTACATCGTCAGGTCTGTTGCAAAACGGCACGGGGGCCGCGCATGGGCTGAAAGCGAGGGCGCTGGTCTAGGGAGCACGTTCTCCCTCCAGCTCCCACTGGTCCAATGAGTCTCATCCTGGTCGTCGAGGACGAAGCGCATCTGGCGAATGGACTGCGTTTTAATCTCGAGGCGGAAGGCTACCAGGTACTGGTGGTCGAGAGCGGAGAGAAAGCGCTAGACCATCTGCTTAACCCGAACGCGATTGACCTCGTCGTGCTGGATGTCATGCTTCCCGGCACGGACGGCTTTACCGTCATCTCCGAGATTCGACACGCAGGCCAATACGTTCCCACCCTGATGTTGACTGCTCGCGGGCGTGCCGAAGACGTATTGCGGGGGTTCGCCGCTGGGGCAGACGATTACCTGACAAAGCCGTTCGAGCTTGCGATTCTGATTGCCCGAATCCGCGGGCTTCTGCGTCGCCGCAACTGGGAGCAGAGCGCGCCCAACAACACGACCGCGCCTGCGAAACCGGAAAGCAAAAACTTTTGCTTCGGAGAAAAACGCGATAAGTCATTCGACTTCGACACTCTGGAATTGCGGGTACGCGACCAGACCCTCAATCTAACCATGATGGAAGCGAACGTTCTCCGCTACCTGATCGAGCACGAGGGCAAGCCGGTATCCCGCAAAGCAATGCTCGAAAATGTATGGGGCGTACAGGAGAACATCGACACCCGCCCGATCGATAACTTCATCGTGCGGCTGCGCCGTTATATCGAGGACGACCCCACCAGCCCGCGCCACCTTCTGACAGTCCGAGGGATGGGCTACCGTTTCGTCGCAGTCCCCACCGAACCGGTGAATGATTCAGCCTAGGCGATCTGTAACTCGAGCAATACGATCGCGTGCTGCGGAATCGAAACCTGTACTCTCCTGCCCTGGACGGCAACCGGATATGGTTTCGGCCTGACATTGTCTGGATGCGCGAACGTGTTTCCGGCGGTCATCTCTTCGTGGGTGAGAATGGTCCCACGCGCTTCCGTGATACTGTTTGCCCTCAGTCCCAGGCTCGCCGCCACCGGCGAATCTAAGGACGAATTTGTCAACGTGACGCTAAGCGTTTTGCCTTTCACGGACGCTGAACCGGAGAGACCAGGGATCTTCACCGTACCCGCGCGTGACGGCACGGAGAGATCTGCTACTTGCAGGTGGATGGGCGCAAACCGTGCTCCCATATGGTTCCGGTACATCTCAAATACGTAATAGATGGGCGTACGCGTGTAACGATCGCCCTGCGCAAGAAACAGCGAATGAATGCAATTGATCGTCTGGGCTACGTTCGCCATCGCAATCTTGTCTGCATGCCGGTTGAAGATGTCGAACGTCACGGCCGTATGCACCGCATCGCGAAGCGTAAGCGGCTGGCTGAGCAGATAAGCTGGCGTAATCTCCTCGCCGGGCTTGTACCAGACGCCCCACTCGTCAATGACGAATTTGGTATGGTGCTTCCGATCGTACTTGCCCATGACCGCCCAATGCTTTTCAATCACATCTTCGGTGGCGAACCCTTTGTGAATGACGTCGTACCAGCCGCTTGCGTCGAAAGAAGCGACACGCTCGGTTGTGTTCCGGAAATCCGAGTAGTAATGAACAGAAAGGCCGTCCACTCGCGAGCGGTGCCCATCGCCCATTGCGGCCCAAAAGCCCTCGGTCCAACCCAGGTCCAGATCTTTGGAGTGCCCTCGTGGGCCGACAGCCACCAGAAACGGTGCCGGGTCGTAGGCGGGAAATTGTGTGACGAATCTTCTGTAGAGGGTTGCGTATTCTCCCGGCGTCATGTCTCCGCCACAACCCCAGGATTCGTTACCTACGCCCCACCAGCGCACTCCGAACGGTTTCCGGTCTCCGTTCGTCCCGCGCTCCCTTGCGCCCGTAACGGTGCCTTCCGGAGCATTGCAATATAAAACCCAGTCGTGAAACTCTTGCGGCGAACCCGAGGCCATGTTGGCGGCGAGGTAAGGCTCGGCTCCGGTGAGCCGGCAGAGCCGGATAAATTCGTGAATCCCGAACTGGTTGGTCTCCGTTTCGTCCAGTCCCTTCGGCATCTGCGCCTGCCAATAGTTGTAGGTGCGCGGCCGCGTGGCACGATTGCCGATACCGTCCCGCCAGTGGTATCCATCCGCGAAGCATCCGCCCGGCCAACGAAAATTGGGAGCACCAATGCGCTTCATGTCGTCGACGAAGCGCTTGCGAATCCCGCCTACGTTTTCAATTTTCGAGTCCTGACCAACCCAGATACCGTCGTAGATCACACCTCCAAGATGCTCAATAAACTGACCGTATAGGTGACGGCTGATCTCGGGGCTGTTTTCCGGCAGATCAACCTCGATGCGGGCATCGGCGGCGTAGGACGGACGTACGTTGGCTATGAGGCCTGCGCTGAGGCAGGTGCCTGTTCGAACGAAGTTTCGGCGATCCATTGTTTCTGCTGTTTAGGTGCGAACTGCTATCGGGAACGGCCTCTCTGCCCGAGTTCAATCGCCACAGCGTCCCCGATCTTTCCTTTATCGATGCGAAAGCGTAATGCGGTCCGTATCTTATGCCAGCCGTTGTGGCCGCAGGCACCCGGGTTCATATGCAGCAGATTCAGATTGGGATCGCGCATCACGCGCAGGATGTGTGAATGGCCGCAGATGAACAGATCCGGCTTTTCGCGAACCAGTTCCGCCTTCGCTCGCCGGTCGTAGTTGCCTGGATACCCGCCGATGTGGGTCATGTAGACGCGAACGCCGTCACACTCCCAAGCGAGGCTGGCCGGCAGATCAGCGCGAATCTCGGCGCCGTCGATATTGCCGTAGACAGCGCGCACCGGCTTCAAGCTCCTCAGGCGATCCAACAGCGCGCACGGTCCACCCTCGCCCGATCCCACGTCGCCCGCGTGCCACAGTTCGTCGCAATCTTTGAAGTGCTCCAGCAAAGCCTCGTCGAGAAAGCCGTGCGTATCGGAAAGCAGACCGATGGTCAATGCGTTACTTCTTCGGCTCGGCGACCGTGATATTGCGGAATTTCAGTCCGCCCGTGTGATCGCCCTGAATATAGAACGGTCCCGGTTTCCCTTCATCAGCATCAAGCGCACCGCCCGTGATGCCTTCAATCTCTTTCGCATTCACAATCGTCGTCCCATTGCGAACAATCGTGACGGTCCGCCCCACCAACGTGATGTCGAACGACTCCCATTTATTCGGAGTGGGAGGGAGTTCCTTCTCGGGTGGAATGCGGCCGTAGATAGCACCCATAGATCGCTCTTTCGGCTCGGTCTTTTGCGGCTCATACGCCAACTGCATCTCGTACCGCCCTCGAAGATAAAATCCGCTGTTAGCTTCGTCCGGGCAATTCACTTCAAAATGCACTTTGAAGTCCTCAAACGACCGCGTTGATTTCAGATTCGCACCGTGCGCTTCATTCACCAGGACACCGTCTTTCACCACCCAATGGTTGTGTGCGGTATCGCCGATTGGCTCCCATCCATCCAGATTCTTCCCGTTAAAGAGAGCTTGTGGCGCGCCCCAAGCCTTAGGCGGGTTACGCTTGAGTTCCGGCGCGCGGACACCCGTCAAGGAAATCGTCTCCGAGCCTTGTTTCTGGACGCCGGTCAACTTGCCGCTCGCCGCAGTTAATTCCCAAGTCATCGCGGGTTTCTTAGCCGTTGCTGGAGCAGCCGTGAACGACAGATGATTTCCATCCATGTGAGCGTCCGTCACTTCGTGTACATTTCCGCCCGTCGGTTGGAACCAGACCTCGACCTTTCCGCTCTTGTCTGAAACGCCAAGCCAGTTCGCTTTGGCACCGGAGGAGGTTTGCACATCGAAATCCCACCGGCCGAGGAAAGGATTTGTTGCGCTCTGGGCGGCAGTACCTAGCGCAAGCGAAGTCAGAAGGCTGACCCCGAGAAGAAATCTCTGCATGCCCGTCAGTCTAATACGCCGGTAAGAAGCTAACCTGAGATCGGGTTTCACTCATCCAACCTCCCGGCGTGAAAAAATTCACAACAACAGTCGATGCTCTCCGGCGCCACGCGTTGGGGAACTCGCTATTTCCCCCAACCACGCTGAAGAAGGCGATCGAGCGGCTGGGCTTTGTGCAGGCAGATCCAATTCGATCTCCAGCCCGCGCACAGGACCTGATTCTCCGTCATCGCGTCAAGAACTATCGCGCGGGCGATCTTGAGGCCAGGTATCCGAAGCTCGGCATCGAGGAAGACTTCTTGTATGCGTATGGCTTTATGCCGCAATCCACCTGGCGGTTGCTGCATCCGCGCATGGATACCAGGCTCACTTCCGGGGAAAAGCGTGTCCTCGAACTGGTTTCGCTAAAGCAGCATTTGCATCCTCGTGAGCTCGAAGAGCATCTCGGCAGGGCGCGTGAGGTAAATGCCTGGGGTGGGTATTCGAAAGCGACGACCCGCATCCTGCATTCTCTGCATTACCGCGGATTGCTGCGGGTATCCGGCCGGGAAAACGGCATTCGTATTTACCAGGTTCTGCCCGGAACAACCGGCAGTTCCGCCGTGGCGGATCCGGCAGAGAGATTGAAGCAGCTTGTTCTCTTAATAGCCAGGATCCTGGCGCCAGTGCCCGAGCGAAGTCTGCGCGCGGCTCTTCAACATCTCGCTCATGCGGCACCCGCACTTGAAGGAAGACATTCGGTCCTTAGCGGGCTGATCAAATCAGGCGAACTGGCGAGTACCGAAGTCGAGGGCTTGCGCTATCTCTGGCCGGACGGACCTCTGGTGCGAAGGACGCCACCGCCGTTAGTTCGGATCCTTGCTCCTTTCGATCCCTTGGTGTGGGACCGGCGCCGATTTGAACACTTCTGGAATTGGGCATACCGGTTCGAGGCATACACGCCGGTTTCGAAGCGCAAGTTGGGTTACTACGCCATGCCTATGCTGTGGCGCGATGATGTGATCGGATGGGTCACAATCTCCCGAGATCACAAGGGAGCGCTAAGTGTTCAGGAAGGCTTCTCAAAAGCCAGACCGGCAGAGAAGGCTTTCCGGCAAGAGTTCGAAGCGGAGATAGAGCGTTTTCGAAAGTTTTTGGCCACTGCCGATTAAGCGCATGATCGAAATGCTTACTCGAACGCGTCATCACTCTGATGAAACGAACGGCGATAGTTCTTGTACCTTTGCTCGCGATGACTCAATCTGCCTGCATTGCGGTTGGTGGTTATAGCAGCAGCGGCGGTTGGTTTATCTGGCCGGGCGGTCTTGGACTCATACTTCTGTTGCTACTTCTGTTCTTCTTCCTGCGGCGTTGAGCGTTGCGTGTCCGCTAAATCTATACGCTTGCCACAGCCTTGAGCTTCTGGAGAATGATTGCGTAACGGCGGCCGTATTCGAGCAACTCTGGATCGTGGCCGCCCAGGTGCTCGCTTGCCGCTTTAAGATGCTCTAGCGCTTTCTCTACGGCGCTCACCAGAAGTTCTACTTCATCCGGTTCGAAAGATGGAAGTGGAGCGTTCATTCAAAGAGGTCCGGATGTCCCGCTTGCCCTGTACCGTTGCGGTGATCACCTTTCGCATTCACATAGTCGAAAGCCCGTCCCAACAGGAACCCCAATCCGACGGCCATCAGAAGTTGAGGCTTTGGCTTCGGTTGTGTAGCTGAGAGCCGAGGCATTTGCGAAGTGACGGGTTCTTGCCGGTGCCGGATTACTTCCTCCGCGATCACATGGACCGGTTTGCTTGCTTGCGGAGCGGGGCCTTTCGGAACTGGTGTAACCGGCAAATCCGTGGGGGGAGGACTGCTGACACGGGCAGCGGCGGACGTTTGCTTTTCCGGCTCAGGTGCCGAGGCGGGCCGTACCTGTTGCGGTGGTTCTTTCACCTTGAACGCGTGGGCTCCCGCGTAGGCGTGGGTGAATTCAGCGCCAAAAAAGAAAATTTGCGCAGAGTAATAAATCCACACCACCACGGCAACCAATGACCCGGCCGCACCGTAAGGAGATCCAACGCTTGCTTTCCCCAGATACATGCCCAGGAGAAACTTACCTACCGTGAAAAGGAGCGCGGTTCCGAGGGCACCCACTCCCACGTTCCGCCAGGAGACTTCGGCATTAGGAACGTACTTGAACATGAGAGCAAACAAGGCCGTGATGACCACGAAAGATACCAGGAAATTCACTGCCTCAAGAACGGGAGGAGGCAGCGGAACAAGATCACCGAAGTAGCGGCCGATGTACGCCAGGGCGGCACTCAGAACGAGCGATATCAGCAGGAGAAAACCCACTGACAACACCATCCCGAACGAAAACAGCTTGTCTTTGATGAGCGTGAAGACTCCCGCGTCGGTTTTCGGCGGAACTTCCCAGATGACATTCAGCGCGTCATGCAGCTCCCCGAAAACTCCCGACGCTCCGAAAAGCAGAGTAGCGAACGCTATTACCGTAGCGATGATACCCGAAGAAGGCTTCTGCGCGTTCTTCAACAGGGATTGAACGGTCTCTGCACCCTTGTCGCCAATCCACTGCCTCGCTACATGAACAAGCTCGTGCTGCGCGCTCTCCTGGCCGAATACGATCGCAATCACCGCAGTAATCAGGACCAGCAAAGGCGCGAAGGACAGCACGCTGTAAAAGGCGACCGCAGCGCCTAGTCTCGGCGCCTGGTGCTCGCTCCACTTGTTATACGACTCTTTCAGCAGCGCAATTGCACGTGACATGCCTTTCTTCCTAGATCCAGGCGGCACGAACGGCAACACCTAGTAGTTTTTCTATGGACGCAGCGTCCATGACGGTCCCGCGAAGCGTATGAAACACTAGGCGAAGTGATGACCGCAGAATGGTTCTGTGCCGCCCTGTTGCTGGCGCTGGTGACACCAGTAGAGGGGCAGAACAACCCTCCGTCGCCTCCGCCCAGAGCGGGTGCGCCCCGCGATTTGCCGGATGCCCCCGGCAAGGAAACCGTACAGAAGATTTGTGGGACGTGCCACACCGCAGCCATGGTCCTTGGGCGAAGCTCTTCGCGCGAAGAATGGAGCGAAGTTATCGCCAATATGGTGGCCAAAGGAGCGAAAGGCACGTCGGCCGACTTTGCGCAGGTTTTGGATTACCTTGCCACCAATCTGGGTCCGAAACAGGCGGCGACGGGCGCGGCTGCGCCGAAAAGAACCGGCGGCGGACTTACGCTTGGTCCCGATGACAAACATGTTGTGGATGCCCAAGCTGCCGAGCGAGGCAAATCGATCTACATAGCCCAGTGCATCACCTGCCATGGCCCGAGAGCAAGGGGCCAGGGCGACGGCACCGATCTTGTGCGCTCTTCCACCGTTCTCCATGATCGCTACGCCGATACGATAGGTCCCTTTCTCCAGAAAGGGCACCCGACGCAAAGTGGTGTTGCAAGCTCGAGCTTCACTCCCCAGCAAGTGAGCGACCTGGCAAACTTTCTCCATGAGCAGGTCAACGACACTCTGCGCAGCGGACCGTTTTCGAAGGTACTGAATGTACTTACGGGCGACGCAAAAGCAGGCCAGGCTTACTTCAACGGCCCTGGCAAATGCAACACCTGTCACTCACCCACTGGCGATCTGGCGGGTATCGCCTCGAAGTACGACGCACCGACGTTGCAGCAGCGTTTTCTGTTTCCCCGTACAGCCAGCTTCACCCGCGGGCAAATGTCGTCGGCGAAGCCAGTTACCGTCACTGTTACAGATCGAAGCGGCTCCGTTTCAGGCGTACTCGACAAGATTGACGATTTCAACGTGTCGCTACGGGACAGTTCCGGCGAATATCATTCGTGGAAAAGAACTCCGGAAGTAAAGATCGAAAGGCACGATCCTTACTCAGCGCACATCGAATTGCTTGATCTATATACGGACAAAGACATTCACGACATTGTTGCCTATCTGGAGACCCTGAAATGAAATGGCAGCATACAGTAGCGCTCGGCATTCTGGTATCGGCCGCCCTGAACGTGTTCTCACAAGGGTTGAACCCGGGGAAGCTGGGCCAGCCGCCCACCGACAGTTGGCCTACTTATAACGGAGATTATTCGGGCCGGCGTTTCAGCACGCTTTCGAAGATCAATACGGGCAACATCGGTTCGCTCAGCCTTGCGTGGGTCTATCATTTGGACCCGGGCAACAGCCGTATGGGCGGATCCCTTAACTGCACTCCGTTGCTCATCAACGGGGTTCTCTATTTCACCCTTCCAGATCACGTCTGGGCTGTCGATGCAAGAACGGGCAAGCAACTGTGGCATTACGCATGGTCTTCGAAAGGGGGCATCCACTTAGGCAATCGGGGCGTCGGAGTCTACGGAAACTGGCTGTATTTCGAAACACCCGATTGCCATCTCGTGGCTCTGAACACGAAGGACGGTACGGAGCGTTGGCATCAGCAAGTTTGTGATCTTGACCAGATGTATTACGCCAGTGTCGCTCCCATCGTGATTAAGAATCACGTCATCGTCGGGGTAAGCGGTGACGATCTGGACATTCCCGGCTACCTGGAATCGCGCAACCCGGAAACTGGTGAACTCCAATGGCACTTCTCCGTCGTACCGAAGCCCGGAGAACCTGGGTCAGAGACCTGGCCCAACGCCGATGCGATGGCGCATGGCGGCGGCATGACCTGGGTCCCGAGCACGTACGATCCCGATCTGAACATGCTCTATGTGGGAACGGGCAATCCGCAACCGGTCATAGCGGGGAAGGGCCGGCTTGGAGACAATCTCTATACCGAGTCGATCGTGGCTCTCAATCTGGATACCGGGAAACGTGTCTGGCATTTCCAGCCCTCGCCTCACGACACGCACGATTGGGACGCTGTGCAAACGCCAGTGTTGTTCGACGGCGACTTCGACGGGAAGCCGAGAAAGATGCTGGCGCAGGCGAGCCGCAACGGGTTCTTCTTTGTGCTTGATCGCACGAATGGAAAGAATCTGGTGACGAGCGAGTTCGTGAAAACCAACTGGGCGAAAGGTGTGGATGCGAAGGGCCAGCCGATCCCCAATCCGGCAAAACAGCCGCAGACGGATGGTGCTCTTGTGTCGCCAAACCAAGGTGGCGCCGTGAACTGGCCTCCTCCGAGTTTCAGTCCCGCAACCGGACTCTTCTATGTCAACGCAAGCCGCGCCTTCAGCGAATACTACATCTACGATGAGAGCGAGAAGCCGGAGGGCTGGGGCGGAAACGATCGTGGCGGATGGGCCGAAGCCATGTTGCAGGCCATCGATTACAAAACGGGTAAGATTCGCTGGAGTCATAAGTGGGAAGGAACCGGGGGACGTTCGGGGCTTCTCAGCACGGCCGGCAACTTACTGTTTGCGGGCGATCCGTCGAACAACCTGGTTGCGCTGAATGCCACCACCGGCGAACCGCTTTGGCACGCAAACCTGGGTGCCTCCATGACCAACGCGCCGATCACCTACGAGCTCGACGGATCTCAGTATCTTACAGTCGGAGCGGGCGACACTCTTTACAGCTTCGTTATGAACGCGAAGTAAAAACCGTCTAGCGTTTCGAACGACAGAGCACGCACCACTCAACTCCGGCGAGAACCGCGCGCCCTGGCATTACAACGCCAAGCACTGGTTGATAGTTGGTGTCCGTGAGATTCGTCAGGCGCAGGTATGGATGGAAAGGCGATCGTGTGTAGGCGGCGTACACGTCGACAAGCCGCATAAGCAGGCCGCTGCTCCTGGTTTGTAACGCCGACGCGGAGTCGCGTCTGAAGGCCGTGAATCGATGTGCGTTGCCAGCTTAGGACAGCTTGCTGCGACGGAAAATTGAAAGCGTACTTGGATTGATATCCGCCGAGCGCTGCCTGGATCCCGTGAATCCCCGTGTACTGGACTTGCACGTTTTGTCCGTTGCGAGACCAGGCAAGCGCCCCTTCCCAGCCATTGAAGGTGAGCTTTTGGAAATTCGTCGCCTGCCAGATAGCGGAGGAGTTAAGGCGTATGTAGTCGATATCGTCCCTTTCGTTCCGCGAGAAGAAGGTACCCGATCCCCGCCAGTGATCCCCGAGATGAAAGTCGATACCGCCTTCGGAGTTCCACGCGCGCTCCGGCCGCAAGTTCGGATTTCCAATATTTGCCGGATCATGATAGTAGAGATCCGTATAGTTGGGAAGACGGAAGGCCCGGCTGACCGATGCCTCGAAGCTTCACCTTGGATGACAACCAAAAGCCGCCGCTTACGGACGGTAATGCGATCGTCTGCGCCGCCCCGTAGAACTCCTGCCGCAGCCCGACGTTCAACGAGAACCGCCCAAACGATCGCACGTCGAGATCTCCGTAGAGCGCGCCGCGTTTTCGCGAGTGAAAACCAAGATTCGTGCTGTTTACTTCGTCTGCTATGCCCTCGCCGCCATAGAAGATTTGTGCACTTTTCGAGATCGAGTCGTGACGCCGTAAAGTCAGATCCCAGGTTTCGTCCTCATGCCGATTGGTGTAGTAGGCCGGGTCGTTTCGAAGAAGCACATACAGGTCGGTATGGCGCCGGTAAGCAAACGAGACCGCTGTTTTCGAACCGAGATCCTGCCGGAGCGTTGCGAGCCAGGTCTTCGTACGCTCCCATGAGTTGTAGTTCCCATAGAACTGATCCGCTCCAAAAGGCCGATCGAGCAAAGACAAAAAGACACGCGTGAGACCGAGCTTCGTCTGAACCCAGGATTCGGAAGCGAGGGCAAAGTTGCGGTAATCGCGATCGTCACGGAAACCAAGAGAGCGCTCGCGCTCGAATGAGAAACGCTGGGAAATGCGGCCTCGCTTCAACGCCAGGAACCCGCTCTCTTCATCGGTCCCGAAGCTGCCGTAGCCGGCTCGCAGGCGCATCTCAATCGGAGTCTCCGGATCAACCGGTCTTGTCACAACGTTCACAACGCCCGCCACGGCGTCGGAGCCGTAGAGTGTAGAACCCGAACCGCGCAGCACCTCAATGTTGCTGATAGCGTCGAGAGGCACCGGGAGATCCAGATTGTGGTGAGCCGATTGCGCATCGCTCAGCCGTATCCCGTTCAGGAGCACGAGTGTCTGCTCGTAGGAGCCGCCGCGAATAGAGATGTCGCCCTGTACTCCATTGGGAGCGCGGCCCTGAATCTGCACCGATGAGTCTAACGAAAAGACGTCTTCGGGACTTGCGAATAACAACGCAGAATGAGGAAGGGAGTAGGATTCGACCGAGCGATCAGATTCGTCGAGCGGTACGGGTTGCCACGTGCCGGTCACTACAGTTTGTTGCTTGCTGCTCGAATCCTGTGCGGCCGGCGTTTGACAGTTAGCAACAAATGAAATTACGACCGACGTTAAGACGAGACGAAGAGCAATCGTTTTGAACACGCGAAGCTATCAGGATAGACGCTTCGCTTATGAGGCGAACCTGCGGCGCAACGAGACGATCGAGCCGCCCTTACCTGACGACGCAATCAGCCGTTTCGCGCTCGTCGAATGCTTTCATCTTTGCTAGCAGCGTTGTTCGCTTGATGCGGAGCAGATCCGCAGCTCGAGCCTTATTTCCGCGGGAAAGAGTCAGCGCCTGATTCAGCAAAGAACGCTCAAATTTGCCCACTGCCAAGTCGAAGTCCAGGCCTTCCGGCCCGACCTTAATGCTGGGCGACTCGGGATTAGCTATGGGGTGCCGATCGGATTGCGGACGCGCTCCGAAAATGAAATCTTGTGGGCCAAGCAGGTAGCGATCACCGCTTAATACAAATGCCATCTGAACGGTGTGCTCCAATTGCCGCACATTTCCGGGCCAATCCCGCCGCATGAGAAGGTCCAATGCTTCATCGCTGACCTTCTTAGGGGCTCCTGACTCGTTCGTACGTGTTTTCTCGAGAAAACATTCGAGCAGAAGTGGAATATCCTCGCGGCGCTCGCGCAAGGCCGGAATATGCAAGGGTACGACGTTCAGGCGATAAAAGAGATCCTCGCGAAACCGCCGCTCCGCAACCGCTCTGTCGAGTTCAACATTCGATGCTGCAATAACTCTGACGTCCACTCGTACTGTTTCCGAACTGCCGACTGCGTTCGAATTCCTGTTCTTGCAGCACGCGCAGAAGTTTTGCCTGCGCGTCCATTGGCAGATCGCCTATCTCGTCCAGGAAAATGGTGCTGCGATTTGCCTGTTCAAAACGGCCCATGCGGTCATTGTGTGCACCAGTGAAGGCGCCTTTGGCATGTCCGAAGAGCTCGCTTTCGACAAGGCTGGATGGAAGTGCAGTGCAGTTCACCGCGACCATGGATTGACAGGAGCGGTTGCTGGCCGCGTGGATCGCCCGGGCCACTACTTCTTTGCCCGTACCCGTCTCCCCGCTGATCAGAACGGTAATGCGCTTAGCGGCAACAAGCTGAATCACTTCGCAAAGCTGCCGGATAGCGGGACTCTGTCCAATTAGCGAACGGCGCCAAGAGGGAACGGCTTCGTCGTCCTCGCGGGCCATCGGGTTCCAGCAATCAATGGGGTTAGATCCTGTCACTTCGCTTATCTGTAGGTGGGAGCGAACAGTAATTCCTCTTTGAAACTGTTTGGCTGACCGAGCCTGGACAGTTACGCTACTGGGCGGAAGTTTGCGGCCAGCCAGGACTCTTCGGCGTTTGCCTCGATCTCCCGTTCGAAGCCCGCTTTCCACTCGAGTTGCCGCTTTTGCCGCAATTTGAGAAGGAGCTTCACGTTTCTCTCTGCCTGGACCACTCGCTCGCGTTGCTCGAGCACCAGTCCATGGCGCTTCCGGATCTGGTCCTGAAGAGTATTGGCACGCGCTTCAGCCCCAACAAGATAGGAAGACAACGATCGGAGGTCGAGGGCGAACAATTGCTCTTTCGCCAAACACTCTAAGGCTGAACGGCGCTCATTGCCTAGTTTTTCCAGGCTGTCCTTTAATCTGGCTTCGTCCGCCAGCAGGGCGCTCAGCTTAGCCTTTTCCACCTGGAGTTGCGTATCGCGCCAGCGAAGCGCCGAATCCAGCCGGAATTCAAATTTCTTCATTGAGGGTTACCAACTATGGAGCAACCGCGGCCGCAATAGACGACAACGATGTCAACGTATCGGCCAGCTTCGTTTTCTCGTTCGCGTTCTGGCGGAGGAAGTTCATAACGTTCTCCCGGGACCGGATGCTTCGATCCAGTTTCGGATTGCTACCCGCTACGTAGGCGCCCAACTGGATAAGATCTTCAGAACTCTGGTAGCACGCCAGTGCTTCGCGTATCTTTCGCGAGGCATGCATGTGTTCGGGACTGGCCACGGCAGAGGCCACGCGAGAAATGGAAGAAAGAACATCAATTGCCGGATAGTGGCCAGCCGCCCCGAGTTGGCGGGACAGGATGATGTGACCGTCCAGGATGCCGCGCACCGCATCGGCGATCGGTTCGTTGAAGTCATCGCCTTCGACAAGCACGGTGAAGAACCCGGTAATAGTGCCTCGATGAAACGAGCCGGCCCGTTCAAAGATTTTGGGAAGCATGCTGAAAACGGACGGTGTGTAGCCCTTTTGGCTCGGCGGTTCACCGGCCGCGAGGCCAATCTCCCGTTGAGCCATCGCCAGGCGGGTCACGGAGTCCACGACGAGGAGCACATTCGCCCCTTGATCGCGAAAGTATTCAGCAGCCGCAAGCGCAACGTAGCACGCTCGAATGCGCAGCGGAGCGGGGCGGTCGGAAGTCGCAACAACTACAACGGAACGTTTCTGCCCTTCCGGACCCAGTTCGTGTTCCAGGAAGCCGCGGACTTCTCGATTGCGCTCACCGATCAATGCAATCACGGTCACGTCAGCCGAGTTCTGTCTCGACATTGCACCAAGTAAGGTACTTTTACCCACTCCGCTGCCGCCGAACAATCCAATTCTCTGTCCCAATCCGCAGGGCAGCATTCCGTCAACCGCGCGGATGCCTGTCACGAGCTGGCTGTTGATGTGCTCGCGGTCAAGCGGGCCGGGAGGAGCAGCATACAAATCTCGTTTGCCTTGCGCTTCGATGGGCGGACCTCCATCCATCGGACGGCCGAAACCATCGAGAATCCGTCCCAGCAAGCCGGGACCGACTGCCAGTTGAGCATCGTCCGACCGCGCGTAGATCGGGTCACCGGGCTCGAGACCATCGATCTCTTCGAGCGGCATGGAGACAATCCGGCTGTTCCGGAATCCAATCACCTGACTCCGGATGATACGGCCGGAAGAAGTATGAATCTCGCAAAAACCGCCGATCTTCGAAGCCGGCCCTTGCGATTCGATTACCTGTCCGGTAACGTTCGTGATCGTTCCCCGCCAGCGGAGCAAGTCAAATTGCGGGAGTTGCTGGATGTAAGAGTTGGTGTGAAAGTTTTCGGCGATCATCGTAGTGAGAGCCTGTCGGCAAAGCCGCGTTGAATTTCTGCAAGTTGGGAGTCGATGGAGGCGTCCAATTCACCAAATTGTGTTTCGAAGATGATGTCTCCGCTCTTGAGACTCGGATCTGAGGAGATCTCTATAGCTGGGGCTGCGCCGATCCTCTCGAGGGCTGATCGAACAGCATCCACACCGGACGGATTGACGCGAACCCGGGAGATTTCGCGGTTCTGCAGCTTCTGCATGGCCGCATGAACCAATCCGTGTAGTGCCTCGGAGTCGATGGAGACTTCCCGGTGGAGAATGCGCCGGGCAATTGCAAGCGAAAGCTTGAGGAGCTCAATTTCTCCCTCCTGCCTCAGCTTGCGCTTCGTTTGCGCGAGAGATGCAAGCGTCTGTCCGACACTGTCGTGGAGCGATTTGACTTGCGCACCGGCTTCTTCGCGCGCCTGGCGCATGCCTTCTGCAAAAGCTTCCTTACGGACCTGAGCGAGTTGTGCTTGAAAGCGCTGCTCGCTCGCTTCGAGACGAACCTGAAGTTCTGCAGTTTCCTGCGCACTCGGCCCGTTCTCTCTTCGAGCGTCAGACGCAAATGCGTCTGCGGGATTTCCAGCTCCGGGTCGCCACCGGACGGCTTCGACCTTCTGCGACGGGTCTGCGACTCTACAACGCATAATAACCGGCGTGCCTTTCGGGAAAAGCGTCCGCTACTATGTGCCGCAGCGAGCTCGGGCTATCTGCTTTCTGATAGCCAGTCACGCAGAACGTCCGCCGCGAGTTGAGGTTCTCTGCTAACACTGTCCCTGATGTGGCTTCGAAGTTCCTCATATCTCTTGCTTTTTGCCGGCAATTGGAGCTTCGGGAAATCCATGTCTTCCGCATCGCCTTCGGCGTCGGACGCGGCGGCCAATGCATGTTCAGCGCCCTTCCCTTTCAATGCTGCTGGTTTCAGAGCCTCTCCTCCTTGAGCAGCCTGTAATTGCGTTTGCACAAGAGCTTCCGCATCGGCTTGCTTTTTCTTCTTGCCGCGAAGGAGCAGGAACGCTAGCGCCGCAATCAGAACGGTTCCGCCGGCCCCAGCGCCTATCAGAATGCGCTTGTCGTGCAACAGGTTATTGAGCTGATCCTTGGGAGCACCTACCGGCTTGTTGTCTTGAGTTTGCAGAACCGGCGCGTTCTCGGCCAGTAACGTTTGTTCAAACGGCAGGCTTTCAATGACCAGGCGATCACCGCGTTCGGTTTGCAGTCCTAGAACCCCCGAAACGACATCGTTGATCGCTTTCAGTCTCTCGGGTGTAGGAGGTGTCAAGATCCGCTTCGTATTTTTCCCGCTGCCTTCCCAACGGACATTCTGGTCGAGCAACAAGGAAGCAGAGATCCGCTTCACAACTCCTTGCGGTGTCTTGACGTGCCGTATGGTTTTGGAAGTTTCGAACGATGTGCTTTCGGTTCTACGGGACGAATTGGAACCGCCTCCCGTGCCGCGAGGAACAGCCCGCGGAAGATTGGAAGGAGTCCCGGGCACACCCGTTGCCTGGGGCGCGGATCCCAAAACATCTTCGGACTTCTGCGAAGTAAGCATGACCGACTTGTTAGGATCAACTAACTCATCGCTTTGCTCGCTGGTCGAGAAGTCACAATCCGCAGAAACGCCAACGCGGAAGTGCCCTTCTCCAAGTAAGGGTTCGAGAGTCGATTCCACCTTCGCGACCAGGTCTTTTTCGATTTGATGTTTGTAATCGAGAGAAGCCTCCGAAGGTTCGTTCCCGTCAGCGGAGTGCTTGCGAGGGCGATTGAGCAGGTTTCCCTGCATGTCAAGAATCGAGACCGCATCCGGCGCCAGACCTTCAACCGCGCTTGCTACAAGATTCGAAATTGCCTGGACATTCTGGCCGCTCAAATGGGCGCCCGGGCGCGTACTAACCAGCACGCTGGCCTTTGCGGGCTCACGGAAGTCGAGGAAAACAGATTCTTTGGGAAAAGTTAAATGAACGCGTGCCTGCTCGATGGAATTGACCGTCTTGATTGAGCGTTCCAGTTCGCCTTCGAGAGCTCGCCGGTAATTTACGTGCTCTGTGAAATCGGTGATGCCGAGATTGCTCTTGTCGAACAGCTCGAATCCGACCCGGCCGGTTTTGGGAAGCCCCGCACCGGACATTTCGAGCCGGAGTTCGTCTACCTTGGCCTCTGGAACCAAAACGGAAGCCCCGTTGGCGGCTATACGGAACTCGGTACCGCTTTCTTTTAGCTTCTGAACGATTGCGCCGGCGTCTTCGGCCGACATCCCCGTAAAGAGCGGCTTGAATCCGCGTTCCTTATTCCAGTGGAGAAATCCGGCAAGACCGGCACCCACCAGAACGACAACAACCGCGATTGTAATGAGCTGCTGCCGGGACAGGGACCCGAACAACTTTTTCAGTTGATCCATCTAAGTCGGTTAACGAACGTCCTTCAAACCTGCATCTTCATGATTTCCTGATAAGCCGACACAGCTTTGTTTCGAGCCTGCATGAAGAGCTCGAACTGTAGTTCCGCTTTCTGGGTAGCCAGGATTGTGGAGTGAATTTCTCCGCCTTCTCCGGATAGGAAATTATGAATAGTGGTGTCGGCAGTGGCGTGAGAGTTCTCAACCTGGTTGATCGCCGATTTCAGGATGCTGCTGAAGTCTCCTCCATTCGAAGCTGGGGCAGCGGCTGAGGCCGGTGCGATGGAGGTAAGAGTGGAAGCGAGCGAAGCGATGGACGAAATGGACATGGCAGAACCTACCGGAAGAGATCAATCGACTTCTGAATCATGTCTTTCACCGCGGAAATTGCCGATACGTTTGCCTGATACGAGCGCGACGCTCCTAGCAGGTCGACCATGTCCTGGGCGGGATTGACGCGCGGCATGGCGACATAGCCGTTTTGATCGGCGTCAGGATGCCCTGGCATGTAGCGCCTCTCCGGCTCAGAGTTGTCGACAATGATGTCGCTGACCGAAACGCCCTTCGATTGGGAATCGATTTGACTCTGAAAGACGGACGAAAAGGGCGAAGAAACGGAGTCACTCTGGAAGACAACGTCGCGGCGGCGGTACGGGCCACCCTCCGCAGTACGCGTGGTATCGGCGTTGGCGATGTTCTCAACGAGCACTTCGGCGCGCTCGCGTTCTGCCGACATGCCGGAGGCGCTGACCGAGATACTTGACAGGAGACTCATGAGGAGCTGCTTCCTCCCTCAATCGCTAACCGCACGACCTTGAGCTGTGATTTCAGCAGGTTCGAAGCGATACTGAAGCGCATGGCGTTCTCGGAGAGAAGCCTGGATTCGCGGTCGAGACTGACGTTGTTGCCGTCGTTCTTAACCCGAAGACCGGCCACTTCGGTCGGAGTGGCTGAGAGACCGGAGGCCGCCGACTGGAGTACCGACTGAAAATCGATGTCCTGTGTTTTGTAACCGGGAGTATCAGCGTTGGCGATGTTTGACGCGACTACCTTTTGGCGTGTGCTCAAAAGTGTCATGTACTGCTCGAGATTCTGACTGACTGGATCCAGCACAAACAATGGTGCGTCGTCCGCGTCTCATATCTCGGAAATCTTTGTTCCAGCTACCCGGGCGTTCAGGCGCCGGACTTTTTTTGGGCGGGATCGGGAGGGAGATCACCCTACCAGTTGGAGCATCGAAGTCGCCGAGCCCTGGAGCGAGTACTGGTTTTCACACGTTGCCAGTCGAAGCTCCTCGGAGATATGGGCGCGCACAACGCGAGCAATGCTCAACCATCGCTTCAACATCTGCAGTGCATCCGAGATGATTTGCGCTTCACAGGAAGAGTGAGCGTCGTCAAGCTGCTCGTCCAGCAGCCGAGTGTACTGGGAGAACAGAAACTGCACTAATTCGAACTGCCCGGAACCGAGAGCGTCTTCTATTTGGGACGCGAGATCTTTAGTTTCCACTGTTACTGTTGGCCCTCATGGTGGTGAACAGATCGGTGTAATACGAGACCTGCTGCTGCAGACTCGCAATGGTAGCGTCGGCCGCGCTCATCTGGGCCGTCAGATTTGTCTGCAAAGTGCTGATTTGATCGGTCTTGTCCGAGATCTTGCCTGCCAGATTAGTCAGCGAGTCGGTAAGCGAAGAGTTCGTGGTTGCGAGAAGACCTGTCGTTGAATCCGTGATTCCGGACAGGGCCGCATCCGCTGTCTTCAGAAATCCGCCCGTGGATTCGCTTCCCAGGAAACTAAGAACGTCGGATAAGGACGACGATGTAGCCGTGTTGAATGCCGACGAATCGAAATCCAGGTGGCCGCTATCGTCGAAGCTCAACCCGAGATCGCTCAAAGAGCTGATATTCCCGGACTGGGCCGCGGTATCGAGCATATTGTGAAGGCTTGAGGAGAGCGTATAAACGATGCTCTGCCCGGACAACGCACCACCGTTCTGCCCGCGCGATTTTGCCAGTTCATCAACGATGTTGTTATAGGCAGTTGCGAAGGCGCTAAGGGCGTTGGCCGCCTGAGTTGAGCCTTGGGACACACTGATATCAGCCGACCCGGCCTGCAGTACATTCACGGTCAAGCCGGTCGACAGCGTCAGCGCGCGTGAGTCGCTGGAAAGAATATTCGTTTGACCATTCACCTGATAGCTGACGTTGGTGCCGGTTGTAAGCGTATTCAGGAGGCTCGTGGATCCATCTGCTAGTTGGATAGACGTGGCGGCATACTTGCTGCCCTGAATGGAAAGCCGGTAATCAGGCGTCGAAGAGCTACCCACGTTTACCAGAGTCGCCTGCACACCAGCCGAGCTGCCATTGATGGCGTCAGCAAGGCTATTCAGACTCCCGGAGTTCGGGATCTGATATTGCGTACCATCAACGGTAAGAGTCAGCGCCGAAGCGGAGCTGATGTTTCCCGAGGACGGATCGGACACTGTGGTCAAGCCGTCTGCGCTGAGGGTGTTGGTGTGCGATCCCGTGTTGAGCACGTTCAAACTGTAAGAGCCCACCCGGACGCCAGTGCCGGCGTAAGCCGTAGCAACGCTGGTGGAGCTGCTGGTAGCGGAGAAAGATCCGGTTCCAACGGCGGAGTTTATACTGTCGAGAGCAGTTTGAAGCGAAGAGAATTTGGAAGTGATGGTGCCAATCTCAGACTGCTGGTTGGTCAGGCTGCTTTGTTGATTCTGCAGCACCTCAAGGGGCAAAGAGGCGAGGCTAACCGCACGCGTGATAGCGGATTGCAGATCGGCAGAATAGGAACTCGAACCGGTAAAGCTAGTGGAACTGGTGGAACTGGTAGTCGAAGCCAAACTTACCTCCCGAAGAAAGGGCCGTCACGTTTAAGTAACGGCCCGGGACACAAAAGCTCAGAAAATTATTATTGGAGGAGCTTCAGAACAGACTGGGGCTCTGAGTTGGCCTGTGCCATGGCAGCGATGGACGTCTGCTGTAGCACTTGAGCCTTCGTCAGATTGGCAGCCTGGGCGGCAACGTCTGCGTCGCGGATCTGGCTCTCGGCAGAAGAGAAGCTCGAGATCTGTGACTGCGCAAGCGTAATCGCATACTGCAACTTGTTTTCACCGGCGCCAACTTTACCTTGCACCAGGCCCAATGTCTTGATGGCGTTGTCGATAGCCGTGATTGCCGCGTTTGCGTTGTTGCTGGTCGAAGCGGTAGGAGCGGTCGCCACGTTGTTTCCGGCGGCTGCGAACACACCGGAGGCAGCGTTCGAATAAACGGAGAAGCTGTTTGCGCTCTGGAACGAGATACCCGTGCCGGCCGAGTTCTTTACCGCGTACACACCAGTGCTGGACGTCTGTGCGTTGATCTTTCCGATCGCCGAATCAAGCGTATCGGCGGCAAGAAGCGCAACCGAAGCTGAACCGTTCGACGTCTGGAAGCTCAACGTCTGCGCAACGCCAGCGTACGTGGTCTGTCCGTTCTTGACGTAGTTGGAGGTGTTGTCCGCTGTACCTGTACCGCTAACGATATCGTCGGCGCACCGCCGGGCGCGCCAGCGCTCACGGTGAAGGCCGCCGCACCAGAGAACTGAAGCTCACCGTTGCCATCGAGGCCTGCCGAGATGCCCATGGACTTGAGGCTGCTGTTTAGGGAGTCCAGCACCTGATCTTTAGTCATGGCGCCAGAACCGCCAACCGTGACAGTCTGTGTTGTCGCGCCAGCACTCGTGTAAACGTTGAAGGTGAACGATTGGGAGTTAGCGCTGAGGAACGTTGCACCCGGGGCATCCATGCGGAGCGTGTTACCGCTGATCGAAACGCCGCCGCCGAGAACGTTGCTCGTCGAAATGCCGAGGCTGTTCGCGTCCACGGCGCTGCTGCTTCCGCTCAGGTCAACCGACACGTTACCCGACGAGCTGGTCGCACCGCCTCCGATGTAAACGTTCAGGAGGTTGTTCAGGGAACCGCCGGTGTTCAGGTTGATGTTCGTCGCTTGACGCGTGACTTCAGTGACCAACTGTTGATATTCCTGATTCAGAGTCGTGCGATTACCAGTGAAGGTGCCGGATGCGGATTGGGAAGCCAGCGTCTTCATACGATCCAGGATGGTGGAAATGTTGTTCAATCCGCCGTCGACAATCTGCAACTGGCTGATACCGTCGTTCCCGTTGCTTACACCCTGTGTAAGTTCGGTAATCGTGCTGCGGTAGGAGTTTGCAACGGCAAGTCCTGCTGCGTCATCACCGCTGCTGTTGATACGGTAGCCGGTAGTTAACTGCTGAATAGTCTTGCTCTCGAAGGTTGAATTCATTTTCAAGCTTGTTTGAGCGTTTAAAGAGTCGACGTTGGTTTGAAGGGAGATCATTTTTTAATCCTGTCTTTTGGTTTGTTCGGTTTTGCCTATTGGCGTTTTCCGCTTACACTGCACTTGTCGCAGAGGCGCGGCAGAAAGTAGATCTTTTATTTCAATTCTGTTTTGATTGGGTGGAACTGGAGTCTGAAGAAGCCTTCTTTCCTCGCGCAGGTTCGCTCTGCATACCGTAGCTGCTCACGATGACGATATCCACGCGGCGATTGCGCTCGCGGCCGGCCTCTGTGTCGTTGGAATCGATAGCTTCGGTATCCGCATAGCCCACAATGGCCATCCTTTCCGTTGCCACGTCAAACTGTTCGTTCAGAAACCGCAGCATCGCTATGCTACGTGCCGCAGACAGCTCCCAGTTACTCTGGAAGCGGCTGTTGTTAATCGGAAGCGAATCCGTGTGCCCTTCTAATCGCAAGGCGTTAGGAAGTGCATTCAAGACCTCGGCCACCTTCTTGACGGTGGGGTAAGCGCTACTCCCCAAGGTTGCTCCTCCGGACGGGAAAATTGCTCCCGCTTCGAGTTCGATGACGAGCCCGCGGTGTTCCAGCGCTAATCGAACCGATCCACTCCCGATTTCCTTCTGCAGGGTCGATTTCAACACCTCCAGAGGTTTCGATAGCTCGTCGGCAGCCGCTGCCGGTAATAAGCTTTTGCTTGCTTCAGCCATTTGCTTCGCAGCGGGATCCTGCTGTTTCTTGTCTTTTTTCTGGTTCTTCAGAAGAGAGGAGATCGCCGGGCTCATCGTGCCGTTCTTCAGCGCGCTCTCAATCGCTTCCGATACTGCTTTCACACGAGCTTTGTCGGAACGTGTCGATGCGAACATGACCACGAAGAATGCAAACAGAAGTGTTATGAAGTCGGCGTACGATACAAGCCAACGTTCATGATTTTCCGGATGGGAATGCCGTTTTCTTCTCACGCGTTTAACTCGTTAAGCAGCAACACGTCCCCTTGACGGCCGTTTCCTCGCCGCTCCCTCTTCACGGTCACGGCGGGGGCCGTCATAGAACCGCTCGAGTTGACTCTCGATTAGCTTCGGGTTTAAGCCCTCCGCTATCGCGATCACACCTTCTAGCGCCATCTCCTTCATTTGAAGAGACTGCTGTAATCGGGCCTTCAGCTTGTTCCCAATCGGCAGAAAGAAGATATTGGCTACAAACACGCCGTACACAGTCGCGACGAATGCAACCGCGATGCCGTGTCCGACGGCTTGTATGTCCTCGAGATGCTTCATCACCTGAATGAGACCGAGAACGGCTCCGATGATGCCAACGGTAGGAGCATAGCCTCCCGCGGCCTCAAACACCTTAGCTTCGCTTTCCCCTTTGGTCTCGACGCTTTCTATCTCGAGCTCCATAATGCGGTGAACCACCTTAAGATCAGTGCCGTCGATCGCTAAGCGAAGCGCTTTACGGAAGAATGGGTCCGGTATTTCCTCCGCATCGTTCTCGAGAGAAATAACCCCGGTTCGGCGAGCCTTCGCAGCAAGCCTCAGAATGTCCTGCAACAAGTGGTCACTGGAGATCGACGGATACAGGAATACAGCCGGTAGGTTTTTGAACGCAGAGGCGAGAACAGGCATCGGTGTGGTAATCATCACCGCTCCTAAAGTTCCCCCCAGCACAATCATGGCCGCGGTGAGCTGGGTGATATCACTAACCCGTCCACCCTCCAGAAGCAGCCCCCCGATAATGCCTCCAAGGGCGAGAAGAATGCCTGCAAAGCTGGCGCGATCGATTTTTCGCTTCGGTAGTGTTTCTGCTGATTTAGCCATTGTTGAATGTTCTGATTAAGGCAGCGGACTTACGCGGCCGCCTTACCGCCTGTCGAGTTTTGCGCTCTAAGAACGGCTGCCGGCTCAGAATCGTCCGGCGAAACCTAATCACACGTTCGACTACTTCGTCCGCCGACTCGAGCACAAGGTACTTCTCACCTGAGGTGAGCACTATGACGGTGTCCGGCGTGGTTTCAATGTGCTCAATCAGGTCTGAGTTGATAACCAACCGGACCTGGTTCAAACGTGTCAGGTAAATCATGTACCCGTAAGATTGCTCTTACGTATTGGTGTGCTGGAAAAGCGCTGAACTTCTTAGACAATCAGCAGGAGGGTTTAGAAGCTGCCGGAGAGTTAGCGGGCTTGCAAGTGCCGGAGGAGGAAGAAACCCGCACCTAATCGATAGGAGTCGTTTCCATCATTGTTGAGGGGAAACCTTCGAAGCTGTCGAACGACGGTCTCAAGGACGGCCCGTTCTTCGATGTCCAATGCCGAACGGGGAGAGAAGCTGTCGCAAGCATCCAAGGCGTGCTCGAGCTCTGCTTCGAAGCGGGTGAAGTTGAAACCCTCCCAAGCCTCGATGATTCTCTGAGCATGTAGCGCCGTACTCACTTTCCAAAAGCCTCTCATGTCTGTATCGAGAAGCGACAGACAGAGTAGACCCTTTTTGGGAAGCACCGGTTTATTTAGCCGAGATAGTCGAAGAGAGACTTGGTTGACAAGCTGGCGTGAGCAGAGATCGCCGCCTGAAGAGCAGTTTGATCTGTTGTCATCTGGGTAATGGCAGACGGCAGGTCGGTTTCGCGAACGGAAGCCAACGAACTTTGCAGCGCGCTCAACTGGGTGCTGGCCGTATCGCTTGCTTGTGCAATCCAGTTCTCGCGATCGCCATAGGAGGCCGAGGCCTGAGAAAGAGACGTTCCGGCCGACTTTAGAGAGGTGAGAGCCGTCTGGACGCCACTTACATTGTTGGTCGCCAGGGCTTGGCCAAGACTATAAACAGCAGCGAAGATGCTATTCGAGCCGGAATCGAAGATACTTTCGGCGCTCATGCCTGCGTTAACCGTTGACCCGGAACCGTCATTCAATAAGCTGGTCGCAGTCCCCGTCGAGTTGTTTACGACACCATTCGTGCCGCCTGTCCAGTCAAACGTGTACGGCGCCACCGTGGAGTTGTCGCCTCCAAAGATGTATTGCCCGTTTGCGGATGTGTTCGCAATGCCCACGAGTTGTCCGGCCAATTGCTGCACTTGACTTGCCAGAATCGTGCGGGTATCCGATGTGGTTGTATCAGTGGCCCCTTGCGACGCAAGAGAAGTCAGTTGGTTAAGGATCGTAGTCGCTGTCTGCAGGGCGCCGTCCGCGGCTTCGTTCTGCGCCTTCGCGGTTCCCAGGTTGGTTTGA
The DNA here is from genome assembly GCA_963730795.1 of uncultured Acidobacteriaceae bacterium. Lineage (GTDB taxonomy): Bacteria > Acidobacteriota > Terriglobia > Bryobacterales > Bryobacteraceae > Bog-105. The sequence goes on along the minus strand of CAVSTJ010000001.1, from coordinate 1,943,068 downwards.
GTTTGGGTGAGATGGTCAATCTGGCTTTGCAGACTGATGATTGAGCTGATAGACTGCGGGTCATCCGACGCCTGGTTTACCCGGTAACCCGAGGTGATCTGCTTGTTCGCCGTCGAGATCCGGCTCTGAATGCGAGACAGATCAGTAAGAAAGACGGGGTTCTGCCCTTCAATTCCTTTTAACATCCGGTGCCTACTGAACCATATCCAAAAGCGACTGCATCATGTCATTGATAACCGTAATCATCTTAGAAGAGGCCTCGTATGCCTGTTGATATTGCAGAAGCTGAGCGGCCTGATCATCCAGTGAGACACCCGAAAGCTGTGTTCGCATGGTGTCTGCCTGGTTGAAAAGATCTGTCTGCGTGCTCTGCGCCTCGGAAGCATTCGATGCTTGTGTTCCCACGTCCGTAGCAATCGCGCTGTAAAAATCGGTGTAGCTCATGCCGTTGATCATGTCCGCGGACGAACTCGGACTCTGCAATCCGGCTAGTTGAGCGGCCGTGCCATTGGCAACCGCCGGCGGCCCGGGCTGGATGGCAGCGAGGCCCGAAGCTGTGATGTTGGGATCCAGGCTCAGTGATGAAGCGATGGCGTTCGGGTTACTCGCGTCATAGCTGAACAGAGGGGATCCGGCAACCGCCGGCGGACCCGCCGATACCTGGCCCGCTGTAAGGATTGAGTTCACACGATCTGCCAGACCCTGGGCCAACTGATTGATGCTTCCCTCCCCGTTCTCGTCTCCGATGAGCGATGGCAGGGTCGAGTTGCGAACCTGCAGTAAACCGCCAAGCTGGCCGCCCCCCGATAAGCTTGTTACGTCGTCGCCCCTGGAGGTCTCAATGTGAGCGGTTGGCATGCCGCCGGGAACTGTGGGGCTGGACGAGGAAGGATAGGCCACCTGCAACTGCGTTTGGGTATCGCCAACCACAAGCGGCACTTGTCCGTTCATCAGAACGGTCGCTGTTCCGTTCAACTCGAGATGCACGCTGATCGTCGTCAGATTTGAGAGCTGCTGGAGCGTGTTGTAGAGCTGCGTCTGCAAACCGGATGTGTCGCCACCCCCGTTCCGGATCTGGACGTTGATGGCTACGATCTTCGAAGTCAATTGATTGATCTGCGAAACCGAAGAGCCGACCTGTTGGTTCACCTGCTGAACGGAAGTCTGAAGGTTCGAAGAGAGCTGGTTAAATGTTTGTACGACCTGTTGGGCCGCACTGATGACGCTACTTCGAGCGGTCGCGTCGGAAGGGCTGGTGCTGAAAGACGAAAATGCTGAGTAAAGCTTGCTGAGGGCAGCAGGAATTCCCGACTGGCCGGTGACGTCGAACTGCGATTGAATACTTGCAAGGTTGGACGCCTCCGCAGTGGCCGCCCCGAGCGGGGCATTCTGACTCCATACCGATTGCTCTGCGGCATAGCTTCTCGAATCGCCAATAGGCCCGGCCGCAACTCCGCCGAGCACAGTGTCTACCAGATTTACTTGCTGAGCCGCGTACCCCGGCGTAGACGAATTTGAGACGTTACTTTGGACGACGCCGATGGCCTTGTCGAAAACATTGAGAGCATCCGCAGAATTCTGAAGGGTTGCAAATAGGGATGACATCTTTGGACCTCCTAACCTTGGAAGATAATCCGTGACCCCTGGCTGGCGCTGAACGTTCCGTCGCAACCGTAAGTGTCGGGCGTTTCCGTCCGTCTAAAGATGGAATGGCAATGGAACACGTTACCGGCCTCCAAAAGCGCCTGAACACGTTTCGCTTTGGACAGGATGCTTTGCAGAAGCTCGCGCAGTTCTGCCGCATTGGCTAACCCTAGCTCTCCGCGAAGAGGCACCAGCCTGGCTGTTAAAGATTCGATTGTTTCGACGGGCTGAGCGGCGGCCCGCTTACAACCAATCAATTGTTGACTTAGACGATCAAGCTCGGACCCGGCAATTTGCAACACCTCTTTCGGGCTCATAAGCAAACGGCACTCTAACGGGCCTTCGTGTAGCCGTTGATGAGGGCCTTTCCGACCTCAGATGAATCTGCACGATACGTGCCGGAAGAGACCTGGGCAGAAAGAGACGCGAGCTTGGTGGCCCGGTCTGTCGGCGTAAGGGTCTTCGCTAAGGCGATCAGCGAGCTGGCATTTGATAGGTTGACCCGGTCAGCGCCGATCGCGGAACTGGAGTCGGTTGCATTTTTAGAATCCAAGCTGGTTGCTTTGGTCGTGCTCGAGCGGGTGCTGTCGACGAAGCTTCCCTCCGCTGGATTTCCAATACGCATGCTCATCTTTTCATCTCCACTTGAATCTTTCTTACTGACGTATCGATCATCTCCGGACCGGATTAGAGGGTACGAGAGAAAAAAAGTTTATTTCCCCTGAGACTTTCCGCCTGGACTTCAAAGTCAACGCGTGTGACCTGCGCACGCTGTCCTTCCCTGCACTTTGAGCGTGAGTTGCACCTCGCCAACCGAGATTCCAAGCGCCTGAGCGATTGCCAGTGCCGATTCTCCCTTGCGAGCCAAGTCTGAAATGGTTTGCCGCGACGGCTGGATGTCCCGGCCCGAATTCGGCTGCACCGGTTCTTCGGTCGCGGGCGTCTCTGAGGGCTTGAGTTGATCCTCGAAACCTTGGAGCACCTTGGTTTCAGTGCCCACGGCCAAGTATTCTTCCGTCCCTAGCATCTGTTCAGGCCGGGGCTCTATGGGAGGCGCTTGCGGGGTCCTGCCGCGCTCTTCGCCTTTCTTTCCCAATGCAAAAATGCCAAGACAAAGGCCCGCGGCAGAGAGAACGCCTCCGGCGAGACCGATGGGATGACTTTTTCGAACCTTGTTCATGAATTCGTGTCCTTAGTAGATGCCGCGCTGGCTCGGCCACTTATGCTCGATATAACTGCGCAGCCGCAGAACGCCTTGCGCTCGTAACTGCGAGATGCGCGTGATATGAAGCCCCATGATGGAGGCGATCTCCCGCAGGTTCAGCTCTTCCTTGTAATAAAGACTCAAGACTGTGCGCTCGTTCGCCGGCATTTTGTCGATTCCGGCAGCGAGCACTCGCTCCAGTTCTGCACGCTGCAGGAGATGTTCGGGCGACGACTCCGAATCATCGGCAATGAACTTGAGAAGACCTACTTCTTCGCTGTCCTCGATGGCGTCCAGACTTCCCAATGACACGGCGCGGAGATCCACCATCCACTGCTGATACTCGGCCACGCTGATTTGCAGCTCAGCCGCAATTTCATCCTCAGTTGGTGTGCGCTGGAACCGCTGTTCAGCGGCCTTGATTGCCTGTTGTACCTGTTTAACGTGTTTGCGCCGGTGAGACGGGATGCCGTCCAGCCCACGGATGCTGTCCAGAATGGCGCCGCGAATCTTGTACTCCGCGTAAGTCTTCAGCGAGGCGTTATGGCTTGGGTCGAACTTGTCGATTGCGGCCAACAGCCCGACAATGCCCGCAGAGATAAGGTCATCAAGCTGGACGTTTGACGGAAGCTTTTCGTGAATGCGCGAAGCAATCCATGTCACCTGTGGCAGGTGTTCCAGGGTGAGCTCTTCACGCTCTTTCGCAGATAGGGTTTCTGGCGTAGCTGCGTACATGGATTCAGAGCAACAAGCTAAGCCGCGGACTGCGCAGCCGCCCTTGCATTAGCGAATAGACCCTCGAGAAGCCGGTCCTTTGTGGCTTCGTGAAGATCCTGTGGAATCGACTGGCCGTCTGCCAGGAACGAGATCGGGAGTCCTGCAGCGATCGTATTTTCAACCACTGGTCCCAGGGTGTCCACTTCGTCCAGATGGGTATAAATAATCTTTGCGGGTTGGAAGGCAGAGAAACGTCCGACAAACTTACGCATCGCCGAAGTGCGCAGCGTAGCGGGAAGAACTAACTGCACTTCAATCTCTTCATGGTTGCGGAAGAAGGCTGCTGTTTTCTCCATTTCTTCTTTGTCCGCCGCCGCGTAACCAGGGGTATCGATCAAAATCAGCTTCTTGTCCTGATGCTCGGCGAGAGCTTCGGCCAGTGCTTCAGTCGTATGGACTGCAGTGAAGCCGACTCCGAGAATTCTGCTAAATGCATTGAGTTGCTCGGAACCGGCCACCCGCAAGGTATCTAAAGAAAGCAGGTGAATGGGCAACTCCTGCTCAAGGCCGAGTTGCACCGCGAGTTTCACGATGGTGGTCGTTTTACCTGCGCCCGGCGGCCCGGCAAACATGACCACTTTTCGTTGCGCTCCGGTCTTTCCCGCCTCGGGATCGACAGCAAATCGCGACTTGACTTGGGTCAGTATGGATTTCGAAGACGGAGCAGGCGCGGACGGACTCGCACTGTTTACGTTGCGCAGGATGGACTCATACTCGGACATCTTGGACTGTGCCGCAGATCCGATCAGGTCGCGTGAAAATTCTTCCGAAAAGTCGAACGCGAGCAACCGCGAGAACAAATGGTCCACAACCGATGCTTTGCGTGGCGTATTCCAGCGGGATTCAAGCCCTTCGGCGATGGACTGGCTAACGGCCTGAAGCTGTTTGCGCATCTCGGCGAGTTCGTGCGCGATATCTTGCGATACGGCGACCTCGGCGCGCTTCTCTGGTACCGGCGGCGCAGGAGCAGCAGCTACGGGCGGCGCTGGAGCCTCGACGACCGGGCTTTGAATTTCAATAGCCGCTACCGGCGGCGCGGACGCATTTGCATTCGCTTTGGGAAACAGAGGCTTTGTGGGGACGGCCGGTTCCGCTTCGGCTGCGATCACCTTTTCGGCTTCGATCACGGGAGTTTCGATCTGGACTCGCTTTGTCCCGGCGGATTCGATTTCCGCAGTTCCAATTTCCTGAGCTTCAGATTTCGAAAGCTCGGATATCACCAGCTCCGGGAAGATTCTCTTTGTTCCCGCCATCCTTGTCAGGACGGTCGAAGGCGCTTCGGGCTCAACCGCTTCTGCCGCCTCGGAAGCAATCAACTCCGGGAAGATTCGTTTTGCGCTCGAAAGCTTGCTGGCGGTCGGCCGCTCTGCAGGAGCTGACTTCTTCTGAGCTGGAGGATTTCCGGTAATGCCGAAAACAACCTCAAATTCGCCCAGGTAGCTTTGCTCCGGACTCGTCTTCCGGGAATTCAGCAACATGGCATCCGGACCTAGTTCCTGGCGAGCGCTTTCGATTGCGTCTCCGATGGATTGTGCGAAGTAAGATTTCAATCTCATGAACCTAGATCACTCCTAATGACTGGACCTTCACACCGGCCGGCACTTCGTTGTGGGATATGAAAAACACGTTGCTCAAAGAGGGTTCGGTCATCTGTCGTAAGAAATAACGGGCTCCCACACTGGTAAGTACAACGGCGGGAATTTCTCGCCTCTCGAACTTGCGCTCGAATCGGACCACGATCTCCCGCACAATCTGAGGCGACAACATACAGATACTGTTCGCTTCGCTGTGCTGAACGGCCGACTCAACTGCCTGCTCTGTCGAGTTGTCCATTATGTATGCCGGTAATTCGCCCTTTTGATTCAAGTAGGGTTTCACGACCGTTCGTCGCAAAGATTGCCGGACAAATTCTGTAAGGAGTATCGGATTTTTCGTAGTCCCGGCTGCCTCGCCCAGCGCTTCGAGGATGGAAACGCCGTCCCGAATTGAAACTCGCTCGCGGAGAAGGTTCTGGAGCACCCGCTGGACGGAGGCCAGGCTGAGCAGTTTGGGCACCAGATCCTCGACCACTTTTCCGTTGTCTTGTGAAATCCGGTCGCAAAACATTTTTGCGTCCTGGCGGCCAAACATTTCGCTTGAATGCTGGCGCAATAGCTCCGAAAAATGCGTTCCGATGACGTTTACAGCGTCGACCACCGTGTGGCCGGCCGCTCTGGCCGCATCTACCCTATCTACCGGAATCCAAAGCGCCGGAAGACCAAAAGCCGGTTCCCGGGTCTGCTGTCCGGGAAAGCTCTTATCGGCTTTCGCGGTCGGCAACGCCAATTCGCTTCCGGGAAGCAGCTCGTAACGCCCGATCTCGCTGCCCTTCAGAAGTACGACGTATTCACGAGACCGAAGCGACAGGTTATCTGTCACTCGAACCGGCGGCAGAAGATAGCCGAGACTCGAGGCAAATTGACGGCGAATACCAGCGATTTTCTTGAGCAAAGGCGACGTCGCGCCGCCGGCAACCAGATTCACCAGCCCCAGACCGACCTCAATCGCGACAGGCTCCACTTTGAGCAGGCTTTCGAGGTTGTCCGTCGTCGCTGCGGGCGGCGCGACGATCTCTTTCTTGTTTGTAATCTCAGCTTTCTTCCGCATCTTCCAGGCTGCGGTCCCTAAGCCGCCGCCAAGGAGAAGAAAAGGAATAGTGGGCAGCCCGGGAAAGGCCGCGAGTGCCACAAGCACGCCGCTGGCGAGCAGCAGGGGCTCGGACTTGCCGAACAACTGCCGTTGGAAATCTTCGCTGACGCGGGACTCTGAGGCGGCGCGCGTCACGATCAAACCACCGGAAACGGAAATCATCAGAGCCGGCACAACGGTCACCAGGCCGTCACCGATTGTGAGCACCGTGTAGGTCTGAAGAGCGCGCTTGAACTCCATGCCGTGCTGGAACACGCCAATCAGAAAACCCGCGATGATGTTGATGCCCGTGATCATGATGCTGGCGATCGCGTCGCGCTGCGTAAAGCGCGAGGCACCATCCATGGCGCCATAGAATTCAGCTTCGGCCGAAACCTGCTTGCGGCGGCGCCGCGCCTCGGCTTCATCAATCAGACCGGCATTCATCTCGGCGTCGATGGACATCTGCTTTCCGGGAAGGGCGTCCAACGTGAATCTGGCCGAGACCTCGGAGATGCGGACGGCGCCGTGATTGATAACGATGTACTGGATCGCGATCAGGACGAGAAAAATGACCGCGCCGATGATGTAATTCCCGCCGACAACAAAACTTCCAAATGCCTCAATCACGCTGCCGGCAGCCGAGGTCCCGCTGTTTCCGTTGAGCAGGATCAGCCTTGCCGAGCTGACGTTTAGAGAGAGCCGGAAGAGCGTCAGGAGCAGTAGTGTAGTAGGGAAAACGCTGAAATCCACAGGCCGCAGGATATGCATCGCGACCATCAGCACGATGACGGACATCATGATGTCGATGACGATCAGGATGTCGAGAATAAATGATGGCAGCGGGGTGATTAAGGCGATAACGATCGCAAGCACCGCAATGGGTACGCCGAGCTGCCCGATCTTGGCAAGCGCGAAACTGGGACCGCCCTTGGCTTTGGATAACGGAATTGCTTGAGGCTGCGCTGACATTCGAGTGGCTTAGGAACTAAGCAGGTAACCTTCGATCCATCAATTTGTAGATGTAGGCCAGGATTTCCGCCATGGCCCGGTAGAACTCGGGTGGTATCGCGCGACCGACATCGATTGCGCTATAAAGTGCGCGGGCAAGCGGAGGATTCTCTATAATCGGAACCTCGTTCTGCACTGCGATCTGACGCATGCGGAGTGCCAGCCAATTCTTTCCCTTGGCGACGACCATCGGGCAAGCCATCGTCTCCATGTCGTACTTGATCGCAACGGCGTAGTGAGTCGGGTTAACGATGATGGCGGTTGCGTTGGGAACCTCGCGCATCATCTGGCGGCGTAACAGATCTCGCCGGAGGCGCTTGATCTTGCCTTTAATGTGCGGATCGCCTTCGTTCTGCTTGTTTTCCTGCTTAATTTCTTCCTTGCTCATCTTGAGCGTAGACATGTGCTTCCGGTATTGCCGGAACAGGTCGACGGAGCCAAACAGAATAAAGAGGCTGGCAGCCTTCCAGAGCAGGCTTTGGATCATCTCCGCGATTCTTAAAGCACTGCTGGAGGGCACTTGGAACGGTAAGCGCATCAGGGCACTGATGTTGTCGCGGTAAATCGTTGTGATGGAAAGGCCTAAGACGCCCAAGAGAACCATAGCCTCGACAACCGACTTCAGGTTCTGTCCCGGCAGATCTTTCAGCCGCGCCGCCGGATTTAATCGATTGAACTGGGGAACGAGTTTCTGGAGGCTGAAACCCATCTGGGTGACGGCCAGGTTAGCCGCGCCGACGATCAGAAGAAGAGCGCCGCCAAAGTAGGCGAGAGGCACAAGCGCCTGGCGAAACAGGTCGCCGATGATCTTCATCCACTGCGCGTCGGCCATGTCCCCGGTCATTGCCGACTGGAGCAGGCCAACCGTAATGCCCTCCAATTTGGCCATCCACGGCGGCAAGAGGTTGCTGATCAACACCAGCGCGGCCACAAATTCCACGGCCGTAATCATGCCGCGGGCGGAAAGAAACTGACCTTGCTCACGCGCCTTTTTGAGGCGCTGAAGAGTAGGTTTTTCGCTTTTGTTCCCGTCAGCCATCGATCAGGGGTTCAGGACTTTCTGGATGGTCTCAAAGACTTTTGCGGAGAAGCTTTCGTAAAGCGAAGGCGCGACGGCAAGCGTTGTGACCAACGTAAACAGGGTCAGCAACATCTTGAGTGGGAACGCGTTGTGTCCCATCTGAAGTTGCGAACTGATCCTGCCGATGACCGCAAGCGCCAGATCGGTCATAAGCAGGAGTGCTATGACAGGCAATGCTAAGCGGAGCCCAACGGAGAAGATGCTGGAACCAAGCTGAACGACCGTTGTGGCGAACTGGCGGTTCAGAACAAAATTCCCTGGTGGGTATGCATCCAGACTGGCAGCAAAAGCCGCAATGACGTAGCGGTAGAGGCCCGTGGTAAAAAACAGCAGGCCTGCCGTTAGCTGAACCAGAACCGGCAGAACGTTGGAGTCGGCTTGCGTCGTGGGATCAACGACGGACGCGTATCCGTACCCGGCCTGTAATCCAAGCACCTGGGCACCGAATGTGAGCGACTCGGAGATAAAGCTCACCATGAGCCCGATGGCAGTTCCAAGAGCCAGTTCCGAGATCATCCAGAGGACCATGAGCGCGATTCCGGCGTTTGCCGCGTCCACGGCCGGCCAGCGTGAGAAAAGAGCGAGAGTACAGGCAATTGAGATAGCGATTCGCGCTGCGCCGGGGCCCGCATCCTGAGAGGGCAGCGGAATGAAAATGAAAACGCCCGCCATCCGGGACAGGACCAGCGCAAAACCAAGGAGAGTGGACGCTGACAGAGTCAGGTCAGCGTGCATAGCGCGCAAGGTCTCCGAAAATCGAAGCGGCGTAGGCGACGGCGCGGTGAAACATCCATGGCATAAGGAGAAGAAAACCACCCAGGCAGGCCAAAAGACGCGGCACTGTGCTGAACACCGAATCCTGCATGGAGGTGGCAATCTGGACCAGATTGATGACCACGCTCAGCACGAAGGAGATGACGAGCAAGGGAGCACAGATCCAGAACGCTGCCATTAGCGCCTCTCCGACCATGTGAATGACGAACTGAGAAGTCATGTTTCTACTGAAGAAAGCTCTTCATCAGAGACCCGATCACCAGATTCCAGCCGTCTACGAGGACGAAAAGAAGGATCTTGAATGGCGCCGAGATCATGGCGGGCGGCAGTTGCATCATGCCGATGGAAAGCGTGACGGACGCGACCACGATGTCGATCACCAGAAAGGGTAAGAAGAGAACCGCACCGATTTGAAAGCCGGCCTTCAGCTCGGAAAGGATGTACGCCGGAATGAGCACCTTTAAACTGACGTCGGACGGATTATGGGGCGCGGGCTCGCGTGAAATATTCACAAAGAGATGAATGTCGCGCTCACGGGCGAACCGGAGCAGGAACTGCTTGAGAGGAGCAGCGCCTTGGTCCATGGCCTGGTCCGTGGTGATCTTGCCTTGCTCGAGTGGCTGCCAGGCCTTGGCATAAATATCCGCAAACATCGGCTGCACAACCAGCAGCGACAGAAACAGGGACAGTCCAAGCAGAACCTGGTTCGACGGCGCAGTTTGCGTCCCGAGTGCCTGGCGAAGAAAGTGCAGAACCACCGTGATCCGGAGAAACGGCGTAATGCACATGATTGCGGCTGGCAAGAGGGTCAGCAGTGTCAGACCGAGGGCGATCTGCATCGGTGCGCTGAGGGTCAGACCGCGCCCGTTTGACGCGGTCGATACGCCAAGAGAACTCAGGGTGGAATTTGCCGCGGTGGTCTGTGCCGCGCCAAAAGCACTGAAAAGAAGTCCCAACGCTGCGGGACGAAGCCAATTCATAACTTCTCTCTGCTTTCGACGGGGAATGCCGAGGCGGCAAAAGCATCGATCTGGGTGCAGCTCGAGGGGGAGACGCCGATGAGAATCAACCGGTCTTGAATGCGGACGAGATGAAGGGAATGCTGAGCGGTTAGTGGAAGACGCTCAACGACTTGCATGGCTTTCTGTTTTGCCAGGTTTTTCGTCAGGGCGAGATTGAAGCTCGCCAGCCCTCGCCGCCGCATCGCCCAAAGAAAGGCGACTAGCAGCAGGAGAACCAGAAATGCGGCGATCGATTGACTGAAAGTTTCCAAGTGAATCTTCCGTGCTCGGACCCGGCTGGGGGGCCGGACCGAGCCTATGAAGAAACTTGGTTACGTGGGGAACTGAAACGTCTCAGATTTATCCGTCAACCTACCGAATAGTCTGGAGCAAGTCCTGGAGCATGTTGTCCTCAGTCGTGATGACCCGGGAACTCGCCTGGTAACCGCGCTGGAACGTGATCAGATTTGTAAACTGCGTGGCGATGTCTACGTTCGAACCCTCAAGCGAACCGCTGACGATCTGTCCCCTTCCGCCCGACTGCGCCGTTCCGATCGACGGTGCGGCGGTTGCCCCGGTCATCGAGAAATTATTGTTCCCGACATCCTGCAGGGAATCCGTGTTGCGGAAGTCTGCCAGAGCAATCTGCGCGACAACCTTCTGCTGACCGTTCGAGAACGATGCCATGATCTGGCCGCCATTCGAAATAGCGACGTTGCTTAGTTGGCCGGCGGCCGCGCCATCCTGGATCACGGCATCGTATGTCGAAGTCTCGGCGTATTGAGTGATGTTGGGTGTTCCGTCGCTGTTGAGCGGATTCCAACTCATATTCATGGTCGACGCGCCATCCGCCAGTCCGCTGATAGACAGAGACACGGGAGTTTGGGAAGCCGTTGCAAGCGTTCCGTCGGCATTGAACGTAAGCGTTCCCGGGGTCGAGAGAATCGAAGTTTGAGTTCCGGCTGTTCCACCCGAAAGGTCGCCGCTCGGGATTGTTACGTCGTAATTCCAGGTGTTTGCCGTCGTTGTGCTCTTGGTCAGAGCAATCGTCATCGTATGGCTATTCCCAAGCGAATCGACGATCGGCACCGTTACATTCAGTTGATCGGTAGAGGCAGCCGCGGTTCCGGCCGCGTTCAGGTTAGCCGAGAACGAAAGACTCGTAGTGGGTTGCGCCGGAACGTTCTTCCCGGTGGGAACAACAATGTCGGTTGGAAGGACACCTGTGGTCAGACCGCTAGGGGACGCCATCCAACCCTGTACCTTTTCGCCAGTCAGAGTCGACAGAGTTCCGTCAGCGCTGACAGTGAAGTTCCCGTCTCGCGTGTAGAGCGACTGATCAGCAGAATTCTTCAACATGAAGAATCCATTACCTTGAATGGCAGCAGCCCATGGAGAGTCGCTGCTGGTCATCGCCCCCTGCGAGAAACTCTGTTGGTTCGTGGGACGGGCAACACCCATGCCGGAAGAGGAAGAAGCCAGATTCGAAACAACCAAGTCACGGAAATCAACGCTACTGCCCTTGAATCCAGTGGTGTTGATGTTGGCGAGGTTGTTACCCGTCGTATTGATGGCCGCGGATTCGGCCTGTAGTGAAGAGAGGGCAATAGAGAATGCGCTTGACATAGTTTTCCTTGAATTGAGCGTTGCCGGGCGTTACTGGTGAACGACGAGGAACTAGGCTGCCGTCGTTCCTCCGGTGGTCGTTGTACCGGACGAGTTAACAACCGAGGTCTTGATTGAATCCAGATCACTACGCATCGCGAGATTCTGCTCAAGATCCGAGAATTGAGCCAATTGGGAGACGAATTGCGTGCCGTCCTGAGGCTGCATTGGATCTTGATTCTGGAGCTGGGCTACCAGCAGCTTGAGAAATGTATTCTCATTTCCGAGGGCATCTGTACCGGACAGGGCCGCGGTGCTGGTTGCGCTACTGGTTGCGCTGCTGTTGCTCGCTGTCGCATACGCCGACGTCGAGTTCGTGGAAGAAGTACTTGTGATCTGAGACATACGATTAAATCTTTCTTTTTCTACGTGTAGTTTTCTAACGCGTCGACCCAATCAGGCTTCCTCTGGTGCTGTCCTTCTTTTCCACCTTCGGAGTTACTGGAATACGATCTGGCATTAGGATCTGAAAGGGAGCCGTTCGTGTTTCCACCGTCGGCCTTGGCCGGCTCTGCAGCCTTCGGCACCCAAACTTCCGTTTGCATCTGCTGCTTGTCCAGGCGAGCGGTCAAGTCAGGAAGATGATCCTGCAGATTCTGAGTGAGCACGGGATCAGCCGATTTAACGCTGACGTGTAGTTCCCCGCCCCGGTCAATAAGACGCACGTCAACACGGCGGTTATCGTCGCCGACCAACTGCATGTGGACGTTGCGAACCGGCTCCGTAGTCGCGGGCGGCTCCGCGGGGACCTGAGCCGCAGCGGACGTTGTATCATCTTCGGCTGATTTAGCGGCCTCAAAAGGCTCTGAGCCGGGAATAGCGGCCGGATCAACAACAACATTCTGCTCCTGACCCGACCCGTCATGCTCATGCGCATTCGCTTCAAGCTCAGAACCGGAAACCGCCTCGACGATCTTCGGTGTAGCGGCCACGGCACCGCTTTGAATACTGTCACTCGCCGGCGATGATGCAGCTTCGGAAGAACTGGCCGCCTTCGAACTACTGATCGCCTGGCCGCCGCTACCAAGCCGCATCGCAAAGGCCAGCGTGTTCGCACTTAATGCGCCGACTGCACCTTTGGTGCTATTTCCGCTTTCCCCGATTCCCAGCGTTGCAGGATTTTTTGCCGTGCTGGCCGAACCATCAGACGCCTCAGAGCCTGCGCTATCGATCAATCCGGTCAGCGTCATGGCTTGCGCCTGGAACAGGAGAGCCGTCTGATCTCCGCCATCGCTGGTTCCAGCCGCCGGTCCGCCGAGTTTCGCTTGAGCCGACTGGTTCGAGGCCTTTCCTCCGCTATTAGAAAGGGAAGAGTTACTGCCCTCTCCGGCGTCGAAGCTCGCGAATTGCTCACTCGGGAGCCCAAGAAGGAAGGTGATGGGAAGCGACGCTTTTTCTTCGGTGCTTTTGCTGTCCGCGCCGGTAGTCGCGGTGTTTGTATCGCTATCCTTCTTCGCGGACTTACTGTCTTTCTTATCTGATTCCCGGTTTCCGTTGGCTCGCGACGATCTCTGGTCGTCCGCAGTGCGACGGAGCATTTGAGAGAAGCTATCCCTATTGCCCGGCTGAGCGCGTATTGTTAAAGCTGCCCGAAGTACGCTCCGTCGTGTCACGAGTGGACACGGCGTCGAAGTTAGCAACAGCGTTTAGGCTAGCGCTCATGAGCTTTGCCCTGAAGCACGTTTAGCGCCAGACGCGCCGGCACGGATCTTCAATGACTTAGGAGCGATGGCGCCGCAATAGCGTCAATTTTTTGAGCAACCGGGAGGAAAAGAGACGAGATTTCGACACCTGAAATCAGCTCTCTCACTCCTAATCGAAAATGTTGATCAATTTGTAGAATCTTTCTGCGCTCCTCCGACCATGTCTTTGTGGAAAACGATCTCCAACGGGAACAAACATGGACGCTTTAACCACCTCTGCGGCAGGCGGTATCCAGTCGCGCATGGAAGCGCTCGACATGCTCGCCAACAATCTTGCGAACAGTTCGAGCAGCGGATTCAAGGCAGACCGGGAGTTTTACACAACGTACATGGCGCCCGGTCTGGAGAGTGAATCCAACCCAATTGTTGGTGAGACACCGGTGCTTCAGCAGCATTGGACCGACTTTTCGCAAGGCAACCTGGTCAGGTCCGGCAATGAAACCGACCTCGCCCTATCAGGCACCGGGTTTTTCGCGGTCAACGGACCGAACGGAACTCTATATACTCGCAACGGAAATTTTCAACTGTCGTCTCAGGGTGTCCTTACTACAACGGAAGGCTACCCGCTCCGCCTGTCAACGGGTGGAGTCGTCCAAACCCAGCCCGGCTTACCCATTGTGGTGGGACGCGACGGCGAAGTCTCGCAGGGCGGAAACCCGATCGGGCAACTAGCGGTTGTTGCCTTCAAAGACCCGCATCAGCTTGTGAAAGCCGGGTCAACATATTTCTCCACGTCAGACCCGAAGACGGTACCCGATGGCACGCCGACGGCTGAAGTTTACCAGGGCTCATCGGAGACGTCGAATGCGGCGCCGGCGGAATCGGCAGCCAGGATGGTAACTCTGCTGCGCAGTTTCGAAATGCTGCAGCATGCCATCAAAATCGGCACTGAAATGAACCGGCACGCGGTAGAAGAAGTCGCCCGAGTAAGCAGCTAACGGATAAAGGTCGAAGGTCAGGAACTAAGAAAATGATAAGAGCATTGAACACCGCCGCCAGCGGAATGACGGCGCAACAGATCAATCTGGACAGCATTGCGCATAATCTGGCGAACTCCAGTACCGCCGGTTTCAAAGAGCGCCGGGCTCAGTTTCAGGATCTGATCTACCAGAGCATGGTTCAGCCAGGCGCATCCGCCGGCCAGCAAACAACCACACCCGTGGGCCTGCAAATTGGTTTGGGAACGCGAACGGTCTCTAACGAGATCATCTTCTCTCAGGGCAACATCACGGAAACAGACAACAACCTGGATCTCGCGATTCAGGGCAAAGGCTTCTTCCAGATCCGCAGGTCTACCGGCGAACTCGCCTACACCCGCGCCGGTTCGTTCCAACTCGACCGGAACGGAGCCATGGTGACGGCCGAAGGTGATCCCGTCGAGCCACAAATTACCATCCCAGCGAATGCTCAGACGGTGTCGATTGCACAAGACGGAACAGTCAGCTATACGCTTCCGGGGCAGAACGCGGCGCAGCGCGCAGGACAGATCCAATTAGCCAATTTTCAGAACCCGGCCGGCCTGAATAGCTTGGGCAACTCCTTATTTACGCCAACGGATGCCTCCGGCGATGCACAAGTCGGAACACCGGGCGGCGCAGAGGGATTGGGAACGGTTCTTCAGGGTTACAGCGAGCAGTCGAACGTCAACGTAGTCGAAGAGTTCGTCAACATGATCCAAAGCCAGCGGGCTTACGAAGCAAACTCCCGAGTCATCAAAGCTGCTGACGAAATGTATCAGCAGATCAACCAAGTCACTCAATGATCGCCGGCCTTCTCATTGCCGCATCGATCCAGGCAGCGCTCACATGCCAGGCGATCGACAAGGATCGCATCTATGGACGCGATCTGGCGGCCGCCGCCCCAGCATTCCAGGCACTCCCGCCGGACCTCGAAGTGGGACTTGCCCCGGTACCCGGCCAGCAGCGGACGTTTCGCTCCGAAGAGCTCGCGAGCATCGCCCGCATCCGGCACATCGAAGGCACTTTCAGCGGGCCGGTGTGTTTCGCGTGGGATCTGAAGGCGCCGGAACGCGCCGATCTTTTAGCGGCGATGAAGAAAACTCTTGGCGATCGAGAGGCAGCCATCGAGATTGTTGAGCAAAGCAGCGCTCTGCTGCCGCATGGAACCCTGAGCTTTCCCTTATCGGGACTAAGCGGTACGTCCGACGGGCCGGTTATCTGGCGCGGATCGATGAGCTACGGAAATGGCCGCACTCTGCTTACCTGGGCTCGCGTTCGCATCAGCGTGCGAGAACGCCACGTCGCCACCGCGGAACCCTTACACCCCGGCGATGAAATCCGTGCAGATCAATTGAAGCTGGTCGATTACCAGGGACCTTTGACGCGAGAGCACTACTTCAATTCTTCCGACCAATTGATTGGAATGACTCCCCGCAGCACGGTAAACGCGCAGATTGCTCTGGTCGACACCATGGTGCGCGAGAGGAAGCAAGTGGAGCGCGGAGACCTGGTGCAGGTAACGGTTCAGACTGAACGAACGCGTATCGAGGCGCAGGCCGTTGCGGAAGAGAGCGGTGCGTCCGGCTCCATCATCACTGTTCGCAATGCAAAAAGCGGCCGGAAGTTCCGGGCCAAGGTGCAGGAGAAAGGCAGAGTCCTGGTGGTTCCAGAAGGACCCGCGGGTCTGGTGACAGACGAGGATTTGAAATCACGATGAGACGGACTTTCCAGATAATCAGTTTGATCGCTTTGTCCGTTGCTTCCGGTTTTGCCGGAAAAAACGACAAGAAGCACGAGAAGCAGACGGTATCTCCGTTAGATGAATACGTTCAACAGGCTCACAAGACGGCAGAAGCAGCACCCGGTAATAGTCCCGGATCCTTGTGGTCCGGATCGGCAACGCTCATCGATATTTCGAGTGACCTGCGGGCGCGGCGCGTCGACGACATTGTAACGATCATCGTCAACGAGACTGCCTCCGCCGTATCGACTGGCGCGACGAAAACGGCAAGGAACTCGGATGCAAGTGCTTCATTGAGTTCGGCCGCAGGCAAGTTCGCGGTGCCGGCCAGATTGGGAAACGTCCTGACAACTTCGGGTAAAACCAGTCTCGATGGCTCCGGAACAACATCGCGGACAACGACTCTTACAACCACCATCACTGCCCGCGTAATTGATGTTCTTCCGAATGGATTCCTGGTCGTAGAAGGCAACAAAACTGTTCTCGTCAATTCCGAGAATCAGGTTGTCACTCTGCGGGGCGTCGTCCGGCCGGCCGACCTGACGGTGGCAAACACCGTACAATCCGGAAACGTCGGACAGATGGAACTCAAAATCAATGGCAAAGGGGTCGTGAACGATGCCGTTCGCAGACCTAATATCCTGTATCGCCTGTTGCTGGGCGTCCTACCTTTCTAACCAACATGAAATCTGCGGCTTGTTTACTTCTCGCTTTCTGCTTCGATGCTGGCGGCTAGCGAGCCGCCGGAAACACATGGTGTCCGGCTAAAAGACCTGGTGACAATTGAAGGCGTCAGAACGAACCAGTTACTCGGCTACGGACTTGTCGTGGGTTTGAATGGTACAGGCGACAGACAACAGACCGTATTCTCAGTTCAGAGCCTGACGAATCTTCTGCAACGCATGGGCGTCAGTGTGAACCCGGCAGCGATCACGATCAAAAACACAGCTTCCGTACTGGTAACGGCTACATTGCCTGCGTTTGCACAGCCAGGCAGCACGCTCGACGCTACGGTAGCGGCAATCGGCGATGCCAGCAACTTACAAGGCGGATTGCTGATTTTGACAACACTAAAAGGCATCAACGGCCAGGTTTATGGAACAGCGCAGGGTCCGGTAGTTACCGGTGGATTCGTCGCTGGAAGGACCGCCAACTCCGCTACGGTCAATCACCCGACTGTGGGACGCGTCCCGAACGGTGTCTCTGTCGAACGCCTCGCGCCGTCCGTGGCTATAGGCGACACGGTCCGATTGCAATTGCGGGAAGCGGACTTTACAACGGCTGCCCGGGTCGCGGAGGTCGTGAATCGCCATTTCCCGGGTGCTACGACCGCGGCACACCCCGAAAACTCGGCACTTGTCTCAGTTGCCGTACCTCCGCAATACGCGGCGCGATCGATCGAGTTCATCTCTGAGCTGGAACGTCTGTCTGTGGAGCCCGACCGGATTGCACGCGTTGTGGTGAACGAAAGAACTGGAACGGTGGTCCTTGGCAAAGACGTCCGGATCGCTCCGGTGGCCATTATGCATGGCAACCTCACAGTGGAGATTCAGACGGTTAACACAGCCACGGAGCCAGCACCTTTTTCCTCTGCTCAGCCCGTCGTCGTGCCCCAAACCACGGTGGCAGCGAAAGATGAGAAGACCCGCAACGTTGTCCTGAAAGACGGGGCTACGGTCGAAGAACTGGTGAAGTCCTTAGCCTCGATTGGATCCACTACTCGTGACGTAATCGCGATTCTTCAGAACTTACGGGCGGCCGGTGCGCTGGACGCTGAACTGGATGTCATCTAATAATGAATATTTCTCCGAACCTTACAAGCGTTGCGCCCGTCGCCGGCAGCGCAAGCGGAACAGCCAAGACTTCCAAGATTCACGAGGCAGCCCAGCAGTTTGAGGCTCTCATGATCGGCGAAATGCTGAAGTCTGCCCGGGGAAGCGGTTCCTGGGGGCTGACGGACGAGGATTCCGATCCCGGCCAAGACAATCTCTCAGGCATGGCGGAGTCACAGTTCGCCAATGCGCTCGCCAAGAACGGTGGCTTAGGCCTGTCCCGTATGGTCGAGCAGAGCGTTTCCCAGCAAGCTTCCGGCGCTCAGAAAGAGTAAACCGCCCGACCCATTGTTTCGGCGGACTCGAGGAAGTAGCCTCCGTAAGAGAATGAAGATTCTCCTTCGGGAGCATACAGGGCCGCTGACTTGCTCGGCGCGGTCTCTTCGGAGGCGAAAGCCGTCTTATTGCCCCGGAGTTGCCGCCACGAGTCTAAGAGAGTAGAGAGCAGTCCCACGACCTCGTTCATTGGTTCTACCGCTTTAGTTGCGTGAGCCAGCAGCAGACGTTGCTGCATGTAGCTGTAGAGCCGTTTGAGATTTGCGCTGATTTCGCCACCTTTCTCATGGTCGAGCGAACACAGCAATTCAGCCAAAATACTAACCCCTTTGGTGATCGATCGCGAGCGAACCAGATCCTCACCTGACGCCAAGGCAGCCTTCGCCTGTTCAGTTGCGCTGATCGCACCTTCATAAAGAGCAATCACCAACTGTAACGGGCTAGCCTCGAGCAAGCTCGATTGGGCGTACATCGTATATAAGTTCTGGTCGTTCAACCTACTGTCCTCACAAACAATATCGATCCCATTTGCCGCGTTTTAGAGGACTTTGGAAAGAGAAACGGCTGAGAGACTTACTCTTGCCCCTAGACTCTCTTATGACCAGGCTTGCAAGATTACTCTTGCCCGGAAGCCACGAAGAGAATTCGTAGGGACACATGTTTTCAATCATCGGAATTGTAGTTGTCATCGGAGCTGTCATCGGAGGTTATCTGATGGAGCACGGGAAGCTGGCGGTTTTAATTCAGCCCGCCGAACTAGTCATCATCGGCGGAGCCGCGCTCGGGACGCTGTTGATCGGCAACCCGCTTCCAGTCATTATCAAGATCATCAAAGGAATCTTAGGCATTCTCGGTTCCGGTAAATACAACAAGACTCTGTATCTGAACACGTTGAAGATGTTAAACGATGTGTTCTCACAAGGCCGGAAGGGCGGAATGGTAAGCCTGGAGTCGCACGTCGAAGAACCTGACAAGAGTGATCTTTTCAAAAAGCACGAGTTCTTACATAAGGATCACCATGCACTTGTCTTCATCTGCGACACATTGCGGATGGCGCTTAGCGGCACGGTGTCTCACTTCGATCTCGACCAGATGATCGATGTCGATCTGGAAGTTCATCACAAGGAAGTCGGCAAACCGGTCAGCGCCTTGACGACCGTTGCTGATTCGCTGCCCGGGCTCGGCATTGTCGCCGCCGTTTTAGGCGTTGTGATCACGATGGGATCGTTAGGCGGACCGCCCGAAGAGATTGGCCACAAAGTAGCGGCTGCCCTCGTCGGTACATTCCTCGGTATCTTGCTTTGCTACGGGTTTCTGGCTCCACTCGCGTCAAGCATGACCCACATGAATGAATCCGAGTCGCAATACTATCATTGCCTGCGAACCGGAATGATCGCGTTTGTCCGGGGAGCGGCGCCGATTCTTGCGGTGGAATTTTCCCGCCGGGCAATACCGGCCGACGTACGGCCCAGCTTCAAAGAGATGGAAGCCGCCTGCCGAGGTGAAAAGGCCGCCTAATAAGGCCGTTCGACATGGCAACTCCTCCCGTTCAGCCAATCATCATCATCAAGAAGAAAGGTGGGCACGGCGGCCATCATGGTGGCGCCTGGAAAGTAGCCTATGCCGACTTCGTTACGGCAATGATGGCGCTCTTTATCGTTCTTTGGCTTATGCACGCAAGTCCGGAAGTGCAGAAAGCGGTCGGCGGTTATTTCAGGGATCCCAAAGGCACGTCAACAAAATCAGGAACCAATCTTGCCGGCGCGGGCGCTGGAGTGACTCTGGACGAAAAAAACATCGACCACCTGAAGAACAAGCTCGAAGAGGCAATCCATAAGAGCCCTGAATTCGAGAAGCTCAAAGACAATGTAGAGATCACGATGACGGGCGAAGGCCTGCGGATCGAACTCGTGGAGTCTGAAAAAGGACTCTTCTTCGAAAGCGGCCAGCCACTACCCACCGGAACCGGCAAAGATCTTTTGACCAAGCTGGCGCAGGAACTTGGCAAGATCAATAGTCCCGTGGCTCTAGAAGGACATACCGATTCACAATCCTACGGAGCCAACGGGTACACAAACTGGGAGCTTTCGGCCGACCGCGCCAATGCAGCCCGGCGGATTATGCAGAGCTCGGGACTGAAACCGGAACAGGTCAGCCAGGTTCGAGGTTTCGCCGATCAACAACTTCGTGTCCCCGACAAGCCCACGGATCCTTCCAACCGGCGAGTCTCCATTATTGTTCAGTACCACGCGCCTGAGGCGGCAAACAAAGCAGAAGAGAAGAGCGCGGGCGGCAAAGAAGGGACAAAAGCCGAAGCGGCGAAGGGCGCTTCCGAGCCAAACAAACACACTGAGGCGAAGGACAAGCCGAACAGCGAAAAGCCCGCTACTCACGAAGCATCAGATAAAGGCCATGATGCCAAGGTTGAACCCGCCAAAAAGCACGAGTCGTAGTGATCTTTCGTAGTCTGATAGTTCCGGTTATCTTTCTCGGCGCAACCAGCCTGGAAGCTCAAAAGGCTGCACCGCAAACGCAGTTGGAGAGCATCGCCGCGCAGTTGGCTTCGGTCCGGCAGCAGACTCTATCTGTTGCCGTGCAACAAAAATCGATCGCGAAGCAAGAAGCGTCCACCCATCGGATGACCAAACAAACGGCGTTCCTGGAACCGCTTCGAAGCGAGGTTCAGTACTTCGACTGTGGAGCGCTGGGGCCTCGCGAAACGGAGAAGCTGATTGCGACCGCAGCACGGAGGCAATCGGTCTCAGAAGAGCTGTTGCGAGCGGTGATCCGTCAGGAATCGGCTTTCCGGCCCTGTGCCGTTTCAGACAAGGGCGCACAAGGCTTGATGCAGTTGATGCCGGCGACGGCAGCGGCGTTCAACGTAAGCGATCCGTTCGACCCCCAGCAGAACGTCTTGGGAGGAGCAGCTTACTTGCGCCAGTTGATCCAGAGATATGCCGGAGACACCTCGCTTGCGTTGAGTGCCTACAATGCCGGGCCGCAGGTGGTCGACCGGATTGCGGCGATACCGGATATAGCGGAAACGCAGAATTACGTATCCTCGATCTTCCGTGACCTCGGCTGGACTCTGCCCTCTCGCTCGGCCACACTCCCCGAAAACATAGAGCAGGCGGACACTGACGTCAGGCTTGACGCGGTCGAGCCACCATTGCCGCCGCCCGGGATTGAGCCGGAACAGAAGACCTCGACTCCACTCAAAGACAAGGCTTCCCCGCCCTCGTCGCTCTTGCCTCAAGACTGACCAAACAGCGAGACCGGCGCGGCATACGATACGATTTGACAGGGTTCGCGCGTACCTGCGCAACGTGCCCTCAAATCGTTATGAAAAGCTTTGAGATCCTTCAGAAGATCAGAGAAATTGCGATCGTCCCGGTTGTCCGAACGAACAACGCCGAGTCGGCCATCCGAGCCGTGGAAGCAATCAGCAACGGTGGAATCGCCTGTGCCGAAATCACAATGACAGTGAAAGGGGCGATCCATGCCCTGGAACAGGTAGCGGACCGGTTCGGAGACAAGATTCTCCTGGGAGCCGGGACCGTTCTCGATCCAGAGACCGCACGAGCCTGTATGTTGGCAGGCGCCAACTTCTTCGTCACTCCCTCCCTGAACCGCGACACCATTGCGCTTGCAAAGCGCTACTCCAAGCCGATCTTTCCCGGTGCTTTGACGCCGACGGAGGTGGTCGCCGCCTGGCAAGCGGGTGCAGACGGCATTAAGGTGTTCCCGTGCAGTGCGCTGGGAGGTGCCAAGTACATCCGTGCTCTTAAAGGCCCCTTTCCCGATATCGAGTTTGTACCGACGGGCGGCGTGAACCTTGAGACCGTCTCCGAATTTCTGGCTGCCGGGTGTTGTGCCGTCGGTGTCGGGTCGGAGCTGGTGGATGCCAAACTGATCGGTGCCGGTAAGTTTGACGAGCTAACTGAGCGGGCCCGGCAGTACAAGCAGAAGGTACTGGATTTCCAGGCAACTCAGTAGTGACAGATATTTGCGTCCCGAACTGGGTGACAATTAAGAAGTCGAGTTCGTGATCCTACCCGGACCCTTTCACGCCTATGCTTTTCCAGATCAGTCCCCCCGCTACAGACGAGAACGCAGCGATCCTGCTCAATCGGCAGGACAACATCGCGGTTGCACGTGTTCTTCTCTCGCCAGGTCAGAAAATTCAGGTTGGCGGCAGGGATCTGCAATCCGCCGAGACTATCCAACCTGGCCACAAAGTCGCGATTTCGGACATAGAAGCCGGAGATCCCGTGTTCCGGTACGGCGAAGTAATCGGGTTCGCTCGCGTCGCCATCCCCGCCGGTAGTCACGTCCATGAGCACAACCTGGTGTTCAGAGCGGTTGATCACGATTTCGATCTGGACGCACCGACGCCCTATCCCCAGGCACGTACGAGAACGTTCCGTGGGTTTGTTCGCGACGACGGACGAGTAGGAACGCGGAACTACATCGCGGTGGTAGCGGCAAGCAACTGTGCAGCCCACACCGTTGACCTGGTCGAACGCAACTTCGCCCATCAGCAACTGCCGCCTAATGTGGACGGAGTCGTGGCTTTCCCCCATGGTGATGGTTGCGCATCCACGATCGGCCCCGATACCCAGCAACTGCAGAGGACGCTTGAGGGTGTTCTTGACCATCCTAATGTGGCGGCGGCGATCATCATCGGCTTGGGCTGCGAGGTCAATCAGATCGACCACTACTTAGGAAAGAGCAACAACGGACGAGCGAAAAGCCTGATTGGATTTACTCTGCAGGAGTCGGGCGGCACGTCACGTTCAGTTGCGCAGGCACGCGCGCATATCGAGCGCCTGATGGAAGAGGCGTCGGCAATGACGAGAACCGAAGTCCCGGCTTCTTATCTGAATCTGGGTTTGAACTGCGGCGGTTCTGACTCGTTTTCGGGAATTACGGCGAATCCGGCGCTGGGCTACTGCTGCGATTGCATCGTGCGCGAGGGTGGAACCGTCGTACTCGCCGAAACAACAGAGATCTTCGGCGCCGAACACATCCTCGCCCGGCGCGCAAAGGACAAAGCCACGGCTCGAAAACTTCTCGATTGTGTGGACTCCTACAAGGCGTATCTGCGGCAGTTCGGAGGTAGCTTCAACGACAATCCGTCGCCCGGCAATAAGAAAGGCGGATTGACGAATATCGTCGAGAAATCGCTAGGCGCCATTGCCAAGGCCGGAACTTCGCCGCTGAACGACGTGGTTGGGTACTCGGAAAGAATTCACAGTCACGGTCTTGTCTTCATGAACACGCCTGGCTATGATCCGGCATCTTTGGCTGGATTAGCGGCGGGAGGCGTCAATCTGATTGCGTTCACGACTGGACGCGGAAGCGCGATCGGCTTCCCGAGTGTTCCCACGCTGAAGATCAGCAGCAACTCCGATACGGCAAGGCGGATGCCCGATAATATCGACATCAATGCCGGTCCGATTGCCGATGGGTCCAGCACCGTGGAAGAGATTGGGGAAGAGATTTTCGAAGCTCTGCTCCGCGTGGCATCGGGTGAGAGAACGAAAGCAGAACTCCTGGGGCATCATGAGTTCGTGCCTTGGAAAATAGGTCCTACCCTTTAATTCCAATCATTTACGGCTGGGAAGAGACCCGGTGCGATCAGGACCTGAGGTATTGTCCTGGGCGAAACCATCCCTATGCCGCGTCCTATCTGCTTCATGATCATGCCCTACGGCACGAAATCAACGTCCACTACCGCGGGCGGTGAAGCACCCGATAAAGTCGACTTCGATCGCTTGTGGGAAGGCGCGCTTCGGCCCGCCATCAGCAATGCCGGTTACGATCCCGTTCGAGCCAATGAAGATGTTGGCGCACTCATCATCACGGAGATGATCGAGCGTCTTGCCATCTCCGATTTAGTGTTGGCCGATGTCTCGATTCCGAATGGGAATGTGTATTACGAACTTGGCATACGTCACGCGGCACAGCGCCGGGGGTGCATCATGACTGCTGCGACCTGGTCGAAGCCGCTGTTCGACGTCGACCAGATGCGTCAGATTCGATACCCGCTACCGGCGCAAGTGATTTCGGATGAAGTGGCGGCCCGGATCACCTGCATTGTGCAGTCCGCGATTCCAGTAATGAGTTCCGGTGACTCGCCGTTTTATCAGGTCTTTCCCAAATACCCCGAGTTTGAGCCCGCACGAGGTACAGCCTTCCGTAAAAGTCTCCAGGAGCTTTCGCGCTTTCAGGCGGAAATCATTGCAGCGCGTTCGGCAGGACCGGACGAATGCCATGAACGAGCGATGAAGCTTCGGCAGAAATACCATACGGGCGGTCCGATGCAGAAAGCGGTTGCCCTGGAACTGCTATTCACGCTTCGCGACTGTACCGATTGGGCCACGGCACAGGAATTTATTGAAAGCTTGCCGGAAGATCTCCGCGACTCGCCGGTTGTCAAAGAGCAGAGCGCGCTCGCTCGATCGAAGGCGGGAGATCATGACACGGCGATCGGGGCACTGCGGGAACTGATTACTAACCACGGAGATACTGCGGAGCGAAGAGGTCTGCTTGGAGGACGTTATAAGCAAAGGTGGATTCTGAGCGGGAACCCGATCGATCTCGATCGAGCCATTGGAGAATACGAAGCTGGGATGAAACTCGATTTGAACGAGTATTACCCGTCATCGAATCTCGCCCGACTTTATCGAATGCGCAAGCGCAAGGGCGACGAGGACAAAGCGCGCCTATCGGCTGCAGTTGCGCTGGCCGCCTGTGAGCGAGCTAAGCTTCGCCGCTCGAACGACGAATGGCTGAATCCCACGTTGCTCGGGGCAGCCTTCGATGCCGGTGAGGTTGAGAAAGCACAGGAACTGGCGGGAGCCGTCGCAGCCGAAGGTCCCAGTTTATGGAAACTTCAGACGACGCTGGCTGATTGCAAGCTGAGTTCAGAGCTTTTTGACGAGCCTCGCCGCGCTCAACTCCTCGCCATTACTGCGCAGCTTTCTGCTCTGTTACCGATCGTGAAATCATAGATCGTTACCGGAACAGACTCAGATCGATAGCTTCTCCCATGGCCTTATAGCCGGCATCACCGGGGTGGAGACGGTCGCCGCCATCATATCGAGGCAGCATGCGGTCGGGATTCTGGGGATCGCGCACAGCCTTCTCGAAATCAATCACACCGTCGAATGCGTGGCTAGTGTGGATCCACTCATTTACTTTCTTTCGCTTCACCTCTTTTTCGGGAGTGAAATAGTTCGGAATGGTCGTTCCGACGAACGGCGTGAGAGTGGCCCCGAAGATTTTGATTCCCGCCTCGTGAGCCCGATCGATCATCTGTTTGTAGCCGGCGATGATGTCCTCCGGTGTCACTGCCTGGTTCAGAGGCGCTGATTCTCCCGGATGCCCTATATCGTTGATGCCTTCGAGAACGATGACATAGCGCACGCCCGGCTGAGCAAGAACATCACGGCTAAAGCGCGCCAGAGCGTTCACTCCGAATCGAATATCGACCGCCGGATCGTACAAAATCCTGTTACCCCCGATACCCTCGTCTAAAACTCCAATTGAGGCTCCGGATTTCTGAGCAACCAGGCGGCTGGCAAGAACATCAGGCCAGCGTCGATTCGCATCGACTGTCGACAGCGCTCCGTCGGTGATGGAATCGCCAAAGGCGACGATTGTGGCGGCGGAAGAAGGCACCGATACATCCAGGCCCGTCAAGAAAACCCAAGACGTAATCTTCACTGGATCTGAGATCGACTGCGCAGCGGTCCGATCTCCCGACACCACGTAGGAGGTCTGTTGCGCGGAGTAGTGAATGCCCGCGCCAGCGCTCGCTTTGGGGAGAAAAAGACTGATCGCGACATCAGTCAACGCCGGTATCTCCATCTCGATCGGGTCGCTCAATACGGTCGCATCCGCCGGAATGAACACTGAAGCGCGCCCGCCGAAGGTTAAGGCGTGATCGGTTCCGGCGACAATCGCCGATTCACTTTTCCGCAGAGCAATGTGTGCAGTTCCAACGGTGATCGGTTCTTTCCCATAGGCATTCGACAGGCGAACACGAACGCCTTTCCCGCCGGCGCTAGTATGAACAATCTCGCGAATGGTCTGGTTCTCAAACAGAAGATGATTGGACAGCATGAGGGCCGGACTGGCGAGTTGCGGCGCGGGACTGGCACCCCAAGTTCCGATCCAATGGGCCTGGTCCGCGGCGCTACCCAAAGCAGCCAAACCGGCGACGAGGAAGAACATACCTAAGGCAATTTTCATGCTGGTGCTTATCGTATCGTTCGCCCGAGCGAAGACTTTTAGATTATTGCTATCATCTAAACCATCAGAAGCCCGATGAAGAAGACCAGGGAAGAAACGGCGGCGATCCGCGAGCGCATCCTAGAGTTGGCGGCATCTGCTTTCCGGCGAAACGGAATCGAGGAGACGGGTGTGGTGGATGTAATGGCCGCCGCAGGGCTCACCCATGGCGGATTTTACAGGCATTTCGAATCGAAAGACGACCTGGTGGCAGAAGCTCTCGATAAGGCCTTCACGGGTTTCGCTGGATGCTATGCAGGAGCGATGTGCACGGAAGACAGCGCCTGACGGTCTGGCCGGCATGGTCAATCATTACCTGTCGACTCGCCATAGAGACAGTTTCGACAAGGCGTGTCCCCTAGCGGCGCTTGGCAGCGATCTCCGACGCGGGGACGAAAGAACACGAGAGATCGCGTCCGATGGTCTTGCGCGAATGGTCTCGATCGTCGCCGGTCAGATGGCTGCGCTTCCATCCCGCGAGCGGAAAGCGCGTGCCACGGCGCTCGTATCCACATTGGTCGGAAGTATGGTTCTGTCACGCATTGCGACGGATCCTGTCGTGTCTGGCGAGATCTTGAAAGCCGGCCGTGAATTTATCTTGCAGTGCACTCAAACCACTTAATCGGAGCTCTCATGTTGAATCTTTGGCAGAAAGCGGCATTGGTGATTCTCTCTACTGGCTTTTTGTGCAGCGCACAAGAATCAAGCCACTCCAACCAGAACTTCCGTCCCGACAACGAAGATTCTGGCCATAGGAGTTTTGAAGTCAACACTCACACCCGAACAGAGACGAGCGATCATGCCCCGCGAAGTTCCGGACACGGTTCGTCTTTACTTATCGGGCAAGATCGACCAGTGGTACACGCGGCAGGACGGACGGGGTGTCGTGTTTGTGCTGAATGTAACCTCAGTCGACGAGGCACATTCGCTGCTCGAGAAACTCCCCCTCGGCCAGGCGAAGCTGATGGAGTTTAACTTAATCCCGCTTGGTCCCTTAAGTCCGCTCCATTTCCTTCTCGAGCAAAACCCGCCGCCAAGCCGATAGGCCCCCGGTCACCACTGGGCGGAAGCCGCCATTTTACTCGGGGGAGATCTTCACAGCTCTCTTAGCTCTACTGATGAGACTTGCTTCGAGGGAGGGCCACTCTGCCGCGTGCTTGCCGCCCGGCATCAAATCGTTAACGGTAAAGCCAGTGGGCTTGAGATCTTCTGCATAGATGATCATCAACTCTTTCCGCTTCTGGTCATCGAGGAGATGGACCAAACGAACGTTCATCATGCCTTCCGGCATTTCGTACCCTTTCGCCCGGAGCAGTGCTTGCACATGCTCTGAATCTGAACCGGGTTTGGGTGTTTCACTGCCTGGCCCAAAGCGGGCACGCACGTCGAAGAGCAGACCGCTCAGAGTATCGGTTTTAGTGAAGGGATAAGTGTGATGCAACTCAGGCCGGGAAGGAAGATACGCTTCGAACTGCAGCCAATACAGGCGCTGAACTATCCTTTGAGGGGTTGCGTCCACAAACAGATGCAGTTCGCAATCGGCCAGGTCAAACAACTTCCATCGATCTGCCCCCACGTACTGAACCGAGGCCGGTAGCTCGATCCTGATCTTCGGGTCCCGTTGGGAGGTGAGCACATTCGCTTGTACCTGACGCTCGGGTTTCGGATTATCACTCGCCAGAGCCGTGCAGCAGAGCAGTGCGGCGACCAACCATTTCTGCATCAGATCATTGCCCTGCGGTCGTGCTTCGACAGGCGCGCGAGCAAGAGATCTACTTCGGCCCGTGCCTTCGCACTTAAAGCGCTCGCCGGTTTGCGTTGTGCCTCGGAGAGAATGGCACCGCGTTTCTGGAGCACGTATTTCCGGACTGCCAAGCCCACGCCCTGCTGCTGCTCATAGCGAATAAGCGGCAAGTGAGCGTCAAACAGATCATGCGCTTCCTCCCTTTTGCCGGCCTGATGTAGCTTGACCAGGTCGACCAACATATCGGGGAAGGCATAGCCGGTCATGGCACCATCCGCACCTCGAGCGAGTTCGAAGTCCAGGAAAAGACCACCATTTCCGCACAGAATGGAAACGTGACGCATGGAGCCGTCCGCTTCGAAGCCGCGAATAGCAGTGATCTTCTCGAGACCGGGCCAGTCTTCGTGCTTCAACATCACACACGAGGGATGATTAGCGATGATCTGCCGGATCACCTTCGGGGTCATGATCACGTTGAGGGTCAGCGGATAATCCTGCAGCACCCACGGAATGCCTGTGCCGATCGCCTCGACCGCCTGGCCGAAATATGTGACGATCTGGTCATCGGTGCGGAGGCTGGGCTGCGGTGCGATCATCACACCGGCAGCGCCGAGGTCCATTGCGCCGCCGGCAAGATAACGCATTGCGGCAAAACCCGGCGAAGAAACACCAACTACAACTGGAACTGTCACGAGCCCGGGACACTACCTGTTTGATGAACGCCAGAGATTCGCTCATCTCCAGCTTGGGCGCTTCTCCCATGATCCCGAGAATGGTGAGGCCCGTCACTCCGCATCCGAGATAGAAGTCGACCATGCGATCAACTGACTCGGTATCGAGCCGTCCATCGGGATGGAACGGCGTGACCGTAATGGCGAAGACGCCCTGCGCTTGCTCGGTTAGCGGCATTTTGCCAAAGCTCTCAGCTAAATGCCGGGAGCAGCCCCGCCGTCTACCCGAACCACGCTACCGGTGATATACGAGGCAAGCTCGCTAGCCAGGAACGCGACCGTGTCTCCGTATTCTCTGATGTCGCCATAGCGCCCCACGGGTATCGACGCCATGCTTTCCTTCTGTATCTCCTCGACGGGCCGCCCGTCACGCTTTGCCTTGTTCTCGTCCAGGAAACGGAGCCGGTCGGTAGCGATCCTGCCCGGCAGAATCATATTCACCGTAATACCGTCTTTCGCGACCTCGCTCGAAAGAGTCTTCGACCAGCCGAGCAGCGACATGCGCAGCGTGTTCGAGATGGCCAAATTCGGAATGGGGGCGATCACACCAGAGGACGCGCTTGTGATGACTCGTCCCCACTTTTTTGTTCGCATGCCCGGAAGCGCGCGGTCGGTGATCGCGAATATGGGAAGAATCATGGATCGGAAATTCTTCAACCAAAGTTCGGGATCCTGACCGGCAGCGGGAGTGGGGGGCGGCCCACCTGTGTTGTTGACCAGGATGTCCACGGTTCCGAACCGCTTGCCGATCTCACCGAATTGCGTCTCGATGATCGTCAGGTCCGTGATGTCCCAACCGAGCGCAAGGCCTTCTGAACCTGCACTTTCGATCTCCTTCACGGTGGCGTCTAGAGTAGACTGTGTCCTGCCTGCGATTGCGACTCGCGCACCTTCCCGTGCCAAGCTGAGTGCGATCCCTTTTCCCAGGCCGCTTCCACCACCAAGGACTAACGCCGTTTTACCTTTTAAACCGAGTTCCATTTCGCTATGCGGGTACGCTCTCCACCGTCCTTTATAGCAGCCATGGATATGCTGATTACTTGTCACGTCAAAGGAGAGCAGCATGGCACGCGGACTGCGTAAGGGACTAACCAGCTACGGCGACGACGAGTTCTCGCTCTTTCTCCGCAGCGCATTCATAAAGGCTATGGGCTACTCCGATGACGCATCTGGAGCGGCCCATCGTTGGAATCACGAATACCTACAGTGATTACAACCCGTGTCACGGCAATGTTCCGGACCTGATCGAGTCCGTAAAACGGGGCGTGATGTTGGCCGGCGGATTACCCATGGTGTTTCCGACCATGACGATGCACGAGAGCTTTATCCATCCCGACGGCCATGTATCTCCGCAACCTGATGGCGATGGAAACGGAAGAGATGATCCGCTGCCAGCCCATGGATGCGGTCGTTCTGATCGGCGGTTGCGACAAAACCTTACCGGCACAAATCATGGCGGCAGCCAGCGCCAATCTCCCGGCCATCGTACTTCCCACAGGACCGATGATCGTCGGTCACTACAAAGGCGAAGTGCTCGGCGCCTGCACTGACTGCCGCCGGCTTTGGGCGAAGTTTCGGGCCGGACAAATGGATGCGGCTGAAATCAACGTAGTGAACGCCCGTCTCGCCCCATCTGTTGGGACGTGCATGGTGATGGGCACGGCAAGCACTATGGCCTGTGTCACCGAGGCGCTTGGGCTTTCGCTTCCAACGAGCGCGACGATACCGGCCGTCTATGCTGAGCGCCGCCGGTTGGCGGAGGCTAGCGGCAAGCGCGCGGCCGAGATGGCGATCTCCGGCGGACCGACGCCGTCCGAGATCCTGAACGAGAAGAGTATTCGCAACGCGCTGGTCGTGCTTCAGGCAATCGGCGGCTCGACCAATGCACTGATTCACCTGACGGCCATTGCAGGCCGTATCGGATTTCACATCGATCTAGATGACTTCGACCGCTCCGGCCGCGAAGTACCCGTGCTCGTCGACCTCAAACCGACCGGCCAGCACTACATGGAACATCTGCACGAAGCCGGCGGGATTCCGCGCGTGATGAAGGAGCTGTCCGACTCTGCTTGCGCTTGATGCCAAGACCGTCGGAGGCGGAACGGTAGCCGACTCCATTGCTGCCGCCGAAGATGTGCCCGGGCAGGACGTGATCAGGCCCCGGACAATCCGCTGAAAGCTGAGGGCACGCTTGCGGTGCTGCGCGGCAACCTGGCTCCGCACGGGGCGCTGATCAAACAATCCGCAGCTACCGAGACTCTGCTCGCAGCACACGGGACGCGCCGTGGTGTTTGAATCCGTCGAAGAGATGACGAAGCAAGTTGGACCGGGAAGATCTGGACGTGACACCCGATAGTGTTCTGGTGCTTCGCAATGCGGGCCCGAAAGGCGCTCCAGGCATGCCGGAAGCCGGCTATATTCCGATACCCAAAGAAGCTTTCGCGGACAGGCGTGAAGGATATGGTCCGCATCTCCGACGCGCGCATGAGTGGCACTGCTTTCGGCACTATTGTGCTTCATATTGCACCGGAAGCGGCTGTGGGCGGGCCACTTGGCGCTCGTGCAGACCGGTGATCTCATCCGGTTAGACGTACCGAACCGTCGCATCGACTGCTTGTAGATCGACGCCGAGCTTCACTCGCGGGCAGGCATGAAAAACTTCGCCGCTCATCCCGATTGGGACGCATCGCGCGGCTACGCTAAGCTCTTTCTGGAAAGCGTATTGCAAGCCGACGAGGGATGCGACTTCAATTTCCTAGTGAAGAACCCCTCGCGGAAGGAGAAGAATGCCGCAAGGTAGTGTTCCGACTCGCCGCTCGATTCTCGGAGTAGTCTCCGGGATCGCGGCATCAGGCGTGTTGAAGGCGCAAGGCAATACACAGTTCGGGTGAAGCCGTGAAAGTGCCCTGGTCAGCCGGCACGGAGCCGCCGAAGTTGCAAAGCGCCCCTGCATGCGACCGATTGTCACCACCACATTTACGATGCGCGATTTCCTCCCGACCCCAAAGCAGTTTTAAAGCCGGCACCCGCAACCGTCGCCGATTATCGGCTTTCTCCAGAAACGAATCGGCACGGCTCGAAACGTTGTGGTGCAGCCTTCCACCTATGGCGTTGACAATCGTTGTCTTCTCGATGCCATGCGCCAGTTTGGGACGGCAAACGCGCGCGGAATTGCGGTGGTAAACACGAGCGTCTCCGATTCCGAATTGAAGGAGATGGACAAGGCGGGCGTGCGCGGAATCAGGTTCAATCTTCAGCAAGCGGGCGCAACGAGGCTCGACATGCTGGCGACGCTTGCGAAGCGGATCACTCCGCTCGGCTGGCATGTACAGATGAACGTCTCGTCCGAGCAGATCGTGGAAGCGCGCTCCGCCATTGAGGCGCTGCCTTGCCCGATCGTATTCGACCATTTTGGCCACACAACGATTCGCGGCCGCGAAGATCCGGCGTTTGCAGTCATCGTGAAGCTGTTGCAATCGGACAAGGGATGGTTGAAGCTCTCGGGCGCTTATATCGACAGTAAAGCCGGCGCGCCCAGTTACTCAGAAAGTGTTCCGACCGCAAGAGCGTACATCAAAGAGGCTCCTCATCGTCTTGTTTGGGGGTCCGACTGGCCCCACCCGACGACGAACGACAAGCCTGATGACGCCGTATTGTTCGATCTCCTGTCTCAGTGGGCGCCTGATGCCACCGAGCGCCATCGCATTCTGGTTGAAAACCCCGCTAAGCTGTACGGTTTCGCTTAGATAATCGTCAAATTACCGATCGCAAAGAATAAGCATGAACTCTAAAGACATCCAGGCACTCTCCGCCATCTCGACCGCGACCATTACGACTGTCCTGCTGAAGAAAGGTCTGCGAAATATCTGGATGCGAGGCACACGTCCGCTTCGTCCGGATCAGCCGCGTTTGGTTGGCCCAGCCTTTACGATGCGCTTCGTACCCGCACGCGAAGATCTGGCAACACCGGCGTCCTGGGCTTCTCCGCGTTCCACTCGCGGCGCCATTGAGGACATGCCGGCCGGCTGCATTGCTGTGATCGACGCAATGGGGATCACGGATGCCGGGATCTTCGGCGATATTCTTTGCGCCCGCATGCAGCAGCGCGGTGTTGCAGCGCTGGTAACGGACGGAGTGGTGCGGGACATGACGGGCGTCCTCGAAACGGGACTACCGGTCTGGTGTCAGGGTGCAGCGGCCCCACCCTCTGTTGCGGCTTTGACGTTTGTGAACTGGCAGGAGCCGATCGGCTGTGGCGGCGTTGCGGTATTCCCTGACGACACCATCGTGGTGGATACGGACGGAGCGGTCGTTATCCCGGCAGCATTCCTCGAAGAGGTTGTGGCAACCGCGGCGGAGCAGGAGAAGTTAGAATCCTGGATTATGGGCGAGGTAAAGAAGGGCGTTCCGCTGCCGGGACTGTACCCGCCAAACGATGAAACGAAGGCGCGGTACGAAGCGGCGTCGAAACGATCGGCGTAGGCGTCTTTCATTACCAGCCCGCAGGTCGAGACGCGCCGGTCAGGCCGTGGCGGAAATTGTTCTGCGCGGAGATGGCTTTGTCGGCTTCGGTGACGGGATGCGCGTTTTCCCAGTTGGCTTCGCGCCGCTTGCGGCACGTAAGTGCGCGGGGGCGGAGAGAAAATCTGGTTTCAAAACTGTGAACGGGTTCGCGATGCCGGTAGATGCCTGCTGAGATAGAAGGAACATGCCAGCAATCGATATCCGGGCGCAGGACGCCGGTCGAAGTCTGCCGAAGGGGATCGCCCTGATCATCGTTGCGTTTTTGTGCGCGGCCAGTTATGGGGCGCTGAGTAAGGGCCTCCACCGAGTTCCTCCGACCCTGACGCTGGCGTTCCAGTACATCATCAGCTTTCTTTGTTTTCTTCCCTCGGGTTTGCGGCTGGGCTCGGGGGCTTTGCGGACGAAACGACTGGGCATGCAGGTCTTCCGCAGCGTGGTTGGCTCGATTTGCCAGTTGCTCTACTTCCTGTCTCTGGGGTCGCTGCCGTTGCTCGCGGCGTCGCTACTTTCGAATGCCGCGCCGCTCTTCATTCCCCTTGTGGTTTGGTTTTGGCTGAAGAAAGGAATCAGCCGAACGGTTGCCTTGAGCCTGGCCATCGGATTGTTGGGGGTGTTGCTGGTCATTCGTCCCGGCCCCGAGCTTCTGCACGATCCTTCCGCCTTGCTGGCACTTGGATCGGGCATTTTGTCAGCGGTTGCGTTGGTGACGACGAATCAGTTGGCCGAGACCGAGCCTCCCTCACGCACGTTGATTTACAACTTCGGGATCTCGTCCGTGTTGCTGCTGCCGGTACTCTTTCTGCAGTGGCAGCCGTTGCGCGCACGGGAGTGGTTTCTGCTGCTGGGCGTCGGGATTTTCTATGCTTTGACGCAATGGCTCATCATTCTTGCGTATCGCTATGCGTCGGCGTCCGAGCTGTCGCCGTTTAACTATTCAGTTGTGGTTTTTTCGGGACTGCTGGGATGGATTTTCTTTGGGAATGTGCCGAGCGCGTCTGCCATCTTCGGCACGGTTCTGATTTGTGCCGGCGGAATTTTGAGTATCAGTAGCGGGCATAAGGAAGGTTTGGGGCATTGGTTCGGGAGCGGGCATTGGCATTGGCCTTGGAAGCAGCGGCGTGTGAAGAGGGAGGCGGTGGTGGTTTGAGTGGGGTGAGTGCGTTGGATATCGCTTCCACGACGATCCCAAATGCGCGAAGTAGAGCGTATGTCGGTCGTTGTCTTTGAATTGTACGAAGATAAAAGCTGATGGGCCGCTTCGACCGAATTACTCGGGATCCTGGCCAGATGAACGGCCAACCGTGTATTCGCGGATCGAGACTCACGGTTCGACGGGTCGTTGAGGCGGTTGCCCTGTATCCGGACCGGACCGACCTATTTCGGAACTTATCCGGAGTTAGAGCCCGAAGATGTTCAACAAGCGTTGGCTTTTCGTTACGAAAGGGCCCAAGCGTCTTCGTCCGAAGAATACTGACGGATTTTCAGCCATGACTGACTTCAATCGCATTACCATTGACGCGGGACAAATGGGCGGCGTCCCGTGCGTGCGGCATCTGCGGATTCCAGTGGGCACCGTGCTGCGTCTTTTGGCGGGAGGACTGACGACTGCGACATACTTCGCGAGTATCCAGACCTCGAAGAGGAGGATATTCGTGAGTGCCTACGCTTCGCCGCCGCCGCGGTCATGGAGAGGGAACTGCCTCTCCCTAGGTCTGCGTGAAGTTAGAAGGTAGCCACCGCGAGCATGGGGCGGAAACTGAAGGATGGCGAAGAGGCCTATGTTGAGTGGCTTCACTCGTCAGCAGGGCAGAAGGCCGAAACCGTCGCCCGCCGCAAACGAGCCGAACGCCCCATAGTTACTGTCGATACGCCGATAACTCCCGTCGAGATGCGTGACGTGATGCGGAAAACAGGCGCCAACCTCCGTATGGCGAAGGGGTTTACGGACAAGCCGAACGATCCTGCCGTTATCCAGTCGATCATCGATCGTGCGGCGGAAAAGCAGACGCGCCCGATCTCGATCCGCATTTCTCTCGAGGACCTGAATGCGGCCAAGCGCCTTGCCGACGAAAGCGGCATTCGCTACCAGCGGATTCTCAAAGACTTGATTCATGACGGGCTGCATTCGAGGGACAGGGGAATCCGGGCGACGCCCCGGACGGAACGGAAACGCGCGGCCGCGCCCAAAGACCCACGCGGACGATGAGCGCAAACGCCTGTTGCAGGAGCGGGAAACCGTGCCACCAGACAAAACGAGCCGCTCTTGCGTCGCTTGGGTCGCGGTCGACCGGCTGGCTTTGCCCGCAGTAAGCGCCCGATTGTCTGCTCATAACGCTGAAGTTCGTCGCATCACAACAGGGCCGCCCAGTACGCGTGGACTTGCGCAATTGTTCCGCAAACCCACGCTCCTCCTCGCTTTGCTCAATCAGGTGCC
The DNA here is from genome assembly GCA_963730795.1 of uncultured Acidobacteriaceae bacterium. Lineage (GTDB taxonomy): Bacteria > Acidobacteriota > Terriglobia > Bryobacterales > Bryobacteraceae > Bog-105. Next base: position 1,907,002 of record CAVSTJ010000001.1, on the reverse strand, counting down.
TCCACGTCTCACCCGTGAATTGTTCTTGCCAACTCCGCAGATCGAGCAGTCGTGTGGGGTCCTGCTCCGCGACGTGTGCGACTGCGCTCGACCACTCGTATTCCGTAGGGTGCCGGCTCAATCCTGCACGTACCGGATTTCTTTCCACGTACACCATGGAGTTCCAGAGATGCTTCTCTCCTAGCGGACACGAGTAGTAGCGAGCCTGCCATAAATGTCCGCAGCTTCGTTGAAGGATGTTTCGATACCGTGCATACTCGGCGTGAGTGCGGCCGAGCGCGCCAGCCAATGAATCAGAGCGGTCCGGTACACCAATCAGATGTACGTGGTTGCTCATCAAGCAGTAGCCCCAAAGCTTCAGCTCGAAGCGCGCGGCATACTCGCGCAAGAGATCGAGATAAAGCAGACGATCCTTTCGCGTGTCAAAAACAATCTGGCGGCCGTTACCTCGCTGCGTTATGTGATGCGGCACTCCTTCGAGGACTGCTCGCGCAATTCGTGCCACTTATAGTCGGTTGTCGAGAAAGGAACGGATTCTCGAAAGAAATTAGTGTTTGAGTGTACTGTCCCTGATTTCCGTCTCTGATTTCTCTGATTTCTGTTACAACTTTTCAACCGTACGCTGATGATAATCCGCTAGCCATTGATATTTGCGTCGTACGTCGTCATCCCTCGCGAATTCCTTCAATTGACTGTCAATAAATTCGACATGCTTCTGGAGAACCCAATCGGGGTCTTCGGACTCGCCAAGCACTACACGCAGGTAATCGATGTATGCTGTACCATCTTCTTCGCGCGCCAGGAAATTCTCGATCGTTTGCAACTCATCAGACCGGTCATGCAACCACAAGCGTTCATTTTTAGAAACCTCTTCCAATACGCTCGCGGCGACTATGATACGTGGATATCCGGGCTTCGTCTGCTCACATTTATAGGCATCAATAATCGCAGGGCCATAGTACTGCCTGTTAGTCTTGACCGCGAGTCCGGCTGCAATGCCCCCTCTAATGAGTAATCGTTCATCGACGAGCAAAGTTGCTTGAGCGTAGACCAATCGGAGAAACTGATTAAAAACGATTCCTTCAAGGTTCTTCCCAGTGAGTGGCGTGCACGTCATTGTCAAATCCGAAAAGCTAATTTGATCTTGCCTCGGCACATCCGGCATCTTTCGCTTGAATCGAGGTGGCGCTGTTGTCTCATTGAAGATGCGCAGAGTCCTTGATATCTCGTTCGCCGACTTAGTCTGTACGAGTCTCTCGAACCCAAGTACGTCCACATATGATACAAGCGTCTGCTCGTATTCAACCTGCTTACCAATACCCACGGATATCGCTTCCCTCGCAACAGTGATCCATGATGATTCGGGTCGTACAAGCGGTTTTCTCGCCGACAGTCGGCGATGGCCTACTTGCGTGTTGAGAGCTGCGCCGCTAGCCTCCCCATGTGTTCATACTCCCTCTTTTTGATCTCGAGGACTTCGGTGAGTTTGCGTCGATAATGTCCGATTTTCCTTCGCGCCTTCTCCGTGGCCGTCGATTCATATCTGTCCAATTGTGCCAATAGCTTTACAATATTGTCTCGGCTAGTGGCGACACTCGCCTGAATTTATTTGGGTCAAACCGATCGTCAATTACGGTCGACGGTATCTTCTTCAGAGAGGGAAACGGCGAGATAGCCGTTTCCTTTCCGTCCGATTCCGTCATTCTGCCGAACATGTCTTGCACGCATCTATCGCTGCTACTTTGAACGTAGTCACACACCGATGCATCAATCTGAATGAACGGAGTCCCCCGATCCAGATCATCAGTTTGGAAAATGGACACGGACTTCTCTCCTTCTACTGCCCTCTCTGATACCCAGTCCCAAAGAATTGGCTCGCCGAGTGAAACACATTGCCCCGGGTAACATAGCCTCGACACAGTTGCCCCGCGATCAGCAAATCAATCGATACACCAAAGCAGTGCTGGCAGAGATTTATAAGGGCCGCTGGCGACACTTCTGCCGAAACCACAACGCAGTCGGAAATTTGGGTGATACAAAATCCTAGATCCCTTGAGATGTACTTGCGTCAGGACACATCGCTGGCCCGTATTTGGCGAAGCGCTCACAATCGGCCTGCGTACCTAACTTTTTAGTTAACTCAAGAAGGTCGTCGAGAGTAGCGCTGCCCCCGATTCTCTTTGATTTACTAAATCGAGAATCCGAGGATGTCGATGAAGGCTATGAATTTGCATAATTCACCGTGACGACGGCCAGATCTCCTCTCGTGCCATCCCTATGCGTAAATGCCGGAACGTGCGATAAAGTCCTCGCTGCGGGCGATTTTGGCGTTTTAGCTACGGCTGCGATTGGGTTTCGGTGCCCATAGCACATGCTAAGTTTCTTTCTGCAACTATAGTCGACTTCAAACCCTTGGGGACTCACCAAAGCCGGGCCATCCGTTCTGCCCATTGGCAGGAGTGCATTGTTAGCTCTCTTGCTCACGTCTGCGGCGGCACGCCCCTCTCGTGTAAAGGCCGCAATATAAGCCCTCAATAACATAGAACTTCATGAACCACCACCTGAGATCGTTCCTCGAATCGAAATTGCCGGTTGAGCAGGTACATAGCGCCCGGGAAAGCCGCTAAGCTGGCGTTAATAGGCTTTGGCCACATACCTATCGCGATCCAACTGGTAGCCAGTCCGCTTCCAAGTACAGCCAATAGCAATACGACGTACGCCATTCCATAATTCAGTCGCGCCGTGATTCTGCACGCCCATAGCGGCTTTTGAGATCATCTCCGAAAGTCACCAGCATCCGACATTACGTGACCTCCCGTCTTAACAGAAGCGGCAGCGGCTCTATGAGCCTTATTCGACCTTTATCAGGTGCATGAGCGTGTGCGATCCGGCTACTAGACGAGTGGTGTTTAGTATAAGCACAATAGACGCAAGCCATGGATTCAAACAGCGAGGTCCCGATTGCTTCTTCAAATCGATCTTACAACAGTACTGCCGACCCGAAGCTTCAGTATGAGAGGTCTATGCTCGTATCCCGATGTTTTAGGTATGAAGGCCCTTTTAGAGGAGGCCGGCACCGATGCCGATCGTAGCCAGCGTACTGCGTTTAGCACGCCGGTTTTGCAATCCTGGACGTAGTGGTTCGGATCTATTCGGCGGCCTCTCTATCAACTTTTCTGACCTAATTGTCAGGACTCTTCCTCTCAAATCAGACAGCTTTCACGAGCCTAACGGGCTCGCTTTCTTCAGGTAATGGACATGATTTAGCAAATATCCAAGTGAACCTTCTGCAGAGAAAAAGTTCTGATCCGAGGTGCCGTCTACACTGTTGGAAATATATCGTGTAAAGAAGGCCTAGTTTTCTGGTTCCTGCGCTTGTTCGAGCTTACAGGTTCTTGAGTCACAAAGAGGCAAAGTTCCCCCGTATTATAGTTGACCCACGTATCTTGACTGAAGTGCGAGTTAATCCGCTGGTTCGCGCTCACGGTTACGACGAGGAAATGGGATATATAAGTGGACTAATCAAGAAAGATATGGATGGGACGTGGTTTGTTGACTATCTTAACTACTTAGAAGATAATGCTGATGATTTCAAACAGCGTATCGACTTCTTACTTCGGCATCGTGAGGTAGTGCTAGGCCAAAACCAACAGGCCGCCTCTTTAGACGGTCGGACAGCAGAAGGCCGCAGTAGAAGAGCGAAAGCGTCTTGGATTCGCACCTACCACAACTCGCACCTTGAGGGAATTTCTTCGGATCGCCTTCAGTACGAGTTGAAAGTCTCTAAGCGAGATCTGATAGTTGGTACATCCGAACGATAAGTATCCACTCCGAGGTCGGCAATGGCAGGTCTTGGTGATGGCTCCGAAGGTTTGAAACCACAGAGCAACAGAAACCAACTACCAGTGGTAATGTGCGGTCTGCCTCGAGTTACTCTAACGCAGCGACTCCAGCGGCTCCACATGCGTGGCTCGTTTGGCGGGGACGATGCAGGCTAGGGTTCCGATGATCAAAATAATCAGGATGACCGTGGCCATGGTCAGGGGATCGTGGGGTTTTACGCCCCAGAGCTGATTGGCGATTAATCGATTTAGTAACAAGCTGGAGATGAGACCGGTGGTGATGCCGATGGCTATTAAGATGCCTCCGGCTTTCAGGACCATCCAGAAGACGCTCGGCTCCCCTGCTCCTAATGCCATGCGGATGCCGATCTCGTGGGTCTGCTGCGACACCGTGTACGACAGCACGCTGTAAGTCCCGATCGCTACCAGAATCAGACCAATCACGGCGAAGATCGAGAGGATCGTCAGGGCGAACTGCGGTCCTGAGTATGAGAACGACTTCAAGTAGCCCTTCAGCGTTCCTGTGAGAGTCAGGGCTACGCCGCGGTCGATCGACCAGATCTCCTGACGCACCGCGTTTTGTAACTTCAACGGATCGGCGGAGGTCCGGACGAGGATGCCGCGCTCGTAGGAACCCGTCAGCGTGTAGGGGATGAAGACCTCCGGCATGATCGGGTCCTGGAGGCCCTGGTTTTTGGCGTCGCTGATGACGCCGACGATCGTGAATGACGGGTCTTTGACCGGGTCGGGCGCTTTGGTCAGATCCTTTAATGTCACGGAGCGGCCGATGGGGTCGTCGTTGCCGAAGAAGTTTTTCACGAGCGTCTGGTTGACGACTGCGACGTGGCGGCGGTCGGAGACTTCGCCCTCCGTCAGGACACGGCCTCGCAGCAGCTTCAGACCGAGCGTGGGGAAATAGCCTTCGCTGCATAACTGATAGATCGCCCGCCAGCGTTCGGCGTGGGATTTGCCGGGGACGTCGACTTCGCTCCCCGCTCCCCCGTAGGGCGGAAGGCTGCTGGTTTCCGAGGCCGCGACGACGCCCGGGAGAGTTTTCAGGCGGCCCAGCAGATTGCCATAGAAGCCCTGGATCTGCGCGGCGGTTTTGTATTGTTTCTTCGGAAGCGGGAGTCGGATGACGAGGATGTTGTCCGGGTTGAGGCCGAGATCGACCGTTTGCAGAGCCACCATGGTGCGCATGAGGAGACCGGCGCCGGCGAGCAGGATGAGCGATAGCGCGATCTCGCCGATGACAAGAAGTTTTCGAAGTCCGGCGTGACGGAAGCCGCCACTGACGCCTTTGCCCGAGTCTTTGAGGGGCTCGGCCAATTGCTTGCGCGCGGCGCGGGTGGCCGGGACGAGGCCCGCGAGGAACGTGGTCAGGGTGGCGACCGCGAGGCTGAAGAGGAGAACACGCCAGTTCAGGGAGATGACGGCCTCGGAGGGGATGGTCTGGTCGGGGATCATGGCGACCAGGAGTTTCACGCCGCCCCAGGCGAGCAGGGCTCCGAGGACCAGGCCGCCGATTGTGAGAAGCGCGCTTTCGACCAGCATTTGGCGCGCGATACGCCAGCGGGTGGCACCGAGGGCAGAACGGACGGCGATTTCTTTTTCGCGCGCGGTGGCACGGGCGAGCAGCATGTTGGCGACGTTGGTACAGCCGATGAAGAGAAGCAGGGCGACGGCGGCGAGGAGCGTCAGGAGCGTGTTGCGGAAGCGGCCGACCACCATGTCGGTGAGGTTCTCGGCGTGGATGTTGAATTTGTCCGGGTAGCGGTCGGGGTAGGTTTTGGCGAGGCGGTGGGTGGTGATGTCGAAGTCGTTTTCGATGTCGCGCAGAGTAACGGAGGGCTTGCGACGGCCTTGGAAAAAGAAGAAGGTGCGGTCGGCGTCGGGGGCGGCGAGGTCGGGATCGCGAGGCGTCCAGATGTCGGCGCCGAAGTAGGTGAAGCGGGGCGGCATGACGCCGATGAGGGTGGAGCGCTCGTTATTGAAGATGAAGGTTTTGCCGAGGATGCGGCGGTCGCCGTTGCAGTATTTGAGCCACATTTTGTAGCTCATGACGAAGACGGGAGGCGCGGTGGGCTGGCCGTCGGAGGGGAGCAGGCCGCGGCCGAGGAGAGGCGGGATGCCGAGGAATTGGAAGGCGTTCGAGGTGACCTGCGCGCCCTGCAAACGCTCGGTACCTTCGCGAGTGGTGTAGAGGACGTCGATGGTGTTGATGCCGACGATGTCTTCGAGGGTTTGCGTTTGCCGGCGCAGTTCGACGAATTCAGGAGTGTTGTAGCCGCCGCGACCGCCGGGCTGGCTGCGCTTCAAATCGTGAACCTGGACACTGACGATGCGGTCCGCGGCACGGTAGGGGAAGGGATCGAGAAGAACATTTTCGACGACGCTGAAGATGGCGGTGGAGGAGCCGATGCCGAGACCGAGCGCGACGACGGCCATGACGACGAAGCCGGGGTTCTTGCGGAAACCGCGAAGGCAATAGTTCACGTCCTGGCGTACGCCGGTCATAAAGGACGCATACGAACTTGCGGAGCGGAAAGTTCCACTGACAAGGCATTTAGTGTGGCGATGGACGCGAGTGGTTCGAAACGCAACTCTGCAGGACGGAATTGAGCTGCTCGAGTTTGTGAGATGTTGAATCTTGCTATGAGGCTCTCTGTTTCGTTCGTGCCAACTGCCAGAGTCGTTTGTGCCCTAGTAGTGTGCAGCTCTGCGTTTGCTCTTAACAACTGCGAACAACTCGCCCGCTTCGGCACGCCTCAGGTCGAGATCACTACGACGGCACTGGTTCCATCCGGCGTCTTTACACCGCCGACAGGGAAAGCGTTTGACGGCTTACCACCGTTCTGCCGAGTTGCCGCGGTTCTTCATCCGTCTCCCGATTCAGCGATACGGATAGAACTCTGGATGCCCGAAGCAAACTGGAACGGACGCTTGGAAGGTACGGGAAACGGAGGCTTCGCCGGGAACCTGGCTTATGGCGCACTGGCCGAAGGGATCAAGCGCGGATATGCCGTCGTTAACACCGACATGGGCATGGCCACTCCGCCGGGTGAAGATGCGACCGTCTTCATTGACCGTCCGGAACGTTGGAAAGACTGGGGCTACCGATCCACTCACGAGATGACGGTGCAGGCGAAACTCCTCGTCAACGGATTCTACAAGCGGCCCGCCAGACACAACTACTTCGTTGGTTGTTCAACGGGCGGCGAGCAGGCCTGGATGGAAGCGCAGCGCTATCCGGATGATTACGACGGCATTGTCGGTGGTGCGCCCGCTAACAACAGAACCGGCGTGCACGAAAGCATTTTATGGAATTTTGTGTCGACCGAACGGACACCCCAAGACCAACTTCCACCGGCTAAGCTTCGCCCCTTGGCAAGTGCCGTGATGGCCGCTTGCGATCGGCTGGACGGCGTTGCGGACGGCATTATCAGTGATCCTACGAAATGCTCGTTCGACCCGGCCTCCGTTGAATGTTCCGGCTCCGAGAACGACAACTGTCTCACTCCTCATCAAGCCGATGTGGTGCGCCGCCTGTATGCAGGGCCGGTTAACCCGCGAACCGGTAAACAGATTTATCCCGGTTTGCCAAAAGGGAGCGAACTCGGTTGGGATCACTTAGGTCCGAGTGCAAACGGCCAGCCGCCCTACGCACCTATTTTTACGTGGGTCTTCGGCCGCGACTGGGACTGGCGTAGCTTTGACTTTGATCGGAGTTTGGCGGCCGTTGACAATAAGCTTGCGTCTTACGTAAATGCAACCAGTTTGAATCTCGACGTCTTTCACGATCATGGCCACAAGCTTCTCATCTATCACGGTTGGTCTGATTGGCTCGTGGCGCCACTTGAATCGGTCCGCTATCGCGATGCTTTGACCTCTCGTGCCTCGAATAAGGATCTCAATGATTTCTATCGGCTCTTCATGGTGCCTGGGATGAACCATTGCAGCGGCGGGGTTGGCCCTGACCATTTCGATGCTCTGACCGCCGTAGCGGAGTGGGTGGAGAAAGGCCGTGCCCCGGACAAACTCATCGCTTCTCAATTTCCGGCGCATCAGAATAGCGGCCCTCCGTTAAGAACGCGCCCGCTCTGTCCCTACCCACAGGTCGCGCACTATTCGGGAAAGGGCAGCATCAATGACGAAGCAAGCTTTACTTGTGTAGCACCGGGCAGATGAGTCAAAGCCGGCTTGCAGGGAAAATCGCGATGGTGACCGGAGCTGCTTCCGGCATTGGGCAGGCAATCGCCAGATCGTTTGCAGCCGAAGGCGCAAGCGTAGCCATTGCTGATCTCAATCAACGGGATGCCGAAGCGACCGCCGCTGAGATAGGACGGCTCACGGGATCTCCGGCCATTGCGGTACGGACAGACGTCACGGACGAACAGTCCGTCGACGCTGCGGTGGAGCACATCATTCGCGAGCTTGGCGGCCTTGACATTCTTGTCAGCAACGCCGGTGTCCAATGGATCTCACCTATCGAACAACTGCAGTTGGCCGACTGGAAACGAGTTCTAGCCGTGCATCTGGACGGTGCTTTCCTCACATCGCGAGCATGCTTGCGGTATATGTACGCCTCGGGTCGGGGCGGCTCCATCATCTATATGGGGTCCGTTCATTCCAAAGTCGCTTCCGTCTTAAAGGCGCCTTATGTCACAGCTAAGCACGGGATTCTTGGATTGTGCCGCGCAGTCGCGAAAGAGGGTGCATCGCATGGCGTGAGAGCGAACGTGCTTTGTCCCGGATTCGTTCGTACGCCTCTCGTGGACCGGCAGATTCCCGAACAGGCCGAGTTGCTGGGCCTCTCGGAACAGGATGTGATTGAGAAGATCATGCTGAAAGAAACCGTTGACGGTGAATTCACGACGGCGGCCGAAGTGGCAGAAGCTGCGGTTTATCTCGCAAGTCAGAAAACGCTGGCCTTCACAGGCCAATCGCTGACAATCAGTCATGGATGGACTATGGAGTGACGCGTTTTACGAAGTTTCTCATCGGCCGAGATGGTAATAGCAGGACGCGATACCGGACAACTGTGGAAGGCTTGCCAGGGCCAATGACGAAACAGGCCGCAAGCGCTCGCGTTTAAGCTATCGAACGACCCGAACGCGTAACAGCGATCCATCGCTCCCGCCGTAGTACACGCGCTCGGTTGCCTTGGTGAAATCGGAAGCCTTTGCAGTGGGGATGTCCACCAACTTCTGCGGATTGCGATCCACGAGCGGAAACCAACTACTTTGGATTTGAACCATAATGCGGTGCCCGGAGCGAAACGTGTGACAAACATCCGGCATGACGAACTCGATCTTCTCCGGCTTACCGGGGGTGAACGGCTCTGGCCTATTTAGATCGTTTCGATACTTGCCGCGAAATGGCTCACCACGCACGAGTTGCTGGTAACCGCCCATCTGAAGCTTCGCGGGATTCGGATCAGGGTTCGGGTAATCGTTCGGATAGACATCGACTAACTTCACGATGAAATCTGAGTCTGTACCGGAGCTGGAGACTTTCATGACCGGCGTAATCGGTCCGGCGATAGTAATGTCACGATCGAGCGGTTCCGTTTGGTAAACAAGTACATCGGGGCGACGCGCTGCAAACCGCTGGTCATATGTCATGTAATCGCCCGGCATACCCGCCCCGATACCGGAGAGTATCGGAACCGGCTTGGCAGGATCACTAAGGTACCCGTCCGATGCTTGGGTTGCCGGAGCGTTAAACCCCAGCGCGCCGTTCGGCCCCAAGTAAAGGTCTCTTTCTGAGGTACTTTTCGGAGGCCATTCTGGAAACCGTAGCCATTGATTCGCGCCTGTTTCGAATACCCAGGCTTTAGGCACCTGATTATCCGGCAGCGCTTTGAGTCCGTCGCCTTTGCCCTTCAGGTTTTGCACAAAGAACGGCAGCTCGATATGTTCACGAAAAAACTCACCTGTATGCGAGGCAAAATCGAGGTCGCCGAGAATTTGACCGTCTCCCCTCGACCAGCAACCATGACACCACGGACCCATGACTAAAGTGTTCGATGCTCTCGCTCCATCCTTCTCCACCGCTCGAAATAACTTGAGCGGTCCAGAAAGGTCTTCCGCATCAAACCATCCGCCGACAAAGAGCGTAGCGGGAGTCACGTTCTTCATATGTGGCGATTGCGCCCGCGCCTGCCAGAATTCGTCGTACCCGGGGTGTTTCAGGAGATCGTTCCAGTAGGTGTTCTTGTTTTTTAGATAGCGCTCATTGGCGTTCGCCAAAGTTCCCATGCGCAGGTAAAAATCGTAGGCGTCCTGAGTTCCGTAATCGAAGCGCGCGAACTGCTGCGAAGGACGCTCCGGTTCCGGTCCGCGCGGCATGAACCCGACGTAGAACCCGAAATTAGCGGCTAAATGAAACGCCCCATTATGATAAGCATCATCGCCATTGCCGACATCACCCATGGGCGCCTGGGGAGAAACGGCTTTCAGGGCTGGATGCGCATTCATGAGTCCGTACGCCGCGAAAAAGCCCGGATAAGAGATGCCCCACATGCCGACTCGGCCATTATTGTTAGGAACATTCTTTACTAGCCACTCGATCGTGTCATAAGTGTCCGTGCTTTCATCGGTGTCGGTTGGTCCAGCGAGCTTTGTTTTGTGTGGCGGCACGTCGATGAAAGTTCCCTCTGACATATAGCGTCCACGCACGTCTTGATAAGCAAAGATAAATCCCTCTTTCTCCGCCAACTCCGAAGGACCGACAATCGGTCTGTAGTTATCGATGCCGTAGGCTCCCACGGAATAGGGCGTCCGCTGCATGATGATCGGATAAGGCTGTGAGAGATCTTTGGGGACATAGACCGAGGTGAATAGTTTTACTCCGTCTCGCATCGGAATCCGAAATTCATACTTAGTGAAATGCGAGCGAGTATATTCGACTAGCCTCTTAACTTCCGCCGATTGCGGAGCCTGCGCCAAGGCGATGGAAGCCAAAACGAAAAAGCTGATGGACCTGCCGAAGGCCGAAAGAGTCATGAGGCGTAGTGTACCAGTGGCTTGCGTAACTCGGAATCAGAGGCACGACTGTGGCTTTGGCCGGTTACAAGTCAGCAGCACCGTCGTTCGATGTGAGCGGATTGTCGCCAGACACAGAGAATGGGGTCCCATGGAGTGGCAGGTACCGCGGCCTAGGAGCTTTCAGGCCGGAGCAGATTTGTTGGATTAGCCCCGCGGTCGACTGCTCAGCGATTCCTGGCGAGGTTGTCGGCTCCTCGGAAGCAGTGGACTTGGTTCGGACCACTCCACTCATCGAGTTCTGCCTGATGAACCCGACAAAGCAGGTATGGTGACGAGGAAGGGCGTGCGGCGCATCGAACAACGGCAGGTTAGTCCGGCATTACCAATCATGAGTGACGGCCCACGGTACAGAATTGCGGTAGCAGTCTCTATCTCGTCATACTGGTTCTCCTATGCCACGCGATCCTGGTCTTGAAGAGCTTGTACATTGCGCGCTTGGCGATCTGCCCGGGCTGAGCGAGAAGTCGATGTTTGGCGGATGGGCCTTTTTGCTGCATGGCAACTTAGTTTGTGGCGCCCGACACGGGAGCCTCATGCTCCGCGTAGGCCCCGCGAACGAGGGCTGGGCATTAACCATTCCGGGTGTGGATCCAGTTTCAATGCGCGGGCGCCGTATGCGCGGTTACGTCCGCGCCAGCCCGCAGGCGTATTCCCTGGACGACAACCGTCAACGTCTCCTAGACGCGGCAATCGCATTCACGCTCTCACTTCCCAAGAAGTAGTCTTGCTTATTGGATTTGAAAGACCTTTTCTACCGTTACAATTAGGGACGGCGGCTCATGTACAACCCACCTCTGTTTGCTGAAGATCGCGCCGAGGTGTTGCATGCGTTTATCCGGCAGTACCCGCTGGCTGCCATTGTCACGTGTGGACCCGAGGGCCCGGAAGCGACGCATGTTCCCGTTGTTGTTCATGAAGACGTGGGCGTGAACGGAGTGATCCGGTGCCATTTTGCGCGGGCTAATCGGCACTGGGAAACTTTGCAATCAGCACCAGAGGTTCTGGTTATTCTGCAAGGGCCGAACCACTACATCACTCCAGACTGGTATCCGAGCAAGCGCGAAAGCGGCAAGGTTGTTCCTACGTGGAATTACGTTGCGGTCCACGTTCGCGGCAGGGCCAGGATTGTCGAAAGCCAAGAGGAGCTGCAGCAGCACCTTCGGGCATTGACGGATCAACATGAGGCTGGGCGCGCAACGCCGTGGTCAATCGACGATGCTCCCAAAGAGTACATCGACGCTCTCAGCCGGGCGATTGTCGGGATTGAGATTGAGATTCTTGCGATTGAAGGCAAATGGAAGGTCAGCCAGAACCGGCCTGAGGCGGACAGGACCGGCGTGGTTGCCGGGTTGGAAGCGCTCGGCGATCCGGACAGTCTTACGATGGCGCGGCTGGTAGAGAGTGGACGCGAGAAGTAGCACGGCCGTGAAGTATCGTCCCTGGCCTGTGCCCGACCGGCCGTGGGTGATGCAGATGCGGTGGTGTGACCTGCTGTTCGCGCATTGGATTGCCGATGCGGCTGCAGTTCGCAGGCTGATTCCGCAGGGACTTGAATTGGATCTGTTCGAAGGGCAGGCCTACGTGGGCGCGGTGCCTTTCCGGATGGAAGGAGTGAAGCCGCGGGGAATTCCAGCGATGCCGGGGCTGCACGCATTTCCGGAGCTGAATCTGCGGACGTACGTGAGCGTCGGCGGGAAGCCCGGTGTGTGGTTCTTCAGTCTGGATGCCGGTCAGAAACTGGCGGTGCGCGCGGCACGCCGTTTCTTCCACCTCCCGTACTTCGATGCGAAGTTCGACATCGGGACAGGCGCCAGGGGAGAGGTGAACTACTCGGCCGTGAGAACGCATCGGGGCATGCCGGCGGCGGAGTTTGCGGCGACTTACTATCCGGTGGGCGAGCCCTTCACGTCCACGAGCGGAAGCCTGGATTCGTGGTTGACCGACCGCTATTGCCTGTATGCGGCAGACGCGACGGGCCGCGTGTATCGCGGAGACATCGACCACGGACGCTGGCCGTTACAGCGTGCCGAAGCCGACGTGCGGGTGAATCGTTTGGGCGACTGGCTTGGGCATCGAGATGAAGGGACCTCCGCAGACGCTGCACTTTGCGAAGTCGCTGGATGTGAGGGCGTGGCTGGTGCAACGAATTTGATAGAGTTTGCCGGCGCTTCTCAGCGCACGAACTGATCCACGTATTCCGCTCCGAGCCCGACCTCGATGTAGTGCTTACGGCACATGTCGATCTTGGTGAATACATCTTCAAAGCCGGTGTGATTGCCCTGCTCATCGACGTAGTACATGCAGCCCGAGATGTTGAAGAACGTGATCATCTCTTCCACGTCTGCGTCGACAACGAGGGTATGGGTTTCGCCGGGCGGCTCGAAGACGTAATCGCCGGTGCGTGCAACCCAGTTGTGCTCGAGATAACGCCAGGAGCCCTTGATGACGTAGCCGTGGACGGGAGCGGGATGACGATGGCGGCTAAGAATTCCGGCACGACGGACGCGCAGCAGATTGCACCACTGACCGTTTAAGGTATTGAGCATCAGAGGGCGAAACCACACATTCGGCGCTTGCGGCACCCAGACCCGCTCGTCGTCCGGCACCGCGTGCGTGACGATCTCGGGGGGCGCCAAAGGATGGGTAGTGTGCATGGAGCTTTGATACCAAACTCTAATACACCGAGTAACCGCCGTCAACGGGAACCACTGCACCGGTCATGAACGATGCGAGTTCGGAAGCGAGGAACAACACGGGTCCTGCGACTTCGGCAGCATGTCCCCAACGGCCGAGGGGAGTTCGCCCCACGAGCGGGGCCGAGCGCGCAGGGTCATCGCGGAGGGCTTGCGTTAGCGGAGTTGCGATCCAGCCCGGTGCGACAGCATTCACGCGAACGCCATCGGATGCCCAGGCAATGGCAAGAGAGCGAGTGAGCTGGACGATGGCGCCTTTACTGGCGCTGTAAGCAGGAGCCCGGGCGCTTCCGAAGAAGCTGAGCATGGAGGCGATGTTGACCACCGAACCGCGCGACTCGGCGAGTTTAGGATGCGCTGCCATGCAGACACGCATCACGGACGTGAGATTGAGATCGAGTACTTTTTCGAACACGTCAAGGCGGAACTCTTCGTCACGCCGAATCATGCCCGCGGCGTTCACGACAACATGCAGCGCGGGAAGGGCGCCGATAAGATCCTCGACGGCGCCGGGATGCGTGATGTCAAGGATTTGCGTTTCGATTGCGGCGGGTAAGCTTTCGTCACAGGCTATGCCGACTGCAAGGACGTGGGCTCCGGCGTCCGAGAAGGCTTCGGCGATGGCGCGACCGATGCCGCTGGTGCCTCCGGTGACGAGTACGCGTTTACCCTTGAAATCGATCATGAGCTACATTATGATGCGCACGCAGCGGGGGACAGAACAGGGCGAAATGGGCGAGAAGCGTTGCGCCAGAGCAGGCTACCCTGCGAGCGGGAATTGAAGGGAGAAACACGTGCCGTCAGCCTGGTCGAGATGCATCTCGCCCTTGAGCTGCGCGCTCAATAGACGGACCAGGCGCAGTCCCATGGACTTCGCTAACCAGATCTCAGCAGGGTTTTCGATGCCTGTGCCGTTATCGCATACCGAAAGCCGGCATGAGGCCTGGTCGAGCGTGTCACCGGGTTTCAAGCCGGCAGCCACATAGCGGCACTCCACCTGAATATGTCCTCCGGGCTTCCCACTGAACGCGTGCTTGATGGCGTTAGATGCCAGCTCGTTTACGATTAAGCCAAGCGGCAGGGCCTGCTCAACCGGCAGAACGATATCATCGCACTCGACCGTGAACCGGAACAGGTCAGGATCGAGGTGATAGCAGCCGTTCAGGTCGGCCAGCAGTTGCCGCATGTAAGGCCCAAAATCAACGTTGGCCAAGTCTCGCGAGCTGTAAAGGGTTTCGTGAAGAGCAGCGACGGCCCGGACCCGACCTTCCACCTCATCTAAGATCGTTTTGATTTTAGTGTCCGCTGTTTCATCAGAATGAAGCGACAGAATGGCCGAGATTACCTGAAGGTTATTCTTGACCCGGTGATGAATCTCGCGGAGGAGAACCTCTTTCTCCTGCAGAGACGTGGTGAGTGCATCTTCGAGTTCCTTGCGGGTCGTCTCGTCCCTGAGCACTTTGGCAAAGCCACGCAGTTCTCCCGATTCCTCGCGGACAGGAGTGGTTACCCAGCGCGCCCAGAAGCGGCTGCCATCGCGACGCATCAGCCACCGCTCGTCTTCCGACCGGCCCTGGTTTAAGGCGCGTTCGAGATCTTTGGCCGGCTCGTTCCGATCGCGGTCTTCTTCGGGAAAGAACAAGCTGGCGGATTCTCCGATAATCTCCTCGTCCGTGTAGCCGAAGATATTCCGGGCACCGGAGTTCCAGCCGGAGACACGGCCGTTGAGGTCAATCGGGACCAGTGCATAATCAGCAACATTTTGGACAAACAAGCGAAACCGCTCCTGGCGTTTCCCTCAGTTGCTCTTCCATCAACTTGCGGGCGGTCAGATCGCGGAGAACTTTGCTGTAGCCCTCGAGATTTCCCTGCGAGTCGCGGTGAGCAGTCAGTATGCCGCTCGCCCAGAACCGCTGGCCGTCCCGCCGGAGGTGCCACCGTTCATCTTCCGCGCAGCCGTCGCGGCGAGCCGTTGCGAGCTCGAGTTCGTCCTCACCTGCAGCGCAGTCCTCTGGCGTGAAGATGACCGAACCGGGTCGTCCCAGGATCTCGGCCTGAGTGTACTGAAGGATGTGCTCTGCTCCGCGGCTCCAGGTCACGATGCGGGCAGCAGCGTCGAAGGTGATGAATGCGTAATCGATTACCCGCTCTGAGAAAACCTCAAAGTAGCGGGCAGCGCGCCCGGGTGGGGTATCAAGGGTTTCACTCGAAGAAGCCGAGGCCGGCTCGTACCGAGGATATTCCTGGGCGGGAGGTGTCCACACGCTTTCGATGGGGAAGTCCAAGAGGCTTCCTTTCTACGTAAAGCAACAGATTGGGACGAAGGAGGTCAGCCCATGGCCACAACAGTACGCTACCCAATTATATACGGGTATGAGGGGTGGCGCTTAGGTCAGTTTCTCGTAGCACGGGCTAGTACTTCGGGCAGAAAACATAAGTTGAACCGGTTCAAACAGGCTCGGTTTCGCTTGCGCTAGAGGCAGCAGCAAAACTCGAAAAACCCGCAGGTTAAAGATAGGAACTGAGGCATGTCTTACTAAATGTGAACCCAATCAAGGTCACCGCTGATCTCCGAGAGGAGATAGCAAGACGAATCAAAGAACCGAATCCGGAGCAGCGAAAGAAGCTGGTGTTGAGTGTGGAGGACGACGACGCTGCTTACTTTCTTATATGCTCTGCGTTCCGCGAGCTCAGGTTAGAACTGGTAGTTGAGCGGGTCGAGAACGGGGAAGATGCGCTGGAGTTCCTGAGGCAGAGCGGAAGATTCAGCAACGCAGGCAGGCCGAGCTTAATCCTGCTGAATATCAATCTACCCGGAATGAGTGGACCGGAAGTTCTGAGCGTCATTCAGGCCGAAGAATCGCTACGGGATCTACCGGTCGTGATGTTCTCGTCCTCTCGCCTGGATGCGGATCGCGCTAAGTGTCTCGCGCTTGGAGCGAAGCAGTTCATTACCAAGCCAAATAGTTATCGCGAGTTCGTGAACGCCATTCGCTGTGCCTGTGACTACGCTCACGCAAGCTAGTGGGGGAGGTTAGTTCTCCATCACGATCAGGCTGTTGACAGTATTCAAAGCCGCTGCCGCGTTCGCGAGGAACACGCATTGTGTAAGTGACGAGCGTTTGTGCAATGCGTCGGCCATCTGGAGAATGGTATGAGTAAATGCACCGTTTCGCGAAGCCAGTATAGAGTTCAATCACATGAGATCGACGGCACGATTACTCGTTTGTTTGCTGATTCCGTTCGCCTTTGCCTTGAGCGCTTCGGTTGCTCCGACTCCGCCTATGGGCTGGAACAGTTGGGACGCGTATGGGACTACCGTGACGGAACTCGAGGTGAAGGCGAATGCCGATTACATGGCGAAGAATCTGAAGAGCCATGGTTGGGAGTACATCGTCGTGGACATACAGTGGTCGGATCCGTCACCAAAGAGTCATGGTTATCGTCCAAACGCCGACCTTGTGATGGACCGGTACGGACGGTTGATACCAGCACCTGATCGATTCCCGTCTGCTGCCGGAGACAAAGGATTCAAGGTGCTTGCCGATTACGTGCACAGCAAAGGATTGAAGTTCGGTATTCACATCATGCGAGGAATTCCGCGGCGTGCGGTGGACGCCAATCTCCTTGTGTTCGGGAGTAACGTTCACGCGGCCGACATCGCAGACAAGAATTCAACCTGTCGCTGGAACACGGATATGTATGGCCTGGATATGAGCAGGCCGGGAGCGCAGGACTACTACAACTCGATCATCGACATGTATGCGCAGTGGGGTGTCGACTACATCAAGGCCGACGATATGGCGACGCCGTTTCACGGGCCCGAGATTCAGGCGCTACATAAGGCGATTCTGCATTCTCAGCGCCCTATTGCCTTGAGCCTTTCTCCGGGACCGGCCGATGTCGCGAAGGCGGATTTCTATGCTGCGAACGCTAACTTATGGCGCATCTCAGGGGACTTTTGGGATAACTGGCGATCGCTTGCGAAGAATTTTGATTTGCTCAATCGGTGGAGCCGATACACGAAGCCGGGCGGATGGCCCGATGCCGACATGCTGCCGCTCGGCCGGATCGGGATTCGCGCGGAACGCGGCGAAGATCGCAGGACTCACTTTAGCCGTGACGAGCAAAGGACGCTGATGAGCTTGTGGTGCATTGCGCGGTCGCCATTGATGTTCGGAGGCGACCTGCCGAGCAATGATGCGGAGACGCTCGATCTCATTTCTAATGATGAAGTGCTCGGAGTGAATCAGCGCGCAACGAACAGCCATCAATTGTTGGCCCGAGACGGCCGGATTGTCTGGGTGTCAGACGCGCTCGATTCAAAGGCGAAGTACCTGGCCGTCTTCAATGTGGGCGACCAGGGGGAGGCGGACGTTCGGGTGGACTGGACCGAGTTAGGGCTGGGCCAGAATTGTTCCGTTAGCGACCTCTGGGCACATAAGGATCTTGGCAAGGGAAGCAGCGGGTACACTTTCAAGGTTGGAGCGCACGCTTCGGGCCTGTATCGGGTTCGGTAATTCTGTTTTGGGTCTGAAGTTTGCGAATCTAAGCTTGTTTCCTGAGGACACATACCGATGACAGACTGGTTCGCGCGCCCCGTCCTAAACGTAAGCGATGTTGAGGCTTCACTCCGCTTCTACGTTAACCAGCTCGGCTTCACGAACCCCTGGCGCCATGCCGAGGACGGCAAAGTGCGCGTCGCCCAAGTCGATCGGCAAGGCTGTACGATTATCCTGGCCGACACGTGGCCAGAGAAGATTGGCAAAGGGCTGCTATTCATTTCGCTGAACGTCGAGCCGGAGACCTGGGAGGCCGCAGTCGCCTCGCTGGATGAGCTGCGGGCAGAACTGGAGGCCAAGGGGGTGCGTGTGAAAGACGGTTCGTGGGGTTACCGGCTCCTGATGGTTGATGATCCCGACGGCAATCAGCTCTTCTTCAACTATCCGAACGAGACTGCATCCAGCGAGACTGTTCCGGATAAAGTGTGATCGCGCCGTACGAGGATTCGATTCATACCCACAGGATCCAGCCTTCTTCGTTCTCGACGTTAGCTAAAACGGAATCCGAGAGCAGGCTGGGTCTGGCGAAATCTCCTTGGAGCATTCCGATGGAATCGCGCTCTGCTGCGAATCGAAGGCAGCTTTGGACCTGAGTTCGGTCACGGCGCGACCGGTATTCGTCGCTCCACTCGGGATAGCGAACCAGCGACGGAAAGATTTCAGCAAACCAAGTTCCAGGTCGGTGTGGTGTGCCCCATCCATCGAACGGCCAGCGATGGCCGCCAACGTGACGGGCGAGGTCGTCGAGGTGTTTGATTCCAAGAATCGTCTGGCCTCCTACCGAGACCCCACAATTCAGTTTCCACACGGACTGGGTGGTTACTCGCCTCCTTGCGGCAATGTCTGTTGCTCGCCACTCGTTGAGGTTGCGATGGGGAAATTGGAAGACCCCGAGGCGCTGTTGTGTGAGTAAGGGAGTGGCTGAGCTTGCGGTACAGCCCCAAAACGGCCCCGGCGCCCCGACGCGGCGATTGCAGTCTTGAGCAAAGCTGTCACGGTTGTGTTCGTTCCGGGGGGAGTCGAGGACGTTCGCCGCGAAGAACTCATGGATCGCTTTCCAGGCGCCTCCGGACGAAGAAGTCAGGCCGAGAGCGCGCGCAAACCCGGCCGGATAACCAAAGGCGAAGTCGAGACCGACAAGAACTCGCTTCCCTTCCCCCTGCAGATTCAGAAGCTGCCTTTTGAGGGATTCCACAGCCTGCACCCGCGTGGCGATGTTCTCAGGAGCGCCGGCACTGAAGGTTTCACCGTGCCATTGCCCGCTCGCAATCCAGATGGAGTCGTTGCCAGTAGCCGGCGAGGAACTCGATGACCAATCAACCATTACGTAGGCATCGAAAGCGCGGCTGCCAGAAGTTGCATGTACTGTGACCCGGTCGGCAACAGACGTGGCTACCGTTGCTGCCGGAATCTGCAGTTTCGGCCGGTCGAGCATTGGAGGCTGAGCACCTTGCTTTTCAATTGCGTCAGGTGGAATGGAAGCACCGGTCGAACAGGGACACAATATCCGCTTCGGCGAGTTTGTGAATAGCGTTGTTACCGCCATACACGCCTTGCACCCGGAAATAACACTCGCGAATATCATCGAGGCGAATACCCTCAACCGCCCCATTGGAGTTACTCGGGTAACCGGCAGCCATAAGCGCTGCAGCGTTCGCTCCAGTAAGTCTGTCAATCGCAAGATGAGGAACAATAGGCGAAAGGGGCGCAGCCACCGTGCATTGCAAATAGGCCATTCGAACGAGGTTTGTGTGGCGCCAGGCGAGCAGAATACGATCGCCCGGTTTGAGGCTTCCGACGTTAGCGATTAGCGCTCCCTTTTCGTTGAATGCCGACCGCCATAGGAACTGACTGTTGATTACTGCCTCGATCGTTGCAGCCAGCGACGCTTTCCGCGAGGTTGCGAAGTAGATCCAGTCCGCCAATCTCACCCCCGATCAATGACAACACGATCCCTTTCGCGCAAGCAATTGATACCGCCTTAAATCAGTTGGACAAACTCTCTCCCGTACTCGAACGCGCGGAGTGTCAACACTTCGGTCCCAAAACGTGATTTGATAGAAGGGTTGAGCGGGCGTTGGCCAAGTAACCCTGAATAGTCGTTTTGCGCCCTTTACTTAACCCTTTTAGCCGCGTGCCGCATACACATCGTCCCGCTCCGCATCGCAAGCTGCTGCTGCGATGGGGAATTCCGATCGGCCTCGTCTGCCTTGCCGGGGCTGCCATCGGGCAGAATCCGCCGAAAGTCAGTCCCGCCGCTCCCGTCCAGGGTTCGTTTGACCAGGTAGTCGCACCTTTTGTACAGGCGAACTGCGCGGTCTGCCACAACGACCAACTCAAAACCGCGGGACTCAGCCTGACTCAATATCGGGGAAGCGAGTCGATGATCCGCGATCGGGATCTATGGGAAAAAGTCATCCGCCGTGTGCGTGCCGGTGAAATGCCTCCCAAAGGTATGCCGCGGCCCAATGCCGAGGCCGTTACGACCGTCACCGGCTGGATCGAGAATCAGTTTGCGATTGCGGATCGCACCACTCCTGCCGATCCGGGCCATTTAACAGCCCACCGCTTGAATCGAGTGGAGTACGACAACACCGTTCGTGATCTGCTGGCCGTGCGTTTCAAAGCTTCCGTAGACTTCCCCGCCGACGATTCCGGTTTCGGCTTCGACAATATTGGCGACGTTCTTTCCGTCTCGCCCGTCCTCATGGAAAAGTACCTGAATGCGGCGACCAAGATTGCGAACCGCGCGATTCCTCCGGACGCGCTCCCCAAGCCGACGCGTATGCGCTTTTCACCCGAGCATAGTCCGAACGACGACGGAACGGCTCTCGAAAACCGGTTCGAATTCCCTGCCGAAGGGGATTACGATTTGCGCGTTGCGGTCGGTGGGCGCAAGGAGCCCTATCGCATTCACCTGCTGCTGGACGGAAAAGAGATTAAAGCGGCCGATGTACTTGTGGAGAAGGACGGCTCGCGTTCTTACGAGATCAACCTCCACGTTCCTTACGGCGAACATACCCTGGCAGCAACGATGGAGACACGCAGTCCGTCGGACGCGGAGACCGCCGTTTCCGAACGTTTGAAGGCGGCCGAAGAAGCAGCGTACCAGAAGGCCATTGCGGCGCATCCGGAGGACCAGAAAGAGATCGCCCTGCAGCGTGCGGTCTCGAATCCTCCTACTTATATAGATACGCTCGAAGCGCGCGGACCTTATCATGCGCTTCCACCGCCCCTGCCCGAAAGCTACCACCGCGTTTTTGCCTGCGGCCATCTTCCAGGCCACCACACCGCCGGATGTGCCCGAACGGATTTGGCCCAGCTTGCAAGGTTGGCGTATCGCAGACCGGTTACCCCGGAGGAAGTAAATCGCGTGACCGCCTTGGTTGCGTCGGCCCAGAAAGAGGGAATGACGTTCGAACAGGCGATGCGGATCGGACTCGAGGCGATCCTGGTTTCTCCGAATTTTCTCTTCCGGATCGAGCGGGATCCGAAGCCTGATGACCCCTCCGCCATTCATCCTGTGAACGACTTTGAACTGGCGTCGCGCCTCTCCTATTTCCTGTGGAGCAGCATGCCGGATGAACCGCTACTCCAGTTGGCGGGCGGACACCGGCTGCATGATCCGGCAGTATTGACCGCTCAGGTGAAGCGGATGCTGCAGGATGGGAAATCGGATGCCCTGATCGACAATTTCGCAGGCCAGTGGCTGGAACTACGGAACCTCGACAGTATCCGGCCGGATCCCGACGAATTTCCCCAATTCAATGCGCAATTGCGCCGCGCCATGTACACCGAAACGCAGATGTTCGTTCAGTCGGTGGTGCGGAACGATTCCAGCGTTCTCGATTTCCTCGACGGGAAGTACACGTTCCTGAATGAGCGGTTGGCGAAATTCTACGGCATTCCCGGTGTGACGGGAAAGCAGTTCCGCCGTGTTTCTCTTGATGGAACCGAACGCAGCGGCGTTTTGACCCAGGCGAGCGTCCTCACGGTCACATCCTACCCGACCCGAACCTCGCCGGTTTTGCGCGGCAAGTGGATTCTCGAGAACGTATTGAACACACCGCCGCCACCACCGCCCCCCGGAGTCGGATCCATTGACGCAAAACCGGGTGCAACCGCAGGCACCATGCGGCAACAGATGGAACGGCATCGTGCGGACCCGATGTGCGCGGCGTGCCATACGCGTATGGATCCGCTGGGCTTTGCCTTAGAGAATTACAACGCAATCGGCCAGTGGCGCACGCAAGATGCGGGGCAGATGATCGATTCAAGCGGGTCGCTGCCGAACGGCAAGGTTTTCAAGGGAAGCGCGGAGCTGAAAGCCATTCTTATGGGCAGCGGCGATACGTTTGCGGAGTGCCTGGCGGAGAAGGTGATGATTTACGCTCTGGGCCGCGGCCTCGAGGGCTATGACCGGCGCGCGCTCAAACAGATCATGTCGAACATGGCGGCCAGTGACTATCGCTTCTCTGCGCTGGTCTCAGGAATCGTCAACAGCGTACCGTTCCAGATGGGCCGGGGAGACGCGGCGGCGTCGCACATCACGAAAGCACAAGCCATACCGAGTATGAAAGGCGGTACGAATTGATTTTGACTCGAAAGCACGTGTCCAGGCGCGCTCTGCTGCGCGGTGCCGGAGCCGCTATCGCTCTGCCGGTTCTGGACTCAATGGTTCCCGCTCTTTCACGAGCGGCTTCTGCCGCGGAGAAACTTTCTCCGAACCGCATGGTGTTCGTGTATGTGCCGAACGGCATTGATATGCGCAACTGGACTCCGGCCGCGGATGGCAGAGCCTTCGCGCTTCCTAAGATCCTGAGCCCGCTTGCGCCCGTCCAGGACGACCTTCTGGTTTTGAGCGGCCTGACCGACCACGGCGGCATGGCTCTTGGCGACGGCCCCGGCGATCATGCGCGTGCTTCCGCGAGCTTTCTGACGGGTGTGCATCCTAAGAAAACCGCGGGTTCGGATATTTCGGTTGGTATCTCGGTCGACCAACTCGCGGCTCAAAAGGTCGGTTCGGCGACGCGCCTGGCCTCCTTGGAGCTTGGCTGTGAAGACGGACACCTGGCTGGCAACTGCGATTCCGGCTATAGCTGCGCGTATGTGAACAGCATTTCCTGGCGGACGCCGACGGTTCCCAACCCGCCTGAAGTAAATCCACGCGCGGTGTTCGAACGCCTTTTCGGCACGGACGAGAGTGCCGGAGATCCCGCTGCCCGCGCTCGTACGGCACGGTTTCAACGGAGCATTCTCGACCTGGTGGCCGATGACACGCGCCGCCTGCAGGGTGGTCTTGGCACAACCGACCGGCGCAAACTCGACGAATACTTCACGGCTATTCGCGAAGTGGAGCGTCAGGTCCAGATGATGGAAAGCCAGATTGCTTCCAATTCCGTTGCCGCCCCGAGCGTTGCAAAGCCAGACGGCATTCCGATTGAGTTTGCGGACCACGCGCAGCTGATGTTCGACCTGCTTGCGATCGCGCTGCAGACGGACACCACGCGCATTTCAACATTTATGCTGGCGCGCGAAGGCAGCAATCGCTCGTACCGCGAGATTGGCGTACCGGAAGGCCATCACGGCCTCTCGCATCATCGCAACGACCCTGCCCTGATGGATAAGATCGCCGCGATCAACCGCCATCATATGGAGCAGTTCGCTTACTTCCTGGCCAAGCTCAAGAAGACGAGAGAAGGCAATGGATGCCTGCTCGACAACACGACGGTCGTGTACGGCAGCGGCATCGGCGACGGCAACCGGCATAACCACGACAATCTGCCGGTGCTTCTCGCCGGCGGGTCACGGCAGTTCCAGACCGGCCGCCACGTCCGGTACAGCCAGGGCGCGCCGGTCTCGAGCCTCTACCTCAGCATTCTCGACGGGGCAGGCGTTCCAACGGAGCAGTTCGGCGATAGCCAGGGCCGGCTGCAATACCTCACCGATCTTACGTAATCGATCTGCATAGCGATCTGGCATAATGACCGCTGCCGAGCGGCAACCGTCCGATCGGCTCAACATCAATGAAACTTACGACTCTCGCGGTGGTGTTGTTCGCTGTCGCGTCTACGGCTCAGGCCCAAGTGCACCCGCTCGCTCAATTGATAGAGGCTGCCCGCGGAGGTCCGTCCAGCGCCGGTCTTGAAGAACTGATCACGAAGACACTCACGGCCAAAGGCGGCACTGCCGTGTGGGGACAGGATTATCTGTTCGTGACTCCCTCCTCGTCTTCCGCGATGGTTTCGATCGACGGCCAACCACCGCGGCCCATGGTGAAGGTCGGTCAATCGAACCTCTGGATGCGACTAGAGAAGATGCGCGTCGGTGTCACCCACTCGTATCAGTTCTTTGCGGATGGCAAGCCGCTGGCAAACCGCTCCGACGTCCCGGGCTACAATCCGGACTCGTATCCCAAGCCCGGAGTTCCGCAGGGCAAACTGAGCGAAAAGCACACGATTACCAGCAAGATCTATGACGGCATGAAAGCCGATTTCTGGTATTATGCTGCTCCCGGCGTCGATCCCGCCGTTCCCGCGCCCATGATGGTCTGGCAGGATGGGCAGGGCCTGATCGCCGGCGATCTGTCAAAGCTCCGCCTCTTCACCGTGACGGAGAACCTGGTCGCGCAAAAGCTGATTCCTCCGATGGTGCATGTCCTGATTGCGCCCGGCTTCGCGCCTGACGGCAAAGCGATGCGCTCGGTCGAATATGACACCGTAAGCGACCGCTACAACCGCTTTCTGCTCGAAGAAGTGTTGCCCGAAGTGGAGAAAGCCTACAAGCTGCGTCCGGACGCTTATAGCCGCGGCATTGCCGGTGAATCGTCGGGCGCGATCTGCTCGCTGAATTCAGCCTGGTTCAACCCCGACAAATTTGCGCGCGTTCATTCGACCATTGGAAGCTATACGTCCATTCAGTGGCATCCGGAAGAGAAGCTCGACGGCGGCAATGTTTACCCCTTCATGGTTCGCAAGCTGCCGAAGAAGAACATTCGTATCTGGATGAGCGACGGAATGGACGATCTCGAGAACAATTTTGGCTCTTGGCCGCTCCAGAATATACAGTTGGCGAATTCGCTGAAGATGCGCGAGTACGATTTTCATTTTCGCTTCGGACTTGCGACCCACGACTCAGCTCAGGCGGCGATCGATCTGCCTGAATCTCTTAGCTGGCTGTGGCGCGGATATGACCCTGCGAAGACCTCCGAAGAGTTCACGATGGATCCGGCCGAGAAGGACAAGCCGTACTACCGAGTGACCATCTCGAATCGAGATTCGTGGTAGGGGCTCGGGTCAGCTCTCATTGCAAATACGCCGAACACTGGAACTCACGGCCGGGCGGGTTAGAATCGCGAGATCGAAAGTGTTCGAGGCAATGAGTTGACAGCCGCGAGCGAGAAAATGTCCTTCTCGAGCCGATGTCCGAAGAGCGTGACACCTAAAGAAGGCTGTTGCAAAATTCGCACACAATCCCATCAAAGCTCAACTACTTTCCCGCCTTCATAGCGGAGGTGTGGCGTACAGCCGTGGCAGCGAAGAATGGAATCACCTGGAGTTCTGTGTCGAGCAGCACAACATCGGCCGAACTCGGCATAGCTGACGTCCTGGGAGACGCGCCTCTCCCGATATTCACCCTTACGGGATGGGCGAGCTCCATGGACGCCTTATTCTCCGGACTAGCTCTTCTCTTTTGAGGAATGATAGCCAGCCTTGACCGCGTCCGCTTCGGTCATGTACTTGCCTTTTTTCGTCTTCCCGTACCACTTGTCGCCTTGACTATGGAACACCTTGGTTTCGGTGTTCACCCAAACCATGCCGGGGCCGCCGCCGGGGGCGGGAGCGCCGGACGGCGTCGCCGCGTTCGCAGCCGCGGCCGGTGCGGCCGAACGCTTCGGGGGAGCATTCGACGCCGCGGGCGGTTGGGCTGTTTGCGTGGAAGGTCGTGCAGCAGCCGTGGCAGGACCCACCATCACCATAGAGGAGAAACTCTGTATCTGTTTGGCCGAGATGCCGGTCTTGGAAAGATCGCCAACCGAAGAGTAAGGCCGGCCGGCAATGATTTTCTTCGCGGTCGGCGTGCCGATGCCGGGAACCGATTCGAGCTGCGCCTGACTCGCATTGTTCAGATCGACCGGAGAGGCAGGTGCCGTTTTCCCGCTCTTCTTTTGTTGCGAAGAAGCGGGTGCGCTTGTTCCCTTACTGGTACTCTGCGCTTCGCTGAAGACCTGCACGGACACGATCAATAAGGCAATCGATAGGCCACGGCCCAACTTCTTCAGCGTTTGCATTGGAACTATTTAATCATGGGTGGCCACGCCGCGACGTCAAAATTCCCAATGTCTTCTACTTTGCTGATGAGCGGCTGCGGAGTTTTATAGCGATACTCGTCAAAGCCCATGTCCGGCGGTCAAGGCGCGTGACAGCAGCACGTCGCCTTCCACCAACTCAAGGGCGCGGCGAAGCTGCCGGAGAATAAGCGCGCCGCTGGCGTTCAGTCTGCCCGCTCCGTGCTCAGGAATCAACGGATCGAGCACCGAGGGACACAGCGGTTATCCTAGCCTTCCATGGGTCGGGGAAATGAAAAAGAAATCGTGACGGTTTTGCCTGGGGAAAGCTGAATCGGCTCGGGCGTATGTCGTTTTTTGCCATAAGCCCCGCGGGCCGCTTCCGGGGGAAGTGCGGATTTTCCATTCCATTGCCCGGTCGGATCGTAAACCGCACTGACGTACACTGGGTTGCTCCTAACTCCATTGAAGTGAACCGTTCCAGATCTTGTGGAAATGGAATCGCCTTTAATGGGCTGCAGTTGCGAGCCATCTCGCGTGAAGTCCGGCGAATCCCAGAGGGCAACGTATACCTTGTGGGATGAATCTACCGTCCCGGAACCGGCATAATTCACCTCAACCGTCAGATCTGAATTTTCCGATTGCCCACCCAACGCTAAGCCCGAAGCGAGGGTGGCCAATAGCAATCTACGCCTGTTCATCACTACCCGCTTCTGTTTTGCGCGTATTTCGTTCCATTCAAATTGCATCGTTTGTTTATCTCCTAAAGAATTGCTCCGTTTGCCGGAACTAGCTGATTAACCAAGCCACAAAATGCCTCCAGGCACCGCTCTGGCCGAGGACGGCCCTGGTATTTGCCCACACGAACAAGAGAATCCCTCCCCATAGGGTCACGCGCTGAAAGCGTCCGACGCGAAGGCGATCATAAAGGGCTGGGGAAAGAAAGACGAAGGCCAGCAACGGAACGAAAAGCACCGGCATGGACCCGAAATTGTGACCGACTAGGTGGGCGAGTGCGGATGGCGCCATCATCCCGACCGTGGCAAGAACCATAAGTCTTTTGTGGGTGCCGGAACGGTAGCGAAACAATAGGCCGGCGGTCAGTAAGACGCTGAAACTCACGAGGTCTCCGAGCGGGAAAATAAGGTTGGCCGCCGGATCAACTTTTATGCCCAGATCACCGCTCAGATCGAATCCACGAACCGTCATGGCTATAGCGCTCTTATAACCGACAACAATCATTGCGGCGGCCAGACCCACCGAAGCTGTTCCCAGCCACGCATGGGCAGTCCTGTGGCGTGTCACAATCAATATCGTTTGAGCAAGAAAAAGTAGCAGCCACGCGGTGTTCAGGATTCCGTGTACCGCAACCAGCGGCGTTACGGGAGCCAAGCGGCGGCTGGGATCTACCAGGCTGGGAGCGAATGCCGCCACGGCGAGAAGCAATGCTGCCGCCGCCATTATGACGAAATCCCAGCGGTGATAACTTCTTATGGGCTTGCGTGTCGCAGAGACTTCTACGGCCGATACTTGTGTCGAGCTCACTCTTCGCCTCCCAGATCTGAAAGTGCTTCCGGATGGAGAAAGAATGCGCGTTACCGAGCGGCTAAAGAAGTACAAAGGGGTGCACGGAACGTAACGTACGTCGTACGTGCGTAACAGGATCAAGCAGTTACGGAATAGTGGACTGCCAGTGAGTGATGACAGACATTGCGTTTGCAGAGGCACCGTCAGTCTCTTGATCGATCAAGAATCGCTCTCCGTCTCTGCTAACGGCGTACGAGTAAGCGGGCAGCAGGGTGCCCGCTGGATAGGAGCCAATGTTGATCCGGAATAAAGGATGCGGCGGGTCGGCGCGAAACTCTGTCCCGGGCCGGATAGCAGCGGCCATGAGGATTCCGTCGGCCGAAACATAGAACAATTCGCGCCCATTTCGACTCCAGATTGGCTGCCAGCCTCCGCCGCTAGAGACCTGCCACTTTCGGGTGAGCTGGGGAAAGTCTCGAACGTAGACTTCGCGTTGTCCGGTTTCGTTTGAGCTGTAGGCGATCCAGCGAGGGCTTGGTCTGGTCGGAGAAAAAGTTGCTTCTGTTTCGCTATAACGGGTCTCATAGAGAACCCGGGGCGCGGGATTTTTCAGATCCAGGATGATCGTCCTAAGTCGATTGAACTCCGGCCAAGAGGTCAAATACATGACGAATCGTCCGTCGTCCGACCAGTCCGTGGGGAACTTGGGACCCGGCGTGTCGAGCGCAGTAACGGCGACGGCGCTATCGATCGATTGACGCATCAACCGCATGCGCTGATCATTGCCAGTGGAGAACATGACTTCAAGGCCGTCCGGCGACCACACAGGATGAAAACTCGGATCACGGAGATTAGTGACTCGCGAGAGCCGCCGCTGCCGGAGATTCATCATCCAGATACTACTGGTCCAGTCTGGCTCTTCGTCCGTGAACACAATGCGCTCGTCATCCCGAGAGAGATGGAGGTCGTAGTAGTCGTTGTGTTCGCCGATGTTCTCGATCAGCCGGCCGTTCCGGTCGTACCAGCCCAGTTGTCGAGTTTTCCGGCTTGCCGGCAGGAAGAGCAGCGTGCCGTTTGCCGATACCGAATAATCAGCATGTCCGTCTTTGTAAGCAATCTCCGGCGCCAACGTGGTTCGAGGGCCCGTAAACTTTAGCTGGGCAGGGTCGAACGGCTGAGCCACCAGCGCTCCGTGAAAGTAGAACAAGAGCGAACCCGCCCTTCCGTCCATGGGAGGTGCGTAAGCCGCGCCCCCTCCGGCCTCCAACAAAACTGCGGATTCGACCGAGCCGGTAGATCCCGCACGGAGTGCCGTTGCTTCCCGCCTGCTGGAGTTCGAGACATAAAGGAAGTGCTTACCATCGGGCAGGAACTCCGGAGATCGGTGAATGAACTCGCCGCGGCTGGTATCCAGTTGTGTGGCGGGTTGCGGGACACCACCGGAGGCCGGAACCTTATACAGCGCTCCCGCCGGTTTAGGCGCAAAGACAATTGTTCCGTCGCGACTCCAAGTTCCGCCACCGGTGGGAATCGTGGCCGCGCAGATTTCCTGGGCAGGCCCGCCGGCAAGCTCCACACGCAGTAAGCGGTTGGAGGTGAAGAATCCGATCGAGCGGCTATCGGGAGACCAGAAAGGCTGGGTTGCACTCTCGGTGCCGGGAATGACTCTGGATCCGGACGAATCGAGCGAGCGCACGCACAGAGCCGATCGGCTCCCCTGTAGAGCTGTGAAAGCAACCTTGGTCCCGTCGGGTGAAATTCGTGCACTCTGGCTGATTGTTCCCGCAGGGAGGTTGAGCGATAAGCGTAATACTTCAGCCCGCGCGGGCGGCTTGCTTAGAAGCAGCCATGCTGCGGAGGTTAGTAGAATTCCGCTTACCAGGCCCGCGCCGACTTTTACAAGCGAAGTACGTGTGTTGAAGGCGGCAGGAAGTTCTCCCGGATCGCTCCGTTCGGAGAACTCGGGAACATAACTGCCTTTTGGCAGTTCGATGACAATAGGGTCGTTTAAACCTTGCGACTCGTAGAAGGTTTTAAGCCTGGTGCGCAGGCGGCCCGCCTCGACCCGAACGATGGGATCGGTTTTGGGATCAAAGTTGGTGCTGCGCCCCAGCGCCTCCACAGCGATGACCGATTCCTTGATCTCTTCCGAGCGTCCGTCGAGAGCCGTCGTGATGACAAAAGTTAGGAAAGATTTTGCCCTCTCCGCGCCATCGAAGGCCCGGCCAGCAAGGATGCGATCGAGCTGCGTCCGAATCTGGATGGCAGTGGGCATGGCCGAAACTTATTAGAACAGAAAGCCTGGCCACAGTAGCAGCGGGTGCCCATTTTCGTCTTACTCAGCACGAAGCGCGTCCATCGGCTCGACGCTCGCCGCACGTGACGCAGGAACTGAGGATGCGAGGAGCGCGGCGGCGCACAGCAGGAAGGTGGCGAGCGTGAGCATTCGCGGATCCCACGGATGAACCCCAAAGAGCTGACGCGTTATAAGCCGGCCCGCGGCAAGGGCGAGCGGTATGCCCAGTCCAAGTCCGATGGCGATTTGTGAAAAGCCACCGCGAAGGATCATGCCGATGACGCTGCTGCGATCGGCGCCGAGCGCCATACGAACACCAATCTCACTGGTTCGTTGTTCGACGGTGTACGACATCACACCGTACAGCCCTATGGCGGCAAGAATAAGGCCGAGTACGCCGAAGAGCATGGTCAGGGTAGCGATCATGCTTTCCTGCCGAAAATCGGCAGCCAGAATCTTCGAATAGGAATCGACGCTGTAAAGCACCAGGTTGGGATCAATGCTCGTGAATGCCTTGCGCACCTCGGTTTCGATTCCGGCCGGGTTGCCGGGAGCCCAGATAACGACGTTGTAGAGGAAATGGGAGAAAAGGTCACCGGTGGCAAAATGCGGATCGTCGTATTTGAGACTTTGAGTTTCGGGCAGCCAGAACATGGGGCCAACAGGATCTTTGTAGTTCGAGGTCATGTAGCGCATGTCGCGGACGACTCCGACGATCTCGTACGAGTTGGCGTACTGAATGCGGTCGACACCGAAGTGCTGGCCGATGGGCGTCTGGTGTTTGAAGAAGCGGCGAACGAATGCCTCGTTGACGACAGCGACCGGACGAGTGGTAGGGGTGTCCTCTTCGCCGATGACGCGGCCCTGGACGACTCTGGCTCCGAGGGTTTCGAAGAAGCCAGGCATGACACGTGCCCAGGCAGCGCCGATCTGTTCTTTAGGACCGGGCTGGGGCCGACCGGAGATGAACACGCCTTCGTTCCAACTGTCCCCACTCATGGGTGCGTAAAGCGCAGGCGCAACCATACGGACTCCGGGAATGCGAAGCAGACGTTCATCAATGCGGCGGAAGAGCGGCTCCATTTGTTCGGGTTTGTAGTTGCCGAGCATCGGATTAATGGAGGCAAGATAGCGGCCCTCCGTTTGAAAGCCGAAATCCTGGCCTTCGAGATTGCGCAGGCTCTGGCCGAGAAGAGCAGCGGCGGAGAGCAGCACGAGGGACATGGCGGCTTGCGCGATGACGAGAACTTTTTGAGCGACTGAGCCACGGCCGCGCACAGAACGATTACTACCGCGGAGAGCCTCGACCGGGTCGACATGGGAGGTCATCCAGGCGGGGGCAAGGCCGAAAAGGATGCCCGTCAGAACCGAGACCGCAAGCGTGAAGAGCAGAACGGGCCAGGAAGGCGAGGCGTCGACCGGCACGTAGTTATCCGGACCGCCGCCCCTTTGGAAAGCAAGATAGAGAATCAGTTTGCTTCCGGCATAGGCGATTCCGATTCCCCAAATTCCGCCGATTAGGGAGAGCAAGGTGGACTCCACGAGCGCCTTGCGCACCAGACGGCCGCGTGACGCACCAAGGGCGACGCGGACAGAAGTTTGCGAGCGTTCTTTCAATCCACGCGCAAGCATGAGATTGGCAAGATTGCCACAAGCGACGAGCAGCACGCAGCCGGCTGCGATGAGCAGCATCTTCAATCCGGCCTCATATTGATTGCGCAGCGCGGCAACACCGGCACCGCCAGGAACGAGATGCAGCGTCTGCTGGCGCCAGGTCTGTTTTTCATTGGGTTCCATCTCGGGCTCGTGGCTGGCGAGCCAGTCGTGGAACTCGACGCGCAGTTTGGCTTCGAGCGTTTTCGGTGCCACGCCGGGGCGGACGCGGCCGAGGATGTCAAGCCAATTCGAATTGGGGCGCTTCAATCGCGCGGTAGCACCAGAGAGGATCGGCTCGGTTGTGACCGGGATCCAGATGTCGGGCATGCCCCAGCCGGAGAGTTTGGCTCCATAGAAGCCAGGCGGAGCGACGCCAATGACGGTGAACAGATGGCCGTTGATCTGATAGCCGGCGCCCACAACCGAAGGATCGGAGCCGTATTTGTCGCTCCAGACGTGATAGCTCATGACGGCGACGGGTGGAGCGCCTTCCTGATCGTCGGCGTCGCTCATCAAGCGGCCGATCCAGGGATGAGCGCCGAGCGTGCGGAAGAAATTGCCCGAGACATATTGGCCGTTACGGGTATCGACCGGACCTTGCAGACCAGCGCGACGGATCCCAAGTGGCGCATTGCCGGCCTCGAGAGCAGCGAGATCCGCGAACTCGGGCGCGCGAGTGCGGAAATTCCGGTACGCTTCCCAGGAGAATAGCGTGAAGTCTCCGTCGCTGTCCTGCGTGTAGCCACCCCAATTGCAGCAGCGGGTTTTGTCACCGATACGCCAAAGCTCTTCCGGCCTGGTGACGGGCAGAGACTTGAGCAAGACCTGATGGACGAGAGTGAAGATCGCGGTCGTCGCGCCAATACCTAATCCGAGCGTGAGCACGGCCGTGATGGTGAATCCGGGTGCTTTCTTCAGTTGCCGAAACGCTGCTTTTACGTCCGCCATTTTATTTGGAAGTGTTACGGCCGGAATCCGCCGGTGACACTGAGTTTGCCCTTGTAATACGGATGAAGTGGCGGCCGGTTAGCAATTTGTTCGCAGCACCTCCCCTTTTGCAATACTCAGCGGAAGCGATTTGGTTACCGAGGTGGCCCAGTCGAATCACAGACCGGAGTACGCGCACGCGATGTATAAGGTTCGAAAAATCGAGGCTGTCGTGCAGAACGAGACAGGGCGTCCGAAACGCCAATGCGTTCGGAAACGGACGCCCGCCCTGGAGCTGGGTGAAAACTAAGCGGTTTTCGCCTCTCGGGCGAAGTTGTGCAACGCCCGGATGTAGCCCATACTGTACGACCAAGATGACTGGCGTGCGCCTGACATCGGCGGAACGTGGTCTGCAATCAGGTTGCCTCGGAAGTCCACGTCCACAAGCGTCTTCATCAGCTTGGACATGTCAGTGTAACCATTATCGATGTACGTTTCGACAAAATTTGGAACGGGCGAGGTGACATTGCGAAAGTGGATCTTCCAGAGCTTGCCCATTTTGGCGAAAGCCCGCGCCGCGTCATAAACGTTCTTGCCCATGTGGTCTCCGCCCTCTGCCCAGGTGCCGCAACAGAGACAGACTCCGATGTTCGGCGAGTTCGCAATTTCGAGTGCGCGCACATAACCATCGAAGGTTCCGAAGATGTGCCTTGGGATGCCTCCTAACTCCGGAACCGGCGGATCATCGGGATGAATACCGATTCGCACACCGGATTCCTCAGCAACCGGCGCAATCTTCCGGATGAAATAGGTGTAGTTGTCCCAGAGTTCCTCCTTCGAATACTTGCGCCCATGGGTAAGCGGTCCCGTGTAGGTCTTGCCGTTCCAAAAGCCCTTCGCAGTGGCAAGATGGAAAGCCCGCGACTGACCTCCGCCGCGCGTTGTTTCGGGCTTGCTCGACCAGATGCCATTCGCCATGTGTGCGTAGGTGATGTAGGTGATGCCGGCTTTTCCGGTGTCTCGAATGTACTGCTGGAGCCACTGGATTTTCGCGTCTCGCCCGGGCAGGTTGAGGGTTATCTCTTCTATGTTGCGGTTGTCGTTGTTTGGTATGTTCCAGACCTTCAGGCCGGCCGCTTCCATACGTTTTCGAATGGCGAGAAAGTTCTCGAGAGTGGCGCGCCCGTTTCCGGTCTGGACGTTGAGATATCCCACCCCCATCTGTTTGATCCATGCCAGATCGTCATCCGTCACGTGCTCGTCAACCTGCATCGAGATCTTGATACCAGGGGACAAGGGTTCAAGCGGCCTGGTGCTTCCAGCGGAGGCTGAGGTCAAAGCCGCGGCCGCGGCCGCACCGGAGAAAGCCCGGCGTGTCACTTCCATAATCGAATCGACTCCTGGTGAACGATGATATCCCGACCACCGACCCCGCATCGGCAAATGAGGTTCGGAAACAAGCGGAAGAGCGCAGGTCGCGCAATGTCATCCTTTGATAATCATGCCCTTCGTCAGCATCACAAGGCTTCGAATCCGGTCCGTGCGTTTCCTTCCAGGCTTTCTGATCTACACACTTCGCTCCCTGAGTCAGGTGAAACGCGCCTCTGGATTCAAGGGCGGCTCACTGCTGGCGGATCGCAGTTGGACATTCTGGACGATGACAATCTGGGACAGCCAGGAGAGCATGCGAGGCTACATGACGACGGGTCCCCACCGGGCGGCGATGCCACGCCTTCTCGACTGGTGCGACGAGGCATCGGTGGTGCACTGGAGTCAGATGGAAGCGGACGTCCCGTCCTGGACGGAAGCCGACAGACGAATGCGCGAGAGCGGTCGCGCATCGAAGGTACGCAATCCTGGCGATCAACATGCGAGCTTGAACTATCGAACACCACGCTTGACCAGAGGTGGCCCGATTCGGGCAGCGAAGGCTTAAAGAGAGCCGCTTAGTGCGTCATTGGAGAATCGTTGAAGAGCATTCGAACAATAGATACAGGCTCACGCATTCGCTATTTAGAACCAACTCCGGCAGCAGGGCGCTCTTTCATACAGCGCCAGTTAGCCGGGAGCATTGTCATGTTGAATCTTCTGCGCTTCCGGGAGATCGCCGATTATTCGGGAGCACCGGAGCTGGCTCCAGAATCCCCGATTAGCGGTGCCGCAGCGTTTCAGCGGTATATAGAGCATACGCTTCCCTACCTACGGGAGAGCGGCGGCGAACTCATCTTTCTGGGCGCAGGCGGTTCGTTTCTGATCGGTCCGGAGTCAGAACGCTGGGACGTCGCTATGCTCGTGAGGCAATCGAGCGCCGAAGCCTTCCTTGCGTTCGCATCCCATGCGGATTATCAGGCAGGCATCGGCCACCGGACTGCGGCTCTCGAAGACTCGCGACTGCTGCCGTTGACTCCAATAGGAACGGATAGGTCGAACATGGCCGAGCAACTGAAAGTTACGCGATAGACCTTTTCGCCCGGCGCTAGCGGGAGAAGATGTTGTCGAGCCCGGGCCGATGTAGACCGCGCGGGCACAAAGGAGTGCGCAACCCTTTCTGTCGTCGAGGGCTCGTGCGACCATAGCCCCATGTTTCGTCGCTCTGCGATCACGATTGTTGCCGCCAGTTCTCTTCTTCTCCTGGCCGCCAATGAGAGCCCGGTTCCCCCGCGCGCCTGGAAAGCCATAACGACGGAAGGACTCCTGAAGCACATCCGCGTCCTCTCCTCCGACGAATTTGAGGGCCGTGCGCCGGCTACGCCTGGGGAGCAGAAAACGGTCGATTACATCGTGAACGCGTGCCGCACGATGAAGCTGGCGCCCGGCAACCCGGATGGAAGCTACGTGCAGAAAGTGGCGCTCTGGGGCATCACACCCGCCGAGAGCAAACTCTCGATCAAATCGGGGAGCAGCGACTTCCCGCTGGCTGCGGGCGAGGCTAGGCTTTCCTCCCAGCAGCCAAAACCGGCCGTCACCATTCCGGAATCACCGATCGTGTTTGCCGGATACGGCGTGGTCGCGCCGGAGTATGGCTGGGACGATTACAAAGGTCTCGACGTGAAGGGCAAGGCGGTAGTGATTCTGGCGGGCGATCCGCCTGTAGCCGATCCGAAAGATCCTTCGAAGCTCGATCCTAAGATGTTTCTCGGGCCGGAGCTGTCCTTTTATGGCAGGCCAGGATCGAAAGCCGATCTGGCGCATCACCGCGGCGCGACTGTCTTGATCACTATCATGGGTGGTCCGGCCAGCCGCTTCCCCAGTCGTCCTCCAGGCGCTGGCGCGGGTCCGGACCGCTACGTCACGCATGAAACGATGATCGTGCGCGACGCTTCGTCGACGGATCGGATCGATGCCACGGTCTCACTGAATAACGATAAAGCGATGAAGTTGTTTGCCGCGTCAGGGCTGGATCTGAACGCTCTGCGGGAGGCTGCGGTTTCGCGCGACTTCAAGCCGGTGAAGCTGAAGGCGAGCCTGTCGGGCACGGTTCACAACCAGGTGCGGGAGATCAATACGAACAATGTGGTGGCGAAGATCGAAGGCAGCGACCCGGCGCTGCGGAACGAATACGTGATCTATTCGGGACATTGGGACCACATGGGGCGGCAGGGCGAGAGGATCTATCATGGCGCGAGCGACAACGCTTCGGGCGCAGCCAGTGTTCTGGAACTGGCGCACGCGTTTAGCGAACTGCCGAAGCCGCCGAAGCGCACGGTTGTGTTCCTGTGGCCCACTGCGGAAGAGCGCGGACTGCTGGGCGCGAAATATTATGTGCAGCATCCGCTGTATCCGCTCGCGAAGACGGTTGCGAATATCAACCTCGATTACTTCAGCAACTGGGGTTGGGGTCGAACGAAGGATTTCAGCATTCTCGGGATGGGGATGAGCACGCTTGACGATTTGACGAAGCAAGCCGTGGAGCGGCAAGGCAGGGTGATGACGGGCGATACGGACCCGGTGGAGGGTTTCTTCTGGCGTTCGGATCACGTGGAGTTCGGCATGGGCGGCGTACCTTTCATGGCGATGAGCCCGGGCGTCGACTTTGTCGGGAAGCCAGCGGGCTGGGGCGATCAAAAGCGGAAAGAATACATCACGAACAACTATCACAAGCCCACCGACCAGATTAAGCCCGACTGGGACCTGAGCGGCGCGGTGGAGGATTTAC
This sequence comes from uncultured Acidobacteriaceae bacterium, assembly GCA_963730795.1. Taxonomy (GTDB): domain Bacteria; phylum Acidobacteriota; class Terriglobia; order Bryobacterales; family Bryobacteraceae; genus Bog-105. Next base: position 1,870,007 of record CAVSTJ010000001.1, on the reverse strand, counting down.
AGGTGCTGCTGGAAGTGGGTTACCGCGTAGCGCAAGCGCCGGAACGCCCGCAGTGGACGCATCGGCCGCCGTACATGCACAGCCAGTATGCGGGTAAGTAGGCCGGGCACAAGGATCTGAGGCGAGATCTGCTCGGCCCTGACGGTTAGGGACGAGGTGCTTGCGCACCTTGTCTAGTTGGCCGTAGGCATAGACGGCTCTTCGACGAACTCGAAGGCGATGGCTGGGAGTTTCTGATTTGAGCGGGCCAGGTATACGTAGTCGGAGTTGACCTGGGCCTCATCACCGTCATGGAGCAGAAACACCTCGTCGTGTATTCTGGCGGTGATGTAAGGTCGCGGGCGCCTGAGGTCGCGGCGGCAATCGGCCATAGTTTCAGTTCGTCCCAGAGTGTTAGAAATGTTTGACATACTCGAGCGTGCATGTTAGGCTCTTGATGTACAAGATCTTTGACATTTGAGTAACTAACCATGGCGACAAACCTTTCATACCGGGAGAAGTCTCTTTACACGTCGCTGGCGGCGGAGCTCCTGGTGTACGGCCCCTACTTCTTCCTGCACCACCAGAACTCGATCAATAAGGTCGCGGGTATGATCGTTGCCATTATTGTGGTGCAGATTGTCCTGCAGTCGATCATTGCCGCGGTGACACGCAACCGTGTCACGGACGAGCGAGACCGCTTGATTGAACTGCGAGGATATCGCGCGGGCTACCTGACCATTGCATCGCTGATGGTCGCCGGACTGGGCATGTTGTGGTTTCACGCGACGTTTGGCGAGCTTCGATTGGATAGCCGAATGGTGGGACTTCATTTCCTGAGCGTCTTCTTCGGAATGCTGGTCATCGCAGATATTATGAAGACCGTTTCGCAGATTGTGGCTCACCGGCAAGCGCTCTAAATGCCCGCTATACGCAATCAGATTCGAGAACTCCGAAGCATGCGGGAGATGACGCAGCAGGAACTCGCCGATCGCATCGGTGTGACACGCCAGACCGTCATCGCGATCGAGCAAGACAAGTATTCGCCTTCGCTCGAAACTGCGTTCAAAGTCGCTATCGTGCTCGGAGTGCCGCTGGATGAGTGCTTCCAATACGACCCGAAAGGCAAGCGTTAAGCGACCTTAGTTCGCCGGGATCAGTTGCCAGAACTGGTTGGATCCACCCCAGCAACTCCATTGCTGTAAACGGACACCGTTTTGCAGAGCCGCCGGGCCCCCGGTAACATCCAGACAAGACCCGCTACTTACTGCGACGAGCTGGACTAAGTCTCCGACCGGAACGAGTTGCCAGAGTTGATTCGTTCCTCCCCAAAGCGACCATTGTTGAATGGGAACGCCGTTGTTCAAAGCGGACGGCCCTCCGGTAACATCCAATAGTTTCCCGCTGGTTTTAGAGATGATCCGATAGGTACCCTGACCAGACGGAACGAGTTTCCATTTCTGGTTATCGCCACCCCAACAACCCCATTGTTGAATTGGCACGCCATCCGCGATTGCAGCTTGACCTCCCTGTACGTCCACACAGAGACCGCTGCTCTCCGCCACCAGATAATAGAACCGATCTTGTATCGCTGGCGCGGCAGTACGAACCGCTACAACCTCGTACCAGACCGTTTGATCTGCCCCCGTATCGAGCGACAACTGAACGTTCCCGACACCGTCGCCGACTTGTCTCATCCTATTTCCCCGCTCATCCAACGCGTAGACGACAAACTCCGAATCAGACCGCAGGCGCAAGCTGTAGCTGCCACTGATCGGCTCAACAAGCGAGGGCGCAGTTCCCCAGTTGGCGCCAAGAGATGTACGAGAAGAGTTCCAGATTTGGCCCGTGTGCTCGTAGCGGGTCACGATGGAGAGGAGCAGGCGTTTCGAGGAGAGTAAAGGCTGTCCGTCGACCGGTTGTAGCGTGATCGATCCAAAGGGAGCGGTCGAGGCGGAAATTGCGATGCCGAGATTAGGCAGATCGATGACCGCGCCCGCCAGAAACCCGGTGACTGCCTGCAGATTGGGCGAGTTCACCTTATATAAAGGCGCGTTCGGATTACTTTGGTCAAACGCGAGTTCTCCGTGGTCGCTTGTGATCACAGCAGGTGCGCCGCCCGGATAAGGCGTGCTCGAAGAAGGCGCATCGCCGTAATCCGTGCGAAGAGAATGCACTAGTGCCTGCCAATCTGCATAACCCTTGGCTCCGAAGACCTGACCGGTGACAAGCTTAGGATCGGACTGCAACAAATCAGTCCGGTTTGCGTGTAAACCCACCTGTTGGGCTGCCGGAGTGTTTTGCGAGGCCAAGAAGATTCTCGAGGCGACAGGGAATTGTGCTGAGGCAAGAGGATTTCCGCCCAGGGCGAAGAAGTTATTCCCTGTCCAGCCGGGCGGCATCGCGGCGAAGTAATCGTCCGGCCAGTTACCGTACATCTTTGGCATCAGTGCATCCCAGTCCTGGAAATTTGCAACGGTGGTCAGCCAGGGGAGCCACTCGACGGCGTAGTCGTTGGGGAAAGCCTCATCGCTTTCTGTCACCGTGAACGGCTTGCCCGCAACGGCCAGAGAAGCCCAGGTAAATAGGAGGAAACCAGGGTTTCGGGTAAACGAAACGTTGGGAATGGTCCAAGTGCTCAGAGCGCCGGGGGTGTCGGTCAGGAAGGGATATTCCGGATAGACATGTTCATCCACAAAGTCCTGGTGGGACGCGAGGTCTGCATTCAAGGGAAGACCGAACACCGCGGTTCCGGTCAGCATGGATTTAACTCCGAGCGTGTTGCGCAAATACGCGTTCATTCCATCGAAAAACGATTGTTCTGTTTCGTAGTAGAAGCGGTGCAGATCCCGGTTACGAGCCAGACTGAACGTGTCCAGATTCGCTGTCCCCTGACGTTTGACAGACTGGCCGGCAAGAGACTCTCCCGGCAGAAGACCATTGGATGCATGAGGCGTGAGGGAAACTTGAGCGATCCATACATCTCCCGTGACCGCCCCGGCATCCAGGTTGAGCTGGACGTGACCCGCATTGGTAACGTTCGCGTGAAAACTCAGAGTAAGAGTCTGCCAATCCTGCTTTGCGTTGAAGCTCCCGGCGATCTGGTAAAAGGTGTACGGGTCCCTGTCCTCGATAAGATCCGCTTGAATGATGGTTCCGGGCGTTCCCTTGAACGTGACTGTCAGGTCGTAAAGCTGTCCACTCTGGAGCGATAGGCCCGCATGATCAAGTTGCACGCTCCAAACCGAGCCTGGTGTGCTCGTGGTGTTGATATGAGCGGACGATGCACCTTGAAAGGCCGCTGACGGGTCGCTTGAGACTGCGGCCAGCGCGCCATTGAAGCAACGTAGGTCCCAGCCTTCGGGTCCAGAGGCGTTGACCGTGAGATTGCTGCTGAAACTGTCCGAACCTCCTGCTGGAACTGCCCATGCGTTGGCAAGCGCGGCACTGGAGCCATATTTGTTTGTCAACCAGGTATTCCAGAGCCGATCCAGTTCCGCGCTGTAAGTGGCCGGCAAGCCGCACGACATCCCTTGAAAACAGGACGACAAGTCTGCGAACGCGGCGAGTTCATCGTTCGCGAAGGAGTAGAGCATTGAATCCTCGTTGCTGATCTCGACAAACGCCACCGCGGGATCGTCCGCCAGACGAAGCTTCGTATACGGGTTGACGTGGGTCAAAAGCTGAGCCGCATAGTCCTGCTGTAACTTAATCATCACCGGATCAAATTGTGTAGCGGGCTTATTGAAGCTGGTGTCCGGGAACACGTCGTAGTCCTTTACGCCGTCCTGCGACCGGAACTGACGGCCGGCATGAAGGTTGATATCGCAATAGATTCCGTGCTGTTTCAGCGCAAAGATCAGGTAATCGAGACGCCTTACCTGCAGTGGATCGAGGTGTTTGGTGTCGTTTGGATAGGCCGGATCCCAGATACTGACCGGCCTTGCATACCCACCATCAATGAAATGCAAGCGTACGATATTCACACCCATTCGCGCAAGACGTGTCGCTAATTGGTCCGCAGCATCCGGCGGAACGATGCCGGAATACTCTCCCGCCTGCTGCGGCGCGTCGGGGTTCGGCGGAAATATCGTATTCACCATGAAGTTTGTTCCGAAAAACTTGGCGCGTTTTCCGGTTCCAGGGAAATAGAAGTGTCCGTCATTACCGGCATAGAGATGACCGCGCGCGTCAATAACATGCGAAATATCCTGACCCGGGTAGTCGGCAAGCAAGACCGACGCATCAACGGCCGAACCAGCCGAGACCGGACCCGAAGGCGAGAAGGGAAACCAGTTTGAAGTAGCGGGAGCAGCGTTCCCGGAAAGTAAGGGCAGCGCCAGCATGGCCGCCAGGAAATTCCGAACGATTTTGTGCAAAGACTCGTGAACCTACGTAGGTCTAGTAAGTCTTCGAGTAAGCTTTGCTGCCCCAGATTTTTCTTAGGGGAGGTAAGTTTGGCCGGCCGAACCAAGCTCAGGATCCGGACGTCACGTCGGTGTACGGACGCAGGCGAACGGATATGCTGAAGGGCTGGAAGCGAGAATACCGGAGGATTGATCGTCGACATGCAGCGAAGAACGTTCTTGCAAACCACACTGGCAGCGATTACGGTTGCCAACGGATTTCCCGAGGAACAGCCGGTATGGGGCGGCCCGGTGCTGGATACGCACCTTCATCTGCGCCGCGATCCTGAAGCATGCTTCACGCACATGCAGGGCTGTGGTGTTACCCATGCCGTCCTGCTGACGCAAGCCAGCCAGGAAGATAGCGCGAAGGCGGAGATGGAGAAACGCCCGCACGTTTTTGTGCGGTCCGTTGCAACCGATCCTGCTCAACCCGGTGCCCCGGAAGTGATCCGGAAGGCAATTCAGGACGGAGCGGTAAGCGTGGGTGAGCTAAAGTATCACCTCGCGCTCGACTCACCCGAGATGAGCCGGGTGTACGAGGTCTGTGCCGAGATGCATGTTCCGGTGATGATGCACATTCAGGAGTTTCCGCACTTTCCAGGAGAGCTTCCCTACAACACCGGCTACCGGCAGTTCGACAAAGTTCTTCGACGGTATCCGAAGACGACATTCATTGGCCACGGTGACCTCTTCTGGGCTCATATCAGCGCCGACGTGCCGGCCGATCGCGGCTATCCTGCAGGGCCAATCAAACCCGGCGGACTCACGGATAAATTCCTGTCGGATTTCCCGAATCTCTATGCGGACATGTCGGCCAATTCCGGCAACAACGCGCTTTCCCGCGATCCGGCTTTCTCCCGTGAATTCATCGTGCGGCAACGAGGCAAGTTGATTTTCGGCAGCGATTGCAGTTGTACCGATGGAAAAGGAGGAGGCGTTTCCCAGGGCAACAATCCGGAAGCGAGCAGGCTGGCGGGAAAGTGCGTCGCGCGAGCAACATTGGGACTGCTGAAAGGGCTGACGTCACCTGAACTCTTCCGCCAGATTACCTGGGAGAACGGGCGCCGGATGTTTAGGGTGACGACGTAGCCGGAGACTGCGGGCGGCTGCCCGCCGGTGATTCACCGGACGTTATACTGCAACCAACGCACTGCTCCGCCGTAGTGGAGCCCAGCTACAAACTATGTGGATTGTCCGGCTGGCTCTTGGCCGCCCTTATACCTTTGTCGTCATGGCGATCCTGATCGCCATCCTGGGCGGGACGGCCATCGTCACTATGCCGGTGGATATCTTTCCCTATATCGATATCCCGGTCGTCAGCGTCCTGTGGGTTTATTCCGGACTGTCGCCCGAAGAAATGGAAAAGCGCGTCGTCACCGGTTTCGAGCGCAGCCTCACTTCGAACGTCAACGACATCGAGCACATCGAGTCGCAGTCCTACAGCGGCTACGGCGTCGTCAAGATCTACTTCCACTCGAACGTCAAAATCGATATGGCGGTGGCCCAGGTGACCGCGACCATGCAAACGGCACTGCGCCAGATGCCGCCCGGGATGTTCCCTGCCAACGTGCTGAAATACGACGCCGCCAGTGTCCCGATCCTGCAACTTGGCCTATCGAGCAAAACGCTGCGCGAGCAGGAGATCTTCGACCTGGGCAACAACTTCATTCGCACGCCGCTCGGTACCGTGCAGGGTGCATCTGTTTCCTATCCTTTCGGCGGCAAACAGCGCGCCGTCATGGTGGATCTGAATCTGGATGAGCTGTACGCCAAGCAGCTTTCTCCCATCGATGTCTCGAACGCTCTGAACGCTCAGAACCTGATTCTTCCGGCCGGCACCGCCAAGCTGGCACAAGACCGAATATCAGGTACGCGTGAACAGCAGCCCGCTCGTTCTGAACGACCTGAACGATCTGCCGATCAAAACCGTGAATGGCGCCACGGTCTATATGAAAGACGTGGCGCAGATTCACGACGGCTTTTCCGTGCAGAACAACATCGTGCGCACGAACGGCTCGCGCGGCGTTCTCATCACCATCACGCGAAACGGCAAGGCTTCCACGCTCGCCATCGTGAACGCCGTCAAAGCAGCTCTTCCGCGAATTCTCGCTAACCTGCCGCCGGAACTGAAAGTAGTATCGCTGGCCGATCAGTCCATCTTCGTGCGCGCCTCCATTCAAGGCGTCGTGCGCGAAGCTCTGATTGCCGCCGTACTGACCGGCTTGATGATTCTGCTGTTTCTGGGAAGTCTGCGCAGCACGCTCATTGTCTGCATTTCGATTCCGCTGTCGATTCTGGCTTCGCTCTCCATCCTGAGCCTGTTAGGTCAAACGATCAACGTAATGACTCTCGGCGGTCTGGCTCTCGCGGTCGGCATTCTGGTGGACGACGCCACGGTCGAAATCGAAAACACGCATCGCAACATTGCCATGCGGAAACCGCTGATCCGCTCGGTGCTCGACGGCGCTTCGCAGATTGCCGTTCCGACGTTTGTTGCCACCCTTTCGATCTGCATCGTCTTTGTGCCCGTCCTGTTACTCACGGGAACGGCGAAGTATCTGTTTACGCCGCTGGCTCTTGCGGTTGTCTTCGCGCTGATGGCTTCCTACCTGCTATCGCGCACGCTGGTTCCGACGATGATGGCGCACCTGCTCGGGCCGGAGCTGCACTTGTACCAGGAGCCGTTCGGAGACGCACCGGTCCGCCGCCGGAGTCTGCTGTGGCGGATCCACCATCGCTTCGATGCTCAATTTGAAAAGCTACGTTATCGCTATATGGGCCTGCTCGATTGGTCGCTCGATCATCGCGGTCCGTTCCTCAGCGTGTTTTCTGTTTTCTGCGTTCTGTCTCTTGGGTTAGTGGCATTCGTGGGCGAAGATTTCTTTCCCGATGTCGATTCGGGCCAGATGCGTCTCCATGCACGCGGCCCAGCCGGATTCCGCATGGAAGAAACAGAGATACGCTTCGCTGCTCTCGAGCGCGAGATCCGCTCCGTCATCCCCGCGAATGAGATCGACACGCTGATCGATAACATCGGAATCCCGAATAGCTGGCCCGCTATCGCGCAGGGCGATATTCCGACCATTTCTTCCGCGGACGGCGAAATTCTCATCTCGTTAAACAAGGAAAACCACGGCTCCACTCGCAACTACGAAGTGCTGCTGCGGAAGCGACTGAGCCAGAACTTCCCCGACATGACATTCTTCTTCCAACCGGCTAACATCACCAGCCAGATTGTCAATTTCGGACTTCCCGCGCCGATCGATCTGCAGGTGGTCGGGCGCGACGCGGAGGCCAACTACCAGATCGCTCGCCGGCTGGCGCAAAGAATCTCTCGCATTCCCGGCGCGGCCGATGTGCATGTGCACCAGGTGGTTGCGCAACCGGAGTTGCAATTGAATGTTGATCGCGTGAAAGCCTCGCAACTCGGCCTGACTCAGCGCGACATTACGAGCAGCATGCTCATCTCTCTCAGCGGCAGTTCCACTGTCGCCCCTAACTTCTGGATGAATTGGGCTAACGGCGTCAGTTACAACGTTGGCGTGCAAACTCCTCAGTACCGGATCAACTCTCTCGACGCGCTGCTGCGTACGCCTATTTCCGTCTCATCGAACACGGAAGCGAGCACCACAGCCGCTTCGCAGGCCGGCGCGTCATCAGGGACCAGCGCCTTCGTGGCCGCGGCGCCGAACGGCTCTTCGCAAGCCTATGGAAATCCCGGGGCGATGGCCGGCACGACGCAGCTGCTCTCGAATCTGGTGAGCGTGCAACGCGCCAACACGCCTGTGATTGTGAACCACTACAATGTCTGGCCGGTTTATGACGTGTATGCGAACGTGGATCGCCGCGATCTGGGCGGAGTCGGAAGAGACGTGGAACGCATTATGCGCGAGGAAGAGCCGCATCTGCCTCGCGGCACGTCGTTCACTCTGCGCGGACAGGTGGAAACGATGCAGTCTTCATTCTTCCGCCTCGGCCTGGGCATGGTCTTCGCGGTTGTTCTCGTTTATCTGCTGATGACCGTGAACTTCCAGTCCTGGCTCGATCCCTTCATTATTCTTACGGCGCTGCCCGGCGCCTTGGCTGGAATATTATGGATGTTGTTTGTAACCGGCACAACCCTCAGCGTTCCGTCTCTGATGGGCGCCATTATGTGCATCGGCGTTGCTACCGCGAACAGTATTCTAATCGTGACTTTTGCCAATGATGAACGCGCGACCGTCGAATCTGCGCGCGCAGCCATGCTCTCAGCCGGCTATGCGCGCATGCGGCCCGTGATTATGACCGCGACAGCCATGATTCTCGGAATGCTGCCCATGGCGCTCGGCCTGGGCGAAGGCGGCGAGCAGAATGCTCCGCTCGGACGCGCCGTGATCGGAGGTCTGCTTTTCGCCACCGTCACCACGCTCTTCGTTGTTCCTATCATCTACAGTTATCTGCGCACCAATCCGCCGGTTGATCACGAGCACCGTCTGCTGGAGCGCGAGCGCGAGGCGGAACTGTATTGATCGTTAGGCAGTTTGATGCGATATAGCGAATCCGATCTTCCCCGTACTGAAGAGGCATCCGCCACGGAAGAGCGTCTGCGGCGCGAGAACGAAGAATTGCGCCGCCAGCTACAGCAATTGCGCGCTGCCTCTCACACGTCTACGCGCTGTCCCCGCAAGACTGTGGCGTCCATCGCGGCTCACCATTTGGGCGCTCGGCCTTTCGGTCCTAGTGTTTCTGGTGATTGCGTTCTTCGCCGGATATCTGCCATTGCATCGCCGCACTTTGGTCATTGCGGACGAAGCCCACGAGCGCGAACAGGCTCTGCCGCGTGTGGCGGTGGTTACGGTGAAGCGATCTTCTCACGAGAGCACTTTGCAATTGCCGGGAAATATCCAGGCAACGACAGAGGCACCCATACTTGCGCGCGCGGATGGATATGTGAAGCAGCGCCTGGTCGATATCGGAGACCACGTCCGGGCCGGCCAAACAGCTTGCGATCATTGAAGCGCCCGAACTAGACGAACAAGTCCGCCAGGCTCAAGCCACTCTTCAGCAGGCGCGGGCTGCGGTTGACCAGGCGAATGCGAATCTCCAGCAAGGCCGTTCAGATCTTGAACTTGCGCGAGTGACGGCGAAACGCTATGCCGATCTGGTGGGCAACGGCTCTGTTGCTGTCCAGGAAAGCGATCAATATCAGGCGCAGTACAAATCTAAGATCGCCGGCGTGAATGCTCTTGAGCAGGCGTTAGCGGGCCAGCGCAGTGGTGTCGCCGCGGCCGAAGCAAATGTCGCCCGGCTCCAAAACATGCAGGGCTATCGCGTCGTTGTTGCGCCTTTCGACGGCGTCATCACGGTTCGCAATGTGGATTCCGGTGCTCTGGTGAACACCGGCAGCACGCTTCTGTTTCGCATTGCGCAAACGGGCACTCTGCGTACGTACTTAAACGTCCCGCAGATGTATGCAAGTTCTGTTCATCGCGGCGATGCGGCTTCACTCACGGTCTCGAATTTGCCGGGAAGAAAATTCAGCGGTGCCGTTGCGCGAACGGCTAGCGCGCTTGACCCAGCGAGCCGCACGTTGTTGGTTGAAGTACACGTGCCTAATCGCGAGGGTGTTCTGCTGCCCGGTATGTATGCCCAAGTCGAACTAAGTACGTCTCGCGTAAGTCCGCCTCTGCTGGTGCCGAGCGATGCGCTTATCATCTCCGGAGCGGGCACGCAGGTGGCGCTGGTGAAACCGGACCGTCGAGTACACTTGCAGACCATCGTTGCCGGCCGCGACTATGGTGATCGCATCGAAGTGATGAGCGGACTTAGCGAAGGAGACGCCATCGTCTCGAATCCAGGCGACATCATGCACGAAGGCACTGAAGTAGATCCGATTCCAGTTAATTCGAAGACTTCTGCCAAGTAGTAACGCCGCGGGCAGGACCCGGGCCGTTTATTCACTGCGCAAGGACGTTTGCGGATCGATCCGCGTAGCGCGCCACGCAGGCACACCGGCCGCTCCCAAGGCGACGATGGCAACGAGCATTACAACTGCAGATAATGTGAAGACTGTCGAGAGGCCGCACGCCATACAGCATTTCGCGGATGGCCCGTGTGGCGGCCGCAACGCCGGCCAAGCCCGAGCACACACCCATGACCCCCAGCAGCAGGCTCTCCCCTACGACAATTCTAAGGATTGCGCCGACGCTTGAACCGAGAGCCAACCGGATCCCGAACTCCCTTCTGCGTTGCGCGGTCAGATAGGTTAAGGTTCCATAGAGCCCAACCGCCGCCAGCAGCACAGAGACTAGCGCGAACGCCGCCAGCACGAAGGTGATGAATTGTGTGTCGCCGATGGAACTCAAGACATAGGCGCTCATCGGCCGCATATCGAACGCTGCCCGGCCGGCATGCGCCGCGTCCACTGCAGCTTTAATCCGGGGCGCGATCCTATCCGCAGCTTCGGAAGTTTTGATGACCAGCGACATCTCGCTTGGGTAAGTGCCATACGGAACGATGAAGTGAGGCACGTTCTCGTCGCGCACCCTTGTGACGCGCACTCCGGCAGTGACGCCGATAATTTCGAAGTCATTGCGCCAACCAGTTCGATACACGGCCAGGCGTTTCCCGATCGCTCCTTCCGGCCAGAGCCGCTTTGCCAACCCTTCGTCAATGATGGCCCGGGCGCGTTGCTCCTTGACATCTTCCGGTCTAAAATCGCGGCCCTCACGCAAAGGCGTGCCGATCACACTCAGATATCCGGGAAGGGCGAATTGTTGAGTGGCGAGAATGGGCGGAGTATCCGGTTGATCGACGCGTCCCACACGCCTCCGGTCCTGGCCTGCAAGCGGCAGCGGTTCTGCGGCGCTTACGGAGTGTACTCCAGGAACGGCGCGCACTCGATCGAGCACATCCTGGAGAAGGGCCCATCGCCCCTCCAGATTCGGGTATTGTTTGACGTCGAACGGCACCTTGGCTGTGATTACGTTGACTGGATTGAAGCCGAGAGGCGAATGCAACAGATTGAGAAACGAACGCAGCATGAGCCCTCCGCATACCAGCGGAACGATCGACAGTGCGACTTCCCCCACCACCAGAGCCCGTTGCAACGTTCGCGCGCCGGAGCCTGCCGTTTCGGAGCGCCCTGTGTGTAGCGCATCGCCGGTTCTGCCCGACGCCTGACGCCAGGCGGGTAGCAAGCCAAAGAGGATGCTTGTGACTACCGAAAGAAGCAGTGCGTAGAGCGTAACCGCCGCATCCATCGTGACCCTCGATTGCAGGGGGATGTGCCAGGCGCTTTGGCGGCCGATCATTTCGAGACCGAAGTGTGCGCATAGTAGACCGATGGCGGCGGACGCTAGCGCGAGGAGGAGACTTTCCGTCAGAAGCTGCCGGAGGATTCGCATTTTTCCCGCACCCAAGGCACGGCGGATTTCCAGATCGCGTTGGCGCGCAGAACCCCGCGCGAGCATCAAGTTGGCAACGTTCACACAGGCGATCAGAAGCACGAAACCTACTGCGCTCGAGAGGAGAAACAAGGCCGGGCGGGCATCGCGCGTCATTGCGTCATGCAGCGACCAGGCCGTGAAGCGGACGTTCGTGCCGTTTCCGCGATCGAACGGTGAGGCTTGCCATCCCTTGGGGCCGGAATAGAAATCCGGATACTCACGTTCAAATTGCCCAGCCAGGGTTTGCAATTCGGCATTCGCTCCGTCGAGGGTAACGCCGGGCTTTAGCCGCGCCAATACCGGCACTCCGCGATACGGGACTGCCGGGTCGATGCGATAAGGAAGCCATACGTCGATCTGCTCCACATCCTCCACCGAAGGCGGCAAAAAGAGACGCAACCCGGGCGGCAGCACGCCGACGATCGCCATGTCGAGATCGTCCACTCGCACACGTTTCCCGATGATGCCGCGGTCAGCGAAAAACTTTCGGCGCCAGAAGTTATCGCTGATCAGAATCGCAGAGCTCTGCTGTTTGCTCGCGTCAATACGGGAATCGAGCGCTCGTCCGAGTGCAGGCCGGGCACCAAGCAATGGCAGGAAGTCGTCCGAAACACTCGCCGCCTGGACGTGCTCCATCGCGTTCGCATACTCAAGGTTCGCCCCGAAGGAATCGATCGTCGAAGCTTGGGCTAACGAGCGGCTGCGCTCCCGGAGCGCAAGCAATTCCTGCCTGGTGGCGCCGGCGTTGGGAACGTTGCGTGCGTCAACCTGAATGATAACGATGCGGTTTGGCTCCGGATAGGGCAGCGGCCGCCACAGCACCCCGCGCATGAGACTGAACATCGTGAGATTGGCGCCGACGCCGAGCGCCAGTGTCGCAATCACAACGACGGTGAACCCTGGTGACCGCAGGAGCGAGCGGCAGGTATAACGAATGTCGCGGAACGTGGTCTCGATCCATCCCCCGAGCCATGCATCGCGGACGTCGTCTTTGATGTTCCCGATGCCGCCGACTTCTACAAGCGCCTGCCGCCGCGCCTCTCCGTGAGACATGCCTGCCGCGACGTTACGATCGACCAGCTCATCCACATAGCCACTTAACTCGGCGTCGAGTGCCGCTTCGAGATCAGGCCTTCGGAGCAGGTTACTGAAGAGCCGCTTTGCCTTTCGGCCAAGCCGCATTTTAGGCGGACTCCAGGAGCGCGGCCATTGCGCGTACAATCCGGGTCCAGGTCTTCCTCTCGACTGCAAGTTGACGCCTGCCCTCGCGCGTCAGCGTATAAGCACGGACGCGGCGGCCTTCGGCGGATTCCTGCCATTTGCCCTCGATCCAGCCCTCCTGTTCCAGGCGATGAAGCGCCGGAAAAAGAGAGCCCGCTTTCACCTGAAACACTCCCTGCGTCACCTGGGAAATCCGTTCCGCAATGGCGGAGCCGTGCAGAGGGCACAAATCCAGCGTACGCAAGATGAGCAGGTCCAGCGTGCCTTTCAGGAGTTCGGTAGCGGGTTCAGGCATTTACGTATAGAACTACGATATAGATCTTCTATATCTTGGCATGCTGCCGCGGCGTCACACCGCATTTAATCGTGGGAACAACTCTGCCCAGTGCAGTGTCTGTACTGTTAGCTCACGATCGTGACGGAATTGCCAGCCGACAAAGGCTATCGAGCAAGGAGTCACTTATGTTTCAACAGACGTTCGTTCCTGACGCATGGCCAGGACGCAAACCTATCGGGATCGCCGTGTCACTGATTGCGCAGAGCTTAGTTGTGGGGCTGCTTGCCCTGGTGCCCCTGCTTCTTAACAAGCCGTTAGCAACGGCACCGTTGCGTTTACTAATTCTAGGTCCGGCACCGCCGGTCGCCGCAGAGAAGCCGATCAAAAAGACGACGCCGCCCGCACAAACAATTGCCGTTCGCGCTCATTCGTTCCGTCTAACGGCTCCGGTGGTCATTCCGAAGCAGGTCAATCCGTCCAACGAAGGCCCTCCCGCAGCGCCCGACGTTGCAGATGTAAGCGGGTTTAGTTCCGGCAGGGACCCGCTGTTGAACGGACTCGGCGATTCGTCCGGTAGCGCTCCGCCGCCGATGCCCAAGGAGTCTGCAAGGGTAAAGGAACCGACACGCCCACTCGCGATTGGAGGAAATGTAGCGGCGGCCAATCTGATTCACAGAGTGGAGCCTGTATATCCGCCGCTAGCAAAAGCAGCACGCATTCAGGGTGTCGTGATCTTCCAGGCGACCATAGGCGTGGACGGAGGGATTCGCAACTTGCAATTACAAGAAGGCCATCCGTTGCTGGTTTCAGCAGCGAGGAACGCGATCCTGCAGTGGCGCTACCGGCCCACGCTGCTCAATAATCAGCCGGTAGAAGTAGTAACCACCATCATGGTTCATTTCTCTCTGTCGCAATAGAACGTCAGGGTTTCCCGATCAGCCAGGTTGCATGCGCGGTCTGGTGTCCGGGCAAGAGTGCCTTAGGCGAATCAGGTGAAGTGGACGCGTCCAGCAGCACCTGAACTTATGAGTCTTTAGCCGCAGCGCGATGGATCTAAGATTTGCGAAACGCTTCGAGTGACCACGTATCCGAAGCGGGGCTGTGCCGAAGAACATAGAGATTTCCATCGTCGGCCCGAACCTTAAAGTAATTATCGTCAGGTCCATACCAACGATCCAAAATCTCTTCTACCGAGTAGTTGTGATCACCAAGTCCGAAGCGAACCGGATATTCATCGGCTTTCTGTCCTGAATAGCATTGCACCCACAAACTCCTATTTTGATCCACTGTGAATCGCCTCCCGGCATCACTACTTTGCGCGCCGGAACGGAGTAACAGAGAAGAGCGCAACCTGCCAAGTATGGTTGTGCTCGACCACCCGGCCGTTCCGTTGCGCGACGTATTGATGAAGATAGCCGAATTCCAGCCGGTTATTTTTTGAGACTTTGTAAGTCAGAGCGCCATAAGCGCGATTCTGGTCGAGGTAGCGAGTCCCACGATTAGCTCCGAACTGGTAGAACACTTCCTCATAGAGGCCGATGCCGAAGCGGCGATCACCGCGGCTACCAAATGGCAGGGGGATGTCTCCGCGCAACATATAGCGAAAGCGATGGCGTGTTTCCCAGCTCTCGACATCGAAGCCAGGCGCCGGGACACTTCCGACCAGCCGCTGTTCGAGGCGAAGGCGATGTTGGATGCCGACGTGTCCCAACTTGTGCTTGATAAGACCCTGCTCGAAGAAGCGATTTTCAGGGAAAGCCGCAGCCGCCGGGAAATCGCCATACCGCGAAGTTCGCACGAACGCATAACCGCCAGTCAACATGAGGTGCGAATTGATCGTGTAGTTCAGAGCCGGCCGCAAGAGCAGTTGTTGGGGCGCGAGACCTCCATTGGTTCTCCGCAACTGCGCTTCGAGGTGAACGCCCCACCGCTCGGTAACCGGATGGTCTCCGAAATACATCAACCAGCCGTGGAAGTTGGTGTCCTGGGTGGTTTGGGCGTTCGACCCTGAAGGCAATGCCATCGTTACCAGGCAGAGAAGAAGGGCTGCGTTGCGGAAGTGCCGGGTTAAGAAATCTCGTGCGCGCCCCCGTTGACGGAAATTGGACATCGGAATTGCCCATGCACGTAAAGGGACAATTGAATGACTTATGGTCAGCGATGCGGAAGTGCTTTGAAAGACGAGACTTGTTCGGCAGCACACAACATTTAATGCGTTAAGCAAACACCTGATGTTGCCTCAATTGGGGCTTCGTACTGGACCAAAACGGTAGCTGCAGCGCTTCTCGTCTGGGTCCAGTTACGTGTCAGGTGATAACGTTACTCACGTGTGCAGGTTGAGCACACGGAAGAAACGTCGTGCCTTGGGTTCATCGAAGTTTTTGGCTCGGTCCGAGCATTATCGCCATCATTTTAGGCGGTCTCGCGCTGTTGTTTTCGCGGGGCCGATTGCATCGTGTTTACGAGCGGAAAATTCTTGGATCGACACGCGAGCGGCCGTTTTTGGCTTCGCTCGGCTTTCTCGTCACCGTGCTTGTGGTGCGCACGATCACGATTGCGATCCATCACAACATTCCGCCTTTCCACGATGTCGCTATGCGGGGGCGCCACATTCATCACATGGTGTGGGGCATCGTCCTGCTTCTTGCAGTTGGCTACTGCTGGCTGCTCGGGATTGGAACGTGCGTACCGTGTTCCGGCGCCGGGCAAGTTACTTCCATGCTGTACGGCAGCGCCTCTGCCCTGGTGCTCGACGAATTTGCCTTATGGCTGAATCTTCGCGATGTGTACTGGCAGAGGGAAGGCCGGGAAAGCGTGGAGGCCATGGTGATATTTGCGAGCCTGCTTGCAACGACCTTGTTTGGGGCTCCGCTGCTTCGTGGATTACTTCGGGAATTTGCCGCGATCTTCCGGGGTGACCCGATCACGAAGAGTTAAGCCGATCAAAATACACCGGGAATGAGGCGCTTCGTAGACCGGCAATAGTTTCGGTACTCTTCGCCGAAGGCATTGCTCAGCGCTTTCTCTTCAACGTGGATCCGGTAGAGAAGAGCCCCGATGATGGGCACGAGAACGATGGCAAGCCCAATCCAGGAGCGCGTGTTCAGTCCAATACCGGTGAAGATGATCAGCAAACCGCTATAGGAAGGGTGGCGAATGAAACGAAACACGCCGGTTTTTTCAACGCGCTGCTTTGTTTGAATCATAACGTTGGCTGTGAACGAACGGCCGAGTTTGAGGATGGCCATCCAGCGAATAGCCAACCCGATGGCAAGAAGAACGACGCTGATCAAGCGTGCTTCCGAAGCGTTGCGAAAAAGATCAGGCGGATGGCGTTGGCCATACCAGGTGCCGAGCGATATCGAAGCAGTAATGACGGGCCAGAGCAGGAGAAGCGATCCCCGGTCCTGGCTTCGGCCGCCGACTGTTCGCGTTCGAGCGCGGGTAAAAACCAGAATGGCAATTTCAGACGCGACCCAAACAGCGTACAGCGCTCCCCACATACCGTCGATTTTCGCAGGTGGTCCGGTGAGAGCGAGAACGGTATGGAGCGAAGTGCCCGGCCACTCACTCCTGTTTCACAACCTCCGCCCATTGCGTCAGGAGAAACGCCTTTCGCTGGACGGTACGTGGATAGATCGGTCGTAATTCTTCCGGAAAGATCGCGGACCTGGGCATTGTTCCTCCTTCATCGGCACGAGCACAAATACCTCCATTGAGAACGCGCCCACCTCTGAGCTTCAGATTGAGGCTGAGAGTGTACGGCCGGCGATTTGCATCTTCGATCCCTATGCTGCCCTTGAATACGCCCGTGAGAACTCCGTTTTCCCATCGCGCATGACTTAGAACAGTTTCGAGTCCGCTACCCAACTGGATATGAATGTCACCCGTGTCTTGGATGCGAAGTACGAGCGGGATTTCTTCACGATAGGTAGACAGCACGCCCTTCCAGAGGCCGGCTAAATCACCCAGCGGTGCCAAGTCCTTGTCCTTCGTGTTCGAGGCTGGCGCGCCGGGCTTCCAGGCTGGCAGGAACAAGGTCAGGATGCGATCCGATACCGTATGCGCGAGACGATCATCAGCATTGGCCAGAACGACGACGGTTACTTTCTCTGAAGGGATGAGGCGCAGCCATGTGTTCACGCCTGGCATGCCGCCGCTATGCGAGATAACGGGGGTCCCTGCGGTATTGTCTACCTCCCAACCGATGCCGTAGCCTGTGCTCGGACTCTCTGCGAATTGTTGGCTTCTGCATTTCCGCGATCAGAGAGGCGGGAAGAATGGGAAGTTGATCAGGCAGACGGGCCAACTGGTGAAACATGCCAAACCGGACGAGATCATGAGCGCTTGAGTAAACCGCGGAGGCACCGGCATGGTCGAACTCATAGGGAGAGATGGGCTGTCCGTCATCGCCGTAGCGAACGGCTTCGGTGTCTTTCAGTGCCGGGTTGAGAAATACGGAGGTTCTTGTCATTCCCAGTTTGAGGAAGACTTCCCGGCGCATGTAGTCTGCGTATGTGAGCCCGGACACTCGCGAAATGATGTAACTCAGGACTCCGTATCCGAGGTTCGAGTAGCGGAACGTCTCACCGGGAGGAGTCAGCAGATTTCCGAAGCGGAGGATAGTTTCGTCGGCAGAAGGAGGACGCCACGGTTCGTCTTCGTAAAAGAACTGGTAGTGTTCCGGAAGCCCTGCGGAGTGATTGGCCACTCTGCGAACGGTCGCATCTTGAGCGTTACCGATACGAGCGCGGAGTTTTGCAGAACCAAGGTAGTCGTTAACAGGCTTGTCGAGGTCGATCTTACCGGCGGCCACAAGCGTCATGAGTGCCGTCGCGGTCATGGGTTTTGAGATAGAGGCGATCGAGTACAGCGTGTTTTCATCGGCCGGAATCCGGCGCTCCCGGTTAGCCCAGCCAAATCCCTGTTCCCAGATGATCTTGTTTCCTCTGGACACGGCTACGGTCAGGGAAGGAACTTGCCGTTGAATCAGTTGATCCCGGATGAAGCCACGGATCGGCTCGAAGATGTCATCCGCCTGCGAGCGCTGGCAAATTGCCAGAGAGATGCACAACGCTAAGGACGGGGCGCGACGGACAAGCTTCATACACGAGAACAAGTCGCAGGTTATTCGCCAAAATCAAATTGCGCTTTTTCGGCCATTTCTAAACAGCCCAAATCTGCAAGTGTCCGGACACGGGACACGGTGACCGGATGCAGACGCCTCATGAGGCTGGCAGTTCAGATAAGGGCGGCGCCGCGCTTTTCGAGCAGCTTGCGAAGTACGGAACGATGGCAGCGGTCTTCCCGTTCGCAATAGCAGCCGATTGAAAAATCAGTCGTGTGAGAAAGCGCCGCCAACAAATCAAGAACCCTGGACGGATCCGGCTTGTTCATCTCGGCCGTAAATTTGCGTTCGAACGTCTCTCCAAGTGGAATCATCTTCGGCTTGTAGCGCGAAAGCAACCAAGGCTTGGCTGGGAGAGAGCAGCGGGAACCAGAGATCGTAGAAGTTCAGCTTTGCCCACTGCGCTTTTGGAATGCCGCGCGGGGGCCTGCGAACCGTGCCAAGCCGCAGACCTTCGCCGGCCTTCCTCGGAGATCCAAGCTTTACGATCGAGATCGGCATTGAGATCCAGTGTAGGCATTTTGGGGTCTGTAAGCGATGATCGTCAATGATGACCAGGAGATGGTGGTTGCAGGCGTACGCTGGTGGGATCGCGTATTCGACCATGTCAGCTCAAGAACAGTCAGGCAGGGTCCGCGCGCGGGATCTCGGGCTCGCACCCGGTGTTTACCCGCCGGGACCACTGAACACCATTACGGATTTAGCTGGAGTGCGAGTCGGGCATACCACTCTGATAGAGGGTGACGACGTCCGGACCGGAGTGACCGCGGTTGTACCGGCCGAAGGAAACCTGTTCCAGGACAAGATCCCCGGCGCAGTGTTTGTCGGGAACGCATTCGGGAAATTGGCGGGTTCCACTCAGGTGGACGAACTAGGCACGATTGAAACTCCGATCGTGTTGACAAACACTCTAAGCGTCGGCGCCGGGCTTGAGGGCGTGATTGCCTACACGTTGAACCAACCGGGAAACGAGAAGGTCGTCTCCGTAAACGCCCTTGTGGGAGAGACGAATGATTCCCGGCTGAACGATATTCGCGGTATGCACGTCCGCAGGCAAGACGTAATAGATGCCATCCGCAATGCGAAGCCCGGTCCCGTAGTGGAAGGAAGTGTCGGCGCGGGTACCGGGACGGTCTGCTTCGGATGGAAGGGCGGCATCGGCACGTCTTCACGGCGCGCCGGAGTGAATCGGGGCGGTTACACGGTGGGTGTGCTGGTGCAGACAAACTTCGGCGGCAATCTGTCCATGGGAGGCGTGTCTGTTGGTCAGCAACTGGGCAAACATACCGAAGGCTCAGGCGATGGCTCCTGCATGATCATCGTGGGCACGGATGCTCCGCTCAGCGCGCGAGATTTGAAGCGCTTGGCAGCACGTGCGGTGTTCGGGCTGGCTCGGACCGGTTCGTCTTACAGCAACGGGAGTGGAGATTTTGCTGTTGCTTTCTCGACCGCGGAGTCCGTCCGGGTGAAGCGCGGGACACAACCGGCTACTTACACAATTCTGCCGAGTGAACAGGCGTCACCTTTGTTTGAGATGGCTCTCGAGGCAACAGAAGAGGCAGTTTATAACTCTCTGTTACAGGCCACGACCGTTCAATCTAAATTCGGCACGGTCGAAGCTATTCCGATTGAGGCGTTGCGAACGATTCTCGGTAAGTTCGGAATTACATCGAAAGGTTAGCTGATGCTACCTCGGCGAGCTCTTGAATACTTTGCCGCCTTTCATGACGAACACGACATGGCGAAGCGCGGTAATGTCCTTCAGGGGATCCCCTTCGACGGCGATAAGGTCCGCCTGCATTCCTGGCGCGAGAGAGCCGATTGAGTCCGCCATGTTGATGGACTCGGCAGAAACCGAGGTAGCAGACATAATCCCTTTCATAGGATCCTGGCCGCCCTCATTGACCCGGTAAATCAGTTCCTCGATGTTATGGCCATGCGCGCCGGCGACGGCATCAGTGCCGTAGGACATTCGGAGTCCTTTCACGGCCAGCGCACGTTTCAGAGTTGCGAGTGTGAGAGGAATCATCTCGGTCGTGATCCGATTCATGCTCTCTTCCGTGTAAGAGCCACTTCCGATGAAGTGCTCTTTATTGGCGACGTAGTTCTGAAGAACTACGCCGGAGTTGATATCGAAATAAGTACCGCGCGAGACGAGATACTCGAGCGTTGGCGTATCGATGAGGTTTCCGTGCTCGATGGAGGTACAGCCGGCGTCGGCAACCACGCGGATCGTGTCTGATTTGTAGACGTGTACGAGAGTCCGGAGGCCTTGCGCCTTCGCTTCTCCGCACACGGCCCGGATCTGTTCATCACTCAGCGTCTGCCCTGCCCCGTCTCGCATTGCTTTTGAGGCAAACATCTTGATCAAATCTGCCCCGTCTGCTTTGTTCTTGCGAATCGCTTCACGGATCTCTTCGACCGTAAGCTTCGGATTGTTGATTGGGTTGAGCGATGTCAGAATGCGAGGCCCGGGCAAGACACCACGGTTGATCGCATCCCGAACGTCGCGATCGCCCGCGGCGCCGACGCTTTGGACAGTCGTGAAACCGCCCATCAGTGTCACATAGGCGTTTTCGAACGCATATCCGGCCGCCGAGACAGGCGACTGGTCCCGGGTGGCAAACTTCCCGGAACTATCGAAGTGGGAACCGATGTGGACATGCGTATCGATCAGACCAGGCAGAACGGTCAGCTTGGAAAGATCATAGGTAGGCGTTCCACCGATGCGTCCGATGGTGCCGATGCGGGAGCCATCAACGGAGACGATTACGTTGTGTTGTACGCCGCCCTTACCGTCGAGCAAGGTCCCGGCTTTTACCAGAAGGTGTTGTTCCTGCCCTTGTAAGACAGGAACAGCTAAGAACGCGATGAGGAAACAAGTAAGTGCGCGGAAGTTCATGTTCTCAGGGACTTAGAATTCCAGCCGCAGGCCGACCATAATCCAGCGGCTGCTTGCCTGGCGATTGGCGGAGACCAGAGTGCTGGATATGACGCCGAAGTTTGCGATGCCAGTGCCTGTCAGGCTCAAGGAAGGCGTGCTGAAATTGGCATGGTTGAACAGGTTGTAGAAGTCGAACGAAGTATTGAAATTCACTCGCTCCGTCAGAGCCCATTTCTTGCCGAAGGAGGTATCGACGTTCCAGTAGGGAAGTCCGCGCATCGGATGTCCGGAGCCGTCCAGGCCGGTGCTGAGTTGTACATAGCCGAAGCTGTTGTAGACGGCCGACGGATTCGAGAAGAGGTTGAGTCCTGTTCCGCCCGTTGCCGGATTTCCCGCCGTACCAACACTGTTCGAACCAGTGACATTCGAGTTCACGCCGGTTCCCAACGAGGAAGCAGCGACTAACGGAACAGCGGGCGTGTTGTTCTCGGCCCTTTGTCCGCCACCCCAGACCTGGCTGCTCTCAGTCACGTAGAGAGGGGCTCCACTCAGCGCGGTGAAGATACCGGAGACATACCAGCCGCCTACGACTTCGTTCGCAACCTTCGGGAACATAGAGTACTTGCGCGGCAGATTGTAGACGAACATGGCGTTCAGGATGTGGCGGTGGTCGAACTTGGACGGACCGTAATCGACCGATGGATTGAACGGATTGCCAAGATTCGATGAATCGTTCTGGACGCCGAGAGCGGTATCGAGCGACTTCGAGAAGGTGTAGTTGACGTCGTAAGTGAAGTTAGTCCCGGCGTGCTTCATCGTGAGGATAAGTGCGTTGTAATTTGACCAGCCCGAGTTGGTTGCGTAACTTAACTCATTCACCTGAGTTTCGTCATAGGCCTGCAAGCCCAATCGTGTTCTGAGCGTATTGAGTCCGGGTTGACTCGAGCTTGTACTGTTGAACAGGTTGGCCACCTGGCCGTTGGTGAAGAAGGAAGCCTCCCGGTTCGCGAGGAAGGCCGTGGTTGATGCGAAGCCGTTTGCCGCACCGACGCCGGGCAACTGATTTTCGAACCAGGGCTGAACGGTTACCGCCTGATTTCCGCGAAGCTGATTCGAGACAACATCGTAGGCCTGCGCGAAGCTCTGTCCGGAGCCGCTGTCCGTATACATGTAAGGGCTGGCGTTGTATTGAACGTTCGAGAACATGCGGCGCCCGTAGCGTCCGTTCCAACCAACTTCAAAGATGTTGCCTTTACCCAGGTCGCGCTGGATGGTGAAATCGGCGGTGTGGATTCGGGGATTCTTGATATTGGGATCGATGCCCACAGAGACGAGTTCACTGTAGTTACCGGCGGGCACGTAGGGATTGGTGATTGTCGGGATAAATCCGGGAGACGGGATGTTGCCGTCGACCCCGAGCCGGAAGGTGCTGGAGGCCGGATTGGTCGAGTTCGCAACGCAACCGGCACCGGGCGTGCCCGAGGCGGAGCAAGCTGTCAATCCGGTGGTGATGGTGGAGTTGAAGCCCGCGGTAAGACCCGGGTTGACGACTGCATACTCGCCATCAAGCCGGCTATACGAAATGCCATAGCCGCCACGAATGACAGTTTTCTTGTCTCCGAGGAGTTTCTTCATGATTCCGCCAGTGAAAGACGGATTCCAGGCGATAGCGGCGCGCGGGGCGAAGTTACCGAAATCGGTGTTGTAGACACTGCCCCGACCACTGTTGGCGACCGGCAGAAAAGCCAGGGTCGGATTGTAAATCTGCCCGTTCAGTGCGGCCGTCTGCTTTTGTTGCAGGTAGGTCGTGGGCGCAAGAATCTGCTTGCTCGATGCATCAATGAGGAAGGCTTCTTCCTGGTTGGCAAAGTTGAACGGGGTCTGGAAGCTGTAAGCCAGGCCGTAAGTCAACGTAAGCGACGGACGGATGCGCCATGTGTCCTGCCCATAGAACGAAGCGAAGTAGCCAAGCGCATCCATGTTGATGGAAGTGCCAAAGGGCTGAGCTTGCAATTGCCCGTTGCGGACCAGGAAGGTATTGTTGTCGTTCATCAGCCCGAGCGTTGTGGCGTATAGAGAATCCCAAGTGTTGACCGACGCCGAGGGGAGGCAATTGGCAGCTACTGCGGACGAGCAGGTCGGAGGCCGGTCAGCGGCAGGAACCACAAGGAACGAGGAATCGGCAGTGGTGGTCGCGTTCAGCGAGTTGACGGCTCCGCCTACCTTTCCGGTGTGCACGTGGAACTGAGGCAGGCGCTGGAAACTCCCGCCGGTCTGAATGACGTGATTGCTCTTCGTCCAGCTCAAATCGTCCACAAGTTGTTCGTTAACGTCACGATTGAACTGCGTACGCACCGTATTGCTCATCGTGATAGGGGCCGTAAATACATTGGGTGACACGGCCACATATCCTGCCGCACTGTTCGTTCCGGGCAAGGCCAGCGTGGAGGCGATGGAGGACAGTTGCGGACGCAGGCCGCCGTTCCGATTGTTCACATAACCAAAGCGAACCGTGTTGACGAGGTTGCTGGTAATTTGCCCCGTCAGGCCCGCAATATAAGCTGCGGTCCAAGCTGGTGTCAGATCCTCGTTGAGGACATTGTTGGCATTTCGAATGTCCACCACCAGAGGCGAGGAGTTGTATTCAAGGTCTCGCGAGTAGCTGAAGCTGCTGTTGAAGTGCCACTTATCGTTGATGTTGTGGTCGACGCGGACGGTACCGAAGTCCTGCGTCAGAGGCGATCTGGCATTGGCAGTGAAGCCTGTTGTGTTCAGGTTGTCCACGCCCGAGAGGTTGGGATTGTTGCCCACCGGCTCAGCCGCCATGAGGGCGCTCATTGTCGGGCTTACTCCGATGCCGCGGGGATCGCAGGCCGACGTACCCGCTCCACAGAGCCGTGAGGTTGCGAGGTTATAAGAATCGATGTTTCCGGCGGCGTCCTTGAACCGGAGGATGCCCTGCCGGAGCGTCGAGGTGGGAACGGTGGAGTTGATGAGAAAGGTTTCCGGATAGCGGCGGGCTTCATATTCGCCGAAGAAGAATGTCTTGTTGTGAATGATCGGGCCACCGATACGACCTCCGAAGCGGTTGTCGTCCACGTGAGGCTTCTTCAGGCCGAGGCGGTTGTTGTCCCACGTGTTCGCGTTCAAGACGCTGTTTTGCGTGTACCAGAACAGCGAACCGTGAAAATCGTTCGTTCCGGAGCGCTGGACGAGAGTGACCTGACCGCCCGATCCGCGCGTAAACGTGGAGTTCGCGTTTGCCACAGCCACGCGAAACTCGTCGGAGGCTTCGACGCCCACCATAAGAGTTGGTCGCGCGCCCTGGTCGCTGTTGATCGTTGAGTTCGTGGAGTTGTCGGTTACGTCGATGCCGTCCCATGTGAACGTCGTCTGATCGTTCATGGCTCCTGCGATAGAAGCTCCATTGTCACCGCCGGTCTGAGGCGTTGTTCCCGGCTGTAGAAGCAGCAACTCCTGGGCTTGACGTAAGCGTGTGGGGAGGCGCAGGAGCGGTTGCGAACCGATGGTATCGCCTAAGGTGGAGTCCGAGGTCTGCAACTCGACGCCGGCCTGAGTAGCGGTTACATCCACGGAGGAAGTAACTTGGCCGACCTGCAGCTTGAAATTCACCGTCGAAGTGGTGTTCACCTTAACGTTCACATCCGTGACGTTTACGGTTTGAAAGCCGGACGCCGTCGCCGAGACCGTGTAGTCTCCGGGATTCACTGCGGGAAAAGCATAATCGCCTTTGACTCCGGAGGTGACCGTCGTCTTGGTACCTGTTGCCGGATTTGAGAGCTCTACCTGTGCCGAAGGTACCGAAGCGCCGCTTGCGTCCGTAATCGTACCCAGCACCGAACCCGTGGCAGCGGTCTGCCCTGCTCCGTTTGGACACAAAGCGGTGGAGAGCAGTAGCGCGAGCGACGCAAAACTTGCAAAACCTTTCAAGATGATTCTCCTCAGTTCTGTTCAAAGACTTGTTGCGGACAAGGGCTTAGACTGCCGGGCAACCTGGCCGCGACTGACACCGGAGGAAGCCTGGAGTAACTGAGGATCAGCCACCGGCAGGTCATCGTTCCGGAAAAGTTGCTGAGTTGAGATAATGCGCCCCTCCACGGTGAGCGGCCAAATCAGCGATGTCCCCGAACGAGCCAGATCAGCTCTGATCTACCTCCCTCAGATCCCGAAGTCCGGAAAAGGCAGAGACTGCACTGGAAACGAAAGTTTCCGGACATCATAGCATTCGGGCCTAAGACTATGCGTGTGAACAGGATCCGGCCGGCTGCACAGCCTTGAATCCCCCTTGCATCCAATTGAGTGAGGTTATTGAAAGGCAAGAATGAAAAAACTGAATGGCCTTCACCACGTGACTGCAATCGCAAGTGATGCGCAGCGGAATGTTGAGTTCTACACAGGCCTGCTGGGGCTCCGGCTTGTGAAAAAGACAGTCAATTTTGACGATCCGCAGAGCTATCACCTGTACTACGGAGACGGAAGAGGCACGCCGGGAACAATCCTGACCTTCTTCGTTTGGCCCGGTGGAAGCAAGGGCAGAGTGGGTTCAGGCGAGCCGTCAAGAGTCGCGTTCGCAGTTCCGGAAGGATCTCTCCCTTGGTGGCGCCGCAGACTGAGCGAAGCGGGCGTGGAAGTAAAGGGAAACGGGACGGTTTTCGGCGGCGAGACGATCTCGTTTGCGGATCCTGACGGAATGCAGGTTGAATTAATTGAATCGGACGCTCCCCGCGACGTCCAGATCTGGACGGACGGGCAAGTCGGCGCAGATTCGGCGATTCGAACCATTGCCGGGGTAACCCTGACCCGAACGGCAAAGCCGAGTTCGGACGAGCTCTACACGCAGCAGCTTGGTTTCCGTGAAATTGGAACCGAAGACGGACGGCGGCGGTTTGCGTCGGGTGAGGGGAACTCGGAGAGCTTCATCGATGTGGTCGAGCCTGAGGTGGCCGGGCACGGACGGATGGGCGCGGGAACAATTCACCACATTGCGTTCCGTACTCCGGACGACGCGACGCAACTGGAGTGGCTGCAAAAGATTACCGGCCTGGGATTGCACGTTTCGCCGGTGATGGACCGGAACTATTTCCATTCCATTTACTTCCGGGAACCATCCGGCATTCTGTTTGAAGTCGCCACCGACGGTCCGGGATTTGCAGTGGACGAGGCAGCCGAGACCCTGGGCGAATCGTTGCAACTTCCCGCTCAATACGAGAGAGCCCGGACTCAAATCGAGGCGATTCTCCCTCCGATTCACCTGCCGCAGCGCGCAGGGGTGAGCAAAGTCGAGGTGCGAGCATGACGGAACAAACTAACGGACTCGACGCGATCCATCACTTTGTCCCGGGCTCGAACGGTCCGGGCCCACGCTGCTACTGCTGCACGGGACAGGCGGCAGCGAAGACGACCTGTTGCCGCTTGGACCAATGATTGCGCCCGGAGCGGCACTGCTAAGCCCGCGAGGCAAAGTGCTCGAGAACGGTATGCCGCGATTCTTCCGGCGCTTCGCGGAGGGGCAATTCGATCAACAGGATCTCGCTTTCCGCACGGAGGAACTGGCCGGGTTCATTCGCTCGGCTGCTGCGCACTACGGATTCGATCCCAACCAGCTCTTCGCCCTGGGCTTCTCCAACGGGGCGAATATTGCTTCGAGCCTGATGCTGCGGCATCCGGAGACGCTGGCGGGGGCGATTCTGATCCGCGGTATGGTTCCTTTCCATCCGACAGACGCCCCGGACCTGTCACGGAAACCCGTGCTTCTGCTCAACGGGAAACTGGATCCCATTGCGCCTCCGGCAGAGGCGGAAGCGCTCGAATCCATTTTTCGGAGCGCGAATGCAGACGTCCAACTGCATTGGGAAAACGCGGGACACGGCTTGACCCAGGGCGATGTGTCGACGGCTCGCCAGTGGCTAAGCGAGCGCTTGGCGAAAGTGCCAGTTGGACAAATCGGCCGTGGACAGTAAACTGAACTAGCGGAACGGATTGGCTACACAAATCAAGAACCTGTCGCCGCTCGAGCGTGCCTCGTCCGAAAACCGCCGCGTCGGGCGAGTCGCCGAGCAGAAATCGTTGACCGAAGCTTCGCGCTGGTTTACGCGGGAGCGGTCCTCCATCAACGATCTGCATTTGCAGATTTGCCGGATTGCAGCCGCCACGTTTTTCGAACAGCCACGAGCCGAATGGCTGCGCCGCCAGTTCGAAACCTGGGGGTGGACAGCCAAGCTGGACCGCGCCGGCAACGTGATTGCCAGTTTGGGAGCGGATGACGTTCCCAGGCCGTTTGTCGTTTCCGCTCACCTCGATACCGTCTATGCGCCCGGACGTCCGGAGGATGTTTTCATCTCATCCGACGGACGTTTCGTAGGTCCGGGAGTGTCTGATAACGGAGCCGGGTTGGCAGCTTTGATGTCGCTGGGGAGGCTGCTCGCCGAGAATCCCGATTTGCGACGTCTGGCCGAATCCACTCTGCTGGTAGCGAATGTCGGGGAAGAAGGAGAGGGCAATCTGAGCGGCATGCGCTACGTTTGCCGGCAGACCGCCCCGTTGACTGCTATCCGGGCGTTTCTGGTTCTGGACGGCCCGTCCACCGATCACATCACGGCGCAAGCCTTGGCAAGCCGCCGGTTTGAGATTGCTTTCGCCGGACCCGGCGGTCACAGTTGGAACGACTCAGGCACGCCCAATCCGGTGCACGCGATCAGCGCGGCCATTTCGGCCTTCTCCCAGTTCCTGGAGAATCGCGGGGCCTCTGAACGCAAGGCCCGGCTGTCGTACAACTTCGGCATCATTGAGGGCGGAAGCAGTATCAATTCCATCCCGTCCGCAGCACGCGCAAAGCTTGATCTGCGATCCGAGGATCCTGCCATTCTTGAGGAACTGACCACCTTGCTGAGTTCGGCCGTCGAGGCGGGTCTCGAACGCGAGAATCGTGGGGCGCGCGGCGCCCGGCTTACCGCAAAGATCAAAGAACTCGGGTCGCGTCCTGGCGGTCGGCTGCCACAGGACTCGCCCCTGCTTTCGACGATCCGGGCCGTGGATTACCACCTGAATATCCGTTCAAAGGTGGATTGCGCTTCAACGGACGCGAACGTTCCTCTTTCATTGGGGCTGCCGGCCGTTTCCATTGGGGCCGGTGGACAAGGCGGAGGCGCACACACGCGGGAAGAGTGGTACCAGCCTGAAGGCCGGGAGACAGGGCTCAGGCGAATCCTGCTGATTCTTGCCAGTCTCCTCGACTCGGGTAGCCCGGAGGTAAGCACGCGCGCCTAGCCACCGCCGAGGCTCCGAATGCCTCCGTGCTGTGATCAACGGTGAGTCCAGGTTCCCAACTAAAACACGGACGTGTGCCTGCGCGCTGGCAGGCCGACCTGACGCTGGCTTTTGTCGCATTCATCTGGGGGACCACTTTCGTCCTGGTCAAGAGCGCGCTCCCCGACATTTCAACCGTTTGCTTTCTTGCACTACGGTTCTCCATTGGCACCGTTTGTATGCTTCCCCTCTTTCTACGGGGCATTCGGTCCACCGGGCAGCCCTGGTGGCGGGGCCTCGCAAGCGGAGCAGGTGCGGGTGTGTTTCTGTGGCTCGGGTTTATTCTTCAAACGTTCGGACTGCGCTTTACCAGCGCCTCGCATTCGGGATTTCTCACCAGCCTGTACATCGTCTGCGTGCCGATTGTCAGCGCGATCCTCTACCGGAACTGGCCCCGGCGACTTGAAGTAATCGGGGTTGCATTGGCGGGCGCTGGTATTGTCTGGCTTACCAAGCCGCCCGGGAGCGAACCATTCCATCTGAACGGGGGCGACCTGCTGACCATTGGGTGTGCGGTCGCGTTCGCGTTCCACATGGTGGTGCTCGGCCATTTTGCGCAAAGAGCACGCGTGGAGGCCGTTGCTATCGGGCAAATCGCCTGCGCCGCGGTACTGTCCGCCCTTTCCCTGCCCTTCGAACCGCCCCATGTTAGTTGGACGAGAGAAGTGATCTGGGGACTGCTCATCACAGGCGTGCTGGCAACGGCCGCAGCGTTCGCTTTGCAGACCTGGGTCCAGAAGTATACGTCGGCGACGCGAGCGGCTCTCATCTTTTCTCTCGAGCCCGTGTTCTCGCTCTTGACGGCAACGGTAGTGGGCGGAGAACCCTTGACGCTCGGCACTCTTGGCGGAGGCGCGCTGATATTGACGGGGATCTTATGTGTAGAACTCAGGCCGGGCGGTAGGGGGAACGAGGCGGAAGAGCCCCAATAGGCCCTGCGCTTTCGCTACACTATAGATTACTTCGATTTTCAGGATTGTAATGGCAGACGAACAAAAGCAGACGAGCACGGCTCCCCACGCATCTTCCCCCAGCATCAAGCAGAAAGGCAACATCTATGAAGCCGAGTATCTGGGCAGCGGTACGTTTCGCATTGTGAAGCCGAAGCGGCAGAGCCGAAAGCGGCGCCAGTCTGCTTTAAAAGGCACCACGGCCGGCGCGCGCAAGTAAGTTCGCCTCCTTCCCAGTTTTTTGTCAGATCGTTTGGGTCACTTTGCTCAAGGTGCGTGGACGATCCGGATCTAAGCGTTTGACTTCCGCCAGACTTGCCGCGAACAGTTGCGCCGGGATGATGTAGGGAATCGGCGTAAACAGATCTTCGGGCAATTCGCCCCTTCCCCTCAGTACGGCCGGAATGATAACGCTTTGTTCCTTTCTACTGCCGTCCTCGTTTGCGACTGCATGGTTCGAACGATCGGTGATCAGCAGTAATTCCGCTTTCAGCTCCCCTAATTTATAAAGCAACTCTTCGGTGGACTTCGAAGTCACTCCAGCGGGGCAAAACAGAAACGCAGGGAACGATTTGCCGAGCATGGCAATGGGTCCATGCAGCAGATCGGCAGACGAGAATCGTTCCGCGACAACGTAACACGTCTCCATCAGCTTCAAGGCGAACTCGAACGAGTTGGCGTAGTTGAGTCCGCGCCCGATGCAGACGGCGTGCTGCATGAAGGCGTAACGCTCCGCACGGCGGCTTATCTCCGCTTCTGTTTCGAGCGCTGCCGCGGCCCAGTCCGGAATCTGCTCCAGGTCTTTCCGCGCGATAGAAGCACCGATGGCGTGCGCCAAAAGATAGAGGCAAAGAAGCTGACCGGTATAGGTCTTCGTTGCGGCTACGCTTTGCTCTTTCCCGGCCCGAACCAGAAATGTGTGATGAGCCAGGCGCGCCAACGTACTTTCCGCCTCGTTGGTGATTCCGATCGTGAAGGCCCCAGCGGATTTTGCACGCTCCAGAACCATGTTGGTGTCCGTGGATTCTCCCGATTGCGAGATAGCCACCACGGCGACATTCCGAAGCTGAACGGACGATTGGTAAAGAGTGTAGACCGACGGCGCAGCCAGGGAAACCGGGATCCCCGTGCAGATTTCGAGAAGGTAACGTCCGAACTGCGCCGCATTATCGGACGTTCCGCGAGCGACGAGAACGATCAGACTCACCGGATGATTCTCGAAATGCCGGCGTAGCTGTTCGGTCCGGGGCCATTCTTCCGCCAGAGTGCGCTCGAGCGCTTCCGGTTGCTGGCGAATCTCTTCGCACATCAACGACATGCTTGGACGATAACAAAGACAGCCGCACGGCCCTGCCGCGCACCGGATAGAATCAAATCAGCCGATCTGAGAAGAGGAACCTCATCATGGCCGAAGCAGACCCAAACGATCGATTATACGAGTTGGTCGTCAGCGTAAAAGAGAGCCTGGAAAAAGAAATTCACACTCTGTCTAAAGAGATTCACACCTTCCGGGAGGAGATGACAGGTCGCTTTGATGCGCAGGCTGCGCGGCTGGAGCGTCAGGGCGGCATGATGCGTGCTGCAAACGTCTGGCTTTCCCGCATGACGGACTGGTCGGAAAAGATCGATTCGCAACTCGAGGCGAAAGACAAGCAGATTGCGGATCTGACCCGCCGTGTTGAAAAACTAGAAAAAGGTTCCGGTACCAGTTCGAACGTTCAGTAAAACACGCCGAGTTTTCGCGCACGTGACTTCTGATTTTCGATACGGAATCCGGCAGTGGAAACGTCACCGAGTTCTTACTTCCATGGTCGTCCTGCTTTTGGATCTCGGAATCGGTGCGAACGCGGTCATATTCAGCATCATCCACTCACTGCTTCTCGAGCCTCTGCCTGTCAGCAACCTCGAAGGCGAAGATTGCCCGCGCCCTCACTCGCCTGGCCATGGCGGCGATAGCATGGAAGTGTGGGACGGTGGATAGCAATACTCGGCTTTGTAGTGCTGATTACCGGAGTGGGGATTTCCGACTATGCCGGTTATCGAAGCCTGAAAGAGATGCGAGGCGAACTCCGATCGCTACACCACGACGTCAACGAAGCCACCAGAACCGCACAGGAGGAATCCGCAGCAGTAGCCGCATCAAGCCGCAGGGCGGAAGAAGCCGCGGCTCGCGCAGCCGTCGCGGCAGACCTGCGGAAAGAAGCTGAATCGGGCAGGCACCAGGCTGAAAACGTTGCACAACAGGCGCAGGTGGCAGCACAGCAGGCAACCGAGCAGAGCCGGGCAGCGCAAGAGAAAATGTCCGAGATGCAGCGCGAGAGGCAGGCAGAGCTCAACCAGATGCAGGAAGCTCTGAACCGGGTCGTCGAGACGCGGCGCACACCCAACGGCATGATCATTTCCCTGCCGAATTCAGTATTTCGTTTCGACTTCGATCGCGCAGATCTCAACACCCACAATCGGGAACTGCTTAGCCGTATCGCCGGCATTCTTCTGGTGTCCAAAGGTTACGGACTTTCTGTGTTCGGCTATACGGACGACGTCGGAAGCGCGGAATATAACCAGCAGTTGTCGCTCAAGCGAGCCAATGCGGTGAAAGATTACCTGATTGAAGCCGGCATTGACCCCGGAATTGTCAACGTGAAGGGCTACGGGAAAACGAGTCCGCTCATTGAGAACACAACGGACGAGGGGCGTTCGAAGAACCGGCGTGTCGAGATCGCATTGACCGACAGTTCGATCCGGTTCCAGTGAACGCAATAATCTCCGTTCCGGGCTACTCCAACGTCAGATCGTAGGAGCAGAAGACGCGATCGCGTTTCCATCCCAGAGATTCATACAAGCTTTGAGCGGTCGTGTTGGTTAACTCGGTTCGCAAGCTGAGACGCAAAGCACCGGCCGCCTTACCGAAGCTGGCTGCTTTTTGAAGCAAAGCCGCTCCGACTCCGCCCTTGCGGGCTTCCGGTATGACGAACAGGTCGTTCAGGATGAAGATGCGAGCCATGGCTGTGGAAGAAAACGTGGGATAGAGCTGAACAAAGCCCAGCGGGGCGCGTTCGCGAAGCGCTAGAAAGATGATTGACTGGCTGTTCTCGAAGTGCGAGCGCAAGAACACTCTGCTTCCGTTCAGATCGCCCGGTTGCCCGTAGAACTGGCGGTATGCGTCGAATAACGGAACGAGGGCGTCTAAGTCTTCAATCGTCGCCTGCCGGACTTCCACGCCGGCCGTTGTGAATGCTACGTCCAGAACGGTTCCTCGGCAGGGACATACTTGATCCGCACATCTTTGATGAATGTCCCCATCCATTTGGCGAGATCCTCCATGCCCGGCTGCTCGGAAATGACATGCCCGAGCATGATCAAACCTTTCGGCATGCCGAGCGAGGCCGCGTCCGCGACGTATTCCACGTCGTCAAATCCGCCGTCCGCTTCCTGCTGCTCGCCGCCGATGACTACGTCGGCATCTGCCGTCATCCGCGGTGTTGCATAGCCCGGACCCAAAAGAATCCTGCTTACCTTGGCCTGCGGGTCTCCTACACAGCGAAAAGCGCGCGAACCCGTCAAGCGTTTGACTTGCGATGCGAATTCGCCGAGCGTGGTCTCGGGAATCGTGTACACGCGAGCTCGCATTACAGCATCCTCGCCGCCCTTTATGCCGACAGACCGTAGCGAGCCAACGACGGTGAAGTCCGGGTGCATGGCATGCATGTGGTCGTGAATACGCCAGACAATCATGTCATTCTTCAGGACGTACTCGGTTTTCATTTTGTAGAGGTGATTCGAAAGCAGGTCCTTGGTTTCATCACGATCGTTCCAGAAAGTATCCTCGTGCGAGATCACCATATTGAGGCCTGCCTGATTGGCGCGCTTCAGCATGTCAAAGGTGACCATTACCGTGGTAGCGATCCCTTTCACAGTGGAATCGGGATTGCCCAGCTTGAACGTATCCCTATAAGAGTTTTCATTCCACGGCACACCGACATTCTTCTTGATGAGATTGACGACTTCGCGGCCGGTCATCAGGCGGCTCTCCAATAAAGATCGCCCACGGTTATCCAATGTGCCGGCACTTCTTTCACCACCGATTTCAACCACGCGGCACACGCGCGCATGCCCGGATCTTCGGAAGCAACCCGCCCGATTGTCACTAACCCACGCTTCTCGCCAATTGTGTAAATATCGGCCGCATAATGCGTGTTCTCCCATTCGCGTACTTCGCCGGCCACGATCAAGTCTGTCTCTTCATAGCGCTGCCACATGGTCGCGGGTGTCATGGTGCCGGGATAGAGCAGGACTCTTCGTACCGTGGCTTTGCGATCACCAACTGCACGAAGACCGCCACGGAGGTTGAGTTTTTTTCGAATCTGCGCCACCACGTCTTCGGCCGTCGCCTTTGGTATGTCATAGAGCACGTCGTCCGGCTTAACGCGATACTTCGTCCATCCCAGGGATTCCGCCAAGCCGGTCGTCATCTCGTTCTCTTTGCGGGACTGCCAGGCGTCGCGCATCCGGTAAACAACCATCCCGTTCTTCTCGATGAATTCTTTCTTAGCGGTGTAAACCGGATCGTCGGCTGCAAGACCGGCAAAGACGCGCGGCGCAACACGCCCGTTTCCATCCCCGCCCGGCGCGGTTGGCGGAGGCGGCGGCGCTGGACCGTCCTGGTGTCCGAAAAAGGTTGGTTCATAGGTGATGACGAGATTGGCGCCGGAGGACGAGGCGCGCTTGAGAACATCCAAGGTCGCCATTGCAGTAGTTGCGATGCCCTTCACCGGCGTATTCGGGTCGCCCGCTTTGAACCCGTCGGGAGTGGATTGGGCCCGTTCGCTGCCGAGGCTTGTCTGTATGCGTTTGACAATCTCCTGGGCGGTCAAAGCGTCTGCCGCATGCAGCGGGATTGCACCGCCGGCGAGCGTTCCGGCAAGCAGAGCGAAGTGCCGCCGCGACACATCTGTTTCTTTCATCACAGCTTCTCCGGGGGAGAGCATATCATTCTCCCTTCGAACAAAAGGGCGACGGACGGTCGCCTCAGCATCCGGCCGAAAGCTCACCCGTTGCAGCGCGAGTAAGGGCTCTGGCACAATTTGAGGGCCATGACTACCGAAGAGCTCCGGGAAACTCAGACGCCACTCAAGGAACGTTATCGTCTGGATCCTAACGCAGCACTCATCACGCTGAAAGCGGAAGGGCGCATCGGCGACAACGTCACATGTAAGATCGACACCGGGAGAGCCCTGGTCGAAGCGGGACTGCATCCGGCAACAGGCGGTCCCGGGACCTTTGCCTGTTCCGGAGACATGCTCCTTGAAGCATTGGCCGCATGTGCCGGTGTCACACTCTCCGCAGTTGCAACCGCAATCGGGTTGCAGCTACGAGGGGGAACAGTGCGAGCAGAAGGGGACCTTGATTTCAGAGGGACCTTGGGCGTGTCCAAAGAAGCCCCGGTCGGTTTTCAGAGCATCCGGCTCTCATTTGAACTCGACACGGATGCAAACGCTGAGCAGCTTGGGACGCTTCACCGGTTGACAGAACGTTACTGCGTAGTGTTTCAAACACTCCGGCAGCCGCCTGTCCTGGAGGTGTCGATCCGATCCTCTGCTCCCGCTTAGGGGCAGTGACCTAGGCTTCTTCAGTATCTTTGCGCTCCAGGCCAGCCAAGGCTATTGCCGCACCGAGGAGCGCCATATTTTTCGAGAACTGAATCATGTCAGACTGTCTCTGCGCGGGATCCTGGACATTCCAGAAATCGTGCATTTTGGGCGAAGCGGCGGCAAGAAAGCCGGCAACACCTAACGCACCCAATCGTGGCGATAGCACGAGCACCAAGGCAGCACCCGCGACGGTCATCAGGATTCCAGAGCCTTGCACGCTGAGATGAGGATTGTCCACCTGCTTAGCCGCCGCATAACCTTCAAGCGGTTCCGGATTCCTCAGATGATTGATTCCGTTATATAGAAAAAAGCCGCCGAAGATAGCCCTTCCAAGCCCGTGAATGATTCGCATAGATCTGCTCCTATTCAGTTACGGTGACAGTGACGCGGAAGCCAGACGCTCTTTCCATGGCTTGCACCGGTAATCGCGGCTTCGCGAGTGATTCACCGTAATGACGATGTACTTTCCGGCCACCTGGTTACTCTTTTAGCGATGCTGCAAATGGGCCGCACCACGTTGCTTTGACCGTAACCGAGTTGTTCGTGAGAAGTCGAACTGGGAATAACTGCAAGCTATCTGGGACCGGAAGGCAGAGCGTCAAGCCGCTACCGACAGGCGTTACTTTCCGGCTTTTGCGTTTCGTGCGCTGTACTGGACTGCGTGGTCGACAATTACATATAGCAGTTGATCGGGATCTTTGCGCGCTTGTGTTCTGATCCAATTACCTGCTTTTGCACCTGCGGCTTCCGTGTCCGGAGGAGTGACGCCCCGCTTCTGCGCGGAAAGTTCGGCCAGAGCCTGCACAATTTGGAAGAAGCCGTCATCCGTTTTGCCGCCGAGAGCCCAGGCTTCCCGAACCGAACTGGTCACAGCCTGCTCCATGGTCCAGGAGTGTTGCCCTCCGGACGAGGATGACGGACCTTGCGAAGAGCCTTGCGCTTGGGCGGCTAGCAACCGGGCTGGTCCCACAGGCACCAAGGCGGCACAAGCAAGGGCGGCAAATAGCAGCGTGTTTTTAAGCATTCTTTCCGGGACCTTTCTCAACGGTTGTGATTGCGGCGGTCGTTGTTGTCGTGGTCAGCAATTGCGCCGCCGATAGCGCCTGCGCCCGCTCCAGCCGCGCTCCCCAGGATGGTACTCTTCAGGCTCTTTCCGAAGATGGCGCCTAATGCTGCGCCTCCCGCGGCACCGATCGCGGCTCCCTTTCCCGGTCCGATTCCCCCGCTGTTGCGATCGTCGTGATGGTGCCGGCTTTCATCCTCGCTCGAATAGCGATTGTAGTCGCCCTTCTTCACCTGGCTGTGCATGCCCTGGTAATAATTGTTGCGCTTGTCCGTCTGAGCACCGGTCAGAGGGGCCCACAAAAGAAGTCCGGCAACAAGAGGCGGCATGAACCTGGGGCTCAGCATGGTGGTTGGACACGCTATCGTGCCAAGCAGTGACAACCTTTCTTAAGAAAAAGAACTAGGCGACTCGATGAAGCGAGTTATTGCCGCACTCTATTTTGCTGCTTTCATTCTGGCGGCGGAAAGCCGGCACCAAAGGGCGGAATAACACTGCAGCCGTATCAGGCGAGAGCGCTCGCTAACGCGCTACAACGTCCGAAGATCGCGGCTGCGAATCAGCTTCCGGGGTATCTCGACCGGGGTGATTCGAAATTGGAGCCCCTACCGAAATTGATGGCAAGGGCAAAGCTCCAGTCCTCGAGCGTTGATTGCGCGATTCCTTTGCTGGAAGCGCGCGAATTGCAATGCCGACCGGAAGATGGAAATACCGGCCAAGCGCGGTTCGTCCTCGCTCGACGCAATGCCCAAGCTAAAGGGCCTGCCCGCGTGCCGCGACCATTGATAAGCCGCCGTGCCGGCGACACGGGTCACGCACACGACCGTCTTCTAGAGCGTCGTCATCTCCCATATGGTCGCCAGATGATGATCATCGTGTTCGGCGACAAAGTATAAGTGATCGGCAAGACGCATCGGCTGCTGAAGGCGCGGATGGATCAGAGTCTGTGCAAATTTCGCGGCTTCAAGCTGTTTCAAATGTTCGAGCAGTTCGAAACGCGCCGCTCGGAACTCGCTCAAAATCTTCTTCAGTTCGCGCCGGTTGTGATTCGCTTCATGAGTTCGACGATTACTCAGATCTGCAACAGTCAAAGTTTCACCCGCCGTTAAGAAGTCGTTCACGCGAGCCATCCACAATGGCTCCATGTCGGCAAGATGACCCGCATGTTCCTGGATGGACCACTTCTCCGCCTGTTTCCTTGTCAGAATGTCGTGGGATAGGCCCGATAGCAGTTCTTCGAGCCGTGCGGGCGTACCCAGCAGGCGAACACACACGTTTCGATATAGGTCGACGGGAAAACTGAAGTCGAACTTCCTTTCAAACCAGGCAGGAACGGTGCTCATCGCACCATATCTGTATCACGCTTGATCTGTATCACGTTGGACATCATGCTTCCGAAGGGTTCCCTGTTTGCCCATTACCCTCACGAGGTTCTTCGTATGCCGAATCGCACCTGAAAAGGTTCGACGGGATGGAAAACGTTCGTGAATGCCGGATCCGCTCCCGGCGCTATTCGGGATTCATAGGCATAGTCGATATCATGATCCCTGCGATCAAGCAGATTCAAGAATTCGACGACAAAGCGCCACCTTTTGCTGATTTGGTACCCGGCATCCGCATTGAGCAAAACCGTTGCGTTCGAGCGATAGATGCCGTCCGATGTTAAGTCCCGCGGCCCGAAGGCGCGCAGGCGCAAACTCGTTGAGAAGCGTTTATAGTCGTGCAGTGTAACGCCCGATGAAGCCACCAGGCCAACCGCTTCGGGTACCCGCTTTCCGCCCGGGCTGTTCGGCGCGGCATCATCTTCGTCGACCTTAGTAAACAGGGCTCTGGAATTCGCGATGTCAAAATCAAAAGCCAGATGTTCCAGAGGCGTGTAGTAGTTGGCCCATTCGACCCCATAGCGATTGCTTGGCTCTCTTGACGGAACAGTGCCGCCGGTATCACCGCTCTGCTGCAGTTCAGAGGCGCTGCGGAGATACCAGAGCGAAAAGGTGCTTTGCAGATGGGACAGGGCTACGGTGCGGACCCCAAATTCTGCGCCTTTCGTTGGAATCAGGAGAGGAATTTTTGAGGCCGGCGTGTTGGGATAGGGATTTTCATTCGAAACCGGTTGCACCGTCTGCGTCGCGCCACGCGCATCGTTGCTATGAAAACTGAATCCGCCCTGTGCGTAGAATTCAGTTTTGGACCATGGCCCGAAGATCAAGCTTAGTTTTGGACTGGGCAGCACCTTGGTCGCCGTCCCGGAGTTGGCCGGGGTAACCAGACTAGTGACGTCAACATGTCCCAAGTCGCCGCGCAGTGCTGCGACAGTGCGGAACTTCTCTGACCACTGGATCTTGTTCTCTAGGTAAACACCGACTTGTGTGTCAGAAACGTGATCCTCTTGCGTGGTTGCAGGTAAATTGGTACCGGTTTCGGAATCAGCCTTGTCCACCCGCTCGCGATTCTCCGTCTGGAAAAGCCCGTTATGCACAAAATCGTTACGGATCTGCAGGCCGAACGTATTCTCCATCCTGCGCCCCAACCACTGACCATAAAGCGTATGGCGGGCATCTAACCCAACCACCCAGCGCTTGTCAGCCTGTTCAAACTGGTCGCCCTTAACGGGGTCGGTCAGGTAGTAAGTGAAGTCCGAAAATAGATCGAGGTCGTAGTAAAAGCCGTAAAGCGTAATCTTCGTCTTGGAATTTGCGCGTTGACGATGCCATTCAGCCTGTAAGCTGTAACGCTGTGAACTCCCGCCATCACTAGGGTTCAGTGTGCCAAAAACGCCAACGCGGGGCACGGCGGTCGCAGCAATCTGATCGCTTGAGTTCCATGTTCCGTGGTAACCGCGAGCCGTGAGACTGAAGCCTTTCGCGTCGTCGCCCCGGCTATAGGTCAGAATGCCGTTGAATTTCAGGTAGTCATCCGGATGTGTCCACGGACCATCATCGTGATACACCTCTCCTCCATAAAGGAGGTTGCCCGAGCCAAGCTTCTGCGATACGCCGAAGACGGCGCGCTCATATCCATACATGCCGCCTTCTACCTGGAAGAAGTTCTCCGGCACAGTTTTGAAGAATTCCAGATGGGCCGATCCGGCTGAGCCATAATTGCCCACGTCAGCGTAATAGGGACCTTTTTCAAAGTTCACCCGCTGGACAAACTCCGGGATGACAGTGTTCATGTCCGCGTATCCCTCACCGTGGGCGTGAGACGGAAGATTAAGTGGCATGTCATCGAGCGAAACGGCGAAGTCTGTGCCGTGGTCGAGATTGAAGCCGCGTAAGAAATATTGGTTGGCCTTGCCGCCGCCGGCGTGTTGCGTGATGATGAGGCCCGGCACCGTCTCCAGAACTTCTCCGGAACGAAGAATCGGCCGGTCTTGGATTTGTTTTGCCCCTACCGTTCCTTGAGTAGCAGAGTCGGCAAGACCGACGAGTTCATCCTCACGGCTCTGCACTGTGATGGTCGTGCTCATGGAACTCACGGTCAGAGTTATGCCCAGTGAGAACGGCTCATTGGCTTCTATCGTAAGCGGAATTTCTTTGGTTTCAAAACCAGGATGAGACACGACAGCCAGATACTTACCTGGTGCAAGTCTGTGTACAGTGTAGGAGCCGTTCTTGTCTGAGTGTCTGGTTATTTGTACAGTCCCGCTTGCGCTCCGAATCAGCACGGTAGCGCCGGATATTACAGCTCCGGACATATCAACAACGGTTCCGGACATCTGCGTCGAATGAGTGGCACCCGATACCGGCTCCTCCTGCGGATCCGTATTTTGGTCGGTCGCGCGTGGCTGGGCTGCGCAAGGGTAGAACAGCGACACGAAAGACAGAGCCGCGATGGCAAGCGAGCGTGGAGGCATTTATCCGCAGGATAGTAGTGTTACGGATGTCAAAAACGTATTACTAGCCTAAAGTAGCACTCGCATTCCGTGAACCGGGCCGAGCAGGTATTGCGGACTGATTCCTGATGAAACAGGCAGCCGCGTCACAGTGGGTTTAATCACCACGAGCGTGCTGCTGTTCTGCGTGTCGCGCGTGTTCTCGCTGAGGAACTGGTTTAATCCCGCTAAGTCAGAAAGCCCTGCGAGTCCGTTCCGGGTTACGCTTTGTGAGCTCGAATCTAACCCGGCCAGAACAGCCCACTCGCCTTCGCGAACAGTGACATTGCCTTTGTACTGACGCTGCAGCACGGCGGGGACGGTGTTGAAGGTCTGAGTTCCGAGCGCTTTATAATCCGCTTCCACATTAATCGCGATGCTGCTATCGCTTCCGATCTTCGGAGTCAGTTTCAGAATCACTCCCAGGTCGACAAAGTTCACCTGGCCAATGGGATTGTATATCGATGAGCTTTGAGTCGAAGCGGTTGAAAGTGCCGTCGGGATCGGATACTGATCCCCCACGTGGAAGTTTGCCGTCTGCCCGTCCGAAACAACAACGGTGGCGTCATAGATGTTGTGGCTGAATGCGTTTGAGTATGTGGCGAAAAATGTTGCATCGGCCAACCCAAAGCCTACAAGCGACGCTCCGCCGCCGAAGGTCAGAAACTTGAGCCCATCGGAAAGCGAAGGCAGCACCGTGTTCAGCCCGCCCAGCTTTCCAAAACTTGTGTAGGGAAACGAGGTGGGCAGGCCGAGGCCGTAGTGATACATTTTCTCCGAATCGAGCGTAATGATCTGCACGTCGAAGGACACCTGAGCCTTTGGCAAAAGCGTGGCTTCGAGCAGTGAATACGCAATTCGCGCGCGGGTTGCCCGGTCCCGCACCATTACGATCCGGTTCGCGCTGTCCCATCCGATCGTTCTCGCGTTCAGAACGCCGCGGACTGCATTGGCAGCTTCGGTGACATCCCTTTGTTCCAGAGCGTTCGGAAGCGAAAACGAGAGAAGCACTTCCGGCTCAAACTGGTTTCGTTTGTCTTCGGTATCGCGAGCAACAAAGACGTGGTCCCGCGAGATCGGAAACATAAACGTATCGGTGACAACCGTCAGAGCATTCATCGCCGTAGAAAAATCGGCTCCGTCGATGGCGAAGCGCAAATCGGTCTTCGGCTGAAGCTGCGGATCAAAAGTAACTTTGATGCCGTACGTCTTCGTAACCTGTTCCACTAGTGCCCGCTCGTCCGTATGAAGATCGAAAGTCGCGGATTTGGCCAGAGGCTCCAGATGGGGAATGGGCGCCAACTCGGGTGACCGGCTCCACGAAGCA
Source organism: uncultured Acidobacteriaceae bacterium (assembly GCA_963730795.1). Classification (GTDB taxonomy): domain Bacteria; phylum Acidobacteriota; class Terriglobia; order Bryobacterales; family Bryobacteraceae; genus Bog-105. Next base: position 1,828,491 of record CAVSTJ010000001.1, on the reverse strand, counting down.
AACGACGCGATTTCGACCGGCGGCTCTGAATGAGGTTTTTCCGCCTCGGCTTCCAACTGCTTCACCTCCGCCGAAACGTCGGCGGACTGCACTTCCGCCTTAGTCAGCAGTTTGGCGACGGAGGCCAGCGCATCGCGATTCGAAACGTAGGTGGAGTTGTGCGGTTCCCGGGCGGCGGCTTCGGAATAGAGCAGGTAAGCGCGAACGAGCTGCCCGGAATCGCGGGCCGCTTCCGCAGCATGCGCCAGGCGCGCTGCTACGGAGTCGGCTCCCCAAAGGAGAGCAGTTCCGAGAAGCACGCACGAGAGAAACCGCCGCATCAAAAGAAAAGACGTTCGAAAAACCCAACCGTGCAAAGACGGAACGCGATAGGCTAATGTCCCGGAGCCACGTACCCGGGCGGATGTGCCGCGCCCTCACCAAAGAAATACTCTTCCATCTGGCGGAGGAGAAATTCCTGTGCCTCGGGCGTGCCCAGATTCAGACGGTATTCGTTCATGATCATCTTCATCTGCTCAACCCACATTTTCCAGGCGTCTTTCGAAACGTGTTCGTAAATCCGCTGTCCCAGGGGGTGGCCGTCAAACGGAACCTCGTCAAGGCCCGGTAATTCCTTGTGCAATTTGACACAAAAAACCATGCGTTCGGGTTTGGCAACAGGTCCGGTAGTACTCGCCATTAAACTCTCCTTCTGCTTTCTCCTCTTGAGGATAGCCCAGGAGCCCATGGCCGGAGGCTACTTAAGCGAGCGGCGCGGGAACAACGGGAGACGTAAACACTGCAGGCGGCGGAGTGGGTTTCTGGGGATTCTCACGTTCCATGAATTTTGAGAAGCGGAGAAGGGAGCCTTGCTGCGCCAGTTGCAGTTGAGCGGCGCGCAGATAACGGCGTAGAACGTCAGGCTTTGAGGACTTACGAATCCGGCTGTTTTGCAGGTCGAGCAGCAATTCCAGTTCAGACTGCGTGAATGTGTGACGCCGAACGGTGCCACCAATTAGCTCTTGGACGAGTTGGCTAAAAGAAACGAAAGTGAAGCGCGGATCGGTCACAGTGAGGAAGTGGGACGACGACGGGAGATCTCTTAGAATTTTTCGCGATTTGGCGTTCGGAGCGCCCACTATCTGAATGAGATAGTGGTTTACCTCGCGCATCTGCTCGCCCGGCTGTTCAGTCCCTCGTCGGACGGCGAAGCTACTTCCATTCTGCCGGCCCTGCTTGGATGCCTTGCCGCGATTCTCCTTTTCAGCGGGATCGACGACTTCATTCCCGTTCTCACGTGTTTCCTCCAGCGCCTTTTCGGTGCGGGAAAAAAGCCTGCACTCTCGAGCGAGAAGGCAGACATACCAGAGCGTCGAATCGCCATTTTCGTCCCTTGCTGGATGGAGTACGGCGTCATCGCCAACATGGTGCGCCATAACCTCTCGGTAATCAAGTATCGAAATTTCGATATCTTTCTGGGTGTTTACCCCAACGATGAAAAGACTTCGGCAGTGGCCGGCGAACTCAGCCGCTCTTACAGAAATGTTCACGTCGCGGTGTGTACCCGGCCCGGTCCAACGTCAAAAGCCGACTGCCTGAACAACATTTTCCGCAGGATGACCGAGGTCGAAGGGGAACGCGATTGCCACTTCGACACCGTCGTGTTGCATGACGCGGAAGATCTGGTGCATCCCGATGCGCTCGCAACCATCAACCGGGAACGCACGACGCACGCCATGGTGCAGGTTCCCGTGCTGCCGCTTCCGACTCCGTTTACGGAGTTCACTCACGCAATCTATTGCGATGAGTTCGCCGAGTTCCAGACCATCGACATGCTCGCCCGCGGCTTCAACGGTTCGTTCATTCCTTCGAATGGCGTCGGCACCGGGTTTGCGCGCTGCATCCTCGATCGGCTCGGAGAGGAACGGGGCATCATCTTCGATCCAGTCAGCCTGACCGAAGATTACGAAATTGGGGTTTACATTCACCGCGCCGGGTACGCGCAGGTCTTTGTGCCATTGCGCTTCGCAAACGGGGATGCAGTAGCCACTCGCGAATATTTCCCGCGGCGAATGCGATCGGCCATCCGCCAGCGCACCCGCTGGGTCACCGGTATCGCTCTTCAGGGTTGGGCGCGCGACGGGTGGCGGGGCAGTTTACCCGTGAAGTATTGGTTCTGGCGCGACCGCAAAGGAGTGATTACGAATCCGCTAGGGCTGCTCACGAACGTGCTATTTGTGTACGGCCTGCTCGATTTCGCGCAGAGCGCGGCTCACCACCGGCCCTGGGCATTTGCCACATCGAATCCGATGATCATGCGGCTTTGCTTTCTGACGCTGGTACTTCAGTGCTTCCGGATAGCACTCCGAATGATCTGTGTCGCAAGAATCTATGGAGTGTTTTTCGCGATGGGAGTGCCGCTCCGGTCCTTGCACGGCAATCTCATCAATTGCTTCGCTTCGGTCCGGGCCGTCTATAGCTACTGGCACGCCAAGCGGAACCGGCGTCACCTGGTGTGGCTGAAGACGGATCACGCATACCCTACGAGGACTGCGTTGCCGACACAACGACGTGAGCTTCCGGATGTGATCGTCAGTTCGGGGCTAGTTACGGAGCAGGAACTCGCTGCGGTTCATTCTCAAGTCTCGGCGCAACACGAACTCGAAGATTTCCTGCTGGCTCACCGGATCGTCTCGGAAGAGGAATTGTGCCATGCCTTGAGCGTGCAATCCGGCCTGCCGGTAACGGAGGTCGATCTCGCCGCGCTGAACCGCCGGGTTGCCCAAAGTCTCCCGGTTCGCGCGCAGAAGGACCTGAACGTTGTTCCGTATCGCATTGAGAAAGGACAACTCTTGATTGCAGGCACGCGCGTCCCCTCGCCGGAAGTGTTGGAAGAGCTGAAAAAGTTCACTCAACTGCCAATCGAATTCCGGCTCGTCACGCGAAAGCACTTCGAAGAGATCAGAGCCGCCTTCCAGCCGCAGGAGGCTACGGCTTTACTCGTTGCGGATTGAAGAAGTCGACCGGAGATAGATCGACGATCTTCCATTTGCCGTCTTTCAGGACCAGCGTAAGATCGACGTCGGCGCTGCGCTGGCTGCTGGTGCTTGTGGTCGGATCCGTCAGGGTCAGCCGCCACGTGACCTGAAGTTTCGTCTCCGTCTCGCGATCATCTTCGTCCTTGATTTCGACCTCGCTCACGACTTGGTACGACTGAGTCAGGCCGGCGAAGTAGTCCCGCAGCTTGCCGTAGTCCTTAAACGATTTGTCGAACGGGCCAAGCGCATCAGAAGGATTGCCGCCCGAGAGGGCCGACGCTACGTACACCACCTGTGCCCGGATATCCTCGGGTCGATCTGCGCGGAGAGAGAATGAAAGCCCGAGCAGAAGCACCGAGCGCTGCTGTTACTGATCGTCTTCGGTTGGCAGCGATCAAGTGCGATAACTTCCGTTGATCTGGATGTAGCCTTCCGTCAGGTCGCACGTGAAGAAGCGGGCGCTGCCGGATCCGCCTTCCTCAATTTTCAGATCAATCGTGACGCGGTTCTGGTCGAGTTTAGCTTTCAGGCTTGCCTCATCCATGTCGACAGCAAGGCCGCCGCGGCAAACAGGAACATCCTGCAGCAGGACCGTTACCTTGCGCGGATCGAACTGGACGCCGGAATAACCTGCCGCAGCCAGAATGCGGCCCCAGTTCGGATCGCTTCCCGCAACCGCCGTTTTGACCAGAGGTGAGTTTGCGATGCTGCGGGCGGCCTGCCGCGCTTCTTCGTCAGTTCTAAATCCGGCGGTTCGGACGATGATCAACTTTCGTGCCCCTTCGCCATCCGCGGCAATCTGTTCGGCGAGGCTTTCCATGACGCGTGCCACTGCCTCGGCGAAAGGCACCAGTTCCCTCCTGCCGATTTTCACTTTCGATGCACCGTTCGCAAGGAGCGCGACCGCATCGTTCGTCGACATATCGCCGTCCACGCTCAGCGAGTTATAACTCCGAGCCGTCGCGGCCGTCAGGATTCGCTGCAGTATCCGTGGCGAAACAACTGCATCGGTCATCACGAAACCCAGCGTTGTCGCCATGTTGGGATGGATCATGCCGGAACCTTTCGTCATACCGGCAATGCGCACAGATCCGTGCCGAAAGCTTACTTCCTCAAACGCTGTCTTCATCCGCAGATCGGTCGTCATCATGGCGCTTGCGACCCGCTCAAAGCTGATGGGCGATAACTTATCCACCAGCCTTGGCACTGCGTTCGTGAGGAGTTTCCGGTCCAGTTCCACACCGATCACGCCAGTGGAGGCGGGGAAGATGTACTTCGTTTTCGTCTTGAGAGCTTTAGCCAGGGCTTTCGCAGACGCAAGAGCCACGGCGTCTCCGGTACGAGTGGCGCAGTTTGCATTCCCGGCGTTGACAAGAATCGCGGCCACCTTTCCGCCTGAAGAACGCAGATGCTTCCGGGCTAGTGTCACTGGCGCCGCCTGGACGACATTTTTGGTGAAAACCGCGGCAGCAGCGGCAGGAGGGTCTGAACAGATCAGGCCGAGGTCGTCCCGGGAATCTTTCCGTATCCCGGCATAGACGGCCGCATACCGGTAGCCCAAAGGAAGGCTCACTGTTCGTCCCCCATGCGATCTCCGGATTGCGGCTTGTAGCCGTTGATAAAAGCTTCAGCGCTCATTCGTTTCTTGCCTCCTGGCTGGACCTCCGTGATGCCTAACGCTCCCTCGGCGGTCCCGACCAGCAAATTCTTTCCGTCTACTCGCACGACACCCGGGAGCAGCGATTTGTCTTCAGCCGCTTCCGTTCGGACCAAAGAAAGCGGCTGTCCTTTAAACGTGGTGTAAGCACCCGGCCAGGGCGTAAACCCGCGGCGCCGGTTGTCGATCTTGCGCGCCGATGACATCCAATTGATGCGTCCATCTTCCTTCTTCAGGATGGGCGCGAGCGTTGCTTCGCTGTCGTTCTGCTTCTCTCGTCGTGCCGTACCGGTTCTAATGTCCTCGACCGTATCGACCAGAAGCTGAGCCCCCAACGTCGCAAGCCGGACGCTCAACTCCGGAGCGGTTTCCGCGGCACCGATGGCCGTCGTCGCTTTGGCCAACATGTCCCCGGTATCGAGACCGGCATCGATCTGCATGATGGTGACGCCGGTGGTGGTCTCGCCGTTTGCTATCGCCCATTGGATGGGCGCGGCCCCGCGATACTTCGGCAGCAGCGAAGCATGAACATTCAGGATCCCGAAAGGCGGAAGATCGATGATGTTTTGCGGAATGATCTGCCCGTAGCCGACCACGACCATCAGGTCCGCCTCGAAAGACGCGGAGCTGCTCGAAGCTCTCCGGCCGGCGCACCCGTTCCGGTTGAAAAACCGGGATGCCGAGACGCAGCGCCGCTTGTTTCACCGGCGACTCTGCCATTTGTTGCCCTCGACCTTTCGGCCGGTCCGGTTGCGTAAAAACGGCCAGAACCGAATGTCCGGAGGCGACCAGGGCATCGAGAGAAGGCACGGCGAATTCGGGTGTTCCCAGGAAAACGACACGCATGAAGGTGTTTTGCTGGAACTACTCCCACTCACCGGACTTCTGCAGCTTCTTGATTTTGCGCTTGATGATGTCCCGCTTCAAGCCACTCAGATGATTCAAGAAGAGAATGCCGTGAAGGTGGTCGATCTCGTGGAGCAGAGCACGTGCGAGCAGCTCCTCGCCCGCAACCTCGATCGGCTCACCGTTCGCGTTCAGCGCCTTCACCCGGACCTGGTTTGCACGCGTAACCAGTTCCCGGAATCCAGGGATGCTGAGGCACCCCTCCTCACCCGTTTGCTTGCCTTCTCTGAAGGTGACTTCCGGATTGATGATGACGATTTTTTTCGATTCGTCTTCGCCGACGCTGACGTCGATCACTGAAATCTGCTTGCTGACACCCACCTGAGGCGCTGCCAACCCGACGCCCTTAGCGGAATACATCGTCTCCCACATATCGGCAATAAGCTCGTTCAGTTCGTCCGTGCCGAACTCGACGACTTTCTCGGCCGTTTGTTCCAGCACCGGGTCACCGTATTTAACTATCGTTCGGACCATGTTCTTGCGTTGCCCAGGGGCTAGAAAGCCTTCACCTGGGCCAGATAATTCTCGTAATTGCGCTTTGTTTCACGAAGGGAGTCACCGCCGAATTTCTCGAGGAAGGCCTGGCCTAAGACAAGGGCAACCATCGCTTCCCCAATCACACCCGCCGCGGGCACCACGGCAACGTCGCTGCGCTCATAGGCCGCGAGCGCCGGTTCCCGGGACTCCAGATCTATAGATTCAAGGGGCCGCCTTAAAGTTGATATCGGTTTAAGAAATCCTCGAACAATGACGTCCTCGCCGTTCGTAATGCCGCCTTCGAGTCCGCCCGCACGATTAGATCCGCGGCGAAACGATTGCGCTTCCTTTTCGTAGTGGATCGTGTCCTGTACTTTGGAGCCGTACGATCGCGCACCCTCCTCGGCGGCTCCAATTTCCGCGCCTTTGACGGCCTGAATGGAGACGATCGCCTGGGCCAGCCGCCCGTCCAGCCGCGTATCCCAGGCAATGTGCGAGCCCAACCCGACCGGCAGACCGTGGGCAACCACTTCAAATACGCCTCCGATCGTGTCGCCGGTTCTGTACGCAACGTCGACTGCCTCCTTCATGCGTGCTTCCGTGTCAGGGTCGACGCAGCCGAGCATTACCTCGTCGCGTTCGCTGAGGCTCCGAATCTCGTCCCAGGAGGCCAGGCGTTCCAGGCGAACGGGCCCGACCGCAACCACATGGCTCAGGATTTCGATCCCGAACTCACGCAGGAAGGACTTCGCAAGCGCACCGGCAGCGACGCGGGCCGCTGTCTCTCGGGCGCTCGCCCGTTCCAGTATGTAGCGGGCTTCCGGAAAGTCGTACTTGATGGCTCCGGCGAGATCGGCGTGCCCGGGACGCGGACGTTTAACCGGCTTCTCGGAACCCGCAACGGCCTCACTGGCGTCGACAGGCAGAGTGCCGGTCCAGTTCTTCCAGTCTTTATTCTCAATCAGGATCGCGATGGGCGAGCCAATTGTCTGCGAATGGCGAACGCCGGAAACGATACGGGCCTGATCGGTTTCGATCTTCATCCGGCCGCCCCGTCCGAAGCCCTGCTGCCGCCTCCAAAGCTGCCGGTCGATGTAACTGATATCAACGGGCACGCCGGCGGGAAGGCCGGTCAAAGTGGCTACCAGGAACTCGCCATGGGATTCTCCTGCTGTCTCGAAGCGCAACATCGAAACTATCCATGGTAGCGACCCATCTGGGATAATCTCGACAATGGAAGAAGTACAGCGCACGATTCGGCTGGCATCCCGGCGGTATTTGTGGGTGGAGGGCTCCGCGCAGGCGGGTCTTGCCGTATCGATTGCTATGGCAGGACTTATTCTGCTGCTGGTCCTGGGCACCAATATTTTCGAGTGGTATTGGCCCGCCCTGCTTCTCGTTGCGGGTTTGGGCGTCGGCGTTTACCGGGTCCGGCAGCGAGCACTCAGCAATTACCGGATTGCACAGGTAATCGATCGCAAACTGGCGCTGAGCGACTCTCTTTCCACTGCTCAATACATTTCAGAGCATCCGCTTACCGGACACGACGAAGCCATCCGTTTCCAGTTAAGCCAAGCCGCGGAACTGGCCAAAACAGTGCGCGTCGAGGAGGCATTCCCATTCCAGGCGCATCGTGTTTGGGCGATTGCCGGCGCTCTGGTGGCCGTCAGTTTCGGTCTGGTCGCGTTGCGGTACATGGTGACGAACAGCCTGAGCCTGCATCCGCCGCTCGTGACTTTCCAGTTCACTCCGGTGGTCGAGCGCGTCGGGAAGGCATTTGGGAAGAAAAAAGAGGACCACCGCGATTTACTGGCGCATGATCGTGACGTGACAACCAGAGCGGATTCCGCCGGTTCCCAGCAGCCCGACAAATCCAGCTTGCCGCCGCAAGCGCCAGGCCTTGAGAACGAAGCTGCCAAAGGGACAAGCGGCGACCCGTCTCAGTCTCTGAACCAAGGTGAAAAGGGCAAGGACGACCGCGCCGATACAAGCGGGCGAGACTCGCTGTCGCCGAAAGGTCAGCAAGGTGACAAGGCTCCGGGCGACAACAATTCCTCGTCGGCACCCAAAGCGGGCGAACAGACCAAAGAACAGACCGGAAAAGACGGAAAGAGCTCCGACGGTCTGATCAACCGGATGAAGGACGCGCTCTCGAGCCTCGCTGCCAAGATGCAACCTAACCAGAATCAGCAGGGGCAGCAAGGACCGGCCAAGGACGAGAAGTCGGCCCAGGAAAAGGCCGCCGGGCAGCAGCAGGCATCGAGCAACACGAAGGATCAGAAAGGCAGCCAGCAGCAGGACGGCAAGGGCCAGCAATCCGATCAGAATCAGACAGCCGAAGGGCAAGGCCAGGGGCAGACCGCCGAGAAGGCGGAGTCAGCCCAGGGCCAGTCGAGCGACCAGTCTCCTCAGAAGGGCGCGGATGCCCACTCGGGCGTTGGCAGGCAGGATGGCGATAAGGGGATTAAGGACGCCGAACAGCTCAAGGCCATGGGGAAGCTAGCGGACCTGATTGGTAAGCGGTCGGCTCAATTGACCGGCGAAATGACGGTCGAGACCTCGTCAGGCAAGCAGCAACTGAGAACTCAATACTCACAGAAAGCCGGAGAGCACTCCGATTCCGGCGGCGAGATCAATCGCAACGAGGTTCCCCCGATGTTCCAGCAGTATGTACGCGAGTACATGGAAGAGGTCCGGAAAGCGGACAAGAGCAATCAGTAGAGGATCACCGGGCAATCAGCTCCTCACGTTACACCAGTCTTCTCGACGACGAGCACCAAATTTGGTACAGTATGGCGGAGGGAAGCCCTCTGGCGAAGGCAAACCGCTCAAGCGAATACCGGCACGATTCTACAAGACCGCCACAGGTCGTGAGCCCGTCCGGGATTGGCTATGGGAGCAGGAGCCTGCGGACCGGAAGATCGTTGGCGAAGATATCAAAGATGTCGAGTTTGCCTGGCCTATTGGCTTGCCGCTGGTGCGTAGTCTTGGGGGCGGACTTTGGGAAGTCAGAAGCAATCTGACGGGCGGCAAAATCGCCCGCGTTCTGTTTTGTATTCGAAGGAGCAACATGATTCTGCTTCACTCGTTTATCAAAAAGTCCCAGAAGACTCCCAAGCAGGATATCGACTTGGCAATGGCGCGCATGAAGGGCGAGGAGTGATGAATAAGAAGAATGTCGGATCCTCCTTTGACGAGTTCCTCAAAGAAGCCGGGATATATGAGGAAGTCACCGCCGCGGCCATCAAGCGCGTACTTACCCGTCAGATAGAAAAGGCCATGAAAGAGCGCCGCCTCACGAAGGCTGCTATGGCTCGGATGATGGAGACAAGTCGTCCAGCCCTTGACCGACTACTCGATCCCGAAAACGATAGCTTGACTTTGAATACTCTGGTGAGAGCAGCGGGCGTTCTCGGGCGCCAACTCCGGATCGAACTCGTCTAAGCACGAAGCACAGTTCGCTCATAGGGGCTTACGTGCGAGGCGCTTAGTGCTTATCCCTGCTCTGCAAAACCGACTGCGCGTAGTAGTTCACGACCTTCGCCTCACTTCGCGCCACTTCGTAGAACGCCGAACGCAGCACCTGCTCTTTCCCTTGGAACAGCCCTTGCCGGATCTCTTCCTGGACACGCGGATCGCTCAGTAATCGCTGGCCCGCCGGTTCCTTCGAGATCAACTTGATAATGCGGTAACCCTCGGACGTATGAAGTACCGGGGACACCTGGCCCGGAGTCATACCGAGAATCTCTTTGCGCAATTCGGGATTCGCCTGGTTGAGCGCGGATTCAGGCACAAACCCTAAATCGCCACCGTTCGGAGCAGAATTCGGGTCTTCCGAATAAGCCTGCGCGATTCCGCCAAAATCCTCGCCCTGCCGTACCCGCATGGCTAATCCCTCAATCTTGGTGCGCGCCTGCTGATCGTTCTGCGCCTTGTCGTTCTTCAGATTCCCGGGCGTGTTGCCGGCCGTCGGCGTCACCAGAATCTGAGCCAGATGAACTTTGTTCTCGGCCAGGTTGAACGCCGGACCACTCTTGTTCGCCTCGTAAAAAGCGTTCACATCCGCGTCTGAAATCGAGATGTGCGATCCGATCTCCTTGTTCACGAGCTTCTGGACGCTCAACTCGCGGCGGATCTGGCCTTTCAGGTCGGCGGCCGTCATCTTCTGGGCATCGAGAACCTTTTTGAACTGCTCCTGCGTGTACGGAGCCTTCACTTCGTTAAACTTCGCGTCCACGTCGGCGTCGGAGGCCAGCAGTCCTTCCTTCTCCGCCCGTTGCAGCAGGATTTCGCCGTCGATCAAAGCCCGGAGCGCCTCAAGGCGAGCCTGTATGGTCTGGTCCGAGTTACTCTTTAAATCGAGATTGGGTAGTTGCGCCGCAAGCGTCCGATCCAGTTGGGCATACGTAATGGGCCGGCCATTCACTGTCGCCGCAACATCCTTCGATACAGGTTGATGGCAGCCAGACAGGACGAGCGAAGCCGAGAGACAGCAGACCGCGAATCCCCAGAATCCGACCCTGCTGGACACCGAAATTACTTTCATCAACTTTAAGCTTTGGCCTTCTTTATCTCTTCGGTAAGAGCGGGCACGATCTCAAACAGATCACCGACCACGCCATAATCTGCGCTCTCGAAAATCGGGGCATTCTCATCCTTATTGATCGCCACGATTGTTTTGGATCCTTTGATGCCGACGAGGTGCTGAATGGCGCCGGAAATCCCGATAGCAACGTAAACCTTCGGAGATACAGTCTGTCCGGAGCTGCCAACCTGCCGCTCCATCGGCAGCCAGCCGTTGTCGCAGATCGGACGCGAGGCGGCGAGTTCAGCACCCAGCGCCGCTGCGAGATCTTCGACGATCTTCAGGTTTTCCTTCTCTTTGATTCCTCGTCCGACCGAGACGATCACGTCCGCCGTATTCAGGTCAACGGAACGCTGCGCCTCACGAAACGGAGCTTCGGGTTTACTTCTAATTTGCGATGGATCGAGAGTTACCTCGAAGGGCTCGACGGTTCCCGCCTGATCGCCCGGCTCTGCCGCTCGAAATGCTCCGGCCTGAACGGAGATAAAGCCCGGACCCTGCCCGAACTTTACTTCGCTATTCAATTTGCCCTGAAAAAGCTGCCGCACGAATGTCGCGCTCTTGTCGGCCGTGTTCACTGCAATGACGTCGCTCACGAGTGGCTTGCCAAATCGGGCGGCTATCTTGGGCGCGTAATCGCGGGCCTGGTAGGTATGGGGAAAGATGACGAGATCCGGCTGTATTTTGCCGATCAACTGTTGCGACTGCGAGCGAATAGCCATCGGGCGTGTAGTCGGCAAGCAGCGGATGATCCAGCAGAAACATCTTCGCCGCTCCATACTGGCTCGCTTGCGCGGCAAGTTCGCCAAGATCGTGGCCAATCGCAACGCGCGTAGACCTCACCGAAAACATCACGCAATTGGAAGCCGGCAGTCAGCGCCTCGAACGACATACGGTTCCACTTCCCCGCCCTGTGCTCGAAGACAACCAGGATGCTCATATTGCCCGAGCCTCGAAGCGCAGCTTTTCGACCAGTTCATGCGCGATCTGCTTTGGATCGCCTGAGAGAAGTTGAAGCTGTTTATTTCGTGCGGGCAGGTAAACTCGCACCGTCTCCGTCGATTTTGCGGACTGTGCGTTCAGTTCCGAGGCCTGCACAACCCTGACTTCTTTTGTCTTGGCCTTCTTGATCCCCATCAACGTTGCGTAACGCAGCCGCTTAATACCGGATTGAATCGTCAGAACGACTGGCAAAGGCATGGTCACATGCTGAAACCAGCCATCTTCCAACTCGCGCTTCACTCGTACCGAGCCTGCCTGCGGCTCCACTTCCATCACGATGGTTGCGTGAGCGAAACCAAGAATCTCGGCGAGCAAGACTCCCGTCTGTCCGAATCCAAGATCGTCCGATTGCAAGCCCGTAAGAACGAAATCCGGTGCTTCCGGCCCGATCGCCTTTGCTAGGAGACTAGCAGCGGCGAAGGCATCGGTTAACGCCCCTTCCGTCTGAACGTGAATGGCACGATCGGCACCCTTTGCGAGCGCCTCCCGTATCGTTTGGGTCACGTTTGCCGGACCAAGAGAAAGAACAACAACCTCGCCGCCCAGCTTTTCCTTAAGCTGGAGAGCCTCTTCGAGCGCATAAGCGTCGGGCTCGTTCATTTCATACGTGAGATCGGATTCATCCAACCAGGTACCGTTCCCGTCGGTTTTGAGCGTGGAATCGCGGGAGGGCACCTGCTTTACCGAAACTATGAATTTCATGGGGAGCGACGGCATTCCGTTTTTGGAAGATCCGTCCCTTCCAGTATGCCGGATGGGAGTTTAAAGAAACGTGCTCAGCGATGCACCCGGCGAAACGGTCAATTGTTGTCTGCCGGATATCGCTTGAACACGAGGCAACCGTTTGTGCCGCCGAAGCCGAAGCTGTTCGAAGCGGCGTACTCGATCGCCATCGGCCGGGCATGGTTCGGCACATAATCGAGATCGCACTCGGGATCCGGATGTTCGAGATTGACGGTTGGCGGAGCGATCTGGTCCCGGAGAGCAAGCACCGTGATTCCGGCTTCCAGCCCACCTGCACCGCCGAGCAGATGGCCCGTCATGGACTTCGTGGAGCTCACGGCCAGGTGCTTCGCATGCTCGCCGAAAGCGCGCTTCATCGCGCACGTTTCCGCTTTGTCGCCTTGCCCCGTTGAGGTTCCATGCGCGTTCACGTACTGCACGTTGCACGGCTCAATGCCTGCATCTCTCAACGCATTCCGCATTACCCGGTACGCGCCGTCTCCGTTATCCGGCGGAGACGTGATGTGATGGGCGTCACTGCTCATGCCATAACCCACCATCTCGGCCAGGATCGGCGCATTCCGCTTTTGAGCGTGTTCAAGGTCTTCGAGGATCAGAATGCCCGAGCCCTCTCCCACCACAAAACCGTCCCGATCGCGGTCCCACGGCCGTGAGGCGCGATGGGGCTCGTCGTTACGAGTGGAAAGAGCACGCATCGCGGCGAACCCACCAATGCCCATGGGCGTAACACAGGCTTCAGCGCCGCCGCAGATCATGACATCGGCATAACCGTGCTGAATCAGGCGGTACGAGTCGCCAATTGAATGAGCGCTGGTCGTACAAGCTGTCGCGGTGGCGGAATTAGGTCCCTTCGCTCCGTAGCGAATCGAAACGTAGCCGCTTGCCAGATTGACGATGCACGAAGGGATGAAGAACGGTGAGATCCGACTTGGACCGCGCTCGAGCAAGATCCGATGCTCTCGTTCGATCACTTCGAATCCGCCGATGCCGCTTCCGATGTACACACCGAAGTTCTCGGCCTCTGCTTCAGGAACCTTTAAGTTTGCCGACTTCACGGCAAATTCGGATGCCGCCATCGCGAACTGAATGAATCGGCCCATCTTCTTCACGTCTTTTTTGTCGACGTAAGCCAGTGGGTCAAAATTCTTCACTTCACCCGCGATGCGTGCTGCGAACCCCGCGGTATCGAACTGGGTGATAAGTCCAATACCGTTCTGGCCATTCCTGATAGCTGACCAATTCTCTTCCGTGCCTGTTCCGACCGAACTGATCAGTCCGATGCCCGTAACAACGACCCTGCGCTTCACGCTGTTCTCCGGGCGCCCGCTTTCCTATGCGGCCGCAACAGGGGATTCCGAAACCCCAAACTACTTCTTTTTCGCTTCGATGTAATCGACAGCGTCCTTGACTGTTTTGATCTTTTCAGCCTCATCGTCCGGAATATCGAGATCAAATGCTTCTTCAAACGCCATGACGAGCTCAACGATGTCGAGAGAATCCGCTCCCAGATCATCAACAAACGAGGCGCTTGGGTCCACCTGGTTCTCGTCCACACCCAGTTGCTCGACGATGATTTGCTTTACCTTTTCTGCTACTGCTGCCATTATCTTTCTCCTAATCTCTCCGCAAACACATCTGCAATTCGGCCAAGAAGTACTCGGTCCAACACTCTAACCTACATCATTGATTGAGAATAGAGCCAAACAGCAGGAAGCTCGCAGGGGTTTGGTAAGGCCACACGAAATTTGAGCGAGCCTTTACACAGTTGTAGCACTGCGCCAAGACGGCGGGCCGGATCACTGCAACCACTAAGCTGTAGATGTTGACACCCGGCTTAAGTGTTCTGTATTTACACGGATTCGCATCCAGTCCATTGTCGAGGAAAGCTCGTTTCTTCCGGGAACGTTTTGCTGAGCGCGGTATGCGCTTCGATGCCCCGGATCTCGAGGCAGGAGACTTCTTCCATCTCACGATTTCAAAGCAGTTCGAGGTGGTTCGCGAGGTGGCACAAGGCGCCGGGCCGCTGATGATCATCGGCTCGAGTCTGGGCGGGTATTTAGCTGCTTTGTATGCGGCGGAACATAAAGAGATAAAGCAGGTGGTTCTACTGGCTCCCGCTTTCGGATTCCACGACCTCTGGGTGGAGCGGCTCGGGCCGGAAGAAATCGAGCGCTGGCGGGAGACTGGAAACCTGTCCGTCTTCCACTATGGAACGGGTGGAGAAGCTGATCTGTCGTACGGTTTTCTTGAGGACGCGGCGAAATACCCGCTTTATCCGGATTGTCAAGCGCCCACTTTGATCTTCCACGGCACCCACGACGACCTCGTTCCCCTCGGGAACTCCGCTCGGTTCGTTAGTGAACATAAGCAGGCGCGGCTGGTACAGGTCGACTCCGGGCATGAACTCACGGACGTTCTCGACGAGATCTGGAATGGTATTCAGGGTTTGCTCCCAGGCGCTTGAGCCCGATTTTTCAGTGCTAAGCTGAGAGTGTCCAATCGTCCCCGGCGCCATGTTTTTGCAACGGTTAAATTTTGTCAGGCGTCGTAACGAGCAGGTAGAAAAAGGTCGCGTCAGCTTTCCATGCCAGATTTTTCGGATGACCACTTAGATCGCCTTCTCCTGGGGAATGACATTGAAGCGCCCTGGTACAAGTCGATTGGTCAAAGTGTTCGGGAGTTAATCAACCCTCCGAAACTCCCTCCGCTCGAGCTCACTTCCCGGCCGGTAGAAGGTACCAGCTTCGGAGATTTGAACGCCGTCGAGCAGCCTTGGTTTAAGTCGCTCGTTTCAAACGTCCGAGACCTGATACACCCGAGAAAACTGCCGCCACTCGAGGTTACCTCCAAGCCGGTGGAAGTCGGTACCATCTGGGGAGCTTACGGCGGGGGCGAGACCAGATCGGGTACGCTTTCACTCCTGGTCCACGTAGCGTTCATTGGCTTGATGCTGGTAATTTTTCGCAAGGCGATACTGCCGCCTAAGCCGAAAGACGTTACGGCGATTTACTTTCCTGTTAATGCTTACAAGCCGAAGCTTCCGCCTGCTGCTGTAAAATCCGGCGGTGGTGGCGGCGGCGGACAACACGCCCCTGTTCCGGTCAGTAAGGGTGCCCCACCTCCGCCTGCTCCGAAGCAATTCATCCCCCCTGCTTTAGCGGTTGAGAAGCCAAAGCTTCCGGTAGTCCCGACTATCACGGCCCAAGCGCCGCAGATTGTTGCTCCCGACTACGGCGATCCCATGAGCAAGCTCTTAGATTCGTCCGGCGGACAAGGCGCTAACGGGCTGGGGAGCGGCAAGGGCGGCGGTGTCGGATCCGGCAGTGGCGACGGTTATGGCCCGGGATCGGGCGGCGGTACCGGCGGCGGGGCCTTCAGAATCGGCGGCGATGTATCGGCTCCGGTGCTCGTCGCAAAAACGGAACCTGAATACTCGGAAGAGGCTCGTAAGGCAAAATATTCCGGAGAGGTTCTGCTCTCGATCGTCGTAGACGAGCACGGTGTCCCGCGCGATATCCACGTTGTTCGGCCTCTTGGACTTGGCTTAGACGAAAAGGCTATCGAAGCGGTTATGAAATGGCGTTTCCGTCCCGGCATGAAGGGCGGCCGCCCGGTTGCGACGCAAGCTCAAGTCCAGGTCAATTTCCGGCTTCTATAAGAACTCAGGCGGGGCGAACAGCCTTTTCCCCGCCTGAGAACCTACCTTTTAAACGCCGGCCGTTTGCTTCTTTCCTGTCTGAGCTTCGAGAATCTCTGAAGTTGCTTGCTGGATGAGCGGCTTCGCGACTTCCGTTAACAGAAAGTCCGCCGATTCCTCATCGCCCAGCGTGTGAGTCAGCAGTTCCGCCACCTCGAACTCTTCAATCTGCCGCGCTAAGCTGCGGAGCGTTCCGTAGGCAGAAATCTCGTAATGTTCTACCTTTTGCGCGGCAGTGATCAACGCGAGGTCGGCAGCGAGTTCTTCCTTCTCCTGGCCCTCCTCGATTGTCTCTTCGCCTTCGGCCACAAGACCTTCCATAGCCTTACAAGGCTTCGCCTGCGCCTTCTCACCTAGTAAGTCGAACACCTTCGTCAGACGCTCAATGTGGTTCTCCGTCTGGAGCAGATGCTTTTCGAAAGTCTCGCGGAGCTTCGGGTTGTGAGCAGCCTCGGCCATCTTTGGGATGACTTTCGTCAACTGAGTTTCGGCGTGCAATAGATCCTGTAATTCTTCAACGAGTAGTTCTTTTAATTGGGACATATATTCAATTTCCTTTTGTGGACGAAGCTACTTTGAATGAGTCGTTCCTTTGGATTGCTTCTTTGCGGTGCTGCGCTTTTTGGGAGCCGAGGAACCGTTTTGACCGTGGTCGTCTGTCGGTTGCCGCGCTCCGGTCTCGGGCGACAGGAATTCCTTGAAAGCAGGAGCTTCCACAAATTCCCAGCTTCCCCCTTCGTTCCAAGGTCCGCGAACGTCCGGTTCTCCGCGATCGCCCACTCCAGTTGAGTCGTTGAAGTACTGGTCGACGATACCCGGTGTCGGTGGCAGCTTCCCAATGGAGAACATCGGCTTGCCCAGGCTCTCGAGGGCCAAGGTGAATGCCTTCATATGCGTAATCTCACGGGTCATCAGGAACTGCAACGCATCGAGCGTTCCCCGGTCGTCTGTGAAGTTCATCAACCGTTCGTAGGTGATCTTTGCGCGGGCTTCCGCCGCGATGTTATTGCGCAGATCGACGTCTATTTCTCCTGTGACCTTCAGGTAATCTGCGGTCCAGGCAGAGCCCATTGAGTTATGCAAGGAGACTCCGCCGCCGCCAACGATCGAGATCAAAGGGTCCGCCTCGGCCGCGCTCCTCTTGCTTCTCAGCGGCTTCAGGTGCATGCGCGTCAACACACCAATCACTTCCAGGTGGCTGAGTTCTTCCGTGCCGATGTCCATCAGCAGATCTTTGCGCTCGGGATCGTCACAATTGATCCCTTGCACGGAATACTGCATTGCGGCGGCTAGTTCGCCGTTCGCGCCGCCAAACTGTTCGAGCAGCATATTTCCGAAGTGTGGATCGGGCGCGTCAACCCGAACCGTGTACATCAGTTCTTTCACGTGGTGGTACATAATTCGTCTCCTAAGCGGGATCGAGCGTTCGAAGTCGCCATCCGGGGACGATGAATTCTCAGCGTCTTCCCGCCTGCTTTCTTCTTTTGCGACTTATCAGGGGAATGAGCTCAAGGCCACTTGCAGCACGAGCTGAACTGAGATTCGAGATGCTGTTACACCTGTAATCCAGGTGCGCACCTTTCTCGATTAGCCATTCCATCTCGTAGACCGCTCCCGAGGTCCTTGAGTATCGGAACATTTGAGGAACAGGCCGCTAGCCGTACTGATGCCCGTAGGTCTCCCAGGCGCCCTGCAGCGAAGCACGGCCTCGCTCTGCTGCAATTAGTTGGCAACGCGCCAAGGTGAGACGTTGGGCCAGGTTCTCAGAGTGTCAGCCGCCCACTTGGACGTCTTATCCGTATGGCAGACGTTGCAGGCGTTGGGCACCTTCAGGGAATCGGTTTCGCTGGGGGGTATGAAGCGAAAGGTGTGACTGCGGACGTTGACGTCCGCGATGGTCTGTTCAATCTTCGGCATGTGGCAACCGATGCATTCGTTTCCCGCACTTCCTGCCGGATGATGAGTATGCGCTTCTATTGTCGGTGCGTGCGGCCCATTCGGCGAGTTCGGGCCGTGACATTCCAGGCACATCACGTTTGCTGGCTTCAGAAGGTCCGCATTGTTGTTCGTCCCGTGAACGTCGTGGCAGCTGAAACAGCTCACGCCGTGCGTGTACATGGCGCTTTGCACAAAGTCGTTACCCTGCATGCGGTTCTTGTGCGCGGTTCCGTCCGCGAAGTGGGTAAACGTTTGCTCTCCCAACTTGTGCTCTTCGAGCTTCCAGTAATCCCGTAAGTTCTTGCCCGGCTTGAAAGCCCACCGGCCAGTCGTAATATTTCCCATTCATCGGGTTGTTGAGCGGTTGGCCTTGCGAATGGCATTGGATGCAGATATTCGTTGCCTGTACCGTGTCCAGCCGTACCGGATTGACGATGTTCGTTTGCCGGAAGGTGCTTTTACGTGTTCGGAACCCGGGCCGTGACATTTTTCGCAGCCGACATTCCACTCCGTCACCGCATTGGTCTGGATGTTGTAGTTGACGGAATGACAACCATCGCAGAGCGGACCCGTTGGTCGCTGCATGTTGTCGGCCGGATAGAACCGAACCCACCAATCCGTATTGGGCGCTACCGAATAAGGACGCCAGATCTGATGGGTAATGTCCCACTGCGCCCCGAGCGGGTAGAAGTCGTCGCCCTTCTTGGTGAAGTACCGCTGCTTCCACTTGCTGCCATAAACAAAAGCGATGTCATCCTTCGTGAAGTTAACCAGCGGATCCGGCTTGGATAGATCGGGAAGGATGGCGTCCGGGTGAACCTTGGGGTCGCGAACGACGTTCGCCATTCGCGTCTTACTCCAACGTTCGTAGATCGCGGGATGGCAAGTCTTGCATGCGGCCGACCCGACAAACTGAGCGTCTGCCCTGGGCGTTTGACTCCACAGCGCGGTCACCCCAAGTATCCCGAACGCGAAGTACTTCAATCCCATTACCGTTCCCCCGCAAAACAGTGTATTGCGTTCGGCTGAAGGATGGCTGAAGGGAACGGTTAAGTCAGCGGCCTTTGAGGCACATCAGCGGTTTGCTTTGCAGGCTTCGCAGTTGCAGATGTGCCGGAGATGATCGAAGGAGTAGATGCCCGAACTGTGGCCGTCATTCCAGAAAATGCGCACGGCATAGCTTCCGACCGATTCCACCGAGTTCATTTTGAGGGCAGGCTTGAACATCTGGAAAGCTTCGGGTTTCGAGTAGTTCGACTTCTGCGGCTCCGTTCCGTGCGCACCGGTACAGGTGGCGCAAGGGCATTCATCACGCAGATAGGCGAGTGAGTAATCGCTGTGGTGGCCGTCGCGCCAGTCGATTTTGATGCCCGTCGACTTCGAGATGGCGATGTGTTCGGGCTCGGCTTTGGAGGCCATGGTTTCGAATTCCGGTTGCATGATTAGTTCGTCAGCACTCGTTTGATGTCTCGAACACCGGGTATGCGGCGGAAAGCATTCACAACGCGCTCCAACTGCTTCTTATCCTTGACGTCCATGGTGATGTCCACGATCGCGCTGTCGTCCGTACGGCTGTGGTCGCCCTTCGCCTCTAAGGTCCTGATATTGCTCGATTCCGAACTCAGGATGGATGTGAGCTGATGGAGAATGCCGGGCCTGTCATCCGTATAGACAAGCACTTTAACCGGCAAAGTGACGGATCCTGTGCGGGCCCACTCCACGTCGATCCTCCGCTCCGCCTCGTACATCAGACTCTGGACGTTCGGGCACATCTGGGAGTGAACCGCAACTCCTTTACCTCGGGTGATATAGCCAACGATGCGCTCGCCCCGGATGGGATTGCAGCACTTTGCGCGGTACACCAGAACGTCGTCGGCGCCTTTGACGTGAATGGTGAGATCGCCATCCGGGCCGGGAGATCCGGAGGGTGGCACGACAGGCGGAAGATCCGCGGCCTGATCGCCCTCGAGCGGCATGTCGTCGGGCGCCACTTTTTGCAGCACTTGCCGCGCAGAATATTTTCCGAACCCAAGTGCCGCGTACAGGTCTTCGGCCTTGCTGACACCGTATTCCGAAGCAACTCCCGCCAGTTCATCCTGCGAGATGCGGTGGAGATTGACGCCAAGCCGCCGCGCTTCCTTTTCCAGTGATTTCTGCCCGATCTCTACCGCCTTCGCGCGCTCGGCAGCATTGATCACGTGTTTGATCCGGTTGCGCGCCCGCGACGTTCTGACCAGAGCCAGCCAGTCGCGGCTCGGCTGGTGGCCCGGCTGGGTGAGAATCTCGACGACGTCTCCGTTCTTGAGTGTGGATTTCAACGGACGAATGGAGCCGTTCACGCGTGCACCAACGCAGGTATGCCCGATGTCGCTATGGATGGCGTAGGCAAAATCGATCGGCGTCGCCTCCCGGGGAAGCACAATCACTCGCCCGCGCGGCGTGAACGTGTAAACCTCCTCCGAATAGAGGTCCACTTTCAACGTCGAAAGAAACTCTTCGGAATCGCTGACGTCGCGCTGCCATTCGACAAGCTGGCGCAACCAGGCAATCCGCTGATCGTCGGATTTCGGGGCCTTGCCGCCGCCCTCCTTGTATTTCCAGTGAGCGGCAATTCCCTCTTCGGCAATCCTGTGCATCTCCTCTGTCCGGATCTGCACTTCAAACGCAATGCCGCCGGTTCCGATCACCGACGTATGCAAGGACTGGTAGAGATTGGGCCTGGGCATCGCAATGAAGTCCTTGATCCGGCCCGGGATCGGGTGCCATTCGTTGTGAATCACGCCCAAAGCGGCGTAGCAGTTCTTCACGGAATCAGTGATGATCCTGACGGCAAGAACGTCATAAACCTGATCGAGGGTGATTCGCTGCCGCTTCAGCTTCTGGTAGATCGAATAGGCTCGTTTGACTCTGCCGTGGACGCGCGCCGGCACATCCTCTGCCGCCAGCTTGTCCGAGATGTGCTTCTGAATGTCTTCCAGCCACTTCTCGTGGTCCTGCTGTTTGGACGCGATCTCCCGGTGCAACTCGTCGGCGGCCTCCGGGTGGAGCGTCTGGAAGGCCAGTTCCTCCAACTCGCCGCGAACTTTACCCATGCCTAAGCGATGGGCGATAGGAGCATAGATATCGAGCGTTTCCTGCGCAATCGACTCCTGCCGTTCGCGCGGGAGCGCCGCGATGGTGCGCATATTGTGCAGCCGGTCAGCCAGTTTCACGATGATGACCCGGATATCGGCTGTCATCGCGAGCAGCATCTTACGGAGGCTCTCCGCCTGCCGGTCTTCCCGGTTCGCCAAGCTGATTTTACTTAGCTTTGTGACCCCATCAACACAGCGAGCCACGTCCTCGCCGAACATCGCCCGCACCTCTTCGGGCTTTGCAGACGTGTCTTCAACCGTGTCATGAAGAAGAGCCGTCTCCATACAAACGAGGTCCATCTGCATGTCGGCAAGGATGTGCGCGACTTCCAAGGGGTGGCAGATATAAGGCTCGCCCGATTTCCGCGTTTGCGACTTATGGTGATCGGCAGCGAAACGGAAGGCCTTGTGAAGAGGGCTCAGGTCTTCTTTCGGCCGAATCGCATGGACTTTCGCCTCCAGGCTTTGGAAAAGCTGGTCCGCTTGAGGCAAGTCTGAGACGCTGGTCGACATTGACGAGGTAACTACTAGGTTAGAGTAGGTCGGCGTCACCGGGGACGCAAAAGGGCCGGCACGTTACTCGAGCGCACGGAGCAACTCCGGCCGGATCAGCCAGCGCCCCAGCAGATGCTGGCTGGCCGTAGCAAATGTTCCCGAGGCGAGCAATCCCGTAAAACCCTTCGAATCAGCCCCTTGTCGCTGTTTTGCCAAAGCCAGGGACAGTGATTTCGTTTCTAGCTCCAGTTGCTTCCGGATGGTATCGGCCGCTGCCGCTGTAGAGAACTGGGCATCGAGCTTAAGCAGAAAGGCGCCGGATTCGGCTCCGCCAACAGCACCAAGCGAGAGAATCACCGGGGCGGCCGATTGGACCGAAATCGCAAAGATCTGGAGCGGCAGGGGCAATTCGGCTGGCTGCTGAAGCACTTTCTGAGATAACTCTACCCAGACCGGATCGGACGATGGGGACGTAAACCCGCCACCTGCTTTGAAATTGAAGCGCGCCAGCGGGTCTGCGGGTTCCGGGCCGACCGCAAGCGCCAGAAGATCAGGCTGCGGAAGTCCGAAGGAGGCCCAGCGTCCCGGGGTGATTGCCGGCATCCGGCACCAATCGCCGCTGCAGGTCCCATTGCGGGCAGCCGCATATCTCCACAACTCGCGGCGGTCGAACCGTCCGCGGAGCAGGAAATTCGCACGGTTGCCTTCGAGCGATCCGCCGAGTGTGTCCAGATCCCGCCTGTAATCGAAGTGAGTCTCTTCCTCGAACTGCTTATAATCGGGATCTTCGCCTAGCTTGCCCGTTGAAAACGCATCGAGAATCCCGGCGCGGCGCAGCAAAGCGACATCGGCAAATACTCGGGTCCCGTTTCCGCCGGGAAGGAACCCGATGAGATCCGCGTTCGAACGCACGAACCGGTGTCGGTACCAGTCAATGCTGTAAGTGGCACCGGCCGTGACCAGAGCGGCGAATCCGATGATGGATAACTGTCGCCAGGGGATGCGCAGAACGACCTACACCGCCGCTAATTCACTGACGCGAGAAGCCTTCCAAAGTGCAATATAAGGCTTCAGCTCTCGCATCATGGCGTCGAACTGCGCGAGCGTTAGCGACTGCGCGCCATCGCTCATGGCCTTCTCGGGTTGCGGGTGAACTTCCACGATCAGGCCGTCTGCTCCGATCGCAACGGCGGCGCGGGAAAGCGCCGGAACCAGACTGCGCTTTCCGGTGGCGTGGCTTGGATCGAGGATGACCGGCAAGTGGGACAGCTCGTTGAGAACGGGAATCGAGGTGATATCGCAGGTGTTTCGGGTAGCCGTCTCGAACGTGCGGATACCGCGCTCGCACAGTATCACGTTGGGATTCCCGTGGGCGACGACGTATTCGGCCGACATCAGCAGTTCTTTGATGGTCGAACTCAGGCCCCGCTTCAGCATCACAGGCCGGTCGACCTTTCCCAGCGCCTTGAGCAGGGCAAAGTTCTGCATGTTGCGGGCGCCGATCTGGAGGATATCGGCATACTCTGCGACCATTTCAACGTCGCTGTCGCTCATCACCTCCGTGACAATGCCGAGTCCGGTCTCGCGCTTGGCCTTGTCGAGCAACCGCAGGCCTTCACGCTCCATTCCCTGGAAATCGTAAGGCGACGTGCGTGGTTTGAATGCGCCGCCGCGCAGAAATCTGGCGCCGCTCTTCGCGACGGAATAAGCCGTGTCCAGGATCTGCTTTTCGCTCTCGACGGAACAGGGGCCGGCCATAACGATCAGGTCTTCTCCGCCAATCTCAACCCCATTGGCTCGGATCTGCGACTTGGAACCACGGAATTCGCGGCTGACGAACTTGTAGGGAGCGGAGATTCGAACCGCTTTTTCCACCTGCGGCATGGCTTCGAGCGATTCGAGGCACGCAGTCACGTCACCCACTCCCACCACACCGATAACGACCCGCTCTTCGCCCTCGATCGAATGCACTTTGTAGCCGAATTCGCTGATGCGCTCGCATACCGAATCCACTTCGGCCTTCGTGGAGTGCAACTTCATCGAAATAACCATGATTTCTCCCATGATTGCACCAAAAGCTCCCGGAGAACGCAAATAGCGCGCCCGGCGACTACGCGGTTCGCAAATTTTTCGTAGGTAGTACTCACGACTCGAAATTCTGCCGCAAGTTGAGTATTTTCCAGTCATGGATGATGCTGATCTGCGTGAAAAGCTTGCGGAGATAGATCTTCAGAAAAAGGAATTGGGCGAGGCGGTAGCGAGAACGAAAGAATTCACGATGCGAAGCACCGAGATGTGTAGGGCATCTCGCACTCTGATCGAACGGACCAGAGCGGTAGTCAAACGCAGCCGCGAATCACTGGATGCAAATCGGCCTTAGTTCGGCGGATTCAGGAATTCGCCAACTTCAGCGTTTCTTTCGCGAATGCAGGTATTCCTTCACTAATTCGCTGCCCCTGTCGGGTGAAAACCGTTGGCAGGCAGCTCTTAAGTGTGAAAAGGAATGTATACTCTCGATGGAGCATTATCGGGATACATTCGATTAACTCTGCGCTTCGAAAGCTAAAACCATGGAACGCTGCGTGCTGCTTCACGTCGAAGACGACGACGGATCGGCCTTTTTATTCCGGGCTGCGCTCGATGAAGCGGAGATCACGGCGAGCGTCTACCGAGTGTCAGACCCGGAAACCGCGCTTGAATTCCTTCTGAAACAGGGTCAGTACGAAAGAGCCGGAACGCCGAGGGTTATCGTATTGGACCTCACCTTACCCAGGCATGACGGCTGGTGGCTTCTACGGCAACTTCGGAATGATGATGGCTTACGATCTATTCCGGTCGTCATAGTCAGCACCGAACCATCCGCCGACACTCGGCCTACTGCGCTTGCGGCAGGGGCGCACGCCTATATCGAGAAGCCGTTCGAATTTTCCGTTTTCGTTGATGAAGTGAAGGCCATCTGTTCCCCGCTCCTGTGTGGGTAGGCGGAAGGAGAACTGAGCGCCACGCACCCTGTAACTGATTACCTTTGACTCGCGTCGCCTGTCTCGACGCGCCGGTTGAACTCCGCCGATTGGTTGCGCGGTATGGTCAGCGTCTGCCAGCCACTGTGTTTGAGATGCCTGGCGATCAGCACGATCTGCCCGGAGTGATAAGCGTAATGAGTAAGCTGCCGGTTCACAGCCTGCATCACCGAATGCGCTTCACCGCGGATCGTGACCGTGCGCTCCAGATCTGCGTCCGTCAGCGGTTCCAAGGCGGAAAAGAGGGCGTCCCAGCCTTCATTCCACATGCCGAGCAGTGCTTCACGAGTCTCGGGAGGCTTGACGAACTCCATATCCCGGTCTCTTGTGGGTTTCTCGCCGTCGCTCGTCAGAAAGTCCGTCCAGCGTGAACGAAGGTTGCCGGCCATGTGCTTCACAATCACGGCAATGGAATTCGTTTCGTCGTCCAGATTGGTCAGAAGCTGTTCGTCCGAAACCTGCGCCATCGCCCGTTCGCTCAAGTTCTTGTAATAGCGAAATAGCGCTAGCGAGTCCTGCAAATAAGAGGTTGTGAACTGGAGAGGCATGCCGGTCTCCTTACTTTGTCAGATAACGACAACCACGCGCCCGGGCCGCGCCGGATGTTCCGAAAGCTCGTGAGCCCGGGCAATCTCTTCGAGTGGAACTCGTTCAGCGATCTCGAAACCGGACCACCCGGCCTGAAGCGCTGAGTTGAGATCCTGCGCGGCCAGGGTCTTCGCCTCCAGGGGGAAATCGTCGCTTCCAAGGAAGAATAGCCGAATATTCTTGAATACCATCGGCCAGAACGGTATGCCGGGCTTGTCAAGGTTCGTCGCGTAGGTGGCGATCGATCCGTTGTTGTTCAACAGTTCCACATCGGCGTCGATATTCGCTGCGAACGCTACTTCGACGATGTGATCGATGCCGCCCGGGGCGATGGACCTCACGTTTTCAGCCAGCTTCTCATTGTTGGGAATAACGTCGTGAGCACCTGCCTTCCGCGCGGTCGTTTCCTCTCCAGGGGACCGGATCGTCCCGACTACTCTGGCTCCGGCCTGGGAGGCCAATTGAACGGCACAGAGGCCAACCGAACCAGCCGCGCCTTGCACCAGTACGGTCCGCCCGTTGACGCTGCCCGCTACGTGTACCGCCCGGTGCGCCGTAATGCCGGGTATGCCGAGACATGCACCCTGTTCCATCGGAATGCCTCCAGGCAGGGGCGCGACATTCTCGACGGGTACAACCGTAAACTCTGCGGCGGTGCCAAACGGCCGGTAGGATTGAGCGCCGAAGCACCAAACCGGTTGTCCAAGCCATTCGGACGGAACGTTGGCGCCGACCTCATCCACATGTCCTGCGCCATCGCTGTGCGGAATAACGCGCGGATACGGCATGCCGTAACCGAAGGCATCCTGACGCTTCTTGGTATCGCCCGGATTGATGCCGGATGCTGCAACACGAATGCGAACTTCTCCCGGGCCCGGGTGCGGATCCGGCATCTCGCCCACAATCAGGACCTGCCTGGCCGGCCCCTGCTTCTCGTACCATGCTGCTTTCATCGAATTGCATCTCCTGATTTAATTGCCGGTTCCGTTTCGAAAGCGGTGCACCGCGCTACGGACGCGACTTCGAGCGGCGACTAGATGCGTGTCAGCCAGCCCCGTGAGCCAGGTAAGCGCAGTTTGTTGCTTGCTGTGGGGTGAAGACTGCCATCGCAGCGGCTCCCGGCCGCGATGGCACCTGAGATGCAGAGAATGCGCCGGGAAGCCGATTACTTCCCGCTTCGGATTCCGGATCCTGGATTCCTGGTCGGCCCGGTATCGGCTGCCCAATCGTCCGGGCTCTGTCCGTCCACGTCGGTCAGTCCCAGGCTTGGGTCGTCCGCGGAGACGACAGTGAGGCTATCGATGCCTCCGGCGCCCTCATCCTCGATACCTTCCACCTCGTCGCTTGCTCCGTAGGCTCTGCTCGGCCTCAGATCACCCGCGCTCGGGTCGCCCGTTACCTGGCCGCCGGGCCCGTCGTCGACACCGCGCCGGCCTGAGCCCCCGCGCGCCACGTCCTCAGACTCGTCGATTTCATCCGGAGCCCTAGTGTCGCTGTCGTCCAGGTTCGTACCGGTAGCATCCTCGGCATCGATATTCGTCTCATCGACAACGGTGAACTCCATTACCGTCTCCGAATTTCGCATCGCATCGATGAAATCCTGCTCACTCCCGTCGACGACGTCGTACTCCCACAACTCGGCCGCAGCCGAGCCCAGGAAGGCATCGTCTTCGTCCATAACCTCTTGACTGTGTTTGGACTCCGGGTCGAACTGTCCTACAAACACCTTATCCGCAACGACTCCGTCCGGAAGTTCGGCATCCAACTCTGCTGTTGGATTCAGGGCCGACTGATTCCCGTCCGATTGAAAACGTCTCGCGAATGCGACGCGATATCTCATACCTCGTTGATGCGAATACCCCGCCCTAGCATTTCCCTCAACATTAGCGAAAACCTGAGACCGCGTTGCAAGCCCCACCTTTAGTCGCGATAAAATCAAATTACTCTTTATGAGGTGGCCTTGTGTTATCGGAATCCTAAGCACGCTTGCGATTGCGCATGCGTCCGCTCCCGTTACCCCTGCAAAGAAAGCCACTAAGCCTCCGGTGGCGAAGAAAAGCCACCACACCCGTTACCGCGTCGGGTGCAAAAGCCAGACGAACGAAGGGAACACGGACTACCCGCAAACCTGCTGGTCCGAGTTACCAGCTTCATCCCGATCCGCAACGATACTCCGAAATCCAGAAAGCGCTTACCGATCGGGGGTATTATCACGGCGAAGCGAATGGCGAGTGGAAAGATGACTCGGTCGACGCTCTGAAGCGGTTCCAGGCCGATCAGAAGCTACCGGACGACGGCAAGATCAGCGCCCTGACACTGACGGGCCTGGGCTTGGGTCCCCATCACGACGGCTCGACTGCCGCCACTGTACCGCTGGCGTCGGCGCCCGCTACGGAGCCAGCCGTGTCGGGATCAACCGTTGGTCCAGCATCGAGCCCGGTCAAGCGCGATCAGCCTGCCGCACCCGCGCAGCCTCCACGACAGTAGTAGTCATCGGGCACTGACGGCGACTTTCGTTAGAGCCTTTTCGGGCTCTCGCGTCCTTTGTACCTTCGAGAACACGTACCGCAAGACGTAGAACGAGCAGCCGATTGCGACGGCGAGTACGGCATTCACAACCAGAACAGCGGTTGCCGTGCAAAGGAACGCAAGAGCGTCGGTGCGCCGCATTCGCGCCAGACGCCGCCACGTGCTCCATTCAAGCAGGCAGATGCCGATATAGGCGGTAACACCGGCCAAGGCGGGAATCGGGATGTGAGAGATGTAATCAGCCCCCAACCCGATGAAGGCCAGGATGAACACGGCGTGAAGTACGTTCGACATGCGGGTGGAACCGCCGCAGCGAACGCTCGCTAAACTTCGGGCCGGAATGCCGACGCTCATCGGTGCGGCAAATACGCCGGCCACCATATTCGCGACTCCGTACGCCCCGAGTTCAGCATCAGCATCGTCTCTCCTCAGGTGCTTGTGGCGGCCACGAAAGTGTTCGACCACGCGGGATGTGACCAGGAGATTCACAGCCGAAACGAAAGCCAGCCCGAAAGCTTCGGGAGTCACATCCAATACGTCCGCCGGAGTCCATGAAAAGCCCGCGAATTTTGGTATTTCGAGCGGCAGCCGTCCTACCTCACGCTGGTGAAGCCCGAAGGTGCTCGCTACCAGCACCGCAGCGACCACGCCGAGAAGCGGAGCCGGCGCTCTGGGTATGAAATAGGTACACAATAGCGCCGCGACTATAACGACGGCACTGATGATGACGGCGCTCGCCTGAGTTTCTCCGGCGTGGGACAACACCTGCCAACTCTGCGAAAGCATATTGTTCGAGGTGCGGTCGACCACCGCCTTCACGCCCAGCATGACCCCTAATTGAGACAGAAACATCATGGCGCCAATACCGCAGGAGAAGCCGGTCACAACCGGTTGCGGCACTTTCTGGATGAAGCGCCCGAGTTTCAGAACACCAAACACGAGCATGAAGACCGAAGCCGCCATGCAGACCTTGGCCGCGCCCCCGACTCCCTGACGTTCGACGGCCCTGGCGATAAAGGGCACGGTGGCGCTTGCCGTTCCTCCGATGAGGACCGGATTTCTACCCAGGAGAGCTGTTATTGGAGCCGTAGTGACGGAGGTGACGAGACCAAGAACCGGCGGCAAACCCATCATGCTGGCCATCGCCAAACCATAGGGAAGGGCGATAAGCGCAGCAATAGCGCCGCCGGAAAGGTCGCCAGCGAATGTGCGCCAGGTATACGAAATGCGGGGCAATTGCACGGTTCACCTCTGCGGCCGGAACGAACGAGGTTTTACCGCCAAACAAAAAACAAAGGTGGCGCGGCTTTCCGGCCACGCCACCCGTAGGAGAGATTACAGATTAAGCGTTGTAGACTTTGGCGAACGCTTCTTTGAACTTCGCCATTTCTTCTTTGCTGCCGACAGAGACGCGGACGTAATTCGGCCAAACCGGCCAAGCGCGACCGATGTAAACCTTCTGCTCAGCCATGGCTTGGTAGAACTCCTTGCCAGGGCGCTTCACGTTGATCATGAAGCAATTGCTCTCGGACGGAATGAAATCCACGTTCTTCGCGGTCAGGAAGTTGAACGTGTCCTCGCGAATATTGGCCATCACCTGGCGGCGTTCGGCAACCAGGTTCTTGGATTTCAAGCTGGCCGTCGCGCCCACCATACCCGTAATCGGCATAGCGCCGGCGGTAAACGGCTTGATTTTCTCGAGCAGATCGGGGCGGGCAATAGCGGCGCCTGCACGCAGGCCAGCCATTCCGTAGAGCTTCGAGAACGTGCGCAGGACCACAACATCTTTGTCCTTGGCAACGAGATCCGTAGCAGGAACGGCATTCTTCGAGATGTGGATATAGGCCTCATCCACCATCACGATGGAGCCGGCCGGCTTATTCGCTACCAGCCAGTCGATATCGGCTTTGCTCGTCAGCGTTCCGGTCGGGTTGTTCGGATTACAGATGTAATAAAGACCTGCGTTCGGCGCGGCCGCCAGCATGGCCTTCACATCGTGGTCCCAGGTGCCTTTACGGAGCGGAACATTGACCGTTTTGGCGCCGATGAACTTGGCAGCACGTTCACCTGCCTCGTATCCGGGATCGGCCTTCACGAACGGCCGTTCCTTGGAACAAAACGCCAGGACCGCCTGATGCAGAGGACCGCTCGAACCGGGGTACGCTTCTACGTAGCTCGGCTTAACGCCTTCAACACTACCCAGCGTCTCGGCCATTTCGTACGTTTTCTCGTACATGTAACGGCCGCCGTCCTTGATCACGCTGTGAATTGCATCCGCAGCTTCGGCGCAAGGACCCATCGGGTTCTCGTTGGCGTTGATCTTTACCGCGTCCGCCGGCATGTTGCGAACCATGGACAGTTGCGCCAGTGCAGGTTCGTTATAGAAAGGAAGAGCCGCTCCCGCTGTCAGAACCGTAGCGATGCGGCCGAAATTACGCCTGGAAAAGCCTCGCCGGACGAAATCGGCTTGCTGTTCGGCACTTAAAACTGATGACATTTGTTCTCCTAACTTCTTGTATGTCTAGGCCTCGAACAAAACGGTAACTGACAGGGTCCCGCTCAAAATTTAGAACGCGAAACGCACTCCTAACTGAATAAGCCTCGAGAAGTTGACCTGGTTAGAGATGGTCCCGAAAGCAGTATTCTCGAATCTCGTGTTCGGGTTGGCAAACTGCGGCGAATTGAACGTATTGAGCGCTTCGGCTCGGAACTCGGCATGAAAACGCTCCGTCACAGCAAAATTCTTAAATAGTGAGCTATCCCAGTTTTTCATACCTGGGCCCCGATAGGAAATAGTGCGCGCCAGATTTCCGTAACTAAACGCCGGGGCGGACGAGAAAGCTGCACTATTGATGTAGTTTGTCAGCCTTGATTCCACACTTCCCGATTGAGAAGGGGAGATTCCAGTAGCATTTGGCCGTTGCACAAGGGTGCCTAACACGGCGTTTTGATTACTGTTCTCGTAGATGGCGAGCGGAAACCCGGTCTGATACACGTTCGTGAAGTTGATCTGCCAGCCGCCGACGGCCAGATCGACAGCTTTACCCGCACCCCCCAGGAACCGTTTACCCTTCCCGAACGGAAGTTCATAAGTCAGCGTATTCGACCAGCGGAGCGGCGTATCGGAAAGGGCTAACGCGTATTCTGCCTCCAGGTTGTATGCGTTTTGGGGTGCGCTCGAACTGCCGCTGAAGAAGTTTCCGCTCGCGAACTCGTTATCCATGTTCTTAGACCAGGTAAGCGCGGATAAGAAGGTCAAACCGGCGGACATTTTCTTCTGGACCTTCACCACCATGGAGTCGTACCGCGCGTGGGCAGGGTTGCTGAGAAGGCCGATGTTTCCATACTCCGAGAACGGCCGCAGAAGCTGTGCAGCAGCCACGGTAGCCGAACCGATGATCCCCGTGCCTCCGTGCAGATAGTAGGGATTTGGTACCGAAGCGGCAAGCTGAGACCCCAAGGCAAGATACGAGTCGGGGACCTGGTTGATGTCGTAACTGCCGGTAGCGGTTGAACTGGTCTGCAAGTGCCTTGAACTCGAGCCGATATACCCGATCTCAAACATCATATTCTTCGGAAGCTGGCGTTGTATATCGAGCGAGTACTGGAAAACTAAGCCCGAGGTTCGATTCTGGTCCAGGTAGTTGAAGGCTGAGCCGACGCCGGTTAAGGCTCCCAGGCTGTTGCCGACAGGCTGCAATACGCCGGACGGGAACGGATTTGTCAACGAACTTGCCGGCGTGGAGTTGCCATTGTTACTCGCGACATAGGTGGTGGTCTGAGTGTAGCCGAGCGCCAGACTGGCATCATCGGCGAAGCGCGTAGGAGCGTAAAACATTCCGAAGCCGCCGCGAACGATGGTCTTATCGTTCAAGGAATACGCGAAGCCGACCCTGGGGCCGAACTTGTTGCGCGCGGGCGTGCAGCAATAGCTGTCGTTGCCATTGACACCGGCATATTGGATCACGCCTTTGGGCGTAAGACCAGTGACGCCGCTCGCAAGCGGATTGATCGCGTTTGTATCGAATCCGACGACGTAGTGATTGTTCTTTTCTTTTATCCCGGTTTCGAATTCATATCGCAGGCCGAAGTTCAAAGTCAGTTTGCTGTTTACGCGAAAGTCATCCTGTATGTAACCGGCGATGTAGTTCACCTGCGTGTAGAGCTTCGTGCTCGTATTGACGCTGCCCGAAGAGGGATAGCCCAGGAGGGCGTCTGCGAAATCGCTGCCAGTTCCGTTCGTTTTCGTAGGATATTGCTGCGTGAAAACCCCGTTGAAAGCGAACAGCCCGGCGCTTTGACTCAGGTTGAGGAAGTCGGTATGAATAGAACGATAGTCAACGCCAAAGGTAAAGCTGTGGCGGCCTGCGAACTTCGATACGCTGCCCAGCCAATTGCGTGAATAGAACACCGTGTTGCTGGGCGAAACGCTGCTGAAGTTATTCGGATTACTGCTGAAGTCGAATTCGGGCAGGTACTGAGCCTGCAGCGAATTCACATAACCTGCCGGAAGCCCGAGCGTCGCAGGGCTCAGACCATAATTGACCGGATCGGTCACGTTAGGAAAACGGTTGAAGCCGAACCGAAGGTTAAGCACGGTGGTCGGGTTCAGCGTCATGATGCTGTTGACCTGTGTCGCGTCTACTTTGCGGTAAAGAAGGTAGGGCGTTCCGCTGCTCGCGGTCAGGATGGTGCCCAAAGTATTGCCGCCGGGCTCTCTGCTTTTGTAATGCAGATAGGAAGCATTCATCTTCCACCACGAAAAGATCTCGTGGTCCAGTTTGGCCATGTATTCGTCAGCCCGGTCTGTGAGAGTATCCGATCCAGTGAAGTTGATGGCGTCGGTCACACCGGTTTGCGGAAGCGGCATCAGCCCGAGAACTGATTGCCCGACGGCATTCAAGCGATTTGCCGGGATGATGTTACCGGCGAAGGGGCTACGCACAGTTGTGACGCCGGCAGGACAAGCGTCGCCCGCAGTACAGGCGCGCGAAGTGAACGGATCGTAGACGATCTTTTTGCTCCCCGAGAAATTACCGGCCTTCTCCGCGGCCGTCGGCAGCGTGTACTGATCTGTCAGCGGCGATTTCTGTCGGTAGCTTTCGGTCACCACGTAGAAGAATGTCTTATTTTTCCCGTTATAGACTTTCGGGATCCAGACAGGGCCGCCCAGCGAACCACCCCAGTTGTATTGCGGCTGATCGGCGACGGGCTGACCGCTCGCGTTCCGGAAGAAGGTGTTCGCAAGCCAATCGGTCTGGCGAGTGTAGCCGAGCACCGAACCATGCAGAGCGTTCGACCCGGATTTCAGGAACGTGTTGAATACGCCACCCCCGGTGCGCCCCATGGTTGCGTCGTACGTATTCTCTTGCAGCTTCATCTCCTGCGTGCCCTCGATCGATGGAATGATCACCGCGCGGTTCTCTGAATCGGTGATCGGCACGCCGTCAATGGTGTAGTTGTTGCCGCGAATGGGGCCGCCTGCGATAGAGATCTGCGAAGAGCCGCTCTGATCCTGGAAGCGGTTGAAGCGCGGATCGCCTACCGGGACCACGTTTGTGGAGAGCTTTGCGAAGAGAAACGGATTGCGTCCCAGATTCGGCAGGTCAGTTAGTTTCTGCCCATCGATGACCTGCCCGTTCGACGCGTTGGAGCTTTCAAGCTGTGGCGCCTCTTCGGTCACTTCGATGCTTTGGGACACGGTGCCCAGCTCCAGTTGCAGGTCTGCCGTCACTGATGACTGGGTAGCCACCGTAACATCGCGCCGGATGAACTTCTTGAAATTTGGACTTTCAGCAGTGACCGAATACGTGGCGGGCTCAAGCGAGGTAAATACGTATTCGCCTTGGTTGTTCGTCACGGTGCTTCGCGAAACGTTTGTAGCCTGATCGGTCAAAGTGATTTTCACACCGCCAATGGCAGCACCGGAAGCATCACTAGCCGTTCCGCGAACGGCTCCCTGATAGTTCTGGGCGTAGAGTACCGCCTGCAGGATCGAAAGTAATAATCCGAGAAAGATTCGCTTTGATAACACCCCTGTATCTCCTTTTGGCAGCTATGGTGCCGACGAGAGCCGGTCAGAAAACTCAAATCTGCGTTCGCTGCAACAAAGGAGCGTGGGGACGGACGGGAAGGATGCCTCGAAAAGCGGTGGGTCACTGAAGGTCAGTGACGCTTAGAGGTAATGAATTAGGAGGATTGTAACACCAGCGACAAAATAGCGGCAACGGCGTCGCGCAAGATCAGCCGTTAAGGCGCGAGTTGTCCCGTTCAGTTAGACAGGAGAATGTCTGCCCGGAAAGACGTTTGGCCGGTGTTCGTCCTCTACAAGCGTTCCTTGATGGAAAACGATCTTCCAACCGTCGCCAACCCGCTCCCAAATGGTAGAGCGACGGGACCTGCGGCTGCCATCCTGAACGAGAATGTAAGTAAGCAGGTAGATGTTTTCTGCCAACCTCCGGCACTCGAAATCTGTTGTTTCCCATCGGTCCGCATGAGGGACGGAGTACCGTCTTTCCAACTCGTCTAGGACGTACGCCCGATCGTAGCGCCGGCCGGAGGCTCCAATCTCCCAGAAATCACTGGCCGTCATCCGCTCAAAATCTGCGCGTGTTGTTCCGAACTCCGGGCGGTGAAAGATGGGCTCCCGGCGCATGAGTTCGCCCAACACGGTCGCGTCGTGTTCGTCCGCAGAACCATCCACGTCAGACACGATCCTCCTTAACTGATGAGTAAGTGCGCAGCTTATCCGGGTTGCTGACGGAGTAGATCGCCTGGATGCGGCCGTCTGCAATCTCTATCGATGCAACTGAATTGAGCTGCTCGCCCATGTGGATGATAAGACCGGGGCGTGAGTTGACGGTTGCGGTTTCCACTCTCCAGTCGCTGCCGAGCTT
Source organism: uncultured Acidobacteriaceae bacterium (assembly GCA_963730795.1). Classification (GTDB taxonomy): domain Bacteria; phylum Acidobacteriota; class Terriglobia; order Bryobacterales; family Bryobacteraceae; genus Bog-105. The sequence continues at coordinate 1,793,806 of CAVSTJ010000001.1, read as the reverse complement.
CTGCGTGACCCCCAGGAAGAAACGTACAATGCGATCGGCGCCGTAGACAGGATTGAGGATAGAACGCACCTTGCCGCCTCCATCTCCCACCAAGATTGCGTCTTCTGCGATAACCGCCAGCAACTGCTTCTCGTCACCTCGCGCGATGGCAGCAAGGAATCTCGAGATAACAGATTCCGCAACACTAGCCGATACGGGAGGGTTCTCCCGCGAGCGTTCGAGGGCGGCTCGAGCACGGACCATCAACTGGCGGCAAGCGGCTTCCGACTTGTCTGTGATCTCTGCGATGCGATCGTACGGGTGGTCGAATACTTCCCGCAGCACAAACACAGCTCTTTGTTCCGGCTCCAGTTTCTCAAGGAGATATAAAAGGCCGAGCGTTAAACGTGATTGCGTAATTGCGTTCTGTTCCGGCGTAGGGGCACCGAACACCGGTTCGGGAAGCCATTCGCCCGGGTAAACTTCCCGGCGGTGTTGCGCCGATCGAAGCTTGTCGATTGCGAGGCGCGTCACAACGGTGGTCAACCACGCTTCCGCATTCCTGATGGACTGCGGGTTTGATTCTTGCAGCCGGAGAAGCGCGTCTTGCACGATATCCTCCGCTTCCGCCAGACTTCCGAGATAGCCGTACGCGAGCGAAAGAAGCCGCTTGCGAACGGAAGCATCCGTTTGTTCCTCGCCCACTTTGTTCAACGAAATTAGCGTACAAAATTGAGGAAGCCCATCACAAAAGCAGGCGCTATCTCGTCGTGGCAGTAGAGGACACAACATGCCAGAAACAAATCCACACAATCGGGAACCCAGAGTGAATTTCACCGATCCCGCTTTCGGCGGAGTAATGAAAGCGATGTATGCGCTAGAGGCGCCGCTACAGAACTCAGGGCTTGAGCCGAGCTTACGAGAGTTGGTGAAGGCCAGGGCTTCTCAGATCAATGGCTGTGCATTCTGTATCGATATGCATACCAAGGACGCGCGGGCTCACGGCGAGACCGAACAGCGCTTGTATGCTCTGAGTGCGTGGCGAGAGACGCCGTTCTTTACCGATCGGGAGCGTGCGGCGCTCGAATGGACTGAGCACCTTACCCTCATTGCCGGCCGCGATGTGCCGGATGATCTGTATGCGCGGGTAAGAGCGCAGTTCAGCGAGGAAGAACTCGCGAAGCTCACGCTCGCTGTTGTTCAAATCAACGGGTGGAACCGGTTTGCGATCTCGTTCCGGCCTGTTGTGGGAAGCTATCAGCCGCCGAAGTCGCATGACAACGCATCGGCGGCTTGAACCAGCTTCAACTCGCCGCCTACATTACCGGCTGCCAAGCTCTTTGGCAGCCTCATCCAGCAAGTCGGCCTCGCTTTGCAGCGCCTTCGATACATTTACAATTTGCGTATCCGCTTCCGCCCAGCGTTTTTGTTCGATGGCTTCGCGAACGCCCGGAATCGTCTTCACGCCGTACCCGTGTAGAAACCGGGCGCATACACCAGGTTTTGGAACCACGGGCGATTCGGGAGTCCCTGGGAGTTTAGGAGAAGCCGCTCGGACTTGATCAGCTTGGCGTCCAAACTGGGGGAGGATGTTTTGCTGCTCGCGGAGAATGCTTTTTCATAAGCATCGGCGGCGCGCGTCAAATCATCGGCTGCATTGTCGAGCGGCGCGAAGTTCAAGTAAGGAGGAATCGGTTCTTTGGAAGGCGGAACCATCTTCTTTTTCGGGTCGGCAAGGGCCTGGTAAACGCCTTCTTCGATCTCGGCGTTTCGTTCCTTTGCAGCGGTTCTCTGGTCAGACTCGAGCTTCTTGATTTCGTTGATGTAGGTGTGGATGGTCTCGGCGAAGTTCGTGAACTTGAACGGAAGAACATCGGCATCGGCGAGACGCATCATCATGGTGCCGGCAATTTGCGCAAGCGCACGGCCGTACGCAAAATCGGTATCCTCGAAATGGGTGTACCAGTAAAAGTCGTCATAGATGGAATGGTATTGCCCGCCACCGGCATCTTCGCCGCCGAAACCGATATTGAGGCTGGCAACGCCCAGATGATCGGTAAAGACGGTGTAGTCGGAACCCGAGCCGAGAGCGCTGATTCGAAGGTCGGGACGGGACCGGAACTCCGAGCGGGCCGGGCCAGTGGCTCTCGAAATATCCGCCAGTCGCACCCGCTTCCAAACGTTCATCTTGGTTTCGGGGTCTTCGACATCTTTCATCACTTCATTCACAAATGATTCGAGCGAATGAGAGCCGCCTGCGCGGAAGAAGCCGCGGCCGTTGCCATCGGAATTGATATAAGCAACCGCATGCTCTTTCAGTTCCTCGGCATGAGTCTCGGCCCACTCGGTTGACCCCAGCAGAGCCGGTTCTTCGCCGTCCCACCACGTGTAGATGATGGTCCGATCGGGCTTCCAGCCTTGTTTCAGCAATTCAGCCAGAGCGCGCGCCTCTTCCATTTCGGGACTCGCACCCGACACTGGGTCGGCCGCTCCATTCACCCAGGCGTCATGGTGATTACCGCGAATAATCCACTCGTCGGGATGCTTGGCACCGGGTATTTTGGCGACGACATCGTAAAGAGGCTTGCGGCTCCAGTCGAATTTCAGATGCAGGTGCGCCTTCGCGGGTCCCGGTCCGGATCGGTAGGTAATCGGAAGCGAACCACGCCAGGCTGGAGGAACCAGTTGGCCATCCAGGTTTTTCAATAGCGGCTCGGCATCTTCGTAGGAGATCGGCATCACCGGAATTTTGGTAATGGTCTGAATCTCATTCAGCGGTATCTTCTTTGCTCCTGGAACGGCACCGATGCCCGGCGTTGCGGGATCACCCGGGTACACCGGCATATCCATGACGCTGCCGCGCTGCGCACCAAACGGCGGACGCATCGGGCCCTTCGGATAAACTTCGCCTTGCGCATATCCGTCTTCATGCGGATCGGAGTAAATCAGACAACCGACTGCGCCGTGTTCGGCGGCGACCTTGGGTTTGATACCGCGCCAGGTCTGGCCGTAGCGCGCGAGCGCGATGGCGCCGTGGACGGAAACGCCCATGCGTTCCAACTGCTCGTAATCCGCCGGAGCGCCGTAGTTTACGTAAACAACGGGACCGGTCACGTCGCCATCGGCGGAGTAGGCGTTGTAAACGGGAAGTTGCTCACTCTTCTGGTTTGAGGTCGGGTCAATCGGTAAAGCGGGCTCTTCGATCTTCGCCTTATACTTCACCGGCTCGAGCATCTCGAGAGAGCGCTCCAGTGGTGTCGGGAACAACGTGTCGAATTCTTCGATCTTGGCGTCAAGGCCCCAGGACTTCAGTTGGGCAAGGATCCACTCGGCGTTGTCTTTGTCATAGGGCGAGCCCACGTGATGGGGACGCGCCGAGAGGCGGCGCATATTCTCGCGCAACCGGTCCGGCTGAGGAATCTGCTTGAACTTTCCCTCCCACTCGACCTCTGTGGCCGAAGTTGCCTGGGAGTACCCACGCAAAGAACGGGGCGGCGGATCAGCAGCTTGGGTGACGATTGCGAACGCACTAAGAAGAGCCAGTACCTGACGCATGTTTCGTCATTGTAGCGACACGGGTATCGAAGAAACTTAGTACGGCCTGGGTCTAGAACCAGACAGCTCGAAACTAGGTCTCTCTATTAATCCCGACACAAGGTTCCTCTGGTAGAGTCCTTAAAGAGAAGGATTGTAGAGGGTTAGCAGAACTATGCGGTTGCACCTTTGTATTGGGGCCTTATTCCTGGGCTCCGCGTTATCACCGGCATTCGGCGCCAGCATTGACCAGATTGTGGCATTTGGAGACAGCCTGTCCGATACGGGCAATGTCTCGATCGCCACTCTGGGACAGTTTCCCGGCGACAATTATGCGCCGGGGCGCTTTACGGACGGAACGAACACGACTCCGGCGACAAGCGGACCATTAGGGTTGTGGGTCGAGCAGCTTGCAGGGCGGCTGGGCGTGCCTGATCCGCAACCCTACCTGGCACTGACAGGCGGAACAGACTATGCGTTTGCTTCCGCTACGACCGGATCGAATGGGCTCTACAACATTACGGACCAGGTCAACACCTATTTGCTGACCCACCCGGGCGGAGCGTCCTCAACCGCGCTCTACACGATCTGGGGTGGATCGAACGATCTGTTCAACGGAACCACATCCGGTAAAGCGGCCGCGGATGCCCTCTATGCCAACATTCAAACGCTTGCAGCGGCGGGAGGGAAGAACTTCCTGTGGCTGGACATTGCACCGCTGGGCAGCACACCTCGGGGCGCGGCTTCGGGGGCGGCAGCACTCAACGCGCAAGTTCTTGCCTTTAACGCGGAGTGGAGCGCCGATCTCGCGCTGCTCGAAGGACAAGGCATTACGGTCACGGGCGTGGATACGTACAATCTGTTCAATGCCGTCGTAGCGAACCCTGGAGCCTACGGCTTCACGAACGTCACGACACCCGCGCAGGGCGTCGCCGGCGCCAATCCGAACAACTATCTATTCTGGGACACGGAACATCCCACGACCGCGGGTGACGCACTCATTGCCAATCTGGCGTATACAGATCTGGTCGGCGCACCCACCGCAGCAGTGCCGGAGCCAGTCAGCGCGGCAACGGTCGCTTTTGGCATCATTGGCCTTGCAGCGGCGGCACGGATTCGTAGACGTCGATCGTCCGCCGGTCTTCCCCAGTCTGAGCGATCCTGATTTCCATCCGATCCGGGGGCAGAAGACGCGGAAACTTCTCGCCCCATTCGATCAGAACGAGAGCAGGCATGTCGAACAACTCCTCCAGCCCTAACCTCGCCGCTTCGCGTTCGTGATCCAGGCGGTAGAGGTCGATATGGTACACGGAAGGCGGATCACCGTATTCGTGAATCAGCGTGAAGGTAGGGCTGGAGACGTCCTCCTCCCGCGCCGCGCCACGACCCTCGACAATCCCCTTCGTCAGTGTTGTTTTTCCCGCCCCTAGATCGCCGACCAGAGAGATAACGGCTTGTCTGGGCAGAACGCCGGCAAGATGACGGCCGATGGCTCTGGTCTCGTCCGGCGAAGAAGACTCAAACCGGACGGATTTCATCGATAGCCTGCGGCAAACTGTCCAGCAAGTCCGTTGCAAGAGTGCACTGTTCGCCCAGACGCGCCGCGGCCAACTCGCCGCAACGTCCATGAAGCCAAACTGCAGCAACGACCGCGCGCTTCCAGTCATTCGGATTCTGCGCGATCGCGCCGGCGATCATGCCCGTCAGGATGTCGCCGGTCCCGCCAGTAGCCATGGAAGGAGAGCCCGTGGGATTGATCCAGGTTTCGCCATCCGGAAACGCGATGACCGTGCGATCCCCCTTCAGCACCACCGTTGCGCCCGTCTTCGCGGCAAATGTCTGAGCGGTACCGAGGCGATCGCTTTGCACTTCCTTCGTCGGTTTGCCGGCGAGCCGTCCCATTTCACCCGGATGCGGGGTAAGGACCCGGACTTTGCCAATTGCGGGCGGTATGTCGCCGGCCAGAGCGTTGAGAGCGTCCGCATCGAAAACACCAGGAAGATTCGACTCCGAGTACAACCGGTAGACGAGGCGCTTCACATCATCGCCCGATCCCAAGCCGGGGCCGACGGCCAGTGCGGTCATCTTCTCGAGCAGCGGCAACAGCCGGTCGGCTTCCGATTCCCGAATGAGCCCGCTCTCCGTTTCCGCAAGCGGCTCCGTCATGAGTTCGGGCCGGACCGCAGCGACCGCCGTTAGAACGGATTTCGGAATGGCGACGGTCACTAAACCTGCCCCTGTGCGATACGAACCCAAACCGGCCATTGCAGGCGCGCCGCTCTTGCCGAAAGAACCGCCGATGATCCAGACGTGGCCGTACATGCCTTTATTCGAGTCGTTCGTCCTTTTAGCGAACAGGTGGCCAATGTCGGAGGGCTCCGTCAGATTGAGCTGGATGCCGGTGTACAGATCAGCTGGACTACCAATCGGGAAAACAGCCAGTTTGCCCATGAGCCCGTAAGAACCTGAAAACGTTTGGCTCTTTTTCGGAGCAGTGAATGTGACCGTGCAATCCGCCCGGACAAACTCCCCCGCTGGCTTCGTCTCGTCCGAGGGCAAACCCGATGGGATATCGACCGCTACTTTCGCTGCATTCGGGAAACACGTGTTGATTTTTCGGATCGCCTCAAGAGACGGGCCGTCAGCCGGTCCCTTCAGGCCCGTTCCGAGCACAGCATCAACCACAATCGTGGCCAGGTTGGGTTCGTTTCGCAAAACAGACTGTATCGGACAACCGCAAACCTCGAGCATCTTACGATTCACAGCCGCGTCCCCGGTCAGGGTATCGGGATCGAAGAGTTCAAATACGGTCAGGTTTCGACACAGCTTGCGGGTGAAGAGCTGGCGCGCGACGACAAATCCGTCTCCGCCGTTATTTCCCTTTCCACAAACGACAGCCACATCGTGCCGGCTGAGGGGTGCGTAATTTTGCTCGAGAAAATCGACAACGCGGCTGCCCGCGTTTTCCATCAGGACCAGCCCGGGAATGCCGCGTTCGATCGTGATTCGATCGACTTCGCGCATTTGAGCAACGGTGAGAATCTTCACGCCGTTGAGACCTGGCGAGCGATCAAAAGTGTCATATCGTCGTGCAACTCCGGCGTGCCGGTCCAGCTTCGGACCGATTCCAGAATATTTTTCACGATCTCTCCATCGTCCAGGTGCGAGTGGCGGTTCACCAGTTCAATCAGCCGTTCTTCTCCGAACATCTCACCGAACGCATTTTCCGGCTCGGTGATTCCGTCCGTGTAGCAAACCAGCAGGTCGCCGGGATTCAGCGTCAGGCAGCTTTCGTCGTACTTCGCGAATGGAAATGCACCCACAACCGTTCCGTTTGAATCCAGCGGGATCACTTCCCCGCCCCGAAACAGCAGCGGCGAGAGATGCCCGGCATTCGTATACGTCAGAACTCTGGTTTCCTGGTTGAAGAGAGCGAAGAAAAACGTCGCGTATTTTTCGGGTGCGGTATGCGCATAAATCTGTTTGTTCAGTTTCGATACAAGCACCGCCGCATTTACCTCTGGCACATCGCTGCACTCGTTCTCATGCGAAGGCGTCCAGGCGGTGATCTGGGCTCGCAACGCCGCCTGGAGAGTCGCCATCAGCAGCGCCGCTGAAATGCCTTTTCCGGCAACATCGCCGATGGCGAAGGCGACTTTGCCGCGAGCAATCTGCTGGTAATCGTAATAATCGCCAGAGACCATGCGGGCGGGATCGCACCGGACCGTCAGCTTAAGGCCACAGACGGGCGGCGCCTCTTTCGGATACAACTGGTCCTGGACCTCACGCGCGATCTCGAGTTCCGTTTGTAATCGTTCCTTTTCTTTTTCGACCGAAAGCAGACGTTCGAGATTGCCGGTCATCTGGTTAAACGATTGCGCGAGTTCGCTCAACTGATCCTGATCCGTAACTGGAATTCGATGCTGAAAATCACCCTGGATGACGCGGCGCGTACCTTCATACAACTGGTTCACCGCACCAGTCATGCGCCGGGACAGCGAAACGCCGATCCAGACCGCGACCAATTCGACGAGGAGAAACAACACCGCGACAGCGATCAGCGAGTCGAGCAGGACATCACGAATCACCTCTGAGCCGGAGAAAAATGACCGCATTACCGCCGAAGGCCGGGAGTGGACCCAGAGCACGCCGGGGAAAGTTTTGCCGGGTGAATCGAGGTGATAGTGAGGGCGGGTGGAGACAATGAAGACCGGGATATCTAGCTGGCTCATCGCCTGCGGCAACTTGCTGGCGCGCCGTCCGCCAGACGCTCCGATCAGCCGGTAATCGGGATTTGTGGCGGATTTCGATTTGCCGTTTTGCACGGCTTCGAGAGAACCGGCTACGGCAGGGATACGGGCCTCCGGCGAATCTTTCTCCGGAGTCTCAACGAGTGCAATTTCACCCAGGTCGGGGACAAGATTCTCGACCAGTTGATTCGTTAGTGGAGCAAGGACGTCGATGTCCAGATTGCCGTCGGCATAGTGAGACCATCCGTAGAAATGGCTGTCATACACGAGCAGCCCACGCAGAGGTTTCCAGCGCGAAGAGATAGTGAGCGGAGGCGCCGTAGCGGGATAGACGTGTGCTCCGTTGCCATCTTTCAGATACACAGTGATCCCTGGCAAACTCATGCTGAAAGCTTTTTGGATTTGCGGAGCGGCGGCGTCCCGCTGTTCGGGAGGAATCCGGCGAAGAGTTTCCGTCGCCGCGTTGACCGGATCAAGACGGCGATCGAGCGCCGAACTCGCCAGGTAAACGGCAAGTTCGTTCATGAACGCCCACGCACCCAGTCCGACGAGTGTAAAGACCAGCAATATCGGAAGGACGCCGAACAGACCGTAGGTCAAGAGAAGCCGATTCCGAAGACTCCATAGCGAGTGACGCTTCAGCTCGATCAGCCCTCTCACGGTGAGGGTGATGAGGAACGGGATCAGGACGAGAAAGTCGACGACGGCCAGGAGCGCGTGCCCGGTGAAATAAAAAATCACAAGCAACGCGGCACCGATGACAGTGACAACGCCGGAGACGCCGAGGCGCTTCAGAACTTGGCGTACCCGCGACACTCTCTGAGCTTAACGCGGAAGGAGGACTCTCCACGCTCTTGCCAGTTGGATTTCGGTCGTAGTCTCCGGTGTGCGGCCGCCCATTCAGGCTTCGTTGTAATCCATGCCGTCCAGATCGGCAATCAGGCTCGGTCCGGTTGGATTCCAGTTCAGTTTCTGACGCGTGAGCGCACTTGACGCGGGCATATCATGTGTGGCGAACCGGGCAAGCCAGCCGAAGTGTGCCTCCGCCTCCTCGGGCTTGATGCTGACGACCGGCACTTTCAAACCGCGGCCGTGCGCCTCGACGATGGCCTTCATCGATACGCCCTCCTCGTCCACCGCGTGATAAATCGCGCCGGACTCCGCCTTCTCGAAGGCCAATCGATAGAGTCGTGCCACGTCTGAGACATGCGCAGCCGGCCACCGATTGCTGCCGTCGCCAATGTAAGCTGAGACGCCCTTCTCGCGCGCTACGGCAAGAAGGTAGGGCACCAAACCCTGTTTGCGCGTGTCGTGCACCTGCGGCAGACGCACCACCGAGGTGTTTACGCCACGGGCCGTCCATTCCTTCAGCGCCGCTTCTGAAGCCGAGCGCGGGTTCCATGATGCGGTCGGGCTGTCCTCCGTCGAAGGCTTGCCGTCCACATTGGCTGCGATTGCCGTACCCGAGGTGACAACGAAGGGCCGGTCCGAGCCGAGCAGAACTTCGCCCATCGCCCCAATCGCGTTGCGGTCGTCATCACAATTCTTCTGGAACTGCGAAAAATCATGGTTGAAGGCCAGATGAATGACGCCGTCTGACTTGGCCGCTCCTGCCCGCAGGCTCTCCAGATCTTCTAGGTTGCCGTGCAGCACCTCGGCCCCCGCTTTTTGCAGCTTTTCTGCACCAGCCTGCGACCGGGTCAGCCCGAGCACATGATGTCCCGCCTGAATCAACTCCGAAACAAGCGCCGAACCGATAAATCCCGGTGCTCCGGTCACGAAGATACGCATAATTCTCTCCTTCTTAAATCCCGCGAATGCGGCTTGTCTCTGCCGCCAATCACTAGATGGGTTTGCGTCTGCGGACGATCTATACTGATAGTCCGTATGCTTGGTCCAATCGTCCCGCCTCCGCGCGATCTAGAGGAGCGAAAGATTGAGACGCCGCTCTTTCAACCAGGTTTGCGATCGAGCCAGCGTATGGACCCACTCTCCGAGGTTCTCGCCCTGATGAAGCCCCAGAGCTTCTCTTCCGGCGGCTTCCTGGTTCCTGGCGATGTATGCATCTATTTTCCAAAGCACCAGGGCATCAAGTGTTATGCCGTCCTTGCCGGACAATGCTGGCTGATGGTTGAAGGCGTTCGGGACCCAGTACTGCTCGAGGCTGGCGACTGTTTTCTTCTGCCACGCGGGATGCCGTTCCGGCTCACCAGCGACCTCTCACTCGAACCTGTCCCTTACACGCTGGTGTTGAGCCGACTGAGCAAGACTAATGACGTCCCGGTGATCACGGAGGGGACGCGGTACATGGCTGGAGGCTTCTTTGGGTTTACAGGCAGCCATGCCGAGATGCTTCTCCAATCGTTGCCGCCGATCGTCCACATTCGCCGCGAGTCGGACAAGGCGGCGATACGTTGGTCCCTCGAGCGCATGCGCGAGGAACTCGGCAACCCACAACCCGGCGGTGCGCTGATTGCGCAGCAGCTTGCTTATATGATGCTCATCCAGGCGCTGCGTCTGCACTTGACCGAAGCCGGCAATGCTGGCCCGGGCTGGCTTTCTGCGCTGTCTGACAAGCACATGAGCATTGCCATCGCCAGCATGCACGATGACCCTGGGCATCCCTGGACGTTGCAGTCGCTGGCCGAACGCGTCGGGATGTCACGCTCGGTCTTCGCTCTGCGCTTCCGCGAGACGGTGGGTGAGACGCCGATGGAGTACCTCACCCGCTGGCGCATGCTGCTAGCTGCAGAGAGCCTGAAGAACACCTCTGACAGCCTCTCCACTATTGCGCGATCGTTTGGCTACGAATCCGAGAGCGCCTTCGGTAAGGCCTTTCGGCGTGTGATGGGCTGCTCTCCCAGACAGTACACCCGGAACTCCGCAAGGTGTATGAATGAGGCATGAGGTCAGTGCCGCCGCGTTCCTGCCTTTCGAGAGTTGGCTGTGTTCTTTTCCTACTGCCGTTCGTAGCGATGCCCTGCGTCGGGCAGGAGCAAATTACCATCGACGCACGCGCGCCGGGCTCGCCGTTTCCGCACTTTTGGGAACAAATGTTCGGGTCAGGCCGCGCGATTCTGACGCTCCGCGAAAGCTACCGGAACGATCTGCGCGCTGTAAAGCAAATCACCGACTTCCGGTATGTGCGCTTCCACGCCATCCTTCATGACGAGGTGGGCGTCTACAACGAAGACGAACATGGGACCCCCGTTTACAACTTCGCCTACGTCGACCAGATTTATGACGGACTTCTGAAGAACGGCGTTCGTCCGGTGGTCGAGATCAGCTTCATGCCGAAGAAGCTGGCCTTTAATCCGGATGCGCTTCATCCGTTCTGGTATAAGCAGAACGTTTCACCGCCCAAGAGCTTGGAGAAGTGGAACGGGTTGATTACCGCACTTGCGCGGCACTTAGTCGAGCGCTATGGAATCGACGAAGTAGCGCAATGGTACTTCGAAGTCTGGAACGAGCCGAATATCGATTTCTGGAACGGAGTGCCGCGGCAGAAGAGCTATTTCGAGTTGTACGACGGTACGGCGCGAGCGATCAAATCGGTGAATCAGCGCTTGCGAGTGGGTGGTCCGGCAACGGCAGCAGCAGATTGGGTGGACGACTTCCTGAAACATGCGGCGAAAGAGCATGTGCCGGTAGACTTCGTATCGACTCACGGTTACGCGGACGATACCGTCGAAAACCTCTTCGGCACAAGCGAAGACATCCCCATGCGGGACCGGGTCTGCCGCGCGGTGGCAAAGGTTAGGGGACAAATAAATAATTCCGGCGCTCCTCAGCTTCCTCTCTTGTGGACGGAATGGAACGTTCCCGGCATGAAGGAAGCTCGTGACACGTCTTTCGTCGGCGCGGCGCTGGCCAACACTGTTCGAGAGTGCGACGGGCAGGTGGACATGCTCTCGTTCTGGACGTTTTCGGATGTCTTCGAAGAAGGCGGCCCGATTCCAAAACCTTTCGCCGGCCAATTCGGTTTGCGCGCGAAGGGCGGCATCAATAAGCCGAGTTATTACGCATTCGGTTTGCTTCACCGCCTGGGAAACGAGCGGATGCGCAATTCATCGCCGGATGTTCTGGTGACCCGCCGCGAGGATGGCACGCTTGCGATTGCCCTGTGGAACTTAGTCGATCCGGACCAGAAAGGAACGGACAAGGCTGTGCGGCTCGTGTTTCAAAACTTAGGCGAGAACGCAACCGCAACGGTCACCCGTGTTGATGATGACCATGGCAACACGCTGCGCGCTTACCAGGCTATGGGTAGTCCGCTCGATCCGACGGACGAGCAAGTGGAGAAATTAAATCAGGCAACCGCGATTACGCCATCGGCGCCGCAGAGGCTGGAACGAGGCTCGCTGAAACTTGAGCTGCAGCCGAACGCACTCGTTCTGGTTGAAGTTCGGGATGCTCGTTAGCGCAATGCTTTGTTGTCGCTCAGCTTAAGCTTGAGTTTGGATGAAAGCTACCGTTCAACTATCGCTCGACCTTATCGAGTTAGATGAGGCGATTCGAACAGCCGAGATCGCTGTACGTGCCGGGGTGGACTGGCTGGAAGTGGGAACGCCCCTGATCATCGCCGAGGGCATGCACGGAGTGCGCGAACTGAGAGCGCGTTATCCCAAGATTCCCATCGTTGCCGATTTGAAAACGATGGACGGCGGATGGCTGGAAGCCGAGCTGATGGCGAAGGCGGGTGCCACGCACGTTGTCGTGATGGGACAGGCTCACGAGGAGACGGTGGAGCTTGTCGCCAAGGCCGGCCGTGATCTTGGCATTAAGGTCATGGGCGATAACATGGCAATGCCGGATCCCGTGGACGGAGCCAAGCGGCTGGAAGAACTTGGCTGCGACTACATCGTCCATCACATCGGCTATGACATGAGAAACCTGCAACGTGAACGCGGTCTGAAGCCGCCTACACCGCTCGATCGTTTGGAAGAAATCGTTCGTGCGGTTTCCGTCCCGGTACAGGCGGTTGGCGGCTTGACTGTACAGCAAGCAATCGAGACGCCGAGATATGGAGCGCCGCTGGTGGTGATTGGTGCTCCTTTAGCAATTGATGCCCATGCATTTCGCGCCACAAGCGGCGACCTGGAAGGAACGCTGCGATCGATTTGCGAGCAGGTGCATTCGTACGGAGAAATCAGCGTGGGACCTGAGGTGCGGGCATGAGTGCCACATCGACTCGCCCGAGCATGCCCGGCATAGTCAACTTTGCGAAAGATCCGTTCTCGGTGGAACTGCGCGAAGTTCCCGTTCCGGCGATCGGCGCATCCGACGTGCTACTACGCGTGGGGGCAGTGAGCGTTTGCGGCAGCGATGTTCACCAGTGGCGAGGCTCGCATAGCTGGCCGGTGAACTACCCCTGCATTCTGGGCCACGAATTTTCGGGCACCGTGGCGGCAACGGGAGCGGATGTAAAAGGATTTCGGGAAGGCGACCGCGTGGTCAGCGAAACCGCGGCCGTCATTGATGAGACATCGCCGCTTTGCCGAGGTGGGCTCTATAACCTCGACCCGACGCGGCGCGGGTTTGGCTATGGCGTGGATGGCGCCATGACGGAGTACGTTCGCGTTCCCGCGCGATGTCTCCATCGCATTCCGGACCAGTTGCCGTTCGAACGCGCCGCTCTGACAGAGCCTTGTTGTGTAGCGTATAACGCCATTTGTGTGAATGGGCGAGTGCGTCCGGGCGATACCGTTCTCGTCATTGGTCCGGGACCTATCGGCCTCTTGTGCGCTCACATGGCAAAGATAAGCGGAGCCGGACACGTGATCGTAGCCGGCCTGCCGAGCGACCAGTTCCGGTTCACGGTGGCTCGTTCGCTCGGAGCCGATGTCACATTGGACAGCGGCGTGGTCGATTACGTGTGCCAATGGGGCGACGGTTTGGGCGTTGATGTTGCGGTCGACGCATCCGGAGCTTCGGTGGCTCTGCAGATGGCACTGCAAGCGGTACGCCCGGCCGGACAGATCATCAAAGTCGGGTGGGGTCCGCAGCCGCTGCAATTCAGCCTGGATCCGCTGGTGCAAAAGAACGTGACGATTTCGGGAAGTTTCTCCCATAACTGGCCTGTCTGGGAACGAGTGATTTCAATGATCGTCTCGCGGCAAATCAACCTCGAGCCGATTGTGAGCCGCATCGGCAGCCTTTCGGATTGGCACGAGTGCTTCGAAAAGATGGAGGGCGGCGAGTACGTCAAGGCCGTTCTCAAGCCCTGATGCCGCTCAAAATATCAGCTTTCCCCAAGTGCTATCTCGAAGACATTGCGAACGGGAAGATGTCGCTGTTCGAGTGGATCGAGATGGCGAAGAACCTCGACGCCGATGGCCTCGAACTCTACGATCTGTTCCTGACGAGTTTCGAGCGCGAGTACCTGGAACGAGTGACGGAAACGCTCGGCCGCGCCGGTTTCGCCATGCCGATGATGTGCTGTTCGCCCGACTTCACGGCTCCCGACCCGGACAAACGAAAGCGTGAGATCGAGAAAGAAGTCGAGCGGATCCGGGTCACGCGCTTTCTGGGCGGAACGGGCGCCGTCGTACGCATCCTGAGCGGCCAGCGATATCCGGAGGTCAGCTGGGAGCAAGGCCGCGAATGGGTCATCGAAGCGATTCAAACTCTGCTGCCGGTGGCGAAAGAGCATGACGTGATCCTCGGGCTCGAAAACCACTATAAAGACGGGTTCTGGCGTTATCCCGAGTTCGCGCAAAAAGCGGATCGATTTCTTGCGATCGTCCAAGCAATTGACGACCGCGAACATTTCGGAGTGCAATACGACCCGTCGAATGCAATCGTCGCGGGAGATGATCCGGTGGAACTTCTGCGCGCCGTGGCGGACAGGGTGGTCAGCATGCATGCAAGTGACCGGTCGCTCGCGCCGGGAGCAACGCTTGACGACTTGCGACAAAGTGACGGGACCATTGGTTACTCCGAGAGCCTGCGTCATGGCGTCACAGGCAAGGGGCTCAACGATTACCATTCGATTTTCCGCATACTGGCAGAGAACCGCTATACGGGCTGGGTCAGTATCGAGGATGGTATGAACGGTATGGACGAAATGGCCGAATCTTTAGCTTTCCTGCGCCAGATGAGTGCGCTCTACTTTCAATGATGATCAGAACATTTTCCCTCGCTTGCCTTGGATTCCTGGCGCTCAGCATCAGCCTTCCGGGGCAAACTACGCCGGCGGCACCTTTGCGGGTCGGCATTGTTGGCCTTGCCCACGGACACGCAGGCGGATTTCTCGGCGGCGGCGCATTGGTCCCGGCGGGCGCGGCCCTGCATCGGCCCGATATACAGGTAGTGGGCGTCGCGGAACCGGAGCGAGCATTGTTCGATCGCTACGCGAAACGGCTTGGACTGGACAGCAGCATCTACTTTCAAAATCTGGATGAGATGATCACGCGTGCTCATCCGCAAGCTGTCCTGGTTTTCACGAATACGTTCGATCACACCGCGGTTGTCAAACAGGCTGCGCGGCGCGGTGTGCACGTCATGATGGAGAAGCCGCTGGCGGTAAGCTATCACGACGCGCTCGAGATGGCGGACGCTGCGCGATCGGGACATATACATGTCCTGGTCGATTACGAAACCACCTGGTACGCCAGCAATACGGCGGCTTACGAGTTACTGCAGGGCGGAGCGATTGGAGAACCGCGGAAATTCGTGGCACACGACGGGCATGACGGACCGTTCAATATGCAGCCCGAATTCGTGAAGTGGTTGTCGGATCCGAAGCTCAATGGCGCAGGCGCACTCTTTGATTTCGGCTGTTATGGCGCAGACCTTGCGACTTGGCTGATGAAGGGACAGGCTCCGGTCAGCGTCACAGCCATTACCAAGCAGTTGCAGCCGGAGCGCTATCCAAAGGTGGATGACGAAGCGGACATTCTGGTGAGCTATTCCTCCGCGGTCGCCGTCATTCAGGGCTCCTGGGACTGGCCGTTTGCAATCAAAGATCTCGAGGTATATGGGAAGACCGGGTACGCGAAGACGATAGCCGGAAAGCAGGTCGTGGTACGGCGGAAAGGTGAAAAGGCGGGGCAAACTGTCGACGCTAAAGCGCTCGAAAGTCCTTACGACGACCCCCTGCACTATCTGCGGGCTGTGATCGATGGAAAAATAAAAGACGAAGGAAACATGTCGTCGCTGGATACGAACATCATTGCGACTGAGATTCTGGATGCAGCCCGGCAATCAGCGCAATCCGGGAAAGCGATTCGGTTGCCTCTTCCGCGATAAGGTCGAGGAATGAGCGAACCGCAAGCCAAACCGCAGCCGGTGCTAAA
This sequence comes from uncultured Acidobacteriaceae bacterium, assembly GCA_963730795.1. Taxonomy (GTDB): domain Bacteria; phylum Acidobacteriota; class Terriglobia; order Bryobacterales; family Bryobacteraceae; genus Bog-105. The sequence goes on along the minus strand of CAVSTJ010000001.1, from coordinate 1,777,746 downwards.
TGAAGCGGATCATCGCTTCGAGTTTCGGGAAGGTGACTATGTTGCGGTGCTCGAGTATCGCTTGCGGGACGGCAACAGGCTGGTTCTGACCCATACGGGCGTGCCGCCTCACCTTGAAGGTAAGGGGGTTGCCGCTCTTCTGGCACGCACGGCCCTGGACTATGCGCGCGAACACCATATGCGCGTAGTTCCGCTGTGCTCCTTTGTGCAGGCCTATCTACAACGACACCCGGAATACGCGGATCTGATTGAAGAGGGGCGAGTGTAAGGCTGGGGAACTAGGACGCGATCGGGGCTTTTTGTACTTTGCCGTCGCGGATGCAGGAGGTGCAAACGCGCACCCGCTTGCCGGCACCCTTGATGAGGGCGTGGACGGTCTGCAGGTTCAGATTCCAGCGACGCTTCGTTACGTTGTGGGCATGGCTGATCCGATGCCCGAATTGCGGTCCGCGACCACAGATTTCACAAACTCTTGCCATAAGAACACACTTCGAACGCACTCGCGCAGAGCACGCCTAAGTTCTACAGTACCACTGCCCGAAGTCGGTGGGCAACCCGGCGTTACGGGTTAGCGAACGGTTCAAGTGCTTTTTGTCGGTCAATCGGCGAGGAAAGTAAACTCAGACGAAAGCCCCTTGGCGGTTTGCCTTTCCGCGGCCTCGATAGTACATTTAGCAGCGATGGCAGTGTGCGTGACATGCAATTTGTGCCGCGATCCGGGCACCCTCGCCGGAGCGCAGGAGACGGAGCGGGTCCCCTCTAACGTGCGCCGTTTTCAGGAGAATTTGTTTACCGTCTGGCGATGCACGAATTGCCTTTCGCTGCATTGCGCCGAAGACGCGGACCTACCCAGATACTACGCCGATTATCCATTGCAGCGGCAGAAGTTCACGTTCCACGACAAGATCGGATATCGCAACCGCTTACGGCTCTTGCGGGAGCGCGGACTGAAAGCTACAGACCGGGTGCTCGACTATGGATGCGGGATCGGTCTGTTTGTGGAGTATTTGCGCCGGCAGGGCGTCGACGCATTCGGTTACGACGCTTTTGTGCCTGCCTTCGCGGACGCTAAAGCGCTCGAGGAATCGTACGACGTAGTGACCTCCTATGACGTGATTGAGCACGACGACGACACGCGTGCATTTCTGCAGAGGCAGGCGCGGCTCGTCCGGCCAGGAGGCCTACTCGTGGTAGGTACGCCGCGCGCAGATGCCATCGTGGTCACGCGACACACTGATCCGCAGTTGCACCAGCCGTACCATCGCCACATACTTTCGGAACAGGCGCTGGTGACGCTTGGCCTCGACACTGGGCTGGAGCTCGTCGACGTCTATCGACGGTCGTACTACGACAGTCTCGTTCCGACGGTGAATTGGCGCTTCCTCACTGGGAATCTACAAGCCGCCGGTGGATTTCTGGATGTCGCTGTCGAGCCTCCACAGATGGGTCCCCTCTTGCGCTCGCCCAAGCTGGTGGCGATGGCGTTCGCCGGCTATTTCTTTCCACCGCGTAACACCATGATCGTGACATTCCGGCGTCCGGCCAACATGCCGGCTGCTGATCGTCGATAGCGCGCGGGCAGTTCGGCCCTTGGCTTTACTGGTTTGTGAACCATTCAAGCGCTTTCGTCAAGGGCTCGTCCCGGCCTTCTCGAATACCGGAAATCGTCACGGGAGCACTGACGTTCGGCTGAATACCGAGCCGTTGCAGCGGTCCGCCGTTCGCGTGGCGCACGTCCTGCCCTGAAAAGGACACGAGAATGCCACCCGGGAGCGCAAGGTCCGTCGACTCTCCAACTACGCCGGCGCTTGGCGATCCTACGAACTCGGTCTTGCTGGCGCTCTCAAGGAACAGCGCGGCCATCTCTGCCCGGTCGGCCGTCCGCTCGTCAATCAGCGCGACGATCTTCCCCTTGTACTTCGGCAACGACGAGGTTGGTATCACGGTTGAGGAGAAGTAGCTGGCGCTATAGGAATCGAAGCCGGCATGAGGCGCATCCGGTTCGAGCAACACCGGCCCGTTCACGATGACCGCGGTTGCGTTCGATCTGGAGGTGAGGCGCGATGCAATCGATCGAACATCGGGACCGGAGCGCCCGCGGAGATCGAAGATGATCCCGGCGGTATCACGCAAACGATCGAATGCGGCCGTCACGCCATCCTCTTCGAGACGATCCAAATCGATGTAGCCGATCTTCCCGGGAAGGATCCGGACGACTTCGCCCGTACGTTGAGGAACGAGCGATGAACGATAGCCGGCGCTTCGCTTGAGCGCGATCTCCTTTGTTGTACCGTCATTGCTGCTGACGGTAAGCGAGGCGGAAGAACCCTCCGCTCCATTGAGGACTCGCTGGCACACAAGCTCCCCCAGTCCTTGCTGAGTGGAGCCGGAGATATAAGAGGCCTGGCGGCGGACACGCTCGGCAATTGCCTCGCCGTCCAATTTCGTAAGAAGATCACCGACGTGAATGCCCTTCCCCTTTGCTTCTTCGTCCAACACCGCCGTGATAACGGGCTTCCGGTCAATCAGCCTGATGCGCAAGCCAACGGGCGCTTCGCCGAAGTAGCGCTTCAGTTCGCCGCTTTCAACCTTTGCGTGGGAATCGGCAAGAGTTTTGACGAGCTCGGAAACAGCGAGGTTGTATTCCAGCGCGTCCCGGGCAGAAACGAACTTCGGGAGCAACCGGGAGAACGCGGCGTCCCAGTCTTCGTCCATCAGGTCCTTATACCCAAAGAAGTAATGGACGGCGCCCCACAAGCGAAAGGCACTCAAAACGCGAAGCTCTGCCGAAGGGAAAACGTCTTCGGAGTAATCGCGATCGGGCTTCGCCAACGATGCCGGCCTCGCACCTTCCGCGACGGGCTCGGAGAGACGAATGGAAGCCGTCAGATCCGAGCCCAAAGGTAGCGACATGACGGATACGGGAGCGGGAGATCGCTCGATAGCACCAGAATAAAAACCGTGCCATCCAGCGGTATGTGGAGGCAGCCCATAGTGGATTCGAGTACGCTGCGGTGTAACTTCCGGCGGAACTTTGAGGTCCTCGCCGGGCGAGAGCACGCGCGTGAGAGGGTCCTGCAAAACCGACAGCATAGAGCCAACGGCGGATTTGTATCCGGCCGTGTCCGGAGCCGTGCGGATCCCGGGCAGCGCATCGATGAGAGCTTTGTCCCAATCGATCGGGCGATCGGCCAGATAAGGATGAAAATATTTAACGGTTGCCCAGACCTTAGCAACGGCAACCAGACGATCTGTTTCGGCGGAATTAGCCGGCGGGGATTGCCAGGCACACAACGACGAGGCGGAGAATGCGAGAACCAGAAAGGCCGCCCGAAGGCGGCAATGGTCAGGCCCCCGTGGGCGGACCAACCACGAGTTCGTTGTCAACTTGCTTCACACCCTTGACTTTCTTGGCCAGCTTCGACGCGCGCGATTTGCCCTTCTCCGTATCGACGCGGCCCTTGAGTGTAACGACGCCATCCTTGACGTTGACGTCGAAGTTGCCGCCTTTCACATCGGCGTCCGTGGCAAGACGCATCCTTACCTGGTCGAAGATACGATCGTCTGTGCCGGACTTCTGTCCCGCAGAAAGTGCCGGAACCAAAGAGCCAAGAAGCAACAGGAAAGCCAGCAACGTTCTCATGAATTGGGGTCTTCTGAATCTGAGCCTATCATTGAGCGCCAATCGATTGCACTCAGGAAGGACGGATCCTCTCGCCAACCGGGTTTCACTTTTACGAAAAGTGACAGGAATACCTTACGATCGAGGAGACGTTCTAATTCCTCCCTGGCCTTCGTTCCCACCTTCTTTAACGTCTCGCCCTTGCTTCCGATGACAATGACTTTCTGACCGGGGCGCTCGACATAAATGGTGGCCGCAACCCTTGTCAACCTGGGCGTATCTTCCCACTTGTCGACAAGCACGGCTACGGCGTGCGGCACCTCCGAGTGCGTGAGCCGGAGAAGCTGTTCGCGGATCATCTCCGCAGCCATGAACCGAAGAGGTTGATCCGTGATGTAGTCTTCCGGAAAGATGGCAGGCCCTTCGGGCAGGGAATCCTGAATAACGCGCAGCAGTTCTTCCAGGCCTTTGCGAGTTTTCGCCGAGACCGGAACGCTTGCGTGAAAGGGAAACAGTTCGGCGTACCGGGCGATCGCCGGAAGGAGAAGGCGCTTATCGTCCAGACGGTCGACCTTGTTCAACACCAGAAGGGCTCGCGTTGACTTGTCGAGGGCACTCAGGGCATGTTCGTCTTCCTCCGTTGGAGGACGGGTGGCATCCGCCACATACAGGACCAGGTCACGATCGGAGAGCATGGTGCGCACGGTATCCATCATGCGCTTGTTGATGAGGGTGTCGGACTTGTGAATGCCGGGCGTATCGATGAAGACGATCTGCGCTTCCGGCGTGGTCAGCACGCCCTGAATCGAGGTTCGAGTGGTCTGCGGCTGATGAGCAGTAATCGCAAGCTTCTCGCCGATCAAAGCGTTGAGCAGTGTTGATTTGCCGGCGTTGGGGCGGCCCGCAATGGAGACAAAACCGGCACGGTGAGCGGAGGACATTCTATGCGCCCGCGCCCACGGGAGAAGCCGTCGGGCGCTCGCGAGACTCGTACTTCTTCCACACGCCGGTCGTTCGCGGCAAGAACCTCGACGCGAATGCCGCCGCGTTCGACAGCTTCGCCGGGTTTCGGGCACATGGCCCAGCCATTCCGTAACCAGGCCGCCTACCGTGGTCGACTCGGTATCGTCCTCGGGACGAAACTCGAGCAAGTCGTGTAAGCGATCAAGGTCGAGACTTCCGGAGGCAACGAAAACGTGATCGGATTCCTGCTTTACGTCCCGATCGGGCTCATGTTCGTCACGGATCTCACCGAGGATTTCTTCGACAAGATCTTCCATTGTGGCAAGCCCGGCAGTGTTTCCGTATTCGTCTACAACCACCACCAGATGGGAACCATCGTGTTGCATCTGGCGCAGCAGCTCGCTGACAGGCTTCGTTTCGGGAACCAGCGGCAGAGTAGCGAAGGAGCGATCCAAGCGGCCTATGTTTCCGGTCGTCTTCGTCGAGCTCGAACATGTCCCGAACGTGAACGAATCCGATCATGTTGTCGATGTTCTCGCGATAGACAGGGATCCGGGAATACTGCTCATGGATGACAAGCTGCCGAAGATCTTCTAACGACTTGTCGACCGAGATAGCCACAACCGACGGGCGCGGCGTCATGACTTCGCGAACACTCTTGTCGCCGAACGCAACCACCGATTGAATGAGCTTGCGGTCTTCCTCTTCGAGAATGCCCTCTTCGGCACCAGCCGAGATAAATGCCTCGACATTCTCCGCTGAGTCGACGGGCGCATCTTCCCGCCGAACGCCGCTCTCAAGATCGAGGAGAGAACCGAAGATTCTGACGAGTTCGGCCATAGGGCGGCCCGCATAACCGATGATCTTGATCACAGGCACGAGTCGCGTGAGCCAATGGCCGCTGCTTCTCCGGTAGAGAAGCAACGGTAAAAGGTAAACAAAGACCAGCATGGCCAGAAACGAACAGAAGATCGCCTCCAGAACGCTTTGCCAGCGCACTGACCTGCGGCCGTACCAGAGTGCACAGGTAGAAGACGCCGATCAGGAACAGCAGCACGTGCTTGATCAGGGAGAAGGACAGAGAACCGACTTCGAGTTCGAGGCCGATCTGGCTCGCCAGCGTCTCGCGGAAATATTGGAGCGATTGCGTCTCGCGGCGAATGATCCGGATCGACTCGAGATACAGAAGCTGAATATGAGAAACAAAGCCCAGGAGTAAGGTGAGGCCGAAGGCGAGCCCGAGACACAGGAACGTCATACGCGCGCCGCCTTCTCCGCCTTGCTGCGGGCGATCAGGGTTGCAGGCAGTTCGAAGTAAGAACGCCACTTCTTTTCCGCACGAGACATGGCGCCGCGATCGGTTTCATGATCCATCCCGGCAAGATGAAGCAGCCCGTGAAGCATCAGGACGCGAAGTTCATCGAGCCGGCTGTGGCCGAACGATTTCGCCTGCGCATCGGCGCGTTCAACCGAAATCGCCAATTCGCCCAAGTGACCCGGCATCGCGGATGGAAAGGAAAGAACGTCGGTCGGGTAATCATGCCCCAGGAACTGCCTGTTGAGCTTTTGCAGTTCGCGATCGTTCGTGATGAGAGACGTAAACGGCCGGCCGCCGGCAACGTCTTGCGAAAGAGATTTCGAAAAATTGCTCAGAAGGCGCTTCTCAAGCAGGGTCAAACGGAATTGAGTGGGTAGAGCTTTGAATAGAACCGTACTGTCACCGGGTGACATAGCTAATTGGTGGGCAGGGTTGGGTCCCCAGGAATTTCAACTGTGATTTCGGGATTCAGGTCGCCTTCACCCAGGGCGGCGGATTCGGCCACCGGCCGGCTTTGACCGTTGTCTCCGCCTCGCCAGCCGGAAGGCGAGCTGGCGGCCAGCCCCGATCTGCTCGTTATACCGGTCGTAGGCTTTGACAATTCTCTGGACCAGAACGTGACGTACCACGTCTTTATCGTCGAAGTTCACGAAGGCGATTCCTTCTACTCCGGCGAGAACATCGAGGGCGTTCAACAGTCCGCTCTTGCGCCCGCTTGGCAGATCGATTTGCGTTTGATCGCCCGTGACCACCATCTTTGAATTGAATCCCTGGCGAGTCAGGATCATCTTCATCTGCTCGACCGTGGTGTTTTGCGCTTCATCCAAAATGATAAAGCAGTCATTTAGCGTGCGCCCACGCATAAATGCAAGCGGAGCGATCTCGATGACATTCTTCTCCAGTAGCTTCTCTACCTTATCGGAATCAATCATGTCGAAGAGGGCGTCGTACAAAGGGCGCAGATAGGGGTCGACTTTTTCCTGGAGAGTGCCTGGAAGAAATCCCAGGTGCTCGCCAGCCTCGACGGCAGGCCGCGTCAGTATAAGGCGGCTTACACGCTTGTTCAAAATCGCCGAAACGGCCATTGCCACCGCGAGGTAGGTTTTTCCTGTACCCGCCGGGCCGACCCCGAAGGTCAGGTCGTGGTGCTCGATCGCATCCACGTACCGGCGCTGGTTCACCGTTTTGGGAGCCAGAACTTTCTTACCGAAGCTTCGGGATTTTCCGCTTTCAACCAGGCGCCGCAAGGACACGTTCGCGTCAGCCGTCACGACCCGGAGGAAGTTATTCAGGTCGCCGCTGTTGAAAGCAGCGCCTTCTTTTACCAGGTCCACATAGTCGGCGAGGATCTGCTCCGCGCGCCGGACCTGGCCTTCATCCCCTTCTAATTCAAGGAGATTGCCCTCCTTAAGGTGAGTGCGAAGTCCCAATTGGGATTCAAGGAGCCGAATATTCTCATCGCGAGTTCCGAATAGTGATTCGATACCTCGTGAGATCTGAACAGAAGCCTTCATCAAAACAGAATCAAAGAAAAGTCTGGGATGTCGTCAAGTAGACGCTAGTGTGGGTAGGAAAAAACTTTAAGGAATTGCTGAACAGCAAAAGGACGACTCGAGATCGTGTAAGGGTTATAAGCGTCCCTCCCGGGGCTTATAGACACTGATTATAGCAGGTTTTTGGACGCGTTTCTAAGGCCTAAAACAAGCCAAAAGCAGCCTCTTGCGTTGGAATACAAGCGGCTGATCGGAAATCGGAAGCGGCGGGAGGGATTTGCCCGGCGGGTGCCTTTCCGGCTTACGCAAGAACTACAGTCACAAGCTGCCGAAAATTGTCTCAGGCAGTTTTTACTTTCCTCGATTGAATAATTTACCTAAAGCACTCAGAAGTTTCTGCCGATAAGTAGGGCCTGTTTTTTCGAGGTCAGTGTTAGCTTCGAGTCGTTCGCCAGGCTGCTTGCGAGACGAATGACAAAGCTGATCCGCACGAGCGGAGAAAGCTTCGAGGGGGAGACTAACATGGGGTTGCTAATCGAATTGCCGGTACGAGCGACAGGCTTACCAGATAGCGATAACGGCGCCACTGAGGCACAGAGAGGCGCCACGTTTGGCAACATCGATTTTTCGGTCTGGGCGAACGCACCGAAAGAACGGACGGCCGCCTACTTCCCCACGTACTCCACGATTTCGAAAGCCATGCAAGCAGCGCTGCGCGGGTGGGTTCGCGAATGGTTCAACGCCAATCCTGAGATTCTGATGCGTCCTCATAGCGCTTACCCGGTACTGGTCTTCCAATGCACTCACCCGTTTGCGGGAAAAGCAACGAACGTCTTCACCTATGACATTCAGCAGACCGAGGCCTTGAATCGGGCGTTTACGTCAGCGGCCAGCAAACTAGGCCGGGAGTTGAAGACTCTCGACACGAAGAAATATGCCTGGCTCACACGGGAACATTACTTTGCATACCGGAGCAAAGAAGTTGTGAAGTATGTGATGAAGAACCGGCGCGCGATCTACCGCATGCTGAACGTCGAAACGATATTGATGGACAGCATTTTGAAGTTCGCGATCATCGACATCCCGAAACTCGGGCTCGATGCGGCGCTGGTCACGCTGCGGCGGTCGTTCAATACCCAACTGCATCGCTTTTCTGAAGAATTCGACCTGAGCCTTCGGACCGAAGAGTTGCTCGCCATTGCGACGGCTGCTCTCGTTGGGCAATCGGTCCCGGAAAACACTGTCGATACCGAGAAGTTCGACGCCAACGTGGTCGAGATGCCACGCAAGATGGCCTTCGCCCTCGAAATGCCGCTCGCAGCATAATCAATAAAAAAGTTGGGAAAAGAAAAGGGACGCCGGCCTTAAGGTCAGCGTCCCTTTTTTGTTTTTCAGGCTGCTCTAAAGCTTGACCGTTACGGTCTTGATCTCTGAATACTGCTGGAGACCATATTCGCCGAGTTCACGACCGATGCCCGATTGCTTAAAGCCTCCGAACGGCGCTCCGGCATCGAACACGTCGAAGCAATTGACCCACACGGTGCCCGCACGGACGTTATTTGCGATGTAGTGCGCGTTGCCGATGTCGCGGGTCCACACTGCCGCCGCTAAGCCATAAATCGTCTTATTAGCGCGCTCGATCAGGTCGTCCATGTCTTTGAACTTCAGGATGCTCATGACGGGCCCGAAGATCTCTTCCTGGGCAATCTTCATCTCATCTTTCACGTCGGCGAATACGGTTGGGGCAACGAAGTATCCGCGATCCCCAACCCGTTCACCGCCGCACATCAGGCGCGCACCTTCCCGCTTACCCGCATCCACGTAGCTCAGCACTTTGGTGAACTGGTCGTTGTCCACTTGCGGGCCTTGCTCCGTAACTTTGTCCATCGGGTTGCCGACTTTCCGGCGCTTGGCGCGTTCCGTACTCCGCTCCACAAACTCGTCGTAGATCTTCTCTTGCACGAAAACGCGCGACCCTGCACAGCAGCACTGGCCTTGATTGAAGAACAGGGCGAAGTGCGAACCCTCGACCGCCTGGTTCATATCTGCATCGGCCAGGACGATGTTCGGGCTCTTGCCGCCGAGTTCGAGAGTAACTCGCTTCAGATTGGTTTCGGCCGCCGCCTTCATGATCAGGTGGCCCACTTCGGTGGAACCGGTGAAGGCGATCTTGTCGACATCCATGTGCCGGGCGAGCGCCGCCCCTGCGGTCGGACCATAACCCGGAAGTATGTTGACAACGCCCTCAGGGAAACCAGCCTCGAGAATCAACTCACCAATCCGTAACGCCGTAAGCGGAGTTTGTTCCGCCGTCTTCATGACCACGGTATTCCCGCACGCGAGCGCCGGAGCGAGTTTCCAGGCCTGCATCAATAACGGGAAGTTCCACGGAATGATTTGACCGACTACGCCGACCGGCTCGTGGCGCGTATAGCAGAAATAATCGCCGTTGATCGGAATCGTTTTCCCTTGAATCTTGTCTGCCCATCCCGCGTAGTAGCGATAACAGGCAATCACCAGCGGCAGATCGGCAGTCCGGGCAACGTGCCGCGGTTTACCGTTGTCCATGGATTCCAAAGTCGCCAGTTCATCGGCGTTCTTTTCGATCAGGTCAGCGAGTCTGTTTAGAAGCTTGCCGCGTTCCGATGCCGACATGCGGCGCCAGGGCGCCTTGGCGTGAAATGCTTTCCGGGCGGCCTTCACAGCCAGATCAACGTCAGGAGCGTCAGCTTCGGCAACGCTCGCAATGACGTCTCCCGTCGCCGGGTTGATGGTCTCAAAAGTTTTTCCCGAAATACTGTCGACCCATTTGTTATCGATCAGAATCTTGGTGGGCATGCGCAAGCCTTGCGTGCTTTGAGTGTCGGTAAGAACAGTGGACACAAGTTCTCCTTTTCCTCCAGCCATCGTGGCTGGATCTTCACGGAGCCATGATATGCCAATCCAATCAGCCGGTGTGGGCGGCCGGCGTAACACTGACCCGCTTCCACTTTTTGCCGACGCGAACGATCAATAGTCCTGGCGCATCCGGCATGAGCAACTCTTTGTAGATGGCGTTATTGATCTCCACCGCGCCCGATTTCACCTTGCGAGTCGCATCGCTGTTGCTATCGGCCAAGCCGATTCCGGCGATCAACTTGTCGATGCGTATGCCGCGATCGCTCCAGGCGGTAGCAGGTACGGCGACTGTTTCGGTATCCGCTGGTTCCAGACCCTGACGAACTTCGCGGTCGAAGGCTTCACGAGCCGCGTCGGCTTCGGCCTCACCGTGGAAATCGGCGACGATTCTCCGCGCAAGATCCATCTTGACGTTCATGGGATCAAGCCGGCCCGCGCTCACGGACTCCGCCAGCGCCGCTATCTCATCAGCCGGCATGTCCGTCAGCAGCGTGTAGTAGCGAAACATGAGTGTGTCGCTGATGCCCATGATCTTCCGGAACATCACCTTCGGCGCTTCGGTGATGCCGATATAGTTCCCTTTCGATTTGGACATCTTCTCGACGCCGTCCGTACCCTCGAGAATCGGTACCGTGGCGACGATCTGCGGCGGTTGGCCGTAGTCACGCTGGAGTTCGCGCCCGACGAGAAGATTGAAGGTCTGGTCGGTGCCGCCCATCTCTACATCGCACTCAATCGCGACAGAATCGTAGCCCTGCGCCAAAGGGTAGAGAAGTTCGTGAACCGAGATAGGGATTCCGTTCTTGTAACGATTGCTGAAATCCTCCCGCTCGAGAACTTGCGCGACCGTGTACTTCGAGCAGAGGCGAATGAGGTCTTCGAACCGGAGACTTTCGAGCCAGGCACTATTAAAGAGCACCTCCGTCTTCTCCGGATGGAGAATTTTGAATACCTGCGACTTGTACGTCTCGGCATTTGCCGCGATGCTTTCGCGCGTCATGGGCGGACGCGTCACGTTGCGCCCGCTGGGATCGCCGATCAGACCCGTCATATCGCCGATCAGGAAGATGACGGTGTGACCGAGATCCTGAAAGTGCTTCATCTTGCGCAGCAGCACGGTGTGCCCGAGATGAAGGTCGGGCGCCGTGGGATCGAAGCCCGCTTTCACGCGCAAAGGCTTACCGCTTTTCAGCGAAGCCGCAAGCCGCTCCCTCAAGTCCTCTTCCCGAATAAGTTCGGCAAGACCTTTTTTCAGGTAAGTTAGTTGCTGATCGACAGGGAGAAACGACACGCTCGTTATCAATTGTAGTGGGCCTGGTGACCCGGTGTTCACCGTTCCTCACGTGATGAGCCTGCGACCCAGGTACGCTATCCTTCTGCAATTGCATGGTTCTTCATCCGATCGATTGGATCATTGCTGCGGCTTGCCTCCTGATCTGCTTTCTTCCCGCGCTTGCGTTCGGCAGACGGTCAGGGACAAGCACCTCTGAATTCTTTGCCTCGGGAAGGTCGGTTCCGTGGTGGCTGACCGGCATTTCGCTGGTAGCCACAACGTTCTCGAGCGACACGCCGAATCTTGTCGCCAACATCGTCCGGACGCAAGGCGTGGCCGGCAACTGGCAGTGGTGGGCCTTCACGTTGACTGGCGTATCGACCGTCTTCTTCTATGCGCGGCTGTGGAGACGATCGGGTGTTTTGACGGATCTGGAGTTCTATGAACTTCGCTACTCCGGCAAATCCGCCGTTGGCCTGCGGGGCTTCCGCGCTATCTATCTCGGGCTGCTTTTCAATTGCCTGATCATGGCCACCGTCAATCTGGCTGCCTGTAAGATCGCGACCATTTTGTTTGGCCTTAGCCGCTGGCAAACGCTCGCGGCGGTGGGCATTCTGAACGTCGTGTTTGCGGCACATTCCGGTTTATGGGGCGTGCTGGTCATCGACATGTTCCAGTTCTTTATCAAGATGGCCGCCGTCATCGCAGCCGCGTACTTTGCCGTGAACGCTCCCGGAAGTGGGCGGCATGAGCGGACTAGTTTCGAAGCTTGCGACGAGAACCGGACCGGGCGGCTTGCATTACCTGAATATGCTGCCGGACTTCCGGGACAACTGGGAATTGGCTGTGGCTGTTTTCGTGATGCCGATTGCAGTGCAATGGTGGGCGGTCTGGTATCCCGGCGCAGAGCCGGGAGGCGGAAGCTACGTCGCCCAGCGTATGCTGGCTTCGAAATCGGAGAAGGACTCGCTCGGCGGCACGCTCTTCTTCAACCTGGCGCATTATGTGTTGCGGCCCTGGCCGTGGATCCTGGTGGCGCTCGCTTCGCTTATCGTGTATCCAACACTGGATGACATACATCGTGCGTTTCCCCACCTCGACCCGTCGCTGATCGGACCGGACATCGCCTACCCCGCCATGCTCCGGTTCTTACCCGCCGGATGGATCGGCCTGATGGTGGGCGGACTGATTGCCGCTAATTCGTCTACGATCCTGAGTCATCTGAACTGGGGCGCTTCTTATCTCGTCCATGACTTCTACCGGCGCTTCCTTCGGCCCGGGCAAAGCGAACGGCATTACGTAGGCGCGGGGCGGGCCGCCACCGTCCTACTCTTCGTAGTCTCGTCGGCCCTCGTCTTCGTGCTTCAAACCGCTCAGGAGAGCTTCTATCTGATCCTGCAGGTCGGTGCCGGTACCGGCTTGCTCTACCTGCTGCGTTGGTTCTGGTGGCGCATTACGGCGTGGTGCGAAATTGTGGCTATGATCAGCTCGTTTCTGATCTCAGTGTTCTTCGTTTCTCTCAATCGCAGCGGACACGTCCTCGGCTCCGACCAGCAACTACTCATTACCGTCCTATTTACGACCGTTTGCTGGGTGATCATGGCGTACGCCGGACCACGGACAGATGAGGCAACGCTGATCAACTTTTACCGCAAAGTACGACCGCCCGGTCCAGGATGGCGCACTGTGCGCGCAGCGGCGGGTATTTCGGAAGCGGAAGCGGCCACCTGGGCCAGAAGCGACAACATACCGGTTGCCATGATTGGCTGGGTCTCCGGTAGCGTTTTGATCTGGGCAGCGCTCTTTACGGTGGGTAATTTCCTTTATGGGCGAATGGGATACGCGTGGTCCCTTCTCGCACTTTCCGTCGCTGCTGGAGCGGTTCTTGATCGGCGTCATACGCCGGTTGTGGAGATGAGATCTGGACGATATTGACCGATACCCGTACTGAGCCGAGCTCTCCCAAGGTTGGTCTGGTATCGGACGTGCTCCATACCACTCAGATACGGGCTACAACAGCCGTATACGGCAAGCCGTGTCCAAAACTCGGAACGCGTAAAAAGCCGGAACTTTGTTTGGGCAATTCTCGTACTGCTCAGCAAACTCTATTCTCCGTCCCTGGGGGACGCTTCTGCGTATACCCCGTCTGTAGGTAAGGTGTCTTTGGTCAAATTCTTCTGGAAAACAACGTCCGTTTTCATTCTTGTTCTTGCCCTGGTTGGCTCCCAAGCGTGTCAGAAGCAGCAAGCTCAGAGCCGTCCGGCCGGCATGAGGATGCCGCCGGCGCTTGTAAGGACAGCTCAGGCCGTGTCTGGTGACGTGCCACTCAGTGTGACCGCCGTGGGAACGGTGGAAGCCATGGCATCCGTCGATGTGAAATCGCGGGTGGCCGGGCAGATTCTAAAACTTGCCTTCACCGAGGGACAAGAAGTGACGAAGGAACAGGTTCTGTTTGAGATCGACCCTGAGCCTCTAAAGCGGCAAATCGCTCAGATTCAGGCCGATCTCGGAAAAGACCAGGCACTCGAGCAGCAGGCGCGAGCGAATGCCGCGAGAGATGAAGCCACCTTAAAGCAAGCCCGCTCCTCCGCCGATCGCGGCTTGGCACTGTCAAAGGAAGGTATCTTCTCTAAAGAGCAGACGGAGCAGGTTGTCGCCACGGCCGACGCCGGTCAGGCATCTCTAAACGCCGATCTCGCCGCTATCGAAAGTGCCGTTGCCTCCATCAAATCGGATCGCGCACGCCTCGCACAAACAGAGTTACAACTCAGTTACACAACTATCACGGCACCCATCTCTGGCCGGGCGGGCGCCGTGGTGGCAAAGGCGGGCAATCTGGTGAAAGAGAACGACACCACTCTTGTCACCCTGCTCCAGTTGGCGCCGATCTATGTCACCTTTGGTGTACCCGAGCAATTCCTCCCGGAGGTCCGCAAGTACAACGGGCAGAGCCCGCTCAAGGTCAATGCGGTGGTGAGCCCGGATTCCACGAGAACGGGAACGCTTCGTTTCATCGACAATACGGTCGACACCGCGACCGGGACGATCCGTTTGAAAGCCGAGTTCGCGAACGCGGAACACTCGTTGTGGCCTGGGCAATTCGTTGACGTGCAAGCGCAAGTGAACCTGGAACACAATCGCGTTCTGGTTCCGAGCCGGGCAGTACAGACCGGGCCGCAAGGAAAGTATGTCTGGGTCCTGGATCCCGGCACGTCGACCGTGGCGATGCGACCTGTCAACGTGTTGCGTAATTTCCAGATGCCGAAGTCGGTCGAAAGTGCAGTTATCAGCAGCGGTGTCAAACCCGGAGAAGTCGTGATCTCGGAAGGCCAGATGCGGCTCGCGCCCGGCGTCAAGGTTCAGGTCGAGAAAGGCGGAGCCCAGTTAGGATCTTCGCAAATCGCAGCTTCAGACGGTAACAGTTAAGGAAATTGCAATGAGATTCACCGATCTGTTCATTCGCCGCGCCATTACGACAACTCTGGTGATGGTTGGCATTCTTGTGTTCGGGTTGCTCAGCTATCTCACCCTTCCGGTTAGCAACTTGCCAACCGTGGAGTACCCGACTATTCAGGTTTCCGCATCTCTTCCGGGCGCCAATCCGGACACGATGGCTGCGTCGGTCGCAACTCCGCTCGAAGCACAATTTTCGACGATTCCTGGCATCGACAGCATGTCGTCTTCGAGTGCGCTTGGGACCACTGCCATCACTTTGCAATTCGATCTGAGCAGGAACATTGATGCGGCCGGACAGGATGTGCAAGCTGCCATCGCCCGCGCTCAAGGTAGTTTGCCCACGAACATGCCAACGCCGCCTTCGTACTCCAAGGTGAACCCCGCAGATCAGCCGATTCTGATCATCCCGGTGTCTTCGTCCACAATGTCGATGTCCCAGTTGGACGAATACGCGGAAACCACGATGGCACGCCGGATCTCGATGGTGACCGGTGTTGCTCGTGTACAGGTTTATGGCGCCAAGAAGTTCGCGGTGCGGGTACAGGCGGATCCGAGCGCGCTTGCCTCTCGCAAAATCGATCTCGAACAGGTCCGGGGCGCTCTATCAGCCGGAAGCCTCAACCTTCCAGCCGGTTCGCTGTACGGCAGTTCCAAAGCCTACACGGTTCAATCTTCCAGTCAGTTAACGACTGCGCCTCAGTTTGCGGAACTCATTGTCACTTATGTAAACGGCAGTCCCGTTCATCTGCGCGAGGTGGCGAGAGTACTGGACGACGTGAGTAACAACAAGACCACGTTCTGGATGAATGACAAAGAGAGCATGGTTCTGGCGGTGCAGAAGCAACCGGGTTCGAATACGGTGGAAGTGGCAGACGCGGTGAGAACTCTACTTCCAGTCATGCAGCAGTCAATGCCTCGCGGGATCGAGTTCAGTCAAATGATCGATCGATCGCTTAATATCCGCGAATCGATCAGGGACGTGAAATTCACGTTGCTGCTGACAATCGGGCTCGTCATCATTGTTATTTTCGTTTTCCTCCGAAACGTTTCGGCCACACTTATTCCCAGCCTCGCCGTTCCTCTTTCACTACTCGGAACGTTTGGTGCGATGAAGCTGCTCGGCTTCACGATCGACATGTTGTCCATGATGGCGATGACACTGTCGGTCGGCTTCGTTGTGGACGACGCGATCGTCATGCTCGAGAACATCGTCAGGCACCTGGAAATGGGCAAGACTCGCATGCAAGCTGCCCTAGACGGCGCTCGCGAGATTGGGTTCACTATCGTTTCAATGACGATCTCGCTGACCGCGGTGTTCATCCCGGTTCTATTTCTCGGCGGGATTATCGGTCGATTGCTTCGTGAGTTCTCGGTGACAATCGCTGTTGCTGTCTTGATCTCGGGAGTGATTTCTCTGACCTTGACTCCAATGCTGGCCAGCCGTTTCCTGCGGCACGAAAGCCATCCGTCAGGGACGTTCTACAGGGTCTCGGAACGGTTTTTCATCTGGTTAAACAACGCCTACCGGAGAACGCTGGAAATGGTGCTACGGCAGCGGCTAGCGACCCTCATCGCCAGTTTGGTCCTGACAGTCGTAACGGTCTACCTGTTCGTGATCATGCCGAAGAGCTTTATGCCAACAGTCGACCAAGGTTTTATTGTTGGGGGATCCGAAGCCGCACAAGATACTTCTTACGAAGAGATGGTACGCCTGCAGAGGCGGATGAATGCTGTGGTCGCAAAAAATAAGGCGATCGACTTCTTTGGCGGCGGAGTCGGCATTATGGGCGGCCAGAACCAGGGATTCCTGTTCATGAGCCTGAAGGATGCGAAGCAGAGGCCGCCCGTCAAGGTGGTGATTGGGGAACTGCAACGCGAGTTCGCCTCCATTCCGGGCATAATGGCCTTCTTACAGTCGCCACCGCTGATCACGTTGGGACAAAACGAAGGCAGAAGCCAATACTCTGTCGCGCTGCAGGATGCAGACACGGCGGAATTGTTCCACTGGGCGCCCATCCTTGAACGAAAGCTGCGGTCGGTTCCGCAGATCCAGGACATCTTCAGCGATCTTCGTCTGGCAAGCCCTCGACTTAACGTTCAGATTGACCGTGATCGTGCCTTGGCTGTAGGCGTGACACCAGAAGCGATCGCCAATACTCTGTTCGATGCCTATGGCAACCGCCGGGTAACCACCATTACGACCGAGACGAATCAGTATGATGTGTTGCTCGAGGTGCTTCCTGAGTACCAACGCGATCCGGCCGCTTTGGATCGCCTCTACCTTCGTTCATCAAAGGGCGACATGGTCCCGCTTTCAGCCGTGGCTGCCTTGACCCAAACAGTTGCGCCGCTCAGTATCAACCATATTGGGCAGTTACCCGCAGTAAACTTCCAATTCAACGTCAGACCGGGTGTGTCGCTGAGCGAGGCAACAAACGTGATCGATCAAGCCGCTCGACAACTGGGCAAGCCGGAGACGTTGTCTTTCACCTACCAGGGAACAGCGGCGGCGTTCCAGAATTCCATCAGCGGCTTGGGCATGCTGCTGGTCATTGCAATCGTGGTTATCTATCTCGTTCTGGGAATTCTGTACGAGAGCTTCATCCACCCGATTACGATTCTCTCCGGCTTGCCCGCGGCAGGTCTCGGGGCTCTTCTGACACTGCGCGCCTTTGGCGAAGATCTCAACCTGTATTCCTTCGTCGGAATCATTCTTCTGATTGGGAATCGTGAAGAAGAACGCGATCATGATGATCGATTTCGCTCTCGAAGCGCAGCGGAAGGAAGGCAAATCGCCGGAGCAGGCCATCTTCGAAGGCTGCCTGCAAAGGTTCCGTCCGATCATGATGACCACCATGGCGGCGCTTCTGGGAACCCTGCCGATTGCCTTCGGCACCGGCGCCGGCGGCGAAGCAAGACGTCCGCTGGGAATCGCAGTGGTCGGCGGACTCGTTGTATCCCAGCTCCTGACGCTCTACATTACGCCCGTAATCTACATCTACCTCGATCACCTGCAGAACTGGCGCCGTGCACGCAAATCAGCGTTGGCGCCCCAGTGGCAAGGCGAAGAGAGCCTGGTGAACTGAACCTGACCTATAGCAGGCTGATCGCGCGGGCAGCCAGGATGGCAACGATGCTGAGCGATACGGACGCTTGGATAATCATGACCATCTTGGCCCAGCGGGACAGCACGGGCGTATCCGTCGGCGAAAACGCTACGCTCGTGTTAAACGCCAGAAAAAGGTAATCGACAACACCGGGCTTCCAGTCCGGTTCTGCCCAGCCGGAGCCTTCGGGGAGCGTCATCTGCGGAAATAAAAACGCGCCGTCCGAATGCGCTTTACGCAGATCTCGCGCATGCGGGCCGCCGGCATCCAACCGCCAATACCAGGACGCAAACACGAGCACGTTGCCAACCCAAAGCAGGGCGGCAGAGCGAGCCAGTTCCATCGGGTTCGCGCTTTTGTGCGGAATTCCCCGGATAAGCACCGCAAGAGACCAGACCTCGGCAACTGTGATGACGGTTAGCATGGAGATGCCGAAGGTGGCGTTCAAGTTGAATCTGCCGGCGTGGTTCGACACAACCGCCGGAACCAGCAGCAGCACGATCAGCAGTGGCACGAGCCAGCTTGGCCCTAGCGTCAGGTGCTCGGGAAGCGTAAAGTGAATCGCAGCGATTGCCAGAGCTATCAGCACCGCCGGCCAACGCGGCTCTGCAGTTCGTTGAGATTCAGAGCGGGCAGTTTGTGTTTGACTCATCATCGAACGAAAAGGCCTTAAAGGCAGAACATCCAAGACAGTAACATTCAGGCATGGATATTGTTCAGGCAGGCGAACCCGTTCTACGGGCGACGTCCACTTCTCTTCGGAGGGACGAGATCCGCAGCACTCGCATCCAGGAACTCATTCTTCAAATGCGCGACGTCATGCGGAAGGCACCGGGGGTGGGCCTCGCTGCACCACAGATTGGGGTTCCGCTTTTATGGCAGTAATCGAGGACAAGCCGGAATACATCAAGGACATTCCCGAAGACATCCTTACAGCTCGCGGCAGACGGCCCGTTCCTTTCCATGTCATCATCAACCCCGTACTGACGCTTCGTCCGGGAACCAGGGTTGAGTTTTTCGAAGGTTGCCTTAGCCTCGCAGGTTTCACCGCCATTGTTCCGCGCGCAGAAGAGGTGCGGGTCGAGTGTCTGGATCAACACGGAGAGCCGCAGGTGATCGAAGCATCCGGCTGGTATGCACGTATCTTGCAACACGAGATCGATCACTTGAACGGAACTCTTTACATCGATCGCATGCATTCGCGCACCTTCGGTTCTGTCGAGAACCATGCCCGGCACTGGAAGGATAAGTCCATTGCAGAGATCAAGCGAGAGCTCAAGCTGGATTGAGGCTCGATCTGTCCGGCAATTTGTAAGAGCGCGATCCCCTTTCGCACGCAGATCCACAGAAATGTTTGTCGTCGGATTACAATATGTCGGGGTGTGGGTGGCTGCACGACGGCCGACCTACCCGGAAGAAGTAATTCGCGGACAAGGGCGAGAGGAAACAAAATGGCTAACAGCAATCGACGGGAATTCCTGGAGGCGGCGGCTATCTCAGCCATCGGAGCTCCGGCTCTGGCCGCGCAAACCGCGGATGCAAAGAAAATGATCGGCATCCAGATCGGCGCCGTGTCCTTCGTGGACGAAGGCGTCGAACCGGTGCTTGACATCTTACAAAGTAAAGGTAGAGTAAACGCGCTATTCATCGCGGCCTTTACGTACGGACGCGGCATCGCCGGCCGGCAGGTTCCCAAGCAGCCCCTTGCCGGATCATGGAAAGCAGGAGTACGACACAGCCACATTCCACGGCGGAAGCTACGCGGCGGTTCATCCTCAGTACTACACAAACACGCCGCTTAAAGACTTCCGTGCTCCCGATCTTGGTTCGTTTGATGTGTTTCAGACCGTCCTGCCGGCTTCGCGCAAGCGCGGCATGAAAAACATCGCATGGTTTGAGGACGTCTTCCGGAACGATATCCCCGGCGTGAAGGAGTGTGAAGAAAAAGACCTGCATGGCCGTAACGCCACCACGCTCTGTTTCAATAATCCCGGTTACCACAACTTTCTGCTCGACTTGTGCGAAGACTACGCAAAGTCTTGGGACCTCGATGGCATTATGTGGGGTTCCGAGCGCCAGGGCGCGTTCGCGAATGCTTTGGGTGCAATGGCCGGCGGACGCAGCAAAGATCCCGGCACCGTAACCTGCTTCTGCCAGTACTGCCAGAAGAAAGGCAAAGATCGCGGCATCGACTTCCGGCGCGTTCAGGAAGGCTTTGGCGAACTCGAGAAATTCGTTCGTGCCGGCCGGAGCCCATCAGCGGCCCGCGGACGGCTACTACGTTATGCTGTGGCGTCTCATGCTCCGCTACCCGGAGTTACTCGCCTGGGAGAATCTGTGGCACGACAGCTTACGCGACACTTACGCAGCGATGCATGCCAAAGTGAAGTCAATCAAACCCAATATGGGTATCGGCTGGCACATCTGGCACACTAACTCGTTCAGCCCTATCTATCGCGCGGAGCAGGACCTGCAAAGAATCGCTCCTGTCTCCGATTTCTGAAGATCGTCATCTACGACAACGTGGCAGGGGAGCGGCTGGCCACTTACATCAACAGTGTTGGTGAGACCGCATACGGTGATGTGCCGAAGGAAGACCTGCTTCGCTTCCACTATGACGTGCTGAACTACAAAAACGAAGGCACCATGGACAAGATTCCCGTTACCGGACTCTCCTCCGACTACGTCTTCCGGGAAACCAAACGGGCGCGGGAAGATCTGGCGGGAACGAAAACACAACTGTGGCCCGGTATCGATCTCGACGTTCCCACGGAGACAAGCCATAGTAAGTCAAAGCCGGCGGGAGTTCGCGACGCGGTTCTCGCTGCCTTCAAAGGCGGGGCAGACGGAGTCATCCTTTCGCGCAAGTATTCCGAAATGAAGCTGGCGAATCTAGCGGGCGCCGGCGAAGCGGTGAAACAGCTCGGCATTGGCTGAAACCGTCAGGGCGTAGGCGTAAGTTTCGCAAGTCAATCCGGTTGGTACCGAAAGAACAGGATATGCTGCCACGGCAGTGTTTCCACTTTGTGGTCCAACCGGTAATGCTCAGCGGCCAGCTCAGCTACCGCTTCTTTCGTCGACATCTTATGCTCTGAACGAATCGGAACATTCGGGTCCTCTTTGCGAAATTCAAGCAGCACAAGCTCTCCGTCCGGCTTCAATGCCTTGGCGACACTTCGAAGCATCACCTGCGGGTCGGAGAGCTCGTGGTACACATCAACCATCAGTACGTAGTCGAGCTTGCCCGCCGGCAGACCTGTCTCTCCCTGCGTGCCCAGAATCGTTTTCACATTCGTCACTTTCTGCGCCGTGGCTTTCGCCTCCAGCTTGGCCAGCATCCCGGGCTGTATGTCGTTCGCGTAGTAAGTGCCGCCGGGCAAGATGCGCTTCGCGATGCGCAGGGCGTAATACCCTGTCCCGGCCCCAATCTCTCCCACATTCATGCCAGGCGCGAGATGGAGCGCGGCAATGGCCTTTTCCGGATGCTCTTCCCCCTCGCGCTCCGGGCGATCCAGCCAATCTGCACCTTCAACGCTCATGGTGGAAGCAATCACACGTCCGCTCACCGGATGGACGCGCGCAGCGTTTTGGCACCACAAGCCCTCGCGCGCCACAAGCAAAGCGACCAGTGCAAACGCAAGCAGCCGAACTTGCGATTCGTTGTTGGATCTTACCGGCCCAGCGCCGTAACGCCTTTCGGATGGGAAGATAGGCTCTAATCATGACGAGTCATCCGCCCCAAGACCGCGACAATCATGTTCGGTGGCATCCGCCGTTCCATTTCTTCTTTTCGCCCGTTCTTTTTCTCTTATTGATCCTTACGATCGTCCAGACGGTCCGCAATCCCGGGCTTTCCTCTGTCATACAGCTTTTGATGGTGCTTGTCCTGGGTACGGTCGGTTTTTTAACGCGAACGTATGCCCTGAAGGTACAGGATCGCGTAATCCGCCTGGAAGAGCAGATACGGCTTTCGTCACTCATGGAGACAGACTATGCTCCGACGATCAATGCGCTCTCTGAGGCACAGCTCATCGCGCTCCGATTCGCATCCGACGCAGAACTACCCACGCTGGCTAAGCAAGCCGCTCAGAGAAAATCTCGACGGGAAGGCGATCAAGGCTGCCATCCGGAACTGGCGTCCCGATTACTGGCGCGTATAACGGCCGTTTCACAAGGCGGCGAGCTGAAGCGCACTTCGCTTTGTGAGAAACCGCCGCAGGTAATCGATCTGGCCCAGATGGTAGTTGAAATGTGCGAGTAAGTGGAATAGAAACTGCTGAGTCGACCATCCGACGTCCATCACACGTTCCGGAAAAGGCTCGGTCAGCCGCTCGTCGGGAAGCTTCGAGATCGCCTGAACAACTATTTCGCGCACCTGCGCCAGCCGTTCCGCTAGCTCGGCTCTGGACACGCCCGAACGGGAGAACTCTTCGTCCCGTCGCCGCTGGTAATCGACGCTTCCGAGTTGTCTTCCGACATACTCGCGGAGGTTGCCTTCCAGATGTAAGGCAAGATTACCGGCGGAGTTGCTGATACCTTCGATTTTCGTCCAGAGCTGAGCGTCGTCGTCGAACGCCTCAATCTCCTGAATCAATCTGCTCAAATCCCGCCGGAAGAGAGGCGGCTAGCTCATTCTGTATAGGCACGAAATCAGTTTAGGCCTCGTCCGATTCTGCGCAATCGGCGAGCCTGTAACCGATGCGGGTTGTTTTCGCGACCGTCGTTCTTAGTTACTGCCGCCTGACAGAAGAGCCTTGCGCGGGACAATCGCTTTGCTCTTCAGTCTTTCTTCAATTGCCTCGTCTCTGTGTGCGCCACGCCCAGCGACCTGGCTGGATGAGAGAACGGCCTCTTGCGTCTTCTGAAGCGAAAGCCGCATTGAACTTTTGGAGACACGGCGGATTGTCGGATTGACCACCCATCGGAGAGCGGACGGCACATCGCGGCTCAGCGCAACGGCCTCCAACTCAACGTAAACTCCCCCGTCTCGCGCCTCAAATCGGGCTGCGTTGTACAGCCGCCAGATGAAGCCGTGCCCGGTATCCGGTGGCATTTCGTGTTGATCCGCCTGGCCATACTCCTCAATCTCGCGAATGCGCGTGCTATATCCCACGCTATAAACCCGGTTGTCACCCAGCCGGGCGTAAGAGCTTTCGAACTCCACAGACACTGCAAACTTTGCGACAACAGCTTTGTTCAGCATGCGTAACGAGAATTCGTCTTCCGTACCTGCCTGATGCAGAAGCCTGGAGTCAACGACACGCGGGAGCGTAAAAATCCCGGTACCTATCGTAATTGCGCACAACGGTGACTACGCTCTCGAGGGTCGTGTTCGGCAGGAAGATGGCTCCTATCCAGTGATGAATGAGCGCCGTACGGAACTACCTTCGGGTTCTCGCCTACTGGCGCCACCAGGATCTCTCCGTCACGGAGACGCCGGATTCGGTCCGCGGATTGATCACTCCAAAGAAAGCCTCCACTTCTGGAGCTTTCGGCGATCCGTGCGGTTTGCGTGTGGATGTACTCGTTCCATCTTGCTAGCGTCTCTCCGTTCAACTCCGACGCCTTTCCAGGGATGGAAACAGCCATGGACACGAGCAATATCGCGAAGATCCTTCGCACCATCCATGCACCATCGCTTTCGGGCGTTGGGCCCGCGCTTGAAAACAAGCTCCGCAAGCGCAGGCCCTTCAATAACTCTCGTGCCATTCAAATCTCCGTTTGCTAACATCCAGATGTCCAATCGCATGGACTAGTCGCGGCATAATCGTCCTGATTTGTGGTCGATTCGTCCAGGCGTGGGGAGAAATGTGGATCCAATCACAGATATATTCACTGCCATGCGGGTCGAAAGTCTCGTCTACGGCCGCATTGAATTAACCGCGCCGTGGGGACTTCGTTTCGAAAAGGGTGACTACACGTGTTTCGGGATGCTGACGCGGGGCAACGCCTGGCTGACCGTCGGGGATCGAGACCAGCCAATCCCGCTAACGGGCGGGGACTGCTTCTGCGTGTTCGCGCAAGCTCACGCGCACATTCTCGGGGATCATCCCGATACACCGCCCAGCGACATGCAAGAGGTAGTGCGTACAAAATGCGGCAATTCCATTCGTTCTGGCGGAGGAGGAATCCCCACCACCATCATCGGCGGTAAGTTCACTTTCGACAGAGCCAGCAGCAAGCCGTTAATCGACTTACTCCCATCGTTCATCCTCGTCGGCAACGACCGTGCCCAGGCATCGCCGCTCCACCAGACTCTGCAACTCTTTGCGGCTGAGGCCGCACAGTCCGCCCTGGGCGCAGGTGTCGTACTGAAGCGGCTGGCCGACATTTTCCTGCTGCAAATCATTCGCGAGCACATTTCGTCGGGCGCTTGCCAGCAAACTGGTTGGCTCCATGCGCTTTCCGACCCGCGCATAGGCGCTGTGCTGCAATCCATGCACGAGAAAATCGAGCAGCCGTGGACCGTGGCGGAACTGGCCTCGGCTGCAGGGATGTCCCGATCTGCCTTCGCCTTGCGCTTCAGGCAAATGGTGGGTGAGACGCCTCTGGAGTATCTGACACGCTGGCGAATCTATAAGGCCGCGCACCTCCTGCGTGACGGAGATAAGAAGCTGACGGAAGTAGCCAACGCCGTAGGTTACGATTCGGGCGGCTCCTTCAACAAGACATTCAAGCGGATGGTAGGCGTCACACCCGGTGAGTATCGGCGCACAAGGGACGGGCGCGCCGATGACGGGCAAACCATTCCCTTCGATTTATCCCAAACGGCAGCCTGCCGATAGGTCTGCCTCTCCCTCAATTTCGGCCCACACGCACAGCAATCGGTCGCAGACATAATGTAGGGGAGCGGAACGCTCCGCTCACTTTCGGAGCCCCATTTGATAAACGACCTTTGGTACAAGAACGCCATTGTCTATTGCCTCTCTGTATCGGCTTACATGGACGCCGATGGTGACGGAATCGGAGATTTCAAAGGACTGATTAGACGCCTGGACTACCTTCAAGGTCTTGGTATCACTGCGGTCTGGCTCATGCCTTTTCAACCCTCTCCGGGGCGTGACGGCGGGTATGACGTAAGCGATTACTACAACGTCGATCCCCGCTACGGCACACTCGGCGATTTCGTTGAGTTTACCCATGGCTGCGAGCAGCGCGGGATTCGCGTGCTGATTGACTTAGTCGTGAACCATACATCGGATCAACATCCCTGGTTTCGCGAGGCATGCCGAAACAGTGATTCGAAGTATCGCGATTGGTATGTCTGGTCCAAGAAGAAGCCGAAGAATGCCGCCGAAGGTGTCGTCTTTCCGGGTGTTCAGAAATCCACCTGGAACTACAACGCGGAGGCTAAGGCTTATTACCTCCATCGCTTTTACGAATTTCAGCCGGACTTGAACACATCCAATCCGGAGGTTCAGGCCGAGATCTTGAAGATCATGGGCTTCTGGATTCAGTTGGGAGTGTCAGGATTCCGGATGGATGCCGTTCCATTTGTGATTGCGGAGAAAGGCCCATCAGTCACTAATCCGAAAGAGCAGTACGAGATGTTACGGTCGTTCCGTGAATTCCTGAGTTGGAGACAGGGTGATTCCATCATCCTCGCGGAAGCAAATGTTCTTCCCGATACGGACCTCGAGTACTTCGGCAAAGCGGGCGAACGCCTGCAGATGATGTTTAACTTCCAGGTTAATCAGAATCTGTTCTATGCCTTCGCCTCCAGAGATACCCGCCCGTTAATCAAGGCTCTGAAGGCCACCAAACCCCGTCCCGCCACAGCGCAGTGGGGGCTTTTCCTGAGGAATCACGATGAACTCGATCTGGGGCGCCTGACTGATGAACAGCGGGAGGAGACATTCGCCGCCTTCGCTCCCGACAAAGACATGCAACTGTACGATCGCGGAATCCGCCGCCGGCTGGCGCCCATGCTGGGGGGCGACCGTCGACGGCTGGAGTTGGCGTATAGCCTGATGATGACTCTTCCGGGGACGCCTGTGATCCGCTACGGGGACGAGATCGGCATGGGAGACGATCTACGCCTGCCAGAGCGATTGTGCGCGCGCACACCCATGCAGTGGTCGACCGAACCCCACGGTGGTTTTACCAAAGGCGACAAGCCCACTCTGCCCGTTATCAGCGGCGGCGCTTATGGCTATGAGCACGTGAATGTCGCCGAGCAACGCCGCGATCCTGAGTCTTTCATGAACTGGATGGAGCGCATTATTCGCATGCGCAAGGAGGTGCCCGAAGTCGGCTGGGGAGACTTCAGCGTGCTCAAGACTCCACCGGATGTACTTGCGCTCCGTTACGATTGGCGCAACAACTCTGTCATCTTTGTACACAATTTCAGTGCAGTGCCTCGCGAAATCCGGTTGGATGTTGGCCTGGAGGGCCCCGACGGCGAACGGCTCATCAATCTCCTGGCCGGCGACCACAGCACGGCCGAGGAGTCGGGAAAACATTGCATTTTGATCGAGGGCTACGGCTACCGATGGTTTCGCGCCGGCGGTCTTGCCTACTTACTGAATCGCGCTGACTTCTGACCGCTCGCGACGCGCTACCTTCCGCTGAAGAGCTTTGGCTCGCGCGGGATAGTCTGGAAGGGTTTATGAAAAGGCGATGCACGCTCGCAGCGATCCTGCTTTCCGTGAGCACGGTTGCTCTCTTTGCAGCCGGACGATTCTCTCGGCTTGACCAAGCCGGATCCGCAACTTGCCGGGATGGACGCCAAACATCTGGAAGCCATTCCCGCCCGCATGAAGGAGTACGTCGACGGCGGGCAAAGCGGCCGGAATGGTGACCGTCGTCGCACACCACGGACACGTCGCCAGCTTCGAAGCCGTGGGCTACCAGGACCTTGAAAAGAAGATCCCGATGCGCAAAGACACACTGTTTCGGATCGCCTCTCTCACCAAGCCCGTAACTTGCGCGGCCATCATGATCCTGGTGGACGAAGGCCGCATCGCAGTCATCGACCCGATCGAGAAATACCTCCCCGAGTACGCAAATCATCAAAATGCGAACTTGTTCCGGACGCCTTGGCTATGCCTGCGCATCCGTCTCGGCGTCGCGCGCCATCAACATTGAAGACTTGATGACGCACACCTCCGGCCTTCCCGCTGCCGGTCCGGTCGGCAGTGCTGAGCCGCAGACTCTGACAGAACTGGTCGCAGGAGGCGCCAAATCGGAACTTCTCTTCGAGCCTGGCACGCATTGGAGCTACAGCAACCTCGGAATCAATATCTTGGGACGCATTGTCGAGCTCGTTACGCGGCAACCGTTCGAAGAGTTTCTTCGGAGCCGCATCTTCGAACCTTTAGGCATGCACGATACGCTCTTCTTCTTACCGGAGGACAAACGAAGCCGGCTCGCCACTCTCTACACTTACGATGGGGGCAAGCTAAGGTCAGCGGAGGCGGAATGGAGCGCTCAACACCGGGCGCACATCCCTATGCCTGCCGGCGGACTCGTGAGCACAGCCGCCGACATGCTTCGCTTCAATGAAATGATGCGCCGGGGAGGCACGCTCGACGGCAAACGAGTACTATCTCCCCCGGCCGTTCATCTTATGACGATCTCTCACACGGGGGACTTACAAGCGAGCTGGGTTCCCGGCGCCGGTCACGGATATGGTTACGAGGTCATTCGCGAACCCGCCGGGATGTTCCGGTATAACTCGCTTGGCAGTTACGTGAAAGGCGGCGCGTTCCGCACTTACGAATGGGTCGACCCGGAGAAAGACTTGACGGGCGTATTCATGATGCAATTGACGAACGGCGGCGGCGATGTGGCCGATCCTATCAACAGCTTTATGGCTATTAGTGCGGCCGCGATTGAGCGCTAGCTGCACCGTTCGGCGCGGCTGCTGAATCTTTGCAAAACGCCGCTTCGGGGCTCGCATCGCAGAAGCATTTTCGGAAGTCCTCCGGTTGAGCATTTCCCGCGGCGCAGAAGGTCGCGGTAAAGTCCCGCTTCGTCATACCCTTCTTGTCCAGGCTCCAGACCGAGTAAACGTCGGCCCACTCAGTTCTGAGTTTCGAAGACTCGCGTATTCTCGAATACAACTTCGAGATATTTGGCAGATCGACCGCTTTCAGCTTCCATTCCCTACGAAACTGATATCCCAGCTTCCATTCCGGCCTGCTCTCGGTTAACGGCAGATACCAGGTTTCCATGTCTGTCAGTTTCCCGTCGGACCTGAAACTGGCCTCGCGAAGCGCCGGATTCTGATGCACGTTAGGGCTGATGCCAGGATTTAACAACACGACACTCGAATACGCACCCGGCGTGCCCAACAGCCGGAATTCATCGAAGTGAGTGTGCCCTGCAAACTGGTTCTGCACGGTGGCCGAGTATTCGACCAGGAGCTTCTCGAATGCTGCCTGGTAACGCGGGTTCCACATCGCGACAATCCTGTCCGGATTCGGCGCTCGCTGGTGGGTGCTCGCGTAACCGTCGATGCCCGGCGGAATGTGATACACGAGCCAGACTTTTTGGTGCTGAGCCTGCGCGGAAGCTAGCCGCTTTTCGAACCACGCGAGCAGGCGCTGGCCGGGATCATCGCTTTTTTGACCGCATGAGTTCTGGTACCGCCACGAGAAGAACGTCGTGTTCAAAACAATAACCCGGCTCTTACTAAGCGTCGGATGGACGATATCGTAACTGCCGAAGTTAGTCCAACTCTCTCCCAGATCCGCAGGAGTCACTCGAGCGGCGTCCGAGATCGCGGGTAGAGTCTTCGGGAGGAACGATCCTCCTGGTTCAATTGAGTAGTCAACAGTACCGCAATCCCCGTCGTTATTGCCAAGCGCCATGATGACTGGAACTCCGGGGAGGGCGGCTTTGAATTCCTGCTCCAGGAAAAACGTGGTCTTTTGCGCGAAGCTTGCAAAGTCGTGCGAACCGGCAGACTTGCGGTCGTATTCTTCGCGCAGGTGGTGCGCAAAAAGATCACCCGTGATAAGAACAAACTTAGGTTTGTCCGGTAAGGTCCCGGCACGCTGGAGAACGGATCGAAGGAGTGGCCAGTTCGTATCCTCGCCCGATTTACTGATCGTCTCCGAGGGATCTTCGGACAAAATCGACTTCCATTGTTGCGGACCTGCGGCCGCCAATCGATCCGCTGACGATTGACCCGCCAGGGGATTGAAGTGGACGTCCGAAAGAATAAGGAACTTTGCGTCGGACGCGCGAAGCGGGCAGGAAGCCAGCACGAGAAGACACAGAACCGCCAGACGGCGGCGTGGTGTCCCGTGATGGAAAGGTTTAGCTATTTGCCCTCGACCTGCAATTGGTTATCGACCGCGAAGACGTTTGGAACACTGTTCGCCCGTATATTAATCAGGTTTTTATCTCCCTCATTCGCAACCACGCCCTCCAGCCTGACCCGGCCGTTGCTGACAATGATGTGGATAGACGGCAGAGCCTGATAACCGTATCGGGTGCCAATCTGCGGGTCTCCATAAATCGCACGCGCCATGGCTCTGCGGATTTGATCGTCCATGGGCGACAGCGGAAGCACGTTGATCTGATTTATAACCTGACTTACACCTTCGACCTTTTTTACGACGTTTTCGGCGTCCGATTTCAGAACCGGGCGAGTAACATCACCCATCAGTGTTACTGTGTCGCCAGAAACACGGAACCCAAGATCGTCAAACACCGAGTAATAGGGCA
This sequence comes from uncultured Acidobacteriaceae bacterium, assembly GCA_963730795.1. Lineage (GTDB taxonomy): Bacteria > Acidobacteriota > Terriglobia > Bryobacterales > Bryobacteraceae > Bog-105. Next base: position 1,747,940 of record CAVSTJ010000001.1, on the reverse strand, counting down.
ACATCAAAAGCTGGTGGCGAACCTCTTTCACGAGGCGCGCATCGTTCGCACCGTCGTGATTGAAAGCATCCGAATGTGCGTTTTGTCCCAGGCCCAAAGAGCACAGCAGCCCACCCGCGAACACCAAGGCGCCTAATCTTCGCATAAGCATATCGGGTAAATCTCCCCCTAGTAAGACCCCGCAAGACGAGAACAGTGTTTCATCGGAGTTGTTCGAGTGTGATTCATTCGGTCCTAAGCGCCGACCAAAGATAACTTGCGATGAAACAGGTCGAACACCAGGCTGTAACAGAGATGAGCTAACCCGGGATCATACCGGTAACCCTCATCGCGCAGGAAAGCATGGGCACCATTCACCTCCAGCCACTGAAAATTAACATTGGCTTCTTCCAGCCGGGCCTTCACCCGATTCCGGCCTTCGAGCGGCACATGCGGATCCTGGCGTCCCCAGATGTGAAGTAGTTCGCCTTTGATTTCGCTTGCGCGCAACAGCGAGTCGTCCTGCTTACCTTTGCCCAGACTTCCCGAATGAATATCGGTAGCGTAAAAGCAGGCGGTCGCAAGCACGTCCTCATTCATGGCGGCGCGAAAGGCTAAGTGACCGCCCAAACAGATACCAACCGCACCGATGCGCCCCGAACAATCCTGCCGCGCCTTCAGGTAGTTGATCAGTGCGCGTGCGTCTTCGTCGTAAGAGGAAAGCTCTTTGCCGTACTTGTGCGCGTTACCCACATCCGCTCCGGCCTGATCGTAAGCGAGAACCGTGCCTGCGGGCTCCAGTTCGTGGTAAACCTCCGGCACCGCCACGAGATAGCCTTGTCCTGCGAAAATTGCGGCTGTCCGCCGAATCGGACCCGTCACTTGAAAGATCTCCGAGTAGAGAATAACGGCGGGAGCCTTAAAATCAGCAGCCGGACGGAAAAGAAACGTCCGCATCGGCCCGGTCGGGGTAGGAACCTCGATAGTGTCTTCTTTAATTGTCATTGTCGCGTAAACAAGACATCATTATTGGGCTCGAGGCGCTTCCTCGAACGCCACCATCGCCTTGCCGCTCGACAGGTTTTTCTTCTTGCATCGCACGACGGCGCCCGGCGGGTACTCCCACTTTTCGTCGGCCGGCATTGTATCGACAATACGGTAATAATCGCGGCCAAGATGCTCCGCGCGAACCGAACGCAGCAGGTTTAAACCTTCGCCCGTGAGGTTCACATAGATATTCGTTTCTTTACCGGACGGAATTGGAACGGGAACGGGTTGAGCTGGTGCCGCAGGCGGCGCCTGGACGGGTGGTTGGAAGCTCATTACCGGCGCAGGTGGCGGCTCTTCTCGAACAAGTACCGGCTCCGGAGCCGGCGGAGGAGGAGCAGCGGGCTGCGGGGGAGGAGGCGGCGGCGCAACGTGGACCGGTGGTGCCACCGGCGGTTGCGGCACAACGAATGGCTGCGTTGGCATTGCGGTTACCCGCAAACTGGATCCCGCCGGCGCAATCGTGCGATCCGAGGCAACCCGACCGCTCATTCGAGCACGGTCGATGACGATGAACAGGATGGTGCCTCCGAGCCACAGGATCGGAAGCCATTTGCCACCGAGCAGCGGATCAGCCGGCCCCGTAAGAGAGAAAAGCGTTGGAGCAATGGGAGCAACGGCAACCGCCAGGCTAAACCCGCAAACGGCAGAGAACGCGAGACTCTGGAGGATGCTCCGTACGCCTTCGAGGTCGAACGCAAACAACGTGAACAGTAGGATTAAGCCGGCCGCTCCGCACAGCCAGGATTCCCCGGAAGGGATCAGCAGCAGTGCAGCCGCTCCGGCAATCACGGCAAGTAACAGAACCGTCGAATCAACTTCGTTTTTCGACATTTTTGTGAATGCCCAATTCTAACGAACGGCGAGTGGCGGTATATGCCATGCCGCGAGAGATATATTGAGTTCGCATGACCACTCCTACCCTGATCGCGCAGCCGACACGCGTCGCAGCCGCCGGGAATAAGCCCAAACTAATTGACGAATTTCTTGGCCGAGTGAACTCATCCACTCCGGAAGTAAGCGTTGCGAAGATGCAGAGTCCGGGTGGCTGGCAGGAGCCGGGGCAGACGCCTGAATTCGACGAATTCACCGTGGTCGTGCGCGGCATGTTGAGGGTGGAATACCGCGGAGGCAGTCTCGATGTCCGGGCCGGGCAGGCCGTGATTTGCCCGCGCAATCAGTGGATCCGCTACAGCACGCCCGAGCCGGACGGCGCGGAATATTTCGCCATCTGTGTACCTGCCTTCTCACCGGATAGCGTCCACCGAGACCCCGGCTGATTCGAGTCGGCCGGAATGTTATAGTAACGAAGGCGGACATCTCGGCCGCATCCCCCAACCGGAAGGGCGCGTAGCTCAATTGGCAGAGCAAGTGACTCTTAATCACTAGGTTGTAGGTTCGATTCCTACCGCGCTCACCAGCAAAATCAGTAATCATCAACCATTTACGACCCGGCCCGACTCCTTGCACGACCTCTCTGCGTTTGGTGTCCGGTCTCCGCCACCACCTCCTAGGATTGCGGCCATTGTTCGCACTTCTCCCGCGCCTCACGGATGCGTTTGCGGATGGCCCTCCGCAGGCTCCGCATAATTGACGCCGTGTTTCATGAACACCGCTTTCAGGGCCGAAGAGTAGCATCACGCAATGCCTGAACAGGTCGGCGCTCACACCCAGTCTTCTTCTCACGATGAGTTGCGAGGAGAGATTTCCCTCGTCAAGATAAGCAGGTTGAGCAATTTGCGTTCAACAGTCGGGAGATCGGCAAAGCCAGTTTCAGAACTGGTTTTCGCAGTAAGTACCCCAGTTACTTCCACTCGATTATGTATGCGCTGGCCGGCATAGAGCGCCGGAAGCAGCGCAACATCAAACGATTCGATCTACGGATGCACGTGGATCAGGCAGTGTAGAAGTACCCGCTCCCCCGAACGGAATTGCCACTGACTAAGACTTTGAGAAAGCGTCCGTCTTCAAGTTGCAACACCAAGTTTGGTCTTCCCTGAAGAGACGAGATGTCGCCGTGGCAAGGGGCGATGGTGCCGCAAATTTCCTTCAGCCCACCGATTTCTCCGCTGCCGTTCAAGTGATTGGTGGGAATCATCTGCTGTAACACATTCAAATGAAACCATCGCATTCAGGATGACTTCGCCTCCCGCCACTACACGGGCGTTTTGCGAAATTGACTCTAGAACGTTCACTCGCCGCATTTGGACTCCGTACAGACGATCAACAAGGACGTGGTCATCTTTCACATCACCGATAGAGACGCTTGGACGGTGCCCGCCCCGCCTCCGAGATCGATGGTTACGTGCCATTTGCCGGAAGGGGGCGCAATGATAGCAGGGGATCGTTTGAAATGCCCCCCGAAATACGAGAACTGATCTCCTGACTCATACTTTTGAAAATTGTCGGCGTCCATCACGCAGACGTTGGCTTCCGTTCCGTGTAAGTGGACAACTATTCGCTGCCGCGCACGTGTTTCTACTTCGTAATGCAAATACTTCATTTGTCGCGCTCCTTGTGCGCCTTTAGACGTAACAACGTAGCGTCGTGAGCCACCCGGCAACATCAATGTCGGACCTACACATCTATATGACGTGGTATCAGGCGATGCGTGCAGCAATGTGTTGTGCATGTACGGCAAATTATAGATTTCTCTCTGAGATCCGGGGGCTTTGCCACTCCGCAGTGAATATCAATGCTTGTCATCGGCTATCAGCATGAATTCCGAACCGTTCGCGACCGTATTCACATAGGGACCTCACAACTGATTGGTACCGGGTGCCAGTTTGTGCCCAGATCTAATGAAAGCTGACCCTCAATCACTTGGTTGTAGGTTCGATTCCTGCCGCGCTCACCAGCAAAATCAGAACCACAGGAACAAAGTAGCCGGAAGCGGCATCAAACCGATAACATGAGGTCCCGGATTGCAGCGTTCGCAGCTCTCGTTACCGGGTTTGCCTCCTCTTTGCTCACCGCAGCAGACCGTCCAGCTATCAGACAACTAGAGAACGCCGAAATCTTCGCCTTTGGCGGAGTGGGCTTCGCCTCGGTCATCTCCCAGGAAGAAACGGCTTACCGCGCTTTGATGACCCACAGCTCAGTTCAAAGCGATTTGGAAACGCTCTTTTCCAAAGGCAACGCTCAAGCGAAAGCTTATGCCCTGACCGGCCTTTGGCAGATCAACCCGAAGCGCTTCGCCGAATTGACAAGCTCGCTCGAAACATCAAGCAAGCCAGTGCGAACCATGCGGGGCTGCCTAATGATGAACGTTCCGATGCATAATGTCATCCAAAGCATCCGCGCTGGTCAGTACTCAATTCCGGGGGACCGGGACTCGACGCCGCACCGCTGAGGATCGCTTACGGCGAGCCCGGGTTTACTATGTCCCCGCCTCACATTTAGGACGATAAGGGATCATTCTCGTCTTAAAACAACTGTCAGAGCGCTACACTGATCCTTCAGAAGTGACCGCACAGACAACTTATCGCGACGCCGGCGTAAACATCGAAGAAGCAGATCGGGCCGTTTCGTTCATTAAGCGGCGGGCGTCCAGCACTTTCAACGCAAACGTCTTAACCTCCATCGGAAGCTTCGGTGCGGGATTTGCTTTGGAAGGCTGGCGCAAGCCCGTTTTGATCAGTTCGGCCGATGGGGTCGGGACAAAGCTGAAGATTGCGTTCGCCACCGGACGGCACGACACGATCGGAGAAGACCTGGTCAATCATTGCGTCAATGACATCGCCGTACAAGGGGCCAAGCCGCTCTTCTTCCTGGATTACTTCGCGGTCGGCAAGCTGGACGCCGGGGTTATCTCGAGCGTGATCTCGGGAATCGCTCGGGGTTGCAAACGGAATGGTTGCGCGCTGATCGGCGGCGAGACGGCCGAGATGCCCGGCATGTATGCTCCCGGAGAATATGATCTGGCGGGTTTCATCGTAGGCGCAGTGGAACGCAAACAGCTTCTCACGGGATCGGCCGTGAAGCCGGGCGACGTGCTGCTCGGACTGCCTTCGAACGGTCTTCATACCAACGGCTATTCACTCGCGCGGAAGCTACTCTTCGAGCAGGCAGGATACAAGCCCGGCTCCAAGATCCCCGAACTCTCCGGTGAACTCGCGGACGAGCTGTTGAAAGTTCATCGGTCATATCTCAAGCCGCTTCAGTTCCTGCAAGGCGCAAAGCTGCTGAAAGGTGCCGCGCATATTACAGGCGGCGGGCTAACGGATAACGTGCCTCGCGTTCTCCCTCCGGGATGCGTCGCCGAAATTCATCTCGACTCATGGCCCAAACAGCCGATTTTTGAAGTGCTGCATCACCTGGGCAAAACGCCCCTCGAAGATCTGCGGAGAACCTTCAATCTTGGTGTCGGCATGGTGCTGATTGTTGCGGCATCGAAACTCGGTACCGTTGCGCAACACCTTAAGAAGCTGCGGGAACCTTTCTACCAGATTGGAACCGTCGTACCCGCGTCGGGCTCGAAACGCGAGCCCCGGGTTCGCTACCTGTGAGCAGCCGGAGTAAGCCTCGCCTTGGGATTCTTCTTTCGGGCCGGGGTTCTAATTTCGAGGCCATTGCGAGCAACGTTCTTGCCGGCAGGCTGAACGCCGAGATTGCCATTGTGTTTTCGAATAGGGAGAACGCTCCCGGCCTGGCACGGGCGAAAGAACTTGGTCTGCCCACGGCAAGCCTGAGTTCGGCCGGTGTCGATCGCGTGCAGTATGACGCGAAGGTAGCCGGTATCCTGCAAGCCAGCGGCGTCGATCTTGTTTGCCTTGCCGGGTACATGCGGCTGCTCAGCGGCGGTTTTGTGTCGCAGTTTGCCGGGCGCATTCTGAACATCCACCCTTCTCTGCTGCCTGCCTTCCCGGGATTGGATGCGCAGCATCAGGCACTCTCTCATGGCGCGAAAATTACCGGCTGTACGGTTCACTTCGTCGATGAGAGCCTGGACAACGGACCTATTCTGCTGCAAGCCGCGGTTCCCATCCTCGACCCTGATACCGTCCAAAGCCTTTCGGTTCGTATCCTGGCGGAGGAACACCGGATTTATTCGGAAGCGATCGCCTGGGTTCTTGAAGGGAATTATCGGGTCGAAGGACGGCGCGTCCTTAGAACTTAATTACAAATTGCGATGTTGAATCGACTACTTGCGGCCGTGGCGGCCGTGATCATTCTTGCCGTCGGCATCTTCCTCTTGAGCGGGAAGAGAGTCGACCTGAAACTCGCCCAGCCTGTTAAGGCCATCGGCGAGAATACGACCGTTAAGGTCGAAGCCAATGGAGCGCACGGGATCAAATCACTTACTGCGTCCGTTTCGCAGAACGGCCAGACGCGCCGGGTATTCGAAGACAAATCTAAATCGAACAACGGGACGCGAACGTTTCAGTTTGCTGCGGGACGCAAGGGGGCGGAGTTCCTGAAAGAGGGCCCCGCAAAACTGACGGTTGAAGCAAAGTCGAACGACTTGCGCGGCCGTACGTCGACGCTCGAGCAGGAGGTGCAGGTTGTCCTTCGTCCCCCGACAATTGTGCCCGATGGACGGCAGCATTACATCAACCAGGGCGGTGCGGAGCTTGTAACGCTGGACTTAGGCGGCAGTTGGACGGATGCGGGCGTGCGAGCAGGCCAATACTCCGCGGGCACGTTCCCTATGCCCGGCGAACCGGATGCGAGTAACCATCGGTTCTCGCTGTTTCCCTTCCCCTGGGATCTTTCGCCCGATACCATTCCGGTTGCCTACGCGCGGAACGAAGCCGGGACAGAAGTAACTGGAACGTTCTGGGTGAAGGTGTTTCCGAAGCGGTTCCGGGAGAGCACGATTCCCCTGAACGACAAAAACATGAGCAAGGTGGTAGGCGAACTGGACCCCAGCGGCACCGGGAGTCTGGTGGATCGGTTCGTCAGGCTGAATCGTCAGGTGCGGCGGGAAAACTCGCAGACGGTTTACAACCTGCGGACCAATACCGAGAAGAAGATCCTGTGGTCGGGGCCGTTCGTGCCCGTGAAGGGAACGCGCGAGTCATTCTTTGCGGATAAGAGAAGTTACGTTTACAACGGCCGGAAAGTCGATGAACAGGTTCATCTTGGCTATGACTTGGCGCAAACACAGAATTCACCGGTAAAGGCCGCCAACTCAGGCAAGGTGATCTACGCGGACCGGCTCGGGCTTTACGGAAACTGCGTGATCATCGATCACGGTTACTCACTCCAGAGCCTTTATGGCCATATGAGCAAGCTGCTCGTGAAGGTGGGCGACACGGTCGCAAAAGAACAGCAGATCGGTGTCAGCGGCGCTACCGGCATGGCGTTTGGTGACCATGTTCACTTCAGCATGATGATTGCGGGCGTACAAGTCGATCCCAAGGAGTGGTGGGACGAACACTGGATTCACGACCGCATTCTGAGCAAGATTGGCTCGTCAGCGGAACGGGCCTCTGCTCCGAGCGCTCCCGTGAATGAACCGGCGCATGCCGTGCGAGCGCGGCGGAAACACGGGCGATAAGTAGCGAAAGCTGATCATTGCTTTTGCCTTCGCTTTCTCAGGAGCCCGTCAATCGCCAAAGGGCCGGAACCGCCGAGAACCAGGCATGTAAGCGCTGCGAGGTAAAGCAGATTCGTTTCATAGCCCACCGGGCCGAACCGGGCGCCTCCCGACGTTACTGCGATCAGCTTTATTGAGCTGAAGCCGTAGGGCAGGTGAACAGTGAAAGCTGCAACCAGCAGAACCGCAGTTAATGGTAGGCTCACCAGGCAAACGAACGCTCCAACGAGCACAGCGATTCCGCCCACCAACTCGGTCAGGATCGTGAGCCATGCCATCAGATGAGGCAAGGGAACGCCGATCGCCTGTAGAATGGCGGCGAATGCCTCGGGCCCTTTCTCAAGCTTCGCGATCCCATGCTGTGCGAAGCCAAATCCAACAATCAGACGTAGTGGCACCGGAGCCCATCGCGCCGCGGACGATTCGTTCAAAAATTCGGAGCTAGACCTGTTCATTCCATCCCTTCTGAGTGACAGCTCATCGGCATTCACCGTCACTGGTGATTCCGCACGCGATCTTCGCCGCGCACCTGTCAGTTCTTTCGCAAAAGGGTCAGAGAAAGTGACGGTTCGGGTGACATTATAATGACATAATGATGCAGGAAACCGGCCGGACGCTCTACGCGCAAGTGGAATCGGTACTTTCCTCCGAAATAGGAAGCAGATCCCTCAAGTCCGGCGATCGGTTGCCCACCGAAGACGATCTCATGGCGCGCTTCGGCGTGAGTCGAATTACGGTGCGCCGGGCCATCCAGAATCTCGTCAGTCGGGGTTTGGTTGAAATCCAGCGCGGACGAGGGACTTTCGTCGCTTCACCGAAGATCACGCAGGAACTAACGGAATTAAGCGGCTTCGTAGAGGATATGCAGGCCGTGGGGCGTAAGGCAACAGCTCGCCTGATCGGCAAGAAAATTGTCACCGCGTCCGAAATCGTTGCGCGCGAGCTAGCAATACCGAAGGGCACTCGCGCCGTCAAGATCGAGCGAGTGAGGATCGGTGACGGTGTGCCGATTTCTTTCGACGAGACCTATCTGCCATTGGAATTAGGGAAGAAAGTAATGAGGAATAATCTTGCCGTGGAGCCCATCTTCTCGCTTCTTGAACGCAAGTACAACATCCCGCTGATAGAGGCTGAATACAAGATGGAAGCGGTCGCGGCCGGTCCCGAGATCGCCGCAGCTTTGCATGTCGAGCCGGGTAGCCCGATGTTCCTCATTGAGCGCACTTCTTACTCGACCGGAGCCAAGCCCGTTGATTACGAAAAGCTCTACTACCGGGGTGATCTCATCCGCTTTGTTACGCGTCTGGCGCGGAGACCTCGCCGATGAGCGGTCTGGTTGCGGAAGACAAACCCTCATTTCGGGAGGCACTTTCCTTTTGGTGGAAGCTCGGGTGGATCAGCTTCGGCGGCACGGCAGCGCACATCAGCATCATGCACGAGGAGCTTGTCGAGAGAAAACAATGGATCAGCAATGGCGTCTTCCTCCATGCGCTGAGTCATTGCATGATCCTGCCGGGACCTGAGGCGCAACAACTCGCGATTTATATCGGCACCAGGCTGCATGGCACCAGGGGCGGCCTGATCGCGGGTACACTGTTTGTCCTGCCCTCCACCTTTGTGTTGCTGGCCCTCAGCATCATCTACGTGCAGTTTGGGAAGCTGCCGTCCATGGTGGCCACCTTTGCCGGTCTAAAACCAGCGGTGCTTGCGCTCGTTATTCTCGCTCTGTACCGCGTCTCCGCGCGGGCTCTACGCCGCCCATTGCAGTGGGCGATTGCTGCGCTTGCGTTCGCTGCCATGTTTGTATTCAACGTTCCACTGCCGGCCATCATGGTCGCCGTTATAATCCTGGGTGCCGGGCTGGGCCTGTTGTACCCGGCGCTACTTACCAGTCCGGGTGAAGCAACGGCCGGAGAAGATGATGGTGCTCCTCGAAACTCGCTGCCAAAGCAGAACCGTGCGGCTCTGTTCGGACGGCCGCTGAAGCTGACGGCCATTGCTCTGGCCTTGTGGCTTGCGCCGCTGCCGTACTTCTATTTCGTCGCCGGCGACTTCTCTTTCTGGAAAACGCTCACGCTGTTTTTCACGAAAACTGCTTTTGTGACGATTGGCGGATCCTATACCGTGATCCCTTATGTTGCACAAGTAGCCGTCGGAAAGCTGCACTGGCTGTCCCAGCTTCAGATGAGCGACGGATTCGCACTAGCCGAAACCACTCCGGGGCCGCTCATCATTGTGGTTGCGTTTGTGGGTTTCATGGCTGCCTATAACCATTTCCAGCATTCATTGTGGATGGGAACCCTTGGGCTTCTATTAACGACCTTCTATACGTTTCTGCCATGTTTCCTGTTTGTGTTCGCTGGAGCACCGCTTGTGGAGCACACGCACGGCAAGCCGGCTCTCAAAGCAATTTTGGCGTTGATCACCGCAGTAGTCGTAGGCGCCATGCTGGATCTACTGTGCTTTCTCGGCAGAGGAGTCTTCTTTCCAGCGGGGACATTGACCTTTGGGGCTTTCGACTTCTTAGCTCTTGGATGGGTCGTTGTGTCTCTGGTCCTTTTGACGCGCTTCGGCATGAACGTCGTGTACGTGATCCTGCTCAGCATTGCTTTCGGTGTGTTGCGGCGACAGTTTGGAGCGATCTAGCGCAGGCTGGAAAACGCATTCTTCGCCCGGGCAGTGTAGCTTCATAAGATGACCGAGTTCAGCGCGAATCGTAGATCTGTGATCGTGCTTGCACTCTCGTCCTGTGTTACCGGGGCAATCACGGGCTTGCTGGTTGCGGTGTTCCGCCTGACACTTCAGCATGCAGATCGCTGGCGAGAGTCCTTCATCGCCCACGCGCATGGCTGGCCTGTACTGGGGCTACCGCTGACGATGGCGTTTGTGGCATCAGCATCAGCCATTGCAGCTTCCATGGTGCGCCGAATCTCGCCGTATGCCGCGGGAAGTGGCATACCTCACGTGGAAGCGGTCGCAGAAGGGAAACTCCCGCCCGCGCCTCTGAGTCTGGTGCCCGTGAAGTTCCTTGGCGGGCTCTTGGCTATCGGCAGCGGGCTTGCGCTGGGACGCGAAGGACCGAGCGTGCAAATGGGCGCAAGTATTGGCGCCTTTGTCGGGCAAAAACTAGGCCTGAGTGAGTCGGACTGTATAGCGCTGTTAGCAGCCTGCGGAGGAGCAGGGATTGCCACCGCATTCAATGCACCCATTGCAGGAGCCGTCTTTGTCCTGGAAGAACTGATCCGGCGTTTTGATACGCGGATCGCAATTGCGGCGCTCGGATCCTCCTGCTGCGCCATTGCCGTTGCCCGGCTTCTGCTCGGACGGGCGCCGGACTTCAAGGTAGAAGCGCTTGCTTATTCCGACCTCGGAAGCGGACTGTTGTTTCTTGCTCTCGGTCTTGTGGCGGGTTTCGCCGGCATGGCTTACAACCGAGTCCTGGTCGGGAGCATCGAACTCGTCGACCGTATTCATTGGCCCATTGAGCTGCGCGCAGGAGTCATCGGGGCTTTGGTGGGAGCGGTCGCGTGGTTCGCTCCGGATTGGGTAGGCGGCGGCGACGGGATCACGCAACGAACACTCCTCGGAGGCCAGGCAAGTCTGCAGATCCTGTTGGTGCTTGCAGTCCGGTTTCTTCTGGGCCCGATCTCGTATGCAGCCGGAACTCCGGGCGGGCTTTTTGCTCCGATGCTGGTGGTGGGAGCACAGATCGGCGTATTGTTTGCCGCCCTTTCCGGACTGCTTTTTCCCCATGTGCAATTCGTTCCCGCGGCCTTCGCCGTCGTAGCCATGGCAGCGTTTTTCACGGCGGTAGTGCGCGCTCCTGTCACGGGAATTGTTCTGATTATTGAGCTGACGGCCAGTTTCACACAGCTTCTGCCGATGTTATGGGCCTGTTTCGCCGCGATGGTAGTCCCTACGTTCTTTAGAAATGCCCCGATCTATGCTTCACTGAGCCAGCCCGTACTGCAGAGCGAGCGAAGCGGCGTTGATCCGGTGATTGAAGAGGTCGGGGGGTAGAGTCGTCAGGAACTGTTGCTCCTCCGCAGCAGCCAGAAGCGCAAGTTCTTCAAGCAGAATGCGTCACGATTTTTATTACGACAGGTGACTTTTTATCGTGCCCAGGTTGTTCCTAATTTGGGCACGGATTCGCAACGGAAGCCACATTCACGGAAGATACTCTCGACACGCTCGGACGTAAGTGCGCCATCAAGCATGTGATTAGTATCCAGCACGAAATTCGTCCTCGCAGTCCTCAGCAATTCACGTGACGCACCGAGGACGCCGACTTCGGCTCCTTCGATATCGATTTTGCAGAGGTCAGGCCTTCCATACTGTGAGAATGCGTCGGCGAGCGTCATAGTTCGGACCTGGATCGTGGTGCCGACCGTTGCCCGACTTGATATTGTCGCCAGATTAGATCCAATAGTTCCTTCTGCCAGAAACGCAGCGAAACCAGCAGTATCTGCTACGGCAGCATCCACTACGGTCACGTTCGAGACCCCGTGGCGCTCCAGGTTTCTGAGCAAAAGTGACCGATTAAGCGGATCTGGCTCAAACGCGATCACACGTCCCGATTGTCCTACTGCCCTGGAGAAGTGATATGTAGAAACTCCGCAATGTGCCCCGATGTCAAATACCAGATCGCCATCTTTGGGTCGATACCAATGAAAGTAAGATTCAATCGCCTCATCTTCTTCGGGAAACGATGCGAGTTCAAATTGCAGCCCAGTGCTTTTGTACGTTTGCAGGCGCGGCGTTGAATAGTCTACGAGTTTTTTCCCGTCCTCTGTTTCAGTTGGAACCACAGGCGAGAAGTAGATCTCGAACCGCTCCGACATGTCGGGCGCATAAACAAAGTGCTTCTTCGCAATGCGCATCACTTGGTTGTCTTTCGTGATGTCGATTGCGTTGAGCGAAAACCTCAGATCACAAGCGAACTGCCGGCACCGCCTTCGAAGCATAAAGCGGATCAGCGGATTCCCTGGCCCAACCTCGATCACTACTTTCTTGAGGTACCGACCTATGGACAATCTGCTCTTATCCGCCACTCAAGTAGACCTCTGTTGACCTTTCGCCGTCGCCACGTCACGGTCTCACACTATCCACCGGTGTCTCCGCCCGTTCCGAACAGCATCGCACGTGTGAACATCGAACCAGCGGTTCTCTGGATTCTACCAGTAGTCTCCCGTACCTGTTTGTCGCTGTTGCGCCAAGCGTAGAGAAGCCCTCAGGGTGCCGCGATCAACAGCGCTCAGGTCAGCGGGTGGGCGGTTTATCGAGGGTGGGCTGCCGAGCCTGCCCAGTGCGTTTCGCCAAATGAAAAAAGGGCTTAGCAGCCGAAGCCGCTAAGCCCTTCTTGTTCTACGTTCGACTGAATTAAGCGGCTTACTCGCCGCCTTCGTCGTCTTTGCCTTCGCGAATCTGCTTCAGACGTTCTTCACGCCGCGCAGCTCGTTCCGCCGCTCGCTTCACCAGTTCGGAACCGACCAGCTCAAGCTTGGCGGTTTCGGCGCCGTCGCCTTTGCGCCAGCCCAGCTTCACGATGCGTGAATAGCCGCCATTGCGCTGATTGAACCGGGGTCCAATCTTGTCAAATAGCTTCTCCACCGCTTCCGGCTTGAGAAGAAACGCAGCCGCCTGACGGCGCGCGTGAAGGCTGTCCGTTTTGGCGAGCGTGATCATCTTCTCGACCAGTGGCTTCGCCGCTTTGGCCTTCGGCACGGTTGTCGTGATCCGCTCCTCTTCGATCACGTTTGTTACGAGACCGCGAAGAAGCGCACGACGCGCACTCACATTGCGCTTGAGTTTAACTCCAGCTTTCCGGTGGCGCATCGCTATTCCTCAATACCCGCAAAGTTGTCATCGTCCGCGGCTCCGTACTCAGCAGGAGAAGCCGGAGGCGCTCCGCCCACGAGCCGGCCCTGTGCGTCAAACTTCATACCGAAGTTCAAGCCCAGCCCGGAGAGAATTTCCTTGATCTCGTTGAGAGACTTGCGACCGAAGTTCTTGGTCCGCAGCATCTCGGATTCGCTCTTCTGTACGAGGTCGCCGATGGTTTGGATATTGGCGTTCTTCAGACAGTTGTAAGAACGAACGCTGAGTTCCAGCTCTTCCACCGAGCGGTTCAGAACTTCGTTCATCTGGTTGGCAGCGCGCTCTGCCGGCTCTTCCGCAACTTCCGGAGTTTCCTCGAAGTTGATGAAGATCGTCATGTGATCCTTCAGGAGCTTGGCCGCTTGCCCAATGGCGTCTTGAGGGGAGATCGCGCCGTTCGTCCAGACTTCGATAGCGAGCTTGTCGAAATCGGTGTTCTGTCCCAGACGAGCCGCTTCGACGACGTAGTTGACCTTGCGAACCGGCGAATGAACCGAGTCGATCGGGATGTAGCCGAGCGGCAGGTCTTCGTCGTAGTTCCGGTCAGCCGAGACATAGCCGCGGCCGCTCTTGATCCGCATCTCGATGTCGAGCTTTCCGCCTTCGCCGATGGTCGCGATGTGGAGATTGCGGTCGAGAACCTCAACGTCCTGGTCGGTTTCAATCTGGCTGCTCATCACCTCACCGGCACCTTCAATGTGCAGGCGGGCAATGCGGGTGCCTTCGCCCATCATCTTGAAGGGAACTTGCTTGAGATTCAGGATGATGTCCGTCGCGTCTTCGACAACGCCCGGGATCGGGCTGAACTCATGACTTACACCCTCGATGCGGACGCCAGTGATGGCGGCACCTTCAATCGAGCTCAACAATACACGCCGGAGACCGTTTCCGATCGTGGGCCCAAAGCCACGCTCGAACGGTTGTGCGGAGAACTGGCCGTAACGCTCCGTGAGCGATTCGGTATTGGCAACTAAACGCTTCGGCTTCTGAAAACCTTTAAACATAGTTCTTCCTTCTCGTCGATCGGTCGAAGCAGCTTACTTCGAATACAGCTCGACGATGAGCTGTTCATTCAACTGAATTTGCACCAACTCTTCGCGCTTGGGCTGTTGGAGAACGCGAGCCCGTAACGCTTCCCGGTCAACCTCCAGCCAGGAAGGGCTGGGAGTATGGGCCGTGGCGTCTCGTGCCGACAGAATAGCCGCGTTTTCACGGCTGGACTGGCGCACTTCGACCACATCGCCCGTTCTGACAGTGTAGGAGGGAATGTTGACCTTACGGCCGTTTACGTTGAAATGACCGTGACGAACGAGTTGGCGACCCTGAGGACGGCTGGTGGCTAAACCCATTCGGTAGAGAACGTTATCGAGTCGGCGCTCCAGCATGCCGAGCATGAGTTCGCCAGTGATGCCTTTTTGACGAGCGGCCTTCTCGTAAAGATTCCGAAATTGTCCTTCGAGGACCTGGTAGTACCGCCGGGCCTTCTGTTTCTCACGGAGTTGAAGCCCGTAGCCGACGATCTTGGTCTTTTTGTCTTTTCCGTGCTGACCGGGAGCGAAGTTCCGCTTCTCGATCGCACACTTTTCCGAATGGCAACGTTCGCCTTTCAGAAACAACTTCATGCCCTCGCGCCGGCAGAGCCGGCAAACCGGGCCACTATACCTTGCCAATTCAATAACCTCCAGTTATATAGCTCGCGAGATCGTCTCGCGGCTCGGTCAGGTGCGGTTTACGGTCGGCAGACCTTCGTCCCGCTTACTTACTGCATCCACCCCGGATCGGGGCGGCAAAAATCAGATCGTAGCGCGTCAAACTCTGCGCTTTTTAGGCGGACGGCAGCCGTTGTGCGGCATGGGTGTCACGTCCTTAATAGCGCGAACTTCGATCCCGGCCGTCGCAAGAGCGCGAACCGCAGACTCGCGGCCCGATCCCGGACCGGCGACGCGCACTTCCACCGTACGGAGACCCGTATCCTTCGCTTTATTGGCAGCCGTGAGCGACGCCTGCTGAGCTGCGAACGGAGTACCTTTCCGCGATCCCCGGAAGCCCAGCGAACCGGAGCTCGACCAGGCAAGCACGTTGCCCATCGGATCCGTAAACGTAACGATGGTGTTGTTGAAGGAAGCTTGAATGTGAACCGTCCCGTAAGGAACGTTCTTCTTTTCCTTCTTCTTAAAGCTCTTTTTCTTGGTTGACTTTGCAGGTGCTTTCGCCATTGTTCTCCCTCCGGATTACGTTTTGCCCGTGGCTTTCTTCTTGTTCGCTACCGTACCCTTGCGCGGTCCCTTGCGGGTACGTGCATTGGTATGCGTACGCTGTCCACGAGCCGGCAATCCACGACGATGGCGGAGACCGCGATAGGAACCCATTTCCATCAATCGCTTGATGTTCATGGAAGTTTCTTTACGGAGGTCGCCTTCAATGGCCCCTTCGCCCTCGATCAGGTTCCGGAGATGGTTGACTTCCTCTTCCGAAAGATCCTGGACCTTCTTGTCGGGGTTAACTTGCGCCCGGTGAAGAAGCGATAACGATCGGGTCCTCCCGATCCCGTAGATATAGGTCAGCCCGATAGCCGCCCGCTTCCGATTGGGAAGATCTACACCTGCAATACGCGCCATATATAAATCCCTTTAACCTAGCCCTGCCGCTGCTTGTGCTTCGGGTTAGTGCAAATGACGCGCACGACACCGTGGCGATGGATCACTTTGCACTTGTCACACAACTTCTTTACAGATGCCCGCACCTTCATGGCATTCGTCCTTTCGTCAATAATTCCAAAACGCGTCCTCGCGTACGATCCTGAACCGAAAGAGCCACCCGTACCCGATCGCCCACACGCAAACGCGTGAAATTGGCGTGTCCGGAGCCGGGGAAATGAGCGATCACCTGATGCCCTCCGTCCAGGCCAACCCGGACCAGGGCGCTCGGCAACAACTCCCTTACCAAACCCTCTGCAGTTCGTTCCGCACCCTCGGCGCGTTCTTCACTAACCATCTCGCCGGACCTGCCTAAGGCCGCGACAATACCCAGGGACCGTTGTCGGTCACCGCCACCATATGCTCAAAATGCGCCGAGTACGACCCATCCTTAGCCACCGCCGTCCAGCGATCGCCCAGAACCTTCGTTTCCGGTTTTCCCGCATTCACCATCGGTTCAATAGCAAGAACCATGCCCGGTTTAAGCCGGGGATTCTCTCCGCGCCGATCCACATAATTCGGAATCTGCGGCTCCTCGTGAAGAGAAGTACCGATCCCATGCCCAACAAATTCACGGACAATCGAAAAACCGTTCGAAAGAACGTGCTTCTCTACCGTCCCGCAAACATCGAACAACCGGTTGCCCGGCCGGACCCGGTCGATCGCCAGTTCCAGGCTCTCTTCCGTCACCTTCAGCAGCCGTTTCACCGAGTCATTCACCTGGCCCACCGCAACCGTTGTCGCCGAGTCCCCGAAGTAGCCATTCAGCAGAACGCCCGTGTCAATCGATACGATATCGCCGTGCTTCAGCTTGCGCTTGGCCGACGGCATTCCGTGCACAACCTCTTCGTTTACCGACGTACAAAGCACATACGGATACTTTGTCCCCGATGCATGCGAGTAATAGCCTTTGAAGGCCGGTTTCGCACCCGCATCGGCGATCATCTTCTCCGCTGCGATTTCAAGGTCATTCGTGGTCGCGCCTTCCACGACCAGCAGCTTCAAGTCCTGGAGAATCTGGTACACGAGCAGCCCGCTCTTGCGCAACTTCTCGATCTCCGCCGCACTTCTCCGCACAATCATGACAACCCACTCAAAACAACCACTTAACCCACAAAACTCTTACGTCTGGTGTTGATCGACGCAGTCGAGATCCACACTCGCGATGATCCCGGACGCAGATAACTTCCCCAGAATATGCAACGAGATATCCTTCGGCGCCGCGTTGGCAGCATCCACCTCAACCATCGGGACGCTTGTTTTCCGAAAGAATTCCAACAGTGGCCTCGTTTGCACCTCGTACTGTTCCAACCGCTCCCGTATCACTGACTCGCGGTCGTCTTCGCGCGTCACCAAAGGCGTCCCGTCTAAGTCGCAGATTCCAGAATTCTTAGGGGGATTTGTCTTTAAACTGTAGAGGGTTCCGCAGACCGGGCACTGGCGTCGACCACTCAGGCGAGCTACGATAATTTCGTAGTCAACCATTAAATGTACCACGGCAGGGCGGAATCCGTAAACCGGCAGGAACCCAAGCAGCACCTCGGCCTGGTTCGTTGTCCGCGGGTACCCGTCCAGAATAATTCCCGGGCGCGTATCCGGCTCCTGCAACCGTTCTTTGATCAAATCGTTGACCATCTCGTCCGGAACCAGGCGGCCCGACTTGATCAGCCGCTCGCTTTCCTGCCCGATGCGATCCCCGACCGCGATGTGAGCCCGCAGCATATCTCCCGTCGAGATATGCGGTCCCCGTAAACAGGTCTGGAGCAGCCTTGCTTGCGTTCCTTTGCCCGATCCTGGTGATCCAAACAGGATCATTGCAGCCGCAGGCCGGCTTGAATCTGAAGTAGATGAGGTCAAGGCTTATGCGGTCGTGCTTCGACGTCCCCGGATCCGACCCGCACGTGGGGTGAAACCATCGTAATGCCGCATGATGAGTTGCGCTTCGATCTGGTTGACTGTATCCATGGCCACTCCGACCACGATCAGAAGCGAGGTTCCGCCAAAGAAGAACGTGACACCCAGCCCGTCCAATAGCCAGCGCGGAAAGTGAGCGTCGATAAAGTTGCCCACCAACGGTAGCCGCTGCAGCTTGATTCCCGAGATCATGATCATCGGGATCAACGACAGAATTGACAGGTACAGCCCGCCGACGACGGTGATCTTCGACAGGATCTTGTCCATGTATTCGGCCGTGTTCTTGCCCGGCCGGATGCCAGGAATAAACCCGCCGTACTTCCGCATGTTGTCCGCCGCTTCGTTTGGATTGAAGATGATGGACACGTAGAAGAAGCAGAAGAAAACGATCAGGAGAACATAAACCAGGTAATAGAGCGGTGTTGAGCTACCCAGCGCTCCAAACATGTTGCTTAGCCAGGGACTGTTCTTGACGAATTGAGCCTGTATGGCAGTCTGGGGCAGAGCCAGAAGAGAGGAGGCAAAGATGATCGGGATTACACCGCCGGCGTTGACCTTGAGCGGAAGGTGAGTCGATTGCCCTCCCATCATGCGGCGCCCGACCACACGCTTTGCATATTGCACGGGAATACGGCGCTCGCCGCGCTCAACGAGCACGATGAACGCGACCACTGCCACCATGACGGCCAGGATGATGATCATCTGGACGGGATGCCATTGATGGGTGACGAACGTATTCGTATAGATATTCCCGATCGCTCCCGGCAAACCTACGACGATGCCGACGAAGATGATCAGCGACATGCCGTTGCCGATGCCGCGGTCGGTAATCTGTTCACCCAGCCACATGATGAAGGCGGTACCGGTCGTGAACGTCAACATCGTTAACAGCACGAAGCCGTAGCCCGGGTGAAGAACGAAATTACCCTCGATGTTCTTCAGCGTCAGCGCAATACCGGCCGACTGTACCAGGGCGAGAATCACCGTCAGGTAGCGCGTCCATTGCGTGATTTTGCGCCGTCCGAGTTCCCCTTCCTTCTGCAATTTGTCCAGAGTGGGAACGACCACGGTGAGCAACTGAAGGATGATCGAAGCCGTGATGTAGGGCGTGATACCGAGAGCAAAGATCGTCATGCGGCGCAACATGCCGCCGCTGAACAGATCGAAGTACCCTAGGAATCCGCCCGCCGCGTTCCGGGTGAAGAACTCCTGGAACCGCGTGGTATCGATACCGGGCGTCGGTATGTACGCGCCAACCCGATAAACGGCTAAAAGACCGAGCGTAAACAGAACCCGCCTCCGGAGGTCCGGAATACGGAATACGTTGGCAAGGGCTTCAAAAAACTTGGTCATGGCAGTTAGCCGCTCCGGCGGCTACTCTCCTATTTTCCCTTTGCTTCCGATTCAGAGGCCCGTTCCGGTTTGGCCAAAGTCTCGGCGCTGCCGCCGGCATTGCTGATCTTGTCCAGAGCCGACTTCGAGTAGAGGTGCGCCTTCACTGTGATCTTCCGGGTCAGGTCGCCGCTACCCAATACCTTGAGACCGTCGCGAAGCTTCTTGATGACGCCGCTCGCGAGGAGAGACTCCGGCGTGAAGTTATCCCCTTCGAGATGCTCGAGCGCGCCAACGTTGATGATGGCGTATTCTTTCCGGAAGATATTGGTGAAGCCCGCGCTTCGGCAACCGGCGGTGAAGGGGCATCTGGCCGCCTTCGAAACCGCGCATCTTACTGTAGCCCGAAATGGACTTGGCACCTTTGGCACCGCGGCCGGAGTACTTACCCCGGCCGGTTCCCATACCTTGACCGATTCGTTGTCGTTTTTGTTTTTGGCCCTTTGGCGGGCGCAGATTACTGAGATTCATCGCTATACCTAAAGCGCACGCGGCGACTTGCGCTCGCGTACTCGGCTTTTGTCTTTCTTAATTATTCTTCTACGATTTGAAGCAGATGGGGTACTTTCGCCACCATACCCCGGAACGAAGGCGTATCGGGGCGCTCCACCACACGATTCATCTTCTGCAAACCGAGCGAACGCACAATGTCCTTGTGCTTCTGCGGCGTGCAGATCGTGCTCTTTACCAACTTGATCTTGATTTTGCCTTCAGCCATGCGATTTCTTCTTTCGCTACAGTTTTTCGATGGCCAGCCCGCGCATCTCAGCGATGGCGTTCTTATCGCAAAGCTGCTCGAGGGCCGCAATGGTTGCCTTCACAACGTTATGAGCATTGTGCGAGCCGATCGACTTCGTCAGAACGTTCGGAATGCCAACAGCCTGAATAACCGCACGCACGGGTCCGCCGGCAATCACGCCGGTTCCCGGAGGCGCCGGCTTCAACAGGACCAGACCGCTACCAAACCGGCCGAGAACAGGGTGCCGGATCGTAGTTTCGAGAACGTTAACCCGGCGCAGGTTCTTCTTGGCTGCTTCGATGCCCTTCTTGATAGCCGAAGGAACCTCTTTGGCTTTGCCGGTACCGTAACCGACCACTTTCGCTCCCGGATCGCCGACAACGACCAGCGCCGAGAAGCTCATATTCTTACCGCCCTTGACGACCTTCGTCACGCGGTTGATGCTGACAACCTGTTCTTTCAGGTTCAGGTTATGCGTGTCAATCCGCTTGGCGGTGGGGTGAAATGCCATTGCTTAAAACTCCAGTCCTGCTTCTCGGGCTGCATCGGCCAGGGCTTTCACCCGGCCATGGTAAAGGTAACCGCCCCGGTCAAACACCACGCGGGTAATTCCTTTTTCTTTCGCACGATCGGCAACCATCTTCCCGATCAGCTTGGCTCCGTCGAGGTTGCCGCCTTTGCCGCGGATGTCTTTTTCGTTCGAGCCGGCAGCCACCAGAGTATGGCCTTTCCCGTCGTCGATCACCTGGGCATAGATGTGCTTGACGCTACGGAACACAGCCAGACGGGGCCTCGATTCGGTGCCCGACACGCGGCTGCGAATCCGCTTGTGAATACGGAGCCTGATCTCGTTCTTAGAATCTTTCGGCATTACTTACCTCCCGCTCCGGTCTTTCCAGCTTTCTTCCGCAACACTTCGCCGGTATAACGCACGCCCTTGTTCTTATAGGGATCTGGCGGACGAAGCGAGCGGATTTGAGCCGCGACGTGTCCCAATTCCTGCCGGTCGTGCCCGGTCAGGACAAGATGCGTCTGCTTGTCGACTCTCATATCGACGCTCTTAGGAAGAATGAACTCGATCGGGTGAGAATAGCCGAGCGAAAACGTTGCAACTTTGCCTTTGACATCGGCGCGGTAACCGGTTCCGACGATATCCAGCTCACGGGTAAAACCGGTCGAAACACCCTGTACAGCGTTGGCCGCAAGGGCGCGGGTCAGACCGTGAAGAGCCGCCAGCTTATCGTTATCGCGAATGAGCTCCAGGATTCCGTCCCTCTGCTCGATGCGCACGCCGGCGGGAATCGGAACAGCCAGCTTTCCTTTTGGCCCTTCGACTTCCAGTTGCTCGCCGACAAAAATCTTGACGCCTTTCGGCAGTGGAATGGGCTTTTTTCCTACTCGTGACATGGTTGGGATTCCTTACCAGATCTGACAGAGAACTTCGCCGCCCACGCCTTCTTTGCGCGCAGTGTTCCCGGTCATCACGCCCTTCGGGGTAGTGAGAATGTTGATTCCCAGCCCGCCGAGGATGCGGGGGATTTCCTTGCTGCCGACGTACACGCGGCACCCGGGCCTCGAAACGCGTTCGATCCGCGAAATGACCGGAAGGTTGGAGGGCATGTACTTCAAGTACAAGCGAATGAACTTCTTCGAACCTTCTTCGGTCAGCTTGTAATTGAGGATGTAGCCCTCTTCCCGGAGAATGCGGGCAATTTCATTCTTCAATCTCGAAGCCGGTACGTCGACTTTCGCGTGGCGCGCAATAAGTGCGTTCCTGACGCGAGTCAGCATGTCGGCAATGGGGTCTGCTGTCATTACTTCTTTTCAGCACCTTTCATTGTGTCTGATTTTTGGGAAGGGTATTCCCTTCCCGGCTCGGGCTTCTTGGTTACCAGCTTGCCTTTGTGACGCCCGGGACTTCCCCGGCAAGGGCGAACTTGCGAAAACAAATGCGGCAAAGAGAAAACTTGCGGAGAAACCCGCGCGGACGGCCGCAGTTCTTGCAGCGGTTACGCAGCCGGGTCGGGAACTTCACCGGGACTCCGCTCGCCTTGGCGCGATCGATCTCGGCCAGCTTTTTTACTTCCTTAGCGATCTTTGCAGTTGTTGCCATTCAAATCCTTACTGACGAAACGGCATACCCATATGCCGGAGGAGTGCGAGACCTTCTGCGTCCGTCTTCGCGGTGGTGGTGATGCTGATATTCATCCCCTTGGTTTTGTCGACCTTGTTGTAATCGATCTCGGGGAAAATCAGTTGGTCTTTTAAGCCTAACGTATAGTTGCCCCGTCCATCGAAGGACTTCGGCGAAACACCCCGGAAGTCGCGAACGCGCGGCAACGCAACGTTCATCAAGCGATCCAGAAACTCGAACATACGATCGCCGCGCAGCGTCACCATGCAGCCGATCGCCATACCTTCGCGCAGCTTGAACGCCGCGATCGACTTCTTTGCACGCGTGACAACGACCTTCTGCCCCGCGATGGCGCTCAGTTCGCTGACTGCGCTGTCCATCAGCTTGCTGTTGCCGGTTGCCTCGCCCAGACCAATGTTGATCGCAACCTTCTCGATTTTTGGAACCGCCATCGGGTTCTTGTAGTTGAAGTCTTTCCCGAGTGCCGGGACCACGTTCTTTTTGTAGTGTTCGCGCAGCCGGGCCTGACCGCCGCCGCTCTTCGGACGGCCTTCAGCAGGCCGGGTTTCTGCTCCCGAGCCGACGTTTTCGCGGCCCTTGCCGGCGGGCTTTGCGCCCTTGGCTTTCTTGTCGCCGCCGCCCGCGTTGTTATCCGTTTTCTGTGCCATTCCTGTATTCCCGGCCGATTCCAAACGGCCTCTAGTTCTCTTTCAGCGCCCTACTTCTTATCCAGAACTTCTCCGCCCTTGCGAGCGATACGGACCCGGCGGACATCGCTGCCCAGGGTCTCCGTTTTGTAGCCGATCCGGGTGGGCACTCCGCCCGGAGTCAACATCATGACATTCGAGACGTGAATAGGCATCGGCTTTTCCGCCACGCCGCCCTTGATCTGCTTCGAGGGATTCGGCTTGGTGTGGCGCTTCACTACCATCACACCTTCGACCGTCACCCGGCCTGTTTGCCGGTGAACTTCCAGAATTTTGCCGGTCTTTCCCTTATCGCGCCCGGCGATGACCCGGACCAGGTCGTCCTTCCGCAGCTTGATACGGACGGGTTCGGCCTCGCCGCGCTCCTGTCTGCGCTTGTAAGCAATCTTGGGCATAACTAGAGAACCTCCGGAGCAAGCGACACAATCTTCATGAAGCGCTTATCGCGAAGTTCACGCGCAACCGGTCCAAAGACGCGCGTACCCACGGGCTCGCCGACTTCGTTGATGAGCACCGCGGCATTCGAATCAAACCGGATATAGGTGCCGTCTTTGCGCCGCGTCTCTTTCCGCATCCGGACGACCACGCAACGGACCACCTTCCCCTTCTTGATGGCTGAGTCAGGAGCAGCCTCCTTGACGCTGGCGGTGATGATATCGCCTAAGCCTGCGCGAAGCCCGAGGTCGCCGCCGCGGGGCAAGATGCACTGCAACTTGCGCGCGCCGCTGTTATCGGCGACCTCCAACATGGTTCGCATCCCAATCATGACGTTTCTCCCTAAAACCTTGGCTCAGCGGCTGCCCGGCGAGACCGGTCGCGATCTCACAGCTTCGGGCAACCTGCCGAACTACTTCTTCTTTTTCAACGTTTGCTTCACGCGGGTGTCGGCGCTTTCCTTCAAAGCAGGATGCTCGACACCAACCTGAACCGCCTGCCGCAGAACCGTTCCGAGTTCCCAGCGCTTCAGACGGCTCAAAGGGCGGCACTCGATGATCCGGACGATGTCGCCGGTCTTCGCTGTCCCCTGCTCGTCGTGGGCGTAGAACTTCTTGCGCTTCTGCACGATTCGCTTGTAGACCGGATGCGGCACACGGCGCGTTACTTCCACCACGATCGTCTTGGCCATCTTGGTAGAGATCACCTCGCCGATCTTCTCGTTCTTGTGCGCTTCGTTCTTGGTTGTTTCTGTCGTCGCCGCCATGTTTAACTTCGCTGCCTACTTGCTCTTTTTCCCTGCTTTTGTCTTAACCGCGGTTTTAGCCGCGGCAGGCGCTACTGCCTGCGGTACTTCCCCGTTGGCCCGCTTCTCGTTCAGAACTGTCAACATCCGGGCCCGATCCTTCCGCAGGATCCGGTACCGCTTCAGGCCCTCGGATTGCCCCATTCCCATCTGAAACCGGAAACGAAACAGTTGCTCCTGGGCGTCCTGCTCCTGGCGCTGCACTTCCGTTGCATCCAGGGCTCTGATCTTCTCTGCTTTCATGACTATGCCAACCTATTCGACTTTCGCCGCTTCCGGCGGTACGTTGCGGGCGACGAATTTGGTCGGAACCGACAACTTCATGGATGCAAGCCGCATGGCTTCGGTCGCGACGGATACCGGGACACCTTCCATCTCGAAAAGCATCTTGCCGGGTTTCACCACGGCCACCCAAGCCTCAGGCGCACCCTTGCCTTTTCCCATACGGGTTTCTGGCGGTTTCTTTGTGATCGGCTTGTCCGGGAACACACGGATCCAGACTTTGCCGCCGCGCTTGATGAAGCGCGTCATTGCAATTCGGGCGGCTTCGATCTGGCGGTTTGTAACCCAGCCGCACTCGAGCGCCTTCAGTCCAAACTCTCCAAACGAAAGCGACGAGCCGCGCCACGCCTTACCGGTCATGCGGCCGCGCTGCTGCTTTCGGAATTTGACCTTCTTTGGCATCAACATAGCGTTACTGTTCCTTCCCTAGTAAGCCGGCCGCCTACTCGTTGGGTTTTCCTTCCTCGGATCCGGTATTCTCGCCAGCGGGAGGCCGCGCTGCCCCTTCCTGTTTCCAGGACGGAACAGTGGGAGCCGAGAGCGGCGGCAGAACCGGTGCGGACGCCGCGGGCTTCGGCAACTCACCCGGGGCCTGCTGCATCACAGGTCCAGTCGCTTCAGGAGCCGGGAGCCTGCTGCATCGGACGACGGTCGCCCCGTTCACCACCACGGTCGCCCCCACGGTCGCCACGATCCGGACGATCGTCGCGGCGGCGGCGGCGTGGCTCACCTTCATTCCGAAGCGTGTTCCGGCTGCGGTTACCAGCCTCGATCACTTCGCCCTTATAGATCCAGACCTTGATTCCGATCACGCCATAGGTCGTATAGGCCTGGCTGAAACCGTAATCAATGTCAGCGCGCAGCGTGTGCAGCGGCAACTGGCCCTGCAAGTACCATTCGCTACGAGCGATTTCGGCACCGTTCAGACGCCCGGAGACGCGAACTTTAATGCCCTTGCAGCCGAAGCGGAGCGCCGAATCGACACTCTTACGCATCGCGCGGCGAAATGCCACGCGCTTTTCAAGCTGCAGAGCAATCGACTCCGACACGAGCTGCGCGTCGAGCTCCGGTCGGTGAACTTCCTGAATATCGATAAAAACTTCGCGCTTGGTTTTCTTTGCGAGATCGCCCTTGAGCTTTTCGATTTCCGCGCCCTTGCGGCCGATGATGATGCCGGGGCGGGAGGTGCGAATGGTGATCCGCAGCTTGTTACCGGGGCGGTCTACTTCGATCGAACTCACGCCGGCTGCTTTCAACCGGGCGAGGAGCGACTCTTTCAGCTCGAGATCTTCGTGGAGAAGCTTCGAATAATCCTGCTTCGCGAACCAGCGCGACCGCCAGGTTTTTGTGACGCCGAGCCGAAACCCGTACGGATGAACTTTCTGACCCATCTTTATTCCTCTTCCGCCGCTGCGCGCTCGCCCAGCTTGACCACGATGTGAGAAGTCCGGCGCTGATACCGGTAGGCACGGCCCATAGGTGCCGGCCGGATCCGTTTCTGCCGGGGGCCTTCATTTACGTAGGCTTCCGTGACGAACAGCCGGTCCACGTCGACTTCCTGGCTCTTGCTCTCCGCATTCGCAATGGCGGAGCGAAGCACCTTCTCTACTGCCGGAGCAATGCGCTTGTTCACGGCGCCCAGCATGTTGATGGCGTCGCCCGCTTGCTGGCCACGGATCATGTCGACGACGAGGCGAGCCTTCTGCGGCGAAATGCGCACGTAGCGCGCTTCGCACTTCGAGAGAACTACCTTTTGGTCTGCCATGGCCAATTACCGCGCCGCCTTTTCGTTTGATTTGGCAGCGTGACCTTTAAAGGTCCGTGTCGGAGAGAATTCGCCCAGCTTGTGGCCCACCATGTTCTCGGTGACATAAACGGGAATGAACTTCTTTCCGTTGTGGACAGCGAGCGTTTGACCGATAAATTCCGGCACGATCGTGGACCGGCGCGACCAGGTGCGCACGACGGTCTTCTGACTCTTCGCAACCAGTGCTTCTACCTTCTTGATCAGGTAGTCGTCCGTAAAAGGACCCTTTTTCAGCGATCGACTCATCTCAGATTCCTTTTCGCCCTTATCGCTTCTTGGACTTTCGGGTCACAATCCAGCGATCGGTACGCTTGTTGTTTCTTGTCTTGTACCCGCGCGTCGGTTGACCCCACGGAGTAACCGGGTGCCGGCCGCCTGAGGTTTTTCCTTCACCACCACCGTGCGGATGGTCGACCGGGTTCATCGAAACGCCGCGATTGTGAGGCCGTTTGCCGAGCCAGCGGGTTCGCCCTGCCTTACCGAGCGACACGTTCTCGTGCTCAACGTTACCGACTTGCCCGACCGTCGCCATGCAATCGATCAGCACACGCCGGGTCTCACCCGAAGGCAGCTTGAGAAGGGCGATATCGCCTTCTTTCGAGATCAACTGGGCCTGCGCGCCGGCCGAGCGCGCCATCTGGCCGCCCTTTCCGGGCTTCAACTCGATGTTGTGAACGACCGTACCTGCCGGAATATTCTTGAGCGGCAGCGCATTCCCGACCAGGATGTCCGCATTCGGTCCCGAACTCACCGTTCGGCCGACTTCGAGCCCGATGGGGGAGATAATGTAGCGCTTCTCGCCATCCGTGTAGTGCAGCAGCGCGATGCGTGCCGAGCGGTTCGGATCGTATTCGATCGCGGCAACCTTGGCAACGACGCCGAGTTTGTCGCGCTTGAAGTCGATCAGGCGGTAAGCCTGCTTCGCTCCGCCGCCAATAAAGCGGCTGGAAGTCCGCCCGTTCGCCGTGCGGCCGCCGGTTCTCTTTTTCCCCTCAACCAGGGACTTTTCCGGCCGGTCCTTTGTGACATCGTCGCGGGTGAGATAGGTTTGAAAGCGCCGCGTTGGCGTTGTTGGTCGAAAACTTTTAATCGGCATGGCGTGTTCGCTTTCCCTTAAATATCCGCGTACTCAGGAATTTTTTGGCCTTCCTGCAGCCGTACGTAAGCCTTTTTCCAGTCCGAAGCGTATCCGGTGAAACGACCGCGGCGGCGCAGCTTGCCTTCGTAGTTGCTCGTGCGCACGTCCGCTACTTTCACCTTGAATACGGTTTCGACCGCTTGCTTGATCTCAATCTTGTTCGCGTCCGGATGCACTTCAAAGGTCAGGGTGCGTTCCGCTTCACGCTTGGCGTGACCTTTTTCCGTGATCAACGGCTTGCGAATGACATCGTAAACGTTCATTAGGCTAGGGCCTCCGACAACTTCCGGGCCGCTGATTCACTCAGCAGCACTTCCTGATACTTCAACAGGTCGTAGACGCTGACGTCTTTCGTCGGTACCAGCTTCACGCCCGGCAGATTCCGCGAAGCCCGGGCCAGATTGGCATTTTCGCCGGATTCGACGAGCAACACCGTGTTCTTTGCCTCGAGCGCTCCCAGGATGCCGGCCATATTCTTCGTTTTGGCATCAGCCAGTTCGAACGCCCGGACCACTCGCAACTCGCCGTCGCGAACTTTGGCCGAAAGCGCGGAACGCAGCGCACCAAGCAGCATCTTGCGAGGCAGCTTATAGGCGTAGTTTTTGGGTTGCGGACCGTGCACCGTACCGCCATGACGCCAGAGAGGCGACCGGATGGAACCCATACGGGCGCGGCCGGTACCCTTCTGCTTCCAGAGTTTCTTTCCGGAGCCGGATACTTCGTGACGCGTTTTGGTGGCCGCGGTACCAGATCTTTGCGAAGCGGTGTACTGGCGCACTGCCTCGTACAACAGCGCTTCGTTGATTTCTGCGCCAAATACCGCGTCCGCGAGTTCAATGGAACCCACAGTCGCGTTATTCAGATCGATTACATTTACGCTTGGCATCGTTTTATTCCTGAGGCGGCTGGCGAAAGCTAGCGCTTAGCCCGCCTCACCGTTACATATCCACCATTGGGTCCCGGGATGGCACCCTTAACAGCAATCACGTTGTCGTCCGTGTCGACACTGACGATTTCGAGGTTCCGGATCGTGACCTGCTGGGTTCCCATGCGGCCCGCCATTTTCATGCCGGGGAACACGCGCGACGGAAAGCTCGAAGCTCCGATCGATCCGGCAGCGCGGTGGAACATCGAACCGTGACTGGCCGGGCCGCCACGGAAGTGATGCCGCTTCACAAGACCCGCAAAACCGCGGCCCTTGCTGGTTCCGATCACATCCACAACGTCTTTCGGCTTGAAGGCTTCTGCCAGAATGCGATCGCCCTGCTTCAGGTCGTCCGAGCCCGGCGTGAGGCGAAACTCACGCAGGAACCGCACACCCTCTGCGCCAGACTTTGCCAAGTGCGCGGCCATTGGCTTGTTCGGCTTCTTGGCATACTCGAGCAATCCTAACTGCACCGCGTCGTAACCGTCATTGGTCGGCGTTTTACGCTGGGTAACCACACAAGGGCCAACCTTGACCAACGTTACCGGCACTACCTGCCCGTCCGCGTTGAACACCTGCGTCATGCCAATCTTTTTGCCGAGAATTCCTGGACTCATACCCTAATAACCTGGCCTTACTTTCCTCGCGTGCTGCTGCCGCTACTTCTTCCCGAATGCTTTGATCTCGACGTCCACACCCGCCGGAAGATCAAGCTTCATCAACGCATCTACTGTGTCTTGCGTCGGCTCGAGAATGTCGAGCAAGCGCTTGTGAGTCCGAATCTCAAACTGTTCTCGTGACTTCTTATCGACGTGAGGCGACCGCAACACGGTGTAGCGGTTCTTGAGCGTAGGCAGTGGGATGGGCCCCGCCACGCTGGCACCGGTTCTCTTTGCCGTATCGACGATATCGCCGGTCGACTGATCGAGAATGCGGTGGTCGTAAGCCTTTAATCGAATGCGGATGCGTTCTTTGTTCATCGTGCTTTCTTCAGTTTTGGCGCCGCCCCCAATGAGCGGCGCCTGCCCGTTGTTATAACTAGCTCACGATCTCCGTGACAGTACCTGCGCCGACGGTTCTGCCGCCTTCGCGAATGGCGAAGCGCAGTCCCTTGTCCATAGCGACCGGCGTAATCAGCTCGACTTCAATCGAGACGTTATCGCCCGGCATCACCATTTCCATGCCTTCCGGCAGCTTCGCGACACCCGTCACGTCCGTGGTCCGGAAGTAGAACTGCGGCCGATAGCCATTGAAGAACGGTGTGTGCCGTCCGCCCTCTTCCTTCGAGAGCACGTAGACTTCGCCCTTGAACTTCTTGTAACCCTTGATCGTGCCCGGCTTCGCCAGCACCTGGCCGCGCTCGACGTCGTTCTTTTCAATACCGCGCAGGAGCAATCCCACGTTGTCGCCCGCCCGGCCTTCGTCGAGCAGCTTCTTGAACATTTCAACGCCGGTCACAACCGTCTTGCGCGTATCCGCAAATCCGACGATTTCCATTTCCTCGCCGACCTTGCAGATCCCCTTCTCGATACGGCCCGTGACCACCGTGCCGCGGCCCTGAATGGAGAAGATGTCTTCGATCGGCATCAGGAACGGCTTGTCGATGGCGCGCTCGGGCAGCGGAATGTACTCGTCCACCCTCGCCATCAACTCGTCGACCGACGCTTCCCACTTCGCTTCGCCGTTCAACGCGCCCAGCGCGCTGACCTTCACAACCGGAATGTCGTCGCCCGGGAACTGATAGCTCGACAACAGCTCGCGCACTTCGAGTTCGACCAGCTCGAGCAACTCCGGATCGTCCACCATGTCGACCTTGTTCAAGGC
Organism: uncultured Acidobacteriaceae bacterium; assembly: GCA_963730795.1. Classification (GTDB taxonomy): domain Bacteria; phylum Acidobacteriota; class Terriglobia; order Bryobacterales; family Bryobacteraceae; genus Bog-105. Next base: position 1,717,698 of record CAVSTJ010000001.1, on the reverse strand, counting down.
CACCACGATGTACGGCACGCCGACCTGCCGGGCGAGCAGAATGTGCTCCCGCGTCTGCGGCATCGGTCCGTCCGTCGCCGCCACCACGAGAATCGCGCCATCCATCTGCGCCGCGCCCGTGATCATGTTCTTGATGTAGTCCGCGTGTCCCGGACAATCCACGTGCGCATAGTGACGGTTCGCCGTCTCATACTCCACGTGCGCTACCGCGATCGTGATTCCGCGCGCCTTCTCTTCCGGCGCATTGTCGATCGAATCGAAACTCCGGAACTTGTTCTTCGGATTGTGCTTCGACAGCGTCTTCGTGATTGCCGCCGTCAACGTCGTCTTACCGTGATCGATATGCCCGATCGTCCCAATATTTACGTGCGGCTTACTGCGGTCAAATTTCTCTTTCGCCATTCGTCAAATCCCTTCCTTACCTCGTTGCGACTCCGCCCTTATTGCGGTTAATGATTTCTTCAGCCAGATTGCGCGGCACCTCTTCGTACTGACCGAAGTGCATGGTGAAACTTCCGCGGCCCTGCGTACGCGAACGCAGCTCCGTGGCATAGCCGAACATTTCCGACAGCGGCACCATCGACTTGATGATGTGAGTTCCGCCGGCAATTTCCGTTCCTTCGAGCCGGCCGCGGCGCGAGATCAGATCGCCGTTCACCGAACCCATGTAGTCTTCGGGAACCGTGACTTCCACGCGCATCACCGGCTCAAGAAGCACCGGCTTTGCCTTGCCCGCCGCTTCCTTGAAGCAGATGGACCCGCAGATCTTGAAGGCCATTTCCGAAGAGTCGACTTCGTGATAAGCGCCGTCGAATACCGTGACTTTGATGTTGTTCAACGGGAAGCCGGCCAGGATACCGCCTTCGAGCGCCTCGGCAACACCCTTTTCGATCGCAGGGATGAATTCCTTCGGAATGTTGCCGCCCGTGACCGCGTTCTTGAACTCGAAATCCTTCTCCGGATTCGGCTCGACGCGCAGCTTCACGCGCGCATATTGACCGCTACCACCGGTCTGCTTCTTGTGCGTATAATCCGCTTCGGCCGTCTGCCGGATCGTTTCGCGATACGCGACCTGCGGCTTGCCAACGTTTGCGCCGACGTTGAACTCGCGCTGCATGCGATCGACGATGATCTCAAGGTGCAACTCGCCCATACCCGCCAGGATCGTTTGACCCGTTTCAGGATCTGTCGTGACGTGCAGAGTTGGATCTTCTGTTGCAAGCTTATGGATGGCGACGCCGAGTTTTTCCTGGTCAGCCTTCGTCTTCGGTTCGATTGCTAACTGAATAACCGGGGCTGGGAAGTCGATCGATTCGAGGAGAACCGGATTGTCTTCGTCACAGATTGTGTCCCCTGTGACTACCTGCTTGAGGCCGACCGCCGCACAGATATCGCCCGCGAGAACTTCCGAGATCTCTTCCCGCTTGTTGGCGTGCATCTTGACCAGACGACCGACGCGCTCGCGTTTGCCTTTGCTGACGTTGTAGATCGACTCACCCGCGTTCAGCATGCCCGAATAGACGCGGATGAAGCAGAGCTGACCGACGAACGGATCAGTCATGATCTTGAACACCAGCGCGGAAAAGGGCGCTGCATCTGATGGGGGACGCTCCACCGCCACATTCGGATCGTCGATGCTCACACCCTTCATCGGGGGAACATCGAGCGGCGATGGGAGATAAGCGCAAACAGAATCGAGCAGATTCTGAACACCCTTGTTTTTGAACGACGAGCCACAGATGACCGGGAAGATCTTCTGGGCGATGGTTGCTTTGCGGATACCCGCAACCAATTCCTTCTCGGTAATCGCCTGGCCTTCGACGAACTTCTCGAACAGCACATCGTCCGATTCCGAGACCGCCTCGATCAGCTTCTCGCGATACTCTTTTGCCTTCTCGACGAGATCGGCCGGAATTTCCACGTCGTCGTACTTCGCGCCCAGCGTTTCGTCACGCCAGATGCGAGCCTTCATCGTGACCAGATCGACAATGCCTTTGAACTGATCTTCCGCACCGACCGGGAGCTGAATCGGCACCGGGCGGGCGCTCAGGCGATCGACAATGGTCTCGACCGAGCGAAAGAAGTCCGCGCCAACGCGGTCCATCTTGTTGATGAAACAGATACGCGGAACGTGATACTTGTCAGCCTGACGCCATACCGTCTCGGACTGGGGCTGCACACCGGCAACCGCATCGAATACCGCGCAGGCACCATCCAGCACGCGCAGGCTGCGCTCGACCTCAGCCGTGAAGTCGACGTGGCCGGGAGTGTCAATGATGTTGATGGTGATGTCGTTCCATTGACAGGTGGTCGCAGCAGAGGTGATCGTGATGCCACGCTCCTGCTCCTGGGCCATCCAGTCCATGGTCGCGGTTCCCTCATGCACTTCACCGATCTTGTGCGTACGGCCGGTGTAGTACAGAATTCGTTCGGTCGTGGTGGTTTTACCGGCATCAATGTGGGCCATGATGCCGATGTTGCGCATTTTGTCGAGGGGTACGGTACGAGGCATACAGATTGGAACTTAACTAGGGCTACCAGCGATAGTGCGCGAATGCCTTGTTGGCTTCAGCCATCCGGTGCACATCATCTTTCTTCTTCACAGCGCCCCCACGCATGTTGGAGGCATCATTCAGCTCATTTGCCAACTTCTCGGCCATGCTCTTATCAGGACGCGACCGGGCATTTCCAATGAGCCAGCGCAGTGCGAGACTGGTCCGGCGATTCTGGGCAACTTCAACGGGAACCTGATAGTTCGCGCCGCCCACGCGCCGGGTTTTCACCTCAAGCAGCGGCTTGGCATTCTCAACGGCCTTCTTGAAGGCCTTCAGAGGATCGTCACCGGAACGCTCCCGAAGGATGTCCATCGCCCGGTAGAAGATTTTCTGCGATGTGGTCTTCTTGCCGTCCCACATCATGGAGTTGACGAACTTCTCAACGAGCGTCGAGTTGAATAAGGGATCAGCAACTACTTCCCTGGGTTCTGGCCGTCGTCTACGTGGCATCGAATCTCCTTACTTCTTTCCCTTGGTGGGAGCAGCCGCCGCGGCACCGCCCTTCGGACGTTTGGCACCGTACTTCGAACGGCTCTGCTTGCGATTCGCCACACCGGCGGTGTCGAGGGTTCCTCGAACCACGTGGTAGCGAACACCGGGCAGATCCTTCACACGGCCGCCACGGATCAGCACGATCGAGTGCTCCTGGAGGTTGTGACCGACACCAGGAATATAGGTGGTCACTTCGATTCCGTTCGTAAGGCGCACGCGAGCCACTTTCCGTAAGGCCGAATTCGGCTTCTTAGGCGTTGTGGTGTAAACACGGGTGCAAACACCGCGACGCTGCGGACAGGCCTGCAGCGCGGGACTTGCAGTCTTGTATCGCGTGGGCTTCCGCCCCTTTCGCACAAGTTGGTTAAAGGTCGGCACAAATATCCTTAAATCTGGTAACTCGGAACTGCATCCGCCTGGTCAAGACGGCACACAGAACCGCCTCTCACAAGCAAACTAAACTTGGTGCGCCCAATCGGGCCTACAGCGCAGGCACGAAAAACATCTCGGCTGCGATCGAATACTGCCAGAAGGCTGATATAGCGTTTTCACCAGCCTTGAACCGCGAGGGTAACTGCTTCGGGGCTATGGTCCATGCCAAAAACCAGCGTCACCGTCCCTTTCAGGAGCAGCTTGCTGGATCAGCAGCGGGACCCGACTTCCGGCCGGATGCCTGCGAGCAGGCACGGTAGCACGGAGGCCGAAGAATCAACTCGCCAAACTTTTTAAGTGTAGAAGGGAGTACTAGCCTCTGTCAACTCCTGGGCAATGTTGGTAGTGGGTCGGGTTGAAAATTGAGAATTTTATTCATCCGGGATCAGCCAAGTTGACCCGTAGCTTTACGTAACCACTATTTAGGACTCATTTCGAATCCGGCTGCGGTCCAAGGATGATGGATCCTACCCGGAACTGCATCTTGATCGCAGAGGATGACGCCATTGTGCGTTACGCGATGTGCCGGGAGTTGTCTCGTGACGGGTATTGCCTTCTGGAAGCTTCCGACGGACACGAGGCGTTAGGGCGTGCAAACGACTACGACGGAGCCATCCAGTTGCTAGTCACTAATGTCCGAATGCCCAAAATGGATGGACACGAACTCTCACGCGCGATAAAGGTTGCGCGACCGGACATTAAGGTGATCATTGTGTCCGCCCACCACGAAAAGGATTTCCCGGTAGCAGCGGAAAGCCATGACTTTGCCTTCGTTAAGCCGGTTCGCTACGAAGCACTGCGAAGAAAGATCAGGGAGATGCTAGACGGGCGTGCCGCGAGCGATGGTGCCTGAGCCCTAAAGCCCTAACGCTCAAGCCAGGAGCGGTCGATAGATCCCCTGATGCCGGATCGCATATACACCGCCCTGATTACCTATGTATATGGAGGATGCCTCGTTTTTGCGTGCCTCGTCTACTTGCTCGCTCTTCTTGTTGCGGAACTGGCGGGATACCGCCGCGAAGACCCCGGTTCGAGGGCGACAAGGTGATTTCGGGAGCTAGGGACGGGCGATGAAATCGTTCGCTGTTTCAGTCACCAGGCGGGAGAGTCGGCTATCGATTTTTTGAATCATCGACTTAAAGGAAGTGATCTGCCCCCAGAAATCGCCCACTAACTCAACCCAGTTCACCGCCACTTAGCAAAGCCGCTTCGCCTTCTTGGTAGAACGTCTGAGCGCGTAGCTGGGCTCGGGTCAAGGCCGGCGAAGCCGCCCGTAGGGCTTGGCCTTGAGGCGCGTCCAGCGGAGTGCTATCGAAAGATACAGAAGGCGAAGGGGCGATCACACGCGCAAATCCTCTGGCGTTCGATAGCCCAAGCTGGAATGCGGCCGCTGGCGGTTGTAGTCGTTACGCCACAACTCGATCTTCCTGCGCGCATCGAATAGGTTCCAGAACCAACTCGCATTCAAACACTCGTCTCGCAACCGCCCCGCCCGTTAAAGCCTTCCACATACGCATTCTGGACTGGCTTGCCTGGCTGAATGTGGATGAGATCCACCTTGTTCTCAATCGACCAAGCCAGGAAGTGACGCGAGGTTAGTTCGCTCCCATTGTCTGACCGTATAGCGAGTGGCCGCCCACGTTGCTTAATAATGCCATCCAACACGCGCGTTACTCGCTGGCTTCCCAGGCTTGTATCCACGATTTTTTCGTATGACTGACTGCAGCATGTCTTTGTCGAGCAGCACATCCGCCAACATCTTCTTCAGCCGCGCGTTTTCCTCGCGCAGTTGCTTGGCTTCTTGCGCTTCGCTGACATCCATGCCGCCATATTTTGCCTTCCATGCGTAGATCGTGTGAGCGCTTACCCCGATCTCCCGTCCCACATCGGCTGCGCTCCGCCCCGTTTCCACCTGCTGCAAGGCGCCAATCATCTGTGCTTCCGTATCCCTACTTTCGGCATCCCTTTTCTCCCTTCCTTCGTCCGAAATCATAAACCACTTCGGTCGACCTAAGGGGAGCAGGTCACTCTGACGCCCAAGCCAGGATCGGCTGATAGGTGAAGCCGAACAAGCTCAGTTCGATCCGTTCGAGTAGATGAACCACCACAGCCGGAACGGCGCACATCGCGATCCTCTCAATGTAAGCACGCTTATGAAACGATGAAAAGCGTGCCATGCCCAGTTCTTTTGCGTAGGCGAAACCCCGACTAAACACAACGGCAGATATTGGATTACGCTTGGCCTATGGAAGATGGAATTTCATGTGTGAGTTCGCCTCCCCCCCCCCGGGTCTTGCCTGAGCAAAACAAGACTATCGCGGCGGCTTACCTGCGTGCCCTGGAATCTGTAGAGAAAAGCACTGCAATGTGCAAGCGGTCCCTTCTTCTGATCGAGAGAAGCAGAGATGCACTTCAGCGGAGCCGGGAGCTTCTGGAATCCGTTCGCGGGGCGGACTAGAGCTCCCAGTCACAAACAGTCGGGCCGGAGTCGCTTAGATCTTGCGGCAGGACTTCGCGGCAGACTTCCCGGTTGAGGGTGCGGCGGCTGTGCGTTGCTAAGATTCCGGTCTGGTTCTGGATTGTTGCCAGAAAAAGGCTCCTGAGGTGGTTCAAAGTTTCTAATCGCCCACCGTACACCAAATCAGAATCGCCATATCCAGTACGGACAAGTGCGAATAGCTCCTGGCGCTGCGTTCGTGCGCTTCCGGCAAGCAGTCAACTTACGGAGACTTCCATTGCAGAGTAAGGGTCAGCACTGTAGCCGTTCATCCTGGCCTGGGAAAACGCTTGGCTGACCCCCGGATTGCGCTCAGTCGTGGTGCACCAGAGTTGAGCTTAATCCTACATGTCGCGATGCGTCTTCACAGTAACCCGAAAAGAGATGTCATCCCAGAACTTCTTCGTAATGAAAATCACTGTTGGTACTAGAGACAGCACTCCGCGAGCGATCGATCTTCTCTCATTGAGTCTCCTGGCGCAACTCCCCAGACCTGGCAAACTTCCTGAATGTCAATCTCTTAGCGTCTGTTCTAAACTTCAGGCTTGATCTCAACCGCGCACTTGCGGTTCTGCACGGAGCGTGGGCGCCTGCTAGACGTCCTGGCCAAGGCTGCGAGCAATTACGGGAAGGTGGCTACCGAGCTAGCCACGCAGATAAGCGCTCTGTCTTCTCTGGCGTACCGGCGCAAAAGGCTAGACGTTGAGAATGCCCGGATGGATGCTCAGCACGCCCAAGATGCATTACTCGCGCATAGGAAAGATCACGGCTGCTAATCTTCAACGCGAACTCCCTAGCAGTAGAGTCTGTAGGTGGTATTCGGAATCGCCCCCAGTACGCCTTTGGCCAGGTTTTCCAAAAGGACGCGGTTTTTCTAAGCCGCTTTCTTCCTGCGCAGAAACCAAAACCCCGCTAAGGGAGGAGCAGCTAGCAGGAAAGTCGCCGGTTCCGGCGTCGCGGCAATAGCCTGGCGTACCTGGTTGGCTGATCGGTCCCGCCACAATTGACCTTGCCCGTCGCTCCGTGAGTAGAGAACGGAATTCGAGTGCTAACGCCGGGGAAGAAAGCTCCAGGTGGTAAAACCCTGACTGACGAAAATGTTGCCCTGCCTTTGCAATGGCGCTGAGAAGGATGCCAGATCGGCCAAAGTGTATTGAAATGTCGATTGCTGCCCCAGAGACAAGGTCAGAGGAAATGCTCCAGGTGCCTGTTCCCCTGAGCGTAGATTGTCGGACCGAATGCGACACCGGGGCCCGCCCACGGGTGCAAGGAAAGTAAAAGTTGCTTACTGGACAGCCTTCGGCTTCACAATCGTTCATTCAGTTCTAATCTCGCCGTAAGTCCTGTATCTTGCGCTCCTACTATTCCGCTGTAATCAATGGGCCTCGCGTCTTTCAGATGACTGGAAGTACGATTGCTAACAAAGTCATTAAGTGACAATTCACGAAGCGGAACGGCTGATCAACGAATGGCTTAAAGAGGAGGTGTCATCCACTCTCATTCCTTATACCGAGAAGCTCTGTGACACGGGCTACTGGATTCTTGACGGGCGGTTTAACGTTGAGAAACTGGCGAAGAAGCTGTCACACTCTCCGCGTCTTGTTGCAATCTGTACTGCCAACAAAGAGCGACAGTCGGCCGATTAGGGACAAAAGTCGGATACACGGGTTTACAACGTCGGTCAGCCCGGGCCACACGGCCCATAGTCGCCCGACCTTGGTGGGGTGAAGAGAGTCCCCCGTTACAGCAGCTTGAATGCCGGCGTCTCGAAGCGGGTGTGATCCGGAGCCGGGCCCTCGTGAAATAGCTCCTCTGCATCGGCTGTCGTAGGCATTTCGGTAGCCGCCAAGGCAACTTCCAGAGTTTGAACGTTCGCTTGCATTTCGGGCTCGGCAACAGCTTCCGGCGGCAGTTTCGCGAAGGCTCGCCGGGCATTAGCCCGGATCAGCGGAGAAGGGTCGGAAAGCAATTTTTCTAACGCCGGGCGAGTCCTCGGATCGGCCAGCAGGCCCAGCGCCCAAACCGTTGCACGGCGGAAACGGACGGAGGGATGTTCGGCGAGTTCCATCAGTAATTCGACCGCCTTGGGATCGTTCAGGAAGTACAGACCCACGACGGCGTTCAAGACAACGCGGTGGTCGGGATCGACCAACGACCCCTCAAACAGCGATTTCGCCTCATCGGTATTGATGTGCCAAAGCGCTTCAAGCGCATTGGCTCGTACGCGGGGATCGTCGCACTGGATGTGGCGCTCGACCAGCGATTTGTTGGGCCTGATCCGGCAGAGCACCTTAACCGCCTTCGAGCGCACATAAGGGTCCGAGTGCTTCGCAAGCACCTGAAGATGAGGCACAAAGCTTTCGTACGTCCGAAGACCGGCGAGGAGTTCCAAAGCGCGTTGGAGCATCGCCGAGTTCACCTCGCGATTTTCAGGAGAGAGAAGCTGGGAAAACCGCGGTGAGAACTGTTCGTCCGAGACACGGAAGGTTTCGAGGGCAACTTTCGCCCTCTCCACCGGCAGCAGTGCAGGATCGAGGAGCTGAGCCAAATACCGCCCTTGGCTGCAGAGCCAGGGAACGACCTTCTTGGAGATCTCGTCCGGACCCTTTTCAGCAACGTAGGTGATGAGGAAATGAGCCGTTTCCTCGGGGTAGGCCGCACGAACTTTGCCAAAAACGAAGCAAAACTTAGCCGCTGAGCCCAGAGTCGCCTTCTGCAGCGACTGAGCTACCAAAATCTTTCGGCTGAACGGTGAAGCTGGATCGAATGCCACTAGCAGCTATATCGACACTAGATGTCCGAAACCATACGGAACATGCGCCTGAGATCATCAAAATCCAACAGGAGCATTTCAGGGTCGGTGCGTCCCAATATATGCGGGAGCAGGTGGCGGCGTTGCGCCGGTTTCTGTTGCGAACGTCAGCGACGCAGCAGAACTATGACGAGAATAATCAATAAGATAGCCCCGCCGCTTGGATAGTATCCCCAACCCGTGCTGTAGGGGTAGACCGGAAGAGAACCGATCAGCAAAAGGAATAAAAAGATGATCAGAATGATACGTAACATAGGTTAAGGATTACTCCTAACGGGGTAGACCCAATACGGGACAATTTTGATCAGGTAAAAAGAAAAAGGGGCTGACCGGAGGAGATCAGCCCCAGATAGTTTGGGTTGGAGGAGAAGTCTTAGCGAATATCGGAGAACGAGTCGAAAGCAAAACCAACTAGATAAGCTGCACTAATCGCCGGAACAGCAAACCTAACAGAACCAACAAATTCTAAACACAGTATGAGAGTTCCTTCATCTACTGTCAAGTAAATTTTGCGCGATGTCGATGGGCCGCCGGTAATATCCGCTCAGGAGAGCAGTATCCCGATGTAGCCACTACGGAAGAGGGCGGGTGCAGTACTTTCGCCCTTTTCCTTCTATGAAACGCGAGCCCTTACTGCTCCCGGCCTTAGCGCTGGCACTTGGAATTGTCGTAGCTCATCTGTATCCGATTTCGCGCGGCGTGCTGGCGATACCGGCATTGGCCGCCGGTCTCGTATTCCTGAGCACACTCCTCATCTCTCCCTTTCACAGGTTTCGTTTTCACGCTCTCCTGGCCTGTGCAGTCGCCATCGGCTTGTTCACGGCGGCTGTTCACCGGGAAGTTCGGTCGCCAAAGTTGAACGCGGAAGACGGCGACTCCCTCCTTGTGAGCGGATGCGTTTCGGACCCGCCCGTTTTCTCTCCCGGACGCGAGCAATTCACGCTCGATTTAGCCCCGAATACCTCCATGCGTATTTCGGTGAACTTGAAGAATGACGCTACCCTGCCTCTTCGCTACGGACAGATGATCGAGACAACGGCGAAGATCCGGAGCCCGCGGAATTTCGGGAATCCCGGGAATTTTGATTACGTTGCCTATCTGGCAAAGAAGAACATTTTCTGGACGGGCTCGGTGTCGGGTCCGTCCGATTTGCGAGTACTGCCCGGGCAGTGCGGAAACCGGGCCGAAGGAGTGATCTTTGCCATTCGGACGTGGGCGCTCGAACGAATCAGGAAGAGTTATCCGGACGATCAGCATACGGCGGCCCTCCTGGAGGCGACTCTCCTCGGCGAAACCAGCGGCGTTGAAAAGCAGTGGACCAGCGCATTCCGGATCACGGGTACGTATCACGCCCTGGTCATCTCGGGTCAGCACGTATCTGTGCTGGCTTTATCGTTGTTATTCATTCTGCGCCTGCTCCGGGTCCGCCGCGTTCCGGCGCTGTGCTCTGCCACGGCAGCGAGTTGGCTTTACGCCCTGGTGTCCGGATTCACCTCACCCGTGGTGCGCGCGGCAGGCGGCTTCACACTCTTTCTGGTTGCGAGCTACTGTTTCCGTAAGACGCGCGTTTTGAATGTGCTGGCGGCTGTGGCGATCCTCTACTTATTCGCTGCTCCCGACGAGCTTTTCGATCCAAGTTTTCAGCTTTCGTTTCTTTCCGCCGCCGCCATAGCGGTGTTCGCCATGCCGCTTATGCAACGCTTCAGCGAACCTTTGCGGTCTGCAATCAAGCGTTTTGACCAGGTGGGCTATGACCCGCAGGTGGAGGGCAAGGCTGCACAATGGCGCGTTGAGCTTCGCCTCCTCGCACGAACAATCTCGAACTGGACGCGCATTTCCGAAAGCAGATGCGGCCGGCTGACGTGCATTGCTGTATCCGCCTGGCTCTTTGCGTTCGATGCTCTGGTCATCTCCATATGCGTACAGTTCGGGCTGGCGCTTCCGATGATTTCCTACTTTCATCGGCTGTCGATCACCGGTCTGTCGGCAAACGTCATTGTCATTCCTCTTCTGTCTATGGTCGTCCCGCTTGGCTTTGCCTCCATGTTGACCATGTGGCACCCGCTCGCAGCCGCGACACGGATACTCCTTGTCTGGTCGGAGGACGTTGCAACCTGGCACATGCGCTTCGAACCTTCCTGGCGCATGGCGGCCCTGCCCGTTTGGATTTCCGTTAGCTTTGCGCTCTCCCTTTGCTTGCTCGCGTGGGTGATCCGGCAGCAGCGCCGATGGGTGGCGGCGCCACTTCTCCTTTCCACCGGACTCTTCTTGACGCTGTGCTGGCAGCCATGGAAACCGGAACTTAATCCGGGAAAACTCGAAGTCACTGCGATCGATGTCGGTCAGGGCGACAGTATCTTCATCGCGTTCCCGGACGGCACAACCATGCTGGTCGATGCCGGAGGTTTCCCGGGTTTCACCACCATGGTTCGCAAGCCGCAACTCGATCTGGGCGAGGACGTTGTATCGCCCTATCTCTGGAACCGCCGCATCCGGCACATTGACTATGCCGTTCTCACACATGGCCATTCCGATCATATGGGTGGTTTGGCAGCCGTGCTGGACAACTTTCATCCGCGCGCGTTGTGGGTCGGCGCGGAACCCGAGACCGGTGAGTGGCGGACGGTGACAGAGCATGCGGCCGCCGACAACGTGCGCATTGTCGCGCTTAATCGCTCATCGAAGCCATTCGACTTTGGGAAGGCTCACGTCCGCGTGCTGGCCCCGGCTCCCGATTATCAACCCGCTGATTCGCCTAACAATAACGACTCACTCGTTCTGGAAGTCACGTACGGAAAGCACAGCGTTCTCTTAACGGGTGACGCGGAGCGCCCGGTGGAAGACGAACTGGTGGCGAGCGGAGAGCTACGTCCGGTGACGCTGCTCAAAGTAGGACATCACGGAAGTAAGACTTCCTCGAGCGAAGAGTTCTTGAACCAGCTCCATCCGCAATTCGCGCTCATCTCCGACGGCTATAAGAATCAATTTCATCATCCCCATCCGACTGTTCTGTCGCGTTTCGAGGCACACAGTGTGCGGGTGCTAAGAACGGACCAGAAGGGCGCGTTAACGTTTCTTTCCGACGGCGAGCATGTGCAACTAAGCACTTACCACTGAGATAGATCGCGTAGACTCGCGATATGTCGCAAGTGTGGGTCGACGCCCGCTGGGGCCGGTTGATTTGGCTCGCGGTGGCCATTCCCCTGCTATCGTTCGCTCAAGACACCGCGCCTCCTGTGAAGCAACTCGATCGCTGGATCGCAACATACGACCTCGACGACTGGAACGTTTACCGTAGCTTTTTACGAACAAACTTTGCGCCGCAAGCCGAGAACATGTTCAACGACCGTTCTGTTCGGAGGCAAACGGGTCCATTTGATCTGTTGCGGATCGAGAAACAAACTCCAACACAGGCCGTAGCTCTGCTGAACGGGCGCGATTCTGATCGGGTCGGTCGGATTGTGATTGAGGTCGAAGCAGTGGAACCACACCGCATTGTTACCCTCCAAGCTCAAGCCATACCGCGCCCGCTCGATTTCACGTTGCCGCATCTGAATGACGCGGAGTTGATCAGCAAACTCCGCCAACGGTTACAAGAAGCCGTATCCGCCGATCTGTTCTCTGGCACGGTGTTGGTTGCGAAAAACGGTACCGCAGTTTTTTCGGAGGCTTACGGGTTAGCGGACCGCGAACATCGCATTCCGAACTCACTGAATACGCGTTTCCGCATGGGGTCGATGAACAAGATGTTTACTGCCGTCGCAATCCTTCAACTCGTGAGCGCAGGCAAGGTCAAGCTCGATGATCCTTTAGTGAGATACCTGCCTGATTATCCGAATGCCGAACTCGCGAAGAAGGTAACAATCAGCCATTTGCTGTCCCATATGGGCGGCACGGGAGATTTCTTCGGCCCGCAATTTGATGGTAATCGGTTGCAGCTACGCAGATACGAGGACTACATCCGGCTTTTTGGCATCCGTCCCGTCCGCTTTGAGCCAGGTACCAGATTTGAGTACAGCAACTACGGCTTCATTATCCTGGGTGCCGTGATCGAGAGAGTAACTGGTCAAAGCTATTACGACTATGTTCGCGATTACGTCTACAAACCAGCAAACATGACTTCAACGGGTTCAGAGCCCGAAGGTCAGTCTGTGCCAGATCTGAGCGTCGGATATACGAAACAAGAAGGCGATACGTGGCAGCGGAATACGTTCCTGCTGCCCTATCGCGGCACTTCGGCGGGAGGTGGCTACAGCACGGTGGGCGACTTGCTTCGATTTGCGAATGCCCTGGCGGGGAAAAAACTGCTCGACGAATCTTACACGCGACTCCTCATGACTGGAAGGGTCGATATGCCTTTCAACGGCCGCTACGCTTATGGCTTTAAAGATCAGACGATGAATGGTTCTCATTGTTTTGGGCACGACGGTGGATCACCCGGAATGAATGGCGAGCTTGAGATTTGTCAGGATTCGACTTACACCGTTGCAGTCCTTGCCAATATGGATCCAGAAGCCGCCAGTCATATAGCCGAGTTCATCGCAAACCGATTACCTGTCGCGAACGTGAAACCTTGAAGAATAAAAGGAATTGGATGATGATCCGCACCATCTTCTTAGCATTGGCGCTTGTTTCTTCCCTTTGTAGCCAGACGTCCGCCCACGTCCACGAGGCGCAGACCGAAGATCAAACAGATCCCGAGCAATTGCCTCCACCGATTCTCATGAAAGGCATCGGCAATTCGGCTCTGAAAATCACGACCAATCGGGACGCGCAGCGCTGGTTCAATCAGGGCTTAAACCTGATCCATGATTTCTGGGATTACGAATCTGCGCGCGCTTTCGAGCAGTCCATCCGCTCAGACCGACAGTGCGCAATGTGTTACTGGGGGCTGTACCAAGCCCTTTCTTTTTTTCATGGCAACAATAAGGGCTATGCAGCCGCTGCTTTGGCAAAGGCTGTAGAGCTAAAGTCGAAGGCGAGTGAGCAGGAGCGCCTCTATATCGAGGCGATGGCAACAAGCGCGAAGGGTAAAGATCCGGCTGCGCTCTGGCGTGAGCTTATCCGGAAATATCCAGACGATCTTCAGGCTAAGCTCTATTTCTCGTTCTCCACTTCCAAATCAGAATCTCTGGAACTACTGCAATCAATCCTAAAGAAGAAACCTGATGATTCGGCAGCAAATCACTACCTCATTCATGCTTTGGAAGCAACAGATCACGCAGAGGACGCGCTTAGCAGCGCACTGATCCTGCCCCGGCTGGCGCCGCACTCCGGACATATGGTCCATATGCCGGGGCACATTTATTTCGTGCTCGGACAGTACGAAAAGGCAGAACGCTCGTTTGCGTTTTCGACGCGCGTTGATGAACGCTATATGCGAGACCAACATGTCGCGCCGGATGATGACTGGAACTACATCCATAATTTGATGTATTCGGTGGCGAACTTCATGGAAGAAGGCAAGCTGAAGGACGCAACCGCTCTTTCAGCACGCAAGCTCCCCCGTGGGCGCGGACATCTTGAATCAACGCTGTACACTTATCAGCCGCGCGACTCAATCTCCAGGATCGATCCGGAACTGCCTGTTGCACTGCGAAGTGCCGACTGGGCAGCAGTCCGCTCGCTATTGTTGCGAATCTCTATTCCGGAACAATGGCCTAACCTTCAGTTTCTCCGACTTGAACTATTGAACTTCGCTGCCGCGATGCAGTCTTATGAACAGCACCACATGGAAGAGGCCGAGCGGCAACGCGACCAGTTTGACGCGGAACTGGCAAGAGCACGGTCGAGAGCTAAGCAGGCTTATCGGCCACCGGATGGGGGGCCTAAGCCGCAGCGCCCTTTGTCGCCCGACGCTCTGTTGCCCTCTCTTATCGGAACGCTCTCCGTTATGTCAGTTGAGCTTCGAGGGTGGTCGCAAGCTATGTCCGGAAGAGTCGAGGATGCAGCCGCATCGTTCGATGAAGCCGCGGCCGAACAAAAGTCCTTAGGATATCGGGAGCCGCCGGCCTATATACGACCCGCGAGAGAGTCAGAGGGCGACGCCCTACAGCAGATGGGACAGTGGTCTCGGGCTCAAGATGCCTATCGCGCGGCTCTAAAACAGCGCCCGAACTCCGGATTTGCACTCTATGGAATTGCGGTGTGCGCCGAGAAAGCAAAAGACAGGGAGGGCGCCCGCCAGGAATATGCTGCTTTTCTCCGCGCCTGGAGGCACGCCGATTCGGACCTGCCGGAAGTGATCCACGCGAAAAGGTTCCTTGCCGGTAAGCAGTCCGCGTTTGCTTCCGGCGCGTAGTGGAACTACTGCCAGGCAGTTTGCCCGATATCCCATCATCCCGCGTGCATAGAATGGAGACGAAGGATCCTATGGACCGCAATAATCAAGCAACGATGTGGGGATGGTTTCTGGGTGGCGCAGCTCTGGGCGGAGTCGTGGCCCTGCTGCTCACGCCCAGAACGGGTGCGAAGACTCGCGAACTGATCGCCGGGCAGGCTGAGCAAGGACGCAAGTCGCTGCTTCAAACGAGTCAGGAAGTTCTCGAGAGAGGCCGCGAGCTATTTGAACGCGGGCGGGAGATTGCGGAAGACGCCGCTCAGTTCCTGGAGAAGAGCCGCCGGATCGCAGAGAAAACGGTGGAGGATCGTTTTTAGCAGTCACGTCATCTAATTGACGTCCTCCCACTATGGCCACTCTTGCTGCTCCTCCCTCTCAGTTGCCCCAGTTCGTAAACGAGCTTTACGCCGACTTCTCTCAACCGGAAGTTGCCGAGCGCGCGAAAGAGGCTCTCGCTAAAGTTCGCTCAGAACTCGGAAAGGAATATGATCTGTTGATTGCGGGAGACCGCCGCAGGTCGACCGCCAAGCTCAAGTCTCTCAATCCCGCTAACCCGTCCGAAGTGATTGGGATTCACCAGAAGGGTTCGGAAGACGATGCGCGGGAGGCCATCGAAACGGCTGCCGCTTACTTCCCTACCTGGGCTGCCGTGCCTATGGAGGATCGAGTACGCATGTTGGTTCGCGCCGCCAACATTCTGCGGGAACGGAAGTTCGAATTCGACGCCTGGCTGGTCGTTGAGGCCGGCAAGACTTGGCCCGAAGCGGAAGGCGAAGTCGCCGAGGCGATCGACTTTTGTGAGTATTACGCGCGACAGGCGCTGAGGCTTGCAAATCCGGAACCGACGGTGCAGCTTTCGGGCGAACGCGGCGAAATGATTTACCTGCCGCTGGGAGTAGGCGTAATTATTCCGCCATGGAATTTCCCGCTGGCCATTCTGGCCGGGATGACGGTAGCGGCGCTCGTGGTGGGCAATACTGTGGTCGTGAAACCATCGAGCGACACGCCTACCGTGGCAGCGAAATTTGCGGAAGTTCTGCTCGAGGCCGGTTTTCCGTCCCAGAGTTTCTCGTTGCTGACCGGAAGCGGAGCCTCGATTGGCGACGTGCTGGTCTCTCATCCGAAAACGCGCTTCGTGTCCTTCACTGGATCGCGAGACGTCGGTCTCCATATCAATGAACTGGCGGCGAAAACTCCCAAGGGACAACTCTGGATTAAACGCGTCGTAGCAGAGATGGGAGGCAAAGACGCCATTGTTGTCGATCGCGAGACGGACATCGACAAAGCTGTTACTGGCGTGGTTGCATCTGCGTTCGGGTACCAGGGCCAGAAATGCTCGGCGTGCTCCCGGGCGATTGTGCGACCAGTCCATTTACGACGAATTCGTAGAGAAGGTGAAGGCGAAAGCACAAACCCTGACCGTCGGCGCGCCGGAGGAACTGGGCAACTATATGGGCCCGGTGATTAATGAGCGGGCGAAAACGTCCATTCTTAAATACATCGATACGGGCAAGTCAGAAGGACGCCTGGTTGCGGGCGGAGAAGCCGGTCCCGGCGATGGTTACTTCATCAAACCGACTGTCATTGCGGATATCGGGTCGAAGGCGCGCATTTTCCAGGAAGAGATCTTCGGTCCGGTTCTGGCCATTACCAAAGCCAAAGATTTCGATCACGCGCTCGAGCTTGCAAACGATTCGGAGTACGGTCTGACCGGCGCGGTATTTACGGACAACCCGGCAAAGATCGAGAAGGCCAAAGAGAAGTTCTTCGTTGGGCAATCTGTACATCAACAGGAAGTGCACGGGAGCGATGGTAGGGGCGCATCCGTTCGGCGGTTTCAATATGTCCGGGACCGATTCGAAGGCGGGCGGACCGGATTACCTGCTGCAGTTCGTACAAGCCAAATCGATCGCCGAAAAGGTGGAGAACCCTTCCGGAGTATACTGAAAATACCCCGCCAGTTTAGGGGACAACTCAGTTATAACTCCAGGATCGATTACGATCGACGCGACCAGAGGGAACCGAAAGGTTCCCTCTTCGCTTTTGAGGCGCAATCGCTAACGTCCCGTCGACCTCGCACGTGCCCGATATTCGGACATAATGTGCATAACTGACAGTCAACTTTGAGTGAGCGATCATTCATCCACAATCCCGGGACACAACGGGACTTTTACTGTCGTCCCATTCCACTGTCAGGGGCCAAGCAGAAGCCAACGAAGAAGAAGTCGCGAAGGTTAAACAAGTAGTAACTGATTTTGCTGCCGATTGGAATCGTCACAATGTCGATGAGATGGAGGCGCTTCACACGTCGGACGCGAACTTCATTAACATCTTTGGGACCTGGAAGCAACATCCTGACGGAGTACGTGAGGCATTGGGACACGCACATGGCCCAAATGGACCATTAGCGAAGAGCACGATGAAGATCTACGAGCAGCGAGTCTCGTTTTTGACGCCAACAATTGCCATAGTGCATAACAATATGGAATTGCTTGATGCACCCTCCGATAGCTCTGGTCTTTGCCATTCAAATCGTGTGGTGGTCAAGCAGGATGGCAAGTGGATGATCCGGGATTTTCAGAACACGAAGATCGGCCACTCAGATCAAGCCGGAAAGCCGAAGTGAACATTGCTGGGTCACTTTTGCTCCAGCCGTTGGACTGTATCAAAGTGACCGTACCTTCCCGCATCGACGAAAAAACAATTATGATGGCTATCTCACCGGTGCCGGGCGCGAGTTATGCTGTGCGGAGGCAACCGAGTTATGCACACCGTCAGCCACGCGTGGCCGGATCGCCGGCTTCAGTCATTCGTCCGGAGCTACATTCAGCGAGAAACGCCAAGCCCGTCGGTTCCAATGGCCGTGGAGCCCTATGTCGCGCGCCTCGACGGGGTGCTTGATTTCCTCTTTTGCCTCTTCTTACGATATTTTCGTTCAGGGAACAGGTCAGTATGTCCCCTGCTTCAAAGCCGCAGTTGTCGGACCTCACACAGACGGTCGCATTCAACTCCTAATTTCTGGCCGGATTGAAGAATTTATCATTATGATGCATCCTCAGGGCTTGTATCACCTCTTTGGCGCACCAACTCATCTCCTGGTGAACCGGGGACTTGAGGCGCAAACCGTATTGGGGTCCTCTGTCCAACAATTGCACCAACAGCTAGGTAATGCTGTAGATTTCGAAGAACGTACTTTGCTGGCAGATGCGTTCTTGTTGAGACAGCTTCAGCACGCCAAGCGGCCCGATCGCTTGAGTAAAGCCTTTGAGGCGATAATGGCTTCAGCAGGCCCGCTCACCGTCGCCAAAGTTGCCAGAGATGCGGGGGTAAGCGTTCGACAATTGGAACGGAAATGCCTTGAATGTACCGGTCTCAGTCCCAAGACTCTGGCACGGATTTCCCGCTTTGAACGAGCTTTAGCATTAAAGCGCGACAGTGGGGCGCAATGGACGACGATCGCACACGAACTTGAATACTCAGACCAAATGCATCTGATCCGCGAGTTTCGAACGCTTGCGGGGACACGCCGACACGGGTCATGAAACGGATAAGTTCCCATCATCTCATTAGCATGCCCTGAGGTTATTCCGCCGGAGCTTCCAACGGTGGTCCCAGGAGTTCCATGCCGCAGTCGGCGAATAGGCCGCTCATTACGGCCATGTCACATTGCTGGGCGAATGACAGCCTCGTGAAGCTTCCGAAGAAATCCTCCAGCCGGTCCGCCGGTTGTGCGAGGATGAGCAAGCGCCCGTCGGACCCGTTGCTCTTCGTCCAACGATGCGGCACTTGCCGCGGAGCGAGCAGGCTCATCCCCGCAGTCAATCGGTGTCGCTCCCCGCCTACTTCAAACAAGAATTCTCCTTCTAGTACCCAAAACCACTCCTCTTGGCTGTGATGCTGGTGCAGCGGTACGGCAAGGCCACGCGGCACACGGCTTTCAAACATCGACCACATCGGCGGTGTCCCTCCGCGAGATTTTGGTCCAGACATGATCCGCCGAGGTGGAGGTCGGTTCTCCCCATCGGCTCTCCTCTGCTCCAACGACGACCACTCGATTGAATGCTTGCTCATTGGTAGTCGAGAATAAATCTCTTGCCATAAAATTCCTCCAAGATTGATTTGAGCAGCGAATGAGGCGCTGCCAGCAATTATCATTCGTCAAAAGAGATTGGCCGAATAGTACAAATGCGACACGCTTCCTCGGAATCTCAGTGGTCTGCTTTCCACAAGTCTCCTTCTCGGAGATCTGGACGGATTAGGACGGAGAAACGCGCTTGTGTCCGGCTCATCGCTGAGCGAACACAAGCGCAGACTAGCGTATGCGCGAGGGTTCGATGCGGCGACTGCATTGAAGCGGATTGCTTCCACATAACGGGGCGATACGTAGGAGAAAATAGGTGGGCAACCGCAGAACGGGTTCAGGGTTGTCGCTACCTCAGAAGTTTTGGCCGGAAACCGCGTTATCAGAAGCCGGCTCCGGACGAGCCGTTGGCGGTGCGGGCAACAGGTTGAAGAGATCTTTCTGTCTCTTCTCAGCAACCCACTGCCTCCCCTCGCCTTATAATGTGGTTCGCCCCACGTCGGACGAAAACGTGAGGTATAAACATGCGATATTGCACGCGTAACCCCCTGATTCTTTGTCTGGCCGTGGCAACGCTTTCGGCACAGACAGCAACGCCGACGAGACCAACACATGGCAAGCGCTACGCGCGCCTGGCCATTCGGAACGCCATGATTGTTGACGGAAACGGCACTCCCGCGTCCGGGCCCAAAGACATCATCGTCGAGAACAACATGATTACGGCGGTGGTTCCGTTCGACCCTGTCGCTTCGCAAGGCGGACGACGGAAGCGCTTACCCGCCGATGTAGAGATCGATGCCGCCGGTAAATATGTTCTTCCGGGCTTGATCAACGCGCATGCCCATACGCAAGACGAGCGCGGCGGCATTCCCCAGCCGTTCGAGTACGAATTGAAGATTTGGCTCGCCTGCGGCATCACGACGGTTCGAGATGTCGGCAGCGAAACAAAGAAGACGCTTGCTCTGCGTGCCAAGAGCGAATCGGGCGAGATCGCGGCGCCACGGTTCCTGATTTACCCGATGTTCAACTCCATCCAGCCAATGCCCAGCACGCCCGAACAGGCGCGTGCACGTATACGCGAGTTCAAGGCGATGGGTGCCGATGGAGTGAAGTTTCTGGGCATGTACCGGAACATCATGGAAGCGGCGGCAGACGAGGCGCACAAGCAGGGACTTCCCATTGCACACCATGTCGGTGTCGAGGAAACCACGGCCTGGGACGACATCAACTTCGGCACACGCAGTATCGAACACTGGTACGGAATTCCCGATGCTGCGATTCCCGATCACGTCCAGAATTTTCCGTCCAGCTTCAACTACAACAACGAAACCGATCGCTTCCGCTATGCCGGCCACTTATTCCGGGAAGCTGATCCTGAACGATTGAAAGAGGTATTGGCTGCCATGGTGAAGGCCCACGTGGCATGGGATCCTACGCTCGACATCTATGAAGCTAGCCGCGATCTGCAGCGGGCACAGAACCAACCTTGGTTCGCCGAGTGGCTCCATCCGACGCTCGAAGAATACTTCCGGCCCAACCCCAAGAACCATGGCTCGTATTTCCTTGGGTGGACGTCCAACGACGAAGTGTTCTGGAAAGAGAACTACCGCATCTGGATGGCGGCACTGCGCGATTTCGACCGCATGGGCGGCGTCATCGGCGCGGGTGACGATGCCGGATTCATCTACCAGATTTATGGTTTCGGACTGCTCCGGGAACTCGAACTACACGAGGAGGCAGGCTTCAGCCCCATCAAGGTCATCCAGCACGCCACAGGCAACAACGCCCAAATCCTGGGAATCGACAATAAGACCGGACGTGTTCGTCCCGGCTATGCAGCGGACTTGATCGTCGTCAACGGCAACCCATTAGAAAACATCAAAGTCCTTTATCCAACGGGTGTCGAGACGATCAAGAACGGTGAACAGGTCCATGGTGGCGGAATCGAATGGACCATCAAGGATGGATTCTGCTATCACGTCCCGACCCTGTCGAACGAAGTGCGCGAGCTTGTAGCCAAGGCTAAGAAATCCGGGCACGACACGTCTGCCCGACCGACGACGCTCAATCAATGAAGAGCATAATCGAAGTGTGCAGCGTGTTTGGCAGCGAATTGCGGGAGCGTCACTCTGCTTGTGCGCTCTCGCTATGAGTGAGAGCAATCCGAAGATTACAATCACCAGATCCGGATCCACCAATACGCGTGGGCTTCGAAGTAACGCTGGACGGAGCGGAAGATGCTACGGTCCGCCCCCAATCGCAAGCGGCACGTCAGGTAAAGCTAAAGGGCTCAGCGCTCGCCGACTTCGCAAAAGCTGTCGATGCGGCCGGCCGCTTGCACGAACTGCCGGCCAATCATTGCATGAAGAGCGCTTCTTTCGGCTCGAGCTTATTTGTGTCGCGCGGAAACGATCGCTCGCCCGACCTGAGTTGCCCCGAGCAGTCCGACCCACGGACCGCCGCCCTTAAGCAAAAGGCCGAAGACGTTCTACAGGCGGCACAGAAGGCCGGCGGCGTCCACCCGATGCGACGGGTTATTGAATAGTCTGCGGCGACGTTTCCGCGGTGGCTGCGTCGGTTCGTTTCTTCCCGTCTTTCTCTCTCGCCTGTAATTCATCGCTTATTTTCAGCCGCGGGATGCCTTCCGTCCACCACTTCGGAGCTGGTTTGTCCATCAGGTAGTAATCAAAGAACTCCTTCATGCGGGTCATATAGTCCTTCATGTTGACCGTCTTGAAGAGTCCGTGATTCTCGCCCTTGTACTCCAGCATCACCACAGGTTTGCTTAAACGCCGTAGCGTGTTGTAGTACTCGATCCCTTGCATGTGATCGACAGCGCCGTCCTTGTCGTTCGCCAGGATCAGCAGCGGCGTTTGCACCCGGGTTGCGTGATAAACGGGCGAGTTGCGAAGGTAGGCCTCCGTCTGTTCCCAGTAGCCACCGGTAAAGCGCCCCTGGTTGCTCTCAAAGATGGGCTGGTTCGCGCTGCCAGTGTTCCAGTAAATGGAGCTGTACATACTCACCATGTCCGTCAGAGGCGCACCGGCAACAGCCGCTTTGAACACTTTGGTTTGCGTGACGGCAAAGGCAGTCTGGTAACCGCCCCAGGAATGCCCGTGCAGAGCCACTCTGGTTTCATCGACAATCCCGGTGGCTTCCGCCGCTTTCAATGCCGCGAGTATGCAGGCGGTAGAGGAAACGCCCGGGTCATTCACCTTGTAAGTGATATCGGGCGTGAGCACCGCATACCCATTGCTCGTGTAAAAACCAATGTTGAACCCACTTCCGCTCAATCCTGGCCACGGGTAAGTGTTTCTGTTTTGCGTTAGCTTCTCGTAGATGTACACAATCGTGGGGTACTTCTTCCCATCTTCGTAATTACCAGGCAGATAGATGACGCCTTGTAACTTGTCTCCCTTAGGGCCGACGTACTCCACCACCTTGCTTCCCTTGGTCCATTCGAAATTCTTCTGTTGTGGGGCGCCGGAAGTTACGCGCTTGCCACCCACCGGCTGGCCCTGCGCAACGTAGTAATCCGCGAAGTCGGTCGTGGTCTCCCGGCTGTATAGAAAGGTATCTGCCTTCTTGGCCTTCA
This sequence comes from uncultured Acidobacteriaceae bacterium, assembly GCA_963730795.1. Classification (GTDB taxonomy): domain Bacteria; phylum Acidobacteriota; class Terriglobia; order Bryobacterales; family Bryobacteraceae; genus Bog-105. The sequence goes on along the minus strand of CAVSTJ010000001.1, from coordinate 1,694,894 downwards.
CGAGGTTGGCGTAAACGGCATCATCCAGCACTAAATTACGGGCGGTCGAGGCGCCCGGCTCGATCGTCGTGATGCCGTTTTTCTTCGTCAACTGTCCATAGGTGCGCACGTAGAGAGGCTTGGACAAGTCGAATCCCTTGTCGTCGGGATCCAGCTTCCAGATCGTCTGATAGCGGATCTTGTCGCGTTTTCCATTGCCAGTCAGGTTGACCGCCGCTCCGCCGTCTGCACCGATTTTCCAGATATCCCAGCCATCGGAAACGAGCACGAACTTGCTGTCCTTCGACCAGCCGAGCGCAGGAGTGGGCGGCTTCACAATGTTATGGTCGTCCTCTACGTTGACGAATGTCGAGGGAACGCTCTTCGTCAAGTCATGCGTCTGCCCGTTGCTTAAATCGGTGGTGAAGAAAGCGCCGTCTTTGTAGTGCAGAATGTGTGAACCATCGGGCGAAATGCCCAGAACCCAGCGCGCCTTGGTCAAAACGAGATCCCGCTTCCCCGTTCGAGGATCGACTTTGTAGACATCCTGGTATCGTTGGCCGTCCAGGTTGGCCTCGAGCTCGTACTCGCGAACATCGGTGCCCATCCCAAACTTTCCGTCGGGAGAAACAGAGACGTCGCGCACAGACGAATCGGCTAACCGGAAGAATTGCTTCGCGTCGGGACGCCAGGAGCAGAGATAACTGAAATTCTTGTCGCGGTTCTCCTGCACTTGCTGCATCGATTGGAGGCGGCTGTCCTTCCAGTGCCATATCGTGAGGTCGGGCTTTTCGTCGGGCCCTTCAGTCTTACTCTTCCCTTCTTTCCCTTCTTCTTTCTCCGCCTTCGGCTTCAGCTCATGGATACCGAATGTCACCGTCGAAAGGTCCGCCATCCAGAAAGGCCGCCGCTCCGGACTGATTCCCATGCCCGCCGGGAACGACGGTTCTTTCTCGGGAGTAAACGTCAGCTTTTCCGGCACACCGCCTTCCCCGAAATGCTGGAATGCGAGAAGCGCGTAGACTTTGTCGTCCCACTTCTTTTCTTCCGTGCCGCGCAGAACAGCGAGTCCGTCGCCCTTTTCAGTCCAATTGAGACCGCGGTACGTCGCTTTTGCACTATCAAGGGCCGTTACTGTGCCCGTGCGCATATTCCGGATTTCCACGCCGTTGCCGAGCTTCTCCGGCGCATCCACGGTCCAGGCCAGCCAGTTGCCCGCTTTATCAAAGGCATAATCGGAAACACTGCCCAGGCTCAACTCGGTCCCGGCTGTAAGGTCTACCAGGATGAAATCTGAACCTTGCGGCCGTTCCTCTGGCTTGGCGCCGCCGCTTGTCGGGGCAGGAGTTGGGCCGGGTATGGGGGCGGGAGCACCGTATCGCAGCAGGGCCAGTGCGGACGCTCGCTCACCCGAAAAGCTGAACCGCTTGATGCGCTCATACTCGGCCTTCTTGCCCGTCGCGAGTTCCACCGCTACAACTTTGTTCTCGACAGGCTTGTGCTGAAGCCGAAGCATTTTCAATTCGGCACTCTTGGGCCGCTGTTCGAACGCGAGCCACCTGGAATCCTCGGAAAAGACCATATCGCGCGGGGGTCCCGCAGGCGGCGGTGCGCCGACGGAGAGATAAGGATTGGGCCGTTCCAGCTCGCCGATCGCGAACCGCTGCTCTTTTCCGTCCGGCAAGTGGGTCAGCACCAGTTCGGAATCGCCTTCGATCTGCGCTAACTTATAGGCGAACCATTGGCCGTCGTTCGAGACAATCGGGCTCTGGATTCGCTTCCACGAGACCACGTCCTGAACTTTGAGGGACGGCAGGTCAGCGGCGAGTTGGACTGGCCAGAAGCTCGCAACCAGGGCAAAAAGCGGAACGAGAGTGGCGCGCATGCTCGGGATGCTAGCATAATCGGGCACGCATTGAAGCTCTAATTTACGAACTGAGGAAGCCGATGGATAACTCTTCACCTACATCTTCGCCGGTCGCACAACAGTCCAATCACGTTCGATGGGACGAGGTTCCTGTTGAGCCGCTGAATCCGCTACTCAGCCGCCAGGTTGTTGTCGGCACAAACATCATGGTGGCGCGTGTCCTTCTAAAGAAAGGTTCGATCGTTCCGCTGCACCAGCACTATCACGAGCAGGTGGCTTACATCGAATCGGGCGCACTTCAATTCACACTTGAAGGTAAAGAGGTAACGATCCGGGCCGGCGAATGCCTGTGCATTCCCCCCAATGTTCCACATTCCGCGCTGGCGCTTGAGGATACGGTCGATATCGACTACTTCAATCCGCCTCGAGAAGATTGGCTCAACAAGACCGACGACTATCTCCGGCGCTAGCCTCCGTTTTTCGAAGTCGCTCCGCGTTAGGATTGTCCCCATGGAAGCACACACGCCCAAGCGTGAAGCGATCGAGAAGTTTGTTGGACACGAAGAACAGGCTGTAAGCAGTTGGATCATCCGGGCAAGAGACCAGGAGCACGAGCCTGTCGTTTTACTCCAGGCATGGAGAGACGATCAGGTGGAAACGGGTCCGGAGAAAACGCTTGAGATCCATACCCGGCAGGTGCGATTACAGGACGATGAGTTGGACGAAGCGACGAAGACAATGATCCGGCGCTGGCTCGCATCGTTGTAGGACTCAGACTCAATCGGGGCGCCCGAAGATGAGCTCATGCGGACGCCCTGGGTTTAGAATCCTGTAACTACGTGCGTCTGTTCTAAGCTTTTTGTAACTTATGCGTTGCGCGGTCGTGAATGAAAATCTGTTTATTGCGCATCGTCTTCTGAGCGGAAACTTGCCAGCCTGCGGGCAGGGCCGAACAACGTGCACTGTCTACGATCAGGACATCGGCATCGCGACAAGCTGCACTTAGGACCGAGGGAACCTTCGGGTTGAAAACCCAAACGGCATGACCGAGGCAGGAGAATCCCATCAAGAGACCGAAAAACGGGATGGCCTGATTAGCCGACGGTAGATCGACCGTTTGCTGAAGAGTCCATTCAGTTTCACCAATAACGGCTACGTTTCGCTTGTTATGCGAAGGCAACATCTTTTCGACTGCAGCTATCGCCTCAGGAGGACCGTTCTGCAGTGCCGGAAAGCCCAGCACCCGTCCATCGGGCCTGAGGATCACAAGCTGACCGGCGGCAGCTTTCTCGCGTATTGACGCAAACGCTCGTTCAAGACTCTGTCCTATATCTGAGATTGCGTCCGAGAAATCCGGGTTTGAAGAGAGACGGATGGGCAATCGATGCTCCACGAGCAACTTCATTACCTTTAGCGCCACGGGCGGCTCGTCTTTACCCGCATCCTCCCGGTAATACCAGACGATTAACTTTGTTCCCTCGTTTTCTTTGATGACCTGCTCGAGTTTCTGCACGCTCGTACGTACACCGTCGAGCAGGAGTTCACCGGTAGTAAGAACCGTTACTTTAAGGATCCTCGTGGTCGCCATGTTCCCGTGCGCTTTCCTGTTTCCGTCAAGAAGTGCTCGTATGATATCTCGGATCTGGAGACGATGAGCTTCGGGCGAGTGTTGGGTTGATAAGTGAGGGGCGAGAATCGGGTGGTCAAAAGGGGATCAGCTTTGAGACTCCACCCTTGTTTGCCAAGATACACCTTTACGTCCGCTCCCGTCTGCCACCCCAACAAAGCCCAGCTTCAAGCTTGCTCTTACAAGGACCGAAAAGGCACGAGTGGCGCTCAGAGTGAGCCTTTGGAGCGATTGGGAACGCTTAGTGGGAGCCTAATGGGAGTTGGGGAATCGACCAAACAACAATTAGGGAATTCGAAGGTTCCGGGGTCAGTTCTGCTAGGTAGCCGTTACAGTAGTTTGCTGCTTGCGGATCGAGTCAGCACGATACTCAGATAGGATCTGTGTTGACAAGGGGAGACTAAAAACAGACTGAAACCGATGACGTCAGAACTTCCGCCAAATACTCCGATCTGGAGATACATGGATCTGGAGAGATTCGTGACCATGCTGGTCAGTGGAGCACTCAGGTTCACGAAGGCATCTATATTCCGCGACGACCCTTGGGAGGGTTTCTGCAAGGTCATCTTGCCAAACACACCTTTGCCCGAACCAGACGCCAGCGGGGCGGTCCGTCTCCGATCGGGGGAGGAGTTTCAAGCGGCTATCGCACACAGCACGAGTAAGTATCTCAACGCGACACGTGAGCACCTGTATGTAAACTCGTGGAGTCTGGCGACCGATTCGATGGCCATGTGGAAGATTTACGGCTGGAACGGGCGAGGCTTAGCGATTCAGTCGTCAATTGCACGGTACAAAACTGCACTTCAATTCGATGTACCGTCTGACCACTACACGTTTGGCTCTGTCACGTACGTCAATGACATCGCAGCATCTCCAAGTGTCGTGGAGGACCTCACTGTCGATCCTCTTTTTCCGGGTCCTAGGCTCTGGCAACGCATCACCGCGAAAGGCCTGATCAAAAGATCAGGTTATGAATACGAAAGGGAGTGGCGTGGCGCGCTTTATCAGGATCCACGTCCTGATATTACCGGTGTGGATATTACCTGCGAACTCGATAACTTAATCGACACGGTCTTCATTGGCCCATACGCCGACGAGTTCATGTTGCAGGTTATCGAGGACTTGATGAGCAGATTCGGACTTGCAAAAGCTGTCTCACGTTCAGACCTTCTCAAACCGCCGCCAAATGAGCGCTCTCTTTCGCCATGCGTGTGAAAAGTTGTTCGGCGAACTGGCTGTGTTCTACAGGAGCATCTATGGAAGTATCGACAACTGTTCCTATTCCGGGTACTCCACGAGTTCGCGCGCCGGACCTGAGTGCCCGCCCTCATAATGATCACAATGACCACCCAGTCTCACCCCCGATCTAACGTAATCCCATTCCTGCCGCCTGGCTCTCTCACCTTCTGAAGGTCGATGGCAACACGTGGCCTACCGAGGACGGTTTCCTTGCCTAAACACACGATTAGGCAAAGCTTTCACGGGTAGTTAGTTGTTAAGGGCTCTTGATTAGCGAACGTTCTGGACGAAGGTTGGCAGGACGGGTACGAATACCGCCGCATACAGCGCGACCAGCTTGAGCGTTGGTTCGTTATTGAGGCTGAACGAGGTTTGAACGTCCGTCCCGGCTCGCCGCAGCTCAAACCCCCTTAGAGAGTCGATGATGACCGGCTAACTAGACTGTGAAATGCCGCTCCACTTGAGAATCCGGATACAGCCAGCGCAATTCCCCGATGGGATCCACGCCTCCCGGGAGGGATTTTGAAGCGGGCGAACGCCTATAATTTGCAGTGCTTTTAAGTCTCTTCCGATAGAAGAAACAAGTTTGGCGTCCCCAAGGGGATTCGAACCCCTGTTATCGCCGTGAAAGGGCGGTGTCCTAGGCCAGGCTAGACGATGAGGACGCTCTTCTGGCGCGTACTAATCTCTATCAGGGTACCAGATCGAACCCCGAAGAGCTTTCTTTAGAGCGAATGGAGGTATGCGAGGACGTTCGCCTTGTCGTCAGCGCTCAACGTGGTCTCGTAGGGTGGCATTCCGCCGCCGCCCTTATTGATCTGGGCGAGAACATTCGCATCGGTGACAGGGCTGCCATTCTTCAAGGCCTTACGCTTGAAAAGACCTTTCATGGTTGGCCCTACGCCACCCTCCGCGCCTGTCACGTTGTGACACTGGGCACACATGTTGCCCTCGAAGATGTCTTTGCCCTTCGCGGCGTCACCCGCACCGCCAGCGCGAACAGTTGCCGCGAGGCCAAAAATCAAAACGCCAGAGAGCGCGAAAGTTGTTAGAGTAGCTAGTTTTGTTTGAGTCATCGTGGATCTCCCCGCCCCAAGACCACGGAGCTGTCGGTGAATATCAAATTATCGTACGGTCTGTCGGATAGACGCTACCGCGACCGGCAGGATACTTAATATGAGCAGATCTTAACACTAGAAAAACTTCATCTGACACAGCACCCTGCACAGTTGGCTGCACCGGAAGCGGTTCTCGTACGTCTGCTCCTTCAGGCTGGGCGATAATGGGTAAATCCGGCTGTACCTTGCATTTGCGGCAAGCCAGTCCAGTCCCCTTGGGTAGGTACTACATGGCTCCACGTCCGTCCGAGCGCGTCTCGGTCTCAGTGCGTTCTCTCTCCCGTTCCTTTGCGCTCGTCTGTCTTTCGGTTGGCTGCCTAACTTTAGGAGTTTCCCACGGCAGGGCTGCGGATGCGCCGATCCCTAACATGACCGTTCGGCCGGGCATCGGCAAGCCTGAGTTGTTTCCCGAGGACAAAATCAAACCCGGTATGAAGGGCGTCGCCTGGACAGTGTTTGAGGGGAATGACGCCCGAAGCCGTTCCGGTCGAGATCATCGGCGTTTCAGCCAACATGTGGGGACCGCGCCAGGACATCATCATCGCGAAGCTGACCGGTAAGGCTGCGCGTACGAACGTCGCCGGCGGCATGAGCGGAAGCCCGGTTTACATCGACGGCAAACTCGTAGGCGCCATATCGCTTCGGCTCAGTATGTTCTCGCCGGACGCAATCTGCGGCATTACTCCGATTCGGCTGATGCTCGAGGTGAACGACTTCGATCAGACGCGGCCTTCGGACAGCAAGACACCGAGCACGCATTGAGCACACGACAGCCGGCGCCACTACTTCCTGCTCTGAACGGTTTGCCCCAAATGCCTGTGATGACGACCATCAGCACTCCCGTCAGTATGTCGGGATTCAGCGAAGAGGCAGTTCGAAACTTCTCGCCGGTGTTCACGCAGATGGGAATGCCCGTTTCGCAGGGAGGGGTTGGCGGGTCGCTCAATTCGGACAAGATGGCTGCAGATTGGAAAACCTCTTTGCGGCCAGGCGACAGCGTGGCTGCGGTGCTCGTTTCGGGCGATATGGCGATGACAGGCGCGGGTACGGTCACTTATAACGACGGGAAGCGAGTACTGGCTTTCGGTCATCCGTTGTTCAATCTGGGGCCTGTGAATATGCCGCTCGCGAAAGAGGAGATCGTCACGACCTTAGCCTCTTCTTATACTCCGACCAAGATGGGCAATCCGTCTGAGGTGGTTGGAGCGCTTCGCCAGGACCGCCATAGCGGCATCGGAGGCGAATTGGGCGCTACCGCGCAAATGATTCCGGTAACCATGCATGTTCGTTCCTACGACTCGCAGGACAAAGTTCGCAAGTCGAAGGACTTCCATTTTGGAGTGTTCGTCGACCAGAAATGGACGCCGTACCTGATGATGGCGACGCTGTTTAACTCCATCTCGAACTCTCAACGACTTCTCGGAAGAGGCAACCTACCGGCTGCGCGGCCAACTGCAAGTAGAAGGCCAGCATCGCATCGATCTCAACACCATGCAGGCACCCGCCGGCAGCCAGATTCCTACGCCCATGCTCCTGGCCGGATGGTGGGGCGACAAGTTCAACCGGCTTTACGTCAATTCGAACAAGCTGCCGAAACTCGATTCGGTGGATGTCTCGGTCGACCTGCTGCCCGAACGGCGCATCGCGCAGATTGAATCGGCGTGGATTGCCGATAACAAGGTCACGCCCGGAACGGATGTTCCGGTAAAGGTGTTCTTGAAGCCATATAAGGGCGACCGGCTGGAACGGACGGTGAACGTGAGAATCCCGGCAGGCCTCACGCGCGGCGAACACCAGATTCTCTTTAGCGATGGAGAGACGCTGAGCCGGTTCCAGAACATTGCGAGCTCGCTGAATCGCATTGAGGACATCCCGCAAACGGTGGCGCTGCTGAACGATGAGCGGAAGAACAATCGCGTCTATGTATCGCTCATCGAATCACAACCGACTGTGTACTCGGACGAGAAAGTGCTCCCCAGCCTGCCGGCTTCCGTGCTGAATGTGATGCAAAGCGGGCGTGCAACAAATCACCAGTTTGTCAGTTCGCCCGAGAGTGCCCATGAACAGACCTCGGTGCCTTTCGATGTCGTAGTCACGGGCAATTACTCGCTGAAAATCTTTGTGAATTAGAAGGTCCTTACCTCATTGATGCTTACAATTCCGGCTCTCCGTCGGTGCGTGTCATTGTGCGCGCTCATTACCCTGTGCAGCTCGGCTTTTGCCGTTGAAACACATGTTTGGGACCAGTCCAGCCAGGCTGAGTTCGCGCGTGGAACAGCCAAGAACATCTCGATTCGAAGCGATGGCCATGTCTCTCTTGCACCCGCCACCAAGGAATTGGACAGCACTTCCATTCCGTATCTCTGGGCAGTGGTGCAAGATTCGAAGGGAACGGTTTATTACGGAGGCGGAGCTCCCACCGGCGCAACGACGAAGATCATGGCCTTGGCGCCGAATGGGAAGCCGCGCGTGTTTGCGGATGTTCCCGGGCTCGAGGTTCATGCGCTCGCGGTGGACGCTCAGGATCGTCTTTACGCCGCCGTCCTGCCGGATGCCAAGGTCTATCGAATCGACTCAGGCGGCAAGCCGCAGTTGTTTTTCGATCCAAAGGCCAAATACGTCTGGGCCATGCAGTTCGATCACGCGGGCAACCTGTTTCTAGCGACCGGAGACACGGGAATCATCTATCGAGTCGGGCCGGACGGAAAGGGTGAAAAGTTCTTCGATTCAGAAGAGAATCATGTGCGCTCGATGATCATCGACGGTAGCGGGAACCTGATCGCCGGTACTGAGCCAAGCGGTCTGGTTCTTCGTATTAGTCCCAAAGGACAGAGCTTCGTCCTATACGAAACGGGGAAACGCGAAGTGACGGCCGTCGCCGAACATGAGGGCTTGGTCTACGTAACGGCGGTCGGTAATAAGACCGGTGCCGCTACCGTCACCGGACCTGCGCCCGTTCTGCCATCGACATCTCCGGCGGCCAATGCAGCGGGAACGCCGCGCGCGGGTGCCACCCCTCCATCCCTGCCGCCTTCGGTGGGAACTCTGAGCGCTTCCATCAGCGGCGGTTCTGAGCTGTATCGGATCGCCAAAGATGGATATGCCGAACGCATCTGGAGTTCACCTACTGACGTTGCTTATGCGATTTCCTTTGACGCGCAGGGCAAGCCGTTGATTGGAACCGGCAACAAAGGCGTCATCTACCGCATCGATTCCGACCAACTCTCAACACAGTTACTGAATCTGCCTCCCACGCAAATCACGGCGTTCCTTTCCGGCAAGGGAGGCATCACTTACATCACGACCGGTAACGTGGGTAATCTTTATTCACTTAGTAGCTCGTTTGAATCGACAGGTTCGCTGACGAGCGAAGTGTTAGATACGCATGATTTCTCGTATTGGGGCAAAGCCCATCTCACTTCGACATTGCACGGGGGCTCCATTGTTCTTGAGGCTCGTAGCGGTAACTTGAATAACCCCGGGAATAACTGGAGTCCTTGGGCTAAAGTGAATGTTCCGAAAGAGGGTGGTCAGATTGAGGCGCCGCCCGCTCGCTTCCTGCAATATCGGATTACTCTAAATTGCTCGGCTACGGCGTCTTCGCCCGATCTGAGCGCGGTCGACCTTGCGTATCTTCCCAAGAACATCGCGCCGAAAGTAGGCGCCATCGAAGTTGCTCCGTTTAATTATCGTCAACCTCCCAGCACTTCGGCTCTGGAACGTTCTGCCTTGCCGTCCGGATCTCCGTCTACTCTGACCTTGCCGGCGGTTGGGCAAAAACGCTCGAGTGCTGCCGGGGGATTGGAAGCGGCGGGTAGCTCGACTCTTCAATACAGCAAGGGCTCAGTTACGCTGCGTTGGAGCGCAAGTGACCCAAATAGTGATCCGCTCGTGTTCGCGGTTGAGATCCGCGGCAAAGACGGCGGTCAGTGGCGCCGGCTAAAGGAGAATCTTTCGGATCACTTCTACGCTTTCGATAGCAGTGCGTTTCCGGATGGTGAATACATTGCGCGGATAACAGCTAGTGATGCGAACGGTAACATCCCTTCCGAAGCGCTGACGAGTTCGCTCGACAGCGATCCGTTTACGATCGACAACACGCCGCCCGAGATTTTGAATCTGAAATCCGTTCGCGGAGCGAACTCAAAGGTTCAGATCACGTTCGATGCTAAAGATGCGTTGAGCTGGATTGACAAAGCCGAGTACTCGCGAAATGGAAGCGATTGGGTCCTGCTGAATCCGGTCAATAAGGTGACGGATTCACAATCTCTCAACTACCAGTTTGAAGTTCCCGGCGGCGAGACGATCGCAGTACGTGTCTTCGACGAGGACGATAACGTGGTGGTGAAGCAAGTTCCCGGCGTCTGAGTTCCGGGACAGGATAGAACTACCTTTAGGAATAGATACTGCTGTTCCCCACGTCGCTCTGGACTTGCGTAAGTACGTGCGAGAAGATTTGAGAGACGGCGTATGGCTCCGGCTCTTCCAGGCCCGAGCCACTTCCTTCATTCAGAAACAGGTCGGAAAAGCTTCCGCTTTGAGATGCGCTTTCAAAGCTCGTAGCACTGTTTGAGAGGAAGCCGGACTGCCCGGGATCATCGGCGCTTGCGGCCGCCGAGCGCAGGTACTGGGCAATGGTGGCCGTATTCTTCTGAAACTGTCCTGGACTGGTTCTGCTGAGCGTCTCAAGACCGCTAAAGAGCTGGGCTCTGTCCGAGATACTCGCAATGTCGATGCTGGTCTCGTTACCGGAACGAGAGGCTGTCGAAGATCCGAGTGAACCCAAGGCACTGGCCTGCCCTGTTTGGGATTGATTCACTCCGTCCCAGAGATAGGTTCCCAGACCTGAGGTATACACGGCGCTCATCTTGACTATTCGAAACCGAAAGTTTCGTCCAGTAAGGGGTGGTGGGCAGACGAGGAAAATCTCTTCAGTATAGTGAAAGTAAGCCCCGCACGCTCCCCTAAATCAATGAGTTTTCCCGCTGTTTCACATGCTTGACGCGGCCGCACGCCACGGTACGGCGCGAGTCTTGCCGTTCCGCGAATCGCTGCTGGCGATGATTGGTATCTCGCTCGTCAACATGCTCGTCGCCCTCGATCAGACGGTGGTGAGCACAGCATTGCCTTCGATCGTCTCCGATCTGAAGGGCTTCGAGTATTACGCCTGGATCGTTACGTCCTATCTTCTTGCGTCTGTAGTTACCGTTCCGGTGTTTGGCAGGTTGGGTGATTTCTTTGGACGCAAGCCCTTTGTCATAGCAGCAATCACCACCTTCACAATCGCGTCTGTGCTCTGCGGATTTTCGCATTCGATGCAGTTCCTGATTATCATGCGCGCTCTTCAAGGTGCCGGTGCAGGCATGATGGTGGGCACGGCGTTTGCAGCCATCCCGGATTTGTTTCCCGATCCGCATTCCCGGGTTCGCTGGCAGGTGATTATGGCTGGAGCATACGGCATCGGCACGGCCGCGGGTCCGTCCTTGGGAGGGCTCCTGAGCCAACAATACGGCTGGCGTTCAACGTTCTTCATCAACCTGCCGGTCGGAATCATCAGCCTTGTGTGCGTGATTATCTATCTGCCCTTTTTTCGGCACGAACACGAAGAAAAGGTCAAGATTGATTGGGGCGGAGCAGCCCTGGTCTCGGTGGCGCTCGGCAGCCTGCAATTATTCGTTGAGCTCTCACCAAAGAGCGGCTGGAGCCTTTCCAATCTTGCGTTGATCGTTCTGTTCCTCGTCTCTTCGGCGACCCTGCTGTGGTGGGAGAAACGTGCGAGCCATCCCATCATTCCTCTCGATCTATTTCACGATCCCAGCCTTAATGTTGTGTTTCTCTTATCGCTCTTGATCGGATTTCTGATGTTCTCGTTGATCTTCTTTGCCCCGCTTCTATTACAGGGCGGATTCGGACTGACTCCTCAGCGAGCCGGACTCCTGGTGACGCCTCTCGCCGGCTGTATCGCGTTCGGCAGTATCTTCAACAGTCGTATTGTCACCCGATTGTCGAACCCCACGCATATGTTGACGGCAGGCTACTCTCTCGTTGCCGTTTCCTGTCTGGCTTTGAGTCTTATCGGGCCTTCCACTTCGTATTGGTTTCTCGGGCTTTCCATGCTGACCGGCGGAGTCGGGATGGGATTCATATTCAACAATCTGAATGTATTTGGGCAGGAGTTAGCCGGACAAGGCCGGTTCGGAATCACGACGGCAGTGATACAGTCCACGCGCATGGTTGGTGGAATGCTCGGAACCGCCCTGATCGGCACTTTAGTAACACAGGTCTTACGTCGCTCGAGTTCCGGCGGCCGTGAGTTCTGCCGTCGGCAATCTGCCGGACGCCTTGCTGGATCGCCTGCGCGATCCGGAGATTTTAGTGGACCGGCAGGGGGGAGAACTCCTTCTTAGCCATCTTGGAGGTGCCGCAGGGAAGGCATCCGCCGTGTTGCCGGTGCTCCGGGACGTTTTTGTCTCATCCATCCATTTGGGCTTTGCTTTGACGGCAATCGCCGCCATGGCTGCCGTTTGGCAGGTGGGTCGGATATCTCATATGCGGTTCCATCCGGTTTCCGTCCGGGCCGTTCCCGTCCTCGACTAAGCCCCCGCTTCCGTCCCTTGACCGGGCGTTCCAGCTTCGTGTTTCTCCGAAAACGATCTCCTTTGACGTGGAAATGGAAGAGAGAACACAGTTAAGCCGCCACTCAATTAAAGGCGACGGCTTTGAACATCAATCATCCATGCGAGAAGGACAGAGAGGAAGCAGACGTACCCTTTATCTCTAACGTGGAACTCTCCGAGTCCGAACGGCTGACTCAACCACTCTTACGGGAGGCCCTCGACGACCCGCAGACAGGGTTGCTAATTCTGGATGCGCAGCTTAGGCTGCTCCATGCCACAAGCCAAGTACGGTCGGTGCTCGGTCTTAGTTTCAGAGAGCGTTTCGACAATCTCGATATCAACACGTTACTCGCGCGGTCGTCGCTCGATTCGACTTCCGTGGCCGCGGCAAAAGCACAGCTCGCGACGAACTCACTCGCCAGCCCGTCCGCCGTTATGCTGCACGCGTCGGGACAGGACCGTGCGATTCGCATGCGGGTGCGAGGCATCGGCAGCCAGTATCGCGTCGTTTCGTTCGACTCTGAACCGTTGCGCGGCGACAGGGGTGAGGGCGAATTTGCAGCCAAAGACGTGCTCACCGGTCTTTCCTCGCGCCGCTCGTTCGAAATAGCAGTATCGGAAGCTCTCCAGGCCAATCCGAGTGTCCCAATCGCTCTGATCCTGATCGATCTTGACCGTTTCAAAGCGGTCAATGACACACTCGGCCACGCCGCCGGGGATTCCCTGCTCCGGCTCGCCGCTGAGCGCCTGAAGGCCTCTACCCGCAAGGGAGATGTGGTCGCGCGCCTGGGCGGAGACGAATTCGCAGTGCTGATTCGTCCCTCGCCGACGCTCGACGAACCAACCACGATCGCCTCCCGCATTCTCGATCTGGTACAGCGTACCTATTTGATCGAGGGCCAGCTCGTGAATGTCGGCACGAGCATGGGAATCGCACATTCTTCGACAGATGGCCACGACTGTGTCAGCCTGCTCCGGAGTGCGGATCTCGCCCTTTACCATTCGAAGTCGTCGGGGCGCGGGAACTTTCACTTCTTCAACGCGCAGATGGAGCGGAAAGCCCAGGTTCGCCGAACCAGCGAATTGGAACTTCGCCGGGCATTGGCGTTGCGTCAGCTCGAAGTTTTTTATCAGCCGCAGGTAAATACAAAGAACACTCAGCTTGTCGGGTTTGAGGCACTGATTCGCTGGCGGCACCCGGAACGCGGGCTGATCCCTCCGGGCAACTTTCTCCCTCTTGCCGAAGAAATTGGCCTGATCACCCCAATCGGTGAGTGGGTGCTCAGGGCGGCGTGCCGCGAAGCGACCAAGTGGCCGGCGGATATAACGGTTGCGGTAAACGCATCGCCCCTGCAATTTGATACCGGGAACTACGCGAATACTGTTTATAAGGCGTTGAAGGCCGCCGGGCTACCCGGTGAACGACTGGAAATCGAGGTCACCGAAGGCATCCTACTCCGAAACGACGAGGTCATTCTTAAGACCTTGCACGACCTGCGCGAGATGAAGGTGCGCATCGCCATGGACGACTTTGGAACCGGTTATGCGTCACTAAGCCAGTTGGCGCGCTTCCCCTTCGACAAGATTAAGATTGACCGGTCGTTGGCCGGATTTGAAGGCGACAACATCAAACAGCGGGCAATCGTTCGCGCCATTACCGCCCTTGGGGAGAGTCTTGGCGTGTGCACCTTGGCCGAGGGCGTGGAAGATGCTGCCCAGATCGCCCGGCTGCAACAGGACGGCTGTCATTCCGTGCAGGGCTATTTCTACGGCAAACCTATGCCGGCCAGCGATGCGGCGGTGTTGATCGCCAGTATGCATCCGTCGCCACGATCCTGATCAGCATTTAGAACACAACAGAGGTTTTAACTATGGAACTCTACAAACTCGTTTATTGCAGCCGCAACCGGATATCGGGAAAGGGTCCCGAAATGACCGAGGAGTTGCAGAGCATTCTCGCTACTTCCCGGATCAACAACGCTCGCGCGGGCATTACCGGAGCGTTGCTCTACAGTGCCGGGAACTTCGCACAGGTTCTGGAAGGACCCCTGGCCGAGATCGAGCAGGCGTTCGAGCGGATCCAACGGGATCCGCGCCATAGCGAAGTTATCGTGATTCAGAGTGGCCCCGAGGAAACGCGCGACTTCCCCGAGTGGTCAATGGCCTTTGCCGGTAACAACAACGTAGAAGACATGCCGCTGGCTACCGCCGCGTTCGAGGCCGTGTTCGCCAATGCCGTTGGATCGGGCGAACAAATGCTTTCCGTTCTTCGCGATCTGATCGTGCGGGAAGACGACTGGATCCTGCTGGATGCCATTCAGTCCGTGGAAAACGGGTTTGCGCCCACGGCGGCGTTACCAGTTAGTAATTGAACCGTCAGGCCGGAAGTAAGTCTGAGCGCGAGCAGTAACTGGCTCGGTTATCTCCGCAATCAGCTTCAGTTGGCTCATGTCCAGACGCACGCCTAAGCCCGGCCGATCATTCGGATAGAGCTTGCCGTTCTTGAAATCGAGACACTCGGGTAAGTGAGGAAGCGTCCGGCCTTGGAAGTTATACTCCATCAGCACCGGGCCGGAAAAAGTTCCCAGACAGTTCACTAGAGCAGCGGTTGCAATCGGACCGGTGAAATGAGGCACGATGCCGACAAAATGCGTTTCACAGATCGCGGCAATCTTCATCATCTCGGTGATTCCTCCCACGTTCGGCAGGGTCGCACGAAGATAGTCGATATCATGATCCTCAACGAGCTTGTTGAAGTCCCAGCGGTAGCCCCACTCTTCGCCCGCTGCGATGGGAACTTTGACCGTGCGCCGGAGGATAGGGAGATCTTGCCGGAAGGCCTCGTCCCGTACCGGATCTTCGACGAGGAACGGCTCGAATTCTTCGATCAACTGACAGCCGCGGATGGCGTCCGTCAGGTCGAAGCGCTGGTGGAAGTCCACTGACCAATCACCGTCCTTACCTACGCCTTCGCGCGCTTCCTGGCAATCCGAGCGCAATTTATGCAGCCGTTCATGCGTGTTGAAGGTGGTGTTGATGGGTAAATCCGCAGCTCCCATGCGAAACGCCCTGTATCCGGCTTCAATCGTCAAGCGGGCACGCTCTTTTACGCTCATCCCAGGTTGGACGCCGGGGATAATGCCGGCCGTGTTGTAGCACTCGCAGTAGTTGCGAACCATTCCACCCAACAGAGCGTGAACAGGAAGGTTCTGGGCTTTTCCTCTGATATCCCAGAGGGCAAGGTCAAGCGCACCTATGGCGTCGATCTTCTCGCGCCCGGGCGGATAGAAGAAGGCGCGCGTCATATCCTGCCAGAGCCGTTCCGTCTGGTGAGGATTTTGTCCGATCAGGCGGCCCGCACACTGCTCAAGAAGGTCCTTCGACCCGCCCTCGCCAACGCCGGTGATTCCGGCATCAGTTTCAATCGTGACCACGTGATCACTCTGATTGAAGAGCGGATTGGGATTGGGAGGCAAGTAGACCCGCACCCGCGTGATCTTCATCTTTGGGGGAGCCGCCGCCCTCGTAATCTCGGGCATCACCATGCCCGATGCGGCCCCTGCCGCCAGTTTCCGGAAAAAAATTCGCCGATCCATTGTTATCTTGTTTGTTCCAGGCTTACTTCTCGGTTGCTACCTGCTTCGCGGCTCCGGACAGAGTGTAGTAATCGTAGGTGAAGGTCCACTTCGCTTCACTTCCCGGCGCGATGTCGAGAGCAACGAAAGGCTCCAGCGCGAACACGGTGCGTATCGACCATACACTCGCGTTCGCGAGCGCGTGGTCGCTCGTCATCCTGACGCCGCTACCCGCAGCGCGCTGTTCTACGTGGAAATCAAAGTCGCTCGGACTGCTACTGAATCCGGCGAGTGACGCAACCATGCGATCCTTGTCCTGCAACGTTTTCAGAAAGATCAATTCCTTACCTCGAATCGCGCCAAATCCTTCGGTCGGAGGATGTTGGGGTTTGATTTCGTAAGCCGCTCTCGTCACCAGATTCGGGCCAGGCGCCTGATTTCCAAAGACAAGGAAGTTATGGTTATACATGCTCGACCGGATGGCGCGAGATCCGGTGTTTCTCAGCACGTGCTCGATCACGAGTTGTGGCTTATCCGGGGTCAATCGCACGGTCTTCGTGTATCGATACGCGTAATGCGTGCCTGGGTCAGAAAGCTCTTGAGTGAATTCAACGGCGAACTCGCACTTTTGTTGACCGTCCACTTACCACTGTCGGCGATCTCGTACTGCTTGTAGTGATCGTATTTGGTTTCGTTCAGCGGCTTCCGGAGCACGCCGACGCCGATCTTGACGAAAGTCCCGCCGCCTTTTGCCTCATCGTATCCGAGAGCCTTGCCGTCGGTCTGATATTCCTCCGCAGGGCCAACCGAAGCGCTCAGCGGTGAAGCTACCACGCCCGAGTCGTCGTACTCGAAGTCATGCACCTTGCCGTCGACCTTGTGGAACCAGGGGCCGTAATATTCGTGTCCGCGATACTTCAGGCTGGCGATTACCCCGGACCAGTCGAATCGGGTGGAGCGGTAGAACCCGGTTTGTGCGTCGGGTAAATACAGGACGGCTCGAATCTGCCCGTTGCTGATCTCGGCCTTCGGACCTTCCTGAGCATAGCTATGCAGGACACCTGCCGCAATAAGGGCCATCCAGATTAGGGATTTGCGCATTGACTATTCTGAGAGTCCTTTCGAGACACCCGTACTCAGCAGATGTTATCAGGCCCACGACAATCCACCCGGGGCTGGCTCCCTATCGCCTTACGCGGTGGAGCGATCATAGAAGTGTGCAAGCAGTAGAGACGGACCCGATAGCCCGGGAGCGTGAACTCAATTCTTTATCGACGGTAACGATAGTCGTAGTGATGGCCACCGTGACTATGGCCTTCGGCGCAATGATCGGGGTATTTTTTTACCGCTCCGCAGATCCCAGATTCTGGGGACACCTGAGTGTTCCTTACCTGCTCTGGCTAACCACCGCGCTGCTGATCGGGAGCAGCTTTACTTTCGAAAAAGCCCGGAACTTGCTGAACGAGGGTGATCAGTTGGGCTTTAATCACTATCTGAAAATCACAACGGCTTTGGCGTTTCTTTTTCTCGCCGGCCAGGTTGGAGGCTGGTTTCAGTTGCTAAGGTCGGGTATCAAGCTCGCGAACAATCCCCATTCGTGGTTCCTCTTCCTGTTTAGCGGATTGCACGGGCTCCACATTCTCGCGGGCTTGGTGGGCTTGAGTTATCTGCTGTTCCGGACCCGGGAACAGGTGGGCGGCCCACGTTATCAGATGTATACGAGAGTGATAGCGCGCGGAGTTGCCATTTACTGGCATTATTTGGACTTCCTCTGGGTACTGATGTTTGTCCTGCTTGTTTGGTGGAAGCAGTAGACCGCATTCAGCGCGAGGCGGCTGTAGCGGAGTCGGTGGAAGTCCACTTTTTCACGACCGCTACTAGTTGCTCAGCCTGAAACGGCTTCGACAAGTAATCATCCATCCCGGCCTGGAGGCAGCGCTCGCGTTCACCCACGAGTGCATTCGCTGTTACAGCAATGATGACGGGCTGTTTCGACTGGAGTGACCGGATTTGGCGGCTGGCCTCAAAACCATCCATAGCGGGCATCTGACAATCCATGAGAATCACGTCGTAGGGACGGGCCGTGTGAGCTCGTACGGCTTCGACCCCATCGCTAACAACGTCGATGACAAACCCGGCGCGCTGCAGAATGAGCATTCCGACGCGCTGGTTTATCGGGTTGTCTTCCGCCATCAAGATGCGGGGTGATGGGTTTGCGGTCATGCTCTGAAAATCAGACTGTGCCCGAGCGGTGGTTTGTACTTACTCTTAGAGCCGTGTTTTGAAGAATCAACGGCCAGTTACTTCGTCCCGATCGACCTTACCGTCCCTGATGTGAATGATTCGATGCGCGTGAGCCGCTATGTCAGGTTCGTGAGTGACAAGAACGATCGTATTGCCTTCAGAGTACAGGCGCTCAAAAAGTGCCATGATTTCGTTTCCGGTTTTCGTATCCAAAGCGCCAGTCGGCTCGTCCGCCAGCAGAATCGATGGCCGGTTAACGAGTGCTCGAGCGATAGCAACGCGTTGTCTTTGGCCGCCCGAAAGTTCGTTCGGCTTGTGATTCATGCGCTGTTCAAGGTCCACTGCCCGAAGTGTCTGGCGCGCCCGTTCCAGCCTCTCGCGCGAGTTTACGCCTGCATAGATCAATGGCAACTCGACGTTGTGCAGGGCAGAAGCCCGGGCCAGCAGGTTGAATGTCTGAAAGACGAACCCGATCTCCCGATTACGGATTTGAGCCAGCTCGTCATCTTCCATGTCGCTGGCCAACTTCCCATTCAGATAGTAGAGACCCTTGGTGGGAGTATCCAGGCAACCGATCAGGTTCATCAGAGTAGATTTCCCCGAACCGGACGGCCCCATGATGGCGACGTACTCTCCACGCTTGATCTGGATATCGACTCCGGAGACCGCGTGTATTTCCTGGTCGCCCATGACATACGACTTCCAAAGATCGTACGTCTTGATGACCACGCCATCGCGCTTGAGCCCCTCCCCTCGCTCCTGCAGCGCTTGGGGGCTCAAATCCTGGACTGCTATGGTTCCACTTGCCATGTCAATACCTCGACTACGTTCACCGGCTAGGTTGTAACAGGCATGGACGAAGTGCGCGGCTTGTTGTCAATCTTGACCTTCGCCTCATTCCTGATTGTACGGATTACCTGATAACTTCCTGTGACAATCTGTTCGCCGTCCGAAAGTCCATCGAGCACTTCGATATCGGTGTTACCGCTGATTCCGGTCTTCACCGGCCGGAATACCGCTTTTCCGTCTTTAATCACGAAAACACCCTGCAGTTCCTGGTTCATGGCGCGCCGTTGCGCCGGATCGAGTGGAGCAGGGTTTTTGGCAGTGGAGGGTGGTTGGAGCTGGCCCTTCTGCCTGACCGTTAGCGCCTGGACAGGAATGGAGAGGACATTCTGACGCGATGCTGTGGCGATCTTCGCAGTACAGGACAACCCGGGACGAACCATCGTCTCGGGGATATCGAGCGCAATCACAACCTTGAAGTCTTTTGCCTCCTGGCTGGAAGTCTGGCTTTGGGAAGCTGCCACACCTGTCGATCGAACCAGGGCGGTATCGCCGATTTCGATCACTTTGCCTTTGAACGTCTTATTCGGAATAGCGTCGATCGTGACATCGGCGGATTGGCCAAGCTTTACGCTGACGATATCTGTTTCATCCACGTGAACTTCCGCCGTGATGATGGACATGTCCGCGATGGTCATGATGGTGGAGGCCGCTGAGTTTTGAATACCCGGCACCACCGTCTCGCCGACACGCACCGGGAGATTGGTAATCACACCGTCCAAAGGAGCGACAGCCTCGTATTGGGACAAAACATCCTGAGACCGGGCGACCATGGCCTGGACTTGAGCGATCTTCTTTTGCGCGGACGCCAACTGCGCCGCGGCCTGCACGCGTTGGGATTTGGCCTGAGCAACTTTCTTTATCGATGCCGCCAGCGTGGCCTGGGCGAGATCGTACAAAGCTTTCTTGGCTTCGTAGTCCTGGGCTGCGACAAGCTTCGAATCAAACAGTTCTTTGCCGCGCTGCAGATCGATTTTCTTCTGTTCGAGATCTGCGCGGTCGTGGTCAACCTGAGACTCAGCAACCGCTATGGCGTCCTCGGCGGACTTACCAGCAGCTTCGCTGGCCGCTGAATCGGCTAAGGCCGCGTTGAGAGATGCCTGCTGCGCCTTCAGATCAGCCGAAGGCTGTACATTCGCAAGACGCGCGAGCACTTGCCCCTTCCTCACCCTTTCTCCCTCTTTCACCAGCAGCGCGGTGATGGGAGCCGGGCCCTGGGTATTCGCTCCGATGTTGATGTAATTTCTGGGCTTGACTTCACCCGAAGCAGTCACGATTGAGGTCAGGTCGGTGCGTGCCGTCAGGGCTGTTTGAACGGTCACCACACCCCGGTTTTTGATCCGAATACCTGCGAGAATCCCGCCTGCAATGAATAGCACCGCCAGGCACAAAACGACAATCTTCCATCTTTTTTTCAGGCGAAATCTCCATCCGGATTGATTAAGGACGGAACCAATCCTTCAAATGTTCCCGGTTCTTCCAGCGGGAGGTCACCGCTCTCGAGCAAAACGGCGAGAGCCACCTTAGGTGTAAATCCGCTTTACGCGGGCGTGGATTCCGCACAGCACGCTGTAAGAGATAGTCCCTGCCCACTTGGCAATCTGCTGTGCGTCGATCGAGGCCGCGCCTTCGGAGCCCAGGAGGGTAACAGCATCGCCAACGGCGATACTCGGGACCTGAGAAACATCGATCGTGGTCAAGTCCATAGACACCGCTCCCAGCATAGGAACAATTCTACCGTTAGTAATAACACTACCCCGATTCGAGAGGCGATGAGGGATCCCGTCCGCGTATCCGGCCGCGAGAACCGCGACCCGCATCGGGCGTGGTGCGCGATACATTCCGCCATAACCAATCAGGGCTCCAGACGGAACTTCCTTAACGGAGAGCACAGAGGCTCGCCAGGTCAGAGCCGGTTTAACCTCCAGCAGTCCCGAGGGAGCCGGCCCTCGCGCCGGAGAAACGTATCCGTAGACGGCATGCCCGGGCCGGACCATACTGCGCCAGGCCGAACGCCGTCCATAAGCTATGGGAATCGTGCTGCAGGAATGCAGCAGTCCGGGTTTTACTCCCGACTGTTCCAGAGCATCGGCAATGGAATCGAAAACCTTCATTTGGGCGTCCGTCTGGCTGCTCTCGTAGTTCGCCGCCGAGGCGAAATGCGTCATCAACCCTTCGAACTCCACGTATTTTGCGTTTTCTATTGCGGAGACGATCCGGGCCGCATCCGGCGGAACACCCAGCCGTCCCATGCCGGTATCAACCTTGAGGTGAAAAGGGCTTCTTTCCCCTCGCTTCTGCGCCAGGCGGTCGAGTTCGGCCAGATCCTCAAGGGAGTGGATCACGGGCGTGAGATTGTGCGCCAACATGGCCTCTCGCGTAAAGGGCAGGAAATCGGCCATCACAAGAATGCGGGCCTTGATCCCCGCTTCGCGCAGAACTACGCCTTCTTCGGTGTTGCTGACCGCGAACCAGCGAGCGCCGTCAGCTTCGAGTGTTCTCGACACTTCAACCGCCCCGTGCCGGTAAGCGTCGGCTTTGACTACGGGCATCACCTGGGTATCGGGTCCAACCGCCCGACGAATTGCCGCAAAGTTTTCCGAGATCTGCGCTCGGGATATCTCAACCCAGGAACGGTACGGCTTCACCATGCCGGTGAGAGCGTGCGAAACAACCGCTCATAAGCATCGGTCACAGCATTCCAGCTATACAAACGTTCTACTCTCGCCATTGCCTTTGCCCCCCATTCAACTCGCTCTTCGTCAGACAATTCGAGCGCCCATTGCAGCTTCTGAACCAGATCATCTTCGTACGGAATGCCGGCTTCCCCCGCGACCTCCCGGTTTTCCGGAGTATTCAGATACAGGACAAGAGCGCCCCGGCCCATTGCCTCGATCAAAGCCGGATGCGTTCCTCCTACTTCAGTGGCCTGAACGTAAACCGAGCAATGCGACTGCAACTGACGGTAACCTTCGCCGTAAATTGCCCCGGGAATAATGACGCGCGGATCAGCCGTTTGGCGTACTTTTCGGATGTATTCCGCCGCATACGGTGCGTCCCCCACAAGCGCCAATTTCTGCCTCGTCCTCACCCGCTCGAACGCCTCTCTTACCAAAAGTGCGTTGTTCTCCGGCTCGAGCCGGCTCACGTACAGGACATAGTTTCCCGGGCTCAGACCCAGCGCAGTCAGGGCTTCTGTCCCCCCTACCTTCCCCACGTCTGCCCCATACGGAATGAATGTCGAATCCTGGCGGTAACGCTCCTGATAGTATTCGCGAATTTTTTCAGCATCGGTGATCACCGCGGAACAACACCAAGTGGCCATCCACTCCGAAGCCTGGTACCAGGCCTTGGCCAGCGAATTCCATTTCTTGCGGTTCCGCTCCAGTCCGTCAACGTTTAGCGCAGTGGGCACACCGCGAAAACGAGGCCAAAGAGTGAAAATTGCATTCGCTGCGTTGCAATAAAGAAGAACGTCAAAACGTTGGAATAAAGTGTCGGCCGTCGAGATTCCAGTATGGACGATGGTGTCAAAGTACTTGTGGCGCCAAGTCGGAAGATAGCGGAGATGAACACCTCTGTACAGCGTGTTCTCTCCCTTCTCCCGGCAGTACACCGTCACGGCATGCCCCCGTTCGACCAGGCGCACCGACAGTTCTTCGGCGAAGGTTTCAAAGCCGCCATAATTCGCAGGAATGCCCCGCGTGCCGAGAAGACCAATGCGCATTCGAAGAGGCGCTCCGCTTACGCCGAAGCGCAAGGGCAGCTTAGTTGCTTGTCGCCCTCTCTTTCAAGGAAGAGCTGGAACTTGCCCGGAGCGCCGGGAAGCTGACCGGTTTCCGCGAGAACCAGCGAGCCATATACTCGTCGCTTGCTCTCCGGCGAGCCAAAATAACACGCCGTTTTCGCCATGATTTCGGGAAGTTTTTGAGGACGATCGGGAAAGCGCGCAAAGAGGAGCGTTCCCGCAGCAGGCATCCTCCGAAAACGAGCAGATCCCGCCAGGTAATCGCAAAGAAGTGACGGAGGTACTGCCGTCCGCTAAGGTTATTGATCCGCATCAGGAAGCGATTCTTTACAGAATGCATGTTGATGGCTGCGGAGACCGACTGCCGGTTTGTAGGCAACACGTGGCGAACGTGATAAGCAACCGCCTCCGGCACGTAAAGGCACTGCCACCCAAGCAGTTGTGCTCGCCACGCGACGTCGGCATCCTCGCGATACGCAAAGAAGTCGGAATCGAAGAACTCTCCGCCTATTGAGAGGTGGTCCATCATGGTTCGCCGATAGAGGGCGGCTGCTCCGGTCGCTCCAAAAACATACTCGGCACTGTTATAGCGGCCGTTGTCGGGCTCCTGGCTGCCTCGGTCGAAATGGCGCAGATTTGGGGTAAAAAATAGGCCCGTGGAGTCAATAACGGGCTTTTCTGGAATCCGTAGATCTTCGCTCATGGACAGTAGTTTGCCGCAAACAGTGCCGAGTGAGGGTTCCGTTTCGCCTGCCGCCAGGAGCCTGCTGACGAAATCGGGCTGAAGGCGGACATCCGGGTTGAGAGCGAGTATCCATTCGCCTCGGCACAGCCCAATCGCCTGATTTTGTCCCCCTGCGAATCCTGCATTTTCCAGGTTACGAACAACCCGGACCCGATTTTCGAAGGCCTCTAGGAGTTCGGCCGTTCCGTCTGTAGAGGCATTATCTATGACAATCACTTCGAGAGGCTGATAATCCTGTTCGAAGACGAACTGCAGGCATTGGCGGATGAAGCGAGCGCTGTTGAACGTAACAATCGCAACCGAAACAAGCCCGGTCGTCAAGCCGGTCTCACCAAGCTGAAATACAAGCGCCAATAGGGGTCAAAACCAACCTGGCGTTGCAGGCTTTGTATTTCGCGCTCACTCTCAGAGAACGTCGATTCTACTTGTCTCTGCCAATCTCTGCCACCTGCGGGACGGAACGTACGCCAACGCCGGATAGCCGCCCATTTACCCCGCAATGCCGCCCGGAAATTCCGCTGCTTTGCGGCAGCGAGCAAAGACAGACATTGGCCCACGAGAATCGGCCAGGCAAACCGGAGCAAGGTTCGAGTCGAGTAATACTTGGCGAGGATCAGGACCTGGTTCCGGCCGCTCAGAAAATAGACCCGATAGCTGCTCTTGCCCAAGGTTGTCTTGCTCATGTGGGTGGCAACGGCAGCAGGCTCATAGGTGCCGGTGATCCCGGCAAGAGCACAGCGCACGCCGAAGTCTACATCTTCGTAATACGATTCGAATCTGGTCTCCAGCAGGCCTACGGTTTCAAAGACCTTCCGACTGAAAAGGGCCGCCGTCATAGGCGCGAAATGAATGCTTCTTGGCGAGGACCAGACAGTTCCGTCCTTCTTCCCGTACCCGCAGCGCCAGGCATAAGCGCCACGCGAAATCAGGTCCCAGCTTCCATCAATCTCGTCCGATCCGTCCGGCCGAAGCAACTTTCCGACGCCAAACGCCGAGTTCTCCTTCCAAACGGTGGCCGTGAGCCGTTCGAGCCAATCCCTCCGGAGCACAACATCATTATTCAGGATCAGGATCCAATCGCCGCTGGACTGGGTAATTCCGTCATTTACGGCGATCGCAAACCCCCGATTCTCGGCGTAAGAGATGACGCGAGCGCCATACTTGCGCGCGATCTCGACCGAAGAGTCCCGGCTACCGTTATCGACGACAACGATCTCGTCCGGCCGCTTCGTCTGCTCCTCGAGGTTCGCCAGTACCGATCCCAAAAGGTCGGCGCGATTCCAGGTTGGTATAACGACTGAAATCGTCTCCATCCCTTTCACGATACGTTAGCCGGTGGAATTGGCGCCTCCGTTGCGGAATCACAATTCGCGGGAGAATATTTTCTCCAACACCTTCATAGACTTAGACCGCATATCGGACGGTTCGTCCGAGTCCGAAGTTCTATCTCTTGTGCAGGTCGGGCGAGCGCAATCGATTCGCCGGCCAAGAACGGGGAGATCTGATGAGAAGCGTTGCGAAAGCCTTAGCGTGCCTGACACTTTGGGGCGGTTTAAGCTTTGGACAGACAACATTCGACGTTACGGGCACATCTGTTCCGCCGGATCTCCTCCGCCAGAACTACGGAACGCTCCCGAAAGGAGTAGGCGCTTACGACCTGAGCATTTGCAATCTGGCCGCCACCAGGCAGACGGTCGTGAGCAGCCAGATTTTTCAGAGCCTGGCACTCTCAAATCCGGAGATTCAGCCGATTGGCCGTCAGATTATGCTGGCAGCCATCCTCCACAATCAGGAACACAGCACGATGAACATCGTGAACGTGGCGCTCACGTCAATGACAGGAGTCTTCGCAGTGCTCGCAGCTTCGCGGTATAACCTTCCGGCCAAGTGGGCAACGGGGTTTGCGATTGCTTCTCTCACGAGCGGACCTATTCTCAGTTCATTTCGGCCGGTCATGTCCGCCGATCAGCTGCAGAAATTCGAAAGCCAGGTGCTCGAGCCGGCGCTGGTGCTCGACGCCGGTTCGTGTGCCGAACGGACTGTGTTCACCGTCGCCGCCAGTTCAAAGCAACGATCTTCAAGTTTGAATTTCCACGTCCGCTAACTCGGAACCGGTTCGCGCACCTGGGCATTGTGCGAACAGTCTGCGATCTGGGCCAACCGCTTGTGACGGTCCAGCATCAGGCAGTACGTGGGATCGCCGGAACGGGCATTCCGGCGTAGCGATGGGGCGTTTCGCTCGGGCAGGCGGAGCGCTCCATCGACTAGCATCCTGTTTCACGTCTTCCGCGCTGGTTGCAAGGAGCAACCGGCCATGAAACAGTAACTCTTTGCCCACCTACTCAAGACGTCTGCCTGCTGGCCTCACGCCGAACAAACACTCCCTCATCCTTTCCGAACAGCGCCGCCAGGGCAGACCGCTCCTGGATCTCACACTTTCCAATCCAACCGAATGCTTCGAGGACTACCCTCACGAGTCCATCCGTGCGGCTTTATCCCAAATCAGGGACTATCGCTATCAGCCGGACCCGCTCGGAGACTTAGCCGCACGCCAAGCTATTTGCGATTACTATCGGGCACGAGGCGTTGCGCTCTCCCCAGCAGCACGTCGTTCTCACGGCAAGCACGAGCGAGGCTTATGCGTTCCTCTTTAAATTGCTCTGCGATCCTCAGGACGAAGTTCTGATTCCCATCCCTTCCTATCCGCTCTTCACTTATCTAGGCGCCCTCGATTCAGTCAACGCCATTCCTTACCATCTCCGGTATGACGGTAGTTGGTATCTCGACTTCCATAGTTTGAGGCAGGCCATCTCGCCCCGCACCAAAGCGATTGTCACGGTCAATCCCAATAATCCGACCGGCACGCTATTGAGCGAAACGGAACGTGACGAGTTATTGAGTGTCGCCGCGGACTATGATCTCGCCGTCATTTCGGACGAAGTCTTCGCCGATTACAATCTCGGCCCGAAGCGGTTTACCTCGACATCGTTTACCGGCACCAGTTCAGCTCTAAGCTTCGTGCTTAATGGGCTCTCGAAAGCGGCCGGGATGCCACAACTGAAGCTTGGATGGATCGCGCTGAACGGTTCGGAGACGGAAATCACTCGAGCGCTCGAACGTCTCGAGGTCATCGCTGACACCTATCTTTCGGTTGGAACACCCGTCGCCAAAGCTCTGCCGCGGCTTCTCGCGATCGGCTCAACAATAAGAGAGCGCATTCTTGAGCGCGTTCGAAGCAATTTAGCAATTCTCGACAAGCGGTTGGCGAACACCGCTGCTCATCGTCTCCATTTGGATGGAGGCTGGTCGGCGATCGTACAGGTTCCGGAAACACAATCGGAAGAGGACTGGGTGACGGGACTGATTGAGGAGCACGCAGTCATCACCCAGCCCGGATACTTCTTCGACATGGGTAGAGGCGCTTATCTGGTGTTAAGCCTGATCACGCGGCCAGAAGATTTCGAAGCGGGCATCGAGCGTCTATGTCGCCTACCTGGCAAAGCATAGTTGAGATTCTTCTTTCTCACTCGATTGTGAACGGGAAGCGAATCTCCTTCGACGTGTTTGCCACCTTGTCAAATACCTTCAGAAGGATGATGTACGTGCCTTTCAGGCTATCTCGCGAAGTCGTCAAGGTAAATTCGCCGGGAAGGTATTGCGCCGGATAGAAACTGTCGGAAGCAAGTTCGGCTGCATCGGGACGATCGAGATAGGGTTTGCCATCCGGCCGCGTTACGAAGAGTTGATAAGAAACGTGGTATGCGTTCTTGTCGGCGACCTTGAAGCCTGGTCATCACGAAGCGGACGAAAACGGAATCGCCCGCGCTATATGCAGGTACTTCGGCAGGTTGGCGGTCGTTCTCGCGGCGGAAGAACTGAAAATCCTGTACGCTCAACATCCCATTACGGGCGACGGCGATTCCGCCAATCCGAAAGGGCACGACCTTCGACGTCTCTGCCTTCCCAATCAGATCGTTCACGACAATATGAATCTGAAACTGGCCGGCTGCAACGAAAGAAGGAATCAGGAAAGAGACCCTTCGCTTGGGCGTCCAGTTCTTGTCTTCGGCATTCAGTTCCTCTTCAATCTTGTCGCTCACAGGCGGACACAATGCGACTCCGTTCGCATCTTCGGGCGTTACCTTGTAAGTCATCGCCACCTTGCGCGGCTGTTCCTCCGTTGCACGTTTAGCCTGGAAGCCGGCGATCTGAAACGTCGTGTAGACGAACTCGCCGGCTTGGAAGCGATAGTCGGCCTGAACGAAGGGAGCGTCTTCGGAACTCTGGACGCCAGCTTCTATGACGGCCAGAGAATCGTCCGCTCTCCCGTGGGTGGGCAAGAATAGGAAAGTAAGAAAAGCGTAGGAACACAGCCGGGACATGAGACGCGTGTGATGGAAGTGAAGCTTCGACCTGCACTCGAAGGTTACCAATTGAGGCGCTCTTGAACTACAAAGACAGCGTGCTCGCGGGATCGATCAACCGCTACATCAATTTTGATCGGGATCAATGGAAAGCGCTCCGGCGGAACACACCCCTCTTACTGAGCGAGGAAGACCTGGTATCTCTTCGCGGTATCAACGAGCAGGTTTCCCTCCGCGAGGTGGAGGATATCTACGTTCCATTATCGCGGCTGCTAAATCTGCACGTCGCGGCGGTGCGCCACCTCTACGACGCGCGGAGAGAGTTTATGGGTGCGCCCTCCCCCGAGCGAGTGCCCTACATTATCGGGATTGCAGGAAGTGTAGCTGTCGGCAAAAGCACGTTTTCACGCGTACTGCGGGCGTCTCTCGCGCGTTGGCCCGATCATCCCCGAGTGGATCTGGTGACCACAGACGGCTTTCTTCTGTCCGAACCGAGAGCTCGAACAACGGACTCTCATGAAACGTAAGGGATTCCCGGAGAGCTACGACCAGAAGCGGCTTCTACGCTTCTTAGCCGAGGTAAAAGCCGGTGTTCCGCTGGTCCGTGCACCTGTTTACTCACACCTCGAGTACGACATTGTTCCCCATGCCGATCAGCAGGTAGAACAGCCGGACATACTGATCCTTGAAGGGCTGAACGTGCTGCAATCGCCCGACGGACAACGGGATTCCTCGCGAGTTTTCGTATCCGACTACTTCGACTTTTCCATCTACCTGGACGCCGAAGAGAGCACAGTGAAGGCGTGGTACGTGCAGCGATTTTTGCGTTTGCGCGAGACCGTTTTTCGCAATGAACGCTCCTATTTCCACCGCTACGCTGACCTGACGGAAGCCGAAGCGATCGAAACGGCGACACGGATCTGGAACGAGATCAACCTGCCCAATCTGCGTGAGAACATCGGCCCGACGCGCGAACGCGCCCACCTCGTGCTTGAAAAAGGTCAGGAACATCGAGTGGAAAATCTGCGGCTACGACAGATGTGAAGAGTGCAGATGGTCACGCGGTGTATGTGGCACACTGCAAATTAAGTTTTGGAGGACAGGATGCCCCCAGGTGGATCATACGCTGGCAGCCCGAAGGTTACATTCCTCCCGGATGGCCGGGAATTCAGCCTGCTCGAGGATTTCTCTTACACGGACCCGAATGGAGAAACGTGGACGGCTCCCCAGGGCGCACGAGCCGATGGAGCGTCAATCCCGAGAGTTTTGTGGCCGATTATGGGCGGTCCCCTCGAAGGTGAATATCGAGACGCATCGATCATCCACGACTTCTATTGCAGCAAGAGGCATAAGCCTTGGAAGGCCGTTCATCGTGTGTTCTACGATGCGATGTTGACTTCCGGCGTTCAAGACGCGAAAGCACTACTCATGTATGCGGGCGTGTATATGGGAGGGCCGCGTTGGACCGAAATGGACGTTCACAATGCTGCGCTGATAATCAGCAAAGCCGTTCCTAAAGAGTTACTTCAAGAGGAGGTACAGATCCTCAGGAACTTCAGTATCGATCGGGATCGAAGCCTCTTGAGAGGTGCGACTTCAGGCCTTACTACTAAATTTCTGCAGACATCACGGGGCGGATTTGACCTGGAGTTAGAGTCCGTTCCAAGACTTCGTCCAAGAAGCGCAGGACGATGCTACGGAGGAGGCTGGAGACACGCCTTCGGGCAATCCAGACGGAAATGAATGCACGTATGTTTACAGCTATCCTGTGGATGAAGAGGACGTATCCAATCTTGCGGAATTCGTAAAACCGGAAAGCGTTGTCAATCTGGATGCTTTGGACGAAAAGATAGACCTTCTCCTTGCGAACCGCGAGTCGGACAGCAAGCCGGACCACGCTGCCACACTCGAGATGGTGAAGGTTCTCGCCCAGTACCCGGACCTGCTTGCGAAGTATCTGGCAGAGCCTCGCTCATAGAGAACGGAGAGCTGCTCTTTTGCTTTTCGGTTTGAGAGAATTGGTGGACCTGGACGGGTTCGAACCGTCGACCTCTTCCATGCCATGGAAGCGCGCTCCCAACTGCGCCACAGGCCCACTATGGTTGAGTACGTCCTGAGAATAACATAGGCGCCACCCGCCGTCTCAAGGCCGATCCGCCGCCTCGTCCTTCGCCAGACGCGCCTCTAACGACTCGAGCTTTCGCCTCGTTTCCCGTAGCTCTTTCTGCAACTCCGGTATTTTCCCGACGTAGGCAAGTCCTTTCAAATGTTGACGTAAGGGACGTGCGGGAACACCCCAGACCGGCTCGCCGGCCGCGACCCGCGCCGAGGTCAAAATGCCCGCCCCGGAACCCACAACCGCCTTGGATTCGATCGTCGCCTTGTCCCCTACGCCCACCTGCCCACCGACTACCGCATAGTCACCGACGGTTACGCCTCCGGAGAAGCCGGTCTGCGCGGCGATGACGACGTGGCGGCCGATCTGGCAGTTGTGCGCTATGTGAACCATGTTGTCGAGCTTGGTGCCTTGCCCGATGCGCGTCACCCCGAGGGCAGCGCGGTCCACGCAGGAGTTCGCCCCGATCTCGACATCGTCCTCGATCTCGACGGTACCGACCTGGGGAAACTTTTCGTAGTGATCCTGAACCAGCGCGAAGCCGAATCCGTCCGCTCCGATCACGCAACCCGAGTGGAGTAAGACACGAGAGCCGATCCGAACGCCGTCGTATAGCGTGACGTGCGGCCGCAGCACGGTGCGGTCGCCAATGCGAACCGAGTTGCCGACGGCGCAGTGAACTCCAATTACGCATCCCTCGCCAACAACCGTGCCTTCTCCGATTACGGCGAAGGCCCCAATTGTGGCGCTCCCGGATATCTGCGCAGTATGGGCAATCGATGCGGTCGGATGTATTCCGGGCTCCGTCTTTGGCGGCGGATAAAGGCTTGTCAAAGCCCGTACGAAGGCGATGCGAGGATTGGCGACACGGATACGCGCCCACGTTCCCGTTTCTGCGAACTCTTTTGGCACGATGAGGCAACCCGCGCGGGAAGAGCGGGCAAGCGCCAGGGCTTTGCTGTTTCCGACGAAAGAAAGCTCTGTCTCGCCGGCAGTCTCAAGAGCATTGGCGCCTGTTATAACCAGCCCGGCCTGTCCATCTAGCTCGCCATCGCAAATAGCGGCGAGTTCAGCAACTGTTCGAGCGGCCATCTCCCATACTTAGCATGTAGATATGCCGATCGATCCTTCTGCGTATGTAGCACCCACAGCGCGCGTTCACCCGGATGCAACGGTCGGAGCGGGAACACGGATCGGCGAGTACTGCGTTATCGAAGAGGATGTAACGATCGGGCGCGATTGCCTGTTCGAGCCCTACGTATTCGTGAAGCGATGGACCACGCTCGGAAATGGCAACGAGATTTCAGCAGGGACAGCGCTGGGAACGGACCCGCTCGATAAGGCTTTCAGCGGAGCACGCAGCTATCTGACGATCGGCGACAACAACAAGATCCGGGAGCACTACACGATTTCGCGAGGCACTAAGCCGGAGTCATACACCAGAATCGGTGACGGCAACTACATCATGACGTCCGGTCATATCGCCCATAACTGCACGTTGGGCGACCGGATCGTGATCGCAAGTTGTGCACTGGTGGCCGGGTACGTGGAAATCGAGAACGAAGCGTTCCTGTCGGGCGGTGTCGTGGTTCATCAGTTCTCGAAGATCGGCCGGCTGGCGATGGTGGGCGGCAATACGCGCGTGAATAGCGACTGCCCTCCGTTCTTCCTCTTCTCGGACTTCAACGCCGGGGCCAAAGGCCTGAATATCGTGGGACTGAAGAGAGCGGGCTTCAGCCTGAGTGAGATTCAGCGCTTGAAGGAGGCTTACCGGCTGCTTTACCGGTCGGGGCTCAAGCTGGAAAGCGCGCTGGAACGAATTGAGCAGGAGTTGCCATCAGAGCACACGCGCCATCTGACGGCTTTCATTCGCAGCAGCAAGCGGGGAATTTGCCGGGAGAACAAGCGCGAGGCCGAGTAGTAGCTACTCTGTTGCGGAGCGAGCCATCTGGACATGGCTCAAGGTATTCGCGTAGCTCAAGACGCCTTTGAGAAGAGCTTCGGCAATTGCCTGGCGCTGTTGAGTGCGGCGCAACAGCTTCTCATCGTGCGGATTCGAGACAAACCCGATCTCCGCCAGTATCGAAGGCATCGTTGCCCCGATAAGCACTACGAAAGGCGCTTGCCGAACTCCGCGATCGCGAGACCGCGTATTCATCTTCACCGAACTGGCCCAGAGCGACTTCTGTACCTGTTCCGCAAAGGCGCGGGATTCTTCCAGCTTGGCCTTCAACAACGCTTTGTGCAGCAGATCGTTCAGATCCGAGATGGAACTGCTCGATGTCGCATTCTCACGAGTGGCCAATTCCAGGCCGCTCCTATCCGAATTGAAGTTGAAGAAGTATGTTTCGACGCCGGTGGCCGTCGGCTCGGGCGATGAATTTGCGTGAATCGATATGAAGAGATCTGCCTTCTCGCGATTCGCGATCTTGGTCCGGTCCTCAAGCGGAATGAACGTGTCATCCGGTCGGGTGTAGATCACCTCTGTGCCGAGTTGGTCCGTCACCAGCTTGCCTAATCTGAGCGCTACGTCGAGAACAAGCTCCTTCTCCATCAGGCCGTTCGGGCCGATGGTGCCGGTATCGTGCCCGCCGTGGCCTGCATCGATTACAACTCGCCCCAACTTCAGGCCGAAGACTCGAACCAGGGAGGAATCAGTAGCATGTCCACGCTTAGCCGGAGCGGCGATTCCCGCAACCTTGGGGTTCGATGACGCAGAAGGAGCGATGGTGACACGAGGAGGAGCTTCGGGTATCACGGCAGCGGGAGAAGTCGGCTCGGAAGGAGTTGTGCTATTCACAACCAGCCCGTCTGTGGTCTTGACCGTTTTGATCACCTGAGTGGATGGCGAGCGGTCTGCAGCCGGAGAAGCCGGAGGCGCTGAAATGACACTACGGGTGGCGGAAAGCGCCGGCAAACTTGTGCCCTTTGGTCGAAACTCGATGATGAGCCGATCGGGATTCACTAATTGCGAGGAATTCACCTCCATAGCCCCGAGCAGATCGAAAACGATTCTGGTGCGTTTAGGACTTACCTCGGCAATCCTGATTTGCTTGACCTGCCGGTCACCTACCTGCACAATCTGGACCCCATGACGCAGCGAAGAAGGGGGCCGCAAGCCGTTCAGATCGAAGTAGACGCGTGAGGGATGCTGAATCTGGTCCTTGGCGAGCGTATATTCGCCATGGGTCTGGATGGCAATTCGAGTCACATCTCCGAACGACCAGAACCGGATTGCTTCCACTCGAGGAGTAACAACCTGAACCGAAGATCGTGAGGCCCCGGACGCACTGAGGGCCAAAGCCAGCGGCAGCAGCGTTCGGGTAGAGAGGCAAAGCATGTGATTACGTCAGGCGAGGGCCAGGCAACAAGCCTCTCTTTTCCCGTGAAACATAGCTTTCCCTCCGGGAATCTTTCGCCAGAATACGGAGAGCCAACCCATTCGAGACACGACAAGACACCCAGATATTGTTTGATCGCATTATACCCGGAAATTAATCAGCGAATGTTACTATTTGGGCATGCAGGCCGCCGGCTATGTGCTTGTGGGCGGGAAGAGCTCGCGGATGGGAAGGGATAAAGCCCTTCTTCCAGGGCAATTTCGATACGTTGTCGATGATGTCGCAGAGTGCGTCCGGGCGGTTACGGGCAACGTTACGTTGGTTGGTAACTTCGATCGATTCCGGGAGCTTCATTACCCGTGCATTCCCGATCTTCGGCCGGGCTCAGGCCCGCTTTCGGGTCTCGAAGCCGCAATGATGAGTTCCGGCAGTGATTTGAACCTGATCTTAGCGTGCGACATGCCGGCCATTGACATCACTCATCTCCGCTGGCTCCTTGAACGGGCGCAGGCCTCCCAAAACGACTGCATCGTTACCGAAGATGCCACGGGCAAGATCCATCCCCTTTGCGCTGTTTACAAAAAGGCATGCCTGCCAGCCATTCAGTGCAGACTGGATGAGAAACGTCTCTCGTTGATGGGGCTGCTTGACGAAGTCCGAACCGAGTACATTCGTGTGGGCGCAGTGGTTGAGAACATCAACACGCCCGAAGATTGGGCTCGCTGGACTTCCAAGGACCAGAGGAGTATCCGGGAGACAGGGCGAACCCTGACGTGAGTTCGGAAACCCTGCAGCATTACATCGAGTTCCGCGACGTCAACAAAACCTTTGATCGCCCGGTACTCAAACATGTCAGCTTTCACGTCGATGCCGGGCAGACGATCGCCATCATTGGACGCAGCGGCGTTGGCAAGTCGGTTACGCTGAGCCACATCATGGGTTTCATGAAGCCGGATTCGGGCGAGGTCATTGTTGCGAATACCGACATCACGAACTGCGGCGAGGACCATCTACGAACAATCCGCCGGAAGGTGACGATGGTGTTTCAATCGGGCGCACTTTTCGATTCGCTGACGGTAGGAGAGAACATTCTCTTTTCTTTGGAGCTGCGGGAAGACTACAACGAAGAGAACAAAGAGGAGGTTGTCGACGGGCTGCTGAAGATGGTCGATCTGGCGAACTTCAAGGACGCGTTCCCCGGAGACCTTTCGACCGGTTACAAGCGAGCCGTTGCCATTGCCCGGGCCTTGGCAGCTCAACCGGAGTGCATTTTGTATGACGAGCCCACGACCATGGTCGATCCGATTATGTCGGATCACCTTGGCAACCTGATGCTCAACTTGAAGAAGAAGCTGGGCCTCACATCCGTTGTTGTTACCCATGATCTGGACCTGATGCGCAAAGTGGCCGATACCGTTGTTTTCCTGTTCAAAGGGGAAGCGATCTATTTCGGACCTGTCGCGGAGCTCGAGAAGAGCGAACACCCGCATGTGAAGCAGTTTCTCGCGATGGACCGAGTGGAAGTAGAGGGCAAAATCGAAGAGGTCTAGCTCGAGCGCTTGAAGTAACCGGTCAGCGCATTCCACTTCTCCCGGAACCAGCCGCTCCGGGACACCTTACCTTCCAGTCTGGTGGTGTCCAAACTCGCAGGCGCTTTTGCCTCGGCCGCTCCGTTCTGCTTAACATCTTCCGTGCTGATCAGATGCACTCGCGTTCCGTCGAACACATACCCACGCACTCTAAGCTTCCCGTCGTCATCTTTCGTGACGAGGTGAAAAGCTTTCCCGAAGACGTTCGGGTCCGGCGGATCGACACGAACGGGATAGTACCCTTCCACGTGGCGCTGGCGATAGGAAGTCTCATACCGATGGCGCCGCCGATTCCAAAGGAAAACACGCCAGGCATCGAAGTCGTACGTGATCTGTTCCGAAGCAGTTGTCCAGAGCCAGTTGTGCTTTGAGCCTTTCTCTTCATCCTTCACTTCGCCGAGATCGAAATACGAAGTGATGCGGGCGCCTCCGGCATACTGTGCGACATCATCGGGAATGCCCATCGTCAAGTTACGCGATAGAACCCACCCAATTTGTCCGGCCTTCGTGCGTACCAGCGTCCAATCTTCAAGCGAGACCGGCTGCTTCGATTCCTCGAGTCTTTTGGCGGACGCCTCGCTTTCCCGTCGTGCCTTCGCGTCGGCTGGACTTTCCGACCCGGCAATCCGCTCTGTCGATAAATCTTCCCAGTTCTGAGGCGCCTTGGGCGGGGCTGGAACGGGTGGTCCTTTGGTACGTTGCTTCTCGCGGCGCTGCTTCCGGGACTCGGGCTGGGCACGCTCGTGAATCAACGCCGGTGGGGGCAGAGCAGTACCTGCTCGGGGAGATAAGCGGTGCGCCAGAACATCGACGTACTGATGTTCCTGTATCTTTGCGAAAGCCGGAGACTGCCGGTTCGGTTCGATGTGGACGTTTAACGACTCATACACGGTGGCCGACCCTTCCGACGGCAGCGCTTTCGCCTTCGCGATGTCTTCACGGATCCGGGCCATCTGCTCCGGGCTGAGTAGTTGGGTTGCATCGACCCAGCCCTCATCTCCAGACGCGGTCCTTACCTTTACGAATCGCCGTCGAACGTCGATGATGTCGACAGCGTCTCCGTGTCTGAGCGTGACCGCGCTCGTGTTCTTGCTGGTCAGATCGCGGCGCAGATTCAGTGTCTGCGGCGCAACGAAGCCCTCGCCGATTGAGTCGGAATGCGGCGGGCGGCAGCTTGTCAGCAGAAAAAAAACCGCAAGCCACGAGAGAAGGAACGCACGCGATCTGAGCCTGAAGGCCACGGCGCACGCGTCTCGAAATCTGGACCTGATCACAACAACGATGGGAAGCGAGACGCAGCTAGCTCAAAAGACGAGCCAACTCCTTGAGAATGCACTTGTCCATCACGACAGACATGCCCGCCTGCTCGGCTTTATCCGCGGCTGCCTGGTTCACCACACCCTCTTGCATCCAGATGCAGCGAACACCTTTGGCCAAGGCATCGTCGACAACTTCGGGCACTCGTGCCGGACGGCGGAAAACATTTACTATGTCGATGTCGTCGGGTACGTCCCGAACGCTTGGATAAGCGCGCTCGCCTAACACTTCCGTTTCATTGGGATTGACCGGGATGATTCGAAACCCTTGCCGCTGAAGGAAGCGGGACACTCCGAAACTTGGACGCATCGGGTTACTTGACAGGCCGACTACGGCGATTGTCTTTGCTTCCCGGAGTAGCCGCGCCATCTCTGCGTCGTTTATCATTTCCCTGGTCCTTCTTCTCCCCTTCAGTATCTATTTGAAGCAGCTTCTGAAAACGCGCCACTTCCGGTCTCGTCAAGGTGCGGTACGCGCCAGCTTTCAGATCTCCCAGATCGAGGGGCCCGATTTTGATGCGCTTCAGCTTTTCCACCAGCCGGCCGAAGTGCTTGAACATGATACGGATCTGGTTTTGCCGTCCTTCGACCAGACGTACTTCGTACCAGGGATTGACACCCGGCTTGATCATCTTGATGTACGCCGGCGCGGTCTTCTTTCCGTGCATCGGAATGCCGCGGCGAAACGAATCTTCCTGTTCCGAAGTGAGGGGGCCATTGACCTTTACCAGATAGGTCTTCGTGACGTGACTTGCCGGCGACAGCAACCGATTCGCAAACTCGCCGTCGTTCGTCAGCAGCAGCAAGCCTTCGCTCGCATAATCCAAGCGCCCCACCGGATAAAGCCGATCGTGGAAGCCCTTGAAAAACGACATGACCGTCTGGCGGCCCTCAGGATCGCGCACCGTGCTGACCACGTTCTTCGGCTTGTTGAGCGCGATGTAGATGTGGTGTTTCGGCAGGCCAATCATCTGGCCGTCGACTTTCACTTTATCCTTCGAAAGATCGGCTTTTGAGCCTAACTCCGTTACCGTTTCTCCGTTGACGGAAACTCTTCCTTCGGCGATGAGTTCTTCTGCTTTGCGGCGGCTCGCGATCCCCGCATGGGCGAGAAGTTTTTGCAGGCGTTCTTCAGGCATTTGGTTCTACGTCGTCCGTTCCGGCTACACTGACGGATCCGCCGGTACTGGGAGCGGCCGCAAGCGGTTCTTCAGGCATCTCGACGTTTCCCTCATTTTCCGCATGCACAGATGCGGTAAGGGCATCCGTTTCTTCAGACACGTTCGTTTCCGCTGCGGGTTCCGCATTCGTTTCGGCAGACTGTGCGGGTTCCGGAGGCGCCGTAACCTCCTCATCCGTCAATGCCAGGCGGCCTAACTCTTCGAATTCTTTCAGGGTCGGCAGTTCCGCAAGAGAATTAAGCCCGAATTGGACTAAAAACTCCCGCGTCGTCTTATACATGATGGGCTTGCCCAAAACGTCTTTTCGACCCGCGGCAGCAATGAGTCTCCGGTCCAAGAAGGGTTTTCAAAACACCTGCGCCTTGCACGCCCCGGATATCGAGTATCTCGGGTCCCGTGATCGGCTGTTTGTAGGCAACCACCGCAAGCGTTTCAAGTGCAGCGAGAGACAACTTCAATGGCGGCTGTAATCTCTTAACGAAGCGGCGAATCGACTCGTGGTACTCGGGCTTTGTCGACATCTTGTAACCGCCCGCGAGTTCGCGCACGGCAAGTCCCCGGCCCGGTGCCGCATACTCCGTCACGAGTTGCCCTAAGATTTCGTTGATGAGAGCCAGCGGTTGCTCCGTTGCAGAAGCAATCTGCTCGGGTGTCAGGGGCTCGTCGGTGACATAGATGGCGGCTTCGATGATGGCCTTTAGGACCGAAGATTCCGAGGAGTCAGGAGCATCCTCCGACACGGCTTCGGCAATCATGACGTCTTCGCCGTCCGAGGGCGAGCCCCGCTCCAGAGGCTCCAGCCCTAGCTCAGTCTGTTCGCCTTGTCCTTCGTCGTTTACGGTCTCGGCTAGTCCGGGAGTTTCCGGCTCTTCCACTGCATCCATGCTCGTCAGCGATATTCCTGTTCGACCTCAGCATAGCTTTCCGCCGATTCGGTGGCGGAGCCGAACTCGGGTCCGCGGCGCAGGCCGATATCTCCGAACGCCTCTCCTTGCACCAGTTCAACGTTGCGCCGCTTTACGAGCTCAAGAATTGCAAGGAAAAGACAGATCATGGCGCGTTGGCTCCGCAACTCCTCGAACAGCCGGGTTGCGGAGAGGCCTTTCGAACCGCGGGCTTTCCCAAGCTGGTCCTGCAAAAACTCGATCATCTCCGGCACGCTTACATCGTCCCGGCCAATGTCATAGGTAGGACGGCTTTTGGCGCGCTCAAGAACCGATTGAAAGGTTCGCACCAGATCGTGAATGGTGATCGCTAAACTCGGGCCTTCACCCTCGGACAGATACTGTTCAATCTGGGGATTCGACCAGACCGCTTCTTCCACCAGGCGCTTCTGCTGCAGCATCTCGGCTGCGTTCTTAAATCGTTCGTGCTCGATCAGGCGCTCCACCAGTTCCTGGCGGGGGTCTTCTTCGGGCGCCATCTTCTCAAGCTCCGGATCACGCGGCAAAAGCATCTTGCTCTTGATGTGGATCAGTGTGGCGGCCATGTAGACGAAGTCAGAACTCAGTTCGATGTCCAACTCGACGGCCTTCCCCATATACTCCAGATACTGCGCCGTGATCTTTGCAATCGGAATGTCGTATATATTGACCTGCTGCTTACGAATCAGATCGAGCAAAAGGTCAAGAGGGCCCTCGTATTGTTCCAGATGAAAATTGAAGGCCGACGACACTTAGCTACACCATAACATGCAAAAGTTAGGTCTCAAGACCGGCCCTTCCAGGGGTTTCTCCCCTTCGGAAAAGGTGAGAATCGGCCTTCCGAGAACAGTGTCGACTGGAAAGAATCGCCAGGGATAACTACTTTCCCCGTCAAAAGAATCGCGGTCGCGTGTCTCACTTCTTGCGTGTCGTCTAAAGCGCGATAGGAGAAAACATGGGAAGTAGCCGGAATCGGGTGGTAGTGGTAACGGGTGCCTCGGGCGGAGTGGGCCGGGCGGCTGTACGCGAGTTCGCGAGGCGTGGAGATCAGATTGCCCTGCTGGCGCGAGGCGTTGACCGGCTGAACGCGGCAAAAGAAGAAGTTGAAAAGGCGGGCGGGAAGGCGCTGGTCGTGCCTACGGACGTGGCTTACCCGGAGCAAGTGGAAGCGGCCGCAGAGAAAACCGAACGGGAGTTCGGGCCGATCGACATCTGGGTCAACAATGCCATGACGACGATCTTTTCTCCCTTCAGCGAGATCCGTCCCGACGAATACAAACGCGCCACAGAAGTCACGTATCTGGGTTGTGTGTACGGAACGATGGCGGCGCTCAAGAGGATGAAGGAGAGAAACCGGGGCACCATCGTTCAGGTGGGCTCGGCCTTAGCTTATCGCTCAATCCCATTGCAGGCACCTTACTGTGGCGCGAAACACGCTATCGTCGGATTCACCGATTCGATACGGTCGGAATTGATTCACGATCGAAGCAACGTGCATCTCACGGTCGTTCATCTGCCCGGATTGAATACGCCCCAATTCAGTTGGTGCCGGACCCGGTTGCCCAATCATCCCCAACCCGTTCCGCCGATCTACCAGCCGGAAGTAGCGGCGCGGGCCATCGTTTGGGCGTCAGGCGAGAGGCGGCGGGAGGTTTGGGTAGCACCGTCCACCTACGAAGCTATTCTTGGACAGAGGATTGCCCCCTGGTTTGCCGACCGCTATCTTGCGAACCACGCTGTCGAGGGACAGGAAACGCAAAATCCCATCTCTCCTGATCGCCCGGACAATCTCTTTGAAACCGTACCCGGCAATGAGTACGCCGCTCACGGCATCTTTGACAGTACAGCCGCAACCTGGACCACGACCGGCCTGCTCCAGCGGCACTCCTCAAGTCTCCTCGCCGGGCTGGGCTTGCTTTCCGTTGGATGCGCGTTTTTGGGCGTACTCAGCCGCAAGAAGTAGACGTGAGCCTACCCGTCGCGGGAATTAAACGGCTCGGCCGGCTTCCGCTCTGCTCGCGAGCTTCCAGTTTGGCCGGATGTAATGGCAAGTGTATCCGTTCGGGTAACGCTCCAGGTAATCCTGGTGCTCCGGCTCCGCCTCCCAGAAGGGACCCGCGGGCGACAATTCAGTCACGACCTTACCGGGCCACAGTCCGGAAGCCTCAACATCGGCGATTGTTTCCTTCGCGACCCGCCGCTGTTCGTCGTTCGCGTAGAAAATGGCAGATCGATAGCTGGCGCCGCGATCGTTTCCCTGCCGGTTCGGTGTCGTGGGGTCGTGAATCTGGAAGAAGTATTCGAGCAGTTGCCGGTAGCTCAGCTTTTGGGGGTCGAATACAATCTCGATCGCCTCTGCATGAGTTCCGTGGTTTCGGTACGTCGCGTTCGCAACATCGCCGCCCGAATAACCCACTCTTGTGGAGATAACGCCCTCGTAGCGCCGCAGCAGGTCCTGCATGCCCCAAAAACAGCCGCCCGCCAGAATTGCAGTTTCCGTCGCCATTGTTACTTTTCCTTCCCTTGTTCGATTGTCCGGAACAGTTTCAGGTACTCGCCGTAGCCTTCGCTCTCGAGCCTGTCGACCGGAATGAAGCGCAGCGAGGCGGAGTTGATGCAATATCGCAAGCCGCCCGCTTGGCGAGGCCCGTCGGGGAATACGTGGCCGAGATGACTATCACCTGCGCTGGAGCGAACCTCCGTCCGCGTCATGCCGTGGCTGCTATCGCGTTTCTCGATGACGTTTTCAGCCTCAACCGGACGGGTAAAGCTCGGCCATCCGCAGCCGCTGTCGAATTTGTCGAGGGAGGTAAATAGCGGTTCACCCGAAACGATATCTACGTACAAACCGGGTTCTTTGTTGTCCCAGAACTCGTTCCGGAACGGACGCTCGGTAGCGCTTTCCTGAGTGACTCGGTATTGCTCAGGAGAAAGGCGAGAGATACCCTCGGGACTTTTTTGGTACGTCGGCATGTTGATCTCCCCTATTCGATTCCCGTCAGCAGTAATGGTTGCAGGCTCCGGCAGGCTCAATCGCTTCCTCTTCTACCAATAGCAGTTTTTCCCGTGACGATATCGTCCGATGGTCCGTTATTCGGCGGTTTTGATTTGCCGCTCAGCTTGCCGCTGAGCTGGTGCGGCCTCCTGCCGTATCTCGCGTTCGAGAAAGTAGTTGAGTGCGGTTCTCAGGGCGGCGATTGCGGCGAGCTTTTCGATGTCGCTCCAGGTCGGTGTAACCGCAGTGTTGAGAATGTCAGCCGCTAATTCAAATTCAAGCGAAACGGCAAGCCAGCGCCCCAGAGTTAGCCGGACTTCATTCTTCGCGCTCGCCGGGGAATTGCGACGAACAAAGATGATAGCTGCCTTGATGGTCGCTTCGATTGCCGCGGCACATATGATCAAGGCCGCCGCAAACTCAACGCCGCGAGCAATCATCTCGATTATGACTTTTGCACCCTCCAGGGCTGGACTCATCTTCGTTAGAGAGCATCCGATGGTGCTGGACTCTTCAGTCGCTTCATGAACTCACGGAAGTGCGGCATCAGAGGTGAGAACAGCGGCTTGTCCTTATTTTGAAGCATGACTTCGGAGAACAATTTCAACCCGACCATCAAAGCGGCCGTAGTCTCGCGATCGAAGTCACCGCGCTCGCATCTACGTTCAACCAGGGCGAGTATTTCGTCGTGATTCACCGCTTCGAATACCAGCGGAACCTGCTCGATCCGCTCACCTTTCGGACCCTCAAGAGGTTCGACAGTGATGCGGTAACGATAACCGATCATGATGTCAGGATAACGATTCTCAGATTAGCCTAGGGCGATCGGGAGCCTGGCTGAGAGGAACTTCGTAGGCGATGTGCGCACCCTCAGGGCTCAACAAGGTGACGCGACCCAATCACTGGCTTCGATGCACCCGTTCTTCCAGGTCAGACGCGAATGCCTTTCAATCTGATTATGGGCCAGATCGCTAGACATACGTCTAAGGAACCATGACCATCACGAAAGATCCGAACCCGTATTCAGTTTTCTCGTCCGAAGATCCGCCAGTGACATTGAGTCTTAAAAGACCAGCTTGATGGCAAGCTGCATTTGCCGCGACGAGCCTGAGTCGCCAGTAGGAAAACGTGTATTTGTCAGCAAACCAAAGGTGCTGGTTCCCAACGTCGAGACAGGCTGTCCAAAATTTGTTTGGTTCAGAAGATCGAATGCATCCACCCGGAACTGAACATTCATGTGTTCACGAACTCGTGTGTTCTTGATGAGTGCCACATCCACGTTATAGAACCCAGGGCCGATCACTACATTCCGTCCAAGATTGCCGAATTGAGCACCCTGATCAAAGAAAACGGACGGATTCTGGATGTAAGTCACGTACGTCGCATTGCCGTTGCGGGCAGGAGTGAAGCCTGTCTGAACAGGACCTGTCACACTGCCCCGCAAGGTCGCCGACCCGGTAAAAGAAGCGTTCGTCGTCCGGAAGTTGATCGGGTTCCCGCTCTGTAACGTGATAATCGGCGCAAGCTGCCAACCTTCCAGGAACCGGCTGCCATGAAACGGCAGCTCGTAAATGCCGTTCAATGTAAATCGGTGACGGGCATCAAAGTCAGAAAGGCCCCGATCCCCTCGCAGGTTGTAGCTGTCCTGAACAACGAGACCTTGTGAGTTTCTCGAGTTATAGTCGATCGACTTTGACCACGTGTACGAAGCATTGAATTGAAGCCCACGGGAAAATCGCTTTGTCGCCGTGAGCCAAAGCGCGTTATAGGAGGAATTGCCGACACTCTCCTGCACGAGGATGTTGCCGAGCGGCAGCCCTGCAGAGATCGGGCTCGTGGAGGACAACCGCTGGTACGGGCGAACACCGTTAATCGGCTGGTTATAGTTGCGCACGATATTCAGGTTTGTCCCCTTCGTGGCGTAGTAGCCGGCCGAGAAGCTCAAATTGGTTGCGACTGCCTGCTGAAGATTGAAGTTCCAGGATTGAGCGTAGTCGTTCTTGTAATTGGAGGTGATTGAGTTAGGCGAAACTATTCCTCCCGCCAGGCTGAAGGCATTCGCGAAGCTGACGTAAGGAACGGAGCTAGTGGGAGTAAACGAGATCGGAAGTGCGAACGGTGGATTCTGCGCAAGCGGGTTGACCTGCCCCGTATTCGGACTATCCACCTGGATCGCGTACCCGCTGCGCACGACGGTCTTACTATTCCCAAAGACGTCCCAGGCGAAACCAACCCGGGGCTCGAAATTAAGAGCATTCTGGTTATAAGCAAGGCCAGGACCGCCAGATACTCCAACCCTCTGTAGCGTGCTGTTTACCGGATTGAAAACGACGAAGCGATTCAAAGCTTCGGTCGGCGTTCCGTTCCAGTCATAGCGCAATCCCAATTCGAGTAGAAGGTTCGGCCGCACTTTGTAGCTGTCCTGAACGAAGGCACCAAGAGCGTTCACATA
The DNA here is from genome assembly GCA_963730795.1 of uncultured Acidobacteriaceae bacterium. Classification (GTDB taxonomy): domain Bacteria; phylum Acidobacteriota; class Terriglobia; order Bryobacterales; family Bryobacteraceae; genus Bog-105. The sequence continues at coordinate 1,651,009 of CAVSTJ010000001.1, read as the reverse complement.
GACGCGGGCAGCGCGGTTCGATGGGTTCGAAGTGAACCCGTTGGCTTGATCGTTGATGAATGCGGTGACGCTCGGGAAAGTGAAGGTACCGGGCGTATAAGAATAGCTGTTGTTATTGTTACGGCGGAATTCTCCGCCAAATCTGACCGTGTGCTTACCTTTGACCCAGTTCACGGTGTCTCCGGCAACCGCAGTGTAGTCGCCGCGGAAAATGGGTTCGCCGTTGGCACCGCCAAACTCGAGCGTCCCACCGGCAATGTTGATCTGCGGAAAAGTATTTGCACCGCTATTGATGCCAAATGCGGCCGCAGTCAAGCTCGTTTGCGGATCGAATGGTAAGTGGATGCGGTTGTAACCTAAGCGGAACTCATTCACCAGAGTTGCGCTCAAGACCTTTGTGTCGTTGATAGTCAAGGCTTGTCGATGTCCAGTGCGGATATCACCATATCCCGGGTAGATTGTTGCTGACCGTGGAGGGCGGCTCGTTCCTTAGATCGGACTGATACGCAAAGTACACGTTAAGCCGATGGGAATCAGAGAAAGAGTGGCTCACATTGGCGGTGCCCTGATCGCTAGTGACAGGAGCAATTGCGGTGCTTACGTATACATTCCCGGGAGAGTTGGGCAGCGGAATCAACGGCAGGAGTTTCTGAATAACAGGGTCGCCAATGGCTTGCGCTTGAGCCCGTTGGGCGGGTGACAATACCGTGGCTGTCAGGGGAACGCCCTGATGGTGACGCAGACCCTCATAGCTCAGGAAGAAGAATGTCTTGTCGTGCTTGATAGGCCCACCGATATCTCCGCCGAATTGGTTCCGATGAAATCCGGCCATCTCGACTCCCACCGGATTGCCGAAATTCCGGGCGTCCAGATCGTTGTTACGAAGGTAATCGTAGAGTTCACCATGCAGTTGGTTGGTCCCGCTACGCGTGGCTAAGTTGACGATGCCGCCAGACTTGAAGCCGTATTCGGCGCGAAACGTGGAGTTCTCTACTTTGAACTCCTGAATGGTTGCCACCGTCGGCTGGAAAGTGATCTGGTTACCGCCACCAAAGTCATTCAGGTTGATCCCGTTCACCATGAAATTGACGGTATCTTCACGCCCGCCTGCCGTGTTGAATCCGAAGAAGCCCTGGCCCCGCAGAGGCGACGCAAGATTGGCGTTCTGAGGAGGCGTGACAGTTCCGGGGATGAGGAATCCCATATCCAGGAAATGGCGGCCGTTCAGTGGAATTTCCTGAACAGTTTTGGAATCAATAACTGTGCCAACGGTCATGGTCTCGGAGGTTACTACCGGGGCCGCACTCGTGACCTCCACAACTTCGCTGCTAGACGCGACACGAAGCGAGAAATCCTGCTTCGCGAATTGGCCAACCTGGAGCACGATATCGTTGGCCACCATCTTCGCCATACCGTTCGCCGTAACAGTGACACGATATGTTCCTATCGGCAGAGAGGGGACGACGTAGACACCGGCCGCGTCGGATTCAGCGTTCCGTTCTTCACCCGTCGCTACATTGTGAACGGATATCTTGGCTCCCTGCATCGAAGCTCCGGTTGCATCAGTAATGGTCCCTTGCAGTGAAGCTGTGGCCTGTGCAAATACAGGAGGCGCCACCATCGCGGCTACCGTCATAAAGAGCGCTGGTACCAACCAGAAAGAAAATGAAATTTTGTTGCGGAACATGAGCCTGAGACCCCTTTCAGAGATGCCAGTAATTGAATTGAGAACCTCGATGCGGGGAGGCTATCAGCTACGTGGGAGTTACTGCAGAAGGTTTACTTCTGTAAAGAATGTTGGCTCAGTATACATCAGTCCAGTGTGTCTCGAGGAAGATGATCCGTCTGGACAAAAGCGCCTGCGCACAATAGAGAGGTGCGTGACGTTCTAACCGTAGAGCACCTGACCAAACGCTACGGCGAGACGCTCGCGGTAGACGATATCTCCTTCCACGTTGCTCCCAACGAAATCGTGGGCCTTCTCGGGCCGAATGGCGCTGGAAAGACTACCACGATCAGCATGATTCTGGGCGTGCTCGAACCCACGTACGGACAAATCGCCATCACCGGGATTGATCTCGCGCGTGCGCGGAAAACGGCGCTCGAGAAGGCGAACTTCTCTGCCGTTTACGCACCGCTCCCGGGGAATCTCACCGTGTTCGAAAATCTTCGCGTGTTTGGACTGATTTACCGCGTCGAAAACCCGCTTGCGCGCATTGAAACGCTCATTGATGAGTTCGATCTTCGCCGTTTCCGAAACACCAAGTGCGGCCTGCTGTCGTCTGGCGAGCAGACGCGTGTCTCTCTGGCAAAGGCGATGCTCAACGCGACCGGAGTTGCTGCTTTTGGACGAACCGACGGCGTCGCTTGATCCCGCAACCGCACGTGATATGCGCGTGCACATCCGCCGGCTTGTCAGTTCCGGGAATACCGGTGTGCTCTGGACCTCTCACAACATGTACGAGGTCGAAGAAGTATGCGATCGCGTGCTATTTCTGTCGCGCGGCAAGATCCTGCTCGAAGGCGATCCGCGTTTACTGCCTGCGAAGTACGGCAAAGAAAATCTCGAGGAACTGTTCGTGGCTGTTGCTCGCGAACGGCCTACGGTCGGAGCAGCCTGATGTCTTTCTCCCGCACGGCCGCTATCGTGCTGCGCCAGTTTTACCTCATGCGGGGCAGTGCTGCGCGCGTACTGCCGCTCTTTGCGTGGGTGGCGATCGACATCATCCTGTGGGGATTCATGTCGAAGTACCTGAACACGATCAGCGCGCCGCGGTTGAATTTCGTTCCTTCGTTGCTTGGCGCTGTACTCCTGTGGGACTTCCTGGGCCGCGTCATGTTCGGAGTCACCACCGCATTTCTCGAAGACGTGTGGTCGCGCAATTTTCTGAACTTTTTTGCGAGCCCGATGACGGTGGCGGATTACGTTAGCGGTCTTGTGCTCTCGAGCATTCTGACCAGTTGCTATCGGGCTTGTCGTCATGATGCTACTCGCGAGCGCTGTCTTCGGTTTGTCAATGTTCAGCTATGGATTCGCACTGGTTCCGTTCATCCTTGTGCTGTTTCTGTTTGGCATCGCAATGGGGATTTTTGCAACCGCCCTCGTGCTGCGCCTCGGACCTGCGGCTGAATGGTTTGTATGGCCTCTACCTGCGCTCATCTCGCCGTTCGTGAGTGTGTTTTATCCTCTCTCGACCTTGCCGGTCTGGATGCAGTGGACGGCTCGCCTGCTTCCGCCATCGTATGTTTTCGAAAACGTGCGAGCGACGGTGAATGGGCAGCAGACCTGGTGGGTTGGGCTGGCGTTAAGCGGCGCGATGGCGTTGGGCTACATCGCACTTGCTGCCCTCATGTTCACGCGAGTGTTCCGTCTTGCCGTTCGGACCGGTCTGATTGCGCGTTACAGTGCTGAATCCGTAAGCTGAACTCGGAGGCTAGACCTCGCTCAGCGTATTGATGCTGAGCGTTCTCTGGCTCTCGAAGGCTGCAATCTCAGGCTCGAGCTGAAGAATATAGCCGAGCTCATCAACACCCTGGAGCATGCAATACTTCGCAAACTCGTCGATTGGGAAGGTGACGCTCGAGCCGTCCGGCAATGTCAACGTTTGATTCACCAGATCGACCGTGACTTCAACCGCCGGATTCGCCTCGACTGCCGCGAACAGAGCTTTGTGCTTGTCTTGCGGGATCACAATCGGCAGAAGAGAATTCTTCAGCGCATTTCCGCGAAAAATGTCCGCAAAGGAAGTGCTGATCACCGCCCGGAAACCGTATTGGATCAGGGCCCAGGGAGCATGCTCTCGAGAGCTGCCGCATCCAAAATTGTCACCGGCCAGCAAAATTCCTGCGGCGTGTCCCTGCGGCTGATTCAGAATAAATTCGGGATTCGGACCCCCGTCAGCGGAATAGCGCCAGTCGGAAAACAGATTGTCGCCCAGGCCGACCTTCGAAATCGTCTTCAAGAATCGCGCTGGAATGATCTGATCGGTATCGATGTTGTCGATCGGCAGCGGGGCGAGCCGGCTTGTGAATTGCGTGAACTTTTCCATGTCGTTCTAGTTGCCCCCGAGGATTGTCCGGACATCCGTGACCACGCCGGTGATTGCGCTTGCTGCCGCGGTAAGCGGGCTGGCCAGAAAGGTTCGTCCGCCTTTGCCCTGACGCCCTTCGAAATTGCGGTTACTCGTCGAGACGCTGTATTCGCCCGGCTGGAGCTGATCGCCATTCATGGCGATACACATGGAGCAGCCGGCCTCGCGCCAATCCGCACCAGCGTCGCGGAACACGCGATCCAGGCCCTCAGCTTGCGCTTGTTCCTTGATGAGCTGCGAGCCGGGAACCACCATGACCCGAACGTTCGGGTTCACTTTCCGGCCTTTCAGGATGTTCGCGGCTGCGCGGAGATCGGAAATCCGCGAGTTCGTGCAACTGCCGATGAAAATAACGTTCACCGGATGGCCCAGGAGCGGAATGCCGGACGGCAGGTCCATGTAGCGCAGCGCCTTGCCCAAGCTTTCACGTTCCACAGGGTCTTTGATGGCATTTGGATCCGGGACGGCGGCCGTGATCGCAATGCCCATCCCTGGATTTGTGCCAAACGTAATCATCGGCTCCAAGGTATTGGCATCAATGAAAATTTCGCGGTCGAAGGCAGCGCCGTCGTCCGTCGGCAACTGCCGCCAGGATGCCAGCGCCTTGTCCCACTCGTCGCCTTTGGGTGCGAATGGACGGTTCGCAAGGTACTCGTAAGTTGTATCGTCCGGTGCGATCAGGCCCGCACGTGCACCGGCCTCGATCGACATGTTGCAGACGGTCATCCGCTCTTCCATCGAGAGCGATCGAATCGCAGACCCGGAGTATTCGAACACGCAGCCAGTCCCGCCACCGATGCCGATCCGGGAGATGAGGTTCAGGATGATGTCCTTTGCGCCCACACCGGGCTTGAGGGTGCCATCAACACGCACCTGGTAGGTCTTCGATCTGCTCTGTAACAGGCACTGCGTAGCGAGAACGTGCTCGACTTGACTTGTCCCGATCCCAAACGCCAGCGCGCCAAAGGCGCCATGGGTAGCAGTATGACTATCGCCGCAGACAACGGTCATGCCGGGTTGGGTAAGCCCTTGCTCGGGACCAATAACGTGAACAATGCCCTGCTTTCGACTATGCGGGCCATAGAACGGAATGCCAAAGTCGCGGCAGTTCTTCTCGAACTGGGTGATCTGGGTCTCGGCTATCTTGTCGATGATGGGCAGATTGCGATCGTGTGTCGGGATGCTGTGATCGGTTGTGCCAAACGTCAGATCCGGACGCCTCACTTTGAGACCACGCTCGCGCAGCCCTGAAAATGCCTGAGGCGACGTCACTTCGTGCACGAGATGCAGGTCAATGTAAATAAGCGTCGGCGCACCTTTGCGTTCAGCGACGATATGGCGGTCCCATACCTTCTCGATAATTGTGCGCGGCTTCGGGGCCGACTGGTCGTTTGACATCTTATCCTTCTATTTTCGCTTGGCGCGAACTACTTGGTCGAAGCCGATTCCGATTTCGAATATCGGGGGAGGAAGCTGCAAATCGCGTCTCCAACCTCGCTCGTGCTAGCGGGCTTTCCGCCCGCGACTTTGAGGTCAGCGGTAACTTTCCCGCTCTCCAGCACCGCTTCGATACTGCTGTAGATCGCTCCCGCCTCATCTAATAATCCGAAACTGTACTCGAGCATGGCCGCGGCCGATCCGATTGCTCCCAACGGATTCGCCTTGCCTTGACCTGCGATGTCGGGAGCAGAACCATGCACGGGCTCATACAATCCGACGGAAACGCCGGAAGGCCGCTGGTTGCCGATAGAGGCCGACGGAAGCATCCCAATAGAGCCCGCGAGCACCGCGCCTTCATCGCTCAGGATGTCTCCGAACAGATTCTCGGTCAGCACAATGTCGAACCGCTTGGGGTTCAGCACCAGTTGCATGGCACAGTTGTCGACAAGCAAATGGTCGAGCGCAACATCCGGGTACTGAGTCGCTATCTCGCAGACCACCTTGCGCCATAACTGCGAGTTTTCGAGCACGTTTGACTTATCAACACTCGTCAGCTTCTTCCGGCGCTTACGAGCAAGCTGAAAGCCGGTATGCGCAATGCGCTCGATCTCGGGCCGGGTATAAACCATGGTGTTGATCGCCCGCTCGTCGGCGCCCGATCCGGAAATGCCGCGCGGCGTGCCGTAATACAGACCGCCCGTCAGTTCACGGACGATGATCATGTCCGTACCATCGACAAGCTCGTTTTTGAGCGGAGAAGAATCGACCAGCGGCTTGTAGGATCGGACAGGCCTCAGGTTTGCAAAAACACCGAGTGTTTTTCTGATTTCAAGAAGACCGCGCTCGGGTCTCTTCTCCGGAGGAACGTTGTCGAACTCAGGAAGTCCTACCGCGCCCATCAACGTCGCATCAGCCTGTTCGGCAAGACGGCGGGTCTCCTCGGGAAAAGGATTGCCCGTTGCGTGAATTGCCGCGCCGCCCAGCAGTCCTTCTTTAATGATCAGTTCGTGCCCGAATAGAGAGGCAATCTGGTTGAGGACCTTGACTGCTTCCTCTGTTACATCAACTCCAATGCCATCGCCTGGCAGGGTCAGAATGTTCAGCTTCATTGCTTGCTCGGAGTGCTTCCGACAGGAATGGACGCGTCGCCGGTACTACGCTCCCGCCGTTGACGAATCAACTCCGCGATATCTCCGTTGCGCATGCCCTTCTTGTTATCTGCCATCGAGGTAAATACCCCGTAGAGATCGTCGAGCTCTTCCTTCGTAAGCACGAAGCCCAGATCTTGAACGCGCTTGCTGAGCGCATGCCGGCCACTATGTTTGCCGAGAACGATCCGACTTTCCGGTACACCGACAGACGCAGGATCCATAATCTCGTAAGTCGTCCGCTCTTTCAGGAACCCGTCCTGATGGATACCGGCTTCGTGCGCGAATGCATTCTCACCGACGATGGCCTTATTCGGTTGCGGACCAAACCGGATGCATTCGGTGAGCGACAGGCTGGTGCCAAAGAGCTTCTCGGTCTGGATCTTCGTCTCGAAAGGCAATTTGTCGTGCCGGGTCTTGAAAGCCATAACTACTTCTTCGAGCGCAGCGTTCCCGGCCCGCTCGCCGATGCCGTTGATGGTGCATTCCACTTGCCTGGCACCAGCCTTCACGGCCGCCAACGAGTTTGCGACCGCCAGACCCAGATCGTCGTGGCAATGGACGCTGACAACCGCCCGATCCCCTAAGAAGCCGACAATCCGGCCGATCAGCTCTCCGTACTCCTCTGGAATCGAATACCCAACCGTGTCCGGAATGTTGACGGTACGAGCACCGGCCTCGACGACCGCCTTACAGACCTGTTCCAGGTAGGCAAAATCGGTACGGGTCGCGTCCTCGGCCGAAAACTCCACATCATCGGTGTAACTACGTGCGAGGGAAACCGCGGCTACGGCGTCGTCCAAAACCTGCGCCTGCGTTTTCTTCAACTTATATTTAAGATGGATTTCGCTGGTGGCAATAAAGGTGTGAATGCGGGGCCGCTTTGCCGCATTGAGAGCTTTTGCCGCTCTCTCGACATCCAGAGTTCTTGCCCGGGCGAGGGCCGCGACTTGTACCCAGGGGTACTGCCGGCTGATCAGGTCAACCGCTTCGAAATCACCCTCGGAAGCGATCGGGAAGCCCGCCTCCATAATGTCTACCCCAAGGTCCACTAGCTTCGCGGCAATCTTCATCTTCTCTGCAGTTGTCATACTGCACCCGGGAGATTGCTCGCCATCCCGCAGCGTAGTGTCAAAAATATAGACTCGACTCAATGTGTTGCTCCTGCCGTGGCTTGAAGGGATGTAACCATCGTAAGTTGAGAGATGTTAATTATGCAAATTTATACTAATGAAGCTTTGTATTAGCTACAATCATTCCATAAGCGCCTGGGTGGGTGGGCGTGATGGAACTGTATCCTCTCAAGGTGTTTCTGACGGTTGCGACGGAGCGCAGCTTTTCCAGAGCCGGTGAAAAATTACTCCGTACACAGCCTGCAATCTCGATTGCGATCCAGCGGCTTGAGAGCGATCTCAAAGAGAAGCTGATCGACCGATCGGGTCGCGAGTTGTTGCTTACAGATGCGGGACGCGTGGTCCTGGAGTTTGCTCGACGATTTCAAAATCTGGAAGCGGACCTTGAAAACGCATTACGTGAACTGAAAGACAATTATGCTGGGCGTCTATCGATTGGTGCAAACGAAAGTACGTGTCTGTATCTGATCCTTCACATAGAACAATACAGACGCTTGTTCCCAAAAGTAAAAGTGCAAGTGAGGCGTTCGGAGTCGAGTAAGATCCCGTCTCAGCTTTTGGATGGCGAACTTGAGTTAGGCGTGATCAGCTATGATCCCGGCGACGATCATCTTTCTTCGCAGATCATCTATAGTGACCGTCTCACGTTGATTGTGTCTCCGGAGCATCGCTTCGCGAATCGCGAGGAGATTTCGATATCCGAGCTGGATATGGAAACGTTCATCGCTCACAACGTGCTCTCGCCGTTTCGCGAAACTGTCATTCGGGAATTTCAACGTCATAAGGTTCCTTTGAATATGGACGTCGAGATGCCCACGGTAGAGACCATCCGTCGGCTTGTGCAGCACAACGAGGGTGTCGCGTTTCTTCCCCGTATGTGCGTCGAGCAGGAGATCCGGCAAAATCTGCTCCGCGAGATTCGAGTAAAGGAACTGAATGTCGAGCGGAAGATCCGGCTTGTCTATCCAGCACGGCGCGCACTAAGCCACGCTGCCAAGGCTTTCCTTGAAGTTGTAAAAAAAGGCAGCACCGAACCGCCCCCGGTTGAATCTGCGTGAACCCGCGCGTTCCTGCGCCACAGTCGGGTTCTATTGCGATCGTAGGAGGAGGTGTAATCGGCCTCTCCGTGGCTTGGCGCCTTGCGCAATCAGGTTGGAAAGTCAGCGTCTTCGATCAAAGTAAGACGGCAAGTGAAGCGAGTTGGGCCGCCGCCGGCATGCTTGCTCCCGGCGGAGAGTACGACCAGCACTCGCCTGTGGTGGCCTACGGACTTGAATCCCGCCTTCTTTACCGTTCCTTCGTCGACGAGCTTCAAGCCGAATCGGGAGCGTCCATTGATTTCCAGGAAAATGGCGCGCTGGAACTAGCCTATTCGGCCGGCGAGTTTGCGGCCCTCGAAGAGAAAGCGGCGCGTCAACTCACACTTGGGATAACTTCGAAAGCTCTCGACCGGGCGCGTGTCGTCGCCTTCTGGCCGCGTGTCCGGCGTGAAGACTTATATGGCGCTCGCTTCTATCCCGAAGACGCAGTCGTGAACCCGCGAGAGATGACAGCCGCGTTGGCAAGTGTGTGTGCCGCACTTCGGGTCGAGATCAACGAGGCCCTTCGTGTAACTTCTGTGCAGGTGGAAGAAGGAGGCGCCGAGGTAAGTGCTGACGGTGCTTCTTTCCGCTTTGACGCGGCCGTAATTGCAGCCGGCGCCTGGAGCAGCGGGATCGAAATCACAGGGGTTCCACCCGTTCCGGCTTCAAAGCCGATTAAAGGCCACCTGATCGGATATCACCAGCCGGAGCAGACCTGCAGCACCATCGTTCGGCACGGAGACTTGTACGCCCTGCAGAGGGCGAACGGCCTTTTGATCGTGGGAGCGTCCGTCGAAGATGTGGGATGGGACCGTTCGGTGGACGCTGATATTGTCGAGGAGCTTTGCACGGGAGCGGCGGCCGTTTTTCCTCATCTCGCCGAAACGACTCCCACCGAAGTCTGGACCGGGTTTCGGCCCGGAGGCACGCTCGCAGTCGGATCGTGGCACTCGCCCCGGCTCTGGCTTGCTTATGGCCATTACCGGAACGGCATCCTGCTCGCTCCCTGGACGGCACGAACGTTAGCCGACCAGATTAACGCCACCCTGAGAACGCATTAGCACGCTTCTGACGAACCGACTGGATCAGTTCAGGAACCAGCCCTCGGCGTTTCAACAGCGTTTCGAGCAAATGCTCCAATTCGTCTTCGTCTCCCATGTACCAACTGCCCGGAATCTGGCGCCAGGCCGAATCGATCATCTCGGGCGGAAAGTTTTGAATCATCGAAAGCCAAGGCTCGAACGATTCCAGCGAATACACCGGGTCGTAAACCGATGTGCGGAAGTAGAGCCCCTGGATAGGCGAGTCCTGAAAGTTCCAATTGGGCCCGTTGAACGCAAACCCGTGATCGATCATCTGCACGAAGAATCCGGTCTTGGTGGATTGCCCCTTTAACGGTGTCCAGGTCTTCGCTCGGGCGCGAAAGAATACGGCCTGGCGAGAATCTGCGTTTCCGATCCACTTGTCGAAAACCAGAGTGCCCAGGAAATCAGCCGAGTTTTCCACCTTTCCAAGCAGCTTGTCCGGCAGGAAATCAAAGATAGCCACGCGATCCGGATGAACTGCCAGCTTCGAAGCGAAATGAAGCCCGGGCAAAACGGATTGGCGCTGGGAGCCGACCGAAAGATAAAGATCCGGGCTCTCCGCGATGAAGTCCTCCGTCAACTCCATCACGGCGCAATCGGGAACATGAATCTGCAGATGCCGCAGGAAGGAAGTGGCAAGCCACTCGTTTACAAGGATCCGGCGATGCTGCGGATTGTTGATGAACTTCACGACATAAAATGCGCCATCGCTTGCTTCTATGAGGTGCGCCTGGGCGCCCCCTCGCATTTTCCTGATCAAGCGTCGAGCCTGAAGTGACATGTGCGGTCTGGCAGTCGAGTAATGCGAGAATCAGGCTAGATTCACAGATCGACTGATAATGACAATGACAATAGTAACCGTCGCTGTTACGGCGGAGGACCACAACTAACTATGGCCGAAGCACCTTCGGATAAATTGGATAAACAGGAGTTGAAGAACAGCGATGACGTGGCGCTTGAACTGATGAAGTTCATCGCAGTCACGACCGGCTACGGCAAAGGTACGCCTACTGCCGGGTTCGGCGGCAAGGGCCAGCGCTCGAGCGAAGAATATGCCGATGCGCTCCTGGAACTCTTCGACCGCTGTCGAGCGGTCGTCGTTAAGAAATCCAAGTAGGCCAAGGCAAAACGGAGTTGGGAGCGAACGGAGAAGCGGCCCGAAACGAGGGCTAAGCCCTCCTCCTCTTCGCTCCGGTCCCTCCCCTGAGAGCTTTCGATTTACCCCGCGGCTTGCCAGCGGTTTTGACCCGCCGGGAAGCTGAGCGCATCGGTGCCGCCGCTTTCTTCGCCGCAGTCTTTTTGCGGGCCTTCGCCCCAGCATTCTGAACCGCTTTTGTTTTCTTTTTTGCCTGGGGTCGGCTCGCGACTTTTCCGGCCGATCTTGTATTGCCTTTCGGCTTTGGCGCCCGCTTTGCTGCAACCGGAGCGTTCTGCCTTTCCGGCGCCTTGCCGGAAGGCTTCGCCGCTAGTTTAGAGGGAGGCTTTGAGGCACGTTCGGAACTAGCCTGACGAGGCGGGACGGCTTGGGACGGACTCTGTGCCGGCTTGGCTTGGGGCGGCGGGACAACGCTCGCCGCTTTCGCAACGAGTTCCGGTTTTACGACAGGTTTAGGAGATAACTCCGGTTTGGGAGCGGGATCTGGCTTGGGAGTAAAACTGATTGGGGCAATCGGCACGCCGGCCACGCCTCTAATCAGGGCTGGCTCACTTTCGAACTCGGTTTCTGCGAGATCGTCGTGCTCCTGATTGTCAGACTCCATCTCGATGTGTTCGTCCTGGTAGGCGAAATCATCGTCTTCCTGACCGTAAAGCGGCATCGCTGACACGGGAAGTGCACCCCCTTGGGAAGAGAAGCAGACCTATCCTCTCATAAGCTCTTTCGTTTGGCAAAAAGCAATGCAACGCCCCGAGGCGAGGGCTGTCAGACCGCGGGCGGAGAAAGCTATGTTCTAGGAGCGGGCGTTACGACTGGACAGAGAGCGGGAAGCGGCGGAAATATGAGTGCCTCGCCGTGCCGCGGAAGATTTGCTGGACTTGATGGCTGCAGCCGCCAGTTGCCGCTGGGAACGACCACCGCGATAAGATGTGCGCCTTGTCTGGACGCTGCTGGGCTCCTCGTGCCAGACGGCAGGTATGAGCAGTACATTGCCCTTTTCAAACGATGTCTTGTCCGGATTCACAGCCGCGATACTGTTCGCGCTCAAGTGATAAGTCTTCGCCACCGTCGTCAGGGTGTCCCCAGTCTCAACGTGGTGAAGTCTCCAGGCATTTCTATTTGCGGCGCGGCACAATCTCCAGCGACGCCTGGGTGGCTTCGCTCAAGCCCTTTGGGAACGTGGAGACGTGAAACCCGCCGGAGCCACCTGCTTTCAGCGAGAGAGGGATTCAACTCACGGATGACCGAAAGCGGCTGCATGGTCGCATCCGCAACCAGATTGAGATTCGTCGGAGCTGAGACCTGAATAGAGTCGTAGTCGACGGGCGAATCCAGATCCACGCTCTGAAGGCCGTAATCGAGTGGATTTTTCGCCATGATCGTCATCGCCACGATAATGGGTACATAGCTCGACGTTTCTTTGGGAAGAGCGTGACGCTTCAGAAGTTCCCAGTAATCGGCATAGCCGGTTCGCTCGACTGCCCGGTCGACAGCTCCAGCACCGCAGTTATAAGCGGCCATCGCCAGATACCAGTCGCCGTAGCGGGCATAGAGATCCTTCAGATATTTTGCAGCGGCTCGGGTGGCCTTCTCGGGATCGAAGCGTTCATCGAAGTTGGATGTCCGGATCAGGTCATAATTCGCACCAGTACCGGCAATGAACTGCCACATGCCGACCGCTTGTTTATTTGAGATTGCCCGGGGCAGAAAACCAGATTCCGCTTGCGCCAGGTAAATCAATTCCTCTGGAACGCCTTGCTCGGCAAAGATTTTCTGGATCAATGGACGGTAACGGCCCGATCTCCTGAGTCCTGATAGCAGGATTGCCCGGCCGCGCTCAGTCGAGAAGTAGTGGACGTAGCTTAGAACTGGATCGGAAAGCTCTAAAGGTATAGCCGGAAGGGGTTCGATTCAACTCACCTTTAGCTTGGCCGCCATCGCCTCGTCCACCGGGAACGTCATGTGACTGATCTCGTCGATAGGAGCCTTGTCGAACGACTCTTCGGTTGCCGGCGTCTGACCAGCACCTAGCTTTTCAACATCGAAGCGGTAAATAAGATCGCAGATCTGCTCCAAATGGCGTTCGATTCGCGCGTGATCAGGTAGTGACTCAGGAGCATTCAGCAGAACGTCCACGGCCGCATCAAACTCGTGATGAGCACCGGCCAGATTTCCCTTGAAGTAGAAGTCGCGTCCGTTGTGTAAGTGAGCGTCGGCCTTCTTCAATCGATCGTCGCCCTCTTCTGAGTGAGGTAGACCCGGTTGAGAGTCGTCAGTCGAGACAAGGTTTTCAGCTTCGGCGAGCGAATCGCCGTCAGCGGCTGGGTTTTGAACAGCAGACCCCGTCGGCCCGGCATCGCCGGACAAAACCGCCGCGCTGCTTGCCCGAGTAGACGTACTAGAACAGTCGCGAACGGCAAGCCTTTAAGAGAAACGACCGGGACGAAAAGATCATTCAATAAGCGCTTTTTATAACTCTAGGCGAAACCACAATGTAACCGAGAACGATAATGCCCGTCAACCTTTCGTATTTCATTCTCCGTACCCGGATATGGTTTTTGGAAGAGCCTCCTCGTCCTAACGTACTACTTGGAGGCCCTCGGTTGGTTTATCTGGCAGGAACAGGCTGCAACTCGCGGCTGGATATGACACGGTCGATCATTCCGTACTCGAGTGCGGCTTCAGGCTCCAGAATGTAGTCGCGATCGACGTCGCGCGCAATTTTCTCCACCGGCTGTCCGGTGGCGTCGGCCAGTATCTCGTTCAGATTCTGACGCATACGGAGTATTTCACGCGCATAGATATCGATATCCGCCGCCTGTCCACCCAGACCGCTCATTGAGGGCTGATGAATCAGAATTCTGGAATGCGGCAGGCTGAAGCGTTTACCTTTTGAGCCGCATGCCAAAAGAACCGCGGCCATCGACGCGGCCTGCCCGACGCAATACGTCACGATATCCGGTTCCACCAACCGCATCGTGTCCAAAATGGCAAGACCGGCAGTAATCGAACCCCCGGGGGAGTTCAGATAAAGAGAGATATCCCGTTCAGGATCTTCGGCAGCTAAGAACAGCATCTGAGCTATCACTAGATTTGCGATGTTGTCATCGATCGGTGTGCCAAGGAAAATAATGTTTTCCTTCAGCAATCGGGAATAGATATCGTAAGCGCGTTCGCCCCGTGACGTTTGCTCAACGACCATGGGAACCAGTACTGAATTATTCATCAAGCTCCTTCACTGCCCAAGCTCTTATTTGATAAGCAGTTAAGCTGCACCCATGATATCGGATGACGGCTTTGTGACGGGTTGTCTGGGAAACTATATAAATCGGACAGTTGGCGGAAAAAAAAACCTGACGAGGAAGTCATTTGGCTACGCTATTTCGGCAGAACGGTTCAGCGAGTCCTCGCAACAAATTGAGTAGTACTAGTTTATTTGCCAGATTCTGACGATCACCCACTAGCGATGGAGAGACTGCCTCAAGAATGAGAGTCTTGATTGCCGACGATAGCGCCACGTCTCGCGCAGTCTTGCGCAGCGTACTAACCGGATGGGGCTATGAAGTCGTGACTGCTCGAGACGGCCAAGAGGCCCTGGACCTCCTCGCAAAGCCAGACGCTCCTCCACTGGTCATTCTCGACTGGGTTATGCCCCATGTACGGGGCCGGAAGTTTGCCGCCGGGTCCGGGAAACTCTGCGGGAGCCTTACACCTACATCCTTCTGCTTACCTCAAAGGGCTCGAAAATCGAGACGGTGGAAGGTTTGGACGCCGGGGCGGACGACTATATCGTTAAGCCCTTCGACGAACATGAATTGCAGGTGCGTTTGCGCGCGGGCAAACGGATTATCGATCTGCAAATTGATCTCTTGCGGGCCAGAGAAGAACTTCGGGAACGCGCTGAAAAAGATCTGCTTACAATGCTGCCGAACCGATCTGCCATTACTCCGCCCTGGAGCGGGAAGATAGCCCGCTGCCATCGGGATCGAGCGAACAGTGGGCGTGATCCTGCTGGACATTGATCATTTTAAGAGAATCAATGACACTTACGGCCACTTTCGCGGGCGACGCTGTTCTGCGCGAGACAGCGATGCGCCTGCGTTCGAACACTCGGCCCTACGACCAGGTCGGCCGCTATGGAGGAGAAGAGTTTCTTGGTAGTCCTTCCGAATTGCGATCTGGAGCAGGCGCAACAGCAGGCGGAACGAATGCGAGCCAAGCTGCAGGACTCGCCCATGGTGGTCGATGGTGTATGAGATGCGTGTCACCGCCAGTTTCGGCGTAACGGTCTCCGACGGATCAGAGCGTCACTCCGATCTCTTCGTCCGTGTTGCTGACGAAGCCCTTTACAGGGCGAAAGCGCGGGGCGCGACTGCGTTTCCAGCCTTACGGTAAGCGAGTCTAGCGCACCGCGATCTTTAGCTGCGAATCGATTGGTATACTACGACAATTGCTGCGCCCGTAGCTCAGTTGGATAGAGCGTCTGGCTACGAACCAGAAGGTCGGGTGTTCGAATCACTCCGGGCGCACCATCCTAAGTTACTGGACCGACTCGATTTGACCGATCCCGCGGCTCTACGCACTTAATGGGGGCAGTAGGCCTCTGATTGATTCTCAAGAACACAATACTTTAACGCGCAATCGATAGTTCTGGAAATTTCTAAACCCGTAGGCTTGGCGCTGCAAGAGCTCCATTTTGGTATGGAACCCTTCGGTGATGCCGTTGTTGCGGGAGAAGCGCCACAGGCAGGCGATCTCCTCACGCCAAGCGTGGAGCGTGTTGCCGAGCTGAGCCAGTCGCGCGAGCCCGCAACAACGGAGCGCAGCCACGTCCCGCAGAAAACGCCGAGCCGTTTCTGGCACGTTTCTGGTTGCGGCCTTTTCTCCAACAGCACATCGCAGAGCCGCTGTTTGAAGTCATAAATCGCCTCTAGTTCCGGTCTGTCCCGCAGATAGGCGGCCAAGCGGTCTTGCTGTGCGGGCGTCAGGTTTTGCCGATGACGGCGCAGGAGCGAGAGCAAGCCGCGGTTCTTTGATCCGATCGGGTCCATCTCCCGCCAGCAGGCCAGGAAGTGCTGATTCACGGCGCGAATCACATGAAAACGGTCCGCCACGATGCGCGCCTGCGGGAAGTGCCTTTTCACCAGTGCCTGCCAGATCGATACACACCACCTGCACCCGATGTTTCTCTTCCAACCGCGCCAGGTAGCCCTCGAGTGAGGCCTCGCTACGGCCCAGCACGAGATCGTGCACCTTGTGGTTCTTCAGATCGCAAAAGGTCGTGGCATAGCCGTGCCGGCGGGTGAAGAGGTGCTCATCAATGCCCAGAATCTGAGGACAAGCGCGGCTGCTGCGTTCCCCCGCCAGCAGCTTCAGATACCGCTCAAACCAGCGCTCGATCGTAGCACTCGAGACGCGTTCGCGTTCCGCCAGACGACTCCGGCTGATGCCGTCGAAATGCTTCTGGCCAACGCTGCGCCGGAACGGTTCGGTCGCTCGCAGGCGCGGCTGGCCTGGGACCCTGCCAGAAGCTGCGGCCGCAGGCCCGGCACACCCACTTGTATGTTTCCAGTTCCAGCACGCAGCCTCGCATTCCCCAGCTTTCCTGCCGCGGCGTGCGCCACCGCCGATCCTTGCGCCGCAGCTTCGTTCCACTGCATCCCGGGCAACTCACTTCCCCCAGAAACCGCACCTTCCTTCGCACTCTCCCGCCGCTCTCCTCCACGGCGGTAACCTCGTAGTCGGGCAAGCCTAACAAAACTTCTGATCTGATCAAAACAAACCTCGCAAGAATGTTTTATCAACCAGAATTGCCGGCTTGCCCCCATTAATGAGCTTCAGCCGATCCCGCTCACTTCGGCGCTCCAGCCCTCTGTGCCTTCTTTTGTGCCTTTTTTCACCCCCGCCCCCGTGCCCCTTTTTTCGCAACCTCCTCGCTCGGGTTGCCTAAAGTCTAAATCCCACGCGGGCAGGCTGATGCTGCTCGAGACAAATACCGACAGCATGCTTGGTTGTACTGATCGCAAGCAGATGTTTGAGCAGCAGACAGACCGCATGCACTTCCGCGATACGTTTGCAGCGGATTTAGCATGGCTTAGTCAGAGGAGTAAACTGCCCGCCAGCATTGAGTCCTGATCGTTACAACGGTTGCGCCGGGCAGTCGCTCGAATACCACTTACCCGCAACGGATATCACGCCCGAGCCTCAACCGCCTCAGCCATGAGCCGGTGCTCGCCGCCGTGTTCAAGCCACGCTGAGCAATCGGGCGATAACTCGCGTTCGACGGCTGAGCGGCATTGCTCCAGTTCCGCTTCGGTCAATACGGCGCGCCAGCGGCCGTTCGTTCCCTTGTTCATGAACGTAGCCCCACCTCCACGCCAAAGATGATCCGCCTCCGGCATGATCGAACTGAAGTTCTCTTTCATCCCTCTGAAGGAAATCCGCTGCAGGATGCCGGGAAGCATCTGTTCGTCGATCGCAATATCAAGATACTTCGCAATCCGGCGGACTTGCCCCTCGGGATCTTCAAGCAGATCCGTGTAGTGCACCATCAGGATATTGGGGAGGTGACGGAAGTCCCACCAGGTCTGTGCATGGTGCAGATGCGACCAAAACGGATATCCCGAACTCTCCCATGGAAAGAAGCTTTTCTCGATCCATGCCCGCCACATCGCGTGAATATCATCGAAGTCCAGCGGAAACTCGGTGCCTAACGAAGCGGCGCGCTGCCTAAACGACGCTTTGGATTCCTCCGTGTACCCGGTGTGATGATTCCACATCGATATAAAGACGTCCCGCACGTCCCGGCCTACGATGATGTAGCGAGCCGTATCGAAATACGGCAGACCGTCCAGCGGAAGGTGGCTCTTGATGGACCGGCGATGGGTCTGAGCCTCGAGCCCCTTGGCAATTTCTTCAAGAGGAGGCAAGGCCATGTCCAGCCAGGGCGACATCACCGTCACGGGCGCCGGAAACACGCCGTCCTGGAACAGCAGATTGGCGACGATGGTCTGCATCCACGTTGTGCCCGTCTTGTAGGACGTCGAGATCACGATGTCGCCGGGCCGATGGTTGTAAACCCTCCAGCGGGTACTGTCGAGTATGACGTGATTGGTGTATTCGTGTAGCTTCTTCGGTAGCTCAGATTGCATTTCGATCCCCCTCCGCCTTCGAGTTCTTCCCGGCCGATTGGCTTCCGAGACGCCGGCCGGCGATAACGAATTCCGCAGCCGCGCACGACACTCCGAAGCTGGGTGCAGATCCCTAACGGGTGTAGAGATTGTATATCAAAGACGGTGGTTTGCGCGCGCGAATGACTAGAAGTACGTCATCACTTGAGCGAATAGTATGCTCGTCCAATCGCCAGGCTTGGGACCCAACTGGGCGCCCGCGTTCATGCCCACCTTGACGTGGCGCCACAAGAACAGGTTCGCGCCTCCTATGTGCCCTACCGAGGCGGTGTTCGGCGCATTCACATTTGTTGTGAGCCAGTCCGAGCGCGCCAACACCTCCCAACGTGAAGATATTTTCCAAACTCCGAGCAGATACGCGCCCCGGCGCTGCAAAGAGCCGTCGCGCCCCCAGATCTGCTCCGCGCGGATGTTCGCCCGCCCGCGAGAGTACTCGCCCTCGACCTCCTCGCGCCGCTTCGGCGGCGTTCCGGGAGTAGTGCTGAAACTGCCGTACCAGTCGGCGCCGAAAGAGAATCCTTGCAATCGAGCAATCAGACGACCCGCGGTGGCCTGGTAGTGCGCCTTAGGCGCGAGCACGAACGTTTGTCCCCGGAACACTCCTACGGCGTACTCGAGCCGCCGGCCATTGCTGCCGAACGTTCCAGACATCTGGGTTCCGACATCCCGCGCCTGGACGCCGGTGTCGCGCCCGGGCGCCAGCGCGAGCACAACGCGGGAGCGCGAGACCGGCGCGTTTCGATCGTCGCTGATGAGGCTTTCAGCGCTGAACGGAATCTTCATCTGACCCAGTGAGACAGAGAAAGCCTGCGCCGGCCGGTATCCTATGGATGCGTCCATCAGATACGGCTTCTTCGCGAGATCCACCTGAAATCGATAGGAGAGTTTCGGCAGCGGCTCACCGAACACGATGATTCGCGCGCGGCGGATTTCCAGGCGGTCCGAGGTGCCCAATTGATCGGTGAAGCGGCCTTGGATGTAACCGTGGATCTCAAACGCGCTCTGGGCGGCGAGCGTTCCCGAGATCAGCGCGGCGGCAGTTGCGATTGCCCATGCACCCATTCGCTCGTTCTCAGACCGCTTGAAGAGTCGCCCAACGACAGCGTTTTACTTTGTAGGACACCTCGATTTTCGAGCAAATCGAGAATCTTTGCGAGTCCCTCTCCAGGCGTCTCGGAAGAAGAATCAATCGTCACCTCCGGTTCGAGCGGCGGTTCGTACGGATCGGAGATTCCCGTGAACGACGGAATCTCGCCCGCTAAGGCTCGCTTGTAAAGACCCTTTACGTCCCGCTGGATCAGAACCTCCATTGGGCACCGCATATAGACTTCGATGAAGTTTTCGAGGCGGCTGCGAACCCCTTCCCGGCAGGCGCGGTATGGGGAAATGGCTGCGACAATCGCGATCACACCATTCCGGGAAAGCAACTCGCACACGAAGCCGATTCGACTAACGTTCTCTTCCCGATCGGCGTGGCTGAACCCGAGATCTTTGCACAGATGTGTGCGGACGAGGTCGCCATCGAGAACCTCAACACGCGCTCCGGCCTCGCGCAGGCGCTGAGCCAAAGCGTTCGAGAGTGTGCTCTTACCGGAGCCGGACATCCCGGTAAACCACACAGTACATCCGCTGTTCATACCTGCTCCGTCCCAGCCTGTTCCCTCCCGGGCGAGTCAGGTGGGGAAATCCCGCTTTGCATCAGCGTGCGCACGACCTCCTGTGCCACATCGTCCGGGTCATCGAATCGCGAGACGTCTAGATCCACGAAGCTGTTGCCCTCAATGAGCGCCTGTGCGCGCTCCCGTTCCACCTCGTACAGGAAGCTGGCCGAGCAGATCGTGACTAATCCAGCCGCGATGGTATTCCGGGCAACTTCGAGAAGAACGCTACCCTCGCTCTGGGCCGCGATGACATGTGTGAGGTAACCGCGGCTGAATAGTTCGCGCTCAACAGTATAAGCCAGGTTTGCGCCGCCATTCAGCCATACGAGGGCGGGCGCGTGACGGACGCGTCGAGAACGCTCCTCTGCGGATACCCGGCTGAATTCGAATTCCTCGTCCTCACGTCCTGCGAATGCCTCTGCCACGCGCGGATCGCGGCCGGTCACCATGCCGGCTGCGACGGTCGCATTTGATACCGGATCTATGAGCACGAAGCTGCCGGTGGCGCGATTTCTAAGGTACTGATCGACGAACAGCGGCAGGTGGGTGTCGATGACGACGGCGCCGATCTCATTCAGCTTTAGCTCCGTCGCGGGATGCCGTTCGAGAGTGTTGATGTCGACGCGGTACCGGATCTGTCGAACCTGCGCTTTCACCAATTGAGTCGCGTGCTTGATAATGTATTGCCGCCGGAGATCAAGGGACTGGTTGCCCATCCAGACGAGCCGCGCGTCGACGCAGCGCGTTACGTGCGGCAGGTGCGACGGCGGCGCAAGCATGTTTCCGCGGCTGACATCGACTTCGTCCTCCAGGCACACGGTTACCGACATGGGCGGGAACGCACGCGGTAGTTCGCCGTCGTAAGTGATGATGGACTTTACCCGTGAGGTCCGGCCCGAAGGCAGCACCATGACAGGATCTCCCACCTTAAGAACGCCTGACGCTACTTGCCCGCCATAACCCCGAAACTGCTGATTCGGCCGTAATACAACCTGCACTGGGAATCGCATCTCGGAGAGGTTGCGATCGCTCGCGATATGCACGTTCTCAAGCCGCCCAAGCAACGTCTCGCCTTCGTACCAGGGCATCCGATCACTCCTGACCACGATGTTGTCGCCATGCAACGCGCTGACCGGAATAAAGTAAAGATCCTGTACCTGAAGGGGAGCGGCAAACTGCCGGAAATCACTGCAAATGGTGTCAAAAACCTTCTCGTCGTAATTCACCAGGTCCATTTTGTTTACTGCAACGACCACGTGCTGAATCCCGAGCAAAGAGGCGATAAACGCGTGACGCTTGGATTGCGGTAATACGCCGTTTCGAGCATCGATCAGGATGATGGCAAGATTCGCGGTCGATGCGCCCGTGGCCATGTTGCGCGTGTACTGCTCGTGGCCGGGCGTGTCGGCAATGATGAATTTCCGTTTCGGCGTGGCGAAATATCGATACGCGACATCAATGGTGATTCCCTGCTCGCGCTCGGCGCGCAAGCCGTCGGTGAGTAGTGCGAAGTCAATCGCGCCGGCGGATTGGTTGACGGTCGCCGTTCTGATAGCCGCGAGTTGGTCCTCGTAAACGCCCTTCGAGTCGTATAGCAGGCGGCCAATCAGAGTCGACTTTCCATCGTCCACGCTGCCTGCGGTCGTAAAGCGCAGCAGATCCTTTTCCTCATCGCGGCGAAGGAACTCGTCGATCCCGGCTGTTCTCGCTTCGTGTTCAGGGGAGACTTGAGCCGGCATCTTAGAAGTACCCCTCGCGCTTCTTGATCTCCATCGAGCCCTCCTGGTCGAAGTCGATGATACGGTTCTCCCGTTCGGACCGGCGGAAGAGCATCATCTCCTCAATGATCTTGGGCAGCGTGTCGGCGTCCGAGCGGATTGCACCCGTACACGGGCTGCACCCTAGCGACCGCATACGGCACTTCACCATTTCCGGCTTCTCGCCGGGACTAAGTGGAACATCGTATTTCAACTGGAATGAGCGTGGATCTCCGCACCACCATAGGCCGTTCCTTCGCGAAGTAAAGAGGAACGATGGGAATATTTTCAAGGTGAATGTACTGCCAGACGTCGAGTTCAGTCCAGTTCGAAAGCGGGAAAACGCGGATGCTTTCGCCCGGATTGAGACGCGAGTTGAACAGGTTCCACAGTTCCGGCCGCTGGTTCTTCGGATCCCACTGGCCGTGCGCGTCGCGAAACGAATAGATGCGTTCCTTGGCGCGCGATTTTTCTTCGTCCCGGCGCGCGCCGCCGATTGCCGCATCGAACCCGCCTTCAGCCAACCCGTCCAGCAGCGCGCGCGTCTTCAAGAAACCGCAACACTTTGAAGTGCCGAGGTCCCACGGGTTCGCTCCGGCCGCGATCGCAGCCTTGTTCGTGTGAACGATCAGCTTGGCCCCGAGTTCCGCGCAAAACCGGTCGCGAAACTCGATCATCTCGCGGAACTTGTACGTCGTATCGACATGCAGGAGTGGGAACGGGATGCGCCGGGATAGAAAGCCTTCTGCGCAAGCCGTACCATCACGGACGAGTCCTTGCCGATGGAGTACAGCATCACTGGTTTCTGGAATTCGGCGTAGACCTCGCGCAAAATGTGGATGCTCTCGGCTTCGAGCATGCGCAGATGGGTCAGCGTAAGGCCGTTCATATCGTTCTACTCCATTGCTTCTCTCTCGCCGAACACATGTCACGCATGCGGTCCAGGAAGTCGTAATCGAGATGGACATTGCCGTGTAGCCCCGAGCCGAGTTGGATCCCGGGTTTATTGTCGCCGTGGAAATCGGTACCGCCCGTCGGGACTAGATCAAACGCGCGTGCAATGCCCGCGAATTCTTCACAGTCAAGCGCAGCGTGCTCGCTGTGGAAGACTTCCATGCCGCCGAGCCCGATACCGATCAGCTTACCGACCAGTTCCGCCAGTTCGGGCCCGCGCTGCGGTAACCGTACGGGATGCGCGAGCGACGCCATTCCGCCTGCCTGAACAATCCTGGCAATGCCTTCCTCGAGCGTTGGCTCGTCGCGCTCGACTGCGGCCTGCGCGTCGTCAGCCAAATAAAGGTCGAATGCCTCCTGGCGGTCGCGGGCGTACCCCTTGTTCACCAGAACTCTTGCGAAATGGGGACGGCCCACCTGGTTACGCCCATACACTTCGGCTTCGCCCAGCGTAATCTGGACGCCAAGTCCGTTCAGTTTGGCGACGAGATCGACATTCCGCTTGCGCCGGCTGGACTGCTGAGTTTCGAGCCAGAGGCGAAATTCGGGTGCCGGAGGTTCCTCCAACCAGTAGCCGAGCACGTGAACCGACGGCTCGCGCTTGCCGGGACTTCGCGGCTCGGCGCGCGTGCTCAACTCGACGGCACAGATCAGTTCCAGGCCTGCAGCCGCTGCAAAGGGCAAGGCAGTATCGTACCCCGCGAGCGTATCGTGATCGGTGATTGCAAGCGCTTCCAGGTGGGCTGCGGCTGCCTGGCTCACCAGGTCACCCGGAGCAGTCGATCCATCGGAACGGTCCGTATGTGTATGCAGATCGATCACGGGAGTTACTTCGCGGGCACGGAATAGATGTCGTCGAGGCGGAAGGACCGGTACACAATCACGCCGTCCACCTGTAACGCATGCACGATCTTGCCCGCAGCATCTGTCTCCACCGCGCGCGCGTAAGCCGATGCGGGATTGATGAACCCGGCTTCGAACGTGTTCCCGCCGTTCTTCAGCCGTTGCGCGGAGCCGGCCGCGATGGCAAACACCCCCAGATCGGCGTTGTGGACGAGCGTCGCCGTCCGGGTCTCTTCATCGAGCTTCCAAACTTGCCCGCGCGTCATCGCGTTCGGGTTCTTCTGGATTCTCTGGTGACCTTCGTCGAGAATGGACAGGAGGTTAGAGCCGACGGGATCGAATCCGGCGTCGTGTTGGTAAGAGAACCACGGGTACGGATCGTCGCTTTTCGCAGTGAACTCCCCGCCCTTGCCAAGACGCCAGAGGATCTTGCCGCTCCCCGTTCCGTTGCGCCAGTCCACCTTCAATACCCAATCCTGCTCGGGCATGGAGATGAGGAAATCGCCCGTTGCGGGGATGTAGTTCAGCGAATTACTATGCGTCCATCCGTTTGCCTTCTCGGCGAGAAAAATCGCCGGACAACCGTCTTCTCCAGGGCCCAGCTTGCAAGTCGCGTTGTACAGGGAAGCTCGCTTGATGTCCAGGTGGTCGAACGAATTCCAAACCGCGGCTACCTGAAGATCTTCGTCGAGATCTACGACGATGTCGCCAAGGACATCCACCGGCTCTGTCGAGCCCTGCGTTCCGGCAGGCATCATGCGCTCGAAGCCGGCAATCGCGAGGACGTGACCGTTGGGCAGGCGAACAGCTTCGTGATGAAATCCGGAGACGCACTCCTCCCCGCCTTTCCGGCAATCGGAGTGGATGCCGAATCGATCGAGCTGCTCGGCGACCCGTCCGATGTTCGTCTCGCGGATAACCCCGCCAGCGATATCGTATTCACGCACGACCTGGAACCGACGGATCGTATTAACAGAATTCGCAGCTTCGGCGAGCACCAGCAGACGCCCTCCCGCCGACAGGCGCGTCAGGAAATCCGTCGACGGCAGATACCAGATGATGTTGCCGTCGAGATCGGTTGCGAACGGCCGTTTCCCACCGCTAATAGACAGCGCGCTATGCATGATTACCGGCTCGGACGCGGTGGACCCGGGCACCCGTGGCACGGCGATCGTTACAGGGGGAAATCCGCCGTCCAACATGCCCGTATGGAACGGCAGCCATGCACCCGCGCGCACATCTTTTCCGGCCACGACCTCGGAGCGCATCCGGTAATCTGCGTCTGCGAGCATACCAGCGACGTAAACGTTGTTCGTGAGCGATGGCCGGCATGGTTGGGCGGGAGTTCGGCTGGTTGCCTCATCACTTCTCGCGACGCAAAGCCACTTGAAACTTACTGCCCTCGGGACAAGCCGGGGCGCTGAATAACGCGATGAGCGGGTGCGAGGTTGGCGTGACCTGTGGCACCGAGCCCCTGATCCGCCCAGTGATTCGGTAGGACAGGTCGCCGGTCGCGCTATCTTTTGTTTCATTGATGCGAACGCTGACTCGAAGAGTCGCGTCGTGTTCGTACAATTCGGGACTCCACACGAACGCCGGGTCCTGGCTGTAGTCACGAATAATCCGGAAACGGCCGCCATTGACGCTGAGCGAATAGCGGTAGACCGCAAGCCCTTGCGGCAGATTGCCGGCAAACGGTTGTAGGCCGACTCTGACGCCCACCGGCTGCGGCGAAGGCACGCTTGGGAGCAGGCGAACCGAGAAAGGCTCCGCCGTACAGCACAAGGCCGCCGACACGATCAGTCCGGCTAATCTACACATGCTATGTACGTATGGGGAACTAGTATGGCACAAAACGGAGCGGTTCGCACTCGCATCGAGTCCTAGGCAAGGGCTTTCCAGCATAGTTGTGCGCCCAGGCTCGCGAGCCAGAATGACAGCGCGATCCGTAGCGGACGCGAAGGCAGGACGGTGGACAAAATGGCGCCCGAATATGCGCCTACGATCCCGCCGGCAATGAGCTTTATTACGATGGCAGAATCGTAATGCCCCTCGGTCAAATGGAGACCTCCGCCGATGACCGAGACCACCAGGCCAAACACCATGTCCGTACCGACGACCTGTGCAGGCGTAAGCCGGGTCAGGTTGAGGAGCGCGAGCGCACCTAACGCTCCCGCGCCCGCTGAGGAAAAGCCCACCTCGCTGCCGATGATTAACGCCAGCGGGGGCAGCCATCGCGAGTGATCCGTGGTCGCCGAAACCGAACGATTGCGCAGCGTTCTATACACGCTTCCAAGCGAGACGGAGAGAATCATGAGGCCAAGGGCGAGGAATAATCCGCGCTCGTGATCGCGGACGTTCAGAGCGCCGAGCGCCAATACGCCGAAGAGCACGCCCGGTATGCCGCCCGAGACCAGCAAGACGAGAATGCGGTAATCGACTTGCCTGCGCCGTATGTAGACGGGGAGCACGGCGAGTTTAATTACCGCCGCGAAGGTCAGCGCCGTACCGACCGCCACGGCGGGGCTGAGATGGAAGAACAGAATGAGGACCGGAGCCGTAATGCTTCCCGCGCCCACGCCAGTCAGCCCGACGGCAGCCGCAATCAGGAACCCCAGCACGAATTCCATGTTGGCCGATGTCTATTCTTGAATCTGTAGATTCGCGCTTACTTGCGGGGTGCGTCGTACATCGTCGCGACCCGGAAGCTCCGGTACGTGAGTTGCCCGTCCACCTGCTGTGCGTACGCGATCTTGCCATCGCCGGTGGTTTCCGTGGTGCGGCTATACACGCCCGCGAGCATTGAAGGTCCCGGATTGATGAATCCGGACTCAAACGAGTAGTTCCCGTCCGAAAGCGGCTGGGCGGACCCGACAGCGACCGCGTACACGCCCAGATCGGCGTTCAGGACCAGCGTCGCGGTACGGGCATCTTCGTCGATTTTCCAAGTCTGCCCTCGATTGTTCGCTTTCGGGTACTTCTCCTGGCGGCGATGGCCGTCATCGAACACAACCAGCAGTCCGGTTTTGGGATCGAAGCCCACGTCATGTTGATACGAAAACCACGGATACGGATCGTTCGACTTCACGGTAAAATCGCCGTCTTTGCCCAGACGCCAAAGGATCTTGCCAGTGCCTTTTCCGTCGTTGTAATCGACCTTGATGACCCAATCCTGTTCGGGAATCGAGACCAGGAGATCACGGGTTCGCTTGTCGTAGTACAGGGCGTTGCTATGCAGCCAGCCGTTCGCCGTGCTGGACAGGAATACCGGAGTGCAGCCATCGCCGCCAGGCCCCCCGGGGCATTTCTCGTTGCCCAACGACGCCCGCTTCAGGTCCAGGTGATCGAACGAGTTCCAGAACCAGACCAGTTGCAGATTCTCGTCCAGCTCGAGAATCAGGTCGCCCAGAATATCCACCGGCTCCTTCGATCCCTGCGTTCCAGCGGGGAATATCCGCTCCAACCCGGCGAGTGTAAGGGTGTGTCCGTTCGGAAGACGCACGGCATCATGATGGAATCCTGCGAGGCACTGCTCGCTGCCTTTTTTGCAATCGGATTTGATCCCGCGATCCGCCAACTGCTCGGCAATCCGGCCAATATTCGTCTCGCGAACTGTGTTTCCCAGCAGGTCGAGTTCCTGGAGTAACTGCAACCGCCTCATGTCATTGACAGAATTAGCCCCGTCGGCGTGCACCAGAAAATGGCCTCCGCGCAACACGCGCGTAAGGAAAGTCGAAGACGGGGAGTTGAGGTACCAAATGATGTTTCCGTCCAGATCGGTGGCGCTCGCGCGCCACGGATCGAGCGAGCTTCTGATGACGATCCCTTCCGAGCTGGTCTTGCCGTTTTCGCGAGGCGTCTGCGTCGTCACAGGTGCGAATCGGCCATCCAGCAGGCCGGTATGGAAGTTAATCCAAGCTCCCGATTCCGGGCTGCCGCCGCGCACCACCTCCCCCCGCATCTCGTAATCCGAGTCGGCGCGCATACCGGCGACATAGACGTTGTTTGTGATGGAGGCGCGGCATGGCTGGTCGGGAGTTCGCATCGAGACCTCGTCCCCTTTGGGGTGAAAGACCACCCGGAACTGCGCGCCTTCAGGACAGGCCGGAGCGCTGAAAAGGGCCACAAGCGGATTCGTTGTAGGCGTGACGAGTGCGGCGGACTTAGCGCGCGGCTCGATCGTGAACGGAATCTCGGCATCCGAGGTCTCTTTGGCCAGGCGGACAGTCACGCGGATCCGCGCCTGGTGTTCGTACAACTCGGGCGACCAGAAGAAAATCGGATCCTGGCTGAAATCTCGAACCATGCGGAAGGGACCGCCGTTCACGCTGACCATGTAGCGGAAGTTGTACAGCCCGGGGCCGGTCGGCGTTAGCCGAGGCACGAGCCCAATTACCCTCCCGACTGGTTGCGGGGAAGGCAGACTGGTTGTCAACTGAACGGGGATTGCCGCCGAAGCCATTCCGGCGGCCAGCGCCGCAACGAGAAGCGTCTTCATAGAACCTCCAACATGGTTTTCAGCATTGCGCGTCAGCGGGCCGTATCACGCGCCGGGAAACGCGGAATCCTGAGGATGAGAAAAAACGTAACGAACAGCAAAGCGATATTGACAGACAAGGCCGTGCGCAAGGCTGCGATAAAGGCTGCTGTATCGATGCGGCCGCCCAGGGCGCTAAAGAAAACGGTGCCGATCACGGCTACCCCGCCAGCGAAAGATACCTGTTGAACCGTAGACAGAACACCAGACGCCGAGCCCGCATCGTGCCCGCGGATGTTGATCAGGATCGTATTGATCAGCGTCGGCATGACAAATCCCTGGCCCGTACCATAGACGATCAAGACAGGAGCGAGAGCCAGACCGGTGAGGGACGCACCGCGTATTGCTGATAAAGCCAAAAGCGAGGCAAGTCCCACGATCATCAGTGCGGCGCCCAGGTTGATGATCCGGCTGCCGAGCTTTGGCTGAACGCGCACGGACGCGAGCGAGCTACCGAGGAACGCGAGAGCAAAAGACATGAACGTCAGGCCGGCCTCGCTGGGCGAATACCCGAGGCCGTTTTGCAGAAAGATGGTCGAAATCAGGAAGAAGGCTGCGGTTCCGCAGAAGAAGCAGGTGCCCGCAAGCAGTCCCGTAACGAAAGCCGGATCGTGGAACAGGGATAGTTCGACTAATGGCGCGCCGCCACGAGCCGTAACGCGCTTTTCGAAGTGCACGAATCCCAGGAATGCAGGCAGCGAGGCGGCCATCGATATCAGGCCCCACATCGGCCATCCAGCTTCGCGCCCCTCAATTAACGGATAGAGCAACATCGCGAGCGCGAGCGTCATGATGGCTACGCCTCCGAGATCCAGCCGGCGCGCTTTGGGCGATTTCGATTCCGCCACAAATCGTGCCGCCGCGATTACCGTTGCAATACCGATCGGAAGATTGATCAGAAAGATCGGCCGCCAGCTCAGGCCGAAGATGTTCGCGCTGACAAGAAGGCCGCCGAGAACATTTCCGGAAAACGAAGAGGTGCCAATTACCGTGCCGAACAGGCCGAAGGCCTTTGCCCTTTCGTTCCCAGGGAAAGTAACTTGCATGATGGAGAGCACCTGGGGGAAGGAAAGCGCGCCCGCAACGCCTTGCAGTGCGCGCGCGGCGATCAGGAAGCCGGGAGACGGCGCAAACCCGCAAAGCATCGAGGCCGCCGTAAATGCCGCGACACCCCACATAAACATGCGTTTCCTGCCGTAGATGTCTCCCAGGCGTCCGCCCGAAATGAGCAGCACGGCATAGGTCAATCCATAGCTTGCAATGACAAGCTGCACCTCTGCGAAAGTCGCGTGAAGGCTGGACTGTATGGACGGTATCGATACGTTAACGACGAAAAAATCGAGAGCAACAAGAAACGCAGCGGCGAGGATGACGGCGAGCGACTTCCAACGGCCAGGATCTGGCGCTGGCATAGCGATAGCCGGTGCCGGAGAGGAGGTCGGCGGCGGCGTGCTTCCTCTCATGCCGGTGCTGCTTCGGATCGCATAGATGATTCAGGCTATTCTACACGCAATGGCTGCCCTGGCGCTCGAACCAGTACTGATCGGGATGATGGGAATCTTCGCCGCCCTCCTGGTAGCCGCGCCTTCCGGATCGCCGTCCGATCTTGCGAAGGTAATCCTGCTGGGAACGGGCACCCCGATTCCGGACCCCGCAGCTTCAGGTCCGGCCGTAGCGGTGGTCGTGAACGGGCAGGCGTATCTGTTTGATGCCGGAGCCGGAGTCGTGCGTCAGGCGCAGGCGGCGGCCGAGAAGTTCAGACTAGCGGCGCTGGATGCTACAAACCTGACGCGGCTTTTTATTACACATCTGCATTCGGACCACACGCTTGGATACCCCGATGTCATGCTGACGCCCTGGGTAGTCGGCCGGCTGCACCCGCTCGAAGTTTACGGGCCGCTGGGCACCGCCGCAATGACCGATCGACTGAAGGAGGCTTACGCGGCGGACATCAAGATTCGCAGCTATGGGGCCGAGGGATTAGGGCGCAGGCCGCTCGACGTCCGTGTCCACGAGATCTCCCAACCCGGCGAGGTATATCAGGATGCGAACATCACGGTGAGGGCCCTGAATGTGCGGCACGGCTCCTGGCCGCAAGCGTTCGGGTACGCCATCGATACCGCCGGGCGTTCTATCGTGATCTCGGGCGACACTGCTCCGACCGAGGAGATCACAAAAGCGTGTCGCGAATGCGACGTGCTGGTGCACGAGGTCTATTCGGACGATCGCTTCAAAATTGTGTTCGGACCGGAACGCGGCTCGTACCACTCGAGTTTTCATACGTCGACAACGCAGCTTGCGGAGATTGCCGCGAAATCGAAACCCAAGCTGCTGGTTCTGTATCACCAGCTTTATTTCGGCCCGCGCGATGAGGTGGATCTCGAGAAAGAGATCCGGCGCACGTACAGCGGAAACGTCGTGAACGGGCGCGATCTGAGTCTCTATTAGTGCGCTGCTGCGCCGGTTTCGGAGATGAACCGGAGGATGTTCTGCATCAGACGCGGCCCCTGGTCCGTCGTGAAGATGTTCTGTGCGTGCGCAGAGCCCGGCAGCACAAGCAATTCCTTCGGCCCGGGGGCTTTCCCGTATTCATCGCGCACTTGAGGCGCAAGCGAATCTCCTTCGCTTGTCACGAAGAGCGTTGGAACAACGATCCGTTCGGGGTGCTCGATCGGCGGATTGGCCAACAGTACCAGGCGATCGATCTCGCCGGGTTTGCTGTGAACCGCCGCATTCGCCGAGGCGAAGCCTCCCATGCTCCCGCCGAGGACAGCCACGGTTTTTGCTCCTTTCTCGCGCGCGTAACGAACAGCCCCGAGCACGTCCATGTACATGTCGTCGAACCCGGGACGGGCGTTCGGACCGCCGCGCGATTTTCCGTATCCCCGGAAATCGATCGCGATGACCCAAAAACCGGACCTCGCTAACTCGGTGGCCTGATCCTCCCAGCTTTCCTTGTTGAACCGTACCCCGTGCGCGAGAACGAGTGCGCGATTGCCGGTCCCGTAAACGTCGGCGAACACGGTACCGCCGTCAAACGTGGCAAACGAGATTTCGTTAGGATTTACACGTGCCATTCCAAGCAAGAGTACTACTGAAAGAAGGATTGATAGGCAATGCGCAAGCAGCATTCTGATCGGCCTCCCGCCTCACGATTGCGTGTCTAGTCGGGTAGTCCCAAACCCGCCGGCGGTGAATTATTTTCGTGTGCCGGCGTGCGTTCGCGAGGTCGTGCAAATTACCCATGCGACGAGCCGACGGGGTGACTACTTGCAATCCCGCGACCGCACCGCCCTACGAGATGCTGGCTTCGGAGACTGATAGCTTAGCCTACTGAGCCTACTTTACTTGAAGCTACCCGAAATGCGCCGAAGTGCTAGGACCACATCGATACGCATGATCAATAACTTACCGTCCCTGCTTCGTCCAGCTTCGTGTCCAGATCTGGCTACGAACCAGAAGTTCGGGTGTTCGAATCACTCCGGGCGCACCAATTTTCCGTCTTCTAATGCGGTTTCACATACTCTGCAATTTGTTTGCAGGTGGCGAACCATACTCCCGGTTTTGACTTCATGTACGTGATGAATTGATCCAGGTGGCGCATCGGTGCGCGATGGCCACTCAGGTATGGATGGAGAGTCAAAACAAACATCGTGCCTTCGTCATAGGCTCCGTCAAACTCGTCCTTGTACACCTGATACAACAACTCGGGAGACGGCATGTGACCTTCATGGCCCAGGTAAGGCGTTTCAGTTAGAGTCCAGTCGATCGAAAGTTCGATGAGTCCCGTGTTCTTGCCTCCGGACATGATTTCGTAAGGCTCATCCAAGGCCTGCAAGCTGCTGTCGTACAGAAAGCCTTTCTTCCTGATGATGTCGAGCGTATGAGCGCTAAACGCCCAGGAAGGTGCACGGTATCCAACAGGGCGCTTTCCTGTCACTTTGGTGAGGTAGGCCATCGCCTGGTCGAGCAATCGCTCTTCCTCGGCCGCGCTTTCCAGCCTGGGAGGAAACTCGTGAATCCATCCGTGAACGCCCACTTCGTTCCGGCCGCTTTTGGTAATTGACTGCACCATCTCGGGATGCAGTAATGCGTCTACGCCAGTCAGGAAGAACGTAGCCGGCACCTGCTGACGATCCAGCATCCGGATGATACGGGGAGTTCCGCTCTCGGCTCCGTAGTCGCCTGACGAAAGCGTTGTGGGAGAAAGGTTCCCATCGCGCAACAACCAGCCTTCGGTATCGTCATCGAAGCTCAACCCGACAGCCACCCGCGCACCGTTGGGCCATGACTTGGGAGTAAGTTTTCGTCCAACGCGCGCCATCGACACAGCCTGGCGAAGCTGTTCCTCACTCCACTTTGTGCCGGGCTGTCCGGATCCCTGCTGCTGTGCTCCTCGAGTTTGCGCGATCCCAATCTTGCCCGGCACCAGGCAGAGAATGCCAATGAAGACCGCCCCTGCTACGACCGGCAATGCTTTAGCGACGCGAGATGTCATGCCTACTCCGTCGCCTTCGGGGCGTCGAGAGCCTGATAAACAACTTTTCCGTGGACTAAGGTCATCTCGCATTTCAAGTTCTTGATGTCTGCTGTCGGCATGCTGTACATATCTTTGTCCCAAATCGCCAGATCGGCCTCTTTGCCCGGCTCGATAGATCCGACCTTATCCTCCAGGAAGATCTCATGCGCCGCCCAGATCGTGTAGGAACGAAGTGCAGTGCGGATGTCGATCGACTCGGCCGTGCCAAATGGATGTTTTGCGTACACCGCCTTTTCGGTTTCGCGCGCAACAGAAGCCCAGAGTCCATACCGGGGTGGAATGGGCGTGACCGGATAATCCGACCCGCCGCCCCACCGCACGCCCTTGTTGACGAAAGTCTTGAGCGGAAGAAGACGCAGCGACCGTTGCGGGCCGTAGTTTCCGGAATAAGTATCCCCGATCCACCACATAAACTCGGCCTGAATTTCAGGGATATCCGGCGTCGTAGTCCCTTTGCAATTCGGCCATGGTGTCTATTGCGTGATCACTTGGAACGTTGCAGTGAATGATGGCGTGCCGCAAGCCTTTAGTCGGCTTTTCTTTCAGGACCTGGGCGTAGGTATCCACCACCCAATCGATACCGCGATCACCGACGGCATGGGTTGCGACGTGGAAGCCGCCGTTGTGATAGAGCCGGACCATTTGCCGGTATACTTCAGGATCCGTGGTCGGATAGCCGGTGTTGCCGGTATCTTTACCTTTTGAGTTCTTGTTCCACTCGCCGTACATCCATCCGGTGCGACCGCCCCCGCTGCCGTCGATGTACAACTTGGCGCCTCCTGAAATGAGGCGGCCGTCGCCGAACGAGTTTGGCGGTTTGGGAAGAGCAGAAAGTTTTCCAAAGGCCTCCTTTGCAGAATCAAGCGACCATCCAGCCAGCCACAAAGCGAATACCCTCACCGTGAGTTTGTTTTCTTTCAGCAGCGATTGATACAGATCCCATTTGTTCTGCCTGATCCCGGGATCTTTCACGGCAGTTAGTCCCTCTTTATTGAAATCTGCAATGATTTTGAGAACTCCGTCCCGTTCCTGTTCCGGCGTGTAACGAGGGATCAGGCGCGTGACAAGCCGCATAGCCGACTCTTTCAGAACTCCGGTCGGCTCGCCATTCTTGTCTCGATCGATAGTGCCTGCCGGCGGATCCTTCGTGTCTTTGGTGATTCCCGCGAGCTTCATGGCATAGCTGTTTGCAACGCCGTAGTGCCCCATCGATTGCGTGAACCAAACAGGATTGTTCGGAGCAACTTTGTCCAGGTCGGAAGCATACACGTACCGGTTTTCGGCGAGTTTGCTTTCGTCCCACTGTTCGCCCCGAACCCACTCGCCCGGTTTCAGCGTTTTCACTTTTTCGCCGAGTTTGTCCACCACACCGCCGACGTGCGTTTCGTCGCTGAAATTCAGTTCGTAAAGAGCATTCGTTTCCGTGAAATGACCGTGCGAATCGATCAGGCCCGGAGTTACGGTTCTTCCCTTCAGGTCGATGACTTGCGCGTTCCCCCCGGCGCGCGCCTTCATGGCGCTGCTCGACCCGACTGCGAGAATCTTTCCTTCTCTTATGGCGACCGCCTGGGCAACCGAATCGTTCGGATCAACGGTTAGAACTTTGCCGTTGATGAATACCAGGTCGGCTGAAGCCGCGGCGTTTTCCG
The DNA here is from genome assembly GCA_963730795.1 of uncultured Acidobacteriaceae bacterium. Taxonomy (GTDB): domain Bacteria; phylum Acidobacteriota; class Terriglobia; order Bryobacterales; family Bryobacteraceae; genus Bog-105. The sequence goes on along the minus strand of CAVSTJ010000001.1, from coordinate 1,616,743 downwards.
CATTTGCCGAAGTTCGTTGCGCCAGGGCGTAGAAGCTTGCACCCAACAGTATTGCGGCAATAAGTCCACTTCTGCCGGTCATTTGGAATCCGCTCATTTTTGACATGAACAATTTACTCAGAAGGAGAATTTCAGCGCGAGCTGAAGCAATCTCGGATTGTTGATCAGCGTTGAGATCTTGCCGAAAGTGGTTGGCGAAGCCACGTTAGCGGCAGGTGCCCCGAAGTTTGCGTGGTTGAACAAATTGAATGACTCAGCCCTGAATTCCAGTTTCATACCTTCCCGAAACATTGGGAAGGATCGATGGACGGCAAGATCCAGGTTATTCTGACTCGGAGCTCGCATTGTGTTTCTGCCACAATCGCCGAATCCGGTTCCGTTGAATAGGCGTGGCGCAGCGAGAAAGGCTGCCGCATTGATGTATCCATTCAGCCGGGAGTCTATCGATCCTGAAGTGTTCGGATCTATGTTTGCGGCGCACTGGGCATATCCCGAACGCGCATAGATTGTGCCGGAGGATGAATCCGTGACTGAGAACGGTGCGCCCGATTGGCTCAGCAGAATGCCGCTGAGATCCCAGTGCGATAGCGAGGCTTTCGCAAATCCCGGACCGCTTGCCAACGAGGGCAGATCATAGACGAAGCTGAACACAAAGCGCTGTGGACGGTCGTTATCCGCCGGTCCATAGGCCCGATGCGCGTCGGTTTGATCACCAGTGAAACCGCCAAGATCTTCGGAAGAGCCTTGTCCCGATCCGACGTCAAGGTTCTTCGACCATGTGTAGCTCGCCAGGAACTGCAACCCTTTAGAGAACCGCTTCGTCACGCTTGCTTGCAACGCGTTGTAGAATCCATAACCCACCTCCGCGCAATCGCTGGCTCCGGTACTGATCCCCAGAATAGGCGATCGCATGCTGGCGTTAGCCACAGTTGTGGTTGTGATTCCGTGCACCGGATTCGAAGGACTTGCAATCAGCGGCTGATTGAATCCGATACAGATCGGCATGTTGTTTGATTTCGTCCCGACATAACCGACGTCAAGAAGAAAGTCGCGCGCGAATTCCTGCTGTACGCTTAAGCCGTAAGTTTGAGTATGCGGATCCCGCAAATCGCGAGGAACGGCCGCCGGGGCCTGAGCGGAGGTTGATGTCCTTGGAATGTAGAGCGGGAAGGTGGAAATGTCCGGAAGCGCTGGGTTAAATGGTTGCTGAAAGGTGGCCGCAGCGTTGAGCGATCCCGAGTTACTGACGCGGAGAATAAATGGCAGTTCCTGTGTCGTTTGGACTGCCATCTGGTTCGACATCGCCTGGAAGTAAAGTCCGTATCCGCCGCGTAACACTGTCCCGTGACTCTGCGACAACTGCAGTGCAAATCCGATTCTCGGCGCGAAATCCGCATAGCGCGATTTCCAGAGCTTCTCATCCGATAATTTGAGCACTCCCGCCGGCACCGCCGGAGAATAGTTGGAAGGAACGGTCAACCCGGTCAAAGTTCCTGCCGGGCCCGGCTCCGCTACGGCGAGCGACGGAATGAAGTTCGGCAGATAACCGGCGGTGTCGGTCGGTGGACCGAAATATTCCCACCGCACGCCTGCATTGACCGTCAAGCGCGACGAGACCTTGATATCGTCCTGCGCAAAGCTGGAGAAATCCAGATAGCGGAGATGCCTATCGGTAAGCCCGTTCTCACCGGCTGAAGAATAAACATTGCTGAACTGGCTGCCATTCTGAGCGGCGCTCTGCCCGAGCAGGAAATCCGGGAAGCTCTGGAAGTTCAGCAAACCATTGTTCTCGAACGTCAGGTTCATGTTCACCTGGCGTTGGTCCGCTTCAAATCCGAATCGGAAACTGTGCCGTCCTTGATTGACCGAGATGGTGTCCTTGGCCACGTACGTATTGGTGGCGGATGTAAACAGATCCTGCAGAGGAGGTCCGACTGTGAATAGATTCGTGACAGTGATCGTCGGGATAACCGTCAAGCCCGTCGGCGGTGCGAGTCCGATATCGGAGTTGCTGATGGGCTGATCCGCGATATGAAATCCATCAAAGCGTGTAAATCCTATGCTGGCTTGATTCACAACGCGCGGACTGAAGGTGTGCGAATAAATCAAAGCGGCCATGGCGTTCTTGTCTCGCTCCACAAGTCCGAAGCCCGGGATGTTTGCCGAGCTGTTGCCCTGGGCGAAAGGTCCGGATTGGGGGTCGGTCGAATAAAAGAAACGTGCGCTCAGAGTGTTCGTGGCCGAGAAGATCTGGTCGACATTCATCGTGTACTGATCTTCGGTAAACTTCGCCGGCGACGAAAACGAAGATTGCCCGAGCCCGTTCGATAAGAGCACCTGTGGATTCGGAATCAAGTATGATCCGTTCGCCAGTTTGAATTGCAGCAGTTTCAAAGCGACTGGATTGATGTTCGACCCGTCGCGGGCCACCGCAGCACCTCCAAACTGACCCGCTTGCCCGCCGAACTCCGCTCCGAGCGCCGCCGCTGACCGGTCGTTCGTCAAGGCGGGCAGAAAGGTGGAAGCATAGCCGGCGGTAGAGAGCCCATTCCGCTGCATGGTTCCTTGATACGAACCAAAGAAGAACGTCTTGTCTTTCCGTATCGGGCCGCCAAAAACGAAGCCGAACTGATTCTGCTTCAGCACCGGACGCTGCTGTCCGTTGCGATTCAGGAAAAAGGTGTTTGCGTTGAAAACATCATTCCTTAGAAACTCCCACGCCGTACCGTGAAACTGGTTGGTTCCGGTCTTGCTCACGATATCTACATTGGCTCCAGCGCTTCTTCCGGAGCTGGCGTCGTAGAGCCCTGTTTGGACTTTGAATTCTGTGATCGTGTCGGGCGCTGGGACGGCCAGGCTTACTTCGGGCCCAAAGCCGGTAGCTGAATTTTCCGCGATGTTATTGGCATCAATGCCATTGAATTGGAAGTTGTTATAGGTAGTCCGAACTCCGTTTGCGGAAACGTTCTGATTATTTCGACCTAACTGACCGGCGTCGGCCAACTCCACCGATACGCCCGGCGACAACCCTAAGATCTGGGTGAAATTCCGGTTGGCAAGCGGCAAGCCGGTGATCACCAACTCGGTCGCAACCCGGCCCAAAGCAGCATTTGTCGTCTGAGCTAATTCTGTGTTGGCACTCACGTCAACCTGTGCCGTGACGGAGCCAACTTGCAGTGTGACGTTGGCAACTGCAGTCTCAGTCACCGAAACGTGGATATTAGTCAGCTCTTGTTTCTGAAATCCCGCGGACGAAACGGTCAATGTATAGTCGCCCGGTGGAAGCAGGCCCGCGAGAAAAGCGCCTTGGCCGTTAACGGCGACATTCCGGGCTAGTCCGGTGCCCACGTTAGTAATCGTGATCGCAGCGTTGGGCGCCACCGCTCCCGAAGGGTCTTTTACAGTCCCCGAAATGGCGCCTGTCTCCGGCGTCTGTGAAACACCTGGGGACGGTAGCAACAACCCGAACAAACCGCCTGTCACCAGAAAACGAATGCACGCACTCGGAATCCACTTCACCTCAGTACCTCCTCAAGCAAGTTTCAAGAAGCAGTTCCACGACAAAGTGAAAGACCATTCATCCTAATTGACCTGAACGGTCGGAATGGTCGAAAAAGAATGGGCTACTTAGCTAAAGGAGGTTAGCTTAAGAAGGTTCTGCGAGACAAGAGAAATCAACGGCAATGCAGTTGATTTCAGTTCGCCTGAGGGTGACGAGCATGCGTCCCGCTAGGAGGCGAGCCGGTCACCCGGGAGCTCCAGACGGTCGAGCAGGAATTGGAAATCCCGGTTATAGCGCAACCGCGCGACACGCGGATCCATGGGCAAAGTCGCCAGCCAGGTAGAACGTTCGTCAAAAGCCTTCTCGAAGAGTTCGAGAGCCGCTTGAATCTCGCCCAACCCGGTGTAGACGATTGCGAGATCATAGGCCGGCACGTAGCGCTTCGCGGACATTACACGTAATTGCCTGAGTGTTTCTTTGGCCCGGTAAGAGTCTCCGGAAACAGCTTGTAAATGGCCGATGGCAGCTAACATCCCGGGACTTCGCCCTGACAAAGCCGCCGCCATTTCGAGCGCCTGGAGCGCCGCATCGGGCAAGTTCAACTGTTGATAAGCAAGGCCGAGAGCCCAATGGGCGAGGGCAAAATCGGCATCTTGTTCCAGGCTCTTCAAACAAGCGGCCGCAGCGGCGCGGTAGTTGCCGGACAGCGAGAGCAGTATCCCTTTCCAGACCCCGATGATCGTCGAATGGGGATCGTAGTTCTCCGCCAGGGCTATCTCGCTTAGTGCCCGCTCGTGCTGCCGATTGGCGGACAGGAAGTAACCGTAATAATGGTGCGCGGTGGGATAGCTCGGATTGAGCGCGATCGCGAGCTCATACTCCTTGTTTGCTACATGCCACTTCCATTCGTAGAAGGACCTTACTTCTCCAAGGCAGGCGTGAGCCTCTCCTAGTTCAGGATTGATGGTCAAAGCGCGCAACGCCGCAGACTCGGCCAGCGGCATTGCTTCTTGCGGAGGCAGAACTCCATAGACAGCCAGCAGATTGTAAGCGTCCCCCAGACCGCAGTATCCGACCGCAAGTTCCGGGTCTTTTGTCACTGCACAGGTAAAGTAGTGGACGGCTTTTAAGAGGCTGGTCTCTGAACGTTGATTCAGATAGTGGCGCGCCTTTAAATACGATTCGAATGCATCTCCGGATGTTATTGCCGGAGCGGGCGTGCGTTTGACGGGTTGCGCCCAATTCAGTTCTATCAACAGCGATTCAGCGATGCGTGCAGCTACCTCCGTTTGCAAAACCAAAACGTCTGACAGTTCGCGATCGTAACTCTGCGACCACACGTTTAGCTGATCGGCAACATGAACAAGTTGAGCCGTGATTCGGAGGCGCTCTCTCGATCGCCGGACGCTGCCCTCGAGCACATACGTCACGCCCAGTTCAACCCCGATCTCGGCAACACTCTTGCGAGAGTTCTTGTAGTGCATCGCCGAGGTTCTCGCGATGACGCCGAGCTGAGGCGGACTAAGCCGGCCCAACTGGGAGATCATCTCTTCGGTGAGACCGTCGCTGAAGTATCCTTGTGAATCGTCTCCACTCAGGTTCTCGAAAGGAAGAACCGCGAGCATTGTCTTAGCCTGATGTGCCCGCTGGGCGCGCTGCGGGACAGTAACTGCTTCCGGTACGTTGGCTCGTTGTTGCCGCCAATCGTCGAGTTCCGCCTTGAAAGCGTAAACCGTACCTCTTCTGGCATGCACGTGGCGATGGACGGGAAGACCCTCTGTCTTCTCCCAAAGGTTGACGGTTCGTACCTGACGATTCAGGTACGTTGCAATCTCTTTCCAAGAATCGAGCCGCCCGGACTTACCGGCCGGCGAAGGCAGAAACGCAGGGCCAGGTTTACTACCCATGTGTCATCCTCCTGGCGGAACAAACGGCGCGTTCGAGAACGCGGCCGCCGCGCGACAACGTATAATGCGCGAAGTTAAACGAAATGAGCTGCAGGCTAAGTTTTCTCATTGTAGACGAAAAGATATGCCGCTACTCTTTGTCCGAGACTCAAGGTAAATACCCGGGCATCATCAGAGGGACCCAATCCTCAAGCATTCACAAGGAAGAAATATGAGCGAACTGGAAGGGCGACACAGCCGAAGGTCCCGTTTTTGGCATCCCTTCGCGAACATGGCCGCGGTAGCCGAAAACGAGTTAGTCCTCGACCGCGGAGAAGGCGTGTGGGTCTGGGATGCCGAAGGCAACAGATACCTGGATGCGACCTCGGGTCTCTGGTACTGTTTCGTCGGACACGGACGTAAGGAACTGGCGCAGGCGGCAGCGGCCCAGATGGAGAAGATGGCCGCTTATTCTGCTTACGGCGATCTGGCGAGCAGACCCGCTATTGAACTTGCGGAACGAGTGGCGGAAATCAGTCCCGTGCCGGAATCCGTTGTGTTCTTCACGAGCGGAGGCTCGGAAAGCATAGACACTGCTGCGAAGCTGGCCCGGCGCTATTGGTCTGCAGTAGGGAAACCCGATCGGCAGATTTTTGTAACGCGGCAAGGCGCTTACCATGGCGTTGCCGGCTTCGGCACAAGCTTGGCAGGAATCCCGGCGAACGCCGCGGGTTACGGTGAACTCGTGCCCGGAGTTATCCAGATTGCTCCGGACGATCCGAACGCGCTCGCGGAGATGATCGATCGATATCCCGGGCAGGTCGCCGCTTTCTTCGGCGAACCCGTTCGCGGGGCAGGTGGCATTTATCCGCCGACAGAGCATTACTGGACGGAAGTCCAGCGGATTTGCCGCGCAAACGACGTGCTGCTGATTGCAGACGAGGTCATCACCGGATTTGGGCGGCTTGGCTCCTGGTTTGGCAGTTCGCGGTTTAGCATTGCTCCGGATATGATCACGGCAGCCAAGGGAATTACGTCGGGATACCTTCCGCTCGGAGCCGTAATTTGTGGGCCCAGGGTTGCAGAACCGTTCTGGTCGGGAGAAGGCATCTTCCTTCGGCATGGCTTCACTTACTCCGGGCACGCAACCGCTTGCGCCGTAGGACTTGCAAATCTAGAGATTATCGAGCGTGAAGGACTCGTGCAGAAGGCAGCTCAAACGGAAACGATCCTGAAGTCCGAAGTGGGAACGCTGCTCGAACATCCGATGGTTGAAGAAGTACGCTCCATCGGTTTGCTGGCCGCAGTACAGATTTCCGCCGACGTGCGAGCGGCTCACCCGGGGCTAGTCGATCAGCTCCCTGCCAGAATACGGCGCAAGGGCGTCATCACCCGAGCGCTGCTCGGCCACTCATTACAGATATCTCCGGCCCTCATCATCGAACAGGAGCACATCCGCTTCATGGTCCAGGCTCTCAGAGAGTCACTGGACGAAGTGCAACACCAGTTCGGCTCCAGAAAACAAGCGTCCGAAGTGGTTGCGATCTGAATACTAAACGGCGTCAAACTACCCCGAGCTCTTTGAGCGCCTCTCCGCATCCCGCCAGGTTGCCCAGTCTCATCTCCGCGTATTTACGCGAGAGCACGACCCCTGGTGCGCCGCCCTTGAACGCGGCCAGCACGGCTGCTTTCACGTCCGCGGGCTGCGTGCGTTTTTCGGTCATTGCGGTCGGAATGTCAATGTCGATTCCGGGATAGATCGGGATAGCTCCGTTCACTTCGGCGATCGCCCGCTCGGTTTCGCGTCGAACATACTCAGCCGATAATCCGGCCGTGGGCAACTTTGCGAGCGGCGCTTCCCCGGTTAGTCCGAGCATCTTATAGTGAAGCTCCAGCACTTCTTCAGGCGTAGAGTCGCGGTAGATCGTCGATTGCACGTTACGGATGTATTGCGCCAGTCGAGGTCCCGCGCAGTTGTTATAGGGACACGGCTTGAGATAGTCAGAAAATTTCGCAAGACGTGCGTAGCTCTGGTCCGCCTGGTAGAACGGGCTGATCGTCACAAGATGCATAATGTGCCAACCCACCTGCGCCCGTGGATTGGCTTCCTTTACCGTCCCGTACAGCAGCCCGTACACCTCTTCCTGACTTTGAAACCACTGCTTGTGCCAGGCAAGAATTTCCGGATAGTCAACGGTCAGCCGCCAGAATGAAACGAAGCTCCCGGTGCCCTGCCGCCCACCCTTCAAACCATCATTGACCCATTGATCAAGCGCCCTGTAGCCTTCTTTTGCGCGCCGGACGTCAATGCCGTTTTCGTGCCCCTTGCGTTCACAATAAGAGCAGAAACAGTTGATTGATCCGCGACGCCCGATTTGCCCGAAGTGAGCTTCGATCGTAGTGTTTAACGGACCCTGACGCTCCGATTCCCACATCATGCCGTCAAGCTCGTTGTTACGAAACCAGTCACCGACCAGAGAGACGAGAAATGCACGCGCGTAGGGATTATTGAAACAAGTGCTCCGGCCAGTCCGCCCGTAAACGTCCACCTCGGCGATCTTTTCGAAGTTGGGCATCAGTTGCGGGTTGTAAGCCTCTTCGAACAGAGCATAGGTTTGCATTCCGCGCGCTTTCGCTTTCGGCGTGACGTCGGCAAGAATGTCGAAGTCGCCCAACTCCGGAGCACGGATGTCCTTGATTACTGAGTTCGCGTAAAACTCGGGATGGACCTTCGTGTAACTTCCGCCGTGGACTCGATCGTATTCCTGGCCGCCATGGTCGGGCAGAGGTGTCGGGCGCGACTGCCGGCCAGCCAGTCCGGTCCCGTATGTCAGGACGGTCGACATGAGAACGTTGACTCCGGCTTTCTCCTGGATGGTGTCCAGACACTTGTCTACGCCCTCGTCAACGAAGGAGCGAGCGCCGATCTGAAGAGCGATAAACTTCTTCTTCGAGTTCGGCCCGGAATCAGTTTGACTGTTTGCAGCTCTTGTTGGTCCTGGCCCCTGGGTTATCTGGGCGGAAGACTTCCCGCCCTTCGCCGTCGCAAGAGCAGGCAGTGCAGCGATCCCCTTCAGAAGGTCGCGTCGCGAGCTATCGGTCTCGTGTCCGTTTTGATCTGCCATTGTCAGCTCCTGAACTTCCGGACAGGAAGCGGTCCCGGGCTTCAGTCTCGTGTCACGATAGCACTCGCTTCGCGCACGAGGAAACGGAGAACAACGGCAGATTCGTTAAGTGCGCATTCTTGCCATCAGGTACAAGCCTGCGAGCAGAAAGATCGCGTCGGGAGACCAGGCCGCCATGGCAGGAGGCAATTGATTCAGATCTCCAATTTGCTCGAACACCGTATTGATGCTCCAGTAAGCAATCGCAATCGCGAAGCTGATCCCGACACCCGCCATGGTGCCTTTGTTGCCGGCCAGGAAAGCGAACGGAATACTCAGGACGGCCATGATGAATGCGAAAAGAGGCACGGCGAACTTCTTGTAGTACTGAACCCGAAGAGGCGTCGTCTCGAGCCCGCTCGCCTTCAGTTCGCTGATGTAACGGCCGAGTTCCTTGAAGTTCATCTCCTTGTATTCCTTCTCTTCTTTCGAGAACCAGGAGGGAGGCTCAGTCAGTTGCGGGAACGAAGCGCTCTGCCCGAAGAATTGGCGGTAATTATCAAATGTACGGCCCGCTTCTTTGCTCATTCCGTTCTGGAAGGTCCAGGTTCCCGCAGCGCGATCCCAGGTGGCCCGCTGTGCGGAAACCTGGTTGACGAGTTGGAAGTTGCTTGGGTTGAGCTCGTAGACGTTCACCCGCGACATCACAGCGCTCTTTGGGTCGAGAAAGTGGAAGTTGTAAATGCGGGAGCCCTGCCCGTATACCCATTGGCGATCGGAACGGAGGTAAGTGGCGACGGGCTTTTTCTTGATTTCGGCACGCAGCCGTTCCTGACGGCGGTTTGCTTCCGGTATGTAGTAATGATCGAAGGCAAACAGGGTTCCGCTAATCGCTAAGCTCACCACGAGCACCGGCGCAGCCAGGCGGTAAAGGCTGACACCGCCCGCCTTAAATGCAGTCACCTCGTTGTGCTTCGTCAGGATGCCGAAACAGATCAGCGACGAAACGAGAATCCCTATTGGCGTGACATCGTAGATCAGCTTCGGTGCGAGATGGAACAGGTAATCAAGCATGGTGGACATCTCGATATCGTTCTTGACCATATCGCCGAGAAGCTCGAAAAACGTGAAGACCTCGATCAAAGCGAGCAGCGACGTAAGTAACACTCCGAAGTAGAACAAGAAGCTATTGACGACATAGGCGTCGATCAAAAGCGGCCTGAACGGGAAGAGCCGATAAGTCCTCGGAGCTTTCGTCACGTTGGCACGCGCGCGTGGCGCTCGGGCCCGGACAAAAATGGGTTTGACCGTCTCGCGCATCCATCGGAAGACGTCGGTGTCGCCCGGCTTCTCCAGCCTTGATAGCAGCACCAGACTTATGAAGGCAAATACGGCATCGGGTGTCCAGACCGCAAGCGGAACAGGCAAACTGCCCTTTCGCGCCAATCCAATCAGAGTGATGAAACTGAGGTAGTAGATGAACGCGATCAGGACGGTAATGACAAATGCGCCCGACCGTCCGCCCTTTCGGGACGAAATACCCAAAGGCACGCCAACCAGGCCAAGCAGGATGCAGGCTAGCGGAAGAGCGAAACGCTGGTGCAATTCGATGGCGGCGTCCACGTACTCTTCGTGTGACAAGCGCTTTTGAGCCCGGTAGATGCGCTTGTAAAGCGGCCCCGTGTCCATCTCCTGCACCGTTTTGTTGAGCTGAAGTTCCTCCTGCTTCTGAGCTTGCAGAACCTCTAGTTGCGTGGGAGCAGCGGTTGTGATGACTTTGCCGTCTTTATCCGTCTCACTGCTGCGGACGTCACGCATATCGAGAATGATGCGGTTATTTGCCGCATCCGCATGAGGAACAGCCTCCCGGGCAACGATGATGCGCGGACCTTCACCGCGATTTTTGCCTTGCTGCTGCAATTCATCAGCAGGCGTGGTATCGGCAATGAAGACCTTGTGCCACGTCACCTGTTTTCCAACGGCAGTGACATCGTCCACATAGAGCACGGTGTTTGGAAACTGCTCGTTGAAGATGCGCGATTCGATTTCACCGGTCAGTTGCGCCGCCGCGAAATTGCGCGCCACCTTGGTTTCAAGGTGAAGGCACAAGGGAGTGAGCCAAAGAGACGCTGTCGCCGTCATCGCAAACGCCAGAAACGAGAACAGCAAGACGGGGCGGATGATAGTGGCACTCGAGACACCGGCGGCCCGCATCGCCACGATCTCGTTGTCCGCTGACATTCTGCTAAGCCCGACAAGGATGCCGACCAGCACGCCCAAAGGAAGCGCGAACGGCACCGTCGCAGGCAGTGCATAAAGCAGAAGCTTCCCGATGATCCCCGGAGGGGCAGAGACACGAACCAGCAGCACCGAGAGGTGTTCAATGGTTCGCAAGAAGAGCACGAAAACAAACAGCAGGGTGCCGAGGGTCGCGCTGCCCAATACCTCGCGAAAGATCGCCCTGCTCAGAATGCGCATCGGTCTTACTGTGAAATGAGGCTGGGCGGAGGTACTGTCGGGAGCCGCCCGGCTTCGTTTTCCGCAGGGGTCAAGTCAACGCTGTCGAACAACATAGAGGGCGCGATCACGGAAGAACTCGTCGCGTCCGAGGTGAAATCCGCCATATTCAAACTGGTGCCGTTGTTGACGTAGTTCAGCACGTAACGCCCGACCGAAACGGCGGCAATATCTCTGAGATCTTTGGCGCTGAATTCTCCGAATCGCAAACCGCGGATCAGCTCTTCGCGGCCGTCCGGGTAAACCTTGTAGGCAAGCAACGGCGCGTTCAGCGTCCTACTGAATCCGCTCTTCTGCATCTGGCGGGCGAAGGATTGCAACTCCTGAAAGTTAGAGGTTGAAGGGAAGTCTAAACGACGAACAATCAACCCGTACTTCAAACCGGCCGACTTTACCTTCTCAATCAATCTTTGCTTCAACTGATCTTCGGGAACGCCGCCCTGCGCGTCGACAAAGAGATTGCCGATCACCGCTTCTTCGCTTCCAAACCGGCCAGGGAGGCGCCCATGGCCATTAGAACCGTTAAATTTCCGTACCGGCTCCCGGCTTAGAAGAAATCCTTTCAGAACACCTTTATCGACGAGAACCAAACGCTGAACGGGTACGCCTTCGTCGTCTACCCGATATTGACCCGCTAGTGTCGCGCCCTCGAACTTCTGCTGCGTGGGATCGTCGGAGATGCTCAGCCACTCGGGTACGACTTTAGACCCGAGCCGAGTCGCCCACACGCTCTCGATCATTTGGGTCGCGCCGCTATTCGAGCCGGGAGGCGCAACCGGCTTGCGTGGGAGACGAAGCGCATCGGTCAACACCTGGGCAACCATCTGAGCCGCTGCCTCACCCTGGAAGAGAACCGGCCCTGCGTACTCCTCGCCTTTCGGCGCCTTCAACAAGAGTTCCGTCTCTTCCGCTGTCTTCTGAGCGACCGCCTGTAACGCTTCGGGGCTGGGAAGTTGAGAGGGAACCAGACCCGTCAGAAACTGGTGGTTCCAGATACGTGTTCCGTCCGGAGCAAGTGCGCTCGCGGTGATACTCACGTCCGAAAGCTGCTGAGGAACACGCAACGTGGTTCCTTCGGTATTCACTAACCGGTAAGTAGAGGAAATGCTCCTGAATCGAACCTGTGACGCCGTGATCGCCTCGTGCCCGGCGAAGACGGCCGAAAGCTTTCGAACGACGTCCTGCCAAAGCTGTCCATCGATCCTGGCCGAAGGCGTGGGCTCGACCATTTGTACCGGAGTTGCCGGCGCGAAATCGGGCGTCTTATCAGGATCGGCAATCTCGCGCAGGGCGGTACGTTTGCGACTGATCTGGTCCGCCGAATTTTTGTAAAGAGAATCCGTCGCCAGCCATAGAACGCGAGCGCATCGCGGCGTAGTTGTCGTCGAGCGGGAACAATCCGAAGCTGGCCGTGCCCGAGTAGATGGAATTGGTGTTATCGAAGTCGTATCCGCCAACTCGGATGTCGATCCTGGGTTGCCGGACATGCGCGTCCGTCAAGCCGATCAAGCCGCCCAGAGTTGCCGATGCCGCGAACTCTTCGGTGTCGCTGGTTGTGTATTGAATGAAATACGGTTTGTCGAGGTTGCTCAGAGCGAGTGTCTTCGAGCGCGCCAATTCGTCCTGCATGGCACGAATCTGCACATCGGAAGACAACTGCTTGGGGGTGTCGGCCGCGCCAACGAGCCAGACCGATAAAGCGATCAGCCCAATCGGTAGCGAATGACTCAACTTCATTTCTGTTCCCCTGGCGGAGGGAGAAGCGGCAATTTCCGCTGTATGTTCTGCTTCTTCTGCGTTTCTATCTCGGAAACCAGGATAGCCGGCGAAACCGCCGAAACCGGAACACTGCCCGATTCCGCCCCGCAGAACCCGTTGAAGACCTCCGAACGGTCGGAAGTAGCAACGATCTTTTGGAAGCTTGCGAGAGGCGTTCCCACGATGTCTACGCCGCGGATCAGCTCATCCGGCCGGCCATCAGGGAACACCCGATAGACAACCAGCGGTACGACCGTGAATGCCTGCAATCCCTGACGTCCTGTTGTGGTGTAACCACTAGAGACTTCCTCGAAATACAACCCGTACGGCTTGTTTTGCCGTTTGATTTCCCTGACCAGTTCGGCTCGCAGAGCGGTCTGACTGAGTTGCTTAGAAGACTCGACGATCAGGTTCGATTGCCGTGACACGACCTCGCGCCCCGCCTGGCGTCGCCCATGAGAATTGGAATGAACGAACTGGCCCACCGGCGAGCGGGAAAGAAGAAAGGTTTCGAGGACGCCGTTCTGCACCACCTTGACCGGACGAGCCCGCACGCCTTCATCGTCAAAGTCGTAGTACCCGATGAGATCGGCGCCGTTGTATTGCCGGCGCGTTGGATCGAAATCGACACTGATGAACGACGGCAGGACTTCTTGTCCCAGCATGCGGGTAAATGTCTGCCCTTCCGAAATGTCCTTTTGACGATGGCCCTCGACGCGATGCCCGAAGATCTCGTGAAAGAAGACCGCCGAGGCCTTGCCGGAGAGAATTGCCGGACAGACGATCGGCTCAGCCGGAGGCGCCTGGACGAGCGAATCTACGCGAGCGGCCACTCGCTCGATGCGCGCCTGTATAGCGTCATCCTTTGGAAAGTGCGCCGGGTCAGGAGCCTCAAAGGAATCGAACGCCTGGACATCCATTCCGTCGGGGGCGATTCCAACACCGTTCACCTCGATACGGAACAGATTGCTTCCGCCCTGAAGGGCAGATCCCTCCGTACTTACGATGGTCCGGATCTCGCGACGCGCAGAAAAGTTGACGCTTGAGCCCAGAACGCCCGGGTGAGACTTGAATTTTCCCGACCAGTTGCGCACCTTCGTCGCCCACGCGTTCGAGTCATAACTGACGACCTCCGGAAGGCTGGCAAACTTTTCGGGAGATTCGCTGGAGAAGTCAGCGTTCTTTTCTTTCTCTTCCGCGATGAGCTGCTGGTCGGTGGTCACCTGTGAAAAACGGCGGGCTGCCGCCCGATAAACACGATCGGTCTCCGTCCACAGTGCCCTCCGGATTCCGTTTGAGTTATCGTCCAGACTAATCAGCGAGGGCGACGTAAAGCGCACCGGCGACCCTTTGTACGGGTGGTAGTTATCAAAGGCAGGCGAGCCCAAGCGAACGGTAGTGTCGACAGTCCGCCAATGATCTTTTGCATGCTGCAGGAGCGCCCCCAGGGTGGCGGAGGCGGATTCATTCTGCTCTTCGATGACCTCATAGGCCATGTAATATGGTGCGGGCTCCGCCTTTGAGCGCAGGACCGAAAACTCCCGGGTTAGCTCGTCGTTCAGAATACTGACCAGGGGCGCGGGGGCTCCGCCAGAGGGGTGAACAGGTAGGGGCGTTATTAACAGCAGGAGAAGCGCGAAAGCAAACAGCTTCCGCCGCCGAGGCCAACGGGGAACCCGAAGAGCCTCCTTCACCAATCGCCGGATTGTCAGGAACAAATCTCAGAATATCAATGGCCCAGGGAGTGGCCGCGAACTTGAGGGCTGAGGCATCCAAAGTTTTATGAACGCCCTCCCAAGAGAGAGGCATCTTCAACCCGGATGAATCTACGGATCGGGTTCCCTGTTTCTGTGCTCGGGGCGCCGGGAATCAAGAGCAACGACACGCGCAGGTGGCAGTCAAATCCGCACCTCAAAACCTCGCTTGAATACCTGCATCAGGTATTCGATTACCTCGAAGCAAACAGCATTTCCATGTACCGGATGTCATCGGATTTGGCGCCGTATGCCACGCATCCGGACCTTCCGCAGTTCCACACCCAGGTAGCGGAAAGCCGCAAGGAGTTGCGGGTCCTGGGACGCCGAGCACGTGACCTCGACCTCCGACTTTCGTTTCATCCTTCTCAATTCATCGTTCTGAATAGTCCGGACGAAACGCTTCGAAACAAGAGCATTTGGGATTTGCGAGTTCAGGCCGAAATCCTGGACCGCATGGAGCAGGGACCGGAGGCCGTTCTCGTAGTTCACGCAGGCGGCTCTTACGGAGATAAGGCGAGCGGGATTGATCGCTGGTGCGCTACTTGGGAGCGCCTGCCCCCTCAAGTCTCAGGCCGGCTGGTGCTCGAACACGACGATCTCCGTTACAGCGCCGCCGACGTGCTGGAGATCCACAAGCGGACGGGAGTGCGCCTGATCTTCGACCTCCAGCACTTCTGGTGTTTGAACCCTGAGCGGCTTGAATTGAAAGATACTCTCGCCCGCTTCCTGGCTACTTGGCCGTCGGACGTCCGCCCTAAGTTGCACTTCTCTTCCCCGCGGACGCAAATGCGCGAGGCAAAGCGGAAGAACCCAAAGACCGGAAGAAAAAAGAACGTGCTGCTTCCTCCTGTTTGGACGGGGCATGCCGACTTCATTCATCCGTTCGAATTCATCAGCTTCTGGCGAACGGTGGGACCGCTCGAGGTGGATGTCATGCTCGAGGCAAAGGCTAAAGATCTGGCGCTGCTTCGATTGCGCAAGGACCTGGCACGTTACGCGGATAGCGAAGTTGCGGCGTTATTTGGGGTAGAGACGCTGGCGAATGCGAAAGACGCGGAGGAGGCCGAAATCGAGATTGATCCGGCAGAACTCGAGAGCGCGTAAGCTGGCAAGATGGAATACAGCTTCGATACTCCGCCCACGTTGCTGTTTGGAGCTGGTGCCCGGTTTCGCCTTTCTGAAGAGTTGAAGCGGCTAGGCGTCGCTCGAGTACTGCTGGTGACCGATCACTACCTGGTGAAAACCGGCCTGGTCGACACCTTTCAGAAACAGCTTCGGGAAGAGAGGATCGATTCCACCATTTTCTTTGATGTTCAGCCCGATCCGACGGACGTGAACGTTACCGCAGGCTTAGAGGTCTTACGCGAGTGCGGGGCCGAAGCAGCCGTTGCTATCGGTGGAGGCAGTGTCATCGACGCAGCCAAGATCATGGCGATAGCCGTTCGAAATCCGGAACCGCTTTCTGCCTTTCAGGGTTACCATCGCATACCGAAACCCGGCATACCACTCGTTGTCATTCCGACCACTGCTGGAACGGGCAGCGAAGCAACCAAAGCCGCTGTGATTACGGACACTACGCGGCAAGTCAAAATGATGATCCTGGACCGGAAGATCATGCCGCGTACTTCCATCGTCGACTACGAACTGAGCCTGACCATGCCCCAGTCTCTGACGGCCCACGTGGGGATTGACACCCTGGTGCATGCCATTGAGGCATACGTGTCGAAGAAGGCTTTCGGCATGACCGATACCTTGGCGCTGTCCTGTATTCGACTCACCTCCCGTTACCTTCCGGTTGCTTACGACGAAGGTGAAAACCGGGAAGCCCGCGAGGCAATGGCGCTTGCCGCTTGTCAGGGTGGCATGGCCTTCACAAATAGCAGCGTGTGCCTGGTTCACGGCATGAGCCGCCCGATCGGAGCAGTGTTTCATCTGCCGCATGGTTTGTCGAATGCGGTGTTGCTCCCGGCAATCACGCGCTTCTCCATCCCGGGAGCGCCGGCCCGGTACGCGCGTGTAGCACGCGAAATGGGTCTCGCTTCAGAAGCTCAGTCGGATGACGCAGCTTGCGATGCACTGGTGAATGGACTGGAACAACTCAACGTTCGACTTGGCGTTTCCCGGCTTCGGGAATACGTCGCGAAGCCGAGAGTTGAGTTCGAGAAGCACCTGCCGAAGATGGCGGAGGATGCGCTCGCTTCCGGCAGCCCACAGAACAATCCCGTCGTGCCGACCGCAGATGAAATCGTTCAGCTTTACAACCAGGCTTGGTGAGGGCATCCGCCGCAGCAGATCGCACGTCTAGGCGTGGCCGGGCTCGTTGAGGTTAAACATCCAATTGATTCCGAATTGATCGGTAAGCATGCCAAACCGTGCTGCCCAGAAGGTTTTTTGTAACGGCATCGTCACTTTCCCGTTCTCACTGAGCGCGTTGAAGAATCTTTCAACCTCTTCAGCAGTGTCGCAGTCAATAGAAACGGAAAAGTTATTCCCTGTCGTGAACGGCATGCCCGGCATAGTATCCGACGCCATGATCACGGCTTTCCCCTTCGACAATGTCGCATGCATAGTGCGATCCTTCGCTTCGGCCGGCATCGGATCAGGAGCCTGCGAGAACGGAAATATGTTCAGTTCAGCATCCAGGCAATTCTTGTAGAAGGTCATCGCGTCACGGCAATTACCGTCAAAGATCAGGTAGGTAGTGAAGTCTTTCATTTGTATTCCTTCTCTTACTTGCGTTTTGAAGTGCGCGATTGCGGCGCCTCCGCCAGAGTTGGCCTCATAGCGAATGGTAGCGGCCGGTTGGCCGCGGGTCAATTGTTTTCCGTGGGCAGAATTCACTTTTGATCTGACATAATCTCACGCATGAAGCCTGGGTTTCGCTGCTTTCCAGCGTTCTTCGTTATTGCGCTCACGATCACTGCACAGCCCCCGCAACAGCGCAGCGGCATCCGCATGAGTGAAGGAATGCGTCAGGGAACGCAGCTTGATCTCGAAGGAAAGGGAACAGAGTCCCGCGCGCTGTTTCAGAAGGAGATTGACACGGCCACCACACCCGCGGCGAAGGCAAATGCCCAGCGCGCCATGGCTATGTCATGGGCATTCGAAGGCAACTGCAAGAAGACCGCTGAATACGAAGACACTGGTCATCGAGTACTGGAAAACACAGGAAAGCGCGGCCCCGGACAACGCCTTTTATCAGGAAGGCGAAATGGCGAACGAGGCGGCGCGGGTTTGCATCGATAACGGTGACATCAAGGCCGCTCAGCAGCTCTATAAGAAAGGACACGACCTCGGGTTGAAAGAGCCGAACATTGCTCCAGGCCGCAAGGACGTGTGGGAATTCCGTTGGGAGCACGCCCAAGCTCGCATAGCGGCCCGGCGCGGGAACAAAGCGGAAGCAGACAAACACATCGCAGCAGCGAAATCGATACTTAACGATTTGAAGGATAAAGACCCCAAGCTGTACGAGCAGCAGAAGAGCTTCTTACCGTACCTGACCGGCTATGTCGCGCTTTACACCGGGGACGCAAAGGCAGCACTAGCGGATCTGGCAAGCGCGAACCAGAACGATGCGTTTATTCAATGCCTGATGGGTATGGCATACGAAAAATCAGGCGATAAGGACAAAGCAACCGAGATGTATCGGAAAGCAGCAACCGTCCGCGGGCATAATCCGCCCGCGGCGTTTGCTGTCTATTTCACCCGAAAGAAACTCGCGGCCAGCTAATCTTGGACGCAGCTTAAAAATACAGCTTGAGAGCTAGCTGTAATTGCCGCGGTGTATTAAGAAGGTCGCTACTGCTGGTTAACTTACCAAAGTTTTGCGACTGCAAGCTGGTACTGCCGGTCCCGAACCAAACGCGGTTGAGTACATTGAATGCCTCTGCGCGGAATTCAACCCTTACTGACTCATGCACGGGGAAATTTCGGATAACCGAAACGTTCTCGTTCAGGTTCGGAAATTGGCGCACTTTGGGGTTGTACCGGGTGCTGTTGCCGAAACCCTGCAGAACACTTCCAGTGCCCAGACCCTGAAGTGGAAACGGTGCCGTGCAGTTGGCGTGCGGTCGTACAAGGCGCAACCAGGAAGTTATCCACTGACGGGTCGAAGCTTCCGTTCTTCCAAGTAGCGGGCTGCCAGCCATTGTAGGACGTGATGTACGGCGTACTTCGTCCTGCTGCCTGGTAGAGCGGCAGTGTGTAAGTGGAAGTAATACCGACGGGCAGGCCGCTTGCATAGGTCAGAACACCGTTCACGCCCCAACCGCCCAGAACCCAGGCGCCGACCCCGTGTGTGAGATATTGCCGGCCTTTCCCAAACGGCAAGTCGTAAACAAAGCCAGCCTTGAAGTTGTGTGTGACGTCATATTGGCCGATCGATTTCTCGAGCCGGCGATTATATTGATCCGCGGCAAGACAGCATCCGTTGGCAGTTGAGCTGGCAGCATTGCCCCAATAACTATCGGCGTCGGTCAGCAGTTTCGAGAAGACATAACTGGTTTGGAACGTCAAACCAGATGTATAACGTTTTTCCAGCCGAATCAGGCCGGCATGATAGGTGGAATGTCCGCTGTGATCGCCTTGCCCGGCGAAAGTATCGACCGTCGTGTATTGCGGGTAGGGCCGCAGCGCCTGTTTCACGGTTCCCGTAAAACCCGGATACGGAGCTGTGATTCCATACGAGTTTGCAAGGGCAGAACCAACATTGCTGTTCAGCACCAGGGTGCTTTGAGCGATACTGCCGAACTGGGTCAGCACGGACGGGTTGTCCTGGTTATAGTCCAATAACTGCGCTTGCAAATGTGCACCGACGACGCCGTTATAGGACGCTTCCAGGATCATGCTGGACGTAAGCTGTCGCTGGATCGAGAAATTGAAGTTGTTGGTCTCGGGGGGGCGCGTAGTTTCAGCACCCTGCCACCAGGTGACCGAAGAACCGTTGGACACGGACGGATTAATGAACGGCGGCGCTGTCCATGGCGGCATGCCGTTGCTCAAGAGAAACGTCGGCTGCAGCCCGTTGTTCTGATTGTTGAAGGTCTGGGTGAGTGTGAAGCCCATGTTGTGCGCCGAGCCGGTCACCGCCATGAGAGGAGCAAAGGAACGGGCGTACCCTCCGCGAATCACGGTCTTCTCATTCAGGGAATAGGCAAATCCGAAATGCGGACCAAAAGCTTTATAGTACGAATCGGCGAGCGTTCGTGAACCCTGCCGGCCGGTACCGCTTCCGGCAAAGATCACTGCTCCCAGCCTGCCGCCTGCCCCTGGATTCGGAGTTGTTGGCGAGAAATCACTCCAGCGATCGTCAAGTCCGGTAGGAGGCAAATTTGTTTCCCAGCGGAGGCCGAGATTCAAAACCAGCTTCTTCGAGACCTTCCAATCGTCCTGCGCATAGCCGAAAAAGTAGGGGAATTGCTGTCCGATAAAGCGCACAGTATCAATCTGTCCCGAATCCGCATAGCCCAGTAGGAATGAGGCGAAAGCGTTGCCTCCCTGATTGGAATCGGTGGACAGAGGCACTCCGGTTTGTGTGAAGTTGAAGCCAACACAGCCCGCTTCGCATTGACGCCCGAACCCGTTGTAGTGGTTGATCTGCATGCCTCCGCCGAACTTGAAGGTATGTGAGCCCCGGATCCAGGTGTAATCGTCGTTATACGAATAGATCGTGTTTTCCGATCCATTGTTTGCCTGACCGCCCCACGCGGTGTACGGGTTCCCGGTACCCGAATAGAACAACTGCGCCAGGTTGTCGTTGCAATCGGGTACGTTTGCGATGCAGAATTTGCTCTTCCAGTTGCCGATGTATTCCTGGGGAGGGTTGTGATTCTGCCGCCAGTTGTTTCCGCCCGCGTAGAAATGGTTGAACTTCGTTGAGCTCAGGGTCCAATCCCAGCTAAACCGGACGACATCGGAATCCTGCTGCAAGTCGTTGTAATTTGAATACAAACCCGGCAGCGTAGCGGGTCCTTCGGGACCAGGAACTGTGGATTCCCGGTCGTAGCCGTAGTAGCCGGAAATCCGGTGCTTTTCGTTGAAGAGATGATCGCCTTTAACGCTCAGCTTGTTTGACCGGCTGCACGTTCGAGCCGTTCGAAATGATGTAGTTATTGTTGACGTAACCGGCCGTTCCGGGAAGTGCGCCCGTATTCGGCGTCAGAGCGCCGCTCGTCTGGAACACCTTCAGCGCCTGCAAAGAAGCCGAGTTAAAGAGGTTTACTGGAACTTTATTCCCTGGAAACGGCGTTCTCGTTATCGACCCGTTGGCGTTGGTTACCTGAGTGGTTGGATCATAAATCGGAATCCGCGCACCGGTTGACGTGACCCAGTTGCTGAAATCGCCGTTGTACATCTCGGGTGTAGGAATGGTGGCGGTGGCGTTCGTGGCTCCGTTGCGATTCCGGAAGCCCTCGTAAGAGAAAAAGAAGAACGTCTTGTTGTGGCCGTTATAAACCTTCGGGATCCATACCGGGCCACCTACCGTCGCTCCAAAATCGTTCTGCTTGTAGATTTGCCGCGACCTTCCCAGCTTGTTACTGAAAAAGTCATTCGCATCGAAGTCGTTATTGCGGAGAAACTCATAAGCCGAGCCATGGAACTGGTTCGTGCCGGACTTTGCGACGAACGTCATCACACCGCCGCCGGCATGGCCGTATTCCGCCTTGAAGCCGTTGGTATCCACCGTGAATTGCGTGATCGCTTCGACCGAAGGAGCGTTGGAAGCAACCCAGCTTTTCTGGAGCGCTCGCGAGGTTGTGACCGAGACACCGTCAAGCGTCGCTCCATAACTTGCCGCCTGTCCGCCGCCAAGCGAAAATCCAGCGTCGCCGCCGATGTTTTTGGCTTCCGGAGTCAACGCCGCAAGGTCGAAAGGACTTCGCACAGCACCGCCGACAACCAGGGGCAAGGTATCGACAAGCTGCTGGTTGATTGTGACGCTGGTCTTGGAATCCTCAGAGTTGAGTTGCACAGCCGCTGCCTGCACCTCAATTACCTGCTGAGATTGCCCGACTTGCAGATTAAGGTCGGCTCGGACGGAAGCTGCCGCGTCCACCGTGAGACCTGTGATTTCGGAAGGCCGGAAGCCTTGTTTGTCAGCCCTGACGGTGTAGCTGCCAACGCGAAGATCGACAACGCTGAAGTCACCTGAGTCGTTCGTCTGTACTTCGACCGGCTGATTCGTTGCCGTGTTCGTCACGGTCACTCTGACCTGGGGAATGACGGCGCCCGATGTGTCACGAACCGTACCGGAAATCGTGCCACGTTCGGATTGCGCAGCCGCAAATCCTGCAACAAACAACGTTGTGAGACCAAAAAGCGCTCTCTTCAGCGCGACCCGACACGGGATCATATACACCCACCTCACCAGCGATTTAGTTGAGCGAAGTTGTCTTCGCATCAACGGCTAAAGACCCTGAAAGATGCACAGCAAAGCTAAGCTAATGCATCTCGACTAGCACGGATTCTATATTCATTCGCTCGTCAGGTCAAGGTACGTAAGTACCGATTTCGCAAAACTTACTGCTTTTTGCGAAGGTTTTACTGGTTGATAACGCTGCCGTCCGCCCGGCGCACCACGCCCCATCCGCCGTTCAGGAGTTTGCGTGAACCGGTCTCAGCCCCAAACGGATACTTTGCCGCGGCTTTCATGTTGATTTCCACACCCCAGCCAGGCTTCTCATTGGCGTAGACGTATCCGTCTTTCACCACCGGATAACCTTCGAAGACCTCCTGCACGCGATCGTTGGCGAAGGTCCACTCCTGCACGCCAAAGTTGGTCGACACCAAATCGAGCGTCACGTTTGCGCAGTGCCCGACCGGGGAAACGTCGCCGGGGCCGTGCCAGGCAGTTTTCACCTGGAATGCCTCGGCAAGGCTAGCAATCTTTCTGGCGGGCGTCAGGCCGCCTGCCTGAGACACATGGACGCGGATGAAATCAATAACGCTGCTCTTGATGACTCCGCTCCACTCGTGGGGGCTATTGAATAACTCGCCCATGGCCAGGGGCGTCGAGCAGTTTGCGCGAATCTGCTTGAAGTAGTCGATGTTTTCCGGAGATAGCGCATCCTCGAGGAACAAAAGTCGAAACTGCTCCATGTCCTTCGCGAACGAAACCGCAAGACGGGGCGGTACTCGCTCATGCACGTCATGAAGCAGTTCAATCTCACTCCCCAGTTCTTTGCGACCCGCCTCGAAGAGTTGCAGGGTACGGCGCACATACGGGAGAGGCTCGAAAATCTCATCTTCGGGCGACACGTTAGGCGATTGCTTTGCGAGCCCCGGAGCTGCACCGTAGGCCGCCATGCCGGGTATTCCCACCTGGAGACGGACCGCTTTGATGCCTTGAGACATCAACTTACGGGCCTGGTCGATGGTCTCCGAGATCTCACGCCCGGACGCGTGCGAATAGATCATCGCTCCACGCCGTTGTTTTCCGCCGAGTAACTCATAGACAGGCATACCGGCCTGTCGCCCCTTAATATCCCAAAGGGCCTGATCAACGCCGCTGATGGCATTGTTTAATACCGGTCCGTTACGCCAGTAAGACGAGTTGTACATCGCTTGCCACAAGTCTTCAATGGCATCGGTCGGACGCCCGAGCAGGAACGGCTTCAGGTACCGCTCTACGGCGGCAACCACGAGATCGGCGCGCTGGGTGAAGGTGGCGCACCCGTAACCGTAGAGCCCATCCTGGTCCGTGTCAATGCGAACGACCGCCAACCGGACGTTCGCGGGAGCCGTGCAGATGACGGAGACGTTCTTGATCTTCGGAATCGGCATACCGCGCAGGTAGGAGGCGGGCAGGACGGCCAGTGCCGCGCCTCCAAGAAACTGCCGGCGCGAAGAGGTCTTTTGTTTGTTCATTTTCAAAATCAAATCTTACGTCAGGAGAGTAATCGGTCGGCTGACTTTTCGTTGTTCCAAAGCGGTGTCCGCTCAAAATAGCCGGGCACGAAGAGATGTTGCTTCACAACGTTAGCGCTTCAGGTGCTCCCGCTTATACGCTTCGTATTGGCTCTTGAGTGCCGGATCGTGAGGAGTGGGATAGATATCGCTCGACTTATATTTCCCCGTTTTCAACATCATCTGCGTCCATTCGTCATGAACGTGAATCTCTTCCGCGTTCTCGATAATTTCTTTTACGAACTGCGGCGGAATGAAGTAGATGCCTTCACTATCCCCGAAAACCACATCGCCCGGCATCACGGTCGCCGCTCCGATGCGGATAGGAACGTTCACGCCGCTCAGCATGCAATTTGCAATCGGTGTTGGGTGCGAACCGCGAATGTAGACCGGCATTCCCTTTTCAGTGATACTGCCCAGGTCCCGAACAGCCCCGTCTACGACGAATCCGTTCTGAGTAAAAACGTTGATGGCGGTGGCCAGATTGTCGCCTACGTAAGTTCCGCCTTCTTCCTTGCCGTATAAATCGACGACAATGACGTCACCATTCTGGAGGCTGTCGATCACACGCTGGTTTGCATTGCGTTTGACTCCTCCGGTGTTGGCCTTTTCCTCGGCCACCGACTGGACGTCCTCGCGCAGCGGCATGAACTGTGCCGTAACAGCTCTGCCCACCAGTTTCTTGTCTGGATGGAGTATCTGCCAATGGCCCTCGAATTGATTAACGTAATGGTGCCGGTTGAGAATCGTCCAGACTTCTTCGGCGCTGACGCCTTCCAATTTCTTCAGAAGATCGTCCGGAACCTTCGGGCGGCCATCCGCCGAGCGATCAAACGGATTGTTCTTCGTGTAGTCGATCAGTTGTTCGCGACTGAACGTCAGGACCTGTGCCTTCAAGCCGGTGCAAGCCAGGAAGGCAAGACAAAGTAGGTGGAACCTCTTCATGACAGTTTACGCAGCATATCAACAAGAGCTCACGCCCACCAGGTTTCGCCGGGAGCGAGATGCGCTTTCGCCACGTCAGGGTTGAGTTCGACGCCGAAACCCGGCTTGTCTTGTATTGTCAAGTAGCCGCCCTGCCAGATCGGTCCTTCATGAACGACCAGATCCGGCCACCACTCAATGTAATTTGCCAGTTCATGGATGCGGAAGTTCCGCATAGCTGCGGCTGCATGCGCCGACGCTATTGTTCCGACCGGGCTCGCCGGATTATGCGCTGCAGTCCAGATTCCGTAACTGGAAGCAAAGTCTGAGATCCGTTTGGATTCGAGCAGTCCTCCCGATTTGGGAATGTCGATGTGCACGCCATCAGTTGCCTGAAGTTCGATCAGCTTTTCAAATCCGGCAAAGCCGTACAAGTTTTCCCCCGTCAGGACGGGAACAGGAGAATGCTGCCGAACCAGCGCCATGGTCTCCGGATTCTCCGGTGGAACCGGATCTTCGATCCACATCGGGTGCACATGTTCAAGCGCCTGGGCCAAGTCGATCGCATCGCGAACGTCATAGTGCCAGTGAAGGTCGATGCCGAATTCACCCTCGGGACCGAGCTCTTCGCGAACAATCTCCATGTACTTCACAATGTGATCGATGTCCGATCGCTTCAAATTACGAAGGTAGCGATCATGGCCCGGTTGCTCGTATGTCGGATCGAGCATGCGCGGAATGCCGTCGCCTTGGAACTTGAACGCGGTCCAGCCCCAACGCTCGGAACGCGTTGCCCTCACCAGCTTGCGCCAGGATTCAGGATCTTGCGGTTGTTCTTTCGGAATCTGAGTCGTACGGTAGAAGCGGACCCGATCGCGGAATCGGCCTCCCAGCAGATTGCAGGCAGGCGTGTTAAGAATCCTGCCCGCCAGATCCCATAAAGCGATCTCGATTCCGCTCGCAGCAGAAATCGTAGCGCCGCCTATCGCACCCGCACCGGCGCTCTCCATCAACATCTTGGTGTACAGCTTGTCGACGTTCAAAGGATCTTCGCCAACGATGATGCCTTTCATCTTGTTTACGATCAGGTCCTTGACGCCCCAACCCCAATAGGCTTCGCCTAACCCGGAAATGCCGGCGTCTGTCTCGATCCGAACCAGGTTCCAATCCCAGGTACCGCGGACGATCATGCATTTCACGTCCGTGATCTTGATTTTGCGTCGCAGGCCAGCGGCCTGAGCCTGGTACGGCGCAGGGAAGACGTGGCGCGGTGCCGTCAATCCAATCGCAAGTGCCCCGGCGGACTTGAGAATGGTACGGCGAGAGATGTGTTTCATTCGGCTGAGCCCCCGAGGAGTAATCTTACATAGAGTCAAACCGAGGCGATGATTCGCACGCCTCGACAGGAGTTACGAAATGAGAAAAAAAGCTTGCTTTATCGGCGGTATTCGTCGCGATTGTCTGCTTGAAGTTGCTACCCGGCCGCTTGGAAGGCGATGCGGCGCCTGACGATCTCATCAGCGGTTTCCGGCAAGTGGAAGTCGCTTCCGTTGCAGACGCAATTGAGCAACTCTACGGCAAGAAGATGTACATGACTCACGATATGCGGCCGCTCGCCACCGCCAAGTTCGCCGGTCCCGCCGTAACCGTGCGATTGGTGAAAGGGGAACACACCGAAGGCTCCAAAGCGTTACAGGGCATGATGGACGCGATCGATGAAGCGGCGGCGGGTTCGGTTTACGTCATGTCGCTTGAAGACGGTCTTGATTACGCGGGTTTGGGTGGGCTGATGAGCACGGCTATGAAGTACCGGGGACTAGCGGGCGCGGTAGTGGACGGCGGGGTCCGGGATACTCCGCAGATCTCCAAATTGCAATTCCCGGTGTTCAGCCGAGGCATTGTCCCTTCCACCACAGTGAACCACTTCCGCGTCACCGGGAAGAATGTTCCTGTGATGTGCGCAGGTGTTCCCGTTCGGCCTGCCGATATTATCGTGGCTGATCTGGACGGCGTCGTGGTCGTTCCCCGGGAAAACGCGCTTGCCATCTTACAAAAAGCACAAGAACTCGACGGGACCGAGCACAGTATGTATCCCTTCATCGAGAAGTACAAATCCATCCGCCAAGCCGTGTCGAAATTTGGACGGCTGTAAGTGTTTCTCGCAAGGGAGGACAGGTGATATTCAGACGAACACTATATCTCGCGAAGCTGTCTACTGTGTGGGAGAAATGAAATGAAGGCAGTCCGGCTACATGGGTATGGCGGTGTCGATCAACTGGTGTATGAAGACGTGGAAACACCGGAACCCCGAGCCGGAGAAGTGCTGGTAAAGGTTGCAGCTACCAGCGTCAACCCGATCGACTGGAAAATCCGGAGCGGTGAGGCGAAGGCCCTGGTAAATCTCACGTTTCCGGCTATTCTTGGCCGCGACGTCGCAGGAACAGTCGTCAAAGCAGACGCGAATGTTCACAATCCCCAAGTTGGCCAAAAGGTCATCGGGTTGGTTAATGCAAGTTATGCAGAATACCTGACCGCAAAAGCCGAGCACCTGACGATCCTCCCGGATGGACTTGATTTGCAGGATGCCGCCGCTCTGCCGCTTGTTGTTACAACGGGCGCACAGCTTGCACAACACATTCAGCCGAGATCGGGACAAACGGTGCTCATTACGGGAGCCGTGGGAAGTGTGGGGCGCGCTGCCGTATACATGGCCAGCAGCATGGGAGCACGGGTCATCGCTGCCGTGAAGTCATCCCAACGGGAGGAAGCAGAAGGCTTAGGCGCCGGCCAGGTAATAGCGGTCGATCGTGACGAGGAGATTGCCGCCTTGCCGGAACTCGATGCAATTGGCGACACGGTCGGTCATGGTCTTATCGGGAAGCTGATTCCGAAATTGAAGGAAGGCGGCGTCCTCGGCTCGGTATTGGGCAAGCCGAAAGAGGCAGAAGGGAAGAACATACGCGTCGAAGCCTTTATGGCAACACCGGATGCTTCCCTCCTCCGTCAAATGGCGGATGCCGTTCGCGACGGGAAACTGGTCATTCCGATCGCCAAGCGAATGAGCTTGCAGGACGCGGGTGAAGCCCAGAAACTGGCGGAAGCAGGTTCTGTTGGCGGCAAAATCCTGCTCATACCGTAGTCACGCTGCCTAATTACCCGGCACTAACGGATCCGTAGCAGCAATCGCAGTTATCGACACGGGCGGAATTGAAAGCTTCCAGGCCTTATTCATCGTTTCGATGGCCTGATTCGCAATAATCCCGTACCCGGTGTTAGTCGGGTGGATGCCGTCAAGAGAGAATAGACCGCCAAGAAACGCAGTTGTCAGGTGTTTGCCTCCGACATCTGTGCCATGGGCAGCCATATCAGCGACCAACTTGTTTAAGTCCAGAACGACTGCTCTCGCACTCTGGGCCTCATGCTTGATGATCTTGTTATACTCGTCAACCATTGACTTAGTCTGGTTTACCAACTCGGCGGACCGCACGAAGTAACTCGTGCAAACATCGCCGCTGGCAGTCGCGTCAGTTAAGTCCGCCACCACGTAATCCGTCGCTAGCTGCGTCTTTGGCAGATACCCGCACCTTGCCTGGAAATTTTGCTGGGTCCACAGATAGGGAATGAGCGTTAAATCCGGCACGTTCGAAACCATAATCCGGGCACTCGTTTGCTGCTGTAACGTCGTTATCATCTGGTGATATGACGCCTGGAATGACTCCTTGGTCGTCGGTGGAATCCCGAGCAATAAGGTTAACAGCGCATCATTGCTGCCGAGGGAAACAAGGATCGTCTGCGGATGCTGTTGAACGGCACAGGCAACGGAACTTAGCGTCACAGTAACCAGCGGAAAATCGAGCGCACCGCAAAAGCTGGGGAAGCCGAGCACCGTCAATTCCAGAATATCTTGCGGGTTAGCGCCTAAGGGATTTGTGAGTACTTGCAGAATGTTAGCAGTCCTGCCATTTGCATCCGCGACTGTGTAGGACGGTACTGACAAATTCAAGGTTTGGATTTCAGGGTTTAGACGCAGTCCGACGCCGGGCGCTTTGTTGATCTCCCCGCCGCCGTTAATAGTCAAAGTAGGCGGAAACCCAGGATACAAAATAGTTGGATTACGAAGGTCCGTTCCAGCCTGTTGCGCAACTAACTCCGCGTAGCCGTGCCGCTGTCCGGCGGGAGGAAGGCCCGGGATAGTCTCGCTGGTATATAGAGAAAAGTTCTGGAAGCCCGCTGACAGGGAGTCCCCAACAACTACAAAGGTGCCAAGAGGCCCCGAAAATGCTGCCTGGACTCCCAGGCTGGCGAGAAGACAAAACGATACAAATTTAAGACAACGGCGCATTGCTCTGTCATGGTCGCACAGATGTAAGCTATGCCACTAGAAACGATGCCTGACAATATTGCCAGGAACCGCTCCTAATGCGTTTGACTCGGCCCGGCTTGCCGAACCTGTATTTTAGGAATTATGGGTGTAACGGACTTTGCCATAGACGAGTTTCTCGAAGACTCCTCCGGTTACCGGGGAACGGCGGAGCGAGTGCTTCATCCGGCAACGGTTTCGGAACTTGCCGGGATCATCCGGGAAGCGAACGAACGCAAGTCGCCCGTCACAATTGCGGGCGCTGGTACCGGACTGACCGGAGCTCGCGTTCCTCATGGCGGAATCGTGATTTCGCTCGCCCGATTTCAGAAGCTGGAGATTGCGCCCGGAACCGCTCGCTGCGGCGCAGGACTCGCATTGAATGAACTGCAGAACCAGGCCGCGAAAACTCGGCAATTCTTCGGACCGAATCCCACCGAAAGTTCGGCTTCGATCGGCGGGATCATCAGCACCAATGCGGGCGGTGCTCGTAGTTTTCGCTTCGGCGCCATCCGGAAGCACGTCCAAGCGCTGCAAGTCACCTTTATGGATGGCCGCACTGTCGAACTGAAACGGGGTGACCGGGTTGATTTTCCCTATCAAGTTGTGCGCCAGCCGCAAACGACTAAGAACGCCGCCGGCTACTATCTCCAGCCGGACCTTCAATGGGTGGATCTGCTGGCGGGCGCCGAAGGAACTCTTGGTGTTGTAACGGAAGCCGAGCTCGCGTTATTGCCTGAGCCGCCGGCAATACTCAGCGGGGTCGTTTTCTTTCGCACGGAAGAAGGAATGCTTGATGCCGTCGAAGACTGGAGAAACCTGGCCGGGCTACGACTCCTGGAGTCGATGGACGCACGTGCGCTGGAGTTGCTGCGCCCGCGCTACCCGGAGATTTCGCCTGCCGCCAATGCGGCTCTTCTCATCGAGTCCGACCTTGCCTCAATCGAAGACAAGGAAGTTGATCGCTGGGGCGAGCGCCTGGAACGCGACGGCTGCCTGGAAGAAGAATCCTGGTTCGGGATGCAAGCCGCAGATCGGGAGCGCTTCCGTGCTTTCCGGCATGCGCTGCCCGCCATGGTTGTGGATCGCGCAAGGCATGGTAACTGCCGTAAGTTCGGCACCGATTTTGCGGTTCCGCTCGAACGTAATCGCGATCTCTACAACTACTACCGTGAACGGTGCAACGCGGTGTTTCCAGGGCAATACACGATATTCGGCCACATTGGGGATGCGAACGTGCATGTTAATCTGCTGCCCGACACGGACGAAGGCGCGATCAAAGCGGAGGCTTTGATGGAAGATTTCGCGAACTATGTTGTATCGCTCGGGGGAACGGTTGCCGCCGAACACGGAGTAGGCAAACTAAAAACAAATCTTCTGAAACTGATGTACTCGCAGGACGAGTTGGCAGCGATGGGCAACGTAAAGAGGCAGCTCGATCCCAATTGGCTGCTGGGCCGGGGCACCATTCTCGAATATCAGGACAAGATCTTACCGTAGGCCGACGGCTCACCCCGCAAAGCTGTAACCTGTTCATTGCGCCACGGGAATCAGACTCCACTGCTGGTTAGCGCCACCCTGGTAGCGATACTGCTGGATCAGCGCTCCCACCGACAAAGAAGCGTTCACGAGATCAAGGGCTTTGGCGCTCTCCCGATTCATCAGCACATAATATCCGCCGCTCAAAGAAATCGATTGCCATTGCTGATTTGGACCGTCGAGATAGCGGTATTGCTGAATCAGTGCTGCGTTTGCGGTTGACGCAGAAGTTACATCCAGGACCTTGCCGGTCCCGTCGTTCACGACGGCGAAATATCCGCCTGTAACCGGCAGCAATTGCCAGCGTTGCTGTTGCGAGTTTGTACGGACCGCCTGTCGAATATCGAGAGCATCGGAGGCATTCCCTCCTGGCACTTCCAGAGCCTGGCCGCTCGCACGGTTCACAATGTTGTAAAGCGCCAAAGGTGAGAGCTGCCATAACTGGTTGCCGGTGCCTTCGTAGTCCCATTGCTGAATGCCTGCCGCGTTTTGCATTGACGCACTAATCACATCCAGCACTTTCCCGCTTGCCCGGCTAACAACTTTGCAGTACGTTCCGTCAACCAGATCGAACCGCCACTGTTGATTTGCGCCATTAAGGAAGTCGTATTCCTGAATCAGTGCTCCATTGCTCAACGAGGCGCTGGTGACATCGAGCACTTTACCGGACTGGCGGTTCAGAATCGCGTAATAGCCTCCGCCCGTCGGCAAGAATTGCCATTGCTGCTGGCTCCCTCCATTCGGGGCGTATTGTTGGACCGGTGTTGCGTTTGCCGCCGACCCGCTGGGAGCGTCCAGAACAATGCCACTAGCGTTATTGAAGAGTTCGTAAGAACCCGCGGGTACGAGTACCCAGGATTGTTGCGAAGAGCCGTTCGCATTCCATTGCTGAACCAAAGTGCCCGCCGACCTGGACGCGCCGGTCATGTCCAACACTTTTCCGCTCCCTCGATTCAGGATCGCGTAATGCACATCATCGGTGGCTATCAGTTTCCACTGTTGCTGAATTGCGCCGCTATAGTCCCACTGCTGCATAACCATCCCATTTGAAAGAGATGCACCCGTATCGTCCAGAGCCTTGCCTGTCGAGGCATTCAAGATGTAATAGAAGCCGTTATCAATCGGGTAGAAGATCCATTGCTGCTGCGCTTGACCCGTAAGCGGGCTCTGTTGAACCAGCGTTCCATTGCCGCCTGAACCGGCAACGAGATCAAGCACCTTGCCCGAGAGACCGTTAGCTATCTCGAAAGCTCCGCTCAATAGGCTGGTTCCGGTCAACGCAACTGTGTGCGGCGAATCCGGCAGACTGCTTGTGACAACGATCGAGGCAGTACGGTTCCCCAGCAGTTGCGGCGTGAAGACGACGTACACAGAACAGCTCTGACCAGGCGCCAGAGTACCGCCGCATGTGCTTGCCACTGAAAAGTCGTTTGCGTTCACACCGGCGGGCGAGATGCCGGTGATGCTTATCGCCTGAGAAGTGGAATTGGCAAGCTGGACGGTCTGAGTCTCGCTCCTGAGCTGAAGCTTGCGCGACCCGAAGTCGACCGCTGCCGGGAAGAGTGTCAGCGTCGGAGTTTCGGCGCCGCTTCCGGTAAGAGAGATCGTCCGCGGCGAACCGTTCGCGTCGTCCACGATGCCTAGCGTCCCATTGAATTGACCAGCCGATCGCGGGAGGAACGTGACATCGATCGAGCAAATCCCTCCGGGAATAATGGTTGGAGGGCAATTGTTTGTTTGTCCGAATGTGGCAGCCCCATCGGAAGCAATCGCAATACTTCCGACGGCTAAATTGGCCGTGCCGCTGTTCGAAAGCGTGATCGTTTGTTTGGCAGTCACGCCCATGCTCACGACGCTGAAATCCACGTTTGTTGCCGAAAGTGTAACGGCAGGAGTGCCGGAAGGACGAGAATCAGTCGTCCAACTGAACACCAGGTTCGCGACATTCACGGAGCCGAGTCCGGTGGCTAAATCGTAACCCACGGTGGTCTGGTATTTTGCATCGGGAGTGCCGTAGCTCGCTTGCCCGGGCACAGCATTGTTTCCCGCCGTAATGTCGTGGAAGATGCACCACGGAAGACCCGCCCCGACGACAGATCCGTTGCAGGGGCTCATGTCCTGGTTGGCCGCTAAACGATATAACGTAACGTTTGCCTGCCCCTGGCGCGATCCGGTCCGCTGCACGATAAGCGCCATGATTCCCGCGAAAGCGGGTGCGCTTGCCGAGGTTCCGGATCCTCCATAAAAGCCGCGATTGTAAAGGCTGGAGCATGAACCACGAAGGCAGATTAAGTAGGGGTTACGAACCGCAGCCGCCAAAGAGACATCGGGTATATCTCTTGCCCCGTCGTTGGGAATGCCGGGAACCCCGCTCTGCCAGGTTGGCTTGGGATAGAAAATACTCGCTCCTCCTCCGGTCGCCCGTAGTCCCACTCCAGAACTGCCACACTGCTGCCCCACACCACAGCTTTCGTTCCATGCGTTTTCGGGAATGTAGGCAATGGCCGATCCGCGGTTTCCGTCATTAGTTGCGTTCCAATAACCTCCGGCGGCATCGTTGAACTGAGTGCCTCCGACAGCGACAACATACGGGTTCGCAGCAAGCACGTTGACCGACAAGGAACCGGTGGCGCTTCCCGAACTCGCAGCACTGCACTCCGAGGCGCCCGAATCACCAGTTGAGACCACATACGTAATACCCTGGGCGGCGGCCTGGGCCGCCAGCGATGATAGGGCGGCTGCTTGCGTGCCCGTGTGGTAAGCCTCGCACGAGCTGAAGCTTTCCGTCATAACGTCCGCAAGGTTGTTGTTGATGATGTAAGCCTCCGAAAGGTCGACCCCGTCGGCGGCATTTGTGGAGCTGGATATGACAACCTTAATCCATGCGTCGGGAGCAACGGCAGACGCCCATGTTGTATCCAAAACGACCTCCGACTCTTCGCCTCCGCCCAGGTCACCTGGATCCCTGCCATTTATAATTATTTCCGGGCTACGATAACCCGGCATGAACAGATCGCCGAAGTTGAAGTAATCGGAGGAATTGAAATTACTTCTCGCAACCACCGCGATGGTCGCGCCTAAGCCTTTGATCCCTGCCTGGTAAACCGGGTTGACACTGTAGATCGTCGCAAAGTCCGCGGGACTCAACGCGTGCCCACCAGTGCTGGAAGTGAACGCGGGAGTCGAAAGAAGTTGGGCGTTGCCTGTCATCATGCCGTCGTCACGCGACTGCGGGCGCTTCGGGAAGTTATGTAGAGTCGCGATACCGGCTACCACCGGAGCAAGCGAAGCGGGAATCTCCGGATCGGTCGCATTCGCCCAATGGTCTTCGCCATTTACCGTGTACTTATGGATGGCGGTATGGAATGTATTCGCCACCTGGCCCGCCGTCCCGGAAAACTCGAGCATCGTTTTCCCCTGCATGGGCCGTTCCACATGGAATCCTTCAGCCGTGAGCCAGTCCGTAATGGTCTGAATGTCCTGGTCGGAAGCTCCAAATTGCTGGCCGAATTGCTCAGGTGTCAGCCATTGATGGAAGCGCGGCGAAGCCGGATCGGTAAGCTCCTGAAGCAACTGGTCGAGGTTAGATTGCTGCTCGGCGCTTCGAGTGAGCACAAGCATCATGCGTTCCATCGGCAAGTCTTGGGGAGCCACGCCGCTCTCGAACTCCGATTTTGCGAGAGGGTGAATATTGCCCTTTAGCACCTTGCGCTCGGAGCCATTGATGGCCTGCCGAATTCTTGTCTGGGGAACGCCACGTTGCCCGACAAGCAAGGCCGGACAGATCAGGAACACTGCCGCTTTTAGATAGAAGGAGGAAACACACCTCACGACGCAAGCACCACCACAGTCAGTAGGTGCGAGGCGTCCGACGTCTCAGACGCGACTGTAACTTTATGAACTCTTCTTAGCTTCTGAGGCGTTCCAGCCGTTCGGCAGCCAGAGCAAGCGTTTCCGGACGCTTAGCGAAACAGAAACGAACGAGGCGGGACGTTCCGCTTTCACTGCTAAAGAAGCTTGAACCCGGTACAGCGGCGACTCCCGCTTCTTCGACCAAATACTTAGCAAAAGCAAAGTCATTCGAGAAGGGCAGATCTCCCAAGTCGCACATCACGTAATAAGCGCCGCTCGGAATGAATGGCCGAAGCCCGACCTGTTGCAGGATGGACACGATACTGTCCCGCTTCGCTTCATACGTAGCCGCGAGGCTCGCGAAGTATTCATCGGGCAGTTGCAGCGCCGTGATGCCCGCCTGCTGCAGCGGAGTCGCCGCTCCAACCGTCATGAAGTCGTGAACTTTCCGGATAGAGTTGGTCAGATCCGGAGGAGCAATCACCCAACCGACACGCCAACCGGTCACGGAGAACGTTTTGCTCAAGCTGTTGATTACCACGCATCGCTCTCGCATATCCGGTAAGCTGACCGCCGGCACATGAGCCGCGCCATCGAAGATGATGTGCTCATAGATTTCATCCGTGATGAGCAGGCAATCGAACTCCTGGCAAAGCCCGGCTAACACCTTGAGTTCGGCCCGCGAGAACACGCGCCCTGTGGGATTGTTCGGAGTGTTCAGAATAACCGCGCGCGTTCGTCCGTTGAATGCTCGTCGCAGTTCCTGTGGATCGAAGGTCCAATCGGGCTGGTGCAAGCGCACGAACCGGCACACCGCTCCGCTCAGCAGTGAGTCCGGCCAATAGTTTTCATAGAACGGTTCGAAGACGACAACCTCGTCGCCGGCGTTGAGCAATGCGAGCACGGTGGCCATCATCCCCTCTGTGGCGCCGCAACAAACCGTAATCTCACGCTCCGGATCGAAATGCAGTCCGTAAAACCGGTGATAGTAGTCACTGATAGCCTGGCGAAATGGCTTCAGTCCCCAGGTGATTGAGTATTGGTTGATGTCGGCCGCGATCGCCTCCTGTGCCGCGAGTTTCACCGCGGCAGGCGCGCTAAAATCCGGAAAGCCTTGTGCCAGATTGACGGCTCCATGCTGATGCGCGAGTCTGGTCATCTCACGTATCACGGATTCCTTGAAACCAGTTATTCGTGAACTTTGAAAACGGTTTTGAACGATCGCCGCCATGCTGTGATTGTAAAGCGCAAGCCCAGTCAGGTCCAGGGTCATCCGCTTCTTAGCGGGTATGTGAACACCGACGGCTTTGATTATGTGTGGCGAACCGGTCGCTTCTTGCGACCCTTCGGTTTCGGCGGCGGCTTGGGACGGTATGCCGGAATTTCCGGCACTGTTCCGGCATAGAGGCGGCGGTAAGTATCGGCATTTCTGAGCACCACCTGAACGTAATTGCGCGTTTCGTGAAACGGGATCGTCTCCACGAACTCAGCTTGTTCCCGGAACGGTCCCCAGGTTTGCCACAGCTTTGCACGGCTCGGACCTGCGTTGTAAGAGGCCAGAACGTATTCCTCTTGTCCCCCGAACGAATTCATGAGGTCCCGAACATACATGGTCCCTAGCTGAATATTGCGGTCGGCGGCGAGAAGTTGAGGAGCCGCAAGGCGCTTCACACCTACCCGGCGCGCGAGTTGTCTGCCCGTTGCCGGTACCACCTGCATCAATCCGTACGCATTCGCGGGCGAAATGACAACGGCATTGAATTCCGATTCCTGCCGTATCAAGGCGGCAACGAAAAACGGATCGAGGCTCTGCGCGCGGCTACGCTCATCAATGCTGTACCGATATGGAATCGGAAATGCCAGTTGCCAGAATTTGACGGGTGCCTGATCAAACGGCATATACAGGTAACCCGGCGCATAGTGCTTGATGTAACGCAAAGCCTGATCCGGCGCTTTCCGCTCGTCGGCCAGCTTAGCCAGTTCATAGGCGTATACGTTTGATTGGCCGCCGTCGTTCGCAGCCCCGAACTTCAATTCGCCTTCCGCAAACGCGTTCAGACCGGTTGCCTGCAGCGCCTGTGACCTGCTGATGCGCGTCGAAGCGAGTTCGCCCGGCGAAAAGCTCGGGAACTCGGGGCGCGCCGGCCAGTTGATGGCATCGAGAAACTCCTTGATAGCCGGGCTTGGCGTCGCTGCCTGCACATCGGGAGCTTTCAGGCGTTCTCGTGCCATCAGGGCGTAGTAAGTATTTGGGTAGCGCCGTTGCAGTTCCTCGTAACAAGCGCGTGCCCCACCGTTTTCGTTCTTTCGCTCCTGCAACCGTCCGAGAAAGTAAAGCGCATCGTTGATGTCCTCTGAGTTCGCGTATTGACGAACATGACTTCGCAGAAGGTCATAGGCGTCGGCTCCATCCGTGCGATAACTCTGGAAAGCGAGCCTCCAATGGCAATGTGCGGCACTAGGCTCCGCAGCGAATGATGTTGCACACGCCTGGTACAGGGGTACAAAGGTCGCGGGGTCATTATCCGTCCGTGCCTGATCTGCAAGATAGACCAGAGCATCCAGACGCCACTTCGACGTAGGATGAAGCTGCTCGAGCTCCGTCACGTACTGGCGCACGTCGGCATGGCGATCGGGTTTCCGAGCACACCGGATCAGGTAACTGATGCGCTCGGCATCGGCTTCCGCATCGTCTACCTTCAGCGCCGACAAATACGCAAACGCATCTGCCACATGGTTCGCCAGGAAATCTGCGACGCCCAGCCGTACACGGGCGAGATCCTGCTCCGCCCCTGTCAACTGCGGAATGGCTGCCGCTAGTTCCAGCCGTGCCGCGCCGGGATTCTTTGCATCGAAGAGACGTTGCGCGCGGCCAATGAGCATCTTTGGCGTCGGATGGGGAAGTGCGTCGCCCAGCTTCGCTTTCAGGTCTACGAGGGCGTTGGCAGCGTCCGTCGCTTCTTTCGACATCGGGTACTCGTAGTAGACACGCTGAAAAGCGTCGGCCGCACGTCCCAGATCGCCGTTGCCTTCATAGCAGCGCGCCAGCAAAAGGCTGCTCTCCGGTTGAGGAACGACATCCGCGTACTTCGTCATGAGCGCAAGCGCCTGCTTCGGACGATCGCCCTCCAGGTCAGCGCGAACCGCTAAAGCCGCCGCCGGACTCACCAATGGCGAGGCCGGGACGAAGTCGAAGATTTTCTTTGCCGAGTCGCCCACATTGCTGTAGTTCTTGAGCTCGTACTCGGCTTCCGCTCGCAGGTACTCTGCATAATCCCGAAGCGCCGGCGCTTTGCTTGAAGCGCCGCTGGCGTATTGTACGGCAGCGCTGAAGTTCTTACGATCGAGTTGATTCTGTGCAGCGGCAATAAGACCCGCGGCGCCCACCATCTTGACCGGAGCCGGCGGCGGAGTTGTCGCGTGCTTCGTTCCTGACGCTTTACTCGGCGCAACTTTCTGACTCAGACCGGAAACAACCGGTGCCAGGAACACAAGGGGGAGGAACAGAACGGCCACCCTTCGTCGCATTGGAATCACGCTAGATGAGTTGCCCAGGATAATCAGCTCCGAGCCGCTTTTCATCGCCCTCGGCTGCCGAATGAACGAGTTCCATATGCAGGTAATCCACCATACTCGGAATCACCATGAACTGATCGCGGAATACATTTCGAGCCGTTTCTATTTCGTTTTTCAGAAATAGATAAAGGTTTCCTTTTTCCCTGCCCGCGCGACAAGCCTCTGGCCGCAACAACTGCATTTCTGCAACTTTGACTCGCGAAAACCGTTGCGCCCGCACATGTAGGGTCTGCCCCTTCTCATCGAGATCCGCCCACTTTGGAAGCGATCGCGCCCGAGGAGTATCGGCCGGCTTGACCGGCGTTCCACCGATCTGATTCGGACCTGGCTCGCTTGCGGGGCCCGGCGCAGATACTGAAGACGGTGCAATCTGCCCGTGCATCTCGCGATTCGACTGGCGTTCGAGCACCGCAGCCGCGACGCTCACAACGAGCTCGAGTCCATTCAGGTCTGCATCGCCTTCATTCGCGGCAAATACAACCGCCACGACGCGGTTTCCGTTGGCGATGGGCAAAACATGAGCACGACCCGCCGCTCCGGGTCGGCTTAAATGCTCCGTCACTTCCGAGGCTGAGCGGAGCGCAACCACGGCGTCTTTCGCTTCGATAGCGCTCCGAAACGCTGGTGCGGACCCAATTGGAAATTGCAGATCCTCGGGCAGATCGAGATTCATTTGCCTGCGCAACACCAGCAAGTCATTCTTTATTTCGAAAAGAGCGGCTTGCGGCGTGAAGCACGCGAGTGCATCAATGAGCGCCGACGACCATTCGCGTTCGCCTTGATACTGCCGTAAGCGCCGAATGGATTGATTGAGTTCTTTAGTCAGCTCGGAGCGAGCTGCCTTCACGGCTTGCGAACTCAAGGAAATTAACTCACGCTTGAGTTCTTCCCAAGCCCGATCGGGAAAATTCATGCGGAACTCTTACGATTCTAGCTGAGTGTTCCGGAAATCCATCATCGATCGATAGGCAGTTGAGGAGCATTATGGCTATCCGGAGTGAGCAGGCTGATCACTTTTCGTTGCTTTCCGCCATGTGCCAACTCAAAAACCAGCTTTCCATCGCTCTGGCTGGCCGCGTCCCCGATCCAGTCATCTTCACCGTCGGATGCCTGCACCTTGGGCAGTCTCAAGTCGGGCCACCCGTCTGCAAAGGAGAACTCAAATGTGCCCGTCACTTTATCGAACGACTCGTCTCCGTCGAGCGCGACGTCCTTTCCAGCGAAGCTACCCTCTGCCTGCAAGTTGCGCAGCCGGTCATCGCCGGTTCCCTTGGTCTGGAAAGTTCCTTCCGCGTCTACGAATCCGCCACGCCAAGGGAAAGCGTTGACGGAGCCTTTGAAGTCGAATTGGGGCACGTAAGAACTCAAGCTGATCTTGCCTTCGGTTTGCAACGTACCCTCCGGCATCTTGACTTGTAACGACACAACATTCAGGGTGGTTCCCTGCCACAGGAAACGCGCCGTCAAGCGTCCGAGCGGGGCGTTGCCGACGGCGAAATTGTTGATGTTGATATCGCCTTCAAGATTTCGCGTCGCGAGCCATGGAGGAATATTGCGCCGTGTCAGTCCCAGGCGGCTGAGCCAACTCTTCGACTCGAGCGTCGGTTCCAGCATGGCTTCGAGATCTTCCATCTTGGCGGACGTCAGTTCAAGGTGAAGGCGTTCCGGCCGCTTCGCGCCCATTACATATCGATATGTTCCGCGCACGTTCGCGGATCCGACAGAGGTGGAGAGATGGCTGATCTCTACGCCGCTCTGGTCGAACGCCACTCTTGCTTCCACGTTTTCAAGCGGTGCGACTATGCCTGGAAAGCTGATTAGACCCTCATCAACGCGGAAGTTCCCCGACCAGAATCCGTCCGCGGTCTCTCCGGCACGTCGATACTGGACCGCACCCGAAACCAATCCGTCTTTCATGGCCTCGAACGCCGGCGGGTCACCTACCCATGCATGTAAAACTTCTTTGAGGTCCTGAATCGGATATCGTTGGGCGCTCAAAGCCAGATCGGCCTGACGCTCGGAAAAATGCAGGCTGCCCGCCGCCGTCAGTACGCCGTTGGCTGTCTCCAGACGAGCCGGATCAAAGCGGACGCGTCCGTCCGAGATACTCGCCGTGACCTTTTCCGCCCGCACCGGGAGCACCCCGGGTAAAGTAGCCGCCACGCCCTCCATCTGAATGTGACCATTCAGGCCCACACCGCCCACGTAATCGACGACGCCGCCCAGCGTGCCCGAAACACTTAGCGAGTCCGGCAGGGTAAGGCCCATACGGCTGCTGATTGGCAGAACATCCTGCACGGGAATCTTGTCAAGGTGCGCATTCACCGACCACTTTGGGCTCTTCAAGAAATCACGCACGGTCATCTCGAGTACGACCGGGCTCACGGTGCTCGGCGGCGGTGGAAAATTTCGCAAGCGGAGTTCGCTCGTGATCAGGTTCGCAGTTCCACCGTAAAGAATACGCCAGTCGTCGCTTTTTTCAGGCAGGAGATCCCAACGATGCACGTCCGTCGCCCTTAGCTCTCCCCGGATTGCTAGCGCCGTCAACGGTCCGTCGATCCGCGCATGGGTGGTGACGGTTCCGTGAACGCCCACATCGTGCCCCTCAACCAAAGTCATCAACTCTCCGAGATTGCTGGGGTCGAGGTACACGTCGCCATCCAGGCTGTTAGCCCCCGGGCTACCTGCGTTTGTATTCCAGTTCAGCGCTCCACGAAGGTAAGCGAACCCGTGGCCCGCCCGGTCGGTGCGCGCGGGATAGCCGGAAAACTGGACAGATAACTTGCCCGATTGTGCGGGATAGATACTCAGATCTGAGTCCAATATGTAGAGCGTCGTCTTACGGGTCTCGAACTTGAAATCAATGCGCGCGCCGGAGACCGTAAACACCGGAAAAAAGTTAAGTGGCATCCGACGCGGCGCTGTGACCCGCCCCACCAGTTCCACCACGTTCCAGGTTTCGTCGCTTCGCTTCACCAGATTGAGCGATGGATCGATCAGTCGAAAGCTGGAGAAACGGATCTGGCCGAGTAGAAGCTTATCCAGCCGGATTCTAGCTTGCAGCGTGGGCACAAACGCGAACGGCTCCAGGCCAAAACGCGGGTCTTCGCCGATAGTTACACTCTCAAGCGAAAAACCGAGTCCGGAAAACACCGTGAAATGAACTTCCTCGAAATCAACGCTCCTGCCGAGTGTCGATTCAAGTGTTTGCTTGATCTGGCCGCCGAATCGGGAACCGTCCAGATACGGAGCAGCCACTCCGAGAAGGACGAAGGTCCCTACGGCCGCGAGGGTCACCGATAGGATGCGCCGGCGGCTCGGCCTGAATCTACGGATGAGTGTCGAATGAAGCAAGACAGGAAGTCATCTCGTTAAGGTTGACGTGCCACGATTATACCGTCGTTCGATGCCTGGCGGCGAGCGGGACCTGACGCCAAGGACGAGAGCTCTTGCCATGCTATTCTCGGCGCGTGAGCGCGACAAACCCCAATGGGATCGCCATGATTTTTGATCTGGATGGCGTCCTGGTGCATTCCATGCCGCTGCACACGCTTGCGTGGGAGCGTTATCTTGAAGGGCTGGGCATCACGGTTCAGGATCTCGAAGCGCGGATGCATGGCAAGCGCAATCCTGAACTGGTACGGGAGTTTCTGGACCCGAACGCAACCGACGAAGTCGCCATTGAACATGGCGCCGCCAAAGAGCGCCTATTCCGAAAGTTGATGCGCGAGGCGGGCTTCGCGCAGTTCCAAATTCCCGGGCTTATCAACTTTCTGGAACGCCACCGCGACGTACCGAAGGCAATCGGGTCAAATGCTGAGCCCGCCAACATCGATTTCACGTTAGACCACTTCGATCTCCGACGCTTCTTCAACGTGACCGTTAATGGGATGGAAGTGGAAAGGCCAAAACCGTTTCCCGATATCTATCTGAAAGCGGCCTCGCTCCTCGGCAAAGAGCCGAAAGACTGCATCGTCTTTGAGGACTCGCCACCCGGCGCTGAAGCGGGCATAGCTGCCGGTATGCGCGTCGTGGGCGTAGAGACGACCCCTACAGAGTTCCGCGGTGTCGCCATCCGCATCCGCGACTTCAATGACCCGGCTCTGGAGCCGTGGTTACAGGCACAGTTCACCGCATAAGTCCACTCTAACCTTCGACTAAGTCATTACATTAAGAAAGCACAACCTTTCCTATAACTAGCGATTCTCCAATCATCTTCGTTCACCATCCGAACCCAAGCCAAGCCTTTTGAATACTAGATTATAAGTCTCACTTACGAGAGTCGGAACGGCTACTCGTCGGCCTCAAAGGGATCTATTACCGAGTAATATTTCCTCTGGAAGCATGCAGCGTACGCGGTTAAGCTGTTAGTACGCTTACTGAGCGATGTTATTTGCGCAGTAACGCCTTCATCGTGACGTTGAAAGAGATTACCGTGTATTCCGTGAAAAGCAGTATTCTTACCTGGGGCAGATATACATCGCTCCTATTCTTATCTACAACCTTTGGATCTCTCGGGCAGGCCCAGACACCTATAGTTACGGCTCAGTTCAATAATCTACGAACGGCCGCTAACCTGACGGAGAGCACTCTCAACACATCGAACGTAAACGCTTCGAGCTTTGGAAAGATTGCGACCTTTGCTGTTGATGGGCAGGTTTATGCTCAGCCGCTCTATGTTCCAAAACTCATGATTAACGGTGCCGCGCACAATGCGCTGTACATTGCAACAATGCACAACAGCGTCTACGCTTTTGATGCCGACACCGGAGCGCAATTATTTCAAAGTGTGAATCTGGACGCATCAGTTGCCGCTACCACGTCACCCACGACATCACCGTGCCCCGATCCAGATCTCACCGGACCCGAGCTGGGAATCCTGAGTACTCCGGTCATCGATCTCGCAACCAACTCCCTGTATGTCGTTTCTACTACTCCCTCCGGGACGGGCACGTACACGTTCCGGCTTTACGCACTAGACATCACTACGGGTTACAAGAAAGCAGGGCCGGTAACGATTGCACCGAAGGTGCCGGGAAAGGGCAGTGATTCGGCCGGAGGGTACGTCACCATGAATCAGGACCGCTATGTGCAACGACCCGGTCTTCTGCTGAGCCAGGGCAACATCTACGCCGGATTTGGAAGCTGCGGCCCGGACCCCGACCCGTATCACGGCTGGGTGGTCGCATTCGACGCTAGTAGTCTCACTCAGAGTGGCGTGTTCAATACCAGCCCAAACGGTAGTGAAGGTGCGATCTGGCAATCAGGTCACGGCTTGGTTGGCGATGCAATCGGAAACGTCTACGCCATGGTTGGGAATGGCACGTTCGATGGTGTTACGGAATATGCAAACACATTCTTGAAGCTGTCATCTGCAGCGACTATCCTCGATTGGTTCTTACCATCGAATAGTGCCATGCTGCAGCAGTATGATTTAGATCCAAGTTCCGGCGGCCCGATTCTTACGCCTGATACGAACCTTATCGTTGGCGGCGGTAAAGATGGAATCGTCTACGTACTCAATCCTTCCAATCTCGGCCATACGGGCGCGCCAATTCAGATGTTCCAAGCCACACATAGTTGCGACAACGTGAGCCCAAGCGGCTGCTATCACATTCACGCCAG
This sequence comes from uncultured Acidobacteriaceae bacterium, assembly GCA_963730795.1. Classification (GTDB taxonomy): domain Bacteria; phylum Acidobacteriota; class Terriglobia; order Bryobacterales; family Bryobacteraceae; genus Bog-105. Next base: position 1,573,439 of record CAVSTJ010000001.1, on the reverse strand, counting down.
CGCTTATCTGAGCGGCACACCCAATTCGATGCTCTACGTATGGGGCTTCAATGACATTCTGCGTTCATACCAGTGGCTTGATGGCCATTTTGTGACCGGTGCCGTCAATAACAACACATTGACCGGGTATCCTGGCGCAATGCTGGCGGCCTCCAGTTTGGGAGGCGCGACGGGAACCAACATCCTTTGGGCGGTAGAAGGACCAGGAATTGTTCACGCCTTTGATGCGTTGAACGTGTCGACTGAACTTTGGAACAGTAACCAGAATGCCGCGCGCGATGGATTGGGAAAATTCTCGAAATTCGGGCAGCCGGTGATCGCTGACGGTAAGGTTTTCGTTCCCACCTTTTCGAATGCGGTGGTGGCGTATGGACTGCTTCCGACAGTTCCCAGCAACCCGGGAAATCCGCTTCCGCCACCTACTGCGCCTAGTGGCGATACCACACCTCCCACTGTCCTCTGCAGCGCCAATCCAAGCGTGATTTGGCCGCCGAATGGCAAATCGGTACCGGTGGCGGTTTCGGGCACCATGAGCGACAGCAGTTCGGGACTGGATCTCAGCACAGCAGCTTATCGTGTAACGGACGAGTACAACCAGGTACAACCGGTCGGGTCCGTCGCAGTAAGTGCAAACGGCACTTACTCGATTGGCTTATCGTTGATTGCCGCTCGCAATGGCAATGACAGCGATGGACGACAGTATTCCGTCTCCGTCAGCATCAAGGACAAAGCAGGCAACCTGGGCTCCTGCGTTGCTCCGGTGAATGTGCCACACGACAAAGGCAACTAGATGAATCCGTGCGGCGGCGAAACGGAAGGTTCCACATCAAACTTTTCGTTTCTCCCGCCGCATGCTGACTCAGAACCGATCCAAAACTCTCGTTTGTTAGGTGCGAGGACGGAGCGCAGTCCAGTGCGCCAGAAGCTCAGTGTAAGCCGCTAATTGTTTTCTGCAAGCCTGTAACTGAGACTCCGTCGGTGGCAGTTCGGAACCTTGCATGCCCATTACCGACGTAATGAGCCGGCCACTGATGTTCGTCAGAGTTGCCGGCGAAGACGGGGCAGGCGCTCTCGGGCCAAATCCGCCCTCGGCCCCTTCACTTCCATTGCCCTTTCCATCGGACGACGGCGCTAATTCCTGAAGCTTTCCGATTAGTCCTTGCGACGCCGGCGACGAACCGCTCGCCTGAAGCTTTGCAATCGCCGCTTGTGCAGCGGCACGTGCCTTCACCGCGTTCCTGGCCGCATCTTCCACTTGCTTTGTCAAAGCAAAGATCTGTTCCACAGGAGGCGTGATCTTGATTCGCGGGTCCAGGAGCAACTGTAGCGGCTGCGACTGGACTTGACCGTCTGCCGTAAGCCGGATCGAGTATGTGCCGGGAGGCGCCCAGGGAGCAGCAACCTCCGGGGCAGTCCGATGTGGCACAGCACCGCCTTCGTCATCACCTCCGCGCCGTCCACCCACGGTGCCGGGCACGGAATCATAATGCATATCCCAAAGGAAACGGTGCATACCGGGAGACACTTTCACGATGAGCGGAGGCGCCGGCCAGTAAAGCGGAAGGCCGCAATCGGGAGCGCCCGGGTTCTGCTGGCAGATTTTGTTGTACGCTTCTGGATCCGTTGCCGGATGAGGTCCGGGAGAAACTTTCGCGTTCTGGTATGTGCGGACCACATTCCCTTGCGCATCGAGTATTTCTAACTTTACGTCGCTTGCCTCAGACGGTAAGTAATAGTCGAGGACTGCACCGTTCGGCGGATTCTCGCCGGCGGGAAGTTCCGGCGGCCAGGGTGTCGGATCGTTAGTATCGAATCTGACGCGAACTGCATTCGCGGGCTTAAACAGGTACGCTTTCCCGGCGGAAGCGGCTTCGGCTGCTTGACGAAAAGGCGTGACGTCATCGAGAATCCAGAATCCTCGCCCGTGTGTGCCTGCTACAAGGTCAGAATTGAACTTGTCTTCCTTGATCTGAATATCTCGGACTGAAATTGCGGGCATGTCGAGGCGAAGCGAATTCCAGTGATCTCCGTCATCAATCGACACCCACGCTTGCGTGTCCGTCGCGGCGTAGAGCAAGCCGCGCTTGCGAGGGTCCTCGCGAATCGAGTTAGTCACAGCACCGGGAGAAATCCCGTTGTTGATCTCAGTCCAGGTTCTACCTCCATCATGTGTACGCCAAAGATGAGGATTTATATCGTCGAGTCGTAGCGTGTTCGCTGCTGCATAGGCAGTCTTCGCATCGAAGTGCCCGGCATCCATATTGAAGATGCGAGTCCACGGCTTGATCTGCGGCGGTGTAACATCGGTCCACTTCAATCCTCCGTTGGTTGTTAGTTGTATCAGTCCGTCGCCGGTGCCTGCCCAAAGTACATTGACGTCTAGAGGAGAAGGCGCCAGGGCAGTAACAGTTCCAAGAGCAGCCGGTTTGACTCCGGATGCGTATTTACCGGCATTCGAAGGAATGTCCCAGGTTTGCCGCGTAAGGTCTCCGCTGATGGGCTTCCAACTGTGGCCCCCATCCACGGTCTTCCAGACACCTGAAGTCGCGCTGTACAGAATGTTGGGATCTTTCGGAGACCAGATGATGGGCTGTGTGCGAACAGTGCGCGCGGGCGGAGCAGACTCCGCAGCGCCTTGCCCCGGACGCGGCGGTGTGACAGTAGTCTTCTGCCCGGTCACGCGGTTATATAGGCTGACCTTACCGCCATAAACGAGATCAGGATTCTTCGGATCGGGAGCAGCCATGCCGTACTCTTCGATATCGACGGGATGCCAGTCATGAAAGGTAATTTCGCCATCTATGCTGCGGCTGGAGACGCAAGCGGATCCTGAATCCTGCTGGCCGCCACAAAGCCGGTATGGAAACGCGTTGTCCGCGGTGACGTGATACATAGCCGCAGTCGGCTGGTTGTACCAGTTACTCCAGGACTGCCCGCGATTGGCGGAAATCACTGCACCCTGATCACTGACGACCAGAAGGATGTCGGGGTGATTCGGATTGATCCAGGTCTTCTGGTAATCATCTCCTCCCGGCGCCCCGCGAACAGCAGTCCAGGTTGCGCCTGCATCTTCCGTCCGCCAGAGAACTGTGGAGCAACTGTAGACTACTTTGTCGTCCTTCGGATCAACCGTGATTGTCGGCAAATCGCCGCCACCGATTCGCATCAGCGGCCGCGGGTCGTTCTTTCCGGTAGCAACTGACCACGTAGCACCACCGTCCGTGCTCTTGTACATGAAGGTGTTTCCGCCGCGGCCTCGAGCCGGAGCGGCACCGGGAGACGAAGGAGCAGCGATAGCGACAGTGGCGTAGATGATCTCAGAACGGCTCGGCGCAATCGCCAGATTGGCCTGACTCACGGCAGGTAATCCGCTCGTCAGCTTGTTCCACGTGGTGCCTCCGTCTGTTGACTTGAAGATTCCTCCTCCATCTCCGCTAAACGCTCCGTTCTCATAAAACCCTTGCTGCTGTTGCCACAGAGCGGCATAGATCGTATTAGGGTGCGACGGATCGATGCGTACGTCATTGGCGCTCGTGTACTCGTCCTTGTATAAGACTTTCTCGAAATGCGCGCCGCCGTCCGTCGATCGGAAGACGCCCCGCTCCGCATTGGGACCGTAAGGATGTCCGAGAACTGCAACGAAGAGGCGATTGGGATCAGTTGGATCAACCTCTATGTTCGCGATCATCTGTGAGTCTCGCAAGCCGAGGAACGTCCAGGTCTTGCCGGCGTCAGTCGATTTATAAACGCCATCGCCGATCGCAAGATCGGGACGGATGATCCCCGCACCGGTGCCGGCATAGATCACATTCGGATCGGAAGGAGCTACCGCAATCGAGCCAATGGAGCCGGTAGATTGCTGGTCGAAGAGCGGCTGCCAGGTGGACCCGTAGTCCGTAGATCGCCAGACACCGCCATTATCGAATCCGGCATAGAAAACATTTGGCTGGCTTGGCACACCCGACAGAGCGCGCGCGCGGCCGGCACGGGTGGGCCCGATCTGGCGCCAGTGCATTTCGCTGTACAGCTTAGGATCGAGAGTCTGGGCCTTGATCGCTGCGGACCAACGTCAGCGCAAGCAGGAGAACGTCGGCGACTACGGAAATAGAACGTGAGCGGATGGGCAAGAAACTTCCTTCTAAATTCGGTTAGTGTAGCAATCCGCTCAGGACTGGGAGCCGTCGAGCCTGCATAAGGTCTGTTCTCCGGGTTTGACCGGTTCGCCACTGATGGCTGAAGCTTGTCCGCTTTAGCCTTGCCACGGTAACCAAGCCAAACTCTTCGGAGCGACAGGAAGCGATCACTCTCCCGATAGCGAATCGTGTACGAACTTTGTCAGATCGGCATGGTATTTCGTCGCCGCGGGTAGATCGATGTAGACCATGTGCCCCGACTCGTAATAGCCCTTTTGAATGTGACTCTTTTTGATCTCGTCCGAGACCTTCAGGTGATTGACCATCCACTCATTGGGATAAAAAGGACAGGCAAAATCGTAATAACCCATTCCGAGAAACAAATGCATATGCGGGTTTTTTGCAAACGCATTTTCCAGATTGACGACTGTGTTGTATTCGCCTGACCAGGGCGGAGCGTTGCCTGCGACGTAATAGATATTGTCGTTGTCGTATTTCAGGTCGTTTCGAACATAGGCTTCGAAAGCAGTCAGAAAACAATCTTCAATATTCGCGTTACTGAAATCGAAGCTCGTGTTTGCGGCCCCTCCGTCGATTTGGTAACCGGCAAAGCGTGAATCCAGCCGCGACGTCATCATATGTTGGTCGCGGAGCAGTTCGGTGCTGAACGGCCCCAGTGGAACGCGGATGTCCATGGAAGTAACAAACGGCTTCGGCAGACCGGTCAGTCGCGCAAAGTTCGTAGAGACCTTGTCGCGCTCTGCCTGGGTGGCCCGATCTCCGTCAAACAGATATTCCAAATATTCTCCGGATGCGAATTCGCGTGCTTTGTTCGCAATCTGTTCCACATTCAGTTTCTGCAAATCTGGCGGCATCTTCTTGTGGAAATGGGCGGTCATGATTTCCGTCGGAAGCGTCGAGAGCTGGCGTTGCTCTCCGGCCGAAGCGTCGGCACTGATTACGGCCGAAAGCAGCATCACGCCGTTGATCGGGATGTTGTGGTCCGTCAGATATCCGGAAAGTCCCGCCGCGCGCGTTGTCCCGTAGCTCTCCCCACCTACAAACAAAGGCGAGCCCCAGCGGTTGTATTGGTTCAGGAACATGCGCACGAATTCACCGAACGCAGCCATGTCGTTCTCAACGCCACCGAAATCCGCGCCATAGCTCGGCTTTTCGGGACGGCTGAAGCCGGTACCCATGGCATCGATAAACACCAGGTCGCCCGTGTCCAGGAGGCAATTCGGATTATCGACATAGGTGTAGGGCGGTGGAGTAGCCAGGCCGTTCGGCGCCATTTTCACCATCTTGGGACCGAAAGCGCCCATATGCAGCCAAATGGTGGCGGCTCCAGGACCTCCGTTGAACAGAAACCAGACCGGCCGTTTCGACTTATCCGTGACGTTATTTTTCGAGTAGTAGACGTAGAACAAATGTCCTTCCGTCACGCCGCTCGTGGCGTGTTTAATCGGCATGAAGCCGACGTTTGCGGTGTATTGAATCGTCTCGCCGTGCAGCGTGATCTCATGCTGGGTCGTGATCGGCTGCGCCGGATATTTGACGGGTTGCAGGTCTTCACCGCCATACGTATACGTAAACCGGTAGAAGTCGTTCGTGTTGGCGGCCGGCCCGCGACCGCCTTGCGCCCACGCCGGTAAGCTTGCGCCCGCAATCAGCAAAACGCAAAAACAAAGCCGCTCAAGGGGCCTTAAGGTTCTCATGGAAATCGTTGATCGCGCCATTTACTTGGTCGCCTCCTCTACAAAACCCTCCAGATCGTGTTCCAGCTTTGCCGATGCCTTGCTGTCCATGTAAGCCATTTCTCCCGCGGCCTGATGGCTGACGGTGAGCTTATGAGAGCGCACGTCCGGCGAGACATTCAGATGAGCAAGCGTGTATTCGGTTGCATAGAACGGCGATCCCAGATCGAACTCACTGACGCTGACGAAGAGGTGCATATTAGGATTTCCCGCGAACGCAGACGTCAGGCTGGTCGCGTCGTTTCCTGTCGATGTAAACGTTCCGATTCCGCCGCTATTGAGATAGAACACGGCGTCCTTATCTCCGCTGAAGTTCAACTCGCGGCGGAGGTAAGCCTGGTAGGCCGCCGCAAACGGTCCGCTCATGGCCATGACGTGAAAATCCTGGGGAGCGGGCTGGGCATTCAGTGCGTTCCGGCCTCCTCCCCCGCCACCACCAAAGCCAAACCCTACCGGCGGAGGTTGAAACCCGGTGACCCGGCCATCAATCCGCGATAACGACTGATGAGAGTCGCGGGTCAGTTCACTGTTGTACCGGTCGAAGCTAATGCGCAGATTGTTGCTGAGAACGAATTGCTTTGAAAGACCTGTCATGCGGGACAAGTCCGCGACCACCTTGCCACGCTCTTCCGCGCTCATGCGATCCCCTTTGTAAAGTGCATGCAGATATTCGCGCGACGCGAATTGGCGAGCTTGCCCGGCAATTTGCTCTTCGCTACTGCCGTTCATTTCCGGCGAAAGCCTCTTGTGGTACCACGACGTAAGAACCAGGCTAGGCAGCAATGTGATGTATTGCGTATCTCCCGCAATCGCATCCGGCGAGTTCGCCACTGAAAGCAGAACGACGCCGCGCACCGGCACCGCGTGCTCGTTCAGATAAGAAGCGAGGCCGGCCACGCGCCCTGTCCCTGCGTCCTCGCCCGCCAGGAAGAGCGGCGAAGCTTCGCGGCTGTAACGGGCAACGTACAGACGCACAAAGGCGGCCAGCGAGCCGATGTCGCCCTGCGTATTCCAGAAGATGGACCCGCGATTTGCCTGGGTCTGGAACGCTGAAGCCCGTGCCCACCGGGTTCACGAACACAAGGTCCGCTTCGCCCAGGATCGTGTTCGGATTCTCCGCCCACCCGCCTTCCGCCTTCATTCGCTTTGGTCCCAATCCTCCAAAGTCCTGCCATGCCGCCGACACTCCCGGCGCACCGCCGAAGAAGAACATAACCGGGCGGCGTGATTCCTCGCCCGCCCCGTCCTTCACATACGACGTGAAGAATATGTGTGCTTCGGGCGTTCCCGTGGTTGCGTTTGGCAGAGGCAGGAAACCAGCGGTCGCCGTGTAAGCGAGAGGCTGCCCGTGCCAGGTGACCTTCCCGTGTGTCTCTACCGGCGGCCCATCAAACTTCTGCCCTACCCGCACCTGGCCCGCACTCGGGTCGAAATCATAGAACGCATCGCGGGCAGGTGCGGCCTGACCACCACGTCCGCCCCCGCCCGCCGCCGCTGTGGCTTGAGGTGTTGGCGGCGCGGCAACCTGCGGCGCGCCCGCTTGCGACCCGGTCTGAGGGGCCGCGGCTTGCGTCGCATTCTGCCCTCCGGCCTGTTGTCCTCCTGCGTTCCCGCGCCGGCCTCCGCCTCTGAGCGGACAATAGGGACGAGAAACCCAAGGCAAGTGCCAAGGAAATCATCATTCGACTGCGTACACGTAGCGATTGCATTCTGATGTAAAATTCGCTCCTGATCCGGAATAGAGAAGACTACCAGAACGAGGCAGATCGCCAGGGTAAGCGGAAGCACTCCGCTCCGGAGGATACTGCGTGTCACCCCTTGTACCGGATCTTGTAATGGTGCATCCTTTGAGCTTTACGTTACGCAGGCAAGTCGGGATTCCGATGAAGAAACACCTCGACCGTATCCATTCTCCTCAGCCGGACTCCCCTTGTGCCGGGGACGACTATGGTACGTTGGCGAAACCTTTACCAAAGCCAGGTCTTCGGAGCCCCTGCGTGCCTCAATTGCTGAAACATCTTCTCCTATGGATTTCCCTTCCACTGCTCACGCCCGGGCAGGTGACATCTCCGTCCGCCGGCAGTTCAAGCCCGCCGCTCTTTCGATATCGGGAAGTCATGATTCCGATGAAAGATGGTGTACGGCTACAGACCGCCATCCTCACGCCGGTCGCGAAAGCCGGCCCCCTTCCCATCCTTCTGCAGCGAACTCCCTATGGGATTCCCGACAAAGCGCCGGAGGCGGTACCCGCCATGTGGAAAGAGCTGTCGGACGACGGTTACATCCTTGTATTTCAAAACCTCCGTGGCCGCTTTAAATCGGAAGGTACGTTTCAACTCTCTTCTTTCGTGGATCTGAAAAATCCAAAGGCCACGAACGAGACCACCGACGCGTACGACACAATCGAGTGGCTGGTTAAAAACGTGCCGGACAATAACGGCCGCGTCGGCATCTGGGGCGTCTCCTACCTGGGCTTGACTGCCGGGATGACTCTCTTGCAGCCACACCCTGCCTTGAAAGCAGTTTCGGAGCAGGCGTCGCCCGTGGATCAGTGGATGAACGATGACATGCACCGGTTCGGCGCTTTACGTCTGAGTTATGCCTTTGAATACTCCGTGATGGAGCAGGCAGACAAGAATTCGAATACTCATTTCGCGTTCGACAAATACGACACCTATGAGTGGTATCTGAATGCCGGACCGGTAGCGAACCTCGATTCGAAATACCTGCACGGCTCCATTCCGTTCTGGACACAAACGGTGGAGCACCCGAACTACGACGAGTTCTGGCGCCGCGAGGCGTGGGTCAACCAGTTACATCGCAGCCCGGTCCCCAATCTGAACGTTGCCGGGTTCTGGGATCAGGAAGACCCGTGGGGTCCGTGGCAGATCTTTCGCCATTCCGAAGAGAGCGACCCGGAGGGACAGAACTTTATCGTCGCTGGCCCCTGGTTTCATGGCGAGTGGCAAAGACCCAAAGGAGACAAGATCGGGGAGATCGCATTCGGGGGTCATGAGACGGCGCGCGAATTCCGCGAAACCATCGAGGCTCCGTTCTTTCGCTATTACCTGCACGGCAAGGGCGATAAATTCAATTGGAAAGCAAGCACATTCCAATCGGGGTCAAATAGCTGGCATAGCTATCCCGCATGGCCTCCCAAAGAATCAAAACCTACCAGCTTGTACCTGCATGGAAACGGCACGCTTTCCTTTGAGGCACCGAAGTCTGGCGAACCGGAGTACGCCCAATATATTTCCGATCCCGCCAACCCTGTGCCCTACCGGCAACGGCCCATCTCTCCAACCTATCCCGGCGGCGACTGGACCACTTGGGAGATGGCCGACCAGCGCTTCGTCGATCACCGCCCTGACGTACTGAGTTACGTAAGCGCTCCGCTCGAACATGATCTGACGATGACCGGCGAACTAAGTGCGGATTTATTTGCCTCCACCTCCGGTACCGATAGCGATTTCATCGTTAAGCTGATCGACGTTTACCCGGAGAACGCCACGCCAAGCGCCTGGAAACCGGAGGAAGGACCCGAGCCGGGCCAGTTCGCCAAATCCCTGAACGGATACCAATTACCGATCGCCATGGAAGTCCGCCGGGGACGATTCAACAAGAGCTACGACCACCCGCAGGCCTTAGTTGCGAACCAACCCACGGAGTTTCCCATTCCGCTGCGCGATCACGATCATGTCTTTTTAAAAGGACACCGTCTTATGGTGCAGGTACAATCCACCTGGTTTCCTGCGATCGACCGCAACCCGCAGAAGTTTGTGCCCAGTATCTACACAGCCCGGGCCAGTGATTTCATTCCGGCAACCCAGCGTGTGTACTGCACAGACAAACTACCTTCGCACCTGGTTATCCCAATTCACCCCTGAGCCGCCGCGCGACGGCCATCGCCTGCCAGTAGAGCCAGACCCAGGCCGGCAATGGCCGTTGTAGCGGGTTCAGGCGTAGCAACCGCCCCCGTCAATATTCCGGCAGCTTCGTCGACGGGTCGGATCGGGGTAGTGCCGCCCGTGAGTAAGTTCAAGCTCGCAATTTCTCCTGTCGGGGCGACGAACGCGTAGGTGATCCCGTCGACTTGAACTGCAGCGCCGATGCCGAAATCTGTCGCCCCGATCATGGTTGCGATCGCGGTCGTTGGGTCGATCTGGTAGAGGGCGGGGCTTATTACGGTCGTCAGGTCTCCTGTCGAGAAATCAAGACGTCCGGCATCGAACGTCGCATAGAGCTTTCCGTTCGCGGCGAAGAATGCCTCGTCATAGATATTCGTGGTACCGTCCGAATTTTGGCTGAGCGGTATAAAGGGTATCGCCGGCATGCCGGTCGTCCCGATCAAGGTGGCCGCGCCCGTCGACGTATTGACGCGATACAGCCGGTTCTGGAAATCGGTCACATACGTTTGCCCGTTAAAGCTCGCGAGAACGTTGATTGAATTTGCCCCGCACGGAGAAGAAGGTGTCGCACAGTCCGAAAGTCCGGACGGTCCGACTGTCGTCATTACGCCTGTTGAAGGATTGATTGAGTTCACATTCCCGCTAAAACCCAAGGTCAGGAGCGATCCGCCGGGAGCATATCCGAGGCCTTGCGAGACATCGGGAAAATCAGGCCCGATCTGACGAAAGGAGCCTGTTGTCAGATCCACAGACCCGAGGCGGAAGCCGTCGGAAACATAAACTGATTCGGCCTCCACCGATGCGGGCAAAACCCAGAGCACAAGGGATGTGAGGAGAACGGGAGCGATAGATTTCCTTTGCATACTCTGCAGATGCTAGTTTAAAATCTCCTCGCGCGTCGTTAGAAAATGATTAGAAAATCATGAGCGCTCCTAAGTTACTGACGGGTAAGCACAATCTCACATTCGGGCGCTACCGCTTGCGTACTCGCGAGCGCGTGCTCGAGCGAGACGGAAAGCCGCTGGCCATCCCGGAAAAGACTTTGGAAGTGCTCTTTATTCTGCTCGATAGCCCCGGCGAACTCGTCGAGAAGGAAACGCTGAAGCAGAAAGTTTGGCCCGGTATCTTCGTCGAGGACACGAATATCGGCTTTCAGATATCGACGCTACGAAAACTGCTCGGAGAGAGCGCAAACGCTCCGAAATTCATCGCAACTGTTCCGAAGCGGGGGTACAGGTTCATTGCTGAAGTGGGCGAGGAGCCGGAAACACTCGCGCCAACACGCTACGACGATTCCGCCCGGGAACCGACGCCGGAACCGGAATTGAGTAAACCAAAGACAGAGCGGCGTTCACCGGCCCGAACGGTCTGGATCGGCGCCGCCATCCTGGTCGCGCTTGTGGCGGGAATGCTGTCCTTTACCGGCTCACACGCGCGTTCCGTATCCGCGCTCACCGAAAAAGGCACGATCGTGCTCGCCGATTTTGATAACAAGACCGGCGACCCTGTGTTCGATGGAACACTCCGGCAGGGATTGCTGGTGCAACTGGAGCAGTCGCCTGTCCTGAGTTTGCTCTCAGACCAGCGGGTACAGCGAACCATGCGCCTGATGAAGCAACCCCCGGGCGCGAGCATTACCCATGAAGCGGCTATGGGCATTTGCGAGAGAACCGGCAGCACGCTGGTGGTGGAAGGGTCTGTCGAACGGGTGGGAGCTCTGTACGTTTTAGGTCTTCGTGCATTGAGCTGTGACGGAGGCGTTCTCATCGCTGCAGAGCAGGCAAAAGCCAAGAGCCGGGAACGGGTTTTGGATGCTCTGAGTGCCATGGCGACGACATTTCGCAAGCGTGTGGGCGAAAGCGCTGCCACCCTGGAGCGCCATAACGCGTCCCTGGCCGAGGCCACCACCGCGTCTGCCGAGGCTTTGAAGGCATACACGATGGGTTGGAGCTTACAGTTGACCCGCGGAGCTGCTCAGGCCCTTCCGTTGCTGCGGCACGCGCTACAACTCGATCCTGATTTTGCAATGGCATATGCCACGCTCGGGCGCATCTACGCCGATCTGGACGAATCCGACCAGTCGGCTGAGAACCTCCAGAAGGCCTGGGACTTGAGAGAGCATGCAAGCGATCGCGAACGCTTCTTCATATCCACGAATTACCTGAGCCTCGTGAGAGGCGACCTCGAAGAGGCTCGCAAGATGGCGGAGGCGTGGACTCGCACTTACCCGCGTGACCCACTGCCCCACACGCTCCTTTCGGGAGTCCTCAACAAGGCCGTCGCGCGGTATGAAGAGGCAGCGGCCGAGGCTCGCCGCGCCATTCAACTGGATCCCGATTTCGGTATCAGCTACTACAATCTCGGGGTCAACAATCTTTATCTTCAACGCCTCGACGCGGCAGCAGGCGCTTTGGCCGACGCAAGGAGTCGCGGGCTCGAGATTGAAGAGTTTCGAATGCTCGACTACGATCTCGCGTTCTTAAGGCACGACACGGGAGCCCTGGACAGGATTTTGTCCGCAACTCACCAGCGTCTGGGCTCCGAGAGCTGGCTTGATAATCGGGAAGCTTTCCGCGCCGCCTACGCGGGACATTTGGTGCGGGCGCGCAGCATCTCCGATCGGGCGATTGCTGAGGCCGAGCGAGCGAACGAGCGGGAGCGGGCCGGGCTATGGGAAGCCGGCGCTGCCCTGCGCGAAGCAATGACGGGCAACCTGGGCTTGGCAAAGAAAAGCGCGGCGGAAGCAATGAGGCTGTCGAAAGATCGCGAAGTTGAGTATGGTGCCGCACTGGCGCTGGCGATAGCCGGCGAGCAGGCCGGGGCACAAACCATCGCCGACTCCCTCGGGACGAAATTTCCAGCGGATACTACTGTCCGCTTCACATATCTTCCGGTGATCCGTGCCCAAATCGAGCTAAACCGCGGCCGCCCTGACAAAGCGTTGACAATCCTGAAACAAGCTGCGCCTACCGAGATGGGCGTTTCGCGCAGCCCGATCGATACTCTGTTCGGAGCCCTCTATCCGGTTTATTTTCGCGGCCTCGCTTTGAATGCCATGGGACGAGGCGGGGAAGCAGCGACGGAATTTCGAAAGATTATCGATCATTCCGGTGTGGTTGTGACGGATCCGGTAGGAGCGCTGGCGTATCTGCAGTTAGGCCGAGCCTATCGCATTGCTGACCGGCGAAGCGAAGCGAAAGCGGCTTACGAGGAATTCTTGCACTTGTGGGGAGATGCGGACCCGGATATCCCGCTGTTACGCGCCGCCCGATCGGAATATGAGCCTCTGAGAAGCCGCCCGGCAAAGTCCAAAACAACAGTGCGAAGTTCGCTGTAGAGCCTCTGCGCAACAGGCCTGAATGTAACGTCGCCGCCGAAATCTCTTAGTAACGCGCTGTAATGGGCGAGCACTATGAAGATACAATCGAAGGCCGGACGATGCAGATCAGCGCGGCTAGAAGTGACTTTCCGACTACTCGTTGGACCCTGGTTGCGGCTGCTGGCAACGACAACCAGCCGGACCGCCGGCAAGCGTTGGCATCCCTGTGCGAGGCTTACTGGTATCCGCTCTATGCCTATGCGCGCCGGCGCGGCGACTCGCCGGAACAGGCGCAAGATCATACGCAGGAGTTCTTCGCACGCTTCATAGAACACGATTATTTCGACCGCGCCGATCCCGACCGCGGACGTTTCCGCTCGTTTCTGTTGTCCTCCTTCAAGTTCTATTTGTGCGACGAGATCGGGGTCGCGCATGCGCAGAAACGCGGTGGTGGCGTGGCTCCCCTACCCTTCGAAATCTCCCGGGGAGAAGAGATGTATGTCCGTGAGCCCTTTCATAGCGAAACCCCGGAGCGGATTTATGAACGGCGTTGGGCCCGGACCCTGCTCGATCGCGTGCTTGAGCGTCTTCGCGACGAGTTCGTCCGCCATGGCCGTCTTGAATACTTCAACAAATTAAAGGCATGTCTGCAGGAAGACTTCGATGTGCCGTATGCGGACTTAGCGCGTCAACTCGAAACTACCGAATCTGCGTTGAAGGTGGGCGTACACCGGCTGCGCAAACGGTATCGCAACCTGATACGCTCAGAGATCGCAGACATTGTGGCTGATCCGGCGGATATAGAGCCCGAGTTGCGCCATCTGATCGCAGCTCTTACCGCAAATACTTGAGTTCTCTAACCACACGGATGCTGTTCGCGTAAAGGAGGAAAGTGCCAATGTGCCGGAAATGCGGCGCTGAACTCGACTCCGACGGCACTTGTGCGGTTTGTCTGCTGGCGGGCGCGTTCGGCCGTGAATCGGGCCGGGCGATCGATAGCGGCAGCAGGAACGAACTGGAAACGGAGGGCGCTCCGTCCGAAGCGCTTGAATACGACAGCTTCGGACCGTATCGGATCCTTCGCCTCCTCGGCGAAGGCGGCATGGGAACCGTTTACTTAGCCGAGCAGATCCGCCCTCTCCCTCGCACGGTAGCGCTGAAGGTCGTCAAACTGGGACTGAACTCAAGCCAGATTCTGTCCCGCTTCAATCACGAGCGGCAGGCGCTGGCGTTGATGGACCACCCGAACATCGCCCATGTCTACGATGCCGGCGCGAGTGAAAGAGGCCGTCCGTATTTCGTTATGGAGTATGTGGACGGGGTCGCGATCACCCGCTACTGCGACAACCACCGCCTCAACACGAAAGAGCGCCTGGAGCTGTTCCTTTCCGTCTGCCAGGGTCTCCAGCATGCGCACCAGAAAGGCGTGATCCATCGCGATATCAAGCCTTCCAATGTGATGGTTACGGAGATCGACGGGCAAGCGGTTCCCAAGGTAATCGACTTCGGTATTGCCCGCGTGACCGACCAGCTCGCAACCGGCGACACAGCCTTAACCCAACTCGGACAGTTCATCGGCACGCCCGAATACATGAGTCCCGAGCAGGCTGACCTCGTCACGGGTGACATCGATACCAGCTCAGACGTTTATTCGCTCGGCGTCCTGCTATACGAACTGCTCATTGGTGCAGTTCCCTTCGATGCGGAGAAACTGCGCGCGGCCGGATTGGGCGAACTGTTGCGAATCATACGCGAGGACGAAGCGATTCCCATGACAGCCAGACTGTCGGGCATGGGTGAGTCTGCGAGAGAGATCGCCCTTCAACGCCATACCGATCCCGCTACGCTACGCCGTCTGGTCAGCGGCGACCTGAACTCGATCGTAACGCGAGCCATGGAGAAGGATCGCCGGCGCCGCTATCCTGCCGCTTCCGAACTCGCAGCCGATATCCGCCGCCATCTCGAGCATCAACCGGTTCTTGCCGGTCCCCCGATTGCTCTGTACCGCGCGCGGAAATTCGTTCGCCGCTACCGGCGTTCCGTCATTGCAGCGGGCTTGGTTGTAGTCGCTCTCGTGGCGGGAATCATTGCCACAACATGGCAGGCGGCGATTGCCGGCCGGGAACGCGCCCAAGCTGTTACCGCTCGCACCCTCGCCGAAGCACGCTTGAACGACATTCACGCGCTCGCCGGTTCCATGCTGTTCGAGGTAAACGATGAGGTGAAGGATCTCGCCGGAGCTACTCAGGCCCGTGAAACTCTGATTCGTCTCGGACAGCAGTACCTCAATAAGGAGAATGCCGTAACGCATCCCGATCCCCGCAGCCGCCGGGAACTCGCCGAGGCGTTTCTAAAAGTTGGTGACTTGCAGGGAGCGCCTGGCGAATCGAATTTACGGGATCTTGCAGGAGCACGCGAAAGTTATTTGCATAGTGTAGCCATCCTGGAACCTGAGGTTGTCTCCTACCCGCACGATGCTCGCGTGCGGCATTTGCTCACGGTTGCCTATGTGCGCCAGGCTCAACTCGAAGAGTACGCATCGGGCGCCAGAACCTTTGGCTCTGCTATTCAGACGTTTTCTGCGTCTTTGGACGAATTCGACGATTCCGCATTGCCCGCAAAATCCGCGCTCGAACGCGCCTGGCAGTCTGCGGAAGTCTATGGGAAGCAATGGCCCCTTGATGCCCAGGGGCTGCGAGACCGTTGCGAAGTACTCCAGGCAAAAAGAGACTTCGCTTCCGCCGTTGAACTCCGGCAGCGTATCCTTTCCGGCAATCCGAATGATCCAGTACTGCGTTGGGAGTTGGCTCACGCCGAACTGGAGCTAGGCTCAGCGCTTGCATTAAAGAACAGAGTCCTGGCGCTGGATTGGCTTCACACTGCGGCTTACGCATCCTATGCGCTGAGCAAAGAAGATCGATCGAACGTCCGTTATCAGAGGGATCAGGCCGTGGTGCTCGGCACTATGACGGGAGTCCTTGTCAATCTCGGCCGACTTGGCCAGGCACTCGCATCCGCTCAGCAATCGGTAGCAATTCTCGAACAGTTAACCGCCGCCGATCGCCTCAATGCCAGCTTCCGCCTCGATCTGAGTGCGGCCCGTGTCGCTCTGTCGAATGCCTACTACAACAATGGACAAACAGCGCGAGCCTTGGAAAATGTTGCCTTGGCCGCCTCTCTTCAAGAGGAGCAGGCAGCCCGTTATCCGGATAATCCAGACTTTCCCCGTCAGGCGGCTTTCCAATATCGAAATGCCGGACGTTTTAAAAGCTATTCAAGAGATTTGGAAGGAGCGTTGGCGGAGTACCGCAAAGCGGAAGCAATCGATCGCAAGCTGGTAACGCGTTATGGAGCACGCTTTGAGTTTTACCAGGCGTTACGGGAAGACCTGGATGCCATTGGCGACGCACTTCTCGGGCTGGATAACAAGCCGTCGGCGTTGCTCGCATATCGCGATGCCCTTGCCGTTGCACAGGCTGCAACTTCCTCCGGTCTGGCACCCGAATCGCTCGGCGGCTTAGCGGCCGCTCATCAGTCCCTCTCAAAGGGACTGCGATCGTTATTACTTTGGGACGAAGCAATTGTCGAAGCTCGAGCCGCGGTCGATGTCTGGGAACGCCGGGTTGCTTCAATGCCGGCCAACCAAAGTCTGCAACGTGCACGATCTCGCGCTCTTGAAGAACTGGCGAGACTCTACGATGACCGTGGCGACTACCGTTCCGCTGTGAGTACGGCAGAAAAGGCACGTCCATACCTCGAAGGCGACTACGCCGACCACCCCGATGACGAATCGGCGCGGACTGAGCTCCGGAACGCTCTGTTATGTCTCCGCGTCGAGTATGCCCGCACAGGCAACTCGAGCCGCGCTCTTTCGGCGGCACAGCAAATTGTTGAGATGACGAAGGAAACCGGGGTGATCAGCCGGTCAACGGCCAATCGGGATCTGGGCGAATCGCTTCTCCTGGCGGGCCGGCGCGAAGAAGGCATCGCCGCGCTCCGGCGTGCCGCTTCCATCCTGGACCAAAGCTTTCTTGAGGGTCGTTACTACACCTTCGACCAAGAGCCATCGCCCTATTTCCGTAATGAGCTCGCGTCCACCTTCCTCTCGATCGTGGCCGCTTTTCCCAGCCCTGAGCGCGAAGAACAAAGCGCGCTTGTGACCAAGCGGGTTGTGCCCGTCCTCCAGGCGCTGGTGCGGAGCAATCCAGGCAACAATCTGTACCGCAATACCCTAACTCGCGCCTATCATGCTGGCTCCGTCGCATTTCCGGCACAAGGCGGAAGAGCAATCGCGAGCCGATGATTCTGCCAGCCGCCGTGTAACCTTTCAAATTTTTTTTCTTATCTACGAATCGGAAGGCAGGTCCGGGCCGATTCATGATCTTGAAACAATACTACTTGGGTTGCCTGGCCCACGCGTCCTATCTGCTGGGCGATGAGGCAACATCAACCGCGATAATCGTCGACCCGCAACGTGATATCGGGCAGTACCTGGCAGACGCTGAGAAGTTCGGCCTGAAGATCCGGCACGTCTTTCTCAGCCACTTTCACGCGGACTTCGTGGCCGGCCATCTGGAATTGCGCGACCGTTGCGGCGCTGCCATCCACCTTGGTTCCCGCGCACAAGCCGAATACGCCTTTGTGGCGATGAAGGACGGCGACACGCTCGAGTTTCCCGGCTTGCGCCTGCAGATTCTGGAAACACCCGGCCATACCATCGAATCGATCTCGCTTCTGGTTTTCGATCGGGCAAAAGACCAGGTCAAACCGTATGCCGTGCTCACCGGCGATACACTTTTCATCGGGGATGTTGGCCGCCCCGACCTGCGCGTCTCGCTCGGCTGGACCGCAAGCGATCTTGGGGCATACCTTTACGACTCGCTCCACAACAAGCTGTTGACTCTTCCGGACGAGACTCTGGTCTACCCTGCGCATGGAGCAGGCTCGCTCTGCGGAAAGCAGCTTTCCTCTGACACCGTGTCCTCTCTCGGAGATCAGCGGCGCATGAACTATGCTCTGCAGCCCATGTCCAAAGAAGAGTTCATCCGCCTTGTCACAGCCGACCAGCCCGACGCTCCACCCTACTTCACCTATGACGCGGTACTCAATACTCGCGAGCGCGACACGTTGGACAAAAATCTCGAGCGGGTACTGCACGCGCTCAGTCTCGACGAATCGCTTCGGATGGGGGAAGCAGGCGCTCAGATTCTGGACGTTCGCGATCCCGCAGAGTATGCCAAGGGACATCTGGCGGGAACCGTCAACATAGGGCTCGGAGGCCAGTACGCAAACTGGGCTGGCACGGTACTGAACCCAGGTAAGCCGATCGTCATCATCGCTGAGCCGGGTCGTGAGAGTGAAGCTGCTCTGCGCCTTGGGCGTATCGGTTTCGATCATGTAAAAGGCTATCTGGCGGGAGGCATGGAAGCGCTCGCCGGAAGACCGGACCTGGTGCGGGCTACAGATCGTATCAGCGCGCCCCTGGTCGCAAAAGACTTAACGGGCGCCGATCCGCCGCTATTGCTGGATGTCAGAAATCCGCGCGAGTGGACGGCCAAACACATTGAGGGCAGCGTCAACATGCCACTCAATCATCTGGAAGAGCGGGTCGACGAAATCCCCCGCGACCGCCGGATTGCTATCCATTGTGCGGGCGGCTACCGGTCATCCATCGCGGCCAGCATCCTGCATCGGCACGGAGTCACTCGGTTCGTCGAGATGGCCGGCGGGTTGGCAGCTTGGGAGGCGGCCTCTCTCCCCCTTACGATTGCTGGTCCCTGAAACTGTATAAACATCAACATTCCCCATCTGAGGAGATAAAAGCATTATGAGTATACGCATCAATGATGTAGCCCCTGACTTTTCCGCTGAGACGACCCAAGGCCCGATCAGCTTCCACGAATGGATGGGCGACGGCTGGGCGATTCTTTTCTCCCACCCAAAGGACTTCACTCCGGTTTGCACTACGGAACTGGGGTACATGGCCGGACTCGCGCCCGAGTTCGCAAAGCGCAACTGCAAGGTGATCGGGTTAAGTGCCGATCCTGTGACCAATCACGGGAAATGGGCAGTCGATATCGAAGAGACGCAAGGCCACCCGGTGAACTATCCCATGATCGGGGATACGGAACTGAAGGTTGCGAAACTCTACGACATGTTGCCGGCCGAAGCGGGCGACACGTGCGAAGGCCGCACCGCCATGAATAACGCCACTGTACGGACGGTCTTCATGGTCGGGCCCGACAAGAAAATCAAACTGATGCTCGTGTACCCCATGAGCACTGGACGCAACTTCGATGAAGTGTTGCGGGTTCTCGATTCCATGCAGCTCACCGCTACCCACAAGGTGGCGACGCCGGCGAACTGGAAAAATGGCGATGACGTGATCATTCTGCCGGCCGTAACCGACGAAGAAGCGAAGAATAAATACCCCGGCGGCTGGAAGGCGCCCAAACCATACCTCCGCATCGTGCCTCAGCCGATTTAAAGACGGAGCAAACGGCCTATGGCGCTTTTCATTGTTCGTCATCAGCACGATCCCGATCACTGTCCTGCGGCTGACCCGTATAACGGCGCGAATCTGCTCAACTACCTCAGCCGCCCCAACGTGCGCAAGCACGGCATTACCGTGCAGGGCGAGGCCGTCGTCCGCGGGGAGCACACGATGTACATGATCGTCGAAGCCGAAGGCGAGACTTCGGTGCGAAACTATATGACTCCGTTCGCCATGGCCGGCACTCTCGACGTTTACCCTGCGTCGACGTGTGCCGGGGTCGTTTCGCGCGGCGGCTGTGGCGCGGACCTGCCGGTTCCCGAAGTATCCCGTGCTCGATCCCGAAGAGGCGTGCCAGCAGGCTATCGAAGATGGCCTGATTGTTCACCGCGCTCATCCTCTGAACGGTGAAATTTCGGTACCGGCTCTCCTCGGCGGCGTCGTTATGCCGAACGCAAAGTTCTACATTCGCAACAATTTCGGTATACCCAAGTTCGACCTGGCGAGTTGGCGACTGTGTGTAAGCGGGCTGGTGGAGCGTCCGCTCAGTCTTTCCTGGCGTGACATTACGAAAATGCCTTCGCAATCAAAGCTGGTGACGCTCGAGTGCGCGGGCAACGGCCGCTCCAGGATGGAACCTCGCACGCCGGGAGAGCAATGGAACCTCGGCGCGGTAAGTACGGCGGAATGGACCGGCGTGCCTCTCTCGGAGGTCCTCAGTCGCGCTGGCTTGAAGAAACAGGGACGCTACATCGTCTTCCGCGGCGGCGATCGTGGGGCTGTTGACGGCCACGCTGGAACCATCGCGTTCGAGCGCAGTCTGAGCCTCGAGCAGGCCCGTACGTCCGAAGCTTTGCTCGCGTATGCCATGAATGGTGAGCCGCTGCCCTTGCACCACGGTTTTCCGCTGCGCCTGATCGTTCCCAGTTGGTACGCAGTTGCTTCGGTCAAGTGGCTGACCGAAATCGAAGTGGTCGATCAGCCGTTCGAAGGCCATTACCAGACCGAGAAGTATTTCGTTGAGCGCACGGTGAATGGCCAGGTAGATCGGGAACCCCTCTCGCTCCAGCGTGTTCGCAGCTTGATCACGGAGCCTGCGGAAGAGGAGCGAATCGATCGCGGTGATATGGCCGTGCGGGGTGTCGCCTGGTCAGGCGCGGCGCCCATTGCGCGCGTCGAAGTCCGTGTGGACGATGGTCCTTGGCAGCAAGCCCGAATGCTCGGCGAGCCGAAGCGGCACAGTTGGCAATGGTGGGAGTTGATGACCACGGTCGACCAGCCAGGCGACTGCGTGATCTGCGCACGTGCCAGCGACATGAGCGGCCATGTGCAACCGGAGTCGCCCGAGTGGAACCGCCTCGGATACTGCAACAACGCTATGCAAAAGGTCAAACTTACAGTCCAATAAAGCGCCCGATTACCTCCAGCCGGCGGCTGTTTTCACCGAAAACAATCAGATCGATTGCTCCTCTTCGGAGAGCGAAACGGTCTAATGCAATAAGGTGAACATCAAACTCGGTTTTCTATTCGCACTCCTCCCGGCCTGCCTTGCGTCCGCCCAAACCACCGTGATTCACGCTGGACTTCTTCTCGACGGCAAAGGCGGCGCGCTCAGGGATCAACTCATCACGATTTCGGACGGCCGCATTCAAAGTGTTACGAAAGGGCCTGGTCCATCGGACATTGATCTGGGCAAACTCACCGTTATGCCTGGTTGGATCGACACGCACGTCCATTTGGATTGGCATTTCGGGAAAGACGGCAAACTCGCGAAGCCCGGCACGGAGAAGCCGGAGGAAGTCGTGCTGTTCGACGCGGAAAATGCCTGGCTTACCTTGCAAGGCGGCTTTACGACAGTGCAAAGCGTAGGCTCCCGGGCAGACGGGCCGGTTCGCGACCGCGTCCAGTTTGGCAGATTACCGGGTCCCCGCATCCTCACGTCCTTGCGCCAGATCAATAAGGATTCCGGCGATCCTGAAGCCCTCCGCGCCTTGGTGCGCCAGACCAAAGCCGAGGGCGCCGACCTCATCAAGCTGTTCGCGACTTCCGGTCTCGGAGCCGGCGGTGCCCAAACTATGACGGACGAACAGATTCAGGCAACTTGCAGCGAAGCGAAAGCGCAGGGGCTGCGTACTCTCGTTCACGCCATCAGCGACAAGGGCGTGCGAGCATCCGTTCTCGCCGGATGCACGGCGATAGAGCACGGAAACTTCACTACGGACGAAACCCTTGCGCTGATGGCGCAGCGTGGCACGTATTTCGACCCGAATTTCCTGGTCCTCCACAATTATCTCGAGCGTCTGCCCGACTTCAATTTCACACCGGCAACGGCCGCGACGCTCGAGAAAGGTCTCGCGCCCACTGCCGACGTTCTTCGCAGGGCGCGCAAGTTGAACGTGAAGATCGTTCTTGGCACTGACGCCGTCGCCGGAGCTCACGGCCGCAATGCGGAAGAGTTTATCTACCGCGTGAAGGACGGCGGGGAGACACCGGCGAACGCTTTGATGAGCGGCACTTCTGTTGCAGCCGAATCGCTCGGCTTAGGCAAGACAATCGGAACGATCGCACCTGGCTTGGACGCAGACATCGTCGCGGTCCAGGGCAATCCGCTCGAAGACATCACGGCCGTCCGCCATGTTGCGTTTGTCATGAAGGGCGGCCGAGTGTACCGGAAGCCTTGAGCTTTCTTCCGCGCTTAAACTGCGCTATCAGAACTGGAAGCGCAACGCGCCTTGCAGTTGGCGTGGATTGCCCACCGTACTGGTAATAGAGCCCGCCTGCACGTTGCCGATATTCGGATTCGGCAACCCGAACTGCGGGTGATTGAAGATGTTAAACGCTTCCGCCCGGAACTGGAATTTCATCCGTTCGCGAATCGGGAAGTCTTTGAACAGCGACATATCCCAGTTCCAGCGCCCTGGCCCAAATAAGATGTTCCTGCCCGCGTTGCCATACGTGTAGGGAGCCGGATTGCCGAACGCTGCTGGATTGAACCACTGCGAAAGCGTCTGTGGATAAGAGATCGATCCGACGACATCGGGCCGGCTGCTGGTCCCCGTGTTGGTCGTGGCCGTCTGCAGAACGGGCGAGAACGGCAGGCCGCTTTGGATCGTCAGAATGCCATTCGTCTGCCAGCCGCCCAATACGAAGTTGCTGAGGCCGCCTCTGTTGAGCATGGCGCGCCCCTTCCCGAATGGCAGTTCCCAAACGTAGCTGAGCGTCAACCGATGCCGGATGTCGAAGTTCGAGGCGGCGCGTTCGGCAGTGAGATTCCTTGGGTCCTGAGGTTGCGGACCTGCCGCCCCTCCGCCGAATTCAAGCTGTACGTCATCGATCGAATGCGACCACGTATAGCCAAGCAGCGCGCTCAAACCTTGGCGAAGACGTTTGTTCACGCTCAACTGGAGCGCATAGTATTCGCTCAGACCGGTTGTATTGAAGTAATTCACATCGCTCAGATTCGGATTCACTGCATAGTAAGGCCTGCGGGTATTGAGTGCGGTAGCCCCCGGGATCGCCTGATTAGCGTTCCACGTGTTGTACAAGTGGCGGCCCAGGTTTCCGACCGTCGTCGCTTGAACCACCATGGCCAGAGGAGCAATCTCGTGCTCTAAGCCGAAATTAAACTGTTCCGCGTAGGAAGGCCGGAAAGCGGGGTCAACCGCAAACATTGCGCCGCTTGGATTATCCGCAAACGCGAGGTTCAGCGGAGCCAGCGGAGCGAATCCGTCCTGCACGCGCTGCCCGGGGAAAATGTCGCCGGGTGAGATAGAGACAGTGGTTCCGTAAGGCAATTGGCGGAATAGGCGGAGGCTGTTTCCCTCGCTGCCGGTGGGGTTGTAAAAGAGCCCGAAGCCGCCGCGGACAACAGTATGTTCAGCGGCCTGGTACGCAAAGCCGAAGCGCGGGCCGATGTTCGGATAGTAGGGCCGAACGTCTGCCGTTGCGCTGACGCCATTGCGTCCGGCTACGTCGATCTTGGCGGTCTGAAGGTTAAAGTTTGCCCAGCGATTTGCCACTTCAGTAAACGGGCTGAAGTAATCCCACCGCACGCCGAGATTGATCGTCAGTTTGCGCGTCGCCCGCCAATCGTCCGCCATATAGACGCCCAGTTCGTAGCCGCGTTCGCCGGGCCAGTTCTGTGTGTAATCGTGTGCGATCAAGGTCGGGTAGCCGAGAAGGAAACTAGCCGCAGAATCGCCGCCCGTTCCTGCCGGATTCCGCGAATCGGTCAGAGCCGGCGAAAAATTGAAACGCCCGTTGCCTTGATTGGTTTGATAGATCGTGAGTTGGCGGCGGCGGAAATCAGCGCCCCACTTCAAGGTGTGCTTTCCGGAGGTTAGGGAAATGTTGTCAACTACCTGATACGTATTCTCGCGGCGGAAGAGAGGTAACGAACGCGTCTGTCCGATACCCAGGTAATTCGCTGGCGAGAAGATAGGCAGATTTTGTTCTTGCGGCGTGACATTGGCGTTCGGCACACCAAGCTTGTTTCCCAATTGCGCTCCGGGAGTAGACTGATCAGCCGTGTAATCGAGCCGGTAGCGATTGAAGCCGACGCGCAATTCATTCACCAGAGTCGGACTGATGATGCGGGCATAACTCGCTACGGCATGTTGCGCCGGCTGCGAGGACGTCCCCGCAAAGGACGCCTCATCGGACAGATTCACCGGTCCCGAAATCCCTGGAATCGTCGTCGCAGGATAGGTGCTGGGGACGATCGTCTCGGTGTTCTGAATCGAATAACGCGCGAAGAAATTATCTTTGGGCGAGATCTGATGATCAACGCGCGCGTCGCCCTGGTTCCACCGCTGATTGAGTACGGTGTTCGAAAGATAGTTATTCAGGCGGGCTGTACCCGTGGGCTGGGGATAGGCGGCCATCATTTTGGCGGAAATTGGATCCCATCGGTTTACGGGAATCTGATTGCCGGCAAACGGCGTGCGAGCGAATCCCGAACCGACGGCCCGGGTGGTGGTTGGATCGTAGATCGTGCCGACTTCGCCGAAGTCGCCGTTACGCATACGCAGCGTGGGAATATTCCCGAGCAGCAGTTGTTGTGCATCGCGGCGGTAGCCTTCGTAATCGACAAAGAAAAACGTCCGGTCCTTCCCGTGGTACAGCTTCGGCAGGCTGACAGGGCCGCCGAAGGATCCGCCGTACTGGTTCAAGCGAAACGTCGGAAACGCAGTACCCACCGGATTGAAAAAATTGCGCGCATCCATCGCGGAGTTTCGAAGGTATTCGAAAAGGCTGCCGTGAAGCTCATTGGTTCCGGATTTCGTGATGACATCCACGACTGCCCCGGAATTGCGTCCGATATCCGCACTGTATAAATTTGTCTGAATCTTGAATTCCCGTACTGCTTCAACAGCCGGACGCAACACGATCGAAAGCGTCAAGCGTTCGTTGTCGTCTACGCCATCGTAAAGAAAATTGTTGGACCCTTCGCGGTTTCCGTTTGCGAAAATCTCCGTTCCGGGGCGCCGGTCATCGGGGCGCGTTCCGCTCATGATGGTGCCGCTTGCCGAATACCCTACGCCGTTCACGCCCGGGCTGAGCGTGGCAAGCTGGATGAAGTTACGCCCGTTCAACGGCAGTTCGTTCGTCAGGCGCTGGTTCACCACCGCCCCCATGGACGACGATTCCGTTTCCAGCAAGGGCGCCTGGCCCGTGACCTGAGCAATCTGCGACACATCGCCGATTTGAAGCGTCAGGTTTACTTCCGCTTGTTGATTGATTTGCAGAGTAATTCCGGTCTGTTCAAGCTTCTTGAATCCCGGCGCCTCGACGTCGATCCGGTAATCACCCGGCGGCAGCAGCGTTAAGACGTAGCTTCCGCTTGAAGACGTGACCGTTTCGTGAGACTGGTTCGTGGCCGTGGCAAGTGCAGTCACCTTGGCATTAGCGACTGCTGCGCCCGAAGGATCGAGAACGGCGCCGCTCAACTCGGCCGTCGCAACTTGCGCATAAACAGGCGCAATGGAGAGGATTGCCCAAAGACAGGTTGTTAGTAAGTTTTTCATCGCATGCCCTTCAATCGATCCCCGCTTACCAATCCACCACCGAATCGTCTTCCGGATCGTATGATTCCTGGTTACGCCAATCGTGCCCGATCTTATCGGCCATCGCTTGCTCGTCTAGCTCGATACCGAGCCCCGGTCCTTTGGGCACTTCCAGGAATCCATCGCGAACCTTGAACGGATTCTTGATGTAGCCTTCGCCCAGCGACACCTGTTCCTGGCAAAGGAAGTTGGGAATGCTGCATGCCATTTGAACGCCCGCCGCAAGCGAGATGGGCCCGAGCGGGTTGTGTGGCGCGACGTCTGCATAGTAAGCCTCTGCCATACCCGCAATGAGTCGCACTTCGGTGATACCGCCGGCGTGGCACATGTCCGGTTGCAGAACCGTAGCGGCTTTTTTCTCGAGGACTTCGCGAAAGCCCCATTTTGTGAACACCCGTTCGCCGGTCGCAATCGGCAGATGCGTGCCGCGAGCGATCTCCGCCATAACATCGTGGTTCTGCGCCTGGCAAGGCTCCTCGATGAACATCGGGTAGTAGGGCTCGTACGCCTTGATCAGCAACTTTGCTGTCGCCGGGCTGATGGCTCCATGGAAGTCAATTGCGATATCTACCTCTTTGCCCATCGCCCGTCGAAGATCCGCGAAGACTTCCGCCGCATACTCCACATCCCCTTCGGTGAAAATGTATCGATTGCCACGTGGCTTTCGCTTTGCAACGCCAGCTTTGAAAGCAGTGAAGCCCTGGCCCTGGAGAGTCTTCATCTGGTCTGGCTGGCTCGCGTGAGCGTACACCCGAACGCGATCTCGTGTGGGTCCGCCCAGCAACTCGTAGACGGGTACGCCGAGAGCCTTTCCCTTGATGTCCCACAGAGCCTGGTCGATACCGCTTAGGGCGCTTGTGAGAATGGGGCCGCCCCGGTAAAAGGCATGCCGATAAATCGCCTGCCAGTGCTTCGCGACCGGTCGCGGATCCTTACCCACCAGGTAGGGTTCGATTTCCTTTACAGCCTCGGCGCACGTCAACGCGCGGCCCTCGGTAATCGGTTCGCCCAAGCCAACGATCCCGGCGTTGGTATGGATCTTCAGGAACAACCAGCGCGGCTTTACCAGAATCGTCTCAAGCTTGGTGATCTTGAGATTATCTTTCGCAGGAACTGGAGCATTGCGGTCCTGCTGTTGCTGGGCGGCGAGAGCTTCGGCCGACAGCGCACTCAGGCCGACAGCCGAGGAAGCGGCAGCAAACGCGTCGCGGCGGCGCAGGGATTGGAATGGTGACAACTTGGACGACTCCTTACACCTTTAGGTGCAGAACTATCGCCTCAGATCATATAACTACTTGCTTTCGGAGGCCCGCCGATCGTTCCGACGCGACCCGCTCTACCCTACTCGATGACCGGCAACGTAAAGCGGAAGATGGAGCCGCCGGCGGGATTCGCGTCCACCCAGATCCGGCCGCCGTGGGCATCCACAACACGCCGGCATACCGCGAGTCCGATTCCTGTTCCGGGGATTTCGCGTCCGTGTAAGCGTTTGAAGGGCGTGAAAATGGCTTCGCGGTATTCCGGTTTTATGCCGATTCCGTTGTCACGCACGGCAACGATCCATTGGCGGTGGTTCTTTTCTGCCGATATATGCACCTCAACAGGCACGTCCAGGCGGCGGTATTTGATGGCATTGCCGATCAGATTCTGTATTAAATGACGGAACTGGCCTTCGTCCCCGGTAATAGCCGGCAGCTCATCTGAAGTGATGATTGCCTTCGAATCCTCTATCTGTTGCCGCAGGTTCTCGACAACCCAGCCGAACACTTCCCCGAGATCCACCCGGCGCGATTGCCGTGGAATCTCGTTCATTTGTGAGTAAGTCAGTAAATCGTCTATGAGCGTACGCATGCGGCGGCCGCCCTCCACGATCGCCGAGATGTAGGTGTCTTCGTCCTCGCTGAGCCGCCCGGCGGCGCTTCTTTCGAGAAGGCTCGCAAAGCTGAGCACGCTGCGCAACGGTTCCTGGAGATCGTGGCTTGCCACCAGTGCAAATCGCCGGAGATCATCATTCGACCGGAGCAGTTCCGCATTCGCCGCCGCAAGGTCACGCTCGGCGCGCCGCAAGCGCAGCAAGGCATTTACCGTTGCAACCAGGACATCCGCATCGACCGGCTCGGTGAGATAACAATCGGCTCCGCTGTTCAACGCAGCCGTGGCCTGCGGAGCCGTGACGGCATGAGCGGAAATCTGCAGGACCATGATCGTCGCGCTTTCCGGGGAGGTCTTTAACCGGCGGCATACTTCAATCCCGTTCACATCGGGCAGATTGACGTCGAGCAACACAAGATCCGGCGTGTACCGCTCCGCCAGCTCCAGCGCCTCGGCGCCTGTGCCGGCATCGTAGACCTTAAACCCGGCGCGAGTCAGGATCCGGGACTTGGCGTAACGGCCAGGCTCATTGTCATCGACATTCAGGATCACTGCTCCGCTTACCAGCATTCGTTACCGTTCATACCTGTGGCGCCTTCTTGAATTCAGGTTCTCCCGCGAATAAAGAATGATCTTCTAGAACAGACCGTATTGCCAGCAACGCTGGCAGGCGTTCAGAGACGCCCTTCGGTAACACGGCCAGGTGGCGTCCGCCGAGCGAGGCATAATCTCCTTCGTTCAACGCCTTCGAGGTGTGAATGACAACGGGAATATCTCTCGTCGACTCGTGCGACTTCAGTTCGTTCAGCACGTCGAAGCCCGTGCGGTCAGGCATTACCAGATCGAGCACAATCAGAGCCGGGCGGTCAAAGCGTGCCCGCTCGGCCGCATCTCCACCCTCGGATTCAATCACCTCGTAACAGGTGCCACGGAACAATTGCCGCATCAGGTATCGTGAGGTCGAATCGTCGTCGACGACTAGAACAGAACGTCCCTCCGGGATGAACGCTGTCTGCCCTTCCAATCGGACTGCCCTCTCGGTTCCAGGCACACGGGTTGGCAAAGTGAGTGTAAATGTGGAGCCGACGCCTACTTCGCTCGCAACGGTTAACGACCCACCAAGCAGATTCGCAAGACGCCGCGATAATGGCAGACCCAGGCCGGTTCCTTTGACCCGGCGCTGCAAGGGGCTGTCGATTTGAGCGAACTCCAGGAAGATCTGCTCCTGGTGTTCCTTCGCAATGCCGATACCGCTGTCTTTTACGGAAAATTGCACCGTGTCGCCTCCGCCAGTCAGGTGCGCGCTCACACGCACCTCCCCTTGCGGCGTGAACTTCAGGGCATTCGAAATCAGGTTGCGGATAATCTGACCCAATTTACCTTCATCCGTGTCCACGGAGAGATCGGTTTCGGGGTCCTCGAATACCAGGGCCACATTCTCCTGGGTTATCAGCGGCCGCATCAGAGCGCGAATGGAACGGAGGAACTGTGCGACATCGATTTCGGCAATGCGGACTTCAGTCTTTCCCGCATCCACCTTAGCGAGATCGAGAAGGTCGTTCACCATGTCGGCCAATTGCTGCGCGGCGTCCCGTATGTAGCTGACCTGTTTCTCCTGTTCGCTTGTCAGATCGCCGTCCACTCGCTGGAGCAGCAGCCGCGTAAGTGCCAGGACCGAACTGACCGGCGTACGGAACTCGTGGCTCACATGCGACAGGAACCGGGCCCGCATCTCGTCCGCGTGTCGGAGAGCCGCTGCCTTGTCATCCAGTTCCGCATACAGTGCGACCACGCCGCGATTGGTTTCTTCAAGCTCCAGACTCAGTCGGACAAGTTCCTGCTTCCGCCGCTCGACTTCCGTTTCCCGGGTGCGTAAGGCGTCCAGAGCAAGGAAAAGCTCTTTACTTTGCTGCTCAACCTCTTGGTCTGGACCGGCAGTCCTGTTCTGGGACAAGATGAGACAGAGCTGGGCGATTCCATTCGAGTCGATGCCGCTCGCTGCCGGTATCGCTTTGCCAAGCCAGACGTCGGTCCCCTTGCCGCGCTCGGAGGTGATGCTGAACTCGTCCACCAGGCGACGGCTGCCGCTAATGCCAAGGCCCATGCCGGTGGACGATTGGTAGGTCCCGGCAAGCACAGCGTCGAGGTCGGCGATGCCTGGACCGCTATCCGAAATCAGAATCCAGAGCATGCGCGGCGTTGCGGACAGGTCGAGCGAAAATTCCACCCGTCCTCCACGTCCGTACTGATAGGCGTTCCGGGCAATCTCAGATACTGCCGTCGCGACGCGCGCCTGGTCCTGCTGCGGGAACTGCAGCAGTGATGCAATCTGCCGTGCACGTTGCCGAGCCTGAACGATGTCCTGCTCCTGCCGGATCACGACGGACAAGAGACCGGTTCGGTTTTGCGAAGGGATGTTCATACCGCGTCCCGTCTCGGTCTGATTACCACCACGCACGTATCATCGCGATTGCGGCTCGCCTGCCGGTAAAGCGTAGCCGCTATGGTGGACGCGTTGTGTTCGCGGATGCCCGGGAAAGTATCCAGTGTCCAACTGGTTGTCAGGCCGTCCGAGTGCATCACAGCCAGTGCCCCGTCGGGCATTTGATACGAGAACTCCTGCATCCTCGGAGTGCCGTATCCCGCAGTACCGGAATGAGAAACCATGGAGCGCGGCTTCTCTGCGCTGCTGATAACAGCCCCGATATTGCCAAGACCCGCAAATTGGATGGCGCCGTCCGCGAAGTCCACACTCAGAACCGCAACGGCCGCGCCCCGCGTGCTCCGCAATGCACGATGCACGGTATCGAGCACGGCCTTTGGAGATAAGTCGCGGGCGGCCGCGAAACGCAGCAACGGCTTCGGCCGAGGCACGAGCGGCCATAATGCCGTGTCCCAAACCGTCGGCGACGATCACCGTTAATTTCCCGTCCTGCTCTCGGTAAGCCCATGCGTCGCCGGAAACGTCTTCTCCGTGCATTGGCTTCACGATTCCTCCAACATCGAAATGCGCGCTACCTGCGCTTCCGCCAATCTGCGCTACAACCACCGTGCCGAGCGCCGGTTGTGAATAGATATCGAGCGTTTGCGAAAGGCGCGCAACAGCTCCGAGTCCCGTGCCCGCCGTTTGCGACGTGGAAAAGCCATCGGCGACGCACGCCGAAACGTCCGCCATCCCCGGCCCACGATCAAGGGCAATCAATTCAATCCCCGGTTCCGCCGAGCCCGTCAGCTCCGAAAGAAAAACTTCGCCCTCCGAAGCATGTTTGAGCAGATTGGTGCACAATTCCGTGGCAATGACCGCGACTCTGCCGCACATCGTCTCGTCCATGCCTTGCTCGCGAGCCATTGTCTGGGCCGAGCGCCGCACCTCCGAGACTCGACTGGGCTCCTCCACCGGAAAGACCTGGCTCAACGCTGTACCTTCCAGGTCGCGATCGTGATGCGCGTGCCCTTGCCCGGCGCTGAGTCAATGGAAAATTCACCCGCCAGGCGCCGGGCTCCACCCAGCCCGAGCCCCAATCCACCCCCGGTCGTATAGCCGTCCCTCAGCGCGAGTTCGATGTCCGGAATTCCGGCTCCCTCGTCCTGAAACTGCAACCGGACGCCGCGCCGCGTGACTTCGTCCAGGATCTCGATGCGTGCGGTTCCGCCGCCACCATAGATCACCGTGTTACGTGCGAGTTCGCTTGCCGCCGTGACAATTTTTGTCTGCTCGACAATGCTCAGGCCCGCCTCGACAGCAAACGATCGAACAGCCTGGCGGACGGCAACGATATCCTCCTGGGCCGTCACCGGAAGCTCAAGCGTCTTCAGAACCATCGCTGAAATTGCCGGCTCCGTCCGTTGTTGCTGAGTGCCGCAGAAGCTCCATCCCGCGTTCGATGTCCAGTGCCGTTCGGATACCGGGCAACGACAAGCCCAGTTCCACCAGCGTGATGGCCACCGAAGGCCGCATGCCGACGACCACGGTTTCCGCATCGAGCACGTGCGCCATCCCGGCGATGTTGCTCAGCATTCGGCCGATAAACGAATCCACAATGTCGAGCGCCGATATGTCAATCAGCACTCCATTTGCGTGTGCACTCACGATACGCTCGGTCAGATCGTCTTGCAGCGCCATTGCCAACTGGTCATGCATGTCCACCTGGATGCTGACCAGCAGGAACGTGCCCATCTTGAGAATAGGTATGCGCTCCATAGATGCCGCGTGTTATCTGATTGCAGGCGCAATCGCAAGACTTCTCTTGCGCAAGGCGAGTTGGAAAGCATCCGACAGGGTCGCCTTCGTAATCACGCCGCTCAGGTCGACGCCCAGGTGAATGATCGTCTGCGCAATCTGCGGGCGGATGCCGCTGATGATGCACTCGGCTCCCATCAGACGCGCCGCTGCCACCGTCTTTAGCAGGTGCTGCGCAACCAGCGTGTCCACTGTCGGAACACCGGTGATGTCGATGATCGCGATCGTCGCGTTCTTATCGACAATCGCTTCCAGCAGATTCTGCATCACGATCTGCGTTCTTGCGCTGTCTAAGGTGCCGATCAGCGGGAGCGCGAGCAATCCGTTCCAAAGCTCCACAACCGGCGTCGAAAGCTCCAGCATCTCCTGCTGCTGCCGCGAGATTACCTCCTCCCGGCTCTTCTGGTACACCTCCGTTGTAAAAAGCCCGAGCTTGTCGAGTATCTCGGTACTCAGCAGGATGTCCGTCGCCAGTCCGCCGGCATCATTGCCGTATTCCTCGCGCAAGCGATTGAACAAAGGCTGCTTAAAGGAAAAGACAAACGTGGCAGTCTCAGATGGCGAAAAGCCCTGCACCACACGTTGCCGGCTAAATCCGGACAGATAGTCGCGCGTACGCTGCCAGGCAGCGCCGTTGATATCCGGGCCGCCGCCCGAAGCTAGCCCTTCCGTCAGCGCGGAAAGGAACTCCTCTGAACCAGTGCGGAGTTGAGATTCGGACAGGCGATCGCGGCGGGAGCCGAGCGCCACGATTTGCTGGCGAACCCAATCCGCAAGCAAATCCTTCTCATGTTGTCGAACGATCTCATGCAAACGTGATTGAGCCATCCAGTTATGTCTATCCAGATGATATAGGAGCGTCTCAAGGATTCGTTAGTAAGGTTACGCAGATCTTCCGCGCCAAGCTCGCCTGACCAGACGCTCACCGCCCCGAGATCCGACGGCATTTGGCAACCGGGGCAGGAGGCCAGGATCGCTTTCTTTGGAGATGACCCTGGCGCTCGAGGTCACCGGGAACTCACCGCGCGCTATTGTTTCGTTGCGATAGGCTTGCCGGACTGATCGAAGAATTCCTTCTGCAGGCGTGGAGCAACCTGATCTGATTTGATCGCGCGAATGGCCGCAGAAATCCCCTCCGCCCGCTGCTCGGTCAGCGCACGTCCGCGTTCCGCAGTGGCGCCGGCCGCATCACCCTGGTAATGGTTGGGAAACCTGGCGTACCACCAGATCCCGGTCGATACATTCGAAGGCAGATCCAACCGGTTCAGGTCGCGGCCAGACTGCTCCGATGCTCGCTCGGTATGCACAAGGTCGGGTCTGTGCGCCATCACGCTTGCAATCTCCGACTCTCCCGCATGTCCATCCACGCCCGGCCGCGACGCCTGCGTTCCCCGCACCGGCGCTATCCCCGCGGGACTCTGATTTGTAATGGCATAGACGACGTAATCCTTCGGCGTCTCGAGGGTCGTCTGCACAAAGAAATTGATCAGATTCGTGTTCCCTCCATGGCCGCTGACTATGACCACCTTCTTGCAGCCGTTACGCGCCATTTCGGCGGTCGTCTCCCCCAGCAATTCGAGTTGCAGGTGCGTGCTGTAAGCAATCGTTCCCGGTTGGTGCTTCGCCTCGAAGATCTGACCAAAGTAGTATTCGGGGAAAACAATCGCGTATTCGTTCTTAACCGCCTCGAACGCCGCGTATCGGACATTCATCAGATCGGTCCCCATCGGCCCGGAAGGTCCGTGCTTTTCGATGATCCCGAAAGGCAGAAGGCACACTCCTTTCGCCTGATCAAGGGCCTTCACGAAATCCTCCGCCGTCAGTTCTTCCCAATGCGCTGAGAGATTCTGAGATCTCGCGGTCATCGCGACCGCTGCCACGAATGCAACAAGCTGAATCGTCTTCTTCATCAATGGATAAATATCAGAAACGAATGGCGGGACGGACACCGGCAAGATTAGCGGCGGGAACACCGTCGGGAGAAAGGCCCAATACCAGGACTGCCGGCTCCATCTGATCTTCGAACTGCGCCCCACTTTTGTTCCATCGCGCTCCAGCCGCGTTCCGCCACCGCAGAACGCCAAACAATGCAGCGGCGAGGCACACGGCAAGAGCGCAATATCCGGGATTTGCGAGCGCATTCCGCTCCCACTCAGCCGTTTGGTTCAAACGGGACGCAACCGTGATAAAAACGAGGGCCGCCATGTGAAAGCTCGATTTGCCGGGCAGGTAGGAGCAAGTGAACGGAATTCTCGGGTAGCGCCTGAGTGCGAATTCGCAAACAATCAAGCCGAAAAGGAAAAGGAGCAGAAGGTGGAGGCCCGCAGCTCGCCATTCCCACTGCCAAAGCGTCAATGCGCTCATCACTCCCATAACCGGCAGCAGCGCCAATCCATAGATCACGCGCCGGGTGGCCCTCAGACATTCGACCGCGTTTGGAGGCGGCACAATCTGGAAGATCCAATTCGCCCGCAGTTCCAGGGGCAACGAGAACACCGCACGAACGCCAACGATGGCTGCGTACATCAGGAGAAAGCTCAAGACAAGAAGGGATTTGCCCGTTTGGTTGTGGTCGCGCAAGAACGGAGCTTTTGAAATGAAGAACGCCAGTCCCAGCGAGATGCCCAGATAAAAACTCAAGACCACCCGGTGCTGCCGGCTTCGAAACAGCGTTCGAACAGCGAAATGTGCCACCGCCGTCTCGAGAGCACTTCCCAATCGCGGTAGCCTCTGCTAATCGGCGGGAAGCGGGCAGAATGTCAGGTTGCTCAGCGATCTTGCGAATGGTCCGTAAATAACAGATGGCGTAAGCGACGGCAGTTCCGGCCATCGAGATCGCAAGTCCCACCCACGGCATGTTGTGCGAGAGGTGCGAACACAGCCGGCAGAGGGCCATTTAATTCCTGAAATAGCGCGAGGAACCAATACGACGGGACCAGAGCCAAATGGTCCTGTTGATCCGCTAAGTTTTCCAGCCCGGCAAATGGCGGCTGCAGAAAGTACGCCATTAGTAAGGCACAGAAAAATGCGATCTGCAGGACGGATGAAACTCGCAGAAAGGCTTGTCGCGGGAGTAATTGGGCCAAGCCTTGCACGGTTAAGACGGAACAGAGAACGAATGCGCCGGCAGCGAAGAGAGTTATCCAATACGCAAAGAACGCTCGGATGACGGTGAACAATCCGGTTTGCCGGGGCACGAGGCGTTTCGCCAGGAAAATAGCAGGCTCGCCTGCCAACCGTTGCCGAATGTGATTACCCAACTCTTCAGCGGGCAGCGCGAGATTAGGTCCGGTATTGATCAGCACGATTGCGGCGTAATCGTCTTCGGGACGAAAGAACGCATAGCTCGTGTAGCCCGCGGTTGCGCCCCCATGTTCGAATATCCTGGACTTCTTGTCAAACTGCCACGCTAGCGAGATGCTGTGTCCCGGCCCCGTTTCGTCCCGAATCCGGTGAGTCTCTTTAAGTGCGGCTGCGATTGCCGGATACTTCTCCGGATGAAGCTGGGCGTCCAGATACGTAAGCATGTCGCCCGCGGTCGAGCGGATCGCTCCTGCCCCAGCCAAAGCATCAAGGTCCCAGACATGAACCGGCTTGTGCTGCCCGGCGCCGCTGTGCCCCTGAATGAAACGCTCCCACTGTTCAGCCGAAGGCGAAATGATCGTGTCCCTCATTTCGAGCGGCCCTGTAATCTCTTTTTTCAGAAGATGGGCGTAAGTCGTTCCGGCCCGTTCCGCCAAAGCTTGCCCTAACAGGCCAAAGCCCAGATTGCTGTACAAGTAATTTGGATGCTTCGCCTTCGAGACGCCTCGTTGCGATATGTACGCATATAAATTCGCAGCACGGTAATCCGCATACGGGTTAGCGCGATCGGACGGTTGAAAATTGTCCGGCATGCGCGGTAACCCGGAGTGTTGCGTTGCCAGATCCAGCAACGTAATCTCATCGCCCGCCGGCTTCGCGACTGTACCTTGCGGCAGCAACTCGCGCACGGGCTCTCGCAGGCTGACTCGCCCTTCATTCACAGCCCGAGCAAGCAGCAGCCCGGTGAAGGTTTTGCTGATAGAGCCAATTTCAAAGATAGAGTCGGCCTGCGCAGTACCGTACGTAAACACTCGCCGAACGCCTCTCTGCAAGACGCCAACGCTAATGCCGGCATCTCGTCCCAGAGCAAGCTGGCCCGTCGCGGAGTCTCTCTGCGCTGCCATGTCGTGGTCCAGGACGGATTGCAGATTCTCAACGGGAACGGGCGGAAGGGCCGGGCTGTACTGAGGGTCGGGTACAGCCGGGGCACTCGAAAATGTAAAGGGAGCAACAAGGCCGGGAATCAGGTCCAGGCAGAACACCGTGATACTTAAGGCAGTGATAACGGCGGCTATCTTCGCCGCAAACATCACAGGTGTCCGTATCGGCAGAGGAGCAAGAATCATCACGTCGCGCCGGTCCGGGAACATGGTCTCCCAACTCAACACCGCAAAAATGCCGGTCACCAGCATGGTCGTCGCAATCAGCAGGTGCTCTGTTGTCAAAGTGGCCAGAAGGGTCATTTCTGACGGCGGCCCGTCTGTCAGCAGCACAGCCGGAAGCAGGACCCAGAAGCTGAACAGCAGGAGTAGAGTTGCAAACTGACCCAGCAGCTTGCTCATGTTCCCCTGAGGAGCCAGCAGTTCTAAATCGATGGTTCGGAAGAGGAACTCACGATAGAGTCGCCGGAACTGGATTCTCTGCATGCTAGGTCGACAGCGAGGCTTAACTGAGTACTAGCTCAGTAATCTCGCGGGAGATCGCCGCCGTATCCCGATCGACTGCGAGTTGCGAAAATATGTCTTCAAGTGTTGGCAGCTTCATCAGCGTTCGCAGCCTGCCAATCGAGTCATCGGCCACAATCTTGCCCCGGTGAAGAATCAACACGTGAGAACAGATACGCTCCACGATCTCCAATTCGTGCGAGCTGAAGAGTACAGCTTTTCCGCGTGCGGCGAGATCCGTTATGAGCTGGCGAATAACCAGAGCTGAAGTGACGTCCAGGCCCGAGAAAGGTTCGTCTAGCAGAATGAGATCGGGATTGTGCAGAAGCGCCGCTGAGAGCAAGACTTTTTGCCGCATGCCTTTCGAATAAGACGAGATCGCCACATCCCGATCGCCGTAAAGCGAGAAAAGCCGCAGAAATCCAGCGATCTTCTCGCGCGAGTGTCTCTCCGGAAGATTCCGCAACTGCGCCACCATCGTCAGATATTCGAGTCCCGTGAGGTGGGAATAGAGATAAGGCTCTTCAGGAACGTAACCGAGCCTCTGTTTATAAGCGATCGCATGATTTTCAATCGCTTCGCCGCCGAAGAGGATCGTTCCGTCCGTAGGCTTCAATAATCCGGTGATCATCTTAAACGTCGTCGATTTGCCCGAACCATTAGGCCCGAGGTATCCGGTCACTTCGCCGGAACGCACGGCAAAGCTAACCTTCTCCACAGCCGGAATCCCGGAGAAGTATTTCGACACATTGCGAAGCTCAAGCATGTCGGCTCCTTAGCGAAGGGATCGGAATAAATGATCGAGTCCCAACGAGAACCAGATCATCTTGTGAAAGACGAGGCCGTTGATCAGCAAACTGACTCCAAATTTCCAAACATCTGAACGGAGAAGCCGCTGTCTGGCGAGCGAAGCGAAGCAATCGCAGAGCAGCGCGGCCCCGCCGGCCCCTTCGGCATTCTTAAGATCGAAGATCCACAGGAACTCTTCTCCGTACCGGTCTCTGAATTCGGCCGGGTGAAGCGATAGCAAGACGCGATAGAACTTTTCGCGTCATTTTGCAGCATGCATCCTAACCCCAAGATGCGGTTTCGCCACTCGGATCGCGTCTTCCAGGCGGCTGATCTCGGCTGCCAGCGTCTGGCGACCCAGCTTCGTGAGCCTATAATACCGGCGCCGGGATTCCGCGCCGCTCGCCGTGTTTTCGCACTCTTCCACCAACCGGTCTGCCGTCAATTTCTGCAGATTGTCATACAGAGTGCCGGGCCCAAGCTTATAGCGTCCGCCAGACTGCTGAGCGATTTCCTGCATAATGCCGTACCCGTGGCGATCCTCCGCCGCAAGGGAAAGCAAAATATGCAAGGCAGCCGTCGGTAACGGCAGGAAACGATCCAGATCCGGCTTAACCATCGGATTTCGTTATATCGGAATCCGACTGATGTGTCAAGCGCCAATGCCTCGTTCGAGTTTCATCCCACCGTAATTTCCAGCTCGTCACCGATTGCTGAGTTAGACTGATTTGCACCCGCGAAACGTGGGACTGCAACGGAGGATGGGCATGTCGGCTCGAGCGAAATCACGTCTGGTAGTGTTCCTTTTCACTGCGATCACGGCAGCCCAAGTCTGCACCTGGGCGCAAACCAGGGCCGAAGGGGAAGATAAATACAAGTGGCTCGAAGACGTTCACGGCGAGCGCTCGATGGCTTGGGTGAAGGCAGAAAATGAACGCTCGGAGAAAGTCCTGAAGAGCGATCCTGTCTACGCCCGGCTTGAAGCGGATGCTCTCAAATTGCTCGAGTCGCCGCAGCGCCTGCCGATGCCGAACCTAAAGGGCAGCGACGTCTTCAATTTCTGGCAAGACGTACAGCATGTTCAAGGTATCCTCCGCCGCACAACGATCAACGACTACTTGACGGCCGCGCCCCATTGGCAGACGTTGCTCGACTACGATGCTCTATCGAAGCAGGATGGGCAGAAGTGGGTGTCCCATGGCTTAGTGTGTCTCTATCCGGGTAATGAGCTGTGCATGGTGGGGCTCTCGGCCGGCGGCGAGGACGCCGTAACGGTACGCGAATTCAATCTGCGAACCGGCAAGTTCGTTCCAAACGGATTCATTCTGCCTCGGTCTAAGCAATCGTTCGCCTGGGTTGATAAAGATACGTTGCTGGTTCTGCGCGATTGGGGTCCCGGGTCTATGACCACGTCCGGATATCCCTTCATCGTGAAACTGTGGAAACGCGGTCAACCGCTGGAACAGGCCAAAGAGATTTACAGAGGCTCAGCGAAAGATGAGGCCGGCTTTGCCACTGTTGTACACGATGGAGATGGCAACCAACTCACTTACATAACGCGCAACCTGAGTTTCTTCGAGTCGGAGTTCTCCATCTGGATGAACGGCCATCTCAAACGATTGGCCCTGCCTGCAAAGGCAGAGATCGACGGTTTACTGAAAGGGCGTATCATCGTCACGGTCGAAGAGGACTGGAACTCAGGCGGAGGCTCCGCCATGAATGTAGTGAAAGGCTCGGTCATTGCCCTCGACTTAGCCGAGACAGAACGGGATCCTCTGCACTTGCGGCCTGTCCTTGTGTTTTCGCCAAGCTCGACTGAATTCGCGGAAGCTGTTCAACTTACTAAGAACCGTCTGGTCTTGACCACTCTGCAGAATGTTCAGGGTCGGGCCTATAGTTTCGCGCCGGATTCGAAGGACGCTTGGTCGCGGCAGAAACTCGATGTTCCGGACAACCGCGCCATCAGAATCGTAAGCACCAACTGGTCGGATGACCGGTTCTTCCTCGCTCTGGATAGCTTTCTGGAGCCCCAGTCTCTCTGGTTCGGCGATGCCCAGGCGCATACGTTATCGAAATCCAAGACGTTGCCGCCGCAATTCGACAGTTCTCACCAGACGGTCGAGCAGTTACAAGCTGTCTCAAAGGACGGAACAAAGGTTCCTTATTTTGTTGTCCGGCGAAAAGACCTGAAGTACGACGGGTCCAATCCAACTCTCCTCACCGCGTACGGCGGCTTTCAAATCTCGAGCACTCCAGCGTATGACGCCGTTGTCGGGAAGCTCTGGCTCGAGCGCGGAGGCGTCTACGTTTTAGCGAACATCCGCGGAGGAGGTGAATTTGGGCCCGCTTGGCATGAAGCTGGCCTGAAAACTCATCGCCAGCGTATCTATGACGACTTCGCAGCCGTGGCTCAGGATCTCATCAAGCGCGGGATTACGTCTCCACGGCGTCTCGGAATTATGGGCGCTTCTAACGGTGGATTGCTCATGGGCGTAGAAATGACCCAGCATCCTGAGCTGTGGAATGCCGTCATCATCAACATCCCTTTGCTCGATATGCTTCGCTTTGAGCAGATTGCCGCCGGAGCTTCCTGGGTAGCCGAGTATGGCTCCGTCGCGAACCCGGAACAACGTGCATTTCTCGCTTCCATCTCTCCCTACAATCAACTCAAACCGAACGTCAAATACCCGGAACCCTTAATCTTTACGACCACGAAAGATGATCGCGTCGGCCCGGTACACGCTCGGAAATTCGCTGCCAAGATGGCAGAATTCAAGAAGCCGTTCTTCTATGAAGAGATCACGGAAGGCGGCCACGGTGCTGGAGCGGACATGAAACAACGGGCCCAGACCAGCGCCTTACGCTTCGTCTACTTGACGAAAAAGTTGATGGACTGAAACGCGCATTCAACTCTTCACCTGAGCACGTCGCTTGCTTCTGCTTCGGTCAGCAGGCGTTCCGCATCTCGCTGCAATAGGACTCTCTCACGAACCGCCTTCGTAACGGCAGTCTTAACCGCCGCCACATAACCGGCGTGATTTCCGTAACGCTCTTCTAGCGAGGCCCGGGGGTCGCCCGAAGCAACCCGTTCAGCCTTGGTTCTCGCGAAAGGAACGTAGCCACCGTTCAGTGTGCATTGCGTACCTTTGTCGAATCCGCTTGCCGTCACGT
This sequence comes from uncultured Acidobacteriaceae bacterium, assembly GCA_963730795.1. Lineage (GTDB taxonomy): Bacteria > Acidobacteriota > Terriglobia > Bryobacterales > Bryobacteraceae > Bog-105. The sequence continues at coordinate 1,532,944 of CAVSTJ010000001.1, read as the reverse complement.
TCCACCCAAGATAAGTTCCAAGCGGCGCCTGGCGTAGCGGGGAAGGTACGCCTCCAACATCCATGCCGTCCGAATCCACTTTCGGAACCAATGTTGGAAGAGACTGCCTGGTCAGCGGCGGTTCCTTCGTGATCACACCCGACAGATCGTTGTAGTTGAACTCAGGGCCGAAGTCATAATCAAATACCGGGTTCACCAATCCGTCCGGCGAGGGCACATTCGGAATAGTGGGGAAGCCCATGGCCGCCTTTGTTGGAGGTACAAGTTGCCCCTTGCTCAATTGCGGATAGGCACTCGGTGGCGGCTCGATGCCTTTTGTTACCCAATCAACGAGATCGGCGAGCAATGCCCGCATGGTGTCTGTCTCCGGATTCGGATTCGCCGGAAGCACACAACCACTCGGCGCGCTGGGAGTCGCCGCACTGAATCCACCCTTGCCGCCCCCGTGCGTAGTAGCCGGTAGAAAATAACGTCGCACGTTCGACGGCAGGGGAATGTCTGCCTTCGCATCGGTGCCGACCAGGTTCGGTGATTCTCGCAAGTACCAGAATTCCAGCCCGCCAAACGTCTCGAATATCTTCGGACAGGTGTGTGTCGCGCGGCAACGATCCAGCAGCCCTGCTGTCGGACGATGGCGGACTTTATCCTGATAATCGCTCCACCAGAGAACGCCATCGCTACCAGGTTCGTTCGGACCCGCAGCACCGCCGGGTACAGCAAAACGGAAATTCAACGCGAGTTGACGGGCAGCAATGTGCGGATTAACCCCATCCCAAACGATGCGTTCGGCTTCGTCCTGATTGAAGCCCAGATGAATGAAGCTTCTGATGAAATTGCCTGATTGGGAATTCCCGCGGCCGATCGCCCACTTCATCTGATTGGCCACCGGATTAGGAGCGCCGCTGTCGTCTTTCCCCGAATACCGAAGAAAGGCGATGAGATCGCGCGTTGCTGCATACCCGATCCCAAGCACCAGAGGATCTTTCGCAGTGAACACAAGCGTATATTCAGCCGCCGGATCGAAGCCATCCCTCGCACATATCTTGGTTTGATCCGGAGTACCGGGGAAGGGCTTGGCCGAACAATCCGCAAACGCCCAATCGACACTTTTGACGGGTTCTGATCCGCCTCCCCGCGTTGCTCTTTTCATCAAAGAAGCCTTAGACGTATCGAGTGTGAGCGGATGCTGGTAACGGAGTGCGGTGTAGGCCGCGGTGTCAAGAGAAACAGTGGACCCCGCATGAACATTGATAAATCGTTCGATTACCGGTCCCGTTAATGGCGTTCCATCCGTGTTCTTCGCAACGGGAACTTTAATCGTTTGAATGCCCGGCCGAGGCTCAACATCCCCCTGCCACCCGCTGACGACAGTCACAAAATCGTTCAAGGGCTCAGCCGCGCCATTGCCGCGGTTGGGCACGCTGTACAGCAATACGCCATTCGACCGTGACATATCAATTGGCTTGGTCATCCCGAACGTCGCGACATACTCCACCATGCCGCGAGCATTCCGGGGCGCAAATCGTATATCTGTGATGATTTTGTTGTGCGGATCTCCTGGATTAAGTTCACCGGAGAAGTGGCCGGCCAGAGTTTCGAAACCGCCCGCTTCTGTCCGTTGTTCGACCACGAAACGCGTAAGGCGCGCATCGGCGGAAGACGCCGAAATCAGCACGGTAGCAGCCGTCCACGCAATGCGAGTTATCACGGTCTGGCAGATTTTCACTATCCGACAGAGTACATGAGATTCCGTAGCATCGTGAGATGGCCATGACTGAAATTCAAATGCAATTCGGAGAAATCGACATCTATCTGTTCGATCAGCTCGCGCGTGGACGTGTCGCACCGGGTATGCGCATTTTCGATGCGGGTTGTGGTTCGGGCCGGAACCTGGTTTATTTCTTACGCTGCGGCTACGAGGTGTTTGGAGTCGATCGCGATGCCAGGAACGTAGAAGATGTGCGTCGCTTGGCTGCAGTTCTGGCGCCCGATCTCCCGTCGGGTAATTTCCGGACCGAGGCTCTCGAGTCCATGTCGTTCCCCGACGCCTTTGCGGATTTCGTCATCAGTAGCGCCGTTCTCCACTTTGCAGAGAATGACGATCATTTTCGGGACATGCTGGCCGGCACCTGGCGAGTGCTGAAGCCCGGAGGATTATTGTTCTGTCGCTTGGCGTCGTCAATCGGTTTGGAGGGGCGTGTGTTGCGCATCGCAGGCCGGCGATTTCTGTTGCCTGACGGTTCGGAACGATACCTGGTGGATGAGGAACTGCTGACACGAGCCACGGCTGATCTGGGCGGACGAATGATAGATCCGCTGAAGACCACCGTGGTTCAGAATGAGCGCTCTATGACGACCTGGGTGGTTCGCAAAGACGATTAGAGCCGCTTCGTACATTCGAAGCTGCTCCGTTGCTCGCTGCCGCCAGTAAGGCTCGTGCCAAGATAGAACACGTCTATGCCGAAGGTCACCGTACACATCGACCCGAATACCTGTATTCTCGCCGCAATTTGCGTTGGGATCGAACCGAAATTGTTCCAGATTGGCGAGGAGTCTCACGTCGAGCTGGCTGACGCAAGTGGAACCTCGCACGGAACCGAGTACACGTTCGAGGCCAGTGATGCGGAGCTGGAGATGATCGAAGAAGCGGTGGAGTCCTGTCCCACTCGAGCGATCAAGGTGGAATCGGCGACTTAGCTCGCCCGGAAGACTTGGACGGGAAGCGCAGTGTGCCTCGCCGCGATGTTACTTTGATCACGTGATGTCTTACCTCGCGAATCCTCAGCGATATGAGAATGCCCGGTTTCGCCGCTGCGGCCGTTCAGGACTGGTTCTCCCTCCCATCTCCCTCGGTTTGTGGCAGAACTTTGGCGGCAGCGACGTCTTTGAGACAGGCCGCGCAATGATCCGGCGCGCCTTCGATCGCGGAGTGACCCACTTCGACCTGGCGAACAACTATGGTCCGCCCTACGGCTCTGCGGAAGAGAATTTCGGAGTCGTCTTAAAGAAAGATCTCGCCAGCTACAGAAACGAACTCATCATCTCGACCAAAGCCGGCTGGGACATGTGGCCCGGTCCTTACGGCGTCGGAGCATCCCGCAAGTATCTGCTGGCGTCCCTCGACGACAGCTTGCGACGCATGCAGCTCGACTACGTGGATATCTTCTACGCACACAGGCCATGGGCCGATACGCCGCTCGAAGAAACCATGGGCGCGTTGGCGCAAGCTGTCCGGCAGGGAAAGGCGTTATACGTTGGCATCTCTTCCTACAGTCCTGAGCGGACGCGGCAGGCAGCGCAGATCCTCAAAGGCGAAGGAGTACCGTTGCTCATCCACCAACCTTCCTACTCAATGCTGAACCGTTGGATTGAGGACGGCCTGCTCGCCACATTGGAGGAATTGGGCGTCGGTTGCATCGCTTTTTCTCCTCTGGCGCAGGGGCTCCTGACGGACAAGTACGTAAACGGAGTGCCCCAAGAGGCAAGAGCGGCGGCGGCAGGTTCGTTCGGGAAGTCGCTGTTAACGGAGAAGAACCTTCATCACGTGCGCGAACTGAACAAAATCGCCGCGGCGCGTGGCCAGAGTTTGGCGCAGATGGCGATTGCCTGGGCGCTGCGAGACCCGCGAGTGACTTCTGCGCTCATCGGAGCGCGTACCGTGGCGCAGCTCGACAACTCTCTGGATGCAATGAACAGGCTGGACTTTACGGGAGACGAATTAACAACCATCGACCAGTTCGCGCAGGAAGGGGATGTTGATCTCTGGAGGGATGCGCGAGAAACGATGCAGTAGCGCCCGAGTGACAACGCGCAGTGTCCCGGAGCGCCGGCTATCCCGCTTGGACGCGCACGACAAACGGTGCGCTTAACTGATACCATTCTCCAAATGGCCGACTCCGTATCGGCTCCCACGCTTTTCTTCGGTGGCGAATACGACGGCCGAATCCCGGTATCCCGCCGTAGTTCGCATTACGCACTGGATTACAACTCTGTGCTTCCTGGCGTTGCTCATCAGTGGAGTTGAAATTCTAATCTCCCATCCACGCTTCTATTGGGGTGAAACCGGCAGCGTACTGACTCCGCCGTTGTTCAAACTACCGATCCCTGCCTCAAGAAGGAGCGTGCCAACGGGCTACGGCTACGTGCTGCCCGACCAGAACGGCTGGAGCCGCTCTCTGCATTTCCAGGCCGCCTGGGCTGTTGTCTTCACCGGCTTCCTTTATATAGCGTTCGGATTGCTCAAAGGTCATCTCCGTCAGAACTTAATCCCGCGTCGCGCCGAGCTCTCGTGGCAGTCACTCTCGAACGCAATCGCTGAGCATCTGCGATTGAGTAGGTTAAGCGAGACGGGACCTGGCGCGTATAACTTGCTACAGCGGCTTACGTATTTACTCGTCATCTTCCTTCTCTTCCCGTTAGCTATATGGACAGGCTTGGCCATGTCTCCCGCTATAGCGTCGGTCGTGCCGCTGGCCGTCAGTCTCTTGGGGGGCCAGCAATCCGCTCGCACGATTCACTTTTTCATCTCCCTGCTGCTTGTGCTCTTCCTGGTCATCCACGTCGTTATGATTTGCGTAACCGGATTCCGAAGCCGCATGCGAGCGATGATTACCGGGTGCGCGGCGGCTATCGCTACCGAGGATGTATGAGCGGGTTATCACGGCGAAAACTCATGGGAGGCGGCTTGGCTGCTAGCGGCGGGAGCATCGGGACTCGCCGCGGCCGCCAGGCTTGCGGAGCGCTATGGATTGATCCCGCCCGACGGTGCCGGCATTTATGGGCCGGGCCAAACGCTGACTTATGCGGCGCAACGAGTTCTGACTCGCCACTCGTATGCTCGTGAATTCGCGCCGGGCCAGATTTCAAAAACTCCGTTCGCGAACGGAGTCGATCCACTGGGCGAAGAGTTTCATCGCTTTGAGCAAGACGGTTTCGCGAACTGGCGTCTCTCCGTTGCTGGCCTGGTCGCTCGCCCTGCGTCGTTTTCGATCGCTGAAATCAAGAGCTTTCCGAGGCGCAGCCAGATCACTCACCTGGCATGCGAAGAGGGCTGGTCCTACATTGCCGAATGGATTGGAGTGCCTCTGTCCCACGTTTTGGCGCTTGTGGGAACGCTGCCCCAAGCGCGCTATGTTGTCTACCGTTCCATTCAACCGGACTGGTGGGAAAGCATCGATATGGCCGACGCACTGCACCCTCAAACTCTGGTCGCTTACGCAATGAATGGCGCTGAAATGCCCGTGCCATTTGGCGGACCTCTTCGAATGCGTGTTCCTCGTCAACTTGGGTACAAGAGCCTCAAATATATGAACCGCCTCATCCTGACGGATAACCTGAAAGGCTTCGGCAAGGGCCTGGGCTCGTCTGAGCCGGAGAGTGGTTACTCGTGGTACGCAGGCATTTGACGGTCGATCATTCCAGAGCCGCGGTTCCCGAAGTTGAGTCTGACAATAATCCTGTATAACGATCTTGTTCCCGTTTGTCGGGACACGGTCGAGCGCCGATCTTAATAACCAGGGCGAAACAGGTGTTTCTATGAACAGACGGGAATTTTCGAAGGCAGTAACAGGAGCGATCGGCATGGCAGGTGCGCGTGCCGCCGAAGCGGGAGGCGCAGGCGAGGACCGGGGCACCGCGCCTTATCAGATTTCCGTCATGCTCTGGACGGTGTTCAAGAAACTGCCCGTCGCGCAACGCCTGGAGAAAGTGGCGGAAGCGGGCTACAGCAACGTCGAGCTTGTCGGTGAATACAAGAAGTGGTCAGAAGCCGAGTTCCGCGAAGCGAACGCGAAACGGAAACAGTTAAAGCTGCACTTCGATATAACAGCGGGGCTGAAGCATGGCGTCGCGAATCCCGCCGATCGAGAGGCGCTGCTTGCGGATGTCCGGAATGAGCTTCCGATTATGCAGGAGATCGAGTGCCCGGCCTTGATCATCATGTCCGGAAATGTGGTGCCGGGTATGCCTCGCGAGCAGCAGCACGAAAGCTGCATCGAGGGTCTGAAGCGGGCGGCTTCGCTGGTGGAAGGGAAACAAATTAACGGCCAGCCGGTGCGCCTGCTGCTCGAAAACATCGACCCCGAGGAGAATCCGAAGTATTACCTGACGTCCGTAGCAGAGGGCTTCGAGGTTGTGCGCGCGGTAAACCATCCCCAGGTTCGTCTCTTGTATGACTTCTTCCACGAACAGATCTCAGAAGGAAACCTCATCGAGAAGCTCGAGAAGAATATCGAGTACACCGGTCTCGTGCACATCGCCGATGTTCCGGGACGGCACGCGCCGGGCACCGGAGAGATTCACTACGAGAACATCTATCGCAAGTTGGCCCAGTTGAAATACGATCGCATGGTGGCGATGGAGTTTATGCCTCTGGGCGACGAGGTGACAGAGCTTCGAACCGCACGCGAGCAGGCCTTGCGCTTCGGCGCTCTCTAACCCGCGTTCGAGTGGAGCGGAGTGCTCTGGATATTGGGATCACGTGAATCTCAAACGCCGGCTTGTTTAAACACTCGTTCGCATTTCAGCTTTACTTCTTTGGCCAGCTCGAATGGATCAGCCTCCTGGAATCTCGGCAGGAACAGTTCCACTGAGATGGGCCCTTCATAGCCCGTATCTGCGAGTTTCTTCAGGATCTTCGGAAGTGGGGCGACGCCGTCGCCGGGCATTACGCGCGAATGCAGATCGAGTAACTCCCGGGGTAAGTCTTCAGTGTCATTCAGATGAGCGTGAATAATCTCGCCTGGCCTAATCAAATCCAGATCCTCGGACTTACTTGGGCCGGACCAGAAGTGATAACAGTCGAAGAGTATCCCGAAGTTAGGATGCGCAGCCTCTCGGTGCAGCCGCAGCGCGGTCGGCAGCGAGGCCATAAACGTGGAATTGCGCACGAACTCGGCAGCAACCTTCATGTGGAACTCGCGAGCTACGTCAGCCGCCTGACGAATATTCGGGATACACCTGGCATAATCGGCCAGCGTGAATTTCTCTGTAGTGACGCACGGCGAATAGACCAGGGGCGCGCCGAGTTCGGCAAACTGTGCGCAGCGTTTTCTGAACGCATCGAGGTTCTTCGGGAAGTTCGCGTTGGGCTCCCAAATACCGGTAACGCCGATCGCACCGGAAACGATCGTAAGGCCGTTATCGGTCAATACCCGTTTCGCGCTGGCGAGCGAATCATGCTTCAAGAAATCATCCAGCAATGCTGCCGCAGGCTCCACGTGCCGGATACCCGCCTTGGCCCAACCTTCCAGAGACCTCCGGTACCCGGCGTGGGCAGAAGTGAATTGGTGGATGCTTAGCGTCATTTTGCGGTCGGCTGCTCCCGCGCGTTCAGCGGCAATTACTAGCGGCACCTGCAGAAGGCGTCGGCGTGGAACCATCACAGATACCATATCCTTCTACGGGGATTGCCCGGCTATCTGCGTTCGCTCCGGTCAAGCAGTACCGTAAGCTTCGTCGGAGAATCCATCTGGTCGCTCCACCCGCTGCGCTGTTATCGTGATCGATGTGCTCCGCACCATCGTCGGGCTTCTCTTCCCTTTGATCCTGCTTGGCCAGACCGCCACAATCCAGGGCATCGTAACAGACCCCTCCGGCGCGGTCGTTCCCGACGCTCATGTCGTAGCCATCCTGGAAAGCACAGGCAGCGCGCGAGGCGTCAACACCGATCTGGCGGGCCGTTACCGCATGCCCGCACTCCCGGTTGGGACCTATACGATTCGCTGTAAGAAGCCCGGATTCCAGGATTCCGAGATACAACATGCTGCCGTGTCACTGAATCAAACGCTCGAGCAGTCCATTCACTTGAGCCTTTCCGGGCCGGGTACGTCTATTGAAGTTCATGACCAACCGGAAGCACTGAACACGACCGCTGCTACCGCGGGCGTCGGTATAAGCGGCGAGATTCTGGAAGAAACGCCTTCTCAAAGCCGCAGCTATCTCGGTGTCGTTCTGCTCGCTCCCGGGCTTGCTCCGGCCGCCGGTTCTAACGCGCTTCGGACAAAAGCCGGCGTGCGGAGCGCCGCGCCGGACAGTGGATTCACCTTTGCGGGCATACGCCCCCGCAACAACAATCTTTCGATCGACGGCCTGGATAATCGCGATGAAACCACGGGATCGACGCGCATCGCCATCGGCCAGGAAGCTGTGGCTGAATTCCGCGTCAGTGCCTCCGATGTTGCGCCTGAGTTCGGCGGCGCCGCCGGTGGCAATCTCAACGTGGTCACATTATCCGGAACCAACCGCTTCCACGGTGATGTGAATTTATTTGCAGGTGACGCCTTTCTCGAAGCCAGAAGCCCGGAAGCGGACACAACCGCACGTCCCAATCGACGACAGTATCAGCCCGAGGCTGCTCTGAATGGTCCCCTTCAGCGCGATCGTACTTTCTTCGCAGCCACGATCGAGGGCGAGTTGGAAAGCTCTCAGGAGTTCTCTGAAATCGGTCAACCCGGTGCGCAGACCAGCATTGATTCTGCCCTGAGAAGCCCGCTCTTCGCCCGAAGCGCGGTGCGCAGCCTTTCTGAAGGGTTGTTCCCCACCGCCTCCTCCTCAACCGAAACTTCGTTCAAACTCACCCGTTTCTTTGGCACCGCGCATCAGGTCACCGCACGCTATGCGTTTTCCGGTGCCAACATCTCGCATGAGGTGCTGGGGAGCGATAACTTCAGTGATGAGTCTGCACGCGGCGGCAGCATGAACCGGGATCAGTCCTTAGCCGCTAGCTGGCAGGCAGTCGGCAGCCCTCGATTCATCAACCAGGTCCGCTTCCAGTTCGCGCGACGCCGGGTCAATCTCACCCCAAACTCCCAAGGTGCGTTCCTTGATATCCCGGGTATCGTGAGCATCGGGCAATCCCCGGTTCTCGATTCGTCCCGGACCGAGGATCACACGGAATTCGTGGACACCGCAACGCTCGTACGTGGCGATCACCAGCTTGGTTTCGGCGCCGCGATTCAACACGTTTCGCTCGATGCCCGCTTGGCGAACCGCTTCGGCGGCATATTTGTCTTCCCCACTTTGAATGCATTTGCATCCGGTACACCGGACATGTTTATCCAGGCGTTCGGGAACGCCTCCACCCGATACGGAACCAATCCCATTGCTTCATGGATACAGGATCAATGGCGGCCCGCATCTGGAGTGACAGTGATCGGCGGTGTCAGGTATGAAGCCCAGACGCTGCCTGCGCCATTTGGCACAGTCACGCACAACCTCGCGCCTCGGCTCGGGATCGCCTGGCAGCCGGGCGGCCGCGGTCCTTGGGTGTTCCGCGCCGGCTTTGGATTGTTCTATGATCGCTTTCCCCTCGCGTTTCTGAACGATGCGATGCAGAAGGACGGCACTCAGGGTTTCGAACAATATGCCGAGGGTGGCGAGGCGGCGCGCATCTTCGCCCGTTCCCAGGGAGGAACGCTCTCAGCTCCTATATCCGGCATCACGCCTTCAACTTATCGCCCGCAATCGGCCTTTGCATCCAATTCGACGTACGCCCGCAAGTTCACAGCCGGCATGGAGCGGGCTCTCGATACCGAGACCACGCTCACCGTTGAATACATGAACATTGCTGGGTATCATCTGCCTCGCCTGCGGAACGCCGCACTTACTCTTGCCGCCGCAATTTCTGCTGGAACAGAGCGCCAGTTCGCGGTATCAGGGCGTAAGCGTAACGCTGCGCCGCCGGCTCACAAGAGAGCTTACGTATCTCGTGGCATATACGGCAGGCGCCGCTTACGACGATGCCAGCGACTTCAATGAGCAGCCGCTCAATCCTGCCAATACGCGGCTCGATTGGTCCCGGTCGCGGCAATATCAGGCGCATCGCGTCGTCGCCAGCGGTTTGTTCGAGCTGCCCTTAGACGATCTGGGAGCGCCCCGGTGGCTGCGAAAACTAGGAAAGAATTTCGACCTTGCTCCTATCGTTTCTGCCGGAAGCCCCCGACCGGTGAACGCTCTCGCGACAACAGATCTTTATGGGACCGGTGCTTACCCCATCACGGCTCGCCCGGACGGACTCGCGCGAAATCCGTTCTACCAGCGAGGCAATTTCAATCTCGATCTTCGGGCTACCAAAGGGTTTCAATGGTGGCGAGAACACGGCATCTTTCTATTTGGTGTTGGCGTTTACAACCTAACCAACCGCACGAATCCGATTCTCGTCAGCGCATACTACGGGCTGGACACGTACCGTGGCCTGATCGAGACCGCGAACGCACGGCAGGTACAGTTCAGCTTCCAGTGGGAATTCTGAGGTCAACGGAGCGCCCTTCGGCGCCCGCGGTATTGAGTCAAACTATACAACTCTAATTAGGACACTTATATAGGCGACTCACTACTGGCGTGAGCGTTAAACTCTCCTGCATGGTAGTCAAGTTCACGAATCAAGAATGGGAAGCGGCAAAGGCTGAGATGGCAAAGGTGCTTAAGGACGTTGCCGCGAAGCGCGGAATGGTTTCTTACAGTGAACTGGTGCAAAAGGTTAACGCCATTAAGTTCGATCCAGAGTCTTATGCGTTTTGGAGGATGCTCGGGGAGATCAGAAGAAGAAGTATCCAAAGGCCGTGGCTTGCTGACGTCCTCGTTGTTCATAAAAGAGGGGACATGGAGCCAGGAAAGGGCTTTTACGAACTCGCCAAAGCTCACGGCAGGGATACGTCAGACTTGTTGAAATGCTGGATCGCGGAACTTCACAAAGTGCACGCGCAATGGAGTGATGCCGCGAAAGGCTCAACTCTGCCATAACGAGTTTTCATCCTTGGCTCTCTTTCGAGTCGAGTTCTTATCGTAGTCGGCAAGCTCCTCATCGATTTCCTTTTGGAAACCTGGATCAGTTTGCTCATGAGACTCCTAAAACACGGGAAGGCTGGCGCGTCCTCGAACTCCTCATTGCCTTTCTGAGAATCGACTTTGCCTTAGCCAAGATCGGTCGTGATATGTCGTCTCTCGGATGTCAATGCGCGGAGATTCTCAATCGTTTCTGGCCGCGTAATATAATCTTCCCCTACATGGCAAAGATAACGATTGGGTTCTTCCGTTCCGACTCACCCGTTATGGACCGCATATCCGAGAAGCTGATCGAGTTCGCAGCTCAACCTAAGCCATTGAATATCTCTAGGACGGCAACGCTGGATCAGGATACTCCGGTTCTCCTTCGGAATATTCAACGGGTGTCGGATGGTGCTTTTCTTCTCGACTTTACGCGCATTCGCGATATTCCTTCACTTTCCCTTTCTGATCTTTCTGGAAACGAAGACCGAATTACTTTCGCTGGCGAGAAGCGTCCTGCTGAATACACGACAGCCGTACTCGATCCTTCGAGTCGTGTTCTTGCAATCCAGGAGAATGCCTACGGCATCTCGCCGGCGATGGTGGCAAAGTATTGGCAAGTCATCATCCCCGACCTGCCTAGGTTTCGGTTCGATCCAATATTGGAGCAAAGGGCAGCAGACCTCCTCATGACTTCAGGTGGGTTTTCAAGATTTTCATTGCGCTTGGCGCATATGGGAATGGAAACTCAACTTGCATCACTAGGCTTACCGAACGACGAGGTCTTGAGGTTGATAAACTCATACGCGTCACCAAACATTGCGATTACATTTAGCATTGACCCACGATCAGATAGGACGAGTTTGTCCGTAGACCGTATTCGCGAGTTGGCGAGAGCGCTAGTAGGGCTAGGGAAGAGGCATGTCAAGAAGCTCTCGCTTGTCACGGAAGATGAAGAGGGACATCGCTTCCCGGTAAACCTTCTGAGAGATAGAATTCTTGTCCAGCATCAGCTTTCACGCGCCGAACGAGAGGATCTGACCGATGAAATCCGCTATACAATCGTCCGCGACGGATGGGAGTCCAGGCAAAACGAGCTTCGATCCCGATACGAAGGTGTTGACTAGATCTCAGGCGTTTGAAATCGTATGGCCTTATGCTGCTGGCGCAGGGTCCGGAATCCTGTGTGCAATTTCGGCAAATAGATTCGGTGTTCCTTCGACAATGAAGGATATCTTTTCAGCAAGTGCGTCCGCCGCAGGTGTCTTCGCCGGGTTTATGCTTGCAGCAGCGGCGATCCTGGCCAGCATCGGGGATCGGCCGTTCATCAGAAGGGCTAAACGAGCCGGAGTATATACTGCGCTCATAGGATTTTTATTCGTTGCGATGCGCTGGTCCATCGCGACTGTTGCATTGTCGATCAGTGCTTTGATTCTCAACCCCGACTGGTATCTGAAATGGCACGCCGGTGCGGTAGGCGTTTAGGGCTTTCGCAGTTTTCACGACGCTTTATTCGTCAGTGCGAGCCCTTACAACATTTGCCGCCCTGATGGTTTACGTCGCGGAAGGATTAACTTGCCCACTGTGTTTTGCCTGACGCGAACAGCGTGCTTCAATCCGGCGTAACAGCCGGTCGGCACGTTGGGCAACCTTCAATGCGCGCCAGATCTCGCTCGAACTGCTCCTCCAAAGAAACAAGGGCATATCGCTTTCTCGTCTTCCTGCTAAGAGGGGCTCGGCACCCGTCGTGCGAGCGCGAGTATGGTTAGGTGTGGGAACTACTTCGAGCGTCGGGGCGGCCATCCGTCTACGCACTCACTCCGGATGCTAACTTCAGACCCGAGCAGAATCCCCCCGGCGCCTCGTAATGTTAGTCACGGCGGCGGTATCAGAAACAGTCATAAGCGACCTCATATATATCCGTTACTGCGAGGCGCAGCGACCGATGAAGTTATCGCGCTGGTTCTAACTATGGCTAAGAAATCATTACGAAGCACACAGGAAAATACCTCCGTCTTAAATCCCTACTCACCTAAACTTACAAGAACGTGACACCTTCGGAGCACTCCCAGCCCGCTTCTATCTGCAGCACTGTCCCCGCTGCTCGTGAATACGCGCCCATCCCTCCTGTTACAATCCCCATGATGTTCTCCGGGATCGAGCATTTCGCTATTGCCTCCCCCAATCCAAGACGATTGGCGGACTTTTACGTTGCTACTCTCGAATTCGAAATCACATTCGAATACGCCGGCAACTATTTCGTCCAAGCTAAAGATGGAGGGCTAATCGAGATCATTCCCGCCGAAGGCGACCGGCCCGAATCGGGCATGCGAACGCCAGGCCTTCGCCACATCGCAATTTCAATCGACAACTTCGACGCCGCTTACGATCACCTGCAGAAGCAAGGTGTCAAGTTTGAAGGAGAACCCTACGAAGTCCAGGGCAACCGGCTTGCTTTCTTCAAAGACCCTGACGGGAATCTCCTCCACTTGATCTATCGCTCGAAGCCGCTTAAATAATTGCTCGATCGCGTCTTTAAAGCCTTTCGGTATCGCGATTTCAGGCTCATGTGGTTTGGAGCCTGCACTTCGAGCGTAGGCACGTGGATGCAGTCCACGGCCCAAAGCTGGCTTGTCTATAAGCTCTCGAACTCTCCCGTTTATCTTGGCTTGGACGCGTTCTTCGCCCAAATCCCCATCTTCCTTTTTTCGTTGCTCGGCGGCGTTTATGCCGATCGGAAAAGCCGCCGCACTCTCCTGATCATTTCGCAGTGCATTCAATTGACGTGCGCCTTCCTGCTTGCCTTTCTGGCCGGTACGAATGTGGTGAAAGTCTGGCACATATGGTGCCTGTCGTTCATGGTTGGAACCGCACAGTCGTTCGGCGGCCCGGCCTATTCGGCGCTGGTTCCTTCGCTCGTTGAAAAAGAGGACCTCCAGAACGCAATCGCTCTCAATTCCATCCAGTTCAATCTTGCGCGCGTCGTCGGTCCGGCTCTCGGCGGCCTCGCTCTTATCAAGTTGGGTGCTTACTGGTGCTTTACCTTAAACGGCATCTCCTACTTAGCCGTCATCGCTTCGCTTCTCGCAATCCGCACAAATTTCATTCCGCCTAAAACCCCACGCTCCGTGCTCGAGAGCATGCGCGAGGGAGTCCAGTTTCTCTGGGGCCGGGAAGGAATGGTGGGTTTGGTCTCCATCGGATTCCTGGTCACGCTTCTGTCTTATCCGCTGATCACGTTCCTGCCTGTCATCGCGCGCAACGTTTTTCATCGTGAGGCGGATACCTTCACGCTGTTTCTCTGCCTGTCGGGAGCGGGTTCCGTCGTAGGCGCGCTCACAGTCGCAGCCATGCAACACCAGAAGGGCCAGGCTCGACAATCGCTCGCCGTCATGCTCCTGCTCGGGGCTTTCATTACGGCAATTGGATTTTCTAAAAGTCTCTGGCTCACTTGCCTCTTCATCTTTCTATGCGGCCTTCTGCTGATGATTGTGTTTGCGTTGAACTCCTCGCTCGTTCAGTCGCATACTTCCGATAACATGCGCGGGCGCGTGATGAGCGTCTACAATCTCGCCTTTCGTGGCGGCATGCCCATGGGTAGCCTTCTTTCCGGTCTGCTTATGAGCCGCACTTCTGCGCCCGCCACCATGGCCGCGAACGGAATTGTCATCGCGGCTGTCGCTATTTCCTTCCTGATTGCCGGCCGCAAACTTTCGAAACTGTAGAGGGCCGGGGACGTCACCCCTACAATGAAGGCAAGTATGCCAACGGAGGCCATGCGGCGAACATTCCTCACACTATCGGTAATTTGTTGCTGTTACATTGCGAGCGCGATTCCCGGCAACGCGCAGACCGCGGCAGATCTCGAATCGGCGCGCGACCGCGGCGATTTGGCTGCAATCGACCGTTTCATCGGACAGGCGGGCGGCGCCGCGGCGAATTCTCCGGACGCTCAGTATAAACTGGCACTCGCCTACTCGTATGGCGCCGAAGTGGCAATGGAACAACGCGACAAAAAGAAGTCCGAAGCGCTGGCCGAAAAAGGTTTGGAGTCCGCGCAAAAAGCAGTCGCTGCAAACGGGGGCAACGCGGAGTTTCATCGCCTTGAAGGTGCTCTCTGCGGACAGGTCATTCCGGCGAATCCTCTGATGGGCGCACTGAAATATGGGCAATGTGCCCGCGATGAAATCAACAAGGCGATTCAGTTGAATCCAAACCTCGCTCTCGCCTATGTCACGAGAGGCGTTGGTAACTCCTATCTCCCTGCTTCCATGGGCGGCGGAGCCGATGTCGCAACCAAGGATTTCGATAAAGCGATTTCGCTCGACCCGAAGCTCGCGGACGCTTATCTCTGGAAGGGGATCACGCTCCGGAAAGCAAATCGGATCGGCGAAGCGCGCCAGGCTTTGGAGCAGGCAGCCAAACTGGCTCCAAACCGCGTCTGGATCAAAGAACAACTCCAGAAGCTTCCTCCGCAATAATGCGGCGCTGGCTCTCGGTAGCGTTGGCCGTCGCCGCGATCACGCTGCTGGAGTTCCATGTCTTCCCGGGCCACAGTTATCTTCAGGCCGATTCTCAAATCTTCGTGGCCATGATCGAACGGCTGGCCGCGCCCGCGTTTCTTTCCCGCGATCTCGTGGCCACGCCGCCCCATCTGGTCTTTACGGCCTTCGATGAAATCACGCTCTTGCTGCACCGGATCAGCCATCAGGATCTGCAAAGCGTTCTGGCCTGGCAGCAGTTGGCGTGTCGCGCCGCCGCGATCGTTGGCGTCTTCCTGATTGCCTCCTCGGCTGGAGTAAGAGACCGCCTGGCCCTCCTGATTTCTGCGCTCGTCAACCTCGGAGCAGCACTTCCGGGCGCTGCTGTTTCAATCACCGAACCGGAGCCGGTGCCTCATGCCATGGCGTTCAGCCTTTGCCTTTTAGCGATGGGTCTCCTGGCTACGGGGAAGCCATTGTTGTCTGGCTTTGCCGGCGGAGTCGCGCTGCTTTATCAGCCGTCGACTGCCGCACTTCTGTGGGCCGCTGTTTTCCTTGCGTTTATTCTCGACCGGCAGTTACGACCCTTGCTCCGGCCCATGTTAACCATCCTGTTCGTCTTCGTGTTGCTCCTGGCCAACCTCGCACAACTCCAGCCCGGCGTGATCGATTCCGGAGCCTTCTTCCGCCGCATCTCGCCGGGATGGTTGCGGGTTCTGAGGGAGCGCACGCCCGAGGTGATGATTTCCACCTGGTCGGGCAAAGCCATCGCGTTTTATCTGCTCGTTTTCATTGCCGGCGTAGCAGCGAGCGCGCGCATCTGGCCGTCCTTAAATCGCCAAGTGCGGTGGATGGGCGCCATACTCATCTTCGGCGGCTTGCTGAGCCTGCCTTTGTCCGGAATTCTGCTCGAAGTCTGCCGCTGGTCGCTGATCCCGCAACTCCAGCCGGCGCGAGCCCTTCTCTTCACGGTCGCCCTCTCGATGACGGCGGCCAGCGTCGCGGGAACCCAGGCCGGTTCGGGAAAGAGGCGGATCGAAGTGGCCGCGTGGTGCGCGTTCGTCCTCCCTATCCCGGTAGGAACTCAGGTGAGAAGCTTCGCTCGCCCGGCTATAGCCTCCAGTTCCTCTGTCCGCGAGTTGGCCTCGTGGGCAAAAGAGAACACCTGGGGCGGCTCGATGTTTCTGTTTCCCGATGCCGGACGCGCCATTGATCCGGGCGTTTTTCGTGCCGAGTCGATCCGCGCCGTTTACGCCGACTGGACCGGCGGTGAACTGTCGAAGTACTTCGAAGATTTCGCGAGTGAATGGGATAGCCGCTGGCATTCGACCATGGCCGGAACCTTCTCCGCCGGAAGGCTCCAGGAATCTTTAGACCTGCCGGTCGACTACTACGTTCTCCGTCGCGCGAACGCTCTCGAGCGGATCCGGCCTGTGTATAGTACACGCGACTTTGTCGTGTATGAGCGACACGATTTAAGGAACGAAACCGCCCCTTTAAAGCTGATCCGGGCTGGCGGTCCTAGCTACTGAGGTTGATCCCGAGTTTCTTTAACTCTTCTGAATAGTAGCGTTTATGGAGAATATCGAACTCTTCCCCGCCTTCCGGGATGTCGCGCTTTTGGGTGCGAATCTTATCGCGCGCAAAACGATCGATTCGCTCCTCCAGTTGCAGAATTTCCGTCATCTCCCGCACCAGGGCAAGCCGCAATTCATTCGGATCTTTACGCACGCGAAAATCTCGCGACTTGCGCATTCCCGCTACAATTTTGTGCGAGATTTCATTGACCCGATCGCGTGACAATTTCATCGGGTCGCCCGTGTCGCGCCCGGCTGCACGCGTCATTTTGCGCTTCGCCAGCAGTTGATTTTTGATCTTCCGGAACATCTCCTGATACGAGATGTTTTCGCGCCGCATGTACTCGCTGTAGTCGTCCAGCAAGTCGCGAACTTCATCGTTCAAGCGATCTTCGGCCGAAAGATCTTCGTCGATGATTCCCTCGATCACGGTCGCGGCTATCGTCGGATTTGTGGTTTCGAACGCAGTTGGACTTAAACGGCTAACGAGTTGACGTGATAAGTAACCAATGAATTCGCGCGCCAGTAGCATCCGTGGCTTAGTTTAACAACGAGCGCACGCTACTCGGCCGAGCCGTCGTCGCCGCGATGATTCTCGAGAAAGTCGCGGTCGATCGCCTGCCTGCCCCGGAAGCCATCTTCGACGTGATGCCAGAAACCAATCCCGGCTTCTCCCAAG
Organism: uncultured Acidobacteriaceae bacterium; assembly: GCA_963730795.1. Classification (GTDB taxonomy): domain Bacteria; phylum Acidobacteriota; class Terriglobia; order Bryobacterales; family Bryobacteraceae; genus Bog-105. Next base: position 1,515,443 of record CAVSTJ010000001.1, on the reverse strand, counting down.
CGCCAGCACAAGTACACCTCGCGATCCCTGTAAAGGGTTGGGAAGTCGATGAGCCCGGTATCGGGATCCTTAATCTGTATCCCAAGCTCGGTGAGCTTTTCGACAACAGACTTCAACGTGCGCGCCGCCGAGTCTTTGCGTGTTCGCGACCCAAGCGCCTGCTCGCGCGACAGCGATATCCCGCCCATGAGGGTTATTCGTTGTTTAAGCGCATCAAGCTCAGCTTCGCCGGAGTCGTAGTCCTGCTTCGCCTGAACAAGGCTCCGCACTAAACGCTCAACTTCAGGAAGCAGCCCTTCGGCTTGGGGCAGGCTAAAGAAACGTGGCACGCTGCAAACGCCCAAAAGTATAGCAAGCACCAATTATTCTGAGACTTGCGTATCGGTATTCACACGTCCACGGCGGGTTCTCTGGAAAAGGCGGCCATCAAGGCCGCCGAGCTGGGCGCTAATACCTTCCAGATCTTTTCAGCGAGCCCCCGCATGTGGCGCACCAAGGCGCCTGATCCCGAAAAAATCGCGCTTCTGAACCTCCAGCGCGAACAGCATGATCTCTATCCGCTCGTCATCCACGACAGCTACCTGATCAATCTGGCTGCTCCTCCCTCGCTCATTCGCGAGAAGTCGATCGACGGTTTTCGTGGGGAGATGGAACGGGCGCTCCTGATTGGGGCAGACTACCTGGTCGCCCATCCGGGCAATTACAAGGGACTCTCGATTGAGCAGGGCATTCTCAATGTCGCCGAAGCCGTCGCGCTTGCCTGGCGAGAGGTCGACGAGCGGTTGAAGAAAAACGCAAAGCTCACGATTCTGCTCGAGAACACCGCTGGAGCGGGCGCCCAACTCGGCGGCAATTTCGAGGAACTGGCCGCCATACGCCAGCTCGCAAGCCCTTATCTGGACATCCCAATCGGATTTTGTCTTGATACTTGCCACTGCTACGTCAGCGGGTTGGACATCTCGACGAGCGAGGGTTTGGCATCAATGGTGAGCGACGCATCGGCCATTCTTGGGCTGCAAAACGTTCCGGTGATTCACACAAACGACGCGAAAACGGCGCTCGGCTCCCACTGTGACCGGCACGCGAATATTGGCGCCGGATATATTGGGTTTGAAGGCTTTCGGCGCATTCTCAACCATCCTGAGCTCAGCGGGAAAGCCTTCATCCTCGAGACTCCCGTCGACGAACCGGGTGACGACCTTCGAAACGTGAAGGCATTGAAGGAGCTTGTATCCCAGAAAAAGCGTTCGACTCCAAAGAAATCGAGCCGAAGTGGCACCGCCAGTGGGCGCAAAATCCCACGCTCTACGTAGCGAATCGGCCCGATAAGCCGAAGTACTACGTTCTTGAGATGCTGCCGTATCCCAGCGGCAAGCTTCACATGGGCCACGTGCGCAACTATTCGATTGGTGACGCGCTTGCCCGCTATATGTCGATGCGCGGCTACAACGTGCTTCACCCGATGGGTTGGGACGCTTTCGGACTGCCCGCCGAGAACGCTGCTCTGAAGCGCGGCTTGCATCCGCGCGACTGGACGTTGAGCAATATCGCCAACATGAAGGCGCAGATGCAGCGGCTGGGTTTTGCTCTCGACTGGAATCGCGAGATTTCCACCTGCGAGCCCGAATATTACCGCTGGAATCAGTGGTTCTTCCTGAAAATGTTCGAGCGCGGCCTGGCGTATCGCAAAGAAGCGCTGCTGAACTGGTGCCCCGAATGCGCCACGGTGCTTGCTAACGAACAGGTCGTGAACGGCTGCTGCTGGCGGCATGAAACGACTCCGGTTGAGCAGCGCGCCATGCAGCAATGGTTCCTCCGCATCACCGCTTATGCCTCCGAGTTGCTGGACGACATGAAGCAACTGGAGGGCGGATGGCCGGAGCGCGTCCTCGCCATGCAGCGAAACTGGATCGGCCGTTCCCAGGGCGCAGAAGTGGACTTCACTTTGGCCGGGAGCGGCGAGAAGATTCGCATTTTCACGACCCGCATCGATACCATTTACGGCGCAAGCTGCTTGATTCTGGCTCCGGAACACCCGCTGGTGAATGGACTGGTCACCGATCCGGACGACCGCATGCGGATCAAGGAAATGATCGATGCGACGGCTCGCCAGGAGCCCGGCGATCTCGAAAAGGTCGGTCTCAATACCGGCAAAGAAGCCATTCACCCGTTCAACGGTTCGAAAATTCCGATCTGGATCGGCAACTTCGTCCTGATGGGATACGGAACGGGCGCGATCATGGCAGTTCCGGCTCACGACGAACGCGATTTTGAGTTTTGCCGGTCGTACGGAATACCTGTATTGCCCGTGATTCGTCCTGCCGACGGCGCACTGGCAAACGGAGAAGAGATGACCGCGCCTTTTCTCGACTACGGCATCGTCGAGAATTCCGGGGAATGGTCCGGTTTGCCCAGCGCGGAAGCACGGCAAAAGATGGCGGCGTTCGCGGCAGAGCGCGGCTTCGGAACCGAGTCAACCACCTTCCGGATCAAAGATTGGGGCATCTCCCGGCAACGGTATTGGGGCACTCCGATCCCAATGATTCACTGCCCGAAGTGCGGGACGGTGCCGGTGCGCGAAGAAGATTTGCCGGTACTGCTGCCTTTGAACGTTGAAATTACAGGGAAGGGCAAATCGCCGCTCGAATCGGTTCCCTCGTTTATCAATACGACCTGCCCGAAGTGTGGCGGGCCAGCCCGGCGGGAAAGCGACACCATGGACACCTTTGTGGATTCGTCCTGGTACTTCTATCGCTATTGCGATCCCCACAATGACAAAGCCCCGTTCGACTCGAAGATCATCGGACAGTGGTTTCCCATCGATCAGTACATCGGTGGAGTCACGCACGCCATCCTCCACCTGATCTACTCCAGATTTTGGACAAAGGTCATGCGCGACCTGGGTTTAATCATAAACAACGAACCCACAAAGAACCTCTTCACGCAAGGCATGGTCCTCAAGAACGGCAGCGCCATGTCGAAATCGAAGGGAAACATCGTCGATCCGGACGAGATGGTCGAGCGTTACGGCGCCGACACGTGCAGACTCTACACGCTTTTCGCCGCACCACCCGAGAAGGATATGGAATGGAGCGAATCGAGCGTGGAAGGCCAGCATCGGTTCCTGGGGCGTGTCTACCGGTTTGTGACACGAAACGCCGGTCGCAGTACCGAAACCGGTAACCAGACCAGCGATTCCGACCGGCAGGCCCTGCGGAAGCTGCACCAGACAGTTCGCAAGATCACGAACGATTTCGACAGCCGCTGGCACTTCAACACCTCGATCGCGTCCCTCATGGAACTCGTTAACGAGCTCTATCAGTTAGAGACCGGCCTTTCACCGGCGGTCGCGACCCAGGTATGCGAGAAGCTCGTGCTGATGCTCGCACCGTTTGCCCCTTTCACCGCACAGGAGTTATGGGCTGATCTGGGGAAAGACGGGGAAGTCTTTCTGCAGGCGTGGCCCGACTACGATCCGGAACTGGCGCAGGAAGAACTGGCGGAGATTGCGGTCCAGGTGAACGGCAAGCTGCGCGGCCATCTCCGGGTGGCCTTTGGAACACCCAAGGAGGACCTGGAGAAACTGGCTTTGGGCAATGAAAAGGTCAAGGTCTTCACCGACGGCAAGCAGATCGTCAAGATTATCGTTGTCGCCGATAAGCTCATAAACATCGTTGTTCGATAGCACCACGGGGACTGCTCCGTCGGGCAATCCTTATTTCAGCCCCTGGAGAATCCAATCCACGCCCGCCGACGTCTACTAAAGTGGAAGTAGTCCGAATTCCACGAAGTAGTTCAGATTGATTGCAGATGGTCAGGCAATTCTGGCCAATGCTGTTTTACCCTAAAGGTGAAGGCGGGAGCTTGAGCGCTGAGGATGCGATCTGGGCGGATTCTCTTACGAAGACGTACCGGTCCGGAGGGACGACGGTAACAGTCTTCCAAGGCTTGTCTATTCGTGTGCCCAAGGGCGAGCGGGTCGCGATCATGGGCGAATCCGGAGCGGGCAAGTCTACGCTGCTCCATCTGCTGGGTGGTCTGGAACGCCCCGATGAGGGTCGGATCTACCACGGCGGGAGAGATATCACAAAGCTGGGCGAGCGCGATTTGTCACAGTTTCGCAATTCCCAGGTTGGGTTTGTATGGCAGAATCCCTCGCTGCTGCCCGAGTTCTCCGCCCTTGAAAACGTCTCCATGCCCCTCCTGATCCGAGGCCTCGCGAAGGATAAGGCGAGAGACGCTGCGCTCGGATGTCTGAAAGAGGTTGGCCTGGAATCGCGGGCAGCGCATTTAGCCGGCGAACTTTCCGGGGGAGAGCAACAACGCGTGGGGCTGGCTCGGGCACTGGCCGGGTCGCCTAAGGTTCTTCTGGCCGACGAGCCTACCGGAAGCCTCGATTTCCGGACCGCCGAGGCCATTACGGCACTCCTTGAGGCAGTGCATCAGTCGCACGGACTGACATCGATATTCGTTACGCACAATCACTCGTTCGCACAGGGGTGTGACCGGGTCTTAGAGTTGAGAAAAGGCAACCTGCAAATTCTGACCGATATGGAATTGCAGGGGGCGAGAGTGTTTCAAGACGCAACCCGTCTTGGTGGTGGTACCTATGTTTGAACGATATACGGAGAAAGCTCGGCGGGTTATCTTCTTTGCAAGATACGAAGCGAGCCAATTCGGAAGTCCTTACATCGAGACAGAGCATTTGCTGCTCGGCCTCCTGCGAGAGGACAAGGCGCTTGCAAACCGCTTTCTGCGGTCTCATGCGGCAATCGAGTCGATCAGGAAGCAGATCGAAGCTCACACGACAGTACGTGAAAAGGTTTCGACGTCTGTCGATTTGCCTTTGAGTCATGAGTGCAAACGCGTGTTGGCGTATGGCGCCGAAGAGGCTGAGCGCCTGAGCCATAAGCACATTGGTACGGAACACCTCCTTCTCGGCTTATTGCGCGAAGAGAAGAGCTTCGCAGCCGAGATTCTTCACGAACGGGGACTGCGGCTCTCTGCGGTACGTGAAGAGATTGCCCGCTCTGCGTCAGAAAAGACTTCGGCGAGCCGGCCAAAAGAAAGTTCTCTACTTGCCGAATTCAGCCGTGATTTAACGCAAGCGGCCGTCGATGGCATGCTGGATCCGCTGATCGGGCGCGATTCGGAAGTCGACCGGGTCGTTCAGATCTTATGCCGGCGCACTAAGAACAATCCGGTGCTCATCGGAGAACCGGGCGTAGGCAAAACTGCAATCGTCGAAGGCTTGGCCCAGCGGATTGCGGATGGCGACGTACCCTCGTTCCTGTCCGACAAGCGAATCCTGGCGCTCGATCTGTCGCTGATCGTAGCCGGCACCAAATATCGCGGGCAATTTGAAGAGCGTTTGAAAACCATCATGAAGGAATTGATGGAGAATCAGAACGCCATCATCTTCATCGACGAGTTGCATACCCTTGTGGGCGCCGGATCGGCTGAAGGATCGCTGGATGCCGCAAACATCCTGAAGCCTGCCCTGTCGCGCGGCGAGATTCAATGTATCGGTGCAACAACTCCCGCCGAATACAGGAAATCGATTGAGAAAGACCGCTCGCTCGAGCGCAGATTCCAGGCTGTCAAAGTACCGCCTCCGAACGAAGGCGATGCAATCCGCATTCTCTTCGGAATCAAAGAGCGCTACGAGAAGTTCCACGCCGTGGCCTATACGGATGAGGCAATCGAGTCGGCGGTTTACACCTCCACGCGGTTCATTCCGGATCGCTTCTTGCCCGATAAGGCAATCGATCTGATCGACGAGGCGGGTGCACGCGTGAAACTGCGACAGACCACGCTGCCAAGCGAGGTCGCCGACATCCAGAAGCGCATCAAGTTCATCGTCCACCGGATGGAGAACGCGATTGCCAATCACGAATTTGAGAAGGCTCGCTTCTACTCCGATGAGGAACGCAAAGAACGCGAGAACCTGCGCCAACTGCGCGAAAAGTACAATCTGGACGATACGTCAACAGGCGTTGTCTCGAAGGATGACATCGAAGACGTAGTCGCGCGCTGGACCGGCGTACCGATGACCTCCATCAAGGAAGAAGAGATCAACAAACTTCTCCGGATCGAAGAAGAGCTTCACAAGCGCGTCATCAGCCAGGAGAAAGCGATTAACGCACTGTCGCGGGCCATTCGCCGCAGCCGTGCAGGTTTGAAATCGCCCAAGCGGCCGTCCGGTTCGTTCCTGTTCCTTGGCCCGACGGGCGTCGGAAAAACCGAGGTCGCCCGAGCTCTTGCCGAATTCCTATTCGGCAGCGAGAAAGCGCTGATTCGCTTCGATATGTCGGAGTTCATGGAGAAGCATTCGATCTCGAAGCTGATCGGATCGCCTCCGGGATACGTGGGATACGAAGAGGGCGGTCAATTGACCGAGCGCGTCAAGAGAGCTCCTTATTCGATCATTCTGCTGGATGAAATCGAAAAGGCGCATCCAGACATCTACAACATCCTGCTGCAGGTCTTTGAAGACGGCCAATTGACGGATGGGCTCGGCAATACTGTCGATTTCAAGAACACGATCATCATCATGACCTCGAACCTGGGAGCACGGTTCCTGGACAAGCGCGGTCAGATCGGCTTCTCGGCGCCGTCCACAACGGGCATTCCGCAGAAGATTGAAGATCAGGTACTGAGCGAAGTGAAGCGTGCCTTCAATCCTGAGTTCCTGAATCGACTGGATGAAGTGATTCTGTTCACTTCGCTGGTCGATGAGGACCTGATCCAGATCATTGACCTCCTGGTCGAGCAGATCAATATGAACCTGGTCGCCAAGCAGATCAAGATCCGGCTTGAGCCCGATGCAGCCAAGTACATTCTCGATAAAACCTGCGCCGACCGCAGCTACGGAGCACGACCACTGCGGCGTGCGCTCCAGAAGTACATCGAAGATCCTCTCTCCGAGGCTTTGATTCAGGGTTCCCTGCCACGTCCCGCTGAACTGGTTATTTATCTCAGTGAGAACGGGATCTACTGCAGGCAGGTGGGCGACATGGAAGGTCAGCCGGTGCCGGCGGGGGGCGTCGAAGAGACAACGCCAGTGGCCGGAACACCGCTCTATATCTTCTAGAGCATTCGTACAAACGACAGAACAAGGCGGGATCCGTATGGGTCCCGCTTTTTTTTTGGGTTAAGCTCCAGCCTGAGCGACTTGGGAGCGTTGGCCCTTTATGTCGAGCAGCCCGGGCGACCTCTCGGTTTGTCATGCGGTCATTCGCAGTGAGAACGCCGTCTCCTGGAGTTGGTAAGAACCCTTCCCAATCAAAAGCGGTAATCTTGCATTCAACCGAACAGCTATTCGCGTCTTAACAAGTCAGTAACCCGGAGCGCGGACTTCTGCGAGGCGATTAGTTCTTCCGCTCGAGTATCAGGTAATCGTTGATCTGATCGATCACCCGGTAATGCTGGTAGACAAACCTGGCCAAGTCGACATTAGGTTCAAACACAGGTTGGGTGCACGGCGGCGCAGTGAAGTATAGGAACGACGACTTCAGGTAACTTCGCAGTTCGCTACACAGGTCCCGGTTTTCGAACAGTCTTAGAAAGTTCTTTTGAACTACAAGGTAGCGGATATGGCCAAGGTCATCGAGCCGTTCCGCCAAATGCTGTTCGTTATAGATAGCGACGGTGCCCATGTAACGTTCGGGCGCAACTTGCCGATTAGCCCAGAGATACCGCTGCAGAGATTTTTCGTATCCATAGGAACCGTATGGCAGTCCGAGCCGGCGATATTTTTCGAACCCGGCATAGGGCTGTGCGTTCTGTTGCTGTACATTCGGCGGTAATCCCGCGCTCTGTGTGCTTGCGCCAGTATTGGGTTCGGCTTTTCTCCCCAGCCGTTCCAAAAACGCGTAAAGCCGGGTCACTCCGGCCCGGACGTAAGAAGGTGAGACCCCATAGACCTTGGCGTTGCTGTATTGAAACGCAAAGATTGCGATAGCGACGTAAACGGCCGTGTAGGTCGCGAAGCGGCGTAGACCGCCCTGAGCAAAGACCGCAAAGGACAGCGTGAAAAGGCCGAAGCCATTCAGAATAACGTGAGGTGGATCGCAGCGGCCTAGCGCCGCCGGCAATGCCGCCAGACAGAGTGCGCCCATTCCCGCAACGCAGGCGCCTTGAAGATTGCGTTCCAACCAGCCAATCGCAAGAAAGCGAGGAACGCACAGAAGGAACACGAGCAGATAAAAGACTATGTGCAGGGCGGGCACAATGGGGAAGTTGTTCCCTCCTTGGGAGAAGCTGACGAGTGTGTGAAAGTAGGCTACCGGAAGCACCAGCGGCGAGATTGCGAGTACAACGAATTCCGAAAGGAACATCCGTACGGCCAAGCCGCTTTGTACCCGGAACACAAACCCTGTGTAGACGGCAAGCCCAAGGAACCACTCGACGCCGATGTCGGGCGAAACAGCAATATTCGCTACCGATGTCGCTGCAATCAGAAGATACAAGCGCCAGAATTTGTTTCCCGCGGCAGCCTTCCCGGTCGCACGGTGGACGAGCAACAAGCTGACGTACGGGAGAATGAACCGGATCAAAAGACCGTTCAGGCCCATCATCTCTGAAAATGCGGATAGAGCAACAAGGATGAATGCCGTGCGCTTTGCCCGGAGCGATATGGAGAAACTATCGGTCAGATAGAGCAAGGCAGCGAGACCGATTAGGTTCAGTAAGTAATGGAGAACGTAATAAGCGGCCTCCACTGAGATACCGAAGGGCTGGAGCAGGCGACCGCTCCATTCGGGAAGATACACCAGTGCGGGCCCATACTCCGCAACGAAATCGCGATATGGTTGCAAGCCGTACGTCATCATGAGGCGCGTGCGCCACAGAAACTGCGACGATTCCCAATCGAGCTTGTAATAGCCGTCCGATTTTGCAATCCCGAAATAAATAACCAGAGTTATCGCCAGGTAAGTTAGGGCGGCCGCACCGTAAAGCCACATCAGCGTGCGGTTGCGGTACCAGCCAGTTGCACGCGGATGGTCCGTAAACAGACGAAGACTTATAGGCGCCGATCGGAGCTCAAGGACAGCTAACAACAGCGTCGTCACCCCCAAAGAGAGGATGGCCAGCCGATTGTTGAACCCAAAAACGTACGAGGGCGATACCAGGCGCGTATGCGGCGGAAACGAATACGGCAGAACAAATACCAAGTAGGCGGTCAGCAGAGCAACGAAGACCTTGAGAAGGTTCGTATAGGACGAAGACAGGGTAAGGAATCGACGTGAGTGGTCAAGGGCCATGAGTGCGGTTGTTTGCCTCTTGTAGAGAGCCGGAGGGCGAACTGGTGCAAGGGCTCGCTCCAGTGATCAGGGCAAACTGTGAACGTCGTCGCTTTGCCACGAACATTTTAGCGCCTTCGCGAGATAAGGGTGAAGTACCGGCGTTAGTCTTCGCTGCCCAGAATAGGATCCGGCGAATCCGCGTCCAGGTCTGTACCTTTGTGCTTGGACGGTGCGGGGCGGTCGCCACTGTCACGGCTCCCGGCAAATTCAGGTCGCTCCCCGACACTGCCGGCGCGCCGATCACCTTCGGAATCGGTATTGCTCTTTACTTTGCGGATGGCGGTCTTCTTGGAATCCATACCCGTTAGACTGCGTTCGCCGCTACGGTTGCACTTCGAGATCGGCCGGCCCCCGAGACTGTAACGATAATTGGATGTGAAGAGATTGATTCTCACCGCCTTTTCATTTGAAGGACTGCGCATCGAAGAGGGGCCAGTGCCGGACATGCGGGAGGACCTCGCACTGGTTCGCGTGAAGGCCGCGGGGTTGAACCCCAGTGACCTTATGAACATTAAAGGCGCGTTCCACTACACAACGCTGCCGCGTGTTCCGGGACGCGATTATGCAGGGGTCGTGGAGAAGGGTCCGGAGGAGTGGGTCGGGCGATCCGTTTGGGGCAGCGGGGCCGAGTTGGGATTCACGCAAGATGGCACCTATGCCGAGTACGTTCTAGTGCCTTCTCTTTCTCTTGTCGAAAAACCAGCGAACCTTTCGTTCCCAGCCGCGGCTGGAGCAGGCGTTCCATTTGCGACGGCGTTCCAGGCCATTGTTCAGACCGCCCGGATTAAAGCGGGCGAAACGGCACTCATTACCGGCGCTGCTGGGGCGGTGGGTTCGGCCGCGTGTCAAATGGCTCTCGAGAAAGGCGCACGCGTGCTCGGATTGGTGAAGGAGCGGACCGGGATCGAGGGCGTCGAACTTATTCAGTCGGACGAGGACATCGTGGGGCGCGTTCGAGAATTGACCGGAGGCCGCGGCATCGACGTCTGCCTGGATACGGTAAGCGGTCCGGTTTTCCCGGCCGCAATTGCATCGCTTGCGACGGACGGAAGGCTGGCAATCATCATTGCAAAGGGTGACGGAAAGGTGACGCTCGACTTGCGCGACCTTTACCGGCGAAGATTGCAGTTGCTCGGGGTCAATACCTTGCTGGTAAACACAAACGAGACTGCCGTCATTTACCGCGAATTGCTGCCCTTGTTTGAAAGCGGCAAATTACGGTCCGCTGAACCCAGACAGATCTCTTTTGACGAGATACAGTCTGTGTTCAAGAGCATGGAGCAGGGCTCCGTACCCAAAACCGTACTGGTGCCATGATATGCGTGATTGTCGTTCGCGGTAACGATTGAGGCGTTATGGCGAGGCCTAAAACAGGGGACAAGCGGTCCGCCATTTTGTCCGCTGCAACGGCAATGGTCGCTGCGCATGGTCTTGGCGCCTCAACGGCGTCCATTGCAAAGGCCGCCAGAGTCGCTGAAGGATCGCTGTTCCGCTATTTTGCGGATAAAGACGAGTTGCTCAATGAGCTTTACCGTGAACTCAAGGAAGACATGCGTCGCGCTATGGCAACGGGGTTTCCCGCGGCGGAACGCCTGAAAGCGCGGGCGCGGCATATCTGGGACGGTTACGTGTCATGGGGCGTGAACTCGCCCGAGAAGCGCAAGACGATGTCACAGCTCACATCGTCCAACGTTATCGGAGAACAAAGCCGGCTCGCGGGTCGGGCCGGTTTCGAAGAGATCGATGCAACGGTCCAGCGAGATCGTCGAACGCGGCCGCCTCTGCGATTTGCCCGCTGCGTTCGTCTCGTCCCTGCTTCTCTCGATGGCGGAAACAACGATGGCCGCTATGGAGGATGATCCGGCCGAAGCGGAAGGGTATCGCACGGCGGGGTTCGAAGCCTTCTGGAATGCCGTTGCGAAGAAATAAGCCAGCAACCACCAATTACTGAGTATTTACTCCGTTATCCTGCATCCAAGGGGCGGAATGGAGGTTTCATGTCAAAAGTTTGGTTGATCACGGGCAGCGGCAGCGGTCTGGGCCGGGCAATCGCGGAGTCTGTTCTTGAGGCAGGCGATCGCCTGGTAGCGACCGCTCGAAAACCGGAGGAGTTGCAAGACCTCGTCGCGCAATACGGGGACCGGGTCCGCACGGCGGCTTTGGATGTGACGGACGAAGCAGCAGGGGCCGCGGCTGTACAGTTGGCCGTCGACGCGTTCGGACGTCTGGATGTTCTTGTGAACAATGCGGGCTACGGTTTGTTTTCGCCCTTCGAACAGATTGCCTCCGCTGATTTCCAGGCCGTCATGGATACGTGCTTTTATGGCGTCGTCCATACAACCCGCGCTGCCGTTCCCATCATGCGGAAGCAGCGAAGCGGCTGGATCCTGCAAGTGTCGTCGATAGGCGGACGGATCACAATTCCGGGAAACACGCCGTATCACGCGGCGAAGTGGGCCGTCGGTGGCTTCAGCGAATCACTGGCAGCAGAAGTAGCGCCCTTCGGCGTGAAGGTCTGCACCTTGGAACCCGGCGGCATTCGAACGAATTGGGCCCGGCGTGCCCGTCAGGATGCTCCGGAGTTATTGCCGGAATACGAAGCCTCGGTAGGTGCGATTCTTCAACTGTTGCAAAGCTTCGTCGGTCGTGAAGAGAGTGATCCGAAGAAGATTGCCCAAGCGATTCTAAAGCTGACAGCCGGCGAGACGGCACCGAAGCGTCTGGTGCTTGGAGTGGATGCGGCGAACCGGTTAAAGCAATGGGAAGAGGAACGGCGAAAAGAGGCCGAGGAGTGGAAAGCTCTCACCGAATCGACACTCTCCGATGACGCCGTCGCTGGTCCACAACTTAAATCCTGAGTGCCGCGGAGCGGTCCTGCGGGAAGACGGTTAGGGAACCAGCACCTGCTTGGTCCGCGTCGTCTTGGCTCCGTCCCGCTCCACTTCGACATATACGTTCCACTCTCCGGAATGCGGAAACGTTGGCTTTGCGATGTAAGTGCCGGGATCCGTTTCCGTGGCCGGCATGGTCTTTGTATCCATGGGCTCTTTTGTATTGATCTCGAGAATGACTTTGGCATGAGCGACCGGCTTGTGCCGGGGGTCGTCAACGTTGATGCGGAACGGAATTTCAACGCCCGTTTGCACCGTAGCCGTCGGGTCGAAGCGGATATTGAAACTGCCATCCCGCTGGGCAAACGCTAAGCCAAGTCCCAGAAACGCAAGCGCACAAATCTTCACGCTTTTAGTTTAGGACCAAGAACTGCGACGAGGGTTATGCTCTCTCCAGTTTCGAGTTGACGGGCACGAGTTCATACAGCATACTCTTCCTAAGATGTCTGGGGAAGTGAATGCGCCGTGAGACGCTCCAGGGCGCTCTCGATCTTCTTATTCTGAAGACTCTCGCTCGGGGACCCGAGCACGGGTATGGCATCACTTGCGCCATACTCGTCGCATCCGAAAACGAGCTCCGGGTGGAAGAGGGTTCTCTTTATCCCGCTCTTCGCCGCCTGGAAAGCGAAGGCCTCATCCGCGCCGAATGGAAAGCATCGGAGAACAACCGGCGCGCCCGCTATTATTCACTGACCCGCACAGGAGCGAAGCAGTTGGCGGTCCGAAGAAGACCGATGGCGCCGGCATGCCGCTGCGCTCTCTAAGTTTCTCGAGTTCAACTGAGGACCTCCAGTGCTGTACAAGCTTCTGAATGCACTGCGTCCTAACCGGCTCGACTCAGAGCTGAGCGAGGAACTGGATTTCCATCGTTCGCAAACAACCGGCTCGCTCGGCAACATCACTGCGCTTGAGGATGAGATGCGCGACGCAAGCACGCTACTGTGGCTCGCAACGGTTCTGCAGGATCTCCGCTACGGCATTCGCCAATTGCGGAGAGCGCCGGTTCTGGTTGCAACTGCGGTGCTGTCGCTCGCGTTGGGCATCGGAGCAAACACAGCTATTTTCACTCTGATCAATGCGGTCTTGTTTCAGTATCTGCCCGTGCGCGATCCAGGAAAGCTGGTGCTCTTCAATGATTCCATCAGGACAGGCACGTATAGCGGAGACAATATTCAGGCCGACGAGTTTTCATTCGGCTTCTACCAATACCTGAAGAAGCAGAACAATTTGTTCGAAGATCTGTGCGCATTCCGGCAAGGCAGCGATCGCGTTGTGATGCACGTCGCGGGATCGAGTGACTCGAAGATTTGGGAACGCGCGCGGGTTCATCTCGTCTCTGGGAACTATTTTCAGGTGCTGGGTGTGAGGGCGGCCGCAGGAAGGCTATTGCTCCCTTCAGACGACTTGCCTGCGGCATCTCCCACCGCGGTTTTAAGCTTTGCTTTCTGGCGCGACCGGTTCCGTCTGCAAACCTCTATTTTGGGCCAGACCGTCGTCCTGAACGGGACCGCCTTCACGATAGTAGGAGTTGCCGCCCCTGAGTTCTTCGGAGAGCGGATCGAAGCTGCTCCGGAATTCTGGTTACCGCTAGCGACGCAGCCGCAAGTCCTCAGGCGGGAGTCGTTCCTGACAGCCAAAGATGTTTTCTGGCTCAATTTGCTCGGAAGGCTAAAGCCTAGTGTTTCATCCGCGAGTGCAGAAGCAAGCGTAAATCTCAAGCTGCATGGGTATTACCTGGATCAGGCGGGGAGTTCGCCGTCGCGCGAGGCGCGCCGCAAAATTGAGGACGTTCATGTTCGTCTCAAGCCGGGTGGCGGGGGGATCTCGGGGCTGCGTCTGCTGTATTCCCGACCGCTTCACCTGCTGATGGCGGTGGTTGCCCTGGTGCTGTTGATTGCGTGCGCGAACGTGGCGGCACTCCTGCTGGCCCGAGCATCAGTGCGCCGTCCGGAGTTTCTCGCCCGGCTCGCGTTAGGCGCCTCGCGCAACCGGCTGTTACGGCAGGTCTTGACCGAAAGCATCCTGCTGTCGTTTATCGCCGGAGTTTTTGGTGCCGCGTTTGCGTGGTGGAGTGTCAGGCTCCTGGTTTTGTTTCTTCATGTGAATGCCTCAGTTAAGGTGAAACCTGATCCGGTAGTGCTGCTGTTTGGTTTTGCGCTCTGTCTCATTAGCGGCCTTTTGTTCGGCGCCATCCCGGCGTTTAAATTCAGCCGCGGAGAGGCGTACTTCGGGCGAGGATTCCTCAAGAAAAGCGGGCCGGTGAGCGGTGCAGAAGCGCTGATCATTTTGCAGATCGCTCTTTCACTAAGCCTTGCCGTCGGGTCTGGCCTTCTTGCGCGAAGCCTGGTCGCTCTCGAGAATCAGAATCTTGGCTTCCAGCGAAGTCAAGTGCTAGTGATCCGGACGGACGCCAGCTTGGCGGGTTATGAGCCGAATCAATTCTTTGAACTTTATCGCGATCTGGGCGAGCGGCTGCTTCGCATTCCCCGTGTCACCTCAGCGAGCATAGCTCGCTTCACGCCCCTGAATGGCACAAGCTCTTCGGGCAATTTCTCCCTTCAAGGCTATGACGTCCCGAGTGGCGAAAGGTTGAGCGTGCATGACCTGCCGGTCGGTCCACATTTCTTTGACACCGTTGGCATTCCGGTCCTGCTCGGGAGATCAATCGACGAACGAGATACACCGTCCGCACCACGGGTGGCAGTCGTCAATCAGTCGTTTGTCAGGCAATACCTGCCGCACGAGAACCCGATTGGACGGCGTATGCGGCTCGGATCACCGTTCAAGCCGCCAGGCGCCGAAATCGTTGGTGTCGTTGGGAACGCAAGGTTCTACGATCTTCACGAAGAAGCGCCACCGATGGTCTTCTTCTCTCTGTGGCAAGTGCCCACGCCGACGATTGAGGCAGCGTTGCGTAGCACTGCCGAGTTGTCACAGATCGCTGCTGCCGCCCGCGGAGTGTTTAAACAGATCAACAGCAGGTTGCCGATAGAGACGCTCACATTGAGCAGCCAAGTGGAACATACACTTGATCAGCAGAAGATGATTACCACGCTTTGCAGCATCTTCGGTGCAGTTTCGCTGCTCCTGGCGTGCATCGGAGTTTATGGCACGTTTGCTTATTCGGTTGCGGGCCGAACCCGTGAGATCGGAATTCGCATGGCGATCGGGGCACAGCAGCGAAGTATCACCTTGCTTGTCCTCAGGCATGCGATTGTTCTCACTGTCTGCGGTCTCGTCCTTGGGCTTCCGTTGGCGTTGGGAGGAACCCATCTACTGACGAGCTTTCTCTACGGCGTGAAGTGGACCGATCCG
The DNA here is from genome assembly GCA_963730795.1 of uncultured Acidobacteriaceae bacterium. Taxonomy (GTDB): domain Bacteria; phylum Acidobacteriota; class Terriglobia; order Bryobacterales; family Bryobacteraceae; genus Bog-105. Next base: position 1,499,929 of record CAVSTJ010000001.1, on the reverse strand, counting down.
CTGGGAATCACCGCTGCGGCAATGCTGATTATCGTAACGGTACTCATTGCCAGCTATCTTCCTGCGCGTCGGGCAGGGAGAGTCGACCCGAGTCGCGCACTACGGCTGGAGTAAGGTGAAGCTTGGCTACCCGCCAGCAGGCCCGGTTCTATTGATTCAGTCAGCCCGAAGCTGTTATACTTCTCCAACCCCGCAAGAAGTTCGTGAATTTGGCTGAAAATCGGCCAGTCTTTTCTGTTCGGGAAGACCGTGTTACCAGGAGAACACTGTGGCAACAGATGCAATACATACGCCGGGCACGCTAACAAAACAGCGTGTCTACCGCCCCGTCAATCGCCCATCGGAGCGAATTTTCTTCGGCGGGATGGCCGTTCTTCTCTGCGCGGTCGTCATCATCGGATTCTCACCCACTTATTACAGAGCAGGATTTGTAAGTGCCCCGTTACCCAGTCCTATCCTCCACATTCATGGGGCAGTGTTCACTCTCTGGATGCTGCTTTATCTCGTCCAATCTGCGCTGATCTCGGCCAAACGGATCGCCTGGCACCGTTCGCTGGGAACGGTTGCGTTCTGCATTCCGCCCATTATGGTCGTTCTGGGCGTGATTGCTGCGCTCGACGCCTTGAAACGAGGAGTGTCCATTGGAACGCTTGATCCCGCCGTGTCGTTATCGATTCCGCTGCTCGGGATTACCGCCTTCTCTATTCTGATATTTGCTGCCTGGAAAGCTCGTCGCAATGGCTCGGCTCACAAGCGCCTCATCTTGTTGGCAACCATCAGTCTGGCAGAGGCGGCATTTGGCCGGTTTCCCTGGACTCAGATCGGGCTCCCGGCCGCTGCAGGTGCTCTAACCGGTTTGGGCGTGATGCTGCTGCTCGTGATCGGCTATGACCTGTTTTCGCTGCACCGAATCCATCGGTCCAATATCTGGGCTCTGCCCGTCACTTTCGTGTTAAACGGATTGGCTGTGCCGATTGGAATGACTCCCGGCTGGCATAGCTTTGCGGGCTTCCTGAACCGCCTGATGGCTTAGCGCCCGGGCGCATTTGGCCGCGCCCGGTTCAAGACCCGAGCGCCCGAAGTACACCTTCAAAGAAACTGATGTCATCGACCATTGCGGACCCGGTCGGCTTTTCCTGTGCACTCCAGACCACGATCACAACGCGCTGTTTCGGATTGATATAAACGCTTTGCCCGAAAATGCCATACGCTCGAAACGCACCGTCGGGTTCGCTCCACCACATATAGCCGTATGGGACCAGTCGATTGCCGACGCGTTTGGGTAAGCCGGCATCGGGGAACCAGCCGGGAGGTACGACCTGCTTACCTCCGGCTTTTCCGCCGTCGAGCACAAACTGCCCAAAACGTGCGTAATCCCGGAGCGTGGCGGAAAATCCGCTTCCCCCGAACTCTATGCCGCCGGGCGACTCGGTCCACCAGGTAGCCTCTTTTTCCATTGCATACGTTGACCAGATCTTCTCGGACAGGTATTGCGAGAGCGGACGCTTCACCGCGGCCCGAACCAAGGCGCCGAGCACATACGTCTCACCCGTGTTGTAGTTCCAGACGGTGCCGGGCGGCCGCGCCGAGGGCAGACCGGCCATAAACGCCAGCAGGGCACCCGGGCGCTGCGCACTCTGCAAATCGAGCATGTGGCGGCGATCCGAATTCGGGTCCGTATAAGCCTCGTTCCAGCGGACTCCGGAAGCCATCTGCAGGATATTGCGTACGGTTGCACCGTCATAGCCGGATCCGCGCAGTTGCGGAAGGTACTTCGCGACCGGATCGTCCAGAGATGTAATGAGGCCATCGTGTAGGGCGGTTGCCGCGAGTGTAGAGGTAATGGATTTCACAACAGAAAACGACACCCATCGCGATTGCGCCGTATTCCCCAGTTCGTAGCGTTCGAGCGCAACCTTGCCATCTTTCAAAACCAGCAGCCCTGACACTCGATTCAGATGAATATAGTCTGCCAGCCCAAGCTGTCGGCCGGCGGACGAGAACGTGACTTCTTTCAATTGGTTTGCCGCGCGCGGCAGAGGAGCAGGCTTGGAACCCGGGCGAACCGTGGCGGAAGGAAACACCTGGTCAATGTGCCGAAAGGTGTTTACCTCCGCTGCTAGAGGCAGATTACCGTTGTAGAGATCCTGCACCGACCCGAGGCGCTCTTGACCGGCAAGCACCAACCCAAGCAGGAGGAGCGCAACCGCGAGACATTGCGCAGCTCGGATAGTTCGCAAGGGAATGAAGCGGCTCAAGCGTCTCTTTTACAAGCGGATGATGCCTTGCGCGATTTGTTACGAGCGGGTCGCTTCGAAGAGGAACCAGATTCGCCGTTGAGCCTGGTCAATCCAGTTTTCAAGGAGACTTGTCGTAGCCACGTCGCCGGCTTCGTCGCAAAGATCGTGGGCCGCGCGCATACTGAGCACCAGCGATTTCTCATCTTCGCGAAGTTCAGCGAGCATTCCTTCTGCGCTAACGAACTCGGCGTCGTTATCGGAGATGCGCTGCAGCCTTGCAATGTGGCCGATGGACCGCAGAGTGGTGCCGCCGATCTTGCGCACGCGTTCCGCGATGTCGTCCGTCATGGCGAAGAGCTGGTCTCCATGCTCATCGAGCAGCAAATGGTAGTCGCGAAAGTGAGGACCACTCATGTGCCAGTGGAAGTTCTTGGTTTTCAGATACAGTGCGAAAACGTCCGCAAGTAAGGCGTTCAGTGCTCCGGCAATGTCCTGAATGGCTTGGCGGTCGATGTCAGATGGGGTGGCAAGCGGCGCTTTCCGGAACGTCGTGACCTCGGGATTAGTAGGCATTGGATTCATCCTTACGATGCAGAAACCCCGGGCATCGCTTCGGATAAACGGACGCTAGTTGAATGAATCCGCTATGCAGACGAGAAGGCGCGTTCAATACCGCTGGATACGTATGCTTCCCATGTTGCTGCTGGCCGAGATCGCCGGTCCGCCAGTCCCGAGCCGGGCTCGCAGAGAATGCTTCGAGCGTTCCTCAACCGAAGACAACGACAGATCGCTCGAGATACTCGCCATGCTGGTTTCCGCCTCCAGGTTGGCGTTCGTGTCGCCCGGAAGCCGAAGCGTCACGCTCCCGTGAGAAGTTTCGGCACTGATAGGATTGCCGTGAAATTCCGCCATGGCAAGCGTCAGGCTTCCATTCGTGGTCGAGAGCCGCATCGGCCGGGCGTCCGCGGGCTTTTCGATCGACAGGTCAAGAGTCCCGTTGGTCGATTGAGCCTGAATGGCGCCCTGTTTAATGCGCCCACGAATGGCGCCGTTCGTCGTTTCCGCCTTTTCCACCCCGGTGCAATCGTCGACTTGAATACTCCCGTTGGTAGTTTGCACGTCGTAGTCACCCGACAGGCGGGCTAGGGAAAGCCGGCCATTCGTGCTCCGTATGCGCCCTCCGCCTTCCAGGTCTTCGACCGTCACGGACCCATTCGTCGTTTCGGCCCGCTCGAGCCTGATTTTACGCGGAACCCGTATGTGGAAGCGGACGCCCCAGGATCCATGCCAGTGACTCCCCGGCATTTCCGTCACGATACTGGCGCGATTCCCAATTGCCGAGACGTTCACCTTGATATCGTTCAGAGCAGCTTGATCGGAGGCATATTTGGTACCGGACACATCGACGGAATCGCGATCCCAACCCGTGATTTCAACCGATCCGTTCGTGTTGTTCAGCTCCAACTGTGCGCCGGATTGCAGTGGATACGAATAGTGAAAGTCCTCGGTCACCTGCCCGAAGCCTCCGTTTGCGTCGCAGCCGCCGAGCAGAGCCAGGCCGAAAACAGAACTCACAACCGCCAATGCTCTTCCCATAAAAGTCTTCCTTCCGGATAAAAAAATGATCTGTATGACCATGGGAGTACGAATTTTAGCGGGAAATGTTCCGCTCAATGTATTTCTCTCTTTCTTTAAGCAATGAAGAAACTGCTTGCACTAAACAGAGGCGAGATCGCCATCCGCATCCTGAGAGCCGCTAACGAACTGAAGCTTAAAACCGTTGCGGTATTTTCGCAGGAAGATCGCCTCAGCTTACACCGCTTCAAGGCGGACGAGGCATACCTCATTGGCCGCGGGAAAGGGCCGGTCCAAGCCTACCTCGATGTAGATGGAATCGTGGCCCTGGCGGTTGAAAAGGAAGTGGACGCCATCCATCCCGGGTATGGCTTCCTTTCGGAGAATCCGGCGCTGCCACGAGCATGCGAGAAGGCCGGCATTACCTTCATCGGTCCCAGCGCGGAAATCCTGGAAATGCTGGGCGACAAAACGGCGGCGCGAAAACTAGCGCAATCAGCACAAATACCGGTTGTTCCGGGAACTGAGGACCCTGTCGACCCGGAAAGCCCGGAAGCAGAGGCAATCGCTCAATCGATCGGTTTTCCTCTGATCATTAAGGCCGCCTTCGGGGGTGGCGGGCGCGGCATGCGCGTGGTCGATTCTCCGGCCGACTTCAAGCAGAAACTGCAGGAAGCGAGTCAGGAAGCGGGAGCTGCCTTCGGAAACAATGCCGTTTTTCTCGAGCGGTATATCCGCCGCGCGAAGCACGTCGAAATGCAGATTATCGGGGATCGAGCACGGCAATATCGTGCATCTCTATGAACGCGACTGCTCGGTTCAACGGCGTCACCAGAAGGTGGTTGAGATCGCTCCGGCGATAGGCCTGCCCGAACGTGTCCGCCGGGAACTTGCCAATGCGGCGGTAAAGCTGGGCCAAGCGGCCGGCTACTACAATGCCGGGACGGTTGAGTTTCTGGTCGATGCGGAAACGCACGATTGGTACTTCATTGAAGTCAACCCGCGCATCCAGGTCGAGCATACGGTCACAGAGGTCATCACCGGAGTTGACATTGTGCGCACACAGGTGCTGGTCGCGCAGGGAGCAAGCCTCTTCGGCTCCGAGATCAACATGCCTGCACAAGCACTGATTCCGCAGCATGGGACGGCTTTGCAGTGCCGCGTGACAACAGAGGATCCGGCCAACAACTTCACTCCGGATTACGGCAAGATCTCAACCTATCGCTCTCCCGCGGGATTTGGCATCAGGCTCGACGCAGCTTCCGCGTATGGCGGGGCCGTGATCTCCCCGTTTTACGACTCGTTGCTTGTGAAGGTGACAGCCTGGGGAAACAACTTCCCTCAGGCCTGCGACCGCATGGACCGCGCCCTCCGGGAATTCCGGATACGCGGCATTAAGACGAACATTCCATTTCTCGAGAATGTAGTGAAACACCCGGCGTTCCAATCGGGTGCAGCCACAACTTCGTTCCTGGACGAGACACCCGCGCTGTTTGAGTTTCAAGCAACACGCGACCGAGCGACGAAACTTCTTAGTTATTTAGCCGATGTCATCGTAAACGGGAATCCCAGAGGTGGCGAACCGGCCGAGGCCGCCTGTGATCCGAACCGCTCCCGTTCCGCACTCCGCTCGCACCGCGATTCCGGAAGGGACCAGGCAGTTGCTCGACCGTATGGGCCCCGAGAAATTTGCAGGGTGGACGGCAACACAGACACGGCTTTTACTTACCGATACTACGTTCCGCGATGCTCACCAGTCTCTTATGGCGACCAGGATGCGGACGTATGACCTACTGGCAATTGCCGATTACGTTGCCAAAGAACTGCCTCAACTCTACAGCCTGGAGATGTGGGGCGGAGCGACGTTCGACGTCAGCATGCGATTCCTGCTGGAAGACCCCTGGAAACGTCTGAGTGCGCTGCGGGAGAAGATTCCGAACATCTGTTTCCAGATGCTGCTGCGGGCTTCAAACGCGGTCGGTTATACGGCCTATCCCGACAATGTGGTTCGCGAATTCATCGCTGAATCGGCGGCACAGGGCATCGACATCTTCCGCATCTTCGATTCGCTGAACTGGATGCCCAACATGAAAGTGGCGGTCGAAGCCACGCTGAAGACGGGCCGGCTGTGCGAAGCGGCTATCTGCTACACCGGCGACATCCTGGATCCTTCGAGAGAGAAGTATTCGCTCGACTACTACGTGCGGCTCGCTAAGGAGCTGAAGAGCATGGGTACGCATGTTCTCGGCATTAAGGACATGGCCGGACTATTGCGGCCCTACGCAGCCTACAAGCTGGTGAAAACTCTGCGCGAGGAAACAGGCTTGCCGATTCACCTGCATACTCACGATACGAGCGGAATCAACGCGGCCACGATCTTAAAGGCCGCTGATGCGGGCGTCCATGTTGCAGACGGGGCGATCTCGGCCATGAGTGGCACAACCAGCCAGCCCAACCTGAATTCCGTTGTCGCGGCACTCGCGCATACTGAGCGCGATACGGGATTGAGCTTCGATGCCTTGACCAAGTGCTCCGATTACTGGGAAGTGGTTCGCTCTTACTACACGCCGTTCGACAATGCGCCGAAGTCGGGCAGCGCGGATGTTTACATCCACGAGATGCCGGGCGGCCAGTTCACAAACTTGAAAGAACAGGCAGAAGCCATGGGCTTGGGAGACCGGTGGCCGGAAGTCGCGCGCATGTACGCCGATGTCAACTTTGCGTTTGGTGACATCGTCAAGGTAACTCCTTCAAGCAAGGTGGTGGGTGACCTTGCCTTGTTTCTCCTGAGCCATGGCGTGAGCATTGAGGAGTTCAAGAATCTGCCTGCTGACCACAAGTTGAGTCTGCCCAATTCGGTGATCGATATGTTTCAGGGCTCGCTGGGTCAGCCGGAAGGAGGATGGCCGCCTCGCATCGCGGAGATCATTCTGCACGGCAAAGCGCCGGAAACTGGCAGACCAGGAGAAAAACTTGCACCCGCGGATCTCGATGAAGCCGCCGAGCGCATCGCCGGGCAATTCGACACGACGAGTCGCACAGACCTGATGAGCTACCTGATGTATCCCGACGTTTTCGCGAAGTTCGCGGCCACGCGTGCGGAGTTCGGTGAGTTAGAAGTGCTGCCGACTCCTCAATTCTTCTATGGGCTTGGGGAGCGCGACGAAATAACAGTCGACCTCGAGCCAGGCAAGACGATCATCATCCGGCTTCTTACGGTGGATGAGCCTCGTGCAGATGGCATGCGCAGTGTATTTTTTGAATTGAACGGGCAACCTCGAGAGGTCGAGATTCGGGACAAGTCATTCAAGGAAGTCGCCAGCACGCAGCGACGGGCCGACCCTGCGAATGCCGGCGAAGTGGCGGCTCCTATACCAGGCGCTGTCACGACCATCCATGTCAAAGTGGATGCGCCGGTCAAGAAAGGCGACGGTCTTCTCGTCATGGAAGCGATGAAGATGCAAACAACGGTCTACGCTCCGAAAGACGGTATCGTGCGGGATCTGGCCGTGAAAACTGGAGATAGCGTGAAGGCAGGCGACTTACTCGTGACGGTTGAGTGAAGAGCGGCGTGGCTCCAGTTGACGAAAGTAAAAGGGTCCGAGTTACTGCGTCCTCATGAAAATCCTTCGATTTTGAACCACCTGAACTATTTGGTTCGGTATTTGTAAAGCAACCGTTAACGCGATAGGGACTATCACAAGCGTAATAGCCTTTGTAATTTTTTAGTCTCTTAGGCGAGATGAGAAACGTCCAACTCGGAGTAGTGGAGCACCCAGTGCTTCACAAATTGCGCTGCGAAGTTAGACGGTACTCGAAAAACGTGTCCATACCAACCTGCAAATCATTCAGGCGGATTCCCCTCCGCGCCGCCTTTTTGTCCCTGGCTCTTGCTTCCGGCAGTCTCTTCGCGGCGGTGTTGCCGCAATTGGAAGAGTTCAGTAGCTCGGTCCAGAACCTGACGGCACGAGTATCGCCCAGCGTGGTCAAGATCCAGGTGACGCGGTATGGCGCCAGCGAAGAAAATAACAACGCCGCCATGGTAGCCGGCAAGCAGGAGGCTATCGGATCGGGTGTAATCATTGACCCGGAAGGCTACATCATTACCAACGCCCACGTGGTCCAGGCGGCGCAAAAGATCCGGGTTAGTCTTCAGCCTTCGGGCGAACAATCGGTAGCGAACGTGATCGCGCAAGGCTATACCAAGCCGCGCGAAGCTACTTTGGTCGGCATTTTCAAGGAAGGCGACCTTGCTTTGATCAAGATCGACGGCGCTAAACTACCGGCTCTGCCGTTAGCGGACTACGACAAACTGCGGCAGGGCCAAGTTGTATTCGCCTTCGGAAGTCCCGCAGGGCTGCAAAACTCGGTGAGCATGGGTGTGATCAGTTCGATTGCGCGCCAACCGGACCCGGACAGCCCCTTCCTGTTTATCCAGACCGATGCGCCCGATCAATCCCGGCAACAGCGGCGGACCGCTTGTGAACACAGCGGGCGAGATCGTAGGGCTGGACACCTTCATCCTTACGCAGTCGGGCGGGAACGAAGGCGTGGGTTTCGCTGTCCCCAGCATGTTGATCAAGTGGGTCTGGCCCGAGCTTCGGAGGCGCGGCCATGTGGATCGAACAACCATTGGAGTGGGCCTGCAAGCTATTTCGCCTTTGCTTTCAAACGCTTTAAAGTTGAAGGTCGGCTCCGGCGTTCTGATCAGTGATGTGACAAATGATAGCCCGGCAGCCACGGCCGGCTTAAAGGTCAACGACGTGCTCCTTTCGATCGACGGGCGGGCGAATTGAAAGCGTCCCGGCGCTGCTGGGCTTCTTCTTCGAGCATCACAGCGGCAAACAAGTAAAGGTTCAGGTGCTTCGGGGAAGCGATCAAATGTCATTTGATGTCATGCCGATTAACGCGCCTCATCAGGCGGATCGCCTTGCGGACATCGTCGATTCCGGCAACAACATCATTGCCAGCCTCGGGTTCATCGGTTTGACGGTCGACAAGAAAATCGAAGAACTGCTCGGCACGCTACGCCTGCCAACCGGAGTGGTGATGGTGACCCGGATCCAGTCGCCTTCCACGATAGAAACCGGCTTACAGCCCGGGGACATCGTTCACTCGGTGAACAACGATCTGGTGTACGACATCGACGGCTTGCGTACCGCAATGGGGAAAATGAAGACCGGTGACGCGGTTGCGCTCCTCATCGAGCGAAACGAACAGCTTCTCTACGTCACCTTCGAGCTGCCCTGAGCGGCAAGACTCCCAGCCGACTTGGAATTGACCACCTCCAGAAGCTCGTGCGGGTTGTGAATGAGAAAATCCGGAGGATCTGCGTCGAAGCTCTCAGGCTGAAAGCCCCATGCCACGCCACAACTGGACACGCCTGCGTTGCGCGCCGTCTGAACGTCAACACCGCTGTCCCCGATCATGAGCGTATCCGAGTGGCCTGCTTCCGTTTCGTTCCGGAGTGTATTGATGCCGATCGGATCTGGCTTCTTGAACGGGAAACTGTCGCCTCCGTAAACCTTGCGGAACGCCGAGCTTAGGCCGAGGGCAGCGACGATGTCGGTGCTGATGCGGACGGGTTTGTTCGTGAGAACTGCCATCGTGTGATTCCCATCCGCCAACTGGCTGATCACCTGCCGTACGCCGTCGTACAGCTTTGTGTGTTCCAGCGCATGCACCCGATAGAACTTCAGGAAGAAGGCAAGGGCCTCTGCCACGCGCTCTTCCGAAGCGCCCGGACCTAGTGCCCGGCGCACCAGGGTGGGAGCCCCGTTTCCAACATAAGAAAAGATCAGCTTTGGATCGAGAGGCGGCATGCCCATGTGTTCGCGAGTCGCGTTCATGGAGATTGCCAGGTCCTGGCTCGAATCGATCAAAGTGCCGTCTAAATCGAAAATAAGCAGCAAATTCGATCTTCGCAAATCCGCATACTCCGAGCTAGACTTCCGTCTCGTTCTTCCGTGCGGGCTTGCTCCAGATCTGCCGCAGATTTTGGATCTGCTGGGTGAACGCATCTTTCAGTTCCCGCGGCGCCAAATCGACCAGCCAACCCGAGAGGCGGCTGACGTAAGGCACGACTTGCGACTTTTCGAGCACCAGGGGAGTAGGAGCGGGTGAAAACGCGACAAAAAAGCCAAGCATCGCGGAGATAATCAGCGCGCCTCGCAATATGCCCGCAAGACCGCCCAGAAGGTGATTGAACCAGGAGAGTCCAATCCATTTGAATAGCCGGGAGAGAAGCGATCCTACCAAAGCCCCCAAGATCAGAGTTCCGGACAGGATGAGCAGGAATCCGAGTATATTCGCGATCATTTCCGTTTTCACCCACGGCAGAAGTTTGGCCGCCAGTAAGCGATAACACCAGAACCCGGCAAGCAGCCCGGTAAATGTGGCAATGAGCCCGACGACAACTCGGGCCAGTCCGGCGCGAAGGCCAGACAAGGCTGACCAAAGGATAACGGCAATCAGCGAGATGTCTAACCAGTTCAAAGCGAGCATGAGCTTGGGTTTATGGCGCGGCGCTGCGGGCTTCGAGGTTACGACCGGTCAGCCGGCGGTAAGCCTCAATGTATTTTGCGCTGGTTTTCCCGACGACTTCGTCCGGCAGCGGAGGCGCGGGTGGCTGTTTGTTCCACTCGAGGGTTTCGAGATAATCGCGAACAAATTGCTTGTCGAACGAGACCTGCGGGCCGCCCGGAGCGTAGGTGTCCGCCGGCCACCAGCGGGAAGAGTCCGGCGTAAAAACTTCGTCGGCCAGAACCAGCGTGTCGCCCACAAATCCAAATTCGAACTTCGTGTCGGCCAGGATGATGCCGTGCGCTGATGGCGTAGTCGGCCGCTTTCTCATAAATCGAGAGGGTAAGAGCCCGCAACTGATGCGCGAGATCACTCCCAACAAGGTCAGCGACGTGTTCAAACGGCACGTTCATGTCGTGGCCCGATTGGGCCTTTGTGGCCGGAGTGAAGATAGGCTCCGGCAGGCGATCTCCATCCCGTAATCCCGCCGGAAGAGGGATCCCGCAAACGCGACCACTCTCCCGGTACTCCTTCCATCCTGACCCGGCCAAGTAGCCGCGGGCAACACACTCGACCTCGACCATACGAGCGCGCTTCACCAGCATGGAGCGGCCCTCGAGAGCCGCGCCGAACGGTTTCAGCGTGGCAGGATAAGCTTCGAGATCGGTAGTAGTCAGGTGGTTGGGTACCAAGTCCCGGAGGAATTCAAACCAGTAGACCGACATTTGCGTCAGAACGCGGCCTTTTTCCGGAATTCCCGTAGGCAAAATGCAATCAAATGCCGATATGCGATCTGTGGCGATGAATAGAAGCTGGTCGCCCAAATCATAGATATCGCGGACTTTGCCGCGCCCGACAAGGGGGATGGGAAGCTTAGTTTCGAGGAGTACCTCGTCTTTGGCCATGAATACGTCTGAGTATCGCAGAGGAAAACTCCTGGCTCTGCTCCGGGCAGGTAGAAAGGTTAAACTAGCTTAATGGCTCCTCACCGATTCGCTGTTTGCAATGAGATATTCGGGAAAATGCCCTTCGAAGAGACGTGTAAAGAAGCGCATTCTTTAGGCTATGAGGCGATTGAGATTGCACCTTTCACTTTGGCCGAGGACGCAGGGTCACTCTCCCCGGAAGCACGCGCGGATCTCCGAAGCACGATGGAAGCGAACCACTTGTGTTTCGCCGGTCTGCACTGGCTGACCGCGACTCCACCTGGCTTGCATATGACGACGCGCGACGAGTCGACCCGGACGCGCACCTGGCAATATATCCATCGTTTAATCGATCTCTGCGCGGATCTCGCTGTGTGCCCGGGCGAGCACAACGGAGTTATGGTACTTGGCTCTCCCAAGCAACGGTCCGCTGTTGACGGGATGACGCCTCGAGAAGCCACCGATATCCTCACGCATGAACTGGCCCATGCGGCGCCGCATGCAGAGAGCCGCGGAGTCAAGATTCTAGTCGAGGCGCTCTCGCCCGACCAGACGAATGTGATTACCTCCCTGGCGGATGCGGTCAGCATCGTGAAACAAATTGGAAGTCCGGCGGTGCAGACCATGTTCGACACGCATAATGCCGTGGCCGAAACCGACCCGCATCCCGAGTTGATCCGGCGCTACTCGTCTTACATCAAGCACGTGCACGTGAACGAAATGGATGGCCGCGAACCCGGGAAGGGAGACTACGATTTCGACGCCCTTCTGAATGCGTTGTCAGCGGTAAAGTATTCCGGCTGGGTCTCGCTGGAAGTATTCGATTTGAGCCGGGATGGTGTCGAAATCGCCAGATCGGCAATTAATTATTTAAAAAAGGACATGCCGGAGGCGGCATTTTTTCAGGCTGTATGAGTCACTACGTTGTTACCGGCGGGGCTGGTTTTATCGGCTCTGCTCTCGTGAGAGCACTGCTCGCTAACGGAAAGTCTGTTCATGTTATCGACAATCTCTCTACAGGTAAGTTGGAGAATCTCGAAGAAGTGGCCGAGCGAGGTCAACTTTCACGAGGTAGATCTCCGGGATTACGATCGGATCGCACCGATCATTGCGGGCGCTGAGCGTGTATTTCACCTGGGAGCGTTGCCTTCCGTTCCGAAATCGATTCTTGAGCCCGTCCCCAGTCACGAATGCAACATTGATGGCTCTTTCAATGTGTTTCACGCGGCTGCTGAAGGGAAGGTTGGCCGTGTAGTCTATGCCGCGTCCTCATCTGCTTATGGAGACACGGAGGTGCTGCCCAAAGTAGAAACCATGGCGCCACGTCCGAAATCTCCGTACGCTGTTCAGAAGCTTTTGGGTGAGTATTACGCCAGCGTATTTGCCGAATGCTTCGGTCTCGAGACTGTTTCTCTCCGATTCTTCAACGTGTTCGGTCCGCGGCAGGATCCAACGAGCGTCTACTCAGGCGTTTTGTCCATTTTCCTGAACTGCCTGATTGAGCGCCGGTCGCCCACGATGTATGGCGATGGAGAACAATCCCGCGATTTCACCTACGTGGAAGATGTTGTGGGCCTCCTTCTGAAGGCGTCGTCGGCACCCGCCAGCGTTTCGGGAAAGGTATTCAATGCGGGCAATGGCAATCGCTACACATTGAACGAGACCTGGCAGCTTCTGCAGCAGATCGAAGGCGTAAGTCTGCCGGCGAAATACGGCCCGCCCCGGTCCGGAGACGTCAAGCACTCTCAGGCGGACACCACCGCTGCCGTCAACGAATTGGGACATGCGCCGCGATTCTCCTTTGAACAGGGCCTTCGGCTGACTCTTGACTGGTATCGTGCCGATGTTGAACGAAAAGAATCGGGTGAGCGCGTCGGCGCTGTGTGAGTGCCTTTCAGCGGGGCGAAGACGGGATCTATCGCTGCTCCGCTTTTGACGAGTTCGGGTGGCAGCGCCATGGGTTTGGTACTCGCGCTGCCAATCCGCCTGCGCACGTTACTTTAAGGCAGGTCCATTCCGATATCGTCCGCAACGCTCGACTCCTCGCAGACCGTGAGGCCGAGGGCGATGCGCTCGTCACGGATGAAATCGGAAAGGCAATCGGCGTCCGCACAGCGGATTGCGTTCCCATCCTGCTGCTCGACCGGAGCAAGCGGGCGGTGAGTGCCGTCCATGCCGGATGGCGTGGAACGGCGGCCCAGATTGTCCGCCGGCGCAGTGCAAATGCTGCGGGACGAATTCAGCAGCGAACCGGACGATCTTCTGGCTGCAATCGGACCGTGCATCCGCCAATGCTGCTACCAGGTAAGTTCGGACGTAGCGGAGCGGTTTTCTGAGACCTTCACGACGAAGATCCGACCGCGCCGGCAAGTGGAATCTAAACCTCGCCGCCGCAAACCGAAGCCAGATGATCGAAGGCGGCGTCCGGCCTGAACATATTTTCGATCTCGACGCCTGCACGGTGTGCCGGGCCGAGGAGTTCTTTTCGTACCGTCGTGAACCGGACAATCCCGGCCGCATGCTTTCGTCGATCGAAAGACTCGCTTAGGGATTTAGGCTGCGGCACTTCAAGCGCGAGATGCATCTCACCTGCTGACAAGGAGCAGGAATTGATGGATAGACACGCTAAAGCGCAATGGTCTGGCGACCTTAAGTCAGGCAAAGGATTACTTTCGTCAGGGAGCGGAGTGCTTTCCAACACTCCCTACTCGTTCCGTGACCGGTTCGAGGACGGACAAAACACGAACCCGGAGGAACTGCTCGCGGCAGCACATGCGGGATGTTTCACCATGGCGCTATCGATGACATTGGGACTCGCGGGATTGAAGGCAGAGAGCTTGGAGACTAGCTGCACCGTGACTCTCGACAAAGAGGGCGATGGCTTCGCAATCAAGAAGAGCGCGTTGAAGCTGGTGGCGAAAGTTCCCGGAGCTTCGGAAGAAGCGTTCAACCTCGCGACTCAGCAAGCCAAGGAAGGGTGCCCGGTATCTAAATTGTTCGACACCGAGATCACTCTGGATGCGAAGTTAGAAAGCTAAAGTCATTGCGTCGAGAACCGGCTACTGAGATTCATACGCCGGTTCTCGGTTACTCGGGACTTAGTCCTCGTCCTTTTGTGTTGCCAGACGCGTCATGACGTTCATGTCTTCGAGCGTTGTTACGTCTCCGGTGACACCCTTGGACGTGACTAGCTCACGCAGGAGCCTGCGCATGATCTTTCCGCTGCGTGTTTTTGGAAGCGCATCGGTGAATCGCACTTCCTCAGGGCGAGCAAAGGCACCGATCTCTGTCGCCACCCATTGACGGAGTTCTTTCCCCAAAGCTCCGACGTCCCAATCACCCTTCTTCAAAGTGACGAAGGCGCAGACAGCCTGCCCGGTGATCTCGTGCGGCTTTGCAACCACCGCAGCTTCTGCGACCGCCGGATGATGCACCAAAGCCGACTCAACTTCCATGGTGCTGAGCCTATGGCCGCTGACATTCATCACGTCATCGACACGGCCTAAGATCCAGTAATATCCGTCGTCATCGCGGCGAGCAGCGTCGCCAGTGAAGTAGGCGTTAGGAACGCGCGCCCAGTATTGCTCCTGGAACCGCTTAGGATCGCCCCACACGCTCCGGGCCATGCTGGGCCACGGATTGCGGATGATCAGATAGCCTTCTTTGTTATTGCCCAGGACATTGCCGTCCGCGTCGACAATATCGAGTACAACCCCGGGGAGCGGCAATGTGGCGGAACCGGGCTTCAGCGGCGTTGCTCCGGGGAGAGGCGCGATCATGATTGCCCCTGTCTCCGTTTGCCACCACGTGTCCACAATCGGACAGCGGCCACCGCCGATGACTTTGTGATACCAGTCCCAGGCCGCGGGATTGATCGGTTCGCCTACGGATCCGAGCAGCCGCAAACTCGACAGGTCGTGCGCTTCGGGCCATTGGTTTCCCTGCCTGATGAGCGCGCGTATAGCAGTCGGAGAGGTGTAGAAAATTGTGACGCGATGATCTTCGACGATCTTCCAAAAGCGATCGAAGGCCGGGTAATCAGGAGCGCCCTCATACATGACGATTGTTGCGCCCGCTGCTAGCGGGCCATACACAACGTAGCTATGCCCGGTGATCCAGCCCACATCGGCCGTGCACCAGAACACGTCATGCTCCTGCAGGTCGAGGACCCAGCGCATCGTTACCATCGTCTGAAGCAGGTAACCGGCCGTGGTGTGCAGAATGCCCTTAGGCTTCCCCGTTGTTCCCGAAGTGTAGAGGACAAACAACGGGTGCTCGGGATCGAGATCCTGGACCGGTGCGCTTTCGCCGCTCCTCGCTTCCGGCGACGTACGCGAAAGTTCACTCGCGAGTTCGTCCCACCAGACGTCACGTCCCTCTTGCATCTTCACCGCGGATCCCGTCCTGCGATACACAAGCACGTTTTTAACGCTGGGACATTCGGTAAGCGCTTCATCCACGGCGGCCTTCAACGGCACTTCTTTACCACGCCGCCAACCGCCGTCCGCCGTAATCACAACGGAAGCATCCAGGTCCTGAATGCGTAGCTTCAAGGCTTCAGCAGAGAAGCCGCCAAAGACCACGCTGTGCGTGATTCCCATGCGGGCACAGGCGAGTACCGCGATTGGAAGTTCGGGAATCATCGGCATGTAGATAACCGCCCGATCGCCGGTGCGGCATCCGAGGTGCGTCAGTGAGTTCGCAAACCGGCAGACCTCGTGATGAAGGTCTTCGTAGGTCAACGTGCGACGATCGCCCGGCTCGCCTTCCCACACGATTGCGGGCTTTGTCTTGCGATGGGTGTGCAAGTGGCGATCGATGCAATTGTAGGCAGCGTTTATTTTTCCGCCGGAAAACCACTTCGCTTGCGGAGGATCCCACTCGAGTGTTTGCGTGAAGGGCCGAGACCAGGTGAGTTCCTTCGCCGCAAGATCTCCCCAAAATCCGCCCGGGTCCGTCCTCGCACGCTCGTACATGGAGCGATATTCGTCAAGACTCTTGATGTTGGATCGCGACGAGAAATCGGGAGAAGGGTTGAAAGTAGTTGGGTCGCTCATGGCGGACGAGGCTGCTCAGCGGCCAGTTTACCCCACCTCCGAACAAGCGTTCACACCTCTGAAAACAACATATGATGAGTAGAGGTGAGCGTAGGACGTCTGCTTATCTTCGCCGGCCTTTTCCTGGTCTGCCTGGGCGCAGTCTTCGTGGCGCTGGAGAAACTCAACGTGCCGTTAGGCAGGCTTCCCGGAGACATTGCGTGGCAGGGGAAACGGACCTCTTTCTACTTCCCCGTTGTTACCTGCTTATTGCTGAGCCTTGCCGGCAGTTTAATCCTGTGGATCGCCGGCCGTTTCCGGTGAGCAGTTAGGGTGAAATCAGCGAACGGTTCCGATTTTCTCCGGAGGCCAGAACACAAATACCGCTTTGCCGTAAATGTAGTTGCGCGGAACGAAACCCCATGCACGGCTGTCGTTTGAGGAGACGCGGTGATCGCCCAATACGAAGTACTCATCGGGCGGGACAACCCGTTTTGCGTAACTGCGATCATCGCGGTATTCGGGCGGGACATAGCTCTCCACCAGCTTTTTGCCATTGATGACGACGTATCCGTCGTCGACCTCGACTGTATCTCCCGGCAGCCCGATTACCCGCTTGATGTAAGACTTCGTCGTGTCTTCCGGAAACCAGAACACGACAGTATCGCCACGCTTTATGTCACCAAGCTTGAACTTATAAGTGAACTGGTTGATGAACAGGCGCTCTTGATCGAACAGGCTCGGCATCATGCTGGTTCCTTCCACTTTCACCGGACGGTAAAGGAACAGAATCACCAGAACGGCGATCAGCACAGACAGCATCAGGTCGCGAAACCACGAGATGGTTCCGATCAGGAACGATTTCTGCTGCGAAGCTTGCAGGGCAACCTGCGTGGAAGCCCCGATCTGCGGGAATCCTTGTGGTTCGAGCTCGCCCATAGACACGAGAGTATCTGAATCAACTCTAAACGATCTGATCTCGAAAGTTTACGAGTGACAGGGATACGTCGCTGGTGATTGGACGTACGAAGATGTAAAAACGTTAGCGGGTATGAGCTGAAACGGGCTTAACGTCTGCCGAGAAGTTCAGCTTCAGCCCGGATCCAGTCTTCATCCGCCAAACCGTGCGTGAAACCGCGAGCTTCCCAATAAGAGTACGCCAGATTAGCGATATCCTCACGAGAAAATGCCGGCTTTGACGAGGCGGCAGGACTCGCGACGTGCGTTTCCGTTCCAGGTGCAGCCGCCACTACCCCAACGGAATCTATGATTCCACCATTGCCGGCAGTCGCACCCGCTCCGGTCGTCATTACCTTGGCCATAACCGGTTCGTTCGCATTCACTCGAACGGGCGGGGCTGCAGGAGCCTTGCGATGAACCTTGCCAGAACTGGCTTCGATCTTCTCCGTAGCCGGTTTCGAAGATCGAGTTGGCCGGGTCTTCGGAGCTTCGGTGACCGGGGTCACTTCGCCGAGCCTCTCCTCCTCTTTCTTCAAGGATTTCTTCGAAGGTTTGCTGGACTGCATAGGGCTATTTTAACGGCTGCCCGACAAACATGTCATCATTTGTTTTAATCCAGGCCATTACAGAGTGTTTTATGAGGTGTGTATCTATTTATGAAACCCTCGTTGCTGCTCGGAGAATCCTCGTATAATCGGAGAGACGTGCAGAACAGGTTTGGCAAAGAGACGGTATTGGCTCGCTTTGTCGTCCTCGCATGCTTTTTCGCCCTTCTGCTCACGTCATTTGCGGGCCCAATTCATAAGCACGCGTCGGATCAGGATTCGACTTGTCTCATTTGTCACGCAAGCGACGAGACAGCAGCGACTGTCGCAATCGCTTCCGACGCAGGCAAGTTGCACCTGGCGGCGTCAAGCCGACTCGACACGCCGGTGGAACACTTGTGGGCTTCCGAACCGCTTCCGCTCACCCGCTCCCCACGGGCTCCTCCTCAATAATCCTGCTTTACAGCTCTCGGAATCTGCGTGCACCCAGCTCGCGGAATCTTGCACATTTGGGCCTGTTCACAACTGAGGAGTAGTCGTTGTTTTTCAACTTAAGATCTGTTGTTTCTGTAAGTTTTGTTTTCTGTCTCATGACCTTCGCCGCGTTCGCGGAGCCACTGAATCAAGCAACCGGTAACGGAGGCACCATCCTGGGAACGGTAACGGATCCTAGCGGCGCCGTGCTTCCGAATGCGCAGGTATCCCTTACCAACTCGGCCACTGGCTACAGTCAATCCGCGAAGACTGACAATTCTGGAGCGTTTCGTCTGGCAAACGTTCCCCCGAACCAATACAAATTGGAGGTCACTGCCGGTGGATTCCAGGCTTATCAGCAGACCGTTCCGGTTTATACGCAGGTTCCAATTCAAATCAAAGCCAGCCTGGCGCTGGCGGGATCCGTTGAAACCGTGACGGTGGAAGCGACGAACGAGGCGCTTGAGAACGTTCCCGCGGCGCACACCGACGTAGACCAGAACCTCATGCAGCGCTTACCCATCTCCTCTGCGGGACAGGGCTTAAGCGATGCGATCACGCTTACCTCGGGCGGTGTGGTTGCCGATTCCAACGGATTCTTTCACCCGCAAGGCGATCACGGGGAGACGAGCTATGTGGTCGACGGTCAACCCATCTCGGATCAGCAGAATAAAACATTCTCGACACAGTTGCCGCCCAATGCCTTCCAGTCTCTCGAACTGGTCAGCAGTGCTCCCAACGCTGAATATGGCGATAAGACGAGCCTGGTCGTCAGCGCTGTCACGCGATCCGGACTCGGGCAGAAACCAACGGCGAGTCTGGACTTAAACTATGGCTCTTTCGGTAGTGTCGGCGAAGAAGCTACGTTCGGATTTGGCAATGCGAAATGGGGTAATTTTCTGGTCGCCAATTTCAGCCGCACCGGGCGATTCCTGGATACTCCCGAGTTCACGCCTTTTCACGACAAGGGCAATAGCGAGACGTTGTTCGACCGCGTCGACTATCAACCCACCGGCCGTGACTCTCTTCACTTGAATCTGTTCGGGGCCCGGAACTGGTTCCAGATACCCAACACGTATGACCAACTGGATCAGGATCAGAGGCAGCAGGCACGAACGATGAGTTTTGCCCTGGGTTATCAGCACACTTTCACCCCGCAGATCCTTCTGACGGTTGACCCGTTCTACCGGCAGGATCGCGTGAACTATTATCCGAGCCCGGACATTTCTCTCGACACGCCCGCGACGATCTCTCAAGATCGGCACTTAACCAATTGGGGAACGCGAGCCGACCTGTCTTTTGCGAACAACGTTCACAACGTGAAGGTTGGTACCCAGCTTTCGCAGACTCGTCTGGCCGAAAATTTCGGGGTGGGAATCACCGACCCCCTATTCAACGCAGTCTGCGTGAACACCGGGGGCGACCCGGTGATTGCTGCCGGAATTCGCAATCCTGGCGGTTGCGGAGGGGCTGGATACCTGCCGAACCCGGATGTTTCGCTCGGGCTGATTCCGTTCGATCTGAGCCGCGGAGGGACGCCATTTCTGTTTCATGGCCGGGCGAACATCAATCAGGAGAACGTCTATGCGCAAGACCAGGTCACGATCAAGAATCTGACTCTGAACCTGGGTCTGCGGTTCGATAATTACGATGGACTCTCGACAGACCATCTGCTGCAGCCCCGCGTCGGCATTTCGTATCTCATTAAGCCGACAGGCACCGTCTTGCGCGCTTCTTATACCCGGAGCTTCGAGACGCCTTACAACGAGAATCTGGTGCTCTCGAGCCAGACCGGGTTCGGGGGATTAACAACCAGTGCTTTCGAGCCTTTCGGGTCGAGCCCGCTTCGACCGGGACATCGCAACCAATTTGGCGTCGGATTCCAACAAGCACTCAAGAAAGTTATCCAGATTGACGCGAACTATTTCTGGAAGTACACGAAGAACGCCTTCGACTTCGATACGCTCTTCAATACTTCCATCGCATTCCCGATTAGCTGGCGCGAGTCGAAAATCGACGGTTTCTCGGCGCGAATCTCAACTCCATCTATCCACGGATTCCAGGCGTACACAACGTTTGGACATACACGGGCAAGATTCTTTGGGCCCGAAGTCGGCGGTCTTCTGTTCAATTCTCCGCTCCAGGGCGGCGCCTTTCGAATCGATCATGACCAGGCTTTCCAGCAAACTACATACCTGCGGTATCAATACAAAAAGAATGGCCCTTGGGCCGCATTCACGTGGCGGTTTGACAGCGGTGAGGTTGCGGGCAGCGTAACTGACCTGGCGGATGCACTCAGTCTCAGCGCAGATCAACAAGCGACCATCGGATTTTACTGCGGAAGCTCTTTCGCGAGCCTCGGCAATCGCATCGCGTCGTGCCCGGGAAGTTACGGTGCAACGCGCCTTACCATCCCGGCTGCGGGAACTTTCGATGCCGACCGCAACCCTCCGCGCATAACGCCCCGCAACCTGTTTGACGTGGGCATCGGAATCGATAACCTGTTTCATCGCGACAAGGTCAAGACGAGTCTGAAGTTCACAGCAGTCAACATCACGAACGAGGCGGCGCTTTACAACTTCCTCTCGACTTTCAGCGGTACGCATTGGGTAACACCCCGCAGCTATCAGGTGTCGCTTGGCTGGAATTACTAATCTTTCGTTCTGAACGGGTGACGCACGCATCTGGTGCTCTGGCAGAATGAAGAACATGCCAGGAAGCATTTCGCTCGTTGCGAGCGGTGATCTGCGTCTCTCTGCAAACCAGGTCTGTTGGCCGGCGCAACAATCGGTGGAAGAGGCGCTCACACGTGCCATTGAGAAGTTTGGTTACCGCGTTACGCGCGCGCACCCTTACGATCCCTCCAAGAAACACGGGTTCATCGACTCTCAGAAGTACGGAATGGAAATCTTCCGGCAGCTCGATGAGAACTCACCGCTGATCGTCGTTGAAGCTGTCTGGCAATATAGCCACCACGTGCTGCCTGGATTAACCACTCATAAAGGTCCAATCCTCACGGTCGCCAACTGGAGCGGGCAATGGCCCGGACTTGTCGGGATGCTGAATCTTGAACGGCTCCCTGACGAAGGCCGGTATTCCCTACGCAACTCTTTGGTCAGAAGATTTCACCGACGAATACTTCCTCACCCGGTTGGGCAAGTGGCTGAAGGGAGAACAGGTAGAGCACGATACGTCTCACGTGAGATCGCTGAACGGACTACAGATTCCTCGGGAAAGCGAAGATCTGGGGCGTTCTCTGGCCCGGCAGTTAAAGCGCGATAAGGCAATCATTGGGGTCTTCGACGAGGGTTGCATGGGTATGTTCAACGCGATCGTCCCTGATCATCTTCTGAATGCGACTGGCGTCTTTAAAGAGCGCTTGAGCCAATCGGCGCTGTACGCTGCTATGCGGAACGTTCCAGACGAAGAAGCGCAATGGGTGCGTGCCTGGCTGGACGAGAAAGGTCTGCAGTTCAAAACGGGAACGAATCCGGAAACAGAGTTGACCGATGATCAGATCCTCGGACAATGCAAGATGTACATCTCGGCCTTGCGTATCGCGGACGAGTTCGGTTGTGATGCTGTCGGGATTCAATATCAGCAAGGACTGAAGGATTTGGCGCCCGCTTCCGATCTGGCCGAAGGACTCCTGAATAATTCCGATCGTCCGCCGGTCAAGTCGGCGGATGGCCGCACGCTTTACGATGGACAGCCGCTTCCGCATTTCAACGAAGTGGATGAATGTGCAGGGCTTGATGCACTCATTACGAATCGCGTTTGGAACGCTCTGAAACTTCCGCCCGAGACAACTCTCCACGATGTTCGCTACGGCGAGACGTACGGCGGCGATTTCGTATGGGTTCTCGAGATTTCGGGTGCTGCGCCTCCTGCTCACCACATTGATGGATACAGGGGCTCGACCAGCGAACGGCAGCCGCCCATGTATTTCCGGCTTGGCGGCGGATCGTTGAAGGGCACAGCGAAGCCGGGAGAAATTGTCTGGAGCCGTGTGTTCGCGGATGCAGGCGTTCTAAAGGCGGACTTGGGACGCGCTCGTGTCGTTGCGCTACCGCGAGAGGAAACGGAGCGACGCTGGGCGATGACTACTCCGCAGTGGCCCATCATGCACGCCGTGCTCTACGGCATCACGCGCGATCAGATGATGGCGCGGCATAAAGCCAATCACATTCAGGTGGCGTATGCTCCTGATGCGGCCTCGGCTCAGCGAGCGCTTGCCGTGAAAGCCGCATTTTTCCGGGAAGCGGGTTTGGACGTCAGCATCTGCGGATCTGAAACAGGTCTATAAACATGAGAGTTGGACTGCTTGGAACCGGTGCAATTGCGGACAAGCACGCGCAAGCGTACCGGAATATAGGATTTGAGCTGGTTGCCTGTTCCAATCGAACGGCGGAACGCGGCGAGCGATTCGCCGAGCGTTGGGGCGCAAAGTTTGTGGCGGATTACCGGGAACTATGCCGCTACGAGGGTCTCGACTTTATTGATGTCTGCACCTTTCCGGATTCTCACCTGGAGCCGGTGGAGGTGTGTGCGCAAATCAAGAGGCCGGTTCAAGTTCAAAAGCCGATTGCTACAAACCTCGCGGTGGCAAGGCAGATGGTTGACATCGCTCGAGCAGCCGGAATCACGTTCGGCGTTGCAAGCCAGCACCGCTTCGACGATTCGACGATCTTCCTGAAGCGCGCATTGGCTGCGGGCCGGCTAGGCAAACTGCTTGAAGCGGATGCATATGTGAAATGGTTCCGCAGCGACGAATATTATTCGCGGCCAATCAAGGGCAGTTGGAAGACGGAAGGCGGCGGAGCCCTAATCAACCAGGCCATTCATCAAGTGGATGTGCTGCTCTACCTGTTCGGACCCGTCAGCAAAGTGCAAGGGATGTGGCAGCTCGGGGCAAGGCATAAGATCGAGTCCGAAGACATCGTCAATGCCTTATTGCAATATGCCTCGGGGCCCACGGGAGTCATTCAAGCCGCTACTGCGTTCTGGCCCGGCTACACGGAGCGAATTGAGATTCATGGAACGAAAGGCACGGCCATTATCTCGGGTGATCGTTTGACGACTTGGGATGTGCTCGACGACAAGGAAGCGAACGAACTTCGACCCGGCGCCGCTCGAGAGCAATGTCGCTTCTGGATCATCCGATCCCATGGCGATCAGCGTGACTTCGTTCGAACGCCAGTTTCTGGACTTTGCCGACGCCATCCGGAACGGTCGCGAACCGCTGGTGAATGGCGAAGAAGGTTATCGCGCACTCGAATTAGTGCTGAACATCTACGACTTGTGCCGGTCGAACGCTCTGTAAGTCGGCTCAGGCCGTCTGCTGGGAAGCGGCCAGATCGCCCGATACATCAACGACAGGGTTGTAGGTCAGTATGCGTCCGCAGCTCTCGCATAGCAGAATCTGATCGCCGCGACGCAAGTCCTGAAACAATTGCGGGCGCAGACCAATGCGGCACGCCTCGCAACGTCCGTCCGTAGCATCTGAGATCGGCGTATTTTTCGTCTTTTTCCGGATTCTTTCGTAAGTCGTGTAGAAGGCTGGGGTCATCTCGCCGACGATGGTTTTGCGCTCCCCGTTAATCTCGGCAAGCTGCTTCTGGTCGACCGCCGTCCTGTCGCGAGCGTTCTTCTTTTCCGCTTCCACGTGCTGCGCTTGCTTCTTCAGTTCAATCTCGGAGCTTGCGACGTTCTTCTCTAACGGCTCCGAACGCTCCATGAGTTCGAGGATGCGATCTTCCGCCTTTCTGATTTCACCCTCGGCGTAGCTGATCTCGTTCTGGAATGCGCGATATTGCTCGTTGGTCTTTGCTTGCAGACTCTGGTCGCGGAGCTTGGAGATCTTCTGCCCGTGGGCCTGGATATCGCCTTCTAATTGCCTGCGATCACGGCCGTTAGCGGCCAACGCTGCTTTGTCCTTTTCAAGCTGGCGGGTATGAGACTCAAGTTTTTTTTCGATTTCCGCTACGTGCTTGGGAAGGGTTGCGATCTCCGCTTCGAGGCTCGCTATCTTGCGATCGACGGCTTGAAGACGAAGCGCAAGGGCAAGGTCTTTCAGCATTTAGTCCGAAGTGTAGCATGTACCCGCGTACATGAGCGTTGCGCGGGAAAAGCCTTAAGCAGTCGCACCATACTCGGCAAGAAAGCGCGAAATGGTCTCAATGCCTGCATAGAAATTGCTGATGCGGAACTTCTCGTTTGGCGAGTGCAGGCCATCATCCGGCAATCCGAAACCCATCAGCACCGTGGGTATGCCAAGGTGAGCGGCGAACTCGCCGACAATTGGAATTGAGCCGCCGCTACGGACGAATACGGTTTCCTTGCCCAGAACCTCACCGAAGACTTTGGCGGCAACGCGGATGGCCGGATGGTTTGGATTGACGGAGTTTGCGGGACCTGCCCCCAAGACGCGCAACTGGTTCGTGATTCCGGCGGGTGTGTTCTTCGCCATCCAATCCCGGATGGAGTCGATCAGGTGTTGCGGGTCTTGATTGGGTACGACCCGAACGCTTACCTTGGCAAGAGCCTTCGCAGGGATGACGGTTTTCGATCCCGCACCGGTGAACCCGCCCGCAATACCGTGCACTTCGAAGGTGGGCCGCGCCCAAATGCGAGCAAGAACGCTTTGATCGGGCTCGCCGGTGAGTGCAGACGCGCCGACCTCGCCTTCAAGAAACTCTTTTTCCGAGAACGGCAGACGTTCCCAGCTTTCGAGTTCGGCCGATTCGGGCGGCGTCACGCCGTCATAAATGCCCGGAATAAGGATGCGGCCTGCAGCGTCCTTGGCTTTTGCGAGTAGTTGCACCAGACCATAGACAGCGTTGGGAGCGGCACCGCCATACATACCCGAGTGCAGATCGCGTGCAGGTCCCGTCGCCTCGATCTCCATGTAGATCAAGCCGCGCAGGCCGATGCACAGGGTGGGAACGCCATCCGCGAAGAGTTCGGTATCCGAAACAAGCGCTACATCTGCTTTGAGACGGCTCTTCTCCTCCGTCACATATTTGGCGATGGACTCACCGCCAATCTCTTCCTCGCCCTCCAGCAGAAATTTGAGATTGACCGGAAGGTTCCCGTTTCCGACGGCGCGCAAGGTCTCTGCCGCCTTCACGTGCATGTACATCTGGCCCTTGTCATCACTCGAGCCGCGTGCGTAGATGTTCCCGTTCTCAATGGTTGGCTCGAACGGCGGCGATTTCCAGAGTTCCAGAGGATCGGGGGGCTGGACGTCGTAATGCCCGTAGCAAAGAACGGTAGGTTTACCCGGCGCTTTTAGCCATTCGCCATAGACGAGCGGATGTCTGGCCGTCGGGATTAAGGCTACGTTCTCCAGACCCGCTTTGGCTAAGCTGTCTCGAACAAACATTGCCGCTTTAGCAACATCTTCTTTGCGCTCAGGAAGGGTACTGATGCTGGGGATGCGAAGGAAGGCCAGCAGTTCTTCGAGAAACCGTGATTTATTCTGCTCCACGTAGTCATGAATGGCGGATTGCACGTTCGGATGCCTCACCCCGAATGTAGCAATGCCGCCGAGGGTTGAAACAGTTACGGAATGTGTTGATGGAGAGTCGCTATAGTAAGGCCGATGTCCGAATCTCTCCAAAGCGAGCTGATCCACCTCACTTGCCCGAACTGCAAGCAGATTACAAGCTTAAGTCTCGCGACTCTGAACGAGAACTCTCATCCGAAGTGCCCCTACTGTGGGCAGGTAATTCCCGTCGATCTGAATGCTGCCCGCCAGGACGGGCACAGGGAAGCACTGGAGCTGGACGAGTCCGTGGATTCACTCGGCTCGGCAGAGTAGAGCCATACGAGATTCTGTTTCCTAAATACGTGACGGTACAACCAGATGACCCGGCTCGGCACCATGCACTGAATTGAGGGGAACAGATCTGTCGAACGTCACCAGACGCCCATGATGACGCACTGCCAACCCAAGTAGGTACGCATCGGTCACCTTCTGGTGTCCCCCAATTAGTTGCCATCTGAAAAGTGAACTGTCCGTAAGAGAGACATCGTCCGGCCAGAAATGGTGGCCCGGCGTAGCGCAAAATTCAACCAGGTGCTCCGCTACCTGGGACGGTGTCGCCGTCACCGTGGGATAAGCAGGATTGCTGAGCACGCGAACGCACCCGTTAATGGTTATTGGACAGCTAGCCCATCCACGCTTCTTATTAAGCGCCAGCCAACGATGAGCGTCTTCGTGGTG
Source organism: uncultured Acidobacteriaceae bacterium (assembly GCA_963730795.1). GTDB lineage: Bacteria > Acidobacteriota > Terriglobia > Bryobacterales > Bryobacteraceae > Bog-105. Next base: position 1,473,424 of record CAVSTJ010000001.1, on the reverse strand, counting down.
GACATGCATCGGATCAAACAGAGCAACGAGAACATTAACGTCCAGAAGTCCGATGCTCATACTCAATCTCGCAAGGAATTTACAACCTGCAGATCGGGTCGTCTATCGCTGGGCTTAGAAGCAAACAGGCGAACTCCGTTTCGCACTCTGGAAGAGCTAGACGTAGGAAGCGACCTGCGAGTTAACTCGGATACTATTTGCCCCAGCGTGACACCTTGTTGACCCGCCAATTCTTTAAGAGTCAACAAAAGCTCATCTTCGATTTCTATCGTTGTGCGCACAACTCTAGTTTAGCATCACGCATCACGAATAGTGGTGTGTGATGCATTGGAGGCCATCTAGCTTTGTACACCCGGTACTGACAAGTGGTTATGGAATCCTCTGCGGATCGCGAGATTGTCCGAGTATCCAGGACCGCCACTGAGCCGGGACGACCGTACTCTTTGCGAACACCGCTACTAGCGGCGCTCCCACAAGCAAAAGGAGTCCGGCCAAAGCAAACGCAGTATCTGTGGAAGACATTATGGCTGTCGCCTATTCTACGCGCTTTTTTGCTGATTGAAGTCTTGTGTGAAGTTGCGCAGCGTTAAGCCTTCTTGCCCACACGCCACAGGAAAATCTGCTCGCCATTAATGTCTTGCGTTTTGCGAGGCTTCCATTCGCCCAGGTCGAACGTGTGGGTAACGATTCTCGAACCAGGTCTGAGATCCTTTTGCAATTTAGGCGACAGCTTGCGATGCATGTCCGGCAACAGGTAAAGCGTGACGACCGTGGCCTCCCGGAAATCCATGTCGAACACGTTCTGTGCTGTGAACCGTACCAGCGATTCCACACCTTCGCGTTTCGCGTTTGCTCGCGCCTCCTGAATCCGTTCAGGATCGATATCCACACCGACCCCTCGCGCCCCGTACTGTTTCGCGGCAGCAATCACGATACGGCCATCGCCGCACCCGAGGTCATACACCACATCGCTCTTCCGGGTACCCGCCAGTTTCAACATTGCATCCACAACAGGTAATGGCGTCGTGACATAAGGGGCGTGGATGTCCACCTCTTGCTGGTCCCAGGCAATCGACGGGAGAGCCAAACCGCCAAGGACCACAACTGTTAGCCATATCATCTGCATCGCGGCCATGTTCTCCTAATGGGGGCGTTTCGAAGTCAGTAGTTGGACAACTTCCAGCCTCGGCTGTTTCCGAAAGCCTAGATCCAGGCCAATGCCTGTTCGACCGCTCGCTTGCCTTGCATCAATGCTCCAGCGGCGCTCTGATGTCCGTTGAGTTCGGAATGTCCAATCGCGATACGGCCATATCCCTTCTGAACCACTTCCCGTGGGGAAAGCTGCCCGTCGCTCCCATAGAAGAACCCGGGAGGCTGCACCATTCGCGCGTGTCCCCATCGGTTGAGAATAATCCCGGCAATGTCTTTCTCCGGGGAGAAGCCGAGATCGCTGAACATCAGGCTCATCTGCTCTTTCACGCGCCGCTCGTATTCGGCATAGCTCGTGGAGAGAAGTTTGGTCCTGCCGAGCACTCCTTGTTCCGCGGCCGTGTGCCCGGGCGAGTAAAGTCCCAGATAGAACGTCAGCACCGTGGGTTTATCGGGATGCAATGGAGGAGCGTACGTCCCGGCTATCATCGACTTGCGAATATTGCACGAGAACCCGAAGCCATCGTTGAACCACCGGCAAGCAGGCACGCCAAGCTTATACAGGAAGCGCCAGTTGGTCAGAGCGACGTTGACAATGAGCGCCGGTGCATAGATGAACTGATCATAGGCCTTACGAATGTCGTTGGGGCAATCCCTCAACACGTATTTGGAGATCCAACCGCCGGAAGCGATACTGGCCGCTTTTGCTTTTACGCGATAGAGCCTGCCACCCTTTTCGTATGTCACCACGACCTGGCTGTCCGGGGCGCTCGCCCGCTCGTGTTCGACAGCGATGACAGTTGCTCCAAGCCGTATCTGCGTCGCTGCGCCTGACCGGTCGAGCGCATCGAAGCGGACCTGATTATCCAGAACGTCTTCGAGACTCAGATCGCCTCCGATCGCGTCGGGAATCAGGTAGCGAACAAGATGCCGGGCAAAAGTAGTGTTGCCGCCCGGAAACGCCATACCGATATGCGCATTTGTTGGCTGCACAAATTGGTGACCCACACGTGCAGAACAAGCATCGGGACTTACACCGGTGATAAGTCCGGTGAAGGGCTCGACAAACTTCGTGACTTCAGGGCGATAGCCCATCACCCGCTCTAAGTAATCTTTGTAAGTGATCGTGTCAAGAAATCGCTTCTGCTCTTCCGAAGAGCCGGTGGTATGCCGCCACTTCATCAGATCGCGTTTGACCTCCGGAGAGAAACGGCGTTCCGGCCAGGTCATTAGTGAAGATGTTCTTCACCCAGGCAGGCTTCGCGCTCCCGCTCGTGCGATCGAAGAAGTAGCCGATATCCACCTGGGTGTCGTTGAGACCGTCCAGGTTCGCGTAATGATCGAGTGGGAATCGGATGGGCTTAAGTTCGTCGGCCCATTTCTGGAAAGAGTAAGTTCGCGGGATTTTCAGGTCCGTAAAGATCTTGTCCATATCCGTCCCGGATCCCTCGGGCGGAACGGCGAAGTTATTGGACCCTTGAGGTGCAATCAGACGATATCCATTTACCTGGAACTCATTCTGCTTGCACTCGCCACCGAAGATCGGATGATTCTCGAGAACAAGGCAGCGTTTCTTGCCGCCGGTCTCTTTCGCGAGAGCATAGGCCGCACCCAAGCCGCTCAGCCCGCCGCCGATCACGACGACGTCAAACTGCTCGCCTGTCTCGGTGACTGCTGTGGCGGCTGATTTGTACCCTCCATCGCGCAGCTTGTGAGCGGCATTCAGCACCGGCCATGTGTTTCCGTTCGAAGCCGCGTAGTCCCCAACGCCGCCGTAGCCGGTCCAAGCATCCGATGGAGAAGGCTGAGGAGCATTTGACTTTGCGTTCTCGCCAGGCGCCGCCGTCGTCAACAAGCTGGAACCGAGACCTAACAAGGTGCCATTCAAGAAATCCCGGCGAATGATGTTGCTCATCGATCTAGCTACTGTCGCAGACTACCGCGGGCTTCTCAAGCGGAGAGTTGGGACGGATAGGACCTGCGGCGCTTGAGCTTCTTAGAAAGGGTGTGGAACATGTACGCTTGTATGGATCGAATGAGTCCCGGGCGCATGAATGAAAGATGAGGACAAGAGTTGATGAACAGTTTCGGAAAGCTGGCAACCGCCGGTGTCGTCGTCTTTGTACTGTTGCAGGTAATGCGTCCAACGATCCCGGCCAAGTCGAAGACGGCCGAGCTAGCCGCGCCGGCAAATGTGAAACGTATTCTCGAGAAAAGCTGTTTTACTTGCCACTCCGAACAGCCGAAATTAGCTTGGTTCGACCAGGTTGTTCCCGCGTATTGGCTGGTTCGGCACGACATCCTGACAGCACGCGAGCATCTCAACATGTCTATGCTCGGGACCAAACCCGCTGCTGTGCAGAGGGCGGCGTTATACGAAGCTGTCAACATGATCCAGATGGGTGCGATGCCGCTGTCGAATTTCCTGAGACTGCATCCGGAAGCAAGGGTTACGCGCGAGGAATTGGAGACGTTGAAGGCTTACCTTGCACCCTGGACGCCGGCTCATGACAATCCAGGCAGTGCGTCCGTAACCACGAGGAATAATGACGCTGCTCCGGCAAGCGTGAGTGAAAACGCGTCCCAACCGGCTTACCGGGCAAGGGTCGAACCGGAGTCCAATGGACTTCCCTACGACCCAAACTTCGAGAGCTGGAGACCTATCAGCACCACAGACCGCGGCGACAACAACACGTTTCGTTTCATCCTCGGTAACGACATCGCATTCGAAGCGGCGCGCTCGGGCAAGATATCGCCTTGGCCTGATGGTTCGCGCCTCGCAAAGGTTGCCTGGCAACAGCAGCGTGGTTCCGACGGACGCATGTACCCTGGCAAGTTTGTTCAGGTGGAGCTGATGGTGAAGGACGCAGGGCAGTACCGGCGTAGCGACGGTTGGGGTTGGGGTCGCTGGCGAGGTCTGGATCTGAAACCCTACGGCAGCAATGCGCAATTCGTGAACGAATGCACCGGTTGCCATCTGCCGGTGCGCGGCAATGATTATGTCTACACGCTGCCGATCACGAGGGCGCATATCGACGGCCGGGAGATCGCAAACAACACGGCAGCTCTTCCTTTGAGCCTGCCCTTCCAGCCCCTCGAATGGGCCGCTATCACGTTGTATGTCGATGGAGCGACGCATACGACGGCGACACTATACGGAAATGAACTCGCGGTGAAGGCAGCGCGTGCTCACAGGACGGCTCTATCGAAGGAAACGAAACCAGCTTATCCGGCGGGTGCTGTATTAAGTCTGGTGACGTGGTCCCAGCGCGAAGACCCGCACTGGTTCGGGGCACGCATTCCCGATAAGCCCATTTCAGTAGAGTACGTGCAAATTGCGGAAGCGGGGCAGTCGAACGCTTACCGCCGGTTCGCCGGGGAAAAGATGGTAGAGGATCGCAGCGTGGCGGACGCAGCAGAGCGAATCCGATTTATCCTTGGCCTCGCTCCGGTTCAACTGCCGTTTTGAATAGAGAACACCGCAACGGTAGCCAACAAATTCGGCGCGAAGTTGACCTTGCGGCTGCCGCTCACAAAAATCTGGCGTTCGATCTGCCACTTCTGAGCCTGGCAGAGAGAGATGAAGTCTTTCACCGTCAGGAAGTGCAGATTCGGCGACTCGAACCAGTCGTATGGAAACAGCTTGGTGCGAGGCGCGCGCCCGCTCAGCAAGTGGGCGAGACGGGTACTCCAGTGGCCGAAATTCGGAAACGCCACGATAGCCCGGCGGCCGACCCGCAGCATCTCGCGCAGGACACGCAGCGGATAACGCATTTCCTGCAGAGTCTGGCTCAGAATCACAAAATCGAAGGTGTGGTCAGGATAGTCGGCCAACCCAGTTTCGATATCGCTCTGGTAAGCCGAGACGCCACGCGCAATCGCCCTTTGAATTTTCTTAGGATCAATCTCGACACCCTGCGCCTTCACGCCTTTGTTCTCGCGCAACCAGGCGAGTAGTTCGCCATCGCCACAACCCAAGTCGAGTACCGTCGATTCCGGGGTGATCATTTCGGCGATCAGCGCGAAATCAGACCTGGCAGAGATCTGACGATGAGTGAACTGCTCGCCCGGCGTTAGAGCCGTATTGTTGCGGGGGCCACTTCCCACCTTGGACTTCCGCGATTCCTCGCGAAGTACGTTTTCGAGAAATCCCGAGATAACCTCGCTCTGCTCCACTGTTTCGAGCAGAAAGGCATCGTGGCCGTAGGTAGACTTCAACTCGCAGTAGGCGACATCCCGCGAGCGGCTGCGCAGTGCGCTTACAGTCTCAAGCGACTGATACGTGGGATACAGCCAGTCGGAAGTAAAGCTGATTACCAGGAATCGCGCACGTGCCCCCTCGAAGGCCGCCGCCAAAGATGCATGTGCCGCCGACAGATCGAAATAATCCATCGCCTTCGTGATGTAGAGATATGAATTGGGGTCGAAGCGGGTGATGAACTGGCTGCCCCGGTAGCGCAGATAGCTCTCAACTTCGAAATCGACAGAGAAGTCGAAGCCGAACGCGTCTTTGTCGCGCAGCCTGCGGCCGAACTTCTGTCGCATGGAGCCATCACTCATGTAAGTGATATGTCCCACCATGCGCGCAATGCCCAGTCCTCGTCCTGGGGGCTTGGCATCGTAGTAATTGCCTTCGTTCCAGTCCGGGTCGGCCATGATTGCCTGGCGGCCCACCTCGTTGAACGCGATTTGTTGCGCGCTGTGGCGTGATGTGGCGGCAATCGGGATAACGGCAGCTACGGAATCCGGATAAGAGACCGACCATTCGAGCGCCTGCATGCCGCCCATTGATCCGCCGGCAACTGCGAGTAAGCGCTCAATCCCCAGATGCTCAACCAGCCGCTTCTGCAGGCGAACCATGTCGCCGATCGTGATGACCGGGAAGCCGAGACCATAACGCTGGCCGGTAGCAGGGTCGAAAGAGCCGGGCCCGGTTGTTCCCTGGCAGCCGCCCAGGACGTTTGAACAAATAACGAAGTAGCGGTCCGTGTCGAAAGCCAGGCCGGGTCCGATCATGGACGACCACCATCCCGTCAGACCGGTCTGCTGGTGGATACCCGCCGCGTGAGCATCGCCGCTGAAGGCGTGCAAGATCAGAATGGCGTTCGAACGGTTTGCGTTTAGCTCACCATAAGTCTCAAAAGCGACGTTTACCTCTTTGAGTGTCACTCCGCAGTCAAGCGCGAGAGAATCGAACGTGGCGCGTTGAGTTTCGACGGTGAAAGCTGTTTCGACTGTGGTTGCTGCCATGGCCCCGAGACAACGAGGAGGTCTGATTTGCACGATAGCACGTACTTCCGCACCTCACCCTACCAGTCTGCTCTGTCAGTCTGACCGGAATAGGGCAGACGGACAGAAGAATAGATCGGTCAGCAAGAGCTTTATAGTACTTTTTGTGTGGCTGGGATACGGATAAGTCTTTAGGAATGATTTACATAGCGGGCAAATTTACCTGGCTAATTTCGTCCTACGACCTAGCGTTTCTACGGTAATACAAGTTTGGTGATTCCTTTCGTTTTCAAGCTGTTGCGGGAGATGGATGGAGGCTATCCTTCGTGGAACGCCACGTGCAATAGATTCTGCAAAGACATCTATGGCTTCCGCAGCTCTCTCCCGCCCCCAGGTACCGGTATTGCCTTTTACCAACTCGCACGCTCACCAAAACACAGCAAACGAGTTGTGCGATCAGCTCTTGGCACACATGCTCGATTGCGACTTGTGTCTCGATCCTGGCCAGCCTGCTTGCCCGGCTTGCATGAGCTTGCAAAGCGAGATCAAAGCGCAGGGCGGAGCCGCCGCAGGTGTTGTATTCGCGTTCTAGAATTTGGCTATTCTTTATCTGACCTGGCGCAGCTCCAACCGGGCTATTGCATGGTCGGGAATAGCCGGTTTGGATAAGCGTCACAGGCTATTCCGAGCCAAGGTTGAAGAAATTTTCCCGCTCTTCCAGCGACTCAATTGAAGAGGCTTAAACCCCTCTTAGGTCGTTCGCAGAGCGAAATGCAAACAGAGTCGTATCGTTTCCAACTTCTCGCCCCTCCTGGTATTTCCTCTTCGAAGGTATCCGGTCTGATTACGTCAGATGCCAATTCCTACGAACGTTACCTGACATCTCTTCAAAAACTCAGAGCTAAATCCTATCTTGCTGATGGCGCTATCGCGGCGGAACACGTCGACGAAAAGGGCAGGTTCCGAATGGACCGCGATGAAGACTGCTGGCATTTTCTGCTCGTTGACCCTGAGGGGGAAGTCGTGGGATGCGTCAGATATATGGCTCACGCCCTGACTGCTCGTTCCGAAGACCTACTCATCAGTCACTCCCCGTTAAGTCAGGATCCGGTTTGGGGATCTAAGTTTCGTCAGGCGCTCGAATCCGATCTGACATTTGCGCGGCGAAATCTTCTGACGTTCATTGAAGTCGGGGGCTGGGCAATCGAAGCCGGTTACAGACACACCAGGGCTGCGCTCGAGATTTTGTTGGCTTCATTTGCGTGGGCACGGATGATCGGAGGCGCGATCGGCTGCTGTACGGCAACCTTTCGCAACAGTTCAGCTTCCATGCTCAGGCGAATCGGAGGCCGCAGCTTCGAACACAACGATGAAGTGATTCCCGCCTATAACGACGCAAGTTACGGGTGCATGATGGAAGCGCTCCGCTTCCACTTCCAGCAATTCGATCCGCGTTTTCAAAAAATGGTGGACAGTATTTGTGCCCGGATCGCAGAGCACCCGACCATCACTCTCTGCGGCAACGACGCCGAGCGCCGGGAAGATGAGATGAGAACTGCAAATGACCTGGAAGCTCTCGATCGTGCGCTTCAGTCTGCGAATCGAGCGGTAGCCGTCACGCCGGCCGGCGTTTCCGTTTAAATCTACTGGGCCGCCCGGCAGCAATCCTTCCGGTATCGTCATGCAAACTAGAACGATATGGACGAGCGCGGTTCGAGCGTTGGTTATGACTTTAAAACCGTCCTCGCGTTTGCAGCCATCTATATCGTCTGGGGCTCAACCTTCCTCGCCATACGCGTTTTAGTTGAGACCGTACCGGTTTTCCTGGCAGCGGGTCTGCGTTTCGCCATCGCGGGGTTACTTCTTTTCGTTTTGGTTCGCTTACGCGGCGCAGCCCCGCTAAGCCGTCTGGAGTGGAAGAACGTTTTCCTTCTGGGTGGGCTATTGTTTCTGGTCCCGTACGCAGGTCTTTTCTGGGCGGAGAAGACGTTGCCCTCTGGAGTCGCCTCCGTTCTGGTTGCAACCATTCCCCTTTGGACCGTTTTTGTTGAGGCCGTGGTATTCAAGGCACATCGGCTTCACGCCGTGCAATTAGTCGCAATCGGTTTGGGGTTCGCGGGAGTGATTATTGTTGGAACCGGAAGCGATCCGTCCGGCGGACAATTCGCGCTGCTTCCCTGCCTCGGTTTGATGGCCAGCACGATCTCCTGGTCGTTTGGAACGGTCCTCTCCAAACGGCTGAAACTCCCGGAGTCGAAAGCGACGAGTTCCGGAGCGCAGATGCTCGCCGGAGGCGCCCTGCTTCTGCTCATCTCCATCTTTGCGGGCGAATTGCACCCGGCGCCGCACCTCAACATGCCCGCTGCGCTCGCCTTGATCTATCTGATCACCGCTGGCTCGATTGCCGGTTTCACCGCGTACATCTGGCTGCTTGGTCGAATGCCGGCGACGACGGTGGCGAGTTATGCTTATGTAAACCCTGTTGTCGCGTTGCTGCTCGGCTACGCATTTGGAGGCGAGGCGATCTCCAGGCAGACTCTCTGGGGTTCTGCCATTATCGTCGCCAGCGTCATCCTGTTGCTTCGCGCTCAGAGGACGAGAAGTGCGCCCATGTCGGCGAGTGTTAGTGTGCAGACGTGAAGGCAAACTTCGATCCCAAAGTTCAGTCGCTTTTTACCCTGATGTTGCTGCTCCCGCTGAAAACGGGCGCGGCGGGTGTGCCTTCGCCGGGGCCTTCGGTCCCTCTTGCAGACGCGGCCTTGTCGCTTTACGCCGGAAACTGGACCGTAACCCGAAGGGCGCTGCCGCTGGAAGCAAGCCGGAAGAACTCCGCAATCAGTGCACGTCCGTCGGCAAATACTTTGCCTGCGAGCAGAGCGTAAACGGAAGCGTCACCGGGTTGCTGCTGATCGTTCCAGCGAGTCAAGCGGGCAGCTACAACACTCAAACCGTTCTCCCGGACGGCCGGGCCACCGGAAAGGGAGAGCTGGTGATCTCCGGCAATCAATGGGTCTTCTCAAGTATTTGGAATTCAGGCGGAAAAACCATGCGATACCGAACAACCAATACCTTTTCGGATAAGAACCACATCCACTTTCAGCAGGAAGAATCAAGCGACGGAACTCATTGGAGCGTGACCGGCAGCGGCGATGACGTCCGGACGACGGGAGCCAAGCGCTAACCGCTCATGAAGAAGCTCATTCTACTAACCGGCATTTGCAGCATTTTGTCTCTTGGACAGCAGCCTCCAGCGGCTGCAACACCTAATCCAGGGCGGTGGCGCAGCCGCGGGAGCATTGGCCGCGGCCGCACAGGCGGGTGCGGGCGGAGGCGGAGGCTCGGACCAACTATTGAAAAGGATCGACGACGTTCTCTGGTTCACCCGCTTGTCCGACATTGCCGATGTGGACAAAATTGAATTCACCAGCTTGCCTCCCGCACATACGCCGAATCCGAAAGCGCCCGGCGCGACCAATCCGCTGATCATCCATGCCTATACGTTCATCCCGAAAAAGTTGGACCGTTCGAAGAAGCAACCGTTCATTACCTTTGCACACCAGGGCGTACACGCGAACTTCGATACCAGTGACTTACACGTGATCCGTGAATTGGTGGAACAGGGCTACTCGATCATTGCGTGTGATTATCGGGGCAGCACCGGCTATGGAACATGCCTTTTACCAGGACATTGATTACGGCGGCCGCGAGATCGACGATGTCTTCAACAGTACGCAGTGGATGCTTGATACGCTACGACTTTCTCGATCCCAAACGCGCCGGAATGATGGGCTGGAGTCATGGCGGGTTCATCACCCTGATGAACATCATGGAGCATCCGAAAACGTATGCGGTTGCGTACGCAGGTGTTCCCGTCAGCGATCTGGTGGCCCGCATGGGCTACGAGCCCGAGCCGTACCGGCAGCTCTACTCGGCCCCGTACCACATCGGAAAAACCGTGCGCGACGACATCGAAGAATACCGGCGGCGATCTCCTGTGAATCACGTCAAGACGCTCGAAACGCCTTTGCTCATTCATGCAAACACGAATGATGAGGATGTGAATTACCTTGAAGTGGAACACCTGATGCAGGCCTTGAAAGCGGAAGGCAAAAAGTTCGAATCCAAAGTGTATGAGAATGCGCCGGGCGGTCACTATTTCAACCGGACGGACACGCGCATGGCCCGCGAATCGCGCGGAGAGATCTACCGCTTCCTGGCGGGCTACTTGCATCCCACAAATCCCCAACAGTAACTTGCCGTATTGTGTGTGCGACTATCTAATGCTTATTCAGAAACAAATGATTAACTTCGTCAGATCCTCCCGGCTCGGCCTCGTCGTCATGGCGAGTCTGCTGGCGCAGTGCCTCACGGCCCAGACTCCGTCCAAGATCACGACGCCCAAAGAGCAATTCGGCTTCAATATCGGGGACGATTACCAGCTCACGAATTACACGCAGCTAACCGAATACTGGAAAAAACTCGCCGGCGAGACAGACCGGATGCGGCTGACAACCATCGGTAAAACGGCCGAAGGTCGAGATCAGATCATGGCGATCGTCACTGCGCCTGAGAACTTCAAATCGCTTGATCACTATCGGGACACGACCCGGAAGCTTTCTCTTGGCGAGGGTTTGACGGATGACCAGGCCCATGCGCTGGCCAAAGAAGGCAAAACGGTGGTCTGGATCGATGGCGGACTCCATGCAACCGAAGTGGAATGCGCCCAGGCTCTCACCGAGATGGTCTACCAGATGGTGAGCCGCAGCGATGAAGAGACCATGCGCCTGCTCCATGACGTCGTAATTCTGTTTGTGCAGGTGAATCCGGACGGCCAGGAACTGGTCGCGAACTGGTACATGCGCAATGACGAAACCGCCAAGCGTTCCACGGAAGGCGTACCGAGGCTTTGGCATAAGTACATCGGTCATGACGATAATCGCGACTTCTTCATGAGCAACATGCCGGAAACCACGAACATCAACCGCGTTCTCTACCGCGAATGGTTTCCGCAGATCATGTACAACCATCACCAGACGGGCCCTCCGGGTGCGGTGATCTTCATGCCCCCGTTCCGTGATCCGTTCAATTATCATTTCGACCCGCTGATCATGATGGAACTCGATCAGGTTGGTTCAGCCATGCACAGCCGGATGGAAGCGGAAGGCAAGCCGGGCGCCGGCATGCGTAGCGCGGCCACGTATTCCACCTGGTACAACGGCGGGCTCCGGACCAGCACCTATTTCCACAACATGATCGGATTGCTGACCGAGATCATCGGCAATCCCACTCCGATCGACATCCCTCTGGTACCAACGACGCAATTGCCTCACGGCGACCTGCCGTTCCCGATTGCGCCTCAGAAATGGCACTTGCGGCAGTCGATCGACTACTCGATCACGGCCAACCGCGCAGTTCTCGATTTCGCCTCGCGCTACCGCGAAACGTTGCTCTACAACTCGTACCAGATGGCGAAGAACTCAATCGAACGCGGCAACAAAGACGCCTGGACAATCTCTCCCAAGCGGATTGAGGCCCTCCGTGCCGCAGCGGCCGAATCAAAGAGCGCATCTACCGTGAACGTTTCGCCCCTCGCTGCCGGACCCGGCGGCCGCGAAGCAGTACCGGCAAAGCTCTACGAAACGGTTCTGCACGATCCCGCGCTTCGTGATGCGCGCGGCTACATCATTCCCGTTGAACAACCGGATCTTCCCACCACGATACATTTTCTGAATACGCTGATTAAGAATGGCGTGTCAGTTCAGCGGGCGACTTCGGCGTTCCAGGTAGGTGCCAAGAACTACAGCGCCGGATCCTATGTTGTGAAGTCCGCGCAAGCATACCGGCCCCACATCCTCGACATGTTCGAGCCTCAGGATCACCCGAACGACTTTCGTTACCCGGGTGGCCCGCCGGTTCCTCCGTACGACGCAACCGGTTACACGCTGGCATTCCAGATGGGTGTGAAATTCGATCGCGTCCTCGAGAGTTTCGATGGGCCGTTTGAAAAAGTCAACGATCTGCTCAGCCCTCCTCCGGGCACATGGACCGGGCCTGCCAGACCTGCCGGCTATCTCATCAGCCATCGGGTCAACAATTCCTACATCCTGGTGAATCGGCTGTTGAAACAAAAGTCGGACGTGTTCTGGCTCAAGACGCCGCCAGCCGGCGTCAATGCGGATGAGATCGGAACTGGAGCCATTTGGATACCTGCCTCTCCGGCAGCCCAGCAGGTTTTGACCGGTGCGAAAGGCGCTCGGGGTCAACGTCGTAGCTATCGCCAAACGTCCGGCGGGCGACTCGATCAAGCTGAAGCCGATCCGGATCGGGCTCTACGATCAGTATGGCGGCCTGATGCCTTCCGGATGGACTCGCTGGCTTTTCGAGCAATACGAGTTTCCGTTCAAAGTGATCTATCCGCAGGATCTTGATGCCGGCGATCTGGCCAAGAACTTCGACACGATTGTGTTTACCGACGGTGCGATTCGGGTTCCCGGCACGGGGCGCGGCGGCGGAGAAGGCTTCGCAGGACGTCAGCCAGCGCCGGACACTATTCCGGCCGAGTTCCGGCCATGGCTCGGACGAATTACGCAGGAAAAGACGATCCCGCAGATTCGACAATTCGCCGAAGCGGGCGGAGCCGTCGTGACCATTGGTTCTTCGTCGGCGGCCCTCAGCTCCATGCTCGGCCTGCCGGTGAGTAGTGCATTGGTCGAACAGACCAATGACGGCAAGACACGGCCGTTGCCGCCGGAGAAGTTCTACATTCCCGGATCTTTGTTGACAACCAGCGTCGACAATACCAACCCGGTAGCGTACGGGATGCCGAACCAGGTAGACGTCTTCTTTGACAGCAGCCCGGTGTTTCGGTTGAAGCCGGATTCGGGGCTCAAAGGAACTCACCCGGTCGCCTGGTTTGCCAACGGCTCGCCTCTTCATAGCGGATGGGCCTGGGGCCAGCAGTATTTGGACGGCGGCGTTGCCGTTGCGGAAGCGGCACTGGGCTCCGGCAAGGTGTTACTGCTTGGACCGGAAGTCGCCTTCCGGGGCCAACCGCACGCCACGTTCAAATTCCTGTTTAACGGGGTCCTGTTGGGCGGCGCGAAAGATACACAGCCCGCTCCTACCGAGTAACGGCTCTGCCGGGAACAACCTGAGCGCGTTTTGACAATCCGGAGTTGGTTATAGGGGTGCGGCAAATGCGCCCCGCCACCTCAACGCCAGTCCTGAGCGCGCGCCAGATATGGAGAACCTGGATTGCTTCGGGTTCCATCACACGATCCTGCTCGATGCGGAAAGAAATGTTTTTGAAATCTGTAGCGCTACGCTCGTCCAGCGGATACGAATCAAGAACGCTCCCGCCGTTCCAGAAAGATGCGGGCTTCATCATCATCCACTAGGTCGCCGGTATGTATCAGCAGCGGCAATGCCGCGATTGAGGAATTGCGTGCGACCCTGCATTACGCGCGCCATGGTTTCTTCCACCAGTTCCGCGGTATCCTTGCCTGGCAGCGAATTGCTTCTGGGCTTCTGTAGCGGCGGTAAAAGGCACTTCCATAGCGGATAAGTCTAGGCTCGAGGTGCCTGTCAATCGGAGTGAACATTCGCCACCTTGCCGGCCTGTTCCTCTTGGCAAAAGGACGACTTAAGCTGCTATGACCGGAAATGGTGGACCTGGTTCTCCGATGGTTAGAAGTGGGAACGGCCAGAAGGCGGTTTTCGTCTTACTGTTCCGCGGGATAGCCCCCACTGACAGATTGCGCCGGCTAGGACACTAATTCCGATTCCGGCCAAGACATCCGCCGTGTAGTGATACCGGCCGTAAATCGTCGCGAGGGAGACGCTACAGGCATAAATCAATAGCGCCCAGGCAATCCTTCTGCGAGCGAGGACGAAAAACATGCCCCAGGCGGCAGAAAACGCAGAAGAAACGTGCGCGCTTGGGAACACGCCAACATGGATCGTTCCCTTTTTCAAAATCCAAAGATTGGCAACTCTGAGCCATGTCGTGACGGTGGGAATGACTGCTGCGGGATACAGCAGGCGCGGCGGCTCCGACGGGAAAAATGGGAACAGTGCATAGGCACCGAGAGTCCCGGCAAGATAGAACGTCAAGAACACATCAATCGATCGCCGGTTGCCGGTGACGTAAAGAACCCCGACGCAGTAAGCGGCAAGTCCGTACACAACCAAGTAGCAGAGCTCGAGGTATGACGGAATCAGTGGTCCGAAAGCTTCGATCGCGGTCCGCAAATGCCACTCGCCGAGCAGACGTATGTCCTGGCGGATCCACGCCGCCTCAAAATGATGGTCAAATCTCCGCGGCAGAAAAATTTCCATTTCCTGGAAGGCAACGAGCGTGAGAGCGATAGGAGTCCAATCTCTGATCATCCCGATTGTCATTCCGAACGTCGCCCGCTCGCCCCATGCGAGAGCCAATTGGAGCACAAAAACAGCACCCGCAATCAAAACAGGTTGAAAGTGCAGGTGAGGGCGATCCGGGAAGAATGGCACCAACGCAGCAACGTAAACGAAGTACCCGATCAGCACCCACTCCGATTTCCGAAATGAGCAGATCAGGTCCTTAAGCGTCAAACCGTTCCCGGAGCCGTTCGGTAGGAGCGCGGTTGGAAGAAGAGCGCGAGCGCGCACAAGATACCGGCCCACACTGCCCAACTCGTCAGGAAGTGCCGTTGGATGAGAATGCCCGAGATCACCGGTGACGTAATCTGCGCAATCGACATCAGCGACTGCGTCAATCCAATAATGAGCCCTTGTTCATTTCGCCCCGCCTTGCGAGTGATTAAGCTGGTAAGGGCCGGACGAAGAGCGGCGGCACCGATCGACGTGAGGCTGGTAACCCAAATTAACTGCCACACGGTGTGGGTAAACCCGACCGCAGCATAGCCGATGGCCGAGCTGAGAAAGCCAATCTGAACCAGCCGGCGCTCGCCTAGCCAGCTCACCATTCTGCCAACCAATCCGCCCTGCATGATGATGCCGATCAATCCGCTCAACGCAAATAGATAACCGACCTCCTTCACGCCTACCGCATGGCCGTGCCACGTATAACGGCGCTCCGCAAACAGCGCAAAGCCCGAGATGAAGGTGGAGAAAGAGAACGAGAAAAACAGCCATTCCGCAAGCAGTCTGGCGAGATCCTTATCCCGGAAAAAACGACGGTATTCTCCCCACGAAAGTAACGAGAGGCGCCGCTCTCCCCGCGTGGGTTCGCCGCCGCCCAGACCGGCAGAAATGGCTTGGGTCTTTTCGCGATTCGGGAGAAAGAACGTGGTGCAGAGGATCGTGGTAAAAGACAGGGCGCAGGCGGCAAAAATCGGCGCCTGGTACCCGAACTGTGCCAGAAATCCCGAGATGGCAGGCCCCACCAAAAAACCGAAGCCAAAGGCTATTCCAATGATCGCAAAAGACTTAGCCCTATTTTCCGGCTTCGTCACATCACTGATATAGGCTTGCGCAATGGTAAGGTTGCCTGCGGTCGCGCCGTCGATTGCCCGGGCGAGAAACAGCATCGGCATGCTTCGGGCGAAGGCGAGGAGAAAGAACCCCGCGAGAGTTCCCGCCTGGCTAATGAGGAGGATCGGTTTGCGGCCGAGCCGATCCGAGACTTGGCCGAGGATCGGACCGGAAATCAATTGACAGATTGCGTACGTCGACACCAGCGCGCCCACGATGGCGGGCGTTGCCCCCAGGCGTTCCGAATAAAACGGGAGGAGCGGAAGAATGATTGTGAAGCCGAGAACATCAACTACGACAATCAGGAAGATCGGCAGGAGAGGAGAAGCGAATCGGCGCTGAGCAGCAGGTTCTGTAATTTGCGTCGACACTTCTCAAGTTTAGCGGGGAGCGGCCGTTCGGAAGCTAAAGCCGGTGATCCGCGACATCTTTGGCGATCATGAGGGCTTCGCGGGTGGGTATCACCCAGATGGGTAAGGAAGAAGACTCCGAGGTGATGCGGCCCTCGCGATCAACCACTTCGTTGTTCCGTCCCACGTCGAGACTGGCGCCGCACCAATCAAAGCCACTGAAAATGCGCTTCCGAACAGACGGCGTATTTTCCCCGATACCTCCGCCTACGACAATCGCATCCGCACCGCCCAAAACCGCCATGTACGCGCCCACATACTTGCGCACGCGATAAGAGAACATGGCGAGAGCCAGATCAACGAAAGGTTCCTGAAGGTGTCCTCCCAACTCGCGCGTGTCAGCCGATACGCCAGACACCCCGAGCAGTCCGCACTTTTTGTTCAGGAAAGTCTCGACTCCATCTACATCCAGCTTTTCCTTCCGCATGAGATAAGGAACCAGCGCGGGATCGAGATCGCCCGAGCGCGTCCCCATCATCAGACCTTCGAGCGGGGTAAAGCCCATTGAAGTGTCAACGGATATCCCGCCGCGGATAGCTGCTGCCGAGGAACCACCTTCCAGGTGCAAGGTAATCAACTTACAATCGCGCAACGGACGACCGGTTAATTGACCGTAGCGAATTGCCATGTAGCGATGAGAAGTGCCGTGGAATCCGTAGCGGCGGATCTTATGGCGACTCGCGATCTCAAGCGGAATTGCATAAAGAGCCGCTTCGTCCGGAATGCCGCGGTGGAAAACAGTATCGAAGACGGCGATGGTCGGAAGCCTGTCTCCGAGCCGGTTCCTTGAAGCGCGGATGACATCAAGCGCCGACCGGTTGTGTAGCGGGGCCAGATCCTCTAACCCTTCAATCTTCCTGACTACTTCGTCATCAATGGTTACCGGGCCAGCGAAGAGATCCGCACCATGGACAACTCGATGCCCGATCCGGTCGACTGCCGCGAGATTACTGATCCCGTATTCCGCCGCACTGCCCGCTTCAATCCAGTCGAATAGCAACTCCGCCGCGTGGCCGTAGCTACGAACCTCCGTCCCTTCTTTTTTGATTTGCTTTCCGTCGCGAACGAGAGAGAAGGCGGAACCCGGCTTCCCGACGTTGTCATACGCGCCTGAAAACGCAGGAACTCCCCATCGGATTTTCTCGTCTCCTTCGGCGTTCGGCTCGGCGTCGATTAACTCAAACTTTAATGAATTACTACCAGAGTTCAGGACTAAGATCTTCATAGGAGGTAAAGTGAGTGCGCGCCAACTTGTAAAACGTTAGTTCCTCGTCCACCTTGGTTCATTCAGATAGACTTTATCTGCAAAAAATACCTGCGGGAAATTTTTGCATTCGACTAAGTCTTTCTAAACAATACGTTTCCCTTTGGCAATGGCCGTGCTTTATTACACTTATAATATGAGGCTAACTGCGTTTCTATTACTGCTCTCGGCGCCGGCGTTGCTTCCGGCACAAGAAGCAAATCCTACTCAGTCCAACCAACGCGGCGACTCTGCGGGCGGCCCTGCCCCCATTTTCAAAGTAGAAGTGGTATCCCGGTCCATTCAGGCCGTTAGTTATCGCAACCGTAGTGGCTGGACCAAGATTGATTTTCAAGGGACCTCTTTGGCGCCTCAGTCAAAAGGAACGGCGGACGTCAATAGCCGGCTGGGCCACATGGAAATCAAGCTCGACGTCAGGAAATTACCCGCACCCACGAACTTTGGACCGGAGTTTCTAACGTATGTACTTTGGGCTATTACGCCGGATGGTCATTCTGCCAACTTAGGTGAAGTAGTTCTGGACAACGATGGAAACTTTAAGGGGAACGTAACCACAGAGCTCCAGTCATTTGGGTTGATCGTTACGGCTGAACCCTATTTTGCGGTTCGGCAGCCTAGTGACGTTGTCGTTATGCAGAATGTCGTACGTCAAGATACGTTAGGCAAGTCCGAGGTGGTCGATGCAAAGTATGAGCTGCTGAAGCGCGGCGAATATACATACCGGGTTCCGGCGGGCCAGTTGCATCCCATCGTAATGACGGCCGACAAGAAGAGTCCGCTCTGGCTTTACGAAGCAATGAATGCAATTCAGATTGCTAAGTACGCCAAGGCCGACGAGTACGGCGGCGACACGTTCCAGAACGCAACGGCGCTGCTGAAGCAGGCGGAGGATTATAAAGATCGCAAACAGTGGAATCCGTCGATCATGACTTCGAAGGAGGCTGTACAGAAGGCAGAGGACTCGCGCATTATCGCGCTGCGTAAACAACAGCAGATGGCGCTCGATCTGGAGCGGCAGCAGGCAGCAGAGCGACAGGCGGCAGCACAGCACCAGACACAAATGGCTCGGCAGCAGGCTGAAGAGCAAGCCCGCCAGGCAGCATTAGCAGAAGAACAATCCCGCCGCGATGCCGAGAGCCGCGCTGCGGCAGAGAAAGCCAGGGCCGAGTCTGATGCGTTGAGGGCACAAGCAGACGCCGCGCGTGCGGATGCAAATGCACAAGCCCAAAAAGCGGCGCAAGCTGCGGCCGAGGCGGATCGCCTCCGCGCTACAAGCCGTTCAGGAAAAGGACCAATTGAGAGCGCAGTTGCTGCAGCAGTTCAATGCGGTTCTGCCTACGAAAGAAACGCCTCGGGGTCTCGTGGTCAACATGCAAGATGTGCTGTTCGATACCGGGAAGTACACTTTGAAGAGCCCGGCTGAATTAGCGTTGGCGAAGATCTCCGGAATCATCATTTCGCACCCCGGTTTGAATCTGCAGATCGAAGGGTATACCGACAGCACCGGCAGCGCTGATTACAACCAGAAGCTGTCTGAGCAGCGGGCCAACACCGTACGGGACTTCCTGATGAAGCAGGGACTGAATACCCAGAACATGACGGCTGTCGGATACGGATTGAACTTCCCTGTCGCGCCTAACGATACTCCTGCCGGGCGGAAGCTCAACCGCAGAGTCGAACTGGTTGTTTCGGGCGAGGTGATTGGAGTTAAGATCGGCACTCCGCCTAGCACTACGCCCGGAGTTACTCCACCCGCTCCCGGAACAGGTGTTCCCGCTACGATCCGCTAAACTGAAACTGCTTTAGCGAAGCGCAATGAGAGCCGCCCCTCAAAAGGGGCGGCTCTTTTGATTTAGAACCGCTTCACCAGGACGATGGTGAAGTCATCGCCAAAGGCCGTGGTCTCGCACCAACGCCGGACATCGTCCGCAAGGCTGGCCACGGCTTCTTCTGCAGTCTTCCCAAGGTGGATTCGGAGGAGCGAGGCTAAGCCCTTCTCACTCAACTCCTGTTCCTTGCAGTTGCGAGCCTCTGTAACGCCGTCGCTAAACAAAGCGAGAGCGTCACCCGGATGCAGCCAGGTCTTCCGCAACTCATATCGGGCATCGGGAATGATCCCGAGAACCATGTTGCTGCCG
The DNA here is from genome assembly GCA_963730795.1 of uncultured Acidobacteriaceae bacterium. Classification (GTDB taxonomy): domain Bacteria; phylum Acidobacteriota; class Terriglobia; order Bryobacterales; family Bryobacteraceae; genus Bog-105. Next base: position 1,453,760 of record CAVSTJ010000001.1, on the reverse strand, counting down.
CTTAGCTCTTCCGCCGAGCCATCAGCCCGGAGAAGAAGAGGGTAGTTATGTCCCGCATTGGTGTATTCAAGCAATCCCGAGCGCAGGTCGAGCAGACCGTAAAAAAAGGTAATAAACCGGCCAGGGATAGACCGTTCGGTCAGATTGCGATTCAACACCACCATCGCGGCATCAGGTGCGGCTTGTGTTTCGAGCAACATCTGGACACGCGCCTGAAGGCTTGACATCATGAGAGCCGCCGGTAAGCCCTTCCCCGCCACATCTCCAATAACGAGTGCCAATCTGCCGTCCTGATAAGCGGCGAAATCGTAATAGTCGCCGCCGATCGTGTGACAAGGCACGTTCAAACCCGCGATATCGTAGCCTTCCACGGTCGGCGCCTGGGCCGGTAGCAAACTTTGCTGGATTTCGTTCGCCTGCGCCAGCTCCAGTGCCATCAGTTGCTCTTTCCCTTCAATCTGAGCGAGCCGGGCATGTTCGATTCGAATCGCGGCGACGTTTGCCAGGACAGTCAATAGTTCGACGTCGTCCTGACTAAATGCCCGGACAACATCACCGTTGTCCAGGTACATAAGACCGATGACCCGATCCCCAGTCTGTAGCGGGACGGCCATAACGCTGCGCACGCTGGTGCTTACGAATGCTCAGTTGCGCGCGGAACGCTTCATCAAAAAGCGCATCGGCAATCACAAGGGAACACTTGTCCCGGAGAACACGGTCGCGAACCGCCGTGCTTATCTCAAAACCTTCTCCTTTGCTGGCGCGGACAACCAGACCGTTCTCTTCGAGCGTCAAAATCACTCCGCGTTTCGCCTCCATCGCCGATAACCCCAAGTTGAGGATCACCGAGAAGAGTTCCGTCAGCGGGCGATGTCCGGCAAGCTCCTGACCGGCGCGGATGAGTGCCTGTACAACTCGGGACGTAGTAAGAGCACCCTCCCTGGTTTGCCCGGGAACCTGAGCAGTGCGGCTGAGCGCCTTATCGAGGCTGGTGATGATGGTCGTGCTTCGGTCTGCAGTACCAGGTCCACGCTGAACAAAGGACACGATGTCAGTGGAGCCCGCGCGGTCGTATACTTCGATCACTAAGTGGCCCGCGTAAATACGGTCTCCGCCCTTGAGTTTGTGCGGCGCCTTAATGGCCTCTGAATTGACGACCGTGCCGTTGTGGCTGGCACAATCCCTTACAAACCAGCTATCGCCATCAAACTCGAAAGCTAAGTGGGAACGAGACAACCAGGGATCGTCCGGATAAGCCAACTGATTATCCGCAGATCGCCCAAGACTAACTCGGCCGTTTTTCAACTCACATTTCCGGCGAGATCCTTCCGGCCCCGAGATGGTCAGTTCCAACACGAGAAATATAGCGTAGCTTTAACTCCGCAAGCTAATCGAAGGTTGGATCAGGCCGAAAACTCCACCGTTTGCAGAAAATTCGGCTTTTGCCGGGCCTTTATATTCTGCTCGAAAGCGTAAGCATATTTCAGCAGCTTGGGTTCGCTCCAGGCGGCGCCGAAAAACGACATGCCAATCGGAAGACCAAAATAGAAGCCGGCCGGCACCGTCACGTGCGGATAACCGGCAACGGCCGGAGGAGACGCACAGCCGCTCTCCGCGTGATCGCCATTCGCCCAGTCCGTCAACCAGGCCGGACCGGCAGTTGGGGCAATGATCGCGTCGAGTTTGAACTTCTTCATGACAGCGTCGAGGCCTGCCTTACGAGTAAGCTGCCAGTTGGTTGCAAGAGCCTGCCGGTAATCTTTCTCCGTGAGCGGCCCTTTCTCTTGCGCCTGCTCCATCAGTTCCTGTTCAAAGTAAGGCATCTCTTCCTGCCTATGCTCCTGGTTGAAGCGTATGCAGTCCGCAAGTGTCTTCACGCGCGCTTCCCGGCTGCGAAGATATTTGTTCAGATCGTTCTTGAACTCGTAAAGCAGAACTTCGACTTCGGTGGCACGCCATTCTTCGTAAGAAGCCAGTTCTACGGGGTCGATCATCTGTGCACCAAGTTTCCGCATGGCTGTCAACGCAGCCTTCCACCAGCTTGAGCACTTGCGGTCCGAGATGAAAATACTGACGGGCAACTCCGATGCGTGCGCCGCGCAATCCGTTAGGATCCAGGAACTGAAGATAATCCGTGACACCCCGATAGGCGTTTGCTCCGGGTATCTGGTCAGACGGGTCCGCACCCGCCAAGGCATTCAAAAGGATTGCGGCATCCCGGACAGTCCGGGCAATCGGGCCGGCTGTGTCCTGACTATGTGCCACAGGAATGATGCCCGAACGGCTGATGAGTCCCAACGTTGGCTTGATACCGACAACACCGCAGGTAGAGGAAGGGCAGACAACGGAGCCGTCCGTCTCTGTGCCGATCGCCAGAGCGCAGAGATTGGCGGAAACAGCAACAGCCGAACCGGAGCTGGATCCGCAGGGATTCCGATCGAGCACGTACGGATTTCTCGTTTGACCGCCTCGGGCGCTCCAACCGCTTGTAGAGTGCATAGACCGGAAATTAGCCCATTCGCTCAGATTAGTTTTGCCCAGAATGACCGCGCCTGCGGCTCGCAATCGTTTAGCGACGGCTGAATCGCAAGCTGCTGGTTTGCCCAGGAGAGCGAGCGAGCCGGCAGTGGTTTGCATGCGGTCGCCGGTATCGATGTTGTCTTTTAATAAAACCGGAATGCCGTGCAGCGGACCACGTGCGCCCTTAGCGCGATATTCTTCATCGAGCGAGCGGGCAATTGCCAATGCATCGGGATTTGTTTCGATGACGGAGCGAAGTGCTGGGCCTTGCCGGTCTAAGCTTTCGATTCTGCGGAGATAAAGCTCAGTAATCCTAGTGCTGGTAATCTCACGATTCCCCATCCGGCGCTGCAAATCAGAGACGGACAATTCATCGAGTTCAAACGCAGGCTGTTCGCGCGGAGCTGAAAGCGTGGTACGAATTGGCAACACAGCCGTCGCCAAACTCGTCCCTATGAACGTGCGTCGGTTCATTCGGAGTTCACTCACAGGTTACGACGCACGAAGGCAGATAGCACTAATGGAAATCGTGTGATTGCATAACGGCAGAGTCGCGTAAGCTCAACTCCCCAATTTCGCCGGCTTTCAAAGAGATGACGCCCATTTGGCTTTGGAGCACTCCTTTGATCAACAAATAAGGAGACGTTGTACAGATCACTCGCCTTCGATCGAACAGATCCGGCCGAACAATGATATTGATGATTCCCGCTTCATCTTCCAGGCTGAGAAAGACAAAACCTTTCGCTGTGCCGGGACGCTGCCGGGTAATGACACATCCGGCCACTTTCATAACGGTTCCATCTCTTTGCAGCTTTGCCGTTGCCGAGTCGAGCACGCCCATTTCCCGCATACGGGCCCGGTGAAACGACATTGGGTGCCTGCCGATCGTCAACCCGCTGTTGTTGAAGTCCGCACATGTTCTCTGGCCCGGAGTCATCGGCAGGAGTGGTGAACTGGATGTGTCCACCGCAGCCGTTTCGAGCAGTTCTCCGATGGGCCGGATGGCAAGCTCTGCCTGCCAGAGAGCACCACGACGATGACGGTCCGTTTTAAATCTGGGTAGAGCGTTCAATGCTCCGAGTTCCGCCAGCTTACTGATTTCATCTTTTTGCAATTCCGGCACACGCGTCACCAGGTCATGCAAAGAGCGGAATGGCCGAAGCCTGCGTTGCCGTTCGATTTCACGGGCCGCTGCTGCCCGTAAGCCGCGCACATAATTTAAACCGAGCCGGACCCATTTTTCGCCGCCTTCCACTTCAACCGTGCACACGTAATCGGATTGCAAGACGTCCACTGGACGAAAGCGCTGTCCATGCCGCTGAGCATCTTTCACCAGCGTGGCCGCAGAATAAAATCCCATCGGTTGATTGTTCAGCATGGCCGCGGTGAAGGCCGCGAGGTAATGGCATTTGAGATAAGCGCTGGCGTAGGCAAGCAGTGCAAAACTGGCGGCGTGTGATTCCGGAAAACCATATAGAGCAAAGGATGTGATGGCCTGAACGATTCGTTCCTGCGTTTCCCCGGTGATGTTCCTGCGCTCCATTCCTTCCCGGAGTTGCTTTTCCACCTCGCGCATACGTTTTTCGGATCTTTTAAAGCCGAATGCCCGGCGCAGCTCTTCCGCCTGACCACCAGTAAATCCCGCCACAATCATGGCAATGCGGATTAGTTGTTCTTGAAACAAGGGAACGCCTAACGTTCGTCTCCAGAACCGATTCCAAGGAAGGATGAAGGCAAACTGGTTCCTCCAAGCTCTTGCCTGCGTTTCAGGTAGGGATGCAGCATCTGGCCGACGATCGGACCCGGGCGAATGATCGCTACCTGCACGACAATGTCGTAAAACTTCACGGGTTTCATTCGCGGCAGGCACGACATCTGCGCCCGGCTCTCGACCTGAAAGAGGCCGATGGTATCGGCCTTCTGCAAGCAGTCATAAACTTTTTCGTCATCCTGCGGCAGATTGGCTAGATCCACCTCTTTTTCATAGGAATCTTTGATGATTTGGATAGACTCTTCGAGCACCGCCATCATGCCCAGGCCCAGCAGGTCGATTTTTATGATTCCCAGTTCCGCACAGTCGTCCTTATCCCATTGCACAACCACACGGCCCGGCATGGAAGCCGGTTCCAACGGAACGACAGAATCCAGCGCACCTTGACAGACCACCATGCCGCCCGAGTGCTGTCCCAAGTGGCGCGGCAAGCCTAAAATGTCGTTTGTCAGCGAAAAGAACTTTGCGTTCCTTGGATCCTGCAGGTCAAAGCCGCCTTCACGAAAGCGATGCTCGAGTTGATCTTTGCCGTCCCGCCACTCAAAAGCATTGAGCTGGCTGGCAAGTTTCGCCGTATGCGCTTCGTCAAAACCGAGCGCCTTTCCCACATCTCTGACAGCGGACCGGCCTCGGTAAGTGATCACGTTGGCAGTCATAGCCGCGCCCAATTGCCCATAACGCCGGTATACACACTGGATCACGCGTTCACGTTGATCGCCGCTCGGAAGATCTAGATCGATATCCGGCATTTCATCGCGCTCATCGGAAAGAAACCGCTCGAACAGAAGCTCCATGCGCACCGGATCAATCGCCGTAATCCCCAGCGCGTAACACACAGCGCTATTCGCGGCTGAGCCTCGCCCTTGGACCAAAATCTTTTCGCACCGGCAGAAATCCACCAGATCCCAGACGATCAGGAAATAGCCCGGAAGTTGCCTCCGTTCAATCAGTGCCAATTCTTTTTCAAGCTGAGGTTGAACTTTGGCCGTGAATTCCAAATCGGTGTAATTCTTAAATCGATCTTTGGCTCCGATCTCCGTCAGCTTTCGCAGATACGACATTTCCGATTCGCCTGGCGGTACCGGATAGCGTGGAAACTGATAACCGAGATCTTCCAATGTAAATTGCAATCTCCCCGCCAGGTCATATGTGTTCCCGACAGCTTCAGGAAGATCGGCAAATAACCGGTTCATTTCTTCCGACGTCTTCATGTGCCGTTCGGCATTTCCGTTCAGCAGAACGCCCGCTTCGGCAATCGGCAGCTTCTCTTTTACGCAGGTCAGCAGATCCTGTAAATCCCGTTTCTCCGGGGTAGCGTAAGTGACTCCATTGGTGGCCAGGAGCGGCAAGCGCATCTTTCGCGCCAGGGCAACGAGAGCCTGGTTACGAGCCTCTTGCTTTCTGCAAAAGTGCCGCTGTAATTCCACAAACACGCTCTGGCGTCCGAATATTCGTTGGAGAGAACGGACAAAATTCAATCCGCGCTCTTCTGCGTCGGGGCCTGTGTTGTTTCGGTAAATACGGGCCAGCGCTCCTTCAGCACCGCCCGTCAGGCAAACCAACCCTTCCGCATGCTGTACGAGATCATCTTCCGTGGCAAAGTGGTTATCTGCTTTGCCCCTTCCGGCTTCACGCAATTTCGTCTTCGTGATCAGCCGGCAAAGATTCTGATACCCCCGTCTGTTTTCTGCCAACAGAGTGTAGCGGGAACCGTCATCCCCCTTGACCTCCGCGCCAATCAAAGCGCGTAATCCAAGCGTTCTTGGCCGCCAAATGGAATTGAGGCGCACCATACACCCCATGCGCATCCGCGATTGCCATGGCGGGCTGCTCTAACGCACTACAACGGGAAGCTAATTCTTCGGGAAGAGAAGCACCTTCCAAGAACGAAAATGCCGAACGGGCATGTAGTTCTACGTATGGCTTTGCCCATTTCACCACCTATTCATAATAGGCGAAGAGGAGGCGAACACATTACGAAATTGCTCGCCATGATAGTTTCGGTGAGTTGGAGGGAAACCGATGCGCGTAGGGCTCTTCACTCGCGAGTATCCGCCTCATGTCTACGGGGGCGCTGGAGTTCATGTGGAATACCTCAGCCGCGAACTCGCAAAGAAAGTGGAGGTGGAAGTCCATTGCTGGGGGGCCCAACACGAAGACGAAGGTAATCTTCACGTGCGAGGCTCTCACCCGTGGTCGGAAATCACAGATCACACCACCGGCAAATTCAAGACAGCGCTTGAAACCTTCAGCTTGAACCTGACACAAATCAAGGCGCTCTCCGGCATCGACGTTGTTCACACTCACACCTGGTATGTCTCCATGGCCGGGTTTCTTGCGAAGAAACTCTACGGGGTTCCGTTCGTGCTGACAACGCACAGTTTGGAGCCGTTGCGTGCCTGGAAAGCGGAACAGCTCGGCAGCGGATACGCCATGAGTTCCTGGATGGAGCAAACCGCAATTCTCGATGCCGATGCAGTGATTGCTGTCTCGAATGGAACGAAGGAAGACATCCTCCGCGCCTATCCGGCGATTGCGCCTGAGCGCGTCCATGTCATTTACAACGGCATTGATCTCGAGGAATACCAGAAGACGGACGACATTTCCGCGCTCGAAGAATATGGCGTCGATCCGGCTGAACCTTACATTCTTTTCGTAGGCCGGATCACCCGCCAAAAAGGTGTCACTCACCTTGTCGACGCCATTCGCTACCTGCCCACCAATACACAGGTAGTTCTCTGCGCCGGCGCTCCGGATACCCCGGAGATCGCTGCTGAAATGCGCGGCAAGGTAGAAGAAGTACGCAAGAGTCATCCTCGCGTGATCTGGATCGAGAAAATGGTCTCTAAACGCGAGGTGATCCAGCTCTACAGCCACGCCCGGATCTTCTGCTGTCCGTCCGTTTATGAGCCGTTCGGAATCATCAATCTCGAAGCGATGGCATGCGAAGCACCCGTTGTCGCCAGCTCGACTGGCGGAATCAAGGAAGTTGTTGTCGATGGCGAAACCGGCTACCTGGTTCCGTTCGAGCAGGACCCGGTTACCAGTTTTCCTACGAATCCCGAGCAGTTCGCACGGGATTTGGCTTCCAAGCTCGCCAGCTTGCTCAATGATCAGGAGCGCTGCCGAAGATTTGGCGAAGCCGGCCGGAGGCGTGTAGAACAGACGTTCAGTTGGACTGCCATTGCAGACCAGACGATTGAGCTGTATCGTCAGCTAATCGAAACAAGCAGATCGCGTAAAGCTCACGCGTAACAACGCATGCCTGCTATCCATCCATGAGCGATGGCCAAAAATCGATCTGTTGTAGAACCGGAAGTTCCAACGATTGCAACCGGCGGAGAAGCGCCTGAACGACTTTCGAGACCACAAGGAGAGGGCCGTCGCCGCGTCATCGTCGAGGGAGTTTCTCCGGAAGTAGATGGTGGCCGTTTCCCCGCCAAGCGCAGCATCGGTGATCTTGTCCGGGTAGAGGCCGACGTATTCACGGACGGGCACGATTCCGTTGCTGCCGTCTTGCTGTTCCGCCATGAAAGCTCCGCGAGCTGGAACGAGACGCCGATGCAGGCGCTTACCAATGACAGGTGGTTTGCCGAATTTTCCGTTTCGGAGTTGGGCCGTTATCGTTACACGGTTCACGCCTGGGTGGATCACTGGGAAACCTGGCGGCGCGATCTGTTGAAGCGGATTGCAGCCGATAGCGATACGCCACTCGATTATCTGATCGGAGCCGAACTGATTCAAGCGGCCGCAGAGCGTGCGGGGAACAAGTCAAGAACGGAAGACAGCCGATGGTTGCGGGAACAAGCGGAGCTTCTGTCGAAGAATGGAGGAGAAGAGAAGTCTGAAAACCGCTCCATCTCCGTCAACCCTGCACTGAATGAGGCAATGCTCAGAAATCCGGACCGGCAATTCGCGACTGAGTTCGATCGCGAACTTACCCTGATCGTCGATCCCGTTCGTGCACGCTTCAGTTCCTGGTATGAGTTCTTTCCGCGGTCCGCTGCGTCCGAGCCGGGGAAGCACGGCACTTTCGCTGATTGTGAGGCACGGCTGCCGTACGTCGCCGAGCTCGGCTTTGACGTGCTTTATTTCCCGCCCATTCATCCGATCGGCACAAAGTTCCGCAAAGGCAAAAACAACTCCGTAACTGCGGCTGAAGGTGATGTCGGCAGTCCCTGGGCGATCGGTTCCGCAGAAGGTGGTCACAAGGCCATTCATCCGCAACTCGGAACACTCGAAGACTTTCGCCGCCTGGTAAAGAAAGCCAGCGAATACGGCATTCAGATCGCGCTCGATATTGCTTTCCAGGCTGCTCCCGATCATCCGTATGTAAAGGAACACGAGGCCTGGTTCAAGAAGCGCCCAGACGGTACGATCCAATACGCCGAGAATCCGCCGAAGAAATACCAGGACATCTACCCGTTTGACTTCGAATCTTCGGACTGGTTCGGCATGTGGGAAGAGTTGAAAAGTGTCTTCACCTATTGGGCCGAACAGGGCGTGCGGATCTTCAGGGTCGATAATCCCCACACAAAAGGCTTTCCGTTCTGGGAATGGGCGATTGCAGAGATAAAGCGCGAGTATCCGGATGCGCTCTTTCTCTCGGAAGCGTTCACGCGTCCGAAAGTCATGTATCGCCTGGCGAAGGTTGGCTTCAGCCAGTCTTACACTTACTTCCCCTGGAGAAACGGTAAGCGCGAACTGGCCGAATACTTGACGGAGCTAAACAAGCCGCCCGTTGTCGATTTTTTCCGGGCGAACCAGTGGCCAAACACTCCCGACATTCTGACCGAATTCCTTCAGTTGGGCACGCGCGCGGCGTTCATGATCCGCTTCCTGCTCGCTGCAACCCTCGGCGCCAATTACGGTATTTACGGGCCCGCTTTTGAACTTTTGGAATCGCGCCCGCTCAGGCCGGGCAGCGAGGAGTATCTGGACTCCGAGAAGTACCAGATTCGCGAGTGGAATTTAGACCGTCCGGACAGCTTACGGGAGACGATCCGGCTGGTAAATCGGATCCGGAAAGAGAACGAGGCGCTGCAATACGATCGCTACATACAGTTTCATCCGGTCAATAACGACATGCTGCTCTGCTTCAGCAAGCGCTCACCGGATGAGAAGAACCTGGTCGTTGTCGTCATCAATCTCGACCCGCATCATAAGCAATCCGGGTTCATTGACCTTCCCCTCGATGAAATGAACATCGAATGGAACAAGCCGTACCAGGCGCATGATCTGCTGACGGGGGCTCGTTACCTCTGGACCGGAGGTAGAAATTACGTCGAACTGGATCCGGCTAGTGTGCCCGCGCATATCTTACGCATCAAACACCGGTCACGAGTGGAAAGCGACTTCGAGTACTTTCTTTGAAAGCTCGCGGTCCGGCTGAAATCCATACGGTATGGCGCACTCGGGAACATCTCCGCAAACTGCGATGTCTTCACTTCCAACGCTTAAACTTTCTTCTTCGGGCTCGCCGTTCTCCGGTGAGGCGCTGGCCCCTTTAGCGAACCTGCTACCGGAATTCGTCAGGTCCAGGCGCTGGTTTCGTGCGAAAGCGCGCACCATCTCAAAGATCGATATCGAAGACGTTGTCCCGTTCCCGGAGATTGATTCATCTCTCCTGATTCTGCGTCTTGCGTACCAGGATGGAGACGAAGATCATTATCTGCTTCCGCTGTCGCTCGCCGAAGCCTCGGAAAGCAATCAGGTCAGTGCTCCTAGCTTCGAGCCTTTAGCTGTTGTGGAGTCCTCGGGAGAGGGACGCGTTCTTTACAGCGCACTTGCGAATCCGAAGTTCCGCAGCGCTCTTATCAGTGCAATCGCCGGGAACGCGACGTTTCGCGGAGAGAAGGGAGAGTTCGTTGCGACCCGGATCCATTCGCCTTCCGGATCCGAGCCAACTCTCGATCCCAATCTTGAAAGTTCAGTGTCTCGTGCTGAACAAAGCAACACATCCGTCATCTACGGCCAGCAATTCATCCTGAAGCTCTTCCGCAAAGTGGAGCCGGGGATCAATCCCGATATCGAAATCGGAGCCTTCCTTACCGAGCACGGCTTCCAGAACACGCCCGCCGTCCTGGCAACGCTCGAATACCGCACGGGCGACGAAGTATACGCAGCCGGCATCCTGCAAAAGTTCGTTCCGAATAAAGGCGACGCCTGGGGTTACACACTGGAAGCGTTAGGCGATTTCTTCTCGCAGGCGTTGAAGGAGCGGGAAATTCCCACAGCACAGGAAGCAGCCGCACAGGTCATGCCGAAGCTTATGGGAGCTTACCGCGACTCTGCCCGACTGCTTGGGCAACGAACTGCGGAGATGCATGCGGCACTTACCAGCTCCAAGGACAGCCCTGACTTCTCGCCCGAGCCGTTCACAGAAGCTGACGGGGAGAAGCTGCAAGCGGAAATGCTAAAAGAGGCGGACATCACATTCAACTTGCTGCGTCAAAAGGAGTCTTCCCTAACCGGCCGGGCGCGTGAGGCCGCGCACCAGGTGCTCGCTTCGGAAGATCAGGTCCGGACACGCTTTTCTCCTTTGGCAGACGCAAAGGTGGGAGCTGACCGCATCCGGTTCCACGGCGATTACCACCTTGGCCAGGTTCTCTTTACAGGCGACGATTTCATGATCATCGACTTTGAAGGCGAACCCGCTCGCCCGCTTGGTGAACGCCGCGAAAAGACGCTGGCATTGCGAGACGTCGCCGGCATGGTTCGATCGTTTCAATATGCCGCATACGCCGCTCTCTTCGGCCAGGTTCCGGGCGTATCCATAGACCCTGGCAATGACGACAAAGTTAAGCAATGGGCCGCACTCTGGAACGACAGCGTGACCGCGGAATATCTCAACGGTTACTTCGAGAGCGCAGGCAAAGGAACCTTTATCCCTCCCGAAGCGGAAGAGCGGAAGCGCGTGCTCGATGCCTTTCTCTTGCATAAAGCTCTGTACGAGGTTGCCTACGAGTTGAATAACCGTCCGGATTGGGTTCAGATTCCGCTGCGCGGAATCCTGAGCATTGTTCAATAACGATCACATGGCACAAACAAGCCGCTCCATCAACGAATCAGATCTCTACTTTTTTCAGGAAGGCACACATTCAAAGCTCGCGGAAATCCTGGGCGCCCACCATCTTGTGGATCGCGGCGGCACGCAGTTGGGCGTATGGGCACCGAATGCGAAAAGCGTTTCAGTGATTGGCGATTTCAATAGCTGGCAACCGAATCAGCACTACCTGCAGCCTGCCGGCGCAGGGCTGTGGCAGGGGTTTGTCAGCAACCTTTACCCGGGCAGCCGCTACAAATTCCACATCGAATCCGGGAACAGCGACTACAAGGTCGCTAAAGCAGATCCCTTTGCCTTCTTAAGTGAAACACCTCCGCAGAACGCATCGGTCGTTTGGGATCTGAATTATCAATGGGGCGATGAGGCTTGGATGACAACCCGGCGCGCGGCCAATAGCCTGGACGCGCCCATGTCAATCTATGAAGTCCATCTTGGGTCGTGGCGGCGTGGGCAGGACGGACGCTTTCTGTCCTATCGGGAACTGGCGGATCAGCTCATCTCTTACGTGAAGGAGGTGGGCTTTACACACGTTGAGTTTCTGCCCGTCATGGAGCATCCGTTTTACGGATCGTGGGGATATCAGACAACGGGCTTTTTCGCGCCCACGAGCCGCTACGGATCGCCGCAGGATTTCATGTATCTGATCGACCGGTTTCATCAGAATGGAATCGGCGTCATTCTCGATTGGGTGCCGTCGCATTTCCCGAATGACGAATTCAGCTTAGGCTTCTTCGATGGCGAACATGAATATGAACCGGCAGATCCGCGCCGCGGTATTCATCCGGATTGGAACAGTTTCATCTTCAATTACGGCCGCAAGGAAGTGCGCAGCTTCCTGATCAGCAGCGCAATGTTCTGGCTGGACAAATATCACGCGGATGGATTGCGTGTGGATGCGGTTGCCTCCATGCTTTACCTCGACTACTCGCGGAAAGAAGGGCAATGGATTCCGAATGAGAATGGCGGGCGCGAAAATTACGACGCAATCGCATTACTGCGCTCGATGAACGAGATTGTCTACCGGGCTCACCCCGACGTACAGACGATCGCCGAGGAATCGACGGCTTGGCCGATGGTTTCAAAGCCAACCTATGAGGGTGGGCTGGGATTCGGTTTTAAGTGGGACATGGGCTGGATGCACGACACGCTGCATTATTTGTCGTTTGATCCGGCTTACCGCAAGTGGCATCACGGCGAGTTGACCTTCAGGATGGTGTACGCCTTCAACGAACACTTCGTTCTGCCGCTCTCGCACGATGAAGTTGTATACGGGAAAGGCTCCCTGATCAACCGCATGCCCGGCGATAACTGGCAGAAGTTCGCGAGCCTGCGGTTGCTCTTTTCCTATATGTACTCGCAACCGGGCAAGAAGCTCCTGTTTATGGGCGGCGAGTTCGGGCAATGGGCTGAATGGAATCACGAGGGCAGCCTGGATTGGGCGCTGCTTCAGTTTCCCACCCATGCAGGTTTACGGCTGCTGGTGGGAGATTTAAACCGGCTTTACCGCTCCGAAGCGGCGCTGCACCATGGCGAGCACAATCCCGCGAATTTCGAATGGATCGACTTCCATGACGAAGATCGGAATACGGTCAGCTATTTGAGAAAGGGCGGTTCAGCGGATCAGGTGGTTGCCGTTGTTTGCAACTTCAGCCCGGTTCCCCTTACCGGATACCGTCTTGGCGTTCCGCGCCGGGGATACTGGCGCGAGATTTTCAACTCCGACAGTTCCTCGTACGGCGGAACGGGACGAGGCAACTGGGGCGGAGTGGTGACAAGTCCCGTTCGCTCTGCACGGCCGGCATTATTCCATTGCTCTGGACGTTCCGCCACTGGGCGCTGTTTTTCTGCGCTGGGAAAGCGAGACCGCCCCCGACGGTGCGTAAGACCCGGGCGGGCTGCGATAATCGTAGGAACCGCTTCGTGGAAACAATTGAAGAACAATCGCTGGCAGAACGCCTGAAACCGCGTATCGCCAGAGAAAAACAGTTTCAAATAACCGGCAGGAAACTTCGCAACAAGTCTCTGTTGTTCCGTCACGAGAAGGTCTGGATTCGTCCCCTTCTGAAGTTCGGATTGAAGATTACGGGCCTTTACAATCGAGGGCTTCGAAACGCGCTTGAACCTGTTGTGCGCCCCCTCGAGGTCTGGTCGGAACGTCTACCGGACGCGTTCGACGGCTACAAGCTCCTGCATGTCTCCGACCTGCACATTGACGGCAGACCGCTCCTGACCGCAAAGCTCGCGGAGCTCTTCGCAGGTATCAGCGCGGATGTTTGCCTGATAACGGGTGACTACCGGTTCGAAGACGAGGGCACCTGCGATAACATCTATCCGGAGATGCGGAAGCTCCTTCCGCACCTGACTCAACCGGACGGGGTTTTCTCCATCCTCGGCAATCATGATCTTTCGGAGATCGCATTCCGGTTGAACGATATCGGGATACGCATGCTGGTAAACGAGTCGATCGAGATCCGGCGCGGCAACGAATCCATCTGGATCGTGGGCATTGATGATCCGTTTGATTACAGGTGCGATGATTTGCCAGGGTCTCTCGCAAACGTGCCTTCGCAAGCCTTCAAGGTCCTCCTGGCGCACACGCCTGAACTCTATCAGTCCGCTTCGGATATGGGCATTGACCTTTACCTGTGCGGCCACACCCATGCCGGCCAGATACGGTTCCCGATTGTCGGCTCGCTTCGAAATAACGCGAACTGTCCGAAAGAGTATGCTTACGGGGCGTGGCAGCACGGGTCGATGCAGGCGTATACCAGCGCTGGTGCAGGCTGCTCTGCGCTTCCCATCCGGTATAACTGCCCCCCGGAAGTGACTCTCATCGAACTGCGGCGCGGCAGGAAGCCGCAGACCTGAATCCTTCTTCCCGATACAATGAGCAGCGGTGCCTCTTGCAGTACCGGCTGATCCAAGACGCTCAGTAACTTTACCTGGACGCGCACTACTGTCACCTGCTGGGAAGGCACAACATTTAAGGAGAGGAAAACCGTGGCTAAACTTACGGGCAAGAAAGTTTTAGTAACAGGCGCGTCTTCGGGCATTGGTGAGGGCATCGCGATTCATTTCGCCGCCGAGGGTGCGTCCGTAGCAATCAATTATCACAGCGGACAAGACCGTGCGGAGTCGGTGAAAAAGAGAGCGGAAGAAGCGGCTCAAAAGGCCGGAGCCAAAGTCGATCTCATGACGGTGAAAGGGGACGTGTCCAAAGAGGCCGACGTCAACGCAATGTTTGACAAGGTCATTGGACAATTTGGTGGCTTGGACATCCTGATCAACAACTCGGGGATTCAGAAGGCAGTTCCCAGCGAAGACCTGCCGATGGAAGAGTTCGATCGCATCATTGGCACGAACCTTCGCGGTGCGTTCAACTGCGCCCGTCAGGCGATTCGTCACTTCCTCTCGCGGCCGGGCGGCGGTGTGATCGTCAATAATTCAAGCGTCCACGAGATCATCCCGAAACCAACCTATCTGCCCTATTCAATCAGCAAAGGTGGGCTGGAGAACATGACGCGCACACTGGCTCTTGAGTATGCGGACCGGGGCATTCGCGTGAACTCGGTAGGTCCGGGCGCGATCGTAACGCCGATCAATGCTGCCTGGATTGATGATCCAAAGGCCCGGGCCGGCGTTGAGAGCCATATACCGATGGGACGAGCCGGAAGAGTAGACGAAATTTCGAGCGTGTTCCTGTTCCTCGCTTCCGACGAGGCGTCTTATATCACCGGACAGACGCTCTATGCGTGCGGCGGACTGACCTTGTATCCGGAATTCCGAACCGGCTGGTCCTCCGGAACTGAGTAACTGCAGCCCGGAATTGGCGCCGGGATAGTCGCGGCCCTAGAGCCTGTTAATCAGGCTGGCGACGTACCCGGCGCCAAAGCCGTTGTCGATATTAACCACAGTGACGTTGCTCGAACAGCTATTCAACATGCCGAGGAGAGCGGCAAGACCCTGAAAGCTTGCGCCGTATCCCACACTCGTGGGCACCGCGATCACAGGGCAGGAAACGAGACCACCGACGACGCTAGGAAGAGCACCTTCCATGCCGGCGCAGACGATTGCTACGCGGATATCGCGCAACCGGTGGCGCTGATCGAGAAGCCGGTGAATGCCCGCTACGCCCACATCCGAAATCGCGTCTACTTCGTTGCCCATCGTCTCCGCGGTAAGACGAGCTTCTTCAAGCACAGGAATGTCGCTGGTACCGGCGCAGAGGGCCGCAATCTTACCTTTGCCGACGATAGTTTTGTCTCTCCAGACGCGAACTACTCGCGAGGCGGGAAAGTGCTCGGCATCGGGCGCGATCGCCTTCACTCGAGCCGCCATCTCAGCGCTTGCGCGCGTCACGAGCAGATTCGATGACTTCGCAAGCAGGGCCGCGGCGATATCGGCAACCTGCCCCGGTTCTTTACCCTGCCCCAGGACGACCTCGGGCATTCCGTGGCGCACAGCCCGATGGTGATCTACTTTGGCAAAGCCCAAATCCTCGAAAGGGAGGTCACGCAGGCTTTGGAGCGCATCGTCGACGGGGATTTCTTTGTTTCTCACACCCTCGAGGAGGTGTTGCAATTGCCTGGTATTCATCGTTTAGGCCAAAAGCCTCGCGGTATGCATCTCTTAAAATGGTAACGTTCCCTTCGCTATGAGCAGCTTTTGGCGACGCTTGCGCCTGACACTCGACATGATTAAGTTCGAGCACTCCGTGTTTGCGCTGCCATTTGCCCTGACCGCGGCCATGCTGGCGTGGCGCACAAGCGGATTCCGGACAGACGGTTTGGGTTGGCGGCTCTTCTGGATTGTAGTCGCGATGGTGTCGGCACGCTCCGCCGCCATGACGTTCAACCGCATTCTGGATGCGGATATCGACGGGCGGAATAAGCGAACCGCCTCGCGGGCCTTGCCTGCCGGATTGCTCAGCGTTCGATTTGCCTGGTTGTTCACGCTGGTAGCGGTCTTGGTGTTTTTCTGGTCATCACAGCAGTTGGGTCGCTTGTGCCTCGCTTTGGCGCCGGTTGCGCTCGCGATCATCTTCACGTATTCCTATGCCAAGCGCTTCACCATGTTTGCCCACCTTTGGCTCGGACTCTCGCTTGGAATCGCGCCCGCGGCAGCCTGGATTGCCATACGCGGCACGCTGGACGCCCGCATTCTATTCTTAACGGCAGCGGTTATGTTCTGGACGGCCGGATTCGACATCATTTATGCCTGCCAGGACTTTGAGTTCGATTGCACGGAGGGCTTGTGTAGTATTCCCAGGCGATTTGGCGTGAAGAACGCCCTTCTGATAGCCCGGGCGCTGCACGTCGGCATGATTGCGTGCCTTGTAGCTCTGGTGTTCGCCTTCGGCCTGGGCGCGCTGAGCCTGGTCGGCATCGCGGCGGTGCTCGGGTTGCTGGCCTATGAACATGGGCTGGTGAAGCCGAACGATTTATCGCGCGTGAATGCCGCGTTTTTCACCGTTAACGGCTATGTCAGTCTGCTTTTCTTCGCCTTCTGGACCGCCGACATTCTGAAACATCGATAAGTAAGTCTTTTATGAATTCTCTTTTGATCCCGAACGCTACACCCGTTATCGAAGACCGCAGGCTTCGTCCGATTTTCGAGAAGGTGGAAGCGCGCGAGCGCTTAAGCTTTGAAGACGGCGTGACCATGTACCGAAGCCACGACATCCTGGCGCTGGGTCACATGGCAAATCTGCAACGGGAACGCTGGCATGGGGACGTGACGTATTTCAACGTCAACCGGCATATCAATCCGACAGATGTCTGTGTCGCTAGCTGCAGGTTGTGCGCGTTTGGTAAACGGGCGAAAGATCCCAATGCTTACACCATGTCGATGGATCAGGTTTGGGAGATTGCGGGTAAGGGTTATGCCGAAGCGGTTACCGAATTTCACATTGTGGGCGGCCTTCACCCCGAATTAACGCTTGACTGGTTTTGCGAGATGATCGCCGGCCTGAAGCTGCGCTATCCGGACGTTCACCTGAAAGCGTTCACGATGGTGGAGATCGCGTTTTTTGCCAAGCGCGCAAAAATCTCCATTCGCGAGACCTTGCAGCGGCTAAAGGATGCCGGCGTGGATTCGATGCCGGGCGGCGGAGCCGAAATCTTCTCCGAGCGCGTGCGCCGCATCATCTGCGATCACAAGATTGACGGCAACGAGTGGATCGAGACTGCACGCGCCGCTCACGAGATCGGTCTTAAGACGAATTGCACGATGCTCTACGGGCATTTAGAGAATCCCGAAGATCTGTCCGACCACCTGGTTCGTCTACGCTCGCTACAGGACGATACGAACGGCTTGGTGACGTTTATACCTTTGGCGTTCCACCCGGCGAATACCGCGCTCGCTCATCTTTCCACGACGACAGGATTCGAGGATTTGAAGCAGATCGCGATTTCGCGATTAATGCTCGACAACATCCCGCATATCAAGGCGTACTGGATCATGATGACGCCGAGCGTCGCGCAGATAGCTCAGCGGTTTGGTGCCAACGATATTGACGGTACTGTGGTCGAGGAGAAGATCTACCATGATGCCGGTGCCCAGACGGCCCAGCACCTCCGGCGACAGGACCTGCTGCGACTCATTCGAGAGGCGGGACGTGAACCCGTTGAGCGAGATACCAGCTATCGGCCGGTTACCCGGACTGAATCGGCCTTTACGGTGCTTGTGTAGGAGAACCTGCGGGAATCTCCCGCTCGCCCCGCATGCCTGACGTCAGCTTGCTCAGCAAACCCGGCGATTTCTGGGCGACGGCCGAAGAGGTTGAGGCCTGGTCGGTCAGATTGGCGCGAAAGTACGACTCCGGAAGGCAGACGGCGCCCTCCCGGACCATTGCCAGAAGCCACTCTTTTCCGCTCTCGTCCGTACTACGCAATTCACGGAGATCGAGAACGAGTTTGCGACTTCCAAACGTGCTTCTCGCCGTTTCCCAACAACCAGTTAGCTCGCTTACATCCGCGTCCCGAAGCTCACCAATCAATTGAAACCGAAACGCCTCCGTGCCATCGTGGATGTAATATTTCAGTGCTGACATGTGAGGTCGCGAGGCCTGGTTGGGATCCCTTACCAAGTTGGATGCCTCAGTTTTCGTCGTGTTCGCTCCGGCCATCTAAATCCTTTGGACTGCCATCGGTTAAGTTGAGTTGCACTTTTCCACCGGGAACAGAGCAACTAACAGATTTGAGATTTTCTGCCTTCGACGAAACAGAGCAATTTGCTTCCCGTTTCGGAGAAACAAACCCGGTCACAGAGAGAAAGCTTCTAGTACGGTACTTTCAGTTCACCCAATTTAGCATGACCAGAGTAGATCGCTGGCAATCGGATTGTCAGAGGAGCGGGCTAAAAAGATTCCAGGAACTTGGTATCGAACTGTCCGCGAACAAAGCGTTCGTCCAGCATAATCCGCTCCTGGAGAGGGATGGTGGTGTGGATTCCTTCGACTACAAACATACCGAGCGCTCTCCGCATCCGCTGGATTGCTTCAGTCCGATCGCCTCCGTACGCGATCAGTTTGGCCACCAGCGAATCGTAGTACGGGGGCACTACGCTGTCGGTGTAGGCGGCGGTATCCACGCGAATTCCAATTCCGCCGGGAAGATTCAGCCCCGTGATGCGCCCAGGCGAGGGAGCAAATGTCTCGGGATGCTCGGCGTTGATCCGGCACTCGATGGCATGGCCGGTGATGGTCACAGGACCGCGCAAGATCGAGGACAGAGGCTCTCCGGCCGCGATCCGAATCTGCGCCTTCACCAGGTCAATTCCGGTCACCAACTCAGTCACCGGATGTTCCACCTGGATCCGGGCATTGACCTCAATAAAGTAGAGATTCTGGCGCTCGTCCATCAGGAACTCGACGGTTCCGGCGTTCGTATAACCGATTGCTTTCATCGCGGCCGTAAGCGTCTTAGCAATCCGTTCGCGAAGCTGCTTACTCACGCAGGGAGACGGCGACTCTTCGACCAGCTTCTGGTGGCGGCGCTGGATAGAGCACTCGCGCTCGCCTAAGATCCTGACATCGCCGTGCTCATCGGCGAGCACCTGAAATTCGATATGCCGGGGAGCCTCGACCAGTTTCTCCATGTAGACATCGCCGGAGGAAAAGGCGGCGGCCGCTTCAGACTGGGCCTGGGAGAGCAAACCGGGCAGCTCTGCGTTGGAACGGACGATGCGCATACCCCGTCCGCCTCCGCCGGCTGCCGCTTTCAACATGATGGGAAAGCCGATCTCCTGCGCCAACGTGAAAGCTTCTTCGGGACCCTTCAGCACGCCCTCTGATCCAGGCAACGTGGGAACGCCGGCTTCTTTCATCAGGGCTCTTGCCCGCTGTTTGAGGCCCATATCGCGAATTACCTGCGGTTTGGGACCGATAAACTTTATGCCGGAGAGCTCGCAGACTTCGGCGAAATCCGGGTTTTCGCTCAGAAAACCGTAGCCGGGATGGATTGCATCGGCGTTGGTGATCTCCGCCGCACTAATTACCGCAGGGATATTCAGGTAACTGAGCGAGCTTTTAGCGGGACCAATGCGGATAGCTTCGTCAGCAAACCGCACGTGCAAACTGTGCTGATCCGCCTCCGAATAGACAGCAACTGTTTTGATTCCCAGGTCGCGACAGGCACAGATGATCCGAAGCGCAATTTCGCCCCGGTTTGCGATCAAGATCTTACGAAACATTGGGTCTTGTCAGGCGCTCAGCGGACGTATGGTGAATAGAGACTCACCGTATTCCACCGGTCTCCCGTTCTCGACCAGTTTGCCCGTCACTATCCCGGCAACTTCCGCCTCGATTTCGTTCATCAGCTTCATTGATTCGATAATGCACAGGACGCGTTTCGGTTCGACGCGATCTCCGATGTTGACAAACATTGGGGATCCCGGTGCAGGAGCATCATAATAGGTACCAACGATTGGGCTCTTGACCACGATGTCGTTCTCGTTGCCGGCTGGCTCGTTTGGCGGTTCGCTGAGTGGAGCCGCAATGGCCGGAGAAGCGGCAAGCGTGGGATTCAGCCCTGGCTGCATCGTGCCGCTCATCGCCACGGGAAGTACGGCGGGAACAATGACCTCCTGAGGAGGGGCACTGGTGGCTTTTCGAATACGAACCCGCCTGTCGCCTCGCTGAACTTCGAGTTCACCGATTCCAGTTTCCTGCAACACGTGGATAAGCTCTTTAATTTCGTCAATCGTCATGATTGGCTCTCGCCGTGGCGAGCTGTCATTCTAAGTCAAATCAAAGAACGGCCAGTTCTTTCGATGTCGGAGTCAGAGGCTTGCAGCCGTCGCTTGTGACGACTACGGTGTCCTCGATTCGAATGCCCCCTACACCAGCTTCGTAGACTCCCGGCTCTACAGTAATGACCATGCCCGCTTCGAGCTTTGTCTGTTCCTTCCGGCCCACACGAGGGGGCTCATGTATCTCAAGACCGAGTCCGTGCCCCGTAGAGTGCACAAAATATCGATCGAGGCCATAACCGCGCAGAACTTTACGCGCAGCCCCGTCAACACTGCCACACAATACTCCCGGTTTAATTGCATCGATTGCCGCAAGCTGACTCTCCAAAACGGCCCGATACATGCGCCGGCTTTTTACATTCAGCTTGCCTACGGCAAATGTTCGAGTCATGTCGCTGGCGTATCCAGCCACGCTCGAACCCATATCAATTAATAATAAGTGATCGGTCCCAATCGCTTTGCTTGTGGGCCGGGCATGCGGAAGCGCGCTACGCTCTCCGGCGGCTACAATTGTCTCAAACGACGGGCGCTCCGCACCGAGCCGGCGCATCCGGTATTCGATCTCGGCTGCAAGATCCATCTCGGACATAGACGATTTGAAGCGGCGCAGCGCCTGTTCCAACGCCTTCGAGTTAAGCTCCACCGAGATCCGAATGGCTTCGATTTCCCCTTCCGACTTCACCATGCGCAGCTTCTCGACCGCATTAGCAACCGGCTTCAGGCGAATTTGAGAGACCGCTTCTTCGAGTGACTTATGCGCTTCGAAGGTAATATGTTGAGACTCAATCGCCAGCGCCCGAAAGCGCAGGCGCTTTACCCATTTCGCAACCTCTTTGATCAGCGATCCTTTCACGATACGGACTTCACAATCCGCCTCTTGCGGAGCTTGTAGTTCATAGCGTGGGTCGGTAAAGAGAATGGCGCGATCAGCGGAGACAAGAAGGGTCGCGTTACTGCCAGTAAAACCACTCAGGTACCGGCAGTTAGGAAGAAAAGAAGTCAGGAACGCGTCGGCGCGTGATTCTCTTAGGATGGAGGAGAGCTTGGAACGGCGCTCGGCGAATTCTGAAGGTTGAGGAGTGTCCACGTTACGGTTTCAAGAGCAACTTGCCGAAGGTTCTACGGGATTCAAGATCACGGTGGGCCGCAGAGGCTTCGGAAAGAGCGTAAGTCTTATATATGCGCGGCTTAAGCTTTCCTGAACCGATCCAGTTAAAGAGATCGGCAGAACGCCATTGTAACTCTGCCGGATCGCTGATGTAGTGAGCGAGATTCGGACGAGTCAGAAACAGCGAACCCTTTTGGCTGAGCGTTAGGGGCGCGATCGCTGCTACCGGACCGCTCGACTGGCCAAAGCTCACCATCATCCCGCGCGGACGGAGGCAATCGAGGCTTTTTGCAAACGTATCGGCGCCCACGGAATCGTATACAACATCCACGCCTCGATCTCCGGTCAGCTTCTTCACCTCGGAGACGAAGTCTGTCTGCGAGTACAAGATCACGTGATCCCCGCCTTGCTCCTTGATTAACCGGGCTTTCTCCTCGGCCGAAGCAGTTCCGATAACGGTAGCCCCGAGAATTTTGGCAATCTGGACAAGCAGAAGACCTGTTCCTCCGGCCGCGGCATGAATGAGGCAAGTCTGGCCCGAGTGCAGCTTGAACGTGGAGTGCAAGAGGTAATGAGCCGTCATACCTTGCAGCATGATCGCCGCTCCGTCGTCAAAACTAACGGCATCCGGCAAAGGCACAATAAGCTTTGACGGTACGGCCGCATACTCGGCGTATGCTCCACGCGCCATGGTGTAAGCAACGCGCTGTCCGACTTTGAATTCCGTACCCTGGCCCACGGCAGTCACAGTTCCCGAAGCTTCGTTGCCTAGTCTCACGGGGTTCTCCGGCGCATTGTAAAGGCCGGTTCGAAAATAGATATCGATGAAATTTACACCGATGGCTTCTATCTTGATGACAGCTTCGCCTTCAGCGGGTTGAGGATCCGGGAGATCGACGTAGCGCAGACTTTCTGGACCGCCAACCGGGTCGGCGACGACAGCTTTCATACCTGCCGATGATAGCGTGCAAGAGGGAAAGAAGGCTCAGACAGCCCAGCTATAGTCGCGCGACTGCGACTCAGCGGGTTGCTTCTCGCGAATACGGATCAGTTCCAGCCGAAGGGCATCAACGAGCGCGCGCCAACTGGCCTCAATGACGTTATTCGAAACGCCGACCGTTGACCAGCTTATGCGGTGGTCGCTCCACTCGACCAGCACGCGGACTTTGGATTCGGTTCCGCCTTTGCCACCCAGTACTCGCACTTTGTAATCGGTCAAACGAACGTCAGCGATCGCCGGGTAGACGGAGGCCAGGCATTGGCGAAGGCAGATATCGAGCGCGTGAACCGGGCCAGAACCCGTGGCGGTATGGGAGTGAACATCACCATTCACCCGCAGCGTTACCGTCGCAGCGGTGATGCTCTCATCGTTACCAGGCACTCTGTTTGTCTTGCCGCGATCGAGTTTTGTCGAGACCTCATAGCCGACTACGTCAAACGGATGAAACTCGGGATGCGCGGCTTGGCGGACCAACAGCTCAAACGTACCTTCCGCCGTTTCGAAGTCATAGCCCTCGTGTTCCATCATCTTGATGCGTTGGAGCAATTCGTGTCTCGAATCCTTGGGAAGGTGCTCTCCAAGACCAAGTTTCTCGAGCTTATAGTTGACGTTGCTCCTTCCTGACAAGTCACTCAGGAGTACACGCTGACGGTTACCGACGGTTTCCGGCTTTACGTGTTCATACGTAGCCGAGTCCTTCAGGACCGCGCTGACATGAATGCCGCCCTTGTGAGCAAAGGCGCTGCCACCCACGTAGGCCTGTTCGTTCCTGAGCGGCAGGTTTGCTAGCTCAGCTACGAATTTCGCCGTCGAGGTGAGCTGCGCAAGCTTCTCCGGTCCAACCGTCGTATGTCCTAATTTCAACTCAAGGTTGGCGAGTACAGAACACAGGTTGGCGTTGCCGCAGCGCTCACCATAACCGTTCAGGCATCCCTGGACATGCGTAACGCCGGCCTCGACAGCCATAATCGTGTTCGCTACGGCCACTTCGGAATCGTTGTGGCAATGTATGCCAAGAACTCCGTCGAAGCGCGCTCGAACACCGCTTACGATGTCGGCAAGCCGATGCGGTAACGTCCCCCCGTTTGTGTCGCACAGACACAGCACATCTGCGCCGGCCCGCTTCGCGGCTTCGAGGGTGCGCAATGCAAACGTAGGATTGGCCAGATAGCCGTCGAAGAAATGCTCCGCGTCATAGACAACCTCGCGTCCATGCGACTTTAGATATCCGACAGTGTCGGAAATCAGTGCAAGGTTTTCTTCTAAAGTGATGCCGAGAGCGCGCTCGACATGGAAGTCCCAGGTCTTACCGAAGATAGCGATGACCGGCGTATCGGCCGCAATCAGCTCAGCCACATTCGAATCGACATCGACCGGGTTTTTGGCAAAACGTGTCGCGCCAAACGCGGTTAGCTTAGAGTGCTTAAACCGGAGGTTTTTCGCCCGTGCGAAGAACTCTTTGTCTTTCGGATTCGAGCCCGGCCACCCGCCCTCGATGTAGTCGATTCCCAGTTCGTCAAGCTTCCCGGCAATCAGCAACTTGTCTTCTACCGAGAAAGAGACGGACTCGCCCTGAGTGCCGTCCCTCAACGTTGTATCGAATGTGAAAATCCTCATTTACCGTACCCAACCTTCGCTACTGCCCTGATCCCTCCTATTTAGCCCTAAATGTCAAAAGGCCACCGACTGGTTTATTACCTGCCGGTGGCCTCAGAAAAACTTGATCTAAGAGGTCTCAGGCGGGGCTACGAAGAGCCACGCTAATCAGAATCCGAATGGAAAACCTGAGCGCCATACTAAACGGGGATCGTTTCTACAGTATAACCACTCCGAATTGGCGCGCAATTCTTCGCGAAACGCCGTCTCGGCTTTTCACCAGGCGCGAGACCAGCGCGGACCGGAGTGCTCCGGCGAGCGAAGCGAAGAATCTACTCCCGCGTGCAACTCGAGTTGCCTTCCCAAAAGCCACAGGAGATCAGACAGACGATTCAGATACGCGAGTACCGTAGCGTTTGTCATGATTTTGTCTTCGAACAGGCCGACGGCGAGCCGCTCTGCGCGCCGGCAAACGGTCCGGGCAACATCCATGGCAGCGGCTTCCGGAATTTCTCCGGGAATCGACCAATCTCCAAGGATGCCGGGTAGCGCTTCAATTCGATGCACATGAGATTCCAGCGCGTCGACCATCTCGCTCGTAATCTCGGGAGCCGGCTTGCGCGATTCCGGCGCCGTACCAATGGCCGAACCGACTTTGAAGAGCTCTCGCTGGAGCTGCTTTATCAAGTCTTTCAGTTCAGAAGCCGGAGTGATTGATCGCGCAAAGCCGAGTTGCGAGATCAATTCGTCGATCGTCCCGTAACAATCTACACGCCGGTCCGCTTTCGAGACGCGAACGCCTCCCGGAAGGCCGGTTGTTCCGTTGTCGCCTCTTTTTGTTGCAATACTCATTTCACTTCCTTTCTTCTAAACCGGGCTGCTTATCCGAGACCGATGCCTGGGCAAACGTCGCCATCTCACGATAGAGCTGAAGACCCGATCGCAACAGGGAGATCGCTAAGGCAGCGCCTGTCCCTTCCCCCAATCGAAGGTCGAGCGTAAGCAGAGGCTTCCTGCCCAGCGATTTCAGGATGGGCGCGTGCCCCGGCTCGGCCGATTCATGGGCAAAGAACACATAATCGGAAACGTCAGGGCAAATTCTTTTAGCAGCAAGGAACGCCGCAGTGGAGATGAAGCCATCGACCATAACCGGGAGCCGACTTTCCGCAGCGCCTAGAACGAAGCCAGCCATCATTGCGATCTCAAATCCGCCGAACAATGCGAGAATCCCGACCGGATCCATCGTCTTGAGTTCGTCCTTGTAGCGAGACAGAGCCTCGGAGATAATCCTCTTCTTGTGATTGAGAGCGGCGTCGTCCAAACCGGCACCACGCCCAACGGAATCATCTGGAGAGATGGACAGATAAGCGCTGACGAGAGCACTGGCCGAGGCTGAATTGCCGATACCCATCTCGCCCAGACCAACGGCGTCGAAGCGTTCGGCAGCCTCAGCGGCCAAGGTTATTCCTGCTTCTAATGCGGCACGCACCTGCTGTGGTTCCATCGCGGGCTGGATGTAAAAGCTGCGAGTGCCCTCAGCGATTCTCCGGTCCAACACGCCTTCGATCTTGGGGCCACAAACACCGGCGTCAATGATGACAGTGTCAATTCCTGCGTTCCGGCACAAGACGTTGATGGCGGCGCCACCTGCAACGAAGTTCTTCATCATCTCGCGCGTGACCGCTTGAGGGTACGCGCTGACGTTCTCGTTCGTTATTCCGTGATCGCCGCAAAAGACATAGATGGCGGCGCGCTCGAGGCTTGGAGAGGAAGTGCCCTGGATCTGCGCCAGTCGGATGATTTCCGTTTCGAGGCGTCCCAAGCTACCGCGCGGCTTTGTCAGGGAGTCCCAACGCTCTCTCACTGCCTCCGTAATGGCTGTCGAGCGCTGTAGAGGTGGGATGCTGCCAACTGTTCGATCAATCTGCAAAGTAGGCAAGCTCCGTGATCTGGCCGTAACTTTGGGTGAATTGGGAAAAGGAAACGCTACCGGCCAAGTTCGCCAGCACCGAGTTGACAGCGTGATGAGCTATAACAGCAGCGGGCGAAGGGCCTTCGCGGATCCGATCCCAAGCTCGCCGGACACGTCCTGTGAAGTCGGTCCAGTTCTCGCCGCCCGGCGCAGCCACTCCTTGCCAGTCTTTGAGTTTCTCGTTCGCGAGGTCGGGCCATTGCGCTTCTATTTCCGACCACGTTTTCCCTGTCCATTGCCCAAAGGCAAGCTCGCGAAGCTCCGGGACCACAATCACGTTCGAACAGCGAAGACACACCGCGGTTTCCCGGGCCCGGCGCAAAGGGCTTACATATGCGACTTTCACAGGTAAGGTCGAAAGCGGTGCAGCCACAGACTCGAGAGCACCCTTCGCGAGAGGCGGATCTGCCTGACCCAGAAACGTTCCGGCGCTCTCCGGTTCCGCATGCCGAATTAAATAGAGAAGCGCCATGCGAGGATGACCAGATTCAAACTTTCGACCGTCAAGCAAGTGGCACCCAGGCAATCTCCGTTTACACCTCCCAGGCGGCGGACGAAGTAAGTGCGCGCAAAGGCAATGATGGCGGCGCTCGACAAGAGCATGGGGACACCGCGCCAACCACACAAAGCTGCCGCGGCCAGCATCTGTAGAGCAACGAAAAGGGCAGCCGCGCGCGTCAACCCTGTCGAAAAAACAGCTCCGAGACCGCTGCCGAAAGGGTTTGTTGTAATACCCAGCATCACCAAAGAAGATCGCGAGAGGGCGAGGGACGAGGCCAAGCCAATCACTGGATTTATTCGAATTTGTGTAGTAGCCTGCCAGCGAATACCAACACACAGGATCAAAGCAACAGCCCCATACACACCGATGCGGCTGTCTTTCAGAATCGCCAGCATCTTTTCTCGTGTTCGCCCTGCTCGAATGGCATCGGCACAGTCGGCGAGTCCGTCCTCGTGTAATCCGCCGGTAACTGCAACGAGGAAGGAGATCGCAAGAAGAGCTCCGAGTGATGCGCCCAAAGGCCTTCGGAAAAGCTGAAGCACTGCGCCAGAGGCGGCTCCTAGAAGCGCTCCGGTGATGGGGAAAAATACTGCCGATTGTCCCGGGGTCGAAGTGTCGCTACGAATAGGGAGAACCGTCAGAAACTGGATCGCTCCGAAGAATTTGCGAATCATTTGATCCGCAGACCAATGCCGAATATCATCCAGTAAACCTCGGCAGCCCGCTCGGCGGCCCGTTGGTTAAGCCTGCCCGCTTCGTCCCGGAACTCTCGAGCCAATGCGTTCTCAGGAACGATGCCACAACCTACCTCGTTCGTCACGAGGATGACTTCTGTCCGAGTATTCGCGGCAGCATCCAGGAGATCTTCGGTCTCCTCACTGATATTGGTCCGCTGATCTTGCAGCATGAGATTAGTCAGCCACAATGTCAGGCAATCAACGACGATGGCATCGTAAGACGCCCCTTCCGAGCGTAGGCGGTCGGCAACACGCAACGGCTCTTCCCATGTAACAATGTCAGGGCCCCGTTCAGCACGATGGAGGTTGATTCTCTCCCGCATTTCGTCGTCCCAAGCTTGTGCCGTCGCGATGAATCCCAGCCGTGGACCAGCCCCGCGTAATCGCTTCAGCGCCTCCTTGCTCTTGCCACTACGGCTCCCGCCGCCGATCAGAGTCACGAAGGCAATCTCCCTTGTCTCCTCCGCAGCATCCAGATAAAACAAGGGCCGCCAACAAACGCCGTGATCACTCCAACCGGGACTTCGACGGGTGCAAGAACCGTTCTTGAGAGAACATCCGAAAGACTCAGGAACGCGGCACCGATCAGGAATGAAGTTGGTATCAGGATCCGATGGTCGGCCCCTACCCACAGCCGCACGGCGTGCGGAACGATAAGACCGACAAAGCCGATAGGTCCCGTCATTGCCGTAACTGTTCCGGTCAGCACAGAACCACATACGCAACCTAGAAGAAGGAGCCGACTGGTAGAGACGCCTCGCGTTGTTGCCCAGTCTTCTCCAAGCGCAAGAACATTCCACTCGCGGCTGCGAGAGAAAACGAACAGGCAAACAGGAAGCAGCGCGACCGTGAGGCCGAGTAGATTCGCATATGACGGCGCATCCAAGCCCCCGATCATCCAACGCGTAATCGCGAAGGATTGCATGAACCCGGCGAGATTCGACAGAAACAGAATCACTGCCGCGCAGATACTGTTCACCGTTATACCGGCGAGCAGCAAACCGAGCGAAGATAGACGACCGCCTTCAAAAGCGATGAGCACTACGACAGCCAGCACGGCAGCCGCACCGACAAACCCCGCCAGGCAAACAGCCGAAACACCGCCAAACACGTTCCAGCCAAAATAGATGGCAAGAACCGCGCCGAGAGAAGCACCGCCGGCAACACCTAACGTGTACGGTTCCGCCAGCGACTCACGCAACATCGCCTGGAAAAGGACACCGGAAAGACTCAGTGCGCCGCCGGTCCACAAGGCAAGAAGCGCTCTCGGTATGCGCAAGGAAACTAAAATTTCGCGATCGGGCGACAGCCCGTGAAGAGCTCGAACGAGGCTTAGCGATCGGGAGCCGATCAGGACAGACGCGGCAAAAGAGGCCAGCAGTATGGCGCACGAAAGGAGGAAGGTCGGCACCCAATTGTGCCTACGCACCATAGGTGATCCATGGCTTTCCCGACGCGTCGCGATGCACTTCGACAGGAACTGAGTAAACCTCTTCCATCAGCTCTGATCGCACGGTCTCGGCGGGCTCTCCGTCCGCGCGAATCTGTCCGTGGTGCACCAGCAGCAATCGATCCGCCTTTCCAAGCGCCACGTTAAGATCATGCGTCACAGCTACGACGAGGAGACCGCGCCGGCTCAACTCCTGTAGCAATCGATAGAGCTGGACCTGATGATAAATGTCGAGATGCGCCGAGGGTTCATCGAGGAGCAGCACTTCAGGAGATTGAGCTAGTGCTGATGCAAGCAGAACTCTTTGCTTTTCGCCGCCGCTGAGCGTGCGAAACTCGCGACTGCGAAACTCTGCCGTTTCGGTCTGCTCAAGCGCTCCTTCGACGGCTGCACGATCTGCCTCTGTTTCGTAAAGCCCGGAGCGATGGGGCATGCGACCCATATAAACCACGTCTTCCGCGGTGAAGGGGAAATTTGCCCCACTCTCTTGCAGCACGACAGCCACACGACGTGCGAAATCTCGCCTGTTCCAGGTGCTGATTGTTCGACGCATAAACAAAGCGCTGCCGGTCGAAGGCGCGATTAAGCCCGCGAGAACAGAAAGGAGAGTGGATTTCCCGGCACCATTCGGTCCTGCCACCGCGACGAACTCCCCGGCTTTCAGAGCTAGAGACACAGAGCGCAATGCATCAAAGCTCCCATACCGCACGCCGACGTTTTGAAGTTCGAAAAAGGTCATGAACCACTCTTCCCATGAAGAAGCTGCACCAGCTTTTCCGCAGCTTCGGCAGCTCTAGGTCCAGGTATGAGGAACGGACCCGGAGGGATGGCGTAGACGCGGCCGTTTGCGACAGCCCGGAGACTCCGATGCTCAGACCACAACCTGACCACGTCGTCCTGCTTCTCTTTCCCCTGGCCGGTCAACTCCAGAATGACGTCCGGATTGCGGGACAGGATTTCTTCGAGCGAGATTCGCGGATAGGGCGACGCCGAATCCGCGAAGATGTCGATTCCACCCGCAATCTCGATCAAATCGGAGAAGTAAGAGTGAGCTGCGCCCGCGATCAATCCCTCCAGACGATTACCGGTATGTCCAACGATGAATGCCACACGCGGCTTCGGTAAGCCTGCCGCCTGCTCTGCGTACCCGATCGAATCGGGACTGCATGGACGAGATCAACTGCTCGGCGGCTAGGGTTGCGCCCGCGGCGCGGCCGATCGCGCGCGCTCCCGCGAAAATTCCCTGCAGATCATCGCTTGGAACCTCAACATAGTTGATGTGCAATCGGCCGAGCTGTTCGGGCAGTGAGCGATATTTATCCTGCACTACAACCAGGTCAGGGTGAAGAGCGACGATTGCCTCTACGTCTGGGTGAAGCAGCGATCCGATCTTCGGAAGCTTTGCCGCTTCAGGAGGAAAATTGCAAAAGATCGTATCTCCCACGACGCGACTTCCCAGCCCCATGGCAAACAGCGTCTCCGTCACACTCGGAGCCGTAGAAACGATGCGGTCTACACTGCCCGCCCAAACGGTCGCGGCGGTAACCAGCAGGGCAATTAAGCGCAATGGAAACTCCTCCAGGCGTGCAGAAGCCGCTCGTTCTCGTTTCTCGTGCGGACGGCAATTCTCACTGCCTCGCCCGGCAGTCCCGGCCAATCTGCGCAGTTCCGCACCAGGATCTTGCTCCGCAGAAGGTGATCCGCCAGATCCTGCGCTCGATATTCGAGCGAGACATAGATGAAATTTGCGTCGCTTCCGTGAGGCATGGTGCCCGGTATCGTCTTAAGCGCATCGGTTAGAAAATCACGTTCTCTCCGGACGAACTCGACCGTCGCTTGGGCATGACTCTCATCCGCGAGCGCTGCAAGCGCCGCCTCTTCTGCCAACACATTGACCTGCCACGGCTCGCGGTGTTTACGCCATTGCTTCACAACCGATCTGTCGGCGATCAGGGCTCCCACACGAAGCCCCGGTAACGCATAAAACTTCGTCAGGGATCGTAAAACAATCAACTGCCGGAACTCTGGAATCAGTGTTGACGAAGAAGGCAATGAAGAGAACTCAAGGAATGATTCGTCTACGACGAGAGGCTCGGTGGATTCCTCCAGCCTTCGGCGAAGAAGCGAAAGTGGCGTGCTGGTTCCAGTCGGATTCGCCGGTCTCGTCAATAACGAGCAGGTTCTCGCGGGGCCATGTGTCCGGATCACTAAGGCTGGCTAAACGAGCCTCGGGAAAGGCTCGATGAAACTCCGAGAACACAGGGGCCGCCAGCGCGATAGCGCGGCCCTCGAAAACCCGGGCAAGGAAGAAGATCAATTCGGTTGCACCGTTTCCCAGGAGTACGCACTCCGGATCGACGTTCCACGTTTTAGCGCAGAGCTTCTCGCAAACGTTTGGGCTCGCGCTCAGGGTAATGCTGGATTCTATCGATGGCCCGGCAAATGGCGCTGCGCACTCCGGGCGCGGGACCGAGCGGATTGATACTCGCGCTGAAATCGGCAACGTCGCGCCAGTCCCAGCCTTGTGCGGCCGCGATCGCGAAGATATCGCCACCATGGGTCATCGGCTGCGGCTCCATCCACATAACGCCAACACCAACATCGCCTCGACCATGTACAAAAGAACGCGCACTTTTCTGTAAGCGCCTCGATCGAGTTCAACAATTGCATCGCCCAGACTGGCCTTTCGGCTCGGAACACCGCCGTAAAAGTTCAGTCCCCCGAGTTGCACGCCGAGCGCTCCGGCCACAGCCGCTTCCGGAAACCCGGCGTTGGGACTGGGCTGATTTCTTCCATCCCGGATCGTCATCTTGAACGCCCGAACGGCAGAAAGGCCCGGCACAAGGGCGGCAGCGCACCAGAGCAGAACAGCCGAGAGCCGTGCAGGCACCCAGTTCGCCAGATCGTCCATCTTTCGCCGACACGAACCCGAACTCACGATAGCGCTCGTTCCGGTGGCCCACCATGCTGTCCAGCGTATTGACTGCCTTGTAAGCCGCCATCGCGATCGGACCGCCTAGCGCCAGATAAAAGAGCGGCGCGACGACACCGTCGCTCAGATTTTCAGCAACTGTTTCGACCACGGCTCGAACAACCTCTCTCTCGTCCAGGTCAGCAGTGTCGCGTCCCACAACAAAAGAAAGTTGCCGTCGCGCTTCGGAAAGATCGTTTCTCTCGAGTGCAGACATGACGCGAAGTGCGTGTACGTCCAAATCGCGGCAAGCAAGAAAGGAGTAAATCCAATAGGTGTTGAGAAACCGTGGCGCGCTTTTGATGATAGACACCGTTCCGCCGACGACCGTGACCCAGAACATCCCGCCGGCAATGCGCAACGGAAGGTGACGTCTTTCTCCAGAATCTCTCGGCCACATCGGCCCACAACCCAATGGCACGCACAGGATGCGGCAGCCACTGTGGATCTCCGCAAGCAAGATCCAGCGCGACTCCCCCCAGAAGCTCACCTGATCTTACGGGCAAAGATAGAGCTCCTCAAAGCGCTTCCGATCCACGTTCGCTTCGAACCAATCTGCCAGTTCCTCATAGACGCTGTTCCGGTCGGGCAAAGTAGCCACAGGTCTGCCGAGAAGCTCGCTCAGAACAATCGGATCTTCGAGCGCACCATGCAGATAGGTACCAGAGCAGCGGACCGTTCTCACACCGTCTTCCGTTCCGTCAGCAAGCATGGCAAACGGGCGCATCTCTGAGGAACGCATCGTCTGGCCCATATGAATTTCGTACGCTTCGAATTCGTAGCCGGAAGGCGTTGTGGCGCGCACGACTCGCGTCGTCTTCTCGCGAGAGAGAACAGTTCGGCTCTCAATGAGGCCAAGTCCTTGCGCTCTGCCCTCGGCCGTCTCGACACCGAACGGATCCTCGACGCACTCTCCCAGCATCTGATACCCGCCACAGATGCCGATGATGTGCGCCCCCTTTGCGTGTTGATCGATGACCCACTCCGATAATCCGATTCTGCCCATCCAGAGCAGATCGCCGATCGTATTCTTCGTACCGGGCAGAATGATGAAATCGAATACGTCCTGCAACCGGTTTAGAGATCCAACACGCGTCGGGAAGCAACCGGAAATCGGTTACGTTCGAGACATGCGGAAATCGAATGATCGCGACGCGGGCTTTCTCTGCGCGAGTTGACATCGCCTTCGATCGAAAGTGCATCTTCGGCGTCGAGGGTAGCGCTATAGAGATGGGGAAAGACGCCAAGGCAGGGTTTGTTTGTTTTCTCCTCAAGGATCTTGACTCCGCCGGTGAAGAGTGACGGATCACCGCGAAACCGGTTAACTGCAAATCCTCGCACTAACGATCGCTCTTCGTCATCGAGCAGAGAAATTGTTCCCGTTACGGCCGCAAAGACACCACCCCTATCTATATCGGCCACGAGAAACACCGGAATTTGAAGCCGCGTAGCGAGCCCCAGATTAACCAGATCCGTGCGTCTGAGGTTTAGCTCGGCTATGCTTCCTGCGCCCTCGACGACGATGAAATCATACGTTTCGGCCAGCCTTGCATAAGCCCCAAGCACATGTTCGAGTAGCGCGGGAAAGTGTTCGTAATACTCACGCGCGCTCAGGTTCTTCCACACTTTTCCGTTAAGGACCACCTGACTTCCGCAGTCGGAGTTCGGCTTCAACAGGATCGGATTCATATCCGGCTCAGGTTCGAGAAAACACGCCTGCGCCTGGGCCACTTGCGCGCGTCCTATCTCGCCACCGGCCGCACAGGATACGAGTTGTTCGACATGTTCTGCGCTTTGAACGGCGCCACTCTGTACCCTTGCCGCACCAGCCAACGGCAAATCGCAGTCGCCATCCAACTCTTCCCCACATGGGAAGCCGTCCCGCCGACCATCAATGCGCGTGCCTTACCCATGACTTAGAACGAGTAAGTCACACCTGCAACGGCCCAACGTCCCGGGGTTCTGAATCCGTCTTCGTAATAAGTCTGATTCGCAAGGTTCTTGATCGTTGTGTAAAAGCGAACCTTGGACGATTCGCCGAGAGGATGTGTATAGCCGATCGACAGCCCTGCCTGGCGAGGTCCCGGGAACACGAACGTGCGCCCGCTGAACGGAAACAGGTAATCACTCGCTGCGAGAAAATTGAGCGCCGCATCTACTCTAGGACCGAACTGCTGAAGCACGACAAAGCTAAAGGTATGAGGAAAAGTGCGCGGCGTCTGCAGTGTACCGTCTGCAAACTCCGAGAAGCGATCCTTTGAGTTTGTGTAGGTGTACGATGAGCGGACCTGGGTGAACTTCCAGGGCTTTGCTTCCGCGGAGATCTCCACACCGCGCGCCAGGCCGCCACCCGTATTGCGATAGCCCTCCGAACGTCCGAACGGATCTGTTACGGGACTGATCAGACCGCTAAAGTCAAAGGCAATCACCTCTTGCAATCGGGTGTAGAAATACGACGCACTCACCTTCAGCTTCTCTGACGCGAAGTATTGATCGATGCCGCCGTCGATCCCGATAGAGCGCTCGGGCCGCAATCTGGGATCGCCATACGCCGTGAAGCTCGCCCCGTCAAAATAGGTGCCGAAACGTTCGTAGAGGGACGGTACGCGGTATCCGTTTCCGGCGTGAGAGCGGATTTTTGTACGAGAAGTTTTGAAGAAGTAAGCGAGCGAGATGTCGCCCGTATAAGCATTGGGAGGATTGATCGCCGATGCATTCGCATACGCCGGCAACGCGCCGGTAAAGATTGGCTGATTAAGCGTAAAAAGCTGTACCCGACCGGAGAGCGAGATCTGAAACCGGTCCTGAAACAGCCTGATCTGGTCTTGCACGTCAAAAGAATTGCTCGACTCAGCAACACGCGTATTCGAGGTGATCGCGAGCACGGGATTCGGATTTCCATCGGTAGCGGGAGTGTTCAAAGACTCGCGCTCGAACTCGTAACCAGCCGTGATCAGTTGATGGCTGCCGCTCAGGATGTTGACACGCCCCTGCAGAGTATCGATCCTGCCGTTGTATCCGCTCGAGGTTCGAAAGGGCGACTGGAACCCCGGCCCCAACGGTCCATTCACTACGTCCCGATCCGATACCAGATCCTGGTAGCTGATCCGGTACGAAAGCATAGGATTGACCTGATGGTCGAGCGCGACCATGGTGGAAGCAAAGCGCGATGTCCTGAAGTAATCAGGGTCGTCGAGCGACGGGATGAATGTTGCACCGTCCAGCGAATACGGCAACCTTTGTGAGGCGAGTTGCGATTGTTGTGGACTGAGGCCGATCGCCGGGATGTATCCGGTTGGCGGCAACGCTCTCGAAGGCGCCGCACTGGGAGTTTCATTCAACCGAACAAATCCATCGGTTGCAAGAACGCGACCACGCAGAACCAGCCCGGGACGCAGCGAATAATCAATCCGGCCGTTTCCAGTGGTGTTCCGGTAGTCGTCGTCGTTATCGACTCCGCGCGTCACGTCCAGGTGGCCGATGCCGGCGGAATACTGGAGCTTGTTCCCGAGTGCACTGGCACCGAAATGAGCAACTCCGCGAAACTCACCCAGCCCACCGCCGTCCGCAGTCAGGTCTCCATGAAAGGGACCAGTCCCCGGATCCGTCACGATGTTGATTACGCCTCCGGTTGCGTTCGTGCCGTAGAGAGACGATCCGCTGCCGCGCAACACTTCGACCCGGCCCGCATCTACCGAGAGCAAATCGCCAAGGTAAGATTGCGCATCTCCCTGCGTGGCGCCGACGTCGCGAAACCGCATACCGTCGACGAGAACCGCTGTGTCAAACGTGCGCAGGCCCCGTATCTGCACCGTAGCCAGGCTGCCAGGCCCGCCGCGTTGGGAAACACGAAGACCCGGCAACTCTCGCAGCCCGTCGACAATCGATTCCGTGCCACGCCGCATCAACTCGTCCCGGCTGACAACGTCCACCGATTTCGCAGTTTCGTCTAGGGATTGCGCTGTGCCGGTTGCGGTGACCACGACTGTGTTTGCGGTCTCGGCAAAGGTCAACTGCAGAGGAGGAAGCTGTGAATCGGGGCCGGTCAAACTAACAAGCTTTGGAGACTCGGGGAGCATCAGGCCTGGAGCGTCCACTCGCAGAAGATAATCGCCGCGAGGCACCAGCAGGTTGTACTCGCCGACCTGGTTCGTTACGCCTGAGAAGCTCGTAGAGGCGTCGCGGCTATCGAGCCGAATGACTGCCTTGGGAACTTGTGCACCCGACGGATCTGTCACCTGGCCGCTAAGCTTGACGGTGGAGCTCTCGGGATACGCTGCTACTGCGGCTCCAAAATACAAAAAGAGATAAAAACAAGATTTGAATGACACACCATGCTCCTTCCGGCACAGCTTCATCGAGGCTTGCTCAATCGGAAGAAAGCAACAATCAGTCAGAAAGAAATCTCTGCCCGAGAGTTACAGAGGCGGAACAACGTGACGTATCACGCAGCCTCTCCCACGAAGGTGCAAGTTCGATAACCGCATTTCTTGCGGGCTGCAGGCAGGTCTTCGGACTTACAGGCGTTTCCCTCTTGAGGGGCTTTCTATTCACCTCTGCTTCCCAGCCTGTTTCGGCCAGTGCATCCATCGAGGTTTTCGTTCCTGTTTACCGCTGCGGGACAGTTCCGGATTCTCACCAGATTCCCTATTTCTACGCTGGGATTACCCTGCGTACCAACAGCATCCGTGAGGGTAACACATGCGGGCGCTTCGGAGAGAGGGGCGTGAACGCTGGATGAAAATCCTGAACGTTGCTTATCCTCTGCTTCCGGTAGGACCCGGTTCTGCGGGAGGAGCAGAGCAAATTCTGTACTTACTCGATCGCGGTTTGGCGGAACGGGGGATCGGTTCCATTGTCATCGCTGCTGAAGGTTCACAAGTAAGTGGCGAACTTTGGCCGACTCCATCGGCTAGCAACGACATCACCGAGACCGAGCGCGAACAAGCACAGAAGTTTCACCTCTCGTCTATTGAGAAAGTACTCGCAACCGAACAGATCGACCTGATTCATTTCCATGGGCTCGACTTTGGAGCCTACGTGCCGGACAGTCCCGTTGTGAAGGTAGCAACGCTGCATCTCCCAATTCCGTGGTACGAGGCCGGTTCCCTGGACAAACATGACGTCCACCTGGTTGCAGTTTCCAACACACAGGCCGGCTCAGCGAATACGCATTCGATCTTCAGGGTTGTTCAAAACGGAATTGATACTTCGAAACACGTGCCCGGCGATGCGGAACGAAGTGCACTTCTTTGGCTGGGGCGTGTCTGCCCGGAAAAGGGCACGCATATCGCGTACAGGCAGCACGTGAAAGTGACCTTCCGCTGATCGTCGCCGGCCCCGTCCACCCTTTTGCTTTCCATCGGAATTATTTCGAGACCGAAGTTCAACCGCTGCTCGATAGCAAACGCATTTACGTGGGACCTGTCGATCTCGAAGAGAAAGTAAAGCTGCTAAGCAACGCGCGTGCGCTGCTGATTCCAAGCTTGGCCGCGGAAACCAGTTCGCTGGTCGCAATGGAGGCAGCCAGTTCAGGAACTCCCGTCGTCGCTTTTCGTTCGGGTGCCCTACCGGAAGTAGTGCAACATGAAGTCACCGGATTCATTGCGGACGATCTAAAAGGCTTGATCGCGGCCTTGGCACGGGTTGACGAGATTTCTCCCTTAAAGTGCCGCCAATATGCCCTGGAGAACTTCTCGTCTGAACGTATGGTCGACGACTACATCAAGCTTTACAAGGATCTGCTCGGCGCCTGATGGTAAGACGGCACTTGGGAATGCACTGGGCGCCCCAGGAAGTCTTATAGGGTTCATCTCCGCGCAGGAAATTCCAATGGCTGTGTCCTGTTTCGTAAGCGTACCGGATGCATTTCGAAAGCAGTATTCGGCCAAAACCGAGATGTTCGTGCTCTGGGTCGAAAGCGCTGAAGTAGCCATACAGCTTTCCGTTCCAGGAGAACGCAAGGACGGCGGCAACAACCCGCTCACACCAGCGAAGCGTGAAAAGCCGCAAAACTCCGCGCCGGGCGAGCGCCCGACTCGCAGAGCGCATGAAATCGCCAGAGTTGTTTGCTTCCACCATGCCCGATTCGCCACGGCTTTTCCAACGTGCGGTATGGAGCGCAAACAGCGTGTCGAGAGTCTCTGGATTGTAGTCATCGTCGACATGAAAGCTGAGCGGGGCTATCTTCTCCGCTTTCTCGGCATAGCGGCGAACGTTCCTTCTCATCTCGCTCGACCTCTGCATCCAATACTGCTCGAAGTTCGCTTCCAGCTCCACCTCGCTGCACACGGTATCAGGTGCAACGCTCACGTCCAACTGATCCATTTGCGCAAGTCTGAGCAGTGGGCTGGTTGCGGAGAGATCCTGCCAATCGCAGAGATCACAATTCGCTTCCGCCAGGTATTGACCGATCGCTGAGATCGTCCGATCGGCACCTTCCTCCGCTATGAAGGGATCGAGATAGTCGGTGATACCTGAGCCGATCAGAGTCAGTTGCCGCGCGTTCTGCCACAAGTGGCGAAAGCACGGGACCAACCCCACCATGGAGCCGTCTTGCCATGCAACAAGCGTCTGCAGCTCACCACTGCCGAAATGCTCCCACCACGTCAGGACCCACTCAGGCAAGTGGAACGGTGTCGATTGGCACCATTGCGAGATTTGCTCCGACCAGGCCGGCTCGAGTTGCCGCAGCCGCCCGATGTCGGTGATTACTTCCAGACGGAAACTCACGCCGAAAGAACGGGATCTTCGCGAGTGGAATCAAGTAAACGCAGCGCTTCACGATAACCGTTCAACGTACCGACATCTACATAGGCTTCGCCGCTCTTTACTCCATAGGCACGTCCGCCCTCGCTCAGATAGGCGTTGATCAAGGTGCCGAGGTATTCGTCCTTCCGGTCTAACCACAGCGCGTGAAGGTGGCTGAAGGTAGAACCTGGCATTTTGAGCGCACCCCAGATCCAATGCGTAGATGCCGCCGGGTTCTTCACTTGAACTTCGATCACTTCTCCGTTCTCGTCCGTAACAACCGCATCGAATCGCTCCGGATGTTTTACCGGAAACAGGAGAAATGAGAGCTTGCCATCCGGCAGCTCTGCCATAGCCGTGTCCGGAAACCAGATCGTATCCGGCAGACCGATACAAAGCTCTTCATCCGGATGGATCATCGGGAGCGCGCGGAACAACGCATCGCACAGACCCGCAGGTTGCGGCTGAACAGCGTAAAAGATATTGGCCGAAAGCGCATGTGCTCCGAAGTAGTTCAGGATGTCGGCCTTTCCAGGCGAGATCACGAAGCAGATCTTGTCGACTCCTGCCTTCACCATGCGTTCCACCAGGTACTCGCTGACGGCGCGCGGCCGTTCGCTCGAGCCTTCCAGAAAGCTTCCCACCGGAAGCAACTCTTTCGAGAAGGCCAGCGGTTGAATGCGACTCCCGGTTCCCGCCGCGGGTATGATCCCCCACATACTAGGCTCTTTCCGCGGCCACCTCGACCGCTTCCGAGTTTGCAATGCTCTCGTCCGGCAGGCGATCGAGTAGATAGACAAGCCGCCTGGCTCGAAGTTCCGCGGTGTGACACGAAAGTGCCCGTTCTTTGGCACGCGAGCCGATGCGCTTGAGTTCATCCGAACCGCGAGAGATGGCCCCCATGGCTTCTTCGGTAGATCGGACAATCATAATTTCTTCGCCAGGCGTGAAGAAGGTGTCTAAACCGTCCCAGTTATCGCTCATGACCGCCGTGCCGCAAGCGGCTGCCTCAAATAGCCGCCCGGACGGACAATAGCCCATCGCAGCCATCGAGCCGCGGGTGATATTCAGCGTCACAGGAGACGAGCAGTAAAAGGCGCGATGATCGGAGGGAGATACATGATCAATAAACCGAATGTTCTTTGGCCATAACTGCGTGTCCGGGTACATGGCGCCTCCAATCAGGAATTGATAGCCTTCCAGTCGCTCCGCCGGCCTCACCAACAAATCACTCAGTGCCTGCTGCCGGTCAGCCGCATACGTCCCCAGATAGGAGAGTCTGGCGGTGAACTTCGGGTCGGCGGGAACAGGGTAGTAAACCTCGGGATCCACCCACCCGTACAAGGCCGCGGTTCGTGATGCACCCAGCATGTCACGTAACTGTTCTAAAGCAAGTCCGCCGGTATAACTGAGCACGATATCGAAACCGCGAAACCCGCCCCTGGGAAGATAAGGTACTGTCTCCCCTTTCTCGAACTGACTCAATGTCACGGGCGTGTCCATGTCGTAGAACGCTTTGCGCCACAATTTAGAGTCCCGTATCAGTTCAGAAGCAGCATTCCCGTCGTGACAGTAGGAAGTGATCATTCCTACATCGGCATCGGAAAGCTCTTGCTTCGCCTGGCCGGAAATCGCTGCCCAATCCGAGTAAAGATGGACCGTTGCTGAAGGAAGGGAGGTCAGATCCCGATGACAAGCATAGTAGGGAGTGTCGCGCTCAAAAAAGTGGACATCGTGGCCCATGTTGTGCAGCGCTCGAAACAGGCCGCGAAGCAGAGTGGCGTGCCCGTTTCCCCAGGAGGAAGTAACTGACAGGCCGAAAATGACGATTTTCATCGAGCTAAGAGAGCCTTACCGGACTTTGAACTTATAGAACATCTGTATGCTGACGTTTCCATTGAAATCACGCAAGCCGACCCCTGAGAATTTCGGCGTAATCGCCCACTCCACTCTGATAATCTGCGAGTTAGTCTGAGTAACGTCCGTAATGTAAGTGAACGTGATATTGCTCGCGATCTTTTGTTGCAGGGTAACTTTCGCAGTCGGCTGGCCATTACTTCCGGCTACTGACGGATCGATCTTCAACGCGCTTAGCCCGAAAACCCGTTGTACACGGCTGGCAAGCGGATTCGCTACAGCCTGCCCCAGGATCGCAGACTCTCCCATCTGGCTGACGGACTGCTGGGAAGGATTAGGTTGATGAGCAGCAATGGTCGGATCATTGGGTGTCGTATTCGTTGCAAGTAACTGCACGATTTGCGAGAAAGTGAGCGGCGGATCCGATCGATAGCTTAACTGCAGATTGTTGATAGGACCGGCGACGCCCAAGAACCACGTCAACGTTTTGGGCAATAGTCTCTAATGAAACATTCAGAACCGGCTGAATGGCGCTCGGATTATAGAAGTTAACAGTACCGGTATTCACCGTATATTGATTACCGAAGAACACCAGTTGACCGTCTGTCACCGTCACGCGTCCAAGCATGCCGGGCGCAATTGCAGTTCCCCGCACAGCTAGATCGGCTTCAATCGAGAGCCGGTCGGCATAAGTCGTAACCACCCGTAAATCCGGGGCAGTCAAGATTCTCAAGTCGATTCGCATATTCGCCAGTAAAGGCAGTGGTGCGCTGGGAACCGAAGGAGGATTTGAAGCCGAGGACAAGAAGGATCCGGCGTCGCTCGACGTGCCGTAAGCGATCCGTTGTACCGTGACCTTTCCGCTGACTAGAGACCGGCGGCTGTTGCCAATCAGCGAGACGTCAGCATCGGACGTCACACTTACGCCGGAATAGCGCATGCGGACCTTATTGGCCGTGGCTTCGAGGTTGAAGCTTATTGCATTGCCCGTATAGCCAACGAAACCTGAAAGCGCTATCTTTCCACCTCCGCTTTCTCCGGCCAAATTCTGAATCGTAGCGTTACTGCCATTCAGCAGGATGACGCCATTCGCGTTCGACAGTCCGTTCGGCGAATCGGAGTAGTTGACATTGGCATTATGCAGTTCCACGCGCCCGTTCACGAGGGGCTTGGACGTCGTGCCCCGCACAACCGCATTCATCGACACCGCTCCCGACGAATAAAAATCCCGGTCGATATCTTGCAGCACGCCCAGGTCAGCGTTGGCGTCCACATTGAGAGAAATCGGTGAGCGGGTCTCGTTCATATTTAGTCCACCACTCGCCTTGATGGTGGTGCGAGGTCCCGTAATCTGAAATCGTTCGATGTTAAGGCTGGAGTGATTGAGGGCCACCACGAATGGGTCCGTCGTTATGGAAATCGACGGTTCTCGTGGGAGGCGCTCCGGTGGGCGAGCCCTGGGGACGCGTGACGAACTGGAGCTGATCCAATTGGAGGCGCGCGGCCAAATCATCTGTTCTGAGCAATGGCCCATTGAGAGAGGCCTTGCCCTGAACGACGGCATCGAACGCTGGCTTGACCGCTGGATCGGCTTCGATGAACGGAGCCAGATTGGAATAATGAATGTTTCCGAACGTAAGGCTCGCCGTTGTCTGATAGTCTCCTGTCAGTTGAGAGGTCCCGGCCAGCCGCACCTCGCTTTTAGCGAGATCGGAGTTGAGTTGAAACTTCAGGTTTTGACCGGTGCTTGTCGCCGTGAACTGAGCTTCTCCCAGACTGGCCGCACCGATCCGCAGCCGGTTCGCCGCCACATTCGCATTTAACTTCGAAAAGAGTAGTTCGCGCTTGCCACTCCGCTCTCGAACATCCGCCGACAAGTCCGCTGCGAGTTGCAGAGTTCCTGCAAACCCGGGTTTGGCTGCGACAATATGATGAACTTTCTCGAGCTGCAGCTCAGAGCTATCCATTTTCAGTGCCAGCGTACCGGAATTGAGATCTCCGGCAGCGTGGGAATAAGAACCGTTGAGCGTTACTTTGCCGGCGGGCACATCGAGTTCGATAGAGGGGATCTGAAGGGCCGTGGTTGCGTAATGAACGCTGCCGCCCACGCGATTGATCGGCTCTCCATAAACACTGGCGCGTGCAAATTGGAACTGGAGATTCGCGTCAGGAGCCTGCATCGTCCCGGCCACATGCGCATCCGCCGATAATGTTCCTGTAACCGGAACGGCACCTTGTCCAACGATCTCGAGAGCTTTTTGAACGGTCAGGTTCTGGATGTGCGCGTCCGCCACCGTCGGATAATTCGCCGCCAGAGTAGTTTTCCCATCACAGGGAAACGCTTGCACCCGCAAAGTTCGACGATATTTTGTAGTTCACGTCTTTGCCCGAAGTTCGGGCGGTTGCCGTCAGGTCACCGGCACTTTGGTTTTGAAGACGCAACGACCGCGCGTTCAAGTCTGCGGTCACATTGGCGAGAACAAATTGAGTATCGGTACCCGGGTTCTTCAGGTCACCGGTGGCATCGGCGGAAAGCTGTATCAGGCCGGCGCTACCTGGCGATTGTTTCTGCAACGCAATCAGGTTTGCAAGCTGAACATTATTCGTACCGATATGAACCTGCGCGTGTCCGCTGAGGAAGCTGTCCCGCGGATGCTGGAAAGTGCCGTTTGCAGCAAGTGTCCCACCACCGGCTGCGACTTCGAGTCGATTGAGCGTTATCAACTGATCCGCGAGCGTCCCAACGAAAGAAACGTGTTCGATCGGCTGTCCATAAGCACTTGCATTTGTCACCTGCAGATTTGCACCACCCAGCGGATTACCGTACGTGCCGTTTACGTGTATATCGCCGTTCAGCTCGCCCGAGGCTGGAATGCCGGCCTGACCGGCCAGGCTCAGTAAGTCAGCAATATCGCCGTTGCGCAGAGTCACATTCGCGCTGAGCGGCGACACCGGCACCGGGCTCCATTTTTTAAGCCCTATACTCGCGTCAAAGGCAGTTCGTAAGCGGCTGCGGGTAAGCGTTCCGTCCGTAACCGCCGCTTGTGAAGGTGTGGCCGATAGGTTAAGAGCAAGCTGATCGAACGATCTCCCTTCAACGGCGAAGTGATCAACCGAGAGATGACTGGCCAACTGCGGTGCGGAAAGTTTTCCCTTTACTTGAGCCCGCAGAGAGAGCGTGCCGCGTTGCAATTCCACCGGCAGGGAATCTGCGGGTTTGGCTGCACCAAAGTTTGCGGCCGGCAAGAAGTCGTTCAAGTTACGTG
The DNA here is from genome assembly GCA_963730795.1 of uncultured Acidobacteriaceae bacterium. Taxonomy (GTDB): domain Bacteria; phylum Acidobacteriota; class Terriglobia; order Bryobacterales; family Bryobacteraceae; genus Bog-105. The sequence goes on along the minus strand of CAVSTJ010000001.1, from coordinate 1,409,945 downwards.
AGGTCAAGTCAAGCGTAAGCTCACGATTGAGCGTACCCACGAGATTTACTCGCGAATTCGGCAAAGCAATGAATGAGTCACCGAGATCAACGGAATCTCTCGGACCGTTATATCGAACGTTAAGGTGTCCGCTCACCGGGACGCCGCGAGTGCCTGGCGTAATCGTTAAGTTGGTCTGGGCCGCATAACCCGATGTACCTTTCGCCTTCAGGTCTCCAGTGGCCCGAATCGAGCCTTGCAGCGATCCGTCATATCCCAACGACTTACCTGTAACAGAACTAACTAGAACCGGAAGAGAGAAGTTGCGGAGGTTGCCTTCCACACTCAGATTCTGCATCTTCTCCAGGAAAATCTTGGCGCCGAGAGATCCTCCCGCAAGGTTCAGTTTGAGGCCGTCCATGCTGACGAGGAACGGATCCGCATGGAACGGAGAATAGAGACTAACGTCTCGCAGCTTCGTTGTCCCGCTCTGCAGCGAAAGACCCCGGGAATTCAGTGTGCCATCGACTGCGTAGTTGTTCTGCGCATCCAAACGCGCCGTGCCGTTCGCCTGAAGCGCCCCGGCCGTCTGAACACCTGAGACCGCGAATAGGGCCGCCAGTTCATTTAGGGCGAAGTTAGAATTGAATGCAACCGCACTACTTTTGCCGGGTTGAAGGGTCCCGGACGCCTGGAACGTCGTTCCGCCCAAACCCAAGTGCGCGGTATCGACTTGCACGACGTTCGTCTTTGAATCGATCTGAATCGAGGCTTCGGCGTTGAGGGTTTTGGGCGCCAATCTCGATCCGAGGTGAATAGGCAGTCCGAAACTTCGTTGCATCTCCGGCATGGAAACGGCCATGTTCACCCGCGCTGCAATCTTCGGCGCATTGATGTTCTGAACGGAAGCGTTCAGCGTAATCTGTGATGCATCCGTGTTGATCTTTACATCCGAGAGCTGGATAGCATCTTTTTGCAATGTGATGGGAACACTGACATGGACAGGCAGCGTCGGAGCATTCGCTCCCGCTACTACAAGCAGAGGGTCAATCGTGAGTTTGCCTTGATAGCTGGGATTCAGTTGGTTATAGTCGAGCAGCACTCGCAGGTTCTCGCCTCTGGCGTTGAAAGCAGTCTTCTGCTGTGCAAACTGAATGAGCCCGTTCTGGAGATTGAATTGTCCGACCGCCAAGTTCACTACAGTTTCCAGTCCGGACGTTTCACTCGTCGATTGTTTCTTGACCTTCGGTTGCGGGATGTTGGTCGAGCCATCGGGCAGCACAATCAAATTCACCTGCGGGCGGTCGATCCCGAGATATTGAATATCAACAGCTTTCTTCAGACCGGCAAGTAGCTTCAAGTGGACTTCGAGCAGAGCAATCCTGGCGAGCGGATCGCTTCCTTTGGGCTCATTTCCATGAAGAACGAAGTTCCTGATCCGAGCTGTAAGGTGGGTCCAGTCAAATTCAAAAGCGCCGATCTCGACAACACCGCCCGTTGACTCTTCCGTAACGGCAACGATCTTCTCGCGAACGAAGTTAGCGAACCATGCACTCTGGACGACCAGGATGGAAGCAACAACGAGAACGACAAAAAGCCCGGCAAGAGACGCGGCGATGGTTATCAGGATCTTTTTTCGCTTGCTCATCGCAGACTTGCCTCCGTGATCTCAACTTTCCCTTCCTTGCGATGGTCGTCCAGCCATGAAAAGAACAACTGATTCACTTTTTCGCCCACCAGGGTCTCGTGAATTTGATCGCGCAGCGCTTCAAGAGAACTGTCGCTCGGATTGGCCTTACGCAATGCAGGCAAATGCTCCTTGTAATATTGCTCCACCTCTTCGTCCTTCACAAGAACAGCAGGCCGGAACCGCTGGTCGATAAATCGAAGCACAGTTAATTGCCACTGAAATTCAAAGCGAAGGTCCGGTTCCACCAGGCCGTAGCGCGCCAAAGCTTGCTCGAATGCAGCCGGAGTCTTGTAGCGGTCCTTTTTTAGCTTCGCTATTTGCTCGTCCGCTTCACCCCAACCCGCGCGAGGATAGCCTCCCACTTGAATTTCCTGCCTGATGAATGCCTGGTCAATCAGTCGTTTCGCCGCGTCCCGGCGGGCTTTATCGCCCAGGTTCAGCGGCTCATCATTCAGAAACTCGGTGACGCGCACGATGCGATCGATATCACTGTCTTTAATAATCGCGTTTCCGACCCTGACGGCGATCCGGTCGATGATGACGGCGAAAAGTGAGGACGAGATGAGAACGGCAATGACTGGAGCCCGGCGCAGCATGTCAGAACGCTTGCCCGATGGAGAAGAAGAATTGGAAATGGCTTAAGCGCTGAGGACTTGCCGTACACGCCGGTGTGACACCAATCGTGGTTGAGTTGCAGCCGATCAGGTCTTGAATCGTCTCGTTTCGGTTGAAGCCGAGATACGAAGGCGGATTGAGCGTATAGGCAAGGTCAACGCGAACTGGACCAAGAGGCGTCTTGTATCGAATACCGAAACCGGCGGCCTGTACTGCATAGTTGAAATCCTGGTTTCCATTCTGCCGGTAACGAAGTGAAATGTCCCCGAAGTTGGTGTAAATGTTGCCCATGTCGTGAAACAAAACACCGCTAATATTTGGACCCAGAAGAGGAAAACGAAGTTCAAGATTATTGAAGAACAACCCGTTTCCTCCGATGGGGAAACCGGTCGGGGTCGTGGGGCTTGATCCCGCGGTGGCCACGCTGCCGATGTCACGAGGGCCGGCTTGGTTATCACCGAAGCCGCGCATCGAGACACCGCCGCCACCAAAAAAGCGCTCCGGGAGCGGAATGGATTCAAAGTTTGTCAGACCAGGGGCGACATTGAAAGGCATAATGGCGCCTACTTGGGTTTGCCGGGCGAACACAAGATTTCGCCCAATAGAGGTGTAAGTGGCATTCCTCGCCAGGACCCGGTAGAAGTTTCTCTGGGATCCGAAGAAGTTACCGGCCAGGCCTGCGTCCACCGTATTCCAGAACCCACGATGAGCGTCCGCGGGATTATCCCGGTGATCTTGTATATAGCTTGCCGATAAAAGACCGATCCGTACCGGCTGTAACAAGGATGGAATCAGTAGAGAAGGAATCTCAACATTGCCGGTGCTGACGCGCCGGTACGCAAACCTTAAAAGCAAGGTGGAGGCGCGATTGATACGTTGCGACGCCTGAACGGAAGCTTCTGCTCGACGGGATGAAAACGTCTGAACGTCCTGTGTCGTGTTGTACAGGACAGAGAATGTGAGCGTGCGGTTGAATGATCCGAACAGCCGCGGAACGATGTAGTTCAAACTCTCACGCTGTTCCAACGTGGAATACCTTGTCTGGAGCGAGAGTGTTTGCCCTCGCCCCATGAAGTTCACCCTGCTCACATCGAATGCCACAATGGGCGACACGCCGCTGGAGCCGCCGGCATTGCCAAGGTTGTTTGTCGTCCCGCCGAATCGTCCGACCTGTAGTCCGAAACCAACGTTGAACGAATAACGTGCGGCCTCGTCGAAGTCGTATAGAACCGTCTTATAGAGGTTTGTTCCGTCCGGATCCTGGATCGCCGAATTGACATTTGCAAAAACCCCTAGATCGTTCAGGTTTCTGGCGATGCCGTTGATCTTAATCATGGAGATCGGCTCCCCGTCCTTCAGATCAATCCGTTTTTGGACAAGCGCCGGTCGGGTTCGATACAGGCCGGAGATAATCACTTGACGAACGAACTCTCGCGGACCTTCTCTGATCTGATACACGACCTTAACCGTCTGCGTGTCCCGGTCTGGAGTTGTCGTATAGCGGAAGGTGGCTGCCGGGAACCCATTCGAGTAGTAGTAGTCGAGAACTCGGCTCCGGTCAGTTGCAATATTGACCTCAGAGTAGGGCTGACCTTCGGCCGAAGTAAGCTCGGGCATGATCGGGGTTAGATCGAGCCGCGATGCACCTTCCAGGTGCAGGTTCGATACGCGCCACTGTCTGCCTGCGTTAATCCGAAACTGCACGGAAAGATCGTTCTCTTTCCCTTTGTAGTTTGTGTCAACGGTGGACGTTACCTTCACGTCCCGGAAGCCGTTTGCCTGATACAGGCTTTCGATCGCTTCTTCATCTTTCTTGCGAAAGCTCTCGCTATAGCGGCCGTAGCGGAGGGCAAGCGACTTGGTATGGAGGAACATGCGCTCTTCGAGCGTCTCCGGCAGGAAGTAATCATTCCCCACAATGTCGATGTTCGCCAGCTTGCGCCTGGGTCCGGTTGCAATGTAATAGTTGATTACCTGCTCGTCGTTCCGGGGCGCTTCACTATGGAAAGTTACGTCAACGTCCGGGTATCCCTTCGCTTGGAAGTAATCCCTGAGGTTGGTCGCGCCTTCCGCCAGTAGATCGTTGTCGACCGAACCTTCCTGATAGACCGGCACATACTTTCGAAGCTTGCCGTTCGAGATTTTTGCTTCGAGCGCCTTGATCGTGATCTTTGGCCCGGCATCAATATTTATATGGGGCACGGCACGGCGCCGGTCTGCATCGTAGTCCAGGCTCTGCAGGTCAACGGACGCAGTAAGGCGATTCTTCTTTGCGTATCTCTGTTCAATGCCGTTAACGCCCTTATCGGTGAGCGATTGGGTCACCTTACGCCAGCGATTGATCAGCGGAATGCGCCATCCGGTGGCCCGAATAATCGTGCTGTCTGAAAGCTTCGTATCCCCCGTAATGGCGGGCACATCGTATTTCGCCCGCTGACCTGAATCCACCAGGAAGCGAATGGTCACCTGGTTCGTTTCCGGATCCGTGATTGTGACTACGTCCACTTTTGATGCGAAGAGTCCGTTGTTGCGGAGTTCTTGTTCGATGCTCTTGCGGGCCGTGACAAGATCCGCCTCATTGAAGGGCGTGCCGAGATTCATCTGAGCACCGCTGATGATAATCGCTCGGCTTGGTGGGTCGCTGATATGGCCTTGCGCGCCTACGTGCCCGATGAATCGCCGCGCCCGCGTGATAAATGTGACAACCACTCCGCTTCCGGAGGGCCGGGCATCGACCTGCAAGTCATCATAGAGCCCGGTCGAATAAAGCCGGTCCAATGTGGCCGCGACCTGTCGAGGGTTCAGCGGCTGGCCAACCTCGACAAGCTGCATCCGTTCGAGATCACGGGAGTCGATGGGCTGACGAACCGGCCGGTACTCGATCGAGCTGACTACTTTTCCCGTGAGTTGCTGACCATATACTGGTATAACCACCAGACAGCAGACTAGAGAAAGCAGAGTTGCGTGGAGCCGAACTTGAATCCTACTCATCACCTGCCGCCTTACGGCGCTGTTCTCTCCATTGGACGCAGATTTCACCTTGGGACTTCCCTATGGAAAGCCAAAACTAGGACGCCTGCGAGCTTTTATCTGTTTCTAATGTCGCAGACAGGGCCTAAGCGCTATCTAACTACTAGTCAAAGCTATGACCTTTAAGGCGTTTCTTGAACTCTTAAGGACCACCGCTTCGAGATGGAGCGATTGCAACGCGCCGCGTTTGGGGGCTTCTTTAGCATTTTATATGTTGCTCTCGCTTGCTCCCCTCTTGATTTTTCTGGTTGCTATCTGCGGGTTCGCGTTTAGCGCAGCCACTGCACAGGCTCGGCTGCTGACCCAGGTCCATGCCATCGCCGGACCGGCGGGCGAACGAACCGTACGGATGCTGATTACCAGCGCGGCGCAGCCGAAGAGCGGCATTTTCGCAACCGCCATAGCGCTGGTGACCTTGCTCTCGGGCGCTTCGGGTGTTTTCCTCGAATTGCGAGAATCACTCAACACCATCTGGGGCGCGCGCAAACGAATCTCGTCCACCTGGCGGTCGTTCGTTAGCCAGCGCCTCTCCTCCTTCGGGATGGTGATTGGTTTCGCAGTGGTGCTGATGCTCTCGTTGCTTCTGAGCACCTTCATCGCAGTTTTCCAGCGCCTCTTCGTCGGATTTTTCCCTGTTCACCTGGCTATTTTGAGTGAGGCTGCGAATCTCCTTATCTCGCTGTTTGCTATCTCTGTCTTCTTCGCTCTCATCTACAAATATGTGCCGGATGTCCCTATAGGCTGGCGTGATGTGGGCATCGGTGCTATCTTTACGGGCGTTCTATTTACGATTGGCAAGACGGTTCTGGCGGTCTATTTTGCGACCGTCGGCGTGGGCTCCACCTATGGCGCCGCCGGTTCGCTGGTTGCACTCATTGTCTGGGTCTACTACTCAGCTCAAATCTTCTTTTTCGGCGCTATCTTCACGCACGAATACGCCACGCGCTTCGGTACGCGAGCGGCGGCTAAAGCAGGAGGCAGTGTCCCCCGAGGCGCACACCTCAAAGTACGCAGCCAAACGGCGTAGCCAGCAATTTCGGGCCAATCCGGGCTGAAATCTACGTTAAAATGGAAATTCCCCCCTTTACATGATTTCAGTCAGCAATGTCAGTATGCGCTTCGGCGGGAAAATCCTGTTCGAGGAGGTCACAACCTCGTTCCTGGATGGCCGGCGCTATGGGTTAACCGGGCCGAACGGAGCCGGCAAGTCCACCTTTATGAAGCTTCTCTCGGGTGAGTCAGAACCCCAGAAAGGCACCGTCGTCAGGCCCAAAAAGCTCGGCATTCTTCGGCAGGATCAGTTCGCTTTCGACCAGTACCGGGTGATCGACACGGTCGTCATGGGCAATCTCCCGCTCTGGAAGGCGTTGGAGGAGCGGGAAATCCTTTACTCCAAAGCGGAACTCACTGACGAGGACGGCATGCGGCTAGGGGAACTCGAAGGCGTGGTCGCGGAAGAGGACGGCTACACCGCCGAAAGCGACGCGGCGGTTTTGCTGGACGGCCTGGATATCCCGGAGCCATTCCACGATCGCAAGATGGGCGAGTTGCAGGGCGGACAGAAGGTTCGCGTCCTGTTAGCCCAGGCGCTTTTCGGACATCCGCAAGCCCTGCTGCTTGACGAGCCCACCAACTATCTCGATTTGGAGTCGATCCACTGGCTCCAGAACTTCCTGACGCATTACAACGGTTCGCTCATCGTGATCTCTCACGACCGGCACTTCCTGAACAGCGTCTGTACCCACATCGCGGACATCGATTACCAAACGATCATCACCTACACCGGGCGGATACGACGACATGGTGTTGCAGAAGACGCAGGTCCGTTCCCGAATCGAGTCCGAGAACGCTCAGCGCGAGAAGAAGATTTCTCAGTTGAACGAGTTTATTGCGAGGTTCTCTGCCGGAACACGCGCCAGCCAGGTTACTTCGCGCAAACGAGAAGTAGAGCGATTGCAGACGACCGATCTGGCACGCTCCAACATCCAACGCCCCTTTATCCGTTTCGAAATGAAGCGCCCCTCCGGACGTCACGCGCTTGAATTTAAGGACGTTACGAAGGGCTACGACGGCCAACCGGTCATCAAAGGATTCTCTGCTGCCATTCAACGCGGCGAGAAAATCGCTTTGATGGGGCGTAACGGCATGGGCAAGACAACGTTGCTCAAGGCGCTGCTCGCGAAGGCCCCGGGGGTGGACGACAAAGACGTGGGCCTCGATTCAGGCATCGTCACCTGGGGCCATGAAGCGCAAATCGGCTATTTTGCCCAGGACCACCGCGGAAACGATCCGGAACGGCACCACCGTCTCCGAATGGCTGCACAACTTTGATCCGCAAGCTTCGAAAGAAGAGATCCACGGGTTGCTGGGCCAGATGCTGTTCCGCGGAGAAGAAGGTTCGAAACCGACCGATGCACTCTCGGGAGGCGAAGCCGCTCGCCTGATCTTCTGCAAGCTCATGCTCCAGAAACCTAATGTGCTGGTGTTCGATGAGCCAACCAACCATCTGGATCTTGAGGCGATCAACGCTCTGAACCAGGCACTCCAGAAGTTTGAAGGGACCGTGCTCCTCGTCACGCATGACGAAGACCTGGTGGACGAAGTCGCGACAAGAATCTGGCACTTCACTTCGGACGGCATTGAAGACTTCACCGGACCCTACGAAGAGTACATGAGCGCGGCAACTGCGCGCTGATCGAGTCCGGTTACGTTTATATCGAATACACAAGGACCGCGGCTTGCGCCTCGCAGGATTGGCCTAAGCCGACCGGTCCTACCTTTTCCGCAGTCTTAAACTTCACAGAAACAGCGTCGACCGGGAGACCGGCGGCGCTCGCCAGGCTTTCGCGAATGGACAAACGGAAGTCCTTCAGTTTGGGGCGCTCGAGAATGATCGTCGTATCTACGTTGGCCAGGCGATAACCTTTTTCTTCCAACAATTTGATCGCGTGCTGAAGGAATTGCAAACTGTTTGCGCCCTTCCACTCCGGCGCCGTATCGGGGAAATGCATTCCGATATCGCCCAGTGCGACAGAGCCAAGAACGGCGTCCGTCACGGCATGAAACAAAACATCGGCATCCGAATGGCCCGCCAGGCCGAACTCGCTTGGAATCGTGATCCCGCCTAGAATCAGGGGCCGGCCCGGTTCCGTCCGGTGAACATCCCACCCTTGTCCAATCCGAAAAGTTGTCATTCTGCGGAACGAACCCAACTCAAGAGAGGTTCAGGGCGGTGGAGCCTTCAAGCGTCAGATAAAGGCGGGCGAGATCCATATCTCCGGGCTTGGTGATCTTGATGTTGCGGTCTGTGCCCAAAACGACCGAGACCTCCACCTGTTCGAGTCTCTCCACCAGAGAAGATTCGTCCGTGCCGATGAAGAGGTCTTCGCGCGCCTTTTCGAAAGCCTTCCGCAACAGATCAAGACGAAAAACCTGTGGCGTCTGGGTCAAGATCAGCCGCTCCCGCGGAAGCGTAGAGCGCACTTTGTTCCGGTGAACCTGTTTGACCGTATCCACCGGCACAATCCCGACGATAGCGGCTCCAGTTTCGCCGGCTTCGGCGATTACTTTCTCGATGATTTCGCGTTCGATGAAGGGGCGGACGGCGTCATGGACCGCAACCAGGTCAGATGCATCGTGGTCCGACAAGCTAGCGAGCGCCTTTTCGACCGACTGCTGCCGGGTTTCACCACCCTCGACGAGACGAACGGCTTTGTTGAATCCCTGCGCGGCAAACAGTTCTTCCGCCCAGCGCAGATCGTCTTCGCGCAGTGCAACCACGATCTCAGAGACGACCGGCGTGCTGACAAATTTCCGGATGGTGTGGATCAGGATCGGTGAGTTGTTCAGCAGCATGAACTGCTTGCGGCTCACACCTGCCTTTTCCGGCGCACTCCGGCCCATGCGCGTACCTAATCCTGCAGCCGGGATAATAACCGATACTTTCATGGAAAGTCACCAGTAGTTCGGCGACGAGCAGGCCTCTACGAGTGAACCTATATGATAGTTGACCTGCTAGTCACCGGGGAGCGGGCACGGTAAGAGGAGCCGCTAAGCGAAAAGTGAGGATCGTCTCGGACGGAATCTTTAACCTGCTGTCCGTGGGTGAGCGCATTCCAGCCAAACCCGGCTCCGCCACCCGCAGCGGAACCAATAGCCGCGCCCTTGCCCCCGCCTGCGATTGCGCCGATGACCGCACCAACCGCAGCGCCAGCACCGGTCTTGATGGCTGTCTGTTTGCCGCGAGCGTTGCCGGCGTCGGCGTAAACACTGCTGTTCACCTCGTAGGTCTTTCCGCGGTACTGAATACTGGTAGCCCGAACCGAAAGCTCACTGCTGCCTTTGATGCGGCCGGCCGCCTGCACACTTTGAATCTGCAAGGTGGCCGGAGCGCCGGCAGGAACAATGACACGACCCTCAGACACTAATGGAGCGTCAAGAGACGCCCGAAAAGTCTGGCCAACACTCGCCTTACCGGAATCGATTGCATCGGCCGTTCGTATCGACAATCGGTCACCTGCAGGAATCGTAACTTCTTGAGGCTCGGCAGGCCTTCTGCGCTCCGATGCAGCAGCGGTTTCGGCGGGCGTCGAGCTGGCAACCGCCGGATCGGGAGTTGTACGCGCAGGCTGGACGGGCGGAGCGGAGGACGAGGCACTCGCTGCAGGAGCCTTCGCGGAGTTGCCCGAAGACGAACTGGCGAGCGAGTTCCCTGGAACAGCGGCCGGTTCCGAGGTGGGCGGCTCATTCGCGGCGGCTGTTCCAGGAGCACCGTTGATTTTCATCTGATCGTTGACACTGCGTACACCGGCGGTGCCATTGGCGATCTTCATGGCCTGCAGTTCAACATCGGAACTGGGAACATCGCCGGACAAAGTGACCACTCCGTCCTTCGCGTCAACCTTGACGTTCGCCTGGCGCGTCGTGTTGTCCCCGTAAAGCTTAGACTGGATCTCGGTCGTTAAGGACTGATCGCTGGCGGCAGACTTTGGACCGCAGCCAACTCCAATCACGCTTAGGAGAACGACGGCGGCTCCCATCCATTTCGGTGTGCTCATGTGCTGCTACTAGTTTCTCGCATTTTCTATCGGCTCGTACAAATGCTCGCGGGCACGAAGTGAATCTATACTGGACCAAAACCGGATGGCGAGCAGCACAACGCACCTCAGCGTAGAGCAATATCACGAAACGTATGCCGGCCAACCCGGGTACGAATACCGGTTTGGAGAGGTCGTCCGAAAAGCAGCGCCAACCTGGCTGCATGCCCTTCTTCAAGGACTCCTGGTCGAAGTGTTCGTAAAGGCCGGCTATGCGGCAGGATCCGAGCTCGACCTGCGCATTGACCCCGACTGGGAGCCGCGCCCCGATGTTGTTGCCTCATTAGCCATCGAAGAACCTTACCCGACGAAGCCGGTCGAAATCGTGGCTGAAGTTCTGTCCCCAGACGATCGCATGGATGCTCTATTTGAGAAGTGCGCTCAGTACGCGCGCATCGGCGTGCGGCAGATTTTTGTATTTAATCCAAGGACACACATCGCATGGGAGTGGGACACCAATACGGAGAATCTGGAGCGAGTGGGCCATTTAAACCTGGAGAACGGCGCGGTCGTAGATTTAGCTGCACTCTGGGACGAGATGGAGCGGCGCCGTTTACTGGGCCGCTCAGATCGGTAGGGGTTGCTAAAATCGTGCAACCACCGTGGACCTGAGCACACCGCTTTCCCGTCGAACCGCCATTATTGGCTTAGCTGCCCTGGCTGGGCCTGGTCTCTGTCCGGCGGACCCCGATGAAGCCTATCGCCTGGCCCTGGAGAAGGAACGAAAGGAAGCGGGCGAGAACTTCAAGAGCACGCGCGGGCCGCTCACGCTCCTAGCTCGATTTTCTCCGCGCGAGGGGAAGTGGTCGATCGGGAGCGATCCGGCTTGCTCTTTTGCCCTGCCGGGTTCGACCGCTCCGCCCCGGGTGGGGGAAGTCACTGTAAAGGCCGGAAAGGCAGTCTTACAATTTGCGCCCGGCGTAGAGGCAATGGCCGGCGCGAAAGCCGTACGTTCCGTTCAGGCGGACAGCCAGGGGACGAAGCCCGTGACAGCAAGCGTCGGCGACCTCCGCTTTCACTTGTATTTCATACGAGAAGGACAACTCCAGATCAGCGTGAGCGATCCGAATTCCACTCTACGGCGGGAAGCCCAACCATTGTCCTGGTTTCCCGTCGACAGACGGTATCGCATTGTTGGCGATTGGGTTCCGTACGATCAGCCGAAACATGTGATGTTTCTCGACAACGATGGCAGCAGCCGTGACAGGAACATCCCGGGCTACGTGACCTTTGAAGTTGACGGTAAGAAGATGAGAATGACAGCCATTCTCCGGCCGGACAACCCGAAACCGTTTTTCGTTTTTGGCGATGCGACAAACGGCCATGAGACCTACGGGGCGGGAAGATTCCTCGAAGCGGATCCACCGAAAGACGGCAAAATGACGCTCGATTTCAACACGGCCCACAATCCTCTCTGTGCCTACAACCACGAGTATCTTTGCCCGGTCGCTCCCAGAGAAAATCGCCTCTCAGCAGCTATTCGAGCCGGAGAGCGCAAGTACCCCGGCAACCACACTTAGAAACTCACGGGTACCAATTTAGTTGATCCTGAACACGTAGGCGTATGGATTTGGCTTGCGCTCGGGCAGGCTTAGGGCCAGCCCATTTGCATCCTGCTTGAAGCGGACCGGACCATGGCCGAGCAGTTCCACCCGTCCAACTGTGCGGCGGTATTGCGGTGAATTCTCGCGAAGCGTTTTAATCAGGAGATTTCCGTTTCCCGGCCATCCGAGCGCGGTCGCATAGAGAGTCTCGCCTTTGCTTGTAAAACGAATATCTTCCGACGTATAAGCGCGCGCGTTTCGCTCGTTGAAATCGGTGGTTTTCTCTGTAGCGGGAGGTCCTTCGCCAGACACAGCAAAGGGGCGTGTGCCGAAGATAGCTTCGCCATGGACCGGGATCCAGGTTGCGATCTCCGCCAGAAATCGGCGCTCATCGTCGTCGATGGTCCCATCGCCTCGAAGCGGAATATTTAACAGCAAATTGCCGTTCTTGCTGACGATATCCATCAGGGCATGGATCACGGTCTGGGCAGTTTTGTACTGGTGATTGTCGAAGACGGCTCGACTGTAGTGCCAATCTCCAATGCAGGTGTCCGTCTGCCAGGCGTCCTGCAAGATATCGTTCGCGCGGCCGCGTTCGATATCGAGCACCACAGCACCCACGTGTTCCGGCTTGAGCTTCTTCGAATTGATGACCGCTTCGAGCCTGCCCTTGCGGGCGATGTTGCTGTTATAGAAGTGCGCCGCGATATCAAGGCCCGCCTGCTCCAGCGGCAGTTCCGTATCGTCGAAATAGAGCAAATCGGGCTGATACCGGTCAACGAGATCCTGGCATCGTAAAAACCAGGTACGAACAAACTCGGGATTGTTCGCCGGAGCTGCCTCGGTCCAGATGCGGTCGTGCTTGTCGTGCCAATCCTTCGCCGCGGCGATCGTGGTGAGGCCGTCGGGCATCACGATGTTGCGGCCGGTGTAGAGCTCCTGGGGATCAAACCCGTCCCACCACTTGCCCTTTCCATCCTCCTTTTTCAACCGGTAAGCGTCGTAGCGTACTCCTGCCTGGGGTCCCTCGGCGTCGTAGCCGTAAGCAGTCTGAAACCAGTGCCACGCGTGCGCAGAATGGTTAGTTACGCCGAAGCGCAACCCGTGCTGCCGGGCTAGCTTCGCCCAGGTTCCGACGATGTCCTTTTTGGGGCCAATTCGCAGCGAGTTCCAGGCGTGGTAACGGGAGTCGTAACAATCAAAGTTGTCGTGGTGATTGGCTAAACCCACGAAATACTTCGCTCCCGCTTTGACATAGAGCTGCATGAGCTCTTCCGGGCGCCAATTCTCCGCCTTCCATAAGTTGTCGAGTTCCATGAACCCGAAACGAGACGGATGACCGTATTTTGAGACGTGAAAAGTGTTGGCTTTGTCGCCCTGGATGTACATGCGACGTGCATACCAGTCGCCTTGTTCGGGCACGCATTGCGCCGTCCAGTGAGCCCAGATCCCGAACTTCGCATCCCGGAACCAGTCAGGAGCTTTATAACTTTTCAGCGATTCCCAGGAAGGTGAAAAAGGTCCTTTGGCAATCTTCCTGCTTGGGTCGGCGCCGCCGCTCTGTGCAGCCGCGGGATTTGACCGAACCAGGGCGGGCAAGGACATGCCGGCCGAAAGTTGTTTCAACAGAGTGCGGCGGGGAATCGTCATGTGAAGACTGCGGACCGCCCTCTATACTATCCGGCTTTCTCCCGGACGTGCCAGGAACGCTACAATCGAACCAAGGTCCATGGCAAATCAGACCACCGCAACCGTGAATACCAGCGATAAGGAGAACACTGCCGCCGGCGCGAAACGAGAGCCTGTTCGCAACAGTGTCGCCGAATGGGCAGTGACGATTCTTCTCCTGCTCTTCGGCACAACAACGCTGGTGCAGGCATTCGTGATCCCAACGGGGTCAATGGAGGATACGCTGCTGATCGGCGATCACCTCCTGGTGGACAAGCTTGCCTATTCGCCGTCCGGCCCCATCAGCAAGCATCTTTTGCCGTACGAGCAACCGAAACATGGCGACATTATCGTTTTCCGCTATCCGGTTGATATCTCACAGACCTTTGTCAAACGCGTGATCGGCTTGCCTGGAGATCATCTCAAGATGATTAATCGCATTGTGTACCGGAACGGGGTTCAGTTGAACGAGCCCTACGTCTACCACAAATTCCCTTATGAGCCGGGCCGGGATAACTTCCCGGGCGAGCCGACCGGGTTTGCAGAGGGACTTCAGGCGCAACTGCAACACGACATGCTCGATAACCATGTCAAGAACGGCGAGATTGTGGTGCCTCCCGACAGCTATTTCGCGATGGGGGACAACCGCGACAACTCGCTCGATAGCAGGTATTGGGGATTCGTTCCGCGCGACAACATCATCGGCAAGCCGCTTATCATTTACTGGTCTTATCGTGCCTCTACCGAAGAGCTGGCCGGTGCCTCCGTGGGCTCGCTCGTGAGCCACTTTGTGGACCTGGCGCAGCATTTCTTCTCGCGCACGCGATGGGACCGCACGCTCCACGTGATTCGCGGATTCCCTGACTCTCAATTGTCGGATCAGCCATTGCCGCTAAAGACCGGTCTGGCGAATCCCTAAACGCCGACTCTTTCCGATAAGAAGATTCAGCGAATCCTACACTGAGTAGATTCATGGCGAATCGTCGTTATGCTCTCATCATGGCCGGAGGCCGGGGAACCCGGTTTTGGCCTCGCAGCCGGAAACGCAGCGCTAAACAGGTTCTCCGCTTTTTCGGCGAACGCACCCTGATCCAGCAGGCCGCCGATCGACTCGGGGGCGTTATCCCGCCGGAGAACATCTGGGTTCTGACCAACGATTTCTTGCAAGCGGAGATCCGAAAGCAGCTTCCGGAGATCCCGAAAGCGCAAATCATAGCGGAGCCCTCCCAGCAAAATACTGCCCCTTGCATCGGACTAGCTGCGAAGATCCTCACCGATGCCGATCCGGACGCCATCATGGGTGTCTTCCCGGCAGATCACCTGATCACCAAAGAGGCGCGTTTTCGCAAGTTCGTGAAAGCGGCGTACAAAGCTGCGGAGACGAACGAAGTCGTGGTTTTGGGGATTCAGCCTCGTTGGGCGGAAACCGGCTACGGCTATATAGAATTTCCAAAGGGCATCACGCCGGGCGCGACCGAGCCCTCCCCGGTCAGCAGCTTTCGCGAAAAGCCGGACGCGAAGACGGCCGCGAAGTTCGTCAAGGCCGGCAATTTCTTTTGGAACGCCGGCATGTTCTTCTGGAAGACCTCGACCGTGCTCGACCTCATGCGTCGTCATCAGCCGAAAACCGCGACGCTTCTTGCCAGTTTGCCGAGCTTCCAAAGCCGGAAGTTCGCAAGCAGTCTGTGCGGAGGTTTATCCGCTCTGCGAAAACATCTCTGTCGATTACGCCCTCATCGAGAAGACTAAGAACGTGTCGGGCATAGCGCTCGACGATATCGGGTGGAATGACGTCGGAAGCTGGGAGGCTGTGTACGAATTAGCAGCCAAGGATAAGGACGGCAATGCCTCAGCGGGAGAGATTTTCGCCGAGGCGAGCCGGGGCAACTACGTCAGCGCCGCAAAGCCGGTTGCCCTCGTTGGTGTGGAAAATCTTGTGATCGTCGACACTCCGGATGCATTACTCATCGCGAATCGAAGCCGATCACAAGATGTCAGCAAAATCGTGAAGACTCTCGACGCTCAGAAGCGGGAAGAGCTGCTTTAGCGCACCAAGCGGAGGTGTTCGATGTTGAAACGCTGGTTCCTGCTGATCTGCGGAGCAGTAATCATCGCTCTTGCGGCGGGTGCCGCGTTTAACTCTTTTCAGAACTGGAACCTGAATCGCCGATATCCTGCTCCGGGGAAGATACTGACCGTCGATGGCTATCCGATGCACATTTACTGCATGGGAAGTGGGGCTCCAACGGTTATTTTAGACAGCGGCCTTGGGAACGATTGGCTGATCTGGCAAAAGGTTCAACCTCAACTTGCCAAGGCGAATCGCGTTTGCTCCTATGACCGAGCGGGCATAGGATGGAGCGCCAAGCGACCTGGATCCAGAGGCGCTCTGGCCATTGCACGGCAGTTGCATGCACTCCTGCAAATGGCAGATATCCATGGTCCGTTGCTACTGGTCGGACATTCCGCCGGGGGCGTGTACGTCAGAGCGTTCACAGGGCTGTTTCCGGCCGAAGTGGCTGGATTGGTTTTCGTCGATGCGGGAAGCCCTGAGCTATTTCGCGAACTCCCGAGTCCCCAAATTCGGAAAGAGGAAATCGCCAGACTTCACCGAAAAGCGCCTTGGCTGTATCTGAAGGTGGCAACCGGACTGTCCAGGCTTACCGAAGAGTATTGCAATCCGAATACGAGTCAACGGATTCCGGCTGTGGAAGACTTAGCACGAGCGGAAGACTGCCGCGCCTCATACATGAATAGTTGGCTGGGAGAAGTGGATGAGCTTGAATCTTCGTCGGAACAGGTCGCGAACCTGCCCTGCTGTGGTTCGATACCGTTAGTGATCATTTCTCAAGATCCCCGTTTGGCTAACGACGTTCAAAGCAAGAATACCCGGCAGACCTGGGATTCGGTACAGGAACAGCTAAAGCACCTTTCAGCACGAAGCATGAGGATCGTCGCTCGAAATAGCAGACATTTTGTCATGGTGGACAGGCCGGAGCTTGTCCTCGAGGCCGTTGAGATGGTGAAGCACCAACTCAACGGCTTACCTGGAGGAATCCAGGTCGGACGCACCGAATGGCGATGATTCCTTACGGCTTAGCTCTCCGGGCGCTTTGCCCCGCGAAACACCTTCGTCAATCCGGAAATCGCGCGGTCCGCGTCTCCTTCTGTCAGAATGTACGGCGGCAGGAAACGCAAGACCGTGTCGTGAGTACAGTTGAAAAGAAGACCGTTCTTGATTCCGTCGAGCACTAGTTGCTTGCACGGAAAGTCAATCTCCACTCCAATCATGAGACCTGAACCTCTGACCTCCTTGATGAACGAGAATTTGCTCATCAGCTCGGTCAGGCGCATCCGAAAATAGCTGCCAACGGAATTGATGGAGGGCATTAGCTCGTCGAGTATGTCAAAAAACTCCAGCGCAACGCGACAGGCGAGCGGTCCCCCTCCATAGGTCGAGCCGTGCATACCGGGTTTGATCGTCGCCGCGGCTTTTTCGTTTGCGATCACGGCCCCGAGCGGAATCCCGCAGGCCATTGGCTTGGCCGCGATCACAACATCGGGCAGTAACACGGGATCAAGAAGCTGGTAGGCAAAGTAAGCACCGGGCCGGCCCACACCGCATTGGATCTCGTCAAATACGACGAGAGCGTTATACTTCTCCGCCAGTTCCGACGCTTTACGTGCAAACTCTTCCGAAACCGGATTGATACCGCCCTCGCCTTGAATGAACTCGAGAACGACGCCGGCAGTCTTCTCGCTGAAAGCCGCTTCGAGCGCGGCTACATCGTTGCGAGGTACGAATCTGGCGCCCGGCAGCAGAGGTTCGAAATCCTTCCGATATTTCGGCTGCCCTGTGATCGAGATTGCACCGAGAGTCCGGCCATGAAAGGAATTCTCGAGAGAGATGATCTCGTGTTTCCCGCCTCCCACACTGTTCCCGTGCGAGCGGATCATCTTCAAGGCGGCTTCCATCGCCTCCGTGCCGGAGTTACAGAAGAAAGTGCGCTGCAGGCCGCTAGCCCGCGCAAGCCGTTCGGCAAGCCGGCCCTGATATTCGTGATAGTAGAGATTCGACGTGTGAATCAAAAGCCCTGCCTGCTCGCGCAACACTTTCGTAATCCTCGGGTGGGCATACCCGAGAGAATTCACACCGATGCCGCTGATCAGGTCAAGATATCGGTTCCCGTCGAAATCGTAAACGTAGCAACCCTTGCCGCGGCGAAGAGCTAACGGGTAGCGCGCGTAATTCTGAAGAAGGTACTGCGCTTCAAGTGCTCTGATCTGATCGAACTGGGACAAGACCTCCGGCTCCGGAGTGGTTGTGGCTGCCATCTACTTATCATAGAGACGCCCTCCCACAAGAAAGGCGGCGGAAGACGCTGCTCTTCGAAATGTAGCCGGAGTTTGCCCGTGCGTTCTACTTCAAAACGTAGTCGAAATTTACCAGGCCGTTTCGGTAATCCAGGTCCAAGCGGAACATCGCCAGCACCGGAAGTCCGAGAACGCCGGACATGCGCACTTCCTGGTGCCGCGGGGAGTTGTTCAGGTTAAAGGCGGTAATACCAAGATTGGACTGGCGAAAACGAGCGAAGGCGAGTTCTGCTTTGTCCGCCTCGAACACCTGTTTCACCTGACCGGAGATGCCGCGCACACGAGTGAACTCGTCTCCGTGCAGCTTGGTGGACATGCGCCCAAACGTGGAATCGATGTTCGAAATAGAGGCTCCCGTGTCAAGCAGGAAAAGGCCCACGTTCTTTCTATTGAGTACGGTCGAGATGTACAGGTGGTGGCCGAACCTCCAGACGGGCGTGAACGATTCTTCGCCGGGCGGCACCGTTCGATCGTAGCCCTGCGGAGTCGGGGGCCTGGGCGGGAGCGGAGTCAGCTTCATTTCGTGCCGCTGAAAATCGAGATGAATCAGGTAGTTCTCGAAAAAGTCTGTCCCGATTAACCCGTCTTCGTCTCCTGCAATCCTGTCTTTGCCTTCGAGTGCTGCGAAAACGCACGTCTTGTAACTAAGCGCGCCGATTGAGCACGTATCGGCAACCGCCGCAAATCCTTTTCTCGTACCCTTATCTCCGACGCCCCAGGACTCAGTCGAGCCCAGGTGGCTGAGCCCCGCTTTGTCTACGGCGCGCTGGGTAATCACGATTCCGCTCGCTCCGGTATCGAGCAGTAGCCGCAAGGCCCGGCCGTTCTGGATCTTCATTTCGATCCCGATACCGCGCAACGCATTTGCGCCCGCGAGGAGATTGGTCAAGCGTAGGGTTACCGGCCTGGGACCGCCTTCGAGTTCGTAAGCCTTGTGCTCCTCCACGTCTTTCTGCACTTCCGACGAGGTCTGGATCTCGCGCTCATAGTTTTCGTAAAACCAGGGATGTTCCCCGAATGAATGAGGCAAACTTCTGTCTACGAAGTTCGGGGCTGGCGTAATGCAGGAAGGCAAAGGTGAGCAGTGCGTCGTCCGGATCCAGGTCATGGGCGCGCATGCACATCAGGCGTGCCGATCGGTACATAGAGGCTGCTCTGTAGAGTCGAGACAGCCCGTAGTAAGCGCGAGGAGTCGCATCCTGCTTCTTGATTGCGGCCTTGTAAAGCTTTTCCGCCTCGCCGATTTCACCCATGTAGTAATGAAACTCTCCACGGGCGGCGAGCGCTTCCGGAGAGTCTGCAAAACGTTGGGCCAATTCCTGTGAGAGATCAACTGCGTCGTCGAGCCTGCCTTCATAAACGAGGGCTGAGAGAAGAGCTGCTCGCACCGAAGCATCTTCTTTATCACCGGAACACTCCGTTTTCAGCAGAGGAATCGCTGATTTGTAGTCTCCCGACTTGAAGACGTCCAGCGCAGCTTTGGAATCCGCCAGGGCATTCGCGCATGCTAGCAAAAGGGGCAAGAGCAGAGAAACGAGTGGCCGCATCGTCTACACATCCATGTATCGGCAATATATCCAGACACGTTAGTGGCCAAATCTATCGATGGCATCAGTCATTCGTGCTTACAGCACAGACATCGTGGGTAAAGGTAACGCATACAGGATTGGACAGATACTATAACAGGCTCATAAGCCCTGTAACTAACCACGTACTAAGTGGGAGCGCGGCGATTATCCGGTTGGTTCGAACCGATGAGATTGGCCGAACCGGTATCCCGATGCAGTTAGCCGATGAGCGCGGACTCGATCCGGTTCTCGATCACGCGGTCGGAATGGAAGTCATGCAGCTTGAGCATCGCTGCGGCTGACATTTCGATTGCCTTCCGGGGCATCAAGCCGATGAGCTCGCTTTCTTCCACTTCCACGCCCTGCAGAGCCGCGAGCCTCACCACTTCGAGAAAAACCGCATGAACGGGCGTCTGTTCAAAATCGGTGAGATTCATTGAGACTTGGACCAAGCCACGACTGGGCAGCGCCAATCCCAATGCCTTGACAGCCGGGAAGCCGCCGCTGCTGGTCCGGATACTCTTTGCGATCGCTTTCGCAACGGAAACATCTTCGGTCCGTAAGTTGATGTTGTAGGCGATCAGAAACTTCCGCGCGCCCACGATAAAAGCCCCGGCCGTGGGATGAAGGTGAGGACCTCCCAAATCCGGGTGGCGTGACGGATCGGATGGGATCGCCTCGTTGATTCCTTCGAATTCTCCTCGCCGCACCTGTTCCAACTTCACCCTCTCGGGTCTCAAAGCGGCAGCTTCATAGAAGTAGACAGGAATGCCGAGTTCCTCCCAGATTCGACGGCCGGCTTCGTGAGCCAGCTCGATGCAGTATTCGATGGGGGTGTCCGAGAGTGGAACGAACGGAAGAACATCGAGCGCGCCCAGCCTGGGGTGGACTCCGCGATGTTCATTCAAATTGATCAGTTCGGATGCAGCGCGAGCAGCCTTGAGCGCGCTCTCTAACACTGAATTGCCGGGTCCGGCGTATGTGATCACACTTCGGTGATGGTCCCGGTCGCTGGTCCGATGGAGGACAACGGAACCAGGGACGGAACGGATGGCGGACTCGATTGCATCGACAACTTCGGGAGAGCGCCCTTCAGAGAAGTTTGGAACGCATTCGACTAGAGGATTGCGGGTCACTGGGTGCTCTCCATCTTGTTCTATTCAAGGCGATTGTGCCGGACCGGAAAACCATGGCAACGTGGTTGATTCCGAACTGTTCCGGAATCTCCCGATAATCCGGCAAGTTAAGAATGATCAGGTCCGCTTGCTTGCCGACTTCCAATGTACCGGTTGTAAAGCCGCAGCCGATCGCGTGCGCGGCGTTGGCGGTTGCCGCTGTGATTGCCTCCTCCACAGTGAGCCCAAGCCGTGTGACCGCAAGCGCGATCGACATCTGCATGCTGAAGCTGGCAGCCGATACCGAATGGTATCCGCTCGAGAGGGCAATGGCTACACCAGAGTCGACGAGATCGCGGCCAATGCTGGTGGGCGCTCCCTCGAAGACGTGTTTACCGGCAGGAAGGACCGCGATTGCCGGCCTCTCGGCAAGAATGGCAGCCTCGCTTGCGTTCGGTTCGCATTTGTAGAAAACCGAGATCGGTTCTAAGCGGGTTATCAACTGCTTAAATAAGCGCGGGCTTCCACCAGACCAGATGATGTGGAACTTTGTGCCCTCGGCCTTTGCCCGCAGAAGTAAGTCGAGCTCTTCCGGTTCTTCCGAAAGAGGCTCGAGCGCGATCGAGTTAATCAGCTTCCGGTCGAGGAGAGTTCTTAGGCTTTCACCGAGATCAGCGCGATCCACCTCGCTGGCAACCGCGCGTTGGCCGATTCGCCACGTCCGGAAAAGGCGAACCGGCGTGTCGCCGATTTTGGTGAGTCTCCGAAACACGGAAATATCGGAGTGATAATCGATGCTGTCGGCGCTCGCCTTCACATCGGCCGTTACCGTCCCATGCAACAGACAGCCTCGCATAAGAGCCAGACTGTCCTCGTGAAAGTCGGAGGCGCGCTTCGGCTTGTGGCTAGTCCGGGAACGGCTCAAGCTGATGTGGATGCCCGCGTCGACAAAGCTCGGCATCACTACCCGGCCATGCACGGGAATGTCCAGGGCCCCGCGCACCTCTTTCATGTTTTCGAGCCGGCGAGTGCTGCCGACGGAAGCGATAAGACCGTCCCGGATGAGAACGGACCCGTCCTGGATGAGACCGAGATTGCGGAGGTCTGCGCCGCGGCGGGCGCCGCTTGGACCTCCCAACGTCAACAGTTGTCTAGCCCCACGAAGCAGAATGGGTTGTGCCAAGGTGTTCGTCCGCCAGGGGGCGTTCAGCTATAGCGATTGCTGACGTGCCGGTGGAACCCCGAGAACGCCAGGTAATCCTGGAGAAAAGCATAAAGCGTGAGCGCTACGGCGATACCCGCTAACGTTTTCCAGAGTTGCTCGCGAGGGGTGTTGGGCAGTCCCGGAAGACCAGCCAGTAAGCCGACAGCAAAACCACCGGCCAAGCCGCCGACGTGAGCGGCTATATCGGTGTTAAACCCCGGCAGGAAGCTGAACACCATGGCGTAAACCGCCCAACGCCCGTAATAGGCACGGACGGCCTGTGTCATCGGGTCGGAGCGCTTCCGCAGCCCCATCGAAAGCATGATCCCGATAAGACCGAAACAAGCTGCCGAGGCTCCGACGGAAGGCGCCAGCGGATGCCACCAGGAGCTTAGCCAAAAACCTGTAATGGTTGACAGAATATAGGCGAAGATGAGGCGGCTCGTGCCATAGAACTGCTCCACCTCGCTCACGAGGTCGAACAACACCCACGAATTCATAGCGATATGCAGAAAGCCGCCGTGGAGGAAGCCCGCGGTGATGAGACGCCAATATTGACCGCCGTGGATATAAGGCGCAAACTTCGCGCCCATATCTACCAGCGTTTGTGGAAAGAGGGTGTCAGGCGGCCCCTGGTAGCGTTGATAGTTAACAATCAGCTCGAGGAGAAAAAATGTAATGTTGATGACCAGAATGATGATGCTGGTCATATTGGCCCGCGGCATGGACGTGAGCCCGATCTGAGCGCTCCGCAAGTCGATTGCACGCGGACCGACCTGGGCTTCGCAGTAGGGACACACGCGATCGCTCGTGCTGATAAAAGCCCGGCAATTCGGGCACATACGGCGCTTTTCCACGGCTCCATTGTAGCGACGGAGGAAGTTCCCTCCTGATAGAATCTGGGAAAACTCATGACCAAGACTGAGGGGGAGTATCGCGGGGACCTCGTTCGAGTTTGCCGCCAAATCTACGAAAAGGGTTGGGTCGCCATGAACGACGGGAACGTAAGTATCCGGATGGATGAAGACCATATTCTCTGCACTCCTACCGCGATCAGCAAGGGGCAGATAGAACCCGACGACCTCATCATTTGCGATTTGGCGGGCAAAAAAGTGGAAGGCCGCCGGGAGGGCACGAGCGAAATTGCCATGCATCTCACCGTGTACGGAATGCGGCCGGATGTGTTTTCCGTTGTCCACGCCCATCCTCCTGTAGCAACAGGCTTTGCGGCCGCCGGCCGGGCTTTGGACAAGGCGCTTCTGCCTGAGGTGGTGATCCAGCTAGGTGCGGTTCCACTCGCAGCCTATGGTCTGCCCGGAACGCCAGCGCTCAGTGACGGAATGCTTCCCTTCATTCCGAACTACGACGCCGTTTTACTTGAGAATCATGGCTGCACGACGTGGGGATCTGACGTCTGGCAGGCATTCTTCCGGATGGAAATGGTAGAACACTTCGCCCGAATAACGTTTGTCGCGGAAATGATGGGGGGCGCAAAACCGCTCCCACGAGAAGAAGTGGAGCGCTTATTTGCTGCTCGCAGCCGCTACAAGGTGAACTCCCGGGCAAACATGGAGCCGGGCATGCCTCTGGTCGCAGAAGACGTCCTGCAATCGCAGCACTAGTTGCTTCAGCTTAGCCCAGTTCTAAAGCTCCGGGGAAAAGTGCGTCTAGGAGTAGTATTAAGTGGCTTACCATAAGCTCTTTTTATACTTTGATTCTCTTGCATAAAAATCTCTTTTAGGATAATTTGAGTCATATCAGAGTGATAGTCTTAACCAGGACTTCTGCTTTGTAGCGAGTCGCCTGGCTGACCAGCCGGGTCTCGTGGCAGCCGTATATAAGCTGCCTCCCATTCACCTTTTACATCAGGGCCGTGGCCGCCTAACTGAGTCTGTCGGCCCTTTTGTTCAAGGGCAAGCAGGTAACAACAAGCATGGCCAACAATCTCCTCTCCGGCGCGAACATTCTCCTGAATTGCCTCCTTCAAGAAGGCGTAGATTGCATCTTCGGTTATCCCGGCGGTGTCACGCTTCCTTTGTACGATGCCCTCTACGATCACCAGATCCGGCACGTGCTTGTGCGGCATGAGCAGAATGCTGCATTTGCGGCCCAGGGTTATACGCGGGCGACCGGAAGGGTTGGCGTCTGTTGTGCCACTTCGGGCCCGGGCGCTACAAACCTTGTGACCGGGCTCGTGGACGCCATGATGGACTCGATCCCGATTGTGGCGATCACAGGCCAGGTGTCTACCAAGCTCATGGGCAGCGACGCTTTTCAGGAAGCGGATACGTTTGGCATCACGCGTTCGGCGACGAAGCATAATTTCCTGGTCAAGAACATCGCGGACCTTCCGCAGGTTGTCCACGAAGCGTTCTATATTGCGGCCTCCGGGCGCCCCGGTCCTGTGCTCGTGGACATCACAAAAGATGTGCTGACGGGACAGGCCCATTACGCTCCCGTTACCGAAATTCATCTACCGGGTTACCGCGTTTTCAGCGAAGGTCACGGTGGGCAGATCCGGCGCGCTGCTCAAATGTGCTGGGAGGCGGAGCGGCCTTTCATTTACGCAGGCGGCGGCATTATTGCGGCAAACGCCAGTAATGAGTTGCGAGAATTCGTCGAAGTTCTCGACGCTCCAACCGTTTGCACGCTCATGGGCCTGGGCGCTCTTCCGAGCAGCCATCCGAACTTCATCAGTATGCCCGGTATGCACGGTTCGTATGCCGCCAACATGGGCATCACGAATTCCGATCTTCTGATCGCGCTTGGCGTCCGCTTTGATGACCGTGTAACGGGACGTTTAGCTGCCTTTGCGCCGCACGCGAAGATCATACACGTGGACATCGATCCTGCCGAAATCAGTAAGAACCGGCATGCAGACCTGCCGATCGTAGGCAACGTCAAGAAGGTGCTCCCGAAGCTAGTGGAAGCGATCCGCGAGGCCGCTCCCACAATGAAGGAGAAAAACTCCCGAACGCGTATCGAGTGGTGGAAGCAGTTGCGCTCCTGGAAACAGGAGCATCCGTTCTCGACCGAGAAATCCGAAACCGAGATCAAGCCGCAACACCTGATGACGGAAATTGATCGGCTATCCGGCGGCCGGGCAATTGTCGCGAGCGATGTGGGACAGCACCAGATGTGGTCTGCCCAGCTTATTCGGTATGAGGAACCCCGGCTCTGGATTAACTCGGGCGGCTTAGGCTCGATGGGCTTTGGTTTACCTGCTGCTATTGGAGCTCAGTTCGCCCGTCCGGACAAACTGGTCTTCGCCATCGTAGGCGACGGCGGTTTTCAGATGTCCATTCCCGAGCTTGCCACCATCGCGAACCACGCTCTGCCTATCAAGATCATCGTTATGAATAACGGCTATCTCGGCATGGTGCGGCAGTGGCAAGAGCTCTTCTACAACAATCGGCTGAGTGAAGTAGCTCTTAGCTCGTTCCCCGATCCGGAGAAACTGGCCGGCGCCTACGGGTTCAAAGGCC
Organism: uncultured Acidobacteriaceae bacterium; assembly: GCA_963730795.1. Lineage (GTDB taxonomy): Bacteria > Acidobacteriota > Terriglobia > Bryobacterales > Bryobacteraceae > Bog-105. Next base: position 1,384,577 of record CAVSTJ010000001.1, on the reverse strand, counting down.
GGACAGTGGACTCCGTCAGCGACATGCCGAAAGCACTCGAAGAAGCGGTTGCCGAGCCCGGTCCGTATCTGCTGAACGTGAAAGTCACGCCCTTCGAGAATGTCTACCCGATGGTTCCGGCCGGCGGCGCATTGAACGAAATGGTGCTGCGGCCGCCTCAAGCAGTGGAAGTGTAGGGCGGAAAAAGAAGTGCAACAAATTATCTCTCTCCTGATGGAGAACAAGCCCGGCGCCCTGATGCGTGTGACCGGTCTGCTAAGCCAACGCGGGTACAACATCGAAACATTGACCGTAGCTCGAACCTTGGACCCCACGCTCTCGCGTATGACCATTTCGGTGGACGTTGAGGCCACTACGCGAGCGCAAGTCATCAAGCAGATGAACAAGCTCATCAACGTTCTCCAGGCAACCGACGTCACGGATGGCCCGGCGGTGAATCGCGAACTGGTTCTGGTGCGCATTCGCACGAACCAGAACAACCGTACTTCCGTTCTGAAAGAAGCTGAAATCTTTCAGGCTCGGGTAGTGGATTCCACAACAGAAGGATTTGTGCTCGAAGTCACCGGCGACGGCGAAAAGCTCGACGAATTCATTGATGTGATGAGGAGCTACGGCGAGATTGAAGCGACTCGTTCGGGCGTCGTTTCGATGTCGCTGGACAACAAGAAACTGCGCTTATCTCCTCCGATACCCCGCGGGGCCGCTCCCGAAGAGGCGTTGGAGTTGCAGGAAGCCGACTAGAATTCACGTACTCCGGTGGACGGAGAATTAGGAATCAGATGCCAAAGAGATACTACGAACAAGACGGAAGCCTGACGCCCCTGAAGGGCAAGACTATTGCAGTTATTGGATACGGAAGCCAGGGACATGCGCACGCGCTGAATCTGCGGGATTCCGGGCTCCAGGTTGTAGTCGGATTGCATGCGGGAAGCAAAAGCAAAGAAAAGGCTGAAGGAGCAGGGCTGCGCGTTTTGAGCGTGGGTGAGGCAACGAAAGCGGCAGATTTCATCATGGTCCTCTTACCGGACCACCTGCAAGGCGAGGTTTACCGGAGCGATATCGCTCCTAATCTCGCGGCCGGCAAAACGCTCATGTTCGCGCACGGCTTCAACATTCACTTCGACGAGATCAAGCCGCCGTCGAACATCGACGTTTCCATGATTGCGCCCAAAGCTCCTGGCCATCGTGTCCGCGAGCTGTTCGTGGAAGGTGTCGGAGTTCCGGCGCTGGTCGCAATTGCGCAGGATGCTTCCGGTCACGCTCTCGAGAATGCACTCGCCTATGCCTTCGGCCTTGGCTGTTTGAAAGCCGGCGTCATTGAAACCACATTCAAAGAAGAGACGGAGAGCGATCTTTTCGGCGAGCAGGCCGTGCTCTGCGGCGGTGTCAGCGAGCTGATTCGCGCCGGCTTCGAAACATTAACCGCTGCGGGCTATGCGCCGGAGATTGCTTATTTCGAGTGTCTGCATGAACTGAAGCTGATCGTGGATTTGATTTACGAGGGCGGCTTGGGGTACATGCGGTATTCGATTTCAGATACTGCTGAGTATGGCGACTACACTCGCGGACCACGCATCGTTACCGAGCAAACCCGTGAGGAGATGAAGAAGATCCTGAGCGAAATCCAATCGGGCGAATTCGCGAAGCGGTGGCTTGAGGAAAACAGGACGGGCCGTAAAAAGTTCCTCAGCATGCGTGAAGGAGCGAAGGATCAGCCGATTGAACGCGTAGGCGCAGAGCTCCGCGCCATGATGCCGTTCCTCAAAAAGCGAAAAGAGGCCGGCGTTCCGGAAGAAGTTGGCGTCACAGCTTAATCGAAGCTTCTAGTACTCAGGGCACCTGCTACTTCGACTTTAGAGTTTGATTCGCGGTCCTCCCGTGAGAGGATCAAGTACTTAGCAACAAATTCTAGAATCGTCGGAGGCGTAGGTGCCCGTTCTCTTTTTAGCGTTCCTGATTGGTGTTGTTGCTGGTCTGCGTGCTATTACAGCACCCGCTGCCGTGAGTTGGGCGGCGAAACTCGGCTGGTTGAATGTGCAAGGCACACCGTTCGCGTTTCTACATTACACGGTCTCACCCATCATCTTCAGTGTCCTCGCGATTGGTGAGCTTGTGAACGACAAGTTACCCAAAACACCAAGCCGCAAAGCTCCAGCGTCTTTTGCGATTCGCATCGTCATGGGAGCTTTTAGCGGAGCAGCGATCGGTGCTTCGCGGCAAAGTTTGCTTCTTGGTTTAATTCTCGGCGCGATCGGTGCTGTCGTAGGAACGTTGGGCGGCTACGAAGCCCGTCTGCGCCTCGCCCGCGCTTTCGGAGGGAAGGACCTGCCGGTGGCGCTTCTCGAAGATCTGATCGCCATTGCTTCCGGCTTCCTGATCGTTTCGCAAGCCTCTTAGTCTGCTCTGCACCCTACTTGGCGAGCGTACTCATCCAGGCTTCAGTCTCTGCCCGTGAGATGACGCCGGTGACGGCGCCCAGTTTCTGAACGCTTAACGCCCCGACTGCATTACCGAACTCGCCCGCTTCGGCCCAGGATGCCCCTCTCTGCCGGGCGTCGAGAAAACCCGCGACGAAGCAATCTCCCGCGCCCGTCGTGTCTTTGACGGGAACTCGAAAAGAAGGGCAGAGAATCTCTTTTCCATCGGTGTAAATCGCGCAACCGCGTCCGCCCAGCTTCATCACTGCGGTTCGCACTCCCTTTTCAAGCACCACCCTCGCTCCCGCCGCAGGATCTCTCGATCCCGTGACCATGAAGGCTTCGTCCTCGTTCATGAAAAGGATGTCGAGTTCGGGGAGACAGGGCGCAAGGTCATTCATCCACTCGCCTTCCGCATCCCAATTTGTGTCTAACGAAGTTGTTAACCCTGCAGCCTTTGCGCGGCGCAACATCTCCGCTCCATGAAGCCGCAAATTCGGAAGGATGTACAGGCTGGCGAAGTGGTAATGCGACGCATTCTCAATGAGCGCGGGCGTAAACGCGATAGGTTCCGAGAACGCCTGTTGACTAACGCCCAAGCGGTGGAGAAACTGCCGGTCTCCCGACTCATTTACAAGAACCACGGTGGTGGCCGTCGGCGCTTCCAGGCGCATGACAAAATCAGTGCTGACGCCAGACGCTTGCAGTTCATCCAGAACGAAATCGGCCTGCCTGTCGTTGCCAACTGCACCGATCAAGCGAACCGAAGCGCCCACGATCGCCATAGCGCGGGCGGTATTCGCTGCATTTCCGCCGACATGGTACTCAATCGACTCCACCAAGCGGGTCGTACCCCAGGCGGAGCATCCGAACGGGTAGACGAGCGTGTCGTAAACAATGCTGCCCGAACAGATAATGCCGGACGCCCTCATAGGCCGAGTTGTTCTTTCAAGGCCTCAACACTCGAACGCGGGCTCGATAGCACAGGGACTTTCTGGTCGAGCGACGGCACCAGACGCGCCATACTGCCCTGCGCGAGAACCACAACGTCGTTCTCGCCCATGGCCTTCTCGATTTCCGCTTTTAGCAGCCGGTCATGTTCTTCGGTGTTCCCCGAAAGAAGCGCGTCGAAGGCGCTGTTCACCAGATATCGCTTCGTGGTGACGCTCTTGCCGGCTTCGCTCGCGGTTCGTTGAATCAATCGCTCGGTGGGATCGAGCGTAGTTGCGACGGTTGCCACGATGCCGATACGGGAGCCTTGTCCGACAGCCTGAATCGCCATCCGTTTGTCGATCTTCACGACGGGGATACTGACGGTTTTGGCAAGCACGTCCGCAGCTTCGCCAACGGAAGAACAACAGTTGAGAATGGCATCGGCACCCGAGGCTTCAGCCAGCATGCCGTAACCGACAATTCTGCGTGTTACTGACGGAGTCAGTCCTCCAGCGGCACGAACATCATTCAGCAGGCTGTCGTCGACGACATTCACAAGCCGCACGTCTGGCAGGAGTTCAGGAAACAACTTCTTGAACACATCGACAAGAACCGGGCCGGTATGAATTGCAAAAACGGTCTTCATGGTTGGAAATATCAAGGTGACACAGACTTCATCGCGGCGATTGCGCGACCGTAGAAATCGTCGCTGCCGAAATTGCCTGATTTGAATACAACGGCGAGCGGCGACTCGGCGGTGGTAACGCATAAGGGTACGCCGGGCTCGATGTTCGTACCGACCCGGAGCGCGCGAAAGCCGAGCGCACGTGCAATGGTACTCGATGTCTCGCCACCCGCAAGCACGAGTCCTTTCGGGCGAGCAACACTCAGAATCTTTTGAATGATCCGGGCCAATCCAGTGGCAATGCGCTCGCCGGCTTCTATTTCCGTCGTCCCTCGTGCCTTGAAGAAGTGGTGGACCTCTTCGCGATTGCGGGAAATCTGGAGGAGGCAGACTCGGCCTTCGCGCAAGGCATCGAAGATCCCGGCCGGCACCTCAAGTTCCGTGCCGCTCGCGAGCTCCAGGGCATTGAACGTAACCACCGTGGCCCCGTTTCTGGCGATCCGCTCATTCTGTCGGCGGGTAGCCTCAGAATAGCTGCCTGCAGCGATCAGGAAACCGCTACCGGGGTTATCGGAACACAGGCGGATAGGCTCCGGCGTTCTCGCTTTCCACGTGAGCGGTAGGCGGATGCCGAGAGCAGAACTTCCCGTCAAGAGTCGTAAGCCTGAAACACCTAGCGACAGAATTTCGAGATCCCGCTCTGACGTGCAATCGAGAACCGCGATTCCGATGCCTTCTGTCTTCAGTTCTTCCAGGCGGCTTTGCACCCGCGCAGGGCCTTCCTGGATCTCAGGGAAAGTGATGAGTCCCACGCGCCGCCGTGTCTGCGATTGCAGATGTGTCACCAGATTCGAATTCGTCATCGGGTTGAGCGGATGATGCCTCATGGACGAATCGGAAAGCAACTGCCGCCCGACGAAGTGATAGCCCATGTAAGTTGTGCGGCCGTTCACGGGCAAAGCAGGAAGCGCTACCGTGATCTCCGCTCCTGTTTCGTCCATGGCTGCGTCGATCGACTGGCCGATGTTGCCGGCCGGCGTGGAATCGAATGTGCTGCAGTACTTGATTGCCAAGATTTCGGGATCAGCCGATTTGAGCAGCCTGACTGCTTCGCGTGTACGCCGGTATGCCTCCGCAGGATCGATGGAGCGCGAGGCTGTGCCAATCACAACCGCATCCGCGTCTTTCGCCCAGCTTTGAAACTCTTCGGGCGAAGGCTGATCGAGCAGAAGAATCGCGCGCATGCCTCGTTCTGCGAGCATTCCCGCCAGATCAGTCGCTCCGGTATCATCATCGGCAACCGCCGAGAAGGCGAGGGGCATCCGCTAAGCGAATCGCCTCCGAAGTTCGGCAACCTGATTTGCGGAGAGCGCCTGTCCACGGCCTTCCAGAATGAAAAACAACCGTGCAGCTTCTTCGATCTCTTCGGCGAGAGCGGCAGCTTCGGCTAAGGTTGCACCAACTGCAATCGAGCCATGGTTGCGAAGCAGGACGGCCGGCGTATTGACGATCCTTTTCTCCACTTCCCTTCCCAGTTCAGGATCGCCCGGCGGCAGATACGGCACGACCGGCAGGTTAGGAATGCGCATTCCGTAGTAAGGTGTCAGCACGGGCAAAGCGTCTTCGACATTTAGATCCGCTAAACACGAGGCAGCGGTCGCGTATGTGGAATGGAGGTGGACCACAGCGTTCGTTTGCGGGCGAGCACGGTAAACAGCCAGATGAAACGGCAACTCCTTCGTCGGCTTCGCAGAACCAGCAACATTGCCGTCGAGATCGCAGCGGGCAATAGAGTTCGGCTCCAGATTGCCCAGCGAAGATCCTGTTGGTGTCGCAAAGACAGTTTGGCCGACGCGAACGCTCACGTTCCCGGCAGTTCCAAAGCTGTAGCCCCGGTAAAACATCGACCGGGAGACTTCTGTCAATTCATTGATCGCCAGTTCCTCCGAAGAGTTACTCACTTTGACACTCCTTCCGTCCGCTCCAACAGACCTGCTCTACGCGACCGACCGCCAAGCCCCAGAAAAGAGCGCCGGCCAGCACGATTATTGCTGAGATCACAAACGCGAGTTTAGAGGATCCGCTTGCCTCGACGATAGCTCCCGCGAGCCAAGGCGCAATGATGCCGGAGATGTTCCCGATACCATTCTGAAGGCTCGTCCAGCGTCCGGCCATCGAGGGTCCGGCCAGCGTTTGCGTGATGGCCCAGTGATTCGACGTATAAGCGCCAAATGCGATGCAGGCGCAGAAGAGAAGAACGATCGAGGTCGCAAGGTTCGCCGTGAACGCAACCGGCAAGATGACGGAAGAACCCGCCAACCCGGTGACAACGACGGATTTTCGAACCGTTGTGGTTGAGGCTCCGCGAGCAATCAGGCGGTCCGAGACCCACCCCGCCACTACAGTGGCGCTTGCTACAGCGATCAGCGCGGCAGAAACCACGCTTGCCATGCGCCCGATAGTCATCCCGCGCTCTTTTACCAGGTAAGACGGGATCCAGGTGAGCAGAAAAAACCAGAAGTAGTTTCCGCAGAAGTGTCCCAGAAAAGTTCCCCACGCTGAGCGGACCCAAAGCAGGGACATCACGGAATCACGCTTCTCTCCCGGTTCGATTTGGTTGCCTTCCATGCGCGGCGCATAACGCAGCCACGGAATGATCCAAACGAGACTTGCGATACCGAGCACGATAAAAAACATCCGCCATCCAACACGCAACAGAAGAACCCCGCCAAGCGCAGTGCCCAAAGCCGGCCCCAACTTCGACGCCGCATCGAGAAAAGCATTAGCGCGTCCACGATGATCCTGCGGGATGAAAGTCGCAAACAGCCTTGAGTAGCAGGGGTATGCAAGCGATTCACCAGCTCCAAGCACAAGCCGGCAGATGAATATACTTTCGAATCCGGATAGCAGACCTGTCGCGATCGTTGCCAGGGACCAGAGAATGAAGCCTGCCGTAAATACATGGACCACGGAGAAGCGATCCGCCAGCCAACCGGCAATGCCAAGCAACTGGAGCAGAGCATAGGTCCAGAAGAACGAAGAGAGAAGTGAGCCTGTCCTCACCGGTGACAAGGAAAGCTCTTTTTCGAGCAGAGGCGCCGCGATAGAAAGATTGCTACGGTCGATGTAGTTGATGAAAATCGAAGCGACCAGGAGCAGGAGCAGAGTCCACTCCCTTCGGGACATCCCCTGGACCCCGGCGCCGTTGCCGGGCATTACGCGTCAACGTTCCGGAACCATGTCTGCCATGGAGTCGCATGCGCGAGCAGCCTGTTGATATCACGTACGTTCTCGAGACCTGAGCCTCTCAGCCAATTCATCAGCGCATCGAGGTGGAACTCGGTAGCAGACTTCGCATACTCCCGCACACCTTCCTGCCAATTGGCACGGCCACACAGCACTCCGGAGAACCGCGTTCCGGCCTCAAGAGCAAGGCGAAGCGATTCCAGAAACTCGGGACTGCTCACGCCTGCGCTCAGAAAGATATAGGGCCGTTGGGCTGCGGCGTCGGCGATTCGAAACCACTCAAGGGCCTCTTCCTTGCTGTAGGCTTGCTGGCCGCAGTAAACCGCACTTCCTTCCACGTACGAGGCAACGACAGGGAACTCCACTTTGAGCACATCTACTTTGTAGATGTCCTTCGAGAACTCAGTGATCATGTCGATCACCCATTGCGGCTTCTGCTTCGCGAACTCCAGGCTTCGCGGATCTAAGCCCTCCGGATCGTATGAGACAGGCTCGAGAAAGAACGGCAGGTCGAGCGCATGGCACTCATTTCCAATCCGCTCAATGAGTGCGTATTTCTCATCATTGGCTTCGGGAGGATCGTCCGGTGAGTAGTGGAGCAGGATTTTGATCCCTTCCGCACCGAGATCACGCAGCCGCCGCACGGATTGGTTGGGCATGAGCGCAAGCATGCGGTTAGGCCTGGGGTTTTCATACCCATCCATCTCGTAAGCAAGGAGGAGCCCGCAATGCGAAGAGCGCTTCTTCGAAGCTTCGAGGCCATACTCGGGATCGAGAAGAATAGCGCTGCTCTCTTCCGATAACACCTCCGTGACGGCGGATTTGAACTCGGCAAGCCGCTCGTCCGGTATTTCGCCAAGATCAGCACCGGCCGCCTCCGAAATCATGCGCCGCAAGCTCTTGCGCTGGTCTATTGCCAGAGCCTCAATCACCCCCGAGGGCGTGGATAGAGAATCGAGGCGCTCGCGCTTAGCTTTTGAGAGAGTCAACAGAGACATGTGTTGCGCGAGGGCAGTGCGCCGGCATCGCGCAGCATTGTTTGGCAATCGATAGCAACGCTCCGACACGCGGCAGAGCGCCCGTACTCGCCTTTTGTAGTCATACCATACGAAATCCTTACCTGTCCATCCAAACCGGGCGTTGGACTACTAGCGCCCGTGTCATAAAAGAAGCATGGAAGAAGCACTGGACCAATCCTCTACTCCGCCATCTGCCCAGGCAAACATCAGCGCTGTCGTGAGATTGGAAGAAGAAGCCCGGCAGCAGCGAACCATAGCTGATCGGATCTCCGACGCAATCGCCAACTTCGTTGGAAGCATCCCTTTTGTCCTTCTCCACCTTTGTTGGTTCGGAGTTTGGGTGCTCTTCAACACAACAAAGCTGTTCAATGGGCTCCGATTCGATCCTTATCCCTTTGCGCTGCTTTGTATGTTGGTGTCGCTCGAGGGCGTTTTGCTATCCACCTTCGTTCTGATCAAGCAAAATAGAATGAGTCTGCGAGCCGATGAGCGCAGCCACCTCGATCTCCAGATCAATCTACTTTCGGAGAAGGAACTGACCAAGATCCTCCAGCTTCAAAGGCTGATCTGCAGCAAGCTGGACATCAAAGAAGCGGAGCGGGATTTCGAAGTGACCGAACTCAGCAACGTGACCGCGGTCGACAACATAGCGCATGAATTGAACCGGCGGCTCCCCAGGAATGTTTAGGGTCGCCAGCGGATCCGCTTACCAGAAGTAAGTGGATAATACCTCTGGAGCTCCGGCGGTCATGCCAACAATCTTCGAACGCAAGACCATTTGTAGGTTCTTGCCTTCCCATCCCTTCGGAGCGCCGGCGAGACTCTTCTCGAGAAGCGCGTTAGAGGCAATCAGCTCTCCTGCCGCGCGGCATCCGTACTGGGTAATGCCAGACGCCTCCACGACGACTTGCCCGGTTTCGGAATGCAAGAGGCGCGTGACCACGGCATAATCCACCAGTTCGCGCCCCTTTCCATCCCGCTCCAGTTTCCACGCGGTTCCCGGATGCTGCCGATCGAGAATTTGCTCGCCTGTGCTCTCGTCGAAGTGAAAGCGAAGATCGCGATTGAGCTGTAATGTCCAACGGTTCGAAAACGCTCCAATCAGGACCGTGGGATAGGTTCGAAGATCCGCGAACGAAAGATCGCTGCCGATCCTCAGCGTCGATGACTTGCCTCGCGCTGCAAGGAAGCTTGACAGCATCTGCACGGATTGCGCGCCGCCGACACCGACAAACTGGCCCTGAACGGAAACCAGATCCTCACCGGCCACATTATCGCCCGGCTGGAATTGCACGCTACGCGGCTCTGGTTCGGCAGAAGGTGGATGTTTCCGGAAGTACTCTTCGCGAAAGCGCGACGACAACGTAAACACCTGGGCGTGTCCCAGGCAGAACAGCACCGGCTGCGAGTTTGTGAGGAAGGGAGACCAGAATTTATCGGTGGGAGAAAGCGGTCTCGAGCGATAGAGCGCAGCCGAAACTGCACCGATTACAAGGACAGCAGCCAGAGCTAGCCAAACACGCCGCCAGGGCGTTCGCCTCGGCTCGATCGTTTGCGCGTTGAGATCCACTGGAGCTCTAAAGCCGGCAGCGGCGGTCTGCGCATCGGGCGCAGCCGACGGAAAAGAAAACTCCGGAACGTAAGAACCCGTCGGCAGATGGATACGTATTTCACGATCGCGCCCGGGAGCACCGTCGTAATACTGAGCCAGACGCTTGCGCAGATCATTCGCCCGGACTCGCACGATGGAATCTCCGCCCGTGTCATAGGCGGCGTCCCGGCCGAAGACTTCGGCTCCTACAACTCGCTCTTTTAAGAGCTCGTACGATCCCGCGATCGACTGTCTCACCACATACATCAGCAATTGCTGGCAGCGGGGGCTGGCGCTAAAGGCAGCACTCTTGGTAATGCGGAGAAGCTGCTCCTCCACTTCCAATTTGCGCGCCGGCGGAAGAAGGTCCGGACGCTCTGCGGAGGTTGGACTCACGAACTCACCAGTTTCGAGACTTCCTCGAGTATATGCCCCGTTACGAGCCCGTTACAAGCCGTTATGAGCGTTCCGTTCGCCCCCTATTCGCGAGTACCGTAAGGGAACGAATGCTGAGGGTCGCGATTTTCGCTATTCTGCTTGGGGTTCTTCCCCTCTTTGGGACCGAGCGTTCCTTTGACGTGGTTGTTTATGGAGGCACCGCCGGCGGAGCAATGGCCGCGATAGCGGCCGCCCAGCACGGGCTGAATGTTGCTCTGTTAGAACCCGGGACCCACATCGGCGGCATGGTGTCCGGGGGTCTGAGCAACAGCGACGTGGACCGGCAGGAAGAACTCGTGGGTGGGTTGACCCGACAGTTCTTCGCGGCACTGGGCCGGCACTACGGGAAGCCGGTCGGCTGGGCATTCGAACCTCACGTTGCGGAGCAAACCTTCGGCGAGATGCTCTCGACGGCTCGGGTTCAGACTTTCCTGCGTACCCGTGTTGCCAGCGTCGTGAGATCTGGCTCACGCATCCAGTCTTTGAAAACGCAAACCGGAGATTCATTCTCAGCAAAGATTTTTGTCGACGCCGGCTACGAGGGCGACCTCATGAAAGCGGCTGGCGTGTCGTATACCGTTGGCCGCGAAGGCGTCGAAAAGTATAACGAGTCGCTGGCAGGACGGCAGGACCTGCTGCCGGGGAGACACCAGTTTGTTTATCCCGTGATCGGTACAAGTTTGTCCCCGACTGAAAACGCGCGGCTGCTTCCGTACCTGGTGCCACAGGAGAAGGTCGCGCCGACTGGATCGGGCGACGGCCATTTCCAGTCTTACTGCTTTCGTCTCTGCCTGACAGAGGTCCCGGGCAATAGCTTGCCTATCCAACCGCCATCCGGGTACAGCCCGTCGCGCTTTGAGATGGTCCGCCGCTACATCGAGAGCGGAAAAGGGGCACTGGGTCTTCGGGATTTCATTGGGATCGTGAAAATCCCGAACGGCAAAGCCGACATAAACAGCACGGGACCTGTCTCAACCGATCTTTTGGGCGCCAGTTGGGAGTATCCCGAGGCTACGTACGAGCGCCGGAAACAGATCTGGGATGAACACCTGACCTGGGCGCAAGGTCTGCTTTATTTTCTCCAGAATGACGGGAGCGTTCCGGAGCAACTTCGATCCGAAGCGCGCCATTGGAATCTTCCGAAGGACGAGTTCCCTGATACGGGCCACTGGCCTCATCAACTGTACATTCGCGAGGGCCGCCGTATGTTGGGCGAGTATGTTCTGACCCAGCACGACCTTGAGGAATACCGCGAAAAGTATGACGCCATCGGTATGGCCGGATACAACATCGATATCCGCGAAGTGCAGTGGTTGACCCACAAGGTTTACCAATTCCCCAAAGTCGTCGATCAGGTATTTACGGAAGGCTACCTGAGCATGCCGGTCGAGCCCTGGCAGATTCCGTATCGGGCGCTTCTTCCCCGGCAAGAGCAATGCTCGAACCTGCTCGTGACAGCCACGGTTTCGGCCTCTACGATCGCCTACGCCTCATTCCGCATGGAGGCGAATTACATGATTACCGGTGAAAGTGCGGGCGTGGCCGCAGCGCTCGCCATTAAGAGCAGTCGTCCCGTGCATCAGATCGATCTCGCGGATCTACAGAAAGAGCTGCGAGATCGAAAACAGATTCTTTCCGCCCCGAAGTAGCAGGATTCTCAGAAAGGTTCTTCATGACACAACTCAAGCTCATCCTTTGCGCCTCGATCGCACTGGTATTCCTTTCGAATCATCCAGGCTGGTCGCAGAGCTTTCAAGCTTCCATTACGGGGACGGTAAAAGATCCATCGGGCGGCGTCGTGCCCGGTGCGCAATTGACGGCGACAGAAATTGCGACGGGAACGGCATTGAACACAACGAGCAACGAGGCGGGTGTGTACCGCTTCAACGGCCTGAAGCCGGGGCAGTACCGGCTCACTTGCTCCGTAGCAGGATTCAAGCGATTCGAACAGAGCGAACTCACGCTGCAGGTGAACCAGACCTTAGAGATGAATCCCGATATGCAGCCGGGCCAAACCACGGAGCAGATCACGGTGAACGATGCGCCTCCGCCTCTTGATACGGTGAACGCGACAGTCGGCCAGGTCGTCACGACGCGCAGTATCGAAAACCTGCCGTTGAACGTCCGGGATCCGCTTGCGCTAGTCGGTCTTACGCCGGGCGTGACCTTTGGCGGTAATTTCGGCAATGGCGGCGGTACCGACGTAGGTCGCGGCTTTTATAAATCGGACTTCAATGTTGGCGGCGGGCGCTCCGGTTTCCAGGAAGTGCTCATCGACGGCGCTCCCGACACCACAGGCGATCGAGGTCTCAGCGTAGTTGAACCGCCGGTCGATTCTGTGCAGGAGTTTAAGGTTCAGGCCAATAGCTATGATGCACAGTTCGGCCGAACTTCGGGCGGCGTCGTCAACCTGGTGACAAAGGCGGGAACGAATGCTCTGCATGGCGTTGCTTATGGGTTCGAGCGTCACAGCATCTTCGACGCGAATAACTTTTTTAACAACCGCTCCGGCGTGTCGCTACCCTCCTTCAAACGGCACCAGCTCGGAGCCAATGTTGGCGGGCCCATCATCAAGAACAAGTGGTTCTTCTTTGGCGATTACGAGGGTCTGCGACAGGGCTATCCTCAGACGAGAATCTCCACTGTACCGACTGCGCTGCAGCGCAGCGGCAACTTTTCACAGACGCTCGCGACTAACGGTCAACTCATCCAGATCTACGATCCGCTTTCGACCGTGACGCTCGCGAATGGAACTCGACAGCGGTCGCCATTCGCCGGTAACGTTGTTCCGTCGAATCGTATCGACCCCGTTTCGGCTGCAACGGTGGCGCTGTATCCGCTCCCGAATACGCCCGGAACTGCCATCAGCAACCAGAACAACTACGTTTATTCGTCGCAATCCATTACCAACAGCGACAAGTACGATATCCGGTCCGATCTGAACATCTCGGAGAATACGCGTCTATTCGGACGTTTCTCGCGGCAACAGGATACGCGGCTGCAGCCCGGCTCGATGCCGCCGCCCATTGGGGGTGGACGGTCGGTGAACGATCATTTCACTCAAGCCATGATCGACTTGACGCACGTGTTTACACCGGCACTCATCGCCGACCTGCAATTTTCGTTTAGCCGTGCGTTAGGCGTTCAGTATGGCCTCTCTCAAGGCTTCGATTTAAGTGCGCTCAAGTTGCCCGCTTATTACACGGGCGTAGTGGCGAATCAGTTCCCGATTTTCAACATCGCGGATGTTACGGGCACCTCAAACGGTAGCGGTGGCAGCGGCAATGGTTCCGACGCGATCGTTTCCGCGCAACCGCGCAACATCTTCTCGACTCTGGGCAGTGTCAGCTATCAGGCGGGTAAGCACAGCTTGAAGTTTGGAGGCGACTGGCGCGTGATTGACTTCAACGAGGGGCAGAATGCCAATCCTTCCGGCACATTCGGTTTTACGCGTGGATACACGCAAGGTCCGAACGCCTTAACAGCCAGCCCGACCTCCGGCTTCGGCTTCGCATCGTTCCTGCTCGGCGATCCCGCGAGCGGAAACGTGAATCGCATCAACAATATCTCGACCCAGGCGCTCTACTACGGCGCTTACATTCAAGACGACTGGCGAATCACGGATCGGCTTACGCTGAACATCGGACTTCGGTGGGACATACAGATTGGCGACCGCGAAAAATACAATCGACTGGCGTACTTCAACCCGGACGCGATCAACCCGCTTGGTGCGCTATCCACCAATCCTGCGTACGCGAACCTCAAAGGCGTTCTCTCGTGGGTGGGCCAGGGAAACCCGCAGAACCAGCAGTCCACCGATTGGCGCGACTTCGGGCCTCGGTTTGGTTTTGCCTACAGCGCAGACAGCAAAACCGTCATTCGCGGAGGATACGGTATTTTCTTTGTGCCTCGCATCGTTTCCGGCACAAACGGCGGAGCGGTGGAAGCTGTGCGTACAACCACGATGCTTGCGTCCGTCGACGGCGTAATCCCAACCAACACGCTCAGCAACCCGTATCCCGGTGGTGTTCTTCCGCCGCTCAACGATCGTAACCCGCTGGTCAACGTTGGCCAGTCCCTAACGGCTCCGATCTACGGATTCAAGAATGCTTACGTCCAGCTCTGGAGCTTGGGTTTTCAGCGTGAGTTGGGCGCGGGTGTTGTTCTCGATCTTCACTATTGGGGCAACAAGGGCCAGAAGCTGCCTAACACCTGGAACATCGACCAGCTTCCCAATCAGTACCTGGCGCTCGGCTCAAGGCTGACGTCAACCGTGGCGAACCCGTTCGCAGCTCTGAATCTGGGTGGCGCGTTCGCCGGTCCGACGATCTCTCTTCAGCAATCGTTGCTGCCATTTCCGCAATACACGGGGGTGCAGCAAGTCTACTCGCCGACTGGAAACTCGAATTACCATGCCTTTACGGCACAAGCGGAGAAGCGGCTCTCTTCCACCCTGACATTCCTCGGTTCCTATACCTGGGCCAAAGCGATCGATGACGTACGAACGCCCCTCGATATCTATAATCGTGGACTTGAGCGAGGGCTATCCGGCTTTGACGTGCGCCACATGATCCGGCTGAGCGGCGTCTGGTCTATACCGTTCGGACACGATCGTCAGTATGGGAAGAACTGGAATCCGCTCGTGAACGCGATCCTGGGCGACTGGAACTTCGATCCGATTATTAATCTCCAGAGTGGAATACCCATTTCAGTGAGCCGTCCGTCCGTTAACAACGGCCAGAGCGCCAAGCTCGACACGCCCACCGTGAATGCCTGGTTCAACACCAACGTTTTCACCGTGGCGCCGGCCTTCAGTTTCGGCAATGTCGGGCCTGTTTTACCGGATGTGCGCACCGACTTTCAGCGGAACATCGACGCCGTTCTCGTGAAGAACTTCGGCTTCCACATTGTGGAGCATGCGGTAACGGCTCAACTGCGTTGGGAAGTCTACAACGTGTTCAACACGCCCATTTTCGGAGTCCCCGGAACGACGGTAGGATCTCAGACCTTCGGAATCGTCTCGTCGACGATTAACAGTCCCCGCGACATGCAGTTTGCACTGAAGTTCAGATTTTAGGACGCTCTTACTGCGGATTTGTGGTCATGGTTGAGCGCCGTCCGGTTGTGATGGACCAATATTCCATCCATCTCTCCCGGATGGCGTTTGCCCGCTCGGATAATTCTTGGCTCGGCTTTGAGCCGTGCATCACAACAGTAACGATACCCGTATTGAACGCCTTCTGTGCTCGATCGGAAGCCGGCGTGCGCGCACCCTCTGCCGCAATCACATCATTGATCGTGACTTTTATTCGATCCCCTTTGTAGATAGCGTGTCCGTTTGTATCCTTCCCTGCAGGTGACAGGTTCCTGAGGATGAAGAAGTCGGGCACTTCCGCGGGAGTGATCATTCCCATCAGGTAGAGGTCAAGGTGAGACCAGCCAGTCGGGGGAACGTAATAATCGTCGTCCAATTGCGTAAACGTTCCATCGTAGTTGTCCTGCCAGACGCCGCCGCCCATGGCAGAAGCTTCGGTTGGTCTTTTGTAAGGAAAGGCTACGGGCGCCTGTAAGCCTTTCGCCCAATGCGTGGGACCGAGTGGGATCGTTTCGTTCCCTATTTTCGCGGAAACGAAAGCCGACCAGCGGTGGCCCATTTCGTGGCCGATCTGGGACATGGCGAGATCGTAGTTGGTCATCTTGCCGTCGGACGAACGTTCCTGTCCCTGATTGGAACCGATGTAGACAGGCTGCACAAACTGCCACTGAAAGCGTCCACTGCTGCAATAAGTCTCGGGCCGGCCCATGGGAGCGCCGATCCCGGTTACGCTACCGCCAAGCGGCCCGGTGCTGGGAGTGCCTGCTTCTTGATTGTCAACTCGGAAGTCGGAGTAATAAGCCAGGAAATCAAACTTGTCACCCAGCGCCTGAATGGCAGAACAGGTCAGATCTCTCGGATTGGGCAATGCGACATAGTGGAACGATTCATAGACGATCGCAAGCGGACCTTCCTTCGGCGATAGCGACGAAAGATCCACTTCAGGGCTCCGGATGCCGCTTAGCTTGACCGGAGTCGCTGGAATAGCATCAAGCGCTGCCGTTGCTGTCGCCCCGGCCGTCTCGGCGCGCACAGTTAACTGCCGGGCATCCTTAAGCGCAGGCG
Source organism: uncultured Acidobacteriaceae bacterium (assembly GCA_963730795.1). Taxonomy (GTDB): domain Bacteria; phylum Acidobacteriota; class Terriglobia; order Bryobacterales; family Bryobacteraceae; genus Bog-105. The sequence goes on along the minus strand of CAVSTJ010000001.1, from coordinate 1,368,148 downwards.
GCAAAATGCCCCTAATCGAAATCGTGTTACCCGACACATTGACGCTATCGCGAGACACACCAGGGCCGGATGCGACATAACGCGCCGGAAGGCCTCCGCGATTGCCTCGTGACTGAGCACCAAAGCCGCGCATTGTCCATACGGCGCCGGTGCTTCCCGCGCTCTTTGCAGCTTCGGAATCCCCATCCAGATAAACGCGATAGGCGATTCCTGCCAACCCCGGATCGCCTTCGGGCAACACCGGACCACGGGTCTCAAATGTAATCTTCAGGAAAAACCCGTCGACGGCCGAAACCTTGACGCTTCGAAGATCGAGATTGGCTGGAATTGATGCGTTCTCCTCGCTTGCTAAGGTCGCGAGTGGTTTTTCGCTGCCGGTTTTCACAAGCGGGTAGAGGCCGACGATTGCATCTCGTGCGGCAATATCCTCGTAACAAAGCTCAATGCTTCCATCCTTGTGCAAAACAGCCTGAAAACGATTGGTGGTTGGTGTCCAGGTGAAGTCTTGAATACCACCAACAGGCTCGCTTAAACTCCACGTGACAACGATGCGATCAGGCAACTCTTTCACGTAACGAATGCCTGACATGCGCGGTTTGAGAAAGACACTGATGGCAGGCGCTGTGTTGATCAGCGTCGCAGCGCCTTCGCTTAACTGATCGAAACGAGCCAAACCAAATCCAGCGTTCCGCCCGCCTGGTCCGGATTGGGGCGCTCCGAAGGTAATCGTTCCTGTTGTGTTTACGAAAAGCGAGTTCCAGGTCCGACCGGAGAAGGGAAACGAAAACTGATGAAGATTTACTTGCGGGTCTCTCTGTTCTGCGCCGAACTCGCCGTCCCATTGAAGCGGAAGATTCTCAACCCGATATCCCGATTGTTCGGGAGTGAAGCGCAGGGTGCGGTGGCCAAGATCGAAGAGATGCTGGCTACCCAGAACACCCTCATTCAACTCCAGGTTGATAAGATTGCCCGTCACCGTCACAGATCCGATAGAACGTCCCTGCTCTTGCGTTCTCTGCCCGAGGGCAACAACGGCGCAAAGCAGTGCGCTCAATACAAGAGAAAGAACGTTTCTGGATCTGGAGAAAAAAGAGCGGGCGGCCGTTCGGATCATGGCAGACCCGATTATAAATTCCCCTCAGGCTTTCGTGGCAACGACCTCCAGATATTCATTAGGGACGAATGTTGTTCCGTCCTCCGCCTGGTTTCGTTCTTCCCACAATCGCTCAAGGTCTTGCGTGTAGGCGGTTTGCGCAGCCTCGTCGAGTCTCGAATAAGTGACACGCGTGGGCCCGAAGTATTCACGAAACAACTGAACGGTGTCTCGGGGCGGAAACGGGAATCTCATAGCGAACGGCCGGCGCTCCATCTTAAGGCTCGCCACGCCACTCCCGAACCGCTGGCGGACAATGGCCTCGTCGCCCCACAACACCGGTGGAGTCAAGCCTTCCGGAGGTGGCATGTAGCGCGAAGCTAAGCCAAATAGTTCCGCTGCAAATCCATCCGGGCTCCAGTTTGCCATTGCGATCGTGCCACCCTTTCGGCAGACGCGAAGCAACTCCGCAGCAACACGATCCGGACGCGGAGCGAACATGGCGCCGAACATGCTCATCACAACATCGAATTGCCCGTCGGCATAAGGAAGCTGTTCCGCATCCCCCTCGTCGAAAGTCGCGCGAACCTGTTCCTCCTCAGCTCTTTCCCGAGCCTGCGCTAACAGGTTTGGAGCGATATCTACCCCGGTGACTTCCGCGCGGCGGTGAGCTGCCGGAATGGCGAGATTGCCTGTTCCGCAGGCCACATCTAGCACTCGCATCCCAGGTTCGATCGGAAGCCGCTGAACGAAAGCTTCAGCTTCGGGCGCAGCATACCGTGCAATCCGGCCGAAATCACCAGCCATCCAGGTACTGCGCATCATGGCTTTGAGCTGCTCAGATCCGGCGGACGAGGATTGCATCTGGGGACTACCTTTCAGCGGACCATTGTATGGGAAATTCGGCCCCGACGTATTTCCACACGTTCGAGCGAGCGCTGCGCCATCACCCTTCACGGAGTCACAACGAATGCAAAAATGCCTCGGGAGGGCTTAACTCGTTTGTTCGTGCGCACTGCGGACACCAGAGTTGGATGGCAGATACTATGCGGGACGCAAACATGCTCCACTCACATCGGGTTCTTACGCACGTCGGCTTCGGAAAAGCTGGGAAGCGAAAGCACCCGCAAGCGCAGCATGTATATCTCGCAATCAGTCGGAAAAAACGGCATCAACCAGCAGAGTGACGTGAGAATCGTTCAATCGCTAATCAATTTCAACCTTCACCGATTAGCTCCGCTCAGCCAATTGAAGGCTGACGGATGTATCGGACCGGCCACAACCGACGCGATCGCCCATTTCCAGCAGAATGTCCAGGGTTTGTTGAACCCTAGCGCAAGGATCGACCCGGACAGCGAGACGCTGGGCGCGTTAAGGAAAGCCCTGCCGTCCCAATTCTCAGAAGCAGTTCTGGGCGCTATGATGCCGGATGCAAGCCCTTCCGCAATCAGCCGTTACTTCCAACCGCTTGCTGACGGAATGGATCGAAATGGAATCGACGCTCCGGTACGCAAGGCACATTTTCTTGCTCAACTCGGACACGAGAGTTGTGACTTGCGTTATTCCGAAGAGCTTGCCTCCGGTACAGCGTACGAAGGACGCGCGGATCTGGGGAATACAAGCCCGGGAGATGGACCGAAATTTAAGGGTCGGGGACTCATTCAGATAACGGGCGGTTTAACTATGCCGCGTATGGCCGTCACAAGGGACGCGACTTCGTTATCGCCCGCGAATTACGATCTGATTGCGAGCGATCCGGAGCTTGCCGTCGATGTTTCCTGCTGGTTTTGGACGAAACACGGATTGAATACGCTGGCCGATGCGGATGACATCCATGGCGTAACGAAATTAATCAATGGCGGCTACAACGGTCTCCCGGATCGCCAGGCCAGGTTGGATCGCGCTAAGTGCTTCCTGCCGCTGTCGACTTAGTCTCAGGCATTGCGAACAGGAACACAAGCAGACCCAGCGCGGCAACTGCCGCCAATCCGCAAAAAACCGGCGGGAATCCCAGGCGTTTAGCCGCTGCACCCGCAAGCAGGTTGCCGAGAAACGCTCCCACGCCTAAAGCGGATTGCATCATCCCACCGAGAGCATTGAAGCGTCCACTGCCCTTTGCCAGGTCGGCAACAATCAGAACCGTGATGACACCCGAGATCCCGGTTCCAATGCCGTCGAGGATCTCAACGGCCACAATGAAATTCGGATCTGCCGAAACAGCAAACAGCACGCCTCGCAAAACGAGAGCGCCGAAAGCAATTGCAAAGAGGAATCTGCGGCCGATTCGATTCGCAGTCCAACCTGTGAGCCAGGAGACTGGAATCATGACAAGCTGAGGCAGAACGATGCAGGCGGTCAGATAAATTGGGGCGGATTTGCCCCTGTCCTGAGAAATCTCTTCGCCCGCGAGCGGCAGCAATGCGGAGTTAGTGAGGTGGAACAGCAGGACGGCCAGCGCGAAAACCAGTACAGCCGGGCTCTTCAAGAGCTTAGAAGCCTTCAAGGCGGCTCCATCGCCGGACTGTTCGGGGCCCGGCGCTTCCCTGGCAACCGCATGATCGATATCGGTCTCGCGAATCGCAAGCGCCGCAAGGGAGCAAGCCATGCCTAGCGCAGCCGCACAGTAAAAGATCCACTGCTGCCCGATACGAAAGCCGGCATAGCCCGCCAGCGATGCAGTGAGCATGTTGCCAGCATGGCTGAAGGCACCATTCCGTCCTATTCGCCGGCTAAGGGCATCACGCCCAACCAGTCCAAGCGATAGAGCAGAAACCGTCAGCGTCGCAATGGAAGTGGCTGCGCCAATGCCGACTTGGTTGAGCAATTGAAAGAGAACGCCCGGGGCCAAGACGACGAACAGGGATCCAAAGCTAATCCCCAGAGCGACACCAGCCATAATCCAGCGCTTGTAGGTTGTTCGGTCGATAATCCAGCCGGTCAATGCCTGTGTAATGACGGACGCAATCTTCTGGCCGGCAATCACGATCCCGATCTGTTCGGGATTCCAATGCTGGATAGCCGTGAGATAGCCGGCCATGAAAGGTCCGACGCCCGTCTCGACATCGGACAGGAAGAATACAACCCAGTCAAGCGCTGCTTGGCTTCTTCGCTTTTCCAAGCTCCAGAGTGCCATGGGCCTCACTTGCTTAAGCTCCGGCTAACGATCAAATGGCGCCGGAGAGATTCTCTGCGCTTTCCTCACTTGGATATTTGGGATAGCATTCCAAGCTCCTTTCAGAAGCTCAAAGTTGCCGATCTAGATCACAAGGGAGATACACAGCTTGTACACGGACGAGAGAATATGGGCACCCGCCGCGTACCGGCGGCGGTGAGGACAGAAGAGACGCTTAGAGGTTCGTTGCTGGCAGTGCTTTACGAATCAGGAGCTACCGGCCAAGAAGGAGCGCTTTCAATGCCGGATTTGCGGGTCCCGTCTACGCATCGAGCTGGAGCATACGAAATAGCGCCGGCAATGCCATAGTACTCTCTTCGCAGCAAAAATCCTGTTTGGGCGTTCAGAATCGCCGAAGAGTACAGAGATGCTGGATCGGCTGTTCACGTTTTTCGGAGCGCTCCTGGTGGCATTTCTCCTATTAGGGTTGGGAGTGTACATCGCGTACACTGTCCTGCTCGAACAGACCGGATTGCGACGACGCGCTAGCTTCTCAGGCTGCTCCGATACTTACTCGCGGTCTGCACAATAGTTTAGTTCCTGTTCGGAGTTGTTCCCAGTACCTTCCCCCGGGTGACCCTCCGTCTGAGTTGTATTAGACTTTCAGTCCAAGACCGCTGTTGCTGAAATGACTCTGTTACGTGTCGTTCTGACTAGCCTCTCCGCCGGCTCTTTGACGAAAGTCGCACACGCTCAAGCGGCCATTGAGTATGCGGCTAAGTCGGCCGGTAGTCGTGCTCTCCAATAGCCAGATCGGAACCCATGTGGGCGTTTGTCCACTCGACAGCTCGGTTGTGCCCTGTGTTCACCAGTACTATCCGACGGCGTTTTACGTTGCCATTGTTGCAATCTGTTTTGCTTTAGGTCTCTTGTTATACCCAAAGAGCAGAGCGTGAACGCACCAGCAATTAAAGATCGCCCCTAAATCCTTTGTCGTTGTTTAAGGCAGTACCGCTGGGACGCCAAACAAAGATAAATCCTGCGGAGGCGAGCGTCTCCTAGGGTAGAGAGTCGGCATGGTTCTGTTCACCGTCGTCATTTTGATTGCAGTCCGCTTCGCCGTTGTAGCACTGTTCACAGTTCTGATTCATGAGGCTGCTCACATTTACGTAGCAACCGTATTCGGGATACGCGTGAAACGAATTGGCATTACCTGGCGCGGACCCTTCATTGTGCGCGAGCCCGGCACTCCGCTCGCCGTGCGCATGCATCGCACTTGCCGGTCCCATATCGAATCTCGTCATGAGTATCCTGTTTTGGAACATAGAGCGAAACTTTGCACAAATGAACCTGGTTCTCGGTTTGTTCAATCTGATCCCAATGCAAGGTACCGATGGCTCACACGCATTGCAAGCATTGAGGCGCCACATACAGCCTGTTCAGATCAGTGCTGAGAACTGCTAACCAACATTGTCGACGGCTACATGGAAGCATCGACGCTTAAAGACTAAAAACGGAATTGCTGGTGCCCGGGGCGGGACTTGAACCCGCACTCCGCTTGCGCGAAAAAGGATTTTAAGTCCTTTGCGTCTGCCGATTTCGCCACCCGGGCTGGATTGGGCTGACTGCAGGTCTTATGGCCCGCAGTGCCCATGAGAATCATGATAGTAAAACGCCGCGCATTCCTCGTTCGGCCCGCCAATTTCGAAAGGAAAAACTTGGAAAAGTGGAACAAACTCTACCGTCACAGGAGTCGAAAGACGTAAGAAGCCCGTTTTTTCGCAGGAAAAACGAAGCTCCTTGTGAAGAATGCACGAAAATGCCCTATTTTTTAGGATTTTCGCTTTACAAGACAAGCTCACTTCCGTATGATCGAGTTGACCAAAGAAGAGCTCAAAACATTTTGTGGACTTTGTGTTTTGAATCAGATCTACAGCATGTTTCGGAGGAGCGATCTTCTACTGCACTTTTATTTTGAGGAGGTTTTTAGTTGGCTGAAGCAAAACGCATGACACAAACCGCGATCGTAAGAGAACTCGCGGAAACGACAGGTATCAACAATCGAGTCGCAAAGCAATTCGTCGAGACACTCGCCGAGCTCGCGGTTCGCGAGACAAAGAAAAACGGCGTCTTCATCCTGCCTGGTATCGGCAGATTAGTTCGGGCGGATCGTAAGGCGAGAACGGGCCGCAATCCTGCGACCGGTGAAGCGATCAAGATTCCGGCTAAGAAGGTTGTGAAATTCCGGGTGGCGAAATCCGTCAAAGACGCGATTGTGCCGCCTAAGAAAACGAAGTAGCTCGAAGTAGATCTTGCGCGCGGATGGCTGCCATCAATGAGTGGCGGCCAACGCCGTCTACACCTGCTTCTTGTTTTTCTCTGCCGCCTCTTCTTCCTCGTTCTTGATGGCGCCTTTGAAGTGCCGAATCCCCTCACCCAAGCCCTTGGCCAGTTCCGGTATTTTCTTTCCACCGAATAGCAGAACAATAACGATGATTATGACGAGCAGTTCAGTTGGGCCAATGGATCTCAGCATCGAGTCTCCTTCATAGACGACGCTCTCATTGTAGAACGCTTTTCTCCTGCATGATTCCTTTCCCGGCATTCCCGGCGGATTTTTCGCGGGAAACGGTAAGGTTGAAAGGAAAGCATGGTACGTCAGTTCATCTTTATTTGCTTCCTCCTCGCAACCGAGATCGGTTGCAGCTAGCAAGCCTGAGTCGAAAGGCGCGTCACGCCATTATCCCCTCAGTGGGCGAGTATTGGCTCTGGACCCGAAGAACCAGACTGTGTCGCTAGATGGCTCAGCCATTCCCGGCTATATGGAAGCAATGCGAATGGATTATCCGGTACCGTCCCGGAAAGATTTCGATGCGCTGCATGTGGGGACAAGATTCAGGCAACCGTAAACGTGTACGATTCCGGCGATTACGACCTGTCCTCCGTTCAGAAAAGCAACTCCGCCAAATGAGAATCGCAGGTCGGGAGTAGCGCTTCTATCTCAGTCTCGTTGGCGAGAGACGTGATCGCCTCGTGACTGACCCGGCAGATGCGCCACTCGTTCAGAATCCTTGCGCCCAGATGTTCGTAGAAGTCGATTGCGGGTTGGTTCCAATCGAGGACATGCCAGTTCAACCGCGTGCAACCCTCGACCGTAGCTTCGCACGCCACCGCCCGGAACAAGCCTTACCGATCCCGAGTCCCCTGACATGTGGGCGAACGAATAGATCCTCCAGGTGAATGCCGGGCCTTCCATGCCAGGTTGAGTAGTTGCTGAAGAAAAGCGCAAAGCCGGCAGGTTCGCCATTCCACTCAGCGATCAGGCATTGGAAGAGCGGCGTCGGCGTATCGAATCCATCTCGAAGCAGGTCCTCCTCTGTAGCGATTGCCGATTGGGGCTCCCGCTCATACTCCGCTAACTCGCGGATCGAACTGAACTACCAGGCGGACGTCTCCGCGATTGGCAGGACGGATCAGCAACGCCTGGCCGGAAGTAAGGTTCACTACGTAAGCCTAACGTGAGCGCGCGACCGGCTCACTCGATCGGCTAATTGGGTGAGCTAAAACGCCACCGATTTCCGCATATGTGAGTGAAGGCGGTAAGAGCTATGGCAACCCTGGTAGGAATCGTTTCGATTGTCGTCAATGTCGCTGGTTCGTTTATGACCGATGGAAACTGGAAAACTGCCGGAACGGGCTTGACGCAGTTCTACTGGAATCGTGCGGACAGGAGAGGCGACTCCTATCTGCAAGCCACCCGACGCCGCCGCGGGAGGTCATTCCGCTGTATCTGGAGCGCCGCACGGGCGGAGGGCCTTCCAGAGTGGCGAATGACATAGGCTGCTCAGTAAGCGTCTCCGGCGCAGCCTGCGGTACCGGTCGCGAGCAAAGGTTAGCGAGGTGCGAGTTCATCAATTCTGACAAGATAGGCTAAAGAGCCATATGGATCTTTCGCGCAGAGAGCTTCACCTTCTTCTTCCCTTGTTGGCGGCTCAGGGCCAGGCCCAGGATCAGGATCATCCGGTCACTCTGGAATCCAAGGTTTATCACCCTGATCAGAGCACCGATTTACATGGTCAACCCAAAAAGGGTGGCCGTATCTTCTTCGGAACAGAGCATTCAGGTTTTGCGATAGAAATGCATCAAACCGTGCTCGGGCCGGGCGTCGAGTCGCACGCGCCGCACAAGCACATCCACGATGAATTCATGATTTTGCTGGAAGGTACACTCCAAACCTACATCGACGGAAAAACTGATGTTGCGGAAAAGGGCGCGATCATCTTCTACGCATCAAATCGGATGCATCAGGTGCGCAACACGGGGAAAGTGCCGGCCCGCTATTACGTGATTGAGCTGCGAGGCCATAGCGCTTAACAGGCGTACTCAGCGTCTGCGTTGGGTCTGGCACGCAGAATTACGGGACATCAATTTCGCGGTCGCCCAGCGTCTCAAAGTGGAGACGAAAAATGGCTACATCATCTAATTCCACCAGACAGCTTGCGCTCGTCACGGGCGCTTCGGCAGGGATCGGCTACGAACTTGCAAAACAGTTTGGGCAAAACGGCTTTGACCTCCTGATTGTTTCCGCAGGCGATCGCATCAATGCGACGGCGCAGGAACTGCAGGGAGAGCTTGGCGTTCAAGTGCAGGCAATTGAGGCGGATCTGGCATCGCACGAGGGCGTTCATCAACTGATCTCAGCCATCCAAGCCGCGGGCCGTCCCCTCGACGCAGCCGCTCTTAACGCAGGTGTGGGTGTCAGCGGCCGCTTTGTTGAAACAGATCTGGCGGAAGAGTTGAACATGATTGCTCTTAACGTCACGGGCACGGTCCATCTCGCCAAGTACATCGTAAGAGACATGGTGGCGCGGGGTAGTGGCCGGATTCTCTTCACTGCCTCCATTGCCGGAACCATGCCGACACCGTATGAAGCAATCTACGGAGCGACGAAGGCCTTCGTTCGTTCTTTGTCCCAAAGTCTTCGCGAGGAACTGAAAGAAACCGGCGTTTCAGTAACGGCGCTGATGCCGGGCGCGACAGAGACCGAATTCTTCCACAGAGCGGGAGCTGATGACACCAAACTGGGCGCGAGCGAAAAAGACGACCCCGCAGAGGTGGCGAAAGAAGGCTTCGAAGCCCTGATGGCAGGGAAAGACCACGTCGTCGCAGGGGCGTTTAAGAACAAGCTGCAGGCGGCCGTCGGCTATGCGTTGCCCGATCCTCTCGTCGCAAAGGCACACGCCAGCCAATCGGCACCGGGCTCTGCGAACAAGAAGTAAGCTCTCGCTTTTCTGAAGTAAGGACGAGGGAGGACGGGATCGTTCTCTCCTCCATTCTTTTCACACCAACCAACGTGCCGGAACTCGGACCTCCATCACCACACAGCCGAAATTGGCGAGCTTAAAATGCACTGGGTCGAGGCAGGCAGCGGCCCTCCTGTCGTTTTGCTGCATGGCTTCCCGGAAACGTGGTATTGCTGGCGTCATCAGATACCGGCTCTCGCATCGCGCTACCGCCTGATCGTGCCTGATCTTCGCGGCTACGGAGAGACGGGCAAACCGTCAAGCGGATATGACAAGCGCACGATGGCGAACGACATTGTCGCGCTGATGGGGCATTGCGGGTTCGCAAAGGCAGCAATCATTGGCCATGATCGCGGAGCACGTGTGGGCACGCGGCTGGTAAAAGATCACCCTGAGAAAGTCGCGCGTTTCGCAGCGCTCGATAACATCCCGACTCGCATCATCTTCGAGCGCATGAACGCCGAAGTGGCACGCGGCCACTGGTTCTTTATCTTCAACAACGTTCCCGACCTGCCGGAAGCGCTGATAACCGGGCGCGAAGAGATCTGGCTTCGCTATATCTTTTCAAGCTGGTGCTATAACCCTGAACTCTTTACGCCGGAAGAGATGGCGGTCTACGTAAAAGCGTACTCGCAACCCGGTGCGCTTCGGGGTGCGTTTAGCGATTACCGGGCAGGACGCGAGGATGTGGCTCAGGATGAGGCCGATAAGCAAACCCTGATTCAATGCCCGACCCTGGTGCTTTGGGGCGAGGATTTCTCCATTGGCGGCAAGATGTGGAATTTCCGTGAGATCTGGAAGGAGATGGCGGAAGACTTGAGTTTCGTCTCCATTCCCCGATGCGGCCATCTTCCCCACGAGGAGCGGCCCGACGAGGTAAACGAGCAACTCTTGAAATTCCTCGAACCGTACCGCTAACCATCATCAGGAGCCCGGCTCATAAGTCAGCAGAAATTGAATGAGTGCGCGCTGCTGTTCCTCCGTAAAGCCTGACTCCGAATCCACCCAATAGTTGTGACCCACTCCCTGGACATTCATGCGCTGCAGCGCGGGAGAAGATTCGTTCGCAGCGATAACGCGGGCGCGCAAGTTACGATCGACCAGCGCCTTCAAGGCTGTTGAAGGGATCGGGCATTTGATTGACCTCGACGGTCCCTGGGATACCTAGCGCCTGGCTTGGGTTTTTGCCGACGGCTACACCGCCGTCATGCAAGTAGGGCGCAGTCCAGAAAAGCCCTACCAGAGAAGGAACCTTATAGCCCCCTCCGGACCCGTTGTGAGCCCACGCAAGATCCACCTGCTTGGGATCGAGACCGTCGGTAGGAACAGCCAGGCTTTTGGGGTGAGAAGGCAGCGGAACCGGAGTGTCGAACGTGTAAATCACCGGCGCTGTGAAGTTCAACTCGGTCTTTGCCAGGGCCAGTGAACGAGCCGAGTTCGTCCCGATATCGTCCGTTGGGATAACCGAATGGTTGCTAAGAAAAGGGCCCGAATGGCAGCCCGAGCAGCCTGCGCGTTCAAATACCTGCCTGCCGGCTTCTCGAGTTGCGGCATCGGCGTCGATGCGGGCGCGGGGAGGGACAAGCGTATCTTGCCAGGCCGCCATGGCATTGTTTTGCTCCCAAAACCGATGTCCGGGTGTACTGGTCAGTGTGCCGTCCGGCGAGATGATAGTCCCTTTCGGATAGGTGGGCGGCAGCACTACTTCGTTCAATCCCGGGCCACCTCTTCGTCCGTTGATCGCGCCAGAAATTCGGACGGGCGCTGCGGACGGGAGGGTTCAAAACGGTAACGGGCGTTTGCGGCATTTTGCAGGAGAATCGCCAGGTACACCTCTTTGTCCATGTCGAACAATGTCGGGCTGGAATCAGCAAGCAGCAATGAATCCGAGTTCAAGGCGTGAACGTTGTTGTTTTGAGAGCTGAGCCCGCGAAACGGTCCCGCCATGAAATTGCCGCTCCAGCCATAGGGGTGATTACCCCAGGTGAACGAGACCGGATTCTGGGTCGGATCGGCCTTCATATCGGTTAACGAATCGAAGTTGCCGCGGGGCCACATCAAGAGAGCTTTGTCGACGGCGTTCTCGAGGGCAGGGATACCGGGTAGTCCTTCCCGAGCGCCGGTCGAGCTGATGACAGTTCGGGATGTGTCGACCGGTACGTCTCGGAGCGGTGCAACGTCGGTGTGCATGAAGTACGCGGCAGAGTTCGTCGCCAGCGCCAACAGAAGTCCTGCATTGAAATCCTGGTTGGGGGCACCCTCGATGACCTTCCCGGTCTGGGCATCTACCGTCGCGTGGCATAGGGCGCACGTAATGCCCGCACGAACCTGCCAGCGGGAAACAGAAATCGTCATTCCAAGCGGGACGAGAGCACCGCGCGGAACATCCAGGCCGGTATCGAAGTAGGAGCCTTTTTCAAAGGTCCGATCTCCAATCTTTACGGTTTCCGGAACTTCTACGCGCAAGTTGGTGGTCCATCCGCCTCGCAACGCCAAAACCGCTTTAGAGACGTTGTTCAGCCGCAGTGGGCCATCCAGAATACCCACCACATCGGTCAGGAAGACCTCGTTCCCGAAGGTCTCCTTGTAAAACGACTTTCTTCCCAGTTCGAGAACCGCATTGTCCACTTTCACGGCTCCGTTAGCGGGCGACAGTTGTGTCTTCCCCTCTGGAGTTCCGAGCAGTTTGGCAGCTTCTTGTTGCGTGAACGTCCTGCCCCAGAGGTCGTAAGCTTCGGGACTGGGACGGGTACGGCTCAGAACGTTATCCGTTCCGGGTTCATACCCATATCGAAAGCCAATGAATGTGGCCAGGCACACGAGGAGGGCGAAGACGCACAGCCCTACGAATACCCGACGGAGAGAGCGGCGCATAGTACCTAAGCAACTGGACGTCCGACCGAATCAAAAACGTTCACTCCGCGGATACACTTGTTCCCATGGATTCGGTCAGTAGTTACCGCTCCGCCTTCGCGAGCCTTCACGCGAGCGGTTGCTTTGTCATTCCTAATCCCTGGGACGTCGGGTCTGCTAAATATCTCCGATTCCTCGGCTTCAAAGCTGTTGCGACTACCAGCGCCGGGTTTGCCTTTTCCCGCGGGTTGCCGGATGGAGTGAACGGCGTTGGCCGTGACGAAATGCTGGCTCACATTGCGGAAATCGTCGGGAGCCGCCGAACTTCCCGTGAACGCTGATTTCCAATCCGGATACGCTGATAGTCCCGAAGAAATAAAAGCTAACGTCAAGCTATGCGTCCAGACCGGAGTCTCAGGGTTATCGATTGAGGACGCAACCGGCAACCCGGCAATGCCGCTCTATGAACTTCCGCAGGCTGCCGATCGCATCCGGGCAGCCCGGCAGGCTTTAGATGAAACCGGCTCCGGCGTTTTGCTTACCGCGCGCGCTGAGTGCTATCTGGTGAATCACCCAGACCCGTTGGCCGAGTCGCTCCGCAGGCTGGCGGCCTATGCCGAAGCCGGAGCAGACGTGCTCTATGCGCCCGGCGTGACGGACCGGAAGGAGATCCAGGACATAGTGACCGCTGTGGCCCCTACGCCCGTGAACGTGCTTGTGAGCTCAAATACCGGTCTACGAGTTGCGGATCTGGCGGACATGGGCGTGCGGCGCATCAGTGTTGGCTCTTCGCTTGCGCGTACCGCCTGGACCGGTTTCATCAAAGCAGCCAAGGAGATCCGGGAACAGGGAACGTTCGGAGGCTTTGATGGCGCCGTGCCGTTTAGCGATCTGAATGCCGTCTTCGAGGGAGACTACTAAGTACCTGTTACTGCGATTCTGTGATTCCTGGTTAGCATTTCTACGCGGAAAGCGTCGAACAAAGTAGCCGGGGATGTGCCAAATGACTACTTTGCGGAACGGATACGTGTTAAGAGGGTTGCTGCTGCTCGCGCCTGCCATGGCGGCGCCGGTTGTTTCACCGGGCCAGCAACAACTCAGCGTTGAAAAGATCGTAGCCAACTCGGTCATTGCGAATAAAAAAGACTTCGAAGCTGCCATTTACTACAACTGGAAAGAGCGCGACCGCACTCCGAAAGGCACCAAGACATCGGAAGTCTTGATGATCGATGGCTCGCCCTATTACCGGTTGATCGCGGTGAATGGAAAGCCGCTCTCTGCTGCGGCCGAAGCCCAGGAGAAAAAGAAGCAACAACAAGCCGTTTCAGAACGAGCCGCTGAGTCGGCCGACCAAAGACGTAAACGGATTGCAAAATTCGAGCAGGACCGCCACCGTGACGCAGAGATGATGGCACAGTTGACCAAGGCGTTTACCTTCACTCTGGTTGGCCAGCAGAAATTGCGCGGTTTCGATGTTTGGGCTCTCAATGCAACCCCTTGTAAGGATTACCAGCCACCCAACATGGAAACCGAAGTCCTCCCCGGAATGCGGGGCCAACTTTGGATCGACCGTAAGACCTTCCAATGGGTGAAAGTGGTCGCCGAAGTTGTGCATCCGGTCTCAATTGGTGGTTTCCTGGCCAAAGTGGAGCCCGGCACGCGTTTCGAGCTCGAGAAAATGCCGGTACCAGGTGGTGTCTGGATGGCGTCTCACTTCGCCATGAAATCCGACGCTAAGGTTTTGCACTTCTTCAGCCACGCTAGCCAGGACGACGAGACCTACTTCGATTACCAAAGAATCCCGGGAAAGTGACGCCGCTCGAAATTCATGTCGGCGGAGATTCGCATCGGCACGTCCGGCTGGCATTACAAGCATTGGGTAGGCACGTTTTATCCGCAGCGCTGGCCCGCATCGAAGATGCTTGCGTACTATCTGGAGCGCTTCGATACCGTCGAGATCAACAACAGCTTTTACCGTCTGCCGCCCGAGACGCGCTGTACGAGGATTGGTACAGTTCGACACCTGCGAACTTCTGCTTCGCCGTGAAGGGAAGCCGATTTCTCACGCACATGAAGAAGCTGGCCGATCCCGCGGCGGGTCTCGAGAAGTTCTTTTCCCGTGCCGACCTGTTGCGAGATAAGCTGGGCCCGATACTGTTCCAGCTTCCGCCCAATTGGGAGATCAATCTCGCCAGACTCGAAGCCTTTCTCCATGCTCTTCCTGATTGGCACCGCTATGCATTCGAATTTCGTAATCCCACGTGGAATACCTCAGACGTATTGCAGCTTCTGCGAAAGCATAATGTGGCTTACTGCCCATTTCATCTTGCGGGCTATCAGTCGCCGATTGAGATCACGGCGGACATCACTTACATCCGCCTGCACGGCCCGGGTGGCAAGTATCAAGGCAGTTATGACGACGGCGCGCTGAGCGAGTGGGCAGAGCGAATCAGGAGTTGGCGCCAGGAACTCAGGGCGATCTACGTCTACTTCGATAACGATGATTCCGGATACGCAGCACGAGATGCCTTGAGATTGCGTGACTTGATCGCACGTTTCTGAAGCTAAAGACGCATTCTTCATCACAGTTCTGCCCCGGCATTCATTCGCTTGGTACGTTTTCGGACTCTTCTTAGCCGGATACTCATTCGTCCGGAAAGTTCTTATCTCTTATTACTCGTGCAGCGGAGCACCTCTTGGAGTAGTTCGGCAATTTCGAACCTCCGAGGTGTCCAATCAACCGCTTATTTGTATCGCTCACTCTATTACTGTGCTCGTCTGCATTCCTGACAGTCAACGGACAAGGCCTTAGTGCCGAATACTTCGTTGACAATAACGGATCTCATTTTCAGGGCCAGCCAGTAACGACTCGCCTCGACTCGACTTTGGCTTTCGACTTCATTCAAACGCCGCCGGATAATATTCCGGGCGCAATCAATTTCTCTGCACGATGGACCGGAAAAATCAGACCCAGGTTTTCGGAAACATATCTATTCATGACGCTCTCCGACGATGGAATCCGGGTCACGATTAACGGCCAGGTCTTGATCGACAATATGTCGTATCATCCGCCGTCCTGGGACTGGAACTGGACTTACCTGGAGGCTAATAAGGATTACGACATCCTGATTGAGTATTTCCAAGGCACAGGCGAGTCGCAGTTTCAGCTCTGGTGGCAAAGTCCGAGCCAGGACAAGGAAGTGGTTTCGTCCTCGCAATTGTTCCCTGCGATCACCGCGCCGGCTCCTACCGCTACTCCAAGCAGCACCGGGCCATTCACTTACTACGTGAGCCCGACCGGGTCCGATGCGAATTCAGGGCTATCCACGGACGCCGCATGGGCAACGACCGCGCGAGTCAACGCACAGATGCTTAACCCTGGTGATAGTGTCCTGTTCGCTCGCGGCGGCCGCTTCACGGGCGCACTTCAGCCGATGGGTTCGGGTAGTTCGGATGCTCCTATTAGTCTCGGCGCCTACGGTTCAGGATCGCTTCCGGTTATTGACGGAGGCGGGCAGGAAGAAGCTCTCCGGCTCTTTAATCAAGAGCATTGGTCGGTCGACTCTCTCGATATCACGGGCGGGCAACAGTACGGCATTTTTGTCAGCGGTGATGCAAGCTACAAGGTGCTGCATGGCATCCATCTGAGCAATCTGCAGGTTCACGATATCTATACAACGCCACGCTGGGATAGCGGTTTGGTGGTAGTCTCTCCGATAGGCGATCATCTGACGTTTGACGATGTGCTTGTCGACAATGTCAGCGCGTTCAACAGCAATCTCTGGTACGGCATTCACGTTGGGTTCAATCTGTGGTACGGATACCCGAGCAATCCGCCGATGACGACGAACGTGGTAATCCGCAATTCAGTTGCTCACCACGTGTATGGCGATGGCATTACGGCAGCACAATCGCAGAATGTGCTGATCGAGAAGAATGTTGTCTTCGAAACAGGATTGGCACCGTCAGGCGTTAGTTACACGCCGAATGGAATCTGGAGCTGGCAGTGCGACAACACGACCATCCAATACAACGAAGGGTACGCGACGCATTCGTACGCTTGGGACGGCGGGGTATTCGACATCGACTGGGGTTCAACCAATACCACGATTCAGTACAACTACGCTCACGATGCCGATGGTTATTGCGTAGCGATCATGGGCGCCCACAATGTGGTCACTTCGAACAGCATTGTCAGGTTCAATATCTGCTCGAACAACGGACGCAAAGCATCTGAAGTCGCGCAGCAGGGAGACATCTACATCACCACCTTCGACGGGGGTGCTATCGACGGCATCCAGATCTATAACAATACCGGTTACTGGAATCCGGCCGCCGATGGCGGATGGATCAAAGGGCGGAACGTGAATGTTACTGGATCCCAGGGCAGATTCATCATGAACAACATCGTGTATTCGACCACCCCAACCATGCTGGACCTGGATAACTTCATCGGAATGGATCGCAATCTTTACTGGTTGGCGGGTTCAGGTCTCCCAATCTGGCGGTATGGTTCTGTAGTGACGCAAAACATGGACGAATTCAGAACCTGGACAGGTCAGGATTGGAACGGCATGTTTGCGGATCCGATGTTGCAATCTCCTACCTACGCCTCTCCTGGAAAACCCACGGCTGCCTTTACATTGAACGGCAATTCGCCCGCGATTGGATCGGGAGCCGCGTGGGACATGGGCGGGCGTGACTTCTTCGGAAACGTCGTCCAAAGCAGCGGACCCATCAATTTGGGTGCGAGCAATTCCATTCCATGAAAACAGAACAAGTTGACAGGAAAGATTAGTACTGCAGAGCAGGCGCGTCCGGGTTTTCCCGGGCGCGTTTCTTGTCTAGGAAGCCGCCCGGTACTATTCGCTCACGGTGAAGCGGGCTACTCAGGGACACGTGTTTGGCGGCTATAATTACAGGGTCAAGTAGGGGAAATCGTTGTCTCTAAGCGAAAATCTATCTGAAATGGAACGCACCAGGGAAGCATACTGGAGCGCTTATCCAAAAACATCCCCGATCAAGCTATTGTGGCGAGCCCTTACTGTACGGCATTGCTTTCACGTGTTACCGGGGGAATCGATTCTGGAGATAGGTGCCGGAACTGGTCTATGGACAGAAAAACTGGCCGGTGTCTTCAAGGGAGAAAACCCGATCACCGCCGCAGTTTTCAACGAAGAGTTCCTCGGTGCGGCAACGGAAAAGAGGCTGGCGCAAACCAGCTTTGTAGAAGTTAAGGACCTGGAGGAAGACTTACCGGCAGGAACATTTGATTACGTCGTCGGTACAGCCATTCTTTGCCACACTTTGTATTCACAGAACCTGAATGCTATCTTTCGTCTCCTGAAACCGGGCGGACAGCTTCTTTTCTTCGAGGCTAACTACTGGAACCCGCAAGTCTTCGTCAAAACGATTGTGCCGCCGATCGGGCGGCTGGCGGGTAATGCGCGTTGCCAAGTGGGAATGCGCAAGTACGACCTGATGAGAGAAGCATCTCATCAGGGGTTTACTCACGTTCAGGTTATTCCTTACGACATCATTCACGCGCTGACTCCCCGGTTCCTGATCAATTGGCTCCGGGCAATCGCGTTCATTCTCGAGCACACGCCCTTTGTGCGCGAGTTCTGCGGAACGCTATACATCTGGGCTAAGAAGCCGGGAGATGAACAAGCACGCCGCCCGATAGTGCTCGCTCGATTACTATCCCGAACTGTTCGATGCTGTTTCGGTTGTCGTCCCTTGTCACAACGAGGAGATGAATGTTCGCCCGCTCGTGAATGCTCTCCTGAAGACCTACGATCGCTATATCCATGAGATCTTGTTGGTCAACGACAACAGCAAAGATGGAACTGCGTCCGCGATCCGCCAGCTCAGCGTGGAATACCCGCGCGTCCGCTTGATTGATCGCAAGCCGCCGAATGGGGTGGGTCGAGCGCTGCGTGACGGCTACGCGGCCGCGCACGGGCGTTACATCCTCACCATGGATTGTGATTTCGTTCAGATTATTCCTGAATTCCGCGATTTGTTTGCGGCTATCGTGGAAGGCTATGACGGCGCAATCGGTAGCCGCTTTTCGCATGAGTCGGTTCTGATTAACTATCCACTGCCGAAGATTCTGGCCAATCGCGGCTTTCATCTGCTCCTTAACATGCTGCTGGGTCTTCGAGTCCGGGATATCTCGAATAACTTGAAGCTGATGCGCGCTGATGTCCTGAAGGGTATCGATATCGAAGAGAATCACTTTGCTGCCAACGTGGAGACTGGATTGAAACCGATCGTCGCCGGGTATGCCATCAAGGAAGTTCCAATCTCCTGGATTAACAGGACAGCGGAAATGGGAGCCTCTTCCTTTCGCCTGCTGCGTGTGGCGCCTCAATATGCCATGGCCCTCTTCCGAATCGTCTGGAAGGCTTGGCGCACACGGTCCGCGAATCGTAATCACGCTTCTTTGCCCGAAAGGAACCGCCCTGCCCGGTTGAAAGAGCCGGACGCGATACAAAGGGAAGTGATATCGCGCTAGCACCATAAGTTTGGGGCGCTAATACTTCCCTAATAAATGAATGTGTCAATCCTGAGAACAGTTGTGCGCCGCTCTCGTGGCGCACTGGCTGCAGTCGAACAGAGGTGGCCGTACCTGCTGGCGTTACTCGGCCTGTTATTTTTCGCTGTAAACGTTCTTCTTGATTGGAAGAGACCCTTGTCGAACGACGAGCTCTTCACGTTCTACATATCCCGCCAGCCGAGTCTGCACGATGTATGGAACGCACTGTTGACGGGAGCTGAGCAGTTGCCGCTTTTCTTTTTTGTCATCGTCCGGCTATTTACCCGGACACTTGGCACGAACCAGATCAGCCTTCGCTTACCGGAGACGCTCGGCTTTCTCCTGATGAGCGCTTCTATCTTTTTCTTCGTGCGGAGGCGCGTACCCGCCTCCTATGCTCTTGTGGCGTTTATCTTTCCGGCAGTCACCGACGCGTACTATTTCGCGTACGAAGCGCGGCCGTATGGCCTTGTTATGGGGTTCTGTGGACTGGCGATGGTTTCCTGGCAAAGCGCTGCGGAGGGCCGGAAGCGTCCGTTGTCTCTCATCGGGACAGCTCTCTTCTTAGCGTGCGCAGTGAATTCGCATTATTATGCCGTGCTCCTGCTGGTTCCGTTCGGATTTGCAGAACTGGTCCGCTACTTCGAGAGAAGAAGATTCGACTGGGCGATGTACATCGCAATCATCTCCTCCGTCCTTCCGTTGCTCCTTTCTCTACCGGCCATTCGAGCAGCGTCGAACTACTCTTCTCATTTTTGGGCAAAACCAAATTGGACATCGCTCATCAGCTTCTACGAAAGGCTACTCACGCCCGCGGCGTTCGCCCTCACGCTGCTCGCTCTGATCTCAGGTCTTGCGTTCTACTGGCGCAGCGACAAGAAGATTGAAGAAAGGCCGGACGGCAGGCCTCCGGCCCACGAATTCGGACTGGCATTTGGTTTTCTTCTGATACCCACGGTAGCGATATTCCTGGCCAAATTCGTCACGGGCGCCTTTACGCCTCGGTATTCCATCTATGCTGTGATTGGCTTAAGCATCCTCCTCGCCTGGACCCTCGCGACGGTTGGCGGTTATGCTCGTGAGCTTGGATTCGTTCTCGCGGCGGCGGCCGTTGGATGCTGGCTGGTTTTGGCGGTTCGAAACTACCAGCAATTCGCAGCCAATCAGGCGGATGAAAATCAAACCTTCGAATTTCTTGCTTCGCTTCCTACCGGCTTACCGCTCGTGCTGGTTTCACCGCACGAGTTTTTCGTACAGTCCCATGTGGCAGCCCGCAAGGGCCGCGGACACTTCATCTACCTTGCGGACGTACCGCTTGCGCTGAAATATACCGAAACCGATACTGTCGAGCGCGGACTCTTGGCACTGAAGGATTATGCTCCGCTGGACGTTGAAGATTATCGCTCCTTTGCGGCCAGCCACCCGCGATTTCTGCTATACGGGTTTCCCAGCATTTATAGCTGGTTGATGGAGGAGCTGATTGATTCGGGGCGGCCGGTATCTGTAAAAACGCGCAACGGAGATAATGTGCTCTACCTTGTTGAAGCTCCGGGCAGTTCAGCTGTTTCCGCTGGATCGGCGCGCTAGAGTCAAGGCAACTCCTCCTGCAACCGCAAAACAAATCCCCAAAATGGTAGCGACTCTAGCCGGCCGATACTGAATCGCAGTTTTGGTAATGACGTTCAGGAATCGGAGGCCGTCCTTACCGACTTTGAGTTTGGAATCACCAACTCGCTCGTGGTACGGCATATCGATTTCAATCAGCTTGACTTGCGCGTTGCAGTCGAGCAAGGCGCGCGCGCTCATGGCCGGCGTGAAGTGAAGGCCTGCCGGCAGCGGGCGCAAGCGAGCGTAAGCGTCCCGTCGGAGGATCCGCATGCCGCTGGCAGTGTCGCGAACATATTGGCCGGAAAGCGCGGTCAGGAGCCCCGCAAAAAGGATATTGCCGGTTCGGCGAATCATCGGCATCTCAGAGTTTTGGTTCAGCCTGCAACCGAGAGCAGCGTCCGCTCGCTGCTTGACAAGTGCTTGCGCCAGATCCGCGAAAAACTTCGGGTCGCAAGTGCCGTCGGCATCCAGAAATCCCAGCAGGTCTGCGTCAGATTCGAGCCAAGCCTGTTGGATGGCAGCACCATAACCGCGGTTCTCTTCAAAGACGATCAGCTTGATGTTATCCGTGTACTTACGCGCTAGACTAACGGTGCGGTCAGTTGATCCATCACTCACAACGGTGATGTCGACTTGTGTGATCGGGGAACGGGAAATAATCTCACCGCGAGCTTGCAGTGAACGCTCGATAATAGCTTCGATGCTTGCTTCTTCGTTCAGGGCTGGGATTGCAATCAAGAGCTTCATTGGGTTCGAAGGCAGAAGAGTTCCTCGAGAGAGTAGAGCGGGTGCTTCAACGAGTCACTCACTATGAAAAGATATTTCTGTACTAGTACAACACGATCTAACATCACGTTTTCCTCCACGCCCGAACACAACGAAGATTAAAGATGCTTCGTTATTGGGCGTCGACAACTTACTTCTGTCAGATCGTTGAAACGATACTGACCGGGTTTGTCTTTGTTCTTGCCTTCGCCGCTCCGAAGCTCGTTTCGCATTGGTTCGGCCGGATTGAAGGTTTAATCGCCCGCTTAGCTCGCAGGCCCCGGCAGACAACGATAGGCATCGTTATCGCCATCATCGTAGCGCGTCTGCTGCTGCTTCCCTTGGTGCCCGTCCCCCGTCCGTCCATCCACGACGAGTTCAGCTATCTTCTCGCGGCCAAGACATTCGCGGCAGGGCACGTCACGAATTTACCTGATCCATCCTGGCACCACTTTGAAAGCGTACACATCCTCCAGCAACCTACCTATATGTCCATGTACCCGCCGGGCCAAGGTCTACTGCTGGCGGCGGCGATGTGGATAAGTGGCAAAGCCTGGTTGGGCGTCGTCGTGAGTGCCGGATTGCTTGGTGGTGCTATCTTCTGGGCTCTCTCCGGCTGGTTTCCACTTCCCTGGGCTTTGGCCGTTACAGCTCTCGCTGCGGTTCGTTGGTTGTTGCTCAGCTATTGGATGAATAGCTATTGGGGAGGCGCTCTTCCTGCGCTCGGCGGAGCGCTCATTTTTGGAAGCATTCCTCGGCTTGCAAAGAAGGCTAACGTCCGGCATGCCCTGATCCTGGGACTCGGGCTCGTTCTGCTCGCCAACACAAGACCCTATGAGGGGCTCGTCGTCACTTCGATTTCGATTGGAATCCTCATCGCATGGTCGAGATCAAGTGGAACCCTGTTTCGACTCTACAGGCCCGCGATCATGGTTCCGCTCGCAGGGATGCTGTTGTTCGCTGGGAGCGCCATGCTGTACTACAACGCTCGAGTCACACGCGACCCTTTCACGCTGCCGTATGTGGAAGACCGGAAGGAGTATGCAATCGCTCCTCTACTGGTTTGGGAACACCTGCGGCCCGAGCCGGGATACGCAACGGAGTCGTTGCGTGCTGTCTATGTGGCTGAAGCTGAACTCTATCGCAGCGCCAGAGCGAATCTGGGTATTCCCGAGCTGTTCCGCAAATTTAAGAATTTCTGGATCTTCTTCCTCGGCCCGCTGCTCTCGATACCCTTTGTCGCTTTTTGTTTCGCACTGCGGGGGAGAAGTTTCCCCGACGAGAAGCGCCAAACCCGCTACCTGGGAATAATCTTGCTCGGCATGGTGGCTGCTGCCGCGCAGATTGTCTGGTTTTACCCGCACTATTTTGCTCCGGCCTTCGCGCCGTTTGTTGCCGTTCTGCTGCTCGGGTTCCGGCAGTTACGCCAGTGGCGCTGGCATGGGAGGCTCGCCGGAGTGTTTCTGACCCGGGCGATCCCAATCGGCTGTCTGCTAATGGCGAGTATTCCCGCCTCGGCTCACCGGCTGGGTTGGCGCCTCAACTTTTGGCCCCTACAGTGGGCGCTCGGCTCTCCCGCAGTGATTCAGGGGCCGGACATCCAATCGGCTGTACTGGCCGGGGGAAAGAAAGCTCTTGTCTTCGTTGACTACGGCCCAGAACATGACCCGGGCTTTGAATGGATCTACAACGAGCCCGATATCGCCCATGCGCCGATCATATGGGCGAGACCAGTGGATTCGAGATCAGACGCCGCCCTGATGGACCGCTTCCGCGATCGAACCATCTGGATCTTAAAGCCTGACGAACATCCGGCGGTTTTAACTCGGATTTATCCGCCGGACATCAAGGCCGCCGAGCTTCGTTCCTCATCTATCTGGTGACGAGATTACCCGAGAGCCGCGCGACCCCAACGCGCGCATACAGCTTCACCGGGCCCCCCGGCTTTGAGTAAACCAGCTTCCAGTGATCGGGGCTTTTCTCAACCAGCTTGGGGAAGTACGTGTTGAAGTTATCGTCCATCAGCAATTGCTCGATAATGACGAAGCTGACCGGCACGGTGTCGATCAGCCTCTCAGCCTTATCCGGATCAGTCGTCAAGGGCGGCATGATTGCTTTGAAGCCAGATTGGAGATATACCCATTGAGGCATGGTGACCGCAATCACGGAATTCCGGTCTGCCCGTGTCTCTAACCAATCCAGTGCCTGTTGTGTATCAGGGTATTCTCCTGAGTAATGAAGCACATTGTAAGGTTTCTCCTGGCCGTTTGCATCCTTGTAGAAGGCCCGGTCCAGAAAGTTACGATTTCCACCTTGCAGAGCAAGACAGCATTCGCAGAGCACCAAAGCCGTGACGGTACCACGGATCAGGTGCATTTTGTCCATGATCGCTGGGGGTAACAGGTTGCGGCCTCTTACCCGCAATCCCTCAAATGCTGAAAGAAACGCCAGCAGAAGCAGCGGCAGAATGGGGGCCAGATAACGTGCAAATTGTCCAGGCCACGGTGTTGTACAAATAGCAGCGAGGGTGAGCAATATCGTCGAAGCAATCAGCCACTGCTGTCTCATGAGTAAGTGCAATACGCCGAGTAATACAACCAAACCTAAGACATAGAGCACAATCGAGTAAGACCAATGCGGTATGAGCGGCCTCTTCAAAACCCTATTGATGAAATTAACGTGTGATTTGTAGAATCCTTTTCGAGCCGTGATGGACTGGCCAAGCGTGTCCGGCACCCATAAAGCATTCTGAATAAAGCGAGAGGAAAGGTCAGCAAGCGTAACATTGCCCAGATCCGGTTTGAAGGGATCTTTCAGCTTCATATTCACCGCATAGCTAACGTTGTAAAACATTGAAGGGTCGCGTTGATAGGCGTAGTAAGGGCGCTTGTAATCCGGCGCGGATTCCACACTGTGGACATAAGACAACCATCCAATTACCGGTGTAAGTGCC
Organism: uncultured Acidobacteriaceae bacterium; assembly: GCA_963730795.1. Classification (GTDB taxonomy): domain Bacteria; phylum Acidobacteriota; class Terriglobia; order Bryobacterales; family Bryobacteraceae; genus Bog-105. The sequence continues at coordinate 1,343,920 of CAVSTJ010000001.1, read as the reverse complement.
AATACGGCGCGTAGGGCGGCGGCGCGAAAATGCTTTCGTAGCAGGGCATCCGCGATCCAGGCCAGAAGGAGGGCAATACCCATCGTTCGCAGCAAATACCCCGCGATCGCGAAAACAGGAGTAAGATAACGGGTCCAGCTTTTTCCTTCTTTCCTGAGATAGGACCAGGCGAATAGCACTGTGGCCAACCCGAACGGAAGCTCGGCGAAACAGAGCGTAGCCAGATAATACATGTCATAGCTCAGCATGCAGATAGCAGCCAGAGAGAAAGAATAGAGCCGGGAAAGAAACAGTCGGGCCAGAAAGTAAGATCCACACACATAGCCGATCGAGATTAATATCCAGGTGCGACGCAACCAGATGCCGACCTTTACCGGATCAGTCGAAGACAGGATTTTTTCGTGGGCTGCCACAATCGCGGGCAGGAGTGGAGGATATTGGTCCGCACGGATTTCTCCAGGCTCATTCAAGAGCCGGTATCCTTTGCCTTCCGCGAGCGAAGTGCCTAAAATAAAATAAGTGCCGCCGTCCCACCGCAAGTCAAGGGGACCATTCCATCGCGGGATCCAAGTCAAGAGAGTCATGACGCAAAGCGCAACAGCACAAAGTGCATCGCCCCATCCCAAGACTGCGTGCGTCCGGCCAACGCTTCCAGATTCTACGAATGCCATCTTCTCAATATTTATCGGCCGGGTTCCGGTAGATTTATTCACTACAGTTCCATGATCGCGAATCGTGACGTGTCAACGCCACTTCGTACCGGTACATTCTGAGTTGTATTTCCTTCTGAAACGGGTGCAATTGCGCTTCGAAGCGAACGCCCGTAAACTCGTGATTAGGTGGGTTTGAAAAACGTATTAGTAACCGGGGGTGCGGGTTACATAGGGAGTCACACGGCTAAAGCTCTTGCTGCTGCTGGATTTGTGCCTATAGTGCTGGACGACCTTTCGACGGGAAATCACTGGGCCGTGCAGTGGGGGCCACTTGTGAAAGGAAATATCGCCGACGAATGCCTGGTACGGCGCACTGTCGAGAGATATGAAATCCGGGCTGCTATCCATCTAGCCGCAAGTGCTTACGTGGGTGAATCAATGAAGGACCCGCGTAAGTACTTTCATAACAACGTTAGTAATTCCTTGTCGTTTCTAAATACACTACTGGCTTGTGGTGTCGATCGACTGATTTTCTCTTCCACCTGCGCCGTCTATGGCATACCCCAAACGGATGTTCTGGACGAAGATCATCCGCAACTTCCTGTGAATCCGTACGGCGAAAGTAAGCTCTTCGTAGAAAGAACGTGTCAGTGGTACGAGGCCGCTTATGGCCTTCGCTACGTTTCCCTCCGCTACTTCAACGCGGCTGGAGCTGATCCCTCCGGCGAGCTCGGAGAGAAGCACGATCCGGAAACTCATCTAATTCCGTTGGCCATCGGCACAGCTCTCGGATTGCATCCCGCGCTCAGCGTTTACGGAACCGACTTCCCTACAGCCGACGGCACTGCGGTACGGGACTACATCCACGTGTCGGACGTTGCCGCTGCGCACGTGTCTGCGCTGCAGTACCTGGAAGCGGGCGGAGCCAGTCAGCAGCTAAATTTGGGAACCGGAAGAGGTGTTTCCGTACGCGAAGTGATCCACACTGTCGAGCAACTCTCGGGCATAAAGATCCCGACGCGACACGAACAACGCCGGGCAGGTGATCCGCCCATCTTGATAGCATCCTCCAAACGCGCTCAAAGCGTGCTCGGCTGGAAGCCAGCATTCCACGACATTCATCCGATTATCTCCACTGCGTGGAACTGGAGTGTTGCCCGGATGGAGCCAGGTAATAAAGCGGGCTTTGTTCTCGCCGACAAGCTGCAAACAGCCTGATTGAGCATTCGACCGAACGACAACCAAAGTAAGGTAAGTGTGCGGGCCGCTAAAGGGCTTCAAACCCAAGTCTTAGCTCTATGGCGGTGAGGGTGAGATTCGAACTCACGGAACCCGTAAAGGTTCAACGGTTTTCGAGACCGCCGCATTCGACCACTCTGCCACCTCACCGTCTCGAACTTCTCCCAAGATACCAAGAACGCCGCGTCTACCAGCCCAGAACGCGTTGCGAAGATCAGTGGGGCTACGATCGAGGCGTCCGATTCAATCAGGTACTTGGGCGTGTCGATGCTCAGCTTTTCCCAGGTGATCTTCTCGTTTGGCACCGCGCCTGAATAGGACCCGTAGCTTGTCGTTGAGTCGCTAATCTGACAGAAATAGCCCCAGAGCGGCGTCTCTTCGCGCTCCAGATCCTGCCGGAGCATCGGGACGACGCAGATCGGAAAGTCGCCCGCGATGCCGCCTCCGATCTGGAAGAACCCAATCGAAGCAGATTTTGATGTCTTTGTGTACCAATCGGCGAGAGACATCATGTACTCAATGCCGGTGCGCACGGTATGGACGTTCTTGACGTCTCCCGAAATGCAGTGGCCGGCATACATGTTGCCGAGCGTGGAATCTTCCCAGCCCGGGACGAAGATCGGCAGATTTCGCTCCATCGCGGCAAAAAGCCAGGAATCTTTCGGATCGATCTGAAAGCTCTTCTGCAGATCGGGCGATTGCAGGATGCGATAGAAGAACTCGTGAGGGAAAAGCCGCTCGCCGCTCGCGTCGGCCGCCATCCACTCCTTCAGGATCACGCCTTCAATGCGGCGCATCGCCTCTTCTTCCGGAATACACGTGTCTGTCACCCGATTCATGTGCTTATCGAGCAGAAGCTGTTCGTCTTCCGGGCGAAGATCGCGCCAGTGGGGCACTCGCTCGTAGAAATCATGAGCTACCAGGTTGAAGACGTCTTCTTCCAGGTTTGCACCCGTGCAGGAAATTCCGTGTATCTTCTCTTGACGAATCATCTCGGCCAGGGACACGCCTAGCTCTGCCGTGCTCATGGCGCCGGCCAGAGTGAAAAACATCTTGCCGCCGTTTTCGAGATGCCGCACATAGCCTTCCGAGGCATCGATCACCGAAGCTGCATTGAAGTGCCGGAAATGATGCTTAAGAAAACTGGAGATAGGACCTTGGTTCATTGCTTTTACTACCGTACCTTGTCGGCTGTTCTTATTTGATGAGTTGCTAAGCTTTGACAGAGTACGCAATTTTGCGTGTTTGAGTAGCAGTTCGCCAAGGACGAACCGCGGTCGACTGCTTTCGTTCCTCCGCTCATACCTTGCAAACCGAACCGACTCCAGCTAAGAAGCGCTTACCTGCTCCCGGAGCCTCGTCTGTCATAGCTTTCGCCATTCTCGTTAGCCGCATCACCGGCTTGCTGCGGGAAACCGTCATCGCTCACTTCTTCGGCGCCAGCTATGTGGCCGATGCATTTCGGGGAGCCTTTCGCATACCGAACATGCTCAATAACCTGTTCGGCGAAGGCGTAATTTCTGCCTCTTTCATCACGGTTTATGCGCGGCTCCGAGCCTTGGAAAAGGACCGCGAGGCGGAGCAACTCGCCGGAATCGTGTTCGGCATCCTGACGCTGGTCTGTTCGTTGGTGGTGACAGCCGGAATCCTGCTCGCGCCCGTGTTAACGGACGTGATCGTCCCGGGCTTCCATGGCCGGGAGCGCGATCTTACGATTCAGATCATTCGCGTGCTTTTCCCCGGCACCGGCTTTCTTGTCCTGGGCGCGTGGTGCCTGGGCGTTCTGAACAGCCATCGCTCATTTCTCCTGCCATATCTGGCGCCTGTAGCAGCGAACCTCATCATGGTTGCCGCACTCTTCGCGTTGCACAGCGGAGCATCCCAGGAGCAGCTCATCCTGAAGCTGGCTTGGGCCTTTGTGGTGGGAAGCGCGGTCCAGTTCCTCGTCCAACTGCCAAAAACTCTGCGACTTCTTCCTGGCTTCAGGCCTTCGTTGCGTCTTGACTCTCCGGACGCCCGTGCCGTGGTCAATAACTTCGGACCGATCTTCATCAGCCGCGGTGTTGTTCAGGTGAGTGCCTACATAGACCAGATGATTGCAAGTTGGCTCCCTCTGGGCTCCGTTGCACATCTGGGCTATGGGCAGGTCATCTCGCTCCTTCCTATCAGCTTATTCAGCATGTCGGTTTCGGCTGCGGAGTTACCCGCGCTTTCGAGTGCAACGGGAACCGCGGAAGAAGTCGCCTCCACGCTTCGGAACCGATTATCAAGCGGGCTTCGACGCATCGCCTTCTTTACGATTCCGTCTGCTGTTGCGTTCCTGCTGCTCGGGGACGTGATTGCAAGTGCCGTCTACCAATCGGGACGGTTTACCCATACGGACGCCCTCTACGTTTGGGCAGTCCTCGCCGGGTCGTCTGTCGGCCTGGTGGCGAGTTCTTTGGGCCGGCTTTATTCGTCTGGTTTTTACGCGCTGCTCGATTCGCGAACGCCCCTTCGATTTGCCATCATTCGGATTGCGCTTACGACGTGTCTGGGCTTTCTGTTTGCTTTGGGAATACCAAAGTGGTTTGGGGTCGATCCGCAGTTGGGTGTTGCGGGATTAACTGCTTCCGCGGGGATCGCGGGGTGGGTGGAATTTTCACTGCTACGGAGCGCGTTGAACCGGCGTATCGGATCGACAGCCATTCCTACCGAATTTCTTGTGAAGCTCTGGCCCGCTGCGTTCGTTTCAGGCGCTCTCGCGTTTCTCTCCAAGCCCTTTCTGGTTCCGGGCCATCCGCGAGTACAAGCTATGCTTGTGCTTCCCTTGTTTGGATTGCTCTATTTCGGATCTACCCGCATGCTCGGAATAGACGAATCAACGAGCGTGATCGCCGGCGTCCTACGTCGTTTCAGAAGAGCGCGTTAGCAAGCGATCAGTCACTCTCGCGATCTGCAAGTCTTCTTGCGACGGAATAACGGCAACGGCAAAATTGCCGAGAAAGGCAAGACCGGCCGTCACTTCGTCCCTCAGACCGCTGTTATTTTCGCCAATACCGCCCGCAAACACCAGCTTGTCTAAGCCACCCAACGCGGCGGCCATTCCTCCGATCGCTTTCTTCACCTGGTAGCTGAACATACGCAAAGCAAGATCGGCGCGCTCGTCACTCGGGCGCAAGCTCAGCAGTTCCCGAACGTCGCTTGTCGTTTCGGACACGCCCAACAGACCCGAGTGGTGATCCACAAGGTAGACAAGCGGTCGCGATCGGAGAATCCATGCCCCATCAGAAACAGCAGAACGCCTGGATCAAGATCGCCGCATCGAGTTCCCATCATGATGCCGCCTGTTGGAGTTAAGCCCATGGTTGTGTCGATCGACTTGCCACTCTTAATCGCCGTCACACTGCAGCCGTTACCGAGATGCGCGATGACCAGTTTCTCGGGTACATCGCTCATTTGAGTCAGGATCGATTCAATCGATATTCCGTGGAATCCGAACCGCTCGACGCCGAGCCGCCTTGCCTCTGCCGGAAGTGCGAACTGGCGGCTGACATCCGGCAATGTCCGGTGGAAAGACGTATCGAAGCAAACCGCTTGAGGCAACCCCGGAATTCGGTTCCCAACTTCCTTCAAAACAGCGAGAGCAGCGGGCATGTGAAGCGGTGCGAAGGCGACCGATTCTTCGAGCGTTCGGATGATCTCCGGACGAACCATCTGATGCTCTCGCAGTGTCGGTCCGCCGTGGACAAACCGGTGTCCAGCCGCATCCGGAGCGGGCGCGCCACTATTCTTCATGGCCTGTAGTGCCTGACCCAAGCGCAGCTTGGTGATCGGGTAAGGCGAGTTCCTGCTTTTGCTTCGCCCTCGGCTTGCGTGTGCCGGAACCAGAACTGCCCGTGCGTGCCGCCGATCTCCTCAGCCTCTCCTTCACAGAGCGAGCGAAGGATTCCCGGAGTCTACCCGGTACAGAGCAAATTTAAGAGACGATGAGCCGCAATTCAGCGCAAGAACATTTCGGGAACTGGCGGGCATTAAGCCTGCCATTTCCAGTCGCGGACTTCGGGGAGGTCCTGTCCGTGAGCCATGACGTAATCTTTATGGCGTTGCAGGTTTTCATCCAGCCAGTCCTTCGTTCTCGCAACCATGTGTTGCAGACGCGGAACGCGGCGGATGGCATCGAAGGCGAGTTGGAACCGGTCCATCTGGTTCAGCACCGTCATGTCGAACGGCGTTGTGGTTGTGCCCTCTTCCTTGTAGCCGCGAACGTGGATGTTGTCGTGATTATGGCGCCGGTATACAAGACGATGAATGAGCCAGGGATAACCGTGAAAGGCGAAAATGACCGGCTTGTCCTTGGTGAAAAGCGCGTCGAAATCTTCATCCTCCAGACCATGAGGATGCTCGCTCGAAGGCTGCAACGCCATCAGGTCGACAACATTCACCACGCGGACCTTAAGATCCGGAACCAGCTTCCTCAGTTGCATGACTGCCGCGAGCGTTTCCATTGTCGGTACGTCACCGGCACAGCCCATCACAACATCGGGATCGCCGTCGTCGTTACTTGCCCACCCGAATACACCGGCGCCCTTCGAGCAGTGACGCACCGCTGCTTCGATGTCCATCCACACCGGCGCAGGTTGTTTGCCGGCGATGATCAGGTTTACGTAATTCCGGCTTCGCAGACAGTGATCGGTCACGGACAACAACGTGTTCGCATCGGGCGGAAGATAGATTCGGACAATGTCTGCTTTCTTGTTCGCAACGTGATCGATGAAACCCGGATCCTGATGGGAGAATCCGTTGTGGTCTTGCCTCCAGACGTGGGAAGAAAGCAAGTAAGTCAAAGACGCAATCGGCTTTCTCCATGGCAGGGTTTTCGTTGTTTTCAACCATTTCGCATGCTGGTTAAACATGGAATCAATGATGTGGATGAACGCCTCATAGCAGGAGAAGAACCCATGCCGGCCGGTGAGCAGGTAACCTTCGAGCCAGCCCTGGCACATGTGCTCGCTGAGCACCTCCATCACGTGGCCTTCGGTTGAGAGGTTTTCGTCTACCTTCTCTATTTCGGCCATCCACTCCTTGCCCGTGACTTCGTAGACCGCCTCCAGACGATTGGAAGCTGTTTCGTCCGGACCGAACAGGCGGAAGTTGCGCGAATGTAAATTGAGCTTCATCACGTCGCGCAGATATTTGCCCAAGACTCTCGTCGCTTCCGCTGTCGTTCCGCCGGGCTCGGGTAAGGGGATTGCGTACTTCTCAAAATCCGGAAGAACCAGGTTTGAAAGTAAAGTGCCGCCGTTGGCATGGGGGTTCATTCCCATCCGCCGCTCGCCCTTGGGCGCAAGGTCGGCCAGGTCGGGCCGCAATGTGCCTTCGCTGCTGAACAGCCTTTCCGGCTCGTAACTGCGCATCCAGCTTTCGAGCATCTGGAGATGCTCCGGGTTGGTCGTCACGCCTTCGAGCGGGACCTGGTGCGCGCGCCATGTTCCCTCTACGGGTTTGCCGTCCACTATCTTGGGACCGGTCCAACCTTTCGGCGTGCGCAGGATTAACAGTGGCCAGCGCGGCCGCTCGACAGAATCCTCGCTTCGAGCCTTGCTTTGAATTGCGCGAATCTCTTCGAGCATTTCGTCCAGCACCCGTGCCATCTCACCGTGCATCTTCTGCGGGTCATCACCGGTCAAAATACGCGGATTGTAACCATAGCCTATGAAAAGCTGCAGCAGCTCTTCTTTGGAAATACGGGCCAGCACCGTAGGATTTGCGATCTTGAACCCGTTCAAGTGCAGGATCGGCAACACGGCGCCGTCAGTCGCAGGATTCAGAAACTTGTTCGAATGCCAGCTCGTTGCCAGCGCTCCGGTCTCCGCTTCACCGTCGCCCACAATACAGGCGACGATCAGATCGGGATTGTCGAACGCTGCTCCATACGCATGCAGCAACGAATAACCCAGCTCGCCACCTTCATGAATAGAGCCCGGCACTTCCGGCGCCACATGACTTGGAATCCCGTAAGGCCACGAGAACTGACGGAATAAGCGCTTGATACCGTCTTTGTTCTGTTCAACAGCCGGGTATCGATCGGTATACGAGCCTTCGAGATAAGTATGCGCAACAATACCGGGACCGCCATGACCAGGGCCGATGACATACATCATGTTCAGCTCGTTCAACCTGATTAAGCGATTCAGATGTGTGTAAATGAAATTCAGTCCGGCCGTCGTACCCCAGTGCCCCAGCAGACGGGGTTTGATGTCTTCCTTTGTGAGCGGACGTTCCAGAAGCGGGTTGTCCTTCAGGTAGATCTGCCCGACCGTGAGGTAATTCGCGGCATTCCAGTATTCGTGAAGTTTACTGGCTTCTTCAGTGCTGATTTGGTCGGGCATGGTCACTCCTACCGCCAGTATGGCGGACGCGAGTTAAATATCGATTGCGGTTTACTCTTCTAACTTGCCAATCCCGCCTGCATCAACTGCTCCGCTTGCCGCAATGCTTCCGGCGTAATCTCTTCGCCTGATAGCATGCGCCCAATCTCTCTTGCACGGGCCTCGTGCGACAGTTCCTTGATGTTGGTGGTCACCCGGCCCTTTCCTTCGGATTTGGAAACAGCAAGATGATGGTCAGCAAACCCGGCAATCTGGGCTGTATGAGTAACACAGATGACCTGACTTGTCCGCGATAGAGCTTTGAGCCTCTTCCCTACCGCGGCGGCGGCCGCACCACCGACCCCTGCGTCCACTTCGTCAAACACTAACGTGCGCGATGTCTTCGTCGCCTCGACATCGCCTACAGTAGTCTTCAGAGCCAGAGCGATGCGCGAGAGTTCACCGCCGGACGCGATCTTCTCGAGAGGCTTGAGCTCTTCGCCCCGGTTCGGAGAAACCAGAAACACAACTTCATCGAATCCGGTCGCGCTCCACGAGCCCTGTTGCACAGCCACACGAAATTGCGAACCAGCCATAGCCAGGGAAGCGAGTTCACTCTCAATCTGTTTGCTTAAACGCTTGGCGGCTGAGTCGCGAGCGTTGTGGAGAGCTGCCGCTACGGACTCATATTCGGCGGCCAGCCTGTTTTGTTCCTTCTCCAGGGCAGTTCGATGTTCGGTTGCATTCTCAACTTCGTCGGCTCTCCGGGCGACGTCGTCCCGAAACGCGATTACCTCGTCCAGCGTGCCGCCATACTTGCGTTTCAGGCGATCGAGTGCTGCTAGTCGGCTCTCGACGTCTTCCAGGCGAGCCGGATCACCTTCCAGCTTGCCGATGTAATCCCGTAACTCGTAGGAAGCATCGTCGAGCAATGCCGATGCCTGCTTCATGTTGTCCGCAATCGATAGGAGGCTCTCGTCAATGCGCAGCAGCTCGTCCACTCGCTTGAGAGACTGACGAAGTTGCGTTGTTGCACTACCGGGTGCGTCATAGAGCAGGTCGAATGCCGCATTCGCGTTCTCTTGAAGTCGCGTGACGTTTCCCAAAATCTTTCGCTCGCCATCGAGCTCTTTGTCTTCACCTGACTTCGGCGCCACTGAATCGATTTCGTTGCGTTGAAAGGTCCAAAGATCGAGCATTCGCAACTTCTCCTGCTCGTTCTGATTCAATTCCTGGAGCTTATCCCCGACTGCCCGCCACTGCGCGTAGATTGCGCTTACTTTGCGGCGAAGCTCACCGGTGTTCGCGTAAGCGTCCAGGATGTCGCGCTGAGCCGACGACGAAAACAGCGACTGCTGTTCGTTCTGTCCGTGGATGTCTCCGAGGGCCGGTGCAAGCTGCCGGAGGAACGCGCTTGTAACAGGACGGTTTGCAACAAAAGCTCGCGATTTTCCGTTCGCGGCAATCTCCCGCTCAACAATCAATTCCTCATCGGGGTCGAGTTCGATGCCTGCTTCCGTTAGGAGTTCGGCTACTCCGTTCGACATTGCAACGGAAAAGACGCCTGAAACGCGAGCTTTCGTTGCTCCAGTCCGAATCATCTCGGTCGACGCCCGCGCGCCCAGCAAAAGAGAGAGCGAGTCGACAACAATCGATTTTCCGCTTCCGGTCTCGCCCGTCAGTACGATGAGGCCCTGCTGCAAACGGATCCGGGCCTGCTCGACCACGGCATAGTTCTCAACAGTGAGCTCCAACAGCATTTGACCTCATGATAAGACCGGGTCCTATAGACTCGAGAAAAGCAGGCTGCTCGATGACGCTGAGATACCTCTTTGCGGTCATGGCCGACAGCCGCGGGAGTGTACTTGCGTGTTCCGCTTGATAGGTCCAAATCAGACTATTCAGATCTTCGGCGTTCGCCTCGTTGGGGTCAACGCCGAAAACGCAAGAAAGCTCCTGATTACGGCCCTTTTCCTCCTTGTCGTTTGGCTCATCAGCCGAGGCTTGCGTCTGCTGACGCAGCCCCTGACGGGTGATCGCGCGAGCAAACGCGTGCAGTTTTGGACGCGTCAGATCATCCAGCTCGGCACTGCGATCCTCCAGGGCATCGGGGTCTTATCCATCTGGTTCGATGACCCCGGGCGACTGGCAACATTTCTAGGCTTGTTCAGTGCGGGCTTGGCGTTCGCGTTACAACGAGTCGTAACCGCAGTCGCGGCGTACTTTGTCCTTCTTCGGGGCAAGACGTTCAACGTGGGCGAGAGGATCAAAATGGGTGGCGTTAGAGGCGATGTAATCAGCCTTGGTTTCATTCAGACCACCATCATGGAAATGGGCGAGCCGCCCTCTGTGCAAGGCGAAGATCCCGGAATGTGGGTGCAAGCCCGGCAATACACGGGTCGAATCGTGACGGTTACCAACGACAAAATCTTCGAAAATCCGGTTTACAACTATTCGCGAGATTTCCCTTATATCTGGGAGGAGCTTCGAATCGGAGTTTCCTATGACGCGGACAAGGCCCGTGCCGAGCGGATCCTGCTCGAGGCCGCGCGCCGTCACACCAAACGCACGACTGAAATGAGCGAAGAGTGCCTGAAGGAGATGGAGCGCCGCTACTCTTTGAACCGCTCGGATCTGGAGCCACGAGTGTTCTGGCGCTTGACGGACAACTGGCTTGAGCTATCGGTTCGGTTTATCACGGAGGACCACGGAATCCGCTCGATCAAAGACGCAATGAGCAGGGACGTTGTCAACGCGTTCGAAGCGGCAGGGCTGTCGATCGCTTCAGGCACCTACGCCATCGTCGAGTTTCCCCAAGTAAACGTAAAGGTGCTGCCCTGAACAGGGTTAGCTCCGCTTCAGCTTTGGCCACACCTGAGCTACGGTCTTGGCCAGCACCCAACGCTTATCCTCATTGTTCAGAAAGTTCATCTGATCGCGTACAACCGTCAGCCGTTGCGAGTAGGTGGCGCGCTCTTTTGCGATCGGCCAGTCGGTTCCCCACATCAGACGCTGTGCTCCGAACCCCTGGTAAAGCCGCTTAACGAGTTCCTGAGCATCGAGCCACGGATAGCCCTGTTTGGATAGGGACCAGGTATGCGAGATCTTCACGAAAACTTTTGGATAACGTGCAAGGGCAAGTAGCGAATTCAGTTGTTCAGGTTGGTCGACCGGGCAATCGGCCATGTGATCGATCACGACCGTGAGCTTGGGGTGTTGCTCAATCAGAGGCCTGATGTCGTCCATGCGTGTGATGGGCGCGAGTAACGTCATGGGAACGCCCAGATCCTCGCAGCGTCTCCACAAAGGCGGCATGAGCGGGCCACGGATCCAGTCACCCGTCCCGTCTCCGGCCGGACTCAAGCGAACACCCTGGAAGCCCTGTTCCGTCCACTGCGACAAATGGTCCGGCGCCGCGGGATCCAGTGGGTCTACCCGGCAAACCCCGACGAACTCTCTCGGATACCGACGGAGTACATCCGCCAGATAGGAATTGTCGTAGCGGTAGTGGATTACTTGAATGATCACGGTTTTTGCGATTCCGTTTTCAGCCATGAGTTGGAGCAATGCTTCAGGGCTTGCGTCTTCGTCAGGCACTTTCGCACCCGCTGCGAATGGAAATCGCGCTTTGTGCTCCCAGACATGCACATGAGAGTCATAGATCTCGCCATTCGGAATCGCCGCTGCTCCTGCCACCTGTAAGAACCGCCTTCGTGTCTCGCCGGACATAGAACGACTGTAGTCCAGACGGGAGACCTTCGCGTTCCGGCGCTAAAATTCATCTGTGACTCCGCTGTATGTTCGCGTCCACGAAGCCGATAACGTCGCCATTATCGTCGCCCCGGAAGGTGCCGAAGCTGGCCGGACAAGCCCATCGGGTCTGGTGCTTCGTGAGCGCATCCCGCAGTCACATAAGGTCGCTCTGAATTCTATCGAAAGCGGCGCTCCTGTCGTTCGCTATGGCCAGGTGATCGGCCACGCGACCCGTTCCATCGAAAGCGGTCAGTGGGTCAGGGAAGAGATGATCGACCTGCCATCCGCGCCTCGACTGGACGAGCTGCCGTTATCGACTGCAGTTCCCGCGCCCCTTCCGCCGATTGAGAACTGCACCTTCGACGGCTTCCGCAATAGCGACGGCAGTGTTGGCACCAAGAACATTCTTGGCATCACCACAACCGTTCAGTGTGTGGCGCCTACCGTTGATTTTGCGGTGAAAAGAATCAGAACTGAACTCCTGCCCCGATTTCGCAATGTTGATGACGTGGTCGCCATCACTCACGGGTATGGTTGTGGGATCGCGATTGATGCGCCCGGGGCGGTCGTCCCGATTGAGACTTTGCGGAACATAAGCCTTCATGCCAACATTGGCGCCCAGCCGCTCATCGTCAGCCTGGGTTGTGAGAAGTTGCAGCCGCAGCGCCTGTTCCGGTCGGATCTTCCCATCCTCGAAGCTGCGAACATCATTCGCTTGCAGGATCAGCTTGGGTTTGCCGAAACGATCAGCGCCATCATGGAGGCCGCCGAGAAAAGACTCGCTTTTTTGAATGAGCGACGCCGCCAGACTTGTCCGGCAGCAGAACTGGTAGTTGGCCTCCAATGTGGTGGCAGCGATGCGTTCTCTGGCGTGACCTGCAATCCTGCGGTCGGCTACGCGGCCGATCTGCTGGTTCGCGCCGGTGCTACCGTGCTTTTCTCCGAAGTAACGGAAGTGCGCGATGCGGTTCACTTACTGACTCCGCGCGCGGCGACTCGTGAGGTGGGTCAATCTCTCGTTCGTGAGATGCGGTGGTATGACGAGTATCTCGCGCGAGGAGCTGCTGATCGCAGCGCTAATCCAACGCCCGGAAACAAGCGAGGCGGGTTGGCGAACATTGTCGAAAAAGCGCTTGGGTCCATTGCCAAAGCCGGAAGCACCGCGATCAACGCTGTCGCTACGCACGGCCAAAAGGTAACGGAAAAAGGGCTCGTCTTCGCAGCCACTCCGGCGAGCGACTTCATCTGTGGCACCCAGCAGCTCGCGTCCATGAATGTTCACGTATTTACAACGGGAGAAGGAAGTCCGTACGGGCTCGCCCTGGTGCCGGTGGTGAAAGTGTCGTCCCGCACTGCCTTGGCTGAGAAATGGCACGATCTGATCGACATCGACGCGGGGCGTATCGCTACAGGCCAGGCCAGCATTGAAGAAGTCGGGACAGAAATTTTCCATTTCATACTCGATGTCGCAAGCGGAAGGAAACGAACGTGGGCAGACCATTGGGGCCTGGGGAACGCACTCATCCCGTTCAATCCGGGGCCTGTGACGTAGACGGAGGTGGACATACTATCGTCCCGCGTAGTTGTTGGCCTGCGGAGATTCGCCCGTACACGCGCACAGCGGCCAAATGCGGGAAACTAAATACATGCCGCTAGAGTCGATCATTGTTCGCGATCCAGAGATCATGAGCGGAACGCCGTGCTTTAGAGGAACCCGCGTCCCGTTTCCAGGCGTTGTTGGATTATCTCGAAGGGGGCGAAACGTTGGATGAGTTCTGTCCATCAATTCCCAACCGTAAGCCGTGAAATGGCGATAGCAGCTCTTGAAAGCGCAAAGGATATGTTGCTCGCTAGTATCGGATGAACATCCTGTTGGACGAATGCCATTCCCCGGGATTTCAGCAAGAGCTTCCCGCAACATAGCTGCTCTACGGTTCCTCGAGCCGGGCTCGGAGGCAAGAAGAACGGTGAGCTCTTGACCTTGGCCGAGCAAGCCGGGTTCGATGTTCTCCTGACGGTGGATCAAGGCTTTCCATACCAGCAGAATCTAGCAGGCCGGAAGCTTGCGTTGCTTGTAGTTCAAACCCGATCTAATAAGCTCGCAGATCTACTTCCGCACGTTCCAGCGTGTCTGGAAGGCCTGTACGTTCCATTCGTCCCGGTCAAGTGGTGCGTGTGGGATAACAACAGCGGATCTTCACGCACTAACCGCTTCTGATATTGTTCAGTTCATCCTGATTGCCGGGATCAACGGCATGAATCGAATCAAACGAAGTGTGGACAACTGCCATCCACACAATCCTGGAATGCCGCGAAACGATGAAGGTTTCGCCCTCCGCTTTCGGCTACATCGGAGGCATGATGCGGGCCATTGGTGTATAGATCATGTGTATAGATCAAAAGACATGACTCCACGACAGTTTGTATCCGGTCTCCGCGGCGTCTTCGGATTTCCGGCCACTCCATTCAAGAAAGATCTCTCCCTCGACCTCGCAGCCCTGGAAAAGAACGTTGACGAGATGGCTCGATACCCGTTCTGCGCTCTTGTTGCCGCGGGTGGGACGGGCGAGTTGTACTCTTTGACGCCGGACGAAGTAGAGCAGGTGGTCGCAACCACCGTGAAGGCAGCAAACGGCCGCATGCCTGTCGTAGCGGGGACGGGTTACAACCAGCCCCTTGGCTGCGATCTGGCCCGACGCGCCGAGCGTGCCGGTGCCTCCTGCGTCCTGGCTCTTCCGCCTTATTACATCCAGGCGCCGGAGGAAGGCTTATTCGCTTACTACGAGGCGATCGGAAACGCGACCGGACTTCCCTTGATGGTCTACAGCCGTGATTGGGCCGTGTTTAGTCCGGAGATGGTAAGTCGCCTGGCCGACCGTGTTCCGACGCTCGCCGCATGGAAAGAAGGGCAAGGCGACGTGCGCCGTTATGCACGCATCATGCAACACAATGGCGATCGTCTTGCCTGGTTTGGTGGATTAGGCGATGACTGCGTGCCGGGCTACTTTGCCGTAGGCGTCCAGGCATTCACATCGAGCATTTCGAATATTTCTCCGAAGCTTTCACTTGCTCTGGCAGACGCAGGACAAGCACGCGATTGGGATCGTCTCACCGAGTTGATGAATCTGTACGTCAATCCCTTGTATGCGCTTCGCGAACGTACACGCGGGTACGAAGTGGCGCAAATCAAAGAAGCCATGGAGATGCTGGGAATCCCCGCCGGCCCCGTCCGGCCGCCCTTGATGGCCAGTCGACCGCGGGATCTCGAGGATCTGCGCAAAGTCGTTGAAAGTATCCGGGCCTTCAACGCAGGTTAGCGATTGCAGTAGGGGAGCTACAAACTGCAACCTGCCAGCATCTAATAAGCAATGAGCCAATCCATCGTTCGTACCTGCCCTGCCTGCAACACGAAGAACCGGGTGGCGTTGAACCATCTGGCAGACACGGGCCGCTGTGGTTCCTGCAAGGCCGCTCTTCCTCCGACGGATGCGCCGATCAATGCTGACGTCTCGACGTTTGACGGCATCGTACGCGAGTCGAAAGTTCCCGTCCTCGTCGATTTCTGGGCTTCGTGGTGTGGACCGTGCCGGGCGGCTGCGCCGGAAGTCGAGGCGCTGGCACGGGAAATGGCGGGACGTGCGCTGGTCCTGAAGGTCGATACGGAAGCTGTTCCAGAACTGGCGGCTCGATACCGCGTTCAGAGCATTCCGAATTTTGCGGTGTTCCGCGGCGGCCAGTTGGCGTTTCAGCAGGCCGGACTGGTTCCACGAGCTCACATGCGACAGTGGCTCGAATCGACCCAGGCCTCGGGCGCGAGCCGCTAAACTTGACCGGGCAGCGTTGTGTAGACGGCCGACTCCGGCAGCCGCCGCATCCGGAATCCGAGCGCGATCAGCAGAATGCCGAACATCAGTCCGTAGCTCGCGAAAACCCAAACCAGGAACACGGCTCCGCCGACCGGAGCAGCGAGCAATACGACGCCGAGCAGAACTGAGAGTACGCCAAGAAGGATCAGAAGCCATTCACCTTTTATTTGACGGCGAAGGCGAATAGCGGCCATTATTTCCAGGATTCCCGTAAAAATAGCCCAAACGGCGACAAAAGTGACAAACGCCGCGGCTGCCCCTATCGGGAACACAATTGCATATAGTCCGAAAAGAATCCCCACGATCCCTTCGAACAGGAATGCGCCCCAGCGGCGATGGCCCTGCACAGCTTTGATCGTGGAAACAATGGCAAAAATCCCGTCGAAAAGGGCGTAGAAACCAAAGATGGTGACCAGGACGGTGATGGTGATCCCGGGCACCGCGAACGTGACCAGCGCAAATAAGATCGCGATGACGCCTCGTAAAACGAGAGCCCACCAATTATTTCGCAATACGACCGGCATCGTGCGAATGTCCTCCGCTGAGTGATGAGTCTAGCCTACGCCATCCGAAAATGGGGCGAAACCGCAGAACTTCACCTTGGTGCCATCGGGGACGAAGCACAACGGGAAAAGGTACAACTCAGCCGTTCGGCTAAGAACCGGCAGCGGGAGTTGCCGCACTCGAAGCGGGCTGTTCTTTGGGCTTTTCTTTCTTTTCTTTCGGCGGAGTTGTGACCTTTACGGGGCTGATGATCACGTGGGCGTTACGCCCTTCCAGCCGCGGCTGGCCTTCGATGGTGCCAATTCCGGTCAGGTCTTCGGCGAAGCGGAGCAACAGCTTTCTTCCGAGATCCGTATGCGCGATTTCGCGACCACGGAACTGAACCACGGCTTTCACCCGGTTTCCTTCTTTCAGGAATCGGATAGCGTGTTCCTTTTTGAAGTCGTAATCGTGATCGTCCGTGTTCGGGCGGAACTTCAGTTCCTTCACCTGGATCACGTGCTGCTTCTTTCTTGGCTTCGTGCTGCTTCTTCTTTTGCTCGTACTGCCATTGGCCATAATCCATGGCTTTCGCCACGGGAGGTTCCGCAGTCGGAGCGATAAGAATTAAATCGAGGCCCATCTCCTGGGCTCTCCGGACGGCCGCAGGTGTAGGCATAATCTCGGCAGTTCCGTCCGGGAATACAGCGCGGACCTCTCTGACGCGGATTGCCTCGTTTACGTTTTCTCGGATTCTCGGCCGGCGGGGTTGAAAGCTTCTGGGTGGGTACATTATGCCGGGCGAACAAATGCGCTGGACAGCGCGGAAGGAGTGAAGACAGATTTCAAATGATAATTTCCTCTTTATAGTCTACACGGAAAATGCTGCTCTTCGCGTTTCTAGCATGTTGCGCCCGGGGCGTTTTCCTCGCCGGCGAAGCTTCTCGCGCGCTTCGTTTGAACTCTCAATTTTGCATATGTTAGCGTAAACTGAGTAGCAAGTCCGCGCCAAGCTTCGGGTGCGTCCGCACCCGCGATATCCAGAATGCCCGCCCGTTCTTGCAAAAATTTTGAAGCTTAATAGATGGACGCCACGTTAAACGCCCTCGCCGATTTACTCCTGGAATCGATCCCGACTGTCGTACTTTTTCTTTTTCTCGCTTATTACCTGAAAAAGGTCTTCTTCATTCCGGTCGCCCGTATCTTGGAAGAGCGCCGGAAAGCCACCGAAGGCGTTCGCGAGCTATCGGAGCGAGCGTTCGAAGCTGCTGACAAGCGAAATTCCGAATTCGAAACCGCTTTGCAACTTGCGCGCGCCGATCTGGGCCAGGCAAACGAGGCCAGGCGCAGACAGTGGGAACAAGAGGAAGCGGAAGCAGTCGGGAAAGCGCATTCCGAAGCGTCGGCACGTATTGAAGCTGCCAAGCGTCAGTTGGAAGAAGACCTCCGGCAGGTTGAGCCGGAACTGCAG
Organism: uncultured Acidobacteriaceae bacterium; assembly: GCA_963730795.1. Lineage (GTDB taxonomy): Bacteria > Acidobacteriota > Terriglobia > Bryobacterales > Bryobacteraceae > Bog-105. The sequence goes on along the minus strand of CAVSTJ010000001.1, from coordinate 1,326,105 downwards.
TCGCAAATTGAGCCACTCAGCGAGCAAATCATTTCTTCTCTCTTGCGCCGGAGAGCTGCTTAGTGTCCCGAAACCTGCTTCGCACCATTCTGTTCGCCGGACTGCTCTTCGCTGCGGTTGACCGGCCCGCTTCAAGCCCAAGCCCAAGAGGACAGGCAGGGGAACACGCAACCCGGCGAGAACGAAAACGCGGACGCCAAGTGGCATCTCATCAATACCGCCTTATTTGCGATCGGGCTTGGCTGGGCCATATGGAAGATGGCTCCCGGCTTCTTCAACGCGCGCTCGGCTGACATCCAGCGGGCGATCACTGAAGCAACGGGGCTGAAGATGCAAGCAGACCTCCGCTACTCCGAGATCGACCGCAAGATGGCGACCCTGCCGGAAGAAGTGAACCGGATGAAACAACAATCTGCGATCGAAATGGATCGCGAGCACCGGCGGCGCCAGGAAGAGACTGCTCGAGAAGTAAGACGGATCGAAGCCGCGAGTACCGCCGAAGTCGAAGCTCTACGGCAGGACGCGATTCGCGCTGCGCGACAGCGGACTGCGCGAAGTGCCCTTGAGCTCGCCGAAGAACGTCTGGCGGCGCGGGTTTCCAGTTCTTCGAACGATGATTTGCTGCAGGACTTCATTCATCTGGTGGAGCGTGGAAAAAATTAGATGACTGGAGCGTTAGCAACACACTACGCGCGAGCGCTCGGCGACGCCGTTTTTGGCCCGGAATCTGGTTTATCACCCCAGGATGCCGTGGACCAGATGCGTTCTGTGGATTCGCTCGTTTCGGAGTCGGCTGAACTGAAGCGGGCTCTGCTATCCCCCGCCGTGAATAAGCGGCAAAAGTCGGCTGTTGTTTCGAAGCTGGCCGACGAACTGGGCCTGAATCGGCTGATTAAGAACTTTCTTCTGGTAATCGTGTCGCACAGGCGCGTGCACGAATTGTCGGGGATCCGGCAACAGTTTGAGGCCGTTGTTGACGAGCGGCTCGGTTGGCTGCCCGCCGACATAACGTCAGCTCAGGAACTGAGTCCCGAGCAAAAGCAAGAGATCGAACGGGCGCTTGGCTCAAAGCTGGGTAAATTCATTCGTCCCAATTACCGGGTCGACCCGGGGCTCCTGGCAGGTTTGCGAGCTCGAGTCGCCTCTAAAGAATATGACGTGTCCCTGCGCGGCCAGCTTGAAAGCATGCGCCAGCGCCTAGCGGCCGGACTGTAAAGGAATCTAAGTATGGCTCAAATCAGAGCGGATGAAATATCGCGCGTACTTCTCGCGGAAATAGAAAATTTCGACAAAGTGGCCAACGTCTCCGAGACCGGATCTGTGATCAGCGTCGGTGACGGCATCGCCCGGCTCTACGGACTCGAAAACGTCATGGCGGGCGAACTGGTTGAGTTTGGCCCGGAGACCGTCGGCATTGCTCTGAACCTTGAAGAAGATCAGGTCGGGGCCGTGTTGCTCGGTGATTACACCGGCGTGAAAGAAGGCGATCAGGTCAAGCGCACCGGTCGCATCATGTCCATTCCGGTCGGCGACGCCATGATCGGGCGCGTTGTCAACGCCCTCGGCCAACCCATCGACGGGAAAGGACCGATTGCCACCACCGCCACAATTCCTCTCGAAAGACTGGCGCCCGGCGTCGTCGATCGTCAACCGGTCAAACAGCCGCTGCAGACCGGAATCAAGGCCATCGACGCCATGGTGCCGATTGGCCGCGGTCAACGCGAGCTGATCATCGGCGATCGCCAGACCGGCAAGACAACGGTGGCCCTGGACACAATCATCAACCAGAAGGGCCAGGATGTCATTTGTATCTACGTGGCGATCGGACAGAAGCGATCCACGGTGGCACAGGTGGTCCGGGCTCTCGAAGAACACGGCGCCATGGCGTACTCGATCGTCGTCGCCGCCACAGCTTCGGATCCCGCGCCGATGCAGTACATCGCGCCCTACGCCGGTTGTTCTATTGGCGAGTTCTTCCGTGACAGCAGCCGCCACGCGTTGTGCATTTACGACGATTTGTCGAAGCACGCTGCTGCGTATCGGGAGATCTCCCTGCTGCTCAGGCGGCCGCCAGGTCGCGAAGCGTTCCCTGGAGACGTTTTCTATCTTCATAGCCGGTTGCTGGAGCGTGCCGCAAAGCTTTCGGACGAAAAAGGCGGCGGGTCCCTCACCGCACTACCGTTCATCGAGACGCAAGCGGGCGACGTTTCGGCCTACATTCCGACTAACGTCATCTCCATCACCGACGGTCAGATCTATCTCGAAGGCGACTTGTTCAACGCGAACATTCGTCCGGCCATCAACGTCGGCCTGTCTGTCAGCCGCGTGGGTGGCAACGCGCAAACGAAGGCCATGAAGTCTGTGTCTGGTTCGCTGCGGCTGGATCTGGCGCAATACCGTGAACTTGCAGCCTTCGCCCAGTTTGGTTCCGATCTGGATAAAGCTTCGCAACAGCAGTTGAACCGCGGTCAACGCTGGGTGGAAATTCTGAAGCAGGGACAGTTTTCACCGGTTCCTGTCGAGAAGCAGGTCGCGCTAATCTTTGCTGGTGGAAACGGCTACCTCGACGACATTCCAGTCGAAGACGTACGCCGCTTTGAAGCCGAGCTTTACAGCTACCTTGAGAACAGCAGGCCGGAAATCCTTCCGGCCATCCGCGACAAGAAGCAAATCGACGACGATCTGAAGGGCAAGTTGAACGATGCCCTGAAGGCCTTCAAGGGTCAGTTCACGAGCAGCCTGAAACAAGCGAAGCCTGGCGCTTCCGACGGAAACCGCAACGGGCAACCCGCTGGCCAGCGGCGGCAGGGCACTCCGAATTCGCAGGTTGCCGGGCAGGTGGACGAGGAAGCGCGGAAGGCCCAGAACAAGGCCTAAGGAATGCCGAGTTTAATCGACATTCGACGCCGCATCCGCAGCGTCAAGAACACCCAGCAGATCACCAAGGCCATGAAGATGGTCTCTGCGGCGAAACTGCGTCGGGCGCAGGAGCGCGCCGTTGCCTCCCGGCCTTATGCCGAGATGATGACGCGCATACTCTCGAACGTAGCGGCTGCCGCAGCCGGCAATGAGGAAGCCAGCCGCCTTCCCCTGTTGCAGGTGAGAGATGAAAAGCGCGTCCAGGTGATTGTGGTCAGCAGCGATCGCGGACTAGCCGGTGCATTCAATGCCAATCTATTCCGCCGGGCTCAGCGCTTTATTGATGAGCGCGGGGCTGGCTCTATGCAGTTCGAGGTTGTGGGCCGCAAAGGTCGCGATTACTTCCGGCGCCGCGGCTATACCATCTCCGGGGAGCACCTTGGCATCATTGACCGCCCGAAAATAGAGCATGCTCGCGAGATCGCAAACAAGATGATCGATCTCTACAGCAATGCTGAGACGGACGCGGTTTATATCGCCGTCAACGAGTTCAAGAGCGTTATGGCGCCGAACATCGTGCTTCGCAAAATGCTTCCGGTCGAGATGCCGGAGGGTGGCGGTGAGCAGGTCGACTACATCTACGAGCAATCGCCCCAGGAGTTGTTGAGCGAGTTGCTTCCACGTTATGTCGAAATGTCGATCTATCGCGCCATGCTCGAGTCGAACTCGGCTGAGCATGCGGCGCGCATGTCCGCCATGGATACGGCGAGCTCAAATGCAGGCGACGTGATTCAGTCGTTGACCTTGAACATGAATCGCGTACGGCAGGCGGCGATCACTCGCGAAATTATCGAAATTGTAAGCGGCGCGGCCGCTTTGTAAGGCTTGCCTTGAGGCAAGCCGGAGAGATTACCAGTTTGGAGCAAGTATGGCAACAGTAGGCGTAGCAGAAGGCCATGTGGTTCAGGTGGCTGGACCGACTATCGAAATTCAGTTTCCCGAGGGCCATGTCCCGAAGATCTTCAACGCAATCCAGGTGACGAGCGAAGGCTACGACGTCCCTGTAAAAATCGACATCACAGCGGAAGTCGCTCAGCACATCGGCGAAGGACGTGTGCGCACCATCGCCATGGAGCCGACCGACGGCCTGGTTCGCGGTATGAAGGCATACGATCTGGGTGCTCCCATCACTATTCCGGTTGGGAAGCAGACCTTGGGGCGCGTGTTGAATGTTCTGGGCCAGCCCGTAGACAACAAGGGACCGATCAATTCAGACAAGAAGCTGCCGATTCACCGGCAGGCTCCGCTCTTCGACGAGCAGTCGACTCAGCTCGAGATGTTCGAAACCGGCATCAAGGTGATCGACCTTCTCGAACCGTACGTGCGCGGCGGCAAGATCGGTTTGTTCGGCGGTGCTGGCGTCGGCAAAACCGTCATTATTCAGGAGCTGATCAACAACATCGCCATGAAGCACGGTGGCGTTTCGGTGTTTGCAGGCGTCGGTGAGCGAACTCGCGAAGGTAACGACCTCTGGCTCGAAATGCAGGAGGCGGGAATCGTCAATCCCGATGACTACACCAAATCCAAGGTAGCGCTCGTTTACGGACAAATGACGGAGCCGCCCGGGGCGCGTCTTCGGGTCGGTCTGACGGGCCTGACGGTTGCCGAGTATTTCCGTGACGAAGAAGGACAGGACGTTCTTCTCTTTATCGACAACATTTTCCGGTTCACGCAGGCCGGCTCCGAAGTGTCGGCCCTGCTCGGACGCATGCCGTCCGCGGTCGGTTATCAGCCGAACCTTGCGACCGAAATGGGTGATCTCCAGGAGCGTATTACCTCGACCAAGCGCGGTTCGATTACCTCGGTTCAGGCCATCTACGTACCCGCCGACGACTACACCGATCCGGCACCGGCGACCACCTTTGCGCACTTGGACGCAACCACCAACCTGTCGCGCGCCATCTCCGAACTCGGGATCTACCCGGCCGTTGATCCGCTCGCTTCCACTTCACGTATTCTCGATCCGAACGTGGTCGGCGCGGAGCACTACGAGATTGCTCAACGCGTGAAGCAGACGCTGCAGCGCTACAAAGATCTGCAGGACATCATTGCCATTCTCGGTATCGACGAATTGAGCGACGAAGACAAGCAGACTGTCGCGCGGGCACGGCGTATTCAGCGCTTCCTGTCCCAACCCTTCCATGTGGCGGAGCAATTCACCGGCCGGCCCGGCAAGTACGTCAAATTGGAAGATACGGTGCGCAGCTTCAAGGAGATTGTCGACGGCAAGCACGACAACCTGCCGGAGCAGGCGTTCTACATGCAAGGCACGATCGAAGAAGTTCTCGAAGCTGCCGAGAAGATGAACCGGTAATTCGTCGGCATGGCAGACACTTTCCAACTCCAGGTTGCTACGCCCGAACGTCTGCTCGTTGACGAACAGGTCACAGAAGCGGAGATCCCAGGCAAGAACGGATACATGGGCATTCTTGCCGGGCACGCTCCTCTTCTGAGCGCTCTTGCTCCCGGACTGCTCACATATGGCAGTGGCGGAAACAAGCAGGTCCTCGTAATCGACGGCGGCTTCGTCGAGGTTTTCGACAATTCTGTTCGCGTGCTAGCTGATCGCGCACAATCCGCGAATGAAGTTCAGGTGGACGCGGCGCGACGGCAGCTTGACGAAGCGAATAAGGCACTTCGGGAAGCTCAAGACGAGCAATCGTCAAATGCCGCATTGAACCAGATGCAGCAGGCGCAGGCAAGGCTGGACGCCGCGGGCACGCGGACCCACTAAAAACACCTGTTAACGGCCGGTAAGCCCGGAAAAGAAGAAGGCCGGAGATCTGCGTCCACAACACAGATAATCCGGCCCCGCCAGAAGCGTTGAAAGAGACTGTCGCGGTGGGGAGCACTCAACAGCTTTCTGCAAAGCCGTAGATCCCTTCGTACTCGCCTGCCGTGACAATATCCTCATCGGCGACAGGATGGGATGACTTCACCCTGTGACGGTTACATCAGTACTAGTTAACCGCTAACTGAACCGCCCCCAAAAACTTTTTCTTTCCCTTTGTCGATCCTGACAATCTCATTCGTCGTTTCCGTAGAGGACAAACATGCAATACTTACTGCTCATCTACGAAGACGAAAAGCGATTCACCCAGGGCTTCGACCCGACCGAAATGGAGCAATACGGGGCCTTTGGACAGAAGAACGCGGCCGCGATCAAGGGCGGAAACGCCTTACAACCGACAGGGACCGCGAGAACCGTGCGCATGCGGAACGGTGAAGCCGTGACGACGGACGGACCTTTTGCCGAGACGAAAGAACAGCTTGGGGGGTACTACCTGGTGGAGGCAAATAGCACGGAGGAAGCCGCATCCATGGCCTCTCAGATTCCGGGTGCACGCTTTGGCTGCGTCGAAGTCCGGCCTGTTATGGTGTTTTCCTAGGCTCTGCACGGTACGGGGCGCCGGAGTTCGCTCCGACGCTCCCGTAAGCCCGATAGAAAGAGGATTCTTCGATGACTTCCACCGAACCAGCCCTGAGCCTAACGGAACAACAGAGGGATTTCGCTGCCGCTTACCTTGCCCTTACGCGTGACGAGTTAACCCAAGTCGTCGCGAGTCTTTCGTCCGCACAAACTTCCTTCCGGAGTGAGGGAGGCACGTGGTCCGTCGCCGAGATCGTTGAGCATTTGGCTCTTATCGAAGGTCGTATTCACAGGTTGATCGCCGGATTGCCCGAGGCGCCGCCTGACCGGCCCGGACCGGCAGGATGCCGAGATCGACGAATTCATTATCCAGATACTTCCCCAACGGACTTCTCGCGCGCAAGCGCCGGAAACAGCCCCGCCCAAAGGGCAGTGTACAGCGTCGGAAGCCCTCCAGGAATTGAGGGAAAAACGCGCCGAAACGCTTCGTTTGCTGGAATGGGCACCTTGTCTGCGGGGCCACATTTTGCCGCATCCGCTCTTCGGGCCTTGGGATGGATACCAGTGGATCCTGGCGACCGCGTCCCATACGGCACGCCATCTTGCGCAGATTCGGGAGATCCAAAGCGCGGACGCGTTTCCGAAATCTCCCGCCACCGCGCCAGTTTAAGGTTCGGCTTCCTATGCGCTACATGCTGCTCATCTACAGCCGGGAAGACCCATCCATTACTTGCGAGGAGCTGGCGGAGGTAGCGGCAAAGCACGCCTCCTTGTTGGAAGAGAGCGCCCGCCGTGGTGTCTTGAAAGCGGCGGATCCCTTGGCGCCCTCGAACACGGCCACCACCGTTCGAGTAGACGGCGGTAAGGTTCTGGTCACGGATGGTCCGTTTGCGGAAACGAAGGAACAGTTAGCCGGCTACTATATCCTCGAGTGCCGCGACCTGGATGAAGCGGTCGAATGGGCAGCCAAAATTCCGACGTCCTGCCAGGGCGCTCCGGGGTATGTAGAGGTCCGTCCTCTTCGCGAAGTCCGAAAGCCCGGCGGAACGAATGAGCGATCCGAACGGGACAATTGAGTCGATCTTCCGCCGCGAGAGCGGACGCATTGTTGCAAGCCTGATTCGTGTGTCACAATCCTTCGATCTGGCGGAGGAAGCATTGCAGGATGCCTTCGCCGCGGCCCTGATTGATTGGACGGCACAGGGCGTCCCTGAGAACCCGGCGGCGTGGATTACCGCTGCCGCGCGGCGGAAGCTCATCGACTACAGCCGGCGTCATCGCACCAGGCGCGATAAGGAAGACGAGCTTCGATATCAGATCGAGACCTCAATTGCGCAGTGCCGGCCGGAACCCGAGCCGCCGCTCGAGGCGGAAGATGACCGGCTGCGATTGATTTTTACCTGCTGCCACCCGGCACTCAACATGCAGGCGCAGATTGCTCTAACTCTTCGAACCTTGGGAGGGCTCTCGACGATCGAGATTGCGCGGGCCTTTCTCGTTCCCGAGGCGACGCTGGCGCAACGGCTGGTTCGGGCGAAGAACAAAATTCAGCAGGCGCGGATTCCCTACGAAGTTCCGCCCCAGACTGCGTTACCCGATCGGCTCGCAGCAGTCCAAGCTGTCCTCTACTTGATCTTCAACGAAGGCTATACGGCGAGTTCAGGAGACAGCCTTATCCGTCGAGAGCTTTGCGGCGAAGCAATCCGGCTTGCGCGTACGCTATGCGAGTTGCTGCCGCACGTGCCTGAGAACCTTGGGTTGCTGGCGCTAATGCTGCTGCATGACTCGCGGCGTGAGACAAGAGTGAGCGCCGAAGGCGAGCTGGTGCCGCTTGATCTGCAAGACAGGTGTTTGTGGGATCACGGCCAGATTGCAGAAGGCTGCCGATTGGTGGAAACCGCACTGCGACAGCATTCCGTCGGCCCGTATCAACTGCAAGCCGCTATTGCAGCGCTGCATGCCGAGGCAGCAACGGCTGCGGATACCGATTGGAAACAGATCGCCGCGCTTTACGGAGAACTCGCCCATATCCAGCCTTCGGCAACGGTCACGCTCAACCGGGCCGTCGCAATCGCCATGGGCGACGGCGTCGAACAAGGCCTGGAAATGCTTGAGAGTCTGGGCGGCTCCGGTGCGCTTCATTCGTATTACCTGTTTCATGCCGCTCGTGCCGATCTGCTTCGGCGCTTGTCACGGAACTCCGAGGCGGTCGCAGCCTACCAGCGGGCGCTTTCGCTCACCGCGAACGCAGTCGAACGGCGTTTCTTACGCCGGCGGATTGCAGACCTGGAGGCATCCTGAGCATCTCTGCAACTCGCCCCTGCTCTCCTCGCCATCAGGCTTGCCCCACAGCACTCTCGGTCAGAAGAACCTCGTGCCCCCGCGCAGTCACGGGCTCCATTCCCGAGATTCTGCCGTCCCGGATAAATATCGCTTCGTCAAAATTGTTCACCGTTGGGCACACATGCCGCGGCAGAAGATAAAGTTTACTGCCGATCGCCGGACACGTCTCGCCGGACCCGCAGTTCACCGGCAGGTGCTCCTCGCTCGGCTTTAGCGGCGTAAACTGCTCGTGACCGAGCACAGAGCAGGTTGGCACTCCCGCATCGGCCGACACGCTCTTATGGCCTGCGTCGCACGTGATCGTGGTCGCGGTGGGATGGCTGATGACGCTCGAGAGCACCAGTGCTGCCGGCGCATATCCGAGGCCGGGCAACTGCTCCAGACTGGTCATGTCGTTGTACACTACCGTTCCCGGGGAAATGCGATGGACAAAGGAGCCGTTGCGGAACCCGGGAAACGAGAGCGCGTAGGGAGCAGCGGGCGTTCCGGACGTGATGATCTCCTCAAACCTCAGCCCAGCCCCGGCCACTGTATCGGCGAGGCCCAGTAACCATTGGTATCCCTCGTGAGCTTTGGCCTCGCGCTCGGCGGCGGGAACTCCCGACATGTGGCCGTCGTAATAGTGGAGTCCTCGAAATTGCCGGCCGGCCAGCTTTGCCAGCGAAACGATTGAATCAGTCCGGTCCTGGCTCATGCCCGTCCGATTCATTCCTGAGTTGATGTCGAGGAAGATGCCGACGTTCTCGCCCTTCCAGGTGTCCAATTGTTCGGCCGTTTCAATCAGGACCGAAACTCGGGTTTGAGGATGATTTTCGATGATTTGCATGACGCGACGTGCATTTGCGCCACTGACGGAGAAGGCGAGCAGAACGTCCGCAGCGCCTTCCTGGCATGCAACCAGTAACTCACGGGTCGTCGAGCATTTCAGGTTGCGCACGCCCGCCGCGACCAGCATTCGGATAATCGCCGGAATTTTCGCCGTTTTCACGTGCGGCCGCCAGCGGTTGGCGTCGCCGCCGGCAAGATTCAGTGTTGCCCGGATGTTACTCTCCACAACAGCCGGGTAGATCAGCAGAGCCGGGGTTATGATCTGTTCGATGTCGGCGGGTTCGATGCGAAAGCTGTTATGAAGTAGGGACACGACAGACATTTTCCCAGAACTCGCCGGTTCTCGCGCAATCCGGGTGAACGAGAACGGACGCACGGCTCGTCCAGAGTACGAAGGGACAAAGATCGCACATGACGGATTTGGAAGTTTACGGCGGGGCTGCGGTGCTCGGCGCCGTATCGGGAATGCGCAGTATGGCGGCTCCCGCCATGGTGAGCAGGCTTGCGCACACGGGGCTGCTTCCGCTGGAGGGCTCGCAGATTAAGTTCCTGGCCAATAAGAATTCGGCAAAAACGATGGCCATTATGGCTGCCGGCGAAATGATTGCGGACAAGCTGCCGTTCATACCGAATCGCATCGCTGTATTTCCCCTGATTACCAGAGCAGTCTCGGGTGCGCTCAGCGGCACGGCGTTTACAAAGGCAAGGAAACGGTCGGTAGTGGCTGGCGCCCTGATCGGGTCGCTTGCCGCCGTCGGTGCCAGCTACGCAACCTACAAGCTACGCAAGGCCGTCGGTACCAAGCTGCATCTTCCCGATCCGATCGTCGCGGTTGCCGAGGACGCGTTAGTTGCTGCGTGCGGTTTTGCCGTCCTGAGAGCTCTGAAGGCTGCGGAAGCGATGGAGTAGCTTCCGCTCGCGCATCATTTCTCCATGGCGCTACTCGGTGGCCTGCTCGGATTGCTTCTGCTGGCAGCAGTGGCAAGCGATGCTTTCGAAGTCATGCTGCTTCCGCGGCGCGTGCGGCGTCAGCTTCGGCCTGTCCGCATCTTCTTTCAGGCATCCTGGGCGGTTTGGTCCTCCATCGCCAATCGCATGAAGCGGGGGCGTGCTCGCGATGCATTCTTAAGCTTCTACGGTCCGCTCTCGATGGTTTTGCTGTTGTCGCTTTGGGCTTTCGGCCTGGTGCTGAGCTTCGCTTTCCTCCATTGGGCGATTCGAGGCGTGGCGGGAACTTTCTGGAACGCGCTGTACCTGAGCGGTTCCACTTTCTTCACGCTCGGTTATGGCGATGTCGTTCCGAATAATCGCTGGGACAAGACCCTCGCCATCATTGAATCAGGTGCGGGGCTGGGCTATATCGCCGCCACAATCGGGTATCTCCCGGTTTTATACCAACTCTTCTCCAGAAGGGAAACACGAGTGATTCAGCTCGATCCGCGAGCCGGTTCGCCGCCTGCCTCCTCCACGTTGCTGTGCAGGCACAGCGAAGCCGAAGCAGTGCCAGAGCTCTATTCGCTTCTGAAAGATTGGGAAGAATGGAGTGCCGAACTGGTGGAGAGCCACCTCTCGTATCCCATGCTCAGCTACTACCGGTCGCAGCACGATAACCAAAGCTGGCTGGCTGGGCTCACGTGCATTCTCGATTCCTGTGCGATTTTGCTGACGGGCGTTAAGGGTATAAGAACCTTCCAACCGAGGATGACATTCGCCGTCGGGCGTTTGGCAGCCGTCGAGCTCTGCCGCGTGTTCCACTTGCGCCCCAAAGCTCCGGGTTCAGACCGTCTGCCGGCGAAAGCATTCGAGTTGCTCAGCCAGGATCTGACCGATGCCGGGATGCTGTTTAGTGACGCCGAAAGCGCCGAGGAGCGCCTGGCCGCACTAAGAGCGACCTACGAGCCGTTTCTCTCAGCGCTCTCCAATCACTTGCTTTTGAGTCTCGCACCGTGGCGGACGGAAATAGAAGCCGATAACTGGCATCAGAGCCGAGGCGGCACAAAAGCCCGCGAGCTAGTGGAAGCCGCCCCGGTCCTTCCTGACTAACTAATCCGTTTTGCGCTTGCGCGGGCGCCTTGTTGCCGTACCGGCTGCGGCTCGCTTACGAGGCGATGCGGTCTTCTTCGGCTTTGGCGGCGGAGGATTGGGCTCGAAGATAGTCGGCTGGCCTTCCACGATAGGCTGCGGCTCGTCCTCCTCTTCTTCAATGGCCGGTTCGGGTGCGCGCTCCGGCAGAGCGGGCGGGTAAAACTCGGCGCCGAGATGGACAATGATGCCGCGCTCTTCGTCCGGTTCCGTGCGTACGACCGTCTTGTCCTGCGCGTAGTTCAGAAACTCGGAGAACTGCTGGAAGCCATACTTGCTGAGAGAAAAGTCCGGAAATTCGGCCTGCATCCAGCCTTCCAGCTCTTCTGCCGTTGCTCCCTCTTCGAGCTCCATGCGATGCGTTTCGAGCATGTCGCGCAGTTGAGGCAGTGCTTCTTCCGGCTTGGGGGCTGCCTTTTCCGGAGTGTGACCGCCGCGGCGTTCGATGATGTAGCGGCCGCCAGACCCGCTGACATTCACAAATTCGGCCTTCTTGAGCTTCTCGACAAAGTCGGAAAAGCTGCCCGCGCCGTATGCACGTTCGCTGAAGGCCGGATCAAGCTGCAGCATCGTACTCTTCAAGAGTCCGAGCTGAGGCTGAACCGCTCTTCGCTCCAGCACCTGCAAAGCCCGCTCGACAAGCGGCATCGCCTGGGTCAATTCCAGGGGAGCCGGGCGTTGGCCGCGTTCTTTGCGGTCGCCGCGGCGGTCGGGCCGATCCGTACGCTCTGTCCGTTCCCCCCGCAGGTCGCGGCGGTCCGGCATGGGCGAGGGGACAATGGTCGAACCGTCTTCGAGCAGAGATTCGTAACTGACGAACTCATGACAGTTCTGTTGCAGGATGGTGCTGGTAAAGGCCTTCCCTCCTACGACGAACACCGTCTTGCCGTACTCTTTCAGCTTGTTGACGAGCGGGATAAAGTCGCTGTCTCCGCTGACGACGGCAAAGGCATTCACGTGTGAGTGCGTAAACGCCATTTCGAGAGCATCCAGCGCCAGGTTGATGTCTGCTCCATTCTTATCGCCGCGCGGCGAGGGAATGCGCTGCACCATCTGGACGGCGTTCTCCGCCATTTGCCGGGTGGCGCCTTCCTGACGGCCCCAATTCGCATACGCGAACTTCGCGACGATGTCGCCCCGTTCTTTCAGCGCGCCGAGCGGCAGCGACACGTCGAAGTCACGCCGCAGCGTCGATTTAACACCAATTTCGATGTTGTCGTAATCGACGAAAACGGCGATGTTCAATCTTTCTTGCATTAAATTCCTTTTTCATTCCGCCACTCGGGCTGGAACGCCCGAATGGTACGGATATCTGCCAAGCCAAGCTCAGGCTGGTTGTTGTACCGACTCGCGAATGAAGGTGACGATTGTCTCGAGCGAAGCACCGGGTTGGAATACCTCTGCCACCCCGATGTTCTTGAGTTCCCGCGCATCTTCGTCTGGAATGATGCCCCCGACGACCACGAGGACGTCAGTCATCTCCTTTTCGCGCAAAAGTTCCATGATGCGCGGCATTATCGCGTTGTGTGCTCCAGACAGAATGGACAGCCCAATCACTTGAACGTCCTCCTGCAGGGCAGCGTTGACGATCATCTCCGGTGTTTGCCGGAGACCGGTGTAGATTACTTCCATTCCAGCGTCGCGAAGAGCACGAGCGATAATCTTCGCGCCGCGGTCGTGTCCATCGAGGCCGGGTTTGGCGACGAGTACACGAATTGGAACATTCATACCTACGATGTCCAAATTATAGAACGGTAACAATCTGAAACGTGGATTTAGAGGCTGGCGCTAGGGAGAATCGTCCTCACACCGCGTGAGAATTGCTTGCCGAAAGCGCGCTCAGCCGGTCAGTACATGGAGAGCAACAATCGCAAGAATGCCCGCGGCCGCCCCCGTTGCGGCGGCGATCCATACCGTCGCGATGTGTAGGCGGAGCATTGCGACCGCGCGCTGCACGGCTTGCCGGATGTTTCGGTGGCCAACGCTGTGGACACAGGCAGCGGATACAAGCCTTGCGTTACTATTGGCGAGCAGTCCCGGGCACTAGTGCTTATGACGGTCACCACACATATACGGCCCGTTAACGACCGGAAGCCTGCCTTGATCCTGACAGCGATTGCAGCCTCCGAAGGTATCTGGCTAGCACTCAACATCTACTCGAATCCGAAAGGTTTCTTCCGTTTTTCGGGGATGCTGCCATTCAGGGGCACTCTTTCCGGCTGGATCTTGGCCTTGCTTGTGGCAGCCGCATTCGTGTATCAAGCGTCGCGACTCCCGTCCGTGCGAGCGAATCTGGTGAGGCCCTCCTTTCTGAAGGTGCTTGCGCTTGCTGTCGCCATTGCTTCCGGCTTTTGTGAGGAGCTTGTCTTTCGGAAGATGTGGATGGACTACTTGCAGCGGCACGGCCTCGGAGTGGCGCTCCAGATCCTGTTTTCAGCGCTTGCGTTTGGCCTTGTGCACTCGGTTTGGGCACTCTTTCGAGGGAGCGTGTGGGCGGGCTTCGCGGCCACGGTAGCCACAGGCGTTCTCGGTCTTGGGCTGGCGATTGTCTACGTTGCAAGCGGCCGTGTCGTCGCCGCTTGTATCGTTTCGCACTTCCTCATCAATCTGTTCGTGGAGCCGGGTCTTGTCCTCGCTGCCTTGCGCGGCGAGATGGGAGCAGCGCATTGACACCGGGCTAAGGGGTGCGCGCTACGTGAGTAATCCGCGTACTCGGCTGGCAATTGAGGCTTTAGCGGCCGATGCAGGGATTAGCCGTTCGAGTAGGCCAAGATCAGCGTCAATGGTGATATCGGTATCCGTAACTTCGATCGTGCCTTTAATAGGCGTACTGATGAAGCCCATCTTCGCCGAGATCGTAAAATTCAGCGTCGATCCCTGCCAGCTTCTCCGCTCTTCGACGAACTGAACGGGAACAGTACCAATGCCTCGAAACAGGTCGTCAAACGAGCGGTCTACGGCCCGCATGACCTCGTCCTTCGACTTTGTGTGCGAGACAGTGATCCGCATCTGTCACCATTATCGTCTCTGGTGCGCCGGATTGAGCTGCGCCTCGGCGCTTCGCCCTCAACAGCAGCGGAGAAGGCCGGAGAAGCCGGGACACGCTAGCCTGGAAGGCAGTCTAGCCAGTTTATTAGCTTCTGCACCGGGCCAGTGACGGCGTGAAAATTCAAGATGCAACTTTAAGGAGAACCAAATGCCTCTACCGCAGGACGAACGTATCGTGTCGCTTGCTAACGACTTGTTGCAACAATTCGACGCCATCTTCGGGTTGCATCCCGGCTTTCGGGCAGCGCACGCAAAGGGCGTCATGCTAGCAGGCAGATTCACGCCGGCGCAAGGAGCGGAACGACTCACGAAGGCTCCGCACGTCACAAGAGCGACGACTCCTGTCATCGTCCGGTTCTCGAACTCTACCGGGCTGCCGGGAATACCGGACAACGTTCCAGATGCAAACCCGCGCGGATGTGCAGTCCGGTTTATCCTCGCCGAGCATGTCCATACAGATATCGTGAGCCATTCGACAGACGGGTTTCCCACGCATGATGGAAACGAGTTTTTAGAGTTCCTTCGCGCCATCGCAGCCAGCGGCCCCGATGTTCCTTCTCCGAAACCCGTCGAGCAGTTTCTCGGATCCCATCCCGCTGCGTTGGCCTATGTACAAGCTCCGAAACCGTTCCCTTCGAGCTTCGGCACAGAGACCTACTTTGGTGTCACCGCTTTCGCTTTTACGAATGCGTCAGGCCAAACCCAATTCGGCCGTTATCGCATCGTGCCCGAAAAAGGGAACGATTATCTTTCCGATCAGCGGGCCGCCGGCATCCCGGCCGACTACCATTTCGATGAAATCCTACAGCGTGTCGCGAGCGCTCCAATCCGGTTCAAGATCCTGGTGCAATTGGCCAAACCCGGCGACCAGACGAATGACGCAACCGTTCACTGGCCGGCAGATCGCGAACTGTTTGAACTGGGGACACTGGAATTGACAGCGCCGGTCGCGGACAATGCGGCTGAGCAAAAGCAAATCATCTTTGATCCCATCCCTCGCGTTGAGGGAATTGAACCTTCGGCGGATCCGCTCCTTGAACTGCGAGCAGCCATTTATCTCCTGGGCGGACGAAGACGGCGGCAGGCGTCTTCGGCTCAGGCTTGATAGAAAAATACCGGAGCCGTAACCGGCACGTACGTGTGATTGCTCGATCACAACCGCGAGATCCGTTACTGGCCGGAAAGCTTTGCTTGTAGCCGCGAGATAACGTCCGTCAACAGCACCTCTTCGGACACCCGTGTCTGCCGGTCTACCAACTCGACTTTCCCTTCACCAATCTTCTTTCCCGCTACCACCCGAAAAGGAATTCCGATCAGGTCGGCATCTTTAAACTTGACACCGGGCCGCTCATCACGGTCATCCAGTAGAACATCGATCCCATACTTCTGACATTCCCGATACAGGAGATCCACGGCTTCCCGCTGCAATGCATCCGCATAGTTTACCGGCGTCAGAACAACGCTGAACGGCGCAATAGCAGGCGGGAGCTTCATGCCGTCCTTGTCATGGAACAGTTCGATCGCGCATGTCAGGATGCGCTCGATGCCGATGCCGTACGAGCCCATGATGGGCGTTACTTCCTTGCCGTCTTCGCCAAGAACACGCAAGCCCATCGGCTCCGAATAGCGGTAACCGAGCTTGAAGATATGACCCAGTTCGATCGCCTTCGTCAGCTCGAGTTGTGAGCCGCACTGGATGCACGAGTCACCCTCGGCCACTTGCCGCAAATCGAAATACTCAGGTGAAAAATCTTCGCCCGGCGTTACGTTACGCAAATGGTAGTCGTCCCGATTCGCGCCCGCGATCATGTTACGGCGGCCTTTCAGAGCATTGTCGGCCAGCACGCGCATGTTCTTGACGCCCACCGGCCCGAGAGAACCGGCGCTCGCTCCGAACCACTCGACGATCTCGGCAGGGTGAGCAGGGCGTACATCAGTCGCCTTCAACACGCCGGCGAGCTTTGTTTCGCTCAACTGATGATCGCCGCGCATCATGACCAGCACCGGCTTGCCATCGGCAACCATCACCAGGCTTTTCATCTGCGACGATTCAGGCAGCTTCGTAAACGTAGAGAGGTCGGCAATTGTCTTCAGCCCGGGCGTGTGAAACTCTTCCGGCGTCAGATCTCCTTCGGGATCCGGGACGGACTGCTCCGCCGCCTTCGAAGTTGCCTTCTCAAGGTTGGCTGCATAGCCGCATGCTTTGCAATGGACGACGATGTCTTCGCCGGCATCGGAACCGACCATGAACTCGTGCGATTGCGACCCGCCCATAGCGCCCGAATCGGCTTCGACGATCATGTAATTCGAGTCCGCAACGCGTGAATATCTTGCAATAGGCGTCGTACTGATCCTGATACGCCTTGTCGAGTCCGGCCGCGTCGATGTCGAACGTATAAGCGTCCTTCATGATGAACTGGCGAACGCGCAGAAGCCCCGATTTCGGCCGCGGCTCGTCGCGGAACTTGGTCTGGATCTGATACCAGACCTGCGGTAGTTGCTTATAACTGCGAAGCTCGCCTCGCGCGATCGTAGTAACAACTTCCTCATGTGTCATGGCGAGGCAGAAGTCCCGTTTCCAGCGATCTTTCAGGCGGAAAAGGTTGTCGCCCATGATGTCCCAGCGCCCCGATTCCTGCCAGACTTCAGCAGGATTAAGCGCGGGCAACAGACATCTCTTGGCCTCCGACAGCGTTCATCTCCTCGCGCACGATCGTCTGAATTTTCAGGAGAGACCGCTGGGCGAGAAGCAGATAGCTATAAATTCCGGCAGAAAGCTGGCGAACGTAGCCGGCCCGGAGAAGCAACTGATGGCTAATGACTTCTGCTTCTGCAGGCGTTTCGCGTAACGTGGGGATAAAAAGAGAACTCCAACGCATCTGGTCTTCTCATTATGCGGTGCGAGCCGAAACAATGTTCCGACTGTGCTGATCGCCCTTTTGTCTTTCAAACGGGAGATCAGGGTGAATCATCCGACCGCTCAAGGTGGGCGACAATAATCCTAAGACGCAATGAACGCACAGAACGAATTGGCACGCCCGCTTGCGGAAGTAGATCCCGATATCTATCGAGCGATCCAGAACGAAGCGGACCGGCAGAATACGCGGCTTGAGTTAATCGCCAGCGAAAACTTCACCTCCGAAGCAGTTCTGGAGGCGACCGGCTCAGTGTTCACCAATAAATACGCCGAAGGGTACCCGGGGAAGCGTTACTACGGCGGGTGCGAATACGCGGACATCGTCGAGAATCTTGCTCGAGAACGGGCTAAGAAGCTGTTTGGCGCAGAGTACGCCAACGTCCAACCGCATTCAGGATCGCAGGCGAACGAGGCGGCGTACGCTTCGGTACTGCAGCCCGGAGACACCATCCTCGGCATGAACCTGGCCCATGGCGGCCATCTGACGCATGGCCATCCGCTGAATTTCTCGGGCAAGCTCTACAAAGTAGTCGCCTACGGGGTTCGTCGCGAAGACGAGTTGATCGATTACGACGAGGTGGCGAAGCTGACCGAGGAGCACCGGCCGAAGATGATCATTGCCGGCGCCAGTGCGTATTCGCGAGTGATCGATTTCGCCCGGTTCCGGCAGATCGCTGATTCAGTCGGCGCACTCTTTCTCGTCGATATGGCCCACTACTCGGGCCTGGTGGCTGCAGGCGTATATCCGAACCCGTGCGAGCACGCCGATATCGTGACCTCGACCACCCACAAGACGTTACGGGGTCCCCGCTCCGGCCTGATCCTGGCTCGGGAGAGGTTTGGCAAAGACATCGATCGAGCCGTTTTCCCGGGAGCGCAGGGAGGCCCGCTTGTGCACGTGATCGCCGCCAAAGCAGTCTGCTTCCTGCAGGCCCTGTCGGGTGCGTTTCGAGATTACCAGGTCCAGGTGATTCGCAATGCGCGCGCCATGGCCGCCGGACTTCAGCGCGAGGGCTTCCGCGTGGTAAGCGGAGGTACGGATTCCCACATGTTCCTGATGGATGTTTTCACCAAAGGCGTGAAGGGCAAAGAAGCCGAAAAGGCACTCGACGAGGCGTTCATCACCGTGAATAAGAACGCGATTCCGTTCGATACGAACCCACCGTTGAATCCAAGCGGCATTCGCCTGGGCAGTCCGGCCGTTACCACTCGTGGCTTCAAAGAACCCGAGATGGAGCGAGTGGCCCAGCTCATCGCGAATGTCCTGCAAAACCCCAGCTCGCACGAGGTAATTGCCGAAACCCAGAAAGGTGTAACCGCTTTAACTGCTAACTTCCCGATTCACAGCTCGAAGAGGGAATTGGCGTCCGCCCTGTAGAAAGTGGCAAGCCTGAGGTCCGACTTGGACCTTTTCAATTCCTTTCGCCCGACACGGTCGTGATAAATACCCCGCGCTAGGACGTAACGGCGGTTCCCATAGGAGTTCTCCTGCCAATTTAGTTACTCATCCAACACTCGAAGCCTCAATTTGACTGTCTTGCCGTCGATAAGCCCCTTATGTCCTCGTGTGAACTGGTAGTCCCGGATCGACCGAACAAAAGCACCGGTCTGTTTTCGGCAACGCCATATCGTGCCCTTGGAGCGCACGTTCAGCTCGTTCGTCAATACCTCACTGAAGCTCCCCCGACCCCCGCTGACTCGGGTTGCGAGACCGTCGTCGAAACGATCTTGCGGACAATCCGGGCGAGCGCAAGAAAGCCGGCGGTGCTCCTGGCAGGGCGGTTCGATGCGGGAAAGACCCGGGTAACAAACACATTGCTCGGAACGGGTAGCCTGCTTCCTGAGAAGTTGAGCCCTGCTACGAGCGTTGTCACTCTACTCAGGCACGCGTCCGAACGTCCCGCGTGGCAAACGTCGCCAGTTGCGATCTTCGAATCCAGTGCCGTTTTGGATCGGCTTGACGATGAAACGATCTATC
This sequence comes from uncultured Acidobacteriaceae bacterium, assembly GCA_963730795.1. Taxonomy (GTDB): domain Bacteria; phylum Acidobacteriota; class Terriglobia; order Bryobacterales; family Bryobacteraceae; genus Bog-105. The sequence goes on along the minus strand of CAVSTJ010000001.1, from coordinate 1,306,620 downwards.
ACCAGCAACTCTACAAAGCTGGCGGTTTTAACGTTCTCCGAACATATGGCATGCACGGCGAAGAAGAGGAGGAACAGGTTCAGCGATGTGCCGTTGTCTACCTCGAATCCAGCACCTTGGAGTGTTGTGACATCATCGACACCCCAGGGTATGGTGCAACCTCGGCGGACACTGCAAACACGGGTACTGTCGCCGGACGCGCCGATCTCGTCATATATCTTTCCCCGTATCTGTCCTTTCTTGACGAGTATGATTTCGCACGGCTGGCCTATTTCGTAGGGAACCTGCCGATTCCCGAATCTCGTGCCGGTGGGATCCCGACACTCACAAACCTGGTTGTCCTCATGACGCATGCCAGTTCCCATGTGATCTCCGCTGATCAGGCGAAGCAAGTCCTCGACAACAGAGCGCGACGACTCTTCAGGCACCTTGAGCCGCAGTGGCAGCGCATCAGGGAACGCGCTGGCCGAGTAGTCAGTTTGGAAGACTTTCGATCCAGATTCTTCCCGTTCTGGGCAGAGGAGCCTGAGGTTTGGAGATCCTTGAGAGCAGATCTTGGCTCGACCTTGCAGCAACACACGCCTCGTCTGGTTTATTCTCAATTCGACGCCACAATCCGTGCCGCTCTCCGGGCGGCCGACTCAACCTTGTCCGCTAAGATCGCGAACTACGTCCATATGGCCGAGCAGCGGGAAAGGGCCAAGCGCGATTTGCGGGAATACGAGAAGAACGAACCGGCTTATCGTCTGGATCTGAAACGACGTGCAGACTCGATCCACGCATACGTTGCCGAAAGCAGAGAGGTAGGCGATAAGTTCGTCAGTGAACTCTGGTCAAGGTCCGTTAGCAAACCGGCGCTTGAGAAGTTCATCCGAGACAATTTCGACGAGAAGGACGAGGCAAAGAAGTACGCGCTTACAAAATTCCAAAGCCAACTGAACGGCGATCTAGAGCGTCACCTCAGTTCCCGCTCCGAACGATTCGCGGGACTCGTCCGGGAATACCTTGCGCAGTTCTCCTTTCAGAAAGCACTACCACCGGCTGAGAGCTGACGAAAGACAGTAGATTGTGGCTGGGAGGCAGGGACTCGAACCCCGATACGCAGATCCAGAATCTGCAGTCTTACCATTAGACGACCTCCCAAAGGTACAGCCTCAGTGTAACAAGGGCAGGCTTGCGGATCGGGTTGTCTATTGAGCTACGCTAAGCGGCAAAATCGAGAAGGAACCTGTCAGATCGAGAAGGCCTGGCGTTGCATTTTCCTGGGGGCCAAGCCACTCCGAGCCTTCGTCGGCCGGAGCTGTCACTTGAACAGAAACACTTTCGGGCACAGTATTCTTATGGCTCTTAGGGACCGCCTCGGTTCCATAGAGCCCCACCATGACGACAGCGAAAGCCGCTACATAGAATGGGCGAAATCTTCGATTCATTGCTTTCCTCTATCCGGCAGCCAGCAGCTTAACCGTTCCTGCTGATTCGACGTAAGGGGTAGGCAATTGGCTTCACAAACCTTAGTTTTTCTCTCGTATACATTGGCGGTATGGCTTCGAACGAGAAACAAATCATTACACTGGCGTTAGACGTCGGTGGCACTGGGGTGAAAGGATGCTTGCTGAACGAAGCCGGCAGGCCCATGACGCCGCGGGAGCGCTTTGAAACGCCCGATCCGGCAACCCCCGAAGCAATCATCGAAGTTCTGGATACGCTAGCCCGGAACCTCGGAGCCTTCGATCGGGTGTCCGTGGGCTTCCCCGGAGTCGTGAAGAAGGGTGCCACCCTTACCGCTCACAACCTTGACCAGAAGTGGATTGGCTTCGAACTGCAGAAAGTGCTCTCCAGGCGCTGGAAAAAGCCGGTGCGAGTAGCGAACGATGCCGCCGTTCAGGGCCTGGCAGCGGTGGAGGGCAAAGGAGTCGAACTGGTTATCACGCTTGGCACAGGGTTTGGGTCGTCTCTGTTCATTGACGGCAGGCTCGTACCGGGCCTGGAGCTTGCTCATCACCCTTGGCGCAAAGACAAGACTTACGAGGACTACTTCGGCCGCAAGGGCTTCAAGAAGCTCGGGAGAAAGCGTTGGAACCACCTTCTCGAGGAGGCGATCACCCAAATCGAATCTTTGTTCAACTACGATCACCTCTACATCGGAGGTGGCAATGCGACTAAGATCGATTTCCAGTTACCGAAAGGGGCAACCCGCGTACCAAACGAGGACGGACTCATTGGCGGTGCAGCTCTTTGGAAATTCTGAGGATTCGCCGGTCTTATTTGACGAACAGCGGCCACCTCGGAACGAAGTGGTAACCGTACTTGTGAGCCAGGTAAGCGGCGACGCCTCCGCTGATCAGAACGAGCGCGGTGACGACGAGCAGAGTCAGCTTCCAAGGCATGCCTTTGCCCTCGCGCCGTAGCACGAGCAGGTAGCTCGCAAACACGCCGACAAAGAACAACATGACCATCGGGATCGCGAAGATCATCATGTTGACCACGTCCGGTGTCGGCGTGACAACGGCCGCTATGACGACAATGGCAAGAATCGCGTAGCGGCTGTGACGCACAAGGAAGCGCGGCGAAGCGAGCTTCAGCAGCGTTAGGAAAAAGATGATGACGGGCAGTTCGAAAACGAGCCCTACACCCAGCGTCACGTTCACGAACAGGTCGAAATATTCGCTGATCGAGACCATGGGCCGCACATTGACGTCCCGTCCGATTCCGAGCAGAAATTCCAATCCGTACCGGAACGCGATGAAGTACGCAAAAACTCCACCCGTAATAAACAGGCCCGCGGTACAGAGAATGAACGGCACGGCCCATCGTTTTTCGCGTTTATAGAGCCCGGGAGAAATGAAAGCCCAGACCTGGTACACGATCCACGGCGATCCCAGGAACAGCGACACCAGGATGGGCATGTACAGCCAGATGATGTTGAACTGCTCCATTGGCGTAATAGCCACCAACTCAGGTGGATTGATCCCCAAGTGCGTGAGCGCTGAAACAGCAGGCTCGGACACGATCCGCCAGAGATCTTTTGTAAAGAACATGCTGACGAAGAATGCAACCACCATGCCGCCTATCGCCTTCAGGAGTCGTGAGCGCAGTTCCTCCAGGTGCTCCATAAACGACATTCGGAGCATGCCTTCCTCTTCCTCCTCTCCGTCGCCATCCGGGGGCGGAGGAGGAGGCGGCGGGGGCGGAGGCTTCCGGGTGGCGAGAGCAGCCGGAACTATCTCGGGAACAGCCTGAGTAGCGAGATCTTGAGTCGGGGATGCTTCGGGAACGACGGGTGGTTCAGCCGGAGCGGGCGATTCAGTGTAAATGGGTAATTCAGCCGCCGCGGACGGCTCAGCAGGCTCGGGAGCTTCGATTACCGGAGGTTCTTCAGCGACTGCTGGCGGTTCCGCCACGGGCTCGGGGGCAGGCGGAAGCGTGGAGATATAGGGTTCGGAGGAGCTGCTGTAGGCATCGGTAGGCACCGTCCCCGCCCTCGGAGCCGGATCCCATCGGGGATTTCCGTTCGATGACTCGGACGGCTTCTCATCGTCGCCAGGTAGGAAGTCGCCAACTGAGCGTTCGCGCTCTTCAAATTCGTCGCGCATCAGGGCCGCAGCTAGTCTCGATGTTCCTTATCCGCTGGCACAGAGACCGGTTGCACGCCATTGACACGCGGCACCGTATCGGCTACAGGATTGTGCACAACCGGATGTGGAGCCGCCTCTGCCGCGGTACCGTTCGACGAGCTCTCCGTTGCGGGCGCGTGAAGCTGGTTGCTTGGCTCAGCGGATGAAATCTGGTCAGTAGAGGATGAGTTGTAGGAGTAATCTTGCTGCCCGTAGTCGTCGTAAGGGTAGGAATAAGACGTCGACGATGTACTGCTGTTGCCGCTTTCGAGGCGAGTCTCCCGTTCGATCTCGTTCATGTGAGACTCCAGCGTCGCCTTCAACTCGCTTTTCGCGCGCCTGAATTCGCTGAGCGCCTTGCCCAGCGTCTTCCCGAGTTCCGGAAGCTTCTTCGGGCCGAACAGCAGAAGCGCGATCACAAACAACGCGATCATCTCCTGCATACCTATCGGGCCCATATAAGTCTCCTCTCGCTCCGCGTGTAACGACCATTATGATATCTCGAACTTGAGCTGGAACCCGTGCAGCCGGTACCCCTTGGACCTGCAAACTGCTGATATCATCTGGATCGAGCCAAGTTTATGGTGAAGCTCCTTACTCGTTCCCACCGCCTAAGCGTCCTGATTGCCCTGGCATCATGCGTGTTCTCAGCGCCCGCTTTGGCCCAGGTGGAGATAAAGCAGGCCAGTCCCGATCAGATCTCGGTTTCTATCGATGGCCAACCTTTCTCAGAGTTCTACATGGGGGCCAACTATCCGAAGCCTTTTCTTGCGCCTTTACGCAGCGCCTCGGGTCTGATCGTCACTCGCAAATACCCAATGGAGAACGTGACCGGCGAAACCCGCGATCACCAGCATCATCGCGGTCTGTGGGTCGGTTACGGAGAGATCAACGGCATCAACTTCTGGGAAAACGAATTCAAATACGTCAGCGGACAACCGAAGAACTACGACACCGCGAAAATCGGCAAAATCGTTCTTCGTAAGGTCGACGGCCTGAAGTCCGGCAAGAAGTCGGGGAAAATCGACGCGACGTTTGCATGGCTCGGCCCGAACGGCGCGGACTTCATGGAAGAGAAACGCACCATGACGTTCTCCGGCGGGCAGGACACAAGAACGATCGATTTCGACTTTACCTTAACGGCGAAACAAGCCATGCACTTCGCTGACACGAAGGAAGGGTTCTTCGCCATTCGCCTTGCGGACAGCATGATCGAGAAGAACGGAGGCATGATGACCAACTCGGAAGGCGCGCAAACGGAGAAGAATGTCTGGGGACAGCGAGCCAACTGGGTTGATTACGACGGAACCGTCGATGGCCAGAAAGTCGGAATCGTGATCTTCGATCACCCCAAGAACTTCAATCACCCGACGCGCTGGCATTCCCGTGCCTACGGCCTGTTTGCCGCGAACCCGTTCGGATTGAAAGATTTCGATCCAAAGGCGAAGGAAGAGGGCGGCCACAACCTACCTGCCGGCCAGGCTCTCCGGTTCCGCTATCGTGTGATCATCCACCCGGGCGACATGCCCAAGAAGAACATCGAAAAGCTGTACGCCGAATACGCTAAGTAAGACAGTGTACGCTTCTGGTCACAGCTCGACAATCCTGATCAATATGCGCTAAACTCCTGATCAGGAGAACCATGGCGCTTCCACAACCGACGTACCCCCTGAGCCGTTGGAATCCCGCTCCCCTCGTACTGACTTCCAAGCCGGAGCGGGAGCGCTTGAGTCACTCGGCATTGCGGGCGTTTTTCAACCTTGCAAACTGCTGGCGCATCCGGGATGAAGACGCACGTGCTCTTCTTGGCGGCGTATCGAACGGGCCTTACTATAACTGGAAAAAGCAACCCGAGCGTGTGTTGGACACGGATGTTCTCACACGGGTCTCGTACCTGGTCGGCATCTTCAAAGCGCTCAATATCCTGTACGGCGAGAAGCTTGCGGACCAATGGGTGAAGCTCCCCAACACGAACCGCCTGTTTGAAGGGCAGACCCCGCTTGAGTACATGGTTCGCGGCGGCATACCAGCTATGCAGATCGTGCGGCGATTGCTTGATGCAAGGCGTGGCGGGATGTGAGCGAGTTCGTAGGATTGCCGCCGGTTAGCTCCATACGGCGCAACGATACTCACCGGCTTATTCCTTCTAAATACAATCCGGACCTCGCGAGTGTGCTGGCAAGGATTGCGGATAACGACGACCACCTGGCCGGAATCTTCGAACTCGAAAGCATCACGAACGATCGCCTCTGGGGTGAGGATGGACTACTGCCCGAGATCAGTCGGGACGAGTTGGTGTTCGGCATTCCGAATGCGCATGTGATCAACGCGACCTTCACGCATGCCCACCCGAACGGATCGCGCTTTAACGGCCCCGATCGCGGTGCCTGGTACGCGGGATTCGATCTCGAGACATCGCAGACCGAGGTAGCTTTTCACAAATCGATCGAGTACGCCGAGATTAATGTCTTCGAAGACAGCGTTACGTATGACGACTACTTAGCGGATTTCAGCGGGGATTTTCATGATCTTCGCGAATCGAGTGAGTTCATTCGCGCGCTCCATCCGGACAGTTATGTTGCTTCGCAGGAGCTTGCCGAGAATCTTCTCGAAGCCGGATCTCTAGGCGTCGTTTACCCCAGCGTCCGGCGTACGGGCGGTACCTGCCTGGCGTGCTTCCGTCCCGCCCTGGTCGGGAATGTGCGGAAAGAGAAGCGGTATCGATTTACTTGGGCAGGCAAGGCGACGCCGGAGATTACGTGTGAGAGCGAGGACTGGTCAGGGGGAGACCGGGTAGCAGCCGGGACGTAGGAACACGGCTCAGCCTTTAGGGAACCGTGACGACGACCTTCCCGATCTGAGAGTTCGATTCGAGATATCGGTACGCATCGACCGTCTCTGCAAACGGAAAAGTTTTCGCGATTCTTGGATGAAAACTTTCATCCGCCAAGCGGTCATAAACATACTTTTTAGCGAGAGCCAGTTTGTCCGGAACGCGCGTGATTTCCATCAGCATGTATCCACGGACAGTTAGGGTCTTACCAAGAACCAAAGCAAGAGGAAAAGGAGTCGGCTCCTCAGATAATGCGCCGTACTGGAAAATAATGCCGCCCGGTTCCGCGGCTTCTGCCAGCTTTTCCAGAAAAGGTCCGCCAACTGGGTCGAAGGTCACCCGGGCGCCTCTTCCACTTGTGATTTCGGCAACCCGCGCGACGTAATCCTCTTCATCTGTGGCGATGACATAATCAGCCCCAAACTTCTTCAGCTCTTCTTTTTTGCTGCTCGTGCGCGTGGTTGCAATCGAAATGCCGCCCTCAGCCTTCACGATCTCAATGGCAGCAAGGCCCACGCTACTTGAAGCCGCGGAAATCACGACGAAATCGCCTTTCGTCACTTTAGCGATCGCGATCAAAGCCCCGTATGCAGTCACATACTGCATCCAGATGGCGGCACCTTGGGCAGGTGATAGTTTCTCCGGATACTCAGCTATCGCCGCAAACGGAGCCACCACTGTCTCGCCTGCCATGCCGTAATCGTTCAGGGAAAATGCCGGGACTACCGAAACTTGCTTGCCAATCCAACTCGCTTCTACGTCCGGCCCGACCGCTTCCACTCGTCCGGCAGCTTCATAGCCAAGGCCTGCAGGCAGATTGGGTTGGTAAAGGTATTGTCCGCGGTAGAACATAGACTCGGCGCGGTTCAGTCCAATAGCTTGCACCCGCAAGCGAACCTCACCCATTCCCGGCTGCTGAACCGTCACATCCTCAATCTTCAGTACTTCCGGGCCACCGGTTTCGTGAAACCGAATCACTTTGGGCATTCAAGGCCTCCAGTAGCGATTGGATGGGTAGCGATCTTAAAAGATTCGTTTCGAGTCCGGAGCGATAGCGCTCAGGCCCCAAGCCTCTCCGGCTCTTCCCAACGACCTGTCCGTCCTGACTTAAACAGTGCTCCGATCACGGCCATATTTGCGAACGCATCTTCGAGCGAAACCGGTACCGGTGCTTTGCCCTCCATTGCCGCTGAGAACGCCTCGCCCTGCAGTTGGTACTGATCGCACGGTTCGAATGATTCTGCCCGCGCATTACGGCCGCCCAATTGACTGCCATCGTCGATCTTGATCCGGGCCGACTCATCGGGCGGAGTGTTGAATGGAATTTCAAGCTCGATCCGCCCGGATGTGCAGAGCGCTTCGAAACTTTGCGATGGAACCAGTTGGGTACTGCAACCGAAGATGGCCTGGCCGCCATCGAAATCGAGAATCCCTGAACTCAGCCGGTCAACACCAGACTCCGGGTCGAACTCAAACAGGCCCAGAACACGCTTTGGCTCGCGTCCAAAAAGGAAACGCGACATAGTAACGGGGTAGCAGCCGATATCCATCAAGCCGCCGCCCCCATACTCTTTGATATTTCGAATGTTCTCCGCCGCTTTGTTGAAGTAACTGAACTTGCTGGTAATCAGTTTCAGTTCGCCCAACTGTCCGCTCTGAATCAGTTCGCGCGTTCGTATCCATTGCGGATGAGTGCGAACCATAAAAGCCTCCCCGATGACAACGCCAGTCCGATCTCGTGCCTCGATGAGCGCCCGGGTCTCTCCTGTGTCCATTGCAATAGGCTTCTCGCATAAGACATGCTTACCGGCCTCAGCCGCTTTCACGGTCCAAGGGAGGTGCAGGTGGTTCGGCAGCGGATTGTAGACGGCGTCGATATCGGGATCGGCCAGCAATTCCTCGTACGAACCGTAAGCGCGGGGAATGCCAAGACTTTCGGATGCCATCCGCGCTTTGCTCGCGTCGCGCGAGGCAATAGCCAAAATTTCGAGGGAACTGCTCTTTTTCATGCCCGGAATTACCCTCCTCAGAGCAATCCCAGCGGCACCTAGTACTCCCCAGCGGGTCTTCGAAGACATTGCCAACGAGTTTCTCACGGCCGATTCCGAAAGCCCTAACATTCTGGTACAGTAATCGCGTGAAGCTGTATGATTTGAGCCCGGGACCGGACTGCCCGGAGATAGTCCGAGTCATTATCGAGATCCCTAAAAACTCGTCGAATAAGTACGAGTATGATGGCGAACTTGAAGTTTTCAGACTCGACCGGGCTTTGTATTCACCTCTGCACTACCCAGGCGATTACGGGTTTATACCGGGCACCCTTGCCGAAGACGGCGATCCGCTAGACATCATCGTTCTCGTCAACGAGCCGAGCTTCACTGGATGTCTGATGGAAGCTCGTCCAGTAGGCGTCCTCAACATGGTCGACTCGCGCGAGAACGATCAGAAAATTCTGGCGGTACCAAATAGAAATCCGCGGTTCGATAGCGTCCACACTCTCGACCAGGTTTTCCCTCACACGTTGAAGGAAATTGAGTACTTCTTCTCGATCTATAAGGAACTGCAAGGCTCGAAGACGGTAATGGACGGGTGGGCCGGGCCTCGAGAGGCCCGACGCGTGATCGCAGATAGCCGGCAGAGCTACCTCGACCAGCAACTCAGAAAAGCCGCCGGCCAGCAACCGCGATTGACGGCCGTCAACGAATCCTAGGCGAAGTTATCGCCGCCTCCGCCGTCGCCGGAATCGAAGCCTGAGGAGTCATCGACTGAGGTGTCGTCGTACTGACCGGAATCGTCGTTCCCGCCGTTGTTCAGGAAGTCGTCGCGGTTATCCTGCAAATCCAGATTTGAGTTATCTGCCCCAACTCCGCCACCCCCGGGGCTGTCGTAGTAGTTGTTGACAACCGTTTCGTCAACGGGGCCGCCTCCGCCAATTCCGCCCCCGCCAAACCCACCCATGCCGTAGCCGCCTTCCATTCCATACCCGGGGTGAGAGAACATCGAACGAATTCCTTCGAAGGCTAATGCACCTGCAGCTACGCCTGCAGCAGTCTGTGCCGCGCCACGAAGAAAGCTGGGAGCGCCACCCCCGGGCTGAGGCGTGGCGGCTTGGGCGTAAGACGACTGTGGGGCTGCGTACCCTGCCGAAGGGCCTTGTGCCGACGCTTGCGAATACCCTCCGCCTCCGCCCTGGTTGAGAAAGGATCCGGTTTGGGTTTGCCCTGATCGTGACTGCAACTCCTGAATCTGTTGTTTGGCCTGATCTAAAGCAAGGTTTTGGATCAAAACGGTCTGAGCCAACAGGTAGAGAGCGTCCGGACGCTTACCGATCTGCGTCCGAATGAATTCTTCCGCTTCCGGATCCCGTGGCGGCGCGGGTGTTTGCGCAACTTTGTTTGCTAGATCAGTCAGCATTCTGCGTTCGTCTGGAGTCATAGAAGCTATCTCAAAGTCCTTGTCGCCCTGTTAGACGAGTTCCACCGCAATCTGGTTCAATTTCCGGTCGATCCACCGGCGCGGGCGGTACGGCTTGCAACGGGAGTAGCCGGGGCGTGACACTGTAAGGGAAGGCCATGTCGCCCTTTCAAAAATGTCCCCAAGCCCTGCAGTCGATCATCTCCAAGCCGCCGCGCTTCTTGAAGACGGAGCGGAAACCTCAGCCGTCGAAAATCTGAATCTCGTTGATCTGGAGGTCAACCCCTGGGAATCTGCTACTCACCGCTTCAACGAAGCGGCCGAGTTGCTGCATCTCGACGACGGGATGAGAAAGGTCCTGCAACAGCCCGCAATGGAGCTGACGGTCCATATTCCGGTTCTGCTCGATGACGGCCGTATCGAAGTGTTCACCGGCTACCGGGTACAGCACTCGATTGCTCGCGGTCCCGCAAAAGGAGGCATCCGGTTTGCGCCCGATGTTTCCCTGGACGAAGTGCGTGCTCTATCGGCATGGATGACCTGGAAATGCGCTGTTGTAAATATCCCTTTCGGGGGTGGCAAGGGCGGCGTTATCTGTGAGCCACACCTTCTGAGCGAAGGCGAATTGGAGCGAATCACCCGGCGTTACACAGCAGAGATTGGTGAGTTCATCGGGCCTGAGCGCGACGTACCGGCCCCCGACATAAACACCAACGAGCAGACCATGGCGTGGATCATGGATACCTACTCCATGCACAAGCGGCATACCGTTACGGCCGTGGTAACGGGAAAGCCGTTAGAGCTCGGAGGCTCTCTCGGCCGCCCCGAAGCGACGGGGAGAGGCTGCATGATTGTCACCCTCGAAGCCTTGAAGCGCTTTGGAATGACGCCGGAGCAAACTCGCGTCGTTATCCAGGGCTTCGGCAATGTCGGCGGAATGGCCGCCCGCTTGATGACAAAGCGCGGCTTCAAAGTTATCTGTGTCGCAGAGTACGACGGGGCTGTTTACAACGCGAACGGCCTGGATGTCGAAGCTCTCACAAAACATCGCGACGAGACAGGATCAATCACGGGCTTCGCAGGGGGAGAAGATGTCGACCGGGAAGAAGCGATTCTCCTCGATTGTGACGTGCTTATCCCGGCTGCCCACGAAAACGTGATCACGTCCCGGAATGCGCATCGTATCAAGGCGAAGATTCTGTGTGAAGGAGCCAATGGACCCACTACTTACGTGGCCGACTCCATTCTCTCGGCTAAGAATGTTTTCGTCATCCCGGACATTCTGGCGAACGCGGGGGGCGTGACGGTTTCTTACTTCGAATGGGTCCAAGACCGGCAAGGCTATTTCTGGAATGAAGGCATGGTCAACAGCCGTCTCGAAGAGATTATGGTCGCGAGCTTTAATGACGTTACGCGCTATGCAGAGGAGCATAAGGTAAATAACCGGACCGCCGCTTATATGCTGGCTCTCCATCGCGTCGCGAACGCGATCCGCCGTCGTGGCCTATATGCATAAGCTGGTTCTTTTTGCGTGAGTGAGTTCTTCTCTTTGATTGCTGACGTTCTCAACTTAAGATGACGGTCGAACCGTCAACGCCCTTGATGCGGCAATACATGGCCGCAAAACAACAGGTACCGAACGCTCTTCTTCTCTTTCGGCTGGGCGACTTCTACGAACTCTTTTACGACGACGCGGTGGTTGCTGCGCGTGAACTCGAGATCACGCTGACAGCCCGCAACAAAGAACGCGGCGACGCTGTTCCGATGTGCGGCGTTCCGTATCACGCAGCCGACGGGTATATCACTCGCTTGATCCAACGCGGCTTTCGCGTAGCTCTCTGCGAACAGATGGAGGAAGCAGGGCCGGGCAAGAAGCTGGTACGGCGCGAAATCACTCGTGTGATTACGCCAGGCACGGTAACGGGATCAGACCTGCTCCGGTCACATGAGAACAACTATCTCGCTGCTGTCTTCACCCGGAGCGGCCGCAGCGGGCTGGCGTACGCGGATCTCTCAACGGGCGAGTTTCGAGCGACAGAACTCGAAACGGCCGAGCTGGGCCCCGCTCTCGAATCGCTGAACGTTCGCGAGGTGTTGCATCCCGAAGGCGAGTCGCCTTCCGCAAGATGCCTGGAAACGGCTGTCGAACCCTGGTTTTTTGCTGGTGATTATGCCGGACGCCTGATCCTCGAGAATTTTCGCCTGCTCTCGCTGGACGGGTGCGGGCTGGGAGGCCGTGCGCTCGCGACCTCTGCCGCCGGAGCTCTTCTGCAATATCTGCGCGATACCCAGAAGTCGGCGCTTGGACATCTGAATCCGCCAACGTTCTATCAGCGCCACGATTCGATGGTGATCGATGCCGCATCCATCCGTAATCTTGAACTGGTAGAGCCCCTCTTCGCCGGCGAGAGCCGCGAGGGAACACTGATTGCAGTTCTGGACAGGACGGAAACAGGCATGGGCGGACGCCTCCTGCGGCAGCGGATCCTTAGCCCATCTTGCGACCGGGCCGAGATAGAAAAGCGGCTTGATACGGTCGGCGAACTGGCAAGCAAAACGATCGTTCGTGCCGATCTCCGCAAGCTCCTGGGCGGCGTTCAGGATCTGGAGCGCTTGCTGGCGAAAATCACGCTGGGCTCGGCGAATGCAAGAGACCTGCTTGCCCTGGCACGATCTCTGGCACAACTACCAGCCATTCAGGAACTCGCTAACGGGCTCCAGAACGCTCCATTCGCGCGGCAGATGGAGTTGGTACCCGAGGTCCGCGACAGAGTTCTAGGCGCGATCTCGGATCAGCCGCCCGTCGATCTTGCCGATGGTGGAACCATCAAAGCCGGCTTCAACGCTGAGCTCGATGAATTACGCGACATAAGCCAGAACAGCCGCCAATACATCGCCGCAATCGAATCACGCGAGCGGGCCCGCACCGGTATTTCGTCCCTGAAGGTCCGGTTTAACAATGTCTTCGGCTTCTATCTCGAAATCTCGAAGGCGAATCTTCAACACGTACCAGCCGACTACGAACGAAAGCAAACGCTTGCGAACGCAGAGCGATACACAACCCCGGAGCTAAAGGAGCTGGAGGGAAAAGTTCTGGCGGCGGAGGAGAAGATCCTTCAGCTTGAACGGGAGATATTCGGCGAGCTACGCCTATTCACGGCCGGTTTCGCGGCTGAGATCAAAAGGGCTGCGCAAATCGTGGCTGAACTGGACCTTGCGGCGGCGCTCGCCCAAGCGGCAACGGAGAACCGGTATAAGAGACCAGTCTTCGGCGAGACGGGCGAAATGCGCATTGAAGCAGGGCGCCATCCTGTCGTCGAGAAACTTCTCGAGAAAGACTCTGCTCGTTTCATCGCCAACGATCTTTATCTTCATTCCGAGGGAGATTACATCTCGGTCATCACGGGGCCCAACATGGGAGGTAAGTCAACTTACTTACGCCAGGCGGCCCTGATCCTGATCATGGCGCAAGCGGGTTCTTTCGTTCCGGCCGAGGGGGCACTCCTGCCGGTTGTAGACCGAGTGTTTACCAGGATCGGTGCGGCAGATAACCTGGCGCGCGGTCGCTCGACGTTTATGGTCGAGATGACAGAGGCCGCAACAATTCTGAACACGGCAACATCTAGGAGCTTTATAGTACTCGACGAAATTGGGCGAGGGACGTCTACTTTTGATGGCTTGGCGCTGGCTTGGTCCATTGTTGAGTACATTCACGATCGAACAAAAGCGAAAACGTTATTTGCAACTCATTATCACGAGCTGACAAGCCTTGCAGATCAACTTTCGGGCGTAGGAAATTTACATGTTGCTGTAAAAGAAGCAGACGACCGTATCTTATTCATTCGAAAGGTAGAACCTGGTGCCGCAGACCGCAGTTATGGTATTGAAGTGGCTCGTTTGGCAGGACTTCCTATGCAAGTAATCGAGCGGGCGAGGTCAGTTTTATTGCATCATGAAGTAAGGCAGGACTCGGTAACAGAAGAGTTAAGCCCGGGCGACGATTCAACGCCCATTCAGATCAGGTTGTTCGAGCCCGTGAACCAAGGGCTCGCTGATCGTGTTCGGAGCTTGGATATTAACCAGCTTAGACCGATCGATGCTTTGCAGATTCTGCAAGAGTTACAGCAAGAGTTGCTAAAGAGATGAGAATAGCAGGTATCATGAGCGGGACATCGCTCGACGGCATCGATGTAGCAATCATCGATATTTCCGGCTCGGGGTTTAAGGCCAAAATCAATGTCCTGACTAGTCATTCCGTTCCCTACCCGAGAAAAGTACGTGAAGCCCTCCTTGCGGTTTCCAACACGAACGCTTTTACAGGCGATATCTCCCGGCTGAATTTTCTATTGGGCGAGCTCTATGTCGAAGCGTTGGAAGAAACTGCTGAACGAGCCGAAATTCCGCTGGACACAATCAAGCTGATCGGCTGTCACGGGCAAACCATATTCCACGAGGGCCAGGGATCTCAATATCTCGGGAAGAAAGTAGCCAGCACTTTTCAAATCGGCGAATCGAGCGTTATCAGCGAGCGGCTTGGAATTGACGTTATTTCCAACTTTCGCGAACGCGACATAACCGCCGGTGGCAAAGGCGCACCTCTGGTTCCTTATCTCGACTACATGTTGATTCGCCATCGCGGGCGCGGCCGGGTCGCAGTGAATATTGGTGGAATCAGCAATCTGACCGCGATTCCGCCCAATACGAACACCGACCGCGTGATCGCGTTCGATACCGGCCCTGGCAACATGGTCATCGACCAGCTTGTCAGCCGGATCACTCAGGGACGGCAAACCTTCGACCGTGACGGCATCATTGCCGCTTCCGGTGAAGTGGAGCCGAAGCTGTTGGCGAAACTGCTTCGTGACAAGTATTTTCGGGCAAAACCGCCGAAGACAGCGGGTCGTGAACAATATGGAAGCGACTTCGTCACCAAACTGCTGGATACGGAATCGAGTAGCGAAGATCTGATCGCTACTGCGACTGCTTTGACCGCTGAAAGCATTGCGCTCGGAGTTCGCAACTTCGTACTTCCGGAGATGAGAGTCGATGAGGTCTTCGTTTCGGGTGGAGGGACACACAACCCCACACTCATGAAGATGCTCAGGAAAGCGCTCGATTCTATTCCGGTGATGGAGACCAGCGAGGTTGGACTCGACGTGGACGCAAAGGAAGCAATCGCGTTCGCGGTGATGGCTTACGAAACGGCGCATTCGCGTCCTTCGAACGTTCCATTCGCTACCGGCGCCAGGAAATCGGTGGTGCTTGGGCAAGCTAACGCCCAACGGCATACCGCAACGGAATGGCACTCCGCTGACCGCGACAGCCAACGGATCGGCCAGGAACGGGTCGGCTATGCACACGCCGAAACCGACCAGGCCTACCAAGGTCCCCCGCCCCGCCGTAGCACCAAAAGCAAAAGCAGCGGCGCGTTAGTAATTCTGAAAGTCGAAAGGGCCGGATGTCTCGCGAGAGGCATCCGGCCTTTTTTGTTTTACCGGCTGATACTTCGCTCTTCCTGCGGATCCAGCAGATGGAGAATCAGGCGGAACGGCATGCCTGAGAAGTCCGGCTGGTTTTGAATGTCCTCGCGAATGTCCAGCATCGCTCGTTCGAGCAAATAGGTTGTAAGCAGGATTTCCTGGTGCGCTCGAGAGCTGGGCATGTAAGGTGCACGTCCAGCGATGCTCCAATACTCGCGCACGAACGCAGCGGTAACCAGCGAGAACCAGGCGCGCGCGGCATTCCTCAGCTTTACCTCGTCGTGTTCTCCTTCACCCCTGATCGCTCTGATAGCCGACTGAGTTGCGTAACCGAATGAGACGAGCATGCTCGACACATCCCGTAGAGGATTGCGCTTGATCCTGCGCTCGCTGAGATGCTGGGTCGGATCGCCTTCGAAATCGAAGATGGCGATGTCGTTCTCCTTGACCAGGATGTGTCCCAGGTGAAGCCGGCCGTGGAAGCGCGTACGCATTGAGTCAATACGCTGTTCGAAGATCGCCTTGAACTTCGCAAGGATCGCGGGCTCATGCTCGAGCACCTTAGACGCCAGGGGCCGGACATCCGGCGCCATCTCCGAAAGACGCTGACGGATGAACTCGAGCCGTCGGGTTGTCAGGCCGATGTAGCCGTGGTACAGGCTTTGACGGTAGAAGTCATTAAACCGTTCGGGAGAGAAAGCCGGATCGGACGTTGGTTGTGCAAGGACCAGATGCATCTCGGCGATGCGCCGGGCCATTCTACGGACCAGTTCCAGATACGAGGCAAGAGCTGCCGGCGCATTGCTGCCATCCGACGCGAGAATAGCGGAAAGAGAAAAAATCTGCGACGCTTCCGCCGAGATGTCCGCCGGATTTCGTAAATACTCGCGGAGATGGCTTGCGGTAATCTTCCAAGCGTCTCCTTCATTTGAAACGAAACCGTGAAGAACACCCAGCGTAATGGGCTCCGCGGCCTCGGCGTGGTACATCAGATCGCCTGCAAAGGGAACCACAAACGGCAGCGATCCCTCACCGCCTCCGTTTAGCCGGTGTCCCATCTCCGCGCCTGAGTGAATACCGGGCTCGACGCGGCGCAACAACTTAAGGACAAAGCGGTCTCCGAATCCTGATGGAGGTATTGACCTGCGACCCCATCATCTCAGGATCGAGATTGGGGTGAGTTCCCGCCCACAGTTTTCTAAACAGTTGGTAACGCTGTGCCACGGCGCTGCCCATTTCTCCCCGGAGACGCTTTCGTTTCGCAAAGGCCTCGAGAAGCGCTGAACAGAACGCTGTGTCAGCACTTGCGTCGTAGAGAAATCCGGAGGAGTTAGCACCCGCCTGTACTTGGGCGAGGCCAAGATCCGCATGCTTCTCACCGGCCTGTTTACCGGCATCTCCGGTATCGAGCGCAAGCGGCAACTGATACATTTCAGGATCGCCCGTCGTGAACTCAATGTGCAGGAGAAAGATAGCTGCCCGCCCGGCAATGACCGGGAGCACATCCGAAACACGCAGACTGCGCAACCTGCGGTCTTTGCTCTGGAACCAGGATGTCTTCGGAAGATAAGTAGTGAGCGCCTTCAGGAAGCTGTTGTTGCTGATTTCGGCGCGCCAGAGATCCGAGAACGCGCCCACGGTTACTAGCGGTAACTTCTCTTCGCGCGGCTCCAGTTCGGGCGTCGCAGCCGCGACGGGAGCGGCACGCTGCTCCATGGCAAACCAGAAGAAAGAGTTCGGTCCCAGGGTCAGAGGGTAATAGCTGTCGCCAATAGGCGGGAAGTCGGTCCGGCCGAACATTTCGACGGGAGTGAAGCCCTTGAACTTCGTCAGGTCAAGCTCGACTGCCTGGGCGAAGCGCGAGAGATTTGCCACGACCAGGATGATTTCCTCTTCATAACGCCGGATGAAGGTAAGTACGCGCTTGTTCGATGGCAGGAGGAACTCGAGCGTCCCCCGGCCGAACGCCTTGTACTGTTTACGCAAGGCGATGATGCGCTTGGTCCAGTTGAGAAGCGAATTGGAGTTTTCCTGTTGCGCTTCGACGTTGATGGCCTCGTAATGATAAGCCGGATCGATATTAACGGGAAGATAGAGACGCTGTGGATTCGTAGCTGAAAACCCCGCGTTCCGGTCGGGACTCCACTGCATGGGAGTCCGGACACCGTTGCGGTCTCCGAGATAAACGTTATCGCCCATTCCGATCTCATCTCCGTAATACAGGACCGGCGTGCCGGGCATGGAGAAGAGGAGCGCATTCATTACTTCGATCCGGGCCCGATCATTTCCGAGCAGCGGAGCCAGGCGGCGGCGAATGCCGAGATTGATGCGTGCACGATGATCGGCGGCATAGGAGCGGTACATGTAATCGCGCTCCTCATCCGTCACCATCTCAAGTGTCAGCTCATCATGGTTGCGCAGGAACATCGCCCACTGGCAGGTTTCCGGGATCGGTGGCGTCCGGGCCAGGATCTCCACGATCGGAAGCCGGTCTTCGAGACGCAGCGCCATGAACAACCGCGGCATGAGCGGAAAATGAAACGACATGTGGCACTCGTCGCCTTTGCCGAAGTAAGCAACGGCGTCTTCCGGCCACATATTCGCTTCCGAAAGCAACATCAGGCTGGGATACCGCTCGTCCAGATGCCTGCGCAGTTCGGCCAGGAATGCATGCGTTTCCGGCAGATTTTCGCAGCTTGTGCCTTCGCGCTCGTACAGGTACGGGATCGCGTCTAAACGGAAGCCGTCGACGCCCATATCGGCCCAAAAATCGAGCGTGCGCATGACGGTTCGCCGCACGAGCGGGCTGTCAAAGTTCAGATCCGGCTGATGAGAGAAGAACCGGTGCCAATAATAAGCCTTCGCAACCGGATCGAAGCTCCAATTCGAGGGTTCGAAATCCTTGAAGATGATTCGCGTGCCAGAGTATTTGTCCGGTGTGTCGCTCCAGACGTAGAAATCGCGCCAGCTCGAGCCGGGCTCCGCACGGCGGGACTTCTGAAACCACTCATGCTGGTCGGAAGTGTGGTTGATAACCAGTTCCGTTATGACCTTGAGATTCCGCCGATGAGCCTCTTTGAGAAAGTACTGAAAATCGCGCAAGGTGCCGTAGGCTGAGTGGACCTCCCGGAAATTCGAGATATCGTAACCGTCATCCTTCCAGGGAGACGGAAAAAACGGCAGGAGCCAGATTGCGGTTACGCCAAGATCTTCGAGGTAATCCAGCTTTTCCGCGAGGCCCCGGAAGTCACCCATTCCGTCCGCGTTGCTGTCGTAAAAAGCGCGCACATGCGCTTCATAGATAATTGCGTCTTTGTACCAAAGGGGATCATTTTGGCCAATGGCCAGAGTTTGAGAAGGCTGCATGCTCGCTTGCGTGTTCAAATTGGAAGGGATCGGTGGACGCGCTCAGCCGGAGCCGCTGATCTCGCGAGAACCCCCCGCATCTGATGGTAATCCCTCAGCGGAGACAGTCTTCTGCTCTCACAGCTATGACCAAGTGCGCTCATGACCATCGTTGTCCGGCGACCAACTCTCTCCATTGACGCGTTATGGCGAAGATCGTACTGAATACTTTCGGGTCGTTTGGGGATTTACATCCTTTTCTCGGCCTGGCACTCGAGTTAAAACGCCGCGGGCACCGCCCCACGATCGCCACGTCCGCCGTCTATCGCGACAAGATCCAGGAGGAGTCGATTGATTTCCATCCAGTGCGTCCGGACGTTGGAGAGCTCCTTGCCAGGCAGGACCTGATCGAGAAGCTTTGGGACCGACGGCATGCAACGGAGTTCCTGATTCGCGATTATCTAGCTCCCCGCGTGGGCGAGTCGTTTGCGGATTTGCGAGCGGTTTGCGGCGATGCCGATCTGCTTCTGACGCACTCGGCTGCATTCGGCGGCCCGATTGTGGCCCAATTGCTGGGACTACGTTGGCTATCCGTGGTTCTGCAGCCCGCGGCTCTTTTCTCCGCGACCGATCCGCCGTACGTCCCGGAAGCGCCGCTGTTGCGTTACCTGTTCCGCCTGTCGCCCTTCGTGTTTAAGACTGGGATGCGTTTGGCCGACCCTTACGTGAGGAAAGCAATCAAGCCGATTCTGGAACTCCGGACGCAGCTTGGATTATCAAACCGCATCAACCCGCTGACCTACGGACAGTTTTCTCCTTACGGAACCTTAGCGTTGTTCTCCGAAGCATTCGCGAAGCCTCAACCGGACTGGCCGGTGAACACGACGCAAACGGGTTTCGTGTTTTATGACCGGCTGGGGCAGGGTTTTGGTCCAGAAAATGAATTGAAAAAAGAACACGGCGAGCCGGACCTCCGGAACTTTCTCGAGAGTGGAGAGCCGCCAATCCTGTTTACGCTTGGATCATCGGCCGTTATGCATGCGGGCAGCTTTTTCTCCGAGAGCCTCGGAACTGCGCTCGAGTTAGGGAGACGCGCCGTCCTGCTGGTCGGCCAATCGGACCGCAACACGCTCCCGGCAAATTTGCCTCCGTCGATCTATGCGGCTGAGTATCTGCCTTATTCGGAGATCATGCCCCGTGCAGCGGCCATCGTCCATCAAGGCGGAATCGGTACGGTGGCCCAGAGTCTTCGCGCGGGCCGGCCGATGCTGGTTGTGCCCTGGGCATACGACCAGCCGGACAACGCCGAGCGGATTCGGAGAATTGGCGCTGGACGATCGCTCAAGCGAAACCGCTATCGGGCTCGGGGCGTGGCAGAACAGCTTGAACCGCTATTGAAAGAGCCGAGCTACGAGGCGAACGCCCGGAAAGCCAGCGTGGCGATCACAGGTGAGAATGGGGCGGAACGGGCTTGTGACGCAATCGAAAGCGTTTTGCAGGTGAATGCCTGTAGCCGATAGCAGTTCAACATGCCGGATTCGCAGGCCCTGTATCCACGCGATATCGTAGGAGGCGGTCGGTGCATGTGAACAGAAGAATTTTCCTCGCCTCGAGTTCCGGACTCTACGCCTTCGGTAGCTTGCCAAGTTCCACGGTCAGATTAGGAGTAATTGGGACGGGTGGCCGCGGCACCTTCGTGATGGCTGCCTTCGCTCGCGATCCGAGCGTCGAGATTGCGGGCGTGTGTGATGTCTATGAGCCGAACCTGGAACGAGCAGTATCGGCTCTCGTCAACAAACGGTAGACGCAAGCCCCAGACTTATCGCTCGTATCTCGACCTCCTGAACAGCAAAGACATCGACGCTGTTCTTATTGCCACACCCGAACATTGGCATCACCGGATGGTTCTGGATGCGCTGGAGGCGGGCAAAGACATCTATGTCGAAAAGCCGCTTTGTCATACACCGGAAGAGGGCTGTGAGCTTCTGGCCGCGGAAGAAGGCTCGAAGCAAGTCATTCAGTGCGGGATGCAGCGGCGCAGTTACGACCTGTTCCTCCACGCCAGACAGTTGACCGGCGACAAAGGCGAACTTGGGAAAGTGCGAATGGTCCGGTCATGGTGGCTGAACAACTATCTGGGAGCAGCACCGGCCACAAAACTCGAAGGAAAACTCGATTGGGATCAGTGGCAGGGCCCCGCGCCCAAGCGGCCCTTTGACCCCGACCGCTTTCGGAACTGGCGCTTTTACAGCGACTACGCAGGCGGCATCGTTGCCGATCAGGGAGCGCATGTCTTCGACGGCATCCACATGTTGATGGGATCAGGCGCCCCAATGTCAGTAATGGCCTCTGCGGGAAAGCCGCATCGACCCGAATTCGACACGCCCGAGTCGGTTACCGTTGCCGCCCGTTATCCAGAAGACTACCTGGCTGTCTTCACCATTAACTACGCAGCCATGAAATACAAGCCGCAGCACGATCAGCTTAATCAGTTCGACGGGGACAATGCCCGGCTGGACATTGGACGGGAAGATCTGGCGCTCTACCCGCAAGCGGCAGAAGAACAACCATCGAGCACGTATAAGTCGCCCCGCGGGTTCGGGTATGCGACCGATCTGCATGTCCAGAACTTCCTCCAGTGCATGCGGACGCGACAGAAACCGAGCGCCCCGATTGCGCTCGGTTTTCAAGCCACGTTAGCCGTGCAGATGGCGAATCTCTCGCTCCGGCACGGGCGCGAGATACGTTGGAACAATTCCGCCCGCAAGATAGAAATGTAAGCCGCTTCTGGCTGCTTGCGCTCAGAAATTGTATTTCAATGCAAGTTGAACGTTCCGCGCACCTTGTGAACTGGTAATCACGCCCAGAGTGGAGCCGAGAGTGCGGCTCGGAGCACCGAGAATGGGTGTGTTCGTAAGGTTGATAAATTCGCCGCGAAGTTCCAGGTTTTGATTTTCCAAAACGTTGAACCTTTTCGAAAGGCTGAAGTCGAGCGTCTTCAATCCGGGTCCCCGAATGGTACCGACTCCACAACTGCCAAAGCCGGAGGCCGGCTGCGCGTACGACGCAGGACTGAACCACTGATAACCTCCCCCTAGCGACGCCGGTGCATTCTGGCTACCGAACACAACGCCCGGCGCGATGCAGTTTGCACGAGCGCTACGAGCTTTGGTGCCAGAGCGGTCCACCGCATTGATTGTCAGCGGGAAGCCTCCGTGGAGACTGGCAATCGCGTTCACCTGCCAGCCGCCGGCGACTAGATCGAGCGCGCGATTCATGTTCTTGCCAAAGGTACGTCCGCGTCCAAACGGCAGGTCATAAGTTGCATATCCCGAACCGATGTGCTCGACGTCATAGAAGCAAGGACCCCATTCGGAGGCTTTGTTGTACAGGTTTTGCCAGTAGGCGGATGCAGGCGCCGACTGCGCTCCCGCCGGTCCGCTTACGCCGTAATACCCGATGGAATCCGTCATGCACCGGGACCAGGTGTAGTTTGCCTGCAGTGACAGACCTTGTGCCAGACGCCGCTGCAGCACTACCTGAAGGGCGTTGTAACTCTGGTTGCCGTCCGAAGCGGTTCCCGAAATCTGACCAATCTGGTTATACACAGCCGGATTTCCCGCCAGGTAAGGACCGTTCACGACCGTGCCATTTGGCAATAGCTGCTTCTGAAAGTACGGGGTTGCCACCATCAGGTGAGTCACTTTCTGACCGACATAACCAGCCTGTAAGGTCATCGAGTTTGACAGTTGCCGTTGCAGTGTGAAGTTCCACTGGTTAGAAAGAGCAGGCTGGACGTTCGGATCCCAGACACGCAAGGTCGAAGCTTTGTAGCATGCCGCAGCGCCGGAGAGAAGACCGGCGGTGGTGCAGGTACCGGAGGCGTTGATCGGATTGTAGCCCTGATCGAGGGTTGTCGAGGGAAGAGCCTGGGCCGTGTAGTCCGCGTTATGTTCGGAAGAAAATGGCGGGTTGATAGTCAACCGCAAGTTAGTGCCTGTTCCCTCCAGATAGGAGGAAAGCGTATAGGCAGCTCGAATTACTGTCTTGCCGCCGCCGGGCGTCCACGCCAAACCGATGCGCGGCTGGTAATTCCCCACGCCCGTGTAGGTGTTGTATAAAGCGCGAGAGTTTCCGTTCTGCCCAGGTTGCTCCGGCACGCCTGAGAACAAACCAAAGTTCGTCTGCCGGTCGTACACCTCAACCAGTGGCGTATGGAGTTCGTACCGGAAACCGAGATTCATGGTGAGGTGGCTTGTCGCACGCCAGTCATCCTCGAAATAGCCGGCAAAGATATTGCTGCGCTGGCCCCACGTGCCGCCGGAGGTGCCGGTTCCAATATTGGAGGCGTAGCCGAGAAGAAAGTCGCTTTCTGCGCGGCCACTGTACTGGCCGTTGAACGTGAACGTTCCATTCAAGCCGTTGTTGCCGGAATAGAAGGTATTGACGCGTTGACGCCATCCTTGAAACCCGATCCGCATGGTGTGGGCGCCCTTCGTCCAGATAACGGTGTCCTGATACTGAATGACGGTATCCGCAAAGAGCTGGTAAACATTAGCCGCGCCGATGTTACTGGCAAAAGTGTTATTCGAGAACGTCATGGACGGCAGGAAATCCTGCGGCACTCCCGGTATACCGACCTGAGAAGGCAGATTGGGAAGTCCATTGCTCGTATTCCCGTTGTTGATCAGAACGTAGTTCACGCCGATGCGCGCATCGTTCACAAGCGAAGGCGACACGGTGCGCGTGTAATCTAACACTCCGTTGTGTGTTGGGTATTCATTGAATGAGTTGTACGTGAGTGGTTGGCTGCGCACGGTAGGAACGGACTGGGCACTTCTGGAATAGCGTCCGAAGATGTGATCCTTCTCCGTGAGCGCGTAATCGACTCGCGCATCACCTTGATTCACGGTGGTAGTCGTAGACGTTACGTTTACCTGGTTACTCGAGAGATTCCCGTTCGTCGGCAGCGGATAGTACTGCGAATTCGCAATCTTGAGCGCAGCCGGGCTGAGTTGGGATGTGGGGATGACATTGTTCGAATAAGGAATACCTGTCAGCGGATTCTTGATGATAAGATTTTGCGCAAGAAGCTGAGAAAAGTTTCCCGTACGTTCGAGAGCCGTGAGGACGGTGAAGGCGGCGGCACTGGGCGTCACCAGGCGCGCACCCTGATAATCCACAAAAAAGAAGAGCTTGTCCTTCTTGATAGGGCCGCCGAAAGTGCCTCCGAACTGATTCCAGCGAACAATCTGCCGCGGCGCTATGGGGTTGCCGGCGGCATTGCTGCCAAGCAGATTATTCTGCCATTGGTTCGCATTCAGCTTGTCATTCCGGAAGAACTCGAACAGGTCGCCGTGAAATCCATTGCTTCCCGCTTTGATTGACGTGCTGATGATCCCGCCCATGAAGTTCCCGAATTCCGCGGAAGCATTCTGTGAAATCAGGTTGAATTCCTGAATAGCATCGCTGTTCGGGGAGTACCCGACGTTGTTGTCGGAGACCTGGTTGTTGTCGACTCCGTCCAGAAGAAAATTATTCGATTGCTCACGATTGCCATTCAGATAGGGACGCGCGGAACTGCCGGTCGTCTGGCCGCTCTGAAAGTTCTGCGGGTTGGGATGAACGCTGCCCGGAGCGAGCAGCGTGAGCTGGACGTAATTACGCGTGGCGAGCGGCAACTGCGCATTGGTTCGGGCGTCGATCACCGTGCTGAGCTGGGTCGACTCCGTCTGCAGTAGCGGGGGCGCGGTGGTTACCTCGACCGTGTCGACGATGTTGCCCACCTTCAACTGAAAGTCGAGACGGGCAGCCTGGTTCAATTGCAACTCGACCGGCGACTGGACGGATTTTTGAAACCCTTGCTGTTCGACGCGGACCTCATACCGTCCAACCGGTAAACGCGGGAGGTTATAAAATCCGTCGCCATTGCTGGTGGTCGGCCAATCGGTGCCGCGGTCCAGATCTTTAGCCGTCACTTTCGCGCCCACGACAGCAGCGCCCGAAGGATCGGTGATCGTGCCGTTGACAGTGGCCGTCACTTCTTGTGCCCGGCATGCGAAACCAAAGAGTAGGATCAAGCCCAGACCCAAAGCGGGTATCACACGAAATACACCGCAATCGTTACTCCGAATCAGGTGATTCATTGCTCGTTAAACCCTTTCTAACCTCGACGTAACAGAAGTCCCTCGAATGTGGTGATTCTAAAGGGCATTCGGGTTTGTGTCAAGAAGAAAGCGCCTCTGTGTGCGCCCCGATTCACACATAGTTTGTCCGTTTTAAGTAAAAGTGGCGCTGCGGCCGACGATCGATATCCGGTTCAGTACAACAAAACACCCTGGTCAGGGATTGGTACTCGATAGATCGACGTAGACGCGGTCACATAGAGTGTTCGCAAATCCGGACCGCCGAAGGTGACGTTTGTTGGAGTCTCCGGAAAGTCGATCATCTGCAGAAGCTTTCCGGCCTGTGTGTAGATGCCAACGCCTTTGCAGGCAATGTAGAGATTGCCGTTTGCCGCAACCCGGAGTCCGTCAGGCGTGCCCGGAATATCGGAGATCGCCACGCGCTGATTGGCTGCGTTGCCCTTAGCGTCCAAATCAAAGGCATAGATCTTTCGCTCGCTTGAATCGGCAACGTATAGCGTTTTGCCGTCGGGTGTGAGCGCGACTCCGTTAGGCCTCGGCAACTTGTCGGTCACAAGCGAGATTTCGCCCGAGGGCGTGACGTGGAAAACACCCGCGAACCCGATCTTCTGCGGCGCGAGAACGCCCTTCGAGACCGGATCGGAGAAGTAAACCTGGCCGTCGCGGCGCACGACAATATCGTTCGGAGAGTTCAAGGCATTGCCCTGCCACTTGGCCGCGATCACGGTCAGGGTGCCATTCTTCTCCTGTCGCATGATGGCCTGCTTGTCACGCACACAGCTATACAATCGGCCTTCCCCATCCATCGAGTTGCCGTTGGTTGTGTTCGAGAAGTTGCGATAGATCTCCGGAGTACCGGCGCCGTTCCACTTCATAACGCGCGAGTTGTAGAGATCGCTGAAAATCAGCTCATTGCTATGCGTCCAGACGGGACCTTCCGTAAACGCGAAGCCACCGGCAACCCGCTCGACGCCCCGCGAGGCTTTCGAAAGATCGGGCGGCGGCACTTCCGTTGAAAGCTCGATGCGCCACTTGAAATTCTCGCCCGGTTTGAGCGTGATCGCGCCCTGCTTTGTATTGAGGGAGTTGATGAGACCGAACCATGGCTCCGGACAGAAGTAACCCACCTTAGGGCCGCCATAAAGATGAAACCGGTCGAGCGGTTCGGGGAGGAGCGCACTGGATTGCTGGGCAACCCGAACGGCCAGAGCCCTGCGGATCGGAAAGCAGTGCATAGGGGTGCTGGGATATCCGGCGAGCGGCAACGCGACACTCGCGTCGAAGTCTCCAAGGCGCCTTGCATTGTCGAACGAGTTCTCTTTGCTCTGGCCATTGGGCAGATTGTTCTCGCCGCGCAAAAGCTGAGTCTTGTTCGGCGTACGGATGGTCATGTCCGCTGGGTTCGTGCCGGTAATGAACGGGATCTTAAACGCGATGTGATTGCCGATAGAAAAGATCATCGGCTGCGTGTTGGTTGCGTCCGATGCGGTTACGTAGTCGATCGTCAGGTGGCCACCGGCCAATTCGAAGATCGCATCCAGTTTGAACGCATACGGGTAATCTTGCCGCGTCTGCTCGGAATCGCGAAGCTCCACAGTGACACGGGCACCTGAGTTGGTAGCAGAACGAGCCACTTCGGCCCAGGGAAGCGTTCGGGCGAAGCCATGGCAGGGCATTGGATAGGTTTTGCCGCCCACCTCAAAAGAACCCATGCCGCAACTTTGTTTGGGCGGACTACCGACGGGATACTGAGCGCCCACTGCCGGCCAGAGAACGGGCCCCTTGCCGGCAAAGCCCTGATTGGAGGAATAATCGCGAGCGTGATAGAGGAGCTCGATCCATTCGCCTTTGCGACGTACGCGAAAACTGCTCAGTTCGCCGCCCGCTTTCGGTGCGACGGCAGCCTCGATGCCTGCGACGTTATCGCGCAAAACGATCAGCGGAGCTTCGTCGTGCACCTCATAGCGGTTTTGCCCCCAGACAACGGCAGAGCAAGCAAGGATGGAAAGGAGTGGTTTCATTTGTTGTCGAACAGTGAAAAGCTGATGACGTCGCTTCCTGCGCTCAAGGCAACATATTGCTTTCCATTCAGGCTGTAAGTGATAGGTCCGGCGTTGAGTTTCTGCCCTGCGTTGAAATGCCAGAGGATCTTACCGGTCTTCGCATCCATGGCCGTGAACTGACCTTCGAAATCGGCCGAAAAGACAAGACCGCCCGCGGTTGACAACAAGCCGCCACCGAAGTTATGAGCGGCCGCGCGCTCCTGTTCCCACTTCAATTCGCCAGTTCGCATATCGATCGCACGGACAAACATGCGCGCGGTTTCATCGGGGGCCGGACTATCTCCGGTCGCACGATACTGGAAGCCGCCGGGGCGGAACTTCTCCATGTTCTTGCTGGCGACGCCGCATCCTTCGAGTGCGACAAAGTAGATGTAACCGGTATCGGGATTGTAGGCCGGCGATATCCAGTTGGTCGCGCCAGAAGAATTGGGGCAGACTTTCGTTCCCTTCAGGCTTGGCTCAATGCCCGGAACGCGGATCGGTTTGCCTTGTGGCGTCAGGCCGCTCGCCCAATTCAGTTTGCGCGCAAATTGCGAACCGTGCAGGAACTCGCCGTTTTCCCGATCGAGAAGGTAATAGAATCCGTTGCGGTCGGCATGGGCCAGCAGCTTGCGCGGTCTACCCGCGTACGTTGCATCGATCAACATCGGGATTTGAACGGAGTCCCAATCCATGGTGTCGTGCGGCGTGAACTGGAAATACCACTTCATCTTGCCCGATTCGAGATCGAGGGCAACGATCGATTCGGTGTACAGATTGTCACCCATGCGTACGTCACCGTTGAAATCGGGCGAGGGATTTCCGATGGGCCAGTAGAGAAGATTCAGTTCGGGGTCATAGCTGCCCGTGAGCCACGTATCGCCGCCCGCCGCTTTCCAGGAATCTCCGGCCCAGGTTTCGTTACCGGGCTCGCCTGGCTTCGGGATGGAGTGAAAGGTCCAGAGAATCTCGCCTGTGGTCGCGTCTAACGCGTCCAGAATTCCGTTGAGGCCGCGATCTCCGAACGCGACGCCGACAATAACTTTTCCTTTGACGATCAGCGGAGCGGCCGGCGAACAGTAACCATCCTTGTACTCCGCGAACTTACTTTCCCAGACGATGTTACCTGTTACGGCGTTCAGTGCCACAAGGTAATCGTCGGTGGTTGTGAAGTAAACTTTGTCTCCCCAGATAGCAACGCCGCGGTTAGGCGCGCGCTGGTAAGCCGGAATCCTGTGGTAATCCCAAATCTGACGCCCAGTCCGCGCATCGAGTGCGTAGACCTCGTTTTCCTGCGTCACGTACATGATGCCGTTCGCAACTACCGGCACGCTCTGGAGGCGCGATGAGTTCGGGACGTGAAAGATCCAGGAGGGAACCAGCGCATGAACATTGGCGATATCGACTTGCTTCAGTTCGCTATGCCGGCGGCTATCGTAGGAGCCGTTGTATTCATACCAGTTATCCTTCAACGGCTGTCTAAGTTCTTTGTCTCCGATTTGCGCCAACGAGACCGTAGCGGTACAGAGAATGAGTGCAAGGCGTCTCATAACTAGCGTCCAACCTCGTTTTCACCTTGCTGCTCTCTATGCACCTTGGTGCGCGCCTGCCGGCTTAGCATCGCCAGCAGATCCTGATATTCCTCCGGCGTGAGCGTCTTGTCCAGGTTATGCGGCATCAGCGAGTCGGGTGGATGCACGACCTTCTGAATGTCATCGCTGGTCAACAGGTGAAGTTTGCCTTGCATGTCCAACACATCTACTGAGAAGGCATCTTCGTTTTTCGCGACACCTTTGATGATTTCACCACTTTTCGTGGTCACCTCGACGGGAACGTAGCCTTCCTGCGGACGCACTGGCTGCGTCAAAGCATCTTTGATTTGCGCCAATGTGAGTTGCGCTCCTACGCTCGAAAGATCCGGTCCGATAAGTCCTCCCTGCCCCCGAATCATGTGACAGGAGGCACACTTGCCCTTACCTTGATACACTTCCATTCCGTTCTGGACGTTGCCGGGCACGTCGTTATCTGAGGCGGTGCTACGGATGTTACGGATATAAGCAACAATCCGCCAGATATCCTGGTCCGGAAGTCCGGATGCGGGCATGGCGCTCCCGGGGATGCCATTCTTGATAGCGTCGAAGATGGCAGCTTCGCTGAGGCGAAAATAGCGGCGGGCCGCTCCGAGCGCGGGTGCTCTGTCACCCTGTGTGCCGTCCCGGCCGTGACACGCCGTGCAGGACTTGTTATAGAGTTCGTGTCCCTGCGACACCACCTCCAGGCCGTTGCCGAGAGGATTCTTAGGCTTCGTGACCTGGCCGGAACTCAGCACGCAACCTGCGAGCGCCCAAGTAATAAGCGGGACGGTAACCCGGTAACTTCCCAATGTAAGTCTCCTCGGAGATACTATCCCACCACATTTTGAGCCGCTAAGTGCATCTGTTTCACACGGTGGGACGGTTTGGCCATCCTGAGCTTTTAAATTGACAACCCGGCCGGCTTTGGAACAGAATCGACCAGACTCCGGCTTCCATAGTAGGTTTCGGGCTGTGGAACTCCGATCACGTTTCTTCTCGTGAGGGGCAATCTATGTGGATTAAACTTGCTCGAACACTCTTCCGTGCATATCGCACTTGCTGCCGCGCTGTTTGGACAAGGTTTCGGGACCATTAGCGGCGTAGTTAGCGATCCTTCGAGCGCACCCATGGCTCAAGTCACCGTCACAGCTACCGAGGTGGGAACGGGCCTGACCAGAACAGCAATCAGCACTGCCGAAGGCTTTTACACGTTAACTTCTCTTCGGCCGACGGAGTACACGTTGGACGTTCAGCATCCAGGCTTCGGGAAGTTCCGTCAGACTGGCATCACCCTTCTGGCGAACCAAAGCCTGACGATCAATGTCGGGCTCGTGCTGGCTTCCACCAGTGAAAATGTGACGGTCAATGCGGGCGCCGCACAGGTCGACACGACCACCGCTACGCTCCGGCAGGTGGTCGATTCTTCCCGCATGGTGGAATTGCCGCTCAATGGCCGGAATGCCGCGCAGCTCACCACGCTTGTTGCGGGTGCGGTAACGGCTCCTTCGAACAACGCTGATCAAGGGCCGACGAAAACCTTCCCCGCCGCGGTTACAATCTCGACGAATGGCTCCCGGCAGAATCAAATCGGCTACTTCCTCGACGGCGCTCCGAACATCGACAACATGAGCAACGTCAACCAGCCGTTTCCGTTTCCGGATGCTCTGCAGGAGTTCAGCGTGCAAACGAGCAACTACAACGCAGAGTACGGGCAAAACGCCGGTGGTGTCGTCTCGATCGTGACTAAGTCGGGAACCAATCAGTATCATGGCGATGTTTTCGGCTTCCTAAGAAATTCGGTCTTCAACGGGCGCAACTTCTTCGCCGCTGCTCGCGACCCTCTGAAGCGAGGCCAGTTTGGCGGCACTGTTGGCGGGCCCGATCATCAAGGACAAGACCTTCTTCTTCGCCGGCTATCAGGGCACTCGCATCAGAAGTACCCAGAATGGCCTGCACGCTTTCGTTCCGACCGACGCCAACCTCGCGGGAGACTTCTCCGCCATGTTGCAGGCCAGCAATCCAAACAACCCGTTAAGCCGCGTTGTGGCCATCAAGGATCCCGCCTCGACCACAGGCGCTGTGTTTCCGGGCAACATTATTCCCGTAAGCCGGTTTGATCCGGCGTCGCTCAAGATGATGAGTGCCCTTCCCAGAGTGGGCGGGAACGGAGGCGTGTTCTTCAACCGGCCGATCTCTCAAAACTACGACGAATATATTCTTCGGGGCGATCACAGCTTTTCCTCGAAGGACCGCCTGGTCGGACGCTACTACTACGACCGGTATTTTGGTGTGCCCACGTACGGCGGCGATTTGTTGGCTTACAAGGACGGGTCCACCATCAGCTCACACAACGCTGTGGTGCAGGAAGTTCATATCTTCAATCCCAGTTTGTTAAACGATTTCAGAATGGGGCTTTCGAGAATCGTCTCGACACGAGGACCCGCGGCCGACGCCCCCAGCGTGGCTGATTTCGGAGTCAATATTTATCAGCCACCCATCAAGCAGATTCAGAGCCTCTCCGTGACCGGCTACTTCAGCACCGGCGATTTGCCCAGCACCAAATGGGCGCGAACCGCCTTCTCCTGGTCGGACGATCTGCGCTGGGTGCGCGGCCGTCATAGCTACGCGTTCGGCGGCATCATCGAACGCGACCGTTTGAACACCGTGAACGCAACCGGCATTCCTGGAACCTTCACGTTCTCTGGAGACAGCACAGGGTCGGCTCTCGCGGACCTGATGCTGGGACAGATGCGAACCTTCGGACAGGCTTGGGGACAGCATGTCAAGAACCGCTACTTCCTGGTTAATTTCTACGCTCAGGACTCGCTCCGCCTTACCAGCCGCTTCACACTGAACTACGGCATTCGCTACGAACCATCGCAGATCTGGAAAGACGCGTATCACCAGGCCTCCATCTTCCGCGCAGATCTTTACACGCAGGGCGTCCATTCGAAAGTGTTTCCCAACGCTCCCCCGGGAGTGATGTACGCGGGCGATCCTGGCGTACCGGAGTATGGAACCACGGGCGACTACAACAACTGGGCTCCCCGCTTCGGCTTCGCGTGGGACGTTTTCGGTACCGGCAAAACCAGCATTCGCGGAGGCGGCGGCGTGTTCTATGACTCGCGCTTACCGTCCTTCTCCAATAACCGTTTCTTAGGTGAGGCGCCCTATAGCACCGCCGTGACTTTGACCACTCCGCGAGGCCCGTTCAGCAATCCGTACCTGGGGCTGACAAATCCGTTTCCCGCACAATTCCCTCCCGCTTCGTCTGCGCTCTTTACGCCCCCCGTGCAGGTCTATAGCTGGGATCCGTACAGCAAGTTCACGACCCCCGTAAATTACAACTGGAACTTCACAATGGAGCAGGAAGTAAAGCGCGATTGGCTGGTGCGCGCGGCCTATGTTGCCTCGCGAGCCAATCATATGACGACGACCCTTGACCAGAATCCTGCCCGCTACATCCCGGGAAGCACGCTGGGCACGGATGCGCGCCGCCTCTATCCCGGCTTCACCAACATCTATCAGGCGATGGAGGCAGGCAATTCCTGGTATCAGGCCGGGCAGCTAAGCCTGATCAAACGGCTTTCGCACGGGTTCACGATCAACGCCAATTACACGTTCTCGAAGAGCCTGGATAACCTGCCGGTAGGAACCGACGCTGCCTCGTTCGGCACCGCAGGTTATTACACACTTCCGCTCTACCTGCCGAATTTCCAGAAGTACGATCAGGGACCATCAGACTTCGACCACAGGCACGTATTCGTCGCCTCTTTCGTGTGGCTCTTACCTGCGCTGGACAAGGCGAACCCGATCGTACGGGGCGCCGTCGGTAACTGGCAGTTAACTGGTGTCGTCAGTGCCCAGACGGGAGCGCCGCTCACTCTATACGCCGGAAAGGATCAGTCGCAAACCGGTATTGGGTCCGATCGCGGCCAGATGATCAGTACCCAGACATCCAAGTCCGGTCCCTGCGCGAACACCGCTCCGTGTGTGAGTTTTCTCGATCCGACAGCTTTTGCGCTTCCCGCAATTGGTCAATTCGGCAATGTTGGAAAGGGAGCGTTTACGGGTCCAGGACTATTCAATTGGGATGTGGGTGGCTTCAAGAACTTCCCCATCACGGAGCGTTGGCGCCTTCAATTCCGTGGAGAGCTATTCAACGCTTTCAATCACACCAATTACCTGAACCCTGTGACGACCGTAAGCGGAGCGGGGTTCGGCAATATCCTGAGCGCAAGCGACCCGCGCATTGTTCAGCTAGCTTTGAAGGTTGTCTTTTGAGAATGTAACGAAAAGCCCAGGCGAACCGTTGATGGATCCGCCTGGGCTCTTTGTCTGGGAAGCTTTTTAGCAGACTACCACTGCTCGCGCCGGTTTCCCAAAGCTCCCGAACCACGAGCGGTCGAATCTACTTGTTGTTGATGTCTGTTCCAGCTTCGCGATCAGTTCCCTTGATCGCATCTTTCAGGTCGCCATAGGCTTGCTTCACTTTACCTTTGCCCTCGTCGAAGGTACCTTCGTCTTGAAGATTGGTATTGCCCGTGGCGTTGCCTACAGCCTGTTTCGCCTTTCCTTTCAACTCATCAACTTTTCCCGTGAATTGCTCTTTTTCCATGGCTTACAGCCTCCGACAGATTGGATTCGCTCCCGCTCGAAATGTTACGGGAACGCATTGGCGCGGGGCGAAAGATTAAGAAGAACTACGAGCGGAAAAGTGGCTCTTCAGCCAGGCGACCATCTTTTCCTTGTACGCGGCTGATTCTTCGGGTCGTGAACCTTCCCACCAGCGAATTCCGTGCCCGGCGCCGCTAACAGGATAGAGCTCACAACTCCCACCCATTTCCTTCATCCGGTTGCACATGGCTTCGGATTGGGCGAAAGGCACGAGCCGGTCTGCCGTCCCGTGGATCAGGAGAAAGGGCGGTGCGTCGCGTTTCAAGTTAAACAGCGGCGACAACTGGCGCAGCCGCGCCATCATCAGGAATTCCAAAGGCGTTCCGCGGACTGATTCGCGTAGCTGCTGCGGAACCAAGGTCGAATTTTCGGCAAGGTCGACCAGATCGGTCGGTGTGTAGAGCGCCACAACCGCACTCACGCGAGTATCCGGTGAGGGTTTGAGTGCTGCCATTGCGGCAAGCTGGCCGCCAGCCGATTCGCCTATCAAAGCAATTCGATCAGGATCGATCCGGTACTGCGCCGCGTGCGCCTTTACGAATCGTACGGCGTTCGAGACGTCGTCGATCGCAACCCCGAACTGTGTCCAGTCATTCGACAGCCGGTAATCGATCGAGAACCAGGCGATGCCTGCTTTGATAAGAGGCGCGAACAGGGGCTGAACTTCGGTCAGGCGGTCGCCCCGAACCCAGCCGCCTCCGTGAACAATAATTGCCGCAGGGAAAGGGCCGGAACCCGCCGGGATACCGGCATCGAAGTACAACGGATTTCCGTCGATTCGTGAATACTCGACGGACTTGATTCGTTCACTCGCGTTCTGCAACGGCAGAGTGGCACTGAGAGCTAAAGACATGAGAAGGGAAAGCAAGGTGGAGAAGAGATTGGCTCCAGAGAAGGAGAGGAGCTTCTCTTTCCTTTTGATGTCCCAGGGTGGCTCTGAGTTCCAACCGGCGCTTGCGAACGGCCTTAAGGCTGGGCTGTGGCGTGAGGAATCTTCACCGGATCGCCGAGAGGGTAGAAAGCCTTGGCTTTTCCGGGCGCTCCCACGTACGCCGAAACCAATGTCGCTCGCGTCCGTTCCGAGATGAAGCCGACCCAAGCCAATGAGGACGGGATAGCGGGAGACGCAAGCACGGGAGGAAGCCCCGCGGGAAATTGCCTTCCAAACCCGATTACCTGTCCCGACTGGTCCGTGAACACCAGAAAGGCCGCAGGAGCTCTTCCGGAGGACTGATCTGCCCATCCGCTAAGCTGAAAACCCGACTCGACCGGAACAGCCCTTACGATCATTCCGGGGACTTTTCCGCCCGAATGAATAGGGCCAATCGACGCCAGCGGCCGGCCGAGGTAACGATTCGGCCCTCCGTAGTAAATGGATAAGTTTTGTTCCTTCAGCCGCGCAAGCATGGCCTCCACGAAGGCGGTATCAGGGTAGAGCTTCGCCCGCATCCAACGCGTGTCGCGGAGCCCGCTCTCAACCTCCAGGGTGGCCACCTGCTGCTCGGCGAGATAGGATGTCACTCCGCCAAGCCACGGCGAAAGCTTTGGAAAGACGTCCCAAAGCACCAGTACGATAGCTCCGGCAAGCAACGGCAGATACTTTCGAATTCCCTGGGAACCCGGAGAGGACCGCAAAAGCCAGCAGAATGCTGGCGGACCAATTCATTTGAGGAACGCTGAGGTAGCGAAAAGCGTGTGCCGCTGTGAAGTGCGGATCGCCCGGATCCATCCGTCCTCCGGCCGTGAGAATCGCGGTCAGAAGAGTGAAGCAGAAGTAGCCCAAAAGCACCACGGTCTGTACGGGAAGTCAGCCGTCGAGTAACCGCCGCCCCAGCGGCACAGGCCAGGACCGCCGTACAGAGCCAGCACCCGGCTTTCACGCCAAAACTCGGGCTATGAATGGCGCCGAAAGGCATGCTCAGGTACGACGCCGACGTATTCGATCGAATAGAGCGGCGATCTCATCAGAATGCCTGCTCTGGATCCGTCCGCGATCCGGTAATGGACGAAGTACAGTCCGATCGCCAAAACCGCAGCCGCGCTTAAAACGACGACGGTCTGCCTGCTTGCGCCCACGGCGATCGCGATCGCGATGACTAAGGGCCACAGTAGTAATCCATTACCGGATGAATAACTCGCCACAACACAGGCCGCGATTACGATGCCAAGCTGCCGGGAGCGTGGGCCGCTCAGCATGCTTGCTGCGACGAGCGCCACCGCCGACGGCGAGTTGACTCAGTGTCCACTGCAGAAGAAAGGGAACAGCGAGGACGCTCGCGGCACCTTCCCAAAAGGCTACGAGTCCGGAGACCAGAACGGCCAACGCCCGGGTGAACGGCGGTATGGAACTGTCTGAAAGCACCGTTCCGGAGAGCACCAGCCAGGTACCGGCGTAGCTCACAACGCTTAATGCGATGGGCAGGAGCATTCGCCCGTGCAGCAGAACCATGTCGAGAGCAAAGGCTATTTCCGGAAACACGATCCGGTGTTCGTTATGTTGCCGCCAGAACGCCGCCAGGTGGAACGACCTGTAATCGTTGAGCTGTTCCACCACTCGCCAGTAATCCCACATGGGGAGCGGAGTGTAATAATCAACTACTTTTTGGATCAGGTGAAAAACCACCCACGCGAGCCAAACAGCCGAGGGCAGCCAAAACCATCGGGGCCCCGCAGCTTGAGCTCAATTCCCGAACCTGGTCCTTGAATGCCTTTGGGCGCTTGCCGGGCAGGACTGTGTAGCGGGATTCCATTGCAGGTTCGGCTGAGTGGGAACTAGGAGTTTACCAAC
Organism: uncultured Acidobacteriaceae bacterium; assembly: GCA_963730795.1. GTDB lineage: Bacteria > Acidobacteriota > Terriglobia > Bryobacterales > Bryobacteraceae > Bog-105. Next base: position 1,270,707 of record CAVSTJ010000001.1, on the reverse strand, counting down.
GCCCAAGGTTTACCGGTTTTCTGGGGCTTGATCTCGCTAACCTGTCCATTAGTATTGAGAAAGAACAGTGAAGAAAGCATTAGTTACCGGTTCGTGTGGGCTGATTGGCTCTGAAGTCAGCATTTTCCTGGGTCGCTCCGGCTTCCAGGTTTTCGGCGTGGACAATAATGAACGGGCAGTTTTCTTTGGTCCGGAAGGTGATACCAGTTGGTCCCTGCGCCGGCTGAAGAACGAGATCAAGTCGTACGATCACTCGAACGTCGACATCCGCGACCGCCAGACCGTGCTCGATCTGGTCAAGCGCATCAAGCCGGATGTCATCGTTCATACTGCGGCGCAACCGTCCCACGATCGTGCGGCCGCTATCCCGTTTGCTGACTTCGATACCAACGCTGTCGGCACTTTGAACCTTCTTGAGGCCGCAAGACAGGCCAGTCCTGAAGCTCCGTTCGTCCATATGTCGACCAATAAGGTCTACGGGGATCTGCCGAATACCATCGCGCTGAAGGAACTCGAAACCAGATGGGACTACGCCGATCCGGCTTACGAGCATGGAATTGCCGAGACGTTCTCAATTGACCAATCGAAGCATTCCATCTTCGGCGCCTCGAAAGTAGCGGCTGACGTTATGGTCCAGGAGTACGGCCGGTACTTTTCTATGCCAACATGTTGCCTTCGCGGAGGCTGCCTGACCGGGCCGAATCACTCGGGCGTTGAACTACACGGATTCCTGAGTTACCTGGTGCGCTGCAACGTGGAAGGACGGGAGTACAAGGTCTTCGGCTACAAGGGCAAACAGGTTCGTGACAACATTCATTCTGAAGATGTCGCGCGCCTGATATTGGCCTTCTCCGAAAAGCCTCGCATTGCGGAGGTCTACAACGTTGGCGGCGGAAAAGAAAATGCCTGTTCCATCTTCGAAGCGTTTTCACTTGTCGAGGAGCTTACGGGAATTCCGCAGCGCTACACCTATCTCGAAGAGAACCGGATCGGCGATCACATCTGCTATTACAGCGATCTTCGCAAGATAAAAAGTCACTTCCCGCAGTGGGGAATTACCCGGCCACTACGCCAGATTTTCGAAGAGATCGTCGGATCCTGGCGTGACCGCCTGAAACTGTCCCCGACCCTGACTTCTACGCCCTGACCATGAAGCTCCTGATCACGGGGATTTGTGGTTTTGTTGGTAGTCGGCTCGCACGGGCATTACAGGAACGGATCGAAGGCATCGAGGTTTTTGGAGTCGATAATCTTCTCCGGCCCGGGTCGGAGAGCAACCGGCAGAAGCTCTTGTCGCATGGCATCAAAGTCATTCATGGCGATCTGCGCGTCCGAAGCGATGTCGATGGGCTGCCGGGAAGCGACTGGACGATTGATGCCGCTGCAAACCCGAGCGTGCTGGCCGGCGTGGACGGCAAATCCAGTGCCAGGCAGCTCAGCGAACACAACCTCGGCGGTACCCTCAACCTGCTGGAGTACTGCCGGGAACGCCGCACCGGACTCGTGCTTCTGAGCACCAGCCGCGTTTACTCGATCAACGCATTGGCAAGCCTACCCATGAAGGTCGAGGGCAACGGTTTCGTTCTGGACGGCGGGAAATCTCTTCCTGCCGGCGTGTCCGAACTCGGGTTATCCGAAAGCTTTTCTACGCAAGCCCCGGTTTCGCTGTACGGGGCGACGAAGCTCGCCTCCGAAGCGATGGCGGCTGAATATGGGTCCACTTTCGGATTCCCTGTCTGGATCAACCGGTGCGGTGTGCTGGCCGGTGCGGGGCAGTTTGGAACCGCAGAGCAGGGCATCTTCTCCTATTGGCTTCACGCCCACGCGGCGAAGCAGAGGCTACGCTATATCGGTTTCGGCGGCCATGGATTTCAGGTTCGGGACGCTCTTCATCCCGACGACCTTGCTGACCTGTTGCGGATTCAGTTCCGGAGCGAGCCGGCCATCAATCCCATATTCCATGCCGGCGGCGGCGGGGAGAACTCGATGTCTCTTGCGCAGTTGACGGCATGGTGTGATGCCCGCTTCGGACGGCATCGCCCCGAACCGGACGACCGGCCGAGGCCCTTCGATATTCCCTGGCTTGTCATGGACTGCGCACGCAGCGCGCGGGAACTGGGTTGGCGGCCAGCACGTAGCCTATCTTCCATCCTCGACGAGATTGCCAATCATGCCGACCGGAATCCTGGATGGCTGCAGTTTTGCGGAGCGGTATGAGCCTAACGGATACCGCGGCAGCGACTCTTCCCACTGCGCCACTACCCCTTCACCGGCTCAGCGTTGTTATCCCTGCGCGCGACGAAGAAGGCTGCGTCGCCTCCACCGTAGAGAAGCTGTATGTGGAATTGCGCCTCCACAACATCCCGCACGAAATCGTAGTGGTCGACGACGGCAGCAAGGATAATACCTGGAACATTCTCCTGGATGTCCAGGAACGCGTGCCTACTCTTCATCCGGTAAAGAATGAAGGTTTGAACGGTTTTGGCCGCGCCATCATTTGCGGTTTTGACAATGCCAAAGGCGACGCGATTGTGGTCATGATGGCAGATGAATCGGATGATTCGCGAGACGTTGTCCGCTATTGGGAGTTGCTGAACGCAGGCTGGGATGCGGTCTTTGGGTCGCGCTTTATTCGCGGCGGTGGCGTCATCGATTACCCCTGGTTGAAACTCAAGATCAACCGGCTGGCTAACTTCTTTATCCGCGTCATGTTCAACATCCGGTTGAATGACACCACAAACGCATTCAAGGCCTATCGCAAGACGGTTGTCGATGGATGCCGCCCGCTGCTTTCGCCGCATTTCAACTTGACCGTCGAGATTCCGCTCAAGACGATCGTCCGCGGCTATAGTTGGACCGTCATTCCCATCACCTGGCGCAACCGGAGATCAGGGAAGCCGAAATTGAAGCTTAAAGAAATGGGCAGCCGGTATTTATTCATCTGCCTTTACGTCTGGCTCGAAAAGTATTTCAGCCGCGGCGATTACAGAAAAGCCGGGGTATGAAGAAGTACGTTCCGCAAGTCCTTAACCAGTTACGGATGCCGATGCAGTACGTGGGTTGCGATGTCGGGCCAAAACTCTCGAAACGTGTTTGTGCATGCATCGCGCATAATGGCGTATCCCCATCTGGTCGCAAGTGCCCCCAAGGTGCGGTCGGAGCTTGGGTAATAAGTGGTCGATATCCCTTGCGCCATCGCTCTGCCAACCAGTTCCGAAGCATTAAAACTATTGTGGCCATGGTAATCGGGTGTGATCAGTACCCGAGTGGCTGCATAGAGAGCGCGCTTGCCGATGCTTCCCGTTCCTCGAGCGTAGTAGCGCGGGTCCTGGTGAAACAGAGTCGGTAATGCGAAGATTACTAGATAATTCCCATCCGTTTTGTCAACAAAGCCGCGCCAATAGTAACCCCAGAAAGCGGATGCGCTGTCGCCGAGTTGCTTATGACTGCCTTGGCCGTAAGCGATTGCCGAGGTGATACCCACAAAGACGAATGACGAATAGTCAAAGCTGTTCTGTGTCGCGATCTTGAACGATTGCTTCAGGGTGGGCGGTGGTGGGATCGTTCCCGCGCTGACGGCGCGGTAATTCGGCATCATGCCCAGAATACGCTTCGGCTGTTGCTTGGAACGTGGGACTGCTTGGGTCGTGGAGTTCGTGTCGGCCTGAGATGTTCCGGACGCTTGCGCAGAGCTCGCCGCTTGCGGCTGTTGAGTGGTGATCTGGGGCACCAGCCGAACCGCCGTAAATGCATCTAATCGGGAATTGTTTTCCTGTCCGCAGAGGGTCGATGTGACTCCAAAGAACACGAACAGCAGGAGAGATCGAACAAGATCCCTGGTGGGTATGATTTCCATTGTTTTGTATTTTGTGTAGCTGAAGCTCTAATCGGGAGTATTAGCTCAGTGGCAACGACTTGGTCACCGCTGTGCGACTGCGCCTCCATCTTGCACTGCCTTAAAAGCGGCCCGGATTTGGGGATCGATTCCAGCATGTACCTGGTCCCCTTTCTCAACGCCCTGAGACTGCGTGACGATCTCTTCGGTCAGACGGTTGCTTACCCATCCACGCTCCTGGCTCCACTCTGACAAGCTTGGTTGAATGTCGCGGGCGGAAAGATAGACCTTAAATTCGTCCAACAACTCGGGAGAGGGTTTAAAGCCGGAAGTTTCGACCTTGTGGTTTGCCAGATACTGCGTAGCGAAGGATGTAATAGCGCCGCTTCCATCTAACACCGCTTCGAGCCTGCTCATCGCAGGTGGGGATACTCGGACGTCGGGTTGAATTCCTCCGCCGCCGGTTACCACCCGTCCCTTGTCCGTCTTGTAAACGGGATTAGGTGAGCTTCCTTCCGGTTTGGCATCGCTAAAGGTTGCCGACAGAGCCGAGTTCCGGAGCGGATGTTGAATGGAGCGTCCACTTGGGGTGTAATAAAAGGCCGTTGTAATCGCAAGACCGGCGCCGCCGGAGAGAGGCATAACGCGCTGCACCAACCCCTTCCCGTAGCTTGTCTCGCCTACGATCGTTGCGCGGTCGTGATCTTGTAGGGCGCCAGAGAAGATTTCTGACGCGCTCGCCGTTTTCTCGTTGATCAAGATCGACACCTTAAACCCGTACGGAGCGGCGTTTTTGGGCACGGTCGCGGTCTCAACCGCACTGGTGCGGCCTTTAGCGGTGAGGATCGTCTGGCCCGGCTGAAGAAACATGGCCGCTACGTCCAGGGCTGCCGTCACAACGCCGCCTGGATTGTTGCGCAGGTCGATGACTAGACCTCGAAGCGGCGGCTTTTGCAGTTTCTCAATAGCGTCGTGAACCTGCTTAGCCGTTTGCATGTCCCAGCTTGCAATTCGGATATACCCGAAGCCCGGCTCCAGGAGAAAAGCACGATCCACGCTTGGAGTATCCACTAACTCCGGAGTTAGGAAGAACTGCAGGATGCGAGCGGAACCCTCGCGCCGGATGAACGCCGTGATCTTCTGCTGCCGAGCCTCAGTTAGTAACTGAATAATCTGGTCCGGCTCCAGGCTTCGAATCGCGACATTGTTGATCGCTACCAGTTCATCCCCGGCCTGGATGCCAGCCTTGTTGGACGGGGTTCCCGGAAGCGTCTGAAGAAAGAGAACTCGGCCGGGCAGAACCGAAACGACACTGCCGAACCCTTTTTGCTCCGAGGACTCCATCTGGCGCAATTGCTCAAACTGTCCCGGATCAAAGAATTGAGTATGGGGATCGAGTTGCCGCAGCATGGAGGGAATTGCTCCCTCATAAAGAATCTTGTCCGTGTTCGTTGGATCGGCACTCTCGGCTTGAACCGTGGAGAGTACCTGGACAAATTGTCGGAGGAGGGGCTCCAGATCGGTAACGGGAATATCTTTGCTGGCGGGCGCTGGCTCAGTGGGAGCGGAACTCTTTGGGTCTCCTGTTTTTACATCCTGCGCGGTCAGGATCCCAAGTAGCAGACAGAAGGTGATGGGAAGACTGAAACTGATACGAGACAACGTCAAATCACCATTGTCTCTAAAACGAAGGGAAAGCCCGGGTCGCGAACGATCGCGCCACCCGGGCCAAGACGCAGCAGTTACTTGCGTGAGGAAATGCGGTCGAGGGTATGAATGAAGGGTTGTGCCATCGCGGGCACAGGCAGCTTGCTGTTCAGGATCTCTTTGTTGCTGATATCTTTTCCGTACAGTTCGCGATTGGCCTCTCCGTCTTCCGTAACGGCATCACCTGCCAGGTCAAGACCGCCAAAAACGCCGCGTGACCGGGAGTATGTCAGGATTTCGGCATGCAATTGAGCATCTGTCATGGCTGTTGAATCTCTGCCGACCGGCCCTGCCGCGGCGGCTGCCTCGCCACCCAGCTTAAATTTGCTGCTGAGCAGGTGCTCCATACCGGACTGATTCATGACCAGCATGATTACGTCTGTTTCTTTTCCGCCGATTAGAAGGCCGAATTTACCGCCAGAAACTCTCAATGCACCCGGCGCGCTCCAACCCACCCCGCTGGATTTCCGGCACGTGAAGAAGCCCTTCCCGTATGCCCCGCCGACGATGAATCCACCGGACTTCTGATTCGGAACCACCACGACGCACGATGCCTTCGCAATCAGGTCCTGTGGTACGCCCTTGTCCGACGCGTTCATCATCTCTTGTAAGTCTTCCGTTGCTGCCTTGAGCCGCGCCGAGGCATCTTTCTGAGCCAGAAGCGGCATGGCTAATACGCCCGACAGTAACGCTACTGCAAAAGTCTTCATGTGTAATCTCCTGCCTGTGAGAAGTCAGCCCTCTACAGTCCAGTGATGAGACGTGATCCGCGGCAAAGAGTGAACACGTTTAAATAATGATAATTACTTAACATTTTCGCTTTCAGCGATCTCTTTTGCAGTACTCCGGGCCCGTTCGATGCAGTCGGGAATACCGACACCCGCCAGATAGTTAGAGGCGAGATGTAAACCCGGATAGCTACGCACGACCGTCCTCAAGATCTCGAATCTTCTCTTCGTGACCCACCACGTATTGCGGCATTGAATAGGGCCACGACGTCACCGATGAGTAGATCGGGGGTACCTGATACCCATGAGCTTTTCCAGATCGCAAAGCACTTGCGCAGTAAGTTCGGCGAGTGAAGTGGAGCGCTCTCTTGTTGCTTCGGGATCGACAATGAAGGCGCGTATTCCGACAAGGTCGGGTGCAATCCGCGAGGGAAATTTGGTATTGATCCAGGTAGCGGCGGCTATTGTTCTCCGCTCTTTTCGAGGCACCAGAAATCCGAACCCGTTCAGCGGGTGCTCAAACGTGCTGCGATCGAACAGAAGAGTCACGAGCGTAGCCGAGGAGTACGGAATGGCAGCCAAAGGAGTGCTCAGTTTCGCGTCAAACGTTTGGAGAAGGCGAGCGCTCACGTGCGCGGGACAAGCCAGCACGAGATGTCGGCCCCCAACGGTTTCGCCCTCAGTTTTGACCGTCCAGCTTCCATTTTGCCGGGCTACTTCGGTCGCCTCCGCGGTCAGAATTCGAACTGAGGAGCGGATTGCGCGAGACAGCGAGTCGACGAGAGTCTGCATTCCCCCCCGGAACGAGAGAAAAAAGCTTTTTGTCCCCTGGTTCCTCGCCTTGCTTTCAGTACGCACGGCGCGTATCAGACTGCCGAATTGGCGTTCATAGGAGATGAACCGGGGAAGAACGCTCCTGGCGCTCAGGACCGAGGCATCACCGCCATAAACGCCCGAAAGCAGCGGCTCCGTCAAGGAGGAGAGGACTCCCCGGCCAAAGTGGTCCTCGACAAATTCGCGAACCGACACATCTCCTTCGCGCTCGCGCGGCTTAGCGAAGACCTCCGTCAGAAACGCCCGTTTCGTATTCAGGCCGAACAGCGGCGAAGAAAGAGCAGCCTTCACGTTCCCGGGTATCATCATCACCATCCCCTTTGGGATTGGAACCAGGCGGCCCCTCCTGGCGATATACGTGCGCCGGTATTTCTCGTTCGTACCGATGATCTCGTCGGCAATGCCGAGTTCCTGGGCTAGTTGGGAGGCGGCCGGCTTACTTGCCAGAAAACTATCCGGACCGGCTTCAAGTTCACAGCCTTCCACGATGTCCGTTTGTATGAGGCCCCCGAGGCGTCCGGATTTTTCGATCAGGGTCGATGGAATTCCGGCCTGCTTCAGGTAATAGGCGGCCGAAAGGCCGGAGATGCCCCCGCCAACGATGATGACTTGACTGTCCACGGAACTGTCCAGGGACGACGTCTAGCGGTGAAACTCGCGAACGATCTCGACCACAGCCTTTACGTTCTCGACAGGCGTCTCGGGGAGGATCCCATGGCCCAGGTTTACGATATGGCCCGGGCGCGTGCCCGTACGTTTCAGCAGGTCGATAACTTTCGTTCGAAGTTCAGGAAGAGGCGCGAAGAGCGCGACAGGATCCAGGTTGCCTTGAATCGCCGAGCGATAACCGATGTCCATCCATGCCTGATCGATATTCATACGCCAGTCGACACCAATGACATCGCCGCCCGCCGCGTGGAGTTCGCGAATAAAGCCGCTGGCGCCGGTACCGAAATGGATCACGGGGACGCTGTAGCCGCGAATTCGCTCAATCAGGGCGCGTGAATAGGGCTGTACGAAGCGCACGTAGTCTTCGGGCATCAAAGCCCCCACCCAGCTATCAAAGACCTGGATGGCACGTGCTCCGGCGGCTACCTGAAGACTCGCAAAGTCGCCGAGAACGTCGACGATTTTCCCCATCAGCCGCCGCCACATGACCTCGTCGCCGAACATCAGCTTCTTGGTTTTGACAAAGGTCTTCGATGCTCCTCCTTCGATCATGTAACTTGCCAGGGTGAAGGGGGCACCGACGAAACCGACTACCGGAACCCTGCCGTTCAACGCCCGAACGACAGTCTTGATGGCTTCTCCCACGTATCCGAGTTCGTCAGTCCGCTCCGTCGACAATTCGTCGATGTCGCTGGGTTCGGTGATGGCGTTTTCGATGGACGGGCCTTCGCCGGTAATGTACTCCAGCTTTAGCCCCATGGGCTCCACCGGAAGCAGTAAGTCCGCGAAAATGATGGCCGCATCTACATCGAGCAGGTCGATGGGCTGCAGTGTGACCGTCGCGGCGAGTTCCGGGTTCTTGCAGATCTCAAGGATGCTGTGCTTCCCGCGAACGTCCCGATACTGCTTAAGGTAGCGGCCCGCCTGCCGCATGAACCATACGGGTCTTACATCGGTGCTGCGACGACGGCACGCATCGAGAAATCTTCCATTTACTGAAGGCATGCGCAGCCTGCCTCAGGACCGCCTACCCAACTCAAGATCTTACCCCCCCGAAAATGGCCGTCAGCATGGATGGTGAAAGTTGTCCCTATTGTAGCGACTGATTGAATCCGCAGCGTTAGAAATGAGGCGTGAGACTGAGGGCCGGCTCGGGCGGAGAAAATGATGGTTTTCTCACTCACCCGCATTGACACCGACGTTACGTTAGGGTTGAAGATCATTACGGAAAGGACATTCGTTGTCTCAGCACAGCCAGGATGCCCGGTATCATGCACGGGCATTCGCAGAACTCGCCGGTGTCACAGTCCGCACCTTGCACCACTATGACCGGTTAGGGTTGATGAAGCCGAAACGTTCGACGAGCGGCTACCGCTTATATCAGGCTAAAGATCTGGAGCGGGTGGAGCAGATTGCTGCCTTGAAGTTCCTCGGTCTGCCGCTCTCCCAGATTCGCGGGGTGCTTGAAGGCCACCCGTCATCGCTGAAGGAGGAACTCGCACGGCAGCGCGTTGCTTTGCGTGAAAAGCGCAGGCTGCTCGACATTGCGCTGTCGGCAATCGAGGACGCGCAAACTGCGGTTGAGGAAGGCAAGCCCACGGCTGTGCTGTTGAGACGGATTGTAAAGGCAATAACTATGCAGAACGACGCTAACTGGATGATGCAGTACTACTCACCGGCCGCCCAAGCGAAGATCGCCGAAAAGGCAGCCTCATTCAATCCCGAGATGCAGGCGGAAATATCCGAAGGGTGGAAGCAATACTATCGTGATCTCAAGGCTTTAGGCCAGGAAGAGGATCCTGACGGAACAAAGGCGGCAGAACTGGCCGAGCGGCATCGCGGACTCCTGGCGGCGTTTACCGGGAATGATCCTGAAGTCGAGGCTGGATTAGCCGCACTGTATCGCGACCGCCGGAACTGGCCTCACGAACTCGAGGAACGAATGGGGCAACACGAGAAGCCTCAAGAAGAAGCAATTTAGCGCGGCCTGGGAATGCTTAGGATGGCGTGTCGCGTGGACGTCCCCGGCGAACGCGCTTCAAAAGCGCATCGAGGCGTCCTGCACCGCCCGATTCCACATCCGCTTCGAAATGCAACTCAGGTATCCGGAACAGTGTAAGACGCTCCCGAAGCTTGTTCCGCAGATATTGCTTTGCGCCGTTCAAGGCGGCGATTGTTTCCACTTTGGAGACGCTAGGATCTGCGAAATGGATGCGGACCTGGGCGTGCTTCATACCGGGGGTCACCAGCACCTCCGTCACCGTCGCTTCGCTGACCCGCGGATCTGAAAGCTCATAAGCGATCATCTCGCCCAACTCTTCCCGCAGCGCTTCTGATACTCGCTCTGTTCGATGGGGATCCATTTCGCTCTCCCCTTAAGTTTAAGATGCCACGCGGTCAGGTCTTTGCAATTCCTAGAGCCATTCCATTCCGCTCGCGCGCAGCGTTCCCCCGAGGAGGTCTGCCGCTTGGGACTTCGGCTGCCTGCAATACCTGTTCGGCGTACGTTCTGTCGTTCGCGACCGTGACAACCGCGAGCACAGAATTCTGCCAGGAATCGAGCCCGTCGATTTCTGCAACGGAGACGTTGAATTTATCCCGCAGTCTGTCCTTGAGACTGCGCACGACTTGGCGTTTGTCTTTAAGCGAGTGAGATGACTCGACCCACAGTTCCAGGGTCAAGACGCCTATGACAGGCATGGAATGGTAGCCGAGGAAGAAGAGGCAACTGCCCGGGGATTATTGAGCCCCAGGCAGTTGCGGTGCGATTCGCTCGGTGACGAAGGCTTCGATAATGTCGCCCGCTTCAATGTTGTTGAAGTTGGTGAGCGAGATACCGCATTCGAGGCCGTTCTTAACCTCGGAAGCATCGTTTTTGAAGCGTTTGAGCGCCTCGACGCGACCAGTGTAAACCGTGTCGCCGTTTCGAAGCAGTCTGACGTGGCTGTCACGGCGGATCAGTCCGTCGGTTACGAAGCAACCGGCCACAGTGCCAATTTTGCTGATACGGAATGTCTCGCGGACTTCCGCATGGCCCTGCATGGTTTCCTTGTAAACCGGGTCCAGAAGACCGGTCATGGCAAGTTTGATCTCATCGATCAGCTCGTAGATAATGCTGTGCAGGCGGATGTCGACCTTCTGCTGTTCGGCCGTGGCCTGAGCATTGCGCTCGGGTTTTACGTTGAAGCCGATGACCAAAGCTTCCGAAGCGGAAGCGAGCAGAACATCCGATTCGGTGATAGCACCGACGCCGGCGTGAAGAACACGCACCCGGACCTTCTCGTTCGACAGTTGCTGGAGATTGTCGGAAAGCACTTCCGCCGTACCGCCAACGTCGGCCTTGATAATGATGTTGAGATCTTTGAGCTCGCCTTCTTTGAACTGCTGGTGAAGAGAGTCAAGCGTGGCCACGCGCGCGCCCTTAGCCATGGCTGCGTCACGTGCCTTGGCCTCGCGGTAGATAACAATCTGCTTGGCTTTAGAGGTATCCGAAACCACCTGGAACGTATCGCCCACTTCGGGAAGACTCTCGAGACCGGTGACTTCGACCGGCATTGATGGCTCGGCTTCTTTGATCTGATTGCCGCGATCGTCGAACATGGCGCGAACTTTGCTGAAAAGCGCTCCACAGATGAAGAAGTCACCCGTGCGAAGCGTTCCGTTGCGAACCAGCATGGTGGCCACCGGTCCACGGCCCTTGTCGAGCTTAGCTTCAAGAACCGTACCGATAGCGGGGCGCGTTGGACTTGCTTTCAGATCTTGCAAGTCCGCGACCAGCAGGATCATCTCGAGTAAGAGATCCAGATTCTGGCCCTTCTTTGCTGAGACCGGCACCATCACAACGTCTCCGCCCCAGTCCTCAGCCAGCAAGCCGCGGTCAGCAAGCTGCTGCTTGACGCGCTCCGGCTGAGCATCCGGTTTGTCGATCTTGTTGATGGCGACGATCATGGGCACCTTGGCCGCCCTCGCGTGATCGATGGCTTCCAACGTTTGCGGCATGACGCCGTCGTCCGCCGATACGACCAGGACGACGATGTCGGTCACCTTAGCCCCTCGGGCTCGCATGCGCGTAAACGCCTGGTGGCCCGGTGTATCGATGAAAACAATCTTTCGATTGTTCTTCTCAATGTAGTAAGCGCCGATGTGCTGCGTAATGCCGCCGGCTTCACGGCCGGCAACATTCGTATCGCGGATTGCGTCGAGCAGCGATGTCTTACCGTGATCGACGTGTCCCATGATCGTGACCACGGGAGCACGACGGACCGTGTCGGCCGTTTCTTCGGCTTGCTCGATGTCCTGCGTCGATTCTTCTTCGTAGCTGACCTGATTTGTCGAAGCGCCGAACTCACGCGCCAATTGCTCGGCGAGCTTCACATCCAGCGTCTGGTTGATAGTTGCGAAGATCTTCTTCTCAACCAGCTTCTTGATAACCAAGTTGGCCTTGACGCCAAGCTTTTCGGACAGCTCGATGACCGTGATGCCTTCCGCGACCGTAATTTCCCGATCGATCGGAGGTGGCTCGATAAACGCCGGCCGCTTCGAAACGCGTTCGCGAAGATTTCCTTCTTCGACCTCGCGCTTTCGGGCGCCCTGCCTTCCAACAGGCTTTGCCTGATGGCGGCGCTGCTCGGTCGGAATCGGAGTTGCCGTTTCAGGACGCAGCGAAGTGGGATGCATCGGGCGCATGCCAGGACGCCGCTGCTGCCCCGGGAAACTGGGCTGTCCGGGAGCGCCCGGTCCCCGCATTAAGGGTTGGCCGGGACGGATCGGACCGCGGTATAGCGGTTGTCCGGGCGCCGGTGCACGGGGTGGCGGAGCGCCGGGGCGTGGCGCAGCCGGAGCTGCGGGCGATGGCCGGGGCGGAGTTTGCTGCTGTCTTAAGCGTTGAACAAGATCGGGGCGCGGGGGAACGGTCGGACGGGCAATTGGCTGCCCGGCGAGCGGCGGCCGGGACCCGGAGGGCCTTGGCGCAATCGGCGCTCCCGGCGTGAGAGTCGGCCTGGGAGCAATCGGCCGCGAAGGAATCGGAGATCCCGGAACGGAGCCGGCCTGCGGACTACCGCCGGGAGCAACGACGTGGGTCGGCACCTGTTGCGGCGGGCGCGGCGTGGCTGGAATCTGCGGAGTACCGGGCGATGCCGCGCTAAACCGGGGTTGCTGAGGTGGCGGAGCTCCCGGCGAAGGCATAGTAGGCGCGGACGGCTGAGCCGGACGAGCAATTACGGCAGCAGGCGGCTGAGATGAACGCTGCGTTGCTTCCCTGGGCAACAACGGTTGCCTCGGGCCCGGTGCGTTCGCCAAAAGGGGCGGAGCCGGGCGTGATGCCGGTGTTGCGGGTAATGGCCTCGCAGGCACGCCAACTGAACGCGGCGGCAGACCTGGTCCCGCCGGCGCCACTGCCGGGGCGCTCGGAGGTGCAGCCGAAGCTGCCGCAGCCGATGGCGCGGGCTGAGATGGAACGGGCGAGGCCGGCGCTGGGGCGGATGGAGCCGGATGGGTTCCCCCTCCCCCCAAGGGTGGCCGTAATGGTTGAAAACGCAGCGGAGAACGTTCCGGTTCGGGCGAGGGTGCCGTTGCGATCAAGGGCGCGGTTTCTGTCTGTGCCTGAGGAGAGGGAGTGCTCGGGGCGGACGGGGGCGGAATCGTTATGCCTCTCGGCGCTGTTTCGGCTTGAACCTGCGGTTCTCGGGCGGGTACGCGCAAGGGAAATCTTTGTGAGGGCGCAACGGTCGCCGGTGCCGGCGATACAACCGGTCTGATCGGTTCCGGATTGGAGGCAGCTCCGGTGGAAGCCGGACTCGAAGCAGGTGATGCAGTCTCGCTGTGTGCCGGTCCGTCCGGTGAGTCATCGGCCGATGAATCGGCGTCGTCCCCATCGTGATGTCCGTTCGCCCGGTTTGGAAAGGAGCCCAAGATGCCTGATTCAGCCAACCGCTCCCGGAGAGCGAGCGCCGTATCTTCTTCGATCGAGCTGGAATGGGTCTTTTTTTCCTGCACGCCCAACTCGGGCAAGAGATCGAGAATGATGCCCGGCTTGACCTCTAATTCCCGTGCCAACTCGTTGATTCTAATTTTCTTCATAGAAGAAGACTGCTAAGGTAACTCCTTAATAAGCCGTGACTTGGACAGACAGACTCGATTATTTAATGGTATCAGACTCTTCGCTATCCGAGCCTTCGTCCGGGGAAACGTCTTCGCGGAGAGTTGAGGGTGCGCCGGACAACCCTTCCACTCTGCCGAGGTCAAGCACATCGCCATTGTCGGTGTGCTCAACGCCGACCGTCTCATGCCGCGCTATGTCATGCTCGAGAACGCCTGTCTCCAATGTTTCGAAGGCGTCCCCATTGTCCTCCGGCACACTCGATTCTAATTCATTTCCGGAACTTTCGTCGATCACGCTTTCTATCTCCTCCGGCGACACAGGAGCTTCATCCTCTGGCTCCGGCTCGTACTGCCCGTAGAAAGAAACCACTGCAGACTGGATTTGCTCCACAATGCTTTCAGCTGATATCCGGTATCGCTTCGAGTTGCTCGGGTGTCATAGACCCCAACCGCTCGACCGTGCCGATGCTCGCGCCGATCAGCTTCTCGACGATTTCTTCCGCCAGACCGTGATCGAGGAGAACCGACACGGGCGCGCCCGAGATCACCATATCCGCGCGGCGTGAATCAAGCTCCCTGCGCTTTTCCTCTTCACTCTTGATGTCGATCTTCCAGCCGATCAACTTTGCGGCCAGCCTGACGTTCTGGCCTCGTTTGCCGATAGCAAGCGAGAGCTGCAGATCGTCGACTACGACCTCTACGTGTTTGTCTGCCGAATCGAGGATGGTGACGCGCGAGATTTTAGCCGGACTCAGCGCCTTCGTCACGTACTGCACCGGATCGTCCGAGTACTCGATGATGTCGATCTTCTCGCCGCGCAGTTCGCGGATGATCGACTGCACGCGCATTCCCTTCATGCCTACACAGGCACCCACGCTATCGACATCCCGATCGCGGCTGAACACTGCGATTTTGGTGCGCTCGCCGGCCTCTCTGGCACAGGCTTTGATGGAAACGGTGTTGTCGTAGATCTCGGGTACTTCCTGTTCGAAGAGGCGCATGACGAGCTCTGGCGCAGCTCGAGAAACGAGGACGCCCGAGTACTTCCCGCCGCGCTCGACACCCTTGATGATGCAGCGTACCCGATCGCCGACGCTAAAGCTCTCGATCCGCGACTGCTCCTTCTTTGGCAGCCGGGCCTCCGTCTTGCCCATGTCGACGATGTAATCCTGGCCTTCCAGGCGCTTGATCACACAGTTGACGAGCTCGCCGTGGCGTCCCTGGAATTCGGAGAATACGCTGTCGCGCTCTGCTTCGCGTACCTTCTGGAGAATCACCTGTTTCGCCGTTTGCGCGGAGATTCGTCCGAGAGACTCGGTTGGCTTCGGTTCCCGTACTTCTGAGCCAACCTGGGCGCCCTGGGAAAAACGCTTAGCCGCGCTGACACTGATCTGCTTGTAAGGGTCTTCGACCGTTTCGACTACCTGCTTGATGCTGTAGATGGTGATGTTGCCGGTGCTTTCGTCCAGATCCGCGATGAGGTCTTCCTGGGAACGGAAATGCTTGCGGGCAGCCGCCAGCATGGCATCTTTCACCGCATCCAGAACAATCTGCGGATCAATGCCCTTCTCTTTACTCAACAACTCAATGGACTGATAGATAGACGCCACGTAAAACCTCTTACAAACCTAAAAACAAACAAATTCAAGATAATTGCGCGTGAAGAATGCTACCAACTGAACTTCAACTTCGCCCGGAGCACTTGCTCTATGGGGATCTGGCAAAGTTCCCCGTCGCGAACTTCAATTCCAAGTTGGCCAGCCTGCACGGACACGAGCTTTCCTTCGAGGTGCTCGCTTTTGTCCGGCGAGGAACGAATGGTCAGAGCTACGGTCTTTCCGATAACTCTGGCGAAATCGCGTTCCGTGGAGAGCTTGCGTTCGACTCCCAGGGAACTTACTTCGAGCGTGTAACTCTCTTCAGGCATAAGATTTTGCTCATCCAGCAATTGGCTAAGCCTTTGAGAGACCATTTCGCAGTCGGCGTGAGTCACACCTTCCGGTTTATCGATGAAAACGCGCAGAAGGCGAGCCTTACCGGCGCCGCGGAGTTGAACGTCGGCAACTTCGATCGCGGTAGATCGCGTCGCCTCAGCGCACAACCCGGAAATCCGGTCGAATAGCTCGTTGTTCTGTACTGCCGGCATTTTATTACTCGCAATAAAAAAGTGGGCTATTCGCCCACTTTTGCTTTCGTCCTATCTCTATTAGAACACCGCTTAGACTGCAGCGCAAACCGCACGGACATTAATCTGGGCTACATTCGTGAGTGCCCTGTTTCCGTGGACTTAGCGGGCTTTCTAGATAGTTGCCGTCTTGAAGGCTTGGCCGACGTGCAACACAGCGGAAAGCGCGCGATTGTAGTTCATTCGCATTGGCCCGAGTACGGCGACGTGAGCCCTGAGGCCGTCCGGGAGGTCCAGCCGCACCCCGATCAGCGATAGTTCGCCCATGCTGGGATGGACATCCGAAAGCCCGACCTGAACCGAAAATTCACCATCGCGCCCGTCGAAGAAGCGCTCGAGCAAATCGAGGATTCTCTTCTTTTCTTCGAGCGCCCGGAATAGTTCCCGCATCCGTTCACGGGTCAACTGGAGGTCCAACCCGATAAAGTTTTCAGCACCATCGAAATGAATCTCAGGAACCAGACCTAAATCGAGCAAGCCTTTCGAGTGAAAGAAGCTCACCTTCTGGAGGATGGCATCGTAGGCAGCGCTCTCGCGTTCAAGCCTCAGCCGCAACTCGCGATGGATGTTCTGGAGCACCCAGCCACTGAAGTTGCGGTTGATGTAATTCCGTATGGAGGCAAGCTCATCCTGCGGGATGTGATCGTCGACGGTGATGACCTTGTTTCTCACCATGCCGTCTTTCGAAACAACCACCATCAGCACCCGGCGGTCCGGAAGAGAAAGCAGTTCGACGCTGTCAAGAATGCGATTTGCCGTCGGTATGGCGGCGGCAATACCAAAGTTCCGGGTGATTTCCGTGAGGAGCTGCGACGATCTTTCGATACGCCCCTCTACCGTTCCTTCGCGCCGGATTTCGCTCTTCAAGCGCTCGAGTTCGACCTGTACAATGCGGCTGCTAACCAGAGTTTTGGCGTAGCTCCGGAACGCGGCGCTGGTCGGCACTCGCCCTGCCGAGGTATGAGGCTGCCGCAGATATCCCTGCTCGAGGAGATCCGCCATCATGTTTCTGATAGACGCCGGGCTCATTGGGTATCTACGAGCGATGGTCCGTGAGGCCACGGGTTCGCCCGTTTCGATGTAATTGTGTACGATCGCGTGAAGAACGTCGTAGTGGCGAGGCGTTAACATTGAGATCTTCCTTGTTTAAAACGAAGAAAATTCATCAACCGCTGTTCTAATCCGCTTGCCACCGGCCTCAACCATAAGTCGAGATGCCGGACCAAGTTAATCTAATCTACCAGTCAGCTTGGAAGGGCGGGATTCCGGCTCCGCAGAGTTGGTACTTGGGCCCAGGTCGACCGGCTCAGCGCCTCTCCAGAGGCGTTCGAGATCGTAGTAAGATCTGGCCGTTTGAGAGAAGATGTGGACCAGAAAATCCCCGTAGTCCATCAGAATCCACTCTCCGGTGTCAAAACCTTCAACGCTGGTGGCCCGTTCACCCCGATTTTTCAGAGTCAACCCGATCTCGTCACAGACTGCCTGGCCTTGGCGAATATTGGCAACCGAACAGATCACAAAGTAATCAGTAAAAGAGGTCACCGCCTGCAGATTCAGCACACGGATGTCGAACGCCTTCTTTTCTTCAGCAGCCGCTACTGCAATCCGCCAGCCGGGCACTTCGTTTAACGGCTCGGAATCGATTTTGAGGGAACTGTTTAGCAGGGTCGTCTACGCCGTCTCCACGGTTCCAGCGTACTACATTTTCAACAAGATGAGTAAGCGCTCTAATGCGTATAACCCGGTACTGCCTGGGTTACTCTTGGCCGGTACGATATACCTCTGCTGCCTGCCGGTTTTGCTGGCACAGGGCGCTCCTCCCACCGTCGGATTCGTCACCAATAGCGGCGGTGGCGGATGCACAGGTCGCGCGTGCCAAGGCCGACCTGGAACGGACCGAGCGTCTGGTTGCAGACGGCACCCTGCCGCGTGCCAAGCTCGATGAGGTCCGAGCTCAATTGGCGGATGCGGAAGACGAAGCGCTACTGAAACGAACCCTCTACGGTTTGAGAACGGCCGGCAACATGACGGGGGAAGAAGCGGCCGGCATGCTCGCTGCAGCGGAGCGTCGCGCCAGCCGGGCCAAAGCCGCTTTCGATGAGCGCCAAAGGCTGTTTGCGTCCGGAGCGATCGCGAAGCTGGATGTCGAGAACGCCGCGCACGAGCTCGAAGATCGCGAAAGAGTTCTGGGATTCGCCAAAGACCGGGTTCGCCTCCTCAACGAGCTTGCATCCATGGCAGAAACAGAGCGCCAGGCTGCAAAGTCGGCCGAAGCGACATCGCTCAAGAACTCAGTGATTCGTTCCGACGGCAACCGCTCGTTTTCACTGAATGATTTAACCCCGATCGAGGCTCAGTATGAGAAGCAGTTTCACCGTCCGCTACCGATCAGCGCTATGGGGCAGACGCTCACCCATCAGTCTCTTGGACTCGATCACAGGAACCGCGTAGACGTGGCGCTCAGCCCAACCCAACCCGAGGGCGTCTGGCTTCTGGCGTTGCTCGATCGCTTGCACGTGCCTTATCTCGCGTTTCGCAGCGCCGTGGCCGGTGCCGCGACGGCGCCGCACATTCACATCGGTCTGGGTAGCACGCGATTACAGGCCGGCTTTCGACCTGCAAGCAACTGAGCCGTCTATGCTCCAAACGTCCGGTAAGATTCAGGGATGCATTCTCCCGCCCAGCGAGTCCTGATCTCCGCAGACCAGATTCAAAAGCGCATTGGAGAAATGGCGGCGCGGATTGATGCCGATTACCCGGACGAACCGATCTACCTGGTTTCGATTCTGAAAGGCTCTTTCATTTTCGTGGCCGATCTGGCAAGAGCTTTGAAGCGGACCTCTATCCGCATCGAGTTCATGGGCATCTCGAGTTATGGCAGCCAGAAAAGCAGTTCCGGACAGGTGAAGGTGACGAGAGATCTTGATGTGAATATCGAGGGTCACCACGTTCTGATTGTCGAAGACATCATCGATAGCGGAGTCACGTTGAGTTATCTGACTCGTCTCCTTCATCAAAGGAAACCGCGATCGCTCGAGATTGTTACTCTTCTCGATAAACCCGACCGGCGCATCCAACCGGTCGCGGTCAAGTACATCGGCTTCCAGATCCCGGATGAGTTTGTGGTGGGCTACGGCCTGGATTACGCAGAAGATTACCGGAACCTGCCCGATATCTGCGTTCTCTCGGAAGAGACAGGCGCCGCGGAGTGACTTCTAAGCGGGTTGAGGGACCAAACGGCTGCGCTTGCTCTCTTTCCACAACTTGCTTGCCTGGGCAGTCAGAAACAACGCGGCTACCGTAACGGCCAGCACGACCGCCTGTTCCGTCCACGAGAGTTGCGGGTCCGGCGTGAAGCTGAGCGTATCGCCGGCGAGACAGCACAGTACGTGAACGCAGAAGACCTCAAGAGAGGCTTGGCCCAACGACGCGAGCGGCGTGAACATCTTAAATTTGGTGATGCGGCTTCCGTATTGCACGAGCAGGATCGCAAGCGCAGAGAAGTTGATCACACGCGCCGGCCCCAGATGCCATTTATCGATCAGCCAGCCTAAAAGATTGGGATCAATCCACCGGTCCACAGAGCTGTAACGCAGCACCAGGAAGGTTCCTGCAACGGCGAAGCTGAGCCGGATCAGCCACCGCGGAATTTCCTCGGCCAACTCCGGCGTGGTCTTCGCGGAAACCCCCGCCAGGTGATCGGCATTGAGGCTTCCAAGAGCCAGGCCGACGACCCACAGCAGTTGCCAGGCGTAGATGTCGAAAGCGCCGGTCGAGTCGGCAGGGACTGGGATACCGAACGGAGTGAAGCTGCGGAAAATGAGATTACGAAGACCGAATTGCGCGGCAACCCAGACGGCGAAACCAGCGTAAATGACCGGTTCCCAGCCCCATTGGCGAGCGACGCGCCGCGCGAGCGGAGTCAGCCCCATGAAGATGACATAGAGCGGAAGAATGTCGAGGAGCGACGGGCGGTATTGCAGAAGGACGGCGGCGATCGCGGCGGGCTTTGGACTTTTCAGATAAAAGGACAGCAGATTCTCGACAGCCGGACGGTGAAGCCTGACGGCAATGGGCGCGAACACCGCGAACGCGATGAGAAGTAATCCGCAATGGTACGCATACACGCGCGCCGTTCGTTTCGCGAGATCGCGCACCGTGGCAACCTCACCTCTGCTGAGCTCGCGCCGGAACTCGAGCTGGCCAACCATAAACGCCGCCAGGAAGATAAAACCCTCCGCCCCCGAAACGAATCCGAAAGTCTGATTCGAAATGTTGCTGACCTTCGTGGGTAGATGGGTGAAAGTCATCCAGAGAAGGAGAAATCCTCTCAGGATGTCTAATTCGATTAAGCGGGGTGATTTCTTCGGCGGTGGCGAGGCGCTTACAGCTTCGGCTTCGGAGGAGGGAGATCTCGGGCTTTGCACTGTGAATTAAACCCATTTCTTCCATGCGTTCCGTCGCAAAACGGTTTATTCTCGGCGAGGCCGCAACGGCAAAGAGATATGACGGAGCGCCCGCCTAAGCCGTAGTCGTTGCCTTCCGAATCCTGGATTGTAAATTCGCCCTCGATGCGAATGGGGCCGTTATTCACAATCGTGACTTTAGTCGCCATGCAAACCGATGGTAGCAGAGCATTCGGCACTTCTACTTATAATGTGATCGCGGTCTTGCCATGATCCAATTTACCTACGATTCGGATAAAGAGCTGTTCCAAAACGCGATGACATTCGCTCAGAAGCAAGTGAGGCGGCTCATCGACACCTATCCGGATTTCTATCCGATGTACACCGTCGCCGGTAAGTGGAAACACGAAGGACCGGTTTGGACGCATTGGTGCGACGGATTCCTGCCCGGCATGATGTGGACCTTCGCCAAGCACCTTGGCCGGCAGCCCGAATACAAGTTCTGGTTCGAACGGGCCATTCACTACAGCAAGCCCCTGGAGCATCGAAAAAGCGATAACGATGTTCACGATCTGGGCTTCATCTTTCTTTCGACCTACCATCCGTGGTTCAAAATCACGCGCGACAATGCCGTGCGGGAGGTTGTGCTCCAGGCCGGAAGAACGCTGGCGCAGCGATTCAACGAAGATGGCCAATACCTGAGCTCCTTCGTTGCCCGGGACTCCCTGTTCATCGACATCATGATGAATGTCGGAATTATTTTTTATGCGGCGCGCGAACTGAATGACAAAAGGCTGCGGGATATCGCCGTCCGGCATTGCATTACGACCAGGCGTTGTCTTGTTCGCGCCGATGGTTCGGTGGCGCAGGAAGGCCTGTTCGATCTCGAAACCGGGGAGTTCCTGCGGCAAACGACGCACCAGGGCTTCCGCGGTGATTCGTGCTGGTCGCGAGGCTTGACGTGGGCGCTGTACGGCTTCTCGAGCGCTTACGAGTACAGCCGCGATCCGCGGTTCTTACAAACGGCTGAAGCTTGCGCGGACTACTACATCACTCACACGCCGACGAACGGGATCCCGCCTTGGGACTACAACGCACCGCCCGAGAATCGCTCTCTGCTCGACTCGTCCGCCGGTGCGATTGCGGCAGCCGGTCTGTTCAAGCTCTGCCGTCAAATCCCCGATCCCATAAAGGGTCATTTCTACTGGTCCACGGCCGTTCATATTCTTCGGAATCTCTGTAATGACTTCTTAGCCGCGAACGAACCGGAGTGGGAAGGCATCCTGAAAGGCGGCGTTTACCACATTCACAAAGGTCTGGGCATCGACGAATCAGTAATGTGGGGCGAGTATTTTTTTGTTGAGGCGCTCGAGGCGGCACTCAAAGTAATTGCTCCCAGCCGATAAGGCAATCAGGCTACCCGCTCGCGTCTGCTTTCCGGCCAGGCTTCCTTCACGGCGCGACTTTTCCCGCCCAGCGGCGAAACCAGCAGCGCGAGCAGTGCGCCGAGATAACACAATCCACCGAGACGCAGCGTCATGCTGAGACCGAAGTAGATGGCAAGGAACATGGCCGCCGCGGAGCCGAGAACACTGGCCGCAGCATTCACTGCCCACGCCCAGCGCACCACGGACGGCATCACTCCCTTCAAGAGACCCAGTCCGGTCGGGAACGGCATCCCCATGAAGAAGCCGGCGGGCGCAATCAATCCAACCGTAATCAACACCTTCAAGCCGAACGGGAGCATCACTTCGCTGTCCGCGATCGGGGTGACAAGGAGAGATAACACGGAGACGCCGGCAGCGATAAGCACCAGCGTAAGACTCAGCCGTGACACCTGGGACTGAATCAGATGCTTGCTGAAGTAGCTTCCCATTCCGCTCGATAACAACATGGAGAAGATCACTACCGTCAGCGCGTAAGTGGGGTGTCCCAGAAACAGTACAAACTTCTGGATCAGCGAGACCTGTACGAGTATGTAGCCCGCCCCGATAGCCAGAAAGAACATGAGTGCGACAAGGCTTTCGCGACTCCTCGGAACCTGTTGCTTCAGGAAGAGAGGCGGCAGGCAAACAATTACCGCAGTAGCCAGCAGACTGATTCCGATCAGTGCAAATAGTACGGGAAGCGCCGAGTTCACTTTGTAATCTGCCGTCGCGCGAGACGCACTCAGGATGAACTTCCAGAGATCGCGAGCCTGCACTGTGTAAAAGAAGAACGGGCGGTCATCCGAAACGGGGCGCACGTCAAACGGATAGTTGCGGTAGAAGCGCCCGACATCCTGCGCTAACAGAAGCTGCCCGAATGCCGTTGCGGCACCCGCACCTGGCCGGTAGATCACCTGCATTTGGCTGAGAGCCGGCAGGCGGTCAAACAGGGCTAAGTCAGAAGCCGTGAACGGCCGGCGGGAGACCAGGATCGTGTCCTGCGCGCCCCAACCACGAAGCTTTTGCGCATCTTCCCGAAGCACAGCCACGTTGTCGGCCGGATTCCGTTCGCCTATCTGCTCGAGGGCTGCACGCGCAAGCGCAACAACTCGCAGCGACTCGCGCGGAGGATCGAATCCCCATCGCGTGAAGGCAAGAACTCCGTCCGGCGTAAGGTGGGAAAGGTAATCGAAAAAAGCGTTCGTCGTATATAGATTGTTTTCAGAGAGCGCGAAGGCGCCTGCGGCGGTCGACGCCCATGTGTCGACGAGGGTGGCCTGAATCACCTGAAAGTGCTGGCTGGATCTTCGGACAAAGGCCCGTCCATCTTCCACAACAATGTTGACCTCTGGGCGGGAGTAGAGGTGATTACTGTACTGCGGAAATTTCTCCCGCATAATGACGTCAGCAATGATCGGATTGATCTCGACTCCGGTGATCTGCTTACTTCCCGAGGCGAGAGCCCGTGAGACGTCCCAGCCTCCCCCAGGTCCGATCACCAACGTTTTGGCTGCGGGACGAAGCAGGTACGGAACGCCTGGGCCGTGATACGCGAGATCGTTCTCTTTCCTTCTCCGAAAGATGCTCGAAATCGAACTTTGCCACCCCGGTCGCCGCGTCTGCGTCGATCACAATACTTTTCATATGGGATCCCGGCTCCGGCTTGAGCGCGATCCGGGAAAGTGCGTTCCAGCGGACGAACTCTTCGTCCGTCAGCCGCTGCCCCTTGGCATACCGAACGTCGAGCACGGGATGTTTATTGTTCGCGGCAATCAGCGCCACAAGCAGTATGCCGATCATCACTGACGCTGCGCGTCCGCGAGGAGAGGCATTCAGGTGGAACCAGATGGCAGAGGACACTGAAAACAAAATTGCCGCAACCAGCACCGTGCTGGGAGCCCCGATCCAGTGCAATAGCGGAACCAGGACCAGGCATCCCGCTGCCGCTCCCAAAAGATCAAAGAAGTAGGTTTTGTTTACCCGCTCCAGAGTTTCGGAGATGACGAACGACAAGATCGTGCCGGAAAAGAAGAAGGGTGCAGCCGTGATGAAGTAGGCAATGGCCAACTGAGCGGTATTCAACTCACCCGTCTGAGTCAGCAGGTACCAGAGACACAAGACGCAGCAGATGGCATTGGAAGCGGCCAGTATTCCGACCTTGCGGAAAATCGGACCGGGCCAATTCGCAACCGCGTACGAGAAAACGCCGCCCGCGCCCAGCCCGAACAGCGCAATCGAGATCGCCAGGAAGGCGAAATGATAGTAGTAGACGACCGAAAAAATCCTGGTAAGCGTCAGCTCGAGCAACAACGTGCCAAGCGAGGTTGACAGGATGCCGAAGTAGATTTGGGGCCACTGACTGGGCCGGGGGACGGGCGGGGCCGCACGCCGGAATGTTTGGAGCGAGGACAATCTTTATGGTAATTCTTTGTAACCGGCTAGCTCTGAACTGAACTGCCTTCGAGATGGGCAAAATACCGGGCAATATGCCTGGCAATGCGCTCGCTGGCTTTGCCGTCCCCGTAGGGATTGTGCAGGAGCGACATGCGGACGTATTCGGCGGAGTCGTCTAATAAGCGAAAAGACTCGCGGACGATGGCTTCACGATCCGTCCCGACCAGCTTCACCGTCCCCACTTTGACCGCTTCCGGGCGTTCCGTTTTATCGCGCATAACGAGAACCGGCTTGCCGAGCGACGGCGCCTCTTCCTGTACGCCGCCCGAATCCGTCAGCAGGAAGTGACACCGGCGCATCAGGTCAACAAACGGAAGGTATTCCAGAGGCTCAATCAATAGCAGATTCGGCGAACTTCCCAATCGCCTCTCAACCACGGCTTTCACTTCCGGGTTCGGATGTACGGGCCAGACAACCTGGACGTCTTCGCGCACGGCAATGGCCGAGACCGCCTCGCAGATTTCACGAATGCCGTCGCCGAAGTTTTCCCGCCTGTGCGAAGTAACGACAACAAGACGCTTTCTCTCGTCAAGAGGCAAGGAAACGCCCGCTAGGTCGCCACGGACCAGAGCATCCCGCGTGGAAAGAACCGCGTCGATGCCCGTGTTCCCGGTCACCCAAACGCGATCGGGACTGATGCCCTCCCCGAGCAGGTTCCCGGCCGCCCAATCGGTAGCGGCGAAATACAGCGTCGAAAGCCTATCCGTCAACACCCGGTTCATCTCCTCCGGGAACGGCGAAAGCATATCGGAGGTGCGCAAACCCGCCTCGACGTGTGCAATCGGGATCCGCAGATGGAAGCTGGCGAGAGCACCGCAGAGAGTGCTCGTCGTGTCGCCCTGGACAACGGTCATTGCCGGCTTCACTTCGTCGAGAACCGGCCCGAGCGAAGCGAAAAGACGAGAGCTGAGCCCATTCAGAGTCTGGCCGGGAACCATAACGCCCAAGGTAAAGTCCGGCTTGATGTTGAACGCCGTCAGAACCTGCGCGAGCATCTCGCGATGCTGACCCGTTACGCAAACGACGGCCTCAAAATCCCGGTGCTCCGCCCTGCGAAACTCGGCTACAAGGGGTGCAAGCTTGATTGCTTCCGGTCTCGTTCCAAAGATGAAGAGTAAACGGTGAGGCGAATCGCGACGAACGGTCGAGAGATTACTTGTGCCGGTAGGTGATTCGCCCCTTGGTGAGGTCATAGGGAGACATCTCAAGGGTTACTCGATCGCCCGCAAGAACACGGATGCGGTTACGTCTGAGCTTACCCGCCAAATGGGCGAGCACGGTTCTATCCTGATCTAGCTGTACACTAAACAAACCACTCGGAAACTTTTCGACTACCGTTCCCGTTACTTCTATACTGTCTTCCTTGCTCATCAGCCTCCAGCTAATAGATTGTGGGTCTTCGACCCGTCCAAAGGGAGTATACCGCAGAAACTCGCGCTTAAGGAGCACTTCATTGGCCACAATGACGGGCACATGAGTTAATCCCAATACCGGTTCCGTACAACCTTGTTTTATGCTTGGGGGGCGGAGTTGCGGTGTCCAAGTAGCCGCCAAAATTCTACATAAAGTGACTATTTCAAATAGCGAGTTTAGAGGAAAGAGTATCCTCGTAACGGGCGCTGGAAGAGGACTGGGAAAACGTTTCGCACTGGCTTTTGCACGTCTCGGGTCGCGCATTGCGCTCCTCAGCAGAAGCAAGGCAGAACTTGACCTGGCGCATATTGAAATTGAGCAGGCGGGAGGGAACGCGATCCGCATCCGTGCGGACGTGACCGACCCCGAACAATTAGCGCTGGCGGTAGAACGTTCCCGGGTGAGTTTCGGCCGGCCCGTCGACATTCTCATCTGTGCGGCTGCCAGGCTCGGTCCCGTCGATTTATTCATTGAGTCTCCCTTGAAAGGGTGGACTCAAGCCATCGAATCGAATCTCCTGGGCGTTGTTCATTCCTGCAAAGCCGTTCTGCCGGACATGATTCAGCAGCGCTCGGGTAAGATCATTGCTCTTACGTGCGATGTCGATGCGGCGCCGAATGCCAGTTTCTCGGCATACACTACGTCGAAGGCCGCGGTCGTCCGATTTACCGAAGCTCTTGCGGCCGAAGTGATGGACCACAATGTCCAGGTAAATTGCTTCGATCCGGGATCGGCTTACACGAGCATCACAGACGAGATCATCAGCGGAGGCGACCGTCTACAGAGTCGCGTGGTCGAATCTGCGGAAGAGACGCGACGCACCGGTGGCGCTTCTCCCGAAGCACAACTCGACCACATTAAGTTTCTCGCTTCAGAGCAGTCGAATCACATTACGGGCAAATTGATTCATGTGACAGACGACTGGAAAAAGTTGCGTAGCGCCTCTCTCCGGCCGGACGTTATGACGCTCAGACGCGTCCTGCGGTAGTGGTCGGGCGACCGGGGTCTGTTCCCGGTCGCTGATCAAGTTAATGCCGGCTCAGCCTCTACCCGGCTTCTGCTTGCTCCTGAGATGGCGCGCCTGTAGACAAGAAGCCCAAGCGCGTTGGTAATTAGCACCGTCCCGCCGATCTTTGCTGAGTAGCTCCATTGATTCGAAACATCGATGATCGGATGAAGAGCCGTGATCACTGCGGCAAGCGTGGCGAACAGTCCCGCGGCAGCGATTGGCTTGTACCACCCGGGAAGTCCTCGTCGAAACACGGGCGCTCCGAGGAGGGGCAGAGCGAACAGCACCAGATAGCTAAGTCCGTAGTGAATCGTCGACGCGTTCTGCAAGAGCTGCATGGTCTCCTGCTCCTTCACGCCCAGCATGCTGAGCAGCAGCATAAAGATGACGGTAACCGAAACGAACACGACGGAGTTAACCGGCGTTTTCCAGCGTGGATGCAGCGCTGTGAACCATCGCGGCAGGAAATGATCCCAACCCGCGGTCATGGGCAAACGAGTCAACCCGGTGAAAAGCAAGCTCGCGCTCGCGGCCGCCCGAACCATTGCGAGTGCAATCCCAAACCGCGCCGCAGAATTGCCTAGCCCGGAGCTGCCGAGAGCCAACCGGAACGTCTGCGGAATGGGTCCGATCAGGTTGATCGGTTCAGCGCGGACAAACGCGAGCACAGAACTGGTTCCGAGAATGAACATCAAGGCAATGATGGGCGCTGAGATAGCGACGGACTGCCCCACCGTGCGTTCCGGGCGTCTGCATTCGCCAGCCATAATCGCCACGTATTCAAAGCCGCTTAAGCCCCCGATTGTCATCTGACCGAAGACCGCGAGACTCAGCAGGCTGATATGAGGCGCCTGCCACGGGAAAGGCTCATAGTGCCCCGGACGGCTACCGAAGACCATCAGCAGAGGCAATGCGATCAACATGGCATAAGCGATGCAGATCATTATGCTGCCGATGTTGTGCAGCCATTTGCCCACGCCAAGGCCACGCGCAGCAACGAATGAGATCAGCAGCAGAACTCCAAAAATCAGGAGTCCGGAGATGCGGCGGCTTCCTGGAATCCAAGCGGCACTGGGACCGATCAGGTAGGAGAGGTCGGTTGGAAGGACGAAGAGAATACTGGGTACGCAAATGACCGCGTAGACCCAGAGGTTCCAAGCCGTCATGAACCCGACTAAGTCGCCGAATCCCGATTTAGCCCATTGGTACAGACCGCCCTCGAGCGGTTGCCTCCGATTCAGAAGAATGACTGTGCAGGCCAGGGGCAGGTAGAAAAGAACGATCGCCGCGAGCCAAAACACAAGATGGGAGCGGCCTAACTTTGCTGCGACTCCAACCCAGGTAGACCCGACGACGCAGAGGATCTGGGCCAGGACCAGATCGCCCAACCCCAGTTCACGCCGGAGAGGCATCTTTTCCTCGCGAAGGAGGAAGTCTTTGCTCGGGGCAGCGCTCGCCAAGTCTACGTATGATGCCACAAAAATTCTCGTCCCGGAAGTATTCCCAGACCAGACTTGGTGCACAAACCAACGACGCTACCATCAAAAGAGTACGATGGCTGAACGTGAAATTCACCTCGATGATCGCCAGTTCACGCTCATCAGTAAGGCATTGGCAGATCCCAAGCGTTTTGAAATGCTGCAGCGGATTGGCGAGTCGAAGGACGCTCCCACCTGCTCCTGCGTTTGCGGCTGGACCGGTTTAGCCCCCGCTACCGTATCTCACCACTTGAAGGAACTCGACCACGCCGGACTCGTGAACGTTGAGCGGGACGGGAAGTTCGCCCGCCTTACACTTCGCCGCGATGTCTGGAAGGCCTATCTGAAGCGCCTCTCAGCACTCTGACGCAGCTTAGCTGATAACGGCTCTTTTGCCTGACGCTTGAATCCTTTTCTGAGCCGGCGCCATCATTTCGACAGATATAGAAATGACGAAGCGAGAGCTTCGGGACGGAAGAGGTGAAGGAAATGAGTAAGTTGACAGGTAAAGTGGCAGTGGTAACTGGTGCTTCGAAAGGCATCGGCGCGGCGATTGCAAAGCGCCTTGCGTCTGATGGCGCCAGCGTCGTAGTTAATTACTCGAGCAGCCGCGAAGGCGCAGAGAAAGTCGTGGACGAAATCACGAAAGCGGGAGGCAAAGCGATCGCAGTTGGTGCGAGCGTGTCGAAGGAAGAAGAGATCCAGAAGCTTTTTGCGGAGACAAAGAAGGCTTACGGGAAAGTAGATATTCTTGTGAACAACGCTGGCGTCTACGGGTTTTCGCCTCTCGAGCAAATCAATCCTGAGGAGTACAAGCGCCAGTTCGACACCAACGTGCTCGGGCTGCTCTTGACGACCAAGGCCGCTCTTCCGTTGATTCCCGAGCAGGGCGGAAGCGTGGTAAATATCAGCTCAGTTGTGAGCACGCTTGCCCCCGCAGCTTCTTCCGTTTATTCCTCGACGAAGGGCGCAGTCGACACCATCACGAAATCGCTTGCGAAGGAACTGGGCCCGCGCAACATTCGCGTGAATGCAATCAATCCAGGGTTCGTAATTACCGAGGGCACCCACTCCGCCGGTTTTGTCGGAAGCGAGTTCGAGAAGGGCGCCATTGCGGGAACGCCTCTGGGCCGGGCTGGACAACCGGACGATATCGCTCCCCCGGTTGCGTTTCTGGCGTCCGACGATGCGCGATGGATCACGGGCGAAACGATCTTCGTGTCGGGCGGCGCGGCGATCTAAACAATCCGGCGCGCTCGCGCGTTCGTCAGCGGGCAATGGCTTTCTACTGCACTGAGAATTTGTAGATTGTCGTGCTGTGGAAGCGTTCTCCTGGCTTCAACAAAGTGCTCGGGAACTCAGGGTGATTGGGGGAGTCGGGAAAGTGCTGCGTCTCAAGGCATAAGGCCGAGCGATGTACGTACTTCCCGCCGATTCCCTCGTTTGCTCCGTCCAGGAAGTTGCCGGTATAGAACTGAAGTCCGGGCTGGTCTGTGAAGACCTGGAGCATTCGTCCCGATGTCGGTTCCGTCACTACGGCCGCGACCTTCTTCAGGTCACCGCCTGTGTTCAGAACGAAGTTGTGGTCGTATCCCTTGCCGTACTTAAGCTGCTGATCGTTCTCGTCGATGTGCTCTCCAATGCGGGTAGACGAGCGGAAATCGAAGGGAGTCCCTGCAACGGGTTGTAGCACGCCCGTCGGAATCAGGGTTTCACTGACGGGAGTGAACCGGTCGGCCGCGATCTGAATGTGGTGATCCAATACCGTTTTCGTTCCGGCACCAGCCAGGTTGAAGTAAGAGTGGTTGGTGAGATTCAGAACCGTCGGTTTGTCAGTCTGTGCTGAGTAGTCGATCCTGAGGTCGTTGTCCGGACCCAGCGTGTACCGCACCGTCTCGTTGAACTTGCCGGGAAAGCCCTGGTCGCCATCCGGGCTCACAATTTGCAGCTCGATTGCCGGATCCTCGCCCGAAACATCCTTTGCGGTCCACACATACTTATCGAAGCCCTTGATTCCCCCGTGCAGAGTGTTCGGTCCGTCGTTAACGGGTGTGTGGTATTCCTTCCCATCGATGGTGAACTTAGCGTTGCCGATTCTGTTTCCGTACCTTCCGATGGAAGCTCCGAAATATGCCGTGTTCGTCTTGGCTGTGTAGCCCGAAACGTCCTTAAAGCCCAACACGACATCAGCCATATTTTTCTGGCGATCCGGAACCGTGATGGAATTAATGGTCGCTCCGTACGTTGCGATCTTCACTTCCATTCCCGCGGCGTTTCGGAGCGTATAAACCTCTATCTGCTGACCATCAGGCGTGCTTCCGAATGACGCCTTCTCAAGCTTCGCGGCGTGTTGGCAGCTTGTCAAAGCAAGCGATGCGAGGGCCGGAACTAGCAGGGACGCGCCTGCGAAAATGCGACGTTGCGTTCGAAACATGTGATTGGGGTAGCAGTCTTCTGGGACTAAGTCTAACTTTCCTTAAGAGTTTATCGTTAGGGGCGTCGAAACTCATATAAAATGAGTTGCAGTTTGGCTCGATTCCAAATGGAAGATTTGGCGGTCAACCCAGTTGTCGAACACGAAATCCCGGACAAACTCTGCTTTCGCATCGGAGAAGTGGCAAAGCTGGCCGGGGTAAAGCCGCACGTCTTGCGCTTTTGGGAGGCCGAATTCCGCGGACTCGGTCCGAAGAAATCCGGAACAGGTCATCGCGTCTACCGGCGCAAAGATGTTGCCTTTGTTCTCGAGATCAAGCGTCTGCTCTACGAGAAGCGCTTCACCATTGAGGGCGCTCGTAAATACCTTGAGTCGCAAGGCAAGAAGAACGCGGCGGCTCCCGTTTCGAACGGGCGGAAACAGGGCGAGTTATTCACGGTGCCCGTCGCTTTCTCCGAAGTGCGCCGGGAGCTGAGAGAACTAGCTGAATTGCTCCGGGATCCTGCGGAAAAGAAGTCGGCGTCGCCCGAGAAGAAAGCTGTTTAGATCACTTCTCGAGTTGTGCAAACAGTAATCGTGCCGCATCCTGGCTGGCAGCCTTTTTGGAAGTGCCCGCGGCACGCGAGCTGAACTGGTCGCCAATGCTGGCCTCAATTAAGAAAACCTTCGCGTGTTCCGGTCCGCTGGTCTCAACCGTCGTATAGCGGGGAATCGGCAGACCTCGCGCTTGTGCTTCTTCCTGCAGGACGTTCTTATAATTCAGGGTCGTGGCTGAAGCCGGCTCCGTGTCTTCGCGGTGCTCATTGAGTACCGTTCGGCGGATGAGCGCTCGCACCGCCTCCAGGCCTCCGTCCAGATGCATGGCTGCAATCACTGCCTCGAAGCCATTGGCCAGAAGCGTTCGCCGTGCTCGTCCGCCATTTTGCTCCTCGCCCTTGCCCAGCAGCAGGAAGTTGCCCAAGTCCAATTGGAGGGCACAGGCATGAAGGTGGTTGGCGCTGACGAGATGCGCTTTCCGCTGCGAGAGTTGTCCCTCGGTCTCATCGGGGAAGCTGTCGAGCAATGCCTCGCTAACTACGAAGCCGAGCACGGAATCCCCGAGAAACTCCAGGCGTTCATTATCGCTGCGTACCGGCGAGACGTCCCGGTGCTCCACGCTCCAGGAGCGATGCGTAAGGGCGTGGAGAAGGAGGCTGCGGTTTCGAAACTGGTAACCCAGTTTCTCTTCGAGCAGCTCAAGTCCCGCGGACATTCAGGACCTGTTACTTGGCTCCCGATCCCTTCAGCTTGGTCGCGGCGTCCTTCTGCTGTTGAGCGAACTGCTTCACCACCGGTTGAGCGTCGCTCATGGCGGCTACTTTGTCGGCAGTAGCGATGGCTTCATCGTATTGCTTGTTCCCTACGTAAGCCTTTGCCAGCCGGGCGGTCACAACAGCATTCGTGGGCTGTGCTTCGAGAGCGTCCTGATAGTGTTTGATCGCTTCCGGATAATTCTTTCGCAGGTCGGAAGCCTGGCCAAGCGCATCATGAGCTTCGGAAGTTAACTGCTTCTTCACTTCCGGCCACTGCGCCTCGTTGGAGCCCGGAGGCGGAGCCGATGCGTTCTTTAACAACTCAAGGCCCTTGTTCGCGAGTTCGTCGACCTTCTTGAGGCTCTGTTCCTTGTCGAGGTCGTTCTCTCTCGTCCTCTGAGCAATGCTCTCCGCCTGCATGACACGAGCGGAAATATTGTTCGGATCTACTTCAATCAGACGATCGGCGTAAACAGAAGATTTAGCAGCATCGCCTTTCGCCTGGGCTGCCTCCATACCCATGGTAAGAAGCATCGGCTTGTAGTCGGTATTGTCGAAGTTCTCGAGAACGTAGTCGATCGCTTTGAGTTCCTCGTCCGCGTTATTGGACTGTGCCGCTGTTTGCACCTTCATCAAAGCGTCGCGTTCTTTCTGGCTCTTCGGCTGCGGAGCTTTGGCCTGGCCGTAAATCAGCCCGGAGGTGATTGCCGCTGCTAACAAACCCCGTCGAAGGGAGGTGAATGTCATTGTTTGATGTCTCCTGAACTGCTACGCAAGGCGTTTTCAGCGGCTTCTCGTGCTCGCGCTGTAGCGCCCTCCGTCGCGATGGTAAGTTTGAACTCCGAGGCCGCCTTTTCGGTATTGCCGGCCTTCAAGGCTAGCTGACCAAGATAATAGTGCGACCAAGCAGTCGTTGACGGATTTGGATTTGCATCCACCGTACGCTGAAAGAGATTAAGCGCCTCGTCCCAATGTTTCTCCTGAAGATCGATCACGCCTAAACCATATAGGGCTCGGCCCTGTTTCGGCTTATCTGCGGTTTGTTCGAGTATCTTCTTATACACTTTGCGAGCGGACTCAAGGTCTCTCTGCTCCATAAGCCCGTCCGCGGTCTGTAAGGCTTCTTCCACCGGGTCGATCTGCATCTTGGCCGGCGGCGCAATGA
Source organism: uncultured Acidobacteriaceae bacterium (assembly GCA_963730795.1). GTDB lineage: Bacteria > Acidobacteriota > Terriglobia > Bryobacterales > Bryobacteraceae > Bog-105. The sequence goes on along the minus strand of CAVSTJ010000001.1, from coordinate 1,237,569 downwards.
TTCGCGGCGGCAGGGTTTGTGCAAACTCGACCGTCCTGAGCCGTTTGTCTTCTTTCTTTACATCAATCGCTGCAATCAAGTCCGGGTAATAGAGCCGCATCGCATCCTGCTGCTTCTCGTAACCGGGGAGCAGGTCGGCAAAAGCCGCCGTCAACACGTAACCTTCCCGCATCGCCTGGTTCACGAACGCCTGCTTCTTCTCGGCGCTCCCGTGGAGAAGGCGGCTGTCGATTGCCTTTATCAGGCATTTGGTAACCAGAAGCGACCAATCATCTTTATAAGCAAGATCGAGTGCCGGCGCCGCATCCGAGTACTTCTGGAGCGGTTTCTTGGTCAGGATGACTGTTTTGTACTTGAAGCTCAGCGGATCGAGAGTGTAATTGAGATAAGCATCCCGAATCTCATCGATCACAGGTGCGCTGGTGGGCGTAATGACAAGAAAGTAATCGTCTTTGAAGCTGCGTACCTGGATCTGATCCGGCGCCCCTAAAAGATCGAGGTAAATCTGAAACCGCCTTCCGAGATAGCCCGATGGATTCCGCAGATAGCCGTTCGTCTCAAAAAGCGTGCTGATGACCTGATCCTGGTACTCCGAGATAGCGGCCGCGTACGCCGGCTGTGACCGGTTCCACAGGCCTTCGAGATTCGCCTCTTTGTAGAAGCGCGCGAGCAGTTCGCTAAACCCCGCAAGCGCTTCCACGTCCGGCGGGACTTCGCTGCTTGAGATCCGAAAATTCGGAGGCCCATCCGCAAGCATGGCGAAGGAAATGTACTGGCCCAGATCAGACGCTTCGGAGGGCTTTTTATGAGCTTTGTAGAACGATTTCAGCTCGAAAAGTGAGGGAATCTTCTGTTTCGCGAGTTCTTCCCTGATTTGGGTGCGAACCGTGTACCGCTCGTTGATGGCAGAGTCAATCCCAGCGTCGTAGCCGGCCGCGTTAATGGCAGCCAAAGTAGAAAACAGCGTTTGGCTGACGCCGAAGCCGTTTTCCCCGGCGTCGGCCCCGGACGCGGGGGATGACCCGCCGGCTGCAACCAATAGCTGAGCTTGTGCGACGATCAACAGGAAAGCGAAAGAGGCAAAACAATTACGGAAAACGATGCGCAAGTGGCCTTTCTGCCCAGTGTAGCCCAACATCCGGGACCGACGGGCCGGAACGTCCTCGTGGCTTGCCAGACGTTTCCCGTGAATCAAATTGCGCTCTAATCCATCCAATGTTTGGAGATTGATATGGCAGGAAATGACACGTTAACGTTTACCGACACAAGTTTCGACACGGATGTGCTCGGCGCCGACGTACCGGTTCTGGTGGACTTTTGGGCGGAATGGTGCGGCCCTTGCCGCATGATGGGGCCCACGGTCGACCAGGTAGCCACTGAGTACTCCGGAAAAGTGAAAGTTGGCAAGCTTGACGTCGATTCTAACCAGCAGACGGCGGCCCGTTACGGGATCCGCGGCATTCCCACTCTTCTTCTGTTCAAAGACGGAAAAATTGTGGAACAAAAGGTTGGGGCAATCGGGAAGCCGGAGTTCCAGAAGATGTTAGAGAAACATCTGCAACCTGCCTAAGGATCGGGCAAGCACAATTCGAAGTTGGTAAAGGGGCACTTGCAAAAGTGCTCCTTTTTTGCGTTCGGCCGGTGATACGCTGTTCCCATGTGGGAGCCTCCGCTCGCTTTTGCGCTCCTTCTCCATTCGTATCTCGCCCCAACGCCCCGTCCGTCAGATCAGCACCAGGAGCGGCGCGGCGGAGACATCCGGAAACGGCCACCGCTGCTGCGAAACCGGACCTGGGCCCGGCTGATACTGCTCTTGCGCTGCATGCCGCCGTTCGAGCCGGAGATGTAAACGAGGTGAGCCGGCTACTCGATGCCGGCGCGGATCCGAATGCCCCGGACGCTCTTGGCGGCGCTCCCCTTCTGACGGCCTGCTGGACGGGACACGCCTCCATCGTTTCGCTCCTCCTGTCCCATGGTGCCGATGTGAATGCGATTCATCGCGAGGCCGGCGCTTCGGCTCTCGAGTATGCGGTGCTGAAAGGCCAGCCGGACATCGTCGAGATGCTGCTGGCCGCCGGTGCAGACGTCGCGAAGCGCTACCGCGACGGCCAGACCGTCCTCCACCTCGCAGCCGCTCGCACCTCCGTGCCCGTTATCGATGAATTGATAGCCGCCAAGGCAGATCTGAAGGCGACTGATGGAATGGGCAACACACCGCTCGATGTGGCCGTCCTGCATAACCGTCTGGAAGCGGTACGTAGTCTGCTCGATCACGGAGCACCTCTCAAATATGTCCACCCGGCGGACGGCAGGGGACCTCTTCACGAAGCGTGCGTCAAAGGGTATACCGAGATAGCCGGGCTGTTGATCGCAAGCGGCGCGGACGCTGGGCTGCGTGACCGGTCCGGACAGAGTCCTCTCGACCTGGCGCTGGCGTACAAGAACCCTGGTGTGATTGCTCTCCTGCTAAAGCTCGGGAGCACGATTTCCGCTTCGCAAGCTGCGGGTGAACAAGCTATGGAATTCGCTGCTCTCAAAGGACAGGTCGAGATCGCGCAAGCTCTCCTGAACGGCGGCTTCGATATCAACAGACCTACTCCCGCGGGTTCCACGTATCTGCACGATGCCGCCCTCAAGAACCAGAAAAAAATCGCTCAGCTCTTTCTTAAGCGCGGCGCGAATGTAAGTGCTTTGAACCGCACCGGCGAAACACCCCTCCACGACGCGGCTTTGGGCGGCAGTGTAGATGTCATCAACGAGCTGCTTGATCATGGAGCAAATATCGACACGCAGGACCGCGAGTCCGGTGCAACTCCTCTCATGCTGGCGGTTTCCATGGACCGTCTCCCAGCCGCCCGAGTGCTCGTTACAAGAGGAGCCAATCTGAAGATCACAGACCACAGCGGAAACACGGCTATCGATCGCGCACTCAAAGTGGATGACCCTGATCTGGTGAAGCTTCTACGCAATCCGGCGGCGTCCGGCTCTTAAAGTTTCTCTGGGGCCCCTCCGCCCCCTATTGGCCCGGATGGAAAGTGCCGATGAGCTTGTTGTGACTGAACGACGCACTTTCGACCGCGACACATCAACCACCCGGATTCTTATCGCAGATCAGAATCTCTTGTTCCGGCGTGGACTCAGAACAGTTCTTTCACGCGAACCGGAGTTCACATTGCTCGGCGATGCAGTGGATACGGACGAAGTAATCGCCAAAGTTCAATCGGAGAACCCCGATGTTCTCGCTATTACGTTGGATCTGCTCGGAACAGACCCGCGCCAGTTGGGTTATTTTCTCCGCAAAGCGAATCCGGATCTCTCAATTCTGGTGCTGACTGCAAATGACAACCCGGAGAATCTTCAGCAATCGATCGAAGCAGGAGCCAAGGGTTACATGCTAAAAGACAGTACGCCAGCCCAATTCGTGAAAGCTTTTCGCCAACTTGCTGCGACAAGCGGAAATGGTGGGGCAGAACTCTCGTCGACTGTTCCGGATCTCCGCGCGTTGGCTGAGCGGACACCGGCTGCGGTTCGTCCGGGTCTTCTTACCACCCGCGAGCAAGAGGTGGTTCGACTTCTCGCCGAAGGCAGAACAGTAAAGGAAGTAGCCCACGACCTGTTGTTGAGCATCAAGACAGTCGAGGCGCACAAGCTGAACCTGATGCGCAAGCTGAACATACACAATCGATCGAGCTTGATCGACTACGCCGTACGCGAAGGCATGGTCAGCGCCTGAGTCGCGTTTCCCGCTACATCGGTACTGACTTGCTACGCTTCGGTTGAGGTGTTGTCCTCAAGCATGGCGAAATTTCTTCTCGGTGTTCTCGTTGGTGTTGCTGTTGCGGTTCTGGTCGCGGTTCTATCTGTCCTGGCTATTGGCAAGGTGTTCGGCAGCAAGCAGCCGGTCATATCTCCGAATGCTGTGCTCGTGCTTGGTCTCTCCGGCGAGGTGCCGGAAAGCTCACCCGTAGATCTCTCCATTCCGTTTCTGCAATCGCCGGGCGGCCCTACCGTCACCGACGTTTGGAATTCCCTCCATCGCGCCGCTTCCGACAATCGAGTGAAAGCGTTGCTCATCCAGCCGCGAGGATTGAGTCTCGGATGGGCCAAGCTTCAGGAGATCCATCGCGATATCCAGGATTTCAAACGATCGGGAAAACCGGTTTATGCGCTTCTCCAAAGTCCGGGATCGAAAGAATATTACCTCGGTTCGGCAGCCGACCGCATTTTCTTATCTCCCGATGACACCCTGGAGGTCAAGGGCTTTCGCATTGAGGAGACTTACCTCAAGAACACGCTCGACAAGCTGGGAATAGGCGTCGAAGTGGACCATATGGGGCGCTTTAAAGACGCCGGCGACCCCTACACGAAAGCTGCAATGTCGCCTGAAACCAGAGAAGTCCTTAACCAGGTGCTCGACCAGTTGTTCGGTGATTTCTGTTCGACTGTGGGATCAGGCCGGCACAAGACTGCCGATGCCATTCGGGCTCTGGTCGATCTGGGACCGTTCACAGCGGCTCAAGCGAAATCAGCCGGACTCGTCGACGAACTGGGATATGAGGATGATGTTTTTACCGAAATCAAAAGCAAGACCGGTTTGAGAGACCTCAACCGGCTTCCGTTACGCTCTTATTTTCGTGCCGTCCCAAGTCGCGGCGACCGCATTGCCATGCTTGTTGGCGAAGGCGAAATCTCGCGAGGAGAGCCCGACGGCGGCTTCAATTCGCAAGTGGCCATCTCGTCGGGCGCGTTCAGCAAAACTGTGCGCCAGGTCAGAGAGGACAAGAGCATCAAGGGCGTGATTGTCCGAGTCGATTCGCCGGGCGGAGACGCTGTTGCGTCCGACGAAATTCTCCACGAGCTGAAACTCCTCAGCAAAGCCAAGCCGGTAGTGATCTCGATGTCCGACCTGGCAGCTTCGGGAGGCTATTTAATGAGCATGACCGGGGACCCGATCGTGTCTTATCCGAACACCATCACGGGCTCAATTGGCGTACTGTACGTACGGCCTAACTTTCGGGGGCTCTTCAACAAACTAGGGCTGCAACAGGAGGTCATCACTCGTGGCAAGCTGGCTGATCTCGATTCAGTGAGCACGCCTCTGTCCGATGCTGCCCGGCAAAAGCTGCACGAGTCAATCGAGTGGACTTACAAGGAATTCGTTTCTAAAGTCGCCTCGGCCCGCAGGAAGACGTACGATCAGATCGATCCGCTCGCTCAAGGACGAGTATGGATGGGAGTGCAAGCGCGGCAGAACGGGCTTGTCGACGAACTCGGAGGGCTCAACGAATCCATCGCTCTTGTGAGGAAGAGAGCCCATTTGAGCGATAGGGGCGAAACCGAACTCGTGACGTTCCCACCGCGACAGACTTTGCTGGATCTTCTGTTGAACTCGCAGAGTTCTTCCGTCACCGAACATCTCCTTACGGGCAAGATACGGAGCTTCCTCCCAGGCATCCCGGGCGAATCGCTCCTCAAGGGTGGAATGCTGCGCATGATGCCGTATACGCTTTCCATTCAGTAGCCGAGGAGAGTACGACCTTGAAGTCGTAACTGCCGCAATCACCGCAACACATGGTAATCAGTACCAAGGGCGCTAGTTAGTTCACGAAAGCGGAGGCCGAGCGCACGCCGTTGCCCTGGAGCGCGGACTGCATTTTGACGAGAGCGCTTTTGTGGATCTGAGAGACGCGGCTTTCGTTTACGCCGAGCAAGTTGCCGATCTCTTTCATGGTCAGGTCCTGGTCGTAGTACATGGTGACGACATCCTGATGGCGCTTGGGAAGGCTCTGAAGAGCGAAGCCGAGCTTGTGGCGCATCTCGGAGCGAGCGAACACTTGATCGGGACCGTGTGCAGGCGAGCAGGGCGCGTCCTGCAAGGGCTGTTCATCTTCACGTTCCGTGCGAGTCTGCGTAGAGGCGGCGGAGCCCATGTTGCGGAAATCAACCATCAACGACTGCCAACGCTTGCTGTCCAGACCCAATGCCGCCGCAACTTCCACGTCTGTTGCTTCGCGCTTCAGCGTCTCGGCGAGTTCCTTGCGCTTGGCTTCGATCTGCTTGTAGCGCTTGCGGAGATCGCGTGAAGCCCAATCGGACTGACGCAGGCCGTCCAGGATGGCGCCACGGATCCGGTGCTTGGCGTAAGCGCCGAACACAACTTCTTTGTCGGCAGTGTACTTGGTTGCCGCATCGAACAGGCCCATCATGCCGGAGTGGATCAGGTCGTCGAGTTCGACGTGCACCGCCAAAGACTTTTGCACATGCGCTGCGATCGAGTTCACCAGGTACAGATGCTCCGTGATGAGTTCGTCACGAGTGGCGAAGGTCTGCGGCAGGATCTGAGTGGCGAAGGCGGTTTCGGTGGCGGTGTTCATGGTCACGCCTTAAGAAAGGCAAGGACCCTACCACCTCACTCGAGCTTCGTCTAAGTCGCTCTCAAGTGCTTACAATGCCGCGACTTACATGCTTTCGCCCGTGTTCGCTAACATGCCGCTCCGCGCCCTTGCCCGCGCGATTTGATTCAGAATGAATCGCCTTCGGGCCGCCGTGCGTTTCAGATCGGTACTGGTGCTCCGGATCGGAACACGACACCGATTGTGCCGCGCGCGGGGCTTTAGATAAGAAATTCCTGAGTTACGCGAAGGTGCTGATTCACGAGGAGAGCTTACAGATCCGCGTTCGGATCCCGCTTACTACCCCGGCTGCGGATCGGCGTAAGAGGACTAACAAGGGCAAGTTGATCTGTGAAAAAGATATTGGGGTTAGGATCACCGCTCGGATGCCGATAAAAATGTAAAGCGTCGATCAGGTCGAGAACACTTAATCCGAATTTGTCGAGAATGCGATCGGCTAATTCGATTTGCAGCCGGCGTTTTCCTTTCATCACGTTGTGGAGTTGAGGTTGGGAGATACCCAGGATTCGCGCCAAACCGCGTTCAGTGAAATGTCCGTTGTTGATTCGGGTTTTTAGGAGGGCTATTAAGACTGCCTGCAGGATGGCAAAAGTTACGGGCTCTTCTCCTCGGCGTGATTTCAATTTGATATAGGCCCCTGTATTTTCTCCCTAAATGTCCCAAAATTACAACGATTCTAGCTGCTATTTGTCATAAGTGAAAGCCGTGTAGTTACAACAGTTTGGAAAGATACACCAAACTTCTCTCAGGTGTAAGTGGCAATTATTATCTCTTTAATTGGCCCTAATTCGCCTAGTACTGTAAGTTGTTTTTAGTACTGAAGCGCCCCCTAGCACGCCGTTCACTTTCGGGGGAGTTGGAGAGAAAGCGATTAATGATGCAGTGGACCCGATCAGAAACTCTTGCCCTAGCTCAGCAGTCCTGCACTCACTGTTACGGTCTTGGATTGAGACCTGGACGCGCAGGGGTGTCAACCCCTTGCAATTGTGTATTTCGGGCAATCTTTAGAGCGTGCCATGCCCGGTTCCGCCAATGCGCTTCAAAGGAGAAATATATCAGCCGTGTTTCTCTTGAAGCCAACCCGGGAAGACAACGAAGATCCGTTTGGGGCTTAAAGAATGAAGAGTTTATGGCAGACTTTTGCCTGGTTAGCAAACGGACCCTTGATGAACAGCAGTACCAGATCTTTACCAACCACTTTCTGCTGGGAGCAGATTGGAAGCTGTGCTGCCGCAAGTTAGGAATGGAGCGAGGTGCCTTTTTTCATGAGGTATATAGGATAGAGCAAAAGCTGGGACGCACGTTCCGCGAGCTCGAGCCTTTCGCACTCTTCCCTTTGGACGAGTATTTCAATAGCACCTGCCGCCGGGAAACCAAGGCCGTTACACCATTTCCTGCCACGACCGAGGGAGAAAAGGATGGATCGCGCGCGCCTAAGTATCCAGCCAGAAGAGCTGCATAGGATTTATCCTGTGCTTTCGGCAATTACTAAGGCAGAGCAGCAAAACAGTGTGCGGGTCGCGATCTCGAATCGAGCGCGTCTCCGCACTCCCTTAGAACTGTTCGGGAGAAAGCGACGGAGGGCGTTGCCGTGCCCGCTGGAGAAATGAGCGCAAGAGGTCTCCGCACTCCGCCGCAAGCAGACCTTCTTCAATTTCCACCCGATGATTTAGTAACTCTGAATCCGCAAGACGAAACTTACTCCTCACCGCCCCGAAGCGAATGTCTCTGGCAGCAAAAACCAACCTTTTTACTCGTGCCGCTACGAGCGCCCCGGCGCACATAACGCACGGTTCGAGCGTACAGAAGACCGTAGCTTCCTCAAGACGATAATTATTGACCGCCAGAGCTGACTCGCGCAGCGCCAGAATTTCCGCGTGTGCTGTCGGATCGTTCTTCCCGATAGGGCTGTTCGACCCCCGGCCGATCACCCTCTGGCCAAGCACAAGGACCGCTCCCACCGGAATCTCCCCAGCCCGCTCGGCCGCGTAAGCCTGTTCGAGCGCCAGGCGCATAAAGTATTCGTCCTGCGTGCTGTCGGCGCCAGGATACGTTTTGTGAACTGGCGGCACTAAAATTCGTACTCTCTACGGCGGCGTCGTCGGGCCATCCTCACCGAGGCGACTATAGAAGTTCCTTAGTTTACGCTACCCTAGCGACAAGGAGGGGCGGGGTGTTTCGTTATACGTCTTTAGCATTCAAGAACACACTACGCAATAAAAGGCGCAGCTTGCTCACGATCTCGAGTATCGCCGTGTCTCTCTGCCTGCTCGGCGTGCTGCTGGCCATTTACAATGCGCTTTTTTATTCGGTCGCGACTCCGGGCGAGGCGCTTCGCCTTGTGGTGCGCCACAAGGTCTCTCTTGCGCAACCGATACCGGCCGCCTACGAAGCGAAAGTCCGCAGAGTGCCGGGCGTGGTCGAGATCAGCCCATGGAACTGGTATGGAGGAACGTACAAGAACAACCGGGACCAGGAGAATTTCTTTGCCAGATTCGGTGTCGACCCGGCCGCCTTCTTCACGCTCCGCATGCAACTGGAAATGCCCGAGGAGCAGAAACATGCGTTCGTTTCGCAACGCACGGGCTGCATCGTCTCGCAAGACCTGGCCGACAAATTGAAATTCAAGGTTGGCGATCGGGTTGTGCTTCAGGGTGATATCTACCCGGGGACGCTCGAGCTTAAGGTCGTCGGGATCTTCGTCGATCCGGACGCCGCGCAAAGCTTGTTCTTCAATATTGGATATCTGCGCGATTCACTTCCGCTGGCTCGCCGCAGCTTTGATTCGACGGTCGCGGTGCTCGCCAAAAGCACGGAAGATGTCCCGAAAATTGCCAAGACTGTCGACGAGATGTTCGCGAACGCCTCGCCTCCCACAAAGACCGAATCCGAACAGCAATTCGCGTTGAGTTTTGTCTCCTTCCTTGGCGACATCAGATTTTTCCTTCTCAGCATCAGCGCCGCGGTCACGTTCACCATTCTTCTGGTTTCAGGAAATACCATGGCCATGTCCGTTCGCGAACGGATCAAGGAGGTGGGGGTCTTGAAGACCTTAGGATTCACGAACAACGTCATCCTTGGGATGATTATCGGGGAGGCTGTCGTCATTTCGCTTATCGGGGCGTGCATCGGACTTGCTATGGCGGCTTTTCTGGCGGTTGGCGTAGGCAAGGCGGGTGCGGCCTTTGCTGCTCAACTCAACCATCTGTCCGTAACGCCCGCGACCGCCGCCATTTCGCTGGGCATTGCAGTTCTTCTCGGCCTGGTCAGTTCATTCGTTCCAGCCTGGAACGCGGCACGAATGAATATTCTCGATTCGCTCAAGTTCAGTGGCTAGCTAGGCATGGCGATACCGATTTCTTATAACGTGCGTAATCTGATCGTCCGGAAAACGACGACAGTCATGACCGGCTTGGGTATTGCCATGACCGTCGCGGTCCTGCTTGCGGTTCTAGGCCTTGTTTCCGGGTTGACACAAGCGTTCGCCTCGAGCGGCGACCCTCTCAACCTGCTCGTCATGCGAAAGGGTGGGACTGCGGAGTTGACCAGCTTATTCACTCAACAGCAGTTTCAAATTGTAAAGAGTTTCCCCGGTATTGCTAAAGATTCAGACGGCCAACCAAAGGCATCCATCGAGGTGGTGACCATCATTAATATGCCGGCTCCGGATAACCCGGATGGCACAAACGCTACCCTGCGCGGACTTACGCTGACCGGCGTCAAAATGCGGAAAATTAAGATCACCTCCGGCCGGTGGTTCCGACCTGGCCAGCGGGAGATTACGATCGGACAAGGACTTGCCAAACGCCACCCCGTTGCGCAAGTCGGCCGCACGCTTCATTTTGGAAAAGGGCCTTGGACAGTAGTGGGGATTATGGATGGCGGAGGAAGTGCGATCGATAGTGAAGCGTTCGCGGATGGAGCCCAAGTTGCCGCCGACTTCAATCGAAGAGACACCTATAGCTCTGGTCTCCTACAGGCAACTGACGAAGTCACAGCGGCCGCTCTGAAGAAATCGTTGGAGTCGGATCGCCGGCTCAATGTCACCGTGCTGGACGAGAAGGCATATTACGCTTCGCAAACGAATTCAGCACGTCCGATCAAGTTTCTGGGTTACTTCATCTGCGTCATCATGGCGGTGGGGAGCGCGTTCGCAGCGATGAATACAATGTATGCGGCCGTTGCGCGCCGCGGTAAAGAGATCGGCACTCTCCGGATTCTCGGGTTTACGAAAGGAAGCATTCTTCTCAGCTTCTTCCTCGAATCCCTGTTCCTGTCCCTATTCGGAGGCATTCTGGCATGTCTGTTTGTGCTTCCTTTGAACAGTGTGACAACCGGCCTAGGCAACTTTGTTACCTTCAGCGAGACCAGTTTCAAAATCCGGATCGGCCCGGGTCTGATGGCGATCGGATTGTTATTCTCTCTCCTTCTCGGCGCACTTGGCGGCCTGCTCCCGGCTCGCCAGGCAGCGAAGAAGGAGATCCTGGTAGCTCTGCGTGAAGTCTGACGCGACATACTGAGTAACTCGAATTCATACATGGAAACAGATCTAAAAGGTCTTCGCATCGATCGGGACGCGAGACGAACTCAAGAACCCAAACCCATTGGGAAGATGTTGGCTCTGGCGGCTATCATCGGCCTCATAGCAGTGGTCGCCGCAGTCGCTTACCAGCGAACAAATGCGGCTGTTCCGGTGCATATCGTCGAAGTAAAGTCGTCGAGTGCCTCCTCTGGAAGCGAGGGAACAATTCTGACCGCCACCGGCTATATCATCGCTGCGCATAAGATCGAGGTGGCTTCGAAGGTGAATGGCCGGGTTGCTTCGATCACTGTCGACAAGGGCGACAAGGTTCGGGCGGGACAGGTACTCGTACGTCTGGAAGACGATGAATATCGAGCCCAGTTGGCGCAACAGAAAGGCCAACTTGAGAATCTCCAAGCGAGACTTGCAGAGATCAACAACGGCTCGAGGCCGGAAGAGATCGAAAAGGCGCGGGCCGACGTTGCCGAAGCCAACGCCGATCTCAACAATGCCAAAGCGTCGCTCAATCGCACGAGTGAGCTTGTGAAACAAGGCGTCTTCTCGCCTCAGAACTTGGACGATGCTGAAGCGAAATACAAGAGCAGTGAATCCAGAGTTGCCAGCCTTCAGCGCACTCTCGATCTGGCAGTGCTGGGGCCTCGAAAGGAAGAGCGCGACCAGATTCTTGGGCAGATCAACCAGGCGAAGGGATTGGTTGCTTACGCTCAAACACAGCTAGACAATACGGTGATCAAAGCGCCCGTTTCAGGTACCATCCTCGATCGCAACGTTGAAAAGGGCGAGTTCGTCACGACCGGTTTCGTGGGCGACAAGGGCGCCAAGGGTTACCTCGTGACCATGGCTGACTTAAGTTACCTGCAAGTTGAGCTGGATATCAGTCAGAACGATTTCCCGAAGTTGGGCCCCCAGCAAAAAGGGAGCATTACGACCGATGCTTACCCCGACCGCCGGTATCTCGGATTCGTGGAGCAAGTTTCGCCCGAAGCAGATCGCGCGAAAGCGACGGTACAAGTTAAAGTTCGCGTACAGAACCCGGATCAATATCTCCGGCCCGATATGAATGCAACGGTGAACTTCTTCAACGACCGCAAAGGAGACAGTGCCGCCGGGAGTAAGCCCGCGCTGGTTGTACCTGGGAGTGCAGTCCAAAACGGGAGCGTGTTTGTGGTGGTGAACGGACACGCGCGAAAACGTTCCGTCGCAAGCGCCGGATCTGTAGCAAACGGTGTGCTCATTCGGGATGGCTTGATTGGCGGGGAACAACTCATCGTTGATCCTCCATCAGACCTCAAGGATGGCGGACGAGTCGAAATAAAGTGACGCAGGCCGAATTCGACCGAGAGGCGCAAACCGTGAGCCAACCAGTTGTCATCACTCGCAAGCTGACGAAAGATTTCGTGCGAGATGAATTCCACGTCATTGCTCTTGATGCCGTGGATATTCAAATCGCGAAAGGTGATTTCGTTGCCTTGATGGGACCGTCGGGCTCGGGTAAGTCCACGCTTCTGCATCTCATCGCAGCCATGGACAGGGCGAGCGGCGGAGAAATCGAAGTGCTCGGGGCAAACCTGCGCAAGATGACGGATAAGCAAATCGCTCACTGGCGTAACGAACACATCGGGTTTATCTTCCAATCGTTCAATTTGCTCCCGGTTTTGAACGCGCTTGAAAACGTCGAGCTGCCTCTGAAGCTGACCAACCTGAACAAGAGAGAGCGCATCGAGCACGCAGAGACAGCACTTAAGCTGGTCGGATTAGGTGATCGATTGACCCATTTACCGAAGCAGCTTTCGGGCGGCCAGGAGCAGAGAGTGGCTATCGCACGCGCGATCGTGACCGATCCCGATCTGATCCTTGCAGACGAGCCCACCGGTAACCTGGACGCGGCTGCCGCGGAAGATGTACTGAGTATGTTGCGCCGCTTGAACGATGAGTTCGGCAAAACGATCATCATGGTGACGCACGATCCACATGCCGCGAAATTTGCCAAGACGGTACGTCACCTGGAGAAAGGGAAGTTGCTCGAGCTCGGCACGCTTCCCGCCGATTGGGCTTCGGCTATGGCTCTCCGCGACTAATGCCGGAAATGGCGTACGCCAGTAAAGACCATTGCCATATTGTGCTTGTCGGCTGCTTCTATCGCGGCAGCATCTTTGACTGAGCCGCCCGGTTGAATCACGGCCGTGACTCCGTGCTGTGCGGCTTCTTCCACGACCATCGGGGAACGGGAAGAAAGCATCCGAGGCAAGTACAGAATGCGCAAGCGGAAGCACAGCCTTCATCGCCCCCACCTTCACTGCATCCACACGACTCATTTGTCCCGCGCCCGCACTGATGATCTGACCCGCGCGGGCGTAAACGATGGCGTTCGATTTCACGTGCTTTACGATCTTCCACGCGAAGATCAGGCCTTCCCATTCTTCGGGGGTAGGCTGCCGCGCAGACTTGACCGCGAGGCGTGCCCGGTCCAGCTTCTCCGAGTCTGCCGTCTGCACCAGCAGCCCGCCTGTAATCGACTTGATCACCAACTCCGGAGCTTCCACCTGCTTTACCTTCACCAGCCGTACGGCTTTTTTTGCGGTAAGGATCGCCAGGGCTTCCGGCGAGTAGTCGGGTGCAGCGATCGCTTCCACGAATAGCTTGCTCACTTCGCCGGCGGTCTCTTCATCGATTTGCCTGTTGAACGCGAGGACGCCACCGAAAGCAGAAATTGGATCGGCCTCGAGTGCCTTCCGGTAAGCTTCGGCCAGCGACGTCTGCTCTGCGCAGCCGCAAGGGTTCGTGTGTTTGATGATGACCGCAGCGGGCTTATCGAACTCTTCGACTAACTGCCAAGCGGCATCCAGGTCAACGAGATTGTTGAATGAAAGCTCTTTCCCGTGTAGTTGCTCCGCACCGGCAATACCCTTGTCGCTGCGTTTGTAGAGTGCGGCCTGCTGATGAGGATTTTCGCCATACCGGAGGCTCATTGTGCGTGCTGCGAAAATCTGAAGGACCGCCGGCAACGCTTCGGCTTCGCTCTCTGCTGGCTCCGGGTTGCCGTCTTTAACCTGAAGCAGCCGCTGCGAAATGGCCGTGTCGTATCTGGCAGTGTTCAGAAAGGCCTCCTGAGCCAAGCCCCAGTGCGTCGCGGGGCTCAAAACGCCTTCGCTCTTTTGAAGCTCGTTGGCAATTTCCCCGTACTGCGAGGGCGAGACAACGACGGCGACATCCTGGAAGTTCTTTGCCGCCGCCCGTATCATCGTGGGGCCACCAATGTCGATATTCTCGATCAGTTCTTCCCTCGTGACATTCGGCTTCGACGCAAACTTTTCAAACTGATATAAGTTGACGACCACCATCTGAATTGGCCGGATTCCGTGTGTTTCGAGGGCCTGCATGTGTTCCGGTTTCGAACGCATGGCGAGAATGCCGCCGGCAATGTGCGGGTCGATCGTCTTCACTCTTCCATCAAGCATCTCCGGAAAGCCGGTCAGCTCAGCCACCTCGATCACAGGCAGTGCATTTTCGCGTAAAGTTCGAGCTGTTCCTCCTGTAGAGATCAGCTCTACACCTAATGCATGCAGAGTTCGGGCAAACTCAACCAATCCAGCTTTGTCAGTTACGCTTAACAACGCGCGTTCGATCCGGGGCATCACTGCCATTGTGACAAGTGCGTTCGAAATGAACCCGATCACTGACTAGAATCGAAGTGTGCCATATCACTGCACTCTTATTCCAGGTGACGGAATCGGTCCCGAAGTGGCGGAAGCTGCGGTGCGCGCTATCGATGCGACTGGCGTAGATATTGTCTGGCAGCGCGTGGAGCTGAATGAGTCAGTCATCCTCGAATCCGGGAAATCTTTGCCTCAGCACGTGTTGGATTCTCTGAATGAGACTCACGTCGGTCTGAAGGGTCCGGTAACAACACCTGTTGCGGGTGGTTTTCAGAGTGTTAATGTGCAACTGCGAAAAGCTCTCGATCTTTTTGCCAACGTGCGTCCTGTTCGAACTCTGCCCGGCGTTAAGACGCGCTTTCAGGATGTCGCGATCGACATGGTCATCTTCCGCGAGAATACAGAAGATCTTTATTCGGGTCTCGAACATGAAGTCGTAAAAGACGTGGTCACCAGTCTGAAAGTGATTACGCGAACAGCGTCGGAGCGCATTGCCCGGTATGCCTTTCACTACGCGCGGAAGAATGGCCGCAAAGAAGTGACCGCCATACACAAAGCCAACATTATGAAATTGGCGGATGGTCTGTTTTTGCGTTGTTGCCGGGAAACGGCGGCGCAATATCCAGAGATTCGCTACCGGGAACTGATTGTCGACAACGCGTCGATGCAACTTGTGGTGCGACCGGAGACGTTCGATGTACTCCTGCTGCCAAATCTATACGGAGACATCGTTTCCGATCTCGCGGCCGGTCTGGTTGGTGGACTCGGCATCGTGCCCGGTGCCAATATGGGCGAGAATCACGCTGTTTTCGAAGCTGTTCACGGCAGCGCTCCCGATATCGCGGGTCAAGGCAAAGCCAATCCCACCGCTATGATGCTCTCCGGTGTCATGCTCCTGACCCATCTTGGCGAGAACGCCGCCGCCAGCCGGCTGCAGTCAAGCGTCGAAGCCGTCTACCGCGAAGGCAAGTCGCTCACTGGCGATGTCGGAGGAACCGCCTCGACGGGCGAATTCACCGAAGCAGTTCTCCGACAATTGAAGCGATAAGCCGATCAGCGAACTGCCTAGCTTACCTGAGCCAGATGCTCCTTAAGAAGGCTCGTTCATCGCCTCGGCCACTCACCGGATCAGAATCAGTTACATTTCCGAAATGCCGGAAGGCACAGAGCTCCCAACCCGTTCTGTCAATATCCGCAGGAGCCGACCATTGAGAAGATCCAGAAATTTGTGGAATCATTGTTGGTATGTAATTTGTCAGCGGATGGTCGAGCGCATCAAAGCCGAACCCCAGAGAAGCCAGGAAGAATGCGTTGGCTCCGTCTGCGCAAGCTAGATCAAGGATTCGAGCACCGTTACTCATGGCTCGGATGTCTTGATAAGACAGCAAGCCAGTGACATCGAAACGATGTTTTTGACCCGAAAATCCTCGACTTGCTATCTAAGCTCCCCAACGGGATCAATCATCGTGTTGTGGTCCGCGGCTTCCGTTGGGGATTTAGAATTCTACTTACTTCCCTCCTGAGCGACGCGAAAGACCTGGAGAGCCGATTTGATCCGGCAAACTCAAAGTTACTTCCAAGAACCTGATGAAGGAGACATGCTTCTAGCGCTTCATACCGCCGGAAGACCTCCTCTAGCTTACGAGCCTGAGCGCGATGCAATCCATCGACGTCGTGATTGCGGATGCAGATTACGTCTGTCTCCATCCCGCATCCAGGGACGAGCCGCTTTACTCGGAAGATCAAATATGCGGCTAGAACCTGAGCCGTTTGAGCATCAATTGGCAAATCAACGCTATTGAGCAACGCTCTGGCCTGCATTCGCCAACGCCAACTGCGTTGCAGCCGCTCACGCTCCTCAGTACGTTTCTGTCTGAAACCCACATGCGGCGTTTACTACTTCGTTCAGCGGCCATTATCACCCAGAAATCTGGCCTGTCAGCACAGTATGAGAACGGAATTACGTGTGCCTCGTAGAACTGATCTAGGCAAGCCTGAAAGCTAACATCCAGTTGATCCATTCCGAACGAGCGATTATTATCAAAGATCTTTACCATCTCCTGATAGATCGCTTCAAGATACGCAACTGGACCGGAACCGGTAATACCAAAGGCGTCTGCTGCGTCTCCGGCAACGGGTAGGTGTTTCGTCCACATGATCTTTGGAGCGCTCGTTTTTGACTCCGATGTGGATAGCTCCGTGTCAGCAGCAAGCACCATTGCTGGCCCGGTTAGTATTCCCAAAGCGATAGTCATCGCCTTAGGATATTCTTTTGCTTCAGCGGTTTCACAACGATGCGGTCTCTTGGTGGAAGCGCCGCGCCCCATGCGTCAAGGCATCTGATTATAAAGGCGTCTAGTTAAATCGACTCGCTACCGAATTTCGGAACGGCAAGGACGCCGCAGATAAGCCCAAGTCAGATGAAGTTGGCGTGGCAATACCATCGCTCTCAGAACTTCAGCCAAACTTGGGCCTGGCTTCTCACGAGCAATTCCGCGAGTGTTTAAAGACCCTTCTTTGCGAGGAAGCCAACCAGATCAACGACCCGGTTTGAGTAGCCCCATTCGTTGTCGTACCAGGCAACTACCTTGGCAAGGTTTCCGCCGAGCACCTTCGTCAACTCCGCATCGACGATAGAGCTGTTCGGGTTGTGGAGCATGTCGGAAGAAACCACAGGGTCTTCGGTATAGGCGAGGATGCCCTTCAGTGGGCCTTCGGCGGCCTTCTTTAAGGCACCGTTTATTTCTTCGCTCGTTGTTTCCTTCTTCAGAACCGCGACGAAATCCACGACCGAAACGTCCGGCGTGGGAACCCGCATGGAGTAGCCGTCGAGCTTGCCTTTGAGTTCAGGAAGCACGAGACCGATCGCCTTTGCCGCACCGGTGGACGTGGGAATCATGTTCAGCGCTGCTGCTCGAGCGCGGCGCAGGTCCTTGTGCGGGAAATCAAGAACGGGCTGATCGTTCGTGTAGCTGTGAATCGTGGTCATCGAGCCCTTCTCGACGCCGAAAGTGTCATTCAGAACTTTGACCACGGGAGCCAGGCAATTCGTGGTGCACGATGCATTCGAGAGCACCGTATGCTTAGCCGGATCGTAAGTTCCGTCGTTCACACCGAGCACGATCGTGACATCTTCACCCTTAGCCGGGGCCGAAATGATTACTTTCTTAACCGAACCGCGCACATGCTTCTTGGCATCTGCCGCATCGGTGAACCGGCCGGTCGATTCGATAACAACTTGAGCGCCGACGCTGGACCAGTCGATTTCCGCGGGATCCTTGGTGGCGAAGATCTTGATTGCTTTATCTCCAACGCGGAGGGTGTCGCCGTCGGCGCGGATCTCGGCCTTGAGCTGGCCAAGAATGGAGTCGTACTTCAAAAGATGGGCGAGTGTTGCCGTATCAGTCAGGTCATTGGCGGCTACGAACTCGATCTCGGGGTTGTTAAGTCCAGCACGGACAACATTTCTCCCGATCCGGCCGAAGCCGTTAATTCCTACTCTGGTTGCCATAGATACTTCTATTCTACGGACCAGCTTGATCAAGCCCGCTTATAGCAGCCAGGGACGACTGTGAACTAGCGGTCAGCGGACGGTCGGAAGCGGAGGAGCAGTTGTTCCTCCCACGTTGGCGTAGGATTCCTGAACTTTGACCACTTTGCCCTCATTAAAGCGCACAAAAGTCACTTTTCCGGGGGGGTCGCCGTAGATCCAATCTTCGAGCTCATCGCCTTCGCGACTCACCTCGCGGCTCTTATTGCGCGGTTTTCCCAGGGCGAGCACCACCTGGTCTTTATCCATGCCCTCGGCTGCCCGCTGCTCTTTGATCGCCTTCTTGATTGGCTCAGGAAGCTTGTCCATGTAATTCTCGGACGCAGAATGCTTGGAAAAATCGAAGACCGGCGACAGCATGTCCCTGATTTCGGCGGCTTTTAGCGAAGGTACGCCTTTCGGAAACACGATAGCGAGGTGAGACCCGTGGGCAGCCTGCCCGCCCTGTGTCGGGTAGGGGCTTCCATTCGACATCGTTCCGCCCATTCCGACCTGCACGTGGTCGTACCAGTGACCCGACCGGGTTCCCCCGTTCACCTCGAGCACGATCCTGTTCGATTCAATTTCGACGTGGGTGATCTGGATTTCGTCACCCAGCCTTGCCGCCGGGCCATTCTCGCGCATCGAATCGTCCCAGGCTTTATGGTCGATTCCGCCCGGGCTGTGAAACGGCAGAGGCTTTTTTGCCCGCGGCAAGGGAACGCGCATGGTCGCATACTCCGCGTTCAGACCGCGTTCGATCTCCAGCCTGTCGTCAAAGCTGAGCTTATCGGCACGGAGAGAAACCGGAAGGCACGGGAAAAGCGCAATGGCGCCGAGCAGAATCAGAAGGGATCGTTTAGACTGGGCGCGACGCGCGCCTGCTGTTGCACTACAGGCGCTTTCATGAGCGCGAAAAATAGGCTGACTGCAAAGATGGTGGCCAGCAGTCCGCCCTCCGGACCGTAGTTTCCGCCGCTCCAGATAGGCATCAAATCCCATCGGTAGGTGTACCTCGTCACATCAATTGTATGCCCGCTCAGGTTCACTCCGAACAGGGGAAGTACTGCATTCCAGCCAAAATGCAGTCCGATTGGAAGCCAGAGGTCGTGCGTACGTAGAAACGCGTAGCCCAGAAGAATGCCCCAGATGATCGTGTTCGCAATTCCAAGCCGGGAAGCGTTCGGATTCATCCCATGGGCAAATCCGAAGAGAACACTGACGGGAAGAATGGTGGCGAAGGGTCCCATTTTTTCAATCAACAACTGAAAAGCATAGCCTCGGAAGATCAATTCTTCGCCCATGGCGGCAAACAATAGAGCGGCTAAGTAAAAGATTAGCGACGGGATATCGGTCCGGGCGTCTGCTCTTACCACCAGGTGCCCGGTACCGGCGAGAAGAGGCGCCCATAACATCAGGGCGGCCGCTCCGCCCCCCATCAGAATTCCAAGCGCAATATTCCGCGCGGATGCGGAATTCGCCTGTAATCCGATGTCGGCAAGCGGACGTCGGTCAAAAACCCGCATAGTGGAGAGATTGGCCAGAATTCCTGCCAGATAAAGCCCGACGGTAGCCGCGACAATGGTGCCGAAAACCGCGAGGAGCGGGACCGTAACCACAAAGCGGCTGACAATGACCAGCGCAATGAAGAATGCCACCCGGATTATTACGCTGAAGCGCGTATTTTGAATTTCCGGTTGGGGGAGTGAGGGAGAGGTGTTCGTCATCGACACAGCCGTGAGTTCGTTTTAGCGGCCTCAGGCCTATACCTACACCGTACTGCAATGACCGGATCGGACGAATCCTGCCGGCGCGTGGTCTTGTGCTTATGTGCTACCGATCCGATGAGGTTTGTATGCAGGAAAGACGAACTGACAACCGGATGATGTGTGCAGAACTCGTGGAGGTTCTTTGGGAGCAGGGTGGACGGCATTACCGCCGGATTGCAAACCTCGAAGACATTTCACTTTCGGGCATCTGCCTTCACGTTGAAAAGCCCATTCCGGCTGGAAGCCGCATCACCATGCGTTACGGCGACGGATGTTTGTTCGGGACCATCCGGTATTGCGTGTATCGCGAGATTGGGTATTTTCTCGGCATTCAGCTCGAATCCGACTGCCGCTGGTCAAGCCGGCATTTCCGCCCGGAACATCTGGTCGACCCGAGCGAGCTGATGCAAAAAAGCATTGCGCGCCACTCCTAGAGGGTTCCGATACGGCATCAGGCGGTGGCATGGGCGGTCGGCTTACGATGGTGGCTGAGATCCCGTGGAACCGAATCAGAAAGAGCCCCTGCAGCTCAGATCGATCGCAGCGACCGTGGAGGAGTTCCGGGAAGCCGGGTACAAGCACCTCGACTGGATCGCCGACTATCTGAAAGATCCCCGAAAATACCCGGTCACGACAGGCGCGAGGCCCGGTGAATTAGCGTCGGCGCTCGCTCAATCGGCCCCGGAGAGAGGGGAGTCTCTCGAAGAGATTTTCAGTGATTTCCAAGCCTCGGTCTTGCCGGCGCTGACGCTTTGGAACCACCCGCGTTTCTTCGCTTATTTCTCTATCTCGTCGACCCCGCCCGGCATTCTTGCAGAGTTGCTGGCGGCCACCGTGAATGTCAATGCGATGCTCTGGAAGTCCTCGCCCGGTGCCACCGAACTTGAGCAGGTTACCCTCCGCTGGTTGCGCGAGTGGGTCGGACTAAGCGAGCAATTCTTCGGCATCATCTACGACACGGCTTCCGTGGGCGTCATGCAGGCCTTGGGCGCTGCACGTGAATATGTCGATCCCACTTGCCGGACGAACGGGATGACCCCGGGTCTCACCGTGTATATCTCGGAACACACGCACTCTTCCTCCGAAAAGGCCGCAATCACTTTGGGTTTCGGGCAGAACAACGTGCGCAAGATTCCGGTCGATGACCAGTTCCGGATGCGCCCTGAGAAGCTTCGCGAGGCGATCGAAGCGGATATCGCCGCGGGCAAGAAGCCTTGCTTTATCGTGGCGTCAGTGGGTTCCACGTCCACAAGCGCCATTGAGCCGGTTGCCGAAATTGCCGCAATCGCGGAGAAGTACGACGTTTGGCTGCATGTCGACGCTGCTTATGGCGGGCCGGCAGCGGTCCTTCCGGAGATGCGCCACATTTTGAACGGCGCGGAGCGGGCTCATTCGCTGGTTCTCAATCCGCATAAGTGGCTTTACGTGCCAATCGACTGCAGCGTGTTGTACACAAGATTTCCGGAGGTGCTGAAGCGAGCCTCTTCGCTCTCGGCGGAGTACCTTAAAACACCGGAAGACGATACGGCTGTGAATTTCATGGACTATGGGGTCCAGCTTGGCCGCCGTTTTCGGTCACTGAAGCTCTGGTACGTGTTTCGTTATTACGGCCGGGAAGGTATAACGGCGCTGCTGCGCGAGTCTCTGCGGCTGGCTCAGGTATTGAAAGAACTCGTCGAAACTTCTCCGGAGTTCGAGCTCGCTGCGCCGGTCCCGCTCTCGCTCGTCTGTTTTCGTCATCGAAGCAGCAACGAGGTCAATCAGCAGTTGTTGGCAGCGATCAATAGCACCGGGACTGCGTTTCTCTCGCACACATTGCTCAATGGGCGATTCGTCTTGCGGTTTGCAATCGGCAACTTTATGACGACCGAAGAAGATGTCCGGGAGACTTGGAACCTGATCACCCGCCTCGCGCAAGGTCTGATTCAAGGGGAAGCCGCTCTCACCGGAACGGCCCGATAATCGCGGGACATGCCCAGCCGGCTGGAGACAACCCTCTGCGGAATAAAGCTTCGCAACCCGGTGCTTGCGGCGTCCGGAACCTTCGGCTATGGCCTGGAGTTTGCCAGCCTGCTAGACCTGAACGAACTCGGCGGCATCGTGACCAAGGGGCTTTCGCTGGAGCCGATTGGAGGTAATCCCGCACCTCGCTTGTGGCACACCGAAGCGGGAATGATCAACTCCGTCGGCCTTCAGAACGTGGGAGTGGATGCGTTTATCCGGGACAAACTCCCGAAGTTGCGCCGGTATTCGGTTCCAGTGTTCACCAATGTCTTCGGGTATCGCGTCGAAGATTATCTGGGCGTTATCGAGCGACTGGAAGAGGCAGAGGGGATTGCCGCATACGAGCTCAACATATCCTGCCCGAATACCAAAGAAGGCGGCATCTTCTTCTCAAGCGATCCTCAGGCGACCTACGATCTTGTGCGTCGCGCCCGTCAAGTTGCAAAGCGGCCGCTTCTGGTAAAGCTTTCGCCCAACGTGGCAAGTATTCAACCCTTCGTCAAAGCGGTTGAGGATGCGGGAGCGGACGGCATTTCGCTGGTCAATACATTCATCTCGCTGGCAATCGACAACGATACACGTTCGGCCCGGATAGGGGCTGGATTCGGAGGCTTATCCGGCCCGGGTATCAAGCCGGTCGCTGTTCGCCTGGTGTATGAAGCTGCGCAGATTGCCAGGATCCCGATTGTGGGGCTCGGCGGAATCTTTACGGGAGCCGATGCCGCTGAGTTCATCATCGCCGGGGCCGCGGCCGTTCAGGTGGGAACCGCAACCTTCGTCGATCCTCGTGCGCCACTACTCGTTGCACGCGATCTTGAAAACGAAGCGGAAAGGCTCGGCGCAGAAAACCTCAGGGGTTTGATTGGAAGCATGCGAAGCCTTCGCCCGGCGGGAAAGAAGAACGGAAGTGCAAAATAGAGCGATGAGAGAAATCATCACCGCCAGCAAAGCGCCGAAAGCGGTTGGACCTTACTCCACCGCCGTCCGCCAGAATGGATTTGTCTTTCTCAGCGGTCAGATTCCGTTGGATCCCGAGAGCGGACAATTAGTCGCGGGCTCGATTGAAGAACAAACCACGCGTGTTCTCGAAAACGTCAGCCTCGTCCTCGACGGCGCAGGATTGAGCATGGCGGATGTGATCAAGACCACCGTGTTTCTGAAGGACATGGGTGATTTCCCGCGCATGAATGACGTGTACGCCAAGTATTTCCCGAAGGACCCACCTGCGCGTTCCACTGTAGAGGTGGCGCGACTTCCACGTGACGTGCAAGTCGAAATCGAGGCCATCGCCGTCGACTCTCGTGCGGCACGGATGTAAATAATTACCGCTTCTTGTCCGGATCAGCAGGCTTCAGCGGGGGATGCGCGCTGTATTGGTTTTGGGGAGGATTCAGCTTGATGTCGAACTTCTTCTCGTCTGCATCCAACTCAAATTTCTGGCCAAAAGTCTGGTACTTCTTGGTGATTACCTGCAATTGAATCGTGCCGTAGGGAACAGGCGGGAAAGAAGCCATTCCCTGCTGGTTTGTATGCACTTCCCAATGTGTCGATTTCCGTTTCCCAAGCTTCGCGACCTGGTGAGAGCCCAGGAAATCGAGGATGACGGACGCGTTTTCCACCGGCTTGTCGAACTCGTTCTTTACTTCGACCTTGATTGTGCTTTTTTGAGCGTCCGCAACGAGCAGAGTGGCCGCCGCCACGCCGATCGCAAGGAGCCGCGAAATAGGCTGCATAGGTTTTAGGTTCGTTACCGTCGATTCTAGCTTTAATCAGGTAACAATACCTGATTACCGCCTCCGGGCTAGATGCTCAAACTCTTCAAGTAGTCCCGGAACTGAGCTCCCAAGTCAGGACGCGCCAGCGCAAACTCGACCGTCGCTTTCAGGAAGCCTAGCTTGTCGCCGGCGTCAAAACGCTTGCCGTCGAACTTTAACCCGAACACAGGGCGATTCCGGAGCATGTCTTTCAATGCATCGGTGAGTTGCAACTCGCCGCCGCTGCCGGGTTCGATAGATTCAATGCACCCGAAGATATCCGGAGTGAGAAGGTAGCGACCGATCACGGCCAGGTTCGAAGGTGCTTCTTCCTTCTTCGGCTTCTCCACCATGTCGCGGATCCGGTACAGTTTGTTTCCCAGCTTGCCGTCCGATACGAGTTCTGCATCAACCACGCCATACGCGGAGATTTGATCTGGCGGTACCTCCATCAGGGCGATGACCGGCGCCTGGTACTGCTCGTACACATCCAGCAACTGGCGGATGCAAGGGACCTTCGCTTCGATGATGTCGTCGGACAGGACGACTGCGAACGGTTCATCGCCAACCAGTTCTTTCGAGCGGAGTACCGCGTGCCCCAGGCCCAGAGCCTCCTTCTGGCGCACGTAAGAGACATCGATCATGTCCGAGATCGCTCTTACCTGTGCGAGCATATCCATTTTCTTTTTGGATTCGAGAAGGTACTCGAGCTCAAAGCTGACGTCGAAGTGATCTTCGATCGAAGACTTGCCGCGTCCCGTGACGATGACAATATGCTGCAGGCCCGATTGAACCGCTTCTTCGACTCCGTATTGAATCAAAGGCTTGTCAACGAGGGGTAACATCTCTTTCGGAGAAGCCTTCGTCGCCGGAAGAAATCTGGTTCCCAAACCGGCAGCAGGAAAAACGGCCTTACGCACCTTTGCGCTCATCTCCCGTCATTGTACGCGCTTAGCGGCGTATTTAAGCCACTCGACCGCTCCGGATTGTCCTGGATTCGAAGTCTGTGCTAATTCTAAGATTTACTTTGTTGTTGAGAAACCGAACCTAAGATGGCATACGTTATAGCGGAACCCTGCATCGGAACAAAAGACACTGCCTGTGTCGACGCTTGCCCGGTCGATTGCATCCACCCCAAGAAGGACGAAGAGAAATACGAGGCAGTCGAGATGCTGTATATCGACCCGGTCGAATGCATTGATTGCGGCGCCTGTGTTCCCGTCTGCCCTGTGTCGGCTATCTTTGCGGCTGACGATCTCCCTGAGAAGTGGGCCGAGTTCACTCCCAAAAATGCGGAATTCTTCGGCCGCTAGCGCTTAGGTATTTGTTCGTGGCCGGTACGTCGCAAACGATGTATCGGTTTCCCATACCCGAACGTAAGAAATCAGCGCAGAAGCGAGAGTCTTCTGAATTTCGTCACAGAAGAACTTCGCAATGTTCTCAGCCGAGGGGTTGATTTCGACAAACGGCACCAGATCGTTGATGAACTGATGATCCAGATACTCGCTTGTCGCCCGGAGTTGTTTTTTTAGTTCCGCAAAATCGTATAGCAGGCCATTCTCATCGAGTTCGGCCCCTTCCACTGCTACCTGCACGCGATAGTTGTGGCCGTGCACGTTCTCGCACTTGCCGTGATAATTCCGGAGTGCATGTCCAGCCGCAAACGTGTGTTCCACGCAGATCTCAAACATGGAAGAACTCTTGAACGTCTTTTAGTTTCGAGGTCAGGCGATAGGCGGGCAGGCTCTGGAAAAACACTCTTCCGTAACGCTGTTTCACGATTCTATTATCCAGCAATGCGAGTACTCCGCGATCTGAGGTGCTGCGTATCAATCGGCCGAATCCCTGCTTCAGCGTCAACGCCGCTTGAGGAACCTGGTACTCGTAAAACGCATCGCCGCCAGCCTTCCGGATATCTTCCGATCGCGCCGCGATGACCGGATCCGAAGGAACCGCAAAGGGTAAACGGTCGATGATCACGCAACTGAGTTGCTCGCCTTGAACGTCGACGCCCTGCCAAAAGCTCGAGGTACCGAAGAGAACGGCGCCGGGGGTGGATCGGTACGCTTCAATAAGCGCGTTACGCGGGGCTTCACCTTGCAGAAACAGAGGATAATCGAGCACGTGCTTCAGCAGGTCATAGATTTGCCGCATCTGCGCGTAGCTCGTGAATAAAACAAAAGCGCGCCCGCGGGAAGCATTGACCAGTTCTCCAATCTCTTTTGCGGCTGATTCCAGGAAGCCTCCGCTACGCGGGTCGGGCATCTGTGGAGGCACGTACAGAAGCACCTGCTTCGCGTAATCGTATTGACTTTCAAGGATCAGAGTTTTCGCAGAAGGCAGCCCAAGGCGCGTTTGCGCGTACTCAAACGATCCTGCGACGGTGAGGGTTGCCGAAGTCAGAACCACGGAAGGAACGGCGTCGAATAAGCGAGCGGCTAAAGCGCGCGAGACGTCGATGGGGATGGCCTGTAACGAGACGCTTCGGAGCCGCCTCTCCGTCCAATAGACGTAAGCCGAGTCGTGGACTTCAATCCAAAACTGAAGAGCCTGCGCCAAAAGCTTCGCCCGGCGGACAAGCGGCACAGCGGACTCCACGTTGCCTCCCGCCATCTCCAGATGCCCACAGAGTAAGTCAATCGCGAATATCAGTTCGCGGTAGGCGTCGTTGTGTTCTTCGAGAAACGCCGCGTGG
This sequence comes from uncultured Acidobacteriaceae bacterium, assembly GCA_963730795.1. GTDB lineage: Bacteria > Acidobacteriota > Terriglobia > Bryobacterales > Bryobacteraceae > Bog-105. The sequence continues at coordinate 1,211,206 of CAVSTJ010000001.1, read as the reverse complement.
CCGTTGAATGCCTGGCGGCCCTCGCGAGGGAACAACTGGAAAAACGCTTCGGCGCGATCACCAAGCTGGATCAGGCTGCGGTCTAACTCCGGTGTGGAAAACATCTTCTGCCGCGAGATATCCGCCACATCGCGGACCAGGTGCTGGAATTGCACATTGCTGACGCTGATGCCGAAGTACTGGCCGGCGATATCTTCAATCTCATGCGCCTCGTCGAAGATAACGGCCGAATACTCGGGAATGAGTGCGCCGAAAGCCTGGTTTCGCACCGCGAGATCTGCGAAGAACAGGTGATGGTTCACGATGATGATGTTGCTTTGGGCGGCCTGGCGGTGCATCTCAGTGATGAAACACCGGTCGAACTGCTTGCACTTCGATCCGGTGCACATGTCGCTGCGAGCATCCAGCTTCGGCCAGAGCGTGCTGTTTTCCGGGATCTCGCGTAGTTCACTACGATCCCCCGTTGCGGTGGTCCCTTCCCAATCGCGAATTAACTTAAACTCTCGAACTTCTTCCAGGCCGTGAAGTATGGGTTCGCGCTCCGCATCGTAGACTTTCTGGCGGCACAGATAATTCGATCGGCCTTTCATGTAGCAGACCGGAAGCGGCGAGCTGAAGAGTGTCTGGAGGAAGGCGACGTCCTTGAAGAACAGTTGTTCCTGAAGATTCTTGGTGCCGGTCGAGATCACAACGCGTTTTCCGGAGAGGAGGGAAGGAATCAGGTAAGCGAGCGTCTTGCCCGTTCCCGTTCCTGCCTCGACGATCAGATGTTCACGATTTCGTAACGCGGATTCAACCGCACGAGCCATCTCGTATTGGCCCGGCCGATACTCGTAATTAGGGTGGGAACGCGACAGAATGCCGCCCTTTCCAAAGAAGTCATACAGGCTGAGCGAGTCGGCTGAAGGCGTGCTGTGGATCGGGTCGCTCATGCTTCGAGATTCGGGTTAAGATGGGGCAGCGTAAGCATCTGGGTGCGCGTTCTGGGGAAGAATGACGGAAGAATTTCTCTACTTGTCGGAGCTGATCGGCGTACGAGTATTCGACCTGAAGGGCCGGCTAATCGGCACACTTCGGGATGCCGCCCTTGTTCCCCTGATCGATCCCGTTCGCCTCGACCGCTACCTTGTCGGCGCCGGTCCCGGATGGCTGAGCATCCGCTACGACCAGATACGTGAGATTACGGCAGAAGGTATACATCTCAATAACGAGAGTCTCACGCCCTATCACTCGGACGAGTACATGCTCCGAATGGTTCGGGACTTGCTCGACCAGCAAATCATTGATGCGCACGGGCGCAAGGTGGTCCGAGTGAACGACGTCACTTTTCTGCGGGAGCGGGAGAACGATCACGACGTACTCCACATCCTTGAAATCGATATCGGCCTGCGCTCGATTCTCCGGCGAGTTCTGCAGGGCTTCGTTCCTCCGCAACTCATCCGGAAAATGCAAAACCGGATTCCGACCAACTCCATTCGCTGGGAATTCTGCAATATCCTCGAGGCCGATCCGCAGCGCCGGGTTCGTCTGAACATCTCGAACAAGCTGCTCGAAAACATGCATCCGGCGGATCTGGCGGACATCGTCGAAGAACTCGGCCACGAGGACAGACAGGCGCTGTTCAATACCATGGACAACGAGTCCGCGGCCGAACTGTTGACGGAAGTTGAACCCGATATGCAGATGCGCATTATCGAGTCAATGAAAGCGGAGAAAGCAGCGGACATTCTCGAGGAAATGGAGCCGTCCGAAGCCGCCGACCTGCTCAACGAAATGGAAGATGAGCGGTCGGAAGAAATTCTCCATGAGATGAGGCCTGAAGAGAAGGAAGACGTGGAGGAGTTGCTCGAGTTCTCCGACGATAGCGCCGGCGGACTGATGAACACGAGCTTCCTGAGCCTCCCGGAAAACGCCACGGTAGCCGACGCTCTCGCCGCTCTTAAGAAGGACGAAGAGAGCGTCGAATATCTTCACAACGTTTTCCTTGTTGATGAGGGCGGCCGCCTGAAGTGCGCTGTTCCCATTGCGAGGTTGTTTTTCGCGCCCGGATCTGCCCCGCTCAGGGACTACGCCTCGGATCCATTGCTCTGTGTTCCTCTCGAGGAAAAGCAGGATCGGGTGGCGGAGATGTTCGACCGTTATAATCTGTTAGCGCTTCCCGTCATTGACAGAGACCAACATGTGATCGGCGTTATCACTGTGGATGACATCGTTGCTCTCCTTCGTCAGTAGGTTTATTTGACCCATTCTCCGCTCGTCTTTTTCATCCTGTTGGCAGCCGCTTTTCTGGGAGGCGCATCGAATGCGCTTGCCGGTGGTGGAACGTTTCTCGCGTTCCCGGCGTTGCTGTTCGCCGGTATAGCGCCCGTGCAGGCGAATGCCACAGCGTCACTCGTCCTCCTGCCCGGGTCGGTCGCCTCGGCCTGGGTTTACCGCGACACGGTGCGCGAGACCAACCGGCGATTTCTGCTCTTAATGTCCCTGGTCAGCTTTATCGGGTCAGGTATTGGGGGAATCCTGCTGCTCAGTACGTCAAACGCCACCTTCTCGACCCTCGTGCCCTGGCTTTTGTTCATCGCAGCGTTCGTGTTTACCATCGCTCCCTGGATACGTAGGTTCGCCGTGAAGCACCACGGTGCTGAATCCCTGGGTGTCCTGCTGATCGGACAGACGATCATTTCGATATACGGCGGCTACTTCGGGGCGGGCATGGGAGTTCTCATGATTGCCCTCTACCTGGTGGCAAGCAGCCTGACTGTGCACTCGGCCAGCGGGTTACGAATGGTTTGCAGTTGCGTGATCAACATCCTGGCTGTGATTCTGTTTGCCTGGCGTGGGGCACTGGTTTACTCCTCGGGCGTGCCCATGCTGATAGCCGGCATTCTGGGTGGTTATATCGGAGCAATCGCGGTAAAGCGCATGAACGCAGATCACGCCCGAATCGCGATCCTTGTCTACGCCTGGGCGCTGACCGCCTGGTTCTTCGTTCGCCGGTTCGTCTGAAGCCCACTTCGGTGCATCCTCAATCTGAGGAATGCACTTAGACGGGCGGGATTGGCTGTTTAATTCGTTACAATAAGATTCACGGATCAATTAAGACTGGAGTGGTGCGTCTGGCGGACCCGCTCCTGAGCTTTCGATTAACGTAGATCTGACCAAATCAAAATGGCGCAAGTACAAGACCCCGCGTCGGGCATAAATAGCTGGCTAGAAGAAGAACTTTTTCATCAGTATCAATTCGATAGAGGGAGTGTCGACCGGGGCTGGGTCGATTTGTTCAATCAGGGTGCGGAGCCCTCTTCGCCTGCGAATGGCAATACGGCGGCTGCGGTGGAAGAACTGCCCACCTCGTCCGAGCCGGCGGCAAAGCTGAATGGAACGGTTGTTCTTTCGGAGCCGGGCGTTCCGTCGGGGCCGCCATTCTCGCAACAAGATCCGCCCGTTGAAGTACCGCCAGCGAAAGAACCGCCAGCACCTGTCACGCCGGAGCGCGAACCATCGACCGGCGAACCGCCTCGGGGTGATCCTCCGCAACCCACACCCGCTCCCCAGGAATCTGCTCCCCGGTCGGTCGAAACGCCGGGACCCGCGGCTGCACCGGGAGTTGCCGAAATCACCAGAACTGCCTCGCCTGCGCCCGCGAAGCAGGACGGGAAAGCAGTTGGCGCAAGCGATCAGTTGATTCCGCTCCGGGGTGTCGCTGCCCGGATTGTGGAGAACATGACCGCCAGCCTGTCTATTCCGACAGCTACGTCTCAGCGGCAGGTACCCGTTCGGGTCGTTGAAGAGAATCGCAACCTGATCAACAAACAGCGGGCGTTGCAAGGCAAAAGCAAGCTCAGCTTCACGCACCTGATCGCCTGGGCGATTGTCAAAGCACTGAAGTCGAATCCGTCTTTGAACCATGCCTTCGCTGAGAATGAAGGCCAACCCTTCCGGGTGCTGCGCACCCAGGTGAACATCGGACTGGCGGTGGACGTCGCAGGCAAAGATGGCGGCCGTTCCCTGATGGTTCCGAATATCAAGAACGCAAACGGCATGAATTTCGCGCAGTTTGCCGCCGCTTACGACGACATCGTTGCCCGTGCGCGCACAAACAAACTGCAGATTGCCGATTTCCAGGGCACCAGCATCTCGCTTACGAATCCAGGAACCGTTGGGACACTCGGCTCCGTGCCGCGCCTGGTCCCCGGCCAGGGTGCGATCGTTGCAACGGGCGCCATCGACTTCCCGGCAGAGTTTGCCGGCGCCAGCGAAGAGACCCGCGCCTTACTCGGCTTGAGTAAGGTGCTGATGATTACCTGCACCTACGATCACCGCATCATTCAGGGCGCAGAGTCGGGAGCATTCCTCGCCAAGCTGCAACAGTTTCTACAAGGCGAAGACGGCTTCTACGAAGAAATATTCCGCGATCTGAAGATCCCGTACATGCCCATCCGGTGGCAGGCGGATCAGCAGATTTCGCCGAACCGCTACGCGCAGGTGAATGCCGATGTGGCCAAAGAGGCTGCCGTCATCCAACTGATTAATTCCTACCGGATCCGCGGCCATCTTCTCGCAAACACGAATCCTCTTGGCAGCGATCCCGCTTACCATCCGGAGTTGGATCCCGCTTCTTACGGGCTCTCGATCTGGGATTTAGACCGCCCGTTTCTTGCAGGCGCCGTTAAGGCTCCGAGCGGCGGTATCGCATCGTACATGCAGGCGTTTGAGACGCTTCGCGAAATTCTCGACCGCCTCCGCGCTACTTACTGCGGATCGATCGGCGTCGAGTATATGCACATCCAGGATCCTGCCCAGAAGCAATGGCTGCAGGAGTACATGGAGGCCTCGACAAATGCCTGGAAACTCGATGAATCTGTACGCCGCCGGATTCTGAACCGGCTTATCCAGGCCGAAGAGTTCGAGCATTTCCTCCAGACCCGCTTCGTGGGACAAAAGCGCTTTGGTCTTGAGGGACTGGAAAGCACGATTGTAGTTTTAGACGAATTACTCGAGCGCGCCGCGAACGATGATTCGCTCGAGGCCGTGATCGGAATGGCCCATCGGGGCCGGCTCAATGTTCTTGCCAATGTGATCGGCAAGTCGATGGCTCAGGTCTTTTCGGAGTTCGAAGGCGAACCCGATCCCGAGAGTGTCCAGGGTTCCGGCGACGTGAAGTATCACTTGGGCGCGAGCGGAATCCATCGTTCGACCAAGGGCAAGGAGATCCTTGTCTCCGTTGCTTTCAATCCGAGCCACCTAGAAGCTGTGGATCCGGTCGTGCAAGGCCTGGTCCGGCCCAAGCAGGATCGTGCCGGCGATACGAAGCGCGAGCGCGTCATCCCGGTACTGATTCACGGTGATGCAGCGCTGATCGGCCAGGGCATCGTTGCCGAGGTTCTGCAGCTCTCGCAGCTCGAGGGGTACAGCACGGGCGGAACGGTCCACATCGTAACGAATAACCAGATCGGCTTCACCACGAATCCGCTTGACAGCCGCAGCAGCGTTTACAGCACCGACGTTGCTCTTGCGGTGCAGGCGCCTATTTTCCACGTCAATGCGGACGATCCCGAAGCCTGTCTTCGCGTGACGCAGATCGCCTACGACTACCGAAGACATTTTCACCGCGACGTAGTCATCGACGTGATCGGTTACCGCCGCCAGGGCCACAACGAGTCTGACGATCCAAGCTACACGCAGCCGGTGATGTACCGGAAGATCAAGGCGACCCCAACGGTTGCCACCCAGTACGCTGAACGCCTGACACGCGAGAAACTCCTGGACAAGGACGGCGTTGCCAACATACGTAGTGTCTTCCGCAACAAGCTCAACGAAACCTACGAACAGGCTAAGAAGCGCCGCGAGGACTTCGTCATCGAGGAGTTCGCGGACGTTTCTTACGAGGAAGTTCACCAGCCGCTTCCATCAACAGCGGTCGACGAATCGACCGTTGCCCGGATTGTGGATTCCTGTACAAGCGTGCCCGAAGGCTTCAATCTTCATCCGAAGCTGAAAGGCCTTGTCGAAAAGCGGAAAGAGATTCTGAAAGGCGCTCCCATCGATTGGGGTTTTGCCGAGACTCTGGCGTTCGGAAGTCTTGTGCTTGAAGGCACTCCTGTCCGCCTGACCGGTGAAGATGTCTCGCGCGGAACGTTCACCCAGCGGCACCTTCAGTTCTCTGACTACGAGACGGGTGAAGGGTATGTCGCGCTGAAGCATCTCAGTCCGAACCAGGCGCGGTTTGAGCTGGTCGACAGTCTACTAAGTGAATACGCCACCATGGGCTTCGAGTTCGGCTATAGTGTCGCCGATCCTTTGACCCTGGTTCTCTGGGAAGCGCAGTTCGGAGATTTCGCAAACGGCGCGCAGATTATCATCGACCAGTTCCTGGTTTCCGCGGAGTCGAAGTGGAACCAGCCGAGCGGGCTTGTGCTTCTGTTGCCTCACGGGCATGAAGGCCAAGGCCCCGAGCACTCAAGCGCTCGCATCGAACGCTTCCTGCAGCTATGCGCTGAGAACAACATACAGGTCTGCAATTGCACGACCGCCGCGCAGTATTTCCATCTGCTCCGCCGCCAGATGTACGGCGGAAATGACCGCCGCGGTATCCGCAAGCCGCTCGTGATCTTCACGCCGAAGTTCCTGCTGCGGTATCCGAAAGCGGCATCACGTTTGGAAGATTTAACCAGCGGCACGTTCCAGGAAATCATTGGCGATTCGCAATACCTGGGCAATAGCGTTCGCCGGATCCTTCTTTGCTCGGGCAAAGTGTATTACGACCTCGTCAACAAGCGCGAAGAACTAGGCAGAACGGACATCGCGATCATCCGGGTGGAGCAACTGTATCCGTTCCCGCTGCAACGGCTGACGGATGTGATGCGGCGTTACTCCGATGCCGCTGAACTGTTCTGGGTTCAGGAAGAGCCCGAGAACATGGGCGCCTGGTATTTCGTTGAAGAACAGATTCAGTCTCTGATCGGCCGCGGCGCTACGAAGCGTCAGCTCCGGTATGTGGGCCGTCCGGCTGCCGCGAGCCCCGCAACTGGTGCGCACAAAGACCACAACGATCAGCAGATCGCGCTTGTGGAACAGGCGTTTTCGAATACACCCGGCGTGATCAAAAAGGGCCGCCGGCTTGTGAGAAAGAAGCGTTAATCGCCATTTACAGCTTGCGGCCGCGTTCTCGGCATTCGTTCACGACGGCGAGATGGCAGACATCCATCGGTAGTACTTGCTTTCAGCCTCGGAGGATTGTTCTCGCGGCTTGCCGGTTATAGTCTTGATAGGACCGTGATGCGAATTGGATTAGCGGTTCTTACGGTGCTGGGAGCGATCCTGTTTGCCCAGGAGAGCCCGTTCAAAGATTACGAGCAGGAGGAAAAGGCCTGGTTCAAAACTCACGGGCTGCCTCCGGCAAATGCCTCCCCCGAACAGCGGCTTGCATTCGACCGGGAAGTCGAGCAAGCTTCTGCTCAGTGGGTACAGCACTGGCCAGACAACCCGCACGCATGGCTGGCGCGACTCAGGTGGCTCGTCAGACTAAAATCAACACCAAACCAGCAGTTGGAGGAGACCGGCGACACTCTTCTAAGAGTGGCAAAAGAGCACCCTTTCAAAGGATTCATGTTTGTGCCTTTCGAGGCCACGGTAGCTGAGATCTGGAGTGAGAGAAGGATTCGCCCGGAGCAGTGTCTTCAGTTAACGCAAGAGGCCGTTCGGAAAGACAAGCAGGCGGAGAGCGACAATCCTTCCGCCGCCAGAGAGTTTATGGAAGTGTTTGCCCAGGGGCTCTTTCACAACTTTGGCCTGGAAGTCTTTCTTGCGATAGACCTGAAAGAGTTCGACGTTGCGGAATCCGCGATGAATGAGATGAGGACTTATGTTGGTGAGCATCCGGGAATCTCTGTCCGCCTCAAACACCTGTACCTGGAGGATGCTGCCGTTCTCGCTAAGTCGGAAGGCCGTAAGCCGGATGCGCTGCTTTATTACTCGGAGGCGTTTCGAGAGTATCCCGAGGATTCGTCTGCGGAAACTCACGCCCGTCAACTTTGGAAGGAGTTAGGCGGAAGTGAGGAAGGATTCAACGCTTGGAAGTTCACAATCGCGAGGATAGATCAAAGCCTGCCACCAACTACTCAAGACCGCTCCCCATGGACCGCAATGAACAAGCCGCTTACGGCTTTCCATGGAGTCGATACGAGCGGGAGAGTTTGGACAAGCGAAGATCTAAAAGGCAAGACGACGCTGATAAATGTTTGGGCTACGTGGTGCCGTCCATGCCAAGACGAGTTGCCGAATGTGCAGACCATCTTCGACCAATTGAAAGATCGTAAAGACATACAAGTGCTGACGGTGAGTGTCGACGAGGACTTTACATGGGTTGGCCGATTTGTGAAACGGCAACATTACACCTTCCCCGTCGTTGGAGTGTCTTCCGCGGAAGTAGACAAAATGGTCGGAGTAGAAGGAGTACCGCGGACATGGGCTGTCGACCGAACGGGTAGTGTTCGCTTTGAGCTGGTCGGCTACGACCCAGCGATGAGGCCGAAGCAAATTTTGCAGCAATTGGAAATGTTGAGATAGACAAGGAACGCGGGCTACCGGACTGCGGAGCGCTGTCCCTTGTACCAGATAACGGGCGATCTGGACAGAACTACCGAGACCGCCTTGCTAACCGGCTACTTTCCAGGTTCCCGACAATCTAGGAGCTACACGGAACGTAAAACTATCACGAAGCAGATTTCGATGCTCGTCAGGTTCTCCCGTTAGAGAGGAGAGCCTTATCCCAGATCCCTCAACAACTCCTCCATCCTCGCCTTCGTCTTCTCGACATCTCTGGCCTTCCTAACGCAACCGAGCGTCAAGGCTAACCAAGCCACTGCGAGGAGCAGCCACACGACGGATCCGCCCATGGGTCCGCGCTGCTGGTAGGTCCACAACCCTATCAGAGCACCTCCCAAAAACATAGGCGCCCCCCAGATCGGCGAACTCCTTACTAGGCTCGACTGGCGAGACAAGAGAAAGGCAGCCTTCTGCAATTGTGATCTCGTGTCCACTGGCCCTGCCAGTGATTGACGAGCCCAATTATTGAACACCCAAGCCGCGAAAACCATGATTGCGACGCCTACGGCCATCAGAGCGTATCCAGCGCGCACAATCGGAGTCTTGCCAATAGCCGCAAACCAGAGTAGTACCGGTAGCAGTACGAAGAGAATTGCTGTGGACCAAATGTTTATCCAACGCTCTTTCTTCTGGAAGATTCGATCATCCTCCAATACCGCCTCAATCGAATTCATTAGAATTTCCTCTTTTATTGTTTGCTGTGAAATCCAAAGTTCTTGTAACGGGTCCGGATTCATGTTTTAAGCTCCGTGAGAGTTAGTTGCTTGCGAATACGGCCCAGCCGGACCGCTACGGTGGCGGCTTGGACACCTGTCACTTCCTCGATCTCCGTTGCGGTCAGACCCTCAAGCCACAAGAGCGTCAGGCTACGGTCTGCGGGCTTAAGTTGCCCCAAAGCTCGTTCCATCTCCACTCGACGCAGGTCCACGGCGTTGATCTCTAGAGGCGCGGTGTCATCCAATGTCGTATGCCGGGATTGGTGCCGCCTATTCCGTATTTGCCACGTTAACGCCACATTGTGAGCGATGCGATAGATCCAGGTGCGTTCGCTTGATTCACCACGGAACGTTGGCAAGGAATGCCATAAACCCAGGAAAATTTCCTGAAACAAGTCTTCCCTGTCGGCGGGGGCACGTGCGTAAACTGAGCACAAGCGTCGAACAGGTCCGGCATACGCGGCCATCATCTTGGTGAACCTCGCCTTGTAATCGGGTTCTTCGCTCACACTGAAGATAGTCTAGGCAAGCGCAACAAATCTAACAGCTGCGGCTCGATAACTGGGACTCCCGATCAGTCACAAGGATTTAGTGATCATGCTGTCTAGTTTCCCGAGTTGTGCGCGGGCACGGGCAATCCGGAAGTTGCCAAGTCTAGTCATCGAAGATCAAAATATCGGAGCCGGAAAGGCAGCCGACGTCTCTGTTGCTTGAAATAAACGCGTGTGAGGTCCGGTCCTTGCTCTCTTTGCTCTGTGGCAATTCCGGTATACCGCTGCATCAAAAGGAAGTGCGATCCGGATTCGCGGAGCCTTCCGGCTAAGCAGAGATCCGCTGAATGTTGCTCCGCTGCCGGTCCTGTGGTCCAATCCTCGGGTTTCGACCAACCTGCTCACTTACAACCTGGTGAGCACTGCGTATCTGGTGTTAGGCTCGGCTTTTGAGAACGCCGGTTAGCAGCCAGCTACGGCAGGCAATACCTGGGTTATCAAGCGAGTGAGGTCCCGTTTTATCTCCCCAAGTGGATCTGAGCCCGGTCTGCTGAGCGCTCCGATCAGTACAAACTGGGCCGAGCGGTGCCGCCCAAGAGCGAGGTGCTTACGTTAGCAAGAGTATGGGTGCTTTCGCCGCCGCCCCACGCAAATAGCAGATCGATCACCGGGAGCCCTCCCGCCCGCACGGTCAGACCGGCTGCGTAGCTGTGGACAAGATGGTTGAACCCCAGAAGACCGGGCCGTAGCGCCACGCGCCCGCCATCAACCATGAACTTCGCCCCGATTGGCCACTTATAAATCGAATGTTCGAAGCTGCCCCGCAGCACTAACATGTTGGGACCTCGGAAGCGGTAATCGGCGAAGCTTGGCAGCAGCGTGGTTCCGTTTAGGTCCGATCCGCCAATGGTCGGGTCCAGGTAAAAAGGAACTACGCTCCCCGCCGACGTATAGGAGGTGGTGTAGAGAAGCCTCACTCCGAAGCTACCCTCCAGATTGCGGCTGACCGGTGGGCAGCCGAGTGAGTTCGGGTCTGATGAGCACGTGTCGGGTCCGTTGAATTCCCTGGGCAACAGAGAACGGGTACTTCGATACAAGGGAAACTGGTGCGAGAGATCCGCCTTGAAGCGACGAAACGAGTAAGTAGAGTTGCTCGCCACCCATTCCTGAAAACTCGCTGTGTAGTCCAGACGGACGTACCCGTTCGCCAGGCTGGGACGGATGCGAATTCCCTGAGCGAATTGAGCGTAGCCCGGCTGAATGGATAAGCCAGGTGCGGTGACGTTCGGTGTTCGTCTGCTCGATTGAGACTTCGCCCGTTTGATGGCTCGCGCGAATGGATGAGAAACGCCCATTGGCTTCTCCGAGCAACGACATGTTCAATCTACCCGTGACCGGCCAAACCACGTTCCCACCCACGATCGCCTCGCTCATGCCGAAAAGCGTGTGGCTCGTTGTTGTAGCTTGTCCTAAGCCGTAATACGAAATCGTGTTCAGAGATGTGTTCTGAACGTAGGCGTGAAAGACCGGCATCTCCGGTAGGGTCAGGCTCGGCTTGTTATTGCCTGGGGAACCCGTTCCAATCGTGATCTTCGGCCGACGGATAAGAACAGCGCTCATGTAGCCTCCGGCACGCCATGATCCGTTGGGAGTAGCAATGGCATCCGCGTTCCAAAAGAGGCGCCAGGTTTCGTTCGGTGTGTAGTGTGCGGTGAAAGCGATGCCGCTTCCAAAGCCGTTGAGCGGAGCGAGGCTGCCAACGGCAATGTGCAGTGGGTGGTCAGTGAACAACAACTGAGCGCAATTGACCAGCTTAAAAGCTCCGCAGCTTTCCCCGAATCGCTCGCCTTCTTTTCGAAAATCGGCACCCAACGAAGTTTCCTGCGCTAGCAGCGGACTCGAGAAAAGGACGGATGCCGCAAGGGCCATCGATAGTCTCACCGGCCAACCTCGGTCTTCCGGGCAGCCCTTCCGCCGCTTTCGTGAAGGGCACGCGTCACTTGCCTGATGTAGCGGCTGGCCTGTCCTTCCGTCTTTATCGAATTGATATCGATACCTGTTTGCTGATGCTCCGGTAATTGCGCCTCCGCCTCCTTGAAATGCCGGACCTGCGCATAGATCAGCAGATTCTTTTCGAGAGGTCGGTCCGGATTATACGCAGTTCGTTCCGGCTTTGGAACTTTAATCACGTTTGACATGACGTTTGCTCCTAAAAGTTGAACACCGGGCAATCGGAGTCGGGCCGCATTGTGTCGGACAACAGATCGAGGAAAGTATCGGCCATTCGCTCGCGACGGGTTGCTTCGGGATAATCTCCAAGGAAGAACTTGGTGACGGTCCGCGGGATGGAGGCGTGTTCGAAGGTCCGTCCGCCGGGCTCGCCAGGACCGGGTATCACGGTGCCCTTGGCGACCCAGGGCGAAATGAGAATAGCCGGAACCCGCACGCCTAAGCGGTCGAACTCGAAAGTTAAGCCCGGCACGCCGGTCTGATCCGGTGTTGCTTTGAATCCATCTTTCGGGCAGGATGGCGGAGCAACGTGGTCATAGATTCCGCCGTGTTCGTCGTAAACAACCAGAATCGCCGTGCTCTTCCAAAGGTCAGGATTCGCGCGGATTGCGTTGTAGACCTGGGCGATAAAGAGTTCTCCATGTTGAACGTCATGATCCGGATGCTGGTCGCACGCAATCTGTTCGCCGCCCGCATCTTCGTGATCGGTGTAGTTGGGTTCGACGAAGCTATATTGCGGTAATTTCCCGGACTTACAATCCTCGAGAAACTGATTGTAAGTGCCGAATAACTGCGGTTGATTCTGTAGCAGATTGACCACTTCCATCGTGGAACTTGCTTCGTCGAAGTAATAGAGCTTGGCTGCGTGGTTTGCATTCACAAGGCGCTGATAGATACTGAGCGGCTCCGTGTGGTAATAGAAGACGTCCATGCTCACCTGCCCGAAAGACGTTCCGTAATGTGCGAACGCCCGATTGCACAGCGTCGGCCCAGGTATAGAAGAAAACCAGCCGTTGAAAACCGCGAAGTTTCTCGCGAGACCGGTCAACACGGGCAACTTCTCTTTCGGGAAGTAATACATGATCTTGCGCGAATGGTCCAGATCCTTGCGCTCGGCGAAATAACTTTTTACGAAACCGCTCATGACCGGCTTGTCGATGGAGCCGCCGTCGAAGATCTGCTGGTGAACCGCCTGGAAATGATGGTTTGGATCGGGATCGAGCTGTGACTGAAATTCCGCCAAAGGCTTTACCGGCGCGGGTTCGTTCGTCGTGTCGAGGTTACTTTCTCCTCCCGTCAAACCGTTGATCCGCGGGTCGTCCGCCCGCAGTGATCCCAACATATGGTCGAAGGAGCGATTCTCCATCATGAGCACCACCACATGCTTAAGATTCTGTATTCCAGCAGTCATAGTTAATCCTCTCGATCGATTGCAGGGTCGGCACTATAAATCCAAATGCTTGTGGCTCTCCAGACCTCAGGCATTCGACCGCCCAAAGTGTAGATCGATGTCCCAAGAGCATGAACTCCGGCTGCAGAGCAAGAGCATGGAACCATTCCAATAATCCGTTAACCGAAAAGACTACAGCAATTTCAAAATTCATTCAAGCGGACAGGAGGCGCTGCCGATAGATACAGGAGATAGATTGCCCATGCAGATTCTTGTCCCAAGGGCTGGTTGTGTCCCGAAATCCCGCTTTTTATGGAACAGCGGAAGAGGCGGGTCGAGCTGGATCGCTCTCGCTGTCTGTTGTCTTTTTGCCGGTGCACAAGCAAGTGGGCAGAGCACCGGTTCCTGCTTGCCTTGGCCCTCGACGGCTGTTCCGTTCGACTCCGTGTATTACGTGTCTAATACAAGTGCGAGTGGCGATCGCCTCGTAGTGGGAAACATGTCGTTGAGCACTTATAGTACTCTGCGATCCCAATTGCCGGCCCCGAGTTTTGTCAACCAGGAGTTCTGTGGCTCGCTCGAACTTGCTCCTGGAATTTACGCGAAAGCATATGTTCCGACGACAAGCGAATGGTATGGCGATTTCAGCACCTTCAACGGCATCTTGCGTGACCCATACACAAGCACCCAACCAGCGAATGGTGCGCCTTTCCCGGGCAACATCATCCCGTTATCGAGGATTCCCCTCACGTTTGCCTGGCGCATCGACAGTCACAACCCTGCGATCTTCGGTAACTTGGACAGCGCCCTTGCGTTTCGTTCCGGTAACTCCCTGCCGTATTGCCGATACCCGTGAATCGCTGGGCTCATTCGGCACGCCCCAATTAGCGGCTCAGGGTGTTCGCGATTTCCCCATACCGGATTCACCTTGCGGTATACCGGCGACCGCTCAAGCGTATTCAATGAATTTCACGGTTGTTCCTCAGCGGACGCTCGACTACATCACCGTATTTCCGACGGGACAAGCCCGGCCCGTGGCCTCACTGCTGAATTCATATGACGGACGCACCAAGGCAAATGCCGCCATCATACCGGCAGGCAGTAACGGTGCGATCAGCGTGTTTTCAACTGATGCAACCGATCTCGTGATCGACATCAATGGTTACTTCGTTCCGGATTCCGACATGACTGCTCTCGCCTTCTATCCCATGACTCCATGCCGGCTTGTGGATACCCGAGGAACTTCCGGAGTACTCGGTGCGCCCGCATTGTCTTCCGGACAGGAGCGCCGCCTTCCTATTTTGTCCGGCAACTGCGGTGTGCCACCGGAGGCTCAAGCTTATTCACTGAACTACACGGTCGTTCCAAGCGGTCGTCTTGACTATTTGACTACCTGGCCAAGCGGTCGCACACGCCCCCTCGTGTCCACATTGAATGCAACTACGGGTAGCATCACCGCAAACTCGGCTATCGTACCGGCAGGCGATGGTGGGGACATTTCGGTATTCGTGACCGGAGAAACCGAATTCATTCTCGATATCAACGGCTATTTCGCGCCGGCTGGGAACGATGGGCTCTCGTTGTATACCACCAGCCCCTGCAGAATCTATGACTCGCGTACCTTAGGCGGTGGCCTGCAGCCGAACGCCACAACGCTAATACAAGCTGCGAATACGCCTTGCGGTAACTTGTCCAGCGCGAAGTCTTTTGTGTTGAACTCGACCGTGGTTCCGCCAAGTTCGCTGTTGTATCTATCGTTGTGGGGAGATGGAGGAGATTCGAAGCCGAACGCATCAGTGCTTAACGCCCCTGATGGGGTCGTAACGTCCAACATGGCGTTAGTTCCAACTACGAATGGTTTTGTAAACGCTTTTGCTTCTGAAGCGACACACCTGATCCTTGATCTTTCCGGCTACTTCGCACCCTAGCAAGGTTTTCGAACAAATCAGGTCCGTCTATTCTCTTCGGATCTAAGCCATAGGCTTTCAATCGTAAGATTGACCCATGACACGAAGACAGTTGCTCGCGGGGACAATTGGCTCCTCTATATCCGGGCGGGCACTCTGCCGCGCACAGGCAAGGAGCCGGCCTCCGAACGTGCTGCTCATCATGTCCGATCAGCACAAGCGCAGTTGCCTGGGCGCAGCCGGTGATCCCGTCGCGAAGACCCCCAATCTCGATTCTCTTGCCGGAACGGCGGTTCGCTTCAACAGCGCTTATTGCACCAATCCCGTGTGCACGCCGTCCCGTGCCTCGCTCCTGACCGGGCTCTACACGCATCATCATCAATCGCTCAATAATTCGACTCCGCTGCCGCCCGCACACAAGACGATTGCGCATCACTTTAGCCGCGCAGGGTACCTGACGAGCCTGATCGGCAAAATGCATTTCGTAGACGCTCAGACACATGGCTTCGATTACCACCTCGACTTCAACGATTGGTTTCAATATCTCGGTCCCAAGACGAAGCTGTACGCAGATGAACTTGGCCGCGCGAATTCCGGTTCTGGCCTGCCTGAAATCGATGACCTTTGGCGCGACTTCGGAGATCCCTGGAAAGGCGATCGCGAACCAGACGGGCGTGAAGGATCTGTGGCCACCGGCCGCGTATCGAAGATTCCTGAACGGGATCACTTCGAGAGTTTTGTCGCGCGCGAATCGGTTCGCTTTCTGCGGCGATTCCGATCGGAGGAGCAGCCCTTCTTTCTCATCGCGTCTTTCTTGAAACCCCACGACCCGTTCATGCCGGCGGAGCGCTTTGCCCGGATGTTCCGCGCCGAAGACATGCGTCTTCCGGACACCTGGGGTAAAGTCGACCTGGCCCATGCGCCGGCCGAGGTTCGCGATTCGATTCAAAACAATACTCCAACCCCTGAACTGCGCAACCGGAGCGAGGCACAGAAAAGGATCGCGTATTACTACGCGAATCTCGCCCAGATGGACGACTGTGCAGGAGGTGTTCTTCACGCTCTGCATGAGCTGGGCTTGGAAGAGAACACAATCGTCATTTACACTTCCGACCACGGAGAGATGCTTGGCGAACGCGGTCTGTGGCAGAAGTTCGAGTTCTACGAGGGTTCATGCGGCGTTCCACTATTGATACGTGCCCCTGGAGTCTCGCGGCCCGGTGTTTGCGATGCCCCGCTCAGCCAGGTCTCACTCCTGCCCACGCTAGCCGAGCTATGCCGGCGTTCCCGTTTCCTCGCCTCTCGATGGCCGTAGCTTTGTCGAACAGGTTCGCAATCCCAACACGCCAGCCGGTGATCCCGTGTTCGCGGAGTACAACCTGGGGAACCCGCACGCCAAGTACATGCTGCGCGAAGGAAACCTCAAATACACGTTCTGGACCCACGACATTGCCGAGCTATACGACTTGAGTACTGATGAAAACGAGATGCACAACTTGGCCCTCGAACCGGATTACGCGGCCACCGTCTCGCGGCTGAAAGCCAGACTCTTCGCGTGGTACCAACCGCCTGAAATCTGAGACCAATATCGCTACAGTATGAATAACTCTTTCTTTTGAGGCAGTTCATGAATCGATTAGTGACAGCGGGACTCTTTTGCCTGCTTGCAACATCTGTTTTGAGTGCGCAAGGCACAGCCACTATTCTTGGCACCGTGACCGATCAATCTGGTGCCTCCGTTTCGGACGCGCAGGTTACGGTCACTAATGTTTCCACACAGTTCACGCGCACTGTCGGAACGAACGCAAGTGGCGAATACGTTGCGTCCGCTTTGCCCACGGGCGCCTACTCGGTTGCCGTGGTGAAGCCCGGCTTCGAAAGGCTCGAGCGTTCAGGTCTTGAACTTACGACAGCTAGCCGGTTGCAAGTGGATGTGCAGATTTCCCTGGGTAGCCAGACCCAAACGGTTTCCGTAACAGCAGCCACGCCGCTTCTGCAATCGCAGAGCGCCGAAGTTTCCTCGCTTGTGGACAGCCGCCAGATGGTAGCGCTTCCGCTGGTTAGCCGCGACTTCACGGACCTGGTTCTGCTGACGCCCGGAGCGCATGTCGGCTCCGCGTCCAATCTGGCGGAAGGCGGCAGTCCGTATGCCATGCGCGGAGGAGCAAACTACAGCGTCAACGGAGCTTTGGCAGCCGGTAACAGCTATCTCGTCGATGGCGTTTACAACCGCAATCTTTGGCTGAACACCCTCATCATGGTCCCTGTGGTGGATGCGATTCAGGAGTATCGCGTGATGACCAGCAACTTCACGGCGGAGTATGGAGAGGCAGCCGGAGCGGTGACGGAGGTCGCGACTAAATCGGGCACAAACGAGTTCCATGGTGCGTTGTGGGAATTTCTGCGCAACGACAAGTTGAACGCGAATACCTTCTTCAATAATCGCAACGGTACGGCTCGACCGGGTTTTCGCCGCAATGAGTTCGGCGCCACGATCGGCGGCCCGATCATCCGGAACAAAACATTCTTCTTCGGCGATTATCAGGGCATTCGCTTGACCCAGCCCCAGACGTTCACCTCGACGATCCCGACTCTGGCTCAGCAGCAGATGGTGACGACGGGAAACTTCGGCGCTCTTGGCACCACAATCTACAATCCGTATGCCACGGTGCTGCAAGGTGGAACGCGCGTGCGTGTCCCGTTCGCAAACAATCAGATTCCTTTGGCTCTTCTCGATCCGGCGGCCGTGCGCCTCTTCAGCCTGCTACCTGCGCCAACTTCGCCCGGAGCGACGAACAACTACACGGCGAACCCGGCCCTCACGCAGCAAACCGATCAGTTTGATGTGCGTCTGGATCAGAACCTCGGCGCCTCAGACCGTTTGTTTTTCCGTTATAGCTACGACAACAGCAATCAGGTTGTGCCCGGTACGATACTTTCGCCCGCGAACTCCGCCATTCCGATTGGCCCCTACCTCGCCACCGGAACCAACGGAACAACAACTCCCCTCCTGACTCAGTCGGCGACCTTGGGATACTCGAGGACGTTCAATGCGAATACGGTCCTGCAAGCTCATTTCGCGGTGATCCGGTGGAAGGCCGACATCACTCCCCTCGACGCGTCCTTCAATACCGCGACTGCATTGGGAATACCCGGAATCAATATCAACAATCGATCCGGCGGTCTGCCGGCTTTCACCATCTCCGGCTACACCCAGCTTGGAGACAACTCGACTTATCCGGAAAACAGCCACACCGCTACCTTCCAGCTTGATTCGACTCTCACACGCATCCAAGGCTCACACACAATTAAGTTCGGCGCGCTGTTCCTGCGTCACCGTTTCAACGGTTTCTCCGCGTTTCCGACAAGAGGAACGTTTGACTTCAACGGCCAGTTCACACGGCAGATTGGCAGTACCAGCTCCCAGTCGGCGCTAGCCGATTTCGCTTTGGGAGCGACGGACGCCGCCAGCCGCAACATTCTCAACGGCACCTTCGGCATGCGCATGTGGCAGTTTGCTCCGTTTGTGCAGGACACGTGGCGTGCGACAGAGCGCCTGACGATCGATCTCGGTTTCCGCTGGGAATTGAATGCGCCCCCCTATGATGTTCACAATCATTGGGCGAACCTCGATATCCGCACCGGTCAATTGCTCGTCGCGGGTCTCAACGGAAATAGTAGAACACTTCGCAATACGGACTACAACACGCCAGCTCCGCGCGTGGGCTTGGCTTACGCTCTAACGTCCGATCGAAAGACGATCTTGCGGTCAGGGTTTGGCATTTCTTATGTGGACATGTACGCGGGCGGCGCGCAGCTCTACAAGAACCTGCCTTACTATTTCGCACAAACGATCACCACCGATATCACGGCAGCGCCGGTCTCTACGCTTAGCCAGGGTCTTCCGATTCCCGTCCAGCCTGACATTACGAATCAGGCAGCTTTGTCCACGGGCAGTCCGAACGTTTGGGACATGAGCCTTCGCCAGACCGAGATCCTGCAGTGGAGCTTTGGTATCCAGCGGCAGTTGATGTCCGATATGGTTTTGAACGTCGGATATGTCGCCACGCGGGGTGAGCGGATCCTGGTCAATAGTCTCAATTTGAACGAGTCGCTACCCGGTCCGGGAGCACAGGGCCCGCGCCGGCCTTATTACACGATCAATCCGAATCTTGTGAATGTTGCTTACAGGACCAATGCCGGTGATTCTAAATACCAATCGCTCCAGGTGCATCTCGAAAAGCGATTTAGCCGCGGACTTACATTTGGTGCTTCCTATACTTACTCGAGTTACCTGTCTGATGCCGGTAATCCGAATGGCGGTGGTAACAGCGACATCCAGAATACTTCTGCATCGCCTGCAACTGGGGTCCCACACCGGATTCATTCCGGCACGTTCTCTCGGTCAATCACGTGTATGATCTGCCGTTCGGCCGGCATCGGACGTACTTGCGCGACGGACCACTCGCCTATGTCCTGGGAGATTGGACCATCAATGGTATCTGGAGCGCACAAAGCGGTGGGTACTTCACTCCGCTTCTGGGAACGAACGTGTCGAACTCAGCGGGCGGCGGAACACAGCGTCCGAATAGAATTGCGAAGTGGGAACCTGCCCGCGGGCCAACAGACCATCGATCACTGGTTCGACACAAGCGCCTTTCCGGCGCCTGCTCAGTTCACCTTTGGCAATTCCGGCACCGGTATCCTGACCGGACCCGCTTACTTCAACGTGGATCTCGGGCTCGTGCGTCACTTCTCCATCATGGAGCGGTTCGGGTTGGACATTCGCGGCGAGTGGTTCAATGCGTTTAATCACGCGAATTTCAACCTGCCGAATAGCTCGATCGGCACCGGCCAAGCGGGGGTGATCAGCAGTACGTTCCCCGCTCGTATTGTTCAGTTGGCCGCGAAGATTACTTTCTAACGAGACTAGACTGTTGCCGGTATCACCGGCTCCTGCGGAGATGTTCCGTTCGGATCGTTCACGACCGCACCTCTAGGTGCCTTAACGGGGCCGTGTAGGAGAGGGTCGCTCGTTCGCTCCATCCAGGAATCGAGCCTTCTCCGCATGTCGGCCAACGTGGAACTGTAGGCGGGGTCGGACGCCAGGTTGCGGGATTCGTTCGGGTCCAGAACACTGTCGAAGAGTAACTCCCTGGGCACAATCGTGTCTCGCCAGCCGCTCTTTAGCCAGACATTTTTACTTAGGCCGTCGTCACAGTTGGGCAGCACCGGAGTGTGCTTATCGCCGTAGTGCCGGATGTAGTTATAGCGTTGGGTCCGGACGGCGCGCTTGGGCTCGTAGGCGGCGTGGTAATTCACCTCGGCAAACAGTTCGTCGTGAATACTCGACGCCTCTCCCCGTATCAGCGGGAACAGCGATTTCCCTTCCAGCCAATCCGGTTTTTCGATGTTCAACAACTCGCAGATGGTGGGATAGAGGTCCATCTGTGAAACCATGGCGTCGCAAACCTTGCCGCCGCTGAAACCGCCAGGGCCTCTTAGCATCAGGTACACCGATGTACCGTGGACAGTAAGATTGCACTTCATGGCGGGAAAGGCAATGCCGTGATCGGTGGTTGAGATCACGAGCGTGTTTCTCGCAAGGTCTGCCGATTCAAGGGCTGCCAGCACGGCGCCCACTCCGTTATCCAAAGCCTCTGCCGACGCAGCAAACGCGGCCATGTCTGCCCGAGTTTCTGGACGGTCGACAATAGGGCTTGGCGGTTCAGTAAACCGGGGGTCCTGTCGCGGCCCGGGCTTGGGAAATTCACGATGCGTCTCGTGGAATCCCACGTCCAGAAAGAAGGGCTGCTTCGGCTTCTCATTCAGGAATCTGACGGCTGCCGGGGCGACGTCCGCCACGTTGTTGCTTTTCGTCGGCACAATCTCGTCATAGCCGATCGTGGCCGGATCTTTTGCAATGTGCTGAACGCCAATCAGAGTGGACCGGTAACCATGCGGGCGCAGCCAATGCAGCAGGTGTTGCTCGTAGTTATTTAGCGAGAACCCTCGGTGAGCAAGCCCGAGCATCCCATTCTTATGCGGGCACTGCCCGGTCAAAAGCGCCGCTCGGCTGGGCGAGCAGGTCGGGGCGGCATCGAACGCCTGTCGAAACAGAACGCTCTCTCCCGCTAGCTTTTGCAGATTGGGCGTGCGCACCGGATATCCATACGGCTGGATGTAGCGGCCCGTGTCATGCGAATGCAGGTAAAGAATGTTGGGCTTCGCGGAAGCGGTCGTCTGCGCCGGGCTTCCGGCAACGCTTGTGGCCACGGCCAGATTCTTGATTAGTTTCCGCCGCGAGGTTGAATTCTGATCCATGTCGATATCTGTTTGTAATGGAGCATCTGCTCTAACCGCGAGTGTAAGCCCGGGCTTTCGAGAGCAGCAACTTTCGCAGTTACTCGATCGTATGCAGGCAGCGCCGGAGGCCAGAGCCGAAGCTGCAGCGCAACGGCGTAGAGCCAGACCAGATTAGTTTTCTAAAGAGGGTTTTGAGTCTTGAATCCCAAGCAAGTAAATAAATACTTCGCTTTGGTCGGGCCGCCGGGATTTGAACCCGGGACCTCTTGCACCCCAAGCAAGCGCGCTAGCCAGGCTGCGCCACGGCCCGAAGACTTCAGTTTAGCGTAGGGCTGTTTCGAACAGCCGAACCGCTACTTCTTGCCCGATTCCCGGTACACGACTTCCGTAAATGTAGGGAAGTTGGGACCATTTCCGCTAGCCGTTGTGGCCGGCTCGCCTAAAGCGGATTTGATTTCGTCAAGTGTTTTACCTTGGGAGATCAATTCCAGGATTTTGGCCCGTTTGGCCTCGGCTTTGCTGATTCGGGCGTCAATATCCGCTTTGGTCTGAGGCTCTCCGTGTCCCGGAATAAAGACTGTCGCATCCAGGGCCGCCGTGCCTTTCGCGGTTTGGATCCATCCCTCGGAAGATCCATTCTTTTCGAGGTGAATGAGAGGCTCCGGACGATTTGCGGCGATGATGTCGCCCGTGAACACGATCTTTTCTTGCGGTAGAAGAACGACCAGGTCACCGCTGGTGTGTGCCGGTCCCCAGTGGTACAGTTCCAGAGCAAATCCGCCAACGGTGAGCGATTCTTTGTTCTTTGTGACCACCTGGTTCGGAAGATGGTCGGCCGGTGGGGCACCGCGCCCACCCTTGGCGAGCGCCGCTTCCTGCTCTTTCTTGTTGTTTTCGTGAGCGATCACTTTCACGCCGCTCGGGAAGGCGGCTAGTCCGTTCACATGATCTCCATCGCTGTGCGTCAGGATCACTGTCGTAACCGGCTTGGGGGTGATCTTGGCAATTGCGTCCAGGAGTTCTTTACCGCCGGCCGGCGTCGTTTTAGCGTCGATAACGATCACTTCGTTCGCCCCGACGAGCACTCCCGAGTTTCCGCCCCCGCCTTCTACCCAGTACACATTGGGCTTTAGGGAATGAGTGACGAAGGGAGCCTGCTGTGGCGGTTGTGCCCTTCCCACCGCCAAGAGGCCGAAGAAACCGCAAACGATGGCAAATTTCAGTCGTGATAAGCGAGGCGAAGTGAATCATTGTTTAGTTGGGGATGAATGTAGCACGAGTTTCTGAGGATTTCCGCGCGTCACTGGCTGCTCTTGGATTCGTTATGCTCGGTCAAGGATGAGTAGTAAGCGTAAAACTGCCGGAAAGCCGCCGCGGGGAAGCAACATGCCCTGTCTGGACGGCAGAGCGTTAACCATTCTCATTCTTGTTCTCTCGCTGATCATTGCCGCCATCTGGTTTGGGCACGACCGTCTTGAAACGAACAACAATCCTTCCGTCCAGGAATTTGCGCCCAAGGCAACCCAAACGCATTGAGGGGCCGGGGCAATCGCTTAGTCGGAATAAAAGAGATATTTGCGCCACTGATCGTCACTTCGACCCAACAAGCGCATCAGATGGCGGCTGGTATGAAGGCTGAAAGGCCGCGGCGGCCGGAGTAGTTTCATTCCGGCTTCGTCAGGAGTTCTGCTGCCCTTCCGGTTGTTACAGGTGTGGCAGCAGGCGACCAGGTTCTCCCAGGTAGTCTCCCCGGCCCGGGACCGCGGGATGACGTGATCGAGCGTCATTTCGCCCGAAGGCAGAATGCGGTGGCAGTACTGGCATGTGTACCGGTCGCGCATCAGTATGTTCTTGCGCGATAGAGCCCGCGTCTGGTGGGGAATCCGCCGGTATTCCAGCAGCCGGATGACCGAAGGCACGTGCAGAGAACGGCGTGCCGAATGGATCTGGGTGGGCGCAATTTCTTCCGCAGACGCGACACCTTTCAATATCAGAACCAATGCCCGGCGGGCGGCGCAGATATTGATTGGTTCGTAGCTGGCGTTAAGCACGAGGACGGGCTTGTGAAGTCGATCCTGAATTGGCATCGGACACGCTCTCCCAAAACGTTATTTAGTAAGCTTCAGTTCACTCCCACTTCAACCGTCCCCAACCTTTGTTTGGAGCCGGTCAAAGACGAAGCGAAATCTGATTCCGCTCGGAAACTATCGCTGGTCGGAAAAGTTGTGTCCGCGGGCACCAGCGCGGGAATCGCGCACGTCCGCTTCCAGCCGGCGATCCACCCTGGCAAGCGTCAAAGCACTCACGTGGGCAGCTCCAGCGGCCTTCAAAGCCTCTGCCGCAGTTCGCAGCGTCGTCCCGGTTGTGAACACGTCGTCAATCAGCAGGACCCGCTTTCCGGAAATTTCTGCCGGACGCTTTACACAGAACGATTTGTCCAGATTTTTTCGCCGTTGTGCTTCCGTCAGACTGGCTTGCGCGACGGTATATCGTTGCCGCCGCAAATTCGTCCCCAGTTTCAGACCGTAACGCCGGGCGATCGGGCCGGCCAGCAGCGCCGCTTGATTGAAGCCGCGCTCCCACTCCTTGCGCCAGTGCATGGGCATCGCAATCACGAGGTCGAACTCGACATCGAGCGGAACGGCAGTCGAGAGGAAACGGCTTAGAGGGCCCGCCAGGCTCTCCACTTTGGCGTATTTGAAGAGGTGAATCAGCTTCCGCAGCGCGCCCTCATAACTTCCGAACGAATAAGCGGCGTCGAAGCCCACCAGCCCGTCGCGGCACAAAGAGCAAAACCCGTCCTCACCCAAGCGCGAAGGCCGAGGAGAACGGCGTGCGGCACCCTAAGCAGAAAAACTCAGCCTCAAGCGGCTGGGGAAGAGCCAGACAGGTGGGGCAGACAGGGACCCGGGAAACGGTCTGGAGAGGCTGCTCACAGAGACGGCAGTCGTCCGGAAAAAAACAATTGAAAAGATTTCGAGAAAGACGCTGGAGGCCGGAAACAAACGCGTGCGGCCGAGCTATTTGTTGTGTTGTGTCGGTGCGAGTCGTGAGACTAGGGAAGGCACACCCCCACTAAATCGAGAGTATACAACATGCTGTATGTGTAGTGCGGATTCGGAGGCAAAGTCGCTCAGGCTGAGTGGCGATTTCTGTCCGCAAGCGGTTCTTGCCGGAATTTTGCCGCATCTGGTTGTAAATTTGTGTACAGTTTCTAACCACTCTGAGGGGGTGGCAGTATGAGTAAGCTGCGAGTCATCGTAATCCACGACGATTCGGCCGAGTTAAACCGCATCTCGAATCTCCTCGAAAAGGGCAGTCACGCCGTGCTGCCGCTTGAGAATATGGCCGAGGCCGGCGAAGCCTTAGGGCTGCAGCGATTCGATGCAGTGCTTTTGCCGGAGCACACGCCCGCGGAAGATCTCGCCGCGTTCGCGTCGAATCTGCGGCAGATGGAGCAGGACCGCCGCACCGGGGACTCGCACCGCCATCCTGCTGTGTTCAAGCGGCGTTGACGGAGACACAGATCTGCGTAGATGGCCAACAGAACGGATGTGCCGACGCTCTCCTGCCGGACCACTTCGAGCCTGCCCTCTTCGCCAAGACCATTGAGCAACTCTCGCTTCAGCTCGCTCCGAACCGGCTGCGCATCCGGGGCAGAGACTACGGAGAACTCAGTCATTTTCGATCTCCAGAGCTTCAGCGAACTCTTAGGGACAGTCGCGAACTCCTGGACGAGATCATCGGGCTTTTTCTGGATGAATCCGAATCGCAGATTCGGGAGATGCAGGATTGCATGAATACGAACAACTTCGACTCGCTGGCGAAGGTTGCTCACACGCTAAAAGGATCGCTCGGCACCCTCCATGCGGAGTGCGCACGGGTTTCCGCACAGGCCCTCGAGATTGCAGCGATGCGCCGGAACCGGGAGGAATGCCGGGTCAATCTGGAGCGTTTAGAAGCTGACCTTCGTGATCTGCATGCCGTTGCTCATCCGCGTCAGAAGCGAGCTCTAAAGGACCGTAAATCGTTTGCTACACTAGGGTTTCTCGAATTTAAAGAGAAATTCTATGAGCTCTTCTGCAGTAACGGAGATCGTCTGCGCTCACAGTCCGGACTCAGATGATGCATTCATGTTTTACGGGTTGGCGACAAAAAAAGTGCGGTCCAAGCTGGTCGCATTCCGCCATGTTCTCGAAGACATCGAGTCGCTCAACAAGAAAGCAACCGAAGGTCAGTACGAGATAACCGCGATCTCGTATCACGCTTATCCTTACGTCGCCGACAAGTATGTCCTGATGGCCAGCGGCTCGAGCGTAGGTGATGGATACGGACCGATTGTCGTCAGTTCGCGCCTTTTCACTCCCGAGGAAATCAAAGGCAAACGGATCGCGGTGCCGGGAACCATGACCACCGCCTTTTTGGCACTCAAGCTGTTCCAACCCGACTTCGAGCACGTCGTGATTCCGTTCGATAAGATACTCGACGCAGTTCGCGATCACGAGGTGGACGGCGGTCTGGTTATCCACGAGGGCCAGTTGACTTACGGATTTGGTGGTTTGCACAACGTCATCGACCTTGGGAAGTGGTTCAAGTCGACCTACGACCTGCCCTTACCCCTCGGTGCAAATGCAATGCGGCGCAATCTGTCGCCTGAAGTGCAAGCCGAGTGTTCGCGATTACTTCGGGAAAGCATTCAATATTCGCTGGATCACAGGGAAGAGGCGCTCAACTACGCCATGCAGTTCGCAAGGGACCTGGATCCGGCGCTAGCCGAACAGTTTGTCGGGATGTACGTGAATCAGGCAACGATTGACGGTGGAGAAGTAGTGCCCCGCGCAGCACAGAAGTTGCTGGACCTGGGTTACGAAGCCGGCCTGATTCCACACAAGATTTCCGTTGAAGTCGTCCGCTAAGGACGGCTACCTTCCCAATATGCGTCTATCCTCGCGCTTAGCGGCGTGCGCCGTACTAACCTGCCTTCTCCTGGCCGGACAGAACAATGATGGCCTGTCGCCAAAGCAACGGATCTCCCGCATCCGTGACCTTGGGAAACGGGATGCAGCCGCTATCCCGTCCCTAAGCGCTTACCTCTCGAATCCGAGCGCTGAGGTGCGGCTTGAAGCCGTAAAGGCGATCGTACGCATCGGCGGGGAGGACAGCCTGGCTCCGCTGGTCAAAGCCACGAAGGACGCCGACCCCGAGGTACAGATCCGGGCCACAGACGGACTGGTGAATTTCTACGTTCCCGGGTACGTGGCGAAAGGGCTCACGGCGCCTGTCACCCGCGGAGTTCGGCAGGCTAAATCTGTCTTCGCCAGCCGCAACGACCAGGTGATCGACCGTTCTATTTCTGTGCGGCCTGAGATTTCCGATGCTCTCGCAGACGAGATTAGCGGTCCAGCCAACGTCGATGTAAAGACGAACGCTGCGCGTGCCGCCGGAATTCTCCGGGCACGTTCCGCGGTCCCGGCGCTCACCGGCGCATTGCGGCATCGAGACAGCGGCTTGATTATGGAATGCCTGGTTGCGCTGCAGAAGATCAAAGATCCGGCAGCGGGCGCAGCTCTCGGTGGACCGGCGCGCGACCTGGATGAACGCGTCAAGATCACTGCTCTCGAAACGATCGGAAAGCTGCGCAGCCTGGATGGGGCGCCGGACGTTCGAGCAGCCTTGTCCAGCGCACGGTCGATGAAAGTCCGGCGGGCGGCACTGGAGTCGCTTGCGATGCTGGGCATCAGCGGAGACCGGCCTGTTTTCCAGAAATATGCCGGCGACACCGACGTGGAATTGAGAGCCTCCGCCCTGGAAGGCCTGGGGCGTATCCGCGAACCTGAGGATTACCCGGTCCTCGAACGCGCTTACAACGAGCAGAACACGGATTCTCGAATCCATCTCGCAGCCGCATTCGCCTTGGCGGAACAGGGCAAGGTGGACACGAGCGAGTACAGCCCGCTGCCCTTTTTATTTGACAATCTGGCGTTGAAATCCCGTTCCGATACCGCGGCGGCTTACCTGGTGGAGTTGGCTAGGCGGCCCGAGGTGCGGACTGCTCTGATTCCCATGATTCCGCAAGGTTCAAAGGACCAGAAGCTGGCGTTGTGTTCGGTTTTGGCCGACGCGGGAACTGAAGACGAGGTGCCGGTACTCGAGAAAATGACGGGCGACAAAGATCCTGATGTAGCCGTGGCCGCCACAAAGGCCATGAAAATAGTAAAGGCCCGCCGATCCGCTGAATAGACGGACGGGCGAGCCTTTGAACCGGAGAATTTGGGCGACTACTTCGCCTTTTTCTGCTTCTGCTGACCGACGCGGACCTTGAAGGTTTGTTGCTTTGCTTCCTGGAAGGCCTTGTGGTCGTGACGGGCCACCGCATCTGCCAGGTAGCTGTTAACGTCCATATCCTTCGGCAGAACAGCCATCAACGAGAAGTTCTCGTTGCAGGTCGGGCAAAACGGCCGAAAACGCTTTACATTGGGGATTGCCATAACTGTACGTCTAGATTGTAACAGTTCCGGCCTCCGTTGCTTTCAGGCCAGTTTCGCAGCTACTCGCGTGACAAGCGGAGAGCGACGACCTTTGAGCGGGTGGGCGTCCCGGCTATATGCGTTACCTCGGTCAGCAACTCGAACCCATGCGGCTGTGATCCGGACCTGAGGCCGATTTTCCCCAGTTCCCCCTGAAGCCGGGGAAGATTCGTCACCAGTTCTCCCGCACTTTCGGTTGCAAGCGAGCTGCTTCCCGCAATCAGTAAAACCGAACCGCTTCCATACGAGGAAGGCAGAAAAGCAATATGCCCGTACGATTCGCCGAAGGAGGGCAGACCAACCCCGGGGATATACTCTTTCTGCTCTCCTGGCCGAGGCGACTGATTGAGAAATCTCGGCTCGTGCCCTCCGTTCGAAAACTGAAAGCGGAAATTAAGCCGGTCCTCGAACAACTGGACCCAGGGATTCGCCCGTGCCGTTCCCAAAATGATGAGATTATCCCCGCTCTCTACGGTTCGCATTGAAATGTCGCGGGCGTACGAAACGTTCACCGCTGCAGAGTTCTGCTGGGCAAAGTTTGTGATTCGGATTGCTACTGAGGCGTACGACGCGCTCGTGTATTGGCTTCCAATCAGGAACTCGAGGAATCTCTTCTCCTCCGATGGCAACGGCACATCCGGTATGTACTTTTTGTTCAGGTAATCCTCAAGCGACAACTTCCGCTGGAGGAGATTTTGAATACCACCCACGCTGGTGTCTGCCAGGATAAGACGCGTTTTCCTCCCCGGCTCGAAGAGCGATGACCAGGGAAGTACGCGCAGAGCCGGCCTGTCCGTATGCTCCGCTTGCCTTCGGAGGTTCGCGTTCTGGAAGGTCAAAACGCAGCAGAGGATCAGCAAAATGCCGGCAACGGTGATCAACCAGCGAACGATTGGCTTCCGGCGGGGATCATCGCGCGTCTTCGCCGGTTCGACCGGAATCGCGGGCGGGACGGACACCGGTCCAGGCGCTTCAGCGGCCAGAGAAAACTGGAAGGATGGAACATACGTTCCCGGAGGAAGTTCAACACGAACGCCGCTCGGGACTTTGTCGTCCGAGTAAAACTGGACGAGTCGCCGCCTGGTCTCGTTGGCCACTACCCGGACAATCGAGTCTGATCCGGTATCGTAGTCGGTCGCGCGTCCGAAGAGCGCCGCCCCGATGAGCCGCTCTTTCAATTCGTTTGGCGAGCCAGCCAGCGCCCTCTCTGCTATGTGATTCAGAAATTCCTGGCTGCGACGGCTGCTCTTAAAAAGGGGACTTCGGACGATCCTTGCCACTTCCTGGCGGATGACTGGAGCGCGGAGGGTAAGTTCTTCCCAAATGCCCTCCTGTTTTGGGGTGTTTGGTTTGCTCAATCCAACGGGCCGTGGCTTCGTTGAGTGAGTCTATCACACCCCGACCAAACCGTTTGTCACAGAATGTCCGCCGCGACCCATTCTTTTCAGTGACATAGACGCCCGTTAGACACGTTCCTAACCTTCCTAAAATCGCTGGAAGGTGACAAGCTGGTTACGCCTTTCTTCAAACCCGAGCTTTCCCATGCAGACTTCGTCCGTCCACCGCTTGAGATTTCACCGTTCCTCCCTTCTCCTTTGGGGAGCTGTTCTTTTCCTCCAAGCGGCCCAAGCTCAAGTAAACTTCGGCCGTTTTTCGGGCACCATCACTGATAGTTCCGGCGCCCTGGTTCCGGGTGCCCACGTCTCCGTCGTTAATGAGGGCACAGCCCTCACGAAAGAGACAGCGTCAGATGAGAAAGGGTATTACGAAGTCATCAACTTGCCGGTGGGTATCTACACGGTCAAGGTGGAGATGAATGGGTTTACGCCAGCGCAGCGAACCAGCTATAACCTAGTAGCCGACGGTAAGATCACGGCCGACTTTACACTCCAGCCGGGTAGCTCGGCCCAGGCTGTAACGGTCAGCGCCGCCGCAGGTGAGGCCGTTAACACGGTGTCCGGCGAACTCTCTCGCGTCGTAAATACCGAGCAGGTTCAGAACCTGGCTTTAAACGGCCGTAACTATATGCAATTGGCCTCCCTCATTCCCGGGGCCGCTTTGCTCGATGAAAACCAGTTGGCGCTGACCACGAGTCTCAGCATTACGAACCAGTCCATTAACGGAAACCGCGGCAACACGAACAACCTGATGGTGGATGGCGCCTTCAATATGGATGCGGGCTCGAACGGAACGCAGATCAGTAGCGTGGGTGTCGATTTCATTCGTGAGGTCAACATCAAGACCTCCAATTTCTCTGCCGAGTACGGCCGCCAGTCGGGAGCGGCTATCAACGTGATTACCAGAAGCGGCACCAATCAGTTCCACGGCGCAGCCTTCGAGTTTTTCCGGAATGACGCGCTTGACGCCCGGAACTTCTTCTCGCCCACCAAGGCTCGGCTTCGCTTCAACGATTTCGGTTGGGATGTTGGCGGCCCGATCCTGAAGAACAAATTGTTTGTCTTCGCCGGAGAGGAATGGAAGAAGATCCGCCAGGACGCTTCACCGCTGCTTGCATCGTTGCCTACCAACGCGCAGCTCGCGGGCAACTTCGGCTCGGCGCTCGTATACTACCCTGGCACCCGGACGCCCATACCAGGGAACAACATTTCGTCGTTGATCACTCCCGAAGGCAAGGCGATCGCGAATGTCTACAACCGCATGAAACAGGCGGCGACGTCATACAATGACTCGGCTGTTTCGAACAATGCCGTCTATCAGTTTGCGAATCCCTTCGATTGGCGCGAAGATCTGGTCCGATTGGATTACACGCTCTCCGATAAGCAGAGCCTCTACGGCCGCTGGATTCACGACGACTACAACTTAGTGGACCCATTCCCCGTTGGCGGCCTTCCCACGATTCCCATCAATCGCGTTCGCCCTGCGAGTAATTATCAGATAGGCGAATCCTATACCTTCACACCCACTCTGGTAAACGAAGTTCGCCTTAATGCTGCATGGACCAAACAGCGGCGCAAACCGGTAGGGGATACATGGGAGCGCAGCACTTACGGATTCACTTACCCTGAGGTCTTCAACGGCGGACCCTACGAAAACGGCATCCCGGCGGTCTCCATAACGGGCCTTACCAACTTCCAGGGACCGACGTTCATCATCCTTTCGCCAACCACCGATATCTCCGGTGCTGACAATCTCACCTGGGTTCATGGGGCGCACACGATCAAAGCCGGCGTGAATTTCACGCGCAACCGCAAGGACCAGGATGGCCAAGCGAATCACGCCGGATCCATTACCTTCGCAACATCAGGAAACACGAATTCAACGGGCAATCCTTTGGCTGACGCGTTGCTTGGCAACTATCGAACCTACGGAGAGACCAATGACGACCCGGTCGGCTTCTTCCGCTACACCCTGTATGAAGGCTATGCGCAGGATAACTGGAAGGTGTCACGCCATCTCAACGTGGAGTTTGGTGTCCGCTACCAATACGGCGTGCCTCTCTATACTCAGGCGAATAACTGGTCGAATTTCGATCCCAGCTTGTACTACCCGGGACAGGCAGTCACGGTCACTTCGTCCGGCGTGGTCGTGGTGGGATCAGGGAATCGCTATAACGGTTTGGTGCGAGCCGGGAACGGTGTGCCCGCGGATGAAGTCGGACGCGTCCCGGGCGCCACGACTCCAGCGGCTCTCTCGGTTCCCGCGGGAGCCCCGCGCGGACTCTACTATGGCGAAAGCAAATGGGCGCCGCGTTTTGGTTTCGCTTACTCACCTGATGGGGACAAGACCTCCATTCGTGGCGGTTTTGGCATGTTTTACGATCACCCGGACGGAAACAGCATCTTCAGCGCCATCAACAATCCACCTTATCTGAGCTCGGTTGCGCTGGAAAACGGAAATCTCTCCAACCCTGCGGGCGGCCGGGCGGCCGCTCTGACGCCCTTCTCAACGGTTTACTCCATCGATCCCCGTCTTCAGATTCCGTACACCATGAATTTCAGTCTGAGTGTGCAGCGACAACTGCGAGGCGGGCTTTTTGTCGAAGGCGCTTACGTCGGCAACCTGGGACGACATCTTCTCAGGCAGCCGGATATCAACCAGCCGCTCTTCACGTTACTCGCCCAAAATGCCCTGCTCCCGACTTCTCAGCAGTCGGTTACCAATGCTCTTCGTCCTTACAAGGGTTACTCGACAATTCGTGAAACACTGTCGGATTCAACCTCGAACTATCATGCGCTGCAGCTATACACCACCAAGCGCGCCGGTGACCTGACCTTTACTGGCAGCTACACATTCTCCAAGGCTCTTTCCGATTCGAGTGCCGAAAGCGATAATCCGGAGAATGCGGCTGACCGGCATTATAGTTATGGGCCCACCAGCTTCGACCGCCGCCACATCCTGGTATTCACTTACACCTATCGCATCCCGTTCGCGCGTAATCGATCTCCAATCGTCAAAGGAACCCTGGGAGGCTGGGAGTTGAGCGGCATCAACCGGTATCAGACCGGCCAATACTTTACTGTTGTCGGAACGACTTCGATCGGATCCCGGCGCGCCGATTACCTTGGCGGCCCGGTTTCATTATCCGGGAGTGCACAAACGGTCGCGCAATACTTCAACATTGCCGCCTTCGCACCAGCCAACAACAATCGCTACGGCGACAGCGGCGTAGGCAATGTGGAAGGACCGGGGCTAACCATCTGGGATCTCTCCGCACGCAAGCAGTTCGCCATTACCGAACGAGCGACTCTCAAATTTCAGGCCGATCTTTTCAACATTCTAAATATCGTCAACTTTCGTTCGCCGGTTGTGGATGCGAGCAGTCTTGCTTTCGGAAGCCTGACTGCGGCGGGTCCGTCCCGCAACATCCAGTTCGGTATGAAGCTGGAGTTCTGATGCGAGCCCGACGGCCACCTTTCCACCGCGCTTGGCTTTCCGTAGTCATTTGTGCGCTGTGCCAGGGAGGATCAGGAGCGGAACTGCCCATGCCTCGCTATCACTTGACCGCGCGGCCCTGGACGCCTCTGGAGACTCAACCTTCCGCCTTCCTTGACGTGCTCGAGGGTCTTTGCCGGTTCAGTGTTCGCTACCAGGACAAGTCCGGCGCCATCATAGATCCGTTCCTCCATCGCGAACATCAGTATGCAACGCCCTATTTCGCTTATGCGGTAGGCACTCTGGTCAAAGCCGGGAAGGCTCGCGACCTTCTTCCGAGCGGTGTCCACGCCATGGACCACGCCATGCGTTGTATCGCAGGCGGCAAGAAAGCGATCCCCGACGAACACGGCGAATTCTTCCTGGCCTCGCTTGCGGAGGGTCTCGAACTTTACCGCAAACTCGTACCAGCCGAACAATGGAAGCAGTGGCGAGACGGGCTCGGATTACCGCTCGACAAAATCGTACGCGGAGGGCAGAACAACTGGCAGACGTATGCAATGAAGGGCGAGTGGCTGCGTGTCAAAGAAGGACTCGCTGCCCGCGAGAGCGCTGTCGCTTTCATTGAAGGCGCGTGGCGTTCCGACCACAGCAAACGCATCGCGCCCGCTCCTTTTCTTCTCTATCATGATCGGAGCAGTGATCCCGACACTCTAAGCGTAGAGGCCGTTGGTCGAGGGAACCTGCTTGCGCTGATTGCGGACGGCTACGACGGGCCAAGCGCCGCTGATATCACCAGAGTGGTTGAGACCGCAACACGAGGGACGCTTTTGCTGCAGGATCCTTCGGGCCAAGTGCCCGCGAATGGGCGGACAGACGATCACGTTTGGGTCGACATCGGCTACCAGCTCGCCTACGAGGTGATGGCCGAGCGTTCGTTCGTACGGGGCGACAAAGATGCTGCCGGTCAATATCGGCGTGCAGCCAGCCTGGCTTTTCAGAGTGCCGAGCGTTGGCGGCGGACCGACGGCGACTGGGCCGGATCTTTCTTTGTGACTAAGAACCACTTCGATCCTGCGCTCCGGGTTGGGTACCAGGATGCCAGCCAGTACAGCAATTACAACGGATCTTTGATGTTCCATCTTTCGGAGGCTTTTCAAACACGCCAACACCGGATTGAGGAGCAGCCTACACCTTCAGAAATCGGCGGCTATGCCTTCCGGCTCGATAACGAGTACGACAGTGCTTTCGCCAACGCCGGTGGAATGCAGATGCAGGCGAATCTGCGGGGGCAAGTGGGTGAAAGCTCCGGAAACTATTGGACGCCTCTCGGTGTTGTCCGATTCGCCCGTTCCGCCTGGGATACACGCTTGGGGCCGTCCGACGGTGCGCTCACCCGCAGCGACGGCGCCAGTTTCGCCCCGGCGTTCTTGGAGGGTGCGAAATGGGTAAAGCTGTCCGGGGCTACCGCACGTTATGAAGCCACTTGGACTACGTCATTCGTACATCCTGCCCTGGTGCGCTGTGCCCTCGAGTACCGCCCCCGACCCGGTCAAAGCGGCCCTGTTTTCCGCGATGACTTCACAGTCACGCCCGACGGGATTCTGTCGGTCATGCGTAAGCTCTCGCCGGAGGCGACTCACTGGGGCGTTATCTGGCCATTGCTCACCAATGACGGTACACCGCTGACTTCTACGGTGAAGCCGCGTCTAGCTGAGACTTCTTATGGCGATCACTCGGACAGACAGAGCTTCCTGGCACTTGACCGTTCCTCGGCTCTCAATGACCGCGAGCCGCTCGTTCGCTCTACGTTACGGAGATCTTCAGCCCATCATCATCACCACAACTGAGGATGAGAACCGCACCTTCATCTATCCGCACACGTATGGTCAACCGGCGGCCGACACAGTCCTGAGCACTTTCGAATTCACGAAGGACGGATTCCGCTCCGCTCTCGGGAGAGTCGAAGGTAATGTATACGTTGGCGAAACTGTCGGGGGTGGTGTCGCGCGAGAGGTGAATCTCACTGGCAAAGGACCCGCGGACGTTCGCTTTAACGTGGAATGTGGATTTCTGTTGCAGCTTAAAGCAGGCAGAGTCGTCGCAATCGAAACCGATCGTGCTGTCCACGCTTCGGTTCAGGGTCGGCAATTCGAGCTTGCTCCCTACCAACCCCGGAAACTTTAGAGCACCCTCCGGCCGGGATCAGCTTACGTCGGTCCGTGCCGATAAGCGAATGCTGATGAAGAGCCGTTTGCCCGCCGGGTGAAAGTGGCCTTTCTGGTACAGTGTCGTTTCAGAAAGGCACCCCTGAACGTGATCGAAGAGCAGGCCGTGCGCAAGCAACTCGAACGGATGATTGCGACTCCGGCGTTCTCGGGCGCCCCGCGACTCTCATCCCTGTTGCGCTACATCGTTCGCGAGACGCTGGCCGGGCGCGGAGATCAGCTCAAGGAATACACGCTCGGAATCGAAGCTCTCGGTCGCCCAAGCGGATTCGACCCTCGTCTGGATTCAATCGTTCGAGTCGAGGCCAGCAAGCTCCGCTCGCGTTTGGCGGCGTATTACGAGGCCGCCGGAGCAGACGATCCTATTCTGATTGCACTGCCACGCGGCTCATACGCAGTATGCATCAGCGTGCGCGGCGCCACCCTGCAAGCTCAGGCTGTGCGCACGATCGCAGTACTGCCATTCGTCAATATTGGACCCGAGGCCGACGGTGAGTATCTGGCGGATGGATTGACCGAAGAGATGATCGACAGGCTCGGCACAATTCCATCGATGCGGGTGGTGGCCCGGACTTCGGCGTTCCACTTTAAGGCAAATGGCGGAAACATTCGGGACATAGGCCGCGTTCTCGGTGCGCGCTACGTCATTGAGGGGAGTATCCGGAAGGCTCAGGATCGACTGCGCGTCAATGTGCGCCTGATCGATGCCACCACGGGCTATCAGTTGTGGTCGCGGACCTTCGACGAGACCCTAAACGACATCTTCGGGATTCAAATCGCGATTGCAGCGGCGGTCGGAGAGGCGCTGGGTGATCACGTTCCTCTTCCGCCAGAGAGAACCGCTAGACAGTGGGCCCGGCCTGGCCGGGTATCACGCGTATCTTCGAGGCCGCTTTCACCGGAGCCAGTGGACATTGCCAGCCTTTGAGAAGAGCATGGAGTGTTTCCAGCATGCGTTAGCTTGCGAACCGAACTCCGCACGGTTCCTTGGAGCGCTTTCCGAGGCTCAAACGGTGAGAGCGATGCTGGGGGACCTGTCGCCCGCGGAACACCTTCGCGTTGCGCGGGACAATGCCCTTCGAGCGATTGCCATTGACGAGCGTTGCGCGCACGCCCACCTGTCACTCGGCTGGATCCATCACCTTCACGATTGGGACTGGGAATCGGGACAGGCCGAGTTCGCGCGCGCCTCGCAATTAAATCCGAGTTTCGCGGAAGCGTACCATCTCGAGGGAGTCTTTTTCGCTTTACGGCAGAGGGTGGCTGAAGCGGAAGAGGCGTTTGCCAAGGCACTGGAACTCGATCCCCTGTCGCTGGTCATTCGCACCCATACCGCCATGGTTCCTTTCTTCGCCGGTGACCTTGCCGAAGCCGAGTCGCGGCTGCGAGCGGCGATCAATATGGACCCGAACTTTGCGGAGGCGCACTGGAATCTCGCTATGGTTTATGAGCGCCGGGAAAGCTACAGAGTGGCGATCAAAACCTTCGAGAAGGCGATCCAACTAGGGGGAGAAAACCCGACCTTGCTAGCAGATTTGGCATTCGTGCACGCTCGCGCGGGGAACTTGGATCAGGCGCGCGACATCCTGCGGCGTCTCGAAAGCGGCTCGCCGCGTCCACATCCGGCAGCGGCCAGTCTGGCAAGGATCTATCTTGCTCTAGGCGATGCATCCCGGTCGAACGCCTGCCTCGAAGAAGCGTTTGAATCCCGTGACGCCATGCTGCCGTGGGTATGTGCCGATCCCCGCTATCAATGCCTCTGGACCTCCCCCGCGCTGTCGGGATTCAGGGAACGAATGCTGGGGCAAGCGACCGTTAACCGCTAATTCTCGGTTAATCCGTTTTCTCCAAGACAAACTGCGGCCCATACTGCCCTATGCGCGCCGCACCTGCGACCCTCTGGCTGGTCGCAACCACAATCTTCGTCGTTTCCGGGCAGGCTTCCGATTCGTTCCATCCGCACATTCCCAAAACCTGGGACGACAACGAGATGCCCACTGTCGAGATCCCCCTTTCGCACCCGGAATATTCTCCCAAGCACGCTTCTTCCGAGTTTTACTACCGTATGCCAGTTCGGCCCATTTACCAGTCGTACCCGGTTTACCATCCGGATCACGAACCGGCCGGCTATACCGAATGGCTCCGCGGGCGGGAGCCTCGTCAAATCTGGGATGCCTCAAAGCTCCGCACAAAGGAAGACTGGATCCGTGCCGGCGAGTTGGTCTTCGATGCCCCGATCGGGTACGGCGGCATCGGCGCGGGCCCGATACACAGCGAGCAATTGTATGTTCGCAACCGTTCGTGGTTTGAGAAGGTCCGCCCTCCTCTCACCAAAGACGGCGTCCTTCCTTTCATGCGTTATGTCGTCCGCGAAAAGGGCAAGGTCGAAATCGGCATCCTAGCTTGCGCGATGTGTCATACGCGCGTTTTTCCGGATGGATCGGTCCTGAAAGGCGGCCCAGGCAATTACCCGTTCGACGCGGCATTTGCGGAAAATATCGAGACCGAGACCACGGCCGTTGCGGAGAATCGCACGGTGCTGGAATCACTCTACGCAAAACCGTGGAAACCGTCCGAACTTCCGTCAAGGCTGAAGCCTTTGGACGCGAAGGGCCTCGCTGCACTCCTTGCCGGCCGTCCTCCGGGCGTGATCACGAGGCACAGGCTCGGCCTGGAGGCCCCGCTCGAAGTTCCGGACCTGATCGGAGTAGAACATCGCAAATATCTCGACCACACAGGACTCCAGCTCCACCGCGGCATCGCCGATCTGATGCGCTACGCCGCCCTGAATCAAGGCGGCGACGATCTCGCGAGCTTTGGGGGCTTTGTACCGCTTGCGCATTTTCTCGGCACACAAGAGCTAAAGCCAGAGATGGGGGATCGCTACAGCGATGAGCAATTGTATGCGTTGGCCCTGTATCTCTACTCGCGCCAGCCGCCCGCGAATCCAAACCAACCGAATGAAATGACGAGACGCGGCGAGCGCGTATTTGCCAGTCAAGGCTGCGCGGGCTGTCACACTGCGCCGCTGTACACGAATAACAAACTGACACCGGCAGCCGGCTTTCGCGTACCGGAAGATCACCGGCGCCGCTACGACATTCTCCCCGTCGTCGTTGGGACCGATCCACAAGCGACCATGGACAGCAGGCGCGGCACCGGATATTACAAGGTGCCATCACTTCTCGGCGTCTGGTATCGTTCCCCGCTCGGCCATGGAGGCTGGGTGACAACTCTCGAAGAATGGTTTGATCCAAAGCGGTTGAACGACGATTATGCTCCGACGGGTTACAGGGGTCCGCAACAGACTCGTTGGCCCGTCAAGGGACACGAGTTCGGCTTGAATCTGCGGGCTGAAGACAAAGCTGCGCTCATCGCGTTTCTCAGAACGCTCTAAGGCAGATTCGAGCCTGCCTGCCATGAGGAGAACCTAACTCAGGATCTGTCTCAGAGCCGGTTCCAGACGCCCGTATTGAAATGCAAACCCGGCGCGTTCGGTCGCTTCGGGTATGACCCGTTGACTACCGAGGACAAAGCCGGCGAGTTCGCCTAGAACGGCACGCAGAGCAAAGCGCGGAGCGGGAATCAGCGTCGGGCGGCCCAACACCTTTCCGAGCGTCTTTGTGAATTGCTCGTTCGTAACAGTTTCCGGAGCGGCAGCATTCAACGGACCTTCAGCCGCGCTGACTTGTGCCGCGAATATGTACAGCGACACCAGATCATCCAGATGAATCCACGGCATCCACTGCTTACCGTCGCCGAACCTACCTCCGATTCCAAGTTTGAAAGGGACGGACATCGGTTTGAGCGCGCCGCCATTCTTCCCGAGCACTGTGGCTACCCGCAGGAGTACGACACGCAACCCGAATTCGCGAGCCCGGCCCGCCTCGCGCTCCCAGTCTTTGCACACGTCAGCGAGAAAGCCCTGGCCCGGTGCACTTTGCTCCGTCAGGATTTCGTCGCCCCGGTCCCCATAGAGGCCGACGGCAGAAGTGGACACAAACACCGAGGGCTTGTATCTCAACTTGCCGATAGCGGCCACCAGCTTCGCCGTTCCGCCTACGCGGCTTTCCACGATGCGCGCTTTTACCTCCGCCGTCCAACGCTGGGCAACAGGTTCACCGGCCAGATGGAACACAGCATCGAGTCGCGGAACGCTTTCAAGCCGCGGCTCCTCTTTTCGGTCCCAGTAGTGGAAAGCCGCACGGCTGTCGAGATCGTTACTGCGCTGGCGAGCAAGGTAGTTGACGGAATGACCGTCGGCAAGAAGTCGATCGGTAAGGCGGCGGCCGATAAAACCAGTGGCGCCTGTGAGTAAGCAATTCATAAACTTTAGTTAGACAACTCTCGAGGAATCCTTACCGGTTCGTTCGAGTTCCGCTATCTCGGCGATATAAGCATTCGCGTTGGTTTTCCGCCTCGTACTCGCTTCCGACATATAACGGATCTTGCCGAAAATCTGCCCGTTCGCCCCATGCTCTGTCGTGCAGTCCGAAGCACCAGAGAACGTTCGTATACGTATTGGGATCGCGCCCATCCAAAGCGTACTTACCATGAGTGTCGATCATGAAGTCAACCGCTTCCTGGTAGGTCCGGGACCACTCGAGAATCTTCTTGCCCCAATACATCCGGTAGTAACCGTGTATCTTGCCACGAAGCAGCATTTCCTTCTGAGTGGCGTTCCAAATGTCGTCATACGTTTCAGCCGCTTCCATTTGTGCCTTCGAGTACAGCGGATCGCGCTTATCCTTCTCGTGTTTGTCCATTGTTTCGCGGGCCCACTGCGGCAGGTTTTCCAGCCGGTCCGGTCTTTCGACGTGGCTCACGTAGTTAAAGCTCAGCTCACGGCGGACAATCAACTCCTCAAGGTATCCATCTGCCATCAGATGATGCTTGGCGGCATGCTCTTTTACTGCAAGAGCAACTTCGAGCGAAGAGATCTGCCCGAAGTGAAGGT
The DNA here is from genome assembly GCA_963730795.1 of uncultured Acidobacteriaceae bacterium. Lineage (GTDB taxonomy): Bacteria > Acidobacteriota > Terriglobia > Bryobacterales > Bryobacteraceae > Bog-105. Next base: position 1,171,237 of record CAVSTJ010000001.1, on the reverse strand, counting down.
AAGGACTCAGGTGAGATGTGGCGTGCTCGGCAGGCTGGTTGCGGTCCCGGTCAAAGCGCTTGAGATTGTGATCGAGAAAGTAGCGTAATAGCTTCTCGGCCTGGAGACGTCCACCATCGAACGACATTGACGGTGGAACCGAGTGATCGATCTCCGAAGACCGGACCAGTTCGGGTATGTTCGCCGCAGTTACTTCGACGTGGAAAGCGGGCGCTGGCGCGGTATACCGTCGCTTGACCTGCAGCGGGTCGGGCGCCTGAAAAAAAGTGGGCAGCAAGCGATTGATTTTGGGCCGGATTGTGTAAGCCGCGAACTCCCGCTTCTCGAAGATCCGCATCGGCACGATGCAACTCGAATCAACCACATAGTACGGCACGTCGATCTTTGCTGGCATCTGCGCATTGTGCTCGCGGATGATAAAGATCGGGTAATCGTCCGTGACAATCGCCGCCGCGTCCTTCGCAAGGTCAAGCAGGTAGCTCGGCTTTGAGTCTCGGGTTCTTCGAAGATAGAAGGCGTAACCGATTCCGGCCTTCTTCAGACGTTTTGCCGTTTCCGGAACCCCTTGCAAAAGGAATGTATGCAGACGGTCGTTCGCGTACTGATAAACGCAGGTGACGCCTTCGTAGTAGAGAACCGGCAAGTTCAGCCGATTGGCGATCTCGACCGCATGGAGCAGGCCGTGGTTTGAATCGACGCGCCGATTTGCTTGCGCCCAATACAGAACATAGCGGCGATCCGGGCGTTCGGGGGCCTCGTTCAGTTTTCGAATGCGTTCTGATTGCACGGCCATCGTGCTTTAAGATGCCCGATCGAAAAAGCCCGACGCTTTTATCCGGCCGCTCACTCTTTTGGAGCAATCCCGAGAGCTCTCATTTTGCGGTGAAGGTTGCTTCGTTCGAGACCAAGCAATTCCGACGCGCGCGTCACGTTGCCACCGGTTTCTTCCAGTTTGCGAAGAATGTAGTCCCTCTCGGCCGCCTCTTTTACCTCTTGCAGGCTGGCGAATCCATCCGACTTGGTCGCAGGCATCTTTCGCGCGTTGCCGAGTGGGAGATGCCGCCTCTCGATTCGGCCCTGAGGGTGCAAGATCACGATCCGCTCCATCAGATTCCGCAGCTCGCGGACATTTCCGGGCCACGAGTAGGCCATCAGGTCGGCCGTGGCTTCTTCGCTCAACTCCTTGGGTTTGCGGCCATATGCTTTCGTGAATTCGCGCAGGAAATGTACCGAAAGCACCGGGATGTCTTCGGCTCTTTCGCGCAACGGAGGCACGGTGAAGGGAATAACGTTCAAGCGGTAGAAGAGATCTTCGCGAAAATTGCCCCGCTCAATCTCTTTTTCAAGATTCTTATTCGTCGCCGCAATCACGCGGGCGTCAACCTGAATCAATTGGGATCCGCCGACCGGCTCAAACCGGTGCTCATCAAGCGCGCGGAGCACCTTGGCTTGAGTACGAAGGCTCATGTCGCCCACTTCGTCCAGAAAGAACGTGCCGCCGTGTGCCTTTTGCAGCTTTCCGATCTTCTGATCGACGGTTCCGTCCGCATTTGTCCGGCGGTGTCCAAACAATTCGCTTTCGATGAGGTCTTCGGGAAGCGCCGCGCAGTTGACCTCTACAAACGGACCTTTCGCCCGTGAACTCGCCCGGTGAATCGCACGCGCGACCAGTTCTTTGCCGGTTCCACTCTCCCCGAAGATCAGGACGCGGCCATTGGTATCCGCCATGAGCTTGAGTTGCTGGCGCAAAGCCTTCATGGGAATGCTGTCGCCAATGATCTCGGGAGCGCCCGTGTCCTCGCGTAAGCGCTCCAACTCCAGGTCCGTACGCCGTTGTTTGACAGCGTTCTTGAGAACTAGACTGACCCGGTCGATCGTCAGGGGTTTCTCGACAAAATCGAAGGCGCCGAGCTTAGTGGCCTTAACTGCCGTTTCGATGTTGCCGTGTCCGGAGATCATGATCACCGCGGGGCGTGTATCAGCGGGCAGGTCCTGAATTCGCGAGAGCGTCTCGAGGCCATCGATACCGGGCATCCAGATGTCGAGGAGCACGGCCTCGTAAGACTCGCGCGTCAGTTCCTCAAGGCAAGCCTGGCCCGTGCTCACCGCCGCGCATTCATAGTTTTCGTCCGTGAGCGCGCCGCGGAGGGACTGGCGTATGCTCGCCTCATCGTCCACGATGAGAATTTTAGGTCCTTGTACTGGCATTAAAGGCAACTAGCTGCAATCTGCGGCGTACGATGTGAGCTTCACGTGGCCGAAACGACGCCACTTTCTTCCCGCGTCAAACCGTCCGCCGCCGGAGGCGTATTCAGCTCCACAATGAATCGCACCCCCGTAGGTATATTGTCCTCGACTCGTACGCGGCCGTTGTGCTCCTTGATGATATGGCTGACAATCGCCAGCCCGAGCCCCGTGCCTCGGCCTTTGGTGGAGAAGTAAGGCAGGAATAGCTTTTCCTTATCCGCTGCGGAAATGCCCGTCCCCGTATCGATCACCGCCAGCTCGACGGTCTCCGGTCCCGATTGAGCCGTTCTGATGAACAGCCGTCGCACGGGAGAGTCGATCATCGCTTCGGCCGCGTTGTCGATCAGGTTCACGATCACCCGCTTCATCTGTTCGCGATCGGCCACGACGTTCGGGATCCCTCGCGCAAGTTCCACCGAGACCGTGATGTTCTCGAGGCGTCCGGCGAAGACCGAGAGCGCGCTCTCGACAATCTCGTTCAGGTCAACCGATACCAACTGGGCCCGTGGAAACCGCGAAAACTGAGAAAATTCGTCGACCAGCGACTTAACCGTGTTCACCTCTTGCTGGATGGTATTGGTGCACTCCTGCATGATGGCCCGAACATGCGGGTCGAGGGACACACGTGCCGTTTGACGCGCAATCCGGTCAGCCGAAAGCAAGATCGGAGTCAGCGGATTCTTGATTTCATGAGCGATGCGGCGCGCCACTTCCTGCCACGCAGCCGATTTCTGGGCCCGCAGCAAATCGCTGGTATCTTCGAGCACAAGAACAAACCCACGCTGCTCTTCGAGAGAGGCCACGGTGACTGCGAGATGCAAGACCGCATTCGGCCGCTGAATGTCGAGCTGAGACGCCGCCGCGCCCGTACGCCGAGCCCTCTTCAGCAGATACCGGATCTCTGCAAGATCTTCTCCGGCAAACAGATGCTCGAGCAACTTTGCACTCGCTGTCGTTTCGGTCGGGAAGATGCCGGCCAGCGCCCGATTAACACGCTCAATCCGTTCGTCGGACGTGATCGAGATGACCCCGGTGGGAATACTCTCAAGAATGGCTTCCGTGAACTTTCGCCTGGCCTCCAACTCGCGGGCATTGCCTTCGAGTTTGTTGGTCATTTCGTTGAAAGCACGTACGAGCGTCGCAAGTTCGTCAATGGCATTCACGCGCACCCGATACGACAGATTGCCCCGGCTGATCTCATGCGCCGCACCGAGCAGAGCAGAGATAGGAACAGCGATTTGCCGGGCTAAAATCTGCGCGGACCAGGAAGCGAAAAACAGGACGAACAGCGTGATGAGGCAAATCAGCCGGAAGTACGTGTCCTGATAGAAATGCTGCCGGTTTTTCTGGTCGCCTACGAACTTTTGGATGGTGTCCTCTTGCGCCGAGACCTCCTCGCCGACTGAGGGATCGCCGCTCATGGCTGCAGCGACAGAAAGGACGCCCAGCTTCCTGGCGCCATCCTTCACATCCGCCGTCGCGTGGAGAAGCGTAATGGTGCGCTTCGCGAACGATTGGTACAGCAGGATTGGCACTGCATTCCGCGGTGTCAGAATCAACTGCCGGATGCCGTGCCGTTCACAGATATCGTGAAAGAAAGCAGCGTCGACTGACCCGCCTGAAGCGGCCTTTTGCGTCTGGGGAAGAAGGCTGATCCAATCCGTTTCCGCCTCCACGCGTTCCTGCGCTTCTTTCGCGTAAAGAGTGTCGAGCTTGCGGAGCGCGTTTTCGGCGGGCTTACTGAACCAGTAGTCCAGATGCCGGTTCAGAACATAGACGCTGAACAGAACGTAGAACAAGGCCGGGGCAAGTGTCAGGACGAGCGCGCCGAACAGAAGCTTAGAACGGATCCGGGAACCTTCCTTGTTCCGGTGGCGGTCAATGTAGACCTTCACGCCCGCACGGAAAAGCAGAAACGCGAGAAGGACCGTGAGAAGGAAGATCAGGATCGAAACGGACCAGAGAACAGTCGTTTCGCTGGAATTGGACGGCGAATAGGAAATGCGGAATGAGCCCTGCCAGATCAGGAGGGCGAGCAGAACAACGAAACTAAGGCCGGCTGCTGCGAGAGCAAAGCGTCGACGCACAACACTGCCATGGTATCGAAGCTGGCACAACTATCGCTGGCGGCGGTGAGCGCCGGACGCACGCGTCGAAGAACGTCAGTACGGTGAGGCGGTGGTTAACGAGGGGGAACGACCGCCGGGCGGCTTTGCGTCCGGAACTCATACTGCTGGATCTGCAATGCAAGCTGTCCCTGATTGTGCCGGGTAATGCGCCCGCGAGCTACAAGGTTCAGGAGACACTTCTCGTTCAATTGCGCTGGCCAACTGATCGAAACTTCCAGGCGAGTGCCCACCGGCAGATCATGATCCGATGTAAAGAGAACACCCGAACTGCTGATGTTCAGCGTCTTGCCGCTGCCGGAAAGAATTTCGGTGCGTTGGTTTAAGGTTTTGTATCGAACTTCACGTTCGATAGGAAAACGGCTAGATCTACGCCGTTCGTTCATGGCCATCTCAGCGGTGTCCAGTTGCCGGCCTAAGAGTAAAATGTTTTCGGACACGATAAAAAGAACTCCGATCTTTAAGCTTACACAAAAGCTGTACCTATACTTAATCGGTTGGAGATACTATTTCCTCGCGGTTTTTTTTGATCCACTCCAACCTTTCGGCTAATTTCGCCTCGAATCCCCTATCACTTGGGGTATAGAAGGTCAGATTAGCCAGGGCTTCAGGCAGGCAACGCATATCGGTGAGAGCGTTTTCGCTCCGGTGAGCATGCTTATACCCTTTTGCGTACCCCATCTCTTTCATCAGCCGGGTTGGGGCATTCCGTAGATGCATCGGGACCGGTAATGCCGGCGTATTCTCAATCGTGGAGTTCGCACGGTTCAAGGCCTGGTAGGCCGCATCCGACTTTGGGGCCAAGGCTAAATAAAGAGTGATCTGAGCCAGCGCTTGATCTCCTTCGGGTATTCCTAGGAAGTTCACGGTATTCATACAGGCTATCGCCTGCTCGATGGCCCTCGGATCGGCCAGTCCGATGTCTTCGATTGCCATCCGAACCAGTCGCCGGGCCAGATACAGCCGATCCTCCCCCGCCTTCATCATGCGCGCCAGCCAATACAGCGCTGCGTCCGGATCGCTCGAACGCACGGATTTATGGAGAGCGGAAATAACGTTAAAGTGCTCTTCGCCGCCCTTATCGTAGAGCAGCACCTTGCGCTGCAGGGCGTCCGCCACGGATTCGGGACTGATCTCCGTCCCTTGCGCCATCGCGGCTGCCAGTTCGAGCGTATTCAGAGCAGAACGGGCATCTCCGCTCGACGAGATCGCGATCTGCTCCAGTAATTCGTCCGGAACTTGCAGGTGAAGATGCCCGAGTCCCCGGTCCTCCGTATTGAGCGCGCGCCGGAGGAGCGTGACGATTTCTTCGGTCGAGAGCGCATGGAGCGAATACACCTTCGTTCGCGAAAGCAGGGCGGAGACGACTTCGAAGGAGGGATTTTCCGTAGTCGCCCCGATCAGTGTTACATCCCCGCGCTCCACATAGGGCAGGAAAGCGTCCTGCTGGGCTTTATTGAAGCGGTGAATCTCATCCACAAACAACACCGGCGGCTGGCCGATCTGCCGCGCCTTCTCGGCATCGGCCATCACGGCCTTGATCTCTTTGATACCGCTCAGCACCGCACTGAAAGGAATGAACTCCGAGCCGCTGGCTTTCGCAATCAGGGACCCTAGGGTGGTTTTCCCCGAACCCGGCGGGCCCCACAAGATCAGGGACGAAAGACGTTTGCTCTCAATTTGCGCGCGCAGCGGCTTACCGGGGCCAAGAATATGCTCCTGGCCGATGTATTCGTCCAGAGTCTGGGGACGCATGCGATCGGCAAGCGGCCGGCTGTTGCCGGACGAAGCCTCACGCGGAAGCGGAGCGAAATCAAACAAGCTCATGCACGCCTCCTTTGTTGAAATGCCTCGAACAAGGCTATCGACACCGAAACCGCCGCATTCAGGGATTCGACGTTCCTCGTGGGAACAGTCAGCGCTTCTGATGCTTCCGTGATTTCGGAAGAGAGCCCCAGGCCTTCCGAGCCGACCGCCAGAGCCAACGGCCCAATGAGACTTGCGTCCGTAAGTTCCTTCCGCCCGGCCGGCGTAAGCGCGCGCAAGCGTAGGCCGGAGCTTCTGGCGCGTTCGAGGAAGCCTCGAGTGTCCACCGCCTCCAGGAACGGCATTCTGAAGATGGAACCGGCCGCGGCTCTTAGGAATTTTGGATTCGAGACGTGTACGCTTCCCTTCAGAAAAACCACACCGGTTGCTCCAAAGGCTTCCGCAGACCGAACAATTGTGCCCGCGTTGCCCGGGTCTTGGATGCCATCCAGGAGCACCAGTAGCGCGGATGGGCCAAGCAGTTCGTCCCACGACCACTCACGCGGACGCAACAAAGTTATCAATTCCTGACTAGTTTCCGTATCGGCGATGGCGGACAGAGCTTCTGATGATATCTCGATCTGCTCAGCGTAGGCGTCCTCGAGAAGCGCCTTATGTTTCGCGAAAGCGGAGGCTGTGCCAAGGATCTTTTCAACATGCCAGGTACCCCGAAGCGCTTCAGCAAGCAGGTGGGGACCTTCCGCCAGGTAAAAACCCTCTTCTGTCGGTTTCCCCCGGCCGGCAGCGCGACGTACGCTCTTCAGCAATGGGTTCTGGAGACTCGTCAATCGCATAGATTCAATGACAGGAACCACTTGGGCGGCGTAGACTGAATCTAAACCGGATTCAGCCGAACGTCCCTTGGAAGCAGACGCATGAAGCGCGCCATTGCAGGATTCTTTTGCCTGCTAGCGATCCTCACCTTAGGCTACCTGTTCCGCGTAGCAAGAGATATCGAACATCAGTCGGATGTGGAGGAAGCTCGCCCGGCGGACATCATCATCGTACTCGGAGCCGCCGAATACCGCGGCCGTCCCTCGCCGGTCCTGCAGGCGCGGTTGAATCACGCTCTCGCTCTGTATCAACAGGGTCTCGCCGCCTATCTACTCACAACAGGCGGTTCGGGTGGCGACCCCGTCTACACAGAAGGCGAAGTAGGGCGGGCCTATCTGACGCAGCGTGGAGTGCCCTCCGAGGCAATTCTGGTCGAGCCCGAAGGAGCCACAACAGCACAGAGCCTTGAAGCCGCCGCCGAGATCATGCAGCGGATGAACTTTCATTCGTGCATCGTGGTCAGTGACGGGTATCACATTTACCGGATCAAGTCATTTCTCGAAAACCGGAACGTCCGGGTGTTCGGTTCGCCGCGGCCTGGTGCACGCAAGGCAAGAACCGCCCAGCAGCAGTGGCTTTACCTTCGCCAGTCGGTCGCGTTTGCCTTATGGAAGATGGGCATCAATATCTAGGACGCTCATTCGAACGCCACGCCCTTTTTCTCCCGGCCGAAGGCAACCGCGATCGCTGCTATGAGGAAAACCACGATGGCAGTTGCGGCCATGGCGGGAGAGTATCCGATTCGTTTGGCCAGAACCGCCTCGATCGAAGGCGCGGCTCCCGACAGTAACGCTCCGCATTGGTAAGAGAACCCCGGAAGGATTCCCCGGATCGAGTTGGGCGAGAGCTCGCTCAAATGCGCCGGAATCACACCCCAGGCGCCTTGTACAAAGAACTGGATCAGGATAGCGCCCGTTACCAGGACCGCAACCTGTGAGGCGTAAGCCCACATGGGAGCAACCGCAACGGCCGCAAGCAGGGAGAGAATCAAGGCGCGCTTGCGTCCAATCCTGTCCGAGAGCCATCCGATGACCAGGCCTCCGATGATTGCCCCGACCATCGAGACCGCCGTAATGGCGGCACGCTCTTTGACGCCGAAATGCCAGTGCCGCTCGAGAAATGTCGGGTACAGATCTTGTGTTCCGTGCGAGGCAAGATTCATGCCCGTCATGAGGACCACGAGGTAAAGGAACAGCCCCCAGTGTTGAGAAAAGTTGGATCCAATAGCGCTCCAACTCTCGGCTTTCGATTTCTCCCAGACTCTCGACTCTTTCACGCCCATACGCACGAACAACGCAAGCAGCGCAGGCAAGCCTCCGAGGAAGAACAAGGGCCGCCAGCCCCACTTCTCAAACAGGAAAAAGAAGCAGCCCGCAGCGAGTATGTTGCCGAGCGCGTATCCCTGCTGTAGAACTCCCGAAAGCAGACCGCGCCATTTCACCGGCACCTTCTCCATGGCAAGAGAAGCCCCGACGCCCCACTCGCCACCCATGCCGATGCCGAACAGGGCACGCAGAATGAGAAACACCGTGAAGTTCGGCGCAAACCCTGTGGCCACTTCGACCAGGGAATAAAACACGAGATCGATCATCAACGGCAAACGACGGCCGTAACGATCAGCCATCAACCCAAAGATGAAAGCACCAACGGGACGGAAGGCGAGGTCAGCAGAAGAGACAGCGAGACGGCGCTATCCGACTGATGGAACTCTCTGCCTATCGCAGTCAGGCAGTAAACAACTAAGAAGAAGTCGAAAGCATCGAGCGTCCAGCCGAGAAAACCGGCAGTCAGAGCACTCCAACTATCCGAGGCGGAAACGGGCTCTTCAGCGCTATCGGTCATTCGGGCTTCCCGGCGCCTGCGGCTGCCTCGTTCGGCTCCCACAACGTTTCGGGTGTGTTGAGGACCAGGTTTGTCCAGCGGCTCCAAACGAAGAACGCGTCGCTGAGGCGGTTCAGGTACTGAATGGCCTCGGGCGGAACGGACTCGGTTGAGCTGAGTCCGACGAGAGCTCTTTCGGCACGCCGGCACACCGTTCGGCAGATATGAAGATCGGCATCGAGGCGTGTGGATCCGGGCAAAACGAACGATCGCAGTGGTTGCGAGGTCTTGGTTAGCGCTGTCAATTTCGCTTTCAAGGCGCGCAACTTCCGCTGCTGTGACACGCGGCTGTTTCGGATGCACGTCTTCCGGAAGCGTGGCAAGAATAGAGCCGAGATTGAAGAGCTCGTGCTGGACTCGTTTCAAAGTGGTCGCGAGTTCAGTCAGCCGAGTAGCCTGCTTCGACGCTTCCTCCGTAGTCACGCGCGCAGCGCCGACAAAAGCATTCAACTCATCGACGGTGCCGTAGCAATCGATGCGGAGGTCGGCTTTAGATCGGCTTTGCCCGCCAACCAGGCGCGTCTGGCCTCCGTCGCCAATCTTTGTGTAAATCCGGTTCAGGGCAATGCGAGGCTCGTTGAAGACTTGTTCGCTCATGCAAGTGTTCTTTTGAGTGTAGGGGGGACGCTCGTGATCATCCCTTCGAGTCAAATTTTAAGAGAGTGCCGACACCCGGCGTATACTTGCAGGAATCTTGACTTCCTCTACTACACCGATATTTCGCGGCTGGTGGATAGTCGTGCTTGCGGCAATCGGCCAATCCCTGAGTATTGGCTCAATGTTCATCTACACTTTCGGGATCTTTGCGAAGCCGCTCGCCGCAGAGTTCAACGGGAGTCGTGCTTCGATTTCGCTGGCGATCCTGTTACTCAACGCCGTCGTGGCGGTCACGTCTCCGTTTACGGGCTACGCGGTAGACCGGTTCGGAGGCCGTCGTGTCATCACCATATCGATACTTACGTTGTCAGGATGCCTGCTGGCTTTGTCAACCGTAAAGCCTCCGCTCTGGCATCTCTATGCTCTCTATATCGGAGCTGGACTGGCGGGAACAGGTTCCTCTCCCGTCGCCTACTCGCGCGTCGTCGCAAACTGGTTCGACCGCGATCGGGGCTTGGCTTTGGGATGCGCCAGCGCAGGGCTGGGCGTGGGAGCGTTCATGGTCCCATCGATTACGCAGTTCGTCATTCAGCATGGTGGCTGGCGTCAGGCGTACGTAGCGCTCGCTTGCCTGTCGGCCTGTATAGCCGCCCCTGTGATTGGTTGGTTTCTTAGGGGAACGCCTCAGGAACTTGGGCTTTTGCCCGATGGCGCCGACGCCGCGAGTCATCGCCTGATAGCGAAAGCGCCGCTCCCGGGTCTAACCTTTGGCGAAGCTGTTCGGACTGGAATCTTCTGGCAGTTGTTCTTGATTTTCTATGCTGTTTCCGCCTGCCTGAACGGGACCATGACCCATCTGGCCCCTCTGTTAACCGACCGGGGCGTCGGCGGTCAACAAGCCGCAGCAGCCGTATCCCTTTTTGGAGCCGCTACCGTCATCGGCCGTATCGGTAACGGCTATCTGGCCGACAAGTTCTTCGCTCCCGTACATAGCCGCGGTCATCTTCAGCGGAGCAATGGCCGGAGTCGCCTTACTCTGGCATGGCGCAACAGGTGGCTTGGTTTATCTCGCATCGCTGTTGATGGGGCTTGCGATTGGAGCAGAAGCCGACGTAATGCCATTTCTGGTGAGCCGCTATTTCGGGATGCGCTCCATGGGAGCACTATTCGGCTGCATCTTCTCGGCGTATACACTAGGCGCCGGTTCCGGCCCGTACTTACTTGGCGCGGGCTTCGACCTGACCGGTTCCTATCGTGCGCCTCTGGGATTTGCTCTTCCGGCCATGGCGCTTGCTATCGGGGCGACGCTGTTTCTGGGAAAGTATCGCTATCTGCGAAGGTCCGCCGAATCAGCCGTTACGGCTTTGCAGGCATAGATCTCTTCTGGTCCCGGACAACATATAATTCCCGGGATGCAACAGAGGCACGGAGAGGTATCCCCAAACGCAAGACCGCTCTGGTGGACCGCAGTCTTCCGGGACGTTCATTTCTGGGTACCGCTAGTCGTCCTGCTGATCGGATTATTGCTGCTCCGGATCGTTGAATGAGTGCGGGAGAAAATGAGATTGACCCCGGCTCGTCGGTGATGCTCCTCCGGACCTCTCGCGCCAACGAGTGCTGCACCGGCTTGGCATATTTTGTGGCCTCGCCGCGGCGCTCTGGCTGGCGGGAGCCGAAGCCCCAACGAAGCTCGTGACGGTGGCGGTTTCACCGGTCGTGATCTCGTTCATGATGGTCTTTGGTGCGTTCATATCGCGCTGGAGTCTCCCCGCATTGGTTCGCGGCACCGGCGATACATTCCGAGATGCGCGGCAAGTACCGCATCTCGTTTTGTGGGGCGTGATGGCCGGTTGCTTATGGGCGGTGGGCAACACACTAACGATCTTTGCCGTTCGGGACATTGGACTGAGCCTGGCGTTTCCGCTATGGAACTCGAATAGTCTCATCGGGATTCTTTGGGGCACGCTGCTGTTCCGGGAATTGCACGGAGCTACCTGGCTTCGTAAGGCGGGTGTAGTCGGCGGGGCCACGGTTATCTTTCTTAGGTGCAATGCTGATCTCGGCGGCGTCCGTGTCTCAGTCCGCACATGGGAACGCATTCCACGGTATTGCGGCGGCGCAGGCGCCGGGCTGATGTTCGGGTCGATGTACATCTCCTATCGCAAGGCTTACATCACCGGCATGAACCCGCTCACGTTCCTTACGTTCTTTACTTTCGGCGAGCTGACGATGATGACGATCGTAGCCGTGGTATTTACGGGCGGTGTCGGACTGTTCTGGCGCGAGTTGGTTGCGAACCGGGCTATTCTGCTGTGGCCCATGCTGGGCGGTTTTATGTGGGTAGTGGGCGACCTGTTTCAGAACTATGCGACGAAGTACGTCGGCATCAGCCGGGGAATTCCGCTATCGAACACAAATCAGCTATGGGGATTATTGCTCGGTTTACTGGTGTTTCGCGAGTTGCGTGGGCTGAGCGCCGGCGTTTATGCCGAAGTGATCGGAGGCTCAATCATGATGGCATTGGGCGCGCTCGCAATTTCAACCAGCTCGACATCGCAGGGAGAATACGCCTCCTGGAAGCTGGCAGCCAGGCGGGAAACGGAACTTTACGGAATTGATCCCGCATACGTCGAAGCGCGCATGGAAGGGCGCGATGTAAATGCAGGCGAGCTTCGCCGAACTTGGAAGGACTGGCTGCTTATCGCTGCTGCAATAACAGTGTTTGTTGGATTAGGCGCTTTCGCTCGCGTGCCGCACATGGAGATTCAGACCGGCTGGTTGGGGCTGTTCGCCGCTGCCCTGGTGTTGGTGCTCGTGCGGCGGCGGTATGGCACTGTGGCGCATTACGAAATTCAATTGACCCCGGCCTTTATTTCACTTCAGCGGCTTGGGCTGGGCCGGACAGACCCTGCATTCCGGCTGAGATCACCTGTTGAGCGCGGAGACCGTCCCAATGATTGGTCGGGAACGACGCACCGGTCCGGCAGCATTCGACGAACGCCGCGAGTTCGGCTTTATAGGCATCTCCAAAGCGGTCGACAAACTCGGGCAGAGGTTGCTGGTACTCGCGCATCGCAAAAGTCTTGAACGCAATCGGCTCTGAGCGGCCGCGGCGGCCATACGCTTCGACCGTGATCGTGGTCAAGCGCTGGTCAAAGCGGCCTACATGAATCTGGCCCTCTTCTCCGAAAATAATCGTCTCCACGCGATAGCCGGACACGTGGTTGCGGCCGACCTGAATCTGCGCCGAAAGATCGTCGCCGAACCAGAGGCAGAGCAAGGCATCATCAAAATCTTCTTCGCACGTTGTGAGCGCATGGCTATAGAGCCGCGAGCCGATTGCCAGTGCGTTTGTGGGCATGCGTCCCGTGAGCCAAAGAATCTCATCCACATTGTGCACCGACATGTCGGGTAGAATTCCACCGCTGTTATAACCGTTAGGGGCGGGATTCGAATCCTCCAGGGCGGAAAAGATCTTGAAGGTCCTGCCGATCGCGCCGCTGGTCATCAGCTCTTTTGCATATCGCAGCGGCTCGTCGAAACGCCGCTGAAAAGCCAGCATGAGGGCATCCGGATGATCGCGGTCGAGGGTGGACGTGAAGTCGCGGTCGGTCTCAAGCGTTCCCGTGAGAGGCTTCTCCAACAGTACGCGGAACCCGGCGCTGATGAGTGTCGATGCGTGCTCGCGATGTTTCTCTGTGGGCGTGACGACCACGGCGGCGTTACAGATGCCCGATTTAGCCAGTGCATCGACGGAAGGGAACACCGGTATGTCTAATCCCGAGGCAGCGAGAAAGCGGCGAGCGCGCTCTGAGTCTGGTTCGGCAAAGGCCACCAGTTCGCAACTTTGAGTATCACGGGCCAGTTCGTGCGCGTGGAGCGCATGAATCGAGCCCATGCGGCCCAGACCGGCGACCGCGATTTTTAGCTTATCCGCCATCAACTGTTGAGCATACGACGGACAAGCTTGCAAGCGTTCGTCTCGAGACCTGTTAAACTCCGCGGGATGAGCCAGCGAATCGCATGCGTGATTCTTTCGTTTCTCTTCGTGTGCGGGTGCGCTCGGACGCCTCAGTACGACCTTGTGATTCGGCACGGCAAGGTTTACGACGGCACGGGGGCAGGGGGTGTCCTGCAGGACGTTGCTGTGAAAGCGGACCGCATAGTTGCTCGCGGTGATTTGTCGGGCGCGACCGGAAAGCAGGAAGTGGACGCGACCGGGCTCGCTGTGGCGCCCGGCTTCATCGACATGCTCAACCACTCGGAGACGGCGCTGATCGCTGATGGCCGGTCACAGGGAATGCTTCGTCAGGGTGTCACGCTCCTCGTCTTCGGCGAGAGTTCGATGGGTCCGATTAACGAGCGGATGAAGAAGTATCAAACGGAGCGGCAAGGCGACTTCAAATTCGACATCACATGGAACACGCTTGGACAGTACCTGGATACCGTGGCCGCTCGCGGCGTATCGACAAACATCGCGTCGTTCGTCAGTGCGGCAACTGTTCGTGCGAACGAAATCGGCCTGGACAATCGACCGCCAACCGCCGAGGAACTCGATCGTATGCGTGCGGACGTGCGCCAGGCAATGGACGAAGGCGCCATGGGTCTGACGACCGCCCTTATCTATATCCCGGGCGTGTTTGCGAAGACCGGCGAACTGGTGGAGCTTGCGAAGGTTGCTTCAGCGTCCGGGGGCATGTATATCTCGCATATGAGAAGCGAAGGCGATCGTCTGCTCGAAGCAATCGACGAGACGCTGACGATCGCGCGCGAGGCGCACATCCGAGCTGAAATTTATCACCTGAAGGTCAGCGGGAAGTCAAACTGGCCGAAGCTGGGACCGGCCATCGCGAAGATTGAAGAGGCGCGTAAAGAAGGCCTGGATATCACGGCCGACATGTATACCTACACCGCGGGATCTACCGGCCTCGATGCGGCGATGCCTCCCTGGGTGGAAGAGGGCGGCTACGACGCCTGGGCTCAGCGCCTACGCAATCCGAAGATCCGTGACAGAGTCCGGCGTGAAATGCTTTCGCCTCAGGGCAACTGGGAGAACTTGTTGCTCGCGGCGGGCGGCGAGGGCACGCTGCTCGTCGGTTTCAGGAACGAGAAGCTGCGGGAATACACCGGCAAGACGCTCGCCGAAGTCGCGAAACTGCGGAACCGCTCGGTACAGGATACGGCGATGGATCTGGTCGCCGAAGACGGAAGCCGCGTCCAGGTGGTGTATTTCCTGATGTCAGAAGACAACGTGAAGCGACAGATTCAATTGCCGTGGGTCAGCTTCGGGTCCGACGCTTCCTCAATGTCGACGGAGGGCCTGTTCCTGAAAACGAGCACCCATCCCCGCGCATACGGCAACTTCGCGCGCCTGCTCGGCAAGTATGTGCGCGACGAACACGTACTGCCGCTCGAGGAAGCGATTCGGAAACTCACCTCGTTTCCCGCGGCAACCCTTCGCATTAAGGAACGCGGTCAGCTCGCTCCCGGGTACTTCGCTGATATCGTGGTTTTCGATCCCAAAACGATTGCCGATCACGCCACGTACGAGAAGCCGCACCAATACTCGACTGGTGTCCTCCATGTTTGGGTGAACGGTGTTCAGGTCATAAACAACGGCGAACACACGGGACAAAAACCAGGGCGGGTGGTGCGCGGTCCGGGATGGAAAGCACCGGTGACCGGAACGTAATCGCTGTTCCTCTGCCCCGTGCGCATGGGAGACTGCAGAGGACATCCATATGCAAACTACGCCGGTTAGATCGGCAGCCTGCGACCCAGCTTTCGTTTCGCCCTCACAGCGGGGAGAGACAGTGCTACGAATACTCATGCTCGCGGCGCTGTGTTGCTTCACAGCCTTCGGCCAAGGCCGGTGTCGCGATGGCTACGGCACGGCAAAGTGCCCACTCCCTGAAGAAGTGGCAATCGCTCCCATCAAGCCTGTGTTTGCCGCGACAGGATGGAAGACGCTCGCGCTTGACCACATCACTTACCAGATGCACGATTACCGCAAGGAGGCAGCATTCTACATCGCACTGATGGGATGGAAGCTGCGAAGCGACAACGGGAAACAGGCTGTGTTGGACATCGGCGACTGGGGCTCGGCTATTTTCAAGGAAGTGCCAGGGGGGCAACCCGCTCGCATCGAGAGTTTCTGCTTCGTCATCGCGCCGTGGAATGCCAAAGCGGTTGAATCGGAACTGCGCAAACGAGGCTTAAATCCGGTTCCGGAAAATGATGGCAAAGGCTTCGAAAGTTTCCATGTTAAAGATCCGGACGGATGGGATCTTCAGATTGCTAACGGCAACGGACTCGCGAAGATGAGAAAAACACCAGCTAGTGCCGCAATATCGTCAGCGCTGCCGTTCGAAGCAACCGGGTGGAAGACAGTGTGGCTCGACCATCTGTCATTCCGCGTGACCAATTACAAGGAAAGCGCCTCTTTCTACTCCAACCTGCTCGGGTGGAAGAACACATACGACGAAGGCAGCCAGGACGAATTGATGATCGGCGACATCGGCGACATTTTGATCCGCGGAGGGAACCCGAACGATCCCAAGTTCAACCGGGACAGCGCCAACCGGAGCGCTCGTATCGATCACATCTCGTTTGGAATCACGCCATGGGATACGGACGGGGTAAAAGCCGAGCTTGAGAGAAGAGGACTTCGGGCACGGGTCGACACGTCCACGCCGGATGATATCCACGTCGC
This sequence comes from uncultured Acidobacteriaceae bacterium, assembly GCA_963730795.1. Classification (GTDB taxonomy): domain Bacteria; phylum Acidobacteriota; class Terriglobia; order Bryobacterales; family Bryobacteraceae; genus Bog-105. The sequence goes on along the minus strand of CAVSTJ010000001.1, from coordinate 1,155,034 downwards.
AGCGTTCAAGAGTTATCACACCACCACACCTAACGGTTACGATCTGCAGATAAGCTACGTTACGAGTGCGAACCGATTGGCTCTTCCCAATGCGGTGAAGCCGAAAGCGTTGGCTGGTCGATAGAGCGCGAGACTACATCAGCTACCAGATGGAAGAGGCAAGCTCGGCAAGAAATTATCTATGCGCTTGCCAGTGTTTCGGATTCCGCTTCCCGTGAAAGCAGGCGATTACGACAATGCGATCTTCCTCAACCAGAAAAAATATCCCGTAGGGGAAGTAGTGAACTCCGGCTCGCCTGCGATCCTTATCGACCACGGCAAAGCGAAGCGGCTGTGTAGATATGACTTCTACGGTTTCATCGACGGCGAGCAGAAATCGGGTGCCCAGCTCCGTCCGAATCGCTCTACGCGCGAGCTCCTGTTTCAGCTCTGCAACGGCTTCTGCCAGCCAGACGACCGGCAACCTCAACGTTCTTTATGCAGGTCGGCCCTGACTTGCTCCCACGCAACGGTATCGGCCGGATTCTGCCGGTACTTCGCCACGCGATAATCCAGCTCCTCACGCTGTTCATTGGTGAGGGCAGGGGGATCGGATTCCAAACTCTGCCACAGCGCATCCAGCAGCTCAAATTTTTCGTCTGCGGAGAGACTGCTAATCTCGTCTTGCAAATTACTCATGCGCGATTACCTTCACTGTGCGAAAGAACTAGGTAGCGGGCGCATTTCTGCGCCCTACCGGCTCCGGCCGGCCCAGGGAATCTTAAACCAGCAGCATTGACCAAACACAGCTTTGCGGCTGCGGGCGAAGAGCGACAATAAGCACGCGATCAAAACCGGACGCGAGGTCCGCATTGTCGCAATACTCAGATCGTGTCCCCTCAATCGAAGAACTGACGGTCCTCACTTGAGAGGCGCGCTTTAGCCGCAGCCACGTTGAAAGTCACGCCGAGACCAGGGCGGTCCCAGACGTCGATAAAGCCCTTTTTGACAATCGGATTCGGCAGGCCTTCGACGATCTCGTACCACCACTCGGGTTGGCCGAATGGGTACTCGAACGCGATGTAGTTTTGCGGCAGCGCGGCGGCCATGTGAACGTGCGCGGCAAGCCCGATCAAGCCATCGAAGATGCCGTGGGGAGCGACCAGGATGCCATGGATATCGGCGTATTCGGCGATCCATTTGAGTTCGGCAATCCCGCCAACATCTTCGGGGTCGGGACCAACCACATCTACTGCCTGCTTCTCGATCAGCTCCTTGAAATTCTGCCGCAGGTAGATCTCTTCTCCGGTGTGGATCGGGACTGATGTCGCCTGTTTGAGGTCCCGGAACAGTTCTGCATTCGGGTAGGGAGTGTAGTCGCCTGTAAGGATGTCTTCGATCCAGGTGATGTGCATGGGCTCGCATGCACGCGCGAAGGTAACCGCGTCTTTCAAGGCCCAGCCCGGACCGCAGTCAAGTGCCAGCCCGATCTGGTTGCCCAGTACCTTCTTCATCGCTTCGACGCAGGCGATCACGTGATCCAGGCCGCGTTCGGTCATGAGGCCGCGGTCCGGGTGGGACGCTCCTTTACGCGGCTCGTCGTACCACATATCGGGGATCGCGCCCATCATTGCCGGATTGTGAAAACCAACGGCCATCTTGATGAGCGTGAAGCCCTCTTTGGCTTCTTTCATCTTCTGGACGTTCTCGGCGTAGTCCTGCGGCATCTGGCCTGCCATCGGCGGCCGGAAGCCTCCGTTGTAGATGCGGACCCGGTCGCGGATCTTGCCGCCCAGCAGCTTGTAAACGGGCACTCCGGCAACCTGACCGGCGATATCCCAAAGAGCGATCTCAATCGCACTGACCGCTGAGCCCCACGGCTTGAAGGCGCCAAGCCGGCGGATCTTCAGCATCACTCTTTCGACATCGGTTGGGTCCTCGCCGACAATGTAGTCCTTGTAAAAGAGGACCATCGGCTTGAGGTAAGCCTTCGAAGACTCGGCTTGCCCATAACCGGAGATACCCTGATCAGTAACGATTCGAATGACAGGGTTGCGGCCGATGATGGCGCATCGCAGATCGATGATCTTGATTTTTTGTCCGCCGGTACGTCTGTCCTGAGCGGCCAACGCGGCCCCGGTGGCCGTCGCCGAGAGCGATCCTATAAAGTTCCTGCGCGTCCAAGTAGTCATAAGCTCTTACTAGCGAACTCATTCTATAAGGTTTGTGCAACAGTGAGGTGCGCCACGAGCATTGTGACTCGACAGGCTTACAAAATCCGCTTGCCCATGGCGGACATGATGAGCTCTACGGCAAGGAGCGCGGTCCGGTTGGCTTCGTCCAGCACCGGGTTCACTTCTACCAGCTCCATCGAAACCATGCGGTTGCAATCGCAGATACTCTCCATGGCGAGGTGGGCTTCCCGATAGGTCACGCCGCCTCTCACGGGCGTTCCGACTCCGGGCGCTTCCATGGGATCGACGAAATCCATGTCGAAGGACAGGTGGAATCCGGCAGTTCCGTTCGTCACGACGGCGATGGCTTCCCGCATCACTTTCAACAGGCCCATTTCGTCGATATCGCGCATGGTGAAGGGCGTGACGCCTGCATCACGCACGTTCGGACGTTCACGGATATCGACATCACGCAACCCGACAATGGCCACATTTGCGCCATCGACTTTAGGCGAGTAGCCGAAGATGCCCGTCAGCTCTTTGGGTCCTTTGCCGATGCAACAGGCTAAGCGGCATGCCGTGCACATTGCCGCTCGGGCTCGACTCGGGGGTATTCATGTCGGCGTGAGCATCGATCCAGAGCAGGCCAACCTTCTCGGAACGGGTCCGCAATGCTTCGCTGACGCCCGAAACGGTGCCGACCGCCACCGAATGGTCACCACCTAAGACGAGCGGAAACTTACCCTTCTCCATCGCGTTTCGTACGCCCGCAGCGAGGCGCTCGCAGGTCCCTGCGATCTGGGGTAGATATTTGGCATTCTCGACAAGCGAAGGCGTGCTTTCCTGTTGCTCGACGGCGACGTTGCCCAAGTCATCGACGGTGTAGCCAAGGCTGCTCAGCTTGGCATTCAGACCCGCGAGACGAAGCGCAGACGGTCCCATATCGACACCCCTGCGGCCTGCGCCCAGATCGAGCGGTGCTCCCAGGATGGCGACGCTAGACTCCCGCATAACAGTCCGTCAGGGGCGGGTGCGGTAGAGCATGCGCGGGTACGGAATCGTTTCCCGGACGTGTTCGAGCCCGCAGATCCAGGCCACCAGGCGCTCGACACCCATGCCAAATCCGCCATGAGGAACCGTGCCGAAGCGTCTTAGATCGAGATACCATTCGAAGGCCTCGCGGGGCAGATCATGCTCGGTCAATCGCGCTTCGAGCAGCGCCATGTCGTGAATGCGCTGGCCGCCTCCGATGATTTCGCCGTAACCTTCGGGCGCGATCATATCGACGCCGAGCGCCAGTTCGGGCCGTTCCAGGTCAGGTTGGAAATAGAAGGCCTTGATGGCAGTCGGGTATCGACTGACAAACACGGGCTTGTCCAGATCCTGCGTCAGCAGCGTTTCGTCCGTGTTGCCGAAGTCGCCGCCCCACTGAATCTCGCTCCCTTTTGCCTGAAGGTCTTTCACCGCATCGTCATAGCTCATGCGGTGGAATGGCGCTTTGACCGCCTCCAGCTTGGATGTGTCACGCTCCAGAACTTTCAATTGCTCCTTGCGGTTCTCGAGCACCCGGCCGATCACAAAAACAACCAGTTCTTCCGCAACTCGCGTGACTTCCTCGAGATCCGCGTAGGCCATTTCCGGCTCTACCATCCAGAACTCGGTAAGATGGCGACGCGTTTTCGATTTCTCGGCGCGGAAGGTAGGGCCGAAGCAATACACTTTGCCGAACGCCATCGCGTTGGCTTCGTTATAAAGCTGGCCCGATTGCGTCAGGTAGACCTTCTCGTCTTCGAAGTAATCCACTTCGAAGAGTGTTGTCGTCCCTTCGCACGCTGCGGGCGTGAAGATTGGAGTGTCGACCAGCGTGAAACCGTGCGAATCGAAGTAATCCCGGATCCCTTTGATGACTTCGTGCCGGACCTGAATAGCGGCGTGCTGCCGGCGGCTCCGCAGCCAGAGGTGCCGGTGATCCATGAGGAAGTCGACCCCATGGTCTTTGGGCGTGATCGGATAGGGATGTTCTTCTGAGACCCGCTGCACAATTTCGGCGGCGTCCACATCAAGTTCAAAGCCGCCCGCAGCACGCGGCTCGGCTCGCACCGTACCGGTAACAATCAGCGAGCTTTCCTGGGTAAGGTTCTTCAGTGCGTTGAAGGTATCTTCGGGCAGGTTGCTTTTGACGGCGACGCACTGCATCAGGCCGCTGCCATCGCGTATCAGCGGGAAGACAATCTTGCCGGATTTGCGCAGATTGTAAAGCCAGCCGCGAATAGACACGCGCTCGCCCACGTGGCGGCTAGCTTCGTGAATGCTGATGGTAGCGGCCCCGTCCGTCCGCGGCGCCTCTGATTTCGATTCTGTCGTTTTAAGCTTCCAGCTCTTCACTCATAAACGCCTTGTCAACTCGTCCATGGCCCGTTTGGCTTCTTCAATCGGATGTTCCATGCCTGCCGGCTCCCGTAGTTCCAGCAAGAGAGGATACTGATTCTTCCGTGAACCCAGCAGCTCCATTGCCTTCCCCCAATCTATCGTTCCTTTTCCGGGGAAAAGATGAGAATCGGAAATGCCGTCGTTGTCATGGATGTGGGTCGAGCGGATACGATCCTTCATGCGCTCGAATTGATCTTCGATGCCGTGGGACATGTGCGCGTGCCCGATGTCGAAGCAATAGTTCAGATTGAGGTGCGTCTCGTTCAGGAATAGATTCAGCCGTTCGGCATTTGAGAGCTCGTTCGGGGTATTCTCGAGCAGCAATTCGACTCCGCGCTGCCCGGCGAACACCTTCAGTTCTTCGAGCGAAGAGAAAGCCGCATCCAGCCGCCGCTGATCGAACTCCTGACCCGCTACCCCGATGTGCTGCACCAGATACCGGAAGGGCACCACTTCCGCCGCCTCCAGCGCCCGTTTGACCTCGTCCACAACGACGATTCGTCTTCCCTTTGATCGGCTCCGTGATGTCGATGACCGACTGTGGTCCCGAGCGTCCCCAGACGTCATCGGTATACATCGGCGAGTGGATCGAATTGAGCTTCAGTTCCGAATCCCGGAACCAATGACCGAGTTCATTGATCTGAGCTTTGTCGCGGTAATCAAAGTGTTGCCGGGCACAGAAGATCTCTACCGCTTCAAAGCCGGCATCCCACACCCGTTCCAGCCAGATTGTCGTCAGGCGATGGCGAACGAAGAGGTGCGTAGACAGTACGAGCTGCATCTGAATTGTTCTCTCGAATTAGTTGATGGCTGCGCTGATGAAGCCGCAGGATTAGTAGCCGGAAACTTTCCCGTGCATGCGGGATTCGGTTCCGCCTTCCAGTTTCCCGTTGCGGACCACGATCGCTTCGACACGTGCGACGGAGTCGGTCGACTGCGTCGAGTAGCCCATTTGGCTCAGGGCCGTTTGTGTCTTGGGATCGAAGCCGGTTTGCAGGTACAGAATGTCCGGCTTCCATTGATGGTGAAATCGGGGAAGGTCAACGGCATCTTGCGGATTCATACCGAAATCTGTCACGTCAAGAATCACTTCCGTTACTCCTGTCGTGATCCGCGAACCGCCGGGTGCACCGACGACCATGAATAGCTTTCCGTTCTTGAGAAGAATTGTCGGCGTCATGGAGGAGAGAGGGCGTTTGCCCGGCTCAATCGCATTCGCGTCGGCGCCGACCAGTCCGAACATATTCGGCACGCCGGGCTTAGCGGCGAAATCGTCCATCTCGTCGTTCAACAGAAAACCTAAACCCGGCACCGTGATGCCGTTCCCGTAGGAGTTGTTCAGCGTATAGGTCACAGCCACCGCGTTGCCATTCTTGTCAACAACGTTGTAATGAGTAGTCTGCTCGCTTTCGTGCCATTCGATGCGCGCCTCGACCGCCCGCGGCAATCCCGGCTCTATCGCTGCGCTCGGAGTGGCTTTGGCGGGGTCGATGGTCTTACGTCTCGCTTCGAGATAAGCCGGTTGCAGGAGCTGGCGCAGCGGCACGTTATAGAAATCGGGATCGCCGAGGTAAGCGCTGCGATCGGCGTAATAGCGGCGCATTGCTTCCGCTTCGAAGTGAACGGCTTTTGTTGAATCCGGCCCGTCGCTCGCATAGCCCGTCCCGTCCAACATTCCCATCATCTGCAGAAGTCCGACGCCGCCCGCACTCGGCGGAGGAGAAGTAATAATGTCGTATCCGCGGTATTTACCAGTTAGCGGGGTTCGTTCGGCGACTTTATAATTCGCGAGGTCTTCGGCCGTAATCAGGCCGCCGTGCGATGCCATCTCGCTGGCTAGTTTCTTAGCTGTTTCTCCCCGGTAGAAGTCCTGGGAACCGGACTGGGCGATGCGAGAAAGCGTCTGGCCGAGTTCGGGCTGTTTCAGCACCTCGCCAGCTTTATAGGGGCTGCCATCGCGCAGGAAGACACGTTTCGATTCCGGATCCTGCCACAGCGGATTACGTTGTCCAGCCAGCGATGCAGCAACGGGTACGGTGAGAGTCAGGCCGTCCGTAGCGAGCTTAACGGCGGGCTGCACGAGTTCTGACCAGCGTTTCGTGCCGAATTTTCTGTGCGCAAATTCCAGCCCGGCCACGCTACCCGGCACGCCGCTTGACCGCCACCCGAAGATGCTGTCCTTGGTTGCGTTCCCGTCCTTATCCAGGTACATGTCGCGGGAAGCCTTGCCTGGCGCACACTCCCGGAAATCGAGAAAGTCTGTCTTGCCATCGGCCATGCGAACCAGCATGAAGCCGCCGCCGCCGAGATTGCCGGCAACCGGATGGGTTACCGCAAGCGCAAATCCGACCGCAACAGCCGCATCGACTGCGTTCCCGCCCGCCTTGAGTACATCCAAACCGACGTCCGCAGCAATGGGTTCCTGGGCAACGACCATTCCGTGTTCCGCCGTGACGGGCTCTTTGGCATGGAGGAATGATCCGCTCCACCCGAGCACGGCAAGGCAGACCGATGCCGGAAAAGACGAGAGACCGCGGCTCAGCATATGCTAAGCCAGTCTAACAGTGAAGGGCGGCTCGAGAAAGCCGAAGAGAAGAGGAGGAAATCAGCTTATGCAGCAGCGGAAATCGTGCGCAAACGAAGCGTCAACCGGCTCTTATAACGGGCTGCGGTGTTCTTCTTGATAATGCCCTGTTTCGCGGCTTTGTCCACCATGGAGAAAGTTTTCGGGACAAGCTGAGTGGCCGCATTCGCATCTTTGCCTTCGAGCAAGCGGCGCATCGCCCTAAGTTGGTGCCGGAGCCTCGACTTGCGCATGCGGTTAACGGCCGTCTTTCTCTCCGTCATCCGGACGCGCTTGAGGGACGATACTGTATTAGCCATCTATGAACGTAAACCTACCTCTAGAAATTACTCTTCTAGAATAACTGAGGGTAGGTTCGAGCGCAAATGCCGATCCCGAATCTTTCTGCGTAAAATTAAAAGTTCTGGTCTCTAAAACAGAACGTTCCAAAAATGATTAGAAGTTCGAAGTGCTTCCGGCTGACGGCGATAGCGATCGTGTGCGCCGCTTCCTTAGCTCCCGCCGCCGGCGTCTCCGGGGATTGGACGCTAGCCGGCCCGTTCGGCGGTACCGCGACGAGCATCGCGGTTGACCCGTCCAATTCGAAAGTTGTGCTGGCCGGGGCGATGAGCTCCCTCTTGTTCAAGAGTTCAGATGCCGGCGCTAACTGGGAGTTGCTGGCGTTTCCCAAACGTCACTTGAGCGAGTTGACGTCCATCCTTATCGACCCGGAAGATGCGAATCACTATCTGGTAGGCGTGATCTCGACAGATGGCGGCGGTCTGTATGCGAGCCGCGATGCCGGCAAAACGTGGTCCATCATCAAAGAGATCTCGACTTTGGGTGTCCGTGCGCTTGCGTACGCTCCCAGCCAGCATTCCCGTTTCGTGGCCGGCACGATGCATGGCGGCGTGATGCTGAGCGATGATGCCGGGAAATCCTGGACTCAAATCTCCGATCCTAAGAACTCGGAGATGGACAGCATAACCGCTGTCGCCTTCGACGCCAAAGATCCGAACATCTTCTACGCCGGAACGAGCCACTTGCCTTGGAAGACGATGGACGGGGGCAAGAACTGGTCGTCCATTCACACCGGAATGATCGACGATTCGGACGTCTTCTCGATCTACGTTGACCCTGCAAACTCGCAGAATATTCTTGCGAGTGCCTGCAGCGGCATTTATTCAAGCGGTGATCGCGGCGATCTGTGGCGCAAGCTGATGGGGATTCCGAACACGTCGCGCCGGACGCATGTCATTCGCCAGGATCCGGTAACGCCGTCCGTCATCTACGCCGGGACAACAACCGGGCTCTACAAAAGCTTGAATAGTGGAGCCGGCTGGAAGACGCTGACGAACACGCAGGCTAATTCCATGGCATTCGATCCCACGAATCCACAGGTAATCTACATGGCTCTGCAGTATGAGGGGATCGGCAAAAGCGAGAACGGCGGAGAACGCATTTCACCTGTAAACCATGGTTTTGTCGACCGTGTGATCAGCGCTCTTACCGTCTCCGGCCAGAAGATGGTCGCAATCGAAACGCAGGAAGGCGAATCAACCGGAATCTTCTCGAGCGTTGATCGCGGCGAATCATGGGTTCAGACGTCCTCGCCGCGCACATTGAGCGGCGTGCACCTGAAGGCTCTCGTTGGAGTGCCTGACTCGGACCGGTTCTTGCTGGCGGCAAGCGCCCGGCAGCTCTACAAATCTGTTGACGGCGGACTTATCTGGAAGGTGTTGCCCGTCCGCCTGATTATTCCTCCGCCACCGGTTCAAGAGCCGGCCAAAAAACCGGCCCCGGTCAAACCTGCGCATACCACCACTCGACCGGGAACTTCAACGCGAGCGAGAGTTGCCGCGCGCCCCGTGAAGCCGAAGCCGATCATCAAGGAAGTTTCCGTTTCGGACGTCAGCGGGCTGTATGCGATTGGCTCCGGACCGAAGGCCGTTATCTTTGCCGCGACGGATTTGGGCTTGCTTCGCAGCAACGATCTCGGAGAGCATTGGACGCTTGCCGATATCAAGGGCTCTTCAGCGGTAACAGCCCTCTACGTGGGAGATCACACGGAAGAGGCAGGTTCTTCTGCGCCTCCGCTGATTGCAAGGGCCGCCAATGGATTGTTTCTCTCGAAGGACGCAGGGGAAAACTGGACCCCCTTGGATTTTCCGCTTCCGTCGTCTGACATAAACGACGTTGCCATCTCGGATGGTGAAAACCCCACGGCCGTTGCTGCTACGCGCGTCGGGCTTTACTTCTCCCCACTGGGCGGCAAGTGGATGACGAAGCCAGCCGGGCTGCCCGTCTCCACTGTCAATGCTGTTCTCTTCGGAGATAAACCGGATACGGTCTATGCGGTTGCCTATGGCCGCCTCTATCAGAGCGCAGACCGCGCGGCATCATGGTCCGAGCTGCCGAGCGCCCTTCCGCTTACTCGCATTCGCCAACTCTGGAAGCCGACCTCCTCCTCAGCGCGCATATTTGGCGTTACAGGGGAACTCGGGATTGTTTACCGCAATTGAACTTTGTCCTAACACTTAGGAATTGCAATCAGTTACCATGGTTTAACTGCTTGTAAGCTGCTGGGGAAAAGTCGTAATCTGACATAAGGCCGATTAAAACTAGTTGGCTGGTTGTTATACCGGCAAATTGTGAGATGAATGTTACTCGCGAGCGCTGGATCTTCGTTCCGATGCCCGTTGAATTTCTCTTCACATAACGACTAAAGTGCTGACCCAAAATACAACGCGTGAATTTTTATGACAGATTGCCTCGGGAGCCAGGCTCCCATCGGTCCTTCTGTTGAGTTTTGTTTCGTTGATTGTAATCAAATTTGGGAAACAATCATCAATAATCGGTATAGGTTTGTAGTTTGCTTTGGAGGAGAAGGATGGACACTCGGCTTAGAATTAGGCCGCTCAAATCTGTGGTCCTGTGCGGTGCGCTGGTAATTAGTTCAGTCGCATTAGCTCAGAACGCAGGAACAAAGAAAACGGCAGCAACGTCAGGGGGAGAAGATCAGTATCCGGATCTGGTCGAAGTTGACCCCTTTGGCGGTGTCAGCACTTGGGGACAGGTCAACAAAGGCCTGACGACCCATCTGGTGACGGGCGGAATCGCTGGTCTCCGCGTCGCCGTAAATCCCGCGAAATATTTCGGTATTGAGGGCTTTTTCGAGTTTTCTCAAGCCAACGTTGAATTTCGAAGCTCCACCGGTACGTATCCGGCAGGGAATGGAAGTCTCACAGGGAGTCCGATTCCCGCATATAGCTTCGGATCTCGCAATTACACGTTCGGATTAGGTCCTGTATTCAACCTCACTCCTCGCGGCTCACGTGTTCAACCATATTTGACGGCGGGCGTAGCGGGAATTCAATTTACTCCCACCACAACCGCTAAGGGGCTTGCCCGGCAGCCTACCATCAATAGCATTTATCACTCCGCGAACCTGAATGACAACCTTCAGGTGGGCTTCTTCTATGGTGGCGGTATCAAGTTCCACTTGAGCGATCATTTCGGACTTCGTATTGACGCTCGTGGTATTACGTCGCGTAATCCTACTTATGGTCTGCCTAATTACCCCACGGGCGGAATTTATATCCCATCGAAGTCCTCGATCAACAACTTCCAGGGCACGATCGGTCTGGTGTGGTACCTCGGCCAAAGCAAGTGCCCAGAGATGCCACCGCCTCCGCCTCCGCCTGCCCCGCTCGCAACGCCGACTATCTCGGGTGGCGAAGGCACAATCTGCCAGGGCAAACCTGTCAGCTTACATGCAAATATTCAGGCTGCTGGCAACCAGAAGCTCTCCTATGCCTGGACCTTAAACGGCCAGACACAGGGAAGCGACAGTGCTGATTTCACGTTCACTCCGAATAACACTGGCAGCTTCAACATCCAGGTGACGGTAAAGGACACGACGCCTCCTCCGCCTCCGATGGAGAGACCGGCTAAGTTCCCGGTGCGTTGCTGGGTACAGCCGCCAACACCTCCGCCAAGTCAGCCTGTGACGGCAACCGCGACCGTAACGGTCAACGATTCGTCTCCGCAGGTAACGAGCGTAACGGCAACCCCGAATACGCTGGCTTGCGCTGCGAATACGAACGGCACGCATACTGCCCAATTGACGGGTAGCGCGACGCCTTCCGCTTGCGGCGGCACACCGACCTACAAGTGGACCGTCAGCGAGGGTTCCTTGACCGGCGACACGAGCGCGAATGCAACCTTCGATGCCTCAAGCCTCAACTTCGAGAACGGAGCGCAGGCGCAAAGCAAGACCGTAACGGCGACCTTGACCGTGACAGACCAGACGGGCAAGACCGCTACCCAATCGACCACCATCACCGTGAACTGTGAACCGCAATTCGTACGGCTTGATGACGTGGTCTTCGCCAAGAACAACGCTCGCGTCAACAACTGCGGCAAGCGCCTGCTGATTGATGACGCATCCAACCGCCTGTCCAGTGGCGAGTACGATGTCGTACTGGTTGGGCATCGCGACAACGACGAGGCTGAAAACGCTCCGGCCGCCCGCGCTACACGGGGCCGACGCCGCGCGGCAGCTACGCCTCCGACGCCTCTCGATGAACAACGCGTGATGAACGCGGCTGCTGTCCTCAGCGGCGGCACCGGCACCTGCGGAACGATCGATCCGTCCCGAATCCGAGTGGATTGGGTTGGCACCGATCAGACCTCCGATACCAGACCGGGTCAATGCGGTACCTCGAACGTTCAGGAACGCAAGGGCTCGCAGACTACCGATGCGGATAAGAATCGCCGCGTCGAAGTTTACCTCGTACCGAAGGGCAGCTCCACCATGCCGCCCGCAGTCAAGAACGTCAAGCCCTTGCCGGCAGATCAGGTCAAGGCGCTTGGCTGCCCGAAATAAATCGGCAGTAAGCTAACTCAGAAGGGGTCAGATGGTTCGCCATCTGGCCCTTTTTGCTTTTGCCCAACCTTGTAGTTTGTAGAATCGCTTATGCGGTTCACTCTCGGAATCCTTCTTGCTGCGGCTTGCTTTGCCCAGAGCCCATTCACCATCGACAACGCTCTGAGCGCTCCTTTCGCTACTTCACCCTTATCTGCCCCGACGGGATCCAAAGTTGCCTGGCTCTTAAATGAGAGAGGGCAACGCAATATCTGGGTGGCCTCAGCTCCGGATTGGAGCGGCCGCAAGATCACAGCTTTTGGAAAAGATGATGGGCAGGAGATAGCAGATGTAGCCTGGTCTCCCGATGCCGCCTATCTGCTGTTCGCGCGCGGTGGCGATTTCGAGAATCACGGCGACAACCCGAATCCGGACCTCAGTCCGGCTAAACCCGATCAGTCGATCTGGTCGGTCGCGCTTGACGGGTCTCCGGCTAAAAAGCTGACGGAAGGCACTGGGCCCGCTATCTCGCCGAAAGGTGATGCGGTCGCGTTTGTGCGCGGCGGGCAGATCTACCTGATGAAGCCTTCCGGTCAGGAGGTGGCTTTAGCGGTATCTCAGAAGGGTTCCGCCAGCGATCTCCGGTGGTCTCCCGACGGCCGCTATCTGGCGTTCGTAAGTGCCCGCCGCGAGCACAGCTTCATCGGTATCTATTCCCCGTCCGATAAGGCCGTGCGCTATATGGACGCAAGTGTAGACCGCGATTCCAATCCCGTCTGGTCTCCGGATGGCAGCAGATTAGCCTACACCCGTGTTCCAGCGCAGAGCCGTATCTATGCCTTTGTGCCCCGAAGAAGCGGAGAGCCCTGGTCCATTCGGAGTTTCAACATCACAAAGGGAACGGCTGAAGAGCTGTTTCGGGCTGACGGTGGTCCTGGAAGCTTGTGGCATCCCGTGGTGGCTGATTCGCAACTGCTTTGGACAGCCAACAACCAGATCGTCTTCCCGTGGGAAAAGACCGGCTGGTGCCACCTCTTTAGCATTCCGGCGTCTGGACATGGAGCGCCCAAAGAGCTTACGCCAGGCGAAGGAGAGGTTGAGCATGTCACCCCAACCGCCGACGGCAAGGCTGTTTACTACTCAACAAATATCAGGGACATCGACCGGCGCCACCTTTGGGTTGTGGAGCCGACCGGCGGCACACCCAAGCAAGTAACCACCGGCGAAAACATCGAGTGGAATCCTGCCCCGATCGCGGATGGATCGACACTCGCGTTCCTCGCCTCGAGTTATAACGAACGGTCCCATGCAGTAGTACGGACGGCCGACGGAAAACTCACAGCTCTTGCTCCCTCAACGGTCCCTCCGGAGTTTCCCTCCAAGTCTTTTGTAAAACCGCAGGCGGTCATGATTACTGCGGCAGACGGTATGCAGATTCATGGTCAGCTCTTCATGCCTTCCGGCGCCCGATCCGGTGAGCGTCTTCCGGCGTTGATCTTCTTCCACGGTGGTTCCCGTCGCCAGATGCTGCTCGGATCTCATTACATGTATTACTACTCGAACGCGTATTCGATGAACGAGTTTCTGGCCAGCCAGGGCTATATCGTCCTGTCGGTGAATTACCGCAGCGGCATCGGATACGGACTGAATTTCCGCGAAGCTACAAATTTTGGCGCTTCAGGCGCGAGTGAATTCAATGATGTGATCGGTGCCGGTTTATATCTGAAATCCCGGCCCGACGTAGACTCAAAGCGGATTGGTGTGTGGGGCGGGTCGTATGGCGGCTATCTGACAGCTCTGGCTCTCTCGCGAGCGCCGGAGCTTTTTGCCGCAGGCGTCGACTTTCATGGCGTTCACGACTGGAGTACTCTGCGCAACTTCGACGTGACAAGCGATGTCGGTGGCAATCCGGAGGCTGTAGAAGCCGTGGCGCGCGCTGCAAGACTCGCTTTCGACTCGTCGCCCATGGCCTCGGTGAAAACCTGGAAAGCTCCGGTTCTGCTTATCCATGGAGATGACGACAGAAACGTTGCATTTTCTCAAACGGTGATGCTGGTAGAGGCTCTTCGAAAGCAGGGCACGCCATTTGAGGAGCTCATCTTCCCGAATGAGATCCACGATTTTCTGCTGCAGCGGCATTGGGCTGAAGCCTATCGTGCAACTGCGGAGTTTTTCGGCAGAAAGTTCGGCGTGGGCTCGTCGCAATAACAACCGGCGCCGCTGGCCGCAAAAAGGTTCGGGGATTAAGAGGAAGATGGACAGATGAGCACGACGATCGTTCCGCCATTTACAGACGCAGACCTGGCAGTACGAAAGGTGCAGATCGCCGAAGACCTCTGGAATACGCGTGATCCGGAAAGAGTAGCGGCAGCCTACACGGAGGACACGCAGTGGAGAAACCGAACCGAGTTCCTCCACGGTCGACCGGCCGTCATCGAATTTCTTAAACGCAAGTGGAGCGGCGAGCTTGACTACAAGTTAAAGAAAGAGTTGTGGGGTTTCAGGAACAATCGAATGGCTGTGAAGTTCCAGTATGAGTGGCACGATGAGGCCGGCCAATGGTTCCGCAGCTATGGCAACGAACTCTGGGAGTTTGCACCTTCGGGACTGATGCAGCGTCGCGAGGCCAGCATCAACGATCTTAAGATCGGGGAATCGGAGCGGATCCTCGGTTAGCGCCGTTCACACAAACGCGCAGACAATGTGTCCTTCGAGCGGTTTTAGTTCCTCGTCAAGGTGATCCGTCATTTGACCGAAGCCGAGGCTGCGGAGCATTGCTGCTACGGCCTGAGGTTGAATCAGATGCTTAGCCGCATCGCTCGCGCACGATACTCGGCTTGCCAGTCCATCCAGGGCCGTACCGACGTAAGATCCAGGTGAGCTACGTCGCTCGGCATAGTCAAACAACACGCCGCTTCCTTTGGGAAGAGACGCAATGAAGGACAGCGTAGAAAGAGCCGTCTCCATTGTCCGGTAGCCCGCATCACCCAACCAGATAAACAAGCTCGCTTTCAATTTGTCGAAACCAGATCGGCTCAAAGCCATGGCGAGCTCTTCGGATTCAAACCGGGTTGGGACAAACGTAAGGGCGGGTCCGGACCGTTCCTCTTCGTCTACGGAAAATAGCCGTAATTCAGTCTCGCTCGACGGAGGCGGGACCTGTTCCGGCGCCGCCTTCGGGGCTCCGATGAACACCAGTTGGCGCACTCCCCGCGCCAGAGCCGAGGCCATCTCAATCTTAGTCAAGTAAGTGCGATTCATGCTTGTACTCCTGCTGTCTGATCAGACGGAGCCTCTTCACGCATACGGCGACAGCCGTATCGCATGCCCTGTCTGAATCTCTCGCGTTCTTCCGGCGTCATCTTGTTCCAACGTTCAGCCATGTGACGGCGCCACCGCCGGCCGCCACCCCCATGCGGGCGGAAGCCTCCGAATAAGAGCTTGCTCAAGACCAGCAGACCCAATGCCTGCCAGAATGTAATTGCTCGAACAGCAAAGATCCCCGGCAGCAGCGCGTTCCACAGCATCATCACAATAAAGCTAAGTGCGCCTACTGCAATAACCGCGAGAACTGCGATCTTAATAGCTCGACGAATAAAATAACCTTTCAACTTTTTTACCTCGGTTCCATCCCGTATTCGCTGTGGATAAACTCCAACCGGCGTCGTAGGTGTAAAACGGCGTAACGCTTGCGCGACAGCAACGTATTGATCGAAACACCGGTCTCCTCGCTCAGACTTTTGAAGCTTCGCCCTTCTAACTCATGGGCGATAAACACTTCGCGCTGTTCCTGCGGAAGTTCATCCACTGCGGCATCCAGTTCTTCGAGTAGCAACTTCCGCGCATACAGTGCATCGGGCCCAGCGTCCGGAGACGGAAGCAAATCTTCCCAATTCCGCGGGTCCTCCGTGGCAGCCGTTCCCATCCCGTTCGCTTCTGACGAGGTCGACTGTCTCTTTCGGAACAGATCTGTGATTCTGTTCCGTGCCACGCGAAACAGCCACGCCCCAACTTGCTCGAGCGGCTTGGTAAGCCGGTACGCGTCTACGAGTTCGTAGAACACTTCCTGGAAAATGTCTTCTGCATCACTATCGCTTCGAACTCTAGCGCGAATGAATCGCCGGAGGCGCGCCTGTTCCCGGGTGATTACGTCCGACAGTCGCCGATTTTGCTCGACTGCAGCTCCTCCCGGCGCCAGTAGTTCCTCCATCTATGTCTGTAGACGGATGAAGCGTTAAGAAATTGTGCCGGAGTCCGGATAAATCGCGGGACCTGGGAGTTTTTTCTCGCAAAGCAGTCTTTTTGGACAAAAGAGCCTCTGTGGTTTCATAGACGGATATGTCGTCCCGCTTCCTGAAGCTTGCTCTCTGCTGCTCTGTCTTCTCCTTATTTGCCGAGGCGAGGGATGCCGATATTGGAAAGCATTACCGGAGTGTTGCAAACAGGTTAATAGAGGCCGCGCTTGAGGACGAAGCGGGGTACGAGAAGCTGACGTATCTGTGTGATCGCATTGGCAACCGTTTAAGCGGATCAGAGAATCTGCCCAAAGCAATCGCATGGGCTGCGGAGCAAATGAAGAAAGACGGCCTGGTGAATGTAACGACTCCTCCGGTTAAAGTGCCCCGATGGGTGCGAGGCAAGGAGTTGGGAGCGATCCTTTCTCCTGTTGAGCGTCCTCTTCACATGCTGGGGCTGGGTATGAGTGTTGCTACGCCTCCAGACGGCATCACTGCCGAGGCCGTCATCGTATCGAACTTCGATGAGCTCGACAAACTGGGGACTAAAGCATCGGGCAGGATTGTGGTGTTCAATGCGCCGTACGAAGATTACGACAAGACCGTGGCGTATCGCTCGGCCGGGCCATCTCGCGCGGCAAAGCTTGGCGCCGTGGCTGTTCTCGTCCGCTCCATCACGCCGTTGGCTGTACAACTCCCTCACACCGGCGCGCTCCGCTACGCAGACGACAGTCCCAAGATCCCCGCTGCGGCGATCAGTATCGAAGACGCAACGTTGCTGAATCGATTACAGGCGAGCGGTGTTGCACCCCGTGTACACCTTTCCATGGAGGCGCACATGGAACCCGATGCGGATGCGGCAAATGTAATCGGAGAGATCCCCGGAACTGAGCACCCCGAAGAGATTGTTGTCATCGGTGGGCACATCGACTCTTGGGACGTAGGGCAAGGCGCTCAAGATGATGGCGCAGGCATCATGGCAACTCTTGAAGCCGTGACGCTGATCCATAAACTCGGCCTGAAGCCAAGGCGCACCATTCGGGTTGCGTTCTGGGTAAATGAAGAGAACGGCGGCCGAGGCGGACAAGCCTACGTTCGCTGGGCTGGTGATGCCGTCAAGAATCATGTGGCCGCGATTGAAATGGATGAAGGAGCGGAAACTCCCATCGCTATCGGCTATGGTCCGGTGCCTCAGCCGCGCCGCCCTGTACCCGGCGTTGCGGCCCCGCCGGCACCAAAGCAAACGGCTGAAGAAGATGCCTCGATGAAGGTGTGCCGCCAAATTGCCTCTCTGCTGAAACGAGTGAAAGCCGATCGTGTCAATCAGGGCGGCGGTGGAAGTGATGTTGAGCCTCTTGGCGCGCTCGGCGTGCCCATGTTGGGTCCGATAACGACGGCCGCACATTACTTCGACTGGCATCATACGCAAGCAGATACTGTCGACAAAGTAAATCGCGAAGATTTTCGAAAGAACGTTGCCCTTCTGTCGGTGCTCGCCTATGTTCTGGCCGATATGCCTGGCCGCCTCGCAGGCTCCACCACACCGGGGACAAACTGATGCAGGGTTTTATCGTGTTACTGAGCCCGCAAATGGATCGCGATTCCGCCTGCGGGCCGCATCTTGATCTCAATTGAGTCACTTGCCTTCAGGTTCCGCTTATCGATGGTCAAGCTCTCGTAATTGGCTCCCGGATCGGTGGGATCAGAGAAAATCGTGGCCTCGAATTCGCCTCCACTGAGGAAGGTGAGCGGAAGCTTCATTGAGTACGCATCATCGCCACTCATGCCGCCGATGAACCAATCCTTCCCGCTTCGCCTGGCCACCACAATGTGCTTACCCACTGCTCCGTCCAGCACGCGAGTCTCATCCCAGACCGTAGGAACCACGCGGAGGAACTCCAGACCGGGCTGATTTCGATAGTGAGCCGGATCGTCGGCAACGCAGGTAAGCGGACTTTCATAGACGACGAAAATGGCAAGTTCCTGGGCGCGGCTGCCCATGACCTCTGTTGGGGTTGTCTGTTTCCATTCCGCAGGGCTGCGGTTTAGAAAGCCGCCGGGCGTGTAGTCCATGGGTCCCACGAGCATCCTGGTGAAAGGCAGCGTCAGCTTGTGCTCGGGAGTCACGCGCCCGCTGAATTTGTTGTACTCATTCCCGAGAACTCCTTCACGCGTGAGCAGGTTCGGCCATGTGCGCCGAAAGCCGGTGGGCTTAAAGGCGCCATGAAAATCCACCATCAGGTGATGTTTGGCCGCGAGTTCAACGACACTTGCGTACCAGTTCACCATGTCCTGGTCATCCCGCTCCATGAAGTCGATCTTGACCCCGGCGATTCCCCACTTCTGGTAGACCGTGAAAGCCTCATCGAGAGTGCCGGCGTTCAGCGCGCGATTGACATCTCCTGAATGAAGCCAGAGCCAAAGGCGGACGTGATGCTCTGACGCAAAACTGAGTAACTCGGGGAAGTTCAACTGCGGAGCGGGTTGAGTGATGTTGGCGCCCGGCTTGTTGAATTCGCCATACCATTGCCAGTCCACGAGCTGGTAGGGGAAGCCCATCTCTCCGGCGAACGCGATGAAGCGCTTTTCTGTCTCGTTGTCCATCTTGACGTCGCCGCTCCACCAGTGATCCCACGCCATCTTCCCGGGACGAATCCAGGAGGTATCGGCGATCGCCGAAGGCGGATTTAGATTCACGATCAGATCCGATTCGATCAGATCGCCGGGCTTCGACCCGAGCATCAACACGCGCCAAGGCGATTGGGCCGGCGTCTCCGTCTTCACCAGACCCATGCCATCGAGCCGTGGTGAGAGCTGGGCAGTGAGAACGGTGCCTGAAGACGTCGCGGTTCTCTTCACGTAAAGTCCGGCCCAGTTTGTCAGGTCCGCTTCCGCTAGAGCTACGTAAGCCGACGGTGCAGCTTGAACAAGAAGCGGCAAGCCGATGAGCGTCGAAGAGTAGATGCTCGAGAGTTTTTCTTTCGGGTACTCATGCTCGTACGGATGTTTGAATCCGTCGTACGTAGCGGCCCAGACAGTTGGATCTGTCGCGAAGTGGAACTCGGTTTGTTCTCTCGTCAGCGTGATCTGTCGCTTTTGCCCTTCGCCGGGCAGCCGGTAGCGAAATGCCGCCCCGTTGTCATAAGCGCGGAAAACCACGTTCATCTTCCGGACCGGACCTTCAGCGATATCGAATGAGAGCTCGAGTTCTTTGAAGTGATCCCGGACGGGATTGTTCTTCCCGAATGGATTCGACCAGCGGGTGTCGCCCGCTCCTTCGGTGGCCTTCAGGAAATGCATTTGGGCGCCTGCGCCCGACGTTGTACCCGCGAATTCAAGCCCCAATTTAGAGTCGGTAACGATCTGCTGGCCTCGGTAGGAAACTGAGTAGGAGAGAGCTTCGTTCACGCGGATATGCACTGTCACGGTGCCGCTCGGACTGGACAATTGCCAGTCATTCTTATCCGTAACAGCTTGCGCCTTCATTCGCGGCGCAAGGGCAAGAAGCGTTCCGATTAGCGCTATTTGTACTCTCACCCTTGCTAGTTTAGAGGGAATGTTTCTTCCGGCGCCCGCAAGAACTCTGGCCGTGCGGCTTGCGATTTTGTTGACGCTTGACGCATGTCCGCTGATCCCGCAACCGGTTTTCACCGGTGTCTTTCCACCGAGTGAATTCGCACGGAGGCGCGCGGAGGTGATGAAGGCGATCGGCGACAACGTGGCGGTTCTCCAAGGCACGACGGAGCGGCCGGGCGAACAACCGTTCAGGCAGAGCAATGAATTCTTCTATCTCACGGGAGTAGTTGAACCTCGCGCCATATTGCTGATCGACGGACGGAAGAAAACGTCAACGCTCTTCCTGAAACCACGCGACGAGCGGCGCGAAAAAATGATGTTTGGCCCGGGTCTTTACCCTGGACCCGAGGCTGTGGGTGCGACCGGCATCGAAGCTGTCTTACCTCGAGATGAGTTTAAGGATGCTGTGGCGAACCTCGCCAAGGATGGAGTGGCAATTTACACGCCCTTCCGCCCGGAAGTCCTTGGGTCGGCTTCCTCCAGCGATACCGTCGCTTTAGCACGCGCTACGAAGAACGATGAATGGGATGGGCGCAGTTCTCGCGAGGAGGCGTTCCGGGAAAAGCTCAAGTCCGCGTCACCCCAGAGCGAAATCAAAGATCTCGATCCTATCCTCGATCGCCTCCGTAGCATCAAGAGCCCCGCTGAGATTGCGATCATACGCGAAGCCACCCGCATCACTGGCCGGGCGATTATCGAGGCCATGCGCGACGCACGGCCCGGAATGTATGAGTACGAATTGCAAGCCGATGCCGAATACATTTTCAAGAAGTACGGCGCATATGGGCCTTCTTATTTCGCGCTGATTGCAACTGGTACCAACACGTTTTACTCGCACTATCACAAGAACACGACACAACTCGAAAAGGGCGATCTTGTTCAGTTCGATTACGCGCCCGACTACAAGAATTACTCTTCCGACGTGACTCGCGTCTTCCCTGCCGATGGCAAATTCACGCCGTGGCAGCGCGAATACTACGGCATCTATCTTCGCCTGTATCAGGCGCTCATGACGTCCATCAAGGTACATGCGAAGCCTGCCGACATCATTGCCGATGCCGTGGTCAAGATGGATGCAGCGATGACCTCGTTCCAGTTCACCGACGACAGGATCAAGTCGGCTGCAGCGCAGTTCGTGGAACGATATCGCAAGAGCAAGGCGCGCAGCCTGGGACACAACGTCGGGCTCGAAGTGCACGACGTGCGCAGCTTCACCGATACGCTGGAGCCGGGACAGATCTTTACCATTGAACCTGCCATGCAGATTCCGGAACTGCATCTGGGCATTCGGCTCGAAGACATGCTGCTCATGACGGACACCGGATATGAGAACCTGTCGGCCTTCGTCCCCATCGAAATTGCCGATATCGAGAAAACGATGACAAGGCACGGCTTGAGCGATGCGACGGCGAAGTTGAATTAGATTGGCTTCTACGAAGAAACCTTAGCGGCTTGCGCGCTCGCCCTGTTTCCGGTCAGCAACGATGGTGATCTCCATGTCGTTCGCCAGTCCCACCACCTGGCTGACAAGGCTCTTTCCGCGCAGCCGCTCTACGCCGCGCCCCACGAGTCGCGGAAGGAAGATCTGCCGCGCGCTGTGTTGCCTCGCGAAATCGACCAGGGCCTTCGCGTGGTCGGATCCCTGGAGTACCGAAGTCTCGATGTGGAGATTGCGGGCGAAGCTCATATGGCGCTCCACGGCCTCCCGCTTAGGCGGCGGCAGCGCCTGCATGTCTGCCCGATCCGTGATGAAGACGGCGAAGCAGTTCGCTTGCAGAACATCAGCGACTCGCTTTCCACGCCGGATCAGCATTGCAGTTGTAGGATCGTCGCTGACGTAAATGATGACAGCATCGTCGAGCCGGTGAGAACGATTGTCTCCCGCTTGATCCTGACCATCGGTTCGAGCTTCCTCGTCATGCTCGATGCGCTCTTCCACTTCCTGCGCAGTTTGCCGCAGCGCCATTTCACGGAGAGCCACCAGGGTCGACTCCTTGAAAAAGTTCTGCATCGCCCGCTGCGCTTTGTCGGGCGGATACACGACCCCTCGCTCGAGCCGGTTCAGCAGTGCCCGCGGCGTCAGATCGACCATAATGACCTCGTCGGCCTTCTTGACGACCCAGTCCGGTATCGTTTCCCGAACCTTCACGCCCGTGATCTGCGCCATCTGGTCGTTGAGGCTCTCCAGATGCTGCACGTTCATGGTCGTGAGGACGTCGATTCCGTGCTCCAGGATCACGAGGACATCTTCCCAACGCTTGCCGCGCGGAGAGCCCGGAACAGTGGTGTGCGGGAATTCGTCGACCACGGCAACCTGAGGTTTGCGGGCGATGATCGCTTCCGTGTCCATCTCCTCGAACGTGGATCCACGGTATTGAACCTTTTTGCGTGGAACGAGCTTCAAGGCCTTCCGTCTTGGCGATCGTGTCTTTCCTGCCGTGAGGTTCGAAATAGCCGATCACGACATCCACGCCGCGATGCCGAAGCTCTTGCGCCTCCTCCAACATCTGATACGTTTTGCCTACACCGGCTGCGTAGCCGAGAAAGATTTTGAGCTTGCCGACGTTCGTCATCGAAAGACCGTTAACTTACGGTCACTTTGATCATAGCGGCCGGTTGAGCAGGGAGAACCAAACAGTAGACTGGTCCCATGAGCCGCTTCGCCCTCACCACTCTTGTGCTTATCGCCACGGTCTTGAGTGCACAGGACTTGCATGTTTCGGGCAAACGCATTCGAGCTCATGTCCAGTATCTTTCGAGCGACGAAATGGCGGGGCGAGGCGTGGGTACAACGGGAGAAAAACTCGCGACCGGCTACCTTGCTTCTCAACTGCAAACGGAGGGCGTGAGCCCGGGTGGCGATAACCAGACCTACTACCAGAAAGTGCCGTTCATTGGGTCGCAGCTTCTTCCCTCGGCTTCCCTCAGCATTCAGGGACCGTCGGGCGCCACGTCTTTTGCTTTGGAAAAGGAGTATTCCGGCATCCCACTGTCGCAGAAGACGGATAACGATTTCTCCGCGGAAGCTGTTTTTGTCGGGCACGGGATCTCAGCACCCGAGCTGGGTTGGGACGACTATAAGGGCGTCGATGTGCGGGGAAAAGTTCTGGTCTATTTCACCAACGAACCACCGTCGAATGACCCTAAGTTTTTCGGTGGGCCCGCGCTTACTTACTATGGCCGCTGGACCTATAAATTCGAGGAGGCAACACGACGCGGGGCGGCGGCGGCGCTCATCATCCACACGGATGCGACCGCCGGCTACGGATGGGGCGTCGTTTCCAGTTCCCCGGAAACGGAGCATCCGGCACTCAAGCTAAAAGAGGGCGAATCAGGGCTTAAGTTCGCCGGATGGGTCTCGCAAGAGGCGGCAAAGAAACTGACTGCGCAAACGGGCAAAACTATAGATGAGCTGCTTGCGCTGGCAAACAGCAAATCCTTCCGGCCCATCCCGCTCGGTGTTCAAGTGAAAGGGCATTTCCCCATTAAACTGCGGGCGTTTAACAGCTTGAATGTAGTCGGACGTGTGCCCGGTTCGGACCCGGCTCTGAAATCGCAAAGTGTGCTGTTTACTGCGCATTGGGACCACTTGGGTGTAGGCGCTCCGGTGAATGGCGATTCCATTTACAACGGGGCGCAGGACAACGCCACCGGCTGTGCTGTTCTCCTTGAGATGGCGCGCTTGTGGGCCGCGCTGCCCGAGAAACCAAAGCGGAGCGCAGAGTTCGTGTTCGTCACAGCGGAAGAATCCGGCCTTCTCGGTTCGGAATACTATGGCGAACATCCGCATACGCCTGCCGGCCAGATTGCGGCCGACCTCAATTTCGATGAATTCTTTCCGTTTGGAAAAACCAGAGACGTCTTTGTCACCGGTGCCGAAAGAACGACGCTCTGGACGCTTGTTCAGCGGGATGCCAAGCGCCTCAGCCTAAAGATCGCTCCCGATGCGGAACCCGGACAGGGGCACTATTACCGCTCCGATCATTTTTCGCTGGCACGCGTCGGTATTCCTGCTTTCTCCATTTCGCAAGGCGCTGATTACATCGGGAAGCCGGCCGATTATGGTCCGCATATCCTGCAGGAATTCAACGACAAGCATTATCACCAGCCGTCGGACGAATATCACGAGAACTGGGATTTTGCCGGAATGGAACAAATAACCGAATTTGGCTTAACGCTGGGCTTGGATATCGCTAATCAACCATCTCTTCCAACCTGGAATAACGGTGACGAGTTTCTGAGAGCGCGTGAGTCGAGCGGAGTCCGCGCCACCCGGTAGATTTCTCTCTAATCTAATCGATCTTTGCGACTTGCGCCGAACTCACGGCGGCTCCGATGGCCGCGATATCCTCGCCCCCAGGCACGATCTCGAACGAATAGCTCTGAAGCGGGCTGAGCTTCACCATTTCCTGCATGTATTCGCTCAGCAGAGACAAGTTCACGTACTGGGCGCCGATTCCGGTGATAAAGAACTTGCCGGGGCCGCTGACATGAACGCTGCTAGCGGTTCCCGCCGCCAGAGCACGGTGCCAGAGTTTTACGAATTCCACACAGCGGGTTTCACCGGCCCGCGCCTGCTCGAAAACTTCGTCGGGTTCCAGATCCATGAACCTTAGCCGCATGGACCGAAAGCCCATGACTCCTTCCAGGTGCCCGGAGCCGCCGCAGCCGCAGAAACGCTCCTTCGGATCAAGGCTCACCACCGAATGACCGTTCTCCCAGATTCCATCCTGAATCGGGTATCTGCCATAGCCGACGCCCGTGCCGAGAAACCAAAGTCGAACCAAGCGATCAAGGTGTCCGCGCGAAGCCGCCATTCCGGCAGCCATCGCATCGGCATCGTTCATCACAAGAACTGGAAGCTTTCCAAATAGCGGCGTCAGCGCGTCAGTGATGAGTTGTGCGACGTTAATGCCCTTGAACTGAGCAAGATTCGGGGAGTCTTCTACATATCCGTTCTTGACGATGCCCGCTACTGCTACCCCAACGTGTGTCGGCGTGCTTTTCAGCTCCAGCCGTTGTACGTGACTGGCTACCTTCTCCCCAATGACTTCGGCTGGAGAGCCCCTCAGCGTATCGTGGCCATGTTCGTCCCCTTGCTCGATGACAAGAGCGCCCTCTAACGCGTCGTTCACAATCGACGCTGCCGCGATGCGGTCTGTGATTGAAATGCCGATTCCCTGCGCCATATGTTTGGTCGTTAGCTACGAGACAGCTTATTCATTCCGTTGAACGCTGCTGCCTTGTAGCATTCAGCCAGGGTCGGGTAATTAAACACAGTATCAACGAAATAGCCTACCGTGCCCTTGAGAATCATCACTGCCTGGCCGATGTGTAATAGCTCCGAAGCTCCTTCGCCGATGATATGAACTCCCAGAATTTCTAAAGTCTCGCGGTGAAAAATCAGCTTGAGTCTGCCCGTTGTATCGCCCCGGATCTGGCCGCGCGCAATCTCGCGGTAGTAGGCGACACCCACTTCATACGGAACATCCTCGTCCGTTAATTGCTCCTCAGTCTTGCCGATAAACGAGATCTCCGGAATTGTGTAGATGCCAAATGGGAAATAACTCGGGTTCGATGAAACAGGCTTGTTGTAAGCCCTGCGCCACTGCCGTCCGTCCCTGTTCCATGGAAACGGAAGCCAGGCTGGGGAAGCCGATTACATCGCCGACCGCGTAGATATTCGGCTGCGCTGTCCGGTAATTCTCGTCCACCGAGATGCGGCCGCGGCTATCGGCTTCGAGCCCGGCAGCTTGCAGGTTCAGTTCATCCACGTTGCCCTGCCGGCCGACGGCGTAGAGCAGCGAGTCACCCGATACCTTCTTCTTGCTTTCGAGATTTGCGACAACGCCCGTGCCGCCGGGTGTCTCTTCCACGCTCTCCACTTCTTCGTTCGTCCGCATGGTGACGCGGTGGTCGCGAAGGTGATAGGAGAGTGCCTCTACAATCTCTGCATCCGCGAATTCCAGCAGCCGAGGCCGTTTCTCGATCAGGGTGACGCGCACCCCAAGAGTCGCAAACATGCAGGTATACTCGACCCCGATCACACCTCCGCCGACCACGATCAGCGTGCGGGGGACAGAAGGCATTTCGAGTATCTGATCGCTATTGAAGATGGTTCGCCCGTTGATAGGAACTTTGGGCGAGAAGGCCGGTTTGGTGCCGGTCGCAATCACGATGGTTTCGGCGTTCACGTCGGTCATCCCGCGCGATCCCGCAACTTGAACCGTCTTGGGGCGACTTGAAACTTGCGATACCGGTCATCACCTCGATGCCGTTGCGCGAGAGCTGGGCTTGCGTGACGTCGATTTCGGTTTTGATCACATGCTGAACGCGGAACGCGAGATCAGCCATGGTGATCTTTTCTTTTACCCGGTAACTTACGCCGTAGATATTTTGGTAATTGTAACCGGATAAGTGGAGCACGGCTTCGCGCATCGTCTTACTCGGGATAGTTCCCGTGTTGATGCATACGCCGCCGATCACTTCTCTCCGTTCGATCAGCGCTACTCGCTTGCCCGACTTCGCGCCTTGTATCGCGGCCCGCTGACCGGCGGGCCCGGAACCAATCACAACCAGATCGTAATCAGGCATTGGAGACAACCGTCAGGAAGACATGCTCCTTGAGCTCTGAACGTTTCATAGAAAGTCCTCTGAAGAAGAGGGCCGGAATCCATTCGGGCCCGGGTTGTGCCAGGAACAGCAGCTTAATGGCTTGTAGTGTCCGTTTTGTCCTTCATTTTGCCGGCACCCTTCTCGGTTTCGGCAGCCGCCTTGTTCGTGCCCTTCTTGACAGCTTTGGTGGACTTGGTCGTACCCTTCTTAACGGCGCTTGTGGTTTTCTTGCCGGCGTCCTTCATGTCCTGCCCGGCACTCTGCGGCTCGGGCCGAAAGTTTCCGGCTGACAGGAGGCCCGCCAAAGCTAAGGGGAGAAGAGCGTAACGAAGTTTCATACCACTATTCCAGCATAGGCGTAATAGAACCTCGACTGGGAGGGAGAAACGTACGGGAACTTAGCAGGTTTTCAGGCAGATCTGTGTGCAGGCTGCTGGGCAGCGGCACGAGTCAACAAATCGTCTTCGAAGGCGAAGTCGGCACGGAAGGCCGGCCGTTTCTTCAGGTAATCTTCAAACGTCACTTTGAGGCCGAAGGCGAAGTCTGTGGGACGGAAACTGAGCATCCTCTGTGCCTTGGTAACCACCTGAGTGATTGCAGGGACATCAAAGTAGTAGCCGAAATACAGCTTTTCCCCTATCGCTTGACCGCCCGCTCTTTGTATGAAATCCCGAGGCAGAGAAATGATCTGAGGCTTGCCGACACCCGCAGCGCGGGCGAGATCGAGAACCAGTTGATGCTGGCTGATGACACGCGGATTCGCAGTGTTGAATGAGTGCCCAATGACATTTCTCAAATCAAGCACCTTCATTGCCAGTTCGACTAAGTCTTTTACGTAAACGAACTGCATCAACCGGTGGCCTTCGCTCGGTAAGATGATGGGCCGTCCGGCGCGGAGCCGGTCCCAAAAAAAAGCTTCCCGATAGAACGGATTCCCCGGGCCATATACGAAAGGCGGCCGCAGCGTAACGACAGGAAAGTGGGACCGCTGGTACATGCGAAACAAGGCACGTTCGCTCATGGCCTTGTTTCTTGCGTACAGATTCGGATGATCGTCAGGGGCCAGTGCGTCGCCTTCATGATGGTTGAGTCCATCGCCGTAGGCGGCCACGCTCGACATGAATATGTAACGGCCTACTCTGCCGTCAAAGAGCGACGCTGTCGCTTCCACTTGCGAGGCGTTAGTTCCGTGTTCCCAATCGTAGGCGATGTCGTACACGGCGTCGAAGCGTGTCTTCCCGATCGCCGCTTGAATGGATTTCGCATCGTTCCGGTCAGCAACCAGGTTGTTTACCCGGCGTCCGAACGGTTGCTTCGGCTTGCGATGGAGTACGGACACCTCGTGGCCCGCCCCCACTAACTCTTCAACCAAAAGCCGGCCTATGAACTGGGTCCCCCCGATGACGAGGACCCGCTTCGAAGCCGGTGGTACATTTTGGCTCTCCGAAATCTGGTTCAGCACACTATGTAAGACGCGCCAAACGCGCTCGCGGGTTTATCGTTAAGTCGTGGTACTCGAAAAGGAATGTTAAAAGTCTGTAAAAATCTCCCCATTCGAGCACTTAGAGCGCCCTCGGACACCTTAAACCCTGGGGTATACTAGCAATCGATGTCGCACGGTATGGTTGGGACCGTATCGACCCTCATCGTAGATGATGAGCAACTCGCCAGGGATGAATTAGCGTTTCTTCTTAAGGATTTTCCGGAGATCGAGATCCTTGATTTCGCTTCGAACGGTCCTGCGGCGGTGAAGCTGATCGAACAAACCGAACCTGAACTGGTATTTCCTCGATGTCCAGATGCCGGGGCTCGATGGCTTAGGAGTTATATCGGCTGTCGCCAACAAACTCGAGCAGGCTCCCCACTTTGTTCTGACTACCGCGTACGATCAGTATGCGCTTGAGGCATTTCGGCTGGACGCCTTGGATTACCTTCTGAAGCCGGTCGAAAAAGATCGGCTGGCCGAAACGGTCGCGAGAGCAAAACGGATTGTGGAAGAGCGCAGGCTGGCTCAGGAGAAGCTGCCCGATCTGTCGAACGTGAAGCTGGGTCCGCAAAGGAGCAAGCTGCTGGTCCGGTCAAATAACCGGAACCTGATCGTCGACGCGCAGGACCTGATCTACGCGACTATCGATGACGGCTTGATCACGGTCGTCACGTCACAGTTTGAAGGGCAATCCAATTACCGCACCATCGAGGAACTGCAATCCAATCTGGATCCCGATCTGTTCTGGCGGGTACACCGATCTTTCCTGATCAACATCAACAAGATCAAGGAAGTGATTCCCTGGTTCAAGTCGAGCTTTCAGTTGCGAATGGACGATAAGAAGCAGACCGAGATCCCCGTCAGCAGAATTCAAACGAAGCGCCTGCGGGCTCTGCTGAAGATCTGAGAATACCGGAGCATTTCTGAGAGCGGCTTAGCGGTTTGGCCCTTTGGCCAGTCTGACCCGAGCGCTATCAAGCTTCTTCTGCACCTTGGCAACGTCCTCAGGCTCGACTTCCGACGCCGGCCCGGTGCTCCATTCCTTTAGGGAAGACTGCCATTGAGCAATGGCTTCCTTGATCTTTCCCTGCTTGAAGTAGACGTCGCCCAGGTGGTCGTGGATAGTTGCGTCTTTCGAGGAAAGCTGTACCGAACGCGTAAGTTGCTGTTCCGCCTCCGGCAGCTTGTTCTGCTGGTAATAAACCCAACCCAGACTGTCCAAGTAAGCGTAGTTGTTGGGATCGAGCTTCATAGCGCGCTCAATCAGTTGCTGCGCTTCCTCGAGGCGCACGCCACGGTCGGCCAGCATATACCCGAGGTAATTCAGAGCGGAGGCGTTGCTCGGGTCGGAGTCGACCACCTGCCGGAAGGTCTTCTCCGCCTTGTCATAATCCTTCTGCCGCTCGTACATCGCGCCCACGGAGGAACAGCACCGCATTTTTGTCCTCTTTGCTTTGGGACAGCTTCTCCGCTTCGTTCAGACTCTTCTCGCCGTCGGCGAAGTTCTTTGCTTTCTGGTCGATATCGGCGATGGCGAGATAGATCTCCCGATCGTTCTTACCATCCAGGAGCTTTCTTAACTCTGCGACTGCCTGGTCGTTTTTGCCCTGATCGGCCAGGAGTTGGGACCGTACCTCCGCGAGCATCCGGTCGTTCGGATACTTCTTGGCGGCCGATTCCATCTCGGTCTGAGCCTTGCCGTAATCTTTCGCAATCCGATATATGTTGATAATCTGAGCCTCTACGCGAGACCCGAGATCCGGATCCAGGGTCGCCATCTGGCGAAATGAATCGACTGCTTGATCGTATTGTTCGGAGGTTTGGTAGAGCCGGGCGAGTTGCTCCAGCATGCGCGAGCGATAGGAACGCTCCGTCGGGTTATACGTCTTGCGGGCAGTCTCGTCCAGGATGCTTTTGAGCGTCGAAATAGCTTCGGTTGTTTTGCCCTCGTCCTCGAGCAGCCCGACCTCGCTGTAACGAATCTCAAGGTTGTCCGGCTCCAGTCCTTTGGCCTTGTTCAGCATCTCGCGGGATTTCGCGAAATTCTTTTGCTCCCTATAGATCTGGGCCATCCCGAGGTACGGCTGCGCCTGCTTCGGATCGGCGTCCGCCATTGCCTGATAGGTGGCAATAGCGTCGTCGAACTTTCCGGCCAGCGCCTGGTCCTGAGCTAGCGGCTGATTCAGTTCGGAGTGTGTCGGATCCAGTTCGAGGGCTTTCTTGTAAGCGTCGGCCGCCAGCCCGAATTCGCGCATCGATTCGTAATTGTTCGCGAGAGTTACATAGGCTTTGGCGGAGGGTTTTTTGGTGGCTAGCTTTTCAAGAAGCTGAGAGGCGCCGCGAGCGTCTCCGCGATCGGTATAGACACTGGCAAGCCCGGTCACAGCATCCTCGTTGTCCGGCTCAGTCACCAGCGCCTTCTTGAATGCTGCCTCGGCATCGACGGAATTCTCCAGCACCCGGTTCAGGCGGCCCGTCATGATGAGGCTGTCCACATCCTTCGGGTCTTTGTCGGAGATGAGCTTGTATTGCTCAAGGGCTTTCCGAACCATGCCTTCGTCGATACGGTTGGCCTGAGCGTCCCCAATCTGCTGGGTGTAGATCCGCGCCAACACGCGCCTGGCGTTCAGATCGTCCGGATTCGTCTTGATCGCGTCCTGAGCTTCCTGCACCGCCTCCCGGATCCGGCCGGACATGCGATACAGTTCGGCAATATCCTCTACCAGAAATGAAGTAGTCGGGTCCTCTTTGATCGTCAGGCGGTAGTTCTCGATCGCCTTGTTGACGTATTCACTTTTGTTTCCGCTGGCGCTTGCCAGTTCTTCGTAGAGGTGACCTAAAGAGTAGTGGTAATAAGCCGAGGCCTTCGAAGAAGAAACCTGCTTGCTAGGCGCAGGCAAGTTCGGATTGCCGGCTGTTTTGTCTTGAGGTGCCTGCCCAAAAGCGAGCGGCGCTAACAAAAAAACTGCAGGAGCAGAGATCAGCAGCACTGGGCCAAAGCGACTACACGAATAATTCAGCTTCAAATTTCACCGCTTACGTTAGGGGCTTACAACCCGGCTGGAGTTGTTAGCCTTAGTATAGCTCCCAATTTGGAGGCTAAACCCCGGAAATGGCCGTGAATCGGTGCTTCTGCAGCGATTCCCGTCACGTGTCGATTGCCTACTTATCCCACTCCTCTCATCGCTATCGTCGGTCCCACCGGGTCCGGGAAAAGTGAACTCGGCATTCATCTTGCGAAAGAGCTTAACGGAGAAATCCTCGGCTGCGATTCCGTTCAGGTCTACTCAGGTGCCGACATCGGATCGGCGAAAGTTGGCCGGGATCAACGGGCTGAGATTCCCCACCACATGATCGATATCGCCCGAGCGACAGAGAAGGTAACGGCCGGCGAGTATGCCAGACTTGCACGCACAAGTCTTGCTGAAATCACCGCAAGAGGTCGTCTGCCCATTGTTGTGGGCGGGACAGGGCTATATCTGCGAGCTCTCCTCGAGGGGTTATCGCCCGCACCGCCTCGTGATCAGTCATTCCGAAACCGCTTGAATGCGGCAGAGGGGCGCAGACCGGGCGTCCTCTTCCGGTATCTCCGGCGCTTCGATCAGGAGTCTGCGAACCGTATCCACCCGAACGACCGCCAGAAAATGACTCGTGCCGTAGAACTGTGCCATCTTTCCGGCCGGCCCGCTTCCGCAGTTCACCGCACTTCTCGCGCGGCCCTCAAGGGCTACCGGATTTTGAAATTAGGCCTGAATCCCGATAGGACTCTTCTATATGAACGGTTAAACACCCGGACCGAATGGATGTTTGCTAACGGACTGTTAGAGGAGACGAAAACACTGCTGGATGTGTGTGGCGCGAATGACTCCGAGGTGTTGCGGGCTCTAGGATACGCTGCAGGCAGTCAGACATCTCAGGGGCGAGTTGCCGGTCGACGACGCGATTGCGGACTGCCAGATCAAGACGCGCAATTACGCCAAGCGGCAAATGACCTGGTTTCGTTCCGACCCCGCTATTAGCTGGATTTATGAGTTTGGGTCTAGCGATAAAGCAAAGAGTGCTGTTCGGCATATTGCCAGTACGTTTTTAGGTGATCAGAATTACCCTAGCTAAAAAAGTGCCGTCTTTTCCTAACTGGCGGGAAACTTTCGCGTCTGAGAAAGCGTAATACAGGTGGAAAAACAACCACCACGTTTAGGTTGTGTAGCTAGTCCGCCCTGATGCGGACCTAAAAGGAGAAGTTCCATGTTGAATCGAATCGCACTTGCCTTCCTGACCGCTGGCGTCATGACAATGAGCGCAGCCGGCACCTATCGGGTTTCCCTACATCAAGATGCAATGGTTAACGGCAAGCAGGTTAAAGCCGGTGATTACAAAATCGAGGTGAAGGACAACAACACAGCCGTCCTGAAGCAAGGTAAGAATACCGTTGAGGTCCCGGTAAAGACCGAAACAGCCGAGTCTAAGTTTTCTTCGACTCAAGTCCAGTACACGGACGGAAATAACCTGCAGGAGATCCGGGTTGGTGGCACGAATACCAAACTGGTCTTCGGTGGGGCAGAAAAGACAACCACCAGCAACTTCTAAGACCTGTCCGGTTGTTAGCATGGAGACGTGCTTTTGGGGCGTCTCCTCCCTCTTATTGTTGTCTTCACCTCTCCGCTATTAGCGCCCGCAGCTACTGTTCTCGTCCTGCAGTTTCACAATAGTTCTCCTCAAACCGATCTGAATTGGGTGGGCGAGAGTATCGCTGAACGGCTTCGCGTCGAATTCGGTGCCGGCAATCAGATTGTTCAAACCCGCGAATCCCAAACCGAAGCGCTGCGTCGCCTTTCGCTGCGGCCGGACGCTGACTTCACAAAGGCAAGCCTGATCAAGCTTGGCCAGAGCCTCGGATGTGAATTTTGTCTGCTACGGCAGTTACGAGTTCAGATTGCCCGAAGGCAGCAGCTCAATTCGCGACAGCTCGATTCAGATCACCGCACGCTTCCTGGACCTCCGCAAGATGCGCGATGGCAATGAAGTGACGGAAACGGGGAAAATTGCCGATCTTTCGCGATTGGAAGAGCACCTCGCCTGGCAGTCGTTGAAATACATCGATCCCGCGCTGAATTTGCCGCTTGAGCAGTTCCTGACCCCGCAGAAATTCATTCGCCTGGACGCGGAAGAGAGCTATAGCCGCGGCCTGCTATCGGCTCGCGGGGAGCAACAGCAGAAATGGCTGACCCAAGCTGCCGCAATCGATCCGCACTTCGCGGGACCTGCCTTCGAATTGGGAAAACTTGCGCTGGAACACAAAGACTACCGGCAATCGTTGACTTGGTTCGGCCGTATCCCGGCGTCCGATCCGCGCTACGTGGAGGCGCGCTTCCGCATGGGGCTCGCTGCCTATGGTGCGGTTGATTTCTCAGCCGCTGCCGCTTATTTCCGGGAAGTTGCAGCGACCTACCCGCTCAACGAGGTGTTCAACAACCTGGGCGCTGCGGAGAGCCAGACGAATGCTCCGGCCGCACTGGATGACCTGCGCCGCGCACTTGAGGGCGACGGAGCCGATTTGACCTACCAATTCAATACCGGACTGGCCCTACTGAAAAGCGGCGCCTTCGACGATGCCGCGAAGCTGCTGGAGCGTGTTGCCGATCGGGATCCGGATGACCGTGAAACGGCGAGCCTTCTCGACCGCGCGCGGCGCAGGGATGCCGGCACGGGCGGGTCTCGGACGACGCCCTTCCGGTTGAAACCGAACTTCGATCAGATTGCTTTCCGGCAATTGAAGGCGATGTTGCAACCAAAGGGCTTTAACTGACACTTACCCTGGGCCATTGTGCGGGAACCGGCCTTTTCCCGCAGAAATCTGCCTGTATAATCGGACGACCTGATGCTTGAGGCTTTCGGACTTTCTGACCCGGGTTGCGTCCGAAAGAACAACGAAGATTTCTTCATTATCGACGCAGAATCAGGCATATTCATTCTGGCCGATGGAATGGGCGGCGCGAACGGCGGGGAATATGCTTCGCGGATTAGCTGCGGAAGTGCTGCACCAGTTCCTTCTCCATTTGCCGGGCGCTCGCACGCTTGAAACTCTGGAGCAGGGATTTGTCGAGGCAAATGCCGCCGTTCGGCGAGCGGCCCGGGAGAATCCGGACCTGGAAGGAATGGGCACAACTCTGGTCGTGGCGCGCGACGTCGGGGAGGGCCGTCTCCAGATTGCAAGTGTCGGTGACAGCCGTGCCTACCATTACTCGGCCGACGGTTTGGCAGTCCTGACCCGGGACCAGACGTGGGTGGCGGAAGTGGGGTCCGGGCTCGGGTTGAGTGAAGAATCGCTGCGCAAACACCCGTATCGCCACGTTCTCACCATGGCGGTTGGTTCTACGGATGAGATTCGTATCCCTTCCCAGGAACTACAGATCCGGCCCGGAGACCAGATTTTGCTCTGTTCCGACGGTCTCCATGGCGTGGTCGACAAAAATATTCTGCAGGAGGCGCTCAATTCCCCTAAGAGTCTTCCGGAGAAATGCCACTACCTAGTGGAAGCTGCAAAAAGCGCAGGCGGCCCAGACAACATTACCGTTGTTTTGATTAAGGCAGTCTGATTCGTTCCTGGGCTTCCAGGTTCCGGTTCGGCAGTTCCCGTAACCGGATTTTCAAGGAGGCGCATGAATAACATTTTCCGGACATCCGGTATCCCTCTGGTCTTGATTCCGTGCCTGATTGTTTCTCCCGTCTGGGCTCAATCTGTCCAGGCTGTTTCCGATTCAAATTCTCAGGCCTCGAGCCTCGAACTCCGGGTCGTTGAAGAGCCGAAGGCTGTTTCGCCCGCTGGCTTCGTTCCAGCTAAAAGATTGACCGTACAAGTTCGCGACGAAAGCGGCCGGCCTGTTCCGGATGCTGCTGTTGCGTTCAGACTGCCGGATAGTCCCTTATCCGGAGCCTTTGCCGATGGAGCTCAGTCTGCCGTCGCTTACACGGACGGTTCGGGCGTTGCGCATGTGGATGGTATCCGCTGGATCGCGAGTTCCGGTTCCGTGCCTGTTCGCATAACGGCGACAAAGGGCAACAACCACGCGGGCCTGCTCTTTGAAGAAAAGATGTCCGAAACGCTAGCGCCAACCACGGCCGCTCCAGCCAATCGGGCGGAAGAAGCTTCTGCGCGGCCGGCAGTGCCCCTGAGCATGCCCGCGGTTCCTGCGCCTGTCCCTGGTGTCGCTGCTGCCGAGACTCCGAGAGCCTCGATCGTGTCCGCCCCTGGGGAAGTTGCGGCCGTAGCGCCGTCTCTTCGGCCTTCGGTCTCCATTTCAAACTTTTCGAAATCCAGCTCGGCGGACACGAATTCAATCCGTTCGAGCGCTGATCCTTCCGTTTCGATCTCGAGCTCTCCAGAGGGCTACTC
The DNA here is from genome assembly GCA_963730795.1 of uncultured Acidobacteriaceae bacterium. Classification (GTDB taxonomy): domain Bacteria; phylum Acidobacteriota; class Terriglobia; order Bryobacterales; family Bryobacteraceae; genus Bog-105. The sequence goes on along the minus strand of CAVSTJ010000001.1, from coordinate 1,119,716 downwards.
AAGCAGCCATTCCAGCCTGAAGAAATGGCTGATCTGGACTGCTGTTGCAGCGGCCGGCGCGGGTGCGGCGTTTGCTTTCTCCGGACGGAGTGGCAGCAGCTCGTCGACCACCTCGAGTTCCACCAGCACCATCGGTACACCGACGATCAACGTCGGCCACTAATCATCTCTTTGCCCATCGCCGGTCTTATGAAGCTTGCTCCCTTCTTTCCAATCTGTTTAGGTCTTATCGCGTCCGGATCTGCGAACTGCCAAATCTCCGTACCCTCCGTCGGTTATGTTCGCTACGCGAACGATGGCGTCCGTGGAATCTATGGCCTGGAGGGCAATTACGTTGTGGGGCGAAGCGTTCTTGCGCAGGCCGGAGCAGCAAGCTTTTCGGACAGCGGAGGACTGCTTCTTCAGTCCGGTTCGCTGGCGCTTGTCGATGCGAACCTGACGCCCGTCTCGAATACTGAGCTTCAAGACTCTGACGCCGTGATGCGCCTGGACGGAAGCCTTGAGACGGCAATTGCATGGTTGCCGGCTTCGGGCGCCCTAGTGCATTGGAACGGACAGTCATTCGTCAGGACAGCGGTTCCCGAAATTTCGGCTGTCGACACGGTCACGTCCGTTCGAAAAATCGATGCCGATACGGCGTCGCTGTTCGTGGTAAAACCCGATACCTCGGTCGTCCGCTACCAGATCTCTCTCCGAACGGGCAACGTCAAGAGCTCCTTACCGCTTCCGATCGCCTGCCAGTTTGCGTTTGAAGACGGAGCGGGCGTTCTTTGCTTTAAAGACCGGAAGCTTTCCGTCCTTTCGTACACGGGAGAGACGCTCCAGACTTTTCCGCTCCCGGCCGATGGCGGCCTCCTGATTGAACAAGCCTCCAGGGACGCCCTGCATCTCAGTACGAAAACTCCGGGCCAGGACTGGCTCCTGCACCTGGCCGGCAACGATCGCCACCTATATCAACTTCCCGCTCCCCGCAAGGCCGCTTCCTTGGCGGACGGAGTGAAACCGGAATCTGCAAAATGAAAGTTCTTGCGCTAGTAGCCTTATTTTGTTCCTGCTTAGGAGCGCAAAATTTAGCCTTTTACATCGATAACTCTTCCGGCGGGCTGCCGGTTAGCTCTCTTACACCTTTGCCGGCGGCCTACGGATTTCCGGACACGCCCGTCGGTTCCGCGGCCAGCACTGTGATCCGCATCGTGAACACGGGTGCGACCGCAACTGTTGTGGATGTTGTGTATGTGGGTGCGGACGCCGGTTCGGCTTACCGGACACCCAATTTCACAGTGACGGGCAGCGGATTAGGCGTAACAATAGCGCCCTACGCGTTTATGCTGGTGACTTTCAACTTTACCCCGTCCACCACCGGCATTACTTTCGGCTATCTGCAGGCGTTTGTCGGCGGCGTGTCAATCCCAATAACGACCGGGGCTGGCAACGGCACTACGCCCCAGATTACTTTGTCTTGCAGCAGTTCTGACGTAGGACAATGCAATGGAGCGACGCTTCAGCCCAACAGCTCTACGTCCATCAAGTTTGCAAACACACTCACGACCGCCACTGCTCAGATACCGTTCACTCTTACGAATAACAGCAGTTCAACGATTAATCCGCAAAGCCTGGTATCGTTAACGGTCACCACGAATAATCCGAACAGTGCGTTCGCATTAAGCTCGCTTCCAAGCACTTTAGCGGCGGGCAGTTCTCTGCCGTTCACGGTTACATTTGCACCGGGAACGGCATCCACCTACCAATCGAACTTACTGGTCGGAAGTTCTATTTATCCGCTCCAGGGTAGCGGGATTTCAAGCGTGCTGGGAGACATCAGCTCGCTGGTAATCACCTACGTTGATTCGACCGGAGTCCGACTGACCGCCCAATCCGCAACAGCCATCAGTCTTGGACAAAGTGTGGTGGGGACGAGCGGAACGAACTCGTTCACGTTCAGTATCACTAACCCGCAAACTACTATCTCGGCCGTGTCGGTTGCCGCCTTGTCTGTGTCGGGAACGGGATTCGCTATGACGCAGGCGCCGTCGCTCCCGCTTAGCGTTGCTCCGGGCACAAGCGCCACGTTCACCGTGACATTCACCGCGTCTTCAACGGGCACGTTCAGCGGTGTGTTGACGGTCGGAACACGGCTGTTTTCGCTCACCGGCCAAGGCATCACTTCGCCGCTACCGGATCCGTCGTTTTCGATCGACGTTCAGCCGCTCGTCAACCAGAAGCAGGCGAACCTGTCCATCAACTTTCCGACGGCTGCCACGATCAGCGCGATTGGCACTCTCACCATGACGTTTACTCCGTCGGTCGCGAATGTCAGCGATGATCCGGCAGTTGCTTTTACCGCGACCAACGGACGTCAATTACAAATCACCGTTGCGAACGGCGGCACGGTAGGCACGTATTCCGGACAGACGCCGCTGACCTTTCAGACTGGCACCACCGCAGGCACGCTTACGTTTACGTTGACCTTTCCAAACAAAGCGCCGTATTCGCAGTCTTATACCATCACACCTGCTCAGGTTCAGGTTTCGTCCATCAGTGCAGTCCGGCAAGACCCGAATCTGGTGATTACGATGACGGGCTATGACAACACATACAGCTTGGGACAACTGGGTTTTCTGTTTTACGACACATCCGGGAAGCCGATGACCGTGAAGCCTCTAACGGTGGACGCCAGCTCAGCCTTCAAGCAACTGTTCTTTACCAGCAACCAGGCCGGCGGCGCGTTTTCACTCAAAGCGAGTTTCCCGGTAACGGGGAGCGTCACCGATATCGGAAGCGTTGCCTTTACGCTCACGAACTCGGCCGGTACAGCAAGCCAGACGCCCGTGTTCCAGTAACCGCCCGCCCGCGTTGTCGGCAATCGTTCTGCTGAATTACGCTACCGTGGAGTTTGCCGCCGGTTGCACTCACCATTGCCGGTTCCGATCCTAGCGGAGGAGCCGGCATCCAAGCAGACCTGAAAACCTTTCACCAGTTCGGCGTTTACGGCGAAGCGGTAATTACGCTTGCAACGGTCCAGAATACGCAACGAGTGTCGCGAGTCCACGTGCTCCCTCCCGATCTTGTGCGCGACCAGATCGAAGCAGTCGTTTCGGATATCCCGCCTCAAGCCGCCAAAACGGGAGCTTTGGGTAGTGTCGAGGTGATTGAAGCGGTCGCTCTCCTCGCCTCAGAGTTCAAGTTTCCGCTAGTGGTTGACCCGGTGCTGATCAGCAAGCACGGTGCCCGGCTGCTCTCGGATGACGGAGAAAGGGCGCTCAAAAGTTTGTTTCAGCACGCCGCCCTGGTCACGCCGAATATCCCGGAAGCGGAAGCCTTGACAGGAATGGCAATCAGTTCTGAAGAAGACATGATAACCGCCGCTCACCGTCTTCTCGAATCCGGATGCGGCGCTGTCTTACTGAAGGGCGGCCATAGCAACGATGCAGAAGCCGTCGACATCCTCGTGACGAGGTCCATGGTCGAGCGCTTTTCTTCCCCCCGCATACAGACCAAAAACACGCACGGCACGGGATGTACTTTTTCGGCAGCAATCACCGCCTGTCTTGCGAACGGTTTAGATCTGACCGCTGCCGTGGCCAGCGGCAAAGAAGTACATCCAGGCGGCGATCGAGAGTTCCGTCCCGCTGGGAGGCGGAATCGGACCTCTCAATCACTTCGCTCAGACAACCGACTATCGCGCGAGCGACATAACCAACAACAATGCGCGCTGCGTGCCCTTCCAGGAGTCGGTCGAATCGTAAGTTTCACCCTTAGGCGAGTGTGCGCCGGAACCCTTTACCACCGCCGCCAATTGTGATCGCCGGGATGCCCATGTTCATCGGTACGTTCGAGTCGGTTGATCCTTCTCCCACGCGCCCGCTGACTCCCAGCGCCTTTGAAACGGCCAAAGCAGTCTGTACGATAGGCGCACTCTCGGGTGTATTGCCTGCCGGCCGCAATCCGACCATCTCGGGAGACACAGAAACCGGGCCCCGGTTGTTCCAGCGCTTGTTTTCTTCTTCCACAGCTTCATTCAGAGCAGCTTTGAATTTGGCATTTACGGCGTCGAGCGACTTCACGTCCGCGGATCGCATATCCACCTCCATCCAGGCTTCATCCGGGATTGCATTGACCGATGTACCGCCGCCTACCCGGCCGACGTTAAACGTGGTCTTCGGCTCGGTAGGGACCTCAAAGGCATCGATCTTTGCCATCGCCCGGCCCATCGCCTGAATGGGGTTGGCCATCCCGAACGCCCCATAGCTGTGTCCGCCTGGACCTTTGAACGTCACCCGGTAACGGTAACTTCCGACACCGATGTTGGTGATGCTCATTCCAAGGCCGTCCACAGAGATGAAGCTATCGATCTTTCCCTTCAAGCTTTCTCCGAAAAGCTCTTTCATACCGCGCAGATCGCCCAGACCTTCTTCGCCCACGTCCGCGACAAAGGTGATCGTCCCCGGCGTCTTGACCTTTGCGTCGTCCAAGGCTTTGATCACACCAAGTAAGACCGCCAACCCACGGCAATCATCGCCAATGCCGGCGCCTTTCATGATGTTTCCTTCCCGGGTAACTTTCACGTTTGTTCCTTCCGGGAAAACGGTGTCGAGATGCGCAGCCAGAACAACATTGGGTTTGGCGTTCTGGCCGGGACGGGTACCGATCACATTGCCGGCTTTGTCGATGTGAACGTCTTTGAGCTGGAGGCTCTCGAAAAGCCTCTTGAATTCGAGTCCGCGCTTGTCTTCGTGGAAGGGCGGCGCCGGAATTTCGCAAACACGGGCTTGTTCATCCAGCATGTGAGGTTCATTGCTTTGAATTGCCTGAAAGGCGGCTTTCACCGCCGGTTCGTTCATCAGCGCTGCCGGGTCCTGGGCATGCGAGAGCAGAGTGAACAGTGAGAGGAGACCTGCGCTTCGAAAGATGCGCGATACAGAAGACATAAAGATAGTATGCAGTCGGGCATTTCCGTTTTGAGCGCGTAACAATTTTCCGGGCTTAGCCATCCACGAATCGAGGGCGGTTTCTCCAACGAATTCAGGGAGGTCGTAGTAAACCTTGTCGCGTAAACGAATACTCTCCGTGGGCTTGCCGGTGTTGTTAAGCGCTGCCACGCTGATGCCTGTGCCGATGTGGGCCGACGACCACGTCCTGCCGCTCACCGAGCTGCACGACAAGGCCCGCGCGGCGAGTGAGGACCGCGCCAACAACATCAAAGATATCGAGCGGGTACTCTCGTATCCAGCCGCCGCTCAGGCGCTCGAGAAGAGCAACGTCAACGGCGATCAGATGCGCCGGGCGGTTGCCACGCTGAGCGATGACGAGCTTGCCCGTTTGGCCGACAGGGCAAGGGCGTCCGAAAAGGACGTCCAAGGCGGATTGATCGTCGGCATCTTGGCGCTCATCGGCCTGGTCGTTGTCATCATCATCGTGGTCGCGCTAGTCGCCTGATCTGAAATAGCGTCGAAGCTTACCTCGATACGGCCGTGTAGAAGACGCCGCGGCCGTTCACGATGTCACGACCGTACACAACCGTCAACTTCACTGACCCCAGCGTTTTCACAGTCGCTTGTAGGCCTGTGTCGTACAGCACACCGCGCGAACCATACCGATGGCTCGGATCACCAACGGAACCGACATCGAAAAACGGCCCGAGATACCCGCGCAGAAACGGCACTTCGAACAGTTTTCGCGATAGATCCGTCTGAGTGACCGCGTATTCGGTGCCCATTGGCGCACTTCCCTTGCGGCCATCCCGTGTTCCCACGGTACCTCGCAGCCACAGATCGCGGTCGTTGTCTCGCTCCATGCCGAGAATGAATAACTCATCTAGAGGAACTGTCCCGAAGGTGCGTCCCGCGCCGACTTGCTGTGTGACAACGTACCGATCTCCCTTCGCTTGCGGATACCAGACGGCACGGGCACCAGCGCGTGTGGTGATCAAGCGGGAAGGAGTACGCGAAAAGAAGCGCCCGGTCCGCAAAGACGCAAACGCATCGACACGAATCCGGTGGTCCGGCCACGACCAAACCAGGTAATCGAACCGGTTATTCAGTTCCGCACTCCAGCCGGTCGCAAACAGCGGATCGCGTGGAGCCTGCCTGTAATCCCGATAAGCCATTAATCCACCAAGGGTCCATTGGAGCTTCGGTGAGAGTCCAAGCGCGACCTCACCGCCCGCTTGCGCTTTCCGAAGCAGAAGGTTATTCAATCCGCCGGGAAACGAGAAGTAATTCCCGCGCAGGTTCCAGGTTTCGTCCCGAAGATCGGCAAAGAATCGAAACTCGGTGCGCGGGTTCTCTCGCCAGGGGCCGCTCAACTGGGCGAAGACCCGGCGCTTATTCGGGTCCCACCGGCCGAGCACGTTCAGGTTTATGGCAGCGCCACGAAGATTGTACGCGTCGTAGGCGAGCCCTTCGTAAGGTAACTGGCGAAGCGACGGCAACACCTGGCCCAGCCAACCGGCGAACGGGGGAACCATTGGCACGGTTCGAATCAGGAGATCGTAACGATCATCCTGTTTACGCGGAACCAGCTCGTAATCGATGCCGGCCAGCACGTTGAGCCTGTCGGCATTCGCCTCTGCCGCGAGGAGGCGTTCGAGCGTAAACCTCTGCCCTCCTGACAGCGCAAATGTGCGTTCCCGCAGAACCGGCCGCAACGGCGCAGCAGGTTCGAATTGCACGTTCTGGAGCACTGGCTTGCCGGCACGGTTCCAATAGAACAACGCTGCCGCCAGATTTCCGTCCAGCGAATACAAGGTGCCGAGGAAATCGTTGCCGTAGTTGTCGTCAGGATCGAGGCTCAGCGCCCGGTGAAGAAAGCGCTTCGCCCTCGGCGTATCTTTCTCGCGATACGCAATGCCCGCCAGTTCGAGTGGAAACCGCTTGTCGCGCGGATAAGCTGCCCATCCGCGCTCGAAAGCTTCTTCCGCGTTCGAAAGTTGACCGAGACGCGCCAGCGAGAGCCCCTGGTAAAAAAGCACGCCGGCCGAGGGAGACGTAGTTGTTCCGGCTAGCGCCGCAGCTTCGGCAAATCGCTGCTCATCGTAGAGAGACTTTACCCGCTTCTCAAGAGAGACGGCGTCCTGTGACGATGATGGAGCTTGAGCGCTAGCCGGGCTGGTGAGAACAACGGCAAGCAGGACGGCGCCCGCAATTGCACGAATCACTGAGCCGGTCGCGGGACAGCCAGCAGTGCCCAGTTGCCGGTTCGCCGCCATTCTGCCGTGAAACGTTCGATATCTTCCCGGAATAACTTGCCTCTAGCCGGATCGTTCAACCACACATCTTTGTCGTCCAGGCCGGCAACGACCGCGTAATGCAGAAGCCCACGATTTCCTTTCGGAGCTAAACAGACAATCACCGGCCGGCCCTTTGCGAAGTGATTGCGCAAGTCCGAAAGTTCTCCGTCGAAGATGTAGGCCTGGAATCCGCGCCCGTCCAGGTATTGCTTCAAGGCTGCCCCCCCAATCCCCTTAGGTGAGGTTGCCGGAAGCAGTCGATCGATTCTCTCGGCGTCAGCTTGTGCCTTTTCGAGTCTGGGAAACTGACGCGCCCAGTATTCCACAACCATTGCCACCGCCGCGGACCCACAGCCAGCCTTCACCTGCTCGACAAACGGTACATCCAGCCAGGATGGAGGAGCATCCTGGCCATACGAGAGATGTAAGGCGGCGAGAAGTAGCACTGCCGAGAGACGACGCAATTCCGGCCCCTTCCGAAGTATTACGATCTGTCGATCGTCTTCATACTTGCTTCGGTGTATCGATCGCCCGCGATCTCGTTCCGTGGAATCGCCGCCTCGAGCTCCGCGATGTCCTCGGGCGTGAGTTGGATACTGGCCGCCGCCGCGTTCTCTTCGAGATATGTTCGGCGCTTCGTGCCAGGAATGGGAACTATATCTTTCCCCTTACTCAAGACCCAAGCCAACGCGAGTTGTCCGGCCTTCACGCCTTTGCGTTCGGCAATCGCCTGAACGCGCTCGACGAGAACCTGGTTCCGGTCGAAGTTTTCTCCCGCGAATCGTGGGTAACGATTGCTCCGGAAATCTTTGTCGCCGAGATCTTTCGGGTTCTTGATGGTGCCGGTCAAGAAGCCGCGCCCGAGCGGACTATACGGGACGAAGCCAATGCCTAGCTCCCGAACAGTGGGCAGGATCTGGTCTTCGACGTGACGTTCCCAGAGCGAATATTCGGTTTGCAGTGCGGTAATCGGATGCACTTTGTGTGCGCGCCGGACCGTTGCGGGAGAAGCTTCCGACAACCCCAGATAGCGGACCTTACCGGACTGCACCAATCCGGCCATTGCACCTACCGTATCCTCGATTGGAGTATCAGGATCGACGCGATGCTGGTAGTACAGATCGATGTGATCCACGCCTAGACGCTTTAGAGAAGCATCGCAAGCGCTTCGGACATACTCCGGCTTTCCGCTGATGGACCAGAAATTCGGGTCTTCTTTCTTACGGACGTTCGCAAACTTTGTGGCCAGAAACACTTCGTCCCGGCGGCCTCGAATGGTCTTTCCCACAAGCTCTTCGTTGTCGCCGATCCCATAAACGTCGGCGGTATCGAGAAAATCAATGCCGAGATCGAGCGCACGCAAGATAGTCGCAGAGGATTCCTCGTCATTTCGCTCGCCATAAAACTCGCTCATTCCCATGCAGCCGAGCCCCATGCGGGACACCGTGGCGCCTTGAGAACCGAGCTTTACCTTTTCCATGCTCATACGTGCGTTAGACGGGATCGCACGGGGCATGCTTCCGGGAAATTGGACAAAAAGCTTGCCACGCTACTAAGGCTGTAGTAGGATCGACTACACCGGTAGGAATGAAAGAGCCACACATCACCCGCTCCGAACTGCAACTGCTGGAAAAAATCTGGCAACTGGGGCCGTGTTCCGTTCGCGAAGTGCAGGAGAGCCTTCCGGCGAAGGACCGTCCGGCTTACACAACAGTGCAGACCATGATCTACCGCCTGGAAGAGAAGGGAGCGGTACGGCGGTCGAAAAAGATCGGGAACGCTCATCTGTTCGAAGCCGTGTCGACCCGGAAAGCCGTACACCGCAACTTCATCACCGAACTGCTGAACCTGTTCGACGGGTCTCCTGCCCCGGTGATGTCTCATCTTGTAGAAACGGGAAAGTTGACGCTGGCGGATATCAAAGAACTCGAGCGTTCGGTCGAAGCGAGGGACAAGAGATCATGACCGCTATCCTCAGCGAGCATCTGGTTGAATCCACTTTGTTCTGTTTGTTCCTGAGCCGTCATTACGTACTGCTTCTGTAAGCGGCCGGCAACACGCCATGCGGTTCTTCTGGTCAGCGTCGCTAAATTCGCGGTGCCGTCCATTCTTCTCGCTCCCGCGGGCGCTGAGTTGGCGAACCTGTGGCCCGCCAGGAGCTGGATAGGGTCATTTGTGACGAACATCATCGGGGTCTTTTCGATGTTGCTGGACGAGGTGCTTTCCCGAATCGAACATCTCTCGCCACCGATTCTCGGTTTGTTCTTTACGGGCTGGATTCTCGGCGCGGCAGTTGTGCTGGGCGTTTGGGTTTCCAAGATCGCCCGGCACGCCGCGCTGCTCGAAAGGCCGACCGACGGGGAACAATTGCTGCTTGACGAAGTTATGGAAATGGCGGGCGTTCGATTGCCGATCACGCTTCGCTCATCGACTGACGGGATAGGGCCGGCATTATCGGGCATCTGGCGACCCATCCTTATCATTCCGCGCAACCTCTATCGCAAGTTAAGTGCTCCCGAATTCAAGGCTGTGCTTCTCCACGAGGTTGCTCACGCCCGCCGGTTCGACAATCTTGCTGCTTCCTTTGTCCACGCGATCGTCGGCCTGTTCTGGTTTCACCCGCTGCTTTGGCTGGTTGAACGGCAAATGCGTCTGGAGCGCGAGCGGGCATGCGACGAAATGGCGGTTGCATCCGGAGCGCTTCCGAAGGCCTTCGCCAGCGCCATCCTGAAGGTCTGCGAATGGCAGGTCTCCGCGCCGGCGATCGGTCTGAGCCACATCACAGCGAACGACTTGAACCGCCGGTTGGAGTTGATTCTCGACAGTAGACTCTCGAAACGTGTCTCGTACCTTCCGCACGTGGTGAGCGCAGGGTTGATCGCGCTCATGGCCGTTGTCTCCGTCGCGGGAGGCTACTGCAAACAGTGTGTATCCACCGGCCAGAATGAGTCGAAGCATTTCATCAAAAGAGGTGTTCAATGAAGCAATTTTTCAGAGGCGCTCTGCTCGGAACCATCTTGTTAGGTCTGCAAGGCGGACCGATACTCCGAAAAGCGCCCGAGCTGGCGTTTAATGTACCTGGCCAGGGACAAAAGCTGCTGAGTCAGTACCGGGGCAAAGTCGTAGCGTTGGAGTTCATCCTGACGACGTGTCCCCACTGCCAGGCGGCTTCGAAGATCATGAATGGACTCCAGGCGCGCTATGGGGCCAGGGGGTTCCAGGCCCTGGATGTTGCAATTGACCAGGACGCGAATTCACTGGTTGGCAACTTTGTCAAAAACTTCCAAGTAGGGTTCCCGGTGGGTTCGGTTACGCTGAGCCAGATGATGGCCTTCATGAATTTCAGCGACCGGCCCGTTGTGCCACAGCTTATTCTCATTGACCGTAGCGGCAACATCCGCTACGAAACGCCTCGGCTCGGCGATGCGCAGTCCATGGAAGAGAGCGTCGTTAACCAGCGGATACAGGAGCTGCTGGACACAAACGAGCGCGCGGGAGCCAAGAAGCCTCAAAGAGGTTGAAGCGCTTCATCCCCGACACCAACCGGGGTGGTGGGAACGAAGGTATCCCGCCTGCTGATGAGATGCAGGACCGGCGTGGTGGCCACCGTCGTCGCAAGCGCCATCAGGACGAGCATTGCGAAGAGCGTGGGCGAGATAACGCCGAGTTCAAGGCCAATGTTCAGGACGATCAGTTCCATCAGTCCGCGCGTGTTCATCAGGATGCCTAAGGCCGCGGACTCGCGCCAGGACAATCCGTTCCAGCGAGCCGCTAGTGCGCTGCCGCCAAATTTGCCGGCGGACGCAACCAGGATGATCAGCAAACAAAAGATCCAATCGCGCACTCCGCTCACCAGGCCGATTTGAGTACGCAACCCGGTAAATGCAAAGAAGGCGGGCAGGAGAAATACGATCACGAAGTCTTCCAGCTTGGCACTTAGCTCGCGAGCCAGCTTGCTCCGGTTGGGAATGATGGCGCCGAGCACGAACGCGCCAAAAGATGGAATGAATGCCGATGGATTCTGTGGCAAGCGAAGAGAACAAGATGCCCAGCAGAACGGTCGCCAGGATCCCCTGGGTCATGCGACCTTTGCTATCCATCCATTTCGTGATGCGTATCACGAAGGGCCGCAACAGAAACAGCATGACGGCGATATAAACGAGCGCCATAAGCAAAGTACGGGTTGCGCTGCCGGCGTGTGCCGTGACGCTGACAACGAACGCCAGCAGGCACCACGCCGTGACATCGTCGATGGCAGCGCAGGCTAAAGTGAGCACGCCCATCTTCGTCTTGTGAATACCTCGATCGGTCAGAATCCGGGCGAGCACCGGGAACGCCGTTACGGACATCGACACGCCGAGAAAAAGCGAAAACGCGGTGAAGGAAACGCCGCTGTTCGAAAGGTAGGGGTAGAGGAGAAGCGCCAGGCTGGCCCCGAGCAGAAACGGAAACACGATGCTCGCATGGGAAATGGTGATGGTGGAGCGCGCGCGGTCGCGTAAAGTAGTCAGGTCAATCTCAAGCCCGACCAGGAACATGTACAAGATCACGCCGAACTGCGAGATGACGTTCAGCAGCGGCGCGATAGATTGCGGCAGGATATAGGCGGCAAACCCGGGCGCCAATCGTCCGAGAAGCGAAGGCCGAGGAGAATTCCGGCGATCATTTCGCCTATAACCGGAGGCTGCTGCAGAAAGCGGAACAGGGCTCCGAGTGCTCTTGCCGACGCTATGACCAGCGCCAAAGCAAGCAGCACGTGCAGAAAATCATTGACATGTATCTGCGAAAACCGATTTGTTGCGGGTCCGTCGGGCAATGTGGGCGCGATGAGGGTATCGCCTACCGCCCGGATTCCGAGGTAAATCAGGACGGTAAGAACAACCAGCCCGCCATAGCCCAGAAGAGATCGCGATTCCTTGCGGATGGCCGCCGCAGCGTTGCTGAGCATTAACGACCATTTTCTCAAGATCGAGATGGAATTATCGATCTGTAAGGCCGCTTATGATTGCTTGGGTTTCCTCTGGCGTCAACCCGTCGGAGGTCTGGTAAGGCTCATAGTGCTGGTTGTGATAGATCTGGAGGGCCAGCAACTCTGCTCCATAGCCTTTCTCGATGACCGCCAGGTCGATTTCACGCTCGTGCGCCGACCGGAACTCCGGATCAGATCCATATCGCTGATCGTTTTCGGCGAAGACCGATGGGGAGAGCGCGATGTCATATTCGGCATGGCATAGCTCGTGAACAATGCAACCGACAAGCGCATCCTCGGGCATCTGATTTACGTCCTCAGCGCTAAAGGTAATAACGATCGTGGGCGGATTGGTACGGTTCCAATGTATGCCCGCAAGAAAATCCTCGGCGGTTTCCGTCAGCCGGCAGGAGATCTCCAGATTGCGCAGCTCAGGAAAGGAACGTTCGACGATGGCCTGAACCATGGCGTTTAGGTGATGCAAAAAGGGAAACCTTCCTACCGTAAGAGCCGGTTCGGCGCGAGAAGTGACAACGATAGAACCGCCATTCTTATAATGAAACCAAAGCAATGGAAGGAAAAAATTCATATTGCCGTTTGTTTTAGTTCCGGCAGATCTTAGCCTGTGGGATCTGATCGGGAACCTTCGTCCGGTTCCGCTGGCGATCATCATTCTCCTTCTTCTGTTTTCTTTGTTCTCCTGGACAATTGTTTTCTCCAAGGGAAGCGTTTTTAGCCGGGCACGAAAAGACAACAGAAACTTCTTGCGCGCGTTTCGGAAGGCGAATAATCTACAGTCGGTGGCGGTTGCGAGCGAGCAGTTCACCTCAGCCCCGCTGGTGGCGGTGTTCGACTTCGGCTACGGCGAGATCGAACGTCAGGTGAAACAGCGCGGTGCGCTGGTTAATAAGGCAGCCGTCGAGCGCAGCCTTCAGCTTGGGATCAGCGAGGAAGTCACGAAGCTTGAGCAGAACATGAGTTGGTTGGCCACGATCGCCTCCGTTTCTCCCTTCATCGGGCTGTTTGGAACGGTTTGGGGCATCATCGACGCGTTCCAGGGACTCGGGAATGCGGGAACCACCAGTCTTCGCGCCGTCGCTCCGGGTATTTCGGAAGCGCTTATCACGACCGCCGTCGGATTAGCTGCCGCCATTCCCGCCGCGATCTTCTATAACTTATTCGGGACGAGGATCAAAGAGATCGGTACCCGGATGGAAGATTTTGCCATTGAATTTCAGAACATGGCGGAGCGTGACTTTGGCGGCTGAGGGGGAGAACAGGCGTGGCCTTCAGCTTCGGAGATAGCGGAGGCCGCCGCGGACGTCGCTTCCGCGGAACGCCGACTTTGTCTGAGATCAACGTAGTTCCGTTGGTGGACGTCGTTCTCGTACTACTCATCATTTTTATGATCACGGCGAACGTGATGGAATTCGGGCTGGATATCCAGGTTCCGCGTGTGCGCCGGGTCCAGAGCACCACGCAGGATTTGCCTGTCGTAAGCGTCTCCAAGGATGGAACGTTGCTCCTGAACGAAAAGCCGATGAATATCAACCTGCTCGCGCAGGGCATTCACGAGCGTTTTCACAATGCCACGGCGGTTTACGTACGCGCCGATAAGGAAACGCCTTGGGATCCGATTGCGCAGATCGTGGCGGAATTGGGCGAAGCTAAGTTCGAGGTGAGAATGGTGACTGCACCGATCGACTCGTCTGCCCGTCAGCGCCGGTGAGCTGTTAGCCCATGTCGTCACAGTCGTTGGAAATTCTCGATCAGCGGGATCCGGTTGCTCTTCCGTTTGCCGGCTCGCTTTTGATCCACGGCGGAGTGCTGGCGCTTGTGGTTTTCGGCTGGTACTGGATGAATCGCCATCGCGAGACGTTCGGCGAAGTCAATCCGGCGGGAGGGCCGGCCACTGCGGTATCTCCAGTGCGCAGCATTCCCATTCCGCAGCAGCAGGCAACGCCCAATCCGGTAGCGAACGATACGCAATCGAATACGCCCACAGCGGCCGCCAAACAGGACGCCATCAAAAAAGAAGCGGCTCCTGATAAGGACGCGCTCGCCATTCCCGATCGCTTCAAGCGGCAAGCCGACCGGCCCCAACGCCAGCAGCAGTTTCAGCAGCCGACGCCGCCGAACCAGGTCTACAGCCGTTCCCAAGCGCTATCGAATCCGATGTACAGCCCTCCGACGGGCGGCGGGCAGGTGGGCGTGGGACCGAACACGCCGCTCGGAGACAATCGGCTGGGCGCGTATGCGGAGTTGATCCGCCAGCGCATCGCCCAGAACTGGGCTACCAACGGATTGGATTCACATTCCCAAATGAGTCCGGCCATGGTCAGCTTCATTATTCTGCGCGATGGTCACATCCGTAATCCCCGGGTGGTGCAATCAAGCGGGAACCCGAACATCGACAACACTGCCCTGCGGGCCGTTCTACAGGCGGACGGCATGTTGCCGCCGCTGCCCCCGCAGGTGGCGGAATCCTCCATCTCGGCTCAGTTCACATTCAATCTGCGCTAATGCGAAATCTTACTTTTTCTCTTCTCGCCATCGGTGCTGCCGCCGCCAGCGTTACCTGGCTGGCAGGCCAGCAGATTAGCGGTCAAATCGAGAAGAATCCCGGCAAGCCGCGGGTCGCTGTCACCGATTTCTTAGGCTCCGGCGGCGCGGCTCCGCTCATGACCGCATTCAATACCACGGTGGCGAAGCGATCTGGCAGACTCGCCCGTTCTGAACCTGGTACCGAAAACGTCATATCCTCTTCAGCCCCCTCAGCAGCCATCCGACCTGATTGCGGGTGTTGCGCCACCGGCTGCGGGTACGACTGCGATTCTCGCCAAGAGGCTTACGGATTGGAGCTTACCGCCGGTAACGGCAAACTATCTCGGCCTTGGTTATGGGGCTGAGGATCGCGGCATGTTCGTCGCGTTTGGATGGCTCTACAGCACGGCTACAAATCTTGCGTCCATCCAACAGGCTCAGCTCTTCGGGAAGATCTACACCGCGACGCTGGACGAAGCAGGGGCAATCGATGCAGGTCATCGGTACGCGGCCGATATACTCGCCCAGTTTGGAGGGAAAAGCCTTGTCGGCACCCGCATCGTATTTGTCTCCGACCGCACCGGGTCAAAAGAAATCTGGGTGATGAACTGGGACGGTACCGCTCAGCGGCAGTTAACCCGCTATGGCTCTATTTCCAGTTTTCCTTCCGCTTCTCCGGACGGCAGAATGGTGGCATTTACAACTTACGTTTCCGGTTTTCCGGCCATCCAGATCTTATCCATCGATACTGGCCGTAAACTTCCGTTTTATAACCAGCACGCATCCATGAATTCGTTCGTTACGTTCACTCCGGATTCGAAGAGAGTTATATTCTCCTCCACGGCCGGTGGCGGTCCGGCGCAGCTTTATATGACCAACGCGGACGGCAGCGATTTTCATCGAATTACTGCATCCGGAGGCATTGAGGTGGAAGCGAAGATCAATCCCAAAACGGGGGCGGATCTTGTCGATGTCTCGGGACGCGGAGGGATGCCGCAGATTTACCAAATGAGTCTCGAAGGAACGGATGTCCAGAGAATCAGCGCCGGAACGGGCGAAGCAACGAATCCAGCCTGGAATCCTGATGGAGCACACATTGCATTTGCCTGGACGAAGGGATTCGAGCCCGGCAATTACAACATTTTCGTGATGGACGTAGCCTCCCGTCAAACCACGCAGCTAACAGCTAATGAAGGCCGGAATGAGAACCCCACCTGGGCTCCGGACGGAGCTCATATCGTCTACGCCTCGAAACGAGGCCGGCAATCTGAAATCTGGGTTATGAATGCGGATGGCACCGGGAAGCACCAGCTTACACAGTCTGGCAGTAATGAAAAGCCGTTTTGGGTAAATGCAGAACAGTAAATGGCGTAAAGTATCTAGAAGTTGCTAGGAGGGATTTTCTAATCCATGACTAAATGCAGAGCATTGCTGATTTCATGTTCAGCGCTCATGCTGATTTTGGACGCAGGTTGCAAGAAAAAGACGCCGCCCCCGCCTCCGCCACCTGCACCGGCGCCCGCTCCGCCTGCGAACAAACCTGTCATTAACTATTTCACTGCTGAACCCACAACTGTCAGTTCGGGTCAGCCTTCCTCCCTTCGCTGGTCCGTGAACGACGCGAATAGCGTTCAGATCGATAACGGAATCGGGCAGGTAAGTCCGAATGGCCGCCGTGCCGTGTATCCGACAGCGACAATCACGTACCACATGACCGCCACCGGTCCGGGTGGCACCGCTGAAAGCGACGCAACCGTTACCGTCAGTGCGCCGCCACCGCCTCCGCCGCCTCCGCCTCCAGCAGCGAGATCCACGCCCGCCGAGATCCTGGCGCGCCAGGTGCAAGACGTGCATTTCGATTACGACAAGAGCGATATCCGCTCCGCAGA
Source organism: uncultured Acidobacteriaceae bacterium (assembly GCA_963730795.1). Classification (GTDB taxonomy): domain Bacteria; phylum Acidobacteriota; class Terriglobia; order Bryobacterales; family Bryobacteraceae; genus Bog-105. Next base: position 1,103,086 of record CAVSTJ010000001.1, on the reverse strand, counting down.
TCAGGCGACGCTTAGCGCAGATGCGACTGCTTTGAAGACCATTTTCTCCATGGATCCTTCTTTTGTAGTGACAATCGAAGGCCACTGCGACGAACGTGGTTCGGCAGAATACAACATCGGGTTGGGAGACCGGCGCTCTGCCGCTGTGCATGACGCGCTGGTAAGTATGGGTATTCCCGGCGATAAGTTGAAGACGGTCAGCTACGGCAAAGAACGCCCGATCTGTACGGATCCGAATGAGGAATGTTACGCTCGCAACCGCAGAGCGCACTTTTCTGCCGGTCAGTAAGGCGCTTTTTCTTCTAAACTATTAGCAGGCCTCAATGGGACGGCTCAACACGCCGTCCCTTAGTTTTTTGGAGACTACTCGCTATGAAATTCCTGCGGCTCGCCGCTCTTACCTTGCTTTGCTCCAGCTATTCCTTCGCCGTTAACAAGGACCTCATTGCTCTGCAGCGTGCTCTTGAGGAAAAGATGGACACAATGCAGGCGAACTTCGATAAGCAGATGGCAGCGTTAACCGAGTCCTTGCGGACGATTCAAGGTGATACTCGCCATAACGCCGAGCTGATTGCCTCTATGCAGGAATCGCTCAGCGGCGCTGTCACACGCTCCCTTACTCCGGTCGCGGGTCTGACGACGCGTATAGAGGGAATGAGCGAAGATACCAAGGCATTGCGTGACGCGCTTGGCGATCTCGCGGCCCGGTTGGAACGCATGGACGCAAAAATGACGGATCTGAAAAACCAGCTCCAGATTTTGCAAAGCCCACCGCCGGCACCCGCTGCGACCGGCACTCCCGCACAGCCCGGAGCTTCGAACATTCCGCCCATGGGAATGAGCGCTGAAAAGACTTATAACGACGCCCGGCGCGATCAGCAAACCGGCAACCTGGACCTCGCGGCGCAAGAGTATCAGCAGTATCTTACTTACTTCCCAACTACCGAACTTGCCGCCAGCGCTCAGTATTATTTGGGTGAAATCAGCTATACTCGCGGGGATTTCAAAGCGGCGGCGGATGCCTTTGACGCCGTCCTGGAGCGCTATCCGAACAATCCCAAAACGGCGGATGCGCATTATATGAAAGGTATGGCGCTCGCGCGGAACGGCGAGCGCACCAAAGCCGTCCAGGAACTTCGCTCCCTGATTCAGTCGAACCCTAATTCGGAACAGGCGCGCAAAGCGGCACAAGCCTTGAACGATAAGCGCCTATTCCCTTCAGCGAGCAGTGCCGCCAAGCGGACTCGGGATTGATTCGATGAGGAAAACCGTCCGGATCTTCGGATAAGCTTTGGCGGCCAGAGAAAGCGTTCGGAAGTCGAAGCTTTGAATGTCTGAGCGGCTTTCCATGCCTTTCGACTCAATGGTTTTTGCCAGCGTATTCGTGAATGCTTCGGGCCCGAATGTCCGGTTCGCGTACTCTGGCCTCGGATCGATTTTCGTCTCCAGGTTGAAGTGCACCTTCTCCGCATTCTTCCATCGCTCTTCGGCATGGGGAGATGTTTTCCCCGGTCCAGATTTGTAGTAGGACACGTAGAAGTGAACGAAGTCGAAGAGTTGACCGGCATGCGTCGGTACATAGGGGTTGCGTAAGCCATACTCTCTCGCGAAGGCTACGGCAACAGGAGAAAGCGAAAGATCGTTTCGCTGCTGTGGTCCGCGAAATACTTTGTCGCAGATAAACCGGTTCTGTGCCTCCGCCATACGGATGTCTTTAATCAAAATCTGGTTCGGGGTTGTGTATGGCTCGCCATCGGCCCTGCGGCAGGTCTGGGGATTGATGAACGGCTCGTGGCTGATGAGCGACACTCCATCTGCAGTCACGCCCGTGTCCGTCTCGAGAGTGTTGACGAGTTGATCTAAACCAGATTCGAAGGCTGGCAGCGTGTTCTCAGGACGCAGATCTCGTCCTCCGCGATGTCCCTCGGCGTCAAATCGGGCAAAGTAAGCGCTTTCGTTTCGATTTTCCGGAAGACTGCGAGCTTTTGCGACCGCCTCGCGCAGCAAATCGGGCCGGTCCGAGATGATCCCATCGACGCGTTTCGCGAGCAATTGCTCCATAACAGCCGGATCATTTACGGTCCAGACAACTACGGAAAAACCGGCCTTCTGCACGGCTTGGCTGTCGAGAGCGGGAGTCTGTCCGATGACCAGGCGGTCGATTGGCGAGAGGATAGGCACGTAATCTCCTCCGTGAGCCCGCGCTTCGCCTTGCGCAGCTTCGAGGATCTGAATCACGGTCCGCGTATTCGAATCGGTCTTTGTTTGAGAATGCAGGAGAAAAGGGATGGAGAGCGGGAGAAGCGTTAGCAGGACCTGGAGCCGTTTGCTCGTCACTCAGCCATGGTACTTCGCCAAAAGAGGTGAATCAGCTGTTACCGTCCGTGCGGGCCTTCAACCGGCGCCGGAGCTTTTGCAGGAAGTCGCGTGCGAAATCTGAATCTTCATTCGATAAAGGTGACGCCTTGATCGGACGGATGGACGGATGTAAGTCGGCAGCGGGCTGATAAGCCTTCGCAACAAGGGCACGAGCTTGTTCCCAAGTTAATTTGCCCAATGAAATCTCCGATTTCATTGTAGGCCGACTAAGCCGTTTTTAAAGAGGAACTTACTAAGTCACGTACTACGAGTTCAAGCGCCTGACTTATTTGGCGCCAGCGATTCTCCTTTTCTTCGCCTTTACGGGTCCAGAATGGCTCGCCCAAATTCGAACTGATCGCCGCCACCAAGACGGGTAATTGGTCGCGAGTTTCGAGGATTGGAGTCGCGATCAAAGAACGCCAATTGCGCAATTTTCGATCGTAGAACTGCTTCATGGCGGGAGTAAAGTTCTGATCCGCAAACTCAGGATCGTCCAAAACCTCGTACGCCCGCCCTTGCGAAAACGCTACCCCGGACACACCTTGCGACTTTCGATGCCCAACCCGCAGCCGGAACTCACGGGCGTAATCCTCTGCTTCTTTCCCGTTGAAGGTGTGACGGGTATCTGCCAGTGTGGCGATGTGTTGAGCCGTCGCCTGGCCCATGAGTGAAACGTGGATCACTTCATGAGGACTAACGGCAAAGCTTTCCCTAAGCTGTGAAACGAACTCCTGCAACGTGGCCCGTGCGGTCGCCTGCCACTTGTCCGAGAACACCAGATCTTTCGGGAGGTGTTCATTCACCCAGCGGAGTGTTTCGTTCATCCAGGGCGAGGGACCAATTGGGTCGGGCGGAAGGCCGAACTTAACTTCACGCAGCTTGGCGGAGATGCCGTCGTAGTCTTCCACATAAACCAGGCGCACACCCCGATTCGCCCAGTGAAGTGTCTGGTAGGCATCGAGAAGTTGCCTTCCGTTCCCACGCACGACTGCATAGATCTCAGTCGAATCGGAGATGCGGTTGTTGGCGCGCATGTAGAGTTGCCGGCGCAAGTTTACGTCCGCCAGACTCATGCCGAGGATCAGAACAGCACCGCCCGAGGTCAATACGTAGTCGAGCATCTGGTTCGGCCGCTGCGCCTGACGGCTGAAGAGTTCGAAGTATTGAGACTCTGTGAGGACGAAGGAACCGCCGCAAATGCCGTCCGGATCAATCCACCCGTGAACATGATAGATCTTGCTCCCATCGGGTGCGCTCCCCTTCGAGGGCGGATTTGCCGAGCGAAACGGGGTTAAGTCCGGATCTTTCGAGTGCCCACCGGCGGCGCGGTAGCGCGCCAACTCGAGAAGCGGATCGAAGTTCATCGTGAATGTTGCCGCCCGGTCCATGGCCGTGAGTTGTAGATGGACCTGCGTGAGTGGCAGATCGCCAAGTTCTCGCCCGCCGTACAGAACGCGCCGCAGATCTTCAAAAAAGTTTTCCCGGGTATTGGAATTCCAGACGAAATCGGCAGCCGCCTCTCTTCCGATCGAAGTGTAGAGTTCTTCGACCAGTTCGTCCAGATGTTGGCGAATGATCGGCTGTGCCTTTGGATCGCGTCCGAGGTCTTCTTCGATGTATTTGCGGAGCAGTGCGCGATTCAGTTCGCCCCACGTGGGAAAGCCCGAATCGATAGACAATCCAGCACCGGCGAGGATGCGAAGGTTGCCCTGACGGTAATGCTTGTTCAAGCGCCGGCAGTATTCAATCCAGGGATCAGTCTGCGCTGACACCCGACGAGCGTAACATGCTGCTATCCTGTTCGAATCGCGCTGTCATGCCTTCGCTCCCCCGGTCGTTGCCCCGTCTCTGTGTAGCGCTAGGCTTTCCCACACCTGCCCAACTCATGCGCGCTGCAGAACGTGAGTACAAGGACGGCAACACGTTCCTCGAAGTGCGCTTGGACCATCTCACGAATCCAACTTCAGGTCTGGGGTTTATTGAGGAATTTCAGCGCCGTTATCCCGATTCCTATCTGCTTGCCACCTGTCGTCACAAGCTCAATGGTGGAGGCTACCCAGGCTCTATCGATGGCCAGCTTCAATTGCTCCGTGATGCAGGCAGAGCCGGAGCCACCGCGATTGATGTCGAGATTGAATCCGCCGAGAAAGCGGCAGGGATGTTGTCGGTGTTACGGCAATGCACGCCGCTCGTCGTTTCGTACCACAATTTCAAGAACACGCCCGCGCTGGACCCCATTCGAAAGCGAATTGCGCGCGTTCCGGCGGATGTGTATAAAGTCATCTCTACTGCGTTGAAACCGAGCGATAGCTTACGCATGATGCAGTTTGCACGCGAGGGTGTCGGTTCTACTCCGCTGGTAGCATTCGCTATGTCGGAGATGGGCGTCGCAACGCGCGTGCTGGCGACGGCTGCCGGTTGTGTTTATTCGTATGCTGCTCCGGATGGAGCCGAAGGCACTGCGCCAGGCCAAATTTCATCCAAAGTGATGCGCGGTCTTTACCGGTGTGAAAAGCTGAAACGCCAGAGCAAGATTTATGGCGTGATTGCCGATCCCGTTGCTCACTCGAAATCACCCCTGATTCACAATCGCGCGTTTCACTCACGCCGGATTGATGCGGTATATCTGCCGTTCCTTGTCCCCTCGGCTCAGCTTTCGGACTGGATGAAGACAGCCGCTGATCTTCCCGTCTGCGGGTTCAGCGTGACCATTCCACACAAGCAGCGGATCCTCCGGTATCTGGATGTCGTCGAGCCGATTGCGAAACGCATTGGCGCGGTCAACACAGTGTGGAGAAAAGGCCAAAAATGGCGTGGCACAAACACGGACGTCGATGGCGTTCTGCGTCCGTTAGGCCGGCATCTGAACCTGAATCGGGCGTCCGTCTTGATTGCGGGATACGGAGGCGCGGCGAGAGCGGCTGCCATGGCGTTGTCTGATGCCGGTTCCACGGTGACCATCACCGGGCGGGACATGGCAGCAGCGCGGGGTTTGGCGCGTGTGGTTCGTGGAAAAGCAATCTCGCTCGAAGATTCAGCCAAAGGACAGTTCGATGTTCTGGTTCACGCCACTCCGGTCGGCATGTCTCCCAGGAACGCCGATTGCCTTTTCACGGATCGAGTACCGGCTCAGCTTGTCCTCGATATGGTGTACAACCCGCACGAAACCGTACTCCTGAAACGCGCCGCTGCCCAAGGTGCGACTGTCATTCACGGCTCAGAGATGTTGTTGGAACAAGCCGCCCGGCAGTTTGAAATCTGGACCGGAGAGTCGGCTCCGCGGGCAGTCATGGCTGCGGCTCTCGCCGGCCAACCGTAGCGGAATAACTACGTTGTGTCGGGCGAGCTGTGAAAGTTAAAAAAGGCGGGTAAGCTGTCACGTAGCGAAGCTTCGTGCTCCCACTCGTCGAATTCGGCGAGTCTCTCCCGCTGGCTCTCACGTATGTGATTCGACATCAGCGCCATGGCCCGGGTGGAGCTGTTGGCACTCACGGCGTCGAGGATCTCGCGGTGCTGCGCGTGAATTTTCGCGAGTGCCGCTGTGTCGTGGCCTTCGCGGTGAATGGCGAAGATTCGAATCAACAACCTGGTTTCGTTGACCACCTTCAGAATGCGGGCGTTGGAGGCGATTCGCAGCAGCAGCGTATGGAAACCCAAGTCGCACGCTATGAAGCGATGCATTTGTTTCGCATCCAGCTTGTCTCGTCCTGACTTCCGCAACTCAGTCCTCAACGCAACAATCTGGTCGGCAAATGACTGCAGCCTTTCGAGGTCCTGCGGGGTGTTTGCGCGAGAGGCCACTTTACCGGCTGCGTAAACCTCCAGAGCCTCACGAAGTTCGTAAAGGTCGATAATGTCCTGGCGCCCCAACTGGACGACAACAGTACCGCGGTTCGGAGTCTGGTCGAGCAGGCCTTCCGCAACCAGTTGTCCCAGAGCTTCGCGGATCGGCGTGCGGCTGCTGCCCAGCTCTTGTGCGAGTGGAATCTCCGATACGGCACTGCCGGGAGGAAGTTCGCCGCGGGCAATCTTCTGCTGAATCAGCAGGTAAGCCCTCTCGCGAACGGATCGATCTGCGCGAGCGTGAGTTGCCGGAGCGGTGCGCTTCACTAGAACTCCAGTATAGGTCAGGTAAGGTCTATCGAAGTAGACATCCTGTCGACAATTGTATATAGTGCATCCAGGCCCTTGGCTGTTCCTGCTTACTCATGAATTCCTCAGAGCACGGCGACCCTCAACTCTTATTGCGAGGTATCGTCCCTCCGCTGGTAACTCCGCTCACGCCGGCGGGTGATTTCGATGCAGGGTCTAACGCAAAACTAATCGAGCGCGTGATCGAAGGCGGCGTTCACGGGCTTTTTGTAATGGGCAGTACCGGCGAGTTCTCAAGTTTCAGTTCGGACGTTCGCAGAAACATTGTTCAGGAGAGCTGTTATGCGGCGGGGAAGCGCATTCCGGTAGTCGTGAATGTCTCTGACACCTGTCTTGCCGATTCCCTGCGGCTTACCGAATTCGCGGCCAGAGCCGGTGCGAACGCAGTAGCCATCTGTCCTCCCTTTTATTTTTCAGTGACACAGGCGGACCTGGTGCGTTATCTGACGACCTTTGCTGAGCGCGCCGCGTTGCCCGTGTTCCTGTATAACATTCCTCAGAATGCTCATCACGAACTGACGGTCGAGACCGTTACGCGCCTGGCAGACGTGCCGAACATTGTGGGCCTGAAAAACAGCAACGGAAGTCTTGAATACCTCTCGAAGGTGTGCGAGATCAAAGCCACGCGACCCGGCTTTGCCATCCTTGTCGGGACTGAAGAAATCCTGCATGCCGGCGATGGAGGCCGGTGCGGACGGAAGCGTTTGCGGCGGTGCGAACATGTTTCCGGCGCTGTTTGTCAATCTGTACAAAGCGATCGCGGAGAATCGGAAACCGCAAGCGGCAGAAATGCAGGCGCAGGTGGGACGGATCGCGGACGCTCTTTACACAATAGGGGCTCCGCAGACGAGCTATTTTCGGGGGCTCAAGGCTGCGCTGGCCGAATTAGGGGTTTGCAGCGACACGCTCGCCGAGCCGTTCGGGCCTTTTACCGAGGGAGAAAGGGAAGAACTGCGTTCCAGGCTGAACCGCTTGTTGCCAGATCTTATTTGAAAGGAAGTACCATGCAGACTTTTCGGGCGGCCCTGTTGGCCGCGGCAACGCTTTTCTATTCGACGCTCTCGTTCGGGCAGGTGAATGCGACCGGCACCTTTTCCGGCCAGGTGATTGACGCAAGCGGTGCCGCAGTGCCGAATGCGGCGGTAAAAGTGACGGAGCAGGAGACCGGCATTGTGACGTCGAAGCAAACCGCCTCCGATGGCTACTTTACTGTGGCGCTCTTAAAGCCGGGTATCTATTCGATTGAAGTCAGCGCGTCCGGGTTTCTCAAGCGCCGTTAGAAAAGATGTGACACTGCAGATCCAGCAGGTAATCCAGGAAGATTTCACGCTGCAGGTTGGCAACATTCAGCAGCAGGTCACGGTAGAGGGAGGCGCGCCGCTGTTAAATACGGAATCGACGGAGCTGGGCAGCGTGCTGACGGAGCACTCGACGCAGCAGTTGCCTCTCAACGGGCGGAACTTCTCGCAACTTGCTCTTCTCGTTCCCGGAACGAATCCCGGGCCGGTCGGCGGCATCCGGACACAGGGAAATGGCAACGAAACGCAGCGCGCAGGGGCAGAGATTGTTGCCTCCGGTTCGCGCGGAAGCTTCAATACATTCATGATCGACGGGCTGGATGATCGCGATCAGTCGGTCGGAACTGTGAAAGTCTTCCCCAACCTCGAGAGTATCGGTGAATTTAAGGTTCAGGTGGGCAATTACAGCGCTGAGTTTGCCAGCGGAGGCGCGGTTGTAAACGTGATTACACGCTCGGGAGCGAATGAATTTCACGGCTCGGCCTTTGAATTTCTCAGAAATAACGCGTTCGACGCCCGGCAGTTCTTCGACGCAAAGAAGCCGCAGTTTCAGCAAAACCAGTTCGGAGGTGCGCTCGGAGGTCCGATCAAAAAGAACAAAACGTTCTTCTTCGGCGATTACCAGGGTCTTCGGATCCACAGTGCCAGCACTTCCGTGATCACGGAGCCTACGGCGGCTATGCGCGGCGGCGACTTTACAGGCGTTGCAACTCTGTACGATCCGAACACTTACAATCCGGCGACTAATTCCCGCCAGCTCTTCGCCGGCAACATGATTCCTTCGAATCGCATTGACCCGATTGCACGGAATCTTTTGGCGATACTTCCTTTGCCGAATCTCCCGGGCATCCGAAACAACCTGCGTCTGAACAATCTCGCCGTTCAGGTCCAGGATCAATACGATGTCCGTGTCGACCAGAACTTCTCAGATCGGGACAGTATGTTCGTGCGTTACACCCACGGCGACGCCGACACAACATTCCCGACTACGCCAGTGCTGACCAATGGCGCAATCAACCCTCTGGCATTCGCGCAAGGTACCGCCACAGCGGGCTCGTTGCGCCTCAATCATGCGCCAAGCGACCAGGCAACGATCCAGGCAATTCACCAATTCAGTCCGTCGATCGTAAATCAATTGGCGCTCGGATACACGCGGTTTGCTCTACGGGTGACGCCTCTTGACTTCGGGTCCAACATTGCACAACGGCTTGGCTTGCAAGGCTCGAACACGGATGCGAACTCGAGCGCTATGGCCTCGCTGAGCATTTCCGGTTATCAGGGCTACAGCGCCAGTAACTTGCCCGAAGTGATACCTCAGAATACCTTTCAGATCAGCGACACCATCTCGTACACCAAGGGTGCCCATTCGTTTCGATTTGGCGGCAGCGTCGTCCAAAATCGATTCGGATTTTTCCAACTGGGCGCGCCTTCCGGTTCTTTGAGCTTCACGGGCAGTTATAGCAATAATCCCACCAGTTCGGCAGGCGGTAACGGCTTTGCGGATTTTCTGCTCGGCCTGCCTGCCAGTTCCTCAAAATCGGCTGCGCCGAGCGGCATTCCTTACGAGCGCTATACCGAGTACGGAGCATTCGCGCAGGACACCTGGCGCGCAACCCCAAAGCTCACCGTAAACCTTGGGCTCCGCTACGATGTGTTCACGCCGTTGACGGAGAGTTACAACCGGCAATCGGATTTTCTTCTCGGTAGCGGAACGCTGGTCTTAGCCGGCCAGAATGGCTATTCCTCAAGCATTCTCCAAACGCAGAAACACAATATCAGCCCGCGCGTGGGTCTTGCTTACCGGGTCGACGATCGCACTGTGGTTCGAGCAGCCTACGGTTTGTTTTACTTCAACGAGGTTGGAACGGGCGGCTCCGCCAGGCTGTTTATCAATTACCCATTCGCAGCTCAATACGCCGTCAGTTGTAGTGCTACTGCGCCCTGTTTAAGCACCTCGACCGGAATCCCCAATACCCTGTCCGCGAGCAATCTGCCGACGGTGGTCTATATGCCCACCAATAACCTGACGCCGAACATTCAGCAGTGGAACTTCACGGTGGAGCGGCAGGTCGGCTCGTCTTGGGTCTTCAGCACTGCCTATGTGGGGACGCGCGGGACCCACCTTAACATCGCGCTCGATGAGAACGTCGCCGTTCCCGGACCCGGCACGGTAGCGACCCGCCGGCCCTATCCCAATTACGCTACGATCTCATCTTGGGAGCCGCGTGGTCCGTCGAGCTACAACGGGCTTCAAACTTCAGCTCAGAAGCGCCTCAGTCAGGGCATTTCGCTGCTCGCGGCTTACACGTATAGCAAGAGCCTCGATGAAGGTGCCGGTGGGAATTCGTCTTCGGGTGAATCTCGTAACAACATCCAGAATCCGCGCAATCTTTCGGCAGATTATGGTCCGTCCAACTTCAACTACAAACACCGCTTCACTCTGAGCACGGTTGTCGAGATGCCGTTCGGGCATGGGCGCAAGTTCCTTGGCAACGCAGGGGGATTCGAGAACGCACTCGTTGGCGGTTGGCAATTGACCAGCATCGTGACGGTTCAATCCGGTGCGCCCTTCTCCGTCTCGCTGTCCACTCCTACCGCAAATACCGGAACGTTTACACGACCCAACCGTGTTTGCGACGGCAACTTGCCGAGCGATCAACAAAGTTTAAACGCGTTCTATAACGTCTCGTGCTTTGTCAATCCTGCGCTGTACACGTTTGGAAACACCGGACGCAACGTTCTGATCGGACCCGGATTGGCAACCTGGGACCTGGGAGCCGGGAAGGATTTCCTGTTCACTGAGAAGGCTGGTGTTCAGTTCCGTTCGGAGTTCTTCAACGTGCTGAACCGGGCTAATTTCGGCTTACCGAATAACAGCATTGGATCTGCGGCGCAAGGCACGATTACCTCAGTAATTACCAACGCCAGGCAGATTCAGTTCGCGCTTCGTTTCCATTTTTGAGGAGTTCCTTGTCACATCCTCAACGTCTGATTGTTCCGTTGCTCTTCATCGGCGTCCTGTCACAGGTCCATCTGGATGCGGTTGAGGGCGTGAAGAACATCGTGGTTTATCGCGAGCCCGGGCGCTATGCCGGCTGGCCGGCAAACCACGGTATCTGGACGTGGGGTAACGAGATTGTTGTCGGTTTCGAATCCGGCTTCTTCCAGTTCAGCGAGACACGGCACTCCATCGACTGGGATCGTCCGGCACAGCATCTTCTCGCGCGGAGTACCGATGGAGGAGAGACCTGGAGCATTGAGCACCCGGAGAGTCTAAAGCCGCCGCCCATCTGCATTAGTGGCCAAAGTCCACACCGAACCCGGCGGTAAGCCGGTAACCGACTGCCCGGGCGGCATTGATTTTACAAATCCTGATTTCGCTTTCACGCTGCGGCTTGAAGACGTCAACGCCGGCCCTTCGCGCTTCTATTATTCCTACGATCGAGCGAAAACCTGGCACGGACCTTTCCGCTTGCCGGATTTTGGTCAGAAGGGTATCGCGGCGCGTACCGACTATCTCGTCAACGGACCGCACGACATGACCGCGATGGTGACGGCAGCTAAATCGAATGGCCGCGAAGGCCGGGTGATTTGCGTGCGCACGAAAGATGGCGGCAAGACCTGGACCACCCTGGGCTTTGTTGGCGCCGAGCCCGACGAAAAAGAATTCGCAATCATGCCATCGTCGCTGCGGCTCTCGCGCAACTCGATTTTGACGGCGATTCGCCATACCGGCTCTATTGAACTCTATCGGTCCGATGACGACGGCGTGAACTGGCGCTCGCTTGGGCCGTCCGGTTGCGAATACAGGCGTGCACAGCGGCAATCCGCCTTATCTGCTGCGGCTGAAAGATGGGCGGCTGGCGATTACGTACGGATTCCGCTCCGAGCCATACGGCATCCGCACGGTGATCAGCGGCGACGAAGGAAGAACCTGGAGCGAACCGATCACACTGCGTCAGGATGGCGGAACCTGGGATCTCGGGTATACCCGGAGTGCCGTGCGGCCCGACGGAAAAGTCGTTACCATTTACTACTTCAACGACCGGAAAGACGCCGAGCGCTTCATCGGCGCCAGCATCTGGGATCCGGCCGTCGTTGCTCCAAAGAAAGAGTAGATCATCCACGTATTCCGATGAATAGAAGAACTTTTTTGCAGGGAGCCGGTGCAGCCTGGGCCGCTTCTCCTTTCTTGAACGCCGCAGGGATCGCGGGCGACTTCGACCTCAGCAAAGCTGTGATCATTGGCGCCGAAGGAGCAACACCACGCGAGAAGAAAGCACTTGCCGTATTGAGCGAGGAGATTGAAAAACGCTCGCAATTACGGCTGCCGGTGCAAACCGCCAAAGCGTCACATCCGAGCGAGTTTGCTATTTACGCAGCTACGCGGCAGTCGGCCCGGAGCTTGGGCAGTCGCGCCGCATCCGCGATTTCGGCCGCGTCTTCACTTCCGGCCGAAAGCTATGCCATTAGCTCCGGTCAAGACGGGACCGGACGCTGGGTCAGTATCATTGGCGCGGACGAGCGGGGCCTGCTGTTCGGTGTAGGCAAACTCTTGCGCAGCGCCGTCTTCGGCCGGGAGACCGCAAACTTGACTGTCGCGCATGTGTCCGGCTCCGCATCTCCGAAATACCCACTACGGGGACACCAGCTCGGTTACCGGCCGAAAACGAACGCATACGACGCCTGGGACGTTCCTATCTGGGACCAATACATTCGAGACCTGGCGATGTTCGGTACGAACGCGGTCGAACTGATTCCGCCGCGTTCCGATGACGAACCCGACAGCCCCCACTTCCCGCTTTCGCCCGAGCGCATGATGATCGAGATGTCGCGCATCTGTGACGAATACGGTCTGGATGTGTGGATCTGGTATCCGGCGATGGATCCTGACTACGCGGATCCGAAAACAGTGGAATCCGCGCTGAAAGAATGGGAGCACTTTTACAAGATCCTGCCTCGCATTGACGCGCTCTTCGTTCCCGGCGGCGATCCGGGGCACACGGAGCCGCGCGCCATGCTGTCCTTCCTTGAGAAGCAAAAGGCGAGCCTACGCCGCTACCATCCCAAAGCGCAGATGTGGATGTCGCCCCAGGGTTTCCGCGAAGCATGGATGAACGATTTCTTCCATATCATTGAGGACCGGCATACGGCAACGTGGCTGGACGGACTTGTGTTCGGGCCGCAATCCCGCCTGAGCCTTCCACAACTCCGTCAGCGCGTACCGAAGAACTATCCCATCCGGTTCTACCCTGACATCACGCACAGCGTGCAATGCCAATATCCGGTTCCCGACTGGGACATTGCGTTTGCTCATACCGAAGGGCGTGAAGTAATCAACCCACGACCGGTTGATCAAGCCAACATCCTGCGCCGGTACTCGCCCGATACCAACGGGTTCATCACTTACTCGGAAGGATGCAACGACGACGTCAATAAGTTTGTCTGGAGTGCGCTGGGATGGAATCCGGACGCACACGTTGCTGAGGTCTTGCGCGATTTCAGCCGCTATTTCTTCGGACAGCCTTTTGCCGAGGGTTTCGCGCAAGGGCTGCTTCGATCTTGAGAGTAACTGGCGCGGTCCGCTAGCCACGAACGATTCTGTACCGGTCACGCTCGCCCGGTTCCACGACATGGAAGCGAAGGCGCCTCCTGCGGTGCTTCAGAACTGGCGTTTCCAACAAGGTCTCTACCGCGCGTACTACGATGCTTCTCTACGCAGCCGGCTCTTAGATGAGAACGCTGCCGTTCAAAAGGCGTATGACATTCTGGGCCGGGCCGCCGAGATCGGCTGGGCTCCGGAACCGCTCGACATCAGCCAGCACCTGAGTGCGGCGCCGGCAAACAGCCTCGATCCTACGATTCTGCTGGATGAAGCTGAGCGCGCATTAAGCCGGGTGCTCTTTGAGCCTGCCGGGCTTGCCCTCCGGACTCGTGTGCGCGAACTGGGCGAAGCGCTGTTCCAAAGCATCCGCATGCAACTTGCGGTCGATCGCTATCAGGGCGAAGCGGTCAATCGCGCAGCAAACCTTGAGACGTTAGAGTCGCCGATCTCCGATGTGTCCTGGTTGCGAGCGCAGATCACCGCGATCCGAAAGCTTGCGTCAGCCAATGAGCAAGTCGCTGCCATCCGGCACTTGCTCGTGCGCCAGGATCCAGGCCCGGGCGGATTCTACGATGAACCGGGCAACCCGAGTAATCGGTCGCGTGTGATTCTAGGCCCCGGGTACAAGGAGGATCCGGAGTTTCGTGCCTCCGTCCTGACCGGCTTCAGTTATCCCGACCGGCTGGGCAACAGCGTTCCTACTGCCTGGAAACGCTGGGGCGAATCGCTGTTCGATGCCCCACTCCGAATGCAGTATGCAGACCTTGATCCGGAATCGCAGTACCGCGTTCGCGTCGTGTACTCTCCGGAAGCGAAACAGGTCCGAATCCGGCTTGTTGCTAACGAGAAATACGAAGTTCATCCCCTTCTCCAGCGGCCTTCGCCCCAACAGCCGGTCGAGTTTGATATCCCGCAAGAGGCGACGAAAGGCGGCGAGCTAACGTTGAGCTGGACACGCGAACAGGGCCTTGGAGGCAATGGCCGCGGCTGCCAGATCTGTGAGGTCTGGCTTCTCAGGAAGTGAACACATGAAAGAAGAACAGTCGTCCGTTGTGCCGTGGGAAAATCCGGTTCTCGCTTCGTTGCGGGAGAACAAGCCGGTGGTTGGAATGACGCTGTCCACGCCGAGCGTGGAGATTGCAGCGCAAGCGGCCGATATGGGTTTCGATTTTTTGTGGATCGAAATGGAGCACTCGCCCATCACTCTCGAAACCGCGCGGAACATGATCCTTGCCACTCGTGGCGCACGTGCCATGCCCTTTATTCGCGTACCGGTTGTTGAACTCTGGACGGCCAAGCGTGTGATGGACATGGGCGCATTGGGAGTCATCTTCCCCTTTGTGAGTACTGCCGAACAGGCGCAGCTCGCGGCGTCAGCATGCCGTTATCCTCCGCACGGCGGTCGCGGTTCAGGGGCAGGGCTCGCCACGTTCCGCTGGCCGGCGCCCGGTGGCTACTACGATTTCGCCGATAAGAACATCGCGGTAATTACGAATATCGAAGACACGACTGCCATGGAGAACCTCGACGCCATCGCCGAAACGCCGGGCATCGACGTCCTGTTTATCGGAACGAGTGATTTGTCATTCTCCTTGGGCTTTCGCGGACGCCAGGATCCTCCGGAACTGCAAGCGGCAATCAGAAAAGTCGCCGAGGCCGCACGGCGAAACGGCAAAGCAGTCGGACGCCCGCTGGTGGATGCGCAGTATTATCAGCAGTTCGTCGACGAAGGGTTCACTTTCTTCCAGGCTCAAACCGAAATCAACCTGATGGCCGCCGGCGCCGAGCGCTACCTGAGCGCGCTGAACAAGTGGAGGCCAACCGTCGGGCCTCGTCCGATGTACTAGGCCGCACAGATGCCCGCTCGAGCGTTGGGTGAATACAAGTGGCGCGTGGTCGCCATGCTGTGGACCGTATCTTTCTTCAATTATGCGGATCGCGCCGCGTTGTTCACGTTGTTCCCGTTGCTCGAGCGCGAGATGCATCTTTCGCCCGTTCAGTTGGGTCTGCTTGCCTCGTCGTTCGCCTGGACGTACGGCTTATTAGCTCCGTTCGCAGGAAACCTGGTCGATCGGGTCTCGCGCAAACGTGCCGTGTTGGGCGGTCTGTATGCCTGGAGTTCGATCGCGGTTTGTACTTCCCTGTCTCGCGGATTCGGCCAACTCTTCGGCTTCATGGCGGCTGAGGGCGTGGGAGAGAGCCTTTACTATCCCGCTTCCATGTCGCTGCTCAGCGACTATCACGGCCCGGAGACTCGCTCCCGCGCCATGGGCATTCATCAAACCAGCGTGTACGTGGGAACCATCGCTGGTGGCTTTTTCGCCGGCCTCATTGGCGAGCAGTACGGCTGGCGCTGGTCTTTTGTCGCATTCGGTGGCCTGGGTCTGCTTCTTGGTTTAGTGCTCCTGCGCTTCCTGCGCGAACCAGCTCGCTCTCGCACCGTGGGTCTGGAGGGGCAGGATCGACCAGGCCTGTTGCAAGTGGTTCGGTATATCGCTCAATCACCGGCGGCTCTGCTGCTCCTGCTGGGCTTTTGTTGCGCGAACTTCGTCGCCATGGTCCTCCTGTCATGGATGCCGAAGTTTCTCTACGATCGATTCGGATTGAGTGTAGCCGTTGCCGGACTCTCGGCCACTTTGTTTGTCCAAGTTGCCAGCATGTGCGGCTCTCCGATGGGTGGCTGGCTCGCCGACATCATGCAGAAAAAACGGCCAGGCGGCCGGGCGGCTGTGCAATCGGCTGCGCTCTTCTGCGGTGCGCCTTTTATTTTGTTGTGTTCTCAGACACGCAAACCGGCCGTACTGGCGTTCGCCCTGATTGCCTGGGGCTTATGCAAGGGCCTTTACGACGCCAACATCTTCGCTTCGATATTCGACGTGGTGCCCGCAGAGGCTCGCGGAACCGCCGCCGGCGTGATGAACATGATCGGCTGGCTATGCGGGGGCACGATCGCTCCGGTAGCGGTCGGCTACTTGTCGCAACGAGTCGGGCTCGGTACGGCGCTTGGATTTACCGCTGGAGTGTACATCGTCGGCGGGGTAGTGCTGCTACTGGCGTCGCGCTTTGCGCGGCACGAGACGGTGCGAGTCTTTCCTTCGAAGCCCAGCAGCCGTCCCGCCGCACATCCGGCGCCAGTAGCGCCCAGCGATTAAAGCGTAGAACTTACTGAGGCCGCATCCAGGTGTCTTCGAGCACCTGAACGGACGACATCAGCGTTTGCCCTCCGGCAGTCAACTTGATCATGTAGACCCCGGGTTCCATCAACGGTCCGAGTGGCGGAGCGTTGAACCCGAATCCGCCGCCTCCACCGGCACGCGCAGCGACGAAAGGCACTTCGGTCGAGCGCGCAGGGGGAGCAGCACCCGGCGCAGGCACCGTCCAGGGAGCGTTAGGATCGTCCGGCACAAACTCGGGAGGAGGCCCACCCCGGCCCTGGCCGCCGCCGCGGTTCTGCGCTTGGTTTGCCGGCGGCGCCGGTCCTCGCATATTCCACTGGAAGCTGTTCATGCCGGCCTTGATCGACACATCCATGGTGCTGACGACCTTGTTGTTCAGCAGGAACTCAAGCTTGCCGGCTCCCACATCCGATTTGGCAAGGATATGGATGGGCGTTCCGCCTTGCGGGTTCTTGCCGACGAATTCGCGGTTTGCCACGTGCCGCTGAGATTGGGCGTCGTTCTTCCAGAGAACCGCCGGGCGAGGTTCGAACAGAGTTATGTCGCCGCTCTCCGGCTGCTTCATACGCTCAAGCGGGCTGATGTCATCGGCAATCCAGATCGAGCGGCCGTGCGTGCCGATGATTAAATCGCGATCGCGTGGGTGGATCAGGATATCGTCTACGCGAACGGTGGGCAGGTTCGTCATGAACTTCTTCCACTCCTTGCCACCGTCCAGACTGACGTACAGGCCGAACTCGGTGCCAACAAACAGGAGGTCCGGATTTTCCAGATCTTCACGCAGTGCGTTCACGTTGCCGTGCTTCGGAAGATCGCCCACTATGTTCGTCCAGGTCTTTCCGTAATCGGTCGTTTTGAAAAGATAGGGCGACCAGTCGTCCAGGCGATGAGCGTCGAGCGCAACGTAGGCCGTGCCCGGATCGAAGTGAGAAGGTTCGATGCGCGCAATTTGTATGTATCCCTTCGGAGCGCCGGCGATGTTCCCGTACACGTTGGTGAACGTTTCTCCGCCGTCCTGGCTGAGCTGCAGGTTGCCGTCATCGGTACCGATCCAGATGACGCCCGGTTTGGATGGAGACTCGCGAATCTGCGTAGCGAGTGAACTCGAAGAGTAGCCATCGTGCTTCGCTACCATCGGCTTGTCCCCGGCCAGATTCATGATCGGCATTTCAGAACTCCACCGGTTCACGTGCTTGCTCAGATCGGTGGTATTCATCGTCCAGGTGTCGCCGCGATTCGATGATTTGAAGAAATACTGCGCGGCCATGTAGATAACGGCCGGGTTATGCGGCGAGATTTCGAAGGGAGCGTTCCAATAGAAGCGGAACGGATCGACCTTTGCGGGAGCGTTCACGACGTTCGGAGGAGCATTTCTCCCGAATGGCCCACCACCGCCGCCGCCTTCGGCGCTCGCTTCCGCACCCCCGGCGCGAGCCGCACGTGCCGCTTCCGCGGGAGGTGAACCTGCCGTTGGATTCGTTGCTGTCGGATTCGCAGGCGTAGGATTCTGGTTCGCCACTGTCGAGGCGGGTGGTGTCGCGGCCGCGGGTTGTGCCACCGTCGGCTTGATGCTCTTTTGCGCAGCGGCCCGGAGATCGTGACGGGTCATGTTTCCGTCCTGCGATTCGGCATAGACGATGGCCCAGTCGGTCGGATCCTGTCGGGTGTAGAAGCCATCACCTCCTGCAACCGTGTACCAGTCGGTGTTGACGCCGCCGGTAGTCGAGCGGAGAGCACTGGGGCCACACCACGCATTGTTGTCCTGCAGCCCGCCGCACACAAAATAAGGCCGGCGCATATCGGCGGAGACCTGGTAGAACTGCCCGACCGCGATGTCGTTGTGGTAATCCCAGGTGAAGCCGCCATCATTGCTGATGTCCAGCCCGCCGTCATGGCCCACAGCAACGACGCGCGGGTCTTTGGGATTGATCCAGAATGCGTGGTAATCGGTATGAGAGCCGGTGAGTCCCTTCCACGTCTTGCCGCCGTCAAGAGACATCTGTCCCGGCGTTCCGCCAACTAGCAACTTCTTGTCGTTTAACGGGTCCACGCGAATCTGGCTGAAATAAGTAGGCCGCTGATTCTGATTGCTCTGGAAGGCCCAGGTTTTGCCCCCGTCTTCCGATCGGAAGACGCCGCTGCCGTTCGGATTGGGCGGTGGCGTATTGCGTCCGCGATTACCTGCGGCTGCTGCGGCTTCAGGAGTGCCTGCGCCCGGCTGGCCAGCGGGTCCGGACGACTCCGCCGCGTTCGGCCGGAATCCCGGCGGTGCCGGTCCTCCTGCGGCCGTGGTGCCACCGCCTGTTCCCGCGCTCGCACCGGCTTCTACTTGTGCATAGATGATCTTCGGATTCGACCGGAAGATTGAGATCGCGATCCGTCCGTACAGTCCATCCTTCGGCTTGGGCCAGCCGGCGCCTTCTAGCTTCGTCCAGGTGTTGCCGCCATCGGTTGACTTCCAGAGGCCGCTTGCCTGGCCGCCGCCGTTATATCCATACCAGGTGCGGCGGCGCTGAAAGGAAGAGGCGTAGACGATTTTGCCGTTTGAGGGATCGATCGCAACATCATTGAATCCGGTGTCCGGATCGATATATTTGACGTTCTTCCAGGTCTTTCCGCCGTCCTGCGAGCGAAATAGCCCCCGTTCCTCATTTGGTCCGAAAAGATGGCCGGGGGAGGCCACGAAGACGATTTTGGGGTTGGTCGGATCGACAGCAACACGATTGATAGATTGTGTTTTCTCGAGGCCCAGGTGATTCCAGGTTTTGCCGCCGTCTGTTGTGCCCCAGACGCCGTTGCCGATGGACGAGCTCTGCCGGTTGTTGGCCTCGCCGGACCCGACGTAAACGATATTCGGATCAGACGGAGCAATGCCGATGGCACCAATCGACTCGTTTTCCATGTTGTCGAATTGGGAGTGCCAGTGATTGCCTCCATCGGTCGATTTCCAGAGGCCACCGGTCGCGAAACCGATGTACATGAGCATGGGATCTTTTTCGGACCCCTGAATATCGTCGAGCCGGCCCATCATGACTGCCGGACCAATCGAGCGGAACTCGAAGCCGCGCAGCATCGGATCCTTGGATTCGTTCGGCTTCGGTCCAGGTAGCTTTGGCGGGGCAAGCTCCTGGGCACTGGCAATGGCTACGAAAAGTAAAGGAGCAAAGCCGGCGAAAAAACGAAAGAAACGACGGCTGTACTTGCCCGGTTGAAGCATATTGACGGTCCTCCTGATCTCCCCGTCTTACAAGGACCGGAGTCAAATGAAGATGTTAATACGGCCCAGCCCCGGCTCGGGGTTACAGGCTGGCCTCTATAATGTCGGCATGCGCTCCCTATCCGCTCTTGCGGCGCCCATCACCCGACGCCGGATAGCCGCACTGCTAACCGCCGCTCCGCTTGCCGCCCAGACGATACCTCCTCCGGTTACGCAAAAGACCCCGCCTCTCGGCACACCTGCTCCCTCCGCAACGGGGGCGACTCCGGATGAAAAGCTGAAAAAAGCAAATGACGGGATCCGGCAGGTGAGCGCGCGATTAGCGAAGGTGGAAGTCCCGATGGAGACGGAACCGGCTTTCGTGTTTAAACCCTAGACGCATGGGAAAGCCGCAGCAATCAAAACTCGACGAAGGCACGCTGTCTTTCGCAACGATTCCCGAGCTCGCGCAAGCGCTTCGGCAACATCAGATCACCTCGAGCGAACTGGCGAAGTTTTTTGGGAAGCGTTTAGAGACCATCGGCCCCAACCTGAATGCCCTTGCCTGTTCGACCATGAAGCGAGCCAAGGACGATTGGG
The DNA here is from genome assembly GCA_963730795.1 of uncultured Acidobacteriaceae bacterium. Classification (GTDB taxonomy): domain Bacteria; phylum Acidobacteriota; class Terriglobia; order Bryobacterales; family Bryobacteraceae; genus Bog-105. The sequence continues at coordinate 1,082,698 of CAVSTJ010000001.1, read as the reverse complement.
GTGATGTCGACTACGAGTTCAAGCGAGAGCGTTTCCGCGGCCCGCTGCAAGGCATTCCGTACGGGGTGAAGGACCTGATCGCGGTGGCAGGCTATCCCACAACCTGGGGCGCCAAGCCCTACGCGAATCAGACATTCGACAAGGATGCAGCTGTGGTCGACCGTTTGGACGGAGCCGACGCGATCCTCATCGGAAAACTGTCCATGGTCGAACTCGCCGGCGGCGGTGGATACAGTTCTGCTTCAGCATCTCTTACAGGGACCGGGTCTGAATCCGTGGAATCTCCAGTATTGGGCAGGAGGATCTTCAAGCGGCTCGGGAGCGGCCGTTGCGGCGGGATTAGTGCCGTTCGCGCTTGGGTCAGAGACGTCGGGATCCATCCTGACGCCTGCGTGCTTCTGTGGAGTGACGGGATTGCGCCCGACGTACGGCTTAGTGAGTCGCCATGGCGCCATGGCGCTCTCCTGGACTTTGGATAAAATCGGAGTCCTGGCCCACACGGCAGAAGATTGCGCACTGGTCCTTCATGTCATCTCTGGAAAGGATTCCGACGATCCGGGCTCCGCAGGGAAGAGCTTTTATTACACGCCTGATTGGTATCAGAAGGTCTCGGATCTGAAGATCGGGTATGCCGAGGTCGATTTCGCCGAATGGACGGATGAGCCGCTACGTCCTGCATTTGCAAATGCCCTCAGCACGGTCAAATCAATGGGCGGACAGATGGTGGATTCGCGCCTCCCTGATTTCCCGTATGGTCCTGTGATCGGAACGATTATCGATTCGGAGGCGGCGTCTATCTTTGAAGTCTTCATTCGCAGCGGGCAGGTGGAGGGACTGGCAGATCAGGACCAGATCGCGGGCCTGAAAGCTTCGATGAATTATTCCGCGCTCGATTATCTGAAAGCGATGCGCGTCCGCGCCCAGATTCAGACCGAATTCCGGAAGCTCTTTTCCGATTTAGACTTGTTGATCGCGCCAACTCACTTCAGCCTGCCGGATCGCGCAGATCAGCCCTTCGACGAATCGACACCAAAACATCCCGATCAGCGGGGCGTGGGCTTCGGCCTCGTGCAGGCAAGCAATCTGTGCGGGCTTCCAGCTATCACGGTTCCCTGCGGCTTTGTCAACGGACTCCCGATCGGTATGCAAATCGTCGGGCCGCCTTTTTCAGAGAACCGCATCATTGCGTTTGCACGGGAGTTCCAGAGGCGTACCGATTTCCATAAACAGCACCCGCCCGCCATCACCGCTTAAGCACAGCGGCTCCGCCGACCAAGGTCAACGTCGTGAAGAAGATGGCCATAACACCGAGCTTGCGGCGTTCGGGTATCACAGTGTGGATAGCAAGAAATAAGAAGCTGCCGCCAATCACAGCAAGCACCGCCGCAATCCACCACAAGCCAAATTTTTCGATTCCGGTTTGATCGGCGTGCGGCTCCAATAAGGCGCCAGCCAGCGTGAGAGACTCCACCCCCACGCCGGCCGCCAATGCCTTATTTGTGGACCCAAATGCGCGGCGAACCACCCATCCCAACGCCACGCCTTCGGGTAATTTGTGCAGCGCCAATCCAATGGGCACAGCCACAGCAGTTAACGCATTGCCCGCTGTTGCCAGAAGGCTCCACCCGTCAAGGAAGCTGTGAATCGCCGTGGCAATCAGAAGCGGCTTGACGACATTCGCCTGTTTGGCCCAATTCTCATCGATGAGGAAATGGTCGAGCAGTGCCAGTGCCACCCCGAACCCGGCGGTCAGGCCCAAAGCCGCCGTCCAACCGGAGATCTCTGCGGTTTCAGGCAACAACCAGAACAGTGCGATGCCGCACAAGAGCCCGCTTCCCGCTGCTCCCAGGTGAGCCGAGAGCATTCGTGAGCGGCCGAGCAGCACTCCCATCGCCACACCCGCACAAGCGAGCAGGGTCAAAAGTGCCGCGATCACCATCTACTGCCCGGTGACCTTGATGACGAAATAGGTGATTGGCTTGCCCTTCTCGACCAGAAGTTGATGCGGTACACCGGCCGGTATGTGGATGATGTCTCCCGTCGAAAGTGAGTGGCGTTCGCCGCCCTTAATGGAAGAGCCGCGCAATTCACCGGGCTTGTCTGTCTTGCTATTCACCAGCGTGCCTCCCGTCAGGATGGAGGCCCCGCCCTCTTCTACCACCAGGATGTCCGCTTCGTGCTGGTGGACTTCGGACAAACCGGTCTGTTCGCGATGCGCCAGCATGGTGTAGTGATTACCCCAGCGGTTTAGCTCTTCACTGACGGCCTGCCCTCCTTTTTTCGCGACCTTTTCACCCACGGCGTTCAACTCTTTAGGCGTGTAGATGTCCACCTTGGAGTCAGCAGCATTCAGGCAAATCGCCGCAGAAAGCAGCATTACGCAAATCGATACAGTTTTCATCGTGCCTCTTCTTCGTTCCGGAGACAAACCGGAGCCGGTTCGTCTCGTAAAGTTCAACATCTGAAAGATAAGTGTGGCACGGACACTTCTCTCAGGCAGAGTGTCCGAAGCGCTGGGCATTTAGGCAAGATTGATAAACTTTAGGTTATTGCGGTCCCGTAGCTCAGGTGGATAGAGCATTTGCCTTCTAAGCAAAGGGTCACTGGTTCGAGTCCAGTCGGGACTACTTCCTTTTCAAGAGGTCTACGCGGCTCTACGCCAAGAACCCGGGGGCATTCCGTCCAGTAAGCGGCAGAGATGATGCTTGCAGCCCGCGTGCCCAACCCTTGCTGCGCAGCCTCGTCCCGCGGCGATGTCCTTGATCAAGCAAACCATTTCTCAAAAGATTGTTTTATTCAATCCGGGATCTAGGCCTGCCCCCGTTCTTGATCAAGAGCCGAGAGTTCTAAGGAGACTTAGCTCACATTTTGTTGTGCACTCGATCTGTAGGCGCGAGCGGTTCCGGTTGATATAAGAGTTTTACCATCGTCATTTGGTTGCGGTTGTCGCTGCTAAGAGCGCAGCGAATGCGCTCGTTGGCTTGGAATTTGGTTCTTGCCTTGGAGAAGCTTAAAAGCAGCTTGTGTTGAGGCGTTCACCACAACGCGACGGTCGAATGATTCGATGTAGCCGTTCCTCATCGGCCGACCCGGCTCTATGTAGCGCAGCAGCACCGATCCTCTTCGCACCAGAAACGAACGAATCGGCAGACAAAACTCAGGTCCGTGGTCTACGTAAAACTCACTGGGCACGCCTCGCGCGCTTCAATAAGTCTTTGCAGTACGCGAGCGAACGCGCAGACCTGGAAGACTCGTGGCTGCTTCGGCGGCAAGATACTCTCGTGTGTATTCGTCCAGGATCGTCAGCAAGCGAAAGGTGCGACCGTGCGGCAAGGTGTCGCGGACAAAGCTCATGGCTCACTTGGTTTGCCCAGTTGAGACGAGTCGGTAAGGCGGCAGAACCCGCTGCCCACTGTGCCTACGCTTGCGCGTTCGCATGACGGAGTTCGCAAAATCCAGTAAACCCGCTTGTGGTTGATGTTCCGCCGTCAGTGGGCGGCAAGGCGGCTAGCCTTCGGCTTCCCGGGCTAGTGCCCGCAACCGTAGAAAAGTGTCTGTACTCCGCTCTGTTTTGCGGCTTCCAGTCCCGGGCAAACTCTTATGTCACACCGTTACTTTAATTCACTGGGCGTGTTATGCGTTTTTGCCTCGCAACTAAGATTTACCTTCTAACTGAAAGCCAAGCGTTGAGCGCGGATGAGTCACTCAGCAGTTTCCCCGCTATTTCCCAGTAGGTGAAGTCGGAGTTGGCGCAGGCGCGGACGGAGCCGCAGTCTGTCCAAGATTATTCCCAGAAGACATTCCCGATGAAAAACCGCCCGACGTACTGTTGATGATTAGTGGCCTCTCTTCGAAGCTTTTCACGAGACTCTCAACCGGGATTGTTGGAGTGGGTGGCTTGACGGGCACTGGCCCAGTTTGTTGCTGGCCCGGAGTTGCCATCTCCTTGCCTGTGTTTGGAGGAAGGAATGGAACAGGAAAACTAAGCGCCGGAAGCGGTTGCCCCGCGGGAATGGGGCGAACTAATTGCGGAGTAACGATGACCATGAGCTCGGTGTTGTTCTTGGTCCGATTCATCGATTGAAATAGCTTGCCAAGAATGGGGATATCTCCTATGAAGGGAACTTTGCTCATCGTTTGGGTCTCCCGATTATCAAGAAGGCCGGCAAGTGCGAAGCTCTGTCCCTCGGACAATTCAACCTCGGTGTTCACATTTCGAACTGTAAGACCGGGCACTGTGAAGCCAGAAATCGTGACGCCACCAGCGTAATCGAGAGAACTAACTTCTGGCGCGACTTGCAATCTAATCGTGCCACGCGGTGTGATGGTGGGAATAAAGTTAAGCCGAATCCCGAACTGTCGAAATTGAATTGTAATAGCGTTAGTTCCCCCTGCAGAAGATCCTTGTACTACAGGGTAAGGAAACTCTCCACCGGCCAGAAAGCTTGCTTGCTTTCCATTCTGGGCCAATACGTTCGGTTCTGCCAGAACTTCCAGTAGACCTTTTGTCTGAAGAGCCTGAATCGTTGCACCCAAGTTCAAGTCAGGTCGAAAAAAGAACAGATTGAGAGCATCTGTCAGCGTAGCTGTAACACCGTTTTTCCCGCTGAGTCCACCGCCACTGCTGCCGCTACTGCCGCCAGAGCTTAGCGTTGGCGCGGAGAACTGGCCTGTTGTAGCACTCCCGATGGTGTTTGTTGCTCCCGTGCTGAAGATGTTCATGCCGAGTTGATGGCTTAAGCTCCGATCAACACTGGCGAAACGAACTTTTAATAAGATTTGAGCTTCGGGTGCAGGGACGTCCACATACAGCAGGTTGACCGGCTTACCCAATGCACCGGCAATGGAAAGAGCCCGATCAGCACTTGTCAAATCTCTCGCCGATCCACGCAAAAAAATCAGATCGTTCTCGACGCTGATTTCGATCTTTTGGCCTGGTAATTCTCTTTGGAACTGGCGACGCAACGTCTCGAGACGAGCATCATTAGCAAAGCGGCTCGGTTGTACTTTCACATCAAAGAAGAGCTTCCCTCCACCTTGCTGCCAAATAATAAGACTCGTCTCTCCCGGTGTTTTACCGTTGACCAGCACTTCCTGTGGGCCTACGGCGGTGGCTTCTGCGATATCGCCGAAGCCAATCGCCACACGTTGAATAGGTTGGTCGCTGTTTACTATGACCGATTTGCCCACGTTCACGAAAAGGTCGTTTGGCGATTCCTCTCCAGCTTGAGCCGCAGGTGATGAAGCGACTCGGTCATTCGCCTCTTGTCTGATTTGTTGTGACTCCACCGGTCTAACGAGGCTTAATCCTGTAACAAGCACGGCCCCGATTACTGCGACTGCACGCATGTCGTGCCTTCTCACTCCATTCCCTCGTTCAAAATTTGTCCTCAACTATTATTGGTGGTCTGTAGCCCCAAACTTCTCTTCCGTTCGTTTCGATCCGTTAAAGACCTCAACGAGGTATACACGGGGTGGGGGCGGTGCCTGGACGTGCGGTTGGGCGGCTCGGACCACCGTGGGCTTTGGCTTCGGAACTGAACCATCTGAAAACAGTCCAGCCATGGCCGCGCCCGGGGTCTTAGTTGTGTCCGTGTCGAGCGGATTGCGCAGAACTAGCTGGATGCGGGTTTCATTACTCGCCAAACTTAACACTTCAGCTTGCTCGGGCGTGACCAAAAGATTTACGACAGGAACTTGAACCGGCTTCCCTTCGTTGTCCTTCTGGATATTCGACCCGGCGGAGAGCACTTCTATGTTCTGTAGAAGCGTCTTTACCTTTGGTCCATCAGTGGTTGGTACACCGGGGCCATTACCCGAAATGAGAACATCGACTCGCATACCGGGAATAACGAATCCGGCCACGCCAACGACATCATTGACCCTCACGGCGCAAGCTCTCATACCGGGTCGGATGGTGGAGGCCAACCCTCCCCCGGAGCCCGCCGGGGCGAGCCGACCCTCGAGAATAGGCTCTCCCTGTGTAAGTTGCGAAACAACACCTCGGCCGACGACTTTATCTTTGGACGTTGCAGCACCCTTAGGTAGTGAGCCAACCCACTCTACTGTCGAAAGATCAGCGTCTTTAATCAGTGTTCCGATCTCGAGGTCGCGGGCTGCAGCCACGATTTTCGTAGTGCTCGGTTTAGCGGCCGCGTGTATTTGACTGCCAGCGATTCGGTAGACAAGATAGCTACAGAGCGCCGCGACAACGAAAGCGAAAAAAAGAATTGTTGTTAATCTTCTGTTCATTCAACTACCCACATTTCCGCCTGACTAATGGCGAACCTGGAAATTAATCGCAATCTGGTGGCCAGGTGTTAGTTAAGATATTGTCAGTCTTTGCTCTTCGAGTAAAGCTTTGGTGTGAACGGGTGTTTACAACAGAAGGTCGGAAGTGTAGATGTGTAGACACCATACTGGATTAGAACGCAACCTTATCCGTCTTTTGACGAAGGTGATTGTATTGCATAACTAGGGTTCGCTTTCTTTTGGTGAAATGCTTCTCGCAAACGACACTGTCCGCTCCAAACCACGCGCTTCAGGTTTCGCAGGATCTGTGCTCCTGCATTGTGTTCTAATTTTTGTTCTCGCGTCTAAGTCTGGGACCGGATTTTCTCGTCCTTTAACGCCGCCAACCCGGAAGTATTCTGTCCGATTTCTTCGACTGCAACTCAATCGTGAACCGGTACGAGCAGCATCGAGCCCGGGAAGCGCAAACCCCTTCCGCCAAGCCAAGTCAGTAGCACTGGGTGCAGGTGCTAGCAAGGGGAAAGCTCCGGAACCTCAGGTTCGCCCGTTTGAGCTGCCGGCAACGGTACAGGCTAAGGCAGTGAAACAAACCCTGGTCCAACTCGACCGCCCACCCAATCTGCCTTTGAAACAGGACATTGCGCTTCCTGCGATGCTGTTGTGGAATGAGAGCCCCGAGCCTCCGGAGATGCGCAGGGAGTTTATTCCTCCCCCCTTACGAAAGGTCCCAAAGGCCGTCCAGAGCTTGCCATTGACACCCAGGATTGAAGCGGGAAATCAGGAGGCGAAAGTTGCGGATCTGAAGATTGCGGCAGCGTTACCGGTCGAGTTACCCCATCTGCTGCAGCCAAAATCGACTACTGCTCCGGTTCGTATCCCTGGTTCAGAACCGGTTAAGATCCCGGATATTGTTCCGCCCGAAGTCAACCATTCAGTAGACGCTGCAATACTCTCAATGCCTGACTCCGCTGTGCGGCTCAGCGAACTGACTGTATTACCGCCGGCCAACCAAATCGCGCCTCCGAAGCCAGCCGGATCGAATGGTGATGCGAGCGGTACCGGGTCCCACGCAGGCTCTGGAAGTGAAGATGGGCATCCTGGTCTCACTGCTGGAACCAGTGCTGGTGCGGAGGTTGCGGCTGCACTAAACGCTAGCAACCAAGGCGACGCTGGCTCTTCGGGACGTGCTGTTGGAGGTTCAGGCGCAGATCGCGGTACGGGGGAAGGTTCTGCTGGCAGCAGCGATGTGAGTACGTCCGCAATTCCCGGAACAACCAAGCTTGTGCTGCCGAAAGAAGGTAGGTTCGGCGTCGTTATCACTGGTGCCGCTAGCTCTGGTCCATATGCAGAAAGCATTGGAGTCTTGTCAGGGAAAATTGTATACACGGTCTATCTGCGCGTAGGACTTCGAAAGAACTGGATTCTGCAGTACTGTTTGCCGAACGGGGCGGAGCAACAACTGCGAAAAAAGGGAACGGCGACTCCGATTCAGGCGCCTTGGCCGTTCCTGATGTTACGTCCTGATTCGCTTGCTACGGGCAATGCAGATTACGTTATTCTGCACGGCGATATATCAGCGGAAGGACACTTTGAACACTTAGGCCTTGTCTTTCCCAGCGAACTCGAACAAAAAGATCTACTGCTTCGTTCGCTAAAGAATTGGGAATTTCGCCCGGCAAGCCGTGACGGAGTGCCTACGGCAGTGGAGTTTCTACTTATCATTCCGAGCGAAACGGAATAGGCGCAAACCGGGCAAGCCTGCAACGATTCGACCATTTAGGAACTCGCTTACAACCTCGGCAACGGCCTACTCCGAGATCACCATGGTCGATGTACTCGTCATCGTAATGCTCTGAGTTGCGACGAGCGGGATGCTAAAGGTAAAAGGGTATTGCACCTGAACACTTACTGTTTTACCCGCCGAGTTATTCCCCGTAGCGGTAGTGCTGCCGTTCCACTTCGTTGTCACTGCTATGGAGCTGGAATTGATGCTGGGATAGCTGAGACCCCGAATGTAGTTCTGAATGTCACTGTTGGCGGCCGGACAGCCAGAAACGTTTGGCGTAAAGCTGGTACAGGAAGAGCCACGTACAATGGCATATCGCGCTCCCTCCCGTGCTGCTTCCGAAAGGAAATGATAAGAGAACAACCAGATACTTCCGAGCATCACGCCGAATAACATGGATGCAAACAGCAGAAAACAGAGCGCCGTTTCGACCAGAGTGGCTCCTCGCTGACTTCCCACCGTCCGAGTCCGCCTGTGCTTAAATGCGTTTGGTGGTGGATTCGTGACCTGTTTCACTGCTCGACCCGCATGATGGCTTGCCCCTTCACCGTAAGCGTGTTAGAGACGCCGGGATAATTGAACATAGGGCTCAGCGCGGCTGTAGTATTCACTTGTACGAATTCAACGATTTGCGAAGTGCTGCAATCAGTTGCAAGGCAAGTCGAGTTTGTTCCATCGGCACACTTGCAGGAATGAACGGCCACAGCCGAAATGCCAGGTACATCCGCCCCATCCGTTGTGGCTGCATTTTGCATACCGGTAGTATCTGAGGCCGTGATGTGATTTTGCGCGCCATATTGAACTCCTGCGCGCGCCGCGTTTGCGATTTCGATTGACATATAAGCAAACCGGCCGTACTCGGCCACGCCAATCACAAGCACGATCAGAATAGGCGCTAGAAGCGCGAGCTCAACGAGAGCACTTCCGCGGTCGCCCTGCGTTGTCTCGCGCAAGAGCTGCCGTTTTGCATTCTTCTGCAGGCCTGGAAGCTCATCAGTCAAGAAATTCTTCATCTTATTTCTCTACTCGACAAGCGCGGCTGCCGTGATGGGAGACTGCCCGTTCAGCGTGGCGTAATTCTGCACGTTGGGTGTGCCACCGATACTAATCGATTTAGTGACAATTGCCACGTAGAATGTCGCGCCGCTTGTACCCTGAAAGTCGATTGCCGCGCCGGGTGCATAAACGACTCCCGCGATGGTACCGCCGGAGTTACCGCCCAATGAAATAGAACTTGTGTCACTGGGATTCTGATAGATGAGGATTCCGTTGTACGTTCCGGACGTTGGAGCAGAGAGGCTTACCGTGCCGCCTCCCGTCATGTTGAGGCTCGCGCTGCCAGAGAAATAAAAGGTTACGCCTGTTCCGCTGATCGTCGGATTTCCACTGATCTTAAGATTGCCTGAAAAGCAGTACACTCCCGATGCGAACACATTGTTTGACGTGCCATTAATTGTAGTCGTGCTCGTATAGTTTCCCGGCTGAAAAGTCGTAGTGCCGCCGGATGTCGAAGAGCTTCCCGTAGCGCTACATGTAGGTGGGGTCAAGAATCCCAGAGGGTTGCTGACCGGTGCCACGCCCGTACTTGGGGTTGGGCTTATGCTTGCGCTCCCACCCGCTTGTGAGTAGCCGCCGACAACCCCGATCGTACCCACGTTTATGGTCACGTTCCCATTCACGGACATTGCGCTAGGGTCGGGCGAGTTTACAGAGATTCCGCACTGGGAAGCACTTAACGTTGTGTTCCCGCTATTACTAAACGTGGTACCTGAAGTTCCTAGTGCGACAATGCACCCCTGGCCGCTGCCCTGCGTCGCTACGGCCCGAGCACCAACGGTCACCGGATCCCAGCCAAACACCTTCATAAAGAAAGTGGGTGAACTTTGGGCCGTAATTACTTCGACATAGCTGTTGCAGTTCGTGTCAGAAGAACATTGGTGCGGTCCCGACAGAGGAGGACGATTAACCGTTACCGTCGATCCGCCCTGGCCATTTGTCATACCGTTGAGTACCGCATCCGCTTGCGCCGCTGTCGTTACATCGGGAGCAGTCGAATATTTGAGTCGACTCGCACCTCCGATGGCTGCGCTATCAGCCGCTGTCTGAGCTAATCTTTTGGCCCGGAACAGTGTACCTACATCGAGAGCAAACCCCGTAAATCCAAGTAGGATCGGAAGACTGAGCGCGACCATAACCAACACGGCCTGGCCTGATTCCGTTCCCAACCTTCGGGATACTTGCGCTTCTTCTGTCGCCAAGTTGCAGTTCTTCGGATGCGTGGAGGAGCGACACGGTTCGGCGGCGTGCATATCTATTAGGTCCATTGCAATCCTAAAGCCAATACATACTTTCGGCGTCGGCGCCGCGTCACAACACTCGCCAGAGTTTACGAATTTTCAATGAGCGTCAGCCGCCAAGCGGCATCCCCGGAAGAGCGAGCGAACTGCTCTTAGCTGCTTGTAGCAGTTTTTTTCAGAAAATGCGCTAATTCCTTTTTCTGTGTTGCTTTCTCCAACATGAAGCTCACTCCCATACCGTTCTTATCTACACGGATGACCTTGCACCTTACCGTCATCGAGTTCGGAACTGAATTGTCGGTGCAGGGTTCACCCTCCTTTTGCAAAGTTATAGTCAAAACGGTTCCCACGTAGAATTGGGTTTGTGAAAACAGGTACGCACCGGAAGAGCTAATGTCCTTGACCGGACGCCCCGAAGACTCTCCTCCGTCCCAATAACAGCCTTTCAGACCCTCTGCGGGGAATCTAGTCGCCCGCCGTTTTCGCTTTTCCGGGCCACCTAGCCAGGACAGGATCCCCGCGGAAATAGACATAACTCCCCGCATGTTCGCTCAAGCCGAAGACACCTTTGCCTCGGGTTTCTTTCGATCGTTCCGCAGGTGTTGCTCCATCTCTGCTGGCGTACAGATTAAGAGCTGATCTCCCACCTGCGTCTGGGACGAACTGATCGTCCTCGTCGGTAGCTCTAAAACGCTCTCAGACTTGGAGCGTATAGGAGCAATTCCAAAGCTGCCAAAGGACTCCACCATGTAAATGACACGGTAGTCGGCATCCAAATAGAGCAGGTCGATCGCAAACAGAACTCCGATCGTGTGGACCCCTCGCGACGGAACGACCCAAACGCCTTCGTCGGCTTTCAGCCGGAGCTTGCCCAGAAGTCCTTTCAGCCTGGATAAGTGGGTATTGGCTACTGTCACATTCAGGCTAAGGAAGGACTCGCGCGCCTCGTTAAAGACACAATATGTCTTTCTCACGTGTTTCTCTGCGAATAACCTTTGATGCCTTTCTTAAGGCAAGCTGATGGCAGAATCTCCTTCCTGTAGGCACGGTGCCCGATCTGAACAGAAGAGCCGAGCACCGGCTTCAGCATGCTTCATTAACGGACTCTCGTTCGTCTGCGTTGGATTAAGAAGATCAGCACGATTACGAATAGAACGCCGGCAATGATCCGGATCAAGGTTGTATTATCCAAAGGGTCTCCTTTCTTTAGTTACTTAAAATACTTGTCGAACGACTCTATGATAACCATCATCGGAGGTCCGAGCGTCACGACAAATAAAGACGGAAAAATGAATAGGACAAGAGGGAAGACCAACTTTACAGCCATCTTGGCTGCCATTTCTTCGACCTTTTGCCGTCGCTGAACGCGCAGACTCTCCGAGTATGTACGCAGCGTTTTGGCAATGCTCGTCCCGAACTGTTCGGCTTGAATGATCGAGGTAACCAGGGTTCTCAATATGTCAATATCGACACGGTCGGCCAGTTCTTTCCAGGCATCCACACGCAGTCGACCAGCCCGCTGTTCGAGCATAACCAGGCCGAACTCGTCGCAAACATCAGGTTGGCTTAGCCCAAGCTCCTCCGTCGCACGCGCTAAGGCCTGATCCAAGCTCAGCCCCGCTTCAATACAAACTACCAGCAGGTCCAAGAAGTCGGGCAACCCGACGCGTATGTTCAATTGGCGAGCCGCAATGCGACGTCCCAGCCAAAAGTCTGGCAATAAGTATCCCAGGCCCAAAGCCAAGGCGTAAACGAAAAAAGGTCCATACTCGCTAACGCGCGTGACAGTAACCAATAAACAGAGCAATGCAGGCACGAGAACTTTGGAACCAAACAACATTCGTACATCTGAATCGTCCCGGTACCCAGCCCGAATCAAGCGTTTTTGGGTAACAGAGACCTCCTGAGTGCTCTTGGGAATGAGCTTGTCAAAAGGCAGAACGACCGATTTCAGTGAACTGGCGGCACGGCTAAATTTGAAGCGTTCAAGGACGCTCTGTGTCTCCGAACGGGGAGCGATGACAGTGGACAAGCGCTGCGCCATCCCGGTGCGAAGGAACACGAGCAGGCCAATACTGCTGATCAACAGAAAAACCGCTAAAAATGAAAAGACCGCAAGTCCCATATCTATTCGTCAGACCCTGATCCGAACAATTCTTCGGATAACAAGCGCCCCTATTACAATCATCACCGAAGAACCGTATAGCATTTTAAGCCCCATCGGCTTTGTCCACAAAGGACTAATTGCTGCTGGATTCACCAGGAAGATTAAAGCACCGAGCACCACAGGAAGCAGCGATAATATCCAGCCCGTTAGCCGGCCCTGCGCCGTCTTCGTCTGGATCTCTCGCTTGAGCCGAAATCTTTCGCGGATGACACTAGCACACTTGTCCAAAACTTCAGCCAGATTCCCACCGGTCTCTTTTTGGATGAGAATCGCCGTTACAACAATCCGGAGATCCTGAATTGGGATCCTGGTCACGAGATTTTGGAGTGCAGTTCGTAATTCGAGGCCATAGTTCTGCTCATCGAAAGCAATCCGGAATTCTCGCCCAATCGGGTCGGCAACTTCGCGCCCGACTAAGCCCAGAACTGAAACCAAGCTGTGTCCTCCACGCAATCCGCTCACCATTAAGTCCAGGGCCGGAGGCAAACCTTCTTCGAATTTGCCAAAAAGCCTTCCCCGCTTGTAGAACAGAAAGGCAAACGGCGCTGCGCCAAGGATTAACCCCAGAATCGCCGAGACGAGAAAGAAACCCGTTCGGAGATAAATTGCGTACGTGGCCAACAGCCAGCAACTTGCAGAAATCAGCAGCAAGCCGCCTGGAGTCCAACTCAGCTCGGACTGGTAAAGCAAGCGACGCAGCTTTGGAGCAATTTCGAGTCGAAGCAGGAGACGATTCAGGAAGGGGATGGCACTGAGCAACTCCTGTTTCTGAATGTCGATCAGTTCATCGTGCCCCTTGACTTGCGCGGTCGCTAGCACAGCATTGAGGCGCGACAGCGTCTGCTTTTCGCGCTCAGAGGCACCTGCTCCGGTAGCCGCAACCAACAAAGCCACGACCAGGAAGACACCGGCAAAAGTCAATACGATCAAAATCATTTCAACTCAACTCCGCATCTCAACTCACTTCCAGCGTAGTCTCAAATAGTTGTGTCGGGAGGATGACGCCCGCCACCCGCAAGCGTTCGAGGAATCTCGGGCGAATGCCGCTCGGACGGAAGGCGCCCAAAACTCTACCATCCGGCCCGATCCCTTTGCGTGCGAAGCCGAAAATTTCATGCATGCCTATCACGTTTTCGTCCATCCCCGTTATCTCAGAGATGCTCATGACTTTGCGCGAGCCATCACTCAGCCGCGAACACTGGACTACGATGCTAATCGCCGATGCTATCTGCTGGCGAACCGTTCGTTCCGGCAAATTCATATTACTCATGGCGACCATGGACTCCAGTCGGGAGAGAGCATCGCGTGGCGTGTTGGCGTGGATCGTGGTCATGGATCCTTCGTGACCGGTGTTCATCGCCTGGAGCATATCGAAGGCCTCTTCTCCGCGGACTTCGCCGACGATGATGCGATCCGGTCGCATACGGAGACTATTAATCAGAAGCTGACGCTGGCGAATTGCACCGCTGCCCTCCACGTTCGGAGGTCTCGTCTCCAGACGCACAACGTTCTGTTGATCAAGCTGCAACTCGGCCGCATCCTCGATCGTCACCAGACGCTCGGTTTCCGGAATGTAGTGCGACAGCATATTGAGGAAAGTCGTTTTCCCGGCGCCGGTACCGCCGGAGATCAGAACACTTATGCGTGCGCGCACAGCGGCAGCCAAAATCTGCAGCATCTCGGGAGATGCGCTCTTGAACTGGACCAGGGTATCGGCTGAGAGCGGTCCAGTACCAAAACGGCGAATCGACAGAGCAGGTCCATCCAGCGCGAGCGGGGGGATGATTGCGTTAACACGCGAGCCATCCGGGAGCCGCGCGTCAACCATGGGGGAAGATTCATCGATTCTTCGTCCGACCTTTGAGACGATTCGGTCGATGATCTGCATGATGTGGCGGTCATCGCGGAAAACGATGTCGGTCTTCTGCAGCCGTCCGCCACGCTCTACATAGACCGTATTCTTGTTGTTTACGAGAATGTCGGAGATTTTCGGATCCCGCAAAAGAGATTCGAGTGGGCCAAGGCCAAAGACTTCATCGAGAAGCTCGAGCTGCACCTTCTCTTTCTCCGCCGCACTCAGTGGCATTTTGCCTTCGGCGATGATGTCCAGCACCAAATTGCCGACCGCCTGCCTTGCCCTGGCCGGCTGAGCCGCCGATAATTTTTCGAGATCGATCTTCGAGATCAAAGTCCGGTGGACATCGGCTTTGAACTGCTCCAGATTTAGCTTTTCCATCTCACCTACTCACCACAGGAACCCGTCTTTTGCCGCCTAGAACAGGCCGAACTTCTTCTTTTTGTCCGTCGGCGCCACCTGGCCCAAGGCGGATTTTGCCATATCACTGAAAACACGACCAATACTACTCTTTTCCAAAGCGAGCGGAGTGCCTGTGTTCTGGGCGCGTCTCACCGCTGGATAGTCGTTTGGGATCTTCCACCCAATCGGTCGAGTGAGCGCTCTCGTGATAGCTTCCTCATCAATTTCGAGATTGCGAGTTAGAAACCGATTCAGAACAACCTGCAATTTCCCACTCTCGGGGCCGCTAAAGTAACGCGCAACGAAGCGATTGGTATTACGCAACTCGGTTACATTCACCTGACTGATCAGGTAGACTGTGCTCGCGAGATCGAAGAGTGTTTCGTACATCTCAGTCGAATGCGATCCGGCGTCGACAACCAAGTGACTAAAATTGTCCCGGGCTACGTTAAGCAATCTCTCGATGCTGCCCTTCGAAGGCTGAAGAGAGCCAAACGTATCCGGTGCCGCCAGAACTTTCAAACCGGAGCTGTGGTCAGCCATAAGCACGGAGAGCAGGTGAGAATCAAGACGACTGCTATTCTCAAGCGCTTCTAGCACCGTGAACTTCGATGTGATCCCGAGATTCATCGCCGCATCACCGAGTTGCAGGTCGAGATCAATCAGGGCAGCTTTGCCTGCACCCTGGGCGGCCAAGGCGACGGCGAAGTTACTTGCGACCGTAGTGACCCCGGATCCACCTTTAGCCCCAAGAAACACAAATAACTTTCCACTGACTTTCTTATGACGCCGAGCCTCATCCCGGCGTACCGAAGCGCGAACAAGTGCTTCTGCGACCATTGCCGGGAGAATTGGCTCGGTTAGAAACTCCCGCGCCCCAGCACGCATGCAGCGGACGAGCAGGTCCGAGCCGGCCTGCGAAGAATAGGCGATAACAGTCAATGTGGTGTTAACACCGCAAACCGCCTCGATTACGTCGAGAGCCCGTTCCGGATCGGGATCGAGGTCGATGATAACGACGTCATGATCCGCGCTGATTAGCTTTGGAAGATCGTCGATTTGGGGATAGCGCGTAAGCTCAGATGCGATAACTGCTTGCGGGCCCGCAAGGGCCTTGACCATAGTTCGCCGTCGCTCATCGTCGGGCGAGATAAGAATTACCGAGAGCGCGCTCATGCTGAGCGAGTCCGCCTCGCGGGCCGAGGGGGACATCACATCGGCCTCTTGGCAGTCTGGCCCGCGTGAGGCGTCCAGCCGCTTGGATCCGAGCTCTGAATCACCCAAGGATAACGATTGATCATGACTGTGCAAAGAAAGAGAAGATGGTTCCAATTGCGATGGCAGGCGCATAGGGGATCTTCTTAGTGTGTGGATTCTGCAGCACCAAACTCTCATGAGGCCGTAATCCGCGCTTTGTAAAGCCGAACAACAAATCGCCGGCCCCAGTCAAAGACTCCTTAGCAAAGCCCCCAGCCACAGCCCAACATAACGCAATGACCCCACCGGCGACGCCCATTACGACCAATGCCAACAAGAGTTGGCTTGGCCCAATCCAAGCCCCAATTGCGGTGCAGAGTTTTACATCCCCCATCCCCATGCCACCAAGCCAGTAAAGGACACCCATTGTTGTCGCCGCCATCAATGCACCCAAGCAACTCCGTCCGAAACCGCTCCAGCCATCGGTTACAGCCAGAGCGGGTGGACCGGCCAAGAGAAACGGAAGCACGAGCCAGTTCGGAATCCGACGCGTGCGAATATCTGAAATAGTCGCCACAGTTACCACCAGAACCGTGGGCCAGAGAGCGACAGAGTGCATTCCTTCGATAATCCTAGCGTTCTTAATATCGGGACGTCTAGATATAGATCTTGAATGCCTCTTACGTGATGCTGGCGTTCAACTGACCCGCGATGTTTGTGAATGCCCCATTAATTCCGTTTGCCACGGTACCCATTCCCGTGATAGCGGCGAACGCGATCAGAGCTACCACCAACGCATATTCAATTAAATCCTGGCCTTGCTCGTCCTTGAGTATGTTCAAGGCTCCATTTAAGTGTGAGAATAAGTACAGCATCTGTCCTCCAATTTCTGTCGACCGCAAAATCGGTCGATTCTCCTACCGCAATTCAACATCCTAATCATCTACACCCGCTAGTAGCGGCAAATAAGCGCGTGTTAGATGACGAGTGATACCGGCTGTCAACGACTGTACACAGCTAAATCGTTTTAAGATGACGTGGGTACACACTGGGACGAGGGTGGCTTCCCGGAACGGAATACGAAAGCCCATCTGTAATTCCTTTCCAGCGCAGCTCGGTAAGTGCAGGAATTAAAAGATAATTACGACGGAACGATAGGTCGATAGCGTGAATGAAAACACTAGCGAGGTTGCACTTTGGCGCGGAACTTGCATACCTTCATCCCGTACCGAGCAAAGGCAAGGACAACCCCGATACGGAGACAAGTTGGATGAAAAACAACATTCTAAAGCTATACGTCAAGGCGCAGATTATGCGCGATACTCTCAAGAACGAAGAAGGCCAGGACCTGATCGAATACGCGTTGGTCGTAGCGCTGATTGCGTTTGCGGCGATTACGGGCATGAACACCGTTGCTACAGGTATCAATGGCGCATTTTCAAATATTGCGAACAAGCTGAACACAAGCATTACGTAAGCTCAAAGACCTTCAGGAGAGAGCGGAAACCCCTGTCTACCGCTCTCCCACAATCTTTTCTGCAAGTATCCTCCCCAATTAGAAGCCTTCAAGATCAGCAAGAGCGTATATAGATCGGAGACATGGTTCCCACGGCTCCTTCGCCCGGCACCTCACTCCTGTTAATAGAGTTTGGGCTCACGCTGGTTACGCTCGCCATTGCGTTCTGCTGTCCTGGAATCGGCGCATCCGTATTTTCCTCCATTGAGGTATTCCTTGGGCGCCTTGCCCGGAAGCGTTCCGTTTCGGTCCTTGCTGCGGGCTTGTTCGTTTGCGGGATTCGTCTTGCAATCCTGCCGTTCTTACCGATACCAAAACCTTTCATCGAGGACGACTTCAGCTTTCTGTTGGCTGGAGAGACGTTTGCGTCCGGTAGGCTGACAAATCCCACTCACCCCATGTGGGTCCACTTCGAGAGCTTCCACATTACACACGTTCCAACCTATATGTCCATGTACTTTCCCGCGCAGGGCATGGTACTGGCCGCTGGAAAGGTCTTAGCTGGGAACGCCTGGTTTGGTGTATGGGCAAGTGCAGGCTTGATGTGCGCAGCGATTTGCTGGATGCTGCAAGGTTGGTTTCCACCTGGGTGGGCTCTGTTAGGAGCCTTGCTGGCTGGGATCCGTCTTGGGATTTTCAGCTACTGGATGAACACCTACACGGGTGGCGCCGTGGCAGCCATTGGAGGCGCCTTAGTCTTAGGAGCCCTCCCCCGGATTCAGCGCGGTTTCCAAGCTCGCGATTTTGTTTGGATGGCTCTAGGGATGGCGATTCTTGCGAATAGCCGACCATACGAAGGACTGCTTGTCTGCATACCCACCCTGCTCGTGTTGGGCTGGTGGTTAGTCAAACGACCTCACCCGCCTCTGCCAGTGCTCGTTCGTCGAGCCGCACCTGCAACAGCAATCCTCCTCTTAGCGGCCGGATTTCTAGGATATTACGATCACCGGGTTTTTAACAATGTGTTCACTCCACCCTACAAGGTGAATCGGGAGATGTACGCCTCTGCCCCCCATTTCCTATGGCAGCAGCCCCGGCCCGAGCCTGTTTATCGCCACAAAGAAATGAGGTACCTATATACCGGATGGGAGTTGAGAACTTTCCTCGAGACCCGTCATCCTAAAGGATTCCTCAAAAACAACCTCGTCAAGGTGCTTGGGCGGGAACGTTTTTCATCGGATTCATACTGCTAGTTCCGCTGGCCATGCTTCCATGGGCAATCCGCGATCAGCGTGTGCGGTTTCTGGCAATTACCGCTGCGGTTCTCTCAGGCGGGCTGGCGATTGAAACCTGGCTAATCGCGCATTACGTCGCGCCTTTCACAGCAGGTTTTTACGCGCTTCTGGTCCAGTGCATGCGCCACCTTAGGACGTGGAGGCCTGGAGGGCAAGCAAGCGGACGCTTCTTAGTCCGGGCTATACCTACGTGCTGCATTCTTCTGGCGATCTTGCGTATCTATGCGGAACCGCTTCATCTATATCTGTCTCCGGATACTTTCTCCACGAGGGCGTGGTTCGGCACAAAAGCCATCGGTCTTCCCCGCGCGACTGTCCTTTCGAAATTGGAGCACTATCCCGGGAAGCAACTAGCTATTGTTAGGTACGCCTCCGATCACAACGAGTTCGTCGATTGGGTGTACAACGAGCCCGATATCGACGGATCGAAGGTAGTTTGGGCTCGCGAAATGAGTCCGGCCGACAACGCGGAGTTGCTTCAGTACTTCAGAACTCGAAATGTCTGGCTAGTAGAGCCCGATGCTAAACCCCCTAAGGTTTCGCCGTACTTTCTGCCGCATGGGAGAGCAACTTCTACTGGTTCCATACTACGAGTTAGTACCGTCTCATACGATGAGCACTTCGCACGGTGCCACTATGGAATTGAAAGGTAGTCAGCATCAACAATACTGAACTAGCCTTGCAAGGTATCGCCTATCTGGAGGGCGCCCATGCTCAAGCCATAAGTTCGAACCGAGGGCATCGAGGCGGATTCCATTAGGACTGACCAGAGCCTTATATACGTCCTGCCCTGAATGGCCCAGTAGCAGAGGGGACGCAAACACATAGCGAGATATGAGTTCATCAGCGGCGTATCATGTTGGCTCTGACAGCTACGGATCGTTCTGATTCGAAAATTGCTGGTTCCGCATAGGAATTTTCACGGACGGGAAGTTTGCCACCACCCTGGCGAGAGATAGTGGTTCTCCATCTGCGTTCCAGGGTCGATCGGCGTTGACGCTCGTGGCTTCCTGTTCGCTCCGTCCCTTGCTTTGGCGAACGCCAGAACTAAAAGCGGGAGTACCGACGAGAGCTCGCGAATACGGACGATAAATCGTCTGAATAAACCTTAGTCCAGCCCGGCAACAGTGGCAACACTCGGCTCATCGGAGCGTCTCGGCTTAACAAACAGAAATCAACGCGATATTCCTCCAACAGGTGTCGCGGATCGGCCTGCAGCGTTGCCCAAGCTCCGTACTTGAGTAGCACGCCTGTCCAGTCAAAGACGTCAGCACGTCCATCGATGAAAACCTTGAATTCCGGAGCAGCCCAAATAAGATATCCCCCGTATTCGTATTGGTTCAACATTCTCCCAGTCAGGCCTGTACTTCGGAGAAAATTTACGGCCTTCACCGGGCTCTTCAATTCCACTTGCCGGCTCAAACTACGCGCCGTTGGAAACCCAAGATACACGCCCGCTATGCAGCAAGCGATCAGGACGCCATTAGCCACCGGTAAGTCGCGACTTGGTTCGTAGTTGTCCCATGCATCGGATAACATCCGGCAGCAAACGGGAGCAGCAAGTATGCCGAAAACGAAAAGCATCCGCTGATGTGCTGCTGCAAAGCCAGCGCCGATTAGTAACAACAAGAGTTCATCAACGCGAAGAGACGTACGCCGGAGTGCCGGAAGAAGCAGGATGAGACCACAAACCGCAATCAGAAGGAAGCTTCGTGAATCACCGAAGGTCAAGGGCTGCCATTCAGAAACAGCCAGCATGCTCACCTGCTGCTTCAGCAGCGTATCCATTGGATAGAGGACTTGTTGTAATCCGATTGGATTCGCAAACAGCGCCGCGATCGAGAATGCCGCAGCAATCACGAGAGTTTTGCGCCGGGCGTGGTCCCACGGTTGGGATACAACGAGTCCCATATCGATTTCTAAAAAAGAGCAACCCAACACCACACAAAGAACAATAAGACCCAAAAAGAAAGACCCGTGGCAGTTTACCCAAAGCGCGAACAGAGGCGGTAAGATGAAAAACCACCGCGAATTGCGGGAGCGCCCGAGATGGATAACTAATATCTCAAAGACCAGGAAGCAGTAACCAATTAGCTGCGGCCGAACCGCTAGACCAATAGTGGAAAACACCCAAGTGATTAGCGCGCCGAGAAGTGCGACTTTGGCATTGCCTGAGTAGAGCCAAGCTAAAGCGTATGATCCGACCAGGAGCAGTGAGCCCCAAACGCACAACCACAACATGAGCCCCTGGTATCCAGCAAGCTTCCATGCTCCGTAAATCGTGATCTGCGAAAGCCATTCATGCGGCACGTAAGAATGCCTGTTCGTAGTGAACGAGAACTGATCAACTCGCGGAATGGAATGCGTGTTCCAGATGAGTTCGCCGGTTTTGAGATGCCACCACATGTCAGGATCGTTGAACCGATCGCGCACAGTAAGCACCATGAGCACGACCAGTAACGACGACAGCATTACCGGAAAGGAAAAGACGATACGAAGGATGGAAAGCCGCGGAATTTCTGAACCAACCGACTCTACAGAGTGGCCCAGGGCCTCAGGCGCAGACGGCATCCGTGATTTCGGTTCCATCGGAGGGGCGGATCAGCCGATGAAGGTACGCTCGCGAGATATTAAGGTTGCGGGCCGCCAGCGTCTTGTTGCCCTGACATTCCTCGATGGCTTTCAGGGCCAATTTTAGTTTAAATTCCCGCAACTGCCTTTCGAAGCTGCCAAGCTGGTCCAGATTTGCAACCTCTGCCGGTGGGCGGCCCTGGAATTGCTGGGGAAGGTCTTTCGGCAGGATAACATTGCTATCCGCACAGATGATTGCGGTTTGGATTACGTTCTCGAGCTCGCGGACGTTGCCGGGCCATTCATAATTTTCGAGTAGAGACAGAGCAGCGGGATCGAAACCTTCCAGGTGCTTGTCGTACATCTCCGAATAAAGGCGGAGGAAATGTCTAGCGAGCATCGGTATATCGTCCGGGCGATCAGCAAGCGCCGGAGATTTGATATTCATCACATTGATGCGATAGAAAAGGTCTAGACGAAAGGTTCCGGCCGAGACCATAGACTGCAGATCTTTGTGAGTCGCGAGGAGAATCCTAGCCCTTAAAGGAATTGCGCGGCCGCTACCAAGCCGGGTGAACTCCCGTTGCTGCAGGACGCGCAGGAGCTTGACTTGTGTTTGCGGGCTAAGCTCGCCAATTTCGTCGAGGAACAGCGTTCCCCCTCCCGCTTCTTCGAAGTAGCCCACGCGCGTTCCGGTGGTCCCAGTGAAAGCGCCTTTCTCATGCCCGAAAAGCTCAGATTCGATGAGGGTTTCAGGAATCGCACCGCAGGAGACGGCCACGAAGGGTGCTTTGGACCGATTGGAGCAGTTATGAATTGCGCGAGCAATCAATTCTTTTCCCGTTCCGCTTTCACCTGTGATGAGGACGGAAGCGTTCAGATCGGCGACCCGGCGCACCAGGTTGAAGACATTGCGCATTTCAGCGCTCCGGCCAATGAGCTTGTCGCATTCCGGAATTTCTTCGGCGTGAACGCTTTCGCTACCGCGTCTGCGCTCGAGATCACGCTTCATCACTCCGTATTCATGCGCACGCTGCACCATCACCTTCAACTCACGAATGGCGGGTGGTTTGCGGCAGTAACCGTGCGCGCCGGCTTGGACTAATTCGAGAGCCAAAGCGCGCGAATCGTCGTCGGCCAGCGCTAACGTGACGATCCCTAGCTTGCTAATGCTCTCGTGCAGATCTATTTGCGATTGAACTTTTTTCGGATCGCTATCAAGATCCATCAGGAGCACATCGACTGCGCCTGAAGAAAGGATTTTTTTCAGCCGGTTTGGATCAGCCTCTACTGTCACCTGAAACTCGTTTCCCAATGCGGGTGCGAGTAGAGGTTGCAGCTTCGAATCGGTGGAATGCAAAACGAGACGGGTCATAGAGGCGTATGATCTAATGGTCGTGACCACTAATCGGCAATTTTTCCTGGATCCCCAGGGTAACCTGCCGGTAAGATTTTCACAATCCAGATTCGGCAATCCGAATACCCGTTTGGTTCCATTACTTTCGGTTGAACCTTCGGGCCGCTTTCATAATGAGTCATATCGTTTGCAATCTTGCCCTCTTTGAAGTGGTTGGTCGGCCGAGTTTTCAATCTTTATTTTTCTAGCATCGGTTTTCCTTGGGGGGGCGCCAACCGCAAAGGGATCAAAGCGTCCGATTTTTTTATGAAGGCTAAAGAAATGTTAATGCTCATGGCCATCCTGGCGGTTGGTCTTTGGGCTATTACCAGGTGGTTTGGAGGTCCAGGCTCAACCGCTTCGACCTTGTTGGCACCTATTACGAGCCGATTCGGTGCTCCAATGGTAGCTAAACCACAAGACAAGCCCGCAAAAGAACGGGACCAAGTGGGGCTGGCTAAACACAGCACGCCTAAGGCGAAGGGGTTGGCAGCCAGTAACGCCTTCCCTGACGAGCCGTCCACGATAACCGTCCTGGTTCCAAGCGCTCACTTTCCTGCTCCGGACGACTTGAAGGTTGGCAATACGGGCACTGAGATCCGATCTCAATTCGGAGAGCCTAGCGCGCGGGTAGTCGGGGTCCGGGACGGTGTTCTACTTGAAAGATACTATTACCTAAACAGCGACCGGACTAGGGTGACCGTGGCCACTCTGAATAATGGTGTTCTCGTCAGCGCGCAAAGCCAGTTGCGGTAGAGACGGGGAAATGCTTGTTCTCCGGTCTGATCGAAGTCTGACGGAGCGCTCACTAACTCCGTTTTGAGAAAACCACCGCGGTTTTATCCTCGTAAACTAGTTTGTAATGCGCATCAATTCGGAGCAATGACGCAAGTCCGCATTTAGGGTCCAGGACGATTGTGCTTGCCCGCTGCAGTTTGGCGTTCTTGTCCCAGTTAAGCTGCCCGGCGACAACGGACAACGCAGAAGCAAGTTCCTTGTCCCCGTAAACTTGCGCTCGACCATCAATCGACACGGGACGGTCAGAGAAGCGCCAGAGAAGATATCCACCCCAGTCATAAGGGTTCAGCAGCGGGCCAGGAAGACCATGTTGTTCAATGAAATCTGCCGCCCGAACCGGGAACAACTCCTCGGCTGTTTTCTGCAGAGCTGCTTTTGTTTCAGCACCCCACCTTATCTGCCCAGCGTAGATGAGCAGAGTTAAAGCTAACGCAATCAGCTTGTGGAGTTTGGGCAAGACAATTGCACTGACTTACGTCTCGTAGGCACTCGGCTCCTACAATCGCCGCAATGGCTCCCATAAACCAAACATCTCGCCCGGAGCGGAATCCGAACCACGCCCCGAGTAGTAGCAGGACGGCAAGAATAAATGATTTTTTTCTCGACCAGGCAAGGGATCCAACGCCAAAGCAAAAAAGTGCAAGTGCTGACCAGTCTGTGAAACTACGAAACGCCAGAGAGCTCATCTCGGAGATAGCAACGAGTGCCGTTGTTTGAAAGGCGTAGGAATAAACCGTCGAGTAGAGATGCCAAGTATAAGGGCTGCACAGCGTAGCGAGAAGCGCTCCTGCTACCGCCACCCACCCTTGCCACTCCTCCAGATTGGCATGAGTCCGATCTGCAGTTTTCAGACGCTTGACGACTGAAACGTTGACAGCGAAACATGCGAGTACCGCCAATCCGTAAACAAACTGGATGTGCAGATTGGCCCAAAGAGCAAATAGGGGAACCAACCAGACAAGGAGCAGGGGTTTCCTATCTGTCCAGGCCCGGAACAGGATCCCCAACTCGATCGTCATGAAGAGCATGCTGAAAAGCCAAGGGCGCGGAGTAGATACCGGAAGTATCGTCGCAAGATAGAGGGCGCTTACACAGAGCGCGTAACCTTGCGCTATTCGCGCCGAAACAACAACAAAGATGCTATAAACTGCCGCCACGATCAGCGTGCCCGTGAAGGCTAGAATGCCTTGCGGCCCTGCAACCCGGTAGATGAAGGACAGTATTACGTCGAACAGCCAAGAATAATCAATCCAAGTGCGATCGGTACCGCTCACCAGAACATCTCGCCACGGAACTGCCTTATGAGATGAAATCCACGTACCGACCTTCAGGTGCCACCATAAGTCGTAATCCAGAACACAAACTGGACGGATACAGAGTGAGGCACTGCAGACGAGCAGAAGAACCAACCAGATCGTATCCACGCCGGTGCGATCGCTAACGCGAGATGTCTACTTCGTAGACACTCCGTGTCACCGTTGCCGGTTCTACACTCTTCACCGCTGTTTCGAGCACGCCTGTAGTAATGGCACGTTAGAACCCAAATCGTGTCATAGGATTTCCCTTGGCAGAGTGATCCCGAGCCAACTCCGCGAACTTACTCCAATGATAGAAGCTGGCTCAGTTTGCAGGTCCGCGTTTTGCGGTTAGCTGCGACCTATCTCCACCTGAGACCGAGAGCGACTCTATGTCGGCAGTGCTTGATCCCTAGTGCTTGAGATGTAAGGTCGGGCCGTCGCCGGTCGGGTCTGCTATCTAGGGGTACACGGCTGTCCGCTAGAGCATGTTTTGCTGTTCGGCAGATCCTCTCGCTTGCTTGCAATTGCAGCGCGTCGGAAGGGGGGCGTCCAAGCTCTATACTCGACCTTTGGAAGGTGACCGCGCGGTGAATCAGAAGCAAGCGCATTGATGACCACGTACTCCGGACGAAGGGCGTTGGTGTCACTCCAAAACCAGAACAGGTTTGTTTCGTTCCAGCGGTGCTTGTCGGAGGCCGAGATGGTTCGCGCCAACTGCAGTTGTGTCCAAGCATCGAATTCGAATCCGGCGGATACTTGACTTCTGGCAATGCCGCTGGTTTCCAGCTTATGAGCGGCTTCTGCGCGCGCACGTAACGCACCGGCGTAGTCATGAGTAATTACTACGCCGTACAGTGCGAAGACGACGACGCACAGCCAAGCCGTTACAGGTATCCGTCTTCGCTCAGTTTGAAACCGGTAGAGAACGACAACGAGCAATGCGGGTATAAATGGAAGCACGTACCTGTCGTGGATGAATCCCGTCATTGCAGCGGGCAGGAGAAGAGCGATGTAGCCGGACGAGAAAATCAGGTAAACAGATCGAGGCACCGACCCAAGTCGTGCCTTGGGCATTCTCCGGGATAGCAAAGATAGCCCGCTGAATGCTATCAATAAGCCAAGTGCAAGACGCAAGAAAGGATTCAAGAGAATCGGTCGATATCCAAGTGCATCGAGGCCTCTGGGCAAGACTCCGTGAGGTGACAGCACAGAACCTATAAAAGGGTGCCACACCTAAACCAGAGAGAACGGAGAAGCTAACCAGTACAGCAGCGGCGATGAATGATCACAAGTACATCTGATCGCTTGAGTCTTTTCCAAAGCGGGGCGAAGCATAACAGAGCGGGAAAAATTGATTGCAGGCTTGCGAGAAAGAAACCGTTCAGCCTACCAAGGCCGGGCAACATGCGGTGAGCAAGAAGAGATAGACCCTGCTCGCGAGAGATTTGGAGGGGCGTATAAGGGGGCATATAACGGTGAACTATAACCGCTAACGAGCAGATGCAGATCGCGTATGCGGCAGTGGCCTGAATAGAGAAACGTCTATCGGTACGTCGTATCCAGATCAGGTACGGTATTAGCATCAATGGGGCTACCCAGACCGTTTGGCGATCCGAACCCCCGATAATTCCCGAGATCGCTAGAACCCACATCCAGATCACCGCTGATTTGGAGTTTTTTGCCTCCGCACTGCGGATTGCTGCAAACAGACACAGGCTAACGAAGAAACAGCCGTATACATCAGTCATGAAAGAGGCCGCGAGCGGAAGATAAAGAGGAGAAGTGCCTACCACTAATGCCCCGAAACAGGCGAGATCTCGACGCAGTCCGGCCTCACGTCCCAATGCGTAAACCAGCCAAACAAACCCAAGCGCAAATGGCAGCGTTATGATGCGCAAAAGATCGAATGAGAAACCGAAGAGTCGTATCCATGCTGCGCCCCACAGCATCTGGAAAAGCACTGTTGCCCAAAGCCAGCCATTGAAATGGAAGTGTCCCGTCTCCGCAAATCTCAGTGCGATATCGGAGTACGACCAATCATCGTTGAACCCGGCGTCTGCAAAAGGCCATGCGGCTAGTATGCAAAGCAAAGGTATTGAGACACAAAGAAAAACAGGCAGTGCTTCCGGGTGGATGCGTCGGAAAGCAGCCGCAATTAGCCTCGCTACAGGAGCCCTAAACGCAATGACTGAGTCGCCTGGATCCGGCGACCTTGTTGTGACTCCATCGCCCATCGAATCATCGTTCTTGCTCGATATATCTTTCATCATGCACGCTGGAATGTTTCGAGTGACGATCCTTCTCTGCGGCGATGTTCCGGCAATGGAAAATAAATTGAGGTCGGAAACGTGGCAGCCGGACCCGGTAGCAGGTTACTCCCGGTAAGCCCAGCAGCAAAGCGAGTACGCATACGTTTGAATTCTAGTCGAGCCCGGCGCAGCTGAGACGATTGATTGATCGGTATTCTTCAGAAGAATTTCCCGCCCGCATGTGCCTTCAGTAGCCCCCAACTATGTTGTCAGAAAGAAATAGATTACTTCCACATCGCCGTGAAGGAGGGCTGAATGAGCTCTCGCTTCCGGGGGCCACCAGCAGGACCGATGCGAAAACAGCGGTTAAGTTCCTGGAAGTGATCAAATGTGTGTTGAGCGAAGCTGGTACGGAGACTGAATCCCATTCGCTCAAGCGATTCAGGTTAAAGCGGCTGATCAATCTGAAACAATGATCCGAACTTTCCCCGATAAGCTGTCCATGTCTGCCGCCGCTGCGCGCTACGCAGCCGCTCGCCTCCGGGACCAGCTCCAGGCAAAAGAGACCGTCCGGCTTGTTGCAGCGACGGGTGCGTCGCAACTCGGTTTTCTCGAGCATTTGACGCGTGAAGACTTCATCGATTGGAGCCGTGTCGAGCTCTTTCATCTCGACGAGTACATCGGCATCGGCCCGGAGCATCCGGCGAGTTTCGCTCGCTACATTCGTGAGCGCATCGTCGAGCCTTTGAATATAAGCCGCTACCATCTGCTCGACGGCCTGCGCAATCCCGAGGAACTAATCCCCGTTGCCAATGCTGCGATACGAAGCGCTCCCATCGATCTCGCCTTTGTTGGTATTGGCGAGAACGCGCATCTCGCTTTCAATGATCCACCCGCCGATTTCGAAATCGACGATCCGTACATCATCGTTGAACTCGACCGGGCTTGCCGCCAACAGCAGGTCAACGAAGGATGGTTCTCAATCATCAATGATGTTCCAACGCGCGCAATCTCAATGTCAATACGCCAGATACTCAAATCAGAAGAGATTGTCTGCGTAGTTCCGGGCGCACAAAAGGCCGCCGCGGTCCAGGCCGCTCTCGAAGGCCCTATCTCGTCCGCAATCCCTGCGTCGGTGTTGAGAACACACCAGCGAACTTCTATCTTCCTGGACGCAGACTCTGCCTCTCAACTCAAACCCGGAACGGCGATGGAAAAATAATAAGCGGTGAGCGGCGGCAGAGCTTCCAGACAAATGCCGTCCGAACATCGCTTCACATCGATTTCAACCGCCACCCCTGTTAGCTCCTCGGTGAGACGCATGGATGCATCAGGCGCGAATGTCCGAGAAATTCCAGCGCACTCTCGGGCATTCGAATCCGCACGTTCTCGAGAGAATACCGGCCGTGGAAATTAGCTATCACCAGGAAGCTCTGGTTTGTCGCGCTGTCGCGACGGAGGAACGCGTAGAGCCAGTGTCCACTGACTGACTCGCCGTCGCAGCGGCCAAAGTTCGGGTTGTCGAGGTTGAAAGGGTTGAGCGGGAAGAATTGTCCATTCCGGAAAGCCGGCTCATCTGCAAGCGCAAGCAGCCGGGCATAGTAAGCGCGAAGAGCACGCGCCTGGTCCGACAAACCGCCCCCATCGAATTGATGGTTGTTCGCCCATTTATTCAGCTCCGGCATGGACCAGTAGTCGAAGATCGTAGTGCGTCCATCGTCTCCGCTGAATCCCGAAGCACCAAGCGCCGGTTCACCAACCTCCTGGCCGTTGTAGAACAGAATCGGGCCGCGCCCCAGGCCATACAACACGGCTGAAACGGGGCGGCCGACATTCGGACCCAAACGACCCCAGGCGAGAGGCGAAGCTAAACGAATCTCGTCATGATTCTCGCTGTAGCAAACGCTATTCGCTGACACGAACTCGCCGCCGAGGCTTCCATCTATATCGTTCGCCCATTTCGGACCCATGTAGATCTGCCGAATCACTGAATAGGCGTCATGGCCATAAACCGCATCGAAGCCTGCATTCAGCAAGCTGGTCGCGGGAGAGGATTGGCCGAGGGCGAGTACGGTTGGGTCTTGCGGGGCGACGACAAGGTCGTCGTTGTACGCTTCCGCCATAAAAAAGACATCAGAATTCCGGCCCTTCGCTCGAGAAATGGCCCAGACCCAGAATTCAGGCGGGATCATGTGCGACATATCGCAGCGAAATCCATCGACACCTTTCCCTTGCCAGAACTCGATGGCTGCATCCACCTTCCGCCAGGTATCGGGAATGGCGCTTTGAGGAGTTCGGGCGCTAGGGTATTGCCGCGCGTCAGAAGACTCCCGCTGGAACTGAAATCCATAATTCAGCTTCACCGTTTCATACCAATCTGAGATCCCGGGCGCCCAGGTGACCCGGTTGTTCCCCGTCACCCTTCCGACCATCTGTTCTCCTTCGAAAAGGCCATCGCAGTCGCCCTGAACGATGCAAGTTGGACTGATGGGCTGACGAGTCTTCATGTCGAAAGTAGGTAATCGAAGCGGCGGTCCCACTCCATCGGCAGCGTCCAAGTAATAGAAGTTATTAGCAGGAGCGAAAAAGGTCGACGTATCGTCACTGACGCCGAAGTTCAGGTCGGGACGAGCAGTTGAGTTGTAGGCCCGGGAGACGTGATTGGGCACGAGATCAATGATTACCTTGAGACCGGCTGCGTGAATTCGATCGAGCAGGCTGCGGAATTCGGCCATACGATTCTCCGGCTCTGTCGCTAAATCCGGGCACACATCGAAGTAATCTTTGATCGCGAAGGGACTTCCCGCTAAACCCTTCATAAGGTCCGAGTCATCAGGCGCAAAACCCAGCTCCGGATACCCGGTCGTGCTGGCGTGGCGGATGATTCCGAGGAGCCATATGTGCGTGAAGTTCATCCCGGCAAGCGAAGAGAGCGCCGCTTCAGTGATGTCGGCGAACTTTCCGCAGCCGTTCTCAGCGAGCCGGCCGTTCTGTTTACCCGTCGTGTTTGTGTTACCAAATAATCGGGGGAACAGCTCGTAAATCCGAACGCGAGAATCGAGGCGCGATCTGCCGATCTGTTCGCAAGAAGTGGTTCCGGAGGCGTCGGTGGTGAGTTGAAGAAATGAACCGATGACGCGGTCCCCAGTTCCGGTAGCGGCACTGCCGTCGTTCGATCCCAGCAGAGCGCCCCAGCCAGTGTTCTCCCGCAAATCTTTCACGTACACAACGAATTCGAGCCGGTCCGGACTGTCGATGGGAATGGATAATCTTCCGTTCGATCCCGAGCGCGAATAGCTTGCCTGCGAAGAGGGCTGCCGCTCGCTCCAGGCGTAATCTCTCCAGGTACGGTAGTAAACGGCGTCGTCCACGACGAAGAAAAGTGCGGTCGCCGGAAACGGAAGGAAGATCGTCGAGCCTTCCCAGTCCTGTGCGAAGGGAACAATCGGCGAGCCCATGGACGCGCCGTCACTTAGCGCAACATAGAAAGAGTGCGACCCGGAACCGCAATACGTGACCGCGAGAGACTGCCCGGTCCCTTCAATTGTGACCTCGCCTGACTGCCCGATAGAAAACGTGTTTCGCGACGCCATGATCACCTCATTATCCGTGCCGGTGTCTTACGAAAGTAGTCTCAAATGCCCTGCCGGATCACGTCCAAGGGTTGTTCTCGAACGATGACAAACATCTCTCCCTCTTCTTACGATCCAATCGCCGAGATGTATCACAAGCTATGGGCGGACTGGTATCTGCCGGCGGCTCTACCCGCACTCGAACTTCTGTTCTTCTCAAAAGTTGCAGGAGGATCAAGAGTGCTGGACGTGTGCTGCGGATCCGGGCACGTCACTCGTGAATTGATCGGACGCGGCTATGCGGTGACTGCGGTGGATGCCTCCGCGGAGCTGATTGCGCTTGCCAGAAGGGATTGGCCTGGAATCGACTGGCAAGTGCAGGATGCACGGAACATGGACGTCGGGCGAGCGAAATATTCAGCAGCCCTTTCGACCTTTGACTCGCTGAATCATTTGGCCCACATCGATGACTTACAAAAAGTCTTCGCGTGTGTGCATCGCGCACTCGAACCCGGTGGGCTATTCGTATTCGATATGAATCTCGAAGAGGCGTTTCTTTCAGACCACCGCCGCTGGACCGCAGAAGTGACTTCGGAATACGTCAGCCTGGTCCGTGGATCATACGACGAAGCGAGCAAGACAGCACGAACGGAATTGGTCTGGTTCGTTCCCGCAGACTCCCCGGAGACTTGGAGGCAGCATCGCAGCATAGTGGAACAAAAAAGCTTTCCGGAGGCGGACATCAGATCGCGATTGGAAAAGGCTGGCTTCGGGCGTATCGAAGTTACCTCGGCGCTTAACGCCGGTATGGCCGCGGATCTCGGCTATGGACGGATCTTTGTGACTGCCACGGCTCAGACGTGAGGAAACACGCGGACGTCGATACCTTCGGCGAGGCTGATCAGCCTTTCCAGATCGCTTCCGAAGGCTCTCTCCCACCAACTATCTCGTCCCTTGTGACCGACATAAATTTGTGTGATGCCGCGCTGCCGCGCAAACATCAGGATGGAGTCGACAGGATCATCACCTTTCAGCGCAGCGATCTCGGCCCCTCTGGTTTTGGCATACTCGACAGCACTCATGACACGCGCACGCTGCTCGGAGGACCAATCGGATCGATTCATGTGAGCGGCAATCAGTTCACCGTGAAAACGGTCTCGATTGCGGGCGCCGCTCTCAAGCATGCGGGGAGCATCGCCACTCGGAGAGAGCCACACCAGGATCCGCTCCTGAGTGCCCCACGACTGTTCGATTCCGTTGCGCTCCAGGTAGCGGCCTAACTGCTTGTCGACAACATCCGCAGCGAGCAACAAAGCCAGCTCCCGTAGTTCCGAGAGCTGGTTTTGGGAAAGCAAAGGCGCCTTGACGGTACTACCGTCATCGGCCATTGCTTTACAGCTTTCAGGGGGCACATCGACCACCACAATTTCATCGGCAGTTTGGATGAAGCTCAGGGGAACCGTCTGCGCGATGTGCTTGCCAGTGATAGATTCCACTCGCGGCCTCATCTCTTCGATGTGTTGCAGGTTCACAGACGTGATCACCGAGATGCCTGCATCGAGAAGCTGTTCGACATCCTGCCAGCGTTTTTCGTGGGGGAAGCCGGGCGGGTTGTCGTACGCCAGTCCGTCCACCAAGCACACCTTTGGGCGCCGCTCCAGAATGGCTTCGACATCCATTGCGGTGATCCGGCCCACTATCGTCAAGGGGATCACGTCCAGAGTCGATACGATCGCCTGAAGTTCCGGCGACAAACGAGGCTGGATGGCGCCGACAATCACATCCTGGCCGCGCTCATGCCTGCGGCGACCTTCGTCCAGCATGCGAAAGCTCTTTCCCACGCCTGAGGCGTAGCCAAAAAATACCTTGAGGCGGCCCCTTGCCTGGTGTTCTTCCTCCGACTGCAACTGCTGGAGAAGCTGTTCTGGGGTCGGCTTGCGTTCAATTACAGCAGACACGTTTCTATTATCTGATGTTTGACAGGCGTGTGAATGGCTTTTCGCGAAGTGACTCAGACAGTACTCTGAATTCGATCCTCAAGCGTGTGTTATGCTCCAGTTATCCGACGTTGCCTGTCAGAGGGGACGTAGTTCAGTTGGTTAGAACGCCGGCCTGTCACGTCGGAGGTCGCGGGTTCGAGCCCCGTCGTCCCCGCCATCCCTCCTTGCTGTGTTCTGTTCTTGCTTCTTCAACCATTCCAGAACGTTCCTTGCCGTCGGTGATACTAGAAACATGACATCCGGGCAAGCCCAGCCAAAATTTCAACTCACGAACACGCAGGACTACCGCGAGAGTTATGCCAACAGCGTACAAATGCGGGTAAGCCTATGGGACTTTTTTCTCATGTTCGGAACGGTGAACCAAACGGCTCCTGATGCGGTCACGATTCTGAATTTCCAAGGCGTCTATTTGAGCCCGCCGCAAGCAAAGGCTCTCTCCAATTTGCTCCAGCAAAACCTAAAGCAGTACGAAGCCGCGTTTGGTGAGATCAAGCTTGAAGCACAGGCCCAAGGCGACGTAATCCAGTAAGTCGCCCGATGCCGACGCAACGCCGGCCGCCCATGCCGAAACTCCCGCCCTTTGCGCTTGAAAGGGAGACTTCGAAACGGAAACGTCCTTACCATCTGCTAATTTTCTTCTGCATTTTTGCGCTTCCGCTATTTGCAGTTCACGTCGCTCTACTCGGGCTTCCGTTCTTCTGGGATGAGCTGGGCCAATTTGTTCCCAGCGCGCTCGATCTCTTGCGCGATGGTGCGCTAGTTGCTCATTCGGCCATCCCGAACGTCCATCCGCCTGGACTCGAAGCCTATCTGGCACTGATTTATAAAATCTTCGGGTATAGCATCCCGACGACGCGGGTCGCGATGCTTGTTGTGGCAAGCGCCGGGCTGCTTCTGGTGTTTCTTCTTTCGATCGAGCTGAGTAAAGGGACCAAGGGCGCGCCTGCGTTTCTGCCGCCCTTTCTGCTACTGGCATCGCCGCTGTTCTTTACCCAAAGTATGCTCGCGCAGCTCGATATGCCCGCGATGGTCTTCACAATGCTGTGCTTGCTCTTATTTGTCAGGAGGCGCTATGCGCTTGCGGCGGTGGCAAGCGTGTTTCTGGTACTGACAAAAGAGACCGGTATTGTGGTGCCGGCTGTTTTCGCCACGATCCTTCTGTATCGGCGTGATTGGAAACCGGCCTCTTACTTTGCGGCGCCGTTTGCATTCCTCGCTGGGTGGCTGCTGCTTCTTCATCACGTGACGGGCTACTGGCTCGGCGATCCCGGATTCGCGCATTACAACGTCACTTATGCGCTCCACCCGGTGCGGATACTGATGTCGTTGACTCGCCGGATCTACTATGTTTTTCTCGCAGAGTTCCGGTGGGTCGGCACGCTGGTCCTCGGGATCATGCTGGTTAGGGATGAGCCCCGAATCTTTCGACGCCCGGAGTGGATCGCAACTGCCGCAGTCGGATTCTGCTCGCTGGTTCTGGTGTCGCTGCTTGGCGGAGCCGAGTTAGAACGTTACTTGCTGCCCGTGCTGCCCATCTTTTACATCGCGGTGAGTCTGGCTCTCAGCTCACGGCGGCGCTCGGTCGGTATCCCCGCTACGGCCCTGCTAGCGGTCGGACTTGCCGCCAATCTGTTTTGGAATCCGCCTTATCCGTTTCCATTCGAAAACAACCTGGCGATGGTGGACTTCATACGTCTCCAGCAAGCGGCGGCTGAGTTTGCCCAGCGGAGCTTGCGGGGGCAGCGAATTGCGACAGCGTGGCCCTATTCTCAGGCGCTGCGACACCCGGAGTATGGTTTCGTTCAGCAGAAATTCAGTGCGGTCGAAACGGGAGACTTCAGCTTCCGGGCCATCAGCAAATTGCCTCCGGACAGCTTTGACGCCCTGATCACCTATACCCGGACCTGGGCACCCGAGCCGAGCGTGACGTCGATACCGCTGGTAAGGCGATTTTTGGAGCACTATTATGGCTGGCATCACGAGATCACACCTGAGCAGTGCTCACGCCTGAATCTGCAGGCAGTGGCGGGGTGGAAGTCCCGGGGACAACAGATTATGGTGTACGTGCGGCGGCGCTCCCCGGCTTATGGCGGAGCCGTGCTGTAGCCGTTCAGATGACGACAAAACCTACGCGGCTCGCGCTTCGCAAAGGTTGGTGGGGCGTAGTGGTCCTCTTCCTTGCGCATGGCTTGGTCGTATCGTCCTGGATCTCGCGCATCCCCGCGGTACAGACCAATCTTCGCCTCTCAAACGGAGTGTTGGGCCTGACGCTTCTCAGTTCCGCCATTGGCGCGGTGCTGACGATTCCTGCAGTCGGTTACCTGATCAGCCGATTCGGTAGTAAGCGCGTCTGTGTTCTGAGCAGCTTTGCATTCTGTGCGGCGGTTAATCTCATGGGCCTCGCTTTCAACGCGGTCACCCTCGCCGCGGCACTCTTTGTCTTCGGTGCGCTCGCGGCGGCCATGGACGTTTCCATGAACGCTCAGGGCGTAGAAGTCGAGAAGAGCATGGGCCGGCCGACCATGTCCCGTTTCCATGGAATGTTCAGCCTGGGGGCAATGGCCGGCGCTGCGGCGGGGGGTGCCGTTGCAACGAGAGGTGCGCCCCTCCCGCTGCATTTTGGAGTGAGCGCAATTCTAAATGCCTTCGCGATTCTTGCGGTCGCGCGATGGTTAATCGACGACGACGCTTCCGGCGCGATCAAGCGGCAGCACCGGCTTCCGTTCCGTCAAATTCCGAAGGTTCTGCTCGCCATCAGCGCCATTGGTTTCTGCATTCTTCTTTCGGAAGGTGCCATTGCCGATTGGACGGCCGTGTACTTGCGCCAAATCCTCAACGCTGGTCCCGGAACTGCCGCGGCCGGCTACTCGGTATTCTCGGGTGCGATGGCCGGCTTCCGCTTCCTGGGAGATTTCATTACCGAACGCCTGGGGCCGCTTCGCACGGTGCGCGGCGGATGCCTGGTAGCGGCCGCCGGACTGCTCTATGTACTGGCGGCGCCTTCTCCAGAATGGACCATGCCGGGCTTCGCTGCCACCGGCGCGGGCCTGTCCGTGATTATTCCCATCGTTTTTGGTTCCGGTGGACGCGTTCCCTCCGTCAGTCCTGGTCCCGGCATCGCTACCGTCACCGGAATCGGCTATGTGGGATTCATTGTGGGACCGCCAAGCATTGGGTTCGTATCGCAAATCGTCACATTGCGGTATGCGCTTGGCATTGTTGTTGCCTGTTGCCTGGCTGGTTCGCTTTGGCTGGATTCATGAAAGATCTGGAAGGAGAGCCGGGCGAAGCGACAGGCGCAGCAATCGCCTGATCAATTGCCGGTGAGATGAATTGGCTCCGCGTAGCCTGTCATCTCGAGGTAACCGACGCCCGACACACTCCGCGAGCCCATCTTCCCTGCGTACTCCACGGCTCCCTCCCAGTACGTGGGCGAGATGGCTTCGCGGCTGAAGAGTTCCTGGTTGGGAAGCCGCGTCTCTTCCGTCAATTCGAGTTGCAGGGAAGGGACGGAGAGACGCCATCGCACCGGGTAGCGCTCGCCCGATGCGGTGCTCTGCCACGTTTCGAGCGGCGTCAGTGTAAATTCCGAGCCGTTCAGGAAATGCGCCTCTCCCTTTTCGTCCACATATGTTCCGGACGAAAATCGCTGCGAGGTGCCGTCTTTTCGCCGTAACCGGTAGAGCATTAGCTCCTGCCCGGTCTGGAGTTGAACGGAGAACCAGTCCCAGCCCGCGAGTTGATTGTCCGAAGGCTCAGAAAAGAACTCATGGTCCATCCAACTGGTTCCACGCACGGCGTAGTGTTTGCCTTTCCAGTCGAGAGTTCCCGAGCTATCGATTCTTGTGAACGAGACGTACTGCGAGGCTTCGCCGGGAAGAGGCCCTTTTACGCTGACTCCATTTTCTCCGTGCACAACGGGCGGTTTACTCGGCCTGAGATCGAGCCGTAAGCTTCCGTTGTCAACAACGGCCTGCAATTGCTGTACGGCTGAGCGCTCATCCAGCCACTGCACCTGCCAGTTCCCGTTCCAATAATGTCCTGTTTTCTCGCTGGCCCCTGCCAGACCCGGGCCGCCGCGATTGAGACGTTTCGTGTGGAAGAAATCGCGGCCGTCGAGATCGCTCAGCGCGAAGTGCGCCAGATACACCTCGTCGGGACGCCAGGGCTGCGGGATATCGGCGGATTGTTCCAAATGCACGCCTTGCCGGAAGAACGTGAGTTCGTATCCGAACCGATGCCCGTCGTCCGAGCGCAGATTGCCGGTGTAATACCACCATTCCGTCTGAAAATCGTTATGGGCGAAATGATCGCGTGGAAACGAGTACTGGTAGCCCGCTCGGGCCTGCGTCCAGTCCTGCGCAGAAAACGCGATACGCGGCAAGAAGACAAGGCGCAAAGGCGAGCAAAAGCGAAGTCCCTTACTGCTCATGGATGGCCTCGATGGGGTTCAGTCGCATGGCCTTCTGTGCCGGATAGAAGCCCGCGAGGATCGTCGCAACAAAAACGCCGGCCACAGCAGCCGAAAGCAAGCCAGCCGGCCAATGGAACTGAATGGTCCAGCCAAACGACTGTTTGTTGATGACGAAAATCAGAACGAGCGAGAGCAGTGTTCCAAGCACCAGGCCGACAACGTTTGCGACCAATCCAAGCAGGCCCGCTTCGCAGAGAATAACCCGACGCACCTGACCGCGGTCTGCGCCTAGAAAACGAAATATGGCGAGTTCACGACGGCGGTCGATCACCATTGCCAGCAGCGAGCCTGCAATGCCCATGACCGCCACAAAAATCGCCACGACCTCTAACGCATAGGTAATGCGGAACGTGCGATCGAAGATTTCAATCGCGGCCCGTCGTAAACCCGAACTAGGAAACACCAGCACTGAACGTCCGCTCACGACGCGGTCAATACCGGCTCTCACGTCAGCCGGGTTCGAACCATCCTTCAGATAAACCGCGAGATTTGATAACGCCGGGTCAGGCAAATACTTCAACAACGTGGCCCGATCCAAAACAACGAAGCCGCGCTCGGTCGAGTAATCGTAATAGATCCCGAGCACTTTTAATTTCCTGATTCCATCTCCTATGGGTAGGTTCAACTCACTGCCTGGGCGAATGCCGTGCTTGTTCGCGAAGGGCTCGCTGACAATAGCGGAGTCGCCGCGTGCAAGCTGGGCGAGAATGGCCGCGCTATTTTCTCCCGGCAGGAAACGGGTTGCTCCTTTGCCCTTCAGCTTGCTGTTTTCGCTTCCGGCCAGATTCGCGGGCAACCCCTCGTACGAGATCGGATACGAGCGGAAGCGGTCAACGGCGGCTACCCCGGGCAGCCTTTCGATCCGGTCTGCAATGTCTGCAGCCATCACCGGAAATCGATCTGCCCCGGCAGGAGCCGCAGGACGGAGGTAGAAGTCCGCTCTAAGTTCGTTATCCATCCAGACGCGGACAGTGTCGCGGAAGCTACCGACCATAATCCCGATGCTCGCCGTCATCGCAACTGCCGTGGCGAGCGCAGCCGTCAGGACAGACGTCCGGGCGATGGAGGCTCGTAGTGAGCGCATTGCAAGGGAGGCTTCGACGCCGAAACTCTTCGTGACAATACGTTGCGTTCGCGCCGCAAATGCAATCCAGATATTCGGGACAGCTAAAGAGGTTCCGCCCACTAGCAAGATGACGGCAATGTAGGCGAAGATCGGTTTTCCAAATACCGGACCTGGTTGCGTCAGGGCCAAGCCCAAGATCAGCATACCCAGTGCAAGCCACACGGTGCGGCGCGACCGGACTGCGGCAAGGTACTGCTCCCGGCCTCGGGCCATGGCTTCCGTTGGTGGAATCTGGGCCGCCTCCCAAGCCGGAGCGAGTGCAGCCAGCAGAGAGACTCCAAGCCCGAGAGAGATCCCTGTCATGAGCGCTGCCGGGCTCATTCGAATTTGAGCCGGAACACTGCTGACGTAGAGCGACTGGACTGTAGTTCCGATCAATTGCACCGCACCTAAGGCCAGGATGCGTCCGATCAGCAATCCCGCTACAGTTCCGACGCTCGCAAAAGCGAACGCCTCGGCGAGAAATCCACACCCGACTAGAGCTTTGGAGCCGCCCAGCGCGCGCACGACTCCGATTTCAGTCCTGCGCCGCACAACAGATATCGAAATCGTGTTGTAGATGAGAAAGCCACCGACTACCAGCGCAATGTAACTCAGAACGTGCAGATTCCAGCGGAAGGCGGCCAGCATCTTCCGGTTCTCATCTGTTCTCGATCCGGCCGGATTCACTTCGACCGAAGCGGGAAGGGAGCGGCGCAGAACGTTTCGCCAATGATCCACCGGCTCTCCGTTTGGGATGGTCACCTCGATGCTGTCGATCCTTCCCTGCCTGCCTGTCAGCTTCTGCGCAAGACCGATATCCGCGACAATCACCCGGTCCTCGCCGAGCTCTCTACCGGATGGAAGAAAGCCAACAACTGTGACCGGTTGTTTCACATCGTTGACCAGAAGCTGGACATGCTCTCCCGGCGTAAGACCGGTATTGCGCCCGGCCCAGACCGAATCCTGAGCGAGGTCCTTGACGGAGCCCGCGGGCGCAAACTGACCCGCTTTGTCGTCGCCCAAATCCTGTCCGATAAGGTCTATCCCGAAGAACGGCAGCGTTGGTCCCTTACCACCCACCGATGCAAAACTCTCAATGCGGGGCCGGAACACGAGCGGATAAGGCAGTTGCACCAGCTTTCCCAGCAGCTCTTCGTCTACACCGCCGGTCGCCGTGATAACAAGGTCGGATTTGCCCGCCAGCGATTCGAGAGAAGAACGGAAACTGCCGGCTGCCGCGTCGCCCGCAAGGTCGATTGCAACTACCACCGCGACTCCCAAAGCAACGGCCATGACGGTCAGGCTTGTTCGCATCGGTTCGCGGCCGAGCGGCCGGAGAATCAACCGGGTGAACAGGCGCAGCAGATGCGTCATGCGAGCTTTCGAGCGGATTCGGAACCTTCCACCGCCACAATACGGCCGTCTCTGAGCCTTACGATGCGATTGACCACCGCCGTGCTCTCGACGCTATGGGTCGCCATTACGATCGATACCCCGAAGTCGTCCGCTATTTTTCGCAGCAAATTGAGAACAAGCTCGCCAGTTGCGCTGTCGAGATTACCGGTAGGCTCGTCCGCAAGAAGCAATTCCGGCGAACCCGCCAGGGCTCTTGCGATGGCAATTCTCTGCTGCTGGCCACCCGAAAGCTGATGCGGATAACGATCCGAGTACGACTCCATCTCTACCCAGCGCAGACGCTCCAGTGCGGTGCTCCGTGCCGCCGCTTTGCGCGCGAGCAGAAGAGGAAGCTCGACATTTTCAAGAGCCGTGAGTGTGTGCAGAAGCTGGAATGACTGAAAGATAAACCCAACTTTTTCGCGCCGCACCTTCGTCAGTGCGGTGTCATCCAACTGCGCCGTATCGGTACCGTCGATCAGCACGGATCCCGAAGTCGGAAAATCCATCGCGCCGCATAGATTTAACAAGGTAGACTTCCCGCATCCGCTCTTGCCAACCAGCGCCACGAACTCGCCCGGACTGATCGAGAGCGAGACGTCGTCGAGCGCTTTCGCCGGGTGTCTCTCCTGTCCCGTAGATCTTTGTGACGTTCCGAACCTCCACCAGCGCCATATTTTCAGGATCTCAGGGGCTAAACTCGGAAGTGCTTGCCTACCATTCTCGTTACCGGAGGAGCCGGCTATATCGGTTCCCATACGCGCTACTTTCTCGAAAAACAGGGCTACTCGGTCCTGGTCGTCGACAATCTGGGGCGCGGCTATCGTGAGGCCGTCCCGCCCGCGATTCTCCATACGCTTGATCTGCGTGAAACGGACAAACTCGCTGGATTGTTAGACAAGCATCGCGTGGATGCGGTCATTCACTTTGCGGCTTACATCGCCGTTGGAGAATCCACAAAAGATCCTCTGCTTTACTTCGAGAACAACGTGGGTGGTTCACTTTCCCTGCTCGAAGCAATGATGAAGACCGGCGTGAAGCGGGTGGTTTTTTCTTCCACTGCCGCAGCCTATGGGACGCCCGCGCGCGTGCCGATCGTGGAAGATGAACCGTACTCGCCCATCAACCCATACGGCGAGTCGAAGGTGATTGTCGAGAAAATGCTCGAATGGCTTGACCGGTATCAGGAGTTCCGGAGTATTCGTTTGCGCTACTTCAACGCTTGCGGAGCCGAGCCGGAAGCCGGATTAGGCGAGCGGCACGACCCCGAGACGCACTTGATTCCGCTTATCCTGCGCGCGGTCCAAACCGGCTCGCCTGTGACGCTTTTCGGCGATGACTACCCCACCGAAGACGGCACTTGTATTCGCGACTACATCCACGTCAGCGACTTGGCCGAAGCGCACATCTTTGCCGTCCAACATCTGCTCAAGGGTGGCGGGTCGAACGTGTTCAACGTAGGAACAGGATCGGGGCACTCGGTGAAGGAAGTGGTCTCTTCGGTCGAACGCGTCACGGGCAAGAAGGTACCGTTCACGATGGGCCCGCGAAGAGAAGGCGATCCGGCTTCTCTTGTTGCCGATTCGAGCAAGCTGCAGAGCACGCTCGGATGGAAGCCGAATCGCGCGGATCTGGACCGGATTGTTTCTGACGCCTGGAAGTTCGCCCAGTCTGTCGCTTAGGCAAACAGCGGCAAGCGGTTCGAGCGCGGCTATATGGGGG
The DNA here is from genome assembly GCA_963730795.1 of uncultured Acidobacteriaceae bacterium. Classification (GTDB taxonomy): domain Bacteria; phylum Acidobacteriota; class Terriglobia; order Bryobacterales; family Bryobacteraceae; genus Bog-105. Next base: position 1,041,408 of record CAVSTJ010000001.1, on the reverse strand, counting down.
CGGAAACCCGGGAACACCGTCTCCAATTCGCGGTTTCCTAACTGGGTTTGGACGACCTGCGACAGAACGCTCCGGAAGTCCGTTGTGACCTTAAGATCCCGGCCTTCGTAGAGTTGCTCGGTTGCAAGTCCCGGCCATTCGCCGTGTACGCAGCCTCCTCTTACCTTTCCGCCGAGCACAAACATGTAATTGGCATGCCCGTGATCGGTGCCGCGGTTTCCGTTTTCCCTCGCCGTGCGGCCGAACTCGGACATGGTTACAAGCGTGATGTCGTCCATTCGATCGCCCATGTCTTTTGAGAACGCGGCAATGGCATCACCGAAATCCCGCAGCAGGTTCGCAAGCTGACCCACGTGCGGCTGGGGACCGACCTCATTAACGTGGGTATCCCATCCGCCCACGTCGGTAAAAGCGACTTCCAGACCAACGTCTGCCTTAATAAGGCGGGCAATCTGCAGCAGGCCTTGCCCTAGCTTTCCGTTTGGATAGTGCGCACTGTTCGCCGGCGTGTAGGGCGTTTTCTGAATGGACTGCATGATGCGAACGGCGTCGAAGGTCTCTCGAGCAGTCCCGTTCAGGACCCGATCGGTCGACCCTCCGTACATGCTCTCGAAGATCGAAGCCGCTCGTGCATCCTTCACTTGAAAATCGCCGATGCTGTTCAGGGCCAGCGCTTCGTTCTTTCCTCGCAGCGCATGCGGGAGGTCCGCTCCAACACTAATGGCGCGCAAAGCGGAACGGTTCGCTTCAGGGCAAAGCGCACGATTCAACCAACCGTCGCTTGTCGCCTTCAGGCCGGGTGTTCCCGACTCCATGTAATCCTGAGCGTCGAAATGCGAACGCGTGGGGTCGGGCGAACCGACAGCCTCGACAATCGCCAATTGCTTTTGATCCCATAGCGGCTTGAGAGAACGGAGCGCCGGGTGTAAGCCGAAATGGCCGTCCAGGTCAATGGCGGAGTTCTCGCTTCCATTGGGCCGCGGAATGGCGATGCTCGGGCGCATGGCGTAGTATGCAGGTTCAGCGTGCGGGACCACGACGTTGAGGCCGTCCACAGCACCACGTTGAAAGATGGCGATCAAGATCTTCTTCCGCTCGCCCGGAGCATCTTTCGCGAAGACGGCGCGCGTAAGCCAGGTAGGTACGGAGCCCACTCCAAACATGGCCAGCGCCGAACTCTTAAGAAAAATTCTTCGTGATGACATTGGGTGCTTTCTAGCTTTCGTCAGTGATGTTGGAATTCCGGAGAACCAAGCGTGATTCCGGCGATCAGACTCGGGACCTGCGGCCGCGTGAGATTCGCCGTCGATGCAAGTTGGGCACGCACGTTCGGATCATTCATTATCTTCTCTATCGCCGACCTTGTTTGAGGGCTGGGATCCCGGTCCAGCAGTGATCGCGCAAACTCGACCGGATCCTTCTCCGCCGGGGCCGCCCAGGCAGGCAGGTCGACAGCAACACCCGGTAGTCGGTTGTGGGCCAAGGCTAAGGCCAGATTCATACGATCGAGCAGGGCGCCCGAGCTCACCCACTCCGAATTTGCGCTGCTGTAGCCCGTGGGCTCAATCTTACGATACAGCGGTTCGCCCAGCTTCTGAAGTTCGTTCCCTAGCACGTAGCCGGACGTCAGATCCGCATTCGTCGCACGCAGAGCGCTGGCGACCATTTCGAAAGGCGTTTTGATCTTGGCGTTGTAGGATCCTTGCGACCAGAATTCACGCGACGTAATCATGGTCCGGACTACTTCCCGTAAGTCTCCTTTCGTTTTCAGGAATGTCTTGGCCATATGCGCCACGAGCGAAGGCGGAGGATTATCGGCCACAAAGCGGCGTGCCAGTTTCGAAGAGATAAACCGGGCTGTCGAAGGATGTTGGCTCAGAATGTCGATGACTGTCAATCCGTCGCTCATGCCGCCGCCCGCCGGAATCAAGTGGCCGAGCACGACCTTCTGCCCTTTATCGTGAACCTTATCGTTGTATTCAAAGACACCGCCTTTTCTGGGCGATGCAATGCCCCAGCCGGTGAAGCAGCGTGCTACTTCCACTACATCGCGTTGTGTGTAACCACCCTCGACGCCAAGCGTATGGAGTTCGAGTAACTCGCGGCCGTAGTTCTCGTTCAACCCCCGTTTCGGCTTGGCACTCGGCCGCCTGGCGGCATTCGCCTTTTCCGGCGCGACGGATTGCCAGTTATCCAGATAGAACAGCATCGCCGGACTTTTCGCTGTTTCGAGCAGAAGGTCGTGAAATTTGCCGAATACATGCGGCCGAATTGCATCGCGTTCATACGTCGGCACGGTATAGCGATCTGCACCCTTGTTCAGATATACGTTGAAATGGTTGAACCAGAAGTCGACCAGTAACTCCTGCCATTGGCGGTTGCTGTACACAGCCCTGAGAATCTTGGCCTCCGTTAAATCGGACGCCACGACATTTTGAGGAGCCACGGAACGCATCAACTCGCGCCGAAGAGGGACGGGAGCAAATGCAAATAAGCGCTGCCTTTCCTGGGGCCGCAGAGCCCAAACGAAATCCGTCTGTTTCTCGGCGGGCAGAGATTCAAGAAGCTGCTTCTTCTCGTCCGGCTTGCCGCGGCGTAAGGTTTCGATTTGCCTGGGGGTCAGCAGGTCGGCCAGGCGCACTCGGGGTTCGAGATCCGACAAGTCACTCGGATTTTGCGTCTGCGTTGAAGCGTCCAAGCCTTTTCGTTGCACGTATCGGTCGGCCAATCGGACAACCAATGCTCGCAGTTCGGGGTCTTCCGGAAGCTCTCCGCGGCCCCGGGCAATGGCGCCAATCAGTTGCGGCGGAGGATACCGCAGATAGGCTTCGCGGATACTTAAGTCGATGGATTCGAATGGGTGTAACCGTTCGAGCAGCAGCGGATTCTCCGGAATTTGTTCCGGATGTAGCTGCCGGTCTACCCAGCGCTTCAGTCCCATACGTTGAATCGCTTCGAAATCGCCCGGACGAGGTCCAAAAGTAAGCCGGTTGAGAGCGTGCCGGAACATGTCAGGCTTCGAGAGACGCGCCTTGAAAGAGGCATCGGGCTTGGATTGGGCGGGTTCTCTTGAGAACGCGACGCTCAAGCCAAACGCAAGAAGACCCGAGCCAAGAAGCACAACTCTACGCCGGACCCATTCGCCCATGTCTTCTATGACGGCGCAACACGCCTCGCGTTTACCGAAACTGTCTCGGCCAGTACTGGACGAACCGTCAAACAAAATGAATCGCGGTGGTAAGAGGTTAGCCAGGTTTCCGAAGTGATAGCATGGCCGCTAATGTGATGGCGCGCCGGAGCCTTATCCTGTATTTGCTCGCGGCGGCCGGCATTTGCGCCATTTGCGCACAAACCGACGAAGCCCCGCCGCCAGTGTTAGGCAGGCTGGTCGACATCGGTGGCCGCCGTGTTCACATTAACTGTACCGGTCAAGGGAGTCCCACGGTCGTGGTCGCCGGCGCATTTTCTTTCGATTGGGGACTAGTACAACCGCCGATCGCACAGGTCGCACGCATCTGCACTTATGACCCGGCCGGAACAGCCTGGAGCGATCCCGCCCCGTCAGAAACAACTCCTACCTGCGCCGAGAGAGTGGACGAATTACACCAACTACTGCTCCACGCGGGAGTGCAAGGCCCTTATGTGCTGGTTGGATACTCGATAGGAGCTTTAATAATGCGTCTGTACGCCGCCCGCTACGCGAACGAAGTAGCCGGTGAGGTGCTTGTCGACCACGCATTCATCGATGCTCCCAAGCAACGGGAATCGCAATCGCCTTCCGCTTCGTTCAAAGGCCTCGACAGCCCGCCCCAGCTTATCTCTGCGACACCAATCGCGCTCGACATGGAGGACGATCGGAATTTCGGCAAGCTGCCTGCGCGTAACCAGCAACTTCACCGGTGGGCACGCTTGCACTCCTTCAGGCCAACATCCGCAATGGCTGCGGGATGCTTCTCTGAGGTGGAGAACGCCGAAAACGAGCTTAGGCTGCCTCTCGAAAGCCGACCCGTGGCGGTTGTCAGTACTCTATACGATTCGCCTCAATACGCGGAACTTCAGCGGAAACTCTTGAGCCTTATCCAAGAACTCCAAACAACTTATGGCGGAGAACAGCTCCCATATGGTACCGATCGATGAGCCTGAGGTCATCGTGAAAGCCATCCGCGAGGTTATTGTTGCTGTGGAAAATCACGCACCCTTGGCTAAGTGAATCGAGCTACCAATGAGGCGGTCGCTCCCTATCAGAAGTTGAGCCTCAGCATGATGTTCATCAAAGGTTGCCCGGCAAAGGAAGCTGTCGTTTGGTCGCCGGTAATCTTCCCGAACAGTTGCGGGTTCTTGTAGTCATAGGTGTTTGACGGGTTGTTGAATCCGTAGTTGTGGAACGGATTCTGGAAGTCGAACCGGAACTGCAGATTGACCCTTTCCGTGATCGCAAAGTTCTTCTTAGCCGAAACTTGCGAATAGAGCAAGCCCGGTCCTGTGATGGTGTTCCTCCCCGCGTTGCCCGGAGTGAAAGGTGCGGGCACGGAGAAGCAACTCACATTGAGAAATGGATTTTCCAGAGCCTGATTGAATCGATTCCCTCCGATTTTGTCTCCCAAGCCGAAGCCCGGCATGGAGATGTTGCTGCACGCCAGATTCGGCACCTGGTTTCCAATCGCAGTCGGATAATAATTGTTCGGGCTGTTGGTCAAGGTTACGCCAAACGGATTGCCGGATTCGATGCTCTGAATCCACGCCAGTTCGTAACCGCCGACTAAGTAATCGAGGAGCTTACTTTTGTTCACCCACTTCCGGCCATGGCCGACCGGCAGTTCGTAAGTAGCACTAGTTACGAAGACATGCGTTCGATCGTAACCGGCTCGCGCTTTGTTGAGATTTCGATTCTCCACCGGCGCGACGCCAGTGCACACGCCGTAGTCACTGTCGCAGTCGTCGATAGCCTTTGAGAACGTATAGAACGAATTGAGGACCAGACCTTGCGAGTAACGTTTCTGAAATTGCGCGGTTGCCGAGTGATAGCTCGAGTGTCCAGTATTGGACATATAGTTGATGGCGCCGAACTGCGGGTAAGGCAGGTAATTCTGCGGCGCCGCAAAGGCCGCCGCCCGAAGTGCCGGATTGTTGGCACCAAAGCTGGTTGGAAAAACGTTGGTGTTCCAGCTCTCGACGAGGTCAACGCCGGCCGAACCTTGATAGGTCAGCTTGATGATGTTGTTCGTGCTCAACTGATATTGCGCACTGACGTTCCAGTTCATGGCATAGCCCGGATGAAGGTTGCCGTCCATCCAGTAGATATTGCGCGAACTGTAGTTCGTTCCGATGAAGGGAGAACTGAGGTCCGATCGCACGGGATAGTTCAGGCCGCCGGGAAACTGACTGATGCGATAGATCGGTCGCGGGTCGCCGGAGAGCTGCTGTTGCGCAATCTGAGACTGGTATTCATCAAACTGTTGCAGCGCGTTCGGGAACCGGATATCGATGGTGTTGATGCCGAACCCGCCCCTGAAAACCATGCGCTCTTGCGGATGCCAGGCAACCCCGATGCGCGGTTGGAAGTTCTTCCAATCCCGCTGATTGAGTCCATCACTCGGATGAACAATGGCGCCCATTTTGCCTGAGACCGGATCGATTGTTGTAGGGCTGAAATTGCTGATCAGGTTGTGGGCCGTGTGGAACGGGCTTTCTGTTGACCAGCGCAAACCCAGATTTAACGTCAAGGTACGCGAGAATTTCCAGTCGTCCTGGAAGTACAGGCTATTGATGCTGTCACGAGGCAGCCAGGTGGTTGTATAGCTTGAGAAGTTGGCTTGTCGAACATAGCCCAACTCGAGCCCGGCAAGCTGGTTACCGGTATTCGGTACTGGTTGTCCATTGTCCTGCAGTCCTGCCGTCATGTTGTCGAACTGGAAGACACCACTCGGTTGGCCGAGTTGGAAGTAATTCCCCTGGTAATAGAGGAATTCATATCCCATCTTCATCGCGTGTGTACCCACCACTTTCGAAAAGTCATCACGGAAAGTCCAGACTTGGCGGATATTGCGGGAAGGAGAAGGCGCACCCAGGCCATACGTTGTATTCAGGGCCGGAGCTGTCGAGTTGCCGGAGGCGGTGGTCCCGCTGAATGTCGGGAAGAGAGCGGAGTTGTCGTTCGGGATACCCAGGTTGCTCGGCCAGTTCTGGTTGTACGAAGGCACAAGCGTATCGTTCCGAAGCCGGTAGAAGCCAAGCCGCACATCGTTCAAGGCCGTCGGGCCGAGTAGCCAAGTCAAACCCGTCGATGCATTCTGCTGTGTGAAGGGAGTAATGATTCCATTGGCATAGTCGAAGGCGGGCACCGCTATGCTGGTCGGCCTCTGCAAGCCACTCGTGTAGTTATAGGTGTAACTCGAATAGGCCTTCACGTTGGTGCTGAACTGGTGGTCCACGCGTTCCGAGAAGTCGCTGAAGAAAGTTCGGGATCGTGAAGCCCACGTGTAGTTACTGACCGGTCCCGTGCTGGTCAAAGAACCCGGCGTATTAGGACCTGCCCACGGCCCATAGGACAACAGCTTCCGGTACACAGGATCCATCTGGCTCACCGGGATCTTGTTGTTGGGAATCGGGTCTCGCGTCCACTTGGTACAGCTCGAGCCCGAGAACGTAAGGCATCGGGTAGTCGAAGGATCGTAAAGCGGCTGGCCGACTCCCCCGAACGTGAAATCGCCATTCAACTCATCCGGGGTTGGAGTTTGGCTGGTATAGGAGGTGGACTTCTTCTCGATCAACTTCTGAATGCCGAAGAAGAAAAACGTCTTGTTCTTGCCGTTGTAAACCTTGGGAATCGAGATCGGTCCGCTCAAACTTCCATCCATCTGCATGAACCAGGCGGGTACCCCATTCGGCGCTCCGGGTTGCGGATCTGAAGTTCTATACAGATTGAAGAACTGGCGATGAGTCATGCTCCGTGTTCGTCCCAAGTCGGACGCCGTCCCGTGGTACTGATTCGCTCCGCTCTTCTTTGAAACTGTCAGGACACCGCCCGAGGTATGTCCGTACTCGGCAGGTAGTGTTCCCGTCACCAACTGCACTTCGCCTACTGAATTTTCGACTGGCTTGATATCCGTGCCGGTACTCAGCACCGGGTCATTGCCAAACACGCCATCTTCAAAGACCGTAGTGCCGGTCGATCGAAGCCCGGCGACATTGAACCCGCTGAGGGAGCCGCCATACGCATAGCCGCTCATCGTCACGCCCGGACTCAGATTCAGCGTGTTCAGCACATAGCGCTGATACAAAGGCATCTTGTACAAGGTCTCGCCCTCTGTGACGGTGCTGGACGAGGATGTCTCGGTCTCCAGAAGCGTTGCGGCGCTGGTGACCTGAATCTGCTCGCTGACCTGACCGAGTTGCAGAGTGCCGTCGACTGCCAGCACATCGCCCACTTTCAACTGCAGCCCTTTTTGCACAAGGCTCTTGAATCCCGCCGATTCGAAGCTCACGTCGTAAGTGCCCGGCTGAAGCGATTGGATGCGATACAGACCGTCCGAATTGGTTTCGGAGCGCGCCTGAAAGTTTGTACTCGTTTCAACCGCTAGAACTTTCACCCCGGCAATGGCAGCGCCCTGCGGATCGATCACCGTGCCCGTGATGGTTCCGGTGCTGAGTTGGGCTGGCGCTAGCCCGGCGACGCTCAATCCGAGAACAATCGCGAATATGGATGCGTAGATTGCGCGCGCGCAAATACAAGTGTCTTCACGGTCTGACCAAAGCATACGGTGCTCCTTAAGCTACCCGGTTCTTGCGAAACAGTTTGTTTATACTATCTGAGTCGTCGCGAGGCGACAAGTCCCAATGGGAAAAAATCGATGCTGATACCCGCGCAGGCCGCGATAAAAGCAAAGGATTGGGGCGTGACTAAGTCTTGTTGGCGAGCAGCAAGGACGCTTGCAGCATGGCGCGGGCGTAGGCGATGTCATACACCATGCCGGTATAGCCGCCGCCTCCCGGATATTGGTTGTGAATACCCACGGCACGATCGTAGTCGAGCGCTCGCTCGTGCTCCGGGTACACCATCCGGGTGTATTTCTGCTTCACTAACTCCTGCATGACGGCGAGCATGTTGTTCTCACCTTCGTCAATGAAGACTTCCGTGTACTTGTTGTGCGGCTCACGTACGCGGACGTTGCGATAGTGCACATGATTGATGCGGTCACGCGAGCCGAAGTATCGGCACACCTCGACCGGATCATGACCCATTTCCCGAGTGACACCGCAATCAAACGTGATGCCATTCGACGGGCTGTCGACGACGGTGATCAGCCGCTTCCACCCCTCGACCGATGCCATGATCTGTCCGGAACCACGACTGAGAGCTACCGGGGGATCGTTAGGGTGTAGCGCGAGTCGAACCTTCGATTTCTCCGCCACAGGAATCACAGCCTTCAGAAAGTACCCGATGTTTTCCCAAATCTGGTTTACCGTATAACTTCCTTCCGCGGGCAAGGGCGGCAAGTCTTTCATGCGGTCATAGTCGAACGCTGTCAGTCCCGCGCCTCCTCTTCCTGTCTCTTCGTAATAGCCTTCCATGGCCCTATGCGCGTAGAAGTTATATTCGATAACCGGCAGCCCTGCCTTGCCGGCCGCCTCGATCGAGGCCTTGAACTTGGCGATTTCTTCGTCCCGCCCGGCCTTTCCATAGATGGTGTTCGGGAAGCCGGCGATCATCATGTTGCCGAGTTTCAAGCCACCAGCTTTGAGCTTGTCCATCAAGGGATTTAACTGCTCTGCGGTCCACGGCATCGGGCCACCGCCCATCAGCACGTACTCCACTCCCAGTTGCTTAACAGCTCGAATGGCGTGGTCGTTCAAGTCGCGTCCATTCACGGGAGCGCCGATTTTGGGCGTATTGGGGCCCTCAGTTGGCATGCCGGGCCCCCGCTTCCAGGTATCCTCGGCCGCGACAGACGAAGCCGGGGCTAGCGCCGCCACAGAGCCGGCTGCAATACCTTGAAACAAATTTCGGCGGGAAAAGGAAGAACTCATATCTGCTCCTTTGAAAAGCTAATACTTGGAATCAGGCGACAACGACCAGAGGTGTCGCGGCTTCAACTCACTGCTTGTCTTTATGCGCGTGTGCAAGCAGTTGATCGAACTGGCTGCGCGGCATCTTCAACTTGTCGGGGTGTGCATTGATCCAGTTGGTAAATGCCGCATATTTCTTCTCTGTCCAGCCGCCCTCGAATTCCGCGCCATTAGTGCCCTGGCGATTGAGTTCGAAATTGAATGCGTCCTTCAGGTTCGTGAACTCGGCCGTGCTCACTGCCTCCTCGGCAAGGATGGCAGGAATAAAAATGACGCCATCGGTCTTTGCCAGCACCAGGTCGCCCGGAAGCACGGTCGCACGACCAATGCGAATGGGCGCATTGATGGACGTCAGGGTCATTTCGGTCCAGAACGAAGGATCTGCACCCCGATAGAAGCCATTCAGGTCCGCTATCTCGCGGTTCTCTTCCTGATCTCGAATGCCGGCATTGAATACAAAACCCGTGTGAGTATGTGCAGCAATCGCGCTCCCCAAATTGGAACCAATCAGGGTGCCATCCACAATTTTTCCGAACCCGTCGGCCACATACACGTCCCCGAGTTGCAGTTCATTGATGGGCCAGCTATTGTTCCCGCTCACGCGTCCTTCCGCCTTGCCCTCAGCGGCAATCGCCTTGGCCATATCGGGCCGAACTGGCATGTATTGCGCCGTCAGCGCACGTCCGGCAAACGGCTTTTCAATGTGTAACGCTTGCCATCCACTCTCAAACTGGTTTCGATAACCCTTCTGATGGAGGTAATCCCAGATATCCTCCATCGATACGTCGATAGCCCGCTTCAGTAATTCGTCCGGGAGCTTTGGCCGTCCGTCCGGGTAACGGTCGCCCTTCCAGTCGGCCGTGTAAAACATCATCTGGTCTTTGGTCGTCTTGACCTGGGCGGAAACGATCGAGGATCCGAGTATCAGGAGTCCGGCCAGCATCGGCCTTATCGCTTTCCTCATCCATGATCTATTGATAGGGCAGTTCAGCTTCATTTGTGCTCCCGAAGAGTCTATCAATCGATCATCTGCAAATGTGAGATGGATGTCAGCGCTTCTCGAAAAATCTCGGCGGAACGCTCTGGCTATCGTGTTCAAGTCGCATGTAGTGGACGAGCTATGGCATCGCGGCACATGCGGGCGAAGGCGCAACTGCCATTGACCCCACACGGGTTTCGCACGATCGGGACTCATGTGACGCTCCATCTTCCTGCCCGGCTCAGCGTGAATATCTCATCACCAGAACAGTCATGTCATCGTGCTGCGATGCGCCACCGGCGAAAGCGTCGGCTGCGGCGAACACGCCTTTGACTACCTCTTCGGTGCTTGCGTTTGAAGCTTGTTGGGCGGCCATAATCATAGCCTCCTCGCCCCATTCTTCCTCCGCGGAGTTCATCGCTTCACTGATCCCGTCCGTATAAGCAAGCAACAAGTCACCGGGTTGGAACAGGACAGAGCCTTGCTCATATGATGCTTCCGGCAGAAGCCCGATCACTGGGCCGCCGCAGTCGAGCCGAAGCCATTCATAGCCGCCGCTCTCCGATTTGCGCAGCAGCACGGGCGGATTATGGCCGGCATTCACATACTCGAAGCTGTTCGCTCCCGGATTGAAGATACCGAAGAAAAAGGTGGCATAACGATTCACGGCCGAGGCTTCATAGATCAGGCGATTCAAATGCGACATGAGAGCTGTGAGCTCGCCCGAAGTCGTGCGCGTCATGGTGCGAAGGCAGGCCCGCAAACTCGCCATCAATAGTGCAGCCGAGATGCCTTTGCCCGAAACGTCGCCGATCGCTATTCCGAGACAGCCCGCGCCGATTTCAAATGCGTCATAGTAGTCGCCTCCGACTCCAAACACGGTTCGGCACGCTCCGGCAATACTGACACCTTCGATCGCCGGCAAATTCTGCGGAAACAGCCGCTCCTGAACTTCGCGCGCTACCTCCATCTCGCGAGCAGCGTGTGCTTGTTTCACCGCCGCCGCTGCCAGGGAAGCAGCCGCTTCGCTGAGTTCGATTCCGAGGCCGGTCTGTACGCTCACCGACTCGAGTAAACGCAGGTCCGAGGGTGTGTAGGGCTGTTCCGAACGCTTCGTACCGAGGGCCATGACACCCAGTAATTGCGTGCGCCCGGGTAGCGGAAGTAGTAACTCCGGTGAGTCGGGGACAGGGGTGCCGTCGCCCTTCGCGGGGTTGAAGATCGCTGCCGATGACGGAGCCTGAGAGAGAGCGTGAACCGGCGCAGCAAGCGGCGCACCAATGGCGTAAGCAGGCTCAAAGCTGCCGTTTCTTCGAAGCAGCACCGTGAGCTGGTCAATATGCAGCACCTCCGAGATCTTCTGTGACACCGTTTGGATCAGCGCTGCCGGATCCGAGATCGTTTGCGCGGTCCTTGCAAGCTGACTCAACATCACTTCCGCGTCATAAGCTTCCCGAAAGAATTTTCGGTCGATCCACTGTTGCAGAAGGTCAGTCGGCGACCCCCTCTTCAGGAACAGAAAGCCGAAAAGCACCAGCACCGCGCCCCAGAAGGTGGTCGTCAGAGGATCCCGATGCTGCATGAAAAGAGGAACCCCGATAAACCAGATCACAGCCGCAATCCCAACGATCCGGAAGATCTTCACCGAAGTACTTGCCAGCAGATACTTGCTGCCCATGCGCAGAAGAATGCGGACGTCCATTGCGCGTTGAACGATCACGACGTAGGCGAGCGTGAGCGGAAAGAAGAGCATCAGCACAAGGACGAGGAAGAGGAGCCATCGATTCTCGTCTGGATCGGCGATGCCCAGATAAGGCAGCAGTCCGAATACCACAAGAATGCTGCCGAGGCCGACGATCGAACCCGCAAGCAAGACTTGAAGCCGGCGCCGTGCGTCTGGCGAACCGGCGGCCCGCAACTGGTCGATCAGCAGAACCCAATACATGACAACGTAGAAGATCGACGACCACACGAAAACTGGATTCAAAGATCGATCGATAGTGTCGACGCGTGGAAGTAGAGAAAGGTCATACCAGGCGTTGTATTCCGAAAGGAAGCCGGCACTCACGGTCACGGCTGTGAGTGCGATGACCAGCCACTTCAGCCAGGGAAGAGCCTTATCCAGCCGCGATCGCTCCGGGAAGAGCAAGCCTAGAAGAAACAAAGCGACCGGCACGAGAAATTGAATACCAAGGTGCCAATACAATCGAAGCGGCAGCCACGCGGGAACCCACCAACGAAATGCCCCGGGATTGAACCCTTGCGGGTAAGTCAGAAGGATCAGGATGAACCAGGCATTGGGATCGAACGGTCGGGCAAAGGCGACCCAAACCCCCAGGGCCACGCAGAAGAGGGGAATGACGAGAATCACCACCAGGACAAAAATGGCTCCTGGCACAGTGGTTGGAACTGGCGGATCCTCCACTGACCAGCCTTTCGGATACCCTTCCAGGAGAATCCTTGCAGTCGATGTCGTCCCGTCCTGTTTCCGAAGAAGAAGTTTGAGGGTTTCGCCAGGTCGAGCGTACCAGCGAATACGCTGCCAAAGGGCTTGCCCCGTAAAGCGCAGATCATTCATGGCAAGCACGGTGTCGCCCTTTGCAAGACCGGCACGAACGGCGGAGGTCTCCGCTTCGGCGATCAAATTTCCATAGAGTTGAAACGGTGCTTGTACTTGATCGCGGAGATTAAAGGTGCCAGTGGTCGTCGAGACTGAATTCGCCACTTCGTACGTGCCTGCGATACCTGCATATACGAACAGGAGCACGTAGAGGATGCGGGGTGTAACCTTCGTGTTCGAACTGGACACTGGTGATCGGTCTGAAGTCGATAGTCTCGACTTTCGATCTTATAACCATGCGCATCCCCAGCAGGTTTGCGTATTGATCGTGAACCCAGCGCGTTAGTCAATTGGAGTCCGCAGTCGAACAAAACTGTGGCCAGGGAGTTCAAGTACAGACCCTCGGCAACGAGTAAACCGAGCGTACGAATCGGGTTCGGGAAGACTTTGCCAGGTAATTGGCGTTCCTGAGGATCTGGAAAGAATTGCTAAGTGATTGGAAATATGGAGCGGGAGACGGGATTCGAACCCGCGACATCAACCTTGGCAAGGTTGCACTCTACCAGCTGAGTTACTCCCGCAGGAGACTAAATGACATTCTCCGACGATCTTGTTGCTAAGTCAATTCATCCCGTTGTAATAAGACGGTTTACTCACGCTGAAGCCTGTTTTTTCGGGCTATCCGGGCCTAGGTTATTTTCGAGGCATGGTCTGTAAGTGGCTGATTTTACGATGGTTATTTTGGTATAAATTTTTTCTTTCAATTCCAAACCCCTATGCTAGACTGAGGTTTCCGAAGACACGGGAACGGCTTTTCCGCTTGCATACAGCCGCGATCCGCGGCATCCAAATCACCAGCTATACGCCGGTTCTAGCTTTTCCACAACTGTGGAAAAGATGTGGGAAATCTTCGTCAATTTCAAGGTTAGAGGCCCGGGAGTGTAGCGGTGGGTGATGTTTGGGACAGAATCAAGGAGCAGTTAGCGCAGAAGCTGACAGCAGGCGCTTACGCAAACTGGATCTCCCGCAGCAGGCTACTTTCTTTTTCTGACGGTAAGCTTACAGTTTCTGTTCCCGATGAGACGACCCAGCAATGGATAGAGCAGGAATATGCGGTCCAGATCTGGTCTGTCATCCAGGATCTTAATTTACCCGTGAAGCACCTCGCATACGAAGTCGAGCACGCCCCGTTGGCGGCGCGCGCTGCTGGATTGAGTTCGGTTGAAACCCGTGCCGACGGAGACTTTCCACCTACCGAGCCTCGCTTCGAAAACACCGCCTCCTGGCTGAATCCAAGATTGACCTTCGACAGCTATGTGGTGGGTTCTTCCAACCAGCTTGCACACGCAGCGGCACAGGCCGTAGCGAAGGCGCCTTCGCGCAGCTACAATCCCCTGTTCATTTACGGCGGAGTGGGTATAGGGAAGACGCACCTGATGCACGCCATCGGGCGAAGTCTGCTCGACAACTACGCCAGCTTAAATGTGGTCTATACGTCAAGCGAGCGGTTCATGAACGAGATGATCACGTCGATCAAACTCGACCGCATGTCACTGTTCCACCGCCATTACCGGACGGCTGACGTGCTTCTCATCGACGATATCCACATCATCGCGGGAAAAGAGCGCACGCAGGAGGAGTTCTTCCACACGTTCAATGAACTCTACGATCATCGGAAACAACTCGTGATCTCGAGCGACTCCGCTCCGAGCCAGCTTCCCGGCCTGGTGGAACGCCTGCGCTCCCGTTTTGAATGGGGGTTGATGGTGGACGTTCAGGCACCGGACCTCGAGACCAAAATGGCCATTCTCGACAAGAAGGCCGAATCCGAAGGCGTTTACCTGCCCCAGGATGTCCGAATATTCATTGCTACGAAAACGAAGAGCAACGTGCGAGAACTGGAAGGCGCCCTGACCCGGCTGATCGCGGTCTCGTCGCTCACGAGCCAGCCGATCTCGCTTACCATGGCCCACCAGAGCCTGAAGCATCTGACGGCTGCCCCGGAGCGTAAGATCTCTGTTGATTCCGTGATGCGGAACGTCGCCGAGCGCTTCAACCTGCAGCCAGCCCAGTTAAAAGTGAAGAGCAACACGCGCCAGATTGCATACCCCAGGCAGGTAGCCATGTATTTGGTAAAAGAATTGACGCAGGCTTCGCTTCCGGAAATCGGCCGGTACTTTGGTGGAAAGCACCATACGACCGTGCTCCACTCGATTCAGAAGATTGAGGAGTTGCGGCACCACGATGAGAGTTTGAACAGCCTTATCCAAGGGGTAATTGATTCACTTCAGTAGGCTTGGAGAGATTTCCACAGAGCCGGTTCGCGCAGGTTGTGAATGGCTGTCGAAAACGTTATGGGCGGGATAGTTTTGAAAGGTCAGCGAGGGAGATATCCACAGGATGAAATGCGGACAAGTTTATTTTTTGCTATACTTTAGAGAGAAATCAACATATCCACAGCCCCTACTACTACGGTTCTCTGTAAATAGTCTTTAAACGCTTATCTAGGAATAGTAAGAGCAAGTCCAAGGAGCTCTCAAAATTCTTTATGGAATTTGCAGTTAGCAAGTCTGATCTGGTCAGGGAACTGGGGCTGACTCAGGGGGTGGTCGAACGGAAGACCACAATCCCGATCCTGTCGAACATCCTCCTCGAGACGGATGGCGACAAAATCTGGCTCACGGCAACCGACCTGGAACTCGGGATTCGTTGCGCCTGTCCCGCGCGCGTGAAAAAAGAAGGAGCGGGTACCATTCCAGCGCGACGTCTGCTGGATTACGTAAGGCTGCTTCCCGATGCGGACGTGCAGGTGAAGCTCGCGGAGAACCAGTGGGCCAGCCTGGTCTGCGGGCGCTCCCGGACTCGGATTGCCGGCATGTCCCGGGAGAGCTTCCCGGAGTTGCCGCAGATGCCGGAGGTTCTGGCGGAGATCCCGCTCGGGGCCCTTTCCCAGATGATCTCGAGCACGATCTTCGCGATCTCGGCGGAGGAATCCCGGTTCACCTTGAACGGAGCTCTCCTGATCCTGAACGATAACGGGCTGGTGATGGTTTCGACCGATGGACACCGTCTCGCACTAGTGGAGAAGAAAATCGACCTGAGCGGTCTCGGCGCGTCGTATCGTGCGCTCCTTCCGAAGAAGGCGATGAGCGAGATCCAAAAACTCGCGAGCGACGATGCGAGCAAAACGATCCAGTTCTCAGGCAACGACAATCATCTGTTCTTTCGAATCGATAAGCGTTTGCTCTTGAGCCGGAAACTGACCGGGAACTTTCCGGATTATGAGCGAGTGCTTCCGAAAGAGCATCCGCACGCTCTGGTGATCCAGAAGGACGAACTGAAGTCGGCGATCGAACGTGTCGCGCAGTTCGCGGATGAGCGGTCGAAGACCATCCGGATCAAGGTTCTGAAGGGTGAGTTGAAAGTGCATTCCTCGATCTCCGAAACAGGAGAAAGCGAAGAATCAATTCCGGTCGAGTACGACGGACCGGAAACGGAGATTGGATTTAACGCGCAGTATCTCCTCGACTTCCTCCGCGCCGTGGATGGAACCGAGATCGAATTCCACTTCAAAGATGCGGGAAGCGCCGGAGAACTGCGGCCCCGAGGCGGTTCACCGGAAACTGTGTACCGCTACGTCGTGATGCCGATGCGGATCTGACGTTCCTTCGGAAAAGAAAGCCGCGGCTGCGGTGGCGAGGACAGCGCCTCGCGCCCCGGATATCTACTACTGTCCAGAGACTTATGAGTACAGTGCCTCAAAACGAAAACTTACGATTCCTCCAGTATTAAGATTCTCGAAGGCTTGGAAGCTGTTCGCCTCCGGCCTGCCATGTACATCGGCTCAACGGGAGAAATGGGGCTGCATCACCTGGTGTATGAAGTCGTCGATAATTCTGTCGACGAAGCTCTCGCCGGTTACTGTACAGAAATCACCGTTACGATCCATATCGATAACTCAATCACGATCGTCGACAATGGCCGCGGCATTCCAGTCGATATTCACGAAGGCGAAGGTGTTTCCGCCGCGCAGGTTGTTCTGACCAAGCTGCACGCGGGCGGCAAGTTCGATTCGAATACCTACAAAGTTTCCGGTGGTCTCCACGGCGTTGGTGTGAGCTGCGTTAACGCTCTCTCCGAAGCCCTCCATCTTGAGGTTTGGCGCAAGGGAGCGACCTGGGAACAGGACTACGAGCGCGGTATTCCGAAAGCTCCTCTGGCTCGCACCGGTAAATCAAGCAAAACGGGAACGAAGATCACGTTCAAAGCCGATCCGACGATCATGGACGCGACAGCGTTCAACTTCGACACTCTGGCGGGACGTCTTCGTCAGCTTGCGTTTCTTAACAAGGGTCTGAAGATTGTTCTCAGCGATGAACGCGGCGAAAATATCCGTACGGAAGAGTTTTTCTACAGCGGCGGCATCGCGGAATTCATTAAGCATCTGAACCGCGGCAAATCTGTGTTGCACGACAAGCCGATTCACTTTGAAGGCGACCGCGAACTGCCGAATGGCGGCAAGATCACGATTGAAGTGGCTTTGCAATACAACGATTCCTATTCCGAGACAATCTTCAGTTTCGCGAATAACATCAACACGGTTGACGGCGGAACGCATCTCAGCGGATTTCGCAGCGCTTTGACACGCACGATCAATGCGGCCGGCCAACAGGGCGGATTGATCAAAGATCAAAAAGAGAATCTGACGGGTGATGACGTTCGCGAAGGGCTCACTGCCGTCATCAGCGTGAAGCTGCCGCAGCCGCAATTCGAAGGTCAGACGAAGGGCAAGCTGAATTCGGACATCCAGGGCTACGTGGTTCAGCTTGTGAACGAAAAGCTAGGCGAGTTCTTCGACAAGAATCCGATCGTGATGAAGAAGATCGTGTCGAAGGCCCTCGAAGCGGCTCGGGCGCGCGAAGCGGCTCGCAAAGGCTCGAGATCTTACGCGGCGGAAAGGTGCACTCGATTCGGGCGGACTACCCGGCAAGCTGGCGGATTGCCAGGAGCGGGACCCGGACCGCTGTGAACTTTTTCTCGTCGAAGGTGAGTCGGCCGGTGGAACTGCGAAATCGGGACGCGACCGGCGCTATCAGGCAATTCTGCCGCTTAAAGGCAAGATCCTGAACGTAGAGAAGGCCCGCTACGACAAGATGCTGGGGCACGAGGAAATCCGTGCCATGATCACCGCCATCGGAACAGGAATCGGCAAGGGCGAGGACTTCGATATGGCGAAGCTTCGCTACGGCAAGATCATCATCATGACGGACGCGGACGTGGACGGTTCTCACATTCGCACGTTGCTCCTGACCTTCTTCTTCCGCCACATGCAGCAGTTGATTACACGTGGCAAAGTATTCGTTGCGCAGCCGCCGCTCTATCGGATCAAGAAGGGTAAGAGCGAGAAGTACATCAAGGACGATAAGGAATTCACAAAAGAAATCCTGCGTCGTGCTACAGAAAATCTCTCCGTCGAGATCAACGCCCAGGAAGATGGGCAAGCGGTAAAGGCCGAGGGCGCCGCGCTGCGGTCGTTCCTGATGAGTCTGGACGAGCTATCGGAGATGAGCGCGCGTCTGGAGCGCCGTGTCCGTGATCCACGGGTTGTGGAAGTTCTCTCGGATGTCGAAATTCCGATCGATGCCAAAACCGACCTGCAAAACGAGGCAAATGTTCAAGCGCTTGCGGAGCGGCTCCGGCAAGTCAAGCTGGAAGTGACCGTGGAACGGGAAGAAGAGCATTCCGCCTGGATGGTGGGGTATAAGGACCCGACGAACGCCACCCGTTACATCAATACGGAATTCCTTTCCATGCCCGAGTTCCGGCGTCTCAGAGCGATCGTCAAGCAGGCCGCGCGATACAACAAGGCTCCGTTCACGATGGTGAAGGAATCGCAGCGTACCGTTCTCCCGAATTGGCGCGATCTCCTGGCGACGGTTAAGACCGAAGGCACTCGAGAAGTTAACGTCCAGCGTTACAAAGGTCTGGGCGAAATGAATGCGGAGCAGCTTTGGGCGACCACGATGAACGCCGAGACGCGAACCATGCTTCAAATCGACCTGAAAGATTTCGCCGAGAGCGAGCCCATTTTCTCCACGTTGATGGGCGAAGACGTGGAAAGCCGGCGTAAGTTCATCGAAGAAAACGCACTGGACGTTCGCAACCTGGACGTTTAGTTCTTTTGGGGTTCTGAGTTCTCGGCGCGAGCGGTTCCGGTTGTTGTGAGACTTTTGCCATCATAGTTGGTTTGCGCGCGGACGACGCGGCAAGGCTGGAAGATTCGTGTCTGCTTCGGCGGCGAGATACTCTCGTGTGTACTGGTCCAGGATCGTCGGCAAGATCTTCGGCACTTGAAACAAGCAACAAAGGGAGGCAAACGGAACGCCCTCGTCTGAGCGAATGGCCCCACGGGAACACAGCCGGACACCTTTCTTCCAGAATCTTTGGTTTCTTAAACGAATCGTTTGCGAAGTTCTCGACCCGAATCCCACTATTCCAGTGCACGTGCAAATGAGGAGGGGGGCGGGGGAAGTTAAGTGCGATCCGGCTTCACGTCCCCCCTACTTGCTCCGTTCGATATTCTTCTCTTTCCTAGAACGGAACTCATTTACAGGCACTCAAGACCAGGCATCCCTGCTCCCGCCTAAAACACCTTGGCTTTTACTGGCTCCGTGACATGGAAACGCAGAGACGTATTCAAACACTCAGTCTCTTCTATTCTGTGCTGTTGTTCGTCGACATGAATGATGTCGCAAACGGCACGAAGACTCGGTCGCTATCGCTTCGGACTACATGTTCGCGATGGGACGAAAGGTGAATCAGAATTTGTGAATCATGAATTGAGGCAGTCGAGACGATTTACACCGTCTGCTCCCACGAGTCTTGCTGAAACCGGGTTACCCGCCTCTCTCATTGAGCAGTTGGTTCTGAAGATTACCTATTTTAGAGGCGAGATCGCGGGTGGCGATCTAAGTCGGATCATTGGCCTGAGGTTCAACTTGCTCGAGGAGATTCTCGACTGGTACAAACGTCAGCATCTGATGGAGGCAAAACGCTCTCTCGGGTACGGTCCGATTTCGGAAATGCTGGCGCTGACTGAGTCAGGTCGCAGAATTGCACGGGACTACCTCGACATCAATCAATATATAGGACCCGCTCCCGTTCCGATCTCTCAATATTGGGAGGCGGTAAAAGCGCAACGTTTGCCCCAAAACTGGTTAACTCCAGAGCGACTCGCCAAGGCATACACACACATGGTTGTTGGGGACAACGTGCTTGACCAGCTAGGGCCGGCCGTGAACTCGGGTAAGTCCTTCCTAATCTACGGCCAGCCTGGTAATGGCAAGACCTACCTTGCCGAGGCGCTTTTTAACATTAAAAGTTCGGATGTGTTTGTACCTTACGCTCTGGAATCCCAGGGCAATATCATCAGTATCTATGATCCTCTCTTCCACGAACAGGTTCAGCAGGAGAGTGATTCAGAAGCGCTTTTCGTTGATGATATGCGCGATGGTAGATGGGCCCTATGTCGGAGGCCGTTCATCGTTACTGGTGGTGAGCTTAGCACTCCGATGCTTGACCTTAATTACAATGCGGTCTCAAAAGTCTATGATGCTCCTTACCAGCTAAAAGCAAACAACGGTACTTACTTGATTGACGATTTCGGACGCCAGAAGGCGACGCCAGCGGAGATCCTGAATCGGTGGATTGTTCCGATGGAGCGCCGGGTTGATTATCTTTCGTTTTTGAACGGAGGAAAAATGAGCGTTCCATTCGAGACATTTCTGATTTTTTCGACTAATGTCACGCCCGACAAAATAGGAGATGAAGCCTTCCTGCGCCGAATCAGATACAAGATGCTCCTTCGCAGTCCAGAGGAAGAGGAATTCCGCACGATCCTGCTCCGATACTGTGAATCGCGAGATCTGAACCCGGATGTAAGAGTGGTTGACGCGTTTATTGCGAAGCACTACAATCGGACCCGACGGCCGTTTCGCCGCTGTCATCCTCGGGACGTTATCTCTCAGGCAATAGACTTTCTACAGTTCAAGGGGCTACCTTACGAGCTTACGGAGGAAGTGCTGGACCGAGCTTTCGCCAGTTGCTTCCTGCCCCCTCGAGAGTTAAGCGAAGACTTCTCTTCTAACGACGGCTATCGGGTGGAACACAACTCAATGGTCGGGCTGGCCATTGATCCCGCGACTTCGGCTGACGCTCTCACGCATCTGTCCGCCAGGGTGAGTTCCCCGGTCATGCCTTAGCCGAGTTGGCGAGAGTACGCTGAATCCGGAATTTTTTGCGTAGCCGACCGAATAGAGCCCTGCACCTTTGAATTAAAGCGTATTGGTGGTTGCTTCGATCCAAGGGCAAGCCGGTCAACTGTCTTGCTATGGATGCAACATCCACCCCAAAGCTCGAATTATCAGCTACTGGTTCTCCCTTCATTAGAGCCTCCTCTAAGATCCGTCCAGCTTCCGCAAGCCTGGCAAACACAGGTCGACCAACAACGGCGTTCCAAGACTCAAGAGCGAAAGTGGGACGGAATTTATTTAGCACGATCCTAATTGAACCCGATCTAACCCCACAACTTTCCAGGTATGCGGTATGCCGGGCGGTGGAATATATCGAAGGTAAATCACAGGTTGCAATAACTAAGAGTGCGTCTGCCTGCCTGGCGCATTCAACGCTGAATTCCGTCGGAAAACTCGGGAGATCGAGAATGACAGCGTCATATCTTGTTCGCAGGAAATCAAGCAATCGGGAGACTTCGGACCTAGGCATATCAAGGGGTGTCGGTGCAGCAGGGGCTGGCAAGACGTCGAGAGGACCCACGTGCGTTAGCAAAGTATTCCAGAGTTCTTGATCCAATCTGTCTAAATCGGCCACGCAATCAAGGAGACTGAATGCGGGCTTAAGTTTCAGAGCAAGACCGACGCCGCCGGCCACCCCATCAATGTCAACCAGCAGCGTTCGGTTTGAGGGCACTTTCGAGAGACAAAGCGCTAGCTGAGTAGCGACTGTCGTACTTCCCGATCCTCCTTTACCAGGCATGACTGCAAAGATCGATCCGGACCTTCGTAACGGACGTAAATCGTACTGCCGTCGCGCCGAGATCCGATCCAGTGTGGATTGCAGTCGGGCAGTTCCCAAAGGAAGATTTACAAACTCGCTGACACCCCGGCGCAGACATTCCAACTGCAGTTCCACGTCAGCATTTCTGTGCAAGGCAATAACGGAGACTCCCTCGGCCGCAATTCTCTCGATCAGGGCGAACGATCGCGAGGGCATCGAGCTAACCTCAATGAAGCAAAGATTGATGCCGGCGAGAACTGCCTTAATCCCAAAGGGCTCGGGGATTTCCGAGAGTCGAAGCACACTCCTTAGACCTGTGTCCGAGAGAGCCGAGCTTACGCTATCTCCTACGGCCGGATCAGGGCAGATAACGAGTACTCTCCACCCGTATTGATCCTGCTTACTAGTGCCGGGTCTAGGTTGCACATTTACCTTATCGGCTCGGAACAGAAGTTTCTGTTGCATCTACATTGAGCCGTCGATGTTTTCTGCAGCCGGCTAACGAGTCTATTTGTGTCTCGTCGATAGACTCACTTCATTGCCGTCCGGCAGCATTTTCTCGGGTTAAGCTCAGCCGCCGGGGATCTCTTATCTCACACGGTCTGTTCACTGGGGCAACGTCGGTTGCTTACATTCAAGCCGAACGTTGTGCTGGCTGTTGACGAGGTGCCATTGTAACGATGGACGCGTGTCACCCTGCACGTACGGCAGAGCCGTTGTCTCAAAACAGGCTGGCGCGGCCGCGGTGCCTGCCGGGATGTCGTTCCCGGGAGGTAAGGGCTGCCAGTTTCTGCCCGGCGCGAAATATTCCAGATACCAATCATCCGGGCTGAGAGCTTTGTAGTACACGGTCGCGGACTTGGGAAGCTCTTTGTCGATCCGCTTCGCCAGCATCAGCAATGGATCTGCCTGTATGTGGGAGTGTGGGTAGATGAAGGCGGCAAAGTTCCAGCTCGCTAGCCCGAGAATGAGCCACTTGAAAACTTGGGTGAATGAACGTCCGCGGCCGTTGAAATACGACCCGATCAGCAAGACGATCGGCGGCCACACGAATAGCTTGTAGAAGGCATTCCCCGGTTCGAACCAGGACAGAAAGAGCACGTAAACGGCGGTCCAGGACCAGAGCACCACATAGACGCGCCGATCAATTCTAGAAGTACCGACTCCGGAGCTTGGGTTCCGGCGGAAGGCCGCGAGAGCCGCCGCGACTACGCACACGACTGCGAATAAGAGGGCGAGTACGACTGGAGCCGAACGAAAATCGCGTATCAATCCCAGTTTTCCCCCTCCGAAAAGTTTGCTGTAGCTCGAGGCGTTGGAGAGGAGGAACTGCGCTAACGAGTGCGTCGTTTTCGTATCTCTCGAAACGCTTGTCATCCAGCCGAAAAAGGATTGTGTCGAAGGGCCGCCATGAGTGGAGCTGTATGCGAGCAGGTAGGCAATCGCAACACAGGCTGCCGTCGGGAATACTAGCCCAGCAGCGCGCCGTAAACGGTGCTGTGGAGTGACGCCCTCCAGCCAGATCGCTACAAGAATAGGTATGTATCCAAAGATGGCGAGCTGATGGAACAGCATTGCAAGAGTCAAGCAGATACCGGCGGGTATCAACCGAGGTTGTTTCGTCAGAACCCACGCCACGGCCGCAACCGAGAACAGTACCGCGATGATGTAGCTATCTGCGTCGGTCGAAAACTTCCACCAAGTGGCTCCCAGAGCAAAGAGCAGAGTGCACGAAACGGCCAGTTCAGAGGATCGGAAAAGGCGGGTGCACAACCGGAACAGTATCGCCGAGCAGGCGACGCTTGCGGCTACGTTAACGATCTGCAAGGCGGTGAGAGAACGCAGTGGTAGGCCCAGAAAATGCAGCAACTCGTAAGCCAGGTAGCCGAGGCCCGAATATAAGAGATGGTTCGGATGGAAGAGGCTTGCGGCGGGTAAAGCGCCTTCGGCAACCTTCTCGATATAGAGTGAGAACAGCACGCCATCCCAATAGTGAGACGCGGTCAAAAAGCAGAGATAAACCCCGGCCAGACCCGCTAGGAAGGGAAGCGCCTTACTCAAGCCCGGTGCTCTGCTGTAATGAGTCGATGTCCAATGTTCCGGTTGTCCGCGTCAATCGAAAGGCCGCGGACCGGGTGTTTTCGGGTCACCCCTGGATTTTCGCAAGTGACGTCGTCGACCGCGGATCTGCTCAGCCCGGTGACGCCGTTACGGTCGCTGATGCGAGGGGCAAAGCTCTTGGAACGGCCCACTACAGTTCCACCTCGCAGATCACGCTGCGCCTGCTCTCGAGACGAGTCGAGCCGGTGGACAAAGCCTTCCTCAAGCGATCGTTGGAAGCAACCTGCCGCTTCCGCGAACGGGTCGTCCAAGATTCCAATGCTTACCGCCTTGTGCATGCGGAAGGCGATCTGCTGCCGGGGCTCATCGTCGACCGTTATGGAGATTTTATTGCGCTACAGCTTCTTGATCAGGGTATGGATCGCCTATCGACCGCCATCGTCGAGGTGCTCGAGGAACTGCTTCAGCCCAAAGGCATCATCGCCCGGAATGACGTCTCAACAAGGGCGAAAGAAGATCTGGATGCAGAGGTGAAGGTTCTGTCGGGCGCGATTCCCGAGCACGTCGACATTCAGATGAACGGGCTCCGATTTCAGGCGGATCTGCTGGGTGGACAGAAGACCGGTGTGTTTCTCGATCAGCGAGAGAATTACCTGGCCATGCGCCGCTGGGGAAGAGGTCGAGCCCTCGATTGTTTCACCGGATCCGGCGGTTTCGCGCTGCATCTTGCTAGTGTGTGTGATGCGGTCGAAGCGGTGGATAGCTCGAGCCTGGCTATCGCGATAGCAAAGCAAAACGCCGAGCTGAACGGGATCCGGAATGTTGAGTTCCGCGAGAGTAACGTTCTCGATTATCTGCCCTCGCTTGTTTCGGCCCGGCGAACCTTCGACCTGGTGATTATCGATCCACCGGCTTTTACGAAGTCCAGATCTGCCCTGGAAGGCGCCGTGCGTGGTTATAAAGAGATCAATCTACGTGCGCTTCGACTTGCTTCGGCCAGGTGGGATTCTGGTAAGTTGCTCGTGTTCCCATCACATGAGTGAAGCTCACCTGCTTGAGGTGATCGCGGAAGCGGCACTCGATGCCGGCAAACAATTGCGCGTTCTGGAACGCCGTACTCAGGCAAATGATCATCCGATTCTCTTGACAGTTCCGGAGACACACTACCTGAAGTGTCTGGTCTTCGAGGTAATTTAACCCGTTCGCGAGTGACAAAGGAAAAATGATAGATCGTTTCGAAGAGGTACGACGCCGGCATGCCAAAGCAGAAGAGGGCGGAGGCGCGGAGCGGAAGGAGAAGCAACATGCGGAAGGCAAGTTATCAGCACGCGAGCGAGTGGATCTGTTGCTTGATGAAGGTTCCTTCGAAGAACTCGATAAGCTTGTTCGCCATCGATCGTACAATTTCGGTCTGCAAAATAATCTGATTGATGGTGATGGCTTTGTTACGGGTCACGGACTGATTCATGGGCGCCAGGTGTTCGTGTTCGCCCAGGATTTTACGGTCTTCGGCGGCTCGCTCTCGGAAGCAAATGCGCAGAAGATCGTGAAAGTCATGGACCTGGCGATGAAGACGGGTGCTCCCCTCATCGGCTTGAATGATTCGGGAGGAGCTCGCATTCAGGAAGGAGTTGCATCACTAGCCGGGTATGCCGACATCTTCCTTCGCAATACGCTTGCGAGCGGCCTCGTCCCACAGATTTCGGCCATTATGGGACCCTGCGCAGGCGGCGCTGTTTACTCGCCTGCTCTGACGGACTTCGTGTTCATGGTTGATCGTACGAGCCACATGTTCGTGACCGGTCCGGATGTGATCAAAACCGTCACGCATGAAGACGTCTCGAAGGAGGATTTGGGCGGCGCGATGACACACAACGCGACGAGTGGCGTTGCGCACTTCCTTGCCGCGGATGATGAAGATTGCCTGCAGCGTATTCGAAGCCTGCTTCGATTTCTACCGCAGAACAATCTGGATGGTGTGCCTCGGGAACCCAGCGCCGATCCTGAAGACCGCGCGGACAGAGAACTCGATACGTTGATACCGGCGGAATCGAATAAGCCATACGACATCAAGGATGTGATTACGCGCGTCGTGGACGATGGTTATTTCCTCGAAGTGGCTGAGCATTTCGCGCGCAACATAGTGATCGGCTTCGCGCATATCGGCGGCCAATCGATTGGCATCGTGGCGAATCAACCGGCTCATCTCGCCGGTTGTCTTGATATCGATTCATCAACGAAGGGCGCAAGATTCGTGAGGTTTTGCGATGCCTTCCAGATTCCGATCCTTACGTTCGAGGATGTTCCTGGTTTCTTACCGGGGACGGCGCAGGAATTTGGCGGGATTATTCGACACGGGGCCAAACTGCTGTATGCCTATGCCGAAGCAACCGTTCCGAAGATCACTGTGATTACAAGAAAGGCATACGGCGGCGCGTATTGCGTTATGGGCTCGAAACATCTGCGTACCGATATCAACTTCGCCTATCCGACGGCAGAGATCGCCGTTATGGGTCCGGAAGGAGCGGTGAACATCCTGTACCGGAGAGAGTTGCTGGCCTCCGACCGGCCGGACGAGAGCCGGCTCGAAAAAATCGAAGAATACCGGGAGCGTTTCGCCAATCCATTTGTCGCGGCGGAGCGGGGATACGTTGACGACGTGATTGAGCCCCACGAAACACGGCGCAAGGTTATTCGCGCGCTAAGGATGCTGGCAAACAAGGGAGACACAATGCCGCGCAAGAAGCACGGCAATATTCCCTTGTAACCATCCAGCGCTGCTACAGCGCGCGGAGCACAAAGTACGGCTGATTCGTTCTGTCCCGGTTGAACCCCGGATAGAGCCAAGCCTTCTTTGCCGGCGACTTCAATTCGAAGTAGTACTGCAGAGGGTATGGCGAATCGGCATAGGCTTGCGGGATCTCGGCCGTGTATGTTGTACCGTTGCGGGTCATCTCTGCTATTTGATATCTCTCCGCCTGATTAACGTGGCGGTAGTACAGGCGAACGGCGCCGAGCGCGTTTCCGTCTACGTCAATTGTGAGACGCACGGGCTGGTTGTGCCGGAAGCCGGATGGCGATTCGTGACGGCACGACGCCGATTCTCTTGCCGGTGCAACCAGCATCGCTGTTATTGCGGCGTCAACCTTCGGGTCTGCCGTGTTCGTCACGCTTTTGCGCTTCTCTTCGAGACGTTTTATATCGGCGTCGATGCCAGCGAGCTTATCGGTCCATTGACCGCGCTCGGAGAACCGATCACTTGCAGATAGATCGGCCGCATACACACCCTTGGCGAGATCGACGACGGCGACCCAATGTGCTCGTGCTGCCCGGTATGCCTTCAGAGACTCATCGAGAGAGCGGGAATCGTTCGTATGTTGGTGGAAGCCGAACAAGACGCCTGCACGAAACTTAGCAGCGAAAAACTGGCCCAGACCCGCCTGGATACGTACGTCGATGGCAGCACGCTTGAGGTCCGGCGAGGTGGGCTTGCCGAGCCGGGCTACATAGCTGTTTGCTTCGGCTGCATACTCGTCCAGCCATTGAGCAACTTCGAGCATTGAGTATTTCCCGCTCGATTCTGCGCCATGGAACTGAGCTGCGGTTTCGTCCATCGTCATGAACAACTGCGGATCCACCGGACTGGCGTTTTGGAACACCTTGGGCGGAAGAGTATCACCGGAGTAAGGGCTCTTTTCACCGGTGTCAACCATCGGCTGGTTCCAGTAAATTTCCGGCCAATAACCATCACAAGCCACGGAAGGAAGGTAGGCGGTTGTAACCAGGGGTAGGATGCGTCCCGCAGCGGCCAAAGCCGATAGGATCGCCTGACCCGTCTGATTGGAAGCGTAGGTGCGACTGCACACCGCCTGTTCGCTGTCCGGGTTGTAACAGAGGCGGCCCCATGTCCGATACCATCCGGCGTATTTCTGCCAATCCCAACGCGGTTCAATAGTCGCGTCTACATAGCCATCGCGCCGGCCAGGTTCAGCGGAACCTCTTCGCCCGCGGCATGTTAAGGGCTCCATTAAGTCCATGCCGTTCGATCCGCAGAACTGGAAGCTGCGGGAGTAAGCGGCCGCCCACAAGGGATCGTTCCACAGGAGAATGCGTTGCGTACCGGAGAACATGCGGTACCGGACGCTATACTTGCGATCTTCGCGCAGCAGATCGGCATAGCTGGAGCGTGTAAACACACGCGCTCCTTCGCTGATCGTCATCAAGCCGGTTCCCGAGTGGCCAGTGACGGGCATCTCCTTCTCCCGGATCGCTGCCTGCTGGTACGGCATCGCCTGGTGCTCGGCGGAGAACTTCGGCGCGATGTTAACGGGCATACCCGTCGCCAAAGCGTTGCCGATCATCTTTTCATCAATGCCTTTGGCATGTAGATCAATCTCAACAGTCCGTCCGGATTTGGGTACGCCAGTGAAGATTGTGTTCCAGAACTCGTAGCTTCCTTCTGCAATGCCGCTTTCGCCATGGATCCGCAGACCGACCGAAGAGATTGCGGGACAGGTCTTCAGCAGAGCCGTCAGAGCGTCGCGACAATACGCCGCATGATTCTCCTTTGTTATCCCTTCGATCATGTACCGGACGCGTGGATTTTTGGGCCATTGATAACCATGCATCCAGAGGCCAAGCTGAAAATCGATACCGCGGGCAACCGTTTGTTCGCTGATATACCGAAGCGTTTCTAAGTTCCGGTCGCGTTCAGAATCGGGTAAGTTTGTGGCGCGAACGTCGTAACCAGGAACGGCGAGCAGGAACGGGTAAGTAAATAGAAAGTAAGAATCGGTAACTTGATTCAGAGAGTCGTAACCCAGCCCGAACGCAAGATCGAACCGATTGAAACGCTGGCTGGCCAGCAGCGATAGATAGTGATTCCACTGTTCCTTGTCGTAGAACCAACTCTTGTCGTACAGTTCGCTCGTGAATTGCCGCATGATACTGCGCGTCTCATTCGCGGGCCGTTCGACAACCGGACGACTGATTTGAAAAGCGGCATTACTGTTCGGTTCGTAGCGCAGGCGATCGGCCAACTCACAAAGTGCGTAGGAGAGCCCGCGAGCGTCGGCGCCGGCGGCTACAAGAGCGTTCCGCCCGGAGATAGCGGTCTCAAATAAAGCAAGACTTTCGGGAGCCTTCGTCCCACCTGGTAGAACTTTCGCTGCCGCGACGAGCGGTCCTGAGAAGCCCGACACAACTAATGGCAATTCATCCTGCTTGACTTGCTCAATGTGCTCGCAATGCCGTACGGTCCTGCCACCCTGGGTGAGTGCTAGCTGCAATTCTTTAAGAGCCCATTGGCTAGGCGGCGCAGAAGCTACAGCGTCATTCGGATCCGAAACCAGTGCCACACGTTGCTTGGACTGAGCGCGAACCAGCCGTTCGGCTGTTATGGCTCCCAGTCCCGCTCTCGCCCGAAGTAGAAAACGCCGTCTGTTCATATCGGTTCCGACGGGTTCATTTTACGCTGGTTCTCGTCTTGACTTAACGTTTGACAATCGTAGCCGCTGGTGTTTCTATACAACTAAGCTACCCAGCCAAGGGGAAGGGGGTTCCAAAAAAAATGGAGCGATGTCGCCGTGTCAGCGTACCCGGACGTAGGACAGATAGGGTGATCTACAAAGTTGTAAGTGGGTCGCGTGTTCGTCGCCTGAGCCTACTGGTAACTCTGTTATTGCCGAATGCTGCCGGTCTTTATGCTCAAACGGAGACGGCCACAATCTTAGGGCAGGTGCTCGATGCTTCGCAATCACCTGTGCCAAGTGCTGCGGTGAGCATTCGCAACGAACAGACGGCCCAAGAATTGTCGGTTAAGACCGACGAGAGCGGTAATTACGTCTCTCCACCGCTGAGACCGGGTACTTACGCAGTCACTGTCGAGATACAAGGGTTCAAGAAGGCGATCCAATCCGCCAGCCTCGATATCGATCAGAGAGCTCGGCTCGATTTTCACATGGAGCTTGGTTCCGTTACCGAGTCAGTGACCGTGGCGGCCGGGGCGCAGCTTCTGGAGACGCAAAGTGCCGCCTTGGGTAACGTACGCACGCCGGCGGCCATCAACGACTTGCCTTTGAACGGCCGGAATTTCGTGCAGCTATTCCAAATCGCTGCGGGCGTTGGACCACTCGGCAGCGGTCCTACTTTGAACTCGTCGGCAAGCAACCAGACCGGCGTTATGGGCGGTGCGGTGAACGGTGCGCGCCCCAGCAACAACGATTTCCGCTATGACGGAATTCAGAGCCAGGATACCGATCAGAACGTGCTTATTTTCCAGCCCAGCCCTGACGCCATTCAAGAGTTCAAGGTTCAAACCAGCGCGATGGACGCTTCCTTCGGCCGGAACGGCGGGGCAACTATCAATCTGGTTCTCAAATCGGGCACCAATGCCCTGCACGGAACATTGTTTGAATTTCTCCGAAATTCGGCGTTGGATGCTAAGAACTATTTCGACTCCCCGACGACGAAGATTCCGCCATTTCGACTCAACCAGTTCGGGGGAACGCTTGGAGGCCCAATTCGGCGGGACCGGACGTTCTTCTTCATGGATTATCAGGGTACGCGGAATCGCCAGGCGCAAACCTTTGTGAGTACGGTGCCCACTGCTGACTTTAAGCAGGGGAATTTCGCTGCACTTCCGTTTGCGCTCTATGATCCGGCAACGACAAGATTAGTCGGGGGAACCACGATACGCGACCCATTTGCCGGGAACCAGATTCCGGGTTCTCGCTTCAACAATGCGGGTCGGAATCTGATGAATCTGTATCCCGATCCAAATCTGCCCGGGATCTCGAATAACTACCTGTTTAATCCTTCCCGCGCCTTGAACGTAGACCAATACGACGTCCGCGTGGATCACCGTTTCGGCGACAAGGACCTGTTCTTCGCACGCTTCAGCCAATCGTTACTAACCGCATACAATCCGAGTTATCTTCCAGCACCTGCGTTAGGCGCAGGGCCGACTTACCCGGGCAACAATACAACTTCTGCTGAACAAGCTGTGCTCAGTGAAACGCACACTATCTCGCCGACGCTGGTGTACGAGTTTCGTGCCGGCTTCTCCAGGCTCAACATCAGAAACATCTCGGAGCTGCAGGGCAGCAACATTGCCGACAAGGTCGGAATTCCAGGTGTAGACGTCAGCCCGGATTTGAGTGCGCTCGGACCCGTTACAGTTTCGGGCTTCCAGGGCTTGGGTCAAACCGGGACGGTTCCCACAACCAAGATCAATAACAACTATCAGTACACAAACCGCCTGACCTGGAGTCGTGGAAAGCAGACGTGGAAATTCGGTTATGAATTACTGCGGCGCCAGATGAACCAATACTCGCCGACAGCACCAATGGGTCAGTGGTCCTTCACAGGGCAGTTTACACAAAATCCCGCGAGAGCCAGCGGAACGGGAAGTGGCGGCGCTGATCTGCTTCTCGGGCTGGACGCGTCAGCTCGCCTGGACATTGAGTATCCTGCAGGACTCCGGCGATGGGAAAATTCATTCTTTGCGAATGACGATATCCGGATCACCAACAAGCTGACGCTCAACCTCGGACTGAGATACGAGATCACGACGCCGTGGACGGAAATCCACAACCGCCTGGGAAGTCTGGTGCCGAGTCTCGGTAACGTATTTCAAGTCGGGACGCCTCAGTTGCCGGGTGACACAGTGACCGCAACCAACTATCGGGATTTCGCTCCACGTGTCGGATTCGCGTATCAGCTTACGCCAAAGACGGTGATCCGGTCCGGATATGGTCTGTTCTACAGCTTTCCCGGTGTCGCCTCGTCGCAGTTGCCCACCAAGACACCTCCTGTGGCTGGCAACTACTCGATCACGAACAACACAACCGCTACTAATCTGAACACGGTGACGCTTCTTTCGGCTGGATTCCCAACCGCGCGGCCGTCCAAGTTCGACCCGACGGGAAGTGCGTTCAAGTTTTATCCCTACAACGATCCGGATGCCTCCGTTCATCAATGGAATTTCAATCTGCAGCAGGAACTAGGAGCGCAAACGGTTCTAACGATGGCTTATGCGGGATCGCGCGGAAATCACCTGTACGTGTTTCCCAACTTCAATCAACCGGTGCCCGGTCCCGGCGCAGCGAATCTCCGCCGGCCATATCCGAACCTTTCGGATGGGGGTGGTTTCGAGCGCGCGGCCGATTCGTATTTCCACTCGCTTCAGGTCACAGGCGAGAAGCGGCTTTCGCAAGGGTTGTCCGTGCTCGCCAATTACACCTGGTCGCATTCCATCGATACGTCGAGCCTGGATACTGGCGGCGGCCCGCAAGACTCCCTCAATCTGCGAGCGGATCGCGGCAATTCGGAGTTCGACATTCGCCATCGCGCTGTTTTGAGCTGGACGTATCAGCTCCCGTATGGCAGGGGCCAGAAGTTCGGTGCTTCCAGTCGTGGGGTAAAAGAATACGTTATCGGCAACTGGCAGATCAACAGCATCGATACGTTCATGACCGGCTCGCCGTTCACGCTCACTAGTGCGCAAAATACGCTTGGTGCTGGTGCCGGCACGCAGCGGGCAAATCGTATTGCGGACGGGACCTTGCCGTCCGATCAGAGGAGCGTGCTCCGGTGGTTTGATACGGCTGCGTTTACGACTCCGGGTCTGTATCAGTACGGGACGTCGGCTCGTGATGCGCTGTATGGGCCCGGAACGCGGCAGATTGACTTCTCTGTGTTCAAGCAGTTCCCCCTGTGGAAGGAAAGTCAGAAGCTCGAGTTCCGGTCGGAGTTTTTCAACATTTTCAACACGCCTCAATTCAACAATCCGAACAGCTCGATCGGCTCAACAGGCGCCGGAACGATCACGAGCGCAGGCGACAAAGTATTCTTTCAGCGAACGTCTCGTCAGATTCAGTTTGCGATGAAGCTTTATTTCTGACGAGGCGAGCACGGAAAAGTCAATGGCACCAAATCAGAGGAAGCGTCTAGCCGGAGAGCTAAGCGGCTTTGTCAGGCAAGACATGGCAGGCAATAACTTCAAACATATTGGGCGAACCCGCCATAGTGGAAACGCGCAGCAACAGTTCAAAGTGACGCGGCTTCCCGCGAGGGCTGATTCCCGCTTTATCTAGTGTCTCTTCGAATAACTCGGGATTTGTGGCGAGATTGCCTGCCGCTTCCGTAGCCTCAGCACTGGACCCCGCAATCAGAAGAATATGACCGGCCTGGTTGGGATTTGTGACCAGCGCAATTACCGCGTACGCCTGACCAGTTCCCCAACCCTGCGTGGTCGGGATGTATGTCAGCGATTCGCCGGCTCGTGGACGGCGGTTACGGATAAATTCCGACTTCCGATTAGGGTCGAAGTCGAAGCTGAAATCCATCTCGTCCCTGAACAGATCGCCCCAGGGATTTGATCGTGGACTGCCAAGAAGAATAAAGCTATCGTCGGTCTTGAAATCCGAGAGACGAGTGCTTCGCGCAGTGTGCGTATCCATAGCGAACAACTTCCCTGCGCCCGAGAGTTTCGCAATGTGGAGAGCAAGATTCGCGTCCACTAAGGCGACGTTGGCGCCGCGGAAGGAATCCGCCTGGAACATCCGTTTGGTATCGAATTTAGCGGCGATGGACTCCGGGACGTAATGTCCGTTAGCGTAATCGGAAAGCGAGACGGAGAAGTTAAACAGCCGCTGAAGATTGACAATGTCGGGATCGCAGAAAATGAGGTGGATCGGGCGGCCGAGTGTGCTTAACGCCGACCAGGGGAGTGACAATTCGGACGTAGATTGCTTCCGGGTTGCGTCACGCGCAAACAGGAAATAGCCGGTGACCAGCACGGCCATAACCGCCATACCGAGAAAGGCTAATCCAAAGGGAAGCCGTCGCCGGACTGCTTCACCTGGCGTCGGCGGCAGAACGGGAGCATCGATTTCCGGTTCTAAGACGGGACTTTGGCTTACTTCGACATGGCGGAATTCCGGAATGTAGGATCCGGGAGCCAAGTCAATGCGAGAAGTGGAACGAACTCCTGATTCGGCATAAAACTGCTGAAGGCGCTTCCGTACTTCTCGTGCCGTGACCCGAACGATTGCGTCGCCCCCAGTGTCATACGACGGCTCCCGGCCAAAGAGCTCGACGCCCAGAGCACGTTCCTTTAGTTCGTCAAAGTGATGGTCGAGTGCGCGATCAACAATAAAGAGCAGGAACTCGCTGCTGCGGCGGCTGCCTCGGAATTCTACGCTGCCGGTGATCTCGAGAGCGTGCGCTCTCCAATCAACAGATTGTGGCGCGATCTCCATGACCTTGGCTGTCGCCGATATCTGGTCTATTTGATTCGCTCTACCACGCACCTGGGGAAAGCTTCCTACCAGGGGGAGCATATCACAGCAGAAAGCTGACAAGCTGCACAGAATGAAACGTTTGCTGAACGTTAGGCACCGTTAAAACCGGCTCCTAACGTTGTTCCTTCCGAGGGTTTCGGGATATGGTTGGGCAGCTTCCGGGAAATTCGAGATGAATACAAAGAGACTGCTAACGGTGTTGAGCTTTGGCCTTGTGACGCTTGCCCAAATTGGATTGGCGCAGAGCGAGCAGGGGAACATTACAGGCGTTGTTACCGACCAGACTGGGGCGCCGGTGCCAAAGGCCAAGGTAACGGCGACAAACACGAATACGCAAGTTGTCGCCACCACGCAAACGAGCGGGGATGGAAATTACCGGATTCCTTACCTCCCGCCCGGGCCCTACACGATTTCGGCTGAGAGCCCCGGATTTAATCTGACACGCGTCACCAACATCAATCTGCCGGTCGGCGTGACCGCCACTATCAATGTGAAGCTACAGACTGGAACAGTTAAAACGGAAGTAACGGTGGAAGCAAATGCCGAGCTTCTGGAGCTGCAGACGTCACAGCTCGGTTACAACATCTCGACGCAACAGGTCCTGCAGTTACCGATCAGCCGAAACGCCTATAACACGGTGGGGCTGGCACCGGGAGTCATGGGGAACTCGTCTGCGGGAACCAATACAGGAGCCATTATCAGTGGAGGGCGCGCGAGCACGACCGCAGTCTTGTTCGACGGGCAGGAGACCAGAAATAATTCGACGGGCGGCAACAGCTATACGCCGCCAATGGAAGCAGTTGGCGAGTTGCGAGTGTTGACCAGCAACTTCTCGGCTGAGTACGGCCGATCTACAGGGGGCGTTGTCACAGCAGCCAGCAGCACCGGCACCAATGACCTGCACGGTAGCGCGTACGAGTATTTCCGGAACACCGACCTGAACGCGAATGGCTGGACCAACAACCGGAACGGCCTGCAAACCAACCCTGTTCACCACAACGAGTACGGATTTTCGCTGTCAGGGCCTGTGGTTTTCCCGCATGCTTATAACGGCAAGAATAAAACGTTCTTCTTCTTCAACTGGGAACAGCAAAAAGATAACAGCCCGGCGAATTACACGGGCACAGTGCCGACAGCTCAACAGCGGCTTGGAAATTTCTCACAGACGAAAACAACGGCGGGAGCCTTGATTCAGATTTACGACCCGCTGACAAGTGTGCCTGACCCGACCAGCCCAGGTAACTTCGTTCGAACCGCTTTCCCCAACAATCAAATCCCTGCGAGCCGTATCAATGCGCTTACAGCGAACCTGCTGCAGTATTATCCCCAACCGACTCTCCCCGGCATCAGCAATAACTATGCGCAGGCGGTCACGAGGACCGACAACTGGAACAAATACTTCGCAAGGGTCGATCAGAACTTTGGCGATAAGAATCGCCTCTTCGTAAGATATGGCGGGCAATTTGAACCCGTAACTTATCCGCAGATCAATATCGCGTGGCCTGCTTACGGCACGAACGGCGGCCCGGGAACCTTCACCCAAAACGAATATTCCTGGGTCGTCAGCGACACCGAGACGTTCTCGGCCAATGTGGTGGGTGAATTTCGCGTCGGATATACACGTTCCATTCGGAAACAGGATCCAGGCACGTTCGATCTGACGACCTTAGGGCTGCCGTCCTACCTGAAAGCGGCGGAGTACAACCAACTCTTTCCTGAGATCGACATCACCGACTTCAGCAGCCTTGGTCCACAGCGAGCATCGTTGAACACGGATGCCGAGAATACTCCGGAGGGTCAAGGGCACTTTACCATCGTCACTGGATCGCATTCCATTAAGACCGGCTTCGATTATCTAGCTGCCATCTTTAACACGCTACGTCCCGACTATCCATCAGGCGATTTTTCCTTTAGCCGGGCGTTCACGCAAGGGCCGAATCCGGCTGTAGCCAGCGGCACCTCGGGTTATGGACTTGCAACGTTTCTGTTGGGAGCGCCTACCGGTGGCCAATTCACGCAAGGTCCCGCCTTGGCCGCCTCGCAGAAGAGCTTCAACGGCTATGTTCAAGACGATTGGAAGGTAAACGGGAGGTTGACGCTGAACCTGGGAGTCCGCTGGGAGTACCAGACGCCCTGGACGGAGCGTTATAACCACTTGGCGTATTTCAATCCGAACGGTATTGATTCGATCACAGGACGGCAAGGCGTGCTGACGTTCGTAGGCGGTAACAATCGCTATCCAAGTACTCCACAACTGAATAACTGGGCGCCCCGCGTTGGCTTAGCGTACAACTTCCTGAAGAATACGGTATTCCGGGCCGGTTATGGATGGTTTTATGCGCCTAGCAGCGGTGGTATCGGCGGAAGCCCAGGAGATCTGGGAAGTGGCGCTGAAGCGTCTACTTCGGTCTATCTCGGGCAAACTCCTGCCGCACCTAATACTCCGCCCGTCGGATCTTCTCTTGCAAACCCGTTCGTCAGTGGATTGGTTTCGTATCCCAACACGTTAATCGGCAACGGTATTGGTGCGATATTCCGGAACTGGCAGACGCCGATGAATCAGATGTGGAATGCGAGTCTTCAGAGAACCATTGGTAAAGATCTTCTCGTTGAACTTGCCTATATCGGTACGCGCGGCGAGCATCTCTGGGCGAACGAAAACGCCGATGCGGTAAATCCGATCTACGCGTCCCTGGGTTCGGGTCTCAACACCTTGGTGCCGAATCCCTTCTACGGCAAGATCACCAATGGCAGCTTGAGCGCCTTAACTGTGCGGCAAAGCGCATTGCTTTCTCCGTACCCGCAATACACCAGTATCAACGACATCCGCGCGTCGATTGGCGATTCTATTTACCATGCTTTTACGGCTCGCGTGGACCGTAGAATGGCGTCAGGCTTGCTGTTCCAGGCTTCTTATACCAAAGGAAAGCTGATCGACAACACTCCGGAGCGTTTTAGCTCCCAGACAGGGTCGAGCATTATTGATCCGTACAATCTGAAGCTTTCGCGTTCTATCTCGGACAATGACATTTCCCAGCGATTCGTCGCAAACTTCGTTTACCAATTGCCCTTCGGACATAGCCAAAGATGGGCATCGAAGGGCTGGGGAAGTTACATCCTGGGTAACTGGGAGGTAAGTGGCATCTATACGATGCAAACCGGAACTCCCATTGTGATTCAGCCGAGTTGCAATACCCAATTGCCAGGGATTGGTTGTTACGCCCAACGTCTGCACAACCCGAACCTTTCCTCCGGACAATCGCTCAACGAGTGGTTTGATGTTACTGCGTTCGCCGCCACACCGCTCTACTCACTTGGAACTGATTCGAGGACGGAGCCGAATCTTGCGAAACCCCGGATTCATCAATTTGGATGCGATGTTAAGCCGATCGCAGCCGATTGGCGAGAAGGTGCGCGTTCAGTTCCGGGCGGAGTTTTACAACGCCACCAATCATCCCAATTTCTACGGTTCTGGGGCGAGTGGCCCGCAGACTTCGGTGACAGCGACAAACTTCGGGCAGATCACAACTGCAACTGCAGGCAGGAGCACACAGTTGGCGATACGCTTGTCTTTTTGAGAGCTGGAGCCGATTCAAAATGACCAATCGAAGAAATGTCCTGCAGGCGGCACTCATGGGAGTGCCCCTGATACCTATTGCCGTCAACGATGCACTGGCGCAGCAGGCGAACGGCACGCCGCCGCTAACGATCAAAGATGTAAAGGTAATCACTACCAGCGGTGGCGGCCGTTACCGCTGGGTGTTCCTCAAGATTATTACGAGCGAACCCGGGCTGTATGGGATCGGTACGGCGAATAACAACTACGAGACCATGGCCGTGATTGCCGCGCTCGAGTCTCATTTGAAGCCGTGGCTAATCGGGAAAGATCCGGACCGCATCGAGGACCTTTGGCAATCGGCTCAGATGCGAACGTACTGGCGGAACGGCCCCGTTAACAATAACGTTCTCGCCGCCATGGATATGGCGCTTGTGGGACATCAAGGGTAAGCGCGCGGGCATGCCCGTTTATTCGTTGCTAGGTGGCAAGGCCCATGACTCAGTTGCGGTTTACGATCACCAGGGTGGCAAGACTAAAGAAGAGTGCCTTGACACGCTGCAGAAGTCGTTAGCGAATGGCTACCGTCATGTCCGCATTCAATACGGCGAGGGCGGGTACGGCGGCGGCGGATTTATTCCGGCGGGACAGGGCAGTCGGGCGGAGGGTGGCTATCAGGGACCAGCGTTCGATGAGCAGTTGTACATTGACACGATCCCACCAGTGTTCGACTTCCTGAGACAGAAGGCAGGTTTCGAACCGAAGCTGCTCCACGATGTTCACTCTCACATGAGCGGTATGAACGCGGTGGAACTCTCGCGGCGGATGCAGCCGTATCAGATGTTCTTTCTCGAAGACGTGCTGCCGCCGGAGCAGATCAGCTATTACCACAACATTCGTCAAATCTGCTCTACGCCCCAGGCCATTGGCGAAGTCTTCTCTCACCCTTATGAAGTGATTCCGCTCATTACAGGAAGGCTGATTGATTTCATCCGGTGCCGTGTGGCGGCCACCGGCGGGATTACTCCGATCCGTAAACTGACGATCCTGTGCGAACTGTTCGGGGTGAAAACAGCCTTTCAGGAAGGCGGCGAGAACGATCCGGTGAATCAGATGGCTAGTTATCACGTTGATCTGGCGAGCACGGCGTTCGGCATTCAGGAAGAAAACCATTTCCCGCCGGTCGTGCATGAGATGTTTCCGGGCATCGGTGAAATTCGTAAGGGATATCTGTATGGAAGCGGTAAGCCGGGGCTTGGCCTCGACATCAACGAAGAGCTCGCAGCGAAATATCCTTTGGGGCCGATTCGCGATGGCGGCGCATACAAGACGGATAGAACAATTGACGGAACTGTGGTGAAACCATGACCAACCGATTGCTTATCGGGGTGGTGTTGCTTTGTGCGGCCATGCAAGCTGCCGATCACGTCGACCCCTCCACGCTGAACGGCAAGGTCTTGTTGG
Organism: uncultured Acidobacteriaceae bacterium; assembly: GCA_963730795.1. Classification (GTDB taxonomy): domain Bacteria; phylum Acidobacteriota; class Terriglobia; order Bryobacterales; family Bryobacteraceae; genus Bog-105. The sequence goes on along the minus strand of CAVSTJ010000001.1, from coordinate 1,002,346 downwards.
GCTACCAGGGATGGTTCAATTGCCCAAGCGATCCGCCACCGCACAACAATTGGCGTAGTTGGTCACGCAGCGTGCCTGCGGCAGACACCTTAACTGTCGACCTCTATCCGGATCTGCGTGAATTGGAGCCGGACGAGCGATGCACTGTTCCTGGGATGACGATTCAGGGCAAGCCTGCGTATCTGTTCTCAGCCTGGAATCCCAAAACGGTCGCCCGTCACTTCCAGTGGATGAAGCAGTACGGCCTGGACGGCGTGCTGGTGCAGCGGTTTGTCGGAAGCATTGCGGACAAAGAAAAGACCGGCGACGTCGTTTTGAAAAATGTAATTGCCGGTGCGGAAGCCACAGGTCGGACGTTTGCTATTGAGTATGACATTTCCGGTGGGAAGCCAGATACATTCGCTCAGCAACTGAAGGACGACTGGATGTATTTGGTTGACGTCCTCCATGTGACATCCAATCCTCAATACCAGAAACACAATGGCAAGCCTGTGCTCTCGGTGTGGGGGATGGGTTTAGATGAGTCGGGGCATCCGCCGGCGAATGCGGCCGCGGCTAAAGAACTGGTTGAGTGGTTTGAATCGAAAGCTCCGGCGAAATATCAAGTGACGTATATGGGCGGAACTCCGTCCCGCTGGCGAACGCTGACTAATGATTCACACAAGGAGCCGGAGTGGGCAGATACGTTCAAGCAAATGAACGTCATCCAGCCCTGGACGGTCGGACGCTACAAGAACCTGGATGCCGTCGATCAATGGAAGACGAATATGCTGGTGCCGGATCTCGCCTTGGCGGCTCAGAACGGCCAGCTCTACATGCCCGTGATATTTCCCGGATTCTCGTGGCACAATCTGAAGCCTTCATATCCGCCGAATGAGATCCCAAGGCTGGGTGGCGAGTTCTTCTGGCGGGAGGCATACAACGCGAAGATGGCCGGGGCCACGATGTTGAAGATCGCGATGTTCGACGAGGTCAATGAAGGTACTGCGATCTTGAAGGCTGCATCGAAAAGGACCGATGCTCCGGACCAAGGCTTCTGGTTGACGTTGGACGCAGACGGAAAAGATTTGCCGAGTGACTGGTATTTGCGGCTGGCGGGCGAAGTTACCAAGATGTTTCATGGCGAAACCAGCCCAAGCGAGAAGATGCCGTCGCATCCGATGGCCTCGGTGAAGTAGCCTGCTTTGAGCGGATAATTCCACAGGCAGAACTGAAAGGCCGCATTCGCAAGGTCTGCTTCAAATTAGGGAGCTAGCAGGTATTTCAACCGCTGCGGTGCGTACTTTCCTGAGCCACTGCCATTCTGCAGACGGCCTCAAGAATGTCGTCTCGGGATAGCGTCGGCGGCGGCACGACCGCATCGGTTTCCGAGATACCGTTCCTTCTTGGCAGCGGTGGTGGTGACGGAATTGCTCTCGACCGGTAAGGACGAAGGTCGGCAACAAACAAACCGTACCGCTCGACCAGAAAGAAATACGACACCTATGCCAAACGTGCCCGCGCCCTCTAGCGGATTGGGAAGCAACTCTAACTACATATTGGATAGCAATTGCAACGACATCACCGGCCTCAGCGTGACTATCAACGTCACTCAGGATATTGTCTGCACGGCGAATTCGAAGCCCCCCTCAGGTCAGACCCAGGAACACGGGTTTGGTTTTCAACTGAATGCCTATTCTCCGAAGAGTGAAAAATCCGGCTGGCAACAGTATGTGATTAGCCTTTTCGATAGTCAGTTGCAGTCGGTGGTTAACAATTGGCCGACCACTGGTAACTGGATCATCAACAATTATGTGGATCTCTCGACGGTACCGAAGCTAACCATTCCTGCCGGGTACACACTGCAGATCTCGCTGGCTAACGATAGAAGTAACAATATCTCGGCTGCTACTTACGTGGTGAGATCGCGAGGTATAGCGCCGACTCCCACGAGTGCGCTTACCGGCTATTGGGGCAGTGACAGCAGCCAGCACGTAAACTTCATCGGCACTGACGGGCACGTGCATGAGATGTTTATCTATCCGGGCGCGCAATGGGCGAATAACGACCTGACCGCCTTCGCAGGGGGAACTGTCCCTCGCGCCGGAAGCGATTTGACTGGCTATTGGGGCACTGACAGCAGTCAACACGTGAACTTCATCGGCACCGACGGGCACGTGCATGAGCTCTACATTCATCCTGGCGCCAAGTGGGTGAATAATGATCTGACAACCTTCTCTGGTGGCGGCGTTTTGCCCGCTCCCGGAAGTCCGTTGGCGGCTTATTGGGGCAGCGATAGTAGCCAGCACGTTCTGTTTATCGGCACCGACGGGCACGTGCATGAACTTTACATTCACCCCGGCGCCGCGTGGGTAAACAACGACCTGACTGTGTTCGCGGGTGGTACGCTTCCGGCCCCGGGCAGCGCCCTGCATGCGTACTGGGGCAGCGACAGCAGCCAGCACGTGAACTTCATCGGCACCGACGGACACGTGCACGAGCTGTATATTCATCCCGGCGCCGCTTGGGTAAACAACGATCTAAGTGCGTTTTCAGGTAGGGGTGTGTTGCCCTTGGCCAACAGTCCACTGACTGGGTACTGGGGCAGTGACAGCAGTCAACACGTGAACTTTATCGGGAGCGACGGGCATGTGCATGAGTTGTACATCCACCCGGGTGCGGCTTGGGTGAACAACGACCTGAGTGTTTTTGGCGGAGGAGTTCTGCCCGCACCGGGAAGCAAGCTGACGGGCTATTGGGGGACAGATAGCAGCCAGCACGTGAACTTCACGGGCGTAGATGGACACGTCCACGAGCTTTACATTCATCCCGGGGCGAAATGGGTGAACAACGATTTGACGGGCTTTTCCGGCGGGGGTAGCGTGCCTGGACAGGCCGCCGCTTTGCATGCTTACTGGGGTAGTGACAGCAGCCAGCACGTGAACTTTATCGGCAACGACGGGCACGTGCATGAACTTTACATCCATCCTGGCGCGGCCTGGGTGAACAACGACTTGACTGACGTTCTGGAATCGATTGTCACGCAAACGCTGACGGCAATTTCCGGCGTGGATGCCACTGACATCGCACCGATTACGGCGTTCGAGCTGAATCTGGTGGGGCCGGCTAATAGCGAAAGCGCGACGCTTTCTTCGGGTGCGGGAACGATCACTTACGCAGCCACCTCGGCACTCACGGTGCTGAGTTCTGAGCCGTCATGCACGGAATCTGGTTACATCACGGCGGAAACCGCGAATACAGTATACGGCGAGCTGCCAACCGGTTCGAGTAACTCGTTTACGCAAACATTCGGTATTACTTCCGCAGCGAGAATGATTCGCAAGACCGGTACGATCCCGCATGTTTTGATTGGTCCGCACGAGTCGAAGTTAAAGACGGCGATTGCTGAGTTAGTAGTGTAGCGAACAGGCAGTTTAGGGACAGTCTCTACAGCGAACCTTAGAATCGGGAGTTACAGTGGCTGTCCCAGATCTTCGGACCTTGCTCCCGCTCCTCCTTTTGCAAACTTATAAGTGGGTTCAATCGCCGCCGGAATCACCGCTGCCCACTTTGAGAACCGCAAGAAACGCTTCCTGCGGAATCTCTACACGGCCCACACGTTTCATGCGGCGCTTGCCTTCCTTCTGCTTCTCGAGCAGTTTCCGCTTGCGCGAAATGTCGCCGCCGTAGCATTTCGCAAGAACATTCTTGCGCATGGCCGCAATCGTCTCCCGGGCGATGATCTTGTTCCCGATGGCAGCCTGTAACGCGACTTCGAACATCTGCCGCGGAATAAGCTTGCGCAGGCGCTCGATCAACGCTTTGCCCCGCTCGTAAGCAAAGTCCCGGTGCACGATCATCGAGAGCGCATCCACGGGCTCACCGGCAACCAGCACATCCAGCTTCTGCATCGGCGAAACGCGATGGCCGGAAAGATGATAATCGAGCGAAGCATAGCCGCGAGAGGCAGACTTCAAACGATCGTAGAAGTCCATGACGATCTCGTTCAGCGGAAGCTCATAAGACAGCAGCACGCGTCCGCCGCCTATGTATTCGAACTTCTTCTGATTGCCGCGCTTCTCTTCGAGCAGCTTCAGGATTTCGCCAATGTACTCTTCGTGAGTAATGACTGTCGCGTCGATGATTGGCTCTTCGATCTGCTGAATCGATGATGGATCAGGAAACTTCTGCGGATTGTCGACTTCCACGACTTCGCCGCCCGTTGTCGTTACGCGGTAGCGCACGCCAGGAGCAGTTGTAATCAGATCGATCTTGAATTCGCGCTCAAGCCGCTCCTGGATGATCTCGAGGTGAAGCAGTCCAAGAAAGCCGCAGCGGAAGCCGAAGCCGAGTGCGACCGAGTTCTCCGGCTCAAAGTTGAAGGCGCTGTCGTTCAGCCGGAGCTTTTCAAGCGCATCGCGAAGCAAACCGTGCTCGTGGGACTCAATGGTGTAGAGACCCGCGAAGACCATTGGCTTGATCTCCTGGAAACCAGGCAGCGGCTCGGTTGCCGGCCTGCCGTCCTCCGTGATCGTATCGCCGATCTTCGCGTCCGAGACCGTTTTGATGTTCGCAAAAAGAAATCCGGCTTCACCGGCCGTCAGTTCGTCGCACGGGCACAGGCTTAGGCGACTGAAAGCCCAAACCCTCCACCTCGTGAACAGTGCCGTTGGACCAGAGCCGGATCTTTTGGCCCTTGCGCAATGTGCCGTCCACGATACGGGTCAGAATGATAACGCCGCGGTACGGATCGAACCAGGAATCGAAGATGAGGGCCCGCAGAGGTGAATCCGGATCCCCTTTGGGTGCAGGCACACGCCGCACCACGGCTTCGAGAATGTCCCGGATACCGATACCGTTTTTCGCGCTTGTCAGCACGGCGTCGGTCGCGTCAAGCCCGATCACCTGCTCTATCTGTTCGCGAATCCGCTCCGGTTCGGCGGAAGGTAGATCGATCTTATTGATGACCGGAATGATCTCCAGGTCGTGGTTCAGGGCCAGATAAGTATTCGCGAGAGTTTGCGCTTCTACGCCTTGCGAGGCGTCGACCACAAGTAGAGCTCCTTCGCAGGCTTGCAAGCTGCGCGAGACTTCGTAGGTAAAATCCACGTGGCCGGGCGTGTCGATGAGGTTTAGCTCATACTGTTGACCATCGTCGGCTTTGTAGTCCAGGCGAACCGCATGCGCCTTGATCGTGATGCCACGCTCGCGTTCGAGGTCCATGCTGTCCAGGACCTGCTCCATCATTTCACGTTGAGAGAGCGCTCCAGTATATTCGAGCAGGCGATCTGCGAGCGTGGATTTACCGTGATCAATGTGCGCAATGATGCTGAAATTGCGTATGAAACGGGGATCCATGTCGATGAGGTAGACTGAGAGGTAAACCGAATTATCCCATAGCAAGCGCAACTCTCGCGTTTTGCCCTACTTCATGCCGTATCAGACTTTCCAGGGATCGCTTGACGCGACAAACTTGCGGATCGGTGTCCTCGTGAGCCGCTTCAACGAGTTCATTACCGAGCAGCTTGCGACCGGCGCACTGCAGGTATTAGAGAAGCACGGGTGCACGCACGAAAACATCACCTTCGTGAAAGTCCCGGGCGCCTGGGAACTGGCTGTCGTGGCGAAGGCGCTGGCGCCCCGATGCGATGCGCTGATTGCTCTAGGCGCAATCATCCGTGGCGACACTCCGCATTTCGAGTTCGTTGCCCGCGGCGTCACGGATGGATTGAACCAGGTAAGCCTGGAATCCGGCGTGCCGATTGCCTTCGGCGTGCTCACGACGGACAACATGCAGCAGGCGATGGATCGTGCCGGCGGAAAAAGTGGAAACAAGGGCGCCGAAGCTGCCGAAGTGGCCATCGAGCTGGCCAACCTGCTCAAGAACTTGAAGAGCAACGGAAGCCATGGCCGCTAGACACAGATCGCGAAAAAGGGCGCTGCAAGTGCTCTTCGAATGGGATATTCGGGGTGGCTCGATCGATAGCGCGATTTTTCACTTCTATGACTCGCTTTATTCAGAAGAAGACGAGAAAAAGCCCAAGCCCGACCGCTTCATGGAAGAGTTGGCGCGCGGCACTGTCGCCAATGCTGAGGGAATCGATAAACACATCGAAGCCAAATCAGAGCACTGGCGGCTTTCCCGCATGGCGGTGGTCGATCGCAATATTCTCCGCCTTGCGATTTACGAGCTGAAGCAGAACGCGGTTCCCGCTCCGGTTGTGATTGACGAGGCGATTGAGCTTGCCCGTCAGTTCTCAAACGATGAGTCGGTCTCGTTTATCAACGGTGTACTGGATGCAGTGCATCGCCAGGTTCAGGCTGCGAGCAACTAAGGACGCCCCAGCTAGGGCGTACAAATGGGCAAGTTCGTCGTACGGTCACGATTGTCTTTTCTTGAGCTCGCGTGCCGTTTGCCGGAGCGTGGGCAATACGGCGAGGTCTTTGTCGCTTCCTAGTTCTTCCTTAAGCGCAATTATGAAATCCAGGTTTAACACTTTGATCCGGACACCGTCTGCAATCAACATCTGCCGTGAGTTTGGAAGCAAATCTTCGTAGGTAAGCCCGTTACCGATTGTTGCCAGCAGATCAAGAGGGCCAAACCGCGTAAGTAGGTTGAGATGCCCGGTCCCAGCAAGATGGCTGATGTTCGGACGCAGCCGGCGTTCAGGCTGGATGCGAAATATCGCCTCTATTGAGGTCAGAACCGAGAGTAAGCGCGCGACGTTTTCACCGGACTGGGAGTAAACGATATCAACGTCATACGTTTGCACCGGCGCACCGTGCAGCACTGCAGCCAAGCCGCCGACCAGTATGAACTCCGATCCACTTGCTTCGAGTGCCGTAAGACAGGCTGCTAATTTACTCTCCTGCATTCAGAGCGCGAATTCTCACGATGTCTGCGATCCTGTCTTCGAGAAACTCCAGACGCTCCGCAGGTGTCAGAGAAAGAGACCAGCGAATCAGGCTTAAGTCGACGCCGTCGGAGCTGTAATCCGGCAAGGTCGCCGATTGATCTTCAGGGGCGTCTGCCTGCATGAGAAAAGCATATCCGACGCTTCTCACTTCCCGATACAGAAGGTCGAAAAGATCCGGTTCAGGATGTCGTCGGCGGTTGTTGCGCCGGTGAGCGCGTCGATGGGCCGGAGTGCTGCATAGAGATCAATCAAAATCATTTCGTGCGGAATGCCAAACTCGACGGCCGATCTTGCGTGACCCAATGCTTCCAGGCTCTCTCGAACCAAGTTCAGGTGCCGAAGACTCGTGATGCTCCCGTCTTCGGGTTCCGCGAGACCACCCGGAGCGAGGCGCTGCATGATGACATCTTTCAGCACAGGAATACCAGCTCCGGTCAGCGCAGAGACTGCAAGGACGTCCAGTTTCGGATCCAGCCGCTTTGACAAGTCACTTTTGTTGGCAACGAGCAATGGATTGCCGTCGCCAAGCTTCGCGCGTAGGGCGCGGTCCTCTTCCGTTTCCTCTCGGGACCCGTCAAGAACCAGAATGGTCAAGTCCGCGTCCGCAACGGCCTGATAACTTTTCTCAATTCCCAGACCCTCGACGAGATCCTGGCTGTCCCGAATGCCGGCCGTATCTACCAACCGGACGGGAATTCCGTTCAGGGCCGTCGATTCGGAGATCATGTCCCGAGTCGTGCCCGGAATATCGGTCACGATGGCGCGATCCTGCTCGAGCAAGCGGTTGAACAAACTGCTCTTCCCTACATTCGGGCGTCCCACGATGGCCAGCGTGAATCCTCCAAAGACCAGCCGGCCCGAACCGAAGCTTGCAACAAGACGTTCGAGCTCCCGCCGGATTGGACTCAAACGCCGAAAGATTTCGTCGGGTGCGGCGACACTGATGTCGTCCTCCGCGAAGTCGATTCCCGCTTCCAGAAGCGAAATCAATTCGAGAAGTTGTTCCTTCACAGGCCGGATGCGATGGGAAACGGATCCGTTAATTTGCTGGGCGGCGACCCGAGCCTGGTACAGAGTTGTCGCGTCAATCAGCTCGCGAACAGCTTCGGCTTGCGGGAGATCGATGCGTCCGGATAGATAGGCCCGTAACGTAAACTCGCCCGGTTCCGCGAGCCGCGCACCTTCTGCGGCTGCGCGCTCCACGCAGGTGCGAAGCACGACCGGCGATCCGTGACAGGCGATCTCGACAACATCTTCGCCCGTGTAAGAACGTGGGTGTTCGAAAAACGAGACCACGGCCTGATCGATGGCTATGTTGTCGGAGTCGAGGACTTCGGCGAGTTCACTATGCCAGGACTGCCAGGTCCGCTGGCTTCGGAGGCGCAGTATCCGTTCGGCAATTTCCCGGCTATGCTCTCCGGAGAGACGCACGACACCGAGTCCGCCGCGCCCGGGAGGCGTGGAAATCGCGACGATTGTGTCGCGCAGATTCATGTGAGGGGAAAGCTAGCGGGGGCCTCTTCGGCCTCGGTCGCCACCGCCGGAGCGGGGCCGGCGATCGAACTTGCCGTTACCCGGTCCGCGACGATCGTCGTTGCGGCCGAAGCCGCCGGGTCGTCCACCGCCCTGAAAAGCTCCACGCGGAGGAGCAGGCGGTGCAGGCGGCGTCGGCATATCGGCGGGAATCACCACGACCGCGCGTGTCGGACCAACCCCGACGCTTTCGCTTCGCAGTTCCTTCTCCTCGCGGAGCGCAAGATGAATCACGCGGCGTTCTCTGCTGGTCATCGGGTTGAAGTGAAACGGCACGTGTGTCCTTTTCACCTTTTCCGCCGCGGCGAGTGCACTCATACGCAGCTCTTCCATCCGGAGCAGCCGGTAGTCATTGGCGTCGAAGGAGATGAGCGAGTGGTCCTCCGGCGGCATCCGCATCGCTTCCATCGACAGGTGCTCGAGTGCAAGCAAAACTTCCGCACGATTTGCCAGAAGCAGGTCAACATCACTCCCGCCGAAGTTCACGGTCACCTCGGGATTCTCTACTTCGGGATGAGGGTTTTCCGGTGCCCGCAACTCATAAGACACGCTTAGACCCGCATGCTTTAAGAGCGGCAGCAAGAAGTGATCCAGTTTCGGCCCTAACGACTCGACAGTGTATTTCATCGGGCCTACTTCTTGGAGATCTTCTTCATAGGTGCTTTGGACGTTGTCGCAACGACCGCACGCGCAGGCGCGGGCATAAGTCGGTTAATGATCAGTTGCTGTGCGATTCCCACCAGGTTACCGGTCAACCAATATAGTACAAGTCCAGCCGAGGCGTGATAGAACATGAAGCCGAAAAGCAGAGGCATCATCATCATCATCTTTTGCTGATTGGGGTCGACACCTGCCGCCGGTGTCATCCTTTGCGTGAGGAATTGAGTGGCGATCAGGATGATCGGCAGAAGGTGGATGGGCAGCGTTTCGGCCGAGGAAAGATCGGGAACCCACAGCCACGGTGCGTGGCGAAGCTCAATTGCAATGTTCAGAACCCGGTAAAAAGCATAAAAGAACGGAAGTTGGATCACCATAGGAATGCAACCGCCGACCGGATTTACGCCCTCCTGTTTATACAGCGCCATTACTTCCTGGTTCTGTTCTGCCTTTTTCGGATCGCGAAGGCTGATGTTCTTGTATTTAGCGTTGATGGCCTGAATTTGCGGCTGGAGCTTCTGCATCTTTCGAGCCGATTTCAAGCTCGAGAGCCGTAGCGGGAACAGCGCCAGGTTGATGATGAGGGTGACGACGATGATCGCCCACCCGAAATTGCCCGTCCAGTGATCGTGAACCCAGTTTAGAGATGTAAACAGAGGGTGAGCCAGAATCCCGAAGAAGCCCCAATCGACGATTTGGCCAAGCTTGGGATTAACCTTCTGGAGGATATCGATGTCCTTCGGGCCTACAAAGAGCGAGAAGTCATTCTGAGCTCCCGTCGAGAGCCCGCCCCCGACAAAATTGACGGCCTTCTCTTCTTTGGGCAACTTAACGGCGTCACTGAAGGTACGTTCTTCCAGAGTGGAAGAGCCATTGGGCAGGGCTACCGCTGCAAAAAACGTGTCCTCGAGTCCCGCGAACGTGTAATTCCCGGAATCTGTTACGGGACCGTCTTTTGCGTCCTTTGTCGTCTTCGTAACCAGCTTTCCGGCGCTCGCATCGTAGCGGACCGTGTGCTGCGACTGTGCCGCATTGGTTGCTTTTTGATCGCCGAACCCGCCGCGCCACAAAAGAAAATGCGGTGCGGGGTTGTTGCCTACCAGAACTTGCGATTTGACGTCTGCGAGGTAACTGTCCTTTGAGAACGAGAACGATTTGTGAATAGTTGTATTGCCGTCGCCAAAGTCAAATTCGACGCCCAACTGATCGCCGGATTCCTTGCTCTTGTAGAGCACCTGGTTCGGATCTACTGTGAGCTTCTGATCCTTCAGCTCGATCGCAAAGGGACGCGGAACATCCGTTGCGCTGGAATTGATCAGCTCCAGAGGCTTGCCCGAATCGTCGCGATATTTCTTAAGCACCCAGCTCTTCACCACGCCACCCCGGTTGGTGAAGATCACGCGATAGAGCGAGGTGTCGATCGTCGTCTCGGTTTCGGCTGAGGCCGCTACGTGGTCGCCGTCGGCTTGACCCGGGCCGGCCGGGGCTGCTGCAACGGCAGCAGGGGCCGGCTTGGTCGTGAGTTTTGCTGCCTGCTCTTTATTGACCGGGGCAACTGGTTTCGGTCCCGGTGCCGGTTTAAAGAAATATTGCGAAGCGAGGAGCACCAGCATCATCAGTGCCAGCGCCAGGGGCAGACGCTTCTCGAACGAAGGCGGCTTCGGAGGCACGCTGCCGATATTTGTGGACATAGTTGAATCTCGTAGTTACGTCTAGCGGACCGGATCGTACCCGCCGTCGTGAAACGGATGGCATCGTCCCAGGCGCAGTAAGCCCTTCCAGATGCCCTTCCATGCTCCGTACTTCACGACTGCGTCCATCATGTATTCGGAACAGGTTGGATAATAGCGGCAAGCCGAGGGCAAAAGCGGAGAAATGAAAAGCTTGTACCCTTTCAGGATACCGAGGAGGACTACTTGCACTTGGCCAAAACCCGTCTCAGTTCACAGCAGAGGTCAGTAAACCCTGCGTCGAGCACAGTGCGGCGGGGATTAATGACCACAATCCAATTATCGGGCACAACGTCCAGCTCGTGCCGGACGGCCTCGCGCATGCGCCGTTTGATCCGGTTGCGAACGACAGCTTTGCCCAGGGCTCGAGGCGTAGTGAAGCCGAAGCGAACGGGCTGCGGCGTATCGCCGGCCCGCAAGCAAAACGCCACGAAGAAGCGGCTTGTGAGGCGCGACCCTCGATTGTAGGTTTCCCGGAACTCCGAACTGCGAAGGACCCGGCTGGCTTTAGGAAGTGACAGCGGAGGAACAAAGAATCGCTAACTACTTGGAATCACGAACCGCTGATTCGTCGCTGACCGTGAGCTTGTGGCGGCCCTTTGCTCTCCGGCGCGACAACACGGCACGGCCATCAGCCGTTTTCATGCGAACGCGAAATCCATGAGTCTTGGCGCGCTTGCGATTATTCGGCTGAAATGTACGTTTTGGCATCTTAATGTCCTTTGAATAAGATCGGGCGGGTTTGCCGGCTCAAAATTAATCCAGCCAGCGGAAAAGCCGTCGGAAGACACACGTCTAGCCGCGCTTAGTACCCAAACAAAAATTATACAACTGAAGCGGCCCGCCTGCGCAGACAGGCCGCCTGTTCCAGTCCTTTTTAGAAGGCCAGTTTGAGACTAAGTTGAATGTTCCGCGGCGGATAAGCCTGGGAAATCGTCCCGAAGCTGCTATTGGAAGTCACCACGTTGAGAGTGCTGTAGTTCGTGATATTCGGAGCGTTGAAGAAATCGCCCTGGAACTTCAGATCGAACCGTTCGGCAAACGTGAAGTGCTTGGCGAGTGAAATGTCATATGTCTGAAGGCCGGGTCCCTCGATAATTCCCGTTCCCGAGGTGCCGAATTGCGATGCGGGAGCGGCGGCAAACGCAAGCGTATTGAACCAAAGAGATGGTGAGGGATTAGCCACTGTGATTGGGCCTCCCACGTAATTGGCGCGGCGCGTGCCGGTGGCTGTGCTGCCCGTCACCGTGTAATACTGCCCGGTTTGGGCATGAATAACCCCGCTCAACTGCCAACCGCCAACCGTGTTTCGAACAATGCCGTTGTACTGGCGAAGCAATGGAAGCTGCCATACAAATGTCGCCGCAAAAATATGCCTACGATCAAAGCTTGTCGGGCCGTAATTGAAATGGCGGTTTTGCCAGTCCTCAAGATTGTCGCCGTTTCCACTGGAATCGCCCAGAGACTTCGACCAGGTATAACTCGCGGTAGCGGTTACGGCGCCAAGCCGCTTCGAAGTATAAGCCTGCAAGGCGTTGTAGTTGGAGGTAGAGTCGCTCTGGAACTGATTGATAGCGCTATAGCCCAGATAGGGCACGAAGGCGTTAGTCGACGCAGTCGGATTAGCAGCCACCAGAGCAAGGTTGGGGAAATTGATGTTGGGCTGCCGCAGCAAGTGACGGCCCAGATTGCCAACATACGATAGCTCGGCCAAAATTCCTTGGCTGAATTCGCGCTGGATACTGAAGCTGTACTGCTGTGTGGATGTGTTTTTCAGATTCGGGTTGATCGCGTTGATAGCTCCAAGGGCGCCCGCCGCCGCCGAACCACCGGTGATGTTCCCCAGATTAGCGTTGTCGTATTCCGAGATTTGCAGGATTGGCGGAACGTTGACTTGCGAGAAAAGGAGGTTACCTTCCGGGCGGTTGTAGAAAATTCCGTAGCCGCCACGGATGGCTGTCTTGCTGTCCGGCGAATAAGCGAAACCGAAACGGGGGCCAAACGCGTTCGCCGTATTGTAGAAGCCGCGTGGAGCCCCGGTCGGAAATTGCTGGAAGAAACTGCCGGTCGAACCAGGAACACGGCCTTGCTGATCGGTGGGCACACCGCTGCCGGCAAGAATCAAGCCGTTATAGGGATTACCGGAACCCGGGACGACCACGCCTCCGACCGGATTGACGCGAACGGCCTGCGCCGGATTGTATCGGGTCTGATCGAAGTTCGCCATGTTGTTCGCCGTCGTGTACATCGGCTGCAGGTATTGATAGCGAACGCCGATTTCAAGGCTTAGTTTCGGAGTCACTTTCCAGGTATCCTGTACGAATGCCTCCGGTTGCGTGAAGCGGAAGAAGCCGACAGGATCTGCGCTTGCTTCCGTATAGCTCTGGAAATTGCCAAGCAGTGCGTCCGCTAAGGCGTTGCCAGTTGTGTTCGGATTATTTCCCGTATTGAAGACAGCGCTGCCCGGGATAAGGAGGCCGGCCATTCTGATCCACGCGATCGCGAATGAGGACCGCTCCGAATCGGATCAGGTGATTGCCCGCAGTGACCGACATCGTATCGGAGAACTGAATGTCCGTGCTTGGCGACATCAGCGCGAAGTTCGGTCCCTGGAATCCGGCATAACCAGTGATTGCTACCTGCGGAATTCCGTTCGCGTCATATTGTCCGCCCTGATAGAGCTGATTGTATTGAAATCCGTACGTGCTGCGCTGCCACGTGTTCCCGTACGGCGGGATGTGTTGCGACGCCCAGCTCGCGTTTGCCCGGGCTTCGTTCACGATGTGGGGCGTTGGTATCCATGTTTCGGCAATCAGGAAGCTTTCGCCGGGACGCATGCGGAGCGTCGGCGTAGTCGGCAGATTTCCACTGGCGGCGAAGGTTCCGAAGGGATCCACGAGTTGGTTGTAATCCTGGATCCAGCGGCCGTAGACTGTGTTCTTCTCGTTGATCGTGTAGTCGAGGCGTACTAGGTCTTCGCGAAAGTCGAAGGGATTGCTGGGCGCCAGCGTCACATTGTTCGATACGGCTGCGTCGGTAAAGCTCTGCGCCTGAGATGACATCAACCGGTAGACGTTGGCAATAGCTCGGCCATCCGGCGTGATCATGTTCGAGATATTGTTGCCCGGTATCGGAGTCTTAGTTCCCGGATAGAACAATGTGGTGCTGCCAAACAAACCGTTCAATTGCGCGCTGGACGGCACGGTTAACCGGCTGGGTGTAGCAGACTGGCGCAGCCGCTTCCATTCTTCGCCTACGAAGAAGAATAGCTTGTTCTTGAGAATCGGGCCGCCCAAGTCATAACCGAAATCGTTGAAGCGGAGCGGCGTCTTTTTTGCCGCGAAGGAGTTGCGGGCATCAAGCAGATCGTTCCGGAAAAATTCGAAAGCAGCTCCGTGGAATTCGTTCGTGCCGTTCTTGGTAACGATGTTGAATGCCGGTCCTGACATGCGGCCGTACTCTGCCGAGAAGTTCGAGGTCTCCAGTTTCACTTCCTGAATGAACTCGGCGCTGACGTTGTTCATCAAGCTGCCGTTGCTTCCCGCGACCAGGTTGAAAGCTCCGTCGACCGTAAGATTTTGGGTGTCGCCGCGGTTACCGTTGATGTGACTGGCCAGTCGCCGACAAGCTCGTTGTGACGGCGAACTGATCAGGGTTGGTGACCGCCGCGCCGGGCACGAGCGTCATGAGCTGGATGTAGTTTCGACCGTTGAGAGCGAGGTTGGCGACCTGCTTGGTATCGATAACCCGCGCAAGTTCGCCGGAGGTGGTGTTGATGGTCTCACCAGCTTGCGCCGTCACTTCAACGGACTGCGAAACATCACCGAGTTGAAGACCGAAATCGACGGTCAAGCGAGCGTCGGCGGTTACTTGAATGCCTGACCGCTGCTGTTTCCGGAATCCCGGTTGCTGAACCTCGACCGTATAAGTACCGATCGGCAGATTTGTGGCGCTGTAAAATCCACTTTCATTTGTGTTGACGGTGCGCTTGGCCTGCGTGTCGGCGTTTGTGATAGCAACCGGAGCATTGGGAAGAACCGCACCGGCAGGATCGGTTATTGTGCCGGAGATGCGGCCGAAACTGGTCTGAGCCAAGCTCGGAAGCGAAAAGGCGAGCAGGCAAACAAAAGCACCCAGACGTGCCTTAAGAGAAGAGACAAACATGGACCCTCGATAATCTGAAGCATCAATCGCATAAAGCGACCGAATAGTTGACCCAAGTTTACCAAAGAAAGCAACACTGAAACTACGACAGCGCGTGATCAGCCGGAACGTCCTTCCCGCTCCAGATCTGCTTCGCGGTCCAGGGCTTTTCCCGTCCGCTCCAGAACTGATCGGACGCCGGCAATCCTAGCGGGAGAAAAGCAGCGGAGCATAGATACAGGCTCCCGGTCGAGATGTATGCTTCCCCGACCGATGGCTGATGGCCACAGAACCCGATCTGGAGCCAGCCGTTTCTATCGAACGTGCCGGGTGCTTCGGCCATTCGCTTCATGACTGCTGTGAGAGCGGACCGCACCTGTTCCGGTGCGAGCCCTTCCGGCAGATCCTTTCGCAATGCCATCGCCGCGAGCAGATGAAACGCGCCGAACCGGTACGCGAGCGAACGGCCGATTGCCGGGAAAGTTCCTTCGGGACTAATGAGCCGCTCCTGAATAGCGGCATACCGTTTGGCTCTTGCCAATATCGCGGGATAAAAGCTCTCCCACGACGAAGACCAGCGCCGGGCCGACTCGAGAACCTGCAGCAGCATGGGTTGAATGACGAAGCTGTTGTAGTAATCCCAGTGAAACTGCGGCCCATCGCCGTACAGGCCGTCGCCCTTGTACCAGGCTTCGTGTTCGCGCACAGCGTAGTCGATGCGCAGCGCATCAGGACGTTCGCCGGCAAAGCCGAGAAATGCTTCAACGGTCGCGCTGAAGAGCAGCCAGTTATTGAATCCCGGTTTGATCACCCGGCTTGCCTGCAATGCCCGGACGAGTTGCTTTTTTGCCGTCGGGTCGAGTTTTTCCCAGAGCTCTTTCGGCGCCCGTAGGATGCCGAGCGCCAGGAATGCGGCATCCACAACGGGCTGTGATCCCGTTTCGAAGTTCATGTAGTCCGGCGATGCGGGATCCACTGCGGCCGCGATGGATTTGCGTGCGAGATCCGCATAGCGCACCCGCAGATCCCCTTCTGCCCCGCTGGTTTCACCCGACTCGAGCCAGGGCGCAATGCCTGTTAGCAATCGCCCAAGCGCCTCGAGATACGTGTACTTCCTGCGATCGTCCCCGTTCCCATGTGGAGCTTCGACCGGCATGTTGAGTTTAAGTTTCCGTTGGCTCAGCGAGGTCAGCACGGGTTCTGAGATCCGCTTCATCAGCGAGATCCAGTATTCGCGATCAGAAGAAGTCTGGTCTGGAATGGCTGCCGTAGATTGAAGCGGGGAAGCAGCAGCGAAAGCAGTTCCTTGCAGAAAGGCGCGGCGGGAAGAGTTCACAACAGAACTCACTATATCGATGGGGCCGCTATCGAGGCTCGCACTGCTTGCGCCGTACAATCAGAGCATGTCCGCGATTGCCGTGCCTGAGGAGATTCTTACCAAGTATGAGCCTGTGATCGGGCTCGAAGTGCACGTCCAGTTAGGTACGAAGACCAAGATTTTCTGCAGTTGTCCCGTGGAGTTTGGAGCGGCGCCAAACACGAACGTCTGTCCTGTATGTCTCGGGCTTCCTGGCGCATTGCCCGTTCTGAGTCGTCAAGCGGTGGAGTCGGCCATGAGTGCGGCGCTGGCGCTACGTTGCCATATCAATCCGTTCTCCCGGTTCGCTCGAAAGAATTACTTCTATCCGGATCTTCCGAAGGGTTACCAGATCTCACAATACGATCAGCCTCTCGCCGAACACGGATACGTGGACATCTTGCTACCTGGGGGCAAGAAGCGCATCGGTGTCACTCGCGTTCACATGGAAGACGACGCGGGCAAAAGCATCCACGACGGGTTCAAGGATTCGGATCGCTATACCTATGTGGATCTGAACAGATCCGGAACCCCGCTGATCGAGATCGTGAGTGAGCCGGATATGCGGTCGTCGGATGAGGCATACGCTTATGTGACCGAACTCAAACAGATGATCCAATACGTGGGCGTCTCCGATTGCGACATGGAGAAGGGGCAGTTGCGTTGCGATGCAAACGTCTCCGTTCGGCTTCGAGGCGCAGAAAAGTTCGGAACGAAAGCCGAGATCAAGAACCTGAACTCGTTCCGGTTCCTGAAGCTTGCGGTTGAATATGAAATCGAACGACAGATCGAGTTGATTGAATCCGGCGGATCGGTAACGCAGGAAACCCGCCTTTACAACGTGGAAACCGGCAGAACGGTCGGAATGCGCAGCAAAGAGCAGGCGCATGATTACCGCTACTTTCCCGAACCGGATCTCGTCCCTTTGCGTGTCAGTGAGCACTGGCTGAATGAAGTGAAGTCGCGATTGCCGGAACTGCCGACGGATCGCCGGGAGCGCTTTGTAACCACTTACGGACTGCGTGAATACGATGCGCAGGTCTTGACGGTCGAGCGAGCCACCGGTGACTACTTCGAGCAGGCAGCGGCGGTGAGCGGAGACGGCAGAACGACCGCGAACTGGGTGGTTGGCGATCTCATGGGACTGTTGAAAGCCGCCGGGAAGGATCTCTCGACTTCTCCGGTCAGCGCACAACATCTCGGAGAGCTTGTGAAGCTGATCGGAACTGGTGAACTATCCGGCAAACTCGCAAAAGAGATCCTGCCGAAGATGTTCGAATCCGGAGACTCTGCCGCCACTATCATGGATCGCGAAGGTCTGCGCCAGATTTCTGACTCGAGCGCTTTGGAAGCACTGGCAGACCAGGTCATCAGCGCCAATCCGAAGCAGGTGGAACAGTATAAGAGCGGCAAGACGGCCCTACTCGGTTTCCTTGTGGGTCAGGTGATGAAAGCGAGCCGCGGACAGGCTAATCCTGCCGCTGTAAACGAAGTTCTAAAAGCAAAACTCGGCTGAGCTAGAGCCCGGCTTCAGGTCTGGTAAATCGTAGACCGTTCTTCGTTATGGTGGCGTACGTCGATGCCCTTCACGAGAAAAAGAACATCTTCGGCGATATTGGTGGCGTGGTCAGCAATCCGCTCAAGATTACGCACAGTCGAGAGCAGATACAGCGCTTGCGAGATCTGGTTTGGATTCTTTTCCATGAAGCTGATCAGCTCGTGATAGCTGGCGGTGCGCATGTTGTCCACGGCATCGTCTGAAGCAAGAACGCTCCGGGCGAGCTCGGGATCGCGGTTCACAAAGGCGTCGAGAGCCTTCCGGACCATTCCCTGCGCAAGGCCGGCGATGTGCGGGATATCGATGGATGGCCGGATGACAGGCTCCTGCATCAGCGCCAACGCGCTTTGAGCGATGCTCACCGATAGATCGCCCATGCGTTCCAGATCGTTGTTGATTTTGATAGCGGCAGTGACCAGGCGGAGATCGGCGGCAAGCGGCGCCTGAAGAGCCAACAAGCTGATGGCGAGATCATCCACCTCGATCTCGAGCTGGTTGATACGCGCCTCGTTCTTCATCACTTGTTCGGCGAGAGCTGCGTTCTTCTCAACCACGCCTTGCACGCTGCGGTAAATAGCACTCTCAACGAGTGCGCTCATTTCGAGGAGCTTGGCTTTTAGCTGTTCCAACTCTTGATCAAAGTGACGCAAATTTGCTCCTTATGCGCTTTCGCAGAAACCAACTCTTATCCGAACCTGCCCGTGACGTAATCCTCTGTTTCTTTCACGCTGGGATTTTGGAAGATCTTACGAGTATCGTCGAACTCGATCAGCTTGCCCATGAGGAAAAATCCAGTGTAGTCCGCCAGGCGCGCCGCCTGTTGCATGTTATGCGTGACAATCACAACGGTGGTCAATGATTTGATTTCAAAGAGCAATTCTTCGATCTTGCGGGTCGCAATAGGATCGAGAGCCGAGCATGGTTCGTCGAGCAGCAGAACTTCCGGCTCTACGGCCAAAGCTCTGCGCAATGCACAAGCGTTGTTGCTGCCCGCCTGAGAGGGCGCTGGCCGGCTTATTCAGCTTGTCTTTTACTTCGGTCCAAAGCGCCGCGTGTTCCAGACTCTTCTGTACCGCTTCATCCACCAGGGATTGGCTCCGGACGCCATTCACTCGAAGCCCGTAAGCAACGTTGTCGAAAATCGTTTTCGGAAAGGGATTCGATTTTTGAAATACCATCCCGACGCGGCGACGAACATTGGTGACGTCCATGTCCAGGATGTTTTCGCCATCGAGAAGGATCTCGCCTTCTACTCTCGTGTTTCGAACCGTTTCGTTCATGCGGTTCATGGTCCGGAGAAAGGTCGATTTCCCGCAGCCCGAAGGCCCTATGAAAGCGGTGATCTTATTTCGGGAGATGTCGATCCTGATGTCGTGAAGGGCCTGAAAAGACCCGTAGTAGAAGTTGAGATTCTTGACGTCGAGCTTGCATCGAGCGGAATCCTTCGGTACCTCGTACGGCATGGTGCTCGGAAGCTCCGCTTCTTTCACGACCTGTTGTCTGGGAGTTGCCACATTATCTCCGAGAGGCTGCTGCTGATCCCCTCATCACTATCATTTTCGCAGTTACGTTAACAGAGAAGACAAGCGCGAGCAGCACGAACCCTGCGGCCCAGGCTTGTTGATGAAGATCTTCTTCCGGAGAGATCGCATAGTTGTAGATCATGACCGGAAGAGTTGCGATAGGTGCCATCCAGCCCCGGCTCCAAAACATGTTGCCGAGCGCTGTGAATAACAAAGGTGCTGTTTCGCCGGCGACTCGCGCCAGATTCAGCATGAGGCCCGAGATCAGTCCCGACATTGCAGCGGGCACCACAACCGAGAAGATAGTTTTCGCTTTGGTAGCCCCGAGTGCCAGGGACCCTTCGCGGAGGGAATTAGGAACGGCGCGGAGGAACTCCTCTGTGGTACGAACCGCAATAGGAATCATCATGATGCCTAGAGCTACGCCTCCCGCCAACGCCGAGAAGTGCTTCATCGGCCTGACGACAACCGCATAGGCGACGATCCCGATCACAATCGACGGCACGCCGTTCAAAAGATCGATGACGTACCGGAACATGAACGCAAATGTTTTGCCGCTGTATTCCGCAAGGTAAACGCCCGCGAGGAATCCCAAGGGAACGCCGATCATGGTGGCAACCGTGAGCACTTTGAAACTGCCCACAATGGCGTTGGCCATACCCCCGCCGGTTTCGCCCGAAGGTTTCGGAAGGCTAGTGAAGAAGTGCAGGTTCAGTGATCGCGCTCCGTGGAAGAGCAGATAGCCGAGGATGAAAAAGAGTACGCCAATGACAATCACAGTGCAAAGGCCCGAGAACGACAGCATAAGTGCGTTGACGAACTTACGCCCAGGCGAGATGGCCATGACCATAACTATGCGCCCCTTCTGGTTGTCGTAAGAATCAGGACGCGTGCGAGAGCATTGATTACGATCGTCAGGCCAAAAAGAACCAGGCCGAGGAAAATCAGCGATGAGATGTAAAGATCGCCGCTCGCCTCTGCGAATTCATTCGCAATGACCGCGGCGATCGAGTAGCCCGGCGCAAGCAGCGATGCGGAGATCTTGGGCGTATTGCCGATCACCATGGTCACCGCCATGGTTTCGCCAAGGGCGCGGGCCAAAGCAAGAAAAACCGATCCGATGATTCCGACCTTTGCATTCGGTATCACGATCTGCCACGTTGTTTCCCACTTCGTCGTGCCAAGCGCCAGGGCCGCTTCGCGTTGCTCGACAGGTACAGCCAGAAGTACCTCCCGCGAGACCGAAATGATGAACGGAACAACCATGATGGATAGGACAAGACCCGCCGAAAGAAAGCTAACGCCGTAAAAGTCTCCCTGGAATAGACGGCAGGAAACCGAATGCCCCAGTCAGAAACGGCGCCAGGTAGGCACGGATCATGGGAAGCAGCGCAAAAATTCCTATCAGGCCATAGATAACGCTGGGAACGGCTGCAAGGAGTTCGATCAAAAACGTAAGTATGTTCGAAAGCCGCGGCGGGGCGAGTTCGGCGAGAAACACCGACGCCATCACACCGAAAGGAACGGCAATCAACAGCGCCAGAAACGATGTGACGCAAGTACCGTAGATGAATGGCAGGGCTCCGAACTTCCCGCTGTTTGGATCCCATCGCGAACTCGTCAGAAAGCTCCAACCGAACGTTCTGATCGTTGGCTGGGAACTGATCCACAACTCGAACACGATCAAACCAACAATCGCAAGGATCAAGACAGCCGACCCCAGGGTTGCCAAATACGCCGCTTCATCCCAGGCCCTGATTCTTCGCGAGAAACCGGCCAGGCGAAGCTGTGGGCTTCCGGCGGAATATGTTGAGCTGGCCATGGAATCGAAGAGACGCTGCGACCGCAGTCTTAGATTAGTGTATCGAGGCGATGGTCTTTTGTTCTTTCGCCACAATCGCGGCCGGCAACTTAGAGTAGGACAGCGCTTCGACCGAGTTTTGTCCGTCCGTTACTGCCCATTTCAGAAAACCGGTCATCGCATTTCTCTTTGCGGCGTCGGAGAACTTGGAAGGAACCAGCAACCATGTGAACGTCGATATCGGATAAGCGCCCTTGTTAGCAGAGTCGGTAATGGACATGCGGTAATCGTCGGGAATAGCTCTTGAGACCGGAGGCGGCTGCGGTGACCGAGGCGAGGTCAGCCTTGAGGAACTCTCCCGCTTTGTTCTTCACCTTTCCGTAAGGAAGCTTGTTCTTCACCGCGTAGATCAATTCGACATACCCGATCGAGCCCGGTTGCTGTTTGATCAATCCAGCCACGCCATCGTTCCCTTTCGCGCCAAGTCCGGTGGGCCAATCGACGGACGTGTTCTTTCCGACTTTCGATGACCACTCGGGGCTGACTTTCGAAAGATAATCTGTCCAGCAAAACGTTGTTCCACTTCCGTCTGAGCGATGGATCACGACGATCTTTGTGTTCGGCAATTTCACTCCGGGGTTGGCCTTCGCAATGGCCGGGTCGTTCCAATTCTGGATTTTGCCGAGGTAGATACCGGCAAGAGCTTCCGGCGTAAAGTTCAATTCCTGGGACACACCGGGCAAGTTATAAACCGGAACTGCCGCGCCGAGAACGGTGGGAAGCATTAACACATCGAAACCATGTTTGCTCTTGTACTCCTTTAGCTGCTCGTCTGTCATCGGCATATCGCTAGCGCCGAAATCCACTGTGCCTTCGGTAACAGCTTTGATACCGCCGCCCGAACCATTCGCCTGGTAGTTGATCTGAGCTTTGCCGATGCTCTGGTATGAGTTAAACCACTTTTGGTAAATGGGAGCCGGAAAGGTAGCGCCTGCGCCGGTGAGTGATACCTGGGCTAAGACTGGCTGAGTCAGAGAGAAAGCAAGAGCTGCAAAAGAGAAGAGTGAGAATTTTGTTATATGCCGATCGGAGCTTGTCATCGTTGAGGCCTTGGTGCTACGGAGCATCGAGTGTCTTGACTGAGTCTCCGGGACCCGGTTGCGGATCGATTCGGAGAAGAAACCAGTACTTCCCCAGTATCCGAAGAATGAAATAATCGCGGGTTACAGGCGTGTTACAAAGACGTTAACCCGTACCGTTTGCGTTTTTTGTAGCTTGGGTCCGACGAAGCTTTCAGTACTACGGCGTCTGACGGCTGTTCCGGTACGTGGTTCCGCTCTTCATGACAAAGAACACGCTCTGCGTCTCCTTGATGTCATTGAGTGGATTTCCTGGCACAGCAACTACGTCGGCTTCTTTGCCCGCTTCCAAGGTGCCAATCTTTTCGGAGATGCCGAGCAGATCGGCCGCTACGCTCGTACCTGCCTTCAAGGATTGCGCCGGTGTCATCCCGTCGGCCGCCATCAATACAAACTCAAGGGCATTGTTGCCGTGCGGATATACTGCGGCGTCCGTACCGAGCGCGATCTTTACGCCCATGCTCAAGGCCCGGCGCACCATCGCATCCTGGCTCTTTATCGCCAGATCTGCTTTCTGTTGAACCAGGGGCGGGAACTTCGATTCCGCTATGCCGCTTCGCACGGCGAGAGTTGGAACCAGGTAGGTTCCCTTCTCGCGCATCATGCGGAGTGCTTCATCGTCGAGGAACGTACCGTGTTCGATGGAATCAATACCGGCGCGAATGGCACGTTTAGCGCCTTCGGGCCCGTGCGCGTGGGCTGCCGTTTTCTTTCGTAGTGTATGCGCTTCATTGACGAGTGCATCCAATTCCGCCTGAGAGAGTTGAGGTACGTCCACCTCATCCGTTGGCGAAAGCACCCCTCCGGTAGCGCACGTCTTGATTACGTCTGCGCCGTATTTGATATTGAACCGTACCGCATAACGGGCCTGCTCCGGTGAGTTGATGACGCCGTCCTCAGGCCCGGTCTCGTGATTGAACAAGCCAAACCGGTACCCATCGCTATGGTCGCAATGGCCGCCGGTCGACCCCAGGGCGTGTACAGCCACAAGCATCCGCGGGCCGGGCACTACGCCGGCGTTAATCGCGTTGCGCAGTCCAACATCGATGAAGTCGGAAGAACCGACATCGCGAACCGTGGTGAAACCCGCCATCAATGTTCTCCGGGCATTCTCTGAAGCACGGATTGCCTGTTCCGGAATCGTGCGGCTCAACTCAGCCAGGCGTTCGCCGTTATAGTCGGGATTAAAGGCCATCGTCAGATGCGTATGGGCGTCGATGAAACCAGGCAGCAGCGTTGCATCGCCAAGGTCGATCACGGTCGCTCCAGCCGGAGCAGTCCCGCCGACCGACTCGATCTTGTTCCCTCGAACCACTATGAGTCCAGGCTGTACAAGCGTGTCACGCTTGCCATCGAAAAGACGCGCAGCCTTAATGACGGTGGCCGCTGTTTGCGCATGAATAGCGAGCGAGCAAAACAATATACCCGGCAGGATCCATCTCATAGAAGGAAGAGGATAGCGCATGAAGCGAGAGATTATTCAGAACAGGTTTAAAGTTCCGCGTCCGCTTCGATTTCGATCAGCATGGCTGGGTGGATCAGAGCGCGAACTTCGACCATGGTGGCGCAAGGGCGAATACTGCCGAAGAACTCGCCGTGCGCTCGACCATACTCCTGCCACCTCGAGATATCAGTGACAAACATCCGCGTGCGCACAACATTGTCGAGTGTTGCCCCCGCTTCTTTCAAAGCGCTTTGGATATTCAGAATTGCCTGCACTGTTTGCGCATACGCATCGTTCGGTCCAACAACGTTGCCTTCGCTGTCCGCGGCCGTGCTGCCACTGACGCTGACTCGACTTCCCACGCGCACTGCCCGGCTGTAACCGACAAGAGCTTCCCATTTTCCGCCGGACGAGATGTTCTGGCGATCATGCATCAGTCTCGTTACCTCTCTTCTCAAAGCCGGGCAGAGTGACGATGAACTTTGAGCCGCGCCCAAGCTGGCTTTCAACGGTGATTGTTCCGCCCATCCGGCTCACGATTTCTCTTACAATTGGAAGCCCCAGCCCTGTGCCGCCCGCGGGTCTCGATCTCGCCTTATCCACACGATAGAACCTCTCGAAGATCTTGCCGGTGTCGCCGCTGGGTATACCCATACCCGTATCGCTAACAGAGATTTCGACCCGGTCTTGTCCGGTGCTTCTGCATTCAACTCTGACTTCACCGCCGGGGCGGTTGAATTTGACCGCATTATCCAACAGATTGACGAGAACCTGTTCGAGGCGGAAGCGCAGCCCCAACACGGTGAGGTCTTCACATGCGGTGCCGTCGATTCGTATATCTCGCAATCTTGCGGCTGTCGCAACAGTATTAGCCGCTGATTCGAAGACGTCGAGAATCGAGACGGGGCTTGCTGCCGGAGCCGGACCTGTTTCAGAGTCGAGTTCAGAGAGCACAAGCAGATCAGAGGCGATATCGTTCAAGCGAATCGTGTGCGACAAGATGATCTGAAGGAAGCGGCGATTGTTCTCCTGATCTTCAAGCCCGCCATCGAGAAGAGTTTCGGCATAACCCCGTATCGCCGCTAGTGGCGTCCGCAGCTCGTGCGATACATCGGCGACAAAGTCCTTTCGCAACTGCTCCTGACGTTGAATGTCCGTAATATCGTGGAGCACAATCACGGCGCCGCCGCTACGAGAGGATCCAAACGGGAGCGCACGGGCTTCGAACCAGCGGCCTTCCGCGCTTGGCAATTGAAAGCGCCCGGTTTCGCTCGACACTCCTTTTAAGACGTGCTCCAGTATCTCTCGCAGGAGTGGTTCTCGCACCAGTTCGTAAAGCCAGATGCCTTCCCGGGTAGGGATGCGGGTTCGAAACGCTCGAGCGAAGGCGTCGTTGCAGAAAATCACGCGAAGCTGGTGATCAACCGCCAGAACTCCTTCGGCCATACAAGCCAGAACGGTGTCCCGTCTTGACGCTTCCAGGTTGGCCTGTTCGACGATCGAACGTACCCGCCCGGCCATGCCGTGCATGCTTCTCGCGAGGCCTTCGATTTCCGGCGGGCCCGTGGTTGGCAGTTCCGTTTCCCGGGCAGGAAACGATACAACAAAGCGGTTGAAATCTCCCAAGCGCGTAGACCAACGGCGAGCCACAACTAAAGCCACGACTAATCCTGCCGCACAAGTGAATGCAAGAAGTACGGCGAGCTTCATCGCTGCCGCGAGTCGATGATCCTCCGCAAGATCAGGGCGTAGCCAGACGATGCCAAGCGGAAGAGACAACATGAGTGCACACCAGAGTGCAAACAGCCGTCCCAGATTGAATGTGTTCATTCGGAGGTAAGACAGTAGTAACCGTTACTCTGCCTGAATGCCAATTACGCCTCGTGCCGTTTCAAGAACCAGGCCTGGCTATTAAGAAGCCGCTTACCAGGCTGCCTTTTAACCCGCGTGTAAGTTCCGTCCGCTTGCATGATGCGCGCGCCGGCTTCGTCCTCCAACTGCTTGGCCAGGATGCGATCCCGTAAGCGTCGGACGAGGCGGGGATCCTCGACTGGAAATAGCACCTCGACGCGGCGGTTCAGGTTTCGCGGCATCAGATCCGCACTGCCGGCAAACACGAGTTCATCACCGCCGTTATGGAAGTAGTAGATACGGCTGTGCTCGAGGAACCGGCCGATAATGCTGCGCACGCGAATGGTCTCGCTTAGCCCGGGAACACCAGGACGCAGGCAGCAGACGCCCCGGACGATCAAGTCAATCTCTACACCTGCTTGCGACGCTTCGTAAAGCAGGCGGATCATACCGGGATCCTCCAGCGCATTCATCTTGAAGATCAGCCGGCCGTCCCCGAATTCGCGGTGCCGGGCAATTTCGGCGCGGATCAAGCGTTCCAGTCCGGAGCGAAGGCTATGCGGCGCGACGAGTAATTTCCGGTACGACTTCTTTGCTGAGTAGCCAGTCAGAAAATTGAAGAGGTCGCTAACGTCGGCCCCAATCTCTTCGTTGGACGTGAACAGGCCAAGATCGGTGTAGATTCGCGCAGTGCTTGGGTTGTAATTGCCCGTGCCCAGATGCAGGTAACGGCGAATCATTTCTCCTTCCCGTCGTCACGACCATGGCTATTTTGGCGTGTACCTTGACCCCCGGTAAACCGTAGATGACGTGAACGCCTTCGCGCTCCAGCTTCTGAGCCCATTCGATATTGCTCTCTTCATCGAAGCGTGCTTTCAGCTCCACCAGAACCGCCACCTGTGTTCCGTTCTGGCTAGCGCTCAGCAAAGCATCGACGATGGGAGAGTTGCGGCCCACGCGGTACAAAGTCATCTTGATGGCGAGGACATCAGGATCTTCGGAAGCTGCACGAAGAAAGTCGACAACCGGCTGAAATGACTCGTACGGGTAATGTTGCAGGACGTCCGACTCACGAATGCTGGCGAAC
This sequence comes from uncultured Acidobacteriaceae bacterium, assembly GCA_963730795.1. Classification (GTDB taxonomy): domain Bacteria; phylum Acidobacteriota; class Terriglobia; order Bryobacterales; family Bryobacteraceae; genus Bog-105. The sequence continues at coordinate 975,627 of CAVSTJ010000001.1, read as the reverse complement.
ATGTCCGCCCCTGTGCCGGTAGTGAATCCTTTAGGTACGGAAGGGATGAACGGCTTGTCTTTCAGCGCCGGTCGATCGATATTGAGGAGCGCCCGCACGCGGCTGAGATCGAGAGGGCCATCGATTCTGTAGACATCGTTTTGATCCAGCTCGAGATTGCTCGTTAGAAGCTCGACGAGTTGCTGCGGCATTCCGGTGTTGATCTGCAGACGAACGGCATCTCTGAAGCGCCGCCGCCACACTGCTTCCTGAATACTCTCGAGCAGGTCATCGGCTTCTAATTCCTGAATCGCCAGTTCGGCGTCACGCGTAAGGTGGAAGAAATCTGCCTGGAGAACTTCCATCTCCGGAAAGAGCATTCGCAGATTCGAGATGATCAGTTGTTCGAGCCAAATAAAAGGAAGCTCGCCGGCCTGTGACGGCAGCGGCACCAATTGCGGTAGCGAATCCGGGACTTTTATGCGCGCAAAGTGCGGCTCTCCATCCCCATTCTTGACGGTAGCGGCAATATTCAGGCTGAGATTAGAGATGTGTGGAAAGGGTCGGCCCTGATCAACGGCCAGCGGTGTCAATACCGGATAAACGACCCGTCGAAAGTAATCGTCAACGGCCGTCGTTTGTTGCGGGTTCAGTTCTTCAAGAGAAAGGATCTGGATACCAGCCTCCCGAAGTGCCGGCATGATATCGTCCCGCCAGAACGAATAGATCTCGGACGTGAGCCTCGTCACCTTGTGACGGATCAATTCCAGTTGCTCGCTGGGCGATCTTCCGTCCAGGCTGATCTCGGTTGTCCGGGTCTCAATCTGCTGCCAGAGTCCGGCAACACGGACCATGAAGAACTCGTCCATGTTCGAGCCCAGGATGGAAATGAACTTGACGCGTTCGAGTAACGGGCAAGCCTCATCCTTAGCTTCGTCGAGCACCCGTTTTTGAAAGGCTAACAAGCTGAGATGAGGATTAAGGTAGGCCTCGGGCGAATCTAAATGGAGCCCAGTCGCGACCTTGGCCGATGCAGTTGTTCGTTTTCTCGTGAGACGGGCAGGCATAAGCAGCGAACAGGCGCCCGGCCTCCTTTTCTTGTACTCACTCTACTGTAATCGTTACGTGTGCAAGGGCCGTCAAACCGGCGGATTTCCGAGGTAAATACGCGGAATGGATGAAGGCCGGAAATCTTTAAACGGGATGTTATTATGCAAGTGCGGGGTGGAGCAGTCAGGTAGCTCGTTGGGCTCATAACCCAAAGGTCGCAAGTTCAAATCTTGCCCCCGCAACCAACTTCCTCAGTTGGTTATGGTTGAAGCCGAGATCCAGCCACATGATCGATAAATTCCGGCTTGGATAAAACTTAGCCGCTTCTGTGTTGCCTTGAATCGCTTGGCAATCCACGGAACCTCATGTAGATCCTCCGAAAATCATCCATTCAACCGTGAAGAAGAGAAAAAGCTGTAGTTGGAACCACTACCACTTCGTCATGGATCGGCTTTGGTGCCGCTAGAATTCACTCCTCCGATACGAAGGTTAAATGTCGAAACAATTCCAGATTCGCGAGGGTAAGCGGCATGCTTTCGACGCTCCTGTTGAGATCCGGTGGCTCGACTCGGCGAGCCAGTGGCACTCCGTTCTCGGGACAACTTTCGACGTTTCAATCTACGGACTTGGGATCCTGGTGCCGTTTCAACTTCCAACAGAGCAGGAACTCACAGTCACATTGAACGGCGTGAAAGTCTGCGGAGGTGCCGTGATGAGGCATTCGCAGCTCTGCCCTTCGGGCTTCAAGACCGGGTTGTACTTCAGGTTGACACTGTTGATGCAGAACGTGCCAGGTGTTGACGAACTGCTGGAAGAATCACTTTCCGGGAGATCGGACAGGACCTCTTCCATAGTGCCGGCCTTAATCCGGCGTTTCGCAGTGAGGTTCTGGCGTTTGGCAAAAGCTCGTGCGAGCGATCCACTGACTTTGGTGAAATCCCGTAAGAGCGTGGTCGTCCGCGAAAGGCACCAACAAGGATCCCTTAATCCGAAACGCTGAATAAGGACAAACAGGCCGAGATTGCTTCCACTGCGGGAATCCGTACCATCTTGAGCGTGTGTTTAAGGATGGAATCGCGCATCCAGGAGATCGAGCTCGCGCTCAAGATGTCTCCACACCTCATCATGAATCTTGTTCTCATTTCTGAGCTGGAGTGCTACGTTTCGTTCCATTGACCGAAGGTGTTGCGCAATCTCCTCGTGCCGCGCTACTTGCGCTCGCGATGGCGAATGGGAAACGGAATCCTCTCCTTGCCCGAGCAGCGCCAACCGTCTCTGGTAAAACCCGTTCAGTTGATCAAACGTTACATCCTCGTCATCGGAACTGGATTCCCTGATCTTTTCGAGCTCGCTCAAGGCGGCCGTGATCATCTCGCGCCTCGCCATCTGTTCCTCTTCCTCCGCGCCCGCCGTGCCACCCAGGCCCAGGCGGCGAATGATCGGAGGTAGGCTGAGCCCCTGCACAACCAGCGTAACGAAAATAACGCAGAACGTGAAGAATATGATCAGATCTCGATGCGGAAACGGTGTTCCGTTGTCCAGAGTCTCAGGCAGCGAGAACGCGGCAGCAAGTGCCAACACGCCGCGCATTCCGGACCAGCCCACGACGAAGATGGCCCGGGGCGAAAACAAGATGGCCGATGCACGTTTGCCTGATTTTGTGAATCGCTGAACCAGCCAGGCGCTCGGGTATACCCAGATCATCCGGAGCAGAATGACAAGAAGGGTGAAAACGCTTGCTCTCCATAGCAAGCCCGAGGCGCTCATGCCTCGAATCTCGGCGAGGATCGTGGGCAACTGCAAACCGAGCACGAGAAAGACGAACCCGTTCAGTACGAAATCGAGGGTCCGCCAGACCGCAGTAGAGTCGATGCGCGCATTCAGCGAATAAAAGCCTGAACTCCTGCGCCCGAGGAAAATGCCGCAAGCTAAGGTGGCCATCACCCCCGAGCAATGGGCGCTTTCCGCTGTGAGATACGCGATGTACGGTGTGATCAGGCTAATCGTAATTTCGATGGATGCTTCGGAGATTTTGCTCTGCACAAACCGGACAACCTGTCCTACACACAATCCAATCGCCGTACCGAAGAGGATCAGATATAAGGAGCTCTCCTGCACCTTCGAGCACCGTTGGTGTCTCCCCGGTAATCACAAGCGCAGCGGTAAATTTCAGCGCCACCAGACCACTGCCGTCGTTCACCAGGCTCTCGGCCTCGAGCAGATCGGTAATGATTTGAGGTATGCCTAAGCGTCGAGCCGTCGCGGTCGCCGAAATAGGATCAGTAGTGGCAACCACCGCGCCAAGCACCAGCCCCAGCCTCCAATCGAAACCTGGTACGATCCATCCAATACCGGCCGCGACGCCAAAAACAGTGAAGGCCACCAGCCCGAAGGCGAGCATCAGGATGCTCGGAAGATTGCGCCGGAATTCCCGCCAGGATGTCTGAAATGCCGCGGAGAACAACAGAGGCGGCAGAAACACAAAGAAGACCACGGACGGGTTGAGGACAACGTGCGGCGCTCTTGGAATTAAGCTGAGAAGAAGACCGCCAATTACCAGGATGATCGGATAAGGCGTGGTTAGCCATTTCGCGATCACTGCGAACGCGGCAATTAAGAGAAGGAGCGCCAGTAACAGCAACTCGACATGACTAACACCCTGCATAGAGCTTGCGATCAAGATAGCGCAGAGGAGTGGTTCTAAAGTTCTTCCGGACCCGCCAATGGAGAGCAATGAACAGCCGGCGACCAGAGAGTTCCCGGTTCGACGGATAAACCAGTCCCGCGGTACGACTGTCTCCGATAGCGTTGCCGTCGAAGAGCCGCTTGATCGCCGGCTGGTGTATTGGTTCAAAGACGCGCCTGCAGTCCAAAGCCTCGGACTGACGATGAGAACGCCTGGGCACGACCGGGAGCTGATGCTGGGCTCCCTGTTGTCCGAGGGGGTAATCCGCAACCGGCGCGATGTTCATTGAGGTGCGCCACTTGGGCGTCCCCCCTTCGAATGAAATCGTCGCGGAGTTGGCAAAACATGTCGACGCGGAGGGTTGGCGTCTGGCGCGGGCGAACTACATCAGCTCGAGCTGCGGAGTCTGCGGGCAACGCAGCCTGGAGAACATTCAGCGACCGTTTAAGCAAGAAGCGCAGGGGAGCATGACAGTTGATTCCAGTATTCTTTCGAAGCTGCCCGAGGCTCTTCTTCAACACCAGCAAGCATTCTCGAGGACAGGCGGTCTGCACGCCGCCGCGCTAACCACCAGCTCAGGAGAGATCTTGCAGGTGTTCGAGGATGTGGGACGGCACAATGCACTCGATAAGCTCCTCGGCTGGTGCGTTCTGGAGGATCTTCTTCCTCTCGGTGAGAAGATCGTCTTTATGACCAGCCGGAGCAGCTTCGAACTGGTCCACAAGGTTGTTGTTGCGGGCGGTCAGATGATCGCCACGGTGGGAGCTCCCTCAAGCCTCGCGATTGAAACAGCACGCGCGTACGAAGTCACTCTTGTGGGCTTCGTTCGCGGCGACAGATTCAATGCTTACGCCGGTGAGTGGCGGATAAACTAAGAGTAGTGAAGCTGCGTTTTCGAAAGAATAGCCTGCGTCTTCGTGTCAATCAGCGCGAAGTACAAAGTCTTGCATCCGGAGCTGCGGTGACGGAGGAGATCCTTTTCCCGGGCAACGCGCGGATGACTTATACGCTGCAAGCTTTCCGGGAACATGCTGCGCAAGCGAACTACGCAGCCGGCAACATCTCTGTGCTCGCTCCGCAGGAACTCGTGAACGATTGGGCCGGAGGCGAGCAGATTGGGCTTTACTTCGACCTGCCCGCCGGAAGATCCGTCCTGACGGTCGCGATCGAGAAGGATCTGGAGTGCGTGGACGGGCCACCCGAAGAGAGAGATCCGGACGCTTTTCCCCGTGCTGTAGAAAACGTCTGTTGATTGGCCCTAAGACGATCAGTTCCGCTGAGCATCGCGGTGCCGTTCCTTGCTCTTGAAACCGGCTTTCTTCAAACGCTTGTTGATCTCACTGGCAATCAGTACCGAGCGGTGGTGACCGCCTGTGCAGCCGAACGAGATAGTGAGATAGCTCTTTCCTTCCCGGATGTAGTGGGGCAAAAGATAAATCAGCAGGTCTGAAATCCGGTTGATGAACTCCACCGTTTGCGGAAACGAGCGGATATAGCGAGCAACGCTGGGATGACGCCCGGTCAGATTTTTGAATTCAGGAATGTAATTCGGATTAGGTAGAAAGCGAACATCAAACACGAGATCGCTGTCCGGCGGTACGCCATAACGGAACCCGAAGCTGTTGATATACACAACAATGCTGGCCGGGTCTTTCGCATCCTGAAACTTTTCGGTAATCTGCCGCCGCAGTTCGTGAACGTTCAGCTTCGAGGTATCGATATACAGATCCGCAAGCGAACGGATGGGGGCCAGTTGCTCCCGCTCGGCATGAATGCTGCCCACCACGGTTGATTCCGCACCCAGCGGATGAGGCCGCCTGGTTTCGCTGAACCTGCGTTGCAGGATGTCATCTTCGGCGTCGAGAAAAACGATTGTCGAGTTGACTCGCTTCTTAACCGAAGCGTAAATCTTTGGGAACCTGCTGAGCTCCTCTCCTTCCCGGATGTCGATGATGAGCGCCGAACGTTTGTGGCTCTTCGAATCGAGCGTGAGGTCTGCAAACTTCGGCACGAGCGCGATCGGAAGATTGTCGACGGCGTAAAAGCCGCAATCTTCGAAGGCCTTGAGCGCGGTGAGCTTTCCGGAACCGCTCGTGCCCGTTATGATGACCAGATCCGCTACGCGGTTTGGTCTTTGGCGGCGTTGCAGAAATCTCAATCTTCTCGACAGATTTCGGCATAGAATTCCGAGGATAGCCGAAACGCTTCGAAGAGTCTACAAAGCGAAGAGACCGGCACTACTCAACCAGGTCGAAATTCCCATCGGCGCGCTTGATCAGTACCGACAGGCAATTGCGATCGGAGTTCCGGAAAACGACATAATCAGTGCCGTCGATCTCAAGCAGCGCCTCTGCGAGAGTCATGGGTTTGCGATCTTCGTCGTAGTTCACCCGGAACACTTTCGGCTTACGCACGGTTCCGTTCAGGCCGGCCTTCACCGGTTCCGCCCCCTCTGCCCCCGGGGTAGCCGCAGCCTGCGTGCCGTCCCAATTTTCTTTTCCGGAGCGAACGCTCTTTGCGTCGCGGTGAGTGTCACGCCAGCGGTCGCGCTGCTTGAGTAGCTGTTTCTCCAGTTTCTCGGCGGCTTGCGTGAGCGCGACGGCCAGATCTCCGTCCTGCCCTTCTCCGACCAGAGGATGGTCGTAGAAATTCATCAGGAACTCGACCTTATGGAGATGCCGCTCCATCTGATGAACGAAGTGAACTTCGCGTTCTCCTCGTTGCTCCGCTACCTTACTTAATTTGGAGAGCTTGGTTAATATTTTCGCCTCTAGCTCAGGTGTGAATTCTCTTGTTTTTCCGGAGTAGATCAGCTTCATAAATGCCTCTACGATCGGTCCTTTCCGATAGGTCAGAAGCTTGCAATGATATCGCTTATTAGGCGCGTACGCGGCGCTGATGTGTCGAAGGAATTTTCATGTCTTCGCGATACTTAGCCACAGTGCGCCGTGTGACTTGAATGCCCTCCGATTGCAGGCGGGCAGTAATCTGTTCATCGGTCAGTGGGTGAGCAGTGTCTTCCTCTTCGATCATCTTCTTCACTCGACGCTTCACGATCAGTAGCGGCGTATCACTTCCTGAAGGACCCTGCACGCCTTCGGAAAAGAAGTAGCGCAGTTCAAAAACACCTTGCGGCGTATGGGCGTACTTATTCGCAACGGCGCGGCTCACGGTAGAGGGATGGACTCCGATCTCTTCAGCCACTTCCTTGATCATCATCGGTCTCAGAAAATCAAGGCCGTCTTCGAGAAACTCGCCCTGCCGGCGCACAATCGAATGGCAAACGCGAAGAATGGTTTGCTTACGCTGCTCAATATTTTTTATAAGCTGCAGAGCAGAGGCGTACCGCTCTTTGACGTAGTTCCTGATGTCCTTGTTCGGTTCAAGCTCGCGGTCAACCATGCGCTTGTACTCGCCGTTCAGGCGCAAAACCGGCACATCGTCATCATTCAGCGTAATGACGTAATCATCGCCATCTTTGTAGATGTAAACGTCAGGTTCAACCTGTTTCGCGCCTTGACTCGATAAACGCGAACCCGGTTCCGGGTCTAGATGGCGAATGACGTTGAGGGCAATCTGGATGTGCTCCATCGGCCGGCCCATCACCTTCGCGAGCTGAGTGATCTGTCGAGCTCCGAGAAGTTTCAAGTGGTCGTGAACAATTGTCCAAGCCACGCTGTCACGGGATCCGCGAGCTTCCAGTTGAAGGAGGAGGCACTCCCGAAGGTTGGTTGCGCCGATTCCACTTGGATCGAGTGATTGGACAGCTTTGAGACCCGCTTTTAAATCATCGAGCGATAAGCCTTCGCTCAGCGCGATCTCTTCCAGTGGAATCGCAAGGTAACCAGAGTCTTCCAGATTACCGATGATGGTGTTCGCGGCCTCCCGAACTCCGGGTGGCATCAGCGCAATACTCAACTGACTCTGCAGATGGTCGCCCAAAGTCACGGGCGAGGATAAGAAGGTCTCGAACGAAGGTTTCTCGAACGATTCGGATGCAGGACTCTTGAATCCCGGATCCAGGTAGTCATCGAAGAAACTGCCGAAATCAATTTCGTCGAAGGGGTCTGTCGTTTCCGGTTTAGGGACATCAACCGCAACAGCAGCCGGGGACGCGTCGAGAGTTGCCGGATCGAGGACGCCGCCCTCCATATCTGTTGGCGCTTCGCCTGTAAAGTCGAAGGGAGACGACGGCTGGCTGAGCTCGGAACCCAGAGAAGTTGCCGGATCGGCGGGATCCGCGGTTCGCTCCCGTTCGAGCAGAGACTGCACTTCGCCGGGCGTTAATTCTTCACCGGCCTCGCCTGCTTCTTCGAGAACGGGGTTCTCCGCAATCTCGTTGGTGATCATGTCTTTCAGCTCCATTCGATTGAGCTGAAGGACAGTGACCATCTGCACCAGGCCTGGTGTGAGTATCTGCTTCTGCTGCACACCTAGGTGCAGACGCTGCGAAAGCGAACTCATGTGGTTCTCAGTTTAACACCGGAAACGGTGCCCTCAAGATAGGGGAAACCCGAGCTTTTCCCAGCATCACGCGTAGACCGGAGTCCGCTTCAGCTTGCGAGGCTTGGTGGCAAATAGAAGTTTTCACCTAAATAAATCCGCCGCACTTCAGGATCATGGCCCAGCGACTCCGGCGACCCGGCCCGGAATATTCTTCCGTTACTGATGATGTAAGCCCGGTCCGTGACGGCGAGAGTCTCTCGTACATTGTGGTCGGTAACGAGAATTCCGATGCCTCTCGTTTTCAGATCGCTGATGATGCGCTGCAGCTCCAACACCTGAAGTGGGTCGATGCCGGAAAACGGCTCATCCAATAAGATAAAGTCCGGCTGCAGAACCAGGCAGCGGGCAATCTCAACGCGGCGTCGCTCGCCGCCCGAAAGCATATACCCCTTGCTGTGACGTACTGTCTCCAGTCCGAGATCGGCGATCAGGTTCGACATCCGCTCCCGGCGTTCGCGGCCTTTCAGGGGCAGCGTCTGCAGGATCGCCATGAGATTGTCTTCCACCGTCAGCTTGCGGAACACGGAGGCTTCCTGCGGGAGATAGCTGATGCCGTGGTGGGCCCGCTGATACATCGGAAGTTGGGTGATCCGTTGATCGTCGAGTAGTACTTCACCCGAATCGGGGCTGACCAAGCCTACGATCGTGTGGAACGAAGTTGTTTTGCCTGCTCCATTCGGCCCCAGGAGGCCGACAACTTCACCCTGTTCGACCCGAACCGAAACGTTGTCAACAACCTTACGTCCGCTGTATGACTTCGAAATCTCGACAGTTTGTAGGATCCGGCTACGCTTTTCGCTACCCATGTTTGTTAATGCTCCACGTGTACTGCCGGCACTCTGCAAACTCTCATTGGTCCGAACGGCAACCACGTGACTGCTGGGCTGCGCTTCCTCCATCATACGAGAAGATTGGGCCTGATACCCTGCAATGACGGCCGTCGATTGGGCGGAACCGGAACATCTCCAATGTCTAAATACGAAGAAGCCGGACTGATTTTAAAGCTCTATGAACTGCGCCGTGATGACACGATGCGAAAAGCGCGTGACTGGTTCTTTCTGGACTTCAATCCCGAAACGGTCGCCGATTTCCATCGCGCAATGCTGAGCGAGCACAGCGGACACGTCCGGATGGTGATGTCTTATTGGGATATGGCCGCCGCGCTAGTCAATCACGGCGCGATCAGCCCGGCGCTTTTCAATGACACAAACGGAGAACACTTGAGCGTTTTTGCAAAGCTTGAGCCGATTCTGCCGGACATCCGTGCGGCCATCGGGCCTCAGTTCCTGCGAAATCTCGAGCAACTGGTGGACGCGACGCCAAATGGTCGAGAACGTCTACTCGCGATCCGTGAACGTACTAAGACGATACGGGCACAACGGGCCGCCAACCGGCAAAACGAACAGGACCGGTCGTAGTCCGAAGCGCGGCAGTGGTGGAGCATTTCCCGGCACAGGCAGGTCTGCTGCGATGGCGGCGAATCGCGCTTTTGCTGATCGTGCTTCTCGCGTGCCTGCGTTTCGCCCACGCTCATCTGCTATGGGCGGATGAAGACTATCATGTCGCTGCCGCGCTCAGTATTCTGCACGGAAAGGTTCCCTATCGCGACTTCTGGTACGACAAGCCACCGCTGAGCGCTCTTTATTACCTCTTGATTGGAGGGCAGTGGGGCTGGTTGCTGCGGGCACTGGATGCGGCATACGTACTCGCTGCCTGCGGAGTTTGCTATCGCCTGGCAAAGCTCTGGTGGGGCGGGACGGAGGCCCTTGTCGCGGCATTCCTGCTCTCCTTCTTCCTGGCTTTTTACTTGCCGTCCGCCGTGATTCCGTTTGCTGCCGATGCGGTGATGCTCTTGCCGCATATCCTCGCGTTGTACTGTGCGGCAACGGGCCGCTATTTCTGGGCGGGAGCTTGGGCCGGCATCGGGTTCCTCGCGAATATCAAAGGCGCCTTTGTGCTTGCCGCCGTTACCCTCTGGGCGTTTCCTCAGATCGGGCTTCCCCTACTCGGTTTCGTGCTTCCCGTCGGTGTTGGCGCCGGGCTCTTGTACCTTCTGGGTGCGTGGCCGGCTTACATCGAACAAGTCTGGCGTTGGGGGATTTTGTATGCGGCGGGCTCGCCTGTGCTGCATCCCTGGACCAACGGGCTGCTGAGAACTGCCAACTGGGCGGGTTTCCACCTTGCTCTTGTCATCGCCAGTGCGCTCGCATTCCGGTGGCTCGGGAGAGGTCTGCGATGGAAGCTTGGCATTTGGATTGTCTTGTCTTATCTCGGCGTCGCGCTGGGCGGACGTTTCGCGCCCCACTACTTTCTACAACTCCTGCCTCCCGTCGTTCTCCTCGCTTCCTTCGGAATGGTGCGCTTGTTCGAGAAGGCGTAGCCGGGCCCTGATGGTGCTGGTGCTCCTCTCGCTTCTCGTGCCCTTCGTTCGCTTCGGACCCAGGTACGTAACGCTTGCGTTCGATGAGCTGCGAGGCCGTGAGCCGCAGTGGTCGGATGTCGTCATGGACCTCGACAGTCAGGATGTGGCCAGGCGCATCAATGGCAGGCGTCGCACCGGGCGACACCCTGTTCGTTTGGGGATACCGCCCGGATATCTATGTCTACACCCGAATGGTTTCGGACGGCAGGTTCTGGGACTCGCAACCGTTAACGGGCGTTGCGGCGGACAGGCACCTCTACGCCACAAGTGCCATATACGGAGGACCGGCGGCTGCAAACCGAATGGAGCTTACCCGCTCCCGTCCCACCTGGGTCGTCGATGGGCTCGGGCTCCTGAATCCGCGTTTAGCTCCCGATCGCTATCCGGAAGTGCGGGACTGGCTGAGCCACTACAAGCTGGTGGGCAGAACGAAACTGAGCTTGATCTATCACCGCAATGACTGAGCGAACTTGGCGTTTACTTCTTCTTCATTTCGGTGAACGCCAGCTTCTTCTCCATCCCGTCCACAATCAGGCGGTCGTCGTCCCCGAAATACGTTAATTGGCGGCCTCTGGTTACACCCTTGTAGCTGTCTTTCAACTCGGGAGCTCCGCCACTGAGAATCACCTTGGAATTGCTCGTCCAGTATTCGCAATGATCAGATTTGCCGGTGCGAGTGTGGTTGGGACCGATGGCTCCGACGATAGTAACGTCTCCATCGGCAAAGGCGTGGTCGAGTGAAGAATCGTTCTCATGCCCGGGAGTTTTGGGCGTAAGGAAGGCCACGAGTTCTTTTGCCGTGATTGTCATCTTGTCGCGAATCAGCTTCACTCCGCCGCTGTAGTCCGCCTGCCGGGTATCGTCGCGATAAACCAATTCAGGCGCATAGATGGTCGTGAACGTCGGGTTGCTCGCGGGAGTTGTTTCGGGGGCTAGCGCCTGATTGGGTGTGGCGCCCGCCGGAGTGTCCGCCTTATTGGCATCGGTCAGCTCGCTTACGACATTGCCCTTTGCGTGAAGCTTTTGCTCATCCCGGTCGATATCGAGCACGGAGGCCGTCACCCGATTCGCCCCCTGCCACATTACGGCATGGCCTTCATAGTGGATGCTGGAGTTCTTGTCCCGCGTCTGCATCTTGTCGGCCTTCGCCTGCATCGGCTTTGAGTTGTCGAGCATCGACGTTCCGGGTTTCTCATTCTTGTCGGGAGCGTGGGTCGAAACCACGCGCCCTTCCGCCATCATGTCGCCGCTACTTTGGTCCATGACGATTTGGTCCGCCGTCGTTGACCCGGTATCGTCGAGCACACGCGCTTTCTCTTCGAGCACCATGCGATTGGCCTTCTGGTCGAGGGACGCTTTCTTAGACGACGCCTTTCTCACGCCCTCCTGGTAACGGAAGTTGCCGATCTGCTCGATGGTCGCAACATTATTGCTGTTCGTTTGAAACTTCGCTCGGAGTTCGTCGCTCCATGTGAGCGCCGGAGGTGCTGGCGCTTCCGGCTTGCCCGGTTTTGCGGCGGGATCCGGCTTCGCCTGGCGGTCGGTCCTGGTAGCGACATTCCAGGCGAGGAACGTATCGGCATAGCTGCCTTCGCCGTACAACACCCGAAGATGAGAGGCATCGACCATTCGATGTTCGGATGATGGGCGGTTTGGCTTGAATTCGAGTTGGGACTGGGAAGACGTCCGGATTTCCTGCAGATCCTTGCCGTCCGGTTTCATCTCAAGCTCGATGTGTTCGCTGCGCAGAGTTCGCGTGTCGGCCAGTTCAGCGCCCTCCCGCGGCTTAGGCTGGGCTTCTGCAACCGCATGTCCGTCCGCGAGAACCAGATGTAAATTGCTGTCCTGCTTTTCACTGCCGTTGACAGTTTTGGACTCCACGGCGAAACGCATATCGGCGCGATCACCGACAAGCGTGGTTACGGCTGCAGGCTGGCTTGAGACGACTTTCGCATTGTGGTCGCCAACAATATTGACCAGCACGCCGTCGTCGTTGAACAAGGCCGTAATGTGGTCGGCCGAATACGCGGTCTGCCGGTCTTCGCGATCGTCGTTGCCGAAAGCATGTTCTCCGTCCACCTGGTGCAGGCGCTGGTCCTGTAGCAGTACGACTGCGTTTTGACACTGAATCGTTGTGGTCCGCCGCTGCAATTTAGCCGAAGGGGTCAGGTACACCTTCTGCTCCAGCTCCTTGTAAACGAGATCGCTCGTTTCGATATGCATTTTGTTCTCGACCGGACCGTTTCCAATCCAATCGAGCGCGACGGCCGACTTCATATGAAGAACGCGAGTATTGGGATCGTAGTCGGCGCCGATTGCCTTGCCGTTGCCTGAGGGAAAGGTGAAAACCGCGGCCTTGTCTGTGCTGGCCTTCCCGGTCTTCGTGTCGTAGGAGACGCCGGATGTCTGGACCTGGACATGTTTGGCCGCAATGTCTTTGTTTGCTGCGTCGTCGTTCGTTGGCACATTCATCACGATCCGCACCACGTCTTCCGATTTGAGCTGCTCGGAACCCTCATTAAAGAAGGCCTGGTTGGTGCTGATATAGGTGTAGGCCGAAGCGTCTTTGTTGTAGAGCTTGAGCGCTAAGCCGTGTAGTTCGAAAGTGGAGGGGTCATGTGTGGCTTGGAATGATTTCGCATGGACCCGGACCATAGGCTTATTGGTCGCCGGATCGTCCTTACCCCATTGCCACCCGGAAGACGCGACTGCTTCATACCCTCTGCGCACCTCGGGAGCAATCTGTCGGGGGCTGCGTCGCGCCTTATCCGAACGAAGCTTGTAGGTGTAGCCGATGGCGGCCGAGAGAAGAATAACGGCGAAAGCCAAAAACAGTGAAAATCGCCGCATGATTGCTGTTGACCGGGTCTATTCCCACGATATACCCGATCGAGATTCAGCACCAATAGAACAAAATGTGAGTCCCTTGCCATAAGGGTAGACCGACACCGCAGAGTAAAGTGTTGCAGATCTATGACTTGCAACTATTGGTTGTCACTCGGGTCAGGAGTGTGCTAAAACTACTCGTGGGCAGGTCGGGCTAAGGAATAGCCTGAACACCAACAACAAACAAGCTAGTTGCTGTTATTTGGAGGTTTTTAGTATGGACATTCGACCGCTACACGACCGCGTTGTAGTCAAACGGATCGAAGAAGGCGAGACTATGCAGGGCGGTCTCTATATCCCAGACTCGGCAAAAGAGAAGCCGCAGCAGGGTGAAGTAGTTGCAGTCGGAAAAGGCAAGCGTGACGACTCCGGCAAAGTGAATGCACTTGACGTGGAAGTGGGCGATCGCATCCTTTTCGGCAAGTATTCCGGTAGCGACATCAAGCTGGACGGAAACGAGTACCTGATCATGCGCGAGGACGAAATCCTGGGCGTCCTGACCAATGGTTCCTCGAACGGCAAGTCCGGAAAGAAGTAAGTAGGAGAGATCAATATGGCTGCAAAACAGATTGTTTATAGCGAAAATTCCCGCCAGGCCATTCTTCGCGGCGTTAATCAGCTTGCTGATGCCGTCAAGGTGACGCTCGGTCCTAAGGGCCGGAACGTCGTGCTCGAGAAGAAGTTCGGCGGACCCACCATCACCAAAGACGGTGTGACGGTTGCCAAAGAAGTTGAGCTGAAGGATCCGCTGGAAAACATGGGCGCCCAGATGGTGCGTGAGGTTGCTTCGAAGACCTCCGACATTGCTGGCGACGGTACCACCACAGCAACCATCCTGGCTCAGGCGATCTTCCGTGAAGGCGTGAAGTCGGTTGCCGCCGGAGCGAACCCGATGGCGCTGAAGCGCGGCATCGAGAAGGCCGTTGAAGCAGTTGTTGCAGAAGTAAAGAAGTTTTCGAAGGACGTTCCGTCACAGGGCGATGCAATCGCTCAGGTTGGAACCATTTCGGCCAATGGCGACAGCACCATCGGCAACACCATTGCCGAAGCGATGCAGAAGGTCGGCAAGGATGGCGTCATCACGGTTGAAGAGTCGAAGACCATGGTGACCGAGTTGCAAACCGTTGACGGTATGCAGTTCGACCGCGGCTATTTGTCTCCGTACTTCGTGAGCGATCCGGAGCGGATGGAAGCGGTTCTCGAAGACCCCTACATCCTGATTCACGAAAAGAAGATCAGCAACATGAAAGATCTTCTGCCGTTGCTCGAGCAGATTGCCCGCTCCGGCAAGCCGCTTCTCCTCCTGGCTGAAGAAGTCGAGGGTGAGGCGCTGGCAACTCTCGTTGTCAACAAGCTCCGCGGTACCCTCAACGCCTGCGCTGTGAAGGCTCCTGGCTTCGGCGATCGCCGCAAAGCGATGCTCGAAGACATTGCCATCCTGACCGGTGGTAAGGCTTTGATGGAAGAGACCGGTATCAAGCTGGAAGGTGTTCGCCTGGAAGACCTGGGCCGCGCAAAGCGTGTCACGGTTGACAAGGACAACACGACCATCATTGACGGTGCTGGCACCCAGAAGACCATCGAAGGCCGTATCAAGCAGTTGCGCGCTCAGATCGAAGAGACCACTTCCGATTACGATCGCGAAAAGCTGCAAGAGCGTCTGGCGAAGCTGGCCGGTGGCGTTGCCGTCATCAAGGTTGGCGCTGCTACCGAGACTGAAATGAAGGAGAAGAAGGCCCGCGTTGAGGATGCTCTCCACGCAACACGCGCCGCTGTCGAGGAAGGTATCGTTCCTGGCGGTGGTGTGGCACTTCTTCGCGCTGGTAAAGCTCTTTCAGGGCTCAAGGCGGAAGGCGACGAGCAGATCGGTATCGACATCATCCGCAAGGCTACCGAAGAGCCGCTACGGCAGATTGCCGGCAACGCGGGTTACGAGGGAGCTATTGTTATCGAGCGAGTTCGTGCGAACGACGACTCAAGCTTTGGCTTCAATGCGGCCACTGGTCAGTACGAAGACCTCGTAAAGTCGGGTGTGATCGATCCGACCAAGGTGACCCGCTCCGCTCTGCAGCACGCCGCTTCGATCAGCGCCCTCATGCTGACCACCGAAGCGATGATCTGCGAGATCCCTGAGAAAAAGGCTCCGGCTCCGGCAGGTCCGGGCGGCCACGGCCCTGACATGGACTACTAAGAAGCACTTCTTCTTAGAGCCAAGTAGTATTCGAGAGCTCGCTCGGGCGAATCAGCCCGGGCGAGCTTTTGTTTTTACAATGAGAAAATCTCGTTGAGGGCATAAGATGGCCAGCCAACCGAAACATTCCGTCACGGTTGAAGAGTATCTCGCAGCCGAGGCGGCCTCACTTGACCGGCATGAATACCTTGATGGCGAAGTATTCGCGATGGCCGGAGCAAGCCCGAGACACAGTCTTATCTCTGTGAATCTTAGTTCAGCGTTGAATCTCCAGTTAGCGGACTCAAATTGTAATGTTCGGAATGGCGACATGCGGCTACGGACCTCGCCGGCGGGGTTATACAGCTACGCCGACGTAGTGATCTCGTGCGCGCCAGAGAAATTCGATGGCGATACTTTGCTGAATCCGGTGGTGATCATCGAAGTCCTCTCTCAATCGACAGGCAATTATGATCGAAGCTTAAAATTTGAGCGTTACCGGCAAATCCCGTCCTTCCGTGAGTATCTCGTCGTGGCGCAGGATCGCGTCTACATCGAGCATCACGTTCGTTCAGATTCGTCCGGCCAAACATCCTGGACCCTGCGGGAATTTACCTCTGGCGATGATGTGATCAGTCTCGAGTCGGTACCTGTTAAATTGCCCTGCTCAGCTATCTATGCCAAGGTGGACTTTGCAAGTCGATACTGACCTCCCGGAAATTTCCTGGTGAACCCCATATCCTTACCGCTATAGAGTCTCGGCTCGAAATCCGATGTCCGACACGCGGTAGAATTTCTGGCGGTTGGTGGCCCGTCTGGAGGACCCCCACAACAGACTAGAATCGAAGTAGATGGCGAGCGTCATTTATTCCTTCGACTTTGAATCAGTTGGAATTACACCGGAGCAGATACTTGCGATTAAGCCGACCGAGGAAGAGAGCCAGCGCTTTGAAGATCTCATCACAAAAAAGAAAGATCAAGGTCTGACCGGGCCCGAAGAAGCGGAATTAAATCAGTTCTTCGCGCAGGAGCAAACCCTTACCATGGCGAAGCTCAAAGCGGAACAGATCATCAAATCACGTCTTCAGGCGTGAAGGTTCCCTCCGCACTCCGGGCCATCGTAGCCGAGCGTGCCGGATACACATGTGAGTATTGCCTTCGGCCGGAAACACAATTCCGTCATCACATTGACCACGTAATTGCTCAGAAGCATGGAGGGCCTACGACCGAGGAGAACCTTGCGTATGCTTGTGCTTTCTGCAATCTGCACAAGGGCTCCGACCTTTTCTCCGTTGCCGGGATTCGGCTCTTTAACCCGAGGATGCAGCAATGGAAGGACCACTTCCTCATCAGGGGCTGCGTTATTGAGCCATTGACGCCAGAAGGAGCAGCAACCGTTGAAATGCTACAGATGAATCGAGACGAACGCGTAAGGGAGAGAGCGGCATTGCAAGCAGCAGGCAGGTATCCCTTTGATTAGGAGCTTCGATCGCGTTAAACTTCGCCGCACCTTTCTTGCAGTAGTACCCGACAGGATCGATTCCACTTACCTGTTTGACGAGCAAGGCGGCACCGATTTCCAGACCGATGTCGACCTTCAGCACTCGACCTAGCAACTAGTGATCGACCTGGCATCGAAAAATCCTATGTTGTAGGCCGTTCGTCTCCCCAGTTCCAGTACGGCTAACTTCGCACGCGGCATTCCCCGGATTGTACGATCCGCAACTGACGGCTACGATCGAGTTACCCAAGACAGATTTCACCTGAACTCGCGGCCAATACCGCGTCTGAGGATTACTTTTGCTTGGATCTCGCATCTATGATGTACTCAAAAGCCTTCCTTTCGAACACGGGTAGACCGCAATGAGCGCGGTAGCCTTTTCCCGCCTCGAGGGATCGCGGCCGCGCCGCCTAAACTCATTGGTTAGTTCAGGTTTGCGCTCGGTTGTCCGGAGGCGGACAGCGAAGGACGGTCGCGACCCGATTCGGCAATTATGCAAGCGCACCATGGATATAGGGTTGACTCTCGTCTTGGCAATTCCGTTCTTGACCTTGCTACCCGCTATCTACTTGGCAATGCGCCTCACTTCCAGAGGCCACGTGTTTTACCGCCATACTCGAATCGGCAAGGACGGTCAGTGTTTCGAAGTTTGGAAATTTCGCTCGATGGTGCTCAATTCTGAAGAAGTCCTAAATGCACACTTAACTGCTGATCCCGAAGCCAAGCTCGAATGGGAAAAAACTCAAAAGCTGAAACACGATCCTCGTGTATCTCCGGTTGGTCGCTGGCTCAGACGGTGGAGCGTGGATGAGCTGCCGCAACTCTGGAACGTCATGCGCGGAGAGATGAGTCTGGTTGGTCCACGGCCGATTACCCCGGACGAGATCCCCCGCTACGGCGATGTCTCCGAACTATACAAGAGTGTGCGGCCGGGGATAACCGGATTGTGGCAAGTATCTGGACGCAGCAATACTTCTTACGAAGAGCGAATCTCGCTAGACGAGTCTTACGTTAAGAGTCGCTCGCTTCGGTTAGATATACGCATCCTCGTTCGCACAATTCCGGCCATGCTCTCTGGCGAGGGCGCCTGCTGATACGACCCGAGCCGTTTTACCGATGATCCGGATGAGCGTGACGCCATTGCCAGTATTCGCGCTGGTCGTCGCGTCTGAGCCTTCGGTAATCCCGATGCGGGCGATGCGTCTCAACGACCCATTGGTTGTAATAAGTCGCTTCGCCCGGTCCCCAAGTGTGATAGTCCGAGTAGCCGGGGTCGTAGGCGCGATACCCGACGCGTGCGGTGCAACCGGCGAGCAGCACCGACAGACTCAAGATCGAAATCCGTGCAGTATTTCTCAGCATCTGCGTTCTCGCCTGATTAGACTCCGGCTCGTCACACACATTTCGCTCGCTAGTGAACGCAGCGGTTTCTCCGTACTAACCCGTACGCGCTCTTTGTCAGGAGCGTTTGCGTGATGCGGTTTTCTTCGCCGCGGCCTTTTTCGCGGCCGTCTTCTTGGCTGGAGCCCGCTTTCCTGCCGTCTTCTTTGCTGGCGCTCGTTTGCTCGAAGTCTTTTTCGCCGCGCTACCAGATCTCTTGCCGCCACTGCGCTTCTTCTGGTTCGGCGAAGGTGGAATGTTCGCTCCAGAACGGCGAGCTTCACTCAAACCAATAGCAATGGCCTGCTTCGGATTCTTGACCTTCCGGCCGCTCCTTCCGGATTCGAGCTCGTGATGCTTGAATTCATGCATCGTGTCGCCCATCTTATTTTTTACGATTCGCTTCGATTTTGGGTCGGAACCCGAAGAGGATCTCTTCGTAGAGTTCTTTTTTCTGGTTGCCATTAACGTTGTCACAGGCGTTTCCGCTCTGATTCTCCTTGTCCACTGAGAGAACTGCTGATGCAATTTCGTTTCAACCAAAACATGTGAACCACAAGTGTCAGAACGACCGGGATTCTCATGACAGCCTCCCAGCGATCGCTGAAATGGCTGCCATGATTGATATCCTGACAACCAGAGGCTGTTATTGTCCCGAATTTCGTCTGCGTTTCGAAGCTTCTTTTCTATTCTTTTCTCCGGTGAGCTCCCGGCCGACATCGCGCTGGAGTTTGGCTATGAGAAGCCTCAACCGCCGCCGCCTGTAATCGAGTTGCCCAAAGTGAGCGACGGTGCTTTGCAGATTCTGAACATTTTCCAACGAGACTCGCGGTTGCTGGACTTCCTGATGGAAGACCTTTCCGGCTATGCTGACGACCAGATCGGCGCTGTCGTCCGCAACGTTCACTCCGATTGCAAAACGAGTCTGAACCGCCATGTGAGCCTTGCTCCGGTGATCGACGGAGTAGAAGGTACGTTCCAGAAGCTTGACAATTCAAAGGCACCCGATCCGAACCGGATCAAGCTGATCGGCAATGTGCCCGCAAGCGGAAAAGTATCTGGAGGGATCCTTCGGCATCGGGGATGGCGTGCGGTTTCGGTCAATCTGCCTGCTCTCGGAAAGCAAGACGTCTCGATTCTTACACCCGCCGAACTAGAAGTTGAATAGTCCGGCCGCCATGTCGCAATTTACTGTTGGTATTGATCTCGGAACCACGAACAGCGCCTTGGCCTGGGCCGCGCAACCGGCTGAGGCAGGCGAAGCGGAGGTCCAGATATTTCCAGTTCCTCAGCTTGTGAATCCGGGAGAAGTGGCTTCCGTCGATCTTCTTCCTTCATCGCTTTATATTCCAGGCCCGGGAGAGTTTGTCGAAGGAGCACTCGCTCTGCCCTGGAACGATCGCCCGGAGTACGTGACCGGTATCTTGGCGCGTAACCGCGGCGTTGAGAACGCAAGCCGGTTGGTGACCTCAGCGAAGTCTTGGCTGTCCAACCAGAATGCGGATCCAACGCAGCCGCTTCTGCCGTTAGCCGCTCCCGAAGGCGTTGCGAAGGTATCGCCGCTTGAGGCTTCGAAGCAGTACCTGCTGCACATGCGCTTGGCGTGGAACGCGGCACATGCCGATGTCCCGCTCGAAGCGCAAACGGTTCTGATCACTGTTCCCGCTTCCTTTGATCCCGGCGCTCGGGAGCTCACGCAACGGGCAGCGAAGCTCGCCGGCTACGGCGACGTGATCGTAATGGAAGAACCGCAGGCAGCGTTTTATGCCTGGATCGAAAGAACGCCGAAGTGGCGTGAACAGGTAAAGCCGGGCGATCTTATTCTTGTCGTCGATATCGGAGGCGGCACTACCGACTTCACATTGATCGCTGTCACGGAAGCTGGTGGCGAACTGCAGCTTGAACGTGTCGCTGTTGGTGATCATCTGCTGCTTGGCGGGGACAATATGGATCTCGCAGTTGCGCGCCATGCGGAAGGTCAGTTCTCGGGTCAGGGAAAACGGCTTGATCCCATCCAGTTCCACTCCTTGTGGCAACAGTGCCGCGCGGCCAAGGAACTCCTCATGGGCGCCGATGCTCCCGACGAGCGGGCCATCACGATCCTGGGCCGTGGCACCGGACTGATCGGCGGAACCTTACGCGGCAAGATCCGCCGCGACGAAGTTCGGTCTCTGTTACTCGATGGTTTCTTCCCCGTAGTTGGCTCTGATGCTGTGCCGGAACGCCAGCGGCGAGCCGCGTTGATGGAAGTCGGCTTGAACTATGCTGCCGATCCAGCCGTCACCAAGCATCTTGCCCACTTTCTCCGTCGAGCGGGTCCTGCTTCTGGTGCGGGCTCTTTTGCCCGTCCGACACACCTGCTGCTGAACGGTGGCGTACTTCAAGCAAGCGCGATCGAGCAGCGCCTTTTCGAAGTACTCAATGGCTGGCTCGCGGAGCAGAGTGCACCGGCTGCTACGGAGTTGAGGACCGAATCTAAATCTGCCGACCTGATGCACGCTGTCGCACGCGGCGCGGCTTACTACGGCATTGCACGCACGGGCAAAGGCGTACGGATTCGCGGCGGTGTTCCGCGAACGTATTACGTCGGCATTGAGAGTTCCTTACCTGCGGTTCCGGGCTTACCTGTCCCTATGAAGGCGCTGACGGTGGTGCCTTTCGGCTTGGAAGAGGGATCGAAGGTTGAACTTCCACAGCGCCGCTTCGCGCTTGTGGTCGGTGAACCTGCCGAGTTCCGTTTCTTCTCATCGGCAACGCGCCGGGATGACTGCGCCGGGGTCGATGGTGGAAGAACTCGGGGACGAGATTGAAGAGTTGTCTCCCATCGAGGTCTTTCTTCCTCCGCAAAATGAACACGCACGCGAAGAGATTGTTCCGGTCACGCTTGAGAGCAACGTAACGGAGACCGGGTTACTCGAATTGTGGTGTGTTGCGGCCGACGGACGGCGCTGGAAGCTCGAATTCAATGTTCGAGAACGTACTGCGGCATGAACGTCGGCATCGATCTCGGGACCACGAATTCAGCCCTTGCCTTTGTCGATCCGGCGGAGGCTGCCGAAGCTGATTTTCCTCCCATTCATGTGCTTCCGATCGAGCAGCAGATGGATGCCACTCGCACAGCCGCGCTTCGCACGCTTCCGTCTTTCTTGTACCTGAGCGATCCACCCGTGGTTGGAGCCTTCGCTCGCGATCAGGGCGCGCTCTTGCCTACGAAGACGGTGCATTCGGCGAAATCATGGCTCTCGAATTCCGAGGCGGATCGCACAGCCAAAATCCTGCCCTGGGATTCGCAGGAAGAGGGCCGCGTTCTTTCGCCCGTAGAAGCCTCTGCGCGATATCTACTTCATCTGCGCGAGGCATGGGATCGCTCCGGGCGCGGATCGTTATCCGAACAGCAAGTTGTCCTGACAGTCCCGGCCAGTTTCGACGAAGAAGCCCGAGAGCTTACAGTCCAGGCTGCCAACGAGGCCGGCCTGGGGAAGGTCACGCTGCTCGAAGAACCGGCAGCAGCCTTCTACGCTTGGATCGCAGCTCATCTTTCGCGTTCGAATAAAGAGCTGTTTGATGGCCAGCTAGTTCTGATCTGCGATGTTGGCGGAGGCACGAGCGATTTCACCCTTGTGCGTGTGAACCGCGAGGGAGATCGCGTCGAGTTCACGCGCACCAACGTCGGCCGGCATCTTCTGTTGGGAGGCGACAACCTCGACCTGACGATCTCGTGGCTGGCGGAGTCGAAGCTGGGCAAGACTCTGTCGCTTCGTCAGCGCAGCGCATTACGCCGCCAGTGCTCTGCGGCTAAAGAAGCTCTCCTGGCCGAGAACGGTCCTGCGTCGGTTGAAGTAACGGTGGCGGGAGCGGGATCGTCGCTGATCGGCGGAACCCTTCGGACAACAATCACGCGCGCGGAGATTCTCGAGCTTGCGTTAGGCGGCTTTCTACCGCCCGCTGCCCTTACAGATCGGCCCCAGCAGGAAAAGCAAAGCGTATTTCGCGAGCTCGGACTGCCCTACGTTTCCGATCCCGGCATTACTCGGCACTTGGCGGAGTTTCTCTCCAACTCTCCGGCTGCTGAGCATGGTGTCGATGCCGTTCTCTTCAACGGCGGATTCTTTATCCCGTCCGTTTTTCGCGAGCGCGTTCTCGACGTAGTAGAACACTGGTTCGGCCGTCGCCCTGTCGCATTCGAAAACCAGGATCTCGATCTCGCTGTTGCGCTCGGTGCCGCTTATTACTCTTATGTGCGAGCGTCAGGCAGCGGTGTTCTGGTGCGCGGTGGCTTGCCGCGGGCGTATTACATCGGGCTGCAGGATAGCGGCGCCTCTTCCGCTATTCAGGCCGTCTGTCTGGTTCCGCGCGGAACAGAAGAAGGCAGTGAGATCCGGCTGACGAGCCCGGAGCTTGAGCTTCTCGCAAACACACCGGTTGCATTTCGCCTCTATAGTTCGCTGAGCCGTACGGAAGACCCGGCGGGCGCCGTGGTCTCTCTCGAGCATTCGGAGAACATGAGCGACCCGGCAAGCGATCCGCGGCTCCATGCGCCGTTGCGCGCCGTCATCCGTTTCGGAAAAGGCGGTGAGCGTCGCGTCCCTGTGACGTTGGGCGCACGTCTGAGTGAAGTCGGCACGCTCGAAGCCTGGGGGGAATCGAAGATCAGCGAACATCGCTGGCGTCTGCACTTTCAATTGCGCAAGACTGCGGATGCGGTCGAGAACGGTGCGGCGCTGTCTGCCGTGCGCTCAACTGCGGTCGTCAGCGCCGAGGCGCTTGGCCAGGCGGAGGCTCTCATTGAAGGTGTGTTCGGCAAAACTCCGTCAGGCCTGGCTCCAGAGCAACTTCCCGCCCGCTTGGAACAGGCATTCGGGCTTGGACGCCTGTCGTGGCCGCTTGGGACTATTCGTAGCTTGGCCGATAAACTTCTGGCGTTATCGGATGGCCGCCGCAAGAACCCGCCGCACGAGGCGCGCTGGCTCAATCTCACGGGGTTCTGCCTGCGTCCCGGCTTCGGCTTTCCGGGTGACGAACTGCGGGTGGAACAGGCACGCCGCATCTACGCAGCCGGCCTTACGTTTGGAAACCAGGTCCAGAACGAGATCGATTGGTGGATCTTTTGCGGTCGTATCGCTGCCGGACTGAATCGCAACCAGCAGGGTGATATTTACCAGCGCTTATCGCCCATCCTGCTGCCTAAAGGTAAGCGAAAGACGCGAGTCAATCCCAGCCTTTTTCGTGAAATGTGGCGCACCGCTGCCAGCTTGGAACTGTTGCCGGCACAAACGAAAGCCCAAATGGGCGATGCTGTTTTGGAGTTGCTGAAAACTGGCCAGATGGTCGAGGCAGGCGTCTGGTGTCTGTCTCGACTGGGCGCTCGCAGGTTGTTTAACGCCCGTATCAACCTGGTGACCGCTCCGAGTGTCGTGAATCGGTGGGTCGAATCGCTGCTTCGCTTGCCTCATACACCCTCAGTCCTTGAAGCCCTGGTGCGAATCGGCCAGCAAACCGGCGACACAGCGCGCGATCTTTCTCCCCTTGTGCTCGATTCCATTCGACGCGCTCTCGAGAGCTCTCCCCAGGCTGCTTCCCTGCTCCGGGAGCTCGCTGGCGAGACTGATGCCGCTTCGACCAGCCGCACATTCGGCGAAGAGTTGCCGGCAGGTCTGGTGCTCGCGGAACCTTCGGCAGTCTAGCTTCCTTTATGCGAGAAACCGCGGTCGTCGATCGAATCCGGAAACTCGCCGCGCGAAGAACGGACAACAACAGGGGCCTGATGCTCGGGATTGGAGACGACTGCGCAATTGTCCGCCCCCGAGCAAAGCACGATCTGGTCTTCACGACAGATTTCGTTCTGGAAGGCAGACACTTTCAACTCGACACGCACACTCCGGCCGATGTTGGACATAAGGCCTTGGCGCGCAGCTTGTCGGATCTTGCGGCGATGGGCAGCGAACCCTTGTTCTGCCTTGTCTCTCTAGCAATGCCCGCGAGTCTCGGTGAGCGATGGGTCGACGCGTTTTACCGGGGCCTTCTACGGCTGGCGTCACGGCACGAGATCACGCTTGCGGGTGGCGATCTCGCTCGCTTTCGCCATGTGGTCGCAGATGTAATGTGTTGTGGCGAAGTACCGAAAGGCAAAGCACTCCGGCGAAGTGGAGCTCGTCCCGGAAATCGCATTTACGTCACTGGAGAGCTTGGGGCATCCGCACATGGACTCTCCGTCCGCCGGGGCATGGCGTGGAAGCGCCACCTGCGTCCTGACCCGCGGATCACGGCAGGCTTGCTTCTCCGCGGTCTTCGCGTCTCTTCGTGTATGGATCTCAGCGATGGCTTGGTTCTCGATCTTCATCGTCTCTGCCGCGAATCGGGCGTAGCTGCGAATCTCAACCGGAACCGTACCAATCGCGCGAGGAGCCTCGCTTGACGATGCGCTGTACGGAGGCGAGGATTATGAGCTCTTGTTTACTGCGCCTCCCAAGGTGAAGATCCCGCCTCGTCTGGGCGATCTTCCCGTCACAGAGATCGGCGAGATTGCAGCGGGTCGTCCAGGGCGCATCACGTTTGCCGGCCAAGTTCTACAACCGAAAGGGTTCGATCACTTCACATGACAGAAAAGGAAGCGCCCAGGCAATCAGACGCTACTCCCATCCTGGAACTCATCCTGGCTTTCCGCCGTTCGAAGACGATGTTCGCCGCGGTTGGGTTCGGAGTCTTCGATCGGCTATCAGCAGGACCAGCGACAGCAGATGCACTGGCCGAATCGCTCGCCGTCAATTCTTCTGCTCTCTCGCGCCTCCTCGATGGATGTGTCTCGCTCGGGCTCCTCACGCAGAGTGAAGCCGGATATCAAAACACCGCGGTCGCCGAACGTTTTCTGGTCAGCCGAAGCCCGGACAGTCTTGATGGATACATCAAGTACTCCAACGAATCGCTGTACAAGCTTTGGGATCACCTCGAGGACGCAGTGCGCGAAGGCTCTCATCGCTGGACGCAAGTCTTCGGAAGTCGGGATGCCTTGTTCGATCACTACTTTCGCAATGACGAAAGCGCAGCGAACTTTCTGGGCGGGATGCACGGCTTCGGTCAACTGGCTTCGCCGCCCGTAGTTCGCGCCTTCGATCTGAGCCGTTTCGCTCACCTTGTCGATCTCGGGGGCGCGACAGGCCATCTTGCGATGGCCGCGTGTGAAACGTATCCGAGCCTGCGCGCGACCGTGCTGGATCTACCGAGTGTTGAGAAGTTTGCGCGGGCGCATATCGCATCCAGCTCTGCGGCCGATCGCATCGACTTCATTGCGTCTGATTTCTTTGCTGACGACTTACCTGCAGCCGATCTATACAATCTCGGTCGCATTCTTCATGACTGGTCTGAAGAGAAGATCGTATCGCTGCTCCGAAAAGTCTACGGGTCGTTAGCTCCCGGCGGCGCATTGCTGATCGAAGAAACGGTTGTGAATCCCGATCGCTCCGGGCCCATGCCTTCACTCATGCAAGACTTGAACATGCTCGTGTGCACAGACGGAAGAGAGCGCACTTTTCTGGAATACCGGGGACTGCTGGAGTCTGCCGGATTCGCGGCCGTAGATTACCGCCTGACCGGATCTTTGGTAGATGCCATTCTTGCGGTGAAGAGCTAGGACACCCATCGTGCCAGGTTCAGCAACGAGTTCCGTAACGATTGAAAAAGTCGCGTACGCCGGATGGTCGAACTGCTACCGGCTGACGAATGGCGAAGTCGAGCTGATTGCTACAACCGACATCGGTCCGCGGATTATCCGCTGCGGTTTCGTCGGGAGCCAGAATCTGTTCCTCGAGGTTGCCGACCAGCTTGGCGGCTCTGGAGAATCGAAGTGGCTGATGCGCGGCGGCCATCGGCTTTGGGTTGCTCCCGAGGTTATGCCGGAGACTTACGCGCTCGACAATGCTCCGGTGCAGATCACGGTCCGAAAGAACGGCTTCACACTGCTGCAGCCGGTCGAGCCGGAAACTTCCCTACAGAAAGAAATTACGGTCGAGCTGACGGACGCAGGTTCGATTACACTGACACACCGGCTCGAGAACACCGGCGATCAGTCACGCCGGCTGGCGCCATGGGTGTTGAGCCAGATGGCTCCCGGAGGAGTCGCGATCACGACTTTCCCGCCCCGCGCGGGCCACGATGTTATGTTGCAGCCCACCAATCCTCTCGTGATGTGGGCTTATACGTATTTCACTGACAAGCGCTATACGTTTCTGAACCATTACCTTCTGCTCCGCTACGATCCGGCGAATCCCTATCCCCAGAAGGTCGGGCTTTTCAACGAGCACACCGTCTGTGCGTACCTGCTGAATGGCGAACTATTCATCAAGCAGACGCATGCGAAAGCAAAAGTTCCTTACCCGGATTTCGGCACATCGGCACAGCTCTTCGTGAACGGCGAATTTCTCGAGCTCGAAACGCTCGGCCCACTGGTGGACTTGCCTCCCGGCCGATCGGTTACGCACGTGGAGCGATGGTCGCTTCATCGCGACATTGTTCTCGATGCGCTGGATGATGCAGAGCTTGATCGCGTATTCCGGCCTTTGATTAGATAACGGTTTAGAGTTAGGGCGATAAGAGATCACGCGCCGCCAGCCACGCCGAGTGCTTTCAGGCAGCCGTTTGTCCCATTTAGTTCCGTTGCGGCGTTCTCTAAGAGCTCCTTGAATGTGCGGAGTATACGGCTTCCTGGACCACCGCCCATGATTCGACGGTCGAACGCTATGACCAATGGGATTGTCTGCCGCACGGTCAGTTCACCTCCGCTGATCCAGGGTCGTTCCTTCATCACTCCACCAGAAAAGGTGATCGGCCAAGGCCATGAAGTCACAGTAAGGTCGACTCCGGCCTGCGCAGGTGCATTCACCCAGGCTGCACAACCACGATGCTGCACCCATAGTGAGGGTAGGTATGTGGGAAGTTTCAAAATAAGCTTTCCCAGCGGCCAAGGAACGCGCCTAAGGATGGTGTTGAATTGGCGCAGTACCGCATCGTTTTCTGGAGTGCAGTCTCGCAGCCTGCGAAGCTCTAACGTTATCTCCGTGAGCGATTGTTGGCTTGGGTCTTTGATCAGTGAGACCATCGCTTGACCCGGTATGTCGAGAGTTTTCTCGATAGCCACCGCGATATTAGTGTGGTTGAAGCGGTAAAGACGTCGTAAGAAAGGAGGACCTAAGATGGCTTCGTTCGCGTAAGGGTGTATCGCCATTGTTCTTGCCGCCGCCTTAAGCAGAAAAGCTGTGATAGAAGGCGCAACCTGACCCTGACCTTTTGCTTCAACCCTAACTTGATGGATTTGGGTTGCATCAGCCTCCATGACCATCAGGGTCGAATACTTCGCAAGTAGCTGGTCGTTCAAGCTCCAGAAAGTCCGTTGGGAGTTCGTCGGCCATCGACCCTCATAAGGCGCATCCATAGGCCTTTCAGTGTACTCA
Organism: uncultured Acidobacteriaceae bacterium; assembly: GCA_963730795.1. Taxonomy (GTDB): domain Bacteria; phylum Acidobacteriota; class Terriglobia; order Bryobacterales; family Bryobacteraceae; genus Bog-105. The sequence continues at coordinate 947,604 of CAVSTJ010000001.1, read as the reverse complement.
AAAGCTCCAAAGCCGCCCACACCCTGGACAGTCCACCATTCTGGTGTGAGTCTCGCGGCCGTAGTCGCCCACGAGCTTATAAGCTTCCGGCGTAGATCACGGTAGAGAAGGTTAGCGGCAGCTTGAGAGGATTCGAGAACTCCACAGGCACCGTCACTGACTGGCCAGGCGCTAAGCCCGAGTTTGCGGCCGTGAGGAACGAAACGCCTTTTTGTGTACCGCTCTTGTTCGCCAGGATGACTGCGGTGGGCAGATTCGTCATGCTCACAAAGATCGGTCCGGGCAGAGTCGTGTTGCTCGTGTTCGTCAGAATCACGTTTCCGGTATAGCGGCGCGTGCTCTCGTTATAAACGAACCCGGTGTTCTGGACGCTTACCTTGCTTGACACAACGAGCGGCAAGCTGAAGCTCGCTTCCGCAGGATCGTGGTCCGAGACGCGTTCGGGTCGATTGGGATCATTGCGTAAGCTGTCCGGGAAATCCGCGTCTACGCGCGCATACGAAAGGGCAGTTGCGCGACTCAGCATATTGCTGTTCACGATGATATGGTCGATCGCCTCCGCACTTCCTGAAAAGGTGTAGGAATAACGCTGCGATGAGGGAATAAGATCCGTATCGATGAGATCGGTCAAAAGAGGGCTCACCAGCCTAGGTCCTGCGAGGACAACTTGGTCCGGTAATGCGGGATTGCCCTTGATGACGCCGATGGTGTCGACATAGCCGTCGCTGAATTGATACGCGTTGTAGTCGCCCACAGAAACGATATTGGCGCTTGGATTGGCCGACTGAAAACCCTGAATCAGGTTGGCCAGATATTCGGCCTGGGCTTCGCGCTTAGCCCTGACGGTGGAGCCTGAGCCCGGATCATCCAAACTCAGCAGCGATCGCAAATGATTCACGATTACAACGACCGGTAAGCCCGTGTCCGAGCCATCGCGCGATACGGTCGCGTTAAGGACCAGAGGCGGGCGGTCGTTCAGGATTGCCTGCGTTCCACCGGGTGTCGTATAGGTTGTATCTTTTCCGTACTGAACGACGCTGGTCACCGACACTTTAGGCGTCTTCACCAGAAATCCTGAATTGATGCCGCTAATGTCGTTTCCGAGCGATAGGTACGCCTGGTAATTGGGGTTGGGTTGACCGAGGTTGACCGCGTCGGAGTTGATCTTCGCCGCCAGCGCCTGTATCGTCGCCAGATTTTGCAGTTCTTCTACCGCGAGGATGTCCGGCGTGTGAAGCAGGTTCCGTATCGCTAGAGAAGCCTTATTCAGCCGGTTCGCGAAGGCGGTCGTGGTGGGAGTCGCGTGCGTGGTGCCCGGGTCAGCGCCAATCGGGCCCGTAAAAGTGCTCCAGGTTGAAAGCCGCAACCGTAAGCTGTGCCGGGTCGGGCGCGGGCACGGCGGCAGTTGCCATGCCTCCTGATGCTGCAGCCCCGGATGCCGGCTCGAGAACCACGCTGTATACACTGTTCTCGAACTCAATAGGCCCAATCAGGCTGGTGACCGTAGCACCCGTCGCGACGTCAAGCTTGCTTGCGAGCTGGCCGCCATCTACGCCAATCACTTCGGGATTTGTGTCCCATCGGGTAACGCAACAGGGGCTGCCGGCCGGTAGTTGATCGGGCAATTCAACACCGGGCTCTCGAAACGGTCGATCCGTTCCCGGCAGCACGCCGAAGAAGAATCCGCTGCTGGTCGACGTGGCCGAGGTTTCGTCCACATTGCCTAAAGTGGGAGCAACAACCGTCAAAGAGTCGATACGAACGCGCATGCCTTCGTATCGCTCAAGCTGGTCGAATGCACCGTGCGGATCCACTTGTGTGAGAACGACGGGATCGGGTAACGGGTTGCCTGTCGATAGAAGAACGACGCTCGAGGGCGAGTTGATTTCAGTGTCGGTGGCGCCACCCGGAACAGTGCCGGAGGTGTACTCGTTTACCGGCCCTGTGACACAGACGCTGTTCCCGGGCTTGGCGCTTGCGGGCAACCGGCTCGCACTTGTGTAGACATACACGCCGTCGGACGTGGCAGGGTTGCCGTCACCGGTTGCCATCTGTAAAAAGAATCCGCTCCCATCCGTTCCGGTGACAATGCCCTGAATGGTGACGGTAGTGCCATTGAGCGGTGAGATGTCGCCCGGTCCTTGTACTTGTGCGATGGTTGCCGTCGGGCTGCATGTGGGTGAAGCATCGACCGTGAGAGTATACGAGGCGGTTCCGGCCTGCCCTAACGAATCGGTCGCCGTCACCGAGAACGACGCCGTTCCGGAGGCCGAAGCCGTTCCCGAGAGGAGCCCGTCGCTGGTCAAAACGAAGTTTGCCGGTAGGCTTCCCGTCGTCACGGAAAACAGATAGGGGCCCGTTCCTCCTCCGGCTGTGAAGTTGGCGCTGTAAGGGACATTGGTAGTCGCATCTGCGAGCGCCGCCGGGGTGATTGTAATGTCGGCGCTGCCAGTGCAGAGGTGGGTCGAGCTCCCCGTATTCCTCGGGTTTGGGGGGCCGGAGGCGAAATCGACGCTATTGTCTCCGGAGTCGGCGCACCCGGCCACGCCGCGCAGGTTTGCCGTCGTGTTGGTCAGTGTAGGCGCCGTGCTGCCCAGGGAGCAGTTTGCCGCGCCGAAGCCAACGAAGTCGATCACCGAGCCACCTGTTGGGCACGCTCCGCTCAGCGCTGCGCTGGAGCTAACGAGCGCAATCTTAGCGGTAGTCGCGCTCATGGCGATTGTTCCGGTCGCATCCGGCGTCGGCAGGTTCTGGGTGCCGCCTGTTCCGGCCGATTCCTGAATAAGGTAATACTGCCCGGGCAGGAGCGAACCGCTCAATGGCGTGGTCTGCCAGCTTGTGCCTGTTGAAGAAGCGTATTGAACGCTCCAACCCGTGAGATCGGCGGAGGTTGTGCCCGTGTTGAAAAGCTCGATGAAGTCGTTGCGGAAGGTGGCGCCGCTATTGCCGCCGCCTCCATAAACCTGGCTGATGACGACTTGCGCTTGCGCAGACATCAAGGCTGCGCTGAATGCCAGAAGCACTATATGACAGGCTCGTTTCAACGCGGCCTCCTTTGGTCAGGGCCAGGATATCAGGCGTCAAAGGGGACGGCGCTGCTACAAACAGGGGTCTGAAGTGAGGTGGAGTTGGTAGGAACGGGCAGATTCGAACTGCCGACCTGCCGCTTAGGAGGCGGCCGCTCTATCCATCTGAGCTACGTCCCCACTCTCATTCAATTCTAAACGCCAGACGCGAGGAGACGCTTGCCAATGTCGGTGCGGAACTGCATGCCTTCGAATCGAATGTGACCCACGCCTCGGTATGCCGCCCGGATTGCCTCTTCGAGACTGTCCCCAGTAGCCGTAACGCCCAGCACCCGCCCTCCAGATGTCTCAAGTCCGCGCGACGTCAAACGCGTGCCGGCATGGAAAACCTTGGCGCCCGGATTGCTCCGCTTCTTCAATTCCCGTGATCACCGATCCCGCCAGCGGCTTTTCGGGATATCCCTGCGCCGCCATGACGACGCAGGCCGCTGGCTTCGAGCGCGATAGATCGGCCTTTGGGTTACCGCCATTAGCGTTCGCCTCAAGGATTTCGGCGAGAGACTCTTCCATGCCGAACAGGAGTGCCTGGGTCTCCGGATCGCCTAACCGGGCGTTGAACTCAAGCACCTTTGGACCGTCCGCCGTCATCATCAGGCCTGCATACAGGAATCCCGTAAAGGGTGCTCCTTCTTTCGCCATTTGCGCGAGGGTCGGAAGCATAATCTCGTCAGTAATGCGGCCTAACTCGGCCGCGCTGAGTATCTCTCTGTCCGCATACGCCCCCATGCCGCCTGTGTTCGGCCCCTGATCCCCGTTCAAAAGCCGTTTATGGTCTTTGGCGGGTGCAAACGGCAACAGAGTTTTACCATCACTTAAAACAATTAAGCTGACTTCATGCCCGTCCAGGTATTCCTCAATCACCAGTGGGGCTCCGAGCTTGGCAATGGCGTCGGCAGATTCATGTTCGTTCTGGGCGATGATGACGCCCTTCCCTGCCGCCAGACCATCCGCCTTCAAAACTACTGGAAATGAAAAACTCTTAATCTGTTCTGCGGCTTCGCTCGTGCTTTCAACCTGTACTGAACGAGCGGTCGGTATTCCTGCGCGTTCGAAAAAGCGTTTTGCAAAGACTTTGGAGCCTTCCAGGCGCGCCGCGGCTTGTGTCGGTCCGACAATCTTTAACTTGCGATTCCGGAACACGTCAACGATACCTTCAACCAGCGGTGCTTCCGGACCCACAACGGTGTACGTAACGCTCTCCCGTTCGGCGAGGTCAGCAAGGGCTTCGATCGACGGTGGCGCGGGAATACATCTCGCGCTCTGCCGCTATTCCGGGATTGCCGGGACGATGCAAGCACTTCAGAAACACCCGGCGACTGAGCTAATTTCCACGCAAGCGCGTGTTCACGTCCGCCGCTGCCGATAACCAGAATCTTCAAGCGAGTACCCGAGGGCTAGAATAACGAATAGCTCCCCCACTCATGTTGAAGAAGTACGATGTCGTCGTTGTCGGCGGTGGCCATGCCGGCTGCGAAGCTGCCCGGGCGTGCGCGCGCCTCGGTTTGCACACTGCCATGGTGGCGATGAATACCGATCTCATTGCCCAGATGTCCTGTAATCCTGCGATTGGCGGGATTGCAAAGGGCCACCTGGTGCGCGAGATCGACGCTCTGGGCGGCGTCATGGGCGAGCTGACCGACGCCGTCGGCATTCAATTCCGGCTGCTGAATACGAGCCGTGGACCCGCCGTTTGGTCGCCGCGTGCGCAGTGCGATAAGAAGCAGTACCGCGTCAGGATGCGGGAATGGCTGGAGAATGAACCCAATCTTCGCCTGGTGCAAGCCGAAGTAGGGGAACTGCTGTTCCAAACGGAAGACGGACGGCGATCCGTCACCGGAGTGCGCCTGAAAGACGGGCGGGATCTGCAGGCCAGGGCAGTGGTCGTGACCACCGGTACGTTCCTGAATGGTCTTGGCGCATGTAGGCGAGAACAAATATAGCTGCGGGCGCAACGGCGAGGCTCCTTCGAACACGCTGGGAGCGCAATTGCGGACGCTGGGTTTGGCGTGGACGCGCCTGAAAACTGGAACTCCGCCCCGTTTGGATGGCCGTACCATCGATTGGGCGCAATTTGAGGAGCAGCAGGGCGATCCGGTACCAACTCCGTTCTCGTTCCTGACGAAAAGCATCGATCGGCGACCAGATCGTCTGCCATCTGGGCTATACGACGGACGAGACATACCGGATTCTGAGCGAAAGCATCTCCCAATCACCTCTGTATAGCGGGCAAATCGAGGGTGTTGGGCCTCGGTACTGCCCTTCGATTGAAGATAAGGTAGTCAAATTCCCGGATCGGCGTCGCCACCAGATCTTTCTCGAACCCGAGGGCCTCGATACCCACGAGGTTTACGTGAACGGGATGTCGACCAGCATGCCGACTGCGGTGCAGGAAGCGATGGTGGCGTCAGTTCCAGGCTTGGAACGTGCTGAAATGATCCGGCCCGGCTACGCGATCGAATACGACGCTATCGATCCTCGGGAGCTTAAGCACTCGCTCGAGGTGAAGTCGATCGGCGGGCTGTTCCTGGCCGGGCAGATCAACGGGACTTCCGGGTACGAAGAGGCAGGTTGCCAGGGTCTGGTAGCCGGCCTGAACGCCGCCGCGACAGGTAAAAGGGCTGGAACCGTTGCAAATTGGGCGGAATGAAGGCTATGTGGGCATTCTGATCGACGATTTGGTGAGTAAAGGTGCGGATGAGCCGTACCGGATGTTCACTTCCCGGGCGGAATTCCGGCTCCAGTTGCGAATCGACAATGCTGATGAGCGGCTTGACGCCGCTGGGGCGTGTCGCTGGCCTGGTGGACGACACGCGTTGGGGTCTGCTCGAGAAGAAGCGCGAGCAGAAAGAGCGGATCACGCAAGCTACTCGAAACGGTGCGCGCGAATGAAGTGCGCGAAATGGTTCAGTTTGAATGCCGCAACCGACAATCCGACGCTTGGCTGTGTGGCTCCGCAGGCCGGAGGCCCAAATCTCTCGCTTAGCGCGCTGGATTTCGAGGTTACTGGGCGAGACACCCGTCCATGGCGTGCTGACGAGCGTTGAGACCGAAGTAAAGTACGCCGGCTATTTGCTCCAGCAGCAGCGCCAAATCGAGCAATTGCGGACCTCGGAAGGCCGCGATCATACCGGAAAGGTTCGAATACGCGAACATTCCTGGGCTTTCGACTGAGGTTCGGCAGAAGCTAGGACGTGTCAGACCGGGAACTTTAGGGCAGGCAGGCCGGATTCCGGGCGTTACGCCGGCGGCAATCGCGATTTTGGACGTGTATCTGAACATGGTGCGAGAGGATGTTTCACGTGAAACGTGTTCCACGTGAAACATGCTAGGATCGTCGACAACCGTGGCTAGAGTCATCTCGATCGCAAATCAAAAGGGAGGCGTTGGCAAGACGACTACAGCCATCAACCTCTCAGCTTCTCTCGCCGCTTCGGAGCTACGCGTGCTTTTAGTGGATTCAGACCCTCAGGGCAACTCCACGACCGGCGTAGGCGTCGCCAAGGGACCGGAGCGGAAAACCCTTTACAACGTGATCCTGCGCGAAGCAGAGATCCAGCGATGTCATAACTCCGACAGCTTATGAGGGCCTATGGCTTCTTCCGGCAGACCAGAACCTTGTTGCCGCAAACCTTGACCTGGTCGAGGGCGACGAGCGTGAAACGCGCCTGCATGCCGCACTGTCCCAAATCGGCGAAGATTACGACTACATCCTGATCGACTGCCCTCCCGCGCTGGATCTTCTGACCCTGAACGCGCTTAACGGCTTCGAATGCGGTTCTGATCCCGATTCTCTGCGAATTCTTCTCCCTCGAAGGGATCTCGCAGCTGATGGATACGGTCGAGCCGTGTAAAAGAAACATTTAACCCCGAGCTCTACCATCGAGGGTGTTCTCGCTGACCATGTACGACGACCGTACGAATCTGACCCGGCAAGTAGAGGCCGACTTGCGGGCCTTCTTCGGAGACGAGATCTTCAAAACGGTAATCCCCCGCAACGTCCGTCTCGCGGAAGCTCCCAGCTTCGGACAGCCCATCCTCGCTTATGATCCGCGATCGCGCGGCGCCGAAGCTTACATTCAACTCGCAAAGGAAGTCTTGGCCCATGACAAAAGAGCCAGATCGGAATCAGCGCAAGGCGCTGGGCAAGGGGCTCTCCGCACTTCTACCCAGCAGGCTTAATAACACCGGCACAACTGCCCCTCCCGCTTGAGAAAAGGCCGGACCCACCAGCACCTGAGCCCTCGGCCGCCCCTGCCCGAGAACTTTGAAAAGTTCGAGAGTCTTGCCTCTGGATCAGATCGCTCCCAACGAAGAGCAGCCGCAGGACTGAATTCGACGACGAGAAACTGCAGGAACTGACGCAGTCGATTCGGATCCACGGCGTTCTGCAGCCAGTCACCGTCTACCGTGCCAGCGACGGCCGCTACCGGCTGATTGCCGGTGAAAGACGATGGCGGGCTGCTCGTCTGGCGGGGTTAACGGAAATTCCCGCGCTCGTTCGGACCGTCGAGACGCATCACCTGCTGGAACTCGCGCTGATCGAAAACATACAGCGCGAAGATCTGAACGCCATCGAAGTTGCCGAAGGCTTTCACAACTTAGCGAACCAGCATGGACTGAGCCATGAACAGATCGCCGAACGTACAGGTAAGGACCGTTCAACCGTAACGAACTTTATCCGGCTTCTGAAGCTGCCGCCGGTCGTGAGAGACGCTCTTGCAACCGGCCAGATCAGCATGGGGCACGCTCGCTCGCTGCTCAATATCCCGGGCGAAACATGCGCAGGCGGACCTTTGCCGCCGGGTCATCGACCAGCAACTTTCAGTTCGGGAGACGGAACGGCTGGCCAAGTCATTGGCCAGCCCTCAAGCCGCGAAGTCGGCTGCGAAGGCCGAAGTAAAGGCGAATCGGAGCCGAGCTTGACCCAAATGTCCGCGCCGCTCTCGACGAAATCGCCATGGCGCTGGGAACAAAAGTCCGCTTATATGCGAAAAGTCCGAACATCAGGGCGCTTGGAGATCGAATACTACTCGCAGGAAGATCTCGACAGGATCTACGGCGTGATTACGAAGCAGTAAGGGGTGGTGCCGGCGGGAGGAGTTGAACCTCCGACCTACGGATTATGAGACCGTCGCTCTAACCACCTGAGCTACACCGGCAAATTCGTGTGCTTTTCTATCTTACAAGAGGCCGTTTTCCCGAAGATCGGCGCAGCTCACCGTCCAGGAGCGCCACAATCTTCGGAGCCCCTGCCCGGGAGATATGAACCCCGTCTGAAAAGTTAGCTGGATTACAGAAAAAGTCCTTAAACCGCTGGAGCCGCAAGGTCAATGAGTTGTTCCCTCCGGCTTCCTTTCCGAGTTAATGAACTGCAAAGTACTTCCGAAAAGCATCCCGCTTAGGTTCGAAAATAGGCGGAGAAGTAGGCGGGATCACGTAGATGAGCGCGATGTGATTTCGTCTGCACTCGCTCAAGAATTTGCCGGAACGCCTGAAGCGCAGCCGGATCGATGTAGAAATCCGATCCGGGGCGCATCATTTTTGCCGCGACCGCATTCAGGTGAACCGGATCTTCGAAAAAATCCGTTCCGTAATCGTCCGAGATTGGTTTGCCGTGGTGGCGATACCGCGCGAACCAGATCCTTGTAGGCATCGAGAAGGCTTCAGCGACCCGAGCGCGCCCCAGCGCTCGCGTTCCGACAATTGCACCGTACTGAAATCGTGATCGGCCGTCATGGACGGATGGACTATGATCAGCGCGGCCCTCAATCCCGGAGAAGCAATGGCCTTGTGAACCAGGGCTTCCTGTTCCACAAAGTTGCTGCCGTTCAGTGATTCGTTATAAGTGCGGAGCGTATGAATTCCATGCGTATCCCAATTCGCCGAAATCGACGGGCCGATCAGAATGGCGTCGAAATTCTGTGGAACGTAGTGGTCGCTCAGCAGATACTTCGCGATCCGGTTGTCTCCGTAATCGACTAAGTGCCGTCCCTTGGTATCGCGGTACAGCCCGTAAATGTCGACCGCCATGTTGACGCCGATCAATGCCGCTGAAATCAGCAGAAACGCAACAAGAGTTGTTAGTAACCAGCGAGTCGGCTTCATGGCTTAGAATGCGAAGTAGAGAAATGTCTTCGCGGCCGCTGTGTTCATGTAGATAACAGCAAGCACCAACAGTACGGCCGTCGCGAAGGCTTTGCCGGGAGTAAATACGTCGGATTGAGCCAACTCAGTGGAGGTCTTTCCGAAGAACGCCAGAAAGCTACCGATTACGACCGGCCGCCAGAGAACGTTCGGTAGGGAGGGAATGACGCCCTCAAGAGCGGAAACGCTCAACAGGTCCCTCTGTGGCAAGCATCTGGCGCAGAAACTGAAATGCGAATGGCAAATCCGGAGACCGGAAGAAAACGAAGGTAACGTTCACGAACGCAAACGTAATGGCCCAGCTTAGCGCTCCCGGCAGGCGCTTCTTTCGGCGCTTCCAGATCTGATTCACCGCGAGCGCGATCCCATTTAGAAGACCCCAGAACACGTAAGTGCGCGATGGCCCATGCCATAACCCGGCAATCGACATCGCAACAATCACGGCCACGCAAGACTTCTGAATTGTGGCACGGCCGCCCATCGCAACGCATGATGGGTGTGTACAGATAGTGAGTGATGAAGGCAGAAAGCGACATGTGCCATCTCTGCCAGTATTCACTCATCGACTTGGAACGGAACGGGGCATTAAAGTTCACAGGAATTTCGATGCCGAGCATCCATGCAGAGCCGATTGCCATGTCGGAGTAGCCACTGAAATCAAAATAGATTTCGAAAGCATAAGCCAGACAGAAGATCCAGGATTCTAATGTCGAGTAATGTGAGAAAGGCTTAAATCCCGCGTCCGCTACGTGCGCGAATGAGTCCGCCAGCACCACTTTTTTTACCAGGCCGACTACGAAAAGGAAAAAGCCCCGGCAAGCCAGCTCCATTCGGGACGTCCCGGCCGTGAAGGTCTTGAATTGCGGAACGACCTCCATCGATCGGGAGATCGGACCTGATGTTACATAAGGAAAGAAGGACGCAAAGGTCGCGTGGTCAAGAAACGAATTTACGGTCTCCGGTGCCTGATACGTGTCCACCAGGTACATGATTTGTGACAGCGAGAAGAAACTGACGCCCAGAGGTAACTCCAGGTCGGGTAACACGAAGTTCGGTCCATGAAGAGCCGCCACGCCGGATAAGAATACGTTCACGTACTTGAAGCTGAACAGAAAAGCTATATCGGCCCCAATTCCCAGCCACAGTATCTTGACGCGGGTCTTCTCGCTACTGACAGAGGCAAGCGCGCGTCCAATCGCCCAGTTAAAGACGATCGAGCCCAGTAAGAGCGGTAAGTTAGAGGGCTTCGTCCACCCGTAGAAGACCAACGATGAGAGCAGTAGCCACACCTGCGCAGACCGCGAGCCTACCTGGCGCTGCGCAAGCGCATAGGTCAGAACAACGACCGGTAGAAAAAGGAAAACGTAGGGGAACGAGCTAAAGAGCAATCGGGCAGCTACCTACCTGGCGGTCTTCTTCCCGATGAGATTGGCCATATCGCCTATGTTTTTCAGAGTTTGTAACTCGGCGAGGGTGAATCTGACCTTGAATCGACGTTCCACCGCTCCAACCAAGGTGACGTGGGCGAGCGAGTCCCAATCTTCTACGTTCGAGGCATTGCTTTCGGGTGTAAGTTTCAAGTGTGGCTGATCGAGCACGTCTCGAAAAATCGGCTCTAACTCCGTGATAATCTCTTCTCGGTTTGTCACGCTACTCCCTAGCTCAGACTAACTGGTTGGCAGATGCGAATGTGCCTGGTTTGCGGGACATAATCCTGCAGAGGCAGAAACCATCGCGTGCCGTCCTGTTCTTCTTCTGCGAAGGGCAGGAAGCCTAAGTTCTTATAGTGGTCTGCCACCAACTTATTCTTAGATGTTGGAAGATAATGTCCGACGATCCGTGAAATCCCCTTATCGCGGCAAACCTCCACGAGCGCGTCCAGCATCGCCACTTCCATCTCGCGCTTAAGCACGCGGCAGCTCATGATCCACAAACGGATATGTAGATCCCGGCCGCTGCGCTGGCCGATGATTGCCGAAACAAGTCCGTTGTCGCCGAAGGTGTCCGACAGCTTGCCGCAAAGCGTAATGTACCCTTCCGCGTCCCGGGCAATCGTTTCTACTTCGGTCAACGTATAGCGCCTGGTCGTGAGGTTGAATTGATTCGTCTTGTTTATTAGCTGCGTGATGCGGTCGAAGTAGACAGGGCTGAACGGCTCAATCCTGGCCGTCATCTCCAGTGAGTCAAGATACTCCCCATAGTCGTTGAATCTCGATTGCGCCGCCGAGCGCAAAGCATTCTTTTCGTATAACTCCGCGCGGGTCAGATCTTCCGTTGACAGGGAAAGGCTCTCAAAATAATGACCAGCCTGGATGATGCTGGGATACAGGGCTACCTCGTCACCGACTTCCGGCACCGTTACCTCCGGAAGTTGAGCCGCCACAATTGCCCGCTCTGCCGGGTTGTCGTCGACGAACACAAAACTATCCAGTCCCAGATTCAGCTCCAAAGCAATTGACCGAAGATTGTCATGTTTCGGATCCCAATTCGCCCGGAACGCGGAGAAGTGCTCGAGCCGCAGGATGGAAGAGGGGTGAGTAAAGCCGCTTTTAGCGACCGCCTCATCGTTTTTCGAGCAAACTGCAAGCAGAACGCCGCGATCCCGTAAGGATAGGCAGTATTCCTGGAAAGCCGCGTAGGCCTCAGCGACAGCGGTTTCTTTGCCGATCTGTATCTTCTCCAAACCGTCGTCGCCAATGACTCCGCCCCAAAGAGTATTGTCAAGATCGAGCACCAGACACTTCTTAGAAGCGCCTCGGACCGCTGAAATCATGGCGGACACAGACTTCGCAGTCGCGAGGTTTGCCTCCGGAGTGGTCAGGATCTTATAACTGAACCAGCGGCTCCAATCGAACCATTGATTCAGGCCGATTCGCGCCGCTACCGAATTCAGATCGTGGATGAGTAACCGGCTGTCGCTAGCTGCCCGTTTAGCAAACTCCAGATTGAGTTGATTCACGAAGCGAACGGGCCCTCCGCTGACGACCACGTCATGGTTGCCCAGGACCGAAGGCGGATGTTCGAAGTTGTTCTGAATGACCTGGCAGCGGAGGACTTCGTGAAGTGACGACCAGATGGTCTGGAACCGCTCAAGTTCCGCCTCAAGCGAGCGCTGAAAATCCTCTTCAGAGTCCGAGATCTTCGGCAGATTCCGAATGTTCTTGTAATGCGTGTGAACGTAGACCAGATCCGGTCGAAACTCGATGAGTTTCTCCGGCTCAAGCACGGCATCTTCGAAGAAGCGGTTGTAATCCGACTGGTAAAAGACGGGATCGAAACGGTTGCTTAATAACGAGAGTTCGAGAAGATCAACCAGCTCAGTGGTCGTCGTTCCTCCCAAAACTGCGATTCGAATACTCCGGAGGCCGTCCGCGGCGCGCAACTCGCGGCAGAGTCTCTTTTTCCTCTGCAGTAACTCGATTGCCGAATGGGTCCCAAACTTCATCGCCAGACCGATCTTCTCAAATACCGGGACTCGGGTCGCCTCCCGCGAAATCCCACAGGTACCGGTGTGCCCGAAAAAAAGCCGAAAGGCTAAAATCCTACCGCGATTGCTTCGATGAGGATAGTGTCACGGCAGGTTGAGCGGGAGGAATCTATGCTTTGCAAGAAAGCGTTAGATGCTCCCTGTCGTGGCATCAAACTCCCGCCGGACGGCGTTGAACTTAACGGATCAGTACGCGCGCTAATCCGGCATTGCCCGCGGCGTCGTAAGCCCGCAGCACCAGCATGTGCTCGCCTGCACTGAGTTTGTCGATTCGCTCGTGATAATGTTCGCGCCGGGAATCTGTTACGCCGTCGCTCGCTTCAACAGGCTGCCAAACGCCGGTGTCAAGCGAGTACTCGCACTTCCGGAGAGGGCTGGTCGCATCGTCCACGTCCCAATCGATCTCGGCTGCTCCACCGTCGCGACGGCTGGAAACGACCGAGATGACCGGAGGCGTATTGTCGATCAGGACGGGCGTGCTGATCAGTTCAGTCTGTTTCGCATACTCGGTCGCATTGGCGGGAGAGTCGGAGGCAACAACCCGGAATAGGTAGCGTCCATCGGCCAATACGTCCGGATCGAGCAGAAGTGTGTTCTCGAACATCCGGTTCCGGATCAATTGCCATGTCTTGCCGTCCTCCGGGCGGAAATAAACCGAGTAGAGCAATTTGTCGCCGTCCGAATCATCCGCCTGCCAGGAAATCTGTGTTTGGGTTGTTTGCAGACGGGAAACAGTCTGCGTTGCCGTGGAGCTTGCGGTCGCCGCGGGAGGCTCGCCGGTATCCGTCACGGTAACTGAATACGCCGAACCTGACGTGGCGGCCGTAGCAGCCGACTTGGACGTGTTGGTTCCCACGATGGAGGTAACGGTCAGACTTCGCACATTGGGCGCCGTGTTTTGTGGAAGGTAAGGAACCGCAACGGAATTGATCTGGCTGGGTTCGGCGCCCTGCCATTCAGCTCGCCACTGGACGAAACGGCCGATCGGGCTGCTGATGAGCGCGTGTTGCGGGTCTGTGATGGGTTCAGACCAGGGGCTCCATGTGTCGTCCGGTCGCGCGGAATTCCCGGATCGCGTACGGAATCTCAATCCTGGTCCGCCTTCGCGCCACTGCAGATGTCCCCATCGCGCGACGCTCCCCGAATCGTGCACCTGCGATTCATACCAGCCGGAAGCTGCCAATCCCGTCCCGAAACTCAATGCCCGGGCAGGATTGCTGAGCCCGGCATAAAAGCCGGAAGGTCCACGCAGAAGCCGGGTGGTTTCCCCGTCTCCGGGCTCCGCGAGCAAAGTTGTCCTTCCCTCATTCCAGCGATAGATCCGTCCCTTGTCGTCCGTCGAGAAAATCAAACGAGCCGCCGTCCAGAAGCAGATCGTAGACGTTGTCCTCTTTCGAGGTACGAATGGTTTCGACGGTCCGGTCCGGAGCGATCCGGTAAATCGCCGACTTTTCCACACCGGCAGTTTCCGTCACGCTGGCCGTCGTAGAAGCCGTTCCGGACGTGGCGGTTGCCTGCTTGTTTGTATCGGCCGGGATGGTGACACTCGTTGAATCCACTCCCTTGGCGGCTTCGGTCACGGTGATCACGGTCGGCGTTGCTGCCGTGACAGCCGCTGTCGGCGTGGCCGCGGTTGAGGCAGGTGTACCGGTTCTGGACGAAACGGCTCCCCCCATCGCCGCTACGTAGACCAGACCTGAGGGATGGATCGCGATGGCTCGGATCTCCGGGAGGCTCGAATCGTAAAGGATCGACCCTTGGCCCTTCGCAGTAATCTGGTACACCAATCCGTTTGGCTCCGTGCCGGCATAGAGTTGGCCGTTTGGCGAGACCGCAAGCGCTGTCACGTTGGCCTGCCGGGTCTCGTAATAAACCTCCGCCTTGCCTTGCGGATCAATCCGGTAGATACGGCCTCCGTCTCCCGTTCCTACAAAGAAAGAGCCGTCCGGCGCAGACTGGACCGACCAGATGTACTTCGCCGGTGAGTGCCAAATCTCCTCGGCCTTACCGCCCTCTAGCCGGAAGAGCCCGCCATTCGGCGAACTTGCGGCGTACACAGCGCCCTTGGGTCCGATTGCAATTGCGAAGACCTCGGACTGCTCTGCCTTCCATATAGGTTGAGAAGTACCATCGGGCGCGATCCGGAAGACGCGGCCCGAGTGTCCCGTCGCGGCGTAGAGGCCGCCATCGGGAGCAAGCGCCAAAGCCCAGAGTGCCGGCTGTCCCATGTTGGTGTGCCATCGCAGCGGCGGGCCCAACTGGACGATTCCGTCCGAGCTCAATGACAAGCCCGAGAAGCGGCCCTTTGCGAAATCAGCGTAGCCCGCGGTTTCCCAGGACGTGCTGGTAGCGCCAAAAAGCGCTGTCGCCGCGCACGCCCAAGTCAGGGCGAGCCGTATAAGACTGCCGGGGAGCCGTCTCAATCTTTAATTTCCACCTGTACGGTTTTGGATCCGCTGACCACGTATCGCTCCACCGGAATGTGAAATTCAGCCAGTTGCGATCCGCGTACCAGGGTCTGGGCGGCACTGGTCGTGGGCGAGGACGACGGGTCCGAAAGAACGAGACTGACCGACGGCGGAGGGTCGCTGATTTCTCCCCCGGGCAGCGGATTTGAAATGGTAAACGAGGGCTGTTGGCGCCACACTCGAACGTAAACCGCTTCGCTGCTGCGGTAATTGTTAATCGCCGTAATGAGTTGTCCGGCGGAGCGGAACGAGGATTGGCTGATCCCGGCGAATTCCGGGGCATTTAGCCCAAGAGCGTCGGTCACGGTCATGTTCAGGGTGCCGGTCTGGATGCCAACGGGTACCTGGTACTTTGCGGTTCGGGTCAATTCCAAACCATTTTCTCCTTGCAGCAACACACTGATCTCAACCGAGTCGCCGGGCCGGGCCTGACTGGGCGATGTCCAGACTTGAGCCACCTTCAGTTGCCGTTTCTGCTCGACAGGCTCGAGCGTGTAGCTTAACTCTTTCACCTGAAGATCAGAGAAGCCCGCGCCCAAAGCAAACCCAAGCGTGACTACGGCATCGACCGAAACCTGTTGAGCGAGGGCATTGTCACTGATAAACACGTCCCGAATAGTAAGCGGCGGCACAGATCCCTCGAATTGGACCTGTCCGCTAAGACGCAATGTCCCCGCGCCCAGGGTACGTTCCGTGCGGTCGATAGCGGCGGACAAGGCGGTCTGAGTGATGAAGGGCGTCAAAAGGCGATCGCTGATGACGCGGAAGTGGTAGTCGTGAACACTCGTCTCATTGGAGCGCACGCTGATGGCCAGCGGAACTGTTCTGGCCGGGCGCCCGATTTCACCCGCAATAGCGCTTGAACGATCGCTGGTGATACTTCCTACCCATTCCCGGGGAGAGGACAACTTAAAAGAAGAATTCAAGGTTGGGAGAAGAGCCACTACATCGGCCCGGGCAAACGGAAGGTCGATCGACCCGGCATCAAGGAACCTGTGTCCGAAGGCGTAAACACGTTTTCCGTCTACATAGGTCACCGTGCCGTCTGCGCTGATCGTCATATCGCCCGTTAGCAGGCCGACACTGATCATCGAGCCAGGCTGGACTGTCCCCGTCAAAGCTTGAGAAGAGGGCGAGCCCGACGCCACTCCCTCTTGAACGTCTAGGCCCAACTTCCGGAATTCGGGAGCAAAAGCCTGGATCGTCCGCGGGTCGAAGCCCGCCAGCGAAAGGGGCGTAGAGATTTCCGTCAGAGTGCCAAACCGCGATTCCACCGCAACGGGCCGCCGTACCGGATTTTTCTCAGACGCGACCAGGACCGGAAAGGTAGTTCCATTTACATGAGAGGAACCTGCGTTGTTCCCACGAGCCACAACGGGCCTCCGGGGCGGCTCGGAATCAGCAATCATCTGCTCAATCGGCTGAATACCGGCGATGGGCTGTTTGGAGAATGGAAAACCGAGCGCGACCGCTCCCAGCAATTTCCCGTCTATATAAACTGGACTACCACTCATTCCCTGCATGACGCCGGTCTCTTCGAGGGGACCGCCGGAGAGCTTGGCGAGGACAATGGATTGCTTTGGCGTGAGGTTTTCGAGGACACCGAGGATCTCGACCTGGAACTCTTCGATCCGATTGCCATGGAAGACGGTTCGCCCGATGCCGTGCTGGCCGGGACGGACATCTTTGAGTTGGAAAAAGCCTTGAGCGAAAGTCGGTCCCGCGGAGACAAAGAGTAAAGCGGAGATGGAAATCAGCAGTCCAATAGCGTTTCCAGACCGCGCAGCACGGGGCAGAAGGCTCACAGCTTTCATTGTTTCGCAATTGGTTCGGGCCGTTGCCCTGTGATTAACTAGAGGTGAAATTAACGTCATGGTGACCGCACCAGTTGCCCGTTCAACCGAGGTTACCCCTTCCGCACCGAAGGTGGCGTGGCAACCCATTGCCTGGTTCGGGGTCCTCCTGTTGGGCTGCTATGCGCCTATTCTCTACCGGATGGGCGTTCAATGGGCTACGGATGAAAACATGGGGCACGGGTTCTTCGTGCCGATTCTGGCCGGTTACATTGTCTGGCAGCGCCGGGGCGTTCTTGCCGCCATCCCCCGCGAACCAAACGGATGGGGCCTGGTTCTCGTCATTTGGGCCGCTTTCCAGGCGCTTGCCGCCACTTTGGGCGCTGAGCTGTTTACCGCGCGTCTGTCTTTTCTGATTGCTCTCGTCGGGGTCATTCTCTATTTGGGCGGAACTCGCTGGGTAAAGGCACTTGCCTTTCCGCTCGCCCTGCTGCTCTTTATGATTCCGATCCCCGCCATCATCTATGCTGCTCTGACCCTGCGCTTGCAGGGACTGGCCAGCGAGTTGGGCGAAATCATGATCAGCATGATGGGTATTCCGGTTCTCCGGGCTGGAAATACTCTTCAATTGCCCAGCCAGACTTTGGATATCGCGGAAGCGTGCAGCGGAATACGGTCCCTGCTATCGCTGGGATTCCTTTCTCTGGTTTACGCCTACTTTACGGACAAGCGGGTCTGGATGCGTTGGGCGCTGCTTCTGGCAACGATTCCAATCGCCATTGGCGCGAACGGTATTCGGGTGGCAGTGACCGGACTTTTATCGGAAATCAACACCAAGTTCGCCCAGGGCGCGTACCATGAAGGGGAAGGCTATATCGTTTTCGTGGTGGCTCTGGTAGCCTTGATCGCCACTCACCGCATCTTCAATCTCATCGCCACGAAAGTAGGAAAGGCGTAATTTATGGGCAGCTTCTTTGGAACGCGAAGCGCGAGGATCTTGACGGTCGTTCTGCTTGGGCAGGCCTCGCTCTTTTACGGCTTCTCGCGGCGCGAAACTGTTCCACGCCACAATCCTCTCGCGGATTTCAGTCTTCCGAGTACCAGCAATTGGAGTATGGTTGAGAATCTCCAGTTGGACGCCGATACCCTGGAGGTCCTGAAAGCGGACGATCTCATGTCGCGCGTTTACAGGAATAAGGCCGACGGCTCCGTTGCGACGCTTTTTGTCGCATTTTTTGAGACGCAGCGAACCGGCAAGGCTCCGCACTCGCCCAAGAACTGTTTGCCGGGCAGCGGCTGGGTGCCTTCCCATTCCGCCACACGAACCATTCAAGTTCCCGGGTCGCAGCCAATCTCCGTCAACGATTATGTGATCTCGCGGGGGCAGAATCAGAGCATCGTTCTTTACTGGTATCAATCCCGTGACCGCGTCATCGCGAGCGAATATTCTGCAAAGATCTACACCGTGACCGACGCCATCCGCTATAACCGCAGCGACACGGCGCTGGTTCGTGTGGTTGTGAACGTTGCGGACGGAAATACCCAGGCCGCCGAACAAACGGCTATTTCGTTCGTCCAGAACTTTTTCACACCTCTCCGCCAGTACCTGCCGGCCTGACGCGCCCGTCGCCTCGACAGTGTCCTGCGCGCACAACTATCGTGCGGCTGTCCGTAGCCGGTTCGTAGAATTCGTTGCTATACTTTGCCAATCCTATGAGAAAGCTAGTAGTCTTGGCAGCGTTAGCAGCCGTGTGCCTATGCGCAGAACCGAACGCGCTGGTCGGCGTCTGGAAAGCGGACCTGGAGAAGAGTACAATCGCCGGACCGCCCGGTGCTCCGAAGCCCGCCAACTACCTGATCATGGTCGAGGAGAAAATGGCGATCGTCGATCAGCGGACGAAGGAGCAGGCGCCGCAGATTATTGAAACGACCGGTATCTGGGGAGAACGCGGCCAGCAGCGGTCGGTCTTGACCGTTTTCAACAACGGGAAGCCTTTCGTCCGTCCGTACCAGGGAGTACCGACGCGCCTTACTGCGGGATGGCAGAGCGATAGCTTCATCGTGAATGGGGAAGTCGCTGGCCGGGCGAGTACTTTCCGCAGAGTTTACAGACCTTCACAGGATGGAAACACCCTCACCGTCACGATCCAAAACACGACAGACGGGAAGACCAATGAAACCAACCTGGTGCTCTCGAAGCAGCCCGACTCGGCTGCGGAGCCCCTACGGAAACCGGAAGAACTGGCCCAGACCCGGTTCAAGAACGTAAAAGTGGACGCTCTCAAGAATTTACCCGAGTCCGAATTCATCAACCGGATGCATTACTTCGCATGGGCGTTGAACCGCAATTGCGAGTTCTGTCACGTGCCGCGCAAATTTGATTTGGACGACAAGAAAGAGAAGAAGACCGCGCGCAAGATGGTCGACATGGTAGCGGCCATTGACGGGGAGCACTTCGAAGGACACCCCGCCGTCGATTGCTTCACTTGCCATGAAGGACATGCTCGTCCGCTAAGACATAACCAGTTCCCGGAAGAGGCGGCGGCGGAAAAAGAAGGTATCGAAAAGGCGGCGGCCAAAGCTGCCGAGGAGCGGCGCGCTCTCCAAAATACGCCTCCTGCTGGGGCGCATCCGCAGTAATCACCTGGGCCAGACCCAGACAACCAGAAAGTTAAACGCCTGGAGCAGGAAAACGATTCCCGCACCGTACCTGGGCAACGTAAGAATCCAACCGATCAGGCCCACGCTTAGCAGAAGCAGGTCAGCGTACGAGCTGTGCGTTGTGACTGTCGCGCCTGGTCCAAACATAACGAGCGCCCATACGACGAGGTTCACCAACGCGGCGGAAACCAGCCACCCTCCGAACGGCACGGCAGATTTGCACCGTCGGCGCAGAACCAGGCCTAAGGCTACGGCCCAACCGAGGTTCAGAACGCCGAGTGCATTCCAGATGTATTCGCGCTGAGCGATGCGTGACTGTTCGGCAGCTCGCGCGTGATCCGCGGACGGATCGCCTCTACTCCGGACAAGTCCCACGGACTCCGGCCAAATAGCAGCGCCAGGTTCGACAACTTAAAGCGCACAATTTCACCCGCCGTGTGGTGCGTGTACGCATCGCGTACTACTTCCCAGGTGGACCGGGACGTGGGATCCGGCTCGCCACCGAGATGCATCTTCAAGAGGCGATCTCCGGGCGGATCGACCCATCGCTGATAGGCGCTCCACGGGAGAATCAAACACAAGATGATGGATCCGGCTAACGCGATGTGGCGGATCGGGACAAGCCGACGATAGCGAAACGCCAATAATCCGAATGCCGGTAAGCTGAACACGCTCCCCGGATGTGCCAGGAGTGCAAGTCCCAAGCTGCACGCCCCGGCACACACTTCGAATCTGGTGGCGGCACGCTCCTCACGGAAGCTGGTGATCAGGATTGAGATCGCGAACAGCGTAAGAGCACTGGCGAAGAGCTTGGGCCAGGTGTACACGCTGTTGTAGAAAAGAAATCCCGAGGGGATGAGAAACACGAGTATCTGCCTCGTTCGCGCTTCGCTTGTGCCGAGCGCAAGCAACAGGCACCAGACGCCACAGACCCACAAGCATTGGAGCGCTGTGGCCAGAAGTTGATAATGCAGCCAGTTGCCGCCCAGCACCCGAAGCGGACGCTCGAGCAGAAACGCTCCACTCTGCAACGGAGGCCGATCGCTACTCAACCACCCTCCGCAACAAAACGGACGAAGCGGCCTTCGATCGTAGATTCGGTCCGCGAGAAATAACGGGATCAGGTTGTCTCCCGGCCGGCCCTCGGCGAAAAATCGGGAGGCTGGGAACTCAGGATCGCGCGCGACAGATGGGCTGGGAAGAAAGAGCAGCGTTGTATACAGCAGGCCGGTTCCTGCCGCGAACAGAAACGGAGTCCGAACCGTACGAAGGAGCGGGGCAAGACCTGTTCCACGCCGGACACGCTCGCCGAGCAAAACGGCGGACGCGATATAGATCGCAAAACAGAACGATCTTCCAAGAGTTTTGTCCCAGAAGAATGCCCAGAACGCAAGCAGGCCGAAACCAGCGCTGGCGACGACCGTCACGATCACCGGAAGTGTAGAGCGCGATCGCGTTTCGCGGAACAATAAGTTCGCAATGGCGAAACCGGGCAATAGAAACAACCCGAAATACACCACGAACAGAAGGAGAGCCAGGGGCGTCCCGTTCCGCAAAGGAAGGGCGAGCGAAGAGAGTGATGCGAGCAAGATGGGATGGTAGCTTACTGCACTGTCTGGAATCCGCTCGTAGCCGGGAGGTAGCGTGTGAGCCTTGGGGGACTCTGATCCGGCTCGAGCAACCACGCCGTGCGGTCAGGGTAGTACCTCAGAAGTTTGTTGTTTTCCACCGATCCTAAATCGTGGACCAGAACAACCGGCGATCTGTCGAT
This sequence comes from uncultured Acidobacteriaceae bacterium, assembly GCA_963730795.1. Lineage (GTDB taxonomy): Bacteria > Acidobacteriota > Terriglobia > Bryobacterales > Bryobacteraceae > Bog-105. The sequence goes on along the minus strand of CAVSTJ010000001.1, from coordinate 926,194 downwards.
GTCGGCTCCGTTCTGTACCCACTCTTCGAATTGGTGGCCTGGGGCGTAGTGCACAAAGACGACTTTCTTTCCGGGCAGCTTGGCCAATTGATCGTGGACAGCGATGCGCCCCTGCGGGTCGCCATAGTTGATGTAATCCCAGGACTCGAACGGAGCCAAGGTCGATACGAGAGACCTGCTGCCCCAGGCGTGAACGCCAAACCAAAAGGCGAAATGCACCACGCAAACAAGCAAGATTAATGTTCCGAATCCCACGGGCAACGCTCGTCCGCCAATCTTCACGTTGTCGAGTTGCTGTAGTCCGATGACGGAGATAAGAACGAATAACCCGGTGACTGCTGCGATGTAGTGCGGAAAGAAATATGGATAGAAATTGCTGCCGAGGAGAAATACTCCGAGCGTCAGAATGATCCACGCGAGTTGGAGGCTGCGGACGCGAAAGAGAAACGCGATGGCAGCGACGTACAAGGGCGGGAGTAGAAAGAACCGCAGGAAACGAGCACGAAACGCGAGACGTTGCCCATAAGCTTTGATCGTCTCGGCGTCGGTTCCGTGAATGGCAGATTGAGCGCGATACGCAAGATCCTGTTCTTCGCTCAGCAGACGGTGCGGCGTCGGATTTGGCTGGAACGTGAAGCTTGCGGGCATTCCGTACTGATAGCGGTAAAGCATGTAGGGCAGGGTGGTCCAGTTTCCGGTGACCCGCTTGTTATGCAGTCCTGTCAGCGCTAACGAAAACAACAGCGGCAAACATGCGATGACTGCTGATGTTCTTCCACGCTTCCAGTCGAAGCCGCGACGAAGCGTCAGAGCGAAGAACACGAGCACGCTGAAAACGAGAAAACAGAATTCGAACGGCCGTGTGAGTAGTTGCAGTGAGAGTCCGCAGCCCAGCAATGCCCCATCTCGTACGCGACCGCCTTTTGCGATCCGCGGCAAAGCTCCGAAGACCAGGCATCCGGCTGCGGCGGATACCGCTCCACCCCAATAGCTGTTCGTCCAATAGCTGAGCGGGCCAAACTCGAGGCAGGCTAACAGCCCACCGGCGAGCGCCCACATTGGCGATGTCCACGCTCGCAACATCCAGTAACACGCGAGGCAGAAGACCGCTACGGAGGCGAGGACGCCTGCCCACGGATGCCCGAAGACCAACCAGCCAAACGCTAAAAACAAGCCTTGCCCCAACGGATACATCGAGCTGTGCGTCGGTTGCTGAAGCACGAAAACCTGTTCGAAGAACTCCGGGAATGCGTGCGCCGGATTCGACAGGCGAAAGTGCCGCAGCGTATCGGCGAGGAGGATGTAGCTGAAATCATCGGCGCCGCTCGGAATGGGTGCCGGAGATCGCGCGAGAAGGCACAGGCGTAAGAAAACCGGAAGGGCAGCAAACACCACGAACCATAAGCGGGAATCCTCGCGGACGAGAGGCCGGCTTCGGATCGAGATTGCGACCCAAACCAACAGCACGAGGCCTATCACGACGACGGCTGAGATCTCAACCAGGTCGCCCATCCCGAATCCCAACGGGTGATCGGGGGACAAGAATGTCTGAACTGGCCGGCTTTGTGCGGCGGAGGCGAGCATCATCTCCGGTTTGGGTGGAATATTCCAGCATGACATTCTCACCTGGGCCGGCGCCGGGAAAGGTCTGACCTTCTAAACAGGGAGTCATATATGATGACCGAGGCTTTTGAAGAACACCTCCACGATGAAACTTTGCACTTGCCTGTTATCGCTTTTCTGCTGTGTCTCCGGAGCGTTTGCAGCCGGCTCTCCGAAACCGTCCACCCAGCATCTGCTCTATGTCGCGAGTCCAGGCACTCGCAACTACACGGAGTACGGAGGCGTGGGCATTCTTGTTTTCGATATCGATAACGGGTACAAGTTTGTACGCCGCATCCCAACCTGGGATGTACCCGAAGGAAAAAAGATTGAAAACGTAAAGGGAATTGCCGCGAGCGCGAAAACCGGTAAGGTCTATGTCAGTTCGCTCGACCACATCATCGCGGTCGACGCCGTATCGGGTGCGAAGTTATGGGACAAGACCTATGAAGGCGGGTGTGACCGGCTGGCGATATCGCCGGACGGCAAGATCCTTTACGTCCCGCAATTAGAGGGGCCGGCGTGGCATGTGGTCGATGCGGCGACTGGAGACGTAACGGCAACAATCACCACGAACTCCGGTTCGCACAACACGATCTACTCGAATGATGGGGCGCACGTCTATCTGGCGGGCCTTAAGTCTCCCCTTCTCTCCATTGCCGATCCGAACACGAATCAGGTGGTGAGTAAGGTGGGACCGTTCGAGAATGTGATTCGGCCTTTCACTGTGAACGGCAGCAATTCGCTCGTGTTTGTAAACGTGAACGGGCTTCTCGGATTTGAAGTGGGTGATGTTCAAAGCGGGAAGAAGCTCTATCACGTGGAAGTCCAGGGATACCAGAAAGGCCCCGTGAAGCGGCACGGATGCCCCAGCCACGGAATCGCCTTGACTCCCGACGAGAAAGAATTGTGGCTGGCTGATTGTGCGAATAGCGCAATTCACATCTTCGATTCGTCCGTGATGCCGCCGAAACAGATGTCCAGCATCAAAGCTCGTGATTGCGTTGGCTGGTTGAGTTTCAGCATGGATGGGCGGGTAGCTTACAGCTCCACAGGGGAAATCATCGACGTCCAAAGCAAGAAGATCATCGCTGCCCTGACGGATGAAGCAGGAAGACAGGTGCAGAGTGAAAAGTTGCTCGATCTGGATATTTCAAACGGAAAGGTGATCCGCGCCGGCAATCAATTCGGAGTCGGAATGAAGCATTAGGATGGACAGATGATCACTCGTCGCCGGCTCGGGCAAGCCGCCGCTTATGCAAGTGCGGCGGTTTCCGCTGGAAAGTTGCAGGCATCCGGTACGGATGAAAAGAAGGACCCGGAAGTGGGCGGGCTCGATCCCGTTGCATGGACGCTCAAGCAATATGAATCGGCTCCTCTCCGGCTCACGTTCCGAGCAAAGAGCAAATCCGACGCTGAGAAATGGCAGGGGCAGCTACGCGCCAAATTGACGGAACTGCTAGGGGGCTTTCCAGCGCGCACCCCATTGAACTCTCGAACCATCGAGGTTCGCGAGTTTCCTCAATACCGAAGAGAGAAGTTCGTGTTCGAAAGCCGGCCAGGTTTGAACGTGATCGGATACCTGCTCGTCCCGAAAACCGGCAAATCCCCGCATGCTTCGGTTGTCTGCGTCCCAGGACACGGCCGCGGCGTTGACGACATTGTCGGGATCGCCGAGAACGGGCGGGATCGCACGGACAAGCCATTTTACGAACGGGATTTCGCAATTCAAGTAGTCGAGCATGGCATGGCGGCCGTGGCATTAGAACCCATGGCTTTCGGGTATCGCAGGAATGCGATCACAAAGCGCAAAGGACCGACTGCGTCGGCGTGTCAGCCTGCAGCCGGCTCGGCCCTGCTGTTAGGCCAGACCATGATCGGCTGGCGCGTGTGGGACATCATGCGCACGATTGACTGGATTGAAACCAGGGCCGAATTGGACCGGAATCGGATTGGATGTATGGGCATTTCCGGCGGCGGCACGTGTACGCAATTCTCGGCCGCGCTGGATGAGCGGATCAAAGCGGCGTTCATCAGCGGCTACCTCAATACCTTCCGGGACAGCATCATGAGCGTCTCGCACTGTATCGACAACTATGTCCCCGGCATTCTGAATTGGGCGGAGAACTACGATGTTGCAGGTTTGATCGCGCCCAGGCCGCTCTTTTCCGAAGGCGGCGATCGCGATCCTATCTTCCCGGTGGAAGCGACGCGCGCGAGTTTCGCCAGAGTAAAGAAGGTCTACGAAGTGTTTGGTGTTCCGGACCACGCAGGGCAAGAGATCTTTTCAGGCATTCACGAATTTCACGGGGCGAAGGGCCTGCCGTTCCTGGCAAACGCGCTAGCTTAAGCGTCCGCATATTGACCCTCGCGACACGCTCCTCCACGTCAGTTCCCCAGCGCGGATCATTACTAGCGACTGTCGTCCTGGTGCAGTTCGTTGTTTAACCGTCCTGCAATGGTCCTGTCACACAGAACCATTACTCTGTAGATAATCGCTAAGCGTTAGTTCTCCTCAAAATCATGTATATTTCTGGTGTGTCGAAGAAGATTCTCGTCTGTCTGTGCCTTGTTGCCCAGGCCACTCTTTTCGGGCAATTTGAATCTGGAACGATTCTCGGTAGCGTTCGTGATGTAAGTGGCGGTTCTGTTCCGAATGCCACGGTCACGCTGGAAAGCGTGAACACCGGCCAGACCCTTCAGGCCAAGACTGATAACGCCGGCAGCTACCAGTTTGTGAATCAACGCTTGGGAACGTATCGCGTTCGAGCCCAAGCCTCGGGCTTCCAGACCGCAACGGCCGAGAATTTCGACCTGAGCGTAAATGCCCGGCAGCGCGTAGATCTGACGCTACAAGTGGGCGCGACAACCCAGAACGTTACGGTGGAAGCTGCGGCGGCTCTTCTGGAGACGGATAACAGCTCCAGGGGCCAACTCATTAACCCGAAGCAGATTGTGGATTTACCGCTGAACGGACGAGCTTACGCCGACCTGACACTACTCGTACCAGGCGTTGCACGATCTCCCCTGGAAAACCAGTCCGATAGCAGCCGCGACGCTTCCTTCAACGTCAACGGCCTGCGGAGTGAATTGAATAACTTCCTGCTTGACGGTATCGATAACAATGCTTATGGAACCAGCAACCAGGGTTTCTCGAATCAGGTTATTCAGCCGAACCCGGATGCGCTCGCGGAGTTCCGCACAGAAACGAATAACTACAGTGCCGAATACGGGCGTACTGCCGGCGCGGTGATCAACGCAAGCATCAAGAGCGGCACAAATAAGTTTCACGGCGAACTCTGGGAGTTCAACCGGAACACGATCTTCAACGCTGTCGGCTTCTTCAAGCCCATCGGTGGCCAGAAGCCTGCCTATAACCAGAATCAGTTCGGCGCGGCTCTCGGCGGCCCGATCAAGAAAGACAAGGCCTTCTTCTTCATCGATTACGAAGGGTTCCGGCGCGTTGCTCATCCGGTCGTGCAGGCCACGCTTCCCACGCCCGCCCAGAAAGCCGGTAACTTCGGCGTGCCCATCCGGAATCCGCTCACCGGAGTCATTTACTCAAACGGAATTGTGCCGAGTTCCGCAATCACACCGTTTGCACAGGCGGTACTCGCAGCACTGCCGGATCCAAATCAGCCCACCGCGGCTGGAACTGCCGCTTCCAACAACTACATTTCCGCACCGGCCGACACCATCTATAACGATAAAGGTGATGTTCGCTACGACGAATCGTTCGGCCAGAAAGTAAGTCTCTTTGGCCGTTATAGCCAGGCGAACACGCGAATCTTCAGTCCGGCGAATATCCCTGGACCCGCCGGTGGCAATGCGAACGGTAACGTCTATGCGCGCAACTACGAAGCGGTGGCCGGCGCCACATGGACGATAACGCCCACCTCTGTGCTGGAAGGTCGTGTCGGGTTCACTTATACCGAAGGCGGCAAAAATCCGATTGGGCTCGGCAACCTTGTCCCCTCATTCCAGGTTCCTAACATCCCGACCGACCCGTCCTTTGCTGGTGGACTTTACACACAGAATCTGGGCGGCGGATTCTCGCAGTTAGGACGGCAGAATAGTAATCCGCAGTATCAGTACCCGATCATTCTCGATCCCAAAGTGAATTACACGAAGATTCTTGGGCGGCAGAGCCTGAAGTTCGGCGTTGAGTATCAGATGATCGATACCGCAGTAAGTGATTTCCATCCCAAGTACGGCACCGATAACTACACCGGCTACTACAGCAACCCGAATTACCCGACGATCAGTGGATCCTATGCACAGCAGATCTACAGCCTGGCGGACTTCATGTTCGGCGCGCGGAACCACTACGAGCAGAATAACAACCCAGTTGCTCATCTGCGCCAGCGTATGTACTTCGGTTACGTTCAGGACGACTTCAAAGTCAATGAGAAGCTGACTCTAAACTTGGGAGTTCGTTACGAATTTGCAACACCGCAATGGGAGCGCGATAACCATCTCGCCAACTTCAATCCCCAAACCGGCAGTCTGATCTTCGCTTCGAATGGCAGCCTCTATAACCGGGCGCTTGTAAATCCAGACACGAATAACTTTGCACCTCGTGTCGGACTGGCTTACAACATCAGTCCTAAGACCGTGATCCGGAGCGCCTACGGAATTGCTTATGTGAACTTCAACCGGCTTGGCGGCGAAAACCTTCTCGCCTACAACGGACCATTCGTCGTGGACGCGGTGATTGATGGTCAGTCGCCGTATGGGCCGCAGGCGCCCTATAATCCTCAGAATATTTGCACGTCCGTTGCCGATGCTCCCGGAACGTGTTTCCGTCCGACGACTCTCGGATTCCCGAACAACTTCGCCACTCCGGCTGCTTTCAATACCGCTGCTACGCAGGTTCGCTATATCCCGGCGAACAACCCAACCGGTTATGTACAGAGCTGGCATTTCACCGTTCAACAGGAACTCGCGAAGAATTTCCTGCTCGACGTAGCCTACGTCGGTAACCATAGCGTGGGATTGATGATCCTGGGCGACGCGAATCAGGCTGTCCCAAACGCCACGGGCCAGAACCTTTCCGTCAACGCGCGCCGACCCTACAAAAACTTCACAACGATTGAGGAGGCGATCGATTCCGGTTTCGGCAATTACAATGCACTGCAAGCGAAGGTCGAAAAGCGACTCAGCGGCGGGCTCTACTTCATCAACAGCTTCACCTGGTCGAAAGCAATCGACAATGCTCCGGGCCATCTGGAGAACTACAGTGGTGATAACTCCCGCATCAACTTACAGAATCCCAGTTCGGAGCGCGGCGTTTCGAGCTACGATCAGCCGTTCAACAACACACTGTCGATCGTGTATGATCTCCCCGTCGGAAAGGGACGGCGATTCAACATCACCAATAGAGCGCTTGACATGGTTGCCGGTGGATGGGGACTCAACGTCATCAACACGGACACCTCAGGACTGCCGGTGAACATCATCTACAGTGCGACTTCGCAGTTCCAGGTCAGCCCGCTGCTGACGCCGCGGCCCAATCTCGTCAGTAGTCAGATCCTGGCTACTAACCCCTCACCGACCAATTACTTCAACGCCGCTGCATTCAGTATTCCTACGAATCCGGCGCAGCCGTTCGGGAATGCGGGACGAAATATCGCCCGCGGATACGCATTTCATGAACTTGATCTCGGGTTGCACAAGAACTTTACGCTCTGGTCTGAATCAAGCTACGTACAGTTCCGTGCCGAGGCATTCAATCTCCTGAACCGTTCGAACTTCGCAGTTCCCGGCTCGACTCTGGGCTCAAGTTCTTTCGGAGTCATCTCAAGCACGGCTCCTCCGCGGCAGCTTCAATTGGCCTTGAAGCTGTACTTCTGATGATCTCCGTACGTTCGTTCGCGCGGCCGGCTGATCTTTTGTCTTCTGGCCGCGAGCGGGGTCGTCCTGGCGCAATCCGGCCGGTGATGCCCGTATGAATCAGATCCGGGTGTTGGGCAGCCACAACAGCTATAAACAAGCGATCGATCCGCCATTGCTCACTCTGCTGCGGGAACGGATGGGGAAGCGGGTTGAAGGTCTCGAGTACTCGCATCTGCCAATCGAAAAGCAGCTTGATCGAGGTTTACGCGGACTCGAGATCGACGTTGTTTATGACCCGCAAGGCGGGTTATATGCTCACCCGAAAGGACTGGCGTTCGAAAAGGAAAAGACTTCTCAAATTCCCGCCTATGATCCACAGGGATTGATGGGGAAGCCCGGATTCAAAGTGATCCACGTGCCGGATATCGATTTCCGCGCGAACGTTTACACCTTTCAGCAGGAACTCGCGATCTTGAAGAAGTGGTCCGATGCACATCCTCATCACTTGCCGATTTCGATCACGATGAATGGAAAAGATGACGGCATCAAGCAGCCGGGCTACGTCCAGCCGCTTCCTTTTGATCGGGCGGCGTTCGATGCTTGGGATGCAGAGATACTAGCCGGGCTGGGGCGCAATAAGCTGATTACGCCGGATGATGTGCGCGGCTCCCACCCGACGCTCGAAGCTGCAGTGCTTGCGCAGGATTGGCCGAAACTCGATAACGCGCGCGGCAAGTTTTTCTTTGTTCTCGACGAGAAGGGGAAGAAGATGGAGACCTACATCGAAGGCCATCCATCTCTGAAAGGCCGCGTCATGTTTGTGAATGAGGAGGAGGGTAAGCCGGAAGCTGCCGTCCGAATCGTGAACGAGCCAGTTCAGGACTGGTCCTACATTCAGTATCTGGTGCGTAGCGGTTACCTGGTCAGGACGCGAGCCGATGCAGACACGGTTGAAGCGCGCAAGGGCGATTACAGCCGATGGAAGGCGGCGCTCATCAGCGGCGCGCAGATCATAAGCACCGATTACTACGACCCGGATCCGGCCTTCAACACCGGCTATCACGTGCAGTTGCCCGGCGGACAACCAGGCCTTTGGGATCCTCTGTTATTGCCGCCGGCCCGACCGCTTCCGCCCGTAGAGTGAAGCTCTAGGCGTTCAGCTTATTGAATAGGTTATTCAGCGATTCCGAGTAAGTGGGGTGCGCAAAAATCGCCTCCACCATGTCGTTGTATGTCAGCTTGCCCATCATGGCAATCTGAACCATAGACATAATCTCGCCGCCTTCGGCTCCGAGAACCGCAACTCCGAGAATCTGTCCTGAACCGGGATCGACTAACGCCTTCATGAATCCGCGCGTTTCGCCAATCTCAGTTGCGCGTGCAACCGAACTCATAGGCATCTGTGCCAGCTTGTACGGCCGGCCCTGCTCCCGGGCTTCCCGCTCCGAAAGCCCTACGCGGCCGAGCTGAGGATCGGTGTACACCACATTGGGGACCAGACGCCCGGTAGTTGTACGGTTCGCACCATGGAGCAGATTGTCCCGCAGAATACGGTAATCATCGTAGGAGATGTGAGTGAAAGCTGGACCGCCCTTCACATCGCCCGTAGCATAAATGCCGGGAACGCTAGTCTCGAGCTTCTCGTTCACTTGCACGAATCCGTGTTCGTCAGTGCGGACACCTGCGCTCTTCAGGTTCAGTTCTTCGGTGTTCGGCTTTCTTCCAACCGCGACCAACAGATGCGAGCCTTCGACCGACGCGCCACCTTTCACGTGAACCGAAATGCCATCCTTCACTGCCGCGACCTCGTCGACTTCCGATTCTGTTCGCACGTCGATCCCATCCTGGCGAAGGATCTCGACGAGAGCATCGGCGACGTCCTCATCTTCGTGCTCCAGAATGTGAGCAGCCCTTTGCAGGATCGTGACCTTGCTTCCGAACCGGCGGAACATCTGGCCGAATTCGACTGCCACATAACCGCCGCCAAGAATGACAAGGTGCTCCGGGACCTTATCCAGTTCCATCAGGCTGACGTTGTCCAAGTAAGGCACCTGATCTAATCCTGGGATCTTCGGAATGAGCGGGCTTAGCCCGGTATCGATCACCACGGCAGAAGCGCTCAAGGTCCGTTCTCCGCCTCCATTCAGGCGCACGAGAATTTCGCGTGGACCAACAAAAGAGGCTTCGCCCCGTATCAACTCCGGAGAGCCGCTCTCGAAACGGCTCTCACTACCGCTACGAAACTGCGCAACAATGTCGCGCTTGCGCTGCCGGATCCGCTCCAGGTTCACGCTGAAATCAGCAACCTGGATGCCCAGGTCACTGGCCGTACGGACCTCGTAAGCACGTCTTGCGCTCGCCACCATGGTTTTAGTTGGGGTGCACCCATAGTTGATGCATGTGCCGGCAACAAGTGCCCGCTCCACAACCGCCGCCCGCTTCCCCGCACTGGAGAATTGACCGGCCAGCGGGTTTCCGGATTGACCCGAGCCTAGAACAACTAAATCGAAGTGATCGTGTGCCGCCATTCGGTTCCTATGTACTTACTTAGTATGCGGGAAGCGAATGTGGACAGCTTTTGTGGAGCGCTGCGGCTATGTGCCAACCACAACGCCGCCATCCACGCTCAGCACTGCGCCGGTGATAAACGAAGCTGCGTCCGACGCAAGCCACAAATACGCATTTGCGATCTCTTCGGGCGTACCCAGACGGCCAAGCGGTGTGTGAACGCGCATGCCGTCGAGGATCTTTTCGGGCATGCTTTTGACCATGTCTGTTGCAATGAAACCCGGCGCTACAGCGTTCACTCGGATGTTGAACTTTCCAAATTCACGCGACCAAACGCGCGTCATTCCAATGACACCGGCCTTGCTTGCGACATAATTTGTCTGGCCAAAATTGCCGTACAAGCCTACGACGCTGGACGCATTCAGAATGCTGCCGCCTCCGGAGTTCTTCATGTAAGGGACAACGGCGCGGGCGCAAGCAAATACTCCGCGTAAGTTCACCGAGATGAGTGAATCAAATTGCTCGTCCGTCATCTCGCCGGCAGGAAGCCCGTCTTTAAACTTTACGAGTTGGCCGTCGCGCAGGATTCCCGCGTTGTTCACAAGAACGTGGATTGCGCCCCAGCGTTCCGCCACCTGCTTCACAGCCTCGGTCACGGCACGCGTGTCCGTGACGTCAACTTGCTGAGCCATCCCGTTGTCCTCGGCGCTACTCTCTACCACGTCCCAGGAAGCGACTTTGCAGCCCTCCTGAGCAAAGCGGCGAGCGGTCGCCTTACCGATACCGGAGGAGGCTCCGGTCACGATTACAATCCTGTCCTTCAATCCTGTTTCGATCAAAAGGCGATTCTCTCCATCCTTAACTGATTCACCGAGTCGTTCTTACTTCGAGGTCAACCGGCTTTCCAGAGGCAGGCCGGCACTGCCCCAGGCATTCCAGCCGCCTTCAATAACCCGTGTGTTTATCCACCCAGCCTTCCGCAGCTCACCTGCTACACGGATGCTGGTCTCATCGTGCGGGCACGCGCAAAAGACAGCCAGAGTAGCGTCTTTCGCCAGTCCGAGTTCTGTGGCGCTCCGAGCCGCCTGTTGAGGGTTCACACGAACAGCTTTCGGAATCACCTCACCACTAGCCTCATAGCTCTTCTCGGAGCGGGCATCAACAATCACGACGCCGCCGGGCGATGCGCGCAGTGCCTTCAGCTCTTCTATTGTGATGAAATCCGGCCGCACCGAAGCTCCTTCCGTCGGGGACGCCAAGGGTGAGATCTGAACGGGTCCGGAATTTGCATTTGCGCTGATGATCGGCAGGTCTCGCTTAAGTGTTGCGGAATTCGTCTGTACGTCGGGCGCGGGCGATCCCGCGACACTACTTTCGGCAACTGCCGCGATCGGGGCCGGCGCTTTGATCAAGAGACTGGGCGTCAGCCCGTGCAGAACCACCGAGAACAATACGACCAGGCAACACGTTGTAAGCAGGTAATCACTCCGAGGCAGCCCTTCAAAAACGGGCAGCAGGACAAGTAATAGCGAGCTTAAGCCGCGCGGCCCGAACCACGCGATCAATGCACGATTCTTCCAGGACAATCCGGATGGCCATAGCGCGGGCAGGAAAGCTAGCGGTCGAGCCGCGAACACACCCACCACAAATAGGATGGCTCCGGTTCCGAGGAGGCCGAGACCTTTCCAGATAACGGACACGCCGAACAAGACGAAGGCAAACATGAGCGCCATCTCGCCCGTGGTCTCGCCGTATTCGAGGAAGCAATCACAAAGTTCAAGATCGAGTGAAGAAATGACCAGCCCTGCGGCGAATGCTGCCAGGAAGCCGCTTCCGTGTACAGATTCGCCCGCGGCGAAGGCGGCGAACGCAACACCTAACGAGTAGATAGATTCGTAATCGCGGCGTACGCCGATCTGCTTGCGCACCAGTTCAAGCATGCCGATTGCGGCCAACGCCACTACAATTCCAGCCGCCGGGCTGAGAATCAATACGCTCATCCCGAGATGAGCCCACTGAGCGGGCTCGAGCGAATGAGTACCGCGCATTAATGTCATCCCGACCAGAACAATTGGAAGCAGCACGGCGTCATTCATTCCGCCTTCTAATCGCAAGGCCTGCCGTACGGCGGGATTAAGACCTGACTTGCCGAGCAAGCCGCGCAACATCACCGGATCTGTGGAGGCGAGTCCCGCGCCCAGTACGAGCGCAGCGCCCACTGGCAAACGGAGCAGCCACCAAGCAAAGAACGCGATGATGAAGGCCGAAAAGAGAGTTCCCGGACCCAGGACGAGCAGCGAGAGCTTTTGGTGTTTCCGGACTTCTCGCAAATTGAGAGAAAGAGCATCCGTGAAAAGGACAAGAACGAGACTGAGCGTTCCTACTACCCGCAGGATGGGTGAGTGCAGATCTACATTGAGCAGCCCCAGCCCGTATGGACCAATGGCGGCGCCCAGCGCGAGAAACACGGCGACTTGCGGCAACCCGCTTCTTTCGACGAACCCGGACAACAATGCCGAGAGCACGATGACCACTCCGATAAGGGCCAACGTCGACAAAAACAGTTCGGGATTGAAGTCTGTCATCGGTTGCGAGTTTCGAAAGAAGTATCATTGTCGCAATTTCACCGTACCGATCAGCACAGGATCAAATGCACGCCGATGCCGGGCACAACCGTTAGATAAGTAGCGAGCTAAGCCGTTTGTTCGTTGATCCAAACGACGGACGTAGCCGGAGGCCTTGGAGGACGCCCGCCCGCATTCACCGCTTCGGGAGCTACGCGGGCCGGCGGCGGCTCCTCCGGATCACGGTTCTTACGCGCGTAGTTCGGAACCGCCAGCAGCGGGCTTCCATCGGCGAATGAGCCCTTGATCACCACCACTCCACCCAGAAGATCGCCCTTCCACTCGGCAGAGAGCGGGGCAGACGGACTAAGCGGCTTGGTAATGTCCTGATCCACTTTCTCGATGTTGTACATGAGCGGACCGTAACGCAGTGCAACCTTGGAGCGGTCGTTGAGGATCTTGTCCGTGGCGCGAACCCGCTGTACTTCCATTGGCAGTTCGAATTCAATCCTGTCGCCGGGCTTCCAGTTACGCGTGATCACCGCGTACCCTTTTTCAATCACCGGCTTCACCCGGGAGCCGTTGACCGACAGCGATTTTAGGCCATTGACCTCAGGGGCACTCACGTACAGAGCGCTAGTGGAACGATTCGGTACGCGGACTCGAACACTGAACTTCTTGTGCGTCTGCGGATTGACAGTGATCGCGACCTTCCCGTCCCAGGGATAGTTCGTCGCCTGCACCATCTCGACATCCGTGCCGCCTACATTCTCGACCGTGACGGTGCTTCCGATGAACAGATTCACGTTAACGCCGTCATTGCTCTTCGCGTATAGCCAGGTCGGCAGCATTAGAAGAGTGCGCGAGATGTTGCCTACGCAGCAGGGGCAGACATGCCAGACAGTGCGCGGTTCATTCGCATCCAGCGGATTGGTGTAATAGAAGTGCTTCCCTTCCAGATCAGTTGATCCGAGAAGAGCGTTGTACATCGTCTGTTCGTAGAGATCGGCGTACTTCGCATCGTGATAGGCAAGATTCATCTTCCATTGGAAGAAGATCTCTCCACAGCTCGAGCAGGACTCGCAGTAGGAGGCGTTTCGTAAGGAGTAGTTCGGGCCGAAGCCTTCCGACGTCTCGCCGCTGCCGACTCCTCCCGTGACGTAGTACTTCTTATTCACGAGATTGTCCCAAAGCGACATCACGGCGCTTTGATAATCCGGGTCGTGAGTCTCAACCGCGACATCTGCCATTCCTGAATAGGTGTAAACGGCGCGGACCGCATGTCCAACAGCTTCGTACTGCTGAATGACCGGCAGATGGCTCTGATCGTACTCCTGCCGTGCGCGCTCGTCGGGCGCGGCGTTATAGCGGCTATCAAGCAGAAACTTCGCAAGCTGGATGTACTTCTGGCCGCTGCCGTCGCCTTCCATGTCGTCGACAAAACGGCCGAAGCGGACCAGCGCCTGCTCCATTTCCTGATGGCCGTCGTACCAGGCCTTCTTGGGTGCAGGGCCGATGTTGCTGTACCAGCAATCAGCCAGTTTCTTGGCCGCGTTATACATGCGCGGGTCTTTCTTGTCAGTCATCAAGTAGTGGTTGATTGCCGATTCCAGAAAGTACCCGCCCGTATAACCTTCGTGATCGCCGCGGTGCTTGGGATCCCAATGCCTGAAGTCACTCGTATCGATGACCCCGCGCTTCCCGCCGTCGCGAGAAAGCGTGAAAGCCGTTTGCAGATAACCATCCGGCTCTTGCGCCGCCAGGATTTTCGGAATCCAATCGTCCAGCGTGGCGCGCATCTTCGCCTGGGCTTGCGTGATCTCGGCATCTCCCTGCGGATCGATCATCAGCGCGATGCTCATGGCTTCCACAGTTTGATGGACCCAGGCGTTCGAGAATACGTACCCCTTGTGCAGCCCGTGCGGCTCACCGCGAAGTTTCTTGCCCGCCTCGACGAAATTGTCGATGCCGCCCTGCCCTATTTCGAGGTCTGTGCGATTGATCTGATCGATGCAGTGGGGAATCCAACTCACCATCAGCGCCTTCATTCGCGCGTTCCAGAGCGGGCTGTTCACTTTGAATCTCTTCGTGTAAACCGCGTCGAGTTGCCTGGCGGGAGGAGCGGTCTCAACTCTGACGTTCAGAGTTGACGCGGCTTTTGTCTGGCCATCGTCGACCGTGAGTTTAAGGACGTATGCGCCTGGAGCTTTGAAAGAAGCGGTTGTGATCAGGGCTTTGGGATCGGCGAAAACTACCGCGCCAGGACCGGATTCCTTGCTCCAGGTTGTTGCGGCATTTGCGGGAAGCGCCTGTGTTGGTGGAGGTGTCGCCGGTGCACCCGGCCCACGGCGTTGCGGCCGCGGAGGATCCCCGTAGCCCGCCCACCCTCGCAGATATGTTCTGCCCGGCAGAATCACGACCCGGTCAATACCCGCAACACTGTTCGGTGTTTCAACACCGGACAGGATCGCGGTTTGCAGAAAAGGGCCAGCGATTGCCGACGTGGCTGCTGCCTTGCCCACTGTGCCCAGCAGTCTTCGGCGGCTCAGGGCGGATGCGTTCGATTTCTCGCTCACAGGTACCTCTACTTCGGGATGGTTACCCCGGAGAAGGGGCACATCTTTATGATAAGGCGTCTGGCCGCGGCCTCTACTACACCAGGCCGGCGAACTCCCGATGCGGATCTCTGATTAGTCAGGACTCTTGCGGTATGATGGCGAGACCTTAAATCACGGGTTTGCAACAGGCAACAAAAAGACATGGCCTACATCCCAATTCCAGAGGGCTTCCCCGGCATCCGCCGTCCCATGATGTTCCGTCCTGAGACGGCAAAACCACTGAATGAATTAGTGGCGGAAAACGGATATACCGCAAGCACCCTGTTGGCCCCGAGCTCCGTCGGTCCAAAGTAGTGTTCCACGGCCGCGGACCCAAACCTTCTTTAATAATCTCGAGCCTTCTCAGCAGGATCGTTGCCGTCGTTCTCTGCCTTACGGCTCCCAATCCGGCGTTTCCTTATTCGTTCCAAACGCACGAACAGCTCATTGATCTGACTTGGGCTGACACGATCAAGCCGCTTTTGAAGCGGAGATTTCCCAACTTGAGCGAAGCAGACCTGCTGCGTGCGCATAGCTACGCGTATGGCGGTTCGGCGATACAGGATCTCGGGTATTATCCCTTCGGCAATCAGTTTTTCAGCAATCTGACGCACTACGTGCGCTCCGCGGATTTCGTTCAGAGCCTGTTCCGTCATGCTCGGAATGCGGACGAACTAGCCTTTGCCATTGGCGCGCTGTCGCATTATGTCGGCGATACGATCGGTCACGCGGACGCAGTGAATCCCGCCGTAGCAGCCGAATTTCCCAAACTTGCGCAAGAAATTCGGCGCCAGCGTTAACTATGCCGAGAACCCTCATGCTCACGTTCGCACCGAGTTCGCGTTTGACATCAATGAGGCCAGCAAGCGCCACCTTGCTCCCTCGGCTTACCTGCGCCACGTCGGGTTGAGAATTCCTTACGATCTCCTTGCCCAAGCCTTTCGCGAGACTTACGGACTCGATATGAGATCTATCCTGGGAAAGCGGCGTCCGGTCATCCGCGGCTACCGGTTCGCGGTGCGCAGTTTCTTGCCCCGCATCGCTTATGCAGAGGTACTCTTGCATCGCAACGGCTTCCCGCCGGAGTCGACGACGCCAGCAGCGCAGCAATTCCAGGAGCAACTTAAGCGGACCGAGTTTGACATCGGATGGAACCAGTTTCGAAAAAACGCCGGGATCAAAACCCACTTACTGGCAGGTTTCATTTTGTACTTCCTAAGATAGGCAAGCTTTCCGAGCTATCGATCCGCGGGCCTGAACCTTCCACACTGGACCGCTACATCGAAAGCGTGAACCGGTCGTCGGCTTCCATGCGCGATTTATTGGGGCAGATCGATAAGACGTTCAACCTGCCCAATCGCGACTTGGACACGGGTGACCGCGTGAAGCCCGGCGGCTACTCGCTAACGGATGAGACCTACGCAAAGCTCCTGGACGCAATCACGCGTTCCGCGAATCGGGACCTGCCCGCAACTCTAAAGCAAAATCTGCTCGACTACTATGCCGATCCGAATGCCCCGATCACAACTAAGAAGAATCGCAAAGACTGGGAACGCGTACAAACCGAACTGGCAATGCTACAAGGCATGAATACTCGACCGGAGATGCGTCAGGATTAGCTCTAATCTGATTTTCAGTTGCTACCGGCGGGAGCCATATCGGGACCCGGCTGCTCGCCCCAGATGTATTGGCTGAACCACTCGTAATTGTGTTCCAGCACAGCCAGTTGCTGTTTTGGTTTATTGATCGGGTGACCGAATCCCTTATAGAGGATCAGCTTCACCGGGACGCCTGCGTCCCGTAGCCCTTGGTAAAGTTCGAAAGAATTCGGAGGCGGGACGCGCTTATCCTGATCCCCATGTTGAATCAGCGTCGGAGTCCTGGCGTTCTTCACATATGAGATCGGCGAGGTCTTGCGATAAATCTCGGCGTCGTCCCAGGGAGTAGCTTTCAAATACTGACGTGTAAATGGATGGATATCGGTGTTGACATAGTAAGTCATCCAATCCGAGATTCCTGCTCCCACGGAGACAGCCTTGAAACGCGTGCTGTAAGTCGTGATGAAGGCCGATATGTAGCCGCCTTGGCTCCATCCCATAGCGCCGACCCGGTCCTTGTCGACTATGCCTTTGGCGATCAGGGCATCCACGCCGCTGATAACGTCCTGGTAATCTCCCAACCCGAGATTCCTCACGTTCAATGATCTGAACTTCTCGCCGTAACCTGCCGAGCCTCGGTAATTAGGTTTCAGGATCAGTGCACCCTTGGCGGCGAACATTTCGACGGGGTACGTACGGTCTGGAGCGAGCGCCGGGGTGTCCACGCCTGTCGGGCCGCCGTGAATAACCACGAGGAGTGGATACTTCCGGGAAGCATCGTAATCCGCAGGTTTAATGAGAATGCCCTCAATCGCCGTGCCATCCGATGACTTCCACTGCACTACTTCTCGCGTCGCCAAGCGAAAGGGTTTCCATTGCGTTTCGAAGTCGGTGATCTGCTTCGGTGCGAAGCTGTCCGTCGAAGAAAAATACACTTCTGCGAAACGGTTCGGCTTGGAGGCCGTGAAACTCACCTTCCGAAAATCTTTCGAGAAATCAACAGCCGACACTTGAAGGGAACCCTGACTCCACTGCTCTATCCGAGATGTGGCTGGATCGACGAGAAACAACTGAGCGTCCGTCTTTTGATGAGCAGTAAAATACAGGCCTTTGTCACACCATGCGATCGGGTTCGGATCTTCGTCAAACTTTTCCGAGATCATGCGCGGCGTTCCACCGTCCGATGAGACGACTGCGAGCCGGGAGTTTGAGTAAAAGAAGAACTCCTGTCCGCCCGAGGTAACAAACGCAATCTGCTTTCCATCGGGGGACCAGATAGGATTCCGGTCGGGACCCTTCGTAGTGACTAGATGCTTTAGCGCTTTGTCACGGACATTCACAACATAAATATCGGCCGTATCTTGCGAGCTGAGGTCGGGATCCCGTGCACCTGTAAATGCGATGCGTGTGGAATCGGGAGACCACGCCAGATCGCTGACGGTAAACTTGTCGCCCGAAGTCAACGCCTCTGATTTTGGACGCTGCTTCGGATCAGAAGGGACTTCGTCCGGCACCGGAACAGCGAATAAGTTCTGCATGGTGTAATCGCCGCCGATCACTTCGAAATCGCCGTACTTGTCTTTGCGATCCTTCGTTGCCTTGCTGTCTGCCGGCTTGGCAAGATACGCGATCGTCTTCCCGTCGGGCGACCAGTCGAAATCAACGACGCCGTTTTCTTCTGCCGTCAGTTGACCGGCTTCTCCACCTCGGACGCCGATAACGTAAATCTGAGCTTTGCCGTCGCGGTCGGACGTAAAAGCAATCCGCTTGGAGTCGGGCGACCACCTTGGGCTTCCGCTTGTTTTCTTTCCTGTCGTAAGCTGATAGCGCTCACTTGAAGCAGTATCGGCGATCCAGATCTGCGAGTTAAAGGCGTTTTCGTCCCAGTTGGCCTGCTGAACCAGGTACGCGACATAACGTCCATCGGGCGAGATGCGCACTCCGATCGGCTGCTTCATGCTTAGAGATTGCTGCAGAGTTGGAGTGGCAGCGCTGCCGGCGAGCGCAATGACAAATGAGAGTGCCGCGACGCATTTGAGCATGCGACATTATAGCCGCCTTCTCTGCCGCCGCCATCGGGAAAAAACGGCTGCCTTTACGCACCTCTTACAAATCCGCCGCCCAGGTTAATACGGGCTTTACAGAGAAGCTGTGAAATGGAAGTACCTAATTACAGACCACGTAATGGAAATCTCAGGTGCTTCATCGGGACAAACTCCGGACCGGCGGATCGGGACAAAATGGCAGAACTCTTCGCATTCCTCTTTGACCGGCGCTCATTCCTCTTTGCCGTCTCGGGACGACTCGGAAACCAATTCTGTCAGTTGTTCAAGAGTTATTGGGGCAGTTTTAGTCCATCCGGAGGAGGGCCATCAGCAAGGCTGTTTTTGCCAACTGCCTGCCGGTTCAGAGCTGGACGTCATCGGCAATGGTTTTAACCCTGCGACAGTGCTGGTCTCTTACGGGAGCAAATCGTATTTTGTGTTCCGGTCCGATGTTGGCTTAGCAATCGGCCCGACTGAGCAATTGACTTTCTGACGGCCAAGTTCTGATCCAAAAAAGAAAGGACCAAACCCAAAAGGGCTGGCCCTCTCAAATTCGTTCATGCCGAAAAGCTTACTTGCTCTTTTCAGTGGTGCTGGTGGTGTCGCCCTTCTTGCCTTTTTTGTGCTTAACCTTGGTTTCCTTTTTGGTCGTGGCGGTCGTGGCAGTGGTGTCCTGCGCGAAAACGGTGGAACCGGCGAGAAGGGAAAGGCCGAGTGCGGCTGCTGCGATGGTCTTCATTTGACTTGTCTCCTGAGTTTAGAGCTTGTGATTTGCTACTGCTCGATTACAGACTCTCATAGCAAGGTGAAGAACTCCTGAACTAGGCATTAAAGTAGCTTGATCTTTCGCCCACGGCTCAAACCTGCCTGTGTTGGCGAGATCGGCTCGAGAACGTCGTACTCCGCTGCAAGGCTTGCCGTCGCGTAAGAGAGATAATCTTTCGCATGACGCGGCGTGTTTTCTTGGCGGCTGTTACAGCCGCAGCTTCAGGCTCGCCTTCGAAATCGATGCTGGCCGTGGAAGGCTACATCTTCCAGCAGTATGCGCAGTCATTGAAGCAACCTCTCGAAGCGGTGATTCCCGATGCCTTGCGCATGGTCCGAGACGCGGGATTCCGGAATATCGAACTCAACACTGCATTCTTCCCGCCGGAGAAGCGCGCCCAGATTCTTTCCCTCATCCGGTCCTATCGCTTGCAAATGCCCTCTTTGTATGTGGGCGGCAGCATGCACGAAGAGAGCGAAGCAAATCAAACGATTTCACGAGCGCTCGAATTCGGCAATCTGTGCCGGCCGTTTGGATGCAAGGCAATCGTCAATAATCCGGACCCCAAGCCAAACGATGTAGCGAAAACAGATAGGGAGTTGGCTGTACAGGCCGAGTCACTCAACCGCATGGGTCGCAAGCTAGCTGCGAATGGCTTCCAACTCCGGGTTCATCACCACACTCCTCAGCTTGCAAACAACGCTCGTGAGTGGCGGCATCTTCTGCGGCACACAGATCCTGAATATGTTCACATCTGCGTGGACGTCGATTGGGCGTACGAAGGCGGCTTTGAGCCCATTCCCTTTTTGCGAGAGGTGGGAAGCCGTCTCGAAGAGATTCACGTCCGCAGTGCCCGGAACAAATTGTGGCTGGAGGATCTCGAAGACAGTGACATCGATTACGGCAAAGTTGCTGAATACCTGCGGGAACAGGCTCTCGATCCACTGATTGTTGTGGAACTGGCTTACCGCCCGAACACGATCGTCACGCGATCTCTCGCAGAAGACCTTCGCTTGAGCCGCTTGTATGCGGAGAAAGTTTTCCGCGTGAAGGCAGGCACGTAATCCTCCGCTTTGTTGCCCTCGGATAGAATGTTCCCGGAGCAAACGCTATGTTTACCGCAACGGCCGACTTGATGTTGCCGAGCACAACAACGGGATCGTTTCCACGACCGCGCTGGTTCGACGTCAGTATGTGGGGACGGCCACTTGATACCTGCATGCTGGATGTTCGCTTTCGCGAGAAGTTTCAGGACGCGCTGGCGGTAGTCATCGATGATCAGGAACGCGCCGGGCTCGACATTCTGACCCATGGCGACTTCCATCTGGACGAAGACCTTGCCGGACGCGCGTGGCATCACTATCCCTTGCAGCGATGGGCCGGATTCGAGGGAGATTATCTGCAGCCCGAAGAGACTACGGCGCCGTGGCTGCACTATCCTCCCGGCACGCTGTTGAATGAGATCTATACCGGCTGGCGTTGGCCGCGTGTCGTGGACAAGATTGAGCACCGCTCGCTCGGCTACGCAAAGATCTGGCGGCTGGCGCAAGCACGCACCCGTAAGCCGGTAAAGTTCGGAACCTGCTGCTCGCAAGTGATGGCGCTATTTCTCGATATTCACACGCCGAAATATAAAGACAAGCGTGAAGTCATCTGGGACATGGCGGTGGCCATGAACCAGGAACTGCTGGAACTGCGCGAAGCAGGCTGCCGCTGTATTCAGATTGAGGAGCCCACGTTCCACTTCATGGCGAATACATACGGCAAGGACCATGCGGAGGTGCAGTTCATGGTGGATGCGTTCAACCGCGAGGTGCAGGGGCTGGACGATGTTGAGCTTTGGATCCACACCTGTTGGGGAAATCCGAACATGCAGCGCGTCATGGACGATACCAGCTATGCGAACTCAATCGAGATTTATCTGGAGCGTTGCCGTGGCGATGTCTGGACACTCGAGATGAAGGACCGCAACCAGAAAGACCTGGAGTTGTTCGCACCGTTCCGCAACGCGCTCAAGAAGAAGATCTGCATCGGCGCCGTGAGCCATCGGACTCTGCAGGCAGACCGGCCGGAGGATGTAGCGGCCGAGGTCCGGAAGGCGCTGCAGTATATTCCCGCCGAGAAGCTGATTGTGTCGAGCGACTGCGGTTTCGGCCGGCAGGGCTGTAATCGGGAGATCGCGTTCTATAAAGCGAGCGCAATCGCACAAGGGTGCAATATCGTGCGGCGGGAGCTTGGGTTTCCGGTCTCCAATGTACCGGCCGCGACACCGGACCTGCAAGTAGACGTGGTTCCGGGACGAATTCGTGCCTAGGTCAGGGTTGGAGGGCGCCGCCTGGGCGATGTCGAGTCTTCAAACGACGCCCTTTCGATCTAGGATGCAGCTTTAAGCTGCACGATGCGGATATGGTTTCCGAACGGATCGCGCAGGCCCATATCTATGCCATACGACTGGTCAACTGGTTCCTGAGTAAACTCGACGCCCTTCGCGAGCAGCGCCTCATAAGTTTTTCTGCAGTTGTCCGTAGTGAACCCGATCGTGAACCCGGATGCGCCTTTGGCGATAAGCTCTCGTACCTGGCGCGCAGTGGCATCGTCCATCGCCGGCACGCCCGGCTTCTCGAGCAGGATATCGCGCCCGGGCTGTCCCGGCACGCGAACGGTGAGCCAGCGCATAAACCCGAGATCCTGATCATTGCTTACCTCCAGACCGAGTCTGCCGACGTAAAATTCCAGAGCCTTGTCCTGATCGGCGACGAAAACGTGCGAAATATTGATAGCGTTTAGCATGTAAGTGACTCCTTTCGAATCGAGAGTCATTCTAGCGTCGCGGGACCGGAGTCCGCTTCTCCAAAACTGCTCGGTCGCGCCCACGCCATCATGAAGCACGTTGGAACGGCTGGGCCACGGCCTCTATTGCGGAACGCTGTTGGCGATTCGCCCACGATGTCGCGAAAGGTACGGCTGAAGGTGCCCAGGCTACCGAACCCGACATCGAAGCAAACATCGGTTATCGGCCGATCGGTGGCACGCAAAAGAAACATAGCGCGCTCCACTCGCCGGCGCTGGAGATATCGGTGCGGAGTCTCGCTAAAGGTAGCTCGAAAGGTGCGGATGAAATGTGCCTCGGACACCTCCGCGATTCGCGCGAGTTCGGGAATCGCGAGCGGTTGCGCAAACGTCCGATCCATCGCATCCCTCGCGCGTAACATCCGGCGATTGCACTCCTCCACCGAGCGGTTCATGTAGTTACTTTATACGTCGTTCGAATCAGGAAGAGGCGCGGCTGATACCTGCTACTTGCTTAGTTGCTGTACGAAGAAATTCGCCATCATTTTATTGGCCTCAATGGCTTCAGGAAGTGTGGAGTCGTACCAGAAGGCGTGCGTCAGGGCATCAAAGACTACAAGTCGCGCATCGACTCCGGCGTTCAGGTAAGCGCGCTGGAGGTTCACGGTTCCTGAGAGTAACAGATCACGGCCGCTCGTGATGAAGAGCGTAGGCGGCAGCCCGTGCAGGTCAGAGAAGATGGGTGAGAGCACTGGATCCCGAGGCTGGGTGCCGGTTGCGTATTCCTGAAGTGGAGCGTCGGGATTCGGCGGATCGAGATGTCCGGAGAGGCCTCGCAAGGAATAGATCGCCGTTGAGTCGCCCGGGCGGGCGAAGTCGCCCATACCGCTGAAGATGCCGAGAGCAGCGGGAAGCGGCAGGCCTAATTGTTTCAGGCGGGCCGCTACTTCAGCCGTCAGGATGGCTCCTGCGGAGGTACCGTACAACACGATGTGGTCGGGCCTGTAAGTTTTGAGCAACTCCTTGTAGACGGCAATCGAATCGTCGACAGCGGCGGGAAACGGATGCTCGGGTGCCAGACGATAGAGCACGGCGACGACTTTGATTTTGCTGTAGCCTGCGATGGGAATGGATTCGGTGTAAGAGCCGGAATCTGAATTGAACCCGCCGCCATGCAGGTTAAGGAGCACCTTGTCACGGTTGGCATCGGGCAATCCTTCGGGCGTGACGATCCGCACCGGAACACCGGCGATCTTGTCTTCGACGAGTTGGTTGGGGCAGAGTCGAGTCCATTCGACGCGCGCACGAGCGGTGTAGGCGTCCGTGCTTTGGCGGCGCTCGGCCAGAGACTGTGGTGGACCCTGGTCGGGCTCGGGATGGCTTAGCCGACGCTGCGCTTCGGGGCTGATGGTCTTCGGAACGGGAACGACACGCGTGACGTGGGCCGTGCCCTGCGGGTCGATGTAGCTGGTGTCACGTGTGGGAGCCTGGGCGGCAGTCGTGGGCATGGGAGCGGCTGATTGCTGCGCTTGCAGGACTGCACAAGCCAGGAAGAGCAGAAGCGACGGGGCAAGGACTAAACGTTTCATGGGATGAGCTTCCATTATGCGTTGATTTCGGCGCATGCAGCCCCGGCTTCCCGTCCCCTACCATTGAGGAGGAATCGAGGCCGTGGTTGTGTTTACTAAGCGGGATCGCTGATCGTCATGAGCTCCACCCGCTCAGCGCGGTGGGGATCTGCCAACTCCAGTTCATCCATTAGCTCACCTGGCAGGGCGTTCCTGCAGTTGAAACTTTGGTGCGAAGCCGCTTGCGAGGACCTACTAAGTTCAGATGGGCGTCATGCGGACCAACGATTTCGGAGCCGACAGTAGGTCTGGCAGATAATAGACGAATGACAACGAAGGCCACAGTAGATTTCGTTATCAATGACAAACCTGTCGAGGCGGAGTTTGATCCACGTACTTCGCTTCTCGATCTTTTGCGTGACCATCTGGGCCTTCACGGCTCGAAGAAAGGATGCAATCAGGGAGCTTGTGGTGCCTGTACCGTCTTAGTAGATGGTGAGCGTATCCTGTCCTGCTTGGCGCTCGCGATTCAGTATCAGGGCCGTTCCATCACTACGATCGAGGGACTCGCCTCGGATGGTCACTTGCACCCGCTACAGCAGGCATTCATCGAGCACGATGGCTTCCAGTGCGGCTACTGCACACCCGGGCAAATTTGCTCAGCCCTCGGAATGGCGGCGGAAGTTAAACGCGGTCTTCCGAGCCACGTCACGACCGACCTTTCGGCTGAAAAAATCGAACTTACGCACGATGAGTTACGGGAAAGAATGAGCGGAAATCTCTGCCGCTGTGGTGCGTACAACGGCATTGTGGACGCCATCACTGAAGTGTTCGCGGGGGCACGAGAATGAATCCGTTTACTTACACACGCGTTTCGGACACGTCCGAAGCCATTCGCCTCGGCAGGGAGGTGCAAACCAAATACCTCGGTGGCGGAACCAATTTGGTCGACCTGTTGCGAGAAACACTGGAGACACCTAGTGCGCTGGTCGATGTCACTGGCCTCTCAAATCGTATTGAGGATCGGGAGAACGGCGGGCTGCTGATTGGTGCTGAAGCACGCAACACCGCCGTCGCGGAACACCCTTCGGTGAGGGCGCGTTTCCCCGTACTAGCTCGCGCCATCCTCGCAGGAGCATCGCCGCAAATTCGCAATATGGCTACGGTGGGAGGCAACATCCTTCAGCGCACCCGTTGCACGTACTTCTATGACGACGACGGCGCCCGTTGTAATAAGCGCGTTCCAGGTCAAGGCTGCGACGCAATCGACGGCTTCAACCGTATCCACGCCATCCTGGGCGCATCGGCCGCCTGCATTGCCACTCATCCCTCCGACATGTGTGTGGCCCTTGCGGCGCTTGATGCTGTCGTACATCTCCGGACCGCCGATGGAGAGCGTACAGTTCCTCTCGTTGAACTGCACCGTTTACCAGAAGATCATCCACAACTCGAGACGGTGCTTGCGCCGGGCGAATTGATTACCGCGGTTGAACTCCCTTCGCTTCCTTTCGCTGCGCGGTCTACCTATCGCAAGGTTCGCGATCGGGCGAGCTATGCGTTCGCGTTGGTGTCCGTCGCTGCTGCGCTCGAGTTAGAAGGCGGATCCGTCAAAGATGTGCGGCTCGCCATGGGTGGCGTTGCGCACAAGCCTTGGCGTGCTTGGAAAGCCGAAGCGGCACTACGGGGCCAACCGGCAACGGAAGCGAACTTCCGCGCCGCGGCTGAGGCCGAACTCGCCGAGGCCAAGCCACTGCATTACAACGGATTCAAGGTCGAACTTGCCAAACGGACAATAACGGCGGTGCTGAACGAACTGGCGGAGGTGGAATGGATGAGCGTTATCAAAGATGCTGCGAAGGCGGTGATGAAAACTGCCTTGGAACTCGCGCCTGATTCCTGGTTGCCCGGAGGCAGACCCGATCCGCTCATACAGCATAAGCATGGGCTGATTGGCGCGCCGGTATCACGCCTGGATGGTCAGTTCAAGGTGAAAGGTGAGGCTACGTTCGCCGCCGAAGTGCCGGTGGAAGGCATGGTCTATGCCGCACTCGCCTACAGCACGATTGCAAAAGGTCGCATCCGTTCGCTGGATACCAATGCTGCGGAAGCGGCACCCGGCGTCTTTCTGGTGATGACTTATAAGAATGCGCCGAAGCTGAAGCCGACGCCCATTTTCAATACCGAGCCCAAAGCCGCCGGCCCAAGCGACTTGCCGATCATGCAGGACGACCGCATTCACTGGAACGGTGAAACGATAGCGGTAGTGCTCGCCGAAACGCAGGAACAGGCGGACTACGCCAAATCTTTGATTCGTGCGACCTACGAAGAGGAGCATGGCGTTACGGCCTTTGATGAGGCCAAAGCTCACTCGCGCGTGCCTGACAACGTCCTGGGTGAGCATCCGGAGGTGAACGTCGGTGATGCTGAAGCGGAGCTTGCTGCTGCCCCGCACAAAGTTGACTTGACCTACCGCACACCCCGCTACAACCACAACGCAATCGAGCTGCACGCGGTAACGCTCTTCTGGAAGGACGGAGAGTTGTTTGTCCACGACGCTTCGCAAGCTGTGGTTCAGTCCGCCTGGACCCTCGGTAAGGTCTTTGGCGTAGACGAGAAGGAAGTTCATATCTCGTCGCCGTATGTAGGCGGGGGCTTTGGTGGGAAAACCTTGTGGCACCATCATGTGCTGGCTGCCGCTGCTTCCAAACTTGCTAAGCGCCCGGTCAGGATTGTACTTTCGCGCGAAGGTGTTTATCGCACCGTAGGCGGTCGCACGACTACCGAACAGAGGGTCGCCATCGGAGCGGCGTCGGATGGCCGCTTCACAGCGTTGATCCATACGGGCACCGCCGCAATGACAACGCATAATGATTGCCCGGAACAATTCACGTTTCCGGCGCGACACCTTTACTCCGCTCGCACCTTCAAGATCGAGCAGCGGGTGGCCTACATGGACATGCTCGCCAATACTTTCATGCGTGCGCCGGGCGAGTCGATCGGCACGTTTGCTCTCGAAAGCGCAGTAGATGAACTAGCCGAGCAATTAGGACTTGATCCGATTGAGCTGAGGGTTCGCAATGAGCCGGAAAAAGACCCGACTACCGGTAAGCCGTTCTCATCGCGTCACATTGTCGAGGCTTACCACAATGGAGCCGAGCGCTTCGGTTGGAAGGAAAGGAATCGAAAGCCCGGCTCTCACCGCGAGGGCGAATGGCTGATCGGCATGGGTTGTGCAACTGCCACTTATCCCTACTACCGCATGCCAGGCGGCGCTGCGCGTATCACGCTCACTGCGGATGGATACGCGACCGTCAACGTAGCAGCCCACGAGATGGGCATGGGCACTGCCACGGCACAGACGCAAGTCGTCGCAGAGCGGCTGGGTCTTGCTCTTGAATGCGTGAGAGTGGAATACGGCGATTCGTCAATGGCGGGCGCCTTCCTTGCTGGCGGTTCATCGCAAACTGCTTCGATTGGCGCCGCCGTTATCGCAGCCCATCGGAAGTTGATCTCCGAGGTGCTCAATCTCGCCGACGAGGACTCACCGCTTCACGGGTTGAGCGTCGATGAGGTAGCCAGCCGCGAAGGTTGGCTCTGCAAGGTGGACGACCCTAAGCGATGCGATAGCTACGCCGCTATATTGGGGCGGGCTGAGCGGAGCGAGATAACCGCGGAAGCCAGCGCGTCCGCGCCGCTCGAGGTCATGCATTGGGCCATGCACTCGTTCGGGGCCATGTTCGCCGAGGTCCGGGTAAATGCAATCACAGGTGAAACGCGAGTCAGCCGTTTTCTGGGCTCGTTCGACTGCGGGCGCATCCTCAATGCGAAGACAGCTCAAAGTCAGTTTCGCGGCGGCATCATCATGGGGATCGGTTTAGCGCTGATGGAGGAAACGCAGTTCGACGAGCGCATGGGCCGCATCATGAATCCGAGCCTCGCCGAGTATCACGTACCCGTTCACATGGACGTTCCGGACATCGATGTCATGTGGACCGACATACCCGACCCGCACACGCCGATGGGAGCCCACGGTATCGGCGAAATCGGCATCACAGGCACCGGCGCCGCGGTGGCTAACGCCGTCTACAATGCCTGCGGCAAGCGTGTTCGCGACTTGCCGATCACATTGGACAAGTTACTGTCCTAGCTAAAGAGAACTGCAGAGATCTCCTTAGCTTCAGTTAATCGTGCATCGTCGGGTTATCTGGAACTCGGCGGATTACACCCGCAAAGGTCAGGCAAAAAAGGAGAGCCGAGCGAACGACGTAGCCACGGCTTCGACTAAGTAGCTAGAAAAAGAGGCAAACCCAAACGGGTTTGCCTCTTTTTCACCGCACCGCTGCTCTTCAGTTCGCGTGGTTATAGATCCTCATACTTAACTGCACCCGCTAGTCCCGCCGCAGTTCTCGCACTTATAGCAAGAGCCGTTGCGGGTCATAAAGCTCCCGCACTCCGAACACAACGGCGCATCCGAAATAGCGCTCGCGTCAAAGGGTAGCGCTTGCTGTGGCTCCGGAACCGTTGGACGCAGCTTGGGCGTTTCTCCGGCTTCGTTGTTCTCGCTAATCCCAAGGAACCGCGCACCCAGCCACCGGAAAATATAATCGATGATCGACTTCGCGTACGGTACCTGCTGATTGCCGGTCCAGCCGCTCGGTTCAAACCGTACGTGGCTGAACTTATCGACGAAGAACTTCAGCGGTACTCCGTATTGCAGGCCGTAACTGATCGACGTTGCCAGCGTGTCCATCAGACCCGAAATCGTCGAGCCTTCCTTCGCCATCGAAATGAAGACTTCGCCCGGCGTTCCGTCCTCATACAGGCCAACCGTGATGTATCCTTCGTGGCCGCCGATCGAGAACTTGTGAGTCAACGATTGACGCTCGTCCGGAAGCTTTCGGCGAACAGGCCGGTAAACAATCTTCTCGGTGACAACCGGTTGTGCTGCCGCGAGAACCATCGCCTTCTTCTCGCCTTTGCCCGTGCCGGAGCTAAGCGGCTGAACGCGCTTCGAGCCATCGCGATAAATCGCGACCGCCTTCAGCCCAAGCTTCCAGCTCTCGATGTAGGCGTCCATGATGTCTTCCGCCGTGGACTCTTCGGGCATGTTGATCGTCTTCGAAATAGCGCCCGAGATAAATGGCTGCACCGCGGCCATCATGCGGATGTGTCCGGTGTGATGAATGAAACGAATCCCGTTCTGGGGACGGAAGCTGCAATCGAAAACCGGCAGATGTTCCGGCTTCAATTGCGGCGCGCCTTCGATCGTGCCGGTCGCATCGATATGGGCAACAATCGCTTCCGTTTGTTCCGGCGTGTAGCCAAGCTTGATCAGCGCTTGCGGAACAGTGTTGTTGACGATCTTGATCACGCCGCCGCCCACCAGCTTCTTGTACTTCACAAGCGCCAGGTCAGGCTCGATACCGGTGGTATCGCAATCCATCATGAAGCCGATGGTTCCGGTCGGCGCAAGAACGGTGGTCTGCGCATTGCGGAACCCGGCTCGTGAACCCAGTTCGTAAGCTTGACGCCAGCATTCCTCGGCCGCCTTGAACATGTGCGCGGGAACACGCTTGCTGTCGAGACTCTCGGCCGCATTCCAATGCATGCGAATCACGTCCAGGAACGGCTCTTCGTTTTCGGCATACCCGGGGCAAGGGCCAACGGCCTCGGCAATGCGCGCACTGGTCAGGTACGCCTGTCCGCACATGATGGCCGTGATGGCACCCGCATGAGAGCGTCCCGTATCGCCGTCATACGGCAGTCCGAGCGACATCAGCATCGCGCCGAGATTGGCGTAACCGAGACCCAGCGGCCGGAAATCATGCGAGTTCTTGGCGATCCTCTCGGTGGGATAGCTGGCGTTATCGACCAGGATCTCCTGCGCCAGAATCACCGTATCCACTGCATGCCGGAACGCTTCCACGTCAAACGAGCCATTCGCGCCAATAAACTTCGCCAGGTTCAGCGAGGCCAGATTGCAAGCCGAATCATCGAGGAACATGTATTCCGAGCACGGATTCGACGCATTGATGCGCGCTGTGTTCTTCGACGTGTGCCAGCGGTTGACGGTGGTATCGAACTGCATGCCGGGATCGCCGCACTGGTGCGTCGCCTCGGCAATCTGGCGCATCAGTTCGCGCGCTTTATATCGCGTAACCGGCTGGCCTGTGGCTACGCTGCGAGTCCACCAATCGGCGTCATCCGCCACGGCTTGCATGAAGCCGTCGGTAGCGCGAACCGAGTTGTTCGCGTTCTGGAAGAAGATCGAGCTGTAGGCGTCGCCGTCGAGAGAAGAATCGTAGCCTGCATCGATCAGCGTATGCGCCTTCTTCTCTTCCTTGGCCTTACACCAGATAAACTTCTCGACGTCCGGATGGTCGGAATTCAGAATGACCATCTTCGCGGCTCGCCGGGTTTTGCCTCCCGACTTGATGACGCCGGCGAAGGCATCAAAGCCCTTCATGAAGCTCAGCGGACCGGAAGCGCGGCCGCCGCCCCAAAGATGAGCATCTTCTTCCCGGATGGGCGAGAGATTCGTACCGGTACCCGAGCCCCACTTGAAGAGCATGCCTTCGGTCTTGGCCAGATCGAGAATCGACTCGAGCGTGTCGCCCGACTGAATTAATGAAGCAGGCGGAGCACTGCGGATGGTTCTCGCCGGGAGCAAGCTTCTTCACCACCTGCGTCGCCTCGTCAAAATAAAAACCGTAGCCGCGCGATTCCGACACGCCGACGTTGAACCAGACGGGCGAATTGAAGCAGGCCTTCTGCGTCAACATCAGATGGGCCAGATCCATCCGGAAGTTCTGAACGTCTTCTTTCGTTTTGAAGTAGTTCCCGTCCCGGCCCCAGTCGGCGATCGTGTCGACGACACGGTGGACCAGCTGCGCTACGCTCGTCTCCCGCTCCGGAGTGCCCATTCGCCCATGAAAGTACTTGCTGGCAACAATATTGGTTGCCGTTTGTGACCACTCCGCCGGGACTTCAACGTCCCGCTGTTCAAAAATGACGGAGCCCTTGTCACTGCCGATTGTGGCGGTCCGGAGTTCCCACGTGATCAGATCGTAAGGAGTTTTGTTGGCTTCAAGCTTGGCGGTGAAGAAACGCGGGAATGACACGCCGGTCCGTTCTTCTCGCTTGAGTGACTGAAGCGAAGATTTCGCGTTGGTGGGGTTGAGTAACAGTAAGCTGTCCCATGATTGGCCTTCCAGGAGGGGATCGGGAGCGTTGACCGTCGGTCAACAGGTTCGATTATGCCTCCGACACCTACGCTCGTCAATCCCTTAGATGACTCAACCGGGACGTATGCCTCAACATGTTGTGGATATCTTGTGAAGAACTACAATATGAAGTGATGCAGCGCCAAAACTTAATGCGTTCTACGCTTCTCTTTGTCGCTTCGTCCTCGGCGTGCTTCCCGCCGCTCGCTCAAACTAGCGCTTTCCCGTCGAGGTTCGAATGGCAGCACCGGAATCCCGAAGCAGGTCGGCCTGGACCCGGCAAAGATCAACGAAGCGATAGCGTATCACCGGGCGCATGAATCGAAGGCTCCTCGCGATCTGCGGCAGTGCCCATGACCTGACGTTTGCGCGCGAAGCTTATGGCGAGCCCTCGGCCCCTTTCAACCACGCGGCGAGCCGACCGGGCGTCATCGTTCGCCACGGCGTCATCGTGGCCGAATGGGGCGAACCCGCCCGAGTCGATATGACTCACAGCGTCACCAAAAGCTTTCTTATCCACAGTTGTAGGACTCGCCTACGATCACGGGCTGATTGGCAGCATCAACGATCCCGTGAAGAACTACGTACCGGGACCGTACTTTGCAGAAGGGCACAACAGCAGAATCACTTGGGATCACCTGCTGCGCCAGACCAGCGATTGGGAAGGCACGCTTTGGAGCAAGCCGGATTGGGCCGACCGCCCGCCTAAAGACATTCCGTTCGAAAAGTACATCGAACGCGTTCACGCCGAGCCCGGCACCACGTGGAAATACAACGACGTTCGAGTGAACCTGCTGGCGTTTGCGGCACTACAAGTCTGGCGAAGGCCGCTTCCGCAAGTTCTTACGTGAATACATAATGGACCCGATCGGAGCGAGCAATACCTGGCGCTGGTATGGCTACGACAACTCCTGGGTCAATGTGGATGGCGTGATGGTCCAGTCGGTTTCGGGCGGCGGTCACTACGGCGGCGGCATGTTCATCAACGCCTACGACATGGCTCGTTTCGGCTTGCTGACCCTAAACCGGGGACGCTGGAACGGGAAACAGCTTCTCTCGGAGCAATGGGTGAAATGGGCGCTCACCCCGACCGGACCGAATCCTGAGTATGGCTTTATGAACTGGTATTTGAACACCGGCCGGAAGCCGCTGCCGAGCGCACCCGCGAACGTTTTTTATCATGTGGGCAACGGAGCCAACGTGGTCTATGTGGATCCCGATCTCGACCTGGTGGCGGTGGTTCGCTGGATTGAATCCGGCAACCAAAGCCTGAACGGATTTGTCGAAAAGCTGAGAGCCGCAGCCACTAGCAAATGAGCGAAACATACGAAATCGAACCGGCAGAAGCCGAGAAGCAGCTCTCAAGTAAGCAGGCAGTGCTATTGGATGTTCGCGAACCTGAAGAGTTCGCCGTTGCGCACCTCGAGAACTCTGTTCTGATGCCGATGCAAAGCATCCCGCCGCAATTGCAGCGGGTCGAGCAGATGGCGGACGAGAATACCTTCTGGTCTGTGCCATCACGGCGTTCGCAGCCTTCAGGTTGTTGCCTGGCTGCGCGGGCAGGGCATTGAGAACTGCTACAGCGTCAGCGGCGGCATTGACCGCTGGAGCCGCGAACTCGATCCTGCCGTTCCCCGGTATTGAGTGGCGGAAGCTATTTCTTCTTCGCCTTATTCATCTTCAGATCAAGCTTTACCAGTTTGTGGCTGTCGAAGACGCTGACCGTTTTCGACGGGGCTCGTCATTCCGTTCGCCTGAGCGCGGAGCTCATAGTCGACATCTGTGCTGAGACCGAAGAAATGGTACCTGCCGTCTGCCCGGGCTATGTAGGACCGCACCTGCAGGGTCTTCCCGTCCTTTAAGAGAACGACTCGCTCCCGGGACAGGCGCGCCGTCTTTACTCAATACGGTACCTTCGATCGATCTGGTAAGGAATCGCCTCCTCGCGGGGGAGCGACGGGCGCCTGCATCTGCCCAGCGCCGGCAACCGCACCCGCGACAAGCACGGAGAACGCGGCGCCTCGCCAGAACGGGAGAGAGTTTCCAACTAGGCACTGATGATCAACTCAGATGCTAAGACGTAGTGCCAAGCCTCGTCCTCTTCATCCTCTTCTTCGTCGTCTTCATCCTCGTCTTCGTCGTCATCGAAGTCGAAGTCGTCGTCACTGGCCTTGCCGTCATCTTCACCCTCGAGTTCGACAGGATTGAGACGCTCGCAACCTTCAAAGACGCGCCGCATTCGTCGCATGAGAGGACGTCTCCTTCGTCCAGATCTTCTTCTTCGACGTCAATGGACGCGTCACACTTAGGGCAACTAACCATTTCTTTTCCTCTTACCGGCATCAGGACAGGTTGATCTCCCCGAAGTAACTCTCTGCCAGGCAGCTTGCGCAACTGGCCAGTTTCGACCGATGGATCACCTGTTCGAAGCAACGGTTACACCGTTTAATTGCTGATCGTAAGCCGCCAGTTCTGCTCGGCGAGACCGTAACCAGAGTCTTCTCCATATCTTCAGAGGTTTCGATCATGTGCCGCAAATGCGCGGCCGCCAGCCGCATGCAATAGGGATCGGTCAGCTTGCGCCGCTGTCTTTCCTGTCAGTTCAGCAGCGCCGGATGAGGCAACGCGACGATCTTCTCTTCAGGATCAATGCCATCAGAGCTGACACGCAAACTTTACATCCACGGTGTCTGCATGACGAATTGAAATGCCGGTTTGCAGCCATCGAAACTGCACCTTCCACATGCGTCCGAACGGGTCTGGACCGGCCTCGAAAAGACGGGTCTGGTCACTCATGACCCGATGCTAACACGCAGGAAAACGAGTCAAATCGCCGTGGATCGGTGGCCCACCAGAGAGAGAAACTCGTTGCGGGTTTCCCGATTGTTACGGAACTCGCCGAGCATCGCGCTGGTCATGGCGCCCGAGTGCTGCTTTTCGACTCCGCGCATCATCATGCAGAAATGCCGCGCTTCACAGATGACGCCTACGCCGCGAGGCTGCAGCAGATCCTGGATTGTCTCCGCCACCTGTTGGGTTAATCGCTCCTGAATCTGGAACCGTCGGGCGAACACGTCCACAATGCGCGGGATCTTGCTTAAGCCGATCACCTTGGAATCAGGCAGATACGCGACGTGCATCTTGCCGAAAAACGGCAGCAGGTGGTGCTCGCACATGCTGAAAAACTCGATGTCGCGCACAATCACCAGTTCGTCGTATTTCACGTCGAACAGCGCACCATTGACGATCTGGCTGATGTCGGCTGAGTATCCGCTCGTCAGGTACCGGAGAGCTTTCTCGCTGCGAACAGGGGTACGCAGGAGTCCTTCGCGCTCGGGATCTTCGCCCAGTTCCTCTATGATCTGGCGTATATTGTCCGCGATGGCGCCTTTCGCGCTCTTGGCCTGAATTTCGACAACCTTGTTCCGGCTCTTCGAGGAGCCGCCGTGCTTCAACGCACCTGATTTCGACTCTGGCCATTTAAACCGCTACCTTCGTTCTTTCGCTTGCCCTGTCGAGATTTTCCGCTGCCGGTGCCGGAATCAAGACCTCGAATCCGTTTCGATCCGTTTCCTGAACGTGGACTCTGCAAAGCCTT
The DNA here is from genome assembly GCA_963730795.1 of uncultured Acidobacteriaceae bacterium. Classification (GTDB taxonomy): domain Bacteria; phylum Acidobacteriota; class Terriglobia; order Bryobacterales; family Bryobacteraceae; genus Bog-105. The sequence goes on along the minus strand of CAVSTJ010000001.1, from coordinate 891,500 downwards.
CCGGCGCCGGAGATGTAGCTGTCCCAGTTCTCCCGGAGCAACTCTGACACCACTTTTGCGATGTTCTCCGTTGTTGCCACAAGGTCTCTGAACTGAGGAACATCTAGGTTGATGTTGCGATCTCGAAAAAGACGCAGCACGCAGTTCTCAACCAAGTCAGTCCAACTCGGCCAACCGCAAGATTTGCCCGGTTTCACCGTCGACCGGCCCCTCCGCCGTGACGGCGAGAACATAATCGTGCCCGTGGCCGTAGGGTTGTTGCACTTGCCGTAAAGCCGGGTGTTCTCGTCTTCGCTCAACTGATCAATGTGGAGGCGATGGGACGCTGAGAACCGGTACGACCTGGTAACGCTCGCCCTCACGCCGAATCCCCATCCCGGACGATGTCCACGTACAGATCAGCCGTTTCAAACAGCCTGACTCGAGACAGTCGCGCCGTCAGGATTGCGAAGCCGCTGGTCCATCCGGCGCCAGATTTCAGCCGCAACATTCTCGGTCGTCGGCACAACGCGGTCGAACGGTTCTACTTCGTGGTTCAGAAATCGGTGATCCATCGGCTCAACAACTTCTTCTTCGAGGATCTGCTTCAGACTCCTTCAGATCCATAATCATTCCCGTAACGGGATCCGGCTCACCCTCAACCGTTACTTCCACGACGTAGTTATGGCCATGGCCGTTCGGATTGGAACCCGACCCGAAAACGCGGCGATTCTCTTCTTCGCTCAGCGAAGGGAAGGCGACAGACGTGAGATGCGGAAAATTCTGCCTTTCGCGTGATGAACATCGCCAGTCCAATTGGATGTTCGGCCATAGCGATTCGATACTCTGAAATATGAAGCATCCCGGCCGCATTAGAGGCGGGACGTTTCTGCCCATGAGCCGGCTTTTGACTATCAATTCAGCACTTCGTATTCTGCTTGTCGCTCCTGATTTCGACTTTTGTGGGCGTGATCGCGTACAGCCTGCGGGATACATCGGCCAAAGAGGGTGGACCCGCGCCTGCGATTTCGCGATCAAAGCGGATTCGGGAGACTGCTGTCACCCCCGTCTCGTTCGGCGGCAAAGTACTGGTTCTGAACTTCTGGGCTACCTGGTGCCCGCCCTGCATTCAGGAGATTCCGTCTCTCGACCGGTTCCAGAAGGAGTTCGCCGGATCAGGCGTAAAGGTCGTTGCCGTCAGCATCGATAAGAACCCGCAGAAATACAAGAATTTCCTCGATCACGTTCACGTCTCGTTCGCGACTGCCCGGGACCCGGATGCGGAGGTGAGTTCACGCTATGGGACGTTTCAGATTCCGGAGACTTACATCATCAAAGACGGCCGCATCATGCGGAAATACCCCGAAGGAGAGAACTGGCTCAGCGATGACATCACACGTTATGTCCGCAGCCTGCTATAGTTCCGTTCACGTATGGCGCTAGATCCCGAAAGCACATCGCGCAATGGAGTCGCTGCTCGGAAAACAGGGATTACTGATCGATCCTGTCGATCGGAAGCTCTACGAGTACGATGGCGGCGTTCATATGTCGATTCCCGACATCGTCGTGTTTCCCCGCACGACGGAAGAAGTGGTCGGACTGGTCAAGATTGCGGCGGAATACAAGCTTCCGCTTGTCGGCAGAGGCGCGGGAACAGGTCTGAGCGGTGGGGCGATTGCGATTTCGGGCGGCATGATGATCTCGTTCGCCCGCATGAACCGGATTCTGGAGATCGATATCGAGAATGAATTTGCGTTGGTGCAGCCGGGCGTCGTCAATCTCGATGTCACGCTGGCGGTTGCTCCCTTCGGATATTTCTATGCTCCTGATCCATCGAGCCAGCGCGCTTGCACCATCGGCGGCAATGTCGCCGAAAATGCCGGCGGCCCCCATACGCTTGCCTACGGTGTAACCACGAACCACGTCGTCAGCCTGGAAGTCGTGCTGATCGACGGAACCGTCATGGAAGTCGGCGGCCGCGCACCGGAGGCCGCGGGCTATGATCTGGTCGGGTCTGCTCACCGGATCCGAAGGAACCATGGCGCTCGTGACGAAGATTGGCGTTCGTCTGATGCGCGCACCGGAGAGCGTCAAAACGATGCTCGCGATCTACAACACGGTGGCCGAGGCCGGCAACACAGTCGGCGCGATGACCGCGAAAGGGCATCACGCCGGTCGCGCTCGAGATGCTGGACGGGCCGATGATCCGGATGGTCGAGGCAGCGACACACGCCGGCTATCCGCTGGATGCCGCGGCCGTTCTGCTCATCGAGGTGGAGGGCCTGACGGAAGCGGTGGAAGAGCAAGCCGAAGCGATTGCGGAAGTCTGCCAGGAATCCGGGCGCGCGCACCGTTCGGACTGCGCAGTCTGCCGAAGAGCGCGATCTGCTTTGGAAAGGCCGAAAGAACGCCTTCGGAGCGATCGGGCGCGTGAGCCCGACGTATTACGTACAGGACGGTGTCGTTCCGCGGACGAAAATTGCCGAAACGCTGCAGGCCATTGGCGATATCGGCCGCAAGTACAACATTCCGATCAGCAACGTTTTCCATGCCGGCGACGGCAACATGCATCCGATTCTGCCCGTTCGACCCGCGCAAAGAAGGCGACCTGGAGCGGGCGCAGGCTGCAGGCGAAGAAATCCTGCGGTTTTGCATCTCGGTCGGCGGCTCCATCACGGGCGAGCACGGCGTCGGAACGGAGAAAGCGGAACTGATGTCCGATCTTTTCTCAGATGACACGCTCGAATCTGATTGCGCGATTCAAGCACTTGTTCGACGACCAGTGCCGGCTCAATCCCGGCAAGGTGCTGCCAACCGGCAAAGGCTGCCTGGAGATCCGCCAAACACCCTCGCTGGTCGTGTAGGTCTCTTAGCAGAGACGACATTTTTTAGCCTCGCGGCGGTCGGGATCAGCGTCATAAGAGCGTGGCCCGGATCCGGCATCTGACAATCGTTCTCGGAGACCAGCTCGATCACCATTCCGCCGCATTTGATGGTTTCGACAACGATCAGGACCTGGTTTGGATGGCGGAGGTCAAGGAGGAATCGACCCACGTTCCGTCACACAAAGTAAGAACAGCTCTGTTTCTTTCTGCCATGCGGCACTTCGCGGAGGAACTGCGAGCGAAAGGCCGGCGTGTCGAATATCGCAAGCTGAACGCGCGGAACAACGACGGAAGTTTCGACCCCGAGTTGCGGAAGGCGATTACGCGCTTCAAACCGGAAGCTGTTGTCGTCGTCGAGCCGGGTGAGTACCGGGTCGAACAAATGCTGAAGCAGGTGGCGGCCGCGCTCGACGTTCGCCTCGAAATCCGGCCCGATCGCCACTTTCTTTTGCAGCCGTTCCGAATTTGCCGGTTGGGCGAAGGCGCACGGGCAACTTGCGGATGGAGTTCTTCTATCGGGACATGCGGAAGAAGTCGGGCGTCCTGATGGAGCACGCCAAACCGGAAGGCGAGCGCTGGAACTTCGATGCGGAGAACCGGAAGAGCTTCGGCAAGGCCGGCCCCGGAATGCTTCTTGCCACGCCGCATGCGTTTCCGCCCGACGCGATCACCCGGGAAGTTCTCGAGCTGGTGGAGAAAACATTTCCGGACAATCCGGGATCTCTCGAGCACTTCGATTTCCCGGTCACAGCGGCGGACGCGCAGATGGCGCTCTCGGACTTCATTGCAGCATCGGCTCCCGGATTTCGGCACTTATCAGGACGCCATGTGGACGGATGAGCCGTATCTGTTTCATTCGCGCATTTCGGCGATGATGAACCTGAAGCTGCTGAACCCGCGGACAGTACTGATGGCCGTGCAGGATGCATACCACCGCGGCGATGCGCCGCTCGCCGCGGTCGAAGGTTATATCCGCCAGATCCTAGGCTGGCGCGAATACGTCCATGGCGTGTATTGGCTGCACATGCCGCAGTATCTCGAGGAGAACGCACTCGAAGCCCACGAAGATTTGCCCGATCTTTACTGGACCGGAGACACCGACATGAACTGCCTGAAGCATGCGGTCGGGCAGACGCTCGAATACGGCTACGCTCATCACATTCAACGGCTGATGGTGAACGGATTGTTTTCTCTGTTGTTCGGAGTGAAACCGGTCGAGATTCACAAGCTGGTATCTGGCGATCTACTGGGATGCAGTGGAGTGGGTAGAGCTTCCGAACGTGCTGGGTATGTCGCAATATGCGGACGGAGGCTTTATGGCCTCAAAACCTTATGTTGCAACCGGCAAGTACATTTCCCGGATGAGCAACTACTGTGCGGGCTGCCGCTATAAGCCCGACGAGGTGATCGGCGAAAACGCGTGCCCATTCACAACCCTTTATTGGGACTTTTTATTGAAGCACGAGAAGCGCCTGCAGGCTAATCAGCGAATGACTTTACAGGTGAAGCATCTCGGACGAATGAGCGCCGAGCGAAAAGATGCGATTCGAACCCAGGCACGGCAGTTCCGGGAGTCTCTGCCGAAGGGCGGCTATTGAAGTGGATTCGGCATTACTGCCAAAGGGAAGAGCCGTTCAGCAAATAAGCTAAACGGCCCAGAAAAGAATCTAACAGGTGCTACAGTTCTTCGGCAATACTGCCGAAGATATTACTATGCGCCCCAGAGACCTTGACCAGCCTTCACGTTGCTCTTGATTTTCACGGGTGTTGCTCCTTTCGTTCAGTCTTGAGAGCCTCCCTGGCAGGGGAAGAACTCAGAATCGTACGACAATCAAATTTCAGAGGTCGGAAGTTAGCGCTTCCGGCCTTTTTTATTTCGCTCGCCGTATCGGGATGACTTAGTTATACCGGAAACAACACCCTAAGCAAATACTTTTGTACGGAATAAGTAGATCAGATTTGGCTGTAACTCTAAGCCATAGCGAGTAAGTAGAGGCCCTTCGGAATCTCGATCGGAACTAAACTTTACGGTATCTCTTGCGGAACTGAGCAGCCGAGCTCACATCCGATTCAGCCATCGTGTTCACAGCACTGCGAAAGGGTCCGAGCCGTGCCACTTTCTTGCCGCTTGCGGCGTACACTTCGATCTCTTCCGCTCCGAAACAATTGATCAGCTCGGAGGGAAGGCCGCAAATAATGTCGTAGCCACGCGCAAATGGGGAGAAAGCCGGAAGCACGATGCAGCGCCTGTTGGCCAGAAATACGGGCAGCTTGTGACCCGCGCCCGATGAGTCTCGAATCGCGAGTGCCGGATGAAAATGACCCAGGATCAGCGTATGATTCTCGGGCCATTGAAAGTCCATGCGATCGCCATGAGCAGCGGTAATCGAACGGTCCGTCCAAGTGACGGCATCGTTGAACGGAAGATGCGCGAACTCCGCAGCGAAGCGCCGGTCATGATTGCCTCGTACGGCAACGATCTCGGCATTCGAAGCGATTTCGCTGAGAACGTCTTCGATCCAGGCCCGTTCCGCCGCACACGGACGCGGAGCGTGAACGATATCGCCCAGAAAGACAAATTGCCTCGGCTGGAGCTGATCGCGCACGCTAAGCAGCTTTTCACGAGTCCGTTCATCGGCTAACGGCCCCAGTTCGCCTCGCCGCCGTTGCGCCCAGCTATACCCAAGATGGAGATCCGCAATAAGGATCGTTCGGGTTTCCGCTATCCAAAGTGCGCCAGACGCGTGAGCTTGAAGCTCCGGGGAGATCGCTACGAGCTCACCTGATACGTTCGATACCACTACTAGTTAGATTCTGAAATCGAAGCCGAGATCCCTCAAGTGATCCAAAATTCGGTTTCGAATCCGCGTAATTTCGTCGGCGGTGACGGTATGGTCTGGAGCGCCGATTTCGAGATGGTACGTGACGCTCTTCTGACCGGTACGCAAGGGAGGACCGTCGTACTGGCGAACAAATTCGATGCTCGCCAGGTCCGGCCCGCTTGCCGCAACGAGTGCGTCTTCGATGCTTGCGACCGGCGTCTTCGTTTCCGTTACGACAGACAGATCGAATCCGCTCGTGGGATATTTTCGTGGTGCGTGATATTTGAACGAGATTCGGTCCGCGAGCGCCTCGGTCCGGCGCAGATCAACGTCGAAAATGATGGCGCGCCCTTCTATGCCTTCGTTCTCAAGAACAGACGGATGCAGTTCGAAGAAACGTCCGACAACTTGCCCCTGCCACTCAATTTCCGCCGCCCTGACCGGATGCTCATAGACATGCGGGGCGGCCTGCCGCAGCCTTGCTCCCGGAAACACGCACTGGAGGACCCGCTTCAGTTCGAAAAACTCGATTGCGTTTCCAGCAGCGCTATAGATCACCGCTGCGAGATGTGAAATCTCGTCCGGCAACCCTGATCCCGTGCCTGGATGGATCTCGTTTCCGGCCTCAAACAGCCGAAAATCCTGGAAATGACGTACGTTGCTCGCGATGTTTTTGAACAGCCCCGGCAGAAGGCTGGGACGCATGTGCGTCAAATCCGAGGCGAGAGGATTCACAACCCGGATCGCGTGTTCCGGCCCTAATCCGAAGCGCGCCAGCTCGGCCTCGCTCACAAAGGAGTAGTTGTAGACTTCGCTAAACCCCTGAGCAGCCAGTTGGCTCCGGATGCCGCGCACGTAAGCGCGAAACGAATTTGGCGGGGGCACCACGGCAGCGACCAGCGGAGCTTTGGGGGGAATCTGATCGTAGCCGATCATCCGGCCAATCTCCTCGACCAGGTCGTCCCTGTGAGAAATGTCCTTCGTCGCTCGCCAGGTCGGCACGGAAACCGCAAAACCGTGTTCGCGCTCTTCGGTTCCAAATCCGAGCGCGGTCAAAATGCGCCGGATCTCTCCGGCAGTAACCTCCACCCCAAGCTTTCGTGACACAAAAGAGACCGGAAGCTCGACCGTCGCAGGGGATGCTCGCAGCCGCTGCACATCAACAACGCCGCCGGAGCACCGGGCCTTCGGCGAGATCAGGTGTGTTAACTCGAGCGCCCGCGCCAGTCCGCGCACCGTATTCTCAGGATCGAGCGACTTCTCAAACCGCATGGACGCATCGGTTCTGATCTTGTGACGAGCGGAGGTCAGTCGTACGCCGGACGCTTGAAAGTTCGCGCTTTCAAAAACGATTCGCTGCGTCGTATTCGAGATGGCACTGGCGGCTCCGCCAATTACGCCGGCCAGAGCGATCGGCCCTGCGCCATCTGCAATGACCAGGTCCTCCGGTTCCAGTTCGTACGTTTCGCCATTTAAAGCCTCGAGCCGTTCGCCTTCTCTCGCGCTCCGTACGAAGATCGTGTCGCCGGTGAGTTTGTCGGCGTCGAACGCATGCATTGGCTGCGGCAGTTCGGCCAGAACGAAGTTAGTTATGTCGACAATGCCGCTGATCGGATTGAGTCCGATTGCCTGGAGGCGTGCCTGCAGCCAAAGCGGCGAAGAAGCGCCTTCCACGTTCTCGACAACCAGGGCGCTATAGCGCGGGCAGAGCGCGAAATCTTCGATCTCGACCTTCAGATCCGACGGCCCCTCCGGCAGGATCGACAGCTTGACCGGATCAGATAAGGTCAATCCGAGAATCGCGCTCACTTCGCGAGCCATTCCGAGGTGTCCCCAGAGATCCGGGCGGTGCGTGAGGCTCTTGTTGTCGATCTCAATCACCCAGTCCGACTTCAGGCCCTCGAGTTTTTCGCCCGGAACTCCCGTTGGGAGAACCAGCAGGCCGGAATGATCGCGGCCGATGGCAAGCTCTGCGGCGCTTGCGAGCATGCCCTCGCTTTGAACACCGTCGATCACAGCAGTGCCGATGTGTTTTTCGCCCAGTGAAGTGCCGGGTGGCACCCAGGCAACCAGCGATCCCACAGCTACATTGGGCGCGCCGCAAACAACAGACACAGTTTGGTCACGACCCACATCGATTCTGACGAGCTTATTTTTGCCGGAGCCGACTGGTTCGGCTTCGAGCACGCGTGCAACGGTGATATCGGCGAAGTGTGTCCCAAAGGCTTCGATGCCCTCGCACTCCGCCGTCTTCATTGTGATCAGTCGCTGTAACTCCTGCGGCTCTACCTGCAAGCCTCCCACGAGTTCAGAGATCCACTGATAAGAGAACTTCACCTTGCTCCCATTTTCGATTCAGGCAGACGCGCTACTCAGAACTGCGTGAGAAAGCGCAGGTCGCCGCCCTGCAATTGCCGGATGTCGTCGATCCCGTACTTCATCATCGCGAGACGAGTTAACCCAAGACCGAACGCGAACCCGCCCCACTCGTCCGGATCGATGTTGCTCATACGAAGAACGTTCGGATGAACCAATCCACAAGGCAGCAGTTCTACCCAGCCGCTGTGCTTGCACACCGCGCAACCACGGCCATCGCAGATGAGGCAGCGTATGTCGAGTTCAAAGCCGGGCTCGACGAAGGGAAAATAGCCGGGCCGCAGACGAACAGTGGCTTCGCGTTTGAAGATCGCGCTCAGAAGCGTCTTCATGAAGTAGGTCAGGTTGGCAACCGAAACATCCCGATCCACCATCATGCCTTCCAACTGATAAAACGTATGCTCGTGCGAGGCGTCCACTTCCTCGTTCCGGAAAACTCGTCCCGGCGCGATCATTCGTAACGGAGGTCCGAGCGTGCGCATGCCGCGTACCTGAACGGGCGAGGTATGCGTACGAAGCAAGATGACCGTCCGCCAGCCAGAACGTATCCTGCATGTCTCGCGCGGGATGCGTCGCCGGAATATTCAGCGCATCGAAGTTATGCTCTTCCGTTTCCACTTCCGGCCCATATAAAATCGCAAAGCCCAAAGAAGTGAACAGGTCTTCGATCTCGCCCTGTAAGGTGGTGATCGGGTGGAGACTTCCAGGCCGGATCCCTGGCGCCGGAAGAGTGACGTCGATCCATTCTTTCTCCAGTCGCTCTGCCAGGGCAGCTTGTTCGAACCGGCGCTTCTTCCTTTCGTACTCGCCTTCGAGGTCCTGCTTTACCTCGTTGAGGAGCTTCCCGACTCTGGCGCGTTCTTCCGGTGCGAGCTTTCCGAATTCTTTGCTGATCCCGGCAAGCGTTCCTTTTCGCCCCAATGCCTCGATACGGATCTCTTCGAGACCTTCGACGGAAACAGCATCGGCAAAGGCGGCTAAAGTTGCACGCCGGAGCGCCTCCAGTTTTGCTTCGATCATGTAATCCTGGTTAACCAATCCTGCTCAACCAAGCTGCGCGCCGAGTTGTTCGAGCAAAGCAGCCACGGATCCATGCCCTTTTTGCAGCGCCAGATCGAGCGGACTCTGATTGTTCTCAGCCCGCGCCTTCAAATCTGCGCCGTTGGCAATGAGAACTTCCACCATCTCGCGGTTTCCCGATTGCGCCGCCCCGTGCAGGGCCGTCCACCCGCCATGTTGCTGCGCATTCACGTTCGCTCCCCGCGTCCCAAGAGCTTCGACGTTTTCCTTCTTGCCTCCCGCTACGGCAGCATGCAGCGGAGTATTAGCCATCGCATTCCCGGAGCGGGCATCAACCGTCGCACCGCGATCAATCAACGCGTTGATCAGTTCCGGCGTTCCGAAGAATGCCGCAAGGTGAAGCGGTGTCCAACCGTCGCCATTGCGCGATTCCAGGAGATCGGGATTCTCGTTCAACTTTGCGAGCACGCTCTCCGTCTGGCCGGCCACGGAAGCTTCAAAGATATCCAGCATCGGGAGGATCCCGAAAAGGTAAGAAGCAATTTCGTCCTGCCGATAATACTTGGCGAGGATGAAACTCGATTGGCCGCTCGCATTAAGAGCGGTCGCAAGTGACGGGTCGCTCTGTACCGCGGCTTTTACCTCGTCCAGCTTTCCCTTCTTCACCAGATCCTGAAACTCGTTTACGTTCATGCCTCAGGCTGCCGGAAGGAACACCTGCTCCGTTTTGTTTAACTCCCAGTCGAGGTGGTTGATGTAGAACAGCAGGATCTCGCGCTTGTACTTGGGGCTGAATTCGTCGTATGTACGTTTTTGCCAACCCTCAGTCAGGTACTGCTCCGGTTTCAGGTCTTTATCGAAGAAGCCCTGCTCGTTGGGAATGCCAAGCGAATTCAGAACGTCGACAATCATCTCGAGATGAGAGAGCAGAAACACCTGGGAAAGGTCGGTCGCGAAGTCCTCTTCGTTCGCCTCAATGCGAGCCCAGAACTTCGGAGCCGCTTTTCGCAGCGATTCGCTATTCAACTTGACCAGACGCGCGCGTAGCTTGAAACGTTCGTAGACCTGATAGGTCTTTAACTTCCCAATCGAAACTCCGCGGATTAGCTGGTCAAAAACTTCCTGGCCTAAGGCCTGGAAGACCCCACACATCTGCATTGTGAAAAGGGTAGCACAGCGGCTGGGTTTGACCGGCCGCAAAGAGTCCGCCAAGTCGATGATTTATAACCAGTTTGCCCGCTGCGCTACAATCGGCAAGTTTGGATCGCGTTCAAGCTGAGCCATGAGTAATCTGATCGTTTTGGGAGCACAGTGGGGAGATGAGGGAAAGGGAAAGATTGTCGACCTTTTCTCTGAAAAATTCAGTGCGGTAGCGCGCTACCAGGGCGGACACAACGCCGGCCACACTGTTTTTATCGGGAGCCAGAAGTTCGTCCTTAAGCTGATTCCGAGCGGCATCCTGCGTCCCGGCGTTACTGCCGTCATTGGAAACGGAGTCGTCATCGACCCCGCGGCGCTTCTCGAAGAGATTTCGGGCCTCGAGAGCGCGGGCATACCGGTGAAGTCCCAGCTTCGGATCAGCAATCGCGCCCACATCATCTTCCCGTTCCACCGCACGATCGAGAAAATCTCAGAAGGCCGCGCCGACCGCACTGCTATTGGAACCACGTCCCGCGGCATCGGCCCCTGTTATGAAGACAAGATCGCGCGGCGGGGCATCCGGCTGGCCGATCTGATCGATCCCGATTTCGACTCGCTGTATCGCTCTTTGGCCGCCGATAAACAGCTCATCGCGAACGCCTTTCAGATTCCAGAGCAGATCGACTTCGACGAGATCCTGCGCCAGTACAAGAATTTCGCCGAGCAGATCCGTCCGATGGCTTGCGATACCTCCCACCTGTTGAATGTCTTGATTCGGGAAGGGAAAAGCATCCTGTTCGAAGGCGCCCAGGGAACGATGCTCGACATCGATTTCGGCACCTATCCCTTCGTGACGAGTTCGAGCGCGGCCGCGGGCGGCGCCTGTACGGGAACGGGTGTTGCGCCTACCAAAATCGATGGAGTCGTCGGGGTCTCGAAAGCTTACATCACTCGCGTCGGCGCGGGGCCGTTTCCGTCGGAAGACCACACGGAACTAGGCGAGCAGATTCGGAAAGCTGGAAATGAATTCGGGTCCGTCACGGGACGTCCTCGCCGTTGCGGATGGTTCGATGTGCCGCTCCTGCGCTACACCGGCGAGGTCAACGGTTTCGACAGCCTGATCATTACCAAGCTGGATGTGCTGGACGAACTCGAGTCCATCCCGGTCTGCGTGGCTTACGAAGTGGACGGGAAGACGATGACCCAGATGCCGGCCAGCACCCGTCGCATGGCCGCGATCAAGCCGATTTTCGAGAAGCTTCCCGGCTGGAAGCGGTCCACGCGCGGGGTGACCGATCTGAGTCAACTGCCGAAAGAAGCGCGTGACTACCTGAAATTCCTCGAAGAGAAGACCGGGATTGAGATCGGGTCCGTTTCGAACGGTCCGGAACGCAACGAAACCATGATCGTGCCCGGGTCGAAGTTGGAGCGGCTTCTCAATTAGCCTAATTGACTCCGCCCGCTCCGGTGAAAGCCTTGGGCCGTCGGGCAACCGGAGTCACGGTTTGCGCTTTGCGCGACCAGTGTCCGAGCGGGAAACGCTGGGAGTAGCCGCCCGACGAATCGGCGATTGTCACGGCAATCGAACCGGCCGAATCGCATTCGTAGAGCTCTTCGATCTGTCCCGACGCCGCGCCCGGCGAGTTTTGAACCGGCACCGAACCCAGGTCCTTGACGTTTCTTAGCGCGGGATCATACGCGAAGCGGATTTCATCCCAGAAGCTCACGTCTCCGCTCGGGGTTCCGTCTGGCGCCCGATGGCTGCACTCCAAATAACGGAAGTGCCCGACATCGTGAACAGGCGTGTAGTGACGGCGCCGTGTCACAGGCGGTTCTCCGGCCGTGGGCAGTTGCAGTCCCTTTTCGAAAACGGCATCGAAGACAATGCGATGGCCATGGTCTGTTTCGCGCCAAACACCGAAGTAACGCGCAAGCTGCTCCTCCACGTGATACGTCCCAGGCTGATCGGCTTGTATGGCAAGCCCTATAGCCGTGGCTGACCGTGTATAGGCGGAACGCCGTACGCGCCGTCCGAATCGCTCACGCAGGACACGGGAGACCAGGGGCAGTTCGCTTCCTCCACCTGTTACATACAACGCTTCAAACTGGGTCGATTCGATTTTCCCGAGAAGATCTTCGGCCGCCGCCAGCGTTTCTTCGACCATTGGTCTCGCTCGTTCGTAGAAATCGGCAACCGCCACCTGAACGCTCGGCCAGCTCGGATCGGCACACTCGAGATCGATGGAAATGCGCCGCGTATTGGGATGGAGCGACTCCTTTTTGGTCCGGCATTCCTCGAGTAACCGGAACCAGGCCGCGGCGGGAATGCTGTCGCGGGCGTCCCGGCTCATACCGGCCGCTTCCAATGCGAGATCGGCCAGAATCTGGTCGAAATCGTCGCCGCCCACGGTCGGAATCCCTTCGGAGGCGATGACATGGTGGACGTTCTCGTCGATCGTGACCAGAGACGCGTCAAACGTTCCGCCGCCGAGGTCGTAGACCAGGATGGTTTCGCGGCTCGTCTTCGATTGTCTTTGCCGGTGGCCAAACTCGACGCTCGCGGCGCTTGGCTCATTCAGCACGCCGAGTACGCCGAATCCGGCGGCCCGAAACGCTTCCACCGTGAGAAAGCGCTGGTTGGTATTGGCATGCGCAGGCACACCGACGATAACGTCCAAAGGCTCATTCGGCTTAACGTGCAACGTTGAATGCTGCCTCAAAGCGGAGGCGAGCGCTCGGACCAATCCGTTCAACAGATTGGTGAGCGATTCCTTCTGGTCGCCCAGATCAAGCGTCGTGTGGGGACCCGCATCCTCCAGGAGCCGCTTGACCGAACGAACAACGGTCCAGGAATCGTCCGCTTGCGTCTCCCAGGCATCCCACCCGTAGAGCCGCTCCTCTCCGCGCAAGGCGCACAGAGAGGGATACCAGTCTGCAGTCGAGCCGTCGGGGAGATCGAAAGAGACCAGAGGGAAAGTTACCTCGATCTGCAGCGGCTACGACAATTCGGTTCGTGCCGAAGTCAATCCCTAGCTTCATCCAATCATTTTAAGGGTCGAAGCCGTCCGGGCGAGTCCGGGGCCATCCGGATTCTGCGCTAGAATGAGGCGCTACACCATTTTGGCTAGGAGCAAACTCAATGGCACTGGTTGCAAAGACGCGTCGCGTCGGGAACGTTGACATCATCGATCTCTCGGGCAAAATAACGCTCGGGGAGAACACGGGAATCCTGCGCGATGAGATACGGTCGCTGTTGGCTCAGGGCCAAAAGAACCTGCTGTTGAATATGGGTAACGTCAGCTATGTGGACAGCGGCGGATTGGGTGAGTTGGTCGGCGCTTATACGACAGCCACCAACCAGGGCGGCTCAGTAAAGCTTTTGAACCTGCAAAGTAAGATGAAAGACCTTCTGCAGGTGACGAAACTCCACACGATCTTCCCTGTTTTCGAGGATGAACGAGCGGCAATCGCCAGCTTCGGCCAAGCTGCAACGGCGTGACAGTTGGGGGCGGCGGTCGCCCCGTTATTCAATCACGATAAGTTTGTGATTCGCAGGAACGGTTTCGCCCTCCGATACCAGCAACCTTGACACAATCCCCGACCTCGGGGACTTCAACTCATTCTGCATTTTCATCGCTTCAATGACCAGAAGGCTCTGACCGGCCTCCACTTCCGCCCCGGGCGCTACCAGTAGCGAGATGATCTTGCCCGGCATCTGGGCTCTGACGTCTACCGGACCTGATGCCGCGTCCGGCCGCTGTTTCGCCGTACGATCGCGCTTGTCGGTAACGCTCATGAAAAGCCGGTAGCCTCCCGACGAGACCTCGTACATTCCCTCGTGTTTCGAAAGATTGATTGTGATGCTCTTGGTTCCGAGGAGAACGGAATAGACGCCGGGAGCGATGGGAACAACCGACGCCGTACCGGACTCTGGTTTCACGCCGGTGACAGCGAATTCGAGCGCCGTACCTGTTTCCGCCAACCCCAATTCGAACGTCTCTTCGCCAGCTTCTACCTTGAACTTCACCGGAGCAGGCTCCTCTGTGCATGGGCCCGCCAGGCGCTCCCGGTTGCAGACTCCGACCGGCCTGCGCGATTGCGCAACGCTTGCTTCCGCAGAGCCGACTGCCACCATGCTTGCGAGCAAAGTTTCTTCCGGAGCCTGCGGCCGTTTCCACTCGCGCATGAAGCGGTCGAGAAACGCGGTATCCAGCTTGCCCGCCCGGAACGATTCGTCTTTCATCACCTCTTCAAACAACGAAAGGTTTGTTGTGATGCCGCCCACGCGATATTCCGCCAGCGCGCGCCGCATACGTTCGATTGCCACCTGGCGAGTTTCACCCCAAACGGTCAATTTCGCCAGAAGCGGATCGTACTCGATGGGCACTGTCCAGCCCTGGTAAACGCCGCCATCGACCCGGACTCCGGGACCACCGGGCTCCGCATAGTGAACCAACTTGCCGGGACTTGGGAAGAAGTTGTTCTCCGGATCCTCCGCATACAGGCGGCATTCCATCGCGGACCCGCGCCACTGGATGTCCTCCTGCTCGGAGCGTTAGCCGCTCACCGGCGGCGATCCGGATCTGCCAGTGAACCAGGTCAATGCCGGTCGCCCATTCGGTTACCGGGTGCTCGACCTGAAGCCGGGTGTTCATCTCGAGGAAATAGAATCTGCCCGATTGATCCGCCAGAAACTCGAGCGTTCCGGCGTTGTAGTACTCGGCTGCGCGTGCAATCTTCAGCGCCGCTTCGCCAATTGCATTTCGCAGTTCCGGCACGACGGAAGAAAGAGGCGACGGGCACTCCTCGATCACCTTCTGATGCCGCCGCTGGATGGAACACTCGCGCTCGCCGAGATGGATCAGATGCCCAGCCTCATCGCCCAGGACCTGAACTTCGATGTGCCGGGGCTGCTCGATCAGTTTTTCGAGATAGACCTCACCCGACCCGAAGGCGTTTTCCGCCTCGCTCGAGGCACTGCGAATCGCCTGCTCCAGATCAGCTTCGGCTATCCACGCGGCGCATACCCTTTCCTCCGCCTCCAGCCGAAGCCTTCAGCAATACCGGATAGCCGATTTCTCGCCGCAATCTTCCGGGCTTCCTCTACCGTCTGAATGCCCTGTTCTGTCCCGGGAACGACTGGAGCGCCGACGCCTAAAGCAACTCTGCGCGCGCCTGTCTTCGACCCCATCTGTTCGATAGAACTTGCCAGGATGGGCCGATGAACTTGATTCCGCGCGGCGGAACAGGCTTTGCGCAAATCCGGCGTTCTCGCTTAAAAATCCGTAACCGGGGTGGATCGCATCCGCTCCAACACTCGCTGCCGCTTCTACGATGCGCGAGCCAACCAGATAACTCTGGGCGGAGGGCGCCGGACCGATCGGGATCGCCTCGTCTGCCATTTGCACGTGAAGCGCTGCGCGATCGACCTCGGAAAACACGGCAACGCTGGGATGCCCAAGTTCCCGCAGTGCGCGAATGACACGGACCGCGATCTCGCCACGATTGGCGACCAGAACCTTCTTAAACAATGGCATCGTAATCGACTGACACAAGAAACAGTCCGCTCGGCGGAGCGCTCGGACCGGGCCTGATCCCTGCGGGAGACTCGAGCCGGGCGAGTACGTCGTCGCAGTTGAGGTTACCCTTGCCTACCTCAAGCAGTACGCCCACGATATTCCGAACCATATGCTTCAGAAAACCGGAGCCGCTGACTTCATAAATGAGCATCGCACCTTCCCGCTTGAGCACGGAAGAAAAGATGCGGCGAACCTTGGAGCGTCGAGACGGAATCGCTGGGATCTGCTCGCCGCAAATGCCGTAAAGTCGTGCTCTCCTTCGAGGAGCGGGGCAGCTTCCGCCATAGCAGCCTCATTCTAGAGGATACGGATGGTGAGTTACATAAGTGCCGTTCGAAAGGGCGGACACACCTCTTCCCGGAAGATTCGGTAGCGGTACAGCTTCCTCTTCGCATCGAAACGAGGGTGGAACTCCGGGGCGGCCTCGCTCACCGAGCTGATTCGGATCGCCTTAGGCAGAAGCCGGTTGACCGCGCGGCGAAAGTTGTCGACGGGAATGGGATTGCCGATCGAAATGCCGCCACCTGACCGAGAGCGTGCACCCCGGCATCCGTTCGGCCCGAGCCGATGACGTCGACGTGCTTCCCTTCCATCCCGCTGATCACTTCCTCAAGAATGCCTTGCACCGTTGGCAATCCGGGCTGTATCTGCCAGCCGTTGAACTCCGTGCCGTCGTAAGCAACCTGAAAGCGAAGTCTTCGCACGCCTTACTCTGAATCTCAGGTTGGCCGCGACCCGGTTTCGTGACGGGAAGACCCTGCCGGCACAAGGGGCAATCGCCGGGATTGTAGGTTTCGGGATGCATTGTCTGTAGCGCCACCCGCTCCACGCCAACATCGGCAGTGTTCCCGCTGCGATCAATGATTGACCCCGCGGCCACGACTTCAGCCCCCAGCCTTTGCAACAGGCGTATCACTTCCCTGGTGCTTCCGCCTGTCGTAATGACATCCTCGATGACGACGGCGCGATCCCCGGGCTTCACTTCGAATCCACGGCGCAGGGTCATCTCCTTCGAAGCGGCATCCCGCTCGGCAAATAGCGCGGGTACTGCAAGGCACGACCCACTTCATGGCCGATGACAATGCCGCCGATCGCGGGCGACACCACCACCGTCGCGGAGCTTTCCATCGAGCTTGGTTTGAATTCAGCCGCTAACTCGCGGCCCAGAGGATTTCCGCATACTCCGGATAAGCAAGCACCTTGGCGCATTGCAGATACTCGCCGCTGTGCAGCCCGCTCGTCAGCCGGAAATGACCGCGCAGGTATGCACCTGTTTTCTCGAAAAGATCCATCACGGGAGAGCCGGCCACAGCCGAAAGGATAACAAGCCAGCCTTGCGGGCATCGCGGTGTTCGAATTCGGAGGGCAGCACGATCCCATTTGCGGACATCTCAATTCGCCCGTCCGTGAACCGGCTGCTTTGAACTTCGGGAGAAACTGGGCGATCTCGCCTCTGGCTCGATTTGGCTGTGCACTTGCGTATGAAGCCTCGGCTGGGTACCCGGATGGTCCGGAACCACCCGGCACTGGCTGTTTGCTGCGATACGATGAGAGATCAATTGTAAGGTTTGCGGAACCTTGGGACTTGCAGCTCGTTTTGAAAGGAGGTGGCAAGTGGTAGGGGTTGCCGGTGATCTATCTTGCATTTACTCCGTGCAATTGGCCGCGGCAAGCATTTTCTTTTTACGTGAGGGATTTAGCACTCTTGATAAGACGATTCGAAGCACCAGTGCGCTTGCTCTGCAGCTTTCTGTTACTTGTTATTACTGTTCCAGCGCAGAACACTTCTGGTTCAGAGCAGAACGCAGTCAGAATTGATCCGCCGGACGGGAGGCTTGGGATGGCTGACGCGCCCTTATCAGCGGCGCCAGATTCCGGCGATCAATCTCACCAACACGGACCGCCTGCAACAGCTCGTGCGGGCAGGAAATCTCTACCTCTCCGGGCAGGACGTGATTGCGCTGGCGCTTGAAAACAATCTGGATATCGAGATTCAGCGCTATGGGCCGCTGCTTTACCGCGAAGTAACGAAGCGCGCGGAAGGCGGAGGACTGCTTACGAACTGTCGGCGTCGGTGTGGCTCAAGGTCCAACCAGCGTCAGCCTGACGGGTGTCAGCGTCAACGCGAGCGGAGGCGCGGGCGGCAGGCCGCCGTTACTTCCCAGGGCGGTATTTTGACCCAGCTCGGCTACACGGCTCCCAGCCTGGATCCGGCTCTTTCGGTGAACTGCAAACTTCTCCCACACCACCAGCCCACAGAGCAACACCGTTCTGACCGGCACGACCGCGCTTATCAACGACAGCCGGTCATTCCAAGCGGCTTATTCGCAAAACTTTACCTTCGGCATGAGCGCCGCAGCTGACTTATTCCAATACGCGGAACAAGTTCAACAGCGCCATTTACACGCTTGAACCCCTACACGCTCGGCACGCTGGATCTGCAGATATCGCAGAACCTGCTTCAGGGCTTTGGCCGGGCAGTGAACACCAAAAACATCCGGGTGGCCAAGAACAACGAGAAGATCTCGGATCTGCAATTTAAACAGCAGGTGATCACGACGGTTTCCGCCATTCTGAACCTGTATTGGGATCTCGTCAGCTTCAATGAAGACCTGAAAGCCCGCCGCAATGAATTGGCCACTGCGCAGGCGTTGTTCGAAGACAACAAGAAGCAGGTGGAGATTGGAACGCTGGCGCCCATCGAAGTCACGCGCGCCGAGTCGCAGGTCTATGCCAGCCAGCAGGATCTGCTGGTCTCCCAGACAAACCTCCTGCAGCAGGAGACCGTGCTGAAGAATGCGCTGAGCCGGAATGGAGTGGCGAGCCCGGAACTTGCCGACGTACACGTGATTCCGCTCGATACCTTCAAAGTTCCTGGACAAGACCAGAGCAAGCCTCTGGAGGATCTGGTCACTCAGGCGCTTGAGAAACCGCGTCGAGATCACCCAGAACAAGATCAACATCGAAAGCAGCAAGATGAGCCTGTTGGCGTCAAGACCTCTCTGAAGCCGACCTTGCAGGCATTCGTCGATGTCAACAATAACGGACTGTCCGGCTCGCCGAATTTCCTGGTCCCGGGCGCGATTGCCGACCCGTTCCTGGTGGGCGGCTACGGTAATCTTCTGGCCCAGATTGCGCGCCGGAACTACCCCAGCTACTCGGCCGGGTTCTCGTTGAACGTTCCGCTTCGGAACCGGGCAGCTCAATCGGACTATACGACCACAGTGCTTGAGCTTCGGCAAAGCGAACTAGCTCTACAAAAAGCGGTCAACCAGGTGCGGGTGGACGTGCAGAATGCGGTGATCGGGTTGCAGCAGGCTCGTGTGCGTTATGACGCGGCCGTTAAGGCTCGGATCCTGCAGCAGCAAACGCTCGATGCGGACAAAAAGAAGTACACGCTGGGCGCGTCAACTGTTTTCCAGGTGGTGCAGGATCAGCAGACGTTAGCCACCGCCGAAAGCAACGAGACGCAGGCGCTCGCCAACTTCAGCCATGCCCAGATTGCCTTCGACGAGGCGCTCGGAACGACGCTTGGACGTTAACCATATCTCGATCGATGAGGCTATGTCCGGACACGTCAGTCGGCCTTCCGTTCTCCCTGCGAAATTGCCCGAGCCCCAACCGGAGCAGAAGAAATGACGTTACGCGGGAAAGGATGGACGACGTTGCGGCAATTGTTGGCCTCCGCGCTTTGCGTTACGAGTGCCGGATTGCCTTGCTGGTCGCAACAAAGTCGGCGATTGCT
Source organism: uncultured Acidobacteriaceae bacterium (assembly GCA_963730795.1). Classification (GTDB taxonomy): domain Bacteria; phylum Acidobacteriota; class Terriglobia; order Bryobacterales; family Bryobacteraceae; genus Bog-105. Next base: position 871,954 of record CAVSTJ010000001.1, on the reverse strand, counting down.
CCCGAGCGCCCGGCCGCAAACCTCTTCTTTCGTCCTTATGAGGCGGAGTTTATTCCCCAGATCCGGACCTCGAATTCCGGGCGGCTGCGTGATCTGGTACGGGCCGGCAAGCTGTATTTGACGGCCCAGGACGCCATCGCTCTTGCCCTCGAAAACAACATCGATATCGAATCTGCCCGCTACAATCCGCTGATTCTCGCGGCGCAGGTACGTCGAGCCGAAGCCGGTGGAGCACTTGCCGGCGTACCGAGCGCTCGTTCGCAATCGGGATCCGTACAGAGCGGCCAGGGCGTTGCCGGAAGCCAGGCGGCTGCGGGCGTTAGCACCAGCGGCAATTCGCAACAGACGGGACCACGAACGCAACCATCACCCAGATTGGACCGGTTACGCCGACGCTTGACCCGGTTTTTCAGGACGTGCAGACCTATAGCCACCAATCGACGCCACAACCGAACCCGCGTCAAAGCCAGGTTCTGAACCTGATTTCGAATACCAGGAACTACACGACGTCGATCTCGCAAGGCATTCTCTCGGGCGGCCAGGCGAGCCTTACGTATCGCGACTCTTACTTGAACGAGAATGCGCCGACCGATCTGTTGAACCCCACTTCCGGCGTGAACACGCAACTCGTCTTTCAGCACAACCTCCTGAGTGGGTTTGGTGTCGCCGTGAATAGCCGTACGATCACCGTCGCGAAAGCCAACCTGAATCTTGCCGACACCACGTTCAAGGCCGAGGTGATCACGATCGTGGCGAACGTATTGAACCTCTATTACGGGCTGGTAGCGGATTACGAGGACCTGAAAGCGAAACAAAGCGCAGCTACGGTGGCGCAGCAGTTCTACGAAAACAATCAGAAGCAGGTGCAGATTGGGACCATGGCGCCGCTCGATGTGACGACGGCCGAAGCACAACTCGCCTCCAGCCAGCAGGACCTAGTCGTCTCGCAAACCACCTTGGCCCAGCAGCAGGTCCAGCTTAAGAACGTACTGAGCAGAACCGGCACGGCGGATGCTCTTCTCGCCAACGTAGAGATTATCCCGCTCGATCCGATCATCGTTCCCGACCAGGACAACCTTCCGCCGATGAAGGAACTACTCGCCAACGCGATGACAAATCGGACGGATGTCGCCACGCTGAACGTGAATTTCTCGAACAGCCAGATCAACGCGCTTGGTACCCAGAACGCCGTGCTTCCTCAGTTGGCCGTGACGGCGAGCGCCACAAGCCAGGGCCTCAGCGGAGCACCCAAGTTGGTTCCGGTGCTCCGCGGCACAGGGCAGACCTCTGGCGGCAATGGTCCCACGCCGGGCACGGTTCCCTGTTCGATTTCGCCGGTCGGCCTCTGCCAGGTTCCAGACCCGTACTTCAACGGTGACATCGGCACCGCACTGGGACAGATGGTACGCAGGAACTTTCCCAGCCAGCGTGCAGGCGTTTTCTTCGGCGCGACGATCCGCAACCGCTCCGCCCAGGCCGATAACAACATCGACCAGTTATCGCTTCGGCAGACCGAACTCGAGAACAAGCGCAGTTTGAATCAGATTGCCGTGGACGTATCGAACCAGGTGATTGGACTGCAACAAGCAAGAGTGCGTTATCAGGCCGCGGTCCGCAACCGGATACTTTCCCAGCAATTGCTGGATGCCGAACAGAAAAAGTTTGCGCTGGGAGTTTCAACGACATTCGCCGTAGTGCAGCAGCAACGGGATCTGGCGGCAGCGCAATCGTCAGAGGTAGCGTCGCTGGTTGCGTTCAGCAACGCCCGGATCGGTTTGGACCAGACTGTCGGCCTGACACTCGAGCAAAATCACATCACGGTTCGCGAAGCTTTGAACGGGAAGATACAGCGGCAGTCCACGCTTCCGGCAACACTGCCGAGCAAGCCGTAAGCGGTACTAGCTTCAGATTCCAGACTTCCGTTTGTTCACGGTACGGTTGCGGCAGTCCAGTAAAAAATGCGCACCGAACGACGAACGTCCGGCCAAACATGCGTATTTCCGGCCTATTTGGTTTGGCACATTGAATGCAATAGAACAGGTGAAGAATTTAGCTCAGGGAATCTGGTTGCTCCGCAATCGATCCCACAGATTTACATCTCACCATAGAAGTTACTCCAGATTACCCACGACAAGCCCACCCGACCGATTCCCTGAGCAATGCATCTTAGGGTGGGACACCAACCAACGGAAACAATTCAGGCTTTGACTAACAGGCTCTCTTGAATCGCCTCGGCGATCAGCTTGCCATGGAAGCGCCCGTTTTCGATGAAAATCTCGTTCGTGTGAATTCCCGCGACAATCACACCGGCCAGGTAAACGCCTTTGCGTTCGCTCTCCAGCGTTTTCATATCTGTGATCGGCTTCGAAGTAACCGGATCGAGATGAATCCCGTGGTGGGCCATGAAACTGAAATCGGGACGGTAGCCGGTCATGGCGAAAACGAAGTCATTCTTCAGCGTTACTTCGCCTTCGGGAGTGGTCAGCACGACATCGTGCTGGCGGATCTCCTTGACTGAGCTGTGGAAGTAAGCCTTCACTTCGCCGCACTTGATGCGGTTCTCGATGTTCGGCTTGATCCAGTATTTAACGTTGTTTGAGATCCCGGAACCGCGGTGGACCATCGTCACGCGAGCGCCCGTCCAAAACAGTTCGAGAGCTGCGATCGAAGCGGAATTCTTCGCACCGACAATCAGGATGTCCTGGTTGTAGTAAGGATGAGCCTCGCGGTAATAGTGAATGACTTTCTCGAGATCTTCACCGGGAACACCTAATTTGTTCGGGATGTCGTAATAGCCGCTGGCGAGTATGATCTTCCGTGCCCGGTAGCGAGTGCCGCTCATCATCGGTCGTCTCCGTACGGACTTCGAAGTCTCCGTCCGAGCCTTCGAAGCCCAGCACTCGCTCGTACTGATGAACGTTGAGCTTGTAGTGATCGGCGACGCGGCGGTAATATTTCAGCCCCTCTGTACGCCCGGGCTTTTCATTCAGCGACGTCATCGGAATGTCCCCGATTTCGAGGAGCTCCGGTGTGGTGAAAAAAACCAGATTGATCGGGTAGTGATAAATCGAGTTGACGATGCAGCCTTTGTCGAAAAGGACCACGTCCAGCCCGCGTTTTTTTAGCTCGATCCCGCACGCAAGCCCGGTAGGTCCTGCACCCACAATGACTGCGTCGTAAGTTCTTCCTGAATGTGCGCCGTCGTTCACGATTTAAGCAGAGCCTCTACTTTCGAATAGACATCCTCAAGAGCAGATGGCAACAGAGAAACATCCTTTCCTGCACCTTCGGCCAGGTCGGGGCGGCCTCCGCCCTTCCCGCCAATCGCCTTCGCAACTTCGCCCACCAACTTGCCCGCCTGTACTTTTCCCGTCAGGTCTTTGGTAACGGCAGAAATCACGGATACTTTGGAATCGTTCACGGACGCGATAACAATCACGGCGGTTCGATATTTGTTCCGGAGCGCATCCGCGATTGTTCGCAACTGCTTCGAGTCAAGCCCTTCGACTTTGTCGACCACCACCGTAGCGCCATTCACAACCCGTGACTTCAGACTCTCGCTTTGTTGATGAGCCAGCCGCGTCTTCAACGCCTCTAACTGCTGTTCGAGCGCACGCTGCCCCTCGAGTGTCTTTTCCAACTGCTCGAGTACGCCTGATGGCGACGTATGCAACACCTCGCTGGCCTTCGCGAGTTGCGCTGTCGATTCCTGGAATCGTTCGAGAGCACCTTCGCCCGTCACTGCTTCGATGCGGCGCACGCCGGCAGAGATACTGCCTTCGTAGACAATCTTGAACAGCCCGATGTCGCCGGTTCGCCGGACGTGGGTGCCCCCGCAAAGCTCCCGGCTGAAACCTGGTACGGTAACGACGCGGACGTTGTCGCCGTACTTCTCTCCGAACAGTGCCATGGCTCCGGTGGAAAGCGCCTGCTCCAGATCCATCACTTCCGTATTCACTTCCGTGTTCGCCAGAATCTGGTGATTCACCAGGAGCTCGACTTCGCGTAGTTCGTCCGGCGTGAGCGCAGTATAGTGATTGAAGTCGAAACGCAGCCGGCCCGGCTCGACAACGCTTCCGGCCTGCTTCACGTGAGCCCCTAGCACCTGGCGCAATGCAGCATGCAACAGGTGAGTCGCCGTATGATTGCGCATGGTCGCGCCGCGGAGCGGCTTATCGACAACAGCCGTCAACCGGTCGCCTTTACGGATAGGCCGGAGCACGCGCACTTTGTGCACCATGACGGTCGGGGTCGCCTTGTAGATACCTTCGACGATGGCAACGCGTTCGTGAGTATCGCTGGTCAGTAGCAAACCGGTATCCGCCACCTGGCCGCCGGACTCCGCATAGAAAGGCGTCTGCGGAAAAACAAACTCAGCAGGACCGGATTCGACGAGCTCGACAGGCTCCTTATTCACGATGAGCGTTCTGATTTCGACTGGCGCTTCCAGCGTCTCGCGGCCGATGAACTCCACGCTGTCGAGCGACTTGTATACCTCGGCGACCTGGGCCTTTTCTCCGCCCTTCCAGCTTGCACGAGCTCGCGTCCGCTGCTTCTCCATTTCGGCCGTGAACGTCTCGCGGTCGATGGTTAAGCCAAACTCGCGCGCCATTTCTTCCTGCTCATCGAGCGCAAGTCCGAACGTGTCGTAGAGCCGGAACGCTGCGGAACCCGGCAACACGCCGGCCACTGCGTTCTTCGCCTCGTCCTGGAAGAAACGCTCTGCGACCTGGAACGTGGACGCATAGCGGCTTTCTTCGTCCTTGACGATGCGCGCGACGCGCGATTTACTCTCTTCGAGCTCCGGATAAGCGGAGTGCATGAAGTCAGCAACGAAGCCAACCAGATCGCTGAAATAAGAACCCGAGGCGCCTGCCAGACGGCCGTTTCGCATGGCTCTCCGCATGATTTTCCGGAGAACATAACCTCGGCCCTCGTTTGCAGGAACGACACCATCGTGAATGAGAAAAGCCGTTGCGCGAGCATGGTCGGCGTTGATTCGCAGCGCTGTATCCACGCGGGCGTCCGCTCCCTGCGAGACGCGCATAAGCGCTGCGGCCCGCTCTGCGATGGGCCAGATCAGATCGCAGTCGTAAGTTCGAGAGCTTGCCCTGCAGAATGGACGCCATCCGCTCGAGGCCCATACCGGTATCGATCGAAGGGCGCGGAAGCGGCGTCAGCGTTCCATCGTTCGCACGATCGAACTGCATGAACACAAGATTCCAGATCTCAACGAAACGCCCGCCTGCATCGGACGGAAACTGCTCGTGCTCCCGGCCCTTTTCTGCCGCTTCCGGGCCCAGGTCGTAATGGATCTCGGAACACGGGCCCGCAAGGTCCTGTCTCGCCCATCTGCCAGAAGTTGTCTTTTTCATCCAGCCGGAAGATTCGCGACTTCGGAACACCCGCCACTTTCTGCCACAACTCCTCGGCATCATCGTCTTCGCGGAAAACGGTGATGTAGAGACGGTCCTTGGGCATGGCAAACCAATTCGGGCTGGTCACTAGCTCCCAGGCAAAAGCAATCGCGTCCTTCTTGAAGTAATCGCCAAAGGAGAAATTGCCCAACATCTCGAAAAACGTGTGATGCCGCCGTGTATAACCGACATTTTCGAGATCGTTGTGCTTTCCGCCCGCCCGCACGCATTTCTGCGATGAGGCGGCGCGCGCGAAGTCCGGCTTCTCCAGGCCAAGGAAGATCTCCTTGAACTGGTTCATTCCGGCGTTAGTAAAGAGAAGCGTCGGGTCATTCGCAGGGATCAACGAAGAACTGCGAACGCGCCTGTGATTTTGTCCGGCAAAGAAGTCCAGAAATCTTGCACGGATCTCATTTCCGGTCATTTTTCTTTCATTTTCGCATCCGGTCAAAGCCACGTCACATTGCAGCGAAGGCGTGACTACGGCAGCCGAAGGCGCAATTACGGTACGATCTGCGCTTTCTTGATGTAATCCAGCTTGGGAAAGTGCTCTTCAAGGTAGGGCGTTCCGATGTCCGCAATGGCAGCCTGGCTCGGACCGCCTCCTTGCGGGGCTCCCTCGCCATACTCCATGTAGAAATTTTGGACGTTCTCCATTCCCTGGATAACTTCGCCGAACGGAGTAAAGCCCTGCGGGTCCAAACTGCCGCTGTTGTCGCCTAGATTGATGAACACTTGCGTCGTCCGGCTGTTCGGACCGGCCATGGCGAAAACCACCGTTCCGATCTTGTTGCTGACCTTCGGCGGATCGTCTTTGATCGGGATCTCGCTCCAGTCCTTGTTGATTTTGGGATCGCCGTTGATGCCCCACTGCACGATGAATCCCTTCAACGCACGGAAGAACCGCGTGTCGTTGTAGAAGCCCATTTTCGTGAGTTCGTAAAAGTGATCCGCGCCCAAGGGAGACCAGTCGCGGTGAACGAGAATCACCACATCGCCTTTCGTAGTTTGCAGGCGAACTTTGTATTGCGGGGGCGCCTGAACGGCCTCGTTCTTCTTCTTGCCGCCGCAACCCGCCAGCAGCAGGAGTGCGCAGACCGTCAATACACAAGCGCTCAGATTAGCGCGAAAGTTCTTCATTTAGCATCTCTCCAATTCGGGCCACTGCCCACATCAGCAACCAGCGGAACTGCAAGCTCGTATACGCCTTCCATTTCGCGCTTCACCAAATCCTGCAACGCTTCACGCTCCGGCTGCAGGCGCTTCGAACACGAGTTCATCGTGCACTTGAAGCAGCATTCGGGACTGCAGCTTTTCTTTTTCTAACGAGCGCAGCAATCTTGATCATCGCAACCTTGATCAGGTCCGCGGCCGTGCCTTGCAGCGGCGTATTCACGGCAGTTCGCTCCGCAAACGATCGCGCTGCGGGATTTCTGCTCTGCATGTCGGGGATCGGACGCCGCCGGCCCAGCAATGTTTTGCTCACGCCGGATTGCCGGACCTCGGCAATCGTGCGATCGATAAATTCGCGAACACCCGAATAGCGTTCGAAGTACCGGCGAATATAAAGATCAGCCTCTTTCCTGTCGATACAGAGCGTCTGCGCAAGCCCGAATGGCGTTTGTCCGTACACGATTCCGAAATTCACTGCTTTGGCAGCGCGCCGCATCTCCGGCGTGACCATCAGCGGGTCCACTTTGAAGACTTCTGCCGCTGTCCGCGTGTGAATGTCCTCGTGATTCTTGAAGGCATGAAGAAGCACTTCGTCACGCGACATATGAGCCAGAAGCCGCAGCTCGATCTGCGAATAATCGGCAATCACCAGGTCCAACCTTCGGCGGGTACGAATGCGGCACGTATCTCCCGGCCTTCCTGCGTTTTGATCGGGATATTCTGCAGATTCGGATTGGACGAAGATAGCCGTCCGGTCGCCGCGCCCACCTGATTGAACGTTGTATGGACCCGGCCCGTTTGCGGACGAATGAGCTGCGGGAGCGCATCAATATAAGTGCCCTTCAACTTTGTCAACTGGCGATACTCAAGCACGAGCTGCGCAACCGGAAACGCCGGCGCCAAACCCTCGAGCACATCCGCGGCCGTAGAGATGACTTTGCCCTTGCCCCACTTCACCGGCGCAGGAAGCTTCATCTCTTCAAAGAGCACTTTCCCCAGCTGCTGCGGAGAGCCGATATTGAACGGGTGTCCGGCAAGCTCGTACACCTTCTGTGCAATGCCCTCAATGCGCTCAGAGAGACGCGTCGAGAGCTCCGCGAGCACTGCGGTATCGACCCTGATTCCGGTCTGCTCCATGTGAGCAAGAACGGGAGCAAGCGGCAGGTCAATCGTCTCGTAGACGCTGCGCAGCTCCGCATCCGTCATTTGCGGCCTCGCAATTTCCGCTACGGAAAGAATCGCTTCCGCTTGCTGCTCGGCAGCCGGATTTAATTTGCGGTCGAGAAATCGTTCCGCCAGCGCTTCAGGAGAACATCCGCCAGGGTCTGCGCTCAGAAGAAAGGCATAAAGAAATACGTCCTCGACTGTTTTGCGAGGTGCCAGGCCCAGTTCCGCCGCGCTTGTCAGAAACGATTTCAGATCATGCACCACCAACGGGACTGATTCGGACGCCACCGTCTCTTTGATCGTGTCGAGGAGGCGGAATGGAACGGCTCTGCCCTCGCCAATCTTGTATGACAGGCCCACGAACGAATTCGTACTGTCCAGAGTGATGGCAAGAGGCGCGTCAGCGGGCCGAGCCTGCAGCCAGTCTGTGACAGCAGCTTCATCCTCAAGCGCCTTGTAATCCCTCGAGGCGCTATCGTCTTCCGGCGGAAGATCCTTCAGCAGGCTGAAGAACTCAAATTCCTTGTACAGGGCCTTCAGCATGGTGTTCCGGGCCGGTTGCGACCGCAGACCCTCCAGGCTCCACTCGATCGGCACTTGCGTATGAATGGTTGCGAGTTGCTTGCTCAGCAGAATCTGGTCGCGATTGTTCAACAAGCTCTCGCGATACATCTTCCGCTCCACTTCCGCGGCGCGGTCCAGTGCAGCTTCTACCGATCCGAAGCGTACGATCAGATCCTTAGCGCCTTTATCGCCGATTCCGGGAGCTCCGGGAATGTTGTCGATCGAGTCGCCCTTCAGTGCGAGCAGGTCGGCCACCTGGGTCGGCTTCACCCCCATGAACGTTTCCACTTTGGCGGCGTCGTACCACTCGTCGTCTTTCATCGGGTTGAGCATGAACACACGATCGTTCACAAGCTGCAGCATGTCTTTATCGCTCGACACGATGACGACTTCCAGCGGCTTCTCGGGCTCACGGCACGCAATGGCGCCGATCACGTCGTCCGCCTCGAAGCCCTGAAACTGCAGAATCGGAATCTGCATGGCTTCCAGGATGCGGCGGATATGCGGAATCTGCTCGCCCAAGTCGTGCGGCATCTCGGTTCGATTCGCCTTGTATTCGGCAAAGCTCTCCGAGCGAAAGGTAGGTTCGCTGCTTTCAAAAATGGCAGCGATGTAATCCGGCTTGAAGCTCGTCATCAGCTTCCGCACCATGTTGTGGAAGATGTAAGACGGCCTCGGTCGAGAGCCCGGTCTTCGTGCGCATGGGCGGCGCGCCGCTGCGGGCGCGGGCGTGGTAGGCCCGGAAGATAAAACCGAAGCTGTCGATTAAGAATAGACGCGGAACTGGCAACCTCTCCAGGATAGAGCGAGTGATTGTTACCATCGGCTTTCCGGGCCGCTCATGAACTTTCGCTATCCCATTTTTCTGGATCTGACAGGGAAGAAATGTGTGGTTACCGGCGAAGGTTTTGAAGTTGCCGGCGAAGGTCCGGGCTCTGGCGGAAGCGTCGGCCGATGTTCGATACATCAATCCGCAAGCGGTTCCCGAAATCCAGGCGCTCGCCTCAAGCGGCGCCATCTGCTGGGAGCGTGCGGGAGTTTTCGCCCGCAGATCTGGACGGCTGCTTCCTTGTGATCACGTGCAGTCCGCGGAACGCCGAAATCTTTCGCATGGCGGAAGCGAGAAACGTACTCTGCAACGCTGTCGATGATCCGGCGAATTGCCGCTACAGTTATGGCTCAATCCACCGGAGTGGGGATCTGACAATCGGGATATCGACAAACGGAACAGCGCCCGCCATTGCGGTACGACTCAAGCAGAAATTTCAGCGGGAAATTGGACCTGAATACGGAGAGCTTCTCGAAGCACTCCGGCGGGTCAGACCGGAGATCACCGAACGCATCGCCGACTTCGAGAAGCGCAAGCAGTTGTGGTACGCAATCGCCGATTCAGAGGCTCTCGCGCTTTTGAAGAGCGGCGATCGTCGAGGCGGCGCTTGCACTGATCCGGCACTTGATCGATCAGGCAGTCAGCAGCACTTAGCGTTCTTGAACTTGCGATTATGTCGGCCGTCGATATAGGCCCGCCATTCATCACCCGAATGAGTCTTGCCCGTTCAACGCGAGATATCGCTCGTATCCGTTCTCGTCGGCAAGCTCGCGCAAGAAACGAACGGAATAGGGAACAGAATCGTCGGAGCCGGTTCATGCTGTCTCCGAACCTAACCGCGACAAAGTAAATGGCGACTCCGAGGTAGAAGCCGGACTGGTGCCTCGAAGCAGCCCATACCACTGCCAAACGGAAGAAACGATGATGACGGCTGACCAGAACCAGGAACGATCCGCAAACGACTGCATCCAGACGCTCATTGAAAATGACGGCATGCGTCTCAGCCAGTTTGGCCGCCGCAATCTTGCCTGACGCAATGGCGTTCTCAAGAGCCGTTGCGTGGGCCAGGAACCCGATCCGGACATCGGGTGAAAATATCTTCTCGAGTGCGGCAGCAAAGGTAACAGTGGCAAGCCAGGCTAGCGGGATCAGGGTGACGAAGACGTACTTCGGACCGTGCATTTTGATGAGCACAGTTGTCCCAACGCACAACGCAATGGCGCTGAGCAACTGATTGGAGATACCGAACAGAGGCCACAGGGAGTTGATGCCGCCGAGGGGATCGATCACGCCCTGGTACAGAAAATATCCCCAGAGAGCCACGACGGCGGCACTAGTGACGATCAGTCCAGTTCGCGACCGTATCTTCGCTCCGATTCCAGGCACGTGCTGTAGCAGATCCTGCAGCATGAATCTCCCCACGCGCGTACCGGCGTCGATGATCGTCAGGATAAACAGCGCCTCGAACATGACAGCGAAGTGATACCAGAAGCCCAGGAGGCTGTTGCCGAGGCCGCCAGCGCCAAAGAACTTGCCAAAGATCTGAGCCATGCCCAAAGCAAGAGAAGGCGCTCCGCCAGTCCTGCCGAAGAGGGTCGTTTCTCCCACGCTGTGCGCGAGCGAGGCCATCGTCTGCGCCGTTACGGGAAAACCCCAGGAGGTGATGGTGCGAACGGCCGTTTCCGCGGACGCTCCCACGACACCGGCCGGCGAGTTTACGGCGAAGAATACTCCGGGTTCGAGCGACGCCGCCGCAACCATCGCCATAATTCGCGACGAAGCCTTCGAGCAACATCGATCCGTAACCGATCGGCCAGGCATGAGATTCGCGGGCAATCAGTTTCGGAGTCGTGCCCGACGAGATCAGGGCATGAAAGCCGGAGATCGCTCCGCAAGCGATCGTGATGAAGCAAAACGGAAACACCTTGCCGGCGAAGATCGGCCCGGTGCCATCCACAAAGCGCGTCAAAGGCGGCAGTTTCAGTTGCGGATGCGTGAAGAGAATGCCGACTGCCAGGAGGAAGATCACCCCGAGTTTTACGAAGGTGCTCAGATAGTCTCTCGGCGCGAGCAACAGCCAAACCGGCAACGCACTTGCAAGAAATCCGTAAATGACAATCGCGACTGCGAGCGCGACACCACTCAACGTGAACCAGGGCGCGACAGCGGGCGTCGTCGCAATCGCGCTTCCGCCCACAATGCTTAAGAGAACCAATGCAAAGCCGAGGGCGGAACACTCGAGAACCTTGCCGGGCCTGACATAACGCAGGTACAAGCCCATCAGCACCGCGATCGGCATAGTAGAGGCAATCGTGAAGGTGCCCCAAGGACTTCCCCGAAGTGCGTTCACAACCACCAGAGCCACCACCGCAAGCAGCACGATCATGATGGAGAGAACCGTCAACAGCGAAACGAAGCCGGCCACGGTGCCGATCTCATCGCGCGCGATTTGCCCCAAGCGTTTTTCCGTCGCGCCGCACCGAACAGAAAAGGATGATGAAGTCCTGGACTGCGCCAGCCAGCACAGCACCGATCAATATCCACAGGACGCCCGGGAGGTAACCAAACTGAGCCGCCAGAGTTGGCCCGACCAGCGGTCCGGGACCCGCAATTGCCGCAAAGTGATGACCGAACAGAATCCACTTGTTCGTGGGCTCGAAATCCTGGCCATCCCGCAGTCGCTCAGCCGGAGTGGCCCGCCGGTCGTCCAGCCCAAATACCCGAACGGCGAGGAAGCGGCCGTAAAAACGGAATCCTAGACGTGAAAAGGGAAGCCGCAGCAGCAATTAGCCACAGGCTATTTACCGGCTCGCCGCGGCTTGTCGCGATTGTTCCGAGCGCAATTGCGGCAAGCAGGCAGACCGCGGCCCAAAGGAGCCGTTTAAGCAAGATTTGCATTTATTTTCAGATAAGCCCACTAGAAATCCTAGGGTCAGTGAATGTGGCCATAATAATCCTACATGCCGTAAAATAGGAAGTATCTATGCCCCAGGACGAGGACGTTTGACGTCGCCCGCCGTACTCGAAGCACCTCAGGCAATCGCAAAGCCCAGAGACGAGGCGAAGCAGGCATTTTTACTGGTTTTCTCGTGTACCTTGATCGGGGCGGCCGCCCAGATCCTTATGAAGACGGGATCTTCTCAGTTGGGAAGTCACGTCAGTCTTGGCCGATGTCTTCAGAAGCCCGGTGCTGATCGTGAGCTTCTTCCTCGGCGTTCTGAAAAACATCAGGCTTTTCGCCGGCTATTGCCTTTATGGCGTCAACACCTTCCTGATGGCCTTGGCTCTTGAAGGGCCGGGAACTGTCACGTCTTTACCCCATCATTGCTTTGACGTATGTATGGGTGACGATTCTTTCCTTGTTTCTCCTCGCAGACGAGCACCTGAACTTCTTCCGGAGTATCGGGATTGCGTTTATCGTGGGCGGCGTCTCCGTACTCGGGATGAAGAAGTAATCGCGCATGGCACACATGAGCACGGCTAGTACTCCTGATCCTTGTCAGCTCTTTCATTGGATCGTTCGGCGCGGTTTTTCTAAAGCTTGGCGCAGAGCACATGAAGGGCGGCATCGGGCGCCTTCTTTCAAATTATTGGCTTCTTGTCGGCGTTGTCCTTTACCTTCTCTCCAGCGTGTTCTACATGATGGGCGTGGGCCAGCCAGGCGCGCAGCTTACGGTGCTCTATCCGATGGTCTCGCTCGGTTACATCTGGGCGATGCTGTGGGCTCGGCTCTTCTTCGGTGAGCGATTCACGATCTCCAAAGTGGGCGGGCTATGATGATCATCTTCGGTGTCGCGCTGATCAATTTCGGCAACGCTTAATCTCTGACGTGCTCCCTCCAGACTTCCGCGAAGCTTCTTAACGCCTCCGGCTTTCTTCCTTTGAAAATCAGGATGGCCACTTCAACCGCGCTCCACGCCAGAAACGCGTAGCAGATCCAAAGCTTCGCGCCTTCGCCGAAGAACGCGGGCAAGACGAACTGGGATACGAACAGCGCAAACATCGCGACGGCTTCCCACCACGCAAAGCTCATGTTGAACAGGAACAGGAGCGCGAGAACGCTTTGGCTTAAGGTAAGAGCGAGTTCGATGCTTTGCTCCGCGGTCGAACTGCAGAGAAGTTACTTCGCCTCTGCCAAGCGAAAGCACGACAGGCAACATTGCGACCAGCAGGGTCCACTGGTTGATGTTGCTTGAGGCAATGTTCATCAACCCTACGGGCGCTTTCACCTCCTGGCGTGCGAAGTAGAACGTGGAGAGCATCTCCGGGAACTCAGAGATGATGGGCGCGAGCCACTGAATGACGATGAAGCTCGGAAGACCAACCGCTGTGGCAAGCGAAACCAAACTCCCCAGAAAACGTTCGGCGGTCAAATAAATGATGATGCCCCCACCGAGGAAACATGCCAGGATTGCAATATTTCTGTTCGCCGGCCGGGCCAAAGCAATTGCCCGTGGTATCGCCTCCAGATCTTCGATTCCTTCATCTTTTTCAGGAGGCAGCTTAGTGAGCAGCGCAAGATACGCCACGTACAGCAACACCAGAACGACTCCGTCATAGATGGTGAGGCTTGCCTTCCACCAGACGAACGTCACGTAAAGCAGCGGCATGGTCAAACCGAGCACCTCGACACTGTGCTGTGGCTGAAGGTTGATGGAGCGAAGATGATTCCCCGTGCGCCTGTAGTGAACAAAGCCGGCTGTAGCGTAGATCATCGGCCACGCCAGGCCGGTCAGAAGCCGAAGCGCGCCTGTCAGGTTCGCGAGTAGCAGCTCCGTTTGACCCTTCCACGCCAGGACAGCTTCGACTGCAAACTCGGGAAGAGTCTGCATCCAGGCGAGAATGGCCAGCGCGAAACCTTGCGCAACAAAGAACTGGGCAGACTCCGCACCCCACGTGATCAGGAGCGAAGCCGCCAGAATGGCCGGAGTGGTCCATAACGCCGCCGCCGGACTCGATTGATGAAGCGGCACAGCGAAAATCAGTATGGCCGTGCCAAACGCGATTCGCGGAGGACGGCCTTGAGAACTAAACAAACTCGAGCTGAGCCTCGAAGTTTCCCGCCGCCGTCCGATGGAGAAGCGAGTGCTTTTCGAACACGGGCGATTTGAAAGGATAATCTTCGCGAAAATGCCCGCCCCGACTCTCTTCGCGAGCCAACGCAGCCCGCGCGATCACAGGGACAGAAGGAACACGGCCCATCGCCTTGCCCGTACGAGCGCCAAAGACAACGGCCTCCAGTAGTGAGTTGCTCGCCAGCCTGTTCGCGCCATGAACGCCGGTACAGGCCGCTTCTCCAGCCGCAAAGAGGCGCGGAAGATTCGTTTGCCCGAACAGGTCGGTTCGAATTTCGCCCATCGCATAGTGAGCAGCAGGCCGGACCGGAGCTGGACTGTCCGCAAGATCGATTCCATGCGCGAGGCAAGTCTGATAGACACGCGGAAAGCGGCTGCTGACGAAGCCCCCGGGCAGATGCGTTAATTCGAGAAAGGCGCTACCGCCACCGTTCACTCGCATTTTGGGCGGATGATAACGCAGCATGAAGCGCTCTCCGCGCCCGTTGCGGAGATAAGCGCCTTCTCCGCCCAACGTTTCGCTCAAAAGAAATCGCGGCGCACCGGGAAGGTACAGCGCTGTTGGATGAAACTGCACAAATTTAATCTCCGCAACATCTGCGCCGGCCCGGTAAGCACAGGCAACACCGTCGCCTGTCGCAACGTCCGGATTCGTTGTGTTCGCGAACACCCGGCCCAAACCGCCCGTTACAAGCAAAGTTCCACGCGCGAAGATTCGCACTGTCTCGCGGGTTCGTTCGTCCAGCGCCGTAACAGCCGCAACGATCGTGTCCTGTTCGTGCAACTCAAGCTCGTCGTCATCGCTTAACGCGACCGCAATACCGCCTTCATCATATTCGGAGGAGGATTCCTGAAGAGAATCTTTCGCGATCACCAGAACACGACCCGCCTTGGCGAGTTCCGCCGAGGCTCGTAATCCAGCTACGCCCGCTCCCACAACAACAAAATCCGTCTCAATCCGCTGCGTAGGGGCCTTGATAATCACAATGGTACAACGATCAAATGCCCGTCTTTGAGGTGAAAACCTCGCATTGTAGCTACCCGAACGTCATTGAACGCGGGGTGAGCGGGCGTGTTCGCGACTATTTGCCTAAGCGGCACGGCAAGCTGTTTGTCCTGACGACGGATGACGTGTGGCGATTGCACGGCCATGTAATCAGTAGCCAATTTGAACCGGGCGAGCTTGAGGTTCTCCGGTTCGAAGGTGGCGAAAGCAATAAACGACTAGCGAATCTTGAGAGGCTTGCTGAAGAGATGTCCGAGCGGGGCGCTGACCGCACAAGTATCGTGATCGGCTTCGGCGGCGGCATCGTCACGGATATGGGCGGCTTTCTTGCTGCCATTTTCATGCGCGGTGTACCGGTGCTGCAGATTCCAACCACGCTCCTGGCCCAGGTTGATGCAGCGACAGGCGGCAAAACCGGCGTCAATCTCCGCAGCGGCAAGAACCTGATTGGAAGCTTCCATCAGCCGCTGGCGGTCTTGATTGATCCTGCCCTTCTCTCAACGCTCCCGGAACGTGAATACCGCGCGGGGCTCTTCGAAGTGTTGAAATGCGGAGTCATTCGGGACCCCGAGATCTTTTCGCATTTCGTGCATCAACGGTCCGAGATCCTTGCGATGGATCCTGCGATGGTGGATGCGCTCGTTGCGGCGGCCGTTCGCGTGAAAGTCGACGTGGTGTCGGCGGACGAAAAAGAGGGGGATCTGCGAAGGATCTTGAACTTTGGACACACGATCGGGCACGCCATCGAAGCTGAGACCGGATACACGCGACTGCTCCATGGAGAGGCGATCGCCTGGGGTATGATCGCGGCCGTCCAGTTGTCTTTTCTCACCGGCCTGCTGTCGGAGGAAGATTGCGCACTGATCGAGCAAACGATTCGCAACTATGGGCCGATTCCTTCCGTTTCCGATCTGGATCCGGACAAGCTGATTGGGAGATTGGCGAAAGACAAGAAGACCCTCGGAGGAAAGATTCACTTCGTTCTTCCCACCGGCATCGGTACCGTAAAGATTGTGCCGGACATTCCGCCTTCCCAAATCAAGCAAGCGATTGTGAATACGCTCGGATGAAGTCGAACGCAGTTTCGGGTGGCACGACTCCGCCCGGTGCCTCGGATGAACAGCAAGCGTCCGCCTGGGTCGAGCGTATGTTCGCCGGCATCGCGCCGCGCTACGACCTGCTCAACCATCTGCTTTCCTTCAATATCGATCGGAGCTGGCGCAAGGCGCTCCTCAAAAAAGTGAAGGGCGCTCTTGATGACCCTCAAGCAGTTGTGCTGGATCTGTGCTGCGGAACGGGTGACGTCTACCTTGACTTCAGCGCCGTTGCGAAGGCGCAGGTGGTTGGAGCCGACTTCTGCCATCCCATGTTGACGGCGGCCCACGCGAAGGCAATCCGGAAGCGCGTAAGGCCCGCTCTGCTCGAAGCAGACGCCCTCACGTTACCTTTCGTTGACGGTGAGTTGGACTGTGTTTCGATTGCGTTCGGCTTTCGCAACCTGGCAAATTACCAAGCCGGATTGGCTGAGCTACTCCGTGTTTTGAAACCTGGCGGCCAATTGGCGATTCTCGAGTTTTCTCATCCGTCGAACGTTATCGTGAAGCTGGGATACGGATTCTATTCGCGGATCATTCTGCCCACGGTCGGAACGCTCGTGTCGGGATCGCGCGAGGCTTACACTTATCTGCCGTCGTCGATACGAAAATTTCCGCAAGCCGCCGCGCTCGTTGAGATGATGCGATCCGCCGGGTTCGCTCATGCAGAGTATCAACTCCTGACGGGTGGGATCGCGGCGCTTCATATCGCGACGAAATAGTCGGGTTTGTGTATCACACACCTGGATAAGACCGCGTGACTTCTCATTAGGCGGAAGACGTTGTGGTCCTGTTAGGGCCGCGCGGCTTGCGGGAGAAGGCTCCCCACAGAACGATTGCCACGCCGCCGAAAACAATCCAAATCACAGCGGTGATCGCCAGTCCACGCAAGTTCTTCTTCCAAAAGGTGCGCGTTCCTGCGACCAGCCTCGCATTCCTTGGATTTGCCTGCTCATATTGAACTGCCAGGGACTGCCCTACCTTGAGGTTCGGAATGCTTCCCGTATCGATATTGTCAGCAGCTACCACCGGCTCGCGGCGGCCTTCCGGAACGAACTCGAGCGAAACGTACTGAACAGGCTGATCCAAGCTCCACGTGTTCCTTGAGTTCCGGCTGGCAAACACCTTATCGATAGTCCATTCATTCTGCACCCTTGCTCTCCCTGGGAGGATGACTCCCTGTAGCGGAGACATCGGACGCGGAATCTCCGAAAACATGGCGGCGCCAAGCGCCCCAACAAAACAGATCGCGATCGCAAAGATGCCGCCGGGGATCCTCAATTTGTACCAGAGCCACAGCGCAAGAATCAAACCCGTAACGGCGCAAACTAAGCGCACGGGTAATTCCGGAAGCAGGTCCCGCCACATCCTGAAGACACTCCGCCCGTCCACACTTGCTACCGGCAAGAAACCCGACCGGTACAACGAATGCAGCAGTGAGTAGTCCGGCAGATCCCGTTCGAGCAGATAGCGCATTCGGAGGACATCACCGCGATTGATCTCGTCGTAACGCTCCAGCGGTAATGTCACCGATCTATACGCAGACTCGGATCTGCCGGGAACGGAAATACGAGACGGTGACCATGGTGGACCGTGTGATGTCGTTCTCGAACGTGGAATGCCAGACTGTTTCCTGCTTCTGGGTCACCCTACCCGTAATGTCCACGCCGCGATGTTCGCGCAACCACGCGGTCAGCAGAAACGGAGACAGCAGACAACCGACCAGTGCGAACAGTAGGCAAAGCGGCAAAAGACGCATGTTGTTGATTGTGACGCCTCAGCTAGGAAGAAAGCTATTGTCGGCGCCTTCCTCAACAGACCTCCGCTTTTGAGTTCGCTTGCCGGAGAGGTGAGATCCTATTCCCCAAGCCGGCGATTGATCTCATCCCGCAAGTTCAAATTCCGAACCAAACGCAGAAGGTAATTGGGATGGAGCCCCAGCAAGCGAGCGGCTTGCTTGTAATCTCCGTTGCCTTGCACATAGGCATCTAAGATTGCCTCCCGTTTCGCCTGGCCGAGCGAGGAATGATACTTGGCGCCCGATTCCTGCGGTGCAGATTCCAGCATCGCTTCCGGCAGGTCTTCAGGCAACACCGTGTCCGAGACGCCGAGCACCACTGCACGTTCCATCGCGTTTTCTAGCTCGCGCACATTGCCCGGCCACGAATACTGCATCAGGATTTCTTCGGCTTCTTTCGAAATCCCTTCCACCTGACGTTTGCAACGCAGCGCCGACCTTTCGAGAAAGTAGCGTGCCAGGACAGGAATGTCGTCCTTGCGTTCCCGTAAAGGCGGCGACTCTAGCGTCACTACGTTCAGTCGATAGAGCGAGATCTTCGCGAAACTTGCCTTCGCGAATGTCTTCCTGCAGATCCCGATTTGTCGCAGCGATGACGCGGATGTTGAGGCTGTGCACCTGGGTACCGCCGACCCGCTCAAACTCCCGCTGCTGCAGGACCCGGAGCAGCTTCGCCTGGAGTGGCAGCGCTAATTCGCCCACCTCATCGAGGAAGATGGTCCCGCCTTCAGCTAATTCGAAGCGGCCTTTCTTGAGAGCAATGGCACCCGTAAATGCCCCTTTTTCGTGCCCGAATAACTCGCTTTCGAAGAGATTCTCGCTCATGGCCGCGCAGTTCACCGCGATGAAATGGTGGTCGCGGCGCTCGCTTCCCTGGTGGAGAGCACGCGCGATCAGCTCTTTACCTGTTCCGCTCTCACCCGTAATCAGGACCGTCGAATCTCGCGGAGCTACGCGTTCAATCAGACTCAGGAGCCGGCGAATAGGCGCACTGTTGCCGACAATCCCGCCAGGTACGCCGATCCTCTCCTCCAGAAGAGCTTTTTCCACCTTGAGATTTTCGACTTCCCGGTTAGCCTCAAATCCGATCGAAGCAAGGGAGGCAATCGCCGTAAGAGTCTCGAGGTGGGCAGATAACCGCTCGCCTTCACTCGCCTTCGTGTGAAGAAGCAGCGCCCCGCCGAGTACATTGGCGAGGTATAGCGGAACTCCAATGGTGCCGGTTTGGGAATCCTCGAATGCGCCTTCTTCGGCGATCCTGGCGAGACCGGCTTTGCCGTTTTCACCCGCGCCAGGCCATTCGCTTTCGTATTGCACTATCAACGACTGCAGGGTTGAACCGAGCACCAGGTATCCCGCCTCGACGGGAATCAAGTCTGAGACGAGCCGCAGAATCTGATTCTGGAGAAGCTTCGTTTGCCCGTTTACCGCGCTGGCTGCAAGTGCCCGAAACAGGAAAACGAGCGAACAGGACGCAAGAAGTACCGGCTTGATGTCGCTTGTCGCAGCCGTAGCGGCAGGGGCAGATCCCTCCTCTTTGACTCCTCGCCGGATCGGAACATCAGGATGGTTTTCCCGATACCGATCTGATCTCGATCGGACAGCCAGCGTTCGGCCGACCGCATTCCGTTCACGTATGTCCCGATAGAACTTCGCAGGTCGGTGATGAGGAAGCGTTCACCGTGCTGGCTTATCTGACAATGCCTCCAGCCGACTTCCGCTTCGTTGACGACTACTTTGGAGGAGGGTGAGCGGCCGATGAAGACTTCGCCTTTGGTGAGGTCGTGGCGCGTGCCGGCCGAGGATCCATTGACGACAACCAACTCGGCAGCCATAAGCGAACGTTTATTTTACAGGTCGATCAAACGGTAAGCGGAATTAGGGTTTCGCCGGACGGTTCGGGTTCACTTTCCGCTGCCGCCTCATCGACGTTTAAGTATCTCGGGTCAAGCAGTCTGCTCAGTTCGACATTGCCCATAGCCGAAATCAGAGTCTCTTTCAGGAACGGATGGTCCTTTTCCATCGTGGCGAAGAAACTACGCAGGGTATTTCGGACGGTTCCGGTCTTTTGGGAGCAGCCGCACGGAATGACCGGCGCGCCCAGGCTCTCCGCGAACGCCGAAGTCTGATCTTCCGTCACAAAAACCAGCGGCCGGATGAGGCGAAATTCCTTCTTCTTGGACCATGTAACCGGGGGCAGCGCGCTAATTCTTCCGGTGAACATCGAGTTGCGGAGAAAGGCTTCGCAGAAATCGTCGGCTGTATGCCCGAGCGCCACGACATTCGCTCCCATTTTCCTCGCGATGTCATAAACCGCGCGGCGGCGAAACCGGCTGCACACGTCGCACCCGTGATCAGGCTGCTGTTCCAGGAGATTGAGGGAGGGCTCGTCTTCGATGTAAACCCAATCGACGCCGCGACTTCGGAGATATTCGCCCACCGGATGAATGGGGCGGAGGAACTTACCCTGCTCGACCGTAAATGCGCTCACGCGGAAGCTGATGGGCGCTCGTTTCTGGAGCAGAAGCAGTGCCTCGAGCAGCGTCAACGAGTCTTTTCCGCCGGAAACCCCGACAGCCACGTAGTCGCCGTCGCGGATCATTTTAAAGCGGCTGATCGCCTCGCCGACTTTGCGCAAAATTGCGCGCTCGAGCTCCATCCTTATTACGATATCGGATTTTCCACGTCCAACGCCCAAATCTCGCTCCTGAATGCCCGGACCCTCATGGGAGGCTCCGGATCTGCGAAAATAGGATTGCACCCAAGCAAATCCCGCAGAGTCAACCGTCTTGCGCTAAGACTGGGTCCGACTCAGAGCTTGAGGACCTAGATAAATTCCGTGGAACAGTTGACCAAAGACCAAGTTCGTTCAAGTCTCGTATTGCCGTTCGGATTCGTATTTGAGGATCTCTACCAAACCGATCAGTTGCAGCGATTGGACGGCTTGTTTCTCGAGGATCTTGGCCAGACGGCTCCGGCGCTTCGGGATTCGCTTCTCGCCGCTCGGGAGAATCCGGCATCGTTAGCGCCCAAGGCGCACTCGACTCTGATTCTGGAGCTTGCTCCTTACCTCGAGGACTTCGTAGGCAGCTTCTTCGGGATTCAAACCGAGCTGGACAAGCTCCGCACCCGCCATTCGGAGCTGGCTCCGATTTACGCGGTCAAGCGCCGTTTTGTTCAGCGGAAAGCGGTTACCGGGTTCACCGAAGAAAAAGCGAGCGAAATCGACGGCTACGCTCTCGCTCCCGAACTGGAGATGCTACTCCAGGAGCCGCTAAGCGATCTCAGCTTTGCCAACCAGGTATCCCGCTGGCTTGAAAACGAAACGGAGTACGCTCACCAGTTGCAGTTGGCGGCCTCCTACGCTGCCTGGGCTACCCTCTCGCCGCAAGGCAAAGCAAAGCATCGATCGAGCGTGCTCTTTAAAGTGCCCCACAAGCTCGATCCGCACCACCTCGTAGCCACCGAAGCGGTTGACGACCGACGGGCTCGTGCGGCTCCAGTTCGACAACAAGCACTGGCGCATTCGTGAAGGCTTTCAGCTTACGGACCCCGGCACCGATCTCACCGGCGCCCTGGACCAGGCGAACTACTGCATCAAGTGCCACAACCAGGGCAAGGACAGTTGCTCCACCGGCCTGAAGGAAAAGAACGGGTCATTCAAGTCCAGCGTGTTCGGCGTCCCTCTCGCCGGCTGCCCGCTCGACGAGAAAATCTCGGAGATGAACGCCGCGAAGGGTGCGGGCAACCCGATCGGCGCGTTGGCCATCGTTACCATCGACAATCCGATGTGCGCCGCGACCGGCCACCGGATCTGCAACGACTGCATGAAGTCGTGCATATTCCAGAAGCAGGAGCCGGTCGACATTCCTCAGGTTGAGACCCGGTCGCTGAAGGACGTTCTCGAACTGCCGTGGGGATTCGAGATCTATAGCCTGCTGACTCGCTGGAATCCGCTGAACATTTCGCGTCCCTACCCGCGAACCTCGACGGGGCACAAAGTACTTGTTGTGGGTCTTGGCCCCGCCGGATTCACGCTTTCTCATCACTTGATGAACGACGGCCACACGGTCGCAGCCGTCGACGGGCTAAAGCTGGAACCTTTGCCCTCCGATATCTCGGGCGTCGACCCTTACGGGCAGCGCGTTCCGTTCAAGGCGATTCGGGACATCACCGAAATATACGAACGCCTCGACGAGCGAGTCATGGCGGGATTCGGCGGCGTCGCTGAATATGGCATCACTGTCCGCTGGAATAAGAACTTCCTGAAAGTCATCCGCCTGCTTCTGGAGCGGCGCGCGCAATTCTCGATGTTTGGTGGAGTTCGCTTCGGCGGAACCCTGACAGTCGACAGCGCATTCGAAATGGGATTCGACCACATCGCGCTTTGTGCGGGTGCAGGGCGGCCGACCGTCATTCCGATGAAGAACGGATTGGTGCGCGGTGTCCGCCAGGCTTCGGACTTCCTCATGGCGCTCCAACTGACAGGAGCCGCAAAGTTCGAATCTTTGGCCAACCTGCAGATTCGAATGCCTATCGTGGTTATCGGCGGCGGCTTAACCGCTGTTGATACCGCAACTGAGTCACTCGCTTACTACGTAGTGCAGGTAGAAAAATTCCTGAAGCGCTACGAACTGCTCTGTTCCGAAATCGGTGAGCGAGCAGTCCTGTCGAAGTGGACCTCGGAGGACGCGGAGATCGCCGCCGAGTTTCTCGATCATGCACGGCAGATCCGCGCCGAACGGGCCGCGGCCGCGCGCGAAGGCCGCGCACCCGAAATCATCAAACTCCTCGATTCCTGGGGCGGCTCAACCATCGCCTACCGTCGCCGGCTCATCGATGCTCCCAGCTACACGCTGAATCACGAAGAGGTCGCAAAGGCGTTCGAAGAAGGTGTCAAATTCGCCGAGTGTCTTTCGCCCCAGGAAGTCGAAATTGACGAAGCGGGCAGCGCACGAGCAATCCGCCTTGAGAAGCAGCGCTTGGACGAAGGCGACCGGCCAGTTAGTACCCTCCGGAGAGTTCGTCACGCTTCCGGCTCGAAGCATTCTGGTTGCGGCCGGCACTCAGCCCAACACCGTTCTGGCGCGTGAGGACGAAGCGAACTTCAGCCTCGACGGACGTTATTTCCAGGCTATCGACGAAGACGGAAACCCGGTCCGGCCGGAACGCATTTCGAAACCGACGACGACCTACGTCCTCGTCTCGCGGCAGCCGGACGGCCGCGCTGTCAGCTTCTTTGGCGATCTGCATCCTTCCTTCTCGGGCAACGTCGTGAAGGCAATGGGCAGTGCTAAACGCGGTTACCCCGTCGTTTCGCGCGTGCTCTCCAATCTGCCGCAAACAGGGCCTGCTCCCGAAGAGTTGCTGGCGCGATTGAACGACGAACTACGGCCTCGAGTCGAGGATGTCATACGCCTGACGCCCAACATCGTCGAGATTATCGTGCGCGCACCCATTGCCGCGCGGGCCTTCATGCCGGGGCAGTTTTATCGGCTTCAGAATTACGAAGCCCTGGCTGCGCGTACTGACTCAACCGTTCTTGCCATGGAAGGACTGGCACTCACCGGCGCCTCCGTCGACCTTGAGAAAGGGCTCTTGTCCACTATCGTTCTCGAGATGGGTGGTTCGTCCGATCTATGCGCCATGCTGAAGCCGGGCGAGCCCGTTGTGCTGATGGGTCCGACGGGTACACCGACCGAAACGCCGGAAAGGGAGACGGTACTCCTCGCCGGCGGCGGCTTGGGTAACGCAGTTCTTTTCTCCATCGGTCAAAAGTTGCGCGCTGGCGGATCGCACGTTGTCTACTTCGCCGGGTACAAGAAGATCATCGATCGCTACAAAGTGGAAGAGATCGAAAAAGCGGCCGACGTTGTGATCTGGGTCTGCGACGAAGCCCCTGGGTTCACTCCCGAGCGAGTGGGAGACAGCGCTTTTGTCGGCAATATCGTCGAAGCAATGGCCGCGTATGGGCGCGGTGATCTCGGTGATCCCGAAATCCCTCTGAACTCAGTAGACCGGCTGATCGTCATCGGCTCCGACGGCATGATGCGCGCAGTTCAGCAGGCCCGCCACTCCGTCCTGCGGCCGTTCCTGAAACCGGATCACCATGCCATCGGCAGCATCAATTCGCCGATGCAGTGCATGATGAAAGAAATCTGCGCTCAGTGCTTACAGATGCACAAGGACCCGGTAACGGGCAAAGAGACTGTTGTCTTTTCCTGCTTTAACCAGGACCAACCGCTCGATCACGTTGAATTCAGCAGCTTGCGCTCAAGGCTTTCGCAGAATGGCGCTCAAGAGAAACTGACGAAACTCTGGATCAACCGATGCCTGCGTCATATTGGCGCGCGGAGCAGTGAGCTGGTCGCTCTGGGGTAACCTGAACACCATTCATTTGCGAAAATAACGTTTCCGCCTGCGGAAAGTGAGTTCGCGTTATGACGACTGTCACCATCAACCTTCCCGACCAACAGGCCGCAGCTCTCGAGGCAAAAGCACGGGCGCACGGATTGACCCTTGAGGACTGGATCTCCAGGAAATTGGGCGACGAGGAGATTGAACCGCCTGTTCGCTCCCCACAAGAAGCTGCCGCGCATATCCGCCAGTTGCAGAAACAGGTTAAGCCCGATCCCGAAGGCTGGACCGTACGTGATTATATCGATTTCGGACGGTCGTAATAGTGGCCGCTTTCGTGGTTGATGCATCGCTCGTCGCATCCTGGTGCTTTCCGGACGAACGCACGACCTACACGGAAGCCGTGCTGGACGCTGTTTCGAATGCATCTGATGTGGTTGCGCCGCGGCTATGGGCTTACGAAGTGCACAACAGTGTTCTCATTGGCCTACGGCGCAATCGCATCACCAGTGCCCATGCTAAAGCCTTTCTTGAAGATTTGCGATCCTTCCGCATCCGGTTGACCGACCCGCTTTCCTACCGCAATGTGTTCGCGTTAGCGGACCGTTATGTATTGACGGTCTATGATGCTGCTTATCTCGACATCGCGATTCGCGAAGGCCTGCCGCTTGCAAGCCTCGACAAAAAGCTTGTTAGTGCGGCGACGGATTCCGGCGTGCATCTTTTACAGGTGTGAGATTGTCCATCAGCTTGCGTTTCCCTGGCGCGCACCAGCAGCGAGTTGGTCGCGCCCTGCTAGCTGATTCGCACTATACTTTTTACGAAATCTGTACACCCCTCTAACAAGTCAGAGCTATCCCCGCACTTAGCCTAGGGTTACGACATTTTAGGAAGTCGGGGGAACTCTATGATTCTTAAACACAGAAGCTTGTTTTGCGTTGCGCTTTTCTCTTTTGCAGCACTTGTTCACATTGATGCGGAGACAGTCTACCGTGAGGCGGTTTCGGGAGACTTATCCAACTCGGGACTGATACCGACGGTCCTTCCTGTGAGCGTCGGTTCTAATCAGATCTTCGGCACCACCGGCCGGGTCACCGCGACGGACCGGGACTACTTCACAGTCACAGTTCCCACAGGCCTGCAGATTAGCCAGATTTTGGAGCTCGGAGGTACGGCCGTGGGCGATGCCGTTTCTTTCTTCGGTATTCAGCGCGGATCTCAAGTGACTCTGCCGACAACTGCGACAACGGCTGATGGCCTGCTCGGTTGGACTCACTACGGTCCTGTCACCACCGACACGGACATCTTGCCTGAATTGCAGATTCCCGCTGAGGGTTCAACGGGATTCACGGGCGCATTGCCGCCCGGAAATTACGCATTCTGGATTCAGGATTTCGGGGCAGGCACATTCTCGTACGCCTTCGACGTTAGGCTGACAGCCGCCGCAACGGCACCCGCTCCCGAACCCGCCAGCTACGCGAGCGCCCTATTGGGAGTGTTGTTTTTGACGCTCGCCGTGCGCAGGTATCGCCAATCACAGGCTTGATTCTTGAAGGAAGCCGTACAGAGGAGCGGCTTCCTATCGCCTGGTGCTCATCGCTATGCGGTGCACATACTCCTTCCGGGCTGCTTCCGTTCGTTACCATTGAAGTACTCCATGGACGCAACCTCCGTTGACCTGAAGAAGACGGTCAACCTACCGAAAACCTCGTTTCCGATGAAGGCAAACTTGCCCGTGCTCGAGCCCAAGTTGCTCGAGCAGTGGGAGAACACTGGCCTTTACCAGCGCATTCGGGAAGCCCGTCAGGGACAAACACAATATGTTTTGCACGATGGCCCTCCCTACGCCAACGGCAACATTCACCTCGGAACCGCGTTCAACAAGATTCTGAAAGACTTCATCGTGAAGTCGAAGACCATGGCCGGCTTCGATGCTCCTTATGTACCGGGCTGGGATTGCCATGGCCTGCCGATCGAGTTCAAAGTCGATCAGGAGTTAGGCAAACGCAAAGCGTCCATGAGTGTGGCGCAGATCCGCGCCGAGTGCCGGACGTATGCGGCCAACTTCGTCAACATCCACCGCCGCGAGTTCAAGCGCCTGGGAGTGCTTGGCCGTTGGGACAATCCATACCTGACGATGAGCGCTGAGTATGAGGCCGTTATTGCGCAGGCCTTCGTCGATTTTCTGCATAACGGATATGTGTACAAAGGCCTGAAGCCCGTGCACTGGTGCATTAAGGACCGCACAGCTCTTGCCGAAGCAGAAGTGGAATACGAGAACCACACGAGTCCGTCCATCTACGTCCGGTTTCGGCTTGTCTTCAGATCCGGCGGCCCTGGACCCGAGTCTCGCGGGCCGCGAAGTTTACTGCCTGATCTGGACCACGACGCCATGGACCATTCCCGCGAATCTTGCGATCAGCTTTAATCCGAAATTTGAATACGTGGTTGTAGACACGCCGGAGGGTCTGACGATCGTTGCGGAAGGCTTGCTCGACCAGGTATCCGAAGCCCTGGGGTGGGACAAAACAGTCGTCGCTCGATTCTCCGGCACAAAGCTCGAAGGTGCCGTCTTCCGCCATCCGTTTCTCGACAGAGACTCGCTCGGCCTTTTAGGAGATCACGTCACTCTCGAACAAGGCACGGGTGCGGTCCACACTGCGCCCGGACATGGGCAGGAAGATTTCGTCATCGGACAGCGATATGGGCTGCCGGTCTATTGTCCGGTGGACGCTGCGGGCCGCATCTTCCGTGCCGAAGGTGCTTCCGGCGTGCTGCCGGAAGAGCTGATCGGCAAAACAATCTGGGAGATCAACCCGATCGTCATCCGGTTGCTCGAGGAGCACGGAGCGCTTGCCTCGCAAGTCCGGATAGAACATAGCTATCCACACTGCTGGCGTTGCCACAATCCTGTCATTTTCCGGGCTACGGAGCAGTGGTTCATCGGCATGGATAGGGAAGCTCTCCGAACCCGGGCCCTTGAAGCGATCAAGACCGTAAAATGGCACCCCGAGTGGGGCGAAGAACGCATCTCGAACATGATCGCGGTGCGGCCCGACTGGTGCATTTCGCGCCAGCGCGTTTGGGGCGTGCCCATCGTCGTTTTCTATTGCGAAAGCTGCGGCGAGCCGTTCACGGACAAGAACGTTCTGGAACGGGTGATCGCGAAGTTCCGCGAGAAGACAGCGGACGTCTGGTACTCGGAAACCGTCGCCGAATTGATGGGCGAGGGCTGCACGTGTAAGAAATGCGGCGGCACGGAGTTCCGGCGTGAGAACGACATTCTCGACGTCTGGTTTGATTCAGGTTCCAGCCATCTCGCGGTCCTTACGCCCGAGAATGGCCTTCCGTGGCCCTCGGACATGTACATCGAAGGCGGTGATCAGTATCGCGGCTGGTTCCACAGTTCGTTACTGATTGGCGTCGGTCTGCGCGGCGGAGCGCCTTATCGCGAATGCGCGACACACGGCTGGACGCTTGATGCCGACGGACGCGCCATGTCGAAGTCAGCTCGGCAACACCATCGAACCCGAGAAGATCGTCAAGCAGTACGGGGCGGATCTTCTGCGGCTTTGGGTTGCTTCCGTTGATTTCACCGAAGATGTTCGCCTCTCGGACGTCATCCTGACGCGGCTCTCCGAAGCCTACCGAAAACTTCGGAACACATTCCGGTACATGCTGGGCAATCTCTCGGACTTCAATCCTGCGACGGACGAAGTTGCCGCGGGAGACATGGCTCCGCTTGACGTCTGGATGTTGGCTCGGACGGAGGATCTGGTAAAGAGATGCCTCGCTTACTATCAGGAGTACTCGTTCCATAAGGTCTACCGCGCCGTTTACGATTTCGCGATCACTGACATCAGTTCCCTGTTCGTTGACGTGTCGAAAGATCGCCTCTACACAGCAGGGCCGGATTCGCCTTTGCGCCGAAGCGCTCAAACAGCGCTGTACCGCATGAACACCGCGCTCGTTCGTCTGCTCGCCCCGATCCTCTCCTTCACCTGCGAGGAGGTCTGGGGCTACATGCATGCTCACAAGTCGGCCTTGGCAAGCGTTCATGTGGACTACTTTCCGAAACCGGAAGATCTGACGGCCGGATTTGGATCAAAGCAGCGAGAACTGGCGACCGAATGGGATAAGTTGCTTCCCATCCGCGAACGCGTCCTGAAAGCGCTCGATGTTGCGCGCGATGAAAAGGTGATCGGGTCGTCGCTCGAAGCGACGGTTCATCTCGAAGCGGGCGAAGAACAATTTCTGCTCCTTCAGCGCTTCCGGGACGAACTGCCCATGTGGTTCATCACTTCCGACGTAACGCTTGCACTCGGCCAAACGCAGGAACTCGAGGCCAGAGTGGAACGTGCTCGAGGCGATCGCTGCGAACGTTGCTGGCGTTACACGACGGATGTCGGAAGCAATTCCGATTTTCCGACTGTCTGCGCGAGATGCGCGGCGGTACTGCCCGCGTTCGTCAAATGAACCGTGGCAAACGAATTGGCCGCGAAACGCGCTTGGGCGCTCGTCTTAAGCTCCGTCGTGGTGGCGCTTGACCGCGTCACCAAGTTGTACATCCAGCACGGACTCAGTCCGTTCGACAATATTCCCATCATTCCGAATCTTTTGCGGATTGTGCACGTCGAGAATCCAGGCGCTGCTTTCGGAATGTTAGCGGAAGGCAACCCGGCGCTACGGGCGCTCATCTTATTAGGTGTGTCTTTCCTCGTGATGTGTCTTGTCGTCGTGGCGCTATGGATGCGCAGCGTGACGGAAGACGCACTCGTCAACTTCCTGGCGCTTGGAGCCATCCTGGGCGGAGCAGGCGGGAACCTCTACGACCGTATCGTGCATGGCACAGTAACGGATTTTATTGAAGTTTTTCATGGTTCCTGGAGTTTTCCGGCGTTCAATGTGGCGGATAGCGCCATTACGGTAGGGGCCACTTGCCTCGTGCTCAACACCCTGTTCCGTCCCAAGCAGAGCAATGGAAAAGAGACTCTGAAAGTCTGCAGTTAGCGGTATGTATCCCAAATTAATTAGCTTTGGATCGTTCTTCATCCCGACGTATGGCGTCCTGGTAGCACTGGGATTCCTCCTTGCACTCACCGTCACTCTTCGGCTCGCCCGCCGCAGCGGTCTCCCTTCCGAAAAGATGGTCAATCTGGCGGTTTACTGTGCCATGGCAGGTATCGTTGGCGCGAAGCTTTTCATGTTTTTGTTCGATCTTCCGACCTACCTGCAAAATCCGGGCGAGATCTTCACGCTCGAAACGTTGCGGGCGGCCGGCGTATTCCATGGCGGGCTGATCGTGGCTTTAGTTTTTGCTGCCTGGTACATCCGGAAGGAATCGTTACCGCTGCTTGCCACCATGGACTGCTTCGCACCGGGCATTGCGATCGGTCAGGCGATCGGCCGTCTGGGCTGTTTTGCCGCCGGTTGCTGCTGGGGAAAAGAGTGCAATCTGCCCTGGGGCGTGCGATTCCGTTCCGACTT
This sequence comes from uncultured Acidobacteriaceae bacterium, assembly GCA_963730795.1. GTDB lineage: Bacteria > Acidobacteriota > Terriglobia > Bryobacterales > Bryobacteraceae > Bog-105. Next base: position 841,987 of record CAVSTJ010000001.1, on the reverse strand, counting down.
TGCGGCTCCGGTACCGTTGGACAAAACTTTGCATCCGGCACAGCTTTATGAATCGGCAGCGGACTTTCTGATCTTCGCGTTCTTATACCGGCGCTTCCAGTCTCCTTCGGCGAAGAACGGCGAGATTATCGGCCTTTATCTGGTTCTGTATTCGATTGCCCGGTTCATCATCGAATTCTTCCGTGAACACGAACAATCGCTTGTGGGTCCGTTTTCACTCACTCAGTGGATCGCGCTGGGATTGTTAGTGCTCGGCTGTGTGTTTCTCGCCAGAAGCAGGACGTCTGCGCGATTCCATGCGGGCGAGCCTCAGCGGACGACGGCTTAGTTTACCGGCCGTATCCAGTCGAGCGCATCGGGAACTTCCGTCTGGCGCAGATTGATCGAGTACGACGCGCAGAGAATCCGAGGACGAACGGAACGCCGCTAGTCGCGTACATAGACCTGACTGAATTCTGGACACTACGTTCGCCTCGCGGTGGACGCATTGCAAAACGCGTCGAAACATTGGATGTGTGGATCAGGCAGCAGGGCGTCTGGAAATTGAAATCACGTTTTTGCCAATCCGACGTCCGGTGAACCCATTGGGGCATTTTCCCTGAGCTTCTGCATGCTCCTTCTGTAGAATGCTCGCCATGACGGAACCGGATCTCTACAGGTTCTTACTGCAATGCAAACTTGGGGTTCTGGGCACGATCGGAGATGCCGATGTGCCGCAATCGGCGTTGGTCGGCATCGCTGTCACTGACAAACTGGAACTCATCTTCGATACGGTAAAGACTTCCCGAAAATATCCGAACCTGATTCGCCGGCCGGCATGTTCCTTCGTAATGGGCTGGACGGCCGAACAAACCGTTCAGTACGAGGGCCGCGCTCATGAGCTGAGCGGGGGCGAATTGGAGCGCTGTCAGCGGATATACTTTGACACCTGGCCAGAATGCCGAACTCACCTGAGTTGGCCGGATATCGCGTACTTTGTCGTCCGGCCTCGATGGATTCGTTATAGCGATTTCGCTCAAAGTCCGCCTCTCATACGAGAGTTCACTTTTTGATGCGTGTTCTTTTGATCAGAAAACTGGCACAGCTAACGTACTATAAAGCACTTTAAGATTGATGAACAAACGCGCCGCCTGGTCGAACGGGTCAACGTGAATCAACCTCGAAAGCGGATTCTTTTTCTGGCGGAAGGCGCGACGATGGCTCACTTCGTTCGCCCGCTGGCGCTGGCTCAGTCGCTCGCAACGTCGGAATACGACATTTACTTCTACGCTCCGGCAGCATACGGCCGGTATCTGGGCGATACAGGCTTTACAACCGGCATATTGGAGACTCCTCCCCAGGAGCAGTTCCTTGCAAACCTTGCCAATGGAGCGCCGATGTATTCTGTCGACACGCTAAGGGAGTATGTCGGTCAGGATCGGAAGATCATCCGACAGATCAAACCTGACTTAGTCGTTGGAGATCTCCGGCTCTCGCTGCCCATCAGCGCCCGGCTGGAGAAGACTTCATTTGCTCTCATTATGAATGCCTATTGGAGCCCATACGCGAAAAAGCGCCGCATTCTTCCGGAAGTCCCGCTCACGGCCCATATCCCACCGAGGTTCCTTTCTCCTCTGTACAAACTGGCCGCGCCGATCGTTAGCGCAATTCACGTGGGTCAAATGAACCGGGTCAGGCGCGAATTCAACATCCCTGCTCTTCCCCTGGATTTCGGCCATATGTACATGGACGGAGAACACGTTCTCTACCCGGACATCCCGGAGTTTGTTCCCACGCCGCAGGCGCCTCCAAATCATCGCTACATCGGTATTTGCGAATGGAATTTGCCCGTCACGAAACCGGACTGGTGGGCGACGATGCTGCAGGATCCGAAGCCAAAGGTGTTTATCAGCCTGGGAAGTTCAGGGCCGGTGAAGGTGGCTGGAGCGCTGTTTGAGGCACTTTCGAAGCTGCCAGTCTCCGTCCTGCTTTCCACTTCCGGAAGAGAACTGCCGGAGATGCCGGGGGCCTACGTCACGAAACTGCTTCCTTTTACCGAGACCGCGCAGGCGTGCCACGTCGTTGTCTCCCATGGAGGTAGTGGCGGGCTGTACCCGGCGATGGCCGCGGGGACACCTGTGCTCGGCATTCCGAGCAACGCGGACCAACATCTTTCTACCGCTGTACTCGAAGACAGCGGGGCAGGCTTGGGCGTGCGAGTCGAGGAGGCTAGCCCGAAACGGCTCCAGCACGCGCTGGAACAACTGATTTTCGAGCCGAAGTTCCGGGAAGCGGCGCGGACCTGGCAATCCCTTTACGCGCGATACGATTCGGCCACGCTCTTTCGTGCGTTCCTAAGAGAAACGCTGAACTCATAGGGAAGCGCCCACCAAAGCTGGCCGGGACGACACAACAACCGGTGCTGGCGCTGCAATTTTTCCGACCTAGACATAAGCGGCGATCCTTGGAAGGATCGAAATTGAGACCGCAGTGGGTAAGAGACTCCTGCCTCCAAGGGCCTGGAACGGGACCCTAAGGGGCTACGCTCGCCGTCTCGACACATCAATGTTAGAGTAAGAAACCTACAGTTGGGGGCAAGCGTGACTGCACTGAGCCTAAGGGTAAATCGCAGGTCTGAGACGTCGTTTTCTGTGACGGTTATGGCCTGTGTTGCGTTTCTTTTTATTGCGCCAGTTTCGGCGGAGACTACGGCAAATCTGAGGGCGCAAGCTCTTCAGAAAGAAGCCAGCGGTGACTTGAGCGGAGCGCGCAGCCTGCTCGAACAGAGCGCTGGTGGAGCCGGCGATACAAGCGGCGCCGAGGCGTTGGCGGAGTTTCTGGAACGCCATGGAGATCGGGGAAGCCGTCAGGCGTACCTGAAATGGGCGGAAGGGGAAAGCGATCCGTCCCGGCGCCAGCAAGCGTTGCGGCAATTGGTTCTCGACGATTACATCGCGGGTAGGGAAGCCGATGTCACCGCCGATCTGAGTCGCTACCAGAGCGCGGGCGGCAATAATCTCCGCCAGCCCGCGAAGCCCGCACCGGCCAACACCGCAAAGATCATCTCGATTCCCGGCCCTCTTTCGTCTTTCGCCCGCATGGCCGCGCTTTCTCCAGATCTCGCTCCGGACGAACTGCTTCCGGCCCTGGCACGAAACATCGTCACAAACGGCTATGAAGCCTCCGGGAACGAAGCGCTTCAGCAGACTGAATATCTGCGGCTGGTTGTGCGTTACCTGGCGCAGGCGAGAGAGATCCAGGGCTTAACCGGGACTGCCCGGAAGATCGTCATCCCGCAATGCGATAGCGAAGAAGCCGGCGCACTGTTAAAGGCGCTCGGGTATCGGATGCGCGGCTCCTGCGGAGCCGATATTGTTCTCGAAACAGTGAACCCGACCAAGGCGTTTCTCACCGTTGACTCGGGCTTTCCTATCGCCCAACTGGAGCAGGACCTTCGTGCGAACCGGAAGTTTGAGTTCGCTTATGCGCCGACGCAAATCCCCGTTCTGTACGGTGCCGATTACTGGCTGAGCGCCCTGGGCCGGACAAATCAGCCTGAGTTTATCGATGCGTTTCTGTCCGATCCTTCGCTTTGCCGGCTCTACCTTGGGCTGTCCCACGTGGACCGTGCCACCGCTGAAGCACTGCGCAAACAGGTACCCGCACCCCGACTGAAGCTGTACGCCGGAGTCCTCGATTTTTACGGCGGGATGTTTCAGATTCAAAACGGAGCCGCCGTTGTGCCGGGACCCGCTCGTACGTGGCAAAGTCTTGTCGGAGTTTCTCCTTCGAACCCGGGGGCCTTTTTCGAAAAGCTTCTGGCAACGGACGATGGCTGGGCGGCTAGCTACTTCGATGCTCTGTCGCGCATCAACGGCGGACCGACCGCGACCTATCTGACGCAACCAGAGCGGCTGCGGCGCTTCTACGACGCACTACGGGGAAAGATCACGACGCCGGGCCCGGCGCGTCCGGTGTTTCGCTCGAGTACGGAGTTGATGCTCCTGACCACGTCCTTGCGCGTCGATAGCAATGGACAGCCGCACATACCCGGGAACATCGAGGTCTGGAAAGCGCTGTTCATTAAACATCCGCACGGGAAATACGACGGCAAGCTCACCCGATCCGCAACGTCCTGGCGGTCTAATGACGATGTTCTCGAGGCGCTGTTCGCGCTCAGCCGGAAAACGGTGGAAAACGAACCATTGCGGATTTTTCTCACCTTGAGCGACGTAGATCGCGGCCGGACTGCCCCCATTTCTCCTCAGCTCGCGGCAAGAATGATCGGCAGCTACCGCACGTATGGACCGCAATATCCTCTCTTCGCGGACTCTCCTTTCCTTTCTGAATCCGCTATCAACCGCTATCTGGACACCGCGAGCGATGTCAATTCCATACGGGACGTATTGTTCCGGGCGGACACTCTAGGCATCTTCCAAGCCAGTGCCGAACTCTTCCGGATCCTGTCTCACCGGGACCAGATTCCATTAGATTCGCGAGAAGGCGTTTTCACCAAACTCATCACGCCGTTCGCCCATATGCGTACGCAAACGGAGCTGTTCGATGCAGGCAAATCCGGCATCGATCTGCTGCTTGCTTCGGCGTCAAACCCTTCGGCTGGCGGCTCCCGGCAAAAGCAGATGGTCGAGATTCTGATCGGTCCGCTTCGGAGTTCCGGAGGAGCAGGGCCGGCTTCTCCGACGGATACATTTCTGCGGGTCTTCGATTCTCAACGGCTGATTCCGCTCGATAGCCTGTTTGCGCTCGCCGAGAAGAAAGGCGCGGTCGACGCCAAGACCATGAAGAGCGTTACAGACCAGCTCGAACGCCTGGAAGAATCGGAAGCTGCACGCGGGTCGCTATCGCAAGACGAGAAGAACTCCTTCGCGCTCGGCTACTGGAGCAACCGCCATATTGAGCAGGAGCGCAAATTCAATCTCGAGCGAATCCTGAAGAATCCGGAAAAGCGCGACATACGGGAAGCTCTCGTTCCCTTTCTGCGCGACTCCGTTGTCGGGCTGCTTTACAGCTATTACGCACCTTCCGGCGCCCAGTTACTCCTGACGAATCCGCAGTTTGTCCGGTCACATGACTTCGTCGGCCCGGAGAGTTCACCATCGGCCTGGCGCACCACCGAAGTGTCAAGCGGTGGATGGCCCATCAGCGCGGGCGGGAGACTGATCGGCTCGCTCATTTCGCTGCCTTACGCAATTGCCGAAGCTGAGCAGAACTTCTTGAGCCCCACGCGCGAGCAGGCTTTGATCTGGGCCGACCTCGTCCCGCAGTTAATCGCTGATGTCACCATCAACCGGTGGCGTGACGTAAAGGCCGAACAGCTTCGCTGGGTTGCTCTTCACGTACAACGCGGCAAAAACCTGATTGCGGCGGCAGCACTCGATCCCGCTGTGCAAGGTCCGGTGATGGAGGCATATAAGCGCTATTCAACACCCGGGCGCGTGGAATGGCTGCAGGATCACCTGCAGTCCGAAGCCTTCCCGAGCGTAATCGCGGAAGTGCCGACTTCGGTTCTCTACTCCCTGGGAGAAGATCCGGCCCTGGCCAATCTCTCTCCCGATGCGGCATGGCGGCAGATCGCCGCGCTCAAGGAGCAGAACGCAAATTCTGTTTCGCCCGAAGCAATTAGTCGCGTTTTTGGAACACCCAAGCCAACTCTCACCCACTCCTACACTCCCGGCCTGCTGAAGCTGAGAACTTTCCCCGCCCTTATGGGGTATTCAAGCCGCATACTCGCCGAGAGCTGGGAATCGAACAATTTGTATTACGCGGCGCTCGCCGATGAGTTGGCGACCCCGGTGACTGTGCTGGACGCGTACGTTCCGGAGTGGAATCGATCCACGATTGAGAATATTTTCGCTACTCACCTCGAGGACTGGCCCGCAATCTTGCGGTCGTTACAGACCACCGGCAACAACATCAGACACCAGAGCGAGAGAGCTTCGGTTTCGCGGCAATCCGGGAACTGAAAAGGAACCTGTGAATAAAACCGTTCGCACCTTCATTGCTTCAGCCGTACTGCTTACGACGGCAGCTTTGTGGCTCTATGCGCAAGAGCAGGATCAGACGACGTTCCACGTCAAAGTGGACATGGTCGTGTTGAGCTTTGCCGTGACAGATACCAAGGGCAAGTACGTCAATGGGCTCAAGCCCGGCGAGTTCAAAATCTACGAGGATGACATCAGCCAGAAGCTGGCGACCTTCGCAGAAGGAAACCGGCCGCCGGTGCAGGTGCTCGAGAGCGGACAGACTCGCCCTTTGCATGGTGACGCGGAAGCGGGCGAAGGGGGGAACGGACGAGTGGTGGATCTTCGATCCGCCGCCACGGGTACGAATGTTTTCGTGCTCTTCGACACGAGCAACTACATGTACCGGGGTTTTGTGTACGCCTCGGATGCCATCGCCGATTTCATTCGCGGCCTGGACCGCGCCGATTCAATCGCCGTTTACACCTACAGCCGCAACTTGAACCGGGCCGTTTCCCTGAACCCTGATCGCGCTCTGGCCATTGCAGGGCTGCGGAAAGCGGTTGCGGGAGACGATTCAGCGCTCTACAACTCCTTACTGCTCACGCTGCGCGATGCCGCCAAAGTACCAGGCCGCAAGGTCGTTATCGTGTTTTCGAACGGGCCAGACAACGCCAGTATGGTGGCGCCGGACGATGTTCGGGCGGTCGCAGAGGACGAAGGTATTCCAATCTATGTGATCTCGACAAACGAGGTCACGAAAGACCCAATCTCGAGCGGCATTTTCAAGCGCATCTCGAACAGCACGGGTGGAAAGAGCTATTTCGCCAAAACGTGGCAGAAGCAGGTCGAGGCGTTCGAATCCATCCGCGAAGACCTGGGAAACAGCTACACTGTCACGTACTATCCGCAACCGAATCCGAACGAAGGCTTCCGGAAACTACGGGTCGAGTTGCTTCCGGAAGCCATGAAAAAGTACAAAATTCGCGCCCGGCCAGGTTATCGCCCGCAGCGCGGAATCTAGCTCGCTCGCCCGGAGCGTTCTCAGCTCTGGCGGTGGATGGCAAAGGGTCCGAATGCCTGCGCGGTGGCCATCAACTGGACCACGTTGATATTAACGTGCGCGGGGCGAGTCGCAACCCAGTGAATCGCATCGGCGACATCGTCGGCGCTTAGCGCCTTCACGCCCTTGTATACGGCTGCCGCTTTTTCCTCGTCGCCTTTAAACCGTACTTTTGAAAATTCCGTGTCGGACGTCAGTCCGGGTTGAATGTCGGTGACGCGGATGCCCGTACCGAGCAAATCAGAACGCAGATTGTAACTGAACTGATGCACAAACGCTTTCACCGCGCCGTACACATTACCGCCGGGATACGGGAATTCAGCCGCGACAGAGCCCAGGTTGATGATGTGTCCGCGTTTCCGCGCCACCATGCCGGGCAGAAACAGGCGCGTGCAGTACATCACTCCCTTGATATTGATGTCGACCATGGCGTCCCAATCGTCCAGATCGGCGGTGGGTGCCGCATCCAGGCCGATGGCTCCGCCGGCGTTATTGACGAGTACATCCACTTCGCGGAACCCTTCCGGAAGCCCTGCCACTGCTGATTCCACCTCGGCACGTTTACTCACATCGAACTGCAGAGGGAGGAAGTTGTCGCCCCACTCCTTCTTCAGTTCCTGGAGTCTGTCCCCGCGCCGCCCGGTGCCGACGACTTTGGCGCCATTCCGAATAAAGGTCTGGGCGGTCGCTCGCCCATAGCCCGACGTTGCTCCTGTGATAAAAACGATCATTTCTCAAGCATAAAGGTCAGACCAGCGGAAACCATCGACGAAGCGCCACGAAACGCCTGCTGAGTAGAGTGAAGGATCAGAACTTCGAGATGCCTCAAGGCGTTGCTCATGGCTGGGACGCCGGCCAGTTCTCCATGGTTCGGACGGCTGGCAACCAGGCATAATCCCGGTCCAGTTCGATGCTCAACCAATTACGCTGCGTCTGATCAGCGACTGAGCCGGTAGCATTCGAACCCGAAAAGATGTTTTCCGTGCGAGCTTCGGCATTCCAGCCCGGCTTCAGCGTTGTGCTAGCCTGATAGCGTTCTCGCTTAACAACGCACATTCCGCTCGTTTTGCGCGCGCCCATCCCTCTCCATGTCGCTGCAGGTTTTTTTGCAAGCCCACCTGATCGGTGGAAACGACTTCCTAGCTGCCGAGCCCGCAACGGACGAAGATTATCTATTAAGCTTCCAAGGCCGGTGCGCATGGCTCACTCTTTTTTGTGAAGTTCTGCCGCGTGCGCTTTTGGCTGAACTGAAACTGTCTCGTATGCTGCTCGGTTCGGCAAGCGCCGAACAGTTCCTCCTGGTCCTTACGGAGGAAGACCTTCCGCGGGCTAACGAGTTGCTGAATCGGGGAGCGGCGGCTGTGTCGGATCTTTCCGGCGGCCATTTGCGGTTGATCTGGGCAAGCACCGAAGACCTCGGCGCTTGGCCGGTTGTGCGTAAGCGGCTGGACGATGCGCTCTCCGTGTTTCAATCTGCGCCGCTGGCTCACGAAGCCGGTGCGAGCGCATTTCTGCCGACGGACGGCGATCAGAGAGTCTGTCTCTTCTTATTTCTCGCGCTTTGCCTCGGGCGTTGCGACAGCCTCGAACGTGGGCTGGTCTTCCGAGCGGCCGGGCGAACTCGAGTGGGATGGGGGCCAGTATTCCTGGGCGCTGAAGGAGCAATCCAGCCTTGCGGAGGACACCATTGTCTTTCCGCGCCGGATTGCGATGAGTGACGAAGGCCATGCATCGACTCTTGCTCAACTCGCGGATAGAGCGAACGGCAGGTCCCGGTGGGGTGTGCTGGTGGGCGATGTTGACAACTTCGACGCGCTGCTCCGAAGTGCGGGAAGCGCCGAAGAGCACATTCACCTCTCCGTCATGTTCAAGGAGTTTTTCGCCGGTGAGCTGTCCTTGCTCGGCACGCTCCCGGACTTCTGGCGTAAGGTAACGGTGGTCTACCTGGGGGGCGACGACTTCATAGTGCTGGGGTCGTGGGACGCGCTCCTTCCGCTCGCGCGTGAGTTGCAGCGGCTGTTTGAAAAGTTCGCAGGCGAGAATGTACAGGGCCCTTCGGGTTTCGAAGGTAAGTCGATCAGTATGGCTTTGGCCATCGCTCCCGAAGCAAACGATGAAATTGGTCCGGTATTGCAAAGCGCCGTTTCCCAGTTAAGACAGGCGAAGGCGACCGAACCAGGCACATTCTCGTTATTCGGCAGAACTCTGGAATGGAAACGATTGAGCGACGCCGAGGAACTGAAGTCGAGCCTGGTCAGGCTGGTTCGCGATTTCGGATATTCTCCGCAATACATTTACGATCTGGCGTCCGTTTACCGCGAGGGTTCGGCCGTTCGCTCTTTGCGGAAGAAGGCTGCTCGAGCCGACAAGCCGTGGCGAACGTATATGCGGCTCGCCAGAGTAATTCCTCAATTGCGAGGAAAAGAAGTAAACAATGTGCGCAATGCCGTAATCAATAGCCTGATTGGCAAAAGAACTAATGCGGTCAAGCTGCGCCCATCGGGGCGGGTTGGTTTGGAATGGGCGCGATTGGCAGCGGGCGAGGGCGTTTAGGGCTCTCGACGGAAGGTGATTCAGATGGCAGAAACAGAAGAAAAGAAGGGTGACGAGCGGCGTCCGGGCGGCGAATCGCGGCCTCCCCGCGAAGGGCGTCCAGGCGGTGGTGGAGGCGGCGGTCCCCGGGGCGGTAGCGAGCGTGGATCCGGTGAAGGCCGGGGCGATCGCGGGCGCGACAATCGCGGCGGCGGAGGACGTCCCGGCGGTGATCGAAGGCCCGAAGGTCCACCCGAGATCGACCTCGAAAAGCTCATCTCGGACAGCCTCTATCTCGACAATCAAGCCCATGTCGTTGTCAGCAGAATGCGCGACATGGATTCCGGCACAAGAAGCCAGCTTCGTCGTCTCTACAATGCGGTGCGGCGGGCGACCCGTACTCCCGAAACGGAACGGCAGCACGAGTTTGTCATGGTGCGTGCGCGCCTGGCGTACACCATTGCGCGCCACTCGCTCCGCAGTCTCGATGCTCTCGAACGTTTATTGCTTCAGGTCACACGCAAAAACGACACGCGCGGCTACGAACGTTTCCGCGATCTTTTCGAAGCCATCATTGCTTACAACGAATAGAGCCTACGACGAAGAGGCGACTGGACAGGAAACGATAGCATGAGTTCTCATACTGCAGGAACGCAATTGACGTTCCTTGGAAAGCTGATTCTCGAAGGCGAGATTCAATGCCAGACCGGCCTGCACATTGGTGCGGGCAAAGGATCGCTCGAGATCGGCGGCGCCGACAATCCCGTGGTCAAAGATGCTTTTGGCGTGCCCTATATCCCGGGCAGTTCACTTCGAGGCCGTTTGCGTAGCTTGCTCGAGCAATCGCTCGGGCTTACTTTGCCGAATGAATTAGTCTACGTGTCGAAGCGGCGCGGACAGGAAGTGCGCATTCACCAGAGCGACAGGCCGGACGACGAAGTCTGCCTGCTGTTCGGTCGCAGCCCCGCTCGGGTGGAGAAGGTTTCCGGAGAGGCATCCGAGTCGCCTGCGGCCACACCCGCTCGCCTGACGGTTTACGATTCGCCGCTGGTGGTTGACAGCATCACGCAGCAGATGCGGGAAAACCTGGACGACGAACTCACGGAAGTGAAGAGCGAGAACGCGGTCGACCGCATTACGTCACAGGCGAATCCGCGTACTCTTGAGCGTGTTCCGGCGGGCGCGCGGTTCCGGTTCCGCATGGTGCTCGATGTTCTGTGCCCCGAAGATAAGCCGCTGGTCGCACGTGTGGCCGAAGCGCTGCGCTTGCTTGAAGACGACGCCTTGGGCGGAGGCGGCAGCCGTGGAAACGGACGGGTCGCGTTCGGGTCGCTCACGCTTTCCTGGCGTAGCAAGGACTATTACGCCAAGGGAGCGAGTGAAAGCACGCTCGTATCAGGGGCGGAACTCGCGGCGCTGCAGCAACTGGTAGCCGGCGACGATTTCGGGGAAAAACTGGCTTAAATGCAGCGGGCTGTCGTCATCCGTTTGCGCCCGCTAGGACCGTGGCGTTGCGGAGTTGGAATCGGTCAACAGCAAGTGGAGAGCGCGTTTCGAAGCGATCGGCTGTATTCCGCCGTTACGCTCGCGATGCAGCGGCTCGACTTGCTTTCGGAGTGGCTGGAAGCGACAGCTCTCAATTCGGAGCCGGCGGTTGTGTTCAGTTCGCTGTTTCCGTTTCAGGGAGACACGCTGTTTGCGCCACCTCCGGCTACGGTTTGGCCGCCTCCACCATCTCTGCTGACCAGCCCAAGCCCGGTATTTCTGTCGAAAATGCGCTGGGCGGCGGCGGAATATGTCCCGCTTGCCGTGACGGAATCACTACTTCTGTCGCAGCCCTTGCTGGCAGACCAATGGATTGTGGATGGCGAGAGCGGATGCCTGCTGCGGCGGGACCGCCCGAGCACGAGTCCGTTCCGATATTCATCCCGAACCAGCGCCAGTGTCGACCGCGTGAGCGAGACGTCAGGGACGGCCCGAAGCGTCGGATGCATCGAGTTCGAGAATGGCGCGGGACTTTGGGGCGCTGTGCGTTTTGCCGATGAGAGCGCTGAAGCAACGTGGGGCGAGCGGGTTCGCGCAGCATTCCGGCTGCTGGCCGATACGGGTTTCGGGGGACGCCGGAGCAGTGGGTGGGGCCAAACCGCGGAGCCCGAATTTGAAGCTGGCGACTGGCCAAAGCTACTTCTACCAAAGCTGACAGGAGCTTCCGCCAACCGATCGGAGGCGGAGGGTTCCTCGTTCTTCTGGCTTCTTTCCCTTTATTCCCCTGCAGCTAAAGACTCGGTTGATTGGAGCAGCGGAGATTACCGCCTGACGGCTCGAACGGGCCGGGTTGAAAGCCTGAGTGGTGGCGGAGGGACGAAGAAAACCGTCCGGATGATCAGCGAAGGTTCCGTGCTCTCGGTGCGAGACGAACCTGTTGGGGTGGCCGTGGATGTGGCGCCGGAGAATTTCTCACACCCTGTATACCGGGCGGGTTTTGCGTTAGCTTGCAAAGTTCCGTTCGCGGAGCAACCGCGGTGGAAGGGGGCGGTGGAAGCGACCCCGCAGACGGCGCTCTCGGATACTCCTGAGCAGGCAACCGCTCCGGAAGAACCCGAAACCCTGTCGCCGTGTGAGCCGGTCACCGCGGCATCCGACGAATCAGAACGGGCCGAATCGGCCGGTGAAATTGAAATTCCGGCGCTGTCTGCCGAAGCTGAACTGGACGTCACGGAACAGCCGGAGAGTTCCGCAGTCGAAGGCGGGCAAGACACACCGGAGGAGCCCAAGGAGACAGCCGCGCCGGAAGGAACGACCGAAACGAGCGAGAACACCGGGCAGAATAACGATGAACTATAGAGTCACTGCGCTCACACCGTTGCTCGTCGGAGACGGGCGCGCATTGTCGCCGATCGACTACATGGTTTGGAAGGATCAGGTCAACGTACTCGACCAGAACCGCATCTTCAAGCTATTGGCGCGCGGTCCCCGACTCGAGGGCTACCTGACTCAGTTGCGAAAAGCGACTAAATTGGATTTCGCCTCGTGGGGCGGCTTTGCGCAAAACTTTTCGCAGCGCCGCATTCCGTTCGAGCACTCGGATTCGACAGCCATCTGGAACGGCACGCCTTCGGAGGCGTTGTTCATCCCGACGTTCGCCTCGGGTTACCGGGGCGCCTATCTACCGGCTTCCGCTCTGAAGGGAGCACTGCGTACCGGCTTAGTTCACTCACGCTGGTCCCAAGCTACGGTGGACAGGATGGCGTCGTCACTCGAGAACGATCGTCTTCCGCGGCGGGTCAGCGAGGCTGCCGAAAGCTCTGCGGGCGCAAGCCAGACGAAGATTGTCTCCCTTTCGGATAGCGAGCCGGTTTCGTACGGAGCGTTTAAGGTTTATCTGACCCGAACGGCGTCGCTCAACCCGGGACAGGGCGGAAAGTCGCAACTTGTCTGGAAAGTGGCCGGGCGCGGAAGCGTGCCTCCGCAACGAATGGCGGAAGCGACGCCAGTCTTCGCGGAAATGGCAGCCCCGGGCACGGCATTCAGTGGTACGTGGCAGGAACGAAGCTCGCTCGAAAATCAGGAAGTTGCACGAGCGCTCGGCTGGCGTTCTGTACCAAGTCCGAAGATGATCGTAGAAGCGGCAAACGATTACGCGGCGGCCCAGATCGAGGCCCAGCAGCGCTACGCCGAAGCCGCAGGACTCTCCGGTATCCTCCAGACTGTCAGCCGTTTGCGGGAAGACCTGGAGAAGGCCAGAGCCGCCTCCCTTACCTGCGTCGTTTGTCTCGGCTGGGGCGGTGGGTTCGTATCGAAATCCGGTTATCTCGGCACCGATCAGGACTCTTTCCGAAAGATTTTGCGCACTGTACCCGCACTCAGCAGAGGACTCCGTGAGGGCGCTATCTTCCCGAAAACCCGCCGTGTTGTCTTCAAAGGCTGGCCAACCGGCTAGTTTGGCCGGGTGGGCTCTAGCCCAGTTCGACGCCTAAAGGTAAAGCTTAGAGGTTCATCGGTCGATGATTCCTCTATGATGGAAGAGTCGGGGGTTCGTAAGACGCCGCCTGTAGTTTCCCGGAGCTCGTTGAGTTAACTAAACATGCAGAGCGCGATCTATAACGCGTATTTCGGATTTTCCGATAACCCGTTCGAAATCAGTCCGGATCCGGAGTTCCTGTATCGAAGCCCGCAGCACGAGGAAGCATTAGCGAACCTCATCTACGGCGTACGGGGCCGGAAAGGCTTCATCGTACTTTCAGGCGAGGTCGGAACCGGCAAAACGACGATGCTCGAGTGTCTGCGGGACTATCTGGAATCGCAGCGCATTGAGTTTGCGTTTATCTTCAATTCCCGTCTTACTCCGGAACAGTTCTTCGAGATGATGGCTTTCGATTTCGATCTGCAGTGCGATCGCAAATCGAAGCCGGAAGTGCTTTTCGCGCTCAATTCCCTGCTCATTCAGCAGGCTGAGCGCGGCAGAACCACGGCGCTGATCGTAGACGAGGCTCATAACCTTGACTGGGAAGTGCTCGAAGAGATCCGGCTTCTGGGCAACCTGGAGAACCGCCACGGCAAGCTGCTGCAGATCATCCTAGCCGGGCAGCCGGAACTTGACCGTAAGCTGGACGCCTCCAACCTGCGTCAGTTGAAACAACGGATTGTCCTTCGTTGCACACTCGATCCTCTTTCGTCCGATGAAGTGATCGCGTATATCGAGACGAGGCTGGCTCGGGCTGGTATGCCGAACCAGACCATCTTCCCGCTCGACGTTCTGGACGAGATCTACGTCAGATCGCGCGGTATTCCCCGCTTGATCAACCTTCTCTGCGACAACCTGCTTATTACTGCGTTCGCGATGGAGAAACGGACCACCACCCTAGAGATGCTCGACGAAGTCTGTCGCGATCTGAGAATCGAGTGGGCAGGCGGAAACCGTGAGCGGCGAGGACGGTCGCGATACGGGCTCGGAGAAGAAGACTTCCCTGAGGCTCCGGTTCAGTAGGACCCAGAACCAAGTTCGCCGACAATGAACGAACTCGCTCGAGTGAGTTTACAGGATGATGTCGGCGTCATCATCATCAACAATCCTCCTGTCAATGCCCTAAGTACCGCTGTCGCTGAGAGTCTGGCGTCTGCGGTTCTCAGGTTCGACGGCAATCCCTCGGTGCGGGCGATTGTAGTCCTCGGGTCTGGCAATACGTTTATTGCCGGAGCAGACATCCGGGAACTGGCGCAAATCTCTGCGGGCATGGCGCCTCCGCTCGACCTTCTTCCCTCACTGCAGGCGATCGAAGATTCTCCCAAGCCAGTTGTCATGGCGATCCACGGTGCGGCGCTCGGCGGCGGTCTCGAAGCCGCAATGTGCGGGCACTACCGTATAGCTCTACCGTCGGCCCGACTGGGCATGCCGGAAGTCAAACTTGGGCTGATTCCAGGCGCAGGCGGGACACAGCGGCTTCCCCGCTTAGCCGGACCGGTCCGGGCCGCTGAGATGTGTCTCGATGGTCGTCCCATTAGCGCGGCTGAAGCGCTGGCTGCCGGATTGATCGACCGGATTGTCCACGGTGACCTGCTCAGCGAGGCAGTCCTGTTCGCGAGAGAAATAGCGCCGCTGAAGTTCGTCAAGACCAGGGAACGCGGGGAAAAGCTGGAGCCAGCCGAACTCGAAAAGCTGGAAGCGCTTCGGGCACGGGCGGAGCGGGAGCGGCCCTCCCGAGCACCTTTAGCCGCCACCGAAGCTATACGAGCAAGCGTCGAACTCTCGTTCGAAGCCGGTTGCGAGCGCGAGGCGGAACTCTTCAGAGAGTGTCTTCATTCGAGTGAATCCAAGTCCCTGATTCATCTGTTTTTCAGTGAGCGGACGGCAGCCAAGATTCCCGGCTTAGCGAGTTCCGGGACACGGTACGAGATTCGGAAGGTGGCCGTCGTCGGGGCGGGCACGATGGGAAGCGGTATCGCAACCGCTCTGGCGCAGGCTGGTATTCCCGTTCTGCTCAAAGAAGTCTCGGAACAGGCCCTCGGTCGGGGAATGGCGACGATCCGGGCCAACTTCGACCGGACAGTCAGCAAGGGCCGGCTAACCGTCGAGGCGGCAGAAGCTCGCCTGGCAAACGTTCGTCCCCAGACGGATTTCAGCGATTTTGACCAAGTCGACCTGGCCATCGAGGCGGTGTTTGAGAGTCTGCCCGTGAAGCAGGCGGTAATGGCCGATCTCGGCAAGAGTGTTCGGACAGACTGCATTTTGGCGACAAACACGTCAAGCCTGGACGTGGACGCAATCGCAGAGGGCAGTGGCCGACGGGAGAAAACAATCGGTCTGCATTTTTTCAGCCCGGCAAACGTCATGCGGCTGGTCGAGGTAATTCCGGGCGCCGGGACCGACCCGGGCGTGACCGCCGCCTGCATGTCCCTGGGCAAGCGTCTCGGCAAGATAGCGGTGTTCGCGGGAAATCGCCCTGGTTTCATCGGAAATCGTATGTTCCGGCCTTACCTCCGCGAAGCCAGATTCCTGGTAGAAGAGGGTGCATCCGTTGAGGAAGTGAATGAGGCGCTCGTCCAGTTCGGGATGGGGATGGGGCCGCTCGCGGTCGATGACCTCATCGGAATCGACGTTTCCCGTCACATCGAAGAAGAGTTTGGGCGGTCGGACGCTCCGGGCGTTCGAAAATCGATTCTTTTGCAAGCGCTTTTCGAAGGGGCCCACTTCGGACAGAAAACCGGGAGAGGGTGGTCGAACTACGGAAGCGATCGGAAGCCTGGGCCGAACCCGGACATCCCGGCGTTGGCGGAGAAGGCCGCTGCGGCCAGTGGTATCGAGCGGCGTCAGATCGCGCCCGAGGAGATCGTCGATCGCTGCATCTGCAGCCTGGTGAATGAGGGTGCCCGCGTTCTCGAAGAGGGCACCGCTTACCGCGCGTCGGACATCGACGTGGTCTTTGTTCACGGATACGGTTTCCCCGCCTGGCGTGGCGGCCCCATGTTCTATGCCGACCTGGTGGGGCTCAGTGCCGTGCTCGAGAAGATCCAGGCGTTCGAAGGACGCTTCGGTACCGATCTGTGGTCGCCGGCCCCGCTGTTGGTGAAGCTTGCCCGGGATGGCCAGAGTTTTTCGAATCTCGACAGGTCATGAAGGTACAGGATCTCGTCAACCAATTAGAGGATGACGGCTGGAAGTTGGATCGAATCAGAGGCAGTCACCGTCAATATCGACATCCCCAACGACCCGAGCTGCGGACGATCACCGTTGCAGGTCATTTGTCGGAAGATGTTCCCAAAGGTACGTTGGCGGCTATTCTGAAGCAGGCTGGACTCAAGAAATGAAGAAGTATGCAGTTGTTTTCGAGCGCGGACGCGACGAGCTACGGCGCGTACGTTCCCGATCTGCCCGGCTGTGTTGCCGTAGGAAAAACCAGGCCTGAGGTCGAGAGGCTTATTGCCGAAGCTATAAGCCTCCACATTGAAAGCCTTGTGGAACATGGCGAGCCTGTACCGGAGCCAAGCTCCGAGATCGAATACATCGAACCTCTCACGGTCATGTAAAGGCAGAAACCTGGCCCAATCTGCTCCCGGAATGAGGCTCAGGTTCAGAACGAGGCGAAGAAGACGTTTGCCGCCCGGCAGGTCTCGGGATTAGCCTTCCTCTCAGTACCCGAATACCACTGGTTTTTCAGAAACCCATTGACTTTCATAGAGTTACTGTTTTATCGTGACCATTCGGTGTCGCGGCAGCCAAGGCCCGGAGCCACACGCCAGGTGTGTATGACACGATGCGAGAGCAGCAAAATGGATGAGACCCACGAGACGCTGGACTCGGCGCTGGAGAGTGTGGACACGGCCGAAGAGTTGGTTTTGCAGAAAGCTGAACCCTTAGGGCTGGACGAGGATGAACTTGCGCATTTCGGCATGGCTGTTCGCGAGTGCATGGTAAACGCGGTTGTCCACGGAAATCGCTACAGCCACGACAAGAAAGTACATCTCGACATCGAGCGCTCCCCGGAGCGCATCGTTGTCACCATACGGGACGAAGGCTCGGGCTTCGATCCGGATTCGTTGCCCGACCCGCTTGCTCCCGAGAATCTAATGCGCCAATCGGGGCGAGGGCTACTTTTGACGAGAACTTTCGTCGACGAATTCAGTCTTAATAGCCGTCCGGGTGCCGGAACGGAAGTACGGCTCGTAAAGAATCGTGCCCGGGCGTGAGGACGTTCAAATTGCAGAGGAGGAGCACAGGTGAGTGTTAAATTGACATCCCGTCAGGTAGGCGATGTCGCCGTCATTGACGCGGCTGGAAGGATCACATTGGGTGAGGCAGCCAGTCATTTTCGCGAGACGATCCGGGATACCGTCAGCAAGGGCAACAAGAAGATTCTATTGAATCTGAGCGATGTTTCGTACATCGACAGTTCCGGTATTGGAGAGATGGTATCCGGCTTCACGACTGTTACGAACAGCGGCGGACAGTTGAAGCTACTCGGACTCTCGAAGCGAGTGAAAGATCTTCTACAGATCACGAAGCTGTACACGGTGTTCGAGGTGTTTGACGACGAGGCGGAAGCTGTTCGCAGCTTCGCGTAGGCAGGGTATACGGAGGGGGTAGAGTCCTCAGATTGGGGCTGGATGAGATAAGTAGAGGTTTCGACACACTTCACTTGCAACAAGCGTGTCAACGTCAACTTCAACCTTCCCAATTCCCGGTTCTACACCTCAGCCGATCTCGTTACAGCCGTCTGAGCCGCCGGAAGTTGAACTTCTGCTGGCCGATGAACTGACGCTGGTACGCGAAGGTCTTTCGGCTCTTTGCAATGCGCTCCGTGGTTTCCGCGTTGTTTCTCAGGTCGGCTCCGCGGAAGGGGCACTGCATGAGATCGAACGGCTACAGCCCGCGATTGCGCTGCTGGACCTTGGCCTGTCTGATCTTGCGGTGACCGAAGTCATCCGGCGCGTGAGAGAAAAGGGCCTCCGTACCCGCTGCGCTGTCCTGTCGGTCAGAAAAGATCGCAAGACAGTGTTAGAGGTGCTCCGGACCGGCGCTTGTGGCTACGTCCTGAAAACTTCCACGCCGGAACAGATGTCGGACGCTCTCAGCCAGTTCACGCAGGGCGGCATCTATGTCTCCCCGCAAATCGAAGTCACGTCGCTCTTCAGCGAGAACACCGGACGAAATGAAGAGGATCCGCTCGAAGCTCTCAGCAGCCGCGAGTTCCAGGTCTTTTCACTTCTCGTCGAGGGTGTACGAGCTAAGGAAATCGCTGCCCGGCTGGCACTGAGCCCGAAGACGGTCGATACCTACCGCTCGAGCCTGATGCGCAAGCTGGATATTCACGACGTCGCCGGTCTGGTGAAATTCGCGATCAGGCGAGACCTCTCCGACGTTCGAGGCTAGCCCCCTCCCGGGTCCATTCGAAGGCGTTCTTTATGCTACGCTACGGATGGTTCCCCTTATAGAAAGGCTGCAGTTCAGTTTTGACCCGTCACGAATTAAAGGAGCAACTCCAGCACGACGCATTCACCGACAACGTCTCTGGGGTCCTCTCCTATGCCTCCTCACACAGGGAGAAACTGACCCGTTGGGCGATAGTCGCTGGAGCCGTACTGATCGTAGCCGCCATCGGGCTCTGGTTTTTCGCTCATCAGCGGGAACAACGCCGGGATGACCTGCAATCGGCATTCGCTGTCTACGAAGCTCCGGTTGGCCGCAACGGCGACCGCAGGCAAAACGTTTCCTACCCAAGACGAGAAGAACAAAGCATCTCTGAAGGCGTTCAGCAGCGTTGCCGCCAAATATAACGGTGACGCAGAAGGGCAAATTGCCCGCTACTACGTTGGAACGCTGAAAGCACAGACGGGGGATGCCAAGGGCGCTGAAACCGATCTGAAAGCGGTTGCTTCGGCCGGCGGGGAATGTTCTGCGCTTGCCAAGATCGCGTTATCGCAGCTCCTTTCCGGTGAGAATCGCCAGAGCGAAGCTCAAGCCCTGCTGCGTGAAGTGGTCAATAAGCCAACCGACCTGGTTTCGAAATCACAGGCCCAATTGCTCCTTGCGCAATCTCTCGAAAGCACCAATCCTGCCGAAGCGAAGAAGCTGCTGCAATCCTTGAGAGGCCCCAATCAATCTCCCGCTGTCACGCGCGCAATCGACCAACTGGCAACTCAGACCAAATAGCAGATAATGCTCGGCCGACTTCGTCTGGGTCCGGCGAATCTTCGTGGTAGACAGTATCCGGAAGCGGCGCACCCATTCCGGAATGACTTCCAGCGCGACCGCGACCGCATCATCCATTCACGCGCGTTTCGCCGTCTGGAAGGCAAGACTCAGGTCTTCGCAACCGGCCTTTGCGATCACTTCCGCAATCGGCTGACCCACTCCATCGAAGTTTCGCAGGTTGCCCGCACTGTGTGTTCTGCGCTGGACTTGAACGAGGAGTACACCGAAGCGCTTGCGCTTGCCCACGATCTCGGCCATCCGCCGTTTGCCCATGTGGGTGAACGGGAACTAGACCGGCAAATGCGCCGGTTTGGAAGCTCGTTTGAACACAACCGGCACGCACTGCGAATTGTCGATCATCTCGAACGAAGGTATGCGCGCTTCGACGGTCTGAACTTAACCTTCGAGGTGCGCGAGGGCATCGTGAAGCACTCGCGTGAACTTGGTGCCGATGCGGAACCGGAGCTTCAGGACCTCGTCCCCGGGCAGCGTCCGCCTCTCGAGGCCCAGCTCATCGACCTGGCGGATGAGATTGCCTATAACACTGCCGATATCGACGATTCGTTCTCGACAGGGCTGTTCTCGATCGAGCAGATCGGAGAATCGATTCCTGTTTTCTCGGAACTGGCAGAGACTGCCGAAAATCAGTTTCCCGGAGCGCCGGAACATATCCGGTTCTGGGAGATCCAGCGCCACCTGATGAACGTGCTCGTCAGCGGGCTCGTGCAAGGTACGACTGAGGCGGCGAATGCTTCCGGCGTTGAGAGTGTCGACGACGTGAGGGCGCTCGACTACAGGCTGGCGCGGATGACGCCCGAGGCGGAAGCGATCAATGCTCAAATGAGATCGCTGCTCGTGACGCGGGTCTACTCGTACGCGCAACTTATCGAGGATCGCAGCGCGGCGGTGGATAAGCTTCGTTTGCTCTTCGAATACTTTCTCGAGCATCCGGAACGTATGGCCTCAGGACACCGTGAGCGTCTCGAGGAAGCACCGGTACACCGCGTGGTGTGTGATTACGTGGCGGGAATGACGGATTCCTACCTGCTACGCACGTATAAAGAGCTCGTTCAACTCGCTTAGTCCCGCGTCTGAATATTCGAGAGCTCTGCTGCCCGGACTACGTACAATTTTTCCAGTTGGCGGCAGATTTCCGCGGCGACACGCTCCGGCTTTTCTTCCTCTTCTAGAACAACTTCAACCTTGATGTAAAGGTCCACTCTCTGCATCGGCTCTCTTCGATGATAGCCGGGCCGGGTTGCGGGAGAATTTTCGCATTCGAAGCGAGCGGACCACTCTCAGTCACAGATTTCAAGATTTCCTCAAGTTCATGATTCTGCTCAACAAACGTGCGAGCTGACTCTACCGGCCGGCCCAGGGCTGTGATTCAGTCTTAACGAAAGTCGAGATCCTTCCCCCTTCCTCCCGATGCGAGGAAGACAACCCCTTCGACTACAAATTCCCGCATGAACAAGGAGGAAACTCAATGGTGCGCATTCTCGCGCTACTTTTATCGCTCTGCTTCGGATTAGCCGCGCAGACCGTCAACATCAACGTTCCGGCTATCAACGCCAAAGGAAACCAGGTATCCGTCGGTCAGGTTTTCATTAGCTGGCACTCGTTCCTGGATAATTCCGGCAAGTTGGTGCAGGGCTCTCAGAAAACAGTACCGGTCACGAACGGGATGATTTCTACATCGTTGCTGCCGTCCGACAACGCAGGATACGTTTACAACGTACTTCTGATGAGCGGAGGCGACGCTTCCAACTCGACGTGGCGCGTACCGGCCGGCGCTGACGTCGCTCAGCTTTCGCAACTGGTTCCCCCGCCGGCACCTTCCGCGACGGGTTACGATCTGGCCGGTGCGGCTACAGCAGCCGTTGCTGCCATTCCCAACGCGAGCGCCAGCACGAGCGGATTGCTTTCCAAGAACGACTGGATCGCTTTCAATGGCAAGCAGTCCCCGCTCGGCTTCACGCCTGTAAATCCGGCCAACAATTTGAGCGAATATACCGCAAATGCCGCAACGGTGCGCAGCAACCTGGGGCTTGGTTCTGCAAGCACCCATCCGGCAACCGATTTTGATGCAGCCGGCGCAGCAGCCGCGTCACTCAGCGCGCTCCCGAGCGCGAGCAGCACGACCAACGGACTGCTCTCAAAGACCGATTGGTCAGCATTCAATTCGAAGCAAGCAGCTTTGGGCTTCACGCCTGCAAACCCGGCGAACAACCTGAGTGAATACGCTTCGAATGCGGCGACTGTCCGCACGAATCTCGGGCTTGGATCGGCGAGCACGCATCCCGTGTCTGACTTCGACGCTGCCGGCGCGGCAACCGCGGCGCAAGCTGCAGCAATCGCGGCCAGTGACCCGGTTGGGGCGGCAACGACAGCACAGACGACTGCAATTGCTTCGAGCGTACAAAAGTCGGCTTTCAATCCAAGCCAACTGCTCGGTGTCACGTCTTCCGGGGCTCCGTTTGTGGATCTCTCTGATCCGGTTTTATCCACTTGGCTTTCAGCGCTTCGCAGCGCCAGCACTCAGGTCGTGAACGTAGCGATCGTTGGGGATTCCATTGCGCAGGGTCTCGGAACCGTCAGCAATGGCGGGAAGTTCTACAATTCCTGGGCTCAGCAACTCGCGCTTCACCTACACACCTTGTTCGGCAACGGCGGATCGGGAATCATCCCGGTGTACTACGGTGTCGGCGCATGGACCCAGACGGGGACGTGGACAGAAGGCGGCTCGAATCTCGGCCCACTGCAGACAGGTCTGAGTCCTTTCAATCATTTGTTTTCGGCCACCGGCACAGCGAATAACCTCGCACTGATGGCGATGGACGGAGACAAAGTAAACGTCTACACGCAGAGTGCATCCGATAGCGGCGCATGTACGGTGTCTATCGACGGCACTGTCGCAGGTACCACTCCCGCGACAACTTCAACTACATTGCAGGCCGTAAAGACAACCTTCGCCGCGGCTGCGTTGGGCAGCCATACGCTTACTATCACTCCGACCAGCACGGGCAAGTGTTACGTGTACGGTGCGGAATGGACCATCGGCTCGACCGGTGTTCGCGTTCATAACGTCGCTGTCGCGGGAGCACGAAGCGAAGCTTTCGGTTCTTCGCCCAGTACGCAAAACGCCTTCCTGAACGTCATCCCGGGCGGTATTCAACTTGCCATCGTTTCGCTTGGCGTGAACGATTTCCACGCCGGCAACAATGAAGCGCTTTCGACCTATACATCGAACATGCAGAACCTGTTGACGTATATCGCGGGTGTGACTTCTCCTTCGCCTTCGGTCCTCCTCCTCGACGAGAACCAGCCGAATACGGTGAATCAGACACCGGCCGTCAATGCGCAGTTTACTTGGCCACAGCTTCTTTCGGCCGAGCAATCTCTGGCTGTTTCGAACAATGCAGCTTTTATTTCGATCAGCGAGTTGTGGGGCGGGTACACATCAGCGAATACGCTGGGCTTGATGTCATCCGATGGAGTGCATCCGAACGATAAGGGCCACCTTTACTACAACTACGTTCTGGAGCATCGGCTGCTGAAAGGCGCGCCGCCACTCCTGATGGGCGATACCGGCGTAGGAAATATGGCGACTCAGTATTCGCAGTTTCTGAGTCCGAGTTCCACCTTCGGCGGTGTTCCCGGCCACTACAACACCACATTCGGTGTTAAGGCCGGCTATGCGCTTACCGGCGACAAGAACACCTTTTTCGGCAATGGCGCCGGACAAGGGTTCACTACCGGGTCGAGCAATACCGCTCTCGGCGCGTTCGCTTGTCAATCGCCAACTCTGACCGGCAGCAATCTAACTTGCCTGGGTGCCGGTTCTCAGATGGCCAGCGGCATGGCGAATGCAGCGCAGATTGGTCCCGGTACAAACAGCGTGAACGGCACGATGCAGTGGTGGGGTTGGAACATGGTTGACGCGTACGGCAATCTGAACGCGAACCTGGTCAAGCGGAGCGTGGGAACTGCAATGG
The DNA here is from genome assembly GCA_963730795.1 of uncultured Acidobacteriaceae bacterium. GTDB lineage: Bacteria > Acidobacteriota > Terriglobia > Bryobacterales > Bryobacteraceae > Bog-105. Next base: position 818,248 of record CAVSTJ010000001.1, on the reverse strand, counting down.
CTTCAGCCGCTACGATTGCTCCGACCAGCGGTATTGACTCACGTCACGGGAACTACCGCAATCTCAACCATAACGGTCCCGAGCATTACCGTGAGCGGGACCGCTTTCACGGGCTGCCTTGTTCTAATTCCAGACGCGGCTTGGACCACAACAACGGCCGGAAACATCGCTATGGCCTCTACTGCAGTTGCGGGCAGGCAAATGGAAATGTGTTACGACGGTTCGAAGTGGTATCCGAACTACTAAGCCACTATTAAAACTAGGGCGCTAAGCGTCACGCTTTAGCCTTCGTCGAGATCTGCTCAGGCAGTCGCAATTGATAATACTCATTAGCGAATGCCTGAGCCGGTTCTCTGTAGAATTTGTCAAAAACGCCGGGCCCGCCGTTTCTGCCCTGCAGTAAACGGCGACATCTGCACCATATGCTGCGGAACCGAGCGAGAAGTTTCCCTCTCCTGTCCACTCGAATGCCCCTATCTGCAGGAAGCTCACAAGCGGGAAACGCCTGTTGAGATTGCAGAAGGGCAAATCAGCAACCCCGATATCCGCGTCACCGAAGAATTTGTACGCGAACACGAGGAATTGCTTCTTTTCTCCATTTATTCCCTCGTCGAAGCTTCGCTTCGTACGCCCGGCGCCAAGGACACGGACGTAATGTCGGTACTTGAGTCGCTGATTCAGACCTATCGCACTCTCCAATCCGGCCTGGTCTACGAAACCCGCCCGGAGAGCAGCGTAGCTCTCTCTATACAACGCCTCTTTACGGCTTCACTCACCGACTATCAGAAGGAACGCAGCGAGCGTGACAAGCTGCCGGAGTTGAGGGATTCGGAGATCCTGGCCATCCTGGTATTTCTGCATAGAATCGGGCAACAGAACCAGAATGGAAAGCCGCGAGGCCGCATGTTCCTCGACCTCTTACGCCACATGACACCCGAGCGGGAACGAGTCGCAGAGCAAACTTCGAGCATCATCATATAAGTAGAGGTGAAACGCTGAAGGCTAGATTACTCGGCCAAACGGAACTAGCGCCCGAGGTCCATCATTTTGAATTTGAAGTCGTCGGTGTAGACAAACTTGCGTTTACGCCGGGACAGTTTGTGTCTGTTGTGGAGAAGAAAGGGCCCAAAGAGATCACCCGGGCTTATTCCATCGCATCGCCCCGGGATGGCAATCGCTTTGCGCTTTGCCTGAACCGAGTGCCGGAGGGCCTGGTCTCTCCGCAACTATTCGATCTCAGGCCCGGCGATGAGATTGAATTCAACGAACCGCTCGGCTATTTCACGCTTCGCCACCCTGGCCATCGAGCTGTATTTGTCGCCACAGGGACGGGCGTGGCACCGTTTCGCTCCATGCTCCTGGATCATCTGCCAAGGACTCACCCTGAACTGACTTTGCTCTTCGGCGTGCGCCACCCTGAAGGTCTGCTTTATCGGGAGGAGTTCGAGAAACTCGCCGAGCAATATCCAAAATTCAAGTTCATACCTACGGTGACCCGCCCGGACAGTTCCTGGACGGGCAGAACCGGACGCGTGCAGGCTCATCTGGATGAAGCGCTTGGGTTAAAAACGCCCGAAGAGATCGACACGGTGGAAGTCTACATCTGCGGCATGCAGGAGATGGTGGACGACGTACGAGCCGAACTAAAACGCCGAGGGCTCGGGCGCAAACAGATCATCTACGAGAAGTACGACTAAGCGGAGTGCGACTACGCAACGACACGCGTGAGTTGCGTAAGCGGATAAACTTCTTTCGCCTGCGCGAGGCTCGGAAGCGTGATACCGGGCAGTTTCGCAGCAGCCGTACCCGCCGCTACACCCCACCGCAAGGCCTCGCCGAACGAATCTCCGTTCTGTAGCGCCCAAACGATAGCAGCCGACATAGCGTCTCCGGCCCCGATGGGAGAAACAGCTTCGATCGGGGGCGGGATTACTTCCAGGATGCCTTCGCTCGAAGTAGAGGCGATCACGCCACGGCTGCCAAGCGAAAGGACGACAGATTTCGGTCCGAGCGCTTTGATGTGCTGCACGGCATCAATAAGTTGGGAACGCGTGATCAGAGCCGTGTTCAACAGCCGCTCGGCCTCCGACTGATTCGGCTTGACGATGGTAGGCTGAGCCTCGAGCCCATGCAGTAAAGCGTCGCCATCCGTATCGAGCAAAGTCTCGACGCCGTGTTTCTCCGCGAGCCGGATCAGTTTGGTGTAGAGGTGAGAATCGACGCCGGGCGGAAGGCTTCCGCACAACATCAACCAGGAAGAGTCGGGGAGCAGCTTTTCGACTGTTTTGATGATCCGAGTCTGTTCCAGACTGGAGAGTTCCGGCCCCAGCTCGTTCAACTTCACCGAGAGACCCTGCCGGTCGGAGATTGTCAGGTTGATCCGGATATTGCTCCGAATCTTCACAATCTCCTTGTCAAAGCCATCTTCGGCAAGCCGTTCTTCAAACTTCCTTCCAACTTCCCGGCCGGATGTAGTGATCGCAAGATTTCGTGCACCGAAACTGGTAAGGACCCGGGAAGCGTTGATACCACGGCCCCCAGCAGCTTCAGTGGTCGACAAAATATACGCTCTGTCTTCAAAAACGAGCCGGTCTACAGTAACAATCCGGTCGAGCGCCGGGTTCACCGTCAATGTCAGGATCGATTTACTCATTCGACTCGGGTTTCAGGGTAGCAGTGGAGCAGAGTTCTGGCGGTGGTGTTTTCCGTCAGAACGAGACACTCGCAAACAATTAAAGGACTAGCGCCGCCGAGCAGAAAGTTTCGCGCCTAAAATGCCTCCGAGGCCCGGCAGCATGGTCAGTAACAGGAATGAAAACGGCAGCATGACAAGCATCTGAACCAGCAGATCGTGTTGAGAGAGGTCCAGGAGCTTGGAAGTTTGCGGTACTTGCGACCAGGCTGCCCGGAGTTGTTCCCAACCCGCGGGGCTGGAAATGACCAGAGCCGTCATAGCCAGCAGCACCGCGGTAACGAGAAAAATCCACAGGCCCGTCATCCAGCCAAGCCGGGCGCCGGCGCTGGTGGTCAGCGGCTCCTTCGCTCCACGGTGATAGATATAAACAGCCACAAACCCCACGCCGCACAAGAAAACCGGAAACAAGGGAGCAGCCACAAGCGCGATGGGAAGGAAGCAGAGCATTGCTCCGGCAGCAACAAGCAGGCTGATCAGCACGGCGCGAGAGTTCTTGAACGAAATGCCAACCAGGGCGCGCGGGGTTTCTACCGTTTGCGGCTGCAGCGGCGCCTGCACCGGAGCTGAAGTTTGCTCGAGTTCGTTGAGGCGGATTACATCCTCTTCGAACTGAGGCTTTCCGCACTTATGGCAGAAGCGTGCGCCATCCACAAGGGCGGCGCCGCAGGTACAGCGAGGTTCCACACCTCTAGTTTACGGCTAGATACCAGATACAGCTTACAACCGGGTCTCTAATTGCTTCATTTCGTAAAATAAGGGCTGTTCCCCCGCCCATGCCAAAACCCAACGTGCTCGTCGTTTGCTCACCGGATCACTACGCTTTGAGGAACCTCGAGCCGATCAAAGATCAAGCGAATGTCTTCATCGGGAATGATGTTGCTTCACTGTCCAAACATGCTGCCGACGCCGAGATCGTTCTGTATTCGGGCCTCGTGGGACGAGCCATCGGGTTCAAGGAGATCTGGCCGCTGATCAAGCACGTACGCTGGATCCATTCGCTGTCGGCCGGGGTTGAGAAACTTCTGTTTCCTGAGCTGATTGAGAGCCCGATCATTGTTACGAACGCTCGCGGCGTTTTCAAACGACCGCTGGCTGAGTTCGCCGTTCTCGGAATGCTCTACTTCTACAAGGAAGTGCGCAGGCTGGTCGATAACCAGAAGGCGAAGCGTTGGGACGACTTCATGGTCGATCAACTTCCCGATAAGGTCATGGGCGTGGTTGGATATGGGGAGATTGGCCGCGAATGTGCCCTGCTTGCGAAGGCTTTGGGTGTCAAGATTTACGCGACCAGAAGAAACCCGGAGAGATCGGCAAATGATCCTCTTTTGGACCGCATATTTCCGTCATCGGCTCTGAACGAGATGCTATCCGAACTTGACGTACTGGTAGCCGCCGCGCCGCTAACGCCCGAAACGCACCACATGATCAGCGACGCTCAGTTCGCCGCCATGAAACCAGCTTCAATCGTTATCAACGTCGGGCGTGGGCCAGTGGTGGACGAAGCGGCCCTGATTCGAGCCTTGCAGACGAAAAAGATCGCCGGCGCGGCACTGGATGTGTTCGAACACGAGCCCCTGCCCGCGAACTCGCCTTTGTGGGACATGCCGAACGTTCTGATTTCCCCTCATTGCACAGACCGCACTCGGAATCCCGATTGGCTGGATTCGACGGTGCTTGCCTTTGTCCAGAACTTTCACCGGTTCATCAAGGGAGAGGAGCTTCTGAACATTGTGGACAAAAAGGCAGGTTACTAGCCGTGATTGCTCAAGCTGAAACGAAACAAAGCGTCACATTTGACGACATCCTGGCGGCGGCGGAACGAATCAAGCCGCTCGCACGGCAAACTCCGGTGCTGACGTCTCGCTTATTTGACGAGGCCGCAGGGACGCGAGCGTTCTTCAAGTGTGAGAATCTGCAGCGCGGCGGCGCTTTCAAAATCCGGGGTGCCGCCAACTTCCTCCTGGCGCTCAGCCCGGAAGAACGAAAGCGCGGAGTCGTGACGTTTTCTTCCGGCAATCACGCGCAGGCGGTGGCTATCGCGGCGGCTTATCTGGGCGTTTCCGCCACGATCGTGATGCCGACCGACGCACCCAAAGCAAAGGTGGCGTCGACGAAAGCGTACGGTCCGAAAATCATATTCTTCGACCGGCAGAAAGAGAGCCGGGAAGAGATTGCCGCCAGGATCGCGAAAGAGACCGGCTCTGTTGTTTTGCCGTCCTACGATCATCCGTGGATCATCGCCGGGCAGGGCACAGCAGCGCTCGAACTATTGCGCGAACATCCGGAACTGGAAGGAATAGCCGTTCCTTTGGGAGGTGGCGGGTTGCTGTCGGGAACGCTGATTGCCGCCGCAGAATTAAAGCCCGGCATCAAGGTGTTCGGCGTTGAGCCTGAACTGGCGAACGACTGGTATCAGAGTCTGCAAAGGGGAGAAAGAGTTGAAATCGCACCTCCTCCGACGATTGCCGATGGACTTCGGACACCTGTTCCGGGAACGATGACGTTCCCGATCGTCCAACATCTCGTTCAGCAAGTGTTGACGGTAACGGAAGAGGAAATAAAAGCGACGGTGCGCTTCCTGTTATCACGAATGAAGATTGTGGCCGAGCCAAGCGGCGCGGTGGCGGCTGCTGCTGTGCTTCACGGCAAACTCTCTCCCGAGATCAAGTCCGTCGGCATTTTGATCTCTGGCGGAAACGTCGACTTTGATGTCCTCGGCGGCATCTGTCAGGAAGCGGCATAACAGTTTTGCAAGTTAGTCCCTGGAAGACAAAATCCTCGCGAGAAGTCTACAAGAATCGTTGGATTCGAGTGCGGGAGGATCAGGTAATTCGCCCGGATGGGAATCCGGGTATCTACGGTGTCATCGAGATCTGGCCATCGGTAGGCGTGGTTGCTATCGACGGTGAAGACCGTATCGTTCTGGTCGGACAGTGGCGCTATTCTGTCGATCGTCATTCGTGGGAGATTCCACGCGGCGGCTCTCATCCGCACGAAACCGATATGCTTGAAGTAGCAAAGCGTGAACTGGTGGAAGAGACCGGCGTGACGGCAGAGAATTGGCGCAGGCTTGGAGCTGTAGACGTTTGCAACGGAGTCGCGAACGATGTACAAACGCTGTTTCTTGCGACGGGCTTGTCGTGCCAGGCTGAATTGAATCTCGACCCGGAAGAAGACATCACGGTAGTGTGGAAGCCGTTCGGGGAAGCCGTACAGATGGTTCTCGACGGGCAAATCACGGAAGTCTGCAGCGCTGCCGCGATTCTGCAGGTAGCTTGCTTACGGGCAAATGGAAAATGACGGCCGGCGGACGGAAACGGTTTGCGATCTTTGCCTGGGCGTTACTGGCGTTTAACATTCCCGTTATCCTCTGGGGCGCTTACGTGCGCGTATCGTTTTCTGGCGATGGCTGCGGCGCGCATTGGCCGTTCTGTGCCGGCCAGGTGATTCCACAGCATATGGCCGCGCCCATGGCCATAGAATTCACCCACCGGATGATGACAAGCGTCGATTCGATCGGCGCAATCCTGCTCTGCTTCTTGGCCTTCCGTACTTTCCCAAAGGGACACGGCGTGCGTCGCTATGCGGTCCTGTCCTTGATCTTCTTATTCATTGAAGCGCTTCTGGGCGCCGGATTGGTGTTGTTCCGGTATGTCGCGCACGACCAGTCGGCCGGTCGCGCCATCTACCTTTCGGCTCATTTGACCAACACGATGCTCTTACTCGGGGCGTTTACGACCACAGCGTGGCTGGCTCGAACAGACCTAAGTTCAGCACCCTGGAACAAGGTGACCGGCAAGTTTCAGTGGGCACTTGCGGCATCAGTTTTGGTTTCCATCACGGGAGCACTCACCGCTTTGGGCGACACACTCTTTCCATCGGCTTCGATCGCTGCAGGCTTACAGCAGGATTTCTCGAGCGCATCCAGCACGCTACTGCGGCTGCGCATGTTTCATCCCGTTGTGGCGCTGGCCGGTGCGGCGGTTCTGCTCTGGGCGGCCACAAGCCTTCTCAAACGGGAAGAGGACTCACCGTCACGCAAAGCAGGGATTTGTGTCATCGTCCTGGTTTTAGCCCAGATAATTGCAGGCGTTGTGAATATCGCGCTACTTGCTCCGATTGCCGTCCAGATGCTCCATCTGTTTCTGGCTGACGTGCTTTGGATCGCTGTTGTGGTGATGGCGCTTGAGGCCGCCTCCGTGCGCACTCAACAAATCTCCGAAGCCCCAGAGCGCACGCCCAGGCTGCAGGGAGCATTGCCAGCAAACTAGAGCCGCCTCCTTTGGCATTCGGCGACGATATATGCTGAACGAATGCCAAACGTAGGTTACTTCGGAGCGTTGTGCGTAGCTCTACCTTTCTGTGCTGCGTCGCTTCTCCCTGCTCAGAATCAGACTTTGCTCGAGAATGACCAGGTGCGGGTCCTGAAAGCGGTCGACAAGCCGCACGTCAAGAATCCACCGCATTCTCATAAGCTAAACCGCGTCATGGTTTACCTTTCGGACGGCACACAGGAGATTACGCCACAAGGTGGAAAGGCTACAACGGTCAAGTTGAAAAAAGGAGAAGTTCAATTCAACAAGGCGGTGGCCAGCCATACTTCAGAAGTAACAAGCGACGAGCCGCTGACGATCATCGAAGTCGAACTTAAGAACGAAGGCAAGCCGGGCAAACTGCAAACGGGTGCGCTCGACCCGCTCAAAGTGGCTCCCAAGGTTTATCATCTGGAGTTTGAGAACGATCAGGTTCGGGTGACGCGCGTCAGAATGCCCGCGCACTCCGGCGTTCCGCAGCATGAACACACACTAAATCGCGTCGTTGTGAATTTAAGCGATCAGGATACCCGGATGACGTCTTCGGATGGAAAGGTCCAGGAGGCCAAGCACAAAGCCGGCGACGCGTCCTTCAGCGGGCCGGTTGTTCACAAAGAAGACAACCTGCAGGACATTCCGTTTGAAGCGATCATGATCGAGTTAAAGAAGTAACATCGTTATCCCGGGTCGCCTCGACAGGCTCTACCGGATAACCGAGCTTCCGCCAAGCCTCGAAACCGCCCGCTAATGGCCGGACTCTCCGGAGCCCGGCCCTTTTCAGTTGGAGCGCCACACGGGCGCTACTGGCTTCGTTCGGTCAAGTGCAATAGAGAATAATCTGCTGATCTTCCGGGATTTCATGGGAGCGCGACCGTAGTTCATCCGGCCGGAGAATCCGGGCACCGGCGATCTTCATGCCATCGCGCTCTATTTCCGCAGCGTGCCGCAAATCGACAACTGTGATCGGCTCACCGCTTTCGAGCAAGGCATGAGCCTCTTCGGGCGTCACGCGATTGATACGCAGCTTGCGCATGAAGCGCCAACGTTGGAGATATTTCACCGAGATGTAAAGAGCAAGAAGCACGCAGGACGATCAGGCCAGCTCGCCGGCCGAACAGTCCCAAGGCGGAAACCACCGAGTCTACCTGGCGGTAGAAGATACGGCCGAGCGACAGATATGTGGCCGCCCAAAGAAAACAGCCCGCTGCATCGGCGAGCAAAAAACGCCAGTATGAAAACCTGCTGACACCGGCTAGCGCAACGGACACAAGACTCATGCCGGGGACGAACTTTGCCAGGACGAGAGCACCAGCGCCGCGTTTGGCAAAAGTCGATTCCGTCTTTCGCACACATGTGTCGGGTTCTAGCGACAACTTACAAAGAAATGCGAGGACTGAGCGGCCTTTGAAACGTCCGAGTTCATACCACAACGTGTCGCCAATGAGCGCAGCAGCCACGGCAGACAGCAGCACCGGGACGAAGTGATACTCACCGTTGCCGACCATGGCGCCCATGACCAGAATCAGCGGGTCAGCCGGAAGAGGCACTCCAAGCGCCACGGCAAAAACGTAGAAGAACACAAGCAAGTAGCCGTGACGCAGCAACAGAAAACGAAAGGAAAAAAGGTGCACTCAGTTCACATCAACTTTGAACATCGTGCCGTTGCGGAAGATTGCAGGTGGAACCCGGCTCATTTTGTGTATTGCAAAAAGACAAATACGACTCCTCTCAGGCTGAATGTCGACGTTTCGGTCGTCTGAGATCGCTAGTGTCATACACAGTAAGCCATCTCTCTACGATAGAACCCACCGCGCCGGGGATCCGGAAGACTCTTTGCGGTTAGCGCCTGATTGATCGGACAGAAGCGGAGAGAGAGGGTGATCAGGAACTGTTGGAACAGCGGGACAATGATGCCGTCCAGGTGAGATACTTCTCCAGACGAGGCTTTGTACATGAACCGCGCTGTTCTAATTTTCTTTGTAATTTCTGTATGCGCATTCGCGCAGTCGGACCGGGGAGCTCTCTCCGGGCAGGTCACTGATCCTTCGGGCGCGGGTATTCCGGGCGCAGATGTGCAAGCGCTGAATCTTGCAACCGGAGTTAAGAGCACAACAAAAAGCCTGGATAACGGCAGTTACTTACTAGGAGCGCTCCCCTTCGGCAACTACGATGTGACCGTTTCAGCAGCCGGCTTCAGCAAGTTGTCGGAGCAGAAAGTGGAGATCACGCTGGGACAGACTCGGGCGCTCAACTTCACGCTGACCGTGGGGCAAATCAGCGAGACCGTCGAAGTAACGTCGACCCCCACGCCTGTGGACAGTTCCACTGCGATGACGGGCACGGTGATTGCGCCGGCACAGGTCCTGGCGTTGCCCCTGGCCATTTCGGGCAACGTTCGCAATCCGGAATCCTTCATCCTGTTGACGCCGGGCGTGACTGGCGATACGGGAAACACGCAGATCAATGGATCGCCCTCCCGTGCGAAGGAAGTGATGTTCGACGGAGCCACCGCCACGGGACCGGAGAGCGGCGGAACACTGGCGACTTATCCTTCTGTCGAGGCAATCGGCGAATTTAAACTTGTCAGCAGCACGTTCAACGCGGAGTACGGAAGAACGGGTGGCGGGTTCGAGATCTTTACGACAAAGTCCGGAACCAACCAACTCCACGGCGCGGCCTATGACTACCTTCGCAACAACGTGTTCGACGCCCGCGGATTTTTTGCCACGGCTACGCCAGTAAACCGGCAGAATGAGTTCGGTGTTGATATCGGAGGGCCGGTTTACATTCCCAAGGTCTACAACGGACGCAATCGCACGTTCTTCTATTTTGTGTACAGCGGCTTCCGTTATCGTGCGGGTTCAACCAACTCGCTGGTCAGCGTTCCTCCAACCTCGTTCAAGAATGGCGACTTCTCACAGCTCGTCGATAAGAACGGGGCCCGGGTGCCTATTTACGATCCGACTACGGCGCACGTCGTCAACGGCGTGACCGTACGCGATCCGTTCCCGAACAATCAGATTCCGGCGCAGCGATTCAGCAAAGTATCGCAGAACATTCTTCCGCTTCTTCCCACGCCAACGAATGGAAACCTGACCAACAATTTTCTGACGGTCGGAGCGCAGACGTTCGATCGCAATCAGTACGACTTCAAAGTCGACCACAACTTCACGGATAACAACCGGCTCTCCGTGTTCACGTATATCAATCGCGAAAACAATATCGATCCGCTGCTGCTTCCGAATCCTTTGAGCAGCGCTCTCAATCAGAGCCGGCCGGCTGTTTGGATCCGGCTCAATCACGATTATGTGTTTTCGCCCTCGACCCTGAACCACTTCACGGCCGCTTTGACGAGAGAGCCCCAGATCTGGCACAAGCTTTCCGCGGATCAGGACTGGCCGACGAAGCTGGGACTCTCGGGCGTGAACACCGGATATGGCAATGCGTTCCCGCTGGTGACGTTCACGAATGGTTTCGCGACGCTCGCCGACCAGACCAAAACGGATGGGGAGCAGGTGAACAACAGCATTGAATTCACCGATACCGTGAGCCATACGCGTGGAAATCATTCCTTCAAGTTCGGCGCCGATGCCCGCTGGCTGCGCACGAATGGCGCCGATTTCGCAGGGACGCAGGGTACCTTTGGCTTCAACTCCAACGAGACGGCGCTCGCGAGCAACGCCGGCAACTCGGGTAACGCATTTGCCAGCTTCTTATTGGGCCTTCCGGATACCGCGACAAACAAGACGCTGCTGGTTGTGCCGGGCGATCGCTATCGTTACCTGGCGGTTTTTGCCCAGGATGACTGGCGCGTGAACAAGAAGCTCACCGTCAACCTCGGGCTCCGTTATGAGATCTACTGGCCGAAACGGGAAGCGTTCGACAACATTTCGGCATTCGATCCGACCGTTGCGAATCCCGGGGCAGGCGGACGCTTGGGTGCAGTTGCTTTCCTGGGTAATGGACCGGGACGGAATGGACGCAGCAGCTTCGCGGATACGGCCCTCGGTGACTTTGGACCTCGCGCGGGTTTCGCGTACAGCATCACGCCGAAAACAGTGATGCGGGGCGGCTACGGCCTTTATTACGGACTCGGAAATGCCAACGCCGGCCTGCGTGCGTCACAAAACTTTTCGTACGGATTCAACCCGAGCCAATCGTTAGCGTCACTCGACGCAGGGGCAACGCCGGCGCTCAATTGGGACACAGGTTTTCCGCCGGGACTCCTTACATCGACCATTAGTCCGACTGTGGCGAACGGCTCAGCCGTCAACACGATCTTACGGAGCGACGGGCGGGCTCCCTATTCCCACAACTGGAGTTTCGGATTCCAACAGGAATTGCCGGGCTCCATTCTGGGCGAAGCGAATTACGTCGGTGTGAAGGGTACGCATCTGGGAAACAATCTGATCGACTTGAACCAATTGGATCCCAGCTATCTGCGGTATGGGAGCTTACTGACCCAATCGATTACGTCTGCCGCGGCAATCGCTGCCGGAATTCCGCTCCCTTACGCCGGTTTCAAAGGGACGGTCGCTCAGGCACTGCGCCCTTATCCGCAATTCCTTTCGATTGCCGATCAGGCGAACCCGAACGGAAACTCTACCTATCACGCACTGCAAACGAAGGCAGAAAAGCGTTTCTCTAAGGGCGTCACGTTTCTTGTCGCCTACACGTTTTCGAAGACAATCTCAGACAGCGACATTCTTGCCGGCGGCGGTCCTTCCGGGCAGACCTATTACAACCGCAAGCTTGAGAAGGCTCTCAGCAGCAACGACGTTCCACACATCTTTGCGGCGAATGTTGTTTATGAACTTCCGTTCGGGCCGGGCAAGTCAATGCTGTCTCATGGCGTTCCCTCGCGGGTACTCGGCGGTTGGATGATTACCGGCATCGCCCAGTATCAGGTGGGCCGCCCGATTCCTTTGACAGCGAACAACACGCTGCCGCTGTTCAACTCGACGCTGCGCCCCAACGTGGTGGCGGGTGTTCCGCTACAGAACAGCTTCGATCACTTTGACCCCGCGGTCAATTCCTGGATCAACACGGCGGCCTTCCAGGTGCCGGCGCCGTTTACATTTGGCACCGCGGCGCGCGAATACTCCAACCTGCGTGCTCCCGCGTTTAAGAATGAGAGCGTCGGGCTGAGCAAAAGGACACTACTCGCCGAGAACATTTCGCTCACGTTCCGGGCAGAGTTCTTCAACGTCTTCAACCGGGTTGTCTTCGCGGCCCCGGCGTCGAACATCAGCGCGGCGAATTTCGGGAAAATCAGCAGCCAGGCCACTGCACCGCGGCAAGGGCAAGTCTCGCTTCGACTCGAATTCTAGGGTCATGACGAGACGGGAAGTTTTGATCGGAACTGCCGCTACTCTGGCTGTGGCGGCTCCAAACGCTACAAACATCGACTCCGCGGTTATAGCGCGCAACGACGCGTCCGTAGAATCCTTGCTGAAACGGCAGGAGACGAATGAGAAAAGCCGCTGGCGCGGATCGTATCCGGACGAGGCGGGGCTGCATGGCGCCGGCAGCGCCGCGCAGATTATCGAAACGTTCAGCGCATCGCTGGTCTGTCCGAAGTCCCGGTTTTTCCGCAACTCCGAGCTTCTGCAACGAATACGCATGGCTGCCGGCTTCCTAGAACGGACCCAAAGCCCGGATGGATTCATCTCGTTACTTTCGACCAACTTCAATTCGCCACCTGACACCGGCTTTGTCGTCCACAGTGTGGCGTCCGGCGCCGCGATTGCTCGGATGTACGGAAACGAAGAAGCCGTTCGGATCCTGCAGCCCTTCTTACAGAAGGCCGGAGCGGGACTGACGGTCGGCGGCATTCATACGCCCAACCATCGCTGGGTGATCTCTTCCGCGCTCGCACAGATCAACGAACTATTCCCCGACCCGCGTTACGTCAAGCGAATCGACCAGTGGCTAAGCGAAGGCATCGATATTGATGCCGACGGACAGTTTACGGAGCGAAGCATGTTGACTTACAACGTCGTCTGCGACCGCGCGTTTCTCGTGCTCTCGGCAAAGCTCAAGCGTCCGGAGTTGTTAGCTCCTGTCAGAAAGAACCTGCATGCCTTGTTGTACCTGCTGCACGGTGACGGCGAGGTTGTCACCGAGATTTCGCGCCGGCAGGATGTCAACACGCGAGGCGATGCCGGCCGGTACTGGTTTGCCGCGCGCTATGTCGCGCTGACCGACGGAGACCGCCAATTGGCTACGCTAGCCGAATCGCTAACACCCGAAAACGCCACGCTCCCGGCAATGCTGGAGTATCCGATCCTCACCGCATCGCTGCCTCCGGGCGAGAAGTTGCCGGCGAACTATGAGAAGGCCTTTCCGGACTTAGGTATTGTTCGTGTTCGCCGTCAGGAAACAAGCGCAACCACCATGTTGAGCGGCAACAGCCGCTTCTTCTCCTTGCGGCATGGCGATGCGGTCATCAACGCGGTACGTTTCGCGTCAGCCTTCTTCGGAAAGGGTCAATTCATTCCGGAGCAGGGACGAAGAGAAGGATCGGCCTACGTTCTGACTCAAACTTTGCGTGCTCCCTATTACCAGCCTGTCGATCACGTTGTGAAGTCAGCCGACTGGAGTGCGGTCCGCGCCCAACGAAAACAGTCTCAAGTCTGCAGTCTGGAGCAGAAAGCCACCGTTACGGAGACATCCAAAGGCTTTCGGCTGCGTCTGCAGGCCGGAGGAACTGCGGACGTTCCACTCGCGGTCGAAATTAATTTCCGCGAAGGCGGCCAGATCGAAGGCTGCGTGAAGTCGAAGATCGCTCCCGATTCCTGGGTGCTGCAGGACGGCCAAGGCTTGTACCGCGGCGCGAAGAATCAGATTCGCTTTGGACCCGGCATGGGCGAGCACATGTTTACACAGGTTCGTGGGGCCGAGCCGAAGCTTGCAGGCCCCAGTGTCTATTTGACTGGTTTTACGCCGTTCGATCGCACGATCGATTTCGAATGCATCTGATCGGATGCAAAGTGTAGACGGAACTGTGGAGATGGCCCGATCGCCGCTTTTATCAGTTCGCGACGGAATCCAGCAAGACGGGCGGCGGCTGCTCGGGAGCAATCATGCCTGCCCTCGCCCGGCCTCGCGCGTAGAGCAGTAAGCCCGAACCGATCATCGCGGCCGTCCCCAGCGCCAACTTCCCTTCGAACAACCAGACATTCTTGACCTCCGCCGTCGGCATGACGCTGCACACAAGGCAGAAGAGTGTGACGCTAAGACCAATGGCAGCAGCCACCTTGCGCCGGGCTTTCCAGGTGCTCAAGAACATATAGATATAGGGAAGAAAGCCTCCGATGAATGTCAGCGACACGATTTCTTGATAAGCAACGCTCACCGTGTCGCCTAACTGGGACAGGATCAGCAGTCCGGAAGCCACCGAGCCCAGAGTTATCAACGCAATATGAGGCGTGTGCCAGCGCGGATGAATGCGTCCGAACGCATCCGGCAGCAGCCGGTCAGCACCTACCGCAAACGGCATTCTCGAAACGGCGGTTCCCATGCTTCCCAGTGAACCGAAAGCGTTGGTGAGCAGCAGAAGCCCAATCAAAACAGAAGCCCAGGGGGCGCCGAAGATACGGGCCACCGCTTCGCCTCCGTCGGCAATGCCGCGCATATCACTGATCATTTCCGGCCGCAGGAGCACGAGCAAAGCGAGCGTCGCCGTTGCGTAAAAAATCACGACGAATGCGGTGGCTAGCCACAGCGCAGGTTTCACCGTTCGCTCCGGAGAACGGATTTCGGCGCTCATCATTCCGAAGTATTCCGCCCCGGTCATGCCAAATGCCATCGCGGCCCAAAATGATGCGCCGCCCTGGTCCATTTTGGGGATTAAATGAAGAGCGGTGGCCGAACCGTGCTCGTTCCAGTGCACCGCCGCTGCCACAATCAGCAACATACCGAGCATGCCGACGGCGATCGCGCCACAGTTTTCGGTCCACTTGCCTGTTTTCAGGCCGACGAGATTGCTGCCGAGCGCAATCCAGATTGCCGCAAGCGAACCACAGATGATGAAGGCCCGGCTATCTGCCAGATGAGCGTAGGCATGGCCAAACGTGTATGCGCTCGAGCTTAGATAGAAGACCGCTGCGCCTGGGAACAGGAACGCTATTCCGACCCAATACACCCAGAAGGCCATGAATCCATGGGCCGGCCCGAAATCATTCGCCGTCCAGGTATACAGACCTCCAGGTCCGGGATACTTCGACATCAGCGCCGCTACGGCGACTGCTAGCGGAGCGCCGAAGAGGAGGCCCGCGAGCAGCCACGAAACTATGCTTCCGGACCCGGCGTGCGCGGCGGCTGGTATCCATCGCACTCCTATGAGAGAGACGATTCCGAAAAGGGTCAAATCGCGAACGCTGAGCTCGCGGCGGAGACCAGCCTTTGCCTTTGGATGGTCGACAGCCGCGCCGGCATTTGTGGCCGTACCCAGTCTTTCGCTGTTCACGAGAATTGCTCGACGCTAGCACGGCGATGACCGGTATCGCAAGCATGCGTAGTAACGCAGGCAACGAGTACGACTGGAATCATAAGCAAGAGCGGAAGCTGCAACGCGCCTCCCATACACGTCGTGGCAGTCTGGGATTAATGGACGAGAGTCTGCGGGAAGAGCTGAAGGCCATGGCGACTGAGGATCGCCGGTTACGCCAGGAGCTGCTTGAAAGCGGGGAACTGGAGGGCGGCTATGCGCCGCGTATGGAAGCTTTGCACCGCAAAAACACATTTCGGCTCAAAGAGATCATCGCCAAGCACGGCTGGCCTGATCGCGAGCTGGTAGGTGACGAGGGCACATCAGCGGCCTGGTTAATAGTCGCAGCACGCCATTAGTGATCCCGATTTCCAATGGCAAGCCCTGGAGCAAGTACAAGAATGCGTCAGCGAAGCGAGAGTGCCCGCCGCTCACGAAGCATATTTGTTCGACCGGATCGCCATGTTTGAGGGTCGTCCTCAGAGATACGGTACCCAGTCCCTGCTATGTCCCGATGGTCATTACCGTCGATGGCAGACCGAGTGTCCGGAAACTCTGAATGATCGTCGGATCTCGATGGGAATGCCTCCAGTTGAGGATGATCCTGATGAAAGCGAGGTAACTTCTGAGTCACTCGCAGAATACGAACGCTGGTTGAAGGGATACGAAGACTGGTTGCGAAAAACTGGATGGCGAGATTTCTGAATTTGCCGATGCGTGTTCACTGCTTTGTCGTACGTTTTCGTGAGACCCCACCCAAGCATCACATCTAGCTTCCAGAGCGCTCTTCTCTTCAAGCTCATATGCAGAGGTCCGGACGTGCCGGATTGAACAGAGCAGAAAGGCGTTCCAGTCGAAACTCTCCGACGCTTCCAAGCATCGGTTAGATATGGCAGTCCGTTCAAATTGGTGGCCACTACCGTCGCACGCACCCTTCTCGATCCGCAAATCTAAGTTCTCGTTCCCGAAAGTCGGCACGTTGAAGATGCTTTACAGCGGTCTCGATAGCGAGCCTACCTCAGAGACGGTCTGGCTCACGCCTTGGAATGTTCCATTGAGTGAGCGAATTTCGGACCAAGCCGAGTGGCACGCCATTATCGAAAAGCTCGGCTGATCCGTCACGCCGATCCCTGTTCCTGCCTGAGACAATCCTGGTATCGTTTTCATCGTGAAGTACTTTGCCGCCCTGGTGCTGGCTCTTCTTGTACCGCTCGGCTGCCGCGGATCCGATGACGGATGGACCCTGGTCCGCAGCCCTCATTTCCATGTTTACTCCCAACTCGGTGAGCGCGATGGCGACTCGATCGCGCTGACTCTCGAGCAGTTGCGAGCATTCTTCCTCACATCCGGAGCGCTCGGAGTGCATGCCCGGCTGGAACACGACCGCCCTGTCCGAGTACTCCAATTCGCAACCACGTCGGCGTATGCTTCTTTCCGCCCTCGCTCATCCGCGGATGCGTTTTTCGTCGGCTCCGAAGCGATCAACTATATCGTCCTTGCGCCCGCAGGACCGAACCGCCCCCGCACGCTTGCACATGAATACGCCCATCTTGTCCTGCACTCGGCCGGCGTTCATCTCTCACCCTGGTTTGCTGAAGGGATCGCGGAGGTGTTCTCAAGTCTGGAGATTACACCGCGTGAATCGCTCATGGGCGGTGACCTTCCGGCCCGCTCCCAGGTCCTCCGGACGCGCGCTCTCATTCCGCTCGAGCAACTGCTTACGATGGACGAAGATGATCCTCTTCGCTCCCGTCGCGAGGATGCGGGCGTCTTCTATGCCGAGAGTTGGGAACTCACGCACATGCTCCTTTTCTCGCCGCCATACAGCCGGAAAGCAGGAGCACTCTGGGCAGCTTTCAACTCAGGCACAATTGAGGCACCAGCGCTCGCGTCTCTCTATGGGCGTTCGGTCGAGACTATCAAGTCTGATCTGCGGGCCTGGATCGATACTCCGAAATCCGTGGTACCTCTGCCCGGCATACCTGCTCGCGATCAGCATCTTCGTGCTTCGCGGGTAAACCAGGCGGACTCCGACTCCGTGCTGGCCGCCCTGGTGTTGGCATCGGGCGATCTCGACCGCGCTCAAGCTGTTTACCGAACGCTGCAGATCGGGCGCACTTCCGATCCCGCCATTGCCGCCACGCTAGGCTCTATCGCGCTACGGAAACACGACGAAGTCAAGGCGATTCTCGAGTGGAAGCGTGCCTTCGATCTCGGCGTGAAAGATTCGGTGCTCTGCTACGAATACGCGACCCTGCTTGAAAATGCGCACGCTCCTGACGATCAGATTGCTGCTGCACTACGGCGAGCCATCGAACTAAAACCCGGTTACGACGATGCTCGCTTCAGGTTGGCCCTTCTCGAAAGTGGCCGGCAGAACCACGCCGCCGCGCTCGAGCAGTTACGCGCCATGCGATCCGTGCTCCGCGCGCGAGCCTATACCTATTGGCTCACGATGGCGTCCGCACTGCTCGGAACCGAACAGAGACCCGCAGCTAAGGCTGCCGCAGAGAAGGCGATTGCGTTCGCCGCGACGAGTGACGAACGGCGCCTCGCAGGCTTGATGGAACTGGATACCGAAACCGACATGACGGTCCAATTCGTTCGCGATAGTCAGGACAATTTGCGGATAATCACAAGCCGTAAGCCGCACGGGGCAACCGGCTGGAATCCATTCATAGAGCTTGGTGACCAGATCCGAACGGTAACAGGTCGGCTGGGCAAAGTCGAATGCAGCTCGGGCGCAATCACGGGATTCGAGGTCGGTGGCACCTCATCGAATGTTCGCGTGTCGCTGCCCGATCCATCTCACGTGCTGATTGAAGGCGGCAACCCGGAATTCTACTGCGGGGCAGAAGACGGCAGGAAAGTGACGATCCAATTTGCGGCCAAACCAGCCCAAGATGGAAGGGATGGAATCCTGCGCGGCATGCATTTCGAGCCCGCGACGAACCCTTAGGCAGCGACTACCGTTCGCGGTCCGAACTTCACGCAAGGGCGAGTGTCGGTACACACGCAGCCTTCTGTTCGGATAGCCGTAGCTCGCCCAAAGCGCCGGACTCGTCTCGGGTAGAAGTCGCCGCATTTCGAAAACCCGCAACACATTGCGACTTTCGACGCGATCCACGCCGAGTGCGTCATAGAACGCAAACGGAGTGCTTAAGCTGGAGTTGAGCTATGAGCGCCGAAACGGTAGCCCTCAAACAATTCTTCCAGGCGGTGAATCGCAATGATATGGAAGCTATGATCAAAGATTTTCATCCAGACATCGTGCGGATTGAGCCGGAGGGCTTCCCGACCCCCGGTACCTACCGTGGCATCGGGGAAGTGCAGGAGCACGTCCGCAAAGGGCGTGGTACTTGGGCCGAAGGAACTTGCGAGCCCGAGAAGTTCCTGGTGAGTGGAGACAGGGCTGTCGTATACCTCCATGCTCGGGTGCGCCTTCAAGGCGCAACTGATTGGGTTGAGGGACGATTTGCCGACGGATTCTTGTTTCGCAACGGCAAGATCCTCCAATATCTCTCCTTTGAGGAACGGGCGGAAGCGCTCCACTGGGCGGAGATGGAAGATCCGCAGGGGATTTGATGTCCGCCTGGTAAATCGCTGGTTTTGTCAGACCCACTCGGCATACCGTATCGATGGCAACAAACGGCGCGGCATAGGGTGAGCGGCGTCGCACGGTCCCCTTGTCGGCGACACAGGAACGAATCGTTGCTGAAGCTGTGCCCTTTCAAGACGGGTCCTTTGCGCGACAAGACTCAAAGAACGAAATAAGGTGGCGCTAGCTGAGGGCGCTTCTCATTCAACTGCCAATATGGACTCTGCACGATCTGTGGCGCTGGCTAATGATCGCGGACGGATTAGCGTTCGTGGCGCACGGATTGCTAAGAAAAGACACGAGAATGCGAGACAGCCGGACATGGAAAGGAGCTTGGAGAGGAAAGATCGTCACGAAGCCGTCGTGGCAGATCTTCTACATGCGATGCTTATTCATTCTGATCGGTGTCGGGATGATCTTAGCTGGCTTTTAACCCAAACTTCCTGTCATCTCATAAAGGGTAGGCTTTAAGATTGTTGCCGAGCCGTCGGCAAACCGTCAATTGGAAATAGCCACCGTGATTGTCACCCGGCTTGCCCGTCCAATCGACGAGTTGCCCGTTATCCTGGCAATCGAGAATCGCTTCAGTTGATAGAGCTGTTAGCACAATGAATGCCAAGCAGCATCCCATCCTGTCCTTCGTGTTGTGTTCAATGATCGGAGCTTACGTCATCTGGTTTTCCAGACGCATGTACTACAAGCCCGAGATTGGTACATCGCAAATTGGCAATCATGGTTGCCACACAAGCCTTGGTCCCAAAGGGCGGTGAAAGCTCTACTGTCTTCTGCGTCTGGGGTGGGCTGCTGATAATGACGCAGCATTAATTGCGTTTACACCGCTGTCTGCCTATCGTGGCCCGAAGTTGGCGCTCACAATGGGGATCATGCTTGCGCTTGCGACAGCATCCTCTTGCTATAAAATCTTCGACCGCGCGAAACGCCGGTTTCGTCCATAGCGCTTCACAACAACAGAGACGGGCATGTTTACCCATCAGTGAACTCCTGGGTTGTCGGGAATCCGGTAATTAGACCAGACAGTCCAGGCGACATCCCTGGTTAGGGCTCAATCGCCGGTATGCCGGATGTTTTTAAGCACGTGCATCATTTAACAACGATGAAAGTAGACGATGCGTCATTTCAAGGTGTCCCGGCGGCTCTCGCGGTCCCTAGGTCTTGACGATCATTTTTCCGACGCCGTCGCGGTATTGGCTCGCGATCGCGAAGGCTTCATCGATCTGCTCGATCTTCCTCGTGTGTGTAAGCAGCGGTGCAAACCACTCAGGATGTTGCGTCGAGTAGCTGCAGAGCCTCTTGGGTTTCGTGGTTCGATCGGCGCACGTTGAAGATGGTGAGTTCCTTGCGCCTCATCGCTGAGCCATCCATGCGTATGAAGGGCGTCGAATGAATACCTGTGAGTACGACACGACCGGCGTTGCGAGTTAATCGAATCGCCTGATCCGTGGTGTGTTCTCCGGCGGCACAGTCAATTGCGCAGTCCACGCCGCGATGTCCCGTATCTCTGAGGATTTCCTCAGCGGCATGAACTGGCCCGGTCACAACGCTAGCCCCAATTGACCGCGCCAACTCGCGGCGATGCGCCAAGGGTTCTACTGCCCAAATTCGTGCCGCCTTGGCGGCTCGCAGTGCGGCAATCGTCAAAAGCCCGATCGGTCCCGCACCGATCACCGCTACCGTTTCGCCCATGCGGATTGACGCCAAACGGAGGGAATGCAGGGCAATTGCAAGAGGTTCGGCTAGAGTCGCTTCGTCGAAAGACATGCCCTTCGGGATGGGAAGAAAATTCGCGACGGGTAAGTTGACAAGTTCACGGAAAAAGCCAGGAAGGTGAGGGTTGCTCAGAAAGCGAATGTTCGCGCACACGTTGTGGTGACCGCTCAAACAAAACTCGCAGTGATAGCAGTAAAGGGCGGGCTCAAGTGCCCCTCGGTCGCCCACAGAGAGTCCACTAACACCGAGGCCCGTTTTCATAATCCTTCCTGCTGGCTCGTGCCCGAGGACCATCGGGTAGACATTCGGAGTGCTGCCGACACCGCCCTCGGAGTAGGCGTGCAGATCGGACCCGCAGATGCCGACGGCCTCGATCCGCACCTGCACTTCGCCCGGTCCCGGATCTTCAATCGGCATGTCAGTAAGTCGGAATGTACGGGGTGCGATGAGTTCCGCAGCTTGCATCGAAATACTCTTCCTGGAAACAAATACCCTATCAGTAGACGGAAGAAAAGGCCAGCGACGGATTGCTCAGCGGCGTCGTGCGAGTGTCTTTGCCCTCTGCAAATCGTCGGTCGGACAGAAACAACCGGGCGCGCCATCCCTGAACACCCGAGTTAGAGTGAGGCCATGAAGATCAAACGTGGCCCGCTATTGCTGGCGTTTGTGCTGTCGCTTTGTTTGGTGCCGCAGGGATCTCCACAGACCGGGACAGTAGCATCCTCGTCCGATGCAGGGCTGGCGTACGGCCCGCGCCTGGAAGGGTTTTCTTACCCCTGGCCCGTCACTGTTTATAAGTTCGAGTCACAGGGTCAGCCGCTCGAGATGGCTTACATGGACGTGAAACCATCGAAACCAAACGGACGAACAGCCGTGCTGCTACACGGAAAGAATTTCTGTGCAGCTACTTGGGAGTCCACTCTAATGGCTCTGACGCAAGCCGGTTACCGGGTGATCGCACCGGATCAGATCGGTTTCTGCAAATCGAGTAAACCACGACAATATCAGTTCAGCTTTCAGCAACTTGCTGCTAACACTCATGCGCTGCTGCACGCTATCGGAATACCGCGGGCGATCATGATCGGTCATTCCACGGGAGGCATGTTGGCCGTTCGGTATAGCTTGATGTATCCATCAGAGGTCGAGCAACTGGTGCTCGTAGACCCAATCGGCCTGGAAGACTGGAAAGCCCGAGGTGTTCCGTGGCAGAGTGTTGACGATTGGTACAAACGTGAGCTGCAAACTACTGCGGAGCGAATTCGCTCCTATGAGCGTGCAACTTACTATGCCGGCACCTGGAAACCAGCGTACGAGAAGTGGGTGCAGATGCTGGCCGGAATGTATCGGGGTGTGGGACGGACACAGGTCGCCTGGGATTCAGCGCTGTTATACGACATGATCTATACGCAGCCAGTTATCTATGAGCTTCATAAGTTGGAAGTGCCAGTTCTGCTCATGATCGGGGATAAGGACACGACTGCTATCGGAAAGGATACGGCCCCTGCAGATGTCCGCGCCACGTTGGGCAACTATCCGGTCCTCGGGAAAAGGGCTGCGGCCGAGATCCCTCACGCTCAACTCGTGGAATTTGCGGACCTCGGACATGCGCCCCAGATACAGGCGCCAGATCGATTCCACAGAGCTCTGCTTAATTTCCTGAAGGGCGCTGCCGCGACTCAGTAGCAGCATCCGGCTCGTCAAGCTCAGACCCTTGTTCTCGAAGCGAGCCATAGAAGCCGTTCAAGGTGCGGTTTGCACGTCATAGGACGACAATCCGGAAACGATGCCGATGCGATCTGCTGCGCCAGCTTGTGCTCACGCCTTTACGCCGGCGACGATAAAAGCGGTCATCCCGTAAAGGAATGTCCCTTCGGCAGCGGCCCGAGCTAAATCCGTCCACCACACATCGGCCTCCGTCTTCGAGAGTGTGCCGCTGCCCGGAAGGAGCTGGAGGAACTCGTAGGCGATCGTGACAGTGCGTAAGGAGAGCGCTACGTCCTTCATTCCGGCGTCCGAAAGAGGCGCGGAAGACACCGGCCGATCTAGCCGTTCTTCATGCCGTCGCAAAAGGAAAGTGCTATTTCGGGTGATGTCCTTGTAGCGGGAGTCGCAGAACTGGCTTTCCCAGTCAAAGTCGTGAACCACCATCCGGCCGCCCGGCGCAGGGCCTCGGTGATCACGGATTCACTGAGATCTACGCCGGTGACGAAACCGCCGGTACGGATTAAGGTGGCAATCTCGAACGCGTCAGTGCCCGTGCCGCAGCCGACATCCAAGACTCTCATGCCGGGCTGAAGCCGAAGAGCTCTTCTGCGCACTTACTGATGTGACTGGTGACAACGGCTTTCTGGCCGGGAACTCTCCTGGGTTACTCGGAGTCCAATCGATAACAGCGATAGCGCATAGCAACAACCGAAACTGATATCGGCCATTATTCGGAGGCGTGTTGTTCAAACCATCTTCGCTAAAGGAATAACTCGCGTGCCCTACGATATTCGTTTAGCTATCCGAATCTTGGTCAAGACCCCAAGCTCGACCGCCATTGCCGTCAGCATTTTGGCCGTTGCCATTGGCGTAAACACTGCCGTTTTTAGCGTGGTCAATGCTGCGCTTCTCAAACTTCTGCCGGTTCGCAATCCAAACGAACTGCTGATGGTGACAGATCCGAATGCATCCATGGTTCTGGGCGGCGTGCTCACCGGAGAACGAACCCTACTTGGATATGAGGAATTTACACGTTTACGGGATCGTACGAAAACCTTATCTGGCGTCTGTGCATCCCAGATATCTCTCCAGCGCTTGCCGGTTCGGCTGGCAGGGGGACCACAAGAACAAGCACGCGGCCGCTTAGTAAGTGAAAACTATTTCAGTGTTTTCGGTGTTCAAGCCGCTATCGGACGCATGTTCATGGGACGCGATGCCACGGGCGCAGGAAGAGACGCCTATGCCGTGATCAGCTATAACTACTGGCGCCGGAGGTTCGGCGGTAGTGCTTCCGTACTCGGAACAACGATCCGCATTCATAGCGCAACTCTCGTAATCATCGGTGTTGCCGCGCCCGGTTTCCGCGGTGAAACAGTAGGTCAAGATCCTGATCTATGGATTCCGATGCTCATGCAGCCGCTCGTCATGCCAGGTTGGGACGGCCTGCACGACTTCATGGGCCACTCGCAAGACAAACTCATGTGGCTGCACGTGTTCGGCCGGCGCAAGCCCGCTGTGTCCATGGCGCAGGTCCAGGCGGAAGTGGACGTCGCTCTTCCGGCAAATCCTCGAAGCGGATTACTTAACTTCCATGGCGTCGCGGCCGCAACAGAATGCGCTCAGGCAGAATCTTCGCGTGCGAGCCGTGCGATCAGGAGCCTTTCACGGCCGCGAGGAATTCTCTCAGCAGTGGATCATTCTATCCGCCCTGTCCGGCTTGGTTCTGTTAATCGCATGTGCCAATATTGCGAACTTACTACTAGCCCGCGCGGCAACCCGTAATCGTGAGGTCGCGATTCGCTTATCAATCGGGGCCAAGAAAGTACGCATAATTCGTCAGTTTCTGACCGAGAGTCTCCTGTTGGCTACGCTGGGCGGTATCGCCGGCATGTTCGTCGCCGCGATTGCCTGTCGTGTTTTACCACTCCTGCTGGCTGGAAGCCGCGGCGGATTCGAGCTCGCGCCGGAGATCGATTTCCGCGTATTCGCATTTACTGCGACGATCGTTCTGCTCGCCGGTATTCTCTTTGGACTGGCACCCGCGTTTCGGGCCACAAACCCTGCACTCAACGAAAGTCTAAAAGAGAGTGGCCGGGCTGCAACCAGCTCCCGGAAACGGAGTAACTTTGCAAACGCGCTCGTTGTCATTCAAGTCGCGCTTTCGTTTCTGCTGGTTTTAGGCGCGGGCCTCTTTCTGCAAACGCTCCGAAATTTGCAGTCTGTTTCGCTCGGCTATCCAAAAGAAAACCTGTTGCTTGTGGAAGTGGACAATTCCGGCGTGAAGCAGCAGCCGGTCGATCTTGATCATGAGTTGACGGCTCGAATACGTCAGATTTCGGGTGTTCGCGGCGTGACCTACTCCGACCGGCCTTTGCTCAACGGATTTGCCGGTGCCTTCGCGATTGGAGTAGAAGGATATGCGGCGACGAGTGAAGAAGACCGGGGATCGACCGGAGGATTTGTTGGTCCAGGATACATGTCGACCCTCGGGAATCCGATACTTATGGGCCGTGACATCGGGCCGCGCGACGAGCCGGCGTTACCCCGGGTCTGCCTGATCAATGAAGCGTTCGCAAAGCACTTTCTTGCCGGGCGCAATCCCATCGGCAAACATCTGACTATCAATTCCGCATCCGTCGAGATTGTCGGTGTCGCAAAGGATGCTCGCATCGATTCGCTTCGTGGCAGGATCGAGCCAAAGTTCTATGCCGCCGCCGATCAGAACATGGGCGCGTTCTCATTCGCGATCCGTACCATCGGCGATCCCAACCGCATCGTGAATGTAGTGCGCAGAAGTCTCCTGGACCTCGATGAAAACCTTTCTATTTCGGATGTGCAAACGCTGGATCAGAAGATCGACGCACAGAACGCGCAGCCCAGACTCATTGCGGATCTATGCACTACATTCGGAGTGATCGCGCTCTTCCTGGCAGCCATTGGCATCTACGCAGTTCTCTCTTACAATGTCGCTCGGAGACGAAATGAATTCGGTATCCGTATGGCACTGGGCGCCGGAAGCAGCCGAATTACGGGCATGATTATCAAAGAGACCGGATGGATGGTCATGGCTGGTTTGATTGCGGGTGTAATTGCTGCGGCCGCCGCCACTCGTTTACTTGCGGCGCAACTCTATGGCGTCAACTCTGCCGGTCCCCGCTGGTCTCTCGCTCGTTATGAGCACGTGGATAGCGCGACCCAGTTGTATGGAATCGGTGCTACCGACCTGCTAACGATCGTAGGAACAATTGGCATTCTTGTCGCAATTGCCTTCATCGCTGCCTGGGTTCCCGCTGCTCGCGCCGCTCAAGTGGATCCGGCATCCGCGTTGCGCCACGAATAAATTTCTAAACCGCGCCAAGTGCGATTGCCAGTCGACTGCTCGATCCCTCATCCCTGTAAGCGTTCGCCTCCGAGCTTTAACGTTTCTTCTTTCCGGTGCGCCCATTCTTTTCCCGCCGCGATCTCCAGGCCACCTCGATCGCGCCTTTCAACAGATCTTCGTCCGCGTTCGCCAAGCGGACGTGCGTGGCTCCCATCCGGCCCCACCCGCCTGCAACTGGCAGAAATATGTCCGGCTGCTCAGTTACAAAGTCGTTTTGCTGTTCCGGCGACAGCATCAGATTGCCATAGCCTTGCGACTGGGCGGCAAGCGTCGCAAAGATCCGGCCGCCTACGCGGAAATCAGGCGAGCCCATATGAGAACTCTCCTCCGCGCCTTCAAAGCTGAGAGCGATCCGGCGGAAATCTTCGACGGTCAAAGCGACTCCTTCCCTAATCGCGGGTCAACCTTCGGATCAGGGCGGCGTGTTGCGGATACGTGGCAAGAAGCGAAGCGCGATCTGCCATTTCGAAGTCGCCGAAATCGAATCCGGGAGCAACCGTACAGCCCACTAAGGCAAATGAATTCGGATGGGTGGGGCAAGAACCGAACCAGCATCCCGCCGGCACCACAGCCTGGAAAACCTCTCCGCGATCGGGGCTCGGCCCTAACCTGATTTCGCAGAGCTGTCCATCGAGACCAATGGTATAGACCGTCAACGGGCCGCCTGCGTAGAAGTGCCACATTTCATCGGACGCTATACGATGAAAGGCTGAGAACTCCCCGCTCTGCAGCAGAAAATAAATGGCCGTCGAGACGCTTCGATCGCCACCGAAAGAGGGCGGAAGAGCAGCTCGCGGAATCGCAAGCGGGGACCGGTATGTTTCGCGAAAATAGCCGCCTTCCGGGTGCGGTTCAAGCTTCAGGGTGTCGATCCAATACTGCGCGTCGTTCATGCCGCAGAACTAAGGCGTCAGGGTCAGCGTTCCTTCGCCTGCCGGTCCCTTGTAGACCAGCTCGATAGAGTGAATGCTCGCGATCTTTCCCCGATACTCAAAGAAAATCAGGCCGGCCTGAGGCAACGGGCGATCGCCTTGCGGCAACGACGCCTTCTCCACGCGTTGCGACATGGTACGCCGCAGTTCAATGGGAACCTTGACGGGCGCCGGAGTGGAACTGCCATCTGAATCGCCGCCACCGCCGAAGCTGGTCTTGGATTTTTTCTCTTTCTGCTCGGGCGGAGCCCAGTCGGGATCCTTCAGGGACTTAAAAACCAGCTCGGATGGTTCACTGGCCAGGGGCTTCTTCTTCCCATTGATGCGCAGGGTGAAGTCATCCGTTGAAAACTTCAGCTTTGCGTCAGGAGTTCCGAAAAACGCGGTTTCGACCACAATGTAGTCGTCCGTCGAGAGCGTCGCTTCCGGTGTAGGAACTGAGTGCCCCATGAAATCGGCCGCGAGCGTCACGTCACCGATTTTCATATGCGTCGCGTAATCGTTTGGGCTCGAGCGGGGAGGCACTCCTTCCGCTTTTATTGGCTGGATGGCCGTTTTAGATGGTTCTGGAGCCGAAGGTGCTTGCCCGTAAAGACAGAACGAACCGGCAAGGACAAACACACAAATCGTGGATGCGGCGTAAATTCGCATTTAGCTCACAAACTAGCATAGAAGAATCAAGTATTCGTCTGCGCCTTGACACGCCCGGAGGTTCAGCGCAGAGGAGCGATTTCGGGATCCGGAAAGAATACTTCAGCGCCCTTCGCCAGCCTGCTGCCATAAATGGAGGAGCGCGCCACCGTTGCCGCCCACCGGATCCGAATGGGGAAATGGCAGAGTCAACATGCGCTCGAGTGCTTCGTTCGAAAGAGCTTTGCGGCAGATGTCCCAATCCTGGCCCGGCGGGTAGGCGCCCACCACCAGAAAGTCGCGACTTGCCTCGATCTTGCAGTGACCCGTTCCGGCAGGCAACACAGCGACGTCACCAGCCCGTACTTCCAAATCGTGCCCGTTCTCGCCTCCCAGCACCAGGCGCGCATGTCCACGGGCGAAACCGAGCACCTCGTGTGCCGTCGAATGGTAATGATGGAAGTCGTATACTCCATCACGCCATTGCGGCGGCCAGCCATTCTTTGTGAAAAGCGACTCGAAGGCCGAGGCCGGATCCGAGTCCCCGGCAACACTCACCGATCGGTAAAGCAGAACCGGCAAACGTTCGTTATTTGGAACCCAACCGTTGCTTTTGAGCCGCAAGATTTCGGGCTGAGCACCACTTGCTGGTTGCGAGCTAACGCCGGCCGGTGTTGTTACGCTCGGGCTCGCTACGCTTATTCCAGCGGTACCCAACAAAGTATTGAAGCGTCTCCGTTCCATATTGTTATTGCAACATGAAGATCGCCACCTACAACGTAAACTCGCTGCGCAAGCGGCTCCCCGTCGTGCTTGCCTGGCTCGATGAGCACAAACCGGACGTGATGTGCCTGCAGGAGACGAAAGTCCAGGATTCCGAATTCCCGGTTGAGTCGTTTCGCGAAGCTGGATATCACGCAACATTCCGCGGGATGAAATCCTACAACGGTGTGGCGACTCTGAGCCGTTCAACTCCGCAATCCGTGAAGCACGGGTTTGATGAGGGCCCGGATAACGAGGACGTCCGGATTCTGCAAACGACGATAGACGGCGTGACGATCATTAATACTTACGTGCCTCAGGGACAATCGCTCAAGTCGGAAAAGTATCAATACAAGCTCGATTGGTTTCGACGCATGCGGCAATACCTCGAACAGCATCTTCAACCTTCGGACGCTGCCGTCTGGCTGGGCGACCTGAATGTTGCGCCTGAGCCGATCGACGTCTATCATCCGGACCGCCGCGTGAACGATGTCGACTTTCATATCGATGCCCGCAATGCTTTTCAGGAGGTGGTTCGCTGGGGATTTACCGATACGTTCCGGCAGCTTCATCCCGACCGGATTCAGTACACGTATTGGGATTACTTCCGTAATGCTTTCCAGAACAACTGGGGCTGGCGCATCGATCACATCCTGGCAACCGCACCCCTGGCTGCAAAGTGCCGGATGGTCGAAGTCGACGTTGAACCGCGCAAGGCGCCTTCCGCGTCGGACCATACGGTCGTCTGGGCTGAATTCGTATAAGCCTGTTCCCCAGGATTACGTGCCTGTTTCTCAAGAAACAGCAACGCACAAAAGAGTAAGGATGATCACCTGCGGAAGCCCATGAGTCCACGTCCTGAAGCGGGACAATAAGGGCGGTGACCGCTGCCCTGCCCGTCTGGTTTCGTTTTCACGGTGAGCTGAACGATTTCCTACCGGCTGAGAAGCGCGAGGCTGAATTCGAGACACGGGCAGGCGTTACCGATACAGTGAAACACCTGATCGAATCGCTCGGTGTCCCACATACCGAAGTCGCCCAGGTCACGGTGAATAAGCGGGCCGTTGCGCTGTCCCAGCAACTGGCGCCGGGCGATCACGTCGAAGTGTTTCCGTACACGGAACCGGTTCATGCCGAAAACATCCGCTTTGTGCTGGATGGGCATCTGGGGCGGCTGGCCGCGTATCTGCGCATG
Organism: uncultured Acidobacteriaceae bacterium; assembly: GCA_963730795.1. GTDB lineage: Bacteria > Acidobacteriota > Terriglobia > Bryobacterales > Bryobacteraceae > Bog-105. The sequence continues at coordinate 788,818 of CAVSTJ010000001.1, read as the reverse complement.
CTGGGGTTCGATACGTGGTACGACCGGTTCGCGGATGATCCTCAACTTGCTTCGATAGCAAGCACGGAAGAGCGTATTCTGCTGACGCGCGATGTTGGACTGCTGAAACGGCGAGAAGTGCAGATGGGTTATTGCGTTCGCAGCCAGAAACCGCACGAGCAACTCCGGGAAGTAGCCCGGCGCTTCGCTCTGCAGCCTCATTTCAATCCGTTTCAGCGCTGCATGGAGTGCAACGCTTCACTGGATCCTGTGTCTAAGGCCGAAGTGTCCCACCTGCTTCCGCCTCACACTCGCGAAACCCAGACTGCATTCAGCCGCTGCCGCGGTTGCCATCGAATCTTCTGGAGAGGTTCGCACCACGCCCGTATGCTCGGCTGGATTGAAGACTTAGGGGCACACGCAAACACAAATAACCTCAAGTACCGGAGCGCCGGTAAGGATTGAGACACCGGCCTGTTCTCTTCTATTGACAGCCTTAAGCTTCATTGATACGATTCCCTGCAACAGCGCAATGAATATTTCGAATTGCGCAATGTCGTCTCAAGGGGTAAACGTATGCCGTGTTGCAGATCGTTCGTCCGTCGGATGGGTTTCGCCATCCTTGGCTTCGCACTCTTTGCAAGTTTGCTGATCAGCCAGACATTCTATGGCTCAATCGTGGGAGCGGTAGCAGACGCTTCCGGCGCTACTATCACCGGGGCGAAAGTAACCGTCACGAACACAGGAACTGGAGAGCAGAGGACAGCCAACACTTCTGAGGATGGTTCGTTCCGGTTCGTCAATCTCATTCCGGGAACCTACAAAGTGGACGTTGAGCAATCAGGATTCAAGCGCTACACGCGAGACGCGATCGCTGTCGCAGTCGAATCTGCCGTCCGCGTCGACGTAGCCATGCAGATCGGAGACATGACTCAGCAGGTGGAAGTCACTTCTGCCGCTCCTTTGCTGCAGACGGAAAACGCATCTCTCAGCCAGGTTGTCGGCACGCGCGCGGTAGAAGAACTTCCGCTGAACGGGCGAAATGTGCTGAATCTGGCAGTGATAGCGCCGGGTGTGGTGCCACAAGGTTCATCAGAGGGCAGTCTTACTGGAAAGAATGTCTTCGCCGCCGGTAACTACCAGATCGGCGGTGGTACGGCCAATCAGAGTGCCGAGTTTCTGGACGGCGTTCCCGTTAACATCACGTACGGCAACATCGTTGCCCTGGTTCCGTCGGCGGACACCGTCTCGGAGTTTCGAGTTCAGACCAATAACAATACGGCGGAGTATGGCCGCTACACCGGCGGCGTTATCAACATTACTTCCAAATCGGGGACGAACGAATTCCACGGTTCTGCGTACGATTACCTCCGCAATCGCGTCCTGAATGCGACTAACTTCTTCGCCAACGCATCAGGGGCCGGCAAGGCGCCGTTCGTACAGAATCAATTTGGCGCAAACCTGGGCGGCCCGATCAGGAAAGACAAGACATTCTTCTTTTTTGCGTACGAAGGATTCCGGGCTCGCCAAGGCGTGCTGTTTACGGAGACTGTCCCCACGCTCGCGCAGACGAGAGGCGATTTTACCGGCTACCTGAATTCTTCGGGAGCCCGCATACCCATTTATGACCCGCTGACTCAGTGCGATGCGTATGGAAATGCAGCTTGCGGAAGCTCGGTCGTCCAGCGCACGCCGTTCCCGGGCAACATCATTCCGGCCAGCCGCATCAACCCTGTCGCGGCAAAGTTCCTGGCCTTTCCCGAGTACGCGGCACCCAATACACCGGGTCAGGCATTCACAAACAACTTCAACTATGCACGCAACGCGAGTACGGGCGGAGATAACGATCAGTACAGTATCCGCGGCGATCATCAGGTCAGCGATAAACAGCGCATCCTGGCCCGGTACACAAGGTGGAGTTCTTCCAATCTTCCCGTGGACGTGTACGGCAATGGCCTGCGGAGTGGAGATCCCTACTCGCCTGAGCATTTCATCACGACGCAGGCCGTATTGGCCGACACGTATGTCTTCAATCCAACCACGATATTCGACATTCGGGCCGGCTTCACGCGTTGGGACTACACAAGAATCCCGGGGACTTTGGGCCTCGATCCCGCCACGCTCGGATTCCCATCTTACTATTCCCAGGTAGCGGTTCTGAACGGTTTAAATCCTTCAACAACCTTGCCCGGTATATCCATAAGTTCTCCCACGATAAATGCCATCGGGACCGGACTCCTGCTCGGGAAAGATGATACTTACGCGCTAACGCCGACCCTCACCTGGATCAAAGGAAAACATACCTGGAAGTTCGGCGCCGAGATACACAAGAACGAACTCAATTACTTCCAGAACAACAGCCCTGGCGGAACCTACTCGTTCGACAATCTGTTTACGTCACAGAACGCGTTGAGTTCGGGCTCAACAGGAAGCGGCATGGCGTCATTTCTGCTCGGGCTCCCTAACAACAGCAGCCTCTTGCAGACATCCGCCTTCACGTTCGCGACCTTGTATTACCAGGGCTACTATGCGACCGACACATTCCAGGCGACCAAGAAACTGACCCTAACGCTGGGTGTCCGTTGGGAGATTCCGGGCGTGTACCGCGAGCGCTACAACAGACAGGCGACCTTCAACGCGACCGAGGTGAATCCGGCATTAACGGGAACTCTCGTGAACGGGAAGCCTGTATTAGGTGCCTTTGATCTGGTGAATACGCCGAATCACCCGGAACAAGGATTGAACCCCGAGAACTTCCACTTGTTTGCTCCGCGGGTTGGCGTCGCTTACCGCCTCTCGGACAAGACCGTTATCCGGACCGGCGGCGGCGTTTTCTACAGCCCTGCCACCATCGCATTTCCGCAGGGTCCTTACGGCAACCCGGTGAATTACATTCAGAATCCCGTTCCCGGTTCGCTCGATAGTTATGTTACTTACTCGGCTACTCTTAGCAATCCATTCCCGAACGGCATCTTGCCTCCTCCGGGCAGAAGCCCGAATTACCAGCAGGCATTTCTTAGGAACTTCGTTAAGTGGCCACGCTGATCCCTATCTGACGAAGTTTTCCTACACTTATCAGTGGAATTTCACTGTGCAGCATCAGTTCCCAATGGATATCGCGCTTGAAGCAGGTTACTCCGGATTGCGAGGCATGCATCTTGCCTTAGGACGGCAATACGACCAGATCAATCCCACATATCTTTCCCTTGGAAGCGCGCTGAAGAATACTGTGGCGAATCCGTTCTACGGAAAGATCGCGTATGGAACTCTTTCCTTCCCGACGGTCCAGCTCGGGCAGCTTCTGTTACCGTTCCCGCAATACACAAACGTCTCTGCTCCGGCCGACTACAGCGGAGACAGCACCTACCATTCTCTGCAGGTGAAAGCCGAAAAGCGTTTTCATTCTGGCGGTACGCTCCTTGGTTCCTACACCTTCTCGAAGATTCTTACGAACGCCGAGACGCTGACAACCTGGCTGGACTCTCCGACTGGTGTTGCCGGGATCCAGAACTGGTATAACCTTCGGGGCGAGAAGGCCTTATCAAGCTTCGACGCGCGGCAACGGCTGGTAGTCAGCTACGTGTATGACTTACCCTTCGGCAAGGGACGCCGCTTCCTGGGATCGATCAACGGCGTGGGCGACAAGATTATCTCGGGATGGGGGATCAACGGACTCACAACGTTCCAACGCGGTCTGCCGCTTGGATTCACCGCAACCCCGAACACCACGGGCCTGAACACCGGATTGCGGCCGAACGTGGCGCCCGGTTGTAACCTGGCTGTCTCCGGACCTGCACAGTCGCGCCTTAACGGCTGGTTTAATACCGCATGCTTTAGCTTGCCCGGTGCTTACACGTTCGGAAGCGAACCGAGAACAGATCCAGTCCTGCGAGGCCCGGGTATTGCAAACTATGATTTCTCGATCTTCAAGCGGACGCCCGTGACGGAGCGTATTAACTTGGAGTTCAGAGCGGAAGCATTCAATCTTTTCAATCGAGTTCAGTTCGGACAGCCGAACCAGGTTTACACGACGGCGGCCAACTCAACGTTCGGAGTTATATCAACACAACTAAACCAACCACGCTTGATGCAGATGGCTCTCCGGCTTCGCTTCTGATCTTGCGCGCTTCCAGAGCCGCGATACCGGCACTGGCCCTCGTCCTTTGGTTCAACCTTTCTTGTGGCTCTCCCGTTTCCAAACGGGCGCCGCAAGAACTGGCTGCGAAAACTGACCCGCCGGCTTACGTCGACCCTGCCGTCTGCGCAACGTGCCACAGCGATATCGCCGCGACGTATCGTCGGACCGGCATGGGACGCTCATTCCATCGAATTGATTCTCAGGCAGACAGGGCGGACTTCGGCTCTCACGCAAAGCTTTACCATCGCGCTTCCGATCGTTACTACACGATGGCGGAACACGACGGCAAGCTTTGGCAGCAGCGGCATCAGATCGGCTGGGACGGCAAGGAGACCAACGTACTCGAAAAGTCTGCTGATTACGTCATCGGTTCCGGAAACCATGCGCGCACTTATCTGTCTCGCACTCCTGATGGGCAATTGAAAGAGCTTCCCGTCAGTTGGTACGCAGAAAAGAACGGCTACTGGGCCATGAGCCCGGGATACGACCGCGCGGATCAGGACGATTTCCGCCGCCCGATTCCAAACGAGTGCATGTTCTGTCACAATGGCTATCCGTCCTTAAAGCCGCGCGCCGACATGGCAGGCTCGAACCCGGTCTTCCCTGCCGATCTGCCCGAAGGTATTGATTGCCAGCGCTGTCACGGACCTGGAAGCGCGCATGTCGCTCTGGTTCGGTCCGGGCATGCAAAACCCGACGAAGTTCGCCGCGCCATCGTTAACCCCGCAAAGCTCGATCGTGACCGTCAGCTCGAGGTCTGCCTGCAATGCCACCTAGAAACGTCGAGCCGTCCGCTGCCCTACTCGATCCGAAGATACGAGCGCGGTGTGTTCTCTTACCGGCCCGGCGAACCGCTCGCGGAGTACGCGCTGCATTTTGACCAGCAGCCTCGCCCCGGTGTCGATCGCTTCGAAATTGCGGGCGCCGCTTACCGCCTTCGTCAATCCGCCTGCTTTCGCGGATCGCAGATGACCTGTCTTACCTGTCACAATCCGCACGACGTACCTCGAGGCGTTACGGCTAAGCAGCATTATGTTTCGGTCTGCCGCACGTGCCACTCCAATTCGGGTCACGTTGCAAAAATGAGCACGGCAACCAGCAGTTGTCTCGATTGCCATATGCCCAAACGGCGTTCCCAGGACGCCGTGCATACGATCATGACGGACCACTTTATTCAACGGCAGAAGCCACCCGGAAATCTGTTGGCTGAACTCGCCGAGCCAGACGACCGGAAGGATGGATATCGGGGAGAAGTTGTGCCGTACTACCCGCCTCAGGTGAAAGGCGGCGATGAACTGTACGTTGCAGTTGCCCAGGTGAAAGATTCGGCAAATCTGGACGGCGGTGTTCCAAGGCTCCGGGCTGCCCTGGAGAAAGACAAGAGCGGGTACCCGCAGCCCCGAACCGAACTGGGCAACGCTTATTCGAAGACCGGAGAAACGGACAAAGCTGTTGCGGCATTCGAAGAAGCGCTGCGCGTACGGCCGGATTACCCGCCCGCGGTAAAGGGACTGGTCTCGGCGCTGTTTACGCAAGGCAAACTGGACGAAGCTGCCCGGCTCATCCGTGACAAGGCGGGACAAGGGCAACCTGATCCGGTTCTCCTGACCAATCTCGGCAATGCTTACCTGCAGAGTGGAAAGGCGGAGAGCGCGGAAGCGCCTCTGCGGGAGGCGGCCGGACTTGACTCCGATCTCTCCGACGCTCAAAACTTGCTCGGGCTTGTCAGTCTTGCAAAGGGTGATGCCGCCGGTGCCGAATCCCACTTTCGCGAGGCAATCCGGATCCAGCCTGACCTTGCGCTCGCTCATCATAACCTGGCGAACTTACTTGGCCAGACACGCCGGTACGCCGAAGCGAAATACGAGTTTCGTAGGGCGATCGCGATCGATCCCGATTACGCCGAGGCCCATCACCACTACGCGCTGCTCCTTGAAATCAACTCTGATTTTGAGGGTGCCCGGTCGGAATTGGAGACGACGATACGATTGGCCCCGAACCAGGCAGAGGCGCATAACGAGCTTGGCGACTTGTTAGGAGCGAAGGGCAACCGGCAGCGCGCGGCAGAAGAATATCGAACCGCCATCCGTCTTCGTCCCGAGCTTTACGAGGCCCACCTTGGACTCGCCAACATCCTGGCTCATCAAGGCGCCATTGAGGAAGCACGCGAACATTTCGAGCATGCTGCCATGAGCACCGATCCGGCGGTCCGGGATCAGGCATTAAAGGCACTCGGCCATTAGTTTCCCCCTATCTTGTGTTGTAATCGGAGGAACTACCATGCGCCTGCTTACCCGCCGCTATTGGAGCATTCCCGCTCTATTTTGGTTCGCGCTCGCAGGTCCCGGCTTTGCCAAAGGGCATTCGGACGCCCGCCTGGACGGTGCCTTCCGCAGAAACGACAGCGGCTGGATTTACGTTCACCTGCAAGGCGCTCCTTCGACGATCGGGTTCCAGCATGGCGCGCTGCTCAGTTCCGAGATCGAGGACAGTAAGACCGCCATTGAGCTCAGTACGACTCATGGAGTGAAACATTCCTGGGCCGAAATGCGGAAGATATCGGACAAATTGTTTGTGCCGAAACTCCCCGGCGAATATCGTGAAGAGTTAGAAGGCATGGTCGATGGCCTTCGCTCCCATGGGTCGAAGCTCGACTTCCTCGATCTGGTGACGATGAACGCCTATATGGAGTTCAGCTACTACTACGATGCCGCGAAGCATCTCGAGACCAAAGGCGTTCCTGTCAGTCATGCTCCCGAACACTGCAGTGCGTTCATCGCGACCGGTAGCTACACGAAAGACGGCCGCATCGTGATAGGACACAACAATTGGACCGATTACCTGACCGGTACGCGATGGAACATCATCTTCGATATCGCTCCTTCCGCCGGACATCACTTCATCATGGACGGGATGCCCGGGCTCATTCACAGCGGAGATGATTTCGGAATCAATGAGAGCGGGATCATGATCACCGAAACAACTATCGGCAGCTTTTTCGGTTTTCGTCAAAGCGGCACGCCGGAGTTCGTCCGCGCCCGCAAAGCAATGCAATATTCGGAGTCGATCGAGGATTTTGCGCGCATCATGAAGGAAGACAATAACGGAGCCTACGCCAATACTTGGCTGGTCGGCGATCGAAAGATCAACAAAATTGCGCGCCTGGAACTTGGCTTAAAGAACGTCACTCTTGATGAGAGCTCAAACGGCTACTTTGTAGGTTCTAACTTCCCAATCAATCCGAAGCTGATCAAGGAAGAAACGGATTTTCCTGCGAACGACCCGAATACTCCGAACGAGGTCCGCCACAGAAGATGGGATCAGTTGATGTCCGAAAACAAGGGCCGTATCGACGTTGAGTTGGGTAAGAAATTCGAAACCGATCACTACGACGGCATCACGAAAGAGATCGATCCCAATGAACGAACCATTTGCGGCCATATCGACAAGTCAAGCCGCGGCCTCAAGGACTGGCAGAATCCTTACGGACCCGCTGGCGTAGCCGAAGTTAAAGTCGCTGATGCTGCCATGGCCGAGCGTCTTGCCTTCGCAGCAAGCATGGGCCACCCGTGCGGTGTCGCGTTCAATGCGGCAGAGTTTCTGAAAGCCCACAAAGAGTACGCCTGGCAATCGGGCGTCCTGCAGGATATAAAGGTGAATCCCTGGGTGGTGGTCGAGGGTTCCCGATCCGGTCTGAATGCAGCACGGGTCCAATAAGAAGCCCGCAAACGTTCTCCCGGCATTCACGTCCACCAGGTGGCTCGACGAGCACGGGTTTTACTTTCCCGCTCTCTTCATAATCTTTCTTATCTCGGCTCTGGCGGTGATTTCCAGGCGTCCTGACGCCATCTACAATCCACAGTTCTTTGCCGAGGACGGCAACGTCTGGTTTGCGGAGGCTTACAACCACGGCTGGGCACGAGCGCTTGCCATCACTCATACCGGCTACTTTCAAACGCTTCCCCGACTTGGTGCAGCTTTGGCGTTGGCGGTCCCGCTTCAACATGCGCCTCTGGTGATGAACCTTGTCGGTCTTGTGCTGCAGGTTGCGCCCGTCGTTTTTCTGCTTTCGACACGTGCGGAGCGTTGGGCGCCCTTGCGCATCCGGGTGTTGATGGCCCTCGCTTATCTGGCGCTGCCGAACATCTCGGAACTTAATGTGAGTATCACGGAGGCCCAGTGGCATCTGGCTTTGCTGGCGTGCCTGGTGGCGTTGTCCGGTCCGCCGGAATCCCGGGCGGGCACTGTTTTCGACTTGACGGTGCTGGCAATTTGCGGGTTAACGGGCCCGTTTTGTATTGTGCTCTTTCCGGCCGCGTTTATCGTCTGGTGGAATGAACGCACGAAGTGGCGTTTAACAGTGGCTGCCGTGCTTGGATGCTCGGCTCTGGTCCAGGCGATCAGCTTGCTCGGTTCTGCCGTACAGACCCGCGCCTCCATGCCGCTTGGCGCAAGCTTTAACCTTCTCTGCCGCATTCTTGTATCTCAGATCTTCCTTGCGCCAATATTCGGCATGAACAGTGCGCTTCGCCGGAGCGACAGTTACGTTTACTATTTGACGGCGCTCGGCCTCGCGATCCTCCTGTACTGTTGCATTCGTGCGCGCCTGGAATGGAAGCTGTTTATCGGCTTCTCCGCCCTTATCTTTGCGGCCTCTATGATCACGCCGCAAGCAAGCTATGATCAGCCGCAATGGGTAGCGCTCGCCGGGGCTTGGGGTACACGTTATTGGTTCTTTCCTATACTCGCGTTTGTCTGGTGCCTGCTCTGGTACGCCGGCGTCGGACCGAATCGCGTCCTCAAGGGGCTCGCCATTATTCCTTTGCTCATCATGTGTACTCACGCGCCCAGGAACTGGCGTTTCAAGCCATACGCCGATCTTCACTTTTCGTCAGAGGTCCGGAGCAAGTTCGATCCCGCCCCGCGAGGCACAGTGGTGTCGCTGCCCATTCTCCCCGGCAATCAATGGGACGTAAGACTAAGAAAGAGATAGCCGGTCATCGTTCAAAGTTGTCGACGTACTTGGTACTTCTGCTCCACGGGAGCGTCCGCTTTCAACCGATACGTGTTCTAATGGCGTTTCGCACAGCCGGATTGGTCCGCAGTCGGCTGCGGAATTATCGATGAATCGTTTCCAGCCACCTCCCGACACTTCCGAACGCGACGGTGAAGAGTATCAACTCAAGCGCCCCGTCTACTGTCCTTCTATCCCGCGCGAAATCCACGACTTGAAGGTTTCACATTCCTTGCTTACCGACCTTATGCTCCGCCACCTGCGGACGTATGGTGTCAGTTCGCTGCGCTCGTTGGCCGGGTTGATGAAGATCCCGTCCTCTCTTGTTCAAATCCTGTTCGATCAACTGCGCAAACAGCAATTGATTGAGATCAAAGGCACGGCGGGACTGGATTATTCTTTCAGTCTGACGGAAGCAGGGCGCAATCTTGCGGCCGAACGCTCGGAACTTTGCCGGTATACCGGACCGGCACCGGTCTCATTGGAAGAATACAGCCACGCCGTCAGGGCGCAAGTGGCTAACGTTAGTGTGAATCGCACTGCACTGCGGGCTGCACTAAGTGATCTCGTTGTCTCTGATTCGTTACTCGACCAATTAGGGCCTGCCTTGGTATCCCAGCGCTCATTGTTCCTGTACGGTCCTACCGGGAATGGCAAGACCAGCTATTCTGAGCGGCTGATCCGCATTTACCGGGACGTAATCGTCGTCCCTTACGCCGTAGAAATCGACCGGCAGATCATGACGGTGTATGATCCCGTGGTTCACCACCCGATACCGGTTGAGGCCAATATCCTGGATTCGCGTTGGGTCGTGTGCCACCGGCCCTGCCTTACCTCCGGAGGAGAACTCGTTCCAAGCATGCTCGACATGCGCTTCGATGAAAGCTCGGGAACCTATGTCGCTCCGGTGCAAGTGAAAGCGAACAATGGAATTTTCATCATTGATGATTTCGGGCGGCAGGCTATTTCTCCGCGGGATTTACTAAATCGATGGATGGCGCCGCTGGATCGGCGCGTTGACTACCTGAGCCTTAGTTACGGAATCAAATTCGAAATTCCGTTCGAACTGCTGCTCGTCTTCTCTACTAATTTAAATCCTGACGACCTGGCGGACGAGGCATTCCTGCGGCGTATTCCCAATAAGGTTTACGTTGGTGATGTAGACGACCAAACCTTTGATTTCATTTTCGAGCGCGAGGCAACAAAGCAGGAGATTCCGTGGCAGTCGGATAGCGCCGCACAGTTGCGGCATATCTGCAAGCTGCATAGCGACGACAATCTTCGCGCTTGCTATCCAGGCGATGTCTGCCGCATCCTGCATTGGATCAGTAAGTACGAAGAGCGGCCCGTAGAGGTTGGAAAATTCGAATTAGAGCGAGCCGCGGCGCTGTACTTCGCAAGAAGTTAACTCCGCAGGCATCAGGGCGATTCACCGCCCGGCCCGCTGCCACACGATCTTGCCGCTTCTGACCGTGACACGTACTTCGTCGAAAGCTTTGACGTTTGCTGCCGGATCCGAATCGAGGACCACGAAATCGGCCAGTTTTCCTGAGCTGAGCGTTCCTTTCTCGCCCGCCACGCCCATTCGCGCTGCCGGGGCGACCGTCAGCATTCGCAGAATATCCATTGCGGTCAGGCCGCATTGCGCAAGTGCTTCGTATTCATCTCGCGTGGCGTAGTCGGCCATGTAACCCACGTCCGTACCGAACAGCAGATTGCCGCCATCTGTTCGAAACCGCCGCACAATGTTGTAGATCGGTCCCAGATAAGTCGGGCTCCTGGTCACCGTAGTGGCAAACATCTTTAGCGTTGGAATCATTGAGGCCTTTTTTGCCATTTCGGCGATGAACGGGTCATCGATTCCTTCCGTGGTATCCGGCGTGTGGGCAAGCACGTCCACACCGCTTGCCAAAGCGACCTGGACGCCTTCCAGATTGGAGGGATGGGCAAACGCGATTGTGCCGTACCCGTGTGCTACCTGCACCGCAGCTCGCGCAACATCCACCCGCATGGGCTTGATCGTTCCTCTCTCCACGTATGCTCCGGTGAACAGTTTCAATACGTCGGCTCCCTCACCGAAACTCCTTTGAACATCGCGTTTCGCGGCAGCCGCTGTTCCAGGCTGAGCCATGAACCACAGCATGTATGGCGGGGTGCTCGCACGAACGTAATAGGGCACCCCATTTTCCGGATAGATTGCAGGGCCGGCCGTATAGATGAGGGGGCCACTGAGTTCGCCCTCTTCGATTCGCCGGCGCAGGCTGATCGTGCTGCGCGGATCGGAACCCAGATCCACTACAGTCGTGAATCCGTGGCTCGTCAGCATGTCTGCAAGCTGTTTATTCAGTTTCTGCTTCGACGTCCAGGCGGCGCCGTTCCACTTGGGCTCCGTAAAGTGAACATGCATGTTCCAGAACCCGGCCGTGACAGTACAGTTCTGGCAGGGAATCATCTGAGCGCCCGGTGGAATGCTGAGTTCAGGGCCGCCGACTGCGACGATACGTCCGTCACGAGCTAGGAGAGTCGCGTTGTGCAGCGGCGGCTGGTCGGGCGAGACATATACGGTGGCGTCCTGGATGGCTACCGTTCCACGCGGAAGGCGAAGCGCCGGATGCTTGTCCCGTAACGGCCAAAAGATCAGCAGGTACCCGATAACAATTACGGGCGCCAGCAAGGCGGCGAACAGAGCAAGCAATCGATTGAGTAAAGTGCGCCTTGACAAATCGTGCCAGACCCTTCGATAACAAAGTTTCATGTTACTCGCCAATCTGGTGGAGACCTCACGTCGCGTCAGTGAAACAACGAAGCGGCTAGCGAAAACGGAACTAATCGCCTCGCTTCTCCGGCAACTCGCGCCCGAAGAAGCCGAGATCGCTGTGTCCTTTTCTGTCCGGATTGACGCGACAGGGCAAGCTTGGGGTTGGCTACGCAACCATCAGCGGTGCCAATGGCGCTCACTCGGAACATCCCGGCTTACAAATCGTCGATGTTGACCGCCGCCTCGACGAATTGACGAAGGTTTCTGGGGCTGGATCCGAGCGCAGACGCAGGGAGCTTTTAGTTGACATGTTCTCGCGTGCGACGGCGGAAGAAGCGGATTTCCTGAAGCGGCTCATGGTGGGAGAACTGCGGCAAGGCGCCCTGGAGGGCATCATGCTCGATGCGATCGCGAAAGCCTCCGGCATTTCGCCTGACCGGGTTCGCCGCGCAGCCATGATGGCGGGGAGTCTTCCCGCGATTGCCGAAGCTGTCTTCGAGCAGGGCGAAAGCGGGCTCGCTCAATTTGATCTTCAGTTGTTCCGGCCGGTTCAGCCCATGCTCGCCGGGAGTGCGGAGGACGTAATGGAAGCACTAGGCGATCTCGGCGAACCGGCGCTCGAATATAAGTTTGATGGCGCCCGTATTCAGGTGCACAAATCCGGCGATCAGGTGGCGATCTACTCACGGCAATTGAACGAAGTTGGCGATGCCATCCCGGAGGTGGTCGAGGCCGTTCGAGCCCTGCCGGCCCAAGACCTGATCCTTGACGGTGAAGTGTTGAGCCTGGATCCGTCCGGGCGTCCTCAGCCGTTCCAAGTCACCATGCGCAGATTTGGACGGAAGTTGGATGTCGAACGCATGCGGGCAGATCTTCCCATGCACCCCTTCTGGTTTGATCTGCTGTATCTGAACGGCTCACCGTTGCTCGATCAGGCACAGGCCGCCCGCTTCGAGGAACTGCAGCGTCTTTCTCCTGCGGAAGCGCTGGTTCCCAATCTCGTGACGGGAAACCCGGAAGCCGCCGGAGATTTCCTTCATCAGGCGCTCGAACGTGGCCACGAGGGGATCATGGCCAAGGCAAGAGACTCCGCCTATGCCGCCGGTGCGCGTGGGCAGAGCTGGCTCAAGATCAAACGCGCCAACACGCTGGACTTGGTGATTCTGGCCGCCGAATGGGGCAACGGACGCCGCCAGGGTTTCTTGAGCAACTTACATCTCGGCGCTCGTGACGTGGAGAAAGGCGGCTTCGCGATGCTTGGCAAAACATTCAAAGGCCTGACAGATGAAATGCTTCGGTGGCAAACGGCAGAACTTCTGAAGCTGGAGATCGCCCGGGATAAATACACTGTGTACGTCGAGCCGAAGATTGTCGTCGAGATTGCATTCAACGAGATTCAAGTCAGTCCGCGCTACAAGAGCGGATTAGCATTGCGTTTTGCGCGAGTGAAGCGCTACCGAACCGATAAATCGGCGGCCGACTCCGACACGTTTCAGACCGTACAGAAGATGGCGGGTGCGATCGCCGGGTAAGGAAAACATTTCGAGAGCCTCTTGTTCTCCCGGCGGATCTCGGCTACGGTAGAACAAAAGGAGAACAGTGAATCTTTCGCTCGGCTTCGAAGAAGCTCCCTCGTCCTCCTCGGTCGCTCGACCGCGAACAGATCTTCCGGCAGCGTTGGCGCTTGAAAAGAGAGACGGCGCTTCCAGCGCGCTGCAAATGCTCGTCGAGAAGTTCTCGGACGCGCTCGAGAAAGATGAATCACCTGTGCGGGCGGTTCATCGCATTCCCGCGCGGGACGCCCAATACGGCGCATTCCCGGATGGGCTGGATCCGCGCCTGCAAATTGCTTTGGCGGAGCGCGGCATCGAGCAACTCTATAGTCATCAAGCCTCGGCCGTAAAACACTCGCTCGAGGGCAAGAACGCCGTGGTTGTCACCCCAACCGCCAGCGGTAAGACGCTCTGTTACAACCTTCCCGTCATTCATGCGACGCTCCTCGATCCGTCCGCACGCGCGATTTTCCTTTTTCCCACGAAAGCACTTGCAGAAGATCAGAGGCTCGAACTCCAGCGCCTGAACGACGCCGTTGGCGGTCAGCTTTCCTGCCACACCTACGACGGCGATACTCCCTCGGATGCCCGGCGAACGATCCGGGAGCGCGCCAATATCGTGCTGACGAATCCCGACATGTTGCATACCGGGATCCTTCCTCACCATACGAAGTGGGTGAAGCTGTTCGAGAACCTGGAGTATTTCGTGATCGATGAACTTCATTTCTACCGCGGTGTTTATGGCAGCCACCTGGCGAATGTGATTCGCCGCGTCAAGCGGATCTGCGAGTTTTACGGTTCGAAGCCACAGTTCATCTGCTGTTCCGCAACCATCGCCAACCCCAAACACTTGGCCGAATCCATTACGGAAGAGCCCTTCGAACTTGTTGGCGAGAGCGGTGCGCCCACGGGCGATCGTTACTTCGTCTTCTACAATCCGCCGGTCGTGAATCGCCAGCTTGGTATTCGCCGCAGCTATCTGAGCGAAACGCGCCGCATCGCAGTCGAACTGATCCGGCAGAACCAGCAAACGCTGGTCTTCACCAACAACCGTCTCGCTACTGAGATTCTGACCACTTATCTCAAGGACGCCTGCGCACAATTGCCCTTTTCTCACGAAACCGTGCGTGGATATCGAGGCGGCTACCTTCCGAAAGAACGCCGTGACATTGAAGGCGGCCTTCGCCGCGGCGAGATCCGGGCGGTTGTGGCGACCAATGCCTTAGAGCTTGGCGTCGATATTGGTTCGCTCGACACGGTTGTGCTCGCCGGCTATCCGGGCAACATTGCGTCCAGTTGGCAGCGTGCAGGTCGCGCCGGACGGCGTCAGAGTTCCTCGCTTGCGGTGTTGGTTGCCTCGAGCGCGCCGCTCGATCAGTACATTGTCGAGCATCCAGACTATTTCTTCGGCCGCTCTCCGGAAGAAGCCCACATCAATCCGGACAACCTGGACATTTTCTTGAACCACCTGAAGTGTGCCGTGTTTGAGCTGCCGCTGAAAGATGGGGAGCGATTCGGGAACCACGATCTGGCGCAAACATGCCGCTTTCTTTCTGAAGATCTGCAGCTTATTCACCACTCGGGCGATTGCTGGCATTGGGTAAGCGATAGCTACCCGGCGGACACGGTCAGTCTCCGTGCCGTGACGAGCGACAATTTTCTCGTGGTGGACGTAACGGACGATCACCGCATTATCGGCGAGGTTGATTTCCCTTCGGCGTTGACGACATTACACGAGAAAGCGATTTATCTCCACGATGCGCGGCAGTTCCAGGTGGAGCGGCTGGACTTCGATGGGCGCAAAGCCTTCGTGCGGCGAGTGGATTCGGACTACTTCACGGACGCGATTGTTTATACCCAGGTGAGCGAACTCGCGCAATTCGGGTCGAACATCTGCGCGCGGCACGAATCCGCACAGGCAGTTCATGGCGAGGTACGGGTAAAGCGGCAAGTCGTCGGCTTCAAGAAGATCAAGTTCTACACGCTCGAGAACATCGGCGCTGGTCTTCTTTCCTTACCCGAACAGGAAATGCACACTACGGCATTCTGGCTGCACTTCTCGTCCGATTTTTTCAGCAGCTTCGAGGGCTTCTCAACCGCCGAGCTTCAAGATTCTCTGCGAGCACTCGGTAACGCTCTTCAGACCGCGGGTACCGTGCTTCTTGCTCAGTGATTCGCGCGACTTGGCCGTAGCGGTTCTGGACGACTCTGCCGAGAAAAAGACGGCCTTCGAACCGGATGTTGTTTTGTACGACAACTATCCCGGCGGCATCGGTCAGAGCGACCCGCTATTTCGACGGAACGAAGAGCTTGTGAGTGCCGCGTTAGACCTGGCCGACGGCTGTCATTGCGAAGCCGGGTGTCCTAGTTGTGTCGGTCCCTATACGGAGATCGGGAAACGCGGCAAGGAAGGCGCCGTCCGCATCCTCCGCCAGATGCTCGGAATTCGGTAGGCCTTGTTCCCAACCGCTGCCAGTCCAACTCGTACCTGCTGTAGTCTCGGAATCCATGCTGCTGTAATGATGATTCCCACTGATTCGTATGCGAGTCCATTGGATCGTATCGGCAGAGCTCCTGTTGGCGATGGCAGGGGCATCGACTTACTACTACTGGCCGCAGTCTCTGGAATTACCCAGAGCCCCCATCCCACAGGTAGTTAGCGCCGCAAGTGGACAGACCGTAGTCTCCTGGCCCGGCCGGGTTTTCGTCGCAAAACTGGGCGAATTCGACAGTGTGCTTCCCGCATACTTGATGCTCGATTACTTCCGGTCACACGCCCCGCTTCGAGGTAAACAGGTTTTACTGACCGCGCATGGCGCCTTAAGCGAGCCGCCCTACAGCATCTGGGTTCAACTGCCGGACGACGTGTTGAGTGGCGTAGAGGAAGGGGCGATGCTGAACCAGCATCCTCTAATCTCCTTGCTCGAAGAGTCCTGGATTACCGAGCCTGATTTCGCCGAGGATCTCCGGCAGACAAACCGTTTCATGCAGGCCTATAACGACCCGGAATTTCCGAGTCTGAACGAGATACGCCCGGACCCGCTCTGCCTGTATGTACGGCAATTTATCTGCTTTAAGGCAAGCGTCGATCCGAGAACCTGGCCGGGAAATCCCTCTCTGCTTTCGCGCCCGAGCCTGGAAAGATCCGAGGCACTCGCTGCCGACATTGTGGAAGTTGCCAGGTTCTACGATCTGCCCGTGGATCTTCTGCTCGGTATCGGAGCCATGGAGAATAACTTCCTTAACGCGCCGGGCGATCTGAACAATGCGATCTGGAAGAAAGATATCGAAAGAGACGACATCGTGCTCCGGCGGCGCGGCAGCAAGGCTTGGGTTCTCAACAGCTCGATCGGTACCTGGCAGATTACACGACAATCTCTGCGCCGTGCTCACGAGTTATTCCTGTGCGATACGCGTGACTACTCGAAATTGCCTTTGGAGTTCCGTCCCACACAAGAACTCGATATGAATTTTCTGAGCTCGCGCCTCCTGACGACCTACGCCGCCTTGCTTCTGCGCGATTTAGTCGACTACTTCGAAGGAGATACCTTTTTTGCCACCGCCGCCTACAACGGAACCAAGCTCCATCCCAACCTGCGGTACGCCGAGGGCGTGGAAAGCGTCGCCAGCTACGCTCGGCGAGTCATCGGGAACACTTCAAAGTTGAATGGAAGTACTTCAGATATCTCGGCGCGGTAACAGGAGAGGCGATTCGGCGATTCGCACTTTCATCTCGCGATCTGGACATGCCAAACCCCCGTGGTTTTGGGATTGGTGCATGATGCGCTGGACAAAAGGGCCTTTCTATTGAGAGCACGCCACCGCTCATGACATTTTGGACGACTGACCCGTTCGTCCGGGCGCGTTCCCGCTCAATCGTGACCTTGATGTGGCGATGAGCTGTACTTCAGATTCCGGCTAAATCCGATGGCGTAGACTTCGCAGCTTCACTATCTTCCGGGAAGACGGCGTGGCCGTTCGGCGGCGGATACAACGACTTCAGCAAGTTCAACCGCCTCCGCAGATAACGGCTGGGTAACTGACGCGGCCCTGTTTCGACGTCGATATCGCAACAAATGCCATGAAGGTAAAGCGTAAGCGTGTCGATAAACGACTGCCGCACGTAAGCGTCGAACAATGGGCTTTCGCGGTTGATGTTCTTCTGCCGCCGCAAAAGCGTTTGCTTCGCCTGCCAGCTTTCATCATCGACTTCGCCGTGCACTAACGCGCCGAGTTCCTCTCGAACCAGAGCCTTATAAGAGTTCTTCGCTTCTTCGGACCACGAATTCACGACGATCTCTGCCAGGCGCCGGTACAGCCGGTAGTGATACTCCGCTACGTCCTGCTCTTTTAGAGCAAAAACCAGGACGGTTTCGTTTTCGAAGCTGACCTGCGAAGCCCAGGACTGATGACCTTCCGCCGGCCGCTCCGCGACCACGAAATCGGCCATGCGGTCCAGGTTGGCAGCGCTGCGCGACTTCTTCTTATTACCGGAGCTGCGGTCTCCTGACCGCTCCAGGTAAGGCACGAGCAGTATTGATATGCGCGGCAGCGTGGCGGCGAGAGAAGGAGGAAGAGCGGCGATCGGCTCTTCGAGATATTCCTTCACAACCTCTTCGCTCATCGGTGCCGACGCGCAGAAATATCCGAACGTGTTGCTGAGGGGGATCACTTCCCCTCGGAATCGTTCCGCGAACTGGCCTACGGTCACCTTGGAAGGGGTGGACGGAGCCAGGACTGCCGGAACCGGCTCTCTTTGACTGGACATCTACTTTTCGACCTCGATTCTAGCAAAACAGGCGCCTCCCCCCGGACCCGGACAGGGGAGCCCGGATCTCCGAAGGCAGCGCGAACCGGCAAAACCAGCTTGGCTTTCGCTGCTAAACTTGAGGCGAAAAGTGCAGTTCCTGGTCTCTGCAGGCGAAGCGTCGGGTGATCTTTACGCCGCTGGCGTCGTGGCCTCACTCGCTCGCCGCTTGCCTGATTTAAGCTTTCTACGGTTGTGCCGGACCAAGGCTTCAAGCCGCCGGGGTCGAGCCGGTTATTGATGCGGCCAGTCTGGCTGTCGTGGGGCTTGCTGAAGTCGTCGGTCATCTGCCCCGTATTTACGGCGAATACCGCCGCCTCTGCCGCTACGCCGCGGAACATCCGCCAGTTGGAGCATTGCTGACCGATAGTCCTGATTTCCATCTGCGCGTGGCGCGCCAACTGAAGCGCCGCGGCGTCCCCGTTTACTACCTTGTCGCCCCGCAGGTTTGGGCCTGGCGCCAGGGACGCGTCAAAGTCATCCGCGAGCTGGTCGACAAATTGTTCTGCCTGTTTCCGTTTGAGGAGCAGTGGTTCCGCGCTCGCGGCGTGGACGCAACATATATAGGACATCCGCTGGCCTACCTCGCGAAGGTGAAATCATCGCGCGCTGAGTTTCTGGAGCGCTACGCGCTTCCCGGCGATCGGCGAATGGTGGTCCTACTCCCCGGTAGTCGTACGGGCGAGGCTGCCCGCCACCTTCCGGCGCTTCTCGATGCAGTACGGGAACTTCAGAAGCGCTTCCCGCTCACGATTGTGCTTGCTACGCCCAAGGGCTTCAGCAAGGCCGCCGCCACCGAAAGATTTCGGGAACCCATTGCCGCGCTATCCATCAAAGTAATAGAAAACGATACTTGGGACTGTATCGGTCATGCTGATCTGGCTTTAGCTGCGAGCGGAACTGTCACGGTAGAGGCTGCCGTACTTGGAACCCCCATGGTGACGTTCTATCGGGTCAATTCACTAAGTTGGTTGGCTGGTCGAAGGCTCGTGAAAGTCCCTTTCCTTTCTATGGTGAATTTGATCGCTGAGCGCCAGATCGTACCGGAGCTCATCCAGCACGATATGACGGCTCCGAATATTGCCGCTGCAGCGGAACAGCTTCTGACCGACGACGCCCGAGCGGACCGCATGCGGCAGGATCTGGCGCGCGTTCGAACATTGCTCACCTCCGAAGGGAATCCTTTGGAGCGCGCCGGCGAAATTATCGGCGACTCGTTGCGCACCAAATTGGGCGGCCACATGATCGTGAACGCCGTCGGGAGAAAATAGAGGAATGTTGTTGGGCAGCCTGAAGTGGATTGTCCTGCCGCTTGCCGCGGCATGTGCCTTCGCGCAAACGAAGCACACTCGGATCGACGTTCAGAGATATACGATTGACGCGGAGATCAATCCGAGAACTCAGGCAATCACCGCGACCGCCAAGATTGAGTTCACTCCTGCTGAAGCCGGAACCGATGTCGCTTTTGAGCTGAACAACGCGCTTACGGTATCGAAGGCTGTCGATAGTAGCGGGAAAACAATCACCACGTCACGCAACGCTCAGGATTTCACCGTGACCGCGGTCTCGCCGGTGCCCCTGCAAAAAGGGCAGCCCACGCAGATGACTTTCAGCTACGACGGAAAGCTGAGCGGCTCGGAAGATTCGCCCATCTCCGGCATTAAATTCGCCGCGCTCCACCCGGATTTCGGTTACCTGCTTTATCCGGCGCGCTGGTTTCCGGTGAATGGTTACACCACCAATCGATTCGCAGCCGATCTGCACATCACAGTTCCGTCTGAATATAAGGTGGTCGGCAGTGGCGATCTGAAGACTGACATCGCGCAAAAAAGCCGGACCGTGTACTCCTTCCATTACGAAAAGGCCAGCTTCCCGGGCAGCATCGGGATTGTCAAAGGCGATCCCATTCGTGTCTCGTCGCAAGGCGTAAATTCGGGTATCTTCTTCCGCGACGCCGAAGCCGCTGAAGCCAAGTCCTATGGCGACGAGGCCGGCAAGGTCATGACATTTCTGACCGGTCTCTACGGTCTCGCTCCGCAGGCAAACCTCACGCTGGTCGAAACGGAAGATGGCGCGGTGAATGGATACTCCGCCCCCGGCATCATCTTTCTAGCCCCGGGCTCGATCACCAAAAAAGTAAATACGCGCGTGCTTGCAAACCAGCTATCGCGCCAATGGTGGGGCATTCTCGTTTCACCGGTTAACCGCAATCACCTTTGGCTGATAAATGGACCGGCTCGATACTCCGAGATTCTGTATCAGGAACACGCGACCGGCGCAAGCTCGACCGAAACGGACATGCGAACCACTTACGTTGAAGCCCTCACCGTAAAGGATCCGCCGGTTCTGCAGGCTTCGCGATTGGAAGATTACTCCCCCGAATATTGGGCTCTCACGGCGGCAAAGGGTGCGGCCATTCTGAATATGCTGCGGAATGTCGTCGGTCCCGATAATTTCGTGAAGAGCATGAAAGCGTTCATTGACGCCTATGCGTGGAAATCGGTCAGCAGCGAAGATTTCAGGAAAGTCTTCGAGCGCGTCTCCAACCAGGAACTTCGCTACTTCTTTGTGCAGTGGCTCGAATCGAGCGGTTCGCCGGAGTTCAAGCTCGAGTACACCGTGTTTCGCACCCAGAAGGGATTCCGTGTTGTCGGTAAAGTGACTCAGGATCTGGATACGTTCCGCATGCCGGTGGACCTGCGTATTGAAACCGAGGGCAATCCCGAAGATAAGAAAGTAGAAGTCACCGGCACCTCTTCCGAGTTCAGCGTCGACACATTCGGCAAACCGAAGAAGCTGACACTCGACCCCTCGCACGTACTCTTACGCCTGGACCCGAACATCCAGATCTCTGTTGCAATCCGCCGCGGTGAGCAGTTCGAAGAAGTGAATGACACTGCGAGCGCCATTCGGGAATTCGAGAAAGCGCTCGAAGTAAATAAAAACAGCTCGCTTGCGCATTACCGGATTGGAGAGCTCTTCTTCAAACAAAACAACTACCAGCAGGCAGCGAATGAGTTTCGCTCGGCAATCAACGGCGATCTCGATCCCAAATGGACCGAAGTATGGTCGCATGTGAATCTGGGCAAAATTTTCGACGTTACCGGCCAGCGTGACCGTGCGGTAAACGAGTACAAGCAGGCGATCCGTACTCGCGATAACACATCGGGAGCGCAGGAAGAAGCTGCACGCTACTCCACCAAAGCGTACGAGAGAAAGAACTCGGAAACTTAGCCCGGATTCTTGAAATTTCTTCCGATCTGAGACCTTAAGCGATCGGTGGGAGAAATCCTGTAGCCCGATACGGAAATGCTCTGTGAGGCTTTTACGTACCCGGGCACTTAGGCTAGTAGGCCTCGCTGCGAAGGCCGAATCGACCCAAACTCACGGAACCGTAAAGGTCGAAAATCGGTGTTACTCTGAAGGTGTCCGAGAAAGGGGACGGTTTGGACGATAGATTGAAGGAGCTGATGCAAGAGCTCGGCAATGCCATCAACGAATCGCTTTCTGATTCAGATCGCATCGCAGGTGCCATTGGTGAAATCAAGCGCGCCGGCTACGATGTGTTCCTCGTCCTTGAAGCGACAATCGGTTTCAACAAGCGGGACGAGAACGAAGCTGAGGATTCGAACGATGGTACAAGTCCTGTTCACGTCGAGTCGACCGGCAAGATCAGCCTGACGTCGCAAGATCAGAAATTCTTGCGTGCACTCAAAATCTCGGTTGAAGAGGAAGGCAAGTAGTTCTTCGCCTTCATCGAACGAGTTCTCCGTAAACCTTGTAGGTTTCCCGGACGCAACTGTCCCAACTGAACTTGGCCGCACGCCCGTATCCCTTCAGGCGAAGCGTATCTCTCAGTTCTTCGTCTTCCGTCAGCATCTCGAGAGCGAGGCAATTTGCTCCGTCGAAAGAGGATCGACCGTAAGTGCGGCTTCTCCTGCAACCTCGGGTAGCGCAGACCGATTTGAGGTGAGGACTGGGACTCCGTTAGCCATCGCCTCAAGTACCGGGATCCCGAACCCTTCGTCGAGAGACACAAACGCGAACACTTTTGCGGTTGCGTAGAGTTGCTGCAGCTTTTCGCCTGTCACATAGCCTGCGATCTCGATTCGCTCTCGTGCCGGGCTTTTCCCGATTCTGCTCTACGATCTGTTCCGCACCATAACCGGTCGGTGATCCGGCCAGAATCAATTTCCAGTCTGAACGGCGGAGCATTTCGAACGCCTCCACCAGACGGCCGGTGTTCTTGCGCAATTGAAGAGCGCCCACGGAAAGAATGATGTTCTCGCGTTTGGCCTCATCGGAGTGACGGGGAACAGCCACGCCATGCGGGATCACGCGAATTCGACTTCGCTCGACACCCAGCAGCGAATGCACTTGTTCGGCGGTGAAGCGAGACACCGCGATGATCATGTCGGAGCGCTCAGCCGCCCTTCGCGCTTGCGCAGTAAACCGGCGCCGGAAATCAGGAGTTGAGTATTCGGCCGTCATGACAAATAGGTCATGAAACGTGGAGACCACCTTTTTCGCTGGACGCCAGTCGACACGTTGATTGAGCGCGTGGAAGAGGTCGGCTTCTCCAATCGGAAGCGGCCACTGTAGAATTCGACTACTTACGTTGCTCGCCGTTTGCAGGGGCCGCTGTTTCCATTGCTTGAAGCGGAAACACTCGACCAGCTTGTCGTGCGGATGCTGAACAGCCAGCCCTCGTAGTAGCTCGCGCGAGTAAACAGCAATACCGGATGGGAACGGATCAATGCTATAGGTGGCATCGATCGCAATCCGCACGATCCCAATCTTACAGCCCGTACTCCTTGAGCTTGCGATACAAGGTTGTGCGGCCGATGCCAAGCATCGCTGCGGCCACCGTTCGGTCGCCCTTGCTGTAGTCGATGGCGTGTAGAATCGCGCGCTTCTCCACTTCGGCCAGGGGAAGAATGGCACTTCGTCCTCCTGTGCCACCCGCCGGAAAAGGACTCGAAGGCATCGGGTACGGATCGGAAGGCGCGGAAGTCTGCGATGCGACGAACTGCCGCTCGAGGGACTGGTTGACGACGGTCGAAGGCAGATCCGCGGATGTGATCCATGGCCCCGAGTTCATAGCCACCATCTGCTGAACAGTGTGCTCGAGCTCCCGGATGTTGCCGGGCCACTCATACTCCTGAAGCGCTTTGATCACTTCGGTGTCCATCTTGTGGCCATCGGCGTACTTGCCGAGGAAATGCGCGACCAGGGCCGGGATATCATCTCTCCGCTCGCGTAACGGTGCGAGACGCAGCCGCATCACGTTCAAACGGAAATACAGGTCCTGCCGGAATCGGCCGGCTTCCACTTCTTTTGCCAGATCGCGGTTTGTCGCTGCAATGACCCGGAAATTCGAACTGCGCTGTGCGGTTCCACCTACGGCTCGAAATTCTTTCTCCTGGAGAACCCGCAGCAGTTTCATCTGCATCTCGAGCGGCAGTTCGCCGATCTCGTCGAAGAACGCGGTGCCGCCGTTTGCGGCGTCGAGAAGACCCAGCTTCTGGTTGTGAGCGCCCGTGAAAGCGCCCTTCGCATAGCCGAACAGCTCGCTCTCCATCAGTTGGCCTACCAGCGACGAACAGTCGACCACAACAAAGTTGCCGCGCGCTTCCATGTTGTGAATCGCTCGCGCAACTACTTCTTTGCCTGTGCCTGTCTCGCCCAACACCAGAACGGGAAAACGCGATTTGCCCATCTTTCCCACCAGGCCATGGACCTTTCTCATGACAGGAGAATTGCCCACAAGCGTGGACAGAGGCGAGACATCAAGTGCGATTTTCGGCGTCATGGGAAGAAGAACGAGTGCCCTGCGGACGAAGCCCTCCCGATTCGGGAGGCAGTCCTGTAAAGACGTAGTGCCAGGGGGGAGAAGAAAATCTCTTAGGGGTTAGAGGGATTGCCGGAGGTGACGACGGGCGTGGCCGGGACTGTTTCGTCGAGCCGCACGATGAAGACTTGCAGGACCTCGAGCCGTAATTGATCGGCAAGCTTTTGTGCCGCTTCGAGCGAACGTTCCTTGCCTACGAGCACCCGGTACAAAGGCTTCGGACCTTGTTTCATCACCAATTGAGCCGAGCCGAAGCGCCCCGCATATTGTGCCCGTGCGCGCTCGGCATTCTCATAAACGGCAAAAGCTCCCGCCTGCACAGCAAAGAAATTATTCGCCGCAACTGCCGGAGGAGCTGAGATTACTTGCAACCTCACCGGCGCGACACCTGGACCGAGCAGGTCAATCTCCCGAGCCGCGGCGCGAGACAGGTCGATGATACGGCCGCCAACGAACGGTCCCCGGTCAATGACGCGAACCTTCACCGACTTTCCGTTCTGCAGGTTTGTAACTTCGAGCCAGGTATTGAACGGCATCACGCGATGCGCAGCGACTAGCGTTTCCATGTCATAGATCTCGCCGTCCGCCGCAGGCCGCCCATGATACGGAACGCCGTACCAGCTTGCTTTACCTTCTTCCGTGTAGCCGACAGGAATCGAGGGACGAGGAGAGGAGGGAGACGCCTCGGCGCGCCTGCCTGAGTCCGATCGCTGCGGGGCTTGCTGTTGCGCCGTCTGATTTTGCGGTGCCTGCGGAATATGCGCCGTTCGATGTTTCCTTCCGCAGGCGGAGGACACCACAAGCAGAATGCCGATCGCAGCGGCGCGCCATCTTCTTGGAAGCGGGGAGGACGAATTGAGATTCGTACGCAACTATCCATGAGCATAACCGGGTTTGAGCGAAAAGGTGAGCCGCCCGAGTACTCGCGTCTCTCGAAACAAAACGTGATGAGAACGTTTTTGACGGAGCTCTTGCCGCCGCACGATTGCTTTGTGCTGCCAATGATGATTTTTTTCTTGACTTCTCTCGCGAAGGAATTTATATATGAATCACACTGCGATCCAGATTGGATCGTAGATTTTACGTTTAGGGAGAATCATTCGATGAAGAACGCAACCAAGAAAGCGGCGACCAAGAAGGCAGCCGCAAAAAAAGCACCAGCAAAAAAGAAGAAGTAAATTAAGCTCGCGTTAGCGAGTCTGAACTTTCATCGCCCTCGGGACCGTCCTGAGGGCGTTTTGTTTTTAGGGCGCAAAAGAAAAAGGGCGCAGGCAGGATAGCCGGCGCCCTTTTCCTGTTTTGCTTGCTTGGTTAAGGAAGCGTGTAACGCAGGTTGATGTAGTAGATATTCGAATGAGTCGCCTTCGGAGCTCCGATGGCAACCGCCCAGGGATTGCGGGAAAGGTAAGAATACTGATTGATGAGAGAAAGAGCACCGTAGTTGGCGCTCTTCCAGAACGTCTGCGTCAGACCGAACGTATACTCCTGGACCGTTCGGTTATCACTGCTGGACGAACCCGCGAACCCGTATCCTATCGGCCGGCCGTTGGTGTCGATCGCGGTCTGGCGTCCAATGTAGACGGCCCCGTAATAAGCGTCGATCAGGGTGTTCTTTGTGATATTCGCTTCGAATCCGTCCACCGTCGAGTAGGTATGGATCGGGGAAATTGATCCGTCAGGACGAATGATCACGTCCGGCGCCAGGCCGAATACGTATCGCCCTCCGCCTTCGCCAAAGAACGTGTTCGCAATAAGCCTGACGTTCTTCACAATTTCAAGATTGGCGTTGACCGTTCCGCTCACAGCGGAAGTTGTGCTGCTGTTGTAATGAACTGGCGCGGTCGTTGTAGCGTACGTTCCCTTAAAGGAACGTACCAGAGCACCAGCTTCGACGTGGAGTAACTTGTCTCCAGCGTGGCCGTCGTACGCGCCTTTGAAGATGATGTCCGGATGCAGATTAGGCGCTGCGAAGTTCTGGGCTCCCGTCACACTACCGATCGCAACCGCGCTGTTATTGAACTGCGAGGCCATGGCCGCGATATTGGAAGCAGCAGGAAGCGTGATGGCCGCCCCATTCAAGCCGCCTGATCCGCCGATGTACTGCTGAGGATTCTCAAGCGAGAAGCCGAGGGCCCAGTCCTTGTTGGGATGCAACACCAGCCGGAACTGCGACTGCCGGGACCAGACCAGACCCGCCTGGTAATTGGTGTCCATGTTTTGTGTATAGAAGATGTCGCTCGGGAGGGGCGAGAGTCCTTTGCGATTCGGCGTGAACATACTCCAGTCCTGGCCGCCTAAGATTTCCCACTTTCCCTTTTGCACGTCGACGAAGATGTTGCGCATTCGGAACGTATCCGAGTTGCTCGTTACGAAAACGTTAGCCGGCTGATTACCGAGGAAGTCAGCTTCGAAGTAGCCAAGTACTTTTGCGCCCGCGACGGTTGAATCTACACGGAACCCGATACGCGAGTTCTGAGTGGAGAAGTTGTTTTCACTGATATGTCCACCAGTGCTGTTGTTATAAGGAATGCCTCCGAAGTTCGTCCCGATACCGCTGCCGACGTTCGTCGATCTTCCGAACCAGGTGAAATCAACGAATCCTAGCGGCGTAAAAGTCGTATTGCCGATAGTGATGCCGAGAGGCGAAGGATTCCTCGCTTGAAGATTCTGGCCGCCTCGGCCGAACACGAGACCGCGAGGTCTCCGGTCGACCGCCGGCTCTAAAGTGACCGGAGCCGAACCCGCAGTGCTTGCGTTGACCATAGCCGGAGCCGAGTTTGGGGCTGGGCCCGAACCGTCTCCGCCGCGGACACCGCCTCGTCGAGCAGCTTTTGCTGCGCGTCTACAGCCTGCTGTAATTTCTTGATCTGCTCGGACTGCTGAGCGATTCGCTCTTTTAGTGTTTTAAGTTCATCAACGCCAGTTGATCCGGCCGAAGGGACCGGATGGTCGGAAGGCGCCACCTGACAGAACAGGTTTGGCGCTAATATTCCAACGCTAAGAAAAGAAAAATATAACGCTTTCCGCATCGCCTTCCGACGCTAACGGAATTCTGTGACAGAGCGATGACAGCCAGGTTAAAGAGCGGAAACCCAGGTACTCAACCGCCCGTCGCCGGTCTGGTGTCCTGCCGCTAAACTAAGGAAGAACATTCATGTCCGAACGACCGTTCGTTCATCTTCATTGCCATACCGATTACTCCCTTCTCGATGGTGCCTGTGACATCAAGAAGCTGATTAGCGTTGTGAAGCGGCAGGGTATGCCGTCCATCGCCATGACCGACCATGGCAATCTTTTCGGAGCCGTCGAATTCTATAACGAAGCGAATAAAGAGGGAATTCATCCCGTCATTGGCTGCGAGATGTACGTGTCCCAGACCGGGCACAAATCACGCTCCGATCAGGATCGATACAACCATCTCGTCTTATTAGCTGAGACGCAGGAAGGTTATAAGAACCTGATCAACCTGGTGTCGACCGGATATCTCGATGGCTTTTACTACAAGCCCCGGGTCGATAAGGATCTGCTCGCACGCCATTCCAAGGGGCTGATCGCGACGTCTGCGTGTCTCCGCGGCGACATCAACGAGAAAATTGTTGCCGAGCGCTATGGAGAAGCGAAGACTCTCGCAAACGAGTATGTAGATATTTTCGGGAAGGAAAATTTTTTTCTCGAACTACAGGACCACGGGCTCGACCAGGACCGGATCGTCATGCGAGACATCCAGCGGCTCTCGACCGATACCGGTATCCCGCTCATCGCGAGCAACGACGCGCATTACCTCGAGCACGACGACGTAAAAGCGCACGAAATTCTTCTCTGCATCCAGACGGGCAAAACAATGTCCGATCCGAACCGGATGCGGTTTTCGACGCCCGAGTTCTACATCAAGAGCAGGGCCGAGATGATGAAGCTCTTCGGGGAAACCGAGAGTGCGCTCGACCGGACCTGGGACATTGCTCAACGCTGCCGCGTCAAGCTCGAGAAAGTAAAGGATCCGTTCCCGCGTTTTGATGTTCCCGGTGAACATACGCCTGACAGCTTTTTCGCTGCGGTCGCGAGAGAAGGTTGGGAAAAACGGCGTCCTCGCCTCGAGGCTCTGCGGCAGGAAGGCCGGCTGAAGCACGAGATCGCTGAGTATTCGGATCGCCTCGAGCGCGAAATCCGGATGATCCAGCAGATGCGATTCAGCGGCTACTTCCTGATCGTCTGGGATTTCATTCGTTTCTCAAAAGAAAAAGGCATACCGGTCGGACCGGGACGAGGCTCCGCCGCCGGAAGCTTGGTCGGGTATGCCATGGGAATCACCGATATCGACCCGCTCGAATATGGTCTGCTCTTCGAACGCTTTCTGAATCCGGAGCGCATCAGCATGCCGGATATCGATATCGATTTCTGCACCAATCGCCGCGGAGAAGTGATTCAATACGTCACTGAAAAGTACGGCCGCGAACAGGTCGCACAGATCATTACGTTCGGTACGCTTGCCGCCAAGGCCGCGATCAAAGATGTCGGACGCGTTCTCGACATGAGCTTCGCGGAAGTCGATCGCATCTCGAAGCTTGTTCCGAAAACGCTCAACATCAAGCTGGACCAGGCAATCGAGGATCCGGAACTGAAATCGGTAGCCGAACGGGAACCGCGCGTAAGGGAAGTTCTCGATGTCAGCCGGAAGCTCGAAGGCGTTTGCCGCAATGCCGGCATGCACGCAGCCGGAGTCGTGATTTCGTCCGTCCCGCTACGCGAACTCGTTCCGCTGTACGTCACAAACAAACAGGAAATCGTGACCCAGTACGACATGCTGGGTCTCGAAAAGCTGGGATTGCTCAAGATGGACTTTCTTGGGCTGACCACGCTAACCATTATTGAGCAGGCCCTGAAATTGATCGAGCGCTACCGGGGCGCAAAGATTATTGTCGAAGACCTGGCGCTCGACGATCCGCTCACGTACGAAAAAATCTTCAGCAACGGCTACACCAGCGGAGTTTTTCAATTCGAATCGTCGGGCATGCAGGACATTCTGCGCCGCTATCAACCGAACCGGATCGAAGATCTTTGCGCCTTGAACGCGCTCTACCGGCCGGGTCCGATTCAGGGCGGGATGATTCCCGACTTTATCGACCGGAAGCACGGGCGGAAGCCGATCGTTTACGATCTTCCCGAGCTGCAGGAAATTCTCGAAGAAACTTACGGCGTCATTCTGTACCAGGAGCAGGTGATGCAGATTTCGAATAAGCTCGCCGGCTACTCGCTGGGTGATGCCGATATTCTGCGTCGCGCCATGGGGAAGAAAAGCGCTAGCGAAATGGCGCAGCAGCGCGAGCGCTTCATCAAAGGTGCGACCGAACGCGGTTTCCCGCCGAAGAAGATTGCCAAAATCTTCGACCTGATGGAGCAGTTTGCGGGATACGGGTTCAACAAGTCGCATTCGGCGGCATACGCCTACCTTGCTTATGTCACCGCGTATTTGAAGGCGCACTATCCGGTCGAGTTCATCTCGGCGCTGCTCACTTCGGAATCCGGCAACACCGACAAGATCGTTAAATACATCAACGAGTGCCGGGAGATGGGCATCAATGTTCTTCCGCCCGACGTGAACCAAAGCGATTGGCACTTCACGCCCGCCGGCTCCGAGATCCGCTTTGGTTTGGGCGCTGTGAAAAATGTCGGGCAGGGTGCGATCGAAACCGTCGTTACCGCGCGTGAGCAAGGTGGCCCCTACACCTCCATCTATGACTTCTGCGAGCGCGTCAATCTGGGCAACATCAACCGTCGGGCCATGGAAAGCCTGATCAAGGCGGGCGCTCTCGATTCTCTCGGCGGGAACCGTGCACAGCTCAGCGAGGCCCTCGATCGAGCTCTGGAATCAGGTGCGCGAGCATCACGCGACCGTGCCATGGGTCAGCACGGGCTGTTCGGCATGTTCGGAGAAGAAGAGAAAACCGAGTTTCCTCTGGCTCAGCTTCCCGATTGGACATCCGAACAGAAGCTCGCCGGTGAAAAAGAGATGCTCGGCATCTACGTCTCGGGACATCCGCTCGACCGCTTCAAAGACAAGGTCATGGACCTGGCCAAGAACTCGACGGACAAACTCGACGACCTGCAAAAGGGAGTCAGTGTCGAGCTTTGTGGCATCCTGACCAACATCGTCCGCAAGACGAATCGGGAGGGGAAATACTGGGCCGCTCTGAAGGTGGACGATGGTCACGGCACGGCGGACGCGATGGTATTCGCCAATCGCTATGAGGAGCTGTTGCCGGAGTTGAAGGAGGATGCGGCCGTTTTCCTCCGCGCCTCTGTCCTCCCGGAAGAAGGAGCGCAGCCTAAGCTCTCCATCCAGGAGATGGTCAGGCTCGAAGACGCTCGCGTGAATCTGCCTTCTTTGATCTCGATCCGTTTCTGGGTCAAGGACGAGAGTGCAGTCAGCAGAGTGGATGCGCTGCGCGAATTGTTCGTTCGCAAGAGCGGGTCAACTGAAGTCCGGCTCCGGATCGAAAAGCCGCGCGACTTCTCTGTTGTAATGGACGTCACGACGAAAGTGCGACCGGATCGCGAGTTTTGTGCTGAGCTCGAAAAGATCTGCGGTCCGGAATCAATGGAAATCCTGGCAAGTTGATGGCTGACGAATCGACAAACAAAACAACTCCGGTGGCTGGAGCGGCGGGAGAAACCGACAATCCCAGTTGGAGCCGGGTGCAGTTGGCGCGGCATCCCAAGCGCCCCCATTCGCTCGACTACATCAACGGCATCTTTTCCGGTTTTGAAGAAATTCACGGAGATCGATTCTTTGGCGACGACCCGTCCATCATCGCGGGAATGGCCCGGCTGGACGGCAAACCCGTGATGATCATTGCGCAGCAAAAGGGCCGGGATACAAAAGAGAAGCTGCTGCGGAATTTTGGGATGCCCAAGCCGGAAGGCTATCGGAAGGCTCTGCGCGCGATGCAGCTCGCCTCAAAATTCCGGCGGCCGATTATCACCTTGATCGACACGCCCGGCGCCTATCCCGGCATCGACGCCGAAGAGCGCGGCCAAGCCGAAGCAATCGCCTATAACTTGCGCGAGATGTCACGGCTGCGGAGCGCAGTGATCTCTTTCGTCATCGGCGAAGGCGGCAGCGGCGGCGCCCTGGCTCTTGGAGTGGCGAATCGGGTCTATATGCTCGAGAACGCTTATTACAGTGTGATTGCGCCGGAGAGTTGTGCCGCCATTATCTGGCGTGATTCCGGCAAAGCTCCGCTTGCGGCTGCGGCGCTGCGCCTCACGGCAGCCGACTTATTGGAGCTGAAGCTGATTGACGGCATTGTTCCTGAACCTCCCGGAGGTGCGCATCTGAATGCGGACGCGGCCATCGCTGCTCTCGGCACCACGGTTCGCAAGGCCGTAGCGGAGCTGGCCGGAGCCTCAGAGACAGAGATCCTCGAAGAGCGGTATCTGAAGTTCCGCCAAATGGGTAACTTCTTCAACGAGGCCTAATCTGAAAATCGGGATCATTGTTGTTCTGTTCGTAGCGGCCATCGCAGCCCTGATCGCGTTCTCCACTCTCCATGGCTCGCGCTACCGCGTAGAGGTTTGCATGTTCTTCGGGGGCCGGTTCAATTGCAAGACGGTATCGGGCCGAAGCGAAAGCGGAGCCCTTCGCGGCGGGATCGAGAACGCCTGTGCCGACATTGCGTCCGGCGTGCAGGAAACGATGGGATGTGAAGGGTCAGAACCGAAAAGCGTGCGCTGGCTCGAGCGTCCCTCGAGTCAGAAGTGAACCGCCCATCGGCCTGATTTATTCATCAGTCCAAAATAAAAAAAGCGCAAGATCCGGTTCACGGACCTTGCGCCTCCAATCACCTTTTCAGTGTGTTGCTTAGTTGTTGCTAACAGCGATATTGATCGTCTTCGGCTTTGCGACTTCTTTTTTCGGCAAAGTGATGGTCAACACGCCGTTCTTGTAGTCGGCTGATACCCTCTCGCCATCCACCGTGTCCGGCAGGCTGAACGCGCGCACGAAGGAACCGTAGCTGCGTTCGATGCGATGGAAGCCGCCCTTTCCGTTCTGGTGCTGCTCAAATTTCCGCTCGCCCTTTAAGGTCAGGGTTCCATTCTCCAACTGAATCCCTACGTTCTTCGGGTCCACATCGGGAATGTCTGCTTTCAGGATCAGCTCGTTCTCGGTCTCAAGAATATCGACGGCAGGCGACCACGGCCGCGAGGCAGGCTCGCTAAATAGCCGCGACAAAGAGTCCTGGAAAACACGCAGACCGGCCGGAAAATCCTCGAGTTCACTTGAGAAGGGATTGTATTTCACTACTGGCATTTTCAATTACCTCCTCCCATTGCTGGGTACAAGACCAATATAAAATCTGCGCGTTGCGTTGTCAAGTAATATGAATAGATTTTTTCTGTTCTCCACTCCAGCTCCAATTGCAGCTATTTCAACCACTTCCGCATCTGTTTCTCCGTATGGCCAACCTCAAAGAGGGCGATCCAGCGCCTCCGATCTCGCTTCCGACCGATTCTGGAGCTCCCTTCGAACTCTCGTCGTTAAAAGGTAAGAACGTCGTCCTGTACTTCTACCCGAAGGCAGACACTCCCGGCTGCACCACGGAATCGTGCGCCTTCCGGGACAAAACCGACACTTTTACGGACGCAAACGCGGTGATCGTCGGCGTCTCTCCCGATACAAGCGCAGCCCAAGCCAAGTTCAAAAGCAAGTTCAGCCTGCCCTTCACGCTGCTGGCGGATTCGGACCACAAAGCCGCCGAGGAGTATGGGGTTTGGAAGGAGAAAAGCATGTACGGGAAGAAGTACATGGGCGTCGAGCGGACCACTTTCGTAATCGACAGCGCCGGGGTCATCAAGAAAATCTTCCCGAAGGTGAAGGTCGAGGGACACGTGGCTGAAGTTCTGGCCGCAGTGAAGTGAGCGAGAGCCGCCGCTTCCCTGCGCGCCCGTACGTGGGAGTGGGCGCTCTCATCTTCTCAGACAATCAGTCCCCGGACCAGATCCTGCTCGTGGAGCGTGGCAACCCGCCGCTTGTTGGTTATTGGTCTCTGCCGGGAGGCGTCGTCGAGTCAGGTGAACGGCTCGAAGACGCGCTCGTCCGGGAGGTCTTCGAAGAGACTGGGCTCCATGTGGAGACCGGTGATATTGCGACGGTTTTCGAGCGCATCATGCCGGCCGAAGACGGACGCTGCGAATACCATTACATTCTGATCGACTTCTACTGCACGGTGCTCGGAGGCACGCTTGCCGCCGGCGACGACTCAAAGCAGGCAAGGTGGAGAGACCTGGATGAGCTGGATAGCATCTTATTAACAGAGGGAACGCGCGAGGTGATTCTGGCTTGCCGTACGCGACCGCCGACCAATCCCCGCGTGACGCGCCCTTGTCCTGTCCCCTTGTAATTCATGGCATTTCATAGCACCGGCGTGCTCCAATTCGCCGAACTTTTAGAACTCGTCTCCACCTACGCCGGCAGCGACGCCGGCCGGGAGATGGTGCTCGCTCTCGAGCCTCATTCCGAACGCACGCAGCTTGAAGCCGATCTGGCCGAAGCCGGAGAGGCGATCGAATTTCAGCAAGCAGCACTGGCTTCTCCGGACGGCGGGACCGTAACGCGCCTTCGCTTCGACCAGGTCCGGGATGTGTCCAATTCCGTACGCGTGCTGCAGGTGGGCGGCGCCCGCCTGGATGGGACCGAAATCCTCGATCTCTTTCACACGCTGTCAGTCGCCGGGGAATACCGCGGCGTGCTTCTTTCGGCACAGGAGCGTTTCCCCCGGCTCGCCCGGCGAGGATCACAACTCGCGGACCTCCGCTCATTAGCCCGGCGCTGGGGTAGCGTTTTCCTGCCCGATGGATCCTTAACGGACGACGCGAGTGTTGCGCTCCGGCGCATCCGCCGCGATATTGAAAAGCAAAAACGCGGCATTCAGGAGTCTCTCGAACGGTTCCTGCGCGCACATCGCCAGGACGGAACGCTCCAGGAAGACTTCGTCACCATCCGCGAAGACCGCTACGTGGTGCCGATCGTTGCCGGGCAGAAGGGACGCGTCGACGGTGTTATCCACGGCTCCAGCGGTACCGGACGAACACTCTATGTCGAACCGTTAGAAACCATCAGCCTCAACAATCAACTCGTTCGACTACGTGAAGACGAAATCCGCGAAGTTGACCGCATCCTCCTCGAAATCACAGACGCACTTCGGGAACATAGCGACGAGATTGCGTCAACGGCCGAAGCCCTGGCGCAGCTCGACTTTGCCTTCGCGAAGGCTTCGTTTGCGGCGCAGTACAACGCTATCGTTCCTCGTATCAGCCGAGACACGCGAAGGCTGGTCCTGAAAGAGGCGCGCCATCCGCTTCTCGAAACCGTTCTTCGCAAGGCGCGCAAGCCAATCGTGCCCATCAGCTTCGAACTCACGGAAGAGCAGCGCTGCCTTCTCATCAGCGGCCCCAACACGGGCGGCAAAACCGTCACGATGAAGACTGCCGGTCTGCTGGCGCTGATGGCCCACGCCGGATTGCCAGTCCCGTGCGCGGAAGCCGAGTTTCCCCTGCTCGACAACGTGCTCGCCGATATCGGGGACAACCAGTCGATTGAAGAAAGCCTGAGCAGCTTCTCGGGCCACCTGATTCACGTGAAGGAGATGTTGGGAGAGGTGACGCCCGAGAGCCTGGTGCTCCTCGATGAACTTGGACGAGCGACCGACCCCGAAGAAGGCGGCGCGCTGGGCGTGGCCGTCCTTGATGAATTCCGCAAGTCAGGCGCCTTTTGTCTCGCTTCCACCCATCTTCTGCCGCTGAAGCTCTACGGCACCAAAACGCCTGGAGTGGTGAATGCCTCTATGGGGTTCAACGAGGCCACGCTCGAGCCCACATATCGGCTGCGCCTGGGAGCACCCGGCAAATCGGCCGGGCTTGATATCGCGACGCGGCTCGAAATGCCGCCGGAGATTCTGGCGCATGCACGAGCAGTCATGCCTCGCATGCAAGCCGATTTTCAGAACCTGTTATCTGAACTGCACGAGCAAGTCGCAGCTAATGAGCGTCGCGCCCGTGAGTTGGAAGAAGCGACGGCATCGCTGCGCAAGCGGCAAGCCGATCTCGAACGGGACACAATTCAGCGTGAACAACGGCGCCAGCGCGAGTGGAAAGAACGTTCAGATTCCATCATTGCCGATTTCGAAGCTCGTGCCCAACTGACAATGGATCGCCTGGGCGATATCGCCGAGCAGCGGAAAGCCGCCGATCAGGCGCAGCGGCTTCTGAATCAGACCAAGCGTGAGTTCCGCGAAGAGGCGGCCGTAACCATGACGCCTCCGCCCGATATCGCAAAGGCCATCGAACAGCCCAAGCTCGCGATCGAAGAAGGAAGCAAGGTCCGGCTGAAAGATGTCCGCGAACTTGCGACTGTGCGGCGCATCCTGAAGAACGGCGCGCTCGAAGTGGAGGCCGGTCTTCTGCGCATGCAGGTGTCGCGCGACGATGTCGTCGAGGTGCTCTCGTCCAAAGCCGCCGCAGCGCAACGATTGCCGAAGAATGTTCGCGTTGACACCGGTCCGCGCTGGGACGTCTCCTACCGCGAGCTGAACGTCATTGGCCAAAGAGCCGAGGAAGCCGCCGAACAGGTCGACAAATTCCTCGATTCCGCCGTTTTGGCGTCGGTGAACCGGGTTCGAATTGTGCACGGCCACGGCATGGGAGTCCTCAAGCGGACGGTCGCGGACCTCCTGCAATCGAACCCGCACGTTGGCCGCTTTTATCCCGCGACTCCCGCCGAGGGCGGTGGCGGAGCCACTATCGTAGAGCTTAGAGAATAGGTAAGCTTAAGTATGATCTCCCGATTGCCGATAGGAATTGGTGTATTGATGCTGTTTCTGGCTGGTTGCAACCCAAAAAGCCAAACTGCCGGGCCGGAGTACTACAAGTCTGTAGAAGCCTGGCAGAAGCATCGGGTAGATGGGTTGCGCAAGCCGGATAGCTGGCTGACTCTGGTTGGGCTCTTCTGGCTAAAGCCTGGAGTTAACACGATCGGCTCGGCGAGTTCGAACGACTTCGTCCTGCCCAAAGGCTCGGCCCCGGAACACGCCGGCGCGTTCCAGGTGGACGGCACGAAGGTGACCTATATAAGCGCCGATAAGTCAAAGACCTCCATGGAGCCTGGAGAAGCAAAGGCCACGGTTGTGCGGGCCGGCTCCGTTTCCATGACGGTGATCAAGCGAAAAGACCGGCTCGGTATCCGCGCCAAGGATAGCGAGAGCCCGGTTCTCAAGAATTTCAAAGGAAGCACCTTTTTCCCGATTGATCCGGAGCTTCACTTCAACGCGCGCTTTCTGCCCGACGAGAAGAAAATCCCCATCTTGAACGTTCTTGGCCAAACGGAGATGGAGACGAGTCCGGGCGTTGTTCAGTTCATTTATAAGGGCGAGAAATATAAGCTGCGGCCCATCTACGAAGGCAAAACGCTGTATTTCCTGTTCAAAGACAGCACAAATAAAACCGAGACCTATCAAGCGGGGCGCATGCTGAACACTCCGCTTCCGGTGAACGGGAAAGTGGACCTGGATTTCAATCGCTCCTATAACCCGCCCTGCACCTACACTCCGTATGCGACCTGCCCGCTGCCGCCGAGGGAGAATATCCTGCCCTTCGCAGTGAAGGCTGGCGAAAAGCGCTACGGCAACGGACACGCCGAGTATCAGGTTTCGAGCGACAACTAATACGATGGTCAGGTGACGTTAGTTGCCGCGCCGCCCGACGCCGGCAAGCGCCTTGACACATTCCTGCATGAGAAGCTTCCGGAGTTTAGCCGCTCCCGGCTGCAGTCCTGGATCAAGGAACGCCTGGTCTCCGTCAATGGCAAACCGGCCCGATCGTCTGATCTGATCAAGGGCAGCGAAACGATCTCAGTTACGCCTGCGGCCCTTCCTCCTCTGCGCGCGCAAGCGGAAGACCTGCCTCTGACGATTCTCTACGAGGATCGCGGATGTGGTCGTCATAGACAAGCCGGCGGGAATGGTGGTTCATGCCGGAGCCGGTCACCATTCGGGAACGCTGGTGAACGCGTTACTCCATCATTTCGGGACTTTATCCTCAATCAACGGCGACTTTCGCCCCGGCATTGTTCATCGTCTCGACAAAGAAACGAGTGGCGTTCTTGCCGTGGCGAGGACAGACTTTGCTCATCAGGCGCTGGCAGCGCAGTTTCAAAACCGCCAGGTGGAAAAGGTGTACCTGGCGTTCGTTCATGGCCGGGTGGCGCGCGAGAGCGGCACGGTCACAACGCCCATCACTCGCGACCCGATCCGGCGCACTCGTATGACAACAAAACTCGGTTCGGGACGGTCAGCTTTTACGGAGTACGAGGTGCTCAAGCAGTTTCCGGTCGGGGCTTTTCTCCGGGTTCGCATAGGAACGGGCCGTACTCACCAGATCCGGGTCCATCTTGCCAGTATTGGTCACCCCATTCTGGGAGATCGGCTGTATGGCGCACCCGTTTGCGTCGCCGGGCTGCCTCCTCTCTCGCGTTTCTTCCTTCACGCGCACCGGCTGCGATTTCTGTCGCCCAGTACCGGCGAGCCGATCACGGTAGAAAGCCCATTACCGCAAGACCTCGTGAATGTCATGGCATTGCTCCAGCCGGGACATATAGAATGAGGGCATCAACAAATGAAGTTTGTACGAGTTGGGCTCTCGGCCGGTATTCTTCTGGCCATCGGCACCTTGAGCACGGTTTTTGCGCGTCAGGACCCTCCTGCGCAACAGGCGGGTTCCGAAGGGGCGCCCATCCGGGCGGAAGTGACGCGGGTGAACATGTTGTTCACCGTCACCGATAAGCACGGCCGGTTTGTCACCGATCTCAACCGGAACGATTTTCAGGTCTCCGAAAACAAGAAGGCGCAGAACATTCTGGAATTCACCTCCGAAACGGATCTCCCGCTACGTCTCGCCATCCTGATCGATACCAGCAACAGCATTCGCGACCGATTCCGCTTCCAGCAGGAGGCGGCCACAAATTTCGTCAACAGCGTGGTGCGCAAGGAAGACAAGGCGGTCGTGGTCAGCTTCGATTCGGGTGCCGAACTCGTCGCCGATCTGACGGACGATACGCATAAGCTTGAAAACGCCATTCGCGGTCTGCGCCCCGGTGGAGGCACGGCGCTCTACGACGCGATTTATTTCGCTTGTAAAGAGAAGCTGATGCTCGACCAGCCCATGTATAAGTTCCGCCGCGCCATGGTCGTTCTGAGCGATGGCGATGACAACGAGAGCAGAACCAGCCGCGACCAGGCGCTTGAGATGGCGCAACGCGCTGATACTGTGATCTACACGATTT
This sequence comes from uncultured Acidobacteriaceae bacterium, assembly GCA_963730795.1. Taxonomy (GTDB): domain Bacteria; phylum Acidobacteriota; class Terriglobia; order Bryobacterales; family Bryobacteraceae; genus Bog-105. The sequence continues at coordinate 750,386 of CAVSTJ010000001.1, read as the reverse complement.
CAACCAATATCAGCCACATTGAAACGGAAGGCGACAAAGTGATGCGGTACTTTGCCGAACAGACCGGCGGGGTATCGTTTTTCCCCTTCCAGGCGAAGGACCTGGATCAGTCGTTCGAGAATATTGCGAACGAACTTCGCCACCAGTACAACCTCTTTTACCGGCCCCAGCCTTTGAATAACGACGGGCTTTACCATACGGTTCAAATCAAGGTAAAAAGCCGCCACGACCTGGTGGTTCGGGCGCGCAAAGGCTATTACGCACGCCGGCAGAACGGATAGCTCAGTAGACGAAAGAAAGACGAAGAAAAACATTCTTTGCGCTTTACGTTTTGCCCTATACTGAAGGAGGCTATCCCAAGCCTCGCGTACCCTGACAACGGTCGGAAACGCTGATACTGCAAGGAACTTATGGACGAAAAAGAGCGCGGACGCACTTTAACTCTGACATTGGGTCAGATCGAAAAACAGTTTGGAAAAGGCTCCATTCTGCGGCTGGGTGCAAAAGAGGCGATTGTTCCGGTTTCCGCTATTTCGACCGGCTCCATTTCGCTCGACTATGCTTTAGGCGTCGGCGGTCTTCCCCGCGGCCGGATCTGTGAAATTTTTGGGCCGGAATCATCGGGAAAAACCACTATCGCGCTCCAGGTCGTAGCGGAAGCGCAACGGAGCGGCGGAATGGCGGCCTTCATCGACGTCGAACATGCGCTCGACCCCATCTATGCCAAGAAACTTGGCGTGGATGTCGACAACCTGCTTGTTTCTCAGCCCGACTATGCAGAACAGGCGCTCGAAATTACTGCCGCTTTGGTCGCGTCCGGCTCCATTGACGTTCTGGTCGTCGACTCGGTCGCGGCCCTTGTTCCGAAAGCTGAACTCGACGGCGAGATGGGCGATTCCCACATGGGCGTGCAGGCCCGCCTGATGTCCCAGGCCATGCGCAAGCTGACCGGAACAGTGTCGAAGTCGAACACCTGCCTTGTTTTCATCAACCAGATCCGCGAAAAGATCGGCGTCATGTTCGGCAATCCGGAAACCACTACCGGAGGACGGGCGCTGAAGTTCTATTCGTCCGTTCGGCTCGATATCCGCCGCATAGCCGCCATTAAAGACGGCGAGACAGTCACGGGTAACCGGACCAAAGTAAAAGTTGTTAAGAACAAAGTAGCTTCACCGTTCCGGGAAGCCGAATTCGACATTATCTATGGCGAAGGCGTCTCGAAAGAGGGCGACCTCCTTGATTTAGGCGTAGCCCAGAACATCGTCGAGAAGAGCGGCTCGTGGTTCAGCTACAAAGGTGAGCGGATTGGCCAGGGCCGGGAAAACGTCCGCCAATTCCTGCGCGACAATCCCGATATCCGGGAGAGAATCAATGTCGAGCTCCGCAAAGCCCTGGGCCTCAGCAAGGGCGGCGACCAGCCTGCGGATGGGGCGGCGGCATCTGTGCCGACTCCGATCGACACCGCCAAAGCGGCTACGGCTCGCGGCCGGTAAAGCCCTAGCGTCAGGCCTTGGTCCTGGAGTTGTTAGGGCGGCCGCCGCGCCCGCTGCTCGTTGATAATCAAAACAGGCGATTAGTATGGACACACCGTCGATCCCGCTGAAACCCGAACGCCTCGCAGAGTTGGCCGATTATGCCAAACGTCACGATCAGGATCCGGCCGCAGCACTTGATACAGCACTGGCTGAGTTCTTTGCTTGGGAAAAGCAGGATTTTATTGAAGCGCTAGAGGGTATCCGCGAAGGTTACGAGGATTTCAAAGCCGGTCGCATGCAGCATTCCAAGGAAGTATTCGACGAGCTACGCGCGAAGTATGGCCTTCCGCGTTAAGCAAACTACACGGGCAAAGCGCGATTTAGATCTGATATTTCACCATCTGCTGGCTAAGGGAGCTGGCGATACAGGCATCCGATGGGCGGAGCAATTGGAAACGGCAATTAATTCCTTTCCGAAATGCCGCTCCCGTGTCCGCTTGCGCCTGAGACTGCCACCTTTCCTTTTGAGGTAAGGCATTACTCCATGGCCGCAAATGGCATATTTACCGAATTCTGTTCACCGTCACTGACGATACGGTGATCGTGCTTCATGTCCGGCATGGCAAACGGGACCCTCTGCGTGGTTTCAGCTTGCTGCTGTAAATTGTCTCCCTTTCAAGGTTCCTTGAAGCGGATCCCTTTCCGGTCAAACTGCCCGTTCCCGCGTCAAAAGCGCCTTTCTTCTGTTACGCTGAAATTTGACCCGGACGCTGTCCGGTCATGATTTTGGTGCAGTAAATGGAAAGTGCAAACGTGAAAAACGGTGTTGCCACCGAAGAAGATCTACCGCAAAATGAGCGCCCGGCCGAGGCAGTAGAGCCCGAGTCGGCAGGGCGAACCGAATCCCCGCAAACCGCTGAATCCGGATCGGATCGTGATCGTCTCGCGAAAGAAAAGGCGGAGTTGCAGGACCTGCTTCAACGTCGGCAGGCCGAGTTCGAGAACTTCCGCCGCCGGGTTGAGCGTGAGCGAAGTGACTTATTTGAATTCGCCGCTATGGACAGCGTAAAGGCTCTCCTCCCGGTTCTGGATGATTTCGAACGCGCGCTGAAAGTGGAGACCACCGACAAGGAATACGCTCGCGGCCTGGAACTGATTTATAGTCGGCTTTACGAAGCCTTGAAGAAGCTCGGCCTGGAGCCGATCCCGTCCGATCCGCCGATTTTCAATCCCCATATCCACCACGCGGTCGAAATGGTTGATACAAAAGATCACGCGGATCAAACTATCTTGGACGAGTATCAAAAGGGCTACTACTTCAAAGGCCGGCTGCTTCGGCCCGCAATGGTAAAGGTAGCGGTAAACCAATAAACTTCAGAATTCGGAACGTTAATCCAGCATGAGTGTCGCGAAACGAGACTACTATGAAGTGCTGAGCGTCTCGCGCGATTGCGACGATCAGACGCTTAAGTCTTCCTACCGGAAACTAGCACTGCAGTACCATCCCGACCGCAATCCGGGCAACCGGGAGGCGGAAGAACGGTTCAAAGAGGCCGCCGAGGCGTACTCGGTTTTGAGCGATCCGCAGAAACGCGCGTCGTACAACCGCTATGGACACCAGGGTGTCAACGGAGCGGGGAACGCCGGGTTCGACGAGAATGCCTTTGCCGATTTCGGCGATCTGTTCGGTGATCTCTTCGGCCTGGGAGACATGTTCGGCGGCGGCCGGAACCGGCGGCGTCCTCAGCGCGGCGAAGACATTCGCTACGATCTGGAGATTTCGTTCGAAGATGCAATGCGGGGGCTTTCGGCGGATATCCAGATTCCCCGAAACGAGCCTTGTACGAAGTGTTCCGGCACCGGAGCGGAACCGAACGGCGGCCTGGTCACCTGCCAGGCGTGTAGCGGCCGCGGCGAAGTCATTTATCAACAGAGCTTCCTCTCTATCCGGAAGACCTGCCCCACTTGTAATGGCCGGGGCAAGGTAATCCGCCAGGCCTGCAACCAATGCCGGGGCGAGGGATTCAGCCGGTCGGAGAAGAAGCTGAAAGTCACGATCCCGGCCGGAGTTGACAATGGAACCGGGCTGCGGCTCTCCGGAGAGGGCAATCCGGGACCTCCGGGTACTCAACCCGGCGATCTGTACGTCGTCATCAAGGTCACCGAGCACTCCGTCTACGAGCGACGGGAGTACGACCTCCATTGCACTCTTCCCATCAACATCGCGCAAGCGGCTCTCGGCACGGAAATCGATGTCGAAACCTTCGACGGAGCTCAAACCATCCGAGTTCCGGAGGGCACGCAGCCGGGAGCTCACTACAAGCTCAAAGGGCTGGGCGTTCCCCATCTGAATAGCCGGGCACGTGGTGATCTTTATGTGCACCTGGATGTGCAGGTTCCGAAGAAACTGACCCGCGACCAAAGGCGCATGTTTGAGGAGCTCCTGACAGTGCTTCCGGCGGAAAATGTGCCGCACGAGAAGAGCGTGTTCGAGAAAGTGCGCGATTTCTTCGGCTGAGCGGGTATCCGCCCCTCTCAGTGGGCGTGCGCGGGCGGGTAAGAGCGCGAGAATTTATTCCTCGGGTTGAAGATTTCAAAGCTCCCGTCTTCGTGGGCCGTCAGCTTCAAATAGAAGCCGGTGTCGGCCTCGTCCACATTCGCGATGAAGGGATCGGTGGTGTTGTGCTCCTGCCCTCCTCCGTCTGCAAAGTGGAGCTGCCACAAGTCCAGTAGACCTGGAGAGGACTTCACGACATCCCAGGCGGCCGGTGCGCCCCCCTTCTTCGAGCCATTGTTCATGACCGCCACTCTCGGTTGAAGCGCATGCACCAGCGCCGGACTGTTGCTCTGGTCCAAACCGTGATGCGATACGACAAGCAGGTCCGTACGGCCGAGCTTGTTGTCGGGACACATCAACTCAAGTTCCTTGTTCCAGGTCAGGTCGCCGAGATCCACCAACTTGAACTGGCCGAACGTGATCACCGAGCCAAGAGACCGGGCATTCTCCGAAGGGTCGTCTGCCTTTCGCGCAACGCCGCTACATGCCTTGTTAGGCTCGCCGGCGCCGGGCAGCGGATTCTGTAGAACCTTCCCGTCAGCGCTCACCACGATAGCGTCAATGCCCTTAACCGGCAGATGGTCGCCGGGCACAGGCGTGATACGCGGGACTGAGGTCGTCGCTGCCTTGTATTCTTCCACCAGGTGATTGGTGGCATTGGTGTCCTCGCGGTTCGGACCATGCTCGATCAAAGTGCCGATCGGCATCTTCGCGATGAGCTGCGGGACGCCGCCGACGTGATCCGTATGGAAGTGTGTAATCAGGACATAATCGAGCTTTTTGATCTTGGCGAGCTTGGTGGCGGCAACAATCCGATTTGCGTCCCGGAAGGCGTTGTAGCCCCAGCCGGTGTCGATCAGAAGCGATTGCCCGGCCGGCGTGAGCAAGAGTGTTGCCTGGCCGCCCTCAACATCAATGAAGAAGATTTCGAGCGGTTTGGGCGCCGCGCAAACGAGAAGGCTGCCCGCCAACAGGCATCCGAAAAAGGTAAACAGTCTCACCACGGGAGTTGATCGTATCAGATCCATTTGCGATGTGTAATGGGTGGAACAAAGGCGTCCTATTTCCCGTAATGTCTAGAGTAGAAAGGAAGAGGGACTGATGCCGTACTGTACCAGTTGTGGAAGCGCAGTAGCACCGAACAGCTCGTTTTGTCCGAACTGCGGTACACGACAGCCAGGCGCGAGCCATTCCGGTTTTGCGACAGGCGGCCCCGCCGCCGGCTTCGGCCCGTCTTCGTATGCAGGCTTTCTCGGGAATATCAGTGATCGTACGGCTTCGGTCCTCTGCTACATTCCGGTGTTCGGCATCGTCGCGGCGATCGTTTTTCTCGCGTCCCAGCGTTTCCGCTACAACGCCCGCGTTCGTTTCGACGGTTTCCAGTCGGTCTATCTGTTCGTTGCGTGGCTGATCGTGTCGTCGGCACTTCCAACGCTCCTGTACGCGGGTGGCTTTCCGCCCTTCGAGCACTCGATCATAAACCTCCTGAAGCTGGCAGTCTTCGGATGCTGGATCTATGTTTTGATCAAAGCCGCACAAAACCAGCAAGTGCATCTTCCGATCGTTGGGGATCTGGCAGCCCGATCCACCACTGAGCAGTTGTAGCCCGGTACCTTTCAATCCGGCGGAGACCATGGCAAAGCACTTCGGCAAGGAAATGTTCACCAGCCCTCGTTTAGCGATCAGGTGTCGTATAATTATTCATTGTTGTGAATAATTATAAAAGGCGGAGTGTAGGTGTTGTAGGATTCCGGGGTTACAGTGGTGCAGAACTGGTCCGACTCCTTGCCCGCCATCCGGACGTAGACGTTGTTCTCCTGGAGCACCGTGCGGATTCCGAGGAAGGCGTCCGCCCGCTTGGGAGCAAAATTCCCAAAACACTCCCCGCCACCGCAGAAGCGATTGGAGTCGAAAAGCTGGATTTAGTGTTCCTGGCGACGCCGCCCCAGGTCTCGATCGAACTCACTCCGGGCATTCTCGCCACCGGCGCCAAAGTGGTCGACCTCAGCGGCGCCTTCCGGCTTGGCAGTGCCGAAGAGTACTCGAAATGGTACGGCGAGCGCCACGGAGCGCCGGAGCTCTTCGCCGAAGCCGTTTACGGACTGCCTGAGTTTTACCGGGAGCGCATTCGAAACGCCCGGCTTTGCTCCAATCCCGGCTGTTATCCAACCGCCGCCAATCTTGCCATTCGCCCGTTGGTGCAAGCGCAGGCGGCCGACCGTGCGCGTGGGATTATCTGCGACGCGAAGTCGGGCATTAGCGGTGCGGGCCGGAAGGCGTCTCTTAAGACGAGCTTCTGCGAAGTGACCGAGAATTTCAGCGCTTATGGTTTCCAGGAGCACCGGCACGTCCCAGAGGTGCTTCAGAATAGCGGGCTCGGCGAACGGGAATTCACTTTCACCGCCCACTTGCTTCCTATCGATCGCGGGATACTCGAGACGATTTACGTCCGGACGGAACAGATCGCAAGCGCTGTCGAACTGCTCTCGCTGTACGAAGAACGCTACGCGAACGAGCCCTTTATACGGCTTTACGCTCCGGGCAAAGTGCCGGACATTGCCGCCGTGCAGCGCACGAATTTCTGCGACATAGGATTCCGCTTCGACCCCGATAGCCAGAGAGCAACCGTGGTTGCCGCCATCGACAATCTGACGAAAGGCGCGGCGGGCCAAGCCATTCAAAACATGAACCTCATGCTCGGGTTCGAGGAAACCGAGGCACTGCTGTGAAGGTCCTGATCAAGATCGGGGGCACGCTTCTGGATAGCCAGGAGAAAGTGCGGTCGATCGCGGCGCAACTGGCTTCGATAGGGCCGGATCACCAGGTGGTCGTTGTTCATGGAGGCGGGAAGGAGGTTACCCGGTTCCTTTCCGAGCGCGGCGTCGAGAGCCGTTTTCAGAATGGTTTGCGAGTTTCGGACGCGACCGTTGTCGACGCTGTTACCAAAGTGATCGCGGGAACGGTGAACAAGCGGCTGGTGACGGCTTTGACCGCTGCCGGCCGGCAGACGATCGGGCTGTCTGGAGTAGACGGTCTGCTCACGCGCGCCGTCCCGATGGATCCCTCACTCGAATTCGTAGGACGCCCGACCAGCACCGATGGGAAACTCCTGGATCTGCTTGTTTCGTCCGGCTATTTGCCGGTTGTCGCATGCGTTGCGGCCGATGAACGGGGCAATATCTATAACGTAAATGCTGATGTCATGGCTGTCTCGGCGGCCTTGGGCTGGCACGCTGCGAAGTTGTTTTTTCTGACGGACGTGCCGGGAGTCAACAACCAGTCGGGATCTCTCATTTCCGAACTCAGTCCGGCTGAAATCGACGGTCTGATCCGTTCCGGCGTAGCGACCGGCGGGATGCAAGCCAAGCTCGAGGCGGCCCAGGAGGCGCTGGCGGGGGGAGTTGACGTGGCAATCGTCTCAGGCTCTGAGCCCGGCATCATTCAGAGGCTTCTCGGCGGCGAATCCATCGGAACGCGCCTGGTCGGCCTCACTCAGCCGCACGAAAGAGCGGAGGCGCATAGGCAATGACCGAAACGTCGGTAACGGTGAGAAAGGCCGGAATGCGAGACATACCGGGCATTCTCGCGTTGATCAATTCCTATGCAGCAGGTGGGATCATGCTCCCGCGGACCGAGTTCGAGATGTCCGAGAACATCCGGGATTTCTCCGTGGCCTACGAAGGCGATACTCTCGCCGGGTGTGCGGCTCTCCATTTCTATACGCCAACGAGCGCGGAAGTTCGTTCGCTGGCCGTCCTGCAGGACCGGAAGCGGAGTGGAGTCGGGCGAGCGCTCGTCGAAGCACTCGAACAGGAGGCGCGAGAGAACGACCTGGAATCGCTCTTCGCGTTCACCTATGTGCCCCAGTTTTTTGCCCGGTTAGGCTTCGAAGAAGTCGAACGCGGCGAATTGCCCTTGAAGGCCTGGAAGGACTGCCTTCGCTGCCCTAAATTTCACAATTGCGACGAAATCGCAGTTCTAAAACATTTAAAAGAACCGCCGATTCAATACGATTCGCTGCCGAATTCAATCAGTAGTGAACTAATCCAGCTTCCAACAATTAACAACGCAACATACCGCTAAAGCACCCGCTTTTGCCCCAAATCGTCGATCCGAATCCATCGTCAGCAACTGGCTAACCAAAAATTATTTTGTGAAACGCGAAATACCACTAGCTTTGGTGTGTAAGTACTATTATACTTGCACTCAGTACTAGCCGCCGAGGTAGTACTAATCCAAATTAGGGAAGCACTTGATATATGCGCGCTTTAACAGTCGATGTGAATAAATCGGCCGGCCGGATTCTTTGCTGTACGATTTTTCGCCAAGGTGGCCGGAAATTATTGGCAAAAGGGCATATATTAAGCGACGAAGATATTCGTCTTCTTGAGACGGAGGGCATGCGCGAGGTCTGGGTAACAGAACTCGAGGACGGCGAAATTAGCGAGGACGAGGCGGTCATGGCCGTGGCCGAAGCCATGTGCTGCGGATCGATTGAGATTCGACTTGCTGCCGGAGGCCGCGCCAACCTGATCGCGACGGAAGACTGCTGCGCCCTGATCGACGACGAACTGCTGAAGCAGATTAACTGCACGAGCAGCGTGGTGATCGCGACTGTTCCCAATTACCGCTATGCCCAGGCAGGTGAGCGCCTGGCCACGGTGAAGAGTGCCCCGTTTGCGATCGCGAGGACTCAACTCGAAGCGACTCTCTCCATTCTCAATGAGCGTGGAGCTATTCTTCAGGCCCGACCCATCCGGGAGCCCGGCGTCGCCGTTCTTTATACCGATCCGGTACAGGGAGAGCGCGCCCGTACGCTCTTCGAAAGTGTTGTTCGAACCCGATTGGAGAAGTACGGCGCTTCCGTACGTTACTCTCTGTGCGCCATTGAAGAGGAAGATCAGGTTACCCGCTCCCTCCATCACCTGCTGAAGATCAAGCCCAACAGTGTGCTGATCGCGTCCACCACGGCGCCGGCAGGTCCGGAAGATGTGGTCGGTAGATCGCTCGTGAACCTTGGAGCGCACCTCGAACGATTTCTTGCACCGGTTGAGCCCGGCAATCTCATGATGCTCGGGTACAAGGACGATGTGCCGATCGTTTCTGCGCCTTGCTGCTACCGTTCGGCAAAACCGAACGTCCTCGACTTAGTATTACCGCCGATCCTGGCCAACTACAGGATCTCCGGGTGGGAAATCGCCTGCCTGGGCCATGGCGGACTCCTGAATTAGACTGCTCTCCTCCTGACTGGAAGAAGGTTCCGTTTTTCTTCCCCTCCGGGTTCGGCGCTTACCGAGAGCGCTGAACCCGGCTTTTTTTGGCCCTGTTGTCAGCCAATTCGTTCGGCGCATCGAGCGGTATTATGAGTGTCACGGATGGCGGGTCAGGAGCTAGACAATCTAAGCGCGGAAGTAATACGGGTCATTGCGCAGACACAACGGATTCCTCTCGATTCCATCAGCCTCGACAGCACCTTTGAGGAGCTGAAGATCGACTCGCTGGATGGCATCAACATTGTTTTCGCGCTCGAAAACGCCTTCCATATCGAGATACCCGATGAAGCCATGCGCACCATGCAGTCGGTTCGGGACGCCGTTACCGGGGTAACCCGCCTTCTTTCGGAATCTCCTGTTCAGCCGGGCGAGCCTTGAACCGGGTCGCAGTGACCGGGCTTGGAGTAGTAAGCGCGCTGGGCAACAATAGCCGCGAATTTGCACACGGGTTATTTGCGGGTGAATGTGGGATCCGGCCGCTTGTGGCTCCAGGTCTCCCGCCCTATAAGTTCGGCTGCGGAGCCGAAGCCCGGGATTTCCGCTCGGCTGACCATTTCAACGAGAAGGACACGACGCTGCTCGAGCGATTTGCTCAACTGGCAGCAGTTGCCGCGCGGGAGGCCGTCGCTGAGAGCGGCTTGCGTTTCGACGGGGAACTGGGCGACCGCACTGCGGTAATTACAGGGACCGGTGTCGGCGGGAAGAGTTCCGAAGAAGAAGGCTACCGGCGGTTGTACCGGGAGGGCGATCCGCGGGTGGCGCCCCTCACGATCCCGAGAACCATGACAAATGCAGGAGCGAGCCGGATCTCGCTCGAGTTCGGCATCCAAGGGCCGACCTACACCATTGCTACGGCCTGTTCTTCTTCCAATCACGCCATAGGGCAAGCTTTTTGGATGGTGCGAAGCGGCATGGTAACGGCAGCGCTGGCGGGAGGAAGCGAGGCGGTCTTCGTAGACGGGCTGCTTCGGGCATGGGAAGCAATGCGCGTGGTCTCGCCCGATGTTTGCCGTCCGTTTTCGTCCGATCGCCGCGGGTTGTCGCTGGGGGAAGGCGGGGCCATGCTGGTGCTCGAAGACTGGGAGCATGCCCGGGCCCGAGGCGCAAACATTCGCGGCGAAGTGCTTGGATTCGGCATGAGTTCAGACGCACACCACATCACGCAGCCCCGGGTGGACGGGCTCGCGAAGGCGATGAAATGGGCCTTACGGGATGCAGGCGTGAACCCGGAACAGGTCGGGCACATCAATGCTCATGGCACGGGTACGCAGGCAAACGATGTGGCAGAGGCGAGCGCAATACGATCGGTCTTTGGCCATCACACTGATGACGTGCTGGTAACGTCTACGAAGTCGATGCACGGCCATACGCTCGGCGCGGCCGGCGCCATCGAGGCGATCGCGACTTTGCTTGCACTGGAGAACAGCGCCGTTCCTCCGACGATTAATTTCACGACACCGGACCCGGAATGCAGCTTGAACGTGGTAACCGGCGAGGCACATCCGGCCCGTCTCGAGATAGCCGTTTCCAATACGTTCGCGTTCGGAGGCTTGAATGCTTCTTTGGTACTCGCACCCCGGCCCTAGCGTTACCCTTAGGCGTGGGCGTGACATGGAGAAAAGCCGGCTGCAACTCCCTACCGGCTTCCAGCAGAGAAGAGCGTCACGTTCCATGTCCGGATAAGATCAAAGGATTTGAAATCGATGAGTTCCGCCAATCTTGCTTCGTCTAACGGGAAAGCTTTGAGCTTTTCCCTGCCGTCTGATCTTTCGAAAGCCGTAGAGGATGCCCAGACCTCCTGGGACCGCGATGGCAAGACCGGCCGTCTCTGGAAGAAAGATGCCTCTCTCTGGACCAATAAGGATGAATCAAAGTGGCTCGACTGGATGGACATCGTAGGCCAGCAACTCTCGGACGTGGCCAGGTTTAAAGCTCTGGCTGCGGAGGTTCAGGAAGACGCCTTCACGCACATCCTCTTACTCGGCATGGGCGGTTCGAGCCTTTGTCCCGAAGTGTTCAGCATGACCTGGGGCAAGCAGAACGGCTTCCCTGAACTCCTCGTGCTCGATTCGACGGACCCGGTCCAGATCGCGTCTTTTCGAAAAAAGATCGACCCTGCGCGGACGCTGTTCTGTGTTTCAAGCAAATCCGGCACCACGCTCGAACCCAACATCTACATGCAGTATTTCTTCGAAGAGACGAAGAAGGTAGTCGGCGATAGGGTAGGCCATCATTTCATTGCGATTACCGATCCGGGTTCGAAGTTGGAAGGCGTGGCAAACGAGCTGAAGTTCCGTCGTGTTTACCATGGCAATCCGCGTATCGGCGGGCGCTACTCTGCCCTGTCGGACTTCGGCATGGTCCCTCATGCGGCTGCGGGTCTCGACACGGAGAAGCTTGCTGAAGCGGGCCGCGATGATGGAAAAGGCCTGCCGAAGCGAGAGCTCGGCAGACAATCCCGGCGTTCTGCTTGGATTGATACTCGGTACAGCCGCCAAGAAGTTCGGCCGCGACAAGGTGACGCTCATCTGCTCGAAATCGATCTTCGATCTGGGAGCATGGCTCGAACAGTTACTGGCCGAATCGACCGGTAAAGAAGGACATGGACTGATTCCGGTGGATCTGGAGCCGCTGCTCGAACCGCAAGGGGACCTGTACGGAAAAGATCGGGTGTTTGCGTACATTCGTTTTGCGGGAGACGAGGACACGTTGGGGCCGAAGGTTGATGCGATTGCGGCTTCGGGTCAACCGCTTGTTCGTATCGTGATCAACGATCTCTACGATCTTGGCCAGATCTTTATGCAGTGGGAGATAGCGACGGCGGTCGCGGGGTCGATCATCGGAATCAATGCGTTCGACCAGCCGGACGTTGAGGCGAGCAAAATCGTCACTCGCGAGCTTACGTCGGAGTTCGAGAAGACAGGCTCGCTTCCCCCGGAACAGCCGATCCTCGAAGGCGAAGGGCTCAAGTTGTTCACGGACGAAGCAAACGCCAAGCAACTCGGCGGCGACGGGCGCACGGTAGGCGCCGTGATCCGGCAGCACCTGGATCGCATCCACCCGAACGACTACTTCGGACTGCTTGCCTATATTCCGATGTTTCCGCAATATCACGAGAAGATACAGGAGATGCGCAAGGCCGTATTGGAATCGAAAAAGGTCGCTACGGTGGCTGGTTTTGGTCCTCGATTCCTCCACAGCACAGGCCAAGCCTACAAAGGCGGCCCTAACTCGGGAGTGTTCCTGCAGATTACCTGTGATGAAGCCGAAGATCTTCCCGTTCCGGACCAGAAATATACGTTCGGCATTGTGAAATCCGCGCAGGCGAGAGGCGATTTTCAGGTATTGGCAGATCGCAAGCGGCGTGCTCTTCGCGTTCATCTGGGCAAAGACGTCGCGAGCGGCCTGGATCACTTGTGCGATCTCGTGTGCGCAGCCGTAGCGCACTAAAGTTCTTTCCGCCCGTGCGGGCTTCGCTTAGGATCAAGGCATGCGGCATGTGTCGGCGGCTGTGGTTCTGGCATTCGGCCTAACGTTCACTCTCCGGGCACAGCAGCACCGCAGCAGGGAGGAGAAAGCCGCGGTGCTCGGCGCTCATCTTGCCTCGGAAGCGCGTTCGCGCATAACGCCGCTACGGATTGCCGGGCTCGACGAATACCTGGCAGGCTTGGGACAACAGCTCGCTGCAAAGATTCCGAATGGGCCGAAACATTGGGAATTCGCCGTAAGCAAACAGCCGGGCGATTGGGCGCATGAGCCGCTTGGTTTGCCCGGCGGGTATGTCTTCGTTCCTGCCGCGCTCATTGCTTCGGCCGAGGATGAAGCCGAGCTGGCAGGCATGCTGGCCCATGCCATGGTACATGCTGCTTTGCCTCTGCCTACGTGGAACGGAGGAACAATACCGCTCGTCGTCACTGGGCGGGATCTGAGCCTCAATGGCGGTTCCACCCTCGTTCCCATGAGCTTGCGCGCTGCCCAACGGGAGCGCGAGATACAAGCCGATTTGCTCTCAGTGCAGATTCTGTCCGGCGCAGGGTTCGACCCGGACGCGCTGCTCACGTATCTCCGTCGAGCTCAGCCCAGGCCCGACCTGCGATCGCAGGGTGAAATAAGAGCTATGGCAGCGCGGCTCGAGCGCTTGAGAGAAACCTTATCCGGTGTGACGGCGCCCGGTGAGAGACGCTTGTCCTCTTCGTCCTTCGCGCTCGTGCAAGACCGCGTCCGGGAAGAGGAACGGAGCAGGGCCAAAGTGCCTTCACTTCTCTCGCCTTCGAACTAACTCAGGCAGCCGGCAGGCTGACGTAGAAAGTTGAGCCAACGTTCACTTCCGAGTTGACCCAAATGCGGCCGCCATGGCGCTTGACGATCCGCTCGCATAAGGCGAGACCAAGACCCGTGCCAGGTATCTCGGATCCGTGCAGGCGCTTCAAGGGCTGAAAAATCTGTGACTGATACTCAGCCGGAATGCCTTCGCCATTGTCCGCAACAGAAAGCACGAACTCGCCGTTGTTCCGGACAGAACTTACCCGGACCTCAGGTTTTACGCCGTCGCGCGTATACTTCAGCGCATTGCCGATCAGGTTCTGCATAAGCTGGACGAGTTGCACCGAATCCCCGGTTACGGGCGGCAGATTGCCATTGCGAACCACGTGGACGCACTTCTCTTCCAACTGGAGTTGGAGACTTCTCAAAGCAGCATCCAAAACGTCATCCATCTCAACCCGTACCCGCTCAATTTCCCCGTTGCCAACCTGCGCGTACCGTAGCAGTGAATCAACCAGACGCTGCATCCGCTTCGCGCTTTCGACGAGTTCCCCAAGAAGTTCACCGTCTTCCTGGCAGAGCCGGCTGTGCGCGTTGCGGCGAATCAGCTCGGCAAAGCCGCTTACTCCACGCAGCGGAGCCTGCAGGTCATGGGCAACGATATGGGCGAATTCAAGCAGCTCTTCATTCGATCGCTTCAGTTCCCCCGTCAGACGCTCTCGCTCCTGCTCGGCGTGCTTTCTTTCCGTTATGTCGCGCGCCAGCGAGAGAATGCGAACCGGTTTGCCGGCGCCGTCGTTAATAGGAGCGACCACCACCTCCCACCATTTGGGTGCGCGCCTCGGAGTGAAACAAAATGACTCAAATCTGGTGGTATTGCCTTCTCGGGCGGCAGCAAGCGCCGCCCGCGCATTATCACTGTTTTCGCTCCACGTTTCGGTCCAAACTTCATCGAGACAAGCCTCTGCCGTGTCTCCGTCCCCAGCTTGACGGCGGCCCTGATCAGCGGCAATGAGACGTCCGTCCAGATCCATGACGCTGGCGTAATCAGGGCTGCTCGCGAGGATACTCCGGGTGAATTCTTCACTCTCTTTCAATTCCTGGAGAGCGCGATACCGCTCCGCAGCGGACCAGATCCGATCAACGGCTTTCCGGATAAACGTAAGATCTGATTCCGCCCAGCTTCGAGGAGTAGAGCTGTGAATGAAAAGGATGGCTGAGAATCGGCCCTGCTCCATCAGTGGAACGTTGATGGCTGCACGGATCTGCAATGCTTCCCAGCGGGGTGAATCCTTGGCCGTGCGCGGATCGCTCCGGACTTCCGAGATCGAGATGAGTTCTCCACGCCTGAACCGGCCGGAAAGGCCGTCACCGAAATCGTCCAGACGATAGCGACCGACAATGCTCGCTGCCGTGCCGTCTCCCCAATCGCCTTCAATCGTCAGATACTCGCCTGATTGATCAACCGTTCCATAACCGGCGCGGCTGGCGCCCAGCGTATTGACCGCAATCTTCATGGCAGCGGCAATCAGAGACCGCAGATCGCCTAAGTCGCGCATCTGATCGCCGATTGCCAGTAAAGCAGCTTGCCGGCGCTCATTTTCTTTCAGCTCCCGCTCGGTACGTTTTCGTTCCGTGATGTCTTCAAAGGCCAGCAGCAGGAACTCGGTTTTCGTTCCCTCGCGCCAGAGCTTGCGTCCGTTCAGAAGCATCACCTTGCTGCCGATCCTTGGAAAATCGTGCTCGAGCTCGAAATCTTCCACCGACTCCTGCCCTTGAAGGATTTCTTCGAGCAATCTGTGCAGCTCAGGCAGATCCCATTCGCGGTCCGCGATTTCGTAGAGACCCTGGTTCTCCACGGCTTCTTTCTTAAGACCGAATACCTGGTAGAACGATCGATTGGCTGACCGTACACGGAAATCCGCGTCCAGTACGAGCAACGGCTCGCGCATCGTGTTAACGACGCTCTCGGCGTACGCAAGCGCGTCTTTGAGGGCCAACTCCCGTTCTTTGCGCCTGGTAACGTCGCGCATCACTTTTGAGAGCCCAAGCAATTGGCCGCGCTCATCGCGCAGGGCAACCAGGCTACCTTCGGCGAAGAACCCGCTCCCGCACCTTCGAAGATGCCAGCGAATATCCGGAGACTGCCCTTCCCGCAGAGCGGTTTCAATCTCGGCTTGCGGTTGGCCCGACGCCCGGTCTTCCGGCGTGAAGATCACTTCAACGAATTGTCCAATCCACTGCTCTTCCCGGTAGCCGAGGATGCGCTCGACTCCCGGATTCCAGCTTAGGATTCGCCCATCCTGGCCGATCAGAAACACCGCAGCATCGGTCAGCCGCGAAATCAGATTTTCGTATAAGCGAGCGTGGTCGGGTAAGGGTGCGTGGTCGGGTACGGGTGGTTGCTTACGGGTAAGCGACACAACAACCCTCCTTTTAGGGCCTGTTCCCTGGTTCCAGAACAAAGCGCGTTGAGAAATATGGTGATGACGCCATTATAGTCCGGGTCTTTAAGCGCGCGCTTTGCAGGAAAAAGACGCCCAATATAAAGCGACTTAGCCTCTCATTGTGTTACGACGAATTCCTGGATCGTACGCTGCAGGGCTCTGCGCCTTCCACTATAAGCGATTACAAAGAAGGCATTTGAGCGCTAATACGCGAAGTGGTCATTCTCAAACGACTTTTCGTAAATAGCGAATTAATTGCTAGTTCCGTGCCACCTTTAGAACAGGACTTTCCCTGAGTTCAAAACCAGATCTGGACGTAAACAGGAGAGACACTGCTCATTTGACCGCATTCCGTCGCACGCGCATTTACGAGATTTTGCTTGTGGTAGTATCGCCTACGCTGCCCGTGTTGCCCGCACCGACGGACTTTGACGGTTCCCGCTTGCCCGCTTGCGGTTCCGCGCAACAGTTCGCGACAACCCTTGCGTAGGATCGAATCTCTTGCGTTTGGGCCGAGTCAGCCCGCTAGACCGGCGCGACTGCGCCAAGAAAAGAAATGAAAAAGCTTTATCCCCAAACACTTCTCGCGGCCATTCTGGCCTTCTCAACCATTGCTCCAGCGCAACAGATCGTCGTTCGCACGAGTACCATTCTTGACGGCAAGGGCCAGATCCTACGGAACAAAGATCTGGTCATTGAGAACGACCACATTGCCGCGATTCGAGATCGCTCCGGGCGTGCCGATTACGACCTTTCTGCCTTTACGGTAACTCCAGGTTGGATCGACACGCACGTCCATCCGAGTTGGCATTTCAACAAGGAGAACCGGTTGGAGCAAGGCGGCCGCCGGAGCAAGGAAACGCCCGAGGAAACAGCGCTCTATACCGAGGCTGACGTTTACAAAATTCTCCTCGGCGGCTTCACAACGATCCAAAGTGTTGGGGCCGCAGTGGACGGTCCAGTCCGGGACATGATCAATCAAGGTCTGCTGCCCGGTCCACATTTCCTGACTTCTCTTCGCACCATTAACGAGCGGACAGGCACGCCGGACCAGATTCGCGAGTACGTCCGCAAGATGAAGGCCGACGGTTCCGACGTGGTGAAGCTGTTTGCCACCGCAAGCATTCGCGACGGCGGTAAACAAACGATGAGCGACGAGCAAGTCAAGGCGGCTTGCGGTGAAGCAACGGCCGTGGGCCTGCGCTCCGTGGTCCACGCTCATAATTCGAGCGGCGCGCGAGCCTCTGTGCTTGCCGGATGCACCTCGATCGAACACGGCACGTTCATAGATGACCCCACTCTGAAGTTGATGGTCGAGCACGGAACGTATTTCGATCCGAACTTCCTCGTTCTCCATAATTATCTGGACAACAAACCCAAGTTCCTCGGCATCGGCAATTACACGGATGAAGGCTTCGCGTATATGGAGAAAGGCTTGCCGCTGGTTGCGGATGTCACCAAGCGCGCCTACAAACTGCACGTGAAGATGGTGCTCGGCACGGATGGAGTGGCAGGAGCGCATGGGCGTAACGCGGAAGAATTTATTTACCGTGTGAAGGACGGCGGTATCTCGCCTATGGACGCCATTGTGAGCGGCACCGGCATGGCGGCGGAAGCGCTCCGGCTGCAAAACAAACTCGGCTCAATTCAGCAAGGACTGCAAGCCGACATCGTGGCCGTGCGGGGCAATCCCCTCCAGGACATTACGGCGGTTCGCAACGTAGTGTTTGTCATGAAGGGCGGAAAAGTGTACCGGAATGAATCGACACTCAGTCACTAAGCTCGCGTGCCCGGCGGCCTGTGCGCTACTCCTCGGGCAGTGTCTCTTTGGGGCGTCCGCAGCCCCGTTTGCGTCTGGCACGTGGCCTTTCTATGGCGGCGATCAGGGCGGATCGAAGTACTCGACTCTGGACGAGATCAATCGAACTACCGTCAGCCGTCTCAAAGTAGCTTGGGAGTGGAGCACCGGCGAGAAGCCGCTCGCCGAATATAAGACCAGGCCGGGGATGTTCGAAGTGACGCCAGTCATGGTGGACGGAACTCTCTACCTGAGCACTCCGTATAACCGGGTGGTCGCGTTAAACGCCGAGACGGGCCGGGAGAAATGGTCATACGATCCTCGCGCCTATGAAGACGGACAGGTTCCGAACGGGACCGGCTTTGTGCATCGTGGTGTTGCGCTCTGGCGTGATCCTTCTAGCGGCAAGCGGCGCGTCTTTATGAACTCCCGTGCCAAGCTGATTGCACTTGATTCTGAAACCGGAGAACCGATCAAGAGTTTCGGGAGCGACGGCGCCATCAGCCTGATCGCGGGCCTACGTTGGGCGGTTGATCCTAAGAATTACACCAGCACTTCGCCGCCGGTCGTTTATAAAAACCTGGTGATTGTGGGAAACGGCGTAGCGGACCGCCTTGTGTTCAAGAAAGATCCTCCGGGCGACGTGCGCGCCTTTGATGTGCGCACAGGCAAGCTGGTCTGGACCTTCCGCACCATTCCTAATCCGGGAGAGTTCGGCAGCGAGACCTGGGAAGGAGACTCGGCCTCCTATACGGGCCATGTGAACGTCTGGCCGCCTATGTCGCTCGACGAGGCTCGCGGGCTTCTTTATATGCCGGTAACGACTCCGAGCAACGATTTCTACGGCGGCCGAAGACCGGGCGCCAATCTCTTTGCGGACTCGATTGTGTGCCTGGATGCCGCGACGGGTGTCCGCAAGTGGCACTACCAACTCGTGCATCACGGGCTTTGGGATTACGATACGCCCTCGCCTCCAAACCTGGTCAGCATCAAGGTCAATGGAAAGCCGATCGATGCCGTCGTTCAGCTCACGAAGCAAGGATTCGCCTTTGTATTCGACCGCGTCTCCGGAAAACCGGTGTGGCCCATCAACGAAGTACCCGTTCCCGCGAGCGATGTACCGGGCGAGAAGGCATCGAAGACACAACCGATGCCGACAAAGCCACCTGCTTTTTCGCCGCAAGGCACCTCGCTGAACGACGCCATCGATTTCACGCCCGAATTGAAGGCCGAGGCGGAAGCGGAGCTGAAGAAGCTTCGCCTGGGACCGCTTTTTACGCCGCCCTCGTTTCAGGGAACGCTCATGCGGCCCGGAATCATTGGCGGTGCGAACTGGGGAGGCGGCGCTTTTGATCCCGTTACGCACATCCTGTATGTGAAATCGACCAACATGCCTGCCGTGGCCAGACTCATGAAGCCCGAGACACCGGCGGGTCCAAAGGCCAGCGTGTCCGATGCCGATTACGTGCGGGAAGCGCGCACGAACGCGACATTCCGAGACACGATACCGCTTACCAAGCCTCCCTATGGACACCTGACCGCTATCAATCTGGACAAGGGCGAGATCGCCTGGCAGGTTCCGTTCGGCGATGATGCCGATCTCCGCAAGAACCCGGCCCTGAAGAATGTTAGTTTGCCGGAACGTCTCGGCGCTCCCGGCGTACAAGGGTCAATTGTGACCAAAGGCGGCCTGATCTTCGTAGGCGGCGGCGACACTGCATTTCACGCAGTCGATACCGGCACAGGCAAGGATCTTTGGCATCAGGATATGGGCGCACGCACCAGCGGCACGCCCATGACATATAGCGGAGCTGACGGTCATCAATATGTCGCGATTGCAGTTGGCAATAACGACAAAGCCCGGCTGGTAGTCTTTAAACTTCAATAGAAATGCTCTTCAAACGCTCCTCGCAGTTCCTTACCTCGCTCGGTTTGGTTGCCTCGCTTCTGCAAGCGCAATCGCTCACGCCTGTTGAACAGAAGATCATTGCCTCGGTCAACGCGGATCAGAAGGCTTCGGCTGATCTCCTGGAGCAAATGGTCAACATCAACAGCGGGACTCTGAACCCGGCTGGTGTTCGCAAGATGGCAGATTTCCTGCGTCCGAAATTCGAATCGCTGGGCTTCACGTGCCGCTTGATTCCGATGGACGAAGTGCAGCGGGGCGGTCACATGTCCTGTGAACGCAAGGGCACCAGCGGCAAACGCGTTTTGCTGATCGGCCATATGGATACGGTGTTCGAGGCCGACAGCCCCTTCCAGAAATTCACACGCGAAGGAGATAAAACGAGCGGTCCCGGTGCAGCGGACATGAAGGGCGGTCTCGCGATCATGCTCAGCGCTCTGAAGGCGCTCAACGAGAACCATGCTCTGGATAACACGACCATCACGGCGTTCCTGACTGGCGACGAAGAGCGTCCGGGAGAGCCGCTGTCGATCGCCCGGCGCGATCTCATCGAAGCAGGCAAGAACAGCGATGCCGCGCTTGAATTCGAAGGTGGAGTGCAGAATGGCGGCAAAGACGCCGCCAGCATCACACGCCGCAGCTCGTACCAATGGGTGCTTACCGCTACCGGAAAGACGGCACATTCGAGCGGAGTTTTTGGTAAGAGCGTCGGCGACGGAGCTATCTACGAAATCGCTCGCATCATTGACCGGTTCAATCGTGAATTGCGCGAACCCAGTCTGACCTATAACGTCGGCTTAATCGTGGGCGGAACCAAGGCGTCTTACGACGCGGTACGGCGACAGGCAGTGCGGCGGGCAAAGTAAACGTTGTCGCGGCACAGGCCCAAGCCGTTGGCGATATGAGAACCGTGACGGAAGAGCAATACCATCGCGTGCAGGACAAGATGCGCCAGATTGTCGCAGACCATCTGCCGGGAACATCGGCCCAGATCGAGTTCAAAGACGGCTATCCGTCAATGCCCGAAACCGCCGGGAATAAAGACCTGCTCAAGCAGTTGAATGAAGTGAACCGCTCGCTGAACATGGACATCATGGAACCTCTTGACGCCAGCCGGCGCGGCGCAGGAGACCTCTCGTTTGTTGCGCCGTATGTTGCCAGTATCTCGGGATTGGGTGCCTACGGCGGTGGAGCGCATGCGCCGGGCGAGACGATCAGGCTTGAGCGTCAGCCGGAACAGACGCGCCGCGTCGCGCTTTACCTTTACAAGCTGACGCACTAACTGCGTCAGCTTCTTTCACAGGCCCGGTTGAACCTCGCGTCCACCCAGACCTGCGGGTTTTAACAAGCACTCCGCCAGCCACGATCGCAATGGCGGACAACAGGTTCCACTGCAGCATGAACAGGAACCAATGCAACCATGTGCCGCCGGTGACGATAACGTAAAGAGTTCCAACCGCGAATAACGCCATCTGTACCGAGGCCAACGCGATAACGGCGGCCATCTCTATCCTCTTAGCCGCCAATGCCACTGTGGCGCCGATGGCGGTACACAGAACAAGTCGTCCTATCTGGAGTGGGAACTTCAACCAGAACAGATACGCATCAGGGTGCCGCTCGTAAACCTGATGTGCATTGAGGAACGCCTGTATCGTACCTTGCGACCACCGCGTTGCAAACCCGACGGACCAGAAGCCTGCGGCGACCGCCAGAAGCATCAGCCAAGGTTCGGCGCGGACTTCAGACCCGAGGAGATGGACGACCGTCTTCGAAGCCTGTCGCCAATACCAACCTCGGGCGACGGCAACTCCTGAATTCTTGACGATGGTTGAGAACTCCTCAAGCAGGTCGCCTAAGATGGATTCCGCTTCCTGCGTGGGCGCGAAAAGTGTAATGAGCCAGGCCGCAAGGCGCGGCGGCTGAACAAGCCTCTGTTGAGAATTCATGCATAGCTCCGAACAATATCCAGACCTTCGCTCATGCTTTGAAGCGCGCGTCCTGTGCGATTCACGGCAGCGACTCCCTCCGCCGTGATACGAAAAAACCGTTTAGACCGGCCGCCGCGTTCGGGTGTGGGATCGCCGTGAGACGACTGAACGTAACCTTTCGCCTGGAGACGTTCAAGGGTTGCATAAACCGCGCCGATCGAGACCTCACGGCCGGTGCGGACCTGGATCTCCTGGCGCACAGTAACTCCGTACGCCCGGTCTTCAAGCCTAAGGACGGCGAGAACGACGATGTGCTCAAATTCGCCCAGGTAGTCGCGCGCAAACATTACCTATACAATATAGAACAAATCGCGGACGCCTGCTCGGTTCAAATGGAGGCGGACTTAACGCCCTGATTCGGATGGCATCTCGAGCCAGAGTCGAGCCTTCAGGATGAGGGTACAGCTTGGAGCGTGAGTGATCTCATTCGCCATCACCATCCGGACAGCCTCCTCCAGTTTTAGCTTTACGCGTTCGATCACCTCCGCTTCGTCCGGATCTACCCTCACCTCCTCCAGATCCAAAGCCAGGAACTGATGGTTCGGAGATACCAGTTGCGTGGTGAAGGGGTCTACCGTTCCAAGCTCAATCCAGCGGCGGGCAACCAGACCCAGTTCCTCGTGCAACTCACGCTGGGCCGCTGCCAATGGCGACTCACCGGCTTCCATCGCACCGCTTGCTACTTCGGTGGAGGTACGCTCGACCGCATATTTGTACTCGCGAATGAGATATACATAGCCATCGCTCGTGACCGGAAGGATAGAAGAACCGCTTTTGACCTCGGCGACGGAGAAGGTAAAGCGCTTTTGTCCCGGGCCCTCCACAAGATCTTCGCGGAGCTGGAAAACTCCGCTCTCGCAAACTGTCCGTGTGTCTACCAGCCGATAGGGATTGTTCATGAGTATTGCGACCCCTGACATAGACGCGAACCGTGTGCGGAGCCTACGCCGTGAGATCCTCGGTGAACACCCAAAAGCGGCCATACGTGATCACTTGAAAACCGGCCAATGAGGTTGGTTCAGGACATTGAATCTGTCGCAGGCCATACGCTGCGACGACGTGAGCAATGTCTTGAGCGAAGAGAAGAAGCAGCAAGTGATTGCATTGGGCCAGCTTGGCTGGTCCTTGCGGCGGATCGAAGCGACCGTACAGATCCGGCGGGAGACGATCAGCGGCTATTTGCGAGCCGCCGGGATCGCGATACGGCCGCCGGGCGGTTGGGGACGGCTCACACCCGCAAAACCGGCCATACAGGTGATCACCGACCCAGGAACACGGCCCGATTGCAGTCCCTCGGCCAGCGCCTGTGAGCCGTTCCGTGAGCTGATCGAACTTGGGCTATCGCGCGGCCGGAACGCGATGGCGATCTGGCAGGACCTGGTCGATCAACACGGGTTCAGAAGCCGGATATCAAAGCGTCCGCCGATTCGTTCACCGCCTTGAGAAGACAGCGCCGGAGGCGAGAGTCGTCATTGAAAGCGCGCCCGGCGAAGAGGCACAAGTCGATTACGGCTCTGGGCCGATGGTGCGCGATCCGCAAACTGGCAAGTATCGCCGCACTCGTCTGTTTGTGCTCACGCTCGGGTACAGCCGCAAAGCGGTCCGATTGCTCACATTCCGCTCAAGCGTGCGTATCTGGGCTGAGTTGCACGAGAAGGCATTTCGCCGGCTTGGCGGTGCGACGAAGACAGTTGTCCTCGACAACCTGCGCGAGGGCGTCCTCGCACCCGACGTGTACGATCCGTCCATCAACCCGCTCTATCGAGACTTGCTGCGACACTATGGTGCGATCGCATTGCCATGCCGCGTTCGCGACCCCGACCGAAAGGGCAAGGTCGAATCCGGTGTCGGGCATGCGAAAAAGACGCCGCTGAAAGGGTTGCGCTTCGAGAGCCTGGAGGAAGCGCAAGCCTATCTCGACCGCTGGGAAGAGCGCTGGGCGGATACACGGATTCACGGCACTACCAAGCGCCAGGTCGCAGCGATGTTTGCCGAAGAAAAACCGGCGCTGATTCCGCTTCCGCTGGAACCGTTTCGCTATTACGAATACGGCGAGCGCACAGTTCATCTGGATGGCTGCGTCGAAGTTGAAGCAGCATATTACAGCGCCCCACCTGGCTGGATCAGCCGCCGCGTTCACGTTCAGTGGAACGAGACGCACGTTCGTCTGATCGATCCGCGCAATGGCCAACTCTTACGGGAACATCTGCGTCAGCAGCGCGGCCGCCATCGCATTCAGGAAGAAGATAAGCCAGCCCGAACTCCACTTTCGACTGAGCAGTTGCTCAGTCGAGCCGAAGTGTCCGGAGGCCATATCGGAGCACTCTGCCGGGCCATGCACAATGCGCAAGGCCAAGCGGCAGTTCGACGCATCCTGGGTGTGCTCTCACTGGCAAAGAAGTACGGCATTCCGTCGACAGATGAGGCGTGCGCGATTGGACTCGAAACAGGTGCTTGCGAATACCGCTTCGTCCGCCGCTATCTCGAGCGTCATCCGCAGCTGCCGTTAAGTCTTCGTCAAGTCGATCCGCTGATCCGGCAGCTCACGTTGTACCGCGACCTGATTGAAAACCGAACCCGACAGGAGAACAAAAATGAATATAGTGGAACTCGAACGATCACTGCGCCAACTCCGGCTCGGCGGTATTGCCGCGGTGCTGGAAACTCGTTTGCGCCAGGCGCAAGCTGAGCCGATGGCACCAATCGATCTGATTGCCTGCCTCGTGTCCGATGAGCTAACACGCCGCTCTGACCGGCTACTCGAACGGCGCCGTAAACAGGCAGGCTTCCGCGATCCGGATAAGAGCCTGGATAACTTTGACTTCACCTTCAACCCGAAGATGAACCGCAGCCTAGTATTTGATCTCGCGACCGCTACGTTCGTAGGGAAACGGGAAGATGCACTGTTTGTGGGACCAGGTGGCAGCGGAAAGAGTCACTTGGCACAAGCGATCGGCCAAGCTGTGATCCTGCAGGGCTACAAAGTCCTCTATCGCGAAACCCATGTGCTTTTGGACGAGTTAGGTGATGCCCTTGCGGAAGGCCGACGCAAGGAATACATGGAATTCGTGGGAACGGTACCATTCCTCATCATCGACGATTTCGGCATGCGCAAGCTCCCGCATACAGCCGCCGAGGACATGCTTGAGATCATCATGCGCAGATACGAACGCTCCAGCACGCTGTTAACATCGAACCGGCCAGTCGAGGACTGGGGCAAACTGCTCGGCGACGCTGCCGCTGTTGGTTCGATGCTTGATCGGTTGCTTCACCACGGACATGTGCTTATTTGCCGGTTTTGCTTCGGGGTCTTCGTTGGGCATAGAATTGCAATCGCACAGATGGACCGAACTAGATGATCCGCAAAAGGCTGACTGCAATCGTCAAGAAGTGGAGCTGGGTGTTTTGGCTTGCCGGCTGTGTTTGGGTTGTGATCGTCGACATAGAAACACTTCCGAACACGATCGCGACTATTCGAAGCTCCGCGCTATCCAGCTTCCTCGCAGTTACAGCGGTCGTGTTGCTCGTCGTTGCGTTGGTCCTCGATTATCGAAAAGAACGACGAAGCGAGAACGCGAAGCGCCCGGGAAGTTAGTGACCGGCAGAAAGCTCAGTCAGCTCCGAATATAACTTGTCTCCAACGATTTTGTGAACCGCCGTCGAGGGATGCCCTGCGTGGTAATAGAAGTAGGTGTCGGGCTTGGCGCATGGCGTGGCGTCCTGATGAAAGATCTCCCGGCCGGCACAGGCGTCCTTCGTATTCGCGATGCCGTACTTCGCAGGGTCGTGCATAACGTCATCGAAGAAGGGACCCCAATGGCTCAGATAAATGCGAGCACCGGGCAATTGCGAGGTCATCTCATTGGGAATCTTCGAAAGCTCCGGGTTAAGACGCTCGCCGACAGCACTGAATGAGGGAATGGCAACGGGGAGCAGAGCAACGGCAAAATGCCGGGCTCCTGAGTCATAAAGCTTTTTAATTTCTTCTTCCAGATTGCCGACGGTGGTTGCGCTCGAAAGCTTGCCATCGTTCAGGCCCCCGGCAATGAAGAAGAGCGTTGTCTCCGGTTTGAACTTGATGTCACCGGAAGCGACACGCGCCGCGAAGTCATCTACCTGGTTCTGCATTCCGTATCCGAGCGTTACGTTTTCTACTTTGCGGCCGGGCCCTCTTCCCGTTTGCGCACCGCTTACCGCAAAATCAAGGCTCTGGTCCGAGGATTTGGGAGCATTCGACGGCATCAGAGTCAGGCCGAGCCGCTTCGCGAGATAAGCAACTGCGGTCGGACCATTGCCATCCAGGTAGCCTTCACCGATATCCGAGTAGCTGTCGCCAAACACATACAGGCGGTCAAACTGTTTTGCAGCCGCACGCTCGCGGCGGGACTTGTCCGGCACCTTTCGCAACTCCGACAGTCGACCCTTTTCCAATCCAGTCCTCAGTAAAGACAACGTGCTTGATCGTGTAGCGGCGATAAGTGTAAGCAACGTGGATCGAACCGTCGTGTGTTTGGAGGATGGTTGCGTACGAAAACTCTTCGCGGCCCGGCGCATTGCGTTCGGAGGGAACGGGTGCGGCGCCCGGCGGTAGAGCACCCGTCTCCAGATCGCGAATCTCAGTCCAGGTTTTGCCGTCGTCTTTCGACAGGGCAACGGAAAGCGGCTTGCGTGGACCTACCTTGGGTTTTCCATCCGTCTCGACCGATCCGACATTGTTGAAAGCCATGACGATATGGCCGTTCGCGAGCGTTACCGCTTCAATTGAGGCATTGTTGTTGGGCAGTGCCGTTCGCTGTGGAGCGGTCCATGTCCTCCCATCGTCCGAGGTGCTCCGGAAAATACTGTCTGCAAAACGGCTTCGGAAGAATGCGACGTATTTTCCATTCTTTAGGCGAACAATGGAGGGCTGCACGTATCCATTTGAATTGGGAATGCGAGACTCCTGCCAGTGCAGTCCGTTGTCGCTCGACAGCTTCACGGAAGAGTAATGAGCCTGGGACCCATCGGTGATGCCCTTGGTGGGTGTGAAGTACACGGGCAGCATCCACGAACCGTCCGCAAGCACAAGAAGCGGATGACGGACAAAGGCTCCCGGCTGATCGAACAACAGCGTGGGGCCGCTCCAGGTCTTGCCCTTGTCGTGAGACTTTGCAACCAGAACTTTTGCGTTCGCCTGCCCGGCGCCAGCACCCTGGGTTGTATGGAACAGCCAGAGGACGCCGTCCGGTGCTTCGAAGAGAACCGGGTTCTGATACGATTCACCCTCGCGGTGATCGACAATCTCCGGCTTGGTCCATTGGCTTGATCCCGCTGCCAGCCGGGAGAGAACAATTGTGACATCCGAGTTCCCTTCCCACGTGCCAGAAAACCAGGCGCATAGCAGGTCTCCGTTCTTCAGTTCGAGAAGGTTGGCTGCATGCGCCGAGGCAAAGATCGGGACCAGGTAGGCCTCTTTCAATCCTTCGACCGCGGACGGTCTTAGCCGGCCGTCAACTTTCGCCCCGATGTCCTTGCTGTAATCCAACGCACCAGGGATTGCGGACGACGCAAGCGCAGCACACAAAAGCGCAATCAGAATTACTACCGGGCGACAGGGCATGCCCAGATTTTATAGAAAGCGGCAGTTAATACTTCGGGACAGTGGGATCGACCTTATCGCTCCAGGCCAGAATGCCACCGGTCATATTACGAACGTGCTTAAAACCGTTTTGCTTCAGAAGATCGACAGCCTTCTGACTGCGTGCGCCGCTTTTGCAGTGCGCCACGATGTCCGCGTCCGGATCGAGTTCGTTCAGGTGCTTGGGAAGTTCGCCCAGAGGGATCAGCTTCGATCCGGGAATCCGTGCAATCTGATACTCGTGCGGTTCGCGAACATCGATCAACGTAAAATCGTCACCGCGATCCTGCTTGCGCTTTACTTCAGCGGGGTCGATTACACCGTCGGCAGGGGCGGACTGGGTCGGTTGAGGCGTCACTCCACAAAACTCCTGGTAGTCAATTAACTTCGTTACTGTCGGATGCTGGCCACAGACCGGGCAATCGGGGTCTTTGCGAAGCTTCAGCTCGCGGAACTTCATGCCCAAAGCATCGTAAAGCAGCAGCCGGTTCTTCAGCGTGTGACCGATGCCGAGGATGATCTTCACTGTTTCCGTCGCTTGTACGACGCCAATCAGACCCGGCAGTATGCCAAGTACTCCGCCTTCTGCACAACTGGGGACAAGGCCGGGCGGGGGCGGCTCCGGATATAAGCAGCGGTAGCAAGGACCGTCTTCAAAGGCAAACACCGTGGCTTGTCCTTCAAACCGGAAGATGGAACCGTACACATTCGGCTTCTTCGAAAGGACACAGGCGTCGTTGACGAGATAGCGCGTCGGGAAGTTGTCCGTTCCGTCGACCACCACGTCGTAGTCTTTGAGGATCTCGAGAGCGTTCTCGCTCGAAAGCGCGGTATCGAACTTGTCGACGATGAGATTCGGATTGATGTTCTTCATCGTGTCCGCGGCCGAATCGAGCTTCTTCCGGCCCAGATCACTTGTGCCGTGAATGATTTGCCTTTGCAGATTCGAGGCGTCCACCACGTCGAAGTCGACGAGCCCGATGCGCCCGATGCCCGCGGCCGCCAGATACATTCCGAGCGGTGCACCCAACCCTCCGGCGCCAATCATCAGTACTCTGGCCTGCTTGAGCTTAAGCTGGCCCTCCATGCCCACTTCAGGCAGGATCAAGTGGCGGCTGTAACGCGCAATCTCGTCATTGCTCAGCGTGGCGGTTTCCGGCTCCGCAACTCCGGTCGACCCCTCCGGCGATGCTCGGGACAATCGAAATGGTTTCGGTCCCTTCGAGTTCCGTTTCGTCTTTGTCCATGAAGCGGATATCTTCATCGTTGACGTAGACGTTCACGAAGCTTCGCAGCTTGCCCTGATCGTTAAACAGGTTCTTCTTGATGTTCGGGTACTTGGTGGTGAGGTCCTGAAGCGCCTCGCCCACTGTGGCGCCCGAGACGTCCACCGAGTCGCTCTGTTCCGTAAATTGGCGCAGCGCGGTCGGTATTAAGATTTTGGCCATACTAATTCCTCTTTTTCGGCGTTGGTCTGATCAGGGTCTGGCAAGAAGCTGCTGGCGTGATCGAATCTGCCGTTTTGAACAGAGAGGACCACAAACGAATACCAGGGACACGAGTTCTTCAGATCTGTTTCAGAGAAATAGGCATCCGCGTCCGGATGGGAGTGGAAAATACCGATCAGGTCCAGGCCTTGCGAACGAGCGCTTTTCTCCGCTTGCAGCAAGTCTTCGGGCCGGACCTGGTAGCGATCGCCTTGTGCGCCGTCCCAGGTATTTTCCAGAACAACGGCTTCCGTTACAACCTTCTTGTCGGCACTGGAATGCCCCAGCATGGCGCCACAGCATTCATTCGGATAGGTACGCTCCGCGTGCAGCACCATCGTCTGCCAGGCATTTTGTTCGATTTCAATCATTCCAAAATGACTCGCTCAAATACTTCTGGCCACCATCACAAAGAATAGTGACGATCAGCCCTTTGCCGCCCTGCCGGGAGATCTCATCAGCGATGCGAGCAGCTCCGAAGACGTTCGCCGCTGCCGATATCCCGACCAACAATCCTTCTTCGCGGGCGAGACGCCTGGCCATTTCGTACGCATCTTCTGTATCGACCCAGACATTGTCATCAGCGAGGTTCGGATCGTAGATCTTTGGATGAATCGCGCTCGGCATATGCTTCGTGCCTTCTAACCCGTGCATGGGGGACGAAGGCTGAAGCGAGAGGCAGCGCACGTGAGGCAGATCCTGCCTCAGGCGCCGCGTGACGCCAGTGAATGTTCCTGTCGTGCCTAAAGCGGCTACAAAATGGGTCAGTTGCCCGTCGGTCTGGCGAATAATTTCCGGACCGGTGGTTTCGAAGTGCGCTTCCCAGTTCGCGGAATTCCCGTACTGGTTGGGGTAGAAATAGCGCTCAGGGTCAGCCGCATAGATTTCCTGGCAGCGTTGGAAGGCACCGTCGGAGCCTTCTCCTGGATCGGTCAGGATAAGCTCTGCACCATACGCCTTGAGAATCTGCTTACGTTCCGGCGATGCATTGGCCGGCAGACACAAGAGCACCTTATATCCCTTTGCCGAGCAGATCATTGCGTACGCAATGCCCGTATTGCCGCTGGTTGAATCGAGAAGAACTTTTCCGGGTCGAAGCTCTCCGGTCGCCTCGCCCTTCCGGATCATATTAAATGCTGGCCGGTCTTTCACGGAACCACCCGGATTCAAAAACTCTGCTTTTGCATAGACGGGCACACCGGGCCGGCTCGCCAATCGAACTGGGAGCAGCGGCGTATTCCCGATCCGAGTCAGTAAATCGTCAGAGATCAGGCAATCGACGGAGGTAGCCATCTGTATCCAGTGTAAGTCGATGAGGTTTGTGGTGAACAGCACTCGTATGTTCAGAGCGATGTTTAATGCAAACACGTAGGCGAATGAGGCAGCAGCGGGCGGGCAGAATGGCATGGCGGCAACCTTATGGCTGTCGCCAGTAGCGTTTTTTTCCTTGACTCGCTAAAACAAAAAAGAGAGAGGTTCACGTGTCACGGATTGTCGATGAGGTTCTGAGCGCTAATAAGGACTACGCCGCTACCTTTGAGCAGAAGAGCAAGCTGTCCATTCCGCCTACGCGGCAGTTTGCGATCTTGACGTGTATGGACGCCCGGCTTGATCCGGCCAAGTTCGCCGGACTGGCGGAAGGCGATGCTCATGTGATCCGGAATGCCGGCGGCCGCGCGAGCGATGATGCCATTCGATCTCTGGTGGTTTCGTACAAGCTCTTCGGAACGAAAGAGTGGTTCGTCATTCACCATACCGATTGCGGCATGCTGACGTTTACGAATGACATCATGCGCGACCTGCTGGCGAAGAGCCTGGAGACGGCAAGAATCGCGGATGGCCGTTGGGAGGATCTGGATGACCAGACCGGGTCGAATGCAGCCGACTACATCGAGTGGCTTACGATTCGAGACTTGGAAGAGAGCGTTGTGTCGGACGTGACGAGAATCCGCACACATCCACTCGTGCCGAATCGCATTCCCATTTATGGCTATATTTACGATGTTTCGACGGGAGAACTGCTCGAAGTGCCAAAGGCAAGTCAGGCGGGCGAGCCACGCGCGCAATCTCGCGCCGCCAAAAATTAGCTCAAATCGGCTGCGATAAAAACGAGCGAAATCCAGACGCTGTCGCACCTTCTGAGGTGATGTTCGCATCGAAGCACATAGAAGCCGGTCGCACACGTAAGAACTTAGCGTCTGGTGATCTCCGAAGCCTTCTTTTTGCGCGTAAGAGATCAGAGGCACAACAATGAAACGAACCGTAATCACCCTCGTCGTGGGTTTCGGTGTAATACTCGCAGGGGCCGTACAAACTACGCTGCACGACAGAGCTCACATGAAGTCCCTCGGCAAAATATCATCTGCGCAGCTAAGGTAGTTTCTCCTGATTAGTCGGCTTACGGCGAGTCAACGGCCCGATTGTCCGGCCAGCGGCTGAATCCGCAATTAAAATCTTCAGGCGCTTCGCTTTCGTCTCTTCCCGTTTAGCGCTGATCACCCAGTATGTGGCAGTTCGTCGGTACCACGGAGCTTGGGATTGGAAGAACCGCCACGCGCTCTTTTCTTTTTTGAACTGTTGCTCGTGAGTTTTGTCGAACGCAATTCCCGTCTGCTCGAACGAGTAGATACCCGATCGGTCCTGCTGGCGGGCCTCAAAGGCGCGCATCCCCGCGCCTCGCATCTTTCCGAGCGCGATCAACTCCTCCGCACGCTTGACGTTCACTCTGCTCCAGATACTGCGTCGACGGCGCGGAGTAAAGCGGATACTGTAGCTCGCCGGATCGATGCTGCGCCGTACGCCGTCAATCCAACCGAAACATAACGCAGCGTCAACCGATTCGGGCCAGGTGATGCTCGGCTTGCCCGAACCTCTCTTATAGAAACCGACCAGTGCTTCCCCTTCGCTTTTCATGATTCTCCTCGAGCCACTTGTACCAGTCTGCAGAAGTCTCGAAGAACCGTGGTTTCACCTGCTACGAAGCCTCTCCAGCCTAGAAGATATCGCATCTGTGATGCTGGAACAGGGCCACGAAACGGCTGAATGTCCCGGACTGAAAAGCCTTTGAAAGACAAACAAGTTCTCAAGACGCTCGACCGCGTTATATCGAAGGCAGGTCTCGGTTCCCGCTCGGAAGCGAGAAGCTGGATTGGCCGCGGCCGCGTCGCGGTGAACGGCAAGATCATCCAGACTCCCGACCACTGGGTGGATGTCGCTCGCGACAAAATCTCAATTGACGGTAAGCCGCTCGCGAAAGCCGAAAAGCGCTACATTCTCGTTTACAAACCGAAGGGTTACCTAACGACGTATAAGGATCCGGAGGGACGGCCAACCGTATACGACCTGATCGGAGACATCGATCAATTTGTAGGCACGGTGGGCCGGCTTGACCTGGATACCTCTGGATTGCTGCTCCTGACCAACGACAATGAACTCGCGGAGGCTTTGACGAACCCCGAAAGGCACGTCCCGAAGACCTATCTCGTCAAGGCAGCCGGACTCCTTACGGACGATCAGCTCAATAGCCTTGCAAAGGGAGTTGTGTTGAGTGACGGCGTGACTCGTCCGGCCGTTGTGCGAAGGCAGCGTGATTCGGAGAAGTACACGTTTCTCGAAATCACGCTGACAGAAGGCCGGAATCGCCAGGTGCGGCGGATGCTTGAAGCCGTAGATAGCAAGGTCTTGAAACTGGTGCGAGTGCGCCTCGGACCGCTTACGCTCGAGGGTCTTCAGATCGGTAAATGGCGGGACCTGACCCCGCCCGAAGTGATGAGCCTTCGGCGTTCGGGTGTTGTTACACGAAAGTCTTGAACTCGATTACGTCCCCGTCCTGAACCACGTATTCCTTGCCTTCCGTCCTGAGCTTTCCCAGTTCGCGGGCGCGAGCGAACGAACCCGCTGCAACCAGATCGTCAAATGAAACGCACTCTGCCGAAATAAAAGCTTTCTCGAAATCGGAGTGGATCACCCCGGCCGCTTGCGGAGCTTTGTCGCCCGCATGAATGGTCCAGGCCCGGGTCTCTTTCTCGCCCGTGGTCAGGTACGTTCTAAGCCCAAGCAGATGGTAAGCCTCCTGGATCAGCTTGCTTGCGCCGGTATCGGTAACGCCCAGGCCCTCCAGGTATTCGGCCCGTTCCTCGGGCGAGAGCGTGACCAGCTCTGCTTCGATTTCGGCGGACACGACCACGGCGCTGGTGTCGTGGTGCTCGCGCACATAGCTTCGCACCTGCTGGACAAACTTATTTTCGTCCGCTTTGGCCAAGTCCTCTTCGGCAACATTGCAGGCGAAGAGAGTTGGCTTTGCTGTGAGGAGAAAAAAGCCTTTGACTGCGGCTTTCTCTTCCGGGCTGAGGTCGAGCGTGACGATCGTCTTCCCGGTATTCAGATGCGCTTCGAGCTTCTCGAGCAACTCGAGTTCGGCGAGCGCCTTCTTGTCTCCGCTCTTCGCCGTTTTTTGTGCTTTGGCCTTTCTCTTGTCAACGGATTCCAGATCCGCCAGCACCAGTTCGGTGTTGATGATCTCGATATCGCGGACCGGATCCACCGTATCCATCACGTGCTCAATATTGCTGTTTTCAAAGCACCGGACCACTTGAATGATCGCGTCGACTTCGCGTATGTGGCCGAGGAACTGGTTGCCCAGTCCTTCTCCCTGACTGGCGCCCTTCACCAGTCCGGCTATATCGACAAATTCGAACACCGCCGGTACGATCTTTTGCGACTGGCTCAGCTTAGACAATACTTCCAGGCGATCGTCTGGAACGGTGACAACGCCTGTGTTGGGCTCAATGGTGCAGAAGCGGTAATTCGCGGCCATCGCCTTACGCGATTGCGTCACCGCGTTAAACAGGGTGCTCTTCCCGACATTGGGAAGCCCCACAATTCCGGCAGTTAACATTCTTCTTCATCTTCGCGTACCGGGAAAGGCGATTTCCGCTGAGTGCAATGATGGAAGCGTGCAGTTCGAAGAGGAACTTGCCCGCGTTCTACCGCAGGACCTTCCCAATCGTGAGCGTCTTATCTCTTTGGGCAACAAGCACCTTGAGATGATTGCCGCTGCGAACGAATATATGAATCTGACGCGGATCGTGAGTCCGCAAGAGGCGGCAATTAAGCATGTCTTCGACTGTGTTGCTCCGTGGCGGCATTTTCAATCGGCGAAGCACGTCTTAGATGTGGGCACAGGAGCGGGCTTTCCCGGGATACCCTTGGCCATCGTCTTGCCGCAGGTGCGCTTTACGCTTGCAGAGTCAATCGGAAAGAAAGCACGGTTCGTCGAATCGGTTGTTGACGCTCTGGAATTGCCGAATGCCGCAGTGATTCCTGACCGTGCGGAGTCCGCCCTCGCCATTCAGAAGGCAGAGGTCATTACGGCCCGAGCGGTGGCCCCGATCGATCGATTAATCACGCTCTTTCAGCAGCCGCTGAAGGCTGGCATCCGGCTCTTATTATTCAAAGGACCGGAGGTGGAGGCCGAAATGGCCGCGGCGAAAATGGATCGGGTTGCCGGAACGGTACTCTGCCGCTACGATCTGCCGGACGGTTTTGGCTCGAGAACGCTGGTTGAGCTGCGCCTTCAAAAACGCTCGACGCGCATAGCTTCGTAAGCAAGCAAAAGCCACCCGGCAATAAACGCAAGGCCTCCGATTGGGGTGATGGCGCCCAGCATCCGGATTCCCGTTAGGGACAAAGCGTAGAGGCTTCCCGAAAAGATCAGGATTCCGAGGAGCAGGAGGCCCGCGGTGCGGTTTGCACCGGAAGGCGTGATGGTGCTTGTGCGAGCCAGGATGGCAATACAAAGGATTCCAAGCGCATGCACGAAGTGGTAGAACACCGCCTTCTCATAGACCGAGAGCGAGTACGCATCCAGCCTGGACCGTAATCCATGGGCTCCGAATGCTCCAGCCGCTACAGCTAACGCCATCAACACACTTCCTACGACGGTCCAGTTCATCATTTCCGTTGTAACAGTTCAAAGGACTGGATGATTTCGGGAATCAGCGTGCATGGTTCCGAAAGTCGAGTTTCTGCCGTAAAGAGAGTCGAAGAGGGCTCCGTCTGCCTTCAGCATCCGTACATAATTTTCCTGGCGTTCCGGTTTGGGATCGATCGTGTCTCCAAGGCTCACGGTCAGCTCGTCCATGCTTGAGACAAGCCCCATCTGTTCTGCGGCGATGATGGCGGCACCACGGCTTGAGGCTTCGGGCTCCCGGCATTCGATCGCGGGGTGACCAAGCGCATCGGCCATCATCTGCAGCCAGACCTTGGAGCGGAGCAGGGCGCCCCCGGACGCGATCACTTCGTCAGGCACCGGGAACGGCCTGCTCAGAAGCATATAGATCTGTTTAAAGCGAAGCGAGACGCTTTCCAGGCAAGCCTGAAGAATGTCAATGGGCGAAGTGGACAGGCTCAGGCCGGCGATCGAGCCACGCAGGTCCGGGCGCCAATACGGAGATCGCTCGCCTGCCAAATAGGGGAGAACCGTGAGCCCATGCGAACCCGGCTCGCGAATTGCGATCTGCTCTTCGGCATTCGCTGGCAGAGCGAGCAGGCGGTTCGCCCAGCGGAAGACCTCGCCGCCGTTCGAGGTGGCGCCACCCAGGATGAAGCGTTCACGGTTCACCCGGTAACACCAGATACCGGCGGGAATTGTGACGTTGCGCTGTTTGACCACCACACGCATGGCGCCGGTCGTGCCGACCATCAGCGCGAAACGTTTCGGCGTTGTGCAGCCGCTGCCCACGCTGTTGCAAGCGCCGTCGCCATGCGCCGGATACCAGGGAATTCCGTTCAATAGAGGCCAGCGCTTTGCAAACTCGGGCAGCAACGAGCGGCACGGAGCGTCCAACGATTCCACCGCCGGGAGTTGCTCACGGGGGATGTCCAAAGCTTCCAGCAGTTCCTCGCAGTAATCATTTTTGCGATGGTCCCAGATCCCGGTGGCCGAGATCATCGAAGTAGATTCCAGCTCGTGTCCGCAAAACGTCTTGAGAAGGAACTCGCCCGGAGAATACCAGCGAGTTGTCTTTGAGAACGCGTCAGCGTGATTCTCTTTCAGCCAAAGCAGTTTCGCGGGCCAGTAGCTGGTGTGGGGCATGCAGCCCGTAATTGCGTGGATCCAGGCCGGGTCGAAGATCTTTACGAGCTCATCCATTTGCTCGAGCGACCGCGTGTCGAATAAGTGAACGACGGGAGTTGTTGGATTGCCGTCGCGGTCCACACCCAGAAAGCAGTGCCAGAACGTGCTCATCGCGATACCCGCGGCTCTTAATCCGCGCTCTGCCATCTGGGCGTGTAAGGCGTCCAGACAATCGCAAGCCAATTGGAGGAGCAGGTCAGCCTTGACTTCGACGCTGCCGTCCACCTTGGTCGTCAGTTCGTATTTTTTCTGCGCCCCAATTTGTTCGAATTGCGAGAACTTTTCGTTGAAAAGGAGAGCGCGGACGCTGGAAGTACCGACGTCGATACCAACGATGTTGCTGTCCGTGGCCACTTAGTATGTCTCCTTTCCTGAGGAAGCACGAATGGAAGGGGTCTTCAGAATTTGCAGCAGATTATTGTAGCCGTCTGTCCAGGTGCGTAGATCGGGCCTCGAGATCAGCGGCTCGCTATGAACTTTCACGCTAGCGTTCTCAAGAACAGCTTGATTGTCCGTTACGAGTATCCAGTCGGAAGCAAGTGTGCCGTCTTCCGGGTTCGCGTGACTTCTCGTGAGGACGGCGGCAAGGCCAACAGTGTCGGCTAGTCGTTTAACCACAGGTCCGAGATCCAGGAAATCGTTCGAGACATGGAAAGCAAGAATACCATCCGGTTTCAGATGTCTGCGGTAAAGCTCAATGGCTTCCCGTGTCAGGAGGTGAACAGGGATGGCATCGCCGGAGAAAGCATCGAGCGCAAGAACATCGAAAGGTGCAGAGGTATCGCGCGCCAGAGACAAACGTGCATCACCAGGAACGATGGAGATTTTCGCACGGCTCTCTCCCAGGTAGGAGAAAAGAGAATGAGCGAGGTCGATCACCTGGCTGTTCAATTCATAAAAGCGGAACTCGTCACCGGGTTTCCCGTAAGCAGCAAGTGTTCCCGCCCCAAGTCCCACAACGGCCACCCGCTTTGGCGTGTCGAAGCACTCGCGAAGAACGATGCCGATACCGGACTCCGGACCGTAGTACGTGGTCGCATGACGGCGCAGCGGCAATTGCCGGTATTGGGACCCGTGCTCGATAATTCCGTGGAAGAGGGTACGAGTTTGCATTGGACCCGCACGCGGAGACTCCACCACGCGAAGCGACCCGTAGAAGCTGCGGCGCAATGCCAGCGTATTCTCGTGGTACGCCCGAACGTTGTTGACGAGCACGGCCGCCATGCATACGATGGCGCCGAGAGTTCCCAGCCGCAGAGACCACGCGTTCTCTCCCCACCCTAAGATCGCTGCTACAACGGCGATGAGCACGAGCGTAATGGGCAGTTCGTAAACACCCTGGAAGAGTTGCGGCGCGACAACGCCCACCCATATCGAGCCGGCGGCCCCACCGGCTGCGATCATCAGGTAAAAGCCGGAAAGCTCTTGAGCATGGGGGCGCAAGCGCGCCAATTCGGAGTGACAATACAAGCAGCAGATAAACAGTCCACCAAGAAAGACAGGAATGCTGACTTGTACGGCCTCAATTGTATTCACGTCATAAAGGGCATACCCAAGAACTCCCAGGGCGAATAGAACTGATCCGGCAAGTAACTCGCGGCGCCTCCCGGCCGGCCGGTTGAAGGCAATGATGAACGTCAGCAGGTAGACGGCGAGCGGCAATACCCAGAGCAAGGGCACCGCCGCGACATTCTCATCCAGATGATTGGTTACGGAGAGTAAGAGGCTGGAGCTGCAGGCGGCCAACGCAAACCATGCCAGCCGCCGCGTAGGCAGGATCCATTCTCGATCCGTGTTCGAGTCCACGCTTTCGATTCGCAACCGCCGCGTTCTCCAGGTGACCCAGATACCAAGCGCGGCAAAAACCAGATATCCCCAGGTCCAAACGGTGGCCTGCAGCGAGATGTCGAGGCGCGGCTCAATCACCACCGGATAGGCAACCAAGCCGCACAAGGACGCGAGGTTCGACAAAGCAAAAAGCCGGTGTGGAGTTGTTGCGCCCTCCTGTGCCAGCCAATGCTGAAGCAGCGGGCTTGTGGCCGTCAAAGCCAGGAGAATCGGTCCTACTGTCGCTGTCAGCATGACGAGAATGGACCGCGCGGGCTCGTCGGAGAAACTCGCACTCCATCGCTCCCCAGGCCCTACCGGGAGTAGTAAACACGAGCCGGCAAGTAAGGCAGTGTGAACGACGCACTGCGTCAAACTGCGCAGGCGGCGTGCGGAAAGGCGTGCGTACCAATAGCCGAGTAGGAGGATGGCCTGGTAGAAGACCAGGCAAGTAGCCCAAACTGCGGACGAGCCTCCAAACCAGGGGAGAATTCGCTTGGCAACGAGCGGCTCAATCGTGAAAAGTAGAAACGCCGAGAGGAAGATGGTAGCCGCATAAGGTGCTACTCCGCCCGTGCTGCCCGAAAGGGAGGGAGTTTTCAAAGTAGCGGACAATCCTTAGGCTATCTAATTGAGACGACAGGTTGGTATACTGACGCACGTCTTTGCATATGTAGCTGCGGAGCGTAACGCATCGAGAGAGCAAAACCGTGATTGTAACCGCCCAGCAACACATACAGAAAGAACAGACCCGGCACCATCCTGAAGCGCAAGGTGTTTTTTCCTGGCTGCTTTCGGCAATCACGCTGGCAACCAAAATGGTGCAGGCGAAGATACGTCAGGCTGGGCTGCTCGATGTATTGGGAAGCGCTGGAGAGATGAACGTGCAGGGCGAAACGCAGCAGAAGCTGGACGTGTATGCCAACCAGGCTCTGCTGCACTGCCTTAGTTCGCGTGACTCCGTCGCCATGCTCGTCTCGGAAGAGAATGAAGAGCCGGTCACGTTCGACCGTGAACCGGAAACGGGCAAATACATCGTCGTCTTCGACCCGCTGGACGGATCGTCAAACATCGACGTCAATGTAAGTGTCGGGACGATCTTCTCCATCTATCGGCGTCCGGAGCATCTCCGCCGCGACGAGATCCACCGTGCCTGCCTCCAGCCGGGATTCAAACAGGTCGCAGCCGGGTATGTGGTTTATGGATCGTCCACCATTCTGGTTTACACCGCCGGAAACGGAGTTTTCGGATTTACACTCGATCCCGCGATCGGCGCTTACGTGTTGAGCCACGATAACCTGCGAATGCCGAAGCAAGGCATTTACTATTCGGTGAACGAGGGACAGGCGCACACGTTTCCCGACGAGTATCGCCAGTATCTGACACGCTTGCGTTCCGGCACCTTAGGTAGAAGTTATAGCTCGCGCTATGTCGGTTCTCTTGTGGCGGACTTTCATCGCACCATGCTGAAGGGTGGTGTCTTCTTGTATCCACCCACGCAGACCTATCCGCAAGGCAAGCTGCGGCTTCTTTATGAAGCGAATCCTCTGGCCTTTATCGCGGAACAGGCTGGCGGTATGGCAATAAATGGATCGGAAAGAATTCTCGACATTCAGCCGACTGATATTCATCAGAGAACGGCATTGATCCTGGGCAGCCGAGTCGAAGTGGAAGCGTTCCGGGTAGACTGCCCGTAACGCTCTCCCCTGCGCTTCCCGGACTTAACGCAGTGCCACAACGGCACCATCGCGCGGTCCAACAGTGATCTTAAGCCGGTGCCCATCTAGGTCCGGCTGCTCTTTTCCCCAGACATCGGAAGCGCTTTGGAATTTAGGCCCATCCTCGCCGATGGTGACCGTGGTTGTCTGAGTCGTGCGGGTTGGATTTGTGAGCCACAGGTAGTTGCCGCCAGCACCGGCGTGTAGCCTGGCTTGTGTCTTCGCGTTATCGGTCTGAACGCCTGGTTGAACATTCGCCAGCTTCAACAACTCCGCAAAGAAGGTTTTCGCCTCGGGCGAGTGATGAAGGTAGTATCCGGCGCCGGGAAACGTTCCAATGAGGAGCGTGCGGCCCTTGCCGTGTTCATTTACTACCGCCGAGACATGACCATTCTCGTAATGTCCGGCCGCGCGGCCTCCGGCGGGCTCGAACTCCTGAAGAAAGTAGCGCCCGTTGATCTTGCGGTTGTTGACCTCGAGCGTGAGCTTCTCGAGTAAGTCGGGTGTGAACTCCACATAGCTTTCGCGAGCGCCAAAGAGTTGATCGAGGCCATAGTTCGGCTGAGTTGCGCCTGCCGTGCCTCCGTCGCCAAAGTATGCCGGGAGCCCTTCGCTGATCAGCGTTCCGCCTCCCTCGACGTATGCCTTCAACTTTGCAACGGTTTCTTTCTTCAGCATCACCGGATAGGGAAGATAGACGATCTTGTACTGCGCCAGGTCGTCCACAGCCACAAA
Organism: uncultured Acidobacteriaceae bacterium; assembly: GCA_963730795.1. Classification (GTDB taxonomy): domain Bacteria; phylum Acidobacteriota; class Terriglobia; order Bryobacterales; family Bryobacteraceae; genus Bog-105. Next base: position 710,157 of record CAVSTJ010000001.1, on the reverse strand, counting down.
GTCCGGCTGAATATTGGAATCGAAGAATGCCTGGTACGCGCCCCGGATGGATTGCGCGTAGTAGTTGGTATCGCCTTGCTGGACGTAGTTGAACATCTCCGATTCGGGCACGTACACCAATCCGATGTCACCCTTTACCGGGTGCGACTTCCAGAGTTCCGGATGCGCATTTGCCCAGCGCGCGATCGTTCCTGCCATTTCTGCTCGAGGCGTAACGGAGCCGTCCATCCCGAACGGACCGAAGGCTCCGAATAAGGGCCCATCTAACAGAGGCCGCCAGCGCGGATACAAAATGCCGGTGGCGCCTCCGGCACAAGAGACAAGATTCCACAGCCGCACGTCCGTTTCGTCGGGAATACGTCCGTCGTCACGAGGCCGGTTGATCACCTGCGGCTGCATCCATAACGGCCCGGCTTCAGCCTCCGCATGCCAGAACGGCTTACCGCGAGCGCCACCCCGTACCAGGTCCAAAGCCTGATACTGGCGCCACGGTGCATCGCCCTGGCGGGAAGCGACGAAGGTAAAGCCCCAAAGCTCTACTTCTTTCGCGGAACGCCATTCGTCATGCGCGCTCGACGGCATAGAATCAAGCGTTCCCGCGACGCCATGCGCGCTGATCATGTGGTTGGGATCGTGTTTCCGAAACAGCTCGACTCGCCAGTGCAGCAGGTCGAAGGCGTCGTCCAAGCGAAATTGCAGCCAGTCTAAACTATCCGGATAGCCGGCAAAAGAGTAGGGTGGTTCGACATCATCCCAGGTGGCATAGCTATATCGATGCCAAGCCTTCGCGACGTTTTCGAGCGAACCATAGTGGTTGCGAGCCCATTCCCGCAGCTTTCGCTTTGACGCGTCGCAGTAACAGTACATCTTCCTGGGGCTGCCGCCGCCGTAAGTGTTTTCGTTCCACAGATCGTAGCCGAGCAGAGCGGGATGTCCCCGGTAATGTTCCACAAGCGCGACAAGAAATTTCTCTGCCGCCGCCTTTACCTCGGGGTTGTCCAGGCACAATCCGGGAAAGCCGCCGGTGGCGCTGCTTCCGCCAATGGTGCTGTTCTCGACAGTGCCATCGCTCGCAAGGTAGCGAGCCTGCGGATACTTGTGAAACATCCATTCGGGCGCCGCAGTGACGAGTTCCGCGATCACGACCTTGATGCCGTTTTGCGCCGCGAGATCCATCATCCGGTCGTAGTCGCGCCAATCGTACTTGCCGGGTGCTACTTCGATGGCCGACCACATGAACCAGTGCCGGAAGGTATTCATTCCGATGCGGGCTGCCGTCTTGTGATCCCGGGCCCAATCCTGTTCTGGTGGGTTGGACTTCCGAAAGTAAACGGCGCCGTAAGGAAACACCGGCTGGGTAGTTTGAGCCAGAACGAGTTGGCCCGTTATCGCCAAGCCGGCGAGGACTGTACAGACTTTTCGCAAGATACCTCTTAAAAGTAAAACTTCAGGCCGAATTGAATCTGCCGGCCGGTGGCAGTGCCGCTCGAGAGTTTGCCAAACTGCGGATTATTCGAATTGCAGACGCTACCGGCTGCACCAATGCACGTCAGCGTAGGACTATTCGCCGACGGTAAAAAGAACGTTGGCGTATTGCTGAAGTTGAAGAACTCTGCCCGGAACTGAAGCATGGTTCGTTCACCGAAGTACGTGTTCTTAAAGACGGAGACGTCGGCGTTCTTCGAGCCAGGGCCGCGGGCCACGCGGCGTGCCGCATCGCCGAACTTGGTGATAGGCGAGCCCGTCGTGCTTAAGACCGTGCCTGGGACTGTGAATGCTGCCGGATTGAAGTAGGCGTCGACACTCGCGTTATCGAGCACCATGTTCTGTCCGATTACCCGGTCAGCCACGTTGAAGGTGTTGTTAATGCCGGCGGGCAGCACGTTCGTTCGGATATCGGTTGGAAAACCGCCGCGGAGCGTGACGATGCCGTTTACTTGCCAGCCGCCAATAATCTTGCCTGCTGCTCCATGAGAGAGCCACTTCTTTCCGGGTCCGAACGGCAGTTCATATGCCGCGCTACCGGAGAATATTTGTGGCACATCGATTGGCGCATAAGAGCGTTCGAGCGAAAGATTGTAAGTATCCATGGCAACGCTCGTTCCGCCGTTTTGTGTGTAAGCATCCGGTCCGGCTCCTCCCGACTCAAGATTCTTTTGAATCGTGTAGTTCACCAGCAGCGCAAGTCCCCTGGTTGTCCGTTTCTCTAAGCGGAAGTTTGCCGAATTATAGTTATTGGAAGCGAAAGAGCTCGTGTCCAACACTGTTCCGTTGATGTAGGGGAAGGGCCGGAACGCCTGCTTGTTGTTGCCCACCAGCGCCTGTGAAAAGGGAATCTGGTTCATGTTAATGAACAAGGACGAAAGATCCCGGCCGAGAGCGCCACTGTAGGATGCTTCAAGCATGATCAACTTCGTCATTTGAAACTGCATGTCGAAGTTAAATTGATGGAGCATCGGATCACGTGACTGATTGAAGCCTGCCGTGCGAATGGTCCCAACGTAAGGATTGGTAGCCGAAAAGGAGGCGAGCGACGGATCGGTGGGAACGACCTTGATGGGAGTGTTGATCGTGAACGGCGGCGCCAAAGTCTGGGTGGCAGAAACGGCCGGCAGGGACACCGTCGGGACGTTCGGCAAATTACCTGAGAACTGAGTTACCTGTTGATTCTGATCACGCTCTCCGAAGAACAGACCATATCCGCCACGTAACACCAGTTTCGAAGTCGCTTGCCACGCAAAGCCGGCGCGCGGCCCGAAGTTATTATGATCGCCGTCGACAATCGCGCGTGAGTACCCGCCTTGACCGGGCAGCGCATACTGGCCATTCGCCACGTTGAACAAACTTCCCAGGTTCCGGGCATCCACCGGTTGCGTAAACAACTCGTATCGCAAGCCCAGGTTCAGCGTTAGGGTTTTACTCACCTTCCAATCGTCCTGGACGAAGAGGCCACTGTAGATGCTGCGCTGCCTCCCCCAATCGAGCATGGGCGTCCCTTGAATGAAGCTGGGATCTCCCAGTAGGAAATCGGCAAAAGGCAGACCGGACCCGGTTGCATTCGAGCTGGACGTAAAGGTCGCGCCGTAGATCTCCTGGCCGAAGAAGGGAGTGCCTTTCAATGTGTCGAAGCGGGAGCGTCGTAGGTCGGTGCCGAACTTTACCGCATGCTCTCCCAATGTCCAGCTCACGTTGTCTGACCATTGAAAGCGATTTTCGACATTTAGGTTCGGATCGCCGCCTCCCCAGCCGGAGAACTCCGCGGTTCCAGATAATTGACCTGAATAGTTGAATACGATGTTCGGAAAGCCGAGCAGCGGAGCGGGAAAGAGCGCAACGTTGTTTTTCTGGGCGAAGTCAACTCCGTTTTGACCGGTTCCGAACAAGCTGCCGTTGTGGCGAACATAGCCGAAACGAAACTCATTGATGAGGGTGGGCGTGAAGATGTGAACATCTGAAATAACGCCCTGTGCGCTGTTGTTGATGGATGAAGTGCCACCTCCAATAAATCCAGGAAAACTCCCGATCGCAGGCTGAGAATTATCGCCTATAGAGAAACGTGCGTAGAAGTTGTTCTTCGATGAAATGGTCTGATCCACGCGAATGTCGCCCTGATCTGTATTGGAGTATTGGCTCGGTTGGTAGAAGTAGTTTCTTGCCAGCGCTCCGGGGTTACCGAAATTGGGCGACGGAATGAGCGACGTAATCGCAAGTGAACTGGAGTTCAACCGATTCGTTGGGATGATATTACCCGCAAACGGAGTCGCAATAACGCTCCCAGTTGGCCCAATCCGGCGCGTCGCGGGATCGTAAATGATCGTGCTAACGCTCGAAAAGTTTCCGCCACGCAGGGCTGCGGGAGGCACGTCCGTGATTGAATTGCCGGCAGAGGTGCTCTGTCGCGTGCCTTGGTAATCGGCGAAGAAGAACGTTCGATTGTGTCCGTTGTAAACCTTCGGTATCCAAACGGGGCCACCCAGGGCAAATCCAAACTGGTTCTGATGGAATGGCGCTCGTGGCTGGCCGGCCGCATTCGTGAAGAAGTTGTTAGCGTCAAAAGCGTTGTTCCGGAGGAATTCAAACACCGTTCCATGGAACTCATTACTGCCGCTCTTGATCGTGGCGTTGACCACGGCTCCTGCGGCGTGTCCGAATTCAGCCGAGAACGTGCTCGTTTTCACCTTGAATTCCTGGACGGCATCAACCGAAGGCACGAAGGCAATTCCGTTCCTTCCGATCGACCCGGCATTAGACACCGTGTTATTGTCCACACCGTCGAGGGTTACTTCATTTGCTGAGAATCGGCCACCGCCTGCAATGAAGGGCAGATTTGAACCCATCCCGAACATGGGCGTGGTATTCCCCGACAGAAGCCCCAGTGCGAAAGCGTTGCGGCCGTTTAGCGGTAAGTCGAGAATTTGCTTGTTCTCGATCACTTGACCCAACGAAGACGAAGCGGAATCGACCAGGGGTGCGGCACCGGTAACCTCAACCGTCTCGGTAGAAGAGCCAACATCCAGCGTTATTCTCAGGTTCATCTTCTGATCGACCTGAACCGTCATGTTACTCAGGGTTTTGGATTTGAAGCCTCCGGCGGTCGCAGTCAGACTGTAATCGCCGGGTTGCAAGAACGGAACGTTAAATTCGCCGTTTGCATTCGTGACCGTCGTTCGAGTCTCTCCCGTGCTCTTTTGCTTTACCGCAACTTGAGCATTTGGTATCAGAGCTCCAGAAGGATCTTCGACCGATCCGGATATCGTTCCGCTCGAGATTTGGCCTAATGCGAGGCCGGAAGTCAGTATCGAAAGAGCAAATAATGCGAATACCGATCTGTTCAGTGCAGACATGGCAATATGAACCCTCCTAGTTTTCGAGCCGGATGACGGCCCCATCTCGTTCAGGGATGGTCAGCCGGACGTCTTGTCCGCTCACTTGGGGCGCTGTATTCGCCCAAATGTCTTTTCCCGTTCGCCAGGTTCCGCTCGACAGCCTGATGGTGACAGACTTCGATTCCCGAGTGGGATTGACGACCCAAAGAACCGTGCCGCCCGAGCCTTCGTGCAAGCGCGCCTGAACAGACGGGTCGCTGACCGTCAAACGCTGTTTACCATCAACGAACGACTGAAAAACCGAGCGTGCCTCCGCATTCGGCTTCTTGAAGTACGCCGCGCCTGGGAACGTTCCGATCAGGATGGTCCTGCCCTTCCCGAAATGGTTCTCAACGGCCGCTACGGATCCGTCTGCGTACGTGCCGGCCGCTTTGCCTGTCGTTGGGCGATAGACCTGCTTGAAGTAACGTCCACCAATTTCGTGACCGAGAACACGCACTTTCAGGTTCTCCAGCAGATCGGGTGTGAAATCGACATCGGCTTCGGCTGCACCGAACACCTCCGCCAAGCCGAGGTTCGGTTGTGTCGTTCCGGCGTGCGCTCCATCGCCGAAATATCCTGGCAGTCCTTCGCTGATTAGTGTTCCGCCGTTTTGCACATAGGCGCGAATCTTCGCTGCGTCCTTCGCGGTCAGCATGACGGGATAGGGCAGGTAGACCAGCGGATATTCGTCGATGTTGTCGATGTGGACCCAATCCGGCTGAATGTTGGAATCAAAAAATGCCTCGTAAGCCCCGCGCGCCGAAGCAGCGTAGTTTGCCGTATTGCCTTGCTGGGCGAAGTTGAAACGCTCCGATTCGGGCGCGAAGACAATACCGATATCGCCTTTCACCGGCCGTGATTTCCAAAGATCCGGGTTGGCGTTCGACCACTTGGCGAACTTACTCGCCATATCGGAGCGCGGCGTAGACGAACCATCCATTGCAAATGGTCCAAAGGCACCGAACAGCGGTCCGTCCAGAAGGGGACGGTAACGCAGATACAGCACGCCTGTCACACCTCCGCTCATGGACACGAGATTCCAGACTCGTATGTCTGCCGCATCGGGTTTCCGGGCATCCTCTAAAGGCCGGCCAGTAACTTCGGCTTGCATCCAGAGCGGGCCTCCTTGCATTTCGGCATGCCAGAAGGGTTTGCCTCGCGAAGCGGCTCGGACAAGGTCGACCGCATGGTACTGTTTCCAGGGCTCGTTGCCTTTGCGGCCGTTCACCCACGTGAAGCCATAGCTGTCCACTTCCGCTGCTGCACGCCAGTCGTTCTGCGAAACACTGGGCAGGGATTCCAGCGTGTAGGCGATGCCGTGCATCGTGATTTTGCTTTTGGTATCGACAGACCGGATCACTTCCTTGCGCCAGCGCAGAAGTTCATGCGCGCGATCTTCTTTGAATTCCACCCAGTCGAGCCAATCCGGATAGGGGCCGCCGGTCCGGGACGGCTGAACATCTTTCCAATCGGCAAAGCTATACCGGCGCCAGGCTTTACCGACAGCTTCTGCGCTGCCATACTTCTTTCGCCAGCCACTTGTGAAACTCCGCGATCGAAGCAGGGCAGTAGCAGTACATACGCCCGAGTCCGGTTGCTCTATGCTCGTTCGGGATGTAAGCGCTCGAAGCGGTCTGGAAGTACACGCTTGCGCCGCCGCCCGTGTTGCCTTCGTTCCAGAGGTCGTAACCGTAAAGTGCGGGGTGATTCCGGTATCGGGTTGCCATTGCCTTGAGAAAGGCTTCGGCTCGTGCGCGCACCTCCGGGTTGTCAAGGCAGAGCCCGGGAAATCCGCCCGTAGCGCTTGAGCCCGAGTACTCCGGCACGCCGCGGAACCCATCCTGCGCCTCAAAGCGCGCATTGGGGAACATGCGGAAAGCCCATTCCGGAGCCGCTGTAATCTGCTCCGCGAGCACGGCTTTGATGCCGTTTTGACCCTCCAGGTCCATCATGCGGTCGTAATCGCGCCAGTCGTATTTGCCGGGCGCAACCTCGACCGCGGACCACATCACCCAATGCCGAAACATATTCATGCCGGCTTCGGCTGCAGTCTTGTGATCCTTCTCCCAATCGGCTTCGGGCGGATTGGACTTCCGAAAATAAACTGCCCCGTAGGGGAAGACAGGATCGCTTCCCGCCGCATAGATCTGGATCGAAGCGATGGTTCCCAGAAGAATTGGTTTTATAAAGCGCAGAGAGAATGTCGGCAATCTGCGGAAGAGACGCCAGGATTTTTGTAGGTGCCAGAAGCTCATCAAAGAGTCTTTCGAGACGTGGATTGGGCTGAGAGCGATCGTATACTGGTCAGACCAATCGTGTCAATACCATTCTTTTCAGTGCCTGAGAGGTGATCCTCTGGAGGAGCAACTTTGGCTGGAGCGGTTCGTTTTTGAGATTCGATTAGTTATATGCCGTTAGCTTGTAGGCTTAGCTAAGCAGACATTGAAAGTCAGCGGCCTCGCAGACCGTCCAGGCTCCAGCGCCCGCCCCCGGCAATGCAGAGAGTGAGGAAAGCGCCGAGGAAGGCAAAGGCCAATTCGCCGTTTCGCTGCCCGAACAGTTGGAAGTGGTGAGCAAAGGCGAAGGCAACGGAAAGATTGATCACAATGACGGCCGCTGCGACTCGCGTCCAAAGTCCGAGAACAACCAGCAGAGCGCACACAACTTCGGCCAACAGCACCAGAAGCAGGCTCGGTGTCGGACCGATGTGAAACGGATCGGCGAAATGCGCGGACATACGGTTAAAGTTCATGGCCTTATCCAGGCCGTGTTTTACGAACAGCAACAGGCCGAACCAGACTCGCAGAACAAATAACGCGAAATCAATCATTGATGTGTGACCAGTCGAAAAGCGCTTCATGAGTTCTATCTCGTAGGCTACTGCACCTCAGGCAGCTCAGCGAAGCGGCGGGACCTTGACGCCAACCATCAACGTTTTTTCAATCGATATACCCGCTCTGCATTGCCCCGGTAGAATTTCTCGATCGTGCCGGGATCCCGAGAGGAGATGAACGCGTCTGCCAAACGAAAAACCTGCGCGTAGCTTGCCCATTGTTCACTGTTGGGCCAATCGCTTCCATAGAAACAGCGGTCCGGCCCGAACGTATTCCATACGAAGTCCAGCCGATCGCGGTAGAAAGGAAGGTCCTCGCGCACTCGCCCGTCCACGACCTTAACGAAACCCGAAATCTTGGCGACGACGCTGGGACGCGAACCCAGAGTGGCCAGATCGGATTGAGCTGCCTTTCGCGCAGCCGGATCGTCAGGCATTTGCATTCCCGGCAAGTGGTCCAGAACGACCGTAAGGTTTGGCACCTGATCGGACAATCGCACGGCGGCGTTGATGAGCGCCGGATTCGGATTTGCCGTATCCAGCACGAGGTTGGCTTGGGCAAGAAACTTGAGATCTGCGATGAAGGATGGGTCAGAAACTTTTGCCTTCAGGTCGCGGCCCCAGAGATTGCCGTACCGGATACCACGGAACAGAGGATCTTTCGCGAACCGCTCAAGCAGCCTGCGAAAGTCGGGAGTGCCAGGCTCGAGATCTCCGATAACGCCCAGCATGATGGCATCGCTCCGGGCGGTATCAAGCAGCCATTGATTGTCGGCGAGCCAGGGGCTGCATTCAATTGCAATCGCTCCAGCAACCCCAAAGGGAGAAGCGAGCGTGCGATAGCGGGAAGGCAGGGCGCTGCGATAAATGTTGCTGTCTTTGGGTGGCCATGGGACACCCTGCGGACGCGACACATCAAACAGGTGGATATGCGTATCAATGATGGGAGGTCGTGTGGCCATTTTGCACTCTCAGCGAGTCAGAGCTTTGCGCGGAACATTTTTACGCCGTGTGCGGGAACGTCTCCCGCGAAATCCGCGCGAGGTTCAGATGATTGGTGAGTCCAGACGTCTAAGACCCGCTTGGGTGTGCTCTTCATACCGGCTTCATGCCATCCCATATTGATATGCGCGACTGTATCGCCTCGGTTGAAGAGACCCACTGCTACTTCACCGCCATGAAGAGCGCGTGTCCAAACTTCCACAGCTCCGCGTTGCGCAACTTTAGCACCGGCTTTTCCGTCCGGATCCTGATCGATTGCGATCACATCTTTGTTTGTCAGAATCGCCTTCACCGCCGGACTGAGTGTCCGGAGATCGTTTCCTGCCAGGAGCGGTGCCGCGAGCATCGCCCACAGACTCATGTGGGTCTGGTACTCGACTTCGTTCATCCCGCCGTTTCCCACTTCCAGCATGTCCGGATCGTTCCAATGCCCGGGCCCTGCCCATTGCGCGAGTGAGCTCTGGCTAAATCCAATCTTCGACATCATCGACCACGAATCGTCGATGTCAAAAGTGGTGCGCCATGTGTTGGCACCCACTTTAGGGCCCCACTGCCAAACCTGATCCCGGCCATACTGACAGAGGCTATACAGGATCGGCCGTTTCGTCGCTCGCAGTGCATCCGCCATCTTCTGGTATACGGCCCTCATCTCTTCGTCCCGATAAATCATGCGCGCGCTACACCAGTCGTACTTCAGATAGTCGAAGCCCCACGCCGCGTATGTCTCTGCGTCCTCCCGCTCGTGTCCGTAGCTTCCTTCGTAGCCCCCGCAAGTTGTTGGGCCCGGGGAAGAGTAGATGCCGATCTTCAAGCCTTTGCTATGCACGTAGCCGGTGAGAGCCTTCATATCGGGAAACTTGCGATTTGCCGTGATGTGTCCGGAAGAATCCCGGCTGCCTTCCCACGTGTCGTCGATGTTGATGTACTCGTAGCCGGCCGCTTTCATACCGTTCGTCGCCATTGCATCAGCCATCTCGCGCACAGCGCGATCGTCCACTTTACCTGCGAAATGGTTCCAACTGTTCCAGCCCATGGGAGGCGTCTTGGCCAATCCGTTGGACGGAACATCGTGAAGCGCAGGGGTCGGGATCTTCGCAGGAAAGGCGCCCGTTCCCAGCGGCACTTTATGTGCGATCAGGTGAACCGGCGGAGCATCCGGCCGCTTTCGTACGTCAAGTTGCAGTTCAGAGCCGACGAGCTTGCCCTCGTAAACGGTCAAGTACCGGCGCTCGCCATAATCAAACTCCGCGTCGAGGTGAAATCCGGAAGCTGCGCCCGTGCTGTGCCGGATCGTGTATAGCACTTGGGCTCCGCGAATCGTGCCGCGTATCCCGTTCTTGTCTTCGGTCAAGTTGAGATAGCTCTTCTGCTCGGTTCCGTCGTGCATGTTCAGCACAGCTTCCCAAGTTCCGTTCAAGGATTGAGCTGTGCCGATCGTGCACGCGACGAGTGGCAGCAGAAAAGCGGCGAGGCGACGAACCATATGGACGACATAGTATCGCCCGTCTGGTCGCAGACCAATTAAGGCGGTTAAAGTGGCGGGCCCGCTGGTTGAGGCAGCGCCGCACTTTTCGGTGCGTTTGCTGCCGGATTTACCAGATAACGAGTGACGTCTCTTTCTGCCTGACGCAGGCTTGCCTCATTCACCGCGTCGGGATCGTGCATGCCAGCAATCTTGGATTTCAACTGGGTAATCTGCTCCAGCACGACAGCACGCACTTCCGGTGATGACTTTGGACTTGCTCCAAGAATCATCAACTCGTCGAGCGTGACCTGGCGCGAAACGCGGCGTAGCGAACGCAGCATCGGCGTGTTGTCCCCCGGCGCGTTCCAGGTGGCATCGAGTAACTTAGTAACTACCTCTGGCAACGTGAGCGCGTTTTCCTGCCGATCAGCAAACGCAATCAGCCTGTTGGCCGTCTCCGGCTGCAGAATCTGGCCAACAATCATGTCGGACAACGTTCGCGCCGCGGCGAGATGGCTGAAAGCGTATCCCGTGTCCATATGAAACTCCTCAAGCGACGTGGTGGAACGCGGTCCGCCAAATTCTCCTCCCCCTCCGCCTCCGCCGTAAGGATCAGTCGTCAACTGGCTCAGGAGAGATTCGGGGATAGCAAGTTCGCCCGGCTGAAGAGCTTCGGTCAGGAGACCGAGAATGTCGCGTTGAAAAGCAGCGGGAACAATCTCGGTCGGTGGAAGTGAATCTCCCTTTACAACGTAGTTGTGATATTCACCGCCGATGTAGCGAACTCCGGAATCGATTGCCCAGCGATGATGAAGGTACGTCATCCAGAGGCCTTCGCCGCGAAGATGGCTGATATCCTCTCCCGGCTGCAGCACGGCCAAGCCATACCCCGCGAGAAGCACTTTGCGCTGCTTGATTGTTTCCCGAAGATAGGTTGCCGCGTCGCTCAGGTCATCATAGCGATTCCATCGTGGATCACTGGCCGGCGTGAAAATGAAGCCCTTACTGCGCATCTCATGAACAATCGCTTCGAGGCCGTCCTTCTCGCGGGATGCAGGCAACTCCGTGTAGGAGTAGCGAACCATGTATTTATCGAAGTCGCCGATTTGCTTTTGGAACGCGTCGCTCAGGTCCACCTTATTGTCTTTGGTCAGCTTGATCCGCGGGCTGGGGTATTCCATGACGGAGGCGCGATCGTTCATGCTCGAATTCCATGCATGAGGGAAGCCCAATGTATGGCCCACCTCGTGCGCCGTGACAAGCGCCTGGCGTAAGCGAACCAGCGACTCCTCCGAGACACCTTGATTTTTAGCGGCGAACAACAGGTAGTTCAGCCGTGCGAAGTATGGCCCTTCATCGCCTCCGCCGCCGGGCGAAATTTCCGGGCTATAACTCTTCCAGTAATTGCTGATTGTGCGGATACGAGCGGAATCCATGCGTGCTCGCGCCGCGAGAATCTCGCCCGTACGCGGATCGGAGAAACTGCCGCCTACAGAGAATCCACGGTCATCCCGATTCACCCAGAACACGAAGTTGTAACGGATGTCCATGGGATCCATGTCGGGTGTTTGATCCTTCACCACCATCGCGTTGCGAAAGCCCGCAGCTTCGAAAGCCGCATTCCACCAGAGAATGCCGTCGCGCATAGAACTGCGTATCGGTTCGGGTATGCCCGCATCCAGGTAGTACACAATCGGCTGCTTCGGTTCGCTTACCTTCGCCGACGGATCCTTCTTTTCTAAACGAAATCGATGCACCCAGTGGGTATCTGTCTCTCGGTCGAAAGGCGCGGAATAGTCCTTGAAATTTAAGCCCAAAGCGCCGATGCGAGGGTCGCCCACTCTCGGCTTGTAACCATCATCCGGCGGCTGTAGAAACGAATGATGCAGGCGAATGGTGAGTGCCCGGCCGTCCGGAGCAACCGAATTGACTATGCGTCCCGGGTTATCGGACGCGTAAGTGAGAGTAACTTCAATTTCAGTATTTTTCGGGAATGTCTTAGTCTTGGGCAGGTAAATAGAACTGCGCACCGGGTCCAGTTTGTAAGTGCCCTGGTTTTGACGGCGCAGGAGTGCCTCGATATTGAGGGCATCACGCACGAGCAGCGGTGAAGCATCAACCGTAATCTTGCCGTTTTCTTCTGACTCGATCGGGAGGGAAGCAAGAATGCTGCTGGCGAAGGATTCTTCCATGCCCTGCTTCAAGGCTTCGTTTCCCGCCAGGGCGCGGAACTTCAAATTGCGCTGTACAACGTTCACTCTCGGGCCCACACGGTCGAAATAGATGACGGTAGAGGCGGAACTGGCGCCCCGGTCGACTCCCAATTCCACTGAGCCGATTCCCTTTCCGGTAGCCGCGAAATACAGCATGTCCTCGTTAAGTTTTGAGATCTCGAAGAGAACTTTGCCCCGACCCGCATCCCAGACAAACGGCAGATAGCCGTCGTGGTGCTCTAGCGGGCCAGATCTTGCCGGCGTTGCGTTGCGTTGAGCCGTGACCGGCAGCACGAGAAACATCGCGGCAACTGCGAAACGCGCGAAACGAATAGACGGCTTCTTCATACGATGCAAAACTCCAGGCTGAATCTTTTCTTGCCTCGGACAGAGAGGGAATTTTCGATTCTAGCGCCCGGCCCTGCCCGGTCTTGGATGGGAGCGAAGCTTAACGCCGCCGTCCAAAGCTTCGGCCGACGCCGCTTGACCGTCCAAAGCGACGACCGGAGGAGGGCGCAGCGCCTGACCCGAAGCGTTTCCCGGCACCGTTCGAGGAAGGTGCGCTGATGCCGGATGCCGGTGCCGCCGCGTGCGGGTTCGTGAAGTTCGAGAACCCGGTGTGATCGCGATTCGAGGCATAGGCCGAGCTCCGAAAGCCGCCCGACTGAACGTAACGGCTGGTGCTGTAATTCTTTGCCGTGAAACTGCCATGAGTGCCGTAAGTAGGCGTTCTGGGCGCAGAGGCCGGCGAATTAAAACCGCCTCCGCCGTAGTAGGTCTTTCCGGCAGTTCGAGCCGCTGTGTAGCCGCGGTATTCGGCGACTTGGATCGGCCGATAGTCGTGGCTTCTCAGCAATTCGCGAAGCACGAGGTATTCGGGCAGAAAGGACCAAAAGGTTTGCCCGCCCGAATGAGTCCAATGACCATACCGGTTCGAGCCTGCTTCGGGCGTCGCCAGATACGCGAACCCCGGCGGTTGTGGCGAATCATGCGCCTCGGAATCGTATAAGCCGGCGTCTTTGTGGGCAAGCGTCATCCCGATATCGTTTTCAACTGAACGATATGCCGGCTCAGGCACGCTGACCCAGTGTTCCTCATCCGTGATCTCGCTCCGATTGGCGGCGACATCTAGCAACCGCGTGCGAATCGTCCTGAGCCGTTCACGATAAACGTTGTCCCGCCCAAAGCGCGAGATCTCCAAATCGGCAAGTATCCTGTCCCAGGACAGATAAAGCTGCCCTGACAAGTCAGTCAACTTGCTGCGCACCCGAGACGAGGGACTCACGATCACGGGCCAGGTCCGCATCGAGCGACACCAGTGCTCCGAGTTGCGGGCCTACAAGTTTTCGTCCAGACCCTTGCTGCCTAAGCTCTCCCGCTCCGTCCCATCTGGCTTCCGCAGACTTTTCAATATCCTTCAGTGCCGTCAGTCGCCCGTCCAAGTCCGCCTTTTTCGCTGGCCAGTCTCTCTCGGCCCGCTCGACTGTCTGGGAGAGAGTACCCAGGTCGATTGCCTGAATGGAGCGAACATTCTGTCCGACGCGGTCACCGCTGCTCCGGGATCCGCTGAAAAGTTTTGCCACTTCGAAACGTTCTCTTCTACCCCTTTGGCTTCGTGAACCGCAGACTCGCGGAGTGCGCGCGCCTCGGTGAGGAGCCGCTGCACTTCGGCTTGCGAGGACGCCCGATCGACATGAGACAGCTCAGTCAATCTGCGATCGTCGCGTTCGGAGGTGGTAAGTTTACCCTTCGCATCTTCGAGCTTTGAATGCCAGTCGTCGGGCGCAGAAGTCCCGCGGAAGAGCTCTGGAGAAGCCGCCAATGCGCTAGCAACAAGCTTGAGAGATCCATCGACTGTGCGTGAAGCATTCTGCCAGTCGCTTTTCTCCCACTCGATGTCTCTTAGCGAGTTGTGCGATAAACCCCGGTCGCAGGATTGCACGAACAGAGATCCAGTGACGGCGAGAGTGACAAAGCCGAAGCTCTTCAGGTAGGTCGATAAACGTTGATGTCGGCCGGCTCGATTCTTGTCCATAATGAGGCTGCGAATGGTTCGCCCTTAAACTTTCGAATGCTTAAAAACCGCTTGCTGTCCTGTTCCTGGAACGTCCAGCAGTAGAACCCCTGACCCAGACTGGTGGGGAATCGGAAGACGCCGATTTCGCGGCTTGAGCGGTATAGCCAGAATTTCCCGTTGTAGTCGAAGAAATCGGATTGATTCTGCCTGGAATCCAGTTGCGCCAGGTCTTCTTCACTGAGCCCGAGTTCGTCCAGCGTGATCATGCGCCCGTCAAAGTTGCCAAATACCTCCGGGGCGCGGTCGCTGTGCACTTCGAGGTAAACGCGGCGGTTTCTCCAGGTTCCACTCAGCTCAAGCCACCGGCTGCTGCCCGATTCCAGTTGGTCAACACGATCGACGGTGAAATCGACGTCTTCAAAATCGGAAGCGGCGCCGGGAACCGAGAGTACGTCTCCGGCGCGCGCATCCGTGATAGTCAGATGGGCGAGATCCTCGCCCGGCGGGACGGGTGGGGCGTTACGCTCAAACACACTGTCCTACTTTTTCTCGGGAAGCGGCAGTTCTTTCATGAATTCCACGCGCGGCAGGCGCTCCCGCTTGAGGGCCGCCAGTTCAGCATCCACGGTGTGCCCTTCCAGGTGTGCGAATTCGGCTTCAAGGTTGCCGTCTCTACCTGCGCTCGCAAGTTGGTCGAACGCTTTCGCCGTTGCCTCTTCTTTCGCCACGGACTGCTCGAAGGTGGACAGCACCGCGAACGCGTTATCCGCTTTGCCAACACCCGCCAACGCTTCCGATACTTTCCGTTGCGCAAGTGCAGCGTTCTTGCGTGCGACCAGGGTGGTTGCCGTACGCTCGCCCTCATCGATCTTGTGCTTCAACTCAGTTACCTGGCTCTTGAGCGACTCACTTGCGCTTCGCGCGGAGTCCACGGCCGCCTGAAGCGAAGCAACCTGCCGGTCCGATTCAGCCTTCCTGGCGAGTGCTTTTCGTGCCAGTTCCTCGTCTTTAGCGTCCAGCGCCAATCCGGCGCGGTTCTTCCATTCCTGAGACTGCCGGACGTACTTCTGGTACTCGGCATCGAGCCGGTTATAGTTGCTCATTGCCATGGCGGAAGAACGAACAACGTTGTTCAATTCCGTCTTCATGTCGGCAATGGTCTGCCGGACAGTCGCCTCGAACGTGGCATCTTCCATGGCTCCAATGCCTTGGTTGGCTTGACCCCGGGCAACACGTCCGGCCCGGCTGAAAATATCTGAAAAGAATCCCATGGTCTTTCTCCGTTTCTCCCTCAGGAGGCTAACAGATCTGCTCCGATCAGGCTTTTCGCAAGAACCACATCCGCGAGCAGGAAGCTGACGCAGGACAAAATGTCATCCTCGTCCTCCGGGCCAAGATCCTGCAGCTTGCAGAAGTTGTTCAAGGTAACCGCTGTCTGACCGTTCCCGGTATCGTAAAGCTGGAAATGGGACGTGGAGATCCCATTGTCCCCACTCAGCATCTTGCGCATGATGTCCGTCGTCACAGCGTCCGCCGGAACGAGCATGCAGACTAGCGAAAGGAACAAGATCTCGCCTTCGAGAACGGCTCGCAGGGAGATTCCGCTCTCAACCTCTTGAATACTAAGCATGCTGTCGCTGATTTCCCGGACAGCATATTGCCTTCTCGCCAGAAGAGCGTGAATCTGCTCTAGTGACAGGCTGGTTTGCGTTGTCATGAAGACTCCAAAGAAAAATACGTAAAACACCCGCCCTTTGTTCGCGAGAAACGTTGTCTCACGCGGGCTTCCCGTATCATACTGATCGGAAATGAGATATTGCGCTCTCGCAGCATTACTGGCCGGTGTTCTTGCAAGCGCTCAAGACGTTCGGGCCTATCGGACTGCGCATCAACAGGAGATTCTCGACTCCTTCGTCCAGTTCCTGTCCATCCCAAACGTGGCGAGTGATAAGGCCAACATTTCCAGGAATGCGGAGTACATTGTGAAAGCCCTGGCTGCCCGCGGCGTATCCGCACGCCTGCTCGAGGTGCCTGAAGCCCCTCCCGTCGTGTATGCGGAAATTAATCCGCCCGGTGCAAAAGGAACCGTGACGTTCTACGCGCACTATGATGGACAGCCGGTTGAGCCGGCCAAGTGGGCGACACCTCCGTTTCAGCCCACGTTTCGCGGAGATCGTCTCTATGGGCGATCGGCTTCCGACGACAAGGCTCCGATTGAGGCCATACTCGTTTCGCTCGATGCCATGAAAGCTTCCGGCGTGCAGCCGTCCGCGAACATCCGCTTGTTCTTTGAAGGCGAAGAAGAGGCCGGCTCTGCCCATCTGCCGCAGATCGTTAACAAATATCGCGACCTTCTGAAGACTGATCTCTGGCTCTTCTGCGACGGACCGGTTGACCAAAGCCGCAAACAACAAATCTACTTCGGAGCGCGTGGAGACACGAACCTGGACATCAAGATTTTCGGTCCTATCCATGAATTACATAGCGGGCATTACGGCAACTGGGCTCCCAATCCGGCCATGATGCTGGCCCGGCTGCTTGCTTCCATGAAGGACGATGACGGACGTGTTTTAGTGGACGGGTTTTACAACGGGATTGAGCCTCTGAGCGCGTCCGAGAAGGCCGCGGTGGCCGCTGCCCCTGTGAACGACGAGAACTTGAAGCACGAATTTGGCTTGGCTCGCACCGAAGGAAATGGACAAAAGCTAACTGAGCTCATCGCTCAACCGTCACTAACGATACGAGGATTCAGCAGTGCTTCTGTAGGCGCGACCGCTCGCAATGTGATCCCCGCAACGGCCGAAGCCACGATCGACTTGCGCCTTGTGAAGGGCATCGACTTCAAAACTCAACAGGACCGGCTAATCGCGCACATCAAGAAGCAGGGGTATTACGTCACAGAGAAGGAGCCGGATATGGACACCCGGTTGACCTATCCGAAAATCGCGCAGATAAAGCGCGGATCGGGCTATAACGCAGCGCGCACCTCGCTTGACTTGCCGGTATCGAAGTTGGTGGTCGCAACTCTTCAAAAAGCTCGAGGACCGGTTGTCGTCATGCCTACTCTCGGCGGTAGCATCCCGTTATACCTGTTCACTGATGTTCTCGCGACACCGGCGATTGGCATCCCGATCGCCAACCATGACAACAATCAACACAGTAGCGACGAAAACATACGGCTGCAGAACCTGTGGGACGGCATCGAAACACTAACCGCGCTACTCACGATGAAGATGTAGTTCAGTCCCGAAGATACCGCCGGTACAAGCCGCTCTTAAACGTGGACCAGGGCGTGAAGCCGTGTTTTTCGCGGTAGAGTTGGTAAGCAAAATCAATGTTGGCCTTGCAGTCCAGGAGGTCGCGTAAGTTAAGTCCCGGCCTTTTCAGGTGAACTGTGTTGATCTGGAAATAACCCCAGTCGAGCGTTCCGTCCGAGTTGTAGTGATAAATCTCACACTTGCCTTGCGGGTTCTCCGCGCGCTGAATGGCTAGTGCGACGCGGCATTCGGATCCGAACTTCGAACAGGCGTATTGCTGATAAGCGCTCAGCGAGTGTCTCTGATCCGTCTGTGCCCTGTATGCATCCTCGGTCTTCGTGCGATGCGCAACGACAAGAGGCGATTGGAAGCCTAGTCTGATGGGAGATTGCAGAGTGACGGTGTATCCGGCATGAAATCGGACTAGTGAAATCACCAGAACGGCCCCAAGAACGAGAGCCAAGCCGCCGGTCAAAGCTCCTGAACTCGCGGCCGGGGACGGCAGCGTTTTCGCCGAGGATGCCTCCGAAGCAAGCCGCCTCTTGATGACGACCGTGACACGTTTCCGGCGTGGGTCGCGACGCGTTCTTGCCATTCGAGATCCCTTCGGTGCTCCGATGTCAGTGTAGTAGACGATTTATCGTATCCTCAGAACTTTGATGTGGCAGCATCAGATTGTGGCAACCACGGTTCATCCGTTGAAGAACGACCTGGAGGATCTACATACAAGCAGCGCCGGGCTGCGAGCGGTGGCCAGCTTTGAGGCCTTTAAAGGGATAGCCGTCATTCTGTTGGGCATCATCCTGCTCATCTACCACTCGCACGCAGAGGACTTGGCCGAAGCGATGCTGGACCATCTGCATATTGACGAGGATCGAAGAATCGGACAATTGCTGTTACATGCCGCCTCTCAGGTCTCCGATGCGCGGCTGTGGACCATCGCCGGGGCGGCACTTACTTATTCCACCGTGCGCTTCGTGGAAGCTTGGGGGTTATGGCACCGGCGAATCTGGGCCGAGTGGTTTGCCCTTCTTTCGGGTGCTATGTACCTGCCTTGGGAGATCCTCAAAGTCGCTCAGCGGGCTACAGCGGAACGCGTCATTGTCCTTGCAATCAACGTAATCATCGTTTTCTACATGCTCTACATCCGGATCCGGGAACGCCGCTTACCCGGGGATGTGGCGTAGGCTGAAGGAACCTACTGATTGTCAGCGGCTGGATCTAAGCGGCTTACCTAAGCGGTTCAACCAAGGACGAAAAGTCTTTGTCGCTCCAGCCTTTTTCTTTCGCGTCATTGAGCAAATTGAACGCGGCATCTGCCGCTTTATGTGATGCGCCGTAGCTCTCGGATAATCTGATGGCGTAATCGACATCCTTCGCCATGAGATGCAGGTAGAAATTAACGTCGTAATTCCTGTCGACCATCCTCTTTGAGAGAGTTTTCACCATCGGACTTCCTGGTGCGCCGTTGGTGAGGATATCTAATACGGAGTCCATCGCTAATCCGGATTTCTCAGCAAGTGCGACGGCCTCGGCAAGGCCAGCGGCCTGTACAGCGCAAAGCATGTTGTTGATTAACTTCATTCGCGCACCGCTTCCGAGCGGTCCGACATGAGCGATCTTTCGTCCCAGAATTTTGAGTACAGGCTCTGCCTTTTGTAAGGCCTCTTCCGCTCCGCCCACGAGAAACGTGAGTTCGCCCGCGGCCGCCTGCGGCTTGCTTCCCGTGACTGGTGCGTCAAGGAATTGCAGGTGCTTTTCGGCAAATTTCTTTCCCAGTTCCTCGGCCCATGCGGGCGAGATTGTGCTGCACTCCACGCTCACGGTACCGGGCTTCAGTGCCGCGAGAGCACCATTCGAACCCAACCAGACTTCACGCGAGGCCGCATCATCCGAGACCATACTGATGATGACCTCGGCACCTGCTACCGCTTTCGAAGGCGAATCGGCTGTGCTTGCACCTGCCTTCTTAAACTCCTCGCGCTTTTCCGGTTTCCGTGCATAGACGGTGACTACGCCCTTGTGGTCGAGGAGACGATGGGCCATTCCGGTGCCCATGGTGCCCAGTCCTAAAATCGCGACGCTCGGGAGCGCGCTGGTTTGTGTTGAGTTCTCTGCCATTTCAAATCGTCCTTACGCTAGTCAACTTGGGCGGTTTATCCTCGGCCGCGAGAAAGTTCTGCAGCGGTCTTCCGAGATCCGGGAACGACACTTGCATCAAGTCGCCGGGCTGGAGCGTAACGCCTTCACCAAAGCTGAAAGCGTCGGCGCCAAAGAAGTGCACGTGAACGTCGCCCGGACGTCTGTGTGCGGCGTACTTGAAGTGATGGTGCTCAAGGTTCTTTACCGAGTGCGACATATTCGCCTGGCCGGTCCAGATGTTGCTTGACCAGACCGTATTTCCATCTCGATAGATCGAGACTGTGCCGGCCAGGTGCTCAAACGGCGTTTCGCCGATAGTTAATTCCGGTCCGATAGCACATTCACGCAATTTCGAAGGCGCCAGGTAAAGATAATTCTTCCGTTCCATGATGTGATCGGAAAATTCGTTGCCGACAGCAAAGCCGACGCGATAGGGTTCGCCGTCCGGACCCACAAAGTACACGCCCGCCACTTCGGGCTCTTCGCCTCCATCATCGCCGTAGGCCGGTATCGTCAACGTGCTGAGATGGCCTTTCAGTATCGTTCCATCGCCTTTGTAGAACCACTCCGGCTGCACACCGATTTCACCCGCCGCTGGATTTCCGCCCTCGAGACCCAGTTTGAACATCCGGAAGCTATCGGTCGCTTCGGCGTCTACGGTCTTATGCATCGCAGCCCGGTTTTTCGCGCTGGCTTTGTGTGTAAGTCCGGTTCCGCTCACAAGGCAATGCGCCGGGTCGGACGGGTGGTCGAACGCGGGCAGGAAGCGCCACGGCAATCGACCTGCGTACAGTGCATCGTAATCGAGAACCTCAGCCGTCCCGAGGGATGAGACGAGCTGCTGTAGTGAGCTCTTATCCTCGACGGCTTTCTGAGCCAAAGCATAGGTGCTTGGATACCGAGCGTCCAGCAGGTGGAGTTCGGAGCCGTCTACCAGGCCAACTCTGCGTGTTCCGTCCTGCGTAATCTGTACCAGTCTCATAGTTCGAAATGGTTCGTTCCCATCAGGTTGGAGGCACAGCTTCTTGTTCCAGGCACGGCATCCTCTCCGACTTTACCTGACGAGCCCGATGCAGTTTCCAGAAGCCGGATGAACGGCATCGTTAGTTGTATGGTTAATTGACTTAACCGCTTACTACCCGAACGTCGAGTCCGGAGGAGATGTCGTGACCGAGACTGTAAATCGAATTTGGCCTGCAAATCCAGTTGCTGACCGAGGCGAAAATAGAATGCTGCGAGGCCTTTTCTTACTGCTGCTGGCTGCTTTTGCTTCCAGCCTGTTCGCGCAAGATGCCGTCACAGTAACGGTCGATGCCGCGAAAAGCGCCGGGCCCAATAAACCGTTCTGGGCCTATTTCGGGTATGACGAGCCTAACTACACGACAGCCGGCAACGGCCGCAAACTGATACGCGAGCTTTCAGACTTAAGTCCCGTGCCGGTATCGATCCGCGTTCATAATCTGCTTACGACTGGCGATGGCAAGCCTTCTCTGAAATGGGGTTCCACGAACGCTTACACGGAAGACTCGAGTGGAAAGCCGGTTTATGACTGGACGATTGTTGACGGAATTCTGGATACCTTCGTCAACTCGGGAGCGAAGCCGTTCGTCGAAGTAGGTTTTATGCCGAAGGCCTTGTCGACCCATCCAGATCCCTACCGGCACAACTTTCCTGAAGAAAAGAACGTGTTTACCGGCTGGTCCTATCCGCCGAACGACTATGCGAAATGGGATGAACTGATCTATCGATGGGCACAGCATTGCGGTGAGAAGTACGGCAAGCAAACGGCCGAACGATGGGAGTGGGAAGTTTGGAACGAGCCGAACATCGGCTACTGGCACGGCACACCGGAGGAATACGACAAACTCTATGACCACACCGTCGCTGCCATTCGCCGTGCGCTTCCTGGTGCAAAAGTGGGAGGTCCGGCAACGACCGGCCCGGGCGACGCCAAAGCGGCAGCATTCTTGCGCCAGTTCCTAGAGCACTGCCTCTCAGGTAAGAATGATGCCACGGGCAAAACCGGTGTGCCGCTCGACTTCATCACGTTTCACGCTAAGGGCAGCCCGAAGATCAACGCGGGCGAAGTGCGCATGGGAATGGCGAAGCACATGAAGGATATTTCGAACGGATTCGAAATCGTTCGCTCATTTTCGAAATATAAGGATCTGCCTATTGTGCTGAGTGAATCCGACCCGGAAGGCTGTGCGGCATGCTCGTTACCGCAAAATGCTTATCGGAACGGTACGCTCTACGCCGTGTACATGGCGGCCTCGCTGAACGGCGCAAAGGAGCTAGCAGAGAAGACAGGAGCTAATCTCGAGGGCTTCTTAACCTGGGCTTTCGAGTTTGAAAATCAGCCTTACTTTGCCGGACTTCGTTCGCTCGCAACGAACGGCGTAGACCAGCCGGTCCTCAACGTTTTTCGCATGATGGGCATGATGCGGGGCGGTTACATCGCGGCGAAGAGCGACCGGGCGGTTCCCATCGAGGCTCTGGTGAACAAGGAGGTTGCTTCTCCTGAAACCGATGCCATTGCAACCCGCACGGATCATGATGTCTCCGTGATGCTATGGAACTACGAAGACTGGGACAAAACAGATTCGTCTGCCACGGTCCATCTCAACATTACCGGGCTGCCTAAAGCCGCAAATCGCCTTCTGCTGCGGCATTTCCGGATCGACGGGGAACACAGCAATTCTTATGCGGCATGGAAGGCGATGGGATCACCGCAATCTCCTTCGGCCGCGCAGATCTCGAAGCTTGAAGCCGCAGGTCAATTACAGCTCCTCGAATCGCCACGCTATATCGACGCGAAAGCGGGCGGGGCGGAGCTTAAATTCGCGTTGCCGGTTCAGGGCGTCTCCCTCGTGCAGCTTAGCTGGTAAGGGTTGGGCGAGAGATCGGGTGAGCACGCCTTGAGATTCCACTACCAATGGCGCATCGCATTTCTGATCTCTTGCGCGATAACCATCAGCTATTTCGACCGGCAGACTCTACCTGTTGCTGTTCTTGCCATCGGTCGCGAGATTCCAATCTCGAATATGGCCTTCTCGCAGTTGCAGGCCGCGTTTCTCGTAGCGTACGCAGTTATGTACGCCATGGGTGGCAAGTTGCTGGACACACTGGGAACTCGAAAAGGGTTTCTCGTCATCATGCTCTGGTGGTCCTTAGCTTGCGCCAGCCACGGATTCGCGACGGGTTTCGGGATGCTCGCAGTGAGCCGGTTCCTTCTTGGGATGGGAGAAGGCGGCGGTTTCCCGGCTGCAACCAAAGCGGTTTCCGAGTGGTTCTCGGTCCGCGAGCGTTCGCTTGCAATGGGAATCATGAACGCTGGCACTGCAGTGGGTGCCGTTGTTGCGCCGCCCCTTATCGCACTGCTGCTCTCGTTTGCCTCGTGGCGTTGGGTGTTCTTTCTGTCTGGCGCCGCCGGGTTGGTTTGGGCTGTCTGGTGGTGGCATGAGTACTTCGTTCCCGCGTCCCATCCGCGCCTTCCTCCCGACGCAAGAAAAGATCTGACCACGGTTGTGGAAAACGAAGCAGACCCGTCCGCAGATGTTCCGATGCCGTGGATGCACCTTTTCTCCAGGATGGACGTTTGGGGGCTGATGTGCGCGAAATTCCTGAGCGACGCCGGCTGGTATTTCTATCTGTTCTGGCTTCCGAAGTATCTTTTCGACGTTCGACATTTCGACATGAAACAGGTGGGCTATTCGGCGTGGGTGCCGTATGCCGCTTCGGGTGTTGGATCGCTCGTTGGGGGCTGGTTCTCAGGGTGGCTCATCCGTCAAGGCAAGTCAGTAAACTTTGCACGAAAACTTGCGCTCGGCCTAAGCGCTTCGGTAATGCCTTCTATTCTTTTCGTGAGCCATGCGCCGGTCCAATTCGCACTGGTTCTGTTCAGCGTCGCCTTCTTCGGACAGCAGTCCTGGTCAACACTCGTCATGGTTCTGCCGGCCGATCTGTTTCCGGGCAAGCTCGTCGGCTCTGTAGCCGGACTAGTAGGGTTCGGCGGCGCTATGGGCGGAGTAGTCTTCGGCTTCGTTGTCGGCTATCTGCTTGACCATGGATTCGGCTACGGAGTTGTCTTCGGACTCGTGAGCATGTTCCACGTCCTCGCCTTCCTCATTATTCTTGTGACAGTCAGACAGAATAAATCCTCAACCTTCGCTCCAGGAGCAATTCGCCCAATGAAAATTACTGAGATTCGCACGCGCGTTGTGGAGTGGAAAGGGAAAACTGTTCCTCCACAACCGCACTTCTGCACCAATGCCGCCGACCTGCTTGAACTCGACCGCGATTCCATGGCCGGCTTTCGCTTCCACGGTTGGCTCATCGTAGAGATCTTTACCGATTCCGGGCATGTGGGAATCGGAAATGCCGCGCTCTCGCCTCTCGTAACGAAACAGACGATTGACCTCTACCTCAAGCCGCTGCTGATCGGGCGTGATCCTTTCGATAGCGAGTTTTTGTGGCAATTGATGTATCGCCAGACCTTGGCATTCGGCCGTAAAGGCATCGCGATGGTGGCGATCAGCGCTGTCGATATCGCTATTTGGGACATCCTGGGTAAAGCGACAGGTCAGCCTGTTTACCGGCTTCTGGGCGGCCGCACCAAGAAGCGGATCCCGGTCTATGCCAGCAAGCTTTACAGCCAGCCGCTCGACGAACTGGCGAAGGAAGCGCAATCGTACAAAGACGCGGGTTACAAGGCAATGAAGATGCGCTTCGGCTGGGGACCTGTGGATGGCGCCGCCGGCATGCAGCGTAATCTCGAACTTCTTCGTACGATCCGCGAAGTCATCGGATATGAAATCGATCTGATGGCCGACGCCTACATGGGCTGGACGCTTGATTACGCCCGGCGCATGCTGCCGCTGATTGCACCTTTTCAACTGCGCTGGTTAGAAGAAGCTGTTATCGCCGATGACCTGGCCGCGTATGCCGAATTGAAGAGCTACAAACTAATCCCGATTGCGGGTGGAGAGCACGAGCACACCATCTATGGGTTCAGGACATTACTCGAGATGAAAGCGGTTGATTACATCCAGTTCGACACCAATCGAGTGGGAGGCATCACACAGGCACGGAAGATAGCCGCCATGGCCGAAGCCTTTTCCGTCCCGGTGATTCCACATGCCGGACAAATGCATAACTTTCATGTGGTGATGGCAAGTCTGAACTCGCCGATGGCGGAATACTTCCCGGTCGCCGATGTGGAGATTGGCAATGAGCTCTTCTGGTACATATTCAAAGGCGAACCGCTTCAGGAGAATGGTTCCATCGACCTGAAAGAAGATGTGCCCGGACTGGGGCTAACCATAGACGAGGATGGCTTGAAGAACTTCGCGGTAGTTGAGTAGCTACTGATGCCCGAGCCTGTTCACTTGTAAATCAAGTGAATCTTGATCTCGGTTTTAGGGCAAGTTACCTGCACAGAAGATTCTTTCCAGGAGGGAGTGGAAAGTCCAACATGAGGGTTATTCGCAAACCCGAATCCCTCTTTCGGAATTCGAAAGACATTTCGATCAAGTCGCTGATTGGAGTTTTCGTCGTGTAGGACGGCAATGCCGTAACGCCCTGGCGGAAGGTCAGGAAAACTCAGCACGGGGTGAGAGTTGCCGGCCACCGGGACCGCCGTCCTCCTGAACGCGCGGTCATCATCCTCGGGCCACCCAGCCGGAGTCTGGAAGACTACTCCGCCGATCATGCCCTTATCATTCCGGAATCCGTCCACATGAATCGTTAGTGCGCATGCTGCCTGGGCGCTCCGCAGCGGAACTGGTAAGAACACAAATTGAGCGATGGCGAGTGCAGTCGGGAGGGCCCATCGGCTTCGCACAAAAATGTTTCGCATAGGTCCGGGGAGGTCGACTACAAATCGACTCGTTTGTCGCGATGCCTGGTCACGTACCAGCAAGGATTATTTCCGCCATGTGGAAACAGAGAATTGACACAGGTTTCGTCCACCGGATCCTGGAACATGTACTCTTCTTTGTGATCCTTCCGCGGCACCACGTAATAAGGCTTTACCGTTACGGTGGCGAATGCATCCTGCTTGTTCTTGAACTTCCAGCGCAGGATGGCGAAGTCGGTCAGATAAGCCAGACAGGTTATGCCGACCAGACCTGCCACAACCCAAAGAAGCCGCTGCAAAATTCGAGCTCTGGTCCTAGTCATTCGTAAGTGAAGATGCTAAATCCGGCGAATGAAGATGAATGATGCCTCTTCGCAGACCTAGCGTTACGGCATGAGTCCGATCCTTGGCGCCCAATTTACTCAATATGCTCTGCACATGCGCTTTGACGGTACCGGCGGCTGTTCCGAGCAGGTCGCCAACTTCACGGTTGCCCAAGCCTCGCGCCACGAGCGCGAGCACTTCCACTTCTCTTGGGGTGAGAGCAACTTCGGGGAAAAAGCCGATCAGTTGTTCTGAAACTTCTTGGGGAATGTATCGCTTGCCGGCATGCACGGTGCGGATGGCTCTGATCACCTCCGTGTGGACCATTTCTTTCAAGAGGTAACCGCGAACTCCTGCTTCGAGCGCCCGGTAAATGTCCTGATCCCCATCATAGGAAGTAAGCGCAATGATGCGGGCGTTCGGAAACTCCTCACGAATCTCGCGCGTGGCCTGAATCCCGCTTTTATCGGGAAGCCGCAGATCCATCAACGTGACATCAGGACGATGCTCGCGGTACAAACGAATGGCATTTGCGCCATCTTTTGCTTCCGCAACTAACATCAGATCCGATTCCGTCCCAAGGATCGCAGCCA
The DNA here is from genome assembly GCA_963730795.1 of uncultured Acidobacteriaceae bacterium. Lineage (GTDB taxonomy): Bacteria > Acidobacteriota > Terriglobia > Bryobacterales > Bryobacteraceae > Bog-105. Next base: position 683,586 of record CAVSTJ010000001.1, on the reverse strand, counting down.
CGCCCTTGCGTACGAGATCGTGGTCGTCAACCGAGAGGATTCGAATACGATCGGGCATATTGGGAGCGCCTTCATCCATAATCGTCGCTACCTTCTATCATGCGCTAACTCAGGTTCGGCGCCCGTTTCAACCGTGCCTCCGGCCCTGGTCAACGGTACGGAGATGCTGATCCTCGTTCCTGCGCCTTTGGCACTCGTGACCCGTATGCATGCATCGATCTCGTCCGCTCGCTCCCGAATCCCGATCAGTCCAAAGTGTCCGAAAGGTGCTTGCTGCTCTTCGGGCGTAAAACCTATGCCATCGTCTTCTAACGCAAGGTGCAGCTCATTTCCTTCCGTTTGTACCTGGATGGTGAGCGTCGAGGCTTTCGCATGAGCAAGGGTGTTTGAGATTACCTCCTGAGTGATCCGAAGCAATTGATATTCGATCTCGGGAAACGCGCTCAGGGAAACCGGTTGTAATTGCAGGACCAAAGTAACAGGCTTTGCACCAATGGATTGCCTTGCGATCGCACTTAGCTTTTCGCCAAAGCCGAGAGTTCCCGAACCGATAGTCCGGAGACCCCAAAGAGAACGCCGGGCCTCTTTGGAGCATCTGCCGGCGTCGGCGATGATTCCTCCGAGTGTTTCGCGTTCGTTCGAGTTAGGAAGCTTTGTCCAGAGCGCCTGCAACTGCATTGTGATGCCCGACAGGCCTTGCAGGAGCGTGTCGTGAAGTTCTCTTGCAATGCGATTGCGCTCGGAGAGTACGAGTTCGAACGTGTCGCGCAAACGCCGTATGCGAGCGCGGTAGCCCAAGGCTACCAGGAGAGCGCAAAACGCGGCGACACACGGAAAGAACCAAAGGTGTTGATAGAACCGCGGCTCCACTTCGAATCGGAGTACGGCCGGACGTGTACCCCAGATGCCATCGGCATTTCTCGTTCGAACCTGAAACTGAAAGTGCCCAGGCGGAAGATTAGTGAAGAATGCCTCTCTGCGAGCCCCGGCGTCGGTCCAGGACTTGTCGTAGCCCTCGAGAATGTACTGGAAAGTGACTTTCTCCGGGGATATGAAGCTCAAGCCTGCATAGCGAATCTCCAAATTCCCTTCGGAAGGGCTCAGTTGCAGCTCACCAGATCCCGATCGTACCCGCCTTCCGTTGATCAGGGTCGCCGTAATCTGAGCGGGAGGAGGGACATTGTTCTGAATAAGGTGGTTCGGGTCCACCATGACGAGACCATTCGTTGTGGAGAACCAAAGGCGGCCGTCTTGCGTTCGAGTAACAGCCGGCTGCACACCGGATTGACATTCAAAACGAAGTTGCCCTGTGCTGAACGGAATACTGGTTACGAAACCGGTCTTTCCGTCCACGAAATCGTCCAACTCGCTCTGGCTTACTCTGAAAATCCCTTTACTTGAGGCCAGCCAGAAGTTCGCGTTATCATCCCGAACAATTCCGTAAATCCGGTTATCGTAAAGCCCATCTTTGATCCGTACGTGAGAGAACTCGCCATTTTTCCAGCGCAGTAGACCCGAACCCAAAGTGCCCATCCAGGCTTCGTGTTTGACAGAGTCCAGGTAATAGCTGTCAACCGAGCGATTGGCGTCGGCCGAGTAGCTATTCACATCCCCATTGCGCAGAGTGTAAAAGCCAGGCTCTTCCGTACTGATAAACAGGCTTGCCGTGTGCCCGCCGGCGAGCGCTACGATCCCGTTCTCATCGGAGCGCGGCAGGATACCGCTAGCGGCAAATCGGGTCCCATTCCATTGGCTGAGCCCGCGGTCCGTACCCACCCAAAGCTTTCCCTGTACATCGCAGAAGATGGTCCGCACCTCGTTCCCGGGCAGACCGTTGCGGGTCGTGTAGGTGCCCGAGACCTCTCTGCGTTTCAGGCGGTTCAGACCTTTGCGTGTTCCTACCCATAAATCGCCGGAGCGGTCGAGTGCCAGACTCAGGATCGTATTGTCGACCAATCCGTCAGAGGTCGACAGCGTACGGAATTGGTGGCCATCGAAAACCGTGAGGCCGCTTCCCATCGTTCCAATCCACAAGCGACCCGCTCCGTCCTCAAGCACCGGTCCCGTCTGGTTCGTAGGCAGCCCCTCGTTTGTCGTATAGGGTGTAACTTTGCCGTCGGTGAACTGATCGAGCCCGGCCTTTGTGCCGGCCCATAATGTACCCTCCCGATCCTCGAACAAGGAAAGAACCGAACTGTGCGAAAGACCGTCACGCGTGCGATAGACACTGACGGATCCGTGCCGTAACCGGCTGATACCGTCGTTAGTTCCTACCCACAGACTTCCATCGACACTCTCGGTGATAGAGGAAACAGCGTCGTCGGGCAGTCCATCGCGAACGGAAATCATTGTCGAGCCACGGCTGGAGATGTGGATCAAACCGGCTGTTGTGCCGGCCCAGACGGTGCCGTCTCCAGAACAATGAAGCGCCGTTACGGTTTCCTTTCTGGAAATGTAGGTGTCCACGTACGGCTTGAACCGGCTTCCTGACGAGCGTGCGAGTCCGAAATCCAATCCCCCTACCCAGCGCACGCCGTCACTCGCGAGGCAGGTCTCACGGATCGCATTGGAGGGCAGTCCGTCCGCAGTGTTGAAGACCTGTAAACCGCTTTCCGTCAAACCTCAGCAGCCCTTGAGTCGAGCACGACCAGATCGTCCCATCCGCCTCGGAATCCAGGCAGAATTGATCGTCGCTCGGCAAACCGTTCTTTGTTGTAAACCGTGTCAGGGTACCGGTTGGCGAGATTCGCGCTAGTCCGCCCCCAACTGAAGCGGCCCAGACGTTCCCCGCCTTGTCCTCGAGCAAGGCTCGAATCAAGCTGCGATGAAGTGCGGTTTGCTCGGTGTCCTCAAACTCGCGAAAATGCAAGCCGTCGAAGCGGATCAGGCTATCTTGCGTGCCCAGCCACAAGAATCCGTCGCGGCTCTGGAGTATGGAGTAGATTGTGGGCTGGAAAAGCCCCTCCTCCTGGCCCCAGATACGATGCGCATACTGCGTCAGGCTCTTGCTTGGATCAAGCGCTAATGCCGGATTCGGCAGCGCAACTATGCTGAGGACGAAGAGGGTGAGCACGGATAATCGTGCAAACCGGTAGCGAGAGATACGTGACAGCAACGCTCACAACCCGGCCCAGATGGGCATTAGATCGAGAGTGAAATCCTCGAGCGGGCCTGAGCCATGCACGGAGCTGACGTCATTCAGTTCAGTCGGGATGGACGAGCCGGCGGCATAAATCCATACGGTCTTGCGTTCGGGATCGATCAGCCAAGCCTCTTCGGCGCCGCATTGCACGTAGGTCAGGCATTTCGATTGAAGCTCAGACAGATCATTCGAAGGAGACTTAACCTCAATGGCAAAGTTGGGACAGAAAGGCGCGAAGCCCTTCCGATCCTTCTTGGGAATGCTCTCGATTCGGGCGTTGCTTACCCAAGCAGCATCTGGGGAGCGGTTCTGCTGCTGTGTAATGTAGAAGCCGGCGCTAGAATCGAAAGCTTTGCCGGTTCCGTTCGTTCTCGACCAGTTTGCGAGCTGCCTGTATACCTCGCCGCTCAGGTAGCCGCCTTCGAGTCCCGTTGGAGCCATCACAATAATGTGACCTCCTTCTGTCAGTTCGACCTTCCTGCCTTCGTACAGTCCAGCTATCTGCCGGAAGATCTCGCGGGCGTCCGAGCTCGACGGGATGATGATTTCAATTCGTTCCAGCGGCTCGAGCACGCTATCGAGTGTCGGCATCTTCGGATGGCCTCTATTAAAGGTTACAGGATTTAGGTCCACCATCATCTATGCCGAATGGCATAGAGCGCCTTCCTCCATTTGGCAGTCGCGCATAAACGCAAATCTCGTCATGCTCAAGGCGTGAATCCTTCCGGAACGAATACACCACCTGCGCGGCGGGGCCGGCGCTGGGCGATCTTGGTCGCAGTTCTTCTTACTATCGCCGGAGCCACGTTTCTGCTTTCCCAGAGGGTACAAACCAATACCCCGCAAAGTGACCGTGGAAAAAAGGGCAAAGGCGGAGGCGCTATCCCCGTGGGCATTGCGTCTGTGCAGCAGGGTGACATCGGCGTTTACATCAACGCTCTTGGGACTGTTACACCGGTTTACTCAGTGACGGTTACGAGCCGCGTCACCGGGGAGTTGATGGAGGTGCACTACCGCGAAGGGCAGATTGTGCATAAGGGCGACCTGCTTGCTGTTATCGATCCCCGGCCTTACCAGGCAACTGTGACGCAAGCAGAGGGTCAGTTGGCGCGTGATCGTGCCACTCTGAAAAATTCTTATATCGATCTTGATCGCTACAAAATGATTTACGCGCAGAAGGCGATCCCGGAACAGACCCTTGCCACCCAGCAAGCCGTGACGGAACAGAACGAAGGTACGGTCAAACTTGATCAGGGTAATTTCGACGCGGCGAAGGTCAACCTGGAATACACGCGCATCACGGCTCCCATTGATGGCCGCGTCGGATTACGTCTGGTGGATCCCGGAAATATCGTTCAGGCGAACGGGACTACAGGTCTTCTCACAATTGCGCAACTTCAGCCCATTACGGTGGTGTTCACCATCGCCGAAGACTATGTCTCAGACGTGAGTTCACAACTGCGTGCCGGTCGGAAGTTGGAGGTTGATGCTCTTGACCGTTCGAACCAGACGGAGTTGGCTAAAGGTACAGTTCTGACCATCGATAACGCAATTGACACGACTACCGGAACGGTAAAGATTCGCTCCTCTTTCACAAACAAAAACTATCGTCTCTTCCCGAATGAGTTTATAAACGCGCGCCTTCTCCTGAAGACATTGAAGAAAGTCAACCTCATCCCTACCGCGGCAATTCAGAGAAACAACGAGATCGCATTCGTGTATCTCGTCGATCCGAGCAATACGGTCAAAATGCATAACATCAATATCGCTACAACCGACGGCAATACCGCGGCCGTCACTGGCGTTAACCCTGGAGACAAGCTCGTCACGGATGGCTTCGATCGTCTGCAGGACGGCACCAAGGTTGTGGTCCGTACCTCAGGCGAGGAAAACTCGCAATCTCCCGGTACACCAGAAAACCAGACCGGCTCAGAAGGAGAGCCCAAAGGTCAAGGCCAGGCACAAACGGGAATGAACGGCCCGAAGGCGCAGCCAAAAAAATCAAAATGAATCCTTCGCGCCCGTTTATTCTTCGTCCAATCGCAACCTCGCTGCTGATGGCGGCGATCCTGCTGGTCGGTCTTGTTGCCTTCAAGCAATTGCCTGTTTCAGCGCTGCCGGAAGTCGACTACCCGACGATGCAGGTGGTCACGTTCTATCCTGGCGCCAGCCCGTCGGTGGTGGCCTCCTCTGTTACTGCGCCACTCGAACGCCAACTTGGCGAGGTGCCTGGGCTGAATCAAATTCTCTCGACCAGTTCTGATGGTGCGTCAGTCATCACGCTCCAGTTCACTCTGAGCCTGGATATCGACGTGGCCGAGCAGGAAGTGCAGGCGGCCATCAACGCAGCGCAGTCGTTCCTGCCCACCAATCTGCCCATGCCGCCGATTTATAGCAAGACGAATCCGGCCGATGCGCCGATCATGACACTGGCGCTTACCTCGACGACCCTTCCGCTCTACCAAGTCGAAGATTACGCGGATACCCGGCTCGCGCAGAAGATTTCTCAGTTGTCCGGTGTCGGTGCGGTTACCATCAGCGGCGGTCAGAAACCTGCCGTTCGAATTCAGGTTGATCCGACTCAGATCGCGTCATACGGACTTAACTTAGAGGACGTCCATACCGCTATTACGAACACCAGCCTTGACTCGGCTAAGGGCAGCTTTGATGGCCCACATCAAGGTGTACAGATCAATGCCAACGACCAGTTGCTGAGCGCTCGTGATTACAACCAGGTAGTGGTTGCGTATAAGAATGGCGCCCCCGTGATGCTCAAGGATGTCGCGAAAATTGTGGACGGCATCGAGAATACGAAGCAGGCCGCCTGGATGAACCAGGTTCCGGCCGTGATTGTGAATATTCAGCGGCAGCCGGGAGCCAACATTATCCAGGTTGTGGATCGCGTCACGGCTCTCCTGCCGAAGCTGCAAACAACGATTCCTTCCTCCATCAAGCTTTCCGTCCTGGTAGACAGGACCAACACGGTGCGAGCGTCCGTTTCCGACGTCGAGTTTGAGTTGATGCTTTGCATCGGGCTGGTCGTCATGGTCATCTTCGTGTTTCTCCGAAACCTGGCGGCCACGTTCATTCCCAGTGTTGCTGTTCCGCTTTCGCTCATCGGAACGTTTGCGGCAATGTACTTCCTGGGCTACAGCCTGAACAATCTGACGCTCATGGCTCTCACGATCTCGACGGGTTTCGTGGTCGACGACGCCATCGTCATGATTGAGAACATCATCCGTTACGTCGAAGAGGGCGAGGCGCCACTTGAGGCGGCTCTCAAGGGTGCAGAACAGATCGGCTTTACCATTCTGTCGCTGACGGTGTCCCTGATCGCCGTCCTAATCCCACTGCTCTTTATGGGCGACATCACCGGGCGGCTTTTCCGGGAATTCGCCGTTACTCTTGCTGTCACGATTGTTCTTTCCGCGGCTGTATCGCTCACATTGACGCCCATGCTTTGCGCCAAATTGCTGCGGCACAAAAAGCCGGGAACAGAAGGCCGGTTCTACCGGGTTTCCGAGCGAGCTTTCCAGGCGATTATCGGGTTCTACGGCAAGACACTTGAAATCGTGCTTCGGTTCCGCGTGATCACTCTTCTCGTTGCTGCCGGAACTCTGGCGTTAACCATTTACCTTTACATCATCATTCCCAAAGGCTTCTTCCCGATTCAGGATACAGGCGTTATTCAAGCCATCTCCGAAGCAGACCAAAGCATCTCGTTCAACGCGATGGAAAAGCTACAGCAGCAGATCGCAGCCGTGATTCTGCGTGACCCTGCGGTTATGAATCTCTCGTCTTTCATCGGTGTGGATGCCACCAACACGACGATGAATAGCGGGCGCATCCAGATCAACTTGAAGCCGATTGAAGAACGTCACGTGAGCGCTTCGGATGTGATTCGCCGTCTGCAACCGGAGTTGGCAAAGGTGCAGGGAATTTTGCTCTACATGCAGCCGGTCCAGGATTTGACCGTTGAAGACATCGTCAGCCGAACAGAGTATCAGTACAGCCTGGAGGATCCGGACGCGAAAGAACTTTCACGTTACACGGCTGAGTTCGTGGACCGCTTGAAGACAATCCCGCAACTGGTAGATGTTGCAAGCGACCTTCAGACGCATGGATTGGAGGCGGCCATCAACATCGACCGCCAGACTGCGATGCGCGTCGGCGTATCGGCCCAGAGTATTGACGACACTCTTTACGATTCCTTCGGGCAGCGGCAGGTATCGACTCTCTTTACCCAGTTGAATCAGTACCACGTCATTCTCGAAGTCCAGCCGCAATTCCGCAATCATCCTCGCGATCTGCAGGATATTTACATTCGATCGCAATCCGGATCGGCAGTCCCGCTGAGCGCGTTTACTCAGATCTCGAATAATTCGACCCCCGTGCTGATCAGCCACATCGGCCAGTTCCCTGCGACAACGGTCTCGTTCAATCTCGCGGAGCATGCGGCGCTCGGTGATGCAGTTACGGCAATCCAGCACCTGGAGAAAGAACTGCCTGCTCCCCCCGCGATGCAAGCAGCGTTTCAGGGCACGGCGGCAGCGTTTATCTCCTCCCTAAGTAATGAATCGTTGTTGATTCTCGCTGCTCTCGTGACGGTCTACATCGTCTTGGGCGTTCTCTATGAGAGCTATATCCACCCCATCACGATTTTGTCGACGCTACCGTCGGCGGGTGTTGGTGCACTGCTCGCTCTGCTGATTACCCGGTCGGAACTGACTGTGGTTGCCATTATTGGCATCGTTTTGCTGATCGGCATTGTGGAAAAGAACGCCATCATGATGATCGATTTTGCGCTTGAAGCCGAACGGGAAGGCGGCAAAGATCCGTACGATGCCATCTACCAGGCTTGTCTGCTTCGATTCCGTCCCATCCTGATGACCACCATGGCGGCGCTTCTCGGCGCTGTTCCGCTTGCTTTGGGACAGGGCACCGGCGCTGAGCTACGGCGTCCGTTAGGCATAACAATCATCGGCGGCCTCATTGCGAGTCAGATTCTTACGCTCTACACGACACCCGTCATTTATCTGTTCTTCGACAAAATTGCCAGGAAGTTTGCCGCCTTCCGTAACCGGCCTCGTCCGGAAAGCGGACTTCAACCATCGCCGGCGGCGGGGGACTAGGTGAGCCTCTCCTCTCCATTTATAAAGAAGCCGGTGGCGACGACTCTGCTCACGGCCGCGGTCGCGCTCGCAGGCTCGGTTGCCTTCCGCCTGCTGCCTGTTTCTCCTTTGCCGCAGGTGGACTTCCCCACCATTTCCGTGCAGGCCTCCATGGCCGGAGCCAGCCCGGAGATCATGGCTTCCTCCGTTGCGACTCCCCTTGAGCGCCAGTTTGGGCGGATAGCCGGAGTAACCGAAATGACTTCGTCCAGCAGTTTGGGGCAGACGAGTGTCACGCTGCAGTTTGATCTGAGCCGGAATATCGATTCGGCGGCACGGGATGTGGAGGCAGCGATCAATGCAGCGCGAGGTTACCTCCCCACTACGCTTCAGAGCAACCCGACGTACCGCAAGGTGAATCCCGCCGATTCGCCCATCATGATTTTGGCTTTAACGTCAGACAAGTTGCCCTCGAGCGAACTCTACGACGCTGCGTCCACCGTTCTGATGCAGCGAATATCGCAGATTAAAGGGGTAGGTCAGGTCACTGCAGGTGGAAGTTCGGCGCCTGCCGTTCGCATCGACGTCAATCCAACGCAAATCAGCGGCTTTGGGCTGCAACTCGAGGACATCCGGACCGCCATCAGCACTCAAACGGCGAATGAAGCCAAGGGATCCATCAGCGACGGCACTCGTAACTGGTTACTAAATGCGAATGACCAGCTAATGAGGGCGGCTGATTACGCGCCTATCGTCATTCACTACCGAAACGGGGCGGCAGTCAAGCTGACCGATGTCGCCAAGGTTGCCGATTCAGTGCAAACGCTCCGGTCTGTGGGCTATGCAAATGGCAAGAAAGCGGCGCTTCTCATCATTTTTCGGCAGCCCGGCGCGAATATCATCGACACCGTCGACGCCATCAAAGCGGCAATGCCTCAGCTCAAAGCAACCATCGACGAATCGATCAACCTGGTTGTGACACTCGATCAGACGGTCACGATCAGAGCTTCGGTGAAGGATGTCGAACGCACCCTGATGATCTCGATCGCCCTGGTGGTTCTGGTCGTGTTCGTTTTTCTACGCGATTGGAGATCCACTCTGATTCCGGCGGTTGCGGTGCCCGTTTCTCTTGTGGGCACCTGCGGCATGATGTACCTCCTTGGCTATAGCGTCGACAACTTGTCCCTCATGGCGCTGACAATATCCACCGGCTTCGTTGTGGACGATGCCATTGTTGTTCTCGAGAACATCTCCCGCTACCGGGAGGAGGGCATGAGCGCCATGGAAGCTGCGTTCAAGGGAGCCGAAGAGATCGGGTCCACTGTTCTTTCGATAAGCATTTCCCTGGTAGCCGTATTCATTCCCATCTTGATGATGGGCGGGTTGATTGGCCGGCTGTTCCGCGAATTCGGCGTCACTCTTGCGATGACCATCATGGTTTCGCTGCTGGTGTCTCTCACCACAACGCCTATGATGTGCTCGCGCTTGCTTCCGGACGGCAACAAACACGGCAAGCTCTACGCGCTGACAGAGAAATTCTTTCAGTTCATCTTGAAAGGCTATGAACACAGCCTCGCTTGGGTTCTGCGCCACTCCGCACTGATGCTGCTGCGTGGCGCTCGGAACACTGGCCTTAAACGTTTATCTCTACGTGATCATTCCGAAAGGCTTTTTCCCGCAGCAGGATACCGGTCGCATGAACGGGAATTTCGTGGGCGACCAAAGCATCTCGTTTCAATCGATGCAGAAGAAAATGCTGCAGCTCTCGAATATCGTGCAAGCTGATCCGGGCGTGGCTACGATTCAAGCCTTCACCGGTGGTGGCGGTGGTACGACGTCCAACACCGGCAGGGCGTTCATCGCCTTAAAACCTCTCGACGAGAGGGGCGTAACTGCCGATCAAATCATCACCCGGCTCCGGCCCAAGATCGCGCGGATTCCTGGCGTCACTCTCTTCCTGCAGCCATCACAGGACCTTCGGATCGGCGGACGTCAAAGTTCCGCGCAATATCAGTTCACGTTGCAGGGGGACAACCTTGAAGACCTGGTTCGCTGGGCGCCTATTCTCACGAATCTGATGAAAAAAATGCCGGAACTGACGGACGTCAATAGCGACCAGCAGAACAACGGCCTGGAAGCAAACCTTGTCATCGACCGGCCGACCGCGTCAAGGCTGGGTATCACGCCGCGTGCGATTGACAATATCCTCTACGATGCCTTCGGCGAACGTCAGATCGCCAAAACCTATACCAGTCTGAATCAGTATTTCGTTGTCATGGAAGTGGATCCTGTCTTCTGGCAGAATCCTGACGGACTGCGGAAGATCTACATCAGTTCCACAAACGGAGGGCAGGTGCCGCTCGCCGCCTTCACACATTTTCAGTCCGCAACTGCTTCCCTTGCCGTAAACCATTCCGGCATCTTCCCGTCCATCACCATCTCGTTCAATCTTGCCCCCGGAGTCGCTCTCGGAGATGCCGTCACGGCCATTAATGACGTTCAAGCGAAAGCAGGCATGCCGGCGACGATTTCAACTACGTATAGCGGAACAGCACAGGCGTTCCAGGCGTCGTTGTCAAACGAGCCGATCCTGATTGCCGCCGCCCTGGCCACTGTTTATATCGTGCTGGGGATGCTCTACGAAAGCCTGATCCATCCCATCACGATCCTTTCCACGCTGCCATCAGCCGGAGTGGGCGCCATTCTTGCTTTGCTCGTAACCCACACCGACCTGAGCGTTATTGCGCTGATTGGAATTATCCTGCTCATCGGGATTGTTAAGAAGAACGCGATCATGATGATCGATTTCGCGCTGGAGGTGGAGAGGCGCGAGCACATCACCCCCAAAGAAGCCGTCTTCCAAGCCTGCCTGCTTCGTTTCCGTCCCATCATGATGACCACCATGGCGGCGCTGCTTGGAGGATTACCTCTCGCCTTGGGGACAGGGACCGGTTCTGAGCTGCGCCGGCCTCTGGGTATCACGATTGTGGGTGGCCTGATCTTCAGCCAGGCCATAACGCTCTACACGACTCCAGTCATTTATCTCTATATGGATCGACTCAGCACATGGCTCAATCACTTCCGTCATGGCCGCGAGCCACAGGCTCCAGCCGAAGCGGTGGGTTCCGCTTCTTAGGTAAAGAATGAGCTCCTTCACAATCGTTGCAGAACCGCATCCGGCCGATCGATCCGTGACCATTCTGCTGAACGGCATCTTCAGGGAAGAATCTCTTCCGGAGTTGGAAGAGTCTATTTGCCGGGCCCGTGAAGCGCGGCAGCGGGTCGTCATCGATTTAAGCGAAGTGACTTTGGTGGATCGGAAAGCCGTGCAGTACTTTGCCAGCCAGCTAGTCGAAGACGTCAAATTGATCAATTGTCCCGCCTATCTGCGGCGCTGGATCGCGCCCGAAGGCAGCGAAAGCGAAAAGCGAACCTGATGACATCAAGCATTCTCCGAAAACAAAATGTCTGGACCTGGGTGGCTGTGGCACTTTGCATGGTGTTAGCCGCTTGCAACCCAGCGCCAAAGTACGCGAGACCACCGGCGGCCGCACCTACAGCATTTAAGGAAGCTGTGCCCGACGAGTACAAAGAAGGAGCCGGATGGAAGCTCGCGCAACCGGGAGATGACAAGCTCCGCGGTAAATGGTGGGATCTCTACAACGATCCCCAACTCTCGGCGATCGAGGATCAGGTAGCGATTTCGAATCAAACCATCGCTGTTGCCGAAGCGAATTTCCGCGCCGCACGCTCCCTCGTGGCATATGCGCGCGCGTCCCTCTTCCCGTCTGTCTCGACCTCGCCAGGATATACCCGCTCGCGGTTCTCGCAAACTTCACGAGGCGCTACGGTTGTTGGCGGAGCTCCAGTCACCGGCACGGGCACCACGGGCACTACTGGGACGACTGGCACTGGTACGGGCACGACAACCGGAACCGGAACTGGTACAACCGGGTACCGGCACGACAGGCACAGGGACCGGCAGCGGTACGAGCACCGGTGTCGGCGGCACATCGTCAACCGGCATTCTGAACAATTTCACGTTTCCCGCCAGCGCTACCTATGAGGTGGACCTCTGGCACCGGATTCGAAATACGATCGCCGCGAATGCTTTCCAGGCACAGGCTAGTGCCGCTGACGTGGCTAATGCGATTCTTAGCACTCAGGCGGAAGTGGCCCAGGATTATTTCCAGATCCGGGCTCTCGATGCGCAGCGGCAAATCCTGCGAGAAACGATCGAAAACTACCAGGAGACTCTGAAGCTGACAAACGCGCGCTACCAAGGCGGCATCGCTTCGGACGAGGACATCTCTCAGGCACAGACGCAACTGGATTTGGCGATTGCCGAAGAGACCGACTTCGGGGTGAGCCGTTCCACTTTCGAGCACGCTATTGCAACACTCATCGGAAAAGCTCCGGCGAATTTCGCGCTCCCGCCCGCGCCGTTCGTTCCCAAGCCTCCTACCGTGCCCGTCGTTGTTCCCTCTGAGTTGCTCGAGCGACGGCCGGACATCGCTGGAGCGGAACGGCAGGTCGCGGCCGCGAACGCGCAAATTGGTGTCGCTAAGGCGGCTTACTACCCGCGCCTCTCCTTAAGCGCGACCGGCGGGTTTCAGACCTCTCGCTTCAACGAGTGGTTTACCTGGCCGAGCAATTTCTGGTCGATCGGGCCATCGTTCGGCGAAGTTCTCTTCGACGCAGGAGCCCGCCGCGCTTTGACGGAGCAGGCAAAGGCGCAATACGACTCCACGGTGGCGAGCTACCGCCAAACCGTGCTCAGCGCCTTCGAAGGCGTGGAGAATTATCTTGCTGCTCTCCGCATACTGTCTCAGGAGATCGGACAACAACACACCGCCGTAACGTCGGCTAGCCACTATCTCGACCTGTCGCTGGTGCGGTATCGCGGGGGCGTCGATAGCTATCTGAACGTCATTACAGCCCAGAATTCGGTGCTGACAAGCCGCGAAACGGAAGTGCAGATACAACTGCGTCAAATGTCTGCAAGCGTCAGCCTGGTCATGGCCCTCGGAGGCGGCTGGGATGCTTCGCAACTACCGAACACTGCCCAGCTCACGGCCAAACAGCCGAAAGCCAATTCCCCGGGTACACCTAGCCCGAATAACGCGCCGCAACCCCTTGCCGCGCCCAATCCGCCGCCCCTGCCACCGGCGGCCGTCAATCACCTGCCTTAGCCGGAGTTAGCCGACAGCGGCTTTCTCTTTAGGGGCCCGGAACTTTCTGGCGGATTCGATCGCGTCTCGCACCGTCTCGATGTGCTCGTACATAGCCGGTTTTTCCTGCCGAATGCCGGACAATTCAGTCTCAGAGAGCACCCGGAGATCCATCTGGTCCGTAACCTCGCAGACGGCCCCGCACTTCCGGCAAATCGACAATTGGCCTGGATGCGGGGATTGAGGCTCCATTCCAGGAGCATCGACACTCACGGTATCGGTATCCATTCCGCAGGCCGGACAGTGGCTTTTGCGGGACGCTGTTGTGAGATTCATGCCTCAGTGTTATCACACCCCGGGGTCCGCTTGCGCAGCTTAGACTGACCGGCGGCTAGACTGGGATCGGAGGACATCGGTCTGTGGCTTCGAACGAAACGGCTATTCTGCGTGAGCAATTGCTGGACGCTATTCGTGGACATCAGGCTCACATTGAATTTGGTGCCGCGGTCAAGGATTTTCCACCCGACTTGCAAGGTCTGAAACCGGCGGGAGCTCCGCACTCTGCATGGCAACTGCTCGAGCACCTTCGCATTGCCCAAAGCGACATTCTTGAGTTCTCTCGCAACCCAAAACACAAGTCGCCGAAATGGCCGGAAGGCTATTGGCCCGAGACGGACGCACCTCCGAACGTCAAGGCTTGGGCCGAAAGTGTAGCGGCGTTCGAGCGGGACCGGAGAGAGTTGGGCGCGTTAGTAGAAGATCCGAAAAGCGATTTGTTCCAGGTTCTCCCTCACGGAGAGGGCCAGACTCTGCTGCGAGAAGCGCTGCTTGTGGCTTCTCACAACTCCTATCATCTTGGCCAGTTGGTGTTCCTTAAGAAGATCCTGCTAAGCCAGGGTTGAATTTGTTTAGGCGCTCCTACCGCCTTCGTAAGCTCCGCGACGCGCTCGTCAGTTGTCCGAATTCGGGCAAGCCAGTTTCAGTCTTGAACATTTAGCCCGGCAGTCTCGTATTAAGTCGTTTGGAATCAAAGCGTCGGTTCCCTAAAGCATTGGCCTTGAGTGTGCGCTTCAAACGCTACTGACGGGCTCACGCTCAACTTCTCTATGAACGACTTCAAATTCGCCTACCGCCAACTCTTAAAATCCCCGCTTTTCACGTTGACGGTAGTTCTAACGATCGCGCTAGGCATCGGCGCTAATACATCAATCTTTACCCTGGTGCATGCGATTTTGCTCAAGTCGCTTCCCGTCGCCGATCCGCAGACTCTCTATCGGATCGGTGATAAAGATGATTGCTGCGTCAACGGTGGATTCGTCAGGCGCGACGGCGATTTCGACCTGTTCTCTTACGATCTCTACAAATACTTCGAAACGACAACACCGGAATTTGAACAACTCGCAGCCATGCAATCCGGCGGTAATCGTGTCAGTGTCCGCCGCGGGGCCGAGCCCGCCCGTTCCGAGTTCTCTGAGTATGTCTCTGGAAACTACTTTTCCACCTTCGGAATCTCGTCATTCGCCGGGCGTGTACTGACGAGAACAGACGACAATCCGGACGCTCCGCCGGTCGCCGTTATGAGCTTTTCCGCGTGGCAGTCCGATTACGGGGCTGACCCGAGTATCGTCGGCGCCACACTATTCATTCAGAACCACCCCGTCACAATTGTTGGAATTGCCCCGCCAAGCTTCTACGGCGATCGCATACGAAGTTCTCCGCCTGCGATTTGGCTGCCCCTCGGAGTCGAGCCTGTCATCGAGCGGGAAAACACAATTCTCCACATCCCGGTCTCGAATTGGCTTTACGTCGTAGGACGGCTCAAACCGGGTGTCAATTTGCCGCCGCTGCAAGAGAAGATTTCCAGCAATCTCCGGCACTGGCTGGCAACGATCGATCAGTATACCCAGCGCGGAGGCGCGTCGATCATTCCGAAACAGCACGTGGTCTTGAGCCCAGCCGGGGCAGGTATCCAGAACCTGCAGCAGCAGCAAGGCAAGGGCCTTCGATTATTAATGGCCATCTCTGGACTGGTGCTACTCGTCGCCTGTGCCAACGTTGCCAATCTGCTACTGGCTCGCAGTGCTGCCCGGCGCACAGAGATTTCGGTGCGGGTTGCTTTGGGAGCACCGCGCGGAAAACTTATCAGGCAACTTCTTACTGAGAGCATCTTGCTCGCGTGCCTCGGCGGTGCGGCCGGTGTGGCGGTTGCGTATGCTGGAACCGGCGCCATCCTCTCCCTTGCTTTTCCAGCGGCACGGCACCTTCCCATCGACGCTGGGCCGTCGCTTCCGGTGCTGGGATTCGCGTTCCTTCTGTCCTTCCTCACGGGCGTGGCGTTCGGCATTGTTCCGGCCTGGCTCACTTCAAGGTCCGGTCCCGCTCAGGAGTTACGAGGGGCCAATCGCACGACAAAGGAAGGTGTATCTCTCCAGCAGAAAGCGCTCATCGTCTTCCAAGCTGCTCTTTCGCTTATTTTGCTGGTGGGGGCGGGACTGCTCACTCGCAGCCTGAATAACTTAGAGCATCAGAACTTCGGAATCCAAACTGAGAACCGCTACGTCCTGCATATCGATCCGGCTGGTGCGGGATACACTCCTCCGAAGCTCCCGGCTCTCTACAACTCGCTCGAACGTGAATTCGGCAGTTTGCCGGGATTGCAACACGTCGGGCTCGCTCTCTACAGTGCTCTCGAAGGAAATAACTGGGGCGAAAGTGTACGCGTTGAGGGTCGCCCGGAGCCCGGCCCGAATCAGGATACCGGTTCTTCGTGGGATCGGGTGAATCCCCAGTTTTTCGACTCCATTGGCCAGCCCGTAATCCGGGGCCGAGGATTCACGGAAGCTGATACGGCGGGCTCGCAACGCGTTGCGGTGGTCAACGAAGCTTTTGTACGAAAATTCTTTCCAGGCGACAATCCTCTCGGGCGTCGTTTTGGTGTTTTTGGCCCGAAGTATTCTTCGGCTTTCACGATTGTCGGAGTGGTGGCGGACGCGAAATATAACAACCCACGAGGTGAGTTTCTCCCTATGTACTTCCGCCCGCTAACTCAGCAATTGACCGGAGTTAGTGAAATCAACGCTGTTACAGCCGAGAACAGAAGCTTATACATCAACTCGATTACTCTTCACTTCAAGACGAAACCACAGAATCTGGACAGCGTGGTTCGACGAGTAATGGCGAGAATCGATCCGGCGCTCACCGTCGTCGACTTACGATCCTTGGACGACCAGGTCGCCCTTAACTTCACGCAAGAACGTCTCATCGCGAACCTGACGGCCATATTCGGCACCCTGGCGTTGCTTCTGGCCTCCGTCGGTCTGTACGGCATCACCGCGTACCAGGTTGCTTGCAGAACCCGTGAAATCGGCCTCCGAATGGCGCTTGGAGCCGATCGGGCAAAAGTTGTTGCGATGGTCCTGAGAAGTTCTCTTGCACAAGTCGGAGTGGGAATCGCGATCGGTATTCCAATTGCATTTGCCGGGGCAGTTGCGCTGGCCGACCAGCTTTATCATGTACCTTCTTACGACGTGGTTAGCCTGACGCGAGCACTCGTTGTGCTGGCAATTGCAACCACCATTGCCGGATTTATCCCCGCCCGGCGAGCAGCAAGCGTGGACCCGATGAATGCCTTACGCAATGAATAGCCACCACGGAACTTTGATATGACCCGTGATGGCTGTTAGTGTTGCATTCCGACCATTGTCAATGCCGGCACGTCCGGAGACGCTTGTTCGTTATCGTTCACGGACGAATGCCGGCCCTATTGCGGCGCCTACTTTAGTTCCACTCTAAATCCGGCGCCGCTTCCAACTACCGCGTGCAAAAACAATTAAGCTGAGCACGGTCATGACTGTGTTTGCTATCGGGATGGCGGTAAATACTCCGTTGACACCGAGCGAAGTACGATTCGCCAGATACCAGCCGAGGGGTATCTCACATAGCCAGAAGCTGACGATGTTGATGAGCGTCGGCGTCACCGTATCACCGGCTCCATTGAAAGCCTGCACCATGACCATCCCAAATGCATAAGTCAAATTGCCATAGCCTATGATTCGCAGGCAATCCGCTGCATAAGTCGAAACGGTAGGGTCAGTCGAGAAGAACGACACGATCAAATGGGGTGCAAATATCAGAACCATCGCCAAAGCCACTAAGTAGATCGCGTTGTAACCCGCCGTGACGTAAACTGCCCGTTCTGCGCGCTCGGGCTTTTTAGCGCCAAGATTCTGACCTACCATCGTCGCCGCTGCTCCGCTTAATCCCCAGGAAGGAAGAACAATGAACATGAAGATGCGAATGCCGATGGTGTAACCTGCGACAGCCAGACTGCCGAACGTGCTGATGATCCGGACCAGTATGAGCCAGCTTGTGTGAGCGATCAGAAATTGCAGAACACCCGTAGCAGAAACACGGACTAGCGAGGCAATGACTGACGGCACTAACTTCAGATGCCGGGGCCGCAAACGAATACGAGACCGTCCATTCGACAGCATCCAAAACTGATAGAGGACACCGCAAGAACGGCCTATCAGTGTCGCCACGGCCGCTCCGGTGACGCCAAGTTTTGGGAATGGCCCAAGCCCAAAGATGAAGCAGGGATCCAGCACGAGGTTGATCAGATTCGAGAGCCACAATACACGCATGGCAATCGACGCATCACCTGCGCCTCGGAAGATTGCGTTGTTCAAAAACAGAAGCATCACGGCGGCCGTTCCGCCGAATACGATTTCCGTGTAACGGTGCCCACCTGCAATGAGCAGGTTGTCCGCGCCCATCAGCGAGAGCAATTGATGCGCAAAGATCATGGCGGGCAGCCCTGTAAGGAGCGCGATCCCAATACCGAGAAAGATCGACTGGGTAGCAGCAATAGCGGCGCCTTCCTCGTCTTTTTCTCCAGTTCGGCGAGCAACCATGGCGGTTGTGGGCAGGCTGACGCCAAGCGCAACGGAGAACACGAGCGTCAGCATCGATTCCGTCAGCCCGACTGTGGCGATAGCATTGGAGCCTAAGCGCGTCACCCAAAACACGTCGACCAACGCAAACAGCGACTCCATCAACATCTCGAGAACCATGGGGATCGCAAGAAGGAACACCGCGCGGCTGATCGACGTCTGTGTGAAGTCCTGATGCGTTCCTTTGACTGCTTCTACAACCGTTCGCCAAACACTTGTCTTCGGTTGAGCGGATAACTCTGCCTGCATAGAAATAACTCCAATACGCGCACACGAACAGGGCGCGACTAAATCAAGAGCAATGGGAGACGAGAAGCTTTTACGCGATTACTATAACCGCAGCTTCGACGATGGGACGCGTGGTGCTAATCCGCGGGTCCTGAGCTGTGGGGTAGTAACGCATCGGTCTGTGGACGGGCCAAGCCCGAATAGCAACACTATACCTGCAAGCGTCTCCGAACGCAAGAAAGAAGATTAGTTTTTCTACAGAAGCAAGGTTGACGTCGTCGCTGCTTCAAGATGGCGAACACTGTTGGCGCTACTGATCCAGGTGCCGGTAAAATCCAAGATTTTCGCTGGTCAGGAATTTCGTTACGTACAGAATCTGTCCGTAATGCATGCTGAAGTGCTCCACAACGTGGTAGACAGCCTCGAGACCGGTCACGCCGGTGCGATTCTGAATATCGTAGGTCTCCTCGAGGGCTGTCGGCTCAGCTTCAGACAGAGCGCGGTCAACTTCCTTCAGGGTTGTCCCTAATCGCTCTCGCAACTCAGAAACGGGAACAGGCCCTTGCTCGGCAAATTCAGCGGGACGGTTTCGCTGGCGGGTCAGTCCGCCCAGTGGTGCCAGAAGCCATTGTTGGATGTTGCCGTTCAGATGCAGCAGGAGATTGCCGATACTGTTGCTTGTTCCGTTAGGGCGCCACCAGACTTGGTCTTCGTTCAAGAGCTCCAGACAGTGGCAAGTGCCCGCCCAGTACTCTTCGAGAAGCTTGCGTCGGGATATGTCCAGAAACAGGCGGTAAGAGTCAGCGGTCACTCCCCAATGTTATCTTCCCGCGTCAACACGCGGCATCATTGTCCGGAACGAACGCTAGCGACGGACCGGCGCTGGGGCGCTAACTTCAGAGTCATGGCGCCAAAATCAAGTTCGAATGCCGGACCTTGCTTGAAGAGATCCATGCCGAAATTACCTACACAGCACTTAGCGCCAATCGACTTCAACAACACATGAGCCGGCGATAGCAACGTATTCGCTCCACCCAATTTAATCTCGAGCCGTTTCAATGTTACTGAGTCAAACGTCGCAGCATGTCCGACACCCCGAACTTCTGTAGTATCTTTCGAACCATACCGCTTAAGTAAATCCGGGAACATGTCGGCAAAGGGCTTATATAGGTCCGTAGTTAGGGCGCCGGTATCTACCGTTGCACTGATAACGCGGCCCTCGACACTCGCCGTCGTAACGAGATGGTCGTTGTCGAGCCTGAGATTGGACTGCCGGCTTATGAACGACCCTGGTTTGCTACTTACTTGGAGCGTACCTGCTCGTTCCCATCGGATGGTCTCCAGCTCCAACAGTATGGGAATGCCGATAATCCCGCGTTTACCGGGCGCGAGAGCCGACCAAGGCTCCTGGTCATCCGGGAAAACGGCAAAAGATACATCAAGAAATCGGTCATTGCCGAGAGCAACTCTACTTGCAACGGCGGTTCGGAATCGGACTCGTGAGCCTGCTGATTGCCCCAAGCTCCCCGAAGTCTCTCTTACTTCGAGACCTAGCCTCGCTGCCTCCGATTCACTCATGCAGGAGATCCAGGCACCCGTATCGAAGAAGTAATTCGCGGGCCGCCCATTGATCGAAACAGGCAGGAAGACAGAGTCTGGTTCGTGGGTGAGAGTGGAAGGTCCAATGCTCTCGGTTCTTTGATTAGGCAACCCACGGAAACCCGCAATTGCAACTTGCTCCTGCGCCCGCTCCGGCTTCTGCGGGAATGTAGTCCACCGCTTCTCCATCACGCTTTCGAGATTGCCATAGCGGCCTTGGTAGAAGTACAAGTGGCTGAGCCACTCGAGTGCTTCATATGCCTCTGTTGAGGTTGGTCGAGCCTTGATGAGGGAGAGCAACAGCCGCTCCGACTCTGGAAGATTGTGATGAAATGTTATCCCGGCAGCGCCACGGTAGAGAGGTGAGCCATCTGTGAGCTGAAGCCGGTCGTAAAGTTCGGCCCACCGTCGTGCTTCGTACAGCCATTTGAGCTCGCGGTCTCCTTGAGCCTGGGAGCTTAGGGCGCCGGACAGAATACCAACGAAAATCAGGGCTCCCGCTCGCATTTCCTAGCAGTCTATGTCATATGGCTGGAACTTTGTCCGTAGCTGCCAGGTGCGACGGGACCGAAGGATTGTGAGTCCTCTGCTCTAGCGCTGGCGCTAAAGATGCAAGAGAAATCTATATGCCGTCCCTTGCGTTCCTGTTGGCGAGCACCTTCGCGGCCGTAGTTCTTGGACTTATTACTGGAGTATTCGGGTTGTGGTGTGGCTCTCGCTACGGGGAGAAAGAAAAGCGCTACATGATTCAGGCTATTCCCGTATTGGCATGCACAGCGTTATTCGCCTACATTGATTGGCAACACCGTGTCTTTTGGAGTTTGGGCGTATTCCAGATTGTCTATCTGCTGGTTCCTCGCTTGAGGCGACTGCTATGGAAGGCAAAGGAGACCTGATGCTTGAGCTAAAGAGGACGGTTTGCCCGGGTCTTGTTAGCGTATCCTGGCGAGATATATATGGCCTTATCTGAAAGAGAACCAGACGGAACGCTGCAGTTGATGCAGGACGAGATGTGCGGACACATCCTACTGATCCCGGCGAACGAGGAGGATGTGTATGAGTGGGATTACAGGCGAGACAAGCGGTTTGCCTCAGAAGACGAGGCGATCGCCTGGCATGATGTAAACTGTCCTACACTTCAGAAGAAGCGCCGTTAGGCTCAGCGACCGGCGGATGTCCAGTACAACTTAAGTCTTCGGTTCTTTTGGTGGGCCCTGAAGGATTTGAACCTTCGACCAAAGGATTATGAGTCCTCTGCTCTAACCGCTGAGCTAAGGGCCCGCGAGGAAATCATAGCAGGTGGGAATGCCCGGCAACCCGGCGTAGAAATCACCAAAAACTAGAAAAGGTGGCCCATCTTTTCCCGCTTCGTCCGCAGGTATTCCATCGTGGTCTCAAGGGGCGGAGCGATGATCGGAGCGCGCTCAACTACCTCGATGCCGGCGGTCTCGAGCGCGGCCACTTTTTCCGGATTGTTCGAGAGAAGGCGCACCTGCGTGATCCCGAAGTACTGAATGATCGCGGCCGGTAAGGCATAGTCCCGAAGATCGGCGTCGAAGCCGAGCTCAACGTTGGCCTCGACCGTATCCATACCCTTGTCCTGCAATTCGTAGGCGCGGAGTTTGTTGATCAGGCCGATTCCGCGGCCCTCCTGATGCTCGTAGATCAGCAGTCCTCGCTGTTCCTTCACAATTTGGTCTAACGCCAGCTCGAGTTGAGAGCGGCAATCGCACCGCAAACTGTGGAAGACGTCTCCCGTCAGACACTGGGAATGAATGCGTACCAGCGTCGGACCTTTCTCCGGCGAGAGATCCCCAATCTTAAGAGCGATTGCTTCCTCTGTGCCGATGGTCCGGACACCTTCGAAGCCGAAAATGCGGAATTTCCCAAAGCGGCTGGGCAAATCCGCTTCGGCAACTTTCTTGAGTGTGAAATCGGGTTGGGACAATGAAACAACTATTATAGGAACCGAAGCCCGGCGGCCATGCGGATGGATGCAAATTAGTGCTTGATCAGCAGCAACTCGCCGCTCTTTTAATCAAGATCGCGGTGGCGGCGTCCATTGCCAGTATCCTGATGCGGTTCGCCAGGATACAGAAGCTGTTAATCAGCGACAAGCGGGCCATTTCGGAACGGCTGCAATTGGCGTTCGTGTTCTCGTTTATCTTCGGCGCGAGTGCGGGAGTTCGTATCCTGAGCCATTACCAGTACAGCGCCGTCGATTTGGCGCTGGAAGGTGCCCAGATTGCCGGAATGCTGGGCGGGTATGTGACGGGCTTAATTACGGGTTTGTGCGTCTCCGTGCCGGACATGTTCGAAGGGAAGTTCATGTCCATGCCGCTCTTTGCGGCCGCAGGCCTGCTCGGTGCCCTGATGCACGATCTGGCTCCGGTGAAGGAAGATATCTGGCATTTCTCCCCGTTCGTCGACCTCAATCTCTACCGGCTGTTCAAGCAGATGCTGCGCCTGAACCGGAACGCGATCCAGAGGCCGGTTGTCGAGCGAGCCGCCTTCAACGTGGCCTGCAATGCCATTGTCGTGATGACCGAAACCTTGCGCTGGGCCGTATTTCGGTCGTTCTCGGAGCACAACACCTTTTTCCTCTTCCAACGCTTGCCGCCCATTACCGGCTGGAGTTTTCCGGCGGCGGCAATCACCACCTTATTTGCGGTCTCGCTGCCGATTCGTATCTGGGGCAGTTTTCGAACGGAAAAGCAGCTTGAACTGCAGCACGTTCGCCTAACGGAAGCCCGGCTGATCGCGCTGACGAATCAGATCAACCCGCATTTTCTCTTCAACACTCTGAACTCCATCTCGACGCTGATAAGGCTCGATCCCGATCGCGCACGAACGCTCATTTATCGCCTCTCGAAAATCCTGCGCCGGCTCTTGCGGAAGGCGGAGAATCTGTCGCCGCTGGGCGATGAAATCTCGTTTATCGACGACTACCTGGGCATTGAGATGGTCCGGTTCGGGGAGAAGTTGAAATTTCAAAAAGAAATCGACACCAAGACGCTCGATCGGCTGGTCCCGAGCATGATTCTCCAGCCCATTATTGAGAATTCCATCAAGCATGGTCTCTCCAACAAGATCGAAGGCGGAACGGTGCGGCTCTCTACCTGGCTCGAACGCAACCGGCTCTTCATCTGTGTGGAGGATGATGGGCTCGGCATAGAGGAATCCAGACTTGCGACGCTCTTCGATCATTCGGGCGGCGTGGGCGTTTCGAATGTCGATGAGCGCCTGCGAGTCCTTTTCGGTACCGATTACCGTATGGAGATGGATAGCGCTCCTGGCCAGGGCACAAGAACATTGATCGAGATCCCGGATCTCGGAATCTCTGCCATGCAGAACGGAATCACGGTCTCTTCGAACCGCTAACCGCTAGGTCTTGCTCGTCTTGAGCTCGTCGAGGATTCCGCGCATATATGCGAAGCTCTTCTTCATCCCTGGAAGCGGATCGCTTTCCTGAATCTCGTACTCGAGATTGACACAGCCCTTGTACTTCATCGTGATGAGTTGCGCGAAGATTTTCTTAATCGGCAACTTGCCTTCACCCACAGCAACCTGACTTTCCTTCACCATCGGATCTGCCAGGTCTTTGGTGTGCATATCGAGCAGTCTCGGGCCGGCTTCTACGATGGAATCGACGATATTGACGCCGGTTCTGGACGTATGGCCGATGTCCATGCACAACCCACAGCGCGGATCCATGTTCTTTACCGCTGCCAGCACGCTCTGCGGAGTTGGAAAGTGCTTGTCTTCCGGACCGTGATTATGCACAGCAATCTTGATGTTGTACTGCTTTACATACTTCTCAAGCATCGGAAGAGTTTCCGCTGTCGGTGCGCAAACGATCAGAGGAAACCCGGCTCTTTTCGCGTACTCGAATTTGCTTTTGATGTCGTTTTCGTCGGGCTTCAGAAAGCTTACGTTTCCGCACCCGACCAACTGCACGCCGGCATCGGCGAATTCCTTCTTTGCGGCGTCGATTTCCGCGGGCGAGCTGTCCAGTTTCAGATGAAAGTCTTTTACGTTCAGGTAGGGAGTGCCCAACTCCTTCAACATCTGGATCGCTTGCGTTCGGCTAAACTTCCGGAACGAATACGAGGCGACACCGAGCTTGATGTCGGCACCGCCGATCCGATAC
Organism: uncultured Acidobacteriaceae bacterium; assembly: GCA_963730795.1. Taxonomy (GTDB): domain Bacteria; phylum Acidobacteriota; class Terriglobia; order Bryobacterales; family Bryobacteraceae; genus Bog-105. Next base: position 659,233 of record CAVSTJ010000001.1, on the reverse strand, counting down.
TCCTGCGCCCCGAGCGTTCCGGGCAGTAGAGCCGCTGCGCCTAAGGCTGCGGGTATCGACTCAAGCCAGTTGCGTCTGCTGATCAGATAATCAGACATAGATTAAATTGCCTCCAATTCCTCTTCAAGTAGCTGCTTTTCGTACAGCTCAGCATAATAGCCGCCACGTGCCTGCAACTCGGAGTGTGTTCCGGTCTCCATAATCGCGCCGTGACTCAACACAACAATTCTATGTGCATTCTGAACGGTAGAAACGCGGTGGGAGATCAGGATGGTCGTGCGGTCCTGCATAACACCGGCTAATCCGCTCAGAATCTTGTCTTCCGTTACCGTGTCTACGCTCGAAAGCGCGTCGTCCAGGATGAGGATTCTGGGGTCGCGTAAAATCGCGCGCGCAATCGCGGTTCGTTGTTTTTGGCCGCCGGAAAGCGTCAAGCCTCGTTCGCCGACCACGGTATCGAGACCGTCAGGGAAACCGGCGATATCGCTGGTTAAGCCCGCAATGTCCGCGGCCCTTTCGATTTCTGCTCGGGTAGCGGTCTCCACTCCCCAGGCGATGTTCTCTGCCAGGGTCGCGCTGAATAGAAATGTCTCTTGCGGGACGAAGCCAATCTGACGGCGTAACTGCTGCGGATCAAAATCCCGGAGATCGGCACCACCGAACAAAACGGCGCCATCGGTCGGGTCGATCAGGCGTCCTATCAGATTCACCAGCGTCGTTTTGCCGCTGCCGGTGTGTCCCACAATGGCGACCGTTTCCCCGGCCCTGATCGTCAGGTCAATCCCCTTCAGGGCTGGCCGGTTGCCAAAATCCACGCTGACGTCGCGGAACGTGATCTCGGCCGAAAGCGTTGCCGGCGCAACCGTGTCTCCGGATGGGGGAGCGATTAAGGGCTTTTCGTGCAGAATTTCGTTGATTCGGTTCAGCGAGGCGGTACCCCGCTGCATCAGGTTCACTACCCAGCCGAACGCAATCATAGGCCAGATCAGCATGCCCATGTACGTGTTGAACATCACGAACTCGCCCAGAGTGATGCGCTTCTGCATCAATTGCTGGCCGCCGATCCACATGACGAGCAAGAATGTCAGGCCGATGAGCGCCTGCAGTAGAGGCATGAACATCCCTTGAATGCGTGCAAGGCCAATGTTTTCCCGGATGTACTCGCGGTTCAGATGTTCAAACTGGTCAACTTGGGCCTGTTCCTGTGCGTAAGCCCGGACCACGCGAACGCCGGCCAGATTCTCCTGGACCCGGCTACTGATATCGGAGAACATTCTTTGAATCTGCTCAAATCTGGCATGGATCCGGCGCCCGAAGAAGATCACCGCGACTGAAACCAGGGGGGCTGGAACCAGTGCAATCAATGTAAGCCGGAGATCGGCGCGAGCCATCACCGCAACCGCGAGCACCAGCATGACGGACGTTTCGCTCCAGTACATAATGCCCGGCCCAAGCATCATTCGTACCGCGTTCAGGTCGTTCGTGCTGCGGGCCATGATGTCTCCCGTGCGATAACGCGAGTAGAAGGTTTGCGAGAGCTCGACCAGATGGGCGAACAGATTGTTCCGAAGATCGTATTCGATATCCCGTGAGATGCCGATGATGATGACGCGCATCCAGTACTGGAACACGCCTTTGACCAGCGAAACTGCGACAAGCAGGCCGGCGAAGTTGAGCAGGATGCGGATCTCGAACCCGTGAGTTAAAGAATCAACGCCGTACCGGATAATCAACGGTAAAGCTACCGCCAGGAGATCCTTCATTAAGAGTGCGCCGATGCCCAAGGCCAAGCCGGCACGATACTTAACGAGATAGGGCCAAAGAGTATAGAGCGATTTCAGCACTTAGATATCCAACGCAGTGGCAATAGTCTTAAGCCACTCATATAGGAACATCTTCTGACCTTCCCGAGTCTTCCACCAGCCATCCGGGGTGAAAGCCGGATCGGGCGCCGCTACCGCAATTACCTGCAGGCTCGGGGAGTACTTTCGCAACAGCCTGGCGGCACGCGCGGTGTGATAGTTGCTTGTCACCAGCAGAATCTTCTTGATCCCCTGGGTCCTCAGGTATGCATCGATGAAAGCCGCTTCGCTTCGCGTCGAATCAAGCTCGTGGGGCAGCGGCCGGAACAGCGAAACCGGATAGCCCTGGCGGTGCGCGTATTCGATGGTTTCGTCCGATTCGTGACCCAACAGCGAATGAGGACCGCTTACCAGTACAAACGGCGCGTAACCTGCTTTTGCAAGCTGGGCCGCTTTCACGATCCGATTGCCGAACTGATCGCCACCTAGAACCACGGCCGCCTCTGCTTTTTCCGGTTGATCATTCTCCACCAAAAAGCTGCCGGCGGCGGTCATCAGGGGCACTCGGAAGAGGTATCCAGCCAAAACAAGCAGGACCAGGAATAGGAGAAAGGAGGAGCAGCCAGATCGGCGTCTTGATCTTTTCCAGGGTCTAAGCGCCAGAATTAGTCCTCATGCGATGCTCTCGACTGGTCCGCATCGTGTGAGTCCAATCCGCGACAGTTTTTCAACTTCTGGAACATCCGCTCGATTTCTTCTTCGTCATCAGTGCTTACCATGCGAACGGGTGTTTCGTCCGGCGAAGTGTCTCCACTCAGTTCCTTCACGTCGTTCCAGGTCCAGTAATCCCGATAGGCAATCCCGTTGAAGGTTGCCAGCATGGAATGCCGCCGCAAGGAATCGAGCAGCTTGGCTATGCGTTCCGGCTCTCCTGGGAAAATCAACGCTTTGCGCCGGGAATTAGTAAGTTTCAGCTTCAGAATCAGCGGCGAAAGAAAGCGGCTGCTGTTGACTTCACGCACTTCCTGCCATGCAATGGCCCGCTCTCCAATATTGAATTGGGTGGTGCCGACGCGAATTACCGGCCTCGAGGCCAGCCAGAAGAGCACACCCGAGGTAAGCGCACAAAGCGCTCCGGGTATGAAAGCAAGTGGTGCTCGGAGCCCGCAGATGAGGCAAACTGCCGAGCCGGCCAAAGATGCCCAGCCAAGGCGTCCGTACGCACGCGACGGTTGATAGATCTCGACGCTCGGCTCCATACAATTAGGCTACTCCCGACCCCTATTGCAGTCAACGACTCCATAGTCCTGAGGCGTCTGATTCAGCGCTTCAAGTGTGTTTCCCTGCTCTCTAACGCAGCGCGCCTTGCGGCCGACGCGTCATCTCGATGCCCCGGCGAATATAATCAAGCCCGCTCAAAGCAGTGAACAAGGCGCACAGCAGTATCGCCAGTGTCTCGAGCCATAGGAGAAACCGATAGGGGTAAGCGGCGCGTGTGAGCACAAGGAATACCAGAACAATTTGAAAGAACGTGCTGACCTTACCCAATAGGGTGGGAAGAAATCGATGATACCCGCGGAAAAGACGCAGCAATCCGGCGCCGGTAACAATGACAAGATCCCGGCCGAGTACCAGGGCCAGCATCCAACCGCTGATCAGGTGGACTACCGCCAGCACCACAAACAGGGTCACCAGCATGACTTTATCCGCCATCGGATCAAGGAGGACACCTGTAGTATTTCCCACCTTGAGTTTTCGCGCGGCAAATCCATCCAGCCAGTCCGTGACACCGGCAATCAGCACGACGCAAAGCGCTTCCCTGAATCGGCCCCGTAATAGAAGCCAGGCCAGAACGGGCGAGGCAAAGAGCCGGATTAAAGTGAGGAGATTCGGAAGCTGGCGCAAGCTCTATTCAGGGCCCCAGGCCCCTAACCTAGACTCTAGGGGACCATCGCGTGAAAAGCGGCAGCTTCTTTCCTGCGGCTATTCCTGGCTGGCTCAATTGTTACCACTTCGTAGAACGAAGGGTCGGACATCAACTTATTCACAAGGGCCACGTGCATGGCGTGTCCCGCCTTCTCGGCAACTACCCGGCCCAGCAAGGGACGTCCGATCAGGGCCAGATCACCAATCAGATCGAGTGCTTTGTGCCGGCAGCATTCGTCCGGGAACCGCAGGCCTCCTTCATTGGCGACGCCTGTTCGGGTAAAACAGATGGCATTATCCAGGCTGGCGCCCCGAATCAGGCCCATGTCGCGCATCTGTTCCAATTCGTATTCGAAACCGAACGTTCTCGCGGGTGCGATTTGGGAAGCGTACGTTTCCGGCGTCACAGTCAGCTCCAGGCTCTGTTCGCCCACCATTGGGTGATCGAAAAAATTACGGCACTGCAACTCGAAGGAGTCGCACGGCAGGATGGAAACAGATTTTCCGTTGGCTTCGACCGTGATCGGCTTCACGATCTTCAGGTAGCGGCGTAAACGCCGGCACTCCTGGGTTCCCGCCTTTCGAATCAGATTTACGAACGGCATTCCGCTGCCGTCAAGAATAGGCAGTTCCAGGTTGTCGAGCTCGAGGTAGGCATTGTCGATGCCCATGCTGTAAAGAACACTCAGAAGGTGTTCTGTCGTAGAGATGAAAATACCCTTCGGGTGCATCAGGCTGGTCGCGTAGCTGACCCGCTTCACGAACTGCCAGTTAGCTTTTACTTCGGTATTGTCCAGATCGGTGCGGATAAACACAATCCCCGTATCCGCAGGAGCCGGAGTGATTCTGAGCCTGACAGGCGCGCCGTGATGAAGACCGACGCCGGCCACCTCCACTGGCGTCTGAATGGTCTTCTCGAAGTACATTTAGAAACCTCCAGGATAGCAGGCATATTCGCTTGGCGAATCTCGGTAAATTATTACACCTTCTAGACTTGTGTGTTCTTCAGTGTGTCTCAATCGACACGGTGAGGCCGTGTCGCTTTCCCTTCCGCGGATTGCCGCAAAGACTCGGTGGAATCAATTGGACCGGTATCAGTTAACTTGGAACATGCCCATTTCGTCCTTTCGGTTTGCGTGTGCAGCGGCTGTCGCTCTGATTCCGATCCTGGTCGTTGCGGAAGAGAAAGTAGACCTTTCGGTGGTCAACCGGATCCGATCGGAAGCTTTCTCGGATTCGAAGGTGATGGACACCATGTTTTACCTGACCGATGTTCATGGGCCTCGGCTAACGAACTCGCCGAATTATCGTGCCGCGGGCGATTGGGCTGTCGGGCGGCTGAAAGAGTACGGTCTCGTCAACGTTCGGGAAGAGAAATGGGGGCCCTTCGGCCGCGACTGGCAGTGTAAGTACTACGAGGGGCATATGGTCGAGCCGCAATTCTCCTCTTTGATGGCGATCCCGCTCGCCTGGACTGAGAGCACGAACGGATCCGTAAGCGGCGAGCCGATGTTGGCGGTGATCAGGACTCAGGCCGACATGGACAAATACAAAGGCAAGCTGCGCGGCAAGATCGTCATGACTGCCAATCCAAGACCATTGCCTTTTCCGACGACGGCCGAAGCTCACCGGTTCACCGACGCTGAACTCGCAGCCGAAAGCGAGGCGCCAGACCCGGGCCGGTCAAGCTTCTTTTCGGCTCCCACTCCCATAACCCGGGGAGGCGGTGCCGGTGCTCCCGCCCCACTCTCTCGCGAGGAGCGCCAAGCCTTGCAAGACAAGATCGTGACCTTTATGAAGGATGAGGGCGTACTGCTGACGGTCACAGCCAGCAACAACGGATCGGGTGGGACAATCTTTGCGGCCTCCAGCGGCTCTTACGATCCCAAACACCCGGTCGCTGTTCCTGGTGTCGCATTAATGCCCGAGCAGTACAACCGGATTGCCCGGCTCCTGGAGCACAAGATCCCGGTCAAACTCGAGTTCAACATTCAAAACGAGCTTTCGGCAAACAACGTCGACAGTTTCAACATTGTGGGCGAGATCCCTGGCACTGGCCCGCACAAAGACGAGCTGGTCATGCTGGGCGCGCATTTTGATTCCTGGCACGGTGGCACGGGCGCAACGGACAACGCGGCCGGAAGTGCCGTGATGATGGAAGCGGTCCGAGTGCTTAAGGCAATCAAGCAGCCCATGGATCGCACTGTCCGGATTGCGTTATGGGGCGGCGAAGAAGAGGGACTACTCGGTTCTCGCGCTTACGTGAAAGAGCATTTCGGTGACCGGGAAACGATGAAGGTGACAGCCGAACACGCTAAGCTTTCCGGCTATTTCAATTACGACAACGGAACGGGCAAGATCCGGGGTGTTTACCTGCAGGGCAACGATATGATGCGGCCTATTTTCGAATCCTGGTTTGTTCCGTTCAAGGACCTGGGCGCAGGAGCCATTTCGATCCGGAATACCGGCGGGACCGATCATCTGTCCTATGACGCCGTCGGACTGCCCGGTTTCCAATTCATCCAGGATCCAATGGATTACGAGACTAGGACGCACCATTCGAATATGGACGTATACGACCGGATCCAACCCGGCGACCTGATGCAGGCTTCGGCTATCATTGCCTCCTTCGTATACAACACCGCAACGAGACCGGAAATGCTGCCCCGGAAACCCCTGCCGCCACCGCAGCCCACGCGGCAAGCTCCTTCGGGGCATGATGTGACGCAGCCGCACGATCCAGCACCCACTCCCGCACGTCCATAAACTCGGCAGTTCAGCAAGTAAATAGCTATGACGCGGCCCGTCCTTCTCGGTTTGTTAGCGGTCTCGGTGTGCGTTCCGCCCTCCCGGGCCGAAAGGAAGCCGGTCACGATTGACGCAGTAGTAAATAGCCGGCAGCCGCGCGGAACTGGCAACCCGCTCGCCTGGTCTCCTGGAGGCGATCAATTTGCTGTTTCAAACCGCGGAACGCTTTCCGTCTACGACATTCCTACCGGTAAAGAGCACGACGTCATCTCGTTGTCCAAGCTGAGGGACGCGGCGGAACGCGAGGAACAGCCGGCCACGACGGATTGGACGAACCGCCGTGTCAGCGAGAGCGCTGTGCAATGGTTCCCCGACGGCAAACGCCTGCTTGTTTCTGAAGGTGGCGATTTGTTTGTCGTTACGATCGCGAACGGTGCCTTCGAGCAGATGACCCGAACACGAGAGCCCGAACTTGATCCCAAACTATCGCCGGACGGGCGATACGTCTCTTTCCGGCGTGGTCCAAACCTGTTTGCGCTGGCTCTCGAATCAAAGAAACTGAATCAACTGACGAAAGACGGCGGAGAAACTCTGCTGAACGGACAGCTCGATTGGGTCTACCCGGAAGAATTGGAGCTCAATACCGCTCATTGGTGGTCTCCGGATTCCCGATCGATCGCTTATTTGCAGTTCGATATCGGTCATGAACCGGTATTCCCCCAGGTTTCGCTCCTGAGTCCGAGCGGTCTGCTTGAGCCGGAAAGATATCCCAAGGCCGGTGATCCGAACGCCGAAGTGCGCCTCGGGATTGTTCCTGCCGAAGGAGGAGAAACTCACTGGATCAATCTCGGTGATCCTCGCGGACAGTTTGCTTGCGCGCGTCGCCTGGCTGCCGGACAGCAAGTCGATATCGGCGGTCAAGCTCAACCGGATTCAGAACAAGCTCGATCTCTTCATTGCCGACAGTGCCACAGGAAAAGGAACCGTGGTTCTGCATGAAGAGGATCCGTTTTGGATCAACGTTGCCGGTGAGCCGAAGTTTCTGCCCGGCGGCGATCAGTTTCTTTGGACGAGCGAGCGCGATGGCTTCCGGCATATTTATCTCTACAGCCGCGATGGGCGCGTCGAAAGGCAGTTGACGCGAGGAGACTGGACTGTAGAGCGTGTGATTGGCCTCGACCGGGACGGCCGCCGCGTGCTCTATACGTCTACGGAAGAGAGTCCTTTAGAGCGCCAGCTCTACTCCGTTGCCCTGGACGGGACCGGCAAGCAAAGATTGAGCAAGGGCGCAGGCACGCATTCCATCTCCGCGGCGCCGGAACCTTCTTATTACCTGGATAGCTACAGCGCTCTCGGTACTCCGCCCCGGGCGTCCTTATATAAAGCCGACGGTTCGGAAGTACGGATGTATCGCAAACCGGCCGATGCCGATGCGAAAGAGTATGAGATCCTGCCCACCGAGATCGTGAAAGTGGCTGCTGCCGATGGCACGCCGCTTTACGCGCGCTTGATCAAGCCCGCCGGTTTTCAATCGGGCAAAACGTATCCCGCGGTAGTCATGGTTTACGGCGGCCCGGGCATCCAGGAAGTTCGGGACACCTGGCAGGGCCTCTCGTGGGATCAGGTTTTGGCGCACAAAGGGTTCGTTATCTGGCAGCTTGATAATCGCGGCTCGGCCGGGCGAGGGCACAAATTCGAATCGGTTATTTTCCGGGGCATGGGCGCGCACGAGTTGGAAGACCAGAAGCGCGGCATCGACCATCTTCTTTCGCTTGGATTCGTCGATCCCGGCCGCATCGGTTTGTATGGCTGGAGTTATGGCGGCTACATGACGCTTTACACGATCACCCATGCGCCCGGACTAATCAAAGCTGCCATTGCGGGAGCGCCGGTCACCAACTGGCGTAATTACGATTCCATCTACACCGATCGCTACATGGGCCTTCCAGTGGAGAACGAAGAGGCTTACCGGTTGACATCTCCCCAAACAAGCGCGGGAGAGCTGCAGTCGAAGCTCCTGATCGTGCACAACATCGAAGACGACAATGTGCATTTCGCGAATACCATGCAAATGGCGGACGCGCTTGAGAAGGCCAATAAGCAGTTCACCATGCTTGTCTATCCGCAGAAAACTCATGGAGTCAGTGGTCCGGCTCGACGGCATTTGCTCGAAGAGACCACCGCGTTCTTCGAGGCCAATCTGAAATAGGTATCTGCGAGCGGGGAGGGCAGCCGTCCCGTTGTGCTGAAATAGAGTTGCCAAGGGCGTAGTGCGAGCGCCAGCAGGCTCTCGCGATCGTTCTTGGCCACTGATTTCATGAAGAAGAGAATCCGTTCCACCACCGTTCTTTGCGTGCGGCGAAACGGTCAAGTAGTACTCGCCGGTGACGGACAAGTCACAATGGGGAGCGAAGTTCTGAAGAGTGGCGCACGCAAGCTGCGACGGCTATATAACGGAAAGATAGTCTCTGGATTTGCCGGTTCCACGGCCGACGCTTTTGCTTTGTTTGCGCGCTTCGAAGGCAAGCTGGAACAATACAGCGGTAACCTGCCCCGCAGCGTGGTTGAACTCGCCAAGGATTGGCGCACGGACCGGATGTTGCGCCACTTGGAGGCGCTCCTTCTGGTAGCGGACGCAACCAATATGTACATCGTCAGCGGCACCGGCGATGTGATTGAGCCCGACAGTCCGATCGCGGCGATCGGATCGGGCGGAGCTTTTGCGAAGAGTGCCGCCATCGCGCTACTCGACAACACAGAGCTAAGTGCCCGGGACATCGTCGAGAGATCGATGAAAATCGCCGCGGACGTATGCATTTACACGAACAGCAATGTTTCGTATGAGGAGCTCACGTAATGGTGATCTACCTTCCGCAGCAATCAACGGACGAAGCGCCGTTGCTCGATGAACTCACGCCCCGCGAAATTGTTGCCGAACTCGACAGGCATGTGATCGGTCAGGCGGAAGCCAAGCGTTCCGTAGCTATCGCTTTGCGCAACCGCGTCCGCCGTCAGAAGCTGGAGCCGGAAATGGCCGAAGAGGTCATGCCGAAGAACATTCTGATGATCGGACCGACGGGCGTCGGCAAGACAGAGATCGCCCGCCGATTGGCTAAGCTCGCGAACTCTCCTTTCTTGAAAGTGGAAGCGAGCAAATTTACCGAGGTCGGCTATGTCGGCCGCGATGTCGAATCCATGATCCGCGACCTGGTAGATATCTCGATCGACATGGTGCGCGAAGAGCGGCTGGAGCAAGTAGCCGACCGCGCGGAACAACTGGCCGAAGATCGCCTGCTCGATCTCCTCATGCCGCCTCAGCCGGAGTCCGCGGAAAGTGTTGAACGGACCCGCGAGAAGCTGCGGGAGAAGCTGCGGGCGGGCAAGCTGGACGACCGTCTTGTGGAAGTGGATGTGAAAGAGCGGGGACCTACGTTCGAACTCTCGACCAACGGCAACCTCGAGGAAATGGACATCAACTTAAAAGATGTCATTCCCGGACTGTTCGGCCCGCGGACTAAGAAACGCAACATGCGCGTGTCCGAAGCCCTCGAATATCTGGTTCAGGAAGAAGAGGGGAAGCTGATCGATATGGATCAGGTCACCCGCATCGCGCTCGAGAGGGTGGAACGCAACGGCATTGTTTTTCTCGACGAAATCGACAAAATTGCCGGCCGCGAAAGCAGTCATGGCCCGGACGTCAGCCGGGAAGGCGTTCAGCGGGATATTCTTCCCATCGTGGAAGGAACCACAGTCAATACACGCCATGGTTTCGTCCGTACCGATCACATCCTCTTCGTTGCGGCGGGCGCCTTCCACGTCTCAAAACCTTCCGACCTGATTCCGGAGTTGCAGGGGCGCTTCCCCATTCGCGTCGAATTGAAGTCGCTCAGCGAAGGCGATTTCATCCGCATTTTGAAAGAGCCGAAGTCCGCTCTCGTAAAGCAATACACTGCGCTCTTGGAAACCGAGGGAATAAAGCTCAGTTTCGCCGACGATGCTCTCTGTGAGATTGCCCGGATCGCAGCGCAAGTGAACGAAAACACCGAGAACATCGGGGCGCGCCGGCTTCACACGATCATGGAAAAGCTGCTCGAAGACATCTCATTCGACGGCCCTGATCTCAAGAAGAAGAACATCAAAATCGATGCTGCTTACGTGAAGAAGCAGCTATCCGAGATCGTGAAAGATCAAGACCTGAGCAGGTACATTCTTTAAAGTGCGTTTTGCCTTTTCCGCAGTTTGTGTGGTCTTGGCGTTCGCTGAAGGTTGTGGGTATGTCGGCCCAGTTTCTCCTCCGTCGCCTGAGATTCCGATGCCCGTCAACAATCTCGGCGCAGTTGAACGTGGCAATGAAATCCAGGTCAGCTTCAGTACTCCCGGCCTGACAACTGATTTCCTCCAGATCAAGAAGCTGTCCGCCATCGAACTGCGCGCCGGTCCCGCGGTTACGCCCTTCGACCCCGCGAAATGGGAAGCGACTTCGAAGCGCTACGACCTCGCTTCACTTCCAACCATTAGTGTTGATGACCCGCAGCCGGTCCCATTGAAGAAGGAAATCCCGGTTTCGGACTGGCAGGGTCAGAAGATTGCGGTTTCGGTGCGTACGGCCGTCCGAACGGAGAAACGCTTCTCGCAGTGGTCGGCTCCGGTCACTTTAGAGGTCATCGAGCCACTGCATCCACCCAAGGTGAGTGCGGAAGCGACTCGGGACGGATACAAGCTGACTTGGGCAGAAGAACGTCCTGGTCTGCGTTACGAGGTCCTGCGCCAGGCTCGCGGCCAAGCGACGGCGGATTCGGTAGGAGTCGCCGAAAAACCGGAGTATGTGGACACCACATCGCAATGGGACGTTCCCTACACTTACTTTGTCGTCGCGAAAAAAGAGGCTGCTGAAAGTCTGAGGTCTGACGGTGTACCGGTAGACCATCCGGACACTTTCCCGCCTTCTGTTCCAGCAGGAGTGACCGTGCTGGCCGGTCCCGAATCAGTAGAACTCACCTGGTCCCGCAGCCCCGAACCCGATCTGAAGGCCTACAAAATCTATCGGGCGGAAGGGAACGGACCCTTGGAGCCGCTGGGCGAGCCGGTCAACTTGCCAACTTTCAGTGACCGCAAGGTCGAACACGGCAAAACGTACCGCTACGCCATCAGCGCGATCGACGTTAAGAACAACGAGAGTGAGAAGTCGGCGGTCGTTGAAGTCTCTTTCTAGAGACAGTGACGAGTTCGAGGAACTCAGACGTTGAAGACTAACGTGCCTATGGTAGCCTTGAGCAATATGAAGGAGAGGTCGCTGTCGGGAGCCAGTATTTGCAGCGATTTCTGACGTCCTGGGTAGGTTCTTTCCAGGAATTTGTCCTCCTCGCCGGCCGCGCTTTCCTGAACATCGTTCGCCGTCCGCACTACTACGACGACGTGTTCCTGCAAATGGACGCGATCGGCATCGGTAGCATCCCCATCACAGTCCTTATCGGGTTCTTCAGCGGCGCCATCATTGCATTGCAGATGTCGCGGGCGCTGAACACTTATGGTGCCAGTAGCCAGGTTGGCTCCATCGTTGCCCTTACCCTGGTTCGCGAACTCGGCCCGGTGCTGACGGCACTGTTGGTCGCCGGACGCAACGCTTCCGGTATCGCCAGCGAACTCGGTTCAATGAAGGTAACGGAACAGATCGACGCCATGCGTGCTCTTGGCACTGATCCGATTCAAAAGCTGGTGACACCCCGGCTGGCGGCTACTGCGCTGATGCTTCCCTGCCTGACAGTGATTGCGGATGCGATCGGCCTCTTCGGTGCATACCTGGTCGCTGTTCCTCTTCTCCACATCATCAGCGGCGGCACTTACTGGTCCACCTCCTGGCGCGCCCTTGTGCTTAACGACTTGGCGCAAGGTTTGATGAAACCGTTCCTGTTTGGAATCATCATCTCCCTCGTTGGTTGCTTCTACGGATTGAGAACCACCGGCGGAACACAGGGAGTTGGTCTCGCAACTACGCAAGCGGTGGTTTCCTCTTCCATCTGGATCTTTTTCGTGACCTTCCTGATCGATAAGGTCTTCGTCAATCTTTAACTCATGGCAGACGGAGATCGTTCGCTACTGGAATTTAAGAACGTCAGCTTGCGATTCGGTCAGGTCACGGCTCTGAAGAATATCTCTCTCACACTCAAACCGGGTGAGACTCGAATCTTATTCGGCGCCGCCGGCAGCGGCAAAACAACTCTGCTGAAGGCTGTCATCGGGCTGGTTCCAGTGGACGAAGGCGAGATCCGGCTGTTTGGTGAAGAGGTGACGTCGCAGGGAGGAACACGACCTCTACGCTTTGCGGAGCCGCACCGGCGTGCTCTTTCAGGAGGGCGGCCTTTTTGATTCACTCACGATTGGTGAGAATGTAGAGTATCCCCTTTTAAATCGTCAGATTGAAGAGGGTAAAGAAGAAGAGGATCTCTCGAAAGAAGAGGTCGAAAAGCGCGTTCGGGATGCGCTTCGCTTTGTCGAACTGGAACACACGATCACTCAATTCCCCAGCCAGGTATCCGGCGGCATGCGGCGGCGCGTTGGCATTGCCCGCGCGGTTGTCACGGAGCCGCCGCTGGTGCTTTACGATTCGCCAACGGCCGGACTTGACCCGATTACGGCAAACACCATCATGGCGTTGATCGCTAAGGAGCGGGAAACCAGAAATAGTGCTTCGCTCATCGTCACCCATCGCTATCAGGATGGCGAGCTTATGGCCAATTTTCGCTACGATACCGAGCGCGAAGGGCTGGAACCAATTGGCGGCTCCGGTGAGCACGGGCGTTCCGACGAGCGCACGAAATTTATCGTCATGAAAGACGGTGAGATTGTCTTCTTCGGAGCCCGGGAAGAGTTGGAATCAAGTGGGGACGAGTACGTGAAGAAGTTCGTCCGCAAGGAGGGTTAAGATGCCTTCGAAAGAAAAAGTTAGCTTCGCTCAAATGAAGGTCGGCATTCTGGCCATCGTTGCGCTCACCTGTCTCACCATGATCGTCTTCTTGCTGACGGGAAATGCGAGCTGGTTCAAGAAACAGATTCCCCTTCACGTCTACACGTCCGATGCGGCGGGTCTGAATGCCGGAGCGCCGGTTCGCATCAACGGCATCCAGGCGGGGAGCGTAAAGAAGGTCCAGCTCTCAGGCGATACCAATCCGCAGAAGGTCATCAAAGTAGATTTCGTGGTGGATGAGGAGATGCGTAAACAGATTCCCTCGGACTCCATCGCGTCTATCTCGTCCGATAATCTCCTGGGAAGCACGAAATTCCTTCAGATCAATAAGGGTACAAAGACCGATCTGATACAACCGGATGCAACCGTCAAGTCCGCTGATACCCGCCAGTTCGATGCTTTGATCCAGCAGGGCTACAACGTCCTCGACTCCCTTCAGGTGATCTTAGGCAAGGTGCAGGACATTGTTGGCCAGATTGAAGTGGGTAAGGGCACCATCGGTAAGCTGTTGGTCGATGAAACGCTCTATAACTCGCTCCAGGCAACCGTCGGCCAGGTGCAGCTTCTCACCACGAACCTGAACTCGAAGCATGGAACCATCGGGCATCTGATTAACGATGAAGCGCTTTATGGCCAGATACAGGGTGTCGTCAACAAGATTGATCAGTTAACGACCGACCTGCAAGCCGGACAAGGCACCGCAGGAATGCTGCTGAAGGATCCGAAGATTGCGAACGATCTCGACCATTCGCTCGAGCAGGTCAATACGCTGCTCGGCAAGGTCAACTCGGGCCAGGGAACCATCGGGCAACTTCTCAGCAGCGACAAGACTGCGCGTCAACTGAATGACGCACTCGGCAAGGTCAATGTCACGCTCGATAAGGTGAACTCGGGCCAGGGCACCATTGGTCAGTTGCTGGTCAATCCGCAGCTCTATGAATCGCTCAACGGGTCCACGCGGGAGCTACACGATCTTCTGCGCGACTTCCGTGCTAATCCGAAGAAGTTTCTGTCCATCAAGCTGAAGATCTTCTAGGTTGCGCCAGTTAGTTATCAATGCCGATGATTTCGGCTTCACGCGTGACGTAAATGCGGGCATCGTTCACGCGCATCGCGAAGGCGTACTCACTTCCACAACGCTCATGGCTAATGGAGATGCGTTTGAGGACGCGGTTCGTCTTGCCCGCGAGACGCCGACCCTCGACGTCGGGTGCCATCTCGTTCTTGTGCAGGGGAATTCGCTGGTCACCGGCCGTCCGCTTCCCGAAACTCCCGGCGGAGTAGTGGCCGCGCTCGTCCGCCGCCACCTGGATGTCTACGCCGAGCTGCGGGCCCAAATTGAGAAGATCATCGCGGCCGGCATCTCTCCCAGCCATCTTGATTCCCATAAACATACCCACATCGTTCCGAGCGTGTTCAAGGTTGTGATCCGCCTGGCGCAGGAGTTCCGGATTCCGTTTGTCCGGCTCCCTCTCGACCGGACCACGCCTTACACGAAATTTCCATGCGCTTTGGCTGATCCGCTCTACCGGCGCATGGGCGAGCGCCGCGGCGTGCGAATGACCGATCATTTTCTCGGGTTTCGTCTCACAGGCACTTTGAATGAGCAGTCCTTTGCGGCCGCTCTTGCGACTCTTGAGGAAGGCAGCACCGAGTTTATGTGCCATCCCGGCTATCTCGATTCCGAGTTAAGAAACGCAGGGACGCGCTTGAAGGAGTCTCGTGTCCGGGAACTCGAGGCCCTTACTTCAAGTCGAATCCGTGAGACGCTAAGCGAACGCGGCATCCGGCTGGCAAACTTCAGGACCTTAAGCTAAACCTTCCCGCATCGCCTGGCTAAGCAAATGGGCTGTGATATCCGGCTGATTTCCATCAATTGAATACAGATAAGGAAAAAGCAGGATGTATTCTTGTCTGGTACACAAAAAGCCCTTGAGCCCCCACCATGACCAAGCCTGTCGATTTTCTGGTTCCTTTGCTTTTGCTACTCAGCTCCGTTCCTGTCCTCGCGCAGCAGGAGTACGTGGGTAGGTTTGATGTTTATAACGGGTTCGCGTGGTTCGATAGCCCCAGTGCTAACCTCGCCGAACGCGGCTATCATTTGCAGGCCGGGGTCAACGTCAAGACCTGGCTTTCAGCGGGCTTCGACTACTCCGTTGTTCAGGGCAACGTAACGCTTGTCCCGCAACTGCTGACGCCTACTTTGCAGACCCAGATTGGTGGACAAGTAGCCGCTCTTCAAGGCGCCGGACTGCTCCCTCCCGGTTACCAGGTAGCGGTAGGCACCGCATCCACAACGCAGACCTTTGCCGCTGGTCCGCAATGGGAATACCGCCATTTCGCGCGGATTACATTCTTTGCGCATCCATCCATCGGCGCAATCCACGAGACCGCTACTCCGCATCCGTCCGACCCGTTGACCACTGCCGTTATTCGACAGCTCGCCCCTTCCGGCTCAATCACGGATTGGGAGCCGTTTTACGGGCTGGGCGGCGGATTCGAGGTTCGGCTTATCCGTCATGGCACCATCCGGATTCAAGCCGATTACGTGCACAATGACCTTTTTCCCGATATCCTGAAAAGCTCGCGTAACACCGTACGCCTGTCCGTAGGTCCTGCGTTTCAGTTCGGGAAGAATATC
This sequence comes from uncultured Acidobacteriaceae bacterium, assembly GCA_963730795.1. GTDB lineage: Bacteria > Acidobacteriota > Terriglobia > Bryobacterales > Bryobacteraceae > Bog-105. Next base: position 643,152 of record CAVSTJ010000001.1, on the reverse strand, counting down.
GTCCGCTAATCGCTATGCTGGAAGACCATGCGCGGCAGATTGACGGTCATTGTTCTTCTCGGCACCCTTTCGGCACTGTCTCAGATGGTGTTTGCTCAGGCGGCTCCCGCTTCCCTCGTCAAGAAGATTCAGGATGAGATTGCCGGCAAGCTTCCAGTAGCGAAGATCGATGTTAGTGGTCTGCGCGGGGAGATGCTTCGCGGCAGCATCGCCAGTCCGCGAAACTATCCCGGAACCAGCAACGAGTTCCAGGTTTACGTTCCAAGGGAGTATGACGCGGCACATCCCGCATGTCTGTTGTTGAAACTTGACGGCCTTACGTCCTACGAAGCCGCCGTACTCGACGAACTGATCGCGGCAAAGGAAATGCCCGTCACCATTGGCGTCGGGCTCTCGCCGGGCACTGTTTGGCGCGATACAGGTGAGAAGCGCGCACTGCGCTACGACCGTTCCTATGAGTTCGACAGCGTGAACGATCGCTTCCCCGATTTCGTGCTCGAAGAGTTGTTGCCGGCCGTCGAGAAGATGAAGACTCAGGATGGCCGCGCGATAATTTTGTCCAAGAACGGCAACGACCGTGCCGCCATGGGAGCGAGTACGGGTGGCATCGGTTCCTTCACGCTCGCGTGGCGGAGACCCGACCAATTTAGCCGCGTTTACTCAGAGATCGGCACGTTCGTTTCAATGCGAGGCGGGAACGAATACCCCGTTCTGGTTCGCAAAACGGATCCCAAACCAATCCGGGTCTTCTTGGAAGACGGTTCGGCCGACGCGTGGAATCCGTTGTTCGGATCCTGGTTCGACGCGAATCTGAATATGGATTCGGCACTCACATTTGCGGGTTACGACGAGGCCCATGCCTGGGGAGAACACGCTCACGATAGTAAGCCCGGGCAAGCCGTTTTGCCCGATGTCATGCGTTGGTTGTGGCGGGATTATCCGGCTCCGGTCAAAGCCGGACGATCGCAGAACAGCACCTTGCAGGAATTGACGTCCGAGGACGAAGGGTGGCAGGAGCTTTCGTCTAACTTCCAAAACGCTGCCGGACTCGCGGCTGATCCGAAAGGCGACGTGTACGTGAGTGACGCCGGGGCCAGTGCTATCTACCGCATCAGCGAGGATGGCCGCCGGACGGTATTCCAGAGCGGCGTTCCTGTTACAGCCGAGGTCTTCGGCCCGGATAGCACACTCTACGGTCTGGTTCCTTCAGAGAAGAGCATCATTGCCATCAGCCCGAGCGGCAAATCGCGCACGGTGATAAGAGGAATCGCAGGGCGTGGAATCACCGGCACGCACGAAGGCAGGTTGTATGTAACTGAACCGGGCATGCATCCCGATCTTCCAAGCCGGATCTGGCAGATTACTCCGCTGGGAGAAAAGAAACTGGTTGACGAGGGTCTCCTCTCCGCCTCGGGCCTTGTATTCTCGCCGGATCACGCTCTCTTCTTCGCTGCCGAGAGCGGTTCGAAGTGGATCTATAGCTATGTCGTGAAGCCGGACGGCACGGTGAAGGACAAGCAACCCTTCGACTGGTTACACATCGACGATGTTGCCAACGACAGCGGAGCGGAAGACATGGCGGTGGATAAGCATGGCAACTTGTATGTGGCTACCCGAATAGGCATTCAGATTTGCGACCAGAACGGCCGAGTGCGAGCGATTCTTCCGCTACCGGTACGATCCGGCTCCGTGCGTAGTCTTTGTTTCGGTGGAGAGCGCTTCGATTCGCTTTACGCTACGGATGGCCACCGCGTTTACAAACGCCGCCTCAAAGTTGCGGGGCTGCCGCCGTGGGCTGACCCGGTGTCCTACCCCAGCATCGGCCCAGGTTGATCGCGCTTCGATGCAACACAACGTTTTGCAGAGATGAAAATGGATCTCGAGATGATGTTTGACGACAATCTCACTTGCTACTTGTAATTAAACCTCAACAACAGTTGCACGTAGGTTCGTGACCTCTCTGCTCCCTCGGAAGACCTGTACGATGAAACGGGGAAAGTACAGCGAGCGGCATGAATCTCATTCATCTATTTGACCTGTCTTTGCGCGGCAGAGCCAATCAACCAGCGCTCGAATTGACGGGAGCCACGGGGCCGATTCAAAGCACTTTCGCTGAACTCGAAGTGCGAAGCAATCGGCTGGCCCGGTTGTTCGAGGAACGAGGATTACGCGCAGGCGATCGGCTCTGCGTGTATCTGCGCAACCGAAGTGAGTACATCGATCTTTACTTAGCGTGTCTCAAACTCGGCGTCATCTTCGTTCCGGTCAACATACTCTACCGCGAGCGGGAACTGTCCCACATCATCTCGGATGTCGAACCCAAGGCAATCGTTGTCGCTGAAGACCTGGGTGTCTCTTGCCCCGTGTGGAAAGTCGAGGAACTAACCGGGGCGGCGTCGAACCTCGATTCAAGCCGGCCTGTTCACGACATAGTCGGCGATACTCCCGCGTTGATCATTTACACATCGGGGACCACCGGAGCCGCTAAGGGCGCTGTGCTCACGCATAACAATCTTGCCGCGAACGCGCTTGCTTTGCTGACGTTGTGGCAGATTACGGCCTCTGATCGATTCCTGTTGAGCTTGCCTCTGTTTCACGTGCATGGATTAGGATTCGGGGTGCATTTCTGGCTTGCAAGTGGATGTCTCATGCGGCTGCTCGAACGGTTGGATCCGGCCACGACGGAGCAAACGTTTCTGGACTTCCGGCCAACGCTCTTCTTCGGCGTGCCTACTATCTACGTGCGGCTGAATCAAATGACGCCCGCCGCGGCAGCCGAGATCGGACGTTCCATGCGGCTGTTTGTTTCGGGTTCAGCGCCGCTTCCCACCCAGGTTCTCGAAGAGTTTCGGGCCCTGTTTGGTCACACGATTCTGGAACGCTACGGAATGTCGGAAACGTTGATCAATATGAGCAATCCTTACGTTGGTGAACGCCGGCCGGGGAGCGTGGGCTTGCCGATTGCGGGCCTCTCTATTCGCCTCCTGGATACGGAAGGTCAACCGGTGAAGGACGGAGAAGTGGGGCAGGTCTACGTGCGCGGAGCAAACGTCTTTAAGGAATATTGGCGTAATCCGCAGGCGACGGGAAATGCTTTCAGCGACGGCTACTTCCGTACCGGCGATCTTGGTGTGCGGAGCCCTGACGGGTATTACGAGCTGCGAGGCCGTACCAGCGATCTCATCATTTCCGGCGGCTACAACATTTATCCACGCGAGATCGAGGAGTTCCTGCAGTTACAGCCCGAGATTTCGGAAGCTGCTGTTGTGGGAGAGCCTGATCCGGTGTGGGGCGAAGTACCGGTTGCTTATGTTGTTAGCGCCCGGCCATTCGATCCGGCCGACATCCAACTCCGCTGTAAAGCGTCACTCGCCTCTTTCAAAATGCCTCGCAACATCTATATTGTCGAACAACTGCCGCGCAATGCGATGGGAAAAGTGGCGAAGAAAGAGTTAAGGCAAAAGGCGTAAACGAACGCCGCCCGGGATCATGGTCTCAGGAGAAGTCCACTCGGCAGCCTATTGTAAGGTGACGGAGGCGCGCCGACAATGACCTTGCCATTGAAGACTGTCAGCCAAACCTTCGTATCTGCGATCTTGACCGGATCGATGGCAAAGATGTCGTCCGTCAGCGCAACGAAATCGGCTAACTTGCCCGGCTCGATTGACCCTTTCATCTTCTCGTCAAAACTCGCGTAGGCGGAACCCATGGTGTAGGCGCGCACGGCTTCGGCTACCGTGATTTTTTGTTCGGGAACCCAACCATCGGGGCGTTTCCCATCCAGAGTTCTGCGAGTCACAGCCGCATAGATACCCATGATGGGACTCATTGGCGCTACGTCCCAATCTGAACCAAAGGCCAGCGTTGCACCTGTATCAAGCAGCGTGCGAAAGGCATACGTTGTCTTGGCGCGCTCGGGCCCGATGCGTTTCTCTGCCCATCGACCGTCGTCGATGCAGTGGTAAGGCTGCATGGACGCAATGACATGCATCCGGCCGAAGCGCGGAATGTCGGCCGCGATCAGGTGCTGCGCATGCTCGATGCGAAGCCGGCGGTCGCGCTCTCCGTGCTCGCGTTCGATGCGTTCGTACATGCCTAAGATTTCATGATTGGCCTTGTCTCCAATGGCATGAATGGCAATCTGCAGACCTGCTTCGTCTCCGCTCGAAACGTTGTGGAACATTTGCTGCGGGTCCGATAATTCCGCGCTGGTGATGCCGCTGGTGTTGGGCGAATCGAGATACGGCTCAAAAAGCAGGGCCGTGGTCGAGCCCAGCGAACCGTCGGCATAACCTTTCAACGCGCCGATGTGAAGATACTCGTTGCCGAAATCCGCGTGAAGTCCCACTGCCGCAAGTTGCTGCCAGGTCGTTAACGGCTGATGACCGGAGATGCGCACACGAAGCTGTCCATTGTGCAACATGGTTTGGTACGCACGGAAAATAGCGGGAGACTGCCGACATGTCCTGGACGCTCGTGACGCCTTGCGCATTTGCATACGTCTGCGCTGCCCGGACCGCCTCGATAATCTGCGACTCGGATGGCGGAGGGATAACCCGCTGCACCAGCCCTTGCGCCGCATCTTTCAGAATCCCGGTTGGGTTCCCTTCAGCGTCCCGCACAATCACGCCGCCCGGAACGTCTTTGGTGTTCTTGTCTACGCCGGCCATCTTGAGCGCTACAGAATTGGCCAGCGACATGTGTCCGTCCACGCGCTTGATCATGACCGGCCAGTCTGCCGTGACGCTGTCAATGAGTTGGCGCGTTGGCAATTGCGCCGGTGTCCAGTTCTCGTGATCCCAGTTGCCGCCCGTGATCCACCGGCCTCTCGGCTGTTTTCCGGCGAAGATTCCTAGCGTGTCCCGAAATTCGGCCTGGCTTTTTGAGTACCGCAACTGAGGACCGGTAAGGTTCGAGCCGCCCGCATAGAAATGCACATGAGCATCGTTGAATCCGGGAAGCAAGCGCCGGCCGGCCAGATCGAGCTTAGGGACGTCCTGGGACTTGCCGCGCAAAATCTCATCGGTTGTGCCGACCTCGACAATGCGATTTCCGGCGATCGCAACGGCTTCCGCCTCAGGCTGTGCCGGATTGCCCGTCCAGATCTTTGCATTGACGATGAGAAGCGTCGGAGCGCTTTGAGCCCAGCCAGCAGTTGCAACGGCTAGGGTGGCAACCGATAAACGGGCAAGCAGGTTAGGACGGCCCAGGAGCATAGTCCAATCCAACGTACTGAACTTCTTCTTCGATGTCGAACGCAAACCGTTCGCGTACACGCTTCTTCAATTCCTGAATCAAGGCCACAACGTCGGCTGCCCGGCCCTCGCCGTCGTTATAGATCAGGTTGGCGTGGTAGGTCGCCACCTGAATGTCACCTCGGCGGATTCCCTTGGCTCCCACTTGTTCCAGGAAGAATGCCGAAGGCACCTTGCCATCGCGGACAAGATTGGGCGGGATCACTGACTGTGTTTCCGGCGGCAGATCGGCAAAAAACACGTTCTTGAAGATGCTGCCGGCACACTTCATGGTCGGCGGATACTTGGCATCACGAACGGCCCGAATTCCGGCTGCCGTCTTCGCCAGCGCCTCGCGATCGCCAGGAGTGAATTGAAGCTCGACGGAGAGGATCACCCACTCTTTGTGCTCTTTGAAGTTGCTGTGCCGGTAGGCGAACCCGGATTGTGCGTTGTCGAAGCTCCTTTCGCGGCCGTCTTCGACGAAATCCACTCGGGTCACAAGCTCGTTAATCGAGCGGCCATAAGCGCCCGCATTCCCATACACAGCCCCACCCGTAAAGCCCGGAATGCCCGTCATTGTCTCGAGGCCCTGCAGACCGAGCTCGATGCTCCGATCGACAACGTCCTGCAAAACCGCGCCCGCTTCAACCGTTAAGGTTGTACCCTGCGCCTCGACCTTCGATCCGGTGAATTGGAGCACGATACCGTCGAAACCGGCGTCCGCGACAACCAGGTTCGTTCCACCGCCGATCACCATGCGCGGGAGCGCGATTGCATCAGTTGCCTTCATAGCGTGGACAAAGGCGCTGCGGGACTTCGTCAGGCAGAACAGGGCAGCTTCCCCGCCCAGTCCGAAGCGGGTGTACGGGGCTAATGGCTGATCCTTTCGAACCTCCAGCCCGGGGATTACGCGGAGGCGATCGGCCGCCTCGGCAAAGGATGACATTGCTCCTGATTATAGGAGGCTGTCACCTAGCGCCCTTCTGTTGTGACCGGCACCGTCGCTCTTTGGAGGCGATCCAAAATCCCGGCCCACTCCGGGGTGTCCGCGGGCCGTTGAATCGCAATCCAGTCCCATCCTTCGCTATCCGCCTTATGCAGTTCGGCGTAAAGAGACGCGGCAAACTCTTTCGAATTTTGCGACAGGACGAGCAGTTGGCCCCTGCCCTCCGGCGGCTGAGAACCCTGCTCCAGGAGCACCAGGCGAGTTCGGGGAGCGTAGTGCCGTGGATGTTGGCCCGGCGATTCGATAATCTCCGGCAAGTTGATTTCGTTCTCGAAACGGACTCCCGTCGCCTCCTCCACCTGCTCCTTCGTGATCATGCCGGGACGAAGAACCACCGGAGGCGTACGGTGCAGGCTGACAACGGTCGACTCGATGCCAACGGTCGTCGGGCCGCCATCAAGGATGAGGTCTACGCGGTCCCCCAGACTTTCCCGAACGTGATCTGCCGTGGTCGGCGAGACTTCGGAAAACCGGTTGGCGCTTGGCGCCGCAATGGGAACACCTGCGATCCGGATGAGCTGGAGAGCAATGGGATGCGACGGTATACGGACTCCCACCGAGTCGAGATTTGCCGTGACGACGTCCGGTACGATCGGGGCCTTCTTTAGAACCAGGGTGAGCGGCCCGGGCCAGAATTCACGTGCCAGGTGCCGCGCCATGGCGGGCCATTCGGCTGTTACTGCCCGAGCCATGGCTTCATCGCCCACATGAACGATCAAAGGACTGGCCCAGGGCCGGCGTTTTGCTTCGAAGATGCGCCGTACCGCGTCCGGGTCGAGCGCGTTCGCCCCAAGTCCATAAACGGTCTCGGTTGGGAAAGCCACAAGGCGCCCCTGACGAATCAGCTCGGCCGCGTGTTGCAGTTCGGCATCTGTCGGTGGATGCATGCGATCGACTTGGGCGTGCCTAGTCTGGCAGATCTTCTTTGCCCACGTCACCAGAAACTTTGCCGGTCTTCGCCCAGACGAGGTACGCGTGAATGAGATCGTCAAGATCCCCGTCCAGAACCCGATCGACGTCGCCGATGGCCAGCTTTGTCCGGTGATCTTTAATCATCCGGTACGGCGCAAGCACATAACTTCGAATCTGGCTCCCAAAGTTGATGCCCAGCTTTGTGTCTTCGACTTTCTTATCCGCAGCACGCTTCTTTTCCATCTCGTGCTCGTAAAGCTTCGCCCGGAGCTGTTTCATAGCGCTCGCCCGATTCTTATGCTGGGATCGCTCGTTTTGACACTGCACCACGATCCCGGTTGGAAGATGGGTAAAGCGGACGGCTGATTCGGTACGGTTCACGTGCTGTCCGCCGGCGCCGCTGGCCCGGAAAACGTCGATCTTCAGATCTTCCGGTTTAACGTCGATATTGATGTCTTCGTCGATCTGCGGATATACGAACACGGAAGCAAAGGACGTATGACGCCGCGCATTGGCGTCGAAGGGCGATATGCGGACGAGCCGATGGACGCCGACTTCCGATTGCAACTGCCCATAGACGTTTTCGCCGTTGATTTCGACGGTCGCCGATTTTATTCCCGCCCCTTCGCCTTCGAGCCGGTCCGTCATCACCGCCGTGAAGCCGTGTCGCTCTGCCCAACGGAGGTACATACGGAGCAGCATCTCGGCCCAATCCTGGCTTTCCGTGCCGCCTGCCCCGGGATGAATGGTGACGATGGCGTCTCGGGCATCGTTTTCGCCCGAAAGCAGCATTCCCGTCTCTAATTCGGTGAGCCTTGATTCAAAAGCTTTCAACTCGCGTTCCAGCTCGACGTTGACGGCTTCGCCCTCACGTCCGAGCTCGAATAGAGTATCGATATCGGAAGTAAGTGAGGCTACAGACCGCGAACTTCCGATCGCCTCTTGCAGCCGCTTACGCTGCTGCATGATGCGCTGGCTCTTTTCCGGCTGATTCCAGAAATCGGGGTCGTTGATTTCGGTTTCGAGCTTGTCCAGTTCGGCTTGTTTGGCAGGAGCGTCAAAGATAGCTCCGCACAGCTTCACCCTGCTGGCGGAGCGCAACGTACTCCCGTTCTAGTTCCTCAAAAGTCATTCACCTGTAGTTTACTTTGGCCACGAGAAAATGCAGGAAGAGGCCTGATTGGCACGGTCGAGTCCCAAAATGGTTCGCGAGTTTCAAAACGGGACCAGTTGCGGGTTCCAGATCGGGATAGCGGCTGGCAGCCGTACGTGTCGTGCTTTTAGAATCAACCACTTAGGAGCAGTAAAGACTTTGGTGCAGCTCATGCTTTAACAAGGGCATGAACATCTGGGTCGTACTCCTCGCCATTCAAATCCTGATCAGCGTTGTGGCCTTCTTTCGCGAGTCCGGCGAAGACGCCCAGTTCGAAGGCGACAAGCTGGCTCTTCGCAGCTAATCGCTTGCGAGTTTACCGGTCCTACTGCCCCAACCCCTTCTCCTTCAACGCCTTATCCAGTTCCTGATTACTCGGTTCGGATAGCACAATACCCGCGATATCCACCGTCGGTTTCTTCTCTTTGCCCCCGTTTTGTTCGGCGACCCAGCTTGCTGCCTGGCGATCGCGATCGATATCCACGTATTGGTAGGGAACGCCCTGCTGATCCAGATGAGCCCGGGTTCTCTTCGTCATCGAGCACCAATCCGCGCCGTACACCTTCACTTCTGCCATAGTTCTAACAGCTAGACGAATTCAGGCGCCTGAATTGTCGTAGTAGTTTTGCTGATTGTTTTGCAATCTAAGTCACTCTTCTCCCGCAACTCCGTTGCACAGCCCCCGATGAAAGTGCTACGCTGAAGTTGTCTTTGTAGCAACTTCATTTCGAGTTCCTTCCGGTCGCCCTCCCATCCTAACTAGGCTTCGCAGTTTGGTTTCTAGAGCAGTCCGACAGAGACGATTTTTTAATCCCTTGAGGAGTCCACATGACCAATATCTTTGTCGGGAATCTTAGCTTCCAGACGACCCAGGACGAATTATTCGCGGCTTTTTCCCAATTTGGGTCAGTTGAGCGCGTGAATATCGTCACCGACCGCGACAGCGGTCAATCTCGCGGTTTCGCATTTGTTGAAATGACGGAACGGCGGGATGCAGAAAATGCCATTGCCTCGCTGAACGGTGCTGATCTGAATGGTCGCGCCATGAACGTGAACGAAGCCCGGCCCAAACCCCAGGGTGGTGGTGGCGGCGGATTCGGTGGTGGCGGCGGTGGTCGCGGCGGTCGTGGTGGCAACGGCGGTGGCGGCGGCGGTCGCGGTGGCCGCGGTAATCGCTGGTAGCCTAGCAGCGTTTTGTTAGTTAAGTCCCTCGTTTAGAGGTTTCGTTCGTGCGGCGAAGCTCGTCTAAAGCTTCGCCGCTGAAAGGTAAATGAACAATGCCAGGTCGTGGGCCCACAACTTTCCAGAAACGTCAAAAAGAACAGGCTCGTAAAGAAAAGCGAGAAGAGAAGTTAGCGCGTCGCCTCCAGAAGAAAAACAGTACGGAGAGTGATGTGGCTGACGACAGCATCTTGCAGGACCTTGGCATAGAGCGTACTACCGTCGACGTAAATCAAGTCGGGCCGCTTGCTCACGATCCTTCCTCGAACGCCTCAAACGAATAGATCTTTCCGGTCGCTGCTCTTCGATCGGAGACTTCCATCTGCCCTTCTTGGACGATCTCCAGTCCAGAGTTCTCCGACGATACAATTACGAGTTGAATGATCGAACGTATATCGCCGGCCCGTAACGTCCGCGGGGTGGTGAATGTGCCCGGTGATAAGTCGATCTCCCATCGTTATGCAATGTTGGCTGGGATCGCATCGGGTACGACGGAAATCTACAACTTCTCGACCGGAGAAGATTGCCAATCCACACTGTCATGCATGAGCGAGCTCGGCGTGACGCACGAGTTCTCTGAGCGCGAAGGCCGCCGCGTGTTGACCATCCATGGGGCGGGCACTCATTCACTGCGTGCGCCTTCCAGGATCCTCGATGCCGGCAACTCCGGTTCTACTATCCGGATGCTTTCAGGCATCCTCGCTGCCCAGCCCTTCCGCACTGAAATCACCGGAGACTCTTCCCTTGTGACACGGCCCATGGCGCGGATCATGAAGCCTTTGTGTTCCATGGGCGCGCGCATCGAGGCGAGAGACGGGCAGTTTGCCCCCTTGGTGATTGAAGGTTCTCCGCTGCGGGCGATTGATTACCAACTGCCGGTCGCGAGTGCGCAGGTAAAGAGCTGCATTCTGCTCGCCGGGCTCTATGCCGATGGCGAAACAGTCGTGCGCGAGCCCGTCACCACACGAGACCACACCGAGATTGCACTGCGCGAGCTGGGAGCCGACATTACGGTTGAGCCTCGAGTCGTGCGGATACGCGGAGGCGCCGAGCTGACCGCCAAGCCTCTGGTGGTTCCGGGGGACATCTCCTCCGCCGCCTTCTTCATCGTCGCGGCGCTGATGGCCGAAGAGGCCGACCTCACTATTGCCAATGTCGGACTGAACCCCACCCGGACTGCCCTGCTCGATGTCCTTCGAAGTATGGGTGCGGCAATCAAGCTGGTCCACATCGAACAGGTGAACGGCGAGCTGATCGGTACCTTGCAGATCAAAACTTCGCGGATCAAGGGCGGTGTTATTGAGGGCGGGACAACAGCAGCTCTGATTGATGAGATCCCGGTGCTTTCGATTCTCGGCGCCGCGAGCAAAGAAGGTTTGCTGATCCGGGATGCTGCCGAACTGCGGGTGAAGGAGACCGACCGCATCGCTACCATTTCTGAGAACCTCACGCGAATGGGCATCAACGTACGGACAACGGAGGATTCGATCGAAATCCCCGGAAAGCAGCAGTTCCATGCAGCTTCCGTACAGTCAAAGGGAGATCACCGCATTGCTATGGCTTTCTCCGTCGCCGCGCTGTCGGCCGGCGGCGAATCCTCGGTTGAGGGCGCGGAAGCTGCGGCTGTATCTTTCCCCGAGTTCTACCAAACACTGCGGGAAATTTCCCGGAATTAGGTGTAAAGTCATAGGCTCTTGCCGGTGAATCACGTCGAATGAACTATCTCTGCGTTCATTGTCATTTTTATCAGCCGCCTCGCGAGAACGCCTGGTTAGAGCAGATCGAGCTGCAGGATTCTGCATATCCGTATCACGACTGGAACGAACGGGTCGATGCCGAATGCTACGCACCCAACCTGGCCGCACGGATCCTCGATGATTCGCAGTTCATCAGCCAGATCGTCAACAACTATGCCCGCATCAACTTCAACTTCGGGCCAACGCTGCTCTCGTGGGCGGCCGAAAATGCCAAAGAGACATACCGGGGCATCTTAGAAGCAGACCGGCAGAGCCAGAAGCACTTCTCAGGTCACGGGTCTGCCATGGCGCAGGCCTACAACCACATGATCATGCCTCTTGCGAATTCGCGGGACAAGAGGACGCAAGTTCTGTGGGGCCTGGAGGATTTTCGCTTCCGCTTTGGAAGGATGCCGGAAGGCATGTGGCTGCCCGAGACCGCGGTCGATTCCGAGACGCTCGACCTGATCGCGGAAGCCGGAATGCGCTTTGTGATTCTTGCTCCCCATCAGGCAAGAGCAACGCGGGAGATCGGCGGGACGGAGTGGCTCGACGTCACGGGATCGAAGGTTGATCCGACTCGGGCTTATCTGTTTCACACGCCAAGCGGAAGAACCCTGAACCTGTTCTTCTACGATGGACCGATCTCGCAGGCAGTGGCCTTCGAGAAGCTGTTGGACAACGGCGAAAAATTTGCTAAGCGTCTGATAGGCGCTTACTCTGATTCGCGTTCCTGGCCCCAGTTGGCGCATATCGCTACCGACGGCGAGACCTACGGACACCACCACCGGCACGGCGAGATGGCACTCGCCTATGCGTTGCACTACATCGAGTCGAACCGTCTCGCGAAAATAACGAACTACGGAGAGTTCCTCGAGCTCTATCCGCCGACACACGAAGCGGAGATCTACGAGAACACTGCCTGGAGCTGTGTGCACGGCGTGGAGCGCTGGCGAAGCAATTGCGGCTGCAACTCCGGACGTGCCGGTTGGAACCAGGAATGGCGCAAGCCCGTTCGCGAGGCTCTTGACTGGCTGCGCGACTGCGTCGGCCCGCGCTTCGAGGAGCTGGGAGCGCGCTTCCTTCGTGATCCCTGGGCCGCCCGGAATGACTACATCCATGTTGCTTTGAACCGCAGCCCAGAGACACGAGCGCAATTTGGCGCGCAGCATTTTCTCCGCGAACTATCGGCGGACGAGCAGGTTACGGTCTGGAAGCTTCTGGAATTGCAGCGCCAAGCCATGCTGATGTACACGAGCTGCGGCTGGTTCTTCGACGATCTTTCCGGCATTGAAACGGTACAAGTCATTCAGTACGCCGGCCGGGTCGTCCAGCTTGCCGAACAACTCTTTGGGGACTCCATCGAGGAACAATTTCTCCAGAGATTGTCGGTCGCCCGCAGCAATCTTCCCGAGTACGGCAACGGACGCGACATCTACAACAAATATGTAAAGCCGGCCGTTGTGGATCTGGAGAAGGTCGGGGCGCATTACTCGATTACGTCGTTGTTTGCTCCTTACGGTGAACGTACCGACATCTTCTCCTATTCCGTGAAGCGGCTGAACTATCACACGGGCGAGGCCGGCAAGCTGCGCATGGCCCTGGGACAGGCGCGGTTCACATCCAAAGTGACCCAGGAATCGGAAACGCTCACGTTTTGGGTGGTTCACTTCGGTGATCACAATGTGGCTGGAGGTGTCCAGAAATCGGGAGAGAACTCAGCGTACGAGGGGATGCTGGATTCGATCGGCGAGTCCTTCGCCCGCATGGATATTCCCGAAGTGGTGCGCCTCTTGGACCGCCGGTTCGGAAATCGAATCTATTCTCTACGCTCGCTCTTTCGCGACGAGCAGCGCCGTATTGTCCGGACCATCTTATCCTCGACGGTAGCGGAGGCCGAAGCCGCATATTTGCAGCTTTACGACCATCATGCAGCTCTCATGCGCTACATCACCAGTCTGGGAAATCCCATGCCGCGGGAGTTTACGGCGGCCATGGAGTACGCCGTCAACACCCTGCTGCGACGCGCGTGCTCGGGAGAAGAGTTGGATTCCGAGCGCATCCAGGCACTCTTACGGGAAGCTCGGGCGAGCAACATCAGCCTGGATCGCACAACGCTCGAATTCCTGATCAGGAAGCGCATCGAAACTCTTTCTGCGCAACTCTCAGCCGATCCCGGGAACGTCGAAAAGATTCAGTCGCTTCGATCTTCTCTCCGCACCGGAAGTCAACTGCCGTTCGCCATCAACTTGTGGTCTGCGCAGAACCACGTTTATGCGCTGCGCTCCAGCCTTCTTCCCAAAATGCGCCGGAAAGCCCTCAAAGACTCTCGTGCTCAGTCCTGGATGGAAGAGTTCCTGGGCCTTTGCGAGCAGCTCACGATCAGGGCGCATTAAGGCGCCTCAAAGAGTCATCAAAGCGGGCCGCAATGGGTCCGTAGCAACTGCGACGTGCTCTGCCCTTTGCCCTGCGCGGTCACAGTCAGCAAGGACCCTGCCGGGGTTCCCAACGGATATTGAATGCGCAAGCCGAGCGAGACGAAGGAAGGCCAGTCGCGTTCGCCCGTTAGTGTTCGGGAGATCCATTCGCCCGGTGCCGCCACGTCAGATGCTTCCTGCGGAGATTTAATGCTCCCCTCCTCGATATAGAGGTCACGTCCCGAGAGCGGATCGCGCAGGCTGAGGATCATTAAACCGGCACCTGTAATCCGGGCCCGTATGTGAATAGGTTCGCCACTCGCAGCGGGAACGCGCCGGACCTGCAGATCGAAACAGGGGCCTTCGGCGTTGTCGTTCTCGGCGCCTTCGCTGATCCATTGCCGAACGGAAGCTATCTGGGCAGCAGACAAAGGCCTGGAATTTTGCGGCATACGCTGCCGGGGACCTCTTTTACCATTGATAAAGTCCATCAGAATGCTCCTTTCGGGATGTCCGGGCACGATTTCATCTCCGATGTTGCCGCCTGCTCGTAACGACTTAAATTCGGTAAGTCGAAGGTTGGAACTGGGATTAGAAATTCCGTGACACCCCGCGCAATGGAGTGCAAACAGGGGAGCAATCTGGCGGCCGTAGCTGATTCGATCCGAGGCGGACGGTACGGGAGCAGCCAGGAGGCCCGGCAGCCACGTACTCCAAATGATCAGACCAATCGGCAACGCCCGCGTGATAAAATTCACCGCTGTGTCGTATCTTCGCCTAATTCAGAACGCTGCCGTGCTGATCGTGGCATTCTCGCTATCGTGCAGCCTGCGCGGAGCCGACAGCCAAACATCTGACCGGCAGAGACGGCTTTATGTCACGGATAAGAGTGGCATCAGCGTTTACGATATCGATCACGGGCATCAGTTACTGAAGAAAATCGATGTGCCGGATAGTGGCGATTACAAAGGTATCGCAGCAAGCGTACAACTGGGAAAGCTCTATGTGACTTCCTATAAAAAGGACGATCTTATCTGCCTTGACCTCAAGACGGACAAGGTCGAGTGGCGGAAGCATCTTGGCGCGTACGCGGACAGCATGCAGATCACTCCGGACGGCAAGCGGATGTATCTGCCCTTCCGCGATGAAGACTTCTGGCAAGTAGTCGATACCGCCACAGGCAATGTGATCACGACCATTCACACCGAACACGGAAAGAACTACGATGTCCATCCGATCGGCAACCCGGTGGGGCCGCATAATACCTGGTTGAACAAGGACGGAACACGCGCCTACCTGGAGGTGCTGACTGTGCCTTACATCCGGATTGTCGATACCTCGACGAACCAGATCATCGGAAAGGTTGGGCCGTTTGCCAAGGGCATTCGGCCATTCGCCGTGTCGGAAGATGAAAAGCTGTTGTACGCGAATGTTGACGGGCTACTTGGTTTTGCAGTCGGGCGGGTCCAGCAGGATGGCAAGTGGGGCGGTCCGGCGCTCTACACCGTCGAGACCACAACGCCGCCAGAGCGCCTGGCCCAGATGAACATGCCGGCCCATCGGCCGCACAGCACGCCCAGTCACGGCATCAACGTCCGCCCCGACCAGAAGGAAGTCTGGATCGCCGACAGCACCTTCGGCTACATCTATGTGTTTTCACTTGAAGAGAAGCGGCCGAAGCAGATCGCCACCATTCCTTTATTCAAGGATGCGAAAGACCAACCGCATCCCGGCTGGATTTCGTTCAGTATCGACGGGAAGTATGCTTACCCGGATGGCGGAGCCGTGATCGATACCGCCACAAAGCAAATCGCCGCGCGGATTCCAACCAGCGAGAAGTTGCTTGAAATAGATTTCTCCGGTTCCAAGCCGATCGAGGCTGGGCGCCGTTAACGTAGCTCGCCATACGGCCACGAAGTTTTCGGAAAGCAGTAGCCCGGCAATGTAGCCGGGCCAAGGAATCAATAATGCGATACCCCGTTGTGAAGCTTTTCCTTCTTTTCATGCTCAGCACCGCTGCCTGGGCACAATTTGATCTCGGATCTGTGGTGGGGACGGTAAAAGACCCCTCCGGTCTGGCGGTGGCAGGAGCTACGGTCGAACTCCGCAGCCAAACCACGAACGTTGTCCGACAGGCGAAGACAGCGGACGATGGCCGCTTCGATTTTCTTTCTTTACAGCCGGATACTTATTCGCTGAGTGCAAAGCACGAGGGGTTTCGCGAGAAGGCACAGAACTTTACTCTGGCCGTCGGTCAGAGAACAGAAGTTGACGTGTCGTTAGACATCGGTTCAGTCAACGAGCAGGTCACGGTGGCGGCTGATGCTGCCCGCGTTGAGACCGCTTCTTCGGAACTAAGTAACGTTCGTACGAACAAACAGGTGGTGGACCTTCCGTTGAACAGCCGCAATTTCACGCAGCTCGTAGCGCTCGCTCCCGGCGTTAACAACCGGGGCGCATCCTCCAACTCCGTTCTGCAAGGCTATACCAGCGGGCGAGGAACAAACGGTGCCGTCATCAACGGAGCTCCTTCTGAGAACGTCGTGTACCTCTTCGATGGCATCCAGAGTGTCGATACCGATGCGGGCGTCCTGATCTTTTTCCCGCCTGTGGACGCGATCCAGGAATTTAAGGTGCAGACCAGCGCGGCTCCTGCTGGCTACGGCGGCGGCCAGGGCGTTATTAATGTTTCGTTCCGGTCCGGCACCAATAACTATCACGGAACTGTGTATGAGTTCGTCCGCAACTCGGCTTTTGATGCCAAGAACTTCTTCGATCCGGCCAGCAAGCCCATTCCGCCCTTCCGTCTGAATCAATTTGGCGGGAACATTGGCGGTCCGGTCATCATTCCTCACGTTTTCAATGGGCGGGATAAGCTGTTCTTCTTTGCTGATTATGAAGGCAAGCGTGTCAGCCAGGCACAAACCTTCACCAGCACCGTACCGACAGCGGCTTTCAAGACCGGCGATTTTTCAGCTCTGCTTCCGACCACCCAAATCTTCGATCCACGCACGACTCCGCGTACGCCGTTTCCCCGGAACCAGGTTCCTGTTACTGCGTTCGATCCGACTTCGCTTCGTCTGTTCCAGCTCTTTCCCGAACAGAATCTCCCCGGCATCACCGCCAACTATCTCTACAATCCTCCCCAAATCACCAACGTCGATCAGGGTGACATTCGGGTGGACTACCGGACGGAGAAGTCATCGCTTGTTCGGACGGATGAGTAAAGAAAACCCGGATACCATTACGCCGGGCTATCTGCCGGCACCCGCAATTGGAGGAGGCCCCTCGCGGCCAGGGCAGACTCCCGTTCCCGCCTGGCAAGGTGTTATCGGATACGGCCGCTCTCTTGGCGCAAACAAGTATTACGAAGCGCGCGTCGGCTATTCACGGCTTCACGAACTCATTATCGATACCGGCTACACGCTGGGCGCTCTGGGCCAGCAATACGGAATCCCGAATGCAAACGCCGGTGGCGTGCCGGGCTTTACGAACATCCAGATCAGCGGAAACGTCGGTCTTGGTGATGGGTCCGGATCGCTCGAGAAAATCAACAACAACTGGGAAGTGGACCAGGCGTTCACATGGGTGAAGGGCAGCCATGAGTTGAAATTCGGCTTCGATTGGATGAGCCGCCGATTTGCCTTCTTCTCGCCCAGCTACCCGAACGGTTCTTTCAACTTCAACGGCAGCTACACCGGCTACGGGTTAACTGACTTTCTGTTTGGACGTCCTATCAGCTCGACCCTGGACATCACGAAGTTCTTCAGTATTCAGCGTTTTCAGCCCAGCTTCTACATTCAAGACAATTACCGGGTCAACGCTAAATTGACACTGAATATCGGGCTTCGCGACGATCTCGTGACTCCCTGGACAGAACGCAACAACCGTATGGCAGGCTTCTCGCCTCTCAACGGTGGAAGCCTAGTTCCCGTCGGCACTGCTCCTTACACGGGTGACAGCGTCGTCGATACACGGTGGACAAATTGGGGGCCTCGTGCCGGGTTTGCTTATCTTGTTGAGCCCGAAAACCGTGATCCGCGGTGGTGGCGGCATTTTCTACGCCTTCTCAAGCATTACGTCCGACAAATCCATCGCGAAAAACGCTCCCTTCAGCGGGTCTCTGCAAACCAGCAACAATGTAAACAATTGGGCGGCCGCTCTGCCGATCTCGGCAGGTTTTCCGGCAGGCCGTCCCGACCTGTTTCCCACGACGGGAACCGCGTTTGTCTATTATCCGCGCGATTTTAAGACACCTGCCGCATACGAGTGGAACTTCAACATCCAACAGCAGCTCTGGACCAATGATGTGCTGTCTATCGCTTATGTGGGTCAGGCGGGGGCACATATCCTCTCGTTACCCAACATCAACCAGCCCATCCCCGGTGCGACGGCCATTGCCCTGAGGCGGCCCTATCCCAACCTGGCGGACGGCAGCGCTGTCGGACCGTGGGGTAACTCTTCCTACAACTCCTTGCAGGCCTCCTACGAGCACAAGCTTTCCGCGGGCTTAACCTTCCTCGGCGCCTACACCTGGTCGCACAGTATCGACAATGCCAGCGGTACCGGGTCTGAAGGCATCCAGAATCCATATGACCGGCAGGCTTATCGCGGGAACTCAACCTTCGACGTTCGCCACAACCTGGTGTTGAGTTGGACCTATGCGCTGCCGGTGGGTCATGGCCGGAAATTCCTCGCGTCCTCCAACACCTTCGTGCAGGAAGTGCTCGGCGGATGGCAACTGAACAGCATCGATACCTTCCAAACCGGGACTCCGTTTACTGTGACGATGTTGAGCAGCTTATTAAACGCGGGTTCCGCTCCACAGTGGCCCAATCGCGTCGGGTCAGGTGCGGTTACTAATCAGACGATCGATCACTGGTTCGATACCTCGAGCGCCTCGTTCCTTTCGCCGGGCAACTATGCCTACGGCAACTCCGGACGAAATATCCTGACAGGTCCTGGCACCACTGAATTTGACCTCTCAATGTTCAAGAGCTTCAGGCTTGGTGCAACGGAAGCCCGGCGCCTACAGTTCCGAGCGGAAGCGTTTAACGTGCTGAACACTCCGCAGTTCAACAATCCTAACGCTCAGATCGGGTCTCCCCAAGCCGGGCGGATCACAAGCGCGGGAAGTCCTCCACTATTCCAGCGGACTTCGCGCGAGATCCAGTTGGCTTTAAAGCTCTACTTTTGAGGCTTGCCGGGCTCGGCGGCCCAGCCTTCAAGAGGGTTTATCCAACGGAGACTACGAAAACGGGAGAAATCCTGATCGGTTGACGCGAGAGTAGCTCCGTTCTCTAGGGCCAATGCGGCGAGTACCGCGTCCGGGACCAGCGGACCCGTCGCGTTGTGCTCAGTCATAAGGCGTTCCAGTATTTCGCGATGGCGAGGACCTGGTTGCAGAGCGATTACGTCCGGTTGATCCCACCACTGCCCCAGGATTTCGAACGCTTGTCTCGATGGCAGGGGATTTCTCCAGATCCGTGCGTTGGTAGAAATCCGCAAGAACGCCCATGCCGTTATCCAGGGCAGGCCTATGACTTCACCGCTTGTGATGAGTCCTTCGAGCCATTCCGCCGCTCGCTTCTGTTGCGGTGCCTCAGCATTGTAGGCGTAGAGCAGTAGATTGGCATCGAGAATGGTCACCGATGCTGGTCACCCTCTCCGTATTCGAGCAGCGATTCAATGCTGTCGTGATTCAAACCGGCCTGGAATCCCATGTGAACCGGTTTAATCTGGATGCTCCGGCGGCTTGGCTTTTGATCAAGATGGAGCAATGCCAACCGCAGCAAATCGTTCAGAGTGTCACGGAAAGCGTTTCCGCGGGAGGCGCTTTCGCGCTTTACCCGTTCCAGAACATCCTCATCGAGCGTGACTGTGGTTCTGATGCTCATGATGCAAGCATAATAGCATCAATGGCATCAAACTGGCAAATTGTTGTCTGTACTCAGGTCGTTCGCTACTCTACAGACAGGCGAATGAGGTCGAGTTACCTTCAACTTAAGATCGCTTTCCTCGTTATCGCGCTTTTGGCCGTGACTTTTCAGTGCGCGGCGCAGTGCGTTGCCCAACCGTGTCACGAAGTCGGGGCTGAAGCCCCGCTTTGTCATAGCCACCAACCCACGAAGCACGAAGTGCCTCCTGGCTCGTGCAAAGCGTCATTGCTGGTTGCCGAGCTTCGAACCGCTTCCAGCCATCAATCACTGCTTCCGGCAGGCATGTTCCCGATCTTCACGCTTTCGTCTTTCGTCCCCGGCGGCATTTTTGTCCCGGAACTCAGCGGCCATGCCTGGCTGTCAACGAAACCACCGCTACTTTCCTCGAGAATGACCCTCGCGGCTCCTCTAAGAATCTGACTCTTTCTGTTCTCCGTTTCGGGTACACGGCCCTTGCAGTTCGACGTGTGCAGTGATTGCTGATCGAAAACAGAAAGAGTGTTTATGAGGATTTTAAGGCGCGCTCGAACCTTGTTCCGAGCGGGGAACGGCGCTCTGTTAACCGCCGCGCTTACCGCGACTCTGTCGCTACCCGGCCAGGAGGCGGGTCCGCCGGCCGGAGACAAGTCGAAGCCCATGGACCATTCACAAATGGATCATTCGCAGATGAGCGCCGAAGCGGATCAGGGCATGGGCGGAATGAAAGACATGCCGGGGATGAATGCAAGCGGCGGAATGAACTCGGCTGGTACGTTCCTCATGGGAGAAAGCTCCGGTACGGCCTTTCAACCGTCAGCCTGGCCGATGCCGATGCTGATGAACAGTGTGGGCGGCTGGCGGCTGATGTGGATGGGACAGGCGTTCATCGTCGACACCCAGCAGTTCGGGAGTTCACGCGCGGGCGACAAGTTTTACTCCACAAACTGGGGCATGCTGAGCGCGGTGCACGAGCTCGGAGGAGGCAGTTTAATGCTCCGCGGAATGCTGAGCTTAGAACCCGCTACGGTCACAGACAGAAGGTATCCGCTTCTCTTTCAAATGGGCGAGACTGCGTTCGGGAAGCCGATCGTGGATGGGCAACACCCGCACGACCTCTTCATGGAGCTGAGCATTCAATACGCTCACCCGTTGACCGAAAAAGGAACGTGGAATGTGTATTACGCCCCCGTCGGGGAACCGGCTTTGGGCCCAGTTGCCTATCCGCACCGCGCGAGCGCGATGGAATTGCCCCAAGCTGCTTTGAGCCACCACTGGCAGGATTCCTCGCATATCGCTAACAACGTGCTGACCGCTGGAATCAGCTACGCAAGGGTCCGGATTGAGGCATCCGGGTTCTATGGACGGGAGCCGAACGAGAACCGGTGGAACATTGATCACGGTGCTATGGATTCCTGGTCTACCCGGCTCAGCGTGTTCCCGGGAAAGAACTGGTCGAGCCAGGTTTCTGTCGGAAGATTACACAATCCCGAACAGACCGAGCCTGGAGATGTCGTCCGGACTACGGCATCAGTCCACTACATTCGACCCGAGTCAGATCGAAACTCGTGGGCGAGCAGCCTCGTCTGGGGGCAGGATCACAAAGTAGCCGAACACCGTACGGTGAACGCCTTCCTTGCCGAGAGTGTCGTGCCCGTCCGGCGCAGAAACTTCATTACGGGACGGTACGAATGGTCACAACGCGACGAGCTGTTTGCGAGCGACCCGGCGGCCGAAGAATCACTGGAAAACAAAACGGGTCAGACCGCCTTCAAGGTCAACGCTTTCACCATCGGCTACACACGAGACATTCCGTTGCTGCGGAACCTACAGTCCGGCTTGGGTTTCAATGTGACAACGTACGCCACCGACGACGCCCTGAAGCCTTACTACGGTGCACATCCCTGGGGGCTCAACGTTTTTTTACGATTCCGATTGAAGACTACTGATTAATGAGTCTACAAGGGAGTGGCACCCCATTGGTTAACAGAAGTTGCAGTCGTCCATCTCATCCTGTCCGGCATCTCAGCACTGATTGTCCTGGTCGACATCTTGTGCGGCCGCCCGCAAAAGATGGCCGTGATGAATTTCGTTTGGCCGATTACGGCGCTGTGGGCTGGCCCGTTAGGCTTGGCCATGTATTGGATGATTGGCAGACCGGGCCCGCACCACGGGGAGAAAAAGGACAAGCCCTTCTGGCAATCGGTATTGATCGGCGACAGTCACTGCGGTGCCGGCTGTACTGCCGGTGACTTCGTGGGTGAGTGGCTCGTCTATCTGACCGGACTCACCATCGCAGGTTCAACCCTCTGGGCGAACTATCTCGCCGACTTCGTTCTCGCATACGTCACCGGGATTGTCTTCCAGTACTATTCGATCGCACCCATGCGCGGCCTCTCAGGATGGGACGGGATCAAGGCAGCGCTGAAGGCGGACACGATCTCGCTTCTGGCATTCGAGATTGGAATGTTTGCCTTCATGGCCGTCTCGAGCCAGCTTCTCTTCCGCCCCAAGCTCGAGCCCAACCAACCCGCCTACTGGTACATGATGCAGGTAGCAATGCTGATTGGTTTTGTCACCGCGTATCCGGCGAACTGGTGGCTCATCAAGAAAGGGCTAAAAGAGGCAATGTAAGTCGGCCTCTTCTAGTCCGTTCTGGCCTGCATACTCGTGCTCGCCGGCTTGGCGGCCCCGTAATAAAGGGAGTTGAAGAACAACTTGAATGTGGCGTGAGGCTGCGCGCGATTCTGGACTCGGAAGCCGAAGAGCATCAGGTGACCCTTATCCAACGTTACGTCCACAGCCGCAGCCCGGTTTTGCAAGCGGGATTCGCCGAGAATCCAACCACTCTGAAGCACGTGATCGTCGGCATATTTCACCACCGTTCTCACCTGCCCTCCCGGCGCGAAATACGTCGGCTGAATTTCGAACGCAGAGCTTCTGGCAAAGAATGCCGACGTGTTCTCCGGCATCCCGAATCCCACCGGATGAGTATTGTCGACCTGAACCGCCAGTATGGAGCCCGGGCAGAAGAAATCAGTTGTCTTCAGGCCGGCAAGCACATCGACGACCGGCAGACTCCAGGACTTCATAAACAAGGCGGTTGCATTGCCGAGCGCGATCACGGTTCCGCCGTTTCGAATGAACTCTTTTACGTTCTCCAGGCCCTTGTTGCCGATGCCGCCCGCATACTCCGGCTGAATCACCTTGTCGGACAAGCCGCTCATAATGGCTGCGGGTGGTTGGTCGGAAAACACCAGAACATCGAAGTCTTTTGCAAAGCCGCCTGAGACGATCTCGTTATTCCTGATTTCCTTGTAAGGAAATTCAAACTGCTCAAGCATCAGCCGTGTCCAGCCTTCGTCCATGTTGCCGCCCCAAGGATTGTAGAGCGCCAGGCGGAGCGGCTTCAGTTGCGCAGTGGGCACTGGGACCGCTTCGCTGGCGGCAACGAGTGGGAGCGCGAGTTCCTGAGCTACGTTCTTCGCTTGTTTGGCTGCCGCTGCGGGAATGACGATGGTGCCTGCGCCGTAGTGCTTGCCACCATCGTTGAAATCCGTTTGCGTCCAGCGAACATCCACACCGGCCTTCAGCAAGCGGTTTACCGCGATCATGCTGTCGTTCGGTTCGTGACTCAAGAGGAATCCGTGCGATCCCGAACCGCCTCCTGCCACAGCCGTCTTCGGCGCCTCGGCTCGGGAAATGGTGCGCAGACTTGCAGTGAATTTGTCTTTCACCATACTGCTCGCCACACCCATTTGGAGCGGCAACGTCCAGCCCGCGACGTCATAAGGCGGAATCGGCGGCCCTCCGGGGAAAGCCCGAAGATCCGGATATTTCTGCGCCTCCATGATGTCCTTCACAAACGGCCGAAACGGCTGAGCCAGGGACAAGACGTAGGAGCCCTTTGGATACGTCACGCCATCTGCCGTAAATTCCGCATCGGCTTGCTGTACCTCGGCGCCCTGGTCGATCAGCAGATTGATCATCTTGACTGCCGTGTTCGGATCCCGTTGATCGGCGGTAACAACGTAGGCGTACGGCGGTTCCTTTTCTCCCTTGGCGATCTCATCCTTCCCCATTCGATAAAAATCGCGCATGAAATCATCGCCGTAACGCGCGGCCGTGTCGAGCACCGAGATGGCTGCCGTGTATTCGTACTCGACGACATCTCGCAGCCGCCAGGTGCCGCCCATCCACGGATTCGAGAAGTTAGCGCGGAGAGCGTACTCGCTCAGGCCCGGATTATTTCCCGTCAGCTCGCTCAATTTCTGAGTAACCGGAGACGCCACATTGGGCGAAGCCGTCTCTGTCAATACGCTCACCATGTTGTGGAACCAGGGCTGTTGCAGCGAATTGCCCTGCCACCAGGACGTATAAGCGATGCTCTGCGCAACGCCCGTATGTCCGGCCTCTTCTTCGGCAGCAGCCATGTTGGTTCCAAGCCGGTTGATGCCGCGCCAGATGAGCGGGTGGACGTTGGGATTCAGCGGATCAAGAAAGGGCGGCACAAAGATGCGTGCGCCGGTGCGGCCCATCTGGTGGATGTCGTAAAGAACCTGAGGAAACCATTCTTTGAAGTAGAACTTGGTAACAACTTTCGTTTCCTGAAGGTTCAGCATGAACCAGTCGCGGTTATTGTCGTGGCCCACGTACTTGTGATAAAGCCAGGGAAGAGGAGCGTTCTCGTATTTCGTGCCGACGTTCTTGTTGTACCAGTCCGCGACCGTGATGTTGCCGTCCGGATTATGCGAAGGCCAAAGAAGAATGATGTCTTCGTTCAGGATGCGCCGGATTTCTGGCGTGTCCTGCGTAGCGAGATTGTAAGCAAGCTCCATGGACATCTGGGTCGCGCCGATCTCGCTCGCGTGAATGGAACAACTCACCGCAACGATCAACTTTCCGTCTGCAATCAGGCGCGTTGCGTCTTCTTCACTAAGTCCTTTGGGGTTGGCCAGCTTTTGCGAGATCTGTTTGTAATGATCCAGCTTGCTCAGGTTTTCCGGCGACGAGATGACCGCTACAATCATCGGATTGCCTTCCGAAGATTTGCCGGCTTCGATGATCTTGACCTTGTTCGAACTGGCCCCCAGGGCGTTGAAGTACTCCACGATCTGAGGCCACTTCACCAGCTTGTGGTCGGCGCCCATCTTGAAGCCAAAGTATTGCTCCGGAGATTTCAAGCTCTGGGCGGAAGCCAGATTCGCCAGAGAAGTGACGAAGAGGCAGGTCAGAAGAAAGCGGCAGATCTTCGATTCATGGAAATACTCTTTCTGAGATTTTGCAGGCCGGGCAAGCGCGTTACCGGATTTGAAGCGTTTCGGATTCGCGTGCCTTCGAAGACGTGGTCAGATCCCACACAGGCGTCAGCCAGTCTTCGTGATTCCTTGTTTCACCCCGCACAATCCTGAAATACTCGGCGGACATTCGCCGGGTAATTGGCCCGGGAGCAATCGGGTACGTCATTCCGTCGATCTCGCGAATC
This sequence comes from uncultured Acidobacteriaceae bacterium, assembly GCA_963730795.1. Classification (GTDB taxonomy): domain Bacteria; phylum Acidobacteriota; class Terriglobia; order Bryobacterales; family Bryobacteraceae; genus Bog-105. The sequence goes on along the minus strand of CAVSTJ010000001.1, from coordinate 618,070 downwards.
GGCAGCACCTCCCAGCCGGTACCCATAAAGAATGCTTCGTCGGCAGTGTAAAGATCGGTGCGGGTAAGTTCAGCTTCCCGTACGGAAACACCCAATTCGGGCAGGATAGCCAGCAGAGTGGCGCGAGTGAAACTATCGAGGATCCCGGCAGACAGTGGCGGCGTGTAAACCACGCCCTTTTTCACAATCGCGATGCAAGCGCCTGCGCTTTCGGTCACCATCCCCGCCTCATTTAAGAAGATGGGGCAATCGTAACCGCTCGCTTCCGCTTCGATCATGCCGAGACGCCCGTTGCTGTAATTCGAGAAGGCTTTGATGCGCGGAGGCATCGCCACTTCCGAGATACGCGTCCAGCTACTGACACAGGCGCGGCAACTGTTATCCGGGCCGCAGGTCAGGAACGGCCAGGTGTCGATCACCAGTTCCGTTGGGGCGTTCGCCGGAATCATCTGGTTGCGAATCAATCCGGACGCGAACAACCAGGGACGGATATAGGTGTCCTCTCTTGTCTCATTTGCCCGGAGCAGTGTAAGTACAGCTTCGGATGTCTGCTCAACGGTCCAATCGCAACGGATTCGCGCCAGCCGTGCAGAAGACGCGAGCCGCTCCATGTGCTCGCGGAGACGAAAACAATTCAATTGCCCTTCGGCGGCATTCCAGTAGGCTTTCAAGCCTTCGAACACGGACGCAACCGACGCGTGTCCGACAGAGGTGACATGGATCTGGGCGGACTCCCATGGCACAAGCTTCCCTTCTCGCCAAAGATAACGGGCATGTGCATTTGGATTGGCAATGTGGCTACTGCTCATAAGATCTCCAGAGAAACGTTGTCTGGCCGCTTCAAAAAATCAATTTGACTGCGAACTGCAACTGTCTTGATGATGGCAAGCCGCCCGAAGCGGAAATCGTGCTCGTGATCCTTGCCGACGCTCGGATTCACCGAATTCGGTCCCGTGTACAGGCTCGTGTTCGGATTCGAAAAATTCGGATGATTGAAGAGGTTGAATGCTTCCGCCCGGATCTGGAAGTTTATTGATTCCTTGATGCGGGTGTTCTTGACCACAGCCACATCGTCGTCGGCGAGAGACGGCCCGAAGAATTGGTTTCTTCCCTCATTGCCGATTGTTCCGAGCTGAGCGAGGGTGAAGTCCGAAGGGTTGAAATACTGATTGATATTTCCTGGCTGCGTCACTTTATGGTAATCAACACCTGCCGCCACGTTCGGGAGGTTCGGGCTGTTTTGCGTGTTGATGCCGATGCAATCAAAGCCGCACATTACCGTGAAGGGCAGGCCGGTGTGGAAGCCGAAGATATTGCTGATCTGCCATCCCTCAGTCAATCTGTGCCCATGAAATGGGAGGTTGTAAACCACGTTGGTCGAGATATTGTGCCGGCGGTCGAAGCTGCAGTTTCCACGATTACGCGACAACGAGTACGGATACATGGGCGCGATATAGCCGCCGTTGTCCACCGAGTACGTTGCCGAGCCGTTGTCCAGGCAATGCGAGAACGTGTAGTTGGTCTGGAACATGACACCGCGGCTCAGCGCCTTATTCACCTGCACCTGCATCGCGTTATAGCTCGAGTGAACCCAAGGCATGATTTCGCCCATCGACCCGAAATTGGGATTGATTCGGGCGTTCGTGACGAGTGCACTGCTCGACCCTACGGTCTGGAGCGTCGCGAACACCGGGTTCTGGACCGTCCCGGAGTTGACGGGCGGATTCAGTTCTACCTGGGTCAACAGATGAGAACTTTGTGATCCTAGATATCCAACGCTGACTATGACGTTTCCGGCAAGTTGCTGCTGAATGTTGGCGCTGTACTGAATGACATAAGGCGTCGAGTTGATGTTGTATCCGAGCGCATCATGGATGGACGGAAGCGCGGCCGTGCATTGTGAAGCGCTGGCCGTGCACGTGAAGGCTACCGGAATATTGACCGCTGGGAACGGTACGGTCACCTGGTTGAAAGGCGGGGAGAAGTTATAGCCGACGCCGTAACTGCGAGGCTGAAAGACATCGTGGACCAGGCCGAATCCGGCGCGAAAGACCGTTTTGCCGTTCTGGAAAGGCGACCAGGCCAAGCCAAGCCGCGGATCGAAATTCTTGAGCGACGGGTTTACAGCGAACGGGTGAACGACATTGGTATACGCTTTGTCGAGGTTTGTCAGCGGATTCAGGTAAGCGTACAGATTCGTATGAACCTCCACCGGATTCGATTCGAATGCGTAGCGCAAACCGATATTCAGCGTCAGGTTCTTCGCAATCTTCCAGTCGTCCTGAATGAACCCGGTTGCGTCGATTTCACGGAAGTCACGATAACTGTAGGCCTGCCCGGGCAGGGCGCCGATGAAGGAATTTGCCTGACCGCCCAGGAACGAGTTGCCGGTGGGTGTGCCGCTCGCACTGTAGCCCCAGGCTGAAAAATAATAGTTGCCGGCCGGGTTAACAGGCGTATTTGTGCCCGTGCGATTCCGGAGCATCCAGGCGCCCATGTTGATGGAATGGCCGCCTTTCACCCAGTAGAGCTGGGCACGCGGCTCGAACTTATTCTGGACGTAATTGAAGATTGGCGCCGTAGGAGTATTGAGTCCGAAAATGGAAGAGATCCCGGGAACGCTGAAGAAACAGTCGTAGCCATTTGTCGGATTACAGTTGAATGCGGGAACACGAGTGGGGGTGTCGCCTACCTGCGCCGTCCGGGTGTAATTGAACTGGAGCTGGCTAATCAGGTTGGATGAGATGTTCCGGGTCCAGCCAATCGCGTGGAATTGATTGTGATCGAAAGCGGTCTGAGGATATAGACCGATGCTGTTGGCAGCAAAGGGCTCGGATAGCGTCGCGCGATCGTAAACGCTGCGCGCCCAGACGTTATCCTTGCTCGACAGGTTGTAATCCCAGCGGCCCACGAAGTAATTCTCAATGCCACTTTGATTCCCGGTGATGACCGCTTGCGAAGTGCCGTTGCCAAGGTCGATGGAGCCGGCTGGCGGCAGTGGAACGGCATTCAGCGCATTCAGCACCGTCCGCTCCGCGTTGTAAGCAGCCGTATTGGTTCCAAGGCGCGCCATGTAGTTCGTCACGAGAGTTCGTGCTGCCTGATTCGGCATGGTGATCACCGGAGCCTCGCCCAGCGTCTGGCGCAGTCCCTCGTAATTCGCGAAGAAGAACATCTTGTTCTTCCTGATCGGTCCCCCGAGCGTTCCGCCGAACTGCTGCCGCGTGAAATCGGGCTTGCCTGTGGAGGGGACGAAGTAGGGATTTGCGTCGAAAATCTGGTTCCGGGCAAATTCGTATCCCGAACCATGGAAGGTATTTCCGCCGGACCTAGTCACGGCATTCACGCCGCCATTGGCTCCGCCGAACTGAGCGGTGGCTGTGCTTGTATATGTCTGGAACTCGGCAATGGAATCAACACCGAGGGAAGTTCCGAGCACCGCTGCGCCTGTTCCACGATCCCAGAAATCCTGAATATCCTGCCCATCGAGCTGCTCTTCCTGGCCCACCGGCCTTGCGCCCGCGAAGGAGTAAACCTGGGAGCGGCCAATATAAGCAGAGGATGCCGCGTTCGTCACCGGCACGACGCCAGGTGTCAGAACGATGAGCTGCTCGAAGTTGCGCCCGTTCAGCGGAAGGTCGCGCATCTGGGTCGGAGTGATCGTTCCGGCGACGGTCGAAGTTGCGGTGTCCAACTGCGCGGCTTGTTCTTCCACCACGACTTCCTGTTTCATTTGCCCGACGGTAAGGCCGATGTTTATTTCTCTCTGTTCACCAACGGTCAGAACCACGTTTGCGCGGAGAGCGGTTTCGAATCCTTGCTTCTGGACCCGGACTTCATATTCAGTAATCGGCAGGCTCGGGGCGACATAGCGGCCGTCATTGTCCGTGACGAGATCCGTGACGGCTCCCGTCTGTTTGTTCGCAATTGAGACTTGAGCGTTGGGCACTACCGCGCCTCCGGGGTCCGTAACGGAGCCGCGAATGGAGGCGGTTCCCAACTGGCCGAAGGCTGCTGATATTGGTAGAAGCAGGATCAGGACTGAAAAGCAAACCTCAAAGATAAGCGACTTTCGTCTTGCTGCGCCCGTGGTGAACATGTAATGCCCCTTCTGATGTGACACGTCGGCCACATCCAGACAAGTTGATTACAGATAGTTCTACCGAGTTTTGATCGTTAATGCTTGAACAGGCTTAGCTTTTGAACAGGATTAGCATTTTCCTATTCAATCCGCACGACGCCGGGGTTCGGACCATGAAAGCGCTGGAACATGGCTGCGTCATGGCCGGGCACGATCAGGCTCTCTTTCGAGGCAAGCTTTCTCATCCGGTCCTGGGCGGCCAGATTCGATTCCGGGTTGAGCGTAGCCGCAATCGGAACATGCTTCTCAAGGTTTTCGTACATGTAGACGTTATCAGAGGCCAACACGACCGTGCCGCCAGCGGTCTGAACGGTTACGAACTGAGAGGCGTAGGTATGTTTTCCGCCGGTATAGCAGGTGATTCCCGGAAGGATCGTTTGATCGTCGCCTTCGACGAAGTGGACGCGGCCCTCCATGTTCATCTTCACGTAGGAAAGAACATCGTCCTTATCGATTCCGCCGTGCGTCCTGGGAGCGTGCCACCCCTCGCCCGTGTAGTACGTGTACTCATCCCGCTGGACCCAGATGCGGGCTTTCGGAAACAGGTCCGCCCCGTCGGCATGATCCCAATGCATGTGCGTCACGATCACGTCCGTGATGTCTTCGGGCTTCACTCCTGCCTTCGCGACCGCATCCGACGGCTTTTCGAAATCGCGAATCTTCCATTGCTTAAAGAACTGCTCCCGGTAGAAGCCCGAGTCGACCAGGATGTTACGGCCGTTCCCACGCACCAGCCAGACGACCATGGCGATGTCTTCTTTTCGTGACGGGTCGGCTCCGGCCACGAGGCCCTTCACTGGAAAATCGATGATCGTCCCGTAGCGAACCGCATCGACGGTGTACGGGGACGCCGGGCCGGATGAGGGCGGCGGTGTCTGGCCAAAACAGGCAACGAGCCCAGCGGCGAGATAGCACAAAGCACCAAGTGAACGGGCGAACATTCGGATCCTCCAGTTAAAAACCCGCAGCATAGCACGCAAGGCGCTCTCCTTGACGAGCCTTCCACCTGACGTTAATCTAAAGTCTCCACAAAAAGTCGCGCATCGTTGGCCGGCCGACCACGGCGTCGAGAAATATCTGGTAGCCGACATGGGGTGATGTAGTCGATGGACAGTACAGGGCGCGAACGCTATCTAGGCAAGGTTTCGACCCATCGCAAATTGACCAATTTCGCCTTAGCTGAGAGTTCTTACTGCGGCTGGCCAGACTCTCTCGTGGCATTCACACGAAAGCGCCTTCATCTCGATCGCGCTGCAAGGCGTCGTATACGGAGCAGTGGATTTCTTCAAGCCTTTATTGCCGTGCCGGACAGGTGATCTTTCACGTTGCCGGGGAAGAACACTGCAACCGGTTCTTCGGGCAAGGCGCACGCTCTCTCAACCTGGAGATCATGCCGGCCTTTCTCGACCGGCTAAAAGAACTGGGTATGAGGACCGATGCGCGCCTGGCCTTTTGTTCAAGCCGCTTTGCCCAGATCGGGCTCCGAATGTACGCGGAGGCATGCCGGGACGATCCCGCCTCGGAGTTTATTATCGAGGGCCTGGCGATGGAACTGCTTGGAGAGCTACTGCGGCGGCAGAACGATGGGCTGTCCGCCCCAAGTTCGGACTGGCTTGAACTCGTGCGTGAGATCATTCACGATCGCTATCGCGATCCGCTCTCGCTGCGGGAGTTGGGAGAGCAGGCGAAGGTGCATCCCGTGCATCTCGCGAGAGCATTCCGGAAACGGTACGGATGTTGTGTTGGCGATTATCTGCGGCAGATGAGAGTAGCCGGTGCCTGCAGGGATTTGGCGAATTCGGAGATGGGCATGGCGGAAATCGCGGGCAGAAATGGCTTTTCGGACCAGAGCCACCTGTGCCGGGTAGTGAAGCAGTACACGGGCGTTTCTCCCAGGCGGCATCGGGCTCACGAAGTTCGCGCCATAGCGGGCTGATAAGCCTCACTTCCCCGCGGACGAACGTTCTTTGCGGCCGCTCGATATAATTGGCTTCTTTCTTAAACACTAAGGAGCGGCTATGTTGCCAGACTACATCTCGAAAGCTGTACCGAACCCCAGTTCCAACCGTGCCCCCTGGTACAAGAACACTGCACCTACCTACGCTGGTGTCTTCCTCTGGGTCGTGTTCTACCGCGAAATTGCGAACGGCACTCTTGATAAGGCCGGCGTTGGCCTGTGTCTGCTGGCATTGTTGATTGGCGGCCTGATCAGCTATGGCCTCTTCTACTACGTTCCCGCTCTCATGGGCATGAGAACCGGATACCCGCTGTACGTGGTCGGCAGTTCCACATTCGGCACGCAAGGCGGCTATCTGATGCCGGGTTTACTGATGGGGCTGCTGCAGGTCGGCTGGATGTCGGTCAACGCGTTCGTTGCTACGTCTTTTATCCTGACCGCGTTTGGATCGCAAGCGGGACCGGGAACCTTTCCGTTCGCTGTCATCGCGACCATTTGGGCCCTCGGGCTTAAGCTACGTCGGCGCGAAAGGTATCCAGTACGTCGGAAGGTTCGCGCTGTACCTGAATATGGTCCCGCTGCTGATGATCCTGATCGTGTTCGCGAAAAACGGCACCGCCGCCGGGCAGTATGTGCCGGAGCATCCGAGCCCCTATCTTGGCTTCACGATGCTGATCCAAGTTGTGGTCGGCTTCTTTGCTACTGCAGGCGCCGCGGGCGTTGATTTCGGGATGGGTAGCCGGGACGAGCGCGATGTCCGGTGGGGTGGCCTTGTCGGCATCCTGCTTCCGATCCTGATCGCTGGAGGTCTTCCGTTGCTGTCGGTCGCCGGCGCTCACGCTCTTTACGGCGTCAAGGATTACCGGCTCGATTCGGCCATTGCGCAGACCGGCAGTTTCGCTGCGATTGCGTTCTTCCTGTTCGCCGTAGCCTCGATTGCGCCCATGTGCTTCTCTTCCTTCATTGCCGGAAACAGCCTGGCAACGATGATCCCGGGCGTGCCGCGCGCCACTTCCACTATGGTTGGGGCAGTGATTGCCGCGATCCTCGCCATTACGGGCGCAGCCGCAAATCTGGTCAATCTGTTCACCATCATCGGCGCATCGTTCGGTCCTATTTGCGGAGCAATGGTTGCCGATTACTTGCTCTCGGGCAGAAAGTGGGCTGGGCCGAGGGCTGGCGTAAACATTGCCGGCTACGCCGCATGGGCGGTTGGATTCTTCATCGGCATTCTGCCATTCCTTCCCATTCCCGAAGAGACAAAGGCCTATCTGCAACCCGCCGCGGTCTACAGTTTCATCGCCGGGTTCGTTGTCTACGCGGTGCTTGCCAAGGCCGGGTTGCAACCTAAAGTAGTCGCGGATGCGGTCACGGCCGGTGCTGGCAATCGGGCTACGAAGGTGTAGCGCGAGCGAGTTCGGCTGGCTGTTGTGAGTTGCTGAAGTAAGCGCCGGACATCTCTGATCTCTGCGACGGCGAATCTCGCCTTGCTCGATCCGGCCCCAACGTGAATGCTCCAAGCCCACGGCGGGAGTTGCGTGAACAGGTCTTCGTCTGTGCGGTCGTCGCCAATGCCCAACACGAAGTCCTCGTCGGAATACGGGGGCAGCAACTCACGCGCAAAAGCTCCCTTGTTCGCCCAGATTGGTTTGACTTCGACGATCTTGTTGCCGCGATAGGCGCGCAACTCTGTTTCCGCCAACATGCCTTCCAGCATGGCAACCAGCTCTGTACCAAGCCACTCGCCAAATTCCGGCTCTGTGGCGCGGTAGTGCCAGACAAGCGCGAACTCCTTCTCTTCGATGAAACTCCCGGGTATGCGATCGGCGAAGTGTTGCAGAATGGGGCGCACTGATTCCTTCCACCCTGTTTCCGCTCTTCGACCCTGCCACTCGGACGACGCGGGCGCACGCCAGCGGCCACCGTGCTCAGCCGAGAGTCCAAGCTGTGAGATGGACCCCAGCCAAGGTTCGAGATCTGCCGCTCTTCGTCCCGAAACGACGTACACCTGATTGGTTGGGTCCGCTGTTAAGCTCGCCAGGATGCGTTTCAGCTCTTCGTCGGGGCGTGCCTCATGCGGGCGGGTCGCGAAATGAACGAGGGTGCCGTCGTAGTCCAGCAACAACAGTCGCTTAGCTGCTTTCCGGTAGGAACCAATCAATTCACCCGAAGACAATGGGGGAGGTTCTTCAGGGCCGCGAGCATTTCGGGTTTGCAACGCCTCATCAAGAACACCGAGAAAACGCTCGCCCCAGGCGAATACGTCGTTGCGAATCACGCGCCGGTGCAAGGCCAGCATGCGATCTCGTTTCTCCTCGTCCCCCATGTTCAAGGCCCGCAGCACGCTTAGAGCTGTGCGTTCCTCGTCAAGAGGATTGATGAGCAGAGCCTCTCCCATCTCAGCAGCCGCACCCGCAAAGGAACTCAGCACCAGGACTCCGCGGCCGTCTTCATGACACGCGACATATTCCTTCGCAACCAGGTTCATGCCGTCGCGTAAAGGAGCAATCCAGGCAACATGCGCCAGTGAATAGACTGCCGTCAACTCGGGCCGGGATATGTTCCGGTGGATGTAAACAATCGGTACCCATTCCGGCGTGCCGAATTCACCGTTGATGCTCGAGATGAGTTCGTGCACCTGGCTCCGCAAATCCCGGTAACTCTCCACGTTTTCCCGTGAAGGCACCGCTACTTGCAGCAAAACCACCTTGCCGCGCCAGTTCGGGTTCTCTTTCAGCAGGCGCTCGAACGTTTGCAGCCGCTCAGGAATACCCTTCGTGTAATCCAGCCGGTCCACAGCTACGATGACCTTCTGCCCCTCGTATTGTCCGCGTAGCTTTTCAAGCTGTTCCACCGTCTCGGGTTTCTGTGCCGCTTCTGAGAACTCCTGAGGCGCGATGCTGATCGGCAGGGCTTGCAATCGGATTTCCCGGCCCAGCATGTCCATCCCATCAACGGTACTTTCGATGCCCAACATGCGCCGGAGCGACTGACGGAAGTGCTGCAGATGAAAATGCGTTTGAAAGCCGATGAGGTTCGCGCCCAGGAGGCCTTGCAATAACTCCTCTCCGCGCGGAAGAATCGCAAAGACATCCGAAGCGGGAAAGGGAATATGGAGGAAGAAGCCAATAGCTGCGTCCGGTAGTTTTTCCCGGAGCATCTCAGGGAGCAGCATCAGGTGGTAATCGTGAACCCAGATGCGGTCACCCGGTTGATACTCCTCCATCACGGCCGCACAAAATCGCCGGTTTGCTTCTTTGTACGCTTCCCAGTTATCGGCGTGGAACTGGAGCTTCGAGGTGAAGCTATGGAATAGGGGCCACAGCACCTCGTTGGCATAGCCCTCATAGAACTTCTCCTGGATATCTGCAGGAAGCTCTACGCCTATGCTCGACTGTTCTCTACGCAGTAATTCGAGCGCCTCGGGTGGAGTATCGCCCGAGATTCCAGACCAGCCGATCCAGATGCCGCCGACCTCTTTGAGGATGGAGTCCATGGCGGTAGCTAGACCGCCGCTGCTCCGCTTTGTTGTCCATGAGGAACCTTCCTGGATCAGCGAAACAGGAAGCCGATTAGAGACTACGAGTAAACGATGGGATTCGGGCAAACACAGTACCTAAGCCTTTGGGACTCAGTAAGTAGATAGGCGCTTCGAATGCGAAGTTACTAATCTTCGGGAAGGATCTCTTCCAGCGAGATTTCAAGTGCCGGTTGCCCGGCCGACAGCTTGCCATCAAATATCTCTGCTATGGCTTGGGTCTGTGTGGCCGACCATGCCTGGCGCGAATACGGATCGATGATCCATAACGTGCTCACACCGAATCGCAGGCAGTCATCGATTTTGGCCTGCACCCGGCTCCAGCGATCTTCCGGCGACAAAATCTCGATCCAAAGCGCCGGAGGGTTCTTGATCACTTCGGCCTGGTCATCAGCCGGGACGAGACAAATATCGGGGACGCGGAATCTGCGTTGGAGCAATCTGAACGCGCTGCTCGACTAGGACATCAAATTCGCTGGATTGGACTTCACGTTGCAACTTTGCAGCCAGGAGCGCTTGCGTCTTGCTGTGCTTTCTCTTTCCCACGTTTCGCTCCTCAACCACACCGTCCAGATACTCGCAATCCGGCTCGTATTCGGTGCTGAGGTACTCTGCCAGGCTCACGTGAACCGCTGTTGCCATAGATCTAGCCTAGCGCCGTTTGGTCTTCAGGACGATAGGCGTGCCGTCGAACCCGAATTGCTCGCGCAAGCGATTCGTGAGCGCTCTTTCAATCGAGAAGTGAACCTTATCCGCTTTATCCGTGAACACGACGAAGGTCGGCGGACGCACGGACGCTTGTGTAATGTAGTAAATCTTGATGTCACTCTCGAACTTCAGCGACTCTACGAAGCGGTTCAGTTCGCCGGTCGTGACGCGCTTCGAAGCCGAATCGTAGGATCGCCGGATAGTAGAGAATATGCGGCGTATGCCTTCGGCGTTCTTGGCGGAAGCGAACAGAATAGGCGCATAATCCAGGAATTTGAGCTCATCCCGGATGGTTTCGGTGAACGCGCGTTTGCTCTTTTCGCCTGCAGCATCCCACTTGTTAACGACGATGATGACGGCGCGCCCTTCTTCGTGTGCATATCCGGCAATCGTCGCATCCGAATTAACAACGCCCTCGGTCGCGTCAATCAGGATTAAAACCACGTTCGCCATCCGGATGTTCCGCCGCGCCATGACCACGCTCATCTTCTCGGTCATTTCTGTGGTACGGCCCCGGCGCCGGATACCGGCGGTATCGACAAAGCGATACGTCGTGTTGCCTTCACGCACGCTTTCGTCGACCGCGTCGATGGTGGTTCCCGCTACCGGCGAAACAATAGAACGCTCCGCGCCCACGAGCGCATTCAGCATCGTCGATTTGCCGACGTTCGGACGCCCGATGATCGCGACTTTGATTCGTCTTTCGGCCGTCTCGCTGTCTTCATCCTCCGGGGTTTCAGTTATCGTCTTTCGGGAACGGCTTTGTGATTTCCCCGAGCAACTCGTCCAAACCCAGTTTGTGTTCGGCAGAGATTGGCTTTCGGATCACCGAGGCCTAGAGAATAAAATTCCGGAACAAGGCTTTCCCTGATCTTGGCGTCGATCTTATTGACGGCCAGCGTAACGGGTTTCCCCAGAGGACGAAGTAGTTGCGCCAGGTCTCTATCGGCCGAGGTGATCTCAGTCCGCCCATCGATCACAAAGATGATGTGCGCGGCCATGTCGAGGGCGACGCGTGCCTGCTTCAAGATCTCGCTAGGAATCAAAGCGGCATCGTTCGGGATGATTCCACCCGTGTCGATGAGCCCGAATTTCTTGCCATGATACTCGGCTTCTCCGTAAATTCGGTCGCGGGTAATTCCGGGTTCGTTGCCGACTATGGATCGGCGCGTTCCCAGAATTGCATTGAAAAGAGTTGACTTACCTACGTTGGGACGACCTACGATCACAACGGTCGGAAGTGCTTCGTCGGGCGTGGCCATTCCGCTTTCAGGTTCGCATATGCTGCTAACCGCGCCTGCGTTACTAGTTTTAAGAAGGATCGCAGCCGAGCGAAAAGCGCAATGCAGCGCAGATCTGACTCATTCGCGAAGCACTTAGCCGTGCCACTCGCTTACCGAGATGCTGCTGAGAAACCGTGATCGCATTGTGCAGGTTCACTGCGCAAGACGCTTTCATGCCATCGTCTTCGTTCAAGACGACCTCGGAGGGCACTCCTCGTATGGTGGATGTTATGGGGGCAACCGTGACCGTCGACAGATAAGCGATCGCACTCTCACGCGTAAGGACCACTACCGGTCGTTTCTTGTCTGGAGGAGCGAACGCATAAAGCCGGACATCTCCGCCGATCTATTCTGCCGGCCATGCGGCCTCGCGCCTCCCAATCGACAGATTCCTCCAGGCGTGGATCTCGGGGCGGCGTAACCTTGGCGATCGCGATCCTCAAGAGTTCGGATTTCCAATCTCCGCAGATGTTCTTTCAGTGCCTCGCGAATCAGCTCTGAGCGGTTCCGTTTAGTACGTTGTGCGACTCGATCTGTGGCTTTGAGCAGTTTCTCGCCAATAACGACTTGAATCGTCTGCATGCATGTGGACCCTACTCCACACTATATTCCACAATCGACTGTCCGGGATCACGCGGACTTCGCGTGAGACCATGAAGGTTACGAATGTCAGTTGAAAATAGCTCTCTCGACACGCGCAATATTGCCATTATTGCGCACGTCGATCATGGAAAAACAACCTTGGTGGACGCTATGCTGCGGCAAAGCGGCATCTTCCGGGCGAATGAAGAAGTCGCCGACCGCGTCATGGATTCCAACGAACTGGAACGCGAACGTGGAATTACCATCCTGGCAAAAACGACTGGTGTTCGTTTTGGCCACACCAAGATCAATATCGTCGATACGCCCGGCCACAGTGACTTCGGCGGCGAAGTCGAGCGCGCGTTGAAAATCGTAGATGGCGTGATGCTGCTGGTGGATGCGAGTGAAGGTCCGCTGCCGCAAACCCGCTACGTGCTGATGAAGGCCCTCGAGGCCAAGCTTCCTCCTATCCTGGTCATCAACAAGATCGACCGGCCCGACGCTCGGGTACAGGAAGTTCTGAACGAGGTCTACGACCTTTTTATCGATCTCGATGCGACGGAAGATCAGCTCGATTTCCCCGTTGTTTACACGAACGGCAAAGCTGGGATCGCCAAGATGAATATGAGCGAGGACAGCGACAACCTTCTTCCGCTCTTCGAGACGATCCTGAAGCATATCCCGGAACCAAAGGGCGATCCGTCCGGCGTACTCCAACTCCTTGTCGCCAACCTGGATTACAGCGACTATCTTGGCCGCCTGGCAATTGGCCGTGTTTTTAACGGCACGCTCAAGCTTGGCGACGATGTCAGCATCGTGAAACTCGACGGGTCCATTCAGAAGACCAGGATCACAAAACTTTACTCGTTTGAAGGACTGAAGCGGGTCGACGAACCTGTCGGCAGGTTGGGAGACGTGCTTGCGATCGCGGGCGTAGAAGGTATCACGATCGGGGAAACGGTCACGAGCGCCGAAAACCCGAAGGCTCTTCCGAAGATACAGATCGACGAGCCGACGATCGCGATGACGTTCAGCATCAACAACTCGCCGTTTGCCGGACGCGAAGGGCAATTTGTTACCTCGCGCAATCTGCGCGACCGCCTGGATAAGGAGCTCTTAACCAACGTTTCGATCAAAGTAGAGGAAGCGGGCGGACCGGACGCATACAAGGTGATGGGCCGCGGCGAACTCCAACTCGCCATTCTGATCGAGATGATGCGGCGCGAAGGTTACGAACTGCAGGTGGGCAAGCCCGAAATCCTCACGCGCGAAGTGGACGGCAAGCTCCACGAGCCTTTGGAACTGCTAACGATCGACTGCCCCGAAGAATTTATCGGCGTGGTGATTGAGAAGATGGGCATGCGCAAAGGCAAGATGTCGAAGATGATCAATCATGGCTCCGGCCGCGTGCGGCTCGAGTTTCATGTGCCCTCGCGCGGTTTGATCGGTATTCGAAGCGAAATGCTGACCGATACCAAGGGCATGGCGATCATGAACTCGCTCTTTCACGGATACATCGAGTGGCAAGGCGATATTGAGATGCGGCCGACTGGTTCGCTGGTATCGGATCGCAGCGGTGTGGCCACAAGCTTCGCTATCTCCAACCTTCAGGAACGCGGAACGATCTTCATTGCACCGACTACCGAAGTATATGAGGGCATGATTATCGGTGAGAATTCCCGCGACAACGATCTGGACGTCAACATCGTCAAGGAGAAGAAATTGACGAACATGCGCGCTTCCACTTCGGATGAAGCAATCCGCATCATTCCGCCTAAGATTCTGAACCTGGAGCAGGCGCTCGAATTCATCAAAGAAGATGAGCTTGTCGAGGTCACTCCCAAATCCATCCGGCTTCGTAAGAAGGTCTTAAAGGCGAACCAGCGCTAGTTCTTTGATTCGCTGGGGCTCCGGATCAGGAAGCGCTGCTTGTTTCCAAGCGCTTCCGTGACCGCCTCGGCCGCCAGATAACCGCTGCGCACAGCGCCCTCCATTGTCGATGGCCATCCGGACTTCGTCCAGTCCCCCGTGAGAAACAGGTTGGGGATTGACGTTTTGTTCAACGGCCTGACCGCTTCCACTTCAGGCGTGGCTGAGAAGGTTGCGCGCACTTCTTTCACCACATGGGCGCGCTCGAGCTTCGCCTCTTTCACGGCCGGGAAGAAGTCCTGCAACTCTCGCACGGCAAGTTCGATGACGTCGTTCCGGCCCATCTCGGTCAGTCCGCGGGAAGCGCTCACGACCAACTGAATGTACCGGCCATCGGCCTTATTGAACATCCACTGAATGGTGCGATCGAGCAGTGTGGCGTGTGGCAAGTCGGTAATCGGGCGATCGAACCAAAGATGGATTCCGGTGATGGGAGAGTGGCGAAACGGACTAAGATTCATCTCGACTCCAGGGAGTAAAGCTGCAAGTCGCTCAAACGGAACAGCAAAAATAAATGCGTCCGCTGTGACTGCGTTTTCGCCCACCTTCACGGCTTTTACCCTGCCGTCCTCGACGGTGACTCCTTGCGCCGTAGCGCGTTCGCTGATCTCGACGTTCGGATACTCGGTCCAGCACTTTTCGGAATACAGTTCGCCGAGCGGCACCCGGGGAACGCCCATCTCGTAAGCGCTTGCGTGCGCGAGGAAACCGAGATAGAAAACCTGCAGCCCATGCATCGCGGCCATGGTCTCCAAGTCTTCGTTGATCGCGCTCACCAGCACCTGACGCCAGAATCGTTCAATCGCACCTGGAGTCTGCTTTTTCTCCCGCAGCCAATCCATCATGGTGATGCGATGAAGGTCCTGGCGCTTCCCGTACTCGTATCGAACGGCGAGAAGCCCGCTCGCAACACTGAATTTGTCCGAAAGGGACAAGAACCGCAGCTTCGCAAACGATTCGGTGAAGTGAAGCGGTGCCGGAAGCAGGCCGCGCTTCATCACCGAAACACGGCCGCCTGGCTCGATCCAATAGAACTCGCGATGAAATTCAATTCGATCCCTTACGCCAAGGCGCCGGTAGAAATCGAGCAGGTTATCGCAACAGCGCAGAAGCACATGCTGGCAGTTGTCGATGGTTGTTGACGCGGATTCCTCGCCGGTATTCAAGGTGTAAGAAGTCGCTCGTCCGCCCAGGAACGGGCGCGCTTCATACAAAGAGACCCGGTAGTCGGCTGAACCGAGAGCTACGGCCGAGGCGAGTCCCGCGAGCCCGCCGCCGATGATGGCGACGCGTGGTGTTTCTTGAGACAAGCGCTAACGCCGCTCTACGGCAGTCCGTGTGTAAGTCTCGATCATATTCTCGATCAAGCGGAGGCCGCAGTCCCCTTCGAGGGAAAGAATGGATTCAGGGTGGAACTGGACCGCTTCAATCGGAAGATCGCGATGGCGGACACCCATGATGATGCCGTCGTCCGATTCAGCGGTGACTTCTAAGCAACTTGGAAAGCTGTCGCGATTGGCGTAAAGCGAATGATACCGGCCCACACGGAAAGGAGTCGGTATGCCTCGAAAGACGCCTGCATCCTCGTGTGTGACGGAAGAACCTTTGCCGTGCATCGGGTATTCCAGCACGTCGAGTTTCCCGCCGAAGGCCTCCACAATTCCTTGAAGCCCGAGGCACACACCAAACGTCGGGATCTCGCGCTTCGCCAGTTCCTGCACCAGGCTTGGAACTCCGAAATCGGCTGGCCGCGCGGGCCCGGGCGAAATAAGCACGATGTCCGGCTTTTCGTTCTCGATTACCTCGAGCGCGACGTTCGACCGGTATGTCGAAACGCGAGCGCCTGTTTGCCGGGCGTAGTTCGCCAGGGTGTGGATGAAGCAATCGTCGTTATCGACCAGGAGCAGGTGGACTCCCTCTCCCACGCGGCGCGTCAAGTAGGCCGGAGGTCCCGAAGCGATGGAAGGATACAGGGCGCGGAAGAAATTCGTCGCCTTCAGGCGGCACTCGTCATCTTCTGCCGCAGGTTCGGAGTCGTAGAGCAGCGTTGCGCCTGCGGCATAGCGAGCGATTCCGTCTTTCAGATGGACCGTACGGATCGTGATGCCGGTATTGATGTCGCCGTTCAAACTCAACATACCCACGGCGCCGCCGTACCAGCCGCGAGCGTCCTTTTCCAGATCCTCAATCGCCTGGGCGGCTGCCTTCTTGGGCGCTCCGATGATCGTTACGGCCCACATGTGCGTCAGGAATGCGTCGAGCGAGTCGAAGCCTTCCTGCAAGATACCTTTGACGTGGTCCACCGTGTGGAAGAGTCCGGCGTAAGATTCGATCAATCGCCGGCCGATAACGCGCACGGAACCAGGAATGCAGACGCGGGACTTGTCGTTCCGGTCGACGTCGCTGCACATGGTCAGTTCTGATTCTTCTTTTGTCGAATTCAGCAGTTCGCGAATGCTCTCAGCATCCCGAAGAGGATCGCCAGAGCGTCGCGCGGTTCCCGCAATGGGGCATGTCTCCACGCGATCGCCCTCCACCCGGACGAACATCTCGGGGGAAGCGCCAATCAACTGCTCATCGCCCATCTGCAGGATGAATTCGTATGGGCTCGGGCTGGTTTTCTGGATGCGCTGAAACAATTCGGAAGGGCTTTGCCTAAACGGAGCACTAAACGTTTGCCGCAGCACGACCTCGTAATAGTTCCCCTGGCGCATGCCTTCGCGAACCGTTTCCACCTTCGCCATATACTCTTCCGGCTTGTGATCGGAAACGATTTCGGGGTGCCCCTCTACGGGTTTTTTGCCCTCAATCTGCGGGGACGTACGCTCGAGACCGGCGGTGTTCAATTCGCCGAACGCGAAGTCAAACTGGTAGTGCTCGATGACCTCCTTCTTGCGATCCATGAAGTAAATGTCGTCGCAAAGAAACAGGTGAAGATCTTTTGTGTCAGGCCTTGGTAATCGAAGCTGGATAGGGTCGAACTCCAGCAGGAGGTCGTAGCCGAACGCGCCGATCAGAACCAATCTCGAATCCTGCGGAGTTTTGAATTCGTGAACCATGGCCCGCAGCAGAGAGAAGTAGGACGGCTGTTTGCTCCTTTCCTCCTCGGCGAATTTGTCCGCTAAGGGATGCAACTCAAACGCAACAGAATTGTGCGTTTGCATCCGGCTCTTCACGTGAGGGTGCCCGCCGAGGAGCGCAGAAAGGATTTTGACTAGCTGCTGCCCTCGCTCGTTTAAGGCTTCGAAGGTCAGTGTCCGGTTGCGGCCAATGATCTGGATTGGTGGTGTGACGGTCGCGACGTCCCAGCGCGAATAGCGCTCGGGATATTCATAGCCGGAAGAGAGATAAGCGCCGCGCTCGGTATCGAGCCGCTTCAGCATCTTCCCGAGCCCTCGCCGGTAAGGAGCTTTGGAGCCGGTCCGCGTAACGGTTATCCCAGCAGGTGTGTTGTAGAGCAACTGAGACATGGAAGCTTGAAAGCCTTAGCAGACCAGATCCTCGCGGGAGATCTTCAGGTCGCCTAGCCGGCCGAGGATCGCAACGGCTATATCTTCCGATTGGAAGAACTCCTGGGCGACCTTTTGCACTTCGTCCCGGTCTACGGCCTCGATATTCTCCAGCATCTCATCCATGCTCATGAAGCGATTGAAGTAGAGCTCCTGGCGAGCCAGATTCGACATACGGCTCGAAGTCGACTCAAGGCTCAACATCAGAGAGCCTTTCAAGTGATCCTTTGCCCGGCGTAATTCCTCGGTGCTGATCAACTCGTCTTTGAGTCTGCGAAACTCTCCTACCACCGAATCCACAACCTTTTTCGCGGTCTCGGCGGCCGTACCGGCATATACCGTAAAGCAGCCGGTATCGCTAAACAGATTCAATTCCGAATAAACCGCGTATGCCAGACCCTGCTTCTCCCGAATGTCCTGGAACAGCCGGGAACTCATCCCGCCTCCGAGTACCGTATTCAAAATATAGAGCGGAAAACGGCGCGCGTGCGCTAGAGGATAGCAGGGAACGCCCATGGCGATGTGCACTTGCTCCAGCGACTCTTTCTTCTTCAGAATGATCGGCGCGTGGGTTTTCGGCGGCGGACCCAGAGTCAGTTCTTCACGCGGGGAAAGTCCCGCAAATCGGGACGACACAAGCCTGACGATTTCATCGTGCTCCAGATTGCCTGCCGCGGTGATGGTGATGTTCTCAGGGGAGTAAACGCGGCCGTAGTAGTCCAGCAGCATCTCGCGGGTGAATTTCTTGACAGTCTCTTTCGTGCCAAGAATCGGCCTGCCGAGCCCGTGCCCCTTCCAGAAATTCCCGATGAATGCCTCGTGGAGTACAAATTCCGGCTGGTCGGCCTCCATCTTGATTTCCTCAAGGATGACGCCCTTCTCCTTCTCGATGTCCTCTTCCCGGAATAAGGGGTTCAGAACCAGGTCCGAGAGCACATCAAACGCGTACGGGAGGTGCTCATCTAGTACTTTTGTATTAAAGCTGACCAGCTCTTTGCTCGTGAACGCATCCAGACCCCCGCCGATTGAATCTACCGACTTGGCGATGTCCTCAGCCGATCGGTTTTGGGTGCCTTTAAAGACCATGTGCTCGATAAAGTGAGAAAGACCGTTCTCGGGCACCAATTCCACCCTGGATCCGCTACCAACCCAAACTCCGAGCGAAACGGACCGAACGTAGGGCATAGATTCGGTAACAATCCGAAATCCGTTCGGCAAAACTGCTCGCTCAATCTGGCGGACCTGGGGGAGTGCAACAACCATGACAAACAACCTTTCAACGTGTAGAAACGCTACACTAAACTCAAATGCCGCAAGTACTTAGAGACCAGTCGCTGGTCGGTATGGAACTTGCCGAACTAGAAAAACTGCTGGGGCCTCAGCAGCCAGCATTCCGAGCGAGACAGCTATATGACGCGCTGTACCGGCAACAAGTGGCTAATTTGTCGGAGTGTTCCAACCTGCCCCAAGCGCTCCGGACAGAGCTATTTTCGACTAATTCTCTGGGTTTGCCGGCGTTGGAACAGCGATTCGACTCGAACGATGGTACGCGCCGCTACCTGCTTCGCTTAAATGATAACCGAACGGTTGAGGCCGTTCTGATGCCCGAGCCCGGTAGAAATACCGTTTGTATCTCGAGCCAGGTTGGTTGTCCTGTCGATTGCAAGTTCTGCCTGACGGCTCTTATGGGCCTCGAACGCAACCTGACGGCCGGAGAAATTGTGGGGCAAGTGCTCTACGTGGCTCGCGAAAATCAACTGGCGCCGAACGACTCGCGGCTGAATGTCGTGATGATGGGAATGGGCGAACCCCTCCTCAATTTGGAGAACGTTCTGAAAGCGACCCGATTGCTGACGGACGAACACGGCATCGGCATGTCTCCCAAGCGGATCACCGTTTCCACCTCGGGAATTGTTCCGAAGATGTACGAATTGGCAAAGGCGGATGTCCGGCCGAAGCTCGCGATCTCGCTGAATGCGTCAACCGAGGAACAACGGCAGGCTCTTATGCCGATCACGCGCAAATACCACCTCAATCAACTGATGGAAGCGTGCCGCGAATATCCCTTGCGCCCTTGGGAAAAGCTGACCTTCGAGTATGTGTTGCTGCGGGATGTCAATGATTCCGACGCGGACGCGAGACGGGTGGTGCGCCTGCTTGCAAATCTTAATTGCAAGGTCAACCTGATTGCCCTCAATCCAGGGCCTGGTATCCGTTTTGAAACTCCATTGCCGGAGAGGGTGGAGAGCTTCCAGAACATAGTTCGGCGATCGGTGCCCTGCTTCGTCCGAAAGCCCCGCGGGCGGGATATTTACGCGGCTTGCGGGCAGTTGAAGCGTGCCGCCTCAGACCTGGTAACTGTTCCCTCGAATTAGCCGATTAGGGAACTGCCGGTTTAGGGTGAGACGCAGTGCTGCCCTCCGTCATACCCAAAGCCCACTTGATCGCCTCGAAGTACATCTTCTGGATGTCGGGATCGTCCCAGGACTCCGTCGTATGCCCCAGACGTTGAGTAGAAAACACGCCCTTTGCCATACGTCTTTGCCCAGGCAACGGCAAAATCGCGATCTGTTCGATGGACTCTCGGGTTCTTCAAATCGAGCTTGCTCGCGTCGAGGCTGAGCAGTACATTCACTTTGTCGCGAGACCAGGACTTCGGCTGGTAAATCTCATCGCGCTTGGTAAATGCGTGCGGGAAATGGCGCACGGCAGGAAAGTTCGGGTCTTCCACGACGATCGGAGCGGCAAAAGTTGTCCAGGGGTGTTCGTCGAAATAGCCTCCAATCATTTCGCCGTACTCAGGCCATTTATAGTTCGTGTCCAAGGCGGCGTGAACACCGACAAATCCCTTTCCATCCTCGTGCACGAAGGAAAGCAGGTCGGTCTTCGCATCGTCCGAAAGCGACAGTTCGCCCGTGGTGCTGGCAAACACGACTGCGTCGAAGTAGCTCAGCGGCTTTACATTGCGCTCTTTCGGCAGTCTCTTTGAAAGCAGTTCGGTATCCGTACGCAGAGTAGCGTCCCAGAGCCGCGACTCATGACCCATCTTCCAGATTGTGGCCATAGCGTTCGGAACGGAGTCGTGCTCATAACCTTTGGTCTCCCCTATCACCAGGATCCGGGCTTGCCGGTTCGAGGGAAGCGTCGGCCTGGGCGAGTCTTGCGGACTCGCAAGGGAAACGGTGAGGCAGGTAGTGGCCGCGCAGAACAGAACCAGTTTGCGGACGGAGGTAAACATCAGGATTAGCTTACTCGACTCGCTTCTAGCTACAATCACCTCTTGTCCAGCTTTTTTCAGCATCTGCTCCGCTTGCTCCTTCATCTGGGCTACCTGGGGCCGTTCTTTATGGGGGTGATGGACTCATCGTTCCTCTTCCTTCCTATCGGAAACGATCTGCTTGTCATCATCCTAGCGGCCAGGCATCACACCCAGGCGTGGATCTACGTGCTTTCTGCCACGGTCGGATCCACTACGGGAGCGCTGCTGCTTGATCTGGTTTGCCGAAAAATCGGCGAGACCGGCGTTCAGAAGGTCACCGGCGAGCAGAGATTTGGGTACCTCAAGAAGAAAGTCGGCCAGAGGGGCGGCTTCTTCGTTGCTCTCGCGTGCCTGGGCCCTCCGCCATTCCCGTTTACTGCGATTGTTGCGACCGTGAGCGCGCTAGCTTATCCGCGGGTAAAACTTCTGGCGATAGTCTTTGTTTCGAGACTGATCCGTTTCATCGTACTGAGCCTGCTCGCGGTCAAATATGGGCGAGCCATTCTTCGACTCATCAACACGCCCGTATTCAAGTGGTCGGTCGGAACAGTAGCTGCGCTTTGCCTTGTCGTCAGCGTGTTCTCTATTCTCAAGTGGGTGAGAGCCGGACGGTCCGGCAGGACCGCTCCCGCCGAAGCTGCGGCTTAATTCAAGGGCGCTGCGCCGGTGCTGCCAAGCAGGTTATTGACCTGCTTCATCGCATCCTGGAACTGCGCTTTCAATTCCTCGAAGTACTTCATCTGCGCTTGCGTAGGCGCGGCGTTCACACTATCTACCATCGTGGCCAGCGCCTCCAGATTCTCTTTCAGCCTGGGACCGGTTTCGCCGCGAAGATTGGCCGGACGCGTAAGAAGCGTTGATGCTTGCCGGGCGACATCGGGCGCGGAGTTGCGAAGGCCGGCTACCCGGGCCAGTACACCGTTGACCGAACTCTGCATGTCGCGCAGTTCGGTGGCTACGTCGAACTCCTTCTGAAGGTCAGAGACGTCCACATGCAGCTCGGGGTCGAGAGCGACTTCGAATTTGGAGTCATAGCGAGTGCCATCGACTGTCAAGCGTGCGGTATAAGTGCCGGGCAACGCCTGGGGTCCTTGCGGGCCGCCTCTTCCGCGGCGATCGCCTCCGCCTGTTTGCCCTTCCGGTCCGGCGTAGTGCAGGTCCCAGGTAACCCGATGAACCCCGGCCTCTTTCGATGGACCAGGGAGTGTTCGCACTACCGATCCGTTACTATCCAGGATCTGAACTCGTAGATCGTTGCCGGGCTTCTCCAGGTAGTAGTTGAGCAGAGCGCCGTAGGCCGGATTGGGCCCGGTAAAGGTCTTATCGCCAAACCCGAACCGCGTAGCGCGGGTTGTGAAGCGAACGGCCGGCCGGATTTTTATCCAGCCAGCATCCGGAGGGTTGCCTGCGAGCTGTTGCAAAGGCGCCGCGTCGTCGAGAATCCACAAGCTTCTTCCGTGTGTTGCAACAATCAGGTCGTTCGTTTCGGGATGAACGAATATGTCGCGCACGGCAATCGCCCAAGGCATGTTCTTGCCGTGAAGCGGAACCCAGCTCGAGCCTCGGTTGAATGAAGCATAGAGGCCTAGTTCCGTGCCGGCGTAGAGCAGAGAAGGATTGCGCGGATCCTCCCGGACAATCCAGACGAAGGCCTTGTCCGGCAATCCGGCGACGATCGGCTGCCAGGTCTTGCCGGAGTCCGCGGTCTTGAAGATGTAGGGATGCATGTCGTCGAACATGTGGCGGTCGAACGACACGTACGCGGTTTGCTCGTTCTCTTTCGAAGCCTCGATGTGAGACACGGGCGAGGCGGGTGGCATGCCGCTGATGTTCTGGGCTACGTTGGTCCACGCTCCGCCGCCATTGACCGTTACCTGGACATTTCCGTCATCGGTTCCCGCCCAAAGCACATTACGCTTCGCCGGTGATTCCGAGAGAGCGGTGATGGTTCCGTAGACTTCGGAAGCGGAGTTGTCGGTGGAGATAGGCCCGCCGACGTTCCCCATCTTCGAAACGTCGTGGTTGGTCAGGTCGCGGCTGATCGCTTCCCAGCTCTTGCCGTAGTCAGCGGATTGAAAAATGACATTGCCTGCGAGGTAAATGGTGTCTTTCCCGTGAGGCGAACGCAGAAGCGGTGCGTCCCAATTGAAGCGATACTTCATGGCACTGGCCGGCGCGCCGGCAAAGCTTTGGGGTTGTGGACTGATGGCCTGCTGCTCGCGCGTGCGCAGATCGTTGCGCAACAACGCGCCGCCCGGCTGCTCGGTGAGAACGACATCGGGATCATCAGGATCGGTCAGCGAGTTGAACCCGGTAAATGGATTCAACATGCGCCAATCGTCGTTGAAGATGCCCGCCGGTTCACGAGTCCGGCCGGGACCTGTCCAACTGCCGTTGTCCTGCATTCCGACAGTCACGTTGTAGAAGGGCTTCCGGTTGTCGGCCGAAGCATGGTAGAACTGCCCGAGCGGCAGGTTGTTGATCTGCTCCCAATGATGCCCGGCATCGTAGGTGACTGCCAGGCCTCCGTCGTTGCCCTCCCACATGCGTCGCGGATCTTTTTCGTCGATCCACAGGGCATGAAGGTCGCCGTGGACGCTCCCTGCAATACGGGAAAAGTGCTGGCCGCCGTCCCGCGACTCGAGCAGCGCATCGGAAAGTACGATGATGTGGTTCTCGTCGTCCGGAGCCGCTCGAAGGTCGGTGAAGTAATAGGCGCGTCCGATCAGTTCACGATCGCTCGACAGCTTCTCGAAGCTCTCGCCTCCATCTTTCGACCGGAACAGCGTGCCTTCTTTCGACTCAACGAGCACGTAGACCAGCTTGGAGTTACGCGGCGATACCTTGACGCTGATGCGGCCCATGAGTTTGGGCAATCCGTTCGTCAGCTTTTGCCAGGTTTGACCGCCGTCGCGGGACCGGAACACACCGCCGTTTTCACTTCCGCTCGTATAGGTCCAGGGCTTGCGATCGAAATGCCACATCCCGACGTAGGCCACCTTGGGATCTGACGGGTCCAGCTCGAGCCCGACTGCGCCGTGTGCGTTGTCGATGAAGAGTGTTTTCTTCCAGGTTTTTCCGCCGTCGTCCGTCGCGAAAACTCCGCGATCTTCGTTCGGCCCGAACGGATGACCAACGGCAGCCACCAGAACTTTATTCGTGTCCTGGGGATTGATCACGATGCGCGAGATGGTCTCGGTGTTCTCCAGGCCAACGCGCTTCCATGTCGCGCCCCCATCTTCCGACTTGTACAAGCCGTCCCCGAAGGAAACGCTGTTGCGAACCTTCGATTCGCCGGTGCCGACCCACACGACCTTCGGGTTCTTGGGATCGACGGCGATCGCCCCGATGGAGATGGTGCTCTGGCGCTCGAATAGCGGCGTCCAGGTGGTTCCGGCATCGTTGGTCCGGAAGAGACCGCCCGAGCCCGCAGCAACATACACGAGCGCCGGATCTCCGGCGATGCCGCGGATATCAGAGATGCGTCCCCCCATGACCGCCGGACCGATGCTGCGCCATTCGAGCTGATTCAGGAACGCATCGACTGCGCGATCCTGACCCGAAAGTGAGCACGCAGCGAAGAGAACGACGAGAGAGGCCGGCTTACACCGCTTCATAGTCAATTTTATTGATGGACGCAACCAGACTTCGCTTCTTAGGCCGGTAGCGGATTCGCCAAATCGTAGCCGCAACGATCAGTAGCGCACAGCCTTCGATCAGCACTTTCTCTCCGTCCAGAAAGTCTGGCGGCTGGCCTTTCAGGTTGGGATCGATCAGAATGCCGTGCACGAACACAAACGACGCGGCTGCGTACGACACGAAGTGGAGCTTCTTCCAGAGCCGGCTACCCAGCTTCGATCGGAAATACGAGGTCACAACGACGAAGATCACCGAGTAGAACGCCAGTCCTCCGAAGCAGTTGTAGAGCGTCTGTTTCGGTGAATGCAGGGGCCAGACGATGTCCAGCGGAACAAATCCGGCAGTGCTCGAAAACAACAAGATCGTCGGGTGGAACAAGATGAGCCCGAACGCAATGTAAGCGGTCCAGTTATGGATGTCGAAGATCGGGAGCTTGCGATGGGGCCACTGTCGAACGGTGTTATAGCGCGCCGACAAGATGAGACCAAGCAGAATGTTGACCGTTAAGAGCACCATAGCGCTCAGGCCTGCATAG
The DNA here is from genome assembly GCA_963730795.1 of uncultured Acidobacteriaceae bacterium. Classification (GTDB taxonomy): domain Bacteria; phylum Acidobacteriota; class Terriglobia; order Bryobacterales; family Bryobacteraceae; genus Bog-105. Next base: position 592,990 of record CAVSTJ010000001.1, on the reverse strand, counting down.
CTGGAGATATCGATTGCAGTCATTCTTTGAGGGAAAAATCGAAGATAGCATTGGACAAGCATGATTGCCATCGAGATCTCTTCGCCGGGCGGCGCGGACGTACTGCGGGCCGCCGAACGCGCCACGCCGGAGCCGCAGAGTGGGGAGGTGCTGATTCGGGTGCGAGCTGCGGGCGTTGCGCGCGCCGATGTGATGCAGCGGCAGGGCAAATACCCGCCGCCCCCGGGAGCTTCGGACATACCGGGTCTGGACGTTGCAGGCACCGTGGAAAAGGTCGGCGAGGGCGTTTCTCAATACCGGGCCGGAGACCCCGTTTGCGCGATTCTGAGCGGCGGCGGGTATGCGGAGTTCTGCCTGGCGCCGGTCCAGCAGGTGTTGCCGATCCCGGAGGGCTGGAGTTTCGCCGAAGCGGCAACGCTACCCGAAAACCTGTTCACCGTATACGACAACCTGGCGACGCGAGCGGGATTGACCGCCGGCGAAACAGTGTTGATCCACGGCGGAACCAGCGGAATCGGCAGCATGGCCATTATGCTGAGCCGCCAGCTTGACGCCATCCCGTTTGCGACAGCCGGAAGCAACGCTAAAACGGAAGCTTGTGTTCGCTTGGGGGCGCAGCATGCCATCAACTACAGGGAATCGGATTTCGTGGCCGAAGTGAAGGGTCTCACGGCGAATCGAGGCGTTGATGTCGTGCTGGACATGGTGGGTGGTCCCTATCTGGATCGAAATCTCGATGTTCTTGCCCAGGAGGGTCGAATCACCGTCGTGGCCACCCAGGGCGGCCGTCATGCGTCGCTGGATTTCGGGAAGCTGATGGGGAAGCGCGCGCGAATCATGGGTTCTACGATGCGTGTTCGCTCGAAGGAAGAAAAGGGCAAGGTGGCCCGCCGGCTTCTGGAAGCGATCTGGCCGTCACTGCCCGCAAAGCAATGGATTAAACCGCTTATCGATTCAACGTTCCCACTCCGGGAGGCGCGCCTGGCACACGAGCGCATGGAGAGCGGCGAACACATCGGGAAGATAGTACTGACTGTCTGATCCAGGCCGTTGAACCCAAAAAGCGCGATTCCGGCTGATACTGGAACCATGCGGATCGGCATCACTTGCTACCCCACCTACGGAGGCAGCGGGATCGTTGCCACTGAACTCGGGCTCGAACTCGCGCGTCGGGGGCATGAAGTGCACTTCATTAGCTATGCGTCACCGATTCGCCTGGACATGGGCACTCCCGGCATCTTCTATCACGAAGTAGAGGTTTCGAACTATCCTCTTTTCCACTACCCGCCCTACTCGTTGGCACTAGCTTCCCGGATGTCGGAAGTCGCTGAGAGGCAAAAGCTGGACCTGCTCCACGTTCACTACGCTATTCCACACTCTATTTCCGCGCTGCTGGCCCAGCAGATGACCAAAAACCGGTTCTTGCCGTTCATTACGACACTCCATGGAACGGACATTACGCTGGTGGGCTCAGACCCGAGCTATTTCCCGATCACGAAGTTCTCGATTGAGGAATCGAACGGGATCACCACCATCAGCGAGTACATGCGCCAGCGCACAGTCGAATTTTTCGGGGTGCAAAATCCCATTGAGGTGATTCACAATTTCGTAAATTGCTCGCTCTACGAGCCAAATGAGGAGGCGAGAGCAAAAGGACGGAAACGCATTCTGCATGTTTCGAATTTCCGCCCGGTGAAGCGGGTGCTCGATTGCATTCAGGTGTTTGCGAGGGTCCGGAAAGAAGTAGATGCCGAGTTGATTATGGCCGGAGACGGACCGGATCGCGGACCGGCGGAACGGCTGGCTTGGGAACTCGGGGTCAGCGAGTGGGTGACGTTTCTCGGCAAGCAGGACCACCTGGAGCGGCTGATACCCCACGCTCACGTGCTGCATCTGCCCAGCGAAACGGAAGCATTTGGCCTGGCGGCGCTCGAAGCGATGGCTTGCGGTGTACCTCCGGTAGCAACTCGTACGGGCGGGGTACCGGACCTGATTACTGATGGCGTGGACGGGTTTATGGAACCAGTGGGCGATCACGTGTCCCAGGCAGGGAGAATCGTCGACCTGCTGACAAACGCGGAACTACATCGCACAATGGCCGCAGCCGCCCGGAACACTGCCACAGCGCGCTTTTGCACAGATCTGATCATTCCGCAGTATGAAGCGTACTACCGGAAAGTATGCGAGGGTCCGGGAACCGGCAGGAGCCCGGCGGTGTCTAAGGTAGTAGTCAAGTCGGCTGGCAATTAGGGGTAGAATTCTAATCGATGGCGCACTCCTTGTCGGGGAACTCGGGTAGCCTCTCCATACTGGCGGGCGCGCAGAACGGGATTTCGGAAGAAGAAGCCCGAATTCTGCGAGGGCTTCGCGCCGGTATCGATGGTGCTTACCAGGAGCTGATCGATCGTTATGAGCAACCGATCTTCAATATGGTCTACCGGTTGCTGGGGAATCAGACGGACGCCTGCGATGTAGTGCAGGAAGTGTTTCTGAAAGTATTTCGGAGCGTTCATTCGTTCCGGGAGCAGAGCAGTTTACGGACGTGGATCTATCGGATCGCGGTGAATGAAGCACATAATCATCGCCGCTGGTTTGCACGCCATTGCCGCCGCGAGGTGCCGATTGAACGAGATCGGCCGGATAATGACTACTCGATTGAATTAGCGCGGGATCCGGGCCGGTCGCCTTACGATCAGGCTCTGGATAGTGAAACCCGGGCCATTGTGGAACGGGCGCTAACCAAGATCAATCCGCTTTTCCGGACGGCCGTGGTTCTGCGGGACATCCAGAACATGAGCTACGAGGAGATAGCCGATATCTTACAGATCTCGCTTGGAACGGTGAAGTCGCGAATTCTGCGCGGGCGGGAAGCATTAAGGCGTGAGCTGAATCAACAAGCCAACCCTGGATTGGCGGAAGTACTTGCATAGGGAGTAAGTATTAGGACGAACCACATATGAATTGCTGGATCGCCAAACGTCGTAGCACTCATTTCATCGACGGGAGGCTGCGTGAACGCGAGCGAGCCCGGATTGTAAGGCACTTGAAGGAGTGCCGGGCGTGTTCGAGCGAATTTGAGCAGATGCGATCGGTGCGATCGAACCTCCAGGATCTTCCTGTTGTGAAAGCGCCGGCTCACTTGCGAACGGCTCTTTTGGTAGCTGCTTCCCGTGAACGTCAGGCGATTGCAGAAGGAGCATGGTCCAGGATCAGCCGGATCTGGAATCGCTGGTTGTTTCGCCTTGACGAGTGCAATGCGGCCCATCACCCTCCCTGCTACAGGAGGTCTCGTTTCCAGCATTATTCTTTTTGGTGCGCTTTCATTCACCATCGGTACGACAACCCGGGTTTCGAACTATGAAGTTCCGATCATGTATGCCGATCGTTGGGGAGCAAACCTCGTTCCGTTCCAGCTTCGCTCTTCCGTTGTGCTGACGCTGAATCTGGATGGGAAGGGCAGAATCACCGATTACGAAGTTCGCGACGGTTCCGCCTCGTTCATAGGCGATACGACGCGCCTGCAATACAACAACATCGCGGTTCCGGACTTTCCCAGCGTTCTCGCCATTGCACAACCGATCAGCCGCGGTATCAGCATCAGCTTCACCCCAATCGTTTACCGGCAGTAGCGTTAATCGAGCGTCCTGATCGAGTAGTCTTCGTCGTTGCGGGTCAGATTCGGGCTGTAGTACGGGTCGCGTGCGATTACCTGGTTCCACTTGGCGCGCATTCGCGCCACCTCCTGCGGATGAGGTACCAGGTCTTTCGATGTCTTTGAGTGTGCCTCGTGGTGGTAAAGCAAGGCGTGCGGCGTGTACAGCACACGATATCCTGCGCTTCCGATTTTGAGGCAAAGGTCGATGTCGTTGAAGGCGACTGCGAAATCGTTTTCGTCAAAGCCTTCGACCTGCCAGAAAATGTGCCTCTTCGTCATCAAACACGCACCTGTGACCGCGCTCACGTTGCGGATGACGTCGGAAAAGTCGAAATAGTGGCTGACGCTGCCGTCGAGAGACTTGAAGGCATGGCCGCAATTGTCGAAGATCCCCATGACGACGCCTGCATGTTGAATCGTGCCGCTCGGGTACAGAAGCTTGGCTCCGACCGCGCCTACTTCGGGCCGCTCCATCAGTTCCACCATTGCGTCCAGCCAGTCTTCGGCAATGACAGACGTATCGTCGTTCAGGAATAGCAGGATGGGGCTGTCACAATGGCGGGCCGCCTCGTTATTGATTTTCGAGTAGTTGAACGGTTGGTTACGGTAGTCGATATATCGAAGCGGTACAGTCGCGTGGGACTGAGAATCATGAATCAGCTTCTCGATCACCTGCCCCTTCGAGTTATCGATGACAACAACTTCAAAATTCCGGTATCTGGTTTTTGAGAAGAGGCCTTCCAGGTTCGTTCGAAGGACGTCTGCTTTGCCGCCCGAAGCAATGATGATGCTGACACGAGCTTCGGCAGAAACGGGGTAGCGAACCCGCCAGCGTCCAACAACCGTCCCGGGCTCAACACGAATATCCGGATCTATCTCCAGGCAGTGGCGTGCAAGAGCGTTGCGCGCCGCCTCCAGGGCATAACTCTTGTTCTCGATCGTCGAGGCCGTTGACGCCACGCCCGCGCGCCAATGATAAAGCACGCGCGGAATATGATGAATTCTTTGTGCGCTCCGGGTTGCCCGCAGAATCAGGTCGTAATCCTGACTGCCGTCGCAATCCGAATTTAACCGGCCGATGTTCTCCGCCAGATCCTTTCTGAGCACCAGGAAGTGGCAGATGTAGTTTTCGGAAAGCAACAAGTCCGGGGCCCAATCCGGCTTGAAGAAAGGGTCGAAGCGCCTGCCTTGCCCGTCGATCTTATCTTCATCGCTATAGATCAAGTCCGCATCGGGTAGTTCGTTGACAGCTTCGCAAACGTGCGCGAGGGCGTTCGGCGCCAGAGTGTCATCGTGATCGAGAAAAGCCACGTAATCCCCGACCGCTAAGTGCGCGGCCGAGTTGCAAGCCGCCGAGATGCCTCCGTTCTGCTCCCGAAACGTCAGCTTGACCCGCTTGTCTTTAGATGCAAACTTCTCGAGCTTCTCGCGTATCCCGGGGGAAGGGGAGGCATCGTCCGCAATACACAATTCCCAGTGCTGGTACGACTGATCAATGACTGATTGGATGGCCTGTTCGAGTTCCTTAAGATCCGTGTTGTAGACCGGCATCAGGATACTGATCAGAGGCTTGGTCGCGAGGCCGGATAGCCGCAATCCGACGAGAGACTCGTCCGGCTTTTCCAGCTCTTTGATCCAGCGGTCATACTTTGAAGAGAACCCGTTCTCGTGATCGATGAGCACAGACGTTTGCGCTTCACGTACCGGGATCCCTTCCGAGAAGAGACGGATGGTGATGGTTTGAGGCCCGTTCGGCAGTTGGGCGGAATCGAGATTGGCCGCAAAACCGGAGCGCCCAGTCGTATCGAGCTCTGAATGCGTTTTCTTGACGTCGGGCCGGGCGATGGACGGCTTGACTTCGACGGGCGGGAGGTTGGCCGCACGCACTTGGACGTAATCGACACCACCTTCGCAAAGGCACCATCCGCGGACGGTAATGATTCCGCTTCGCGGCGTTTTGTCTTTGCTGGACGGTTCATCACAGACGAGGTAGGATACTTTCTCCGTGAGGGCTACCGAATCGGACGAGGAGCGCCGGGAAGCGGGAACAAAGCGCTTGACGAGATCTGTTGCCGCGCGCAGAGCACGCCAGGCGCGTCCAGTGATCATTTCCATCTGGATTCGCTCGAGCCGCGCGATAGACGTCTGTTGTGCGCGAAGCTTTTGCCCATGCGACTCGAGGGCTTCAAGGACCTGAGTCATGCGGAAATTCGACTGCGCCAGTTCAGACTCGAGGTGACGGATTTTCTCCTTGAGCTCTTCCAATCGGAGTTCGGACGCGTATTGCTCCGTCATTTCTTACCTACCAAAGATAACAACAGGAAAATTAGTAAAAAGTGAGCAAATTCCGCGCGGCAAGAACGGCAATCAGGCGAATCGCCAGCTCGGTCCGGCAATCGCTTCGGCGCCGGCGACAGCGATATTTTCCTGACCTTCAAACACGTGAGTATCGGGTTTGGATCACGCGTCGTCTTGAGGCCAGGAAGAAGATTTATCATGCTCCACTACCGCCGGGTCTGCTCTCCATCCTTACGGCCGTTTGGGACGGTAGTCCGGTTGCCTACCTGAAAGCGCTGGCGGACTCAATTGAATGCCAGAACGCGGAGGGCAACTGCGAATGGGTGGTGCTCGATAACGGTTGCTCACGAAGAGAAGTCCTGGAGTGTCTGAACGATCTCAGGCACCGCTCCTGGATCAAGGTCTACCGGTCAGAAGAGAACCTTGGGATCATCCGTGGGCTCCGGTTCTGTTTGGAGCGGGCAAACGGCCGGTATGTAGCGCCGGTTGACGGTGACGACCAACTGTATCCCGATGCGTTGACCGTCGTGGCCGGGCACCTGCAACTGTCGGGCTATCCGCCGATCCTATACACGGACGAAGATAAAGTCACCGAGGCCGGGGTCTCACAGCCGTATTTCAAGCCGGATTGGGATCCGGTGCTGCTCGGAAATCTTGCGTATATCGCGCACCTGGGAGTCGTGAGTCGAGAGGAAGCTTTGCGTCTGGGAGCCTATTCCGATCCCGCTACGGAGGGCAGCCCGGATTGGGACCTGTTTCTTCAGTTTGCAGCGGCCGGACACGCTGCGGTGCATATCCCGGAGGTGGTCTATAGCTGGCGGATGCATCCGGCTTCCACCGCCGAAGATGCGCATTCGAAGTCCTACATCATGACTTCCCAGCAGGCGGTTCTTTCCCGCTTCCTCAAAGCGAAGGGCATGGCAGAACGTTTTTCGATCGAGAACAGCCCGTTCTTTCCGGGTGCGCCACACTGGCACCTGTCGCGCAAGCATAGCGATACCAAGCCGATCACTTACGTGATGCTACGTGGTCCCGGTGCTCCGGGCGGCGCTCCTCCGAACAGCATAGATTTGCGTGCGGATCCTCGCTCACTTGCCCCTTTTGCTGCAGATGCGGCGAGCCGCAACGAACTGGTTTGCTTCGTGAGCGCCGATCTGGCTCTCGACAGCGGCGACTGGGCGTGGGAAGCGATTGGGATTTTCGAACTCTATCCGGACACGGTTATGATCGGAGGCCGGATCCGGAATGCTGCGGGAGAAGTTCTTGAAGCGGGTCTGCAGTTCGGGTACGCAGGTCTTTGTGGCAGTCCTGACCGCGGTAGAAGGGAAACCGATCCGGGCTACTTCGGGCAGACCTGGAAGCAACGGTCCGTGAGTGCTGTCTCCTTGCAATGCGCAGTTGTGGACCCTGCGTTCCTTTCAGAGACTCTCGAGCAACTTCCGCCGGGAGCATCCTTGCCCTTCCTCGGAGCATGGCTTGGGGCGCACGCGCTGCGAAAGCGAAAACGCGTTGTTTACACGCCTTTTCTTGGAGGGACTACAAGTGCCGCGTGGGACGGGCTCATTACGAAGGAAGAAAACGCGTTGTTCCTGGCTTCGAATCGAGACATTCTCCCTGATCGGCGTTACTATCCTCAGCCGTTATCGCTAGAGAAAGGCTACGTTCTTTCGCAAGACCCTGGAGTCTATTAACAATTGACTTACGCCTGCGTGGCTGTGTTTGCTTCCGCTCGCCACGCCAGCCGCATAGTATCCTTCGGACAACACAGGACGGACCTCCCATGAGCAAGAGCCGACCACCAGCCTCCACCGCGCAACCAAAACCGGCAAACGGACGGGGTGCGCCTCCGGTATATCGGCCCGCTGCTTCTCGTGAACAGGCGACGGTCACGCAGCGCAAAGCTCTAGCAGGACCGCCACCCTCGGAACCGGGCATTACCCCCGCTCGCCCCGCGGCGCCTCCCGTCTACCGACCCGCCGGCAGTCCCGCGCAAGCCAAGATGGGTTCCCCTGCCGCCTCCGCGCCCCCGGTATACCGGCCTGCGCAGCCGAAGCTGGTGCAGTTGAAACCGTTCGCGCCGGCTACTGCTTTGCAGACGACCCCTCCCGCGTACCGGCCCTCCTCCGTCGCACAACCCATGATGAAGATGAAAGGCTCTGGAGGTTCTGGAGGAGAAGACCCGGGAGATCTTAGAGGAAGCAAAGATCGTGGAAATGGCCACTACCATCCCTACAAGGTCCGTGCGTCTACCAAGAAGAAAACGGAAGATACAAACACAAAGGTGCTCGCGGGGCCGGAACCCACGGTACGATCACGCCGGAACAGCGCACACTACCAGAATGTCGACCTCTTTGCACTGCACGGTGTAGCTCCCGACCAGGAACTACGGGACGCGATTGGGGCCAAAAAGATCTGGAGCGGGAGCCGCGAGGACGTTTCCTGGTCGAGTGGCTTTCCTGCGAATTTCTGGAACGATACAGCCGTGGGCGGCACCTGGGTGTGCGCTCATGCTTTCCCCGGCGTCTGCCGTCAGCCTGCACCTGCCGCCACACACACGCAATTGGAAATCGGTCACAGAAAGGGTTTCTATAACCAAGTCGTCGATAGCGTCGATACCAGCATCGTGTGCGACGGAGCGAAGCACTGGGAAGTCATGCTTTACGACGATGTTGTAGAAGCAAATGAGGAAGAGCCGAATCTGGAGCCGCAATGCAAGAGCTGCAACCGGGATCCTCGGCAGAAGAGCAAAGACGATCAAGGAAAAGGCAAGTATCAGCCCGAAGAACGAGGAGCATGCCCCGGGCCTGGCTGCAACGAAACGAAGATCAGCGAGCTTTAGAACTTCGATACCAGCCACAAACCGAAAACCATTAGAGAGCATCCGAGGATGCGAGGCCAGGAAGCAGGGTGAACTTTGAATCCGATCCAGCCAAAGTGATCCAGGATGATGGACATCGTGAGGGAAGCGGTGAGGCTGATACCTGTAAAAACACCGGAGCCGAGCCGTTGCGCCAGCATCAGGCCCGCGACAGTAGAAGCGATGCTGATGAAACCGCCCATCCAGGCCCACCAGGGGGCCGAAGCCACCTTTTGTCCACCGGGCCAGGCCTCGCGAACAATCAGTTGGATGAGGAGCACGCCCACGAGTCCCGAGATGTAAACCCAAAGGGTGGCAAACACCGGTTGTCCGAGGGACTTTCGAAGTTCGGCATTGGTGCCCGACTGACCGGGGTTCGCGGCGCCCGCGGCAATCGCGGCTAGATAGATGAGCCAGTTCACGCCCTCATAGACGCAAACTCGTGCCGGGCAAGGTCAATTTCTGTTTTAAACTTGAGCTTGCCTGCCCATCTTGGACAACATTTCCTTGTCAGCGAAGATATTTTGGCGAGATTGGCGGACGCTGTTTGCGGTGAGCATACGCCGCGAGTGGTGGAGATCGGCCCGGGACGGGGCGCGCTAACACGCCACCTTCTGAAGAAGACTGACGAACTACACGCGATCGAGCTGGATTCGTCTCTTGTGCGCTATCTGCAGCGGCACTTCGCAGCGGAATCGCGTCTCCACGTTCACGAAGGCGACGTTCTCGGGACGGATCTGGCGCAATGGGGTCCGGCCGCGGTCGCTGGAAACCTGCCGTATTACATTACCTCTCCGATAGTCGAAAAGTTCCTTGATCTGGATGAACGGTTCGGGATTGCCGTTTTCCTGATGCAATGGGAAGTTGCTCAACGGCTACTCGCGCAACCCGGCTCGCGGGATTACGGTTACCTGACGGTGGCGACCCAGCTTGTTTGCGATGCCGAACTGGTGTGCCGGGTACCGCCGAGCGCCTTCTCTCCACCGCCCAAGGTGGATTCGGGGGCGGTTCGACTGCGTCGTAAAGCTTATGTGCGGGACGATCGGCGAGAGCTATTGAAATTTGTCGGACGGTGCTTCACGCATAAGAGAAAAACCCTGCGGAATAATTTGAGGCCGTACTACGGCGCCTTGATTGACGCACTGCCGGAAGCGGGCCTGCGCGCCGAACAACTGGACCTGGAACGCTTCGCCAATCTCTACCGGACCCTCTCGGGCAAGCAGGGGGAAGAGACTGCTTCTGTAAACTGAAGCTTCATGATCCGGGCTCGATTTGCGCCTTCGCCAACGGGGTATCTTCACATTGGCAGCGCGCGCACGTTCATCTTCAATTGGCTTTACGTTCGCAGAAATAAGGGAACTATGGTCTTGCGAATCGACGATACCGATGTCGATCGCAACACGGAAGTGTCTCTCAATTCCATCTACGAAGGGCTGAACTGGCTGGACTTGCCGTGGGACGAATTCTACAGACAATCCGAGCGCCTCGATCTGCATCGGAAGTTTGCGTACGACCTCCTCGAGAAAGGTCTGGCGTATCGGGATTTCACCCCTGCAACCGGAGAAGATAAATCTCAGGCGGAAGGGCAGTGGTTGTGCAACCCGGAGATGCGGGCGCTGTCCGAAGCGGAAAGCGTCAAGCGGGCGGGAAGTGGCGAGCCTTTCGTTATCCGTTTCCGGGTGAATCGGGAGCCGGGTTACGAACTGATGTTTGCCGACGAAGTCTACGGCACGCAAACGAAGCTGACGAATGACGTCGAAGATTTCGCGCTACTTCGCAGCAACGGCATGCCGACTTACCATCTGGCTTCCTGCGCGGATGATATCGATCTGAACATCACCCATATCATTCGAGGGCAAGATCACCTCTCGAACACGTTTAAGCACTTATTGCTGTTTCAAGCTGCCGGCGGCGCAATTCCCAAGTTTGCCCACCTGCCGCTCCTGATTGCGCCTGATGGCGCCAAGTTATCGAAGCGGAAACACGGGCCGGTTGTCAGCGTTATGACTTACCGCGACAACGGATTCCTCGCGCCGGCATATATTAACTTTCTGTGTTTGTTGGGCTGGTCGCCCAAAGATAATCGTGAGCAGATGTCGCTCGAAGAACTGACAAGCGCTTTCAGCTTCGAAGGTGTGAACCGGAGTAACGCCGTCATCAACTTCAGCGACGCAGACCCGATCGATCCGAAGGCCATGTGGCTGAATGGCCAACATCTCCGTTCGGTTCCCGTCGAGAAACTGGTTCCACTCGTGAAGAGGACGCTTGAAGACCACCACCTGCAGCCGTTTGGTGATGACGCATTCTTTGCGAAAGTGGTCGATACGATTCGTGCGCGTTTTTCCACGCTGCTCGACTTTCCTATCAGAGGGCGAGCGTACTTTGCTGATGATTTCCCCACAGAAGCGCAGGCGCTGGCGAAGTTGGATGTGCCCGGTGCGCGCGAACTGCTGCATGAACTCGCCGATCGCATTGAACAGAACCCGGATTTTTCGGAGGCGAGCGTCGAAGCTGAATTACGCAAGCTTGCAGCGGATCGCGGCGTCAAAGCCGGCGTGCTGATCAACGCGAGTCGTGCGGCGCTCACCGGTCAATCGGTAGGGCCGAGCGCCTTCGCTGTGTTCGCCTGTATCGGCCGTGAGCGCACGTTGGCAAGGCTGCGGAAGGTCTAAGGTATGTCGAAAACGATCGTAGGCCTGGGTGGATTGCTTAGCGATCCTTCCTGCTGCGTAGTGAAGAACGGAGAACTCGTTTCGGCCGTTGAACAGAAGAAGATCTCACGCCACGACCGTCCGGGAACCTTCCCGGAAGAAGCTTTCGGGCAGGCGCTCGACATCGCCGGAATCGGGCTCAACGAGATCGACTGCGTTGCGATTGCGCGAAGGTTTACGACCACCTCCGAGAGTGCAGCGCAACTGGAACTGCGCTCCCGCTTTCCGCAAAGTGAAATCGTCGTGGTTGAGCATCACCATGCGCATGCAGCGTCGGCGTATTACACCTCACCGTTTGAAAAAGCGAAGGTGTTGAGTGTCGATCGGGCGGGCGACTACCGCTCCGCCGTCCTTTACCAAGGCCTTGGAAACCGGATCACGCCCGTCCGGGAGATGTATTTCCCGGATTCTTTCGGCGATCTGTTCAACCGCGTCACCGAGCTGGTCGGGTTCGAGCCGCGCGGTGATGAGCACAAGGTGCAATGGTTGTCGACGTTAGGGGAACCCGCGTTCCTCGCAACCTTTCGTAAGCATCCTGAGTTGGAATGAATCTAGGTGGCCTCGTTTCGACCGGAGTTACCTGGACGCCGATGAATTGACGCGCGGTGGGTTTAGCGCCCGCTTCTACGAGGAATGTGGACTCGCGCCTCACGAGCCGCTCCCGGAAGAGGCAAAGGCGAACTTGGCGGCAAGCGTACAGATGGCCGTCGAAGAGGCGGTGACGACAATCCTCGGAGATGCCGAAGATGTTTGCGTTGCCGGTGGTCTGTCGTTGAACAGCCTTTTGGTGCGGGCTTTAGAAACGAAGTATGCGCGGGCTCACGTACAGCCCGTCGGAGGTAATTCGGGCACCTCGATTGGGGCGGCTCTCTACGCCTGGCATAACTACTACGGCCAAGAAGAGAGGATTCCGTTTCGAACATTATGCCTTGGCGCCTCCTACTCGCCGCAAGCTGTCAAGCAAGTGCTTGAAAACTGCAAGCTAAGGTTCCTGTTTATACCGACCGAAGGCGAACTCATCGACCGGGCGGTCCAGGCTCTCAACGACTTCAAGGTAGTGGCATGGATGCAAGGCCGCACCGAATTTGGACCGCGTGCGCTTGGCAATCGCAGTATTCTTGCTTCGCCTCAAAATCCGTACTCGACGGAAAATCTGAACGTTTACATCAAGCATCGCGAGACGTTCCGAAAATTCGCAGCGTCCGTGCCCGCAGAACTTGCAGAAAAGTATTTCGAAGTTGGGCCGAATGCGAACTATCTGGCTACTGTCGGGAAGGTCAGGCCCGAATATCGCAACGCTCTTGCCACTGCTGTTCTCGGGAAGGATGACCTTGTCCGAGTGCATACAGTAAGACGGGAAGAGAATCCGATGTTCCACTCTCTGCTGAACGCGGCGGGACGCTCGACCGGACTGCCGCTGTTATATAACACCAGCTTCAATCTTTTCGGAGATCCGCTCGTTTGCACGCCCCGAGACGCTTTGCGTAGTTTCTATTCGTCGGGCATCGACACGCTATTCGTTGGTAACTTCCTCATCGACAAATAGCGAATCTCAGCCGTTACGGCTTGGCATTGAAATACAGCGCCATGTTCTCTTCCGCGAGGCCGAGAGCTCTTGCCAATGCAACCTTTGCGACGTTGTACTGGTATTGAGCCGAGATCAGGCTCTCATTTGCGTCAGCAACAGCCTGCTGCGCCTGAACAACTTCCACCGTATTGGTAACTCCCGCGGAAAATCTGTCCCGCCCCTGGGTGAGCGTTTGATTGGCGAGCTCGACATTGCTCTTCGCCACGTCGACTTGCGCACCTGCGGCCGTCAGATCCAGAAGAGCGTTCCGGACTTCGTAATCGACTTGGCCCCGCAGGTTCTCGAGTTCGTTGCGACGGTTCTGTAACTCGGAGTTGCTTTCGAGGATGTCACTTTTGATCCGTCCGCCATCGAAGATGTTGAATTGAACCGCACCGGTGGCGCTGAATACGCCGTGAGAGTTCGTGAAGAGGCGAAGACCTTGATCGCCGTAGTATCCGTTGGCTGTTAAGGTCGGGTAGCGCTCGGCTCTGGACGCGCGAAGAGTAAATTCAGCGGCGACGACACGGGATTTTGAAGCCTGATAATCCGCACGATGTGCATACGCTTTCTCCAGAGCATCCTTCAGGCTCATGGTTTCAAGCGGCACCGAGGGCGCCGGGTCGGCGACAGTAAAATCCTGTCCCAAAGCTAGCCCAATTACGCGGCCCAGAGTTAACTTGTCCTTCTCGAACTGATTCTTTACTGCGATCAAGGTCTGCTGCCGCTGCTTCAGCTCAACTTGCGAACGCAATACATCGATGCCGATGGCGGTACCCGCATCGTGGCGGCGGACGGCATTCGTGTACACAGCATTATCCGCATCTATTTCCGCCTGTGTGGCTGTGATTCGCGCACCGTCGGCGATAATCTGCAGGTACGCGTTGCCGACCGCCTGCGCCACCAGATCCCGAGCGTTTTGGACCGACAGCGCTGACGCTTTGATGTTCTCCCGGGACGCCTTGAAGTTGCTGATGGCGCTGTAGTCGAAAAGCGAGATCTGCGCGTTGACTGCCGCGGTCTGGTATCCGTACGGTCCAACGATCGACGGGATTGAAAAGCCAGCGCTTGGCGGGAACGAAACGAGGAAGCCCAAGGCTTGGAGGTTCAGTTGCTGCTCAGTAGCGCTGAGTTGGCCAGTGAGCTTCGGCAGCAAGGCGCTCAATGCCCGCAGCCGCTGTGCCCGCGACTCGCGGCTTGCTTCTGCACTTGTCAGCAAACCCAGGTTCGCTTTCAGCCCTCGACGAATCGCCTCGCCTAAACTGAGCGGAATGGCAGTAGCGGTTGCCTGCCCCTGGGGCACGCTGCCTCTGTAAGACGGATCGCCTGTTTGAGGCGGCATAACCGGGTCCACCATCAAGGCTGGCCGCTGCGGTGGAGCTGCCCCTTGAGTCTGTCCCTGAGCGAAAGCGCTGACGGCGAGAAAAAGTGCACACTGAAGGAGCAGTACGGCTCTGAGAATGGGGCGGCAACTCATTTCTTCGTCCTTTAAGAGATTCGCCGCTATAAATTTCGCTTCACAAAAGAACAAATCTGATATCCGGTCACGTATTTGAACGGGAACTCACCCATCGTGTAATGCCCGCATGGAAGTACGGTAACCGCATGGTCCCAGTTCTCGCGACGCGCTCCTTCAATCACCTGGCGCGAAAGATGGACGGGGAATGTGGTGTCGAAACGCGTGTAGATAAACTTCGAGCGCTTTTGCTTTGCGGTGTAGAGGTCGTAGTAGCTCGGCGGGCTGATGCAGAGCCAGAGTTTGCGCAATGTCTCGAGGTCGATCGTGCCCTCCAGGCTCTCGCGTATGTGCCGGGTGGACAGTCCCTCCCAGACCACGTCGGCAACGTAGGTCGAACAGTGGTTGAATACGTTTACTTTGATGCGATCGTCAAAGGAGCTGGCAAGAAATGCATAGCAAGAGCCGATGCTGGTTCCGATGATGCCGAGATCTTCAAAACCTTGCGTCTGGAGCCAGTCAAAACAGGCGCGAGTGTCGATTACGGCTTGCCGGGTGGCGTCGATGGTGCGGCAGATATTCGACGACATAGCGTAATCCGCACGCGCCAAACCTGCCGGCATACGCGCATCGTGGTAGGGCAGGCTCATGCGCAAGGCACTGATGCCAAGCCGTTGCAGGCCCGCGCACAAGGCATTCTGCTGGGGTAATTTCGAGTTCCAATGCGGCAGGACAACGACGGCCTTGCGATTGCCGTTGTTTGCCGGAAACCAAAGTCCACGAACCGTGTTGTTTTCTTCGTACGGAGTTGTCACGGGAGACTGAAATGAGAGCCAGTTGTCTTCGAGTGAGAATTCCGTGGGCGGCTGATAGCTATAGAACTGTTCGCCTCCCCTGAGAGCGCGCTCGTTCAGCCGGAGGATGAAATCCTCTTCATTTTCAGCCTCTTCCATGCACTCTTCCGCGAAGGGCCACGAGCGGCTCCACTCTACTCCGTATTCGAAGGGGCGAGCGATGCGGTCAGTGGAGCGGAAGCAGAGCTGGTTTTCCCAGCGGAGCATCCAATTCCGATATTGTGTTGCGACAGGATGAAAAAGAGACTTCATGCTTTCGCGGGTAACGTGACTGAATGGGGCGAAAAACGGGCAGACTCTGCCGGGCGCTGGTAGAAAGCATGCATCACCACTATTTAGTTTAGCGGCGGCCTTTACATTGCGGCCCTCCGCCTACTATAAAAGGGCAACAATGCCTCGATACGCTGCGGTGGATATAGGTAGTAATTCTGTGCGCATGTTGGCGGCAGAGGTTGCGGGCGGAGAAACGAAGATTCTCGCCGAGGATCGCGAAGTGACCAGGCTCGGCGAGAGTGTGTTCCGCTCCGGACAGATCAGTGCCGAAGCGCTCCAGTTTCTCCTGGCGACTCTGTCGCGCATGGCCGGGACGTATACACGGCTGGAGGTAGCCGGAGTGCGAGCCGTGGCCACCAGCGCAGTTCGCGACGCAAGCAATCAGCGCGAGTTCCTGGAGAAGACTAGTAGTGTTCTGGGTACCAACGTCGAGATTATTTCCGGTCCGGAAGAAGCCAGGCTGATTCACCTGGGCGTGGAGGCGCGCTGGCCTCGGCCCAAAGAACTGACGCTCACCATTGATGTCGGCGGCGGAAGTGCCGAGCTGATCATCAGCCGCGGATCCGAAATTGTCGATGCGGTTTCGAAGCCTCTCGGCGCTGTTCGGCTGACCGAAATGTTCCTCAAGAGCGACCCGCCCAATCCTGTCGAGCTGGACCGGCTAAACGCTTTCATCGCAGAGAAGCTCCAGCCTTTCTGCCAGGAGCACGCGGACAAGCGATTTGACCGGGCAATCGCAACCTCTGCTTCCGCCGCGGCCGTAGTCTGCGCCGTGAACCAGATTCCGCGCCCCAAGCGTGACGAAGCCGACCGGCTGCGGGCCTCGACTCGCGATATTCGAACGTTTTTCTCCTCCGTTGCCGCGAGCAGCCTTGCCCAGCGCAAGAAGATGGTGGGTGTCGGTCCGCGGCGCGCCGAAATCATCATCGCGGGTGCCGCCGTTTTTCTGCGAACGCTCGAACGATTCCAGCATTCGTCCCTGTTCTACTGTTCCGCGGGCGTTCGCGACGGAATCATAGCGGATCTTGCCGCTCGCGGAGTCGGACTGGAGGCGAGCCGGCTTTCTGGCCAGCAACGCGCGGAAGTCGAGGAACTGGGAGAGAAGTACGCCATCAACATGAAACACGCTCGTCAGGTGGCTTTTCTGGCTGGGCGACTCTTCGACGTTTTCCAGCCGATACACCGCCTTCCACCCCCAGCAGGTAAGCTTCTCGAAGCAGCGGCGCTCATTCACGACATCGGGCATTTTGTCAGCGGAACAGGCCACCACAAGCATTCCGCCTATCTGGTCGCGAACTCCGATCTGCCGGGTTTTACAAATCGTGAAAAACTGACCGTTGCGGCGCTTTGCCGCTTTCACCGGAAGGGTCTGCCTCAGCCGAAAAAGACCTATTTCGATGAACTCGACGCCGATTCCAAGCGTGCAGTGGTTTCCCTGACCCCGCTGTTGCGTTTAGCCGATAGCCTGGACCGAAGCCACCAGCAGACAGTGAAGGATGTGAGCGGGAAATTGAAGGATCGCCAATCTCACAGCTCTTCGTGACCTCAACGAATGAAACCAGCCTGGAAATCTGGGCGGCAAACGAAGCCGCGCGCGCGTTCCGCGACGTGTACAACCGTGCACTCACGGTGCAGCGGGCGCAAGCTCAATCGGCCTAGCTCTCGGGTTTCGCTGGCGCTCTGTGCCTGTCCCGAAGCCGGGATCGAAGCTCGGCCGTGCAGAGCCGGTGGCATTTCAAGCAAAGCGTTCGAAGGTTAGCAAGATCGCATTCACCGCCGCCTTCGGCCACCGGAACAATGTGATCCGCGTCCCAAATCGATTTGCGGCGTCCAAGCTGCCAGTCTTTGAGCGCGCGGCTGCGGGCAGTGCCTCTCAATTTCCGCAAGCGGGCGAACTCCGCGATACAGTTCATTCCACAAACAGCACAGATGCCTCGGTCGCGCTCCAGTACTCGCTGACGGAGATGACCCGGATCGGTACGAAGCCGCCATTCCTCCACACACCAATCGGAACAAAACGTCCAACGTCCAGACGGGACTTCGAGGTTGCACCAGCGGCAGATGCCCCGGCCGTTTTCACCTTTGGGAACCGAGTCGCGGCCGACGCGGCCCCCTGGCATAGTGCGCTGCGTGCTCACGGTGCAAACCCGCGTCGTCTATGGCGTCGGTTGTGAACTGGTCATCGATAGGAACTCGAAATCCAGCCGCCAACGCGTTTGTCTGGTTGGCTAATCCGATCACCGCCAATAGTTCGCCATGCATCTCGTCCGTCATGCCTTTGTTACGTGCAGAGGCGGTGTGGGATGCCAGGCAGTATTGGCACTGATTGGTGGCGCTCACGGCCAGATAAATCATTTCTTTTACGAGCGGGTCGAGTGCGCCCGGTGCCATGACCTCTTTGAGGCTCTCCCAGGTGCGTTTCAGTGTCGGTGGATGGGCGGCCAGCGCCTTCCAGAAGTTATTGACGGAATCGACCTTTCGCGTGGTCATGATGTCATCGAAGACCGCGCGGACTTCGGGGCTCGCCGTTTCGTATTCAATCATTGCTTAAGAGTTTCCAATCCAGATACCGGCCGCAAAGACCAGCGCTCCGCCCAGCATCACTTGGAGCGCAGCGCGGAACAGCGGTGTTTCCATGTAGTGATTGCGAACCCAGCTAATCACCGCCAGTTCAAGCACCACGACGACGACAGCCACCGTCGTGGCGACGTGGAAGTTCGAGATGAGGTAAGGCAGCGTGTGTCCGATGCCGCCCAGTGTTGTCATGGCACCAGTGACAAGGCCGCGAACCAATGGCCGGCCGCGGCCGGTGAGAGAGCCGTCGTCCGAAAGCGCCTCGGCAAACGCCATGGAGATGCCTGCACCGATAGAGGCCGCCAATCCGACCCGGAACGCATCTCCGCTCAGGTGGGTCGCAAAAGCAGCGGCGAACAGCGGCGCCAGCGTCGAAACGGAGCCATCCATTAACCCCGCCAGCGCGGGTTGGACGAATTGAAGGACAAAGGCCCGTTTCTGTGTGTTGGCCTCGTTTTGCCTCGCCTCGGGCGTCAGGTATTGCTTTTCGACGGTCTCGGCTGTCGCGGTATGCTTCAACTCAGCTTCGGCCAGGTCTGAGAGCAGCTTCCGGGTAGCCGGGTCAGCTATCTTCTTGAGCGCCGCGGCATAGAACTCCCGGGTTTCGGATTCCATGGAGAGCACAGCGCGGCGGACCATCTTAGGGCCGATTGGTTCAATGAGCCACACTGGCGGGCGGGAAACGAATCCCCGGATATCCTGACGCCGGACTAACGGGCACGTGCTCGCCAAAACGGGAACGATACAGGGCGGCCAAACTATCCCGATGCTCTTCTTCCTCGCGCTGCATCTCACGAAGAAGTTTGGCCGTCGACGGATAATTTTCCGCTAATCCTTCGGCGAACTCTCCGTAAATACGGCCGTCCTCGTCCTCGAGGGCAATTGCGAGCGCCAGAACCTCCTGTTCAGAGAGATCTCTGAAGTGTTTAGCCATCCGTCTTGCCTAAGTGTAACGTCGCTATTGGTTTTGCACTACCCGGAACGAGGCGATGCAAAGGCCCGATTGGGATAAGGAAGCGGGCTGGTTGACAATAGAAGTAGCTACCCGTTAATGCTCGAACGTATCTCCGTGCATGGCGCACGCCAGCATAATCTAAAAAACATAAGCGTCGACATTCCGCGGAACACATTCACCGTGATTACGGGGTTGAGTGGCTCCGGGAAAAGCTCGCTGGCGTTTGACACCATCTACGCCGAAGGGCAGAGACGCTATGTGGAAACTCTATCGCCCTACGCGCGCCAATTTTTGGACCAGATGGAGCGTCCGGAAGTCGATTCGATCGATGGTTTGAGTCCCGCTATCTCGATCGAGCAGAAGACCACAACGCGCAGTCCGCGTTCGACAGTCGGGACCGTGACGGAGATTTACGATTATCTCCGGCTCCTGTACGCTTCCGTTGGGATACCGCACTGTCCCCTTTGCGGGGCGGAGATCAGCCGCCAGACGGCGAATCAGATCCTCGAAAAAGTCTTCGCGCAACACAAGGGGGAACGGATTATGGTGATGGCCCCCATCGCGCGCGGACGAAAAGGCGAGTACAAGAAAGAGATCGAAGCCATCGCGAAAGCCGGGTTTCGCGCCCGCGTTGATGGCGAGATGCGCACCTTCGACGAGCCAGTGCGGCTGGACAAAAGAAAAAGCCACACCATTGAAGTTGTCATCGATCGCCTGGTAGTGAAGCCCGGGATTGAGCAGCGGCTTGAAAACTCCGTCAAAACAGCCGTGAAGTGGGCGGATGGACTCGTGATCATTGCTGTTGTCGACGGGGCCGAGACGCTCTACTCGGAGAAACTTGCCTGCCCGAATGATGGCACCAGCATCCCCCAATTGGAGCCCCGCTCCTTTTCTTTTAACAGCCCTTACGGCGCATGTGAGACCTGCAACGGCGTTGGAAGTAAATGGGCGTTCGATGCGGCGAAGGTGATTACGGACTCTTCGAAGCCTCTTCTCGATGGCGGTCTGGGACCCGGGTCGAGTTCGTCGTACATGACTTCGGCGCTCACCGAAGCTGCCGAAAAGCTGAAGATTGATCTTTCGGTGCCCTTCGACGAGCTGCCAAAGCGCGTCCGCAACCTTCTGGTTCAGGGCAATGGTGAATTCCCGGGCATTCTGCGGATCCTCAAGGAGAACTACGATCGCGCAAGCGAAGGCTATCGTGAGTGGCTCATGGAGTATATGTCGCCCACGCAATGCCCCGATTGCCAGGGGCGCCGCTTGAAGCCCTCCAGCCTTGCGGTCACCGTGAAGGGATTGTCTGTCGCTGACTTTGTGGACATGCCCATCGCGCGTGCGCTGCCGATCGTCAAGGATTGGCAGTTTTCTCCTCGAGAGTTGCAGGTTGTGGGACGGGTTGCCGAAGAGGTTCGGAATCGCATGGAGTTTCTCTGCGCGGTGGGTCTGGATTATCTGAGCCTGTCGCGCTCTTCCGCAACACTCTCGGGCGGTGAAGCCCAGCGCATACGGCTGGCCACCCAGATCGGGTCGAAGCTGCGCGGCGTTTTGTACGTGCTCGACGAGCCCTCGATTGGATTGCACGCGCGGGACAACGAACGTTTGCTCGATACGCTTCATCATCTCCGCGACCTGGGAAACACCGTGCTTGTGGTTGAACACGATGCCGAGACCATCGAAAGGGCCGACTACGTCATCGACCTGGGACCGTACGCGGGACGCTTAGGCGGCGAACTCATTGCTCAAGGCAGTCCGTCACAGGTCATGGCGGCACCGAAGTCTCTGACTGGCCGGTATCTCTCGGGAAACATGTCGATTGCTCTTCCGGCGGTGAGACGGCGGGGCAATGGTCTGAAGCTTTCGCTTCGAGGAGCGACAGAACACAACCTGAAGAACGTGGACGTTGATTTCCCCCTGGGCACTCTGACGGTTGTAACGGGTGTATCGGGAAGCGGGAAGTCCACTCTGATACACGACATTCTGTATCGTGCTCTCGCGAAGGAAATATACGGATCGAGAGAGGACCCCGGAGCGCACGCCTCCCTTTCCGGTCTGAACAATATCGACAAGGTCGTCGAGATCGATCAATCTGCCATCGGAAGAACGCCGCGTTCAAATCCGGCGACGTATACCGGAGTGTTCTCGCTGATACGGGACATCTACGCGATGCTTCCGGAATCGCGCGAGCGCGGCTATAAAGCGGGACGATTCAGTTTCAATGTGAAAGGCGGTCGGTGCGAAGCCTGTCAGGGCGATGGGCTGAAGCGCATCGAGATGAATTTCCTGCCTGACGTGTATGTCACGTGCGACGTCTGCCGCGGAAGGCGTTATAACCTGGAAACGCTTCAGGTGAAGTACAAAGGCAAGAGCATTGCCGATCTTCTGGAATCAACGGTCGATGAAGCCCTGGAAATGTTGACGAACATACCGCAGATTCGCGTCAAGCTGGAGACGCTGGCTGATGTCGGATTGGGTTACATACATCTCGGGCAATCCTCCACCACGCTCTCGGGCGGCGAGGCGCAACGGATCAAGTTGGCAAAGGAATTAAGCAAGCGGCAAACCGGCCGCACGTTCTACCTCCTGGACGAGCCAACCACGGGGCTGCACTTCGAGGATGTGCGCCATCTGCTTGCAGTGTTGCAACGGCTTGTTGACCTGGGAAATACGGTCTTAGTGATTGAACACAACCTGGATGTCATTAAGAGTGCCGACTACCTGATTGATCTCGGACCCGAAGGCGGCGAAGCAGGTGGGGAGATTGTGGGAGTGGGAACTCCTGAAGAACTGATGCGCAACCCGCGAAGCCACACGGCTACCGCGCTGCGAAAAATCGTAGGAGCGGGACATGCAGCCTGACAGTGATGATTTGATGCCGGCAGAACCTGCTTTTTCCGAGCCGGCTGCAATTGAAGCATTGGTGCCGGAAGCGCCGGTTCCGGAGCGACGGCCGTTCTGGGGCTACGTCGACCTGGCGCTCGTTATAGGCCTTCTGGTCGCTTTCGTTGCGGCCATTTTGCTCGGCGCAGCCGTGTTCGTGTTTGCGCTGCCTTCCCTGAGGCGGGACCAAGGTCCTTTGTTACTGCCAACCCAGATTGCGTTGTACGCCGCTGTGTATCTCAGCCTGCGCCTCGTTTTCGGGCTGCGTTATCAAAAGCCCGTACTGACTTCGCTCGGATGGCGTGCTGCGAAGTTCAATCTTTTCCTGGTTGCGGCCGGCGGAGTTCTGCTCGCGTTCATTGTTTCCGCATTGGCTGCCCTCGTTCACACGCCGAAGGTTCCTTCGCCCGTAGAAAGCCTCATGAACTCGCCGGTACTGCTTTCCCTATTCGGAGTTATGGCGGTGACGTTAGCCCCGTTCTTCGAAGAGCTGTTCTTCCGGGGCTTCATTCAACCCTTGCTGACGCGCTCGCTTGGGATAATCGCAGGCATCGTACTAACCGGCATTGTCTTCGGAGCGCTCCACGCACCTGAATATTCGTTCGCATGGCAATATGCCGTCGCCGTCTCGCTAGTTGGCATTGTGCTCGGCTGGATTCGGGTGCGCTCGAATTCCATCATTCCTTCCACGGTGATGCACGGAGCCTATAACAGCGTGTTTGTTGCAGCGCTGGTAATTGCGAAGCTCCACCCAAATAAATGAGTTCCACTGTCTTAGTTCAGAACAAAGTAGAGACGATCGAATGGACGCCCGAAGGCGTCATCATGATCGACCAGACCAAGCTGCCTGGAGAGGTCACGTTCGTCACGTGTACGACTTATAACCAGGTCGCAGACGCCATCCGAAGCATGGTCATCCGGGGAGCACCGGCCATCGGTGTAGCTGCCGCAATGGGCGTTGCGCTCGGCGCGTTGCATGCAGGCGACCTCGATTCCGAGTTGCCCGTCATCTGTGAAACGCTGGCCCAGACCCGGCCGACAGCGGTGAACCTTTTCTGGGCCATCGACCGCATGAAACAGGTATACGCCTCCGTGCGCGGTTCAGCGCCCACTGCGATCCGCGAGCGGCTCGTGCTGGAAGCACAGCGCATCCGTGATGAAGATCTCGCCATCAACGAAAAGATTGGAAGCTTTGGCGCGCCGCTGGTGCCGGACGGCAAAACTGTTCTGACGCATTGCAATGCCGGTGCTCTTGCTACCGCCGGATTTGGTACCGCGCTTGGTGTGGTGCGGGCTGCGGTGCGAGCAGGCAAGAAGATCGACGTTTTCGCCGATGAGACGCGTCCGTTTCTGCAAGGAGCCCGGCTCACCGCTTGGGAGTTGCAGCGGGATGGTATCGAAACAACGCTGATCACGGACAATATGGCCGGCCACTTCCTGAAGAGCGGACGCATCGGCTGCGTGGTAGTGGGCGCGGACCGGATTGCCGCCAACGGCGACGTGGCGAACAAGGTAGGAACTTACGGGGTGGCGGTTCTGGCCAAAGAAAACAACGTTCCGTTCTATGTCGCCGCACCCATCTCGACGCTTGATCTAACCCTTGAGAACGGCGATAAGATCCCGATCGAAGAGCGAGCCGGCAAAGAAGTAACTCATATCCAGGGTTTCTCGATCGCGCCGGAGGGAATCAAAGTTGCTAATCCGGCCTTCGATGTTACTCCCAATCGATACGTTTCGGCGATCATAACAGAGCGCGGCGTGGCGCGCGCTCCTTACCTGGAACAGTTACGGCAGCTTTGCGAAAAGGCCTGATTCCTACGGCTGCTTATCGCTCCCGCTCGAAAATCACGTAGTCGCCGATCTGCTCCACCGGTTTGTAGTGCGCTGCGATAAATTTCGCTACTTCTACGTCGGAGTCCAACGCTTGCTTCACGCATGGAGGCGCAAAGGGAATCATCAGGGCCCATTTCACATCCTCCACGCTTCCCTTGCACGTGTCGGTGCGCACGTTCGTCAATCTGGTGAAATATTGTTGAACGACAAGATAGCGGATGCTTGACAGATCTGCTATTTCGTCTCTCAATTGCGGCTCGGTGTAGACGGCGAAGCTTCCCATATACCGCTCTGGCGCAACTTTCTTCTTAAGCCAGAGATAGTTTTGAAGCGCCCGTTCATACCCATAGGATCCGTAAGGCAGGCCCAACGCCGGATACTTATCAAAGCTGGCCAGATTGAACGGCTCGGGAGTAAGCCCTACCAAGCTCGGAATTGCGGGCGCTGGAGCACTTACGGCTGTCGGGGCGGCTGCATCCGTTCCGTGTTTTGTTCCTAAGTGAAACACCGCCAGGATTCGTTGGGTACCTGCCGCGAGTTTTGCTAACGATAGCCCGTAATACCGTGCATTGCTCCACTCGAATAGCAGGATCACGACCAGGATGTAAGCGACCGTGTACGCGAGAAAGCGGCGTCTGCTCTGTTGTGCAAACACCGCGAAGGCAATGATGAAAAGCCCGAACGCGTAAAGGATCAGGTGTGGTGGATCGCATCGAGAGAGTGCACCAGGAGCCGTGGCGAGGATCAATATGCCTTGCGCACAAGCATAGGAAGCGGTACTGCTCGCTTGAGAAAAGCGGGGAACAAGCAGCCGAGGAACACACAGCAGGATCAATGTTACGTAGAACAGTATGTGTAGGGCCGGGAGGATCGGATAATTATTCGCACCCTGCGAAACGTTCAAGAATGCGTAAAAATACTGCCGGGGAATGACAAGAACCGAGAGCAAAGCGACGGCCGCGGCTCGCAGCCAATATGTAAACCCCAGCAATCATCTCGACCTGCAGAAGGAGTACGCCATAACATGACAGCGCTACGATCCAGGCGACTCCGATTTCGGGTGATATGCAAACATTCACGAACGTAACGAGCGCTACCAGCGCGGCCAGCCACATTCTCGAGCTGTGGGTTGCCGATACGGCGCGGTGTATAAGAAGCAAGCTCCAGAACGGAAAAAGAGTGCGAATGAGCAATCCGTTCAGACCCATTGTTGGGGAGAACGCAGGTATGGCAATAAGGGAAAACGCTATCAGCTTTGAGCGGGTCGACATCGCCAACGAGTTCACAATGTGGGCCAGAACGGCAAGCCCGCACAGATTCAACACGCAGTCGAAGATGTAGTAGGCTCCTTCGGTCGTGACAGCAAACGGCCGGAGTGCAGAATAGACCCAGGCAGGCCCATACACAAACGCCGGCCCGTGTTCGGAAACAAAGTCACGATACGGCCGTAAGCCGTAAGCTGCCATGAGCTTCAGCCGCCAAAGAAAGTGTGACGCCTCGAAATCTATCTTGTAATAGCCTGAGGACTTTGCAACGACAAGGTAAAAGATTGCTGTTAGGGCGACGTACCACATGCAAAAGCCGCTGAAAAGAACGATCAAACTCCGAGGAAAAGGGCGGATCTCATCGATGGGGATGTAGGCTGGTGCGCGCCTCGCGCTCCGCTGCAGCCAAGCCTGGGCCGCGCTGAGCATTAAGACAAAACAGACAAACGACAGAATTCCAACTTTGTTGTTGAAGCCAAATGCGTAGGAAGGAGAAACGATGCGGACCTGCAAAGGGAACGAGTACGGTAGTACAAACAGCAGGTACGCTGCGACCATTCCTGTGAAAACGATGCCCGCCGTTCTGTATTGTTTGCCCGGCTGGCTTGTGCCGGCACCCTTGATGCAGATCTGATCGGTGCTCATGTGAATGAGCAATCTACCGCGTTGTCTTCACCTGTCGCAACATTCGAAAGGCAATAAAGCCCAGCGCCGGTACCAGAACGAGCAACAAGGCGGTTAAAAGCCAAGGAGATCTTTCGGTGATTGGCGGTTTCGGGGGACGATAGTCCGGATTCTTTTCGGGCGATCCAAACGTTGCCGGAACTGCGTTCACGTCAAGAGGGAGGACCGCTCGGAGATCGTAGCGGACCGGTTCAGCCTTGACGTTGCCGGAGTAGAGCCAGTAGGAACCCGCCGGCTCGGCCGGAAAAATCAGCTCTCTTCTTATTGCTTCCACCCGAATGCGTGTAAAGGTCAAAGGTGGGTTGTCCTCGTTGCTCACAGCGACTCGAACGTATCGTGTCCATTGCTCCGGAACCGGCACGAACAACTCTTCCCGGCGGCTGGTGCGCTCCACGTTTCCGTACGCCGCTCTTGACCAGGTCTTCCTGTCCTGACTGACTGACACCGTGACCGAGCGAGAGAAGAATCCAGGTGTCACATCGAGACGGACTCCGTCGAATGGCCGTTCGAAGCCGAGGTCCAAGTCAAGGAGACTCGAGTGAGTGCCTGTATCGACTCTGGGAGTCGGCTGCCCGTCAGCGATTACCTCGCGCTCGGCCGGTAAATTCTGAACAAAGCTCATCGATACCGATCGGAGAGCCTCCGGGCTGTTCCAACCTTCAACTGTTACGCGAAGATAGCGGCGGGTTGAGTCCGGATAAAAAACAAACGTGTTCGAGGCATGCTGATCGGGAGCCGAGACATCGAAGATCATCCCGTCGCGGCGGATGATCCCCCAATGTTTGCGATCGTCGCTGGCTTCGATTCGAACCTGTTGCCTGAAGTTGGTCTTGTTCGTTTCAATCCGGATGCGGTTATGAGGGGTTCCGCCGGGAACGTCGAGGACCGCCTGGACACCCAGGCCCGGTATAGCAACCCGGTCTGTCAGGACAGGTCTCACTATCTTTTCTTGCCTGCCACCGGTTAATTTGCGCAGAACGTATGGGACTTCATTCCCGGAACGAAGCAATCGCAGATCGTCCAGTTTTGCCCTCGACCGTTCGTAAACACTCGCATCTAAAGTGAGGACGTCAAAGGGTGCCTTTGCAGCCCGCACCTCGCGCCGGAAGGCCCACACGCTCGGATCAAACGCAGCGTAGAGTACGGCCGAGAAGATAAAGATCCCGCTAAGCAGCCGTTTCATCGTTGCGAAGCAATGCCTCGAGTACGTGGCGGTAACGCGAATATAGGAACGATGTACTGATAAGAAGAATGCCGAGCGCAACAAACGCCGCAATCCGATAAACGCGATCCAGTTGCCACACATCGAACAGATACAACTTTGCAATAACGAATCCGATCAGAACCAGTCCGCTGATCCGGTTGATGGCGGTCCGGTTGACTACGCCAATGCTCACAAGAGCTACGGCATAGACGCCGTAGAGTACAGAAACAGCAAACGTATCCGCACTGATCCGGTTAGAAGCGGAAGCGTTTCTGCCCACCCACATCAAAACCTCGAGAGTCAATCCGGAGAGTAAGGCGATGTGTGCGCCAAGATATTCGGCGAGGGCCAGGATGCGGCTCGCATTGACTGCCCACTTGGCAGCAATGAATCCACAGGCCGCCGCAACAGCGAATGCCAGAAATCGCGGATTGAAGATGACGGTCGGAGTGCCCGTGGTGAACACGTACAACCACGCGTCCAGAATGATCAGGCGCATCGCAACAAGTATGAAAACTACTGCGCCGCCAATGTAAGCACGTTGAGATGCGAATTTTGAGCCGAGCCAGGTGAGGGCCGCTGCTTGCAATGCCCATGCGACCGTGATGCGGAAACCACTCAACTGAATCGGAATGGCAAG
This sequence comes from uncultured Acidobacteriaceae bacterium, assembly GCA_963730795.1. Classification (GTDB taxonomy): domain Bacteria; phylum Acidobacteriota; class Terriglobia; order Bryobacterales; family Bryobacteraceae; genus Bog-105. The sequence goes on along the minus strand of CAVSTJ010000001.1, from coordinate 565,287 downwards.
CGTTATGAAGGCAATAGCCATGCCGATCGGAAGCAGCAATGGTCTGGGATCCGGGCTGTCTTCAAGAGCGATTCGTCTCCGCAGGAAGGCCGCCAGGCCAAGATAGGTAGCCGCTACGCCGACAGCAATCACACCGAGCCATTCATGATAATCAGTTCGCAGTAAAGCGTAGGTGACGCCAAAGTACACAGATCCATTTGCCGCAACGGTGGCAAGGGCATTCGTAGATACCCGATTTGAATCGGTCGTGGTGTACTCATTGAAGGCTGCAAACGCGAACAGCAGCAGGTACCCGAGCGAAATGCCTGCAAACTTTGCTCCGATACTTGAGGGCGTGCTGTCCAGAGAGAAGAATCCTGCGCACAGCCAAAACGATGCAAACGCGAGCGTCAGTGCAATCGGGATTCGGCGTGCCCGGGCGACCAACATACCTGATGCAGCAATTAGTAACTCGAAGGCAAAAAATGGACCGGCTGCACCCGGCCAGATATTGAGGATCTCCACCGCGGCAACTAAGTTGCTTAGGCCCGCAATGATCCCCGATCCGGCGTACGCGAACACCGCGTAATAGGCAAGGGCTCCGAGTGTTGCGACTGCGGTTCTGCGGTGATCGGCTTGGTGCTGGTCGAACCAGGCAAAGTAAATGATGGTTGTAGCGACGAAGGAGAGGATCTCCAGAACGCGCCATCGTTTGCGCTCTCGCAGAGCCATTGCGGCAACGTCTAAAAGGAGCACGTAGGAGAGCAGAAACCAGGGATGGTCTTCGCCTGAGCTGAGCAACAACGGCGTCAGATATCCGCCCACCAGACCCAATGCTGCGATGGCGGCCGAGTCGTAGCGAAGTGACAGGGCGAAACCCAAGGCGGTCGTGCTGAGCAGGAATGCGAACGCAAGCGGCTTGCGGAACGAGATGGTAGAAGCCGTAGGCCGCGTAGGCGGACAAGTAAAGAATGGCGAGACCAGCCCCGGCAATTCCCTGGGCGAAAGTCTTCTGCGACTTGCGAAACAGCAAGTCGGCTGCGCCCAGCGCCAGACATCCTGCAAGCAATCCAAGGAGAACCCGTCCAGTCGGGCCGATCCACTCGTTGTCGACGGCCCATTTGAAGAAGAAGGCGACACCGAGCACCAGCGTGATAACCCCGATGCGATTGACCAGCGTTAGCCCAACCTTTGTTTCGATGGCGGGCCGTTCGGCTGCGCCTGACGCCGAAAGAGGGCCACGTTTCCAACACTTCGGGATGCGGTTTAGGAGGGGCTATCTGATGGGGCCGCGGGGGCTCCAATGGCGGCGGAACCGGAACGAATGGTGCGGGAGCGGGTGTCGCAACCGCAGCCGAAACAGCTTCAAGGCGAGACAGCCGCGCTTCCAGGTCAGCCTGCTTGCGGAGAATTTCCTGGACTGCATCGTTCAGGGCCTGGAAGCGTTCGTCGGTCATTCAGTTCTCAGCTATACATAACAGAAACGCCGTCCCTTTGGGGTTGCCCTTCTGAGTTTGAGTCAGACGGTGAGAGGCGGCCGTTTGCGATGCCACTCGGTTCGCTGCTGATAGGCATCGGCAATTTCAATCAGAGTTCTCTCGCTCCAGGCTGCACCAACGAACTGTACACCGGTTGGAAGATTGTTCTGCCCGAATCCATTCGGAACCGTGATGCCAGGGATGCCACCGATATTCCCAGCCGGCAGGAGCGAGAAGCCTTGCGGCCGTGGCCGAGGCGTGGGTGATGATTGTTGCCTTGGCGGATCCCAGTTTTCATCCACACGTCGAGAAACGGCGTTCATCGTCGGCGCGACAATCGCATCGTATTTTTGGAGAACCTCATCCATGGCCATGCGAGCGCGTTTGCGAACCCGTTGGGCCTGCAGGTAATCGACAGCGCTGACCACCGCATCCGCGTATCCCGTCACTTTTGCCGTCTTGTTCTGCAACTGGCGCGCCGTACCTGTGTCGGTGAGATCTCGAAATGCGCTTGCGCCTTCCGCGGCAATGATGAGTCCGATGATCTGGCCGTACGGATAATCCGGAAATTGAATGTCGTGTTCTACGTCCGCAAAAGCCGAGAGCACTTTAAGCGAGTTCTCAAAGTTACTCCGCACTTCCGGCTGTACATTTTCGTAAGTGCCCTTGGCGACGGCCAGCTTGTAACGGCGCTTTGCTTTAGCACCGTTTTCACCGTACGCGAAGCGGCGCGCACTGGTCGTGGGATCGAGCTTATCGCGTCCGGCAATGGCAGAAAGCACGAGTCCACAATCGTCGGCGCTGCGGCACATGGGTCCTACTTTGTCCAGCGTCCACGAGAGCGCAACCACGCCATGACGACTGACCCGGCCATACGTCGGGCGAATGCCGGCTAATCCGCAATAGGTTGAGGGATTCAGTATTGATCCGCCGGTTTCGCTTCCAATTGCAAAGGCAACCAATCCGGCGGCGGTTGCCGCTCCCGGGCCGCTCGACGAGCCTCCGCTCCAGTGATTCAGGTTCCATGGTGTGCGTCCGGGCCCTGTGAACGATGCGTCCGCACTGTTAAATCCGAAGCCGCCGACCGTCTCCAGCATGGCGAGCTTGCCAAGCAACACAGCGCCGGCCTCGTGAAGGCGGTCGACAACCGTGGCATTGTAATCAAAAACCTGATTTCTGTAAGGTGCCGTGCCCCAGGTTGTGGGGATTCCTTTGACCGCAAGGGCGTCCTTTGCGCCATACGGAATCCCATGGAGTGGGCCGCGATATTTGCCCGCTGCGATTTCCCGTTCGGCTGCTCTGGCCTGAGATAACGCAAGCTCGCGTGTAACGGTGACCACCGCTCCAAGCTTTGGGCCGATGCTCTCCAGCCGCTCGAGGTACGCTTCGGTCAAAGAAACTGGTGAAAGCTCTCGTTTTTTTATCGCTTGCCCGAGGGCACGGACGCTGCTAAAAAGAACGTCTTCACTAATCATGTGAGCCTTTGCCGAACGTCATGTTGTGGTGAATCGCCAGTGTACAAGGCTGCCGAAGCAAAAACAACCTTCACTTCGACGCTGCGCAGTGCTATAACAAACAGGAAGTCCGTCGACCCTGTGCTTCGCCGGATAGTTCTCTCCCCGTTCTGAGCTCACCTAATTCCATTTGCGGGAGTCGTAGTGTCATTTCTGAAGCTATCCGGATTACCGATCGCGGCGCTTGTGTTGACAGGCATGCTTTTTGGACAGTCGACCGGAACCATCCGGGGCGTGGTGAGAGATCCCTCGGGCGCTCTAGTGCCCGGAGCTAAGATCGCCCTTACCAACGTCTCAACGCAGGGAAGATCGGAGACCCAGAGCTCCGGCACGGGTACCTATTCTTTTACGTTTCTGTCGCCGGGGGATTACGTCCTTGGCGTGGAACACAGCGGTTTTAAACGCTATGAGCAGCAGAACATAACGGTCGATATTACGGCTATTCGCGTGATTGACGTCGCCCTAGAGGTGGGCTCCTCCGCTGAATCTGTGGATGTAACGGCCGAAGCGGAGCAGTTACAGACAAGCACGTCCGATCTCGGGCACGTCGTAGACAACACGATGATGAATGCCGTGCCGCTTTCGAGCCGGAACTTTACTCAGATCCTGGCCCTTTCGCCGGGTGTAACCGCGAACGTGATCGACGCCGGCGCGACGGGCCGAAACAGCGTCAACATCTCCGCGAATGGCGGCCGCCCCTGGGACAACAACGTCGTTCTGAACGGTCTGACTGCGGACAATGCGATGTCACAGGGTTTCGACGATGCACCCGATAAAACGGGCGTGCCCGTGCCCTCGCCGGACGCAATCGAGCAGTTTAAGGTGCAAACCGGCCTCTATGATGCGGAATTCGGAAAGCAGGGTGGCGGCTCGATCAACATGGTCACCAAGTCCGGAGGCGCACAGTTCCACGGCTCAGCTTTTGAATTCTTCCGTAATACGGCGCTGAACGCGAGTGGCTTTTTTCAGAATGCCAGCGGTGCACCGAAGCCTATCTTCCGCCAGAACCAATACGGAGGAACCATTGGCGGTCCGGTAATAAAGGAGCGCCTCTTTTTCTTTCTCTCCTATGAGGGGACGAAACAGGCAAACGCGATTTCAAGCACCTCAAACAAAACAACCTTTCTGCCCGTTGTCGGCGACCGTTCCGCTCAGGCGCTCGGTGCGATTTATGGAGGACGAGCGGGAATTTTTGGTGGGACGGCGATCGCGCGGGATGGATCGAATATCAATCCGGTTGCGCTGGCTCTCCTGAACAAGAAACTGCCGAACGGACAATATGCCATTCCCAGTCCTTGCCTGGTGACGACCGCTACAACGGGCTACTGCGCGTTTTCGTCCCCGGCCATTTTCAACGAAAATCAGATTATTGGAAATGCTGATTACGTTCTCTCATCGAAGCAGCGGCTGAGCGTGAAAACGCTTTATTCGCGCGATCCGACCCAGTTACCGTTCCAGACCAGCACGACCGTCCTCGGCTATGGCGAAACGGATTATCACGCCAATACGAACATCGCTCTTTCTTACACCTACACGATCTCGCCCAGCATGGTGAACGAAGTGCGCGCCGGCTACAGCCGTAATCTTGTGATTCAAACTCCGGTCGAGCCATTCTCCGCCACTTCGGTCGGGATGACGCCGCCGAGTTCGTTGAACGGCACTCCGTCTATCAGCGTGAATGGCCTCTTCAACATTGGAACCAACCGCAACAACGATCAACTCGTCCGGCAACAGCAGATCGAAATCGCCGATACGCTGAGCAAGATCTGGGGTCGCCATCAACTTCGATTCGGCGGCAGCGTCAATCCGACACGAATCAAGTATTCCGATTTGTTTGTGCAGCGCGGCGAAATTACGATTCAATCCTTTCCGGATTTTCTGCTGGGCATGAGCGGCGCACAGAACGGCACTCCTTATAGCAATCTCAACCAGACGCTAGGAGGCACTGGCCGGCCAGCGGTTTATCCCGCGATGAATAATTTCGCGATGTTTGCGCAGGATGACTATCGAATCACCGATCGGCTCACGTTGAATCTTGGTTTGCGTTACCAGTTCAACGGACAGGCATATATGAGCGATGGAAAGACCTCAAACTGGGACTTCCGGCTGTATCCGAAAGACGGGCCGCCCGCAGCCGGAACCTTATCGGGTCTCGGTGGTGCCGGCGAATCTGCCCAGCAATATCGCCATTGCGCCGGGCGTAACCAAGCTCAGCCAGAACACGCTCATTGACAACCAGAATTACCTGGCCTTCTCGCCCCGTGTCGGGCTTGCCTGGAGACCGTTCAAGAGTTTGCCAAATACTGTTTTCCGCGCCGGCTATGGCCTCTTCTGGTCTGCTGTTGCCGGAACTTATTCCATCGGCGTATCGGCCCAGCAGCCTTTCTATGCGTCGATCGTGGCCGGAGGTGCGAACAATCCGAACGTCACGCTGCAGAATCCGTTCCCGACAGTGCCTCCCGCCTCGGCGTATCCCTTGTATCAACCGGTTAAGCTGGGCAGCAATCCGACCACCTACCCGTATGATCCGTTGCTCAAACAGCCGCGCACAAACGAGTACAGCGCCAATGTACAAACTGAGTTCAAGAAGACCGTGTTCCAGGTCGGATACGTAGGTAGCCAGAGTACAAATCTTGTAGGCTTCGTGGCGCTGAACCAGGCAGGCATAGCGACCCCCGATGCACCGATCCACGGCCAGACAACCAACACCTTGGGCAATCTTCTGACCCGCGTCCCGTTCATCGGATTCACCCCCGGCGTAGATGGCATCGGCGCCTTTATGAGCAGTTATTGCGTTTCCGTACAGGCGTGCTTAGATTCGCCTTACACGGGGCGCCCCTTCTGGAGCCGGTACAACTCGTTCCAATTCAGTGCCAATCGCCGTTATTCGAATGGGCTGAGCTTCTCGCTCGCTTATACCTGGGCTCGATCGATCGACAACCTGAACGGCACCACCACCGGGCCGCCAGCAATCGCTTGGCGGATTGACGGGCGACTTCCATAATCCGCCCGTGGGCGAATCGAACTTCATGCGCCGCAACGTATTTACTGCCAGTTACCTGTACGAAGTGCCCAGGCTGAGTTTTGCGAAAGGCGTCTTATCAGGCGTTCTCAATGGTTGGTCCGTATCGGGCGTGGTGATCGTCGAATCCGGTCTGCCGTTCAGCATCACCGATAGCCGCGGCGGAACCATCTTGGGTTCGAATGGCAGTTTTGCCCAGTTGGCGCCGGGCGTAAGTGCCAGTAGCGTTGCCCTGGATTCCTGGACCCTGAGCCGCTACTTCAATACGGCTGCGTTTGTCGCGCCGCCTGCGGTTGGCAACGGAACCGCGATCGGGAACGCTCCGCGCAACTTCATTACGGGTCCGGGATTCTGGAACACCGATCTGGCGGCTCTGAAGACCTTCCCCATCCGCGAGCGGATTCACCTGGAACTTCGGGCTGAACTGTTCAACCTGTTCAATCATCCGAACTTCGCAAATCCGGGATCGAATGCTTCCACAGCCTCCACCTTCGGCATCATTTCGAGCACGGTGAGTTCACCTCGTATCATTCAGCTCGCCGCTCGCATTCGCTTCTGATGCTCAGAGTTGTTCGTCCTCTGGCCGGTGCTGCTCTTCTTTTTGCGGCTTTTGCCTCAAAGGTGCCGGCAGCACCCTTGGCCATCCGATTTGGGACTCTGGCCGACGGCTCGGGCAAGAAGCTCTCGCCCGCGATCGTGATTGTCGAAAACGGCAAGATTCAGTCGGTTGGAACAACGGGGGCGGCCATTCCCGCCGGGAACTAAGATTCTCGACCTGAGCCGCTACACGGCCGTTCCCGGTTTGATCGATGTGCACACGCACATGACCTTCTATTGGGATGAAGCCCCGGGAACCACTCCCTACCGGCAGGCGCGGCTGCTTCCCGCAGAAACCGTGTACCTGGCGCAGGCGAATGCGCGTAAAACACTCGAGTGCGGGGTAACGACCGTACGTGACTTGAATGCCTCCGATTCCATGGACATCGCCATGCGAAATCTGATCAATCGGGGAGCCATGGTCGGGCCCAGGATGTTTGTTTCTTCCTACGGCTTGGGCGCACGGCCGGGATACGTAGCTCCTAACGCTCGTTTCGACGGCCCGGCCGAGATCACGCGAGCCGTTCGCGACATTCTCGCGTCCGGTGCGGATTGGGTGAAGTTGTTCGCTTCGACAGGCGGTACGCAGAACCTGAGCGGGCTACAAGTTCTTACGTCGGACGAGATCAAGGCCGCTGTCGAGATCGCTCACATGAATGGGAAGCGAGTTGCCGTTCACACCTACGGTCCGGCGGCGGCAAAGGCTGCCGTGATGGCCGGCGCCGATACCATCGAGCACGCCATCGACATGGATGACGAGACCCTGGCCGAGATGGCGCGTCGTGGCACCTATTATGTTCCGACCATCGACCACAACCGCTTTTATGCCGATAACGCCAAGCTATTCGGGTTCGGATCGCCCGACCGCTTTCTGGCCTTCGTGGATCGAAACACGGAAGCAGCGCGCCGCGCCTTAAAGGCAGGCGTACGAATCGCGATGGGCTCCGATGCTGTGTACAACATGTTCGGCCAGAATACGCGTGAGCTAGGCGCGCTCGTCAAAGCCGGAATGACCCCGGCCCAGGCTCTGGCCGCGGCGACCACAACGGCAGCGTCGCTGCTGAACATGGACAAAAGTCTCGGCGCTATTGCACCCGGCTACTATGCCGATATCACGGCGGTAGAAGGCGATCCTCTTTCAGACGTTAACGCGATAATGCAAGGCGTCCGCTGGGTGATGAAGGGCGGAGAAGTTGTGAGCGATCGAACGAAATTGCACAAGGACGGAGTTGACTAACATGGCGAAACGAACAAATAGCCGTCGAGGGTTTTTGCAAACGCTGCCTGCGGCTCCACTCATTCCTGCGGCGATCGGAGCTGCGATAACGGAAACGCCGGCGGAAGCCGCCGCACCTATTCCGGATCAGGTAAATGCTCTGGCGCAGGTGGTGCAAGCGCGTTTCGGCGAGTACCTGAAAGAAGGTGATCTCAACGACATCAAGCGTGTGATCGAACGGAATCTCCGGTATGCCGAGGCCCTCTCGAAGGTCAAGATCACGAATAGCGACGAACCCGATTTCACCTTTCACCCCTACGAGGGCGAGTAGGTCTGTCCTTCGTATGATTAGCGACGATTTACTCTTCTCGAGCCTGCGGTCGATGGGCGATGCCATTCGCAAGCGGCAAGTGTCTCCCGTTGAGCTCACCGAAGCTTACTTGCAGCGGCTCGAGACTATCGGCCCGAAGCTGAATGCTGTTGTGACAGTGACGCGAAGTCTTGCGCTGGAGCAGGCGAGAGCCGCCGAAAAAGAGATCGCTGCCGGAAAGTATCGCGGCCCCTTGCACGGAATTCCGTATGGAGCTAAAGATGTGTTTGCGACGCGGGGCATTCCGACGACCTGGGGCGCCGCGCCGTACCGCGGTCGTGTCTTCGATTTCGACGCCACAATCATCACCAAGCTGGCGAATGCAGGAGCAATTCTGCTGGGCAAACTCGCGCTGGTTGAATTGGTCGGCGGTCTCGGTTACAACGGCCCCGATGCTTCGTTCACCGGTCCTGCCCGCACGCCCTGGAATACCGACTATTGGACGGGAGGCTCGTCGAGTGGTCCGGGCGCGTCAACGGCAGCCGGGCTTGTGGCATTTTCGGTTGGCTCTGAAACGGGCGGATCCATCCTGGGTCCCTCAACCTTCTGTGGTCTTTCCGGGTTGCGGCCTACGTACGGACGCGTGAGCCGGGCTGGAGCAGCCGCGTTATGCTGGTCGCTCGATAAGGTCGGCCCCATGTGCCGCAATGCGGATGATTGCGGGATCGTTCTCAATGCCATCGCGGGCTACGACAAATCAGATCCAACGACTAGCCGACGGAAGTTCGAATACACTGCCGTACCGCCGCGCCGCAAATGGAAGATTGGTGTGGTCAAAGGGACGTACGAACACGTCCAGCCTGATATCAAGGCCAACTTCGAGAAGTCCGTCGAGGTGCTCTCAGGCTTTTGCGATGTCTCTCGAGATGTCGAGTTCCCCGATTATCCTTATACGCCGATTCTTTGGACCATTCTTGGAGCTGAAGGAACCAGCGCTTACCGAGAGTTGGTCGATACAGGCCAGATGCGGGAATTGCAGAACCAAGGCGATCGCATCGGCGGTTATGTCGGTTACACCATCAGCGCCGTCGATTACCTGCAAGCGATGCGGGTCCGTAAATTGGCGCGGCAAGCGCTCGACAATTTCCTGAAGCAGTACGATGCGGTAGTCGCGCCGTCTGCCGGATCCAGTTCACGCCGGATTGGCCAGGCGTTCGATCGTCCGGCGGCACCCTCGTCAGGAGGCCGGGCATCCGCCCAGCAAGGTCCTGCACTTGTGCCTGCGGGTAACATTGCCGGTGTTCCGGGGTTGACCATTATGAATGGCTTCGGGCCAAACAACATCCCAACCGGAATTCAACTCCTTGGACCGGCCTGGAGCGAAGCAACGCTGCTTGCGATTGCCGATGCCTACCAGCGCGAGACCACCTGGCACAAACAACGGCCTCGGTTGACCTAGGGCCTCAGCTCCAATTTCCGCGGCATGGGGATTTGTCCACCGCATTCCGGACATACAAACACGTCGACATTGGCCAACTCGGGGACCGGAGATCTCGTTCCGGCAATGTGGGCACGCGAGTGTTCCAATCGGGTCGGCCTTGTCGTCCTCGCCTTCCGGGTGAATGGGTGGCATGGCGCGATTGTAACGTGACGGGCGTGATCTGTCAGAATTCCCGCTGAGACATCTGGCGATACGATATCCTTCCGACAGCGTATGGCGGATACAAGGCGGGATTTTGTCCGGAAATCGACAGGCCTCGGTCTCCTTGGATTGACGGGGAGCCAGCTTCCCGGTGCTCCGCATTCGGTATCGATTCGGGTCGATCAGCAAGTGACGGGTGCGCCCGTGAGATGGGCGGCTGGTTACCTTCAACAAACGCTAAAAGCCAAGGGCGTACCGACGGCTGAAGACGCGGGCGCGTTTGTCGTCTCGGTATCGAACGCGACACCGTCACTGCCTGCCGAAGCATTCCGCTTGGTTCCTCGCAAGGCGGGCATTACTGTTGCCGCTTCGGACGATCGGGGCTTCGTTTATGGGCTCCTGGAACTGGCGGACCGCGTTCAACATGGGACCGACCCTGTCGCGGCAATCACGTTGTCCGAAGCCGTGGAAGAGCAGCCGGCCAATCGGATTCGTAGCATCGCGCGCGCCTTTGTGAGCGACGTTGAAGATAAGACCTGGTATTACGACAAAGAGTTCTGGCGCGAATACCTGACCACGCTTGCCGCGAATCGATTTAACCGGTTCAATCTGACGTTTGGCTTAGGCTACGATTTTCCGCGAAATGTAACCGGGGACTATCTTCATTTCCCGTATCCGTATCTCCTCGATGTTCCCGGTTATGACGTACGGCCCGTTCCTTTACCCGCAGGCGAGCGTGAGCGAAATCTGGAAGCGCTGAAGTTCATCAGTGAAGAAACAGCCGCGCGCGGACTCCTGTTTCAAATTGCTATCTGGACCCACGCCTATCAATGGACGGACAGCCCGCACGCGCAGCATCATATCGAGGGGCTGACGCCCGAAACCCACGCTGCCTATTGCCGCGAAGCAATGTCGCTTCTTCTAAAAACTTGCCCGGCCATTCAAGGCGTCACCATGCGAGTTCACGGCGAAAGCGGCATCCCGGAGGGCAGTCTTCCGTTCTGGAAGGAGGTCTTTGCCGGGATCGTCTCAGCAGGCCGCCCGATCGAGATCGATATGCATGCCAAAGGTCTCGATCCTGAGATGGTCGAGATGGCTTTCAACACGGGCATGCCGATCAATATTTCGCCGAAATACTGGGCGGAACACATGGGCCTCGGCTACCACCAGGCCGGCATCCGCGAGCTTGAAATGCCTAAGCCGAGGAAGAACGCCGACTCGACGTTCAAGTTCAGCGAGGGTTCGCGAAGCTTTCTGCGCTATGGGTATGGTGACCTCTTTACGAAGAATCGTCGCTACGACGTTACCTTTCGTATCTGGCCTGGCAGCCAACGCCTGTTGCTTTGGGGCGACCCGGCTCTTGCTGCCGCCTATGGTCGCGCTTCCAGCTTTATGGGCGCGAAGGGCATCGAGATTTGCGAGCCTTTATTCTTCAAGGGTCGTCAAGGCTCAGGCCAGCCCGGCGGCCGTTGCGCCTATGCTGACGAGTCTCTGAATCCTCGCCTCGACTTCGAGAAATACGCCTATACGTATCGAGTTTGGGGCCGCTTGCTTTACAACCCGCAAACCTCCGCGGATGGTTGGCAGCGCTATCTGCGTTCGAACTTCGGCCAAGCGGCGCCGGCCGTGGAGGAAGCAGTGGCAAACGGAAGCCGTGTGCTGCCGCTGTTTACTACCACGCGTCTCCCGTCTGCCTCGAATCTCGGTTGTTGGCCGGAGGTGTATACCAATATGCCGATCGTCGATGGCAGCGAGCCCTCTCCGTATAGCGATACGGCGGTACCGAAACGCCTCGGCACTGTCATTCCGCTGGACCCGCAAATGTTCTCGACCATCGAGGAATATACGGCGGAGTTGCTGAATGACAAGAGTTCGGGTAGATACTCGCCCATTGACGTTGCCCAATGGTTCGAGGAGATGGCTGGCTCCGCGGACCAGGCGCTTTCTTCAGCCTCGAAAAAGACGCGTCAATGCCACTGCGCCTGAGTTTCGCCGCATCCAGGAAGATGTACTGATCGAAATTGGATTGGCCCGATTCTTCGCTGCTCAAATACGCAGTGCCACTCTTTTCGATATTTACCGGCAAACGGGAGATCCGGTAGCGCTCGATCATGCCATCGAGTACTACCGGAAAGCGCGCGCAGCGTGGGCGACCATGGCAGAGCGGGCGAGCAAGGTCTACCGGGCGGATCTCACGTTCGGAGACATGCCTGTGCGCCGAGGTCACTGGAAGGATCGCTTGCCCGGTATAGATCGGGACTTGGCGGCAATGGAGAAGCTGAAGGACGCTGGTTCCCTGCCGGAGAAGAAATCCGATGCAGGTGTTCACATCCAGAACGCGATGGGGAGACCGAAACGAGAGCTGGTCGCGCTCAGCCACAGCGCCCCTCCTTCGTTCCAGCCCGGTGCGTCCCGTTCAAGTTTCGTTCGCCGTGCCCTCGTCAGCAAATGTCACCGCGGCCCGTCTTCACTACCGTCACGTGAACCATGGGGAGCGTTGGAACGTGATGGACATGGGTGTGGAAGAAAAGAAACTGAATGCAATTATTCCGGCAGACTATACGAAAAGCGAGTTCGCCTTGCAATACTTCGTTGAATTGCACGGCGGGCCCGGAAACGCGTCGCTTTTTCCGGGATTGGATCTGAGGCGCGGAAATCAGCCTTATTTTGTGATTCCGCAGAGCACATAGGACTATACATGACCGAGAAGAAACAAAACGCTTCGCTGAGCCGGCGAAATTTCGGTGCGATCTTGGCCGCTAGCGGCACGATGCCCGCGCTCTTAGCGCAAGAGGATCCTCAGCACCAGGCTGGTGTCAAACCCACTCCCGACCGGCAGCAGGGGCCCGGCAACTTTCGCCGTCCGCTTGTTCCGGATACACCGCCGTTTGACGGCCCGCTTCGATTCACACGCAAGGACGTTGCGCTTAAAGTCGAACCGTTCCCGATGTCTCAGGTGCGTTTGTCGCCGGGCAGCATCTTCTACGAGGCACAAGAATGGAACCGCGGCTATATGTCGCGTCTCGCGGCGGATCGGCTGCTTTATACCTTCCGCCAAAACGCGGGCTTGCCGGTGGGCTCGGCACAACCGCTCGGCGGGTGGGAACAGCCGGAAAATGGACAACGTTCAAGCGAACTACGCGGCCATTTCGTGGGGCACTACCTCTCGGCTCTCGCCCAACTCAGCGCAAGCGGCGACTCCCAAGCGAAAGCAAAGGAAGACTACCTGGTTGCCGAGCTGGCGAAGTGTCAGGAAATCTTGGCGGCAAATATCTGAGTGCTTTCCCGACGACATGGTGGGATCGGCTCGACAAGGGCGAGCGGGTTTGGGCGCCGTTCTACACCATTCACAAGATCATGGCCGGGTTGTTCGATCTGTATCAACTCAGCGGTAACCGGCAAGCTCTCGAGGTGCTGGAGGGCATGGCAACCTGGGCCGACGAGTGGACTGCGCCTAAAACCGAAGATCACATGCAGCAAATTCTCACCATCGAATTTGGCGGCATTGCAGAGACCTTATATAACCTGGCCGCAGCTACCAATAACGATCGCTGGGCAACGGTGGGAGATCGCTTCCAGAAGAAGAGCTTCATCAATCCGCTTGCCGCACGGCGCGACGAACTGCGCGGCTTGCATGTGAACACTCACATTCCCCAGGTAATCGCGGCGGCACGGCGCTATGAGATTTCATCGGACAAACGATTCGGTGATCTGGCAGATTATTTCTTTTACGAGGTAACAACGGCCCGCACCTACGCGACCGGCGGCACCAGCAATGCGGAAGCGTGGCTTGCGCCGCCAAACCGGTTGGCAGCCGAATGGAAGCTCAGTGTCAACACGGCCGAATGCTGCTGTGCGTACAACATGCTGAAGCTTTCGCGTCACCTTTACGGTTGGAATCCGCAGCCGGCTTACTTCGATTACTACGAACACCTGCTGCTGAATCACCGGATTGGCACAATCCGTCCTAATGCGGGGCTCACGCAATACTATCTCTCGCTCACACCGGGAGTTTGGAAGACCTTCAATACCGAGGACAAAACATTCTGGTGCTGCACGGGATCGGGCGTTGAAGAGTATTCGAAACTGAACGACAGTATTTATTGGAGGGACAGCGAGGGCGTCTATGTCAACTTGTTCATCCCTTCGGAACTGCATTGGGCAGAAAAGGGTTTCCGTCTTAAACAGTATCCGAATCCGAACACGTCCGTAACTGTCATCTCGGCACGCCCGGGTTCTCTCGCCATGCGCGTTCGCATACCAGGTTGGCTGCGAACCTCTCCAACGGTCAGCCTGAATGGAAAGGCCCTGAATGCTTCCGCCGCTCCGGGCAGCTACCTGACAGTGAATCGGGAATGGAAGGCCGGCGACAAGATTGAGGTGCGGCTTCCCATGCATCTTCATATGCGAAGCATGCCCGATGATCCGCAGGTTCAAGCCTTTTTGTATGGGCCGCTTGTCCTGGCTGGTGATCTGGGCGCGGAAGGCTTAACAGAAGCTCATATCATCGGCCCGAATTTCCGCGTTGGAGCGCCTAACGTGGAACAATCGGGATCCGCGTTAGACTGCCGCTAACCATACGCCGCCGGTGCCGGAGATTGCGATACCTACCTTCCGTGCCGCGAGTGCCGATCCGAGTTCCTGGATTAAGCCTGGAGACAAACCGCTAAGCTTTCGCACAACCGGCCAAGCGAAGGACGTGACTCTGGTTCCGCTGAACAGCCTGTTCGACAGGCGCTACTCAGTCTACTGGCAAGTCTCCTGATTTGCCGCGTTGTTCTGCTAGCAATTCATATACTTCCAGTTTCGGGGCTTGCCTTCCGCGAGCCATTCCAGAGCCGTGACAATACGCTTTTTCCGGGTCTCCTCTCGTTTGGCTTCGGTGATCCACTCGATGTATTCGCGCCGATGACTGTTGCTGAACTGTTTAAATGCCGCCGCCGCCTTTTTGTTCTTTGTTAAGGCGACCGCGAGGTCATCTGGAATGCTCGCTTCCGGCTTTGGCGCGGCCGCGCGTTTACGTGGTGCAGGATTGGAAAGGGAAGCGTCAAGCAAACGCGCGGCGTCCCGGATGAATCGCAACAACTCTTTTCGGGGCGGGAGCCCGCCGACTTGTGTGATCTTGCTAAGGGCACCCGCGGAATCATCAATGTGCTTCCCTTCGTCCTCCAGCTTCTTGGCTATTTCTGGTTGGAAGATGTAGAAGCTACAGTGCGCCTTGAATGCCACAAGCCCGTATAAGATCTTGTCGCGATACAGGAACCCGGGCCGGCTCCATTTGATGTCTTCGCTTGCGTCAGGACAGCCTTCGTGAATGAGCTCACGCAGGTATCGAAGAATCGGCTTCGCGAACTCGGGGGCCTTCGCAATGTACTGATCAACGCGCTGGTCAGTCGGCATGCCCGATGTTAAGGCGAGGGCTCCCTTCAGTCAAGGCCGCCTCTTCCGAATCTAAGGAGCCAGCGTGTAGTTGACGATCACGGTCGAAACGATCTCGGTGGGAGATCCGTTGAGGAGAGTCGGCCGGTAACGCCACTGGCGCACAGCCTCCAAGGCGGACTCCGACAAATCGTCGCTCGGGGACGAGACCACGCGCAGTTCGGCCGGAATACCGTCTTTCGTCACCTTGATTTCGAGTTCTACTGTGCCCTGCACGCCTGCAGCCTTCGCTGCCACCGGGTAATGCGGCTGGATCTTCGTCACCAGATTATTT
Organism: uncultured Acidobacteriaceae bacterium; assembly: GCA_963730795.1. Classification (GTDB taxonomy): domain Bacteria; phylum Acidobacteriota; class Terriglobia; order Bryobacterales; family Bryobacteraceae; genus Bog-105. The sequence goes on along the minus strand of CAVSTJ010000001.1, from coordinate 549,816 downwards.
TGCGCAACGCTACCTCCCACCCTGATCGGCTTCTGTTCAGATCCATCGGAATTGGGAACCACGCTGTCGGGCGGCTGCTGGGCTCCTGGCGCGGCCATGGTGATCTGCCGGTTCACATTGGACTCGGCCTTGAGGTCGAACATTCTGAAAGTGGAATTAAATCCGGGCTTCACCACTCGAAGAATGTACTGTCCCGCCCCTGCGCCGGAAAGGCTGAACGTGCCATCGGCGCTGGTGGTCGCTTCCTGCTTTGCGCCGGTATCGGGATTGTAGACAAGCACCTTCGCGTCGGAGATGGCGTCGCCGGCCGGACTGTTGACAGATCCACTGACGGTTGCAGCCGACAAGCTGAACGATGCGAAAAGGGCGGACAAAACGATGTTTTTCATGGTTGATTCTCCTTGGTTAATGAATTGATGTGTAGAACCGGGCGTGACCGCCGATGCGGCGACCGCAAAAGCGGCGAGAGAGCCTGATAAGGCTAATTGGCGAAAAGGGTTGGGTGCGATTTGAGAAGGCAGTAATAGCGCCCGAAGCCGGGCTTCAAGAGATTTTGTCCGCGTCATACCGATGGCGAGACTCGATACATGGGCATCACCCGAGAGGGATCTGGCTACGGCGAGCAACTCGCCCGCATACGCGGAAGGTTTAAGACCGGAGCGAATGGCTTCGGTGTCGCAGGCCATCTCACTTTCGCTTCGTAGCCTCCGGCGCAGGATCCAAACGGCGGGCTGAAACCACCACAGGGCAGAGATCAGATGCGCGAAGACCTGGGCGGCCACATCATGACGGCGAATGTGGCTGCGTTCATGGGACAGGACCGCTTGAAGCCGAAAGGAATTCCAGCCCGCAGCTTCAGCCGGAAACACGATGCAGGGTCGGAACAAACCGCAGGTGAGAGGAACGGACACCGCGTCAGAAAGCAGGACGGGCGGCGTGGCTTTGCCGTCATTGCCTAATGATTCGAGCGCTTCGGCAAGTGCTTCTGCGTGGAACTTCCGGCCTGTGCGGACGATTCGCAAGACCGAAAGAGTCCCAGTTAAGACCGGAATGAATGCGACGGTGAAGCCAGCCAGCCAGACGATTGGCAGCCACGCAAATTGAAAGGAGTGTGGTCTGCTCGCGGCCTTCGAGGAAACCTGCTGCACCGTGACGGAAGCGCTTCGGGTGTCCACATGGTTCCCAACTGGAACGGCAATGGGAGGAAGAACGGCACATAGGATTGGCAGAATGGCCAGCAGGACAAACACGCCCAAGACAAGGCGGTGGCGAAACGCCGGACTCTGCCGCTTGCTCATTCTGAAAAGCACTTCTGCGCCTGCTACCAGGGCTGTCGAGCGCAAGAGCGCCTCCAGAAAGAAGTTCCAGTTCATCACCGGCCTTCCTTTCGCGCCTGTTCAATCAGGGCGGAGAGCCGATCGAAATCTTCTTCGGTCAGGTCGCGTCCGGACACGTTCAGGAGTGTGGCGACCGCCTGTTCTGCCGATCCGTCGAAAAACGTTTCGAGAAGATGAGCGACGGCTGAACGTCTCGCCTTATCCCGAGGGACCACGGGCACATAGACATAGCGAAGATCTTTCTCTTCGTGGCGTATGTGTTTCTTGTCTTCGAGCACCCGCAGCATGGCGCGCACGGCCGAATAACTTGGCGGTTCTGGTAATTCCTCCAGGATTTCTGCCACTGTGGCGCGCCCCCGGCGGTACAGGACGTCCATGATCTGGCGTTCACGGCGGCTCAGTCGGTGCTGTGGAAGTAGCAAGATGCTAGAAAATTAGCACCATCCGCCCGGCGTGTCAATAGCCTTGTTTCCCAATGACCGAGGAGCTCGCCCGCTCAAACCGGTCCGCAATTGCCGGACTGCCAAACTGAAAGCATGATCCGGATTGGTCCTGCGGGCTGGTCATACAAGGACTGGCGAGGAGTTGTGTATCCGAACGCGAGACCTCGCGGCTTTGACGAACTGGCCTACATTGCCGGATTCTTTGACACGGTTGAAATTAATTCTTCCTTCTACGGGCCGCCGCGGCCCTCGGCCGCAAAGAAGTGGCTTGGAAGTGTGTCGGCGAACGAAAGATTCCGGTTCACTGCAAAGCTCTTCCATTCCTTCACTCACGAGCGCAAGCCCGCCCCGCTCGATGAAAAGGAATTCAAAGACGGAATTATGCCCCTGGCGGATGGCAGCCGGCTTGGGGCCCTTCTGGCTCAGTTTCCCTGGTCCTTCAAGAACGATGGAGAGAATCGCAGCTATCTGGTGGCCTTGCGCCGCCAGTTCAGCGACTACCCTTTGGTGCTCGAAGTCCGGCATAGCAGTTGGATGGACGAAAGTATTCTGGACCTGTTGACTGAACTGGATGTCGCAATATGCAACATCGACCAACCCCTCTTCAAGAGGTCGGTACGGCCCTCAGCATTCGTGACCTCGGCGATCGGCTACGTGCGGCTTCATGGGCGCAACTACAAGAGCTGGTTCTCTAAAACGGCTGATGTCCGGGAGCGCTACGACCACTTGTATTCGGTGGATGAACTCGAACCCTGGGTGGCGCGTAGCAAGGAAATCGCTGAGCAGGCGGACGACACGTACGTGATCACGAACAACCATTACTTGGGGAAAGCCGTTGTCAACGCCGTTGAGATATCCAGCATCCTGGGTGGGAAGCCGCAACGCGTTCCGGAAGAGCTGGTGAAGCATTATCCGGAGCTGCGCGACTTCACGGATGGACCGGCGCAGTTAGCAATTTCCTGAGTCACGTCGAATTTGCAGTTTGCGCTTCACATAGGATGAAAGCATGGCTTTCGTTACTCGCCGCAACTTCGTCGGACAATCACTGATCTCGCTTCCCTTTGCATCTGCCCTTTTGGCACGTGAACGCTTCAACGCGAACAACCTCGGGGTGCAATTGTACACAGTTCGCAATACGATCGGGAAGGATCCACTGGGGGTCTTACGACGAATCCAGGAAATCGGGTACAAGGAAATCGAGGCCACTTACACCACACTCGGCCTTATCGCTCCCGTCTTGAAGCAGACGAGCCTGCGGCCGGTAAGCGTCCACATTGACGAAGGCATTTTTATGGGTGAAGGATCCGGATTGGACGCGGCTCTCGCGAAGGGGAAAGACCTCGGCTTCAAGTTCGCCGTGGTTCCATACATTGCGCCAGAACACCGCGGCGGTCCTGAGGTGTTCAAGGCACTAGCGGACAAACTGAACAAATACGGTGAGAAGGCCAAGGCGCACGGAATGCGTCTTTGCTATCACAACCACGCCTTCGAGTATCAGGTGTTCGACGGGAAGAGCGGCCTCGAGATGCTTATGGGCGGCACAGACAAGAATCTGGTCGGGCTCGAGCTTGACATCTTTTGGGCTTCGGTTGCCGGACAGAATCCCGTGGATCTCTTAAAGCGCTATAGCGGGCGCATCCCCCTGCTTCACCTGAAGGACAAAGCCAAGAATTTCGGGCAAGTGCAGTACAACGAAAAAGTTCCCAAAGACACTTTCAAGGAAGTAGGGAACGGTTCTATCGACATCCCTTCGGTACTCAAAGCAGCCGAAGCGGCGGGCACGGAACACTACTTCGTCGAGCAGGATCAGACGGCCGGCGATCCGCTGGACAGTCTTGCGATCAGTTACAAGAATCTATCCACGCATTTCGCTTGAACTTGATCCGTCGAGTTGGCTAACGGCTTTTAGAGCAATGGCGGGCTGCTTAAGCTCCATAGACCGTCCGCCTGGCACGAGAACCGGCGAGGGCTTGATCGCAACGTTGTCGCCGATCGCAAGGATATGACGCAAGGTGCTGCCCATAGTGCATGCATCGTCGTCGAAAGCTCCGTGCGAAAGAGCGCGGGAGGCGTTCAAGCCCGTGGTCACAGGAGTCTCGGACCAAATTGCCTCCGCTTTCGCCTCGCCACCACTCAATCCGAATAGTTTTCTCAACTCAGAATCGCGGCATACGCATTCTTCGAGACCCAGAATTGGTGTTCCGCGTCTGTCTTCGAGAGCATAGAAGATCAGATAGAGCAACGATTTGTGATAGATGCTGTCGCAGTTATCCGCCTTTTCAAACGCCTCTTTCATGCTGTACATCACAAGCTTGCCGATCTTCGCGCCGGTCTTCACGATGGGATAGAGCGTTTGCTTGAATGTGTCGACGCGAATGGCCGGCGCCAGGAATTGGAGCGTCTTGAATTTCGCTACGCCTCGGTTCAGAGCCGCAGGAATGAAATAAGCGTGAAAGATAGACCCGGCGCTGTGCCCGACCGCATGGATGTCCACCGAATTAACGCGGCCGGGCGAAGCCAGGAAATCGGCAAGGCGCTGTGCAACGTAATGCGCTCCGCCTTCGGACTGGCCAGCCGTACCTGGATTGGATGCCAATTCTGCGCTGCGCTTCATGCCACCCCAGATCAGAGGGCCACCTAGTAACCGGGCAACGCCTTCAAGGGCAGGGTCAGTCGTGTGATCGAAGATATCGCGTGCACCGATGGCGACCGATCTTTGCTGGATACCTTGCAGCAAATGGCTAATTGTCTGCCAAAATCCCGTCTGCCAAACAAAATAAACCGGATAAACGCCATTCTCTTTCCACCACGGAATGTGCTCGAGAGCCATGTCGAGTCCGGTTGCCTCGTCCGTCAGTCCACCGTGCGCGTAGAAAACGATATTTGACCTTCTGGAGCCTGACTTTTCGATCCAGTCTGGAATGCTCTTTTCAAAAATCCGGTCTACATCTATGGGCTTCGTGCTGTATTGATCGTCCTGCGAAAACTGCCCTTCGTTCAGGTTGATGACGTGGTCCCGGAGAATAGAAAGATCATCCGCGCTCAACCCTCGGGAGGTCGCGACGCCCGGTACGGATGGAACATCCCGCTCATCCACCGGGATTGGTGGTGCAAAAGCGGCATTCGCGCTTTCAACGGAATCAATCAGTTGCTGAATGCGTCCGACTAATTCATCGGAATCGGCCGGAGATGCTGGGTCCGCATTCTGGGCCGCTCTCTTTTTGGCGATACGTTGCAGCTCCGTAAGCTGCTGCAGCAATTCACCTTTGTTTAGACGATTTAGCGGTCCCGGCATAGAAGTTGTTATATGCTATCGGCTGCATAATCGCACCAATATGAAGCAAATACTCAGCAAAGTGACTGTTTGGCGTACAAAATCCGGCTGTGATCCACGATTTCTTCTGGCTGCTTTCGGATGCCTATTACTTGCTTCGGCTAGCGTTTTGAATGCGAAGGATGCGGGAGAGCATTGGGTGGGTACTTGGGCTACTGCTCCAATGAAGTACGTTCCGGCGCCGCAGGCGGGACCAGCGCCAGATCTTGCTGGTAGCACGCTGCGGCAAATCGTCCACTTGTCTATCGGCGGCAAACGACTACGCGTGAAGTTTTCAAACGCTTTCGGGACGACACCGCTGAAACTGGGATCGGTACATGTAGCGATGAGCGCGGGCGGGAGTGCGATCAAACCCGAAACCGACAAGCCTCTGATGTTCAATGGACAAAGCTCCGCCGTCATTCCGGCCGGTGCACCCCTTGTATCTGATCCTTTTGAGCTGAATGTTCCTGATCTGGGAGACCTCGCTATTTCCGTAAGATTGGATGCCGTTCCGGCCGACATCACGATTCATACCGCTTCTCATGCCACGTCCTATCTGGCGAAAGGAGATGCGGTTACAAGTGCCGACCTTTCTTCCGGAACGCACATTGAACACTGGTATTTCCTGAGCGCTGTCGATGTCGCGGCGGAGCGGTCAGCCGCTTCCGTCGTTACGCTGGGCGATTCAATCACGGACGGAACCAGGTCGACGACGGACAAGAACCAGCGCTGGCCGGATGTGCTGGCGCGTAGGCTCCAGGCGAACAAGAAGACATCGCACATCGGAGTGCTCAACCTCGGCATCGGAGGCAATCGCATTTTGCACGACGGCACGGGCGAGAATGCGCTCGCCCGCTTGGATCGCGATGTGTTGGCCCAGAGCGGAGTACGGTATCTCATCATCCTCGAAGGCATCAACGATATCGGGAACAGTGCGCGCGCCCAGAGCCGCGGTGAAGAGCCGGTACAGGCGAGTGACCTGATTGCGGCCTTGCAGCAGATCATCGCTCGTGCGCATGCCCATAAGGTGCTTGTCTACGGTGCCACTATCCTGCCGTTTGAAGGTGCCAATTACTTCACTCAGGCTGGGGAAGCTGATCGCCAGGCAGTGAACAACTGGATTCGCAGCGGCGGCAAACTGGATGGCTTTGTCGATCTGGATGCCGCAACCCGGGACCCGCAGAGCACTTCACGCCTCGCCAAAGCAGCCGACGGCGGAGATCATTTGCATCCGAACGATGAAGGGTACCGCATGATGGGGGATGCGATCGAGTTGAAGCTGTTTTCGCGGTGACTGAACATCTCGGAATGCTGCGGATTTCGCAGGTAGGACCGGTGAAATCTTTGACGAAAATAATGGATTTTACGCGTCTGTTCTACGTATGGCTGAGAATAGGCTGCTCGCATCGATCGATCGGCAGGACTGGCTGCAACCGGGCGTGGACCGAAGTTCCGAGCTGATCAAAGACGCCTTTGAAGCTGCTGGAGAGGGAGGGCAGAGCATTAAGAATGCTCTCCACGGTGTCTGGTTAGGGCATCCGCTTCACCCCGCCATTACCGATGTGCCTGTCGGCAGTTGGACCGTCGCGGCTGCCATGGATCTACTTGAGATGCGAGGCGATTCCAATTACAAGTCGGGGGCCGATTTTGCCGTCTTATTCGGCTTGCTGTCGTCTGTTCCAGCGGCTATCAGCGGTGCGACCGACTGGAGCGACACTCACGGCAAGGCGCAGCGTGTGGGTGCCGTGCACGGCATGCTCAACCTCGGGGCAGCGGCGCTGTATACGGGGTCACTTTTCGCTCGCCGGGCGGAGAGGCGCGGTCTTGGACGCGCGCTCGGGTTCTTAGGGTTTGGGTGTGTTTTGCTCAGTTCTTATTTGGGAGGAGAACTGTCGTACAGCCAGAAGGTTGGCGTCAATCATGCCCCTGATGTCGAAGAGGAACTGCCCAAAGATTTCACCGCGGTCATTGCGGAAGCGGAACTGGTTCAGGGTAAACCAACGAAAGTCAATGTCCAGGGAACCGACGTATTCCTTCTGAAGACCCCAACCACACTCTACGCGCTGGCGGACAAATGCGCTCATATGGGCGGACCTCTCTCCGAAGGCCAAGTGGAAGGCGACTCCATCGTCTGCCCGTGGCACGGTTCCCGATTCTGCCTGAAGGACGGGCGAGTGGAGGATGGTCCGGCAACAAACAACCAGCCTGCTTTCGACGTAAAGATCGAAGGAGGGAAGGTTCTTGTCAGGGCTCGTCAGAGCTAACGCAATTCGAAACGGGTGGGTACGACTGTGACCGAAGCCGAGTGGCTTACCGTTCTCGGTGACTTACCCGAGTGGCATCCGCCCAGTCTCCCGACGCTGATCGTGGCACCTCATCCCGATGACGAGACGCTCGCTGCCGGAGGTCTGATAGCAGCCCAGAGATCCCGTGGGATCGACGTTCGTGTGGCGGCTGTCACGGATGGAGAAAAAGCCTACCCGAATACCCCCGGTTTAGCGGAGCAACGCGAGGAAGAGCAGGCGAACGCTCTCGCGCGGCTTTCGGTCTCACCGGATTGCATCACCAGATTTCGGTTTCCCGACGGGAGTGTGTCGAGCTTTGAAGCCGAGATGGAAGAGCGGCTCTCTGCCATGATCTCTCGCGAGACCCTGGTGGTGGCGCCGTGGAAAGGTGACCACCATCCCGATCACGAAGCGTGCGGACGAGCAGCAGCGAGATTAGCCAAACGGGCGGGAGCAACTTTGTGCTCGTATTTCTTTTGGACTTGGCACTGGGGAAATGCCCAGGAGCTGGAAGCTTTGCCGCTTCGCCGATTCAAATTGGAGGAACGGTATCTGCGTGCAAAGAGCGAAGCGCTTCTCTGCCATAGATCTCAGCTCGAACGGGAAGGCGGAGAGCCCGTGCTTCCGGAGGTCTTACTCCAACCGGCAAGGCGATCTTTCGAAGTCTTCGCGATCGAATAAGACGTCGATCCTAGTGGAGGCCGACCGATCCGCGGACGGACTCGATCAGTTTTCCGGGGTCATATCCGACGCCGTCCTTGAACACGATCTTTACGTTACGGACGTCGGAGATCTTAGTCGCTGGATTGCCCTCGATCACCACCAGATCCGCTTGCTTTCCAGAGGCAATCGTGCCGACTTTGTCGTCAATCTTGAGCCATTGCGCGCCGTTTAGCGTGGCAATCCTGACGGCTTCGGCCGGAGTGAATTCACCCTCTACCAGCAGTTCGAGATTTCGAAGGTCGCCGAATCCGGCCATCGCTCCTCCGTTCCCTGTCGGGTCAACACCCGACATGAGATGGCCGCCCGCTTTGACGAAGTCGTATTCGAACTGCTCTTCCTGTTTGACCTGCTGCAATGTTTCGCTGTTCGTAGCGTCGGTCGCTCTGGCGCGGGCGGTCATATAGGTCAAAGCTCCCTGCGGACTTAGAACTTCCAGGAATCGAGGATCGAGGGGCGGCCGATGAGGCGCCATGGCATCGAATACCGCGAGAGTCGAAGTGACCGCAACGTTGTGCTTCACCAGATCGGCAATGGTCTCCCGCACAGGCGCGCTCTTCAGATCGAGTTTGACGAAAGTTGAACGGGTGATGGTTTGCGAAGGACAATCGTCCGGTTTCTTGCCGGGGTCGAACTCGGTATCGACCACAAGCCCATGCTCCAGATTGTCGATGCCGATGGCAGCGGCTTCCCGGAATCCGACCGAGCACAGATGTCCCGTTACTTTGAGCCCGCGCTTGTGCGCTTCCTCGACTGCCGCGGCCAGTTCAGCGCGGGTGATATGCATATACGCTTTGAACGAGGTGACGCCCATGTCCGCCCAGTAAGCGACTGTCTTGCGCGCATCATCCGGATTCCGCAAAGGCAGCAACTGGAGAAAGTTAGTCCCGGAACCCTCCAGATACGGCCCGGTGATATACATCTTCGGACCCGGCATCTTGCCGGCGTCGATGAGTTCCTTGACTTTTAAGTCGGTCACCGGTTCCATGCTGCCGGCGGTGCGTGCTGTTGTCACTCCATTCGCCAGATACAAACGGGGAAAGCTGAAAGCCTGCTCGTTGTACGTTGGAATGCCCTCGCCCGACGGATAGAACAGGTGTTCATGCATGCCTACCAGCCCGGGTATGACGGTGTGACCAGCCAGATCCAGCCGTCGTGCGCGATCGGGAATGGAAATCGCGGCTGAAGCTCCAACGGATGCTATCTTCCCGTTCTCGATGAGAATCGTCTGGTCTTCCGCGGCCGGCGCCCCGGTTCCGTCGATGACTCGAACGTGCACGAGGGCAATCTGCGGGGCATCAACGCTGACAAACGGTCGAGTGCCCGGCTGGAAACGATTTTCTGTTTGGGCGCTGAGCAGGGTAGCAGAAACGAGGATAAAGAAGAACGTACGCATGCGCTGAGTTTGGACTGGTTCTCATTGTCCCAGGGACATTGAATCAGAAGCTGAACTCACGCACGCACTCGCTTGTCTTGCGAGGCTTTCTCCTCTTCACGGACAGGACGCCCCAGTGCACGCCGCGAGTGATTAAGCCATTCCTGGACGTATTTGCGAGTGACGTCGGCGGCCGCTTCCGGGCCATCGATCATGGCGCGGACGACGTCCTGGTGATCTTCGGCCATTGCCAGATAGTCGGTAGGCAAAGCTTCAAGGTGATCGCACAAGATGTAGGCGAACGGTGCCGCCGCGATCGCCTGCCCGGCTTGCATCAGGTATGAATTGCCGCTGAGCCGGTAAATCTCCTGATGGAACGTGTAGTCGGCGAGGCACCATCGCGGCAGGTCCTTGGCACGGGCAGCGCGCCGCATCTGGTCAACCTGCTCCTGAAGAACCATTTCCGATTCCCTTGACCAGTTCGACGAAACAGCCGAAACCGCGGCAGGCTCCAGCAGACATCGCACGGCGAACAACTTCTCAATCTCGTCAAGCGTGTATCGGTTGACGTTTGTAGAACGATTCAACTGCTTTGTGACAAGACCCTGGTTGTGCAGATCCTGCAAGGCGGCATTGACCGTCGCCTGAGAAACGCCCAGTTGCTTTCGAGACTTTGGCCTCAAGCAGACGTTCCCCCGGGCGAAGCGCTCCGGAGAGGATCTGCTGGAGAATGGCTCGTCGCACTTGCTCGACGCGGCTAAGCACAGATAAGTGCATTTGGCTGATTATCAATTTCTACCTGAAATCAGCGCGTTACGCAAATGCTCATTGGCGTCGACTCAGGCAGCTCTACCGGGCATTGACAGTCTTTCGATTATCGATTATCATTCGGCTCAGACTCGACAACGTGGGTTGATGTCCACGTTTACCCGCGAGATTTCACGATTATTGAAGGGGTCTCTCCATGGTTCGAGAAGATCAATCACATCGAGCGGCTTTCGTCGCTGTGCTTTGCGCGACAGCCCTCTCTCTCATACTCGCCCCTGCTTCCTTCGCCCAGGCGGTATCAGGCGGCAGCATCAGCGGACAAGTCACCGATGCCAGTGGCGCTGTTGTGGCTGGCGCGGACGTGACAGCAACGCAGACGGACACTCAATCCAGCCGAAGTGTCAACACAGACACGCAGGGGCACTATACATTTCCCAATCTGCCGGTAGGTCCTTACCTGCTTCAGGTCAAAGCGCAAGGCTTTAAGACCTTCGACCACAGCGGGATCGTTCTCGAAGTGGGCAACAACATCCAGGTCAACGCCACCATGCAGCTCGGAACGTTGTCGGAGAGCGTTGAAGTAAGCGCAGCGGCCAGTATGGTGGAGACCAAAGAAAACTTCGTCGCCCAAGTGATCAACCAGAAGCAGATCAACGAACTCCCTCTGAACGGCCGTCAGCCGACGCAGTTGATTCTGATCTCAGGAGCTGCGACCCAAGCGCCTGCCGACAGTTTGTTCAGCACTAAGAACCACCCTTCGTCCGTCACGATGTCGGTCGCCGGCGGCCAGGCAAACGCGACCAATTACCTGCTGGACGGTGGCAGTAATCTTCAGACATTTACAAACCTGAATCTGCCGTTTCCGTTCCCTGACGCGCTACAGGAGTTCAGTGTGGAAACAAGCTCGCTCCCGGCACGCAACGGTTCCCATCCGGGAGGTCTGGTCAACGTGGTCACGAAATCGGGCACGAACCAGCTCCATGGTGATCTCTTCGACTATCTTCGGAACGGCGATCTCAACGCTCGCAACTATTTCGCTCCCGTGCACGACAGCCTGAAGCGCAACCAGTTCGGAGGCACGCTGGGAGGCAAGATCATCACTGACAAGCTCTTCTTTTTTGCGGGATACCAGGGAACGCGCGCCAGCACCCAGCCGCCTCAGACGATTAGTTATGTGCCGACCCCGGCCGCGTTAAGCGGCGATTTCAGCACGCTGCTTTCGGGGGCGTGTCAATCGACCGGCAGGGGGAAATCGTTGGTCGACCCGACGACCGGGAAGCCGTTCCCCAATAATCAGATCCCAACGTCGCGATTCGATCCGGCGGCGCTCAAGGTAGCCGGCTATCTGCCTGCGCCGCAGACGAATTGCGGCAGAGTTACCTACGGGATTCCGCAGACGAACAACGAAGATCAGGTAGTCGGGCGGATCGATTACGTGAGAAGCAGCAAGCATACTATCTTTGGCCGCTACTACCTCAACGACTACACCAGCCCTGCATTCTGGAGCTCGCAGAATGCCTTGTGGACGGCTCTTCCCGGGAACTACATGCGTTCGCAGTCGCTCACCCTCGGGGATACGTATTCGATCAGCCCCACCATGGTGAATTCTTTCCATGTCACCGCGACTCGTATGCGCAACAACAGGCTGCCGTCGAACCAGCAACTGGATCCTTCCATTCTGGGCATCAACTCGTTTACGGCGACGCCACACGATATCCGCATCGACGTAAGCAATTACTTTTCGATCGGATGCGGCAACTGCGCGCCCGGACACTTCAACACCAATTCATTCCAGGCTTCGGACGACGTGGACCTGACAAAGGGAAAGCACCAACTCGCGTTCGGTGTTGACTTCATGCGCAGCCAGAACAACCTGTACACCGGAAACAATCAGAACGGGCAGTTTCAGTTCAACGGATCCTGGACGGGAGATTCGCTTGCTGATCTGATGCTTGGCGACATGTCTCTCTTCGATCAGAACCGGCCTCAGCAGAACGCCTTGCGAGAGAGTATGCCGGCTGCCTATATTCAGGACACGTTTCAGGTGAACAGCCGGCTCACTGTGAACGGCGGTGTTCGTTGGGAGCCCATGCTCATGCCGTATGATTATTTCGGTCGTGGCGCCAGCTTCAGCCTGGGCGCCTTCCTTGCAAACCAGCACAGTACGGTTTTCCCGAACGCCCCCGCCGGGATGTTCTACTATGGCGACCAGGGCATTCCCAAGTCCTTTGCCAATTCACGCTGGGGCAATTTTGCGCCACGCGCGGGGCTGGTGTTCAACCCGCACGGAGATGGCCGGGATACATTGCGAATCGGCGCCGGTCTCCTTTACGACGTCAACGAGATGTACTATGGCCAGCGGCTGACTTCGAATCCGCCTTTTTCGAACGACGTAAGCCAGAACTCACCCACGGCTCCCTTCTCGAATCCCTGGGCTGGATATCCGGGCGGCAATCCGTTCCCGGGCCTTTATCAGACGCCTAATAAGAACACCACTTTCCCGATTGGTGGTCTCTACATCGTTCTTCCTCCGAACATCAAACCCACTTACATGGCGCAATGGAACGTCACGTATCAACGTCAACTTCCGGGGAACTGGATGTTCTCGGCCAGCTACATTGCCAGCAAGACCACTCACGTCTGGTTGCAGCAGGACATTAATCCGGCTGTCTATATTCCGGGCACCTGCAGCGGCAAGCCCTGTTCGACAACGACCAACTCCAATCAGCGCCGGGTCCTTTCCTTAGCGAATCCGACTCAGGGCCAATACATCGCACAGATGATTACTGGGGACGATGGCGGCAACTCTTTCTACCAGGGCGGCCTCGTCTCCATTCAGCACCGGTACAGCCGGAACTTCAGCACGCTCGCGAATTACACCTGGTCGCATTGCATCGACGACGAAGATTTCGTCGGTGATATGCACAACAGCCAATATCAAAACCCTTTCAACCGCAGAGCGGAACGAGGCGATTGCAATTTCGATTTCCGCCATGTCTTCAATGCCGCGGCTTTATTGACGAGCCCCACGGGAGCCTCCTTACTGCGCCGCATCATTGGTAACTGGGAACTTGCCCCACTGATCCGAGCTACTTCCGGAGCGCCGCTCACGATTAACAGCGGGAAGGACAATTCACTCACGGCGATGAATCCAGTTACCGACCGGCCGAATCTGGTGCTGCCCACGTCCGTCTACAACAGCAACATCGGGTCGGCGTTGCAGTGGCTGAACCCGCTCGCCTTCGCAGCCAATCCGACGGGCACCTACGGCAACCTGGGGCGGGATACCCTGCGCGGCCCCGGCACATTCAACTTCGATGTTTCACTATCGCGCAGCTTCAAATTCGAAGAGCGATGGACGCTGCAGGCGCGGGCAGAAGCGTTCAACGTCATAAATCACACGAACCTCGGGTTTGGAACCTCGGGAGCGGGTACCGTCGGAGCCAGCATGAACATCACGTCTTCCACCTTCGGACAACTCACGGCTGCCGCCGATCCGCGCATTCTGCAGTTCGCGCTGAAGCTGCTGTTTTAGACGGGATCCCGGCGATACGGATGAAACTGCGCGCCTCTATAAGCAGCCTGTTGCTAATAGGCCTCCTGTTCTGCCTTGCGGTTCTTGCTGCCGCCAGGGGCCTGGGGTCAGGGGCACGTCTTTAACATCCTTGACTACGGGGCTCATCTCGACGATTCTGCTCTGTCCACCGACGCGTTTCACTCCGCCATTGAGGCCGCTCAGAAGGCGGGCGGTGGGACAGTCTATGTGCCGCCCGGCCACTATTCTTCGGGTCCGATCGAGCTCGTAAGCAATTTGATCCTTGAGATCGATAGAGGTGCAACGGTCCGATTCCCCGCGATGAAGCTGCCGTTCACGCACGGCCGTTGGCAGGGTATCGAAGCAATTACTCCGCAACCTCTGATCGGCGGCAGAAATCTTGAGAACGTCTCCGTTATGGGCGGCGGCACTATTACCACCGACCAGGCAGATTGGCGTAGATTAATGGGCGATCCTGCGAGCGGCGCCAATTGGCTGCACCTCCTCGAGATCCTTGAACTGAATAAACCGATCCCTGACGAGGATTATCGGAAAGCGGCGCCCGAACTTGTTCCCATGTTCGTGTCCTTCATGGAATCGAAGAATGTTCTGGTCAAAGGCATTCACATAATGGGTTCGGCCATGTGGCCCATCCAACTCGTGTACGACGACAATGCGGTTGTCAGCGACGTGAAGGTGGAGACCTTCGGCGGCCACGACACTGGAGGCATTTACATTGACTCCAGCCGCAATGTCCGAATCTCGGAGTGTTACATCGATACCGGTGACGACGGCATTGTGATCAAGTCGGGAAAAGACTCGGACGGACGGCGCGTGAATCGTCCCGCCGAGAACATCTCGATCACGAACTGTACCGTTCACCGGGCCCATGGAGCAGTTGTACTCGGGAGCGAGATTTCGGGCTGGATCCGGAACGTGGTGGCGACAAACATCACTTGTGACGGCACCCAGATGGGTATCCGCATCAAGTCGAGACGGGGACGGGGCGGAGGTGTCGAGGACGTACGGTTCGACAACTGGACGATGGAGAATGTCGCGAGAGGAATCAATGTCTCTGGCTTCTATGTCATGGCTCCCGAGAACAAATCGACGCCGCCACCTCAGCCCGTTTCTGAACGCACATCGATCTTCCGCAATATCGCGATCAGCCACATCACCATGAACCACTCGCGGCTGGCGATCGACATCGAAGGTATTCCCGAGATGCCGATCGACGGGCTGCGTATCAGCGACCTTGAAGCTTCGGCCGAGGTTGGAATGAAAGCATTCAATACCAAAGCGATGGAGCTACACAACGTGCAACTCAATACCAAGGAGGGACCTGCCTTCCTGATTCGCGATTCATCGGACCTTGAGCTGGACGGCGTTTCGAGCGCCAAGCCAGCTTCGACCGACCCCGTCATTCGGCTGGATCATTGTCCAGGAGCAATCGTGCGATCAAGCCGCGCGTTCGAGGGAACAGGCGCGTTTCTTTCCGTCGCGCCGGGAGAACTCAAGGACGTCGTGCTCATCGGAGACGTGCTGAACAATGCGCGCAAGGCTACGGAAGAGTCTGCGAAAACCTACCCGATGCTGCCCGAATCGGCTACCGAACGGACCTGGACAGAGAAATACTGATGCTTGCCGCTATTGCAAAAACCAATTCCATGTTGTTTCAGCGATTCTTATGTGTCCTGATGCTGGCAGGCGTGCCCGCATGGCCGGCCGCAAACTACTTCAACATCGTTGATTATGGCGCCAAGACTGACGGTTCTGCACCGGCTACAGAAGCTTTCCGGCAAGCAATACAGGCCGCGAAAGCCAAAGGGGGCGGCACGGTCTTCGTTCCTGCGGGCAAGTACGTTACCGGGCCTATCGAGCTGATCAGCAATCTTACTTTGTACTTCGATGCCGGCGCGATCGTGCAGTTTCCAGCCCAGCGCCTGCCATTTGCGAAGGGCAGACACCAGAGCATTGAGGCGCTTGAACCTGTTCCTTTGATCGGCGGCAACAACCTCGAGAACGTTACCGTAAGCGGCCGCGGCGTTCTCATGAGTAACAACGCGGATTGGATGAAGCTGATGCCGCGGTCAATGCCCAATGGATCGGATCCGGGCAGTGCGAATGGACCGAATTGGGAGCGGCTGCTGCAGTTGCTCGAAAAGCAGACGCCTGCGCCCGAAGAGGCATACCAGGCCGCGGCCCCCGAACTTCGGCCTTCGTTCGTTCGCACCATGAATAGCCGGAATGTCCTGATCGAAGGGTTACGCTTCATAGGCTCGCCCATGTGGACCTTGCACTTACTCTATTCCGACAACGTGACTGTGCGCGACGTCATCATCGAGACTTATCCGGGTGTCCACACCGACGGGATTGCGGTCGATTCCAGCCGGAACGTTCGCATCTCGAATTGCTACATCGACACGGGCGACGACGGAATTGTAATCAAGGCAGGCAAGGACGCCGACGGTCTTCGGGTGAATCGTCCGACCGAAAATGTGTCCATCACCAACTGCACCGTCCACCACGCGCATGGAGCCGTCACGATCGGCAGTGAGACTTCCGGGTGGATTCGCAATCTTGTAGCCAGCAACTTCACCTGTGACGGCACACAGATGGGCATACGTATCAAGAGCCGTCGCGGACGAGGCGGTGGCGTGGAAGATGTCCGGTTCGACAACTGGACCATGGAGAACGTAGGCACAGCCGTTAACGTCACGAACTATTACATGATGGAAGGCGAGGTGCGCACGAGCGGCGTAGAACCTATCTCGGTCGAAACGCCGGTGTTTCGCAATATTGCGGTGAGTAACATCACGGCCAACCACGCACGCATGGCAATTGACGTGGAAGGCTTGCCGGAGATGCCGGTGACAGGACTGCGAATCAGCAATATGGTTGCTTCGGCGCAAACCGGCGTGAAGGCCTACAACACTGACGATCTCGAACTTCACGGAGTGCAGATCAACGCTGAAAAGGGTCTGCCTTTTCAGATTCGCGATTCCAAGAACCTTGAGCTGGACGGCGTCACCACTCGCAAGCCGAAGGCCGGAGAGCCCGTGGTTCGTCTGGACCATTGCCCCGGTGCGATCGTGCGTAACAGCCGGGCCTTCGAGGGGACGGGTACTTTCCTCTCAACCGGTACGGGAGAACTGAAGAACGTTGTGCTCGAGGGGAACGCTTTGGGCCAAGCGAAAACTCCGACCGAAGAGTCCGCGAAGGATTACAAGCTTACCGCCGAGAGTCCAACGGAAAAGCAGTAGCCGGATTCTCATGACGGTTCATTACTACGGCCGAAAGGTGTTGCGTGCGATACTGCCGGCGAGCGTTGTGATGGCAATGTTCTGGATGATCCCAGCCTTTGGAAGGGCGGCAGATTCAGGACGGCAGACATTCAATGTTGTCGATTTCGGGGCGAAGACGGATAGCTCGGAACTCGCAACAGAATCCTTTCGCAAAGCTGTTGCCGCGGCGAAATCGGCTGGCGGCGGAACGATCTATGTTCCACCGGGTCGATATAAGTCCGGCCCCATCGAGCTCTTCAGCAACATGACTCTCGAGGTCGAGGCCGGTGCGGTCATCGAGTTCCCTGTTGCTCCGTTGCCCTTTGCAAAGGGCCGCTATCTGGGCGTCGAGACACTGATGCCCGTTCCTCTCGTTGGTGGGCACGATGTTGAGAACGTCGCAGTCACCGGCCGCGGTGTTCTGACGACCGGTGATTATGAGGCTTGGCGCAAAGCCTATCCAGAGGCTTACCAGGCGTATCTCAAATTGCACAACGGAGTTGTTTCCACGAGTGGCGACGAATCGGGAAGTGCAAACGGTCCCAACTGGGATCACCTGCTGGAGAAGCTGGAGGCAAAGCAACCGGTTTCGGATGGAGAATATCGGGCCGCTGCGGCGGAAACGCGGCCTTCTTTCCTCTGCTTTACCAACGCAAGAAATGTGCTAGTGGACGGCATACGTTTTATCGGCGCCCCTATGTTTGTGGTGCACTTGCTCTATACCGATAACGCGACCGTGCAGAATGTCTCGGTCGAAGCTTTCCCTGGTCCTCACGTCAATGGCATCGTGGCAGATTCAAGCAGGAACGTCCGGATCGCTGACAGCTACATTGATGTCGGTGATGACGGAATTGTTGTGAAAGCGGGTAAAGACGCCGACGGGTTGCGTGTGAATCGTCCGGCGGAAAACGTGTCGATTACTAACTGCACGGTTCACCACGCACACGGAGCGGTCGTGATTGGAAGCGAGACGTCCGGCAGTATCCGTAACGTCGTCGCCAGCAACATTACCGCCGACGGCACTGAAAACGGCATACGCATTAAGAGCCGGCGAGGCCGGGGTGGTGTTGTCGAAGAGTCTCGCTTCGATAACTGGACCTTGCGGAATGTCGGCGTGGGTATCGTCGTGACAAGTTACTACATTATGGGCGGCGAAACGGCCACGAAGCAGGAGCCCGTCTCTGACCGCACTCCAGTTTTTCGCAACATTGGAATTAGTCACGTAACGGTCGATGGCGCGAAGAAAGTGATCGATATCGACGGCCTGCCCGAAATGCCGATCACCGGGTTGCATCTCACCGACGTTGTTGGTTCCGGAAAAGTGGGCCTCACCGCACGGTTCACAGACGGCCTTGAGCTCCGCCGCATTCAGCTTTCTGCCGCCACCGGGCCTATTTACTCGATCGAGAGTGCAAAAAATCTCGAAGTCGATGATGTGACGAGCCGGAATCCTCTGCCGGAATCACCGGTGCTGCGCCTCCGCATGACTCCGGGAGCGATAGTAAGAGACAACCGCGCCTTCCCGGGAACGGGCGTGTTTCTTTCGACGGGTACAGGAGAACTCCAATCTCTCCACCTTGCGGGCAATGCTTTGAGTAATGCTAAAGCTGCGACGGAAGAACGTTAGCTGATCCGTTCTTATAAAACCAGACGGCTGTCACCTTGTTTCCTGGTGATGTGCTCGCGGTCCAGATGTTCCAGCAAAGGTATGGCGTACTTCCTGGAAAGGCCAGTCAACTGTTTGAACCGGCCGACATCGACCATTTGCCCTCGCAGACTACGCACCTGCGCGTAGAGTTTGCCGAGGACATCGCGGTGCATATAAAGGTCTTCGTTGCCGATCTTCACGAGTACTTTGTCTCGCAACAGAAGGGTCATGAGCCTGCGAAGTTCGGGCTCTCCTACCTTGAGGGTTCCGGCGACAGACTGCAGCAACGGTGCATTCATGCCCGCACTTGCATAGGTTTGGGCTAAAGCTGCGAGCTTCTGCGAATCGGCCGTGCTCATTTGGGGAGCGGAGCCGAACAGAACGACGCGATCCTCCTGAAGAGCAATCTTTGTTTGCCGCTCCAACACCTTTAGGATTGAGTGAAACACTAGCTCGTTCAGGCCCGTCCGCTGTCTCAATTCGGAGCGTTTCCACCCAGGACTCAACGTGTCTGCAGCTTTCGACTTGACCTCGGAAAGTACGCGATTCAAGGCGGAGATCAGCGCAGGGGCACTGATGTAGTGAGTGAGATCAAGGACCGCTACTTGTTTGCTCGAAACGAGTGATTTGATCGTCTCGCCTATCACCTGCGGCGGTAAACCCGACTCGTGTGTCAGAGACGCCGCAGATATTCCGTTCGCCTGACGGCGTTCAATCCTCAATAGGAGCTGCTGCTCAGGACGAGAACCACGCAACGCCTTGAGCCATTCGACACGTTTGGCGCGCGGCAATTTCGCGACAGGACTTGCATCGAGGATTTGGCCTCCGCCGATCGTAAGTGCCGGTGAAGGCTGGCGAAGAACAAAACGGTCACCGGGCAAAAGAACAACGGGCTGGCCTAGCCTCAACCGTGCAAGACCGGTTTCGCCCGGATGTAGGATCCGTGATTCATAGAGCGAAACCCTGGCAGGTATAGCCGACGTGAATGCATGAAAGCTGATGTCGGAGTTGTCCTTCAACGGCGTGCTTTCACTCAGAAGGCTGAGTTCGATATCAACTTCTGATACGGCTTCGAAGGTAGAGGGAGCGACGAGCGTATCACCCCGCCGAATTTCGCCGACATCGACTCCCGACAGGTTGAGGGCCACGCGGGAACCGGCCGTGGCACGGTCGCGCTGCTCGCCGTGAACCTCCAGTCCGCGTACTTTGACCTTGTGACCTTGTGGAAGCACGAGGAGCGATTGCCCCTGCCACACCGTTCCGGATTGCAGAGTGCCTGTCACTACTGTGCCGAACCCCTTCAGACTGAAAGCCCGATCAAGTGGGATTCGAGGCAGCGCTTCAGGATCGCGGTGCGATGGCTGGAGAGCGAATGCGCTGATTTCCGAAAGCAAAGCCGGGACGCCTGAGCCGGTCTTTGCGCTTACTGCAATCACGGGTGCTCCGGCCAGAAACGATCCGTCCAGAAACCTTTGAACCGAAGCCTGCACTGCTTGCAATCGGGTCTGATCGACCGCATCTGCTTTCGAAAGTACGGTAACTCCGCGCTTGATCCCGAGAAGGCTGCAGATCGCGAGATGCTCTTCGGTTTGGGGTTTCACTCCTTCTTCCGCCGAGATGACCAGCATGACGCAATCGACCCCGCCTGATCCCGCGAGCATGTTACGGATGAAGAGTTTGTGACCCGGAACGTCCACAAAGCTCAGGCGGACCGGTTCTCCCGTACGGGTGGTTGTCTCCGTCGAAGCAAAACCAAGATCGATGCTGATGCCTCGCTGTTTCTCTTCGGGTAGGCGGTCTGTGTCGATGCCCAGTGAGTCTCCGGACAAGAGCCGTTTTCCCGTGATCGATGTGTCCGGCGGTTCCGATTACAAGCGATTTAACATCTGCGGCCATTGGTTACATTGAGCCGTTGACGTACGCCGGACTTAGCGGACTGGTCCCGGCTAGCTTGCACGCTGATTGATTTGAGAACATTCGCGAGTACCGCGTCCGATTCGGGCGGAACGGTTCTTAGATCCAGAAGAACGCTGTCTGTTCTTTATCCTGGGAATCACCGGCGGTTCGCTTTCTCTCAGGAGGACAGCAAGTTGGTCGGCACTGACCGAGGCGTGCCGAATGGCCACAGCGAAGCTGTTCAATTTCTTACCCGGAGTGGTCCCTCCACCGATCAGGCTATGCGAAGGAACGACATCAGCGTTGAGCCCTTCACATTGCAACGAAGCCGCCAACTGCTCGCACCGGCGAAGAATTTCTGCCGAACTAAGTTCCAGCATGCGCGTGACTGGAATCGATTCGAGGCTTCCAGTAAGATAATCCATCAATGTGCCTTCGAGCGCGGCATACGTCAGTTTGCAAACCCGAAATGCTCGCATCAACGGATTCTTCGCAATCCTCTGCATCAGATCTTGTGTGCCCACAATGATCCCGCACTGCGGACCGCCCAGTAACTTATCGCCGCTGGCCGCAATGACGTCGGGGCCTTTCTGGAAGCTACCGAAAAAAGATGATTCTGCATCGGATGCGCTGCCGCCCAGGCGAACCATGAGTCCGGTGCCCTGATCTTCAAAAAGAGGCACACTGCTCTTCCTCGCCAGTGAAATCAGGCCGTCAAGGCGTGGTCTCTCCGCGAAGCCTTGTATGCGGAAGTTCGATTGATGCACTCGCAAGATCAGGGCTGTTCGCTCGGTAATTGCGGACTGGTAGTCGGCCAACCTGGTTCGATTCGTCGTACCTACTTCGCGCAGGATCGCTCCTGACTTTCGCAGTATTTCGGGTATACGGAAGCCGCCGCCAATCTCAACCAGTTCTCCCCGAGAGACGATCACTTCGCGCCCATCGGCGAGTGAATTCAGAATCAGAAAGGTAGCGGCCGCACAATTGTTCACGACAAGGGCACGGTCTAGCGGATCGTTATCACCGGCCTGGTAGCCCGCCTTCATCGCCAGGAGGCGAAAGAGCAATGATTCTGCATGGACATCTCTCCGGCTGCGCTTCCCGGAGTCAAGATCCAGCTCGAGATTCGAATAGTCGCCAGCGACTTCCAAGATACGATCAAGCGCGGACCGGCCCAGCGGCGCTCGCCCAAGGTTCGTGTGGAGGATAACTCCAGTAGCGTTGATGACACGGCGTAAGGAGAACCGGTGCGCGCGTTGCACGCCAGTCGTGATTGCCGTTGGGAGTTCGCTGATCTGTTTACGGACACTGGCTTCATCCGCGATTCCATTGGCGACTTCGGCTCGGATTCGCGCTAATGCTGCACGCGCGGCACTCACGACGGCGTCGCGGGAATGCTCACCGACTGCATTTTCCAGACCTGGAGATTGAAGGACTTTATCGAGAGATGGAAGGAGCCGATACAGCGAGGCCACGGTCGACGGGTCAGGCATTCTTCAAACCGGATGAAGGCAGAACAGAACGCTCACCGCAAGGGAGCTCTCTCCAAAACCTCACAATACCCGATGTTAAACGAGTTGGACGGCCCAAGACTTTCCATCTTGCTCATACGGCTCGATCACGGACCCTATCCTCTCCGCCCTTAAACCAGCGTTCTGCAATTCTTCGAGCAATGATGCGGCCTGGCTCTTTTCGATGGCGATCAGGAGTCCGCCCGATGTTTGCGGATCAAAAAGTAAAGTCCTGATTTCATCAGGGATCTTTGCATTGGGGGCGTCAACGACAAGGCATTCCGCGAATTGCCGATTGCTTAGCAGCCCGCCCGGTATGGCGCCAAGCGCAATTGCTTCGAGCGCTCCTTCCATCACAGGTACTGAACGGGCTTCGATCTGAAGGGTCACATTGCTGCCGAGTGCCATCTCACGCCCGTGACCCATGAGGCCGAATCCCGTCACATCGGTGACTGCGTGCACTTCGAAGCCCTTCGCCGAGATGATCTCAACCGCCGAACGGTTCAGCGTCGTCATCGAGTCGACAGCTTTTTGCACCCACTCATCTTGCGCTCTACCTTGCTTGAGGGCCGTCGTAATCACACCCGTTCCCAGTGGTTTGGTCAGGATAAGGGCATCTCCCGGCTGAGCGCCTGTGTTGGTGAAAATCTTCTGCGGATTGATCGTACCCGTTACGGCGTAACCAAATTTAATCTCCGGGTCCCGGACACTGTGGCCGCCGACGATCGTGCAACCCGCTTCGTTCATCTGACTCAAACCGCCGCGCATGATTTGCTCCAGGATCGCTAGGTCGGTGTTCTCCGGAAAGCAAACCAGGGCGAGGGCTGTCAGAACCGAGCCACCCATGGCATAGACATCGCTGAGTGCATTCGTTGCTGCAATCCGACCGAAGGTAAAAGGATCATCGACCAGCGGCGTGAAAAAATCAACGGTCTGGACGAGTGCCAGATCGGGGGTGATCCGATAGACCCCGGCATCGTCAGATGTATTGAATCCAACGAGCAGGTTCTCGTCCGTTTGCTTCGGCAGTGCCGATAATACCTGCGCAAGAGACCCTGGCGCCAATTTGCTGGCGCAGCCGCCCGCCCGCACCATTTGTGTCAGCTTAGTCAGTGCAAAATCTCCTTCTTGGGACGACCGTGATTATCTAGTAGTGAAGGGAATCAATCCGCTTCGGAAGCGCGTGGGATCCGGTGATCCTCCCGGTCTTCAAAACCGGTGATCGTTCGCAAAGGGCGATGGTGTGTTCGACTCACATGCGCTTCCGCCAAATCTTCTGCCGGAAATGGCCAGGATTAAGCTCGGCGAAGGCGGCTTGCGCGATTTCCCTTCTCGATCGAGCGCTATCGCCCCTTTCCCCGTCAGATGCAGCAGTTGATTCGCCTGAGCTTCCAGGAAAGCCATGTCCGCGAAATTCACGCCCTTTGCTTTCTCTGTTGGAATTGCCAGGCCGGCATCGACCCATTGCTGTGCTGGTGCATCGAATTCCGGATGGAACGCCATAGCGTAACTAGGCTATCAGTTGTTCGGCCGCGAAGGAGTTCGAAGCGAACGGAAGAATTCGGTAGCGCTCAAACCGCGATGGTGAAGGGATTCTCCAAGCCAAGCCGGGCCAAAAGTTTGCTGAACCTGAAATCGGAACGTACGGAATCGAAACGCGGGTCCACTCGCAAGGACACAAGCTCGTAGGAGCGAACACGGTAGGCTTGCTCGAGACGCACAAACATCTCATCCCTCTCGTCCAGCCCAAGGTGAACGAGCGCGAAGTGAAAGGGCGACACGTAAGTCGATGCCGAGAGTTCTCCCATTTGCTTCAGGGTCTTTTGCGCCTCGGAAGTTCTGCCCCAGCGGGCATACGCGTGACCCAAAGCGCCCAGCAGGCGGGAGTTCCCAGGCGCAAGCTTCAAACCTTGCTCGAAGGCAGCAATAGCTTCGCTATATTCCGACAAGCTCTCCAGTGCAAGACCTAACGCCCAGTAAGAGCTGAAGAACTCAGGCTCAAGCCCAATGGTTCTGCGGCATTGCTGCACCGCATGTTCGTTCCGTCGCGCGTAGTACAGGATGACTGCGATGTCCCGTTTGATGCTGACTGAGACGGGGTCGAGTTCTTCCGCCCGTTCAATCTCCGAGAGAGCATTCTCGAATAAAGCGAGCGGCGCCAGGTACGTAATCGCATACCAATGATGCACGGTCGCATAGGACGGATTGAGCGCAATGGCGGTCCGGTACTCGCTATAGGCGCTTGGCCAGTCCCAACAGTACGTGGCACGAACATGGCCCAGGGCGGTGTGTGCTTCCGCGAGCGTTCCGTCGAGTTCGACTGCTTTCAAGGCTGCCGAGATGGCTTTGACTTTGACCTTCCGCGCGGGAACGGCGCCGGAGTTGCCAAGGAGCGAGTACGAGTCAGCAAGACCTGAGTAAGCTGGAGCGTAGCGAGGGTCGAGCGCGATCGCTTGCTCGAAGTACTCGATTGCCTTCCTGAGCCCCTGCTCCGACCGGCGGTTCCACCAATAGCGGCCCTTGAGGTACAAGGTATACGCTTCGACATTTTCGGTGTAGCGCCGGACTAGATGCTTACTTTGACCATCCGCAATCTGGACCTTCAGCATGGCGACGATGGCCTGGGAGATCTCTTCCTGGATCGCGAAAACGTCCTCAATCTGACGGTCGTATGTTTCCGACCATAAGTAACAACCGTCTGCCGTCCCAATGAGCTGCGCGGTGATTCGCAAGCGGCTGCCGGACTTGCGAACGCTTCCGACGACCACGGTTCCCACTTTGAGGCGGGAGGCGATGGTTGCGAAATCGTGCGTTTCACCGCGAAGCGGGATGGCAGAGGTCCATGCCGCTACCCGGAGGCCGCGGACCTTCGTCAGAGCGTTGATGAGCTCTTCGGTCATGCCGTCGCAGAAGTACTCCTGATCGCGTTCGGGGCTGTGGTCCGCAAACGGAAGTACTGCGATCCAATTCGGGCTGTAAACCTGTTCCGGTCGCGTATTGAGGCTCGTCGGGGCCGGGGCGGGCGGGCCAGGCGGACTGAAGCGTGGAACATAGCTACCCTTCGGCAGCTCGATGATTATGAGGTCTTCAAGACCAGCGGTCTCATAGTACTGGCGCAGTCGTGCGCGCAGCCTGCCTGCTTCCACGCGCACGATTGGATCGAATCGCGGATCGAACGACTCAGGCTTATCGAATACGGAAAGCGCGAGCGCATACTCTTTGAGCTGCTGCGACTGTCCTTGCAGGGCGCATTCGACGCTATAGCGCAGGAACCGGCTAAGCCGCCCGGAGTTTTCGAAAACAGCGCTGGAAAGGATGCGTTCGAGTTGAGTCGAGAGGGCGCTTTCGGAGATCCCGTCGGGCAGTTTGACCGTTTTACGAGAAGCGGTTACAGGCGTTTCCAAAAGTCGTCCGAATCGGTTCAGGGATACGGCCGGCCGGCGAGTCAGCAGGTCGTAAGTTTACGGTAGCACTGGCCTGCGCGTCTCGCAACGAAGCTGTCCGCACTGTTAATTTACCGTAACGTAACGCAGGACGGGGCGGTTCCGGTGCTAGCATCCTGAGCAAGCTACTTGCTTCCACGAGGATTGGGTCCATGTCTTGTAAAGCGCTCCGGTACGTCCAGGCTTCCTTTTGCCTGCTCTTCCTGTTTGCCTCGTTCTGCGCAGGCCAGTTGTCAACCACCACCCAGGTGACCGGCACCGTTACCGATAGTTCCGGCGCCGTCGTAGCCGATGCAGCGGTGGTCGTACTCAGCGAAGCAACCCAAGTGGCAACGCGGGCGCAAACCAACGGTGACGGAACGTTTGTGATCTCCGGCCTCCTGCCTGGTACGTACACCGTTACCGTGACAAAAGAGGGTTTCAAAACCTTCCGAACCTCCAACCTTGTCTTGCATCCGGCCACCGTCTCTACCGTGGATGCAACGTTGACTCCCGGTGATGTCGGCACTGAAGTATCCGTCGTGGCAACGGCAGCGCAAGTACAGACTTCGACCGCCGAGGTGTCCAATCTGGTGTCGGAAACTCAGATCAGCAGCTTGCCTCTGAATGGGCGGAATTTCCAGGCTTTAGCCGCTCTCATGCCGGGAGTTTTGAACCAAAACGCCGGTTCCGCGCTTGGCACGGGCGGTTACACGACTTCGAACGCGATGGCGGTCAACGGTCTCAGTACGAATACGACCTTCTACGCGCTCGACGGCATCTGGAACGAAAACACGGGCAACATGAATCAGTTGTCCATTACGCCCAATCCGGATAGCATTGCCGAAGTCCGGGTGCTTCAGAACAACTACAGCCCGAAATATAGCCTCATGGGCGCGTCCGTGGTACTGCTGCAAACAAAAAGCGGAACGACACAGTTTCATGGCGCTGCGTTTGAGTACTTCCGCAACGACAAGCTGAACGCGCGCAACTTCTTCAACCCGACCGTGCCGACGCTAAAGCAGAATATCTTCGGGTATGCGATTGGAGGTCCGGTACTCATTCCGGGTTATCACGGAACCAGGAAGACGTTCTTCTTTGTGACGGAGCAATGGGTTAACGCCCACACCGGATCGCTGCTTCGAGGACTGACGCCCTCTACCGATCAGCGTAACGGGCTTTTCACGACTCTCATCAAAGATCCGCTGACCGGGCAGCCGTTCCCGAGGAACGCGGCCGGGAACTACCAGATTCCAGCAAACCGACTGAATGCGAACTCACTGGCATTTATCAACGCGCTGTATCCGCTTCCCAATGTTCCCGGAGGAGGAAGCCTGAACTACGTCAATACAACGCCAACGATTCTGACCCAGCGAGACGATGAATTCAAGGTAGACCACAACTTCAACGAACGATTCAGGCTTACGGGTGAGTACTTTGATGAGCGCCAGTTGGCAAATCTGAGTTCCATCCCGGACAATAGCTCGCCGTTCCCCACCAACCGGCGGCGAGACGTCACTTGGGACCAGCTTGCACAGATTCAGTTCACCGCCATCATCTCGCCCTCCATGGTGAACACCGCAAGTATCGCTCTGAACCGTTACACCGTGGATCATCCTGTAGACGGACTGCTTTATGTCGATCAGATTCCTGGTTACTCCTCCGTGCTGCCCTTCAATGGAACGCTCTCGAATCGCATTCCCCTGGTGACGCTCTCGCAGGGATGGTCTCCGGAAGGAATTCCGGCAAATCTTCCGCGTCGGGCTACGGATGTGGACAGCACGGTTGCGGATGACTGGAGCTGGCTGCGAGGGAAACACTTTTTCCAGGCTGGAATCACGGTAGCCCTCAACGCCAAACGCCAGATTCCTACCACGGCATCGAACGGCCAGTGGACCTTCACAGGAACCGCCACAGGCAATGCAATGGCTGATTTTCTCCTTGGCAATGCGGCGACATTTACCCAGATCAGCGACACGATCCGGCCTTACATCCACGGCGCAATCGTGTCGCCCTACGTGGAAGACCGGATTCAGCTCACCAAGCGCTTGACTTTGACGGTGGGCAGCCGCTTCAGCTACATGCCGCTTCCGCATGCGCAAGACGCCTTCGAAGCCATCTTCGATCCGAGCAAGTATGACCGGTCGAAGGCTCCGATTGTCAACGCGAACGGAACCCTCGCTCTAACGCCTACCTACGACCCCAGCAATGGACTTGGTAATCAACGGAACGAATGGCGTCCCGAGCAATTGGTCGAACCAACATCAGTGGTACGTGGCACCGATGGCGGGTTTCGCCTGGGACGTATTCGGCAACAGCAAAACATCGCTGCGCGGCGGATACGGAATAACCTATACGCGCATCTTCACCGGTCAGGACTGCTCCTACAATTGCGCAGTGAATCCTCCCGTGATTCAGTCGGTGAACCTGGTGAATCCGATCTTCCCTAGCCCTGGCGGCAGCGGATCGGTACGACTGAGCGCTCCAACCATCTCAAGCGCGGATCTCAACATACAAGCCACGCAGGTCCAGAGTTACAGCCTGAGCCTGGAGCACCAGTTCCGCGGCAATTGGATTACGTCGATTGCAGGAGCGGGTACGCTCGGACGCCATCTTGCGGCAACCTGGAATTACAACCAGCCTCTTCCTGCGGGGCAGTACAATTTCAACCCGATCATCAATGGCGGCGCAGTTTTCCAATACATTTACAGTCCCTATTACGGGTATGGCCCGATCAATACCTTAAGTTCCGACGTCAATTCGAACTGGAACGCCCTGGAACTGAGCGCGCGGCATCCCATGGGCGAGAACCTGTTCGTGCAGCTCGCTTATACCTGGTCGCACGGGCTATCGAACGCATCGACGATAAACAACTATAACCGGAACCAGTACTACGGCAGCACCGCGACGAACGTCCCGCAGGTGTTTACGGCAAGTCTGAATTACGCCATCCCGTGGCTCAGAAACGCGCCGGGTTGGAAGGGCCATGTGCTTGGAGGCTGGCAGATCTCAGACATTACGACGGTTCGTGCCGGTTACTCGTTGACCCCGGGCCTCAGCATCGCTCAACAGGGCCTTGGTGCTCGGCCGGACCTGACGGGCGCAGACATCGCCGGACCCCAGACGGTGGCGAACTGGTTCAACACCAGCGCTTTCAAAGCTCCTGCGGCTGGGTATTTCGGCAACGCAGGAACGGGGATCGTCAGAGGGCCGGGTCTGATCAACTTCGACATGACACTTCACAAAGATTTCAAGATTGCCGAGAGCCAGCGCCTGGAGTTCCGCGGTGAATTCTTCAACGTCTTCAACCATACGAACTTCACGACCGTGTCCACGACCTTTGGTGCCGCAACCTTCGGCCAGGTGACGGCAGCGGCAGACCCGCGGATCATAGAACTGGCCTTGCGTTATCAGTTTTAGCCCGAAGACGAACGCATGTCTCCTCTCAAAATTCGCGACGTTCGCATCTGGTTCGAAGATTTTGCTTACCGGGCTCCGATGAAATTCCGCGGAATTGCGGTTGACCGCGTGACGCTTCTCAATGTCGAAGTGACGGGAGAGGTGAACGGGCGGGTTGCTCAGGGTTTCGGTTCCATGCCGCTCGGCAATGTCTGGTCGTTCCCTTCCGCTCGCCTGAGCTATGACGAGACTCTCTCGGCCATGAAAGACCTCTCGGTCGAGATCTGTGGCATCCTTCAGGAGTCAGGGGTTCAGGGCCATCCGGTCGAGATGAACCACGCGCTCGAGCCTCTGTATTTTCGGGCCGCAAACGCTCTCGAATGCACTGAACCCGTACCGCCCTTGTGTACTCTCGTCGTGGCCAGTCCGTTCGATCTGGCTATTCACGATGCATATGGAAAAGCGCTCGGCCTGAGTTGCTATTCAACATACGATTCCGGCCATATGGACCGGGATCTCGGTTATTACCTCGACGATCAGTTCCGGGGAGAGTTTCTCGACCGTTACGTTTCGCGCCAACCCGCGCAAACTCTGCACCTTTACCACCTGGTAGGCGCGCTCGACGCACTTACGAACATTGATTTAAAGACACGGCTGGACGATGGGTATCCCGAAACGCTTGAGGAATGGGTCCGCGCCGAACGTGTGAACTACATCAAGATCAAGCTCGACGGAGATAATCTGGACTGGGACGTGGACCGGATTACATCTGTTCACAATGTTTTAGAAGGTGTTGTTCCCAACGCGGACTTCCGCTACTCGCTGGACTTTAACGAACGCTGCCGAAGTGTTGAGTACCTGCTGGAGTGCCTCGGGCGGATCCGTGAAAACGCGCCGGCCGCGTTCGGGCGAATCCAGTACCTGGAGCAACCCACAAATCGCGATCTGGATGCACCGGGCACTCCCGACATGCACGGAGCCGCGAAGATTAAACCGGTCGTGATCGACGAGTCTCTGGTGAACTACCAAAGTCTGTTGCGTGCCCGTGAACTTGGCTATTCCGGGGTGGCTTTGAAGGCGTGCAAAGGCCAGAGCAATGCGTTACTGATGGCTGCGGCAGCCCAGAAATTTGGAATGTTCTTGTGTATGCAGGACCTGACCTGTCCGGGTGCGTCGCTGCTTGAGTCTGCCGGATTAGCCGCGCACATTCCACCGATCACCGCTGTGGAGGGTAACGCGCGGCAGTACCTGCCGGCAGCGAACAAGCCCTGGGAGGCGTCCTTTCCCGGCGTGTTCAAGGTCAGGGATGGACGGCTGCACACGGCAGACCTCAACGGACACGGGCTTGGCATTGTCCCTGCAGTAGTGCGCGACAGCGAGGAGCGTGAATGCAGCCTTCTTCAGTGAGATCGATTCCTACGGCGAATGAATTGGCAGAACGGGCCAAACGAGAGAAACGGCTCGGACTGTCGGTCGCTGCCAGAAATTTCGGCGATGTTCCCATTCGGGAAAGCCTGCGGCGAATCGCCGAGATCGGATTCGATACGTGTGATAACTTCGATTGGCGCAACCCTAAAGATTTCGCAGAATACCGCCGCGGCTTAGCCGAACTGGGGCTCGGCGCCGGCGTCCTGGTGGTGAATAAGGTACCTGATGTCAATGCTCTTGGTTGCAGCCTGGTCTTACCGGAGGAGCGCGAGGGTTTCCTGCGAGAGATGCGGCTGTGTGTCGATGCTGCGCACCAGGTCGGCTGTTCGCGGCTTGAGGTGCTCACCGGAAACGCCACGCCTGGTGTTCCGCGTTCCGTCCTGATGGACAACTGTGTAGCGACGCTCGAAGCTGCTCTTCCTCTGCTGGAGGCTAATCGGATGACGGCAGTCGTTGAACTACTGAACTGCAACGTCGATCATCCCGAGTACTTTCTCAACCTGGTTGAGGAAGGAGTGGAGATGATCAGACGTGTCGGAAGCCCCCATGTCAAGCTGCTGTTTGACATCTACCATGTGCAGGTCATGCAAGGTAATATCATCGAGCGGATTCGGACGAGTTACCCGTATGTCGGGCAATATCATTTCGCAGACGCGCCGGGGCGGCATGAACCGGGAACGGGCGAGATCAATTTCAGGAATGTTTTCAAAGACTATCTACGAGCTCGGTTATCAGGGCTTTACGACGGCTGAATACCATCCAACCGATTCAAGCTTCGAAGATTTGAAGGTAGTGAAGGCGCTGGCAACGTTTGCCGACGCAGACTGAATGCCATGGGAAGGACAAAAGCTGGCATGAGAATTTTAAACGCACTTGCCATAACGGCGATCGCAATTGCTCCCCACATGTGGGCGCAAAATGGACAACAAAATCGTCTGACCGACAGCGAAAAGAAAGACGGGTTCCGTCTGCTGTTCAATGGCAAGAATCTGGATGGCTGGGATGGTGACCCGGTTCGCTGGTCCGTGCAGAATGGCGCGATTGTCGGCTCGAGCGACGGCCATCCGTTTAAAGTCAACACGTTTCTGATCTACAAGGGCTCCTATTCAAATTTCGTTCTGAAAGCAGATATCAAGCTGCGAAATCACAATAGCGGTATTCAATTCCGCAGCGAACAGTTGCCGGGAGCTGGCTGGATGGTGCGCGGTTATCAGGCGGATGCTTCGGAGGTGGGCGACGAGAAGTCGGCTTGGGGCAACTTCTACGAAGAACGCCTGCGTGGCCGCAATGCAATGAAGACGCCGGACGAGGGATGGAAGATCGCCAAGGGTTTGGTCCATCACGGTGACTGGAACACTTACGAGATTTTGGCTGACCACGACCATATCCGCCTCACTTTCAACGGTGTCGTGACCATCGATACTCACGATTCTGCCGCGGCAAGCGGCATCATCGCACTGCAACTTCACGCAGGACCCGAAATGCGCGTTGAGTTCCGCAACATAAAACTGAAAGAACTTCCATGATCATGAAGCTCTCCTCTCGATCGCTATCTTTTACCCTCATTCTGTTGTCGTTCGCCTCTGCTGGTCTCGCCGAGCAATGGTTGATGTTTGGCGGCAATCCGCAGCACGATGGTTGGGCTCGAGGCGAGCAAGAGCTGAACAAAGACAACGTGAAGTCGATGAAGCTCATCTGGAAGGTGCACATCGACAGCGTGAAAAAAGAGATGAACGGCTTAACCGCCCCGGTAGTCGCCGAAAATGTCTTGACCGCCCAGGGACATAAAGACATTGTTGTCACGGCGGGCGCATCCGACACTCTGGATGCCGTCGATATCGATTCAGGCAAGATTCTTTGGCACAAGCAATTCCAAATTGAAGGACAGCCGAAGCAAGCGGCTCGCTGGTTGTGCCCGAACTCCTTGACCGCTACGCCGACCATTCAACTGGGCGGCGGAACAACGGCGCGCGACCGTACCGTGCACGTTATTGCGAGCGACGGTAAGCTTCACTCCCTGAATATCGTGAACGGAGAAGATCGCAAACCACCCATTCAGTTTGTGCCGGCCTTCTCGAAGAACTGGAGTCTCACCCTGGTGAAGGGAAAGCTGTACACGACCACCTCACAGGGCTGCAATGGAGCGGTATCGGGCGTGTACTCCATGGATCTGAACAAGCCGGACCGGACGGTTCAGTTCTCACAAGCCGGAATTTCCGGTGCGGGTATCTGGGGAAGGGCTGGCGTCACGGTGGGAACGGACGGCAATCTCTACGCCGAAACCGGTGATGGCCCCTATGATGCCGAAGCGGGTAAATACGGCGACAGCTTCATCTCGCTCACGCCGGATGACCTGAAGATCAAGGACCATTACACGCCGAAGAACTGGGTCTGGATCAATCGTAAAGATCTGGATCTTGGGTGTCTCAGTCCTGCTTACTTCCACTTCAAGCAATGGGATCTGGTGGTTGGCGGTGGCAAGGAAGGCCGGTTGGTGATATTGGATGCGAAGAGTCTTGGCGGAGCCGACCACCAGACCCCGTTGTTCTCGAGTCCGGTTTACCTGAACGAAGATCTCTACTCGGCCGGACGCGGTTTTTGGGGAGCATTAGCTACCTGGGAAGACGAGAAGGGAACGCGTTGGATCTACGCGCCTGCTTTGGGCCCGGTCAGTTCCAAAGCTCCGCCGTTTGAAATGACAAACGGACCTGTCACTGGCGGAACCATGATGGCGTTTAAGGTCGAAGAGAAAGACGGGAAGCCGGTGCTTACGCCCGCATGGACATCGAGAAACATGAACGTGCCTGAACCCGCCGTGATTGCCAACGGAATCGTGCTAGCTGTCTCAAGCGGTGAGTTCACGCTTCAGGCGAATGAGGAAGGGCACCTGATGAGCTCGGAAGAGCGCCTCAAGAATTCTCCGGGGCACGCAGTCCTGTATGCGTTCGATGCGCTCACAGGCAAGGAACTGTTCAACAGCGGCGATGCGATGCCTGGGATCGCGCATTTCAGCGGGATTGCAATATCGAACGGGCGGATTTTCGTGGCCACCCTGGATTCCAACCTGTATTCCTTCGGCTTGCCTCAAGATGGGCAGTGATGTGAGATCGGACCGATAGTTCGGGCGATTGCCGCCCCTCGAAATCAGCTTATTTCGGCCGTGTTCCCGACTGGTTCGCCAGGGAGAAGCTGGTAGACCTCGGCTATTTCAGCCGGTCGCGGGCTTTTATGTTCGGGGCGAGGCTGGGAATAACCAGAGGAGAGCAGCTTGGCGAGCAGTGGGAGTTTATCGGAGTTCTCTTCCACAAAATCCACACCTACGCACGTCAGCGAAAGCTCGGCGTTGTCTTCCTGCTTCACGAATTTCTTGCTACGGAGATACCAGATGGTGAAGTCCAGGTAGTCACGCGGGAATCCCATGTGCTTTTCTATATCGAGCAACGATATCTGGGGACTGCCGATGTTGCTTCGACACCGCCGGT
This sequence comes from uncultured Acidobacteriaceae bacterium, assembly GCA_963730795.1. GTDB lineage: Bacteria > Acidobacteriota > Terriglobia > Bryobacterales > Bryobacteraceae > Bog-105. The sequence continues at coordinate 515,967 of CAVSTJ010000001.1, read as the reverse complement.
ATAGCAAAGAGAGCACGGCCAGGCGGCGGTTGAGTTCCCCCTCGACGCCGTCAAGAAAATCGACAGATTCGAAAGCTTCGCTCGGCTCAGGCTGCTTTGTTCGGAGCGCTTCATCGTAGCGAGCCCGGCGTTCCGGATCCGAAAGGACCTCATAAGCCGAATTTAATTGAAGGAATCTCTCCGGATCGCCTGTTTCCGGGTTGTCCGGGTGGTACCGCGCAGCCAGGAAGCGGTAAACGCGTTGGATGGTCTCCGCCTGGGCTTTAGGATTAATCTGAAGGAACTCGTAGTGGTCGACTGCCTCGTCGGGAGAATGCGGTCGGGCCTTTTTTGTGTCTTCGTCAAGTTCCAAGCCAACGGCATAGCTGGTGTCGCGGCGCGAATTGTGCCTAACCATGCTGTAGCCCGTGGGATACTCATCTTCCGCCTGGATGTATACAATCGTACCCTTGGGGATATCGACTGGACACCGAATGCCAACGCCTGATGCCGATTCGTCGGTACCAAGAACCTGGGCGGAATGTGTAAGGCCCGCTTCGTCTTTCCACGAAATGGAATAGATTCGTTTGGACCGTTTGCGCGGCTCACGCCGCATATCGACTTGCATGGAACTGCGTTTTTCCTTTTGGCGAGCCGCGACGGACAGCGCTATCTGCCCTTTTTAGCACGCCTAATGCCATCACAGTACCCGCCGGCGCGCCTAGAGGCATCGGACATAAAGTGCCGGGTGAAGCTGTACTTTCTCAGTTCCTGCCTGCCGGCCGCGTCTTGGTCACTATAGAGCTGCTTCGCGAACCAGAAGACCTGGCGGTACCGGCACTCGCGCCAGAAACGAGCCTCGGAGCGCCTTATCTGTAACACCCTGAAGCACAAAGTCCACTGCGCGCCGATGCTCAAGGCACAATGCGTCGGTTCCATCCTGTTCCAGAAGAACACCCAGGCATTGCACCAGCAGGACTGGATCGGAAAGTTGGCGAGCCACCGCGACCGCTCTCTTTGCATCTTGTACCGCATCGCGCATTCCAAGCTCGCGGCGGGCCCGTGCCCGCACGCTCAGCGCCAGGGCCTGATACTTGGGCCGATTGCGGCACCTGGCTCTTTCGATCACATCACCCGCAAAGGCAATCGCATTCATCCATTCGCCTTTTGCGAACGCCAGTTCAGCCCGAGCTTGGGAAAGTCGCATCTTCCACTTCCAACCGTGCCACCCGGTCGCTTCCTGCACAGCTCCGTCCACCTCAGCTATCAGAGACTCGGCCCGTCCTGGGTCGTCTGTTCGGGCGTGAATCAGGAGCAGGTCGATGCCTGCGCTGACAATCGGTGGTTCAAACGCAACTCGATGGGCCAACTCTCGCGCTTCGAGTGCCCGATTTTCGGCTGCGACGAAATCACCCAAGCTGAGCAATGGTGCAACTGACATCGAGGTCGCACGGGCAAGCAGCGGGAATGCGCCACACTGCCTACCAAACGTGCAGGCCTCGTCGAATACCCGTATCGCCTCGTCATACCGCCCGGCGCCGGAAAGGCAAAGTCCGAGGTGCTGCAACGCATACAGAAGAAAGGCGTAATCACCCGACCCTCGGGCATTTTCAACCGCCTCCTCCGCCCGTGCTGCCGCCTCCCTGGTATGCCCGGCCCAGTACAACGTGAGCGGAATTCTCGCCAGGCCGAAGGAATGGATCCCTCCTACTCGCGCGAGGGTTTGGCGGTCCGCATCGATTCCGCCCAGGACATCACCGTCCGCTACGTCCGCAGAGGCCATCCAGGCGCGAGCATCGGCCCACAAATCGTCACGTCCGGTTTGATCGGCCAGCGCCTCCGCATTGCCGGCGAAGCGCCGCAATGCCGGAACGTCCATGAGCCAAAAAGAAACTTCGGCGAGACGGAGCAGCAACTCGCAGCGTGCCAGCACCTCCGATGGATCTGTCAGATCTAGAGCCGCTTCGAATTCCGCTTTCGCCTCGGCCCACTGCCCTGCTGCGAATAGACTGCGGCCACGCAAGGTATGAAGTTCGATGAGTTTGGCAGCGACAGCGGGTCCGGGCTGCAGGCGAAGGCAGGCGCGGAGAGCCATCCCGTAGTAGCGCGCCGCATCTTCAAGAGCAAGGCCACGGTGAGCCTGATCGCCTGCACGGACAGCGTATTCAATTGCAGTGTCCGGATCAAAATCCGCTGCATGATTGAAGTGATACGCGAGTTCTCCCAAGGGCAGCGCGCCCGGTTGCGCCGTTCGTTCCAGGGCCTGTCCGATGCGATGATGCAACCGGACACGGCGGGCCGCCATGGTGTCTGCGTACAGCGTCTCGCGAATGAGTGCGTGCGCGAACGAGAACTGTCCCGGAACGCCCGGTGTTTCGGCCACGACTCCGGCCGCGATCGCCTCCTCAATGGCGTCCAGGACGTCATCTTCCGATCTTTCGGTAAGAGTTTCGACGAGCGCCAGTCCGAACTCCCGGCCGATCACGGCTCCAACTGTGAGCACCTTTTTGCTTGCCGGGCTCAAACGCGCAAATCGATGGCGAATCAACTGCCGCATGCGCTCAGGAACGCCGGTCTCTGCAATCGCCTCGGTCGAAGTCAGGCGGGCGAACCCGCCGGTCTCGTCGAAATGCTTCAGCATCTCTGTCACGAATAGAGGGTTCCCTTCCGTTTGTTCAAAGATCCAATTCGCCAGCGCTGGCCTCACCGCCTGCGTCGTCCATAACTCGACAAGCTGCCGAACGTTATCCGAAGGCAGGCCGCCGAGGCAAATGCGTGTGGCTGCGGGTTCCCGCCCGAACTCCTGCAGGATCTCCTCTGAAAAAGCCGAGCGCTCGGAGTCGTTCTCGCGGTAAGTGATGGCGATGCAAATCGCTGCATCCCGCGTGGAACGGATCAGATGACGCAGAAAGAGGAGCGATCCGGTATCTGCCCAATGCACGTCCTCAAACAGCAGCAGTATGGGGCAGTCCTGCGAGATAGCCACAGCGAGTTGCGCGAACGCGTCGAACATCCGGTAACGCCGGCTCTCCGGGCTTGCGCGAAGGTCCTGCGGAGAATTTGGCAAGCGCTTCGCGATTTCGGGTACAAGCTGTTCTAATTCGCTGGTTCCCTCCATCTTCTTAAGGATCCGCTGGAGGGTTTCACTCTCGCCCGTTCGCAGCACCCACTGCAGCATGGTGACAAAGGGCGCGAAAGGCAACAACGCTTCGCGCTCGCACGAACCGGTCAGTATTGTAGCTTCTCCGGCAATTGATCGGGCGAAGTCCAGCATCAGGCGTGTCTTGCCCTGTCCCGCCTCGCCCGTAATCAGTACGATCTGCCGTTGTCCTGCCGATGCAGCGGACCACACCTTTCGGAGCCTTGCCATCTCGGTGTCGCGACCTAACAGAACGCCCGGCCATGGCCGTGCTCCCGTGAGCGTTGGTGGCGTCGGAAGGTGCCCGGAGCTGTCCGCATGAGCCGATGGTTTCGCCGACGGAAAGCGGATTACGTCCGGTTGACGGCCGCGTAGCCAAGCGTCCAGTTCTCTTGCGTACGCGTAGACAGAACCGAGCGTTGAATGAAGATGACGGTGGACGGGAAGGCTTTCTTCCTTCTCCCAGCGACGCACCGTGGTGACGTGGCGGTTCACATGGCCGGCGATCTCTTTCCAAGACTCCAGTCGTTTACCGAGAGGATCCGAACTGCTGCCTGGTAATGCAGACATATTTCTTGTCCTGCGCCTCGGTTGATTCTGGCATAGCACGAAGGCCAGAGGAGCCCGTGCTCAGTACATCCGGCGCCTGCGAGCGACTTTGCTCCACTTTGCGCGTTGCCGTCCGGCACTCCATGACTAGTTTGATTATGGTGAGGTGCTTTATGAAGAAGACTGCTGTCGAATTCCGGAGTGTGCTTTCGTTAGCGCTCCTGGTGCGTTGGCGACGGTAGTCGTACCAACTGCTCGCACCGAGGCCTTACTGCTCGTTTCGATTTGACAGGCGAAACGTTGCCGGCAAACTGTTCAATACTGAGAAGACTGGCTCGCCACTCAACATGCTTCGAATGGTCTTGGTCGCGACCCTCGCCATCGGCTTAACGAAACCGGTCCGGGCCACCACGTTCGAAACCGATGGGCGGCTCTTATACGCCGGCATTGGGATAGCTTCCGCTGCTGTCGCTATTACTATCGTGCTGATCTTTCATCACAAGTCAAGCCGGATCAAAGCTACCGGCGGCATGGAACTGGCCGACGAAGAAACCAGTCGATCGTATGTCCTCTCGGGTGATCTTGCTGGAGTAAGAGACGGGAACAGGATCACGATTGAAGGGCGAAGACACAAAGAACCGCCGACCTTCGGGATACGGAAGCTTGACAAGGACCACGGGCACTGTCAGCCATAGCGGATAGCGACCAGTCCGCTATGACGAAGGTCAACGGTGCGCGAGTTCCATGAGCACTACATCGGAGCGCTCTTGTAAGCGTTCCAGCACGACATCATGGCCATCCGGAGAAAGATCGAAATCGCGAACGTCAAAATCGGCGGGAAGCCTGGTGATTTGGCGCTCGGCCCCGGTGCGAAGATCGACGGCCCAGAGGTCCTTGTGTTGGATCTCTCCGCGGAGGAAAACCAGGGCGTGACCTCCGGACGCAAATACTACGTGCCGAGAACCTCGAGTCAGGGTGACGTTTGGCATTTGGTAGTGCGTGCCGTCGGGTTTAGCTGCCCTGATTGAAAACCGAGTACCAATGTCGGCGCCAGAGTAAACGACGAATCGTCCATCGGGCGACCACACCGGATCCACGGAATACTCGCGTACAAACGGCAGAGGAGCGCGGTGGCCATAGGCCAGGTTCGCAAGGCGGGGAACGCCGCCGGTATTCACCGCCGACGTGATGGATCGTCCATCGTGAGCCCATGCGGGAGCGCCTCGCAGATCGATTGAATCGGCCACGGAGTGCGCATTTGACCCATCTGATTGCATGACGTAAATGCGGCTCTGGCTATTCTGGCGGACTGAAAAGGCGATAGATGCGCCGTCGGCCGAGACTACAGGAGCGGCCAAGATTCGCGCTCCCTGATTACTCCAGAGTTCGGTTCCATTTCCGTCCTGATACTTCCAGATGCTATCGCCGTCACTCGTTGATGAGACATATAAAAGGCAATTCGAACCGAACCGCGGAGAGAAGCCGGCACTCGTCGTCAAGGTCAGGAGCTTGGGCATGGACGTTTCGGGTGTGCCATTAGCAAGCGTCAGTCGCCAGAGTGTTCGTTTCGGAGTCGCGAGAGTGGCGACTACGCGCCGGCCATCGGCGCTGGCTGCGAGCGAAGTGTAGCGCTCGGGACCAGGCGTGAGGCGGTGGGCAATGCGCCGGGAGGGATCCATTCCATAAATCCACGGCCCGGAACCATCAGGATCGGTCGCGAGATAAATCAGGGTCCGGTCGTCAAGCAGGACAGGATAGGTGACATTGCCAAAGTGCGACGTCACTCGTTCGGCTGTTCCGCCGCTCTTGGGGATACGCCAGATGTCCAACTTGTCCGGTAGGGAACCCTGAACGAAGTAAATGAATGCGCCATCAGGCGACCACAGAGGGAAGTGGGAGTGGAGTCCTGGCGGCGCGGTGAAAATGGGGCTTGTATCCGATCGTTTCATGCCGTCCGAAACAAACAATGGATCTCCAGGACCCGTAGTGTGATACGCGAGTTGAGCACCATCGTGCGACCAGTCGAACTCCGCCGCGCCCTCGAGATACGGCTTGGGCTGGCCACCAAGAGTAGGAACCGCCCAGATACTGATGCTGTTGTTCTTCGAGCCACCTTGCTTGCGAGCCCAAAAAGTGACGAGCGAAGAATCTGCTGAGAAACCCAGCGTGCGGATGGAGGGGTTAACAATTTCGGCCTCGGTTCCGCGAGTCAGATTGTGAAACTGGCCTGATCCGATCTGGCTGATCCAGACATCCATTTGTCCGTCGTGGTCCGATAGGAAAGCGACGAAGTGACCGTCACGCGAGAGTGCGGCGTCCCGGGCGACTCCATCGAAATCTGTGACGCGCTCGAACCGCGCGCTTTCGAGAGGGTTGTGCCAGAAATAGCCGGTCTTTCGAAAGTACAGAGTTGCCCCGACCGCGAGAACCGCAGCCATTGCCGCCATCACGATAGCCCGGGCAAGGGGAAACCTCCGTTCCTTTGAAGGCTGAGGGAGCGCGACTTGCGGAGCTAGGACAGGATCGCTTGCCGCGGTCTCGCTCGAGCTCTCTCCGTCTGCCTTGAGGTTCCGGCTCTGAGCCCAGGATTGCAGTTCGTGGCGAAAGGCATAGACGGACCCGATTTTGTCGTGAACGTGCCTGTGGACGGGCATGCCTTCCCGCTTTTCCCAGCGTTGGACGGTAGTGACATCACGGCTAAAATGAGCGGCGACTTCTTTCCAGGAATTAAGTTGATCTTCGGCCGACTTAGCGGATCCGGGTTTGTCGCTTGTAGATTCGGGCATAGCGCCTTCGGTTCCTAACAACCACGGCGGGCCTGGCCACCGAATTGTACTGGAGCCAGTACTCCACGGTATCGCGCGTGAGGGAGAGGCCGCTTCCATTCTCTTGGCAAAACCAGAAGCCATTTGCTGCGTCGCAAAGAAGAATGAATGATCGGCTTGACACTCCTCTGCCAACGGGTATAGCTTCATTTGCGCAAGTCGGCTTGCCGTGAGTTCGCAAGGGAACTTGTTTGACGCGAGGGCCGAGTCAGGATATTTTTGTGCTTGTTTGCGGCAGATGCGGAGCTATACAGAGTAGTCGATTCCACCGCAGCGCAGAAGTGATTCGATCAGGAGATTATTGATTGGGATGAGGACAACAAGAAGAACCCTGCTAGGCGGAGCTGGAGCTATGTTGCCCCTCTCGGCTCTGAGCTTGCTTCCAGCCGCGCGAACGGCCAAAGACGCGCGTCCCGATGAATACTTTCCGGCGTCCGACTCCGCCGGTGGATGGCGCAAACTAAGCGATCCTTCGGAAATCCGCAAGGCCGCGGGCATGCAAGTCGACCGGCTCGATCAGGCGTTCGAATATACGAAAACGACGAGTCGCTATGGCGGCCTGTTGGTTGCCCGCCACGGGTACCTCGTTTACGAACGATACTTCGGCCGTGCCAGCCGGGAAGTAACGCCCAACATGGCGTCCTGCGGCAAAATGTTCACGAGTCTTTGCTGGGGCATCCTTCTGCACGAGAATCCCTCTCTCGTGCCGGATCGGCTAGAGCAAAAAGTCTTCAACGAAAAATACCTTCCTGAGGCCCTGCCGTTGAGTGATCCACGGAAGGCCGAAATCAAACTTGGTCATCTATTGACAATGACCTCCGGAATGGCAGAGAGCAGCCGCGGCTCGGGTATCGTCCATGGAGAAGACGTAAAGCTGACGCCTATGCCGAGCCCGGACAGAGGGCTCGACCAGGACCAAAGCGCGTTGCAAACTCCTTTGTGGACCGAACCGGGCGGAGGTTACTTCTATTCTTCGCAAGGCGTGCACGTCGCGTCCATTGTTTTGCGGCGCCTAGCCGGAATGGAGATGCAGAGTTATATCGACCAGAAAATTGCAAAGCCGGTGCAATTTGGCGGATGGGGATACGGGATGGAACGGGCCGATGGCACGCGCCTGCAACATACTCCCGGGGGCGGGGGCATTGCCCTTCGTGCAACCGATGCTCTTCGCTTTGGATACATGCTTCTCCGAAACGGACGCTGGAACGGGAATCAGATTGCGCCCGCGGACTACATTCAGGCCTGCAGCCGGCCGTCAGCCTACAATCCCCATTCACCCTTCAGCTTGCAATTCGAGGTCAACAACGACGGACACGTTTCGGGCGCTCCTCGAGACGCGTTTTTCAAATCGGGCGCCGGCGGGTTCTGCATCTATGCGGTCCCGTCGCTCGATCTGGTTGTCTACAAGATGGCCTGTGTCGGGCTGCCCGAACCGGAGCGCTACGACCTGAAATTCGGCGGGAAAGCGACCGGAAGCCGATACGTCGCGCGACAACTGGAAGCCGCATCCGTTTGACCAATTTCATGACGGACCGGTGGACGGCGATACCGGAACGAGAAAGACTCTCGGAATGGTGATCGCTGCAATCGTGTGATGCGGCATCAGCAAGCCGGCATAAGGCCCCGTCTCCATTCGAGGTTTGGGGCTTGTTAATAAGGGAGACATCACCGGGCGATCGGATATGTGCTGCGCGTGCTCCGGAAGATTAGCCTTGCGCAGGAGTGCAAGGTGTTTCCAAACTTACGAAAACGAAAAAACAAGATGACGATAGCTAAATATCTTTGGATTTGCTGTGCACTCGGTATGTGTGTGGGCTGCAAAGTCTCTCAACAACCCAAGGAGACCTCGGCGAAAGCGGAGGTTCCGGACGATGCGCCGCGGGAAGTGATGTTCGAACCGGTCAGGATTGACGGTCCTGTTAATAACCCGGCAAAACACACCTACTGGTTTGGGCCTTTTGCCGAATGCTCGTCCGTTCTGGACATAAACGGGGACGGAAAGCTTGACGTTGCCGCCGGCAGGAATTATTACATTGCGCCGGATTGGAAGAAATATACCGACTACCGGGATGGCGCCGAGACGAACGGGCCGGATGTCGATGACAACTACGAAGGCACTCTTGATGTAAACGGGGATGGGAAGCCCGATGTCATCAGTTCCGGATGGATGCGCAGGCAAGGTATCTGGTGGTACGAAAACCCGGACAAGCTCGGCAAGAAATGGGAATCGCACAATATTATTACCGCCGACGGCCTGGAAGGAATGGTGATCGGCAATCTGGCCGGGCATGGCGACAAAGATCTGTTGGTGAACTTCTTCGCCAAAAAGCCGGGCCGCAGCCTGATCTGGATGGAACATTTAAACCAGGCACCTTGGTTTAAGGAACACAAGCTGGGTCCGGAGGGCGTGGGAGTAAGTCACGGCAACGGCATCGGCGATATCAATGGCGACGGCCGGAATGACGTTGTCACGTCGACGGGCTGGTTTGAAGCTCCGGCGAACCCCTCACAAGACCCCTGGACCTGGCACGGCGATTATCAGTTTGAGGGCGGAGGCGCCGGCTTGCCGATCCTGATTACTGACGTCAACGGAGACGGGCTGAATGACATCATCATGGGGTCCGCTCATAAATACGGGCTCGTCTGGTTTGAGCAGAAGATGGTTGACGGTAAGCGCACGTTTACTCAGCATTGGATCGAGAAGGACTATCCGACGATCCATACAATGATGCTGGCCGACCTGGACGGCGATGGAAAACCCGAGCTTATCACCGGGAAACAACTCTTCGCTCACAACGGTGGCGATGTGGGTGCCCTGGATCCCGTGTTTATCTTTTATTACCGGTTCAACAAGGGGCATTTCGAGCGCCACGTTCTGACCTACAGCTATCTGACGCCCTACTTCAAATCGAAAAATGCGAGTACTGAGCCGCCTAGTTACATCGTAGGTACGGGTATGAAACTGAGTGCTGCCGACGTCGACGGAGACGGCAAACAGGATATCGTCGTTGCCTGCAAGACGGGATTGTATATCTTCTATAACAAGGGTTATCCCTCGATGGAGCGCAAACCCAGTGTGCTGCCCGATCGGGAAACTTACCCATCTCACAAGGCCTGGGAAAGTCCACATCCGGCGAATAAGTGACTGCTGTTGACTTACAACTTAGCTGCGACTCTCGCCAAAAAGGATACTTCATGCTGACTAACTCCCGAAGAGATTTTCTGCACCTTGCCGCAACGGCGGCAGGTTGTCTCGCCCTAGATACCTGTGTAAAGGCCGACCCGCTGAATATGCCGGCCGGCTTTCAGATTTATGGAGTGCGGGAAGAAGCCTCCAAAGATCTGGAGGGCACTCTCAAACAAGTGGCAGCGATTGGGTATAAACGGGTTGAGCTGTGCTCCTTTCCCGGGTACGCGAACTCGGGCTTTGGGCCGCTTGCAAGTATGAAGCCGGAAGAGGTGCGTAAGAAGATCGAAGACGCCGGTATGCGTAGCGAGAGCTGTCATTTCCAGTTCCGCCAGTACGAGCCGGCGGCCATCGACGAGAGCATCGCCTACGCAAAAGGCCTGGGTCTGAAGTACATGATTATGTCCGCTCCAAAGGAAGGCTCGCGCGAGGGGAACGTGACCATGGAGCAATGGAAATGGAACTTCGACAATATGAACAAGGTCGGCGAACGCGTTAAGTCGGCCGGGATGCAGTTCGGCTATCACAACCATGGCACCGAGTGGAAGACCATCGACGGGGTCCTTGTATTCGACCAACTGTTACGAAGCGTAGACCCGAAACTGGTTCAGTTGCAGATGGACCTGGGAGGAACAGTTTCGTCGGGGCACGATCCCGTCAAGTACCTGCAGAGCAATCCGGGCCGGTTCTGCTCGCTTCATCTGAAAGATGCAAAATCCGGGCAACCTGGCATGGGATCTCTTGAACTTGGCCAGGGAGATGTTGACTGGCATGGTCTTTTCGCGGCGGCAAAGACCCGCTGGTATCAAGAACTACTTTGTCGAGATGGAGGTGAAACCGCCTAAGGATCCGATGAAGGCGCTTCAAGACAGTTACGCATACCTTCATCAGTTATCGGTCTAGCGGGTTAGAACCGGGTTCGGCAGGTTCTTACCCTCGCCCTATAATGCTCGGATGAGCAAGAGCTGGAAGACCCGATTGATCCACAGTGACGTGCGCGTCCCTGAAGGGTTCGAGTCGCTGAACGTTCCGGTTTGCCGTGCTTCTACCACCATCTTTCCCAGCGCTGCCGCTGCCAACAACCACTGGGACCCATACGCCGCCGGTTATACCTACGGACTCTACGGCACACCTACGACTCTGGAACTGGCCGGGAGAATCTGCGAGCTCGAAAACGGATACCGCACGCTGATTACGCCCGGCGGACAAGCCGCCATTTCGCTGATCAACTTCGCGTTCCTGAAGTCCGGAGACCACGTTCTCATTCCGCATAGCATCTATGGTCCAAATCGCAAGTTCGCGAGCAACGTATTACGCCGCTTCGGAGTTGAAGTCACCTTCTACGACCCATTGATTGGAGGCGGCATCGCCGCTCTCATCGGGGAGAACACACGGCTGATCTGGTGCGAGAGCCCTGGTTCCGTCACCATGGAGGTGCAGGACGTGCCCTGCGATTTCGGACGCAGCCCACGCTCGGGGCGCATTGGTAGTTCTCGATAATACCTGGTCCGCAGGCGTGCTGTTCGATGCCTTTGCGCATGGCGTCGACATCACCATGCAAGCACTAACCAAGTACGTCGGCGGGCACAGCGACTTACTGCTCGGATCGGTGACGGTGAAGGATGCGAGTGCTTGGGGGAAGATCGGATCTCATCAGCAGATGCTCGGGTACGGTGTGTCGCCGGACGACTGCAGCCTGGCGTTGCGTGGATTGAAGACTTTGGCCGTGCGCTTGAAAGAAATTGAAGCTTCTGCTTTGCAGATCGCGCACTGGCTGCAACAGCGGCCGGAAGTCGAATCCGTTCTACATCCGGCACTTGAATCCTGCCCTGGACACGCATACTGGAAGCGCGATTTCAGCGGATCCGGCGGCTTGTTCTCTGTGGTGTTCCGGCCTGAATTTACAAAAGAGCAGGTGCGGTGCTTCGTAGACGCCTTGGAGTTGTTCAAGATCGGCTATAGTTGGGCGGGCGTCACCAGTCTTGCGGTTGCGTATGACTTCACCGGGTCGGATGTGCGCCCGGCCTACCAGCACCGTATTGTGCGACTCAACATCGGCCTTGAGGATCCTGCCGATCTCACCGAGGATCTGGAGCACGCATTGAAGCGGATAAGTGGATAAGATGAACCCGTTGCAGCATTCAGCAATGGCGGCCGTAGACTAACCTCCGGCCTGAAACTTTCCGGGCCAATATTCCGACCTCTTTTCTTCACAAAGCGAAAATCCAGGCGCTTGTTCCCGCTCAGGAAAAAATGATAAGTAGAGGCTTTGCTCTATAATTTGATTCCCGTATAATGAGCAAACCCGTCTCGCTTCGTTCCCTGTCGCCAGGAAGCCAGTCCCCTGTTGGACGCACCAATACCGACACATCAACGCCCCGCAAGGGCCCGGGAGACTACGATGCAATTCCGAACAATCGCGGTGCTTTTCGTTGCTTTCGCCGCAACTCTTACCGCGCAAGTTGTGAATACGAGCACTATGGATGGCACAGTGACCGATCCACAAGGCGCGCTGGTGGCCAAGGCGCAGGTGTCCGTCAGAAATACGGATACCGGTCAAAGCTTCCCCGCCGTGTCGGACGACAGGGGCCACTGGGCCGTGCCGTCTCTGCCGACAGCAACTTATAGCGTGACGGTGTCGCTCCCCGGGTTTAAGACCATCTCGAAGACGGACCTCAAAGTTGATGCCGGCATCCCGCTGACGGTCAACATCATGCTTGAGGTCGGTTCTGTTTCCGATACCGTCGAGGTCACAGGCGGCGCAGAAGCTGTGGAGAGCACAAGCGCGGCTGTCGTCAACAATCTCACGGGAAGGCAAGTGAACGACCTGCCCATACCGAGCCGGAATGCAACGGATTTGATTGTCACATTGCCTGGTACTCAGACACCGGCTGGCCCGCGGAACACCACATTTGACGGCTTGCCCCAAGCCACGGTGAACATGACCATGGATGGCGTGAATATCCAGGACAATCTCCTGAAGAATGGCTCGGGCGGAGCATTCTATCCGGTTGTCTACCCTCGTACAGATGCGATCGAGGAAGTTTCTGTCACGACGGCCGCATCCGGCGCTGAAAGCCTGGGCGAAGGAGCCATTCAGGTCCGGTTCGTCACTAAATCCGGAACGAACACCTGGCACGGCGGCGGGTTCTGGCAGGAGCGCAACACGTTTTTCGACGCCAATACTTACTTCAATAACATTGACGGCCTTCCACGCGATCGCATTCTCCTTCATCAGGTCGGAGCCCACGTAGGTGGACCCATCCTGAAGGACAAATTGTTTTTCTTCATGAATTATGAAGTGTTTCGATTTCCGCAATCGTGGAATGAAGCGCAAATCAAGGGCGCTCAGCTTCTAGTCTTGACGGATAGCGCACGCAACGGAATCTTCACTTATAAGGACACGGCCGGCGCCACACGCAGTGTCGATCTTTATGCTCTTGCCCGCTCTGGTGGATATCGCGCCACTCCTGATCCCATCATGGCCTCTACCTTTGCCCAGATCGCGCAATCCACAGCAGGCGGTGTGCTCACTTCACGCGTCTCGGCCAATGATTACAACCGGAACTACTTCAACTTCTTGACCAAAGGCAAACAGACCATCGACTTCCCGCAAGGCAAAGTGGACTACATCATCAACTCGAAGCAGCATTTCGAAGTGAGTGGAAGCGCGAATCCCTACAACCTCTTCCCGGATGGAATCAACGCGGTGCTTCCTGTGTTCCCGGGCAGCGGGACAGTCCTCGGATCTCAGGCGAATGCCGGGCAGCGGGAAGCTTTCTGGACCGGATCGGCTGCTCTGCGGTCAACGTGGTCTCCCGTCCTGACGAGTGAGATCCGGTTCGGCATGTCCGCGGGTAACATTCTCTTCTTCAACGACATCAATCCCGGTTTGTTTGCTCCGTGGAACGGCTACGCGACTACGATCTCTCCGTACCTCACGAATCCCTATAACGCTAACACTTACTCTCGCCGTAATAATCCGGTTAAACAACTGAGTGGCTCTATCAGTTGGAGCCGGGGCAGCCATCTCATTAACTTCGGCGCCACTTATTCGAAGATCAACGAATGGCAGCAAAGCTTCAGCACTCAAGTCATCCCTCGGGTTACCTTCGGAGTCGTCAGCACAGATCCTATTCTGAGCCTTTTTACCTCTTCCAATTTCCCGGGAATCTCATCCAGCGATTTGGCCAATGCTGAAAGTCTGTATTCCACCCTCACGGGCCGCGTGTCCGCTATTACGCGCTCTTCGGTGTTGAGCGAACAGAGTAAAACGTACGGTGCGAACCCGATCGTGTCCCGGTATCAGCAGCAGGAATTTGGCTTCTATGTACAGGACAGTTGGAAGGTCACGAAGCAGTTAACCGTCAATTACGGATTCCGCCTGGAGAATCAGTATCCGTTCCTCAGTCTGAACAACACATTCACTCGGCCCGGGTACGCGGGTCTGTATGGCATCTCCGGAGTCGGAAACCTGTTCCAACCCGGAGCTAACTCCGGTACCGTGCCGACCCTTAGTGCCGTCACGTCCAATACGCAAGGCTACTCTGCGACTCACTTCCCATCCCCCACAGCCGGTATCGCCTATGTGCTGCCCAAGAAAGACGGCTTCTGGGGATACCTTCTGGGCCACGGTGATTCCGTTCTTCGCGGCGGATTTTCGATTGCATCCATTCGCGAGCAATTCACTGTGCCCTGGAGCAACAACCAGGGTGTGAGTATCAACACCAGCGTCGATCCGACAACCACGAACACCGCCAGCTTTGGCGCTCCAGGCAGTGTGCAATTCAGTCAAGGAACTCTTCCTTCTGTTTCGATTGCATCCACTCCAACCTATCCTTTGGCCGTGTCGCCCGGTAACACCATCGCCGATTACGATCCCAACCTGAAGTCCCGCTACGTTTCGTCCTGGAATGTCGGCCTGCAGCGCACGGTGGCAAAAGACACGGTCCTCGAAGTCCGGTACGTCGGCAACCATTCCGCCCGTGCCTGGACGACCCTGAATCTGAACGAAGTCAACACGGTGGAAAATGGGTTTGCCAATGAAGTCGCAGTTGCGCAGAACAATCTGGCTATTGCGAACGGAGTGTCCGGGTCGCAGATCGCTACCCTGACCAGCCTGCGCAGCAACAACTTCTTTAACCAGGGCTTGCCGGGACAGCAGGCCACACCCATTCTGTCCGCGGCTCTTGCCAATGCCAGTAATTCAACGCTCGCCACTTATGTTGCACAAGGTCAGGCGGGCACATTGGCCAACAGCATTGCCACCAACACGACACAAATGGCACGGTTACTGGCGGCAAAGTATCCGGCGAACTTCTTCCAGGTGAATCCCGCGACGGGCGGATCTGCCGTGAATCTGACGACGAATCAAGGTGGCTCGAGCTATAACTCGATGCAGGTGGAAGTGCGTCGTCGGTTCAGTGGCGGGTTACTGATTGGCGCCAGCTACACCTGGTCTCATTCACTGTCGCTCGGAAACATCCTCAGCCTTCGGGACCGCGAAGGCGTTACCTTCCCATCGGCCTTCGACCAGCGGCATGGAATCAAGGGCAACTTTGTGTATGAATTGCCTTTCGGCCAGGGGCGCAAGTACCTGAGTGATTTTGCACGGCCGGTGCTGCCCAAGATCATCGGCGGCTGGCAGCTCGCGGGCATCGCACGCATTCAGTCCGGTACACCGTCCGAACTACTCAGCGGCCGCAATACCTTCAACTACATTTCCACGACCGCGGACAGCGGAGTAGTGTTGCACAACATCACTACGGCTCAACTGCAAAGCATGGTGGGGATCCAAAAGCTCGGCAACGGGATTGTGAATTACCTTCCTCAGTCGTTGATCACGAACTCGCTCGCAGCCTTTAACCTGATCTCGACGCCTCTCGATCCAACCCAGCCCTACATCGGACCGGCGAACACGTCGGGCCAGTACGGGAATCAGATCTTCTTGTACGGTCCCTGGTTCCAGAACCTCGACCTGAGTCTTGTGAAGCGCATCCCGATTAAAGAAAAGCAGGCAATCGAGTTCCGCGCCCAGGCTCTCAACGTCTTCAATCATCCGAATATGTTCCTGGTCCCGAACAGCACCGGCAACATTACCATCAACACCGCCTTCGGTCAAACCCGGAACGCCTTTAACGACATCAACTCGACTAACAATCCCGGATCCCGGATCTGGGATTTCCAGTTGCGTTACTCTTTCTAGCCGCTCATTACTAACAGGGACAATTTGAAGTAACTTACTGCTGAGGAAGTGTGAATGCGTACAGCGAATCGCCTGCGGCGGCCACCACGTATTGACGATTGTCCAACTCATAAGTCATGGGACCATTTGAAACGGATGAACCGACTCCGGCGTGCCAGAGGATTTTGCCGTTTGCCGGATCGAACGCTATGAAGTTCCCAAAAGGATCGCCCGTGAAAAGCAGGTTGCCGGCCGTGGTCAGCATGCCTGCACTGTAGCTATCGAATCCTGGAAACGGATGCTCCCAGGCGATCTTGCCGGTCATAGGATCAATCGCTTTCACGAAGTGCTTTTGCCAGAGGCCGACGTCGCGGCCGCCGTAGCCTTGCGGCTTGGGGCCGGTGTCGGTCAGGTAGTAAACCGAATAGGAATGAGTCGTATTCACGTAGAAAAGTCCGGTCTGCGGGCTGTACGAAGGCGCATACCAGTTCGTTGCACCGCCTGCGCTGGGTGACGCTAAAGCGCCGTCGGTCTTCGGTTCCCTGGCGGGGTCCGAAACGGGTTGACCCTGTGCGTTAAGACCCTTGGACCAGGTGGCATTGCCGTAAGGGACAGTCAGGATGTGCTTGCCATTGGTGCGGTCGAGCACGAAGAAGAATCCGTTGCGGCTGGCCTGCGCGACCAGCTTACGGGGCTGTCCGTCGATTTGCGCATCGAAGATGACCGGTGTCTGCATCCCGTCGTAGTCGTGAGTATCGTGAGGGGACACCTGGTAATACCAGGCCATTTTGCCTGTATCAGGGTTCAAAGCGACGATGGAACAGGTCCAGAGATTGTCGCCCTTGCGGCCCTGTCCCGCGTGTACCGGGTTGGGATTGCCGGTGCCCCAGTAGATAAGATTCAGCTCAGGATCATAGCTGCCGGGAAGCCAAGTCATGCCGCCGCCATGCTCCATGGCATCCTTGTCCGGCCACGTTTCAGATCCGGGTTCGCCGGGCTTTGGTTCGGTATTCCAATGCCACTGCACAGCGCCCGTCTCCGGATCGCGCGCCTCGAGATAGCCAGGAACATCAAGCGAATCTCCGCCTACACCGGTGATGATGTGGTTGCCGATAACAATGGGAGCGGTAGTGGAGAAGTATTCCTGAGCAAGGTCGGCGATCTCGATACTCCAGCGAAATTTTCCCGTAGTGGCTTCGAGAGAAATCAGATGGTTATCGGGTGTTTCGAAGTAGAGCCAATTACCCCAGATGCCGACGCCGCGGTTGCCGATGTGGATGCCGCCTTTCGATTCCCATTTGTAGTGCCAGAGTTGACGGCCGCTCCGCGCATCAACGGCAAATGCGTGGTCGGGCAGAGTGAAATACATGACTCCGTTCACAACCAAGGGTGTAGCTTTGATCGCCTCGTGCGAGTTGTCTTCCGTGCTGGCGCGCGCAGTCCAGGCAAGGGCAAGCGACTTCACGTTGCCCGCATTGATCTGGTTCAACGGGCTGAAGCGCCGCCCCGAATAGTCGCCGTGGAAAGTCGGCCACATGTCGGGCGTGGGTTTGAGTATTGCGGATGGATTGAGCGGACCATCAGCCGAGAGAGCAGCGCCTGCAAAGAGTATGGCGAAGAAAGATGCTCGCACTCGTTTCATTTCAAAGTCTCCAGATAGGCGAGCACATTGTGCATCTCGGTGTTGGTGAATTTTCCGAGAAGTTCCAAATGAGCCGCGAGAGGGTCCTGGACAGAAACTTTCACCTTGCCGTCATCGAGGATCCAGGAATGGTAGGCACCTTTCTCATCGGTAATGGAGACGTTGAAGTCATCCAGATGTTCGAGTTCACCAGTAAACGTCTGGCCGGAAGGCAGAGTAACTGTCGCGGTCGGGATCGCGCGTTTAGATTTCACGTTGTCAGGCGCCTTCTCCGCCTCCGTGTGCGCCAGGGTAGAGAAACTTGGACTGCAAGGCATCGGGTTCGTAGCGCTTCGCAATGCCCGCAAGGTCGCCAGTGACGGAGTGGCACGTGTTGCATTTGCCTTCGCCATTGAAATAGGCTTCGCCAGCCTTGGCATCACCCGTGATGATGTTCTGAATCTGGTACGCGCCGCGATTGGCGGCCGCCTGATAACGGGATTTGAGAAATTCGGCGATGTCGGTGATCTGAGCCTGCGTAAGCGCCGGAAACGCAGGCATCCCTTTGGCGGTGCGCCCGCCGTGAATAACGGGACCGATCTGGTCGCCCTTGTTGTCATGCAGCACGAGAACCGACCGGACCAGATTAGGGCCGCTCTCGCCGCCAGTAGCGTTGGCACCGTGGCAAAAGCCGCAAGTGGCAACGAACAGATTCTTACCCCGCTCGGCTGCAGCAGGGTCTGCAGCATCACCGATCGCCAAAAACTTCTGCATGCGCTCGGCTTCGGTCGTACCTCCTGGTCCGCCTGTGCCGGCAGGAACCGGCGGCCCCGGCTTCTGTGCGGGCGTAGCTTGCGCTGCAGGCTGGGCGGCTTGGGAGGCCGACCGAGTAGCCTGGCCCGAAGCGAGTAGGGTTGCAGCCGAGAGGAGAAACACTGCCCGGGCCGATCGTTTTGCAGAACTCAGAGGTGCCATGCGATGCTTGTTCCATTTTCTTCGCGAGACTGCAGAAGGAGCTTCATGAGACCAACTGCCGCGGCCGATTCAGCCGGTAAGCAGAGTGTTGGCTGGTGCCGGCTTTGGCAGCATTGAACGAAATATTCGATCTCGGCTGCGTAACCGTCCCGCGTGCCGAGCGGAATTGCGGTCTCATCTCCGGTGCGCGTGTATAAGGTGGGAGCACGGGTTTCGTGGCGGAAGTCGATTGTGCCCTCGTCCATGACGACGGTGTACTCCATAGTGAACGGAAAGGTTTTGGGATGATGCCAGCCGCCGGCAAGCTCGATTGTCAAAGCGTTCTTGTAATGCAAGCGCGCACTGATGATATCGATGCCGTCCGAAAGCGATTCGTAGCCGATCGCAGAGACGGATTCGGGCTTACCGAAAACATGGAGACAGATATCCGCGTCGTGGATCAGGAGGTCGAAAACCCCGCCACCACTCTTGGCAGGATCGCCGAGCCAACCGCTCCAGGCGGGTGCAGCACAACGGCGCCGGAAAATCGCGCCCCGAACCGAACCGTACTGACCCGATGCGATCGCATTTGAGAGCACCTGATACTCGGGGAAGAAGCGCAGAACGTGGGCAACCATCAGGATGCGGGAAGCAGACCTAGAGGCTTCCAGCATGCGCAACGACGAATCGAGATCGAGAGCCATGGGTTTTTCAACCAGCACGTCCTTGCCGGCGAGCAGCGCTGCGACCGTGACGTCAGCATGTAGATTCGTCGGGAGGCAGATGTCCACCGCGTCGATCTCGCGATCGTTCAGAATGTCTTCAAGGTTGCGGTACTTTTTCAGAGAGCTGAAATCGTAAATGCCACCCGCGCCGCTTAGATTGCCTCCGACAGCGCTGAGGTCGCCTGAAAGCTTGCGCTCGTCCCGGCTATAGACAGCTACGAGCCGGGCGGCAGGAATCGACTGCAACGCCGCAAGATGCATGCCGCCCATAAAGCCTAGTCCGACTACTGCGACCCGTACTGGTGTTTCTGTCATCTGTCGGGGAAGCACGTTTCAGAGTGCCGCCATGACCTCGCGATAAAGGTACTTCGCGCCTTCGACGCCGTCCCACGGACCGTCTTCATACTCAAGTGCGAAAACTCCGGTGTAGCCGTTGTTCAGCATGATACGCACGTTCCGTTGGACATCGGGATCCTTCCAGCGATCCCAATACTTCGCGTGAACATTTGTGTGCGCATAGGGAGCCAGGTCGTTCAGGGCGTGGAACAGAAGATACTCGTGCTCCCAGTTGCAGAAATCCGGCGAAGCTTCGCAGAACGGATGGTTTACTTCTTCGATGATGATTCTGATGTTGATAGGATTGGCAGTCAGTCCCCAATGGTTTTCAAGCGTGACTTTTACGCCGCGCTGGCCGCCGTAATCCGCCATTTCTTTGAATGACTCAATGCATTTTGTCAGGTAGGCGGCAATGTCCGGATTCTTCGGATACGAACTCGGATCCGCATGAGGACTTGGCGCAATGCGCGGCCCGCCGCTGTTCACGCGCATCGATTTCGCGCCCAGATTAGCCGCCGCGTCCAGCCATTTCTTGGCGACTTCAATACCGGCGCGGCGCTTCGTCTCGTCAAGCTCGCAGATATCGCGCGGGGCGTTGTTCGAGATGTGATGCACCTTGGTGCCGGTAGTGACGCACTTACTGGCAAATTGATCCAGCCACTTCTTTGAGGAAGGTGCGGATGGGTCGAACTCGGACCATGTACGCTGGCGCTCGTTTGCTTCAAATGTGACCGGGACATACATGCTGTCGTCCGCCGGATTGCCGAAGAGTGAATTCCAGACGTCCATCTGGTAAACACCGGGAAAGTGTTCCTTCGTGAAGTCAGGGAAGTCGAGAAGTGTCAGAGTCCCATACTTCTTCTGCATTTGCTGCGACTTTTCTTCGCTCTCGCGATTGCGGACTTTGAAGTTGAACCGTATCGGGTAGCTGTTAGAAGCGATACGAGCCGCTTTTTCCTTGTCTGTAAGCGGCCGCGTAACCCCGGCGTGAGGAACAGTCTCGGGCGTCGCTTTACTGTCCTGAGCCAGTGCGGAGGCCCCAGTCAACCCAAGGCCTGTCCCGACACCGGCGAGAAAGCGACGTCTGTCAGAGCGGTTTGAGCGTCCGTCTAGCTTGATATCCATGGATCACCGTACTTGATTGTATGGTGAGAACCGCTGCGCAGCTATCCGACTTCGGCAAGCGCGGCGGCGGGCTCTCTCTTGCCGATCATGCGGCGAGCCCGGAAGAAGATAGCGAAGACCAGGAACAAGACGAGCGCGCTGATACTCGAACTCATCCAGAATCCGGTCCAGTTACGGACCAGCCGCGGACCCACGCTCGTGGTAAAGAAATCGACCGCACCGCCTGAGAGGAGGGAGCCAAAAAACATGCCCACTCCATACGTCACGAAAGTATAGAGGCCCTGTGCGGTGTTACGGAGGTTTGCGGGTGCTTCCTGATCGGTGTAAAGTTGGCCGGTCACGAAGAAGAAGTCGTAGCAGACGCCATGCACGATGATGGCGAGATAGAACATCCACATGCGCGCATCCGGGTTTCCATAGGCAAGCAGAGCATAGCGAATGCACCAGGCAGCGAGCCCCAAAAGCAGAATGCCCCGTACGCTTAGTCGCCGGAAGATCCACGGCATAAGTAGCATCACGAAAATTTCAGAGAACTGCCCGAGTGTCATCTTGCCGGCGGCATTGACTACGCCGATGTCGTTCAGAAATGCGTTAGTGAAGGAGAAATAAAACGTCAGGGGAACGCAGGCGAGGATAGAGGCAATCAGGAAAACCGAAAAGGATCGGTCTCTCAGCATGACAAGCGCATCCAACCCAAGTATCTGGCGGACGGTTATGGGGCCCTGTTTGTTTGCTGGCGGCGTATGCGGAAGGAATAGACAAAATACCGACATGACGACGGACAGCGCCGCCGCAAACAGGAACTGAGCAGAGGATGCCTCGATGCGAAGCTTACCAATGAGAATCCCGATCACGATCCACGCAATAGTGCCGAATACGCGGAACAGCGGAAAACGGCGCGCGTCCGTGATGTTCTTGAGCGTAATGGACGTGGTGAGGGCAAGCGTAGGGAAAAAGCAGAGGCAGTACGCGAACATCAGGGCATAGACAGCGCCGAACGAAGTCACGCGGGTGACCAGGTAGAGGAAAACCGCCCCAATCAGGTGAAGGGATGAGAGGACGCGCTCGGTCGAGAAGTACCGGTCGGCAATGAGTCCGACGAAGAACGGGGAGATCATGGAGGCGAGCGCTGTGGTGCCGAATACAGCTCCGGCCTGTGTACCTGAGAAGTGGAGAGTCGCAGTCAGGTAAGTGCCGATCGTGACGTACCAGCAACCCCAAACGACAAAGTTGAGGAACATCATGATACAGAGTCGGATGTTGACAGAGCCGGGCATGGTTTCTAGGATCGTCGAGAGCGCTCGGACGGTTGCATTTAGTGTCGACGAGTTTCTGGAGGAACGCAAGGAAGCCGGTGTATGTGGCTTGAAGCGGCGCGTTTAAACGCGTTCTTAGGAGACCATCCGCTTATGGCTACGGTTGGGTGCGCGATACTTTGCAGCATCCAGCCGCAACACCGAGCCAAGCCCGTTCAAGGGTGATTCGAGAGGTCGCGAACCATAATGTCCCGGAATTTCATATTGCCGCGCCCGCCCGCATGCAATTGCAGCGCGATCGGCCCGTCAAAGGACTTCGGCTTGGGATCGGTGAAGTCGACCATGGGAACGCCATTCAGACGGGAACGGTAGCGATTACCGACGACCTCGAGCAGGTATTCGTTCCACTCGCCCATACGCACCACAGTTTCGTTCTCGGGAGCAGGCCACACAATCCAACCGCGGCCATCGCCGTAGAGACCTGCAGTGTGCTGGCCGATGTTGCAGTCAACCTCGAATTGAAGGCCTTGCGTCACTTCGGATGTACCCGGTTTAAAGGCCGTATGGAAGAAAACGCCGCTGTTGCCATCGCCTTCACAGCGGAAACGAAGAGAAAGCTGAAAGTCGCGGAACGATCTCTCCGTCTGCAGGTAGCCGTAGTCTTTTGTGAGACCGCGTCCATGAATAACGCCATCTTCGACCGTCCAGCTTTCCTGGCCGATCTTCACCCATCCAGTAAGATCGCGGCCGTTGAACAGCGAGACCCAATCTTCTCCGGGCAGCTTTTTCTTTACTTCCTGCGAATGCAAAAGAATGACAAGCAGCGCCAAGGCGGCAACTAAGGTGGCGGAACGGTTCCGGAAAGTAGTGGATCTCATACCTTGATGCGAAGCTAGGATCTTAACAGCCGGCTTGCTCCTTACCGCGACCTATTGTCTTACGTGAGCGCTTGTGGATGCGCGGAAAGCTTCAGACATCTAGTGGCGGAAGGAGTTGAACTTGGCAGCGACATCGGCGTCCCTGCTGAAGAGTCGGGGTATTGGAGGAAGGCATCGCATGCGTCGTCTGCGAGAACGCGAGATAGGGTTGATGTTCTGGAGTACCGGAAATCCGGAGGCGGATCTCTCTCGCGTGATGGATTTCGGGTTATCAGCAGGTCAACTCGGATTCCCGGGTGAGTTGTCGTTGAGAGGCGCTACGGACGGCTGGCAACACGCGCTTGCAAACAATTCTGATTTTGCAATCACCACAGCCGTTTGCAGCTACGTTGGCGAAGACTATTCGGATGTCGAAACGGTACGGCAGAGTGTGGGGATCATGCCCCAGAGCACGCGGATCGAACGAATCGCAAGAACGAAAGAGGTGGCTGGCATAGCTGCTTCGCTCGGAATCGGAAGTGTGGGGTGTCACATCGGGTTCGTCCCGGAAGACCGGGGAAGCTCAGACTATGAGCAGTTGTGCTCAATCGTTCGGGACATCTGCGATCACTTGCGCATGCATCAGCAGGACTTCACGCTCGAAACGGGTCAGGAGACGGCCGAAGCACTGTTGGAATTCATCAACGATGTCGGCCGGGATAATCTCAAGATCAATTTCGATCCGGCGAACTTGATTCTATACGGCATGGGAGATCCCGTGCCCGCGTTACAGGCACTGGCCAGTCGTGTCGTTTCCGTGCATTGCAAGGATGGTGTGGCTCCCGCGGAACCAGGTAGCCTTGGCACTGAGCGACGGTTGGGTTCGGGCGAGGTGGACTATCCAGCCTTTTGGGAAACGCTGAAGCAGATCCAGTACAAAGGGATACTCAGCATCGAACGCGAGGAGCCCGATGAGAGGCGTCGGGATGAAGATATCAGGCACGCAGTCAAGTTTTTGCGCGAACTGCTGAAACGCTGAAATGGCCCGGAGCAGCTTCGGGACGGCATCCGAGCAGCACCTTGCGAGCGTTAGGCGGGCGGAATCCGATCTCAACCAGCTCCAGTCGATCACGCAATTTCTACCCGTGATTTCTCCTAGTGATATTTCTTACAGGATTTCCGACGCGAAGAGAAAACCATCCGATGTAATTGTAGTTAGAGCACTTAGGGAGCTTCCAACCAGCTTTGTCCACGCCCGCTTAGAATGTGGCCACTGACCTGCACCTTCAGGAGAACATGAAACGAATACTATTCGGACTCACGTTGGCGAGCGCGCTATGTTTGCCGAACGCACTGAGTGCTCAAAACGACCGGCATGATGCAGATAAAAGTTCAAAGACCTACTACGATACGGCTCACAAGGATCAGCATCAGTGGAATGACAACGAAAGTGGAGCCTGGAACCGGTATCGCAACGAGCACCACGTCAAGCAATCGGATTTCGCTAAGGCAAGCAAAAAGCAGCAGCAGGAATACTGGAAGTATCGTCACGACCACCCCGATCAACGCTAGGTGATCCGGATTTACAGCCGTCCGGTGAGAGGATAAAACTTCTCGATACAACCGGGAGCCGACCTTATTGAAGCCGTGTTGACTGCTGGACCGGCGGGTCGGCCCCACACTGGGTGTGCCTTCCGGAGCCCTTGCCATTGAAAAATTATGGTGAGGTTTGAGGCACAACGCGGGCGTGAATTCCGCCGCTTCCGGCGCAGTCGCCCTAAGCCGAATACCAATGCAGCAGTGCACATTCCTTTTCGTCCACGTTTAAGATAGCTATTCGCCATTCTTTCAAACAGGAGACCGGAATCGTGCTGCAGACTCGGGAAAAACGAGGGGAAGCTTTGGGGGAAGCCGCACCTTTGTTACGACACACCCTGCCCCGGCCGAAGCTGCCGAGAGAAGATAGCAATTCTCTGTTCATCAATGGTGCAGACATGGGGTTAAAGCTCCCGGAGGCTTCCTGATTTATGGAGGATGAAGCCGCACCGGAAGATTTAACCACCGCGCGACGCATCAGCCACGTCATCTTTGAACACGCAGCGCGCATGAGCCGGGAAAGCGATATTTCGGGCCTCCTGCAGATCAACGCTGACCTTGCGCGTGACTTGACGGGTGCCGATCGCTGCAGCCTGTGGCTGCTCGACGAAGCTGCGGACGAACTCTGGACGAAAGTGGCCCACGGGGTGGGGGAGATTCGCATTCCACGAAAGGCCGGTGTGGTGGGTGCCTGCGTCGCCGAAAACCGGATCGTAATCGTCAATGATGCCGCCCTGGATGCTCGCTTTCTTGGGCGGATCGACCAAACAAGCGACTATCACACGAAGTCACTGCTCGCGGTACCGCTGCGAGCGGATGGTAATGTCATTGGCGCCCTGCAGGTGCTGAACAAACCGGGTGGATTCAGCCAGCACGATGCGGACCTCTTGACCTTTATGGCCCACTACTCCGCCGCCGAAATACAAACGGAGCGTCTGCGGCAGGAAGCGGAAGCGGCGAAACTTCTGCGCCGTGAAATGGACCTGGCGCGCGAGGTGCAACGGAATCTGCTGCCTCATGATGCGCGGCCGGTCGCCGGTTTAGATTACGCCGGTTTCTTCCAGCCTGCTCGCGTGGTCGGCGGAGACTATTACGATTTTCTCGAACTGCCGGGCGGGTTGTTCAGCGTCACTTTGGGCGATGTGTCGGGCAAAGGAATCGCAGCCGCCGTGCTGATGGCAAGCATTCAGACGCTGCTTCGAAGCCAACTTCTTCAGCGGCGGCTGCCATTGTCAACCCTGGTTGCCGAAGTGAGCCAGGCCGTGTATCTTTGCTCCAGCTCGGAACGCTATTCCACTTTGTTTTGTGGGATTCTGGATGCGCAACGGCGGCAACTGACCTATGTTAATGCGGGCCATCAATCGCCCTCTCTCCTGCGAAAGAACGGACAGCTTGAGCGTCTCGGGGCTTCCGGGCCGCCGGTCGGTTTGTTTCCATCCATGCATTTCGACGAAGCGACCGTTCCGGTGAATGAAGGCGATCTCCTCCTATGTATCTCCGACGGGGTTTCGGAAACGGTGAACGCGAAGGACGAGATGTGGGACGAGAGAGAGGTGGATCAGGTCCTCCTCGAAACTGCAGGCGCAAGCGCAAGCGAGGTTATAGAGCGTATCGTTCAGAAAGTCCGGCGCTATTCTATCGGAGCGGAGCAGTTTGACGACATGACTGTCGCGGCAGTGCGCATCATTAACGACGAGAATGGCGAGGGCGGTTGAATACTCGTTCGGCTCTGCTTTACCGTCCTGACGGAACGACTCTTCCGGTCACCCTCGACAAGCCGGTTCTCAAGATCGGTCGTGCTGAGGATAATGACCTGATCCTGATCGATGCCGCCCGCAGCGTATCTCGTTGGCATGCCAGCATCACCAACAATCCTGGCGAAGCGCCGACAGTGAGCGATCTCAATTCAGCAAACGGGACCACGCTCAACGGTCATCCGGTGCAAGGCGCTACTGTCCTGAGCCACGGCGATTCGATCGGCATCGGACAGTTTCGGCTGGTCTACCGGGAAGAGAGCGAGACGCTTCCATACACCATCCGAACATCCGCCGTTGATCTTGGAGAGCTTCAGCAGGATCCGAAACTGCTGGCGCTTTCCGGCCGGCAAGAGCCGGCCAATACCGCGGAATTGCGAAACCTGGAGGTGCTCTTTGAAGTAGGCATCACTCTAGCGCGCAGTCACTCGGTGGAGGAGGTAACGAGTGTTGCGGTTGATTTGCTTTTCAAGATCGAACAAGTTCACCGTGCAGCCGTGATGCTGTGGAATGAGGAGCAATCGTCCTTCGGAAACCCGGAACTGCATTTCCGTGGCGGCCGCAAGGTTGATTCGGGCGTTGGTCCCTACGACCCGCGTAAGCTCGTCATGAGCCAAACCATCCTCAACCGGGTACGTGAAGAAAACCGGCCTTTGCTCATTCGCGACACCAAGACAGAAGCAATGCTGAGCTCTGCCAAGAGTATCGTCAGCGCCGGCATTCAGGCCGCCTTCTGCTCTCCGCTGAGCTACCAGGGCAGATTTCTGGGCATCCTGTACGCCGACAATCTGAGCGAAACCCAGGCGTTTTCGGAAACGGATTTCCGGACCTTCTCGGCTATCGCCGCGCAGACTGGACTGGCATTGGCAAACGCTATCGCCGCGAAGGAACTCCTGCGCCGTGAAGTGCATCGGGAAGCGCTGAAGGCGTATCTGCCTCCTCAGGTGGCCGATCTCATTCTCTCCTCTGAGGGATCTGCCAACCTGGCGGGAACCTTACAAGAGATCACGGTGCTTTTTGCTGATATTCGCGGCTTCACGCGCATCTCGGAGTATATGGACGCACGAGAAGTGGTCCATATGTTGAGCGAGTTCTTTACCGTCATGAGCCAGGTGATCTTTGAGCACGGAGGCACCGTGGACAAGTTCATCGGCGATTGCATCATGGCGCTGTTCGGAGCACCTGTGGCCTCGCCGCAATCTGCGGATGATGCCTTGCGGGCTGCGGTTGCTATGCAGCAGGCTGCGCACCGACTCAGTGCCCATCGATCCAGCCTGGGCCTGCGGGAAACGCGCATCGGCATCGGCCTGCACACAGGGCCCGCTGTGGTCGGGAATATCGGATCGGCCGACCGTGTTCAATACACGGCGATCGGAGACACGGTCAACGTTGCTTCGCGCCTGGTTAGCCGGGCCGAACCGAATCAGATCATCGTGTCCGAAGCCTTCCGGCAAGCCCTGTCACAGGCTGACAGCCTCGAATTTCTAGGAGAGGTAGAGTTGAAAGGGCGTCAGAACAAGCTCAGCATCTACTCTGTCCGGAACCAGGGCGCGGCGGCAAACAGCAATGGCTAAAGACAACGAATCTTCGGGCCTCGAGCTGCGGTTTTGGGGCGTTCGCGGATCTATTCCAACGCCCGCTGCTGAAAATCTGGGCTTTGGCGGGAACACTGCTTGCATCGAACTGCGTACCGAAAAAGGTATCGTCGCCATTGATGCCGGAACCGGAGCTCGTAATCTCGGGGTAGCCCTGGACCGGGAATTGGAAACCCACGCTCTTCCAGTAAACCTGTTGCTGACGCATTTCCATTGGGATCATATTCAAGGACTGCCTTACTTCGCTCCGCTGTACCGGCCAAGTAATGAGGTTTCCATCTATGCCGGCCGCCCGGCCGACGAGACGCGAAGTTTGTTGACGGGTCAAATGGCGCATCCCTATTTCCCCGTCCAGTTTGACCTGGTAACCTCGGTCAGCCAGTTTGTCGAACTGCCGCCTTCCGGCCTCGAGATAGCGGCTTTGTCCGTGAGGCCCTTTCCGCTTCAGCATCCCCAGGGGGCCACCGGATTTCGTATTGAATATAACGGCCGGGTCATCGTGCATGCCTGCGATACCGAGCATGGGGATCCGGCGCTCGACCGGACCATGCGGGAGTACGCGGAAAACGCGGATGTGCTCATTTACGATGCCCAATTCACCCCTTACGAGTACCAGAGCAAGAAGGGTTGGGGGCATAGTACTTGGGAAGAAGCCGTGCGCATTGCGCGAGAATGCAAGGTAAAGCATCTTATCTTGTTCCACCACGATCCGACACACGACGACACCTGCTTATTGGAGATCGAACGGCAAGCCCGATCCCACTTCGAAAACACCGATGTTGCAAGAGAAGGTTGCGAAATCCGGTTATAAACCGGGCTCTCGCTGTCGCTATATGAGCGACGAAGGACACGGTTCCGGCGGCCATGGTCTGCCCTAAATGCCACAGTGAGCACGAAGGCGGCCTGGCGACCTGCTCAACTTGCGGAGCTTCGTCGGGATCTGCCTCCCAAGCGGATCTAGCCACCCGGGTTAACGTTCCGTCGTCGCCAGCCCCATCCACTCCGATTTCGGAATCGGATCTGGCAACCGCGCCGGGCGGGAACGTCCGACCTGTTCCGCCAGATGCGGCATCAGACCCCAACCGCTCCGACATCATCGGCTGGACCACGGCCGAGAATGCAACCGATTTGAGCGGAGCTTTATGCCTGATGAAAGGAGCCGTCCTGGGCGGCCGGTACAGGATCGAAGCAGTGCTCGGCGAGGGCGGTATGGGCTCCGTCTACAAAGCTCATGACCTGGAGGTTGACCGTTCGGTCGCGATTAAGATCATCCGGAGCGAGTTGGCGAACGATCCTGTTATTGTCCAGCGCTTCAAGCAGGAGTTGGTCCTCGCGCGGGAAGTGTCTCACCGAAACGTGGTCCGGATTTTCGATCTCGGGGTCGCGGGTGGTCTTCGCTTCATCAGCATGGAGTACATCGAAGGCCGGGAACTAAGCGGCCTTCTTGCTGAGCGCGGTTGTTTTTCACCGGAGGAGGCTGCCAACACCATTCTGCAGGTCTGCCGCGGCCTTGAAGCTGCACATGCGCGCGGTGTCATCCATCGTGATCTGAAGCCGCAGAACATCATGATCGACGGAACGGGTCGCGTGGCGGTCATGGACTTCGGGATTGCTCGCAGCGCGGAAATGAACGTCGCGGAGCCCGAAGCCGCCGGAGAATCCACGAAGAGGTTTGAATCCGCGCTCACTCAGTTAGGGAGCCTGATTGGAACGCCAAGGTACATGTCGCCTGAACAGGCAAAGGGTGAAGTTGTCGATGCACGGTCGGACATCTATACCGTTGGCATCATCTTTTACGAGTTGCTGACGGGGCACGTGCCGTTCAAGGAACAGAAGCTGCGAGATCTGAGCCGGCGTGGAAGCGATCCGATTGTTCCACCCCAGCAATTGAACTCGAAGATCCCGAAGCGGCTGAACGATATCACCCTAAGGTGCCTGGAGTCTCGGCCCGACCAGCGCTATGCCAATGTGCAAGATCTGGTAGTCGATCTGGAGGAAGCGCTTGGGATCCGAAGCCGGAAAAGCAGAACCCAAACCCTGCTTTCGTATGCGCTTGTTCTCTCGGCGCTGCTGTTTGCGGCTACTCTTCTGTGGAACCGGCGAACTCCCACTTCAGCCAAACCGCACGCCCAGGTTAGTCTGCTGGTCGGTGATTTCACAAATCGCTCGGGCGAACGTGTGTTGGACGGCGTAGTTGAGCCTTTATTCCAGGTAGCGCTCGAAGGCGCCCAGTTTGTCAACACGTTCAACCGGGGCCAGGCGCATAAGATCGCGCAAACGATTCAACCGGGCCCAGATCCTTTGAACGAGCACGTGGCCCAATTGGTGGCCGTGCGAGAAGGCATCAATGTCATCCTCTCTGGTTCGCTAGAGCGTCACGGGTCCGGCTACGAACTGTCGGCAAAAGCCTTGGATACCGGAGGAAAGGTGCTGGCGAACGAACAGACATCGTTTGGCAGTCCCAATGACTTGCCGCGCGCGGTAGACAAACTGGCCGAAAAGATTCGCAGAGTACTAGGCGACACAACACCGAACGTGCGCACTGCCGAGGCAGAGACGTTCACATCCGGATCTCTCCCCGCTGCCCAGCAGTATGCGCAAGCGCAGCAACTGCAATGGGAAGGCAAATGGGCCGAAGCGATCGCCAGCTATAAAGAAGCGGTCAGGCTTGACGCGAATATGAGCCGGGCGTATGCGGGCATAGCAGCCATCCTTGCCAACCAAGGCAAACGGCAGGATGCGGAACATTACTACCAGCTTGCCCTCGCTCACCTGAACCGCGAGTCAGATCGGGAGAAATTCCGCACGCGTGGCGGGTACTATTTGCTCACGCGCAATTACCAGAAGGCGGTCGAACAATTTAGCGATCTGGTCAAAAGCTATCCGTTCGATAGCGCCGGGCTCGCTAACTTGGCCCTCGCCTACTTCTACGGCCGGAACATGAGCGCGGCGTTGGAGCAAGGGCGAAAGGCCGTTGCGATCTATCCCCACAACATCCTGCAGCGAAACAATGTGGGACTCTACGCGTTGTACGCGGGCGATTTTGAAGCAGCTATTAAAGAGTCAGAATCCCTCATAAAGGACAACCCACGTTTCGAGAAGGCCTATCTTTGCCTGGGCATGGCGCAACTGCAGTTGGGAGATGTGGCGGCCGCGCAGGAGTCTTACAAGAAGCTGGAAGCTCTCAGCGACTGGGGGGCGAGCGAAGGCGCGTTGGGGGAAGGCGATCTGCTGCTGTACGGGGGGCACTTCAAGGAAGCGGTCGCGTTGTTGCAAAAAAGTACGGCGAAAGAGCGCGCAGCAGGCGAGGGACCCAGCCCGGTGCAGCTCGTGGCGCTCGCTGAAGCACAGTGGCATGCCGGCCAGCGCACTGCCGCATCCCAAAGTGCGGCGGAGGCTGTGAAGAAGGGGAGCAATGACGAGGGTGTTCTGTACGCGGCGGGAGAACTTTATCGCAAGTTAGGACGCCGCGGCGAGGTGCTGAGTCTTGCCAGCCGGCTTGGGAGCCGCTTCGAGCCGGAGCCGCGCGCCTTGGGTAAATTGCTCGAAGGTGAGTTGCAGATGGACAGTGGCAAATTGCATGAAGCCGTGGCCTCCTTCGGGGACGCGCAGAAGCTTGCCGACACGTGGCTGGGACGTTTTGACCTCGGGCGGGCTTATTTGGCTGCCAAACAGTATCCGGATGCTGAAAACGAGATGGATGTGTGTCTGAAACGCCGCGGCGAAGCCAGTGCCGTGTTCCTTGATGACGAGCCGACGGTTCGGTACGTACCGCCAGCGTACTATTACCTCGGAGTCGCGCGCGCCGCTCTCCAAAGTCCGGCCGCCCAGGATAATCTGCGGTCATTCTTAGCCATGAAGCAGACCAGCGAACAGGATCCCGAAGTATCCGACGCTCAACGCCGCCTTGGGCACTAACGATTAAGTACTCTGTGTCACCTTCCGTTCATGCAAAGAACCCATTTGCGTGCCAGAATGAGAAGAATTCCATAAATCTAATTAATCGTGGGGGGCTTCGCAATGAGTGCGATTGCGCTGCTTAACCGTCAGGATCGTCGTGTCTACTCACTGGGCTTAACAGCGATTTCTTTGTCGGTGCTTTTTGTTTTCTTCTCCGCCGGGGCATACGCTCAGGTTCCTGGTCAAAGCGTCAACATGGTAACCGGGACAGGCTGGCCGGGTGGTGATCCGTTCTTGCAACGGCAAAACGAGCCCTCCATGGCCGTCTCATCGCGCAATGCTCTACATTTGCTGGCGGGCAACAACGATTACCGAACAGTAGATCTGCCGGGTGTAGCGGCTGATAAGCCGACCGGCGATGCCTGGCTGGGCATTTTCACTTCTTTGAACGGCGGGGATCAGTGGCAAAGCACGCTGCTGCCCGGATATCCGCAGGATCACATCCGCGGCTGGCGCCGCTTCACCCCTCAAGGCGTACCAGGCGGCTGCCGATCCGATTGTCCGTGCGGGAACCAATGGGTTGTTCTTTTATAGCGGACTTGCGTTCAATCGCGACGAGAACGGCACAAGTGCTGTGTTTCTGGCGCGCTACATCGATGACAACAATCTGGAAGGGTCCAATACGATTCGCTACCTGGGCACGTCCATTGTGGCGAAGGGTGACTCGACTCACTTTCTGGATAAGCCCTTTATTGCTGTCGACGTACCAAGACCCAGTTCGAGAACCTGTCAGATACCCGCCGGGAACGGTGTTCCTGCGGCTCGCATAACGGCCGGACGCATCTATCTCGGGTACACCCAGTTCAATGGTGGTGAGTCTTCGCGCAATTCCGCCATTTATCTCACGTACTCAGATGATTGTGGCGCTTCCTGGTCAACACCTTCCAAGGTGAGCGGAAGCACCTTAACGAATCAGGGTGTCGCTATTTCGATTGAGCAAACGACGGGCGATGCTTACGTCGTTTGGAGGGTGTTCCAGGACTCGACAACACCCGATGAACTTGTGGGTATCGCTTCGCAGTATCCAAGCGGAACACTAACGTCCTTATTTACTACGCCTATCAAGCCGTTCGATCAAGGGACGACAGACGTGTCGTTCCGGACCAATGCTTACCCCAGTCTTGCTACCGATATGAAGGGGCGGCTTTATGTCGGATGGTCGCAACGGGGTAACGCATCCGATCCAATCACTCACGGTGATGCGCGCGTGACCTTGATGGCGGTAACCCCGAATTTTGCGGGCAATAGCGGGCATGTGTCCAGTGTCCAGGTGTCCGCTCCCATTCCGGTAGATTCTTTTAGCGGCCGGGGCCATCAGATCATGCCGTCGCTTGCATTCTCGAGCGGCAAATTGACCGCCGCCTGGTACGACTTCAGGAATGATGGGCAATTCACCGTCTACGATGCTACGGGCGGAGGTCAATATACTACGACGCAACAAGTTCCAGTAGGCGTGACGCCTGTGTTTTCGACCGCTGTTGCAGACCCGCTGCCACCGTACTCTCCCTCGGTATGGCGCCACACTGTTGATATTCGAGCTGCGCAGGCGCTCCCTGCGAGCCCATTGAGCTTCAATCCTTCCGTTCTGGTATCGCAATATACATACGGAACGCCGGCCCCAAACCCGAGCACGGATACCGATCTGCCTAACGATCCCGACCGGATTCAACAGCTAGATTTTGACGCGCCCAACCTGCCCCTTTTCCAACAGGGTACGGTGCCTTTTGTTGGCGATTACATCGACGTCGCCGGGCCAACCTTCGTGCCGGATCCGAACAGCTCAACAGGTCAATGGAGATTCAACAATTTGCCGAACGATCCCGATCACACCCACGTGGTTTGGACAGATAACCGCAACGTTGTTCAACCTGCGGACGGAAACTGGACAAATTACACGCCAGTCGGTTCTACGGGCGGCGGCAGTATCTTCCAGCCGGGTACCCCGGTACCGGCTTGTAGGACCGGTCAGACGGGCTCCCGGAATCAGGACATCTACACTGCCCGGTTAAGTCCCGGTCTGACGTTTGGCGCAAAAGGGAACTCGAAACAACTCTCATCCACCCTGACGCGTGAGTTCCCCGTCACCCTTGAGAATTCGACAGACCAGACGTCCTACTACCGCCTCACCATTCAGAATCAGCCGGACGGCGGCTCTGCGTCGTTCTTGCAATTTCCCGCTACCGGGCTGCCGAATCCTCTCACGCAACTCGTGGTGGGTGTTCCGTCACACTCCAGCGCCTCTCGTTCGGTGTTCGTTCGATCCTCCAATCCGGAGGCCCAGGTATCGCTAAGCGCGGTCCAGACAGATCTCAACAACAACATCATTCCTAGCGGACTGACCAGCGCGACTGTGTTGAACAGCGATGCTTCCAACCCGAATATCTCGAATCCGAATATCTCGAATGTCGAGATCTACAACCCGAATATTTCGAATCCGAATATTTCTAACCCGAACATTTCCAATCCAAACATCTCGAACCCGAATATCTCGAATCCAAATATTTCCAACCCGAACATCTCGAACGTGGATTTCGCCAATCCGAACATTTCGAACCCGAATATCTCCAATCCGAATATCTCGAACCCGAACATTTCGAATCCGAATATCTCCAATCCAAACATCTCGAATGCGGCACTTTCGGGCGAGATCACGGATGTCTCTTATACAGTCACTAACAGCGGAAACACTGCGACCTCCTACCTGCTGAACCTGATCCAGGATGCCCCTCCGCCTCAAGGTGTCACGGTACAGTTGGTCGTGTCGGGTGTTTACCTCACGCCCGTGGCAAATGAATGCTCGCTAGCGGTTCAGCCCCATTACACGCCGATTGTTAATATCCCCAATCCCGCGTTTCTGACCTTGGGCAGCATTTTGCCTTCAGGTCCGCCGCCCACCCTTGCGCCTACCTTCTCGCTGCTGCCCGGAGAGCAGGCATTGATCACACTTCGTGTTTATGACTCAACCGCTACCAGCCCACAGGGTGCGCTATTGCATTACAATCCGCTCGCGCACATTACACCTGAAATTTCAAGCGCCGGTGTGAACACTAACCTTCCCGCTCCCCCGGCGAACGTAGCCGTGCTGGCGTTCTCCACATCCACACTGCCGCCAGCCGTTGTCAACACCGCTTCAACTCTTTCCCTGGCTGCCACAGGCGGGGTAGCACCCTATGTCTGGAGCGTGCCCAGTGGCGGGTCGCTCCCTGCTGGTGTCACGCTGCAAAATGGTGTTCTAAGCGTGCAGCCAACTGCTACCGGCACCTATAGCATTCCGCTGCAAGTCTCCGATCAGAGCGGCCAAACTGCCCAACGTACGCTCACTCTCAACGTGGTCCCTCCGGATCTGGTATTGAACACAGAGTCCGCTTCCCGGCGGACGTTATCTGAGCCCTTACGGCGGAGGAACACTGAGCGCCACAGGCGGAACTCCTCCTTACCACTGGTCCGTGACGGATGGAACGGCACTTCCGAATGGAATGACTTGGGATGCTAATACGGGACAAGTTTCGGGAATTCCCGCGCAAGCCGGTGTTTTCTCAATTCCCGTGAGCGTAACTGATTCTGCGCTCCCGCACTTACTCGTACTGGAACAGTTTCGTTATCGGTCGGCTTGGCAACCGCACTTGCCAGTGCAAGCGGTTGTAACATGCCCTATCCCGCCACGCCCATTCACTATCCCGGCGCTGCATCCTTCACAATTTCGCCCGCGTCAGCCTTAGGCAACCAGATATACCTGGCGGGAGGCACTATTCTAAGTGGTTGCTTAAGCGGTGTAAATACCGGCACGTATCCGCTCAGTGTCACTCCGAGTAATGGGCAGCCTGCCTTCAGCCTCCCGCTTACAGGTGATTGGTCCCGATGGTAGCAATAACGGGACTGTTTATGATACGCCTACGGGCGCCAGCACCTTACCGCCGAACGGTTCTCAACAGGGCACTGTCGCGACGAACACTGCGTTCCAGCTTTACTCCACCGCTCCTGCAGCGGGCGGAAATGGGTGGGGCGCCTACACAGGGGCATTTACAGGTAATTACCTGTTTGGGCTGAGTACCGGCGGAGCGCAGACGTGCGTTTCGAACAGTTCCTCTGCAATCTCACTTACCGCGCCGGGTCCGGGCCGCTTCGATCTGCTGTTCAACGGCACCACCCAGCCTTGCCCGCAAACACAATTTCCGGCATCCCCCTCGACTCTGACGATTGGGTCAATAGATGCAATCGGGTCAACCGTGACCTTTGCGGGTGCAACCGCCTCGAATGTGAGTGTCAGCCTCGCTGGGGAAACACCCGCCACTGCTCAACCACAGCCGGTTCAGAATGTTCTGGATGTGAGCCATGTGGATACGTCGGCGGCAACGTTTCCAGTGACTGTGGCGTTGGACTATACGGCTACATTGAGCGGATGCAACGGAACCGACTGCATTGTGCAGGTACTCGTGGGACTTAGCACGGGGAACCCCCAAGCGTGTGCGTACAACGCCGTACCAGCGGCGGGTGGAACCTCCGGCGCCGGCAGTGTCACCCTGAACGTGCCAACGGCACCCGGCCGCTATTACATCGCCGTGGACAAATCACTGGACTTCGGTTGCGGCAGCAGTTGGTGGAACGGCTCGCCCTCCGCCGATCGCTTCATCGCTGTCGTAAATGTCTGGTAGCCTCTGGTCCAAGTCCTTCGCAAAGTCTTACCTGACGCGTCCCGATTCTCCTCGTTCGACAATCGAATGAGAGGGAATCGGGCGCGTGGGCTCAGTGGTGCGCACGGCGGAAGGAACGTAATTGCAATACGCAAATCTAGGCTCGACAGAGCTTGCAGTATCGCGCAATTGTTTAAGTTGTATGACAATCGGCGATTCCCCCACTGGGACGCCTACCTGGCATCCTGAACAGCCGAGCCGGGCAAGTATCCGGCAGACTTGCGGGCTTGAAGTTACTCTCCTGAAAACGGCGAATGTCCTCACGCCATCGCTGGATTTTGATAGAGGATGTCCGGACATGTTCTTCCTGGCGTTACCTCAGCTCCCTCTTTGAAGCCTTCTTAACGATGATTGGCGTTGTCGGTCTGCGCTTGCTTGCTGCAGCTCTCATTTGTTCTGTTCTTATTTGGCGCCTCTGGCCCTCCGAGCGCCGGCGTATCTATGTTGCATGGGTGCTGATTGGCCTAGACATGCTCTGCCGTGTGATTGCAGTGCCGTTGGCGCAGCATTGGCTACCGGAACTGGGCCAGGCGCTGGGCGAACTTGCACTTGTACAGTTCGTGATCGGTTTTCTTAATTACGTGCTGGTACGGCGATGGGCCATGCACATGATCCTGAGTGATCTTACGGTCGCGGGTGCATACATCCTCGTTACCTTTCGTTTGCTTTCGCGGTTAGGCACGGACGTGAACGGCCTGATTGCCACTTCCACCGTGGTTACGGCAATCATCGGTCTTTCCATGCAGGACCTGCTCATGAATTCGGTATCGGGAATCGTGCTGCAGTTCGAAAACGAAATTGGCCGTGGCGATTTCATCGAAACGGATAAGGGATCCGGCTGGATCAGGAAGGTACGCACGCGTTATACGGCGATCGAGACGCCGGACTCCGATGTGCTGCTGATTCCCAATCAGATTCTCACTCGAAGCACGGTGAAAGCCGCTACCTCGTCCCGAAGAATCCTGATCCCGTTTCAACTCGGTTATCAATATCTACCGACCACGGTGATCGAAGAGGTCGAGACAGTACTTCGCATGTCCCTGCCGGAAGGCATCGCTCAGACTCCGGTTCCTAATTGCTTCATTCGGGCGTTACATTCAAGTCACATCGAGTACGGAATTTACGTCTGGGTGACAAGACCGGGCCATCAGCACCGCCAGATCTCAGACGTGCTTACGCTTGTTTATTTCGGCTTGGCGCGCGTAGGAGTTCCCGTCGCCGCCATAATCCAGAAGATCGAACTGCAACAACAACCCACGGCTCCCCCTCCGAACCGGGAACAACAGGTGAGTCGGATGGCACTGCAGAAGACCGACACCTTTGGGGCATTGACCGACAGTGAGCTTACCTTCCTGGCCGAGCGCCTACGGCCGATTTTTTTCGCACCGGGCGAAACGGTAGTAAGTCAAGGTGACGCCGGTGATTCGGTCTATATCGTGGTGAAGGGAACTCTTGCCGTAAGGTTAGTAGCGGAAGGTGGCCGGTCCGAGCAGGTCGCGACTCTCCACCCCGGGGATTTGTTCGGCGAAATGTCCTTGTTGACGGGTGAACCGCGATCGGCTTCGGTAGTTGCCATCGATCAGGTGGACTGTCATTGCCTGGACCGTTCCGCCTTCGCTCACATTCTTGAATTGCGCCCTGAGCTTGCGGACGAGATCTCGCAGATTGTGACCCATCGTCAGCAGGCGCTTTCGACAACTCGCGAGCGACTGAGTTCCCCAACGGCTTCAATCGAACCTCAAAACCTCCTTGCTCGTATTCGAAGCGTGTTCCGTATCAATCGGAAATCGGAAAAGCAAGCGAGCGGAGCAGATTAGGCCTCACGAGGAGAGCTTTCTGAAGCTAGATAAGCGAAGTGCGTGGACCGGACTGCTCTAGAATTCCTGGAGCAGTTCGAGACATTGAATAAGCCGAGCCTGGCCGCCAACCGTTCACTGATGCTGGTCAACTGGATCTCACCGGCCCAGAGCGCCGAATACCGGCCCTCAAAGAATGAAGATACGGTGGTAATC
This sequence comes from uncultured Acidobacteriaceae bacterium, assembly GCA_963730795.1. GTDB lineage: Bacteria > Acidobacteriota > Terriglobia > Bryobacterales > Bryobacteraceae > Bog-105. The sequence continues at coordinate 477,622 of CAVSTJ010000001.1, read as the reverse complement.
GGGCCGAGTGAGCCAAAAGCCGTGGTTGCCTTTTTCGTACGGCGGTGTCAGGTAGGGGCCTTTGGTCCGCATTGCTAAACATGAAGTGTTCGGCCGGCTGGAACGCGGCCAGCATGCCTCCCAAATTCAGCCGCGTATTGAACCAGTTCGGCATGAGGAATTCCCGAACCGATTCCAAGTGTTGGATCCGTTGCGGCCTGACGGAGGAAAGTGGTGACCGCGATTAGTGGTGGTAGCGATTACACCAGGCGACTGGATTTCGCCGGGCAGATCCTTAGATGGCGATACCTGAACGTGACTTGCTGGGTACTGATCGTTCTTGGTTTCATTGCCTGGGATTGTCTATCTGGTTCTTGCACGTCCATTTTCCGGACTGACAATGGGGCCATCGAAGGCAAGGGACGGCGCCTGGACAGCAGTTCTTCTCCATAGGCAGCACTCTCGACGGAGCAAACGTGGAGATACGAGATGCCGGGTGAAACAGTTACTGCATGTCTCGTGGATCGTCACAACGCAGCAATGCCGCGGCCTCCTGCTTGGTCTTTGGTTTGGCAATACGAGCGCTTGCTGGATCGAAAAGGTGGGTGTCTGCGGGAAGCGCTCGAAACGGCTCCATGTGCGGCTTCGTATCAAAGAGCTCACTTAAATCGGAAGCGAGAGCATCTTCCAGATTCAACGGCTTCAGCCCGAGCAGGTTGTAAATCGTTTTCTCCACGCTGCCCATACTGATGTGCCTGTGCCCGATCACTCCTGGTTTTACCCAGGGACTCACGGCCAACAGTACTGAGCGATGCGCATCCACATGATCCCGGCCGCCTTGCGCATCGTCCTCCAGGATGAAGGCAGCGCTGTCCTTCCAGATGGATAAGCTAGACAAGTATTCGAGGATTTGACCCAGCGCCAGATCGTTATCCGCGACATACGAAGCCCGGTAAGGATAGCCGTCACCGGGACGCGGTGTCGCTACGTGGTCGTTCGGAAGACGGATTACCGTTAAGGCCGGAATGCGATTTCTCTTGATCAGCTTGCTGAAGTCGGCGCGAAACTCGCGGACGCGATTCACATCGGGAATGCCGAGGTTGAACGTTGGGTAGCGGCGGTCGCTCGACTCGAAAACGGGGCGCAAAAAAGGAGCGTTTAGTAGTAATCGTTGGCCTTCCGGCTCTGCTCCTTCGCGTTCGTCCGATCCTTCTATCTCGAGGCTTTCTCCATAATTGCGAATCGGCAGGTGTGCGCCCGCCACGTGCTCCCAGAGCGAGCCAAACTGGGGTTCGTCCTCCGGCATAGGCGCATCGGAACCGCCGAACATTGCGCGGCGGCCGGGTGCACTGCTGAATGCATCGCCCTCCCGGCGTCCGCCGTAATGAGCCGTCCAGGCGCGGTTAAACCAGGGGGTTGGGGCGATACCAAGTAACCATCTGTGTCCATCTGCGGACACGTCGCTGTCGACAAAAAATTGATCGCTAGTGGCAAACTGTTTTGCCAAGGCATGCGCGTTTGGTGTCACGCGCAAGTGCTGCAGGCGCGGCTCCTCTTCGGTCCAGCCGTCCAAACCGTAGCGCGCCATAGCAGGCTCTCCGTTCGCACCGGGTAGGTCTCCCAAAACTTCGTCGAAACTACGGTTCTCGCGGATGATGAAAAAAATATGTTTGAGTCGCGGCAGCGTTTCTGCTTCGGCCAGCGAGGCTCTGTTATTCGCAATCACTGTCGCGGTTGTCGTCGGCGAGGCTCCGCCCGTCGGCAGAGTTGAAATACTCCCGAAGGCGAGTTCTCCGATGTACGCTCCACCGGGCTTCGGAAAAGCCGCTCCGCCATTCGGTCCTGTGCCCTTGCCCTTGGTGTTAACCACAAAAAGGCTCCGGGCATCCGGGCTGATGACGACTGCGGATGGATTCCATCCCACCGGTTCATGCCCGATAACAGTGTTTGAATGTATGTCAATCGTTGCGACGGCGTTGATTCCCGCCTCTGTAACATAGAGGCGATTCCCGTTTAGGGCTAAGCCGCTCGGCATTACGCCGCGAAGGTTGGGTTCGAAGGGCGAGAGTTCCAGTTCGCGTTCTACTTTTTTTCCGTCGGCTGTGATCACTGCCACCGAATCCATGTGCGCTAAGGCGGCGTAGACGTGCTCGTCGTTAGCGGCGAGTGCAGAGGGTGCGCTCCCGCCCACAACCCGGCCTCGAATCGTGGCACCCAGGTGTAGTTTCGCGGTGACGGCAGGTGCCGATCCTAACGAATACGTCCACAACGAGCTGCCGCGCTCACTATTGAAGCTCCCGAGATGTTTTCGAGCTTGGCGCGAAGGATATCCGAATGGAGCGAAAGCGAGGGCGGATTGTAGGACGTTGTCGCGATCGATTCCGGGTAAAAGTCGATACTCAAACATCCCCGCATTCGCTACATACAACCGCTGACCGTTCGGCGACACGGTGAGAGCGATCGGATCGACGCCTGTAGGAAGCGTCCAGACAACATGTCCAGTCGAGACATCAACCGCAACAACTCGCCAGTTTCCCTGATCCAGCACGTAGAAACGGTTACCGGAACGATCAAGAGCGAGGCTTCCACTGTAGCTATCCTTTCCTAACGAAAACTGCCTCGTCTTGGTCCAGCCGCCGGTCTCGTATTCCCATACGGCGCCACTGTCGCCTGTAGAAACAAAGGCGCGGTGGCCATTGATGGCGTAGGCAATACCGGTGTCAACTTCAACATCCTTCGATTTGGTTGCACCTTCCGGCAACCGGCGGATTCGCTGACCGGGTGTACCCGGCGAATCAATCACAGTCAACGCAAACGGAAAGCCGACACAAGGAACGGCTAATTGCCTACCATCTGGTCTGACGGCGAGCGCAAACGGGTAAGGTGCAGTGGGTGTCCAGTCGCCCGCCGGCGAGATACGTCGCCCATTCGGCAGTGTCGCTCTCGGCGCCTGAGCTTGAACAGGTGCCGTTAAAGCCAGCAGGTAGGAACTGCAAGTTAAGCCGGCAAAGAGAAAAGCGCGCAGCCAAACACGGTGCGAAGTCTTGAGTTGAACGGACAAAGTTCCTTATTGTCGCTCGGAAACGCACCGCAAATCGATGCGCGATCCAACCTGACGTGCGCAATGATGGTGAAGTAGTTGGCCAATCCAGCGCTGAGGTTTATCGTTCCTCGGGCTGTCGTGATGCCGACTTTGGATTTGTCTTACCGCTCATCAAAACAGGATAAGAGTTTGTCGCAGTCTTTACTCCTTAGCGGACGTGGCATGGTGATTGGCCAAGCGTCTCAAAAGGTGTTCTTACAATCTCTGGAGACTTTGCTTCCCACCTGTACTTCGCGGGCTTGCTATTCCTTGCAGATCGAGCCTCGGCGCCAGCGGCAATCGGATGGTAAACACCGTGCCCTTGCCAAAATCGCTATGCACTTCAATGGTGCCCTCTTCAGCATCGACAATCGCCTTACAAATCGACAAGCCTAGGCCAGCGTGACCACCTGCGCGCGATCGCGCCTTATCCGCCCGGTAGAAGCGATCAAAGATGCGCGGCAGGTCCGCCTGTTCGATGCCGATTCCTGTGTCGGCTACGCTGAAAATCGCGTGCGTGGCATCACTGCGGGTCGCAACCAATACTTCGCCGTTCGGCCGGTTATAGCTGATCGCGTTCACTATCAAATTGGTGACAGCCAGGCTCATGCGCTCGGGGACAGTGATCACGGGCGCGGGAGACAGATCGTTTTGGAGCGTTACCTGGTGTCTCGAAGCGAGTGGCTGCAGATTCCGTAGCCAGTGCTGAGCAATGTCGGCCAAGTCGATCTCGGTGTGTTCTCCGTGCCCACTGGCCGTCTCAAGTCGCGCCAGGTCCAGAAGCGTGTCGGTGAGTTTGCGCATTTGTTGCGCAGTTTCCAGGCAGTCCTCGAGAGCATTTTTGTAATCCTCGCCGGTCCGCGGCCGCGCCAGCGAAGTTTGCGCCTCGGAGATCATGATGGCGAGCGGCGTCCTTAGCTCATGAGCTGCATCCGACGTAAACTGCTGCTGCCGCTCGAATGCCGCCTCCAGGCGCGCAAAGGTCGCGTTCAAGACTGACGATAGCTGCCCAAGTTCGCTTTCCGGCTGTTCGATCGTCACTCGCGCTGAAAGTTTTCCCTGGCTGATCTCGGCAGCCGTTGCTTCGATCTGTTCCACCGGCCGGACAGCGAGCTTGATGAGCCACCCTCCGACGAACAGCCCGACAAGCAGTACCGTTCCACCCGCTAACGGAAGAAGCCAGGCAATCGTGGTGGCATACCGTATTTCACCCGCGACCGATCTGCCGACCACCACACAATCGCCAACTCCAGAGCAGTGGATCAGCTCTCTGTAGTTACCCCAAGTCCTCGAGTGGGGCAGCGAGTCGCGTTCCGACGATTGAGGTTTCGGACTGCTGCCAGGAGCGCTCTGCGAGTGCTGAACTAAGCTCCCATTGGTTGCCCAGATCAGATAGTAGAATCCATCCTCAGGCTCGAAAAGAGCCGCATTCTCGGCAGTGACCAGTAAGTTCTTTCGCAGCTCACTGTCAGGAGGGGAGGGACCGTGAGGAGGGCCCATCGCATCCGGCGGAGGTCCTTCCGGTGGTCGAGAGAATCTTGATCGACGAGGCGGTCGATGGTGGGGAGGCGGAGGCGGTTCTTCCTGTTCATGGCGTAGCTCAGGAGGGCCGTCTCGACGGCGATACTCACTGATCACGCGTCTGAGCGCACCGACGCGTATCCTCAGTTCACCATCCACTTGGCGAAACCGATTCGCCTCCGTCAACTCGTAAACGGCGGTACCAAAGGCCGCCAACATGCAAGTAAGCAGAAATGCTTGCCAGGCCTGTAATTGCCATCGCAGCGATCGTGGCCAGAAGCGTCGGAGGTTCCTTCCCGAGAGAAATCGAGTTAATCAACGCAGTAGCCGTGTCCGCGGCGTGTGGCGATCAAATCCGGTCCGAGCTTTTTCCGAATTGCGTAGACGTGAACGTCCAGGAGGTTAGAAAGCGTATCGTCGTTTTCGTCCACCAGATGATCGTGTAACTCGGTGCGCGAAACGGTCTTGCCGCGATGGATGGCCAGGTATTCAAGAATGCAAAATTCCCTGGCCGTCAACCGAACAGGAACGTCAGCTTTCGTCACCGTACGCGACCTTGGATCGATCACGATGTCGCCCAGGTGGATCATGCTCGAACCTTTACCAGCCATTCGGCGGATGAGGGCGCGAATCCGCGCCAGCAACTCAGGAAGATCAAAGGGCTTTACCAGGTAGTCATCTGCTCCCAGATCAAGGCCCCGCACACGGTCCACGCTCGCATCACGAGCAGTCAGCATCAACACCGGAGTGCTTTTCTGCTGGCGCAAACGCTCCAATACCTGCCATCCATTGAGGACCGGCAGCATCACATCCAGGATCACGACATCGTAGTCGAGGGATTCCGCCTTGTACAGCCCTTCCTCCCCGTTCGCAGCGACATCGACGGCGTACTGTTCCTCTCGTAGCGCCTTTGCCAGAGTTCGCTGCAGCCGTGGTTCATCTTCAACGAGGAGAAGCTTCATAGCGCCGACCAGACTTACTTCAGTTCCTACTATATGTTCGGCTCTGTTATCCGACTCCATCTCTGTCGACTTTACGAGGTCGAGCGTTAAGAAGCGGTTAAGACGAAACGATTAGTCGAAGAAGAATGTCCGAAGTACGGTTTCTTAATCCTGCCTTCATGTGTTGGGTTTTATGCTTCAAGTTGAGATTTCGCGTTTCCTCAATACATGGTTGAACCGAGGATACTTTCGAAAGGACAGTTGAGCGCGATACTGCATGACCCAATGAGTAATCACTTAAAGTTTTTCAGCTCTTCATCGGCGCGTGTTCAGCGCTGGCGCAAGCATGGCGCAGTCATCCCGCTTTTAGGCGCGATGTTCGTCTTGGCCGCAGGACCCCTGGCATCGGCAGACTCCATCAATGTTGCGTACGCTACGACTCAATCTAGCGGCTCGACATGGCAGTACACGTACACGCTCTCGGGATCGCTTTCTTCGGGAGATCTCCTGGCCATCTACTTTCCCGTTGCTACCAGTTCGGCGATCACGAATCTGTCTACGACGACTTCAGGGTTCACAACGAGCGTATTGCAGGCTGACAGTTCCTTACCGGCGAATGGTGAATATGACATCCTTGCGAATTCCACTACCTCGGCGTTCGCCAACGCCTTCAACGTGAGGTTCACTTATTCCGGCACTGGAACGCCAGGCTCGCAAAGCTTCACCCTCTACGATTCTTCGTTCGCGACGATCACGTCTGGCACAACTACGACGTCTGCTGTTGCGGCGGCGCCGGAACCTGGCTCTTTGGCTCTTCTGGGAGCAGGCGCTGCAATGCTCTTTGCGGTGCTTGCAAAGAAACTGAAGTTCAACGCTCGAGGAGGCGCCACGCTGGCCGCTTTAGCTTTGCTTGCGTTACCCGTTGGGATGCATGCACAAGGACCTCCCGGTGGCGGCACTCCTCCGGGGGGCGGAACCGGTCCGGGGGGTGGTGGCGGAACAACGACCGCTCTATCCGGCATGACAATCGGGTCCTATCAGCTTCAGAGCAGCTACCGCTACTCTGTAAACCAGTATTACTATACCTACACTACAAGCGTAGGCAATTCAAACACTTCCGCCTATACCTACGTGCTGGGCACGCTCACCAGCTCCAATGCAAACACCGTCGTGGTTTCCGGAAGCGTTGAGTTTGGTTTGGTACCGGCAGGTGGAACGGCCAACGGACTAACGACTTTTACCATCCTGCAAGACCGGCGGTATGCGTTTGATCCCTCCAGCCTGAGCTGGTCCTTTACCGGTTCGACAAGTTCCTCCACCGTTGGGATGACAACAAGCGCTGTGACGCTCGCGGCCTCCTCCATTTCGGCGGCTTACGGCACCGGAATAACTTTCACGGCTACTGTTTCGCCTGCGACCGGCACAGGCTCAATCACTTTTTACGACGGCTCTGCGCCTCTCGGCACGGTTACGCTCTGCTTCGGGTACGGCGGCGCTTTCGAGCATAGTCTTGCCTACAGGCACACATACAATCTCCGCGATTTACACCGGAGACACCACCTACGCTTCCAGTTCCTCCCAGGAATCCCTGACCATCGGTACAGGGGGCGCCGTCTCAGGTTGCTCCGGCTTACAAGACACCGCGCTGGTGGTCTGCCTGGCGAATGCTTTTGAGGCGACCCTGACGAGCTCGCAAATCTCGACGCTTCAGATTGCTTACACCTTGGCAAACGCAGAGCGCTGGTCCAACCTTCCGGGGGTTACCCGTAACGGATTGGCCTTTAGCTCCCTCACGAGCACACAACTCGCGGCCGCCCAACAACTCGCGCAGGCCGCCATGAGTTCGCAAGGATATCAGCGCTTTCAGAATATCCGGGGCGCCGACAACCTCCTGAGCAGCTATGCGTCGGGCGGATACGGCGCAGGCAATTACTATGTTGCTTTCCTAGGAACGCCTTCCACGACTTCTCCCTGGCAGTTGCAGTTTGGCGGCCATCACATCGCGTTCAACCATACTTACAACGGCAACTACGCGAGCGGAACTCCCTACTTCATTGGGTCCGAACCGGCGATCTTCAATGTGGCGGGAACGTCTTACTTCCCCATGCAGGGTCCGCGTGATGTCGCCTATGGACTCACGCGATCCGTTTATGGGAACACTACTGCTTTGCTGAGCGGCAGCTTTGACGATGTTGTCATGGGCATCAACAGCAGCACGAGCATCGACACTAACTATCCACAGACGTATCCAACCACCGGTCGTGGTCTCCCCTACACATCGTTAACCTCTGCCCAGCAAGCGCAGGTGAAGGCCATGATTGAGGCCTGGGTGAGTGATATGGACAGCACAACGGCAAGCAGCTTGTTGAGCGTCTATGAAGACGCCACCGCTCTCGCCAACACCTACGTCGGATATGCCGGCACCGGTACGTTAACGCAGCAGGGCGACTACATCCGAGTGGACGGGCCGCGCGTATGGATCGAGTTCGTGGTCCAAAGCGGAGTCGTCTTCAGCTCGAGTTACCACTTCCACACACTTTGGAGAGACAAAACGGCAGACTACGGCGGGGACTTCCTAAGTCAATAGGGTTGACGCTGCTTGAAGTTCGAGAGCTTTATTCTTTCACTGTTCGTGGTGTTGACCATCTGGAGTGGGCCGATCCCGGCTCACTCCATGTATCAATCTGCCGTTCTGCTGGATTTGAAGGACAACGAAGTACAAGCCGAACTCCAGCTTCCGGTTGATCGGCTCTCCATCTCCTTCAGGCAAACCGTTGACGACGGTCACTTTTCGGGAGAGCAATCTGAGCTGCAGTCTTATGTGCTGAAGCATGTCCACCCGGTGACCTCGGACGGGCGGCCATTCTCGGTTCGATTCGACGGGATGAAGATCCAAACAGTCGAGAATGCCCCGTATCTGGTGGTTCACTTATCATTCCTTCCGCCTGCGAACGCGAACCTGGACCTCTGGACCTTGAACTACGATGTGATTACGCACGAGATCGTCACTCACGTGGTGCTCGTCTCAATCCGCAGTGATTCGAAAGCCCGTATTCCTCTGAATGATCCGTTCCTGATTGGCATGCTTCGCGGCCCTCGCAAATCGATCGAAGTGGATAGGATGAGAATTCTTTAGAGATGTACGTTTCGCTCCGTGCATTGTTTGCCGCTCTGTTGACGGCGTTCACCTGTTCTGCCCACTCGATGTATCAATCCGCCGTCATGCTGGACTTTGATTCACGTGGGGTTCGCGCCGAGCTGCAGCTTCCTCTCGAACGTATGGAGATTGTCCTCGGCCACCACATCGGGCGGCAACTCTCCCCTGATGACCAGGCTCGCTCTGCTGAATACGTCGTAAGCCATTTTCACGCTCATAGTTCGGCCGGGCCTTTCCACCTACGGCTGTCGGCTCCGCTTGCCATTGATCAGGTAGACGGCGCACCTTACGTCGTTGCCCACTTGATCCTGACGCCGCCCGCACAGCCCATGCCGGCCGCCTTCGACCTCCAGACGGACGTTCTGCTCGACCGCATACCATCGCAAGTCACTCTGGTCTCCATCCGGTCTGATTGGAGCAACAGCGTGTTCGCGAATGATCCCCAGCTTATCGGCGTTATCCGGAGTGCGTCTCCCGTTGTTACCGTGGATCGAACGGGCGGTAACTGGTTCAACGGCTTCGTCAGCATATTTAAGCTCGGTATCCGGCACATCGCCGAAGGCACAGACCATCTGCTGTTCTTGTTGGCGCTCCTCCTCCCCGCGCCGCTTCTATTCTCCGCCTCGCGCTGGTCGGGACCGGCCAGCATCCGGCAAAGCTTAGTGCGGATCCTTAAGGTGGTGACGGCGTTCACGGTCGGACACTCAATGACGCTGGCATTAGCGGCTCTGGGATTCGTTCATGTCCCGAGCCGTCCGATCGAGGTGCTGATTGCCGCGTCCATTCTCGTCTCCGCCGTTCACGCAATCCGGCCGATCTTTCCGGGCCGTGAAGCCGCGATCGCTGCCTTCTTCGGTCTGGTTCATGGCCTCGCGTTCGCCACCACCCTGGGCGAACTGGGATTGGGACACTGGGAGCGCGTTGCCAGCATCTTCGCCTTTAACCTCGGGATCGAAACTATGCAACTGGTCGTCGTTGTGGCAACCATGCCCTCGTTGATCCTGTTGAGCCGGACAAGTGCGTATCCAATCGCACGAGTCTCCGGCGCTCTATTCGCCGCCCTGGCCTCAGGAGGCTGGATCGCGGAGCGTCTGTTTGGCAGGCACACCTCCGTCGACCTTGTAGTTGATGGGATCGCGCATCAAGGCGTCTGGATCGCCAGTTCGTTGCTTCTGATGAGTCTCGCCCTTTGGGGATTGAGCCGCCGCCAGAACGCATGGAGAATGCTGCCCCAGCCTTCGGCGAAGCACCCGGCTTAATCCGGAGTGCGTGCTAAACGCTTACGTTTGCGGGTCGGACACTCATGCTCGGCTGCAGCCTTTTACTTTGCCTGTTCTGGCTATGTATTCGGTGCAAGCGTTGCAGTCTCGGGAAAAGTCACGGATCCCGACGGGTGGCCCACGGTGGGCGGCGCGCCTCAGACTCTATAGTACGGTCGAAGAGTGGAAGCAAAGTGGGCGATAGCGCATACAGCACACGGTCATGCCATTGCGTCTTGTTCTGCCATTTCGCATCCTGCTGGCGGCCCATGTTCTTGCTGCGCTAGGAAGATCCAATAGTGCCCTCGTTCGAGAATTGAATCAAGCAGAGCCGCATTCTGATCGCGAAACAATCCTTGGAAAATACTCCGCCGTTAACGCAGGAACTACGCCGACAAGACCCGCTCAAATTCTGAGAACGTGATCCCGAAACGATTCCTCGGCGCCGAAGAGCCTCGCCTGATGATCGTCTCATTACTGCATAGCTTCTCCGGACGAGTTGCGATCGGTTACAACGACAAAGGTTTGGACTCCTGGTCTGCCGGTTTAGGGCAAGATATACTTTGGCCCTACGGCAGATGACTGAGGAACGCTGGCGAAGAATCGAAGAGATTTATCACGCGGCGAACAGCCGGGCGCCGACCGAGCGGAGCGCTTATCTCGAGGAGGCCTGCGGAGACGATCGGAATCTCCGGACGGAAGTCGAGTCGCTGCTTGAACATGATGACTCCTCTCCGAGCGTGCTTCTCAATCGTCCCGCTTGGGCGGAATATCGCGAGGCGCGTGGCGCTGCCGCACCGCCGCCCCCGGGCACTCGGCTGGACCGCTACGAGATCGAGGGTATGCTCGGATCCGGCGGGATGGGAGAGGTTTTTCGCGCGCGCGACACGCGTCTGAATCGCGCCGTGGCAATAAAGCTTCTCCACAAGCAATTCAGCCATCGATTCGAACGCGAAGCGCAGGCTATCTCCGCCCTCAATCACCCGAACATCTGCACTCTGTACGACGTGGGTCCTGATTTTCTGGTGATGGAACTTCTGGAAGGCGTGAGTTTGGCAGCACGTTTGAAAGAGGGACCGCTATCCACCGATGTGGCGTGTCAATATGGCGGACAAATCGCTTCTGCCCTCGCCGTCGCCCACAGCAAAGGCTTGATTCATCGCGATCTGAAACCCGGCAATATTATGCTTACCAAAACGGGCATAAAGGTCTTTGACTTTGGGCTGGCGAAAGGAACGGGAGACGAAATCACAACGTACGGCCTATTGGGGACGCCTGCGTACATGTCTCCTGAGCAGTTGGAAGGAAAACCCTGTGATCACCGCACCGACATCTACTCGCTCGGACTGATCTTGCGAGAGATGGCGTGCGGAGAACGAAGAGCGACCTCCAAGGCGATACCAACAGCACTGGCGGAAATTGCAAATCGCTGTCTCTGTGAAGATCCGGAGGACCGATGGCAATCAGCTAGCGACATCGCCGCTGCGCTCGAATTATTCCGTATCCGTCCATCCGCCCGACCGTTCGCGCGCCTGCACTCATGGCTACGATGGGTGCTCGCTTCGGCTCTCCTCGTACCTCTGATTGCAATCGCCATCTGGAAGGAGCTCGTGCATCGGACCGCGCCTCCTCCAGTGGTGAGACTGGCTTTGGCCATTCCCGACGAAAGCCTGGATTCAGATCCAGGTATTTTGAGCGGTCCACCTGCTGTTTCGCCTGATGGTACGGTTGTCATCCTCCCCCTCTCCACCAACGGAAGTTTCGCTCTTTGGATGCGCCGCCTCAACACCGATCGCTTTGAGCGGCTCGAAGGTACTCAGGGCAATGTTCGTCAGCCTTTCTGGTCGCCTGATGGAACCCAGATTGCCTTTTTTGCCGATGGAAAGCTAAAGAAGATGAAGTTGCCGCACGGACCACCTGAGATCCTGTGCGATGCACCGACTGAAACAGCTCGTGGCGGAGCTTGGAGCTCGAAAGGCGTGATCCTCTTCGGAGTCAATTACAAGGGCTTGATGAAGGTTCCGGCATACGGTGGCGATCCAGTCCTGGTGGAAGGCCTTGACGCCAGCATAAAGGAGAACTCTCTTCGTTTTCCGCAGTTTCTTGAGGACGGCAATAGATTCATCTACTTCTCGCGGACGCTCGATTCCCGGAATCACGGCATCTATCTCGAAGCGCTAGATTCAGCAGGCAAAAACCGAAGGAAGAAATTAGTCACTTCTGATGGGCCGGCCGCACTCGGCTACGATCCTTATTCTAAGCGCGATTTTCTGGTTTTCCCGAAGAGCGGACAACTCTGGGCACAGCTCTTCGAGGAGAGTTCCGGTTCCCTCTCGAGTGAGAAGCTCGCCCTTTCCGACGACGTGGGGCAGTTTAGCCTCTCGGCGAGTGGAGTCCTTGTTTATCGCCCGGCAATATCGGAGCACAATGGTTTCTCCTGGTTTGATCGCGGCGGAAAGCCAGCGGGCCAGGTGGGGCAGCCCGGTGATTATTTTGATCTCTCGGTATCTCCGGATCAACGTTATGTAGCGGTGTTGAATCATCAGGTGAACGAAGGACACTTCTGGGTAGAAATTATCGATCTCACCCGGAACCAACAGAGTCCACTGTCGGATGCCGCCGGCAGGGTCTCAGGCCTGGTGTGGTCTCGAGATAGCCGAAGCCTCTACTTCACCTCATGGGAAGAGAAAGAAAGCCGAGTACTGGTTCGCCGCATTAATTCGGCTGCGCCTGCGAACGTGGTCGTTACTTCGAAGGACCGCTACCAGGTTAGAAGTCTATCCGGCGACGGCCGAACTTTGGCAGCCGATCACTGGATCGGCATAACCGAGCAAGGCCTCGGATTTCTGTTCGATGGAAAGGCGCCCTGGAGAGCTTACGAATCACTTCCCGCCACCCTAGCGAGAGGTCAGTTCTCCCCCGATGGGCGATGGCTGCTGTATGAGTCGAATGAAAGCGGCAGGAGGGAGATCTATCTGTCAGATTTTCCCAAGCTAAGCAGCCGGCGACAAATCTCGGTTGCCGGTGGAACCGAACCGCGTTGGGGACGTGACGGCAAAGAGGTTTTTTACGTCACACCTGACAGGTCTCTCGTTTCCATTCCGATCAGGCAACCGAGCGAGCCGGCATTCGCCAATCCCAAGGTGCTCTTCCGTCTTCCCGGACACGTGGGAGCAGGAGGGGGCTTCTCCTACGATGTTTCTCGCGATGGTGCGCGGTTCCTGGTACTCAGCACGAAAGCTCCGCCGAACGCGCGCGATTTAGCCATCGTGTTCAACTGGCCTCAACTGATGGAGAATCGCCCGCACTGATTGCACTCCAGGTCTGGCTTGCAGGACGGAGCGGCCGTGCGCTTCGGCCCCTCCCGCGGTGTTCGTCAGGGTGTTGTGTCGACGGTAACCCTGTTCGCGTTGACTTGAGCTGTCAGATGATCGATTTGATTTCCGCTCGTGTCGTAGACGTTGATCACCATCGTTCCGCTGTATTTGGTGCCTCCCGGGGAGAGCGTTATCATTTCGATGAAATTACGAAGTCCATTACGAACCCCGGTAATGTCATAGGTAATCGCGAAGTGGTTAACGAGAAATGTGGTTGAGCCGGTCTGAGTCCACACTCCCATGCAGAAACTCTGCGTAGCAGGCGGCCGGGAACCCGCATTATAGAGTTCCGTTCCGTCGCTGTGCCACTGGCTGTAGCCGAAATCGAGTTGTGTGCCGTCTGCAATCGACGGACTGTGGTTTGTATTGCCCACTGACAGGAATTGAGTCTTCCACATTCCCACGATGGATGGCTTATGGCCACCCTTCGAGGCCCTCTCATCACGGGCCAGCTCCTCTAATGAGGCGCCGTTCATCGGGTTTGTTGCGTCTGCCATGACTCGCTGGACTGCAGCCAGCTCCTGTGAAGTCAAAAAGTCGCCACAAGCACTAGCAGTTGGAGCAAACGCTGTTGCCAGGATTGCCAGTCCGCACGCCGACACTGTTACACGGTATAAATGTTTCATCGAATCTCCTTCTAGAAGCGGCCCGGCTTTTCGTAACGCGCATCGCTCGCCTCTTACGCGTCAATAGGCGTAATCCAGTTGAGGAAACTGCAACAGGAACGGAAATAATTTTGGAGCTCTTGTTCCCGGCTTCGCTTGATCCGCTGCTTAGTAAGCTATGAGGACATGGCTGAGATCTCTGCGCACGAAACCACGCAACTTCTTCGCGCCTGGGCTCAGGGCGACGAGCAAGCGATGGCGCGCCTTGTGCCTCTTGTCGAGGGAGAGCTCCGCCAGCTAGCCGGCCATTATCTCCAGAACGAACGCGCAGCCGCCACCCTACAGGCGGCCGACCTTGTTCAGGAACTTTACCTGAAGCTCATGGATGTCCATCAGCTTGATTGGCAGCATCGGGCGCACTTCTTTGCGATATCGGCAACGATGATGCGCCGGATTTTACTCGACCGAGCACGTCGAAAGGCGGCAACCAAACGAGGGCAAAACCCCATGATTTCAGATCTGAAGAATGCCGTTGAGATTTCATCAAAGCAATCGGAAGTACTGCTTGCGCTCGACGACGCTTTGATTGAACTTGCGGGGATCGATCCGCGGAAGGCGCGTGTCGTCGAGCTTCGTTTTTTCGGGGGGCTTGAGGTTAATGAAACGGCTTCGGTCCTTGGCGTTTCACCGGAAACAGTAATGCGCGATTGGAGGCTGGCGCGCTCGTGGCTTTTGAGAGAACTGAGCCGATAGCAATCACTTGCTCTAGGCAATTCACTCGGTGGGGTGAACCCTTACGAGTTTGCGGCCAGGCACCCTGAACGAGTGCTCGCGGTCGTCATCGAAGACATTGGTGTAGAACTCTCCACTGATCTGCCGCCCATGATCGACTGGGCCAAGCACCTCGCGGCTCCGTTCTTTCCAGGAGCGCCTGAATTATAAGGCAACCTGCGGATAGCGAGCCAGGGCGACATGCGGCCACCTGGCTGCTTAGTCGGCTACCGTGAAATTGGCCAGCAAGCTTTGACGACCCGACGAACGCGTGCACTTCCGAAATTGCTGCCGTCCGCTAGGCAGGCGTTCGGAACTTATTGGCACAGCGAGCCTTCTCTGCACGGACGCAGATTACGACCGAGAGACGCGCTTGTGTCACGGTACCTCTCCGTTCGTCAAGAATCCGGCGAAAGAGTCATCATGCAAAAGGTACTTCGTTTAAGGCCTGATATGCCGCTATTGTTCGGATAACGCCACCATTGTGTGTCCAGTCATGCACACCCGTCGCATGATCCCTCTAATCGAGGGAGTCGCCGGAAACCGGCAACTGCCGGGGTGCTGTGCTAAGTACGCCACAAGCACGGTTAGGCGCGACAGTACTGACTCTCCGGCGGAGGCTGATAGGCTACATCTAAGTTCGGAGTATCCAATTGCTTCCCTCGAGAGCGATGACAGGCTTCGGTAATACCGCTGGTTAATAGAGTCCGCTCGATCGGATACGGAGCACGGCCACTCGCAAACATTTCAACCACTTTGTTCATCAGGCAAGCGGAATAAGTAACGTTTGGTTCCGGCGTCAACAGAAATTGTGTCGAGATTATGCCGTGTCCCGAGACTCGTGCCGCGAAGTTGAAATCTTTCAATGCGCCTCGCAAGTTCAGCATAGTCGCACGTAAACCGTCCCGATATTCTATTAAATAGGCGGCCGGTTGAGTAACTAACCTTTGGAGTTCGCCTGAGGCGACCAGATCTTGCGTACGCCCATCTTTTACGGTTAATCCCAATGGTGTGTCGCTTCGCGAAAGGGCAGCGGATAACAGATCGACTGGCCAGCCCGCCTTCCAAACGGCCTCACCCGTTATTGTTTGCACGGATCTTACGCCGGTCTCACCGCCTCGCCTTCGTTCCAGCATGCACTGCATACCTTCCAGCGCGTGAAAATCCATGGCATCATCTCCACCGTTCTCTCCTACCATCAGAGCTTCCTCAATGTGAGAACCCATCGGCATCTCGACGTCCGGTAGACGCCAGGTCACCGGCAGCGAAGAACCGCCGAGCATAGGGAAACCAAGCCGCTTCGACTCGCGGACCATGCGTTGCGCCTTTTCGAAACTGTAGGAGAGGTGTTTATCGTTGTATACCGGTACTGCTCGGCCGTCCTTTTCGAATACCTTCACGCATTCGGTAAAGAATTCATAGCGCGGATAGAGTTTTTGGCCGAAGTCGTTGGTTGGATATTCTCCGTGCTCACCGACGATCAGGACTGCATCTACAGCTAACTTGTTTGTGCCGCAGCGGAGCGCTTCGGCGATCGTTGGATAAACACGGAATCCGAATTCCCGGGCTCGCTCCGCACTCAAGTCGCCCTCTGGCTTCTGATTTACGTACAATGACACAACCTGCATGTTCGGCTTACGCCACTCGCCATCGTGCGGATACCCGACTAAGAATCGATCGCCCATGTGCTGCCCGTGAGACAGATAGCGATAAATCGTTGTAACAATCGCGATGCGTTTGGGCCGATCAAGTTCGGCACTTAGACCAGAAGCAACTGCCGCGGCGCCCAGAAAGGAACGCCGGCTCACGTCTTGTGTTCGGGTCTTCATAGTCTTAAGACCTCCAGAAAGTGGAGTCATCACTGGGCTGGTATCGAATTGCCAGATGGGGAGTGTTCAACCTTGTTTGGCCTGCGAACAAACTATCAACTCCGGCCGCAGTAAGCCCCGTCGTTAGCAAGGTTCGCTCGACCGGGTAAGGCGCTTTGCCGGTCAGGAACATCTGCTCCGCGTTATGGACCAGAGGGCTGAAGAAGTTAGCGAGCGTGGTTCGCCCATCGGGCATAGGCAGGTACATCTGAGTGGATAGCGGGGCGGCCCGGCCATCGAGTGTCGCAGCAAAGTTGAAATCGAGAACCAAGCCGGACATGAGCATCATCGTTGCAACTGGCCCATCCACATGCTGATATTGATAAGCCACGGGATCTTTCACCAGTCTCTGCATATCCTCAATGCTCGGGAACACATTATTGAATCCAGCCCGAGCTGGGGTCAGGGTATGACTTCGGCACAGCGCCGCATCGAACAAGCGCTTGGACCATACTCCATCTCGCATCGCATCCCAGAACTTCTCACCGCGATAGGCTTGCAACCAAGCCACGCCGGTCTCTCCGCCGGCGCGCCTCTCTAACATGCATTGTAAAGTTTCCAGGCCATGAAAATCGTAGCTGTCAACGCCCCCGTAACAAATTGTTACGGCTTCTTTCACGCGCGAATTCCGGGGCATTTCAATTGAAGGGATACGCCAGGTGACAGGGAGGCTGGAACCCGCGAGGAACGGAAACCCCATTGATCGCGAGGTTTCGTACATTTGCTTCGCCCACTCCCAGTTCCAGGAGAGATGTTTATCGTTGAAAACCGGGACAGACCTGCCGCTTGCCTTGAACACCGCCACCGTCTCCTGGAAGAAGCGATAGCGTGGATACTGCACTTGCCCTTTGGGCGTTTTCGGATAGTCGCCGTGCTCGCCCACAATCATGACGCCATCCACCGCCAGCTTTTGTCCGCCTCGCGTGAGCGCTTCCGCAATGCTGGGATAGATTGTCATCCCCGGAAATCGGGTGGCCCGTTCGCGGCTCAAGTCCTCCGGCGGAGTCTGATCCACGTATAGCGAGACGAGTTCCATGGGTGGATGGTGATGGGTCCCGTTCCATCCGTAACCGCCGAGCAGTCGGTCTACGATGTGCTGTCCGTGTGAGTTTTTTCGATAAACCGTTACGATGGCGGCGAGTTTCATATTAGCGGCCCGGCTCATCCCGGCCGGATTTTCGGGAGTCACGTTGAGTCAGAACGTCAGTCTCGCTCCCAACTGGATCTGTCTTGGATTGTTCGAAATTGACGTGATGTTTCCAAAGCTTGCCGCCGACGTTATGCCGGTTGTGTTTGTCGTCAGGGTGGCCCCTGGGTTTGAGAATGACGGATGGTTTAGAACGTTGAAGAACTCGCCCCGAACTTGCATGGTGAGTCTTTCTCCAATCCGAATGTTCTTGAACAGAGATGCGTCTATATTAACGAAATCCGGACCTCGAAATGTATTTCGGCCCAGGCTTCCAAAGGTATAAAGGAGCGGAACCTGAAAAGCCGCGGATGCATTGTTAGTGATGCAGTTGGTCAGATGTCCCTGGCCGCAGTTCGGACTCACACTGCCGATCATGTTGGGCCGCTGACCACCCAGGCTGTTGTTTGCTTGATCGTTTGAGATGTTGACGGTAAAGGGGAATCCGGTTTGAATCGTGGCGATGCCATTCAGTTGCCAATTGCCCAGGGTATTTTTTACGAGGCGATTGGAAGCGTTCTTAAGGAACGGCAGTTCGTAAATCCAACTTCCGACGAAGCGGTGTCGTATGTCCCAGTTTGCGTTCCCGTAATCGGCTTTCCAGTTGTATGGGTTCATCACGGAGCCGTTGTTCGAATCGGAGGAGGCGTCCAGATTGTGCGACCACGTGTATGAGAACAGCCCGGAAACGCCGTGTGCCAGGCGCTGGCGATAGACGATGTTCAGCGCATTGTAACTGGAGTCCTCGTCGTTCTGAATCGTTCGGATGGAGCCGAATAGTTGATTGGGCCGTCGCGCATTGACGTTTCCGGGTCCCGGGAGAGGAGTGTTGTTGTAGTAGCTGCGATCAAGATGGACAGCATGTGACCCGATATATTCAACGTCCACAGCTCCCCCGTTCCATAAGCTTCGTTGAACATCCAGGCTCCACTGGTTCATGTATTGTGTCGGTAAGTTCGGGTTGATTGTGAAGGCACTCGGATACGCGGAAGCCCCCGGCAGAGTGGCCGGGATCGGATTGGCCAGGAAGAGCGAAGGAATCGTGGTACCGCCCGTGAATGTGTAAATGGTGCTGAACGGCGGGTTCGTGCTGGCGAGGGTGTAATCGTTCAGGTGATTAGGGTTGTAGTAGATGCCGTATCCACCGCGAACCACCCATTTGTCACTTGCCCGGTAAGCAAATCCGACACGCGGCGCAAAGTTTAAATAGTTGGTGTTGTTGAACGGGATCTTCGAAGGGACTGTGGTTGGAATGAAGTGCGTATTCGTTGGATCTAGGATTGTTCCATTGCCCGTCGTCGACTGCGGAGCTGTTGTAAGTTCATATCGAAGTCCCAGAGTAAGGGTGAACCTCTGGTTGACCTGCCACTTATCGGTCACGAAGTAGCCATTCCGGTATTCAGCCGCGCCACCGGGATAAAGCGGAGCAGGAGTTGTTACTGATGCGGGTATGCCAAGGAGAAAATCCGCTCCGCCGTCACTTGCGTATTGGCCCGTAAATGAGAACGCCCCTCGAATGTTGTTGTTCGCACTGCGATTCGTAATGATCTTGCGAATTTCCAGGCCGGCAGTAAGATTGTGAGCACCATGCGTCCAGCTAAAGACGTCAGTCCCTTGCCACGTTATGTCTTTCTGAATCAAAGGCACGGAAGAGCCCGTCCCACCGATGCCATCGTAACCGGTGATGGTGAAGTTCGGAACGCCAGGATTGCTGGCGCCGCTTGGAAAGCCGGGAATTCCTAAGTTTGTCCCGGCATTCGCAAGTTCGGGAGTAGCAAAAAAGTTCGCTTCATCAATGGTCGTAAGCTGCCGCCCAAAGTGAAAATCATTTGTCGCATTCGAGGTCAGCATGTGGGTATACCCCAAAACGAAGTTGTGATCTCCGACTGATTGATTGAAACCGTTAAACGGGTTTGTGCTGTTCGAGAGCAGCGTTGCGTCTTCCCAAACGTAGCGGAAGAACAGGCGAACCTTTTCACCCAAGGTTTGGTCCACGCGTCCCAAGGCCTGATCTGTATTGTTTCCCGTCAAGACGCTAGCCGCATAGTTGTTGACGGGACCAGCGAGATTTGGAAGAGGGAGATACTGCTCTGCTTTTAAGGCTTGGGGTGACAGAAGCTGCGCTGGGATAATGTTGCCCGCGAACGGAGCGCGAGCGGGATCGAATGGGTTGCGGAGGGTTATGGGTTTCGATTCACCGAACAGTTCTGAGAAATTACCTTGGCGCATCAACGGCGTTAGATCAGTTGCAAGCGCCGAAGTAGCGGCGGTATTACGAAGCCCTTCGTAAGCGGCCATGAAGAACGTCTTGTTACGGCCGTTATACAGTTTGGGAATGATGACCGGGCCATCCAGCTCAAATCCAAATTGGTTTTGCCGGAAGGGAGCTTGAATCTGGCCCACGCTATTGAAGAATCCGCGAGCATCCAGCCAATTATTGCGGACGAATTCGAAGGCACTTCCATGTAGATCGTTCGTCCCACTTTTTGAAAGTAGATTGATCTGGACGCCCATGTAACCCCCGTAGTCAGCCGGATATGTTCCGGTTTGCACCTGGACTTCCTGGATTGCATCCACTGTGGGGCGAATCGATGTAGTGTTCACAAGATTGGTCATAATGCTGACACCATCGAGCGATATGCTGTTCTGTACCTCGCGTGTGCCCGGCCCGATGAAGTCCTCCCCGCCGCCAGGAAGGCCCGATGGAGCCTTAAAGCCTGAGATGACACCCGGCGTAGTAGTGGCGAGTTTGAGCGCATCCCGCCCATTCAAAGGAAGTTCATGTGTGGCTTTTTCATCCATTGTTTCCCGGATGGTTGCATCGTCGGTGACGAGCGGGGGAGGAGTCGCCGTCACGGTCGTGACTTGTGAAACGCGGCCAACCTGCAGAGTGAAATCAGAGCGCACGGTTTGATTTGCTTCTACGATCAGGCCGGTCTTCTCTAGCGTTTCGAACCCCGATTGCTGGACTGTAACGGAATACGTGCCCGGTTTGACAAACGCGATTTCGTAATATCCCGCCGTGCTGGAAACTTCTTTGTAGGCCTCGTGAGTGGCGGTATTCAGTGCCGTCACAGTGGCGCCTGCAAGGGCGGCCCCACTCGAATCCAGAACGTTGCCAACGATGGACGTGGTAGAAGCCAGTTGAGCAAACGAGGAGCAACAGGTAAACAAAAGCGCAAACAAAGAAACGGCTACGCGTGGATGTTGATCGAAACGCAGTCGAAGTCTGCAAGCTGCCATAAAACGAGGCATGAGAGGTTCTCCTTAATTTGTCCGGCAACGAGGCGGCGGATTGTCTAAATTACTTGTGCCGTGACCGAGAGCTACGCCGTGTACACAGCGATCGGAAATGTTGAATCAACTGGTTTGAAACCAGCTTCGTTCAGGAGCCCGGTAGCTGATCGCAAGTTGATCGGTTTTGACCGCCTCTTTCCGGCGCTTCGATTCAAAGCAAAACGCGAGCGCACCAGTCACAAGCAACGTGCGCTCAGCCGGATTCGGCGGCTTACCACTAGCTAGAAAATCGTCGACACACTTTGCGAGACCATCCCAGTTCGGCAAAGGCCGTGCAATCGCCGGACCGTGTCCCTCTCCAAATGCGACTGAAGTGAGTTGTTTTTCCCCATTTGCCCGAAGCGCTGCACTCCAACCACCAGATGTTTTGGTCAACACAAGAGCCGCAGCCTTCAGTCCATCGCGATAATTGAGTACGAACAAGACGGGGGCCTTTGCCTGTTGCTCAAGCGAGGGCGTAGAAGGAAGCGGTTGCAACTGGAATGCCGCCTCAAGCAGCGGTTTCGACCAGGCACCTTGGGTACTGTCGCGCCAGCGCCAAATATCCTCACCCTCAATCCACTGGACCGATGCGATCCCGGTCTCCCCGCCTTTGCGACGCTCAACCAGGCATTGAAGGGCTTCCAGCGTGTGAAATCCGTACGCATCAGCCGGACCGTATCCAATAATCAGAGCTTCGGTGATAGGGGTTTCGAGAGGCGGATCGATGGCAGGACGACGGATGGTGAGCGGAATGGAGGAGCCTGCCATGAGCGGGAATCCGATCTTCTTGGCGCGGCGGAACATCGCGTCGGCCTTCTCCCATGAATAGGAGAAGTGTTTGTCGAAGAAGGTGGGGACTGAACGGCCGCATTGCTCGTAGACGTCCATGATTTGTGAGAACAGTTCGTAGCGGGGATAGAGAATCTGTCCAAGGCTGTTGGTGGGGTAATCGCCGTGTTCTCCGATGAACACCACACCATCAACGGCCAGGGACTTACCGCCCAAAGTCAGTGCTTCTGCAATCGTCGGGCAAAGACGAAAGCCGTTACGGGGAGCCAGGTCGCGGCTCATATCTGTGCCGTTCGGCACCTGGTCGGCATGCAGGGACACGATTTCGGCGTTCGATGATGCCCATTTCCCGTTGGGCGAGTATCCAGCAAGCAGGCGTCCTACCAGAACGTCAGCGTGAGAGTTATAACGATAGACCGTGACAACAGCGGCTACTTTGGTGCGGCTCGTTTTGGACGAGCATGGCTGCGTGGCAGCGCTAGCGGTCGATAATAGCGGTCCGGCTAGGCTCGCGCCGAGCCACTCTCTCCGATTCATGCTTGCTGAACCATCCTCCGCAACAGAGTAAGCAACGCTAAATCTCGCATTTCGAATTGTACCCGCCGTTTCTCTATTTGTACAGAAGTTTCTATAGAAAGACAACTTAGTATGAACGGTCGCGTCATGCCGTTTGGTACCAGCTTGCGGCAGGGGCACGATATGCGATTTGTAACTGTGGGGTTTCGACTGCACGCTTTTGTTGCCTGGATACGAAGCAAAAGCTAAGTGCGCCCGTGACGAGAAGTGTTCGTTCAATCGGGCTCGGTGCTTTTCCGGTAGCGAAGAAGTTATCGACGCAGCGGGCCATCCCGTCCCAATTCGGTAACGGACGATCTACCTTGGCGCTATAGGTGGTGAACTGCGGGTGTTGCTGTCCGCTGACCCGGAAAGCCGCGCTAAAGCCCACATTCTCGGTCATAATCATCGCCGCGGCCCGAAGGCCATCGCGATAGCGCAGCACGAACAGGACGGGACTTTTCGAATGTTCCTCCGATAGTGGAGACGGCGGCAAGCCGGCCAGCTTTTGCGCCTCTTTGAAAAGCGGTTCAAACAGTGGCTTTGACCAGGCGCCTTGCGCGCTATCGCGCCAACGCCAGATATCCTGACCCTCGATAAACTCGACTGAAGCAATACCTGTCTCACCACCTTTCCGACGTTCAACCAGGCATTGCAACCCTTCCAAGGTGTGGAACCCGTAAGCGTCCGGATCGCCAAACCCAAGTGCGACCGCTTCCGTGATGGGGCTTTCGAGAGGCGGATCGATGGCGGGACGGCGGATAGTGAGCGGAATGGAAGAGCCCGCCATGAAGGGAAATCCGATCTTCTTGGCGCGGCGGAACATCGCATCGGCCTTGTCCCACGAGTAAGAGAAATGCTTGTCGAAGAAGGTGGGGACTGAATGGCCGCATTGCTCGTAGACGTCCATGATTTGTGAGAACAGTTCGTAGCGAGGGTAGAGAGTCTGTCCAACGCTGTTGGTGGGGTAATCCCCATGTTCTCCGATGAACACCACACCATCAACGGCCAGGGACTTGCCTCCTAAGGTCAGCGTTTCTGCGATTGTCGGGCAGAGCCGAAACCCGTTACGCGCCGCCAGGTCGCGACTCATATCTGCGCCGTTCGGAACTTGATCGGCATGCAGGGACACGATTTCACAATTCGACGGCGTCCATTTTCCATTCGGCGAGTAGCCGGCAAGCAGCCTTCCGACGAGAACGTCAGCATGAGAATAGTGGTGGTAAACGGTGACCGCCGCCGCGATCTTCTTCCGCGCGCTAACGGTTGCACAAGGCTTCTTACTTTCGCCTTGTGCCTGCATGATTGGCGCAGCGATTCCCATCCCGAGCCAATGTCTGCGATTCCAAGTTAACGGCACGATCGGCCCACGGGAGGCTGGACTGAATTTTGCATTGCCTGTGATTGTAAAGTGCGTTTATCTATTTGTACAACTATTTTTCTGTGGAAACCTGTTTTAGACTGGAGGTCCTGATGAGTTCCTCACGACGAAAAATCCTCCTTTCGGCACCGATGGTTACTGGAGCAGCAATCGCGTCATCGCGTTCCAAACCGCCAGACAAAAGCAAGCGAGTGTACTATCCGGATGGCAAGCCGGCTTCGAAAGAGATTCCCTTGTACTCGGAAGTGATCTCTCACGGAGACTTGATTTTCGTCTCCGGACACGGGGTAAACACCTCCTCCGATATTCGAGAACAAACAAAAGCCGTCCTCGAACGATTGGAAAAGTGCCTCATCACGGCCGGATCGACAATGGAGAAGGCGCTAAAGTGCAATGTCTATTTGCGCCATCTCGAGGATTATGCCGCGATGAATGAGGTCTACCGAGGTCGGTTTGGTGCTGAGCCTCCGGTACGCACGACCCTTGCGGTAGCGGGCATTCCTTTAGAGGGGTGCCTGGTGGAAATTGAACTTATCGCGGCACGTTAAGCGCGAAACTCCCGCTCGATTTCGCGGGTGGCTTCAACCAGCGCCGTAGCTATTGCATCATCGTGGGCCGGCCGAAATCGATGAGTGGGACCCGAAAGGCTGAGCGCGGCAATAGCTCGCCCCTTGTCGTTCAAGATAGGAGCGCCGATACAAGTTGCCTGGAGCGCACTCTCTTCGTGCTCTATTGCGTAGCCTTGCTTCTGTACCTTCTCCAATTCGCGTTTTAACTTTGCGGGGTCGGTGATGGTGAACGGAGTAAGGGCGGGCAACTCGCGCCCGCGCAGTAGTGCCTCGGCGACTGTGGGCGGAGAAAATGCGAGAACCGATCGACCTAGGGCAGTGGAAAGCGCCCATACGGTCGCGCCTGGGCGTTCGCTCAATTTCAACGCGTATTCACTCGGAACCACTTCCAGGTAGATCACGGTGTCATGCTGCAGCTCGCCCAGGTTAACGGTTTCGCCGAAGGCAGCACGCAGCTTCAACATATGCGGCAGGGCTATGCGCCGTAGCGCCTCCGTGGCGCCGTCTTCCCTGGCTAGCGTACTCAACATTCGTCCTAGCCGATATGTCTTTTGCTCCGGATCTCGTACGACTACGCCGACATGAATCAGAGTTGCAAGAATGCGGAATGCGGTCGACTTTGGTATCTGGGTCCGGCGCGCCGCTTCATTCAGCGTTAGCGTGCCCGCCGCCGCGAGTTCATGAATAACCTGAAAAGTATTACGAACTACCGGAATAACGTAGCGGCTGGCATCGACGGGGGTAACAGTTTCCACGAAAGCTTTTCTAAACTATCTTACATTTCAATAGCAAAACGAACTATTGGATTGACAGGACGGGCGTAGCTGAAGCAGGATATGAGAGATCGTATCAATAGAGAAGCGACCCTTCCCGTATTGAAACAATGGGAGTTGGGATATTCGAATTGTCTACCCTTAACGACGCAACCTTGACGCAAAGCCAATTTCGCGCAGATCTGCATGAGGGTGAGGTCAGAAAAAAAACGTCGGGCTCATGGCAACGCTATGAGCGGGCAAAGCGCACGCTGGCGGGGGGCGTTTCGAGTGGTCTCCGCAGGACCGCGAGGCCCTATCCGCTTTACTTCGAACGCGGGCAGGGATCGAAAATATTCGATGTAGATGGCAACACTTACCTCGACTTTACCCTGGCATGGGGTCCGCTGATACTCGGTCACAGTCATCCGAAAGTGGTGCAGGCCATACAGCAGCAAGCCGCCTCTGGCTTAACGTACGGCGCACAACACGATCTGGAATACGAAGTCTCCGAATTGATGAACCGCACAATCCCGTGTGCGGATTTGGTGTGCTTCGCCAATAGCGGAACGGAAATCGTTCAAGTGGCTCTGCGGTTGGCACGCGCAATCACGGGGCGGCGAAGGTTCTTGAAATTCGAAGGGCACTATCACGGCTGGAGTGACGAGACGCTGGTCAGTTATCATCCTCCGTCAACTGCGCCTGCGAATAGACCAGTCCCCGTGGGAGTTGGGCAACTGCCTCATGACCATGTTGAGATTGCCACCTGGAATGATCGTGAAAGTGTTGAGCGAATCTTCGCTACGAGACCGAACGACATCTCCGCCGTTTTATTCGAGCCGTTGCTGGCCAACAGCGGCTGTATACCGCCGGCACCCGGCTTTCTTGACTTCCTCCGTGAGATAACCACGCGCCACAAGGCGCTTCTGATCTTCGACGAAGTGATCACAGGCTACCGCATCCATCTTGGCGGGGCACAAGGCCGATGGGGTGTGACACCCGATCTGGCGACATACGCGAAAGCTGTTGGCGGCGGAGTGCCGCTTAGCGTTTTGGCGGGTCGAACCGACTTTCTGAAGTACATTGCGGATGGCACAGTGGTACATGCGGGCACCCTGAACGGCAATCCGCTGTGCCTGGCCGCAGCACGTGCAACCATCGAGGTTCTCGCCGAGGATGACGGCCGCATATATGAGAGTCTGCGAGCGCGAGCGGACCGACTGCGCGAGGGCATCGCGAAAGAATTCGGCAAAGTTGGAATTGAGGCTGTACTTTCGGGCGACGGTCCTGTTTTTCAGGTTTCGTTCATGGAGAGAGCTGCCCAAAATTATCGAGATACGCTTGCTTCTCAAGCCCGGCTTTACAGCGACTTCGCGATAGCGATGCTCAATCGCGGTGTGCTCGTCCTACCGGACGGCAGATGGTACGTCTCGGCAGTACACAGCGACGAAGACATCGATCGGACTCTTGAAGCGGTGCAATCAGTTTGTTTGGACTACAGTTCTTAGGTGCGGATCGGTATCTTCCGGGACCATCTTTCGAGATGGGTCGATGGAAGCAAATAAACAGCCGCTGATAATCAACATGATTGCAAGCGGCATCAAGGCACGGTCGTAGCTATGCAGACGGTCGACCCAATAGCCGAAGGCAACGGCGGAAATCAAAGAACCTACTTGGCCGGCAGCGTTCATGGCGCCTGAGATTGCACCTGCGTGCTCACCACCGGCATCAACGCAAATGCTCCACGCGACCGGCAGCATCAAATCCATCGCGCCCAGGCCGATCGTCAGGAACGCAACAGCGAGCCATCTGTCTTGAGCTATCGTTGCGCAGAAGAGTAAGGCGCCCGAGACGATGAGCCCAAGCGAACCGATAGCGCAACGCGCAAATCGCAAACTATGTTTGCGCGACAATCGGTCACTAAGGTAACCGCCGGCGATAATGCCACACAGTCCGGCTGCCGAGGGAAGGGCCGACGCAATGGCCATCTGCTTCTCCGTGAAGGCACGTCCAATTTGCAGGTAGGTGTGCAGCCAGGACAAGTAGAAATAACCGCCCCAGCAATAGGTGTGATACATGAGCAAGAGGCGGAGGAAGTTGCCATCGCGCAACAAACGTCGCCAATCAACCGGGCGCTTCGCATCACTCGGGATCCACGCAAGCGTCAATCGCTCTTCGGGAGAGATGCCCAGCTTCTCGGCCGGTGAATCGCGGAACCACCAATACCAAACCGCACTCCACAAGACGCCAAGGAAGCCAAACATGTAAAATGCTGCGCGCCAGTCGTAACGCTGTTCGATGGCGACAACGATAGGCGGTGAGATTACTCCTCCGGCCGCCGTGGCCATCCAGAAGACGCTCAAGGCGCGCGCTCGTTCCTGCCGCGGAATCCAACGCGACACGACGGATGTGCAATTCGGAAACGCACCCGCCTCCCCCGCGCCAAAGAAGAAGCGGATCAACAAGAGCATCCCGAAGCTCGATGCGACGCCGGTAAGAACCGTAAATGCCGACCACCACAGAACAATTCGAGTCAGTACTTTGCGAGGGCCAAGGCGGTCGGCCATGATGCCGCTTGGAATTTCGAACAGCGCGTAAGCAAAGGTAAATGCGCCGATGACCAAGCCCCACTGACTCGGTCCCATCCCCATCTCACGTTGAATTCGGGGGCCCGCAACCGCAATTGCAAGCCGATCCAGATACATGACGAGCACCAGCGCAAACAGGAGCAGGAGAACGCGAACCCGATACGGCATATTCGAATTGCTCCAGGGTACACCGTTTGTGCAGTGGAATCTTGGTTTATTAAGAGAAATTTGGTAGACTCGGCCAAATGAAAGAAGCCCGCGCAGGTGCGACCGTCGCTATCGGCAGCATCATGCACGAATCGAACTCGTTCAATGCGGAGCCGACCACGCTGTCGGATTTCCGGTTCCGGCAGCAAACCGGGCAGAACGGATTGGAGGATTGGGCGACAGGTAGTACTGAGGTGGCTGGGTTTATCGAGGAAGGCACCCGAGCCGGCCTGACGATGGTACCGACGATCTACGCGGGAGCAACGCCGAAAGGACCGGTAACAAGTGAAGCGTTCGACGAGCTATGCACCCGCCTCGTGTCTGCGTTAGCCGAAAAACACCTGGACGGGATTTTCTTGGCCCTTCATGGCGCAATGTACACGGAGGAGTTCCCGCAGGCGGACGAAGAGATCTTGAGACGTGTGCGCGCGGCAGTTGGAGGTGAGATTCCTCTTGTCGTCACGCATGACTTTCACGCCAACATCTCCCCTGCCAGTGTTGAGTTGACGGATGCGTTGATCACCTATCAACAAAATCCGCACATCGATACCAAGGAGCGAGGAGTTCGCGCCGCCTCCATTCTCGCTCGGATATTAACCGGGGATGTGCGGCCGCGGCAGGCACTCGTCAAACCGCCACTGCTCTGGAACATCATTCATCAGAACACTTCGCAAGAACCCTTGAAAGCGATCACAGAAGCGAGTAGGGATCTGGAATTGCGCCCGGGCATTCTGGCGGCCAGCGTGGCGTGCGGCTTCCAATACAATGACGTTCCTTATATAGGTCCATCGGTGATCGTGGTTGCTGATGGGGACGGCGCGCTGGCGGCACGGGAAGCACAAAGACTGTCGGACATGATGTGGGCGCGCCGCAAAGAAGTTCGTTTTGATCTGCCCGACGCCCCGGCAGCGATTTCGGCCAGTCTGAACAGCCCTCACTATCCCGTGGCCCTGTTCGATGTAGGGGACAACGTGGGCGGTGGCGCTGCCGCGGACGAAACAGAGCTACTAGCCGAGTTGCTGAAACAGCGGGCGAAAGGATGGACGGTGGTTCTGAATGATCCGGCCTCTGTCGAAGCCGCGAAATTGGCCGGAATTGGCAATCGCTTCCGCCGCCGGGTGGGCGGGCAGTCCGTGAGCAGCGCGACCAGTCCCGTTGAAGTGAGCGGCACGGTACGGTCGCTTCATGAAGGAAGTTTTCGGGAGACCGCTGTTCGCCATGGCGGCGTACGGGATTGGGAAATGGGCCACTGCGCCGTTATCGAAGAGGAACATTCAACGAATGAGGATCTTAATCTGCTGCTTTTGACCTCGCAACGGTCTAGCCCATTCTCGCTTCATCAATTAATCAGTTGCGGAATTTACCCGGAGCGTCAGAAGATTCTGGTTGTGAAGGGTACCGTCGCGCCACGCGCCGCATACGAACCAATTGCCGCGTCGATTCAACTAGTCGACACGCCAGGCGCCACCTCAGCGAACCCTAGCCAGTTCGTGTTTCACCACGCCCGGCCCGGAATTGCAGGGCTGAACGCTGAACTCTAATTTGAACTTTTATGCGAATTCTCGCTCTAAGCTTCGTGGTTATGTGCCTACTCGGGGCACAAACTTCTGACCAAGCGGCGCAGGCGGTCCACCGTCGAGCGCTGGTGCTGGACGCACACGTTCACGCGATCGACCGTGAATTCTACAACGGCGGCGATATACGTGATCGAAAAACGAATGGACAGTTCGACCTTGCTCGCGCGCAAGAGGGAGGACTGGACGCGCTGTTCTTTTCGGTGTATGTTCCAGAAGCTTATTATCCGGCTCGCTTAGAAACGAAACAGGCATTCCGCGTCGTAGACTTTGCGCTGAACGCGATCAGGAAGAATCACGACCTGATCGAACTGGCTCTCACTGCCAGCGACGTGGAACGCATCCATCGAAGCGGAAAGATCGCGGCAATTCTCGATATTGAGGGCAGCTACGATTTGGATGGCGATCTTGGTGTGCTCCGCGATCTCTATCGACTGGGAGTGCGGTCAACGCAACTGTCCGCTCACAACTGGCCCAACAACTATGCCGACTCTTGTTGTGGACCTGCAAAGTCGCATGGCTTAAGCGAACATGGACGCGCCTTGATCCGAGAGATGAATCACTTGGGGATGGTCATCAACGTTAGTCATGCATCGGACGACGCTATCTCGCAAACGATCGACATCAGCTCCGAACCAGTGATTGCCACACATCACGGCCTACGTAGTCTGAACGATATCCCTCGCAACATGCCGGATTGGTTGGCCAAAAAGTTGGCAGCAAGGGGCGGCGTAATCGGATTTCAGATCGGCAACGAGTTCCATAATCGAAAAGAGTTTGACTACCGGACCGCTCACGCAGGCAAAGTCTTCTGGACGCCGTCACCAAATCAGGAACGCGAAGCGCATATGACGATTGAGCAAGTTGATGCTGCCGTCGCTCCAGAGTTCCCGATGGATGCATTCGACGTGCCCGAAAACCTTCGATTTACCGTCGACGATTGGGTTGCGGTTGTGGATCGCGCTATTCAATTGGTCGGCGAAGACCATGTCGCCCTTGGAACGGACTTCGATGGTGGTCCAACTCCACCGCGAGGATTCAGGGATGTTCGTGATCTGCCAATGATTACGGCGGCGATGGTAAGAAGAGGGTACTCCGAAGAACGTATCGATAAGTTTCTGGGTGGTAATGTTCTCCGTGTGTTCCGAGCCGTCACAGAAAGCGATCGACAATGATGGTGGATATTGCGAAGCCGGGAATGATTCTACGGATGACTAATCGCGACTACCGCTATGTACTTCGTTAGGGAGTGACGTTTCTCTTTGTGTGCTAAGCTCGCGGCGGCTGTTTTCCACATTTGCCCAGAGTGCCTTGAAGAAACAAACCGGGATTGAAGGGCGAAGCGAAGAAAATAGGCCTTGAGCCATGTTAAAGATTCCGGCTGAAGCTCATTAATGGGGGCAAGCCGGCAATTCTGGTTGATAAAACATTCTTGCGAGGTTTGTTTTGATCAGATCAGAAGTCTTGTTAGGCTTGCCCGACTACGAGGTTACCGCCAGGGAGGAGAGCGGCGGGAGAGTGCGAAGGAAGGTGCGGTTCCTGGGGGAAGTGAGTTGCCCGGGATGCAGTGGAACGAAGCTGCGGCAGAAGGACCGGCGGTGGCGCACGCCGCGGCAGGAAAGCTGGGGAATGCGAGGCTGCGTGCTGGAACTGGAAACATACAAGTGGGTGTGCCGGGCCTGCGGCCGCAGCTTCTGGCAGCGGTTCCCAGGCATCCAGCCGCGCCTGCGAGCGACCGAACCGTTCCGGCGCAGCGTTGGCCAGAAGCATTTCGACGGCATCAGCCGGAGTCGTCTGGCGGAACGCGAACGGGTCTCGAGTGCTACGATCGAGCGCTGGTTTGAGTGGTATCTGAAGCTGCTGGCGGGGGAACGCAGCAGCCGCGCTTGTCCTCAGATTCTGGGCATTGATGAGCACCTCTTCACCCGCCGGCACGGCTATGCCACGACCTTTTGCGATCTGAAGAACCACAAGGTGCACGATCTCGTGCTGGGCCGTAGCGAGGCCTCACTCGAGGGCTACCTGGCGCGGTTGGAAGAGAAACATCGGGTGCAGGTGGTGTGTATCGATCTGGCAGGCACTGGTGAAAAGGCACTTCCCGCAGGCGCGCATCGTGGCGGACCGTTTTCATGTGATTCGCGCCGTGAATCAGCACTTCCTGGCCTGCTGGCGGGAGATGGACCCGATCGGATCAAAGAACCGCGGCTTGCTCTCGCTCCTGCGCCGTCATCGGCAAAACCTGACGCCCGCACAGCAAGACCGCTTGGCCGCCTATCTGCGGGACAGACCGGAACTAGAGGCGATTTATGACTTCAAACAGCGGCTCTGCGATGTGCTGTTGGAGAAAGGCCGCAACCAGAAACGCTGCCAGAAACTGGCTCGGCGTTTTCTGCGGGACGTGGCTGCGCTCCGTTGTTGCGGGCTCGCGCCACTGGCTCAGCTCGGCAACACGCTCCACGCTTGGCGTGAGGAGATCGCCTGCCTGTGGCGCTTCTCCCGCAACAACGGCATCACCGAAGGGTTCCATACCAAAATGGAGCTCTTGCAGCGCCAAGCCTACGGGTTTAGAAATTTCCAGAACTATCGATTGCGCGTTAGAGTATTGTGTTCTTGAGAATCAATCAGAGGCCTACTGCCCCCATTAAGTGCGTAGAGCCAATACTCTGCAGTAAGTTCTTTAGAATCATGGTGGGCGGTCACAGGATCGAACTGTGGACCTCCTGCTTGTAAGGCAGGCGCTCTAACCGGCTGAGCTAACCGCCCGATGGCGTGCCCCTTTATATTCTCATGCCGAGCGTCCCGAACTTCACAATCTCACACACCAATAAGCTGCGCGTAGACGCTGCGAGCTGCCCCCACATCGGTTGTGCCCTTCACAATCGCACGCCCGTCCGGAAAAACCGTGACATCGTACTTTGGTATCGATACACGGAGCGCGAACTCGTTCACGCGCACCTCCCCTAAAGGCCGCAGCCGCTGTGCCAGTTCTTCCAGATTGAGAGACTTCGTTGTGTTGTGGAGCTGCACCGCATTGCGCCCGCATAAGCTCACGGGTGACGTTCTCTGCCCGTCCAAATAACGAAACTCACGCTTCCCGCAGACCGGGCAGTCAGGGTCGGGCTCCTCCGCTGCGATCGCGCGACTGGTGCCGGCCCAAAGATCAAAACTTTGAATTCGGCATGTAAAGTCATTCCAGCCAACAATCAACCGCAAGGCCAAAGAGACCTGCCATGCGGCAACCGTTGCTGTCGTCGGCGAGATGATACCGTTTACGTCGCAAGTAGGAAGAACGCCGGCTGGAGCTTCCGGGTAAATGCACCGGAAGCACGGGCCACGATCGGGAACAATCGGCATTACTACCCCATATGCTCCCGATCGCCGCACCATAAATCCACGGCACTCGGTGTTTAACACTTAGATCATTCAGTAAGTACCGTGTCTCGAAGTTATCGGTACCGTCGAGCAGTAAGTCAAAGTCAGCCGTCAACTCCTCGATATTGGAGGGCGTGACATCACCGACCACCGGCGTAACCTCAACATCCCGATTCAACTGCTGCGATTCGTCGTGCAGCGGCAATTGCTTTCGGTATCTCGTCGCTGGCGTCTTTCTCGTCGTACAGCCACTGCCGTTGCAGGTTCGAGAAGTCGACATAATCGCGGTCGATCAAGCCAAGTCTTCCAATACCTGCCCTCGCCAGCGATTCCGCTTGAAAACTGCCCAGCGCTCCGCAACCGATAATGCAAACCGAGGCTTCCCTGATTGCTTTCTGGCCGCTCTCTCCTATCGGCTCAAATCGAATCTGCCGGGAATAACGATCGAGCTCGCCGCCACTCATATAGCGATGCTAGCAATGTAACGGACTGCCACAGCTTCCGCCGTAACCGACAATAGAAGGATTGAAACTCCGGACGGCGCAAGGCAAGCTCAAGATCGAACACAGCATCATCGACGGCCTTCGTCCCGTTTTGGAGAAGCTGCTCAAATCGAACAGCGATATTCGCTCGATCATCCCGGGTGTTATCCGTCCCGTGCGCGACGCAAAAGGGCCACCCACGATTCGCTTGACAGTCGCGACCTCTAATGGTTGGAAGGCGATCGCTCTGAGTGGAGGCGCTCGTCAGGAGTTGTTCATCAGCACCACATGGTCAAAAGAAGAACTGGAGAACGCGATCGCCCTCGTTCTTACTTGCAAGTGAGCGTCGGTTAGAACGTTCGCAACATGTGATCGGGGCAGGAAAGATTAGTATTTTCGTAAATCCGCTGAGGCAGGTCGAGCCCGTGCTTTGCCAGAAAAGGCAGGATTGAATAGAATCGCTCTTGCAAGTGGCGCTGCGGATAAATGAGATTGGAGAGGTACTGCGCGTCCGCTCCCGCTCGCTGATCTCTGCGCATCGTCTCCCGTGCTGTCTTCCCTGCGAGCTTATCCACCTGATAGGCAATCTTCGCAATGCTTTTGTCCGTGGCTTTCGCCAAAGTCGCATCAAATCGAAGCAACTTGTCGCGTACGCCGCCGAGGGATGTTGTCATCGCTGAACGGAGCGTTGCCAGTTCACTTCTCAAATCCTGCGGCACCAGCTTGTTTGCAATAGCTGCCTTTACCCGGTCTTGCGAGTCCAGGAGATCCAGCACGTGAATGCCGTAACGTTGCAGAAGCTTCGTGGCTCGCGCGTCCAGTAACGTGAAGCTATGGCGAGGATAGATCACGGGCATCCTGCCGAGCAAGCTCTGGTAGAGCACTTGGCTTTGCGCCATATAGGCGACCTCAGCCGGTCCTCCCACATAGCTCACCGTGGGAAGAAGATAATCCTGCATGACCGGCCTGAGCAGGGCGTTTGGGGACAGGCGCTCGGCGTGTTCGGCTAATTCGGCCGCGTCCAGCGAACGGTCTCTCGCGGTAAAGCGGCCATCTTTATATTTCAGCGCTACGCGCTTGCCATCCTCAAGGGAAAACAGCAGCGAAGCGTTGTTATCCAGATGAACCTGGGCATGATAGCCGGCGGCTTCCAGTTCCGAACTCCGCTCGCGCAAACCAGCGATAAGTTCAGGTACGCGCCCAACCACCTCACGGAGAAAGGGAGCGCAAATCGTTCGGATTTCCGGAGCGAGAGGGTCGAGATAGATCAGGTCGAAGCCGCTCAGTATGTCACGAACGAGATCGTGGAATGCCCGGCCGAACGTTGTTCCCGGGCGGTAATAGGCTTCAATCCGGTCCAGCACCGGCGCTGCAAACGGGAGGCCGCCCAGGGCTCGCCGATATCGTCTCCCAGGTCTAGCTGAGTGATTTCAACATTGCCTACCGGGCTATTCGCAACCGATCCGCCTTCCGCAGTAATCTTGACCGGCGTACCGTTGACGTCAAAAAGCCAGGCGTGATCGACTTCCGCAAGGTCGTGATCTTCCGTGGCCAGCCAAAAAATCGGAACAGCTGGCGTTCCCTGTTCATTCAGTTGGGCAGCCAGCCTTACGGCCGTGAGAGCTTTGAAAATGGTGTACGAAGGCCCCGAGAGCAATCCGACCTGCTGCCCCGTCACGACCGCTACGGTGCCCGGTTTCTCAAGTTGATCCAATGCGGCTGAGTTCGGGTTCTGCTTGCGCAGTGCCTGCTACGATCTCCGCCCGTCGGCTTTCGGGGAAATTTACCTGCTTCGCGGATCTGACTAGGTCTTCGAAATTACCGAAATATTTGCGGAAAAAACCGTTGGACCCTGTCAAATTGGTAGAGGAAGTCGCCAAAGAGCTTGCTTGTGCCCGGAATTGAGGTTTGACGTACACACGAAGGCTCCATACTTAGCGCGCAGTTAGCAGATGAGACCACACACGTTAAAGTTACTATTCTTTCGGTCTGCCGGTACAGAATGAAGATAGGGTATGGACGAACAGGAATTTAAATCCCAGGCAGACGCCGCGTTACAATCGCTTTACAAAAAGCTGGCCGCTGCCTCAGACCGCTACGAATTTGAGCCGGATTTCAATGCCGGAGCCCTTGCCATCGAGTTCGATGAGCCGAAGGCGAAGTTTGTCGTGAGTCCCAACACACCTGTCCGCCAGATCTGGGTCTCGGCCCATTCCCGCAGTTTCAAGCTGGACTGGGACGGTGCCCGGCAGGCCTTTGTTTTGCCCGATTCCAAAGAGTCGCTTGGAGCAGCTTATCGCCTCGGCGATCAGCAAACAAACGGGAGAAGCGGTCACGCTCTAAACATAGTGCCCGGAGTTTACATCTCGTATCCCTTCTGCAACCAGAAGTGCACGTTTTGTAATTTCGCCTCCGGAGTCGCCTCCAGTGCCGCGGCGTTCGGTTTACGAGGATGCGCTTCTGCACGAGATTCGAAGCCATGCTGGGAATGGCTCCCGGATACCTTGTACTTCGGCGGCGGAACTCCCAGCCTGCTCCCTCTTCCGGTTCTGGAAGATATATTGGCAGCGATCCCTTCCGGCAAACTGGTTGAGGTCACTCTCGAATGTGCGCCCGGGACCTTGAGCGCGGATCGTATTGCTCGCTGGGTGAAGTCCGGCGTGAACCGGGTCAGTTTAGGTGTGCAATCGTTCGACGTGAACGAGTTGCGGCATTCCGGCCGCCGTCACACTGCCGAGGTTGTCGAACGAGATCTCGACGTTCTTGCGATCCTGCGGCATCTCGAATATCAACCTGGACCTGATTGCGGGGCTGCCTCATCAGACGAGCGACTCCTGGGACGCTTCGCTGCGTTGGATCGAGCGTCTCTCCCCTTCGCATGTCTCCGTTTACCTGTTTGAAATTGACGAAGACAGCCGGCTGGGGAAGGAAATCCTGACCGGCGGCACTCGATATAGTGCCGGGTTCATTCCTTCCGAGGACGCTGCCGCAGATCTCTACGAAACTGCTGTCGATCGTCTGGCCGCTCTAGGCTACCGGCGATATGAAATTTCGAATTTCGCCCAGCCCGGTTTTGAATCCCGGCACAATCTGAAATATTGGAGACTCGAGCCTTATGTGGGGTTTGGGTTGGATGCGCATTCGTATGACGGCATGTTCCGGTGGGGAAATCCGGACAATCTCGAGGCATATCTAGCGAGTTCGGTCGCCGGACTGCAGCCGGATGCGCGAAACAGTCGATAGCGAAGAGGAACGCTTCTTTGTTGGTCTGCGATTGACGACGGGATCAGGCCAACGCGAAGCCGAGTGGTCACAGGTTCGCTTCTCCGATCGAAAAGTGGACCAGTCTCGGGATGCTCGAGCAAGATAATGGAGTTTTGCGCCTGTCGCCCCAAGGCGTGCTGTTTTCCAACGAAATTTTTCAGGAGTTTTTGCATGTCTAATCGACGCCCTATCGATCTTCGAAGCGACACCGTGACTCGACCGACCGCGAAAATGCTCGCTGCTATGGCGCATGCGGAATTGGGAGACGACGTCTACGGCGAAGATCCCACCGTAAATCGGCTCGAAGAAAAGGCGGCCGCAATTTTCGGCAAAGAGGCCGCCCTATTCGTTCCGACCGGCACCATGGGCAACACCATCGCCGCCAAGATCCATACGAAGCATGGCGAGGAAGTCATTTGCGAGGCACGATCCCATCTGATGGATTGGGAACTCTCGATGCTGGCCTGGTTCTCAGGTTGCTTGGCGCGCCCGATTGCCGGAACAGACGGTATTCTTAGCTGGCCCCAGATCGAAGCGGCCCTCAGGCCCAACGGACCTCATTGTGCTCCTACCACGCTTGTCTGGCTGGAAAACACGCACAACATGGCCGGCGGCACATTTTATCAGTCCGGAAACCATCGATGAAATCTGCGAAGAATCGCACCGGCGAGGCTTGAAGGTGCACATCGATGGAGCTCGCGATTTTCAACGCGGCCGCGGCAGTGGGGCTAGCGTCTCGCGCATTGCGCGGCATGCGGATAGCGTGATGTTCTGCCTCTCGAAAGCTCTGGGCGCACCGGTCGGCTCCTTGCTGGTCGGAACCGCCGAAGCGATTGCGCAGGGACGGCTCTACCGCAAACGCTCGGGCGGCGGCATGCGCCAGGCGGGTGTCCTGGCCGCGGCCGGGTCTGATGGCGCTCGAAGATTCGCCTTCCAGCTTCCTGCACGATCACGCGAATGCTCAAGTTTCTTGCTGCAAGGATCGCCGCCATTCCAGGCATAAAACTTGTTCCCTCCGGAGTAAAGACCAACATCGTGATTTTCGACATCAGTGGTTTGTATTCCGACCGAAACATTCAGCAGGAACTTGAAGAAGCGCGGTGTTCTGGCCAACGGAATCAACGCCACGCATATGCGGATGCTGACCCACTACGACGTCACGCGAGAAGACTGTGAACGTGCTGCATCGATCGCATCTGAAGTGGCTCAAGAGAAGCGGCCCGCCGTTCTAGAACCCGTCACGACCGGAGCAGGATATTAAAGGCCGGTCCTTGAAATTGGCTCAGACTGCGACCTTTTCGCTTGGGCCGAAATTCAATACCGTCTTCATCGCTGATCGGATGCCGCGCCACTGTGCAACACGTACGGCGTAAGTGACAGCCTTGAAAATCTGCGGCCCGTTTCCATTGGGCCAAATAGAAGATATCGGCACCGCTTCGCCGGTCGGTCGCCTGCAAAACACCCGTTGCGTCCAGCTTCTCCGGCCCTCAAGATTCCCCGGATACTCGCGTAGGATGTCGACAACCGTCTGCATCGTTCGCCAATTGACCGACTCCCGATACTGCGGCATGAAGACGACATGGCTCCGACCGGACGAGCGAACCTCTTCGACGAAGCCTTCGAAGGTTGAAGCTTGCGTGAGATTCAAGATTGCGTTTGGTTCGCACCCGTGCCGGTCACCGCCCGACACAACTGCCTTACCGATGCTGGCGCCCAAGTCCATAACCCGGCGATTTTCTGACAAGCTGCGCAATCCGTTTACTTCGAGAGCGTGCACCTGCTTGCCGGCAAAGCTCAGTAGCGAGTACAAAGCACGCTCGTGTTCCGCCGCTCCAATGTGCTTCTCATCCCAAAGCGGGTGGTTCAAGACGAGCAACACTTCGCGGTAAGAATTCAACTTGCATAAACAATCCCGCAAAGCCTTCAACGCTGGCTGTGCTGTAAAGGCGTGGAGCATCGCGATGGTAGCCGATGCCTCTGCTTCGGGTAAGTTGTGAACACCAACATGGAAAAAGGTTGGGCCGAACGGTACCGTCCACTCGACTGAGATCGGAACCTTGTCGAATCTCGGCAGAACGCGTAGCATGGTTCCCGCGCGAACGTTGTCGTGGTCGCTGAGAGAAACAAGCGCAGGTAAGTCGAGTTGACGGTTGATCTGCTTCTCTTCCAACCGGTAAGACTGCCGGGGAGAAAGAGGCGGCGTCCAGAACGCCTCATTGTAATCGACAGAAGCGTCCAGAGCCTTGCCCAGAATAGGTATCTTGCCGACGTGACGCGGCAGAATATCCAAGCTCTCTTCTGAATACAAGGTATGGCTGTGCAACGACACGCCGGAACGGAAACGCCGCGAAATGCAGGGCTGTTTCCAGAGAAACTGATACGTCGCTCTCTCCCGCTTCAAGCTCGAATGCATAGGTAGGCCTGGACCTATCGTCTTCAGTTCACGTTGCGTTTCGGTGCGAGAAGTGTGAATTCTTGATGGGAAACGTTGCTTCCTGTTCGAAGCAACCCGCAAAACCCGGCGGCGAAACTCTCGCTACTCGTGAAAGTCTAGATAACTGGCACCCGACTGCAGTTAAAGTGAAACGCGTTGTTGATGGAAGAGCAACATATCTTTCCGCACATCGAGCGCTTGGTTCCTATCGCACCGCTGCTGACTATGTCGGGGCTTGCACTTACTTGCTCGCGTCGGAGCAGGAACGATGCCGGTCTAAGTTGCGTCCCAAGCCCTGAAGGTCGGTAGCGAGAACCTTTTCGATCAGTTCCCGAACCCCTGCACTGCTGGCACCTTGCGTCACGAGATCTGCACGTTCCTTCAAGGAGGGGATAGCGTTTTGGACCGCCACAACGCACCCACAGCAGGACAGAAAGGCATGATCGTTTTCGGCATCGCCGACCGCGACCACATTGTTCGGAGAAATTTTCAGCTCCGCCAGAGCTGCATTCAGGCCTGTCATCTTGTTCACCCCGGAAGGCAGGACCATGACAGCATCTTTATTGCAAATCACCTGGAGTTCCAGGCCGAGCTCTCGGATCGCATCAAGCACTTCCTGTTCGTAGGCGCGCCAGGTAGCGACAACTACCTCGCCAGTGCTAGCAGTTGCGACGCCCTTTGTCCTCAGGAGTTCAACGAATTCGTCAGGCGGCCGTTCTGCCAGTCTCCTTTTCTCCCGGGTCGCCGGGTTGCATAGTACGGCGCCATTTTCAGCAACGATCCGCTCGAACAGATCCAAACGACCGAATACAGTCTCGAGATCGGGCAACTCGCGTCCTGTTACCAGGATGATCTTCCGGCCGGAGCGGGCAAGGCGCTCCAGGGCCTCAATAGTATCCGGATCTACGGCGCCTTGATGCGCAAGTGTGCCGTCGTAATCAGAAGCAAGTGCTAAATAATGCATGCAGTCTTAACTTTAATTTCAAGGTTGCCATCCAGAAGATGTCGGAAGAGAATGCAGTGTTCTGGCGGAACCGTGAAGTCGAAGAAGGGTAGTACGCTGGTACTACTGCTGGCCTGTTCTTGTGCGATGGTGTGGCGATCCCCGGGTACCTAAGGTAGACTCTTTTGAAAGCGGCGCTCACCTCCGCTTGGAGGAATGATGGCATTTTGTCCTAATTGCGGAACCCAGGCCTCGGGACCCTATTGTCCCAATTGCGGAACTCCAGTCGGAGGTTCTGCAGGCGCCGCCGGTACCAGCTATGCATCGTCTGCGGGGCCGACCGCAGCCCGAGCGGGCGGCTTGAGTCAAAATGCGGCCAGCGCTCTTTGCTACTTGCTTGGGTTCATCACCGGCATCGTCTTCCTCGTCTTAGCCCCTTACAACCAGGATCGAACAATCAAATTCCACGCCTGGCAGTCGATCTTCTTCAATTTGGTGTTTATCATTCTAAGCATCATCCTGCCCGTTTTCGGCCATTTCGCGGGCATCGCCCTGCTTTCGCTTATCGATCTTGCCGGGCTGGTCGTTTGGCTCTATCTGCTCTTCTCGGTCTACAACGGAAAACAGGTTCGGCTGCCGGTTATTGGCGACTTGGCCGCAAAGCAGGCTAATAGCTAAGTACAATTGCCTAAACGTAAAAGGCCGGGCGCGCGTCTCGAAGATAAGTGGTTGCACGTACTGTTTTCGTCCTTGCATGTCTGTCTTCAATAGCGCTGGTTGGTCAATCCGAGGACCTCACACCCCGGGTGGGCTCAGTCGAGATCTACGGAGTGCGAAGGGCTTCGCTCGAAAAGATCAGGGCTGCCATTGGCGTAAAGCCGGGCGAACCGCTTCCTGCCCGGCAGGATGTGGAGGACCGGGTGGACAAAGTTCCGGGCGTGCTTGCCTCTCGGGCGGAGGCCACCTGTTGCGTCAATAAGAGAATGGTCCTTTATGTCGGGGTGGAGGAGCCGGACGGTCCTCATGTGGACTACCATCCGGAACCGCAGGGCAGCGAAGAGCTGGCCAAGGACATTCTGGATAATTACCGCGCTTTTCTTGATTCTGTTCCCGTTAGCATTCGCGGAAAAAGCGCAGACGAAGATTTCACCGCCGGCTATTCGTTAATGGCGGATAGCGAGACTAGAACGATCCAGGAAAGATTCCGCCCCTTAGTTGCACGCGATCTGCTCCTGATCGATCGGGTTCTTCGCAACTCGGCGGATCCGGAACAGCGGACGGCCGCCGCTTACATCCTTCAATACACTCCCCGAGGTCCTCACACATCGAAGATCATGGTGGATGCCTTGCAATATGCGCTGCGCGATCGCGAAGAGAACGTAAGAGCCAATGCAATGCGGGCGCTGAAGGCGGTCGCAATTGGAGCCAAGCTTCACACGAACCAGGACATCCGGCTTGAGCCGACGTGGTTCATTGAGCTGATGAATTCAATCGTGTTCTCTGACCGGCGCGACGCCGCGTCAGCGCTAGTCAATCTTACGGAAACCCCTGGCCCGGGGGTCCTTGACCTTCTCCGTGAACGTGCGCTTCCGTCCGTTCTCGAAATGGCAAAGTGG
This sequence comes from uncultured Acidobacteriaceae bacterium, assembly GCA_963730795.1. Lineage (GTDB taxonomy): Bacteria > Acidobacteriota > Terriglobia > Bryobacterales > Bryobacteraceae > Bog-105. Next base: position 436,071 of record CAVSTJ010000001.1, on the reverse strand, counting down.
CACGATCTGAAAACCGCTCTGCCCGCTTTCATTCTTGCCGGCAGATTGGCGGGTCTTAATGAAAAAGAGATCAGTGAGGCCTGGGTCAGTGGCGATCGTGAGGGCGTCCTGTCCGCTGCTTCTTCTCCGAAGAAGCGCTTTCACCTTATGCCTAAACGCGCGAGTTAAGATCCGCTTAAGTGACCGAAGATGCCGTTCGGCACGGAGAGGTTGGCGGGTTCCAGGTGTTCGCTCCGGAGTTCGAGCTCTCGAGACACCGGCCCATCGTTCCTTTCGGCTTGCGGCGGCATTTCAGGCGCGTTTGCCGGGACCTCGCACAAACAGCAGTCGCTGCAACGGTGGCAACGGTCGCAAAGATGGTTGTTGCATGCATCCTTGGTGCAGTACACGCACAACTTTGTCGAGCTATCTCCGCAGATCGAGCACTGAAACGTGAAGGCTTCCATTCAATCTTTCTTAGACTTTCTCGCTTGGCTCGGCATGGGCTGCTTGCTCATGATCTCGCGGCAGCGCTGTGCCTCATTATCGGCAATCTTAAAGTTCTCTTCAGTGGTGCTGGCCAAATCACGAATATATCCTCGGATTCGCTCGCGCGACGCGAAATTATGCGCGATCAGTGCATTCAGTTCCCGGGCGGTTGCCGGCGTGTCGTATCGCGCGACACCCTCTCCCAAAGCCCGCTCGGCTACTTCAAGTGCTTCCAGCCGGAAATATGTGTCTAGGGCAAGCGTCAAGCTCTCGGTTTTTTGCGCGAAGAGCCTGGCGGCCGAAAGAACGCCGTTCATTTGTCCCTGGGCGCTTTGCCATTGCACGATGTAAGTGTCTGGAGCGCCCTTTTTGTACACCCAGTCCTGTGGATTGATCCGCCGAAGCAAGGGCTCGAGATTACTTGTATCGTTCTCCAGGTCGGCGATGATCTTCCGTACATCCCAGGGATTCTCCAGTCCGGCCGCAGGAGCTTGCCGCATCCCGGAAGGCGGCTCCGGAGGGACGGACGATCCTGCCTGCCCCTTAGTTGGGATCACCTGCGCTGCTCCCCCGCTGATTTTGACGAATGCAGCAAAGTAAAGCACAACGGCCCCTAAATGCCAAATGTTCCGCATCCGGCCTCATTGTAGCGGGGGTTATTCCGGACAGTCCGGCTGGACGGCTCGTCGAGTCCTGGCAACTACTTCGAATTCAAAGAACTTGTTCCCTTCGATCGGTTCCCCATCATGTCCGGAATGCCCAAAAGTCAGGGCCGACCATATCTTGACTGTATACCGGTAGAGCGAACCACGGTCGACCTGCCGCGAGACGGTCTCGTTCGGGCGTACCAGTATCGCGTCGATTGCCCTCACGACCACCGGTTCGCTTCGGGGCAGGAGGGCATGTTGCACCCGGATTTCGCCCTCCGTAACGTCGATTCGCACCGTGCCTTCTTCGTCAATGGCAAGCGACAGGCTTGCCGAACCGTGCGCACTGATGATCGCTGAAGGAGTGAAAATGCGCTGCTGCGGTGCCCCGCGGGTTGCTGTCAGGTGAATTCTGACCCGGCCCGACTGTACATCCAGGAGGTCCCCCGGGTTGCCCGGATTCCCGCGGAAAAGCACCTGTGAATCGGCGAAAATGTCGAACGTATCCCCGCCGGCAACTCTGAAGTGACCGTATCCATCCTCGCCGGTCGTGATGGTCTTCCGCAGGGGAACGAGTTCTCCGCTGCTCACCGCCCAAGGTTGGCCGTCCCTTTGATAAATCACCTTGCCCGTAACCACCAGAGCGTCGGCCCGCAGATCCTCATTCGCTGCCGCGGGTTCAACCGGCAGTGCCCCCGCCGATCCCGCCCCGGCAAATACAAGCAGCCATGACGCCAGGCAAAATCGGGACTCAAGTGACGAATAGCCGGGGGTGGATCTGGGCATTTGGTGAATGGATCCTCGATTCGTGCTGGCAGGGGTTCAGGAAAGTTTTGCTGTCTTTCGTCTTTACTTCGTAGCAGAATAGAAATACTACTCTTGCAGGGGAGACAGCTTTTGGTTAAGTTCTTTAGATTTTCATCCGCTTGGACCTTGTTCGTGCTGAGTGTGTTCTCCACTCAGATGCATGCCGCCGACATCACGGGTACGATGGTCGGCACTGTCAGCGACCCGTCGGGCGCGAAAATTGTCGGGGCCCAGGTCTCGATCCAGAATGTTGACCGGGGCCGGACTGAGCGCACGCCTGGTAACCGATCCGGATGGCAACTTCTCCGCGGCCATCCTGCCTATTGGCAAGTACACGATCACGGTCGAATCGAAGGGCTTCAAGAAGGCGACGCTGACCGGCATCGTACTCAATGTGAATGATAAGTTGACGTTCCCCGTCACCTTGCAAGTCGGCAGCATCACGGAAGAGGTAACAGTAGAGGAGTCGCCCGTCGCGGTGCAACTCCAGGCGGCAGAGCAAAGTACCACGATCACTGGCACCCAGATTCGGGAGTTGACGCTCAACAATCGCAACTACGAACAATTGGTCACGCTCATGCCCGGAGTGAGCTCGAGCGCCTCGGACCAGATCTACGTGGGCGTTTCCAATCCGGCAGGTGGCGGCCAGTCCAACCAGGTCAATTTCTCGATCAATGGTTCGCGCCCAACGCAGAATAGCTGGACCGTTGATGGGGCAGACAACGTCGATCGGGGCGCTAACCTGACGCTGCTGAATTATCCGAGCGTCGATGCTCTTCAGGAATTCAAGGTTCTTCGCAGTAACTACTCTGCGGAATTCGGTCGCGCGGCCGGTGGCCAGATCAACGTAGTCACGAAATCCGGTACCAGCCAGTTTCACGGCGATGCCTATGAGTTCGTCCGCAATGATGCCTTCGCTGCCAACAACCCATTGAACAGCTCGAGCGGGATCAAGACGCCGCCTCTCCGTTATAACGATTTCGGATGGACACTCGGGGGGCCGATATTTCATCCCCGGAGTCTACAACAAAGACAAAAACAAGACCTTCTTCTTTGTTTCGCAGGAGTTCCGCCGTGTGGTTACTTACACGTCGGCGATTGCAACGGTGCCCACGGCCGGCATGTTGACGGGAAACTTCGCCAACCCGGTTTGTCTGGTGTATTCGGGCAGCGCCTGCACGAGCACAGGGACGCGGGTGGCGAATATCAGTCCTCTGGCCCAGGCTTATATAAGAGACATCTTCGCGAAGATTCCAAGTGGCGCACCGGGCAGCTTTAGTTCGGTCACGCCACTACGCAACGTCTATAACTTCGAGCAGGAGCTCTACAAAGTCGACCATGTGTTCGGCCCGAAGCTCCAGGTCTCTCTTCGCTTTCTCCGTGACCAGATTCCAACGACGGAGCCCGGCGGACTGTTCACCGGCTCGCCGCTTCCAGGCGTATCAGTCACCAACACCAACTCGCCTGGCAGAAGTTGGGTGGGGCGCGCGGTTTCGAGCTTCACGCCGACTCTGGTCAACGAGGCAGGGTTCGCATATTCCTATGGCGCCGTGCTCAGTGTTCCGACCGGTTTAGGAAATTCCCAAACTTCTCCTGACATAAAGGCGGCTCTGCCTTTCCCTGTCACACTTGGGCGGGTGCCGAGCCTGACGTTCAGCGGCGGCTCAGGTATAGCCGGGTATGGACCTTATAACGATGTCAACCGGAACTACAACGGCTACGACAACCTCAGCCAGGTATTCGGACGGCACAATGTGAAGTACGGATTTTCCTACAACTACTATCAGAAGACCGAAAACGCTGCCGGCAATAACGTGGGTACATTCGCCTTCAGTCCGCCGTCTGGTGTCGTTCAAAGAGGCTCGTCGACTTTCGAGCAATCCTGGGCCGACTTCCTCATCGGGCGCGTGAGCACCTTCAGCCAGGCGTCGAAGGACATCACTCCTGATATTCGCGCTCAACAATGGGAGCTCTACCTGCAGGACGACTTCCGGGTCAGGCCCAATTTCACGGTCAATCTCGGAATCCGCTACTCCATGTTCCGGAATCCGATTGATAACAATAATCAGTTAACGACTTTTGATCCCGCTTCTTACTTCCGTTCGTTAGCGCCCGCGATCACAGCCGCCGGTAACTTGGCGACACCCAATACCGCGCTACCGGGCGTGATCATCGCTAACCAGAACTCGCCCTACGGCAACAAGGTTTCGAGCCAGCCAACTCTCGATTTCGCGCCTCGCGTTGGCTTCGCTTGGGATCCGTTTAAGACGGGTAAAACGTCGATTCGCGGCGGCTACGGGATTTTCTACGATGCAACCGCATATGGTTTTTACGAGCTGAACATCTTCAACAATCTTCCCTTCGTGAACTCGTTGACTGTGCTCAACACGCAACTCGATAATCCGCTTGCGGGAACGCCTTCCGTCTCGCTGACGCCTCCCAGCATTCGCGCAACTACGCCGAATTACGTGCTTCCATATACCCAGCAATGGAACTTGAGCATTCAACGGCAACTGACGACCAGCATGCTCCTGGAGGTCTCGTATGTGGGCACCAAGAGCACCCACCTGCTCGGAATCGTCGACATCAACGAGGTTTATCCCGGGCTCGCCTTCAGCTCGGGCGTCATCCCGGCGGGCACAGTTGTTACCTCTACCACCACGCCCAGACTGAACACCCTTCGGCCCTATCCGGGTTACACCGCCATCAATATGGTGGCGCCCTGGTTCAATGCCAACTATAATTCGCTTCAGGTTTTTGCCCGAAAGCAATTCAAGGGTGATTCTCAGGCGAGTTTCTCCTATACCTATTCCAAAAACCTGACTGATAACCAGTCGGACAATTCGACTGCTCCACAGAACAGTTACAACTTCGCCGCTGAGTACGGACGTGCACAGCAGGACCGGCGCCACGTTTTCTCGGCCAACTTCGTGTATGAATTGCCGTTCTTGCGTGCGCAACACGGTTTGGCGGGGAAGGTTCTCGGCGGCTGGGAAGTTTCGGGCATTGTCCAGATCAATACCGGCCTGCCGGTTACGCCCACTAACTCGGGTGTGGATCCCGGTGGACTCGGGCTTCCTTGGTGCAAGTTCGGCGGGTGCACGTCCTGATTTGACTTGCACAGATCCGAATGCAAACGCGCCGCACAAGATCACGAGCTGGATCAACACTTCCTGCTTCGCGAATGTGCCTGCCGGTGTCAACCGGCCCGGCAATGCGGGCCGGGGAGTGATCAACGGACCCGGATTCCAACGCTGGGATTTCTCGGCGTTCAAGAACATCCGGTTTTTCGAGCGTCTCAACTTCCAGATCCGTGGCGACGCCTTTAACGCGTTCAATCACACGAACCCGCTGGGCGTGACCGCATCGTTTACGAGCCCGTTATTCGGTCAGATCACGAGCTATCGCGATCCGCGCATCGTGCAGGTCTCGGCGAAGATCAGCTTCTAAACGGGGCTTTTCACGGGAGGCGCTCATCGCCTCTCGTCCTTCGATGGCGTCCCGAGTTCAAACTGCTTTCGCGGTAGCGCGCTCGAATGTATGCGAAATGAGTGCCTGTGCTTCGCTCTGCAGCCGCTTCAGATGATCCTTGCCAAGGAAGCTTTCAGCGTAGATCTTGTACACATTTTCCGTGCCGGACGGGCGTGCCGCAAACCAGCCGTTCTCGGTTGTTACTTTGAGGCCGCCGATCGCGGCTCCATTGCCGGGAGCTGTGGTCAACATCGCCTTAATCGGCTCGCCAGCGAGTTCCTTTGCCGAAACCTGGTCGGGCGACAGCTTCGACAAAATCGCCTTCTGTTCCGGAGACGCCGGTGCATCGATGCGCTCGTAAACCGGGTCGCCAAACTTCGCAGTTAACTTGCGGTAGTACACGCCGGGATCGCTCTTCGTCTTCGCTGTGATCTCGGCCGAAAGCAGGCCCAAAATCAACCCGTCTTTGTCCGTGCTCCAGGCAAGTCCGTCTGTCCGCAGGAAAGAAGCGCCCGCGCTTTCCTCACCGCCGAAGCCCAGCGAGCCATCCAGAAGACCATCGACGAACCACTTAAAGCCAACCGGGACCTCGACAAGCCTGCGCCCCAGATCTTGTGCCACGCGGTCGATGATGCTGCTGCTCACAAGCGTCTTGCCGATTCCCGCATCGGCTTTCCATTCGGGCCGGTTTCGAAACAGGTAATCGATGGCAACGGCAAGATAGTGGTTCGGGTTCATCAGCCCTGCGCTTGGCGTCACAACTCCGTGCCGGTCGTGATCCGTATCGCAGGCGAATGCAACGTCGTACTTATCTTTGAGCGCAATCAGGCTCGCCATTGCGTAAGGAGACGAGGAATCCATGCGGATTTTCCCGTCCCAATCCAGGGTCATGAAGCGAAACGTCTGATCGACAATCGTGTTGACCACGTCGAGATTCAGCCGGAACTTTTCCGCGATGCGCGGCCAGTACGCGACACCTGCGCCCCCCAGCGGATCGACCGCCAGTCGCAGACCGGAAGCGGCAATCGCCGGCATGTCGATGACAAGAGAGAGCCCATCCACGTAGCTCGACAGGTAGTCGTAGCGATGAGTCGTCGATGCGCCCATCGCTTTGGTGAACGGGACCCGGCGAACGTCTTTCAGTCCTTCGGCAAGGTAACGATTGGCTTCGTTCTCGATCCACTTCGTGGCCGTGGTGTCTGCCGGGCCGCCGCTGGGCGGGTTATATTTGAATCCGCCATCTTCCGGAGGATTGTGCGATGGCGTGATAACAATGCCGTCCGCAAAGTCCTTCTTCCGGCCAAGATTGTATTTCGAGGATCGCGTGCGAGAGTGCGGGCGTCGGTGTGTAACCGCCTTCGCTATCGATCATCACTTCGACTTCATTGGCGGCGAGTACTTCCAACGCACTTGCCAGTGCGGGCTCGGACAAAGCATGCGTATCCATGCCGAGAAATAGCGGCCCGGTTGTGAGCTGTTCTTTGCGATACCGGCAGATTGCCTGCGTAATAGCGAGAATGTGATCTTCGTTGAATGCCGAATGGAATGAGGACCCGCGATGGCCGGATGTGCCGAACGCAACTTTTTGTGTGCTCTGCGACGCATCTGGTTTCAGCACGTAGTAGCTGGTAGTCAATCGGGGAAGATTGACGAGCGACGACGCTTCGGCGGGTTTTCCTGCTCGCGGATCGGTGGGCATGTGAGTATTACCTGTCTTTGTCCAGTTTGTCTGATGCCGGAACGCCGCGGTTTATTACTGACCATCTCCGGGATGGGGAATCGCCGGGTCGACACCAAATTCAGGCGCGATTATATCGCTCGTGATCCTTATCCGGATCCGCCGCACCTCCCAGTTCATTCTTCATGAAACGCAGAGCGATATCTACGATACGGGTCATCTCGGCTTTCGTTGCCCGGTTGGCAGCCTGGATTCCTAATCCGGCCATGAGCGCCGAAATATAACGGGCGAAGTCAGCGGGATTCAGGTCGGAACCGAGTTCTCCGCTCCTCTGTGCCTGTTGCAACCGCTTCTTGAGGGCGGACTCGCCCCGGCGCCTCCATTCGATCAGCGCTTGTTTGATCGGTTCCGCATCCGTACCGCACGCAAGCGCTCCCTGTATCGATAGGCAGCCCCTCGGGTTGCCGGGCGTCGATAAAAACTCAACCGTATTGCGCAACAAATCGCTGATCACCGAATGGAGTTCTGGTTGCTCCAGCGCTTCGCGCATGAATCTCATCGGCCCCTCCGTATACCGGGCCATCACAAGCTCGAACAACGCTGCCTTATCGCCAAACGCAGCATACATGCTGGAGCGGTTGATCCCCATCGCGTCCGTCAGGTCTGCCATCGTCGCCCCTTCGTAGCCTTTCTCCCAGAACACTCTCATTGCCGCCTCAAGCGCCGCATCTTTGTCGAAGGTACGGGGGCGCCCCGTCTTTCCGCCGATCCCGGTTTCGGTACTCATACTGGTTGTTTGATGAACTTATGGAACGAAAGGTCTAAAAGTATGCATCCTGTTCCGGCCGCGTACATCTGAAACGACAGGTACAGAAGTAGCAATCTTCTGAATCAGAACTCGAACAGGAGCACAATCATGTCTGGATTACAGAATAAGACAGCAATCATCACAGGCGGCAGCAGCGGGATCGGACTTGCAACGGCGAAACGGTTTGTAGCGGAAGGTGCTTATGTCTTCATCACCGGCCGCCGCCAGGATGAACTGGATAAGGCCGTTGACGAGATCGGGAAGAATGTCACCGCCGTCCAGGGCGACGTCTCTCGCCTCGACGATTTAGATCGCCTCTACAAGGCGGTCTCGGAGAAGAAGCCGAAGATCGATATTGTGTTCGCTAACGCCGGCTTCGTTGAAATGGTGCCGACAACGGCAGTGACTCCCGGGCACTTCGATGAGACCTTCAACGTTAATGCGCGCGGGGTCTTCTTTACCGTACAGAAAGCGCTGCCGCTCATGAATGACGGTGGCTCCATCATCCTGAGCGGGTCCGCGGTTGCAGTGAAGGGCTTTCCGGCCTATGCCGCCTACGCCGCCACTAAGGCGGCGCTTCGTTCCTTTGTAAGGACGTGGACAACAGAGTTGAAAGATAGAAAGATTCGGGCGAACGTGATCAGTCCCGGAGCCGTTGAAACGCCGATTATTGACGGACAATTCACATCGAAGGAGGACGCCGACCGGGGCAGAGATTATTTCTCCTCAGTCACTCCGCTTGGCAGACTCGGTCGCCCGGAAGAGATCGCTGCGGCGGCACTGTTTCTGGCGTCCGATGAAAGCAGTTATATTGCCGGGATCGACTTGCCCGTTGATGGCGGCATCACCGCGGTTTGATCGATATCTGCCCTTCAATAGCGGCTCGAGTGTCCAAAAGCGCACGCACGAGCCGTTCATTTCTCAGGTGAGCGCGGCCGTCCGCACTGACACTCCCATCTCAAGACGGAATCGCAGAAGGGAAGAACCCGGCCGACGCCCCTACCCATTCCAGGTTCTTATTGAAATCAACGCCCATCATCTTTCCCTCTGCCGGTCCTGATAACGCTGGTCACAGGGCGCATTTCGCCCCTGTCCCGTATGTACATAATCCGGATCTCCACTTTGGTCGGGCCAGCCGGCGTATCGACCGTGGGAACGAACTCCATCTTTTCCTGAAGGACATAGTTCGATCGCTCGGAAGCAGGGATCGCATCGATCTGAGTTTGGGTAGGGCCGATGATCACGCCTTGACCCGCAAAAGAAAATAGCGGTTTCAGCACATATTGGGACAAGTCATCGGGAAACTCCCAAAGTTCATGAAGAAACCAGGTTCTTGGGTACGCTCGGATGCTTGAACCAGGGCAGCGAAAACTTACTCAGCCGGAAAAACCAGTTCGGATGTCCGGCCCATTCGACATCCAGGTCGTCACGAAAATCAAACGGCGACTCGATCTTCTTCGCAATCAGTTCGTCGGCAATGACGCGATTGTAGATGCGACGGATCGGCTTACCGTCCAGAGAAAGCCGACGTCCTTCCCGCTTCACATCCGTCAATGAGGCGATGCGGATTCCCAAGCATACGCTGGGTGGCGAGAAAGTCCGGCAAAGTCTTCTGGGTATACGGATCGATCTCGAGCAGCACCACGTCTTCGGGTGCATGGCCGCCCACGATGGCCCGGCCAAGGATGTCTCGGAAGCTCTGCGGTGTTCCGCCGTCAAGAAGATGCGCGAGTCGAGAGTTTCCAAACTCGTCCAGTTTGTACGTTTCCCGATACGCCTCTCCCAGTTCGAACTGAAGAGCATAGATAGACGGAAATCCCTGTATCTCGACGAGTTTGGGTTCGAGGTTACCGTCCCGGTCACGAATGAGGCCGAAATCCGCTTGTACGAAGAGCGGATGCTCCGGCTCGTTCGGCACACGAAATTGTTCGGGGATAGCAGCGTCTGAAGCCTTCCTGTACTCAGGGCTCGAAGCTAGCTGCTCGTACAACTCGCGCCCATAACGAACAGTTTTGTCGAGGAGATCGGGAGGCAAAAAGACGGGTGTCTCACTGCAACGGAAAGGAACGCTCCTCCCCGTGCGCTCGGCTATGTTTTGCAGCAGTGCGCTGTATTTCTCAGGGGACCATTTCTCGTTGAAGGCCTGCCGGAGTTCGGGGATCACGCGTCTGTCTTCCGCTAAGGCAACGTCAAACCAGGAACTTGCCGCGACTCATAATTTGCTGATCATCAGCCCAGATGTCGAAGTCCCGGCCAACGACATCAATGTGCGTGGTCGAGGTCCAACTTGCGCCGGTGTGCCGCCCGTACGGATCTCCAAAAGCCATATGGAGTCCCGGAATCTTTTCATCCTGCAGGATGTTGCCAACAACCTCATGAACGGCAAGATTAGTGCCGATGGCAAATTCGCCCACGCGATCACTATTCTCATCGCGATGCGTGTATTCCCAGAATTCTTTTTCGAGCTCCCCGTTGTCGCACTTCGCCGATCTCAGCCGGTTGCCGCGTACTTCCAGGGTGAGCGGTGTTTCTTTCAGATCGCCGAATTTAGCGCAGAGGTAATCGCCGACAACTCCGTCGACAACGAACGTGCCGTTTACCTCCAGAGGAGATGTGAAGGTCTCGCCTCCCGGTAAATTGCCCCATTTCTCTCGGCTGATAATTCCGCTGGTTTTGATCCAGCGATATTCGGACGTGAGATCGGCCCGAATGTCCGTTCCAGCCGGATTCATCGCACGAATCTGACGCGCCTTATTGACGATGTTCATGACGCGTAGAGTTAATTCGTCCACCTGCTCGAAATCGGCCCGCATGCCTTCCAACATGATCTTCTTCTCGATGTTGACCATGTGTGCATGACGAAGCCCATGCTGGTTCACGACGTCGCACATCTGCATTCGGGTCTTGAGCTCGTTCGCCTGCGCCTGTACGGCAAAGATGCTCACCTGGCTTTTTGCAAGATCGTCCAAAACAGGTTGGGGCATGTCGAGCAACGGCCGCGGCGCCAGCTCTTCGAGGACGAACGTGTGATAGTCGCATCCGGTTGTTTCGAGCTCCGCAACCAGGCTGGCTGCGATTTCTTCGCACGCGCGATCTGTGATCACGGTCACTCGTTCCGATGGCTGCACCCGAAGACACACATTTACGGCGTTGCGCGCGCCGGGCTGCAGTTCCGGATCGTACTTTCTGTCTCTCAGATCAGCGTTCACGATGAAATCGCGGCTCCAGCATTGAGGGCCTGCGGGACCAGCCCGGTTAGAGTTTCTTCGATCATGTAATCTACGACTTTCTTGAGGTCGCCTGTCTGGCGATAGACGGCAAGCTGGCGGTCGGCACCCGTGCCCATTTCGAGTATCCGGTGAATGTAGTTGATCTGCTGGCGGGAGCCAAGCTCGTCCACGACATCCTCGACGAAATTCAGGTATTCGTAAATCAGGTCGCGCACCGGTACTTCCGTCTGCTTCCCGAAATCGATCAGCTTGCCCTCAAGTCCATACCGGAGTGCGCGCCACTTGTTCTCCATGATCAGAACGCGCCGGTAAAGCCGGAAGCCCTGATTAGCGGCGTGTAGCTTGTAAAGCTTGGCAATGGTGGCCTGGATCAACGCGGCGATCGCGAGCGTTTCGTCCGCCCGCAGAGGCACATCACAAATCCGGAACTCCAGCGTCGGAAAGTTCGGATGAGGCCGGATGTCCCACCAGATCTTCTTCGCATTGTCGATACAGTTGGTTTTAATCAACAGCTTGACGAAGCTGTCGTACTCTCCCCAACTCGGAAAGTAGTCCGGGATGTTCGTTCGCGGAAACTTATCGAACACCTTACAGCGGTACGATTTCAGGCCCGTATCCATCCCAAGCCAAAACGGCGAATTCGTGGAGAGTGCGAGGATGTGCGGCAGGAAATAGCGTGCAGCGTTCATCAGGTGGATGGCTACTTCGCGATCTTCAACCCCCACATGCACGTGTAATCCGAAGATGAGGTTCGCCCGGGCAACCATTTTCAAATCCTGGACGATGGTGTGATAGCGCTCGTCGGGGAAAATTTCCTGGTTTCGCCAATCGGCAAAGGGGTGCGTGCCGGCTGCCGCAAGCCTCAGTCCGTTCTGGGAAGCGAGCGCGCACATCTGGGACCTGAGATCTTTCAACTGGCGGCTGGCTTCCACGATGTCGTTACAGACTCCCGTGCCGATTTCGACAACGGACTGATGCATTTCGGCCTTCACGGCCTCTTTGAGCAACGTCTTCCCTTTGGAAAGGATTTCGGATTCGACGTGGGACCTGAGATCTCTCGTTTCGGGGTCGATGGTCTGATACTCTTCTTCAATTCCAATGGTCAGACTCGGCTTCATGTGTTCCTGTTTGATATGAAAAGAGCCTAGGCTGTGGTTTTCTTCGATTGTGCAGTTCCGCTAGCCAGGAAATGCTCCCACCGAAGCTGCGGCGCCGATTGCTCGCTCAGCGCCTTCTCGATTGCGAGCTGAGCTACGTTCTCGACCACCCAATCGAAATTCTCCTCTCCCACCGAGTGAACGTCAGCATCGGGGGCAGGATTCAGGAAGTCAATCGCGTATGGAATTCCGTTCTCCACTGCGAACTCTACGGTGTTGAAGTCGTAACCGAGCGCCTGGCAAAGTGTGCGCGAATCCCGGACGATCCGGTCATGTAATTGTTCCGAACTGGCGCGGCCGTCGCGTGAATATCTCAGATGATGCGGCTGCTTGGGATCGTAGGCCATCACCCGCACTTTTTCCTGTCCCACGACATAGCAGCGGAAGTATTCGGTGAATTCAACAGCGGTTTGGAGCGTCATGCAGAGCGAGCCCGTCTGCTCGTAGGCAGAGAAAAACTCGTCGCGAGAGTTGACCTTGTAAACGTTCTTCCATCCGCCACCGCTGAACGGTTTCAGGAATGCCGGGAAGCCGATATATTCGAAAACCTCGTCCCAGTTGAGCGGGAAAGTCAGATTCCGCATCGACTGGGACGTCGTTCCAGGCGGGTGCGATTTGTGCGGGAGCACCACGGTTTTCGGTACCGCCACGCCAAGTTTGCTCGCCAGCGCGTAGTTGAAGAACTTATCGTCTGCGCTCCACCAGAACGGATTGTTTATAACGACTGTTCCGGTCAGGGCAGCGTTCTTTAAGTAAGCCCGGTAGAACTCGATATCGTGCGAAATGCGATCGATGATGACCCGGTAACCGGAGGGTTCTGCCATCTTTACTCCCCCGATCCGGATATGTTCCGCAACCAGGTCCGGAATGCCTTTGCTGTTGATTCGATCTACTAGCGCGGAAGGGAAGGTGTTCTCCATCCCGTAGATAATTCCGATTTTTGGCATGTTCCCTTTCTCTCCGACTTGCACTGCTAGAAGAATTTGTTTGCCATACGTTGCCAAAGCGGCCAATCGTGACGCTCGCCGCCTGTCCAGACATCCAGCCAATGCGGAATGCCTTTGGCGCCTAATATGTTCGCCATGCGGAAGTTTTCGCCGAGGCAGATGTCGTGATCTCCAACCCCCAGCACGATCCTCATCCTCTGGTAGTCGCTCCAGGAACCAGGAGTCGTTGATGTTCGGAACGTAGTCGACTGGATTGTTGAAATAGAAGTCGCTGTCGTAAAAGCCATTCATAAACGGCTTCATATCGAAGGCGCCGCTCATAGCGATGCAGGCGGAGGTAAGATCCGGGTGCTTTAACGCGAAGTTAAGCGCATAGTAGCCACCCAGACTGCATCCGGTGGTCGAGATCTGAGGACTCCCATTCAGGTTTCGAATCAACGGAACAACTTCGTAGAGAAGGTAGTCTTCGTAGGCGATCGAGCGCCTCACGCGCTCGTGAGGATGAACGCCGCGGTTGTACCAGCTTTCACTGTCAACGCTGTCAACACAGAAGAATTGGAGCTGTCCGGACTCGATTTTTTGCCAGATAGCATGAATCATCCCGGAGTTCTCATACTCGTAGAACTTGCCCTGAGATGTCGGAAAAACCAAAATCGGCGTTCCCGAATGTCCGTAGGCCAGGAGCTCCATATGTCGCCCCAGCCTGGAACTGAACCAGTTGTGATAATCCCTTCGCATTTGTTATCAGATCCGCACCGGACCGGGTGTTTCCGCTATCATACCTTTCCGTCGGGTAAGTACCTTTCGAGGAGGAACTTCCGTCCGTGACCGCTCGTACTGGCTATAGATTCTGGCTGGCGCAGAATGCTAACCCTTTATTCCGAAAGCTTTCGAAATCGGAGGACCGGTTGCAACAATGTTCAGACATATTCATCTAAGCCCTGTAGCCCAAGGCGAAACGCTGGGCTGGCTCGACATCTGCTAAAATGTGGGATCTGCTAGAAAGTAATGGGTTTTGGAGGGCTTCTAAGACCCGCCTCACTGGTTTGGGACGCGTATTGCCGTCTGCGGGCATAGCCGTGCTTTTCCTGTTGGGAGTGGCTGCGATTTCGTTCGCCACACCGGATGTGCCGGTCCGGGACGAGTCAGGTGACCCGGTCGGCTCCGAGATTCTTCATAAGTATCTGGACGCTAAAGTTCACACCCAGGAGCTCCGGGGAGCGTCAATGGAGGTCGAAATCAGCGCGAATGTGCCTAAGTTGAAGGAGAACGGGAAGCTCCGGGCACTCAAGGTGATCTCTCGCGTAGGGCAGGTAACTTACCGGGCAGCCGCGTTTCAAGGTCCCAACTTCGTAAAGAAAGAGATCATCGCCCGCTACCTTGATGCTGAGCGCCAGAGCCAGGACAAAGAGAACATCGACATCACGCCTCAGAACTACAAGTTCAGGTATCGAGGCGAGCGGCAAACTCCGTCCGGTGGCGTAGCGTTTGTGTTTCAGGTGCAACCCCGGAAGAAGCGCGTCGGTCTCTATAAGGGTGAGCTCTGGCTTGACTCGCATCTGTACCTGCCTGTCCTCGAAAAGGGGCGGTTCGTGAAGAATCCGAGTATTTTCTTCAAAAAAGTTGATTTCGAGCGAGGCTTCTCGATCAAGGACGGCTTGTCCGTTCCCTCGTATATTACGAGTACAATCGATACCCGCCTCGTAGGCAGGGTCGAGCTCAATATCAGCTACTCCAACTTCAATCACGGCGATGCGGCTCAGACGGGTGATGCCGCGACTCAGGTCTTGAGTCATCAGCGGTCCGACGAACAAATGCCGGATACCCTCTGATGTCAACAGCCTCCGTATACCCCGAAGTATCACCCGGTCAAGTCTCTAGGCTTGAGACCGCAGCCTGAACCAGATAACCTGGATAGTTAGTCGCTTAGGAGTCCATGAGAACGCTTTTCCTTAACCCTCCTTCCTTTGAGGGCTTCGATGGTGGTGCAGGTTCGCGCTGGCCTGCGTCGCGAGAAATTGAATCGTACTGGTACCCGGTGTGGCTCTGCTACCCGGCCGGAATGATTCCCGACAGCAAAGTTGTTGACGCACCTGCCCACAAGATCTCCATTGACCAAACGGTCGCAATGGCGTCGGATTTCGAACTTCTGGTCCTGTTCACCTCCACTCCCGGTTTTCATGTAGACGTGAAAATCGCCGAGATGATGAAGGACGTCAATCCGGGTCTGAAGGTAGCTTTCGTCGGACCTCATGTCACGGTGAAACCGGAAGAGAGCCTTCGCGCATCTGCCGCTATCGATTTCATCGTTAAGCGCGAATTCGATTACCAGATTCGTGATTACGCCCTCGGCAAGCCGCTCGAAGAACTTCCAGGTGTCGTCTTCCGAAAGAACGGCGGGTTCCAGCATAACCCCGAGTCTTCGCCGATCGAAGACCTCGATGCGCTTCCATGGGTGACGAAAGTCTACAAGCGCGATCTGGATTTCAAGCGCTACAACGTTCCGTTCCTGCTGAATCCGTATCTTTCCTTCTACACGACCCGCGGGTGCCCGGCCCAGTGTACGTTCTGCCTTTGGCCGCAGACGCATTCCGGCCATCGCTGGCGTCTGCGATCCTCCGACGACATCGTCAACGAATGCCGCTATGCGCTTGAGAACTTCCCGGGACTGAAGGAGATCTTCTTCGACGACGACACCTTCAATTACCAGAAGGCAAGAACTCTCGAGCTTTGCGCCAAGCTGAAGACCCTGAATTTCACCTGGAGCTGCACTTCTCGTGTCACCACGGACTACGACACCTTGAAGGCAATGAAGGACGCGGGATGCCGGCTGCTCATCGTGGGCTACGAGTCCGGCGATCAGCAGATTCTGAAGAACATCAAGAAGGGCGCAACCATTGACATGGCTCGCCGCTTCACGGCGAACTGCAAAAAGCTCGGCTTGATCGTTCACGGCGACTTCATCGTCGGTCTGCCGGGCGAAACGCGCGAAACAATCCGCAAGAGCATCGACTTCGCCAAGGAACTGGACGTCGAGACCATCCAGGTGTCGATCGGTCATCCGTTCCCAGGCACCGAGTTCTACGATCACGTCAAGAAGAACGGCCTGATCACCATTGACGAAAAGATGACGGACGATGCCGGCCATCAACTGCCGAATTACCAGTACCCGGGGTTGGACAAAGGCGAACTGGTGGATTGGGTAGAGCGCTTTTATGGTGAGTTCTATTTCCGGCCGAAGGTTGCTTTCCGTCTGGTGCGTAAGGCCATCTTCAATAACGATGAGCGGAAACGACTGTACAAAGAAGCCCGTGAATATCTCGCGCTACGGTCTAAGCGCAAGCAATTCGTGAAAGAACATCGTGAGCAGAAGGAAACCCCTGCTGTTCTGAGCACGGGAGATTAGCCTGGAGTTAGAGAGCGTCTCCGCTTCCCCGATTCGCTCGGTTGTCCCTTGCGGGGCTGAACGGCCGGTAGCAAGGGTTCGCATTTTCGCGCTAGTTTTTGGCGTCATCTGTCTCAATGCCCTGGGCAATTTGTCTCTGGCCTGGGGCATGAAACATTCGGGAGAGACGGTCAGTCTCAACCCGCTTTCCTTTTTGCGAGTGATGCTGGACCCGGCTGTGGCCACCGGCATTCTGCTCCTGATTCTGTGGTTGCTGAGCCGGATGACACTGCTCAGTTGGGCCGACTTGAGCTTCGTTCTGCCTTTAACCAGCTTGGGCTACGTCCTGGCCGCGGTATTCGGAAAAGTGTTTCTGAACGAAACTGTTACGGGCGCACACTGGCTGGGCACAGGGCTGATCTTCTTGGGGACGACAATCGTCGGCACCACGGAGAGCCGGACCTCGGATGGGGGCGCATCGGAACAACAATGAAGTGGCTTCTGCTTTCCATCATCGTGTTTGCTACGGTGTTCGGGGATCTGCTCCAAAGCTATGAGATGAAACGAAGCGGGGAGCAGGCCGTTGATGTCAGGGGCCTGGCTCGACTGTTGAAGATGATCGTCAGTAGACGATTCCTTCTTCTGTCGATATTCTGCATGGCTATCTCGTTCTTTGCGTTTATGGCGCTGGTCCAGATTGCTCCCTTGAGCTTTGCCGTTCCGGCCTCCGCGGCGACCTTTGTCCTTGAGACCTTGCTTGCCAAATTTCTGCTCCGCGAAACTGTGGGCACACGCCGCGCAGCCGGTACGTTGCTCGTCCTCGGCGGTGTGCTGCTCCTGGCACGATAACCCGACGGAGTGCGCGTTTCAAGACTAGTTTTCCTCATCCCGGCGGCCTACCAGATCCTGGTTGTTGCGGCCGGGGTGAACTATCTCTGGCAGCGCAGGCGCAAGCGCCGTTCGAGGGAGACTGCGAAGGCTTTCCGGCCCGGAGTCTCTGTACTGAAACCCTTGCGCGGACTCGACCCGAACACCGAAGCGGCTCTCTCATCGCAAATTCACCAGGACTATCCGCTGTTCGAGGTTCTCTTTGGTGTCCGCGAGGAGTCTGATGACGCGGCCGCCGCGGTTCGCCGTCTGCAATCCCAACATCCAGACCTTCCGATCAAGCTGATCGTCGGAGCTCCCGACCTGCCAAACGGAAAGGTCGGCACTCTGTCCGTTCTTGCCCGGCATGCCCAATACTCGGTGTGGGTCGTCAATGACGGTGACATCCGGGTCGATCAGCACTACCTTTCGACAGTAGTGGCTCCGCTCGAAGACTCGTCTGTTGGAGTGGTGACGTGCCCATATCGGGCGATGGCGCACACCGCACCGGCCGGTTGGGAATCGCTTGGAATTGCAACCGATTTCATGCCCAGCACGTTCGTCGCCCAGAGCTTAGGGGTCCGGGAGTTTGGCTTTGGTTCCACCCTGGCGTTTCGGGCGGCGGATTTGGAACAGGTGGGCGGCTTTCCCGCAATCGGAAGCTATATCGCCGACGACTACCAGTTGGCGAAACGCATCACCGGCTTAGGAAAACGGGCACTCCTTTCGGAATACGTCGTCGAAACGTCGCTCGGCGAAGATACCTGGGAAGGTGTGTGGTTTCACCAACTCAGGTGGGCCCGGACCATTCGCGCTTCTAAGGGCGCCGGTTATATGGGCCTTCCCATTACGCACGCCGGGCCCTGGGCTATTGCCGCCATCGGTTTCGGCGCTTTTCGTTCTGCGTTCGCCCTTCTCGGCTTACGGATGTTCTCGGCCTTCCTGTTCAGCCGGCTTGTCTTGCAGCATAGGGCGGCTTCTCGTTTCTTCTGGCTGACGCCGGTTTGGGATCTCTACGCTTTTGCCGTGTGGGGAGCTTCCTACTTCGGAAGAACGGTGCGCTGGCGGGACAAAAAGCTGCAAATCGACAGCGAAGGCCGGATCAAAACGTAATTGGTGCGCTGTACACGCATGCTAGGCTGAGAGCGTCATACTTTCCATGGCAGAACGCTGGATTTGCCAGCCGGCAGATCTGCCCCACAAGTTCACAGGAGTTGATTACTGTAATGCTTTTGAATGTCCGGAGCGTTTTGCTCCTTGCTGCTGCCGCGCTTGCCCCGATCGCCACTGCTAATGCGCAGGCGATTGCGCCTGCGAAGGTGGCTATCATCAATGCGCAAAAGGCTGTTGCTGACACTCAAGAAATCAAGAAGGCCCAGACTGCTCTAGAGACAAAGTACCGCCCGCGTCAAGATGCTATCTCGGCCCTTCAAACCCAGCTCCAGACTATCCAGCAGCAACTGAGCGTACAGAACATCCCCCCCGACCGCGAAGCTCAGCTCCGCGCGGATGGAGTGTTAAAACAGAAGGAACTTCAGCGTCTCTCGGAAGATCTGCAGAGTGACGTTAACAACGAACGCCAGGACATCCTGAGCCGCGCCGGCCGTCAAATGACGGAAGTGGTTAAGAAAATCGCTGAAGAGCGAGGCTTGGACGTCGTAGTGGACACCACCAATACGATCTACTACAAGCCGGCTCTCGAGATTACGCCCGAAGCGACTGCCGCCTACGATAAGGCGTATCCTGCAAAGTAGGGGACGCTAGTTTAGCGCCGCCCAAGGTCACATTGCTTATGGGCACCTACCTACAGCAGTACGGAGTCGAGGATGTACGCCGCAACCGGAAGGTCAAAACCATTGTGGTGGTTGCGGCCGCCATTGTAGTTCTGTCCCTCGTCTCCTATCTCGTCCTTCATAACTTTTTCGAGAAGCGGGTCGCAACCCAATTTCTAAACGAGGTTAACTCTGGCCAATACCAGAAAGCCTATGAGACATGGGGCTGCACGGTCCAGCATCCATGTCCCAACTACGATTACCAGCGCTTTCTGGACGACTGGGGCCCGCCCAAGAAGAAAACCGGGCCTTGGCAAATTGCAGAAACTGACAGTTGCCGTTCATTCCTGACCGTAAATGTTCAGGCGCCGGGAACGGAATTGCAGTCGCTTGCCATTCAGCGGAGCGACAAGAGCCTTGGGTTTGCACCTGCGCCGGAATGCCAGGAACGGCAATGGCGATGGAAAGCTTTCTTTCAGAGGCTCTTCGGGGGCGGAGAAAGCGCCAAGTAATCTCCCCAGGAGACGATCCAGGCTGAGCCGTCTCGACCGGTCGCACACCGCGCCGAAACCCCGTTCATGTTGTTAAAAGGCAACCGCGCCAATGGTTTGCCAATCAACCCTGCGCAAACAGTCCGCCGCTCGACTCGACGATCTAAAACTTGCTAAGCTCTCTAGCGAAAGTACTGGCCTAGGTAGATTTTCTGTCTCGTTAAAACACTATATAATCCAGAAACTCCTAAGCGCGAGTTGAAGCGAGAATCTGACGCAACCTAAACTTCTAAGAACCACATCTTTGAGAAAGGCCGACACGCATGTGCGGCTTTTAGCCTCGAGCGGACTCGCAAAGCGAGTCGTCCACTTTGCAGGCGTTCCAATCCTGATGTTTTTCGTTTGCGGTCTGGCTGCGCAAGAGGTGCCGGCAGGCCGAGTCCCAACTCCCGGGCAGGAGATCGTCCAAGCTCCATCAGCCGCAAGTATCGCGGGAACGGTGCGGGATTCTCAAGGCGTCGCTGTTCTCGGTGCAAACATACGGGTCGTCGGGCAGGACGTCGCCTACAACCGGCTATCAATGGCCGACAGTAACGGCGCATTCGCGTTTCGGGAGCTGACGCCAGGGAATTACCGGGTCACGATTGACACAGGGCGCGGTGGCGAACCGGTCTTGGTGGACGTTGCGCTCCGCGCAGGGGAAACACGTGAACTGCCGATCATCGGAACCTATGTGGCTACCAGCAGCACTACGGTTCATGTCGTGGCCGCGCCGGGCGAGATAGCACGGGCCCAGCTCAAGCTGCAGGAACGTCAGCGCCTGTTAGGGATCGTGCCGAACTTTTACAGCAGCTACATCTGGGATGCGGCGCCCATGAACGCCAAACAGAAATTCAAACTGACACTGCGCTCGAATACTGATCCCGTCAACTTCTTGCTGGTCGCCACTCTTGCCGGTCTGGAGCAGAAGCACAATACTTTCCCAGGGTACGGCCAAGGCTCGGAGGGTTACGCAAAACGATTTGGCGCGGTTTATGCGGACACCATGGTTAGCAAAATGTTGAGCCGGGCAATCTTGCCCTCTGTTCTTCACCAGGACCCTCGATACTTCTACCGCGGCTCCGGCAGCGTTCGGACCCGCATCGTTCATGCGCTTACCTCGGCTATCATCTGCCGGGGAGATAATGGACGGCTACAGCCAAATTACTCACAGGTGTTCGGCAGTATGGCGGCAACAGGTATTGCCAATCTGTACCGGGCTCCTGGCGACCGGAGTGTCGGCCTCACGTTGCGGAACGGGCTCATGATGACGGCAAGCACCGCAGCGGAGAATCTGATGCGTGAATTTGTTTCTCGCAAGCTGACGCCGAATGTGCCCGGCTTCGCAAACGGCAAGCCCTGACAGCCGGTTCCGGATGCTTCGAACCGCACTTCTTCCAGGCTTACCTCAATTCTCGGCTACAGTAGACAAATGGTCGAGAGATCCAAAGTCACCACTGCATTCGATCTGCATGGACATCGAATCCTTCGTAATCTGGGCATCGTTCGCGGAATAACGGTGCGTTCAAGATCGATCTTCGGCACCATCGGCGGGTCACTGCAAACGATAGTGGGTGGCAACATCACGGCTTTCACAAACTTGTGCGAGAAAGCCCGTTCAGAAGCTTTCGACCTCATGCTGCTTCACGCCGCCGAGATGGGCGCGAATGCTGTCATTGGCATGCGCTATGACGCAAACGAAGTGATGGATGGCGTGACCGAGGTGTTGGCCTACGGTACAGCCGTTTTCGTCGAATCAGCCGAATAGAAACGCCTGGGACCGCTCTCTTGTCTGTCGGGAGCGATCCCTTGGCCCGATCTATCCGTGTGGTTCCGCGAGTTCCGGTTCGTAAGCCGGAAGAACGTCGTTAGGACCCGCGATCCAGGTGTAAATGGTTGGAATAGCGTAGATGCTCAGCAGAAGCGTCGCACTGAGTCCGCCGACGATGACAATGGCGAACGGTTTTTGCGAATCTGATCCGATACCGGTCGAGATCGCGGCCGGTAAGAGCCCTAGCGTTGCGACCAGCATGGTCATCATGATGGGACGAAGCCGGAGAACAGCTCCCTCCACCGCCGCTTCGTGAATACTGTATCCACGTACGCGTAGCTGATTGATGTACTCAATCATGATGACGCCGGTTTCGACAGCGACACCAAAGAGAGCGAGCGTACCAATGCCTGAAGAAACGCTGAAGTGTGTTCCCGTGAAGTAAAGCGCAAGTAAGGCTCCGATAGGCGATAGAAGCAGGCTGACCATGGCCAGTCCGGCCCATTTGAACGACCCGAACATGGAATACAGCAGAAAGAAGATGACGGCTACGGTCACTGGCACGATGACAGCCAGCCGGGCATTCGCCCGTTTTGCGCTGGCATACTCGCCGGCCCACTCAAGGTAGTAACCGGTCGGCAGTTTCACGTCGTGATTGACACGCTGGATGGCTTCGTCCACTGTGCTGCCCAGATCGCGGCCGCGCACACTGTACTTCATGGCGACATAGCGCGAATTATTCTCGCGATATATCTGCGAAGCGCCGTCGCGTAAGGTTACCGTGCACACCTGATCGAGGGAGACCCGTTCACCCGTAGACGCAAGCAGACGGATGTTGCGTATGGCCTCAGGTGTGCCTCGATACTGCGGCTGATAACGCACCACGAGGTCATAACGCTGCTCGCCCTGAAGAACATTTCCGACTGCTTTGCCGCCGATTGCAGTTTCGACAGCATCTTGGATATCGGCAACATTGAGGCCATAGCGGCTGGCCTTCGCCCGATCTACCGTGATGTTGAGGTTCGGTTGACCAATGACGCGGAACAGGCCGAGGTCCTGGACGCCTTTGATCTGGCTCATGACGCGGATGATCTCGTCGCCCTTAGCCTCGAGCTCGGGCAAATCCGTTCCGAAGATCTTGATGGCCAGTTCGCCTTTGACGCCGCTGACCGCTTCTTCCATGTTGTCGGCGATCGGCTGGGAAAAGTTCCACAGCGCGCCAGGGATTTTATCCACTTCACGTCCCATGGCCCGGATCAGCTCTTCCTTATTCTGGGTGAAGACCGGGCGCCATTGTTCCTTCGGCTTGAGATCCACAAAGTACTCAGTATTCGAGAACAGTGAAGGATCGGTACCGTCATCGGGACGGCCGACCTGGCTGACAACCTTCGTTACTTCGGGAAAGCTTGCAAGCGTCAATCTCGCTTCCTTCATGATGTGCTCGCCTTCCGCCGGTCCGGTGCTCGGGGCCAAGGTTCCGCGGACCCATATGGCGCCTTCGTCCAGGTGGGGGAGAAACTCGGAGCCGATCGCTCCACTCACGGCTAGAAACACAGATACGGCAAGGAGTCCGACCGCTGTTCCCAACACGGCAAGGCGGCGCGGAAGCGAACTCATGGACCATTCGAGAGAGGCCCGGTAAGCGCGAATAATCGCCTGCAAGATGGGGTTGCGCCACTCTTTGGTATTTTTGCCGAAGAGCATAAGGGCTAACACCGGCAGGATCGATAACGAGAAGAGCAAAGCTCCAAGGAGAGCGAAGGCAACCGTTAGCGCCATGGGACGGAACAGCCTGCCTTCTACGTGTTGCAGTGTGAAGATCGGAAGATAAGCGGTAATGATGATGGCGCGCGCAAAGAAGACAGGCCGTTGTATTTCATGCACGGCTTCGCGAATGATGTCCATCACCGTGCGTTCGTGATCGCGTCTGCTGATGTGACGCAGAATGTTTTCGACCACGACCACGGACCCGTCCACGACCATGCCGAAATCAAGCGCTCCTAACGAAAGCAGGTTGGCGGGAACATGGCTCAAATCGAGACAGATAGAAGCAAAGAGAAGTGCGAACGGAATCGTTAAGACGACGATAATTGCTGAACGGATATTCCCCAGAAACAGGAACAAAATGACCGAGACCAGCAAGATGCCTTCGGTCAAGTTGTGCATCACGGTGTGGGTTGTGAAGTGCACAAGATCGCTGCGGTCAAGGAAGGGCACGATCTTCACTCCCGGCGGAAGCAAATGGTCGTTCAGCTCATCAACTTTCGCGTGAAGCGCGGTGAGCATGGCGTCTCCGTTGGCGCCTTTCCTGAGAAGGACAATGCCTTCGACCACGTCTTCGTCATCGACAACGACGCCGTCTTTCCGGCGAATCGCCTTGGCGACTTGCCCGAGCCGGATCTTCGGACCCTGCGTGACAAACGCAAGATCGCGCACCATAATGGGCGTTCCATTCTGCGACTTGAGAACCGTTCGCCCGATATCTTTCACGTCTTTCAAAAGACCGACTTCGCGGACGTTCACCTGCTGCTGACCTTCCTGGATGAAGCTGCCGCCGGCATTAACGTTGTTGTTCGTCAGTGCCTGTTCCACTTGACTGATGCCGAGGTTATAAGCGGTGAGTTTGTTGGGGTCAACCTGAACCTGGTACTCACGTGTGATGCCGCCGAAGCTCGATACATCCACCACATCGGGAACCGACTTGAGCTGCTTCTCGAGCACCCAATCCTCCAGCGATTTCAACTCCATCAGGTCGTATCGCGGATTAGTGCTCTTGAGTGTGAACCAGTAAAGCTGGCCGACGGGACTGTAATCCGGCCCGATCGTAGGCTGCAAATTATTCGGCAGATTGAGTCCGGAGATGCGCTCCAGAACCTTCTGCCGGTTCCAGTCATTTTGGGATGCGTCGTCGAAGATCATTGTGACGACGGAGAGCCCAAACTCCGAGATCGAACGAATGTTCGTCAGGTATGGAATTCCAGCCATCTGAACTTCGATGGGAACGGTTACCTGCTGCTCGACTTCTTCGCCTGCGCGCCCCGGCCACTGCGTAATGATCTGGACGTAGTTGTTTGCCACGTCCGGATAAGCTTCGACCGGAAGATTCTTGAATGAGAATGCACCCCAGGCAAGCAGCAAGGCGCCGACAATCAGCACCAATAGCTTGTTGCGCAAAGAGTAATCGACAAATGCGCGAATCATGACAAAATTCCTCTAGCTGAAATACTTTGGCTACTGCGCGCTTTCCGCGTTGAGTTCCAGGGCATTGGCAACGACCTTATCTCCTGCTTTGAGGCCGGCCATAACCTCCTGATCGTTGCCCCGGATCTTGCCGCCAGTAATCTCGTGTCGCCGGAACTGTCCATTGCCTTCGGGCAGGAACACCCAGTCCCGGTCATGCAAATGGATAATTGCGCTGCTCGGAATACTGGCGTAATCGCGGCCGTGCTGCCCATAGAATGTCGCAGTCACGAACATGCCCGATCTCATGTTTCCCGGGTTGTTCATCTCAATGCGCACCTTAGCGGTACGCAAGTTGGGATCGAGAACCTTTCCGATGTTGCTGATCCGCCCGTGCAGAACGTGATCGGGATACGCATTGAGTTGGACGTCGGCGACGTCACCCACGCGTACGGCAGGCAAGTCGTTCTCATACACGTCGCACAGCACCCAGACGCGGGAAAGATCCGCGATGGTGAACAAAGGCTGTTGGTTGTCGGTGCGAACAGTGCCGGAGAGAACAACGTTCTGCTCAATGATGGTGCCGGACGCCGGCGCGGTGATGTTGATGATAGCGGCTCCGTTATCCGGGTCTCCGCCGAGCGTCCGCAGAAACTGCGCAGCCGTCGTCACGCTGACCTTGGCCTTCTCTTCCGTTCCTTCCGCCACCTGAAGTTCATTCAGCGAAACGGCCCCGTGATCGTAAAGCAGCTTGGCGCGATCCAATTGCTTACGCGCCAGAGCCTCGTCGGCTTTCGCCTGTTGATAGGTCTGGGAGGCAGTGGAGATGTCGTTACTTACGACCTTCAGAAGTAGTTGGCCCTTGCTTACGTCATCGCCCAGCCTGCCATGAATTTCAACTACACGTCCGCCCGCTAATGAGACAACCGGTATCGAGCGCTCCACGTCGGGCGTGACCGATCCCGTTGCATGGATCTCCGGGCGATCGACTTTCTTTTCCGCACTAACCAGCGTGAATCGTTCCGGTCTGTCGATCTTGACCACGTTCAGGTCCGGTTCGGTCACGATCGTTGGCTTCGGCGGCGCTGCGGCAGCTTCATCAACCGGCTTCGGTGCGGAATGACAACCGGCCAGCAGCACGCAGGCAAACACCGTTAAGCCCGCCTGGGCGAACGTTGCTTTTCTCATTGAATTACCTCGCGTCCTACTGCAAAATTCAACTGATTTGCCGCCGCCAGGTATGCGCCGACAAGGTTTAGATAGCTAAGTTGCGTGTCCCGGTAAGCGCGTTGCGCATCGAGGAACTCGAGGAGCGAAGCCGCTCCGTTTTGATAGGAGAAGGTGACGGTGTCGCGAATCTGCTGAGCTTCCTGAAGATACGTCTGCTTGTAAGGCCGCAATTGCTGCAGAGTGTTTTCGAGCGTCGCATACGCGGAATCAACGTCACGCAAGGCTCCGGATTGCGCCGCATCCCGCAGTTGCTGGGTGCGGGTGATCTCGATGGATGTCCTTGCTTTCTCGCCCTGGTTCTTGTCGAAGATGCGAATCGGCAGCGAAACACTGAACCCGAGATAAGTGTTGTAGGGAGTCGGCTGCCACGAAACGGAGCCTCCGAATGTCGGATCTGCCGACCCGTTCGCCACTGCCAGTTGGTGGTCTGTGCGCGCCTTGTCAATTGTTTGCTCCGCCTGCTTCAGGTCGGGCCGGGCATCGAACGCAGCCCGCCGCAGTTCCTCGAGAGTATGCGGTTGATCTATGTAGTCGAAAGGAGCGTTTACATCGAACTGGTCGACCGGAGTCGTGTCCCGCATAAAGGTCAGCAGGTCGATTTTGGCGGTTCGCACATCCACCTGGGCCGATAGTAAGTCGGATTCGAACTGCGCCCTTTGCAATTCCACGCGCTGAAAATCGACTCGGGAGATTGCCCCCGAACTCAAGCGGTCTCGATAGACGGCCAACATTTTGTCGTAGTATTCGATGTTCTGCCGCGCTACCGCCTCGACCGCCTTCGCCTCTAATAAGCGGACAAATGCGTCGCGTAGTCCAAAGGTTAAATTGCGTTCCAAATCAGCTTGCCCCGAGACGGCAATCGCTGTGGCACGCTGGGCGCTCGCAAGGCGCAACTCGCGCTTATGCTCCCGCTCATGCAGGTAAGTCGTGTTGCCGTAAGCGTAGGTGAGCCAGATGGGCCGCAACTCTCCGTTGTTCTTGTAGGGCGTGATCTGGTCCCAGCCAAGAGTGGTCACGGGGTTCGGACGCAAATAGGCTGTTATCTCTTGCGCACGGCTCTCGTCGATTGACGTTTTGCCCGCCAACAATGACGGGTTGTTGATCCTAAAGCGGTCTAGAGTCTCCTGCCATGTCAACGCTCGCGGCGGTGTCGCATTCTGGGCGAGGCATGAAACGGCAAACAGGAGACCGAAATACACGCGTCGTATGGGACGCTGCATCTGTCCTCCTTCAATGTCTGTCTGATGGTGAAATTACGCGCCGGCAAACAACGGAGGTGATCGGCCTGCGGTCAGAGGAGCAATACGGGTTGCAGAGAAGCAAGGTACGACAAGGACCAGTTCTAGAAATACCAGCGTGAGGCCGACCTGCGAATGCGGGATGACTAACGAATGATCGGCAGCTTCAAACAGGCGTAGCAGGTTGTTGTGGTGCCCGCCGGAACCTTCTCCATCGTGGTGTTGGGAAGTATATTGCTGAACTCGCAGAACATCATCCGTCGCCGAGATGAAAGGAAACAGGGCAATGATGATGGAGGCGACCCCAACGGCCTCGAGCAACCGACGGCGGCGGCTCGAATGGCGCACCACACGGCGCGAAACGCATACCGTGTGTAGCAATGCCAGTGTCCCGAGTAGAGCCCAGGCCAGGTTAAGGATCGAGTCGAACTGCAATGATTCAAAAATACCATGTAACTGAGCGCAGAAATTCCGTAGTTTACCGCGTATGTAATAGCTGCTTCTTTTCGGTTACTTAGTTGCTCTAACTATTAACAGGACCATTCGCTCTTGATCCGTTTAGTTTGCTGTCTCGCATTTTTATTGACTAGTCAGTTCGCAGCAGCCGCGGGCCCAACGATCAGTGCTGTCCGACGTAGTCCTACTCCGGTGGCCGATTTAGGCCAATCGGAACGTTACTGGACTGTATCTCCAGCCGGAAATAGTGCAGAACTGCTAACTCTATTCACCCGGTCGAATGTTGCCAGCGGTACGGACCGGAAAGATTTGCCGGTAGTATCACTGCTGCGAGACACTCTGGGCGATAACGTCCGCGAGAACGACCGCATCCTTTATGTATGGCTTCTGCCATCCGCCTCCCGGAGTCTGCCGCAGCGAGTCCTGGCGGCTGTCCCCTTTTTCTTCTGGCGGCTGGGCAGCGGTCCCGAGACGGTCAGTTCTCGCGACCTCCATCCGCTTTTAGATCTGAACACTCCACAGCGTCCTGTCATGTCGGAGGTTCGACGCAGTCTTCTACAGTGGACCGCCTTCGACCCACTTACCATGCCCGTTCGAGCCAGCTCTCGAATGTATCGCTCCAATGACTCCGACGATGAGCGACTCAAGCTGGAAGAGACAATCACATATCTTCGTGGCGCACCGGTGGCCGAGGCTGATCCGGCTATGCCGACGAAGGAGGAGTTGAACACTGTGATCGCACGGCTCGAGTTGCGCAAGCAGTTCCTCGGCGGCTTGTTCAACGACAAGGCTGCCTCCCATTACGGAATGGAGTCTGCGTTCGAAGATGAGCGAATCCGTAGCCGCAACTGGGAGTTGCTCCGGCAATGCGCCGAGAAGACCGGTCTCTATTTTGAGCCGATCAGTTTGGGCACGCAGAAAGAGCAGTATGGGCTGTTATGGTTTCCGCAGGGTGTCGCTCGTAAGCGGTCGGGTACTTCGCTTAAGCCTATTTGGAAGTTGCTGAATATCAAAGATCCCTGGACCGATGCGCGCCTGAATCGAACACTGGCTCTCTACCGTCGCCCGATGAGTAGCCTGGCGGTAAGTGGTCCGGGCGAATCAGATTCCGGGAACCCGGATACAACCTATATTCCGCTGGCGCTGTACAGCTTGAATTACCCGAAGTTCCCGCTTTTGCTGGTGAACTTCCGGGATGAATTGCAGGTGCGGCGTCACGAGGTCACCCAAAGAACAATCAACGAAGTCACTGCCGGTGTTATCGGTATTTCGCATATCACCAATTGGTATTACTATGCCGGTTCTATGCTTTACAACATGGTCTGGAGCCGCCGCGGCATTGCAGTGGATCAGGCGGCGCGTCTCGATTGCTACTCGCAATTTCGTACGCAACTCTCGTCCGATAAGAGCCTGGATCCTCAACTCCGAAGCGAGTTGTTGAAGCAGGCGGATCACCTGGTGGTGAACCCGCTGGAACTTTCTCCTGAGAGGAAAGCGGCATTGGCTGATGCGCATTTCGCTCAGATTCAAAGCGCTTCGACGGACGACGGCACCATTGTGAAACGCCTGAACGAAGAGCGCCGCGCCGAACTCGCAGCCTTCGGCCAGGGTAAGGCAGCACGACTCGCGCAGAGTGCTCTACACATGGCCAGCTTCGGACGCTATACGCAACGCGTTCCTCAAAACCGGTTGGCGCTTTCAACGCTGGACCGGGAACGCCGGGTGCTCTACCGGTTAGATTTTCTCGATTCTCTGGTCAAGGATGGGACCCAGCCTGAAGTTGCCTACAACGCGTCCCAAATACGGGATTCAGTTGCGGATCTGAACACACTGATGTCGGAAGTCTCTTCTACGCGAATCAGAGAACGGGCCACTGCAACTCTGGATCGCCTGAAATCGCTATCGCGGGATGCGGAAATTCAGACTCAGTGCGCCGTGGCCTTGATCGCTCTTAATAAAACGCCCGAGGCCGTGCGCGCCGCGAATACACCGGCCATCGCTTCTTCTCCAAAAGTAACTGCTCGTCCGGCTCACCGCGTGGACTCGTTCCGGTGAACGCGCTGCGCTGCAGCGTCATCGCACTGATTTCCGTCGTCTCCGCCCTGGCGCAGCAGTCTCGCCCCGATCCGGCGCATGCGCAAAGAGTCGTGATCCTCAAAATTGACGGTCTCAATGCCGATCTGCTTTATCGCTACATGAGCGAGGTTGATACGGCAACCGGCAAATCGCGCCTGCCCTGGTTCTCTCATATTTTTGCTGAGAACGGCACGGTCTTCCAGAACTTCTACACGCGCGGCATCAGCCTGTCGGCCCCATCCTGGTCGATGCTGGACACCGGCCGCCATACGGTCATCCGCGGGAATGTCGAGTACGACCGGTATACGGGACGCGTATACGACTACTTGAACTTTTTCCCGTTTTACATCATGAGCGCGCGTAAGCGTCAGGTGGATATGCCGGGCGTCGAGGTGCTTGACCGCAGTGGCATTCCCCTGATGCTCGACAGTTTTCCCTACGCGGAGCGTTTCCAAAGCTTTCAGTTGTTTCAGCGCGGAGTTCGCTGGCAAACCTTGGGGGCTGTCCTGAATCTCAAGGTGAAATCACAGCTCTTTCTTTCCCCGGTGGAGGGGGTTGAGCCTCCTTCGCTGGACGAACTTCTGGAGCGGAGAACAGAGGCGGAACTAAAAGCGCGGAATGATGATCCGGAGGTTTTTTATCTGGATTTCTACACCGGTGATGCCGATCACGAAGGGCATGCAACGAATCAAAGCGCCGCGCTATTCGATGTCTTGCATCACCTCGATTCGCTGGCGGGCCGGATCTGGACAGACATTCAATCCGGACCTCTTGCCCGTCAGACAATCTTCGTCGCGGTTTCGGATCACGGCATGAACAACAAGCCGGACGTCTCGAGTCAAGGCTTCAGCCTCCCCGATTTCTTCAACAGTCCCGAGGGAGGCGCTCATCACGTCGTCACCAATCGCCATCAGTTGAGCGATTTCAAGATTATGGGTCTGGATCCGCTGGTTCAGCGCGTAATCACGCCCAGCACTGCATCCTTCTATCTGTCCGGCCAGTCTTCGAATTACCCAACCGCGTGGCTTGATCTGGATGGAAATGAACGTGCCGCCGTGCATCTCCGGAACAGCGACCTTAACAAGATCCACATCCTGCTCATCGAGTTGTCCCGGGAAAATCTCGCTCCGGCTGTTCGTCAGGCCGCCGCACGATACGTGAGCCGCATTATCGATCGTCATCGGGCTGCGTGGACGCGTACGACTGCAGAACTGGAAGCGGAACTTGCCGCCTTGCAAGCGGACTCGGGGGAGCGCAAGGCGATAGCCCCAAAAAAGCACCGCTGGAACCGCGAAGAAAAGGACCGCGGGGAGGACAAGACCGCTCTTCGCAGCAATCGCGAGCTTTCCTCGTGGCAGCGTGAAATCTCCGATTACCGTGAGTATCTCCAGCACCTGCGCAAGCTGATGAGTTTTCAGCCCGATCCCGCACGCCCTTTCAAAGGCAAGATCGCGGACCTCGTGCCCGAGCTTCAACTCGGGGACAACAACACTGTTGCTGATCTGCAGCACTATGCCGTCGGCGAGGGATCGTCCGGGGTGGTCCTGGACCCCGCGACGGGTGAACTCGACGAAACCAAGACATTCCGTTACGTCGATTACTTCCCACTGCTCGCGGCCCAGCGTGTGCGCAATAGTCCGCAGAGGGCGTTGCCGCCGAACCCCATCGACTTCATCGCTTGCCGCCTTCCGAGCGACAACGCACACTCGGAGCAACCACGGGAGGCAAAACAAGCTTACTGGTTGTTTGGCAGCGACGACAACCAACTTCTACTTTTCACGGACGATCGCGACCGCATCTCGCTGAAACCTGTATCTCATCTCCGTGCCGATGCCAGCGGCAAAATCTCCTGGACGGATGAGCGGTGGCGAGCCGGTTTCCCGCTTCAGATATTCGAAGATCCTGCGCTTCACCTCCCTGCGGGAACCAGCGCTGAGCATTGGCTTTCCGGCTGGCACTCCGAGCGAGAATGGCTCGATGCTACGCATCAGTGCCGCTACTCGAACGGAGTGATCGGTATTCCGGAGGAGATGTCCCCGGTCGAAGAGAATGTACCCGGGCGTCCCGGAATGAATCCGCTTCTGCTGCGATACGAACGAAGGCGACGCGCTCTCGTCACGCCCGATTTCCACATCTTCGCGGCGGACGGCTGGAACTTCAATGCCAGGAACTTCAACCCGGGTGGGAACCACGGCAGCTTTTTACGGATCTCGACTCACTCGGTATGGATGGTTGCCGGCGCGGGCGTTCCTGTCCGGCGTATTGAGCAGCCGTACGACAGTCTAAACTTCGCCTCTTCCATCCTGCAATGGCTGGGCAAGCCGGTGCCGATGCCGGATCGCGTCGTTTCGTTGCGCTGAGCCCAGCCCGGTCTGCTTATTTCACGTCCGCATCGAAGGCGCCGGTTTCGACCGTGTTGTCGTGCTTCATCTGGACAAAAATGCGGTACCGTCCGGGGGCGGGAAACCCGTACGGGAACGTAACTTCGCTGGGGAGTCCGGACGGCGCCGCCTTGCCATCTCCGTGCATCCCGCTCATGTCCATGCCCGGCATGTCCATTCCGGACATATCCATACCAGACATATCGGCGTCCGGCTTCTTACCGGCGGGTCCCTGATTTGCAGCAAGCATCAAAGACGCCATGGAAACCGATCCGGTGGGATGAATGTGAGCAAACCGGGTGCCGTCTGTTTTGACGAACGCGGCATGCCCCAGCATCCCCATGTAGTAGCGCATGTTCCCGGCCGGCTTGCCCGAGGGATCAAGCAACCGGAAATGGAACATGTTCCCTTCGCGGGCGCGAATCGGATTCGCCGGTCGCAACCATTCCATCGTGTAGCCATCCGGAAGCCGGAAGGAATTGCTATCGGCTGCGGCGTTCTGCCAGGAAGTAGCCGAGCCGCTCGCATCATCGCCCTCCAAAGCCCGTCCCGTGAAGTGTTCCGGTATTGTCATTTGCCCAACCGGCGTCTCCGGAAAACCATTGGCGTGAACGATGTCGGCGTACAGCCGATACGTGCCGGCCTTCATGCTGGGCAGAGAGAGACGAAACACACCGGCCGCCCCCGTCTGTTCGGGATGCAGGTGGTACACCTCATCGAGCCCAGGCTGGCGGATGGCATAGAGATGCATGATGTGGTTATGGTCCGGCACCAGGTCATCGATCGTCCGCACGAACACGGTAGGGCTGAGCCGGGCAACGTTCCGCCGGGGAAAGTTGAGCCACCCCGGATCGCTTAATTTGAGAGTCAACTCGTTGCCGCTCAGTGATGCCGACATATTCAACGGCTTGTAAATTTTGTCCCGGTAATTGCGCTCAGCGCGGCCCCACCACCAGAAGCCGAACGCCATCGCGCATCCCACCACGACGCCGGCTTTGAGCATGGCCTTGTACGAACGCCGCACGTTTGCCGATTCGGGCCGGACGCCGGGCTGCAACTGACCCTCGCGTACGGACGCACCGACGATCAGGACCATTCCCGCAGCCAGTAGAAGGGTCAGCGTCAACAAGATCGCCCCTAATCCGGTTCCCATTGTCTTCGTGGCGATTGCGTAAGCAGGAAGCGGGACCGCGACTTCCCCGGGTCCATCGGTTCCAGTCGCCGAGATGCGCACCTGCCAGGAACCGGGAGTCATAATCCACAGCGATCCTGTGAAGTCCTGCGGGTCCTGCCGTGAGATCTTCAGCGTATCCGGGACGGGGGCGAGATTAGTTCCCACCCGGTTCAGAGGAACGGGTACCACCGTAAGTTGCTTGACCCCGGAGCTTTGCGCTCTCACCTCGATCTCCGCCACTCCGGGAATGACGGTGGGCGGGCGGACCGTGATGAACAGCTTGTACGGGCCCGCCTGACCGTCGAGGTAGATATCCGGACTCCCGACGTGCGCAAAAGCCACGAAGGTTGTGGCGATGAGCAAGGCGCAGGCCTTGACGATCTTCATAGATTCAGCGCTACCGCTTGACCCTGGCCATCCATTCTCCGCGCGCGATGCCGAACCGGGTTGCCACCGTTGCACACAGAACGGCAATGAGCATGCCGGTCCAGAACTGCGCAGGACTATCGGTCAAATAAAACACGCCACGCGCAGAGTAGGATGCCGGAGACGTCGCAAATGGAAGATACATTGTGCCGAAAAAGGCATTCCTGGACGCTGGCGACAAAAGAAAGGTCGCAAACGGATATTCAACTGCGACCAGCGAGGCTAGGAACAGCACGCCGCTGCAGGCCGCCAGCTTCCACGCGTTCCATCGCCCGCTTACGCTCCAGAACAGGTCGAGCACGATTCCCGGAACAACCAGGAGTAGCGGAAAGGGCGGCGGAACGAAATGCGTGACGTGCTGATACACCGGACCCAGCTTCGGTTCTGCCGGGAAAAGCGGCAGAATCAGGATCAGCGCAATCATGACCAGCATGTAGAATCCGGAAATGAACGTAGCAGCATACTTCGCGCCGGTCGCGCGAGAAGTGATAGCCATCACGATCGGAATCAATATGGAAAGTGCGATGTAAGGAGACGAATTGTGGAGCAGTGTGCGGGAAGTCAACTGAAGAGTGACTAAACCTGCCGCAAGAGTCGCAATGCCGGCTACGTACAAGGTACAAGTTCCGAGCCGCTTTGCGCTCTAGCCCCACGGCCCGGTTCATGTAGCCGGCGATCAGGACGAGCGTGCCGGCGAGGATAGCGTAAACACCGATAAACAGGACAACATGCGGCGGGCTCAAAATCTCGACGTCCAGTCCGTAAGCATCGTGCCACCAGTTGTCGAACGGAGCCGACGTGAGCATGGCGATTCCGCCCCAGGAAGCAATAAAAGCTCCCAGAGGGCCGCGCAATCCGAGTATCCGAACGGACGAGCTTTCGAGCCGGGATTCAGCGGAAAAGGTGGTAGACAGAATCAGGTATCCGTAAGCGATACCCGCCAGCACACCGCACATATAGATCGCTATATGGGCCGGGGTCCAGAAAGTATCCCGCCCGATGGATTCATGCCAGGAGATATCCCATAGCCCGCCAATGATCGCCGAGGTAACGGCGGCCGACGCGCACCAGAGATACCAGGGCAAGCCAGAACGGTGCCCGGTGTTCAATAACGCTTCGGTCGCAACGTGCCCTGCGGCTGCGGTAGTTGCCACAAGTGCCTCCTACTCTATTTAACAGCGATTCCCTTGGATCGTTCTGTGGCGAGCAGAGTTTCCGCGTTTAGCGCCCCGGCCGGCGTTTCTTCATGTTTGAAGATGGCAAAGGTTGGATACGCGTTCTGCAAGTACTGGTCGACCCGGTAGCCGATGCTGGTCAGCTCCGATTCCCCGTAGTCGGGTTTCCGCAGACGCAGATAGACGAAATCGGCAGTCAGCACAAAGGGCGTGTCGAGGCTTTCGTTCTCCGCCAGGCAGAGGGCCGCGTTGTACTCTTGCAGAACCTTGTAAACCTTCTCGTCGAACCAGGAGGCATTTCGAAACTCAAAGGCGACTCGGAGTCCGCGCGGCAGAAGCCTTACAAAATTCCCCAGGCGGTCGGCGTCCCCATGGAGCGACGGTGGGAGCTGGAACAGGATGGGACCGAGCCGGCCGGCACTCTTCAAGGGCTCAAGCGATTCGAGAAAAGCCCTCGTGAAGTCTTCCGCTTCCACCAGTTTCAATTGGTGGGTGATCTTCATGTGGGCCTTGGGAAGGAACATGAACTCGTCTGGGGTGGCCGCTATCCATTTCTCGAAAGTAGCGGCCGACGCCAGCCGCCGGTACGTGTAGTTCACCTCGACCGCGTTCAGCCTGGTCGCGTAATAAGACAGGAATTTGCTACTGGGAAGCTTCTCCGGATAGAAATCCGGCTTCCAACTTGTATACGCAAATCCCGAAGTTCCGCAATAGAGTTTCGCTTCCGGCATTACTCACAATCCCGCGAACCAGTCATAACCGTCATCGGCCCAGTAATCGGAGGGGCGTTTGTCAGTGTACTGGATAAGACCTATCCGCTTGATATTTTTTATGCCGTATTTTACCGGAATTGCCAGGCGCAATGGGGCGCCCCGGCGCTCCTCGAGCGGCTTGCCGTTCTGCTCATACGCAAGCAGGGTCTGGGGGTGGAGAGCGCTCTTGATGTCCAGACCGACGTAGTATTCGCCGTCCGGAGTGGCCATATAGACGTAAGCGGGAACCGGCCGGCCCGGACCGAAGAAATTCTTCGTGAATTCCGAGAATCGCGCGCCTCCCCAGTGAGCGATGCCGCTCCAGCCTTCGATACAGGCGAACCTGGTGATGACCTCGGTTTTGGGCAACTGCTTGATATCAGCGAGGGTGACAATAGCCGGTTCACGGCCGGGCGCAGTGACTTGCAGCTTCCATTCGCCGGGCTGCAACGGCTGTTCCATCCCATAATTCCCGTTTGGTTTTACGCCGCCCACTTTCTCCGGCGGATAAGTGGCCATCAGGTGGTTGTCGCTTAAGTACGCTTTGGAGAGCCGCCCGTTGAAGTCGAGGACCCGCCGCTGCGGCCATGGCACGTCATCCTGTGACGGAGCGTGGGTGATCCATTCGTAAGCGCCTACTGCGCCCAGAGCGGCGATACCACCCACCAGAAAACTCCTGCGAGTCTTGTCCCGCATGACCCGCCGGGATTCCTCGTCGGACAGCGACAGCTCAGGATGCCGGAGTTCGTTCTTCTTCATTGACTACCTCCCAACCGCTCACCATGCTCCGGAAGTTGTTCCAGCCTGCAACCACCACCTGCCAAACATGAAGTGCAAAGAAAAGAACGTACAGGACGGTCAGTGTGAAGTGGAACATTCTCGCGGTCTCGTACCCGCCTAACAGCGCAGTCAACCAACTCAATTGTGCCGGCTTATAGATGGCTAAGCCGGTCAGGACCGAGCCTGCTCCCATCACCACGATAGCGGTATATGCAATTTGTTGGGCTGCATTGTATTTTTCCTGGGGCGGAAGATCCTTCTTTAAACGGAGGTCATGTAACAGCACGGACCAGGCATCGCTGAAAGCCGAAAATGACTGCGGAACCAGGTAGCGCCATTCTCCTGAAACCAGCGTGTAACCGACGTAAAGCACGCCGTTGATGACAAACAGCCACATGAAAAAGAAGTGGAGTGCCATCCCTTCGGCCAGCCGCTGGGGGATGTTGAACAGAGCATAAATCCACCGGGGAAAGAAGTGGATCGGCCCC
The DNA here is from genome assembly GCA_963730795.1 of uncultured Acidobacteriaceae bacterium. Lineage (GTDB taxonomy): Bacteria > Acidobacteriota > Terriglobia > Bryobacterales > Bryobacteraceae > Bog-105. Next base: position 399,177 of record CAVSTJ010000001.1, on the reverse strand, counting down.
AGGCTGTAGGTCGGGAAGGCCCAATAGATGAGCATCCCGCTCCAGATCATTATGAAAAGCAGCGGAAAGTTAATCCAATGGAACCAGCGCGTTCCCAGAAGGTGTTTTTGTTTTATATTCTGCATGACCGTTAGTACCCGTTCGTGCTGGCTAGGTCGCTAGACAGCCTTCCTAAAGAAGATTACCGTTGTTAAACGTAGAAAGTTATTGTTGTCTGACGGCTAATGAGCGATATCTCTCCGAACAGCGGCACAAGGACGCCGAAACTACTGTGTCTGGCGAGCTATGAGAAGGGTCACCGCTTTTTGGTCGAAGCCAAAAGGCTGGGCTGTGAAGTTTACCTGCTCACGTCGAGTTCCTTAAAGGATACGGCTTGGCCTAGGGAAAGTCTGAACGACATTTTGTTCATGCCCGGCGATCAAAGCGAGTGGAATCTCGGAGACATGCTTGTGGCCGTTGCTCGCCTGTGCCGCCATGTTCAGCTTGACCGGGTGGTAGCGCTCGACGATTTCGACCTCGAAAAGGCCGCGCTGATCCGTGAACACTTCCGGATTCCCGGGATGGGCGAATCTGCCACGCGCTGGTTCAGGGACAAGCTGGCGATGCGTACCGGTGCCCAGGCGGCTGGAATCCGTGTCCCGGCATTTACCAGCACAACAAACTACATCGATATCACGCGCTTTGTCGATTCTGTCCCGCCTCCCTGGGTACTCAAGCCGCGGCTGATGGCCGGGGCCATTGGAATCAGCAAAATCGCAACCCGGGAAGAAGCTTGGGAGAAGATCCACGCCCTCGGGGACCAGCAGTCCTTCTACCTCCTAGAGCAGTTTGTCCCCGGTGACATTTTCCACGTCGATTCCATCTGGTCGGGCGGCAAAGCTGTCGCCGCGTTCGCCAGCGCTTACGGGACGCCTCCGCTCGAGGTCACGCAAGGCGGCGGTGTGTTCACTACCAGGCTTCTTCCTCGAAATTCAAAGATCGCCGGTGAGCTATTGGGAATCAACGGTTCAGTACTGGAGACTTTCGGGCTGGTCGATGGCGTTTCTCATACGGAGTTCATACGGTCACGCGAGACCGGCGAGATTCTGTTCCTGGAAACGTCTGCCCGTGTGGGCGGAGCTCATATTTCCGAGTTGATCGAAGCGGGAACCGGGCTTAATTTGTGGGCGGAGTGGGCTAAACTGGAATGTTCCATTGTTCTAGGCTCGTCATATTCCGTACCAGAATTGCGGAGTGAGTACGCAGGGCTACTAGTATCTCTAGCCCGGCAAGAGTGGCCGGACACTTCGGTATTCTCAGATCCTGAAGTTGTCTGGAAACTCGAAAAACGGCATCACGTGGGAATCGTTGTAAGATCGCCGGACCACTCACGCGTTGCGGAACTTATTGATTCATATACCGAACTTGTTCGAAAGGACTTTCATGCAAGCGCGCCACCACGAGAGAAAGCCGGCTTTTAGCCCTTTTCAGAACAACCACCTCACAGTGGTAGGCTGTTGAAAATGCGTGGTTTCAAATTAGCTGGTGTTGCGGCCAGCGGAGTTCTCGGGGCCATGTCCGCGACCGCCGCCTACGGAACTCTCTCGCGCACGTCTCAGATTTTCGGGCCTTCCGTGTACCGCGGGCCAGGACGGCGCAGAACTGTCGCTTTGACGTTTGATGACGGACCGAGTGAAGGCACGTTGGACATCCTGGAATACCTGGACCGTGAAAATGTCTGGGCCACCTTTTTTCAGTGCGGGCTCAATGTCCGTCGCCATCCCCAGATCGCAGGCCAGGTCGCGGCGGCGGGCCACCAACTGGGAAATCACAGCTACTCTCACCCGACATTGCCGTTCAAGTCGGCGGACTTTATTGAGCGCGAGTTCACCGAGGCCCAACGGGTCATCACGGAAGAGACCGGCATAGCACCGATGATCATGCGCCCTCCTTACGGGTTTCGCTGGATGGGACTGCGCGAGGTGCAACAAAAGCTGGCGCTGTTGGGCGTGATGTGGACCGTCATGGGGAACGATATGCGCTGGCCTTCAGAGCGAATCGCCGACCATGTGCTCCGGCGCATCACACCGGGCGGCATTATTTGTCTGCACGACGCTCGCGGAGTGCAGGAGAGGCCGGACGTTTCGAATACGCTTCGCGCGCTCCGGGTCATCGTTCCGGTGCTCAAAGATCACGGGTTTCGCTTTGAGGTCATCAGCGACCTCGTTCAGCTTTGAAAAGCCGCTAAGCTGTTGCTATAGACCCCTCTTCCCACTCCCGCATCGGGTCGCTCTACCTGATCGGCGCCGGTCCCGGCGATCCCGAGCTTCTGACTCTGAAGGGCGCTCGTGTATTGCGCGAGTGCGACGTCGTTCTCTACGACCGCCTGGTTCATCCGGACATCGTGCGTATGGCCCGGCCTGACTCCGAGCGCGTCTACGTCGGAAAGCACCAGGGCGAGCAGGAACTGCGCCAGGAAGAAATCTTCGACCTGATCCGCGATCGGGCCCTGCAGGGGAAAACGGTTGGCAGGCTCAAAGGCGGCGACTCTCTTGTGTTCGGGCGCGGCGCCGAAGAGTGGCAACTGGCCCTGAAGCACGGAATCCGGGTGGAGTTGATTCCCGGAGTGTCGTCGGCCATAGCTGTTCCGGGATTGGCCGGGATCCCCTTAACCTTCCGAAATGTCTCCCAGAGCTTCGCGGTAGTGACCGGTCATTGCCAGGAAGGCGCAAGCCATGCCTGGGAGCGCTACGCCTCCGTCGATACTTTAGTGATCCTGATGGGCGTGAAAAACCGGCAGGCTATCGCGTCAGGGCTCATCGCTGCGGGCCGACCAGCCGCTCAGCCGGTTGCCTTCGTGTACCGGGGGAGCTTGAAGGAACAGCAAACGGTCGAAAGCACGTTGGCCGAAGTCGCTGCCGGCAATATTGAAGTGAAAAGCCCGGCCGTCTTCGTCATCGGCGATGTAGTGAATCTGCGCAGTCTTCTGACCCCGTCAGCGTTCTAGCTCCAAAATAGCCAGAGTTTGAGGCGCTAACGTGATGGGCTTCGCGACCGAGTATTCTTTGGCGGGCGTCAATTGTGACGCTTTGATCAGATCCTTGATCTGCGAAGCGGTCGGATACGCTGGGCTGCCCATCGCAATCCAAGCCTCGAGTGAAGACGCGTTTCCCGGGCCGACAGACTGCATCCGATATTTCTTCGCTCGAATGCCGCTCGCTTTCAACTGGAAGGATTTGTCCGCGCCCTTCTCGTGAGGCTCTGCATAATTCCAGAGCGCCACGACCATCCGTCCGTCGTCGCGCTTCGTGACGAGTGCATTCTCAGAACTGTTCGCCAACCGCTGAGTCCCCAACCTGTGCAGGAGTTCGAAGGCGCGAAATGCCGCTTTGGGAATTCCCGCGTTCAGCCACTAATCCATAGCCGCCGTAGAAAGGAGTCTTGACAACGCCTTGCTCTTCGAAGACGTCCGAAAGATCCCAATAGGACATCATCGTTGCCAGCCCGTCACACTCGCGGATATTGTTCGCGAGCCACGGTCCCATGAACGGGCTATCAGTGACTTCCTGCTGCGTCATGTACGTGGCGTTGTATTCGGACCAGATGATGGGCGTGTTCGGAGCTGCCGACGCTTTCACCTGATCGTGGACTTTCGCCGCCGCTCTTGCCACCATGTCGCGGCGCGTAATGTTCTCTGCCCGTCCGAACACATCCTGTGATGCTTCGTTCCCGTAAACATGAGTCGACACGAAGTCGAAGGGTATCTTGTTCTCCGTGCAGTGGGCGATGAACTTGTCTACCCATGCTGCCTGCGCGGTCGCCGGGCCGCCGATGCGCAGTTGAGGATCCACCGACTTCACGGCCTTTGCTGTTTCGTCGTACAGTGCGAAGTAGGTTTCCTGTTTGGGTTCGCCGTTCCAGAAATCGATGTTCGGCTCATTCCAAACCTCGAAGTACCACTGCTCGACTTCGCCCTTTCCATAGCGATCGACAAGATGTTTTGTGAAAGCCTGAATCAGCGCCGACCATTTCTTCGGATCCTTCGGGCGGCGACGGAAGCTGTTTGTACCAGAACGGGTGGGGAGTTAAGTTCGCCGCCAGTTTTCGCGGCATGAAACTGAGCTCCACGAATGGGCGCAAGCCGTTCTCGAGTAGTCCGTCGTAGATCTGATCAACGTACGAGAAGTTGTATATCGGTTCCCCGGCAGAGTTCTCGTCATAGACTCCCACTTCGTCGTGGAAGATGGCATGGAATCGGACGTATTTGAAGTCCGTGATGTTCTTTACGGCCTTCAAATCGGCACGATAGCTCTCACGAAGCGTGAGAATGGCACGCCCTGATCCGAAGGTTTGTTCCCACATGTGAGGGAACGGATGGGCGTCCGCGTTGCCATCAATTGTGATCACTTCGGTCCCGCTGTCCGGAGCGGGCGCTGTTCTTTGCGGTGCAGCTCCGTTCAGAAGGGCCGCAAGCAGCAGCCAAACAAAGGACGCGAGAGGAAAGGCAGAAATTCACGGCTGTTAGAAGTGATTGGCCGTCGCTTCGTTGCTATCGTCGCGAGCACCGGGGCCGGGTGCCGATGCGGCTTTCCTCAAATTTCAGTAGCAGCTTCACGGATAAGAATGCCCATCTTGGGGTGAGATGGTTCGAGATCGGGCGTCAAACCTTGGCTTTGCAAACTCTCCGTGCAGGTCGGCCCGATGGACGCGAGGAAGGTCTTGCGCAGCGCTTCAATCACCTCGTCGCGTTTCCCAAGCTCTTCCGCCACCTGGAGCAGATGATCGAGTTGGACCCCTGTTGTGAAGATGACGGCCTCGAACTCGCCCCGGCAAAGCCCTTCGGCAGAGCGAACCAGCGGCTGGATGTCGGCCGGCAGCGCCCATTGGTAGACAGGCACCGTTGTCACCGTTCTGCCCTGGGCTTGTAGACCCTCGACCAGAGCGTGATTCGTCCGGCCGTATTCCTGCAATGCAACCGATCGCTCCGGCCTTTCGCGGACGGCTTCGAGCAGTTCACGATACGTATTCGGTTCCGGAACCTGCACGGCCACGGGGACGTTCCATTCCCTCATGACAGCCATAGGTTTAGGACCGCGCACGGCCACCGTTACTTTTCGCAGCTCAGCGGGGAGCCGCCCTTCGTCCTCTCGCGTCGAAAGCACTTTGCCGAGATAGCGTGCTCCCACCCCCGTGAGGAAAATGACCATGTCGAACTCACCGCGATAGAGGCGATCGGCAAAAGAGAATGCGTCGCCATTCTGTTCGATCGGAATCTCGCGCAGCGCAGGAGCTACCGAGGGCTGCCCGCCATTGATGCGAACCAGTTCGGCAATCTCCTTTTCCCGGCGGCTTTCGAAGCACAGTACGCGAGCTTGAAGAAACGACATGGCAGAATGTTCCGGCGGCAACTCTCCCCATCGGGACGCCGTCGCTGCTACCATTCTAGGTAGTTCCCCTTGTGAGGTTTTTTCGATGGGCATGCGACTGCTCCTTCCGTCAGCTCTAGTCCTGGCCGGTCTTGCGGGCGCGCAAGCCACCAACAATAATCCGGCGAACCAGCCGGACGTATTCCTGGACAATCATCGGCCGTTCGTTAAGAAAAAGGACAAGGCTCCCACTTCGCGCGATGTAAGCGGCAAGGTGGTGGATATCTCCGGCCGGCCGATTGAGGGTGCGCTGGTAACGCTCACCAACACGAAGACGAACTCGAAGGTCACATTCATCACGAAGACTGATGGCCGTTATAGCTTCGATGACCTCAGCTTCACCATCGACTATCAACTGCAAGCGAAATTCAAGGACGCGAACACCGAACCTCGGAAGATCAGCCAGTATGATCACAATCCGACCGTCGTACGCATCTTAGAGCTCGACGATTCTGCCAAGCCTCATGCCGATGAGGCGAAGCGCGAAGACGCAAAGAAATAAATCCGCGCTGATTTTTCTGCCTCAACGCATAGCTGAACCGGCGCATGCTCGCGGCCGGCTCCAGCCAGTCACCTCCGTTATCATGAAGAACCCGAATTTCTTCAATGATAAGGAAGTGTCATTGCGTAAAGACCCGATCAAAGCGATTTTCCGGCGAGCTGCTCCTCGTGTTTTCAGTCTCGCGGCTCTTGCCGGAATGCTTGCATTCGCCGCCGTCCCCACTCCGGAGAGCCATTTCGGCCATCCGATTGGAGTGGACCGCGTTCTCCTCGATTGGGACCAGGTTGTCTCTTATTTCTACAAGCTTGAAAAATCCAGTTCCAGCATCCGTGTGAAGGAGATCGGCAAGACGGCCGAAGGCCGCCCTTTCATCCAGGCGATCATCAGCTCTCCGCAAACGATGAAGCAACTGGATAAGTATCTCGATATTCAGCGCCGTCTGGCGGACCCCCGCATCACGCCGCCGGACCAGGCCGAAGCGCTTTTTGCGCAAGGCAAGAATATCGTGCTGATGACGTGTTCCATTCACGCCACGGAAGTTGCTTCCACTCATAGCGCGGTTGAGTTCGCTTACAAGATGCTCACGGACAACTCGCCGCGCTTTCAGAAGATCCGGGAGAATACCATCCTGATTCTGGTGCCGTCGCAGAATCCGGATGGGGTCGACATCGTCACGCGCTGGTATCGCAAGACGCTGAATACGCCCTTCGAAGGCTCCCAGCCGCCGGAGCTATGGCAGCACTACACGGGCCACGATAACAATCGCGATTGGTACATCTTCTCGCAACCCGAAACACGCGCGACCATCGGCCAGATCCAGAACGTTTGGCACCCGGAGATCGTCTACGACGTCCATCAGCAGGGCGCCAATGCATCGCGGATCTTCATCCCGCCATGGCTGGATCCGATCGAGCCCAACGTAGACGCCATCCTCTCGCAGGAAATGAACATGATGGGCACGTCCATGGCGACGGACCTGACTGCGGCCGGCAAGATGGGCGTAGCGATCCACGCTGCTTACGATTTCTGGACGCCGTCACGGCACTACCAGTCGTTCCACGGCGGCCTGCGCATCCTGACGGAGTCCGCCAGCGCCAAGCTCGCCAGCCCCATCGAAATCAAGTTCGACGAGCTGGATACTCATCCGCTCGGCTACAACGCCCAGGAACGCAGTTGGAACTACCTGGAACCCTGGAAAGGCGGCACCTGGCATCTGCGGGACATCATCGATTACCAGCAGATTGCATTTGAATCGTGCCTGTACAACGCCGCCATTCACCGCGAAGACATGCTGCGCAACTTCTACAAGGTTGGCCAGCGTGCGATAGCCCGTACCACTCCGGCGGCGTTCATCATTTCCGCCCAGCAGCGCGATCCGGGAGCGACTCGCCGCATGCTCGAGACGCTTGCGTTCGGACAGGTCGAGATTCAGAAAGCATCAAACGGCGACCACGTCATTTCCATGCAACAGCCCTATAGCAGTTGGGCGAAAGCGCTGCTCGAACGGCAGAACTATCCGGACGAGCATCTCTATCCCGGCGGTCCGCCCAAGCGCCCCTACGACACGACGGCCGAAACGCTTCCGCTCCTGTTTGGTGTGGATGTGAAGACGGTCGACGCGATGCCGCAAGGATCTCTCGCGAAGGAATCGTTCCCGTTCGACGCACCTCCGCAGACGGCTTATGCGGCCGCCGACACGGACTCGTGGCGCACGGTAGCAGCCCTCTGGAAATCGGGCAAGCAGGTCTGGCGCAATGAACAGACGGGCGATTTCTCGCCGACCGATAAAGGCGCTGGGTGGAAAGTGGTTCCCGCTCCGCGAGTCGCTCTTTATAAGAGCTGGATGGCCAGCATGGACGAAGGCTGGACGCGCTGGCTGCTCGAGAAGTTCGGCTTCGACTATAAGAACGTCACAAACGCCGACATTCAGGCGGGCGACCTTCGCGGGAAATATGACGTCATCATCTTCCCCGACCAGGCGGCAGGCGCGACGATGAACGGCTACCGGAAAGGCTCAATGCCGGATGAATACACGGGCGGCGTCGGCACGGCAGGAGTGGCTGCCCTGAAGCAGTTTGCGAGTACCGGCGGAACCGTGCTGTGCTTCAACCACGCGAGCGAATTCTGCATTTCGGATCTGGGAGCACAGGCGACGAACGTTCTGGGCGGGCGCGTCGCGAATGCCGGCGGGGACCGGGCCGGCGCACCGGGTGCAGAGGGATCCGGCAGACGCGGTGCTGGCGGTGGCGGTGCGTGGCGGCAGAGGAGGCGAGGGCAACACCCGGGGCGATTTCTACTCGCCCGGATCGCTGCTGAACGTGAATCTTGACCTGTCCAGTCCCCTCACCAGAGGTTTGCCCGAGCATATTACGATCTGGAGCGAACAGAGTCCGGCGTTTACGACCGATCAACCCTCGATTGCAACCTACCCGTCCGATGACATTCTGGCCTCAGGATGGCTGCTCGGAGGGAAGTTGCTGGCGAACAAGAGCGCCATTGTCGATGCGAAGAGCGGGGAAGGGCATATTGTGCTGTTTGGCATGCGTCCGCAGTACCGGGCCCAGAGCTATCAGTCGTTCAAGCTGTTCTTTAATTCGCTGGTAGCCTATCACTGATCCAAATTGGCGCCCTAGTCCGCACGAGCCGTCGCAAATTGCAGCATCCGGGAGTTCTCGGCCTGCTCTTCGGCGGTACGGGCGGACTCGGCCGCTTTCAACAGGAAGGCCTTCGCGCGATCGAAGGTCTTCATTTTCATCTGGCAGTACCCCAGCACGGAGTAATAGGTGTATGCCTGTTCGGGCGTGACTTTTTGCACCCGCAGCAGAATTTGCGCTGCACCCTGGTATTGCCCATCTCCATACTTGAGTACGCCGAGATTGTAGACCGCTTCATCACACCCAGGGTTTACCTGGATTGCTTTCTCCATCAGCGCAATAACCTCCGACGACGGTGCGCCGTTTCCATGCATTACCAGGGCCATCCGGTAGAGCGTTTCGAAATCAACTGACCCAAGTGCGATCGCTTTGGCCCAGCGAAGTTGGGCTTCGCCTGTTTGCTTCGCGTTCCACGCCACGTGGCCCAACAGTTCCTGGATTGCCGGCTCTGCCGGATAGCTCTTTTCCAGTTCGAGCAATAAGTCTTTGGCCTTCGCAGCGGTCGAACGGTGGGCGGCCAGCAGGTCGGCCCAGATCATACGCCGCTCAAACTCAGACACGCCTGTCTGCTTCGGTTCCGCCTGGTCTCCGTTCCCGGCGATACCGGCTACCGGACGGCCGCCCTGCATATGACGGATGTAAGCTGGCAGCTCCGCCCCAATCTGCTCGGGAGTCACTCCGTAAAGGCTCGAGAGCGCGTCCGCAGTCGAGCGCCCGCTGCTTACTTGCGTTAAGAGTTCAGGGAATTTTGCGGCATAGCGAGCGTCCAATGCGAGCAGCCGGGTGACCGCCCAACTCTCCGCATAAAACAGAGGCATACTCTGCGGATCGTTATAAAGCGAGGATACGCGCTCGACAGCAAACACATCCCGGAGTTCAATTAATTGGTTCTTCGCCAGAGTCGAAAGCCGCCCTTCCAGCGGGGCGCCCAGCAGTGAGGTCCCGGTTTTAGCCGTCGTGGTCGAGTACAGATCGGCTATTCCCTCGTTCAGCCAAAGGGGTAGATGCAAGCCTGCCCGGTTGACGGCGTAATGCGTGTATTCGTGAACGGCGGCTTGGTAGTGTTCCGGTTCGGCATCCGCCAGAACAATGTAATCGCGTTCCCTGGCATGCAGATAGTGGCCGACAGCGGCTGATTTTAAACGGAAAGGAGCGTACTCCTCTTCGTTAGCGAACGCGATGATTCGGAGGGGTTTACCCGTTTCCTGCGTTCCCGCTTCGGCACCGCGAAAGGCCGTAGACTCTGCTGCTTCGAAGACACTCAGCAGTTCCTTTGCTTTGGGGCTGCTCGCATCCGTGTAGAGCTCGAACTTCGCGGAGGTGAGCTTGATCCAGGGTTGAGGATCTCGCCCTTGACTCTGCCCGATGGCGCAGCCGACGCCTAAGCACAAGACCAGAACGCAAGGAAAGCTGACTCTCACCAACTGTCTATCGGCGCTTGGCAGCGCTGCCTTTAGATGCGGTACACCTTACATTCCAACGTCTGGCAGGCCATTTTTCGGGCGTTTTGGCCCTCCCAGGAGAAATCCTGTGCAAAGCCGACACTCTTTTACGTGTTCAGAACCCGAGGGCCCGATTGGTAAACCCGGAAACTCAAAGAGTTGACCGGCCTTCGAGTGTCCGCTCGTGTGTGGTTCTTGCCGTTCTGCTCTTGGTTGCCGTCTTTTTCTGGCGCGGAACCCCGGTCTCAAAATTCGCGAACATGATCGTGCCCGCCGGGTCCGCGCTTCGTTCAGTCGAAGCCAGGGCCGATCGTAAAGCGTATCCGTTTTCGGTCATTTACGGCGGAGCCTACTCGGGCGAGGAACTTGCTCGTGCGCGCAACGTAGACGCTGTGGTGGCCCGTCACTATGCCGGATTTGCTTCTTCGGCTACCACTATCCGCATGCCGAAAGACGCATTCATGTATGTGTCTTACCGCAAATCGGACCAGGTTTTCTGGACAAAAACGAAACGCCGTATCCCGGCAGGAGAAGCCGTGCTGACGGACGGCCAAAATCTTGCCAGAACCCGCTGCGGGAACCGGCTTTCACCCAAACCGCAAGCGCCAGTCGTTACCGGGAACGATCCGACGGATGAAGCTCTGGATGTCCCGGATGGACCGAAACCCTCGCTCGTAGCCGCCGGTCCTGTTCCGTTGGCACCGGAAGCGGACTTTTTCATTCCGGCAAACCCTGGCGATCTCGTTTCATCGCTAACCCCGCCCGCCCCCGTCTCCAAACCAGGATTGAGCTTGGGTGGCGCAACCGGAGGTTCGGAAGCGCCATACGGATTTAGATCTTCCTCCGGAGGCCCCGGCGGCGGTCCGTTTCTTGGCAACAGCCTCTTCTATCCTGCCCTGACGGGAAGTTCCAATGCCAATACGAACCCGACTACCGTAGTCGCCGTCGCTCCGCCCGAGAACGGTGTCGTGACACCCGAACCGGGTACGCTTCCGCTGCTGTTGATGGGGGTTCTCCTCGGGAGTCCGCTCTTATTTCGGACGTGGCGGAACAGAGTCGATACGAACCGCAGAAATAATTAGTACGAATTACTCTCCGGCTCGACTCCGAGCCATTACAATCGAATCAAAGCCGGGGAGACGCGCGTTCTGCAGAGCGTTCGCAATTCGAGTCTGATACTGGTGCTGATTGCCACCGTGGCAGGGGCGCAATACCCAATCGAACGGGCGGCGGACGCCCAATTGGTGCAACAGGCGATGGACGACCGCTCGCCGGGAGACTCGCTCAACTGCCATGTGCAGACCTTCCCCGCCGTTCTGAATTTCGCGTTCCGGTTCGAAGTTCGCTACATCGTCGACTGTCCCCTGGCGCAGTTTGAAGGCCGCGCCAGTCAGGTCGTTTCCTACGTCCGTGTCAGGCCGGCAGGAGGCGCATCCGTCATCCTGGGCGAACACTTCATGCTGCCAACGATTCCACCCAAGCGCAGCGCAGATTTTCACTGGAATCGCTTTCATGAACAGGCAGAATGGAGCGGCGTCTTCACGGTGGGCGAAGGCGAGTACCCGGTCGACCTGCTGGTAATGGACGACCGCAACAGATTCTTCCGGAAAAGCTGGAAAGAGAAGGCGGAACCGCACGGAAAAGAACGGATGGTGACACCGGCCATGGCGCCGAATACGGCCGCTTCGGCATCGGTCTCGTTCTGGTCGGATAATCCTGAGTCTCGTGAAAAGGGGCCCCGGATCGATGTGCTCCTCGACGCAGCGCCGCTGTTCCCGAAAGCGCTCAGCCTGCGCGCCTGGGATCGTGCCTTCCTCATGAATTCACTAAGTTCGCTGCTGCGCACGCTGCACCCCGAGTCGGCAGGTGTGACGGCCTTTAATCTGGACCAACAGCGTGAAATCTTCCAGGACGAGAACTTCACCCGGCACAGCTTCCGCAAGCTCTTCCGCTCCTTACAGGATCTGGAACTGGGAACGGTCTCTTATCGTGGTCTCGCGCAAACCGGTTGGTCTCAATTGCTGACGAGCCTGGTGAGCGCGGAGATGAAGCGGGAAACTCCGCCTGAGGCGATTATCTTTCTGGGGCCGAGCGCTCGCATACTCGACAAGCTTCCTCGCGAAATGCTCAGCTCTTGTGAAACCACAGGTCGCCCGATTTTTTACTTCAAGTTTTCTGCGCTGCCCGGCAGCGAATTCCCGGATGCGATTCACCATCTGACAAACGCCTGTCACGGGACAGTATTCACGCTGCACAATGCCGGCGACTTTGCCGAAGCGATTGCGAAGGTGCAGAGGAAGATACGCCCGGAGCTTGCCCGCGGAAACGCCACACTGAACTGACTCAATAAGACTGTGCCGGAGCGGTTAGCTCCCGTGCTCTTTGCCGGAGCTTGGCTCTCAGGAGAACGGGCTGAGCCGGCCGGAGTGTCACTCGTGCTGTCGGCTGCGCGCGTCGGCCGCTGACAGACTCGAACTCGTAACGGCGCATCAGCTCCGCCAGAATCAGGACGCCTTCCGTCCGGGCGAGTGGTTCGCCGATACACATCTTGGCCCCGCCGCCGAATGGGAAGAAAGCGAACTTTGGCAGTGTGTTGCTCCCAAGCTCCCAACGCGCGGGCCGGAACTCTTCCGGAGCTTCGAAGTTTGCGGGGTCTCTTTGGGTTACGTAGGGGCTGAGAAGGACGGTTGCGCCTACCGGCAAGTCGTAGTCGCCCAGCCTGACGGGCTCCTGGACGCGTCTGCCGAACAGAGGCGCCGGCGGGTAGAGCCGCAAAGTCTCGTTGAAAACAAGCGAAGCGTAGCGGAGCCGCGCGAGATCTTCGGGCCTTACGGCACCGCCTCCCAAAACGGATTCCGCTTCCGCCGCCAGACGAGCCTGTAGTTCGGGTTCCGCTGCGAGAAGATCGCAGGCCCAGGTCAAAGCTGTGGCCGTGGTTTCATGCCCGGCGAGCACAAAAGTCACCATCTCGTTTCGAACGTCCTCGTCTTCGAGATCGCCTTCCGTTTGGCCGAGCAAGAGAGACAGTACGTCCTTCGAATCCGAACGCCGCTTGCGATCGATTAGAGGCTGAAGAACGGCATCCAGTTCCTTGCGCTGCGGTTCGAAAAAGAGGCTTGGGCCGCGTGGCGCAACGCGACGGTAAGCGCGAGCGACGGGCTTCAGGAACGTGACAAGCGGCGCAATCCGGCCGGCGCGCTTCATCACCCGGCCCAGAACGGCGGAAATCTGCCCGGCGCTGTCGGGGAAATCCGGGCCGAAAAGGGAGCTTCCGATGACCGAGAGCGTGAGGCGGCGCATCTCCTCGCCCACATCGATTTCCGCTCTCTCCTCCCATCCGGGCAAAAGCCGCTTCGATTCATTGCCAATGATTTCGAGGTACGAGCCGACCTGGTCGCGATGAAAGGCGGGCTGCAGTATCCTGCGGCGCTCACGATGGCGCGGCTCTTCGAGCGTCAGGACACCGTTCCCGACAAGTTCCCGCAACACCGTGGCACCGACATCGCGTCCGAACCGATGCTGCTGAACGACGAGAACCTCTTTGATCAACTCGGGATCGTTGACGAAATACGTGTGCTGATGGAAGACGCGGAAGTATGACAACGGACCGAAGGTCCGCGCCGTGTTCTGGAGAAAGCCGAGCGTGCTCGACGCTTTCTTGAGCCCAAAGAATCCTAGAACATCCAAGCCTCGTGGTCCGGGCGGTTTCCGCATGTGGTTCACTTTTGCAAGAAGAGACTGCCGGGGTCACATCCTGCGCGCCTCCGTTACACTCTTAGTCTTGCAGTCTGCTTTACGTACGATGTTAACCGTCGCAGCGGTTACCTTTTTCTTGAAGTTTCCGGCCCGCGCGGCCTACCATTTAGACGCTAGTCAGCCGCCTTCGTTCGTTGCGGAGTCCCAGGGCTTCTGCCCGGACGGGTTTTACTACCGGGACTCCACCGATTTCAAGAAAGCGCCTCAGAACCGGGAGATCTGGGGCTCTTACTGCAGCGACAAGGGCGGAGATCGAAATACCGGATTCCTGAAGTCGACACCATTCTCCGCGCCGGAGACGCTGGGCTTGTATCTGGCGGGTTATCCATCCCAGCCCGGCCTTACTTTGAAGCTGGAGAATCAAAAAGACAAATCAACTCTTCCGATCCAGATCACCAATCTCCCGCGTGAAGCCTGGCGTTTCTATCAGCTCTCCGTGCCGCCCTCCTGGCGCGGGAAAACGGTTCGTTTGATCGCGGAGGACCAGGCCGTCGGCAACGGAGGTTGGCTGGCTGTGAGCCGTCCTGAGCCGGCACAGGCTGGAACCCGGTCCACGCAAGCATCGCTGGTAGCCAAACCGCTGATCCTGAGCTTTCTGCTGATCGCTTTGACCTTTTATGCCGGGTGCTTCCTGGCCGCGCGACTCGGGACCCGGAGCGTGGTTCTGATTGGATTGAGCGGGCTCGCAGCCGTTGGCCTCGACGGGTATCTGGCATTCTGGCTTTGGTTTTTCTCGCCTTCCGCCGGCAGGTGGAGTGACCTGGTATTGCCTTTTCGTCTTCGCGATTTTCATCGTCGGGAGTTTCCGGTCGTTGGACACGCAAAGGCGGCAAGCGCTCAAGGAACTTCTACTGCCCGTGGGCTTAGTGGGTGCGACATCGCTTCTGGTGGCCTCGACGGGGTTCGTTTACGGCGGCCTGGAGAGTCCATTCGAGACGGCCAGCACGCGCTTTTCGCACGCCCTTCCAACCGACAACACCATTCCTTACCTATTTGCCGAAGGTGTGGTAAACGGGCATGTCAAAAGGCCACTATTGGCCAATTGGCTTTCAAGCGATCGGCCTCCCTTGCAAACCGGAATGTATTTGTCGCAGCGGCGATATCTTGTGCGCGAGTTGCCGTACACCGTCATGAGCGTTGTTGCCCAGTCCCTATGGATACTTTCGCTATGGCTGCTTTTGAGGGCATTTCGAATCCGCCGTCACGCGATTAGCTTGATCCTGCTCGTTTGCCTGTGTAACGGCTTCATTTTCCTGAACACGTTTTATACCTGGCCTAAGCTGCTTGCCGCATCTTACGTACTCGGTTTCGCGGCGTTATTGCTCTCACCGGAATTCAGTTCCGCTGCTCGAGGGCGATGGCCGGTCGGTGTCCTCGCCGGTGCATTGTTGGCGTTTGCAATGCTCTCGCATGGCGGAAGTATGTTTGCGATTGCGGCTATCCTCGTTGCTCGCTTGCTGCTGAGGCGATCGCTCGACGTTAAACTCTTTTCGTTCCTTTTAGGTAGCGCGTTTCTGCTTTATCTGCCTTGGATGTTGTATCAGAAATTTTATGAACCGCCTGGCGACCGGCTTCTGAAATACCATCTCGCGGGTGTGGAAGAGCCGGACCCGCGCACCTTCGGGCAGGTTGCAGCCGCGGAATACGGTAAGCTCACCGTTCGCGATTGGGCTACGAACCGCTTCGAAAATCTAATGGCGATCGTCGATCATCAGGGCGAGTACTGGCGAGATGTTGGGGCCCTTCTCTCCGGCTTGGCTCATCCGGGTTCTCGAAGCGGTCCTGGCATTGCAAAGCTCGCGGCAGAAATGAGGGCGATGAACTTCTTCTATCTGTCACCTTGCATGGGCCCGCTACTGTCCGGCTTAGTTGCTCTTGGAATCGGCAGCCTGAGGAGAATCGGGAGCGTCGAGTGGAAAACGGCGCTCCGGCTCTGGCTGGTGATCGCCGGTACCATCGTCGTCTGGTGTCTACTCATGTTCAGACCGGGATCCACCATCCTTCACCAGGGAACGTACGCACTGGTGCTGCTGTTTGCCGCGGCGTCCCTTCTCACGCTGTGGGCGTTGTCTCCCGTTTCCGCGGTTGTCATAGGTTCGGTCAGTGCCGCCCTTCATGTGGTTCTGTACGTAGTTCTGACCAGGCAGTCAACCGGCGGAGAAGTATTGGCGGAGAACTCGCTCGACTATGGGCTGCTGAGCCTGGCCGTGCTTTCCTTCCTCGCGATTGTTGGCAGCTTGTTCCTTGTTCCGGAGGGCCGGTTGGAACACGCGCACGAGTCCGGCGACGGTATGGCTTTGCCGGAGCACACGGTGCGCTCCTGAGTCAGATTATGAAAGCCGCTGTTTGACTAATTCGCTTAAAGCTTTACCGTCGACCCGTTTTCCGGCCAGCTTCGCGGAAGCGGCTTTCATGACGGCACCCATCTGCTTGGCTGTGGTAGCGCCCGTCTCCGCGATGGCCGCATTCACCGCCGCTTCCAATTCAGCCGCTGAGGGTGCCGATGGGAGATAGCTCTCGAGAAGTTGGATTTCCGCTTCTTCCTTTTCCGCCAGTTCCGGCCTGCCGCCTTTTCGGAAAAGGTCCGCCGATTCCACTCTCTGCTTCACCAGAGTCTGGAGGACTTGCATTTCGGTCGCCTCGCTCAAAGGCTTCATCGAGTCAACTTCGAACTTTTTCAGGGCGGATTTGACCATGCGCAAAGCCCCAAGCCGAGCCTCGTCCTTCGACTTCATAGCCGAGACCATGTCTTGTTGTATTCGATCGAGAAGCGCCATCGCTCAAAATTGTACACACCGGAAGCTGCCGGCAGGCGGAACTCGCAGCACTTTCGACGGAACCGGCTTTGCGGGTCGGACGTCCCAACCGCTGTTATACTTAGCTATTTTTGGGGCCTTTGTTTGAACAAGACTTCTCTATGCATCTCTCTGACTCTACTTGCGACCACACTTCAAGCCGCAGATTTTATCAATGGGCAAGCAGCCCGCGCGGAATGGGGTCAGTTCAATTTCACTCAAGGTCTTAATAGTACTCAACAGTACATCCTAGGCGGTGCGAGTGGATTAGCTTATGCCAACGGCGTGCTGTATGTGGCCGATTCCAACCGGCTTGGAGCAACTCCGCAGAATAATCGCGTGATGATGTTCGACACCACTGCGATGCCGGGTGCGAAAGACGACTTAAACACCAAATCTCACGCTTCGGCATCGTGCTGGCTATGCGCATTTCCCGCGTTTAATGTTTTAGGGCAGGCGAATTACCAGAGCTCCGTTCCGGGCCGGATCGATGTTCCCACGAGTTCGGGTGGAAGCATGAACTCGCCCATTGCGGTCGGGACGGATGGACGGATCCTTGCCGTTGCAGACACGGACAACAACAGAGTCCTCATCTGGACATCGATCCCGGGCAATTCCACCACTCCTCCGAACATTGTTCTCGGGCAGACAAATTTCACCTCCTTCCAGAGCCCCCAGGTTGTTAACGCCAACTCTTTGCGCGGGCCCCAGGGTGTCTGGATTCAGAACGGAAAGGTATTCGTCGCGGACACTCAGAACCACCGGGTGTTGATCTGGAACTCGATTCCGACCCAGAACAATCAGCCGGCCGATCTGGTCCTGGGACAAGTGAACTTTACGTCAGCGTTCGCGCCCACTGTGTCGGCGGGAAGCAATCCCTTGACCACCGCTTCGCGGCTGCTGAATCCTGTTGGCGTCACTTCAGACGGCACTCACCTTTTTGTGGCCGACCTCGGCTACAACCGGGTGCTGATCTGGAACAGCATTCCGACAAGCAACTCGCAGCCGGCCGACGTAGTTATTGGCCAGCCCGACATGACTTCCTCCGTGCCGAATTTTGTGACCGCGCTGTGTTCGGCCGCGGCCGATAATGGCGCTCAGATCTGTGCCGATACGCTGAATTTCCCCCGCTTTGCGCTTTCCGATGGCAGGCGGCTCTTCGTCGCCGACGGAGGGAACGATCGCGTTCTGATTTTTAACCAGATTCCAACTACGAATGGCGTGAACGCGGATGTGGTGCTTGGCCAGCCCGATTTCGGTACCGACATCGTCACCAGCCAAACCGCAGATATTACGAGCACAGCAGTCGACAACACCGGCGCTCCGGACACGACGCCGTCGCCGACCTCGCTCGCTTATGACGGAACTAATCTTTACGTTTCGGACCCCTACAATCGCCGGGTCGTTGTTTTTACGCCGGCTGATACGGCACTGCCGCCAAACTCGGTCGTCAATTGGGCGAGCGAAATTATCCGGCAGGAAGGAAGTGTACTGATTTCCGGGACGATCGTCGCCGCCGACACGGTCACAGTCACCATTGCCGGCACGGATTACACGTATACGGTGAAGTCGACCGACACTGTGGATTCAATTGCCAAGGGGCTCGTGGCATTGATCAACGCGAGCGATACAAACGCAACGGCTCTGTTCCAGGGCGCAGGGACCGGGGGGCTCTATTTGAGCTCGAAAGGCATCAACCTTCCCTTTGACGCTATCTCGCTCGCCGCGACTGCGTCCAACTCGCTGAATCTGACCGTAACGGCCTCCGGTTCCTATCTGACGGCGGGAACTGCGGCCACTGGTGCTCCCGGGATGCTGGTCGAGATCAATGGATCGAACCTGTCGGATTCCACCTACAGCATTGAAACCAGGAACGCTGCGGCAGATCTGCCGACCAGTTTGGCTAACGTGCAGGTTTACATGGATGGAGTGCCGGCGCCGATTGCGGCTGTCTCGCCGAACCGAGTGGTGGCGCAAGTCCCATTTCAGGACACTGACCGAAACAGCACAAGCGTGTACGTTCGTACCGTGCATGGTGACGGAAGCGTGACGGTATCGACGGCTGCTCCGCTTTATATCGCACCCGCAAACCCCGGTCTTTTCGATGCACCTGCTTCGCCGGATCAGCCGAGACCTTGGGCGGCGACGGGCGCCACGCATCAGCCGGGTAACCCAACCGCGGTGGTGTCGATCGACGGAACCGTCACGGCCAACGACACCGCGACGATAACAATTGCCGGAACAAACTACACCTACACGGTGAAGAGTACCGATGCGCTCCTTGACATTGTGAATGGGCTGGACGCTCTCATCGCTTCCGATCCAAATGTCACTGCCGCTCCCGGCGGTGCTTTCACCCGGGTGGTTCTAACTGCCCGCCAACCGGGCGCCGCGGGCTCGGGCATCACGGTTGCAGGTTCCTCGAGCACCAATGCCACGGTCACGGTCACTGCCTACACGGGCACTACTTGTTGCAACGTGAATCCGAACTCGCCGATCACGGCGCAGAACCCTGCCGTTCCGGGCGAGATGATCCAGATGGACGCGACCGGTCTCGGCCTGGTCCAGACTCCCGATGGATCTATCGTCAACCCCGCGGGCGGTCAGCGCCATACCGGACCGACTCCAAACAGTGCGGTCAATTCCGTGAGTGCCACCATGAATGGTGAAACGGCGCAGGTCGTAGCCGCGGGCCTGCCGGTTGGGAATATCGGCCGCTACGTTGTGCAGATGGTTGTTCCGTCCGATCTCGGTTCGAACGCGAACACGCCAGTTTACATAGCGCAGAACGCGTTCATCAGTAACACTGTCACCCTGCCGGTGGCTTCGCTGTCTCAAGGAATTGCTATCAACGGATTGGCGAATGCTCCGATCCTGGTCAATCCGCTGAGTCTTGTCTACGCATCACAGTCTGTGGGCGGCAGTATGACTCCTTCGACCAAGGCTGTGACGATCCGTGATCCGGGAAGTTCGCCGCTGGCAATCACCGGTGTCCAGTTAACCGGATCGAACGCTTCCGACTTTTCTTTCAGTCACAATTGCCCGGCGACCCTCTCTCCGGGATCGAGCTGTACAGTCTCGATTACCTATACGCCGACAACTTCGACTGGCGTGCGCTCAGCATCTCTGCTTATTTCAAGCAATGCGAGTTCATCACCCCAGACGATCGGTTTAACAGCCGCTGTCTTTTCAAGCTTCGAGATCGTTAACAAGCTAAGCGGAAAAGTGCTGGATGTGACCGGAGGGTCGACGTCCGATGCCGCCGGCATCCAGCAAAGCTATATCAGTGGCGCCCGCAACCAGAGGTGGTCCCTTGTTCCTGAAGACAACGGGACAACCTTCGCCATCATGAATCTTCTTAGCGGAAAGGTTCTGGATGTTCAGGGTGTCTCATCGAGCAACGGAGCGCTGATCCAGCAGTACGACTACCTGGGCGGACCCAACCAGAAGTGGTCGCTCGTTCCGGTCGAAAACGGTTATTTCGAGATCGTGAGTGTGCTGAGCGGCAAAGTGCTGGATGTACTCAACGCCTCAACAGATAACGGTGCGCTCGTTCAACAGTGGGATTACTCGGGCGCCGACCAGCAGAAGTGGCGCTTTGAAACCCCGTTCCAGGCTTATAAAATTCAGAGCGTTGGAACTGGTGGCGTGCTGGATATTCCCAGCGGCGCTCAAGACGACGGGCTCCCGCTTCAGCAATGGCAGGATCTGAACGCCATCAATCAGCAGTGGTTCCTGGTTCCCGTTGACGACACATACTTCCAGGTTGTGAATGCCGCGAGCGGGAAGGTGCTGGACGTTACGGGTGGCTCGTTCCTTGCTACGACGCTCATTCAGCAATGGGATTACTTAGGATCCGCCAACCAGCAATGGGCGCTGAATCCGCTCGGAAACGGTACTTACGCAATTGTGAATCGGGGAAGCGGTCGTGTCCTCGACGTCACTGGATCCGTGAGCGATAACGGCATTCAGATCCAGCAATACGATTACGTGGGCGGCAGTAATCAACAGTGGTTCCTGATTCCGGTGGGTACGCCCGGTCCTTAACCCGGGACTTACTCAATCTGTTCTGAGGTGCGTGCCCGAACGCACCTCTTTCGCCCGCGGGTTACCGCGCGACGCTGGTAGCTGATGGCTTTGGTGATTTTCCAGCCGAACGAGTTTTGCGATCTCGCGGTGATTCACGGCATCGAATAGCGCAGTGGTCCAGCGACCAGATGGTAGCGGTGAGGGATTCCGCTCCTACGCAATAAACAGCTCGTTGCTCACACCTGGAAACAGGCGGAAATCTGGTATTCTGAGGGTTCCTGTTCCCCTTCGGATCTCCTTCAGAGACCAAGTAGTTTCGGGCAAATCGCAGTAATGTACATCAAAAAACAACGTCTTCTTACTCCTGGTCCAACTCCTCTGCTTCCGGCGGCTCTGCACGCGATGATGGGGTCGGATATCCATCACCGCACTGAGGATTTCCGCAAGTTGTACAAGGGTGTTCTTTCGGACCTGAAAGACGTTCTGGCGACGGGTAACGATGTGCTCGTGCTAGTGGCTTCGGGCACTGGCGGCCTCGAAGCGGCAGTACAGAATTTCTTCTCACCCGGAGATGAAGTGCTGGTTTGCTCGGCTGGCAAGTTCGGCGAGCGCTGGGTTGACCTGGTCAAAGCGTTCGGCATGAATGCCACGGTCCTGACGGCTCCTTACGGAGATGCGGTTCAGCCCGAAGCAGTCGAGCGCGCGCTTGCGGAAAACAAGAACATCAAGGGCGTCTTTGTCCAAGCGTCCGAAACCTCCACGGGCACTCAGCACGACGTGAAACGGATGGGCGAAGCCGTAAAACGGACGGACGCGCTGTTCGTTGTGGACGCGATTACCGGAGTCGGGACCATGCCGCTCGATATCGACGGTTGGGGGCTCGACATCGTAATTGGCGGTTCGCAGAAAGCTTTCATGATTCCGCCCGGTCTGGCTTTTCTTGCCATCAGCGAGAAGGCATGGACGAAAGCGGACACTGCGAAGGCTCCGCGTTATTACTTCGACCTTAAGCGCGAGCGGAAGAATGCGGCCGGCGGCGAGTCGGCGTGGACGCCCAACACCGCGCTCTTGCTGGCGTTTGCTGAAGCGCTGAAATACATCAAATCGATTGGCATGGATAAGCTTGTGGCGAATGCGCAACTGCTTGCTCGCGCCACTCGCGAAGCCATGACGGAACTCGGCCTTGAACTCTTCTCGCATTCACCCGGTTCCTCCGTAACCGCGGTGCGTGCGCCGAAGGGTATGGATTCGGGCGTCATCATCAAAGAATTTCGCAATCGCTTCAACGCCATCATCACGAACGGGCAGGGGAGCATGAAGGGCGAGATCTTCCGCTTCGCGCATCTCGGCTACTTCGATTTCCATGACTTGTTCGCGGTCGTGGCGGAACTCGAGATCATCCTTGCAGCGCAAGGGCTGCCGGTCCGCTTCGGCGCCGGAGTTGCGGCTGTCCAGAATGTGTACGCCGAAGTGGCTCTCGCGAAAGAAGCTGTGCTCGCGTAGCTGAACGCCCCCGACAAATGAAAATTTTAGTTGCTGAACCGCTGGCTGCGGCGGCTGCAGACGTACTGCGCCAACAGGCCGGTTGGGAGATTATCCAGGCTGATCCAAAGACCTACGGAGACTATCTAGCCGATTGCGACGCTCTCCTCGTGCGCAGCGCGGTGAAAGTCACAAAGGAAGTGCTTCAGCGCGCCCCTAAGCTTCGCGTCATCGGGCGTGCGGGAGTTGGTGTCGACAACGTGGACCTGCCTGCCGCGACCGACGCCGGCGTGCTGGTCATGAACACGCCGGGCGGGAATGCGGTGTCAGTGGCCGAACATACGCTGGCTCTCATGCTTTCCATGGCGCGCTCCATTCCCCAGGCGAACGCTTCCACAAAAGCGGGCAAATGGGAGAAGAAGAAGTTCCTCGGGAATGAGCTGCGCGGGAAGACCTTAGGCATTGTCGGATTGGGCAGCATCGGGCGTGAAGTTGTGAAACGCGCGAAGCCCTTCGAGATGCGAGTGGTTGCGTATGATCCATATGTCAGCCCGCAAACGGCGAGAGATATCGGAGTCGAGTTAAAGCCGTTGACGGAGCTCTTCGAGCAGAGCGATTACATCACGCTTCACGTTTCCCTTACGCCGGAAACCGAGCATATGTTGAATGCCGAGGCATTCGCAAAGATGAAACCCGGTGCCCGCATTGTGAACTGCGCGCGCGGCGAGCTTATCGATGTAGAGGCTTTGCAAGATGCGCTGAACAGCGGAAAAATCGCCGGTGCCGGGCTGGATGTTTTCGAGAAAGAACCTCCCGGCGAAATTTCGTTATTCGGTGTGGACGCGATTGTGGCAACGCCGCACATTGCAGGCTCGACGGAAGAAGCCCAGGAGATCGTGGGGATCCGTATCGCGGAGCAGGTGGCCGAATATCTGAAGACCGGTGTTGCTTTGAGTGCCGTGAACATGCCGGCGGTTACCGCGGAGCAATACAAGACGCTCGGACCATTTATCGACCTTGCGGAACGTCTTGGCCAGTTTCTGAGCCACATCGCGGAAGGAAACATCCACACCATCCGCATCATTTACTTCGGCCGGCTCGCCGACAGCAACACTCAAATTCTGCGCAATGCCGGCTTGGCTGGCGTGTTGAGCCGGTCCGTCGAATACCGGGTTAATCTCATCAACGCCATGCCGCTTGCGACCGACCGCGGCTTCCGGATTGTTGAACAGCGAGAACCGGGTCTGGCTGGAATGGATTCCATTCGCCTGGAGCTCGAAACGGAAGGCGGGAATTTCTCGGCGGTTGGCGCGCTTGTGCTGAACAAACCACGACTGCTCCAGGTTGAGAATATTTCGTGTGAGGCTACGCTCGACGGCAATCTCATGTATTCGAAGAACGAGGATGTGCCTGGCGTGATCGGATATCTCGGGTCTTCCTTGGGCAAGAACGGGATCAATATCGCGAACTTTGCCCTTGGGCGGCAGGAAGCCGGGTCCGAACAAACCGGCAAAGGACCGCTCATGGCGATCTCCATCATCCAAACAGATCAACCGGTGCCTGACGATGTAGTGGCTCAGATTCTCGGGCATGGCGCTGTGAAGTTGATCCGGCGCGTTACGCTGCCCCACAAGTAACCTGCTTCAATCAGCCTCTGTTCCCCGCGGCTAAACGGAATGTAGTACTCGTGCGAACCCGCATTACGAACCAGTGAGAAATGCTGCAAAACCGGGAGTTTTTTCCGTTGACGGCAATGGAAAAACCGGGGATGATTGACCCATCGGGAAAGCTGTTCATTTCCGGTCACTCATGTTTTGCGCTGATGTTTACCGTCTAGTCAGGAGGTTCTTAGCTTGAAGAGAATCGGGTTCGCGCTACTTCCCGTCTTATTTCTCACCGCCCCGCTCACCGTATTTGCGACAGAGCAGTTGATTCCGGCCGGCTCTTTGGTTCAATGCACTGTTTCTGAACCGAAGCTATCTTCGAAGACCACCGATATCGGTGATCCCGTGCTCTGCCAGGTCAGCCATGTCGAACTGTATGGGCGCTCCGTATTTCCGTATGGTAGCTACCTGGTGGGCCGGTTCGAAGAGTATAAGGACCCCGGGCATTTCGTTGGTAAGGGTTGGATGGAGTTGAAATTCGAGCGTATGGTGATGCCGCCCGACCGCGTTTTTCCCATCGCTGCGAAAGTGGTTTACGCGCCCAAGTACGATGTCGACAAGCAAGGCCGCATTCACGGCAAGGGGCATCCGGTGAGGGACACGGTTGAATGGATGATCCCGGTTCTTTGGCCCATCGACTTGATCAACCTGCCACGACGTGGCCCGCGCCCTGTACTCAAAGCGGAAACCCGTCTGACGCTGAAGCTCATGGATGATCTGGGTGTTCCTGTGGCGTCTCAAGCCGCTGCGGCGAATTACTACTATCCTCCGCCGAGCTATTCTCAGCCGAGTGCACCGCCCCAAGGCTCGTACGGCTTCTCGCAGCGTCCACCCGTGTCTTATTACCCGCCGCAGCCTGCGCCTCCGCCCCCCAGTGCTTATATGCCGATGGCTGTACCAGCACCCAGGCCGGTCGCACCCCGCGTCATGACTGTTCTGATGTTGAGAGATGGTTATGGGCAGTTTGCCGCGGATTACTGGTATGAAGGCCCCGGGCAGCTTCGTTACCTCGGAATGGACGGCGCCTCAGTCGTGATTCCTGCCGAAGCGGTTGATTTCCCGAGAACCGTGGAAGTAAACCGCCGCCGGGGAGTTTCCTTCAGCGTTCGCTCCGTCGCTTATTGAGTTAATACCGGATCTTCTGAATACTCTGTGCCCATTCGACAAAGGGTGCAGTGGACTTGTCGATGATGATGCAGTGTCCGGGGATGCTGCGCTTTTCCGGATCAAGGTGCAACTCGTCGTAAATGAAAGCGTCGTCGAAACCAGCTTCGGCGGCGCTTTCTCTCGTACACGCGAAATAATAAGCTCTCGGCCGAGCCCAGTAAATCGCCCCCAGGCACATGGGGCATGGCTCACAACTGCAATAGAGCTCGCATCCGGCAAGCTGATGCTGGGAGAGCTGCCTGCATGCGGCACGGATGGCTACGATTTCGGCATGGGCCGTAGGATCGTACGAAGCCGTAACGGTATTTACGCCCGTGGCGATCACCTGATCATTTTTGACGACGAGGGCTCCGAAAGGGCCTCCCCGGCCGACGCGAACGTTTTCGACCGCAAGAGCAATCGCCTGTCGCATCCATTCGTCACGAAACTCAGACATACACCACTACCCTAACGTTTTCGCCCCCAGCCGCCGCCGCCCGGTGATTCGATGCGAATGCGCGAGCCGGCTTTTGCCGTCATGCTGCACTTGCCTGGAACGGTATTTTCGCCGCCGCTTTCGTCCGTGATGACGCTACGCCCTCGCTCGCCAGGTTCGCCACCCGCCAAGCCATATGGGGCTGTTAAGCGCCGGTCCGCCAGGAGCGTGATCTGGGCAGGTCCGAGGATTTCAATTTCCCGGATTAAGCCGTCGCCGCCCTGGAACTCACCGCTGCCTCCCGAGCCCTTCCGGTATCCATAACGATGAACCCGGAACGGATACGCAAACTCCAGAGCTTCCACCGGAGTGTTCGATGAGTTCGTCATGTGCGTATGAACGCCCGAGATGCCGTGAGAGTTGGGGCGGGCTCCCGCGCCTCCGGCGATCGTCTCGTAGTATGTGTACGGCTGAGAGGTGCGCGGGTCGATACCTCCGACAGTGACGTTGTTCATGGTGCCGGCGCTTGCGGCTGGTACGCGCTCGGGAAGAATTTCGGCGAATGCTCGCATGAGCACATCCGTGATGCGCTGGGAAGTCTCGACGTTGCCGCCCGCTACCGGAGCGGGTAGCCGTGCATCTACGATCGTTCCGGGTTTGGTAATGACAGAGACCGGCCGCATCAGCCCGGCTGTTGGAGCGGCTTCGGGAGGCAGCAGACAGCGCAGGACGTAGAACGTGGCGGAATAAGTAATTGCATACACCGCATTCACGCTGCCCGTTACCTGAGGCGAGGATTGCGAGAAGTCCACGCGGATCTCGCCGCGCTCCGGATCGGTGGTAACAGTGACGCGGATAGGTATGCGGGCATCCGAGATGCCGTCATCGTCCAAGGCGTCTTCAGCGCTGAATTCGCCCTGGGGCAGTCCCTTCAACTCGGCCCGCATCAGGCGCTCGGAGTGGTCGAGCAACGCTGTAATATTCGCCTGGACGCGTCCCAAGCCATACTTCGCAACCAGGCTCAAGACCCGTTCCGCTCCGATGCGGCAGGCACCGATTTGCGCCGTCAGGTCGCCATCGCGTTCTTCGGGCGTTCGAACGTTATTCAAGATGAGGCGAAACACGCCATCGTTCATTACGCCGCGCGCATAGAGCTTGACGGGAGGAATGCGCAGCCCTTCCTGAAAAATCTCGCGGCAGGGACCCATCGATCCCGGATACATACCGCCTACGTCCGCATGGTGGGCGCGGTTCGCCACGAAGAAGGCGGGCTGATCCTCGCCTCCCGAGAAGACGGGCATTACGAGCGTGATGTCGGGGAGATGGGTTCCACCGGCGTACGGATCGTTGAGGATGGCGATATCGCCCGGTTCTAACGTGAGTGTGTCGAGCGCCGCGCGCACGGACATGGGCATCGAGCCGAGATGGACGGGCATATCGTCGCCCATCGCGATGACATTCCCGGCTGCATCGAACATCGCGCTCGAGTAATCCCGCCGCTCCTTGATATTCGGAGAGAACGATGTTCGGCGAAGCGCCGCACCCATTTCTTCCGCGATGGAATGAAAGGCGCTTTTGAATATGGCGAGCTCGATCGGATCAGTTTGCGCAGACATCAATCACCAGGTTGAGAAAGCCATCCACTTCCACGCGACATCCGGGAGGAACGAACGTAGTCGCGCTGTATTCGGTCACAATCGCCGGGCCTGTGAAAACGTCACCGGCTTTCAATTGCTCCCGGTCGTAAACGATGCTCGGTTGCCACTGCCCGTCGCTGTATACCTGCTGGTTCGCCACCACCGCTTGCCGTCGCGTCCTTTCCCTCGCGCTTGTGCTCGCGAAGAGCCGGAACCTCGCTTGCCAGAACAGATCGCAGACGAACCGTCACGGCTTCCACTCGTCTGGTGCGGTCGGCATAGCCATAGCGTCGCTCGTGTTCCCGGTGAAAACGTTCAGTCGGCGTCGCCGTCCCAGTCAACAGAGATCTCGTATCCCTGACCGACGTAACGGAGATCCACCGAGCGGAAACTCACGGGCGGCTCACTGACCGTGCTCTCAGCCTGACTGAGTTGCTCGAGATCGGCGAAGTGCTTCTCGAGTTGAGGGTCGGTCGGGGGCAACATCACAGTCCGGGAATAGTCGCGCACTGCGTCGGAGACGAACACTCCGTAAGCGGACAGAGCGCCTGGCATGCGAGGAACCAGAACCTTCGGGATATTTAGAGCCTTCGCCAGCGCGCAGGCGTGAAGAGGGCCGGCACCGCCGAAGCTGAAGAGGACGAAATCACGCGGATCGTAGCCGTATTCGACGGAAATCTTGCGCAGCGCCTTTTCCATGTGGGCGTTTACCACGCGGGTGATTCCCTCGGCAAAGTGTTCGACCGTCCCTAGCTGGCCTTTTGCCGATTCGAATACTTCGCGGGTGCGTTTCTCGTCCAGACGCATTTCGCCGCCAAGAAGGCCGGTCGCCGCAAAGCGTCCGAGCAATAGATTCGCATCCGTGACGGTCGGCTGGTCCCCGCGTCCGTAGCAGACCGGTCCGGGATCTGCTCCCGCCGACTCCGGGCCGACCTTCAAAGCGCCTCCGCGATCGAAGCTGGCCAGCGATCCTCCGCCTGCACCCACTGTATGGATGTTGAGCATCGGCACTGCGACCGGCATGCCCACCACGCGCGACTCTGTCGTTGTACGCAATCCGAGTTCGCTATCGACGAGAGCGACGTCCGTGGAAGTTCCTCCCATATCGAACGTCAGAACACGCGGGAAGCCGGCTATCTTAGCGAGCGCCAGTGCACCCACGACGCCCCCGGCCGGCCCCGATAAGACTGTTCGAACGGGCTCACGCGAGGCGGTCCCAGCCGAGATGATTCCGCCCGACGACTGCATGACGTTAAGCTGAGAGCTTTTCCCTTCCAGCTCCCCATTCAGGCGATCGACGTACCCTTGCATCTTCGGCGCAAGATACGCGTTGATCAGCACGGTTGACCCTCGCTCGTATTCCCGAAACTCGGGAAGGATCTGGTGAGATAACGAGACCGGCACGCCCAAATCCGCAAGTGCCCGCCCCACTGCTCTCTCGTTTGCCGGATTCGCAAAGGAAAACAAGAGCGAGACCGCGACCGACTCCGGCTTTACGGCTGCAATGGCGTCGCGCAATCGCGCAAGTTCCGCTTCGGTTACCGCGCGAAGGATCGTTCCGTCGGGTCCCGTTCGTTCTTCTACTCCGAAGCGCATCCCTTCGGGCGCGAGGGGCGGTTCCGGTTGCCAAAACCAGTTGTATAGCTCCGGACGGGCTTGCCTTCCGATCACGATCGTGTCTTCGAATCCAGCCGTCGTAACGAAGGCAACGCGAGCGCCCTTGCGCTCGAGCAGTGCATTCGTGCCAACCGTCGTTCCATGGCGTACTTCGGCCGGCCGCTCGCCCGCAATGTGTTGCACCGCTGCCAGGACTGCCGCACTTGGATCTTTCGGCGTAGAGGGCAGCTTAAACACACGGAACTCGCCGTTTTCGGAGTAAACGCAATCGGTAAAGGTTCCGCCTGTATCAATGGCAATTCGCATTTTCTGAGGGTCGCGCCTATCCTATTCTCAATGGTCGGTTTCTGTGGATAAATCCGTGGTTGGACGAACAGCGCCTCAGGACCCTCCAGCCTTCCGCTGGCGTGCGGCTTCCGTGGCTCAGCGACGCACAGTTATCGCGGCCGGACTCGGTTGGATGCTGGATGCGTTCGACGTCCTGCTGTATTCGATCGTGCTTGCCACGTTGATGCGTGAGTTTGGAATGAGCAAACTCACCGCGGGCCTGCTCAACAGTCTGACGCTGGTTGCCTCAGCTATCGGAAGCTTTATCTTCGGCGTGCTCGCAGACCGGACCGGACGCCGCCGGATGTTGAGTCTGAGCATTCTCACCTATTCGTTGTTCACTTTCGCGTGCGGCTTCTCCACCAGCATCACCATGCTTGCTGTCTTCCGGTTTCTGCTTGGACTGGGCATGGGCGGAGAGTGGAACGCAGGCGCGACGCTTGTTGCCGAGACATGGCCTTCGTATTGGCGCGGCAGGGCAATGGCTATTGTGCAAAGCAGTTGGGCGGTCGGCTATGCACTCGCGGCTCTCACCGCCGGTTTGATTCTTAGCTATACAACCTGGCGCTGGGTCTTCTTTGTTGGTGTTCTGCCGGCGCTCGTGACCTTCTGGATCCAGAGAAAAGTGCCTGAACCGGAGATCTGGCAACGCTACCATGACCAAACGGAAAAGAGCCGCGTGGATGTGAAACCGCTGTGGGCCGCCATTCTGCCGCGGCTGTTTGCGTTGCTGGCCATGAACACGTTTGGGATGTTCGCGTGGTGGGGTCTGTTTACCTGGATTCCGGCTTACCTGGCGCTGCCACTCGATCGCGGCGGTCGCGGTTTCAATAGCCTGGATTTCACTACCTTTCTCACCCTTCTCAACTTGTGCGGCATGCTTCCCGGCTATCTGCTATTCGGTGTTTTGGCGGATCGGTTTGGAAGGAAGCGTACGGTCATTGGCTATCTTGCACTCGCGGCCGTTTCCGTCCCGGCGTTCGCCGTCGCAACACGTCCGGGCGTTATCCTGATCACCGCGTCGATCACGGCATTCTTTGGAACAGGCTTTTTTGTTGGCTCCGGATTGCTCGGAAGCGAACTCTTCCCGACCGCTATTCGAGCAACGGCGCTTGGCGTGTCTTATAACGTCGCGCGGGGATTGAGTGCCCTCGCGCCGCTCGCAATCGGGGCCGTCGGCGAGCGTTACGGCCTGGGATGGGGCTTCGCCTCGTGCGGGATTGCGTTCGCCTGTGCCGCGCTGTGTGCGTTCTGGATCCCAGAGACGCAAGGTACGGAACTGGATTCCCCCGTTTTGGCGTCACCAACTCAGACGTTGCAATACACTGATGGCTGATGACTCGTAGAACCCTGGTCGGTTCCCTCGCCGCACTCGCCGCCGTTAATGTCGAGGCTGCGGAGCAAGCTCAACCGTCAACGCAAGCGGCTCCCGCTTCCCGCCGTCCCAAGCACAAGGAATGGCGCCCGAAGCTGGGCGTGCTGGGTCCGTATACCCCTTCCAATGTGGCATGGGCGAAGCAGGCTGGCTTCACCAACATGATTCTGAGTTCGGGGCGCAGGGGCTCTCTGAATCCGGATACCATCACGGATGCCGAAATTGAGAGCATCAAGGCCACGCTGGCCAAAAACAACATGCACGTCTCTGCTTTTCAGGTGGATGGCGATCACATAAACCCCGATCCGGCCCGGCGTGACGCGGTAAATACGCGGTTCGCAAAGACGATTGAGTTAGCGGGCAAGCTGGGGGTTCGCTATCTCGGCACGCAATCGGGCAAAGACGCCGCCAAATCTTTCCCGGACCAGGTAAGCGAAATCGTTCGTGTCTACAACGAAAAGTACTTCCCCGCGTGTCAGCGGAATAACGTCCGGATCCTTTGGGAGCCTTGGCCTGACGGTCCGAACATTGCAACCAGTCCGGTTGGCTTCGAGGCACTTTTCAAAGCTTTCGACAATTCGCCATATGTCGGTCTGCAATACGATCCATCTCACCTGCTGCGGCAGTTCATGGACCCGATCCAAACCGCGCGCGACTTTTCGGACAAAATCTACGACGTTCATCTGAAAGACACAGAGATCCTATGGCCGGTGGTCCGTGCGGGCGGTATCGATCCGGTGAATAAGGCCAAGTGGTGGCGCTATCGCATACCTGGAATGGGAACCATCGACTGGCGCGGATTCTTCAGCGTGCTTCAGGATATGGGCTACGACGGCGGTATGAGCATCGAGCAAGAGGATCCTCTGTACGGGGGTGACAACAATCCCGGGCCGGACTTCAGCGAAGACTTCAAAGTTGGTTTCGTAATGGCCAAACGCTATCTCGATCAGTACGTCCCGTAACTGAACATTCACAACCTTCTTTAAGGAATCGTTTGCATTAACGGACAAAGGTTATATAATCTCGTTACAGTAGTGCAAAGGTGGGGGTGGGATCTGGCCGTTTTTGCGACGGTCCAGTCAATCTCTCCTGCCCTTCCAAGTAAGAGGGAGTCTATGAGGACCAATGTGCTCGCGAAGTTCGCGAGCTTTTTTACTGCAACATTTTTGTTGCTTTCGGTTTTTGCGATATCCGCGCTCGCACAATCGGATCGCGGTGCCATCACCGGCTTCATTCGGGATCAGTCCGGAGCCAACGTTCCAAATGCAACCGTTACTGTTCGCAACGAAAATAACGGAATCGAAAGCAAGACAACAACCAACCAGGACGGTTATTACACCGTCACCAACATCCTGCCGGCAACGTACACGGTCACGGCCGAAGCCCAGGGATTTAAGAGATTCGAAAGCAAGAACAACAAGCTCGACGCCAGCGCGCGTATAGCCGTCGACGGAGTGTTAACAGTCGGAACAGCGACCGAGACGGTCGAGGTGACGTCCACGGCTCCGATGCTGCAATCGGAATCCGCGGCCACGCAAAAAACGGTCAATCGCCAGCAAATCGATGCCTTGGAGCTGAATGGGCGCAATCCGATTTACATGGCGCAGCTCGTTCCCGGAACCCGCGGCAGCACGCTTGCAAACCTGAACTCGGGTATGAGTCAGGGACCATCTCAGATCAACGGCGCCCGCACGCAGGACAGCTTGATTACCATGGACGGTGCTCCTGCGGTCCGTACGCGATCGAATGGACTCAGTATCGGAGCCGCTGATGTGGACTCGACGCAGGAAATGCAGATTCTGACCTCAAGCTACTCTGCCGAATACGGGCGAGCTGCTGGCGGCCAGATCCGAATCATCACAAAATCCGGCGGGACGGAGTTTCACGGGGCAGCTTACGAATACATTCGGAACAACATTTTCAACGCCAACACTTGGGCGAGGAACACGAACGTTGCCACAAACACGGTTTTGCCGTTCCACTACAACCAATACGGGTACAACGTAGGCGGTCCGTTCTATATTCCAGGACACTTCAACAAAGACAAGTCGAGATTCTTTTGGTACTACGGCAACGAATGGCTGAAATACCACTACAACGACACGAGTTCGACCGTGCCAGGCGCCGGGCTGTTGACTGTTCCGACTGCGCTGATGCGTCAAGGGAACTTTAGCGAACTACTTAGGCCGAATATTTTCTACAGTACGCCGATGCAGCTTAAGTTTCCCGGGACAACCACACCGATTCCTGGAAACATCATCCCTGCGAACATGCTGAGCCCGAACGGGCTGGGTATCTTGAAAGCCTATCCGGACGCCAACACAGTCAATCCTATCGGCGGCAATGGAAATTGGTATGCCACTGCTCTTCATACGATCGACCAACGCAAGGATCAGTTGAATGCCGATATGGTGCTGACCGATAATCAGCGCCTGTCATTCCGTCGCAACAATTACGTTTATCAGCGAATACATCCCGTTCGACGGGAACAGCAATCGTGTCCCTCGCCCCTTCTTGCGTCCCAATCAGACAAACGCGATCAACTACGTCTGGACAATCAGTCCGACGGTAGTCAATGAGGCAATCGCTTCTGTCAGCTTGGACGCGAACTATATCAAGCTTGATTTACCGAACGTTTTTAATCGAGCCACCGCTGGCCTGAATTACCCTTATCTGTTTCCCACGGGTAAGGTTGTTCCCTCCAGCATCCCGACAGTAGCGATGTCCAACTTTTCGACTCTGAACGGTGGTCCCTATCCTTCCCAGTCTTCTGGCCTGATTTATACCGCGGCCGACAGTATCACGTGGATCAAAGGAACCCACACCATCAAGTTCGGCGGGTACTTCGAACGTTCCGGTGAGAATGACAACGACGAAATCAACGTCAGCCAGGTTCCTGGAGGTACGAACAATCAGAATGGTTCGTTCACGTTCACTGACAGCCGGCTTGGCCTGTATCCGACTTCGGGTGTTGCCGTGGCAAATGCTGCGATGGGCTTGTTCGATCAATACTCCGAATTGGGTCAGCGTGCTTATACGCCGTTTCGCGGCAGCATGACGGAAGCCTTTGCGCAGGATTCCTGGAAGGCGACCTCTAAGTTGCACATCGATTATGGCGTTCGCTACACCGTGATCGTTCCGTATTCCAGCCTTTGGCGGAATATGATCGTCTTCGATCCCAGTCTTTACGATCCCACTAAGGCGGTCAAGTTAAACCCGGCGACTGGGTTGGTAATACCCGGCTCCGGCGACCCTTATGATGGGATGGTCATTCCCGGTAGCGGCTGGCCGGATGCGGCCAAAGGACGCGTTCCTGAGGCAACTTCGGGAGCGTACAACTACCTCTTCCGAGGAATCACAAATCACTACTCCAATATTCAGTGGGGTGAGATTCAGCCTCGCGTAGGTCTCGCCTATCAAGTCACTCCTAAGACTGTCATCCGTGCCGGCGGCGGTCGGTTTGTAACACGTGTCGGCGTAAGCGACTCCGTCTTTCTCGGTGGCAATCCTCCCTTCCAGCCAACCGCCAGCGTGAACGGTGGAAACGCGGACAATCCGGGCGGTACTTCCACGAATGCCTTTCCGCTCACAGTAACCACGCAGAGCAAGAACTTCAAGAACCCTGAATCCTGGAACTGGAACTTCACAGTTGAACGAGAGCTTCCAGGCAATTCGGTCGTTTCTGTTGCTTACGTTGGCCGTCGCGGATTGCACCTGCAGCGAGAATCGGACATTAATCAGCCGACTATCGCCGCCAGACTGGCTAATCCGAATGCTGCTCTCGACGCGATCCGACCCTATCAAGGGTACGGCACGATCCGGATGACAGACAACGTGGCGAACTCGATGTACAACTCCTTCCAACTATCTTGGAATCGTCGAATGTCGAAGGGTTTTCTGTTTGGCTTCGCTTACACACTTGCCAAGAGCATGGATGATGGTTCAAACCAACGTGACGTTATTCCCAACACATATGACGCTCATAACCTCTGGGCTCCCTCCGAGTTCGACAATCGACACACGCTGGTTGCGAACTTCCTCTACGAATTGCCGATTAAGCCGAATAACGGTTTTCTGAAAGCGACGGTTGGAGGTTGGCAAGTCAGCGGCGTGGCGCAGTTCCAAACAGGAACTCCCTGTAACGTGCTGACCTCAACCAACAATACAGGGGTCGGTCTCGACACGAGCTTCGGTTGCGGAAACATAACACAAGGTCAGTTCCCTGTCGTGAACGGTACACCTTATATAACAGGGCAATTCGCAACGAGCAATGCTGATCCGCACTATTGGTTCAATACACAAAATCCAGACGGTTCGCAGATCTTCAGTAACCCTGCGGCTAACACCTTCAACAATCAGAATGTTCGTAACCTGATTTATCAGCCTGGATTCTCCAACTGGAATGCAGGCCTGTTCAAAGCATTCCCGATCAAGGAGCGCGTCGGTCTTCAGTTCCGGGCCGAGGCCTTCAACGTCTTCAACCACCCGAACTGGGGTGGCGCTAGCGGCGGCGGGGTCAACTTGAACACCACCGCTGCCACTTTCGGCAAGGTCACTTCCAAGGGCAGCGAACGCAACATGCAGCTTTCGCTTCGCCTCTACTTCTAATCAGGTATAAATAGAGCTTCGGCGTAGCACACGTGCTGCGCCGGAGCTCTTTTCTTTTTGGTCGGCTAATCTCCTAATTCTAGGGTGTAAAGATAGTTAAAGACATGCCCCAAGTCAAGGCAAACCCCAAGACATATGACGTCGTGATCGTTGGCTCGGGAGCGGGTGGCGGCATCGCGGCACACGTTCTCTCGCAGGCCGGCGCTAAAATCTGCATGCTCGAAGCGGGCGAGTGGTTCGACTGTACAAAAGACACCAAGATGTTCGAGTGGCCGTACAACGTGCCGCATCGCGGCGCCGGCACTCGCGAGAAGTCCTGGGGCTACTTCGACGCGACAACGGTAGGTGGGTGGCAGGTGCCCGGCGAGCCTTATACCAACGCTCCCGGATCGGAATGGATCTGGTGGCGCGCCCGAATGCTCGGCGGCCGCACCAATCACTATGGCCGCATCTCCCTCCGCATGGGGCCGTACGATTTCAAGCCTTATAGTCGTGATGGCAAGGGCTTTGACTGGCCCATCACGTACGACGATCTCGCTCCGTATTACGACAAAGCGGAAGGACTGATCGGCGTTTTCGGATCCCATGAGGGCTTAGAAAACACTCCGGACGGCAATTTTCAACCTGCGCCCGCGCCCCGTGGCTACGAACGCCTGATCAAGGCGGCCAGCGACAAGCTGAAGATTCCCTGCATTCCGTCCCGGCTCGCGATCCTGACAAAGCCGTTGAACGGACGCCCGGCATGCCACTATTGCGCGCAGTGCGGACGATCGTGCGGCGTGAACGCGAATTTCAACTCCCCCGGCGTGCACATTAAGCCCGCCATGAAAACCGGAAACCTGGAAGTCCGCACGGGCGCCATGGTGCGCGAGGTCCTGGTCGGCTCGGACGGCTTGGCTACCGGCGTTTCCTACGTGGACAAGAAGACCCGCAAAGAGGTCGAAGTTCGCGGGAAGGTCGTTGTCCTCGCGGCAAGCTGTTGCGAAACCGCGCGCATCATGCTGAATTCGAAGTCGTCGCAATTTCCGAACGGGATTGCAAACTCGACCGGTCTGGTGGGTAAGTACGTGATGGACACGGTCGGATCGGCAGTGAGCGGCTTCCTTCCGATTCTGCAGGATCTTCCACCTCAGAATGAGGACGGCGTGGGCGGCATGCACCTCTACATGCCGTGGTGGCTCTACAAAGAACAGAGAGCCGGGAAGATGCCATTCGCACGCGGATACCACATCGAACTGGGAGGCGGACGCGCCATGCCCGGCGCCGGAGCGCTCGGCGGATATGCGACCCGTTATCTGGCGGGCGGTTATGGCGTCGAGCTCAAGCAAAACTTACGAAAGCTGTATGGTTGCGAGGTCCACTTCTCCGGGCGCGGCGAAATGATTCCGAACGACAACAGCTATTGCGAAATCGACCCGAACGTAGTCGATCAGTGGGGAATCCCGGTGCTACGGTTTCACTTCAAGTGGAGTCAGGATGAAATCCTGCAAGCCAAGCACATGCAGGAGACCTTTAAGGAGATCATCGAGACCATGGGAGGCATGGTCACCGATACCTACGGCGGCGAGGATAACTGGGGCATCAAGCGCGGCGGGGAAATCATCCACGAGGTCGGCGCGACCAAGATGGGCGACGATCCTAAGAATTCCGTGCTCAACCAGCATTGCCAGGCTTGGGATGTCAAGAACCTCTTCATCACAGACGCTGCGCCGTTCGTCAGCAATGCCGATAAGAACCCAACCTTAACGATCACGGCTTTAGGGTGGCGGACGTCGGACTACATCACCGAGCAAGTCAAGAAGCTGAACGTGAAAGTATAGAGAAAGCGGGAGTCTACCGTCATGGCAGAGTCAAACGAAACCAAAGATCAGACTGCAGGCGTCAGCCGCCGGAACCTATTTCATATTCTCGGCTCGGCGGTGCCGGCCGCAGTTGCCGTGGGCGCGGCGGGAGGTCTGAATGCCCAGCATGAGCACGGCGGCAGCTCTTCCGAGGCGAAAGAGGCAAAGCAACCGTTCCAGCGTAGGGTCTTCGATGATCATCAATGGAAAACGGTTCATGTCCTGTGCGATCTGATCATGCCGGCTGACGAGAGCGGGCCGAGTGCATCGGCCGCCAAAGTGCCGGAGTTCCTTGATGACTGGATTGCGTTCCGCACGGACCAGGACGGCAATCAGAACTTCCAGGCCGAGATTCTGGGCGGACTGATGTGGCTCGATCGCGAGTCGAACAAGGCTAGTGGCAAGGATTTCGCCGATGCTGGGGACGCCGCCCAGAAACAGTTACTCGATCGAATTGCTTATCCGAAAAAGACCGCGAAAGACGATCATCAGGGCATGGCGTTCTTCAGCCAGTTCCGGAGCCTGACCGTCAGCGGCTATTTCTCGAGCAAACCCGGCGTGGCGGCTCTGCCGTACCTTGGTAACACCGCGGTCGCTGAATGGAAGGGATGCGATCCCAAGGTTTGGGCCATCATCGAAGAGCGCATGAAAAACGGCTACAAGGGTATTTTGGAAGCCAAGCCCTGGGGCGCTGCATAAGGCGACTTCTTCGCTGGGCACCGCTGCTGATTGGGTTCGCCTGCTTACCTGTTGTTCTTCGGCACCATCTTTCGGCCTACATCGTTGCCCAATCCGGGGCTCAGCCCGAACTCTGGTATTGGCATCACAGCTATAACGTCAACTACCAAAGCACAGATAAAAGCCGCGCCCTGATTGACAAGGCCGCGGCGGCCGGGTACACCGGAGTTGTTTTCTGGGATAGCGGCTTCAACTACCTAGGAAACGATTCCTGGCCTGCCGAAAACGAAAATTTTCTGCGCGACGCGGTAGGGTATGCCAACAAGAAGCATTTGAAGGTGGTTGCCGCACCAACTTTGTACGGTTACTCCAACGAGGCTCTCGAGGCGAATCCAAATTGGGCGGAATCCCAGCGCGTCATCGGCTCTCAGTTCCGGGTAGATTCGCTCGGCAAGCGGCTGGTGTTCAAGAACAGCTTCCCCGGGTTAGCCAATGGAGGCTTCGAGAACGGAAAGCGCGACTGGTTCTCGACCGGCGACTCCGGTCTCGGTGTGAACACAGTAGCCCACGGTGGCAAAACGTCTGGCGTAGTGGTGGATGCGCCCGGCAATGCCCGGTTCCGGCAGAAGTTTCCGCTGCAACCCTGGCGTCAATACCACCTCCGTCTGTTCTACCGGTCGTCACATTTTCAAGGAAGTTCGATGGTTTCGGTGTACGACGCGGGGAACTTCGACAAGGTGCGTTTCAACGTGACCTTACAGGCGGCCGGCGACCACGATTGGACCCAGGCCGATTACACGTTCAACAGCCAGGACAGTACGGAAGGCTACCTGTATTTCGGCGTGTGGGGCGGCAGTTCGGGCATTCTCTGGTTCGATGACGTCAGCATTGAGGAAACCGCGCTCGTCTACCTGACTCGGCGGCCCGGGGCGCCCCTAAGGGTGTACGATCCCGCCGATACGCGGCACGTGTACGGCGAAGGAGCGGACTTCCGGCATATCGAGGACGGGCGCATGGCTTCGACCAGCCAGCCCTTTAGCGACGATTATCACGAACCCTCCCCTGTGTTGCTGACTAAAGGCACTCAACTCCGGCCTAACCAGATGGTTGCGGTTGATTACTACGCTGCCTTGCCGGTGCCTGGAACGCATGGCGTTTCCATGTGTATGACGGACCCGGCGGCTCTGAAATGGGTTGCTCAAAACGGGCGAGCGATCAACCGGGTTCTGCCGCGTGGTGGCGGCATTGTTCTCGGGTATGACGAAATACGGCAGATGAACTCATGCGGCGCTTGCCGGGCGAGAAACTTAAGTGCCGGTGAACTTCTCGCCTGGAGCGTCCGGGAGACGATCAAAACCTACTCTTCAGTAGCAAGCGGCCGGCCGCTCCTGATCTGGAGCGATATGTTCGACCCGAAACATAACGCACACGACAACTATTTCAGCGTCGAAGGAGACCTGGATGGAGCGTGGGCAGGCATCCCGGCGAGCGTAACCGTCTTGAACTGGAACCTGGACCGGCTTCACGAATCTCTTCTGTGGTTCTCCGGCCGGAACTCAAGCCAGCCGGTCGCTCACGAGCAGATCATCGCCGGATACTACGATCGCGGCGATGGGGCTATTGCAGCGCGAGACGAATTAGGAGCCGCCGCCGGCGTTCCTGGTGTCCAGGGCGTCATGTACACCACCTGGAACGACGATTATTCCCAGCTTGTGCCGTTCGCCCAGGCCATTCGCGCCGGGTGGAAACAATACCTCTCCAGCGTGCGGGCCGAGTAATCCGCCCTTCCTTATTCGGCTCCGTTCAGAGCTTCGCGGAATCGGAGCAGGCCGGATGGCCACATCCGCAAGTGACGTCGGGCGTACTGCCGGTTCCTTCACAATACGTGCTGCAGTAGTCGCTGCCTTCCCGGGCGGAACACTTGCAGGACGGATGAGCGCATTTCTTGTTCTTCTCAGCCATAAAACCTCCTGGGATTGGACCAATTCCGGAGTCAAAGTAAACACATTTTGTGTTCCACCCCTAAATCCGGAACGTGAAAGACTAATGTTTATGAGGAATGACGAACGTGCTGTGGCAGAACCGGCGAGCGGCGTGGGTGTGCTCGAACCGGCTTTGAGCCACGAAACGAAGCTCGACCGGCTCGCCGAAGTTGCCATTCGAGTAGGTCTTGGGCTTGCTCCAGGCCAGGAATTAGTGATGACGGCGCCGCTGGATTCCGTTCCGCTGGTTCGTAAGATCACGGAGCACGCCTACAAAGCGGGCGCGTCTGTGGTCACGGCTCTCATCACCGACGAAGAGGCAGTGCTTCTTCGCTTCCGTTACGCTCCCGACGAGAGCTTCGACCGTGTAGCGGAGTGGCTCCACACGGCGATCGCGAACGCCTACCGCGGCGGGGCTGCGCGGCTGGCCATTAGCGGGTCCAATCCCGCGCTCCTGGCCGGTCAGGACCCGAAGAAAATTTCTCGCGCGAATTTGGCCATGTCGAAAGCCAGCCGCCCGGCGCTCGACTTGATTACCCGTCACGAGATCAACTGGACGATCGTCGCGTCCGCCACTCCAGCCTGGGCAAGGCTCGCCTTCCCGGGCGAACCCGAAGATGTTGCAGTGGCACGCCTGTGGGACGCAATCTTCGCGGCTACCCGCATCGACGTTCCTGATCCGGTTGCCGACTGGCGCGAGCATAACGCTACTCTGCAAGGTCGTGCGCGTTTCCTGAACGAGAAGCGCTACTCGGCGCTGCATTTCAAGGGTCCGGGAACGGACCTGCGGGTCGGGCTGGCCGATGACCACGAATGGCACGGCGGCGGTACAACCGCACTCAATGGCTTGGCCTGCATTCCGAACCTGCCAACCGAGGAAGTATTCACCACTCCGCACAAGGACCGGGTGCAGGGAACGGTGACGAGCACGAAGCCGCTGTCCTATCAAGGCATGCTGATCGAAGGCATCCAGGTCCGATTTGAGGGCGGACGGGTTGTCGAAGCGAAGGCCTCGAAGGGCCAGGACATTCTTCAGAGTATGCTCGACACGGACGCCGGCGCGCGCCAGCTTGGCGAAGTGGCTTTGGTTCCGAACTCGTCACCGATCTCGCGAACAGGGCTTTTGTTCTGGAATACGCTGTTCGATGAGAACGCGGCCAGCCATATCGCTTTAGGACAGGCGTACAGTACGTGTATTCGCGGTGGTGATGCACTGGACCCGGCCCAACTTGCGGCCAAGGGCGCGAATGACAGCCTGATCCACGTGGACTGGATGATTGGCTCCGGTCAGATGGATGTGGACGGAATCGGCTCGGATGAGCGCGGAGAGCCCCTGATGAGACAGGGCGAATGGTGTTGACCCTCCTCGTTTCGTAAGAATTTTTCGCCATTGGCAGCACTTTCCTCTTAAGCAGCCCGAGCAACATTTTTCTACACAAATGTTTGGGCCACTCGGGCTGCTAATGAGGAAAAATGCCGTACTTCACTCTCAAAGCATTCCAACCGTTGAAGCCCGCCCGGATCTCGGCACTCACTCTCATCGGCGAAGCTAAAGTGCACGCGAGCACTGCCGAAGACGGCAAACGCAAACTCTCCGAATGGATCGACGGGCGCGTCCTGGAGCGCGAGCGCTTCTATCGGTTTGAAGGATATGCGCCATTCCGGGGTGGCCGCCCGCAATTTGTCCTGAACATTTCGTTCTATCTCTTTGAAGACGGCCGCCTGTGTCCGCTCCGGATCTGGCACAGGTCCGAGCAAGCCAGCAATCAGACCGGCGAATCAGATTGGACCGCGGACTTCAATGGCATTCCGGGCTGGTCGCTCATAGCATCGATCGAGCCGCGCTGGCATTTCGTGTCTGCCCCGCCTGCAGCGGATCGCTGGGTCGGCCGATCACATCGGGACTGGTATAAACGGGCCTGCTGGAGCCTGAATGCGCAGGCTCTCTCACACGCCAATATGCGAGATGCCGCTTAAGGTTGCGTGTTAGTCGTCCGCTCTGCGCCCGGCTTAGGAAAGTGATCCTCGTACCAGCGGATACTGCGGTCGAGTAAGTCAATTTGATGTTTCGTTTCGCGAACGCCGTGACCCTCGCGCGGATAGCGAACGAAGATCGTCTCCACCCCCACATCTTTGAGCGCAACAAAGTACTGCTCCGCTTCCGCAATGGGCACATCCGGATCGTTCTCGCCGTGAACCAGCATGGTCGGCGTATGAACCTGGGCAACATACTTCAACGCAGAACGCTGCCACGCTTCGTCCATCATCCGGCCCTGATGGAGAAACTGGCCGAACTCCATCTCTTCATACTGGTTGTAGTAAGTCATGTAGTTATAACTGATCAGGTTCGAGATTCCGGCAATCGGTATGGCCGCCTTGAACTCGTTGGTCTGGGTAATCAGCCAATCGCTTAATTGTCCGCCGTAGCTGACGCCTTCGATCCCCATCCGCTCCCGGTCGATCCACAGATAGCGTCGCACCGCAGCGCTCACGGCATAGAGCACGTCCTGCCCTTCGTTCCCGTCCTGATCGCCAAACACGGCGTCGGCAAATTTCTGACCGTACCCGGTTGAACCGCGATAATTCACGTGGAGCACGGCCCAGCCTCTCCCCGCATAGACCTGGTCTTTAAAGTTGAAGGCCGGCCCGTTCTGGCCATGAGGGCCGCCGTGGAGCACCACAATCATCGGATGCTTACCGGTGTCAGTCATTCCCAGTGGCTTGACGAGAAAGGCTTCTACTTCGTACTTGTTGTCGTTGCTCGTGAAGGTGAAGGGTTCGGATTCAGCAATCTCTTTCCCGCGTAAGAGGTCTGCGTTGAGGGTTGTGGCCTGCCGGGCCGCGCCCGTTCCGTTTTTCAGGTACAGTTCCGACAAGTCTCTTGTGGAGGTGAAAGCATACGCAATGTCGCCGCTGCTCCCAACGGAGTAGTCGCCGACTGTTCCGGGCTCATTGACAAGAATCTCGGGTTGGCCACCGGAAATCGGCACGCGGGCCAGTCGGGAACTGCCACGCTCGTCGAAGGTGAAGTAGATGTTTTTTCCGTCCGGTCCCAAGCGGAAGGAATGCTGCCGCTGGTCGATCCCGGATCCAATCTCCCGGCGATGGCTGCCATCGGCATCGACACTCCAGACGTGGGTGTCTTCCATGGTGGTTTCGCGATCCGTCAACCCGCGTTTCGTCGCCAGGTAGACGATCGATTTCCCGTCCCGTGACCAGTGCGCCGCATACTCGCAATTCTCGGTCGCCGTGATCCGTCTGACCCCGCCGGTCGCGACGTTCAGGGCAAACAAGTCGTAGTTGAAGAACTCATCTGCATTCGGTTCGCGATTCGAGCCGAAGACGATTTCGCGCCCATCCGGAGACCAGTCGATGGAGTGTTCATCGAAATCGCCGGTGGTGA
Organism: uncultured Acidobacteriaceae bacterium; assembly: GCA_963730795.1. Lineage (GTDB taxonomy): Bacteria > Acidobacteriota > Terriglobia > Bryobacterales > Bryobacteraceae > Bog-105. Next base: position 356,398 of record CAVSTJ010000001.1, on the reverse strand, counting down.
GCTGCTTCGACGTCTTGCTCGCGATATCGATCGAGAAGATATGCAGTCTGCGATTGTCGTTGAAATGAGTCAAGCCCTCGGTTGCGGTGGGCTTGTACAGGTAACGCGTGATCACGATCGGGTCACCGCTGGCAGCTTCTGTTTCCGGACCGGGAACGGCCGAGACGAACGCAAGAGTCTTGCTGTCGGGCGACCATGTGAAGCTCTCGCCCTGGCCCGGCAGCGGCGAATTGGTGCCGGTTGTCTTCGTGAGAAAAGTAAGGTCAGAGCCATCGGCGTTTACTGTTGAAAGGCCGTGCTGTCCGTTGACTGAACCGGTTACGGCGATCCGCTTTCCGTCGGGCGACCAACGCGGGTGCGACAGCTCGTCTTTCTCTCCTCCGATGCGTTTGGACGGCGCCACCCGTCGCGTTCATAACCCAGAGCTGCGAGTACGACGAGCCCGGATGATCGTAAAGGCTGACGGTATAGGCGAGTTGCTTTCCGTCCGGCGAGAACCTTACTTCCGAGATGAAGCGAAAGCGCGTGAGGTCCTGGCTGTGAAGGCCTTCACCACGCGAGGTACAAAGCGTTGTCAGGCTGAGGAAACCGGCAAGGATGAGCCTACTTGATAGATGCATGGTGTATTCATCCCGCTTGTGCATTTCGCCAGGCGGAATAGTTCCGCTGATTATGCCATGCTCTTCAATTCCATTCGGCGCCGGTTAGGCCCGGGGCCCTGATACCATGCGACTGCATGCGGTGTTTTGCGTCGCTTGGACTTTATTGCGCATTGATGTGTACCGGGCTCGCTCGCCTCGACGCAGCGACTTGCGAATCGCTCTCCGGGTTGACGCTTTCTCAGACCTCGATCTCCGTGGCACAGGAAGTTCCGGCAGGTACGTTCAACCCGCCGTACGGCAGTCCCTTAAACAATGTGCCGGCTTTCTGCCGGGTGGCCGGTGTCATTCGGCCTTCTTCGGATTCGTACATACGCTTTGAAGTCTGGATGCCTGCCAATGGCTGGAACGGGAAATATCGGGGTGTAGGAAACGGAGGCTTTGCGGGTTCTATCGATTTCAATTCGATGGGGAACAACGTTCGGCGCGGATATGCCACCGCTGCGACTGACACCGGCCATGAAGGTGAGGCTGCCGATGGTTCCTGGGCATACAAGCACCCGGAGAAGGTGATCGATTTCGGCTACCGTGGGCTCCATGTGACGACGGCGAATGCAAAGAATCTGATCAAAGCTTTTTACCAGAATGCGCCACAGCATTCGTACTTCGATGCGTGCTCGGATGGCGGCCGCGAGGCTCTCGTCGAAGCGCAACGCTTCCCGGAAGACTTCGATGGCATCTTGGCGGGAGCGCCGGCGAACGATTGGACACACATGCTCGCGGGCGGAGTTGATGTCGCTAAAGTGCTTTACGGAGACCCGGCCGGTTACATCCCGAGCGTTAAGCTGCCGGCAATCACCGCTGCGGTGCGCACCGCCTGCGACGCGGGGGATGGTGTAAAAGATGGCATCCTGAACGACCCGACCAAATGTCATTTCGATCCCAACGTTCTCTTATGCCGCGGGCCCGAATCTCGTACCTGTTTGACGGCACGCCAGATTACCTCGCTAAAGAAGATTTACTCGGGATCCCGGAACTCGAAAGGCGAGCCAATCTTCCCGGGGCTGATGCCGGGCGGCGAGGAAGGACCGGGTGCCTGGGGCGCTTGGGTCACGGGCACGGGGCCGGGAGGTGGACCAGGGTATCTGGAGAATTACTTGCGCTACATGGTGTTCGAAGATCCCGCCTGGAGCGTGCTGAAAGGCAACGTAGATGAAGCGGTGCGCGCAGCCGATGCGAAGACCGCATCGATCCTCAACGCGACCGATCCCGACCTGCACCGGTTTCAGTCGAGGGGAGGGAAGCTCATCGTATATCACGGCTGGAACGACCCTGCGATCTCACCCCTGAACTCGGTCAATTACTACAACAGTGTCACGGGAAAGATGGGAGCAGATCAGACCGCGCAGTTTATGCGGCTGTATATGGCGCCGGGCATGGGCCACTGTACGGGAGGCGTCGGCCCCAGTTCCTTTGGCCAACTTGGCCTCACGACGGCGAAAGGAGCGAAGTACGGCCTGGCTGACGCCCTTGAGTCCTGGGTGGAAAAGGGTGCTGCTCCCGGCGAGATTACCGCGACCAAATACAGCGGACGGGACGTCGTGATGACACGGCCCCTGTGCGCTTACCCTCAAGTGGCAAAGTACAATGGCACTGGCGACACGAACGATTCCGCAAGTTTCGTTTGCGCGTCGCCGGACCATCCGTAGTAATCACATGCTGGCAGAAGAAATCATCATTGGCGTCGGATTGGTGATGGTTGTCCTTATCATGGCGCTCATTATGAACCCGCCTGAAGCTTTGGTGAAGAAGTTCTACCATCGGAACGCAAAACGAGCGTCGAAGAACAACGAACCCGGCAAATAGTCACTTAAAAACTTGCTTGATAACACCAAGTGTCCCTTGCAAGTTGGAGCTAGAGAGTCCTTCGAAGCGGTTTAATCTTTGCTGGAGTACCGGAGGCAGAAAACGGCACGGATTATTGGTGATGATTCAGGCGTATGTAGACGATAGTGGCACAAGAGGAGAGCACCCCGTTTTTGTGATGGCGGGCTTTATCGGTGAGGCAGGACGATGGGCTAACTTTCTCGAATGCCTGGGCAATGCATCTGCAAGCGTTCCCCTCAATCCGCTACCTGAAAATGGCAGAGGCCGCGAAGCTGAAAGGCCAATTCAGGAATTGGAAGCCTCACCAGCGTGACGAAAAGCTTAAAGGATTTGTCGAGATTATAAAGGCATATCCTCCAGCTAAGGCGATTTATCTCTCGTTGGACCTCGAAGCTTTCGAGGAACATATGGCCCCCAATCTTACAAAACCGATGTCTGACCCGTTCTTCATAGGTTGCTACACGATGCTAGCGGGTGTTTGTCATGAGGTTCTCGAGCTCATTCCCCTCACGGTGCATGGAAATGATTTTTGATGAACACGTGATCATTGGTCCTCGCGTCAAGATTTGGTACCCCCTCATCAAGGAATCATTCAAGGGAAGAAGTGAGTACGAAATGGATCGTCTTCACGACATACTGCCGCAAGAGCCTATGTTCAAGGACGATCAGGAATATCTCCCGCTTCAGGCCGCTGATTTGATCGCATGGCTATTCAGAATGGCATGGTCAGGGAATCGAAATGAATTTGAGTGGATTGCCGTTGAGTTGAGTTCTGTTATTCCGATGTCTGAATATAGTTCTGTTTTCACGGCCGAACGGATGCAGCGAATCAAAGCTATCAGTTTGCAGATGAACTTTCCGCCAGACCTTATAAACTCATGGCAGAAGCGATTAGGAATTCGATTCCCAACAGAGCGTCGCCGAAAGAAGATTGCAAGGCAACCGCTCGCAAGCGATGCGACGGACTAAGGTCCAGCTCAAAGTCGGCACCTGAGACACTAACAAAGGTTCAGGCTTCGCAAAGGAGTTCGCCGCGTCCTCAAGCTTGTCTAAAGTAGGGCCTGCTCATCGACTTGCAGGAACGGGCGCTTCGTGCCGTAGTAACTTTTCCCAGTAACCGAGAATTTCCGAAAACTCATCGGCCTGAGATCAGGCCGTTCCCACTTCCGGCTCAATTCGACCCAGCAAGAATATATACCCTGCGATACCCAGTAACAACAAAACCGCTGCGACAGCGAACGCTTTTGCCATCGATCCGGTCTCGCGAGTGATGTAGCCGGTCACGATCGGTGCCACGATTCCCGAGACTTGATTCCCAAAATTGAGAATGCCGCCGACTTTGCCGACGCTTGGGCGAGGCGTGATGAGGGACGGAATCGACCATCCGACGGGAGCTGCGGCGGCCAGACCCGCGAGGGCTACGGTGATCCAGACGAGCGCCACCTTCGGATTCGTTGTAAACATCGGGCCGGCGATTGCGAGTCCGAGCGCTGTGCCTGTGATCAGGACACTCTGCCGGACGATCGTGTCGCTCCACCCTTTGCGAACGAGCCAGTCGACGAGATAACCTCCGATCGCGAGGTCCGCAACTGCCGCCACAAGCCACGGAATTCCGGTGTAAACGACGGAGTGCCAAGGATCCAGTTTGAGGCTGCTGAAATATGTCGGCAACCACAGCAGCAGGAGATAAAAGCAATAGTTATACCCGAAGAAGCCGGCGACCAGCCCCAGGACTTTCTTTTGCCTGATTAAGACTCCCAAAGGAGCGCCGCCCGCAAGCTCCTCGCTCGTCATTTCCTGATCCATCAGGGCTCGCTCTTCATTCGATAACGCCGGATCGTCGTCGGGATCCCGGTAAACAAGCCAGAACGCCCAGAAATAGAGCAGGCTCAGGATGCCTGTCGCGGCGAAGCTGGCGCGCCATCCGAAGTGAATCAGGACGAAACCAACGGCCGGAATTCCGATCGCCGCTCCCAATTTCGCAGCCGCATCGAATATCGCGGTTGCCATGCTTCGCTCGCCTCGCGGAAACCAGTAGCCGACGGCTTTCACGTTGGCCGGAAACGTCGGTGCTTCGCCTACGCCAAGCAGCAGCCGGGTCCCGAAAAATGCTCCCAAATTGGGCGCTGCGGCGCAGCCGAGCGAAGCCAGCGTCCAGAGCAGGGCACTGACGCGACCGATGGGCTTCACACCGAACCGGTCCAGCATCACGCCCATTGGTAATTGCAGGAGCGCATAGGTCCAGTTGAATGAACTCAGGAGGTATCCGAACATCACGGTGGATATTCCGAATTCCTGGTGCAGGGCGTCGTGAGCGACCGAGATGTTCACTCGGTCGAAGTAGTTGATGAGGACTCCGATGCCCAACAGAGTCGCAATACGCCAGCGTCTTCGTCCCACGCTGGTCTTAACGCTCCGCCCGGGAAACTCTCCGGGTGACTGTGAAGCGCTCGTCGATGTCGGCGCGCAATTCACAACCATGACCGGGGCTATTCTCAACGGAGACGAAGCCCTCTGAAACCTGTGGCACGCCGGTCACGACTTCGGGATACCAGCCCTTATAAAAGGCACGGACGGATTCCTGCAGCAACGCATTCGTGGCATTCAACGAAAGGTGAGTGGAGGCGGCGAAAACGACCGGGCCGGTACAATCATGCGGAGCGACCGGCAAGTGCCAGGCCTCCGCCATTGCGGCAATCTTGCGAGCTTCTGAAATCCCTCCGCACCACGCTATGTCCAACATGACGACGCCCGCAGCGCCGGTCTCGAGGAGGTCACGAAAGGCCCAGCGCGTCCCAAGCGTCTCGGAAGCGCAAACCGGGGCTGGCGAGGCATCTGCATAGCGTTTAAGCGATCCAAGACTATCCATCTTGATCGGGTCTTCATGCCAGAAGGTCTGAAACGGCGCGAGTTCTTTCGCGATCCGCATCGCCGGCAACAATTGCCACATGGAATGAAACTCCACCATGACATCCATGCGTTCTCCGACCTGCTCTCTGATTTTCCGGAACGGCTCTAGGGCTGTTCTCAAGTCATCGGGAGAGATGTAGTGGCCGTTCGTTCTCTCGGCAGCGATGTCGAAAGGCCAGATCTTCATCGCGGAAATCCCTTCGTCCAGAAGAGACTGCGCAAGGTCCCCGGCCCGATTGAGGAAGTCACTCAAGTCGTCGAAGCCGCTGATTGTACCGGCGCCACCCTCGCGCAAGCCCCAGTTAGCACTCGACTGAGTCTCCGAGCGGCGCATATACTGTGCCCCCGCGCACGTGTTGTAGGTACGGATGCGGTTCCGCGTCCAGCCGCCAAGAAGTTGAACCAGGGGCTGCCGCACAGCCTTCCCGAAGAGATCCCACAAGGCAATGTCGATCGCGGAGGCGGCCCTCCCTTCCACACCGGTCGACCGGAAGCCGACATACGGAACGAGGTCCCGTGAAATGCTGTCGATCGCTAACGGATCGCGATTGAGAAGCTTCGGTGAGAGATCGTCATGCAGGTAAGCTTCTACCGCGCTCGGGCTGAAGAACGTCTCTCCGAGTCCCACCAAGCCCTCGTCCGTGTGTAGGCAAAGCCAGAGCATCTGAGGAAATTCGGAGATTCGAACCGTCTCGATTTTTGTGATCTTCATCGGCTGGGCCGAAGGCATTCTATCGCCCGTCGCAATGAACGGCACTATTGCGGGTCTTGACACAAATTTCAATACATACTATTGTCGATAGACTTATAGGAATTGAGATGATTCGCATCTTCAGACTCTTCGTGCATCGATTCGTGGCCTGCGCAATTGTAGGTGTCGCCTTGACACGCCCATTTACCCGCGCAAGTAGGGTCAGCCGTCATCAGCGGAGTCATTACAGATCCCAGTAGCAGCCCTATTGCAAACGCGACGGTGCGTGTCACGAATGAGGACTCGGGAGTGGCTACGCAGCTCATTACGAACGAATCGGGCGTGTACCGGGCGAACTCGCTGGTTCCGGGTGTTTACACCGTCGAGTCCGGGGCACAAGGCTTTGCAACAGGCATCCGCACCCACGTGCAGTTGTCCACGGCTCAGATGCTCGCGCTGGACTTCGCTTTGCAGCTTGGAGCGTCCAGTCAGACGGTCAACGTTGAGGCTGCGTCGGAATTAGCCGAAACGCAAAGTTCGAGTCTGGCGCAAGTGGTCGGCCACAAGTACATCGATAACCTGCCTCTCCCGAACCGTTCCGCGAATTCGCTTGTTTCGCTTTCGCCCGGGAGTGGTTTTGATCGATCCGGGACAAGGAGCCGAGAACTACCCGGTCTTTTCCATTGCCGGCGGCCGAGAGCGCAACCAGTTTTTCGAACTTGATGGCGGAAGCATCGGAAACGCGGTTGGTCTGACACGATCACAGCAGGTTGCAAGCCTTCCTCTCGATGCTCTCGAGGAGTTCCGGATTGTTTCAAATAACTACGCTGCCGAGTACGGTCATTCCACGGGAGGAGTCGTACTCCTGACCACGCGATCAGGAACGAATCATTATCACGGAAGTGTTTTCGAGTACCTGCGAAACAACGCACTCGATGCCCGCAACTTCTTCGCGACCTACACTCCACCGCTGCGGCTGAACCAATTCGGAGGAGCACTCGGCGGCCCTATCCAGAAAGACAAAACTCACTTCTTTGCAAGCTGGGAAGGGACCAAGCAGACGTCGAGCGATACCGCTATCTCAACCGTGCCCACTTTGGCGCAGCGGAACGGTGATTTCTCCGCATTCTCCACCCTGATCTATAACCCTTTTACGCTGGCCGGCAATGCAAAGCAGCCTTTTGCCGGGAATCGAATCCCCCTCTCGCAGATTGATCCCGTAGCCTCTGCGGCCAGCGCATTTTGGCCCTTACCCAACCGGCCGGCCGGCTCGAACGGAGCAAACAACTTCGTTGGTAACAGCAGCCAGTTCCTGAACCGGAACATCGTCGTAGGGAAACTGGACCACAGCTTCTCCGAAATCGACCGGATCTCGGCGCGTTATTACATCAACGACGCGACGACGACGGCAAACGGATCCTACGGTATTGCGGTGTCCGATCCTTCGGCCACGAACACGGATGTGCGGATACAAAGCTTTCTTCTGACGCATACACATACCTTCGGTCCGACTCTCTTGAACAACTTCCAGGTGAGCTACATGCAGCGGAAGTTTATCCAGACCCGGCCCGGCGCCGACGACGATTACGCCGCCAAGATCGGCCTCCGCGGGGTCAGTTCGGCAGCTTTTCCTACGCTGAACCTCACAGGCTATGCGCTGCTCGGAAGTCAGGGAACGGCGAATAGCTCGATAGCAAGAATTCAGTCGCCGATACGTGATACGCAGATCCTGGATTCAGTATCGAAAACCGCCGGTCAGCATAACTTCAAAGCCGGGCTGGAGTACCGCTTCGGGTTCAATAACGAATCGAACGACCTGTCGTCGTCGGGCAACTTCGTATTTAACCGCCTGATTACGGATCGTCCGGGCGCGGCCAACACGGGCGACGCTTACGCTAGCTTCCTCCTGGGCACAGCCAATTCGGCAACACTGAACACGACGGATGTGATTCCGTCGCGGGCAGCTTACTGGTCGGCTTACTTCCAGGACGACTGGCGCGTAACGAGCAATCTCACATTGAACCTGGGATTGCGATGGGAGAGTGAACTCCCTCGGACCGTTGACGGGAACAAACTGAACGGTTTCGATCCGTTTGCAATTAACCCTGTTTCCGGAACTCCAGGCGTGGTGACCTTTGCCGGTGTGAACGGCGCCCCGCGCACGTCCTTCGACCCGAACTATAAAAACTTCGGTCCCCGGGCGGGATTCGCCTACAAAACTTCGTTTCTCGGCGGGCTGGTGCTCCGTGGCGGCGGAGGTATTTTCTTCGGGCCCAATTTGAGCAATTCAGTTACGACGGGAGCCACCCTGGGTTATTCGGATGCAGTGAGCCTGGTCACCTCCTCTGCCGAAACCAGCTACGCTCTGCGCTTGAGCAATGGATTCCCTTCGCATCCGAGACCCGCGGTTGGAGACCCCGGCGCGGGCGCAGTTCCCTTGGGCCAGACGCCCAACACGGCACTTACTTTCTTCGATCCGCACCGGCCGTCGCCTGTGTCTTACCAGTTCAACTTCGACGTCCAGAAAGAGCTGGGCACTCACATCATTGCCGAGGCCGGCTATCTCGGGAACATCAGCCACCATCTTTCTGCGAACGACCTGACTTTGAACCAGGTGCCGACGAACTTATTCGGGCCTGGCAACTCCCAGTTGCTGCGCCCGTTCCCTCAATACAGCAACGTAACGTCTCTCAACCCGAATATCGGCGACTCTACTTATCACGCTGTGTTCGTGAAGGCCGAACGCCGCCTCGCCGATGGCTTCTCGCTGATTGCACACTATACGTTTTCCAAATTCCTCGACGATGTTGCGTCAAACGACGAGTACGGCGATCCCGGAAGCTATATGGATCAATACAACAGGCGTTTGGACAAAGGTTTGAGCGGCAGCGACATACCGCAGCGGGCGGTATTCACTGCGTTGTATCAGGTTCGGGCATTCACAAGCAGGCGCGCCATCAACTTACTCGCAGGCAGTTGGCAGCTTGGAGTAGAGGCCGTGCTGCAATCCGGGGCAACGTTTACCGTTTTCGACTCGGCAAACACGACCAACGGGTTTCCGGCAGGAACAGTGCGCCCGAACCTGGTTGCAAATCCATCTCTCACGAGCGGAAGCACTCTCAATCACTACTTCAATACGGACGCTTTTCAGCATCCGCCCAATTACCAATTTGGAAGTGCTCCACGCAGCGTACTTCGCGGTCCCTCCAGCAGCGTTGTCGATTACAGTGCTGCGAAGACATTCTCCGTGAGCGAGAAGCTCCGTACCGAATTGAGAGGTTCGCTCTTCAATGCATTGAACATTGCGAATTTCAACATTCCGGGCCACACGTTAGGGAACGCAGACTTTGGAATCATAAGCTCTGCAAAACCTGCTCGTACGGTTCAGCTTGCGTTGCGGGTTTTGTTTTAAGCCGTCCCCTTCGGGCCGTGGCGAAAACGCTGAAAGAATAAACCTCGCTCGCAGTCTCACCTATAGCCTGCCGGTTGGGGCGCGCCTCCTTCCTGCTACAAATGGAGACAAGGCCTGCTCACTACAGGTGACAGACTTACGGGGATCTGCATGCGGCGCGTTATCAATCTTGTACTTCTTTCGGCGATGTCACTGACCGGCGTTGCCTATGTAATTCAATCCACTCCTCAGTTGCCGGACCCCGGAAACACCGGCGTCAGCAGGGAGCAACAAGAGCAACTTGGCCAGCAAACCGCGGCAGAGGTTTACAAACAGATGCCCGTTTTGCCGGACGGAAGCGCCGAAACTCAATACGTCCAGCAGTTGGGCCGGAAATTAGTTTCGGTGATCCCACCCGAGAATTCGTGGCCCTACCAGTTCCACGTTGTACCGCAGAAAGAGATCAACGCATTCGCTCTGCCGGGAGGTCCGGTCTTCGTCAACATCGGAACAATCACAGCAGCGGCGGACGAAGCTCAACTGGCGGGCGTCATGGCACACGAGATCTCTCACGTGTACATGCAGCATTCCATCAAGCAGTTAAAAAAGCAACAGCTCCAACAGGGGATTGTTGGCATCCTCGGGGCGGTACTCGGTCAATCCGGTGGAGCGACAGCCACGCTCGCCCGGCTGGGTATCGGCATCGGATCGGGAATGCTTTCGTTGCGGTATTCGCGCGCGGACGAAGCGCAAGCCGACAGTGTGGGGGCAATCCTCATGTACAAAGTGGGTTATCAGCCAGTCGAGCTTGCCCAATTCTTCCAGACCCTGGAGCAGCAAGGAGGCGCCAACGGTCCCAATTTCCTCAGCGATCACCCTAATCCGGGAAACCGCGTTGCCGCTATCCAGGAGGAAATTCGGGGATGGCCGCCTGTCAATTCCCAGGTCAATAATCAGGCTTTCGCTCGCGTTCGGGATCGAGCGCAGGGCGTTCGGGCATATACGGCGCAAGAGATCTCGCAAGGCGCTAAAGACAACACTTGGGCGAAACAAAACGAGCGCTACGCACCAAAGGCTCAGTAGATTCGCGACCGCACGGAGATTGTTGCCGGACTGACGATGTTCGCCGGCATGGCTTACGGCATTTCGTAAACCTTCACTGTTCACGATGCAAGTTGGCGAGCTGCCTCTGTGCTGTAAATTCGTATATGCTCCGACGAGAACTTCTATACCTCACCCTTCCCGCATTGCTCAGGGCGCAGGGAACGAGACAACCGGCCGCGCCGCTCGACGTGCTCCGTGGAAACATTGAGCGGATCTCGCGCTCGGTGAACGCCAAGTGGGGTATCTACACCAAGTGCCTTGAGACCGGCGAGGAGATCGCACTGAATGCGGACGAGCAGATGGACACCATGTCCGTTATCAAAATCCCGCTCATGGTGGAGGCCTTCCGGCAGATTGAATCAGGCAAGTTCAATCTCTCCGATCGCGAAGTGTTGAAGGCGGAAGATAAGCTGCCCGGCACCGGCATTATCCGTTCCATGGATGACGGAGTGCAACTCACGATTAAAGACCTTTTGACCATGATGATCATCGTCAGTGACAACACCGCGACAGACATGATCTTTCGCAAGGTGGGCGGCATTGAGCCTGTGAACGAATTGATGAAGAGCTATGGTCTGACACAAACGCGAGCGACAGCCCCGGCAAGAAGTTGGTTCGATGCATTGCGAGCGGCTCCGAGCCCGGCGGCGTTTCATCGGGAAGGCAAACATCCGTTCGGGCTATCGTCGGCAGGCGACATGGGCAAACTGCTTGAGAAGATCAAGACAGGACAGGCGGTCAGCAAGAAGTCGAGCGACCTGATGCTCCAGATGATGCGTGGCCAGGTCTATCGCACGCGGCTTCCGAAATATGTCACCGGCTTCAACGTGCCCCATAAAACAGGTGACTTTCTGCCCTATATCGGGAATGATGTCGGGATCTTTGAAAGCGGAAAACGCAATATCATCGTCAGCGTTTTCACCGCAAATCATTTTGGGAGCGGACCCAATCTGGAAGATGCCATTGCCCGTATCGGCGAACAGATTGCTGATTATTACAGCTTTCGGAGTTAGCTCGATTAGCTGGCCAAGCCTGGTGCGGCGAGACTGATAGCGCTTAAGAGAATCAGTCTAAATTCAAGTGCTACTCAGGAAAGCTTTTCGGTAAGGTCTCCTCTACCTTCCAGCCGAACTCGAGCAGCGGCTTCGCGTCGAGCGCAAAAGTGACGATCTTGTCGACTAGTTTGGGGCTATGGCATGCGTCTCGCTCAATGGTTCTCGCCATCACGAAGGAAGTCAGCCTCAGAAATGGCGCGATCGGGCTCCCCGCAAAGTTCCCGAGGCCCCTCGGCATGGAAGAGAGCGAATACTCGGAATCAAGCTCCAGCTTTTTGCGTTTCAGGCTGGCCGCCACCCTTTCGATTTCTTCCGGTTTACTTATCATGGCCGCTCTCCACGCCTGAAGCAGTGTGCGATCCGGCTGCCACACGCCTGCGGCTACGAAGGACCGTTCGGGCGCGAAGTGAAGGTACAGCATGGGTTGAGATCCGCTGAAAGAACGCCGCAATTCCGCTGCGACGTGTGTCTTGAAAGGCGTTTTGTCGGAGCTGAAGCGAATGTCGCGGTACACCCGCATGACGGGGTTCTTCTCTTTGGGAAACAGCGGTAAACCGCGGGCGCGGCACTCCTTGCTTACTGCCGAGACCAGTACCTCCATCGGCTGCTGGACAGTGTTTTTATAGGCGGTTTTGCGGTCCTGAAACCATTCACGGTCGTTATTCTTCTTCAACTGCTGCAGTAGCCGGAAACCTGCCTCGGGAAAGCCGCTGAAGCCGTCTTTCTCGTTGCTCTGCGGAGAGTTCATGGGCGCAACGCTGGACGATTTCCGGGAAGCAGGCATCAACAAGCATTTTGCAACATGCGTCCCGATTGAGACTCGAGTGATACGGTCTTCGTTCTTTGTAGTCTATGGGGAAGATGACCGAACGGAAGGAAGGACAGTGATGAATCATTTGGAACGTGTTGCCTCAATTTTGGGTGCTCTTTTGATCGGTGTCTCGGCGTATCTCGTGGCATCCGACCGGGCAGCACGTTCGGAAAAACGCGGCCGTTCCGAGCCCGTGGAGAAACTGGAAGCTGAGCTGCGGGAGGCGTGGGCCGGTTACCACAACCGCTAGTGTGGTCGAGCTGGCTGTAGCTCGCCTTCGATCTGGACTTCTACGCAGTTGTTCGCGTAGGAATGTAGAATGATCGCTGGGTATGCTGCGAACTTCACTAGTCTTATTTCTTACGGCGACAATCTTAGGTCCGGCTTTCGGGCAGGAGCTTTCGGGTTCCGGAGACTTGAAGGCAATGGTGCTCAAGCACCTGAAGACTTCGGAAGACTTTACCCTCAAGGTCGCGGAGGCAATGCCTGAATCCGACTACGAATTCAAGCTAACGCCGGACCAGATGACTTTCGGCGGTCAGATCACTCACCTGACCCAGGCCGTGCTCCACTACCTGGCGCCACTTTCCAGCGAAAAATCCGCTACCTCCAAGCCCGCTTCGGCGAAGAAGGCGGATGTGATTGCGTTCGTCCGAACATCCTTTGAAGGGGCGGAAGCAGATGTCTCCAAGTTGACGATGGACGACATGTCCAAGACTTACAAGATGGGCAATCGTTCGATGTCCGGCATGGAGCTTATTCTCGGCATGTTCGTCCACACGGCGCACCACCGTTCGGCCGCCGAGATGTATCTTCGTGCCAAGGGCATCACTCCGCCTGTTTACGAGTTTTAGAAGCCTGCTGATACGCTCCTGAACTACGATCTCCAGCGTGGTTGCGGCGAGGCGATGCTTCCAGACTTTCCGTTTCCGGCCATAGAGACAGTTGCCCATCTCCGTTGCCTGGTCACGCAGTGCGCTTTGGCGGCCGGAGATTTGCTTTCGGAGAGATCCGAACTCGTCTTCTCGTCCGATCTCGGTGCCTTCGTGAGCAGATCATTCAGAACCGCTAAGTTGTGATCGTCCCCAAGGCGCTGCTCGAGTTCCTTGGCTAACTTCGAATACGGTTGCAGGTCAGGGCGCAGATCCGAGAGCAAGGAAAGCTGGTAACGCAGATCTTTCGCTCGCTTGCGCCACTCGTGAAACTTCTCCGGCTCTTCGTCGTTTTCCGCCTCCGCGAACGCTTCCATACCTCGCTTCACCGTCTTATAAATCGACTTCGAAATGCGTTCGGCGTTCACCTTCGCGTACGTCAGCTTCTCAAGGTCGCTAAGAGCCTCCTTCAAGCGCCCAACAGACTCCTCCATTCCGCCTTGTTCCATCTTTTTTTCGATCTGCTGTCCCCGTCTTTCCAGAAATGTTCTGGCGTCTGCGAAGGCGTGCCGCCGGGATCCCTTAGATTGCCCGTTCTTGCGATCTTCCTCCAAATCGTCCAGCGTTTGGATCAGGGCATGAGAGTCGCGCAACTCGGATAAGGAGCGTCCTACGTCGCGGAGGCGGCGATTTTCTCTGGCGTATGCATTGGGAATGGCAGGCTTGATCAGGCGCAGGACGGAGCGGACCCGCTTGATACTGCGGCGAGCCTCGTGAACCGCCTCTTCGAGAGACTCCCCATGCGTGCTCAGCACTTGCACGGCTTGCGCCAGTTGCTCGGAGAGAACACGCCGGACTGCGTCGGGCAGAGCCTCGCCCTTCCTGAAACAATATTCGGGTTTGGACTCTGATTTTGCCTGCTCGGCTTTCGCGCTCATATTGCTAGTTCACCTTTTTACCGGAGCAGGAATTGGGATGTAATCTCGGAAAGTCTCGTGCATCCTGCCAGGCCCATTGTCATCTCGAGTTCAGTGCGCAGAATCTCGAAAATCCGCGATACTCCCGCGGCACCGCCGGCGGCCAAGCCCCATAGATAGGGTCGGCCAACCAGCACGGCAGAAGCTCCAGACGCGAGAGCCTTAAACACATCGATACCGCGCCTGACCCCTCCGTCGAGGAGTAACGGGATCCGGCCCTCCAGGCGATCGGCGATGGCGGGGAGGGCGTCCAAGGTCGCCGGGACTGTGTCCAGGCTTCTTCCGCCATGGTTTGAAACGATCAGCCCGTCGCAGCCCGCTTCGGCCGAAAGCGCCGCGTCCTCGGGATGCAACACTCCCTTGAGCAGCAGCTTGACCGGAAGGATGGAACGCAACCACTCCACGTCCTTCCAGGTGGCGTTCGCCCCATGCGTTGCTGAATAGATGTTCCGGCCGGCGGGCCGATGCGCGGCTGCGGAAATAGCTTCGCCGAGGCCGCGCAGGTTAGCTCTTTGCACCCCGGGCGGAAGCCGGAAACCCGCTCGAAGCTCACGATCTCGTGGTCCGTTGACGGGTACGTCAGCGGTAACGCAAATCGCTTCACAGCCTGCAGAGAGAGCGCGCGCCACCAGCTCTTTCGTGAACCCGCGGTCGGTTTGAATATACAGTTGGAACCAGAGTGGACGCCTGGCGACGGCGGCAATCTCCTCGACCGTAAAGTTCGAAAAGCTGGCGGCGCACATCGTAGCTTCGGCCAGATTCGCGCCCTCGGCCGCTTCCAACTCCCCCCGTGGATGCATCAGCATGTTGTATCCTGCCGGGGCCAACAGGATGGGGAACTCGTGCGTCCGGCCAAAAAGCTCGGTTTTCGTGTCGATTTCCGTCGCATCCACCATCGCCCGCGGCAGTATGCGAACCCGGTTGAATGCGCCTCTGTTTTCGAGCAAAGTAAGCCCCGCGCCGGCACCCCCTGAAACATACTCGAAGGCTGCGTGCGTGACCCGCTTTTGCATCTCCGCCTCGAAATCCTCGAGAGTGATAATAGATTTAAGACGGGCGATGCTCAACAGCTCGGGAAATTCAGGGCTGATCTGATCTTGCAAATCCAGTCGGTCCAATGACTTTGAGCATAATCCAAAGCCACTGGGACAGGGGCCTGTCCCCCTGGGGCGACCAGTGACAGGATAGTTGCAGGGCCTAAGTCCTTGGGTAGCCGAACTATCCAAACGGCTGTTTCCCCAGGAAGTTCTTTAACCCGGACGGTTTTACTACCTGCCAGTGTGCGTTCGTAGCCCGGCAATCGGCCAAAATTGGTAAACTAAGAGTTTTGCCGGAAGCGACGGCTTATGTTCACTTCCGTCTAGGTCGTTGCCTGATTACAAAAGGAGTGCTGTTATCTCGATGAAATATATCTTCACGTCAGAATCCGTGACGGAAGGCCACCCGGACAAAATCGCCGATCAGGTTTCGGACGCTGTTCTCGATGCGGTGCTGGCTGATGATCCTACCGGTCGCGTAGCCTGCGAAACTCTGGTCACGACGGGCATCTGTATCGTTGCCGGGGAAATTACCACGACTACCTACGTGGATGTTCCCAAACTCGTCCGCGGAGTGATTTCGCAGATCGGCTACACCGACTCGGCGATGGGCTTCGACTCGAAGACTTGTGCGGTTGTGAATATGATCCAGGCACAGTCTCCCGACATCGCCATGGGCGTGGACACCGGCGGCGCCGGCGACCAGGGGCTGATGTTCGGCTACGCCTGTGACGAAACCGCAGAATTGATGCCGCTGCCGATCATGATGGCGCACAAGCTGGCCCGGCGCTTAAGCGAGACACGCAAGGACGGCACCCTCCCCTATCTGCGGCCGGACGGCAAGAGCCAGGTCAGCGTGGAATACGTCGACGGTAAACCCAAGCGGATCGATGCGGTTGTTGTCTCGATCCAGCATGACGACGACGTGACCACAGAGACGCTTCGTGCCGAAGTGAAAAAGCACGTAATCGACTCCGTGATCCCCTCCGGGATGGTGGATAGCCAGACGAAGTTTCACATCAATCCGACAGGCCGTTTCGTGATTGGCGGTCCGCACGGCGATACGGGTCTCACCGGACGCAAGATCATCGTAGACACCTACGGTGGCATGGGACGCCACGGCGGCGGAGCTTTCTCGGGCAAGGATCCGACGAAGGTAGACCGCTCAGCCTGCTATATGGCTCGATATGTTGCGAAGAATCTGATTGCGGCTGGCCTTGCTTCGCGAGCGGAAGTTCAGCTTGCCTATGCAATCGGCGTGGCAGAGCCGGTTTCGATCATGGTGAATTCGTTTGGAACCGGAAAAGTGGAAGATGCCCGGCTGGCGGAACTGGTTCGCGACACGTTTTCGCTGACGCCCGCAGGCATGATTAAGTCCCTCGATCTGCGCCGTCCGATTTATCGCAAGACGGCCGCTTTCGGCCACTTTGGCCGGACCGAAGATAGCTTCAGTTGGGAGAAGACCGACCGGGCGGATGCGCTTCGTGAGTCCGCTCAGCTCGCAACAACTTCCGTCTAGTTTCCCTCCTACTTGCACGTCAACTGAGAAGCGGATCTCGATCCGCTTCTCCTCCCCTTAAGGAACAGCCCAGTGTCAACAGCAGCAGTCGATTGCAAACGATCAATCGAGATCGAGATTCCCATCGAGGAAGTGGAACGCGCCAAGGAGCGCGTCACCAACTCAATCAAGCAACGGGTCCGGCTTCCGGGATTCCGGCCTGGAAAGGCGCCGCTCAACATCATCCAGTCCCGATTCGAAGGGGAAATCCGGAATGAAGTACTGGAGTTGCTGCTTCCGCAGGCCTTCCGCGAGCGCGTTCAAAAAGATGAGTTGAAGGTCGTCGGGACTCCGGACATCACTGACCTTAAATACGAGCCAGGTCAGCCCATCCGCTTCAAGGCCGACTTTGAGATTGCTCCCGAGTTTGAGATCGCCGACTACCGCGGGCTTCCTGTTAAGTACGAGGAGCCGACCGTCTCCGACGAAGAACTCGAGAAGAGGCTGGAGGCGATGCGGGAAAGCAAAGCCGAGTACCCGAATCTGGACCCCAGGCCGATTGAAAACAACGACTATGTTCTCGTTCACTTGAGATCGCTCGGCGGCCTCGCGGAGCCGATCGAACAAGACGTGCAGATCCAGGTTGGGGCTGAGGAGACTCTTCCGGCTTTCAATGAAGCTCTCATCGGAGCCTCACCGGAGGCTGTGATCGAGCTTGACGTGACTTACCCGGAGGAGTATGGCCAGGAGAAACTCGCCGGTAAGACCGTTCGATTTGAATTGACGCCCAAGTTTGTCCGGAAAAAAGAGCTGCCTGCTCTCGACGACGAGTTTGCGCGGGACTTGGGCGACTACCAGACTCTCGATGAGCTGCGAGACGCGGTTCGCAAGTCCATTTTCAACGAGAAGCAATACACGGCTCAGCAGACGGCGAAGGAAGAGCTCATCGACCGGCTGGTCGAGCGTAATGATTTCCCCGTTCCGCAGGCCTACGTCGACCGGCAAATTGAGAATCAGGTCCGGATGCAACTCCGGAGCCTAGCCGGGCAGGGTATCGATCCGAACACCATCCAGCTTGATTGGGAGAAGGTGAAGGAGACTCAGCGCGACAAGGCGGTTCGGAATGTCCGGGCCTCTCTCCTGCTCGAGAAAATCGCCGAAAGCGAAGGCATCTCGGCTACCAAGGACGAAGTTGACCGCGAGGTGCAGCGCATCTCCCGCCAGGAGCGCGAGGCCGTGGCCGTGACCCGGGCTCGTCTCGATAAAGATGGCACGTTGGGGCGGATAAGCGGGAGCATCCAGACGGAAAAGACGCTCCAATTTCTGTTCGAGCAGGCGCAAAAACAGGCTTAAGTTTGTCCCCCGGTCGGGCTATCCAGTACATGAGGCGGGAATTTCCGATAGCGGGCGCTCCGGGGTCCGGGTACATTGGATTTGATGAGAAGGGAGATCTAAGTTCTTGACGTATAAGTCACATGAACTTGGTATACTGATACTGCAGGTCTTACAGATCAGGGCGAGTGGTCATTTGATCCTTTTTTATGTAGGAGAACCAGCTTGAAACGCGCCGGATCCGACGATTCCCTCCGTTGTTCCTTTTGTCATAAAAGCCAAGATGTCGTCGGTAAACTCATTTCTTCTCCGAGTGATTATCCGCGAGCGTACATTTGTGATGAGTGCATAGCGGTCTGCAATTCGATCATCGAAGATGACCGGCACGAGCAGAGTTACAGCACCCCGGGAAAACTGCCCCGTCCCTTAGAGTTGAAGGAATACCTGGATCAGTACGTCATCGGCCAGGAGGCAACCAAGAAGAAGCTTGCTGTTGCCGTCTACAACCACTACAAGCGCATCCAGATGAACAAGCAGCGGGGCGCTGAGGTGGAACTCTCGAAATCCAATATTCTCCTCATTGGACCCACTGGCACCGGCAAAACTCTTCTTGCGCAGACTCTAGCAAGGATCCTGGATGTTCCGTTTGCCATCGTGGACGCTACTACCTTAACCGAGGCGGGCTATGTAGGAGAGGACGTGGAGAATATTATTCTCCGTCTCCTGCAAAATGCTGACTGGGATGTGCAACGTGCACAGACCGGAATCATCTATATAGATGAGATCGACAAAATCGGGCGCAAGGAAGAAAATCCTTCGATCACGAGGGATGTCTCCGGCGAAGGTGTCCAGCAGGCCCTGTTGAAAATACTGGAGGGAACGGTCGCTAATGTTCCGCCGCAGGGTGGCAGGAAGCATCCGCATCAGGAGTTTACGCCGGTCGATACAACCAACATCCTGTTCATTTGTGGCGGGGCCTTTGTTGGGCTGGAGAAAGTAATCGCAAGAAGGGTCGGAACCAAGTCAATCGGATTTGTTCCCCCGGACGATAAGGATGCCGCGCGGCGCGGGATCAATTCGGTTCGTCGCGACACGGATCTGTTGTCGCAATGCCAACCGGTTGACCTGATCAAGTACGGCTTTATTCCTGAGTTCATCGGACGAATGCCGGTCACGGCTGTGCTCGAGGATCTCTCGAAAGAAGCGCTGGTTCAGATTCTTACCCGGCCGAAGAACGCGATTATCCGGCAATATCAAAAGCTGTTCGAGTTTGAGAATGTTAAGCTCAAGTTTAGTGAAGACGCCCTGGAGGCGGTTTCGCAGCTTGCCATGGAGCGCAAGGTTGGAGCTCGTGGTCTCCGTATGATCCTCGAAGACCTGATGCTAGACCTAATGTACTATCTTCCCACCTTCAAGAAGGTCCGTGAGTTTGTGGTCACGAAGGAGATGGTCCTGACCCAAAAGATCAATATGGCTGTGCTCGAAAAGGCCGGCTAGCTCCGGATTTCCGGTTCAAAGTATTTCCGATACCCGCAGTTATTCCTTTGGAATCACTGTAGCGTCATTCTTGCTCCTGCCTTGCGTGGGACAATCCGCGTAGAAAGAGAAAATGGTCACGACGAAAGATAAAACGGATACGAAGCGACTTCCTATGATGCCCATCCGGGACGTCGTTATTTTCCCGTTCATGATGACCCCGTTTGTCGTGGGACGTGAGTCCAGCGTGCGTGCGCTGGAAGAAGCGTTGCTCGGCGATAAGAAAATTCTGCTTGCAACTCAGCATGATGCCTCGGTCGATGAGCCGAGACCGGACGAAATTTATTCTGTTGGCACGATTGCCAACATCGTGCAGAGCCTCAAACAGCCCGACGGGAACATCAAAGTTCTGGTTGAGGGCGTCGAGCGTGGAAAAATCATTTCGGTTAGCGAGGAAGAAGGATACTTCCGCGCCGTAGTAAAAACCACTTCGTTCAAAGTGGATCCGGCCAACCAGCTTGATGTTCTGATCAGCCGTGTCACCACGCTTTTCGAGCAGTATGTAAAGCTCAGCCAAAACCTGAATTACGAGACGATGATCGCCGCTATCCGCGTCGATGATCCCGGGAAGCTGGCTGACACCGTCGGAGCAAACCTGCAGCTCACAATCGAGGAGAAGCAGGAACTTCTGGAAATTTTCGATCCGGTTGACCGCCTGACGCGAGTCGCGGATCTGCTCGACATTGAGATCGAGAAGCTCAACGTCGACCGTACCATTCAAGGCCGTGTGAAGCGGCAGATGGAGCGGGCGCAGAAAGAGTACTACCTCAACGAGAAGATCAAAGCAATCCAGAAAGAACTGGGCCGGGGCGAGAAGAGCGAATACGACGAGCTGAAGAAAAAGATTGACGCCGCGGGCATGACTAAAGATGCCCACGAGAAGGCGACAGCGGAGTTGAAGCGGCTGGAAGGAATGCCGCCGATGTCGGCAGAGTCGACCGTGTCGCGCAACTATCTGGACTGGCTGCTCGCCGTGCCATGGAAGAAGCGCACAAAAGAAATTCGCGATCTGCAGTACGCCCGCAATGTTCTTGAAGGCGATCACTACGGACTCGAGAAGATCAAGGAGCGCATCCTGGAGTTCCTGTCGGTACGCCGGCTGGTGCAGAACCCCAAAGGTTCCATCCTGTGCTTCGTTGGACCTCCCGGAGTGGGAAAAACCTCGCTCGGCATGTCTATTGCTAAAGCGACGGGCCGCAAGTTTGTCCGGCTTTCGCTGGGTGGTGTTCGGGATGAAGCGGAAATTCGGGGCCACAGACGGACTTACATTGGTGCTCTCCCGGGCCAACTCATCCAGATGATGAAAAAGGCGGGCACTAAAAACCCCGTCATCATGCTGGACGAAATCGATAAGATGTCGATGGACTTCCGGGGCGACCCATCGGCTGCCTTGCTGGAAGTTCTTGATCCGGAGCAGAACTACATGTTCGCGGATCACTACCTGGACGTCGAATACGACCTCAGCCAGGTATTCTTTATCGCAACCGCCAACGTTCTCCACACCATTCCGGCCGCTCTGCAGGACCGTATGGAAGTAATCCGGCTGTCAGGCTACACGGAACTGGAGAAGCTCGAAATTGCGAAGCGGTTCCTTGTTCCGAAGCAGCGCAAAGATACAGGCGTTTCGGAAGAACAGGTGGAGTTTACCGATCCTGGTCTGCAGGCCCTCATTCAGTCGTACACACGGGAAGCTGGTGTGCGTAATCTGGAGCGGGAAGTCGGAAATCTCTGCCGCAAGGTCGCACGGAAGGTTGTCGAGGCTCAAACCACTACGCCGGAAGAGCCGGTCGCTGAGCTTGCTGCCGACCAGCAGCCTGTCGAGGTGATCGAAGAAGAAGTCCAGGCGCAAGAGGCGGAGCCGGTGGAACCAACAAAGAAGAGTAAGAAGAAAATCAAGGCTATCGAGGTTCCGCTGATACCGATCGAGAAGATTGTCGTCTCGCCGGAAAAGGTGACCGAGATGCTTGGTCCTGCCCGCTTCCGCGATATGGATCTCGACAAGAAGAACGAGATCGGCGCGACCACCGGGCTTGCCTGGACAGAGGTCGGCGGCTCGATACTGACCACTGAAGCGGCGGTTATGGAAGGCCGCGGCAAGATGATGACCACCGGCAAACTCGGTGACGTCATGCAGGAGTCGGCGCAGGCTGCTATGAGCTATGTCCGGTCTCGTGCGCAGTACCTGGGCTTACCGAAGGATTTCTACCGCACTTTGGACATTCACGTCCATGTGCCGGAAGGCGCGATCCCGAAAGATGGGCCGTCTGCCGGTATCACGATCGGAACGAGTATCTGCAGCGCGCTCACCGGGATTCCGGTTCGCGGTGATATCGCGATGACGGGTGAGATTACCGTCCGTGGCCGCGTGCTTCCAATCGGTGGATTGAAAGAGAAGATGCTGGCAGCTCATCGCCAGGGAATCCACGAGCTCATCCTTCCTAAAGAGAACGAGAGGGACCTCGCCGATATTCCAGAGAATGTCAGGAAAGACATGACGCTGCATTTCGCCACCTCTATGGACGAGGTGCTCAAGCTCGCCCTCGAGCGAGAGATCGTTGCTCTGCCGTTGGCACCGGCCGCCACCGCTGCTGAACTGACGGCACGACCGAACGAAGATTTAACACATTAAAGGGTGCATGGAGACTCTTAACCGAGTCTCCGCATTCCGTATCGAATCAGGCCTTTGTGGGAACAGAAGCAGTTCTTGATACTGCCAAGAGGCGTTCACAGCCGGGCGGTAAGACTGACAGTGGTGAATTCATCATCAGTGTCAGCGAGCCGAATCAGTTCCCTAAAGAAGTACAAGGCGGGCCGCTCGAGATTGCTTTTCTAGGTCGGAGCAATGTCGGTAAGTCAAGCCTCCTGAATAAGCTCGTAGGTAAGCCTGGACTGGCGTTCACAAGCTCTCGCCCTGGATGTACTCAGCTAGTCAATTTCTTCAGTGTCACCGATCAAATTCGATTCGTTGATCTTCCCGGGTATGGGTATGCGCAGGTTCCTCTCGAAGAACGTGCGCGTTGGAAAACGCTGATTGAAAGCTACCTGCTGGGACGGCAAAGTCTGGCATTATCGCTCCTCCTCATCGACGCCAGGCGGGGATGGATGGAAAAAGACCTGGAACTCAAAGCCTGGCTGGAGTTCCATAACCGTCGATATGAAGTAGTAGCTACCAAAATCGACAAGCTAAAAAGCAGTAATCAAGTAAAAGCCGGATTGGCTGAAATTCAGAGAGAGTTATCGGAACATCAGCCAGTTCCGTTCTCGGCCATCGACGGCCGGGGAGTGAGGGAAATTTGGCAAATCATCTCGAAGATCCACAAGAAGCAGTGACCCCCGCGGTTGCCACCGAAGGTACACCCACCGAGAGACCTCAAGACGTCAACGATGACAATCAAACGCAGTTAAGCCTGAGCGAGAGCTCCGACTCCAGCGCTGCCGGGGACAGAAATCCAGAATCCGCAAAGCCGGGTGACACCGGCAATGCCGATGCTCATCCGGCGGCGAAGCCTGCCGAAGGGAAGCCCGAGCGAACCGTTGGCTCGCGTCCTCGTACAACCGGGACGAATGGGAAGGCTGCGGGCGATGCTCCGCGCCGTCACGGAGTGGAATCGCGGACATCAGGAGCGCCGGAGAATAAGCCGGCGGAGACAAGAACGGCTGTGGATGTGAAGCCGGTCGAAAGCCGCCTGGCTGAGTCAAAGCCGCGTACGGCCGAGGGACGGCCCCCAGTGGCGGAAGTGAAGAGTTCAGCCGAAGATTCTCCGGTGGCTCCTGCTACTACTCCGGCTCCCACTGTCGGCGCGGAGCAGGCGACACCCGCAAACGGCGCACCTCAGCAACAGCCCGCGGGCGGTCAGCCGAATCAACAGGGCCAAGGACAATTCCAGCGCCGCGGCCGTCATTCGATCGGCAACACGGGCAGTCAGGGCCAGCGAAACGGTACCACCACGCTTGACCTGGTCGAGCTGAAAGACATGAGCATCCAGGCGCTAAACCAGATCGCAAAAGATCTCGGTGTCGCCGGTGCTGCCGGTCTTCGTAAGCAGGAACTTATCTTTAAAATCCTGCAGACGCAGGCGGAAAAGAGCGGACTGATCTTTTCCGAGGGTGTGCTCGAATGCCTGCCGGACGGCTTCGGATTCCTGCGTGCGCCCGAGTACAATTATTTGCCCGGTCCGGACGACGTTTATGTCTCGCCGTCGCAGATCAGGCGCTTTGACCTTCGCACGGGCGATACCGTCTCGGGTCAAATCCGCCCTCCGAAGGAAGGCGAACGCTATTTCGCGCTGATCAAAGTTGACGCGATCAATTTCGAACCGCCAGAGGAATCGCGCAACAAGATTTTCTTCGACAACCTGACGCCTCTGTATCCGGATGAGCGGCTGAAGCTGGAAACGGCTAAGGACAACTACTCCGGCCGGGTCATGGATCTTCTGACGCCCATCGGCAAAGGGCAGCGCGGGTTGATTGTCGCGCCTCCGCGTACCGGTAAGACGATGATGCTGCAGAGCATCGCGAACTCCATCACGGCCAATCATCCGGAGATCAATCTCATCGTTCTCCTGATCGATGAACGCCCCGAAGAAGTAACAGATATGCAGCGCTCCGTGCGTGGCGAAGTCATCAGTTCTACTTTTGATGAACCTGCCGCGCGTCACGTGCAGGTGGCGGAGATGGTGATCGAAAAAGCGAAGCGGCTTATCGAACACAAGCGCGACGTCGTGATTCTGCTCGATTCGATTACGCGTCTGGCGCGTGCCTACAATACCGTAGTGCCCCCATCCGGTAAGGTCCTGTCTGGCGGCGTGGATTCGAATGCGCTACAGCGTCCAAAGCGGTTCTTCGGTGCTGCTCGCAACATCGAAGAGGGCGGATCACTGACGATCGTGGCAACCGCTTTGATCGATACCGGAAGCCGCATGGATGACGTGATCTTTGAAGAATTCAAGGGCACGGGCAACATGGAAATCCATCTGGATCGCAAACTGGTCGACAAGCGCGTATTCCCGGCTATCGATATCAACCGTAGCGGCACCCGTAAGGAAGAGTTGTTGATGCCCCGCGAAGAACTGAACCGCGTCTGGATTCTCCGGAAGGTGCTGAATCCGCTCTCGCCTGTCGAGTCCATGGAACTTCTCATCGATAAGCTCGGCAGAACCCGCAGCAACGCAGAGTTTCTCGCCGCCATGAGCGGCTGATCATTCGAGGATCCAGGGCGCTCATCATCGCTGATCCTGCCATACTGGCACTGCGCCACTTCTAATGGGTCGCATTCGAATCTTGTCCGATAATGTCGCGAACAAAATCGCGGCCGGCGAGGTCGTCGAGCGGCCCGCTTCAGTGGTCAAAGAGCTTCTGGAGAACGCTCTCGATGCAGGCGCCACTGAAATTCGCGTCGACATCGAGAATGCCGGCCGCCGGCTGATTCGCATCCGCGATAACGGCACAGGCATGCTGCGGGATGACGCGCTGCTTGCCTTTGAGCGTCACGGAACCAGCAAAATCAGCGACGTTAAGGATCTCCTGTCCATCGCCACGCTGGGCTTTCGCGGCGAAGCCTTGCCCTCTATTGCTTCGGTCAGCCGCCTCCTGCTCGAGACGCGATCTGCTGACGAGCAAACCGGTACCGCGGTAGAGATTGCCGGAGGCAAACTCCTGCGCTGTGATGAAATCGCATGCCCGGTGGGGACCACGATAACTGTTCGGGATTTATTCTTCAACGTTCCCGCGCGCAAGAAATTCTTACGGTCCGATCAGACGGAACTGGCGCACATCGGTTCGTTAGTAACCCACTACAGTCTGGGGCATGTAGACAAGGCGTTCGAGCTGGTTCATGAGCGCAAGGAACTGCTGAATGTCACGCCCGTCGCAAGTATTCGCGAGCGCGCCTTTCAAGTCTTCGGCTCGGAGATTATGGCCGATTTGATCGATATCGACGGCCGCGAATTTGAACTTCGATTACCGCCGCCGTACCTCCCGCCTCAGGCGAGGAACATAGCCGATGATCCTTCGGAAGGCGAGATTGTGCAGTTCAACCTGGAGGGATTGATATCGGGGCCTCACGTACAGAAGGCCAACCGTAACTCGGTGTTCCTGTTCGTCAACGGACGCCTGATCCGTGACAAAGTGCTCTCCCATGCCGTGCAGGCTGCTTATTACAACCTGATGCCGCCGGGTTGCTTTCCCTTTTCTCTTCTATTTCTCAGTTGTGACCCGCGCGAGGTGGATGTGAATGTGCATCCCTCGAAAACGGAAGTGCGGTTTCGGCATAGCTCGGCAGTTCATGATTTCGTTCGCGATGCATTGCGTCAAAGTCTGATGGAGAGCCGGCCCGTGTCAGGGATCCCGGTACCAACGTCACCGGTCGTGGTGCATGCGCCTAATCACGAGGGCGGCGTGACGGGCGCGCAGCGAGGGGCGGACCTGCCGTTTTCCGAATTCTCAGCGCATATGCAGGCCTTCATCGCTGAACCTGAATCGGGTGAGATTGGGGCCGCGCTCGATCGAGAGAAAAGCAAAGATGTGAACGAGCTTCCCGAGATCTCTTGGGAGACTCTGCCGAGAGCTTCGGAAGCCAGCAACGCAACCGTAGTCCAGGTTGAGAGACGCGACGCTCCGGCAACCTCATCGGCGAGAACGCGCCGCATACCGGATACGCACGGCGCACTGGACCGGCTTCCGCCCGATTGGGATGTCGTTCAGAACTTGTCGGCTCTGCCCGACCTGCGTCCGCTCGGGCAACTGCACGATAGCTTCATCATCGCCACGGGGAGGGACGGACTGTGGATCATCGATCAGCACGTTGCCCACGAGCGGATTCTGTTCGAGCAGGTGCTGAGGCAGCGTGCTTCAGGAACAGTCGAGATCCAGCAACTGCTCATGCCTCTGGTCCTGCAACTCACTCCGAGTCAGCAGTTCGAATACGCACGAATTGCAGAGGAACTGAACGCGTACGGTTTTGAGACAGAGCCATTCGGGCAGCGGACGGTCGCCATCAAAGCGGCTCCGGCCGGGGTCGGGCCTGGTGACATTGAAAAGATCGTGTTCGAGATCCTTGAGATCTCAGAAGGTGAGCTGCGTTCGGCCTCGCTCGACGAAGTTCGACGGGATGTCTGCGCCACTATCGCCTGCCGGGCGGCCATCAAGATCAATACCCGGCTCGAGACGACTAAGATCGAATGGCTGCTGCGAAATCTGGCACGATGCGAATATCCGATGACTTGTCCGCACGGCCGTCCGATTGCGCTGCGGTACAGCACAAGAGATATCTTGAAGAGCTTTCACCGTATCTGAAGCCGCTTACTCCCACTCGATAGTGCCGGGCGGCTTGTGCGTGCAGTCGTAAAAGACCGCGCTGATTCCGGGTAACGCTAGAAGTTTGGATGTCAACTCATCCAGCGATTCGGGCCGCATGAGGACAACATCCGCAGTCATGCCGTCGACCGAATTGATGGGACGCAGCACGATGGATTCTCTCCTGTCGTCCGCACCTAAAGGAATGAGCACGACGGGCATTTGCCAGACTTGTTCTTCGAAGCCCGTTTGTAAGCTGAATTCACGAACGATCGCGTCCGCATCACGCAGCAGATCGAGGCGCGACTTATCGATTGAACTTCGATAACACGTTCATCTGCTCGAGAGGGGAATGAGCGCCACAGAGTGCCACCACCCGGTTGATATCTGAACGGCTATTCGTAAGGTTGGGCGCAGTACTTTCGATGTCTGCCGCCGAAGGTTTGCGGGGAAGCGCTAAAACGCCACGATAGCTTCTGCAGTCGCCCTGAACACCGACCGACCGGACCGGCAGCAGCACGCCGTCTGGTGTGTCTACGACCCGCCCCTCCTCCGGAGAACAGAGACACCGGATGGCAAGTCCCGGTCCCGGGAAGGGGTGACGGGATAGGAACTTCTCCGGCACGCCGATTTCACGGCCAATCTCGCGAACTTCGTCTTTGTAGAAAGCCGTTAAAGGCTCGATGATGCGACCCGAATCGATGAGAGCCTGGATGCCGGCGACCCGATTGTGGTGCGTCTTGATCAGGTCCGCCTTTGCCGAGCCTCCCGACTCGATTGTGTCCGGATAAATGGTGCCCTGTCCGAGGATCCAATGACCATCGAGGAAGTGTTCGGTGGCCAGGATTCGTTCCTGCACCTTTACGAACTGCTCACCGATAGCGCGGCGTTTTGCCTCCGGATCATATAACCCGCGAAGAGCGTCGAGAAATTCCGGCTCCGCGCGGTCGACAAGGAAGCGCCGCGCACCGAGTTCCGCAAAGGCGCTTTCGACGAATTCCGTCTCGCCTTTCCGCATCAGGCCGGTATCGACATAGATACCGAAGACGCGTTCCGGACCAAGCGCACGAAGACAAAGCGTGTAAGCGACGGTGGAATCGACTCCGCCGCTGACGAAGAAAAACACGTTACGATCGCGCGGCTGTCGCGCGAATCTGCTCTTCGACTAGCGGAACGCGCCGCGAGATGTCCCAATCGCGAGTCGCGCCGCAGATACCAAAAACAAAATTCTCGAGGATACGCTTGCCCGCGTGCGTGTGGACCACTTCAGGATGAAACTGCAGCCCGAAGATCTTGCGTTTCCGATCCGCCATCGCCGCGATGTCGGAAGTGTCGGTATAGGCGGTGATTTCGAATCCGTTCGGAACGCGCTCCACCACGTCGCGATGACTCATCCAGATCTGCGACTGCGTGACGCCGTCCCAAAGTGCATCCCGATCTTTCACTGTTAACTGAGCGATGCCGTATTCGCCGCGTTCACCCGGGCGCACAACACCTCCCAGATGATGTGCAAGCAGTTGATGCCCGTAACAGATGCCGAGAATCGGCAGTTGCGAAGCGGGCAGCCCCGGGTCAATGTCCGGACTATCCGGCTCGTAAACGCTGGCGGGGCCGCCGGAAATGATGATGCCCTTGCGGGAAGCCAACTCGGCACTCGGCGTGTCGCTCGGCTGAACGTCGGCATAGACGCCAAGTTCCCGAACCCGTCGCGCAATGAGATGGGTATATTGACCGCCCGTATCAAGGACGGTGATCTGTGGTGAACTCACTTCTCGAGCTGTTAGTGCCCGGTAGCCTGACTACCGGCTGGCCCTCTGCTTCTCAAACCGGTTCTTCGACTCTGCAAGCAGCTTCGAGGCTTTCGGCATGGCGTCAATCGCCTTCTGAATTTCCGGATCCTGTTCGACAGCGACCCGCTGAGACGCTTCGTAGCTGAACGCTGTCACATACATCTCAGTCCGCAGAGTATCTCGGAGCCAGGAATGATCCCTGGTCCAATCGGCCTCTGTGAACTGCACGCCCTGGTTCATGACCCATTCGTGGAAATCGTTCAGGACTGTTTCGTCGGGAACCCAATTGTCCGGCAACTTCGCATCGTGTGTCGAAAAGTAGTGTGCCGAGAAGTTGAAGAAGGCGTTTTTGCGAGCCACGTTTAACTGGAACGCATCGAGCTTCGGCAGCTCGAATTTTTCATCCGGCGTAATGCCGCCGCCGCCATAAACGACGCGGCCAAGGTCCGTCTGCTTCACGTCTGTCGGATTGTTGGTCTGCGAGCGTTTTCCGTAATAGTAATCGAGGAACGAGATGTTCGAGTAGTCGCGCTGTATCAATCGGCCGCTCGGCGTGTAGTAATGCTGGGTAGTTAACAGGAGTCCGGTATTGTCGGCCAGCGGATAAACAGTCTGGACCAGGCCTTTGCCGAATGTCGTATCGCCGAGCACCCACGCCCGGTCATGGTCCTGCAGAGCGCCCGCAACGATCTCAGCGGCGGAGGCCGAATAGCGGTTCACAAGGACGACGATCGGATAGCTCTCGCCATATTGGCTTCCACGGGCCGTGTAGGGCTTCTCGGAATAGGCTCGGCCCTTATGCGAGACCACCACCTGACCCTTATCGAGCC
Source organism: uncultured Acidobacteriaceae bacterium (assembly GCA_963730795.1). Lineage (GTDB taxonomy): Bacteria > Acidobacteriota > Terriglobia > Bryobacterales > Bryobacteraceae > Bog-105. Next base: position 326,785 of record CAVSTJ010000001.1, on the reverse strand, counting down.
AGTGTCCCGCAACGGCAACGCCTTCCTGCAGGAGACCGCCCGGATTTTCGCGAAGATCTAAGATGAGGCCCTTGATGTTCGGTTCTCCCAGCCGCTTCAGATTGTCTTCCACTTCCCGGCTGGTTGTTTCCGTGAACTGCTGAACGTGGAGGAACGCGATCCCGGGTCGAACCCAGAAGGCCTCGTCCACACTATTACGAGGAATCTCGTCCCGGATCAAATTAAAGGTGAGCGGCTTGGGAGCGCCCTCGCGCGAAACAACGACCTGTACCTTGGTGCCTTTCGGGCCCTTCAGCATGTCCGCAATTTCGGTGCTGGTGGCCGTATCGACTCTCTTGTCGTTTACCTCGATCAACACATCGCCGGGCCGAATGCCGGCCTTATACGCCGGGGTCCCTCCGAACGGGTGAATGACCATCGTCTTTCCCGTCCGAGGCTGCGCCGCAATCGTCATTCCGACGCCGTAGTACTTTCCGTGTTGCTCTTCGCGCAAGCCGGCAAACGCTTTCGGGTCGAGGAAGTTGGAGTGGGGGTCCAAAGTGCGCAGCATCCCAGGGATGGCGCCCTGGTAGATACCCTTATCTGCCGACAGTTTGTCAGCGTAGTTGTCGCCGACAATGTCATAGATCTTGGTGAAAGATTCGATGCTCGACCGAATGTCTTCATCCGGGATCGAGCTGGATTCTCTCTGCGAGGCCGCGACGACGGGGCGAGCGCCCGGTCCGAACATCCCTCCTATGAGAGAGCACGTCGCGATGAATAGGGGAGCAAAGAGTAGGGAACGCCGCAAGGACGACAATACGGACCTCCAGGGAACTGTCTTTAGTATAGGACGTGAACGGGGGCGAGGCGTTCCGCTCTAAACAGCGGCTTTCATACGACGGCCCGCCAGTCTTTCACTGGCAACGGATTTCTTGGGGATTTCATCCAGCCGTCTTACCTGGTCACTCACGCAAACCAGGAACATCGGCTGGCGCGCGTTCTTGAACAGGTCGATGATTCGATCCTGCTGGTCCTCAAGAAAGATCGACTTGCCGTCGGTCAGGAGGTGAAGGCGGGAATCGTTCGAAAACACATCGGCAAGGCGGCGGCCCATTTCGCGCTGAAGAAACCGAAGCACCCGCCGAATCTTCTGAAGCGAGAATCCCTTGCGGCGCAGTTCCGCAATGACCGTGATCTCGATTACTTCTTCCGGAAGGTAAACGCGCTTATGCCCCTCATGGCGGGGAGAAACTACTTTGCGTTCGTCCCACCACTGCAACTGGCGGAGGCTGACTTGGGCGATCCTCGCAACATCCGTGCTCGTATACGTCCGTTGACCGGGGATCAAATCAGGACGGGCCTTTCGCGTTTTGAACATGATGCCCTAATTCCGTTTCAGCTTGCTCAAGCGATTGTACTAGACAGGGGATCTTAGTCAATGGGGAAAATAAGCCGAAGCCGCATCAGCCGCCCCCGACAAACTCGACCACCTCAATCTGAGACGCGGGAGGCACGACCGTTTGTTCCCAATCGCGCTTGCGGACGATTCGTTTGTTGAGTTCTACGGCAACGCGATCGGAAGGCAACTGAAGCAATGAGAGCATCGTTGCAACTGTTTGATCGGTCGGAATCTGACGCCGTTCTCCGTTAACTGTGATCTCGACCAATGCCGATTGCTCTGCCATAACTCTCCTGACGCAATTATAGAAGCCAGACGGTTGCTAATCTGGTATTTCATGCATGCCAACCACGTACTCTGACACTTGGTTTCCGGTACTAATTCAAATTGTCATTGCAATCGGAGTCGCGGGAGCGATGATCGGTCTTTCTGCGATCCTCGGGAGAAGGGTCAAAGATTCCGTTAAGTCTACTCCTTACGAATCGGGCATGAAGCCTGTGGGGAATGCCCGCGGGCGCTTCAGTGTCAAGTTCTACCTCGTGGCGATGGTTTTCATCCTTTTCGACATTGAGGCGATCTTTCTATATCCGTGGGCTGTTATCTATCGTCAACTGAAATTGTTCGCGTTCTTTGAAATGTTGCTGTTCATCGCCCTCGTGTTCTGCGGCTTCTTCTACATCTGGAAGAAAGGGGTTTTGAGCTGGTCCACGGATGAGGAAAGAACTGCGACTCGGAGAGATAACGTACGTGCTGCCTGAGTTAGTTGCTGAAAATACCTCCGCGCTGTTGATTGAGAGCCGCGTTCCGAATGCAATCGTCAGTGCGACTGCCGCGGCGGATGGTCCAGTTTTGGGCGTGGCTCCCGAATTCATTGTTCCCGTCTGCCGACTGTTGAAACAGGAAGCCGGATTCGAGCGTTTGAGCGCAGTCACTGCACTGGACTGGTGGCCGCGCGAGCCGCGCTTTGAGGTCATTTATCTGCTCCATTCGCTTCGGAACGCGAGCCGGCTTCGCCTGAGTCTGCGAGTTGGCGAAAGCGTTGAAGTGGATTCCGTGACGGAGGTCTGGCGAGGCGCCAACTGGTACGAGCGTGAAGTCTTCGATCTGTTCGGCATTCCGTTTCGCAATCATCCAAACCTGGAACGAATAATGATGCCGGTTGATTGGGAAGGACACCCGCTGCGAAAAGATTATCCCGTTCACGGACACAAGTACTCTTACTCGGATGAGTAGTTCGCTGGAAACGGTCTAGAAGGAAACGGGCGAGAATATGCCAAAGCTGCAGGACGAAATACAAGGCGCATCGCGGGTGGCATCGTTAGATGCCGAGCATGAGCTGCAAGTCGAAGATCCATCAGGTGTCGAGCCTCGGCTGGAGGGCCACAGCACTGCCCGCCGCATGACCCTGAACATGGGTCCGCAGCATCCTTCCACCCACGGAGTGCTGCGCGTCGTATTGGAGCTCGATGGCGAAACAATTTTGCGCGCCCGCCCCGAGATCGGTTACCTCCATACCGGAATCGAGAAAGAGTTCGAGGTAAAGCGCTACGCGCAGGGCATCCCGCTGACCGATCGCGTCGACTACCTTTCGAACCTGAACAATAATCTCTGTTACTCGCTGGCTGTCGAGCGGCTGCTCGGTCTGGAAATTCCGCCGATGGCTCAGTGGATGCGAGTCATGCTGTGCGAACTGACCAGAATCAATAGCCATCTTGTTTGGCTGGGTACGCACGCCCTCGACATCGGCGCGATGTCGGTCTATTTTTATTGCTTTCGTGAACGCGAAGAGATCCTCAAGATCTTCGAGATGTTCTCGGGGCAGCGCATGATGACGAGCTACATCCGTATTGGCGGACTTGCGCTCGAACCGCCGCGCGGATGGCACAAGGTAGTTTCGAAGGTCATCGAGCAGCTTGCCCGCGGAATCGACGAATATCATAACCTGCTCTCATCGAATCCCATCTGGGTAAACCGGACCAAGGGCGTTGGCCAGTTCCCGGTAGACGTGATGATCGATCTGGGCGTCACCGGCCCGATGCTGCGAGCCGCAGGGATCAAGCTCGACGCGCGGAAAGAATGCCCGCACACGAGCTACGAGAAGTTCGACTTTGAAATTCCGACTCGTACGGAAAACGACGTGTACGCGCGGTTCGAAGTTCGCATGGATGAAATGCGGCAGAGTGTTCGAATTGTCAGGCAAGCTCTCGCAGGCATGCCTTCCGGCCCGTGGCAGGCCGATGCGCCCCATATCCTGCTGCCCGATCGCGAAAAGATGAAGACCCAGATGGAGTCGCTCATCTATCACTTCAAAATCGTGACAGAGGGGTTCCGTGTTCCGGCAGGTTCTGTGTTCCAAGTGGTCGAGTCACCGCGCGGAGAGCTTGGCTATTACATTGTGAGTGACGGTACTGCAAAGCCGCATCGGGTGTTCATGAGGACTCCGAGCTTTGGCAATCTGCAGTCGCTCGGGGCAATGCTTGAGAACGTTCTGATCGCGGACTCCGTCGCCATCATGGGCAGCATGGATTTTGTTCTGGGGGACGTCGACCGGTAGCGCTATGACATTCTCGCCGGCGCTCGAAGAGCGATTCGCAAAAATTCTCAGTAGTTACCCGCCCGGACGGCAACGATCCGCGGTGGTTCCTTTGCTTCTGTATGGTCAGGATGAGCTTGGGTACGTGTCTCAGGACCTGGTCGAGGAAGTGGCCCGGCGCTGCAACGTTACGCCGCTGCAGGTGGATGAAGTGATCGGCTATTACTCGATGCTTCATCGCAAGCCGCTAGGTAAATTTCACGTTCAGGTTTGCACCAACATCGCTTGCCAGGCAGTCGGCGGAGAACAGTTGTACGAGCATGCCAGCCGCAGCCTTGGCTTGAAGAATAAAGAAGTGTCGCCGGACGGTCTCGTCTCTCTCGAAGAAGTGGAATGTATGGGCGCCTGCTCCTGGGCACCGGCCATTCAGATCAACTACGATTTTCATCATTTTGTGACACCGGAGCGATTCGATCAGTTGGTGCGAGCCCTCCAGGACGGCACGTACCGGAAAGCTTCGTAAACCGAAATGCGTTACAACGAACCAAGCCCGCTTGAAGTCAGAGTCATCTCGCAGCGATTCGACCTGCCTAACTCAACGTCCATCGATACCTATCTTGCGAACGACGGATATGTTGCGGTCAAGAAGGTGGTCGGCATGACTCCCGAAGCGATCATTGACGAGCTGAAAGCTTCGAATTTGCGTGGCCGTGGCGGCGCCGGATTTCCTACGGGTTTGAAGTGGAGCTTTGTTCCGCGAACAACGGGCAAGCCCACCTACATCATTTGCAACTCCGACGAAAGTGAGCCGGGCACGTGCAAAGACCGGCTGTTGATGGAGAACGATCCTCATCAACTGATCGAAGGCATGATGATCGCCGGATGGACCATCAAATCCAACAAGGGTTACGTGTTCATCCGCGGCGAGTATCGCTATCTGATCGACATCATGGAGCGCGCGATCGCCGAGGCGTACGAGCGTGGCTTTCTTGGCAAGAACATTCTTGGTACCGGCTGGGACTTCGACCTCTATACGCATACAGGTGCGGGCGCCTATGAATGTGGCGAAGAGTCGGCTCTTCTTGAGTCTCTCGAAGGCAAGCGCGGTATCCCGAGATTAAAGCCGCCCTTTCCGGCGGTGGTCGGTGCCTTCCAGTCCCCGACGATCCTGAACAATTGTGAGACCTACTCGTCGGTGCCCGTCATTTTCCGGAATGGTGGCGCGTGGTACTCCGAGCTGGGCACGCCGAAGAATGGCGGGACGCGATTGACGTGCGTGTCGGGTCACGTCAACAAACCGGGCGTGTACGAGTTGCCCATGGGTTTCCCGCTGATGCGGCTCATCAATGAAGTTTGCGGCGGCATGCGGAACGGGAAGAAGCTAAAAGCCGTTATTCCCGGCGGATCCTCGTCGCCCGTATTAAAGGCCGACGAGTGCACGGACATTCTGCTCGACTTCGATTCCTTGGCTAAAGCGAAGACGATGGCCGGCTCAGGCGGGCTGGTCATTCTGGACGAAGATACCGATATCGTCGCCGTCGCCCTTCGAACCATCAAATTTTACGCTCACGAGAGTTGCGGTTGGTGCATTCCGTGCCGCGAGGGCACCACCTGGCTGAAAAAGGTACTGTCGCGCTTCCATGAAGGCAATGGACTGAAGAGCGATATCGACCTGATTGCGGAGTTGTCGAACAACATGATGGGGCGCACGTTCTGCGCACTCGGCGATGCAGCCGCGATGCCTACAACTGGCTTCATTACAAAATTCCGGGACGAGTTCGAAGCTTACCTGGCCAAGACATCCACGGCGAAAACGCCGGAGCTGGCTGTTGTCTAGAGCTTCTTTTGAAAAGAGATTGGAACGATAACGTAATTTATGGCTGACCTGATTAATTTCACGATCGATGGTCAGGCACTTCAGGCACCCCAGGGAACCCTGTTAATCAATGCCGCCAAATCGGCCGGCATCTCGATCCCTGCGTTCTGTTATTACGATGGTCTGTCCCTTCAGGCCGCCTGTCGTATGTGCCTGGTCGAAGTTGAGAAGACGCCGAAGCTGCAGGTTGCCTGCACCTTGCCGGTGGCCGAAGGAATGGTGGTGCACACCGATTCCCCTGTCGTTCAGCAGGCGCGCAAAGGCACGCTCGAATTTCTGCTGACGAATCATCCTTTGGACTGCCCGGTTTGTGACAAGGGCGGCGAATGCGAACTGCAGGACATGGTGTTCCGCTATGGGGCGGGTGAATCGCGATTCCGCGAAACGAAGATTCACGTTGACGAGAAGCAATGGTCCCCTATCGTTTTCTACGATGCGCCACGCTGCATCCTCTGTTATCGCTGCGTCCGTATTTGCGGTGAAGCGCTTGGTGTAAACGCGCTTGGTATCGGCAATCGTGGATCCGCTGCCGAGATTGTTCCGAATAAGGGCGACCACCTCGAGTGCGATGAGTGCGGTGCATGCATTGATATCTGCCCCGTTGGCGCGCTCACGAGCGGAACTTACCGGTACAAGACCAGGCCCTGGGAGATGGACCATGTGGGAACCATCTGCACTCACTGCTCGAACGGTTGCAAAACGACTCTTGGTGTTCGCAATGGCGAGATCATGCGAGCCAACAACCGCGATCGCTCCGGAGTGAACGGCGAGTTCCTGTGCGTTAAAGGCCGGTATGCTTTCGATTTCAACGAACATCCGGACCGGTTGACTGCTCCGCTGGTACGGAAAGATGGCGAGTTGAAGCCAGTCTCCTGGGCGCAAGCGCTTGCCTTGGTGGCGAAGAAGTTCAACGAATTGCGCGCGAAAAACGCCAAGTTCGCCGTGATCGGTTCGAACCACACAACCAACGAAGAGAATTTTGTCCTGCAGAACTTTGCGCGCAAGATTCTGCGCACATCCAATATCGATCATCACCGCACGGGCGACGTTCCTGCACTGCTTGATGCTCTGAGCGGCCGGACGAACGTTCTGGCAAGCACGTCGGAGCTCTTTACGACCAAAGCGGCGCTGGTCATCGATAGCGATCTGGCCCAGGAACAACCGTTCATAGCGTTCCAATTGCGGAACAATTGGCGGCTCAACAAGGGCCACGTATACGCGGTGACGCCTGGTCCCGTGCGCGAAGATAGCTACGCAACCACGGTTCGCGCCGAATACGGACGTGAGTTTGAGGCCCTTGAAACGCTTCGCGAGAAGCTTGCGGCTGAACCGGAACTGCTGATCATCTTCGGCGCAGCGATTAAAGGCGAAGCTGTTCGCCGGCTGGTAGCCTTCGGTGATTCGCTCGGCATTCCCGTCAAGTACGTCTGCCTGGTTGACTATTCGAACTCGCGCGGCGCTTCCGACATGGGCCTGCTGCCCGATCTGCTCCCCGGTTATCACCCAGTCAGCGAAGCTGGTCTCGAAGCCGGGCTGAACTACGACGGAATCCTGAATGCTACTGATCTGGATGCGTTATGGGTTGTCGGAGCTAACCCGCTCTCCCGGCAAAGTCTCGCAGCGTCGAACGCCTTCGTTGTGGTGCAGGATATGTTCCTGACGGAAACCGCCAAGCGCGCCGATGTGGTGTTCCCGGCGGCTTCTGTGTACGAGAAAAACGGCACCGTAACAAACGTCTGCGGCGATGTGCAAAAGGTTTCGCGCGGCCCCAAGACCATGGGAGCCAAACCGGACCTCGACATCTTCCTACTTCTCGCGAAAGAGATGCGCGAAAACCTTGGCTCGCCCGCGCCCGAGGCTGTCTTCGAACAGATCCGGCAATCGGTCCATGGCTACAACGTGCCGCTCGCTGTGGTCGAGACCGGTGGAGCCGCTCATACAATTCCGCTGAACGGTCAAGTGCACTTCCAGCCCGCACCCGATCTGGTGCGCTCGGCCCGGAATACCCTGTTTACTTCCGGTACGCTCGGCCGATACTCGAACATGCTGAATTCCGTGATCGAATCGCCCGGCGAGATTTACGACGAGCCCAACAAGAAGATCGGGATTCGCGAGGGCAGCGTGCAAGTGGAAGAGAGGGGACGGGAACAGTGAGCTACTTCCTTGTCACCCTGATCAAGATCGCCATCGTGTTTGGCGTCTTCATGACGACCCTGGCGTATCTGCAATGGGTCGAACGGAAGGTCCTCGCGCACATCCAGTCGCGCACCGGCCCGCTTCGGGTTGGACCTCACGGGTTGATGCAGCCGATGGCGGACGTGTTCAAGCTGCTGACAAAAGAGGATCTGCTTCCTCCGTATGTCAACCGTTTCTTCTATCTGCTGGCACCGTTCATAGCCGTTTCGCTGGCGCTGATTTCGATCTCGATCATTCCCTTTGGCCCGGAAATCGACGTCTTCGGTGTTCGCACTTACATGCAGATCACCGATGTGAACGTGGGCATTCTCTTTATCCTCGCCATCAGTTCAGTCAGCGTGTACGGCGTCGCCCTGGCTGGTTGGTCATCCAATAACAAGTACTCCTTGCTGGGCGGACTACGCAGCAGCGCCCAGATGATCAGTTATGAACTGCCGCTCACTCTGGCAATTGTTTCGCCGCTGTTGCTGGCGAACCACCTCAGTTTCCGTGCGCTGAGCGATGGGCAGGCCGGTTATTACCTCGGCTTCATACCGCGTTGGAACATCTTCCAGATGCCGTTCCCGCAGATCTTTTCCTTCGTGCTGTTTATGATCGCGGGCTTTGCCGAAACCAATCGCGTTCCGTTTGACTTGCCGGAAGCCGAGAACGAACTCGTCGCAGGATTTCACACCGAATACAGCAGCATGAAATTCGCGTGTTTCTTCATGTCGGAATACGCGAACATGGTCACGATTACTTGTGTCGCTACGTTGCTGTATTTAGGCGGCTGGCATCCGCTCTTTCCGGCGCCGCTCTCGAACTTCGTCCCGGTGATTCTGTTTCTGCTGGTAGCCGGAATCTGTTTCTTTCATGGTCTGCAGCCCGCGCGCAAGATTGACCGTTACAGCTTTCCTCTCTTCGGCCTCGCCTTCCTGCTGATCGCAATCATCTTTTGCATTCCGGTTCTGCAGCCGGTTCTCGTGCCGCTCTTCTGGTTCGTCAGCAAAGTAGGCGCGCTGCTTTTCTTGTACATATGGGTACGCGGAACGCTCCCTCGGTTTCGTTACGACCAGTTGATGCACTTTGCGTGGACCTTCTTGTTCCCGTGCGCTCTTATCAACCTTCTACTAACCGCCTTCTTCGTGGCGGTATTTTAGGCAGGGCGATCAAACAGTGGATACGATCCTCTTCATCATCTTCGCGGTTGTTTCGGTAGTCTGCGGCTTCAATCTCGTTTTCCAGAAGCACCCGATTTCAAGTGCTCTTTCGCTGATCGGCGTCATGGGTTCCCTCGCGGTCCTGTACCTTCTTCTGGGCGCCGAATTCATTGCCATGGCCCAGATGATTGTCTACGGCGGCGCCGTCATGGTGCTGTTCATCTTCGTCATCATGCTGTTAAACGCCGGCGCGGAGAAGAGCACCAGCAAGTCGTGGTTTGCGCAGATTGTCGGCTTGCCGTTGTTGCTGGCCTTTGTGGCTCTGCTGGTGTTCCTGATCCGTGGCGTTTTACCCGAGACGCGCCCGGTTGAGTTTGGAAGCTGGGTGGGCGGCAAAGCGGAACAGATCGGTCAGATGCTGTTCACCGAATACCTGCTTCCATTCGAAGTTATCTCTGTTCTCATCCTGATCGCAATTTTAGGAGCCGTGGTTTTAGCCCGGAAGGAGATCGACTAGCATGCCTCACCTGCCACCTGTGCCAATTGCCTGGTATCTGATTCTCAGTTCCATCCTGTTCGCTCTTGGCGTTGCCGGATTCCTCTACCGGAAGAGCGTTATCACCGTATTCATGTCCATTGAACTGATGCTGAATGCGGTAAACCTCAGCTTCGTCTCGTTCTCCTACGAACTGCGCCGCATCGACGGCCACATTTACTCTTTCTTTGTAATGGTGGTCGCGGCGGCCGAAGCTGCGGTCGGTCTTGCCATCATTCTCACCATTTTCAAGAATCGTGGGACATTGCAGATCGATGAAGTCGATTCTATGAAGCTCTAACACCGTCCATGACACTCTGGCTCATCCCGCTCTTCCCTTTACTCGGATTTCTCGTCAATGGCCTTTTCGGTAAGCGCTTATCGAAAACCGCGGTCAATCTCGCAGCCATTGTCTCGGTAGCCGTATCGTTCTTATACGTCGTCATTGCCATCAACCGGCTCTATCCGTTAACCACGCCCTTCGTGGAACACGATTTTACGTGGATCCAAAGCGGATTTTTTCAAGTCGGCTTCGATCTTCTGCTTGACCGGCTCACGTCCGTGATGCTCCTGATCGTGACCGGCGTCGGCTTACTGATCCACATCTATGCGATCGGCTACATGGCGCATGAGGAAGGCTACGCGCGCTTCTTCGCATACCTGAACCTGTTCATGTTCTTCATGCTGGTTCTTGTTCTTGCGTCGAACCTGCTGCTGATGTTTGTTGGCTGGGAAGGCGTCGGCCTTTGCAGTTATCTTCTTGTCGGATTCTATTTCCGCGAGAAATTCGCGTCTGATGCCGCGAACAAGGCCTTCATCGTTAACCGTATCGGAGACTTCGGCTTCACGCTTGGAATGCTGCTGACCGTCGTAGCTTTCAAAACGTTGGATTTCGGCAAACTCGCCGCTTCCGTTGCGTCCCTGCCTGCCGAGGCGAGCGTCGGCACAATCACAGCCATAACCCTGCTCCTGTTTGTCGGTGCGACCGGTAAATCGGCCCAGCTTCCCCTATATGTCTGGCTGCCGGACGCCATGGCCGGTCCCACTCCTGTCTCGGCCCTCATCCACGCCGCAACGATGGTGACGGCCGGCGTCTACATGATTGCGCGGGTCTCGTTCCTCTATAACCATGCTCCGCTCGCAATGGGCGTCGTGGCCACTGTCGGATTGTTGACTGCCGTGTTTGCCGCAACCGTCGGCCTGGTGCAGAACGACATCAAGAAAGTTTTCGCCTACTCGACTGTGTCTCAGCTTGGCTACATGTTTCTGGGCGTCGGCTTAGGCGCTTATTCGGCCGGCATCTTCCACGTTATGACGCACGCGTTCTTCAAGGCGCTGCTCTTCCTTGGCGCAGGTAGTGTTATTCACGGCTTGGGCGGAGAACAGGATCTTCGCCACATGGGCGGGCTTCGAAAAGCCATGCCCATTACGTTCGTCACCTTAGGTGTCGCCAGTCTCGCAATCTCCGGTTTCCCCGGCTTCTCCGGATTTTTCAGTAAAGACGCTATCCTGTCGGCGGCCTACGAGCATGCTCCCTGGATGTTCTGGGTCGGCGCTCTGACAGCGGGGCTTAACCGCGTTCTACGTGTTTCGTGCTTATTTCCTGGCGTTCTTCGGGACCTATCGCGGCCATCATCACGCTCACGAGTCGCCGCTGGTGATGACCGGCCCGCTAATAGTCCTCGCTGTTCTTTCCTTCGCAGGTGGGTTTATCAACATCCCGGGATGGCTCTCTCCTGGATTCCCGCTTTCCGAGCACGAAAACACGACCGCCATGGTCATCTCCGCCTCGTGCGGAATTATTGGAATTGCGCTCGCGTTCTTTGTTTACGTGCTTCGGCCTGCGCTTGCTGAAAACCTGAAGGTTGCGGCCGGACCTCTTTACACGCTGCTCGCAAACAAGTATTACGTGGACGAAATTTATTCAACTGCCGTGGTCAAACCGATTAAAGGCATCTCTCGCGTCGTGCTCTGGCGAGGTCTGGATGAGACCGTGATCGACTCCTCGGTCGTGAATGGTCTGGCGCGGATTGTGAGTGGATGGGGTTCGCTTCTCCGGCAATTGCAATCGGGAAGCATCCGGAACTACGCCACGTGGATTCTGGCCGGTTCGCTGCTGGTGATCTTCGTCCTCGGCTGGGCGGGAGGAAATCGATGAGCTTGCTCGCGGTTGTCCTGCTGCTTCCGCTGCTCGGGTTTTTTGTCGTCCTCTGGGCGCCCAGGACTTCGAAACTGCCCTTCACGATTGCGTTTGCGAACTACGCTGGTCACGTTCCTGACGTCTCTTGGGCTGATCGGCCCAACGCTGAGCAGCCCGGCACGCTTTACCTCCGAGATCAATCGGCTCTGGGTAGACAGTCCGAACCTGCTGATCCGGCTACACCTCGGTGTCGATGGCGTCAACCTCTGGCTTGTTCTCCTCACCACTCTTCTTCTTCCTATCGGAGTGTGGATCTCGCGCAGCATGATCAAGTCGCGCAACAAGAATTTCTACGCGCTGCTGCTTCTGTTTCAGTTCGGATTGATCGGCGTTTTCACCGCCGTTGATCTGTTTGTCTTTTACATCTTCTGGGAAGTGGCGCTGGTGCCGATGTATCTGATGGTCGGTGGTTGGGGCGCCGGGAAGCGCGGACCCACCGCAGTCAAGTTCTTCGTTTATACGTTTCTCGGCTCGGTATTCATGCTCGGCTCCATCCTGTACCTCCATAGCCAGACGAACACGTTCGACTACGTGGAACTGACAAACGGGATTGGTTCCGGGCGGATCACGCTCGATGCAAGCCAGCAACTGCTTCTGTTTCTCGGATTCTTCGCGGCGTTTGCTGTGAAGGTTCCTATCTTCCCGCTGCACACATGGCTTCCGGCTACCTACACACAGGCGCCTGCTCCTGCCACATTTCTGCTTGCGGCCGTGATGTCGAAGATGGGTGCTTATGGATTGATCCGATTTGCTCTGCCCCTTGCGCCCGCTGGTGCTCATCGCTGTGCCGGATGGGTCGCGGCCTTGGCCATCATCGGCATTATCTACGGCGCGCTGCTCGCGTTGGTGCAGACGAATATCAAAACGCTGCTGGCGTATTCCTCCGTGAGCCATCTCGGCTTCATTGTGCTGGGGATCTTCACGTTCGATCAGCAAGGCGCGGACGGAGCGGTGTACCAGATGATTGCGCACGGACTTTCGACGGGAGCACTGTTCATCCTGGCCGGCTATATGGAAGAACGAAGAGGCTCGATGAATATCGAAGACTTCGGAGGCTGGGCCAACTTTGCGCCGAAACTTGCGACTACGTTTATGATCGCAATGCTCGCCAGCATCGGTCTGCCCACACTGTGCAATTTCATCGGCGAATTTCTGGTCTTACAGGGCGCTGCGCTGGTCCGCTTCTCCTGGAGCGTGTGGGCCGCCATCGGCGTGATTCTCTCAGCCGCCTACATGCTCTGGCTCTATCAACGAACGTTCCTCGGCAAGACTCAGCATCAGCACGAGGAGCATCACACCAAGTTCGACCTGCGGCCAGCGGAACTTGCTCCCGTTGCGGTACTGATCGCGTTGATGGTGTGGCTCGGAACCTACACGCAGTCGTTCATGCCGCCGATTACTTCGGCTACAGGACATCTTTTGGATTTAACCAGCATTAGCAATCAATACCGGGTGGATCTGCACAAGCGGATCGTGCCTGTGCAACTCGCGGAGGCTTCCGGTGCTCGGTAACTTCCAGCCTCATTTGGTAGAGTACTTACGTTTTCTTCCCGAAATCCTTCTTACGCTGTTCGGGATTGCGATCATGCTGCTCGAAGCGGTCTCAACCTCCGGCAGCAGGCGGCACATTGGCGCTGTTTCGCTGGTCGGCATTGCCGCGGCCTTCGTTGCGAACATCTGGGCCTACAGCCAGCACGGTGCAGCCTTCCAGGACATGATCGTCAATGACGGCTACGGTACGTTTTTCCGTGGGCTAGTGCTGGTCGTCGGCTTCCTTTGCATCCTGACCTCGTTCAGCTATCTCGAGCGCGAGGGAGCGCAGGGCGGGGAATACTACGCTCTCATCCTGTTCTCACTGGTCGGACAGTGCATCCTCGCCACGTCGACCGACCTCATCATGGTCTTTATCGGCCTGGAAATCTCTTCGATCGCAACTTACATCCTTGCCGGATACTTGCGCGACGATCGCAGGAACAACGAATCGGCATTGAAGTATTTTCTCCTGGGCTCCTTCGCGACGGCGTTTCTTCTTTACGGAATCGCGTGGATCTACGGTTCCGTGGGATCGACAAACCTGGACGAGATTCGTCGTGTTCTGGATCGTTCTCCGCATAATTCCGTCATCCTTGGCTTAGCCGCGGCCCTTCTGTTTGTCGGATTCGGTTTCAAAGTCTCGATCGCGCCGTTCCAGGTCTGGGCACCGGACGTCTATCAGGGCGCTGCCGCCCCGGTGAGTGCTTTCATGTCGGCCGGACCGAAAGCGGCGGCGTTCGCCGTATTCTTCCGCGTCTTCATGACGTCGTTCCATCCCATGAGCAATCGCTGGATTCCGCTTGCCTGGGGATGCGCGATTTTGACCATGATCATCGGCAACTTCGGCGCGCTCCTGCAACCAAACGTCAAGCGTATGTTGGGCTATAGCTCCATTGCCCATGCCGGTTATGTATTGATCGCGCTCACTGCGGCATCTCAAATCGGTGTGACCGCCGCAATGTTCTACCTGGCGTCCTATGCGCTCATGAACATCGGGGCATTTGCGGTCATCAGCCACGTTGCCGCACGCAACGAGCAGTTCGTGAAGATCGACGACCTCGCAGGCTTGGGGCGAAGGGAGCCGACAATTGCCGCTCTGCTTTCCATCTTCGTGTTCTCATTAATCGGCGTACCGCTGACCAGTGGCTTCTTCGGAAAGTTCTATATCTTCCAGGCCGCGCTCGATTCGCATCTCGTCTGGTTGACGATTATCGGGCTTCTGAACAGTGCGATCGCGGCATACTACTACTTGAAGATCATCGTTGCGGTGTACATGCGGGAGCCGGCGCCTGCGATGGCTAAGTTGCCTCCTGTATCGCCCGGCCTGCGGATCGCGCTCTGGGCAAGTGCGCTGGGCGTTCTGCTCCTCGGCATCTTCCCTTCGACGTTGCTGTCGTTTGCTTCGTCTTCCGCCGCTCTGATCCGATAAACGCAGATCAGAAGTACTTCGTAAGTTCGCCGATATTTCCGACCCGGAGCAGCCGAGGATGGTCGTCCGGTACTTCCTCGTGCTCCAGGCTCCACGTACGAGGGTGCGGCACGTACACGGCGCGCAGGCCTGCCGCCAACGCAGGGTTGATATCTGATTTAGGCGAATTGCCGATCATCCAGGTGCGTTCGGGGTGGCTGCTGCGCTCCGCTGCTAGGTGCCGGTACGCTGCCACATTCTTTTCTTTCACGATTGCAACGTGATCGAAATGGCCTTCCAGTCCGGAACGGTCGAGCTTCAACCGTTGCTCCTCGGGATCGCCTTTGGTAAAAAGCGTCAAGTCGTGACGGGACGAGAGTTGGTCCAGTGTCTCGACAACGCCCGGCAGTAGCTCGATCGGTCTCTCCAGGATGGCGTATGCGTATTCCTTGACAGCTTGCAGATCGCGTTCGGAAATGTCCCGTTCCGCCAGACGCCGGTAGCATTCCGACAAGTTCCGCGCGAAATTGACTGAGCCGTAGCCGTGAATCTGGATGTTTGCCAATTCGATTTCGTCCAGCACCTCGCGTATCTGCCGAGGCGACATGGACGAGTGCGACAGATAGGAGCAGAACTGGTCGAACGCATCTTCAAAGTAGATATTGTTCTCCCAGAGCGTATCGTCGGCGTCAAAAATGAGCCATTGGCGTTGATGGGGAAACATCAGGAAGTGACGACATGTTTAGCATGTCCGTTTAAAGGTGCGACACGCTTAGCAAGCGCGATTTTTTCCTGCTGCGCGAGGTAGCCCGGAACAACCCGGACAAGATGCTCCAGCCGCTCGCTTTCCGAGCGGAGCGTGAGAACGGTCTGACGCTCATCCAGGTCCTTCAGGAGCCGCGCAATCTGAAAGCTCAATCGCGAACTCTTCGCCGGCGCCTGGAGAGAAGATTGTTCCTCCTCCCCCTGCAATTGGCCAAACGCAAGTAACGCTTTCTCTTTAAGGTCCCGGGATACGTTCTCGACATCCTCATCGTCGAAATATTCGACCTCCGCCTGAAGATACGTTCGATCCTCGTTAAGAGAATCGATCTCGAACCGGCGCTGGCCGCTGGCGAGAAGGTCGAGACGGCCGTCCTCATACCGTCGCACAACCTTCTGCACCGTAGCCGTGCAGCCGATATTGACGATTCCTTCCTCCTTCGCGAACACGATACCGAACTCGCGGTTATCGGGAAGAATGTCGGCCATCATTTCTTTGTATCTGTCTTCGAAGATATGAAGAGGGAGCGGCATTCCGGGCAACAGCACCAAGGGCAGCGGGAAAATCGGAAGCAGCTTCGAATCCATACTCCTTATTATCCCGGGAAAGAATTGGAGCGGCTACGATCATAGGAGTGGATCTGAAGCTAAAGCGCACGCCGGGCCTCTTTCTTGTTGGCTTTATGGCGACCGGAAAGAGCACGGTAGGGCGCGTGCTTGCTTCCGAACTGGGTTGGCGCTTCTCCGATGTCGATACTGAGATTGAAAGCGAACAGCAGACCACCATTGCTCAGATATTCGAGACCCACGGGGAGGCTGTCTTCCGGACTCTGGAGACCGACGCGATCCGGAGGAAGGTAAGACAGATTCAATCGGGGCATCCGCATGTGGTGGCGCTTGGTGGGGGAGCTTTTCTTCAGCCCGACAATTGGGAGCTGGTGCGAAACAACGGAATTACCCTCTGGCTCGATTGCTCCCTCCAACGCATCAATCAACGGCTTGTAGGGAATACGACCAGACCTCTCGCCGCCAGCCCGGAGCGCGTGGAGAGGCTCTTAGAGCAAAGACGGCCATTTTATGCACGCGCCGATTACCGTGTAGAAGCCGATTGCGATGACGTTGAGCAGATCACGCGTCGTATATTAAACCTGCCCATCTTTTAATCCGTGACTGCCAACGAAAAGCGATTGCACCGGGATGCCGGTTTGATTCTGAAGGCTGCGTTTGCTGCAGCCCACGCCGGGAATGCCGTCCGGAGATCTCTTCGCGCCACGCGAAGCCGTCTTCAGGCAGGCGGCGTTCGATACGATCTGCGGGATTTCGATCGCATCTTCTTTCTTGGCGTAGGTAAAGCGGCCGTTGCTATGGCCGCGGCAGTGGCTGAAATCGTCGGCCCTGAACTGCAGGCCGGGTTGGTGATTACGAAGTACGGGCACGGCGGCAAGCTGCCGAAAACTTTCCGGCTCATAGAATCGGCCCACCCGGTGCCTGACCGGGCAGGGGCCCAGGCTGCTTCTGACGTCGTTGCTTTCCTGCGCGAACTAAACGCGCGCGATCTTCTGGTCGTGGCCGTTTCGGGTGGCGCCTCCGCGCTCCTTCCCTCGCCTGTTGCGCCGATTACGTTAGAGCAAAAAGGAAGGACAACCGACCTCCTGTTGAGGGCCGGCGCAGACATCTTCGAGCTCAACACCGTAAGAAAGCATCTTTCGTCTTTGAAAGGCGGTCAGCTTGCGGCGCTAGCGTACCCGGCCACCGTCATCAGTCTGCTTCTGTCCGATGTCATTGGCGATTCTTTGGGCGTCATCGGATCGGGATTAACGGCGCCGGACAACTCGACGTTTGCAGAAGCATGCGATGTGATCCGGCGCTACGGTCTGTGGGAGCGCATCCCCACGCCGGTGCGTGCGCGGCTGGAGAGCGGGGCCGCAGGCAAGGTCCCGGAGACTCCAAAACCTGCCGATCCCATCTTCGATAACGTCCAGAACCTCGTGGTGGG
The DNA here is from genome assembly GCA_963730795.1 of uncultured Acidobacteriaceae bacterium. Classification (GTDB taxonomy): domain Bacteria; phylum Acidobacteriota; class Terriglobia; order Bryobacterales; family Bryobacteraceae; genus Bog-105. Next base: position 309,226 of record CAVSTJ010000001.1, on the reverse strand, counting down.
AAGCAGTCGGCTGGCGCTTGCCGCGGCGGCTCAAGAGGCGAAAAGTCTCGGTTACAAGCCGCTGATTCTATCGAGCACCATGCAGGGAGAGACTCGGGAGGTCGCACGAGTGCATGCCGAAATCCTGCGCGAGGTGAGAAACAGCGGTTCGCCTGCAGCCGCTCCTACCTGTCTGCTGACGGGCGGCGAGACGACCGTCACCGTGAAAGGAACAGGTAAGGGAGGCCGGAACCAGGAGTTTGTCCTCTCGGCTGCTATCGCGATCGAAGGCCTGCAGGATGTTCTCGTCGCGAGTGCCGGCACGGATGGTACCGACGGCCCGACGGATGCGGCAGGAGCCCGCGCCGATGGCGGTACCGCGAGTCGCGCCCAAGCGCTTGGCCTTCATTTGCGTGATCACTTGGAACGAAATGATTCGTATCCGGTGTTCGAAGCTCTCGGCGACCTGATCAAGACCGGTCCCACGGGAACAAACGTCATGGACGTGTCGCTCCTACTCGCTCGTTGAGTTGCCGCCTCCGGCTCTATAGAAACTGAGCGAATTATCCCCCTGCCGCAGGATGCGCTGACGCCGCAAATTGCCATACGCTTCCTCCAACTCGAGTCGCGAAGGATGCTGTGCAATGGCAAGTTCGCAGGCCGTCCCCGAAAGGGCCAGCAGCGATGAACCGTATTGGCTCACCTGTTCGTAAGGCGGATCGACAAATGCAATCTCTGCCTGGACAGTTTCGAGCAGTCTCGCTGCGCTACCACGCAGAACAGTCACTTCCGATTGCACGCCGAGCGCCGCCACGTTTTCCCGGATCACGGCAAGCGCAGCGGGCGATTTCTCCATCAGCATGACGTGCCGGGCGCCGCGGCTTAAAGCTTCGAGACCGACCGCACCGCTTCCGGCGTAAACGTCGAGGAATGTCCGCCCTTCTACGTCTCCGCCAAGAACGTTGAACATGGCCTCGCGTAATCGGTCCGGTGTCGGACGGACGGCGAGACCGGGAACAGTTTTGAGCACGCGGCTGCGAAAGCGTCCGGCAATAATCCTCATCAGCCGACCTGAATCAAGCCGTAGCGGCGCTGCCAGTTTTCCTGGATATACCGCGCAACGGCACGGACTTCGCTTGCATTCTCCTTGGCTTCGAGCAGCGCCCGAGCTTCTTTGCGAGCCAGGTCGAGAATGTCTGTATCCCGAAGCAGGTCCGCGAGACGCAACCCGGGAACACCACTCTGTTTGGTCCCGAAGAACTCGCCCGGGCCTCTCAGTTTCATATCCATTTCTGCGATATAGAAGCCGTCGTTTGAATCCACCATGGTGCGGATCCGTTCGGCTGCGATCTCGCTCAGCTTGCCCGTCACAAGAACGCAGTAGCTCTGGTAGGGGCCGCGGCCCACACGCCCGCGGAGCTGATGCAACTGCGCCAGACCGAAGCGTTCCGCCTGCTCGATCACCATAACGGAAGCATTCGGAACGTCCACGCCGACCTCGATCACTGTTGTCGCCACCAGGATCTTCGTGCTGCCAGCCCCGAATTTCTTCATCGCGGTCTCTTTCTCGTCTGGCGACAAGCGTCCGTGCAGCAAACCCACAGGCACCTGGGGAAACACTTCCGTCGAGAGATGCTGGTGCATCTGCTCAGCCGCTTTGGCCGCGCTCGCTTCGGTTTCTTCTACGATCGGGTACACGACATAAGCCTGCCTGCCCGCCGCAATCTCTTGAGCGACAAAACTGTAAACGCCTTCTACGCCTGCCTCACTCACGTGTTGCGTGCGGATTGGTTTCCGCCCGGGCGGCAATTCATCGATCACGGAAACGTCGAGGTCCCCATAGATGGTCAGTGCAAGCGTTCGGGGGATGGGCGTCGCCGTCATCACAAGCGCATCCACCTGCTCCTCTCTGCCCTTTCGAAACATTTCCCAACGCTGCCGTACGCCGAAGCGGTGCTGTTCATCGACGACCGCGAGGCCCAAGTTTGAAAATTCAACGTTGTCCTGCAGGAGAGCATGCGTACCGACAACAACCTTGACGTTGCCGGCCGCCATCAAACGTTTGATCTGCACCTTCTCCCTCGCGGAGCCGGATCCGGTCAAGAGTGCGACCGGGTAGCCCAGCTTCTCGAGCAGGTTCTTGAAATAACGGAAGTGTTGCGAAGCCAGGATTTCGGTCGGTGCAAGAACTGCGACTTGAAATCCATTCTCGAGAGCGATCACCGCAGCCTGGGCCGCCACCATGGTTTTCCCGCTGCCCACGTCGCCCTGCAGGAGCCGGTTCATCGGGTGCGGCTTCTTCATGTCATCGGCAATCTCCTGCATCACCCGCCGCTGTGCTCCCGTGGGTTTGAATGGAAGCATGTTCTTGATCTGCTCGCGCACGCGGTCCGTTACCTGGAACGGAATTCCGGTCGCAGCTTTAGCCTTCGACTTCTTCAGAGCCAATCCGCATTCGAGCCAGAAGAACTCGTCGAAGATCAAACGAATCTGGGCGGGTGACCGGAATTCGTTCAGGAGGCGGAGATCGGTGTCCGGATCGGGACGGTGAACCTGCCGTATGGCATCGCCAAGTTCCGGAAGCCCCGACCGCTCACGCACGCTTCTTGGGAGTTCATCCTCCGGCATGGCAACTTCCTCGAGAATGTAGTGCATCAGCTTCCGAAAGATGCGGGTGGAAATCTTTCCCGCGGCCTCGTAGACCGGAACGATGCGGCCGATTTGAAGGCTGTCTTCGTTGTCGTCGCCCGAAAGAATCTCAACTTCGGGCTGGACCAGGACGCGCTCACGAGCCGAACGGTCCAGTTCGACTTTGCCGAAAAGAGCGACTCGCGTATCGGGTAGCAGGCTTTCGGCGTATCGCTCACCGTGAAACCAGCGCGCCTGCAAGCGTGCCGGTTCCATCCGTAAGATTTACCTCGAACAGTCCCGGAGCGCGATGGCGGAAGCGGGCCAGCTTGGCATGGGTCACGATGGCGATAACGGCCGCCTTTTCGCCCGGCGCCAGTTGAGCGATGGTCTTTACATTCCGCCGGTCTTCATAGCGAAAGGGCGCGTAATACAACAGATCAGAGACGGTGAGCAGACCTTTTGAAGCGAGTGTGCCTGCCCTTGCTGGACCGATTCCCTTGACGTACTGCAGCGAAGTGGAGAGGTCCAACTTCTAGACTACTTCGGCCCCCGGTGCGCCTCTGGGCATACGAGTTTTCGACCTTAAATCCGCGGCTGCTCCACTGCGTATTACTATTGGCTATCCGCTCTCTGACAGGTGTGTGGTCAATCGTGAAAAGAAGACAGCTTTCTTCTGCAGTAGTCGCCCTTCTGATCGCCCAGGTTCTTTCGGCTGCGTCGGTCTATGACTTTCAGCTAACGACGATCGACAGCGCAAAATTCGACATGCGCGATCTCAAGGGCAAGGTCCTGATGATCGTGAACGTTGCAAGCCGCTGTGGATACACCCCTCAGTATGCTGGCCTTCAGAAGCTTTACCTGAGGCACAAGGATCAGGGCTTTGTCATCATTGGCATCCCCTCTGATGACTTCGGGCAAGGAGAACCAGGGTCCGACCCGGAGATTAAGCAGTTCTGCAGGCGGAGGTACGACGTGACTTTCCCGATGATGTCCAAGGTACTGATCAACGCTAACCCGCGTCTGCCTCTTTACGAATACCTGACAAGCGTCAGCGACAATCCGAAAACCGGTGGGGACATTCAGTGGAACTTCACTAAATTTCTCGTCGGCCGAAATGGCACCATTCTGGCCCGTTTCGAACCGGCCGTACCGCCTGAAGATCCGTCGCTGTTAAAAGCGGTAGAAAACGCTTTGCGATAGCCCGAAGCGACATCGGTGAGCTGTCCAAGCAGTGGTCAGTGCGAAACCCAATTCCCAACTCGGTCCGAGCTATTGTGGTCGGAACCTGGATCGCCGGTCTGCTGTGGTTTGAAGGGCGCCGCGCTCTGCGCCCTGTGCACAGGAGTAAACTGCGGCGGGATATCCGGAACCTCGCGATAGCAGCTCCGGCAGGCATTGTGATGCAAGCGGTCGAGATGCCAATGGCCCTCAAACTTGCAGAGTCTGTGCAGAAGCGGGGTTGGGGTGTTGTCCCGGCTTTGCCGTTAGCACGGCCAATCAGCATAATCACAGGTATTCTGCTGCTGGATTACACGCTGTATTGGTGGCACTATCTGGCGCATCGTGTACCCGTGCTGTGGCGTTTTCATCAGGTCCATCATCTTGATCAGGAGATGGATGCGACGACAGCTCTACGCTTTCACTTTGGCGAAATTACGATTTCGCTCGCATTCCGCGCCCTGCAAATTGCCGTGATCGGACCTTCGCCTCTGACCGTGGCTGCCTGGCAAGTGTTCCTGTTCCTGTGCATTCTGTTCCATCACTCGAACGTGCGGCTGTCGCTATCGTCTGAGCGGATTTTGGCGCGCTTACTAATCACTCCACGGCTTCATGGCATCCACCACTCGATCGTTCCTGCGGAAGTGAATTCGAACTGGTCGAGCGGGCTGACCATTTGGGATTGGCTGCATTCAACATTACGGACGGAACCGCCTCAGGCTGCGCTCACGCTGGGCGTTCCGGGATTTTCCGGGTCTTCCGAACCTGGCGTGGTGGAAGCTTTGACCCTGCCGTTCGAAGTTCGAGGAGATCCGCCTGAATACGACGGAACACCGGTCAGGCAATCGCTGAGCGCCCTGGCTTAAGCCTTTGTCCGGCGGGCGTGCCGGTACCAGTTGGCGAGCGTGTTCGGGTGAACGCCTGCCCAGTACAACACTTGCAGGGTTGTCCACTGTAGCCACATGCCGGCGAAGTTTCTGCCTTCAAAGCGACGCGACGAAGTCACAATCCGTGTCTTCAAATGCACAAAGCGGCCGGCTCTACGGAGCCTTTTAAGGAGATCCAGATCTTCGAACACGGCGAACGGACGAAAGCCGCCGGCCGCTTCGTAGATAGTCCGGCGTACAAATATTCCCGAATCTCCGTAACAGAGATTCAACCAGCGCAGCGTGGGATAGATGGCCGTCATGTGCCGTGCGGCGCGCGACGGACCGTCGAACGTAAGTCCGAAATTCCCGGCCACCACCGAACTGTCCTGCAGGGCCGTGTTGATGTCTGAGATGGCAGCCGGCGGAGGAATAGTGTCGGCATGGACGAACCACAGAACGTCTCCGCTTGCCGCTAAGGCTCCGGCGTGTTGCTGCATCCCGCGTCCACGCACGCTTTCGATCACGATTGCTCCCGCCGCAACTGCAATCGAGATTGTTTCGTCCTCGCTGCCGCCGTCTGCAATCAGGATTTCCTTCTCTCCGCCTAAGGCTTGCAAGGCGCGGAGTGTGTCAGAGATCTGCGAGGCCTCGTTGAGAGTTGGAACTATGATGCTGACCATGCTGGCGCCTTCAGACATTCGCGGGTTCGGGGCGCAATCTCTGCCGGAAGATTCTGCAACTGCCAGCGAAGCTTTTGTATGTCGCCCATTGTGTCGATATCGAAGCCGCTCTGTATCCGGGCAACGGTCATTCCGTAAGAGCTAAGACGACGTTCCGTCATCTCGCATGTGCGTGCGCAACTCCAGGGTATGCCGGACAGCACGCCGGATGGGCATGAACGCAATCCCAGGAGATAAAATCCACCATCATCGGAGGGCCCCAGGACAGCGTTGGCGAACTCGAGTTGTTCGACTGCGTCCGCAAGGTCACGAGTGGTCAGAAGGGGCGTGTCGGCCCCTACAGCAATCGCCGCCGGGGCGATCTGAAGGCCACGCTGCAGAATGGATTCTATGCGCGCGCCGAGGTCTGCTCCTTCCTGAAACCAGACCCGGTCTTCCGCAGCATTCAACCCGAAATCCCCGCCTTCCGTTACGGCGAGCACGGGCATTACACCGCTGAAGTTGCTTGCCACAGACCAGACATCGTGCAGCATGGCGGTTGCAAGTTCGGCGGCCAGATCAGGACCGACAACGCAGGCCAGGCGCGTCTTGACTCGGCCCGGAACAGGCGGCTTGGCGAAAATACAAACAGGAATGCCCAACGGATGCCTGCTGAACTGATGTGCCAACCCTCTATTTTGCTCACGGGCGCGACGGGCTTGTTTGGACGTGCGTGTCTTCCGCACTTGATTGCGCGGCATGGAGCGAAACAGATTGTGGCGCTCGTGCGGCGGGGACGCGATACGAGCGAGCTCGCAGCGATGGGAGTGCGCAGCATCGAAGTTGACCTTTGCTCCTTGAACTTGGGCCTGCCGCCAACTGCTTACCGGTCGCTCACGGAATCGGCGAAATCGATTATCCACGCCGCGGCCGACATCCGATTCGGGATCCCGCTCGCGGAATCAAGGCGGGTAAATGTTCTCGGAACAGAGAACCTGCTTCGTTTCGCGGGCGACTGTCGGCGTTTAGAGCGATTCGCACAGATCAGCACTGTCTATGTCTTCGGAGGAAAGCCGGGCCCGATCAAAGAGGAGGCCGCTCAACCCGGTCCGTTCTTCAATTCGTATCAGCAAACAAAGTTCGAGGCGGAGCAGGTCACCCTGGCAGCAATGGCTACTGTACCCGCGGCCATTTACCGGCTGAGCACGATGGTTTACGACTCGTCCGCCGGGCGCGTGTGCCAGTTCAACTACTTTCACCAACTGCTGCGACTTGCGGCCGTGAATCCGTTACGCGCCATCCCGGCTCTTCCCGAGGCAAAGATAGATCTGATCGCGTCCGATTGGGCGGCGCGTGTCTTCGACTTCCTGTTTGCGGACAAATGGCAGCCGGGCAAGATCTTTCACGTTTGCGCGGGACCGGAACATTCGCTGAGGGTTGATGAACTTTTTGCGTTGACCTTCGATCTGCTCGGCTTGTCGGCAAAGCGGCCAACAATCGTCACGCAAACTGAATTTGACAGGCGTGCCAGCGAGATACTCTCGACTCCGTCCAGGAAAGAAATGTGGCAGAGTCTGAGTCACTTTCTACCGCAGGTGAGAGTCGATCAGACCTTCTATTGCACGCGGCTGAATGAAGCCATCGCCGGCCGTGACGAACTGCGGCGCCCCGACTCCCGCTGGCTGTTCCGGCACGCCCTTTCTTACTGCATCAGAACGCGATGGAACCAGCTCGATTCAACTCAACTGGCCACCACAGCTTGAGCCCGCGCCCGCGGTACAGCCGAAGCAATGATCACCGACCTGGATGCTGTCGCCTGCGAGTCGATCGTAAGAGTCGATGTCCCAGATAGAGAAGCGCCGCCTCGCTGGGATCTCAAGCATCTGATTGAAGTCGCAGTCGTAGAGCCGCCCGTCCCAGGAAACACTAACCGTTGAGCGGCACATAAGATGCTCTACGGTCCCAGGATTGAAGCTGTTCGCGAGCAGTTGACGATATTGGTCCTGTTTCCCGAGACGCACCAACTGGTCGGAGAAACGGCTTATCGGCATGTTCGTAATCGTGAGCAACCGGCCGAACTCGATTCCGAAATCTTCCCGTAAGCGTTGCTTATACTCCTGCTCGAGAGCTTCCTGCGGCGGAGGAAGCGAAGCGCCTCCGGGGTTGAAGACGAGGTCCAACTCCAATTCCGATCCAGGCTTGCCGTAACCCGCTTCGTTGAGCAACCGAAGAGAACGGATGCTGCGCTCGAATACACCCCGGCCACGCTGCCGGTCGACATTTTCTGCCGTGTAACACGGAAGACTTGCGGTAATCGCAACCTGCTGATCGCGAAGAAACGCGAGGAGATCTTCCTGCCCCGGCTCGAGCAGGATGGTGAGATTGCAGCGATCAATCACCCGCTTTTCGAGCCGCCGGCTTTCCTCCACCAAAGTTCGGAAGTTCGGGTTTAACTCCGGTGCACCTCCCGTTATGTCAACCGTCTCGACCTCGGGTGTGTTCTGGAGTAACGCGATGACCCGCTCTGCGGTTCTGCCGTCCATACTTTCGGTGCGTTTTGGACCGGCGTCGACATGGCAATGATGGCAAGCCTGGTTACAAACCTTGCCTACGTTTACCTGCAAGGTCTGTACGCAGCACTCGGCGCAAAGCACCGAATCCGTGCAATTTCAAGGCGGACCCGAACGTTACTTGCTGCGTAAGTGTTTCCAAGCCTTCGATGCCTCCGGCAAGGTCAATGCGAACACCGTGAAGTTGGCGATTGCTCCCGCGATGCAATACGCGCACCACTTCTTCTCTTTGGCAGGCATTTGATAGAAGTACCAGCCGGCGGCTGCGGCCTCGATGCCCGATTTGACGGCCGCGGCAAGCGACAGATAAGGGATTCGTTCCGCGCGCGAAACGCCACCGAAGGCGGCCAAGGGAAGGTTTATTGCCAACCCCGCCAAGCTGAGCGCTCCATCGGGCACGCCGAGCGCATAGGCCGTGTCAGACGTATTCACCTTGTCGGAGTCGAAACTGTCGAGCGGAGGATCGGGCAAGTGCCGAATAACGCCTGTCTGGAGCAGAGTGACCAGCGCCATGCTGGTCATTCCGAACAAGGACGTGAGGATGATGGCGCGTCTGCGCCGGAGGTCGGGATCGGTCGACTTCTGGAACTGCGTTCGCAGTTCGTCTACGCTCAGCCCTGTCCCTAACGCGGTGGCTTGCCCGTTCAAGTTCCGTCCTCCTCCCTACTACGATAGTGCGTCGGCGAGGTGAGGGAAGTTGCGGCAGCTCTGGCGGCCCCAATGTCGAGGTTGCCGTCTGAGTTGGCTACGAATACCTGCGGCTCTCTACCGTTGCAGTTCGACCGGTCGATACTTTACGCTCGGCGCTACGCCTGCCCCTACGGTTGTTGTTCCTGAGGCAATTGCTTTTCGAATTGTGATTCGTCCGCGCTCCGTCGCCAGCCTTACTTCAGGCCCGCTCCCGACAGTTCCGCTCAGCCTTGCTCCGCGGCCATCCGAACTCGCTTTTAGCGCTTCGCCGAAATCGTTCGAGACATCGCCGTGGTCGGTAATCGCACTGATCGCAAATGCTGCGGATTGCGGGATGGCCAGTTCAATGTTTCCAGACTTGGCATGCACAATCATCCTGCCCAGAGGAACACGCCCCGGATTCAGCTCCACATCGCCTTTGTCGACGCTTAACTCGAGGCCGTCGCTGAAGTTGCTCAAGCTCACATCGTTTACCCGCGTGGTTAGCCTCGTGGGCCCAAGCACATTCTGCATGTTGACGCTGCCACGATCAATGCGAATCTCGCCCGGCACTCCTTGCACGTCGAATTCGGTGCGGGAATTTTCCAGCCTGACAGCCTTGGCCAAATCGCGAAACGCGAGGCTTCCTGTGTAGCTGCCGCTGATGGTGACTTGTCCGGCGATCTTGGTCAGTTCAATGTCCGTCCCGTGGCCTCGCAGGTCCACCGTTCCCCCTACGTTGTTGCACCGGATCAGATCGCTTCGGCGCGTGTCTATCTTGACCGCTCCGTCGATGTCCTGGAGCCGTATCCCGGAGTTTTCACTACTCACGTCGACGCTTCCGGACAGACCGGAGATGTCGAAATCGCCCGTAGTGCCGGTTACTTCCACACTCGTGCCCTTGGGCACTGAAATGTCCAGGTTCGTGCTGAGATGAACGCGCGACGGAGCCTTGCCCTGATTGCATCGCAATATGACCGTGTTGCCTTGTACGGTCGCGGTGACGGGCGTTTCGTTGTTGGTCCGGCTGAGCTCGGTTTGGTCGAAGGCGCTGATGAGCTTATGTCCTCCGACCGTCAACTCTCCGCCGTCGGTACCGCTGATCTTTGCGTCGCCGCGGAAGTTTTCGATGATCAGGCGTGGATTCCGTCCCACCGTTTGTTGGATCGGGTTCACTGAGAATTCGTGTTCCTCCCCGAATGCCCGGATTCCACGTTCAAAACCCGCCCATCGGATCCAGGGACTTGCCTGGCGAATCTGGAACGCCGAAAACCCCACCAGGCAAATGACTACCGCAGCAGACCAGCCGAGCCCCGAAATGCCGTTGGGCGGCAAAGGTCGATTCGTCAAGAACCGGACGCAGATCTCGACCACCTGCAGCGTACCCCAACCAATCAGAACGTAAGGCCAATAACGGCTCAACAATTCGCCCAGATGGAAGTTCGGAGATAGTGAGTGGATCAGAAATAAGACGCCGAGCGCAATCAGGACGACAGGACCGGTGAAGGATGTACGGGGTCTCATCGGATGGGCCCTCCCGGCGGGGGTGGCGGAAAGCTGGGAGAAGCGGGTGTCACGGTTCGTTCCACTAATTTCATTAATCCGATCACGATGATGATCAGCGGCCAGCTCCGGTAAATCGGGAGGCCTCCGTCCTGATGCAGCGCAAACAGTATGCCGATGGTGATCAGCAGAATCGGGCCGCGTATCGCCTGGACGAAAAGAGCCTTTCTACTGTTCACGCATCACCTCCGCCGATCGTGGAGCTCCATCCGTCGCCGCTGGATTTGCGCCTGGAGGGGGCGAGTAAGGGGGAATCCGCGTGGCATTTGCTCGTGAATACAGCATGTAAGCTCCGATGACGATCAGCAGCACAGGCCAAAATTTGCCCACCCGGCGAAAATCGAGAAGGTCGAACGTGCGGAGCAGGAACAGGAAGCCAACGGCAATGAGTATCAGTGGCCCCATCGGAGCCCGATTGGCAATTCGATCCTGGGAAATCAAGCTCGACCATTCGTCCACAACAATGCCCATCTGGCGCTTCTTGGCCGTGTGATAGGCCTCGAAGGGCATATAAAAAACGAAAGCTCCCAGCATGATCCCGAGAAATGGCGCAGCCGACGCCTCATCGTTCCCGCTCAGCAGGCTCACAATCACTCCGAAGATCACGGCGTGCACCAGGCCCTTTATGTATTGGCCGTTGTAGATGGCCCCCACCCCGGGAATGAAGCCGAGGATAAAGGCCAGGACTGGCGAGGTCTCTACTGGCATAGCCGTGTAGGCGTTCGGCGGCGGCGATTGAGTGTATGGGTTCGAAGAGCTGGTGTTCCCCGGTTGCGGGCCGCCGGTAAATTGGACGGGAACGTGATCCTGACAGAACACTGTGCCATCCGCCATTCGCTGGCAGAGAGGGCACAGCGCTCTGCCGCATGTACGGCAGAATGCGGATGCGGGTGTATCGGGATGTAAGTAGCAATTCATTTCGCATCTGCTCCTTCGGTTTTCCTGGTTTCCGGGCTTGTCGTGTTCGCCCCGGACTTATTCGGCGGCTGCGTGTCCTGCGCGGGAGCTGTGTCCTGCTGCTCGCGCAGTTCACGAAGCCGTACTTCGATCTCGTAAACCCAGCGGAGATTCTCGTAATACTTGACCGCCCGGTCTTTCAGGCGGACAGTCTTGTCCTCAACACCGCCCCAAATCCTGACCGGGCTCAGGTCTTCCGGTTGAATGTGCTGCATCTTAACGCCTGTGCAGCGCTCGAGCATCGCGATCGACAGGATCGTCATCGCCATTCCCATCGCTAAGCGCGGCTGGAGGATGGGCCGCAGCCACTCCGAAGCCACCCGGCTGATGAACCCCTGGCGCTCGAACGGCCGCCGGATTCGTCCCGTTGGAGCATGGTACGCAATCCGGGTAATCAGCTCGGGGGGCGGAGCGACATCCTCGGTTTTACTCAGAAACTGAACGGCGCCCTGAACATCCGCCAATAACTCGCGGCAGTGTTCGCAGTCCTTCGCATGCTGTTCCACTCGAGTCCGTTCGGGCTCGGGTAGCGTGCCGTCTAGGTAGTCGGCCAGCAGGACCTCGAATTGGGCGCAATCAATCATCTACTTCCTAAATCGTTACTTTGTTCCGTCTCAGCACCTTGGCAAGCTCCGCCCGGCCGCGGTTCAGTCGTGATTTGACGGTTCCCTCCGGTACATTCAATACACTTGCGATTTCGCGATACTCAAGCTCCTGCAGATCTCTCAGGATGACTGCCTCACGGAGTTCCGGCGAAAGCTTTTGAAGGGCGGCTTGCAGCAGTTCTCCCGCTTCACGTCCGGCCAGGAGTCCATCCGTACGCGAGACTTGCGCGGTGCGTTCTTCGAGGACCGATAACTTGTCGTCAATTCCGTCGGTCAAACGGTCGCGCTTGGTTCGGCGGTAGTGGTCGACGAGCAGGTTCCGGGTCAACCGCGTTAACCAAACCGCGAAGCAGCCCTCGCCGGAGCGAAACGACCCTAAGCTTCGGAATACGCGCAAAAAGACCTCCTGGGTAAGGTCCTGCGACTCGTTGTCACTGTTTGTGAAACGATAGCAAATGGCGTAGACGCGGCGGCTATAGGTTTGAATTAACTCTTCCCAAGCGCTCTGCTCGCCCGCCAGGCACTGCTCGACAAGATGAATTTCGGCATCCAAGCGTTGCGCTGTCTCCCAGCTATCCGTGCTTGCTCGACTGGATTTCAGTGTTGCCTTTGAGCTTAACGAACTTCCACCCCGAAATAGAGTTTCCGCGATTGCTGCGGCCGCCATCTTCTTTCCTCTCGTGAGCGCCTCCCGCCGGCGCTATCTTTCGGAGCGTGAGTGCGGAAGGCATCTCAAGCTAAGTTACGTTAGCGTGACCCCTTAAGTTCAGAAAGAAAAGGCTCGTCGCCCCCCTTTGAAGCTAATCTGGCGTTTCGAACCGGCAGGGAGGGCGAAAGGTGAGACACAATGGAGAAAACCCATGACATGTCCCTTCTGCGGTCACAGGGAAGACAAAGTCATCGATTCCCGCGAGAGCAAGGATGGCCAGTCTACCCGGCGGCGCCGTCAGTGCCTTGCCTGTGATCGGCGCTATACCACTTACGAACGCTGCGACGAATTGCCCTATATGGTCATCAAAAAAGACGGGAGGCGAGAGCCGTTCGAAAGACAGAAGGTTTTGAATGGTCTCTTGAGGGCGTGTGAGAAGCGGCCGGTGGGCATGGCCAGTCTTGCCCAACTGGTGGACGACGTCGAATCGGACGTTGCTGACAGCGGAGACCGGGAAATCGCAACGGCTGCCATAGGCGAAAAGCTGATGAATCGTCTCCGTTCCCTTGATAAGATTGCTTACGTTCGATTTGCATCCGTGTACCGGGACTTTCAGGATGTTGAAGAATTCCTGAGTGAACTCACCGGGGAGATACCGGGACGGGCCAGATAGCCCATCAGGTAAATCTTGCAATGAGATAGGGGCAAAGAGCCGCCCGAAGAGGACTCTTTCAGCCCGTTTGAACTGCTAAGTTTTGTGTAACCAACCACTTTCCCGAACATCCTTAAATTAGGTGAGTTTTTTACCAGAGAACCGGGTATAATCGTTGCGCGCAATACTTACACGTTAGCCGTCACATCGGGACACCGACCGCGTCAGGAATAAGTATTCGGATTTCAAGACAGACAGAGTTTTATCGGTATTGTTTTTGCCGATTGGGCTGGTCGGGTTTCGCTTGCCCTCCGATAAGCAGAGTGAGTCAATGACCAGGCCAAGCTGGAACGTTAGTTTTTGTGTGTATACAGAGGTGACTAGGTAAGGTGGATCAATTCGAAGACCAATATTTAGCGGAAGGACGTGAGCCGCTAGGGTTGCCGTTCGACGAGGAAGCTAACTTCTTCCATCCGGAAGAGGTTCAGGATGAAGAGTTTCATGGCGCCCAGCAGGTAGAGGAGTCGATTTATACCGACGACCCCGTCCGCGTCTACTTGCGGGAAATGGGTTCGGTTCCCCTTCTTACCCGCGAGGGCGAAGTCACGCTGGCGCGCAAAATGGAGCGCGGCAAACTCCGCATGCAGAAGGCGATCAGCCGTTCTCCGCTGATCCAGAGTTTAGTAGCTGAATTTTCTGATCTGATCCGGCGCGGCGCCGAAGATGTAGACAGCTATATCGATTTTCCGCCCTCTGAGATCGAAGAGGGCAGCGCGGCCGATCTGAAGCGCCGCAGCGACATGGCGGAGCTGTTCCTGGCGTACCTGAATGCTCAGAAGAAGCTGCAGGGGACGGTGGACAAGCACAACGCAGTTCCGGCTAATAACAAAAAGCTCCGCAAAAAGTGGGTCGGGAAAATAGCCCGTTGCAAGGTAGAGGTTTCTAAGGCTCTTCGCGCAATTCCGTTCAATCTGGCCCGCTGGAAAGAGTTTGTTCGGGTTATCGAGGGTGTTGCGGAAGAGATGTCTCTTCTCGACTCCGAAATCCGGAAACTCGAGGCGAAGAACCTTCCAGCGGTCCAAATCCGGCTCAAGGAACTGAAGCGCGACCTGAAGAAGCGCGAAGGGGACGCGGAAGCGACGCTCCCGGACCTGCGGCACAGCCTTTCCGTGATGCGTCACGGCGAAGTCGAAGCAGAACGGGCCAAAAAGGATCTGGTCGAGGCCAACCTCCGCCTGGTCGTCTCCGTTGCCAAGAAGTACGTCAATCGTGGCCTTCACCTTCTGGATCTGATCCAGGAAGGCAATATCGGTCTGATGCGGGCGGCTGACAAGTTTGAATATCGCCGCGGTTATAAATTCTCGACCTACGCGACATGGTGGATTCGGCAGGCGATTACCCGCGCGATTGCCGATCAGTCCAGAACCATCCGCATTCCCGTTCACATGAACGAGAGCATGAACAAGTTCTTGCGGGCGACTCGTGAGCTCGAAAAGGAGCTTGGACGCGTACCGACGAACGAAGAAATCAGCCGGAGAATGGATATTCCGGTCGAGAAGGTACAGAAGCTCAAAACCATCTCGCGCGACCCGGTCTCCCTCGAGACTCCGGTGGGCCGCGATGGTGAGTCTGCCCTTGGCGATCTCATTGAAGACCGCTGGGTGGGTTCGCCTGTCGATGCCGTTATCGATTCGAACGTCCGGGATGAGACGGCCAATATCCTGAAAACCTTGTCTCCGAAAGAAGAGAAGGTCATTCGGCTGCGCTTCGGAATCGGCTGTGAGCGGGAACACACCCTCGAAGAAATCGGACAGGAGTTCGACGTTACCCGCGAACGCATTCGTCAAATCGAGGCAAAAGCGCTCCGCCAGCTCCGCTCACCGGAGCGGGCGCGCCATCTTCGAGCTCTGCTTGCCGCCCGGTAAGCGTTAGCAAAATCCGATCGGAAGTTTAGGGGAAGTGAACCACCGGCTCACTTCCCCTTTTGTTTTTGGGATTCCCTTGTCACGCTATTTTCTGGATTCTGGATCGTGTTTTCCATTTAGGCCAACGAGCTAGTAAGTACCCTACCCGCGCTTCGCCTCATGTTCTCCAGAGGTCAACAAACAAATACTTTTCGCGAGTTTCTTGTAATGGTTCGCTAATTGCAAACCTCCATTGTGGGACACCCCATCTGAGATACATGTTATGAAACTGATGAGAAGTCTGCCCATCAACTTTTTCCTGTTCTTGACGATCACCTCCTGCGCTTTCGCCCAGACTGAGACCGGCCAGATTACCGGAAAAGTGACGGATCCCACCGGTGCTGCGGTTGCGAATGCGACCGTCGATGTCAAGGGTACAGCCACCGGAGCCACACGCTCCACCCAGACCAATGGTTCCGGCGACTACACCGTTCCCAACCTACTTCCGGGTACCTACACTGTCACTGCGAATGCGTCCGGGTTTTACTCGCTCAGAGCAGCGGGTTACGCTTCAGGTCGGTGCGCGCGTCAGCTCAGGATTTTGCCTCACAGGTGGGGCAGAGCTACTTCAACCGTAACAGTCACCGAGAACCCGGTTCAAGTCAATACCGAAACTCAAACCTTGGCCAACATTGTGACACGAACGGGAGTTGCGTGAGATGCCGAATTTAACGCGCAATCCCTACCATTTTGTGGCTTTGGCCGGCAATGTATCGGACGCTGGCATGGGTGACCCGCGGGGCCGGTGTGGCCATCAATGGTCAGCGCGAAGCCTCTACGAATATCCTTCTTGACGGCGCGGCGAACAACGACGAATTTGGCGGCAACATTGGCCAGCAGATTCCGCTCGACGCCGGTGCAAGAGTTTTCTGTACTGACGAGCGAACTTTACCGCCGAGTACGGACGGAGCCTCCGGGGGCATCGTCAACGTCGTGACCAAATCCGGAACCAACGCCTTTCATGGCACCGCCTACGAATTCAACCGCGTCTCCAGCTTCTCGTCCAACACGTTTTAAGCCAACTCCAATGGGAGCCGAAATCGGTGTTCACCCGGAACCAGTTTGGCTTCTCTGTGGGTGGGCCGATCATCAAAGACAAGCTCTTCTTCTTCGATAACGCCGAATGGATCCGGGTGCGCAGCTTGGCGGTTGACGAAGCCGTGGTTCCTACTCAGGCCCTCATCAACGCGTCCGCTCCGGCGACGCAACAGTTTTTTGCTGCGTTCGGAAAGCTGAAGCCAAACCTGCCGGTATCAACCAGATTCACGGTTGCTAATGTTGGGTGTACCACCGCTGCCTGTCTTGCCTTGGGTGCCAACACCCCTGCTTACCAGACGGTCAGCTACGGCGTTCCTTCGGACTCGGGAGGCGGCGCGCCGCAGAACACTTGGAACAATGTCGGGCGACTTGACTACAACCTCAGCGACAAAACGCAGTTGTACTTCCGGTATGCCCGGTACATCGAGGACGACTTTGTTGGGACGCAAACGAACAGTCCTTACCAGGGTTATGACACCGGGAATTCGCTGGATGAGCAGGCTTATGCTCTGTCCATTACCCACGCTTTTAGCGCTACACAAGTAAGCCAGACAAAGCTAAGCTACAACCGAATTACTGACTTGCAACCGCTGGGTACTAATCCCGTCGGTCCCACGCTTTACACGACGCTGAATACAACTAGTACGCTCGGAGGCAACTCCATTGTGTATCCGGGATATAGCCCATACACCCCGGGCAATGCCATCCCATTTGGCGGACCCCAAAACTACGCTGCTATCAACGAAGACTATACGATCACTTTCGGAAAACACAACCTCCGCTTTGGTGGCCAGTTCACTTACTTGCAAGACAACCGGATGTTCGGTGCGTATGAAGAAGCTGTAGAAGCACTCGGCACGAACCGGCCGTCTGCGCTGAATGCACTCCTGACGGGTCAGTTGAGTCAGTTCCAGGCTGCCGTCTACCCACAGGGCAAATATCCGTGCGTCGGCGGCGTTGTCACTGCCGCCTGCACGCTTACACTGCCGGTCGGTCCTCCGAGTTTCAGCCGTAGCAATCGCTTCCACGAGTCGGCGCTGTATGTGCAGGACAGTTGGAAAGTTGTGCCCCGCCTGACTGTGAATCTTGGGCTGCGCTGGGAATACTTCGGGCCGCCGGTTAACTCGAAGCCCGCCCTAAATTCAAACTTCTACCTCGGCTCCGGTCCAAACGTCGAAATCCAGAGCGCCACCGGTGTCATACTCCCGGCAACGCAGAGCCCCGTCGGAGGAATATGGGCGAAACAGATGGAAGAACTTTGCGCCCAGGGTTGGATTTGCGTGGGATGTAAGGGGCGACGGAAAGACCTCCCTTCGAGGCGGTTACGGGATCGGGTACGAACGCAACTTTGGTAATGTCACTTTCAACGTCATTCAGAATCCTCCAAACTACGCTGTTCTTGGTCTGCAGGCGGGTGTCGATGTTCCGACCATCCCGATAACAACAGACAATGCCGGGCCATTGGCAGGAAGCTCAGGCACGAAGCCGCTCAGTCCGGTGACTTTGCGGGCCGTCGACCCCAACATCAAAACCGCCTACGCTCACCAATGGAGCGGCGCAATCGAGCAGCAGCTCTCCGGTGACGCTCTGTTTGCAATTGAATATACGGGTTCTGCTGGTGAAAATCAATATACGATCGACCGCTTGAATCTACCTGGTTCAGCGATCGTTTACGCCGGTAGCGGCAGTGCGACAACTCGCATCAATCCGCAATACTCGACCATAAACTATCGCACCAACGGCGGAACGTCTTTGTACAACGGCCTGAATACGAGATTCGAGTTGCGGAACTTCCGCAAGTCAGGCGTTACCCTGCGAGCGAATTACACCTGGTCGCACAGCATTGACGATGCTAGCTCCACATTCACAACCGACAACGCCGGATCTTACAATCTGGGGCTGCTGGACCCGCTTAATCCGTCGCTCGACAAAGGAGATTCCGATTTTGATATTCGTCATCGTTTCGTCGTCTCTGCGCTTTACCAGGAGCCCTTCTTCAGTCATAAGGGTCTGGCAAACCTAATACTGGGCGGCTGGAACATCGCTCCCATATTTAGCGCAAGAACGGGAAGTCCATTCACCGTATACGATTCCACCAACAGTGATGGCAACCTCATGCCACGTCTGATGCTGGCGAAATCATATGCGCCACAGTATGTGAATAGCTCAACCGGAAGACCGAACGAATTCACGTACCTGGACTTGACGTCTGCCGGAATCAATAGCAGCTACGCAAATGCATTAACCGGGCTCTCCGACTACGGACCGTTTCCCGTTGGCATGACCGGTCGCAATGCGTTCCGCGCACCGGGTGCCTGGTCCCTTAACCTCGGTGTCAATAAGACGTTCGCGATCACCGAGCGGGTGAAGCTGGAGCTCCGGGGCGAGGCGTTCGACATCCTCAATCATTCCAATCTGTACCTTGTCTACGGGGAAAACGAAGTGTCCTCGTTCGCGGGCAGCGTCGCCAACCCTGGGCTGCTAAACATTACGACCACTCGTGGTATCAACGCAAGCAGTACCTTTCTCGGTAGTTCCGTTAACAACGGCCGCCTGGAAAATCGCAATATCCAACTCGCGGCAAGGATCTCGTTCTAAACAAGTGGCGCGGAAAAGGGAGCCTTCCGGTTCCCTTTCGTCTGCCATGCCGATGCGACACGCCGCAAGCATCACGTTCTAAACGGGTTAGGAATGATTGGCAGGAATGGCAACTTCCTTCGTGCTGAACTAATCTAAAGAACTACGATGCTGGCCACTAGTACCGTCACGGACGAAATCCTGGAATTGAAGGCGCGCAGGAACGCGATCATCCTGGCCCATCACTACCAGGACCCGGAGATCCAGGAAATCGCGGATTCTGTCGGCGATAGCCTGGAACTGGCGCGCGTGGCGCAAAAGTTCGACGGGGAAGTCATCGCCTTCTGCGGCGTCAAGTTCATGGCGGAAACAGCGAAAGTGCTGAATCCCACCCGAGTCGTCGTCCTGCCGGACGAAACTGCCGGATGCAGTCTGGTTGACAGTTGTCCGGCCGCCGGAGTAAGAGCGTTCAAGGCGAGAAACCCGGATTACGTGATTGTCAGCTACATCAACACTTCGGTGGAAGTGAAAGCCGAGAGCGACATTCTGTGTACGTCCCGCAATGCGGTTGCGGTCGTAAATTCTATCCCCAAAGAAAAGCCGATTCTATTTCTTCCCGACATCAACCTGGGCAACTACGTCCAGGCGCAGACCGGCAGGAAGAACATGAAGATCTGGCAGGGGGCATGCATAGTACACGCCACGTTCCCGGGGCGGCGCGTCGCTGCTGCGCGTGCCGAACATCCCAATGCGCTGGTTGCTGCCCATCCGGAATGCCCGGGCGATGTGCTGAGCATGGCAGATTTCATCGGGTCAACCTCGGCGATTGTCGATTGGTGTACCGCGCAAGCTGCCGATGAGTTCATCATCATGACCGAGAGCGGCGTGCGTTATTCCCTCGAAAAGCTGTCTCCCGGCAAGAAGTTCTACTTTGTCGCCAACGAGAATTGCAACTGCAGCGAGTGTCCCTATATGCGGCTGAATACACTCGAAAAGCTGCGCGATTCGCTCGATACCCTGCAGACCCGGGTCGAACTTCCACCGGATATTCTTCGCCGCGCCCTGCTTCCGATCGAGCGCATGCTGGCGTTGAAATAAGTTCGACTACACGTTCCCCTCCACTTTGTCGGATGATGTAGAAGTACCTCATTGACCCGGCTCATCCAACTCGGAACACCGGAAGTGTCCGGCGCGCCCCAATCCGGGCTGCTCCTTGACTCTTTCGGACGGGCGCACTCCGACCTGCGTATCAGCGTCACGGACCGGTGCAACATCCGCTGCTTCTATTGCATGCCGGAGCAGGGAGCCGAGTTTGTCCCGAGTGCGTCGCTTCTTTCTTTCGATGAGATGGACCGGTTCATCCGCGCGGCACTGCCCCTCGGAATCACCAAAATCCGGCTCACCGGCGGCGAACCTCTGCTGCGTCCGCGGCTTTCTCAACTGATCGCGCGCTTGTCGGGCCAAGGCGGCTTGCGAGACCTCGCCTTGACCACGAACGGAGTCCTGTTGGCTGCGAACGTGCGATCCCTGTTTGACGCCGGATTGCGACGGCTGAACGTTCATCTCGATACCTTGGATCGGGAGCGGTTCCGGACCATAACGCGCCGGGACGATCTTCCGCGTGTGCTCGCCGGAATCGACGCTGCCCGGAAACTTGGCTTTCAGATCAAGCTGAATGCGGTCGCTGTGAAGGGCTTGAACGAACCCGACATACCGGCCCTGGTCCGATTTGGACGCGAGAACGGCATTGAGGTGCGGTTTATAGAATTCATGCCGCTCGACGCGCAGGAACTGTGGGCACTCGATCGTGTGCTGACGGCCGATGAAATGATTGAGACCCTGGGGCGCGAGTTTGGCTCCCTCACTCCCGTTCCCGATGCCGATCCACGAGCCCCTGCGACGGAATACCGGTTTTCGGACGGCACCCGGGTCGGGTTTATCGCTTCGGTCAGTAAGCCGTTTTGCGGCAATTGCAATCGGCTGCGGCTCACGTCCGATGGGAAGATGCGGAACTGCCTGTTCGCTCGAGATGAGGTGGACGTTAAATCGCTCCTCGGCTCCGATGCGCTTCGGGACCGGCTGCAGACAGCGATCCGCGAGACCGTCTGGTCCAAGTGGATCGGGCATGATATTCAGCGTTCCTCATTCGTTGCGCCCAATCGGCCCATGTACTCCATCGGCGGATAGTAGACTCGACGGATGGTCTCCCGGCGCAGGCTATTGGCCAGCACAACCGCGCTTGCCTCAACAATCCTAGACCGGCCCTCGCGAGCGGCCGCCCCACAAAAGACTGGAAAGCCCATGCGTTTGGGAGGCCCGGTTTTTGTCAAGTCGGACGATCCTGCAGTTCTTGCCAAAGCTCACCGCGACCTAGGGTATCGAGCCGCTTATGCTCCGGCCGAAATGGATGTGAAGGACAGCCATCGAATTTCTGCCTGGGTGAAGGAATTTGCCAGCCAGGATGTGGTCATTGCCGAGGTGGGGGCCTTTCGTAACATTCTCGATCCGGATCCGGAGAAGCGCCGCCATAACTTTTCATGGGTGACGGAGCGCCTTGCGCTTGCGGAACAACTCGGCGCTCGTAACTGCGTCGACATCGCCGGGTCCTATCATCCCGATGTCTGGTACGGGCCCAATCCACGTAACATGAGCCGGGAGTTCTTCGATGCCACGGTCGAGAATTGCCGGAAGCTCCTGGACGCTGTGAAGCCGCGCCGCACGGTGTTCACGATCGAGATGATGCCCTGGAGTCTGCCCTCAGGTCCGGATGAATACCTGGCGCTGATCAAAGCCGTAGATCGTAAAGCGTTCGGAGTGCATTTGGACGTTTGCAACACAATGAACAGCCCGGTGCGGGTCTACAACAACGCTTCGGTGATCCGCGAATGCTTCGCGAAACTGGGGCGGTGGATAGCGTCCTGTCACGCGAAAGACCTGCAATGGGGGCCCGGTGTCCAGATGTACCTTCAGGAGGTAGTCCCCGGAACCGGCGTCATCGATTACAAAGCGTATCTGACAGAGTTGTCGGCTTTATCTGTGGATGCTCCGCTTATGCTGGAGCATCTGCACAGCGAGGATGAGTACACGAGAGGTCGCACTTATATTCAGGGCGTAGCTCAGTCGCTTGGGCTTTCGTTCGGTTCGAGATGACGAACCAGGTGCCACGCCAGAAACTGCGCCGATAGAATCGGATAGCGTCGCGCGTTTCCTGCGAGGTCTCAATTCAGGGGAACAAAGCTGGCGAACAGGGCATTTGCCTCAGCCAGCGTACTGAGCGGGACGTAGTCGCACACCGCAGCATAGCGGACCCATCGTTCCGCCAATCCGGAGTTCGCGTGCGCCTTTTCGATTCCTCCCTCCACCCACTCAAATATTTCGAGGATGGTTCCGTCCTCAGCACGACAGATGATTTGCGGCCGGTCGGTTGCCAAACCCATGCTGCGTAGATAAGGAACGTGTTCCTTCGTGAGTTGCAACAGATCGGCTTCCTTGCCGGTTTTCGGTTTGTAGGCAACGACGGAAAGGCTTGCCTGGGGATTAGAGGTCATTTCGAAATCTATAGCATTGAGCCAGTCCCAGACAGCAGAGCTAGACGACGGAACCCAACTACCGTCTTCTCGGCGGTGGCGGGCCACCCCCAAACCCGACCGGTTCGGGCGCTGCATTCGGATCGACGCCGACAACGGTTTCGGCGATGAAACCTTCGGCCATCGACCGGCTGGAGTTCTGTTTCAGAGCGAGGAGAAATTCACTGCCGCCCTGGGAGGTGAAGATGTCATCCTCGTCTTGTCGCGTCCGTTCTGCTTTGTGGCCTGCATACGGGCTTAAGCGGGCAACAGCATCGCTGATCTCATCCGGAAAAAATAGTTGCCCGGTGTGGCAAACGTGCCCACCGCTATACGTACCTTTCGACGCAGACCCTTGTGTTTGCACCTTCATGTGGATGTGAGTGTCTCGCCCCACGTACCAGCCAGGGTAAATCGTTACGAACTCAGCCACCCCCTCTCTGTCTGTCATCTGTATGCCTCGAAAGAATCTGGTTTTGTCCGTAGAGCGTCGGCCAAACGGGGGCGGGGGCGGGTGTCCTCCTTCACCGCGGAAGTCAAAACCGGGAGGCGGTGGTCCAGGCGGGTGTTCGCTGCCCATCATTCCCCTGGGAGGGGGGCATCCCGCGCTCCCTGCCGTCCGGCCGTGGCGGACCGTCCATACTGTCGGCAGTGAACCCGGAATAAACACCGGAAGCGTCACAATGCCACATGCTGACGGCGGCATTCTCTATAGGCTTGCAGCGTAGTCCGTCAAGAACAATGATGCGCAGCCGCAGCGGAACGCCAGGATGACCTTCAGTGATGTTCGACCGGATTAGTGCCCCATCAATGTAGTAAGGTCCTTCGGTCTGTTCCGCCGCGAGTGTACAAGCAGGGGCCTGAACGCGATTTTTGGACGTTACGATGGCTGGTGCCTGGGCATGAACTCGGGAAACGAGGAAGCCGCCCAGACTTCCAGCAATCAGACTTCTCCGCGTTAAGTCCGCTCGTGCTTCGCTTCCAAGTAGTATCGGCATTTTCGTTCCGAACACGATGAAATCAGACGGGTGTAAACGCTGTATGTGCGCGACCGGCAGAATTGTAAAGCAACAGTAAATCCCGCGGTAGAAGCCTAAACGGACGCCTGCAGTTCAACGGTCACTTCAAGGCCGCTCGCAACGCGATTGCGACAGCGCACGGTTCCTCCGCACGTCTCAACGCAATCCCGGACAATGGCAAGCCCTAAGCCCGTTCCACCGGTTTCCCGCTGGCGTGCGAACTCCGGGCGGTAAAACGGCCGGAAAACATTGTCGAGTTCACTCTCCGGAATACCCGGCCCACCATCAGCAACGCAGATGATCACCTGATCCCGATCCTGTCTGACCGAAAGCTCGATGGGCCCGGCAGCGCCCGCATAACGCACGGCATTCCGGACGATATTCGCGAGCGCCCGATACAAGCACTCTGGTTGCGCCAGCGCTTTCACCCCGGCCTCGATCGTCGTTCCGATCGAGACACCCTCACTGCCTTCGCGGGCCAGAACTTTCTGAACGATGTCCGCAATTAGAACCGGGCTGAGTGCCGTGCGCTTCTCTCCTATCTGGGAGCGGGAGAAAGACAGAAGTTCGTTGACCAGAGTAGACATGTGGTCCACTTCCTCTCTCACGTCCGCGACATAGCTCGCCTCCGCCTCCTGAGAGCGCTGCTCAATGATGCTTAGCCCAACTTGCATCCGGGCAATTGGCGACGACAGCTCATGAGCGATGTCGCTCAAGAATCGTTTCTGTCCGTGCACTAAACCGGAAAGCCGGTGTGCCATTTGGCTGATGGAATCGCTAAGCCGGCCAAGCTCGTCGCGCCGGTTTAACTTGAGAGAGATAGCAAACTGGCCGTTTGCGATTTGTCCCGTCGCCGCGGTTAAGCGCGAGATCGCGAGCGTCAGCCCTCGAATCAGCGGCAGCCAGCAAATCACCGAGACTACGATCACGGCCAACACCACGGCAAGCCAGGGCCGGTAGTCGAAGAAGAACGGTTCCGTCCATAACGACCGAATCTGCCACACGAGCGTCGCGTGAATCGGTTCATCGGGAAAATTCTGCCAGATCGGAATTCTCACGCCAATCCAGTAGCGGGTCGGGTTCGCTGTTCGGGTCAGGGGCAGAGAAGTGTCCGAACCCGGCGGACCGTTCCCGTCAGGTGTGTATCTCGGCGGATGACCGTCAGCACGGCCGTGCCGCGGGAATGCATCGCCTTGCGGTCTAGGAGGACGATCGCCGTTCCAGGTTCGGGGAGCATGATCTGGATCATCGGGTGGCGGACCGTCCGGGCCTCCGTTTCTTGCAAAGGGATCGTTGCGAAGCTCCACCAGAATCTGTCGAGGAAGTTCGACCGGTTCTCCGGCAAGTTCCTTACCGTTTGAATCAAAGAGGTAAAGATTAGCCGAGTATCGGGAAGAGTACTCCGCTAGCATCTTGCTCCAGTCCTCGCGCTTCGTTTCAGGTAAGTGAAGAGCGAGCAGCCGGCTTACTGAAACGACGCGTTCGCGCGCTTGTTCCAGCAGGAAAGAGCTTAGCTCAAAGCTGAACTGCAGGCGTGCGAAAACAAAAAACACCAGAGCCAGTAGTGACAAGTTGAGAAGCGCAAGCAGCAGGATCTTGAGCGAGAGTGAAATGCGAAGCATCAGCCGATGCTGTCCGATCCTGGCTTGCGCATCATGTAGCCGATGCTTCGAACGGTAGTGATGAATCGCGGCGCCTTCGGGTCGTCTCCGAGTTTCTTCCGGAGGGACGACACGTGGACGTCAATCGAGCGATCGAAAACTTCGAAGTCGCGGTCTGCCACTTCGAGCAGCAGTTGCTCCCGGCTCTTCACGAGTCCGGCTGCCCGGGCAAGGCTGGTGAGTATATCGAACTCGACCGCTGTCAGTTGCAGAGGTGTTCCGTCCAGCTCGGCGCTTCTCGACCCGGTATTGATGCACAGATTATCAACCGTGATAACCGGATCGCGTTGCTGTTCCCGTGCGTGTGCTGCAATCGAACTGCGACGGATGACGGCCCGCAGTCGCGCCAGCAGTTCTCGAGTCGAGAATGTCTTCGGAAGATAATCGTCGGCACCGAGTTCAAGGCCTACAATACGGTCCGGCTCTTCACCTCTCCCGGTCAGCATTAAGACCGGAACATTCGAGGTCTCGCGCAGTTGTCGCAGCACTTCCAGGCCATTGATTCCCGGCAGCATCACATCCAGGATGATCGCGTCGAACGCTTCGCCCGCGGCCAGCGTCAAGCCTTCCTGGCCCGTGTGCGCGATCGATACACGATAGCCGAGCGGCTGAAGATAGTCGCGTATTAAGCGGCAGAGCTTCATATCGTCATCGATCATCAATACGCGCGAAGCGGATTCCGTTTGAGTGGCGGGCATCTGCAATCACCATTAAAACGAATCCGTTACCAAGCCGCTGCGGATTTACGTGACCTTTACAAACCTAGTCCGCGTCCACATGCGGTCTTTACAATCCGCTGATTTACTAGAGCTAACCCTCGATGGCCGCCGTATAGCAGATTCGTTCAGTGCTCCACCCCCAGCACGCGTTGAATGGCAAACAAGATACGGCGGCCGATTTTCACGGACCAATCGAACAGGAAAGAAATTTGCAAACGCTGGATTCATTTGTTTCTCACGCTTCTTCCGGGCAAAGACGAGTAGCGCGGATTTCTCCCGCAGGGCTGCTGTGGTTCGCCGCTCTATTCGCGGCAGGAGCTTGTACCGCAAACGCAGACACGATCTCAAGCAATTTGACGGATCTTTCGGCGGGCACAGAAACTGCCGCGGGATCTACCTGGTTGACCGCCAGCTTCGGGACGGGCAGTTCTTCCGCGGCTCTGGACACCGTTACCTTGCTGCTTGCGAATTCAGCAACGGGCGTGGCGGAGGTGGATCTGTACACCGACGGCCTGCTTGGGCCTGGCTCTCTCCTTGCCCAGTTATCGTCATCCACAACTTACAGCTCCGCGTTGACGGACGTGTCTTTCACCGGTACCGGGGTGACCCTGGCGGCGAACTCTACTTACTGGATCGTCCTTAAGGCCACGACCGGAGCGTTCGACTGGTCATGGACGGCGGACAACACCGGTACTGGTGTTGGATACCAAGGCACCTGGGGCACCAGCACCGACGCTGGCACTACCTGGTTTACCTATGCGGTTTTCCCCACGCAATTCAGTGTCACGACTGCGGATTCTGTGACGGCGGCCGCGCCCGAACCGGGCTCCTGGTTCTTGTCAGCCGGGAGCCTCGTCATTGGGATCGGTATGTATCGAAACAAGAAAAAGAAGTGCGGCAAAACAGAAGCAGGACGACTATGAACGACAAACGCAATGCCGGACTCATCGGCCGGCGGGAACTGATTTTGCGAACGGCAGGCGTGCTCACGTTTACCGGACTCGGTTTGGGAGTTGTGAAGAAATCTCTCGCGCAGACAGCGACCTCGATTGTGCTGACGCCGGAGGAAACGGAGGGACCCTATTGGGTTGATGAACAGCTCAACCACTCTGATCTGGCTACCGATCCCACGGATAATTCCATCCAGGTCGGGCTTCCGTTGGTGTTGGCGGTTACTGTGTCGCAATATGCGAACGGCGCGATAACGCCTCTCAAAAGCGCCTACGTCGATCTCTGGCACTGTAATGCGTATGGAATTTATTCGGACGAAGCTGCTTATAATCCTGGCGGCGGCACGGGAACGGTAGTGACTACCGGAAAGAAGTTCCTTCGTGGGTATCAAGTCACTGACGCACACGGCAGTGTCCGCTTCACTTCCATCTATCCTGGCTGGTACACAAGCCGAACGCCTCACATTCACGCCCGAGTGCGCTTGTATTCAGGAAGTACGACAACCGAAAACTTCACAACGCAATTCTTCTTCGACGAGTCGATCACAGACATCGTGTATCAGATGGCGCCTTACAACACGCGTCCTAGCCGGGATACATTGAACAGCACCGATAGCGTCTACATGGCGACGGATTGCGTCACATCAAAGCCGGTTGGCACGGAGACCAGTTTGCGTCTGGCTGAGGACTCGAGCCATGCCGTAGCTTCCTACAACATCATCCTCGATCTATCCTCGACAAGCAGTTGCGGCACAGCGGGCGACCCAACACCAGGCGGACCGGGCGGCGGAACCCCACCTAGCGGGACACCTCCAGGAGGCGGCACACCTCCGGTCGGGACACCCCCAGGAGGCACACCTCCGAGCGGCTCGCCTACCGGAACCGCGTAGAGCCCGGGCAGGGGTTCGGAAAAACTCCCATTCGTGTCTCAAGTTTCTGTGACAGATTTGTCCGGTTCGGAGTCGAACGTTGGGAGCATCTCAAAAATGGAAACACCGAACGAGAGTAATTGTTAGGTATCTGCAGGATTGCGAGGCCGCCGAACGGAATTTTGAGGATGCGTTGGGGACCTTCGGCGTAACCGGCGAACAGAATGAGGTGAAGCGAATGTTCGAAATGGCTACCCAGCGCGCCAGAACGCAGCATCAACGGCTGGAAGCCAGCTTGAAGGAGCTTTGGCGGAGAGAAGTCTACGCTGAAGAGCATCCTGGCACATATACTGGCATTCACGCCGACCTCCGCCCAATTAGGGCATGAACCTGCCGAGAAGAACACGCAGCATTTGATGGTGTGTATTGCGGCCGCTTCGGCGGAGATGGCGATGTATGAATCACTTGCAACCGCAGCCCGGCCCGCCGGCGACACCAAGACAGAGCAGCTAGCCCGCGAGCTGCAGGCGGAAGAAAAAGACGACTACGAGAAATCCTGGAACCTTCTTCGCCCAAGCGCATTAGCGTCGTTCCAGACGGTTATTCAGCGGCAAGGACCCGTCTGAATAACTCAGTAAACATTTGCGAAACGAACCCAAACCAGTCGGTTCGGGTTCGTCTCGTTCTCATTCGCTAGAAAGCTGCGGCTCCGGCTTCGGCCACAGCTTGATCCTGCTTACCGAGCCCGCCACTAACCCCGACGCCACCAACCACCTCGTCTCCGCGCTTGAGCGGAATGCCGCCTGCGAAGATCATGACCTTTCCGTCGTTCGAAGCATGGATGCCAAAGAACTGATCGCCGGACTGGCTGAGCTCAGCTAGTTCCTTGGTTGAAATATCAAACGCCCGCGAAGTCCAGGCCTTCTTGATGGAAATATCGACGCTACCCATCCAAGCTTTATCCATCCGAACGTGGGCGACGAGATTGCCGCCCGCATCCACGACGGCGATATTCATGGGCTGGCCGATTTCCTCCGCCTTTTGTTCAGCAGCGGCGATAATGCGGCGTGCGTCTGCAAGTGTGATCATTAATTTCTCCTTTTGCGATGGTTGTACGTTTGTCTAGACGTATGTCCGCAACGAAGTTGCGCATACCAATATCGACATACCCGTCTTAGCGTAGCGTATAGAGGTAGCCGGCGATATCGCGAGCGTCCTGCTCCGTCACACCGACATTCGGCATTACGGTCTTGGGATTCATGGCTTGGGGATTCCGGATCCACCTCATCATGTTATCGGGCGTGTTCTGCAGCTCGCCGGCCAAGTACACGCGCTCGGCGATGCCTGTCAGTGGCGGCCCCACCTTTCCTTCAGCGCCGGACACTCCCGGGATTACATGGCAAGAGCCGCAGCCATACTTCGCAATTGCGATAGCGCCACGCTGCGGCGCCACCACCGGTGGTGACTTGTGCCGTATGTTGCGCATCCCTCGAGCCACAACTCAAAGCATCAACAGAAGAAAGGAACGAAGCTACTTCGCACGGGACGCTCCTCACAGAACAGCGTCACTTTCTTTCAGCCACGCGGAAAACAGATATAAACCGGCAGCGAAGTAAACGAGACTTGCCGGAACCCACATGATAAGTCCGCCCACCTGTTGGTCCTCGATCGGTGTGTAGCCCCAGGCTTGGGTTGTTCGAGCATAAGGCAAGTACCAAGGGCGGGACGAAAAAGTGAGCAGCGCTCCAAGATGCCCGTATGAACGGCGGTCGTAAAAATATACAGCACTCCGGCGCCGTAAGTCTCCCGTCCATGTGCATAGAACAAAGCCCACCAGAAGAGAAGCGCGGAAAGGAAAAAGCTTAGATGCTGCGCGCTATGGGCAAGGTCGCTGGTCAGGGTGAGATCGAACAAGTAGGGAACGTGCCAGATCCAGATGGCGAGCGCGTGAATCCACCAGGCGGAAAACGGATCTGTGAAGAAGCTCCATGTACGCCGAACATACTTCTCTTTAGACCAGCGGCCCAGCGTTCGTCCTCCATTCGAACGGCATAGCCCAGAGGAACGTGACCAGAGGCCTGGACATAACCAGAAGCGGGGCTGAAATGAGCATCAGGATTTCGTGTTGCGTCATGTGCGCCAAGAACAACACTTGGCCCAATGATGAACGGGCGAGACCAAAGCAATCACAAGACTCGCGAGCCCAGACCAGAAGCATATTCGTTGCAGAGTGAGGCGTTAACGACTGCCGGCCTGAACCGAGACAGTACAGAACAGCAGAAAGAGCGAGCGGAATTACGACGCCCGGATCGAACTCCCAGGCGGAGAGAGATCATCCGGCTGAAGGGGCTTCACCCGCATGGGCAAGGGCAAATGCTGGGATAGAAGCCAGCAAGAACAACGAAGCGGCGCCAGTGTCATTCACAGGCTCCGAGCACACAGTTCCGGGATCGCCTGTGCAGATGACAACAATAGCAAACCCTACGCTGAATACAATCCCGGCAAGCGCCATAAGCGGGCCCGGTGTAATGGTCCCGCTGCCTGGCCGGGAAATTCGGCACCAAGGGCTTTCCATTGCGAAAAGGCCAGCGCTGCCAGTCGAAACTCCAGAACGAGAGCAAGTGACGAGACCGGAAATAAAGCGAGCCTTCATCTGAAAGACACACGCCCAAGGCGCCAAAGCGAAAATTGGCCTGGAAGCTGAACAGCCAGACGATTGGCGGCGCCCAAGTCCGTGACCCATAAGCAGAAGGTCGCGCTGGGAGTCCGTCATTGCTGCGTCTCCATCAGCGTTCGGCCCCCAATAGACGACCACGTAGATCGGAATCCATATGGCGACCAGGAAATACCACACGACGGAGTCTACGTGAACACCTAGGCGCTGCTTCGGTCCCGTTCCTGCCGATGAGAACGATCAGGATCAGCACGAGCTGTGAAGACCATGTCCGCCACGAGTCGATAGCTGTGAACGACAGAAACGTCCACATATAGCGTGCCGAACGCATCCGCTTTATAGCTGAAGTTCAGCGAATGCCACTCCACTACGCGCATGGTGAAAAACACCACCGCTAACACAAGGTTCAACAGCAGGCCCTTGATCATCCCGGAACGATTGTCTTTCTTCGCGGCTTCGCTGGCCCAGTAGCTGCCAATGCAACTCAGCAACAAGCGGAATTAGGCAAGCGTAGGCAACAAGCCGTGTGGGGAAACTGATCTCCGGGAGGCGGCCAAACGTCCATGCGCAGCCGGACGTAAAAGAAGGCTGCAATCAGGATGCAGAACATCGTTCCCTCGATCGCAGCCAACAGCAGTTGTCCCCACCAGAGAGGCGCCTGATTAGAGATCTCATAAGGGGGCAGGTGGGAAACGTCGATTGTCTTGACCTCTGTCATCGTTGCCCACTACAGCCTCGTCCTTTGAACTCAACCGGTCGCTTTTGCCAGAACCAGCCAAGCAACGCAAAGAAGGCGAGCATGATCCCGAGATGATGTACCAGGGATTGAACACCGATCCGACAAAGCCGATGCTTACCGTCAGATTGCCGTCGACGAAAGGCCAGATGCTCGATCCGGGCAATACGTATCGATGATGAGGCTCAGCATCCATTAGCGTTGTGACGAGAACTTCGCGGCGGTCATTGCGGAGGCCGGTGACGAACGCCCGATCCTCTCTCGGAACCCACATGGGCGGAAAGCGGTTCCAGCTACGGGAAGATATTCGAAGTTGTAGTCGGCCGGCGGGGAACTGGCAGCCCATTCCAGGCTGTCCGCATCCCACGGGATTGTTGCCCGCAACCGCTCCGCTCTTCCGGCTCGATGAACACGTTCGATGAGGAACATCATGCCGCCGATGGCAATGATGAAGGCGCCGACTCGTGGCAAGCTGGCTCATTGAGCCCCAACCCACTTCGGTCGGATAGGTGTATATGCGCCGCGGCATGCCCTTCAGCCCAAGAATGTGCATCGGGAAAGAACGTCAGGTTGAAGCCAATGAACAGCACCCAAAAATTCCAGCGGCCCAGCTTGCTCGCTCATGAGCCTTCCGGTCATTTTCGGGAACCAGTGATAGAAGGCACCGAATAGCGGGAAAAGCTGCTCCTCCAATCAGGACGTAATGGAAATGTGCAACCACGAAGTACGTATCGTGAACTTGCAGGTCCAGCGGTACGGAAGCTAAGCATCACGCCGGTCATGCCACCCAGCACGAAGATGGCGATGAAGCCGTAGACGAAATACAGAGCCGTGTTCAGTCGCGGGCGGCCCGTCCAAACGTCGCGATCCAACAGAAGATCTGCACGCCGCTTGTGATCGCGATCATCATGCTCGAGGCGGTGAAGAATGCCTCGCCGATCTGCGGCAATCCCGTTGCAAACATGTGGTGGACCCAGAGCCCAAAAGCGATGAAGCCGTTTGCGATCTGCGAAAGCACCATCGCCGGATAGCCGAAAACTTCGCGCCGCGCGTTTGCGCTTACGATGGCGGACACGAAGCCAAGCGCGGGAATGAAAATGATGTAGACCTCGGGATGCCCGAAGAACCAGAAGATGTGCTGATAGAGCAGAGGATCGCCGCCTTCGGCCGGATTGACGAAATGTGTTCCGATGGTGCGGTCAGACAGCAGATACGAACTGGCGACGACAATCGCCGGCATGGCGAAGATCACCATGAAAGACTGGATCAGCAACGACCAGACGTAGAGCGGAATCCGGTTCAGCGACATGCGGGGCGCGCGCAGTCTTCAGGATCGTGACGATGATTTCGATTGCCACACAGAGCGCCGAAAATTCTGTGAACGTAATCATCTGGGCCCAGACATCGGCCCGTTTGCCGGGCGTGAATTGCGGGCCGGAAAGCGGCGGATAGGCGAACCAGCCCATATCGGGTGCCGCTCCGGTGAACACGCCCCAATAGAGGAAGAGCACGCCGCCGAGAAACATCCAATAGCCAAAGGCGTTCAAACGCGGAAACGCCACATTGCGCGTGCCGCACATCAGAGGTATCAGATAAATCGCCATGCCCTCCATCATGGGAACGGCGAACAGGAACATCATGGTCGTGCCGTGCGTGGTGAAGATCTGGTTATATCAGTCAGGTCCGAGAAATGTGTTGTTCGGCTTCGCTAGCTGGATCCGCATCAGCAGAGCCTCGATCCCGCCGACGCAAAGCATGATGAACGCGGTCACGATATAACGCATCCCGATCGCCTGGTGCGTTGTGACCGAGAGCCAGCCGAAGAGCCCGGGCCCGGGCGCCAGGACGTTCCAGCTTCGCGATATCTTCTTCGTGGTTCGGACGTTTGGAAGAACGTCCTGAGTTTGAATCATTTCAAACTCTCCAGATACTGAGTTTGAATCATTTCAAACTCTCCAGGTAATTGATAAGCGGTTGCATAGTCGCTCGAGTTCACGGCGATCGTCGCCATGTGATTTCCGGGCTTGGTGCTCTGCGGATCCGACGATCCAGCCGCCAAGATTACCGGGCGTGTTCGGAACAGTATTCGCGGCAATGCCGAGGCGGCTTCCGAAGTGGGTTAGGTCAGGACCGTTTTGTCCCGCAGCAGTCGGTGCCACTGATTTGGTGGCAGTAGATGCAGGCGCTGTTCATGAACACCTGTTGACCGTGTTGCGCAACAGGATCGGCACGGGCTGAAGAGCGGACTGCAACTGTCTGTCTGATACCAGGTTGCGGAAATTTTCCGGCGATTCTGCGACGACGTAGATGATCATGTGCGCATGCTGCAAGCCGCAGAACTCGGCGCATTGACCGCGGTAAACACCAGGCTTGTCCGCCTGGATCCACTCTGTGTTCACACGAGAGGGAATGAAGTCGGCCTTACCGTGAAGATTCGGGTACCCAGAAACTGTGGATGACATCGTTTGAGAGTCCACGAATCTGAACCGGCCTTCCGACGGGTATGTGAATTTCGTTAGCGGTCGTGACCATTGGCTCGAGTCGCTGTTCTGGTAGCGACCTGCCACCACCACTGAGTTCCCAGTCACCTGAATCGTCAGACCCTTGTCTTCTGTTGCCAAGTTCGGAAATTGCTTTACCTGTGGACACGCTCGCGACGATCAGAACCAAGAAGGATGATAACGGTGGTGATCGTTGCTCCCGTCACCACGCGTCCCACTTCGTCTCTCCGTCTCCGCCGACGGTTTGATGCGTACCTTCCAGCGGCTCCTGGCGGAAGCCGCGGTTGGGGCGCGTGAGAGTCCGAAGTGTGGCGATCATCACAGCAGGAAAGATCGCTCCCGAGCAGCCAAAAGAAGAACCACCACAGCCCGGCAATCTTGCCAGACTGCGGACCGACGGGAT
Organism: uncultured Acidobacteriaceae bacterium; assembly: GCA_963730795.1. Taxonomy (GTDB): domain Bacteria; phylum Acidobacteriota; class Terriglobia; order Bryobacterales; family Bryobacteraceae; genus Bog-105. The sequence continues at coordinate 275,528 of CAVSTJ010000001.1, read as the reverse complement.
TGACGACCGACTGCATTCGTCGCGCAAAACGCCAGCGCGTCAGCAAAGCGATGCAGCAAAGCCGAGCTTCGCCACAGCGAACCTCTTCACTTCGTCTCTCCGCCTGGTCCGGTTTCGAAGTGTTCTGCGGATTCGTCTCGATTGTGTCCGGACGGTCGGAGTTGCGGAGGTTGGCTGTTGCCCGCTTCATCGATCGGACATAAGCCACGATCTGCCAGATCTGGTATTCCGGAATCCGGTCACCCCAAGCGGGCATGCCGTTCGGACGTCCCTTCACGATCGTGTCGAAAATGTTGGCCGGTTCGCCGCCGTAGATCCACTGCTGCTTAATCAACGGCGGACCAATGCCGCCGCCGCCATTGGCATGACAGCCGATGCAGTTGTACCAGTTGGAACAGCCGCTGGCCCTCTGAGATGTCGTAGCCGCTGCCGTTATACGGATTGGTGACAACCGGCTGAGGATTGATGGGACCGCCGGGGCGCAGCGTGCTCTCCTTGGCGGCATCCCCATAAACGGCAAGCCGGGTTGGCGAAGGACGAATGTCGCGCTTTTCGCGTTGGCAACATGCCAGAATCGAGGAAGACCGCAAGAAGGAACAGACTACGGGAGCGAAAAAACATAAAGCATTCCGCCCTTTGTCGTGTACTTGCCAAGGTCGCTCATGGCGTTCAAGAAGCCGAGCGCGCCGGTGCCGTCCACTCCGTTCAGTCCGCCCGAAACAGCAGCACCAGACCAGCCGCCAACTCCGGAAAGCACCGCCACGTATTGCTTGCCGTCGGGCCCCTTGTAAGTGATCGGCTGCCCAATGATGCCGGACCCTGCTTTAAATCTTCCAAAGCGGCTTTCCATTTCTCGCGTCGATCGCTTTGAACCATCCATCCATGGTTCCGTAGAACACCACATCGCCGGCAGTGACCACCGTGCCGCTCCAGACCGGAAACGTTTCGTCCGTGCTCCAGACCATCTTCGCGTTCACCGGATCCCACGCCGACATGATGCCGCGGTTTCCGCCGGGCCCCGCATACATCCGGACATTCATGCCAACGAAGGGCGTGCCGGCGATGTAATTTGCCTGGACGCTCTGGCTCTCATAACAGAGATTGTTGTGAGGCAGAGTAGATATAGCCAGTGCGCGGAGAGAAGGATGAAGGCTGCCAATCTTTACTGCCGGGTGGCGCCGGACAAGCGTCGCGAACCGTGTTATAGCCCGTTTGCTTGGCCGGATTCAGCTTGAGTTCTCCCGTCTTCAGGTCGACGCCAATGCTCGTGTTGGAATAGGCATACTTTTCCGCGGAGACTACTTCGCCCGTCGCCCGATCCATGATGTACATGTGGCCGTTGCGATCCGGATGAGCAAGAATTTTGCGGCTCTGCCCTTTGATTGTCAAATCAAGAAGAACGTTTTCATTCACGCCGTCATAGTCGTGGATGTCGTGCGGGTTCATCTGGTAAGCCCAGATCGCTTCGCCGGTTTCGGGGCGCCGGGCGAACAGTGTTGAACTCCATTTATTGCTGCCTAGCCGCTGCTCGGGATTCCAGGGTGAAGGATTCGAAGTACCGTAGTAAATCAGATCCAGATTGGGATCGTACGAGATCCAACTCCAGGCCGATGATCCGCCCGTTTTCCAGGTATCGCCCGGCCACGTTTTCGCCCCCAGATCTTTGCCTTGGTCCATCGCGTAGAACGGTTTGAAATTGGCGCCGATCAAGACGTCTTTGTCCGGGCCGGTGCCGTACGCTCGCCATTTGATCTTGCCGGTCTCGGCATCGACACCCGCAAGCCAGCCCCGAACCCCGAATTCGCCGCCGCTGTTCCCGACGATCACCGTGCCTTTGACAACAAGAGGCGCCATGGTCATGGATTCGCCCTTATTGATATCGCCGAGCTTGGTCCGCCAGACCTCTTTACCGGTGTTCGCGTCAACAGCCACCGTTTGCACGTCGAGCAGGTTGTAATAGATTTTGCCGTTGAAATACGCCGCGCCCCGGTTCACAACATCGCAGCAGGCCTCCCCTTGCGATGCCGGCTCGATTGCCGGCTGATACATCCATTTCATCGGCGCGCCGGGCTTGGTCAGATCAAGCGCGTACAGAAGATTGGGATACGGCGTCACCACATACATGGTGTTGTTAACAACCAGCGGAGCGGCTTCTTCACCTTTGACGTTCTCCAGTAGAAAACGTCCAGGCAAGCTTCAGGTTGGCCGCGTTCTCCGTTGTGATCTGGTTCAAGGTGCTGTAGCGGGTGCTCGCGTAGTTTTTCGGAGCCATCACCCATTGGCCGTCATCCGGCTGGTTTTGAATCTGAGCAAAGCTCGTGGAAATAGAAAGGCAGCAGAGGAGAGCAGGACAGGTGCTCACAAGCAAGCGTAAAGCTTTTCGGACCGAACCAAACAATTGCAGTATCAACCGTCGTACCTCGAACTTCGGCTCCATGAAGGTTTTCGAACAGGGAACAGCAGAGAGCCAAAATCGAATTCAAACGTATGGATCGTACTCTGGCTGGAACGTTACGGACCTGCGCGGTCACTCGGGTTTCTACGTAGCGTGGAAACTTTGAGGGAATGCCTGCATCACGTCAGAGTGTCTGGACTATGGCCGTCAGTAATCGGAGCTTTTGTCATCGCGCTTGCGTTGCGCGAAATCTTCAAAGATCTGTTTCAGCCTTCTGGTTCCGGATCCCTAAGCTCGTTCATCGGCAAGTGGTTGTTCCGTCTCGCGCGAAAGCTTACATTCCTGCTTCCCATTGCCGGGCCGCTTGCGGTAGTCATCGTCATCGCCTGCTGGACCTTTGCTCTGGCTGCCGGGTTCGCACTGATCTATGCTTCCGTTTACCCGGCGCAATTCAATATCTCAGGCAAGGCCGCTCATGGGCTCGGCGAGTTCGTTAACTTGCTGGCGTTCTCCCTCTCATCTTTGACGACCGTCGGGACACCGGATTTAAGCCCCAAGCTGGATTGGATCCGTTTGACGGTGGCTGTCGAATCGCTGGTCGGATTCTCGCTTGTAACAGCGAGTATTTCCTGGATCGTCCTGATCTATCCCGCTCTCGGTCGCATGCGATCTCTTGCAAGGCGGTCGGCGATTCTCGTCAAAGCGCAGAAGAAAACCGGTATAGAAGCAGTGTCGAAAGACGCGGGGAGCCTGCTATCGGAGTTGACTGGAGACGTTATACGAACGCGGGTAGACCTGATTCACTATCCACTGATCTATTACTTTCATGCCGATTCAGAAAGGGCTTCGCTCGCCCTAGCCCTGCTTACGGTAGAAAAGCTCGCGCGTGACGCTGAGAAGCTCGATGGCGCAGACCAGGTGCGCCTTCAGGCTGCGATGCTCGATGCGGCCCTCAGTGATCTTGCGAAGGTCTTAGCTCACCGTTTCGTCAAAGCGAACGAAGACGATCCGCGCGCTGTGTTCGATGCCTTTGCCCAAGACCATATGGCAGGGGAAGAAACACGCCAGAAAGAGCAGCTTCGTTGAAGCTTCTAACGTGAACTGACCTGCTGCGCGGCCTTGACGCTCGACCAGCCCAGACCGTCCGCGCCATGACCTGCGTCGATCAGTTGCACTTTCCAGTCACCGAGGTCGATAGCCGCAATCTTCCCGCTCACATTGCAGGACACATAGGCAACCTTGCCGTCCGGCCGCATCAGCACTTCCTGCGGATTTCCCGGTACGTCAATCGTACGCACCACTTCGAGAGTATGCAGGTCGACAACGGCCACGTGCTTCGGACCGGGAACGGCAACCAGAAGATAACGGCCGTCTTTCGTAGAAGCAGTGCCGTAGCCTTTATCCGCAATCTTGACCCAGGCCTTGACCTTGTTTGTTGCCGTGTCGATTACCGCGATACGGGGAGCCTTCTGGTCGGCAGTGAACACCATCTTGTCGTCGGGAGAAATGGAAATGCGTTGTGTGTTGCCGGAGATCGGAATGGTTGCAATATGCTTACGGTTCTCTAAGATCGAATCACGGACACGGTTCCAGGCCCTACGTTGGCGGTATAGCCGCGCTTCCCGTCGTGCGAGATCGCAAGCATGTGGGATTCTTCCTGCTCAGTCGGGATCGACCCGATCACCTTGAGAGTGTGCGGGTCGACGATGCTCACCGTCTTGTCGAGTTCGGTCGTGACATAAAGCACGCCCGCGCTTCGTGTCGAAGACCGGGCAGTGGGGCCGGACGGCGTGACCGAAATCGACCTTGCCCGTAATCTTCTGGCTGGGAATATCGATCACCAGCATCTCGGTGCCATCCGTGCCGGGCTTGCCGACGCCAGAGTTCCCGTAAATGGGAAGGTAGGCGGTACGCCCGTCCGGCGAGGCCGTTACTTCGTGTCCGGTGGTAGCATTCTCCGGTATCGCGGTTACCTGCTGGCCGGCAGCGGCATCAATCAGGCTAAGGGTATGGTCTTTCTGGTTCGCGACCAGTACGGTGCCTTGCGACGCAGCGTGCACCGGAAGAACTCCGAGCAGGCACACCAGGGGCGCAGCGGGCAGACGACGAAGAAGGCTCTGGAATTGCATCGTCTGCCACTATATCCCAATTGACTTAGGCCCGGGAGCTACTTGTTCAGCAAGGTAACGATGTCGGTGGCCGCTTTCTGGATCATCGGAGTGACCACGTCTTCGCCGTCGGTGCGTGCTTTTGCCTTCTGTGCTCCTCTCAAAACGCCGGCGCCATCTACCGAATTCAAGCTGTATTCGAACGTGACTTCTGCTTTAGCCTTGACGCCGTTGCTCGCCATCACGGCGGTCGTTGATGCAATGGCCATGCCTTGTGACGCGGCCATCGCGGCCATCCCGGCGCCCGGAATCATCGCGGCCATCGGAGTAGCGGCGCTGAGAGTCCTCAGCGCGCCAAAGCCGCCGCTGCTTTTCTTCTGGGTCAATGACGTCACAAGAACGTAGTCGCACCCTTTCTCTTTTGCCTCTGCCGTCGCTTGCACAGGAAGCAGGGCCGAGATGCGTACGATCTCAGTCTTTGGTCCCCTCAGATACTGCTCTTCGACGGTGCGAACCGATTCGCCTGCGGACGGTCCACCGCTGCCGCCCAGTTCATATTGCGGCATGAAGATACCGATTCGAACGACGCCGGGCTTCTTGGGTCCAAGCGCCTGCTGTGCTGCGGTCTGTGCTTGCTGAGGTGAAATCGTCGGGGCTGCTCCTCCCGCCGGCGTCAGGTTAGCCATAGCGGCTTGCGCTGCTTGCAGGGACTGCGCCATAGCGTTTACATCGGCGGCCGTTTGGGCATGTATCGTGCACGTGAAGCTTGCAATGGCGGAGGACGCAAGGATCAGTCGGACAGACTTGGGAAGTTGGATGGTCATAGTGATTCTCTTTTCTCGGCTGCCTCTGCGACTTGCTGTCTGGTTTGTTGCAGCCTGTTAAAGACGCGGTGAGCGAGAGCAAAAAGAGATCACGATCCAATCGATTCGGGGCGAATTTTAGCCGGCCCTTTATTCGTCAGTCCCGGTACAATCGTTGAACGCTGAGATAAAGGTCAGTTCGAGTTCTGTTGAATGGCAAGACCTCTGCATGTTGTAGTTGTGGGCGGAAGCGCCGGCGGGCTTTTTACATCGCTCTTACTAGCTCGAGCCGGGCACACAGTTACGGTGCTTGAGCAGGAGCGCTTCGAGATTGCCACAGATGTGGAATGCGCCGCCCTGATCCGCCTACCGCCTGAGCGCGCCCCACATCGTGCAGCCGCATGCACTGCTTGGCAAAGTGCCGGCTATTGTTTCTTCAGTGGTTGCCCGATATCTACGCCCAGTTGCTTTCCGCAGGTGTTTCGGAATCGCCTCTTTCAACCCAGATGCCAGCTTCGCTGCCGGATACCGGTGTCTTACCGGGCGACGAGGATCTGACATTGCTGATGACCCGTCGCGCAACGGTCGACTGGGTCCTGCGGCGCGCTACCGCAACCGAGCCGCGAGTCGAAATACGCAATGGAATGCGGGTTACCGGCTTACTTGCCCGTTCGGGTGAACGGCCGCATGTAACTGGAGTGCGAACCAGCGAAGGCAACCTTTCCGCAGATCTTGTGGTCGATGCGAGCGGATATCGTTCGCCGATCGATCGCTGGCTGACAGAGATCTCGGCGCACCCGACAGTGACCTTGCGCGCCGAATGCGGCGTCGTCTATTTCAGCCGGCAATACCGATTGCGTTCAGGGATGAAGCCGCCGGGACCTCTCAGCACGCGAGTTGTCCTCGGCTTGGATGAATTTACCGTTGGCCTTTGGGGCGGCGACAACGGTAGCATGCAGGTTGCCGTCATACCCTTGGCACAGGACAAACGCTTCAAGAGACTGCGCTATCCCGGAGGTCTTTGAGGCAGTACTACGCACCATGCCTTTTTACGCTCGGTGGCTTGATGTCCTTGAACCAACCAGTGACGTTTTCCCTCTGGGTGCAGTGCAGAACACGTTGCGCCGTTTCGTCGTCGACGGCTCGCCTATCGTAACTGGCCTCGCGGCTGTAGGCGACTCTCTGTGCACAACTAATCCAACTCTCGGCCGCGGCTTATCGTTCGCGCTCTCGACCGCCGCTAATCTGCTGGATATCATCGAAAAGCACGGCTGACTGCCCGGTTGCACAGATGCTGGCAATGGACCAGTTTGTGACTGAACAAATCCTGCCCTTTTACCAGGACCAGGTCACGACTGATAACGAACGGCTCGCAACGCTTCGCCACACGATCTTCGATGCTCCGGCTCCAATCGCGACGCCCTCTGAATCGGACCAGGTGACGTATTCCCAATTGCGGACTGCGGCCCTGTTCGATCCGATCGCGTTCCGTGCTTTCTGGAAGATCATGGGCATGCTGGTCCGGCCTGAAGAAGTGTACAGGGACCCGGAAATCATTTCGCGCACTCGCGCTGCAATCGAACGCCACGGGAACGCTCCGTTCATGGTGCAACCCACACGGAACGAATTGCTCGCGGCGCTTGCCACACCGGCGGCCTGAGTCTCGCTGTCTGCCCCGAGAAACAATAAGGCCCGGATTGCGGTAACAATCCGGGCCTGAATGAAAGCTCAAGCGTTGCTGATTATCTGGTCTTACGAGCACTCACCATCTGCGTTCCTTCCAGTTGTGCGTTCAAGCTGATCGTGCTGCCCGCGCTGACCTGAAGATTCCGCTGCCACAATGCATTGCCGTTCTTAACCGAAATCTGGTGACTTCCCGACGCGAGCGACACGGTTGTCGGTGTGCTGCCGATGAAAGCTCCATCCACTTCAATATCGGCGCCGGGAACATTCGACGTGATGGCAACAGAGGCGAGGCTGCTTGTTGTGCCTCCGAATGAGGGAGATGCCTTGGGCGTACCCGCAACCGTCGCGCCGGCGTTGTTCAGAACGTGATCCGCATCCGTGAAGGCATCGAAAACCATGCCCTTATTGATGTTGACGTCCTTGCCCTTAATCAGCAGAAACGCCGGCGCAGCAGGCCAGAATAGAACGGCGGCACCGGCGGTCAGAACGCCCGTGCTCACTGCATGGCTCCCGCCGGACGCCTTGTTTACCGTATAACGAATGGGTATCCATTCGCCGTCGATTGCACGCACGCGATCGATGGAGAAGTCGAGCTTGCCCGCGCGCCCCATGTGCCGTTTTTCCTGCGCCATGGTCACTGTGCCGGTTACTCGTGCGCCGTCAGGGATAACAACCTGATCGTTGATTTTCACCGCTTCCGTGATACTGAGTTCGACAGCCTGTCCCTGCTCCGAGGTGGCTGACGAGATGGTCTGATCCAGCCGGACTCGCAGCTTCGTGCCGTCCGGGATCGCGACTTGTGCGGCCGCCAGACCAGCAGAAATAAAGAACGTAATCGCTTTTTTCATTGTTTGCTCCTATGAACTTGCGGCCTGTCAAGCCGTGCTGTCTAGGTACGCGCAGCGCTGAGCGTGTTCGGCTCATAGGGGCAGAAAATTTTGATCTTCGCGCGCTCTGGCGATGGGCTCACGAGATCAACGAGATTGTTCAGCAAGCCGCTTCTTGATTCTTTCCTCGAGCAAAGAAAAGAATTTCTGCACGTCGGCAAACGTGGTCTTGGGATCGTTGTTGTAGTCCATCAGTCGATGATTGTAGTGGTTCCCGACAGCCAGAACGTCATCGATCACGAAGCGTGCTTCCTGCATCGCCGCACCTCTATGTTCAAAATTGTCCGAGGTCTGTTCGGTTGCTTTTTCTAGGGCGCAATAGAGGCTGTAGGTGCGCTGGGTCTTCGGGCACTTCCTGTCGTCGGAGCGGTTCCACTTGGAAGGCGAGTCCAGGATTTGGCGAGCTCGCCGCACGATTTGAAGGTCGTTCCTGCTCACCGGTGGTTTTGCGTCCGACGGGTCGCTGGATTTAGCATCCTGCGCACCCACAGTTGTGGCAAATACAAATATTACGAGCGCGATCAGCTTCATCGGAAACAATACTCCCGCAGCTCTCAAAAGTTACTGCGCAGCGTCGCTCGACTACCGCCCTTTACGCAGCATTTCTCGTTTCAGAAACGCTTTTGCGGTGGTCCAGTCGCGCTTCACCGTTGCCGGCGAAATTTCCATGACGTCCGCGGTCTCCTCAATCGTCAGACCCGCAAAATAACGTAGTTCGACAATACGGCTCTGCTGTGGGTCGGCCTTCGCGAGGGCAAGCAGAGCATCGTCTAAGGCCAGGATGTTGAGATCCTTTTCATCGGCAGGCGCCAGTGCCTCGTCAAGCGAGAGTTTGACGTTCGCGCCGCCTCGCTTGGCTGCAATCCGAGCACGCGCATGGTCGACCAGAATGCGGCGTATCAGTTCCGCGGCCAGGGCGAAGAAGTGATTGCGATTTCGCCACTCGACATTGCGCTGATCGACGAGGCGCATGTAGGCTTCATGCACGAGCGCCGTGCCGTCGAGTGTATGATCCGGCCGTTCTCGCCGCAGGTAAGACTTCGCCAGCCGCCGCAACTCGTCGTAAACCAGCGGCGTGAGCGCATCGAGCGCTTCCCGGTCTCCAGTTCGCCACCGTACGAGCAGGCCCGTCACATCTTGAGGTGAGGTATTCATTCGCGTTGAAGAGTGCTCGCCCTATTTGCGGCCCTTGTCCTTAACGATCACGACGTCCGTAGTGGAGACGCCGTGAGACAACGCGAGCCGCCCGTCTTTCGACCAGTCGAACGAGTAGATTTGACCGGAGACGAACGAGGTGAGCCGTTTGGCCGGACGTCCGTCGATCGGCTGGTTCCACACGTTCCAGACACCGTTCTCCTGCCCCAGGCAGGTAATTGCATCACCCGTAGGACTCCACCCCAACTGCGAGTCGGCGCTGATTGCGACGCTGGGCGTGAAGACTTGCAATGGAGTTCCGCCACCCGGGGCAAAGACTGCCAGCTTCCAATTCGGATGATCCACCGTTTCGCTATACCAGGCAACGATTTTTCCGTCTTTCGGGGAAACGGCGGGATGGGTAGTCAAAGAAGTGGTCAATTGGATCGGCGTACCGCCTGCGACCGATACCTTCCACAGATTGAGTTGGCCTCCGGGATCGGTCTGATGGAACACGACAAACTTTGAGTCAGGCGTGAAATGCGGCCAGTTGCTGTCGCGCGGTCCTCGCGTGATTTGCACCGGATTACTCCCATCAGCGTCAGCTCGCCAGATGTTCCAACTGCCCGAAACATTCGAATGGTAGGCGATGTATCTGCCGTCCGGAGAAGAGACCGGTGCCCACTTCAAACCTCCGCCGGAGGTAATTTGCCGCTGATCGCTCCCATCCGCCTTGATGGTCCAGAGATCCGCTTCGCCGGTGGAATCGCTCGCGTAAAGGATACGGTCATCGCTCCCCCAGGCAAGATCGAAGTACCTGCCGGTGCCGGGCGTGACCTGAGCCGAATCCTCGACATCTTTCAAAGGAGCGACGTAGATGTTTGTCAGCGTCTGAAGCTGAATGGATGCTAGAGTCTGCCCGTCATCCGAGACACTCACCGTGTTGTAGCTGTCGATATCACTCCCGAGCCGCCGGCTGACGCCTCCGGGGTAGGCAACATACCAGATCTGCTTGAACGAGGAACCTTGCGGCCTGGCGATGATCGCGAGCGCCGATTGCCCTCTGATCCATTCCATGTCTTCCACCCATTGCCAGCGTGGCGACTGCACCCGGTGCTCCTGCCCCGTCTCCAGATTGATGGTCTCCAGGTAGATGTAAAAACCGACACTATCTTTGGTCTCGACGACGAACGCCAGCAGTTTGCCGTCACGAGACCAGGTGGGAGAGGCTTGCGAAAGCAGGCGCGTCGGGTAGAGCCGGGACGTAATCAAGCGCTCGCCGCCGTTCTTCAGGTCTGCGATCCATATTTCGTCCCGTTTCAGTGAGCGGTTTGCGCGCACGAGTGCAGCCTTCGTGCCGTCACGCGACATGCCGACCGGACCCGTCAGTTCCCCAAGAATCTGCACCGGTGTTCCGCCTTCGGCAGGAACGGTAAACAGATTCCGATGGAAAATCTGCAGCGCAGGATGAAGTGCAAAGGCGAGGCGATTTCCGTTTTCGGTGAACTCTAAACTGACTGCGTCACCTTGGATGGGCGCGGTCAGCGCAGTTGATCCACTTGTGCCGGTTTTGCGCTTCCAGAGTTGGGTCAAGCCCTTTTTTCTGGTTGTGTAGACGACATACTCGCCATCCGGCGAAATTGCTGCCAATCCGGCAGTCCCGTCTCCCGTGATACGGGAAAACTGCGGATTCGCAAAGGGCTCGCCCGTCCGGCGCGATTGGAAGTAGGTCAAGACCAACGCCCCGAGAACCAGCACCGCGACAACCGCGAGCACAACCATGCTGGCGACTTTCGAATCGTGCGCTGCCGCGGTTGTGGGTGCGGTCTCTGTTTTGTCCGCAGGCTCAGGCTGCGTCTGGGCAACCAACTCCGCATATCGGGGCTCCCCGCGCAGACCGTCCCAGGCGGGATGGACCCCGATCCAGTTCACCCACCAGTCACCCGCCGCGAAAGCCTCTTCCAGACTCCGGAGTGCTGCCTGCTTGTCTCCGATAGCCAGATAGACAGAGGCAAAGTCGTAACCGGAAACGTACCGCTTCGCCTCGAGCTGCTTCATTTCCGCAAGAATCTCTTCGGCGGCTCCGCGATTTCCGGCGGCAGCCTCCGCTCGAGCGAGCACGGCCAGCGATGCCGGGCTTCGAGTGCCCAGAGCGACGCTTCTCGATGCGCAATCTCTTGCGTGCGAGAAATCTTCCAGTTGCAAGTAGCACCAGGCTTGCAACTCTTGTAGAACGCCTGAGTCGCGCCTTTCTCGCGCCGCCGCCTGCAGCAGATCAAGCGCTTGTTGATACTGGCGGGCATTGAAATGCACGAATCCGTGCGAGGCAGTGATCACAGGCGAGTTAGGGTCGATCTTGTGAGCCCGGTCGAGATTGGCAAGAGCGAGTTCGGGCCGCCCCCGCGCCGAGTTCAGCAGCCCAAACCAATGATGAGGATTTGCGGAGTCGGGGCTGTGCGCAATTGCAATGTTGAATTCCCGCTCAGCACCGAAGTAGTCGCGATTATTCGTCCACAGGCAAAACCCGAGCGAGGCGTGTGCGTCGCCGAGTGTTGGATCGAGCGTTACCGCATGCCGCGCTGCCACGAACGCGGCTGCGAAGCTTTCTGCCGGCGGAACACCGCCCCACAAGCCCAGACGAACGTAGTAATCCGCAATGCCGCAATGGGCTCGGGCGTAGGAAGCATCGTGCGTGATCGCTTCGGAGAAGCAAGTCAGCGCCTTCGCTAGTTGCTCTGGTTCACCGGCACTGCGGCTCCAGTGATAGCGGCCCCGCAAATAAGCTTCGTGAGCTTTGCTGTTGGCCGTTCCTGCCCGGCTCAGCTTAATGCGCTCCTCGCCTGTCAGTTGAGGAATCAGGGCAAAAGCAATCTGCTCGGAGATGGAGTCCTCGAGTCGTAGAAGATCGCCGCCCTGCTCGTCAAAGTGAGCAGCCCACACGGACCGGCCCGTGTCCGACGCAACGAGCTGGACGTTCAGGCGGACATGGTCGCCCGCGGTATGGAACGTACCTTCGAGAAGGTAGCGGACGCGAAGCTCCCGTGCCGCCTGCACCGGGTCGCTGCTCTCCGCATACCGCAGGACCGCACTGGTCGGCCGTACGGAAAGACGCTCCACCTTGCTGAGCCTGGTAATGAGAGCGTCGGTGATGGCAGACCGCAGAAACGGATCTGCCTTCCTGTCCTGGCCTAATTCCCGGAAAGGCAGGACACCAATCGAGATCCGTTCGACATCTTGCTCATCCGCTGAAGACAGTCCGGCGCTGGTTGGGAATCCCTTCAGATGCCGCTGAATGTCTTCGGCCATAGCCGCTACCGATTCGTAGCGCTCGCTCGGGTCGAGGCGTATTGCGTTGAAGATGATCGCCCGCAAACTGGGCGATATATGCTCGTCCTTGTCGCCGGAAGCGGAGGAGCTCTGCTGCACCGTCTTCAGGCTGGGGCGCTCGCCGCAGAGAAGTTCGTAAAGGATCACGCCCAGCGAGTAGATATCGCTTTGGGCTGTCACCAGTTCGCCTCGGAGCTGCTCGGGACTTGCGTAAGCCGGGGTCAACATCCGGACTCCAGCGAGAGTAGCTTCCTTGTTGACGGCCGGGTTCTCCGGTTCAAGCATTTTGGCTACGCCGAAGTCCAGCAGTTTCGGATTTCCGGTCCTGCCCACCAGGATGTTCGCGGGCTTCAGGTCGCGGTGAATGATGTTCCGCTCGTGAGCATATTGAACCGCGGAACAGATCTTCAGAAAGAGCTCGCAGCGCTCCGTCACCGCCAAGCCGTTGAGATCACAGTATTTGGTAAGGATTTCGCCTTCGACGAACTCCATTACCAGGTAAGGCATGCCGGACTCGGTGGTTCCGCCGTCGATGAGCCGCGCCACGTTGGCATGTTCCAGGCGGGCCAGAATCTGCCGCTCCTGCCTGAACCGGCGAATGGCGAACTCGCTCAGCTTCTCCACTCGGATCAGCTTGATCGCGACGCGCTTCCTGAATTCCTGGTCCGCCCGATTGGCGAGGTAAACGGTACCCATACCGCCATGGCCCACCTCGCGTTCGAGCTCATATGCCCCGATGCGGCTTCCAACCCCGATCGACTCGGAGGGTTTGGGCGGAGGCTCGGTGAAATCCGCCAGCGCACCCGCAGTGATAACCGGCTCTTCAAGGAAATTCGAACTATGGTCGTGCGCTAAAAGAAGGGACTCCACCTCGCGCCGCAGCTCTTCGTCCGGACCGCATTGCAGATCGAGAAAGGATGGCCATTCGGAGGACTCAAGCGTTACCGCCAGCTCAAACATCGCCTTCACGCGGGTCCAACGGACGGCGTTCGTCGGTGATGTTGTGGCCGGTACGGAAGGAACGGGTTGAGATTCCTCAAGCATGCAAGGCGTGCAACGGCGAAGCAGCGCGACTTAGCCCCGGTGCCGCGCGAGCTTAATTGAAAAGATTTATAGCATTTTACTATTGCCCGGTGCCGAAAGGGTGAGTATTGGGATAAATCATTGTCTGCCCGACCCAAACGGCGTGAGCAGATCATGGCTCGTTGCATGGTGCGGGCCCGTAGAAAGGGCCCGCGGGAGGAAGGAAATTTAGCTTCGGGTCAGAATACGGCTGATGTCGTTGTAAATGACGAAGACGACCACCATCATCAGGAACACGAAGCCCAACTTAAAGACCGTTTCTTTTACCTGAATGCTCATCTCCCGCTGGAGGAGCATTTCGATGATGAGGAGCAGGAGCGTACCCCCGTCGAGGATCGGAATGGGCAGGAGATTGAATATAGCCAGATTGAGGCTCACGATCGCCATGAGTCCCAGGAAGCTGGATGGTCCCTCCTGCGCCGCCTCGTTTGAGAGCTGAGCGATGCCGATGGGTCCGGACAGGGTCTTGGGAGATACACGGCGCGCCACGATACTCTTCAGAACCTGGAAGATCATGGTCGCATTCTGGCGATTGAATCGCAGTGATTCCGCCAAAGCCGGCACGAGCGGCAGCTTTACCACCTGAATCGGCATCCGGAACGCGATCCCTATCCGCCAGGGCAGCCGGGAGTTATTGCTCGGCTCAGGCGTGACACTGACCTTCTGCAACTGGTTGTTGCGCATCAGGGTCAGCTCGACGGGCTTGCCATTTGAATGGGAGATGGCCTGCTGGACGGTATAGAGGGACTCGACAGGCTGACCGTTCACATCAATAAACAGATCTCCGGCCTTCAGCCCCGCGGCACTTGCGGGCGAACCCTTGGAAACTTCAGCCACTTGGACGTCGCCTCGCCAGCCGACAACACCGATACCTTCTCGCGCATCCATACGGGGCGTGACGTCGAAATGTAGTTGCTGCGCGCCTCGTTGTATCTGAACTGGAAGAGAGTGATTTGCGTTCAGTGCTTCCTCGGTCAGAACGTCGGGCCAACTCGGATTGTGCTTGTCGCCAATCTGGACGATGCGATCTCCCGGATGGAGGCCGGCACCCTCGGCAGGCGAACCTGGTGTAACGCTGCTGATGACCGCTTCGGCCGAAGGAGATTCCTTCGGGAATCCATACATGTAGAGCCCGGTTACCAGCGCGACCGCTAGCAACACGTTCATCAACGGTCCGGCAACGATCACAATTGCCCGTTGCCAGCGCGCTTTGCTTTGGAACGATCTCGGGTCGGCCGCGGTTTCTTCACCCGGCTGCTCGCCCATCATGCGCACATAACCGCCAAATGGTATGGCAGAGACCCGGAAATCGGTTTCTCCGCGACGGAATCCGAAAAGCCTCGGCCCGAACCCGATGCTGAATGTCTCTACCCGGACGCCAACGGAGAGAGCGGCCCAAAAATGGCCCAGCTCATGCACCAGGATCATGACTCCTAAAAGAATCACGACCCAGAAGAATGGCCCTATGAAACCCACGCTATTTTATACCTTTCGCCTTCCCGACCGAAGCGTCTCCCGGCACACTTATTCGACGCTACCGATTACGATTCGCTTCAAGACTCATAGGATAGTCCCAGTCAGCCCCGGACCGCGGACCCTATCCACTGCGAAGCCCCGAGCACCTGTCTGGCAGTTTCTCTCGATGCCTCGTCGATCTCGATCACTTCCTCTATTGTCTCCGGTTCGCGGACGCTCTGCCTGGAAAGCGTCTCCTCGATAGTTTGGGCAATAGCCGGGAAGGGTATCTTGCGCTCTAGGAAAGCTCCTACGGCTACTTCATCCGCCGCATTTAGAGTGCAAGTAGCAGATCCGCCTGCCTTAAGAGCCTCGTACGACAGCCTTAAGAGAGGGAACTTCACAAAATCGGGAGGGTAGAAATTCCAGGTTCTCGGACTAGCCCAGTCCAATCGCGGTACCGGAGCGGATTCGCGCCGCGGATAGGTCAGGGCGTACTGGATGGGCATTCTCATATCTGTGGCGGACGCCTGCGCTATGACGCTTCCATCGGTATACTCCACCATGGCGTGAATAGAAGACTGCGGATGAACCACGACTTCCACCTCCGAGGGCGGTAGATCGAATAACCAGCAGGCCTCGATGACCTCGAATCCTTTATTCATCATCGTGGCGGAGTCGATGGTAATCCTCTGTCCCATCTTCCACGTCGGGTGTTGGAGCGCCTGTTCGGGGGTGATACCCCACAATTGGTCAGCCGGCGTGTCACGAAACGGCCCCCCCGAGGCGGTGAGGAGCAGCCGCCTTACCTCCTCGCGTCTTCCTCCTCGAAAGCACTGATGAGCGCCGTTGTGTTCGCTGTCTACCGGAAGCAGATCTACTCCGTGCGCCCTAGCCGCTGCCATGACCAGCTTCCCGCTTGCGACCAGCACCTCTTTATTAGCCAAGCCGATTCGCTTGCCGGCTCGGATTCCTTCGTAAGTGGCCTGGAGCCCAGCTACTCCCACAATGGCTGACATCACGAAGTCCGTCTCGGGAGCTGTGGCGGCTTGAACCCGGGCATTTGGCCCCGAAAGTATTTCCGGCCACTCTTTTTTGGGCAGCGTACAGGCCTGAAGTTGTTTAGTGAGGCTGTCGGTGTTTTCAGTTTCAGCAACAACGACTAACTTTGGCCGGAATTCCAGAATCTGGGAGCTAAGAAGATCCACGTTCCTGCCAGCTACGAGTGAAAAGATGGAAAACTCCTGGGGGCGCTGCCGTACCACATCCAGTGTGCTTGTTCCGATGGATCCCGTTGATCCTAAAAGCGTTATGTTCGTCATTGTTGTTGCGGAAACGGTCCTCCAAGAGTTAGCTCGAGAGCTGGAGTAGATTTTCTTTGAAAATTTGTATAAGAAAGGCTTGCATTCCAGAAATTCATATTCTAATATTGGAATCAAGCCAGGGAGGCAACTCCCACCAAAGCGAGACTAACCTCATAGAAAGACCCCTGAAGCAATACTCCTCCCTGGCGCCCGAAAGGGTCTGGTCTTTCGAACTCGCAAAATCCTGATTCACCCCAATCCCTTAACTAAATAGCAGTCGCCACGTCGTCACGACAAATGCGTGGGTCACCATGGGTGCTCGAACGCTGCCCGATTTCGCGTAAGCGATGCCACATGCGACGCCTAGAACAGTGACAACGCTCGCCCATCGCCAGTTTGGAAATCCGTGTACCCAAAGGTGAACCGCGCCAAAGAGAATTGCCGAAAGGCCGATGGCCAACATCCAGGAATTTGAGGTGCCCACAAGTACGCGGGTGACAACTCCTTGGAAAAACAGATCTTCGCCTAGGGCGACGCCCCAGAGAATTCCAAAAAACGTAGTAATGGCCGTGAATGCCAGCACCAGCGGATCCTTCTGTAAGGGCGAGAACTGAACAGCGTGGATGGCGAGCGCCATAGCTGACAACGGGCCTACGGCAAGCAAGTAGCAAATCGCACCGATTCTCCATTCGTGCAGACGTGGCCACAAGCTAAACGGTCCCGGGTCCCATTGGCGTAGCACCAGCAGAGCAACAATGCCGAGCCGGAACCACATCGCGTGTCCCAGGGCCGACCCCAGAAAATCGACTCGCAAGCGCGGATCCGGCGATACGTAGATCTGTGGAAGCAGCCGGCCTACCATCGGAGCTGCGGCCAGGGCTAGGAATCCCAGGTCGGCGATCACACTGCGGGGAAGAACTACATTCCAAAACGACAACAAGCCTGTCAGACAGAGAAGAATGCCGAAATTCTGGACGCGGAATGTACCGTTAGAGACGCTGAATAAGAGGTAGGGAACCAGTCCGGATACCCAAAGCGCGAGTGCTTGCACCATCGGCGTAGCCCATTGGGCAAACCGGGCGCGAGTGCTTTCCAACGTGGCGGCAAGGAAAAGCGCAAGCTCGAGAACAAAGGCGGGAAACGCCGACCAAAGCGCCCAAGCCGAGTCCGGCAGCCGCAGAGAGTAAGTCTCAGCAGCTATGGACAGGGCGGCAACCGCACAAGCCAGAACAATAACGTAGTGACGGGCGGGCCGAAACACCGCCCTCATCGTAGCACCGGGCTAGGCGGTCAGGCCTTCGTAGTCTAGGGGCGTGTCGATGTCCATTGCGGCTTCGGGCAGCGGAAACGGCTCCACGGCGAAGTCGGCTTGGCGTAGAAGATGACGGGCCCCGGCGTCCGGAGGTAATCCGGCAAGCGCGGCAAACAGGCGTCGCTTAAACAAGGCCGGGACGCCCAGGGTTCCGTTGTACTCGGCGCTGATCGCGTCCGCCGAGCTCAGGTGCAGACGGGTGCGCATATCTTCCAAATGATATGCAGTTACGAGCGGCTGATCCGCCAGCAGAATAGCAATTGCGGCCGCTTCGGTGCCGTCCCTCTGTAACCAGCGAACCCCGGCAGAGATGGAGGAGCCCATCCCGGTCTGCCAATAGGTATTCTCGACAATGACGCTCTTCTGACTCGCCACAGACGATCGAACCGCCGCGGACTCGGCCCCTACAACCACCAGAACCGGGTCAAAACGCGCCAGGAGAGCCTGATGGACGGCATGCTGAATGAGTGTTCGGCCCCGGTACGGCAGCAACTGCTTAACTTTGCCCATCCGAGTGGCTGCGCCTGCGGCGAGAACAATTGCGGCAACGGGCAGACAAGCTTCCATCTCAGATCGACTTTGTCCGGGACGGGAACATGACCAGTCTCGGCCGTTTGCCCTCAATGATGGCCTCGTTCTCCAGATTGCGCAGCTCCCTCCGAGCAATCCGAGCCCATTCGCTCGACCCATCCAGCTTTAGGTAAGCCCGCCAATGGCGCATGGCATTGAGTGTGTCCCTTCCCCCCTGATACAGCAGCGCCAGATTATAGTGAACGTCTGCGTATTTCGGGTGGATTCTTAGCGCTTCCATATAATGCTGGAGCGCGTTGGATGGATCGTCCCGTTCGTCATACAGATTCCCGAGATTGAAATGGGCCAGAGCATAATCCGGGTCTATCTCGAGCGCCCTCTTATACTGCCTCTCAGCGTCAGCCCAGGCGTGTCCATGAAAGAAAACGGTGCCCAGGTTTACGATTGCGGCGGCTGAAGTTGGATCCAGGTCCGCGGCTTTCTGGTAGGCCTCGATCACCCGCTCATGCGGCGCGCCGGTTTGCTCCAGCTCAAGGCCTCGCTCGAACCAATAGTCCGCCTCAATCTTTTTGCGGAGTTTCTCCGTAATCTCCTCGCCGTTCTTGCGCGTCTGAGGAGTTAATTCGAGGAGTTTTCTAATCTCCTCTTCCGCGAAGTCGAACACCAACTGTCCCGAAGCCGGTTCCAGGCGTTGCTTCCCGATCTGAACCATGACACGCCGGCCATCCTTATAGACCTGGACGTCCTCGTGTTCTTGCGGAACTTCCTTCAACCAGCGGACGAGTGCGTGCTGCGCCTGCTTGATTAGTTTGGGATGAGCCTTTTCCGCACGCAGTTTCGCAATTCGCTTCAGCAAGAGCAAATCTGAGAACCGGTAGTGGACGAGTTCCGGGACGAGTTGTTGACGCTCCCAGCTCCGGAGCTGCCGGTTGTCGATCTTCAACAACCGTAACGCGTCTTTACGAGAGTAGGAGCCCCCTGTCTCGCGTTCTGGAGAAGTCATGGAATGTTGCGAGTAGTCCCGCAGCACAGGCTGATCATAGCATCGAAGCGGCCGTTTGTAATCAGCTCATTAAACCTGCTGTTTAGAGACATTTATCGCCGTTCGGTGGTTATTTCAACGCCGTGACTCGCATCTCGTACTAAACTGGTCCTATATCGCCGCCATGGGCTGGAAGAAGAAATCATCCAGGCTAGCCGCCGGGTCGCCGCGCACACTCGCCGACCTACCGACTGGCCAGCGCTGCATCATCGACAGACTGGACTTGCCGGATGAAGTTGCCCGGCGGCTCATGGAAATGGGGTTCCTCCCCGGCAACGAAGTTGTGCCGGGACGTCGGGCTCCCGGTGGCGGTCCCCGCGTCTTCCGGGTGGACGGCTCCGAGGTGGCCCTTCGGGATGATACCGCCTCCCGCCTCTACCTGCGGCGCGACCCCGAGTCTGACTTCGTGGTGCTTACGTGAGCAGTTGCCACGGAGATGACCGGCGTGCCGGGCTCCTTCCCAATCCCGCCATCCTTCCTCCTCGTCCCGCACACGACCGGGACATCATTGTTGCCATAGTCGGCCCTCCCAATTCCGGTAAATCCACGCTTTTCAACCGTCTGACCGGTCTGAATCAGAAGGTTGCCAATTTCCCAGGAGTCACCGTAGAGCACCGGACAGGCAAAGCCAAGCTGAAAGGGCAAACCGATGTCTTCCTGGTTGACCTTCCCGGCGTTTACAGCCTCCATCCGCGAGCTGAAGATGAACAGGTCACTCACGATGTCCTGAAAGGTGAGCGAGGAGACTTTCCAAAGCCGGATGCAGTCATCCTGATCCTGGACTCGACCAACCTCGGGCGCCACCTGGTTCTGGCGGCTCCCATCTTGAGCCTGAATCTTCCGACGTTGATTCTGCTGAATATGGCGGACGACCTGGCTGTGCGCGGCGGGAAGGTGGACGTTGCGGCGTTGGCGAACGAGTTAAATTGTCCCGTCGCCCTGATCAGTGCCGCGAAAGGAACGGGACTGGAGCGGATTCAGCAGTTCCTGCTCGGAACCGCTGCCCGTCTGAATGCTCCGCCGGTGAAAATCGAACTCCCGGTTCTCCAGGACGTCCCAAAATGCCGGCAGTGGGCGGCCACTCTCGGAGTTCGAGCGTCGTATAAAGCACCTGCGCCGCCATTGTGGACGAGAAGGCTCGATGCGGTATTCCTTCACCCTGTCGGAGGCCCGTTGGTTTTTCTCGCAGTGGTGATTGCCGTGTTCCAGAGCATTTTCTCCTGGGCACAACCGTTGATGAACGGCTTGCAGGGTGCAGTTTTATGGTCGGGCCGCTGGATCCAATCGGTCCTGCCCGATACGCCCTGGCGGTCTCTGCTCATAGATGGCATCTGGAGCGGCGTCGGCTCCGTCGTCGTTTTTCTGCCGCAAATTCTTCTGCTCTTCCTTTTCATCGGAATTCTGGAAGATTCGGGATATCTCGCGCGTGCAGCCCTTATCGCCGATAGGACTATGGCGAAGATTGGTCTGCAAGGGAAGTCGTTCATCCCTCTGCTCTCGGCCTACGCCTGTGCGGTTCCGGCGATCATGTCGACGCGGGTGATTGAGAATAAACGCGACCGGATGGCGACGATTATGATTGCGCCGCTGATGACGTGTTCGGCACGGCTGCCTGTCTACACCCTGATCATCCTGGCGTTTGTTCCGAACGTTTCGCTTATTAGGGGTGTGCTTTCACTGCCGGCCGCAACCATGCTGGGTCTTTACATCCTCGGGTTCCTGGCGGCCGTCCTCATTGCCCGGCTGCTGAAGTCAACGGTCCTGAAAAGCCAGCGCACCTCGTTCATGTTAGAGATGCCGCCGTATCGCTGGCCCACATTTCACTCTCTCAGCTTGCGACTAGTTGATCGGGCGAAGGTGTTTCTTCATCGGGCAGGCACTGTGATCCTGCTGGTTTCGATATCCCTTTGGGTCCTGGCTCACCTTCCGCTCCAAAACGGGAAGGCGCCTGACCTGGAGCATAGCTTCGCGGGTATGGTGGGGAAGACCATCGAGCCCGCAATCAAGCCTCTTGGATTCAATTGGAAGATCGGGATCGGTCTCATTACGTCGCTGGCGGCGCGCGAGGTGATCGTCGGAACCCTGGGGACCATCTATGGCATCGAAGGAGACGAACAGTCAAGCGGATTGCAGCATGCTGTTCATCAGGACTTGAGCGCTGCGGGTGCCGTTGCCCTTCTGGTGTTTTTCGCCTTCGCGATGCAATGTTTTTCTACACTTGCGGTTGTGAAACGCGAGACGGGGGGCTGGAAATGGCCGACCTTTCAATTTAGCTACATGTTGCTCTTGGCGTACTCTGGTTCCTGGGCTGCTTACCGCCTGACGAATCTGATTCTCCAATGAGCGATATCCAAAACGTCGTTATTCTCGGCTCAGGATGTGCCGGGAACACCGCCGCGATCTATACAGCAAGAGCAAATCTGGCTCCACTCGTGCTCGAAGGGCATGAGCCGGGAGGACAGCTCTCGATTACAACGGAAGTCGAGAATTTTCCTGGTTTTCCTGAAGGAATCCTCGGCCCCGGGTTGGTCGAGAACATGAAACAGCAGGCCCAACGCTTTGGCGCGACCTACCGGCACGGCCGAGTGGTTCATTCCGAGTTGTCCGCCAGCCCCATCCTGCTCGAACTCGAAGACGGCGAGAAGATTCAGACCAGAACTCTCATCATTGCGACGGGCGCTTCTGCACGATGGCTGGGTCTCGAGAACGAACATAAGCTGATTGGTCACGGTGTCAGCTCCTGCGCCACCTGCGATGGCTTCTTCTTCAGAAATAGGAAGATCATGGTTGTGGGCGGCGGCGACTCTGCCATGGAAGAGGCCAATTTTCTAAGCCGCTTCGGGACTGAAGTCGCGCTCGTCCACCGTAGTGAGACTTTCCGCGCTTCGAAGATCATGATTGACCGCATCAAGGCCAATCCGAAGATCCAGCTAGTCACAAACACGGTCGTCGAAGACGTGTACGACGTCGAAAAAGGCGAAGTGACTGGCGTCAAGCTGCGGAACCTAAAAACGCACGAGGTATACGATCGCCCGGTGGATGGGTTTTTCGTCGCGATCGGGCACATTCCGAACACCAAAGCGTTTGCCGGACAGCTCGATCTGGATGCGGACGGCTACATCATTTCGCACGGCGGGGCGCGGACGAACATCCGAGGCGTTTTTCACGCCGGCGATGTGCAGGACAGAACCTACCGGCAGGCGATTACGGCTGCGGGGGCAGGCTGTATGGCCGCTATCGAGGCGGAGCGCTTGCTCGAAGAAGAAGGGCACTAACTGCGGCTGGCTGTGGTTCCGGAGTAGCATGGGCCTATGGACCTTCCCGAGATTCAACATGCAATCGAGGAACTGCCCAAAGAACAGCAAACGGCGCTGGCAGCTTGGCTGACAACACGTGAGCAGGCGGAGTGGGACGCCGAGATCGAACGCGACTTCTCAGCCGGGGGCGCAGGACTCGCACTCCTCGAGGAGATGAAGGCAGACGTCCGCGCTGGCAAGTTCCATCCGTTTGAGGAAGGTCGGAAGTAGAACCGCGGACCTCTGTCCTGAGGAATGGCTTTCCAATCCTTCGCGTCCGAGCGGTTTTGGCAACTTTATCGCGAACTGCCGAGCGAAGTGCAGCGCTTGGCGGACAAGCAATACGAACTCTTCCGGGAAGATCCGTTCCATCCCTCACTGCACCTGAAGCAGATCGGGGAAGTTTGGACGGTGCGCGTTGGCCGTTCCCACCGGGCTTTTGGGTATCGTAAGGGCGACTCATTCTATTGGGGTTGGATCGGCTCCCACGAGGCATACAACAAGGTTCTGCGCAGAGTTAAATGACCCGCCGATGTCTCCGCCTTCAAGCAACGCAGAAGCAAGCCGCTCAAGGGCCCTCTAAGCGGGCTGGCAAGTTGATGAGAACAGGTGGAACCCTCCCACTGTTACGATTGAAACGTGACAAGGCTCTTCGAGGCGATTAAGTTTGTTCGCTCTGTAAAGCCCCACCACGCTCAGACATTCGCGAGAACCGTTGTGCCGGAAGTCGTGCGCCCGGCCCGGGTGATCTGGAACCAGGCAGTCGGAGCCATTTTCGTCGTGCTCGCCGTTCCGGCTTTTTTCAAAGCGCTTCAACTCTTCCGTGAAATGGGCCACGATGACTCTCGAACACTGTTCGGGTTCATCCTGTCCGTCGGTCTTCTGCATCGTTATGTTCTCCTTCGCGATTTCATCCTTCCGGAAAGCACGCAGAATCGCTTCCCGTACCTAGGTTCTTTTGGACACTTCCGAACAGCCGGGCAAATTCCCTTTCACGCGCGGGATCTATGCCGACATGTACCGGCGTCGCTTGTGGACCATGCGCCAGTATGCCGGGTTCGGCAGCGCAGAACAGAGCAACGCGCGCTATAAGTACCTTCTCTCCCAAGGCATCACGGGGCTATCGGTTGCCTTCGACCTGCCCACGCAAATGGGCATGGATTCGGACGGTCCGCTGGCGGCTGGAGAGGTGGGACGCGTCGGGGTTGCAATCGATTCTCTCGCGGACATGCATGTTCTCTTCGATGGCATAAAGCTCGGAGAGGTCAGCACGTCCATGACGATCAACTCGACGGCTGCCATTCTGCTCTGCCTCTACTTTCTCGTGGCAGAGAGCCAGGGCGCCGATCGTAAAAAGCTCTCGGGAACCATCCAGAACGACATTCTGAAGGAATACATCGCGCGCGGTACCTACATCTATCCACCGCGCCCGGCGATGCGGATCATCACCGACCTGTTCGCCTGGGCGGGCGAAGAGGCTCCGGAGTGGAACACCATCTCGATCAGCGGCTACCATATCCGCGAGGCGGGATCGACCGCTGTCCAGGAAGTGGCGTTTACCCTTGCGAATGCGATCGCCTACGTGCAAGCGGCCATCGACGCCGGGTTATCGGTCGAATCGTTCGCGCCCCGGTTGAGCTTCTTCTTCAACGCTCATAACGACTTTCTGGAAGAGATCGCCAAGTTTCGCGCCGCCCGCCGCCTGTACGCTCACATCATGCGCGAACGGTTCGGAGCCCAATCGGACCGTAGCTGCCAGTTGCGATTTCACGCGCAAACGGGAGGCTCAACATTAACCGCGCAACAACCGGAAGTGAACGTGGTGCGGGTCGCTCTCCAGGCGATGGCGGCTGTTCTCGGAGGCACTCAGTCGCTGCACACAAACGGGCAGGATGAGGCTTTGTCGCTGCCCACCGAACATTCCGCTCGCGTGGCGTTGCGCACCCAGCAGGTGATTGGCTACGAGACGGGTGTCACGGCTGTTCCCGATCCGTTCGGCGGCAGCGAACACATTGAGCGCCTGACGAACGATATTGAGAAAGGCGCGCGGGAATACATCGAGCGCATCGACGCCCTCGGAGGTGCTCTCGTCGCGATCGAGCGCGGGTATGTGCAGCGCGAAATCCAGAATGCCGCCTATGACTACCAGCGCGCCGTTGAAGAAGGACGGCAGGTGATTGTTGGGGTGAACAAGTTTCAATCGGATGAACACAAATCACCCAAGCCGTTTCGGATTGACCCGGAACTCGAACGAAGACAAATCGAAAGCCTCCGGTCGGTGCGGGCGTCGCGTTCGCAAAGCGATTGCGCGGCGGCTTTGTCCCGGTTGGAGAGTGCCGCGCGCTCGACTGAAAACGTAATGCCGCACATTTTGCAATGCTGCAGGGTTTTGGCGACAGTGGGCGAGATTTCCGACACTCTGCGCGGTGTTTTTGGCCAGTACAAAGAATCCTTTTAGGGAGACTGCAGCTACTCTCGTGCCCGGAGCATCACTTGGAGCGATGAGCGAATTCCATGCGTTAGCGGCTAAGCAGCCCAAAGGAAAATTAGAGCCGTTTTCTTACGATCCGGGACCGATCGGCGATGAGCAGGTGGAGATCGAAGTTCAATATTGCGGTATCTGCCACTCCGACCTTTCCATGTTGAACAATGAGTGGGGTATCTCGGCCTATCCGTTTGTTCCTGGCCACGAAGCCATCGGCACTGTGGTTGCCACCGGCAAGAACGCAAAGAGTGTCGGCGTTGGTCAGACGGTGGGTTTAGGTTGGAGCTCCGGCAGTTGCCTGCATTGCCGGGAATGCCTCGCGGGCGATCACCAGATGTGCAGTCACGGCGAAGCGACCATTGTTCACCGCCACGGCGCGTTTAGCACGCGTGTTCGATGTCACTGGCTTTGGGCCACTCCGATTCCGGAAGGCGTCGACGTTAGTAAAGCGGGGCCTCTGTTGTGCGGAGGCATCACGGTTTTCAATCCTCTGGTCCAGCTCGACATCAAGCCAACCGATCGCGTCGGTGTGATTGGGATAGGCGGGCTTGGCCACATGGCGCTGCAGTTTGCGAATAAGTGGGGTTGCCACGTCACGGCCTTCACGTCATCCGCCGGCAAGGCCGACGAAGCGAAAAAGATGGGTGCGCACGCTGTTCTGAACACGCACTCGGAAAGCGAACTCAAGGCTGCCGCCGGATCTTTCAATTTGATTCTGTCGACGATTATGGCTCCACTCAATGTGGATTCCTACATCGCTGCGTTGGCGCCACGAGGACATTTCCACACGGTTGGCGTCCTTCCCGAGATCAAGGTCAGTGCTTTCCCCCTGATCGGCGGACAGAAGTCTATCGGCGGAAGCCCGTCCGGAGCGCCCGGTACGATAAACACGATGTTCGACTTCTGTGCACGCCACAACATCGAGCCAATTACAGAAGAGTTCAAGATGAGCGAGGCGAACGAGGCGCTCGAGCATCTGGAAGCCGGTAAAGCTCGATATCGTATCGTGCTCAAGAACGATCTGCGATAAGCCCTAAAATGGGGGTTGTCTCCCATTTACATCATTGGCGCGGGCCTGGCCGGTTGTGAGGCCGCGTTTCAGGCGGCGGAAGCGGGTGCGCGCGTAGTTCTCTACGAGATGCGGCCCCAGCGCAGGACGGCCGCGCATACGACCGACAATTTCGGCGAGCTGGTGTGCAGCAATTCGTTAAAAAGCGAAAGCGAGAACTCGGCGCCGTGGCTACTGAAGAAAGAGTTACGGCAGCTGGGCTCGCTTTTGCTGCGTGCCGCGGATAGCTCGCGCGTGCCGGGCGGCCACGCGCTCACCGTCGATCGGGAGATGTTTTCGCGCGAGATCACGAGCGCAATTGAGAACCATCCCGGGATAGAAGTGCGGCGGGAGGAAGTCACTTCCATTCCCGATGACGGAATCGTGGTGCTTGCGACCGGGCCCCTGACGAGTGACCGCCTTGCCGGGCAGATTACCAACCTGACCGGCGCAGACCGGCTTTTCTTCTACGACAGCATCAGCCCGATTGTGGCTGCCGATTCCGTAGACATGACGGTCGCGTTTCGCCAATCCCGCTATGGCAAGTCACTCGACGGCTCCGACGATTACATCAACTGCCCGTTCAACAAGCAGCAGTATGAGGCTTTCATCGACGCCCTACTGCAGGCGGAATCGTACGAGCCGCACATCGAGGAAGACAAGACGCCTTACTTCGAAGGTTGCCTGCCGATTGAGGAGATTGCCCGCAGGGGAAAGGACACGCTGCGGTTCGGGCCCATGAAGCCCGTGGGCCTCGACGATCCGCGAACGGGCAGATGGGCGTACGCGATTGTTCAACTGCGCCAGGAGAACCAGCGCGCCGACAGCTACAACCTGGTCGGATTTCAGAACCATATGAAGTTCGGCGACCAGGCGCGTGTTTTCCGGATGATTCCGGGGCTTGAGAATGCGGAGTTCTTGCGCTTCGGACAGATGCATCGCAACACGTACATCAACTCTCCGGCGCTGCTCCAGCCGACGTTACAGCTTAAGAACGAGACGCGAATTTTCTTTGCAGGGCAGATATCGGGCGTCGAGGGCTACCCGGAATCGATCGCGACGGGACTGATTGCCGGGCGCAACGCCGCCGCTCTCGCGCGCGGTGAACAGCCTGACGTTTTTCCTCGAGAAACGCGCGCTCGGAAGCTTGTGTCATTACGTGACGCATGCCGATCCTCGCCACTTCCAGCCGGCCAACATTACCTTCGACCTTCTGCCCTCGTTAGACGAGGAAACGAAGAAGAAATATAAGCACGACAAGAAGGCGCGCCATGCCGAAGTGTGCCGGCGTGCTCGAGTGAGCCTCGAAGAGTTTCTCCATGGCCGAACTGCGTCCGAGTATTTCGAACTATCTACGCGAGCTTAACCGGCGCGGCGCGTCGAAGCACACGGTGCGCAACTACGGCGCCGACCTGGAGCAGTTCGCCCAATATTTCGAAACGCCAGACGGAGGCAGCTCTCCGCCTGTCGAGCAGCTCGACTTAACTCTGCTGCGCGAGTGGCTTTCCCATCTCTACGACCGCTCTCTTACGCCGGTCACGATCCGCCGAAAATTGGCGGCTGTTCGGGCATTCTTCAAATTTCTGCGGGAAGAGGGCATTTGTCCGGTTAACTTTGCTGCCCGGCTGCGTACGCCCAAAGTGAAGCAACGGCTTCCTGACGTCATGAGCGCTGAGAAGGCGAACAATCTCCTCGATGCCGTAGAGGACGGCAGCGTCGGAGCGGAGCCTTGGCGTGAGCGCGATCTGGCGATCCTCGAACTGCTCTACGGCTGCGGTCTCCGCGTGAGTGAGCTAGTTGGTCTCGATCTCGATGATATTCTCGATGAGCGCTCGGTTCGGGTCCGCGGGAAGGGGAACAAGGAGCGGCAGGTGCCGGTCGGGACGCGGGCATCCGAAGCAGTTCAGCGTTATCTTGACGTGAGACCAGCCAAGCCCCGCGAACGCGCACTGTTTCTGAATTCCAGAAACAATCGGCTCGGCGACCGCCAGGTCCGGCGTCTGGTCAAGAGTTATGCACTGCTGGCAGCGGGCGACTCCACCGTTCACCCACACAGTTTCCGGCATGCCTATGCGACCCACTTACTCAGCGACGGCGCCGACTTACGCGCCATTCAGGAGTTACTCGGCCACGCACGTCTGACAACCACGCAGAAGTATACTCAAGTCTCGTTGAGAGATCTGCAAGCGGTTTACGACAGAGCCCATCCGAAGGCTTAGCCAAGGACCTCACGCGAGAACGATACCTCGTTAAAGCACTGGCACTGACGCTGGCTAAAGATTGTTGTTGACTTTTGTATGTCAACTTCGATATCACATACGATCGGGGTCAAGGTTTTTTTAAATGGGGACAACCATGCAGTTGCTAAGAGCTGCCGCTTTTCGTGCAGTGATATTCAGCCTACTTTTCGCTTCCGTCATTTTTAGCCAAAGTTACAGAGCGCAGATCCGGGGCTTGGTAACGGATGCTTCAGGCGCAGCGCTTCCTGCGGCTACCGTTGTGCTTTCGAACCTCAATACGGGTGTTGCCGCAACTCGCCAGACCGATGGCCAAGGTCTTTACATTTTCGATTACGTCAACGCCGGTACCTACCGAATCAGCGTACAAGCTTCCGGATTCGGTCAATTCACTCAGGAAAACGTCACCGTTCAGTCCGGAGGCGATGTCACGGTCAACGCAATTCTGCAACCGGGGGAACTGAAGCAAAGCGTCACGGTAGAAGCGACGCCGCCGGCAGTCGAGTTCAATTCCAGCAATCAGGAACTCACGATCGACACGAAGATGGCAAACGACACGCCTCGATTGGATCGCAACCCGTTCAAGTTGACCTTGTTGGAACCGGCAGCGATCAACACCCGCGGTGAGATGCAGCCCTTCAATTCCTGGGCAGCGAACAGCGTGGACCTGGGCGGCGGCACGAACCTGAAGAACGACTTGCTACTGGACGGCGCACCAATCGGCATCGGCCATAAGAACGCTTATCCGCCGAATCAGGATGCTGTGCAGGAGACGATTGTGTCTCAGAACAGTGTGGCGGCTGACGCCGGTCACAGCGCCGGCGGAATCATCAGCGTCAGCACGAAGAGCGGCACAAACGATTGGCATGGATCGCTGTTCTACCTTGGCCGCTATCCATGGCTGAGTGCAGAAGCCGACCGGACCCGCTTTACACAAAACGCGCAACGGCAGAATATGTTTGGCGGCACGCTCAGCAATCCGATCGTGAAAAACAAGATCTTTAATTTCTCCTCGGTCGAATACTGGAAGATTGCTTCGCCGGCAAGCTATACCAGAACCATTCCTACTCCACTCGAACGGAGCGGCAATTTTTCGCAGACGCTTGCCGCCGATGGCTCTTTACGGCAGATCTACGATCCGTTTAGCACCGTTGTCAATCCGGTGACCGGCGCCGTAACACGCACTCCCTTCGCAGGTAACCAGATTCCAGCCAATCGCATCGATCCTCTCTCCGCCAAACTGGCCTCCTATCTCTGGGATCCGAACATTGGAAATACCGGCTATAACCACACTAATAACTTCCAACGCGGCTATCTCGACAGCTACGACTATTACAACTGGTCTGACCGCATCGACTACGTGATCAGTGATAAGTGGCGCGTGTCAGGCTTCTATGGGCGCTATCACACGACGGACCTCACCAGCAATCCTACGCCAAACAATTCCCAGCTCTATGTCCCGCAGGGCAGCGAACGTGGCGCCAATCAAGCTACCGGCGATGCGGTCTGGTCAGTGAGTCCAAGCACCGTGCTCAACTTCCACGGTAACTGGTACAACCTGGTGGATTCGTTCGCCTCAAACCAGCTTTCGAATGGCTGGGATGGCATCTGGCCGAACGGCAACACCTTCTATAAGAGCTATCAGAACGTTTCCACCGGAGTCCCGATCTATTATCCAAGCATCAACATCGGGGGCAATAGCTTCGGTGGCACTAATTACGTCTGGAACCAAAAACCGGCGGCCGAATCGTTCAGTGTGAAAGCGTCCCAGCAGCGGGGCTCCCATTATCTGACGGCCGGCTTCGAATACCGGCGCGCCGGGGGCGCAACGCTGGTCAGCGGTACGTCGCAATTTATCTTCAACCAGGCTCTGACTTCAAACACATTCAACAGTCCCGACCTGACCAAATCGGGAGACGCCTTCGCAACATTTCTGCTGGGCGCTCTCGATGGCAGTTCGCAAATGATTGGCGGGCCTGCGCCGAATCCGCTAAACGATTTCTTTGGCATGTACATCGGGGACGATTGGAAGGTTACCCGCAAGCTGACCATTAACCTGGGTCTGCGAGACGAGTACGAGACGGCGTGGCACGATCCTGACCACAATCTCTCTCGAGGGCTTGACCTCTCCACAATTGACCCTGCGATTGCAGCAAATCCTCCACAGCTTCCGGCTCAGGCGCTCGCAATTGTTGGGAACAATCCTTACCGTTACAACGGCCAGTGGCAATTCACGAGCGCTTCAAACCCGGGCATGTGGCAGACGCAAAAACTGAACCTGCAGCCTAGGGTTGGATTCGCCTATCGGCTTGACGATAAAACCGCGATCCGGTTCGGCTATGCCCGTTACTCTGTGCCGACGGAGTTCAACTTTGCCGCAACGCCTAGCGGTGTGACTGGATATGAATCGCTCAGCTTTCTTGAACCGCCTTACAACGGCATCAACTCGATCCAGAACACGGCGCCGCTGTTGAATGGTGTGCCGCAGGCGACTCTCTCAAACCCATATCCGGCTTCGAATCCGCTGATCCCGCCGATCGGCAAATCGATCGGAACGAATCTTGGTCGCGGTGGAACGGATGTACTTTACTACCCGCAGTTCTTTCAAAAGGCCTACAATCACCGGCTGAATCTGACGGTGGAGCACCAGTTTCCCGGGCAGTTCGTAACGACTGTCACGTACTTCAGAAACTACGGCAATCAGCACTACACGCGTTCGCTCAATACCATTGACCCGCGTATCCAAGCGCAGTATCAGAACACACTCAATAACATCGTTGCGAACCCGTTTTACCATTACGCCAACCAGACCCTGATTCCCGGTCCGCTCTACAACCAGCCGACTGTTTCGCTCGGGTCTCTCCTGCGTCCGTTCCCGCTCTACGGCGGTATCTATGAACTCAACGCGCTTGGCGCGGGCGAACAGTATCAGGATCTGGAGATCCGCATACAGAAGCGCTTCAGTAAGGGATATAACTTCCTGCTGGGCTACATCTACATACGCGAGAAGTATCAGCAATACTTCAACGATCTCAGCACTTATCTGGACCAACTCTCGTGGCAGGCCAGTGATCAGCCGCATCATCGGATCACAAGTGCAGGCAGCTATGAATTGCCTTTCGGGAAGGGCCGCAAGTTCGTGGCAGACGCGCCGCGAGTAGTCGACGCTCTCGTCGGTGGCTGGCAATTGACGGGCGTTCTCAGCTTCTACACGGGTGATTATCCGCGCTTTGGAAATCTAACGGTGGTCAGTAATCCTTGTCAAAACGTGCCCGCCGGCTACTATTTCAATCCGAAAGCGTTCCAACCGTTGCCGAGTGGCCAAGCATACACGATTCGCAGCAATCCGCTCCAGTATTCATGTATCACGGGACCCAACTTCTTCAACCTGGATGCCAGTCTCTTGAAGAACTTCCACATTACCGAGAAGTGGCAGGCACAGTTGAAGATGACGGCTTATAACGCCACAAACAGGCTCAATCTTGCGGATCCTGAAGTTAGTCAGAGCAGTCCGTACTTCGGTCAGGCCCTTTACCAGGGAACCCCTGCCGGACAATTCGGGGCGCAGACGGCCACCTATGGGAACCAGGCCGGACGTCAGATCGAGCTTGGATTTCGACTAATCTTCTAACTACGGAGGACAGCGCTCGCAGGTCCGGATTGCCTGCGAGCGCTGCGCTAAGCTCATCGTGATGCTAACCAGGCGGAACCTTCTTTCTGTCTGCGTCACATGTCTCTCCGCATCGGGCGTCCGGGGTCAGACGAGACCGGGTGGTATGGCGTCGAGGCATGTGACGCCTCAACGCCCCGGGCAACATTCGTCACTGCCCTTTCGGGCCAGATTCACGGATATCGCTGCCAGCGCGGGGCTGCGGGAGCCTTCTGTATGTGGTCA
Source organism: uncultured Acidobacteriaceae bacterium (assembly GCA_963730795.1). Classification (GTDB taxonomy): domain Bacteria; phylum Acidobacteriota; class Terriglobia; order Bryobacterales; family Bryobacteraceae; genus Bog-105. Next base: position 243,500 of record CAVSTJ010000001.1, on the reverse strand, counting down.
TAGCGAGCACGCGGATTATGTGATCGAGGCCATGGGATGCGGCGTCGCGTTTCTGGATTTCGATAACGATGGCTGGCTCGACGTGCTTGTGCTGTCCGGATCCCGGTTCGGTGATCCACCCGCAAATGCGTCTAACCGGCTCTATCGGAACAACCGGAACGGCACCTTCACTGACGTAACCGTGAAGGCGGGCCTTTTCAGCCAGCACTACTCGTTTGGCGTCACGGTCGGAGACTTCAACAACGATGGCTGGGAAGATCTCTTCATTACCGGATGGCCGCGCAATTATTTGTATCGGAATAACGGTGACGGAACGTTCACGGACATTACTCAATCGGCGGGTCTCCTGCCCGAAGAAAGCCGGTTTGGATCAGGATGTACCTTCATCGACTTCGATCGGGATGGCAAACTCGATCTATTCGTCTCTAATTACGTCTCATTTGACCTGAAAACTGTACCGAGGGCGGGCCAGTCAACGGATTGCAATGCGGAGAACGTGTTCTGCGGGCCTCGCGGCCTGCCTTATGGAAGGCACTCGCTCTATCGCAACAACGGCGACGGAACTTTCTCCGATGTCACAGCAAAATCCGGCATTGGAAAGGTCGAGGGTGGTTATGGGTTGACCGCTGTTGCTGCCGATCTTGACGGCGACGGATGGACCGACCTCTACCTCGCGTGTGATTCAACGCCAAGTCTGTTCTTCCACAATAATGGCGACGGAACATTCACCGAACAAGCCATGGAACGCGGCATTGCATTGAGCGAGGACGGAATGGAACAGGCCGGAATGGGTGTCGCCATTGGTGATTTGCATTCTGCGGGCCGACTCGACATCGTAAAAACGCATTTTGCGGCCGATACTCCTGCCGTCTACGCAAACAACGGCTCCGGTGAGTTCAGAGATGAAACGCTGCGTTCTGGTTTAGGTGTTGAGACGCGCTTCATCGGCTGGGGCGTAGGAATTGAAGACCTGGACAACGACGGTTTGCCTGAGATCTTCTGGGCGGCGGGAGGCATTTACCCGGAACTCCGGAACCATCCCGATGAGCCTTATCGCGTGCCTCGCATCTTGTTCCGCAATCTGGGAAATGGCCGATTCGAAGAGTTGACGACGCAGGCTGGGCCGGCAATCACCGCCAGGCATTGCAGCCGCGGCTGTGCTTTCGGCGATTTCGACAACGATGGAGATTTGGACATCCTGATTATGAACTTGAACGAGCCTCCCTCGCTCCTACGGAACGATGTAACGGGAGGTGGGCACTGGCTCAAGGTCAAGCTGAGCGGTACTAAGTCGAACCGTAGCGCGATTGGCGCGCGCGTGGATGTTACATCCGGAGGAAAAAGGCAAAGCCAGGCCGTAACGGGACAGTGTTCTTATCTTTCCGTCAACGATCGCCGGCTGCACTTTGGGTTAGGCTCCGCTTCCCTTGCTGACATCGAGGTACGATGGCCGTCCGGAGCGCGGGAGCGAATCTCAAACGTCGCTGCTGACCGCCTGATCCATATAACGGAAGGGTCAGGATTGACTCGATCGGAAGCATTTGGTTGAGCATGTGGTCTGCCCCACTTATTCTGTTTCTGCTGCAGTCAATCGGGCCTCTGGATCAGGCGTGGCAGTTGGCTGCCGGTGGTGATCGCCGGGGCGCTGAAGCGGTGCTTCAGAAATTGCTGGCAGCAGATTCGAAGAACACCGACGCACATCTGCTTTATGGCAATCTGCTCGCCGAAGATGGCAACAAGGACGACGCGATTGCCGAACTGAAAACAGCCGTCGCGCAGCGTCCCCGATCGGCAGAAGCCTGGAACTCTCTGGGTGAAACTCTCAGTCGATTCGACAGAAAGCGAGATGCACTGGATGCGTTCAACAAGGCTGTGTCGGCAAATCCCAGGTTTGGCATCGCTCAGAGCAATCTTGCCCAGTCGCTGTACGAAGCGGGTCAAGAAAGACGCGGCCAGGGAACACGCTAAGCAGGCCGTAGCGCTTTTAGGGCGGTCGAAGGATGCAGCCGAGGCGACTTATCTTGTCGGAAAAGTAGAGCTGGATTCAGGTGACGCCCGCAGCGCGGCGGATCACTTCGGCAAGGCTGTGCAGTTAAGACCGGATTTTGCCTCTGCCTGGTCGGATCTCGGGCAGGCAAGAAAGCTGTTACTGGATGGCCCCGGCGCGATCGCCGCCTTTGCTCAAGCTGCGAAACTCGACGGGCAAGACGCCGTGGCCCAGTATCGATTAGGTGCGGAGTATCTGAGACAAGACAAGCCTGCGGAAGCGCTCGGTCCTCTGCAGGCGGCAGAGCGCGCGAATGGTGAGGATCAGTCCACTCTGAATGCCTTGGCCACGGCCCTTCAGCGTTTAGGCCGGGCGGAGGAAGCTGCGCAGACGCGGCGCAAACTGGCCGAAGTGATCCGGAGGCGTGATCTCGATAGCCAGAACGCTCTTTCAGCTTTGCGCCTGAATAATGAAGGAGCAGCACTCGAGAAGTCAGGAAAGCTCACTGAAGCGCTCGATCTTTACCAACAGGCCGTTGGGTTGAACGGGAAGCATGCCGGAATCCGGGTGAACTATGGCGTGGCGCTCCTGCGCCTGGGACGCTGGCGGGAAGGCCTGGAGCAGTTGCGGGAAGCCCGGGAACTCGATCCTGGTAATACCCAGATTGAGACAGCGCTGAAGGATGCGATCTCCCAGGCCCCGGCGAGCGAGCTGCCGGACTGGGCTCGCTCCTCCCAACCTCGCCAAATTCCGAGACGGCCTTAGGATCGGGGCGAAAGTCCTTTCAGGTTTCGCGTGCCCGTGAACTTGGTCGCGAGGTCCACTGTAAGACGTGCACGATACGATTGGCCCTATGAGAAGACGTGACCTCTCTCTTATCCTGCCGGCGCTGGGAGCCTTAGGCAGCGGGTTGGGATACTCACAGACTGACCATTCAGAGCAGCAACCTGCGTTGCTTCACTCGGCCGGCTATTCTTTCGATCAACTGCCGGTGAAGCGGTCCTCTGGAGGTGCAACAACCCGCCCCGTTCTTCACGGTAAGCTGCCGACTGGCGAGGTCGTGGAAATACACGAAACCACGCTGTCGCCTGGCCAGATGCCGCATCCGGCACACAAGCATGTCCATACCGAGTTCATGTTCGTTCGCGAGGGAAGTGTCCAATTTACGGCAAATGGCAATGCCCAGGAGCTTGGGCCCGGAGGGATCGCCTATGCCGCTTCCCAGGAGATGCACGGTTTAAAAAACGTTAGCAAAGCGACCGTGAATTATTTCGTCATCGCGATCGGTACAGAGCCAACGGCAGGATAACCTTCACACAGACCAACCCTGGCGAAACCCACGCGGGGCATGTGCACGCTCTATTTGATGGTGGAGGTAATGTCGGTGATGGCAGCGGCCGGGATGGTGACCAGGACCTTGTATTCAATTCCCGCTTTAGCGCGAACCATATTCAGGGAATTGCTCTTCTTAGCAAAGATCTCCGGGATGAGTGCCGTTGTGATTTGGAGACAGCGGTCTGAAGACACGATGCCCACGCCGCCACCACCCCGCGCTTTGTCTTTTGAAATAAGCTTAGGCATCGTGGGAATGCCGTCGTGCACGCCTCCGGTCTTGGTGATTCCGTTCGTAACGGCATCTCTGGCGTCGGCAGTCGAACACCAGCGATAGAGAATGGGGGGAACGGCAACCGGGAACGGATATTCGACCGCTTCTTCCTTGGGTTTTTCCGCGAGTTTCTCAGCCGAGAAATAGGAACGGTCTCGCGCGATGTGCTTTTCGACTGCCTCTCGTTCCTTCTTTCCTTTTAGATTGAGCCTTTTTTCGAGCACAGCAGAGAGGGCATCATGCTGCACACCATCGGCACGGGTGTGGAAGTGATAGGCCTGCTTTTTCAAGTCGCGGGCAATGTAATGCGTCGCGGGCGGGAAAGCCGCGTAGAGGTCCTTAACCTTGCCGGCGATTTCGAGCCATTGGGTGTCGAATTTGGCAATCAGATCTTCGGCCTCGTTTTGCGCGAGTTCTTCGCCGAGAATGTTTGCCAGAGCCGGATCCAGATTCGTCGCCGCGACTGTTCTCATATTCCGGACATGGGAGGCCCGGAGAACCGAGTCCTGCAGGTCGGCCGTTATGCGCGCGTTGCCCATGCGGACGATGTAGAACATGGCTTCGTACATGCAGTTGCCGTCGCCGGTAGGATCGTGGACGAGCATGTTCGCCGCATACACCTGGCCGTTGAGCGCGGCACCTCCGGCCAGAACCTGGTAGTGATCGCCGGTCCACAGCAGACTGAAAGCACGGGCTGCTCCTATGCCTACCTCGGATAGAAGTCTGAGCCGGCCGGCGCGATTTTCGAAGATATGAGTCTTGAAGTTGTATGAACTTGCAATCGAGTGAGCTTCTGCCTGGCTGCCCCAGGAGAAATTCGTGTTCACATGCGTGACGTAGGCCGCTCCCGCGGGGGAGAGCATGCGCTGGATGAGGGGTGGTGCGTAGGGGCTTTGCCGCGCGGGCGACATTTTCGCGGTTAAGGGTTTGTAGGCCGGCGGCGCCGATCCGTTCGCAAGGGTACGTACCGTCGCGGCACGCTGCTGGATAGCCGCCCGGCTCGTGTGGCGAGGGCTCCGGCGGGATTGAACACCGGAGGCGGCCGGCAGGCGACTTGCCTGGTTGCGCAGCAGCCGTCTTAGGCGACGTCTTGGGCTGCACAAACGCGGCGGCGGCGAAGTTGATTGTGTGGGACGGAAGACGGGAGGCGGTGTGGCTCTCTGAGGAGCCGGAGGGAACGGGAAGTGCTCTGGCGCGCGACGGCGGGACTGCGAAGACCGGACGAGCCGGTTTCACTTGGAACGAAGTATACCTTTCCGGCATCAGCAATGGAAAGCCTAATCTCAAGGCTTACTGAACCCGTACTTAGCCAAAATTTCCTGACCTTTCGGTCCGAGAAGAAACTCCAAAAAAGACTGGGCGCCGTCCCGATTCTTGCTCTCGGCCACGATCCCTGCTTTCTGAACGATAGGTTTGTGCCAGTCGGCCGGGATCAGGTCGGCATCTTTACCCTGGAGAAGGGAATCGGATGTGATGACGGCGTCGGCATTCCCGCTTTCTTCCAGTTGTAGTGCCTGCCGGACGTTTTCGCCGTAAACGACCTTGGGCTGCACCATACCCCAAAGACCGGCGTATTCCAGAGCCTCCTGAGCTGCCACCCCGTAAGGCGCAAGCTTCGGGTTCGGCAAGGCGAGGTAGCGTGCCGCCGGCGTGGTCAGGTCGCGCAGGGGATGCTTCTTCCCGTCTCGCCAGAGGATTCCCAATTGCCCCACCGCATACGGCTTGACCGAGGCCGGCACGATTTTGCCATTCGAAGCCAACTGGTCTACGAAAGCCGCGTTCGCCGACAGGAAAAGGTCGAAAGTAGCTCCTTGACCGATCTGCTGGGCCAGGACGGCGCTCGATCCGTTAACCAGCCGGACGGGACACGGGGACATGTCCTTACAGAAGGCGGACTGCAACTCCGGTCCGACCGTCGAAAGGTCGGAAGCTGCTGCAATGATTAGGCTTTTCACTTGAGCAGTGGCGGAAAAGCACAAAAAGAAGAAACTTGCTGCGAGAAAACTTGACAATCGGTGACTCATATCGCATACTTAGGTTGTGCTAAACAATTGCTGGTCATTTGTGCTTTGGCCGGCGGAGGATTCTTCACATGAGTAAGATTATCGGAATTGACCTCGGGACTACGAATTCCGTTGTTGCCGTTATGGAAGGTGGGCAGCCGGCGGTCATCCCGAATCAGGAAGGTGGCCGGACTACGCCGTCCGTCGTTGCGTTCACCAAGAATGGCGAGCGCCTGGCCGGGCAAGTTGCCAAGCGGCAGGCCGTCACGAATCCGGAAAACACCATTTATTCGATTAAGCGCTTCATGGGTCGCCGCTTCAACGAAGTGAGCGAAGAAATGAAGCTGGTTCCTTATAAGGTTGCCTCCGGGGAAAACGGGGACGCTCGCGTCGACATCTTGGGCAAGAAGTATTCGCCCCCTGAGATCTCGGCCATGATTCTCGGCAAGCTGAAAGAAGCGGCCGAAGCGTATCTGGGCGAAAAGGTCAGTAAGGCTGTTATTACGGTTCCGGCCTACTTCAACGACGCGCAACGCCAGGCGACCAAAGACGCCGGACAGATTGCCGGTCTTGAAGTGATGCGCATCATCAACGAGCCGACTGCGGCCGCGTTGGCGTACGGCCTCGACAAGAAAAAAGACGAGACCATCGCGGTTTATGACTTCGGTGGCGGTACCTTCGACATCTCGATTCTCGAAGTGGGCGACGGCGTTGTCGAAGTGAAGTCCACGAACGGTGACACTCACCTCGGCGGCGACAACATCGACCAGCGGATTATCGACTGGTTGATCCAGGAGTTCAAGAAAGACCAGGGCGTGGATGTTTCGCGCGACCAGATGGCGCTGCAACGCTTGAAGGAAGCTGCGGAAAAGGCAAAGATCGAGCTCTCGACACTGCTCGAGACAGAGATCAACCTGCCGTTCTTGACTGCGGACGCTTCCGGTCCGAAGCACTTAACCATTAAGCTGACTCGGGCTCGTTTCGAGCAGATGGTGGACGACATTCTGCAGCGCTCGGTTGGACCTTGCAAACAGGCTCTTGCCGATGCCGGTGTGACCCCGCAACAGATCGATGAAGTTGTTCTGGTTGGCGGATCCACTCGTATCCCGAAGGTGCAGCAGATGGTTCGCGACCTGTTCGGCAAAGAACCGAACAAGACCGTGAACCCGGACGAAGTGGTTGCGATCGGCGCGGCGGTGCAGGGCGGCGTGTTGGGCGGCGAAGTAAAAGACGTACTGCTGCTCGACGTGACTCCGCTATCGCTCGGTATCGAAACGCTGGGCGGCGTGTTCACGAAGCTGATCGAACGCAACACGACGATTCCGACGCGGAAGAGCGAAACATTCTCGACTGCGGCCGACAGCCAGACTTCGGTCGAAATCAAGGTGTTCCAGGGCGAGCGGTCCATGGCGCGGGACAACCGGCTCCTCGGTGTGTTCCAGCTTGTCGGTATCCCACCGGCACCGCGCGGTATCCCGCAAGTTGAGGTGACGTTCGACATCGACGCGAACGGAATCTTGAACGTCGTTGCGAAGGACCGCGCGACGAACAACGAGCAGAAAATCACCATCACCTCTTCTTCCGGCTTAAGCAAGGAAGAAGTCGAGAAGATGGCCCGCGACGCGGAGTCGAACTCGGCAGACGATCGCAAGAAGAAAGAAGAGATCGAAGCGAGAAATCGTGCCGATGCCATGATCTACAACGTCGACAAGATGTTGAAAGAGCATCGGGACAAGATCTCCGATGCAGACGCGAAACAGGTAGAAGCCGCGCTTGAGGATGTCAGGAAGGCGATGAGCGAAGGCGGTCTCGAGAAGATCAACTCCGCTACCGATAAGCTGACCCAGGCAAGCCACAAGCTGGCCGAAGCCATGTACAAGTCCGAGAGCACTGCCCAGAACGGAGCAGGGCCTCAAGGCGGACCCGGAGCCGGTTTCAACGGCACAGGGGCGCCAGGAGCCGACAGCGAGAAGCCGAAGGACAACGTGGTAGACGCGGAGTTCGTGGACGTCGAAGACAAGAAGTAAGCAAGTAGTGCAGCCGTGAGCTGCAGTTTTGGGGGACGGCGTAGATCGTCCCCTGATTTTTGACGGATGGCGGCGGGTCAGCTAAGCTGAGTCGCCGCCTTATTGAAAGGGCAGACGGTAAATCCGTCCCGTTTGCGGTGGGTATGAATTGATATGGCTTCTGCAACAAGCAAGAACGATTATTACGAGAGACTGGGGGTTTCCCGGAGCGCCGACAACGAGGAAATCCGCAAGGCGTATCGAAAGCTTGCCAGAAAGTACCATCCGGATCTGAACCCCGGCGACAAAGCATCAGAAGACCGCTTTAAGAAGGTTCAGGAAGCATACGACATTTTAAGCGACGAAAATAAGCGGAAAGTTTACGACCAGTACGGGTTCTACTCGGACAACATCCCGCCGAACGGTGGCGGATTTCCGGGTGGTGGCGGGGGCGGCGGTACCGCGAACGGACCGAACTTCGGCGGATTCGATTTCACTGAGTTCGTGCGTCGCCAGCAGGCCGCTGGCGGTGCAGGCGCCCCTCCGCACGGAAGAAAACGGCGGGTTTGGATTCCGTAACATCTTTGATTCCTTCTTCCGTAACGGCGGAGGCAAACAGGCGGCTGCTCAGCCCGAGCGCGGGGCAGATCTTGAATACGGGCTTCACGTCGATTTCTGGCAGGCGATTCGCGGGACTCAGGTCAAGCTGACGATTTCGCGGCAGGAGACCTGCGACACCTGCCACGGGACCGGGTCGGCCGGCAATCAAGTCGCGGTGTGTCCTGAGTGCGATGGCACCGGAACCGTTACCCAGATGGCGGGAGCCATGAAGTTCAACCTCACGTGCGAGCGATGCGGAGGGACGGGCCGGCTCAAGAACGCCTGTCCGGCATGCCGCGGCGAAGGCCGTCTATCCAGGCCGGACACGGTAGAGGTGCGAATCCCGCCCGGAGTGGGTTCCGGGACCCGCTTACGTGTGGGCGGAAAAGGAAACGCAGGAGTTGACGGCGGCCAAGCCGGTGACTTGTACATCACCATTCGGGTCGATGAGCATCCCTTCTTCAAGCGGGACGGCGACAATATCGAAATCAAGCTGCCTTTGACCGTTAGCGAGGCGGGTCTCGGCGCGAAGATCGAGGTTCCTACCATTGATGGCCGGGCGATTTTAAAGATCCCGCAAGGTACTCAAAACGGCCAGAAATTCCGGCTGCGGGAAAAAGGCGTCTTCAATGCCCGCAAGAGCACGCGGGGCGACGAGATTATCGAGGTAAGCATCCAGTGCCCCGATGTTCAGAATGAGCGGACGCGCGAGCTGCTGCGCGAACTGGCGCAGGTGCAGACGCAAGATGTGCGGGCCGACGTCTGGCCCAAGGTGGAACCAGCGGCATAAGGGAGCGTCCTCAAAAGGACGAGTAACGCAATGACGAGAAACAGAGGCAAAGCGGCTTACATGATCTCGGCCGTGGCCGAGCAGTACGAGATCCACCCGCAAACACTGCGGCTCTACGAACGGGAGGGGCTTCTTGCTCCTTCCCGCAGCGAAGGCAACACACGGCTCTACACCGAAGATGACTTGGAGCGGCTCGAGGTAATCCTGCATCTCACGCGGGACCTCGGCGTGAACCTGGCCGGCGTCGAGATCATCCTCAACATGCGTGAAAAGATGGAGGCGATGCAGGCCCAGATGGAAGGCTTTATCGGTACTCTGAACCGGGAGCTTTCGCAGCGGGTTTCGGCGTCGAATCCTCGCGGGACGAACAGCAACTCTTTGATGCCGGTGATTCAGATCAATACCATGGCGGTGCGCTCCGAGCGGCGTGCCGCTCCGGATGGCAAGAAGCGGCGAGAGCGCTAGGGCGTTCGACAGACCCTCAGCTTCCACTCACAACAACTCTTTACCAGGACCTGGGCAGTGTAAGCGTGGTTTAAAGTAACATCAACCACGCCATGCCCAAAACCAAACGCCTGCCCTCCTGGCGGGATAAGGTCAGGTATCCTGCCCTGGCCGCCTCTCTCGCCTGGCTGATCGCCGGGATTGCCCTCTTTCTCCTCGGTTCAAATCTCCCTAAAGATTCCTGGTATCGTGCGCTGACCGAATCGGTAGGTGGCACTTGTGTTTCGATCGTGCTTGTTACTGTGGCCACGTATCTCTTTGGGGACCGCATCGCCCAGGACATTCTTTATCTCTTCCAGAAAGCCCTCAGCACCAAGCAATTCCTAGGGCATCTTGACCGGTCGGCGAAGTTCCGGATCGCTCAGAACCTTTTGAGCGACATCATCGGGTGGTGTTCGGATCCCGTGTTTGATTTCATCAGCGTGGCCAGCACTCATCCGAAGGAGCATCAGACCAGACTTCAGCCCCGGCACGAATGGGATTTGACCAACTACGCTTCCGACCAGGAATGCAGATTCTCCGAAGACTGTTTTACACTGCGCAGCCAAGACTACTTCCGCGTTGTGCTGCACGACCAGTTTCTGACCCCAGCAAGCTCGTTTGCGAGTGACCTGCTGGCGGTGTTCTTCTTCGAGGATTCCCAGAAGGGACAGGATGAACTGCGGAAGGCGTTCCTCGAAACCGATCCGCTCGGCCGGATCATTTTCCGCGACGTTCTCTTCTGGAGCGAGGGAGATCTCGCGAAGCTGAAGACCTTGCTTGGTTCGCCGATAGACAAAGTTCGAGCTCCGGGCGAGAGCCCGTTATGCAGCGTCATCAAGGCGAAGCTTAGAATTCACACACCGGTTGCTTGCGAAGATCCTGCAGCCACGACCTGGTCCACAAAAGAGGTAGCACCCGATCGGGTAGTCTCAGAGCCATTCGATTCACCTTCTAACCGGCCGGGTTCGTTTCGGCTTGTCTGGTCGAAAGCAAATCTGCCGCCGGACCTGCTGAATCTGCCAAAGAATACGCAGGTTCGGATTGAGATGATCATTGAATTCCCAATTCTAAAGTCGGTTGGTTTTTATCCGATCATCTTTCAGAGCTTCGCCAAGAACCCCGAGATCGTTGTTAGTTTCCGAACAACAGATACGCTTTCGGTGAAAGACGTCGTGCCCTATCTGGTAGCGGCGGACCCAAGGCAATTCGAGTTGAATGACTACGAGGACGGCTCTCGCATCAGGCTTTCGGCCGGGGACACGGCGAACGGCAAGGGCGCCTGGCTATTTCCGGGTAGCGGTATCGCTATTCGCTGGCGGTTGACGCAGCATCAATGAGTTGATGCCTTGAATGGGTCCACGTCCAGAACTGGAAACTGGCTGCTTCGTTCGTGATCGAAGTGCCACCACTCTGTCGCGAACGGAACGAAGTGGTGCCGCTGCATCACGTCCGATAGTAAGGCGCGGTTCCGCAGGATCTCGGGGCTCAGCTTGTCGTAATCGCGGTGGGCCTTTTCGCTGAAATCGTCGAATCCGGTCGGCATCGGCAGTTCCCGGCCGTCCTTATCCACCAACGTGACGTCAACGGCGCAACCGCGATTGTGATTCGAGCCCTTTGCCGGGTTTGCGACGTAGCGCTCGTCATGGACGAGCGTCCACATCTTCTTCTGAACTGAAAGCGGACGATAGCCATCCCAGATCTTCAGACCCACGCCAAGCTTTTTGAATTCCGCTTGGGCGGCCACCAGGTCTCGCGCTACGACGTCGAGCAGGAACGACTGATTGGCTGGATAAAGAGCACGTCCGACGAAGTTATCGGGCTTGGAGTAACGGGCATCGATCACCAGGGAAGGATCCACGGTCTGAAGGTTAACCAATCTCGACGAGGGTTGACTGGGACTATTCATACCGCTGATCAGTATCAGGCCTAGCAAGCTCCTGAGTTTCGTTCTCATGTGAAACGACTGCACTCATGGTACCGGAGAAGACGTGTTTGTCAGGCGCAGTTGGTTCGCCCGGCTACGATGAGACACATGGAACAGGTGAATGTGCGCGAAAAGCTGGCGCTGTTTTCCGATCACTGGAATCCGCGCGTAGTGGCCGAACTGAATGGGCAACAGGTCAAGCTGGTTAAATTCAAAGGCGAGTTCGTCTGGCACGATCACGCACACGAGGACGAATTGTTCTTCGTGATTCGCGGCCGCTTTCGCATGGACTTCCGCGATCGTTCCGTTTCGCTTTCAGAAGGCGAATTTCTGGTGGTTCCGCGGGGCGTCGAGCATCGGCCGGTCGCCGATGAAGAAGTGGAAGTCATGCTGTTCGAACCCGCGCAGATCAAACACACGGGCGAGGTCGAATCGGAGCTCACCGTTCACGAATGCCAGCGAATTTAGCTGACTTAGCGGCGCTCGGCATTCCTCAGCCGGTAGAGCCGGCCGCTCGGCCAAAGGGCGATTAAATCGAGGAACAGCGCGCCCGTGAGAGCCCATCGCGGCGGGTGACTAGGCAAGAACCAGACGAGCAGTAGCCCGAAGCTGCATAGAGCAAGAAATATCGTTAACATGCTCAGCCGGGCGAGCCGCTTCCGTGTTGGCCGACCCAACTCCGGAGCCGCCGGTCTGAACAGAGAAATCACAGCATTCATAACTGTGCCTTATCGAAAGGCACCGTGCAACGCGACTCGCTCAAATTGTGAGATACTCAGAGCACATTAGGGGGCAAGTTGTATGCCAAAATCCCGATTTTCCCTCCGCGAGCGTGTTGCTCCTGTTGTTATCACGTGTTGCCTAGCGGCTCTACCTGCCGCGGGACAACGGACCAGTTCCGGCGGTGCAACTGGTGGGGCGACCTCAACCGGATCAAGCACTGGGACTACCGGTTCGATTGGACGAGGAACAGGGAACATCCCCAGTAACACCTATCCGAACACCACCAACAGTCCCTCGACGATGCAGCGTCCGGTCTTTCTGTCGGGCAAAGTAATGTTCGACGACGGGTCCCAACCCAACATGGATGTGCGGATCGAACGCGTCTGTTCCGGCATTCCGCACGTTGAGGGACACACCGACACGAAGGGCCGATTCTCGTTTCAGGTTGGACAGAACCAGGGTATAGACATGGATGCGTCCGATCCTTCCGCTGGCGGAATCTTCGGGCGTTCAGGCGGTACGTCTCCCATGGGAAGCACTTCGAGCGCGGGCAACATTGGTTCTCGCAGCGGCACCGGAGGCAGTTCGGCTCTTTGGGGCTGCGAACTGCGCGCCTCCTATCCCGGATACCGGTCGGATGTGGTCGAACTTGGGACGCGGCACTCGATGGACGACCCCGAGGTCGGCACGATCATTCTTCATCGGCTTGCGAACGTGCAAGGAACGACGATCAGCCTGACGAGCGCACTGGCTCCGAAGGGGGCTCAGAAGAGTTACGAGAAGGGTATGCAACTCGCGGCCAAAGCGAAATTCGAAGAGGCCGAGAAGCGTTTGAGCGAGGCGACGCAGCTCTATCCGAAGTATGCTGCCGCCTGGTACGCGCTGGGCCAGGTGCAACAGCATCAGGGCAGGGCAGACGATGCCCGCAAGGCCTACGAGGCAGCTATTGCGGCAGATAGCAAATTCGTCAGCCCATACGATCAATTGGCAAAATTAGCCGCCCAGGACGGGAAGTGGGAAGACGCCGCGAAATATAGCAAGCAGGCTATTTCTCTGAATCCGGTGGAGTTTCCCAGTTCGTTCTGGTACAACGCGATTGCCAGCTACAACCTGAAACACACGGATGACGCGGAGAAGAGTGCCAAAGATCTTCTGAAACTGGATACGCGGCACAATTACCCCGATGCCGAGAACATGATGGCCCAGATCCTGTTGGACCGGGGTAATTACCCGGAAGCTGCGACGCATCTGCGGACCTACCTGACGCTGGTACCCAATGCAAAGAACGCCGATTCCTTGAAGCAAATTCTATTGAAGATCGATCAGGCGAGCGCTACTCCTCCGGCGGCTCCACCCAAGGATTAACCGCACTTTTCCGGACGGCACTGAACAGCGCCGCAAAGGAGGCAGCGCGCTAACCTGAGAGTTGATGGAGTCAAATCCAGCGTTCATTGATGCGCAAGCGGAGTTGAAATCGGTACGTGAGACTCTCCTCTCCTTGCACAAGGCACTTCTCGACTCGGAACGGACATCCTATGAGCTTGTTCACGGAAAGATCAGCTCATCGAGCGAGTTTCTTCAACTGTTGATCAGCGACCCTCGCTTTGCCTGGCTCCGTCCGGTCACAACCCTGATTGTGCAGATAGACGAGGCGCTTGCCGCCAAGAATCCGCCCCGGGAGAGCAGGGAATTCGGACAACTGATTCAAGATACGCGAGCCCTGCTGTCGCCTTCGCGCGAGACCGGCGAATTCTGGGGCCGCTATCACAACGCGGTGCAGCGGGATCCGGGTGTTGCGGTTTTGCACGAGCAGATGGAACGGCAACTTGCTGAGTCGCGCAAGTAAAATCCGAGCTAGCGATACGCAGAAACGCCCGTCACCCGTTCGCCGATGACGAGCGTGTGAATGTGGTCGGTTCCCTCGTAGGTTTTCACCGTTTCGAGGTTGCACATGTGGCGCATGATGGGATATTCGTCCATGATGCCGTTCGCACCCAGCAAATCTCTGCTCAGCCGTGCGCACTCGAGCGCGATCGCGACGTTATTCTTCTTCAGCATCGAGATGTGCGCCGGATCTGCTTTGCCGTTGTCCTTCAGTTTCGCGACATGATAGGCGAGCAACTGGCCTTTCGTGATCTCAGTGATCATCCAGGCGAGCTTCTCCTGTACAAGCTGGTGCGCGGCGATGGGCTTATCGTCAAACTGTCTGCGCGAGAGAACATAAGAACGCGCGGTTTCGAAACAGTCCATAGCCGCTCCCAGCACGCCCCAGCCAATGCCAAAGCGCGCTTGGGATAAGCAGCGAAGAGCGGACTTCAATCCCTTTGCTTTGGGCAAAACGTTGGAAGAAGGAATCTTGCAATCGGAGAGATGCAGGCTGGACGTGACCGAGGCGCGCATGGAAAGCTTGCCGTGTATGTCGCTCGTTGAGTATCCAGGCGTTCCGGCCTCCACAAGAAAGCCCTGAATGCCCTCCTCCGTTCTGGCCCAAACCAGCGCTAGCTGCGCCACGGAACCGTTCGTGATCCAGGTCTTTTCGCCGTTCAGGACCCAGTTGTCACCGTCTTTCCGAGCTGTCGTCCGCATGCCGGATGGGTTCGAACCGAAGTCCGGCTCAGTTAAACCGAAACAGCCAAGGGCCTGCCCCGATTGCAGGGCGGGCAGCCAACGCTGGCGCTGCTCCTCAGAACCGTACTCGAGAATCGGATACATCACGAGCGCACCCTGCACGCTGACAAAGCTGCGGAGACCGGAGTCGGCACGCTCCAGTTCCTGCATGATGAGCCCGTATTCAACGTTGTTCATCCCGGCGCAGCCATAGCCGTCCAGATTGGCTCCGAAAAATCCGAGACCGGCCATTTCCGGTATCAGTCCCTTCGGAAAAGTAGCGGTGTTGAACGCGTCCCGCATGAGAGGAACCGCCGCTTCATCCACAAATTGACGGGCGGTCTGCCGCACCAGGCGCTCCTGATCCGTCAAAAGTGAATCGAAATCGAGGTAATCAACTCCCGGGAAGCGCGGCATTCAGGGTTCATTGTAGCGACCGCTGACTTCTGCCGATAAGCACTCCGGGCCGGACCGAGAATTTACCCCGGACGAGCCTACTTTCTTTACTACGCGTGATAAATCCGTCCAAACTGCGGCCGTTTTATGTCGTTGCCGCCTCCATGGTCCTGCTTTCCATCGCGAGAGTTACGTTTGGACAGGCGCCGGGAACGGCAGAGCTGAATGACGCTTATAAAGCGCTGGGAAACAAGGACTACGCGCAAGCGGTGCCGCTGTTCCGGAAGGGTCTCGCCCTGCAGCCTGCAAACGCTGCCGCCCACAAAGATCTTGCGTACGCTTTACTGAAAACGGGCGAAAACGCCGAGGCTCGCGATGAATTTGAGGCGGCGCTAAAGCTGAATGCCAAGGATGAAACGGCGGCGCTCGAGTTCGGGTTTCTGGCGTATGAAACGAAGAAGCCGGTAGAGGCGCGCCGGACGTTCGACCGACTCCGCCATAGTGCGAATCCTGCGACTCGCGCCACAGCGGAACAGGCGTTTCAGAATATCGACCGGCCACTGGCGGACGGCATTGCGCGTTGGCAGGATGCGATCCGCAGAGCGGCGAATCCCGATGACCTCTCGTTCTATAGTGCCCATTGGGAACTGGCCCAACTCGCCGAGCTTCGTGAAGAATACGGTTTGGCGGCGGAGCAGTATGCGGTCTGCCGCAAATTGAAACCGAAGCTGAGCGAACTGCTGCTCATCGAGGCGGGAGTCTTAAAGAAGCTGAATCGTCTCGACGAGGCAAACACGGAATTACTGCTGGCTTCGCGGTCGAGTGATTCGCGAACGGCGGAGCTGGCACTCGAACAACTCGGCAGCCGCTATCCGTATCCGTATGAATTCGTGCAAGCGTTGAAGCTCGATCCCAGCAACGTGACGCTGCGACGTGAGCTGGCGTATTTGTATCTGGCCATGCATAAAGACTCGGACGCGAAGGCTGAGTTCGAACGCATTCTTCAGCTCTCTCCGGCTGATCGACTGTCCCGCGAGCAATTGGAATTGATGAATGGCGGCCTGAAACAGCGGCGCTCCGTCCAATAGCGCTTCGCCGACCACCTCGATCACCAACACGCCGAATGGGCTGGTTATGCCATCGGACAAGCCTCAACCAAAAGTGGATCCCCGGACCATGGGCGTCAAGAGTCTTGGCATGGGCTACTACAACGACGCGATCAAGTATCTACGGCAGGCTCACGAGCAGAATCCGGACGACGCCGAAGTAATGCTGAAGCTCGGGTATGCGTATAACATGGCCAAGAACGACGAAGAGGCTATTCCTTGGTTCGATCAGGCCCGGCGTTCCGGCGATACGTTCGTTGCAGTCGAGGCAGCCAAGGCGTATCACAATTTGCGCGGCGACACTCTGCCGCAAACAACGTTCTGGCTTCTGCCGATGTATTCATCCCGCTGGCAGGACGCTTTCACCTACGGCCAAGTTAAGCGAACAATTCCTTTGCCCTGGGCTGCTGCGAATCGCGTTTTCTCGTTCTACGTTTCTACTCGCTTTATTGGTGATGTGAAAAGCAGTGTGCCGAATGGCATTGCTGCTCCTCAGTATTTGTCGGAAAGCTCGATCATTGTCGGCGGCGGAGTCGCAACGAAAACGTGGCACCATCTGACCGGCTGGGTAGAAGCCGGGGAGGCGATCAAGTACCTGCCATTCCGTCACGATATCGGGCTTGCGATTCCCGATTATCGCGGCGGCGTTAACTTCGCGAAAGGGTTTGGGCGGCTACTCGGCAGTAACGCTACGGGCCTCTTTTACGAGACCACAGCAGACGCAATCTACGTAAGCAGGTTCGACAAAGACTGGCTCTTCTATTCGCAGCACCGTGCCGGCCGTACATTCCACATCGGGGAGAATTCAGCAGTCCAGCTTCTGCTTAACGCCAATGTCACGCAGGATGCGAAAGCTCAATACTGGGCGAACACCGTAGAGTTCGGACCAGGCATCAAAATCAAAGCTCCGTTCCTGCCGCCGGGCGCGTACCTTTCAACAGACTTTCTACACGGGGTGTATACGAACAACGAATATAACCCGCGCAGACCAAATTACAACGACATTCGAGTTAGTTTCTGGTACGCCTTCACCAAATAAAGAGTTGCTGGTTTTCGAGCGCCGCTCTGTTGGCGCTCGCGACTTTCCCGGCATCTGCACACTCGAATAGCAATTTCAGTGTTCAAGGTGTTGACCCCAGTCCGTGGCGAAAGATCTTCGGCTCCGTCGGCATCGCTGAAGGTGGCGAGAAGGATTCGGGCGTGCTTGTCCTTCGAGCTGACAGCCAGGCCGATGTCAGCCAGCTTGCGCAGCGCAGGATTGTTCTTCTGACCGGTACCGGAGCCGCAGCCGAAGCGCTCGGTATCCGCGCGAAACCGGAGACGGTGGAGGTCCGGCAAATAGTCGATGCGCGCGCGCCCAAGATGCAGATCATCTGGGAACAGCCTGTCTCGATTCCCGCGGTTGAACTCCCCGCGGACTTCACGGTCTTTGCCAAAGAGAAATGGAAGGGCGCTCCCGTACTTGCAGGCAAGCAGATAGGAACCGGAGCTCTACTCTGGATGGCAACAGATCCCGGACCTACGGGAATCGAGCGTTATCCCTACCTTCTGCACGCGGCCGTGGATCTGGGGTTGGTTCTTCCGGCACAAACAACATCGCTCTGGGCTTTCTTCGATTCCGCTTACCGCATTCGTGCCGACGTGGACTATCTGGCAAGCCGCTGGCGTGCTGCGGGCGTCGCAGCCCTACATGTTGCTGCGTGGCACAACATGGAGCCGGACGCAACACAGGACGAATACCTGAAGAGATTGATCGAAGCCTGCCATCGCAACGCGATTCTTGTTTATGCCTGGGTCGAGTTGCCGCACGTCAGCGAAAAGTTCTGGGCAAATCATCCCGCCTGGCGCGAACAGACGGCGCTTGGTCAGGATGCACAGCTTGACTGGCGCAAGCTGATGAACCTGCAGAATAGCGAATGCCGTGCGGCAGTTGAGAAGGAACTGACCACGTTGATCAAGAGATTCGACTGGGACGGCGTGAATATGGCCGAGCTCTATTTCGAATCGCTGGAGGGTGCTTCGAATCCTGCTCGCTTTACGCCCATGAACAACGATGTGCGAGCGGACTTTCAGCGCGTGGCAGGGTTCGATCCGAAGTTACTGTTCGATCCAACTTCGCCGTATGGAGCCAGGACAAACCCCGATGGATTGCGCCGTTTTCTCGATTACCGGGCGGATCTCGCATCCCGCATGCAGACCGATTGGCTGGCGACGGTCGAGCGCATCAAGGTAGACAGACCATATCTCGACATTGCACTCACCCACATCGACGATCGCTTCGAACCCGGAATACGGGACGCCCTGGGCGCTGACGTGGCGCGCAGTCTCCCGGTTGTGAAAGCGGCAAAGAGCACTCTCCTGGTGGAAGATCCCGCCACACTGTGGGCGCTGGGTCCGGAGCGCTATCGCAAGCTCGCAGACAAGTATGCGGAATTGACTCCGGATCGTGATCACATTGCCGTTGACATCAATGTCGTCGAACGTTATCAGGATGTCTATCCGACTAAGAAGCAGACGGGCCTGGAACTGGCTGAGCTGGTTCACGAGGCGGCGTCCTCGTTCAGTCGGGTGGCGCTCTATTTCGAAAGCTCGCTTGAAAACGTGGATTTGCCACTGCTCCCGTATGCGGCAAGCGCCGCGTCGGTTAAGCAGACGAGCGTTGACGAGATTGAGGTGAGTGCAAAAGCCCCAACGCGCATTCCCTGGCGAGGGTCAGTGGATATCGACGGTCGGCTATGGCCCATTCAAGACGCGACGGCCGTAATGGCGCCCTCGGGAAAGCATACGTTATCGCCTGCAATGGAGAAATCGCCGATCACTTTGCTCGATTTCAATGCAGACGTGCAATCGGCCTCTGTCGGCAAGGATCGGATTGATTTGTCCTACGCGAGTGCAAGCCGCGCAATTGCTGTTCTGGGCTCGGCGGTGTCTTCAATCGAGGTGGATGGTGTGCCGCTGCCGATCTCTGCGCCGCTCGAAGTGAAATCTTCCGTGATGCTGCCTGCGGGTCAACATCTGGTCAGCTTTATCAAGCGATAAGCCTTCTGTCATCGCACGTCTGGAGCGTCCGGCGTAAGATAGCTAGGACTGCCGCCTTCGATTGGAAAGCGCGACCTGGGAACTTTCAGGGGGCGACAAGAAATAGGTCAAATGCAAACCAAGAGAAACCGCCGGAACTTCCTGGTGGCAAGTGGAATCAGCGCAATGGCCGCTTCCCGCGTGATGGGGGCCAACGAAACTCTCCGTGTCGGGGTAATCGGCACCGGCGGCCGGATGAAGACTCTGCTCCATTCGGCCGATAAGTCAGCTCCTTATCAGCTTGTGGCAGCGTGCGACGTCTATTCGCCCAATCTGGACAAGGTTAAGGAACGCCCCAATAACGTCGCCACCACTCATGTCGATTACCGGGAGGTGCTCGACATCAAAGACCTGGATGCGGTGATTATTGCGGCTCCGGATCATTGGCACGTGAAAATGGCGTGTGACGCCTTGGCTGCAGGCAAAGACGTGTACCTGGAAAAGCCGGTCACGCACACGATTGAACAAGCCGAGTTGCTGGAGCAGGGCGTGCGTTCGTCCAACAAACGCATTTTGCAGTGCGGGATGCAGCAGCGTAGCTGGCCGCATTTTCGCAGTGCCGTGGAGTTGATCCAAGGCGGCAGTCTCGGCCGGGTGACTCACGTCCGTACTTACTGGTTCCAGAACTATCAAAGGAATTGGCCGGCGGAACCCGTTGATACGCAACAGCTCGATTGGAAACGCTGGCTTGGCTCAGCCCCAGATCAGCCGTTCAGCCAGGAGAAGTTCCGGCGGTGGCGCTGGTTCTGGGATTTTGGCGGCGGCGCCATGACCGACCTTTTCGCGCATTGGATCGACGTTGTCCAGTGGGCGATGAAGACACCGCAACCAAGTCTGGCCCAGGTTATCAGTGACAAATATGTCTTCGAGCAGTGGCAATGCCCCGATACGCTTCAGGCAGGGTTCCGCTACCAGGGTTTCGATGTCGCGTATGAGGGCACCATGGTTTCGTCGATCGACGATGGCGGCCTTGAATTCCGGGGAACGGACGGAACGATCAAACTGACACGCTCCGGATTTGAGCTGTATCGTGAAGGCGTGCCCAAAGGCAACCCGGTCATGGCAGAGCACGGCTACCAGGACGGCACAATCGACCACATGGGGAATTTCTTCGATTGTGTGAAGAGCCGCAAGGAGCCGAATGCGCCTGTAGAAACGGGCATAGCGGCAGCGCGAGCCGGGCACATCGGCAATCTGGCGATCCACCGCGGAACGCCGGTGAACTGGCCGCTTCGGGCGTGAACGGGCCGGCCATGAGTTGTCCCGCCCTCCGAGTTAGGGTTGCGCCAACCCCGGATTGAGTGGAACCGGCTGTTGCGGTAAATCGGCGTCATCGAATCCGCGTACCACGTGAAAAGTTCGATCCCACCGGGTACGCGTGAAGAAGTGCTGGGCTAAATCGACCGCGTGCGTGAGGAGAGAATTCGCGCTTTCCCCTGTAAGCTCCTCAGTGGTGGCGCGGTAGGACCAATAAATCAGAAGCGGCTTGCCGATGATGTTGTCTCTTGGAATGAAACCCCAGTAGCGGCTATCTGACGAGTTATCCCGGTTGTCTCCCATCCCGAAATAGAAACCTTGGGGGACAACCAACTCTCCGTATCCGAACGTTCCCCTCGAGCATCTCCCCTTGCGCCTCGCGAGCCGATGCTTCCTTAACGGGTCTACAACAAGACCATGGGAAGTAATCGAGAGTGG
Organism: uncultured Acidobacteriaceae bacterium; assembly: GCA_963730795.1. Classification (GTDB taxonomy): domain Bacteria; phylum Acidobacteriota; class Terriglobia; order Bryobacterales; family Bryobacteraceae; genus Bog-105. The sequence continues at coordinate 222,493 of CAVSTJ010000001.1, read as the reverse complement.
GATCGTAAGCGTACTTGTGATAAACATATGGCTCGTTCAGCCGTTTTCCGTTCCGGTAAACAATGCCGTCCGTAATTCTGATGCGATCTCCCGGTGCGCCAATTAAACGCTTTACCAGGGTCTGCGTTATGTCCGGCGGATAGCGAAAAACGATAATGTCACCGTGTTTGGGCTCTTGATAGGGAAGTATGTGCCGGCTGATCGGACCGGCGGGCGCATAAGCCAATTTGTCGACCAGGAGGTGATCGCCGACGCGGAGCGTGTCTTCCATCGACCCAGTAGGTATCACGAAGGCCTGGCAGAGGGTCGTGGTCCCAAACAGAAGAAGCAGGACGGTGAGTGCCCATTCGGAAAAAGCGTTTCGGTTCGCCTTCGACTTTGCTTCGACAGCAAGTGGAATTCTCTTCGTCAAGAGCATGCGGAGACTAATACGCTTGATAGCGGTCCTTTGTTCCGTAGCTTTCTGTCAAGCTGTAACCGCGGAAACAGTTGTAAGTTTGCCGCCTGCCGCGACGAAACGCTTGAAGGTAGCCTTCACCTCTGTTTCGTCGATTCCGCAGACCGCATCCTCTATTAGCTCAACCTTCGCTCCCGTGCTCAGCAGACCGAAGATCGCCTTTTGCACACAATGTTCCGTTGCGACGCCATAGACAACATAATGGTCAGCATGGATCGAACTCAGTAACGGGCTGAGGTTCGGGTTGGAGAAACAGTCGATCGATTGCTTCTCGATGATTACCTGCAAAGGAAGGTTCGCTGGCGTGCCGCTTACGCCCCACTCAGAAGAGGGAACAACGAGCGCTCCTGACAACAGGGTGCCGGTGGCTTTCGTTTGACCCACTGTTCCAGCAACGCAATGAGGCTTCCAGATCTTGAACTCGGGGTCGTCCTCCGTGTGGGCATCCGCGGTCGAAATGATCTGGATGTGTTTGACGTGAGCAAACTGCGTGAGTGTGCGGAGGGCAGGGACGATGCGCTCTGCCTTCGGAACCGCCAGAGCGCCGGCAGGAAACAGGAAGTCTAGCTGCGTATCGACGTCAAAGAAAACGGTTTTCACAAAGCCATTATGAAGCCGACGGCCCGGCTATTGGCGGACTGCCTGATGTTGCGTGCGCAAGCTCTCGGCAAGGCCGATCAGTCGCGGGCTGATCTCAACGGCATACCCTGCCGGTTCCTCGATCGAAAGAAGTTGCTTCGGCAAAGCAGCGATGGCAGTATGTGCGTATGCGCGGATTTGAGGAGCTGCCGGTAGGGATTCCACCAGCTTGCCTCCCATAAAGATCGGCCGGATCAGCGGCTCGCTTCCCGAGAAGTCACTGTTGCATTCGCTTGCGAGGGCTACAACATCGCGATCGGGATAGCGGTAGATCTGCTTGGCGCCGGGCAAGGTACTCTTTTCATCGCTGAACTTCGCGGCGTAGCTGACAGCGTTGTCTTTTCTCAGCTCGACCAACTTGTAAACGACGGATAGAGCCGGTGCATCGGCGGAGGTGGCAAGCTGGGTGCCGACGCCGAACGCGTCAATCGGCGCTCCCGCTCGAACAAGTTCAGCGAGCCGGTACTCGTTCAGGTCGTTGGTCGCGAAAATCTTCGCAGCCTTCATCCCGGCTTCGTCCAGGATGCGCCGGACTTCCCGCGATTGCGAGACAAGATCACCGCTGTCGAGGCGCACTCCCCAGCACGGATTGCCTATCTTCGCGGCGAGGTGTGCACCCTCGATCGTGTCGTAGGTGTCGATCAGAAATACCGTGGATTCGCCCAACAGGCTCTGCAGGGCACGGAATGATTCTTCCTCCGTCGAGAAAGACATAGTCCAGGAGTGGGCGGCCGTTCCAAAGACGGGAATGCCGAAGTTTTTGCCAGCTTGCGAATTGCTGGTTCCGGAACAGCCGGCAAGGTAGGCTGCCCGTCCCGCCAGAATGCCAGCTTCTGGTGAATGAGCCCGGCGGCTTCCAAACTCGACAACGGGCCGGCCCTCCGCCGCAGTCACACAACGAATCGCTTTCGAAGCCACCATGGTCTGGAACGCGAAGGTGGACAAGAGATAAGTTTCAACCAGTTGCGCTTCTACCATGGGGGCGCGAATGATGGCGATCGGCTCATTCGGAAACACCGGAGTACCTTCCGGTAATGCAAACAAGTCGCCGCTGAAGCGCAGATCGCGCAGGAATGTGAAGAATTCGGCGAGGAGTGTTCTTAAATGCAACCAGCGAGCGCAGGTAATCGATCTCGTCGGCCGTAAAACGCAGATCGGATAAGTACTCGACAGCCTGCTGCAATCCGGCAGCGACCAGGAAATTACGATGCTCCGGCAGCCTGCGCGCCGAAAGCTCAAAGGTTGCGACCTCTTTGGTTTTGCCTGCGGTAAAGTACCCCGCCGCCATTGTCAATTCATACAGATCGGTATTCAGAGCGGACATAGGCGGTGAGTATACGGAAGGCGGGTTGCCCGGTTCGGCCGCCCGCCCTTATCCATCCTTGACTTTATTGGCCTTAACGTTATCGGGCCTTATTGCATGCCCTACTTCTTCGGTTTGTTTTGCCCTTTGATGCTTCGTGCAGCGTCCACGATTTCATTTACTACTTTGGCATCAAGCTGATAAAGAGAGGGCTCAGTTTCCGCGGCGGGCAATGTAATTATCGCCCGACTTAGAAAACTCGACCTTCTCGGTCTTCTTGCCATCATTCGAGACTACCGTGGCCGTAAAGACCGGTGTTGTGAAACCGGTATCAACGAACTTGGAGGCAGAGGCATCCCGAAGCCGGTCAATGAAAGTCTGGACCGAGCCGGAATCCATGGTTTGTCCGTTCAACTTCCAGTCTGTCCCGCTGCGAGTGAAACTCTTGTCCCCGGCCGAACCCGTGATGTCGATCTTTGTCGGATCACTAAAGCCGAAGTCGAAGATCTTCTTATTGCGGTAATCTTCCGGTGTTTTCTCCAGTTCCTTGCCGAGATCGGAACTGATCTTGTACGCGCCCTTTGCAACGCTGCTCCGGGCGTAATAGTCGTCCTTGTTTTTGCGTACTTCCAAGGTTTGAGTCCCGGAAGAGTCGCTCACCTTGGCGGTTGTAACCAGTTTGCCGGAAGCGAAGTTTGCTTCGGATTTCTTGGTGTCGTCCGCATTGGTGGAAAGATCCATCTTGGCTTCGCCCAGTTTGCGAATCAGTTCTTCCACCTGGAAGTTTTCAACCCGGTAGGGCTGCGGCTTCACAATGCGCCATTCGTTGGCGTTGCTCTTGCCGAACTCGACATCGTTCTTGGGAGAGACCAGTTCTACGCGCGTCAGGCTATTCGAATCGAACGTAAGCAGTCGCTTGTCGCGCAGATCATTGAGACCCTTGTCTAACGAGGTTTTTGCCGTTGCGGCGACCGCGTAGACCTTCGGGTCAGATCCGACACGAACGTAAACGAGAGAGCCGGCCGGCACATCGTCCCCGAAGTAAATATCCTGGGACTTGCCGTTCGTCTCACCAACCGCGACCGTCAGACTGGGAGTATTGAGTCCATATTTTGCGACGTCTGTGGGCTTGTCGTCAACCACGCTATCCGCCGTCATCGGACTCAGCGAAGAGGTCATGCTGCTGACGGCGTCCTGATCCGCCGGGTATGCGGTGGGTGCGGCAATGGTCCACTTGTCCTTGACTTTTTGGATCTCGACAGTCGATCCATCTTTCTTCTTGAGCGTGAGGCTCTTGATTTGAGCGCTCGGTATATCGGCGAGCTTCGGGCTCGCCGGTGTATTCGTCGTGCTTGACTGGGCCGCCTCGGGGTGACGTTTTGACCACCAAACCGCCCCGCTGAGAGCGACCAGCAATACGGCCGCAACCAGTAAACTTCGGGGTTTCATCTTATCTCCGTTTCACAAAGATGGAAACTCCGCCGAGGATAATCAGCAGCGGAATCGCGATCAGATCGAAGTAGAAGAACAGATTCATCTGCCGCTGGTTGACGTTTAACCGCCGGTCCTCTGGCGGTTTTGGCCGGATGGAGATGAGGTCCTCGTCCGACGAGAGCCAGTTGATTGAATTCAGAGCCAGATCGCGGTTCCCCTGGAAGGGCAGCATCCCGTTTGTGAGGAAGCCCGAACCGCCAATCACCACAAAGCGCCCGGGATTATTCGTGTTTCCGGTGTTGTAGCTACCAGCAGCACCAAGGACAAAAGGCCCTTTCTTATTGCTGGGGTCTGCCGGATTGATCTCGTTCGAATTCAGTTTCGTGGTGGCGATTGCCCGGTCAGTTGTGGAGAACAACTTTTCTACCGTTGTCTTGTCGCCGTTCTTCACCTCAAGCGATCGTGAAACAGGGAAGCCGGTGAAGCTGCTCTTCAGATCGTTAACGATGGGATGAGATTCGTAGGCGTTGACGAGCGGAATTTCAGGCCCGTAGCCGAACAGTTGACCCATTGGATTCTGCTCGAGCACGAGATCTTTATCTTCCGTCACACCCCAACTGGCGAGGAGATCGGTCAAGCCCTTGTTATCTGCGACCTGTTCGCGAGCGAAGTTCAGCGGCGGATCCAGCAGAATCATTGCCCGCCCACCGCCGGTCACGTAAGTCTTGATAGCCGCGACTTCGTTAGCGGTGTAGTCGGACTGCGGCCCCGCGATCACGAGAACGTTGCACTCTTTCGGGACTTCAGTTTTATCGAGCAGCGTGACCGCCTGCGCCTGATAGTTGTCCCGTTCGAGAAGGGTCTTAAACTGCGACAATCCATTCGCGTCAGTGCCGTCCAAAGCGTGCTCGCGGCTACCCGATACAAAGCAAACCTTGCGCACGCCCTTGAGATCTTTCAGGAACGCGCCGGTGAGACCTTCTTCCGTGAGCGACTTTGCTTCTTCGCGGCGCCCATTGGCTTCGACAAAAGCCGTTCCAGGGAAGCGCAGACCGTAGGAGCGTGCGACCGTTGGCTGCTTCTGATAATCGATGTACTGAACACGGATCTTCGGCGAGAGGTTTCGATAACGATCGAGCATCCCTCGCGCGGTTTCAAATCCACTGCTCTTGTCGATGTAAGTGATGGTCGCATCGGACTTCAGATTCTGCGCCATCTTCTGCGTCTCTTGCGATAGCGTAAAACGCTTGTTGCTGGTCGTATCGTAAGTCTTGTTGTAGCGGTTCGCGAGCCAGTTGACTAGAACCAGAACCGCAATGACAACGATTGTATAGAGGAGAGCGGTAGCTCCGAATCGCGCCTGCTGTGCGGAAGCGGAAAGCCTCGGCTTTGTATCCGCGGGCGCCGTGTTGCTGCTGGTGTCGTTGAGACCTAAGTCAGCCATTATGACCTCCACCGCAGGGATTCAAGGGAGCGAGTGGTAAGAAACAATCCCAGGAAAATCATAGACAGGTAGTAAATAAGATCTTTCGTATCAATTACGCCGCGCGAGAAGCTGTCCATGTGGCTAACGATGGACAGATAGTTCAGAACCTGCACGGTATCGGAGTTGCCGAACGACGTTGTCCAGTTCAAAATCCACAGCACCAGGGCGAGTGCGAACCCTACTGCGCCCGCGACAATCTGATTCCTCGTGGTGGTTGAAATGAACGTTCCCAGCGAAAGCAGGCACGCGCCCTGCAGGAGAATCCCGAGCAGGCCCGTGACAACCGGCTTCCAATCCGGCGATCCGTAAATGAACAGGAAGGAGAAGTCGAGCAGCAGTACGACGAGCAGGGACGCATACATCAAGACCGCCGACAGCCATTTGCCCAGCACGATCTCTACATCGTGCACGGGCGAGGTAACCAGCAGCTCGATTGTCCCTTGCCGCTTTTCTTCCGCGAACAAGCGCATGCTGATCAGCGGAATAAGGAACAAGCCTACGACGGCGATGTTCGAGAAGAGCGGCGCAATCACCTGCTCGTTCAGGTTCATCGGCCCGCCTTGCCCGCTCATCTGACCTTCAAGCGAGAAACGGACAAAACTGGCAGCAATGATGTAGCTGAATAGTCCGCTCAGGAAGGCAAAAATCGTTAACAAAACCCAGGCAACGGGTGAAACGAAATACGAGTAAAGCTCGCGACGAGCAATGGTCCAAACGTTTTTCACTGTACGCCTCCGTCAACAAGTCCCGGTGCTTCTCCGCCGGCTCCGGTGATTTGAAGGTAAGCCTCTTCGAGCGTCAGACTGGTTGACTTCAATTCGATCAGGTTCCAGCCGGCATGCACTACGGCACGGGCGATGTCTCCACGAGAGCTTCGGTCAGGCAAGCTTTCTACTTCGAAAGAGTAGCGGCCTTCCGGCGAGGGCCTGTCGAGTACTTTACTCACGCCCGCCACCTGCTCCAGCTTTTGGCGGACGATGGATTGGCTAGCCTGGCCGTCTGTTTCAACCTGCACCTGCACCGCGTTCCCAAGGCCGCGGCTCTTCAAGCGCTCAACGGAGTCGGTCGCGACTAATCTGCCCCGGTTGATGATGATTACCTTTTGGCAGATTGTCTCTACTTCCGGGAGAATGTGCGTGCTCAAGATGATCGTGTGTTCGCCGGCCAGGCTCTTGATGAGCCGCCTTGTTTCGTTGATCTGCTGAGGATCCAGGCCCGACGTAGGCTCGTCCAGAATGAGAACGTCGGGATTGTGGATGATGGCTTGTGCCAGCCCGACGCGCTGCCGGTAACCCTTTGAAAGCTTCGCGATCAGCTTGCCCTTTACGTCAGAAACGAAACATCTCTCCATCACCTGCTCTGTGCGGCTCTTGATTTCGGCGTTTGGAACGCCTTTCAGTCGCGCAACAAAGAGCAGATAATCTGCCACGCTCATCTCGGGGTAAACGGGCGGATTTTCGGGAAGATACCCGATCCGCTTCTTTACCTCGAACGGCTTTTCGAATACATCAAAGCCGGCAACACTTGCCCGACCCTCAGAAGGAGGCAGGAAACAAGTCAGCATACGCATGGTTGTCGTTTTACCGGCTCCGTTTGGGCCGAGAAAGCCGACGATCTCGCCTTTGTTCACTGAGAACGAAATGTTGTCCACAGCGACATGGCGCGCGTACTTCTTTGAAAGACCTTCAACTTGGATCATATGATTAAGCAGAACAAGACATGGACGACGAGATCGACGGCCAATCTTCAGCGCTCTGACGCTAGTAGATACTTGCTAAACGCGTATGCGCTGGAAGATCTAGAATAGTGAACGTCAAAAAGCGCTGTCAATTCAGACGTGTCGCTTTGGCATTCGTTTGACAACATTCACCATTTCCAAAGGGGCAAGTGTATCAGCCGGCCATCAGACCAACAGTCTGGAAGCCTGCGTCTACAAAGATTACATTACCTGTGACGCCGCGTCCTAAATCGCTACTGAGGAACACTGCCGTATCGGCCACCTCGGCCGGATCAGTGTTTCTACGCAGAGGCGCCGATGCCGCAACGCCGTCAAGTACCTTGCTGAAATCTTTGATGCCTCGGGCGGACGCGGTCTTAATGGGACCCGCCGAGATCGCATTCACCCTGATGTTAGAAGGCCCGAGATCGCTAGCGAGATAGCGCACAGACGCTTCCAGGGCCGCCTTCGCTACGCCCATTACGTTGTAGTTCTGCACCACGCGGGTTGAGCCGAGATAAGTCAGCGTCGTCAGCGCCCCGCCTTCCGTCATAAGTGGAGCAACGGCTCGCGCGACTGAAACTAGCGAGTAGGAACTTACTTCCTGGGCAAGGAGGTACCCGTCACGGCTGGTTTCGAGAAACGGACGGCTCAGGTCGTCTTTGTTCGCGAATGCAATGCTATGAACGACCGCGTGGAGCGCAGGGGAACAACTCTTTATTTCATTCACTAAGTTGTCCAGTTCGTCCTGCTTAGTAACGTCGCAGTTCACGACCTTCGTTGCGTTCAGTTCGGTCCCAAACTCTTCCACCGCTTGCCGCTGGCGTTCTCCTTGATAAGTCAGGATAAGGGAAGCACCTTCGCGGACGAAAGCAGATGCAATCGCATATGCGATGCTCCACTTATTCGCGATGCCGAGCACGAGGGCGGTTTTGCCGACGAGCAGTTGTGGCATGAAACTGCCATTGTACTAGCTGGGACGAAAACGTACGTGAGACGAGGCCATTACCGGCCGTAGGCTTGCAGTATCGCGCGCGGACTGGGCGCTGGTTTCGCCGAATGAGTCGCAAGCTGAAAGCCCAGGATCACGAGCACAGTTAGCAGTCCAACACGCAGAGGGCGTTGCGCGATGCGGCCGGCGAGAAAAGAACCGGTGATTGCTCCGCATAATCCGCCGATGACCAGCTTGTAGAGAAGCGCGCTGTCGAAATTACCCTGCCCAAGTTGAATGACGCTACCCACGGCCGACAAGCCGAGCCCGAAGCAGAGGTCCGTGCCGACCACTTCGGCAGCCGTGAGCCGGGTGAAACTCAGCAGGAGAAGAGATCCGAGAGCGCCCGCGCCTGCTGACGAAAACCCGACTTCCGCTCCGATAGGCAGCGCGCAGGCCCACAGCAGATTAGAACGATCTTTGTGCTCGCTCTGGCGATAGGGAAAAAAAATCCGCCAAAGGTGAAACAGAGAAATCGACACGATCACCAGGCCAAGGAGTACATACAGAGATCCGCTGTAACGGCTGTCTTTCAACCAGCCCAAAAGCAGCGAGCCCACAAGCACGCCAGGCAAGCCGCCTGCGAGAAGCAGCCGCAAAATCCGGAAGTTTACCTGGTTTCGAAATGCGTAGACCGGTACCGAAGCGATCTTCACGATGGCTCCAAAGGTGAGAGCCGTTCCGACCGCCGTTGCCGGATTGACTCCAAGCAGCAGGATCAGCAAAGGCGTGGTCATACTGCCCGCTCCCACTCCGGTGAGCGAGATCATCAACGCGATGACGAAACCGAGCAGGATTTCCAATCAGTGTGCCTCGGCAATATGAATGCCGCATTCGAGCTTTCGTCCCGCCCAGCGGCCGGAGCGGGCGTTGCCCGGATCGGCAGGCAGAGCCGTGCACGGTGCGCACCCGATACTCGTGTATCCGGCATCATAGAGCGAAACGAGCGGGATTCCGTTCTCGCGCGCGAAGGACCAGACTTCCTTGTCGCTCCAATCGGCGAGCGGGCTGACTTTCAACAGCTCTTTGCCCGTGGGCAGCGGGAACTGATCCAGAACCTGTAGATTGGCACGTGTCGGCGATTGCACGCGGCGCAGTCCAGTGAACCATACCTGATAGTTTTCAAGGGCCGCGAAGAGTGGTTCCACCTTACGCAATTTGCAGCACCGATCCGGCTGAACCTGGTAGAGTATGCCGAACTCCGATTCCTGCTCCGCAACCGTCCGGGCGGGCGTGACGTTCACGAGATTCAGATTGTACTTGGCTGCCATCTCGTCCCGATACGCGTAGAGCTCCGGGAAGTGGTAGCCCGTGTCAAGAAACAGAACCGGGACGTCAGGCATGACCTCTTGAACCAGCCGCAGCACCGCCATGTCTTCGGCCTGGAAGCTGCACGTGACGCATGCGGAAGAGCTGCGCTTCAGCGCCTCTGCAATGGAGGCGCGAGCTTCTCCTGCCTTCGACAGCCCTAGTTCTTCGGATGACAGCGTAGTCATATTGTGTAATCACCTTCTTCGGATTCCGAGCGATGGGGAAGAGAAATCCGCAACCGCCGTAACAGATGCTGAAGCGCGTCAGCAGCCTCCACGTCTTCGATGGCGATCGCGCCGGAACTGGTGCTCTCATCTTCGTCCGAAGTAACCGAAAATCCCGCACTTGCATTGCGGAGCGATAGGACAAGCTCGCCATCGCGTAAGCGCCATTCGAACTGCGCGCTGCGGCCGGATTTGCCCTCGTCGTAACTGCCGCGGATCAGCCCGGCGGCGACGGTGGCATTGGTCGCCGGATCAATCAGGATGAAGCTGCCCGTGGTGCGATTGCTTTCGTAAGAGTCGAACACCAGCGGACGTGCCGTGTCGACGTGTACGACCGCGATCTCGTTCATCTCGAGCAATCGCGCACTCTCGTGCGCCAGTGTGTTGATGTTGATCCGGTACTCGATGCTGTTCAGCGTGCACGTGCTCTGGCGCGTCCCATTCTTGATCCGGTAGCGTGCTCCCAATTGCGCGGGCGCCGCATTCAGCCACACGAGCGTAGCCTCAATCGCGTGCGATTGTTGCGGCGGCTGGTCGACTCCCACGATCACGTCACCGCGGATAATATCTATCTCGTCCGTCAGGCTGAGAGTCACTGCCTGGGAGGCCTCGGCATGAGGCAAATCGCCGTCGAACGTTGTAATCGTCTGAACACTTGTGCGACGGCCAGAGGGCAAAACGATCACCGGATCTCCGGGCCGGATTTCACCGGAAGCAATTGTTCCGGCGTAGCCGCGAAAGTGCTGGTCCGGCCGGACGACTCGCTGGACGGGGAAGCGAAACGCGGAGCGCCGGGTTGTGCTCCCCACCGGAACCGATTCCAGATACTCAAGAAGATTAGGGCCGTCGAACCAGGGCATGTTGCTGCTCTGGCTGACTACGTTGTCGCCCGGCCAGAGCGCTAATCGGGACAAAGTAGGGCTGAATCTTGGCGTCCCCAAGAAATTGCCTGAAGTCGCGGACGATGCCTTCGAAAACGCCTTCGTCGTAGCCGACAAGGTCCATCTTGTTGACGGCCACGACCAGGTGCGGCAATCCCAGCAATGAGGCAATGTACGAGTGCCGCCGCGATTGCGGCAGCATTCCCTTGCGGGCGTCCACGAGAACAATGGCGAGCTCGGCGGTTGACGCACCCGTCACCATGTTTCGGGTGTACTGTTCGTGGCCCGGCGTATCGGCGATGATGAACTTCCGTTTCGGCGTCGCGAAGTAGCGGTACGCGACATCGATCGTGATGCCCTGTTCACGCTCGGCGCGCAGGCCATCCGTCAGAAGCGAGAAATCGATGGCGCCGGCGTTACGGCCCACCGAGGCCTTCGTCACCGCCTCGAGCTGATCCTCGTAAATCCCTCGCGAATCGTAAAGCAGCCTGCCGATCAGGGTTGACTTCCCGTCGTCCACGCTGCCGGCGGTACTCAACCGGAGCAGATCTTTCGCCTTTTCGGCCTGAAGAAACGCCTCAAACGGGTCGGTCTCAGCTAAGGTGCTGATAGTGCCCGCCACTAGAAATAGCCCTCTTGCTTCTTTATTTCCATCGATCCGTCCTGATCGTGATCGATCACGCGATTTTGCCGCTCGGAGCGCCGCATTCCTACCAGTTCTTCGATGATCCGAGGAACGGTGTCGGCTTCAGAGTAAATTGCGCCGGTACAGGGGCTGCAGCCGAGGGAGCGCATGCGGCACATCACTAGCTTGGGCTCTTCTCCCGGGAGCCTCGGAATCGGTTGCTCGATCGGAAGCAGGGAATCGCCGCGAACCAGCATCGGTCTGGGCTTTGCGAAATACAGCGGGACGATCGGTATGTTTTCGGCGTGAATGTATTGCCAGACATCCATCTCGGTCCAATTCGAGAGCGGGAACACGCGCAGACTTTCGCCGGGCTGGACCTGGGTATTGAATACGTTCCAAAGCTCCGGGCGCTGGTTGCGAGGATCCCACTGGCCCCGCTTATCGCGAAAAGAGAACACGCGTTCTTTGGCTCGCGAGCGCTCCTCGTCCCGCCGGGCCCCACCGATTGCCGCATCGAAGGCACCCGCCCTCAATCCGTCGAGCAGTGCCGTGGTTTTCAATGCACCGCAGCAGCGTTGAGTACCCCAGGCGAACGGGTTGGCGCCGTCATCGAGAGCGGCCTGATTCTTCTGGACGATCAGTTTCAGTCCCAAGTTCCGCCGTGTAGCGGTCGCGGAATTCGATCATCTCAGCGAACTTATAGCCGGTATCGATGTGCAGAAGGGGGAAGGGAATCGGGCCTGGGTAAAAAGCTTTCTGAGCCAGCCGCAGCAGAACGGACGAGTCTTTACCTATCGAATAAAGTAAGACCGGCCGCTGGCACTCTGCCGCGACTTCCCGGAAAATGTGTATACTCTCGGCCTCGAGCGATCGTAAATGGCTCCAGGAACGCACATTTCGAGCGTAGCATGAATTCGGTCATTGTCTATCAAGCATGAGGGGATTGGGAGAGCCTCGATTCCCGTGGCTTTTCCAGCAAGCCGGAAGAAACCCGGGGATCTCCCGGCCATCTTATGCTTAAGTATTCCTCTCGCAGTTTTTCCTGTCAAAATGAGAACCAGCAAAGCCACTCATTGCATGAGTTTGCCGATCGGTGCGGAAGTACAAGACGAAGGAGGAACTCACTTTCGAGTGTGGGCTCCCCTGGCACATACGGCCAGTATTGTTTTCGAAGGGTCCCAACGCCCTGTCACTCTCAAACCCGAAAGCGGCGGCTATTTTTCGGGTTTTGGCGAACAAGCGCCGGCTGGAGCCCTGTATAAAATTCAGCTCGACGGCGGCGAAGCGTATCCCGATCCGGCATCCCGATTTCAACCTTCGGGTCCTCACGGCTATTCGGAGATTGTGGATCCAGGTGCTTTCCGCTGGACGGATCAAAGCTGGCACGGTATCCGGATGCAGGGGCAGATCGTTTACGAGATGCACCTTGGGACCTTCACGGAGGGCGGAACCTGGTCCTCGGCTGCGGAGAAGCTCGACTATCTCAAGGAGACCGGCGTTACCGTTCTCGAAATCATGCCGATCGCCGATTTTCCGGGGAAGTTCGGATGGGGCTACGATGGCGTCCAGCCTTACGCGCCGGCTGCCCTCTACGGAAGACCGGAGGAGATGCGGTCGTTTGTCGATCGGGCCCACGCGCTTGGCCTGGCGGTGATACTCGACGTGGTTTACAACCACCTTGGGCCGGATGGCAATTATCTCACCAAGTTCTCGCCTTTTTATCTTTCGAAGAAACACGGAACCGATTGGGGGCAGGGCATCAATTTCGACGGAGAGAACAGCGCGCCCGTCCGGGAATTCTTTCGGGAGAACGCCGCCTATTGGATTCGCGAGTACCATCTGGACGGCCTTCGGTTCGACGCCACGCAAGACATCCACGACGACTCCGAACCGAATATTCTGGGGGAGATTGCCCAAGCAGCGCGGGAAGCTGCAGGTGACCGATCCATCATTCTGGTCGGGGAAAACGAGCCGCAAGACACCAAGCTGGTCCGGCCGGTAGAAGACGGCGGGTATGGCTTCGATGCCTTGTGGAACGACGATTTTCACCATTCTGCGACCGTCGCCCTGACCGGTAAAGCGGACGCCTACTACACGGATTACCGGGGTACGGCGCAGGAATTCGTGTCAGCCGCCAAATATGGCTACCTCTACCAGGGACAGTGGTACCGGTGGCAGAAAAAGAGGCGCGGGACGTCGACGCTCGGCCTGCCCAAGACCGTGATGGTGAATTTCATTCAGAACCATGATCAGGTGGCGAACTCGGCCAAGGGCCAGCGCGTTCATGAGTTGACGTCCCCGGGCGCTTACAAAGCCATGACGGCGCTGATGCTGCTAATGCCCGGAACGCCGATGCTGTTCCAGGGCCAGGAGTTTGCGTCGTCGAGCAAATTCCTGTTTTTTGCCGATCACAAGCCCGAGCTCGCCCAGAAGGTACGGGACGGGCGGGCGGAGTTCTTAGGGCAATGGCGCTCGCTGGTTTTGCCGGAGATGAAGAAGTGTTTTGACGATCCGGCATCTCCTTCCACCTTCGAAAACTCCAAGCTTGATCACTCGGAGGTGAAGAAGCATGGGGAAGTCTATAAACTTCATCGCGATCTCCTGCGTTTGCGCCGGGAGGACCCTGTTCTTTCGCAAGGCGGCGAGAGGGGAATCGACGGAGCCGTTCTGAACCCGCAATGCTTTGTGCTCCGGTATTTCTCCGAGCATTTCCGGGACGATCGCTTGCTCGTCATGAACCTGGGCACTGATCTTGAACTCAATCCTTCGCCGGAGCCTCTGCTTGCCCCTCCGGCTTCGCGCCAGTGGAGCAAGCTCTGGTCCTCCGACGAGCCGCAATATGGCGGCTGCGGAACGGCCGTTTTGGATTCGGAGAGAAACTGGCTCATACCCGGGATGGCTGCCGTTGTCCTCTGTCCGATTGATCAGAATTGATTGAAGTTGTTAGATTTTAGATTTGACGACGCAGATCTCTCCCACAGCATGAACGAAATCTACCGACACACCGCGCAGGCGCCGTTGAGCGCGGAGGACAACCGCCGCCTCACCGAAACCGAGTGGCTGGTGACTAATGGCCTGGGTGGCTACGCAACCGGAACCGTCGGCGGTACGCTGACGCGGGTCTTCCACAGCTATTTAGTTGCCGCCCTTCCCTCTCCGAAGGGACGGACCATGATGCTCAACGATCTGCTCGAGACCGTAGTGTTTCCAAACGGCGAGCAGTATCAACTGAACGGGTTGAGCACGGAAACCGGGGAGTATAGCGGGTCTCCTTACCTGACGGGTTTCGAACTCGATTGCGGGCTGCCTGTCTGGAGATATGAAGTTGCGGGGTTAACGGTCGAAAAGCGGGTTTATCTTCCGCATCGCCAGAACACCACGTATGTCCGCTATTGCATTGCCGAAGGACAGGGCGCTGTTACCTTGCAACTCCGTCCGGCACTCAATTTCCGCGGGCACGAAGCCCCAGTGAATACCCCGCTAGGTGACTTTCAAGTTTCTTTCCGGGACCACCATTTCGAAATCAAACTGGGCGAACTGACATTGCGGATGCTCCACCTCGGCAACGAGGCTCAATTCACGATCGACTGCCAGGCGATCAAGAATGTCGTCTACCAGGTGGAGCGAAGCCGCGGCTATATCTCCCGAGGCGACCTGTGGACCCCGGGCTACTTCAGCGCGAAACTGACGCCCGGCTCAGAAACTACTCTGGTCGCCTCCACCGAGATCTGGGAAGTGATGAATGCGCTGACTCCCAAACAGGCCTGGGATGCCGAGCATGACCGCAAGCGCCGGCTGCTTCTCGAAGCCCATCCAGGCGTGTGCGGCGATTCTTGCCGGGAGTTAGTCTGGGCCGCCGACCAATTTGTTTTCGCTCCTGTCGGGAGGCGCGAAGATACCGCCAGAGCTCGAGCCGCCGGGGACGAAATTCGCAGTATCATTGCCGGTTACCACTGGTTCACGGATTGGGGCCGCGACACCATGATCAGCCTGGAAGGTCTCACCATGACCACAGGCCGGCAGGTGGAAGCGAGCTATATCCTCCGTACATTTGCGCATTACATCCGCGATGGCCTCATTCCGAACATGTTCCCGGAGGGAAAAACAGACGGGCTTTACCATACGGCGGACGCGACGCTCTGGTTCTTCCATGCCCTGAACCAATACCTCCTGCGTGTCGAGGACGGGCATCTGCTTGAGCAACTGCTTCCGTGTTTACTCGACATTGTCGGGCACCACCTGCGCGGCACCCGCTTCAACATTCATGTCGACCCTAAAGACGGCCTGCTGGTGCAAGGGCAAGAGGGCTACCAACTCACCTGGATGGACGCCAAAGTAGACGACTGGGTGGTAACGCCGCGGCGGGGTAAAGCGGTCGAGATCAATGCTCTCTGGTATAACGCTCTGCGTCTGCTGGAAGGCTGGTTAAGGCGATTCGATCGCACGGGTGAGGCAGACGGCATTGCAGCACACGCCGAGAAAGCAAGGCGCTCGTTCAATCAAAGGTTCTGGAATGCCGACAGCGGGTTCCTGTTCGACGTTGTGGATGGCGAAAATGGCCGTCCGGACCCGGTCTGCCGTCCCAACCAGATATTTGCGATTTCGCTTGAACATCCCGTTCTCGACCAATCGCGGTGGGAATCTGTCCTGCGCGTTGCCAAAGAACGCCTGCTGACACCCGTCGGGCTGCGCTCGCTCGCACCGGGAGAGAAAGATTATAAGCCCCGGTACGACGGTGACCTGCGATCTCGCGATGCGGCCTATCACCAGGGCACGGTTTGGGCATGGCTGATCGGCCCTTTCGTCGATGCGTGGCTGAAAGTTTACCCGAACGACTTGAAAACGGCGCAAGGTTTTCTGAAAGGGCTTCAGGCACACTTAAATACCGCCTGCGTCGGATCGATCAGCGAGATCTTCGATGCCGAGCCACCCTTCACTCCCCGCGGCTGTTGTGCCCAGGCCTGGAGTGTGGCCGAAGTGCTGCGATCCTATGCCAAGACGAGCGGCCTCGCCGATGTAGTCGAAGAGCCAGCCATCGCCACAGCCACGGTCACCTAAAGCAATCGGAGTAGCACAAAAAGGCGTGCTGCGCTGACCGTAAGTCGCACGTCACAATCCGGCGCGAACCATATCCAATGTCTAGCGGCGCAGCTACCGCATAGCCGCGACTCGACAGGTGGACATGAAAGAAAATGAATTAGACCAGGCGCCGGATGCATCAGGCGTCAGCCGCAGGGCTTTTGTAGGAAGTGCATTGGCAGGTGCAGCCGCCGTGCTTCCCGCGGAAGCGCAGCCACCAGCATCAGCTACCCCGTCACTCGATTGCAGTCTGACCATTAACGGTCAGGAGCACAAGCTGAAGATCGACTCCCGAACCACTCTGCTCGATCTCCTTCGGGAGAATCTGCAAATGACCGGCACGAAGAAGGGCTGCGATCACGGCCAGTGCGGAGCGTGTACGGTTCTGGTAAACGGGCGGCGAATCAACTCCTGCCTGACTCTTGCCGCGATGCACGATGGCGACCGGATTACCACCATTGAGGGGCTCGCCAAAGGCGCTGATCTGCATCCGATGCAAGCCGCCTTTATCGAGCACGATGGTTTGCAGTGCGGCTACTGCACGCCAGGGCAGATCTGCTCCGCCGTTGCGCTTCTCGACGAGGTGAAGGCTGGTGCGCCGAGTTTCGTGACCCAGAACCTCTCGGTAATCAAGAACGTCGACCTGACGGACGAAGAAATCAAGGAACGCATGAGCGGAAACATCTGCCGCTGCGGCGCGTATGCCGGGATTGTGGCTGCTGTCAGGGCAGTGCACGAAGGGAAGATCGCATGAGACCGTTTACTTACACCCGTGCCGCCAGTGTGGACGACGCCGTCAAGGCATTCGCGGCCAACCCCGAGACGCGCTTCATTGGAGGCGGGACAAATCTCCTCGATCTCATGAAGATGGGTGTTGAGCGGCCTGCTCAGCTCGTCGACATCAATCGTCTCCCCTTGACAGAGATCACCGAGCACGACGGCGGAATCCGGATGGGCGCGCTCGCGAGAAATACAGATGCGGCAAATCACGAGCTGATTCGGACCCGGTATCCGGTTTTAAGTCAGGCGATACTTGCCGGCGCTTCCCAGCAGTTGCGGAACATGGCCACCATGGGCGGCAACCTGCTGCAGCGAACCCGCTGCTACTACTTCTATGACCCGAGCTACGAAGAATGCAACAAGCGCACTCCGGGCAGCGGATGTGCCGCGATCGAGGGTGTAAACCGGATTCACGCCATTTTGGGCGCCAGCAAATCCTGCATCGCCACACATCCGAGCGACATGTGCATCGCGCTCACCGCGTTGGACGCCCAGGTCCAGGTCACCGGGCCGAAAGGTTCACGTTCGATTGCCATGTCTGAGTTCCACCGGCTTCCGGGCGATACGCCGCAGCACGAAACGAACCTGCTGCCCGGCGAGTTGATTACGGCCATCGACGTTCCGGCAATGCCATATGCAAAACGTTCGTATTACCTGAAAGTGCGCGACCGGCAATCGTATGCCTTCGCTTTAGTCTCTGTTGCGGTGGCGCTCGACATGGAAGAGGGCGGAACCATCCGGCGCGCACACATTGCGCTTGGCGGCGTGGCACATAAACCGTGGCGCGCGGAGAAAGCCGAGAAAGCTTTGGCCGGGAAGAAGCCGGAGGCGAACGTGTTGCGCTCCGCTGCGGAAGCGGAACTCAAAGAGGCGAAAGGCTACGGCGGAAACGATTTCAAGATAGAGCTCGCGCGCCGCAGTATTGTCCGTGCGGTTGGAACCGCGGCGGCTATGTCGCAGGCTTAGAGCTCAAAAAGGAAACAACAGGTTTAGGGAATGCCGGAATTAGTAGGTCAGCCGATCGACCGCATTGACGGCCGCCTGAAGGTAACAGGGCGTGCCACTTACGCGTACGAGCACAAGATACCGAATGCTCTACGCGCTGTGATAGTGACCAGTACGGTCGCGAAGGGCAAAATCGCCTCCATTGATGCGAAAGCGGCGGAAGGGAGCCAGGGCGTGGTGGCCGTGATGACACACCTTAACGCGCCAAAGCTGCCCCAGCTTCAGAGTCAACCAAAAGCACCACCCACCGGACGGCTGGTGCAAGTGCTTCAGGATGATGTGGTTCGCTATGCGAACCAGCCGGTCGCGTTGGTGGTGGCCGACAGCTTCGAAAATGCCGTGGAAGCCGCGCAATTGGTGCGAATTCGCTATGCATCGCAGCGGCCCGAGGTGGAGCTGGAATCTCGCCTCTCCTCGGCCTATATGCCGCAGAAGGTGGGCGGCGCCGGTGATCCTGCGGCGAGCAAACGCGGCGACATGCAGGCTGGCTTATCGCAGGCCGAGCTGAAGCTGGACCAGGTTTACCGCACTCCGTTCGAAGTTCATAACCCGATGGAGCCGCACGCCACCATTGCGGTTTGGGACGGTCCCGATCATCTGACGCTCTACGATGCGACACAAGGTGTGTTTTCGTGCCGTGGGCGCGTGGCTTCACTGTTCGGTTTGAAGCCCGAAAATGTCCATGTTCTCTCGCCTTATCTCGGAGGCGGCTTCGGCAGCAAGGGGCCGGTCTGGTCCCACGTAGTGCTGGCCGCAATGGCAGCCAAGCAGTTGAACCGTCCGGTGAAGCTGGAACTGCGGCGTCCGCAGATGTTTGGAATGCTGGGCTTCCGCTCCGAGACCCGGCAAGCGGTTACGGCTGGTCTCGCGAAAGACGGAACGCTGACTGCGCTTAGTCACGAAACGATTGCGCACACTTCGTCTTTCGATGAGTATGCCGAGACGGCCAGCATGCCGGCACGGATGCTGTATCAGACTCCTAATAATGCGACCGATGCACAAGCTCGTGAAGTCGGACATGGGTACGCCTTCATTTATGCGGGCTCCCGGCGAAGCTCCGGGGACGTATGGGCTCGAGGCCGCCATGGACGAGATGGCGTACCAGCTCAAGATGGATCCGGTCGAGTTCCGGCTCAAGAACTACGCCGACACTGATCCGGAAAAAAAGCTGCCGTGGTCAAGTAAATCCCTGCGTGAGTGTTACCGCGTGGGAGCGGATCATTTTGGATGGAGCCGGCGGCCGTTTGCACCCAGGTCGATGCGCGACGGAAACGTGCTGGTGGGCTGGGGCATGGCGACTTCCGAATATCCGACGCGCCGCAGCCCCTCTTCGGCCTCGGCGCGGCTCAACGCTGACGGCACGTTCTCGGTAGACGCCGGGACGCAGGATATAGGAACGGGAACCTACACGATCATGACCCAGATCGCAGGTGATTCGTTCGGCGTGCCGATCAACAAAGTGAAGTTCCGTCTGGGCGATACCGAACTGCCGCAGACGCCGGTTTCGGGCGGATCGCAAACAGCCGCCAGCACCGGCTCGGCTGTCTATCTGGCGACGCAGGCACTGCGCGAAAAATTGGTCCAGATGGCTGTCAGCGATGCGCGCTCACCGCTCTCCGGTGTCAGCGCGCAGGACGTCGTTCTTCAGAATGGGCGGTTGTTCTCCCGGACCGATCCTTCGAAGGGCGAGACCTTTGGGGAACTGCTAAGCCGAAGCGGGCAGGGAAGCGTGGAAGGGAAAGCCGACGCCAAGCCCGGCGGCGAGAAGGAACGGTATTCGATGTACGCATTCGGTGCCCAGTTCGCCGAGGTGCGTGTCGACGCGGAGCTTGGACAGATTAAAGTCTCGCGCCTGGTCGGTTGCTTCGGTGCCGGAAGAATTCTGAACGCCAAGACTGCTCGAAGTCAATTGCTGGGCGGAATGGTCTGGGGTGTCAGCATGGCCCTCCACGAGCACGCCATGATGGACCACCGGCTGGGCCGCTGGGTGAACAATAACCTGGCTGAATACCACGTACCCGTGAACGCGGACATTGGACAGATGGAGGCGCTCTGGGTGGAAGAAAAGGACGAGCACATCAATCCCATCGGGGCCAAAGGTATCGGTGAAATTGGTATCACCGGCTCGGCTGCGGCCGTCGCCAACGCCATCTTCCACGCAACCGGAAAACGCGTCCGCGATCTGCCGATTACGCCGGATACGTTGTTGGTGTAGCAACTGGAGCAGTCGCTTCCGCGATGCCGACATAGCGCATTACCTGTTCCCGCAGAGTGTTCAGGGTGACGGTAATCCGATCCGTTTCGAGCAGGACAAATTCGTCCGCATCGCCCAGACTTTGGCGAGCCTCGATGAGCCGCCGATGGTCTTCCCGCAGCTTGGGGAGAGTCTGGCTTGCGGCCGCCGACCCTCTCAGCGCGGCAGACAGGTAATACAGCGTGAAATCCACGTCGCGCGCGAACTGGTCGAGAGCCGGCGGGACCGTTCGCATGGACGAATGGAGAAACCCGGCTTCCAAAGCCGCCATTGCGTTGGCAAGCGAATGCGAACTGGCCAGAATTGAGCTTAAGCAATCCACTTTGTCCGAGGACATCTGGGGTTCTGCCGCGGTTCGATCTACCGAAGTCTCCGCATTCGAACGCGCACGCCGCCAGGATTGACCTGCCTCGACCGTTGAAACCATCGCGTGTTCCGCGGATTCGCCGAGCGACTGAATCACTGCCTGGAAGTAAACCCTGGTTGCATCGATCATGTCGGCCAGGGTGTCTGAAACCAGCGTTCGCTCCCAAGTGGGCCAGAGCCCATAAGCCAACAGCGCAAACAACCCGCCCGCCGTCGTATTGAGAAGCCGAAGCCAGACGACTTCCCCCGGGGCAACGCCGGTTTCGGCGATCAGAAACACGATCAGGCCGCTGACGGCGATGCTGAAAACTCCATAGTTGGCTGGTCCATACATGCGAAGCGCGAAGGTAAAAAGGCCGACCAGCAGGAGTTGAGTAAGAGCCGTGCTCGGTGTCGCATGGTAGACGACGGTCGCAAGCATCAGACCAGTCACTGTTCCGAGGAGCCGGAGCGCGCCGCGGCTCACGGTCGTGGTGAAATCCGGTTTCAGAATGACCGCGACCGTCATGGGAATCCAGTAACTGCGGTCCCAACTGATGCTATGCCCGATAGCGTCAGCGAGTCCCACGCAAATGGTAAGGCGGAGTGCGTGCCGGAACACAGCCGAGCGGAAGCTCAGATTGGCGCGAACGGTCTCAATCCAGGCGCCAACACGCAGCCGAAGGGGCATGACCGATTCCCGTTCCAGAGACTCCTCTTCGCCCTCTGGTGTGGCATTATCGGCCAATCTGGCAACGCTGCGCAGTTGTCCCACGAACACGTCGACGGCTGCGGCTACATCAACGGCAAAGCCGTCGTGCGGAACCATGCGTTCGCGCAGTGCGGCCACGGCAGCGTTGACCTCGCCGACGAGACCTGCCAGATCCTTACGGCGCTCCTTGCCCGTGAGGCAGTCGGACACGCAGAGTAGCAGGCGTTCCGCAACCTCAAAAACCGCGTCGACATCCTGGCCCATCCGCTCTCTCGAGCCGTTGAGTTGAAAGCGCATCCTGCCGAGTTGGAAGGAAGAGAGCCGGATGCGATCTGTCTGGTCGGCGAGAACGCGGAGGCGCTCGCCTTCGGGCGTATGGTCGCGCCCGAGCGCACCCAAGGACTCCTGCACCTCGCGCGTGGGAGTTGCGAGCGTTGCCGCCAGCACTCGTTCAGTCGAGGGCGCAAGGTTCTCCGCCAGATCGCGATAGGCCGCCGCAATCGCGCGTTTCTCGGGTTCATGCGGGTGGACCGGCCAGAGAAGGAGAGCGAAGGTCATCTGGAGCAATCCACCCGCCAGCACCAGGAGGGCCGCATCCACTGCCCCGCCCAAGGTGGTCGGCCCGCGGGCGGCAAAAACAATCAGGGCGACCAGCGTATTCAGCCCCAGATCGCCTGCGCGCGTACTGATGGAAACCAGAATGCCGGCGATGAACGCCCACGCCATGGCGATTGCAACGGAGATGATGTGCAGCCGCCCTGTCGCACTGCCCAGGAATACGGCGAACGCACCCAGAAGGCTCCAGGTCAGCATGCGGCGAGCGCGTTGCGAATAAGCGTCGGTTCCGTCCGAGTAAGAGACGTTCAGTGCGCCCGTGGTGATAGCGACCGCACCCGACGGATTCCCGAGCTCAATGCCAATGCCGAGAGGGATAGCCACCGCGAGCGAGTTCCGTAGCGCTATCCATATGCTGTTGATCTTCGATTTATCGACCCGGGTGATCGCCTCCCACAGGGCGTTCGTCGTACGAGATTTGAGGGTCAATTTGATTTAGACAATTAGGACATCCAGGGTTCTTGGACCATGAACGCCTCGAACTCTAGTCATCTCGATGTCGACAGTCGCTGAGGGGCCGGAGAAGAACGTCAACGGCCGGTCTTTCGTGCCCTCCAGCTTTCGAATCGCCTCCGGCACGAATTCAACGATATTCTCACGCCGCAAGACGCAAAGATGGTAATCGGGTATCAGTGTCGCGGCCCTGCGTCCCTGCTCTCGCGAACTCTCGAGCACGACGGTGCCGGTGAGAGCGATTCCGAGCGCGCACATGGTCACGACGCCATCGTTCAGGTCAAGCTGTTCCTTTGAGAGGTTTTCATCAGGAATGAACATGAACCCAGCCGGACGCCATTCTTGGGGAAACGCGGGAGGCACAATCAGAACTCGCTTGGCGCGTGAAGCGAGAATCTTGGCAATATCCTCACTCACGTTGCCTTCGCTGTAGAACGGTGTGCCGTTGTAGTGCCGCAGCCTGCTGTCGAATAAGGAGATCAGTTCGGGCTCTGCCAACTGGCTGAACCGGCGATAATACCGCGGAATTTCGTGCCACTCCGCCGCGCATAGTTCCGCTCGATTGTTGTCCTTTGCATCCAGAGCGACTTTGATGCGGTTCAGGATATAAGTTCGGGCATTATTTCCGGCCACGGTTACGCTTCGACTCCCTTTCGTCCCACCAATGCCGGAATGACTGCTTGGGCAGGGGCATCAGATCCCGCGTTTGCGTCCAGCCCGACAGCATCCCGGGGAGATGACGGATGGCGCCATTGTGAACGAATGGAAACTGCGCCACTCGCGCCAGTCCCTCGGCCGCGGTCATCAGGCCGGAACTCGCAAAAACAAGGGCCATTGCCTGCATCGCAATGTTTTCGGGATGTAACTTGCCGAGAAAAGTGCTTTGATCTTCGCGGACGATCTTGCCTCGGAGCATGATCAGGATCTCGGGGATGTTGATCTTCACCGGGCAGACGTCATAACAGGCGCCACAAAGTGAAGACGCATACGGCAACGATCGCGAATGCTCAAGACTCTGCAGTTGCGGCGTAATGATCGCTCCGATCGGCCCCTGGTAAACCGAGCCGTACGCATGCCCGCCGGTCTGATGGTACACGGGACAGGCATTCAGACAGGCGCCGCAGCGTATACAGTTCAGCGTCTCGCGGCTCTCCTCCTCAGCAAGCAACCCTGTGCGCCCGTTGTCGAGAAGAACGACATGCACCTCCTGTGGTCCATCCCCCGGGGTTACTCCAGACCAGATGGAGTTGTATGGGTTCATGCGCTCACCGGTTGAGGAACGCGGCAGGCTTTGCAGGAAGACCTCGAGATCCTGGAACGTGGGAATAAGCTTCTCGATCCCGACAATCGAGATCAGAAGGTCCGGGAGCGTCAGGCACATACGGCCGTTGCCCTCGCTCTCCACAACGACGAGCGACCCTGTTTCCGCAACCGCGAAGTTGGCGCCGCTGATACCTACATTGACGGTGAGGAATTTGTGCCGGAGATAACGCCGCGCGGCTTCTGCGAGCTGTTCCGGCGCATCCGTGAGCCCTTCCATGCCGAGTTCTTTGAGCGGCATGTGCTTCTCGAAGATCTCGCGAATCTGTACGCGATTGATGTGAAGAGCAGGAACGACGATGTGCGAAGGGCGATCGTCTCCAAGCTGCACGATCAGGTCAGCCAGGTCGGTTTCAGAAGGCGTAATACCGTTCGCTTCGAGATGCTCGTTGAGCTTAATCTCGTTCGAAGTCATCGTTTTCACCTTGATGACTTCGCGGGCGGCCTTCTTTTTTATGATGCCGGTGATGATGTCGTTTGCTTCATCGGCATCGCGCGCCCAATGGACCACTCCGCCCTGGGCCGTGAAGTTTCTTTCGAACTCCTCGAGATAAACGTCGAGGTAGCGCAGCGTGTGGTTCTTAATGGCGTGGCCGGATGTGCGCAGGTCCTCCCAATCCGGCAATTCGCCGGTCATGTTCTTGCGCTTTAACTGGATGATGTCAGTGGCGTGCTTGACGTTGCGCCTGAGCTGAGAATCATCGAGCGCGGCCGCTGCAGCTTTGGGGAACGGCGACGACGTGGCAGAGGACCCGACGCGAACGCTCACTCCATGCCTCCTTCTTTTGCGGAGGCGTGAGTGAAGGTGGGGGTCTGCGCCGCAGCCGTTCGAGTGGACGCCAGAATTTCCGCTATGTGCACTGTCTTCACTCCCGTTCGCTGGCGATGAAGCGATCCGAAGATATGCATCAAGCATGAATTATCGGCGGCGGTGCACATTTCCGCCCCTGTGTTCAGGACGCAGCGAACTTTATCGGCGAGCATCGCGGACGACGTATCCGGATTCTTGATAGCGAAGGTGCCGCCGAACCCGCAACACTCTTCACTATTCGGCAGTTCGATCAGGTCGATGCCGCCGACATTGCGCAGCAGCCGGAGCGGGGCATCACCTACCCGCAGCAATCGTAACGAGTGACAGGACGGATGGTACGTAACCCGATGCGGGTAATAAGCTCCCACATCCTCGACGCCAAGCTTGTTCACCAATAGCTCGGTGAACTCGAACACGCGCGGCACAATCTCCATCACCTTCGCTTCGAGTTCCGGATCGTCTGCCATGCGGGCCGCCTTCCAGTAATGATCCCGGATCATCGCGACACAGGAAGCGGAAGGGGAGCAGATCACTTCGTCGTTCGCGAACGTCTCGACAAACTTGCGAACCAACGGGACTGTTTCGCGTTGATACCCGGTGTTGTAATGCATCTGCCCGCAGCAGGTCTGCTCGGTACGAAACGTTACCTGATGGCCCAGCCGTTCGAGCGTTCGAACGACGGCCACGCCTGTGTCAGCAAAAAGAAGATCGTTGTAGCAGGTTATGAAAAGCGAAATACGCATTCTGACGAGCGTCGGTGCTTCAATCGTAGTATGGCGAGGCGACTGCTCCTGGGTTTACTGCCGTTACTCTTTATTTTCGCCCTGGCGAGTTCTACGCTTCAGGTTCAGGCAGAAGCGCCAAAAACCGGGGAACCGCTGCCTCCCGACGCGTTGATGCCACCGGAGGAACTTGCCGGCCTGCTCGCCAAATCAAATCGCCCACGGCCTACCCTGCTCTACGCCGGTTACCATTCGCTTTTCGTCGGTGCTCACATCAAGGGAGCTATCTTTGCCGGGCCGGATGCAAAGGGAGAAGGCATTGAGCAACTCAAGGCGGTTGTGCGCAACATCCCTCGGGAACATGCCATCGTCGTCTATTGCGGTTGTTGCCCGTTTGATCGCTGCCCGAATGTGCGCCCCGCTTACCGGGCCTTACGGGAACTAGGCTTCGAGCATGTCAGCGTCGTCCATATTCCGACTAACCTGCATACCGACTGGGTTGAAAAGGGCTATCCGACCACAAAGGGTGCCGGGTATTGAGCTGTCTCGGACGTGCCTCGAAAGCCGATGTTATGCTCAGGGCGAGGCTGGGCCTTGCGACACCACATTACTTTGTTACGGCTCGGCGCTGGTCTGCTGTTGCTGAGTGCCCTGTACGCAGTGGAACGCGACAAGCCGATGCCATTCCGGGAATATCCGGGCGACGAGTATCGACTTACTCAAATTCCGTTACCTCCTGACTTCGCAGAGAAAACGGAGTGGATCTTTGCGCGGCTCATGTACCCTTCCATTCCCGACGCGCACTTCCGCCATGCTGGCTGGGACTGGACCCAGGGCCATGCGAGTTGGACGAACGATTATCCCCGCTCTGACCGTCATTTCGTGCAAGCCGTACGCCGCCTGACCCGGTTACAGGTGCGATCCGTCGAGCAGCCCGTCAACCTGGACGACAGAAATGACGTGTTCAATTACCCCTGGCTGTATGCCGTTTTTGTAGGTGAGTGGGACCTGACCGATCAGCAGGCACGCACCCTTCGCGAGTATCTTCTTCGCGGCGGGTTTCTGATGTGCGATGACTTCTGGGGGACTCGCGATTGGGAAGTATTCATTCAGAGCATGAAGCGGGTTTTTCCGGACCGCCAGATCATTGAAGTGCCGGACAAGGATCCGATCTTTCATACCGTTTACGATCTCGACGACCGCTACCAGGTTCCGGGTGAATGGGCAGTGCGGACCGGCGTGCCCTACCGTAACGACGGCTACGTGGCCCAGTGGCGCGGTATCTACGACGATAAGGGCAGGGTGATGGTAGCGGCAGCGTTCAATTCGGATCTGGGCGATTCATGGGAGTGGGCGGACTTTCCCGGCTATCCGGAAGAGTACTCGGCCCTGGGAGTACGCATAGGCGTGAACTACATCCTCTATTCAATGACTCACTGAGCTAGACTCATCGCTAATGGCTGCCCGGCGTATAGTCTTGCTACTAGGCGTATCGCTTGCCGTCTCAGTTCCGTATCTGCATGGTTTCGTGAGTACGGACGAACTCAATCTCCTGCAGGATCCTGATGGATGGGAATACACAAAGATCGTCACCGCCAATGGGTTCCCGACCGACCATCCCTGTTTCGACGGTACGCCCCATCCGCAGGAATGCCGGGGAACGTTGACGCTTGGAAGCGACGAACGGTTCGTCAAGAAGATCTACATCCAGGGACAGCCGGATACCCGGAGCGGGCCGCTATAAAATCGAGAACGACCAGTTAACGTTCTTCGACGAATACGACACTCAAGACGGCCCGTACAAGATGACGATCGATAGCCACGATAAGACGCTGGTCCTTGAACTTGGCAGCGAGCGCATGGACCTGACTCTCGAAAAAGAGTATCGCAGCCGAAGCAAGTCGCAGAACAAAGATACACAGCCCAAACAGCAGGAATAGCGACTGTCAAGTGTTCGCGGCCGGATGCTAGCATCGTGTCCGTGGAGGAGAACGAGGTTTATTCCGCGATCGGCGAAGAGGGTTTTGAGCAGCTAATCGGAAGCTTTCTACCGCCAGGTTGCCGCGGACGACATTCTCGGTCCCTTGTACCCGCAAGAGGATTTCCCAGGTGCAGAAGAACGCCTGCGTAATTTTCTGATCTATCGGTTCGGCGGTCCACCACGATACCTGGAACAACGCGGACATCCGCGGCTTCGGATGCGGCATGCGCCGTTTCCGGTGAACCAGGCGGCAAGAGATCGCTGGATGCAGCTTATGGAGAAAGCACTCGACTCAGTTCCCATGCCGGACGAAGCGCGGCGCCTGCTGCACGTGTACTTCGAATCGACGGCCACGGCCATGATGAACCGGCTTTAGCATGAGTTCACAAGAGCGAGCCGAGCTCATTTCGCTTCGCAATCCGCGCTCTGCAATCCCGCAATTACCGCCTCTTTTTTGCAGGGCAAAGCGTTTCCCTTATTGGCACGTGGATGACGCGGATCGCAACAAGCTGGCTTGTGTACCGGCTCACCCGGTCGCCATTCCTGTTGGGTGTCAGTAGTTTTGCCGGAAGCATCCCGCTATTTCTGCTTGCTCCGATCGCGGGCGTTTGGATTGATCGCTGGGACCGGCACCGCACGCTGATTGTGACCCAGGTAGTATCGATGATCCAGTCCTTCCTGCTGGCTGTCCTTGCACTCACGGGCACCATAAACATGTGGCAGATCATTGCTCTCATGTTGTTGCAGGGCGTAGTAAACGCCTTGGACATGCCGGCACGGCAGGCGTTCCTGGTCGAAATGGTGGACCATCGCGAGGACCTGGCGAACGCGATCGCTCTCAACTCTTCCATGGTGAACGCAGCGCGATTGATTGGCCCATCCATCGCTGGCTTGATCATTGCGGCTGTTGGCGAAGGTTATTGTTTTCTGATTGATGGCATCAGCTATCTCGCCGTGATCGCCTCGCTTGTCGCGATGCGCGTCACTTTGAAGGAACGACACCGGGCCGAACAGGAGCGCTCTGGCCGAGATGAGAGAGGGGTGGCGGTACGTTTCGCAGTCGCTTCCCATTCGTTCCATACTCCTTCTTCTCGCGCTTGTCAGTCTGCTCGGGATGCCCTATACGGTGCTGATGCCGGTGTTTGCTGCGCGTGTTCTTCATGGCGGCCCTCATACGCTCGGCTATCTTATGGCTGCAATAGGAGTAGGCGCTCTCGCGGGTGCGCTCATGCTCGCCGCGCGGAGAACCGTGCTGGGACTGGGCCGCGTCATCCCGATATCGGCCGCCATCTTCGGCGGAGCCTTGATCGGGTTCGGGCTGTCTCACATGGTCTGGCTTTCTCTCCTGCTTCTGCTGGTGGCCGGATTCGGCATGATGCGGCAGATGGCTGCAAGCAACACGCTTCTCCAGACGATCGTGGAGGACGAGAAGCGTGGTCGCGTCATGTCTTTCTATGCCATGGCGTTTGCTGGTATGTCGCCATTCGGAAGCTTGCTAGCCGGAGTTTTGGCCGAGAGATTTGGTGCTCCCATAACGGTCACGGCGAGCGGGATCCTATGCATACTGGGTGCTGGTCTGTTCGCGCGGCAGTTGCCCCGCTTGCGAGAGGTGATCCGGCCTATCTATATTCAGCTTGGCGTGTTGCCTGAAATGGCAAGCGGGATCGAGAGCGCATCTGAGCTGCAGACGGTTACGAAGGGGTGATTTCGATTTATGGCGGTGATTATGCGATACGCTCTCCCAATCACCACGGTCATTCTCGGCACGCTGATCCCTTCTATCTCATTCGCCGAGATCATCGACTATCACCAGCACCTATATAGTCCGGAAGCAGGCGCCAGATCTACTCCAGGACCGAAAGGAATTACCGCGAGCGACCTTATTGCGCAACTCGATGCCGCTGGAATTCAGCGAGCCGTCGTACTCTCCGTCGCTTACAGCTTTTCCAATCCAAACAAACCACGGGTTCCTAACGAATACGCGCACGTCAAGGCGGAGAACGACTGGACTAGCGCTCAGGTGGCGAGATTTCCTGACCGGTTGATTGGATTCTGTAGCGTTGACCCACTGAGACCGTACGCAATAAGGAGATCGCACGTTGCGCGAAGGATCCGAACCTGCGCACCGGGCTCAAACTCCATTTCGGAAATTCTGATGTGGATGTCGATAACCCTGAACATGTGGCCCGGGTGCGTCAGGTGTTCCGCACTGCCAATCGCCATGGCATGGCAATCACGGTACACATGCACGCCAATATCGATCATCACCGTCCTTATGGAGCAAAGGAAGCACGCGTGTTTCTGGACCAACTCCTGCCTGAGGCTCCGGACGTGATCGTACAGATTGCCCATCTTGCCGGGGGCGGCGGCTACGATGACCCGGCGGTCGATGAAGCTCTGTCCGTTTTCACGGAAGCGATTGAGCGCAAAGATCCACGCATGAAGAACGTGTACTTCGATGTCTGCGGCATCGCAATCGCGGGCATGTGGGAGGACAAAGCGGATCTCATTGCGAGGCGAATTCGCCAGATTGGTACACAAAGGATTCTGTACGGAAGCGATGCGGCCGTTCCCGGCAACTTGCCCTCCGAGACTCTGCAGGCATGGCACAAATTGCCACTGACGCCAGAGGAGTTTCGTTCGGTCGAAAACAACATAGCTCCCTACGTCGCCGGCTGGGTCGGGGCTGCCGTAGTGCACTGAACCCACTGCCCTGGAGCTAGCGAGAGATGCTCTCCATCGGTGATATACTCCTTCCCTACCAATGCCCAGAGCGGCCGCCACAGGCATTCTGTTGCTCGCGCTTGGGTTTCTTTGCGTCGCGGATCCACTCTTAATACGCGGTGCTCGCGTATTTGATGGCGAAGAAATGCTCGGCGTTCGAGATGTCCTCGTCGCCTCTGGGAAGATCACCGCTGTTGCCAGTAAAATCAAGCCTCCCTCCAATGCCGTGATTGTCGATGCGAAAGGTTCGACCCTTTTGCCCGGCCTTTTCGAGTCGCACGCGCATATCGGCAACGGCGAGTACACTCTACGAACCGCGGCGCTGTTCGGTGTCACGACAGTCATCGACCTTTTCACTGCCGGACCTGGCAATACTCCTCGCGAAATACACGAGCGGGTGCGCGCGACACCTCCGGGCGAATCCGCGGACTTTCTAAGTGCGGGTATCTGCGTGACAGTCAAAGGCGGCCATGGAACCGAGTTTGGGATACCGATACCGACCCTTGATGACCCGGCGCAAGCGCAAGCCTTTGTCGATGACCGGATCGCCGAGGGATCGGATCTTATCAAGATCATCTACGAGGACTTCGGCGGAGAAATGCCACGTCTGCCGAAGGCGACGATGGAAGCGGTGGTCAAAGCCGCCCATGCCCGGGGCAAACTTACGGTCGTTCACGCGGGTGAAGGACCAGGTGCGATTCGTGACGCTCTCGAGACGGGCGCCGACGGCATTGCGCATGTGTTTATCAATGGCGTGGCCGCTCCCGATTTCGGGCAGATGTTCGTTTCGCACCGCGCCTTCATCATTCCCACCCTCACTGAACTGGTAAACCTGTGCGGACTACCGGATAACAGCGCACTTAACCGCGATCGACTGATTGCACCGTGGCTTCCCGAAGCAGAGGTGAAGAGACTCAATAAATCCGTCGGCACACCGAAGCGGCATGACGATTGTGTCGGCGCATTTGCTTCGATTCCGCTCTTGGTCAAGGTAGGATCTGTCATTCTGGCCGGCACGGATGCGGGGAATCCGGGCGTCTCCTTTGGAGCCAGCCTACATGAAGAGCTCGAACTGCTTGTCCGGTGTGGGTTGTCTTCAAAAGAAGCTCTGAGAGCTGCGATCTCAGTGCCTGCTCGCGTCTGGCGGTTGCCTGACCGGGGACGTATCGCTCCCGGCCTTCGCGCCGATCTTCTTCTCGTTAACGGCGACCCGACTGAAGACATTACAGCAACACGCAATATCGCCAAAATATGGCTTTCCGGTGTGGCGGTTGATCGTACTCAACTCCTGAAGACCGTCAAAGCACTGCAGCCCAAATAACTGGTGTTCTGCGCTAACGGCAACCGTTACCAGGAAGCTTGACCGATCAGCACTGCCCACCCGGCGCGCGTCTCTGAGCGGATATGCCGGATTCCGAAATGCTGGTAGGCCTGCCGTACCTCTGGCTCCAAAGACGATGCGATTCCGGAGAGAACCAGTCGCCCACCCCTCCCCATTCGCTGAACGAGAACCGGTGCCATATCGATCAAAGGAGCGGCGAGCACATTAGCGATGACAAGCGGCCACTTGCCGGCAACAGCATCGGGGCCGCCTAACCTGAGTTGCAGCCGGTCTGCCAGATTATTCAGGCGCGCATTCGTCCGCAGCGGCCTCGAGAGCACCGGCGTCGATATCCAGGCCAACGGCTTGCGGGACGCCCATGGTGAGCGCCGTTAAGGCAAGAATGCCCGATCCCGTGCCCACGTCGAGCACGCTATCGAGACGTTCGACCGTCAAGATCTCTTCGAGAGCCTCGATGCACAGCGCCGTGGTTGGATGATGTCCGGTTCCAAAGGCATTCGAATCGGTTAACCTGAGCGCTTCCGGCGGCACGCTCGCTTCGGGTGGCGCAATCAGGACACCCCCGATACGAACGGCTCGCGGACTCAGTAGCCAGACAGACCCGTTATCCCTGGCGACCGCCGGTGAAAAAATCACGCCGGGTGACCCAAGTGCAGCCGCTACCGTGGCCTGCGGCACGCCATCGGGGAGAATTGCCGCAATCCCGTTGTCGACCTGCTCAAGATCAAGCGCCCCGAATTGCACCAGCAGGTCAAGCGCGTCCGGAGGTGGACAGCGGATGTCGATGCGATAGGGCATCTCGCAGGGTAACGCAAAGTGCCGGTAAGAGCAGTTGTCTCGCCGCGCTCCGCCAAACTAAGCTCGTCCGCGTACCCGAATCAACTGGCGGCGGTCCCGTTTCGACGGTCTGCCGTCACTCAGCACTTCAAAAACGGGCATGGACTTCTTGTCCTCGGCCGCTTTCCGTCGCGCCTCTTTGCTTTCTTCGGTCTCGCGATACAGGGTTTGCGCCACGCTGGCCGGCCCTCTCATGTCACTCAGAGACAGCACTTCCACGTCAAATTCGCCGCTCCCATTCGTGACATGGAGGAAATCCCCGGCTTTCACTTCTCGGGATGGTTTTAGACCCTGCCCGTTCAACTTCACCCGTCCCAGTTCACAATTGCGAGCGGCAAGTGAGCGCGTTTTGAAAAAGCGCGCCGCCCAAAGCCATTTGTCAACTCTCATTTGTTTATCTGCCGACATCTCTATTGTCTTCGACGGCCCATAGTCCTGGGCCTACTAGTATGAACTTCGTTCCTGAACTGCCGATATAGGTGATCAAGCAATCGGGGAAGAAATAGGGGGCTTATATGTCCTTTGGCTCAAAAAAATATCGTACGATCTTACGACTCTCTATGTTCTTACGTAGGATGCGAGCTATTTCCGGCACAGGTACCCTCGAGCGCACTGTTCGAGTTGGCTCGCCCTTCCTTTACGTCGTCGCCCTCCTTGCCTTTGGTCTGACTTCTTCGGCTTTTGGTCAGGCATGCCGGGTGACTCAGCTTCGCGTGCACGTCAAAGACTCTCAAGAAAGTCCTATTTACGACGTTCAGGTTCGTGTCCAGTTGGGAACCGGGCCGGCTCTAGACCATAGCACCGCGACCAGCGGTACCGCCGATTTTGACAATGTCCCTTGTGGAACGTACAGCATCTCGGCTAATAAAGCGGGTTTTGCCGAGAAGACGGGAACAGTAGAAACAGGCAAGAGCCCGACCTCCGAAGCAACCCTCGTTCTTGAGCCGACGATGCAGCATTCGGAGATCGAGGTCAAGGACACGGCACCGAAGATCGAGCAGAGCTCCTCCGAAAACAACGAACTCCGGCCTTCGGAGATGAAACCGCTGCCGACCAACCCCCGTTCCGTCACGGACACACTGCCTCTGGTACCCGGAATCGTGCGTTCGCCGGATGGCGAGTTGAAGCTGGACGGGCAAGGCGAACAACGCAGCTCGCTCGTTGTAAACCAGACCGATGTCACCGATCCTGCAACGGGTAAGTTTGGTCAAAGTGTTCCGGAAGACTCCGTGGAAACGGTCAATGTCCTGAGCACTCCTTTTCTCGCCCAGTACGGCCGTTTTACCCAAACCGTAGTGGCCGTCGAGACGAAGCGCGGCGGCGACAAATGGCACGGTGATCTGAACGACCCGTTTCCGGATTTCCGGATTCGGAGTTATCACATGCGCGGCATACGGAATGAGACTCCGCGCGGCGTTCTCGGCGGCCCGATCATCCGCAACCGGCTATACATTAACTCGGCTTTGCAATATCTGCTTGATAAGGTCCAAAGCCGCACTTTGGGTTTTCCCAATAACGAGTCGAAACAGGAACGCTACAACTCTTTCACACAGCTCGATTTCATTGCTTCCCAGCGGCAAATCATAACGGCCACTCTCCATATCAGTCCGCAGCACATCAACTTCGTTAATCCCGATTACTTCAATCCCCAGCCGACAACCCCGACGTATGCGCAGCACAACTACCTCGGGACAGCCGCAGACCACTTGGCGATTCTTGGGGGCACCCTGGACAGCTCGATTTCTTTCCAGCGGTTCACCGCCTATGTAGGACCGCAGGGCAGCGCAGATATGGTTCTGACGCCCACCGGCACTCAGGGAAACTACTTCGCCACTCAGAGCCGCGAGGCACGGCGCACGGAGTGGCTCGAGATTTTCTCGCCCAAGCCTTTTACTTTAGCTGGTTCACATTTGTTAAAGGTCGGTAACTCCGTCACGTCCGCGGGGGACCAAGGTCAATTTACATTCCGTCCCGTAGACATTAAGGACCTGAATGGAGTTTTGCGCCAGCGGACCACCTTCAGCAGTTCTCTTCCGTTCAATCGAACGGACCTGGAAGTGACCGCTTATGTGCAAGATCACTGGGCACTGACCCCGAAGTTTTCGATTGATATGGGGGGAAGAATCGAGCATCAGCAGATTGCCTCGAGCCTTCGGATCGCGCCCCGGGCCGGGTTCGCATGGACGCCCTTTCACAACGAGCGTACCGTGTTCCGAGCCGGTTATGGTCAGTTCTACGATCACATTCCGCTGGACGTTTACACATTCGGCCGGTATCCGCTTAGAACCATTACGAACTATGCACCCGACGGAAGCATTATCGGAACTCCGCTCCAGTACATCAACACCATAGGAGAGGTGAATGGCCCACGCTCGTTCCTTGTCCAAGGCAAGATTGTGGCTGGTGATTTCTCGCCGCGAGGGACGACGTGGAACGTGCAACTGGAACATGCATTTCCGAAGCTGCTTCGGCTTCGCGCAGTCTACACCGACAATCGATCGGTCGGGCTCATCGTTCTCGACCCGAATTTCAGGGCGGGAGAAATTGTTCTGAACGGTAACGGGGAGTCCCGCTTCAGACAACTGGAGCTGACGGCAAAGGCGACCTGGTCACACGACGGGCAGTTGGTGTTTTCGTATACGCACGGTAGTACTCAAGGAAACCTGAACGAATTCGATAATTACTTCGGCAACTTTTCTGTCCCGCTGGTGCGGCCGAATCTCTACGGGTATCTGCCCGGTGATATTCGACATCGCCTCGTGACGTGGGGACATGTCGACCCCCACTTCCTGAATTTTCAGATCTATCCAATCGTGGAATACCGGACCGGATTTCCCTATGCTACAGTCGACGCTCTACAGCGCTACGTAGGGATGCCTTACTCAGATACAAGCCGCTTCCCGAACTTCTTTTCCGCGGATGCGCGTTTAAGCCGGGACTTCAAGGTGAACCCGAAGTACAC
Source organism: uncultured Acidobacteriaceae bacterium (assembly GCA_963730795.1). Classification (GTDB taxonomy): domain Bacteria; phylum Acidobacteriota; class Terriglobia; order Bryobacterales; family Bryobacteraceae; genus Bog-105. The sequence continues at coordinate 187,480 of CAVSTJ010000001.1, read as the reverse complement.
CGTTCGTCTCTCCGTAACCGGATTCAACCTGACGAACCACTTCAATGCCTTAGCCGTTCACAGTAACACCGCGGATCCATACTACGGAGTGTTCTTCGGGAACTACCATCGGCGTTATCGCTTCGACTTTGAAATCGTTTACTAAGTCGTGAGCTCTAGTCGTTCGCGGCGGCGGCCAAGAGTTCGGAATCAAGGGTAGCTTCCGGTCGCACTTCCGGTTTAGAGTTTTCCGCAAAATGAATGCTGTGAAGTTTCTGGTACGTCGGACTGCTGGCCCACAACTCGTCGTGGGTACCGGCGGCTTCAACCGTGTTATTGGCGACTACTACCACCAGGTCAGCGTTTCGCACCGTGGACAAGCGGTGGGCAATGATGAAGGAAGTCCGGCCTTGCGTGACGCGTTCCATCGCAAGTTGAATTAATCTTTCACTTTCGCCGTCCAGGTGGCTGGTGGCTTCATCAAGAATCAGGATTTTTGGATCGCGGACGATTGCCCGGGCGATCCCGAGCCTTTGTCGCTCCCCTCCGGACAGTTTCATTCCTCGCTCACCCACCTGAGTGTCGTAACCTTCGTCGCAGGTTGAGATGAATCCCTGAGCCTGAGCCATGCCGGCCGCGCGATCGATCTCTTCTTCCGTGATCTCGTCTTTACCGTAGGCGACGTTATCCCGGATGCTGCGGGAGAACAACTCCACTTCCTGGGGAACGACGGCAATCCGCTCTCGAAGACTCTGCTGGGTCACATGCCGGAGGTCTTGGCCATCGATTAGGATACTCCCCGATTGCGGATCGTAGAGCCTCTGGAGAAGGTTCACGAGCGTGCTCTTTCCGGAACCGCTCGGTCCGATCAGTGCCACAGTCGAGCCGGCCGGGATTTTGACGTTCACGTTGCGGAGCGTGTCTTGCGCAGCCCCAGCGTAACGGAACGCGAGATCACGAAATTCAATGGAATGATTTGGACCTTGGAGAACGGTTGCATGCGCTGCGTCTGTGACCACTCGCCTGGTATCGAGAATCTCGAACAGCCTTTCCGCTCGCGACAGGTTACGGCGAAGTTTGGGCAGGATGATGGAGAGCTGCGAGATAGGCACGTAGACCATATCCTGCAGAGCGATGTAAAGGACGTATTGGCCTACGCTGGACTGATGCGTAAGCACAAGATATCCACCGAGCCCAATCACTCCGACGCGGCCTGCTGTTGAGAAGAGACTTTGCACGTTCTCAATCACGGCCCAGCAGCGTTCTCCCTGGTAGTGCCGCCTTCGCGCCCGATACAGGAGTTGGCGCTGCGTCTGGGCTTCTTCTCTTTCACGACAGAACTTCTTGACTGCACGAACATTGCTCGCGATATCGAAAGACTCTTTCGTGACTCTCTCGAAGGCGTGGCTGATCAGGAACTCCAGCCGGTGCATGCGTCCGGAGAGATGTCCCACCGCCAGCGCATAGGCCGGCAGCGGTAGAAAGACGATCAGCGCAATCAACGGATTGGTCCATAACAGCGTCCCCATCACTCCGAGGAGGACGAGCGTCGGCGGAAGCAGGTTCTGGCCGAAGATCTCGTATAAAACGACATAAACAGCCGTGCTCCCGCGGTCGAGAGCGCCAATTACCTCGCCGGTGTTGACGGCGCCTTGGTATTCGGCGTCTAAGTGCAAGAAATTGGAAAAAGCAGCGTTCTTTACCTCGTCCTCTGCATGCGAGGTCAACAGAAACAGCCGGTAGTTATAGAGGGAACGCAGTACCCGGGTCACGGCAGTAAGTGCAAAAACGGCTCCGGCTGCGAGAAGCAGGGAGCGGAAGGATCCGTTCTTCGCCGACTGAAGTGAACGGATCACGCCGTCGATGACGCTGCGAGTAATGAAGGGAACCGCGATGTCAAAACCGGCAGTGATCGTGACGAGGAGCGCGAGTCCGATCACGGTCAACCGGTGCTCCGCGAAAAGCGACAAAACGCGCCACCCGAGCCACTTGCCCGCTTCGGACGCCGCGTTAGGGGGAATTCGAGCCATGAATAGAGCAAGTGGGCGGGTGGTAGGACATTTCTCATGAGAGATTCCGCCTCCGGTGTTCACCGCACCGCGCGCGAAATCGCTGAAAGAGGGAACTGATTGTCGGGTAAACGTCGGGACCGAAATGTGTCCTCGACATCTTCTGCCAGGCGTGCTGGAGGCGGGGCTTGGGCGCCTAGAGTGGCTGGTTGCCCGGAGGTTTTGCACCTTCGGCAGGTGCCTTAACGGTCCGAATGGCAATCGCGGTGATCTTAACCGGTTCGTTCGGCCTGTCGGCCGAATCTCTCGGCACTTTCGAGATAGCGTCCGCAACTTCTTGACCTGACACGACTTCTCCGAATACCGAGTAGTTGCCGTTCAAATGTTCGGCCGGAGCCACCGTGATGAAAAACTGGCACCCGTTGGTATTCGGGCCGGAATTGGCCATCGCCAGAATGCCGGGCCGGTCAAACTTCAGAGTGGGTGGGATCTCGTCGTCGAATTTGTAACCCGGAGACCCGTTGCCGGTTCCGGTCGGATCGCCTCCCTGGATCATAAAGTCGGGGATTACCCGATGGAAGGTGGTCCCGGAATAGAGTGCCGTGTGCTTCAATCTTCCGGTCGTAGGGTCCGTCCATGCTTTCGTTCCAGTGGCTAGGCCGCGGAAATTCGCCACTGTTTTGGGGGCTTCTTTCTCGAACAAACGACAGACGATGTTGCCCATTGACGTGTATATAACGGCATACAACCCCGGTTCAGTGGGTAATGGTACCGGCGGTAACTCAGGGGCTTTCGCTTTAGGTGCAGGACGGGCCGGAGTTGGTCGATGAGTCTGTGTGAGGCCGGAAATGGTCAGACTCAGGACAGCTATGGCGGAAAAAGCGATCTTTCGCATATTATTCGCTGATTATAGGTGGCTGAACCTGGCTCAGGCCCAGAGAACTGCAGCCCTTAAGCCCACTCCATTCTTGAGTGCTTTGGGCGCCGGCTTTCCGGATAGCTCCAATATCTCCTACAATCCAAGTAAGCACCAATATCTATGAAGTTTGCCCTGACCGCAACGGCCGTTTGTGCGTTTTTGCTCTCAACTGCCTGCACGCAGAGTCCTGAGAAGCTGATCGCAACCGGCAATCGATACCACGACAAAAAGAAGTTTAAAGAAGCTTCGATTTTGTACCAGAAAGCGATAGCAAAAGATAAGACAAACGCTGAAGCCTATTACCGCGAAGGTCTCAACCTGATTGACAGTGCTTACCAGGACCCTGGCGCATACGGTGAGGCCGTTAAATTCCTTCGCCGGGCCATAGATCTTAAGCCTGAAAATACCGACGCGGAAACGAAACTGGCCGAAATTTATCTTGCAGCTTACGCCAGTAACCCGAAGCAATACAAGAATTTCTTAGCCGACATCAAGGAGCTTGACGGCAAGGTTCTCCAGCATGATCCGAACTCGTTCGATGGCGTTCGCATTCAAGGCATGGTCAATCTGGCGGAGAACGATCGCGACGCGGCGCTGAAGAACTTCGACAAAGCTAATCGCATCCGTCCTCACTCGCGCGACTTGATTAGCTGGTATGCCGAAGCGCTGTCGCAGGCCCAACGCGGTCCGGAGGCCGAAGCCCTGGTGCGCGACATGCTTGCTTCAGATAAGACCTGGGCGCCCGGATATGATTTTCTGTTCCTGCTTTATTCCCGCCAGAATGATAGGGCAAAAGCTGAGGGCATTCTCCGGGAACGTGTGAAAAACGATCCGGCAAGTCCCGTCGCCGTCCAGAACCTCGCCAATTACTTGCTCGCTAATAACCGCTTCGACGAGGGCGAAGCTGAAATGAAACGCGTCGTCAATAACAAAAAGGACTTCCCCGCCGGAAGGGAAATGTTTGGCGACTTCTATATGCGAAGCAAGAAGTTCGATCTGGCTATGCAGCAATACCAGGCGGGACTGAAGGAAGATCCTAAGAATTCCGTGGCCTATCAGCAGCGCATTGTAGCTGTTTACGAAGCGACCAATCGTCACGGCGAAGCCGTTCAGTTGGCGAAGAAAGTAGCGGACGAGAATCCGAAGGATAAATCGGCGACCGAAGTCTATGCTGCGCTTCTGTTGCAAAACAACTCGAGGGATTCTGTTTCGAAGTCGGTGGACGACTTGAAGAAGATGCTGCAGAACAATCCTAACGATGGCGCGCTGCACTTCCAGCTCTCCCGTGCCTATTTCGCCATCGGCCAGCCTGACAAATCGCTCAGCGAAGCTCTGGAAGCGGTACAGGACGAATCCAAGGAGAAGGCGCCCAAGCCTGCCGTCGTGCTTGGTGCACGTACCTTAGCCGGTCGCGTGTACGCCGAGCGGGGCGACAACGCGAAAGCTCTCGAACAGGCTGATGCCGTGTTGGCGGCGGCCCCCAAAAATCCGGACGCACGCTTCGTCCGGGACCGCGCCCTCGTCGGAATGAACCAGCCCGATAAGGCGCTCACGGATCTCGAGGATCTGGTCCGGGAATTTCCGACCATGAACGACGCTCACCTGCAGCTTGCCAGCCTGTATATGATGCAGAAGCAAATGGATAAGTCCTACGCGGAATTCGAGAAGGTCTGGAAGTCAAATCCGCCGGACAATCGGGGCTTTGTCGGAATGCAGGCAGTTAAGCTCGCAGGAGGCAAGGGGACCGAAGCTGTTGCTGCGTTGAAAGACCTGGTGGAGAAGAATCCCGCTGTTCCCGCCTATAGGCTGCAATTGGCCGGGTTCCAGACGACCGCGGGCGCACAGCAGGCTTCCAGTAATCCCAATGCTGCGCGACAGTACTTCCAAAACGCGGCTGACAATTACAAAGAAATCCTGAAGACGAACGCGAATTCGAGTGACATCTGGGTTCGCCTCGGCATGTTACAGCGGCAACTCGGCAATTACGATGCGGCGGTTTCGTCATTCGAGCAAGCCTCGAAGGCGGATCCAAAGAATGTCAATGCTCTGATCAACGAAGCCATGCTGTTCGACCTGCAAGGCAATAAGGACAAAGCCGGCGAAACCTATAACCGGATTCTTGGGCTGGATCCTGAAAACTGGCTGGCCCTGAATAACATCGCGTTCCTGAATGCGGAGAAGGGCACAAATCTCGACCAGGCGATGACCTGGGCCGAACGCGCAAAGAAGCGCCAGCCAAACAGCCCGCTGATTTCGGACACTCTCGGCTACGTGTACCTGAAAAAGAACCGGAATGGCGAAGCGCTCCAGATCTTCAAGCAGATCGTGCAAGAGAGTCCGAAGAACTCTACCTTCCGCCTACATCTCGCCATGGCTCTGCTGAAACAAGGAGATAAGCAGGGCGCGCGGACCGAGGCTCAAAAGGCCCTTGAGAGTTCGACAGCACCGGAGCAGCAAAGCCAGATCCGTTCGTTCGTCGACCAGATCGGTTAATCGCGAGTGTTGGAAACTGAGGCGGCGGTGACCTCCGCAGAGAAGTACCCGTCCCTTCGATACATTGCGCCGTTTGTCGCGTTTTTACTATTCCTGGCTGTTTCCGGACGCCACCTTATCAATCCGTACTGGGAAGCACCTTTATGGGTGATTGTTCTCGCGGTCATTTGCTTTTGGGCATGGCCGCGCGAACTCCCTTTGCGAACGGTCCGGCCTTGGGCGAGCATCGGCGTAGGAGCCTTGGTGTTCGTGTTGTGGATCGCGCCTGATCTGCTCTTTTCCGGCTATCGAAACTCGCCTGCGTTCTCGAATTCCGTTACGGGCAAGCTTCATTCATCGCTAAGGCCGGCAGACCTGCAAAGCGTTTGGATTCTCTTTTGGAGAACGCTACGGGCCGCCACCATTGTCCCGATTGTTGAGGAACTGTTCTGGCGTGCCTGGTTAATGAGATGGCTGGTCGATCCGGAGTTTCAGAAGGTACGCCTTGGCACCTATGCGCCCGTCGCTTTCTGGGTCACCGCCATCCTGTTCGCGTCCGAGCATGGGCCCTATTGGGATGTCGGACTGATCACGGGCATTATCTATAATCTGTGGATGATCCGGACACGGTCGGTTGCCGATTGCATTTTGACCCATACCGTTACAAATGCCCTGCTCAGCGCATACGTGATCATGGCCTCGCAGTGGCAGTACTGGCAATAGATACCGTACCGCTGCTTGCGTAAGAACGCATTCCTGGCGACTTGACGATGGGAAAATACAGGTAGCCGATTTATGCCCTGTCTTTTTGCGTTGCTGGCAGTTGCCTTTCCGAGAGTCGCCATCATCCTGCTCTGGCTTCTCACCGGATTCTTCAACGGTATTTACCAGACCGTGATCATTCCGCTCCTGGGCTTCATCTTTCTTCCACTGACGTTCATCGTCTACACCTATCTGCAGCGGACCAACCCTGGTGCAATGACCACGCAAGGACTGATATTCATCTTTATCGCGGTGGTACTCGATCTTGGGCTGCTTGGAGGCGGAAGCGTGAGCCGGCGCCGTAGAAGTTGAAGTAAGTCCCGGCCAATCCCAGCCTCCCCTGAGAGCCCGTGAAACTCGCCGGCTCTGACCATCCTTAATCTAAGTACTAGTAGCGGGAAAACTGCGCGAAATATGGCGTCTTGTAGTAGATCTTGCGCGATTGCTAAGCTTTCCTACACCTAACTAGCAGAACTTACATTAAATTGCTACGTCGCGGCTGTGGAGCGCGCGGCAGCACAGGAGAGTTGTGTGTCGCTACAACTGAATAGACGAAGCCATGCCCGACATCGCATAGTCATCCTCACGGCGCTATCTTTCGGCATCGTCACATCAAGTCAAGCGGCAGATCTCGCCGAGCCAATTACGCTCGCCAGCGAAAACGGCGTGCTCGACATTCTTATGGTCGCCAAAGCAGCACCGGTTGATAGTTTGTCGCTCTCAAGTTCGCCCAGGGCTGCCGAGCCTGAAGGTTGGGTTTACGAGATTTGTAAACGTCCTGCGAATGGCTTGAACTCGTGTCCAAAGAATGGGCCCGCTCCTAACTACTACGGCGGAACATTGTTGCAGTTACAAAAAGGGGACTTGCTGAAAGTCCATCTCGTTAATCATCTTCCACCGGCCGTAGACAGTAAGCACGCCACCGAACCGTCAGAGGGATTTCTCGCACTGAATCCGACTAATATCCATACACACGGACTATTAGTCTCGCCGCGGTCGCCATCGAAGAACAACCCTACTTATGGCGACAACGTCTTTGTACTCACGTTTAACAGTGACAACGGGACGCCAGTCACCAGCCCGCACATGCACGCTGATGTCCGGATGGGCTATACCGATTACGAGATCAAGATTCCACAAACCCATCCTTCAGGCCTATTCTGGTTCCACCCGCACGCTCACGGCTTGGCTTTGAATCAAGTTTCGGCCGGTCTGAGCGGCTTGATTACGGTCGGAAATATCGCTGATTACGTTTGCAAAACGCCAGCCTGTGCCAACGCTCTGTCGGACATCGGCGTCCGGCACATCATGCTCAAAGACACGCAGGTGCTGGCAAATAGTTCTGTTCAGGATCAGGAAGATCCCGAGTTCTGTACACCCGGACCCGCTGCCGGAGAGCCATCGAGACAGGGGTTGTGTGCTGGTCAGAACAATCTCGATGAGGACGGTGGCAATTTCGCAGGAGGCAAATGGTTCTTCACGCTGAATGGTCAGCCGTATCCCACCGTGTCTGTAAAGACGAAGAACGGTGAAATTTGGCGCATCACGAACAGCTCTGGCAGCGTGACTTACGACCTGAGCCTCTTCAATCCAAGCCAGAATCGGAACATGATTTTTCAGGTCTTGTCTATTGATGGCGTCAGCGTGAATCCCACGTCTGGAATGTCGCAACAGGCGAAGGCAGATATCGCCGGCAGGAAGTTTGTTCCTGAGTCATGTCCCGCGGCGCAAGATGATCAGGCGCTATGCACGCGACGCCTGCTCATGATGCCCAGTTCGCGGGTCGAGGTATGGGTCAGCTATCGGAACTCGAATGACGCGCTTGCGGCCCCTCACAATAGTTATGCCATCCTCCGCACGAACGGCTACAACAGTGGTCCGATTGGCGACTCCTGGCCCCAGATTGATCTTGCCCGAGTGGAGTTTCGCGGCCCTGCCTCGAAGGACCTCCCGCCTACTCTCAGCGTGTCCGGAGAAGCACAATCTCTCAGTGATCCCACCTCGCTCGCTACGGACTTGAGTGCGGATAACTCCAGCGTCGGATCTGACGCGAGTTGCCACGCGTTGCCTCCGGGCCATATGCGACGAATCTTCTACGCCAATCCCACGAACAATCCGGACGCCTTTGGACTAGGCTACGAGGAAATCGATGAGCATGGAAATGTGGTGGGCCAACCGGCTACAGATGTAACGCCGTTCGACCCTATGCACCCGACTGTTTGCGTCCCGCTCGGGCCTGGCAACAGCCCGGCTACGGAACGCTGGCAGCTTGTCAATGTAGCGGGCGAGGACCACAACTTTCACGTGCACCAGGTCAAATTCCGGGTCTTGGCGAAGGACGAAATCTCCGGAACTGCGATTGCCAAGGGCGTCATGCTGGACAACGTTCCGCTGCCCCACGCGAATGGTGCTTGTGGCAATAATCCGCCCGACGACGCCGGCAACCCCATCGAAGCGTGGCGCGCAGGACGATGTAACGCAACACCGGTCATGGTCGAAATTCCCTTTGCAATCGCCGGGGATTTCGTCTATCACTGTCATATTCTCGAACACGAAGATGGCGGCATGATGGCCCGGATTCGCGTCAGGCCCAATCCCTGATTCACCCCGGCGATTCGATAGCCCCGGCTCTGGCCCGCTGAAGATCTAAGCCTCAACTGGCTTCGCTTAGAGCAAATCTCTAACCCGGCTGAGATCCCCTGAAGCATTCCGCTACTAGCTTCACGTGGCATTATTCCGAACCTTCAGTGCTGCCATACAAGGCATTGAAGCGCATACCGTTGACGTCGAAGTGGACATGTACCCATCGGGTACAAACCGCGACTTCGTCACCGTCGGCATGCCGGATGCGGCGGTTAAAGAAAGCCGTGAACGCATCAAATCGGCTCTTCTGAACTCGGGATTTGGCTATCCGAGCAAGTCGGTTACGATCAATCTCGCTCCTGCGAACGTTCGCAAAGAGGGAGCCGGATTCGATCTTCCGATGGCCGTTGCCATCCTGGGCGCCATGGGCGTGGTGAAGAGTGCCGCCGATTACTTGATTGCCGGGGAATTATCGCTCGACGGAAGTCTGAGACCTATCCGGGGAGCACTGTCCATTGCTGTTTGTGCCACGCGCCGTGGTATTCGAAACCTTATTGTTCCCTTCGAGAATGCGCCCGAAGCGGCCGTTGCGGAAGGCCTTCATGTCTTTGGGCTTCGCCATCTCGCCGAAGTTGTCCAATTCCTGAACCAGCCGGAGAGCGTTGCGCCGACTTCGGCGAAGCTGCCCGATAGCTCTGCAGATGTGTCCGATGTCCCGGACTTTCGAGATGTCCGCGGGCAAACCATGGCGAAGCGCGCGCTCGAAGTGGCGGCCGCGGGTAACCACAACGTGCTCATGATTGGGCCTCCCGGTTCAGGCAAAACGATGCTGGCTAAACGCTTTGCCGGTATCCTTCCCAAGCTCACGTTTCGGGAGGCGCTTGAAGCGACACAGATTCACGGTGTCGCGGGCGTCTTGCCGCCCGGAATCGGGGTCCTGCGCAATCGTCCATTCCGCTCCCCGCACCACACCATCTCCGACGCCGGTCTGATCGGCGGCGGCAGCGGTAGTCCAAGACCCGGCGAGGTCAGCCTTTCACACCAAGGCGTGTTGTTTCTGGATGAACTGCCGGAGTTTCCGCGAGGCGTGCTCGAACAACTGCGCCAGCCACTCGAGGAAGGATCGGTAACGCTTGCGAGGAGCGCAGGCACCCTAACCTTTCCGGCCCGATTGATGTTGGTTGCTGCAATGAATCCCTGCCCTTGCGGTTTCTACGGCGATTCCACACGCGAATGTCGCTGCACACCCGGGATAATCCAGCGCTATCTTGCCAAGGTGAGCGGGCCTCTCCTCGATCGCATCGACATGCATATCGAAGTGCCTGCCGTGCCCTACAAGGAACTCAGGGGCAAAACAGATGGGGTCGCCTCGGCCGAAATCCGGCAGCGTGTCGAAGACGCAAGAGATACGCAACGCAAGCGCGGCTTCTATAATTCACAGATCCCGCATGCGCAGCTTCGAACACTCTGCGCGCTTGATGAGAGCGGAGAGCGGACGCTCGAAATGGCGGTCCGGCGCATGAACCTTTCGGCCCGCGCACACGATCGCATGCTGAAAGTGGCACGTACCATCGCCGATCTGGACCGCTCCGAGACTGTCTCATCCAAACACCTCGCTGAGGCAGTGCAATGCCGCAACTTGGATCGTAACTACTGGAATTGAGCTGCGCGGCTCGACAAGTTTGCCGATCCAGTCCGGCGCTAAACACTGATCAGTTTGGGTCGCGACGAGCAATGGCCGTGAGAGACTCGCTCTTGCCGGGTACTTGACCGTACTATCGATCTTGGCTTCGACAGTTTCGAAGCCACACCGGCGCAGCAACGCGCGAAGCGATTTCTCGTTGAAGAAGTTCAGATGCTCGTGACATTTCACGAACCCCAAAGGTGGCACCTGACCAAGACGTACTCTCGCCGCCGTTGAATAAAAATCCATCGCTCTTAGTAATAGCGGAAACTTCGCCAACGCCTCCAGGTACCCGCGATATATGTTGCTGTCGGAAGTGAATCGGATACCGTAACGTTCGTGAGGAACGCCGACACAGAGGATAGCCTCGGCGGTTCATCAATCCAGTAAGCCTGGCTAAAACGCTCGACGGGTCTGAACAATGCTCAAGAACCCCGAAAAGCATCACTAGTAAGCTGTCCCAGTGATTAGGATAGATTTCTGGTTAGCTTGCGTCTTGCTTATGTGGCAGGATATCGGGAGTTGTTTTTCCTGACGGCAGAGCAGAGGGAAGAGTTGATGCGATGGTCGCAGTCGCGCACATTGCCAGCTGGCGATGTGTTTCGGGCGCGTTTGATTCTGGCGCTTGCCGATGGGAAGACATACGCGGCGGTACAGCGGGAGTTACAGACAACGGCTCGAACGATTGCGCGGTGGAAGCGGCGGTTTGAAGAAGCCGGAATAGAAGGACTGGAAGCAAAGCACAAGGGCAGCAAGCCACGAACCGCTACCCCGTCGTTGCAAGCCAAGGTGTGCCGGAAAGTGCAACAAAGACCGCAGGACGGAAGCACCCACTGGTCGCTGCGTAAGCTGGCGGCCGAGATGGGGGTGAGCAAATCGAGCGTGCATCGCATTCTGACGCAAGCGCGGCTGCAGCCGCATCGCTTGGAACAGTACATGGCGAGCAACGATCCTGAGTTTGAGAACAAGGCCGCCGACATCATCGGGTTATATCTGGAACCGCCGCAGCACGCCGCGATTTTTTGCGTAGATGAGAAGACTGCGATTCAGGCGCTAGACCGTTTAGACCCGGTTCTGCCGTTGTCGCCCGGACGAGCCGAACGGCATGGATTCGAATACTACCGGCATGGAACGTTGTCGTTGTATGCCGCGCTGGATGTGAAAACAGGAAAGGTGCAGGGGAAAACAGCCAAACGCCACACCAGCGACGAGTTCGTCGGTTTCGTCTCGGACCTGGTCAAGCGCGCTCGCTGGGCCAAAGAAATCCATATCGTGCTCGATAATCTCTCTGCACACAAGACCAAAGCTGTTCAACAGTTCCTGGCCGACCATCCGAAAGTCCGCTTCCATTTCACCCCAACCTATTCGTCGTGGCTCAACCAAGTGGAGTTGTGGTTTGCCAAGATCCAGCGCGATCTCCTTGCTCCTGGCATCTTTTCCTCCCTGGCCGACTTGGGCCGCAAGATCCGGAAGTACATCCACGCTTACGCCAGAGTCGCAAAACCCTTCCGCTGGTCTTACTCAGATCCGCGACGCAGAATTATTCCTAACCCAATCACTGGGACAACTCACTAGTTCATACTTTTGAGAATCCAGTTCCGCTTCTGACTTGATTCTAGTGACGCCAGCGACTGGCTTAGCATCCGAGAGTTCGAATACAAACTTCTCTTTTCCAATCGAGGGTGGGATGAATTGTCCTCTATCGCCACCATAATCCAGCACGCTCCGGATCTGACCGGGATCAACGTTGGCGGCCAGCAGACTCTCGAGGCTGCGGTTTCGAGTGGCGACCTCCTCCGGATCGTCGCCGATTCCGTCGTTTACTACGCGCGAGTACCAGAATTCATGACGATGTCGTTCCCGGTAGTAGTCGTCCCCTCGATAGCCCGAGTAGAGCCTCTCAACTTCTTCCGGCGAGAGCCGGACGTCAAAGAAGCGGAGGTCGCAATCGGAACATTTCAAGAGCTTGCAGGAGAACGGACGCGTTTTGACGGCGTAACTTGCAAGGAAGGGAGATAGCAGAGCCCAGTTAAGGGTAAGTTTCGTCGAATCGCAACTTGGGCAGGAATGGATCCGGTACATAAACCTCCTCTGGGCTCACGTTACACCACCACGACATTCACTTACGAATGAGTTCATCTGCATTGACGGCACGACCGAATGGCAGATAAGAATGAACACTGGCTAATCGCAAGTCGGATAGGTTCGGTTCACTTCGGTTCAATCGCAATCGCGTGAAAATCGTTAGCGCTGTGATTTTGGCCGATATGCGTGCTGCCTTTGCGCCAAGCGACTTCGCCGGTCTTCAGCGTCGAAACTTCTGTCCTGCCATCGGGGAAGAGATGCGTCAGTTCGGCGCCGGAGAGACAAACGACAATGCGGTTCTTGTGCGTGTGCTGCGGCTCGTTGCTCTTCGCCGGGATGAAGATGTCGTAAACGCGAACGTGATCGTTTTCGAGAAGCAATTTGTAATGCGATGAAAGTCCGGTTCTCCCCCAGCGCTCTGGAGAACCTTGCCCGATGAAGTCGACTCGCAGTATTTTCAGCTCTGACGAGCCGGCGTTCTTGATCTCTCCAATACCTCTGGGCTCAAACTTCACCTGCCCCGGTTTCGCTTCTACGACCGTGCGCGTTCCTCCGCTTGGGGTTACTTCCAGCTTTCCGTCTCCCAGGTACAGAAGCAAAGCAGGTTTGCCGCTCGACCTTCCGATCTTCTCCCCCGCTTTGAGGGTGTCTTCCCAGGCAACTACTTTGTCATTCCGAACTTTTTCAACTTCCGCGGCAGGACTGAACGCGGAGAAAACAAGGAGGGCGGCCAGAACTGGCTGGATACGCCTGCAAGGTACACGCATGAGGAAATTATCTACGGCTGCGCTTCGAGCGGAAACTCGAAATAGATAATCTCCTTGCCGGAACGAGCTCCACGCATGCCGTTGATGTACAACTTGTCCCCGGCTTCCGATTTTGCTTCGAAGTAGAAGAAGCCGGCCGCTGAATCGCCGGGAGGCAGCATCTTGGCAACGAACGCACGCCCGAAGATCTCGGGCGAGTTCATCGGATTCTTCTTCTTGGGCATCGGAATCGGCGTCTGTTTGATCCCCGGACGCTTTGTCGGTCCGGCCATGTGAAGCAATTCGTCCGGCGTTACTGCTGGTGCGTGACGGCCGTCTGTAGCCACCAGGCTGACTTCGAGATTCTCCAGATCGACGGCTTCCTTGCCCTTATTCTCGACCACCACAAGGACCGGCAGTACACCGTATTTCAACAGATCAACTTTCTTGCCGAAAGCGCTCTCCGTCAGGTCCTCTTTGTTGTATGCCTTGGCGCCTATTGTCACGGTGCCGGACGTCTGATGAGCGTAGCTTGTCGCAGGTCCCGGTTTGAACGGTTCATCAGCGCCTGAAGCGAGCGCCAGACCCAGCACTCCCAACGTTATACTCGAAATCACGAAGCGAACTATCGGGCTCACGCGCACTCTTCTCCTCTATCGCTCAATCCAAACACTTGCGTCACCGTTCGTAATTTCCTACTTTATCTGGCGCATTGCAAAGCGGCGAGACTATCTCTCCGGCTTCCGCGAACGGCTTGGATGGCTCCCCCAACCGTTCTCTCGGACGGCATCTGACTCCATCTGGTTGCATGCGGTTTCTGTGGGCGAAGTTGCGTCCGCCGTTCCACTGCTGCGTGTGCTTCGTGAGCGTTATCCTTCCGTCCCTCTCTATCTCTCCACTTCTACTCTCGCCGGCCGTACAGTAGCGCAACGCGACGCCTCGACTCTCGCGAACGGCATCTTCTTTAGCCCGCTCGATTTTGTATGGTGTGTCCGCAGAGTGCTCCGCGCCATCCGTCCCTCGCTGCTGGTGATTCTCGAGACTGAAATCTGGCCCAATCTTCTGGCGCAGGCGAAACTTGCCGGCGCGCAGATTGTTGTTTTGAACGGTCGGATCTCCGATCGCGCGTGGCCCAGATACCAACGTTGGAAGTGGCTCTTCACCCCGGTTATGAACTTGCCCGATCTGGTTGCTGTCCAGAGCAAGGCCGATTACCGCCGGTATCTCGAACTCGGTGTGCCGGCGGCAAAACTGCGCATTGAAGCCAATCTCAAGTACGACACCACGGCCGGCTCCGAACCGCTCGACCTCGACACGTACGGTGCACGGCATATCTGGATCGCCGCCAGTACTGTAGGTCCAAATGAAAAAGGAAGTCTGGTCGCGCATCAGATCGATGAAGACGATATCGTTCTTGATGCCTTTGCGCAACTCTCCCGTGAGATTCCGGACCTCCTCCTGATTCTTGCCCCGCGCCAGCCTAGCCGTTTCGAGGATGTTGCCGCAAAGCTTCGCGCACGTGGTCTTCCTTGCGAGCGGCGTTCCAGTAAAGGAACTGACGGCACGTCCAAACTCCAGTTGCCGGGTGTTCTCCTTCTCGACACCATGGGCGAGTTGGCCCGCATCTATTCGCTTGCCGGTGCGGTGTTCGTCGGCGGTTCTCTTGCGCCTCGCGGCGGCCACAACATCATCGAGCCTGCTGCGGCGGGAGCCGCGGTGGTGGTTGGGCCCAATATGCAGAACTTCGCCTCCATCACGAGCGACTTTCTCGAGGAGAACGCAGTCATTCAAATTCAGAAGAGCGCGGATCTTGTTCCCGCAGTTCGCAGCCTTCTGCTTGAACCGGCGTTCGCCCAGACAATCGGCAAGCGGGCTCAGACTCTCGTCCGACAGAAAGCCGGTGTGTCCGGACGCATCGCTGATGATCTGTTGCCGCCTCACATGCTCGGGCGCTTTCAAAAGCCCAGAACACCGATGGTGCGATCGATACTGGGTGGCCTGGCGTTCCTTTGGAAAGCTGGCGGCGTGCTCAAGCGAAAGCGCTCCGAACGTTATGCATCCGCGGTTCCGCCGCTTGCCAGTGCCCGTTATTAGCGTCGGTGGTCTCACAGTGGGCGGCTCCGGCAAGACTCCGTTCACGAACTATCTGGCTAAGGAACTGAAATCTCGAGGTTGGTCGCCTGCCATCCTCACGCGTGGCTATGGCCGAAGCACAAAAGGTGGAGACCTCGCATTGCCAGCAGGAGCAAACGTTCCGTCCTCTGCTACTGGCGATGAAGCGCAGATTTTTCTGCGAACTGCCGGAGTGCCCGTTGGGATTGGCTCGAACCGCTACCGTGTCGGGCAAATGGTCCGGAACTGAATTTCCCGGCCTGTGATGTATTCCTTCTCGATGACGGTTTTCAGCATGCCGTGTTGAAGCGCGATCTGGATATCGTCTTGATCGACGGCCTGGACCCGTTTGGCGGGGAGAAGGTTGTTCCGTCCGGGCGACTTCGTGAGCCGCTGGAAGCCTTGCGCCGGGCAAGCATATTCGTGGTCACCCGCTGTGATTCGGACGTGCGTTTTCGGGCGATCACAGACCGCCTAAGCAACTTGAACGCAAGTGCTCCAGTCTTCCGCTCGCATATCCAGACGCTCGGCTGGCGAGACTTGAACGGTGAACGCGTTGCGCGTTTGCCAGGACAGAAAGCGGCTGCTTTCTGCGGCCTCGGTAATCCTCAGAGCTTCTGGAACACGCTTGCTTCGCTCGGACTCGAAACGACGTTTCGCAAAGTGTTCCGGGATCATCATCGCTACACGCCCGGGGAGATCGCGGAACTGGTTCGCCAAGCGGAGTCTCAGGATGCCGACTGCCTTGTCACAACCGAGAAAGACTGGATCAATCTCCCTGCGGGTTCCGAACAGATCGTTGCGAGCGTCGAAGCTTTTCTGGCTTGAGATCGGGTTCGAACTGGAGAACAGCGCCGGATTTTTTTCGCATCTTGGAAGAACGCTTGGCGAGAACTTCCAGCGACCTCCGTCAGGAAAGGGTCAGTGGCTGATTCAACACCGCGGCTTCGTGAGCAAGCAACCGCTTTTTGAGACCGAGTCCGCCGGTGAACCCGCCGATTTTACCTCCTGCGGCGAGGACACGATGACAAGGGATGAAAACCGGCAGGCAATTGCGCCCGTTCGCATTACCCACGGCGCGAAACGCGGCGGGAGCATCGATCTGTTCGGCTAATTCGCCGTAGGAGATGGTGCTACCAAACGGGATCCGTCGCAACTGCTGCCAGACCCGGCGCTGAAATTCGGTCCCCTTCAACAAAAACGGGACGTCGAAACTTGTCCGCGCACCGCTGAAGTATTCGGCCGCCTGCCGGGCCGCTTCCTCCAATACCTGGCTGCCGCTTCGGGTATGTGGCGAGCCAAATCGCCACAAAAACTCGTCTTCTGTGCGCGGATGTACGTCATCGCAGAGGCTGGCTGCCGCGATCATTCCGTCCCGCTCGCCGATAAACAGCCTCATCGGAAGTCCGTCGGAGAGAGTGCCCTCTACCAGCGTCCAATTCGACATTTGCTCCTACTCTATCGCCGCGCCGGCCGGGAATCGTCTGCTATCGTTCGGTTTTAGCCACATGCAGTTTTCCAGCCCCGAGATTAACTCCGAGCAATTTACCTTAAACAACGGCCTCACCGTGATCGTTCACGAAGACCACAAAACGCCAATCGTGGCTGTAAATAGTTGGTATCACGTCGGTTCCAAGAACGAGCGGGAAGGGAAGACGGGCTTCGCCCACCTCTTTGAGCACTTGATGTTCGGGGGCAGCGAACATGTGCCCGGCAGCTATATCGAGGCCATGGAGCGGATCGGTGCAACCGATTTGAACGGGACGACCAGCGAAGACAGAACCAATTACTTCGAGAACGTACCCTCGTCGGCCCTTGATTATGCCCTGTTTGCCGAGTCCGACCGCATGGGGCACTTCTACAACACCATCAACCAGGAGATTCTGGATCTCCAACGCGGAGTCGTCCAGAACGAAAAGCGGCAGGGCGATAACCAGCCGTACGCCATTGTCGAAGATCTTGTTGTGAAGGCGACCTATCCCGTCGGTCATCCCTACGCGCACACGGTAATCGGGTCCATGGAAGATCTCGACTCCGCTTCCATTGAAGACGTTCGCGAATGGTTTCGGACGTATTACACGCCATCGAATGCGGTCCTGGTGCTCGCGGGAGACATCACGGTCAACGAAGCCGAAAAACTCGTCCGGCGTTACTACGGCGATATACCGGTCGGGGTTCCTGTTTCCCATCAACGCGCCTGGATCGCAAAGATGACCGGCGAGCACCGTGAACAGGTGCAGGACCGCGTTCCGCAGGCGCGCATCTACAAAACATGGAACGTTCCGGGCTACGGGACTGCGGAAGCCGACTACCTGCGCCTGACGTCGTCCTTGTTATCGTCCGGCAAAAACTCGAGGCTTTACAAGCGCCTGGTCTACGACGACCAGATTGCAACGCAAGTGGCTGCGTACCTGGACGAAAGAGAGATCGGCAGCCAATTCGTGATCGTCGCAACGGCAAAACCTGGGGGCGATCTGCGGAAAGTGGAGCGCGTGCTCGATGAAGAGCTCAACCGGTTTCTTCAGGAAGGTCCGACGGAGCGCGAACTGCAGCGGGTGAAGACGCAGTCGTTCGCGGGCTTTATCCGGGGCGTTGAACGCATTGGCGGCTTTGGGGGTAAGTCGGACATTCTAGCCTCGAGCCAAACCTACCTTGGCTCCCCGTATGGCTACCGTCAGAAGTTGAAGCGGCTGGACAATGCGACGTTCGCCGATGTCCAGAACGTTGCCCGGGAATGGCTTTCGGACGGTGTGTACACGTTGGAAGTGCTGCCCTTCCGGGAGGCGTCGAACGGACAACCCGCGAAGAACGGGCGCGAGCGGCTTCCGGAGATCGGTGCGCCGCACGATCTCAAGCTGCCGGCATTGCAGGAAGAGCGTCTGTCAAACGGACTGCGCATCCTGGTTGCGGAACGGCACGAGATTCCGGTTGTCAATCTCTGGTTGGATGTCGATGCGGGCTATGCGGCCGATCGCTCCGCGGCTCCGGGAACAGCCCGCCTGGCTTCCAGCCTGCTGACCGGAGGAACGGCGCGGCGCAGCGCCTTGGAAATCAGCGACGAGTTGCAGATGCTTGGCGCCCAGTTGTCCACGGGAGCAAATCTGGACCTGTCGACGGTCTACCTTTCTGCGCTCAAGGCAACGCTCGACGACTCGTTGGACCTTTTTGCCGATGTCGTACTCAATCCTCTTTTTCCGCAGACGGATTTCGAAAGGCAGCAGCAGCTCCAGCTTGCGGCCATCGCAAACGAAAAAGTAACTCCGTTACAAATGGCTCTCCGGGCTTTGCCGCCGATTCTCTTCGGTAACGATCACGCCTACGGTATGCCGCTGACGGGTTCAGGAACCGAGGAGAGCGTGAGTGGGCTTACTCGCGACGATATGCAGCGTCATCATTCGTCGTGGTTCCGGCCGAACAACGCGACGTTGATCGTGGTGGGCGACACTACGCTTGCCGAGATCCTGCCCAAACTGGAAGATGCCTTGGGTTCCTGGAAGGCGGCGCCCGTTCCCCAAAAGAATTTGAAGCACGCCGCGAGGCCTGCAAAACCGGCAATCTATCTGGTTAATAAAGCTGGGGCGGTTCATTCTGTCGTCATCGCGGGTACCATCGCGCCGGCGCCAGATCCGCGAAACGAAGTAGCGCTCGAGACGATGAACAACGTTTTCGGTGGTACCTTCGGCGCCCGCCTGAATATGAATCTCAGAGAAGAGAAACACTGGTCTTACGGCGCGGCGTCGGTGCTGTACGCCGCGCGCGGACAGCGCCCCTTCATCGCTTATGCTTCCGTGCAGGGCGACAAAACGGCTGATTCGGTCCGCGAGATGTTGAAAGAGCTACGCGGGATGAATGGAGGCCGGCCGATCGAGACGGACGAGTTGGACAAAGTAAAACAGCAGCAGATTCTCGAGCTGCCGGGCGCCCACGAGACCATGAACGCAGTCGGCAATCTGTTCGGCGATCTGCTCCAACTTGGTCTGCCCCTCAACTTCTACAACGACTACGTCAGTCGCGTACGCGCGTTGACGATTCCTGAGCTGGAAGGCTGTGCTCGCGAGCTTCTTAATCCGGACGAGATGATCTGGATGATCGTTGGCGATGGCGCTACCCTCGAACCGGCTCTGCGGGAATTGGGCATTGGAGACGTGGTGAGAATGGACGCCTGACTCGCAGAGCTTCGGATATTCCCGAAAAGGGCAATCGCTTGTTATACTTAAGCAATCCCTAATATGCCGTCTTCAGGTCTCGTGCAAGATACTGCTGTTCCTACCGGGCGGGATCTGGTAAGTGGTGGTTTAAAGAAAATAATTCTGTTGAAACCGCGCGGATTCTGCGCCGGTGTTGTTCGCGCGATTGACGTTGTTCGGATCGCTCTGGATCTTTACGGCGCTCCTATCTATGTACGCAAAGAGATCGTACATAACCGCCACGTCGTGGACGAACTCCGCCGGGCGGGCGCCGTTTTCGTAGAAGAGTTGAGCGAAGTTCCGGAAGGCGCGCGGGTCATTTTTAGCGCCCATGGAGTTTCGCCTGCTGTTCGCGCCGAAGCGAAAGAGCGCCGTTTGCAAGTGATTGATGCGACATGCCCGCTTGTCACAAAGGTGCATCTAGAGGCGGTTCGATTCGCGAAGCAAGGCTACACGATTATCCTTATCGGGCATCGCGATCACGACGAAGTCATTGGGACTCTTGGAGAAGCTCCGGCCAGCACAATTCTCGTTTCTGACGTCGAGGATGTGGACCGCCTGGACATCAAAGATCCTGACCGCATGGTTTACCTGACGCAGACCACGCTTTCTCTTGACGAGACCCAGGACATTGTCCGGCGCCTTTTGGAGCGGTTTCCCAAGATCATCGGGCCAAAGACGCAGGACATCTGCTATGCGACGGAAAACCGGCAGTTAGCGGTCAAAGCCGTAGCGCCCCTCTGTCAGGCTCTTCTCGTCGTGGGATCGCAAAATAGCTCGAATTCCCGCCGTCTGGTTGAGGTTTGCGAAAAGGCTGGGATTCCGGCTTACCTGCTTGACGACTGCAGCGAAGTGCAGCCCTCCATGCTGGACAATGTACAGACGGTAGCCGTTACCGCGGGAGCATCTGCCCCTGAGCACCTGGTTCAGGAACTGATTAGCCATCTGCAGAGCAGCGGCTATTCGGAGTTGGAAGAAGCGGAGATCAAAGAAGAGGATGTGCGGTTCACGCTGCCTTCCGATCTCGAGAGTTTTACACCCCGCCTTTACACAGTGCGGGCTTGACTGAGTGGTTTGTAGCCGTAAGAAATGACGCCCCGCCTTCAAACATCAGAACCGCTGCAAATAAATGCAGTGGACGCCCTCGAAAGGGGTTCTTCGTCGCTGCTCAAGCGGCAGTCGAAGGAAGGCTTCTGGTGGGCAAAGCTGAGGGCGGACAGCACTCTCGAATCCGACTATATACTCACCCAGTTGTGGCTCCATCCGCCAGTTGACGGTGTTTGGAATCCGCCTACCCGGCCGCGAGTGGATCGGGCTGTCAAGGCGATACTCTCGCGCCAGCTCGACGATGGCGGTTTCAATATTTACCTGCATGGTCCTGCCGAAGTAAGCGCTTCCATCAAAGCCTATTTCGGTCTCAAAGTAGCGGGCCTGCCTCCGTACGATCCGCGTATGACCCGGCTTCGTGCTCGAATTCTCGAGTTGGGAGGCCTTCAGGCGGCGAATAGCTACGTAAGGACGAACCTTAGCCTTTTCGGTCTGTTTCCGCGTGCGGCTTGCCCTTCGATCCCACCGGAAGTCATTCTGCTGCCGTTCGGGTTTATTTACCAGATGTCGGCGTGGACACGAGCGATTGTGATTCCGCTCTCGATTGTCCACGCTTCAGATCCGCAGCGTCCGGTTCCGGCCGGGTTCGATCTCGAAGAGCTATTTCTGCCCGGGGCTCCCATGCTGCCGGAGCGGGATCTCAAATCTCTTACCTGGCGCAACTCCTTCCTCTTCCTGGACAAGTTTCTGAAGGGTTGGGAGCGCTGGGGTCCGCGTTTCGTCCGGAGCTACGCCATTCGTAAATGCGCCGAGTGGATGCTGGAACATTTCGATGGATCGGACGGCTTGGGAGCCATCTATCCGTCGATGCAATACGCGATCATGGCGCTGGACCTTCTCGGTTATGGTCCGGACCATCCGCTGCGCCGGCAGGCCGAAAATGAGTTCGACAAGCTGATGGTGGATGACAGCACGGGTTTCTACATGCAACCCTGCTTCTCTCCGGTTTGGGATACGGCGATTGCCGCCTTCGCGCTGGGAGAGATGGAAAACCCGCCGCAGCGAGAGCTTACTCGTACCGCGGATTGGCTGATTTCAAAGGAAGTTCGCCGCCAGGGCGATTGGGCCTATAAACGTCCGAACGCCGAGCCGTCCGGTTGGGCGTTCGAATTCAACAACGAGTTTTATCCCGACGTTGATGACACGGCCATGGTGCTGTTGGCGCTCAAGAAAGCTCGCGCCAGCAACGATGTGGTGCAACGGGCGTGCGAAAAAAGAGCGCTCGATTGGTTGATCGTAATGCAGGGCAAAGACGGTGGTTGGGCGGCTTTCGATGCCGATAACAACTGGCAGATTCTTAGCCATGTTCCGTTTGCCGATCACAACGCCATGCTCGATCCCTCTTGCCCTGATATCACGGGGCGAGTGCTTGAGGCGCTGATGATCTGCGGGCTAAGCCCGAACCATCCTGCGGTCCGGCGAGGCGTCCAGTTCCTGTTGAAAACACAGGAACAGGATGGAAGCTGGTACGGCCGGTGGGGCGTCAACTATATCTACGGGACGTTCCTGGCCCTGCGAGGTCTTGCGCGCGGCGGGAGTGGATGAGACGGAGCCCAGTATTCAACGAGCGCTCGAATTCGTCCGCGCTTACCAGAATCGTGACGGCGGGTGGGGCGAGAGCTGTTCCAGCTACGATGAGAACCGCTTTATGCCCAATCCGAGCACTCCGTCGCAGACGGCCTGGGCCATACTGGCGCTGCTCGCGGGCGGCGATCTTCGAAGCGAAAGTCTCTATAACGGGGTCGATTACCTGATCCGGTCCCAGAAATCCGACGGCACCTGGGACGAAGACTACTGCACCGGTACCGGTTTCCCCAGCGTTTTCTATCTTTCCTATACGGAATACCGCAATACGTTCCCGCTCCTCGCGCTGGCTGAGTTCACCAAGGCTGCAGCATCGCTAGAACACGCTTGACGAGCGCAATGGCGTCTTTCCCTCACCTGAGACTGCGGGTACCGGCGGAAATCCGCCCGCGTTTCCCGAAACTTACGTGCCCACTGCTCTAGTTACCGGGGCCTCCGGTTTCGTCGGCTGGCACGTGGCCCGCACCTTGGCCGACCGCGGATATAAGGTGAGAGCGCTCTGCCGTCCTGCGAGCCAACTGCGTGAACTGGAAGCCGAGCGGGTTGAGGGCGATCTCCGTGACCCTCTGTCTCTAACCGAAGCCGTCAAAGGATGCAGCCTGGTGTTCCACGTCGCGGCCGATTACCGCTTGTGGAGCCGGAACCCCGAAGAACTTTACGACTCGAACGTGAAGGGAACCAGGAACGTGCTCGAAGCTGCCTTCCAAGCAGGAGCGGATCGGGTCGTCTACACGAGTACAGTCGGCTGCATCGGGATGCCTAAGGGCCAGGACGGAGACGAAAACTCGTCCGTCTCCATCGAAGATATGGCCGGGCACTATAAGCGCTCGAAGTGGCTTGCCGAGCAAGTTGCCCTGGAAAAAGCCGCGGCCGGATTCCCCGTCATCATTGTTAATCCCACGGCTCCCGTCGGTGACCACGATTGGAAGCCCACCCCAACGGGAAAGATCATCCTTGATTTTCTTCGTGATCGGCTGCCGGCATTTGTCGATACCGGCCTGAATGTAGTCGACGTGCGGGACGTGGCTGTAGGGCATCTTCTTGCGGCAGAGCGCGGCCAACCCGGGGCAGCGGTATATCCTGGGCGGCGAAAACATCACTTTCCAGGACATCCTGAACCGTTTGGGTTCCATCGTGAATAAGCCTGCTCCTCGCACGCGCATTCCGTATCCGGTCGCCTTCGCGGTCGGGGCTGTTTCCACTGGCTGGGCCAATCTCACCGGTCGTGAACCGATTGCGCCTCTCGAGGCCGTGCGGATGGCTCGTAAGAAGATGTTCGTGACGCCGGCTAAAGGCCATTCGGGAACTTTCGTTCCAGCCTCAGCCGGTGGACCAAGCTTTGCGCCGTGCACTGGCGTGGTTTCAAGCGAACCAATACTGCTAATATGGCGATCCTGTTTGTGGCCGCGGAAGCTGCCGAGCTCATACCGTTCGAAAAACATCTGGTCAACGCGCGCAAGTTGAAGTGGCCCCTTGATTACGCTTACGAAGGGATCCTCGACGGCCGCCGGATTCTCCTCGCCGCGAACGGAGCCGGTCCTAAGCTGGTTGCGCAAGCAATTGAGGTGGCGAACCGTGCCATCCGGGGCGCGGACCTATCCGCATCAAAACTGGAAGCCATTGTAAGCGTCGGATTTTGCGGCGGACTCCGGCCCGGACTTCACCCGAGCCAGATCATTGTGGGCACGGAGGTCGTCGACGAGCGGAATGGGAGTAAATATCCCTGTAAGCCGATCGAAGCAACTTGTGAACACCAAACCGGAGTTGTTGCATCTCAAGATCGAGTGGCAATAGATCGCGAAGAAAAGAGCAGGCTGTTCGCTTCGGGCGCCATTGCCGTCGATATGGAATCGTTTGCGGTGGCCGAAGGGGCAAACCGCGCCGCTGTTCCCTTTTTCTGCATTAAAGCGGTTTCCGATCTGGCCGACGAATCATTCCAAATAGACTTGAACAAAATGCGTACGCCGGAAGGGCGCATCGCACGTGGGAAAATTGTTCTTTACGTTCTGACCCATCCATGGATGTTGGGCGAGCTGCTCCGCCTCCGACGAAGATCGCAGGATGCAGCGAGGGCATTGGGAGAATTTCTTGTCAGTTGTCGAATCAACCTTAACGGCGACCCCGCTACGATCGAGTAAGTCAGTGCCTGCCTCGATGAAAGCGGCTGTCTACCGGGGTGATGGCCAAGTCGCGGTTGAGTCGATCGAGACTCCTCGCATTGGTCCCGGCGAACTGCTGGTTCGAGGTACAGAGTTGCGGTATTTGTCACACCGATCTTAAGAAAATCGAGTATGGATTACTGCCGCCGCCAAGGATTTACGGGCATGAAACGGCTGGTGTTGTCGTCGCGGCCGGCTCTGGAGTTTCCCGCTTTAAGCCCGGCGATCGGGTAGTTGCTTTCCATCATGTGCCTTGCCGCGATTGTTTCTACTGCAACCGGCGCCTGTATGCGCAATGTCCGACCTACAAGAAAGTGGGTATAACTGCGGGTTTTGAACCGGCCGGCGGCGGCTTCGCACAGTATGTGCGCGTCATGGATTGGATTGTCGAAAGCGGAGTTGAGACAATACCAGATAACGTCTCGTTCGACCGCGCTTGTTGGGTTGAGCCGGTTAATACTTGCTTAAAAGGTATCTCGCTTTTAAAGATCGAGCGGGGTGATGCCGTTGCTGTGTTGGGCCAAGGTCCCATTGGATTAATCTTCACCATGCTCGCCCTGAAGAAAGGAGCCAACGTTCTTACAACCGATGCCATTCAGTTCCGCCGCAAGCTGTCGGAAAGCCTGGGCGCGCTCTCGTTCGATCCACGACAGCCGGAATTGGCTCAAGTCATCAGGAACACTACCGAGGGCCGGGGTGTGGACGCAGTGATTGTTGCAACCAGTGCTCCGCGTCTGGTTGAACAGGCGATTGAGATTTCCCGGCCGGGTGCGAATATACTCCTATTTGCCCAGACTTCAAAAACGGAGCGCGTGGAATTGACCGCGTCAGAAATCTGTGTGGGCGAGCGCACGTTAATGGGCTCTTACAGCGCTGACATCGACCTGCAGGCCGAGTCAGCACGTCTTGTTTTCAGCGGTGATCTTCCGCTCGAAGATCTGATTTCTGATCGCCTGAGCCTGGATGAAATCAACGAGGGAATCAAGATCGCGCAACGTCCGAGCGAGCATTCATTGAAAGTTGTTATTCACCCACAGGAGGCTGCATGATCGCGGACGCGACACTGTTGCCGTCTCCTCCCAGCCTGTCGAGTACCACCATGCAGGCCGCGGTTCTCTATGGCAAGGAAGACGTCCGGCTTGAGTCCGTGCCGGTTCCTTCGGTCGGCGCGGGTGAAATCCTGGTCAGGGTTCGGACGGCACTCACCTGCGGGACCGATGTAAAGGTTTTCCTTCGCGGCTACCACGCAAAGATGATTCAACCGCCGGCATTGTTCGGGCACGAGATGGCAGGAGACATCGTCGCGGTTGGGCAAGGGGTCACGAAGTTCCGCGTCGGGCAGCGAGTCGTTTCGGCGAATTCAGCTCCGTGCGACGAATGCTTCTTCTGCAAGCGCCGGCAGCCGAATCTCTGCGAGGATCTGTTGTTCAACAACGGAGCGTACGCCGAGTATCTGCGCGTTCCCGCCCGCATTGTGGCTAAGAACACCTACGTCGTTCCGGACCATCTGCACTACCGCGACGCCGCCTTGGCCGAGCCGCTTGCCTGTGTCGTACGCGGGCTCGACGAGAGCAATCTCAGGCCGGGAGATACGCTGGCCGTCATGGGCCTGGGGCCGATCGGGCTGATGTTCGTCCGGCTTGCCAAGCGGGTCTACGGGGCGCGTGTTATTGTTATTGCCCGCAGGCTTGAGCAGGTGGACCGCGCCATTATGCTGGGAGCGGATGAGGGAATCCTGATGGGAAATCGTACGTCCCTCGTGTCAGAAATGAGGATGCGCACGAAGGGCCGCGGAGCGGATGTAGTGATCGAGGCGATCGGACATCCGGACGCCTGGGAACTCGCTACTCACCTGGTTCGAAAGGGCGGATCGATCAACTTCTTCGGCGGTTGCCCCACTGGCACGAAAGTTCCGCTGGATACAGCATTGCTCCATTACTCTGAAGTCACTTGCCGGGCAAGTTTCCACCATACTCCGGAGCACATCCGCCGCTCTCTCGAGATTATTGCCGACGGCCACGTAGACGCGAGCCATCTGGTGAATCACGAAGAACCTCTCAGTGCACTTCCACAAGTGCTGGCTGACCTGGCTCATCATCGCAACGGCCACGTCAAGACTGCTATCATCCCGTAACGGGACCTCAAAAGCTTGCCTGTCGCACAACTGCAGCCGAAGGAGTTCATCCAAAACGCAGCCGCTTGTGAAGGCGTATACTCGCGCGAGGATGCGCAAGCCTACACGCGCTGGCTGGCTACTCATCATTACGAAAACTTTCACGTCGTCAGCTATCTGCTGCCGAAGGCGCTTCACCAGGATTTTTATAACGTGTACGCGTTCTGCCGCTGGGCCGATGATCTGGGCGATGAGATCGACGATCCGGCGGAGAGCCTGCGTTTATTAGCGTGGTGGCGGCAGGAATTGGAAGCGATGTATCGCGGCGAAGTGGCGCATCCGGTATTCATTGCTTTAAAAGAAACGGTCGAGCGTCACGATATCCCGGCTGATCCGTTCCACCGGCTGATCCGCGCGTTCGAGCAGGACCAGACGGTGTGCCGTTATCGCGATTTCGAAGAACTGTTTCAGTACTGTTCGAATTCAGCGAATCCGGTGGGGCATCTGGTGTTATATCTCGGCGGGTATCGCGACCGCGAGCGCCAGATGCTTTCCGATTTCACTTGTACTGCGCTGCAACTCGCGAATTTCTGGCAGGACGTCACAGTGGACCTGCTGAAGAACCGGATTTATCTGCCAACGGGACTGCTGGAGCGGCACGGGTACTCCGAAGAGGAATTACGCCGGCTGCATTTCAACACTTCTTTCAAAGCGGCAATGCGGGAGGCGGTCGATGTGGCCGAAGATCTTTTTCGCAAAGGCCTGCCGCTCATTAAGCAGGTCGACCGCAGACTTGCGC
The DNA here is from genome assembly GCA_963730795.1 of uncultured Acidobacteriaceae bacterium. Classification (GTDB taxonomy): domain Bacteria; phylum Acidobacteriota; class Terriglobia; order Bryobacterales; family Bryobacteraceae; genus Bog-105. The sequence goes on along the minus strand of CAVSTJ010000001.1, from coordinate 160,180 downwards.
TCGATCTCGACTTGTTCAGCCGGGGCGGCCTGAAGATCTTAGATAAAATTCGATCACAAGATTACAACGTGCTTCAACGCCGGCCACATATTTCGAAAGCGGAGCGGGTCGCTATCTTTCTTCGATGTCTTCCGCGATTGCTCCCGTTTTGAATTCCGTCACCCTCGGGGATTCTTACCGGTATTGCCGGACCGTCGCGCGCAATCGAGCGAAGAACTTCTACTATTCTTTCTTGTTGCTGGAACGGCCGCAGCGCGACGCCATGTGTGCCATCTACGCATTCATGCGTCACTGCGACGACTTGAGCGACGATCCCGCAAATAGCGATCGCGCAAAGCTCAGGGAAAGCATCGCATTGTGGCGGCTGGAGTTGGATCGTTCATTAGCAGGCGAGCCGGGGGAGAATCCCATCTGGCCTGCGTTCGCTGATTCTGTCCGGCGCTATGCAATTCCTCATCGCTTCTTCCATGAGATGATCGACGGCATCACGTCGGATCTGGAGCCGCAGAGTATCCAGACCTGGGACGAGCTATACCACTACTGTTATCAGGTGGCCTCGGTGGTAGGGCTGACGGTAATTTACGTGTTTGGCTTCCGGTCGATTCGCGCCTTGCTGCTGGCTGAGAAATGCGGAGTCGCTTTTCAGTTGACGAATATTCTTCGCGATGTGCGTGAAGACGCCGAGATGGGCCGAGTCTATTTACCGGCGGAAGATCTCAACCGGTTCGGCGTTACGGTTGACCAGCTTCGTTCGGGTAGTGAAGATGACAATTTCCGTCGCCTTATGGGGTTCGAGGGCTCGCGCGCCAGAACCTACTACGAGGAATCCGCTTCGCTTGAATCGTTTATCGAGCGCAAAAGCCGGCGTTCTCTGTGGGCTTTGCGAAAGATCTATCTGACTCTTCTCGACAGGTTGGAACGCGCAGACTATTCCGTGTTGAGTCGTAGAATCAACGTGCCTACTTCTACCAAGATTGCGCTGTTACTACGGGCTTTCTTCGCTTGAGGAGGCGCATGCCGGCCATGCGATCAGAAATTAAAAGAATCAGCGCAGTTCTCGCCTCTTTGCTGTTTGCGGCTTTAGCAGTGAAGGCACAGACGCAAGACGGGTCGCTACGGCTTGAGGTCAGAGACCCATCCGGCCACGGCATGAAGGCGTCCGGACGGCTGCACAATCTGAGTGCCGGATCCGAGCAGCCTTTCGAAACGGATCGGCTGGGTAAATACAGCTTCAACAGTCTGCAGCCTGGCCACTACCGTGTCGAGATAGCAAAGAGCGGGTTCGCTACACAGTCGGTGGCGCTTGAATTGGAGAGCGGAGTTCCAGTGGCCCGCGTCTTCACGATGGCGTTGGCGCCGGTAGCATCGAAGATTGACGTGATTGCCCCAACGCCGCTGCCCGGAACGGATCTGCCCATTGACGACATTCCCGCACCGGTTCAAACGGCCAGCGCGCGCGACATTGCGCAGAGTGGCGCGCTGGAACTGTCGGACTTCTTGAATCGACGGCTCCAGGGCGTTCATATCAACGAGAATCAGGGGAATCCGTTCCAGCCCGATGTGAACTATCGAGGTTATACTGCGTCGCCTTTGCTAGGCACGCCCGAGGGTATCTCGGTTTACCTAGATGGAGTGCGGCAGAATCAGCCCTTCGGTGACATCGTCGCGTGGGATCTGATTCCCAAGATTGCCATCTCGGAGATGGCGCTTATGCCGGGGTCGAACCCTCTGTTCGGGCTTAATACGCTGGGCGGCGCGATTTCCATCCAGACCAAAGACGGCTACAGTCAACCGGGCGGCACTCTGCAATTGAGCGGCGGGAGTTTCGGAAGACGTGCGGGTGAGTTTGAGTACGGCGGATCAAACGCCAGGGGCTTCAACTGGTACACGGCCGGCAACCTTTTTCGAGAGGACGGTTGGCGCCAGTTCTCTCCGTCCGAAGTTCGTCAGGCTTTCGGCAAGCTCGGATGGGCGAATGGCAAGACTTCGGTTGGGCTCAGCTTTGGTTATGCGGATAATTGGCTGACTGGTAACGGTCTGCAAGACACCCGCTTTCTGGCGCGCGACTACAACAGCGTCTATTCCATTCCCGACATCACGTGGAACCGCTCACCTTCTGTGATCCTGAACGTTCGCCACACGCTGACTAACAACCTGACGTTGTCGGGCAACGCTTACTTTCGCTACATACGAGCCGATACAACGAACGGAGATATCAACAACGACTCCTTCGATCAGTCACTTTATAACTTATCCGCGGCTGACATACGCGCTTTGAACGCTGCGGGATATCGTGGCTTCCCTACCACGGGCAATTATCTTACTCAGCCGTTTCCATACTGGCGATGTATTGCACAAGGACTCGAAAAGGACGACCCAAGCGAGAAATGTACGGGACTGCTGACGAACACTTACGACAAGCAGAATAACTACGGTATCTCTGCGCAGGCATCCTGGTTGTTGTCGCGCAATCACTTCACTGCCGGAGGTGTCTGGGACCGCAGCAGTATCTCGTTTCAGCAGGGATCTCAGTTCGGGTACTTGAATCCGGACGCCCTAACCATTACGCCCATCAATTCCTTTGCTGATGGCAGCACAACGCAGGATGGTGTGCCCGTGGACACGCGCGTGAACCTCCATGGCACCACGAATACCTTCAGCTTTTACGCAAGCGATACGGTAAATGTCAGCAAGTCACTGTCACTGACGTTATCCGGGCGGTATAACAGGACCTCCGTTGATAACCGCGACCGGCTACCGACGGATCTCAGCGGCGCGCGTGGCTCTCTCAACGGCCAATATGTTTTCGCTCGCTTCAACCCTGCCATTGGTCTCACGTATAGCCCGTTCCGTTTCGCGAGCGCTTACGTCAGCTACAGCGAAGCCAGCCGCGCTCCGACGGCAGTGGAACTGGGCTGTGCCGATCCGGCTGAGCCTTGCAATTTGCCCAATGCGCTCGTTAGCGATCCGCCTTTGGCCCAGGTGGTCACGCGTACGGTGGAAGCAGGTATGCGCAGTACGGGAGAAAGCCGGATCCGCTGGAACGTTGGTTGGTTTCGGGCCGAAAACTCGCATGATCTTTTGTTTGTTGCTTCGCCACAGACTGGATTCGGCTACTTCACCAACTTCGGCAAGACACGCCGCAACGGAGCACAGGTTGACGTCAGCACTCGCATCCGGCAGTTTACGTTTGGTGGCAATTACACGTTTCTTAATGCTACCTACCAAAGTGCGCAACTCGTAAATGGCGGGAGTAACAGCTCGAACGATGAAGGTGCGGGCTTCGCAGGTACCATCTCGATCGTCCCGGGCGATCGAATCCCGCTGATACCGAGCAATCTGATGAAGGCTTATACCGAGTACCAGCCGACTCGCCATATCGTTCTGGATCTGGATTTCCTAGCCACCGGCCGATCTTTTGCCCGCGGTAATGAGAACAATCAGAGCCAGCCGGACGGGGTCTATTATCTGGGCCCGGGTTTTTCGCCTGGTTACGGAGTCGTCAATTTAGGCGGCCACTATCAAGTGACAAAGCTGGTGCAGTTCTTTGTTCAGATCAACAACTTACTTGATCACCGCTATTACACCGCCGCTCAGCTTGGTCCCACACCATACAACAATGCCGGGAACTTCATCGCGCGCCCATTTTCAGCAGTAGGGGGCGACTATCCGATCCGCAACACCACCTACTTTGCGCCCGGCGCACCGATTGGCATCTGGGGCGGAATCCGCTTCAGCTTCTAGCCACGCGGATACAATAGCCGTTGCTTGCTTCGCTTCCCAGTTGCTCTCTGTGTTTTTGCCGCATGTCTTCCGACTTTCGCCCAGCGTTACTCCTTAGGACCGGACTCTCAGCGGCAGCCCGGCGTTCCCCAAGGTGTCGTCACTAAGTACACTCTCCCGCCTGGAAAGTTCTATCCCGGCACTCCCCACAACTATTCGCTTTATGTGCCGAAGCAGTACGAACCGGCATCGCCCGCGCCCTTGATGATCTTCCTGGACGGCAGTGGATTTCTGCGAAATAACGATCCGGCACCCACAGTACTCGACAACCTGATTGCCAAACATGATCTTCCGCCGATGCTTGCGATCTTTATCGATCCGGGCGTTCTCCCTACGATCTCAGAGAATGCGCAGAACCGCTATGAACGGATCTTCGAATACGACTCGCTGAGTGATCGTTTTGCGAATTTCCTCATTGGGGAACTCATCCCTGAGGTGGCGAAGCAGTACAAGATCTCGAACGATCCAAATGCTCGTGCATTGGTCGGCGTGAGTACGGGAGCGGTGGGTGCGTTCATGGCGGCATGGAATCGGCCGGACCAGTTCCATCGCGTCCTTAGTTTCATTGGAACTTACGTTGCCATGAAGGGCGCAGACTCTCTGCCTGCGCTCATTCGCAAAACTGAAGCAAAACCGTTGCGTATCTTCCTGCAGGATGGCCGGAACGATCACATCGCACCGAACCAGCCGTTTGGGACTTTCTACGCGGGCAGTTGGCCGATCAACAACGAAGTAATGTTCCAGTCCCTTCAATATGCCGGCTACGACGTGAAGTTTGAGGTGGGAGAAGGAGGCCATGACATGGTGCAGGGTGCGGCCATCCTGCCCGATGCGCTGCGGTGGCTCTGGCGGGAGTATCCTTCGCCTATCGCACTTCACCCGCCCGCCGCTTACAACCAACCGGGCTGGGATCCGCGCGGCAAAGTTTTGTCCATCATCTCGTACGATCAACCCTGGGAATCTGTTGGCGATTCCTATGGAAAGGTGACAAGCCTGGCCCGTGACCGTGCCGGTGACGTATTCTTCCTCGACTCTTCCACGGGGAGCGTTTACAAGACGAATGCCGGAAGCCGATCGGTTGAGCCCGTCCGAACCTTCAAAGGCGCAAGAGCAATCGCAATCGGAGGGGACAACCGGCTCTACGTTTCACAACCGGACCGCCAGCGCATTCTTTCTTACCCGCTCGGAGGCGGTAGTGAAAAGCTCTACGCGCAGAATGTAGTTGCCGATTCTTTAACCGTTCGCGGAGGGCAAATCTATTTTCTCGACGCTTCAAAGAGAACGATTGGTGTTGCAGAGCCGAACGGGAAGACAAGGCTGGTTTACGAAAAGGGTGAGTTCGGGCGGCCATCGCGGATGGCCTTGTCGCCGGATCAGGAAATGCTCGTGGTGTCCGACGCGGAAGCGCGTTTTAGCTGGTCTTTTCAGATCGGCGACACACTTCGGAACGGCGAGCCGTTTTTCCGATTGGAGATGCCGGAATCAGGGTTGCCGCAGGGTGCAACTGGAGTTGCCCACGACGAAACCGGACAAGTTTATTTCGCTACTCCCGCTGGCATTCAGATTTGTGAGCCGAATGGAAGGCTAGCGACGATCCTCAATGCGCCCGAAGTCGGAAGTGTTGAGGACCTTGCGTTTGGGGGTAAGGATTGGAAGTGGCTGTACGCTGCTGAGGGCAAGAAGCTTTATCGGCGTCCGGTGAAAATCGCGGGCACTGCGCCGTTCACGCCAGTAAAGCCGCCGAAGCCGGCGTTGTAGTTCTCTTTAGGCACAAAAAAAGGCGCTCGGGTTACGAGCGCCTTCGCAGAACTGGTTGGAGACTTTAGCGGCGTCCGCCGTGGAATCCCCCGCCAGCGCGGAAACCAGCACCGGTGCTCATTGCGCGAACTCCGGCAACACGCGCACCAGTAAAGCCGCGATAGTATCCAGGCCGGCCGTAGTATCCATATCGTGGATAAAAGCCACCGCCCCAGAAGCCACCGTAGAACGCCGGTGAGTAGTAGCCCCATCCGAACGGACTGTACAGGATTCCGGCGCCGGGCATGAACGCATAGCTAGCCCAGAGTGGATCCCAATACCAGCCGGGTCCATACCAGCTTCCGCCGGCTACGATGAGATTCGCGGTGTGAAGGTTGGCTTGCGCTTCATCTTCGCTGCGAACTCTGCTCCAGACATAGAGCGGCTGTTTTTCTTCGGCTTTTAGGTCGAAGTCGTACTTTTTGCCGTTGCCGTTCGCCGTCGCGAGTTCATCACCCTTCTTCAAGGTGACTGTACGCTCGCCCTGCTGGACATCGGCTCTTCCGTCCAGAACTCGGATTGAGCCTTCACTCGCATTCAGAGAATAAAGGCCTTTCTTCTCGATCTGCACGGGGACGCCGTTCACTGCGAAGTGGAGAGTCGTGCCTTTCACGATGTCGGCAACTTCCACCATTGCGGAACCCCGCGTTAATTCAACATTGACGCCCGTCAGGCCCGTAGAAATAAACCGTGCTTCGCTATCGTGGCCGATGCGTAAGAATGCACCGGGCGTTAGCAGCACTTCAACGTACCCATTCGCTGTGGCAATCGCCTGATTGGGACCCACAACCGCGGAACCGACTGCATTCGGTGTCAGCGGTTCGCCGTTCAGCGTCCCTTGGCCCTCTACGTAATTAACGGCGCCAGGATAAACGGTCTTCCTCGATTGGGAATTTGCGCTTGGCGGTACGGCCGTTCTCGTATAGGGAACATTCTGGGGTGCCGCCATCTGTCCTGGTGCGCCGGCGGGTGCCTGAGCGAATCCAGTCAATGCCGCTACCGCCAGCACTGCCGCTCCTCGCAACCCTAATTTCCATTGCGCTTTCATTTTGTTTTTCCTCTGCTATTTTGACGCATGAAATGTCTGTAAGTTGCATCATTTCAATCAGTTAGAGGAAACCTATTGGTTGAAAACAACCACCACCACCAGGCACTTCACTTACAGTTTGGACATGCTTCAAAACCGATCGATGCCACCCTGCTCTGTCATCCCGGTACTCGCGTATCCCGACGTTCCCGAAGCGGTCGACTGGCTATGCCGCGCCTTCGGATTCCTGGTCAGGCTGCGAATTGGAGACCACCGGGCGCAGTTGAAGGCTGCCAACGGATGTGTGGTGTTGACCGAACGGGATCCGTCCGAACCAGCCTGTCGATGTTCCGTGATGGTGCGAGTGGAAGAGGTTGACTTCCACCATGAGCGGGCACTGGCATTTGGTGCTCGCGTGTTATCTGCTCCCGCGGACCATCCATATGGAGAGCGGCAGTACAGAGTGGAAGATCTTGCCGGTCACGTGTGGACCTTCTCTCAATCGCTTGCCGACGTGAACCCTGAGGATTGGGGCGGAACAGTTGGAGAACTCTAACTTAGGGTCGCGGCAATCACTCCGTCTCGGCTGGCGAAGATGTCGGCCAGAAACGGCCGTTCATGTCCATGAAGAGCCCAAATGGCTGATCTTTATTCGGGTCCGAACCGAAGCGCAGGACGTTCCCGTCCGGATCTTCCACCTGCATTTCGAACGCCCACGGGTAATTCGTGGCAGGATGGCGAATGCGTGCACCCGTTCGGCGATACTCCAGTTCAAGAGCAGCGGCATCGCCCACTCCGATCCAGGTCCATGTGCCCGGATGGCCCTGGTCCCTTTCGCAGAGGAACAGGCAGCAGCGGTCACGAGATACCGAAGCGAAGCCATCCGCTCGCCAGTTCACTTTGAAACCGAGTATCCTCTCGTAATAGTTGATGCTCGCCTCCAAGCTTTCCACAGGGAAGATCGGAGCGGCGGTTCCGAAGGTATTGGCACTGCGCGAGGGAGCGATATCATCGGTGTGCATCAAGTGCTCCTTAACTTCATTCCTTGGAGTTAGCGGAACCATGATAGGCGAAAGCCAGAGGTGATCGCGATGGCTGTGCGGATTCCGGGCCTTCTCTGCGCTGCTTCTCTGCTGTCCATTTCCGGCCTCGCGCCCTCTCAGACCGCCCGGGATTATGTCATCACTGCCCGGCAAACGGGCGCAATACAGTTCCGCGATCCTGCCACTCTCGCTGTCCTCAGAACGGTCAAGGTCGATCTTTCTCCGAACAGCACCGGCGTCGACGACGTTCTGGTGGACCCGAGTGGCCGAATGCTTTACATAGAAGGTCCTGAACACACGAATCCGAATCGACAAAGCGGATGCTGCTGGCTTTACTCAATCGCCTTGCCTGGTCTCGAGGCGAACGTCGTGGCTGACGTTTGGGGAACGAACTCCCGGCGGCGGCTTGTCAGCGCGGGACCTCCTCTGCTAATGGCAATTTCTGGGGCAGCGATGGCGGCCACCAAGGTGGAAGGCGATCGCTGGCAGATGTCCCCCGATCGACGCTGGTGGGCCGGACTCCGAAGCGGTCCTTCCCTTGACCTCTACGACGCGCGCGAGAACAGGATCGTCCGTTCATTGACCGCTAAAGGCGGCAAAGCTGAGTGGTACCTGAATGGAGCCTGGATCAGAGATCACTTTTACGTCTACACCACGCACGATGGCTCCGGATGGTTATGGCACGTATCTCCGGAGAGCAGCAGCTTCGGAGAACCAGTCGCCGTACCTGGTCCTGCCGCCGTGGAGGGTTGCGGCAAAGACTTCCGTGGTCTGACCGGGATGAGTGCAGTCGGCGAGCGTCTGGTTGTGCATGAGCCGTTCGGGGGCACCATGGATCGCAGGGTGCAGTGTGACGCTGTTCGAGGCGGAGCGTGGATCATTGACCCTGCCTCCAGCCAATCCGGTACCCGCATCGCGCAGCAGTTTTATTTCTGGCGCCTGGTTCCGGGCACGGATGGGAACTCCTTGTACGGGTTGACCGCCGGCGACCCACTGGAAGAGTCTCCGTCCGAACTCATACTTTTGGATACACGTTCGGGGGAAACTCTAAAGAGGCAACCTTTAGAGGGTCGCTACTGGTCCCTCGCGGTCGCGAGCTTGCGTTCCATCCCTGCGGAGGATCGATCACTCACTCTGCCGGTCGAGAGAATCCACTGACCTGACTGGAGCGAAAGCTGCTCATGCCGGTGCCTGCTGAGTGTGAATGGGTCACAATCTCCTTAGGAGTAGCGTCCTTTCTCTGATACGTGCCTATCCAGACTAAGCCCCGACCCAAGTACACCCGCAAGGGCCAACCTTTCTGGCGCAGGAGCCTACTGTTTCGCGCGGCTCTCATTACGGCCACTGTTTGCTTTGTCGCTTTCGTCGTTGTCTTCGGCTACTACTACCATCGCTACGAAAAGATCGTCGACGAGCGGATCACCCGGCCGATATTCAACGATTCGGCTCAAATTTATGCCGCGCCAGAGTTGGTGCGAGTGGGCGATCGCTGGAGCCTGGACGGGATCGCGAGCGAACTGCGCGTCGCCGGGTACAGCGGGCAAGAGTCCAGGCAGCCCTCCGGGCGTGGAACGTATAAGCGGTCGCGTTCGAGTATCGACATTCAGCCGGGGCCGGACAGCTACGGAGGTTCGCCTGCGGCCAATATCCGCATCGATAACGGTCAGGTGCGCGCGATCAAGAGCCGCGACGGATCCAAGCTTTCCGCTTATCCTCTGGAACCGAAGCTTGTCACCGCATTGTTCGACGCCCGTGACCGATCGAAACGGCGGCTGCTGAAATACGAAGAGATTCCGGCTTCCGTAAGGAATGCCGTCATTGCGATCGAAGATCGCAGGTTTTTCGAACACAACGGGATTAATTACGTCCGCCTGATCGAGGGAGTTCTCGCGCCCGTTTTGCATCACCGGAGAATGCAGGGCGGTTCGACACTAACGATGCAGATGGCGCGCGGTTTTTTCCTTTCGAACGAAAGAAGCGTTCACCGGAAACTGGCAGAGATCATGATTGCGTTGCAGCTCGAGCATCGATTCACCAAGCCCGAGATCTTCGCCATGTACGTGAACCAGGTGGATATGGGGCAGCGCGGCTCGTTTGACATCCGGGGCTTCGGCGAAGCGGCCCAGAGTTACTTCGGCAAAGACATCAGCCAGTTGAATCTGCCGGAAGCGGCCCTGCTGGCGGGGGTGGTGAACGGTCCGAGCTACTATTCGCCGGACCGGCACCCGGATCGTATCCTGGCGCGGAGAAATCTCGTCCTGCGCGCCATGTACGACAACGGCTTCATCACCCGTGAGCAACTCGCATCGGCGCAGGTGGCTTCGCTGAAGCTTGCGCCTCCGAGTGCAGAGGCGAATGGCGCTCCTTACTATATAGATCTGGTCCGGGATCAGTTGCTGTCGAAGTACGACGAATCAGATTTGAACAACGGCGGAATGCGCGTGTACACATCACTCGATCCGCAGTTGCAAAAAGTGGCAGTCGAGGCCATTGACGCCGGATTGAAAGAAGTGGATGCCGCAATCCGGCAGGCGCGCACCCGGAAGACAGTCGTGCGAGGCAAGAAAGGGCGGGTAGAGACCTCGGTAGCCGAAGGCCCCATGCCGCAGGTAGCGCTTGTCGCGATGGATCCGCATACAGGGCAGGTGTTGGCTCTCTCGGGCGGCCGCAACTACGGCTTGAGTCAATTGAATCACGCTCTGGCAAAACGTCCAACGGGCTCGATCTTCAAGCCATTCGTCTATGCCACCGCACTGAATACCGGGCTGAGCGGAGATCCGTCCTCTGCTTTTACCGAGGCAACCGTGATTGATGCGAGCGAAGGCACGTTCCAGTTCGGCGGCAAATCGTACACGCCTCACAATTTCGATGCCAGCGAGAGCACTGGAACCGTCACCGCGAGAGAGGCGTTAGCGCATTCGATCAATACATCCGCCGTTCGGGTGGCAGAAATGGTCGGCTATGACAAAGTGGCGGAGCTTGCCAAGGCTGCCGGAATCGAAAGCGTACAACCAACACCCGCCATGGCCATTGGAGCGTATGACTCGACGCCGCTCACCATGGCGTCAGCGTACACGGTGTTTGCGAATGGCGGTGTGTACCTCGCTCCCCAGTTGATCCAATCGGTGAAAGTGCCGGACACCGCTACGGATACGACGGCGGCGCATCCAAGATCTCTGCTTGACCCCCGTATCGCGTTCATCGTGACAGACATGCTGCAGGCTGTTATCAACGACGGGACCGCGACCGGTGCTGTGCGAACACGGTTCAACCGCCCTGCGGCCGGCAAGACGGGTACATCCCACGATGCCTGGTTCGCTGGCTACACAACGAATCTGCTTTGTATCGTATGGGTGGGCAACGACGATTACAGCGATATCAAAATAACAGGTGCTAAAGCCGCTGCTCCGATTTGGACGGAGTTCATGCTGCGGGCACAGGAACTCCAGAGATACCGTGACATGGGGACCTTCAATGCGCCCGAAGGTGTCACGCTTGTTCGCCTGGACAAAGCGACAAATCTTCCGGCTACGCAAGCCTGCCCCGACGATTATCAGGCTTATTTCCTCTCCAATACTGTGCCCGCAGGCACGTGTGAGAATCCGGACGGAAAATCGCGGAATTTTTTTCAGAAGATGTTCGGTATCGGCAAGGACCACCGAATCGCACCGGAACCTCCTCCAACGGAATACTCGCCCGATGGTGCTCCGATCGCCGGACAGCCGGATTCACCTAATCCCCCGGACAAACCGAAGAAGGGATTCTGGCACCGCATCTTAGGACGGGGTAAGTAGGCAGCCCGGGACTGTCTCCATCCCCGCTTCGAAAACATTGACGAAATGCAGATAGGGGATGTGACACACGGAACACGCCGGTCTAGCTCGCTTTGGCGCCGGCGGATTGAGGCTCAGCGTCCACGACGTGAATGACCCCGTTCGTGCAGGGCACGTTTGCGCGCAGAATTCTGGCGCTTCCAATCCGCATGCCGCCTTCGGAAACTGGCAGCGAAACACCGGCTACTGATTTGACGTCATGGCAGCGGGACAAGTCGAAGGTCTCCGAAGCGCCAGACAGGAGATGCAGGTTGAGGAATTCCTCGGGATCTCCGCAGGCCGGTGCTTGGAATCCCTGGTCGGCCGGTACAAACAGCGTGTGCAGTCCGCTGCGCCTCAGAATGTATTCGAGGCCTTGATCCCGGACCCAGTTTGCGAACGATCGGCAGTTCTCGAGCGTGCCAATGGTCTCTCCAATGAGCTTTGTCTGCAGTGTCTGGTCGATACCAGGGTCAACCGTTTGGTTCTGCGTGCCTTCGTTGTCTGCCATTTCTCGCCTCGCCCAAAGACATGACCATCACCAAGTGCACCCCGTTTCATATCTGCGGCCCTGGGACATCAACCAGAAACGAGGCGCTCGCTACTATCCTGATGAGCTAGGGGAAAAGAAAGAACGTAATGACTCCGTATGAATATCTGGCCACCTTCTTTGCAGGCGTATTCCTTGCCAACGCCGTGCCCCACTTTGTCCACGGTACCTCCGGCGATCGCTTCCCGACTCCGTTCGCGAAGCCTCCCGGAAAAGGGCTGTCGTCTCCGACCGTGAATGTGATTTGGGCGCTCGTGAACCTAGTGGCAGGGGTGCTCCTCTTTCGAGTTGGCCGGATTACGACCGGGGACTTTGTATCCCTCGTCGTCTTCTTTGCCGGGATCTCCGCCATCAGTCTTTTTTCAAGCGTTCGATTCGTGGGCAAGGAGAAGCCGTAAGTAACGAGTACCGACCTTTCGTACACTGCAAATTCAATGCCTTCCGGTGAAACTTCGAGCCCACGCCTGACCAGCGTCGACGCTGTCCGCGGCCTGGTCATGATACTTATGGCGCTCGACCATGTGCGCGATTTCTTCCATCGGGGTGGTATGCGGTTCTCGGCAACCGATCTGGCTCGCACAACTCCGATTCTCTTTCTGACGCGATGGGTCACCCATTTCTGCCTTCCGGCGTTCATGTTTACGACGGGCATCGGTGCGTTTCTCTGGTTACGGCGACGGAATCGAACAAAGAAAGAGCTGGCCGGCTTTCTCGCCAAACGGGGAGTCTTGTTCGTCGTGCTCGAGTTGACAGTCCTGCAGTTCGCCTATGATTTCAACGTTCCCACCCACTATCTTGTTCTGCTTCTGGTTCTCTGGATCTTCGGCATTTGCCTGATCTCGATGGCTCTACTCGTGCAGCTTCCGATGCGCTGGCTGGCTGCCCTGAGTGTTTCGGCCATCGCGCTGCACAACCTTCTAGATGGAGTTGCCGGTCCGCAGGGTGGTCAAGCAGCCTGGTTGTGGCACATCTTTCACCAGCCGGGACTGCTCAAGATCGCGGGTATGCCGGTACTTGTGACCTACACGCTGATTCCGTGGCTTCCCGTCATGGCCGCAGGTTACTGCTTTGGCGAGATCCTCGCGCTTCCGCCCCTCCAGCGCTACAAGCGCACACGCAACATCGGGTTTGCGCTCCTAGCCTTATTTATGCTGCTTCGAACCATCAACCGCTATGGTGATCCCGTGCCTTGGGCAACGCAGAACTCAGCCGTTATGACCGCGCTCTCGTTCCTGAACTGCCTGAAATATCCGGCGTCGCTCGATTTCTTGTGTATGACGTTGGGGCCGACCTTGCTGGCGCTTGCTTACTTCGACCGCCACCCACTAAGTTCAACTAATCCGCTGGTCGTATTCGGCCGCGCGCCGCTGTTCTATTTCGTCGCGCACCTGTACATCATCCATGCGGCTCTCGTGTTCGCGTCGTGGCTGCGCTATGGCTGGGCGGCGAATACGTTCATCTTCAATCCCGTGCCCTCGATGGGAGGGCCGGCCAAGCTTTTCCCACCGGATTTCGGCTGGAGTCTCACCGCTGTTTACGCCCTGTGGATTGGTGTGGTTGTTTTGCTATATCCGCTCTGCCGTTGGTTCGCGCGCGTCAAATCAGAACGGCGCTCGTCTCTGTTGGCTTACTTTTAGCGGAACTCTTACAGCTCCGAGACGCCGGGCAGTATGTCAGTGGCCGTATAGGTCAGGAGCCATTCCGAACCGGGCCCTTCGATTGCAAAGCTTGGGCTGCCGGCCGGCACGAACCACGCTTGGCCGGGCGCGAACGAAGTGCCTGCAAACTTGCCTTCGCCTTTCAGGCAGATAAGAATGAGATAGAAATCGGCGCTCGCGCTGATTGCGATGGGCGCTTGCGGCCGCAAACGCTCGATTCGGAAATAGTCGCAGTGTAGAAGGCTGTCGCGCCACGGAGTGATGGCAACTGGCTCTGCTTCACAATCGTGTGGCCCCAGCCGCGACACCTTCACCCCATGTTCCAGGTGGAGTTCTCTAGGACGTCCGTAATCGTACAAACGATAGGTGATATCGGAGTTCTCCTGGATCTCACATACCGTCAAGCCGGCGCCAATCGCGTGTACCGTCCCGGCAGGAGTAAACACCACATCGCCCGGATTCACCTTACGCCAGTCGAGCAGATCTTCGATCTCACCGGAATGCACTGAATCTTCGAGGCGCTGGCGAGTCAGTGGCTCTTTGAAACCGATCGCCACGTCGCTCTCGGGCTGAGCGTCCATGATGTACCACGCCTCTGTTTTACCCAGGCAATTGTGGTGTTCCTGTGCATACTCATCATCGGGATGCACTTGAACGGACAGGCGTTCGGAGGTGAAAAGCAGTTTCACCAGGAGCGGGCAGACGCCCGGAAAATCGGAGAGAACGGCAGATCCAAGCACTTCCGGATGCTCTGTGAGCACCTCTTTCAGCGGCTTCCCGAGAGACGTCGGATTGTCGCTAAAGGTGAACCATACTTCGCCGATAGGTTCTTTATCAGGAGAACTATTGAAGTAAGGCGCCAGGCTTGGCCTTCCCCATATTCGCTCTCGAAAGATGGGCAGGAGTTCAAAAGGCCGCTTTACTTCAGGTTGCATTTAAAACACATGAAGAGTTCCAGTTTCATCAACGATTCCGGATTGAGCCATGCGGCTACGCTGTCACCGGATCTCTTAGCAGAGTTGCGTTTCACTCAGAGTCTTCTCGCCCTGGGTAAAGGTCGGTCAGTAGCGCCTTGTGATTCTCAAGCGCACGAGCTCGCCGAAGTTTCATCGTTGGTGTTAGTTCACCGTGCTCAATCGAAAACTCCCGGTCGAGAATTCTAAAGCGCCGGATTCTTTCAAAGTCCGCCAATTGGCCGTTCACCCGATTTACGGCCTGCCGCACCGCCGCTTTCACGGGCTCGGAGTTAACGACAGCGGCGGGATCAGCCGATTCGTCCTTAGCCGTGGCACTCAGGCTCTGCGCTTGCGGCATGTTTAAGGTCAGAACCGCAGTGACATACGGCCGTTTGTCGCCGATGAGGAGCACGTGATTTACCATCGGCTCCATCTTGAACAGGTTCTCGATGCGGGAAGGATAGATTTTCTTGCCGTTTGAGGAGACAATCAACTCCTTTTTCCTCCCCGTAATGTACCAGTAGCCGTCTCCGTCGACTTCCGCGATATCGCCTGTCGAAAACCATCGGTCCTCGTCGAAGACGGAACGTGTCGCCGCTTCGTCCCGGTAGTAGCCCTGAAACATGCAGGGACTCTTGATCAGCAACTCGCCATCTTCGGCGAGCTTCGCTTCGACTCCGGGAAGCAGTTTCCCAATACTGCCCGGACGAGGATTGCCGAGCGGATTGAAACACAGAATGCCCGCCTCCGTCAGCCCGTAGCCTTCGATTAGCGGCATCCCAATCCCCGCGAAAAACTCTGCCAGTTGCGGTCCGAGCGGGGCAGCGCCTGACGCCGCAATCCGGATCCGGCCGCCCAGGCGCTCGCGTACCTGAGAAAAAACTGCCTTATCTGCCGCCTTCAGCAAAGGGCGCATCCAAAACGGAAGGGAGCGGCCCGATTGCCGAATCCGTGCTGCTTTTGTGCCCAGCTTGAGTGCAGCGTCAAACAGTTTCTGCGCATAAGCAGGGCGCTTGCGAAGTTCAGTCTGGACTGTGGAGTACATCCGCTCCCACACGCGAGGAGGCGCCAGGAAAACCGTCGGGCGAACCGTCTTGAGATCCGAAGGAAGGCGGGAAAGGCTCTCCGAGAACCAGACGGGCGTTCCCATGCGCATGGGAACCAGCTCAAGTACGATGCGCTGGGCGATGTGCGCCGACGGCAGAAAGACGAGCGTCGAGTCTTGCGGAGTGATGGGAAGGACGATGGGCCCCATGTCCAGGTTGGCAAGGATCGCCCTGTGGCTCGTCATGCCCATCTTGGGCTGACCCGTTGCGCCTGAAGTGAGATACAGGATAGCCGGGTCATCCGGCGAGATAGCCTCCTGCAAGCTTCTGAAGAAGTCCGGATCTCTTTCGAGCGCGTCCCGGCCCGCCTGTCTCAGATCGCTCATGGAATAGTGGCCGGACGGCGAATCGAGCATGAGGATGACGTGCTCAGGAAGTTGATTGCCACGATCGCGGATTGCCTCGGTGAGCAACTCGAGCGTCTTTTCGTCTTCGACGAAGAGGAACCGGGCGCCCGAAGCCTCTACATTCACCGCGAGATCAGGCATGGGATACGCGGTATAGAGTGCGGCGGAGACCCCGCCGGCGGCCATGATCCCAATGTCTGCGAAGTAGAATTCGGCGCGTGTTTCGCTCAGGATGCAAGCAATCTCACCTTTTTGCATGCCGAGTGTCGCGAGGCCGGCTGCAATTTCCGTTGAGATGCGAACCCAATCCAACCAGGAGTAGCTGTCGTACTCGCCCTTTTTGCCCTTTTTCGGCTGGTGGAGAGCCGCGGCGTCACGGAATTGTTTTTCCGTGTCAGCTAGAACAGTAAATACGTTGCGGCCCGGCATCGCACGAATTCTACCAATCCGCCGAGTGAGGCTAGCATCTTCGGGCGAAGCGAATGCGAGAATCGGTGTTTGACGCAACGCGACGATCAAAGCTCTCCGTCGAGCCCCGACATCGATCCGCTCCGGCGGCCACTTGCCTATCGGGAAGAGGCCTTTCTGCAGAGCCCGGATTCCCGTCCGCTCCGCATTCTGTCGGAGTATCTCTGGCCGCTGTCTCATTTTCAGGACGAAAAAATCCAGGACACGATCGTGTTCTTCGGGTCGGCGCGGATCCGGGAGGAAGGCCCGCTAAGCGAGTATTATCACCAGGCTCGGGAGCTCGCCCGCGTGATCACGGAGTGGTCCAAAAAGCTTTCCGCGGACGATTCAAAAGGCGAAGGTCATCGCCGCTTTGTTATCTGCTCGGGCGGCGGACCGGGCATCATGGAAGCGGCGAATCGGGGGGCCAGCGAGGCTGGCGGCAAAACCATCGGCCTGAATATAGGTCTTCCTTTCGAGCAACGCCCGAACCCTTACATCACCCCGGAACTTTCGTTCGAATTTCACTACTTTTTCATGCGAAAGTTCTGGTTTGCTTACCTCGCCAAGGCGCTGGTCGTCTTTCCGGGGGGCTTTGGCACGCTCGACGAACTATCAGAAATCCTGACCCTGGCGCAAACGCAGAAGCTCGAAAGTAAAATCCTCATCGTTCTCTATGGCTCGGAGTTCTGGAAAGAAGTGATCAACTTCGACGCGCTGGTGAAGTACGGAGTGATCTCGGAAGCCGACATGCAGTTGTTTCGGTTTGCCGATTCTCCAGGCGAGGCGCTCGCCGTGCTCAAGGAAGGATTGACCGAATATTATCTGGAGCCCGAAAGCGTGCTTCCGGGAGTTGCCGAAGAGACGCCTGAGATAGCACATACGCGAACATCGTAGAGAGATGAAACTATACCGAACCGCCAGCGGGATTTTCGCCGAAGAGAACGCAAGCTGGTATCGCGTTCCAAGCTCGGACTGGACAGCGCTTACGTCCCGCGACGATCTGCCTTCTTATCTGTCATCTGCTCTCGAGAAGGCTAATCTCTCGCAAGCGCCCGACCCGCAGACGATTCTCGCTCCCATCGAGAATCAGGAGGTTTGGGCCGCCGGAGTGACTTATTACCGTAGCCGGACTGCGCGCATGGAAGAGGCCGAGGCGGCGGGGGGCGGCACTTTCTACGATCGCGTCTACGACGCGCCCAGGCCCGAGCTGTTCATGAAGGCGACTCCGCATCGTGTGGTGGGCCCCGGCGCGGCGGTTCACATTCGCAGCGATTCGAAGTGGAATGTGCCGGAACCGGAACTGGCGCTGGTGGTTACGCCAGGCGGCAAGCTGATCGGCTATACCATCGGCAACGACATGAGCTCGCGCGATATCGAAGGAGAAAACCCGCTTTATCTGCCGCAAGCCAAGGTGTACACGCGTGCCTGCGCGCTTGGGCCGTGCATTCTCGTCACCGAAGATCTTCTGCCTCCCGAAACACAGATCTCCATCCAGATCTCGCGGGGCGGCAGCGTTGCGTTTTCGGGCGAAACGCCGCTTTCACAGATGAAGCGCTCCCCTTTAAGTCTCATTGAATATTTGTTCCGGGAGAATAGCTTCCCCGCAGGCGCCATCCTGCTGACCGGTACCGGCATCGTTCCGCCCGACTCCTTCACGCTTGCGCCAGCCGATGAAATCCGGATCACCATCGCAGGCATCGGAACACTGGTGAACTCCGTCGACTGACCTCTTCGGATGAAACGCCATGGGCTTTGTCCCAGTCGGACAGACGGAGGCTACATTTGGCGGAAGAAACGAATCACGAGGCAGAGATAGCAAAACTTGGTGCCCTGATCAAAGGGATCAAATTTGCGATGCTGACCACGGTCGAGCCAGATGGCTCGCTCCACAGCCGTCCCATGACCACCCAGGACGTCGAGTTTGATGGCGATCTGTGGTTCTTTACTGGCGCCCATTCGCCCAAGGTCTGGGAATCCGATCAGCATCGAGAGGTAAACGTCTCATTTGCCGACCCGGACAAAAACAAATACGTGTCCGCTTCGGGTAAGGCGACGCTGGTGCGGGATCGCAAAAAGATGGAAGAGTTCTGGAATCCCGTTTACAAAACCTTCTTCCCAAAGGGCTTGGATGATCCCGAAATCGCTCTGATGAAGATTTCGGTTGAAAAAGCGGAGTATTGGGACTCCCCCGGAACGGTCCTCGGGCGCGCGTTCAACTTCGCACGGGCGTACCTATCAAAGGACCCGAGCAAGTTAGGTGAGCACGCAAAAGTGAATCTGCGAAAGTAAATCTGGCCTAGACGCACGTTGCATATCCACAGAGCTAGCCGTCTAAGATGGCTAGGATGCGTCTAGTTACGTTTGAGGCCGATGGGAAAACCCGGCCGGGTGTTCTGACTGAATCAAACGGGATCTTTGATCTCTCTGCGGCAGGCTTCGATTCCATGCTTGACGTGATCGAAGCTGCCGCGCTTGACCCTAAGAAAATCCAGAGCCTGGTAGCTGCTTCGACACCCGATACGGCTTATTCGCTCGGCACGGTAAAGCTTCTTGCGCCCATCCCAAAACCGCGTAAGTTGATCTGTGTCGGACTGAATTACCGGGATCACGCGGCCGAGACAGGTTCGGAGATTCCGAATGTTCCGACCATTTTCAATAAGTTCGCCACTGCCGTGATCGGACCCGGGGATAACATCGTGCTGCCGAAGGTTTCGAAGAAGCCCGACTATGAAGCCGAGTTCGCTTTCGTTATCGGTAGGGGCGGCCGGCACATCAAGCCGGAAGACTGGGCGAAGCACATTTTCGGCTACACCATCGTGAATGACGTCACCGGGCGGGATTACCAGCGCGCGACTACTCAGTGGCTGATGGGCAAGACCTTCGACACGTTCGCGCCCATGGGTCCCTGGATCGTGACGGCCGATAGTATTCAGGATCCTCACAACCTGGACATCAGCCTCGAAATCAATGGCGAGATACTCCAGAACTCGAATACCAGGGAGCTGATTTTCAAGATCCCGGATCTGCTCGTGTTTCTCTCGAGCGTATTTACTTTAGAGCCAGGAGACATCGTTTCCACCGGTACGCCCGCGGGAGTTGGCGTGGCGCGGAATCCTCCAAGATTCCTGCAAGCCGGGGATGACGTGGTCGTCAAGATCCCTGCCATCGGAGAACTTCGCAACCCGGTTGTCGCGGAAACGTAGTCTAAGGTATGAGCCTGACCATTACCCTGGGCGAGCTTTCGCGCCGGCTCGATTGCGCGCTCGTCGGGGGCGATCCTTCCATCCCTATCCGTGGTGTTTCTACCCTGGAGCGGGCGAGCGAAGGAGAAGTCACGTTTCTTGCCAACCTGAAGTATGCGCCAAAGGTGAAGGCGAGCCGGGCTGCTGCGATCATCGCGGGAGAACCGCTCCAGGGTGTTCCGGCTGCGACGATCGTTTCAACGAATCCCTATTACGATTTCGCGCGTGCTCTGGCGTTCTTTTACCATCCGCCAAAACCAGAAGCTGGAATTGACCCGACAGCTTCGGTGCATGCGAGTGCGCGGATCGGCCCGGGTGCATCGATAGGCGCGTACGTCGTTGTGGGGCCGGATACCACGATCGGAGCCAACGCCGTCATCCATCCTCATGTGGTTATCTATCAGGGCTGTCACATTGGTGACGACTTCACAGCGCACTCCCATGCGGCTGTCCGCGAATTTACACGGATAGGTCATCGGGTGGTCCTGCAGAACAGTGTCGTTGTGGGCGGTGATGGATTCGGGTTCGCCAAAGCGAATGACGGAACGCAGTACAAAATCGTGCAATCCGGTGTGACCGTGATCGAGGACGACGTCGAGATCCAGACGTTGACGTCGGTTGATCGCGCCACGATGGGCGAGACTCGGGTGAAACGGGGCGCGAAGATCGACAGTCTCTGCCAGATCGGCCATGCTTGCGTGGTTGGCGAAGACAACATCATCTGCGGGCAAACGGGTTTGGCGGGCAGTACCGTTCTCGAAGAAAACGTCATCATGGCGGGGCAAACCGGCTCTTCAGGACACCTGACGATTCGCAAGAATGCGATTGTCTGGGCTCAATCGGGAGTGGGCCATGACGTTCCCGAAGGTGCGATCGTCAGCGGATCGCCGGCCTTCGATTCACGCGACTGGCTGCGCGCTTCGGCGAGTTTCTCGCGTCTGCCCGACCTTATGCGTACCGTACGCGCATTGGAGCGCCGCGTGGCTGAATTGGAAGGCCAGGCCAGCAAGCAGTGAGATTGATTGTCGGTATCACGGGAGCTTCGGGTGCGATTTTCGGCATTCGAACTCTCGAGATTCTGAAGGCGCTTGGCGTCGAAACGCACCTGGTGACGACGCGCTGGGCTCGCACCACCATTGCCTACGAGACGCCGTACACTCTCGAGCAAGTCGAAGCGCTGGCCTCGTTTGTTCACAACGGCGATAACCAGGCAGCCCCGATTTCAAGCGGTTCATTCCAGACCGACGGAATGATCGTTGCGCCATGCAGCATGAAAACGCTTGCAGCTATCAGGGTTGGATACAGCGACACCCTGGTTTGCCGGGCGGCCGATGTCATTTTGAAAGAACGCCGCAAGTTGATTCTGCTTGCGCGCGAAAGTCCTTTCAACGAAATTCATTTAGAGAACATGCTGGCACTCACGCGCATGGGCGCCGTAATCTTTCCGCCCGTGCCCGCCTTTTATAACCGGCCGAATTCAATTGAGGACGTCGTCAATCACATCGTCGGCAGATTGCTTGACCAGTTTGGATTGCAATCGCCTGACGTTTCCCGGTGGCAGGGATTTAAGTAATCTCCCCGTCGCGTGCGGGTCAAGCTGCCCGAACGTAAAGTCCGGCGCCGTTCGCCGGCTTGCAATCGTAGAAGGGCGCGGTGATGCCGTACTTCACCTGATAGGCGTTCCTGAGCTCTCTCGTGAACTCTTCTTCCGCTCCGGCCTTCACGAGATTCACTGTGCAACCGCCAAAGCCGCCGCCGGTCATGCGTGCGCCATACACGCCGGGAATCTTGATGGCCGAGTCGACAAGGAAGTCGATCTCTTCGCAACTGATTTCGTAGTCGTATTGCATGCTGCGATGAGAGGCAACGAATAGCCTGCCCATGGCCTCCAGGTCACCTGCGCGTGCTGCCGCCGCGAACTCGACAACGCGCTCGTTCTCTGTGATCACGTGACGGGCACGCTGGCGCGGGACCGGTGGCACAGTCTCCTGCACGCGCGTAAAGAAATCAAGCGTTGCGTCGCGCAGGCTTTGAACCGACGGATCGGTCAATTGCAGAGCTTCTACCGCGGTCCGGCACTCCTTCACTCGTTCCCGATACGCCGATGAACCCAGTTCGTGCTTCACCATCGAGTTCACAGCAAGAACACTCACCCCTTCCGGAAGCGACACATACTCGTGTTGCAAGCTTCGGCAATCGATCTTAATGGCGGCATCTTCCCGGCCAAACACCGAAGCATACTGGTCCATGATGCCGGTCGGTACGCCGACAAACAGCGATTCAGCACGTTGGCCCAGCAGCGCCAGTTCGAGCGGCTCAAGCTTGCGGTCGCCGAGTAGGGCGCAGGCGCAGGACATTTCGAGAGAAGCCGAAGAGCTTAGCCCGGAGCCCGAAGGAACTTCGCTGCGAATGAAAAGGTCGGCGCCTTCCAGTGGGATATCGAGCTTCACTAACTCTCGCGCGACCCCTACGACGTAGTCATGCCACTTGCCTTGCGGCTTTGCCTCGGCGATCTTGTCGACACCGATGGAGAAATGGGACTGGAACTCTTGAGAGTAGAGGCGCAGCTCGCGGCGACCGTTCGGTTGCACGGCGACATAGCAGCTCATCTCGAGAGCGACGGGCAGGACGTAACCGAGATTGTAGTCGGTATGTTCGCCAATCAGATTTACACGACCAGGAGCCCGGTAAATCGCTGGTTGGGCGTCCGTTTGAAACGCCGTCTGGAAGCCGCTTACGATTTGCGCCGGAATGACAGCCACAACATGCATCCTCCGAAAAGTAGAAGAATCAGACCGCACCACAGATTTACATTTGTCTCTTCGCTCAGGGGGGCGCGGACTGACGGATTGATGAGGCCGTAGGCCAGGAGAATCAGCCCTAGGAGAGCAAAGAGAAAGCCGGTCGGTCGCCGAAGGTCATCCATAGGGTTACCAGAAAAGAATATTGAACACCACGAGGACGGCGAGTACGACGATGGCGAGAGGACCCGGCCGCTTATACCAGGGCGCGTCTCCTTCGTCAGGCTTCTCCGTGACGCCCCAAACCAGATTCCGGAGTTCCGCGTCCGTCTTCCCCTTCGTAACCAGACTCACGGCAGAAGTAACGACCAGGCAAACGGCGAACGCAACGATAGCAATCCAGAAGTTCTGGGCCATGGCGGAAGGAAACTCATGAACATTCGCGATCCAGCCGCCCTTTCCCTCCGCCACGGTCAGACCGTGAGTGCAGGCAGCCGCAGTTGTGCCACACAACAAACCCCAGAAAGCGCCGTCGCCGGTAGCCCGCTTCCAGAACATTCCCAGTAGAAAGGTCGCAAACAGGGGAGCGTTCACGAACCCGAAAATCAACTGGAGAAAATCCATGATGTTGTTGAAGTGGGTCGCAAGGTAGGCGGTCGCCACCGAAAGGGCCACGCCAGCGATCGTCGTTATCCGCCCCACGTGCAGATAGTGCCGATCGGGAGCGTTTTTGCGGAAATAGCTCTGGTAGAGGTCGTAGGTAAAAACCGTGTTGAACGCCGTGACATTGCCCGCCATTCCCGACATAAAAGAAGCCATCAATGCGGTCAGCCCGATGCCCAACATCCCGGAAGGATAAAACTTCGCCATCAAGGTGGTGAGTACCTGGTCGTAGTCATAACCGCCGCTGGCTTTCAACGGGAGTGTGTAACCGCTGGATGAATTCATGAGGGCGACGGCAGCTATTCCGGGCAGGATCACGACGAATGGCATCAGGATCTTCGGGAAGGCGGCGAAGAGCGGCGTTTGCCGTGCTCCGGCCATATCTTCAGCCGCCATGGCGCGCTGGATCACCAGGAAGTTTGTACACCAGTAGCCGAACGAGAGAACAAACCCAAGCCCGGCAACCAGCCCGAACAGTTCGACGCCCATCGGGTTCTCGCTCGAATGGGCGACGTATCGCCAGGAGTGCGTCATTACCGGTTCGAGATGTGCCTTGATGCCACCCCATCCGCCTGCTCTTGAGACCGCGTAATACGAGAGCGGTGCAAAGCCGAGGACGATCAGGAAAAACTGCACCACCTCGTTGTAGATTGCACTTGTCAACCCGCCGAGCAGCGTATAGATCAGAACGATGGCGGCGGATAGCAGGACAGAGTTTGTGAAGCTCCAGCCCAGTACCAGCTCAAACAACAGCCCTAGTGCGTACATACTGATGCCCGAGGAAAAGATGGTCATGATCGCGAACGTGACCGCGTTCAAGCCGCGTGTTTTCTCGTCAAAGCGGAGTTTCAGGTACTCCGGGACGCTTCGGGCGCGGCTACCGAAATAAAACGGCATCATGAAAACGCCGACGAAGACCATTGCCGGTACGGCCCCGAGCCAATAAAAATGGGCTGTCATGATGCCGTACTTGGCACCGGAGGCGCACATTCCGATCATTTCTTGAGCACCTAGGTTGGCGGCGATGAACGCCAGACTGGTGATCCAGACCGGGACTGAATTCTTCGAGGTTAGAAAGTCTTCGCTGCTTGTAATTTTCCGTTTGGCAAGCCAGCCGATCCCAAGGACGAAGCCGAAGTAGATGATTAAGCTGACGTAGTCAATCGCTCGAAGGGTCAAATCTGGTTCCGTCCCGGGTGGATTGTATCGTATCTCCTTCAATAGAGAGGTCGAACGACTTTCGGGTTTCCGTCTGATGTAAAAGGAGGATAATAAAAAGCAGTTGGGTGGACTTAACGGCAAAACATAATTGCGCCGGGCTCATCCAACCATCGCGAGCCGGGTGGACTCGAGATTGGGTTGAAAGGTTGGGAACATGGAAAGCCGAGGGAAGCGGACGGCCGGCTTGTTGGCCGGATTGATTCTTGCAGCCGGATACGCGAGTCCGCAAGCGTATACCTTGTCCGCAAAACCGGGCGCGGTGAACTACGTGGAAGGCGCCGCCTATATAAACGGTGCCCCGGTAAACGAAAAATACCTCAAAACGACTTTTCTGAACGGGAATGACATCCTGTCAACCGACCTGGGAAAGGCAGAAGTTCTATTAGCTCCGGGCATTTTCCTTCGCGTGGGCGATAACACCAAGGTCCGGATGGTGTCCCCCTCCCTTGTGACCAGCCAAATCGAGGTAATGAACGGCGAGGCGATGGTCGAGGCCACGGGACTGGTGAAGGGCAGCAGCGTCCAGGTGATCTCTCATGGCGCTTCGGCAAGTATCGAGAATAACGGCTTGTACCGCATCCTTGCCGACGATCCGCCGAGCATTGCGGTTCTGGAAGGTAAGGTGGCGGTGACGTTTTCGGACCGTACCGTGGACCTGAAGAAGGGCCGCCAGGTAATTCTGGCCGAAAATGTCAAGCCGGAGAAATTCGATGCGAAAAAGGATGACGACTTGTATGCCTGGAGCAACGTGCGTTCCGAATACGACGCAGCCGCCAGCTATCGCGTAGCCCGAAGCGCCCAATTGGGATTGCTCGGGAATGGCTACACCAGCGGATATGCCGGTGCTGCAAGTCCCGCATGGTTCTGGGATTCGGCCTTCAGTTCCTGGGCTTGGCTGCCCGGCGCGGGTGCCTTCTATAGTCCCTTTGGTTACGGTTTCTACTCGCCTGCTTTGGTGGGATACGCGCCTGTGATTGCAGCGCCCGTTTACCGCGGCGGCCGCTGGTCGGGAGGGCACTGGAACGGCACTCCGCCTCCTGGTGGTTGGCATGGAAGAAACCCGGTGGGCGCCAACGTTCCGGTTGGAGCTACTTTGGCCGCTGTCCCTATAAGTCCGAACAATCCTGCAGCAGTCGGCTCCGTTACGGCATCTCCCTGGGCAAATCACGCCGCTCGCATGCAAGCGCGTGAGAGTTTCGCTGCGTCAGGTATGACTACCGCAACCGGTGCGCCAGCACGTACCTTCTCGGGAAGCGGAAACGCTGCTCGACCTGCCGCCGCCATGGCCTCGCCTGGAGGTTCACATGCGGGTGGTTGGTCAGGAGCTCATTCCGGCGGTGGTGGCGGCGGAACTAGCGGCGGTGGCGCACACATGTCCGGGGGCGGTGTGGTGGTGGCGGCGGACACGCAAGCGGCGGCGGTGGCGGTCACCGCTAACGGCGAGACCGTGTCTTCCTGAAGATTCCCAGAGCACCAAACGCGAGGCCAACCAGTCCGACCGTGACGGGCTCGGGCGCTTGGCTGACTGCCACGGCAGTTGTTCCGTCAGCTTCGAGAAAACGAAAATCGTAAGTAGTGCCGAGGGATCCGCCGGAGAAGCCGTCAAAGCCGGCTGCCCAGTTGGTCGTCTCGCCGTTTGCTTCCAGCGTGAAAGCCGTTCCCAGTGTGACCGGAATGAGCGAGTTGTATAAGTAATACGCTGTTCCCGGCGTGCAATAGCTGGAGTTCGCGTAGCAGGTAATTTCCGTCTGGTAAGCGCTGCCGGAGGCCGGAACAATCCCCGACGTCATTGTTGCCCCCCCATCGTAGAAACTCGCCCCAGATCCGTAGGCTTCGATTTGCAGGAAACCTGAGCGGACCGGTCCGCCCGTCACAAGCGTGGTGCTGTAGTTAATCGCGATGGAGGTTTGGGCGGCCGCTCCGAAGAGATCCTGCGATTGCCTCGGCGCTTGTTGTGCATTGGCGGACTGGGAAGTGACAAGAGAGCTGAAGTTCGCAGCATTCGCGGCAAGTTGCAGGACGACGCTGGCGCTTGCGGTAGCGCCTCCGCCCGAGTAGGAATGGCCGTTCGTAAATGATGTGCAGGTTGCCGACAGGCTGGAATCTGAGGTAACGCTCGAAGTCAGAGGCGCACCGCAAGTGACACTTACCGGCGCACTGTACAGAAGAGCCGAACCAATCATCAGGAACGTGGCCGGGAGAAGTAGTTTCATATGCCTCAAACGCGCTCAACCTGCGCTTAGGCATCATTTCGGCGAGTCCCCACAAAGCAAGAGAGGTATACGGTACGGGATAACGGTGGTGGGGTATGGAGCTAAGATGATCGGAAATGCCTTACCTTCTGAAATCGGAGCCCGATCAGTACTCTTTTGAAGATCTACAGCGCGACGGCGAAACGCTTTGGGATGGAGTAGCGAATCCGGTCGCGCTACGTCATTTGGGCGAAATGAAGGCGGGCGACAAGCTCATTTACTATCACACCGGCAAGGAGCGCCAGGCCGTGGGTACGGCTTCTGTGGCGAGTGTCGACGATTCCGATCCGAAGATTCCGAAGGTGAAGAGTAAAGGCCGGGAAGCAACTTGCCCAACCGAAGCCGCTGGCCGAGATCAAAGCGCAGAAGCTGTTTTCCGACTCGCCTTTGATGAATCAGGGACGGCTTTCCGTGGTGCCTTTAACGGCGGAGCAATACCATTGGCTCACCGGCAATTAGCCGTTGGCCGTGCGGGCGGATTGCCGCCTTCCTCCCGCCTGCTTTTTAGCTGGCTGAGGAGCAGCGCCGGTGTCACGGATAACTGTAGTTGTTGCCGGTTTACGCTGAGGTAATTCGCCCAGGCTTTTTTGCAGCGCCTGCATCAGATCGATGACCGGCGCGCGCTTCTTTGGAGCTTCCGCTTCGACGTTCAGACCCTCGCGTTTCGCCTCGAGCATTTGCATGAGTCGGCCCTGGTATTCGTCGTGATATTTGGAAGGGTCGAATTCGGCCGCCAAACCCTCCACCAGCTTTTGCGCTAGCTCTACCTCCTGCGGTTTCACCGTGACGTTGTGATCGCGGCGAAACTCGGGGACGTCCCGGACTTCTTCCGGATAAAACATCGTGTGCAGCAGCAGGCCGTCCGAGTGGGGACGTACGGTGACGGTATATTCGCGCTGGTGCATCGTGATTTTCGCGATGGCGCTGTAGCCCGACTTTTTCATGGTCTCGAACAGCAGGTGATAGGCTTTCTTGCCCGCTTCTTCCGGCACCATGAAATAAGAAGCATCGAAATAAATGGGATCGATGCCCTCCGCTTTCACAAATTCGTAGATCTCCATGTTGTCGCTCGTGGCAGGCGCGACACCCTTAATCTCTTCGTCATTCACAATGACGTACTGGTCCTTTTCGGCTTCGTACCCTTTTACGAGTTCGCTCCGCTCAACGACGCGATCGCAGTGAGGACAAAAGGTCTGTTGCTTGATGCGGCTACCGCAGATCCCGTGGATCTGGTTGAAGCTGACGCGCTCCGTCCGGGCAGCCGTAAACAGGCGCACCGGAACAGTGATAAGCCCGAAAGAGATGTACCCCTTCCAAACCGTTGAAGCCATGGCTGTCCTCCCAGCGAAGTCCTGACGCGGCTATAAGATAGAGGCGAGCCGCCAGTTTGTACCTTAAACAATATCGTTTCGCCGGTCCGCTTAGCAACTTGGGCGACCGGGCTACCTTCGATCGTACTAGGACGCGAAGTCGTGCGATTTGCCCGGGTGGCGATCTTTGAAGGCCTACGTTTACTTCATCGGCAAACCCCGCGACACTCATGCGAATGCCATTGCGGCTGAATTTCTAAAGCGCACGACGCGCTATTGCGACTGTAGTCAGCGTGAGATTGTACCGGGGCGTTTCGATCTCTTCGCGAAACATGGCAGCGCTCGGAAGATATTTCTCGATCCAGCCGGCCAAAGTTTGAGTTCCGAGCGATTCGCAGACTTGTTCCGCCAAGCCGAACTGATCGGGCAGGATTTTGTGTTTCTCGTGGGCGGCCACGACGGCTTGCCGCCCGAGTGGAGAGAACGAGCGGACCTCTTGCTCTCTATTTCAGCTATGACGTTTCCGCATGAGCTGGCACGTGCTGTTCTTCTGGAGCAAATCTATCGCGCTTTCACGATTCTGCGGGGACATCCTTACCCGAGATAGTTCACGCCGTTTAAAGGCGGAGATTCGTAGCCGAAAGCGTTTTTCTCGTCAGAAACGCGCAAGTGGTCGGGCGGGTCGAACCAGTGATGAGTATTAAAGAAGCACTGGGTCTCGGATCCGACAAAAAGGTGCGCTATGCCATTGTGGGTTTAGGCGACATTGCGCAAGAAGCGATGCTGCCGGGCGTGAAACACACCGGCAATTCTGAACTTACGGCTTTCGTCAGTTCGAATCCGGCGAAGGCGCGCGAAGTCGGTAAGCAATACGATGTCACGCACTGTTACACCTACGAGCAGTTCAACGAACTTCTCAAATCCGGAATAGTCGATGCCATCTATTTAGCAACTCCGAACTGGCGCCACGCCGAGTTCGCCATCCCTGCGCTCGAGGCTGGTATTCACGTACTTTCGGAAAAGCCCCTCGAAGTGAGCACGGGGAAATGCAAAGAGATAATCGACGCCCAAAAGCGTTCGAGCGCCAAGCTGATGGTTGCGTACCGGCTGCATTTTGAACCGGCAACGCTTGATCTGATCGAGAAAATCCGGGGCGGGGAACTCGGCACGGTTCATCTGTTCAGTTCTGTATTCGCGCAGATGGTTGATCCCGAAAACCACCGGGCCCGGAATGGCGATCTGGCCGGCCCGGTGCTGGATATGGGTCCGTACCCGGTCAATGCAGCGCGTTATGTCTTCGGCGCTGAACCAACGGAGGTCGTTTCCGCTGTTGGAACGCGGCATGCGGATTCCGGCCTTGGCGATTTCGACGATACCGTTGCGGTCACGCTGCGTTTCCCTAACGAACGGATTGCGCAGTTCACGATTTCCTATTACGGCAACAGCATCGATTCATACAGCGTGGTTGGAACAAAGGGCAACGTTGTCATGAGCCCGGGCTATATGTATGGTGTGCCGCTCGAACAGCAAACAACGATCGGTCAGAAGGAGAAAGAAAAGAGCTTCAAGAACACCGACCACTTCGGAGGCGAGATGAAGTACTTCTCCGACTGCATCCTGAACGGAACCGATCCGGAGCCGGACGGCGAAGAAGGTTATGCGGATGTACGGGTGCTCGAAGGTGTTCTGCGTGCTTTGAAAAGCGGCACGTCGGAACGACTTGAGCCATTCGAGCGCAGCAAACGCATTGATCCATCGACGCAGCGTGAAACGCTCGCAGCCCAAAGTGCGCCTGAACTCGTCGGTGCTTCAAATCCCGCGCGAGGCCAGGAGAAAAGCCCTAAAAACTAGCTCGGCGCGCAAGGCCGAGTGCAGCCTATTTCGAGCTGTAGGTGAGGCACTCTTTAAGCGGCCAGCCAAACTGTTCCCACATCGAAAGCTTGTTCCAGTCTTTGATGAATTCCACCAGTTTTCCGTCCTTCACCTGGAACAGGGCGCTGGCCGTCCATTGCGCTCGTTTGCCAGTGGGTTGCAGACTGCCGTGCGCTTCTCCACTGTGGTGTCCCTCGGCGGAATAGCGCAGGCAAACACGGTCATTCTTTGCGAATAGTACGTCGAAGTTGGTGATGTGAAGATCGTTCACCTGCTTCATCAACTTGCCATGATCCTCGGCGTACTCCTCTAAAGTGTGTACGTTGGGAAAAGTGGTCGGGGCGATAAAGCGATTCCCCGGTGCACACAGGTGTTTGACTGCTTCCGCGCTCGCTCGCTTCGGATCATACGAGATGCTGATGTATTCCTTCGCCAGCTTCAGGTTGTTCTCTTCGTCCGGCGTGTATTCGACTTGGCTCATTGATTCTCTTCCGTAGATGCTTGAATCGAAGAGCTTGCGACCTGATCATTCTTCGAGCGTCGTTTCTTCTCCGTGATCCGAAACGCACGCCGCGCTTCCCGGGTCGAACTAGAGAGCAAGATATGAGCAGCAACTTAGCGAATAAAAAAATAGCCATTCTGGCCACGGACGGTTTCGAATATGTGGAGCTGGTAGAGCCAAAGAAGGCGCTCGAGGCGGCCGGCGCAAAGACGGTGGTGATTTCACCGAAAGATGGGCAAATCAAAGGTTGGAATCACACCGACTGGGGTGAATCAGTCCCGGTAGATCTTAGTTTGAACTCGGCACAAGAAAGCGATTTCGATGCGCTTGTGCTGCCCGGCGGAGTGATGAATCCGGATCACCTGCGGCAGGACAAGAATGCTGTGGCTTTTGTTAAAGCATTTTTTGAAGCACAGAAGCCGGTCGCTGCGATTTGTCATGGGCCTTGGATGTTGATAGAAGCGGGTGTCGTGCGCGGCAGAAAGCTGACTTCCTGGCCTTCGCTTCAAACCGATATCCGGAATGCGGGCGGCGAGTGGACCGACCAGGAAGTCGTGACGGACAACGGCCTGGTAACGAGCCGGAAACCAGACGACATACCGGCCTTCAATAAAAAGATGATCGAAGAAATCACCGAGGGTAAACACAAGCTGCAGCACGCATAGAAGTTCGGTTCGGGCGGGTGCGCGAGGATTCTTGCGTTACCCGTTCTTCTTTCTGGGAGCGCGTTGCGGCTGTTTGCGAGGTGCGCTTTGACGCGTAGGATCATCATCCGGGTCTGGCGTTTCTTCTGCGGGCCGGAGCGCTTCCGGTACGTGCCGCAGATTGACTCGAATCCGCGTCCACGTGGACGACCTGCCCCGCATCGCATCCACAAGTACATCGTCGACAGCAAGATGCGAGGCGGCCTCGGCGTGCCGTGTCTTCCACCTCTCGAGACCTGCAAGAGCGTCCTCTTTACGAGGTGATTTCGCAACCACCAATAAGGGCATCTGTTGCCGCGATGACTTCGCGGCAGGCTTAGAGCGGGACGGGGCTACGCGAGCACCTTCCGTTTTCGTCTTGCGAAAGTGAGGAGGCCAGGGCGCGTCTCCCAAACCCGCGGCGTCGTGCCTGTCTGCAATCTCCAGCAGCTTTTCGAGCGACCCTGCCCATTCGTCCATCTCCGCGTGCGGATTTCCGAAACTGGCGAAGCGTTCCGGCACTGTCAGGACCGTGAAAGCGGCCGGATCGCTATCGGGGACTTCCTCCCAGGTCAGCGGTGTTGACACGCGTGCATCCGGAAGGGGACGCACCGAATAGGCCGAGCATGTTGTGCGGTCCTTCGCGTTCTGGTTGTAATCGAGAAATACACCATGACGCTCCTCTTTCCACCACTTGGATGTTGCGATAGCAGGAGCGCGCTCTTCGACGGTGCGCGATAGAGCAAGCGCCGCGCGGCGCACGTCAGTAAAACTCCATCGCGGTTCAATCCGAACGTTGATATGCATCCCGCGCGAACCGCTGGTTTTCGGCCAGCCGCGTAGTCCCACTTCTTCCAAAAAGCTCTTTACTTCGAGTGCAACGGCACATACATCGGACCAACTCACACCAGGTCCGGGGTCGAGATCTACCCGTAATTCGTCCGGGTGCTCGAGGTTTCCAGAGCGCACCGGGTGCGGATGCAGTTCAATGCAGCCCAGGTTGACGATCCAAGCCAGCCCAGCCGCATCATCAACCACGATTTCTTCGGCCGTTCGTCCCGAGGGGAAGGCAAGCGTGACGGTGCGCAACCATTCGGGCCGTTCTGTTGGTGCACGTTTCTGGTAGAAGGCCTCGCCTTCTGCCCCATTCACGAACCGTTTCAGGACGAGAGGACGGTCTCGAATGCCAAGGAGGGCTGCGGGGGCGACCGATAGATAGTATTGAACGAGTTCGAGCTTCGTAAGGTGTGTCCCTTTTGAGAAATAGAGTTTCTCGGGGTGGGTCACCTTTACCTCACGACCGTCGACGGACAGGATTTCTACGCTCTCATTCTTCGCCACAAACATAGGCTATATCGGTGCGCAAATTGTCGGACTACCATGAAGGAGTAAATTCGGGAACGAAGGTGCTCAGACTCATCACAACCGCTTTTCTCCTTGCACGTATAAGCACGGCAATCACGGATCCGAAATTTGAAATGCGCGGGGAAATCCTGCCACATCGGGTTGCTTCGGTGAGCTTGCAGGCCGTGGCGAGCCCTTTCGCTGTCTCGTCCCTGGCCGGGCTTGACGGGCGCTTCCGGTTCAAAGACCTGCGGCCGGGCACTTACACGATTTCCGTCTCCACGAATCTCGGAACGGAGGTGCGGAAGACGGTTGATATCGGCCCTGCCACGGCAGACCGGAAGGGGCGAATAGCGATTGCGATCCACATGGACGGTGAAGCTCTCCTCCGTGACGGCGCAGCAACGGTCTCAGCCAACGTGTGGCGGATTCCCGACGGTGCTCAACGCGAATACGATCTGGCGCTCAGGAAGGTGGCGAAGCGCGACTTTGATGGGGCGCTTGCGTGTCTGCACCGGGCCGTGGATCTAGCGCCCAAGTTCTCCGCTGCCTGGAATCAGCTTGGAACAATGGCCTATCAAGCGCAGCAATATCCGCAAGCTGAAAGCTATTTTCGCCACGGCCTAGAGGCGGACCCGAGCGCGTTTGAGCCGTTGGTAAATCTCGGCGGCGTTCTGCTGAATCTGGGAAACTTCGACGAAGCCCTAAAGTACAACAGCGAAGCGGTACGGCACCGGCCCCAGGATGCTCTTGCGCAATCACAACTTGGAATGTCCTATGCGCTTCTGAATCGACTCGATGCTGCCGAGGAGCATCTTCTCGTTTCAATCCGCCTTGATCCCGACCATTTTTCGCGTCCGCAACTCGCGCTTGCTGATGTTTACCTGCGCAAGAACGAACCGGGACGCGCAGCCGACCAGCTCCAGAGCTTTTTACGCCAGCATCCGGACTGGCCCGAGGCTGCGAAGATGAGAGAACAGATCGCTCAGTGGCGATCCCGAAGCGGACACATTGCTGAAGATCATGCGGCAGGGCAAGACAAGTAGGTCTTTCGATCGCGGCAATATCGTGATCCTGACTGGAGCGGGAGTCTCACGCGAATCGGGGTTGCACACGTTTCGTGACCCGGATGGAATTTGGGCCAAGGTGAACGTCGAGGATGTGGCAACTCCCGGTGCGTTCTCACGTGATCCTGCGCGCGTACACGATTTCTATAACCAGCGCCGCAAGCAGTTGCTGTCCCCAACGGTCGAACCAAACCGGGCGCATATCGCTTTGGCTAATCTGCAAAGCTCCTGGACCGGACGCGTCACACTCGTGACCCAGAATATTGACGATCTGCACGAACGCGCCGGTTCTCGCCGGGTCATCCACATGCATGGCGAACTCTTGAAGGCGCGTTGCAACGGCTGCCGCGAAACGAGCATGTGTTCCGAGGACCTCAGCACGTCGTCGCGGTGTCCCCAATGCGGAGCAATGGGCACAATGCGTCCTGATGTTGTTTGGTTTGGCGAGATGCCCATGCACATGGACGAGATCGAAATGGCATTGGAGAACGCAGATCTGTTTATCTCGGTCGGAACATCCGGGAATGTTTATCCCGCTGCCGGGTTTGTGGAGTTGGCGCGCCGTGCCGGCGCACACACAGTGGAATTGAATCTGGAGCAATCCCTCGGCGCTTCATCCTTTGACGAAGGAATTTATGGACCGGCGACAGAGATCGTCCATGAGTACGTTCGTGACCTGCTCAACTTGCAACGAGGCGATACGCCCGATGCACGAGAGCGTAATTAAGCGCTCTTCAGGGTGAAATAGAAGGCAGTCCCCTCATTTGGAACAGAGTTTACCCAAATGCGTCCGCCGTGCTGTTCGATTACTTTGCGTGCAATGGCCAGCCCTATTCCTGTTCCGGGGTACTGCTTCCCGTGCAGACGCTTGAACAATCCGAACACATCGTCCGCGTATTGCTGTTCGAAGCCAATGCCGTTGTCCTTGACCGAGACGACCCATTCGGCACCGTCCTGCGTGGCCGAGATATCAATCTGAGGAGGATGGCTATTCCGGTATTTGAGGCTGTTAGAGATCAGGTTCTGGAAGACATGAAAGATTCGCTCGCCGTCACCCATGACCTTCGGCAACGCCCCTACCTTCACGGTGGCCTGGCTCTCCTGCAAAGTTGGACCTAATCCGTCCAGCGTCCGGCGAACGATCGAGTCCAATTCGATTGGCGTAAGCTGCCGGCTGTCGTCGTGAGACATCTGGGAATACGCCAGGAGATCGTCGATCAGGTCGTGCATGCGATTCGACGCCGCCTTCGATGATGCTGATAAACTCGTTTCCCGTTTCATCGAGCAAGCTACGAGTACCGGCGAGCGAGCAATTGGGAGTAAAGCTTTACCATGCGCAGCGGCTCCTGCAGATCGTGGCTTGCCGCATACGCAAACTGCTCAAGTTCGGCGTTGACTTGCGTCAACTCGCGAGCGCGGGCCTCGGCCTCAGCTCTTGCGGCCTGTTCCCGCTCGAGTAACGTTTCCCGCTCCGCCTCGGCAAGCATCCGGGCTTTTTTGTCACTCGCTTCGGCAAGTGCGCGCAGCACTGCAGGCGCAAGCCGGTGAAGACGGTGTTTCAGGACGTAATCGGTCGCTCCGCGGTGAAGCGAGTCGATGGCCACCTCCTCGCCGATGGCACCACTGACGAAGATGAACGGTATTTCCGGGCAATACTTACGGGCAAGCTCAAGCGCACTTACACCGTCAAACGAAGGGAGTGCGTAATCAGCCAAAATCAGGTCGGCACACTTCTCAAGCAGACCCGAAGTGAACTCAGACTCGGTTTGCACGCGCTTGACCCGGTGCTCGATGCCCGCGCGACTGAGAAGAGAAAGCGAGAGCTCGAAATCTATTGAACTGTCTTCAAGATAAAGAATCGAGATAAGCGGCATGCTCTAGAAGGTTTTTTTGAAACGCACACTGCCCGGCGGAGGCTCATTCAGTACCGCCCAAAACCCGCCGAGATCTTGAACGGCTTTCGCGAAATCCTGGAACCGCACCGGTTTGACGACATATCCATTGGCTCCGAGTTCATAGCTCTTTGCCAGATCAGGTTCTTCCTGGGAGCTTGTCAGCATCACCACCGGAATGCTCTTGAGTTCCGGATCATGTTTGATGTATCCCAAGACTTCGAGGCCATCCACCTTGGGCAGCTTGATATCAAGCAAGACCAACGCCGGATTGCCCTTCTCACGGATCTCGTGACGGCCTTTGCAGCAGAGGTATTCCAGGGCCTCTTCGCCATCCCTCAGGATGATGACCTCATTTGCCAATCGCGCTTTGGTCAACGCGGCGATCGTGAGTTCGACGTCTTGCGAACTGTCCTCTATCAGCACAATGGGTTTAAGCATCGGCGCCTCGTTCCGGGACCACTCTTTTCGGGAGTGAAAAATAAAAGGTCGCGCCCTTGTCGATCTCTCCTTCCGCCCAGGTTCGACCACCATGCTTTCCCACCGCGCGCCTCACGTTGGCAAGGCCGATGCCGGTACCGTCGAATTCCTCCTGGGAATGGAGCCGCTGGAACACGCCGAAGAGTTTACCCGCGTACGCCTGCTTGAATCCAACGCCGTTGTCGGAGACCGAGAAAATCGACTTCTGCCTCGTCTTCGACAGCCTTCACTCGAATTGAACGCGGGTCGCGGTGCCGGGAGAACTTCAGCGCGTTGGCCAGAAGGTTCTGCCAGACCAGACGCAGCAGGGTAGGATCGCCCTGAACGACGGGAAGAGGGCCGATGTCCCAGATCACGCGAGGCTTGTCGTAATCGGGAGGCAAGTAACGCATGACTTCGTTGAGAAGCCGGCTCATGTCAACGGACGTGACATTCAGCTTCGTTCGGCCGACGCGGGAAAAGTTCAGGAGGTTGTCGACCAGCGTTCCCGCCGACTCCGCGGCATTCGAGATGGTCTCCAGATACCGCTTCCCCTTCTCGTCGAGCGCATCGTCGAGATGTTCACTCAACAGCTCCGAATACCCTACGATGTGACGAAATGGCGCTCGCAGGTCATGAGAAACAGAGTAGGAGAATGCTTCCAATTCCTTATTGGACCGCTTCAATTCCGCCGACACCGCCGCCAACTCTTCCGCCTTCCGAAGAACGACGCCGATCACAGCGTTGCGGAGTTCAGCGGCGCTCTCAATCTCGCTTTGCCTCCACGGCAGGGAACGCCCCCGCACGGTTTCCTTCCAAGCCTCGAACGACTTTCGGGGATGAATACGCATTGTGCCCGAGGCATCCGTTTCAACGGGCTTTCGCGGATCGCCGCTCCAGCGAACAGTTCGAACAACCTCCGGCCGGAACCAGAAAATGTATGAGCTGTATAGCTTTGAGATTGAAACCGCTAAAATCCCGGTCGCAGCCTCCCGCAGGTTTTCGCTTTCGGGCAATTCGCTCAGAAGCTGGTCGGTGTGAAAGACTTCTTGACCCTGCGTGGAGAGCCAGTCAGTGAGGGCCCAAACGGTCTCCTCTGATGGCGTCTGTCCTAGAAGGCTGCATTTGCCTTCGAAAAGGACTGCAGCGCCGCCCGCATCTGCGAACGAGAGCAGTTCATCGGGATGGTTGACCAAGCCGTCGATAAACTGCTCTTCCTCCGCCATAAAGCCGAGTAATTTGGTTGAGATCGACTTGAGATAGAGGCGGTGTTCGTATTCGGTCCGATTCTCGCTACCTGCAATTTGAGTTGAAAGCGCTTGCCCGAGGAAATCGCATGCCACGCGGGTCTGAAACGGAACCGGGCGGGCGGTCTTGTGGTGAAGCGAAATCAATCCCCACAGATTTCCATCCCGAAGGACAGAGATCGACATAGACGCCACAACTCCCATGTTGTGCAGGTACTCGATATGTACGGGGGAGACGCTCCGGAGGGCAGCGTAGCAAAGGTCAAGCGGAGCCCCTGTCTTCGGATTCAAAGAAGGTACCAGAGGTACGGGTCTGTAGGTGCAATCCGGAATCAGCCGTAACCGGTTCAGGCGATAGAGTTCACGTGCCTGCGCGGGAATGTCCGAAGCCGGAAACCAAAGATCGAGATACGAGGGAAGTGAATCGTCCTTCGATTCAGCGATTACGTGCCCCTGCCATTCCGGATTGAAATTGTAGACCAGAACCCTGTCAAAACCGGTTAAGCGGCGTACCTCGTCGGCCGCCATTTGCGACAGCTCCGGTACAGTGCCCACCTCCTGGAGCCTTGTCATGAAGGTCCTCACCAGAGGATATAGATTCTGAAAAGAGGCCGATTGATCCTCAATTGCGACCTCGAATTCAACAAGCAAGCAACCCTGGTGACGGTGGGCGATGGCATTGTACAGGCGCTCGCCGGCATCTCGCGTCCATACGGAAAAAGAGCCTACGTAGAGAGGATTTTTCTCAAGAAAAGGGTTGCGAAGTCCCCGGACAATCTCATCGCCCTTGGCTGGTCCCAAGAGCTCACTGAGCGACTTTCCGAGTACCTCAGACGGATCTCGGGAAAAGAGCTCGCGAACGTTTTCGCTCACCTGCAGAATGGCGAGCGATTCCTCATCCAAAGAGAGTAGAACTCCATGCGGCTGGATGTTGCCTGGAATGTGAATGGGCTCGCGATCGCAGGTGGTGAGGTCACCCGCTTCCTGGGCAGGAATAATCTGATGACTCTCGATCCGGTCTTCTCCTTTCGCAGCAGGCATTCTCGCGTATTGTAACTGTTGCGAAAGGAGCGATTTCAGGGCCTCGCGTGGTGGGCAGGCGCTCTTATGTGCACGCGACGCGAGCCCGAGAGAACCGGACTTCGAGGCGTTAGTAAGGGCTGTAGCCGTACGTGTACGGAGTGTTGTAAGCCGGGCAGGCGTACGGATTTACATACGGATCGCAGTAGTAGGGATCGTAGCCGTAGCCGTAACCGTAGCTCGGATAACCGTAGTAGCCGAGATAAACGCCAGAGCCGGGACCGTACCAGCCGCGACCTCCGTAATAGGGGCGACCGCCGTAGTAGCTGCCTCGACCTGCTCCGTAGCCCGGGGCTACCCGGTAGGCTCCGCCACCACGCGCATAGCTATTGCCGCCGTAGTAGCCTCCCCGACCCGAGTAGGCTTGCCCCCCGTAATAGGAGCCGCCGCGCGAAAAGCTCTGCGCTCCACCCGAAAAACTCCGGGCTCCTCCGGAAAAAGAACGGCTGCCACTGAAAGAACCGCTGCGGCCGCCGCCGCTAAATCCGCCGTGAGATCCGCCGCCACCTCCGTGGCCCCCTCGCTGGGCGAACAGCGCACCGCTACTGAAAACAAGAAAAACTGCTAAGAACAAGAATTGTAATTTGCGCACCGGGTGCCTCCCCTGTCTGTTGGATTGCCCAGGTCACGGTAACGTTCCCGAATGAAGTAGAATTCATGTGCTTCGGGTACTCGGAGTGTGCTTTCAAATAGTACCCGGCCAACGCCGAACGGTCACCCCGCCGTTAATTCGCTCTTGGGTAAAAGATTCAAAGAACATATACGGGTGAACGCGATCGAGCTTGCTCGCTTCGTCCAGTTCCCGCCGGAACTCTGCAGGCAGATCGAACTCGAGGGCAGCTAAGTTGTCATTCAACTGGTGCGGGCGCCGGGCTCCGATAATGGTCGACGTAATACCCGGCTGAGTCACGACCCAATTCAGAGCTACTTGGGCCGCCGCCTTGCCCATTCGACCGGCTACCGATTGGAGGCCTTCCAGTACCCGCCAGTTCCGATCCGTGAATTTGTGGAAAACAGGATTCTTACCTTCTTTCAGTACTTCGAGCCGGCTATCGATTTCCGCAGGGCCGCTATCGCGTTTGTATTTTCCGGCGAGGAATCCGCTCGCCAACGGGCTCCAGGGGCAAACACCCATGCCGAGTTCCTCGGCTGCCGGAACATGCTCGCGTTCAATCGTCCGCTCTACCAGTGAGTACTCAAGTTGGAGGGCGATGGGCCGCTCACGAGCGTTGTACTCCGCAAAAGTGGCAGCTCGCGCCGCGTACCAGGCAGGGACATCGGAGAACCCGTAGTAGCGAATCTTTCCCTCCTGCACTAAGCCGGAGAGCGTGTTTACGACTTCGTCGAAGGGGGTCACCGTATCCCACGCATGCAGCCAGTAGAGATCGACGTAATCCGTTCCGAGCCGTCGAAGCGAACCTTCAAGCGCTCGGTAGATATTCTTGCGGCCGTTGCCGCCGGCGTTTGGATTCCCTTCGCTTGTGTTGAAGGTGAACTTGGTTGCGAGTACGACACGATCGCGTAAGCTCATTTCTTTGATGTAGCTGCCTGTGAGTTCCTCGCTCTTACCCACGGCGTATCCGTCAGCGGTGTCGATGAAATTACCGCCAGCCTCGATGTAGGTTCCGAATATCTCACGAGCTTCCTCGTCCTGCGAACCCCAGCGATAGTTGCCAAACGTCATTGTTCCAAGGCAGATCGGGCTGACCTTCAAGCCCGAGCGGCCGAGAGTTATGTAATCGGTGATTTGGATCAAAGTTGGCTCCTGACTCTGTTGTAGCGAAGGGCGAGCCACTGGCGACAGATTCTTAATGAACGCGCGGATTTTTCGCAATCTGGCATATGGGATCCCATATAATAGGAGCGTGCCTTCGCCTGCGAACCTCCGCATGTCCAACCTGAGCGGGGCGGACGCAATCCCGGACGGTCAAGCGGTTATGAACTCGCTCCGGCAAATTGTGCATGCGCTCGAGATTGGCTCTCGGGCAGCCCAGAAAGCAGTGGGTCTCAGCGGCGCTCAGCTTGTGGTCTTACAGATTCTCGAAGCGGCGGGCGTGATGTCGATCAACGAACTGGCTCAGAAATCGCATACGCACCAAAGCTCAGTCTCTGCTGTGGTCAGCCGGTTAGTGCAAACCGGATTGGTCAAGCGAGCCGCAGCCCCGGAAGACGCACGACGCCTGGAGTTATGCGTCACTGCAGCAGGGCGCAAAGCCTTGCAGGCCGGCTTTGTTACTCCTCAACAACGCCTGATGGCTTCGCTCGAACGTATGCCGT
Organism: uncultured Acidobacteriaceae bacterium; assembly: GCA_963730795.1. Lineage (GTDB taxonomy): Bacteria > Acidobacteriota > Terriglobia > Bryobacterales > Bryobacteraceae > Bog-105. Next base: position 119,799 of record CAVSTJ010000001.1, on the reverse strand, counting down.
CCAAACTTGTCGGCGAGTTGAGGACGCTGCTCGAAGAGCTTGTCCGCCTGAGCGGCATGGACTCAGAGACGCCACCCATGTTCTTCGAAGGCGCGAAGCGCAAAACAAAAAATCGCAAACCAGATGAATAAGCCTCCTCTACCAGCCGACTTATCGGCCGAGCGAACGTCAGCCAGCGGCGGATTGCCGATTGCGCCATCTCTAGAAGCTGAACTGCACGAACAGGTTCTACCGCCAACACCTTACCTGGCGGACTCGCGCACCGTTTTCATCACGGCTATTGCAGTTGTTCTTGGTTTGCTGGCCACCGTCATTTCTCGCCTACTCACCAGCCTGATTGGGCTTGTCACCAACATCGCGTATTACGGGCGCTTGTCCACGGATTTTTCATCGCCTGCCTATCATCACCTTGGCTACTGGAGCATTTTTGTTCCGGTGATAGGCGGACTTATCGTAGGCGTCATGGCCCGGTTCGGATCTTCGGCTATTCGCGGCCATGGCATTCCTGAAGCGATGGAGCAGGTGCTTCGCAACGAGAGTCGAATTCCTCCGCGGATCACTTTTCTGAAGCCGATCTCGGCTGCCGTCTCCATCGGCACCGGAGGACCCTTCGGCGCAGAGGGCCCGATTATCGCCACCGGAGGGGCGGTCGGTTCACTCATAGGGCAACTGATCCATACGACGGCCTCTGAGCGGAAAGCCCTTCTCGCCGCGGGAGCTGCCGCCGGAATGACCGCGACGTTCGGGACGCCGGTCTCTGCCGTGTTGCTTGCGGTAGAGCTTCTGCTCTTCGAGTTCAAAGCACGTTCGCTCATCCCTGTTGCCTTTGCATGCGCGGCGGCTGCTGCGGCGCGATTGTTTGTGGTGGGGAGCTCGGCGGTCTTCTCCATGCCAACCATCGCCAATGTCGGTGCGGCTTCCGTAGCAGGCTACGCGATCATTGGAGCGTTTGCCGGGCTGGTCTCCGTCTATGTCACAAGACTCGTGTACTGGATCGAGGATCTGTTCGACCATCTGCCGATTCACTGGATGTGGTGGCCGGCTCTAGGCGGATTGGCAGTGGGTGTTGTCGGGTTAGCCGTGCCTCACACTCTTGGCGTCGGATACGACAATATCGAGCACATTTTAGATGGCTCTCTGTCCGGACCGATTCTCCTCTTCTTCTGTTTAGCCAAGCTTATTTCCTGGTCGATAGCCCTTGGAAGCGGCACGTCGGGAGGAACGCTCGCACCACTCTTTACCATCGGTGGAGGCCTGGGTTCTATCTGTGGATGGCTCCTGAGTAAGTCAGCTCTATTCCAGACGCTCGATTCACGAGTGGCGGCTCTCGTTGGTATGGCTGCTATCTTTGCGGGTTCCTCACGCGCGTTTCTGACGTCGCTGGTTTTTGCTTACGAGGCCACTCATCAACAGGCCGCCCTGCTGCCCTTGCTAGCGGGGTGCGCGGCTGCCTACCTCATTTCTTCGCTCCTAATGCGAAACACGATCATGACCGAAAAGATTGTACGCAGAGGCATTGCGGTACCGGCCGAATACGCTCCGGCAGTCCATTCGCGCGCCTAGTCAATCACGCTTCCGTGCGCTGGCGAAAAGCGCTACGTGCTTGCAGGATGGAGTCACGGTTTCGTTCTGCCCAGATCCAGGCTCCGCAGAACGCCTCGCCCAAGCTGCGCCCCAGGTCCGTCAGTTCATATTCCACTCGAGGTGGAATCACAGCAAACACAGTGCGGGAGACAAGTCCATCGGCTTCCATCTGACGAACGGTCTTCGTCAACATCTTCTGGCTGATCCCGCCAATGAGTTCGCCTAATTGTGTGAAACGAAGCCGGCCGTGTTCTTCGAGCACGTCCACAGCGAGCATGGTCCATTTGTCGGCAACGCGTCCGATGATCTCCCGTACGAGCGTCTCCAATTCAGTATCCGCTTGTTCCCGGGATTGAAGGTCGGTTGCGGTGTCGGCAGCACGAGGCATTGGGTCTGCACTCGAGTTCGTCAGGTCTCAGTCTCCTTTGGGTAACTAGGAATGCTTTAGGTGCCTACTTCCAAAGTAGCCTGCCGGTCCGTACCATGAAGCCAGGACCAATCGAATGCAAATAAATGGAAACACGATTTTGATTACCGGAGGAGGATCAGGCATCGGCCGGGCTCTTGCCGAAGCTTTTCACAGTTTGGGTAATCAGGTTGTAATTGCCGGAAGGCGCAAGGAACTTCTTGACGAGACGACACGGGCTTTTCCCGGCATGAAGTCGGCTGTCCTCGATATTGAGAAGGCGGACTCGATTCGGAGCTTTGCTTCTCGAATTGACGCAGGAGTTCCCGAATCTAAATATCGTCATTCATAACGCGGGCATCATGCGGCCGGAAGATCTGAAGAGCGGGCAGGTTGCCGATGCAGAGGCTATGATCACAACCAATCTGCTGGGACCGATCCGCTTGACTGCAGCACTGCTTCCGTCCCTAATGGCGCAACCAAGAGCGGCCATCATGACTGTGTCGTCCGGACTCGCGTTTGTTCCATTGGCTATGACTCCGACTTACTGTGCCACAAAGGCCGCTATTCATTCCTACACGCAATCTCTGCGCTATCAGCTTAGGGATACGGCCATCCAAGTTATCGAATTGATACCGCCCTATGTACAGACGGAATTGATGGGATCAAGGCAGGCGAACGACCCTCGTGCCATGCCGCTTACTGAGTTCATCTCGGAGACAATGAACCTGATCAGGAACTCACCGGACGCTATCGAGAGCTGTGTGGAGCGCGTCAAGCCGCTACGGTTTGCTGAGCGCGGGGCTGATTACCAGGCGTTCTTCGGTAAGTTCAATGACGAGCTGATCGCCAGGCACTAGCTATCGTAGTCACGCGCGAGTAAAGATCCCTGCAAACCATCGGCTAACACACCGCAGATCCGTCATCTACTTGTTTGATGATGTACCAATAGCGCGGATTTATTTCGAAGTTACTGCTAAAAAGCCTTGCGCCCGGGGCTTTGCTGCTGGGCGTTTCATCGCGGCGAAAGCCCAGGAGCACTTGACTGCCGAGTTTGGAGTTCACTGGTAAGCTGCCTGAAGCGCAGCTATATCGCTTCTCCCGCACTGAGCAGCCGGTCAATCTCTGTGTAACCGGTGGGAACTTCTATGCCGAGTCAGGAAGCGCCAGCGTCTAGCAGTGCCGCAACCGAGTCGGGCGTTCGCCTGCTACTCCAATAGGAATCCACGCACGCCCGAACTGCGAGTTGCAGCGGAGTGTGACCCTTTCCATCAATGGCGTTTACCGGCGCGCCACGTTCAATCAACAGAGCGACGGCGGCCGGTTGCGCGCGCCACGCAGCTACGTGTAGGGCGGTGCTCCGGGGCGGGATCTCGAAGTAAACATCGCCTTCGTAAGGAGCGTCGACAGGAATTCCAAGGTCGAGGAGACACCGGAGCCCGTCGACGTTACCGTTGCCGGCGAATTCTGCCAGCAGTGATCCGCCTTGGGAGAGCAGCAGCTTGGATGTAGCCTCGGGCTCGGCTCTCCGGATATTCTCGATGCTCTCCCGGTCAGCTTTTGCACACGCGACTATCAGACTGTCCAAAGAAGAGGAAGCGAGGCGGACCCCACGGGCCTCGAAGGCGCGAAGGACATCGGCGCGCCCTCGTCTCGCGGCAATCTGGGCTGCGGATCGACCTTCGCGATTACTTGGAATGATCGGGTCACCACCGTAATCGAGCAGCATCTCGACCATTGACCGGCTGTTATCGCGGCGCAATGCCTGATGGAGCGCATTCACTCCCCATCGCGGCTGAAAGTTAGGGTTGGCACCGTGCTCAAGCAGTAGTCTCATGCCAGCTTCGTCGTGCCAATCCGCTTTGCGCACAAGCATACACGCCAGGCTTGGTTCATTCAAGGTGCCGCTCTCAAGCAGAATCCGGGTGATGCCGTTGTCATAGCTTTCCGGAACGTGATACGGTGTTTCTTCGTCGTTCGGATCTGCTCCCTGCTTTAACAACAGCCGGGTCAGCTCGGGATGACGGGCAATAGCCGCTGCTCCGTAGATCGCGCTCTCGAAGGTGGGCCTTGGCGTCGGATGGTCGATCATTTCGTACCAGCCTGTTTTCGCGCTCGCCCCGGCATCCAGCAGAACACGAGCTGTTTCGACGAAGGCGCCGGACCGCTCAGGATCAAGCCGCAAATACCGTGAAAAGCACAGGTAGGTTAAGGCATCCCAGTTGTGGACGCCTCCTTTGGCTGTGGCGCTAGCTCGATCCTGAGCAAGGAACCGCCGAACCGTCCCGGTATCCGCCAAGATTACGGCCGTGTAAATGTTGCTGGTGGCGACGTCCGGATACCGCTGGAGGATCATCGCGGCGTGCTCCAGAGTCCCGGAGCTATGCGACCCGTGTCGAGGTACGCAGGCGTGCTCAAGGAAAGCCGACGCCGGATCAGACAACGAGCTTAGGGAACGAATAAGATGCAGCGTTTCAATGTGCTTGGCAAACTTGGGCCAACTCTCGAAGCCGTGCTCCCGGGCAATGACAAACTGTGCGTCCGAAAGCTTCAGTTGTGACTGGACTGCCTCCGCGCTACCGGCTTTGTGAAATCGTGGATGGTGTCGGAGAACGCGTCCAACTGCTTCAGGCGAGGCGGCGATTGCTGCCGCTAGGAGATCTTTCGACTGCTTTCTGTAGTAATCGAGGTTTGGATGGGCGGGTAGTTCTTTCTCGGACAAGCGAAGCTCCTCTCATGAGTTGCCTGGGAGTCCGCACAAATCAGGCCAGAAAGAAGATTCGTTAGATTTTGAAGACAGAAGGTGGGTAAAACCCTTTCCGCGGACCGGATGCGCCCTTCGCGCCTAGATTTACCGTAGGCGATTCGAAGTTGAAAGTCAATCGAGCTTTCCCCTGAAGGCTTACGCGTCTTCTTCGATGGCAAGCTGGGCGATCTGGGCAGCGCCGCCGTTCAGGTGTGCAGCCAGAAGATGGCCGAGCCCTACGGCAAGGACGCACAGCACCACGGAAGCAACCACATTGATAGCGGCTCGGACCATTGCTCCGGTTCGTAGGAGATCCAAGGTTTGAAGGCTGAAGGACGAGAAGGTGGTGTAGCCTCCGCACAGTCCCACCATCACGAAGAGCCGGACGTTCTCGGAAACGGGGAATTTTCCGTGGGCCAACGTCAGAGTTCCGAAGAAACCGATGAGAAAGGAACCCGTGATGTTGATGCCCATCGTGCCGAGCGGCAGATCGCGGCTATAGTTCAACGTCAAGACGGAAAGAACATAACGCGCAAGGCTTCCGAGTGCGCCTCCCAGCATGACAAAAAGGCAGGTAGCAAGAGACACGGGCGACTCCCTTCAAAGTGGCAGGTCCAAGCACGGTACAAACCCGGACCGTACGAACCGAAACAGGAGTCATCAGCTTCCGCGGAAGCGGTTTCGGGGGAACCCCATCCCCATCTCCCGCATGGTACCGATTCCCGCCACGCCGTGCAAGCTCTACGGCTTACCTGTAATAAACTCACTGACGTGCTCCTATCTCTTTCCGGTATTCAGAAGCACTTCGGTGGTGTGAAGGCTCTCCGAGACGGAAACCTGGACGTCGAAGAGGGCGAAGTTCATCTGCTGATGGGCGAGAACGGCGCCGGTAAGTCCACCTTGATGAAGATCGTGGCCGGTCTCTATCAGCGCGATGGCGGGCAGATGCTATGGCGAGGCAAGCCAGTCTCGTTTGCGCGTCCGGCGGAGGCCTCGGCGAACGGCATAGCGATGGTTCATCAGGAGTCGTTGCTTGCGCCGCATCTGACCATTGCCGAGAACATGTTTCTGGGCAGGGAGAAGACGTCGGGCGGCTTGTGGATTAACCGCCGCAAGCTGGTAGACCAGGCAAGACGCATCATTTCGGACAATGGGTTCCGCCTGGATCCGGAGGCCAAGGTCGAGAAACTGACGCCGGCCGGGAAGCAACTCGTCGAAATCTGTCGTGCCATTGCGCAGGGCTCTAGCCTCCTGATTTTTGATGAGCCGACGTCTTCGCTTTCGGAGACCGAGACGAAAGAAGTGTTCCGGATTGTGGGCGAACTTCGGCGCCGGCGCATGGGGGTGATCTACATCACCCATCGGCTGGATGAACTTCGCTCTGTCGGTGACCGCGTGACCGTGTTGCGTGACGGAGCAACGGTATTCTCCGGCAAGCTGGCGGAACTGAGCCGCGATGAATTGATTCAGCAGATGGTGGGCCGTCCGCTTGACGCGGTGTTCAGCCGCGATGAGTGCTGCAAGGATCGTACCTTGCTGCAAGTGGAAAACGTGTCGCGTGGTCTGCTACGCGATATTTCGTTCTCGATCAGAGCGGGCGAGATTCTTGGACTAGCGGGGTTGATGGGAGCGGGCCGAACCGAGCTTTGCCGCGTCCTGTTCGGGCTTGATCCACTCGAAAAAGGAACGATCGAAATAGAGGGGAAGCGCACCGCCCCCAGAACGCCGCGAGAGGCCGTATCCGCAGGAGTCGCCCTGATTCCCGAAGACAGGCAACGCAACGGTCTCGTCCTGAGGATTCCGATTGCTCACAACATTACAATGCCCGATTTAGGACGCGTGAGCCGGATGGGTTTTCTCCGGAAAGACCAGGAGATGGCGGTTTCACAGCAGTATCGGCAGCAGTTACGCATTAAGTGCCAATCACCGTCTCAGGTGGCCGGTTCGCTGAGCGGCGGAAACCAGCAGAAGATCGTAATTGCGAAGTGGGTAGCGCGCGGCGCGAAGATTTTCCTGTTTGACGAACCCACAAGGGGCATCGACGTCGGCGCAAAGCAGGAAGTCTTTGAGCAGATGGCTGCACTGGCGCGGCAAGGAGCAGCGATCCTGATGGTAAGCTCCGAGTTGCCCGAGTTAATCCAAGTAGCCGATAGGATCCTCGTGATGGCCGAGGGACGGATCACAGGCGAACTCCCCGGAAGAACCACTCAGGAAGCCATCATGAAGCTTGCCGCCCCCGAGGCGGTCTCAAGGGCCATGGCACCGACTGCATGAGCCGAAAACTGCATAAGCTTCTTCCCTTCGTCACTCTTATCCTGCTCGCCATCGCTCTTACGATTGCGACTCCGAAGTTTCTGACGCAGCTTAATCTGACGAGCCTCGTGCGCCAGACCGCCGTGATTAACATCATGTCGCTCGGGATGACGCTGGTCATCATCAGCGGTGGCATCGATCTGTCGGTTGGTTCGAATCTCGCGATTTCCGGACTGTTCGGCACCATGGCGATCAAAGCGGGCATGCCGATTCCGCTAGGTATTGGCGTCGGCATCATCTCCGGTCTGGCTGGTGGGTTCCTGAACGGAATCATGATTTCCCAGTTGCGGATCAGTCCGTTCATCATCACTCTCGGAACACTCGAAGCGTACCGGGGACTGGCGCTTGTCATCTCCAAGGGTCTGCCGGTGCACAGCCTGCCGGATGCGTTTTCCTATCTCGGAGATGGCAATCTGCTGGGAATACCCTTCTCCTTGTGGGTGCTGGCGGCCTGTGCGATTGCTATGCACTTCATCCTGGAGAATACGAAGCTCGGGAGGTACTCGTTTGCCATCGGGAGCAATTCGAGTGCCGCCTATTATGCCGGAGTTCCGATCAACTTTCACCTCACGGCTGTATACGCCATTGCAGGTTTACTGACGGGGCTCGCGGGCATGATTGAGGCTTCGCGCCTGATGACAGGGCAACCGACCGAAGGCCAGGGTTATGAGCTTCAGGCCATTGCTGCTGTTGTGATCGGCGGTGGAAGCTTACAGGGCGGGGAAGGCAGCGTAGCGGGCACTCTGGTGGGCGCTTTCATCATGGGCCTCCTTTCGAACGGGAGCGACCTGCTGGGGATCAATCCTTACTGGCAACAGGTCATCATCGGCGTTGTGATCATCGCGGCCGTGGGATTTGATGAGTTCCGCAAGCGTAGGCTGGGCGTCTCCCGTTAAGCACAACCTGACAAATTTAGGTTCGGGATTGTAGCTTGGAGTAATGGCCACAACCGCTTTGTCCGACGCCGCCGAACGTCTTGCCCGGAATGAATACTCGTCGCGGGATTTGATCGAGGATGCGCTGCGCCGGATAGGGGATCCGGAGGGAGAAGGGCAGCGGACCTTTACCCGTGTATTTAGCGAAAGCGCCAGGCTGCACGCAGAGGCGACGGATAAGCTTCGGGACGCGGGCGAGGAACTCTCTCCTTTAGCCGGCCTGCCGATCTCGCTCAAGGATCTGTTCGATGTGCGGGGAGAGGTGACCACGGCGGGTTCACCGTCCCTGCGCAATTCAATTCCTGCCATGTCCGATGCCACCGTAGTGAAGCGGTTGAAAGCGGTGGGCGCAATCATCATCGGGCGCACCAACATGACGGAATTTGCTTACTCAGGGATTGGTCTTAACCCTCATCTTGGTACGCCAGCGAATCCATACGGAAGGCAAGACCGCCGAATCCCAGGCGGCTCCTCTTCGGGAGCAGCGATCAGCGTGAGCGATGGGATGGCTTGGGCGGCTATTGGCTCCGATACGGGAGGCTCAGTGCGCATTCCAGCGGCGCTTTGCGGACTCACAGGCTTTAAGCCAACGCAGTCCCGTGTGCCGCGAGAGGGCGTGTTCCCGCTTTCGGGGACGCTCGACTCGATTGGTCCTATCGCGCGCACAGTCCGGGATTGCATTCTGGTAGATGCGGCAATGTCGGGCACGAAACTGGAAATTCCGGCAGTCGCGGATCTGCGGAAAGCGAAATTCATTCTTCCGCGCAATTATGTCCTGGACGCTTTGGAGAAAGAAGTGGCATTGGCATTTGAACGTGCCATTAGCCGCCTGTCCGGAGCCGGTGCGGAAATCGTCGATATGCAATTGCCGGCGTTCGATCGCATACGTGAAATCAATGCGACCGGTGGCTTCAGCGGAGCCGAGGCATACGCCTTCCACCGAAGACTCGGGCTCAATCAGGCCAACTATGATCCGCTCGTGCTCGAACGTATCGAACGCGGCAGGGTTATGAGCGCGGCGGATTACCTGGACATGCACGAAGCCCGCGCGGCAATCATTTCAGAAGTGAATGGACAGACGGCAGGCTTCGATGCGGTATTGTCGCCAACAGTGCCGATTGTGGCGCCGAAGATCTCTGATGTGTCGGATTCCAAAGACGAATACCGCAGAGTGAACATGCTCCTGTTGCGCAATGCGAGCATCGTCAATTTCCTGGATGGATGCGCCTTGAGCATTCCGTGTCACGCCGCGAGGCGAGCCGCCGGTTGGGCTCATGGTCTCCGGTGCTCGCATGGGAGATGCGGCGCTACTAGCTATCGGCTTGGCGATCGAGCAACTAATAGCGCCTGAAATCGCTGCGCGTTAGAAGATCAGTTTTAGAGCAAGCTGAACGTTGAATGGCTCGCCAACTCCGATGCCGGGCGCTCCGTTGAAGACGCCGGTCGTTGATGTGATCCGTCCGAAGCTGCTATTTAACCGAGTGCCGGGCGGAGTGGTGCTCGTTGGGGTGCCTGATCCAGGGATCGGAAGATTGATTCGATTGAAAAGGTTGAACATCTCGGCCCGAAACTGGAGACTGACTCGCTCCGTGATCGCAGTATTCTTCACGGCGGCAAAATCAACGTCCGCAAAACCGGGACCTCGCAAGCTGTTGCGGCCAATGTTCCCAAACGTGCCCGCCGCCGGCTGCGCAAAAGCCGCAACGTTCAGATATTGAACGTACTTCGAGCCATCGGGATTGGTGATGATATTGGTTCCAGCGCCCGCATAGGGATCACCGACTAGATTTGCGCGATCCCGGCCTTCGAAGGTGCCGCTCACGTTAAGCCCTGAGTAGGCGGTAAACGGTAGACCGGTGTAGAACGACATCAAAGAGTTCACCTGCCAGCCTTGGAACAGTCTCTTGGGCCCATGGTTAAACGCGGGCAGCATGTAAACGACATAGTCAGTAAAGGTATGCCGAACATCGAAGTCGGCGTTTCCACGGTCAAAGTTGTAGTTATAGCTGTTTGTCGGGATTCGGCTGCGGATGGCGGAGTTCGTATCGATTGAATGACCATACGTATACGAGAACTGCGAAGTCAACCCGTGCCAGGAGTTCATTCGCAAGCTTGCCTGCAAAGAGTTGTAGCTTGAATTGCCTACGCTCTCTATCTGATTGATGGTGGCGAATTGCGGAAATGCGGCGTAGTAAGGCCGAAGCGTATTCTGAACTGCTAGCGAGGCGGCTGTCCCCAGCGGAGAAGGCGGCGGTTGATTGATATCGCGCATCATCAAAAGTCTTCTGCCCAAACTTCCCGAATAGCCAACCTGAAATACCGTCGAGTTATTCAATTGGTATTGCATGTTCAAGCCCGAGGTTCTGATTGTACGCGTTCTTGAAGTCCTGACTGACCGAGAACAGGCCGTATGGGGGCGGCGGCGCAACCACGCTACCGAAGATGGATTGCCCGGGAACGATTGTGTAGTTCGCGCGACTGATGGTGTACACCGGAGCCACACTACCGGGATTCGCCAGAACGCCTGTGGCTCCCCGGTTCGGCGGATTGCTATCGCCAAAGGCCTTCAGAACCGGTTGATCGTAGAAAATTCCGTAGTTGCCTCGGATCACCCACCGGTGGGTAGGCGAGTAGGCAAAGCCAAAACGCGGGGCGAAATTGTTCCAGCGACGCGGATAGATGGTATCGATTCCGTGACCCGTATAAACGATGCCGCCCATGCTTGGAATGAACGTCGATATCCGATTAGTGGGATCAATGAATGGACCGAAGTAATCCCACCGCACGACCGATATTGAGCGTCAGGGCTTTATTGACTTTCCAGGTATCCTGCGCAAACCAATCGACGCTGTTCTCGTAGTAATTGCGTTGACGGTCACCGCTTGTAATCGAGGAAGTCTGGACATATCCAGCCAGAAAATCCGCGAGAGCCTTCGTGTTTCCGTCCAAAGTTCGATCGTTAGCCCAAGGCCCTTGCGATCCGTCGAAGGCAAAAGTTCCGCGTCCATTTCTCTGATAGAAAACGTCTCCTCGGGAGCGACGATATTCTCCGCCAACCCTCAACTGGTGGGCGCCGGCAGTGTAAGTTAGCGTATCCGTCAGGTGCCCTGTCGTATCAATACGCCCTAGAGGCGGCGTTGGGCCAAGTTCGTCGAAACCGCCGACCGTAATGTCCGGAGACCCTATCAAAGTCGGATTTGTGACACCAGTATTCAGGCCGGCGGCAATCGGATTGAAACTGGTATCGGCATCAATGAAGACCTGCTTAAAGTAGTTCACGCCGGCAACAAGCTGGTTCACCACCTTAGGCGTGATCACGGCATTGTGCACCAATGAGAAATTGTGCATCCGGCTTGGTGCAATCTGGAAGTAATTGCCGAAAGGCGAGTAGGGCGCACCGACTGGCGCGGTCTGCTTCCCTGTGCCCACAAAATAGCGAAACGCAAGTGTGTTCTTGTCGTTGATGTTGTAATCGATTTTGCCGATCACATTGTCGCTGTAGTTATCGCTGTTGTCGTTGGCGAAGGCATTGGGATTGGTTGCCGGTCCGGTTCTTCCCTGTGCAGGCCAGAACGAAAGCAGATTGGACGAAACTGGATTGACCGCAACGTTATAACGCGAAAGCACCCCCTGAGCCAGGCTTACCCATGCCGGTGACGGCTCCAGCGCCCCGGAGTTGTTGCCGATAATCAGTTTCTGCCGCTCGTAAGTTAAAAAGTAAAACAGTTTGTTTTTGACAATCGGGCCTCCGACGGAACCGCCAAACTGATTGTTTTTCAGCTTCCCTTTTGCCTTGCCTACCGGAGCAAATGGATTCTGAGCGGCCAGCGCATCGTTGCGGTTGAAGTAATACAGCGAGCCATGAACGGTGTTGGTACCAGACTTAATCACCAGGTTTACCGCACCCGCGCCGTTGCGTCCGGATTCCGCATTACCGCTACTCTGGACGGAGAATTGGTCGATGGCATCGATGGGCAGTAGAGTGCCGGCGATACCACTCACTCCACCTTGGTTGACCGCAACTGAGTTATGCCACAGATCGTTATTGTCCGCGCCATCAATCTGCCAATTCGTCTGATCGCTGCGGCCACCGTTCAGCGAGCCCGCCCCATTGACACCCGGAGCCAAATGAATTAGTTGTGTGAAATCACGGCCATTGAGGGGTGCATTTTGCACGGCTGTGTTATTCACGACAGAATTAAGGGCCGTTGACTCTGTTTCTAAGGCGACCGGAGCACTCACGACCTCGACCGACATAGCCTGCCGGGCAACTTCAAGCTTTACTGGCAAAGCCGTGACTGAGCCTACCGCTACGTTCACCTTCTCTACTTTTACGGTTTGAAAACCCGTCTGTGAAACTGTCACCGTATAGATCCCAAGCGGGAGATCCTGGAACGCGTAGTCGCCATTCGTGCCGGCGGTTAGCTCGCGAGTGAGGCCTGTTTCCTGATTTTCAATCTTGATATTGGCCCCGCTCAGTACGGCACCTGTCTGGTCAGTTACTGTTCCTGAGATTGCTCCACGAAAAGTTTGGCCCAAGCCAGAACCGGACAGAACGACAAAAAGAACTGCGACAGAAGCGTAAAGCTTTAGATTCTTTACGGATAAGAATGGAAAGAAGTGCAACCTATACCTCCTTGAGTCCCCTGATGAGAGTTGGAGAGGCAGCGCGGACTGACCAACTACCTAGAAGTTATCGGTTACGGTAACACAAAACGCAGCAGCCGATGAGGCGGGTTCGGCGAGCAGTGCCGCTAATAGGCGATTGTGAAGCGCTGGCGCAGGTGCTGCGGATGCTCCAGTTCGTCGACAAGCGCAATTGCGTAATCTTCCATCGAGATCCGACTCTGACCAGCGGAATCGGAGATCAGGGTATCAGTGCCAAGCCGGAATTTGCCAGTCCTCTCACCAGGCCCGAAGAAAGCGGCGGGTGCAAAATAAGTCCAGTTGACATCGGAATCCTTGAGCACCGATAAAGCTTTGACATGCGAGCTGGCGATTCCTCGCCAGGCTTCGGGAAGATGCCCGGATTCGAGCAAGGTCACGCCGGGTGCTACAAGCAGCCCGCCAGCGCCGCCCACTACGATGAGGCGGATATCATGGCTGCCCATCTGCTTGAGCGCTTGAACCTGACGCTTTGTCACCTCAACGATCGCATCCGTATTGTCTAAGGGCGGAGCATAAGCACTCACGACCGCGTCTGCTCCACGAACGATATCTGCCATCTTGGACGCGTCGCTCAGGTCATCCTGCTTGACCGTTACATTTGACGGTGCGTTCGCCTTCTTGAGATCGCGGACAACCGCGGTTACCTCATGTCCTCGCGCCAGCAACTCCTGAACAACACGGCTGCCCGTTTTGCCCGTTGCACCGTAAACAACGACTTTCATACTTGTATTCTCCCAAGTCAGTCAGCGGGGCGTTTGACACGGCGCGGCAAAACTCGTAACCTAGCATTTCTCTGTTGCACCCAGCCCTGTCCGCAATATGCTCTCCGACCGAGCGTATGACCTGACGAGAAAACTCTAGTGCGTAAATCAGCCCTCATCCTGGCCAGTGCCTTCTCTATTAGTGCGGCGGCAGTTGCCTTTCAATCCGATCAGTCATCCTCACGGACGGCGGCTCTGCTTTCAGAGGTGATCCAGGTTAATACCAGTAATCCGCCCGGCAATGAACGGAAGCTGGACGAGTTGCTCGTTTCGAAATTCAAACCGCTGGGGTTTGAGGTCGAGATTGTTCCCACGCCCGATCCCGCGAAAGGTCACTTTATCGCGCGCTTAAAGGGCAACGGCTCCCGGAAACCGATCTTGCTTGCCGCTCACGCCGATGTAGTGGGCGTCGAACGTGAGAAGTGGAGTTTCGATCCTTTTGCCGGAACCATCAAGGACGGCTATGTTTACGGACGCGGCGCCCTGGATTTCAAAGGCGGCCTGGCAGTCTTTGCTGAGGCGGTGATGCGCCTGGCACGGAACAAGGTTTCACTGAACCGGGACATTATCTTCTTATCCGAAGCGGATGAGGAAGGCGGAAAGTACAACACGAGCACACTCGCCGAGTCGCATTGGGACAAGATCGACTGCGAATTCGCTCTGAACGAGGGCGGATGGATCATGAAGAACCCGGACGGAAGCGTTCGCTACGTGAGCATATCGACCGCCGACAAGTCTGGAATCACGCTGCTGATTACGGCCCGTGGTACATCGACGCACTCGTCTATGCCACGGCCTGACAATGCCATTTACCATCTGAGCCGCGCTATGGCCAAGCTCAGCCAGTTCGATACAAAGCCCCATTTGATTCCGAGCACCAAGGCTTTCTTCGAAACGCTTGCTAAGACCAGCGAGCCTCCGATGTCAACTTACTTCTCCGATCTGGTAAATAGTTCGGACCCTGCGGCGGTCGAGCGGGCAGATAAGGAGATCAGCAAGGACCTTCTTTATCACGCCATCATGCGTGACACGATTGCGCCTGTGCTTCTCCAGGCTGGTTTTCGTAGTAACGTGATTCCGGGATCGGCCACGGCGACGATCAACATGAGAACTATTCCAGGAACCACGCCTGAAGATGCCATCGCGGAGATCAAGGCAGCGCTGGAGGATCCGGAGATTGAAGTTTCACTCCCGCCTGCAAGCAGCCCTGCCGGGATCAGCGCTTCACGATACGCCAGCATGGCCTCGCGAGCGAAGCCCTCCAGTACCGATACGCCTTTATTTACGGCACTCACACATGGAGCAAACAAGGTTTGGCCGAATGCGCCGGTGACCACCTACCTGTTCCAAGCGGGAACTGATGCGGCAGCTTGGCGGAGCCGGGGCGTTCCTGTCTACGGCATCTATCCGTACCCGATCACCAATGACGACCTGAGTCGTATGCATGGAAACGACGAACGCATGTCGGTGAAATCTCTCGACGAAGGAACCGAGATGATTTACCAGACCCTGCTCGAAGTTGTTTCGCACTGATACCCATATCCGAACGTGGGCAGCGTTTCTCCCCCTTTACCCTTGCGCCTGCATTTTGGCGTACCCATGTATACTAAGCAATTTCTACGTAGATCTTCGGACATCGTTGTCCGGCCGGGAAGGCGGTGGAAGTTGCGATACTACCCGCCCTCACTTAGCCGAACTCGTGGCAAGACCGCCGTCGAGGACTCATGAACCAAAGTAAATCGAGGAGAGAAGTTGAAAGTTATTCCGCGCGTTATCCTGCTGCTCGCATCAGTGACCCTATCCAGCTTTGCCCTGACCGTTCAGGTCTCCCGGGTTCTGGATGGCAAAGGCGGTGTGATTCAGAACGTTCGCCTGACGGTGGAAGGAACCAAAATCGTTAGCGTCGAACCTGGGCGGACAGGTCCAGCCGACTACAACCTGCACGATGTAACGCTCATGCCCGGATGGATTGACACCCATGACCATATCGTCTGGCATTTCAATAAAGAAGACCGGGCAGATACGACTCGAAGGAATCTCCGACGGAATTCGCCATCAATGCAGCCGGAAATGCCTATGTCACCCTGATGGCCGGATTCACCACGATCCAGAGTCTGGGGCGCCAGTGGATGCGGACCTTCAGCGACGCTATCGCTCGCAAGATTCATTCCTGGCCCCCGCATCATCACGTCACTTCAACCGCTGAACGAAAAATCGGGAACTCCGGAACAGATTCGCGCACTTGTGCGCCAGCGAGTGGAACAAGGAGCGGATGTTATCAAGCTATTCGCCACGAAGAGCATTCGCGAAGGAGGCGCCCAGACGATGAGTGACGCGCAAATTCAAGCGGCGTGCGGAGAGGCGACAGCACAAGGAAAGCGGTCCGTTGTTCATGCTCACACGTCGGCGGCGCAAAAGCGGCCATCCTGGCTGGTTGCACGAGTATCGAGCACGGAAGCTCCCTGGATAATGCAACACTCGACCTGATGGTGACTCATGGAACTTTTTCGATCCAAATCTCTCGACGACGTACAACTATCTGGAGCATAAGAAAGAGTATCTGGGCATTGGAAACTACAACGAGGAAGGGTTCGCTTTTATGGAGAAAGGCCTTCCGGTCAGACTCGAAACTCTTCATCGCGCACTTGCGCGAAAAGTGAAGATTGTATTTGGGACTGATGCTGTTGCCGGAGCTCATGGGCGCAATGCAGAAGAGTTTATCTACAGAGTAAAACAAGGTGGACAAGCTCCCATGGAGGCGATCATTAGCGCCACGTCACGGGCGGCGCAAGCGCTCCGGATCGACGATGCTGTCGGCTGCGATTGCACCTGGCATGCAGGCAGATCTGGTTGGCACGGCCGGTAACCCGATTGACGACATCACCTCAGTGCGCCGGGTCGCGTTTGTCATGAAAGCCGGCCAGGTTTACCGGTACGTGCCGACGCCAACCGCCTCGAAGTAGAAATTGCGGGATTGCTCGCGAGGCAAAGCAACGTACATCTGCTCCGTTTCCTTCAAAGAAGGATTTAAAAATGACCACGTCACGTAAGTTCGGATTCTTTTCTGCATTCGTTCTCCTTTCGCAACTGGCACTCGGACAGGATGCCATTGTCTTACACGTTGGAACGCTAATCGACGGCAAAGGCGGCGTTCAACGAAACACCTATGTAGCGGTTAAAGGCTCGAAGATCGAAAAGGTCGGCGGACGCGAAGCAGGCAAAGTTCATCGAGCTCAAGAATTACACCCTGCTTCCGGGGTTGATTGACACTCACGTGCATATCGGATGGCATTTTGGTCCGGATGGACGTTATCAACCGCGCGATGCGTGCAGGCGGCCGCTATGGGTTACGCGATGGAAAACGCCTACGTAACGCTTATGGGTGGTTTCACGACTGTTCAAAGCGTGGGCTCGCCTATCGACGGGGATCTTCGCACCGCGATCAACCGCGGCGTATTGCCCGGACCTCGTGTGCTCACTTCTTTGCGCGCGATCAACAATCCCTCCATGACGGTTGACCAGATCCGGGAGGCAATCCGGAAGATGAAAAGCGACGGATCGGACCTCATCAAGATCTTCGCCTCCAAGAGCTTTCGCGATGGCGGCGGCCAAACTCTAAGCGATGAGCAGATTGATGCCGCTTGCGGCGAAGCCAAGGCGCAAGGCCTGCGTGCGATCGTGCACGTCTATGGACCCGAAACGATCCAGCGTGTTTCACAAGCGGGATGTACCTCGATCGAACACGGCACTCTGATCACGCCGGAGGTTTTGAAATTCTTGCGGATCACGGCACCTACTTCGATCCAAACATCGGGCTGGTCGCACAGAATTACCTGGCGCATCGCGCGAACTATCTCAATATCGGGAACTACACCGAAGAAGGCATGGCCGCCATGCAGCGTTCGATTCCGATCGCCTTGAAAGTTTTCCAGGAAGCGTTAAAGACGCCAAATCTGAAGATCGTCTTCGGTACCGATGCGGTAGCCGGCGCACATGGGCATAATGTCGAGGAACTGATCTATCGTGTGCAAAAAGGCGGCCAGAATCCGAAAGATGCAATCGCCTCAGCGACGTCTATTTCGGCGCAGTCCCTGAACATGGGTGACCAGATCGGCTCGGTTGCCCCTGGAATGGAAGCGGATCTGATCGCTGTGGAAGGGGATCCGCTGAAAGACATCACTGTGTTGCGGAATATTGCGTTTGTTATGCGCGGCGGCAAGATCTTCAAGGGCTCTGCCTTAGCGAATAACTCGAAATAGGCGACAAGCTTACTGGCTGGTATCGCTTCGCGCACTGGCGCCTGAGGTCTTGATCTTTTCAGGAAGTAGAGTGCCGTTGCCATACTTCGTGATACGCCGCGCTTTCATGTCATACTCGTCGCCCGCGGAGAGGATGTAATACGGCTTCTCCCAGGGCTGGTAGAGACGTGTGTTGTCGTGAATGGCGACTTTCCATTTGCCGATGACGCGGAAATGATCGCCGGTGACGACAATGGCTGTGCCTTCGGAGAGGCCGATGCCAAGCAGATTCGGATACTTCTGAATCACCGGGATGATGTCATCCCAGCGGTTGCGGGTATTGATGTGCTGATCGATGGCAGAGCGCCGCAGGAAAGCAAATCCGTGCTCATGCTCCGGCTCGGGAGTCATCACGATTTGCGCGCCCGCGACTGCTCCTCTCACCAGATAATCGCCCTGAATTGTGGCGCCTGCTGAACTGCCGCCGATCACTCCTCCGCGTGTCAGCACGGCACGGAACTCGCGCAAGGTCAATGTGTTCGCATAAGAATCGACGCAATTCCATTGCCGGCCGCCATTGAACCAGACACCTTTCGCGTCGCGTAGTGTCGCGGCAAAGGCTTCGGTGTCGGCCACCTTAGGATCGGCCGTGTGAAGCATGTGCACATTCGTCAGGCCAAGCTTCTTCCAGGGAGCGACAATTTTGTCCTCTTCGTAGACGATGAGCTTGCCGTCCTTTCCTCTGTTACCGCCTGCCGTGGGGATAATGATGATTTTCGCGTCTGGACCGCCCGCAAGATTGACGAAGGTTTCGTCGATCCCGGTGCCCTCGGCGGACCCGCCTCCTTGTATGACGAGCGTGCCCTTTTCCGGACCATATTCGGTCGTTTGAGCAGACAGCCTTAACACAAGACAAGCCGCAAGCGCCGCGTGCTGAATTTTCATGATCTTTCAGGAGACTATAGCAGCCGTCGTAAAACCCGGGATTCAACGTACCGGTCCGGTCCCGGAACAAATCTGCCATCCTACGTTTTGTGGACGCCGCGAGGAAAGCTTGTAGGAGCGGAGGAGGTACCGTCTCACGAACGGGTGGAGCGCGCCACGGCAACGGGGCTGCTCGACACTCTGGAGAATGCGTTACACGCGGGAAAGAACGAATGGCTTTTCCTTCGCGAACTCCGTATTGGCACCGGCCACCGTCACCATGAGATGCAGCGATTGGACGCGTTCGCTCTCAACTGTCTGCCGCACTTGGGAATGAAACGGGTCTGCTATGAAGTGAAGATGTCGAGGGCAGATTTCCTGGGCGAAGTCCGCAGGCCTTTGAAGCGCCGGATCGGTATGCGCTTCTCGAATGAGTTCTACTTCGTCACGCCCGCCGGGATGCTGGCCCACGAAGAAATACCAAGCGATTGCGGACTCATTGAAATTGGCCAAGCCACCACGGAGGAATCAAAACGGCTCGTGCGGCGGAATGAGTGGTTCTTTTATCTCCACCCCGAGACCGGCGTCTCTTGCGTTGTGGCTGTCCCGGCGCCATGGCGTGATACACCCGGACCGACATGGCAATTTGTCGCGGCCATGCTCCGGAACCAGCAGCGCGCGTTTCAGGAGAAGCCAACGCCACCGCCCAAACAGGGCAAGCTTGAATTCTCGTGAGAACCGGTGCTTATAGCAGCGGAAAGCGAGGGCTGTCGAACACAAGAAACGCGAACAGAAGGGGCATGTAGATGACAGAGGCAAGCAGCAGCCTGCGAGCGCCCTGATGTGTGCGCTCTCGCCAGATTTGAAAGCCGAAATAGAGGAACGCGAGTCCGAGCAGAAGGGCGGCAACGAAATAAACCTTGCCCGCCATGTGAACGAACGTTGGTGCGAGTGTGACAGGTATAAGCAGTAGAAGCGTCACGATCACCTGGCGGGCCAATGCTTCTCCCTTGGGCTCGACAACGGCCAGCATCTTAATATCGCCGCGCCCGTAATCTTCCCGGTACATCCAGGCAATGGCGTGGAAGTGAGGGAACTGCCAGAGGAATAACATCCCAAAAAGGATCCAAGCTTCGAGCGCCAGATGGCCGCTCGCGGCTGCAAATCCAATCAGCGGAGGCATCGCACCGGGTATTGCTCCTACGGTGGTGCAAAGCGGGCCTTTACGCTTCAGCGGCGTGTAGATGAACAGGTAGCCGAAGGACGTCAGGCAACTAAGAAGAGCTGCCTCCCTGTTGGCAAAAATCCAAAGTTCAAGAGCGCCTATGAGCGACGTCAGAACGCCAAAGTACAACGCATGTGCCGCCGGAATCGTCCCCGCAGGGATTGGCCTGTTGCGCGTGCGCTTCATGCGAGCGTCGATGTCGCGTTCATACCACTGATTCAAAGTCGCGGAGCCAGCCGCCATCAGTGCCGTTCCTAAAAGAGTATGGAACAGAGTGAGGAGATCGAAACGGACACCCGTTCCGAAACAGTAGCCGACCGCGGTAGAAATAACGATTAGAAGAGCGATCCGAGGCTTTGTGAGCTGGATATATTCGCCCAGGACTGAAGCGTTGGATGCATCTGCAACACTACTAGCGGGCCAGTGAGGTGCGGCCCGTGGTTCATCAGGAAGTGAATGCGACACCGACACCCATCTTGTACACAATGTTACACGACGGAAGATCTGAGTCCCGGAACCCTCTTCTTATCGCGCGCTCTGCGGGCGTGACTGGATGCCCGAGACAGGCTTGGTGACGGCGACTCTTGTTGAATCCCGCAATTATGGGCCTGGCTTTTGTGATTGCGTCCTTCACGCCCGGCAAGCTCAACGACGCTTGATGGCTTGCTTCGGAATCCCAGATTTCCGTGACCCAAATTCCGTTTTCGTCAGCAGCATCTTCCCCAATGACATAGCTCAAGCACCCGGGCATGTCGCTGCTGCTGCCCTTCAGGATTGCGATCAGGTCGTCCCGGCGGTTCGGGGCTGAGATTATTTTGTTGATCAATCCGTACATGGTTCCCTGTTCTTTCCGGCTCGGTCCTGTGTCACTCGACTCCATCACAGGACAGAAGATTGCCGCCGCCGTCTGGAAGAACGCGCGTCGGGAAGCCTTCTCGCTGCTCGAAGTAGCCATACGCGATCGTCCGGATTGAAGCTAGCGAAGGTTCTTATTGAAGAAATCGATGGTTCTCTTCCACGCCAACTTGGCGGCAGGTTCGTCGTACCTGGGCGTTGTGTCGTTGTGAAAACCATGATTCACGTTTTCGTACGTGAACTCCTGATAAGAGATACCGTTGGCTTTCAAAGCAGCTTCATAAGCCGGCCAGCCGGCATCCACTCTTGTGTCCAGCCCAGCATAGTGGATAAGCAGAGGCGCCTTGATCTTGGCGGTGTCTGCTGCGGATGGTTGTCCTCCGTAAAACGGAACTGCTGCTGACAAGTCGCTGCCTAGTCTCACCGCGAGCGTATTGGCGATCCCGCCGCCGAAGCAAAATCCGACGACACCAATCCGGCCTGTGCATTCAGCATTCTTCTTCAGCCAAAGCGCAGAAGCGACAAAATCCTGGGTCATTTTCTCGCGATCGACTTTGCGGAACAGTTCACCGCCCTTTTCGTCGTCGCCCGGATAACCGCCAACGCTCGTTAAACCATCGGGAGCAAACGCCAGGAACTTTTCCGCGGCAAGGCGTCTCGCTACATCCTCAATGTACGGGTTCAATCCGCGATTCTCGTGGACTACAAGCACGCCCGGCCACTTACCTTGGCCTTGAGCCGGCTGCACGAGATAGCCTCGGATGGACCCATTCCCGGCAGGAGAATCAACCGTGACGCGTTCCGCTTTGATGCGAGGGTCGTCTTTAGCGACCTGTTGTGCCCATGCATAATTCGGGCGTAACGCCTCGAACAACGCAGCGGCCGTCCATCCGCCTACCGCAAATTTTTTCGCACCCTCGAAGAACTCCCGCCGCGGGATGTCGCCATGCACGTAGCGGTCAAACAGATCGAGCAATTCCTGTGGGAACTCGTTCGCTTTTCTCCGTTCCACAATGCCTCCAATAAGAACTTTCTAGCTTCTAGATTGTATGGAAAGTAGATGGCCGCGGCAAGTTGGAGGTGATTAGCGTACCGGTAATTAGACTCGAGCAGCAGGAATCAGCCAATCTGCCGGCTTGATTGGAAGATTCCGGAAACGTCTGCCGGTCGCGTGAAAGATAGCATTAGCGATGGCCGCAGATGCGCCGCAGATGCCGAGCTCTCCCAGGCCTTTGGCGCCCGCCGGGTTCACTGTTTCGTCAATTTCGTTTACCAGGATCACCTCAATTGGTGGTACGTCAGCTTGCACCGGAACGAGGTACTCGGCGAGGTTGTTGTTTATGAGCCTGCCCTTGCTATCCCGAACAGTCTCCTCGAGTAGCGCCTGCCCAATGCCCCAAACGATCCCGCCCCGCAGTTGGCTGCACGCCGTTTTCTCGTTCAGGATTCTGCCGGCCGAAAACGCCGAGCACCACCTGCGTACTTGCACGTGACATAGCTCCTCATCGACAGCCACCTCGCAGAAGTGTGCGCCGAACGCGAACCCTGACCAGGTTCGATCTTTCATCGGCGCCGGCGTCCATTCCCCTTCGGCTTCCAGCGTGTTGCTGCCGGAGAGCTGGAGCAGCTCCTGCGGCGAAATCTGTTGATCATTCGCCGAACAGATGCGTCCGCCTCGGAACTGAAGCTTCGAAATCTCAGCGCCATAAAAGGGAGAGGCAGGTTGAGTAACGGCGAGTTCCATCAAGAGACGAACAACTTTACGCGCAGCAAGCACAACCGCCGAACCAACAGAGCCGGAAGTTTGAGATCCGGCGGAAGCTGGCGCACTCGGCAATTCCGTATCAGCCAATTTGACTTGTATTCGAGCGGAAGGAATCTGAAGCTCCGTTCCCGCTAATTGGGCAAGGGAAGTATAGGTACCGGTGCCGATATCGTGTGAAGCCGTGAGCACTGTTGCTCGGCCGTCATCATGCAATTGAATGCGCGCTGATGCAGCCGACAGCTTCACCGTAAAGTTCGCTGACGCCATTCCCCATCCGAGGTAGCGATCACCCTCTTTCATGCTGCGCGTTGCTCGCGGGCGATTCTTCCAGCCGAACTGCTCCGATGCGACGGCGTAGCACTCGCGCAGTGACTTACTCGAAAACGGCTTGCCGCGGTCTTCGTCCGTTTCCGCATAGTTCCGTAACCTGATTTCGAGCGGATCCAGCCCTACCTTGTACGCAAGCTCATCGATGCCCGACTCAATTACGAAATTTCCGAGCGCCTCGCCCGGAGCCCGCATGGGACACGGCGTGTTCAGATCCAATCGAGTGATGCGGTGGGAGGTTTCGACGTTGGCGCAGGAATAAGCCACTCGTGTCGTTGCTGCTGCCGATTCCACATAGTCATCGAACTGCGACGTGCCCGAGATGACTTGGTGCGAGAGCGAAAGGAGTTTTCCCTCCTGAGTGCTGCCGATCCGCAAGCGTTGAAGAGTAGCGGGCCGATGTCCCACTTGCGCGAACATTTGCTGCCTCTTGAGGACGAGCTTTACAGGCCTGTTTACCCGCCGGGCGGCAATCGCGGCCAGAGTCGGATGGGGCCATGGGTTCCCTTTGGAGCCGAAACCGCCACCCACGAACGGAGCAATGACGCGAATTCGTTCCGGCGGTATCCGCAGGTGAGCCGCCACCATGTTTCGGGTTCCGATTACCCACTGTGTGGAGTCGACTAACAGAAGGTTTTCTCCTGTCCAATGCGCGACAGTTGCATGCGGCTCCATCGCGTTGTGATTTTCGATCGTGCTCGTATAGTGCAGATCCAACCGCACGGCGGAGCGGGGAAAGCCTCTTCGGCAGTTCCACGCCGGGAGTCTACCGAAGGGGCGTCGATGACGGTGATCCGCTCGGGTTTGAAGGCATGATCTGCCGCTTCTCGAAGTTCTGTCACGGCAGGTTCTTCTGCGTACGTGATCCGGAGCAGACTGACTGCCTCTTGTGCCTGTTCGAATGTCTCCGCAGTCAGGATGGCGATGTGCTGTCCCTGGTAAAGCACCCGATCGTCCTGCAACACAAGATGTGTTTGTCCGGGGCGATTGGCAGCATTGGCTTCGAAGAAGCCGAGTCCCGGTGCATTGAGACAGGTCACGACATCAAGTACGCCGGGCGATGCGAGAGCAGCACGGGCGTCGATCGTCTCGACCCGGCCTTTGGCAGCGGAACTTTGGACAGCGACCGCGTAGGCCATCTCGGGGAAGTAATGTTCCGCAGCGTAGAGGGCAGTGCCGGTTACCTTCTGCCGCCCATCGGCACGATCGAGCAGGAAAGCCAATATTATCCCGAGAATTCACACCCCTAAGATCGCGTCCAAGGTGCCGGCATAACAATCGATTCGCCGGATAACGGCGGGACTGCGGTTTTTACTTGAACCCTAGAGTTTCCTTGCCCAGTTCCCAATGCAGCCGGAGCGAGTAGATAGACACGGGGCCTCTGTCATGGTTAAAGGCAGGATTCGCAACGTGCTGGTAGTCAAGACTCGCGAAGAAACCAGGAAATAATCGTGCGCTGTAGTAGCTTTCCCAAATGTATTCCGGAGCGTATTGCACCCGCCCGTCGCCGAGCAGAAAATCGTGCCCGCCCAATGCCAGATACGAGGCATGTATCCCTGAAAGGCCGCTGGCGGTGAGCTCCGAAGCCACCGTGTCGAACGGCCTGTGCCAACGCTGTCCTGTTATCGAAACACCACCGGTAGCCAGCCGGTCGATAGCCGTGAAAGCGAAGCTTTCTGTCTTGCCGTCGTTCCAAGCGAGCCGCGAAAAGATACCGATATCGGACGTGATCTCCTGGTCTATGTTCAGACCGAAGCCGTATTTCAGCGTTCCGGGGCGGCGCGTGGCAGTGATGTCAGGAGTTGTTCCGGTCTGTTTCGCAAGTGCAATTGAGGCGGCATATGTTCCTGCGTCGGCATGGTTCGCGAAGCCAAGGACCCGAACGGTGCCGGCGTGTTTCCGTAATTCACTCCGCTTCTCGATTTCAAATACATCCCCGCGGTCCCTCAGAACCCGGCGATCGAAGCGAAGCCCGTTGGCCACCCGCGGCATTCCTCCGCTTCCGTATCGGAATGACCAGTGTGTGGTGTGGAATTCGTGGACCCATCCCCACGTGTAGCCTCGGACGTCCGCAGGGTAATCCCAAGCTCCGTTAAACATGACGGCCCATCCGATGAACTGTGTTCGGGGATCGTGGGAGTAACGGTTATTGTCGAAGAAATCCGTGAGTGTGAAGCGACCCACCGTGACCGTGTAACGTATCAATGGGCGCTGCCCGCCCAATTGGTTTTCCTCGCTCTCGAAAGATTCCTTCCTGCTGCCAAATCCGAAGTCATGGGTGAGATACAGGCGAGCGAGATACGGCTTGGGAGTCGCTGAAGCGACGCGAGGCAGCTCTCCGTTTGAAGAATTCGCCAATCCATTCACGCCGCTGAAGCCTCGTCCGCCGGCGATTTCAGGATTGAAGTAGAGTTGGGTGTTTTGATCTAACCGGAGTCCGAAAAATAACGTGGTAGTCAGCGAAACATCGCGTTCCGGGTAGGCTTGCAAGCTATATCTCGGGTCTGCGTAGGGCGACGAAAATGTGCCATGGTATTGCCCGATCGATGTTGCCTGCCAAAAGACGTTCCATCTCTCTTGAACTACGGGCTGCGACGCGTCCTCATTCTGTTCCTGCCTGGGAATGGAGCCGCCCTGAGGCGGAGGCGATTGCGGTAATTGCGATGTTTGCGCATCCGTTTCACCGTCTTGTGCGAAGGTGACCGTCAGGCCGGCGGAAAGTCCCAACAGAAAAACGGCAGTTGTGCCCCATCTCACCCTAGGCAAATTGCCCCGCTGCACCCGACACGAGATTTAAACAATTCCCGGAAAGCAATCCCATCCTTCTAGACATACTTCCCTTTTGTTTCAAGCACATGTCAAAGCGATAGTACTACCGGCTCGAGACCCTCTTGCACCTATAGCAGATTGCGATATAATCATTGCAGATTGCTATATGACCTTAGCCGAGAAGTTTCGCTACCTGCGAACGGTTGAAGGGCATCTTCGCGGGCTGGGCCGCGACATGACTCAACAGGAGATCGTCCGCGCAATCACCAAAGAGCTGAAAGAGAAAATCAGCCAGCCGTATCTTTCTCAAATCGAGAGCGGCAAACGAAAACACCTTACCAATTCAAGCCGGCTTCTGCTGGCCAAATTCTTCAAAGTGCATCCCGGGTTTCTGGTTGACGATCCCGAGGGCTATCACACCGAACTAGTCAGCAATCTGCAGCTTGATGAAGACCGGCTGGATATCTGGTTGGTGAATGGCGCCGAGCGGTTCCGGGCGGATGCACCGGTTTCTGCTGCTCTGCTTGCGTTGGCCAAGCATGACAACTCGCGAAAGTGTCTGCTTCTGCTGCACGGGATTCTCGAAACGCCTGAGTTGGTGGACCGGCTTTCCGATGCCTTGGGGATTGGACGTAATCGTGCAGAAGAGAACAAAGGCGGACGGCAATGAACATCAACGATGTATTTCTTGGTTGCTTCGTATTTGGAATTCTGTGGAGCTTCGCCGCCGTTCTGCTTGGCGGTTTTCATTTCGGTCACCACGCGAGCACGCCGGGGCACGGTCACCTGCATCTCCACACGGGCCACTCCGGCAGAACTTCCGTCGGCAGTCGATCTGGGTCAGGCACCCACGGCGGCTGGTTGGAACACTTTCTAAGTCTGCACACCATCGCCATATTTCTTGCCTGGACGGGCGGTTGTGGGTATCTGATGATGCGTCACACCAAATTTGGCATATGGCTGGTCTTGCTGCTTTCGAGCGGAGTTGGCCTAGTGGGAGGGGCCGCCCTGGCTTTCTTGCTGCGCTTTTTGCATGGACGGGAATTCGCCATGGAACCGGCAGATTACGACATGGTCGGCGTTCTTGGCCGAATCTCGAGCCCCATCCGGCAAGGGGGGACAGGCGAAATGATTTTCACTCGTGACGGCGGCCGCAAATTGGCCTATGTGCGTAGCGAAGGGGGCCACCCGATTGAGCGCGGTCAGGAAGTGGTCGTGACCAGTTACCAAAACGGCATTGCCTACGTGCGTACGTGGGATGCACTGACGGGTGGCGATGAGTCGACGCAAACAAATGGACGAGATCGGGGTCTGGGCGCCGAGGACGCGCCGCTTACCCGTGGCTGATCCAGCTTGGACGGAGTTGCTCGCCGTTCGCTGGCTGTTTCCTCAGAAAGAAGAGAGTTAGACGTTATGTCTCAGGATGTGTTCGTCATTGCCGGGCTGGCGGTGGTAGCGATACTTGCGCTTACTGCTGCGGTTGCCCGGTTGTACCGTAAAGCGGGGCCACACGAAGCAATCATTGTTTATGGATTGCGTGGTACGCGAATTGTGAAGGGTGGGGGCACTGTGATCGTGCCCATGGTCGAGACCAGCCGCCAGCTTTCGCTCCAACTCATGTCGTTCGATGTTGCGCCGCAACAAGATCTCTATACCAAACAGGGCGTCGCTGTGACGGTCGAAGCTGTAGCCCAGATCAAAGTAAGAAGCGATCTGGAGTCGATCAAAACGGCGGCTGAGCAGTTTTTGACAAAGACTGACTCGGAGCGCGAAGGACTGATCCGGTTGGTCATGGAAGGGCACTTACGCGGCATCATCGGTCAGTTGTCGGTCGAGCAGATTGTCAAAGAGCCCGAGATGGTCGGCGACCGGATGCGTGCCACGTGTGCCGAGGATCTCAGCAAGATGGGGCTGGAGGTTGTCTCTTTCACGATTAAGGAAGTGCGCGACAAGAACGAATACATCACCAACATGGGGCGGCCGGATATTGCGCGCATCAAGCGCGACGCGGAAGTGGCTGCCGCAGAAGCGGACAGGGATATCGCGATCAAACGGGCCTCGGCAGCGAGAGAGTCCGCTGTTGCCAGAGCGCAAGCCGACCAGGAGCGAGTACTTGCAGAAGCTCTGTCGCAAGCAGCGCAAGCGGAAGCGCAGCGCGATCTGGAAATCAGACGGGCCCAATACGTTGAAACTGTGAAACGTCAGCAGGCGCAAGCGGACAAGGCGTACGACATACAGACCAACATCATGCAGCAGCAGGTTGTCGCAGAGGCAGTGAAGGTGAGACAGGCCGAGAAGGAAGCGGAAGTGAAGGTCCAGGAGGCCGAAATCCTGCGTCACGAAAAAGAGCTGATCGCAACCGTCCTGAAGCGAGCCGAAGTAGAGCGCAAACGGATCGAGATGATTGCCGAGGCGGAGCGGCACCGCGCGACGGTCGAGGCCGAAGGTCGTGCCAATGCGACGCGCTTGCAAGGTGAAGCCGACGCGGAAATCATTCTCAAGAAGGGCGAGGCTGAAGCCAAAGCGATGAATGTGAAGGCGGAAGCTTATCAGGAGTGGAACCAGGCTGCGGTTGTGGATAAGTTGATTACCGGCTTACCTGAAATTGCGAAGGCTCTGGCTTCACCACTTCAGAACATCGACAAGATCACCATCGTTTCCACGGGCGACGGCCACTCGGCCGGAATGAATAAGATCACCGGCGATATGGCCCAGATGGCCGCGCAAGTACCTGCATTGTTCGAAACTCTTTCGGGCATGAAGATGTCGGAACTGTTTAACAAAGTAAGAGTGATTGGCGACAAGACCAACGGAAAAACAAGTGACAGCAAACAGTAATCGCATATACGGAGGCATTGATGGCACTACTCGATCGTGTTAGCCGGCTCATTCGGGCGAATCTGAACGATCTGGTCGAAAAAGCCGAAAATCCGGAGAAGCTGCTCAGGCAGCTTCTCCTCGATATGGAAAATCAGCGGATGCAGGTGAAGACACAGGTTGCAATCTCCATCGCTGATTGGCATGTGCTCGAAAAGAAGAAAGTTGAGAGTGCCGGGTCGCATGCCGAATGGATGAGAAAAGCGGAAGTTGCGCTTGCCAAGGGCGATGAGACGCTGGCGCGCGCGGCTCTCGAGCGGTCGCTTCCGTTTGAATCAGCCGTCCGGAGCTTAAGCGAACAACTGGAAGATCAGCATCGGCAGGTGGAAATGCTCAAGGCCGCTCTTCGACAGCTTGAATCAAAGCTGGAGGAGAGCCGGTCTCAGGCTGAGATCCTGATCGCCCGCTATCGCCGGGCTCGCACAGCTCAGCGGGCCGCTGCTGCATCCTCCTCGGGGGAGCCTCTGAATTCGAGCCTCTCTCGCGCGAATTCCAAAGTGATCGAAGCGGAAGGACGAGCTTATGGCAGCCAGGCTCTGCTCGATTCGGATACTCCATCCCAGATCGACGAGATGGACAAAGCAGATAAGGTCGAACGGCTGCTGGCTAGTTTGCGAGCCCGAATAACCGATTGACGATTGGGAAAGCCGCTTCTTTAAAGTCCCTGGTCTCAGCGGGAGGCCACTGAGTCAGCTTTCTTGAAGACCAGGCTCTCTTTTTCGTCGGATGGCATTATGATCTCGCGATTGATGTTGAGCGTTTTACCATCGTCGGCCAGCTTCATGTGCCATTCGACGGTATTGTCGTGTTTCTCACCATCGGTTTTCAAAATGACAAGTTCCGGACCGTTGTACCAGAGCGATACCTTCGCTTTGTGACCATTCTCGTCGTAGTCACATGAATTGCTTCCAACTACGCACGTGAAGCGTGCAGTCGCCGATTTGCCATCGTGATCCTGATATTGCCGAACGAACGTCACCTTGTCGCCTTGCTGTTCAACGTCAAGAGAAGCTGTCCGTTCCGGCCCCAGCTTGCTCCTAGACGAATCAATCTGCCAATGCCCTGTGAAATCAACCCCACTCGCAGTCAGACTTGCCGCCGCCGCAAGCGCGACAAAAACACTCTTTATACCCGTAAACCTAGACACATTTGCCTCCATTCACTTGCGTCTCAAGTCTAAAAGGGTTCAAGCGCGGATGCTCTCGGATAAACACCCTAGATTCGGGGAAACTTTCCCGTAGTCGAGCCCGGGATTTGTTTTCCGGGTTACGAGAGAGTGGGCCCGAATGAAAACGGGGTGCTTACGAACTAACGATTTTCTTGCGTACTGCATAAAGGACGATTTCCGCTGTATTGTGCAGATTTAACTTCTTCATGAGACTGGTCCGATGAGTTTCGACTGTATTGACACTCAGCTCAAGCGAAGTGGCGGCTTCCTTGTTGCTCTTTCCATTTGCCAGCAATCTGAGCACTTCCTTCTCGCGGTCCGTCAGCAACTCGTACGAGTCCTGCAGTTTCTTTTGCTGTAGCGTGCGCATATAGTCCTCGAGCAGTACCTGCGCGATTTCGGGGCTGAAGAACGGTTTGCCCCGATAGACCGAGTGAACGGCACGAACGAGATCTACCTCGGCCGAGTCCTTCAACAGGTATCCCTTGGCACCGGCATTCAAAGCGCGCAGAACGTACGTTTCGTCTGAATGCATGCTCAAGACGATGACCTTAATCTCAGGGTGATCTTTGTAGATTCGGGAAGCTGCTTCGATGCCATTCAGTTCGGGCATGGCGATGTCGATGATGATCACGTTCGGGGCAAGTTTCTCGGCCAAGGCAATGGTTTCCAACCCGCTTGCAGCCTCTCCGACAACTTCGAAGTAGGGATCTCTTGAAAGCACGGAACGAAGCCCCTGCCGAACAATGCCGTGATCATCGGCAATAAGGATTCGAATACCTGCGCTCATACTGATACGGATGTCGCCGGCAGGTCAGCCGTGATCCGTGTGCCTCCGCTCGGATTCGAGTCAATGGTGAGGCTGCCTCCGAGTTCCGCGACTCGTTCCCGCATCCCGAGTAACCCCAATCCGTTGGCTGCCGTGCCGGTCGGATCAAATCCCCGGCCGTCATCGCTGATGCATACCGTGACGGACTTCTGCACACAGGCAACTATGACATCGACATTGCTTGCTTGACTGTACTTTGCCGAATTATTCAAAGCCTCTTGAACGATTCGATAGACGCAGAGTCTTTGCGCTTCGGACAGATGCTCAAGCGGCGTCCCTACCTCCACCGAAACGGGAACGCCGTAGATCTTCGCATGCTGTCGCGCATGCCACTGGAGCGCAGCCTCGAGTCCAAGATCGTCAAGCATCGCCGGCCGCAAGTCCATCGCTAATTCCCGCGTGGAGCGTAATGCTTGTGAGGCCAGGCGCTTGGCGAGATCCAGCTCGTTCGAGATAGCCTGGTCATTTCGCTGAAGAGCATTTTCCAGATTCCCTAGTGACATGCGTAAGGCGGTTAGTACCTGACCCACCTGGTCATGCAAGTCACGGGAAAGACTCCGTCGCTCCTCTTCCTGCGCCCGCACCAATTGCTGCGATAGCCGCCGCAGATCGGCTTCTGCTTGTTGTACTTTCTGGTGCTGCACATCCGCACTTCTCTCTAGGGAGTGCATCCGGAGAACCGTAAGGCCTGCAACGGTGAAGGCGATTAAAAGCGTAATCCCCACCATATTGGCCAGGTAGAAGGTTAGATCTGCATTTCTGCGGTCGATCTCCTTCCGACGGCCTTCGAACGCTGTATAGCTCAAGCGCTCGATCTCAGCAACAAGCCGAAGCGCCGCCTGACGTCTGGGCAGGATCTCAGTCCGGAGAAAGGAGAAGCTGAAGCGCGACCGCTCTTTGACATCCGTCGTGAAGACCGGCTCGAGCGATAACCAATAGGAGCCAGCCTGGGTCCGCAATCGTGACAACTGTCCCGATTGCGGAGGGGGAATCAGCCGATCCAGAAATTGCAAGTGATAATCAGTTGAGTTCCGAAGCTGCGCTAACTCGGCCGTCGCCGTCTGTGTAGAAAACTTGGAGTCGAGCAGGAAGTCCCGCAGCAAGATCGCAGATTGGTCGATGTCTGAGCGGATTTGTGTCAGCGAAGCCTGAGAATCGTGCTCCGAGCGATACAGTCCAGAGATGCCGGTGTAAGTGCTTTTGGAGCGCGCGTACGCTAACCAGCCCGACAGCCCAATCAGACTGATCAGCGCACCGAAGCCCAAAATCAAAATCGGCCAAATCCGAATCCGCAAGCGTTGCTCTTGCACTATACATCGAAGACATTGACCTGTGGACGAGCCCGGACCGCGATTCCAAATCGCTTCCAGTGCTTTAGCGAATCGCAAGTGCTGTAGAGGCTGCGTAACGGTTGACTTCTCGAGTGTTTGCCCGTAATCTCGCTGGATGGATCGCCGCCAATTTTTCTCTGCTGCCGCGGGCGTCACGGCTGCCTTTCAAATGGATGCCGTGCTACACGCCCAGTCCGCTACGGCTGGCATCTCCGGCCGTCCCGCCGATTCCGTCGCTCGCGACGAGGACTTCTGGTTCAACATTCGACACGCCTTCACGGTCGATCGCAACATGATCAATCTCAACAATGGCGGCGTTTCGCCCGCTCCCAAGATTGTGATGGACACGGAGACGCGCTACCTGGAAGTCGAGAATCTGAACCCGTCCTATTACATGTGGAATGTTCTCGATCCCGGGATCGAAACCGTGCGCCGGCGCCTGGCTGAATCCTTTGGCTGCGATCCCGAAGAAATCGCCATCACCCGCAACGCGAGCGAGGCGCTCGAAATTGTCCAACTCGGAATGGATCTAAAGCGCGGCGATGAAGTGCTTACGACCAACCAGGACTACCCACGCATGATTACGACATGGCAGCAGCGCGAACGCCGTGACGGAATCGTGCTTAAGCAGATCACCTTTCCCGTTCCACCGCCGAGCCTTGATTATCTGGCTTCCCGAATCGAAGAGAACATCACTCCCAAGACAAAAGTCATCCACATCTGTCACATCACAAATCGCACGGGGCAAATCTTCCCGGTGAAAAAGATCTGCCAGATGGCGCGTTCGCGAGGCATCGAGGTGGTCGTCGACGGCGCTCACGCTTTTGGGCAATTTCCCATCAGGCACGACGACCTGGATTGCGATTATTACGGCACTTCCTTACACAAATGGGTTCTTGCACCGATCGGTACAGGTTTCCTCTACGTCCGGAAAAGTAAGATTCCATCCATCTGGCCCATGATGGCTGCTCCGCCCGAGATGAGCGGAAATATCCGAAAGTTCGAAGAAATTGGCACCCATCCTGCGTCGCAGCGGAATGCGATCACAGAGGCGTTGAACTTCAGCGAGAGCATCGGCCTTGAACGTAAGGCCGAGCGCCTGCGCTACCTGCGCCGCCGCTGGTCCGATCCCTTGCGGCAGTTGCCAGGAGTTAAGATTCTGAACAGCGACGATCCTGAACAGTCCTGCGGAATCGGTTTTATCAGCGTGAGCGGTCTCGATGCTCCAAAGCTCTCTGCGCATCTCTGGCAGAAGTACCGCATATGGACGGTCGCAATCGTCACCCCGAACGAATATCAAGGTCTCCGGATTACGCCCAACGTTTACACAACGCTCGAAGAAGTCGACACCTTCACTAGCGTGATGACCAAGATTATCAAGCAGGGGTCAATTCCGGCGGTTTGATTTTATCGGCGGCTTCACAGGAGCGGAAGTTCCCACGCGAACTGGCAGGTAGCCTCCTCGAGAAGAACCAGCCATCCCGGCTTCTCATGAGTACCGGTCTTATCTGTACTTGTTCTTGACTGCACTACAACGCTGGTATATAGTTGCGTCCAATCGCACGGTTCATAGCCTGCGCTGCTGGACTGTTTGCTAACTCTGCCGCCGTGTTTTCGCCAACGCAGCACGAACAATTTGAGCGGGATACTTGACAGCCCGCAGGCGCTGGTATATGAACTAGCTGCAAACGATGTGTGGGTTAGTTCGGAATGGAACTATTTGCGCGACGAAGAGATTCGCAAAACAGTTTTAGTGAGTTCCTGATTCCGATAAGTTGCTGGGGCCGGTAAGTTGCTTCAGAAGGATGGGTTTCGGGCCAGGATCCGAATCGCAAGTGGAGTAGGCGGGAACTCCTTCGCTTTGAAGGAGTGAAGCCGTTAAGTTGCCGGTCAAGAGTGGGTCAAAAGAGTAAGGTCCAAATGAGGGAGGCTTTCCATGTCAAGAAGTCTGCTATTAGTCGGCGCCGTTCTGCTTGTTCTAGCCGGCAGCGGAAACAGCCCAGGTCAGGTCACAACAGCCGATGTCGTTGGTACTGTCACTGACAGCAGCGGCGCTGTACTCCAGAACGCAACAGTCACGATTGAGAACGTTGACACGCGAGATACTCGCACGGCTACGGCAAACGAGTCGGGTTCCTATGTCTTTACGTTCCTTCCCATTGGCAAGTACACGCTGAGAGTGGGCGCGCCTGGCTTCAAAGAGTTCGTTGTCCCGAGCTTAACGCTTGGTTCTGGCGACCGGACCCGTGTCGACGCGCAAATGACTGTAGGTGAGCGGGCCGAGAAAGTAGAGGTGCAAGCCCAGGCGACAACCCTCCAGACAGACAGTTCTCAGCTCGGTAGTTTGATCACCACCAAAGCGGTTCAGGACTTGCCTTTGAACGGGCGCAATTTCATCTCTTTGGTGCAACTGGTCCCGGGCGGAAGTGAAGGGGCGCAAAACGATACTCGGAGCGGTACCAGACCGGACGATCGCCGTCAGTCTTCCTCCGTCGCTGTAGGAGGGGCGAGCAAAGCGAATTTCATGATCGACGGGATGGACAATAACGATCGGACGATTCTCACGATTATCGTCCGCCCGGCGATTGATGCGATTCAAGAGATGAATATTGCGACCAACTCGTTCACGGCCGAGGTGGGCTATTCGAACGGCGCGGTTATAAATCTGTTGACTAAATCCGGTACCAACGCCTTACATGGAACAGCTTATGAGTATTTCCGGAACGACAAGATGGACGCCCGATCGTTCTTCTACCAGCAAGGGACGGACACTAAGTATCGCCTGAACCAATACGGCGGAAGCGTGGGCGGACCCATACGCAGAAACAGAACGTTCTTTTTCGGCGATTTCGAGCGTTACGATTCACGCGAGGCGAGGCCCTATGTGGCGACCGTTCCGACAACGGGAATGATCGGAGGTAACTTCTCCGGCGTGGCGACTGTCTTCGATCCGGCGAGCACTAGAGTGAATCCGGCAAACCCAAGCCAGTTCATACGCACGCCCTTCGTAAACAACGTAATTCCCACCAGTCGATTTGACCCAGTCGCTGTCAATTTCCTGAACTTATACCCGACAACGAACCGGGGTGGTCTAGGAAACAACTATGGATCTGCATTCGTCAGGACGCAAGACTCCAGTACCTTCGATGTGAAGGTGGATCATCATTTCGACGAAAAGAACTATCTGTTTGCCCGAGTGTCGTACAACAACACCTTTACGGTCACGCCGCAGGTACTTCCAGAAAAGAATGGAATCTTCCCGACCGGAAATTCAGGCGTCTATCCGGGACCTGCTCACCAGGACGCACTCAGCGCGCAACTGAACTACCTTCATACTTTCAGCCCAACGTTCCTGATGGAATTGAAGGGCGGCTACGGCCGGTTTGCACTACACTCCTTGCCATTCAACAAAGGCACAAATGTGAATGCGGCGCTTGGCTTGGCCAACTCCATTTCCGATCCTATTAACTCCGGAATGGCATTGGTTCAACCCGCCGGTTACGAAAGCCTGGGCGATGCGGCCGCTATTCCATTGATCCAATTCGACAACGTTTATCAAGAACACGCCAGCTTCACGGACACTCTGGGCCACCACACTCTCAAATTTGGAGCTGACCTGATACGGCGTCAATGGACGGTCTTCCAGAGCACTTATCCGCGCGGGCAGTTTTCGTTTGACTCAAATGCCACCAACGATCCCTCCGGTGCGACACCGAGTTCCGGAAACTCGATCGCCTCAATGTTGCTTGGATACCCGGGAAGCGTTCAAGTCCTGATTTTGCCCGTCTTTCCTGGTTACCGAGCCTGGGAAGTCGGTGGATATGTCCAGGACGACTGGCGCGTTTTGCCATGGTTGACCCTCAATATTGGTGTTCGCTACGACGTCTTCACACCCACGAAAGAAGTGGCTAATCGAATTTCAAACCTCGACTTTACTACCCGCCAGATAGTGGTTGCCGGTGTGAACGCATCCGATACGGCAAATGTAAGGACCGATTTCGGAGACATTGCGCCTCGCTTCGGGTTTGCAGCTACACTTCCGTGGAAGATGGTGTTTCGAGGAGGCTTTGGTATGAGCTATTTCCCGTACGTAGGTGGAAACGGATCGCAAATGAAAAATGCTCCGTTCAGTCAGGGCAGCGCCTTCACGAATAGCACAACTCAGCCAACGTACCGGATGTCACAAGGTTTACCCGCACCGATCACGCAGAGTCCGACCAATCCCAGCGGTGTTATCTATGCGATGGCGGATAACTTCCGCTCTACTTACGGCGAGCAGATCAGCGCTTTTCTGCAAAAGGAGTTCGGGGGTAACTTGTTCAGCGTCGGCTATTCCGGAAATCTCACTCGCCGCAATCGGGTTATCCCCAACATCGACCAACCGGAACCCGGTCCAGGCTCAATCCTACAGCGACGGCCGTTTTATTTAACGATGCCGAATGTGACAACCCTCCAGTACTACACGAGTGATGGTACACAGAATTACCATTCTCTACAGGTTATCTTCGAACGGCGTTTGCGGAAGGGATTAACGCTAAATGCGAATTATGTTTGGAGCCATGTCTTAGCCGAGGGCGTAGGGACATCATTGGGGATACAAACGCTGACGAATTACCGACTCGATTATGGGAATTCGCAACTCGATGTTCGGCATCGCGCGGTTGTTCAAGCCAACTACGAACTGCCGTTTGGCTCCTCTTTGAAGGGTTTTGAAGGCACTCTTATCCGCGGGTGGCAGTTGAACGTGGTTGGCCTCTGGCAAGGCGGCCAGCCGTTCACCGTGACCAATAATACGGCGCGAGTGAACACGGGTGGCTCTGACCGACCCAATCGCGTCTGCAACGGGAGTCTGAGCGATCCTACGATTCAGAAGTGGTTTGATACCTCATGCTTCACCGCGCAACCGCTCTACACAATCGGGACCTCCGGCGTGGGCATTCTGACCGGTCCTCCCGAGCGGTACATCAACCTATCTCTTCTGAAGAATTTCCGCTTGGCGGAGTCGAAGACGCTTCAATTTCGCGCCGAGAGTTTTAATATCACTAACACGCCCAACTTTACTCTTCCGAACTCTGCCCTCGGAGCATCTAGCTTCGGGACGGTTAGCGCACTGAACGTGTTTGCAAATCCTCGGCAGACTCAACTCGCATTGAAGTTCCTGTTCTAAGTTGTGAAAGAACTGCCTCGATAGCCGCATCTTGTTGAGGGTTCGAGGTTAGATCGATTTATGTATTTACGAGACAGTGCTAAAGGCTTGGCGCTGACGGAGAAGAAAAGACTTTATGAGTAGATATCGGAGCATTGCAGGTGCTGCGTTGTTGCTTTCCGCTGCATTGCTAAGCGGGAAGGACAACCCGTTCGTAGGACGTTGGGACCTCACCATAACATCTAATGGAGCTACCTATCCTGATTGGATCGAAGTAACAGATGAGAATGGTGCTCCTAAGGTGCAGGTACAATTGCGCACCGGCAACGTTCATCCTTTAGATGCCAAGATGGAGGGGAATAAGCTGATCGTGACGGTCCCGGCGCCGAACGATGCTCCGGGTTCTGTTCCGGCCGGTTCCTGGGAATTGACGGCACGAGGCGACAAGATCTCGGGCGTTCAAAAAGTCGGAAGTACAGATAGCGGCAAGGTGGTTGGACGGCGTGCCCCCGCTCTGAAACACGCTCCGCCGAGCGCATGGAGCACTCCGGAGAGCCTTTTCAACGGAAAAGATCTGAGCGGTTGGGAGGCACTGAATAATACTCCCGCTACTGTGACCTACCCAAAGAACAATTGGACTGTCAAGAACGGAGAACTCACAAATCTCACGAGAGGCGCCAATCTGCGTACAACGCGGACGTTTGATGACTTCAAACTGCACATTGAATTCAACGTTCCTCAGGGGGAAAATAGCGGTGTGTACTTAAGGGGCCGCTATGAAACCCAGGTTGGCTTAGGTGGCGGACCGAATGCGCCAACGCCGAAATCCAGCACAAACAAGGCTCCTTCGGTAGGATCGATCTACGGCTTCCTTAAGTTTCCGCTAAGCTCGCCGGTTCTCGCCGACACATGGCAGAGTTATGACATCACTTTGGTCGGACGCTACGTGACGGTCATTTTAAACCAGGTGAAAGGTATCGACAACCAGGAGATACCAGGCATCACGGGTGGAGCGATGGACAGCGACGAAGGCAAGCCTGGCCCCATCTATTTGCAAGGCGATCACCACGGCGGCGTACGATACCGGAACATCACCATCTCAGTCCCTAAACACTGAAAGAGATTGGATTCAGTACACTCCTGAGAGGCAGGCATGCGAAAAACGCTTCTATTCGGTTTGGCAATCACAGCGCTTTCAAATTTCTCGTCATTGGGGCAAACGACGGGCGGTGCGTCCCGCGAGGCAACTCCTCCGGCGCGCGCGCAAGGCCCGGTTCTTGATCGTAACTACACCACCTTCCCCCAGCAGACACGACAACTAGCGCCTCCGGATGTAATTGCGCGTGGCAAAGGATTGTTCGGCGTGAACTGCACAGCCTGTCACGGGTCGGATTTGCGCGGCGGAGATATGGGAGGCCCCAACCTTCTCCGATCTCTCACCGCGCTAAGCGATCAGCACGGCGAACTGATATTGCCGATTATCCATGGAGCAAGACAGGACAAAGGTATGCCCGCGTTCAACCTCTCTGACGCAGACGGCATAGCCGTGGCTGAATACATTCACTCCGTGTTGGCGCGGGTCGGCCCAAAGGCCAGGCCGCCAGGAGTCGCAGAGATCTCGGATGCGGACGTTCTGGTTGGAAAGGCTGACGCCGGGAAGAAGTACTTCGACGCGAATTGCGCCGGATGTCATTCCGTCACAGGAGATCTGAAGGGTATATCCGACAAGTACAAGGATCCGCGAGTGCTACAGAACAACTGGGTCGCGGGCGGCATGCTTTCAGGACGCGATATGGGAGCCGCGGTAGGCACGAGTGCGCGACCATCCACCGTAACAGTGACCATGGCAAACGGGCAAAAACTTGAAGGCACGCTTGTCCGCAAAGATGATTTCATCGTGACGCTTCTTACTCCGGACGGTAACAGGAGGTCGATTGCTCTCGATGGCACTAACAATGAGCCCAAAGTGGAAGTTCACGACCCTCTTGATGGTCATCGTCATATAGCTCAGACGATCGACGAAAAAGATATGCATGATGTGACTGCGTACCTCGCGACAATCAAGTGAACTCGGAGTCTCGACGATCAATGAAAAAGTTTTTTCGAATCGCCCGCTTCGCCGGGCTCCTGGCCGTGGCGGTCGGAATGTTTGGACAAGCCGGACTGGATCCTACGGACATCCTGAAACCGCTAGCTGACGAGTGGCCGACTTTTAACGGGGATTACTCCGCGCGGCGCTATAGTCTGCTGAAACAGATCGATCAATCCAACGTGAAGAACCTGAGCCTTGCTTGGGTATCACGCTTTATCGCCGGATCTGGTCCCAAAGGAAATATTTCGGTGCCTACCGGGAGGGGAACAGCCGGGCCCTATCCGGTGAATGTCGGCGGACTCGGAACGGGCGAGCTTAATAACGGCGGCAATCCACGGCTTGGCGGCGGGATTCTGATGGTGAACGGCGTGCTCTACATGGCTGCTCCCGACAATGCGTGGGCCGTCGATGCACGTGACGGAACGATTCTTTGGCAGTATTACTGGAAAACTCGAGGCGGCACCCACACCGGCAATCGCGGCATGGGCCTGTGGCATAACAACCTATATCTAGAGACGCATGACGATTACCTGATCTGCCTTGATGCCCATACCGGAAAGGAGAAGTGGAAGAAGGAAATCTCCAGCTTTGACCAGCAATATTTCTCATCCTTTGCTCCTCTCGTAATCGGTAACCACCTTCTTGTTGGAACCGGAAACGATATGGATGCACCGGGATTCCTTCAATCGTTCGATCCCGAGACGGGTAATCGCCAGTGGATTACTTACACAGTTCCGATGAACGCCGGAGACCAAGGGGTAGAAAGCTGGGCCAGCTTAGACGCGGCGCGTCACGGTGGGGCGCAAGCATGGCTCCCCGGGGCATATGATCCCGAGACGAACCTGTATGTTTTCGGGACAGGTAATCCTACTCCCGCCTTCACGGCCGGTCGAGGAGAAGGCGACAACCTGTTTACCTGCTCGTTAGTTGCTGTCAACGTGGACACCGGGAAGATGGCCTGGTATTACCAGACTTCACCTCACGACAGTCACGATTGGGACTCAACTGAGGCTCCAGTTTTCGTAGACGCGCCCTTCAATGGCAAGATGCGAAAACTTGTGATGACAGCTCAACGGAATGGCTATTTCTTTCGTACTCGATCGAGTTACTGGTGAGCATCTTGTGACGAGCAAGATGGGGCTTGTGAATAACTGGGCCAAAAATCTTGATGAGCAGGGTCGTCCGAGACGAAATGTTGCGAAGGACGCTACGATTGCCGGATCGCTCGTGAACGCCGATATTACGAATCACTATGCGCCGGCCTTTTCACCGGATACGGGTCTCTTCTACACTCCCGAGAACAATATGTTGCGTCTCATCTACTTGATGGACCCTGATCCGCGGGGGTCAATGGGATTGGGCGGCACGATGAGCGGCGGCTTTCTCCCTTACGGGTCGTTTATTGATGCGATCGACTACAAGACGGGCAAGATTGTCTGGAGGCATGAGGTTGCGGGTACTGTTGGATTACTCGCCACCGCGGGTAAGCTGCTCTTTAGTGGAGACGGGCAGAACTTAGTGGCATATGCCCCCGAGACCGGTAAGCCGCTTTGGCATAGTCGTATCGGTCCAGCAGGCAACGGACCAGAAACTTACATGTTGGACGGGCACCAATATATCCTTGCGACCGGTGGGGATCAACTCTTTGCGTTTCGGCTAAACGAATAACTCGAGGCGCAACTCGCTAGAGTTATAAAAAGCAAGTCGGATTGGGAACTCGAACCCCGGGTTTGCTCGCATTCTCCGAGACTCCCTCTCCGTTTGTCCGCCTCGCAGTCGGGTTATTCGGATCGCCTGAGTAGTTGTGCGGGTTAAACTCCTCCGAGTTACTCACGCCGCTCTGCTTATAACTGCCGGATGCTCCCGTACGGAAACGTACCCGATGACGGGAGCGGGATGTCTGGATCGTAGCGCGCTAGCCAAGATACATGACGTGGACGTACGTTCCGAGCCTTGCATTATAGGCGAGATACCAGCCGGGGTGGTCGGGGTCGTCATAGATGACGATCGGGTCCGCATTCCACAGCCAGTCGGCGACGTAACTCAAGTCGTAGGGCGCCACGCTCCAGTAGAAGTTGTTAAACCAGAAGCGCTGGGGCCCGCCGCCTGCCAGACGGTACTCATGGCCGCGGCCAATGCCACCCGGGAATCGCCCGTGGGCGAACGGTTGGTCAACCCGATAGTGCGGATCGTTCCGGCCGCTATCGTGTCCAACCCACTGATCGTTCTGGTGAACGTGTGGCGCATCCGGATGGTTGGGTTGATCGCGGAAACCCTGCCTCTGGTCCCCGCCATTCCGCCCAGCCGCATTGCCCGCTTGGTTCCCCACGTTCCCGCGCTGGCTCTGTTCGCGGTTATTCGAGTTGGCCTGCGGATTTCCGCGTTCTTGATTTTGGCCCCGGGCATTTTCCTGTCCGCGAGCGGCAGAGGGCTGGCCCTGGGAAGGCGCCGGTCCGTGTGCAGGAATGTGTTGCTGTCCTCCGCCATGCTGTTCCCCTCCGCGCTGGCCACCCGCGCCACCTTCATGTCCATCGTGTTGTGCCACGCTGACCCCACAGAAAACAACCACTGCCGCGAAAGATCCGAAAAGCTGTTTCATCTTATCTCCAATTCTTTGAAGCAATTACGGAGAACCCCGTGTGATGGGCAACCCCCCATTGCACCGCGCTCTGTTGGAAGACGCTGCCTGCTAACAGGTCAGACGTCGCCTATCCGCCAGTGTTTCCGATGGGTCGTACTGCGAAACCTAGCCTTACACCCCGTACCCGAGAAGCGGATCGGTTATTTGGAGGGTTGGTCGGCCGCCGGACCGCACCATAGCGGGACGTTCCAAAGTGCAGGAGGTTAGGTGCTATCTGTTTTCCTGAAGACGGCGAGAAGGTGAAAGGAAACGCTAAGGCTGAAAATCAACGGCTCGCCACAAATCACGGGTATCGTAGAGGCGACCGTTCGTAACAACGCGCGTTACTTTTCGTAATGCAGAGAAATCCTCCAGAGGATTTCCATCGACCAGAATCAGATCAGCACGCTTTCCAACCTGCACGGTTCCCACATCTTTCTCAACTCCCATCACCCGCGCCGCCCCTTCCGTTGCCAATCGAATTACGTCGATGGGGGAGATGCCCGCTTGCACGTAAAGCTCAAGCTCGCGATGGAGGCTATGTCCCGGGATGCCCTTGTCCGTGCCTGCCACAATCGGCACACCCGCATCGAACAGAGCTTTCACGAGATGGAGCATTTCAAGGAATCGGGGCGCATGGAGATCACCGGAAGGCGGTGTGCCCGCTTCTGCAAAAAGACTGGTAAGCGCGTAGGGTGCTTGCGCAAAACCTGGTTCGAAGGAAGCAATGTCGAAGTTCAGCGGACGACTAAGCAATTCGTTCCACGACATGGTCGGATCGATAACTGTGCCGTGGCTGCGAAAGAACGCAATCGCTTGAGTGGCGGTTTCCGAGTTTACGTCGAGCGCTCCAGACGATGAGGCACGAGCCGCTTGAAAGACAGAGCCGATGTGGTTAATCTGGTCCATTCCGGCCATAACCGCTTGCTCTGCGGTTAACGCGCGCGGAACATGACCCGTGACCGTCATGCCCTGGCCGTGTGCTTCCGCGGTAATAGCGCTAAGGACATCCGGCTGAATCCAGTCATAGATTTTCATCTGCGCAAATCCGGCAGCCTTGTAACGTGTCACTACGGCTCGGCCTTGTTCGGGAGTATCGGCCCACGTAACGCCGAACGTCTTCGGGCCGCTGCCATCAACCAGACCAGCAAGCAGAAGCCGAGGGCCCAAGACTTGTCCTCTGGACACGGCGTCGCGCTCTTTCGTAATGAATTCGAACTCATTTCCACAATCCCGCGCCGAGGTAACACCGGCAGCGAGGTACGCTGGTCCCCAATCCGTTTGCGCGAAATGAGCGTGCATGTCCCAAAGCCCTGGCATCAAGGTGGCACCATTCGCTTCTATGACTTGAGCGTCAGCGGGTACGGCAACGTCCTGCCTGGAGCCTACCGACGTGATCCGGCCATTGCGTATTAGTACGGCCGCGTCCCGGATGGGGTCGCGCCCTGTTCCATCGATCAAGGTCACGCCCCGGATAGCGAAAGCATGATCGGCGAGCGGACGGATGCTGCGGTTGAGCGCTGCAGCCTCTTTCAAACGATCCGCGACGGCAACCTGGATGAGTTGCGGGAGTGCGCCTGCGTACTCCGGACGGATGGCCTCCAGCGGCAATCCACCCGCATAAGTGGTGGCAGCGACAAGCTCGTTCCGATCATTCAACCAGACCGACTCGCAACCCCAGACGACATTTCTGATTGCGTAGCGCGTGAGCTGGATTGGCTGGTCGTCAATCCTGATAGTGTCCCGGCCTGCGATGTTGACTAGAATGTTCGCGGCTTGTGTCGCCGCCGGGAACTGCGGAATCTGCTTCGGTTTTCCGTGACTACTCCAGTAGCGTAGGAGCATCATCTGGACCGATAAAGGAGCGTAGCCGCTGACGGTGAAAAAGCGAGCGGGTAGGGGCACGTGACGAGAGACTGTGCCATCTCGTATCGCGGCAGCTTTTCCGTTCGGGTCAGCGACAAACTTTGCGTGAACACTGAATGGACGATAGCTTTTGCCGTTGGCGATAAACTCACGCGGCGTTCCGTCGCTGTTCATATGAAGCGTCGCATCCAAGTGGATTGAGGATTCGCGTTCACTGTAGCCGAAGGACGACTGCAGAACGAGTTCATGGGCTGAAACAGCAAGATCGTAACTCTCCTGGCCCACAGGATTTTGCAGGAAGAACAACTTCAACTCGCCATGCTCGTTTGCACGCGCAGCCACGCAGCATGCCGTCAGGAACGCATACACGAGAGCGCAGCGAAACAGGCCAAAGTTCATC
Organism: uncultured Acidobacteriaceae bacterium; assembly: GCA_963730795.1. Taxonomy (GTDB): domain Bacteria; phylum Acidobacteriota; class Terriglobia; order Bryobacterales; family Bryobacteraceae; genus Bog-105. The sequence continues at coordinate 75,954 of CAVSTJ010000001.1, read as the reverse complement.
TCAGTATTCTAGGAGAGCCGCCCTTATTTCATCGGTCAGCCTCGTTCGTTTGGCCTGAATTGCGGGACTATCTCGTTAAGGCAGGCGAAGACTCGGCAGGTGCAGTTCGGATAGCAACTCCAGAAAATGGGCGTCCCGGCGGCAATTTGCAAACAGTGGATCGAAAGCAATGATATTGATCCCTTTGTCGCGGTGTTCGTAGGCGCTGCGTAACCACTTCATCGCCCTCGCGGAATCTCCCAACCCGCAGTAAACAATCGCTATATCAACGCCCGAGACATACCGGGTCGTGGATAAAATTTCGAGTTCGTGCGCCGTTTTTAAGGCTTCCTTTCGTTCACCCGCTAACGCGAGCGCGTGTCCTAATAAAGCCACCACGTTCGGAGCACCGTGGAACAGATTGGACGCGATACGAAGCTCTCGTACTGCACCGGGGAGATTCTGTTGTTGCTCGTCTACTTCGCCCCGAATCATGTGCGCGTCGGCGAAATAAGGGTCCAACTCGGCAACCTTTTCCAGGTAATGCATGGCGCGATTCTCTTCGCCGGCACGGTAGTAGATTTCTGCTGCATCCGTGTTGATGATCAACGACAACGGATCCAGGCTGTACTGCCTGCTCAATTTGAGCCTCCGCTTCTTTATTTCGGCCGAGATTGGAAAGATGAAGAGCGTACCAGTGGTGGGTTGTCGGGTAATTCGGACATAGGGCGAGGGACTCCTGGTATTCCCTGATGGCGCCTTCCCAATCCCAATCTAAATCCACCTTCACTGCTGCGAGAACCGTATGTGCCTCGCCCGATCTCGCATTCAAACGAAGTGCTTGTAGTGCATTCTCACGCGCTGCCAACAAGTTTTTGGAGGGCTCAGGCCCGCCATACGAGCTGAGAATTACATAGGCTTCGCCCAATGCTTCGTACCCATTGGTGTAATTAGGATCCAACGCTATAGCGCGGTGGTAGCATTCGATTGATTTTCGAACACCTTCCAAGGTGCGCTTGTTCCAGAAATAGCGTCCCTGAACGTACTCAGCCCGTGCTTCCGCATTTGGGCTTTCCGTAGCACCTCCGGTCCGATCTGCCGACAAAGCTCCGCCCAGTGGTTTTTCGTGCCAGCGAGACCATCCCCAAAGGCAGATTCCAAGCAGGGCGCACGCGGCAACAACTCCTATCCATCGCCACTGAAGACCTCGTAGGGCCGCGTTTGAGCCGGGAGCTAAAAATAGGTCGGGACCATTCTCGAGCACATAAACCGGTTGGGAGACCGGCTCGGAGGCTTTGGACGTCAACTCTTCGTCCGTGGCGCTGATTTCGCCGTCCCCATTCGATTGAGTATGTTCTGTAGCCGCTTCGGCAAAAACAGGCGGCAACTTTACTTCGTCGGCAGTCGCCGTCTCCTCTGCTTTCGAGGTTGGTAGGATACAAACGGCCTGACCTACAAAGGCGTATCCTCTCCCTACGACCGTCTTCAAATACCGTTGGCGCTCTGCATCGTCGTTCAGTGCAGACCGGATCTTCCTAACTAATGTGTTTATGCTGTGCTCGGCGTCGATGTGAACGCCTTCCCCCCAGATTCGCTGAGTGATCTCATCGCGTCCGACTACTTGTCCGTTTGACTTGATCAGGAGAACGAGCAGTTCACACGGTTTCCGTTGGAGCCTGATCAACCTGCCTGCCCGGCGCAATTCAAATCGAGTCGTGTCGATCTCATAGTTGCTGAACTGCAGAGTCATGGTCGGGAAAGCGGGTGTCGTGATTATACAGTGAAATGCCGTACTCGACACAACTGACGTGGGTACTTACAGTTAGCCGGTTACCTCGGATCATCTGGATTCACCTCAGGCGCTTTGTACATACGTTTCGAGTGGCGTAAACCTTAGAAGCACCTTTAGAATTTATTTCCCGCCCGGCCCCTTGGCCGAGAGGGCGCAGAGAGCTTCAGATCCGTATGCCCAAAAAAGTTAGTGACCAGCGCTTTGCCAGTTTGCTGAATTCCCACAAACTGCGAATGCCCGAACTGCTTCGCCAGGTCGTGGCAGTTCTCTTGTGCGGTCCCATAGCCTTCGGGCAGGCTGGTAAATCGGTCATTGTGCCGAGCGGGAACACCAATACGACGGTTTCGACCGTGGGGCAGGTCACCAACGTCACGACGGGCACGGTTCGGGGCAGCAATGCATATAACTCCTTTACCAGCTTCAACGCAGCCTCCGGAAATACGGTAAATCTATTCCTTCCGAACGGCACGACGAGCCTTCTGAACCTGGTAAATTCGAGCACGGCGCAGATTGATGGCACGCTGAATTCAATCCTGAACGGCAAAATCGGCGGGAACGTCTTTTTCCTGGATCCGTTTGGCATTATTGTTGGCAAAACAGGAGTTATAAACGTTGGCGGATTCACCGCCCTGACTCCAACATCCTCCTTTTTAAGCCAATTCTTTCTCTCCCCGGGTAATCCTTCTGATGCCGCCACAGCTCAGGCTCTGACGGGAACCGTCCCGATCACGCCGGATGGCCTCATCTCTATCCAGGGCAGGATCAACGCGGCGCAAAACATCTCTCTCAAAGCAGGTACGGTTAGCAACTCGGGCGTAATTACCTCGGGCGCAGCCTTTGCAAACAGCAACGCCGATTTCAGCGACGTTGTAAACGTGAAAGGGCTGAAGTCCGGCACTACCTTGTCCGTAGAGAACGGCAGCATTGAGATTCAAGCCACGGGCGACGTCCAGAACGCAGGCGTGATCACGGCCGACGGGACTGCCAACGGAAACGCTGGAAATATCGACATCCACGCTGGCGGGAACGTCCAATTGTTGTCGAACTCGCTCGTCTCGGCCAGCGGTCAGGGCCAGAATTCAAGCGGCGGCATAGTCAAGATCCTGGCGGATGGCAACTCCGAGTTGAGTCAGGGCGCGGTCGTCGCGGCCCTGGGCGGCAGTTCGGGAAACGGCGGCTCGGTTGAGTTCAGCGCCAAGGGATCTGCGGCCATGAACGGCGGCGTCCTCACCGCCGCGGCAGCAAACGGAACCGCCGGAACGGTGCTAATCGATCCCGCGACCCTCAGCATCACCGGCAACAACATTACGAGTGGATCTGATGTAACCTTCGCTGCCGACCAATCCATAACCGTTGCGCCCGGAGCTGTTGTGTCAACCCGGAACATTGGAACGGGCAGCGGATATGTGTTGAATAACTATCTGAATGACGGTTCCGTGGGGAATTCCGGGAACATCTCGTTCACTGCTCCGCAGATCACGGTGGGCAACGGAGCCTACATTCTGGCGCATGCCACGAACGGCTGGACTCCCGGCGACATCACCATGACCGCTACCCAAACCGACGCGGAAGCAGCGGCTACGGCGAACACTGGCATCACGATTGGAAACGCGACGCTGCTGGGCGGCAATATTACGCTCGTCTCGACTGCGACTGCGAACGCAAATAGCTCTTCTATTGGGGCCATTGCCGGCGTACTCAACGACACAAGCCTCGGCATTGTGAACGGGCCGGCTGCGATCTACAGCGCTACCTCCACCAGCGGTATCACGATTGGCGACGCCGCGACTCCCACAGGCACTGCCACACTGAATGCAAGTGGCAATGTCAAAATCACTTCAACCGCCGCTTCCTCTACCACCAGTAAGCTGACCGGCACCAGCGGTATCGCACTGGGCCAGTCGGATTCCACTGCCACGGCCACGGTCGCGAACAACGCCACGGTGCAAGCCGGGGGGACTCTCCAGCTCAATGCCATTTCTAACAACACGCTCAACGTTTCGATTACCAGTGATCAGCAATCGTCGAGCACAGCCGTCGTGGCCTACGGGAGTACGAATTCGGTCAGCACCACTCAGGTAAACGGCAAGCTAGAAGGCTCAAACGTTCAAGTCGGCGCGACGAACAACAACAGCTTCTCTACCGCTGCAAGCGCGACGGACTTCAACACACAATCGGGCAACAATGGAGGCGTCGCGGTTGCGATTGGTCTCTACCAATCGAAGGCCATAGCAAATCTTACGGGAAGTGCAACCGCCGATACGAACGACGTTACTGTCGGATCGAGCTCGACTAATGCTCTGGATGTTGTCAATTCGAGCGCTTCGGTTCCTGCGGGAGGCATCAAGGCCCAGATAGCAAGTGCCGAAGGCTGGCTAACGAACTTCGGAAACAAGTTAAGTCAGGCGACCGTTACGCAATTCTTCAGCGGTTCCCCGACTGCGCCCGCGGTTGCGAATGCAAGCCAGTTAGGACTCGCCGCCGGTGTCTCTGTGGCACAGACGGGCAACACAGCGACTACCACAGTCAGCGGAACCGTCACGGCAAATTCCGGGAAGGCCACAGTCAGCAGCCTGGCTGTAGACAACCCGCAGATCAGCGCGCAAGGTGCAGCGGGGGGGCAGGGCACTGACCTCGGAGGAGGTATCGCCGTCTCCGACTTTCATAACAGCGCCAATACGTACGTGAACGGAAACGGTGTCGTCACGAGCCAGAACGCTGCATCCGTGACCGCCGAAGCCGACATACAAAACCCCGCCGTTCAATCGGGATTGATTTTCGCGAACGATTGGGACCTGGCGTCCAACAGGTACACGACTTCAGACACGAGCTTCGCCGCCGGCTACTACAACATGCTAAAGGGGACAGCGGATGCCGTTATCACTGCCTTGACTGATGTAGCGAATCCTGGAGCCTTCACCACTTCCTTTGTGAACACCGGTCTGTCGACCAATGCGGATTCGTCAAAGGGCATCGGCGTTGCAGGATCCGTAAACCTGATGTCTCTGACGAATCAGTCGAACGCATCAGTCACAGGATCGGCCCGAGTTCAGTCAGCCGCGAATGCCGTCAACGTCACCTCGGTCTCAAACATCACCACGTTCAACGTTTCGGGTATGGCTTTTGGCGCGGGGCAGCTCAAAGCCGCGAATCCCGGCGTGCAGAGCAACACCTCGGCCGGCGGGTCTTACGACGGCGAGAACGTCACCAATATCTCTAATGCGGAGATCGGCGACGGTGCCACAGCGATTGCATCCGGCGGCAACCTGAACGTTCAGGCGACAACCTCTACGTTTGCGCTTGCAATCGCGCAAGCAGGCGAAAACGCCACCAAATTTGGAATTACGGGGACAGCCAATAATGTCAACCTTACTGACACGGCGCAATCGTTCATCCAAAGCAACGCGACCGTGAACGCTGGCGGTGACGTCAATGTAAACGCGACTAACACTTTAAGCGACTTTGCAATCGGCGGGGCCGTGGGTAAGGGTGGCTCAGCACAAGTTGGCGTTGCCTTCAACTGGAATCAGGTCAACCAGACGACCCTTGCCTACATCGGCGATCCCGCCGATCAGCGTGGGAGCATCTGCACTGGCTGCGGAGTCCTGGCGGGCGGCAATGTCAATGTCACCCCGACTTCGGACGAGCATGTGTACGCCCTCACCTTCGCTGCCACGAAGAGCGGAAATGCTCCGACCAGCTCCGGATCCGGTGCAGATGGCGAGTCAGGTTCGCAACCATCCGGCAGCGCCGCACCGAGCGCCAGCGGTTCAAGCACGGCAGCAGCCAACAACGGAGCCGGGGGAGGCTCGTTCGGCTTCGGTGTATCCGGTGAGATTGCGTTCAATCAGATTGCGGGCTCTTCTAACGGGCCGGGCATCGTGACAAAAGGCTTTATCAACAACGGCGCATCTGTGAAAGCCAATCAGTTTGGGACCGGTACCGGCTCAGTCAATGTGACCGCAACGGACACTTCCTTCGCCGCAGCGGCAGGCCTGTCCGCCGCCTACGGACAAAGCGCAGCCCTGGCGGGCGCCTATGGCCAGAACACGATCGTAAAAGATGTCGAAGCTACGACGGATAATGCGACCGTCTCCGGCAACGGACTGGCGCTGAATGCACTCAGCAACAACAGCCTTTACGCGATCACTGCCGGCGGATCCGTGAACACCGAAGAAGGTTTTGCGCTCGCCGGTTCGGTCGACAACAACACGGTCACGAATACGGTTAATGCGAACCTCGGAAGTAACACGTCGGCCGCCAGCATCGGTAGCGGCGGTATCACCGTGAATGCGAACGAAGGCGTGAATGGAGACCAGATGGTTTCGTTCACCGGCGGAATCAGCGCGTCCCTCGGCGGAGCGGGAATCGGCGCCGCCATTGACCTCGGGACTTACACGAACAATGTGACCGCCACAATTGGCGGCAGCAACGTAAGCACGAGCGGCAACGTTCAGGTTAAGTCCAATACGAACGTTCTCTTTGTACCTATCGCGGTCGAACTGGGCCTCGGTGCGGACTTCGGAGCCGCCGGTTCCCTTGCCGCCGAGCAGATAACGAACACCACCACCAGCACCGCGGGCTCCCTTTTCACCAGCAACAACCTTCTCGTCGGCAGCACGGATTCGAGTACCGCCATTATGGTTTCGGGCGGCGTCGGTGCTGGCGGTGAGGTCGGTGTTGCCGTATCCGGCTTGATTCCCATTTTCCATCGCACAACGACCTCACAAATCGCTTCAGGTGCAGGTGTAACGGCTCTTGGCAATGGGACGGCTGTCAGCTATGACGGCCAAACCGCAAATGGCATTCTGATTGACGCGCAGGCCATGGGCGGCAGTAACACGCTGCAGGATTACGCCGCAGCGGGTGCGTTTTCGGGCAGTGTCAGCGCGGCTGGAGCAGTCATTGTAAATCCGGTCGACAGTTTGAAAGACGATACGGAAGCGAATATCGCCTCGAACGCGACTGTTAACGGTTCTAATACGGGAGCGGCCGCCGGGCAGTCAGTCACCCTGCTTGCGGGTGACAACGCCGGTGTGCGCGACGTTGCGGGGATGCTCTCGATCGGAGGCGATCTCGGCATCGGCGTAGGTTTGGATGACGTAACGCCCTCCTGGACCGTAAACACTTCGATCGGCAGCGGTGCACGCGTCAATGCCGCAAATAACGTGATTGCGAGCAGTAATCTCTCCAATTCGGTGAACTCGTACGTGGTCGCCGTCTCGGGTTCAGGCGGTGTTTCGGCAACCGGAGCCGTTACGCTTTTGAACGATACGTCGCACACGAATGCTTACGTCGACGATGGAGCGACGGTCTCCGCGAACAACAACGTTCAACTGGCAGCAAACCGGAACACCTCGCTGACCATCCTCGATGGCGCCGGAGCGTTTTCCTTATTCGTCGGGCTCAACGGAGCAGCCGCGAATGTATCCGACAACAACACTACGCAGGCCTATGTCGGTAACGCCAACGTTACCGCTCTGGCGCAGGGAGCAGGGATCAGCGCGCCCATAGACGCGGCCGGCCTGCCCGGTCAGGGGACGGTCAACGGCTTATCCATCACGGCCACCGCCTCTGACAGCGTGCCCCAAATCATTGCCGCCGGTGCGGCCGGCTCGATAGTCGCCTTGTCCGGTTCGGCTCTGGCGAATACCTTCAACGAAACAACGACCGCAGAAATCAAGTCCGGCGCCAGTATCAACGGGACGAACACCGGTGCGGGCTCGGCGGAGGGCGTCAACATGCTTGCTTCTGACGTCAGCAATTCGCTCACGTTCGGGGCCGGAGCAATCGCCGCCGGCGGTGTCGGCATAGGGGTAGCGGTCGACGCCGAAAACATTCAGAAGAACACCACCGCCGCCATCGACAGCAACGCCAATGTGAATGCCAGAGGAGCGGTGAACGTAGACGCGGCTTCACAGGAAATCATCAACTCCTATACGGGGGCTGTCGGTGCCGGTGTAGCAGGTGCGGCCGGTACGTCCGCTGATTACCAAACGAATCCAATCAACGTTTCGACCAGGGCGTACGTGAACGCCTCCTCCTTGAATGGCGGCAGCCTGGGCGTGGATGCGCATGAAAATCTGGGCTTGACTGCCATCACCGGCGAGGTCTCCCTTGGTGGCATCGCTCTGGGCGCTGCCACGTCGCTCTTGAAAGCCAACCCGAATACCAGCGCATCAGTGAACGGCACCGCCGTGACTCTGGCTCCCACCGGTACACTCGCAGTTACCTCCGTCTACACCAGCACGCTTACGGGAACCGCCGCCTCAGGCAGCGGCGGAACCTACTCGGGCAATGCGGCTGTGTCCACGCTTGAAGACGACGCTACGAATTCAGCCGTCTTGAACGGGACCATTCCGCAGGCCGGATCGATTACCGTAAACGCCATCAGTAACCGCACTTTGAACGGAACCACCGGAAACCTTAGCGTATCGGGTCTTGGAGCCGGCGCTTCCGTTGTTAACACGAACCTCGGCGGATCTACCACCGCGACTGCGAGCGGGAGCATCGGCCAGACCACAGGTGAATCCGTGGCAGGTCTCGGTGTCGGCGCTTCGGGCACGGATACGGGCACCGCCACTGTAAACGCGATTGCAGCCGGTATCGGGAACGGTCAGTTCAACCAATCCGAAACCTCTATAGGCGGCACGGTCAAAGCGCAGATCAATGATGCTTCTCTCATGCATGTCAGCGGCAGCCTGGGTTTGAATGCATCGGCAATGGACAGCGCGAATTCGAACACTTCCGGACTTGGTATTGGCGGGTTCTCTGTCGGAGAGTCTTATTCGAGCGCCACGGTGAACCCCACGGTGTCAGCTTTGGTGGGTGCGAATACTAACCTGAGCGCGGGCCAGAACGTAACGATCGGCGCGGCCTATAATTACAACGGCACCACGCCATCGACCGCGACCACGGCAGCCTCTACTGCGACATCCTCCGTCGGAGCACTGGTGGCTAGCGCCGGCGCAACGACCTCGGCAAAATCTTCGCCGACCCTCCAGGTGTCGGTTGGTAATGGATCCACGATTTCCGCTGCCAACAATTTGAGTCTCGATTCGTTTTCGAGCAGTCTTGTGAATTCGGATGCGAACGGCAATGCGTACTCGGTGGCGAATTTCAGCACGGAAGGCGGCACGTCTTCTACCTCCACCATCAACAACAACAACACCGTAGGCACCGGTTCGGGCGTTTCGCTGACCGCGGGTAACAACCTCACACTGAGCGCTCAGAGCACAAACAACATTACTAACGCGAAGGCGGAAGGTACTCAGGCGGGCTTGCTGAATTTAAGCAATAACACCACCACGGCAACGGCTGCTCTGTCCGACACTACTTCGAGCACAACGGGCGGCTCGGCTCAACTCACGGCCGGACCGAACGGAACCGCACTTATCCAGGCGCTTGCAAACAACAACGCGAATTCAAATGCCACGGATTATGCCGGGAATGCCTTCGGAGGCACTAACACCGCGACAGCGAACACGAATGTAACCACTGGTAACACTACCGAGGTTGGCGCGAACGCCAACGTCCAGGGCGGCACCGTCGCTTTGGATGCGGAAGTTACTAATGAGCAGTACACCGCAACAGCCATTTCGAATACCTACACCGTTCATTCGGATGCCACTGCAAACTCCAACGTGGAAGTGACGGCCAACGTGAACGCAAACGTCGATACCGGGGCGACCCTGACAGGCGGAAACGCGATTACGATCAAAGCCGATCAAGCGAATCTGGCAGGAACCAGTTCGGCTACCGGCAAAGTCGTAGGTGCGGCGGGAGCACCTACCGCCAATTCCGACAACAACCTGAACGACACTTCCAACGTGAACGTGGCAACCGGGGCTACGCTCAAAAGCGACAGCGTACTAATCGAGGCGATTGCCCCCTACGACAAAGGTGCCTCCTATCACCAGACGGCCTCGGCCGCTGGGGATACTGCCGTTGTCTGGGTCACGAAGGTCGTCGAGGAAACAGTCAACGAAGTGTTCGGATGGATCCCGTTCGTGGGTGATCTCGTCAGAAAAGTAACTAAGTGGGTCACGGAGACTGTCCAGGAGATCCTCGACAGTAATCCGACAGCGAATCAGACGGGCGCCTTCAACCCGGTCAATACCATCACAATGAACGGAACCATCGTGCAAGCGGGCGGAATCAACCCGACGCTCGTGGCGAGCAACGTCGGTGGCGTCCCGACTCTAAGCACCGATGTCAATGTGAATGCCACGATCGCGGGCAATACCATCACGGTGAATGACCTGCTAAACACGGTGCAACCGACGGTGTCATTCAACGCTCCGAACGGAACCTTGCAGGGTACCTTCAATGTGCAGCGGAACACCACTTGGAGCGCCGTAAACATCACAAACAATACGGGCGACAACCTGGTCATCAACAATATTGATCCGACTACGTCCGCAAATCTCAATTCGCCAGATCTCAGCATCGTGGCTGGCAACAATGTGGCCAACTACAATTTCGTCACAACCAGTACCGGCATAACGGCGGTAAACATCCAGAACAACAGCAACTCGAATGTCACGCTGCAAGGACTGATAAACAATCCAGGCGGTTTGATCGACGTAGTCGACACAGGCGGGAACATTCTCGCTAACTCCGCGGAAATGCTGAAGGCGACCACGACGACGCTCGGTGCGACTTCGGGAAGCGTGGGCAGCGCAGCGAACGCTCTTAACGTGCAGATGACGTCTGAGGACAGCGCGGGCGCATCGCTGACTGTTACGGCGGGCGGCGACGCATTCCTGAATGCCCGCTTAGTTCAAGATGTGGCAAACACAGCGCCGGCAAGTCTGGCAGGTACGGCGACGATTACATCCATTCAGGCGGGCGGAGCCGTCGGTCTGAATCTCCTGCAACCGCAAGCCATCGTCTATGCTGTGGATCCGGGTCCTCCGGCGGTACTGACGACAACACCCACTACTGCATCGGGCGCTTACTCCATCAACTCCATCAGTGGCGGCTCAAACGTTGCCGTCACTCAAGCGACGGGCACCGTGAACTTTGGCACGCTAACGTCAACGAACGGAAGCGTGAGCCTGGTAGCGCAAGCCGGCGATATCGACCTGGGTCTCGTGAACGCGACGAAAGGAACGGCCACGTTAAACGCCTCCGGCTCAATTCTCGATCACAACAACACGCCGGCGAGCGATATCAACGCCGTCAATCTAGCGCTGACCGCAGCCAGCGGGTCTGTCGGGACGGCCGCAGATCCGCTGAATATCAACTCTTCTTCTACGGGTGCGGGCCAAGTAACGGCAAGCGCGAACCTCGGGGTCTACCTGAAGGAGACCACGGGCGATCTTAACCTGGGGACCATCACCTCGACGACGGGGGATGCCACGCTTACGGCGGACGGTTCGATTCTCGACACGAAGACCGGAACTGCCAGCGCGATCAACGCCAATAACGTGACGCTTACTGCGACCCATGGCTCGATTGGCGGTACCACTCCGGGAACCTTGGAGATCAACGCCGCAGGGACCTTGAACGCCACGGCGAATCAAAACGTCAACATTACCCAGACCGCAGGACCGATGAACGTCAACGCGGTGACTGCCAGTAATGGGAATGCGACCCTCGCTGCCGCAGGAGGAGACGTCGATCTTGGAACGGTTAATTCGCAGCTAGGCAATGCGTCCATTGCGGCTTCGGGTTCAATCATCGATCCCCGGACGCCCGCTGGCTCGAGTGACATCAATGCAATCAGCGTAAATCTCGCAGCAGGCAATGGCTCCGTCGGCACAAGTGCTGCCGATCCGCTCAATATCACGTCCTCCTACAACGGCACGGCAGGCCAAGTCGTAGCATCGGCAAAACTCGGGGTATATCTCAACCAGGTCGCGGGAAATCTGAACCTCGGAACGGTAACGTCGACAACTGGCGATGCCGTGCTGACAGCCGCAAATTCTATCCTCGACACCAACAACACGCCTGCGAGTGTGGTAAACGCCAATAACGTTTCACTTACCGCAAGAAACGGTGCGATCGGCGGCACTACGCAAGGTACCCTCGAGATCGATGCTGCGGGTCAGTTAACCGCCCTGGCTAATCAGAACGTCAACATCACCCAGACAACGGGACCGATGCTTGTCAACACGGTGACCGCAACGAACGGCAGCGCGAACCTGGCCACCACCGCCGGGGATATCAGTCTCGGAACCGTGAGCGCAACTGCGGGGAACGCAACCATTACGGCATCCGGCTCCATCCAGGACAACAACCCGACGAGCGCGAGCAGCATCAATGCCATTAATGTGAACCTGACGGCTCAGAATGGGTCGATCGGCGGAAACACGACAGCAGGCAACACGCTCGATCTCAACGCTAGTGGCAAACTGACCGCCAGCGCAAATCAGAACGCTACGATTACCCAGACGGCCGGTCCTATGAATGTCAATACTGTGACGGGTATAAACGGGAACGTAAACCTGACGGCCGCGACCGGCGATATTGATCTGGGTACGGTAGCCGCTACCAAGGGCAACATTGCCCTTACGGCGAACGGGTCGATCCTGAATGCTACGGGTGGCAGCGCCTCAGCGGTGAACCTGACCGGGAACAACATGACGTTGGCCGCCACAAATGGCAGCATCGGCTCCTCAACGACATCGATCTTTGTGAACAATCAAAATCCGATCACCGTCACCAACGGTGTTCCGGACGGACACAACTTCCTGAACGCGTCCGCCTTTGGCGATACCTTTATTACGGAGGCGCAAGGAAATCTGCTGTCCAATAACATCGCGAGCAAAACCGGTAATGTGGGAATCAGTGTCCTTAACGGTAGTGAACGGCTGGATCAGCTTACGGCGAACCAGAACGTGAAGCTCCTGATCAACGGAAGTTTGCTGAGCATCGGGACGATCACCGGCTCGACGGCTGTGTCGGGCGTGAAGGCGCCCTCGGTCAATAACGTTTCGCTCACCGTTGCGAAGGCGGGCGGCACTCTTACCGTGGGGAACATGAGCGTATTCCAAAGCGTAACTACGCAGGCCGACAACACCACGCTCAGCAATGTCTATATGACGAACCTTGCTAACCCGCAACTCGTGCAGGATCATCAGGCGCAATCGCTGCACTTCAGCACTACGGGCTATAACGGGGGAGTTGCGAACAACATCAACGTGAATATCTTGCCGTGCTCGGGATGCTCTACGTCCCCCGCGATCATCTTCGACAAGTACTGGACCAATACGGGAACGGTCACGACCTCAATGGATTGGCTCGAGTTCATAAGCGGCGAGGTCACGGGCAGCGCGACCTTACAAAACGCATGGCAGGCGTTCAATCTGACGAGCAAGAAGGGAAGCAGCGCTTCTTGGTACATCTTCATCATTGGTGACAAATTTGCCCGGAACCTTGACCCGACTGAGCAGTTGACGCCTGCCAAGTTCTTACAGCTTCCGAATCACTACACGTGGACTCAAGACGCTACTACCGTGGTCTTCCCGTACTTGCTGAACGCCTACCACTTCCAGTAGTCCAGGGAAGTATCAGTGGGATGGAACGACCGAATTTGAAGAGAGTGCTCGCGCGGCTGGCACTCTCTTCGCTAACCGTAATACTTGCTGCGCAACTCACTGCGCAAGTGGACCCCGGAGCCGTGCATCAGCAGTCTTCTGAGGTTGAGCAATATTACAAGCTGCAGAACCAGATCAATAAGAATGAGCACAAGGCTCCGTCATCCGATACTCTGCGCGATCAAACGGCGGTCCCGAATGCGGGCGCCTCACCCGGCGAAGTGAAACGATTCCTGCTCACAAAGCTCGAGATCTCGCCGTCCTCAGTTCTAACTGCTCCAGAGTTGTCGTCCGCTACCCGCAATGTCCAGGGAAGCGAGATTTCCCTCAACCAGTTAAATCAGGTTCTCGACCGGATCAACGCCTTGTATCGGGAAAAAGGATACATTACGGCGCGGGCTGTATTGCCGCCCCAGAAGGTGGTCTCGGGCGTGGTTCGGATTCAGTTGATCGAATCGCGGCTGGGCAAAGTGCTGGTCCAGAACAATGGGCGCACTCGCGCACACTACTTTACTGATCGTTTACGCTGCCAACCCGGCGACCTGATTCAGGTCAGTGCAATCAATTCCACCCTTGCGCAGTTCAACGCGACGAACGACGAGAAAGTAAGAGCACTGCTACGTCCTGGAGAGGACTTCGGCACGACGGATCTGGTGTTACAGATAGTGAATCCGCCCGGCATCACTAACTCATTCTCGTCCGACAATGCGGGCTTGGTCTCGACCGGACACGAACGGGTCGGAGTTAGTGAGACAATCGAGAGTCTTTTCGGCTATAGTGACCCACTGCGTGCCGGCGTGTATTGGTCGGACGGTATGTGGGCCGGGTTCGGCTCTTATGATTTCCCTCTCACTTCGGGCGGACTGCGTATTTCACCAACGGTCAGTTACGATACCATCCGGGTGCGCCAGAGTGACTTGCAGAAGCTTGCTGTGAACGGGAGCTTCTATGACCTCAGCCTGCAACTGAGCCGCCCGCTGATCGCTAACAGCCGATTCACTCTGAGTGGCTATTTCGCTCCTCACTTCCAGGAGTCGACGCTTGACAGCCAGGGCTACCGCATTTCAAACATCCCGGTTCGATCACTCGAGACGGGATTGTCTTTGAAGGCGTCCGACGCTCACGGCTTCTGGATGGCAAACCTCTTCACGTCCGGCGGCAATTACAGCCTGAACGGAATGAACACATACGTGAAATACGGAGGCTCGGGGACCCGCGTTCAGCAGTTCGGAAAAAACGTCGTCGCGATCTTCCGGGCGCAGGGCCAAGGCAAAGCCGCCGATCCGATACCCTTGCCGCCATCGCAGCAGTTTCAGATCGGTGGAATCTCCACTGTACGCGGTTATCCGGAAGGCACGCTGATCGGCGATTCGGCTTATGCGGCGAGCGCTGAAGTGGATGGGCCGGTTCCCTTTAGCGGCAAAAAGATCTTCGGAGGGCGCCTCGGAGACCGATTCCGATCGGCGGTGTTCGTCGACCACGCCGGACTGCTGAGCCCCAAGGCAACTTACTTGACCGGAACTGGTATTGGCTTGATTGTGAACCTGTCCACTTACCTCGGGGCGCGCGTTTATGCAGGAACTCCTCTCGAATCCCGCGACTCCTACAAAAAAGTACAGATTCACTTCGCCCTTGAGGCAAAGCCGCCTTTCGGAAAGCTTTGGGGGCTCTTCCACTCTTCCGAGTAAGCCCCGATACCGAGCCCTCTTCTCTGGCATTCGGAGGTGATAGTGAAGGCATTCGCTGTAGTCATCAAGCGCAGGTTCGTACATCGCCTTTGTCCGAACCCCCGCGCCGCTGAAAAGCGACGCGCTGAAGTGCGGGTATATCCTCGGAAGTTGGCCAGCAAGATACCTCTGTTGCTATTGTTCGCGTTCGTCGCTTTCGCGTCTCCTGCCTCGAAAACCACTTGGGCCGACTACGGCGGCAGCGCAGATTCGTCTCAGTTCTCCGGCCTGTCACAAGTTAATCGCGATAATGTCGGGCAACTCCATGTGCTCTGGCGTTATTCGACCGGCGACTCCCGCAAGTACCTGTTCAATCCGGTGGTCGTGCACGGCACGATGTACGTGCTTGCAAAACACAATTCCATCGTGGCGCTTGACGCAAAAACCGGGAAAGAACTCTGGGTCCACGAAACTACCCCAGACGCGACCCTCATCACAAACCGCGGCATCAATTATTGGGAAAGCTCCGATGGAACGGAACGCCGTCTTCTGTTCGCGTGTAACAACATCCTTCAAGCCATTGATGCGAAAACAGGCAAACGCATCGCCAACTTTGGAAACGATGGCGGAGTCGATCTCCGGCAGGGCCTTGGACGCGACCCGGAAAAGCTTACTCTCGTCCAGTCGAGCACGCCGGGCAAAATCTTCGAAGATCTCCTGATCCTCGGCTCGGCCACGAATGAGGAATACAACTCCGCTCCGGGCGATGTGCGTGCCTATAACGTGCGCACAGGAAAACTTGTCTGGACTTTTCACACGATTCCTCATCCCGGCGAATACGGTTATGAAACGTGGCCTCCCGAAGCCTGGAAAACCGTGGGTGGCGCCAATGCCTGGAGCGAACTCACTCTCGATCAGGCACGCGGTATCGTTTTCGTCCCCACAGCAAGCCCCAAATACAACTTCTACGGCGCAAATCGCCGGGGAGCGAATCTCTTTGGGGATTGCTTGCTCGCCCTGGACGCGCGAACCGGCCGACGGCTGTGGCACTTCCAAATGGTTCACCACGATATCTGGGACTACGACAACGCGACCGCGCCGAAGCTGTTAACGGTGAACCGAAACGGTCGAAAGATCGACGTCGTTGCCCAGGTCAACAAAGGAGGATTCGTATGGGTCTTCGAGCGGGAAACCGGTAAGCCGCTCTGGCCTATTGAAGAGCGCCCGGTACCGAAATCTGATATGCCCGGCGAGGAAACATCGCCCACCCAGCCCTTCCCTCTGAAACCGCCGCCATTCGCACGGCAGTCCTTCACGGAAAAGGACCTGAGCCCGTACATTGCGGACCCGTCTGAGAGAGCACAGCTCATCGAGCGCATGCGGCACGCCCGCAACGCCGGAATGTTCCTGCCGCCCAACACGCAAGACACGGTCGAGATGCCCGGAAACAACGGCGGGGCAAATTTCGGAGGCGCCGCGGTGGATCCCGGTTCTGCAATGCTCTTCGTGGTCTCAAAAGACTTGCCGGCCATGCTCAAGCTGGAACTGAGCAGCAAGGCGCAAGCGAATACGCAAGCCTCGCCGGAAGAGAATGGGCACGGCGTCTATGCGGCCAATTGTCAGTTGTGCCACGGGGCAACGCGGGAAGGGCAACCGCCTGCCGTTCCGTCCCTGCAAGAGAAAAGGAACGTCAGCGAGGTTCGCAATGCTATTGCTCACGGAAAAGGGCAGATGCCTGCTTTCCCCGAGCTCAACCAATCCCAGATCGAAAACCTGCTCGCCTACTTGAACCATCCGGAAAAGGCTGGTTCTGCGACCGTATCCGCCTCCGCGCCGCCCTCTCAAGCGCCGGACAAACTCCGCTATCGAAGCGCGTTCGGTTTTATGTTCACCAGCAGCGGGCTGCCTGCCATCTCGCCACCTTGGACATCGCTCACTGCTTACGACTTGAATCAGGGAACCATCGCATGGCAGGTCCCTCTCGGCGAAGTGCCGGAGCTTGCCGCACAGGGAATTCATAATACCGGCAGTCACTTCCCCAAAGTGGCGCCGGTCGTCACTGCGGGCGGCCTCCTCTTCGCCGGAACGCGCGACCGGAAGTTCCGTGCGCTCGACACTCGCAACGGCAAGGTGCTTTGGGAATTCGAACTGAGCGCCGGGCTTGAAGGCATGCCTGCCGTCTACGAACTGGATGGCCGCGAATACATTGCAGTCTGTGCATCGGCACAGTCGACGACGCACACACACAGCATCCCCGGCCACCCAGCCTCAACGGACCCCATTAGGGGCGAATACGTGGTTTTTAGTCTGAAGTAAATGGGAAAGGACGCACTCAGGCCGACCCACACGCGAACGCGCGATACGCACGTCGGTCACTTCTGTTGCAACAGCAGGATGCCATTCTGGTTTAACTTCCTGGTCAGAGCCGAACCGGCAAACCGGAACACGGTAAATTCCGCAAGGTAGAGAACGCGGCACCCTTTCTCGAGGTGGCCTCCATAAACCCCTTTCTCGGGATTCGAAAGCGCGATGTGTATGTGTGGTTCGCCATCGGCTATGATTCCGCTGCCGCTCAAAATCTCGGAAGGCCCTTTCACCGTTCTGAACTCATTCTGCGCCTTGAGAGCTGTGGACGCCACGAAGTGGTACGTACAATCCTGGACTGATCCGGAA
This sequence comes from uncultured Acidobacteriaceae bacterium, assembly GCA_963730795.1. Classification (GTDB taxonomy): domain Bacteria; phylum Acidobacteriota; class Terriglobia; order Bryobacterales; family Bryobacteraceae; genus Bog-105. The sequence goes on along the minus strand of CAVSTJ010000001.1, from coordinate 58,300 downwards.
CTGATGATTACCTGGCCGTCGCGAATATTCTTCGCTTTGATCACATCGTCAATGGATTCCAGCAGCAGGGCGCCGCGGTCAAGAGACACCCGGTAGACGTCGGTTGTGTGGTCGGGTCCGAAAATTTTCGGTGCGGGCGCCTGTGCCTGTAACCTGGTGCCTACAAGAATTAGCGCTGAGGCGAATAGCAATTTGGACATACGGGCGCAAGCTTATCAAGCCCGGCCCAGATCAGAGCCCAGCGGGCGCTGGAGAAAAGCAGAAATACCGGACCGTCACTGCGTGACGATCCTCGACGCTTCCAGACTTCAGGAACGCGGAGCAACCACTTTCTCTTTGCCTTCGGGATCGATGACATTTACTCTCCGAATTACGCCGTCCGTCGATTCACGTTCCGTTCGGCGGATGAATTCCAGAAGCTCTTCCTCTGAATCGAAGCCCCTCTCTACGATTTGACCCGGGCAGCTCAACTGTACGGTCCATTTATTCAGGAACATATTTCGGTTGTTAGACTATGGCTCTCGCGTTTCGCTATACCGAATTATTTCGGGAGTTTGCAAGATAGCCCACAGTGAAGCAGCGTGCGCGTCACCGGTCCCCCAGGCGGCCTCGGATTCTTACTTGGATCGTCTTCAGCAGTTATCGCGAATACTGCAGGAGGACATGAGCGAACTTACCGCTCCCGCGAAGAACTGTTCAGCATAGCCCTGAGGTCAGCGGATTGCTTTCGCTTTTTCCGAGCTTCTTCCAGGGCGTCAGGTCCCAGCTCAGGTGCAAGTTGTTCAGCTATGTCCGCGGCTTCCTCCAGCGCAAGCACGGACATCCACAGCGAACGCTCCACCGTTTCCTGGTGCCTTTGTGCCATCGCCAGAGGAGAGAATACGTGGCCCACACGGCAGCGATACTCGACAATATTTCCCTGGCGCTCCCGCGTGAGCGGCCCCCGGCACTCGGGACAGGTCAATTGGGAGGAAATGCTTTCCATAGGTTCCTGAATCTTCATGGAGCTGCGCTCCGTAATCGCAAGCGCAGAGAGAACCCCCGCGACTTCGGGTAGTGGCACTACGAAATCCACGCTCAACCTTTAATGTGGCGTTATACGGCATGCTGGGAAACATTGCTGTGGCCGGATCCTCAGCTACGGCGACACCGCCCTGGCGCTTTATCTCTGCCAGACCTGCAACGCCATCATCGAGCAGACCAGTCAGAATTACACCTGTGACGCGTTCGCCATAGGCCGCCGCGGCCGACCGAAAAAGCGGGTTGATAGCGGGCCTCGTCTGGTTCTCTTTGGGCCCGTGCGAAAGGTGAAGGTGTCCCGGCCCCAGAAGCAGGTGGTAGTCAGGGGGCGCGACGTAAATCCTTCCGAGCTGTAAGCTTTCTCCATCCGTTGGACGCACCGCGGGCAGAGGGCCGGCTTTGGCGAGGATGTCGGGCAGAAAGCTTTGCCCATTGATCCCGTCACCTATGTGCAGCACCACAAACACACAAGCGGGCAGATCAGCAGGAAAGCCCGCAGCGACAACTTTCAGCGCTTCTACGCCACCGGCAGAAGCGCCGATGACGATGATGTCCTGTTTAGACATACTGTTGCACTCTATCCTCGCAGGGTTTCGTCCACGGCCGACTCGGAGGAGCCGCAAGGGTGGGTGGGACAGAGCGGAACCTCCCGGTGCGATAAGGCGTTTGCCTTGCCTCTGACGGCACGCTTCGGCGAGACCAGATCAAATTGAACGGAAGGCTAATGCGGGAATTCGGGGCTGATTTGCTCAATGCGCCAGACAGGGCCGCCCTCATACAGTTGTCCCTCTTCCCGAATGAACGCAGGCGAGGCGCCCGTCAGTATCCATATGTGGAAATCGAGCGGCTGCTTGCCGATCATTGGAGCAATCATTCCCGTGATACCGCCGAGTTCAGGATGGAGTAAAAAATCGACAGCTTTGCGCTTCGTTCCTCCGATCGTAAATGGCACTTCGCCGGCAGGCTTGACCGAGACCTGGATCAGCCGCGGCTTCTCGGTTGGAGCGACAAAGGAGAGTTTGGTCTCGGGCACGGACGTAAGGATGTTCATGAGGAGATTCGGCGGAAGTCCATTCGAGACGTCCGCCGGAAGGTCCAGATGGTCCTGCCTGATCTTCCCGTCCTTGGTATGAGAGGTAATCTGTCCGGTTGTGGCGTCGATGAGGACGTCAATCGGCTTGGGAAACGAAGGACCACGTTGAATGTGGTGATCCGTGATAAGGCGGAAGGTTTCATGCTGAGTGAAAACCGTGGTGTCGTCATCGATCGAGCCGTCCCGGAAGCGAAGGAGAAGGCGCGAGGTGACGCGATCGCCATGCACCATCTGGGTCATATCGCCAGTGGCGATACGAGTGCCCTCAAGGGTTTTCAGAGCGACGAAGCCGTGTGCCGAGCCCTGTCGATGCCGTACAGGCACCGGTTCGGCACACAGGTCCACTCTGAACAGGAGAGCCGCAAAAAAGAGCATGCTAAGCGGGCGGAAGGGGTAGACGTGCATCGGTCTGGTTAAAGGGTAGGGCCTGAGGAGAACGTGCCTCAAGCCTTCTTAGGTGAGACGCGGAATCGCGACCACGGTTGCGAGTGAGTGGCGAGTCGAAGCAGATAATGCGGGCAAAAGCTCGGCAGGAACCGGTATCGCCACGGACGGCCCCCCGTCAGACGGCCTGTATAGGTGAGTAGTTTTCGCGGCTCTTCAATTCAGGTTTAAGCGCGTCTAAAAGTGCAAGCGGACGCTTCCCCCCAGGGACAAGCCTGAATTCGTCGCTGGCCGGCCCCGGCTCGCTTTGCGCGCTTAATTCTAGGCTTAGGAGACTGGTGGCAAATAAACGCATCCTCATTGTCGACGACGAATCTGTTGTGGCCGAGCACCTGGGCAAATTGCTGGTAACGGATGGTTACGACGTGGTAGGAATCGTAGCATCCGGGGAGGAGGCGATTTATCAAGCTCGACAGAGCCGGCCCGACCTCGTGGTTATGGACATGATGCTGCCTGGCAACGTGGACGGCATCTCCGCCGCGCAGCAGTTGCAGCCGCTGGGAATCCCTGTGGTTTACTTGACGGCCTACTCGGACCGGCACCTTTTGGAGCGGGCCCAACACACAGAGCCCTTGGGTTACGTTATGAAGCCGGCCAAATCCGGAGAACTGGCGGCCGTTATCAAGCTGGCATTGTTCAAACGAGATCAGGAAGAGGAAAGAGACCGGGCCGGACAGAAGCGGGACTCCGGCACTCGCGAGGCCAACGAGCAATTTCGCCTCATGGTGGCCGGCGTGACCGATCTGGCGATCTTTACATTGGATGTTACCGGAAAGGTGGAAAGCTGGAACCGGGGAGCCGAGAAAATCAACGGTTACACGAGCGCCAAGATCGTGGGGCAACCATACGCGCTACTCTTTACCGCCGAGGATCGGGAGGGGGGAGTCCCCCAAGCCGAGCTGGACGCGGCCAGGCGAAACGGATCAGCCGACAATACCCGCTGGCTGGTACGCGAGAACGGTGAGATCTACTGGGCTGAAGGGGTTCTTACTGCCATCCGGGACGATGCAGGTCGGCTCACCGGGTTCACTAAAATTATCCGCGACGGGACGAGGCACAAACGTACGCAGGAGGCGCTGGAGAAAGCGGAGGAGCGGCTCCGCATCGCCCTTCGTGCTGCACGGATGGGCACCTGGACCTGGGAGATACAGCCGAACAGGGACACATTGGACGAAGGTCTTCGAGTCTTGTTTGGCCTCCAGCCGCAGGATGAGGTGAAGACCATCGAACAGTTCTATGCTCTGGTCCATCCCGATGATCGTGCCAGCGTCATCGCCGCCTTTGATCAGACCCGCGAGCAGGGAATCCACCTGAAGACGGAATTCCGGGTAAACCGCCCTGATGGAATGGAGCGGTGGCTGCTGGATCAGGGTGACGTGATATTGGATGAGCAAGGCAAGCCGGAGCGGCTGAGCGGCGCCTGTGTCGATATCACGGAACGCAAGCAAGCGGAAAAAGCGTTGCGGGAAAGCGAAGAACGCTTCCGCCTGTTTGTGGATAGTGTCCGGGACTATGCTCTTTTTCAAATGGACAAGCAAGGCCGGATTGTCTCCTGGAATGAAGGCGCAGAACGGATGCTTGGCTATGCGGCGGCGGAAATCCTAGGGCAACCGAGTGCGATACTCTTCGTGCCAGAAGATGTCGCTAATCGGGAGCCGCAGAAAGAAATCAGCGAAGCCCTAAGCACTGGCCGGGCGGAGGACGAGCGCTGGCATCGCCGGAAAGACGGTTCCCGGTTCTGGTGCAGTGGGGTGCTCACCCGCATCGACGACCCGCAAGGCAAACTTCGCGGTTTCGCCAAGATCATGCGGGACGAGACCGAACGGAGACACGCCAGCGAGCAATTGGCGGATTCTCTAGCGGAAAAGGAAGTGCTACTCAAAGAAATCCATCACCGGGTCAAAAACAATCTTCAGGTCATCACGAGTCTGCTTACCCTGCAATCTGATTCAGTGGCAGATGATGCGACCCGGACCACGTTCGAGGAAGCAGTCAATCGGGTGCGTACGGTTGGTGATATACACGAGCTGCTTTATCGATCCCCAGAGTTGGCGCGAGTCGATTTCAATCTGTATCTTGAACGTCTCGTTCAAAATCTGTTCTCGTTCTACCGTGTAGATCAGAACCGAATTCGTTGCGTTGTGGATGCGGCGGACATCCGGCTCGACATCGCGAAAGCAATCCCTTGCGGCCTTATCCTCAACGAACTGCTAACGAATGCGCTTAAGCATGCGTTTCCCGACGGAAGATCTGGTGAGATTTCAATCTCGCTTCGGTCTCACGACGGACAAGCTTTCCTTGAAGTCGCCGACAACGGTATTGGTGTAGCGGACGACTTCACAATTGAAAGCAACACCTCGCTGGGACTGAAACTCGTGTCCGTGCTCGCCAAACAACTACAAAGCGATCTCACTCTCGATCGGCGTGGAGGTACGCGCTTTACAATCTCGTTTCCCTACTCTAAACCCGAAAAGGTGCAGCCATCATGAACGCGAGAATACTCGTCGTCGAGGATGAAACGATTGTTCAGCTCGACCTGCAGCACCGCTTGGAACGTATGGGACATAGTGTAATTGGAACAGCAACTACGGGCGAAGAAGCAGTCGCCAAGGCGATTGATCTTAAACCTGACCTCGTCCTTATGGATGTGCGTCTTGAAGGTCCGATGGATGGCATTGAAGCCGCGCGCCGCATCCACGCCGAACAGGATACGCCGGTAGTCTACGTCACGGCTTACGCCGCCACCCTCCAGGGTGCCGATGCGCAAAAGCTAGGCGGCCCCTTTTTGTCGAAACCGTATCGAACCACCGAACTGAAATCTGCGATTGCCCGATCACTGGCGAATTCGACGGGTGCGAGTGCGATAGCAGGGGAACAGAGCAATTCGGAGCTGTGAGGCAGCGTAAACGAGAAGATGAATGGCGCTCCGGGCGGAATTCGCCCACATGTTTCTTCAATGCTGGCGGCCCATGCCCCTGGTCGTAGTATTTGTGAGGCGTGATCTACTTTAAGTGCGGTCTGCGAGGCTACTTTTGGCTCAAGATTCGAAACCTAATCCGGTTGGCAATATCGGTTTCAATGGGAGCGGTCAGGCGGCCTCGGCCTACGAGGTTCTCGTCTCGACTCTTCAGGATCCGATTCTTATGCTCGGAAAGGACCTGGTCATCGAGTGGGCCAACGCAGCTTTCGGTCAGGATTTCAGCATCAATCTGAAGGATGCGATCGGGTGCAGACTTTACGAATTGCGGAACGGTCAATGGAATATCCCCGCGCTGCGCACTTTGCTTGACGGAGTGATCAGCGGTGGCGCAACCGTCAAAGACTACCGTCTCGATCACGAATTCGAGGAGATCGGCCGGCGAGTCCTGGTCCTGAATGTCCACACAGTCTGCCCTGAATGCCCCGAGCCTCGTTTTGTCCTTGTAATCCGCGACAACACGGAGCTTGAGTTTGCAAAAGAATACTCCGAAAAAATCGTCGAAGCGCTTCGCGATCCGTTTCTTGTTCTCGATTGGGAACTGCGCGTCAAGACGGCCAACACTCGTTTCTACGCGACGTTTCAAGTCGAGCCGGGCGAAACCGAGGGGCGCTACATCTATGAATTGGGAAACGGAGAGTGGAATATACCTCGACTCCGTGAACTGCTGGAACAGATCCTCCCCAGGGACACCAGCTTCGACGATTTCGAGGTAGAGCACACCTTCCGGAAAATCGGGAAGCGGGTGATGTTACTGAATGCCCGTCGGGTCGACCATCTCAAGTTGATTCTGCTGGTGATTGAGGACGCGACCGAGGCCAAGCGGGCGGATGCGCAACAGAAACTAATCCTCGGGGAACTGCAGCATCGGGTTAAGAACCTGCTCATGAGAGTCCGTTCGCTGGCGCAGTTGACCATGCAGGGCGCTTCCTCACTGGAGAGTTATGCTAAGTCGTTTGAGGGCCGGTTGAATGCGATGGCACGTACGCAGGAACTACTTGTACGTGAATCTGGAGGGTCGGCGAGCCTGCGAGACATCGTAAGGCTGGAACTGCAAGCGGCCGGGGCAAGCGAAGGCCTGACATTTACCATGTTCGGGCCGCAACTGCGGTTATCGGATCGCGCGTCGCACGCTTTCGCTATGACCATTCACGAATTGGCCACGAACGCGGTGAAATACGGAGCGTTGTCCAGGAATGCGGCAAACGGCCGAGTAGAACTGGAGTGGCATTCACGGCCAATCGGAATCGGGGAAATGCCGTTGTCCTTCCAATGGAGAGAGCATGGACTCATCTCTCCGCCGGTTAAACTCGGGAATGGCTTCGGTACCCAGATTATCGAGAACAGTCTGCCGTACCTGTTCGGCGGATCGTCAAAAATCGTGTTTCAATCTGACGGGGTGGAGTGTATGATCAATATCCAGCTTGCGCCAGAAGAATTCCTTATCGAGAGCACGATGCAGGCATGACAACATCTAGACCTTTGGACGGAGTCAAAATTCTGGTTGTAGAAGATGAGCTTCTCATCGCAATGGAATTGGGCAACATGATCCAGACTCTCGGTGGAGAGGTGCTTGGCCCGGTCAGCACGGTGCGTGCGGCTACGGAACTGCTAGACAAAACAGAAGTGCATGGAGCCGTCCTGGATGTCGGGCTCGGCACCGAGAACAGCGTATCCCTTGCAGAGCGACTGCTCAGTGATGGCGTTCGTATCTTGTTAACGACCGGGTACTCGGACCAAATGTTGCCTGAAACGCTCGCGCACGCACCTCGATTATCAAAGCCATACGGCAAAACCAGCTTTCAGCAACTTGCCATTTTGCACTTCGGCCGTTCGTGACTTCGGGTATTGATGCGGTTGGTATCGGCCTTCACCACAGCCTGAGAAACAACCTCCAGTCTGGCAAACGATTCCGGGTTCGGTTCCACTTGACGGTTGAGCCATTCGGGCGCATCTGTGGTTAGTGCGTGAGAGAATTCTCATGACCTATGCGTTTGCGGCAGCCTGTGTTTTCGCCCATGCGCTCAGCCATCCAGTATTGATACAACCGAATTGCTCATGAAACCGCTCTGTTTTCTTTGCCTTGCCCTTTCTGCTTCCGCTGCGTCTGTTTTCACTACACAGCCCGATGATTCCCAGGCGGTAGTCGTATCCGGTAATGATGGGCCAGCCGTTCAGGCGGCCATTGATAAGGCTGCGGCGAGCAACACCCGCGAGGGCATCGTCTTTGTTCCTTCCGGACGGTATACGTTCACGCAGACTGTCTTTGTCTGGCCGGGGATACGTTTGTTCGGCATCGGCCGGACGCGTCCCGTCTTTGTGCTCCCCGACAACACACCGGGTTATCAAAAGGGCCTCGGTGTGATGGTGATGTTCACCGGCGGAAAAGCGGGGCATGTGGCCGTTCCGCCGCAAGGCGCCGTTCCGCCCAATCAGAACATACCGGATGCCAATTCCGGAACGTTTTACTCAGCTATGAGCAACATCGATTTCGAGATCGGCGATGGCGATGCCGCCGCCGTCGGGATCCGCTTCCATGTCGCTCAGCATGCCTTTCTCGCGCACATGGACTTCCATATCGGCTCGGGCCTGGCTGCGCTCTATCAGGTGGGCAATGAAGCGGAAGATCTGCACTTCCATGGTGGGCGCTATGCCATTCTCAGCGAGAAGACATCGGCCGCCTGGCAATTTACGTTGCTCGATTCCACTTTCGAAGGTCAGAAAGAGTCGGCGATACGCGAGCACGAGGCTGGCCTCACGCTTGTGCGTGACTCGTTTCGGGATGTAGCGACTGCCATCGATATCGATGCCGGCTACCCGGACCAGCTCTGGGTGAAAGATTGCCGGTTCCAGAACGTTTCGAACGCCGCTGTGATCATCAGCAACGAGAAGAGCCCGCTCACTGAGATCGGGTTCGTAAACACTGTGCTGCAAAATGTGCCTACCTTCGGCATTCTGCGCGAGAGCGGGAAAAAGGTCACGGGCAAGGGCTCGATTTACCAGATACGTGAGTTCAATTACGGCCTCATTGTTCCGGCGCTCGGCGCAATGGGCGAGATCGGTATGCGCTATGAAGCGACCGCGTTGCGCAGCATGCCTCCGGCATTACAACCCGCGATCCGTCCGCTGCCCGGCTCGGATGAGTGGGTGAACGTGCACACGTTAGCCGTCACCGGAGACGGCAAAACCGACGATACAGATGCGATCCGGAAGGCCATCGAAACCCATCGAGTGCTGTATTTTCCAACCGGCCACTACGTTGTTCGCGACACGCTGGCGCTCAAGCCGGACACCGTTTTCATCGGACTGCATCCGACCCTGACCCAATTTGATCTGCCCGACGGAACACCGGCATTTCAGGGGATCGGCACTCCCAAGCCGGTTATCTTCGCTCCAGAGGGCGGAACCAATATTCTGAGCGGATTCGGCGTGTCCACGGGTGGAGTGAACCCGCGCGCAGTTGGTGTCCTCTGGTCAGGAACGGAAAACTCGTTAATCGACGACGTGCGATTTCTGGGCGGACATGGCAGCGGTACGAATCCTTACAACAATAACCAGACCGCTGACCCGGATCTGCACAAAAGATGGGATTCTCAGTACCCCAGCCTCTGGGTGACTCATGGCGGCGGCACATTCGCCGATATATGGACTCCGGATACCTTCGCGCAGACCGGCCTTTATGTTTCCGACACGAAAACTCCGGGGCACGTGTATGAACTCTCGGCCGAGCATCACGTGCGCAACGAGATCAAGTTCGATCACGCCGAGAACTGGGACGTTAATGCACCCCAGACCGAAGAGGAGGCCGGTGAGAGCGGCGAGTCGTTGTCTATTGAGCTTAGCTACTCCAAAAACATCGTGATCGCCAATTACCACGCCTACCGTGTCACGCGTTCGCGCATGCCATATCCGGCGGCGGTGCGTCTCTATCAGTCGACCGGCATTCATTTCCGCAATGTGCACGTGAATGCGGAGAGCGGCTTTTCGACTTGCGACCAGGACGGTTGCGGCACCTATCTCCGGGTCAGCAAGTATCCTTATGAAAACGCGATCGAGGACCTTACGCACCATCTGCAACTACGCGAGCGCGAGTTTGCTGCCCTCGACGTAGACAATGGCGCCGACGAAAGCAGGAAGTCTGGCACGCGCTACCCGGAATTGGGCTCGGCTAAGCAACTCGAAACCGGCTTCTTCTCCATCGCCGGAGCAGCGGTTGATGCCAACGGCAAACTATATTTCGTCGACCGGCACCAGCAGCGCATCTATGGATGGTCTGAAGCCGAGGGCCTCACAATCGAGCGCGACAGCCCGCTGGACCCGGTCAACCTGGGCGTCGATGAAAGCGGCAATCTGATCGTTGTCTCTTCGGCAGGAGCGGGCGGAACCGTGTATTCCTTCCGTCCAGGATCACCGAAAGACAAGATCACTGTGCTGACTTCGGAACCGGCAAAGCCTCGCCCGGATTGGCTCGCGTTGCTGCCGGTGAATTACTGGAACAATGGCGAGTTTCGCGATCAGCTCGACCTCGAGACGCTCCAATACAAGACATTGCGACAAATGTTCGCCGAAGATGTCAGCTCACCCAAGCCCACGGAGTACGTGTCGCCCGACGGAAAAGTCTTTCTACCCGCCGCCAGGGTATGGAGACAAGGTCCTCCGGACACTACGGCGGGCTGGCGTTTCTCAGACAATCTGGATACCTACGGATTCCTGCGGGCGCGCGTAGGCGACAGCGTGTATGTGAGTAATCCGTCGGAGGACGTGACATATAGAGCTCAGGTCAGTCCGGACGGCGCACTCAACGGTCTGAAGCCTTTCGTGAACCGGGGCGGCGAAAGTGTGGCTGTCGATGCGGACGGGAACGTCTACTTGGCAAACGGCCAGATCTTTGTCTACGACTCACGCGGTCGGCAGATTGGGCTGATCGAGCTTCCGGAGCGCCCGCTGCAACTTGTCTTCGGCGGCCGGAACAAGCGAACATTGTTCGCGCTGGCGCATCACAGTTTGTACCGCATTAACATGGCCGGGCCGAACCGGCGATAATCTCGTTGTTCGTAGCCGGACGGATTGAAGCGTTGTTCATTTAGCGGTCGATCATCCGCTGCATTTGTTCGGGATAGCGATCTCCCTGCACCGTAATCTTGGAGGCGGCATTCTCGATTTCCCGGAGGTCATCGGACGTCAAGTCGATTTGAGCCGCTCCGATATTCTCCTCAAGCCGATGCATCTTCGTCGTGCCTGGGATGGGAGCGATCCAGGGCTTCTGCGCCAGGAGCCACGCAAGAGCTATCTGAGCAGGCGTCGCTTTCTTCCTTTCCGCGACAGCGCGAAGCAATTCGACGAGCTCCGCATTCGCCTTCCGGGCCTCGGGCGTAAAGCGCGGGACGATGTTGCGGAAGTCGCTGCTGTCAAAGGTAGTGCTCTCGTCGATCTTGCCCGTAAGAAAGCCCTTGCCGAGCGGGCTGAACGGAACGAAACCGATCCCGAGTTCCTCGCAGTGTCGGCATCACTTCCTGTTCAGGCTCTCTCCACCACAGCGAGTATTCGCTTTGCAGTGCTGCCACAGGCTGGACTGCGTGCGCGCGGCGGATGGTGCGCACACCTGCTTCGGACATTCCGAAGTGCTTGACCTTGCCTTGCTGGATGAGCTCTTTCACCGTGCCGGCAACATCTTCGATCGGCACGTTGGGATCGACGCGATGCTGATAGAACAGATCGATCACATCGCTTCGCAAACGTTTTAAGGATTCGTCGGCGACTTGCCTGATTCGCTCCGGGCGGCTATCCACCCCCTTCCTCGGATCTCCCTCCTTGAAACCGAACTTGGTCGCGATAACGACGGCATTGCGGAACGGCTCGACTGCTTCACCAACAAGCTCCTCGTTGGCAAACGGGCCGTACGCCTCAGCCGTATCGAAGAAGGTAACTCCGCTGTTGAACGCCGACCGGATCAATGCAATGGCCTGCTGCTTATCAGTTGCAGGGCCGTACCCGAAACTCAGTCCCATGCAGCCAAGGCCGATCTCTGAGACTTCTAAACCATTCTTCCCTAATGTGCGTTTTTGCATGACTTCTCGCTAGCCTCTGCTTCCAGGCTAAAGAGAAACGCGTTGGAACCGGTATCCCGATTCTGCCGAATGATTGCCTAATCCTGCCGAATCACATTTGCGCTGTTGCCTGCTTGCCGCAGTCCGTAGTTATCTTGAGAAAGGAAGGTAGAGACTCATCGTGAGAAATACCAGTAACCGAGCCCTCATGGCCGCGGGACGAACGCAGGAACTGAAAGCAGAGCTAGCTTCAAAGGTTGCTCGTTACATCGGCTCGTCAGAGAAGCTGGCAACCGCCATCCCGCGCTTGACCTTGCACCGGAGAACGGCGCCTACTGCCGGGTGCCCCGTTACCTACGAGCCGAGCGTGATTGTAATCCCGCAAGGCCGAAAACAAGTGCAGATTGGCGGCGAAACACTCACTTATCATTCGTCCAGGTATCTGCTCACCTCGGTCGATTTACCTACCGTTGCCAGAGTAGTTGAAGCAAGCGAGCAAGCTCCTTGCCTTGCGATCAACCTAAAGCTCGACATCTCCATCGTTCGTGAGTTTCTCAGCATGGAGGAATTCCATACTCTCGACGTGCCGCCGGACAGTCCAGCAATGTCCACTGGTCAGGTGACGGCGGAGTTCCTCAGCGCGTGGTGCCGTCTGCTCGATCTGCTCTCGAATCCTAGAGACATCCCGTTCCTGAGCGGACTTATCGAGCGCGAGATCATTTACCGGATCCTGCGTGGAACCGAAGGCTCACGATTACGCGCAATCGCGACCCTAGGAGATCAGAGCCATCGCACGGCCAAGGCAATCGCCTGGATCAAGGCGAACTATGCGAGACCACTTCGCGTTGAAGAACTGGCACAAGTCGCCGGCATGGCGGTCTCCACTCTCCACCACCACTTCCGCGCCATCACGGCAATGAGTCCGCTGCAATACCAGAAGCAAGTTCGATTACAGGCCGCGAGAGCGCGGATGCTCGCCGATGATGTGGACGCGGCGACCGTCGCCTTTGAGGTTGGATACGAGAGCGCAAGTCAATTCAATCGTGAATACAGCCGCCTGTTTGGCCAACCGCCCATCCGAGATGTTCGCATGCTGCGTTCGCCGGGCGCCCCAAGACTCGAATTAGCCACGACCGCTTAGACAAGTTTCCGATAACGGTCCGATCCTGCGCCCTTCCGACGTAAGCCGACGAGAGTTTCAGCGAGTGACAATTCATCCGGAACGCATCGATCTGAAACGAGCTGTGTGCAACGCGTCGAAAAGCTTGTCGAGCGAAAGCCCGGTCGCAAGAGACTACGGCAGCTTCGAGTACTCAGCTTTGGCTCGTTGGTAAACCGGGATATCAGGATCCGCGTCTCGCCAGAGCGACAAGAACTCCTGGTAAGCGGATTTCGCTCTCGCCGCCTTTCCGGATAATGCGTAAGCCCTCCCGATTTCCAGGCGCGCCAGCACGCCAGATGGATCGGCATAGACAGTCCCGGGGTGATCGATAACCTTCTGAAACTCTTCCGCCGCTTTCGCGCTTTTACCCAAGGCCTGATAACTTTGGCCGCGCATGTACGCCGGGTAAAGGCCGCCAAAGAATCCGAAAAAGTTTGTACCTGGTGTTGCAAACTCGAAGGGCAGGGTGGTCTGCAACAAGCTCAAACTCTCTGCCGGCTGCAAGCGATGCAAGCTAGAGAGCGCTTTGAGCACGGGCAAGTAAGTAAATTGAACTAGCGTGTCTTGTGGAAAGCGCTTGGTCAGATCGTTCGCGAGTGCCTGTGCTCTTCGATCGTCATGTGTCAGCGATAGTGCAAATGCGCACCCATATTCCACATCGCGAGCATTAGAAAGCTCCAGTGCGGCGGACGCATTCTTCCTCGCCTCCGCGACATTCCCCAAAAAGGATTCCCATGCGGCTGACCCCGCTTGATAGATTGCAGCTCTCTCGGAATGGCCTGAACGCTGCGCCAGTTCTACTGCTCCCCGGGACAACAGTCGAGCATCGTGCAAGCGGCCCGAATGTGCCGCGACCAGAGCTTCCGATTGCAGCATCCAGTCTTCCTCCGCCTTTCCTTTCATGCGAGCGGCCAATTCGTTCATACTTTCGCGATCGTTTCTGAAAAAGGCTAAGTAATAGCGGAGGATTAACGAATCAGGAACTTCGAGCTTGCGCTTTCTCCCGCGCTCTAAAGCGGCTTCCGCATCCTTGAAGCGGCCCAATGCCGTGTCACCAAAGGCAAGGTTCAGGTATGCCGGCGTGGTATCGGGATCGAGTTCGATGGTTTTTTGGGCTTCTGAGATGGTCCGTTCATATTGGCCCAGGCCCTGAGTCGTAAAGCCGGACATGAGCGAGTGTGGAGCTGCCTCGCGAGGATATGTCCGCTCCCAAAGCTCTAACGTTCGTTGCGCATTGTCGAGGTTCCCGGTGATTTGCCGATCATAGGAGAACGAGATGAAGAACTTTTCCTGCTCACTTGTCCTGTCACGCAATTCGTAGGCGCGCCGGGTGCTTTCGGCAGATAGCATGGACTCCCCAGTGTCGGCATACGTACGTCCCAGGAACGCGTGCGCCATCGCGAATCGGGGATCGAGCTCGATGGCCCGCTGTAAGAACGGCACCGCAGTGCCAAAGCTGTCGGAGAACGCAAGCTTCCGGGCCATGCTATAGGCCTTGAGCGCATCTAAAGAAGGCGTGGTGGCTTCGGCCAGCGGAGTGTCATGTTGCCAAATCGCGGCCAGCGATTCGCCCGCGCCTTGACGGAACTTTGTGGCGATCTTGCTAAGCGCGTCCAGCACGTTCTCCTTTCGTGCCGCCTGAGTTTGTTCCACATAGAGCAAGTCTCCACGACAGCTCTTAGCGGCCAAACCCAGCACATAACGGCTTCCGAGACGGGCGATAGAGCCTTCGACGACCGCGCTGCTTCCGGTTCTCTCACACACTTCGCGAGCAAGATCAGATGTGAGGCCATCGCTGGCTGGCCGCCCCATCATTTGCAATGTCTGCCGGATACGGTTCTCGGCGACCAGGCTCAGAAAGGGCGACTGCTGAAGCTGCACTATCAATCCCTGTTGCAGCGTAGCGTCGAACACCGGATCACCGGTGGTGTTGCGAAAGCCGGCAACCACCAGTGTTCCCTTTTCTCCGAAAGACGGCTTTCGAGATGGGCGAAGAAAGGCGCCACTCAGAATGAGGGCGAGCAACAATCCCAACGCCCCTGACGCAACCCACCATATAAGATGGGACCGGTCGCCAGCTTCAGGGCTAACCAGAGGTGGCGCCGCCGGCGCGGCCTGCAACCTAGGCGCGCCACCCTCTAGGCTCCCAATAAAGCGGTACCCTCTGCCCGGAACGGTCTCAACATATCGCGGCTCGTCGGCCGAATCGCTAAGTGTGCGCCGAAGGCGATTCACCGCGACATTCAAACTATGCTCGAAATCGACATTCCTGCCGTCGCTCCAGATCTTGTCACGAAGCTGCTCGCGCGTGATGAGCTCGCCCGGATTATCCAACAGAGCTATCAGGATCTGAAATGGCTGGCCGGGAAGACGAACGGGGACGCCATATTTAAACAGTTCACCGGTATAAGGGTCGACTTCAAACGGGCCGAAAACAAACCTGTTTCGCTGTTGCGGCTGACTCGCCATCGGTTCTCTGGAGGTAGATCACAAGTCTATAACTTTGGAAGTCAACAACATAGACGGTGACCTGGCATTTGACTCGCAATTGACCTCCCGTCCATCGCTTCTTGCGGTCGGCTCAGTGTACGTTTGACCGGACGGAGATTACCTACCTTATGATGCGATACAAATTCATCGTTCCATTTGCCTTCCTTTTTGCTGGAATCGCCTGCGCCGACTCGGTTTACGTTGTTAGCGCCGGCATCACCGGCAACGGGATTTTCGGAACAGTAGATCTAAAAACGGGCACATACAATCCGACTGGTCCAACGGAACCGGACGGCTATTTCGGACTCGCAACCGGACCGAGCGGCGATCTTTACTCTCTGAACTATGTGGGCCAGCTCGATCGAATAAACTCGGCCACAGGCGCGTTCACCAGAGTCGGAGCAACCGGCCTGCAGCCTTGCCTGGTACCTTCGGCTGCGTGCGGTCCTACCAGCGTTTTCGCTCTTGGCGGCGCCAACGGGAAGCTGTTTGCCACGGATTTCGCAAACAGCATCTACGCCGTCAATTCCACCACCGGTGCGGCCACCCTGCTCGCACGGAACTCTGGTTTGCCAGCGTCCCCGTTTGTGCTCGGAAGTCAGAATCCCGACGGAACGTTCAATCTTGCGGACGAGGCAATTTGGGGCGCGGGTGGGAAGCTGTATGCCACTTTCGATGCCTTCGTATATGACTTTGACACCTCGACCGTAAACGCGATCTCGGTCGCGCCGAAGCTTTACAGTATCGATCCGAATACCGGATTGGCGACAGTGATCGGGGAGACGGATCTAGGAATCGGAGCCGCCACTGACGTTAACGGGATTACTTACACCTTCAACGACCTAACAACTCAGATAGCGACGATCAATCTCTCAACCGGTCAAACAACGGGCGTCGGAACCTTTGATCCGGCCGCTGAGGTATTGCAAGGAGCGTCACCGGTTGTACCCGAACCTGCGTCGGTCGGGTTAGCTGTGATGGGCTTTGTTGCGCTGCTTTTCTGCGCGAGGCGCAAGAGGAGCTCCGAAAGGGCGAACGCCACTAAGGCTTAGAACGCAATTTTCGCGAATGTTTGAGCGCTAACTACTTCCAGTCAAGCCTCGCCATTAGATTAGTGGCTGTCTGATGTTGGTCCGGATGGTTTGGCGCTAGTTCCGGCAGCAAATTGGTAGCGAATCGTCCAGTGTGTTTCTTCGCCGGGCCGGATGCTCAGGTGTACGTAAGGTTCCGGGCACGCAATGGTGCGTATCGACCAGAAGTACATCTTCTCGAGCGGCCGGTCGCCCCGAATGTGAACCTCCATTCCAAGTCGCGCATTTCTTACTTGGATGTCGTAGTCAGCAACATCCTTTCCGAATCCGGTGATGTCCGCTGATGCCGCTTGTTTTTCCTCGAGTTCGCGCGTGTAGACGATCGCATGATCCTCCACACGAGCCCCATACTTCATTTCGGGAGAAGCCACCGGAGTGAACGCGAAACGGACGCTGACATCGGGCCCGACGACCTGGTGATCCATGGCAAAGAAGTTGTGGCTGTATTGCGATGTCTCAATGGGTTTGCTGCCTGTGTTCTTTAATGAATGAGACACTTCCAGCTCCGGCTTGCCAGGGAGTAAACGGACGATCTTGCGGTAGACGTACCCATAGCCTGAGCTGGCCACCTTGAGAGTTTGTGTGAACTCCACACGATCCTTATGAGCCGTGACCTGCCACTTGCCTGGATCGACGATCTCGTATAAGCCATAGCGCCGGTAGGCCGATTCGCCGTTCGGTCTTCGGATGCCTCCCACCCCGATGCGCGGGAACTCCTCACCCGGCTTCGTGTCTTCATAGGCCCATGCGGAGTCTCCAGTCAGGAACTCTTCGGCTGGCCCTGTAACGGCATCGTGAATGGTGGGATCAGTAACGTCATGCCATTTGCCGACGAATTCGTGGCCCGCGTATTGAAGGCCGGTGACAATGCCGGCGTGATCGAAACGTGTTCCCCGATACGCATCAGGGCTCTTTCCGGGGATCTGAACCGTAGCGTTAACAACGCCGTTTGTGATCCGAGCATCCTGTGAGTCGGGCTGCGCACCGGCCAGGATACTCAGCGGCAGGGGGCTCGCCAGCAGCCATAGGGCGCAAACACGGCTACTTACTGCGTGAGAAAGCTTCACTTGAGGGCTACCTCACCTGCGTAACTTGCCGGGAACGCGTGGACCGGCTCGTTTTGAAATGCTTGCGGTAAATACATGTTTCAAACTTGTCGCGCTGCACTGTTGGGTCTTCGTCTCGGCGGTGGCATGCGTTCTCTTTGGATCCTTGGTGAAACGCCATCTCGCTCGTCGAGCGCGATGAAGGCAGCATATCAGTTGATCAGATCGACGCCCTCTTCGTTGAGGACAGGCAGTAGCGTCGGAGGCGGCAAGATCTAGGATGCGCTACATTACTGCTGGACGAGTGCAAACGCGAATAAGGTATCGCCGACGCCCACAACAACATACTGGCGTCCATCGAGCATGTAGGTCTCGGGACCATTACTGACGTTGTGGACTACTCCAAAGTGCCAAAGCGGCTTGCCGGTTTCGGGATTGAAGGCGATGAAATTCGCATTGTAGTCGCCTGTGAACAGGAGCCTCCCGGCCGTCGTCAGGATTCCTGGACCACCCAGGCCTCCTCCCCCGCTGGTCGTGAGATAGGGATGGGTCCAGGCAATCTCTCCCGTTCGCGTGTCGATCGCCTCCAGAATATGCTGCGACCACAGATTGCGTCCTGAGCCGCCGTATCCTTCCGGGCGTGTATCCGTGTCAGTGAGATAGGCGAGGCTGTAACCGCGTGATGCGTTGACAAAGAAATAACCGCTCTTCGGGTCGAAGCTGGGCGGCAACCAGTTGGTTGCACCTCCGGCGGGTACCGTCACCATCGAACCATCCGGCGTCGGATTCTTCTTCGGATCAGGTATGGGCTGGCCGTTAGCATCCACACCCTTTGACCAATTCAGCGGAACAAAAGGTCGGGAAACAATGCTCTTTCCATTGGTGCGGTCGAGAACGAAGAAGTAGCCGTTACGAGCGGCCTGCGCCAAAAGCTTGCGCGGCTTACCGTCGATCGTTGCGTCAAACAGCACCGGCGTTTCGACGTTGTCCCAATCGTGCGTGTCGTGCGGAGAAGCTTGAAAATACCAGACCAGTTTGCCGGTGTCCGGGTTCAGAGCCACGATTGAGCATGTCCAAAGATTGCGTGCCTTTCCGTCCTTGTCCCGCATAGACGGGATTGGGATTGCCCGTGCCCCAGTAAATGAGATTGAGTGATGGATCATAGGTGCCGGAAAGCCATGTCATTCCGCCTCCATGGGTTCTGGAAGCCTCATCGGGCCAGGTTTGGGCTTCCGGTTCTCCGGCCTTTGGTTCTGAATTCCAGCGCCACTGCGGATCACCCGTTTCCGGATCCCGCGACTCCAGATACCCGGGAACGTCCATCGCATCACCGCCGACGCCTACCAGAACGTGGTTGCCCACAATCACCGGAGCACCGGTGGTGAAGTATTGCAGTTTTTCGTCGGCCACCTTCTTGCGCCACCGCTCCTTGCCGTTCTTCGCGCCCAGGGAGACGAGCCAACCGTCGGGTGCCAGGAAGTACAGCCAATCGCCATAAAGCCCCACACCGCGATTGCCCACCAGGTGCCCGCCCTGGTCCTGCCAGTCGTAGTGCCACAATTCATCTCCCGTACGAGCATCAAGGGCAAAAACATGGTCAGGGATAGTGATGTACAAGATGCCCTTCACCATGAGAGGCGTGCATTTGATCTCAGGCGCAGCCGACGCCGCGAAGAGCCCCGACATTGGAAATGCGGAACATCCAGGCGGGGGCAAGGGTCTTGATGTTTTTCGCGCTTACCTGATCGAGGGTGCTGTAGCGTCGGCCCGAGTAGTCGCCGTTGTACGTGGGCCATGTGTCTGTTGCGGGCTCGAGTAGTTTATGCGGATCCAGAAGCTGTGGAGACGCGCCCGGCGCGATCAGCAGGAACGAAAGAAGAGTTGTTAAAGCCGCTCGCAAAGCCGCTTCCTCATTTCAGCGTCGCCAGATACGCAGTGATGTTATGCATGTCGACATCCGTGTACTTATCCAGCAGTTCGCGATGCGCAGCAAGCGGATCTTCGAGCTTTACTGTGACGCCCTCAGTGAGTGGGATCGAGTGGAAATCACCAGCCTTGTCATACAAGGCCACATGAAAGTCATCCAGCTTCTTCACCGTGCCGGTAATCTTTTCTCCTGAAGCCAAAGTCACGGTAGCCTTCTGCTCTCCATCGGAACCAGAACTGCGCGCTCTGGAAGCGGGGTAGAGAAGGGTCTGCTGCAAGTCAGGCGCGTTTAGCTTACTTCCGATATGCGCCAGGTCGCCCGTCGTTGAATGACAACCGCTACAGCCGCCGGCGCCCTGGAACCAGGCCTCTCCGGCTTTGGGATCGCCCGTAAGTACGTTCAGGATCTGGTAAGTGCCGCGGTTCGCGGCCAACTCAACGCGCTGATGGAGGAACTCCGCAAGCTCATACAGCTCGGTATTGGTGAATGAGGCGAACTGCGGCATGCCGCGGTCAGAACGTCCGTTGTGGATGACAGGCCCAATCAGTTCACCCTTCTCGTCGTGTAAAACCAGACTGGAACGAACCAGATCGGGACCCGTATCGCCTCCAGTCGCTTTGGCGCCATGGCAGAACGAACAGGAGGCTGCGTAGAGCTTGCTTCCGAGCTCCGCCGCCGCGGCATCGGGCGGAGCGCCGAGACCTAGAAATTCACGCGTGCCATCCGCGCCACGGCTTCGCTGTGCCCCTTTCTGACCTTCGGTAGTGATGCCCGGCTTCGGACCAGGTTGCTGGCCGGATGCCGTCCCCGTTGATTGAGCGCCGCCGGATTGCAGCATTCAGCAACAAAGCGCTGAACACCGCCAGCACAGTGAGCAGGGACGATCGGACAATGCCAGCGAGGATCAGGTGTCGCATTCGATCCGAGTATTCTCCTTACGCTCTTCGGCCTTTGGCGGATTCCAGCAGATGATCACATCCGCGAGCTGTGAGAGCGAGCATCGTAAGTGTGGGGTGCTTGTCTCCTGTGGAGGGAAATGCGTTCCCGCCAAAGACATACAGATTGGGGATGTCGTGAGTTTGACAATAAGAGTTCAGCACTCCGTCCTTAGCATTAGAACTCATTCGCGCTGTACCGACCTCGTGAATTGCACCTCCGAGCCTTCGCTTGGGAGGGACAGCGTTCGGCCCTCCACCGGGTTTGGGCGATTCGCCTTCGCGGGCTGCGCCGCGGCTGGAATCCGAATCAGCCACGGCGCGATTCGCAGGAGCGTTCGGCGAACCAGGCGCACCCGGGAAACCGGTTGGACCGCCCGAGCCCATCCCCGCCATGACTTCGCCGCCTGCGCGCCGGAACAGTTCTTCAGCCTTTTCCTGGAAGTGCGCCATCAGCGCGTAATCATTATCCGAGTGCGTGAAGTGTATTTTTAAGACAGGGATGCCCCAGCGATCTTTGACTTCCGGGTCCAGCTCCACACCGTTTTCCTTGCGCGCCAGCATCTCTCCGCCCGCAATCCAAACGCGGGCTTGTGCAACGTAGCGGCTTTTTACTTCTCTCTTCCAGTCCGAGCCAAATCCGGGTAGCGACGCCGCGAACATTGGGTATTCGCTCTGGCCGCCGGTAGCATTCATTACGTATCCACGGATGAAGTCTTTTCGTGCGCTCTGCTTATCGATGTTTACGAGGTTCGGAACCGTGATGCCAGCGGACTTCCCATCGTCCAGGCGACTCGGGCCGCCTTTGAGTTTCGGAAGGAAGCCAGTCACTCCACCGCCGCTGAGCTGGTCGATCATGTAATGGCCGAGCGTTCCGCTCGAGTTTGCCAGACCGCTCTTATGGGACAGCAGCAGCAGCCGCGTATTTTCTAAGGTCGAGGCGGCCAGAATGACATGGTTGGCGTTTACATCGACCGATCGTCCCGTATATCGCTCGATGTAGGTGACTCCGCGGGCCCTGTTGTCGCTGTTCATCAGGATGCGGGCCACAACGCTGTCGGTCCGAAGTTCGAGTTTGCCCGTTCTCAACGCCGGGTGGAGAGTGGTGGAAATGGTGCTGAACATGGCGCCAATGTCGCACCCATTCACACAATTGCCGCAATAGTGACAAGCTGGGCGTCCGTTATGCGCTTGCGTCAGTTGCGCTAAGCGCCGATGCGTACTGGGCCATTTGAGGCTCTTACAAGCGGCGGTAAAGATGGACTCCGCACAGTTCAGCGGCATGACCGGAAGGAAGATCCCGTCAGGAAATTGTGGCCAACCTTCGGCGGCTCCACTAACGCCGATGAAGCGCTCGACGCGGTCGTAGTAGGGCTGCAAATCAGAATAGTTCAACGCCCAGTCCATCCCGTATCCGTCACGGGAAGCCGCCTTGAATTCGTAATCGGCCATGCGATCCGAAGCACGGGCCCAGTGCAGACTACGACCCCCCAGGCAGCGGGATCGACCCCACTGGTATGAGGTGTCGGGAGCGGTGGTGTAAGGGTTCTCCTCGTTATCGAGCATGATGCGGTAATTGCGCTCGCTGCCGCTGTATCGGCGTAGTAAGCCCGGAGCGCCACGACCGCGGAACTTCAGTTGATACAGGAAGCTGTGGTGAAAGTCCCTTGGGTCAATCGCGCTGCCCGCTTCGAGCATCAAGACCCGCATGCCGCTTTGGGTAAGCGCCATAGACGCCCAGCCGCCGCATGCACCCGAGCCGACGACAATGGCGTCATACTGTTCAGCCATTCATACCTTCGGAAACGGATTGCATGCTGCCAAGTTGGTCCATCATACGCCCTGATGCTCGGGATGGGTACACGCCGGGAACTTCAAGTTGACCGTATTGCCGCGGTAGTCGAGCGATTCAATGCAGCCCGCGCGCGCCGTATAGAACGCGAACGCGTTTTCGCGCTTGATCAGCTTGTAAGCCTCGAAAGCCGGATGCTGCGCAGAGGGATCGCGTTCCGGCCGCGCCATTTCGGATACCAGCGCTCGTCTCCTGCTTTCGTTTGCGGAGTGAAAGCCCGCGTCCCTCAAGGCCGTCATGGCAGCACGCCAATGTTTTTCTGTGTCCGGCGCGTAGCCCTTATCAGCATGCAGAACGAAGTCTATGAACTGGGCACAGTGTGCCTCCCGGGCGCCAGGAGTTTCGTCTGTCGGGATGAGGATTTCAGTGAAGGCCTGGATCGCCTCGAAGTCTTCAGGCGTAAAGAACTGCGGCTGATAGTTCGCCAGTTCCGACGTGTCTTTCGGGGGTGCGGAGCCGGCAGGGTGCTCATGTTCCTGAGCAGCTCTTGTCCACGCCGAGAAAAAGGCGATTCCCGCCGGTAGACTTGAGATCCGAATTACCGAATCCAGTAGCGTACGACGCGACAGGGCTTCAAAGTTCACGCTGCGACCACTTTGCCCTGCATTCTAGAACATGCATTTGAGAAGGAGCTGCGGCTTCGCAACAGCAGTCTTCGTTGGCCGAAACTGAAATGCGTTCTCGCTCTGCGAACGGTGGTACCTCCCGGGTCCGAAACTCGAATATGCTGTGACAGAGCTTATCATCCGTGATTTCGCGGTCCGACGGTAGCGCAGGTGACTCGTGATATGAAGGATGTCGGTAGCTGAATGGCGATAAACGACGGGCACAAGAGTTTGACCGGGAAAATTGCACTCGTTTCAGGGGCCAGCAAAGGATTAGGACGAGCGATGGCTCTGGCTTTGAGTGCTGAAGGAGCGACGGTCGGCTTGGTTTCACGCGGTCGTGAAAAGCTGGAGGAAGTAAAAGGCGAGATCGCGAGCCTCGGCGGAACAGCGGCTGTGTTTACGGCAGACGTTACGAGCGAGGAGGCCGTTCGACAGTTAGAGAACGAAGTTTCCTCCCAACTTGGCAAGGTTCAGATTCTAGTGAATAATGCGGGAACAAACATTCGAAAGAATCTGATCGATTTCACGCTCGAAGAGTGGCACAGCGTTTTGGATGCAAATCTGACGAGCGTGTTCCTGATGTGTCGCGCCTTTGTTCCTCATATGCGAGGCACCGGGTATGGCCGCATCATCAGCATGAGTTCCACCATGAGCCACGTGTCGCTGCCGGGCCGAACCGCTTACTCCTCGAGTAAAGCTGCGCTGCTCGGGTTGACCCGTGCCCTCGCTCTCGAGTTGGCTGGCGAGGGAATTACGGTGAATGGAATCAGTCCGGGTCCGTTTGCGACGGACATGAACCTGCCGCTGATACAAAACCCGGAAGCGAACGCGCAGTTTCTTGCGAGCCTGCCCGTTGGGAGATGGGGAAATCCGGATGAGGTGGGCAGTCTTGCGGCCTATCTCTGTTCAGAAGCGGCCGGCTTCATTACCGGAACGGACATCCTGATCGACGGAGGCTGGTGTGCGCGATAACAACAGGTCGGGGAGTTGAGCACGGACGTAGCTTTCACGGCCGAAGCCGAGAAGGCGCTATATAGCCGGGTCACGAGACGGATCATTCCGTTTCTCTTCCTCTGTTATGTATTCGCCTATGTCGATCGCGTAAACGTGGGCTTTGCGAAGCTGCAGATGCAGCAGGACCTTCGTATCAGCGACGCTGTTTATGGCATGGGTGCAGGCATGTTTTTCCTCGGATATTTCTTCTTTGAAGTGCCCTGCAATATAGCGCTTCAGAAGATTGGGGCGAAGTACTGGCTCGGACCTATCATGGTGGTTTGGGGCGTTGTCTCTGCTTGCCAGATGTTGGTCACGAGCGCAACGGGTCTCTACTTTACTCGTTTTCTGTTGGGCGTCGTGGAATCCGGATTCTTCCCTGGAGTCATCCTTTATTTGACCTTCTGGTATCCGCGACAATATCGGGCGAAAATGCTCGCGGCATTCATGACCGCGATCCCGCTTTCGGGTGTTTTTGGTGGACCAATTTCGGGGTGGATCCTCCAAAATATGTCAGGGTCGTCCATTATGCGCGGCTGGCAATGGCTGTTCTTTTTCGAAGCCATCCCGTCCGTTCTTGCGGGCGTGTTGACGATTTTCGTCCTGGACGATGGCCCACGCAAGGCGCGCTGGCTGAATGAGGACGAAAAACATCTTCTGGAGCAGAGACTCGAAGACGAGGTCATAGCCAAACGGCTGGAGGCACCCGGGCACCACTCGCTTGCTGACGCATTTCGGAGTCCGAAAGTCTGGGTTTTAAGCGTGATTTACTTCGGCATGGTGATGGTGAACTACGGCATTAGCTTCTGGTTGCCGCAGATTGTGAAAGAAACGCTCTCGCGGAACTCGCTTACGATCGGATTTCTGACGGCAATCCCTTGGGCACTGGCGGCGGTAACGATGGTTGCGGTCGGGCATCACTCGGATAAGACGGGAGAGCGGCGGTGGCACATCGCCCTCACAAGCATCGTCTGTTCTGCTGCCTTTGCTGCATCGGCAATCCCGGGAATCTCGGGTACCTTGAGCTTCCTTGCGCTGACGGTTGCGACGGCCAGTATTGCCTCCTCATATTCCACGTTCTGGGCATTACCGACGACGCTACTTTCGGGCACCGCCGCTTCGGCCGGCATCGCATGGATCAACTCGGTAGGCAATCTGGCGGGGTATGTAAGCCCATTCCTGGTGGGTAAAATTCGGGACACGATGCACAGCATGACGGCTGCACTCCTGATGCTTTCCTTTTGCTGCCTGGTTTCAGGCATCCTCACGCTTGTTGTCTTCCGGCCACCAGCAGAGCTTTCGAGCAGGAGAACGTAGTTTCCCATGGTTCAAACTTCTTTGAGCGGTAAAGTCGCGCTGATTACGGGTGGCGCCAGCGGGATTGGTGCTGCGACTTGCCGGTTGTTTGCCGAAGCAGGGGCCAAAGTGCTGGTGGCGGATATCAGCAGTAAAGCGGCCCAGGAACTCTCGAGTCAACTGCCGGATGCCGTGGCACTCGAGTGTGATGTGACAAGCGAGGACTCTGTCGCTTCTGCATTCTCCAAGGTCACTACCCTCGACATCCTGGTGAACTGCGCGGGTATCGGGCTGGTGGGCGGGATTGCGGAAACAGAGCTCGAGGATTGGCGGCGTCTGTTTCGCGTTAACGTGGAGGGTACGTTTTTGGTCACCAAGGCGGCGCTTCCGTCGCTGTTGGCCTCAAGCGGGACCGTCGTGAACATCGGGTCTGTCGCCGGGTTGGTCGGTGTCAAACGACGATTTGCCTACTGCGCCACAAAGGGAGCCATCATCGCCATGACCAGGCAACTGGCGGTCGATTATCCGACGGGCTTGCGAGTGAACTGCATCTGTCCAGGTACCGTCGATTCTCCTTTCGTTGAGGCTTACCTCGAGAAGTATCACCGGCACGAGAAAGAAAAGGTGCGAGCCGAACTGCATCAGCGTCAACCGGTCGGACGGATGGGCACGCCGGAAGAGATTGCCGGCATGTGCCTGTATCTGGTTTCAGCGCAGGCGTCCTTTGTGCACGGCTCAGTTCTCACCATAGATGGCGGCTGGACGGCCGCATAGGGAGGTAAGTTGTGAAGAACCGAAAGCTACATCGACCGCACGCGGTCTTGAGCCTGGCCTGTGCGCTTTTCTGCCTTGTTACTCTGCCGGGATTACCCAAGCTGGTGCACAAGCACAAGCTTTATCGCGTGTTAAACCACCGGGTACGCCTCCAGCACCGGGACAGAATCCGAACGGCATGCATGTCTATCTCTGGGCAGGCTTAAAGTCTCATCTTCCAGGCCAGCACGACTACCCGCAATTCCTTGCGGACTGGAGCAAGCTTTTGACGGAGCACGGCGCCGTCGTTGACGGTGCGCTGCATGCGCCAAGCAGTGCCGACCTCGATCAGACCGACGTCGTCGTGATTTATAAGGGCGATGCGGGCTTCTTGAGCGAGGCTGACAAAGCGGCGCTGGAAGGGTTTGTAAAGCGTGGCGGTGGCCTGGTGAATTTTCATGACTCGTTATGCGGGCCCGATCCTGCGTACTTATCAA
Organism: uncultured Acidobacteriaceae bacterium; assembly: GCA_963730795.1. Classification (GTDB taxonomy): domain Bacteria; phylum Acidobacteriota; class Terriglobia; order Bryobacterales; family Bryobacteraceae; genus Bog-105. The sequence goes on along the minus strand of CAVSTJ010000001.1, from coordinate 32,069 downwards.
AGCTTCTCGGAGGCGCAAAGAAGCACGGAGAAGTGAATTACACGTTGGATGCTCCGGTCCACTACACGGTTGTTGACGGGGAGAATCCGATCATGAAAGACATGTCGGATATCACATTACTCGATGAAGCGTTCTTTAGTATGACCTGGGCGCAAGATCCCGGCATCCACGTTCTGGCAAACGCGCGCATTGCGCCAACACACAGTGCAGGCGAACATGCCGGCGAGGTGGTCCCGCAAATCTGGACTTATGAACACACGTTAGACGGCGGCCAACCAGCCCGGGCGTTTGTCTGGATGCAGGGCCACATCTATGCAAACTTCTCTAACTATCAGATGCAACGTACGCTGCTTCGGGGCATCGCATGGGCTGGTCACAAACCAGTTGACGAACTGGTGAATTACGTTCCTCCTCCGCGTCCTGCTCGTCCCGGAATGCCGGCCGCAGCAAACGGTCATTAGAAAAGCCGCAGTCAATCTGGATCATTGCCGGCGTGATCTGATTATGGTTCTAATACGATCCGACAGCACTTCACGCGTCCCTAGCTATTGAGCCGGGTAAGTAGCAGTCGTACTCGACACAGACGAAATAGCGCGAACAAAATTCTGCATCGATTCCCGATCGTCAAGGAGCTTGACATGCGCCCCTGCTCCAACTAGTCTGCGGGCAAGGTGATCCCTCGCAAGCAACGCTTCCCGATGGCCGATTTGCTTCCAATAATCCTGGAATTTTGAAAGAAAATAGACCTGTTCAGACGTCTGAATTCTACTCCCACGTTCATCCCCCGCCACTCTCGAAATGCTTTGATCCCGTAAAGACGCCAGAAGCGGCATCGGTACGATGTCCAGAGCGAAAAGTTGCTTGAGTAAGTTGCGCGCTGCTCCGAACACCAGGATCGTGCTCATTCCGTTGTAGTGCCTGTGAGAGGGCCCTCACCCGCCAGAGAACGACCCGTAGAGAGAATTTGATAAGTGAAGTCGAAATCTTCGAAGCCAACGTAGTAAGCCTCATCGTACCCGCCCAAACTGAGAAGGTCGGGCGACCCTTGCCGTCCACTTGCAACTAATCGCCATACATAGAAGTGACATCAGTGTCTTTCATATAAGGAAACATCGATCTGTCACGAATGCGGAAATAGGCTCCATCCGGATCCTGCCAACGCTTAACTATCTTTCTCCTGTCAATCGGTGGCAGTGGAACTTGCGGTAAGCAGATGACCACCTCGCTGTACATATTGCTCGAGTTTTTTTCGGCACGGTGCCCGTAGCAATGACCAGGTCGAGGTCCCGCTGCCCGATCCAGTTTGTGTCGTCAGCTCGCAGAAGAACATGTGCCATTCGGCGTTGTTCTGCCAGAGACGCGTCCGGATTTCGGCGGAAGGACCAACGCGAAACGCCACGCATAATCCACAAACGACATACATTGAATGATCGCCATCTTTTTGCGAGTAAGTATTTCTTGCTCGATTGACGTTGTCGCTTGCAGCATAAGCCCACAGAGGAAGCGGACGTTTAACTGCGGTATTTGATTCTCAAAACACGATATCTCCTCGGTCTTTTCTCCTTGATAAGGTCCCGGATGCTCTTGGACATGCTCATTCTAATCTGCCTGCGATCCGAAGACGCATCTGCAGATTAGACTAGCTACGCCGTACCGCGTCTAGTGATGGGCGAATGCTGAGGACGGGCTTTGCTCGGAGCTTGCTCCGGTGTCTTCGAGGTCCATCCGCTCGATTAGCGCCTCTGCGATGGTGTAGAAATGCCAGACCTCGCTGTCTGAGAGCACATCGCCATTAAGGCTCTTTACGAGTTGATGCACTCTGACATCGATCTTGCCCGCTCCGTGGTCGATCACCTCGACGGGTGTGACATGAGGATCAAATTCTTTCCACTGGCGGCTCCAGTAGGCGCGAATCTCTTCTTTGCCGACCACACGTCCGCCTTCCGATGCTTTGGGCCAGTTCACGCTTTCACTCATCAGCGCCAATGCACCATCAATGTTCCGTTCGTTGAACGCAGCGTAGAGCTCGACTATCAGCGTTTGTGTGGTCGTCATACAGTCCTCCGTTTGGTGATCATCAGCCTGTACGACCATCATAATGTCCTAAGAAACGCGCACTCAATTCCTGAATCCACTTATTTTGAATGAATAAGTCACAGGAGCGCCTGGTCAAACGACAGCATGTATTTACGGCTTGTACATCCAAGAGAAAGAACGATCGCGTGGACGCCGGCAAACTAGCCGATTGCTTGCGGTGGGATTTCCTTCCAGAGGCCTACATGGCATCGAGCGAGATTCGAAAGGGAAGGCGAATATTGCCTGCCAGAATCTGCTGGTTGTCAAACGGTGGAATGTAAGAACAAGATCGCTCAAAAATTGATGGAGACTGTGTCAGATGCAACAAGGAGAAGCTTCACCAGCGTGGCTATTGAATGAGTTACCGGCCTCGGACGCTGCGTCTGAAGGTCTCTCAAACGAGATCCGCTACTAGAGCGAACGAATAAATCGCCTGATGAGCATTCCTGGTGCAGGACTGTGCAGATCGGAGAAGAGCTCAGCCGGTACAGCATGACTCAGACGAGCTTTTCACGCACTGGAGAAAATTCCTCTGCCGCGGAACTTACTATACGTGGTACGGGAGCGGAAAATCACGGGTCTGTATGCGGTTAGCATCTATCGTCAGCTTGCTTGCGCTCACATTATGGGCGCTTTCGAGTAAGGGATCATCGTCGCGTGACGCAATCTCCGCTCCGCCGCAGGCTGCTGCCTATAAATTAGCTTTCGCGGACGACTTCGACTCGCTTGACTTAAGTCCTAATGGTTCGGGAATCCACACCTGGTATCAGTCGATATGGTGGGACAGACACATTCCGAATCGCTCTCTCATCTCGACTTCGGATTCTATCCTTTCATTGAAATGGCAGAGACACCAAGGTTCGTCAGATACCACTATCACAACATTCGCGCACGACAGAACTCAAGGGAAAACCTGGCGATACGGCTACTTTGAGGCGCGCATGAAATGGGGTGCGGTCACCGGCGCCTGGCCCGCTTTCTGGCTCATCCCCGCGCAAGACGCCCGAGGAGAGAACATCAGAAACGGAGTCAAAGAGACGGGCGAAATTGACATCTTCGAAGGGCAGGGCGACCACCCAAACACATTTTACGGAACGATCCACGACTGGGTAGACAAGCAGCATACGAGTAACGATCCGAACTGGTTTACTCTCCCCAGAACCTTTGATTTCTCCACCTTCCACACCTACGGCCTATTATGGGTGCCTGGAAAAGTGACTTGGTACCTCGATAATCGCCCACTATATTCGGCTCCAACGCCGGGGATTGTGGACAGGCAAGACTTTTTTCTCGTTCTAGGAAGTCAAGAGGGCGCGGACTGGAAGCCTGGTTCCCTGGCAGGAGTGGATGCCTCAAGCTTCAATCTGTACGTGGATTGGGTTCGAGTGTGGCAACGGTAGTACCATCGCTGAAATTGCGTCTATGCATCCAGTGTTTCTCAGGCTGACCTGAGCTTATATCTGCTAACCCGCATTTCACACGGTCGCCTAACCTGCTGACGCTTCTGACATTCGGAAACTGGCCGCAAATTTTCATTCCTGGTAGAGCGGCTGCAGTACTTAGTCGTGCGCATTCTCCAATGATGGACATTGCCGGATTGCTTCTGCTTAGCCGGAGACATCAGGCGATCAGCTTTTAGCCATTCTCATCACCTGCTCACCAGACGTGTCTTCGCCCCACCGCGAAGAGGACTCAACGATCTCGCCGCCGAGTTGCTTACAAATGTTTACCGGCGCAATCAAAGTTGGTACTAGTTATCGAAGTATTTGTATCTTTTATCGAATAGACTGGTCCGGATGAAACTATTTCCAATCCCACCGTTATTCCTGCTTATCGCGCTCTCAAGCTTGAGCGTGGCCCAAGAGAATCATTGGTACTCCCATCGGTGGACCTCTGCGACGAAACCTGTCTCTACACCCACTCCGGTGACAACACCCACTCCGGTTACGACTCCAGCAACTCCAGCCTCCGGCGACCAGAGTTCAACGACTGCAGTTTCGGGCGACCAGAGTCCAACACCCCCAGTTGCCGGCTACCATTTAGCCTTTTCGGACGACTTCGACGCTTTGAGCCTAAGTCCGACCGGCTACGGCGCCTATACGTGGTATCCGGGCCTCTGGTGGGACGCCAACCTTCCCTTGCCATCGCTAATGACGGCTAATAATTCGGTTCTCGACCTTGCTTGGAGCCGAAATGGTGGCGGCCTCTCGAATACCAGCATTTCGTCACTTGCGAAAGACGGTAGCCAAGGGCGTACTTTCCGCTACGGCTACTTCGAAGCCCGAATGAAATGGGACGTCGTGAATGGTTCGTGGCCGGCGTTCTGGATGCTCCCGAAACAGGCCATGAACGGGGAACAGCACACCGGCGAGATTGATATCTTCGAGGGTCAAGGTTCCGATCCGCGCATATTCAATGGCACTCTTCACGAGTGGCAAGGTGGAAACAACGTCTGGACTAGCAGTCCAAACTGGTATCTACTGCCGGAAGGCAACGATTTTTCACAGTGGCACACCTACGGAATCCTCTGGGAACCAGGAACGGTTACGTGGTACTACGACGGCCAGAAGCTGTTTTCTTTCAGCACGCCGGCAATTTTTGATCAGCAGGATTTCTTCCTTATTATCGGAAGTGGCGTGGGTACCCAGTGGGTAGAGGGGAACTTACAGGGCGTTACAGCGAACACCATCAACTTGAATGTGGATTGGGTGCACGTCTGGCAAAAATAGCGGATCTGGAAACCAGTTGGGTTTCCCGGCCCGGACGGGGTGGCGAAATTCAGCCGGTCCGGGCTCCACGTTAAGAGACGGCAGCAGGCATCTCGATCGTTTTGCGAGGACGCGCTATACCGGGAATGCCAAGGACTACGCTATCGTCCGGCACGTCCTTGATCACCAGCGCGTTCGCACCGATCTTGACGTTGTTGCCAATTCGGATGGGGCCCAGAACCTTCGCGCCCACGTGAATCGATACGTTGTCCCCGATCACTGGTCCCCCATCCCGATTCGTATAGCCGATAACGACTTGCTGATTAATCCAGCAGTTGCGTCCGATACGCTCCGCCCCGACCGACGTGGACCAGGCATGCTGAAGGAAGAGCCCTGGACCGATGTCGACGCAGTTCAAAAACAGAGCCGTCTGACCTCTGTACACCAAACGCAAACCGATTGACAAGAGCGAAGCGGGTTGATTGCCGCATTTCAGTCGGTGACAGAAAAGGGAGCGAAACTCCGGATAACTTATTAGGAGTCGCACCATGCCGAACAAAGAGGCGCATTCCGGCCGCTCTAGTTCCGCTGCCCAGCGCTGGACGTCTTCCCGAATCACCTGACGCTGATTACTTAGTCCGTACGTAAGGAGAAGCGGAATCATGAACGGTGCCGCAATCAATTCAACGTACTGCCTTCCGCGCGATTGTGTATTCATAGCCTTACTCCTGGAACCGGCCCGTCCTGACCCATTGAGATAGGTCATTTCCCCAAAAGGGGTAGTTGTGGGTGCCTACGAGAAATCTCAGAACTTTGCGGTACTGAAGGTCCTGTTACACGCTCGTGCAGAATCTTGCGAGCAGCGCATTAAAGGTACATCGCGCTGCTTCCGATAGGTTCCATAGAAGCAAGCTCCTCAGATGCTTTCGGTGAGAACTAGGCGGAACAAATGGAAATGATCAGAGAAGAAATTCGCAATTTTATTGTGACGACGTACATGTCCGGCAACAACCTGATACTCGGGGACAACGATTCTTTGCAGGAACTCGGGATCGTCGATTCGATGGGCGTACTCGAATTAGTCTCGTTTCTACAGGAGAAGTTTTCGATTGAACTCGATGACGAACTATGTCCCGAGAATCTGGACTCGATTGCCAACCTGACACATTTCGTATCGGCAAAGCTTCCTGTCGTCGAAAAGCATCTCGCGTAGGGTAGCCGGATTTTTATGTCTGTTGTCGCTCAGATTGAAAACGTATCCGAATATTTGCTGCAAGGCAAAAGCCCGAGTGGGGTCGCTCTCCTAACTCTTACCGGTCAACATTCGTACCGGGAACTTGAGGACGCGGTGGTCCGAGTGGCAAATTATCTTCGAGCTGCTGGGGGCCAGAAAGGCGATCGAGTTCTTCTTTCAGCGGACAATTCATTTTTTTGGGTTTCCGCATATCTCGGCATATTACGTTCCGGACTGGTGTGTGTTCCCATGCCCGTCACAAGTTCTGAGCTGGAGCTTGGCTATGCGCTCCAGGCGACAGAGGCGAGGTTTGCGTTTCTTAAAAACTTCATTGCACAACAGCATCCTGAGCTGTTCTCCGAGGTCTCGGTAATAGTCGGAACAAACACGCCAAGCGTGATTTGCGGAAAAACTTCAACCGATTTCTCAACCCTTTTGTCTGATCCGGCCGTCGAAACTTTCGAACCCGCTTCGATCGGGGATCAAGACCTCGCTGCTTTGATGTTTACGTCGGGATCGACCGGCCTGCCACGGGCAGTCATGGTCAGTCACGCCAACATCATGGCTAATACGGACTCCATCATCGAATGTCTGGGACTCTCCGGAAGTGACCGGATTATGGATGTCTTGCCGTTTCATTACTGCTTTGGTACCTCCTTGCTGCACACTCATCTGAGAGTCGGCGGCACTGTAGTGATCGATGGCCGGTTCATGTACCCGGAGAAGATTCTGGACCGGATGATCGAGACTGAGTGCACAGGCTTTGCAGGGGTCCCCAGCCATTACCAAATCCTGCTAAACTCAACCAGCATCCGGAACCGATCGTTCCCTCGTCTCCGCTACGTTCAACAAGCGGGTGGTCATCTCGCTTCTCATTCCATTCAAGAATTGCGAGATGCGTTGCCGAATACGAAAGTGTTCATCATGTACGGCCAGACAGAAGCAACTGCGCGCTTGTCGTACGTGCCACCTGAGCGGCTAGACGAGAAAGTCGGCTCAATCGGTAAAGGTATTCCCGGGGTGAAGCTGCGGGTTCTAAATGACTCTGGTCTGGAGGTGAACCCGGGTGAAACAGGCGAAGTGGTTGCCGAAGGACGCAACGTGACGCTGGGATATTGGCGTGACGCGGAAGAAACGGACAAGTGCTTTCGACAGGGACGGCTGTATACCGGAGATCTCGCCACCGTCGACGCCGAACAATTTATTTACATTGTTGACCGTGCGAAAGACTTTCTGAAATGTGGCGGTAAGCGCGTCAGTTGTCGTCAGCTCGAACTGCAGATCCTTGAGTTTGAGGGATTGCTCGAGGTGGCCGTCATCGGCATTCCGGATGGACTGCTGGGAGAAGCCGTGAAGGCTTTTGTAGTTCCGCAGTCACCTGATCCCGGCCTGGAGAAAAGCTTGCAAATTTTCTGCAAGCATCGCATGGTGCCGCAGTTCGTGCCTCGCGAGATTTTCGTACTCGAAAGCTTGCCCAAAAACAGCGCCGGGAAAGTGTCCAAACGGGCACTCAAGGCCTTATAGTCCTGATTCGCATAGGTCCTAAACGTCAGTGTCGTGAAAGGTTCCCATTGCCCCATGCCGGTAATCAGTGCAAACTCTCTGAGGTCTACACAGGAAAGATCCTGATGGCAGCGGGTGCGCCAGAACCGGCAGCCGAGCTCATCAGCGACTTGCTGGTAAGCGCTAATCTGCGGGGTGTGGACTCACACAGGTCCAGCTTCTGCCCTTTCACCAGATTGAGCAGGGCAACCTTGATCCGCGTGCGAGAGCCCGCCGAGGAAGCCTGCGATCATGCAGTCCGGTTGGCAGACGAACTCGCCCTCGGATTCGTAACCGTCAGGAATTCCAATCATTTCGGCGCGGCCGCTTACTGGGGCAGTCGCATGGAAGCTGCGGGCAAGATCGGAATTGTGTTCTGTGATGCATCGCCCCTAGTAGCCCCTTGGCAAGGGAAACAATCAGTCATGGGCACGAATCCGATTTGCGCTGTAGTGCCCGGCCCTGGCTTTGGAAATGGCCACCAGTGCGGTCGCATACAACAAATCTACGATGAGGCCATGACAAACGCGCCCAGCATCCCTGAAGGTTGGGCTCTCAACGCGTTCGGCGCCTCCGCTTGCAAGCCTGCGGAAGCACTCAAGGGATCGGTGATGCCGCTGCGCGGACAGGTCGCCGGCTTCCAGGGATCGGGCTTAGCTGCGGCCCGTTGAGATTCTGTGTAGCGTTCTGAGCGGAGGGCCCATCGGTCTTGAGGTCGGATCAATGCGCAACGGAGGATGTATGAACGTGAGCCAGACTTTCCTTGCTATCGACATCAAGCGATTTCTCCCGGTGCAGGAATTCAGGAAGCGAGTAGAACACTTCGTCTCCATGATGAAGGCGATGTCCCCAGCAGAAGGCTACCAGGAGGTACTAGTTGCTGGTGATCCCCAATGGCGGGCACAAAGGGAACGCTCGATGCACGGCATTCCCATTCCCGATGCTACCTGGAAACTCATTGCACGGACAGCGGACGGGCTGTGCGTCTCGTTGGCTGCGTAGGCCGGGCACGGCACCCGTGCGCTCTTGTCGGGTCGTATCGCAGTAACTTCGTTGGCAGTCATAGACCGTCTGTTGGTGGCGCAGCGGATGATTCACGAATCAGTCGTTTGAGGAACAGAGGAGAGCCAGCAATGGTCCATTTGCGAGCGCTCCGTGCGGGGCGGTGTACCGAGGACTTTTGACTTCCTCGTTCACTGAACCGCTGAGCTATCGAGAGATCAAAAGGGAGCTCGGCGCTAGGCAAACTCTTGCGTGAACATCTCTGCGAGCAGCGTGGCCGCCATCGCATTCAGGAAGAAGATAAGCCAGCGCGGACTCCGCTTTCGACGGAACAGCTACTGAGACGAGCCGAAGTCGCCGGAGATCATATCGGAGCACTGTTCCTGGCCATGCACAATGTGCAAGGCCAGTCAGTTCGGCGTATCCTGGGCGTGCTCTCACTGGCAAAGAAGTACGGCATCCCTTCGACAGACGAAGCGTGCGCCATTGAACTCGAAACAGGCGCTTGCGAATACCGGTTTGTGCGCCGCTATCTCGAGCGTCATCCGCAGATGCCCTTAAGTCTTCGTCAAGTCGATCCGTTGATCCGGCAGCTCACGTTGTACCGCGACCTTATCGAAAGCCGAACCCGAGAGGAGAACAACGAATGAACATTGTGGAACTGGAACGCGCACTACGCCAACTCCGGCTCGGCGGTATTGCCGCGGTGCTGGAAACTCGTTTTGCGCCAGGCGCAAGCCGAGGATGGCACCCATCGATCTGATCGTTTGCCTCGTGTCCGATGAGCTAATGCGCCACTTTGACAGGTTGCTGGAGCGCCGTCGCAAGCAGGCAGGCTTTCGCGATCCAGACAAGAGCCTGGATAACTTTGACTTCAGCTTCAACCCGAAGATGAACCGTAGTCTAGTGTTTGACCTCGCGACTGCTGCGTTCGCCGGTAAACGGGAAGATGCACTGTTGGTGGGACCAGGCGGCACCGGAAAGAGTCACTTGGCACAAGCAATCGGGCGAGCTGTCATTCTGCAGGGCTACAAGGTCCTCTACCGCGAACCCCATGTCTTCCTGGACGAGTTGGGTGACGCCGTTGCGGAAGGCCAACGCAAGGAATACACGGAATCAATCGGAACTGTCCCGTTCCTCATCCTCGACGATTTTGGAGTGCGAAAGCTGCCGCATCCAGCCGCCGAAGACATGCTTGAGATCATCATGCGCAGATAAGAACGTTGCAGCACCCTCTTGACGTCGAACCGGCCGGTCGAGGACTGGGGCAAACTGCTCGGCGATTTTGCCGCCGTGGGTGCGATGCTTGACCGCTTGCTTCACCACAGGCATGTACTGAAGTGTGGGCCACGAAGTTGGCGCACTAAGACAGCCGCGGCCACATAAGAAACTGGCCTCTTATTACGAGGCCTCTGCTCTCGTGCTCCCAGGATTTATCGCTTTCGGGCCAGAATGACGGATGACCTCACGGTCCCTAAGGCTTTGGGAACAGTTGCTGAACTGTAGTCTCTCGACGTAACGGCTTACCAGCGGCGAATCGGGACTTCAACCACCTCGCAGCGAAACTCACAAGCGATACGACCGCGATCGCACCAGCAAGTCTGTACCCTTCCCGAAGGTCCTCATGGTTCCAAGTCCCCAGCACCGAGGAGAAGCTCCAGTAAACCATTGCTGAACCGATGACAACGAACCAGATCCGCCCAAGACGCGTAGGAATGGTTCGGCTGTTCTCCCGCACGCGCTGTCCAGGACCCAGCGCGTAAAACTTGCGGCCAAAGCAGCCCACCAACACTGCACCACCCCCGAGGACTAACGCGAAAGCCGCGTCCGTGTGAGTGCCAGTCATCGATCAGAATCTAATGGTACTTGCTTTAGCGGACAATGGGCGACCGTAGTCGCCCCGTCGTTCCGGCGCCCACGTCGCATCCCTGCGTTGCCGTACCCTCCGCATGGGTATTTGCTAATCTACAACGTCCATCGCAGGCTTGCAAAAACTCGATCCACAGCGTATGAAAAAGTCTGTCCTAAACCACCTCATTGGCCGGTTTTCAAGTGATCACGTATGGCCGGGTTTGCGGTGATCACCGAGGCTGATCGCGCGATCCGATCGGAATGCTACCGGCGCAATCAGGACGAAATTCCGATTTGTATCACTTCCACCAGGCAGCGGTGACCAGGGCGGAGTGCGATCTCTTCTTTACCCGCACTTTCTACCTCTCTGATGCTGAGCCCACCCGGCTTTCCTCTCAAGCACCAACAAGTTTGCTGTTGGAACCGTGAGCGGAGATCTTACCGGTGCGAGAGCGGTCATTCCTCCCCCGGAGAACCGCGGGTTTATACAGGCGATGAATGCCTCCCAAATGTCTGCTTGGCTGAGTTCGTACAACGAACGACCTCGTTAGACAATCGTCGCCATTGCCGGCTCTTTTGCTTGGATCGAAGCCATTCTCGATTTCGACGCGGCTTCGGGCCGCTCATATTCGAAAAAGCGCTTGAGCGTTAGCACATGCTTTTCAAACAGATGCCAGCTCATATACGCCGTTGCGGCACTCGCGATCGTGACGAAGGCACAACAAGAAAGAGCGGAGAGGTATTCCGATTGCATCGGTATCCTTTTGGCCACGAGCCCGGTATAGGCTTGGGTGATGGGCCAATGGAATATGTAGATCGCGTAACTATATTTTCCAAACCAGCGCAGCAACCTGGCCGAGAAGAACTCAGAGATCCTCCCCGAGGTCGTCACGCTGTGATAAATGAGAGCGGAGAATAAGATCGCGAAAGCAGAATAGCCGACTACCAGGGTTTCAGTTCCTTCGTAAGGAATAAAGCCGTCCCGCAAGAGTATTGCTCCTAGAGCACTCGCCGAAAAGACCACCAGCGCTTTAGTCCAGCGCCGACCAATTCCGGCCAGGCGTGTGTCTCTGACAATCAGGGCCACGACCGCACCCCATATCAGACTGTCTACGCGAGTGAATGTATATTGCCGGATCGCCCAGTTCCGCTCTCCAGCCACAATCATGAGCAAGCGTAGTACGGGCAAGAGTGCACACAGAGTGAGGCAGAAGCGGAATAGATAACGGCTTGGCAGTAAAAACACGATCAACGGCCAAATCCAGTAGAACTGTTCTTCTACGGCTAGAGACCAAAAATGTCCGAAGCCGGGGAGTGCATGAGGGCCGCTGGATTGTACGAAGTTCTGCAAGTATGTCCAGAGCCAAATCTGGTTCGCGACCAGGCGAGAGTACAGTTCGGGCAGCTTAGAAAAGCCCACGATCGCCGGCACGAGTAAGATGGCAACACCCAGTACAGCGTAGTAGAGCGGAAAAATACGCAGGGTCCGCCGCGCATAGAAATTGACGAAGTATCGCCTGTCTTCGCGGGAATCCAAGAGAATGCCCGTGATCAGGAAACCGGATAGCACGAAGAAGAGGTCTACACCTGCCCAACTGGATTCCTGGAACGCAGCCCACATCCGACTGAGTGCCGAAGCGGGATGAAAAAGTCGTAAGGTGTGTTCGGCAATCACCGCCAGGATGGCCATCCCCCGTAAGCCATCCAGGCTTGTTATTCTTCTTCCAAAGGGCACTACCTGCGCTGCATCACCCTGTTTGCGTTTTGAGCCGTCCGCATCCCGAATCATTGCTTATCTCCTGGCTAGCGCCTAACTTGAGGAAGTTCGACACCGCCTCCCCTTTTCTCAAGACATCGCCCGTATAAGTCGAACCATCTTTCTGCAACGGCTTTGAAATCGTAATTCGTTACTGCCAGGTGCCGGGCGGCTTTGCCGAATTGCTCGCGCTCCAGAGCCGGAGCAGTCATAAGCCGTTGCATCGCTTTACCCAGGCGGTCCGAGTCTCTGATTGGGACAACATAGCCGGTCAGATCATCACAGACGAGCTCGCGGTTAGCGCCCGCGTCCGTCACGACGCACGGCAGCCCCATCGCGATCGCCTCCTGCAAAGCTGCAGACATTCCTTCAAATTCGGAAGACATCACAAAGCCATCCGCCGCAGCGTACATGTGTCGTACGTCTTCGCTCGGGGCAATAAACCGCACTTTTTCCTCAAGCCCGAGCTCGCTGGAAAGCTTTTTCAACGAAGTGCCCAGAGGACCATCGCCAACGATCAAGATCTCCCAGTTCTGCGCCGTAAGGGTCTGCGCCGCTCGCAACAGATTGGGATAGTCCTTTTGCTCCACCAACCGGCCGATCGCAAGCCAAACGAACTTTGATCCGACGCCCAATCGGCTTCGGCTTTCAGACCGCAGCTTCAGAGAGGGCTCAAAACGGATTGTGTCGACTCCGTTTGGAATTAGCTCGAGCCTGGAGCGTGGGACAGCCCCCACCTTCACATATCGGTCAAAGGCACTCTGGGCAATGATCGTTGTTCGATCTGCGAGTGAGTCCGTCATCCTATAGAGCAGCTCTTTATGCCAGGTTGCTCCGCCCTTCTCGGAAGTTTCCCTCAAATTGTGAACTGTCGAAATCACCACCGGTACACGTGCAATCAGCCTGGTGAGGCGGCCCAGCAAATTCGCATGCACCATGTGCGAATGTAGGACATCAGGCTTGAGACGTCTTATCAGACGAGCTAGTCGCAGCAGCCCACGGGGGTCGGGCACGCCGCGCGGCATATCGAGCGAGAACACCGGTATGTGCGCCTGTTCCAGAATGCTTACATATGTAGTCGGTGCAAGCATACAAGCGACCGCAACATCCCAACCGGCGGACTTCAACTCCGTCGCAAGACGGACCATCTGGGTCTCCGCGCCTCCGATTGTCAGCGTCGTGATTAGCAGCAGGATCGACTGGCGGCGTTCGCGGGCTTTGGATGAGCCTGAAATCTGGTCTCCACTGGCGAGTAGCTCAGCGATGGGCATAGTGAACCTTCCTTAAATTCAGTAAATAGGAGTGAGTGATGGTGACGAACAATCCTAGGCGGAAAGAGCTCTCAGAAAGGAGCGCGCCTGGTTATCCTCAGCTCCGGCGGTAGCATCGACGACGCCGGCCATGGACAGAGAACACATTCCATATTCTTCGCGGAGTTGCCTGAAGTGTTCTATGACCTGGTTGAAGAGTGTGAGGTTTTCGTTCGGGTAACAACCGAAGTCCTCCGGATGGAACCAAATGTGGTAAACCCGCCCGGTTCGAGCAGCCAAGTCCATGCCATCCTTGATCCTGCGCAGGGCACGTCCTGAAAGGGCGGCCAGACTCGGAGTGTAAGGCCGGAAATATCGACTCGCCCGCAGGTCGTAAGGATGATTGGCAACTTTGACGGGCCAATCCACGACATCCTCCCCGGCAATCGGTAAGTAGGCATCTGCCAGACGCAGCGCACGTTTATGCAGGCGGCGCTGGGAAGCGAAAGAGGATGCGTCATGCAACCAGGACCGTGCGGTTCCACGGAAGTTATCAATACCGTGCTTGACCAGGACAGGAAGCACTTCCCTATTTACTTGATTGCGGGGAAACACAATGGATCGGAGGCTAATGCCGCGCGCGCCAGCGATCCGGACTGCACTCTGAAGATCGGCTTCAAACTGGGCGGTGGTCTGGCCGGGCTCGCAGCAATAGTAATGGGAAAACGTATGGGTTCCAATCTCCTGCAGAGGACAGCCCTGGATCCTCCGAATCAAAGAAGGCGCGAAGTGCAGCGGATCATCCTGCTCATCAGAACCAACTTTTTCGGCGTAGGGATTAAGTCTCGTTCGCTCGTACGTCGGAAGAAGGTCGGGAACAAACTGGCCGATTTCCTCTCTGCTCTCGGCGAATAATAGGCCCACTGTGGCCCAGGTTGCTGAAATCTCCCTTGACTCAAACATGTCCAGCAGGCGGCACACGACGTCGCGCGAGTTCAGAAGGTGCGCAGCGCTGGCTGGCTTATTCAGGTCGCGAGTACCCCACCGAAGCTCAAAATCGAGCGAGATGACCAGACTTCCTGGTCGCTCCTGTCTTCTTGCCGGCACAACGGCAACTTTGGATGGCATAGTATTATCTAGTAGTTCCTCATGAGAAGGCATAGTGCGATACGGCCCGAATGCGAGTCCTACAAGGACGAAGAATTCCGCTTTGCGGCGTTTCGCTCCGAATTGGAAAATGGCGCACGCCGCGTTCGACTCGTGCTTACCGCGCTCGCCTCATTGATCTTGCTCACTATCTGGTTATGGCTTAGGCCATAACTTCATATCGGCTAGATACGCACTTTCACGGATCTATTTTTATCTGACGGTCAGCGCCGACGGATCCGGCAACTGCCGGACGCCCTTAGCAGGCACCTTCCCGCAAGAGAACGGTTTTCACGGTTCGGAACAAGATATACAAATCGAGCCAAATGGACCAATTTCTCACGAAATACTCGTCGTAGCGGACGCGTTCCGCATAGGTCGTGTTGCTGCGTCCGGAAATCTGCCACATGCCGGTGACGCCAGGCCGCACCATTTTGTAGTAAGCGAAGATATTGCCGTAACGAGGCACTTCGGCGTCTACGATCGGGCGAGGTCCGACCAAGCTCATGTCTCCGCGAATGACATTCCAGAGTTGCGGCAACTCATCCAGGCTGGTCTTCCGGAGCAAGTTCCCGACGGGCAGCACGCGCGGATCGTTTGCGAGTTTGTGAGTAAGCTCCCACTCCGTCCGCAATTCCGGATTGCGCTCGAGATGTTGTTCTAGAACTACGTCCGCATTGGTAACCATTGAACGGAACTTCCATGCTTTGAAGTATTCGCCGTTCCGGCCGATACGGTGCTGCCCGTAAAACACAGGACCTGGGGAGCTCAGCTTCACAAGGAGATACAGCAATCCGAATACCGGCGCAGCAACAAGTGCGGCCGCAGAAGCCACGATCAAATCCAGTGAGCGTTTTAGAGCCTTATCGGCCCAGTTTAGGTTTGTGCGTGGCACCTGGAGGCCGAGGATTCCGCCCATATCGACCGTACTCACGGACAGGCTGCCGATTGCAGGGCTACTGGGTATAACAATGACCTGCTCAAACCACTGCTCATAGTGTTCCGCACTAGTCGAGTGACCGCCACTCGGCACATTGTGATCCGCAATGATTGCGTGCACGATGCCATATTCTTCCCGCAGCCGATTCGCATTAAGTGGATGTTCAATCAGAAGGCGAGTGCGGAGCGATTCGTTAGCGAGAGTTTCATCCGTAAGAATGGCAACGGGCTTGAACCCGATATGCTTGTGCTTCTCAAGAATTTGAACCAGACTTTCAACTACAGGCCCCGACCCGATGATGACAGCAGGTGTCAACCATAGCCCCATTCGCATCATTGCTGCACGAAGCAAAGTGCGAAAACACATCACGCAGGCCGTTTGCAAAAAGAACCCCACGATGATCCCGACCCGAGTCTCGGTGCTGCCTGAGTAATGATGCACCAGAGGTAAAACGATACTCGCGAGCGCGACAGCGACAACAACCTTTCGTAGCTCAAGCGCGGGATGCATCGTGGTTGTCGAATACAATCCGATCGCGCAAAACAACGCGATGGGGACGATCAGCCACTTCATCTCAGGAACGGACATCAAAGGCGCAGCGGGAAACATGAGCAGTCCGGTCGCGAGCAACGAGGCTACGAGCAAGGCCCCTAGATCGCCGATTCCCAAAAACATGCCGCGCAGCGAAGGAAGGGGACTTCGAAGATCCCTCCTTTTCGTCATACCGGTAGGATTGACGGGAAGAATGGTAGCAGTGCTCATTAGAGAGCTCCCGTTGATTCAAGAATTAAGCCTTTGTCGCTAGCGGCATAACGGTGCTCCCGATAGAGAGAGAGAACAGCTCCCGCCATCTTCTCGACCGTAAACTGGCGCTCGTATTGCAGGCGGCCGGTCTGTCCCATGCGGCTTCGCGTGTGATCCGAGGCGATCAGTTCGTGCAGGTGTCCCCGCAGGCTGTGGGGGTCGGAATGAGGCACCAGATAACCGGACGTTCCATGTGTCACCAACTCCGCTACACCTCCTACGTCAGATGCAACTACGGGAAGACCTGCACGCATGGCTTCGATAATGCTGAGTGGCAAACTCTCAAAACGCGTTGCCAAGACGAAGATGTCGCTTTCAGCAAGCAGCGATGGAACTTGGTCTGTGTCGCCTGCGAACACAACTCGATCGCGAATGCCCAAGCGCGCGGAGAGCTGTTCCGCCTCTGCCCTGAGGGGTCCGTCACCGGCGAGCGTCAGGTGCCAGGAGGATGGATCGATACCGGCCAGCGCCTGCAGCAGGACGGAATGTTGCTTGTTGAGAACAAATCGCGCCGCCATCAGGATTCGAACTGGCCGGGAAGAAACTGGACGCGCCCTCAGTTGAGTATCTGGTACGCCATTCGGAATCATAAGGTGATGGGCAGGACTAACGACCCGGCGTCTGCGCGCCATGGCGAAGT
Source organism: uncultured Acidobacteriaceae bacterium (assembly GCA_963730795.1). Classification (GTDB taxonomy): domain Bacteria; phylum Acidobacteriota; class Terriglobia; order Bryobacterales; family Bryobacteraceae; genus Bog-105. The sequence goes on along the minus strand of CAVSTJ010000001.1, from coordinate 15,120 downwards.
TGGACCGGCAGACTTCAATTACGGTACCGCCGGCCAGGCGCGCCGCGCGTTCGAGCCAGACCGCGATGGCAGCCGTCGATCGGCTTGTGCCAACAAAGCTCCACGAATGGACAGTATAAAGAGAGGGGGTTTGGGTAAGCCACCCCGCCAAGCGTGCGATCAGGCCGGCTTTGCCGGTATGTGCGTGGATGAGATCTGCTCGGCATCGCCGAAGCAGAGCACCAACTGCCAAAACGCAACGGGCATCTTTAAACGGGCGAACAGGATGCACGAGTTCCGGGACGACATGTGTCTCGACTCCCAGCTTGCGGCACTCTTCAATAAGGAATCCGTCATCGCCGCAGGCCACGATGGGCTCAACGCGTTCGCCGAGCGCACGAATCAGATCGAGAACATGAACCTGTGCACCCCCGCGCTCGCTTTTCGTTACTAAATACAAAACTTTCATACGTTTCCCCCGTTCTATGCAGCTTGATTCCGTTTTGCAGACAATTCTCTGTAAAGCGCGCCGGTCTTCTGCGCCGCGATGCGCCAGGAGCAGTTCTCGAGCAGGTAATTCGCGCCATTACGCCCCAGACGTGCGAGTTCGTCGGCACCTGCAAACCAGGCCGCACGAAGCGCCTCTTCGACACCCGCTACCGTCGGCTCACCGATTTTGATTCCTAGCTCGGCCGCGCAAAGCAACTCGCCTAACCCGCCACTCGAGGTCGCCACAATCGGCTTGGCGTTGGATAACGCAAGGGCGGCGATCCCACTATCGGAGGAGAAGGTCGTGTAGGGCAGCAAGAGACAATGGGCTTGCTCCAGCAGGCCGGGTATTTCGTGCTCCTCTATATAGCGTTTGTGAAGCTCTATGTGGGCAGAGGATTCAGTCAGCAGCCGATTACAGTCGGACCAGTAAGCTTCCTCTTTTCCGTTCGGCGTCTCACCGGCAATTGTCAACCGGATCGGGACGCCTTGCTTGACAAGGTTTCCGACTGCCTCAATAGCAAGGTGAATCCCCTTGTTCTCGCGCAAGGCACCGAAGAGAAGCACATTGAGCCGATCTCCCGGCAACGCTGCCTCGCCGCGATGAGGCAGCGAGAACGGGCCGTGCGCGATTACGGCCAGCTTACTCACCGGCACTCCAAACTCCTTCGTGAGCGTTCTCCAGCCTGCGTCGCTGTGAACGATTACCCGGTCGCTAAGGCGGTAAACGCATCCCAGCGCCCAGCGTTCAAGCCGATTCCATGGGGCTCGAAAGAGCCATTTGTGCGGAAGAGGATCGTGGGCAGTAAAAACGATTCTTAAGCCACTCAGTCTGGCGAGGAGAAATTGCACTAACCCGAAGGGCAAATGCAGCGGGAACTGAAAGTGAATGACGTGAGACCGGGATCTGTTCCGCCATTGCGTCCAACAGGCCTTCAGAACGAACCGAAGATTGTCGGTTGTGCGACTCAAGAGTGCGCGTCCGCTTTCGGTAGCGCGCGTCCCGAGAGGGGAGAACTCCACCTCCCGTTCGCTTCCTAAATTATGTCGATATTCGAAGTTATCCGGTGCCAGCAAGGTCGCCCGCCAGCCTTCAGAGGCAAGGGCGCGCGTCAACTCATAGACATAGCGGCCGGCCCCCGATCCTGGTTCAGGAGTGTGTAATACCACGGTTGCGGTTCTCTTCATTTGGCTAACCTCACCTGGGATAACAGCAGGGGAGAGACGCCGGCAGCTCTAACCGGGGACCTCCTGGATGAGCGAGCTTCGCAACTTGAGGTGATGATCAGTGCCAGCAACGCATAGCAGGAAAACTCGGCGGGATCTTCTCCATACCCAAACCAGCCAGGAACTTCAATCAAGCCGCGCAATACCAGAAAAATGAGTGTGAACAAAAGCATGGCTCGACGTTGCCGGTCCTGACGTGTGTTTCCGCTCGCAAGGTTTACGCTGCCGAAAGCGGAAATCAACACGAAAATCGCGAACGCAAAGATGAAAATGCCTTCTTCAGCAAGCAGCGTGAAGTAAGCGTTGTGATAGCCGCCTGCGTGGTTCTCAACGATCACAGATGTTTGTTCGTAAAAGCCAGGCAGTCTCGGAATCAAGTCGTCGCCCCAGGAATCGGCGCCATAACCAGTCAGTGGTCTTTCGGTAAATTTTGCCCACGCGACCGTCCAGAGATCGGTTCGATTCTCGGTTATGACCGACAGCTCCTTCATGTCGATACCGTTCCTCAGTTCGAATCCGCCTGCCAGCATCAGCACGGGTAGGAGCACCCATAGCGAAAAGAGGCGACATTTGGGATAGCTACGACAAAGCTCAACCACCAGAACCACAAGCAGACTAACGACCATGAGAGCCAAGGGGGTGCGCGAGCCCGTAAAGATGCTGCAGATCGAGATCACGACACACAAGGTTGCACTCAGCATCCATGACATGCGGAGCGTGCAAGCTGCCAACATGCAAAAGAACGCAGTCGAAAATCCCAGCGGATTAAGGCCTACGCCGAGAACATGCCCAACCGTCGCCTTGAAAATACGCGTACTCACGTAGGTCGGCATAGCTGTCCCTACAAAAGTCAGATAGCATCCGAGGATGTAGACGCTCAGAAGCAGCGCCGACACCAAAGCGCCGACTCCGAAGGCGCGGCGGGTGGGAAGATGACGAAACGCCCGCGCCAAAATCAGGCAGAATACGAGCAGAAAAAGGATGCGTAGTGAATTCTGGAGAGAGCGTGCCATCTGCTCTGCCGGCACTGCATTGAGGGTCAGCAAAGTCAGATATGCCATCAGCACGCCGCCCCATTTCCGCTCACTGTCCGTGATTGGCGCCTTCCACCACAACATTGCGAATAAGCCCGTGATCGCGAACAACGAGCCACGTACGGCGCTCCCAACCCAAGTAAAATGCAGACCAGTTAAGGGCCAATAGAGAGCTAATAAGACCGGCAATGCAAACGACAGAATGCAGGAAAGCATAGCGGCCGATTTTTGGGAGCTTCCAACCATGTGATTAGACCGAAACCGGAGCGGCCGCGATATTCAGCGCTCGCAATTGCTCTTGCTCCTCGCGCATGAGGCAACGTCGCACGTTCCACAACAATGCGGCGCCTTCCGCGATGACCGATGACCAGACAATGGCTGCTGGAGCAGTGTGGCCAAGAGTCGCCAGACGGAGCAGATTCGCGATAGCGTAAGCGGATAGCATGGTGCGGGTGTAGCGGATACCTTCATGCCGAACGAACAACATACGAGAGGCAACGGCGTTGAGCGAAATCACGACGAAGTAACTTAACCACGCGGGAAGTAGGCTTACCACAAACTGTAGCTGCGTTTCCGGAAAGTGTCCGCGAAGGTAAACCAGGCGGCCGACATCTTCCCGGAAGAAAAACAGGATAGTGGCAGCACTGCCAATGACGAGAGCCATCGTCGTCAGTTGTCGGATAAATAGTGTTCGTCGTGCTTCGGCCGAGGTCGCCGTGCAGAGACGAGATTGTGTCAGTTGAGAAATTGGGATAGTCAGGATTCCAAAGCCGAGCATCCCGATACGCATCGCATAATTGTTTGCGGTAATCGCTCCCGGGCCTGACATGCCGAAGAAGGCGACCATGAGTAGCTGGTTCGAAATGAAGCCCGCATTCTCGAGGACCGACGATCCTAGCTGGCCCAGGAATCGCCGGAAAGACTTCAGCTTGACTAAGGCAAAGGTGCTGGCCAGGTCTGCAGGAAACCGTTCGGTTTTCACGATAACGGAGATCCCGATTAATGCTGTGGTCACGAAACCAGCCAGCCAGGAACCCGGCAAACTCCAGGTCTGCGTTCCGGATTTAAGACAAATCACGACCAGGCTGAGCGTCATCAGCAGGTATGGCAATCCTGTCACGATGAGGGACTGTATCGATCTCCCGGCAGCGTTATTCATACACACCCATAACCCGCTGAGAAAAATGGGTGCATACGAGAGACTCAGCAGCAGCATCGTCAAATCGGCTGTAGGCGAATCTTGCGCATGAATGGCCGCGAGAAGAAAGGGTTTGGCGAGCATCGTGATAGCGGAACCAGTCAGTCCCAGGACCAGTGCGAGCATCAGAATGCCGCCTGTCCAGATCGGCCCTTCCTCAGTTTTCCGGGCCCGCGAGTAAGCCGGAGTAAAGGCAAGGCCAAAGGCCCCTAGCGTAAAGGTCAGGATCGCCAAAGGAATTTGCTGAAGCCCGAAGTAGACGTCTGTTTCCGCCGAGACTCCGAAGCTGGCCGCAATGTAGGTCTCGCGCCAGAAGGCCGCTGCCTTGAAAATGCCGCCAATGCCAAGCGTGAGAGCAAGCAACGACAGAGATCGGGCACCATTGCTCTTGCGCCGCCAGGTTTGAAATGATAGAAGCCGTTTCATGATGTTTCGTGTCCTCGTCTGCTTTCGCGCATTAATCGTGGACGACTTGTGGCGCGCTGATCTGCTTTCGCGACGAGCTTACCCCTTGTCCATATCCGTAGCCGTAAGCGTCTTGCTGATTGCGTCCGTCGACCCGGTTCAAAACTACGCCCAGGAGATTCCCGCGAAACCGTTGGAGGTTTGCAATAGCGCTCATCACGAGCTTGCCGGAGGTATGTCCGGCTCGCGCCACCAGGACAACCGAATCGACGGCCACGCTCATTTGCAGCGTTTCCGCGCATCCAAAGAGGGGCGGGGCGTCGACCAGGACTAGATCGTATTCGCGAGTTGCATGACGAATCAGCTTGGCTATGCCGCTCGTGACCAAATCCGCCGGGTTCTTAGCGGGAACTTCCCCTGCCGGCAACACGCTTAGGTTCGGCGTTGACGGAACCGGAAGAATGGCATCGCGCCAGGAGTAAAGGCCTTGAAGGGCTCCGCCCAAGCCGAGTGTTGGTTCGTAACCAAGGTTCAGCCGCTTGTGCATGCTCGGGCGGCGCAGATCGCCATCAATGACAAGAATTCTCTGACCTTGCGCCGCATAAGCCCTTGCCAACTGAGCGAGCGTGGTGGACTTGCCTTCGCTTTCGAGCGCGCTCGTGAACAGGATGGATCGTTTGTCCGCGTCGATATCGGTCAGCGCGATCATGTTCCGAACCGTCCGAATGGCTCCTTCGTAATGCGACAAGGAGCGCGCGGCGGAAGGTTGCGTTGGAACCAGTCCCGGCTTGGCAAGAGCCTCGGCCGCCTGGCGCTTCACGTCTGGCAGAGCTCCGAGTACTTCGATCCTCAGGTCGCGCATCACCTGTTCTGGCGCTACTAAGGTCTGGTCCAGCGAGTCGAATAACAAAGCGCCGAGGACGCCAAGTACGAGAGACACCAGCAGCGCGCCACCGACAAACATTGGCACATTAGGAAACACCGCGGCGCTCGCTGGCATTGCCGGATCGATCACGCGGGCCAGACTGTGACGGAATGTTCCATTGATCTGGTATTCCTTGATACGCCGTGTCAATTCGGTATAAAGCTGCTTGTCCCCTTCGGCCTCACCCTTTAGCTGTTCGTAGTGATGCCGCGCTCCACCGAGTCCATCCATCTCACCCTTTGTCCGGCTGATCATTGCCGCCAGGCTCTTCTCGTGATCGAGACTCTGCTGGTACACCGAGGTGACGCGTGCCTCTGTATTTGATCGGTCCTCTGTGAGTTGAGCGGTCAGCTCAGCAACTTCGCTCTCAGCCTTGCGGTATTCGGCATGGTTCTGCCCATAGATGGTCTTCACCTGCGCAAACTTTTGCCGCGCCTCGTTCAACTTCTCTTGCAGCCGCGCTAAGGTTTCTCCCTGCGCTGTCGATTGTGCGGCTGCGACCGTTTTCGCCTGGATGGCTGTTAGCGCTGCTTCTCTGCGGGCGCGCTCGTCTTGCGCCGTCGTTAGCTCCGCAGTTAGCTGGTTCAAACGTGTAGTCAGCAGGCTGGTCTTCTGGTCGGGGTCGAGAATCCCGAGTTGCTGTTCGAAGCCGGCGAGTGTTTTCCCGGACTGCAACATCTTGGCCTTGAGCTCCGCAATCTGTCCTTCCATTGCCGCCGCGCGGTCGGATGCTGTTTGAACTTGCAGCTCGGTAGAACGGTCCGCATAGGCGGTTGCAATGGCGTTCGCGACATCGGCTGCGAGCTTAGGGTTGTGGGCGCGATAGGAGACTTCAATGACATAGCTGTTGGCCGGACGCTTTATCTGAAGCTGCTTGAGCTTGATTGCTCCCCGGCGTAGTTCGTCGATTTGTTTCTCTGTTTTGCCCTTTAACTGGCCTTCTTCTTCGAGCAGGTGATACCGCTCTACCACTGGACGAAGCACAGCGCCCGCGGTGATGGCCTCCAGGTTCGTGGTGACGATCTGATCCATATCGTTCACCGGATTGCCATTTGCAGCCGCCTCGGGTCCCACCACTCCGCCGCCGCCCGGATGATCGATTTCGATCTTTGCGGTCGCTTCATAGAGAGGGCGCATGCGGTGAACGAGCCCGACCGTAGCGGCAACGCTTAGGACGACGAACCCCAGAATTCTCCACTTTCGGCGTGCCAGAAGAGCAAAGAAGGAGTTAACCGATGCGTTGGCGGTCTCTTCATCCGTAACCACCATCGAAAGTGGCGACACGGGTGCAACAGGCTGAGGTGTTAGTTGTAGTAATTGTTTTTCCATTTTGTTCAGGTTCCCTTGGGCTTTTGTCACTGATCAGGGCACCATTACCCGAGTTGCACCGGTAGAGCCGAGTTGGACGATACGGTCCAGGACACCAACTCCGAGGCGCTTTCCTTTGTTGTCGGGAACGTAGAGAACATCGGAACCAAAAAGAGCCACGTCCGGCGATTTGCGCGCTAGAAGTGCGCTCAATTCGACGGGAATTTCTGTTCGCTTCCCGCTCTCGTCCTGACGATAGATATAAGCTGTTGCTCTCGCAAACGGCAGCGTGCCTTCACATTCGGCCATCACCCTGAGTACAGAAGTAGTCTGGGCATCATGCAAAGTGAAAACGCCAGGCTTTTTGACGTTTCCCATCACGTATACTTTGGCCGCCTCTGGTATACGCACTTCTTCACCGCCCGTGAGTACGGGATTGTTCTCAACGGTGGGCGACTCCAGGAGCTTCTTGAGCGGAATTACCAGCCTCGTCTCCGCGTGTTTGGTGGTCAGGATGAGGACGGCGCCAGCTTCCGGAGATACTCCATCTGCTGCCGAAAGCACGTCGAGCAGTGTCATTCGCCCAGCGACCTGCACCTGTCCCGGGTGCTTAACCGCTCCCGCGACCGTGACCATATGGCTCCTGTATTCCAAAACTTGAACCGAAACCACGGGTTGGACCAGGATTTGACCCTTCACCAACTCCTGGGCGACGAGACCTGAAATGGCCGGAGGGGTTAAGCCGCTCACGGTCAGCGGTTCCTTCAACAGCGGCAACATCAATTTGCCGTCTTTCGAGACACGAAATGTTTTGGTTAAGTCAATGCAATCGGCGACTGAAAGTGATAGCAGGTCATCCGGACCCACCACTTCCATCGGAAGATTGCTATCAAGCATGGGGCGGGTGCGAGGATCAGTCGCGGTTTGTGCCGATGCGAGCAGGAGCGCCACATGCACGGCGAATATCGCACTAAGTGGTCTGGTGAAGTTCATATCAATTCTCCTCGCTGAGTCTGTCTGTCCGTTTTTCGGAGTCGAATGACAAATCTGTTCCGACGCGCTTCGTAAGTTCGGCAATTTGTTTCATCACCGTGTCCACACGCCGCTTCATAGCGGTCAGCTCTGCGGCATCTACCGTTCCGGGCGGGTTTTCGCTGTAGGCCAGCACGGCACAGCGAGCAAAGTGAGACATACTCTCAAAGCTCTGCTCGTGGCAGATTTGCTCGGCTACCGTGTACTCCTGGTCAGATAAACGAAAACTGATGGTTTTGTTTTTAGGTTCGCGAATGGCCATATGATTTTTTGAGAAACGAAATCGTGTACGTGGGCCTATACCGTTTCGGCCACACATCTATCGATGGTGAGCGAAACGAACCTTTGAAGAAGTTGTACGGATACAAGAAAGCGGTTTCGAGCGTCTTCACGCACGAGAATCCCTTCCATCCCTTTCAGAGCCCCAGCTATGATGCGGATCCGATCGCCCAGTTTTGGGATGGGAGCCGCGACAGCACCTTGATCCACCATGCGACGAACTGCGTCAATTTCAGACGCCGGCACGGGGATAGGTTGTGACCCGAAGCCAATCACGCGTTCGACACTGCTGCTCGCAAGTACCTTGGCTTTGCTCGAAAGTTCGAACCGGCAGAATAAATAGCCCGGAAAAACAGGCTTTGCTGCCGTCTTTAAGCGATCAGAATATTGAGTTTGGGTTTTCGTATGCGGGCAATAGGATTCGAAGCCGTAGTGGTCCAAAGACGCTATGGCGAGCATCTCGGAACGGGATCGAACTTTCAGCGCATACCAGGGGAGTTCAGTCATTTTGTCTCTCATTGGGCAGGCTTCGCCCACTTTCGTCACAGCGTAATTTCTCGGGGTGGAACCGCGAACGGGAGAGTCCGACTCTCGTCAGCTCTCTTTTGGCGACTAGCGTTTCTATTCGCTCAGCGCCTCAGATGAAACGAGTGTAGCCGCGCCAATTAACGGTTGTAAACAACTGTGTGGCAAAGTGCGTACCGGGACCCGCCTTCCCCTAACGGCCGATGAGGTCGGAGGAATGGCATAGGTGACGCACAAGGAAAAACACGCCAAACCTGCTTAAACATTGATCGAAGACACACATTTATCCGGGCACTATGTGTGCGGTGCATACGATCGATGTGTCAGGGTTTTCCGGCAATAGACCAACGGAGTAGTGCCACATCCGAGCTAGGCCTAAGCACTCTCGAGCCAGCGCGTGAAGGTTGTGAGCTCCGAGTGAGTCTTCGGCTTTCACGACGCGAGAACGTAGGCCGAGTTGGAGAGAGACTGGATGTGAATGTCGAGCCTTCGAAGTGGTCCCGCCAAGAAACGCTTGGCATTTTCGTGGCGGCATCCAGGAGGCCTTTGGTTTGAAAGCTAAACCAGAAGCAACGAAGCCGACTGCAGCTCGAGGACCAGTCGAGATTGAACTAGTGTCAAAGCGCTTCTGAAGGTTGCTTTCACACTGAGCGCCCGCCGGCCGTGCTTTCCGAGGCGATACACAGGTAGCAAATCGGAATTTAACACCGACATAATCATCAAAAGCTTAGATATACATCGGCGCCTCGTATAGGGTGATTTCACTCGAGTGCATAGATCTTGGATTGCGGAGTTGTTTTGTGAACCGCCTGGGGCAAGCGCTATGCGGTTACCTGTCTCTAACAACTGTTCATATGGAGGCTCGTCAAATGTGCACGCCCTTACTGACGAGACAAATCACATGGACGAGCAAGGAGCGAGTAGAGTGAAAGCAGATTACTGAGTGGGCAAAGCTTGCCAAGAACGGCGATCAGTCCGCTCGATTATGGGCCGGCGACACGTCTCATTTTGCTGGCGGTCATCAGCCGTGCGGACCTCGCCCTGTGTCGTATGCTGTCGTTCTGGTGCAAGGGTGAGGTCGCGAATTGATCGCCCATTCTGGCAGTCTGGACTTATGCGCCACGAGTAAGATCGACCGTGCGCAAGGCCCTATGGCGAAGGGACAATAGCTACACTGTCGCTCCAAGCAGAGTAGCTTGAATCGTTTCTAGGTCACAAACCCAATCCAATGCTTGAGAGCGAAGTGTCGATCATGCCAACGAGGAATGCTAAAACCACTTGTTGATTCAGCCGACAGCCCATCGATTTAAGAATTCTCCTTTAGGCCCGGGTATTTGACTGAAAGGAGCACTCCCATGATGACGGCCACTTTCGGATGCCGATCTGGAGGACTGAGCGCCAGATCGTTCAACGCCTCGGCCTCGTCATTCTGCGCCGTGTGCTTTCTGCAAAAGATCAGCGGCACGTTCGCCGATAATGACGCAAGGCGCCATTGTGTTTCCGGTTGTTACGCGCGGCAGGATAGAGGCGTCCGCTATACGAAGACCTTCGACGCCATAGACCTTGAGTTCGCTGTCAACGACCGACATGGAGTCGCGTCCCATCTTTGCCGTGCCCGATTGATGCCAGAACGTGACAAGACCGTTGCGGATATATTCTTCCAGGGCCGCGCCGTTCAGGTTTGCAGGGGCGTGCTCGCGTTTCGTGTAGGGACGAAGGGCAGCGGCATTGCCGATTTCACGAGCACGTTGCACACCGAGCTTGAGATTTGTAAGATCGCTGGGGTCCGAAAGGTAGTTGGCTCGAACTTGCAGTGGGTCGGAAGCTTTAGCCCCTGTCAAATGGATTGAGCCTCTACTCGCTGGCCGCATTCCCATGAAGAGCGTCCAGGCGGCTTGCGGAGGCGGATACTTAGCTGCGTTCTCAGGTGTGAGGAATGGGACGCCGATTCCATAGGTATAGAAGTTGGGCGCATCCAGTGCCGGGTCTGTTTTCCAAAACGCGACGGCTGCACTTCTGGCTATCTGCGGCAGAGGCGCATCGGTCGCCTCCAGACCAGAGCCAGCGCGACATGATCATGCAGGTTGCGTCCCACGCCGGGCAAGTGTTGACGCACGGGAATGCCAAACTTTCCAAGTTCTTCCTGGTCGCCGATCCCGGACTGCATCAGCAGCTTCGGTGTTTGAATGGCGCCTTGCGAGAGCACGATTTCTAATCTTGCTTTGGCTTGGTGAAGCTGGCCTTGGTGCTCGAACTCGATGCCGGTTGCGCGGCTGCCTTCAAAGAGAATGCTGGTTGTCAGGGCGCCCGTCAGAACGGTGAGGTTCGACTGCTGCAGCCGAGGATAGATGTAGGAACGGTAAGCAGACTGCCGTTTTCCGTTGTGAATGATGTTGTCTACGACGGCGCATCCCCCGCTCGCCCTCATCATTTGACCGCCGGAGTTTGCGAATCGCTTCAGTCCGGATGATTCTGCGGCATCGAGCATCGCAAGAGAAAAGGAGTCCGGATGATCCACAGGCTGCACGTGCATCGCACCGCCCACCCCGTAGAAGTCCGGATCAGGAACACCTGTCCAGTCCTCCACTCGACTCCGGTAAAGTTCGAGGACGGCGTCATATCCCCAATTCGGATCACCGGCTTCGGCGGCGTACATGTCCCAATCCGCCTTGGTGCCCCCTGGACCAAGTTCCGACGTTGATGCTGGAGCCGCCGCCCAGAACCTTCCCCATTGAATAAAGGATGGAACGCCCGTTCAGGTTCGGGTTCGGTTCCGTGATGAAGCTCCAATCGAGTTCGCCGCCAAGATTCATGGGCCAACGGTCGGTATCTAGTACCAGCTCCGTCTCGTCGCTTCCGCCCGCCTCAATGAGCAGCACGCTGACTTCGGGATTTGCGGCAAGTCTTCCAGCGACGACAGAGCCTGAACTTCCGCTCCCACAGACGATGTAATCAAATTGCTTGCTCAACTCGGATGAAGTTTGCATATGTCTCCTTAAGCCCGGCCCTGCCGAACTCGGTTCAAAAGGTGTTCTCGTTGATACCCATGAACGGATCTCACCTGATGGGGTTGGCCGGTCATGCCGGCGGGAGCCGAGAGCAAGGGGTACGCGCCACGCTTTGGCGCTAGCGAACTGCGGCGAATAAGGTTCAAGGACCGCTTCCTCTCCGCGGCCGTTAACAGCCGGGAAGATTGTTGTAAGCGGTCAACTTCCATTGCGAGTTTTTCGGCTACACGCGGGCTTATCACCATCGAGTCGGAGTGCCGGAACGTGGGCGCGCGAAATGGTTTGACTGCACTCTTGGCAACAATTACCCTTTACGGCTTTCCCTTTGGGTGTTCCGACTCTTCCGCGGGACACCATTGGTACGTGGTTTCCGGATGGGGTTTCTTGTCCTCGCGAACGTTAAAACGGGTGTTCGACAGCCCAGTCAGCAAGAAATTGTCAACATAACCTGACCGATCTGGAGTGCCGTCTCCCAGGGCAGCGCAAGTTGTGCTCATCGTAAACTGGTTTCCCTGCCTGCTCAGCACGCGTGAGTGCACTTGCTGGAGTGTGGTCCAGAGAATCCGACTCCATCCCAGCTCTTCATCACGGCGAATGCCGGTTCCTTGCAATCAGAGGACGCCACCACGTAAGTCCCTTGCTTTAGCGACAACTGATTATGTTGAGCCGGCGCAAGAGCGGGGATGAGAATTCCGGCTATGCTCATCGCAAGTTTAAAAAGAAATGTATATTGCTTCATTTTCTTTCTCCTCACACCGTGCTTGGCTGACTTCCCCAAATCGCTTTCTCCTGTCCTTAGTCCGCATATGACGCTCGGCATCTTACCCTGATCGGTCGCGAACAAGCCCCTCCATGGTCGGGACACTTCCGTCAGTTCCATGCCGCCATGGACGGTCTGTGCTCATTCCCATTTCATAGCGCGAACGAGTCGCTATTGTAACCCGTTCGGAGTCACGAGCGTGACTGGTGCTAAGTGTCCTTTGCGGTCTCGGGTGAAAACCGCTCAATTATTGTGGCATCGGCGAATCAGGATGCGCTGAAATCTCGATCCGATTGGCCGCTCGACTTGTACGTGCAGGGCAAGACGCTTGGCGATCATCTTGAATCACATTGGCTTCCTTCCGGTGAGGTTCATTCGAATCTTCACAATCCGACTCTACTCACCCGAAGATGCGATCCTCAATAGAATCAGGCGTCCGGCCGCCCCAGAACGGGCGCAGTAAACGAATGGGGTCTGCCGCCACTTGGCTTGTTTGTCGATGCCTCAGAGGGGTGCCTCAGTCGCTTGCTCCCGAGAGGTCGCGAACGATTGTTTGAACCTGAACCGAGATTGGGTCTGAGCTCGCTGCCTTGGCTTTGAGACAACAAGACAATCCAATCAAAGGGGGCGGAGAACCAGTTCCATGCGAGATCGGCGCTCTGTTGTTGATGAGCGGTCGTCAGTGCGCAACACGTAGCGTGCCGCGAGCCCATTCGGTAGGATCGCGGTGTTCATTTCGCTTCTGGGCGAAGATCGGATTTGCGGAAGTGGCTCGAAAGCACATGCCGGTGCGCTGGAAATCGGCGAATCACATCCAACGAGTCCCAATTTTCACAGCGCTACCGATAGCGTTCTGGGGAGGCCAGCCGCTCCTCCCTTGCCAGTCTGCTGGGGAATCTAAGCGGCTCCTGAAACGCCATAAACAATGCTGATCAGCGGTGTTCAGGCCGGACACAAGAGGCATAAGGGTACCGGCGGCGTTGAAAGGCCTGAGTTTAGTGGGCGGCTTGCAGGGATCAAGGCCGCAACTGCGACCCTGTCTCCAATTATGGACGCCTTCATTCCTGCAGAATGCTAACCTTTCGGCGACAGTTTTCATGTTCGTGATCCATGCAGGCTTTCTTGATCGGTGCCTTGTTTTGTGGGGTGAGTCGTCAATCGGCGACGGTATTCCCGCCAGACCCGGTGTGCATCCATTCAGCGCGAGCTACGAACAGCTTGCGGAGATCCTCGAAAGCATCAGCGTCAAAGCCCCGCGCGCCGAGGTAGTAAGTCACGAAGTTCTGCTGCCATCCTTCGATAAGACGCCTGTGTCATCAAGCCCGCTCTTGGGGCCTGAGGTTCACGGAAAGAAGGCCTCAGATCTTCGATCCTGGCAGGTGGAAACGCTCTCGCTCCGGCCCGCGGCGGCTCTGGAGTTTCTCTGCCTTACTGCAGGGAAAGAAATGCTTCAACCCGGCGTAATGGCCGGCGTCGACCTTGCGTATTGGGCGGCAGCAATGCGATTTGCGGGGGCACTGGTAGCGAGGCAACAGTTCCTACCGGATCTGGTGCGGGAAGATGGGCGGTTCTGCGCACGCTGGCGCGCGGTCTATGTAGGGCGCGATGAGGACCGGCTACATGGACTTGTAGCTGCTATGCCTCATGCGGCGCGTGCGATGACGCCGGATGTTTCAGGCTCGATACTCCTGACCGAATTTCTGGACTCACTCGTCGATGAGATTGTTCGCTCATCTTCAAAAGCCGTCCAGCGATCCGGTCCCGGACTGCACGACCGCTGGATCGAGGCGCTACATACGCCAAAGGCGAAAATTACCGGAGCTGACGGCGATCTCGAAGCGTTTGAGGCGCAATTGCGCGCCTGGAGCCGTCCGGTTGCCTTTTCGAGCGCTGCTCCCTATCGCTTATGCTTTCGTCTGGAAGAGCCGGAATCCGATGAGAGGCCCTTGTGGCGAGTACGATATTTTCTCCAAGCCCGCAGCGATCCGAGCCTGTTGATTCCGGCTGAATCCGTTTGGAAGCTGAAAGGGACCAAGCCTCCGGTCTGGGCCAAGGGCGATTTCAAGCCGCGCGAGCACCTGCTGTTTTCTTTGGGACAGGCCTCGGCCATCTCGCCTCGCATCGAAGAGAGCTTGCGTTCCGCAGCTCCGACCGGATACGAAATCGAGACGGATGCGGCATTCGAATTCCTGAACACCACAGCCGGTGCACTCGAAGAGGCCGGCTTTGGTCTGATGCTGCCGGCCTGGTGGAGCCGAAAGGGAACCAGAGCGCGGGTGAGTCTCGGCGCACACGTGAAGAGTCCGTTCCAGAAGGGCAGCGGGCTCTCGCTGGACGAACTGCTGCAGTTCGAATGGCAAGTCTCGATCGGCGGCGAACAGGTCTCGTTGCGGGAATTGCGCGCGCTGGCGGCAATGAAAGCTCCGTTGGTGAAGTTTCGAGGGCAGTGGGTCCAGATGAGTGCGCAGGAGATTCAGGCCGCCCTCGATTTCTGGAAGAAGGGTACCGGCCAGATCAACGCGCGCGAGGCAGTGCGTATTGCTTTGGGCGCGGCCAGGCCTCCCGGCTCCGTTGAGTTTACCGGTGTCTCCGCGGAAGGCTGGATTGGCGATCTGATTCAGCGCCTGGAAGGGCACACTCCGTTCGAAGAAGCTCCTGTTCCCGACGGTCTTCATGCGAAGCTGCGGCCCTACCAGGTTCGCGGATACTCCTGGCTCGCGTTCGTCCGCGAATGGGGATTGGGAGCGTGTCTTGCCGACGATATGGGTCTCGGGAAGACGATTCAGACGCTGGCTTTGATCCAGCGGGATCGCCGTGCCGGGGCAGCGCGCCCGGTGCTTCTGGTCTGTCCAACGTCGGTGGTCGGGAACTGGCAAAAAGAAGCTGCGCGCTTCACCCCTGAGCTGTCTGTGATGGTTCATCACGGAGTCACACGGTCCAGGGGAGAGGCG